>NZ_CP096450.1:0-323410 GCF_054792385.1 Pseudomonas sp. SA233 | reverse complement strand
CGGGTGGTGGCGAGCCTCCACCTTACCGGGGCCGAACATGCGGTCGTAGGAGCCCTGCACCAGGCCTTCAATCAAAAGGCCGTTGTTTCTGTCATCCATTCGTATGCTTCTCATCGTGATGACGTGATCGTCACGTCGTGGTGATGATGCCAGGCGCACCCGGCATCGGTTTCGCCGATCAGCGGCAGCTCTGTATCGGCGGTCTCTAAAGGGTCTTCAGCATGGGGCTCAGCTGAGCTGGCGCCCAAGCCGTAGGCCTAGGTCGATCAGCCTCATTCTGTCGCCAGCTGCGACACGCTCAGGCCTACCGCGACGGGCCGTACCCAGATGGGCATGCTGCTGAGCATGAAGGTTTCCCCTTGGGCTGCCAGCAGCAATGTCGTGCCCATGACATGGCCGATCGCCTCCGCCGCCGCCGGCGGAACGGCGTTGCCTATCCGCTCGCGCCAGGCCTGATCGCTCAAACCGTCCAACTCCAACTGCTCCTCGGGCTCGACAAGGCTTTGCAGCGCTGCCAGTTCCAGAGTCGTGAAGGGGCGGTGCCAGGTCCCGTCGAGCGACTCGATAATGCAAGTGAGCCTGTCGTTGGCCTCTGGGAGCCGGGGATCGGCTACGCTCCAACGGCCGTTGTCATGCTTGGCGCTTGCAGAGACGGCTCCCGCTGAGCCCTGCCACGGCACCACGCCGTAATGCCCGCCAGTCAGGTAAGCGTCGCCCTTTGTGCGTTTCATGGCCGGTCGGGGATCGGCGACGCTGAATGTGCCTTGTCCTGGGCTTTTAACTCCAATGACGGCACCGCTGGTGTCCTGCCATCGGCGAACACCATACTGCTGGTACTGCAGGGCGCCAGCTTTGGCTCGCGGATCTGCAACCGAGAACGCTCCGTTTGTTGGGTTCGATCGGCCAGCCACCGTGCCCATGCTGTCATTCCAGCCATGCACCCCCATGTATCCCGATCGGTACCCTGGAACAATGATCAAGTCGCGCAGGTAACCATCCTGGATCGCGAGATCATTCAGGCTGCGCCAGTCTTTTCCGGCTTCGACCAAGGCCAGGCGGACCCAAGTTTTCCATTGCAGAGCCGGCACCCGGTGCATAGGGCCAGCCTGCTCGATATCGCCGGCCAAAGGCATGCGACCGAGGATGTCACCTACAGCACGAAGGCTCTTCTTCTCTGGCTCATACAGGAACGACGGCACCTTCTCGACGTGGCGAGCCACCAGCAGGAATCGCTTGCGGCTTTGAGCCAATCCGCCGATGACCCCACAGTCATGGGTGGTTTCGGCGACGGCATATCCATAGTGGCTTAGCAGAGCGCCGATCTGGTCCAGCAGATGGCGGCCACGATTGGCCAGGCGTGGGACATTCTCGAATACCAGCATTGGTACAGGGTCATCCCGCCACGCCTCCGCCATCAGCCAGATACAGCGCAGAGTCAGCTCGTTCAAGGCCTGGTACTTCGGGGTCAGGCTCATCTTCTCCGACAACAACCCGCTGGCGCCCTTGCATGGGGAGCTGATGAAAACGGTGTCGGGCCGGCGGTTCTGGGCCGCACGGCGGATGTCCTCTGGGAGTGCCTCCCGCCATCCGGCTGGCGGCTCCTTTCCGTGGAAGCGGATGTACTGATCACGTGTGAAGAGATCCAACAGCGTGCCTTCAACACCGGACAATCGCTTGAAATCGGCGAGGCCGGCCGGGTCAACGTCAACGCCTCCCAAGCACTCCCATTCAGCTTGCACGTTACCGACGATGGGCTTTGCCCGGTTGAAGCCCTTGGCGCCACCCCCCAAGCCGCAGCAGAAGTGGAAATGGGTGAGGATTTTTTTGATCAGCATGCAGTGTCCTACGAGAGTTGAGTGGCGCCCGCCAGGTGGACTGGCTCCCCTGGTTTACCTACGGACCGGACCAAAAATTAAACTATAGGGCAACCTTTATCAACATTTATTAAACTATAGGGCAACTTTTATCTTCGTCCAAAACGATCTCCGTGGGTTACGCTCTCCCCTGGAGGCCAAAAAAAATCCGGCCAGTAATGGCCGGATTGGGTGTAGCGTTCGTGAGCTCTGCGCCGTGCAACGAAGCGCAGGCTAAAAGGGCGGGTTCCGAAGATAGTCGCAGTATTGCGCGTCCAGCAGAGCCGCTGGTGAAGGCTCGATCGTAATCAAGGTCCATTTACCATCGACACACCGGCCTACCTCCCCATAATTGAGACCGGGCAAGTCGTAGCTTCGCTCGATCGTTGCCCAGTCCTCGGGGTACTGTGCTTTGAAGGCCTTCCGGAAAGACTCGTTGCCGTAACTGCCCATGATGGTTACGACAGCAGAGAACTTCTCATCTCGATCGCTGATCAGCTCTATTGAGCTGGCCATCAGTTTGGGTGCAGCCTGTTCGTTGGGTGTGCGCATGCCATGATCTCCATTGGCAAATATCTGCCAAAAGCAGCCTTGTATCGGTGCGATGTCGACAGCCCCATCGCATTCTCTGGTCAACTCGAAATGGGCAACACCAGCCGATAACGAAACCTGGCGCCACAGTGCACACTGAACAAGAAGGGGTCGGCACCTATCGCGAGCTCCGATCCTTGGCCGTTGGGCCTCTGCAGTTCCCTATTCCTCCCGGTCGAGCTCAGGCGTTCTGTACGTTTTCCACTGCAGCAGCGTGTACCGCCCGAGCTTCACCTTCGTCTCGGTTACCACCTGGCCAAAGGCGTAGTTACCGACCTCGGTCACCCAGACCGAGATCAAGTTCTGCCCCAGGCCGGCCCCGAATAGCCGCTGCAGCAGTGTGCGCCGGGTAGGCGCTTCTGCGAGTGGGGTATTGCTCATAGTCCACCTCAGTAAGCCGTTGTCCCGATGACGCCGAAATGTGCCATCGCTAGTGTCAGTTGCCAGCCCCGTATCCCTCCCGCGGAAACGCTGGGCTGGCGCCATTCGAAATGTGCCATCGTTAGTTTCTGGTGGTTCGTATGGCACATTTGGTCAAGTCAGTAGCAGAAGGGCCCGCCAAACTGCCACGTGTACGGCTAGAGTACATTTGTACTCCTTGCGCCAGCAGCTGATACTTCAGCCGCCCGATCGTTCAAAGGAAGACAGTGGGAGCATGCGCCTTGGCCTTCCCCCTTCTTGGCCGCGGGGAGCTCTTATTCTGTTCGGTCTTGCGCCCGTTCCCAGAGCTGCTCAAGTTCACGCCGTAGAGCTCACACAAGCTCGCGAGCTGCTCGGCCGGTATCAACCGGTGCATCTTGCTGAGCCGCAGCAAGATGGCCTTCGGGGTGCGCTTGTGTGCGGTGGCAAGCGCGTCGATCGCTTCGCCATTCCGGTATCCCGCAATGAGCCGCTGGTCTTCGTCATCGGTCCACTTGCTGCCCTGGGCCGTCGACTCGGTGCTCCCACTGGCAGTGCGGCTTGCTTTTGCCGGCTGCTGCACAGGCTCGGCTTCCCGTGCTGGCGCCTGTGCCAGCTGCATTGGAGCGGCAGGAAGTTCTGAATCAAGTACCGTCGACAGCATGGCCAACCACCTGGTGCGATCGGTGTCCCGTGAGTGGTGGAAGCCAACGCTGCCGATCACCACCATGGGGTTCACGCTCAGCGCTGCAGCGATCTGCCAGGCGTGATAGTTGTCCAAGAGATCCTTGCCGGTGCGCCAGCGGGAGAACTGGGTCTGGCTGACACCGAGAAACTCTGCAGCCGAGACATCGCCATGAAACCCTTTGACCACCTTCAGCTGGTCGAGCCAGTTAGCAGCGGTCTTGACCAACTTCACATGTGGACTATTCGTCTGGTTCGAGAATGGCGTCGACCGCTTGGCTCGCTGCGACAACGCTGCGGCTCCCGCAGCTGCGGCCAGGCGCAAGTTTGCAGTGATCGGTACACGCTCATCACCGCACTCAATCCCGGCTTCGTCCAAGCCGGCCGACAGGTTGATCAGGATCGCGATGGATCGATTCGTCATCTCATCTTGTTTGGCCATGCCCCCTCCCCTGGATCCGCTGAGGATCGCTACACGCTGCCCCGGGATACCGAGGGCCGCCGCCTGAAAATGAATCATAACGGCAAAAATGATTCTTCACACGTACCTATATGCTAACAGATGCAAATCAAGCTCATCAGAGATTGTCAGATCCGTGTGTAGAGGGGCGGATCGCGGTGACGATCTGCAAGTGACTCACTAGCCCATCTGATCCGTTCATGTGCTTGGTCTAGTCAAAGACTCAAAACGCAGCTTAGAATCTGCTGTGGCGCCCAGCAGACGCCCGCTACCCGTCCTCGCGAAGCTGCACGAGCAGCACTGCCAGCTAATCAAACTTCGGACCATGACTTTGGCCCTGGTGCATAGCGGTGGACGGGTGACGCTGCAACAAGTAGGGCCGGAGAGAACTCGTGGCCACCGAAAACACTCGACCTACCACCCTTGCGGGTATCAAGCGCGTAGCCAAACTCATCAAGCAAAAGGAGAGCATCCCGCATCATGCTGCTCTTGATGAAGCGGCGCATAAAGCTGGATTTCACAACCTGCGACATGCCCAGTCAGTTCTAGGCAGACCAGCCCAGCTACACCAAGCTTTTGTCACTTTCTACTGGAAAGAGCACGGCAAAAGTCCAGAGCCCTTTCAGGATGGCCCCGTCCTGCGATCAGGGCGGACCACCCTTTCATTCCGGCTGCCCTCCCCGTTGAGGGAACTCCTGCCCCGACGGTCAATAGAAAGGACAATCTACTTGTCCAGTTTTCGGTTGGAGGCGGACGACCATCTCGAACTTAGAATGGATTCAGTGGACTGGTGCGAGGGCCTGAAGATGGCAAAGCGCGCCGCACGCGCACTTAATTTCATGGCTGTGACAGGGCTACGAACCCCTTCTGCTAACGAGATGGCAGGACCAAGCCTGGATCTCTCCGAGTATGCAGACCACCGCTCTCACTGGTACGACGATGAGTCGAAGTGCATTGTCATTCTGGATGAGCCGTACCCGCACTTGCTCCAAGATGAAATCGACTGGGCAGAAGAGCACGGGTTTCATACGGTAGGTGTACGTTGGAGGGGCGTCTATTCCGCCAGCAACACACCACGCCTACATTCGGTATCGAAAACTCTGATCTCACGCTTGGCCAAGAAGCTCAAAGCCTTGGAGACCAGGTTAAAGGTTGAGGAATGGACACACGAGACCCAGCCATACGAAAGCTCATTCATCAGCCCGGCTAGAACTCTCAGCGGAAAGCGGAAGCTACCAAGGATGATGCCAACCCCTGAAGGTGTAGAGCGGGCCGGAGCTGTGCCATGTGGCCCCGGTGAGCCAGGTTATCGCTCACGTTGGCGACCTGCTCGTCGCATGGACCTAGACAAGCACTTACAGATTGGCCCAATCCTGGAGAGACTCACGTTATCAACGGGCTTGGGCTTAGAGTCTGGACTAACCCGTATCCGCCTGACCCTGAACAAATGGTTTGAGGAGGAGTACAAGGATGCAGACCTTCCCGACAAGCAGATGCGACAGGACTACTACTCACCGGACCCTACCGCCATCAAAGGAACTGCAGATGCCCTGGCAGAGCTCGCGGTGGTCAGACAGATCGTTGTAGAAGGGTACCAAGACTGCAAACCCAAGAGAGATCTCCTGGACCGCATTGGTAGGTGCGAACGGAAAGTCCAGCGGTCCGCTTCCCGTAGAAACCCGTAGCCTCCTGCTTCACAGCCGGCTTCCAATAACAAAGCCCGCCAAGGCGGGCTTTGCGAGCCATGTGAGGCTCAGTGAGCAGGGTTGAAGATGAGCACACCGATACCGACCATGAGGAGGAGAATACCTATTCCTCCCATCGTTGCTGCAGCATCCAGCGCGAAGTACTGCTCACATGCAGCGCCTGATACCAAGAGCCCCAGCGAGGTCACCAGCAAGGCTGCGATTCCTCTGATTAAGATCACCGCCACGCAAGCCAGTATCAGCAGAGAGAAGCGCTCTGGCGTTATGTGGAGCACCCAACTCACCATCTCCTGACCCACAAGCACTGGACCGGAGAGGAAGACGCCCACCGCGAGGGAGAGGAGGCCCAGGGCCCGGTACACCGCGTTGCGGTTTACGCCAGTCACTGCTTTCAACTCAGGTTTTTGCATTGCCGGTGTTCCCTTGTTCAGTGCCTACTCGGCGTCGGCGTCCAGTTGCTTCTTCATCTCAAGACGTTGCGCATCGAGCATCTGATTGAGCTGATCCGCTTTGAACACATCGAAGGGAGCTCGTACGAATGCCAGCACCTCGATCGGCGCCGAGGACTGGCGCTCGGCCTTACTCGACTGACCGGAGCTCGCGCTGTCTGGCAGCCCCAGCATCTCGATACAGGCACGGCTGGCGTAGTCGTAACACCCCACCTTCGCCTCACCTGCCAGTACAGCGCTCCGGAAAGAGACGCTCGGGAAGATGGTGGTACCACTCACAACCCCAGCCATGATCAGTACCAGGCCGAAGGCACTGCCCGCAAATGCGCGAAATGCCCCTACCAGGAATGCGAACAAGCTGACACCGGACGCAATGAACGAAATGGCTGGGGGATTTACTAACCAAGAGGCATGTTTCAGATCATCGGGGCTCACAGGAACCTTGAAGTTCAGGACGGCGGTGCTGATGGCAGCAAACACGACGTACAACACCAACGCTGCCAGGAAGACGCTCGCGAAGATCAGTGATCCCTCGCCTGCCTTACCCGGCGTGTGATCGAAGTAGTCATTGGAAGAATCGTGGTCACTCATGATGCTCACCTGCTTGGTTCGTAGTTGGGGGTGTGGGGAGGGTGTCGGTCTGGATTACCAAACCCTTGCGGATCTCTTCTTTCAGTTCCAGGCGCTGCGTATCGAGCATCTGGTTGAGTTGATCCGCTTTGAAAACATCGAATGGCGCCCGAAGGAAGGCCATCGCTTGGACAGGGATGAATTGGTGGACACTCGGCTGGGCCGACTGATCTGGGTTGGCTGCTCGACTGGGCAGCCCCAACATCTCGGTACATGCGCGAGAGGTGTACTCGTAACAGCCGATTTTGGCCTCCCCTGCCAGAACAGCGCTGCGTAAAGAGGCGCTCGGAGAAATGCCCCCAGTAAAACTGGCCATGAGTACGGCAACGCTGATAGTCATAGGGCTGATTAGTTGCAGCGCGAGCATGATGCTCAGCACCAACAACACCCCGTAGATAATGGGGAGAATGGAGGGGGCAGTTACCATCCAGGATGCATGCTGTAAATCCTCACCACTGACCGGTACCTTGAAGTACAGGGCGAAGATGCTGACTGCCGCAAAAATGCCGTACAGCCCTAGCAAGGCAACGAACAGCCCCCTGAATGTCAGCTTCCCCTCGCCGGCCGTATCTGCTGCGCGAGCGAAGTATTCGCTGGATGAATCGAAGTCACTCATATTGCTCACCTACTGTGTTCGAATTCCGGGTTGGAAAGGTCCTGAGCTCTACAGCTTCAGGTCCCTGCGGATCTCTCGGGCCGACGGCATTCCGCGGTACCGGTGCACGGAAACCCCTACAGCCTTCATCAACTCGTCGCGGCGCCGGTCCTTTGCTTTGGCCTTAGAGCTGTTGTGCGTGGAGTCGTCGACCTCGACCAGCGCCACCGGCTTGAGCTTCTTGTCGCAGAGCAGGAAGTCGCAGCGGTTGTGGGCGACCATATGCCTTGCATGGTTCTTGTCGGTCATGGCGGTGGCCTTCACCTTGATGAAGGCACCGAACACCACCTGGGGAGCGATGACCAGGTCGTTGCCAACTGCCTCCCTGAGTCGCCAGAAGAAGTCCTGCTCGCGCTCGGTGAGCAGGGGGATGCACTGGTAGTGCTTGGTTGAATAGCCTTTGCGCCGCTTCAAGACCGCGACGACGAAAAACGCAAATGCAAAGGTGCAGATCAGCAGGATCGGGCCATTCATGCGCGAGGCATCCACAAGTGACATACATACTCCTATTCAGATTCTTAACGCGTACCAATACGCATAGTAGTTAAAAAATGACGAATAGTCCGCCGGTGATATTGGTCAAGTTAATGTGATTTCAATCCAGATCGGGAGGTGCACCGCCGCCCCGTTTCTTCAACAAGCCTGCCCAGGGTATTGCTCGTTGGGTGTGGAAACGTTAGGGTGAGTCATCTCCTCCTAGCGACACACTCGTGTCGTGCACCGCCTCTCTCCAAACCTCCTGTAGGCAAAGCAAGTCACTGCTCTGCAATCATGCGCGCCGACTTGACCAGTTACACAAACGAACCATTCGAAGCCTGCCCGCCTGGCTCGATCATGAGCACCAGCTATGACGCTACTCGTGATCGTCCGAGAGGTGCCCGGTGACCGCCGGCAGCTGATGCGAGGGTTCGACACCCACGCGCCCCTTGCCCCGTCGAGATCCCCGAGCTTTCCCCTGGCCCGCGGCCGCCGCCTCTTTCACCGCCCGAGCTGCCATGCCCTCATTGACCATGTCCAGAATTTCCTGAGACATCCGCTGCTGCACAATGCGAGAGTTCCCCATGCGGTTGTTCGCATCGGTACGCTCGGCATCCGCAGCCTTTGCCCATTCCCTCAGGACGTCCCGGGCCTCACCGATGCTTCCCTTGATCTTGACGAAGATCTCGAACATCAGCGGGTCAATGGATACGGATGACTTCCTGGACACGCCTCCCGCTTCACGGGGGTAGAAGATCCGGATGAAATCGTCAGCCATGCCAGCCCCCAGCACTGATCAGTAGGTAGTCCATCAGGCCACATCCAGGTGAAGGTCACTGACCAGGCGCCAGGTGATATCTGGGCAACCGATGAACAAGCCACCATGCAGGCGGCCCTGGCGAACCATCGAAGCCACGGTGTCGGCCGCCTCGGATACGGAGACACCGACAACGCCAGCGATCGCCACCGCGGTCAGTGCGGCATGGCGCAGGATGGCCAGCTCGATGCGCGACTCAACCACATCGCCTTCGAACAACAGAGCGGCATCGGCGCCGACAAGCTCGACCACTTTGGAGTGCGCCCCCGCGCCGGTGGTAGCAGCGAAGGAATCGGCCTCTTGTTCAGGGCTCACAACCAGCACGAGCCCCCCTGCTTGTTCGGTGTGCTTCGCCACAGGTCGTACCGCTTCACCCACAACCCCAGCGGCCTCGCAGTAACGCAGCACTGCCTGGATCTGCTCATTCACCTCAATGGATTCCATCGCACGGGTCAGTGCCACGTACAGCAGGTGGAGTTCTTGGCGTAACTCCGGGGTATCCAGCACCAGCGGCAGGCCGGCATCGGTGATCAGGTTGAGGAAGTCGCTCAGCAGTACGACCTGCGGGAACTCCAACCCTTTCGAACGGTGGGCAGTGCACAGAGTGACGGTCGCATCCTTGATGTCGCTGACGCAGGCATCCTTGATGCGCTGTACCAGGCTCGGGATTTGATCGCCGTACTGCTTGGCAACACTGATGAGGGCGTGGATCTCTTTGTCATCGGTGTCGTTGGCATAAGCCTCCAGATCCTGGAGCGAGCGGAACGCACTGAGCAAAGGATCGCGTAGACGGACACCCGTGTTGGCGCGCAGGTGGTGCACTTCAACCAGCTTGTCGAACGGGTACTCGTTGACGCCACCCACGAAGTGAAGACGCTGGCCTTCCAGCAACTGGACCGCACTGGCGAACAGCTTCGCATTGGTGCGCCCGATGATCGCGTAAGGCTTGGTGCGGTCGACGGCGAATCGGGTAGTCAGCTCATGGCGCGAACTGCGCACTGGGTCCTGCTCGCCGGCGAACTGACGCAACAGCATGGTGGCGAGCTCGGCAATGCCGGCGCCATAACGGTGGCTCTCGCTCAGCGTTACGACTTGATCGAACTGCGACGGCTCGAAGGTGTTGTAAGCACCTCGGAAGCCGAAGATGGCTTGGAAGTCATCACCGGCCAAGCGCAGTGGGCAGCTCTGGCGCAGGATCACCGCTGCAAAGACCGGATTGGTGTCCTGGTACTCGTCCAGCAGGATCTGGTCGTAGCGGTGGCTCAGGTCCGGGTCACCCAAGCTCCACAGTTTCAGGTAGCCGTCGTGCGGCATACGCAGGGGGGTGGATTCCAGAAACTCTGCTCGCTCGGCTTGGCTTTCGCCGCACCCACGAGACCACTGACGCAAGCGCTGCAGATCCGCCCACACATGCTTCGCCCATTCCGCAGCCTTCTGACGGTCATCGCCAACGATCTTTGTGGGCACGTGCGCAGCCAGGATCTCCCGATCTGCCGAGACCATGAAGTTGTGCAGAGTGACGTACAGGTGGCGAGCAAAGGCCATGGGGATCTTGTACTGCTTGGCCAGTTGGGACGGATGGAGATCATCCTGCTTGCCAGTCTTCTTGAACTGGCCACCGACCTCCCAAGCAAGCCCATGGCTGGTCCTGGTGGTGACGTTGGAAGGGAAGCGAGCAGCTGCGTCCTCCTTGTTGGCCTTGCCAAAGGTGACATACAGCAGGCGCTGGTCAGGGAAACGCAGGGCGTGCGCGATGAGCAGCGAGGTCTTGCCGGCCCCCGCCTTGGCGCGGATCAGCAATCGCTTGGCGGTGCTGCCCAGGGCAACAGCCTGGTCTGTGTTTGGGGTGAAAGCTTTCGCGGCCATTGCCGGCCTCCTTGAGGTGCGAGTGGTAGATCAGTCGTCTCGGTTGAAATTGTTGAAGCAGTCGTTGAAGGGGTTATGCCCCTCCTCCTGATCCATGAGCGGGACCTTCTTGCTGCGCTTCGCGTTTGGATCAGCAAACAGGTTGAAGAACACGACCATTGGGATGCTGGCTGCGACCACCAGGAGCAATGAGCCCGCGAACACCCAGCCACCAAAAGCGTGGCGGGCGTATGCAGCAAACAGACAAGCCGCTACAGCCAGAGCAATCGCTCCAACGCCCTTTCCAACCTGTTTCATCACACCGTACTTGCTCATTGCGGCGGCTCCTAAGCACAACCATTTATGACTCAACGATACCTATAGATTTGCATGGATGCAAGACAAATTATAGTTACGTGTTACGAATGCAGGCATAAGCATTTATGGATACTGGCAAGGCAAAGCTCCGGGTGCGAGCACAACCATTTATGACCAGGGGGTAGGAAAAGCGTGGCGCAGGTGCATAACCATTTATACCCATACCAGCCCATAAAAGCCGGCCCCGGCGGCACCCACACTCCGACCAGGGATGGGAAGGAAGCCTGCAGGCAGAGTACTGGCATGTAGAGAGCAGAGAGACATGAAGACAATGAAGCACCCTCCCCCGCGAGACACAGATCAGAGAAAAGCAGCTCCAAGCAACCCGAGCTGAGACGGACCTGACCGGGTCACACACCGCACCAGATGAGCAGACAGGTCCTGCATCGCCACCACCGACAGCCAAGCGTCACACGCCGCGAGCCGGATCGCACACAGCCTGCTCAGATCCAACACCACCCGCCACCGGGCGCCACCCATCGCACTCTGCCAACCTGGTCAAACAGCAGCACCGGGCAAGCCAATGGTCGCGAACCGCCGCACAGATCCCACGGCACCCACCACCGACTGCTAGCGATCATCAGAGGCCAGCTGCAGGATCAGCACCGAGCTTCTGCACGGCCGCCGCTGCCGCCCCCGTCGCATCCTTCTCAGCCCGTCGCTCTCCTCCCCCGTCAGATCCTTCTTGGGGTCGCCACCGGCAGCTGGTGGGCTGTATTGCTAGGCGCAACCGAAAGGTCTCCTGGCAGGGACCGGTCATCTGAGACAGAGAGGCACAAATGGTTATGCTGTCGGAGGAAGCAAAAGCGTCAAGCGCGCACCGGCAGCACAGACATCGGAATAATGAAATGCCAATGCGACAGCGCAACAAGAAGAACCCAAACTAGCGATGGCACAATTCACCAAATAGAACTGGTGCGAGAACAACTGGGCGGTACCACGCAAATCCGCACGCGCATGAGAAGATGTAGAAGTCGCAGTGGAATAATGGAGCTGAAGAAGAGAAGAGAGAAAAGAGAATCTACAGCGGCAGAATGAGCTCAACGCCTCGCAGGGAGAAGGAGCCGGTCGGCGCAGAGTCACAAGCGGCACAGACAGAACTGGCAGGCAAACAACAGCCAGCAGCACGGGCGGACACCCAAACCAAACTTGCACAATGGGACGTGACACAACGGGCAGCCGCAAAAGAGATTCTGACACAAGTGCCGGCGCCAGAACGAGATCTATGGTGCGACCAGAATAAGAGAAGATGAATGAAGTAAATAAAATTAGATTAAGGGGATGGGCGCGAGGCGGCTCGGATCCAACACCGCCCGGCCCAGGTAAAACTCGGCCCACCACCGAATGCGAATGCAATTCTCCGCAACCAGATCACACTGCGCCCAGCAAGCCCGGGTTCTACTTGGCCAAACCACCGGTAGGCTTCTGGCCCGCTTAACCATAGCCGCGGGTCTCACTGCGCATAACACCGGTTTGCTTCTAGTCCGCTTTGCCCATAGCCCGGTTCCTACTTGGCCTGACACCGCAATGTTTCCGGTTCCGCTCAGCCACAAAAAAGGCCCTGCCGACGTTAATCGACAAGGCCTTCGCGAATCAGATTAAGGTTTACTCGTCCACGTCGAGCTCTCCTTCAAACTTGGTTTCGATCTGGTCCAGCATGCTGCCCACCAATGTCTCAAGAGAAGACAAATCATCCTCGCGTGCTTTGAGCGTTAGCTTTACGCCATGACTCATATTTCGTACTCGTTCGTGCATTTCCGCTCTAAGGTCAAAGAGCTTGGAAACCCTCTCGCACAGGATCAGTACCAGCTTGTGGTTCGGCTCGAACTCCCGTGCACGCTTCACTCTCTTCGTCAGCCCTTTATGACTCACGTTCGTGGACATCCATTTTCCCTTGCCGGCCTTGAGCTTGCGGTACACCCGTACGAATGGCCTGGACTGACCTCGGTGCTGGTTGAAATCGATCCCTATGCGCCCCGTCTGAAACGGCTGCATGACGTAGAGCAATTCGCCCATGCGCACCAGGAGCTGATCGATGCGGATCAGGTAGTCGACGGCGGTGTCGACCGACTCTTTGCCTTTGCGCCGCAGCTCTTCGAAATCGTCGATGGAGGGGGGGTTGTGTATAGCCATTGTTTAAGCGTTCGCCGGGGGGTTGTGTATAGCCGCGCCGAGGGGCGCGTTCTGGCGAATTTTCTTTGTGCTTATCCAGTATTGTCAATACGTGTTATGTATCTTAGACTCGACTCAATGCATACAGGGCAGTAGCTACTGCGTACTGATCTGTAGGTACTGCACACTGTGCAGTGCGCATCATTAACCCCTCTAAGTCTCTGGTTTATATAGGTTTAATTCCATGAAAGGTCGCGTAGCAATCGGTTTGGATGCGGGTCGTAGCGCCATTAAGGTGGTCGCGTATCACGAAGGTAAGCGCACTCAGGTCATGTACCCCACCCTGGCGGTTCCTGCCGTCGAACTCACCGACCCAACGACTGCCGCTCGCGCCAAAGCCGAGACCGAGATTGTCGACGGGAAGGCATACTTCACCGGCGATACCGCTCGCCTCCAGGGCAACCTCACCTCCTCTATTGGCTTGAACGACAATTGGACGGACACCCCGGAATATCTGGCTCTTATTCAGTCTGCTTTTACCCGGCTCCGTGCCAAGGGCGTTCAAGGGATTGATGAAGCATTTGTCATCATCGGTACTCCGTCCAAGTTGTTCGGCTCTCGCAAAGACAGTCTGGTTGAGCGCACCAAGAAAGCACTACCTGATACTGTCGAGTTGAAAGCGCTCCCTCAGCCAATGGGTGCTTACTGCGACTACATTTTGGATCAGTCAGGGATCCCAGTAGAGGAATTGATCAATGGCGCGAACGGAAGGCCAAAGTCCTATGGCGTCATTGAGGGCGGCCATTATTCGACTGATTTCCTTCTGATGCGGGAAGGTCAATACATTGAGCGGGGTGCTGACTCTTGTGCTGGAATGAGTGCTGCTGCTGAGCAGTTGCGTCGTATCCTCGGTAAGCACGAAATACAAGCCAGCCTTGTCGAGTGCGAGGAGTCGTTCAGCACTAAATTCCTTTTCCAGTTCGGCGAGCAAATTAACATTGAAGCCCAAGTGGCCGAAGCTCAACAGCATGTGGTTCAAGAGGTTATCTCTAAGGGTAACTCGTTGTTCTCCGATGATGCTCGCTCGCTTAATGGCATTCTGGTTGCTGGTGGAAGTGCCGAGGCGATCTATGGGCGTGCTAAAGAGGTATGGAAACACAGCATTCTGGTGAAAAACCCTCGCTGGGCTGTTGCTGATGGCTTTGCTCGATATGCCCTTGGCCAAATCATCCGTAGCATCGTAAATGCGAATGCCAAAAGGATGTCCGCTGTAAATGGCTAAGTTAATTCGTGTATATGACCCTAATGAAACTGAGCGAAAAATCAATCTGAACATCCCAGAAGATGTTTGCCCAGGTTTGCTGGAGTTCATGTCCGAACTGCCATACGGAAAAGACACACCTCTAATCAGGGGTGTCTTTTACCAATGGTTTCTGAGCAACAATGCGGCCGGCACCTTAGACCAAGCTCTCAATGCCGCACTTGCTGGGCCAGGGGGCATGATTCCGACCGGCCGCCAATCCAGGCGTGAAAGCGCAGAACCGCCAGCTCGCAAAAAGCGGGTACCAAAGCAGCGGGAGGTCACAGCCAGACCTGGAACGGTCAAGGCCTCTGAGATTTTGGGTCACCCAGAACCTCAAGCTCCAGCGGCTCCGGCTATCCCGCCACACGTTGCCGAGGAGGTCCACTCTCCCCGGCAACCCGAGCCGGTAGCCGCTCCGGTTGGTGATCCATTGCTCAGTGGGGCGGATGAGGTCCAGGCAGAACGCGTACAGACACAGCCAATCACTCCCCTATCCAACCCCATCCATAGTACGGATGTTCAGGAAGCGAACATCGAACTGCAGGCTCAGCAGCTCCCAACCGCAGATACCCCGGATGAGGTCCACTCACTACCTGCCGCCCAAGACGCAACGCCGACTGAGCCAACACTCGTGCAGTTGGCAGCATTGGACGCGATGGGCGATATGTTCTAATCCCACAGGAGATCAGTTGAAAGATGAAAATTGGTTCCAAACTGCTGACCGTGGCTCAGCGCATAGCGGCAACCACGACTGACTTTGCTCTGGTGTCGCTGGTGCTAGGAGGATCACTAGCGCTTCTGGCATCCATCATGGCGCACAACGCCCATGTCGATATGTCGGGCCCATTCGATGCTGCTACTCCGGGCCTGAGCTGGACTGAAGGGGCTGCGCTGAGCCTCGCCCCGTACTTCCTTGTTCTGTTGCCTTTCGTGTGGTTGATCTATGAAGCAACTCTGACCAGGACCTGCAAAGGCACAACGGCCGGCAAACTGTTGTTCCGCGTCAGGACCCTCTCTCTCACAGGTGATCTGTCCACTTGGCAGTGCATACTGCGCACCACCTTGAAGATCATGTCCGTCTTGCTTTTGCTGAGCATCGGTCACCCGCTCGCACTGGCCGGGGTGCTGGCTGTCTACGTCGCTGTTCCAGTTTTCACTGTGAAAACCCAGTTCATTTTCGACCTCCTGGCATCCACAACCGTAGCAAAACGAGGAACGTGAGCTCCCCAGATTGTATGACCGGCCTAAGGGCCGGTTTTTTTGTCCAGAGGAAAACCTGTTTATCAGTCCATGTTCGACATCACCTGAGGCAAAGTTAACGGATACTCCCACTGGAGAAGCCAGTCAGGTCCGAGGTCGCGAAGCCTCCTTTGTAGTCAGCAACACGGTAACGGGTTAGCGCATTACCCACATACCGCCTGATATCTCCGCTCCCTAATGCATCCCCTGTGTTTGCCTCTGTGTTCTCGACTCGGTGATGCACCGCCAGTTTTGAGATCAGACAATAGTCGAGTCCGGGCTTCTCCCAGGAACTGACAACACAGCTGGACGATTAGGTCGAAGCGGTTATCCCTCAGGTCGCTCACCACTACGTGAGCAGCGCAAATGACTTCCCCGGACATAGGTCCTTACATAGCAGCCAGGTGCAACTGGTGGGGATTCGCAAGCTAGCCAAGCAGGACGTCGTACTGCTGTCGACTATCCTAATGGCGATAAAGAGGTGAGCTCAGTCTTGGTAACGGTGGATTCTCCACCTACAGCGCCGCGGCAGCTGTGGTTACCAGGACTGGGCTCTTTGTATATCAAAGGCCCAGTTTTTTTGTCTGTCGTTGGCAGCCCGGGCTGTCGGCTTCTTACCCTAAGTCGTGAGTTACCCTGCCTCTCTCACGATTCCCAGTGACGCTAGGCCGCCCACTGACCCACACCTCCTCTGCCCTCCTCTTGTCCTGCTACACATCTCCGTGTTTTTGTACGTAGACCAACACCGCGAGCTTCTGATGGGGATTTACGGAATTGCCCAATCCCGCATCGATGCGCCACTCCACTTTCGGCACAATCATTTTGCCACTAGCCTGGAGCACCTCACCCCAGTATTATAGTTACATGTTATCAAGACTCCTGAGGCCTCCACGTGATCAACAAAGCAATCGCCGCATTAGCTGCCACCTGCGTCATCATCGCCTTACCAGGCTGTGCCGCAAAACCAATCACCGTTGAGGAAGGCTCGGTACGCGTTCAAGCAGCTCAGATCAACGCACGGCTTGTGGATGGCTTGACAGTAAAGGCTGTAACCGAAGACGCCGCCCTGGCTGATATGACTGCGTATGTGAATGAGGCTCTCAAGAAAGCTGGCTACAACCAGACTGCGGGCGATGCCAAGGTCACCTACACAATCAGTGAGGTCTATGCGGGTCCAGCCTCAGAGTACAAAGAAGCCCATACTGCCGTTGGCAATGCTGTGGCTACGGGCGCGTCCGTGGCTGTCTCTCTCACGACCTGCTTACTGTTGAGCAGTTGCAGTGACCCCGGAGTACTGGGGAACAACGTCACCTCAGGCCTAACCGCAGCATCTGACGCTGCACAAAACACCAACGGCCAGAACGTCGACAACCTCGCTGGAACGAACCTGGTAATCCACACGGTTTGCCAAAATTTCCGGGGCTGCGCCAGTTCAGCTGCTGCGTCGTCAGATCCCTCGATGACGCTGGATGATCTGCGTATGCAAAACGCTAAGCTGGGTATTCCTCGCACGATGAGGATCGGCGAATAACGCTGGTGCCGTATGCGACCGGCTGCTTGGCAGCCGGTCTTCAGGGTTTGCGCCCTCCCCCCTCACTTCTCCTCTCCCCCCTTTGCTCATGGAGCTAACCAAGGGCATCAAGATTCAGCTAGTACGTTATGCATCTCCCGTTATCAGGCCTCCCACCGTTCCGGTGCAGGTCACGTTTCCAGGAGATCGCAACATGGCAATGCGCATCATCACGGGCCCAGAGGCTCAGCAAAACTCAGCTGCATGGTTTGCCTGGCGAAGTGGAGGGATCGGAGCTAGTGAGGCGCCCCAGATTATGGGGACGTCGAAGTTCCGAAGCTCATACGAACTCTTCCGTCTCAGGCTAGGCATTGGACCTCCCCCGCCAGCGAACCCCTTTGTCGATCGAATTCGCGCTAGGGGCCATCAGTTGGAGCCCGTAGCAAGGGCTGCCTACGAAAGGCACACCGGCAGCACCGTAACGCCCATCATCGCTGAAAGTGACTCAATACCGATCATCCGTGCATCGCTAGATGGCTTCGACCCCTTCCAGCAGATCCCAGTTGAGATCAAATGCCCCGGGGAGACTGCTCATGGGCTTGCACTCAAAGGAATCGTCCCACCGGAATACATTGACCAGGTTCAGCACCAGATCTTTGTTGCTGAAGCCCGCTTCGCTCATTACTACTCCTTCGACGGATCTAACGGGGTGCTGCTCAAGGTCCCTAGAAATCAGAAGCGGATAGATCAAATCCTCAAGGCCGAGCTCGACTTTTGGGACCGGCTACAAACAGGAAAATGGAGCACTGATGAATGGGAGGCTGCAGCGGCCGCCTGGCAGCAAGCAAACCGGGTCCTTCAGGAAGCCACTGCTCGCGAGGAGGCAGCCCGGAGTGCTCTGTTATCGCAGATGCCCCCAGGCCGCAAACGACATCAAAGTGATGGTGTTTCTGTTCTGCTTTCCGCACGTAAAGGGAAGGTCGACTGGCGTGCCTTGCTAAGGGCACACGGTGTAACGCTGACTGAAAGCCAAATTGATGCCTACAGGAACCCCTCTGTAGAGAGTGTGATTGTTCGGGATCAGTTGGGTGCCCCCCTGAGTATCCCTGCGCTACCGGCGGTGAAGAACCCATACACTGTTCCTCCAACCGCACACTCTGGCCAGCCAGCATCTCAACCAACGACTCAAGACCTGAAGAGGGATTTCATCTTCTAACGCCACACAGCCCCCGGAAACGGGGGTTTTTTTTGCCTTCTGTTTGCACAGCCATGTGCAGCATCACCTTTCATAAGGTAAACCCAGGAGACCGAATGAAACGTATCAATAGGCATGTATCCACTTGGTTTGTCACAATCTTTATTTACATTGTTTTAGTGGCAATGACAGATGTGGCGAACAAGCTAACGCTGTTTGTTTTGACAGTCCTTATATGTTTTCCAGTAATTGCCTGGTGGAAAACAGGGGATTTTACATACTGGCCAGCACTCCAGACTCAGCCCCCCCCCTCGGAATTTAGATCTCGCAAAACATACGAACACAGACATACAGAGCAACCTCAGCGCAAGCGGGATACGCCTAAGTCCTATGACCTGAGCGACATTCCATATCCCCCCAAAAGAAGCAACGCCTCAAGCCTCAAGTGCCTCCCCCAAAGCAACGGCATAAGCCCGCGCCCGACAGTAAAGCAGCCTAACGTTGCTCAGTGTGCCATCCTGACAAAAAGGACCACGCAACCGAGCAAAGTAAAGGCTATACCTGTAATTGGATCTACCGGAGACCTGTTCGAGAGTGAAACCAGCATGGTAGACACCTCAGACGACATTCTCATTGTTCCTGATGGCGATGTCTTTCTCTAACTGCACCACATAAACCAGCGCCTTATTTAAGGTGCTGGTTTTTTATTCCAAAAATAAACTACACTTTCGATACGCCATCCCTAAACCGCATTTTTGCAGACATAAAATCGTGCATACCAAATTTTGCACGCATTAAAGTTAGCTTACTACGGAACTTTTCTGGCGCCGATTCGTTGACCCCTCCGACATCACGTCCCTATAATTTGACAAACAGCGCCAATCAACGGACTAGATAGGGATACTGTATGTCTTTCAGCTTTGACACATACCAGGGAGCTACGGAAATTGGTCTTTCGTCGCTCGGGTGCCTTTCAACAGATGGCAAGCCAAATTGCCCGAGATTCAATAAAAGCTGCTCCAACAAGTGCGCGTCGAAGTGCATGCGCAAAGCGATGACAGACTTCCCAGAAGCTAAGACGGAAATTTTGCTTGCAGGTGTCGTCATCGCGTCAACTTTTGCATCTGATGTCACAGAGGTTCGTGCGGCACTGTTCGGCTTCGAACAGGCAATCCAGCTGACCTGTATCTGACCCCTCCTGCCTCACCAATCTCATGCCTGCGTAATGCACAGTACAACGATTGAAACCTGCCAATCTTCCACATACGCGTTATGGATTTGATTGACGTTATCTGTCACGTACGTATAATCAATAAAGGCGACCCTATGTGGCCGCTACCAGAGGTAATGCTTCATGATTCACGAGTACTCCCCAATCGAGATCGGCCTGGACGCCCTTGGTGTTGAGCCTGGTCAGAACCCCAGCACAGTGTTTGGGGTGGATGACCTCAACAGAGCGGACCAGATGCGGATAGTAGGTGAGCGGATCGAGCAAGCGATGAGTGCCTACCCTGAGATCAAGACTGAGATCTTGGCTGCCGGCATCAATGTCCTCCTTGATGTCTCCAGTTCTCTGGCGCAATTCAGGAGTGTCGCTCTCCCTCAACTGGATCGATCTGTGGATACCGTGGCTGCGTAGGATTGATAAATCAACGAGCCCTTTATGGCAGTAGAAAAGTTTGAAGCCCTGGAGCAAGAAACTGCTTCAGGGCTTGCACTAGGCACCGACATCGAGCATCTCCCCTCCTCCGAGCCTTCCGGCCCTCCCTCGACCTTCGAAAAGCTGTGCGGGACTTACATCTCGAACACGGACCGATCGCGCACCTTTGTAAACCGCTTGGCCTACGAGATGGACCGCGATGAGCGCGTCCGCAAAATCTGCAGGGTGAAGCTTCGGCAGAACAAGTGCGAACTCACAGATTTTGATGAGGTCATGCAAAGGACGCTTGAGGTCTTCTTTGGCTCGATGCTGGCAAAAATCGAAGATCAAGACGCTGTGTATGCCGTTGTCTACGCAGTAGCGCATAACGTAAGTCGAGAAGTCCTCCGGGACCGCCAGAAGCTACTGATCAATCATCGCTCCATCGAGGACATGCAGGAAAAGGGTGAAGAGCTGGAGCAGGTCGGTCTTGCCGACCAGGTAGAAGTAGACCACGATCGAGATATCGATACAGAAGCTGCCACCATCAAAATGGCCGCAGCACTTAAACGAGTGATCAACGGAGAACAAACAGTGGCCAGTTCCGGCATTTATGCCATGGATCAAGATCCAATGGTGCGCCTTGTACAACCTAAGCCTTCGGACGAAGAGCACGAGACGGACACTACGTCACAAACCAAACCAGCTGACGCTAGCACCAAGCGTCCTCGCGGCGGCAGCCGTGCCGAGCTTTCGGCAGATCAGCAAGAATTGGTCAAGATTGGCTCTGACCTGGGCTTGCGCAATCAAGATTATGCCTTTGCCCTGGGTATCGGTCTCCCTCGCCTATCCTCCTACATTTATGGTCGTACAGCGTCGGTGCCGGATGAAGTAATGGAAAAGGCTCGGGGACTTCTGGCAGAAGAACCGCACCGCAGGGAACGCCTTAAGCGTTTCGACCGAGACATGAGCGTCATTCTGACCGATTGGATGAAACGCCTCGGTACCAATGACGACGAAGACATGGGCACCACACTTGGGGTGACCAAAATGACGATTTACCGGTGGCGCAACAACGAGACCAAGCCCGATGCAACGGCTCTAGCTCGGTATGAGCAGCGGATTGACTACGAAATTCGTATGAGAAAAGCTGTAGAGCAGCGGCTTCAAGGTAAGCGCTCTTAAATATAAACCCGCACATATGCGGGTTTTTTTATGGCCCAAAAAACCGGCCTCTGCGGCCGGTCTTCAGCTGAGGAGCTAGGCTTGCTTAGTTCTTCCATCCTTCAACGACATCACCGCCCCACTGCGCTTTCCACTCTTTCAGCTGCCGGTGATTGCCACCTTTGGTCTCGATAGTCTCACCGGTGTGTGGGTTCTTGTAGACTTTGACTTCACGTGGCTTGCGCTGCTGGCGATTGCTATCAGGGCTTGTAAACGATTTGCGCTGAACCGAAGCCGGATCGAGAATAGCGATTACCTTGCCCAAATTCGCATCGTACTCTTGCATCAAGCTCTTGAGCTTCTCTTCGAATTCAATTTCGCGCTGCAGACCAGAATCATTCTTCAGCGCTTCCAAGGCAGAAAGTTGCTCTTGCAGAGCTTTTTCAGCAGCGCGAAACTCAGCCAGCTTGCTCATCTGTAACCCTCAATGATGTAAGATTCAGAAAAGTAAATATAACTAATCTGTATAAAAAATTACTATACCTTAGGTACAGCGCATTTTCTACTGACTCAACGGAATTTCTATGATTTGCAACGCTGAAACCTATGCGGCAAGCGGCCATCACCACCACATAGCAACACTTCTAGCTGGCCGGAGCTTTGAGGGTGTTTACTTGATTGCAGAACCACCCGAAACCACATGCATTGATGGGGAAATGGGGTTGATCTTCATCGCATCCGATCTGACTGGCAGTATCAAATGTCTTGTTGATCCTGTGCGGGCGGGATGGGTGCAGGGTGAACACTTTGCGAGTATTCGAGTGCTACTGAAAGGCCAGGTGATTCTCATCGAGGATCAGCTGTGTGCGCGCATCAGCGAGTTACACCAACTGAAAATACAGTGGTAAAAAAAAAGGACCTTCTGGAGAGTGTCCAGAAGGTCCTTTTTAAACCAAGGCCCGAATGCAGGCCTTGCTCAGTGCAACACGGGTGATGCTCGCCATCGTCAGTACTTGATATGCGGCAGCAGCCCTCCCTTCCTCCAGTGCCGCAGTCGCCAGCACCAGCAGTGCATCGGCCGGTACGAGCGCAAACTCGGCGGAACTGGAATCTTCGAAATCAAGGGTAATTTCCTCATCATCTGCCACCGTAGCGCCTGAACATAAACCGTCAAACGTATGAGGGGCTTCGGATAGGATGAGGTCGAAGAACTCAACAAAGGCGCTCAACTCGCTGGCAGAACCAGCAGAGAAGATACGGCCTTTGTCGAGGGAATTTTGAACGGTGTGGATCACATACTCGACAGCTTCAACTTCACTGAGGAGGTCCTGGCCAGCCGACAGAAGTGCGTCCTGAACAGACGAACCAGTCGCAGCATCCGCGAGCCCGGTGACATCTAGGTCTCCCCCAAAATCGCTGTAGCGACACTGGGCAAGCACCTTGATCTGGGCTTCGTAGGATGAGTCGGCATGGACCTCATGTGAGAACAGCTCCCCGTTGGGGAACAGCCCGGAAATCAGCAGGGATCGAGTTTGCGCTTGAGTGTGTTGAGGGTGCGAAATCATGTGGGGTCTCCTGAAAGAGTGTGCTGTTAAGGCTTCTCGCCTAACGGCCTTGCTTCAAGGGATGTGTCACATGCGTTTATAAAGTGAAATCACGAACACATAACGTAAAATACCAAACCATGGGATAGTGATACTGTAGGCGTATTTGTACGAGATAAAAAGTTGAGTAATTACTTCACTGTGGCCATTTGATCCCATCTGCGTTGAGCCTCACTCCTTGAATGATTAATGACCATGCCCCATCAAGACGTTACAATTTGACATTCTACCTCTGGATAGCTGACTCATATTCTCATTGAGATTTTTATGAAACCCCTGGCAAAAATTTTTCAGAATCCTGCAGCCTTACCAACGATCTCCACGGTGGTAATGGAACTGCTAGCGATGTCGAGGGACCCTTTAGTACCGCTGGCAAACATTGTGAAAGCCGTGAGCCTTGACCAGGCTCTCGCGGCGAAGGTGCTACGCACTGCAAACTCTGCTTATTTCGGCAGGAGCGGTACTATTTCCCGTCTTGAAGACGCCATATCGACCATTGGCATTCACAATTTCCGAACCACCATCATTACCACCGGCCTATTGAAGGCGCTGCCGGACGCCCCAGGCATTGATATGCCGACCTACTGGAAGATGGGTTTGCATACCGCATTCATGGCTTCCTTTCTGGCCGAGAGCATCGGAGCTGACCGAGATGTCGCATTTACGACTGGTTTGATGCAAGGCATTGGCGCACTACTCATTCACCTCGTAATCCCCGAAGAAGCTTGTGTCGTAGTAGAGTCCGTAGATCCATTCGACTTCGCGGGCCGACGTCCCGTAGAGCAGATTCAGCTAGGATTTGACAATGCTGAGGTTGGTGCAGAGCTGCTGAAACGCTGGAAATTCCCGGCCCCAATTCAAAAAGCGCTGCAAACGTATTCCAATAGATCACCGCTACCCGATATCCTTGGCCAATTGCTATCAGTATCCTCGACCTATGCTTACGGCGTGGTTATGGGGTTGGATAGATCGTCACTCGCAGATCAGATGGACACCGAGATCATAAATTCCTTAGGTCTCACTCATGATTTGTTGGATACCTGCCGACAACGTGTGTCTGAATCTGTGCTGATGATCGGTTAAGAGAGAAGGATTTGTAGTGAACCCAGGGCTCCGCCTTTATCAGGCCATAATCGATAGATCTGAACTGCTATCGCTCCCTTTCCAAGAAGCCAGCAAAGCTTGTGGTTTCACCGCTGACACGTTAGCGAGTTGCTTTGGGGATGAGTCAAAAGCCAAGCCGCGTGCCCTCCACGACGAACTGGATCGAAAACGAATCGACCTGATCGCTGCATTTCTTGACTGTTCTGGTTTTCGAGTGCTGCAGATGGCGGACGTTTTCCGCTGGTCGGATTACTGCCTTATCCAGCAGTCCGCGATGTTCAATGCGAAAGCAGTCAGCGAGAGCCATGAGACTGCAGCCTATTTCGAGGACGTCACAAAGGCAGACGTCGCCTCTTCTCCAACCTTCATCCTGGATGAACTGATCGCAGCCACCTGGTCTGAGAACCTAAAGGAGGCGGCCGAAAAAATTCATGTCCCTTTTGAAAAGCTCAACTCATGGCGCACTGGGCGCCCAAAACCCTCACTGCGTGATCTTTCAGCGATCAGGGTCGTGGCGAAGCATATTGATATCGGAACCCCACTGATCATGATGGCACTTGGCGTCCTGGAGAAATCTGATTTCTTGCTGGGTGGCTGCTCAGTCGACATAGAAGATGAGCTGAACAAAGCCTTAGACATAGAAATACTATAGGGCAATCCAAGCATACCAATAGAGCATATAACACGTATTGATAAGAATTTCCTGTATTGCTAGTATCCGTTAGGCAAGTAACGGTATTTCTTGAGCCAAGGGTTTTCTTATATGCGTTTTGATGCCCAGTCTGCATCCGCCAAGCTCTCTAGTTTGCGAATCCCAATACCGTCCAGCGATGTGCTCGATGAGGTTTACCAATCAGAGGGCGATGCCCTTAGTGACGCGATCGAAAGGGCGCAAGCTGGCGACCACACTGCCCTGCACTACCTCAAAGGGATTTTTTTCACGATCCTCCCGGGGTGTGTCGAGCGCATCCGCGTAGCCAATCTGCCACAACCGTCTTTGCCTGTGCTGATCAACATCGGGAAGGTCGAAGGGCCGAAATTTTCTCAGCAGCTCAAGCAGTGGTCGGATAGCGGGTGTGCTGACTCAGATATTGGCAGGTATCTCTGTGACACCTACAGAAGCTTACATCAGCAGTTCTCCTCCCCTGAGGAACAAGAGGTGTTGATAGAGGCCGCCGAAATCCAGAGTAGTGAAGAACCAGCTACCTCTGAGCTATCGAGCGAGTCTGCAGACAAGAAGACCTTCGTCACTCGGCATGTTTACGGGGCGAAGGTGGCCTTGTGCTTCCAATCTGATACAACCAGAAGCGGAGAGCATACGATTCGGATCGAAGCTGCCGAAGCAACCGCGTCCCGGACGTTCAACTGGGCCGAAAAAATCAGTATTCAGCTTTCTGGCCGCGAGCTGCCTGGTGTGCTGGCCACCTTCATGCAGATGCAGACGAAATTCGATGGTAAAGGCCACGGTGCGCAGAACGAAAAATGGTTCACCATCGAGAATCAGCCAGGGAAAGTGTTCATCTCGGTGAACACGAAAGGCCGTCCGCCGAGATCGGTACCCATAGGTCCAGGCGACTGCTTCGGGGTTGTGACCTTGCTCATTGAGCAAATGCTAAAGAATGCCCCTTACCTTTCGGCCGATACCCTATTGAACCTGGTGCAGCGGACCGCGCAAATGGCTAAGCCCGCGTAACAAAGCGTCAGATCTTGCCGGCACTAAGCAAGAATTGAAGGAGCGTTTCCGGGGTCGGAGTCTCAGGGAAGCGTTCCTGGAACAGGATTGCCACCAAGCAATTGGTCACCATAGGGGTCAATCCTTTGGTTCGGTACTGCCCGTAAGCGAAGTCATCCTTCCTCAGCTCGGCGTCATACTTCTCTGCCAGCTCGTTCTTTTCTTCATCCGACAACCCCTGGAACTCGCCACGGATAGTCTCGCGTTGAGCAGCTCCCCACTGCTCCAAAAGGTCTGCCATTTGATTCGTTGGTGCTGCTTTCGGCGCTGGCTTTGGTTTCGCAGCTGGCTTAGTAGCGTTAGCCGATGGCTTCTGGGATTTGCCAGATTCCACTCCCTTCTGTTGGGTTGGCGCCTTGGCGTAGTTGTTGGCGACCGCAGCCTTGAAATATGCCGCGGGACTTGCAACGTTGGCCCCTTCCTTGCGCATTTGCGCTTCTGTGTAGTCAGCTTGAGCTAGGAGGTATTCTTCATCATGAGTCATCCCGAGCTCATCGATATCCTTTTTGCTCAAGGACAGTGCTTTCAGGCGCTTGGATACGTCCTGGCTAACCAGCTCCGGGGATGGTCCCAAGTCTAAGCCTGGTTGAACCAAGGTCTCCAATTTGAACCAGAGTTTATCCATCTTCCGGTTGGCCTTGGTCACGTGCGGAGTGATGCGGAATCTTCGCTCGATGCTGTTGACCTGGTCGATAGCACGACCAAGCATCTTGTTGAAATCGCGAAACTCGGCGTGCGGAGTGGCTGATCCAGATAACACAACGCTCCACTCAGACCAGTGCGCACGGTAGGTCTCACCCATGGGTGAACCAAAATAGCGTGACGTGATCTCGTGGAGCGTGAGCGCTGAAAAGCTTGAAAAGTGGTACTGCATCCGCAGATCGATCAAATTGAAGATCGCTGGGTCGAGCAGCCGGCGTTTCAGATCTGGTGGGAACGAGAAGCGCAGGGTTTGCCCATCCTCAAGGATGTAGGCTTCAGCAATTAGGTTTGCGATACCCCACTCGCTTTTTCGGCCAGGGCTCTCACCTTTGTAGTCAAACTCAACCTGCGTCTGCGACATGCTCACGAGCACCTTTTTGAGGTAGTCGCGGCTATTGGACGTGGTGTGTCCAATGTTGTCTTCGACGTCTCGAATCGGGATCTCGTGAACCATCTCCTCCCGTGGCCGTTGCTGGGCGAACTGCAGGAGCGTGTTGTAGAGTTTTCGCTGTAGGAAGGTGAAGTCACTAGTGGCGGAGACGTTTCGCATTGACAGGGCTTCGGTAGCCTTCCTCAGCTCAACGGCTTTGGATGGTTCGACATCTCGAACGACCTGGAGCTTTGGTGCTCTCTTGCGTCTCGCTGGACTAGTTTCCGTTGTTGCTCCGGTTGTACGCTTTGCTCGCGGAGCTCTCGGTGTGGGGGTTTCTGAGTCCATTGTGAATTGTGCCATCAGTGACTGTGGTGGCACATTACTCGATCAATTGTCGTCCGGTCAACGAAATTACGGTTCCACCGTCAGTGGTAAATTGTGCCATGCCTAGAGAGTGCTTTTTGCTCTTCGCTTTTGACTCAAAATTGCGAAAGCAAAAAACCTACAACAGCTTGTTTCTGTTTTCACTGCTTTTTTAAAGCTTTGTTAGTGAAGCCCCCAAACCCTTACGCCACAAGGGCTACAGCCATTTTTCTGTGCCATCTCCAGGGCCAACAGTGCCATCTTTCTAGGCTTATGTGCCGGGGCTAGATGTCGCCAGTGCCATCCTTAGAGCTATGTGCCACGTTTAGTACCTTCCTGTGCCATTGCTAGAGGATCTCCTGAAATGTGCCGTCCCTAGGGATTGGGCTTCCTAGGCATGGCACAATTTGCTGGAGCCCAATAAATACGGTGCCTCCAGCTTATCTGCGGCTCATAACTGGGCATATGTGCGAGCCCTAACGATGGCACTCTTCCCCAAGATTCGCGGCACCCAAACGCGCTAATCCTCAGCAATTGCTTTAGCAATGCTCTAACGATGGCACATTTCGATTCTTGAGCCTTATCAGACACCTACAGAGCCTCCACTGCCCCTGACGATGGCACAATTGAGGGGGCAAGGGTAGTAAGCCCCCCCCGTGGACCCCCTCTCTTACCTGATAGACTCGACGCACATTGCCTCCGTCTCTTTGTACTAGTTGAACGGAGCTCGTAAACGGCATCGTTGATATAGTTTTCACTGTGAAAAGTGGCATAAGCCAGATGAGCTACTGCACTAAGCGTGGCACATCTGGAGTGGACGCTATCTCCAGGACCATCATCTAACGATGGCACATTTGGTGGGCGGATCCTGCTTTAGGCTCTAGGCGTGGCACATTTGGCAATCTAGGCGCTCTCGATCCTCTAGCAATGGCACAATTCGCTGCTTTAGCTCGTATATCGGCCGGCGGATCCAGGGGGACGGGCCGTTGAGAGGGGCGTTCATCTAGCAATGGCACAATTTGACGGCGCCAGGTTTTCACGTGAAAACCAATGAGCACAGCGATGGCAGGTCAACAATCTGCCGTTGAGCGGGCGTGCTGGAGCCCTGGTGCCGGATGGATGTGGCAGGGGCTTAACCCGCGATGGGCGATCGAGTCGACCAGAGCAAACCGAACAAGGGGGCAGGCTTGGGTGGTCACGTTGCTCGTTAACCGTAGATCCCATCATCTCTGCCGGCGAAATCGCTGCGGTTAGTGGTAACGAGGTTGTGGTGCGTTCAGCGGTAGATCAACTGGCAACGGAATCGGGTCAGTCATGGCCTGTGACCTGCTCTGCAGCGGCTCTCTGGCTTGATGTGTGTAGCGAGTTTGCTGCGAAGGGGCCGACTGGTGCTAGACAACCGCTCCGGCGCTCATGTTAGCCGCCCTCCTACAGCACTCTGCCTCTCAGTCACTTCGCATACTGCAGTAGCTGCCTACCATGCTGTTGTTAGAGCCCTTACGCCAGCGTGGGTGGTGCCTGGCCAATTCGACAGGCAAAAAAAAAACCCCGCTAAGGCGGGGTCGTGGGGTTTATCAGAATGCGAACATTGGATCACCTGTATCCACTGCACCATTCGGCGTTTGGCTGTTTGGCGTTGCAGCATCAGCTGATGGCATTTGCTGGCTAGCTGGCTTTACTTTGGGTGAAACCGAGAGGCTGATGAATGGTGCTCCACCGTCAACGCCTTCCTTACGCCATCCCGCGATCCGCATTTCGTGGTTGAAGCCGAAGCTCCCCGCGTAGTCGGGACCCTTTTCCTTCTTGTCGGCCTCCTTGAAGAGGCTCGCGTTGATGCCACCCACCGACAGCGAATAGAACTTATCGTTCGTACCCTGCTTCTGCTTGACCCAGACGGCTACCTCAAGCTTGAGCTTCTGGTTGCGCTCCTTGTTCAGCGGGAACTCCATGTAGCCGACCATCACAGGTGCTGCGTCAGACGTGCGGTTCTTGTTTTCAAAGATGGTTCCAGAGCCTTCACTCAATACCAGTGCAATAGACATGCGTTTCTCCAGATCTGATTTGGGGGCGTTTACGCCATAGGTTGTACTGCTGATATGCAGCACATGGTTGTGTATCCGCTATGTAACACGTAAACGTACGCTATATGAATCGAATGATAGCAGGTTGTGGTTTGGCTCCGTGAACCTAAAGCACGCGAAGGATAGGACGGTACTCCATTGTGGTGGTACAGGACCTACCTAGGACCTGCTAGCACAAACCGTGGGAATGGGTACTGGCCTATATCCGCTAATCGAGTCAGCCGTGCTCGCTCCCTAGTCAGCCCGGATGATGCCTGTCGGCTTTCCACAACCAGAGCTGACCGTTGGGTTTTGCCGCTAAAGGTTGAGTCGCTTGGGCAGCATCAAACCAGGATCTATGGCCTGGCATGAGACATCCCTTTTCACTGTGAAATGCCAGGGACCAACCAGGCAGAGACACACGTCCTGGAACAGCGATCGAGGTGCCCTAGTTTTCACAGTGAAAAGTCTCAACCTTCTCGTGTTTCAAGCCTTGGCATGTGGCTCTGTACCTGGGAAACCTTTTCACTGTGAAAAGCCCGCGAGATGTTGATCGGCCTGCTCGTGTAAATCAGGTCTGGTCAGGCGACGCTTCGTTGATGCTCCGAATGATTGAGTCGCTTGGGAAGCATCAAGCTGTTCCCCCTTGGGGCAGCGCAGGTCTACCTTTTCACGGTGAAATGGTTGGAGCCACTCAAGTGGAGTCATCTACTGGAAAGTAGGTACATGCGTTAACAGCAAAAGCTGAGAGTCGTGGTGCTTGGAACTTAGAATCTGGTGACCAGGTTTCTACAGTGAAAACCTGGCATATCTCGTTCGAGCTGCTCTCGGCCAGTGGCTCTAAGCCGGGGATGCCTTTTCACTGTGAAAAGCTATCCATGATGAGGGTCGACCTGCCGGTGTGCATCAGGTAGAGGCGGAGCGACCGTACAAGCGTTACCCAAACAAGGGCTAAGGCGCTGGGTAGCATCAGCCCAGCAGCTCGGGACTGTTCCTTTTCACTGTGAAATGCAAGGCCCCCTCCGGCAAGACAGCTCTTAAGGTGCAACTGCATCCCATGGCCGGTAGATGGTTTGAGGCTCACAGCCTGGATCGGAAAATGAGGCGCGATTTTCACAGTGAAAAAATCAGGCAGGTCGCGTGCTTGCGCCCTTGGCCAGTTGCTCAAGATCAGGGAGAGATCTTTTCACAGTGAAAAGCCCAGCGGGATGCGTATCAGCCTGCCCGTGTTAACCGGCTCGCCTCACGACCAAGAACCTGGTTGTACCCAGTGAAAGGCTGCAGCTTTTGGACTGCATCAGGTCCCATTGAGTCGACGTTTGGGTATTCCCTTTCACTGTGAAAGGGCGGCTTAAGCCTATTTGAGAGCGTGGGGGGCCTATCCTCGTCATCCCCAATGCTTGCCACTATATGTGGATCGTTCGAGGCGCAGATGACGTCCAGGAAAGCTCATGATTTCACTGTGAAAGGGTGGTGATTAAAACCCTCGCCATGGGGTTGAGTGCTTGCAGTTGATGCGTGGTCATTCACAGTGAAAAGACAGGCAGGCCGAGTGTAGAACTGCCCAGACCAGTCTGAGCAGCTGGTTCGTTCACCGGCCCATGTTGAGGTGCTTTTCACTGTGAAAGGGTGAGCGGATCTGATCGACACCGACATCAGCCTGTGGGAGATGCCAGTGATATCGCTCTCGTTGATCTTAGAGCTCAGTTCTGGAGCGCAGCCTGTAGCCGGCAGTCAGGACGGGGCTCCAGTCTCATTGGGAAGCGTGTATGAGAGCTACAAATTCCCCCAGTCGGCGCGCAGTGGCTGGAGGCGAGGAGTCGGCCTGGGCGAGGGGCAAGCTCGATGGACCTTTTCACAGTGAAACGGTCTCCACGCGGGCATCTTCGTTGCTGCCCAAGCAGGTAGGACGATGTGCACAGTGGTAACTGTGCAGTGTGCAGTTATCACTGTGCAGTATGCAGTGAATGGTGCGTTGTGCGTGTTGGTTTGAGCAGCAAGATCTGATCACCAGGCTAATGCCGACTGTTAAGTCAGACGCCTGGTCGGGACACCCCCGATGATGAGTGAAATTTTCACTGTGAAAAGATGCGAGCGAGCTGATTTTCACAGTGAAAACTGGGCAACGGAACCTGGAATTTCACTGTGAAAAATAGGAGCTAAAAGGAGAAAACGCAGGATGAGATTTTCACAGTGAAATCGTGAAAAGCCAGAAATATCAGAGGATTAACCGGGGGAGGGCGTAGACGCCACGCCGCCGGAGGACCCGGCGGCGGAGTGGCAGCGAATTAGCTACGAGCTTTGAGCATCTCCTCGATGTAGGCGAGGACCTCCGCTGGATCAATGCCTTTGGGAGGGGTGAGGATCAACTTGCGCCCATCAATACGAGCGTCCAATTGGGTGCGCTCTTTATAGTCGATCTGCCGTGGAGGGATTGGTGCTTGAGGAGAAGTCTTGCGCCGGACCTCGCCCTTGGCCCAGTTGATTGCGCTGTCCTGGGACGCACCTTCTTTAATTCGGTTGGCGGCTGCCAGTACGGTTTCAGTATGTCCCTTGTCAGCTAGAGCAACCATCTCCGAGACAACCCTATTACCAATCAGGTCAGGATCTTCTTCCAGCAGTGAAATGACACCCACAGGCAGCTTGAAATAAGCAAGGCAGCGGCTGATCGTGGCCATGCTACGGCCGACACGGCGGGAAAGCTCCGCCTGGGATTGCACAACCTTGTCATCGAGAAGCTTCTTGTAACTCGCACCTCGCTCGAAATCAGTAAGGTCTTCCCGGGCGTCGTTGTCCGTAACCGACAAGATAGCCGCTTCAGCATCCGACAGATTACGGATGAGCGCGTAGATGTGGTCTTTGCGGAGCAGCTCATGGGCTAGGAACCGGCGCTCACCGGCAATCAGCTCGAAAGTACCGTCCGCTAGAGGGCGAACGATAATCGCGTTGTTGAGGCCTTTATCTTCAATCGTGTTTGCGAGAAGACCCAGCTTCTCAGGGTCGAACTTGCGGCGTGGCTGATACGTGCCTCGGCGTATGAGCGTCAAAGGCAAGAACGTCGCCTCGCCTGGCAAGCGCTCCCCGCTCAAGATTATGTCATCAAGGCCCGGCTCATGAACGTGATCCGCCTGAGCAACAGGTGCACGATCAAGCGGCTCTTTTGAGCTGCTTGTGTCCTCATCAAGGTGCAACTCACTCAGCACATCACTCATCGGCCGGAGGTTGGCCTCCGGAATCACTTTAGGTACGTGAACACCTTGAATGCTGCTCGTACCCTCAGCTGTCGGGATTACGGTTGGTTTGCCAATTGGGCTAGAGCTCCTCATTTACCCTTCTCCAAAACCGTTTTGATTCTTCCAACCATTTCCTCAAATACGCTTCGGAACGCCCCCAGAGAGTTTTCGCTACCTTGCTTCCAGAGGGAGAGAGGAACACCGTCTTCCAAGCTTTTCGAGTAGTCCTCGGAGTGGAACAACTGTTGTTCTGTGACCTTGCCGGGGAACAAGCTGGACAAGCGAGCGAGGTTAGCTTGTAGACGTGGGCGGTTGCGCATGTACATGGTGGGAATTGCAACGATCTCTGGGGCCCGGCCGAAATCGGAGCTCATTTCATTGATCTTGTGCGCCAGACGGGAAAGTGCACGGAAGGAGAATTTGTCCATACGGATAGGGCACAGCAGGAAATCAGCAGCGGCAAGGCTGTTACGGGAAAGCATAGTTCCAGAGGGTGCGTTATCCATGATGATCACATCATAGCTCGACAGGTCGCAGTGCGGCAGAAGGCCTTTGCGGGCTCGCTCGATGAAAAGCGAATACCGGAAGTCGGCGCCCTGGGCATTCCGTAGCACAACGTCCATGTCGTCCAGAGAATCAAACGCTGGGATGAGGTGAGGGCCATGCTCGCCGAAAGGTTTCTTGATTACCTGGTCTAGCGTCATCTCAGTGAAGTTACCGAGGCGGATCAAGTTGCCGAGATGGCCCTCAACAGCTCTATCAGCAGGGAGGCCAAGCTCTACAAGCTCTTCGGTTGTTTGGTCAGGATCATAGCCCAGCATGCTGGACACATCGGCTTGAGGATCGTTGTCGATGATCAGGGTTTTGAATCCCGCCAAAGCGAACTCGATGCCGATATTGCAGGTCGTGGTGGTTTTTGCGGTGCCACCCTTCTGTACGTACGTAGAGCAGGTGATGGGGCGGGAAAAGCCTTTAGTGTTTCCATTCCCGCGACGAATCGAGGCGATCAAAAACATGTCAGCGAGCGTGTAGCTACGAACCTCAACGGATCCACGAGCTACACGAGCGATGTTGAGGTCGTTTTCCTTCTCTATGGCCTTGAGGGTCTGAGTGCTTATCATCAAGCGTTCAGCCACAAATTGTGGGGTGAAGGTTAACTGAGTGAAATCAGTGAAAGTGTACTGATCGAGGGGAGTAGCAGCTGCAGTCATGTGATTTACCAGTGCCAAGTAGGTAGGATGACCGCATTCTCATACGAATCCATACGGTCAGACAAGCATAAATGCGTTTCTACCAGATAGAGATAGGCCATAAACCGAAGTTTGTCATTAGGTCAGATCTCGAAGAACCAGCTGTCAACCGCATGACTGAATTGATAGTTAGACCGTTTTGCGGCATGAAATGTCGAGGGTAGGGCGTTCAGGATTAGGTAAGGGAGAGGCACAAAACAAAGGACAACTAGGCAGGGGGCCTAGAGCGAGCCCCGCGGTTGGCCAGGCATCGAGCGAGGTGAAGTAGGTCACGGAGCTCATAGGTGTGTCGGAGCTCAGGGCTCAGCAGACCTGTGCAGCGCTTGGCGCGACCTCATTCTGCGGCAGCGGCCAGCCGCTCGACCTCGATGCCGGCGGCCTTTGGCCTGCGGCAACACTACCGGTGTAGTCGCGGTGTGCTTAGTGTTTGGACGACCCCTGCATGCAAAGCGTCGTCTTCAGTGTGCAGATATCGGCTGGTTGTTTCGATTTTGCTGTGACCAGCCAGCGCCTTGATCATCACCAGGTCGCCGGTAGCTTTAGCCAGGTGGCTAAAGCACGAGTGGCGGAGCCAGTGTGTTGAGGCCTCTTCAAGCCGGTCGGCTAAATCAAATAGGCTGCGCTCAACAGCGAGGGCTGCAGCGCGATGCATGATGTCTTTGATCGATTTCAGGATGGTGTCGTTATGGGCGCGTTTGAGCTTTGAGTTCGAGGCTAGGAGGAGGGGGGTTGTGTCCTTAACTGGAACCTCACGTGGCAAACCGAACGCTTCGCGATACTGCAGTAGGTCCTCATAGAGGTCATCGGATATCGGTACATCTCGAATTTTGTTCCGCTTGCCCAGGACCTCCAACCACAGAACCCCGCTAGCAGAGCGCCTGATCTTGCCCATGGTTGCCCCAGTCGCTTCGAACGTCCGCACACCGGTCATGTAAAACAGGCTCAGCATGAAATGGTCACGGGCCCGTTTGCGTGGGCTTTTGGTCGCTGCAATAGCCTCGAATGCCAAGGCGATGGCAGCCTCGGGCAGCAGTCGCTTGATTGTTAAGTCCACTTCGACCTGTGGCTTTGCCACGAGCGATACGGGGTTCGCTTTCAGGCGTCCACCCTTGATCATCCATTTGTACATGCTGCCAATCTGGATCAAGGCATACTGCTGGGATGCTTTACTAAGAGGTCCTGCAAATGGTCTCCAGTCTGGGTTCGAGCGCTTGTGCTTTGTAGGTGATACCCAAACCTCAGTCGGCTGGGGGTTATCCATAAAGTCGATGTACTGGTTGATGTCCATCACCGTGATCTGTGAGAGCTGCTTACCCAGGGTGTGCATTGCCCAGAGAATGAACCTCTCCACTTCCTTTTGCATAACGCGCCTGGTCTTCGGATTTTTTCCTTTGGCATGGAGCCACATCCAGGCTGCTTCGATGTCGCTATCCGCTTGGATTACATCGACCTGATCAAAGTCGTCAGCTGACTCGCGATCGAGCAGAGCAACTTCTGACTTGGCCTGGAGGTAAGGAATTCCGTGTACGGCTGGAGAGTTCGTGCTCATCGTATGTCTCGCGTTTTGCCGTTGTAGACAAGGCAGTCGTCAATCTCATCGGGCTCGAACCAGCGCTGCGCCCCTGATGGTGCTTCGCACTGGTACTCTTCCTGTGCACCTCCAGCCGAATCGACGCCTTCCCGTGTGGCGATCACCACCAGGATGGCCCCATACGCTGCAAAGTTGTCGATCTCCCTGTCGACGACAAGCTCGGCGCCGCGGGTTAGGTACCGTCTCCAACGATAGCCGTCGGTATAGGCACCGGCGAAATCGTCATCATCATCGTCATCATCATCATGATCCCAATTGAAAGGCTTGGGTGTCGCAGCAGGGGGCGCTATCGCTTGAGGCATTTCAGTCGATGCTTCATGGACTGCAGTTGTCTTGCGCGGCCGTTTTGTTGGTGGCGCCAGCACTAGTCGAGCTGCCTTAACGGCGGCCTGTTCGTTAGGGCTCAGTGTAGGTAGAGCTCGCGCCAGATCGTCCCATTTACAGTCCCGGTCGTCGTCTGCTGCGATGCGGCTCATGTGCTCAGGGCGAATTGACCATCGGCAAGCCACATCTGCCATGCGCCATCCCTTCTGAACGATCAGTTGCTTGAAGTCATCTCGGGACAGTTTCCCCGGGCGCAAGAGCAGCAGCCCACGAGAAATCTTTGCATTTTTGGCTTGATCCACAGCGCAAGTCTTTTGTGGTGAAAGCCCTGATTTTAGGGCCTTTCATGGTGAAATCAAGTGGCTGGATGAGCTAGGTCGACTATGTCCGGTAAGCCCTGAAATGAGCCCAAATAACCGGATCCTCACGCGCTCCTGTGTGAAATCTGACGACCTTAGCCCCTGCGAGTTGATCAGAATCGACGTAGGAGCGGCATTCGAGGGCGGTTCAAACAAACCCTGGAAGGCGCTGCGGCTCATGAGCAAGGTGAAGCTGTGCTTTTGCTATGTCCTCGGAAGTAATTCTTAGGATGCTTGCGGAACTAATTCCCAGACCATGGCGTTTTTCCTCCAAGTCCACGAATTACTTCCGGTCGTTGGCTGTCATGCCTCGGATCGTGTGGATTGCCGCCGGCGTCCGTCTGCTCGACATAGAGGGCTTCTGAAGGTTTTCTGCAACTGGTCGGACCTTGGCCGGGCAGCGGTCGCTCCGTGCTAAGCTTTGGAGGATGAGCATGGATCGATTCGACGATGGTGCTCCGCGGATGCCGTGCCGCTTTGCTTTCGCATGTTTAACTGTGGTTGTGCATTTTTCGCATATATGACTGTGGTTTCGCATTTTTAGCTGACGTAGACACTTGATCTCCAGCGCAAGCAAAATTTCCAGAACCCATTGTCCATAAGGGTTTAGCGAGAAATCAAAAACGCCTCTCTGTAAAGCCAGCTACTGATAGCGATGGGCTTTTAGAGGGGCGTTTTTTTGCCATCTGAAAAATTCGTGATAATCGGAGATATTCACGAATTTATGGCTTCATGGATATGTATCGTATGATACACAATACATTTTTGTAGTTTTCGGGGCGTGGGTGTAAGCTCCGTCCAGGGCCGCACCGCCCCGTCTGATGGGCGCGACCTTGTTGCAAGCCAGCCTCTCGCCGAGCTTGTCGACGCACAGCCTTCTGACTTTTACCTATCTACCTATCAGGTTACGGCTAATGACCAGCACCGGAATTTCATCTGACAAAAGGCTAAGTACGCGGGATCTTGTGCATCTCTACGCGAGGGAGCTACTTGATGCGGGGCGCGAAGTGCGCCAGGCGGATATTCGTGAGTGCATTTACGCCAACCACGACATAAAGGCCTCGCCCAACCTGGTGTACGAGGAGATCAAGAAATTCTGGAGCGAGATAGGCCCTGTCCTGAGTGCCAGGCTGCGAAGACCTGGTGTTCCTGACGCGGTGTGCGAGAAGCTCGATGAGATCTGGGATGTGGCTCTGAGAGCGGCAACTGACTCCCATGCGGTTGAGCGTAAAGCCCTTGAGGCGGAGGCCGCAGCTGCCGTAGTTGCGGCAAGGGTGGCGCAGGAAAATGAACGGACTGCTTCAGCGAGCCTTGAGGCCCAGCGCCGAGAGCTGGCCGGACTCATGGCGGACAAGGAGCGGCTGACTGACCAATTGGATCAGGTGAGCGCTGATGTTCGACAGCTCCAAGCAGAGCTCGCAGAGCTCAATGCAAAGCTCGTTTCCTCAAGCCAGTCGCATAACGAGGAAATCAAGCGCCTTCAGGAAGTGCACCACGGTGCAATCGAGCGCGCCCAGGAGATGCATCGTGGAGAGCTTGAGCGCCTTCAGGAGCAGCTCAAGGCAGCCAACACGGCGACAGAGACTGCCCAAGCTAAGGCCGAGACCGCCCGGGTTGCCGCAGAGCAGCACCTTGAGAAGACCGAGAACCACTTGATGATGGAGACCGCAAGGGTTCGGGACGATGAGAGAGCCAAAACAGAGAGGGTCAGCAAGGAGCTGCAGCAATCGTTGACGCTGATTGACCAGTTAAGGATTCAGCGATCGAAAGCCACTGACGAAGCGGCTGAGATGCGTGGTCGGTTAGAGGCTACCCAGCAGGGTCTGCGCGCCCTAGAGGCCCAGAACAAGGAGCTAAGAGAGTTGAACACCACCCTGCAGACTGCCCTGCTGGAAGGCTTGAGGGATGCCAAGGCGGGATCGCTAGCAGCAGACGAATAGTTTGCCTTATTGACATTTTGTCAATTTGTCAAGTGCTTATTGAATGTTTCTGATGGATGGTGGTATCTTTGTGATGCATCATTTGGTGCACCAACATAAATGAGGAAATTACATGGAAATTAACCGCAAGACTTCATCGGACACCGACACCAACCTGAAAGCACTTCTGGATGTGTTCGCCCAAAACAACTTCCAAACAGTCATCTTTTTCGCAAGTACTACCGTCGGTGGGTCAGATGATGATGGTCCAGACACGAACTGGCCATTGATGGCGGCCTTGGTTCAGACCCTTCAAGGCAATTATGATATTTACGATGGATTGTTCCTGACCGCAAAACGGTACCCGCGCTACATGGAGGTGAAGAGCGTGCTGGATGCAGCCGTAGCGGTTAGCAACGGGAGCGTTCACTTTGCGCCAGCACCACTGCCGTTCACTGCTGGCAAAACGAAGGAGGACGCTCTTGCGGTGATGCTTTCAGTCCAAACCAAGGTGTTTGACCAAGATTCGCGAGCAGATTATTTCAGGCTGCTGAGCCGAGTGACCGAAAAGCAGCTCGCTGATATGCACAATTGATCATGCCTCCCTGGCTTTCTACGTGACAGCCAGGGAGTCATGGTCAGGGTCAGCAGCTCATAGGTCCAGTTGCATCGGTGCAACCGGAATGCCCACCATCACCACTCCAGGTGCAGCCTCTACAGTGGGCAACTTCTCGGTTCGAATTAGCGTGCTCAATTTCAGTTTAGGGTCGTAGATCATCAGGTCGGCCTCCAGCACGTAATCAAATCCATCCCTTGTCCCACAGATCGGAATTTCTGCCGCTTTCACTGCTGCGCGGATACCTTGCAGCTGCTCAGCTGAGCTGGATTTTTTCTTCCTAGGTGCAACGAATGCAGTGAAGTTGGCGCCCGCCTCTGCAAGTGCCTTGAGCGCCGCAGCCTCGGCAGCGGGGCTTACCCTCCGCGTTGGTACAGCGTCTGGATCAGGGATAGCTACCGCTACAGAAACGGAAACGACTGGGGCGTCATTATTCGGTACAGTGGCAGGGTAAGTACCCTCTTGTTCTGGCGCTGAAAGCCCACTTTGCTCGGTTGTATTCACCGGCGGAGGCTCACTGATCGCGAACGCGCCGAACACATCATCAACATCATCGACGTCATCGTTACCAGGCTGCCCAGATTCCAGATTTAGGAAGTCATCCTCTGGTTCTGCCTCTGGCCCCGGCCCAAACGAGCTGAGCGACAAGCTCTGTAGATCGTCGTCTAGTAGGTCGTCATCATCACCGCCGCTCACGATCGGGTCGTCATCATCTAGTGCCGCTTGCGCATCAGCTGACATACCAGTTTGAGCGTCGTGCTCGTCGCTGGCCTCGTTAGCCGCGGTGCGGGCTGGCGAGGAGCTTTGATGTGCGTTTACATTGGTCGTCATAGCACCTGGTTTCGCTCCACTGGTGACAGCAGTTGCAGGTTGACCCTGCTCCACATCAGGCTGAGCTTGTGGTGCTGGTGCTGGTGCTGGTGCTGGTGCTGGTGCTGGTGCTGGTTGTGGCTTCGGCTTCTCTTCCTGCTTGCCGGCGATGTTCACCTTCGCTGCAATCTCAGCGCTGAACCCGCGAGCAACAATCGCCCGAAGCGCATCAGCTTCAGTGATACCCAGGTTGTGTGTGAACAATGGGCGCTCGATGTCCAGCTTGGTACCCATGTTGGGCAAACCACTGAGGCCGGCAAGCTCGGGGGTCGTGGCAACTGGCAGTACAATGATGCAAGGCTCCCAGGTAGTCAGATGTGCACCTGTTTGTGCGTTGCGCAATGACACCGAGTACATCGGCAAGAACCGGCTCATGTCGGCATGATTGTGCCGCGAGTACAGTAGCCCTTTTTCCTGGAGGGTTGTCATCAGGTTGAGGGTCATGCGGTAACGGCCCTCACCCTCCTCCAACGACCAGCCCATTTTGGCCAAGATCAGAGACCGTAGGTCCTTTTCCCTGATGACGATCAGTCCGTCATGCTTCTGAGCAATTTTGAGCGTGGAGTCCTTGGCCTGGTCACCGGTGCCGTTTACCCTGCCGTACTCCGTGATGATCTCGACGAAGCAGTGATAAATGGCGTTGGACTCGTCCTCAGAAATCTCGTGATCACTCAGTGTCTCTGTGATACTCGACTCGGCCGTGCCGGTCTTCTTGTCTACCAGGATCAAGAACTCCATGAGGGCTGTCATGCGGTCATCCAGGCTAAGGCCATTGCGGTCAACCGGGAAATCACTTGGGTGGTGGTAATGTGCAATGACCAGGTTCACGGCTTGTCGATCGCGTGCAGGGAGGGCCCAGTATTCTGGGAAGCGAGCAAGAATTCTCGCACCCAGGGCGTCGTGGGAGATGCGGTTGTCATCCTGAGGGGTGAGCGCTCCGCCCTCCTCCTGGGTTTTCACGCTACCGTCGGGTAGGAGGACGTAGGCTTCGAGCTTCCCGATATCGTGCGCCAGGCCCAGAATCGGGATCAGTGGATCAGTAGCGTCAAATCGATATTCCTTGTTCTTCAGGTCGATGATTTTGAACTTGGGCTTTCCACGGGCCTTTACGTAAACCCCGTCGAATACGTAAGTGCCAGCGTCCTCCAGCGCGGTGTCTGCCACGGCCAGACAATGCTCCCAAAGCCGGCGATTTCCGTGCCCCCCTTTGCGATGCGATGCGGGGAAGTGAGCATGTGCAGAATAGGTATCCCAGATGGCCCAGAAGAACGCTACATGGGCTGGCCACTTCTTCTCATTGGCGGCAACCCAGGCGAGCACTTTTTTGCTTGCAATGGGTAGGCGCTTTGACGCAGCCTCGACGCGAGGTAAAGCCAAGGTGGGCATAGGAACTTTGCCGAGCGTCGAGCGGGCGCCGTTGAGGGTGTTTCCTTTCTTGCCGGCGTACAGCTTGTTCAGTGCAGACAACCTGGTGAACCAGATAAACCAGACACCGATGAACAGGCCGGAAACAACACCCAGAATCCAGTGTGAGACGTTGTAGCCCACCAGAGGCCAGCTATCTAAAAACTCTATAGGAGAACCGCCGAAGGCCCGGGCAGTGAGCAAAAGCCACCAGAAACCGAACACGATGGCCGTTGCGCGTATGACCTTGTTGTTGGCGTTCACAGGAAAGCTCCGCTGTCTGTCTGGATCGTTGGAGACGGCGCCCCGTCAGAACTTGCTGGTTGTTCCTTCGGTACCGGAGTCCCGTTATTGTCTTTCACGGTGTTAGAGCACCCACCGCCCCCCTTCACAAAGCCACTGCAACCCCAGAAAGGAGACTTTTCAGCATTCCGCAGGTACATGGGTTTACCGCAGAGGTCACATGGAAATGACTTCGGCCGCTCCACTGGATCGCCGTCGCGATCGTTCATGGTGTGATTGCACTGCTCTCGATCAACGCAGGCCCAGAAGTGCCCTTTGGGGGCTTTGATTTTGCGCATGCCGCCTTGGCATTTCGGGCAGGAAACGACATTCCCTTTGGAGTCCCGAGTGTTCGCCGTCGGGTCGAAGTAAAACTCGACCTTGCCGGTGTCGAGCAGCTTCAGCCCTGCCTCGAACTTGGTGGATTTCTTCGGATTGACAAAGCCCTTGAGCCCAAGCACTACCTTGTCCCGGAGCAAAGTTTCTGCTTCCGATACTTTTAGCATGCGACTGGCAATCTCCCGCCATATGGAAAATCCGCACTGCCGCTCGCACATGAACGTTCGGGCCTGGATCTCAACTGCGCCACCACAGGTGGGGCAAAGAGCGCCAAGCTTCTTGACCTGGACACCTGCGTATTTGTTCTTGATGGTGTCGAGGATTGCCGTCGTCAACTCTGCAAGCTCGGACTTAAAAGCGTCCCGCTTGTACGCCCCCTTTTCCATCTGACGGAGCTTGTGCTCCCATTCCCCGGTGAGAACTGGCGACGTAAGGGCATCGATGCCGTTGTCGACCAGGAAACGGTAGACAGTCATCCCCTTTGCGCTGGGAGCAAAGTACTTCTTCTGCTGGATGAGATAGGGCTCTTTCTTTCGGCCGGCACCGTCCTTGGTGGATTGGAGCGATTCGATCATTGCAGAGCGCGTGACCGGTGTACCCAGTCCCCGCTCTTTCATCGCCTCACGAAGGTCTTCATCCTCTACCAGGCGCCCTGCCGTCTCCATCGCGCCCAGCAACGTGTCCTCGGTGTACCGTTCTGGAGGCTTGGTTTTGAGCATCTTCAGCTCGATGCCCTGCGGAGTGACTGACTCTCCCTTGACGTACCGTGCGAGCTCTTTCTTGTCGTCGGAGTCACCATCTCGATCGGTTGCGTCCTCGACGATCCCGGCTCCGTAAACCACCATCCAGCCTGGGGAGACAAGCACACGACCAGTCGACCTGAAGAGTTCGTCAGCCACCGTCGTAAGCCGGACAGTCACCGAATACTCAGCCGCTGGATGGAAAACGGCAATGAAGCGCTTGACGATCATGTCATAGATTTTCTGAACGTCCGGCTCTAGGTCCCCTGCTCGCTTTCCGGTAGGAATGATTGCGAAGTGGTCCGACACCTTCGTCGAGTCGAAAATCTTCTTGTTGGGTCGCACCCAGCCTTCATCTAGCACGCGTTGCGCGTGCTCTGCATAGGGGGTTCCTCCAAACATCCCCATGACCTTCTTCGTGTCGTTGATTGCGTCATCAGGGAGGTAAGCCGAGTCTGTTCGTGGGTAAGTGGTGAGGCTGAGCTCCAGGTAAAGCTTCTGCGCAATCTCCAGCGTGTAAGCTGCAGAAAATCCAAGCTTGCGGTTCGCCTCGCGCTGAAGTGAGGTGAGGTCGTATAGCTTGCCAGGGCCTGTCTGGGCAGGCTTGACTTCATCCACCACACTGCTCGGTGCTACTCCAGAGCACTTGCTGATCAGAGCATCCGCTTTTGCTCGATCCATGATCCGGTGCTGGGATCCGCCCTTCGCCTCGGAGGGCTGTGGTGCCACCCACTTGCCGGTGTATTTACCAGCGGCCACCCCAAAACTGCCGTGCACCTCCCAATAGGGAACCGGTCGGAAGGTTAGAATGGCCAGCTCCAGAGCACAAACCAGGGACAGCGTAGGGGTCTGCACGCGGCCGAGCGGGAAGATCTCTGCTTTGGCTGTCTCACGCTCGTAGAGGCGGGAAATCCCCCGACTTGCGTTAATGCCTACGATGTAGTCGCCCTCGCCTCGTATCTCAGCCGCCATTGCAAGGTTGTCGAAGTCAGCGCCGGGCTGCATATTCTTGTATGCCTGGCGGATGGCGTCATCGACCATGGATCTCATCCACATCCGAAGCATCGGCTTTGTGCACCCAGCCATCTTGTAAATGAGCCGAAAAATCAGTTCACCCTCGCGGCCGGCGTCACACGCGTTCGCTACAGCAGTGACATCCGGGCGCCGCATAAGGCGTTGAAGCACGTTGTAGAACTTGGCCTTGGGCTCGATGACCCTCAGGTCGAAATGGTCAGGGATCACTGGCAAATTGCCGATGTCCCGCCCGGCCTTGGCCATTTCCTCGGAGTAGATTTCAACCAGGTGGCCGGCCGCGGGGGCAAGAATTGCGTTCTCGCTCTCAAGCCATGTTTCCACCTTACTGAAGCCCCCGACCGCTTGCGCGATAGAGACCGCTACGGTTGCTTTTTCAGTGATGATCAGTGTCTTGCCCATTGCGGCTTAGTCTTCCAATACAGAATTTGATTTCTTCCTCAGCTGCCGGCTGTGACTGATGGCTGAGAAACAACAAAGCCACCGACTCCAATGCTGGATCTCGATGGCTTCACGAAACGGGTTGAGGCAGCCCCAGCTTAATCGTCCTGTTGCTCACCTGGGGTTGCAGGCTTGCTTGCCGACTCAGAACCAAAGGCCGATGCGAACAAAGCGCTGCGTTCTGCACCGCCTTCTTTCGGTTGCGAAGCTTGAGTGCCGTGGCTCTTGAACAGTTCAGCGGCCCAGCCCGGCACGATCTTGATATGACCTGAATCGGGGGTCACAGGAGCCGGCATATCTTTGGCCTGGATGTATGGGATCTTGGACACCTCAGCGATCCCTGTTTCCTCATCAGGCAGGGAGATGGCCTTGACGTCCATACGGAACTCACCGTTGACGATGATGGGCATGCCGCGGGCAAGCTTTTCGGACAGCGGCTGCAGATTACGCCCATACCACCGAACAGGGATGCAGGCATCGGTGTCTTTCGACTGTCGAATCAGCACCACCAGGCGGTCGTTGATTGGCGTACCGTCCACGGGGTGTCGCCGGTTGCGTTCCAGATTCTTGGCTTGGATGAAGCCTGCAATGCGAATCTGGTTCGAGGCGTTTTTGTTGAGATCCATCGCCTTCCAGTCGAAGGAGTCGAGACGGTCTTCAGTACCGGCGCCGGGCTGCTGCTCCAGCGCTGCAACCGAGGCCGGAGTGCCAGAGTCTTTTGCGGCGGCATGTACGACAGCATCCCACTTCCGCATAAAGTCATCCCGGAAGCGGCCGCCCAGGTGCATAACGTTCGGCGCCTCGAAACGGATGCTCTTGAGCCGTGCAATACGGTTTTCACCCTGCATGGCGCCATCGGTGTGAACGAACGCCATGATGAGGTCCCACTCCTTGATCTCCCGAGGAATCGGCGACTTCTTGGGGTCGTAGTGGATGGGAAGCATGTGGTTTTCCGAACGGGTCTGCTGGATGAAACAGAGACCTTCGACCGGATCATTGAACCGCAGGACGCCGGCGATGTAGCCAGAGTTGAGCATCCCGTTTGGATACGAATAGGAATCAGGCTTCCGCTTTGCGTCCTGGGGCAGCATTGAGTACCTCGATACGTGAATGGCGTGGTTTTCCAAAGAATACGCAACACGTACCAATAATACAAGATGAATCAAAATCGTCTTGTCTCGCGTGAAGCGCCCGCAGAGCTACCGCCACAGGGACACACCAGGTCAAAGAAGTCTCTTTTTCCACCGGAACAAGAGATTTGAATCTTGTTGTTAACTGTGTAGAATCTTTTCCATTTAATACTGGATTTCTCTGCTTTATTTGTCTAGAGAGCGTCCCGAATCATGTTAGACGCCGCGACCAAACCGGAGCCGCACAATGCCCAAAGCTAGCGACAAGACCGCAAGTGAATCGACAGGACGGCAGTCTCAAGCGCCTGCCAAAGCACCTGCAAAAGCTGCTGCGAAGCCAGTAGCTCGAAAACGTGTTGCTGAGGCCGAGGCACAGGCTCCTCAGGCTGCCGCCACGCCTAAGAGACCTCGTGCTTCAGCCAAGGCCAAAGCAGCGCCAAAAGAAAATTCACCTGCAGCAAAAAGCACTCGAAACACCATGCCAGGCTCCCGCCTCGTCAAGCTGATTAAGAAGGTGATCGTCGATCGAGGGCTGCCCGACCGTGCAATTGCCGATGTCATGGGTATCACAGTCATCTACTGGAACTCCCTGGCTAACGGGAATCGCCAGATTCGGTCGCTTGGCAAAGAAAAGCTGTCGTTGGTGGCCGACTTCCTTGGTCTTCCGCTCATCCAAGTTTACAACCTGGCTGATTTCTTCACGCCAGAAGATTTTGTCTACAAAAAAGATCTTGATGAGCAACTCTGGCTGTCGATTGAGAAGATGGGCAGCGATCCCACCTGGGTTGGCTATATCCCGAAACAGGAAGAATGGGATCAAACCCCTCTCGCCGTTCGCATGACCATGGTGTTGCTGTATGAGCAGCTCTCCGGGCGCCAGCTGTTGGCTAAGGCGGAAATCGAGCTGCCTCATCTGAAAGGCTCGCCGACTGCTTAACCCACATCCATAGAGAAAAAAAGAAACCCCGGTCATTGACCGGGGTTTTTTGTGGGTTAGAAAATGAACGCAGTTGTTAAAGCCTGCGAGTTCGTATCCGATGCTACCGCCTTCTCAGGCTCGATTAGGGGTTGATCAGGTGCTGTTCCAAAGAAGACATTATCTTCTGACTTATGACTAGTTGGAAGTGGTGGGATCACCGAGACTTCAGGGACAATAGTCACCTCATCGTGTTCGACTTGTGGCTGAACAGAGGAAGGCGCCGAATTACTGAAGAAAACGCTGTCTTGATCCACTACTGAGGCCGGATCTGACGCTTCAACACTCAACGGATCAAACTCAGTCGCATGTTCTCCAAGAATCTTTTCAGGATCCATGCAGAATGACAGCAAGCTAGATACCTGAATGTAAGCAAGTCCTTCAATGCTCGGTCCGCTAGGGACAGCCGCTAATACCGAAGCACACATCTGCTCCAGGTTAGAGAACTTGCTTGAGAGAACGCTCATCGCTTCAGCTTTGTCCTGAACGCGACGAATCAAGCCCAAGATCCTTGATGTGGTTTTCCCGTTGCCTTTGCGAGTCCAGGAGCGATTAACGTCCTCCGCAATCTCTAATGCAGCTTGCCCGACTAAGCCTTTGACCTCCTTTTGAAGCGCATCATCTTCACCAAAGTAGCTGGTGTCGTTGATACGAATCGCCGAAGTGTCGAATGTCAGCATCCTTTCAAGTACTGAAACCTGAGGAGCATGCTGGCGGATCAAGTCTGCACGAGACTTACCACCCTGTGTTACACCTGCGTTAGTAGCCGAACTAGCCCAGTCCTCTACCATTTTTGGAAGACCGCTGAGGAATTTAGCTTTCTCCTCTAGGTACTTCTCTTTAATCGCATTAAGTACTTTTGCAAGCTTTTTGGCGTGCTGAGTAGGAACGAAGTACCCTCGGATACGATTGTTCACCTTGCGAGATACCCCTACCTTGAGAATCTCTCGCTTTGCTTCCGACCGGGACTTGTTGACCCAGGCAAACGAGCCTGAAGGCAGCATGCGGCCAACCTCACGGATGAAGTCGTCGCCATCAACTGTCTTCTCACCGGTGCTGCCACCAATGATGTAGTCAAAAAGCACAACATCCTGAAGGATGCTGATACCCAGGTCATCGGTTTGATTGGTTGTGCTCATGATGGCTCTGAATCGCCCCTGGTTTCGTAGACACCTCCAAGCCTCATAATGAGGCCCAAATAGGAGGTGCCATGAGTCGTCAGCGTTACCCCGAAGAATTCAAGATCGAAGCGGTCAAGCAAGTGACCGAGAAAGGCAAACCCGTCGCCGATGTCGCCCAGCGCCTGGGCATGTCTGTGCACAGCCTTTACGCCTGGATCAAGGTCTACAGCAAGCCCCAAGAGCAGCGTCAGCAAGACGAGGATCAGCAGGCCGAACTGCGCAAGCTGCGCGCTGAACTCAAGCGCGTGACGGAAGAGCGAGACATCTTAAAAAAGGCCGCCGCGTACTTTGCCAAGGAGTGCGGCTGAAGTACGCCTTCATCAAGAAGCACTCGACTGATTACCCGGTGCGGCGCCTTTGCCAAACCCTCAAGGTGCACCCCAGCGGCTACTACGCCTGGCTGGCCGAGCCTCAATCTGCCCGAGCAAAAGAAGATCAACGTCTGCTTGGCTTGATCAAACACGCCTGGCTAGAAAGCGGAGGTGTATACGGCTACCGCAAAATTCACGATGACCTACGTGAGCTAGGAGAGGAATGCGGACGAAATCGAGTCGGGCGCTTGATGCAGGCGGAGGGGCTGCGTTCGCAAACGGGCTATCGGCGGCGTCCAGGGTTTTACGGTGGAAAACCAACAGTGGCCTCGCCCAACCACCTCGCGCGGCAGTTCAAGGTTAGTGAGCCGAACAAGGTCTGGGTGACAGATATCACTTACATCCGCACCTATGAAGGATGGCTCTACCTGGCGGTAGTGCTGGATCTGTTTTCACGCCAAGTAATTGGTTGGTCAATGAAGCCAAGGATGTGCAGCGATCTGGCTATCGACGCAATGTTGATGGCTGTGTGGCGACGCAAGCCACAGCAGCAAGTGATGATTCACTCAGATCAAGGTAGTCAGTTCAGTAGCTCAGATTGGCAAAGCTTCTTGAAGGCTAACAATGTAATCAGCAGCATGAGTCGGCGGGGAAACTGCCACGACAATGCCGTAGCCGAGAGCTTTTTCCAGCTTTTGAAGCGGGAGCGGATCCGAAGAAAGATCTACACAACCCGTGAAGAAGCCCGAAGTGATATTTTCGATTACATCGAAATGTTCTATAACCCTAAACGCCGACACAGCAGTGCTATGCAGCTGTCTCCAATAGAGTATGAGAAACGCTATTTCCTGAGCTTGGAGAGTGTCTAGGAAACCAGGGGCGATTCACTCTCCTGAAATTGAAAGAACGGATCTCTTGCGAAAGACCCAGTGTCAGGAGATGTCTCACAGGCGCCCATAAACGAAAAAACCCCGGCGAACCGGGGTATGGTGAAGCGTTAGACGGTACCGACGATGGTCGACCAGATCTTCAAGATCGACGCGGCTTCATGGTGTTGAGCAAAATCCAGAACCGTCATTTGGAGAGCCAGTTTCTGGCTTTCCTCGGTCGTTTTCCCCATCTGCATGAGCAGCCTGTAGTTCATCGCCCAGTTCAGCACGTTCCGGGTGGTGATTGTGAAGTTAAGGGCCATGCCACCAGCCCCAGCGTCCTCAGTCAGAGCAATGAAATTGGCTCTGATCTTGGCAGCCAGGGTTGCCATCGCTTGCGCGATGACCACGGGGGTGCCGGTCTGCTCAACAATGAGGTTGGCCTCCCGGCCTTCCTCCATGTAGTTGCAGTACATGACGTTGAAACGGTCAATCGTGGCGATGTTCATTTTCTTCGTGCCCCTGTAACCCGCAGCACTACCTCCTTTACCGCCAGCGGAACCGCTACCATTCGTGTTGCCGGTAGCTGCGATCAAACAACCTGGCGCGATGTGAATCAACTCGCCAGTCTGATCAAGGAAGATTGGCTTACCATCGAGGATTCCATTGAGGCCCATTTGGATCTGAGGTGGCAACTGATCGAACTCGTCCAGGAGAAGAATGGAGTTAGGGGTTTTAGCCCACTGACACACCTTCCCGTTGATCCACTGCATCCCGTCAGGGCCGCAGAGTTTCCAGCTACCGAACAGGTCGGAAAGCGTAGATTCTTCAGAGCACTGGACTGTAAACACCGATCTGCCCGTCCGTGACGCGAAGGCTTCTACCAAGGTTGTTTTACCAGCGCCAGAGGGGCCGTAAATGTAGGTCGCTTTCTTGATGGAGGCCTTGAAAAAGTCCTGTGCAAGTCCAGCTGAGGCTGCCCAAACGATTAAGCGAGTTAGTAAATCCGGATCAAAACTGTATGGAACAATTTTTGGGGTGAACCGGGTTTCTTTGAAGATTTTGGTCTGCAAGCCAACAAAAAATGGCGCGTCGGTACCAAAAACTTCTGGTGCAAGACGAACAGCGATTGGGTTGAGTGTGTCGATTACGGCGTCGAGTTGTGGCTCATTGATGGACTGAAAAGCGGTCATGATCGATTCCCTGTAGACAATGGATGGCCTCTTGCGAAGGCCTGGTACAAGGGGATGCCTAACACGCGTGTAGAAGAATAAAAAAACCGGACCCCAAGGAGTCCGGCTGGTCTTACGTTGTGGTCTATACGAAACCCTGCTTAAGCGCCGCAAATACGGCTGTAGCCAGGTCGTTGTCAGTCTTAGCTACACCACAGGCCATCCCAGCATCCTGGAATAGGTTGTAGTGTTCATCACCGATCAGGACGAAGCGTACTTCGATTCCCATGAGCGCTGCCTCGTCAACGGCCGACCTCAGCATGTCGCTGTTACCTGGGTCGCCATCGGTGATGACAATCAGGATCCTGCGCGCCTCCGGCCGGTCAATGAGTTTCTTCAGCGCCCATACCACAGCAAGGTGAGTTTTCGTTTGTCCCTTGGGAGTAGGCATATACCGTTGCAGCGTGCTAGCCCAGCTATCTTCAAATGCGTGCCATTCCCGAATCACCGTGTTGTAAGTGGCAATTCCGACAGGTATGGACGTATTATTCAACACCTCACCCACTGCGACCGAAACACGGTTACAAGCTTCTTGCGCTGTGATCCTGTTGTCGTCCTTACCTTTTTCAGGTTCGGGTCCAAGTCGACTTCTCATGGACGAACTTTCATCACCCAACAAATAAAAGCAGGTGTCGATTTCCTCCGCTTGCTTTCTTTTGGTGAAGATCTGATCGTCGCCTACTGCGTACCGCCAAAGTTTTCGGGTGTTAAGTCTTCCCTCGTTTGTTGTCAAAACCTCATTTTGGGTAATAGCTTCAATAAACTGTTCGAAGGTTGCAGATAGCATTGCTGCCGTTTTCTGAGCGCCAGCCCGAAGAAGGCGTCGATTTTCAAATGATCCGCCAGACTTCGACAGACTCATTTCCTGCATCTCGTTGGATAAGTCTGGTTGATATCCGCCAGCCCGATTCTGATTGACCCCAGGCAGGCTAGAGCAAATTATATCTTCCAAACCTTTTGCATAACTTCCGCAGTCACTCTGGCTTGCGCTAAGGACTTGGTTGAGAGCGTCTGAGATATCTCCTGGTTGACCTTTCCCTTCAGTCTGACCCGGAGAACCGGGCTCGCCTTGCGTGTCGGACGGGCTACCAGGGCCTTGCTTGGGCGCAGCCGTTTGTTGGTCCTTGGTAAGTTTCAGCAGATCGACAATTTCATTGGCAGCTTTGTTTGCCCCCTGAGTATCCGGTGCATTGCAGCCTTTCACTGCAATTGCCTTGACTTGATCAACTAGCGCCGCTCCAAATGTTGCGACAGCAAGAGCACGGTAAGCGAGAGAGAACTCCTGCAGGCAGGTTTGTTCAAGGAGCTCGCTACGAAGCTCAGTGACCAGCCAGGCGACCAAGATTGACTGAGGGGTTTCTTGGCCAGCGACAGGCCCGTGAAAAATCCCTCTTTTCTTCAGGATCTTTAGGGCGTTGTGGATATTGGTGTTGGCTCCACGAAAGCGTGGCTTTGCCAAAAGCTCACCACGTGGATCCTCAAGAACGTTCAGCAATGTTCCGGAGATATCTGGTTTCATCACGACGGAGAAATCCGTGTGAAGGCCATGGCAGAGGATTTCATGGTCGAGTAGACCATTAATCAGTTCGAGATCTTCATCAGTACCCATAGCAGCAGTCTGTGGCAAGGTCAGTAGCAACCCGCCGGACTCCTGGTGATCAGGGCCAATCGAAGCCGTTTTGATATTCCCCCAGATGATGCGCACCCGTCGACCCGCCTTGTTCGCTTCCGCGATCAGCAGATGGGTGTAAAGGTAAATGTGACGCATCGAGACGTTGGACTTTGCAGGAAGCTGCGCTTGAGCGAGACTCATGGATATCCCCTGTTGTTGAATGACGGCATCGGCTATGCCTACGCCTTACAAAGGGGGATGCTTGACACGTGATTAGAAGATCACTGGTCAGTCAATGGCAGCTCGATGCCATGCTTCATCAACTGGTCGCGAAGAGCGCCATGGAGGTCCTTCATCAGTGCTGCGCCGTCAAGTGAAGGCGCTGGAGGCTGTACTGGGGCCGGCGACAGTGATTGATGGTCTAGGGGTGGCAGTAGCGCCCGCCCGTTGGCTTTGTAACGGGCGATATAGTCCTCGACAATGTCGCGCAGGAGTGCAGAGGGTGTGAGGCCTGGATGGGATGACTGCGACATCTCTGCGACGATCGCTTGAAAGTCCTCTTCGGTTGTCCGACTTACCCTGGTCGACAGCGGTTGATCAGCGCTCTCGCGACCAGCGAAGTTTATTTTCTCTGCCTGGCTAAGGTATGGCTCCAAGATCGGTGCCATCAGATCACGCACGACCTCGTCGTCCACATACTGGAAGCATTGGATTTTGACGGTTCGACTCAAGAAGCCTATGAGTATTGGCGAACTCTCAACTGCCTCAAGCAGGCGCAGCTCAGCGACGGCGTCATTCGCATACTTCCAGATGGTAGGCAGGCTGATGACATACATGCGGCCTACATCCCGGGCTATGTCCCCTGCGAGTAGCCGCTGGTAAATCGCTACCTTGACTGCGAGCGGTGTTGATTTTGCGGCCAATTTGACCTCCCTATCTATTGCTGAGCCGGAATGAGGCCCGCTTGTACAGCCCCGGCCTCTATTTCACCACGAGTGAGGCTCAGGCCAAAAAATAGAGGTCGCGTGGCACCAGATTGTCTCTCTCCGTCTAGGCTCAGATCGCCATAGCCACGACTCTCCGCATCCTTTTCGGCCAGTACAAACCCGTCATTGCAAGCGGTCAGCAGCCTCAAGCGTGAGGACGCTGACTGTTTGATTGGACTGGGAAGATACATGATGAAGAATCCGCGGCCTCCTTTCCGAGCTACTCGGCCACGGAGCTGGTGCAACTGAGCTACGCCGAAGTGTTCTGGACTCACTGCAACCATCAGTGTCAAACCCGGGAAGGTTACCCCAACCTCGATCACAGTTGAGGCGACTAACAGCTTGATTTGGCCAGATTTCATCTTCTCTATGGTTTCAGTTTTGGCCGACTCGGGAAGGCTGCCGTGAATGTAACCTACATCGTCTCCCAGAAGCTTCCGGAAACGTTCGTAGGCTGCCTCCACAGCATTCCGAGTGTCTGCCTCACCATTCACCACGGGATAGACGAACGCAGCCTGTCCGCCCTGCTTGATGACCTGCATAACCAGATCATGCAGTTTCTGCCTGGCGTTGTGGGTGATGATCCTTGTGACGATGTCCCGCGGTACCGGGGTGGACCTCAGGATTGAGATCGGTAGCCCGCCCAGTTGGACCAGCGCCACTGTTCGCGGGATCGCGGTTGCTGTTGATTCAAGGAAGTTGGTATGAGGCGCGATGAGCTTCTTTCGCTGAGCTACAGAGAATCGTTGCTGCTCGTCAGCGATGACCAGGTCAAAGACGATCCCTTCTTTGCTTGCTGCAGAAATAACTGCTGTGGTGCCCACCACGATTCCAGATGACAGGTCGATCTTGGCTTTCCCAACAGGGCCTACAACGGTGACAACGGGAATCTCGTAAAAGAGGCTGCTCAGCTCAGCCGCCAGTTGCTGGGCGAGGATCTGGCCAGGCGCGATAATGGCGACCCTGGCCCCAGCGAGATAGCTCGCGGCGGCTGGAATCATGAACGTGAATGACTTGCCGGTACTGACATCGCCCGACAATATGCGCTGCATTGGATAGGGTGACCTTAGGTCTGACACGATCTCATCGATTGCTTGGAGCTGGTCAGCAGAAGGCTTGAAAGGTGCTCGCTTGATCAGGTCAGCCACCTGGTCCCGGTCGATTCGCAGGAGAGCCCCCTTCACTGCCGGGCGGTTCCGATGCGCTTCGACGCGATTAACCAACGCCTGTATGCAGACGGCCTTGGCAATTCTCACCGCCTCCTCTCCTTCCCGGACTGAAAGGGGTGAATGCAGGTTGCGTAGCAAGTCAGCAGGGTCGTTGAGGCCTGTGAGCTTTCGAAAGTCATCCTCGTGCATCAGGGCCTGTTCCAGCAACAGGCAGGCGGCCTCATTGATGTGCGCCATAGCCGCGGTGACGGCTTCGCCAAGAACTTCGGCGCTCACCTGATTCTGCTTGCCCTGGTAGACAGGCATCACACGTCCAATCATCGCCGGAGGTATGACCATCGGATTCGACATGGTTGGCCGCCCTTCGAAGGTGACCACCTCTCCGTAAGTGTGCACAGTTGCGCCAAAGTCGTACCCCATCCACGGTTCGATCGAAGGCTTACCTATCAAGTTGATGTGCAAGCGCTGCCCTCGCCCGTCAACCACCTTGACGTATCCGCGGAACGCTCCTTTGACTTCTTGCAGTGCAACGCCGCTACGATCAAAGATCGCTCGCTCAATCAAGGTCAGAGCCATGTATGAGGCCTGCCCGATATCTGGCAAGGGAAGCACCTCAATGGGCTCGTGAAAGTCCCTGTATTCCTTTGGTACCGTCAAAAGGCACTCGGGCAGCGTTGTGAACCCCAAGCGAGTAAGTCGCCCTATGTCATGCATAATCAGATTTCGTGGCTGGTGATCGAGGATGGATAGTCACGCGTAACTATAACCCATGAGAATCAAAAGTGCTTGACGCAAAAAAGCCCTAGACGATGTATGTCGTCTAGGGCTTTGGGGTGAAACTTTTTAGTGGCTGACCCGAGAGTTGCCAGTTTGGCCTGTGATCAAACGAACCGAATCACCAGGGGTAAAGGTCTCTGCTGGATCTTTGGCCTGGGTGACGGCCTGCAAGCTGCCGTCGCTGCTCATTTTCACAGTGATTTCGATCCCGTCAGCATCATGGGCTTTCTTGTCGACTGCTGCACCAATCGCTGCGCCGACCGCGCCAGCGACAACCATTACGGCCAGTTGTCCCAAACCACCACCGCCATTGCTGCCGGCGATCGCTCCGAGGGCACCACCAGCCATACCGCCGATCGGTGAAGGCTTCCCGTTGATTTTCACGTCACGGACTGAGTCGACAACACCGAGCTCAACCTTCATTTTCTGCATAGCAGTTGCCTGGGAGTAGTCCCGGCTGGTCATATTCGAAGCGCAGCCAGACATGACAGTAGCCGTGGTGATGATCAGCAGAGTAGCGATGAGCTTTTTCATAATATGCATCCTTGAATAAGAGGTTTGCTTTGAGAGCGCGGATTTGAGGATCTTTGGTTAGCTTCACATTGACGGTATGTGCAACACGCGCTTGTAAAACGCAGCAAAAATAATCAGGAGCCGTTATGTGCTCGTGTAACTCATCTCTTAAGCCTCACATTAATCAGCCCATGGTCTGGCGCATATTTGCCGGGGGCGGGCTAGAAAATCCGCAAAAAAAAGCCCCGCTTATCCGCGGGGCCGTACAGTAGGTTTGATTTAGTTGTATGTGTTTTCGCTGGCTTTCTGCGAGATGTCACTCTGAATGTCTTCTACCTCTGGAAGAACGGTCGCATTCATGATGTCATCTACAAACTCAGACAGGTCGAGCGCTGAGAAGTCGATTTGCTGGAACTCTTCAACCGTAAATCCTCCACAACTAGGACTCTCGGGCGTTCCCCAGCCCTTCCCGATCTGCGGCTTGCCCTGCTCGTTGATGATCTTCGCCAGGATCGAGTTGTAGCAGCAGTAGGCTTCAGTTGTCTCCAGGCAGGCACCAAACACTTTCTTGGAGCAGTAGCTGCCGACGAAGTGGCAGAGATTTGCACCGCGGTGCATCCCCAGTTGCTGCTCTTCCGGTTCGCACGACTTGAGCTCCATCACCACTTGAATTGCAACCGCAATCGCAAAACTGTATGGGTCGAAGTAAAAACCATTTCCCAGAGCATAAACAGGCCCGCCTAACATTCCCGTTGCGGGAACGGCTGCTGCTCCACCCACTGCATAGCTCAGCCCGTAGACACCGAAGCTAAGGGTTGGAGCGGAGGGAGCTGAGGCCCCCAGCGCAGAGGCACCTTGCTTCACCCACTCGGCGTTATTGTATGCAAAGTCATACATGTACTTCGAGCCATAGCTCGCTAAGCCTCCACCTACTGAGGTGGCTACCTGGCCCATAATGGAAAAATTGGTTTCAGCTCCACCACTTTTACCACAGCAGTTTTTGATGCCGCCATACCCCTTACGGCATGATTCATCTTCCCCACCAAACAGCTCACCGTCCGAGCCATATACGCCGGCTTCACGTGCGGCCTCTTTGGCTGCAACAGCTTTGGCGAAATCAGTATCCGATGGGTAACTTGTATCCCAGCAGACACCCTGATAGCAGGAAACTTTAGTGCTGCAGTCCTCGGTTGTAGTAGTCTCACCTTTTTTGGTAATGCAGCTATATGTGACCTGGGCCATGACGCAGCCAATCGGGTCAGTGCTCTCGATACATGTTTCGTCGATCTTTGTACAGCCTTTATCCTCGTATTGCTGACAATCATTTTCCTTGTTTGGATTGATGCATGAGTAGTCATCATCGTACTTCCAGCATGCTTTGTAGACTGGCAAGCCGTTTATGACACGCGTTTCTGGGCCTTCGACGCATGTGTGAGAAGCGAGATAACAGAGTGGATTATCAGCCAGTGGATCGCACTGCGTGGTATCTAACTCATCGCGAGTGATGGTGTAAGTATTATCAAGCTGGATAGTGTTTGAAGGCTTTGCTGTTGCTGGGTTGTCACATCTGTAGGTTCTCTGCTCCACTAAGCAGGTGCCGTTCCAGGCTGTAGATATACAGGACGTAGAGGTCTGATAGCACCCGGCAACCTTTGAAATAGCCGCACAATAGTCAATCGAATTAGGTTCAACGCACTGGTATGTCGATCTATAACGCCAGCAAGCCTTATAAATAAGGTTGCCCGCGATGTTTCTTGTTTCGGCACCCTCTACGCATGTTTCCCCTGTTTTGCGGCAATCCGCGGCATGGGAGATTGTTGCAAAAAAAACTAATACTAGCGGTATCAGTTTCATCAATGTTTTCTGAATACTCATCTGTTATAACCCCCTACTTAGTGCGAGCATTCAGCGCACTACATTGATCAGTCCATGTTTCGGTGCAGGGGCCATTGCACAGCATCCGAGCGTACATTGTGATGTAGGTTTCGCCCCCGCCGCCAACAGCAGTGATCGTCTCAAGCTTGTTGACACCCGCAACCAAGTACGGAATAAGATTAATGTTTGGTGTCGCCCCCCAGCTGTTACCAAGTTCCCGGTTGCGCTGAACTCCATCGCCGATGTTAACTTTACCATTACTGAACAGGGACAGCTGAGTTCCGCCATAGGGGCCACTGAACAAGTAAGTTCCATTTATCTTAATTAGGATGTAATCGTCGTAATACACGGATGCTAGCGTAAACTGGGTGAGCATCGTCGGGTCTTTAACTTGGAACTCAAGCGAACGCGAATAAATACCATCGCTCCAGTAGTTGTCACCGATGGAGCCGAACTGAAGTGCATAGGTGCCGTTAGAGTTTGCCAGCGACCACGATGTATACATGTCAGATTGTGTTGTCCCTGGCACAATACCTCCGTTGTCGCATCCTACAATAGGTGGCTGGCATGCCAATGTTAGGTAACGATCACACTGGACGGTCTGAATCGCATTGTGTGTCACATTGCACTGGAAGTTTGCCTTGGCATCAACATCTACGATCTGCCCCATCGAGCAGGCCTTCTCTTCACTTAAGTTATATATGTTACAGACTTCAGTGGAGTAGATGTCTGGCGTGGTTGTGGTTTTGGTTCCACAGTTCTCGGTTATATCCCCCGGTTTGGCGTTATTGATGATCTCGCCGATGCCACTGATAATCGGGTCGTTCTCATCCACATTGACTTTGACACGCTCATATGGATTCTTGGCCAGGAAGTTGACAGCGTCACATTCTTGGTTCGCTATCTGGTCGGTGCCATCGGGTTCCGTTTTGCAACTATTGATCCGTGCAGTTCCGACGTTGAAGAGAGAGGTGCTGCCAAACTGTGATGATTGCGACGGAGTGGCCGTATAGAACGGCATCGCCTTGGCATTGGAAGAAGTCACATTGGAGGACAGTTTACTGAGGTTAGACTTGCCGAGCTCCGTTCCCTCAGAGTGTGGGTCAGCCCCAGCAGTGCTAGATAGCACCAGAGCCGCGGCCAAGGTCAGTAAGCTATGCGTTCTGAATTTCATTGGGATTGAACCTTGTTAACCTTGGTTGGCGAGTGCGGGTCTTGAGTGAACAGGCTTGGGTCTGCCGGCGGGGAGCCGTCTTCACAGACGTTCATCCCCCAGCCAACTTCGAGTGGGCCGGAGCCGCCGTTGACCTTGGGAACCTCTTGCTGCGTGAACTGGATTGCTACGCGGGCGCAGCCGGGCTGCTGGAGTTGCTCAACGACCTTGGCCTCCACCATGACTGGTTCGCGTGAGTGGGTTTTGGCTTTCCAGACGTCAGCTTGGTCCCCGGTTAATTCGGCGGATGCGTGGCCGGTTTTCACGGCTTCGATCAGAATTTCTTTCGAGGTGTCGGCGTGCGCTGTGAAGGATGCTGCGCCAAGGACGATGAGGGAGGTGCACAGGGGCAAAAGGTTGGTCTTGAATCGCATTTTTGCTTTCCAGATACTGACAGTATTTTACACGTAACTGTAAGTCAGTTCAGGCATCGAAAGCAATCTGATAGATTTGTATGAGGCCGTGCCGATCGCCGCCCGGTCACCAATGCTGAAGGACAATTGTGCGAGGTCGACACGGTGGATGAGTTCTATCGCGCCACGATGGAGTTTGCGTTCGCAAGCCCTCGTGGTTACGTGGTGCCGATGCTCGCAATGGCAGTTGTCGTCAGAGCGTTGCCACCCCGGTGGCTAGCAACGTCTCTACTTAGGAGCGCTGGGGTTCTGTCCCATGAAATAGCCCACCTCCTGGTGGGGTATTTCACGAAGGCGAAGCCAGTCGGAATGTCGCTCATACCCCGCCGCGAAGGGAATCAAATTATCCTAGGGTCAGTAGAGTTCGAGCGCCTGACCTGGGCGAATGCCTGGATAACTGCTCTTGCGCCCCTATTTGCCTTGCCAGGCCTTTATGCGCTCGCCTTTTGGCGAACCTCGAATCATTCGGGGGGACTGACTTTGGTGGATCTGAGCTGTTGGATTCTGGCAGGGCCGATAATCCTGCACTGCTGGCCATCGAGGACAGACTGGCGATTGGCCCTCATCTCGTGGCCCATTCTTGGCTTGGCTTTGCTAGCCGCGGCGCTGTACGCCTGGAGTCAAGATTTGTCGTTCCTGTTGGCCTGGAGCAGTGTGGCGTCGTAGTCAGGGCGCTTCATGTGCTTATGTGTCGCAAGCCAGTTGGTTGCGAAGCTGGTCGCGTCGTTCTGCTCTTTTGAGCTGAGCCCGAAGGACGATATGCCACCCGAATTCATCCCCGGTTTTCCCTTGTTAAGGCCGACGTAGATCATCCACCAGGAAGCAGCCATCTTCTTGTTCTCATTCATGCCATGGCCATTTTTGTACATGGCCGAGAGGATAGCCGGCGCGTTGGGCTCGCTGGCTTGCGCCGCCTTCGTCAGCCAGTTGTACGCTTCCTGATACTCTCCCCGCTCGTAGAGCATGCGCCCAAGGAGGTAGTAGGCAGTCACGTTACCGCGATTGGCGCCTTCGTTTGCCCATGTCCAGGCCCTGTCACGGTCGCCTTTGTTGAGGTAGTAGAGTGACAGGCGTACAGCGGCGAGGTCGACGGATGCGTCCTTCACAGAAGACTCGAACATCTCCATCGCCTTGGCCTCATCCTTCGCAACACCACGGCCAAGTAAGGTAAGGACGGCCAGATTGTACCTAGCAAGGGGGTAGTCAGTGCTGGCGGCTGAGAAATATGCGGCAGCGGCAGCGCTGTCCTTCTTGACGCCTTCGCCGTGGTCCAGCAGATAGCCCACCACGTTCTGTGCTCGGCTATTCCCGCCCTGGGCGAGTTCAAAAAGCTTCGGCAGTGCGGCCTTATCTCCGGCCTTGTAGGCTGCCCACGTCCGAAGCACGTCGCCTCCCTCACGGGCGGTAGAGAGTAGTCCCTTCATGGCAGAGGAGATATCTGGAAGGCCGGAGTCCCCAGCGGCTTCGCTACTGAAGTATGCAGCGGCGGAAGTGTCTGCGGAGCTGTTAGCTGCACAGGTGACGCTGGCGAGCGCTAGGGGCAGCGCCAACAAGGCCGGCAGTCGATTCGATAAAGCCATGGTCTGATACGCCTTGTTTATTGATACGCGTAATGTATTCTTAAGCGCATGAAAAAACTATCCCTCCTTTTTCTTCTGGCAGGTGTGCTGACCGAGATGTCCTCGGCTGCTCACGCGGACTGCTTCGCCGACGCCGCTGCCCGCTATAGGGTCAGCGAGAAGCTGCTCCGCGCCATCCAGATCACCGAAAATCGCCCGGGTAAAGCTGACGCAGTGAGCCCTAAGAACAGCGACGGCAGCTGGGACATTGGGCTGATGCAGATCAACTCATCTTGGCTCCCTGCGCTGTCGAAATACGGCATCGGTGAGAAAGAGCTTTTAGATCGCTGTGTCAGTGCAAATGTTGGGGCGTGGATCCTAGCAAGCAACATCGCCTCTCACGGCCACGTCTGGAAAGCTGTTGGCGCATACAACAGTCCCAACGAGAAAAATCAGCGGATATATATTCAGAAAGTTATGAGTAACTATGGTGGTCTATAAATGAAACAGCTATTCAGCAGTGGTTTTGCTGTCTTGTTATTCGGGTGGATACTGTACACAGTATCGCCTGAAGAGCCCTGTGAGCGAGTAGACCGTGGGGCTTTACCGATACGAGTGGTTTTTGATGCGGTTCGTTGGGCTGGCACGAACTATCTCAGTACTGACTCACGGATTGATTTGCTGCTCTGGAGCATTGCAGCCGATAAAGCCGTGCAAAATTTCATCTCGCGTTTGTTCTATGGCCCAGAACTCACTTGCACTAGCGGCCAGGCTAAATAGGAGCTGACTGTGGCAAAAGAGCCAGATCTTTTTATTTTCAACTCGCCATCGGATAAGCCTGCGGCCACGTACTTGAACGATTTGTTCCTGATGGCTGCTCAGAAAAGAATCCCGGATATTCATTTTCAGTGGGTTCAAGGGCATGTGTATATTCAATTGCGTGAAGACGGCAAGCTCAGACACTTTGATACCGTAGAGCCGGCGATGGGCAAAATGATCGATACGAAAATTCGATCGCGAGCCACCATGGACCTCTCTCAGCATCAGATTCCCATCGACGGGCGCATCGGGTTGAGATATCCGGGTATTGAGCTAGAAGTTCGAGTGAGCTTGGTTCCAAGCCACAACGGGCAAAAAATCGTATGCCGGTTGCTCGATCAAGAAAACGCGTCGATGGACCTCGAACGCATCAGGATGCCAATGCTGGTTGAGCATGCTTTCCGCGAGATGATCAACGAACCTCAAGGGTTGATCCTCGTCACCGGTCCAACCGGCTCAGGGAAAACCACCACCCTCTACGCTGCGCTCAACGCAATCAACGATGGAACGCTTAACATCTGTACGATCGAGCATCCTGTCGAGTATGTGGTCAAGGGCTTTGTCCAAATCAACGTTACACCCCAGCTCAGTTTCGCCTTGGGGCTTCGGGCTCTATTGCGTCAGGATCCAGACGTCATTCTGATTGGTGAGATCCGTGACCAGGAAACCGCACAGATTGCCATTCAGGCTGCGAACACTGGTCACCTGGTATTCGCTACCTTGCACTCCAACAGCGCCGCTCAAGCTGTCCCGCGGATCATTGATCTGGGTGTCGACGCCCAGACGCTAGCTTCCGTTCTAATTGGCGTGATTGCGCAAAGGCTGGTCCCAACTTTGCGGGCGGATGTAGAACATGAGTGGGCGCCCATAAATGATGTTGAGCGTATGTGGCTGAAGAAAAATGGGCTACCAGCAGTGACTGGATACGTACCAATAGCGGCATCGAAAGAAGCATTCTCCGGTAAATGCCCAATTATTGAACTTATCAGATCGGACAAGCAAGTTCGCTCAGCCATAGTCAGTGGCGGTAGCGAGATGACAGTCCTTAACGCTGCTGCGCGACAAAACCAATTCGACACGTTAGGCCAATCCGCCGTGCGGATGGTGACTGATGGCGTGACCACTATGTCACGGGTGCGGACCCTGATTAAAGACGACTCAGTCAAACCGACAGTCAGACGCATCGGCGATGTTCTGATTGCGCAAGGCATAATCACCTTTACTCAAGCGAATCAGGCAGCGGAGCTGCAACTCCGCTGCACTATTGAAGGAAAGGTGAAAAAGTTCGGGCAAGCCCTCATCGATCTGAAGTTTGCCTCACAAGATGACGTAGTAAATGCGCTTGGCTTCACCGAGGGTGCTGTCGAGTTTTTGAACGACCTAGCCGCCGCCCGAGAAATTAACTTCAAAGCACTGAAGGAAACTGTTGAGTTGTGGCGTGCCGAGCGTAATCAAGAATCGATTTTCGACATGCTCATCGAGCAGAACCTGATCAGCAAGGAACGGTTATATGAAGAAGTTTATAGCGCAGATGGCTATGGCAGCCCTACTGGCCACTCCAGTCCTCTCGATAGCGCAGGAGTCGCAGCCATCACTGCCGTATAGGGAGGTTTCGGCTCAGGCAGAAGACAGTCACAAGGTAGTGGTGTTCTTCTCGTTCGCATGCCCTGTCTGCGCTTCATACGACCAGACCTTCTCACGCTGGGCGAAAACGTTGCCGCCCGGCTGGTCAGCTGAGTTCCTTCCTGTAGCGGTTCCCGACAAAGGGAACTACATCGCAGCTCGTGCATTCTTCGCTGTCCAGGATGCAGATCCGAGCCGACTTGCTGCATTCATGTCAGCGGCCTATACGCTGATCCAGCAAAACGGCATGACAATGGAGGACCCTGGCACGTGGTCGAGAGCGGTAGCGATGGCAGACGTCCAGGGTTTCAATGAGGCCTGGCATAACGTCACGCAACAAAGACTGGAGAGAGCATTTGCCAAGCTCCTCACATATGGCGTCGACGCCACACCGTCCATGGTGATCAGCGGTAAGTATGTGATCACGCCTGACGACGTCTCAGGCGATAGTGCACTCTATATGAACCTGGCCAACGGTATGATTTCTAAGGTGATGCAAGAGCGTTAATACCGGGTGTCTGGTTTGTCCGTTAAAGCTTGTGAATACGCCTAACCCCCGTACTGACGGGGGTTTTGCATTTGTAGAGCAAGCTGCGACCTGGTTAGACCGCCATGCTATTGCTCCAGGCCCCCGCGGCACTCGTCAAAGATTCAGCGGAATGCCTGGTTAGCGTTGTAGGAGATGGCAGAGGTGAAGGTTGCACACCGGCATGGTACGAAAAAGCCCGACTATGTCGGGCTTTATTCAGTACCTATGGTTAGTGACTGCCTCCTCTTGTCGTTGGCGGCTTGGCGTCCCCGTCACCCTTGTCCTCCGGGCCCACAACAGTGTTCTGCAACGTCATTACTCGTGTAGCTGGCGCTGGCTTCTCTCCGCCGGAGAACGGGGACTGGTACGCATCCGCTGCCCCCATCATGCCCTCGCCATATGGGCTACCTTGACCACTTTCTGAGGCTGCTTGTTGAGGTTCTCCTGCTGAAAGACCGGCGCTAGCCGGCGATTGAGGCCCGGCGGTCATTAAACCCCCTCCAGACCCTGTCATCAGGTCACCAGCTTCAGCGTTCGTGTTCATCGGTGTGACAAGGGGCTGACCTAGCGCTGGGGATTGCCCATTTTCGCCGGGAGCAGCCATCAAGTTGCCTGCATGACCACCTAAAGGAGCGAGAGCATCAGCTGGCGCCGGCATTGGAGCTACAAGAGGCTGACCACTCTGTGCCGGAGCAGCTTCGCTTTGAAGCACTGAGCGCACGCTCGAACCAGGCTCATAACGCTCGGGCTTGCCGTTGGCGGCCACATCAGCGTTGTAGCTATCTGCCATCTGGTCGGAAGCGATCATCATGCCCGGAACCACTGATACGTTCCCAGCAAGCTTAGTAGCGCCGGTAAATTCACGACCCGCTGTGCGCGCGGCCGTCGTGGCGTCTTTTGCGGTTTTTGCCGCCTCTGCCACATGCTCGGCGTTCACAACACGCGAAGCTTGACCTTGGCCACGGAGCAAAGCTGGTACTTCGTGGCCGGCGGCGTTGACAACGCGTGCTGCCTGCGCAACCTCAGTACCAGCCTCTGCGGTCTTGAGAGCAGTTGCCGCCCCTCGCGCAGCCATAGCGGCCCTTCCAGCTTGCACACCTTTGAGGGCTGCGCCTCCCCACCCTGCGCCGGGGACAAGCATCGTAGCAGCCGTCACGGCCATCGCAGTTTTAGGGTTCTCTTGTTCCCATTGTTGCTCTGCCTGGCCAACGCCCACCATTGTGTTAGTGATAGGTTTCGTCGACATTGTGTCGCGAATCTGTTCCGGGCTAATCGTAGGGTCAGAATTTTCAATTGCCGTTTTACCTGCCCGCATCTGCTCCTGCGATTTGGCATGGCTACTCGGCAGTTGGGACGAAACATATGTCTCGCGGTCTTCGTAAGAGCGGTATGGATCCATTCCCGACGATACCTCTCTGAGTTCGCTTTGCTGCGGAGCGCCTGTAGGTCCGATCTGATCTGGATTGACTCCAGGAACATTCATCGACGGGTTGCCGATGTTCGCACGAGAGACCGGACCGGCTGGGTTGTCACTGACCTGGGCTGCTTTTCCACCTACGCCTTTGAATTTTCCAGCATCTCCTTCGGTTGGACCACCCACAACGTTGCCCGTCATAGCCGAAATGACATTCGCGAATTCAGTTTCAGCGCCGATCGACTTGAGAGCCCACAGTTGAGCGGACTCACGTGCACCTACCATTCCCGTGGAATTTTGGGCATAGCGTGTTTCCAGCTCGGGGAATTTCTGGTTGAACGCACTGCGCTGCGAATCACTAAGCCCGGCGATAGCCTGGTTGAGGGCCTGCATGCCCTGCGGGGACCGCGTGAGATTCCCGCCTGTGGTCTCCTCACTGATCTGCACATTTGCAGAAACGCCAGCTTCCGCCGAGGTAGCTTGTTGGAAGCGATTGAAAGACGACTGGGTATCGGCGGTGGTTGCACTGAGGCGGCGACCCAGCGCGTTTTCCGTAGCGGCTTCTCTTCCAGTGCTGTGAGAGAATGTACTAGCAACCGCAGCCTTCCAACCAGACATGTCGCTCTCGTTCTTAGAGATCTCCGCACCAAATTGGGATGCGATCGTAGACGCCTGGGCTTTGGTCATTTCCTTAGCAGTTGCGTTCTGAATACCGGCAGAAACACCTCCGAAAATGCCGCTGATTCCGACCTTGGCATCGAATGCCTCCCTGAACTGACTCAGCTCCTTACCAGAGAAGCCCAAGGATTGACCAATGCTATCTCCAAGCTTCATTGCCTGTTGGGAGATGTTGGTGTGCTGTCGATCAAGCGATTGCATACGCTGATCCGTCCAACTATCACCAGATTTATGCGAATACATTTGCCGTAGAGCCGCTTCGACTGCAGAAGAGCTTTCGCTCCGCTTCGAATGATCGGAGCCGAATGCACTTTGGGTGGAGGTACTGAGCGTATTTTTCAGATCTGCTTTGCTCCAGGTGGCGCCATTCAGCGATAGCCCGTTTTTGACGCTACCGGAATGCTCCGACTGGTATTGGTTACGGCTTGCAACATCGACGTGGGGGCCGTTCTTCAGAATATCCGGAGATTGCAATTTCTCGTCATTGTGGTCTCGGCCGGACCAGCGGCTGGCGAGGCTCACCATGCCGTAGGCTGTCAGCCCGAGCATTGCTGCAGAAATTAGCGGTGTTGCCGCCAGCATGTCCGAGGCAGTACCGAGTCGTGTCGCCAGGACGTCGTAGTAGACGGCCTTCAGGTTGCTTGGAACGAGGCCTTTCTCGGTGAATTCAGCCATCTTTTCAGCGACATCGTTTTGAATGTACATCTGAATGACTGCGGAAAATGGCAACCAAGATGTTGTCCAAATTCCGAAACCTAAGAATTTTACATACATCATCAGAGATCCAGCCCCTTTGAAAAGGCTGTAAATGATGACGATAGGGGCGAATCCGAAGAAAAGGATTTGAAGGAAGACCATTGTCGGCATCATCATTTTGGCAAAGAAACTACCAGATGCCGCAGCATCGGAGCGGAACTGCTCGTCTTGCTGAGTCAAGGAAGTCATGCAAAGGTTGAAACTGTTTTGATCGGAAATGCTGTCCAGGCAGTTATATGTTCCCACGATAGAATTAAAGAACAGTGCGTTTACCATGAAGTCGTCAGCGCTTTGGGCTGACGACCAGAGCGAAGGTACCAGGTTGGTAATCGCAGCCATTACATCGTCAGGTGTGTAGGCACTGCCCGACGGGCTTTTATCCTTCATGCCTGCATTGATCATCTTCTTCGCATTTGCCGAAGATGGGAACGCGTCAACCTTGGCTGATAGCGTTGTCTGCGCTTCCGGGCAAGAAAGCGCTTTGCCACCAATATTCACATTGTCCCAGTAGGTGGTTAGGCCCGAGCCACGGGAATGGCCTAGCACGTAAGAGACAATATTCGTGGACTGCTGGAAGTCCTCTATGCTGAAAGTCGTCGATCCAGGAACGCAGTCAATCACATATTGTTTCAGGCTAGCCACAAGATACGGATCAACATTCTCCACGCCTTTACGCAGAGTGAGCAGTAATTTCAATGGGGTCACAAAGCCATTTTGAGTAACAGCCATATAACTTCCAGAAGTACTTTGATAAGCCGTGTTGATCTTCTCAAATAGGCCATACATGGTTGTTGTGAATAGGCTGGCTGGTGCCGCTATGACTAGCGGAACGTTGTCAACTTTGTTAACCGTCCCAGTGTAAATGTCTTCAATTTTCACATCGGCTGTGATGGTGCAGCAAGCAACCATCATGGCAAAACCAAAGAGCCCCCCAACAGGACCGTTTGCCGGAATGAACTGTTCCGAGGCACCCTTCTGGATTACGAACATAATCCCAGAGATCAATGCAATGAAGCCTCCTACCAAGTATACGCCAGTCATGAAGCCTTTGGCGTTGAATACCATTGCTACGCTGTTGAGCGTGTTATAAAAGGTAGAAACATCACCCAGTACATATACAGTGAAGTCCATAATATTTCCTAGAGGCCCGGCTTGACGAAGATGGCTGGGTTGCTGGTAAGGATCATGTTGATATATTGCTCAGTGGCAACAATTTTAGGTTGGAAGTTCGCATGTTCAGACCTGATTGCTGCCAGTTCTTGAGTTAGTTTGTTAATGTTTTGATCTACAAAGTCTGGCTTTATGCCCTTGACTCCGTTGAATGTCTGATTGGCGGCGTACAAAGCAGCCTCACCATATTTAACCGCTAACTCATTGGCGATAATTGGAGCCATTTGCTCAGCAACACCCTGAATAGCCCCCGGGAATTGTTGAACTTTTCTGATCAATGCCAGAGCTGGCGTATTGATAGATTCGATGAACTGCTTCTGAGCTGCGGTGAAGCCACAGGAACTGCCCGTGCAGCTCGTAAGCTTTCCTACGATCGACGTGCTAGCCGTGCCACTAGTTGCGCCTTGTGCGTAACCGAAGAGCATTTTGTTGGTGTAGCCCAAGGTGCCATCAAAGCTCAGAGTTTTGTTGGGGTTAATGCTCGTGCACTTGGTGCGCTCGTACCCGTTGTTGCAGTGCAGTATTTTGAGCGGGGTGCTGTTGGTGCTTGAGCCATTTTTGAAGTTCATCAACGTCAAAGTGGGGCTATAGATCTGTCCAACTTTAGGCTTCTCAGAACCATCAGAGTTTTTCGAGGAGCTGTCTGGGGCAGTCATTACAACTGCGCCAATCATACTCATCACAACTTCGTTAGCGAGGTTGCTATCGGCCTCTCCACTATCAGGATTACCTAGGTATTGGCCGGAAGAGGTGTCTGTAAGTGCCTTCCAAACAGGATTGCCGCACTCTTCGCAACTTCCGTTATTCGTACCTTTGTCAGAACTGCTGTTCGGAGAGCTGAATAGATCCGACAATCCAGCAAACAGATCAGAGAAAGAACCGGTTGCAGCAGATGCTGCCGTCGATGCTTGATCCACCATCTCTTTTCGAGCTGACGGATCTGTGAACGACTTAACAATCGAGTTAGCGACTGCGCAGGTGTTCTTCATCATCTGGTTCAGGGCTTGCAGTTTATTCTGGAAATCCTGCATTAGCTTGCCTAGCGCCGGGTTGATCGCGTCGATGGCAGCTTTGAACGCCACGCCAACAGCGTTAGCGGCAATCTGACGGAAAAGTGCAACCAGGGCGTCGGCGTTAATGAACGAAAATGACCCCGCAAACATATCAATCCCGCCACAGCCGGCGGAGAATCGGGGTGGATCGAACGCGACTAGGTTAATGTTTCGAACTGGACTTCGGAGGGCTGCGCCACCGCCGACCATACCCCCCCGGCTCTGGCTGGAGAAAGCCCCAGCGCTGGTGCTGTTCGACATGAACATACCGTCTAATGCGTCAGCCAGCCCTGCTGACGCTGGTATTGAAACCATGCTAAGCGTCGCCACAAGTAGTAACGAAACCAGCTGCTTAAATTTATTCCGCATTATTGCTGCCCCCCTCGTAGCGGCCTTCCAGTTTGTCCTTCAGGTATTTAACCCATTGCTTTGGATCTTCACTTGCACCCTGTTGAGTGTCTTCATTAGTCAAGACGCCTCGGTCATAGGAATTGATCTTCTGAGCAATGTCTTTGGGTAGTAAATTGTTGCTATCAGCTGCAATGATGATCCGCTCTGCAAGCTGATCTTGGGCCATCATCCCTTGCGATACGATGTAGTAATTATTCGGCGGAACAACAAGAACAGTAGTTGGTGTAATACGAAGGTTCAGGATGCTAGCTTGCCCGGAGTTTCTCTCGAATTCAGTCACATTCGGGAGTGGCTTGCCATCCATGGAAATAAATTTCGTGACAAATCCGTATTCCTGGGCCAGCTTTTGAACGGTATTAACTTGAGGTCGGCAGAACTCACACTTCGAATCGAAGAAAACCCACAAACCGCCAACGGTCGCAACATGCTTTAGTGCTTCGGTTACACCAGCCTGAGCGTTGCGCAGGAAGAACGGTTTCGTGTAGGTCGCGATAGGGACGCGGTTGTTTTCATCCAAAAATGGGTCGGCGGCCACAACTCGGGTTGTCATCTCTGCATAGCGCTGTGACTTGTCCATGGCAACGCGTTGCGCATATAGGTAAGCCTCAACGTTTTCCTTGCTAGGATCGTCGATCGCGGCATCCAGCAGTTTCGGCATGTTTTCCCGTAACCACGAAACAGAGAACGGCTGAATCTTGGGCTCTTCGGAGGCAGGCTTTCCTACGGGAGCTTTGGGTTCTTGACGGATCAGCGGCGGAGGCGGTGGATTCTCTTTAGGGTCTTTGTAGAAGAACCAGCCTTCTGCCTTGCGTTCGATGAACCTTGGAGAGCCACTGTCGGATTCAGCAGAGGCAGCACCTGGTAAAACGGCGAGAGATGCAGCAGCGAATACCAACAAGCATTTAGTCAATGCATAACGCGTACGCATACTATTAAATCGTTTGAATGAGGCTTTCATCAGATGATGGGCCCTACCCTGCCAATGATCAGCTTCTCATCAAGAAAGCCCCAGTAACGACCGTCGTAGCTCCGAGGCTCTGTTCCGATGACAAGAATCTTGCCCGCCGGCACCGTCATGACTCGATCCAAATCGCCAGGCTTTTTGCCCAGTTTCTCGATGAGGTCCAGCTCACCGATCAAGCGATCACCGATGTAAGCGACGTTATTCTTCACGACCAGTTTATCGCCCGGGAGTCCAGCAACCATTTTTCCGACGGTCTTCCCTTCAAAGTGTTCGCCCATAAGGCCATCCTTTGGCACGAACGCTACAAAATCGCCACGCTTCAGGTCAGCAGGCCGGCCGTAAGTGATCATGTAAAGGCGCCAGGGCAAGCAGCGGACTGACGCAAGGTCAACGCCAATCCGGTAGTCCTGGCGAAATGTCGTAACCGCTGCAATAGCGACGATGAAAGCTGCTGCGATACCAAGGATCGAATTTCGGAGAAAGCGGAGACGTGGTTTGTCCGTTCGCAAGGTTTTGAATGGGGAGACCAGTCGAGTCGCCAGTGCTTTAGCGCGCATGAGATCACTCCAGCTCAAGGCCGAGGTGTTGGGCAACCTGATCGGTTACGTTCAACCCTGCAGGGGCATTGAGGGCTACCGAGGAGTTGATGACCAGTACCCCTGAATCGGTGTATGCCTTCAGCACATTCTGAAGGTCAGTCACAAATGTGAGACCGTCTGCCTGCGCTTGCTCGGGGCTCATTCCGGCCTTATCGAGCGTTCGCTTCATCTGCGCATTGGCGAGCTTTGTGCCGTCCACCAGCACTACCTGGGCGCCAGAGTTGATGTTCTGTCCGGCGAAGTGATAGGCCATAAAGCTGGTAAAGCCGGATACAGCGAGAGCCACGATGGCGCATGTCAGAAAGGAAACACCACCAGGTGATTGCTGGGCTTTACTAACACTCTCTGGCTTCGTCCTCACCTGGTCGTCATCAGGGCGGATTTGTTCCCCGGGTTGTTGTTGGCTGTCCGCGGTATCAGTCATCTCGGTGTTTCCTAGTAGCGATGTAAAAAGGCAGCGCTCAGTGCGCAGTTGTTCGTGGAAGCATAACACGTAGCATTACGACAACAGTATTATTTAAGGCAACAAAAAGCCCGGCTGATGACCGGGCTGTGAGCAGGCGTTATCTGCTGCCTACTAGGCTGCTGAGCTCTGGCGAGCCATGAAGTTGTTGACGGCCTCTACCGCATCAATGCCACGGTCAAGATCGTCGAGGATCTCGTTACGAGCTGCGCCTTTCGAGGAGAACGTCACGTTGTGGAATTCATCTACTACAAGGCGCACGATGCCCCAGTCGGTTTCGCTACGCTTGACCATGATCTCGCTGTACTTGCCGGGCATGGTGTGCACCGTCTTCAGCATGTGAGCCCCGTAAGGTTCGATCTTGAACTGCTTGCTGTCGATCGCAGAGTCAATCGACTCAGATTTTTGCTGCAGGATGAACTGCCAGGCCGAGTTCGCGGCGATAGCCTCGGTGTTTTTCGACGCATAGACATCGCCGATAGCCTGCGTGACCACCAGCACCGCCCCGTCTTCTTTCCGCGCTTTACGGTATGCGGCGACCATTGCCTTGGCCATCATTGGGTCGTCGAGCATCTCCCAGGCCTCATCGACAATGAGGATTTTTTTCCGGCCCCGCTCGCCCAGTTGAGCTTTGTACATGTCATGGTTGATACGCGAGATCAGCTGCAGCAACACCACCTGTTGAAGCGCTGGGCGCCCTTTCAGGTCGCTCAGCTCCATGCAGATGAACGCATTGCTCATATCCAGGTTGTTCTCGCCATCGAACCACTTGGTGTATTGGCCGCCGGCGAACGGGAACAGCTGGCGCCCCAGTCGCAGGCACTCTGGGTCGTCTGACTGGTTGATGAACCAATCAGCGACGGCGGTAATGTTTGCGCGGTTGCCGTACTTCTCCCAGGTACTGGTGATGGCCTGTTCAACTCGGGACAGCTGGTAGTCGTCAAGCGTGTCCTCGGGGGCGGCCATCTTGGCGATGGTGGCTTTGAGGATATCCATTTCTTCGTGCAGGTCTTCAACGTGCGTGAAGGGGTTCAGACACACATCCGAGTCAGGCTTGAACTCGATGAATTCACCGCCAACCATCTTGCACAGCTTGAGGTAACTTCGGCCGGCGTCAATCACCCACAGCTTGGCGCCAGCAGCGAGGTAATCCGCGGCGATTTTTTGTGTGAAGAACGACTTGCCAGCACCAGCCTCAGCAAAAATGATCCCGCTGTAGTTGGTGCTCGATTCATACAGATCAACCAGAGCCGGCTGGCCGCGGCGGGTGAGCATGAGCATAGCGCCGGCCATCCCGCTGCCAGTCCATTCACCGAGTATCGGGAGGAACTGGCAGGCATGTCGCACTGCCATCGTGTGGAAACGATAGAGGTTCTTGACCCCTTCCTTTGTGGTATTCAATGGCAGCAGGTTGTTCCAGAGCGCTTCCAAAATGCGCCGGTCTTCCCGGAGCTCGAAAGCCAGAGACGTGTAGTATGCCTGCAGGCCGGCGGACAGCTTGTTCAGGCGCTGCTTGTCACGCGAGAAGAGGAAAATCGTGAAGTTCACCTCAACGATGATCGCGCCTTTGCCGTCGATCTCGTGGATTAGAGTGTCGATACCTTTTTTCTTGTAGCTGAGGATGGGTATCAGGTGTGCTGTCGGCCCAAAGACCTGGTGGTTGATGATTGAGGACGTTTGCTTGACTTCGTCCTTCTTCACGACCTGATCCGGATAGTGGATGGTCAACACCATGTAGTACGGCTCGGTGATCTGGTTCGAGAGTCCGTTGGGATCGCCGATCATGTGGTTCATGATCGCGAGGCTGGTGCGCTGCGGGAAGTGTTTAACGCTCAGCGCTTTCGCGTAGTGAGTGCCGTCATTGAAATTGATGGTCGACGGATCATCGTAATTGATGGAGTCGCCTGGGTAATAGATCTGATCCTTGATCAGTTGCTCTTCGTCGTAGTGTGACCGGGGAGAGTCCCACAGGTTTGTGAGGATCCGCATGAGCACCAGATAACCTACAGCATCGAGCTGGAACAGGTTAAGCGACGCTGCCTTGAGAGCCTCTGTGACCCGGTCGGCCGATTCTTTCGTGGCCGCGATGTCAGCATCGTCTGGGCGATCGTTACGGCACGGGAATTTGACCGTAACGATAATGCGCTGACGGTTGAGCATCACACCGCTGCGCTGGACCAGCGGGACATCGACTCCGCCACTAATCAGATTCGCATGCTGGCGTGAGAGTGCCTTGAGGATCGGGTTGAGCGCAGGTTTGCTGTTCAGATATGCATCGATGTATTCGCCGACATCGGGGCTCTCAAGCATCGCAATCTGAATGTAGGTGCCTGGAGCAAAGCTCATGCTCAGAGCAGACTGGAGCTTGTCAACAGTCGAAGCGCTGGCGCCTGTCAGGGCGTCGGAAACAAAACATGCCCCGAGATAATGTTCATTACCGTCGGAGCAAAAGAAGATTTTGGAGTCGGGATCAATCGCCCGAACATTGAGTTTTTCTTGAGGGGTAGATTTTCTGTCCCCTTTGAGCGTCGCTTTCGAGGCTGCCATTTCACTGTTCGCCATAATTGGTGGTTGAGTAGGCTTGGAAGGCCTGGAGGGCAACCCGCAGGCAGAGCCAGTTGAAAAAGGCGCACTAGCGACCTAGTGCGCCTTGAGGGGCGTTACAGCGTTGCGGTGAAGATGTTCGTCAGCACGCCTGGGCCAACGCTTGCGGAGAGCGCTACAGCTACCCCGGTCACAACGGCCATGACCGATTGCTTGACCACGCCGATTGCCAGGCCGGTACCCAGAGCGCCGAGAGCAAAGACCTTACCGAGGGAGCCGGTCATCCAGCCGTCGAGACTGGTAACGATCTCGTTGAAGGTGGAGTCGGCGCCTGCGGTCACGTCGGCGGCCACAGCCAGGCCGATAACAGCCATGCTCAGCAGTGCACGCTTGTCGATTTTCTTGAATGGAGCAGCTGCTACTGCGGTGGTCTCGATTTGTGCGATTTGTGCGGTCATTGTGTAGCTCCCAGTGTTATCAGTTCAGATTGATGTCAGTTGTGGATGGGATTGCGGACGACGAAACTTGCGGTCCGTAATTGGTTGGTTCTGCAGCAACGTTTTCCGGTTTAGGGGCTGGAACGTTAACTGGTGGTACAGCGGTTAACTCAAGATGTGGAACCACCATGCCTTGGCCGGAATATTCGGACTTACCAAACGACCAGGTGCGTGGCTGGATCTCGGTGAAGAGATAGGACGGAAAGTGCAAATCGTCTTTACTGTCGATCCAGGGAGCGATCCAGATCCGCATAACCTGGGCCGGAACTCGAACCGGACGGGCAAGATCTGCAACAACTGGCCCTGGCACACCGTTCGACACCTTGAGGTTATGCTCAGAGCCGGCAGTCTTTCCCATATTGTCACCGTACTTTACGCTCGGTGCCTTTTGACCAATTGGCATATCGCTGTCTGTCAGCGCGGGACTTTGTTCAGTAGACTTGTAAACAGCCATTGGCGACTTACAGATGATGCCTTGCGGCATGCCTGGGCACGAGAACTCGTCTTCACCGGCGGTATTCAGCCAGGACGAACAGCCACTCAGAAGAGCAATAGGCAACAGCGCTGCGGCTAATGCTGAACGTTTCATATGATTACCTTTCATCATTTCAGTTCGATCCCTTTCACCAGCATGACCGTAACTTTTCGGCCGGCGTCGATTTCAACAACCGGTGTCATTTCGCGAGCCATCTCCATATAGAATTTGGCGATCTCGTTCGCGGAAGTAGAGAAGCCTTTAGCAACACCAGTTTGCAGAATGGTCGAAGCGTCAGCGCTTTGTGTTTGAGTCGTGCTGCTATCACTCAGGCTCAATTGAGGGATTGTTTGCGGGGTCATACCTTGAGCCAGGCCGGAGAGGCCGCCGGCGACCAAAGTCTTGGCAATCATTTGGCCCTGCTTCGATACGAGACGGCCACGCATACCTACACGCCCGTCTTCGCCAACGATGTAACCTTCCATCTTTCCTTCAATGATCTTGCCGTCCTTGCGTACGCAGGAGAACGTTTCGGTCCGGAGCATGGCGCGTTCGCTGGAGAGAACGCCGTAGCCTGAAGCCAGCGCAAAGCATTCTTTGACGTCGACGTTGTACTTGTTAGGAAGCACTGCGTCAGACTTGATGCGCATAGTTGTTGGCACAGGGTTCTTCTGCGTCGTGGAACTGGTCGGAGCATCCATACCGTTCAGCAGCACCGCTTCGAAGAACGAGCCGGCAGGCATTGCTGGAGTTGGCTTCTCTGCCTGCTTTGGGGCCTCGCTACGTGTAGTTTGCGTGCCACCGGTGATTCGCAGAGTTGCTACTTTCGGCTTCGCCTCCTGCACGGCTTCAGCAGTGCCAGTGGCACTTTCATAACCAGGCAATGCGCCATTCAGAGCTGGAGCTGCACTAGTCTTGCCCTGCTCCAGCTTTTCCAGTCGATCACTCACGCGCTTCAGCTCGCGAAGCGTGTCCTGAGTCACTGGGTCTGGTTTCTGCATACGCTGCTGTTCTTCGAGTGCACGTAGCCGATCATCCCTGCGATCCTGATCCATCTGCTTGATCGATCTGCCGAACTCATCGAGCCGTTTGTTCTGTGCAGCCATCAAAGCCATGAGTTGCTCGGGAGTATTGTTATCCCCGCGAGGCAACAGCAGTTTTGTATCGGACGTCGTGCTGGCTTTCGTGTTGGCCTTAGGTTTGTCGTTGCCGACAATTACCGTGCCGACAATCATCAGAAAACTGAAAAGGCCGGCAATGGCGACGATGGTTCGCATACGCGGACTGAGATCGTTCCACTTTTCCTTCAACTGGTCATTAATCGCCATGTTTAGTTCCTCGTTGCCGACTTATCAGAGACGATGAATACGTCAGTGGTCATGCCGGCACGAAGAGTGGCGGTTGGGAAGAATGAAACGGCCCGGACGCCTTCGCTGTAGAAAGTGCCCTCGTCAAGGTCAACGTCAGTTTTAGAGGTTCCTTGCAGACTATAACGATAGATATCGTATTCTGGCCCGGAGTAGCGGACTTTCGGGTAAGCAATTACATTGCCGATGTTAGCTGCCGATGCCGGCAGCAAACCTTCGCTGAAACCTTCAGGGGTTTTTCCGAGGGCTGCTTCACGGAGCACATAGCGGATAGTGTCGGTGTAATTGTTGCTGTCGGGAGCGTGGTTTTCAGACCCATGACCACCAGGCTCTGCCATTGGCTTGTCCAGCTGCAACGTAATCGTCTGCTGCGGAAGTTCCTTTGGAATCAGGGTCAAGGAAATAACTGGGTCATTTGGATTGGAGCCGGTCACGTAAAGTGCGACTGGCTTATCCTTGGTTTTCATCGTCGCATAAAGAGATTGGCCGATCTGGGAGATATCCAAATCGTCAGGTTGTTGGTCTACAGCTTTAGGTAAAGCGAACGGTGTGGAAATACGGTTCGGCAAGATGTTCGAAACGTAGATAACTTCGTTCCGGTCTGAGCTCACGCGAACAACCTGGGTGCGCGAATCTGAGTCGGCACCGGGCATCACGCCCAAGCCTGGAAGTGGCTGCGCTTCGACAGGTTTGACACGTTTTGCGGCTGTAGGAACAGGCGGTAGCTTGACTTCCGCCATCCCATCAGCCCATGAGATGGATGCATGGATGGTGGCCAGCACGACTAAAGCAATGGCTGAGCGTTTCACTGAAGCGCCTCCTTGGTAGGTTCTGCTGGCTTAGGTGGGTGAGACTGAAGCCACTTGAGTGTTTTGGGGTTGTTGCCCGGATAGTGGTTAAAGCCCTCAATCCATGGGCGGCCTGCGCGCATCTCGATGACGTACTCGACCACCTGGTAGTCCTGCTTCGGCCTGCCAACTGCGCTGCGCGTTTCCATCGAGCCGAGAATGAAGACCTTCTTCGTGTCCTTCTCGTAGCTGATGTCCGTGGGGGTCCAGGACACGGAGCCGGCATTCGTTGCGAATACGGGATCGTTGGCCAGCACAAACATCTGCTTGCGAACGTCCGCGTAGATCTTCGGATCAACGAAGGCGCTCACGGAGTCGGCGATGAAGTTCACGTTCTTCGGCGTGACGTTGCCCATCAGCGTTGAGGCATAGAGGCCAAAGGACTTGAGGTACTCGTCGTCCGCGTTGTTCCAGCCCACTTTCACCGCCTTGTCCAGGGTTGGTGGAACTAAGCGGGTTGTTTCGTGCTGCCCCATTTGGTTGATGGAAAGCAGCGCAACTGCTACCGAAAGGCCTACGTTCGACAAGATCAGGAAGCTGGTGAGACTTTTCAGCCCCTCCATCGTTTTCTGCATGGACTTGATTTTCATTGCGGCCCCTGTGCGTTACTTGATACATAACGCGTACGAATAAAAGCATGTTAAAGCATTAGTAGAAGTAGTCGCGCTTCAAGGAATCGTCGTAGTGCTTGTTCAGCGGCATAACGCCTGCCCAGTAGCAAAGGTGGCGAAGAACACCATCCAGCGCACCGCTTTTGAACCGCTTGAACCGCTTCACTGCATACCAGCCGCCAGCGAGGGAAGCGATCGTTGCCCAGCCCCCTAGCGCGATGCCTGCGCCCAGGCAGCCAATGAAGATCACCGCTTCATCGATCTCCCAGAAGAGTAATTGCGTCTGGCTGTCTACGTAGCGCGGGATATCGATCTCTTTCACAGAGACTTCTCCGCAGCTTTCACGATGTCGACCTCAACCCGACGGTTCAACGAACTGTCGGAATTCGAAACTGGGTCGCGCTTGCCCCGGCCGTAAACCTTGATGCTTTGCTTCTTAACACCTTGCCGGATCAGGTAGCGCGCAGCTTCGATTGCCCGGCTCTCGGACAGGTGCTGGTTGTAAATCGCCTCACCCACTTCGTCCGCATAACCGATCAGGGTAATGGTGCTACCGATGCGGAGAGCGTCAGCGATCACGTTTGTCAGCGGCCACCAACCGGTTGGTTTGGTTTTGTCGAAGTCGAAATAGAGCGTGGTCCGTGTGTGACGTGCTTCCTCGGCGATCCTTGCATCCTCTGCATCGAGCAGAGCCTCTTCTGCCGGCATCAGAGCGCGAGGCTTAGCTGGCTCAGTCACGGTCCAGATTGGGCGTTCGGCTTTCTGCTGGGTGTCACGAATAGATTCAACGAGCGCGTGACCTGCATGCGCGGGTTCAATCGCAACGCCGTAGCTATCGGGAACCACTACCTGTCGCACATCAACGGCACCTGCGGTGCTTGCTGAGAGCGCAAGCGATGCAAGCAGAATGGCTCTGTTCAAGGTGTTCATAGGATACTCGTTGGTTTTGATTGCGAAATAACACGTAGCGATAATACAGTCAGGATGCTTTTTGTTGCAACAGTCTGTTGTGGCGCCTAAAATATAGTGACGTGTTACGTATTGCAATCGCTTTTGATGCGTTAGACGTCTAACCCGCCCCACCTTATCAGCAGCTGTGCTTCATACCTCTGCATTAGGTATTCCCTCTTTGCAGAGTCGTAGGAGTCAAAAATGCAAACCAGAACAGAAGCAGCATCCCACCAAAGTCAGGCCAACGGCGATTCGCTGTGGGTCGGCCAGGGCCAAGCCGCGGCTTCTATCGGCCTGGAGGTGTGGAAAAAGGTAGAGGTAACCGACCCTGATGAGACCAAGTCATTCAACAAGGGGGGGTTCCAAGGGACCGCGATTGCACCCATCTACCAGGTCAAACGTGCCACTGAGGCCTTCGGGCCGATTGGTCTTGGCTGGGGTGTCGAGCTGATCAGCGAAGCGTACATCGACGGGAAGCCGTTCGTAGTGGATGGCCAAGTAGTTGGCAAAGAGGTCATTCACAAAGTCTACGTAGAGCTGTGGTATCTGCAGCACGGTTTCCGCGGCTCAGTGAAGCAGTTCGGAGCGACCGTCTACATCACCCGAGATGCCTTCGGAATCATCTCTAGTGATGAGGACCACGCCAAGAAGAGCTTTACGGACGCGACCTCGAAATGCCTGTCGTTGCTCGGCTTCAGTGCTGATGTCTTCACTGGCAAGTTTGATGACTCGAAATACGTCGAAGGCCTGCGGGCGGACAAGCAGCAAGGACAGGCAAGCGATGCAACTGCAGGTACGACCACCCCGGACGGGGCTGGCCAGTCGGACACCCAGGAGCAGGCAACTTCGCAACCTCCCGAGAAGACTCGGTATCAGAAGTACAAGGACCAACTGACACATATTGAACAAACGGGTCAGACCGTGAAAGACGTTCGTGGTACGCGGGAAGTCATCGCGCAGGACAAGCTCCTGTCGCAGATGGAAATCCAAACGCTCTTGCAATCGCCACTGTTGCGCTTACCAGCAGATGAGCATGACCAAGCCAATGCGCAGACTGATAAGTCGAGCGTGTTTCTCTAACCCCCACAACCCGAGTGCCTCACGGCGCCCGGGTTTTTTTTGTGCGTAGCTAAAGGCTCACCTCCATGAGTATGGATCAGATACTTCGCTCGAAAATTGGCGGCTTCAAAGACACTCTGGCACTGAGCTCGATCGGTGCTGGAGGTCTTTTGACATCGCCTTTCTTCAGCTCAGTGCCGGCCACCCTCCCCCTCGCCATGGGCGCTGCGGGTGCGGCATACATGGGCAACCGTGTCTTTGATTTCTGGAAAAACCAGCTCCTCCTTGAGTCGAAGATCAATATCCGTTCGGCTACCGACCTGGCGAACGGTGATGGCTTGCTGCTTGGCTTCACCACTGACACAGGCCAGCCTGTACGTGTCCCTGATGAAGACTTCATGCGACATGGTTTTATCCTGGGCCAGTCGGGCGTCGGTAAAACTGTCTTGGGTAAGCTGATGATGTTCCAGCAGATCCAGCGTGGCGGAGGTCTGACGTTCATCGACGGCAAGATGAACGCGGACGACATTCAAACGATCTACCAATACTGTTGCTGGGCGGGCCGCGAGCAGGACCTTTTGATCCTTAACCCGGGCAACCCATCGCTCAGTAACACCTACAACCCAATTCTGCGTGGTGACCCTGATGAGGTCGCCGCTCGCATCCTGTCGATCATCCCGTCCACCGAAAATAACCCTGGCGCTGACCACTACAAACAGTCGGCGAACCAAGGCATCACTACCCTCGTAGCGGCAATGCAAGCTGCAGGCCTCGCCTACAACTTCATCGACTTCACCATCCTGTTGATGAACCACAAAGCGATCGAGGAGCTGGAAACACTGCTGAAGAAGTCCCAGCCACACAACCCAGCCACCAAAAACCTTTCCCTGTTCCTTGAGCAGTACAAGGTTGGTGGAAAGCCGGGCATGGAGAACATGGTCGACATCAAGCGGATGAAGGAGACCTTCGGTGGTCTTGGCGGCCGGATGTACATGTTCGGTACGGGAAAATTCGGTGATGTGATGAACACCTATGCCCCGGAGATCGATCTGTTCGAAGCTATTCGGGCGAAGAAGATCATCTATGTCGCGCTCCCAACGATGGGTAAAAACGAAGCTGCCGCCAACTTCGGCAAAATGTTCCTCGGTGACATGCGGACGGCCATCTCATGGATCCAGGCGCTGCCAGAAGAAGAGCGCCCTAACCCCCCGCATTTCAATTTCATGGATGAGCTGGGTAGCTACGCTGTTCAATCCTTGGCTCGTCCCTTCGAGCAGGGGCGAAGCGCACAGATGGCGCTGTTCCCTGCCGCCCAGACCTTGGCCAACCTGGATGTGGTTTCCCCTGACTTCAAAGAGATGGTCATCGGTAACACCTGGACCAAGATCTTTTTCAAGATCGGTACTCAGGCGACAGCCGTCGAGTGTGCAGACCTGATCGGTATGAAGATCGGCGTCACGAAGTCATTGAGTGGCACACAGAATGAGAGCAGCAGCACGCCGCTTCTCAATGTGGCACCAGAGGGTGGCACCGGGGCCGCCGCGGGCATGTCGATCGGCGAGCGTGAGCAAGAGGAATACAAAGTCTCGCCGGATGACCTCAAAGCGCTCGGCAAGGGCGAATGCATCATCCAGTACGGCGGCGATCAGATCTTCAACGTTCGGGTACCGATGATCAGCATCGACCGGAAGCTGCAGAAGGAAATCGGCCCCATCCGAATTAATCACTTCCGCAGGGCGCCCGTGAAGGGCGCAGATTTCTTCAAGAACAGCGACAAGTACCTCGGTGGCAGCGGTCTGCCCACTGGCGGGCGGAAAAAACCACAGGAGCAGTTGAGAGATGAATAGCCTCACGTCAAAGGGCGGTGATGTTGTGCCCGGGCATACCCTTGTGCTCGATGAACATTCCGAAGGTCAGGGGCAACTGATCAGGGCGGTGATTCGGAGTCGAATTACTGCCGGCGCTGCCGTCTTCGTGGTTGGGGCGTCGATCGACGAATCACTGCTGGCAACCATGATCAGCGCCAGCACAGCCGTTGGCCGGGGTGCCGATCTACTCATCGTAAACCCTAGCAGTCCGGCGTTGAGCCACACCTACAATCCGGTGCTGCACACTGCTCCAACCAAGGTTGCCAGCCATGTCTTGAATTTCCTCGCGGATAAGGACGCGACGGGCGCATACAGTTCAGCTCCAAGTGCAGCGCTCGTTCGAGCGATTGTGTCCTCGCTGCAGCTTGCTGGCCTGCCCTACTCGTACCTTGATCTCGGCATGTTCGTGATGAAGCCAGACGCTATCGAAGCGCTGGAGGAGTATATGGCCTCGGCATTCCCCCATTCAGTTCAGCTGGGAGCCCTTCAGCAGGCCTGCAAAGCTTTCCAGGACGCAGCCGGTGATATCTGTGTGGAAAAGCTGAAAGGAAGCTTCTCGGGGCTCGCTGGGAGCTTGTGCATGCTCGGCGCCGGTAGAGCGGGTGAAGTGTTCAACAGCTATCACCCAGACGTGGTGCTACATGGGGCTCTGGTAACGCGGAAGATCGTGTATCTCGCAATTCCCTACATTGGCCGAGGCCGAGCTGCGTCAAACCTTCGCCGCATTGTGATCTCGAATTTGGCGGATGCCGTAGCGCGTTCGATTGGTGAGCCTTCCGATCCCACTGCGCTGGCGGTGTTCACTGATCCTGGTGGTTGCAATGACCCCAGCATCGAGCAGTTGCTCTCGCCAGAGACTGAACAGGTATTGAGCGTTTGGGTTGCGGCTGGGTCGCTTGACGATCTTGGGCGTGAGTCTTTGGACCTTCGCGAGGCTTGTCTGAGCCGGGCGCGCAACGTGGTGCTTTTTAAACCCCAATCCGATGCGACGGCACAGGTCTACTCCCAGCTGTTGGCGACTGAATCGGAACAGGTCCAGAGCGAGGGGAAACTGATTCAAAAACTGAGCTCGATGACCAGCACTGACTACGCAATTGTTTCCGGTGAAAACCAGGTTATTTGGGCACATGTAGCTGCCCCGGGCGAAGAGAGGGTCACCACCAGTGCGGACATCAGAAGGCCTACCAGACGCCTGCATGCCCGGGTAGCCGGCGCAGACCAATTCACGCAAACAGTTCCGGTTTAAGGGTGGGGCCAATGAACGAATTCACTGATATGCAACTGGGCAACGAGGAAGAAAATGATGTCTTCGGATCTGAGCTTCTATCTGACGATTCTGGCGGTCTTTCTGATCCTAGCGATGTTCGTAACTGGCTTGAGAGCTTTGATAGCGCCAATCTTTTCGAAGGTCTTGACGCCTTCGATCTTGATGGCGCTGCAGACGACGCTCAAGTGGATTTTCTGGGGGCTGACGAAACTGTGGTCGAGTCATATCCTTTTGCTGAAGAACTTGGGCTCGCCGCACTCAATAATCTATCCAACACTGGAGCGCAAAGACGAAAACTGAGGAAGGATGAGCTGCGCCGGCTTGATGAGGAGGATTTCGAGGATGGGGTTGCGCGCCTTGCTTTCCGCATCATCAAGGCCAACGTCGAGGCCTTGTTCGCGAAAAAGCTTCCAACCGAGGTGTATGTCACTGCGGCGCAGTGGGTATTTGGACCGACCCTTGGAGACTGGGCATTTGACAAGTGCTGTGAAGTGCTCGGCGCTCGCAAGGATGTCATCCGCTTGCGGATCCACTACGAATTCTGGCTACGCTGGTATGTGTTCCCGGTCGAGTTCCCTTTCATGATCGACCCCGTGCCCGAAGCTGTTGCAGATGAGATCTTCATTCTGGCCGGTAATGAGGGGTTCGATCTTGCTCGGGTAGCATGGGGGCAGCCCGGCATCCGATCTGCAGAGCTCCTGGCTCAGGCGTCCCAGGGCAATGTCACTGAGGCCTATCGTTCGGCTCTGGAGAGACTTTGTGATCGGTACATGCTGAGTCAGCAGAATGATTGTTGGTACCTCACTGGCCGTAACCCAGCACTGAGGGCCGTGGACCTGGCTCTGTTGCCCCACAAGCCCTTGGTTAACCAGATCTCCTGGTCCAGCATGTTCTAAGCAGGCTCATGGCAACCAGGCTCTCCTTTGAGCGAGAGCCTGGTGATATTGCACTCCACTTGGCCACATGTCTCCAAATCAGTAACCTGGCTATTGAAGAGGCAGCGCGTAACCTAAGAACACCGCATTGCACCCCTTAGGGAAACTCTGAAGAAGACTTCCTGATTTGGCAAAATGCCCAGACTCTCCACCCGCCCGAGTTTCCGATGAAGCAGATGACCTTCGCCGACGCCGAGTACGCCGGTAAGCGCAAGCAGACCCGCAAGGAATTGTTCCTGATCGAGATGGATCGGGTTGTGCCATGGAAGGGTTTGATTGCCTTGATCGAGCCGTATTACCCCAAGGGCGAAGGCGGCCGACCCGCCTATCCGCTGATGGCGATGCTGCGCGTACATCTGATGCAAAACTGGTTCGGCTACAGCGATCCGGCGATGGAGGAAGCGCTGTACGAGACCACCATCCTGCGTCAGTTCGCCGGGTTGAGACTGGAGCGCATTCCGGACGAGACCACCATCCTCAATTTCCGCCGGCTGCTGGAGAAGCGTGAGTTGGCGGCCGGTATCCTTGGCGTGATCAATGGCTACCTGGGAGATCGCGGCCTGTCGCTGCGCCAAGGCACCATCGTCGATGCCACGCTGATCAATGCGCCGAGTTCGACCAAGAACAAGGACGGCAAACGCGACCCGGAGATGCACCAGACCAAGAAGGGTAACCAATATTACTTCGGCATGAAGGCCCACATCGGAGTGGATGATGAGTCGGGTCTGGTACACAGCGTAGTCGGTACGCCAGCCAACGTGGCGGATGTCACTCAGGTCGACAAGTTACTGCACGGCGACGAAAACGTCGTTTGCGCCGATGCCGGCTACACGGGCGTCGAAAAGCGCTCCGAACATGAAGGCCGGGCGGTGATCTGGCAGGTCGCGGCACGCCGCAGCACTTACAAGAAGCTTGGCAAGAGCAGCCCGCTCTACAAAGCCAAGCGCAAGGTCGAGAAGGCCAAGGCGCAGGTGCGGGCGAAGGTCGAGCACCCGTTTCGGGTGATCAAGCGCCAGTTTGGTTACACCAAAGTTCGCTTTCGAGGGCTGGTGAAGAACACGGCGCAGTTAGTGACGCTGTTCGCCCTGTCGAACCTGTGGATGGCGCGCCGACATTTACTGGCGAATACAGGAGAGGTGCGCCTGTAATGTGGGAAATGGCCGGCGCGAGGTGCTCGCGGCGGCTAAAAATCCAGAAAAAATGGATGATTCGATCGTTTTTTAGACGAATCGCCGCTTTTAAAATTGGCAGGGCTGAAGTCAGCCAGAAATACGTGACTACTTCAGACCATCCTTAGCTCTAGTGCTGAGTGTTGCTTCACCCATGTTGCAAGGCTCATCACCTTTGTAAATTCTGACTCCATGGGGAATCGGGCTCTTTGAGAGATAACCAATGCTCTCCATTGATCCATTTTTATGGTTGGAATCCGGGCTGACCATTTTGTTATTTACTGTGTCGTTTCCCGCGAAAACCTCTATGTAATTAGCGGCAGGAGTGGCGCTTGCGTCGTCGATCGTATATCCAATTTTTTTAGTGGCACATCCCTTATGCTTTTCATACGTTGTGACTTCGCCGTTATTGCAGGGAGCATCTCCAACATAGAGCAGAGTTTTTCTGTCTGACTCAGTCAACTCACTCGCATCTTTGGCAGCAACGCCAGCGGTAATGCTTGAAAACAATACAAACGATAAAGCTGCACTTGCCATTTTGAGGCTTATCATTGCATTTCTCCAAATAAATTATGAGCCGGCTTTCTAGTCTAAATATCAGCGCTACGCGCTAATTACGATAGTTGAAGGGGGAGACTTCTGCTGGTCGGCCGCCACTGGCGAGCCGCTAAATCGGGGCGCTGCTACCTTAACTGCAACCCTTCCAGCGCCTGCTGGCGTATCTCGTGTCAACGGTTCTGCAAACCCGGTCACAGGGACTATCCACTTAGTCAAGCAGCAGACTGAAAAGCATGGCGGTCAAATCGAATTCAAACAGGTGGTCAGGTCAGGTCAGTGCAATCACCCACCTGGGGACTTCCCTACCCCCGCCAGACCCTCAAATTTCCGTCGTCAACATGGATGAAGCCCTGGCCTGGGTACACACCCACACCGCCACCCTCAAGGTATAGGGCTAGTCGTCGGAGGTAGTCTACCGGGACGCCTGGCACCGTCAGATCGCAGGCGCCACCTCTTAGGTGGGCTGAGTGTTTTTTGCCACCCACTTTCTGGTTGGTCGACTCTTCGCGATACCCTGAAAGTACAATGATGGGTTTCGTGATTCCGTGGATTTTGAACCAGCCTTGAATCCCAGCGAGAATGTCCAAAAGCACAGGCGACATTTGCACTGCTCTGCCGGTGTGAACATCACGCATGAGCCGGCACACGGGGTCATAGCCGGACCAAATGAGTCTGCCGTTCCAATAGACCTTGTCGACCTCTTCCCATTGCCCGGGTTTGACCTCACGCTTCAGCCAGAGGCGTCTCGGCTGATCCCAGAAGGTGCTGGCGCTTGAGAGCAGTGGTGTTGAGGTGGCGGCCAAGCCGAGGGCATAGTGCAGGAATGATCGACGGTCCAAGGCAGAGCTCCACTAACAGTGAAGCGGAGTTTATCACTGCGCATATCGTATGTGTACGTGTTGAGAATTTACAGATTATGCTAGAGCTGCCTTCGAGTCGCCTCACTGATCACTACACTGCGAGCATAAAAAAACCCGGCATGAGCCGGGTTTGGTGGGTTAGTTTAAGAGCCCTCGCATGTGCTTGAGCTGCTCGTTTAAATCGCCGACCCTGTTGGGTGGATTGAAGGTTCCAAGCTTGACTTCCAGGGCCTCTAGCACTGGCTTGAGGTTCTCCGCGGCCTTGAAGCCTGGTTTGTCAGGATCCAGAGCCTGAAGCACGTTTTTCTTGGCCATCATGTTGAACCAATCAGGTTCCCAGTTCTCGCATCCAGGTAGCGCGAAGATGGTACGTTTGGAGCCCATTTCGACTGCAGACAACATGTCGATCGGCCCTTCTACGATCATGAACTCACTATCAGAGCCTTCCCAAATCCAAGGAGATTTCCCGCCATAGCGCATGGCCTTCTTCTCCCCTTCTTTGGGCTCACGCATGAGCCGGAACTCTGCAGCACAGTGCGATTGCGACCGGAACCACAATGGGCGAAATGCACAGGCTGGCGCCTTCTTTTCGGGGTTCCACAGACCCGCTTTCACCATCAGTTCCTGCCCTGCGACTTCGGTTAAGAACTCCTTGGCCTCCATAGGGTTGTTTGGGATGGTGATCAGGATGCCTCGGTTGCAAGCCTCACGGGCCACTCCCTCGGAAATCCCACGGCCAGCAAAGTACTTGAGAGCGTCTTTCGACGGATATGTGCGAGCTTCTGCTACGCGTTGCAATACGAGCGCGAGTGCACTGTCATCACGTTGGATAGCGTCCATAGGCTTGGGTGGAATGTAGTGCTTGAGCAGTTCCACATCGGCGCCCATTAGGTCCAGGCCAGCTTCACGGTGGGACTTCTCCCAGTAAAAAGCTGCTGCAGCGACTACATCACCTTGTTCGCCGCACGAGTAACACAGCCACCCACCGTTCTTCACGCTGACTTTCACCGAGTGAATGGAAGAAGCTCCACACCCGGGGTTTGGACAGATGTTGTATCGAATTGCACCTGCTGATGGTCTCGCTCTCGCACCGAGCATGTGCTCGAAGAACCAGTCGAGCGGGACATTATCTCGCACATACTCAAAGTCGACTTCATAGGCGACTCCATTAGCATCGCGCTTGTAGGGTCCATTAGTTACTGACATTTTCTGGTTCTCCAGATGAAATCTTAATGCTCTGTGATGCTTTACGCCGGCCTGTAATCCTCACCCAGCGACAGTGGCCAGCAGCCGGGCTTCATCCCAGACGCCAATGTCTAGATCCCGGGCAGCTTCGAGTTTCGAGCCCGCTGCTTCGCCAGCAACGACAAAGCTGGTTTTGCTGGAGACCTTGCTGGAAACCTTGCCTCCTGCCCCTTCGACCAGGGCCTTGGCAGCCTCTCTGCTCAGGGTGGGGAAAGTGCCGGTGAGGACGACGATCATCCCCTTCAATGAGGCGCCACCGATGGCAGTGAAGTCATTGGGTGTGGTGATCAACGCAAGTCGGTCCGCCTCAGCACCGAGTGTCGAATCCTCAAAGAATCGGGTGATGTTGGTGGCGGTACCGTCCCCCACATCGGCGGTGGCCAGCAGTTGCGCGTACGTCGCGGCCCGGAATGCTGACCAGGACCCGAACTGCGCCGCCAGCGCTTTACTTGTGGCTTCGCCCACGCCCTCGATCCCCAGCGAGAAGATGAAACGTGGGAGGTCGGGCGACATCGAGCCTTCAATGCCCGCGATGAGGTTTTTTGCGGAGACCGGCCCAAAACCGGGCAGCGCTGCGACGGCCTTGTCGTTCAGGCTGTACAAATCAGATGGCATGCTGATCAGGCCGGCGGAGATCAGGGTTGAGACCGACTTGTCGCCCAGGTTGTCGATGTTCATCCCCAGTCGAGATGCGAAATGAGCGAGTTTGCCCTGCTTCTGTGCTGGACATTTGATTCCACCAGGGCAATGCAGCTCCACGGCGCCCTGCAGGCGCACCAGATGACTACCACACGAAGGGCACGCCGACGGCATCAAATAGCGGGAGAGGAATTCATCGCCGGCCGAGGGCACTGTACGGACTATCTCCGGTACCACATCCCCCGCTCGACGAACGATGACCTTACTACCTACCATGATGCCCTTGGCCTCGATCTGATCGGCGTTATGGAGGGTGGCACTGGAGACAACGACGCCACCGACTCGCACTGGCTTGATCTTCGCCACGGGGGTAGCAGGACCAGTCCGGCCAATCTGCACCACGATGTCTTCGACGACGGAGACGGCTTCTTCTGCCGGATACTTGAACGCGATGGCGAACCGTGGTGTTCGATTGTTCCAACCCAGCTGCTCTTGGTCAGCAAGGGAGTTGACCTTGAAGACGACGCCGTCGATAGCGACCGGGAGGTTGGAGCGATTCGAACCTACCTCATCGAAGAATGCCTTGATGCCTTCCCAGCCACGGACAACGGCCGTTTCCGGTGCAACGCTAAAGCCGAGAGTCCTCAGGCCTTCGATGATCTCCGATTGTTTGGTTGCCTTGAACGCAGCCGTGCCGTCGAGCTCCTGGGCACCATAGGCGTAGAACGACAGACGCCTGGAGGCAGTTACCTTCGGGTCTAGCTGGCGCATGCTGCCGGCTGCGCCGTTGCGGGGGTTAGCCAGTGGTTTCAGGCCCATGCTCTTGAGGCGTTCGTTCACGATTTCAAAATCGCGATTCAACATCACGACTTCGCCACGTACCTCAAGGTCGATGGGCGTAGGAAGCCTCAGCGGCAAATTCAGAATGGTTTTGGCCTGTGCTGTCACGTCCTCGCCGGTCGTACCATCACCTCGCGTGACTGCGCGAACAAAGACCCCTGCCACGTAGCGAGTCGACAGCGCCAGGCCGTCGTACTTGAGCTCCGCGGTCATCTCGATATCCGCCGGCTGTGAGAGCTCGTCCACTACAGCGCTTGCGAATGCCCTGGCCTCCTCCTCGTCCATGGCGTCTTTGAGCGACAGCATCGGCACATCGTGTTGAGCTTGCTCGAAATCATCGAGTACCCCACCGCCGACCCGCTGCGTCGGAGAGTCTGGGGCAGCGAGAGCTGGGTGCGCTGCTTCCAGTTGCTCCAGTTCACGAAACAGGAGGTTGTATTCCCCGTCCGGGATCAGGGGGGCATCGAGTCGGTGGTACGCATCCATGTGTTCAGCGACCTCTGCGCGGAGTTGAAGAACGCGTTGCTCAACCTGGGCGAATTCAGACATGGTTTTTCCACTGGCAGGATAGGTGTGTGCATGATAATAAATCTGACAGTATTATGCGTACATGTTTATTTCGCGCACCAAATCGTGCTGGTAGCAAGCCGGCCAGGAGTGAGTTGCATCATGTTCTCGAACCTTCACCTCTACCGGATTACCGAACCCTGGAGCTTGGCGCCTGCCGAACTTGCGAAGCGCCTGGAAAAAAGGGCATTCACGCCCTGCGCAGGCAGTGTCACCAAAACTCAGGGGTGGGTAGAACCGCGAGTAGGGGGCGGCCTTGTGCTGGAGGTGCAGAAGCAGATACTTCTGACACTGTGCTTTGAAGAGAAGAAAATCCCCGAGCCGGTGTTGCAGCGACACGTGGCAAAGAAGGCTGCGAAGATGCTTTCCGAAAAGGGCTACAAGCCAAGCCGAGACCAGCTCAAGGCCATGAAGGAAGAGGCGTTTATCGAACTTCTGCCCAGGGCATTCGAGGCACAGAGCACGGAGAAGGTATGGATCGACACTGCGGCCGGCCTGATCGGCATTGACTGCAGCTCACCGGCGAAAGCCGATGATGTCGTTACTCAAATCCATGATGCGATTGGCATACCCGCATCGCTGATCCGAACAGCGATGGACCCCTCCTCAGCGATGGCCACCTGGTTGATGAACAACGAGTCTCCCGACGAATTCACGGTCGACCGCGAGGTCAACCTGCAGGGGCTGGACCTTGAAAAATCCAAGGTCGGCTACGCCTCGATCAGCCTGGAGCGCGAAGAGATCCGACAGCACTTGCTCGAAGGTCGGCGCCCCGTACGGCTGGCCATGACATTCAATGAAGAGGTGTCCTTCATCCTGACCGACAAGTCGACCCTCAAGCGCATCGTATTCCTGGAGAGCGTGAACAAAGAAATTCCCGATGAGGAGGATGAAGAAGCTGCCTTTGGCGCGATGTTCGTGACTTACGTCGGCGTGCTGTCAAAGCTCGTGCCCGCACTCATGGAAGCTCTGGGCGGTGAGGAGTCCGCACAAGGGTAATCAGATTTGTAGTCGCGTGATGTGCATTACCGGGTACTAGGCGAACGCAAGGCTTAGCCACTCACCCCGGGAGAATGACCATGAAACTGACTATCGATACCGATGTTTGCAAACGCAAAGTTCAAGCTCTGTCGCTTGAGCTCGCTCTGTTCATCAGCGCGTGCTGCAATCGCTTGAAACTGATCGTTGAGATTGCTGTGATGCTGGCTAAGGCCGGTTATTTCAGGATGTTCTTTTCGCAGATCTACACCACCAGCAACATCGATGTAGACGGCTTCCGTAACGTGTTCGAGCTTGAAGGGTATCCCAGCGTCACGCCTGGCCATGTGCGTTTGCACTATCGCCAGACGGTAAACGGTCACGAGAAGGCTCGCACCAGCATGCTGGTTACTGTGCAGGAATGGGATGCAGTGGCCCGCCGTGTGGCATTCGGTTCTGGGCGCTTGGCTCAAGCTGATTAACGTTTTACAGCACCCGGCCTCACCTGAGGCCGGGTTTTTTATTACTCGCCGTACAGCGCGTCCCACGCCTCTTGGACTGCTTCGTCCGAGGCGTCGCTGAGCTCATCCAGGCTGACGTCCGCATACCCGCTGGCATGCAGCAGAGCGTCGGCGTCTGACGGTGAAAGCCCTCGGCAGATTCTGTGAATTTCTTCGCACCGGCCATAGTTCCACGCCTCATAAACCTGCGCGTTCCAGGTGATGCCCTTTTCGACGTGCTCGACCAGGTCGCGGGTCATGACATAGCGCCCCTGGAAGTAGATGCAGGAATTCAACGCGCAAGCTGATAGTTCGCCCGGGCCTTCTCCCCGACGCTTCGCAATCTCCAAATCAGCCCAGGAACTCAGGTTGAGTTTGAAGCCTGGCTCCCAAGCAATGGTGGTCAGTTCGGTTTGCATAGTTTCTCCCGAAGCCCGGCGTGATGCCGGGCTCGATCATGTCAGTGGACGGTGCCAGGGGCTTGTTGTTTGTAGATCTTCTGCAACCTGGCCTCAGCAAGCTTCGCGATCTCAGGCTGCGCACGGAGGCGGATGGTATCCAGGGCCAGCATGGCGCTGATGTCGCCGGTGATCGACGTGAAGGTGGCATCTGGTGAGCAGCCATCGTCCAGAACGGACTCTGCTTCTGCAGAAGCCACAACGAACGTAGGTACCGATTCGACTTTGAAGGCCTTGAACAGATTGGGGTTGATCTCCCACGGCACGCCGGCCTTATTCACTTCCAGCGCAGCCTGTTTGGTCTGCATCTGGGAGCCGTTCTTGAACCCTCTCACGACCATGACGGCACCGGTTTCGCGGGCTTGTTGCGCCAGTCGCTCAAGCTTGTCCTTGGGCATCGAGAACGACACGAAGATGATGAAGTCGTTCGCGCCATGGCCACCCTTGTTCCCGTCCTTGGCAGCGTTGAATCGCGCAATGACGTCGTCGAGCGACTCGGTTTTGGTGGGAGGTGGCGCGTCGATGACCGGTACAGTGGCCTTGAACGTGCCCGCCTTCACTGGGTCAATCTTCCCGTTCAGAGCGGCACTACGAGATGCCGCCTGCTCCTGCATGATCTTCTGGATAGCTTCGTTGGAAGGCATTTCCAGCTGCTGGGACACGGCAGGCCCGGCGAAGAGGCTAGTTGCTAAGAGTAGCGCCGCCGCAGCAGTCGCGTTTACGGAAAATGCCATAGCCAAAGTCCTTGTATCCTGGGAGAGGGAACTCAGTGTTCGATTCGGTCAAAATGGTCGACCGCCCGATAGGGGAGCAGCACTTGCCTGCGATTTTTGCGGTCTCAGGCTTGGGGTAGAGGCGAGTCAGCTTGTACTGCCGCTTGTCCATGATGATCTGCGGGTAGTAGCCGCACATGGCGTCACCCCCCATTGCTGCCCATTGGGTGCCAGCAGCGTGCAGTTTTGCGAGGATGCGCGTGGTTTGCAGCCTGGCGGTTTGCTCCATGCTCAGGTGGGCCTCGTTACGGCCGGTCAACGGGTACATGTGGCCGTACGAGCCGGCGGCCCAGAAGATCGTCGACAGCGGGAAGCCTGCAGACGCTGCAACGGCATCGGCGGACATGGCCCCGATCGCCAGCATGCTCCCGAAGGGGAACGCGTAGGGGGTCAGGATGCCGGCGAGCTCGTCATCGTTGTGGGTGGGGTCCGCGAACGACATCCAGGGCACGTCGATACCGCGGTTGTCCATGCACGTGTCATCCAGGATGGCGCCCATCACATACATGGCCGGGTTGATATAGAAGTTGACCTGCATGAACGAGTCGCGGGTGCTGCCGATGCCGCTGCTCTGATCGTCAGAGATGTAGCCGAAGGCATCTGCGTTCACGCCTACGTTGACCTTCACCCCACCAAGCAAGGGGAAGCATCCCGGTACCGTGGTAACGTCGGTCATCATGTCGAACTCCCAGAACGAGGTGGGAATGCCGACCTTGGGCGGGTTGTCGCACGTGCAGAATGCGCTTTTGTTGCCACTGTCGAAGTCTTCCTGGCCATCGGAGATGAGCTCCGTCGAACCGAAAAGCTTGATCGGGAACATGCAGGACCAGCAGACGTCCGAGATCAGGTTCGGGAATTTACCGGTGCACACGCCTTCTTCAGCAGAGCTGACCGTACTGAGCAGGGTCGTTGCGACAAAGCCCAGGGCCATAAGCAGTTTTTTCATAGCTTCAACTCCTCGATCTGGAGTTCCCTACCCTTTTGGGTCAGGACCGCGGGAACGCGCTCGATCCCGAATTTCTTCGTGAGAATGCCCATCTGGTCGAAGTAGACCGGGCGCCCCCACTCCCGATCGAGCTTCAGGAACGAACCTGCGACCAGTACAACTTTGTCCCGGGGGTGCTCGTCGGTACGCTTCTTGGCGTACTGCAGCTGCTTGGGATCGCGGGCGTCGATGAAGATGATCGCTTTGCTCAGGGTGATGTGGTCCAGCGGATTGATGCGAGTGCCCGCCGGCACCAGGATGTTGCCCAAATGGTCTTTGACGGTTTCAGGGTACGTGTAGGTCGGGTCGTACATCCTGATCTGTGGCTCAACGACGGGGCCAATGCCGGGTAATGGCTTGGGGTTTTCGGCTCCGGCCAACTGCTTGTCGCGGTAGTCGTTCCAGAACTTGTCGAGTTCGCCTTTCTTGTCCATCGCTCTCAACCGACCTTGGATCATGTCGATTGCATCCTGCTCCTGGATCTCCCAGGTGTTTCCGTACTTGCCGAGCTCTTCGGCATGAAGGGTGGATGACGCGAGGTAGAGGGCGGTAAAGAAAGCGGATACGCATAAGCGGCGTAGCTTCATCACAACTCCAATGAGAATGCCCAGCCCGGGGCTCTTGATGATCGGGTGATCAAAAACCAACGTGGCCATCGAAATGGCCACGTGGAGAAGACTGTCGGAGGGGATCAGGAGCCGCCGTTGAGCCAGGCTTCCAGACGTTCGGCCGATACCAGGCCCGGCATTTTCCGCCCGTCTTCGCTCACCATCGCAGGGGTGCCCTGGAAGCCGATGCTTTCGGCCAGCGCGATATTGCGCTCGATTGGGTTGTCGCAATTCTTCGCTGGCGGCTGGGTCCCTTGCGCCAACGCTTCCCATGCAGCAGCACGCCCAGCTTCAGGCAGGCACCAGACCGATTCAGCTTTGGCACGAGCCTGTGGGTGCAGCGACTCCAGCGGATACATGAAGGTGTAAATGGTCACGTTGTCCAACTTGCTGAGGACCTCGGTTTCCAGCTTCTTGCAGTACGGGCAATCCGGGTCGGAGAACAGGTAGAGCTTCCGGGAGCCATCGCCCTTCACGCGGGTGAACGCATCGGCCAGCGGAAACTTCGAGACGTCGATTTTTTCGGCGGCAGCACGCTTGGGCGCCGTCAGGTCCTTGCGGGTCTGCATGTCGTAGATGCTGCCGAACATCAGGTAGCGACCGGAGGAATCGGTGTAGGCAATGTTCTTGCCCATGGTGATCTCGTAGATGCCGTCGATCGGCGCTCGCTCCACGTTGGTGAAGTTGGTGGAGGGGTATTTGCTCTTGAGCGTGTTGATCACGGTCATGATCTCGATGTCAGCGGCAGCTGCTGGCGCTGCAACTGCTGCTGGAGCGGCTGCTGCAGGGGCCTGAGCCGCCTCTGCTGCGGGCGCAGGGGCCTGGGCGAATGCAGCCAGCGAGCAACTGGCGAGAGCGATAGCAACAGCGAGCTTTTTCATCGTCAACCTCAGAATTGGAAATGATGCAGATAGATTATGTGTACGTGTGAACATATACTAACAATACCGACAACGCGTGACTATACGCAGCTAGTATTAAATGAGAGTTATGGAAACCGTACAGCCGCCATCTCACCCGTTGCAGCAGCTGCACCAGGCCTATCGCGTCATCAACGAGCGCTTCTTTTCTGGGGCATTGCCTGGCTGTGAAATCAGATTTTCGACACGGCTAGGATCCGATGGCCACTATCGGCCTGGCGCTCTTCCGAGTGGTGAGCTCTGCCCGGCCCTCGACCTGATCGCTATTGGGGCGCACCTATCGAGCAGCAAGATGATCGAATCGCTGGCGCATCAAGCCTGTCATCAGTATCGCCAGCATGCCGGGCAGCCCCCGCGGCGGGCATATCACGACCAGGTCTGGGCCGATAAGATGGTTGAAATCGGCCTGCAACCGTCCAGTACCGGTCTGCCGGGTGGTCGAATGACCGGGCAAAAGGTGTCGCACTACCTGGTTGAGAACGGGGGAATGAGTCTCCTCATTCGTGAGCTGCTCGATCAAGGTCTGGATATCACACTCGCTGCAGCGGTCGGTCCGGGCGGCGGGCGCCGAGGTGCGAGAAAACAAGCCTGGGCACGAACGAAATACACGTGCGCGGGCTGCAAAAAATCTGTCCTTGGTGGTGACCAGTACAACCTGGTGTGTGGTGATTGCCAGCTGCCTCTAGCGCCAGAACTCGCCTCTGGAGGGGGCCTCGAAAGCGAAACGCCCTCGACGGGTGGACTGCTACATCCTGCGCCCGGTTCCCGGACCCAGTCGGCGGCATAAAAAAACCCTCGAACCATTGGTTCGAGGGTGTCGGTGTAGCAGTTAAGCTGTGCTGGTGAGTCGCAAGAACTCGGCCGACTACGTGCGCCGAGGTGCCTCCGTTACGTTGTCTGCCGGAACTGGAATGCCGTAGTGCTCGGCATCGTGATACAGCGTCGAGTTGGGGTTGAGGAACGACAGATCATCTACGACCCAGCGACCACCATTGCTCCCCCCTACGAGGTAACAGCATTTGGTGCCGGCAGGTACGTCAACCTGGTAAACGGTGCGGCCTACCTTGAATTCGACTGAAGCGGCGTTGATGGTCTTGCCCAGTTTTGCGACAGGGGTGCGGGTGCTCATGTGTATCTCCTGAAAGGCGTTTTTTGCTGGCAGATCAATAAGTGAACAAGTCACCCGCCGAACCATTGCCGTTGTTGAACTTCGTACCGCGAGGCACCTCGAACCAGCTGTAGCCGTTGTAAACCTCTAACTTCCCGTCACACACACGGGCTTTGAAGTAGCGCTCACCCAGCTGCGGGTGGTAGGCGTAGATACCCGCCCCCTTCAACAGGTGATCCTGAATCTTGTTGCGTGCTTGAATTGCGGTGAGAGTGGCCATCGCCTGCTCCATACATGTGAGGTGCCGGGGCACCGTGCCGCCATCAGGCGTTGAACTTGCCTAGGGAGATGCGTTTCATGCCCGCGTAAATCCACAAGAAAAAACCCGGCGCTTGGCCGGGTTGGATGGAGCGTTTTTAAGCGTGTAGCTGGTAGCTACCCGTTACCTTGGTGCCGCGCATGGCGCTGTAGTAATTGACGCGTTCGATAAAGGGGATGGCCTTCAACGCGGTTGAACAGAAGCCATGCGTTGAACGAATGGTTTCCAGCGTGTCTCCGGTTGATAGCTCCCAGAGGAAGATGGTGCCCCCATTGGCATGAACTGCTGCTTTGCGGGTGATCTGGGCGCCTTTCATCAATCGCGAGGCTTCGATGATGGGATGCATACCGCCACCCGTCACTTAGCTTTCGCGTTGGCGACGAACGATTCGAGCTCCTTGACGGTCGACCCGAAATTAACCTTCTCGCACAGCACTTCGATCTCTTGGGTTGACAGGGGGGTGAGCTGACCGGCGTTGCTTGCGATATCAAGCAGGCCGGGAGCTGCAGACGCACCACTCCGGAGAAACTCCTGGTAGTGGCGAAGTGCAGCGAGCATCGTACCTTGCTCACGGTCACCGACCAGAACTGCAGTTTGAGTTGCTTGGATTTTCTGGGACATGCTGATCTCCTGGATGAAGCAGGTCTTGCGATGACCTGGTCCATGGAGATGTTGAGCATCGAGCAATAAAGTGGAGGGAGGTATGAGTGGCAGCGGGTGAGAGCGGTGGAGACCGCGATCTCGACTAGGCCGGCGATCGGCCCGCGGGGCAAAGGCAAGCGTCAGTGCTTAAGTTAAGTAGGTGCCAAGAATCGAAACAGGGCCATGGCTAAAGAAAAGCTGATCACCCGAATATCCGAGATCGCTGAATCACTCAACGAGCGCCAGCGTGCCTACCTCATTGTGGCGTATGACGAAGACCAGCGAGCCGAGGAAGTGAACTCTGGGCCAGGCTCCGCTCCAGCGAGTCAATGGCGGTGGCTGGAATATGGTCCTGACGGACGGGTCCGAAAGATGACGTACGACGGCCCATTACGATACGCACTCGCTGAAATGAAGCTGGTCGGTCATGGCGCCGGCTCAACGTGGCACTCCCTAGAAAACCGAGGATTGTTGAGCACGGATCACCGGCCGATAGGCATGGGCGACCTGCTCTCTCTATTTGTCAGGCTCACAACTGACGGCAGGAGGGTAGCCAGGGTGCTCAAAGGCCTGCCAATGCAGAAGTCTAAAATTGACGCGGCCAGCAAGCCGATGTCGCTTACTGCCCTGCGCATTCTGCACCAGGGACAACAGCAGCCCACTGAGTACCTCGATCCGTTCGAACCATGGATCGGGCGAAGCTACTATCCCCCTCCCCTGGTCGTGCTAGGCATCGCCCGTGGACTAGCGAACAAGGGGCTTCTGGTAGCTGATAGGCGAAAGCTCAGCTTCAAAATCTCCGCTGCGGGCTTGGCTGTCGCGATCGAGGAGGCTGAAAACTGGAAGCCGTTCGCCCGGCCGGCATATGGTGAGCCAGGCTGGATCGAGGATGTATTGAGCAAAGTGCGGTCATAGCTTGCTCATGCCTGGCTCTGATCATTGGCAAACGGCTCGACAGATTTACGAATCAGATTATGGGCAGCTCCATCAGCGTCTATGAGTGCAAGAGCGCCATTTCACTCACCTTGACCGGAGCCGCCGTCTTCAGCAGGTTGATGCTGTACCGTCATTGGGAGCAGTACCGCCAGCAGCTTCCACACTATGATTGTTACTGCCACGCCAACCACGAGACCAAGGCTAGCTCGCACCAACAGTGTCCAGTCGTTGGGCCCATTCAAGAGTTCACCAGGCGCCAGCAGGGACGAAATACCCAGCAGCTCATTGAGCTCTGTCGGGTACACGAAGATGCTGCAGATTAGCACTGCCCAAAATCCGACTTCGCCGGCCGTCTTTCGCGCACGCGAATATATTGAACTGGTCATGGAGACACCTTGCTCTGCCCTGCCTCGGCTTCGAATTCGGTAAGCGCCTTGGCGTACATATCAGGATGCTGTTTGTCGAAGGCCGGCATATGCTCGGTTTCAACCCACTGACCGCGGACCTCGCCTTTAGCTAGCCACGGTCTCTTACTACCTGACGGCTGGGTCCACGCGCTGACGCCAATGCCGAATGACGCGATTTGTTTGGCGGTAATGAACCCTTGCTTGCGCATGAGGACCACTACTTTCAGTGCCGATTCTTTCCAGGGCGTGAGCCGCAAAGGTGATGGAACCCCTGCTGGCAGGTTTGTAACAATGGAGGGTACTCGGCAGCGCTCTGCAGGCGACCAGTCGAACATGCGTTCATCAGAGGCAGCACTGCGTTCTGCGTAGAAGAGCCGATGATCAAGTCCGAACGTGTGCACATAGCCCTGCGCTGTCCATGATTCATAGGGGCAGAGTACTTTGACACCAAGCCGACGGAGCATCTTGGCTATGCCGGCACTGGCATCGGTAATTTTGCTGACGATGACCAGGCGATGATCTGGCCCCGGGCTTTCCCAAAAATCGTCCCCGTGGTTGGGCAGGATCTGGTCGGCGACTTTGGCATTCAGCGAAAGCTTCGCCTCGACGCCAATTTGACGGCCATCGTCGTGCACCACCAGCACATCGAACCCCGCCGCTTCGGGGTAACACGTCCACCCCGGGATCTGGTTGAACTCTTTGATGAACACCTCGCAGAGCGTCGACTCTTTGCTGATGGTTGGAGGCTTTTCCCGGCTGATGGGCTGCATGCTGAGCTCGGCATGCTCCCGACGCTGCTGCTGTTGCTGGGAGAGTATGGTGGCCATCATTGTCCCTCTTGGATGGATGCAGGTGTTGGCCACCTGCAAGGTCCGGATTGCGAATTCGGTGGTTATGAGAGCCTGGTGAGCTCAATCTGCGAGCGTTGCTCGGAAGCCTGGCCAGATGTACCGGCACACCAAGACTTGAAGCGCCTTGGCCAGTGCGAGCATGGCTACGCTACACGCAACACCAGCCCAACTTTTGGCTTGCTCCGGCGCAGGCGGCCATATCTGATGGGTAAACCACTCAGCCAACACCAGAGCTGCAATGGCCACCAGCAGCACCAGGATTGTTTTTAACTTGCCTATCCGGATTCGGAACCCTCTGGTACAGAAAAAGGCCAGGAAGAAAGCTGCGGTTCCCCAGTCGCTCATTAGAGCTGCGCCGGCGGGGCCGCCGACCAACATACCCAACACGGTGCTGATGAGGTGATAACCGGCAATGAATGCCGCGAGTGCCGTGTAAGGGCTCCCCCCCTGAGGTTCGGAGATCTGATCGGAGTAGAACAGCTTCATGATTTGACCCTTGCTGGAGAAACAACGATTGATGGTCATCGGTGAGGTCAGGTCATACTGACTCACCCAATAACGCGTATCTATACGTCGAATGATTTTGAATGCTCGGTTTGCGTTTGTCTATTCCGATACTGTCAGTATACTGCGGGCCATGATGGGTGCGTATCAGGTGAGCATTGTGGTGGGAATCTCCCGAAATTCCGGGCTTGCTACCCACTGAACGCTGCGCCGGAGAAATTTATAGTTTCGTGTTGCAATGGCGCGATGTTCCGTGTTTAATAGGCCTCATGTAGGCGATCAAGCCTCAACCGACCCAATCTCCTGAAAGGCTGGGAAAATCAACCGAAAGGTTGAACTTGCGACCACAAGGCCCGCTACTTCGTAGTGGGCCTTGTGGTTTCTGGCGTTCGTGTATCGGGCGCGTCTCTCCCGCCGGGCCTGAGTGTTATAACGCGAACACATACGTCGCTTGTATTTTAAATGATATCCTGTGCGGGTTGGTCATGCGGCCGACCATTAGTCCCCTTTAGGAGCACAGGATATGAGCATGAGCGAGAAGCAAGTCAGGGCGGAGGTCAACGGTGTCGGGGTGGGTTCTCTCTCGATGGAGAAGTACCAAGAGATGCGAAACCGCGTGCGGCGAGATCCTCGGACGTACGTCAAAGCCCTGATCGTTGTGATGAGCGCTTTGACTCGAACTCTGCGGGGAGCTGTTGCAGCCCTGCCAGCGGCCGTTATGGGCGTGGTGCTGCTTGCGGTCTTGTTGGAGCCCGAAGCATTCACCAGTACCCTCGCAGCATTGCAGACTGCTAGCCCTGCCGACATCACCGCGGCGCTGACCAGAATCATTGAGCTGGCGCGGTACGTGCTTGCTCCCCTGATCGGCCTCGTCGCATTGGTCTCGGCCTTCCGTGAAGTGCGGGATGCCTACCATGAGGATATTTGCCGCGAAGTCCGCATCGCCTTGAATGCGTCAGCCGTTGGCCACGTGTGCCTCAGCGTGTGCGACGTGGAGGCCGAGGCCCCTCAGTCCGCGTAAGCGTCTGCTGCCCTTTGGGCGGAGGTGATCACGCCTCTGCCTAGCCCCACTTACTCCCCCTGTTCTGTGCCTTTGGTGGTCTGCCGCCACAGCTTCCAGGACTCATAAAGCCTCTCGGCCGACACGGGCTGTGCAAAGCCCATCCACTCCGCCACCAGGGCCGGCGTTTCCCCTCTTTCGAACAGCTCAGCCGCAAAGGTATTACGCAGGGTCTGCGGGCTCGCTCGATGCTCAGGATCGCGAATGGCCTTCACCCCGGACTCGACGATCACGGCCTCGGTGATGCGGTTCACCGTCGACGGGTTGATCGCGGTGATTGTCCGACCGTTCTTGATCACTGGCGTGATGTCGCTGGGAAACACCAGGTCACCTTCGGTACCAGCCTGCAGGCGGATGTGCAGCCAGGTGGCCAGGGCCCGGGCGGCATAGTCGAATGGCTTGGTCCGGTGCTCAAACTTCGAATCCGCATAGGAAAGGGTGATCCACGGGGCGGCCTGTGGGGTGATGCAATTAACAGTCAGGCCAACAATGTCCTGCACCTTGAGACCAGCCCCGACACATAGGCCCACCATGGCCCGGTCCCGCGCCTCGCGCCAGCGGCCCCGGTCGTTTTGCGCCGTCAACGGCGCCACCAGGAGATTGGCAAGCAACTCAGCCTCCTGGGGCCGCAGAAAGCTCGTGGGGAGGTTGCCGTCAACATCCTTCCATTTGACCCCTTCAGCCCTCAATGCCTGCGCCGCGGGGTTCAGGAAGCCTGGCGCTTCCCTTTCCTTGAAGAGGTCGGCCAATACGCGCTGGATGAGCTTACGGTAGCGGTCGCGTTGCGGCCTATTGTTCACTCGCTTTTCGTTCTTCTCGATCTCCGGGGTTAGGCTATCGAGGAAGTCTGAAACATCGCTTGCATCCACTTCGTCTAATTTAATGCTTTTTTGCTCAATCCAGTCGACGAATCGGCCCCATTGCGCTCGGTACACCTCCGCGGATGACACTCGGATGCGGGCAGAGGTGCCCCTGCCCGCCTGCTGGCTGATCCAGTGGTCAAATGTCTCCTTGGGCCGTTCATTCCAAGAAGGATTGTCAGGTTTGAAGAGGTCTTCAGTAGCGCTCATGGGCGACTCCGGTGGTACAGGATGGACGGGAGCTAGGTCGGCCTGCTTTGACTGTTAATTGCATGTCCGTGGAGTGTAGTGGAGAACATTTGTACTCGTCTGGTTTTTTCACTGCCAGAATAGGGTCAAGCGCCGGCGCCGGGAGTGCGGGCCGAGATTGACCGGCGGCGTAAAGCGCACAGAACAAGGGAGGGGGGGGTATTCGTGCGTGTTTCACATCCCTGATGGCAAGTTCAACTACTTTCAGGGATCCACCATGACCAACGCGCTGCTCTCCGGCTTCATTGATTTGCTGAAAACTGCCTCCCACGTGCAGCTGATGCTGCCTGGGCTCACCACGCTTTCCACTGCGGAGATTGAAGAAACTGATTCAAGCATTACTCAGGTTCGCCTGCTGTGGGGACAGAACTGCGAGACCCTGTTGTCGCCAGCCGTAATCGCGGCCGGTCAATGGGACGGTGATACGTTCAACTGCTCCGATAACTACGGTCGGCCTGTGAAACTGCAGATGCTGGCAATGACAACGCTCAAGCCCGCGGCCGCTACGTCCAGCGAGCTCGACCGCTTGTTGCGCGATGTGCTGGTCGAAGGCCTCAGCCGACAAAAGTCGGAAGGCACGCCCATGCGCAATGCGCTGCAGGTCGCTGTCTGGGAAGGTGCAAGTTCGGTGCGGCGGTTGTTGTTCCCGCAGATGCTGGAAACGCTGTCCCATCTCCAGGACGTTGTCCTCAATGCGATAGCACAGGGGGCCTGGGACTGGGACCTGATGCCGCAACTGCGTAATCAAGTAACAGCTGCACTCGCGGCCGATTACGGTACCGAGGTCACTTGGAGCCCGGATAACGTATACGATCACCTCGATAGCGGTGAGATCCTGGATTACTTCTCGGATCTCCGGAAACGCACAGATAACCTTGACGACGAATCTGAGCTTGTGTGGCGAGTCCTGGTCTTGGCGGTCAACCTGCTGGAGAAAAAACAGCTCCATGAGCTGCTCCAGGGGCTACGCCGGCGACTGGAGAACACTAACGACGACATGCGGGAGCTGTGCCCGTTGCCGATCGACGACTTGCTGCGACTGATCGCAGACCCTGAGGCTGCTGCCAAGAGGGCTTAACGCTCCGCCCTGCCCCGACCACGTGTCGGGGCTTTTCATTGGGAAAAAGAAAACCGCCAGCCCGTAGGCCAGCGGTGGGTGGAGCGTTGAGTGGGGCTATGCCGATTGCAGCACATAGCGTTTCTGCGGGATAAGCACGGTCTCTTCGACGACGTTCAGGCTCAGCAGGCTGATGAAGGTTGCTCGAACATTGTCACAGGCACGATCGAATGCCTCGACAACCTCAACACGGCTCGCCAGCTGGTCCAGGGACCATTCTTGGAAGTCCTCTTCCTGGTCCAAAGATTGGCCAGAGACTCGAAGAGTTCTAGGTGGGTGCCGGAAGTTGTGGCGACCGGCTTCTCCCTCAGCGCCGCAACGGCCGCAGCGATTATTACCCTCGGTACAGGCTTGGTAATTGCGCTGGGAGCAGCTTCGGCAATAGGAGTGGTAGCCGGTGGATTCCCATTGGCTCTTCACGAGCACCAGGTAACCATTCGATCGACCGTTGCTACTGATGGTGTATTCCCCGTTCATTTCGACGACGAAGTCCTCGATCACCAACCGCAGTTCGTCCCAGAAGTCGACGTTGAGTAGCTCATAGGCTTTCTCCGCCAGCTCTGGATCCAAGCCGAGGGCATGGAACTTCACGCAGTGAGCGTAGCTTGTGGAGCGATTCCAATGGTTCATGGTGTCGTAGCGATAGTGGCCAGCCAAGAAGCTGATCATCGCTTGCCGATCGGTGCGGTCAACTGCTGCTTTTTGGAAATGTTGCATGGGGGAATCTCCTGTTGGCTGTATGACCGGAGATGTGCAACACAGGGCAGTAAACCTGAGGCAGGCGCATTGAGGGTAATGGGACTGGGCTTCCCCAACCCCGGACCACAACGGCATTTGCCGCAGGGTTACCCATGCCACCTTGATAAGCCCTCAATACGGTGCAAGAGAGGTTCGAGAAGGTGGCCAGCGGATGTGGTTGGGCAGGATACCCCCCTTTTCCAGGCCTGGCAGCCCCACGAAAATCAAATTACATCAAAAAGCCCTCTTTTTGACCGCATTTTTTGTGTATAAATGACGCCATAATGACGTCGTTATGGCGTCAGTGTAGGGTTTCATTAGGAGGCGTTGGTTATGGCTAGAGTCGGAATCCGGGATTTGCCGGACCACATTTACGAAGCAATTTGTGAGTCAGCTGAGAAAAACAACCGCTCGATCGAGGGGGAGGTTCGAGCAATTCTGCAAACCTACGTCTCTACCTTGGAGCCTGAGCCTGCACCGAACCAGACCCTCCGGCAGATCTGGCAGAAAGGTGTAGGTGATCGCCTGGACCTGCTGTTTGCACATTTGCGCAAGGACCAGGTCTTCTTCCCTGGCCACGCTCCCACACTGGCTGGTATCGCCCGCCTGATTGGTGAGGAAACCCCTGCTCACCTGCTGGATTGCCTTGATGGGATTGCTTCTCCATCTTTCGACATGCTCGATCGCGTAATAGCTTGGTCGAGCGGCTCACAGGACTGGTTGGAGAGTGGTGTGGGGCCGATGTTTCCAGCGAAAAACATTGGCAGCGAGTACAGCGAGTTTTTCCTGTACGAAAGGGACAGCAAAGAGGTCACCTTCCACCTGTTGCGCGTCTGTGGAGGACGATTGGATGGAATGATTTTGTGCGTCCGGCACGATCGAGCCAAACAGGCCTATGCCACTGGCTTCATCTACGAGCACTTCAACCTGAAGCGCGGTATGGGCGCTGGAGGACATGGCAATCTGCATCGGTTCATCCGGTTTTTGAAGACGAACTGCGGGGACCGTATCCTAAAGGCTTATCGGTATGAAGAGCCTGAGAAGAGCACCGAACCAGGCGCACATCACCCTCAGTATTATCTTCGTTTGGCAAGCGAAGCGGACTGGCTGCAAAAGTTGTTTGCAGGTGAAGATCCAGCAGACTGGCTGGAAGGGAACAGATCGGCCTGGAAAGAGATTGCCGAGTTATCGTTCGGCAACGGCAAGGTTGACTGATGACAACGATTTCTTGCCTGAATGCCCGTCGTGGTGGCTGATTTTGGGCATACCGCAGCATCGCCAAGATAGCGGCGCGAATTCAGTGGTGTCGCGTAGATGTGAAAGCCTACCCGCTCGGAGCTCATTGTGCAGACGAAAAAAACCCGGCAGCGCCGGGTTCGTAGGGTTGACTGCTTACGCTTGCGGCGCCAGCAGAGACTCAAGGTATTTACGATCGCTGGCGACCATCGCATCGACGCCCTGCGAGATGACCGTAGAGAGCGCCTTGCCGGCGATCAGCTGTGAGTTTGCATTACCGTTGAGTTGCTCCTGTGAGCAGCGCTCAAAAGCTTGCAGAATCGACCGGATATTGCTCAACGACAACCGGCCAACGATGGCAGCCAACACCACGGCAACCAGAGAGCCGGTTGCGGCTACCGGTTGAACGACTGCAGGCGCTGCCTCTACTGGTTGAGCCGTGCCTCCTTGGTGAAGCGGGCCGCCACCCCGGGCCGCCTCTGTCATTGCGGACAGGTGGAGCGTGACCATGTGTAAGAGATCGTTATAGCTGTCCCCATCAGGGGATACTTCCTTGTCGTTGAGTTCCTGGTCATACGCATAGACGTCGCTCAGGAGTTTTTCCACTGCTTGCAGAGAGATCTTGGAATCGTTCGGGCACATGAGGGCTCACCAAATGTTGGTTGTTAACTGACCCCAGGAGATGCTGCACACGCCCCTACAAATTCCTTTCTACATGCTTGTGGTGCATCTCCTTGCATCATGAAAAGCCTTTCAAGGAGAGACCCCATGCAATTTCAACCAGCGTTCGAGCAAATGCGTGCCATCGTTGAGGCGGATGACTGCCTTCTTCAGTCATACAAACAAGACTTTTACCAGTATGACCTGGATCACCTCACCAAGACTGGAACGGTCGGCGGTCGTTACGTCTGGGTCATCCGCGAAAACGGCACACACCTGGCGTCGCTCAGCCTGCATCCCAAGCTCACTGAGTTTGTGGAGTGCGCGCTCGACATGAAGGAGGCTTTGCAGGTATTCGAAATCACCCTGCAGAAAGATGGCTCTGCGACAATCAAATCTATCTCCATCGAGAAAGCGCGTGGCTTGTTGCGGCACCAACACTATGAGTTTGAGGGGCGTCACATCAAGCGAGGCGGTCGCCTCATCGCTCTGGTTGACATCGAGACGCTGTACAACCGCGGTCAATACGGCGGCACCGTCAGCTTCACCTTCGATGAGGAGCCGAGCGCTGATGAGAAAACTCATTTCAATCAAATCGCTTTGTGCCTCTTCCAGCAAAAGGCGCATAGCTTGTTTGCGTGTATGGACTCCGTGTCCTATGCCACTCGCAGCTTCGCCTGAGGCATCAACGTAACACCCCACCGCTGGCCACCAAGGTCAGCGGTTTTTTTTGGATAAAAAAACCGGTCACAAGGACCGGTAGATAACGCTTGCTTCAGCGACAAGAGAGCATGGCCATACGGCTAAGCTCCTTGCGTTCACGCAGTTGCTGGTTGTTGTACGGCGCTACCTCGCGAAGGCCGCCCAGGTCATCGAGGCGGACCAGGTAACTTAGGTATTCATCATTGGGATTCGACCAGAGGTGATGTAGCCGCTCGTGGTTCAGCACATGTGCCTTGAACGCCTCTCGACTCATTTCTCCACGGCCTAGCGCGACCTGCAGTTTCGAGTACGCTAGGTAGTCTGGGCGCCAGCTGAGAGGGATCACGCACAGCGTGTGAGGCACTCCAACCGAGTCAGGCCATACCGAGGGAATAGTCGCCAGTTGTGCCATGTTTAGGCCCGCCTCTTCTGCCGGCGCAACGATGGGCGAAAGTTCAAACCCTCCCACGTCATACCAAGCATGGCCCGTCGCTGAATAGGCAGCCTCACTGATCGGTGAGGTTGGTGCACAGCCGTAGACCAGCCAGCTATGAGAACCTGGCCACTGGCGGATGAATCTCACCATCATGGTGCCGCCGGCAACGGGCTTTCGCCAGATGCTAGCGCGCAGGTGGTAGTCGATATTGTAAGGAGCAAGGTCCGCAGGTAGATCAGCATCGATGACCGTGTCGAACACCTCAAACCCATTGGCGCCGATGTGTGCCAGGTAACCTGATCCCTCGGCGATATCGAACGCGATGTCGAAGTGAAGCACGCCCACAAGAGCCGTCCCCCCTCCTCCGGTTAAGCGGAACACAATGCGGCCGTGAGGCTTGTAACTGTGGTTGAACTGTACGGTGATGGTCATCTGAACCCCTCTTCTTGGTCACAGGGGATGCTTTGCAGCGCCCAATAAAAAACCCACCGCAAGCGGTGGGTCAGGTGAAGCGTTTAGGAACTGAGCAGGTAGTCCCCGGCAATGACAGCGTTTGTAGACAGGCCCTGCGAAGGGATTTCAACACGTCTGGTGCCGTCGTCGATCAGATCAGCAAGCGTTGCGGCAAGTTTGCGCACGACAACATCGTTGACCGTTTTGACAGCCACCGAATGGCCCTTGTCCTGGAGCAGGATTTTGAAGCCTGTATCGTCCGAGTTGTGAGTGATCACCAGAAAGCCATGCAGCTTGCTTGTGTTCACATTCACCTGCAGCGCGGGGCGGCGGGCGAGCCGTGAATCATCGTCGCAGTCACGCAACAGGATGAAGTCGGGGTTTGCGCCAGCATCGAGCAGCATCTGCCAGATTGTGCGATCGTTGTCCGGGACGCGAAGCACCTCCACCAGCTCGATCAGGCGCAGAAGCCGGCGCGAGCGAATCGACTCACGATCGATCGGAAGCTTCGACTGGTTGAAACCGTCATTGGTGTCCGCTTGAGCTACGGCTTTTACAGTTTGGGTTTGCATTGCTTGATTCTCCTGATTGGTAGCCAGGTGTTGCGAAGACCTGGTACCTCAGGAATGCGTTACACGCCTGTGTAGAAAAATTGGCTATTTGCAAACTAAGGTTGGAATTCCATCATTCTAGCCTTAGATCTTTGATCAAGTGAAGTTGCTCACTTGGTTGGATTTTACCGTTTCCTGACGGCTTTTCAGAAGCGAGGGCTGGTTGGAATGCCTTCCAGCTAGAAGTCTTGCAGATGCTCTCCGGGCATTAACTCATTGTCGAATCTGCACCAGTATCACTAGGTTGTTGAGCGGGCGATTAGCTTTTTCACTGAGCCGCTGTACACTCGACTGCTTCAAGAAGCACTACTTACCATTTGCCTGCCGTAAGGTCTGTTCTTAGCTGGATTTTTTTGGGAGGATACGCAGTCATGACAACTCAATCCAGCTCAATACAATACGCTTACGCGCTAGACGGCGAGGGCACCCTCACGCACATTGGCGCTGCCCTGCGCTCACATACTTACACCTGCCCAGGTTGTAAGAGCCCCCTGACCCCGGTAATGGGCGAGTTCAACGCTAAGCACTTTCGCCATTCGGAAGAATGCTGTGCCCTTGAAACCTATCTTCACAAGTGCGGCAAAGAAGCATTCTTCTATCGCTACCAACAAGCTCTCAGCCGTGAAATGCCTATTAGCCTTGAGCTGGAGCGCCGGGTTGCCTGTAATGGTTCTCGTTTAGCCTTGGTTAGAGACGAAGCACGTCAGTGCGTAAAATCCGTGCCTGCACGCTACAACTTGACTCAATTTTTCGATCAGGCAGAGCTGGAAAAACACGATAAGGTCACAGGGCTGCGACCAGACGTGATGTTGTATGATACGACTGGCGAAAGGCGTTGCTACGTAGAGATTTGTGTCACACACCCCTGCTCTCAAGACAAGATCGAAGCCGGTATCCCGATTCTTGAGTTTAAGGTCCAATCTGACTCTGATATTCAGATGTTGCTTACCGGGGCCTACTCGATCAAGGAGAAGAACCTGAGAGTATTCAACTGGCTTCCCCCGTTTCAATCTGTGGACACCTGTAGCGGCGTCTGCTCAGTAGGTAACGTGGATATGTCTGTCTGGAGTTTAAGTGGTTCCGGCCGACTCAACGAACAAACGATGCCGCTCGCTGAAGTGGATTTAACAATCAATTCTGACGTGAACACATGGCCTAGATCGTTAGGGGCCGCTGAGCTGGCTGATAACTTACGAGCTTTTATCCGTCACGCCGATCCTCATTCACTATTTCCCAACTGCATTATGTGCGAGCAAGCAGGCCGATGGGAGGATGGCTATCTGCAATGTCACAGTAAGGCAAAGATCGTTCCCTACACCGAGGCCCGTCAGTGCGCCAATTACAAGGTTAAGGCATGACCAAAAGACTGACTTGGGAGCAGAAAAGTATTGTCAGCCATGACACCGGACATGCGTTGGTAAAAGCCGTACCTGGTAGCGGGAAAACAACCACACTTGTAAAGCGCGTTGAGCGGCTGGTCAAGACGGGAACTGATCCTCGCTCCATTCTGATCCTGATGTACAACAAGTCGGCGCAGGTGAGCTTCACGGAGAAGTTGAAGACGGCACTGATGTCGAGCGTGATTCCAGAAATCCGCACGTTCCACAGCTTGGCCTTAAAGATTGTTGGTTACGGAGAACGCCAACAGATAATCAAGAAGAAAGACCTCATTACTCCAAGCGACTACCGCTATGAGCAACTGGTAAAGCAAGCCTACCGCTATGGCTTTGACCATGAGGCGAATTATATTGACCCCAATGAAATTGAAAACTTCGAGCTGTTTATTGCTCGCTGCCGGGCGGCGGCCGTAACTCCTGTTGATGCTGCCAATGATCCAACGTTCAGCAACATCAAACGGGAGTTTATTCACGCCTATGGCCGCTATTGTGAGCTGCTGGAGGAAAACAGTCTGCGAACCTTTGATGACTGTTTGATTGAGGCTGTCGCACTGTTGCGTAATGACAGCAGCCTTGGTGCCCACTTCAAGCACATCATTGTTGATGAATATCAGGACGTTAACCTGATACAGCATGACATGACCCGCTTGCTATCTAAGTCGGATACGTCGGTTATGGCTGTTGGTGATGTTAACCAGTGTATTTATGAGTGGCGTGGTGCTCGACCAGACTTTATCGGCGGACTGTTTGAAAGGCACTACCCGAATACGAAGGTGTTTCAACTGTCATGCACGTTCAGATTTGGCCATGAGCTTTCCTTGATGGCTAACTCGGTAATTCGGCGCAACTCTACAAAGCTGACCAAGCTTTGTGTCAGTCATCCTAGCACCCCCAAAACAGAGGTCAGATTGCACTTTGATAACTGCCTATCCAAGGTGCTATCAAACCTCTCGGTGAGCAGTGGAACACAAGCCATATTGTCCCGCACTAAGGCGAACCTTGCTTGGGCGGAAATTGCTTTACGCCTGTGTGGGCTACCTTATCGCTACCTCAATGGTTCAAGCGCATTACACACCCGCACCGAAATCGGGATACTGGTAGTTGGCGTCTTGCTGTCTGTGTACGGCGATCTGCGGCTACTGGAAAACCATCCCAACAAACAAGCGATTGTTTACGGCTTTCTGAAGGAGGCTGGTTTTAGATGGCAGAAAGGGCAATTCAAAGCGGCGCTCAGTGGATTGATGGCTCCGCACGCCGACCTATGGTCTGCTCTAGGTCAGTTATTCGAGGGCGCACAATACCAAAAAGATCGGCTGGGCAGGCTCGCCACTATCTGCCAGAAAGACGGAGAGGAAACGCCTGCTATCGATGTGTTACGACGCCTGAGTATGGAGGGTTTCATTGATAGTGTTGGCTCTGAGGGTGTAACTCGCACTGGATCGAACGACCAGCAACGAGGGGTCGTGAGGATCTGGGAGCTACTTGACTCCAGTAAGATCGATTCCCGCACGTTTTTAAACCTTATCTTGAATCCAGGCGAGGCTGCTACTGACTGCGATCCCTTCATCCTTTCGACACTGCATGGTTCCAAGGGGCTGGAGTGGGATAACGTAATACTGATCGGGCTGAATGAGCAGGAATTTCCTGGCGGCAAACCCGATGATGTTTACAGCGTTCGCACATCGATGAACACCCCTCCGGCCGAAGAGGAAATCGAGGAGGAACGTCGGCTGTTTTATGTCGGTATCACTCGCACAAAACAGCAGCTAAATCTGGTGGTCCCTCTTGATGAAGGGCTTGCGCGGTGGCTCAAAAACCGCTGGGATAGCACCCCGAAGAAGTCACCGATAGCTACTCGCTTCGTCTATGAGGCTGGCTGGACTGCTTGTGCGTTTACCAGTGATGCGATCTATAACAGCACGGTAGAGAAACAGAAGGCTGACTTCAGCAAGTTTCACCAATGGTATCTAAGAGATCTTCAGCGGCTAAAAGTCTAGGGCTACCGATACTTTTCGATTTCAGACAGGTGCTCGTTATCCAGATCAATTGTGGCTTTTCTTTCAGAAGCGAGCTTCTTCGCTCGCTTTGCATACTGAAGCCCCTTGGCTGGCTGCTCTCCGCGTAGGATCTGTTCAGCCTGCTTGCTCGTGCTGTGCCCCAGAAAGCGTTCGTACTGCTCGTCAGATACCTCAGTGCCGATCAGTCGTTCGATCCAGCCGCTTTTCGGCGGGTAACTTACGCCCAGCGCAAGCAACTGCCTTTTCTGTACCCACTATTTCCGGCGCGGCCGGCTTCAATCAAGGCTTTGGTTAGAACTACAGCCATTTGGGGACTCTCATACACAAACCTGAACCATGCGGGTCTGATTGGCGGTCAAGATAGCAGCGCATCGAAATCAACACTGAACTCTGCTTCTAAGAACTCAATCGTGGCTGGTTGGCTATCGAGCGATGCTTCCCGTGTAGACTCCAGTGCGCACTCCAATCGACGCAGCAGAGTAAACGGCAAAATGATCTTGCCGAAGTCGGTATGCTTGAAATCCCCCCCACAGGTCTTCCGCGTTCTTCCAAATGAAATCAGCTTGCGAAGCAGCCGAACCTACGAACTCTGCCATCTTGGCCTCCAACCAACTTTTGCACGAAACGGCACATCTTCCAAAAGAGGGTTGTCAACCAAGTTTTGCACAAAACGGACTTTGATCCATTTCTAACTAAAATCTACAATCCAACCTCAGATTGCAAATAGCCGAAAAATTTGGCCGTACAAGCTTTGGGGGGCAGAACCTGTCGAGGGTAAATTGCAGGCACAAAAAAAGCCGCCCTGAGAAATGGCGGCTTTTCGTGGCCGAGTGAGTTGAGAGGTCCACTTGGCGCGTACTGAAACGGTCGAACCTGCAAATGGTAGCTGATCGTTATGTAGGGCGCAATCAGTCCCGGGAACCCTCACTTTCAAAAGAAAACCCGACCTATATTGGTCGGGTTGGTGCTGCGTTCGTAGCTAATCCGGTCTAGACCGACAGGTACTTAACCTCAGTCTCGGACCGCACCAACTCCCGGATCACCGGGTTACTGGAAAGGCCAGTGTTGACCATGTACTGCGCAGTGCTCAGTAGGTAGCGATTTCGCTCTGCAAGGTACTCGCAAGGCTCAAGGCCATTCTCACCGTGACACTGGGACAGATAGCACTCGTAGAAGACGACCTCGCGCAGATCAGGTTCGGATTTGAACTTCGGCTTCTCGCCTGAAACTCGCGCCAGGTGAAATCCGGTTGGAATTACGGTAGCCCCATGGGCTGCAGTGTAGGTTTGCAACATAGTCGCCCCCTGGGCATGAAGGTTCATTGACCGCATTGACGTTTGTGCAAGAGGACTGCCTATGCCGCCACGTAAAGGCTGTGCCAGTAGCGAGCATCCTGAATCGATTCCCGACGCAACCGGCGGTACTCGGCTCTCTGGTGGTGCGGCTCGGTGCGAGCGAAGAAAGAGTTCTCCCTTGCCCTGCTTAGGCAGAAGTTCAGCTTGTTAAGGGCATGAGCTTTCTGACCGGTTCGTTGCTGATTTGGTGTATGCGCCATCGGTATTACTCCCGTGATTGTTTGCCTAGTGCGTAGAGATGGCGCACATCGGACATCACGCACGCGCCAGATTCGGGGCCAAAAAAACCCGACAAAGTCGGGTTTTGGTGTTGCGTTAAGCGGCTAGGTAGATCATCTCGGCAGGGTGGACGAAGACCTGCAGCTTGCCAGTCAAGCAAGACAGTTCGTACACGTGCTGCGCAGGCCTCCGGCCGGGACCTGGTAGATAACGTTTCCCGACTTCGGTCCAGCCCAGGCGTTTGAGTTCAGCAACCTTCTGCTCCTGGTAGGGTGACATTTAGGATCTCCTCTCCTCGGTCACAGTCGACCAGTTGGTTTGTGCTCGCCAAAGATGCCGAACTCAGCAAGTGTGCTGACGGGCCGAGAGGTCAATCTCTACAGGTTTACTATCAGAGCGAGCGGTCACTATGAAGGTGCACGCCGTGTCTTGCTCACCAGCCGCAATGTCGCTGCGGAAATAGCGGGCAGCAACAGCTTGAGCTGCAGCATGGTGACCACCAACTACCTCAGCATCGACGCTCCAGGTAACCAGGTACTGGTGTTCCTGACCAGCATCGGCATCAGTAAGTTTTCCACTCAGACCGAAATGGCTGAGAAGCTCATCAATAGGCTGGCGAGCGGTAACCACCTCGGTGTCTGAATTTCTGATGAAGCCCGAGAACCAGAAGCTGGCTGAGTCAACGTTCAGACAACCACCCTTCAACAGCACCTCGTTCTCCTCTCCGAGCTCGTCCGCCTCCTCAGTACCAGGTGCATACTGATGGAAAGACGCAGTGCTATCGAACTTTTCAACCTTGAAGAGTCCGTTTTCATTGACCAAGCGAGCCAGGTCACTGATGCCTTGCGCTGCAGCCTGATCGATGCTGAAGACAGCAACGTCCGGTGCATCTTCAGCCCCGTTGGTTGCGCGGGTTTCTACGGTGTAGCTCTTTGCGATGTTGGAAGCATTCATAGCGGTACCCTCAGGTGTTGGTCTAGTGATGTGAGATGCATCACAGCCAACATGAAACGGAGCCACCCGACACAACGGCGCTAGCAAGCCTCAGCCCGAGCCATCGACCTCTGAAAGCCGCCCAAAAGAAAACCCCGTCGCAAGGACGGGGTTTGATGGTGGGTTAACGGCGATGAGAGCAGATGCTCTTCAAGGCCCTGTCGACTAGGTCGCCTTCGTAACTCAAGATCACTTCAACATTGGTGCACGAGTACTGGGCTGAGCCCAGAGCACGAGCGGTGATGAGGTAACCATTGGGGTCCACTTGTGAAGCCGCACCAAACAAAACCGCATTATCGACCACGGCGCGGAGAACATCCCCGGCACCATCGTCTTCGGCCCAGCTGGGTGACACCGTGTTGCGAGCTGTGACCTGGTTCCCGCAGACACGAAAGTGCTCATAGCGCCCGGGCGCATTTTGAATCGAGACCGAATCACAGCCGTCAAACTGACCGACGTAGATGACTGGCCGAGTTGCACCATTGATGCGAGCTACCGAGGACATTTTTGAGGTTGCAACTGACAGAACAGCAGCAGATGCCTCTGATGCATTTGCCGCATGGGCAAGCCCTAGGAAGGCTACAGCCGCGGCGATCGTGTACCACAGTTTCATGAGGCTACCTCAAGTTTCAGAATTGGGTTTTGACGTGAACGCATAAGCGTCGGTGAGGTCGCGTGCAAGATCCGCTGCTTGGTGTCTGAGGCAGAAAGGGTGTCGCCCTGGAGCACAATTATTTCCCCTACAACCACGCGGTGGACCGCGCAGTTAGCTGCCAGCTGGATCGCAGTCATGCGAGCACAGATGCCGTCGATATCGCACGCATGGAAGAGCCATTGTTGCAGCTCACCAGGCCCCTTTGTTTCGAGCAGGTGATTTGCCTTTGCCAACAGCATAACCCCACTGCCACAGGCCGGATCGGAGCATGCCTTGAGTCCGCCAGCGCGAGGTACGTCGGTATCGCTATCACTCATCCTGACCATCATGGATGCCAAAGACCAGGGGGTGAAGAATTGCCCCAGAATCTGCTTGCCACCATGACTTGCTAGCGCCTCATAAAGCGGCCCAAGGATGTCCTGGAAAGGCTCTGCGTTCGCTACCGCCTGATCGTACAGCGAGATGACCCGCCCTATTTTACCGCGGACATCATCCGGCACGGGATACCAGGGCTGGAAACCCCAGACCTCCATCACCGCTCCGAGGAAGAATCGAAACATCTCCGCCGGTGGGTACCGGTGGCCGTCACACAATGCATCTGCCATTGGTTTTATGGTAGGTGGTACCGAGCGTGCTAGTTTGCTTGCCATGGGCAATCTCCAGAGAGGTTGGTCGTATGCTTCGGGATGAATCACAGCGACCTACAAACCCAGCTGGCGCCCGGGAAAAAAAACCGCTCCGATGAGGGAGCGGTTGTGTAGCGTTAGTGAGTTTCTCCTCCAGGAGCAGCAGCTTCCGGAAGGGAATCACGCGGCACCCATGTCCAGGTTTCGACAAATGCGCCGTCATCACACAGCGTTACCTGAGCACCGTCATTCACCTGCAGATCATCATTGGCGAGGTTGTCCTGCGCCCATGAACGGTAACGGTCCTTCAGTGCGTTCGAGTCCAGTGCTGGCTGATCCGGACTGTCCTGCGCCAGCAATTTCTTTTGAGCGAGCTCGTCGAGCAGTTGTGGAGAGGGAGCGCTTTGCGACAGGCCAAAGTGGATGCCCTGGTAGCCATAGCATTTGATGAACTCATCTGCCGCCATCTTGGCACGCACACTCTCGATGCAGGTGCTGCACAGGCCGTGCCCAACATCCTGATTCCGCCATTGCCGGCCGGTGGTTCGAGCGCCACAGCACGGACACAACAAGCGCACAGGATCATCGAGACTCTCCTCATGCTCTGGCAGGCCGAACTGCGCATACGGGACGTCACGGAGCTCACAGAAGGCTTTCTGATCGCCGTCGGCGTCGTACAGCCCCAGCGTGCACTCATCCCAATCTTCCGGTTCAGCGAGGTTGATCTCGTTCGACAACAGCAGGTAGTTGCCATTGCAGAACTCCTTCCGCAGTGCCATGCGCCCACCACCGGTGTGGAAGACGTCAAATCCATACGCTAGGACGGGGTCAACGACTGCTGTCCCGCAGGGTGAAAAATACGGGTTGCGAATCTCCACATCGTTAAACTGAAAGGCCATGTCCGACGACGAATATGGCCGCTTCCTTTCCTCGCCAGTTGCCAGGATTTCGGTCATTGCCATTTCTTGTGTATCAGCTGCGTTGCTTGCAATTACGTCCATGGTGCTGCGCCTCTTGGGTTAGTCATCTTGATCTGAGATGCAGCACAGTCAGCTGTAAGGGGTTGTACGCCGGAATCCCAGAAATTTCCGTCAGCCCAGCTCCAGTCCCGCCACGAGCGCATCCAGGTCGATGAACTTGCCGTCAGTCTGGAAGGTGTAATGCCCGTTCAGCAGGATGTGCCGCCAGGCCGCTGGCGACATCTGCGTGATCAACGCCAGCGCCTTGGCATTGCCAGCTGCCTCGTACTTCGTCAGCAGCAGGGACAGGATCGCCGAGTTGTAGAAGATGATCGCGTTGCCGATCAGCCTGGCGCACTGGTTGCTGATCTCGATTTCGATGTCGGTGCGGCCGGTCAATTCCTTCTTCCCACCGACTTGGGCGATGGTCGAGCGTAGCTGGTGATAGGACTCAATGCGGTTCTGCGAGCGGTGAACATTACGCTCCAGTTGCGGGTCGCGCAGGTAGCGCAGTGTGTAGATACTGCGGATGAGCTTGTCGAACTCGAAGATTGCGCGCCGCGTCGGGTTCGGCGCCGTATAGGTGCACAGCTTGCGGATCAGCGTGCCCTGCGTCATTTCCTTCAGGCCCAGTGTGGCGACGATTCGGTCGATGTTCGCCTTCTCACCGACGATGAGTTGCCGGTCGATCTGGCCAGCCGGCCGGATCAGGCATTTCTCGTACAATGCCAGATCATCGGCGCAATACAGCTCCTGCAACTGGTCGTCGAGGTCGGTGAAGCGCGGCTCGAAACGAAGTCCGAACCAGTGCAGGATGGCGAAGTTGGCCTTGTTGATGCTGTGCATGTCGCCGGTGATCGCGCTCGGCACGATGTCCGACGTGTTGCGGTACCAGATGTCGAACACGTGGTGAGCCTCGTACTCGTGTGCGCCTATCAGGTAGCCGTTCAACGGCACGTGATTGCACAGCAGCGTGTAGGCGACGACGCCCTTGCCGCGGCCGAAATATTTGCGCGAGTAGCGCGCCTTCACAGTTGGTCGCTCGACGCCGAATTTCTGCCCATCAACGGCACCGTACAACGAATCGAGGTCGAACGAGTAATGCGGGAAGATCGGCAGTGCGGCGATGGCGTTGCTGATGCAATCGTTGGCCACATGTAGCGTCGCCTGGCGCAGGTACTGCTGGTAGGTACTCTCCAGGACGTGGTACGGGATGTCGCTGGTACGTGCCATAACCTGGTTGCCGTGGTTCATGGCTTGGGCAATGATCACCGCCATCAGACTGTCGGCGTCGGCTACCTTCTTCGCATAGCGTGGCTGCAATGGTGTCAGCGCCGACAGGAACTGGCACTGGCCGTTGACGAAGCGAAACACGTCGGCGACATCGCAGTATGGCAGTTGCTCGTAGAGAGCTTGCTCGCGCGCCTTCTGGTTCTCCCCCTTGGGCTTGCGCCAGGTCAGTCTCTGCGTGTCCTTGTCGTATTCCAGGTGCGTCAGCTTGCCCTGTTTCAGCTCGCGATTGAACGCCACCCATTGCGCACGCAACTCGGCCGCCAGTGCATCGAGCTGGGCACTGACCGGCTGCCGCAGGAAGGGGATGTCCATCTGCGCGAGCACGGCGGCTTTCTCGTCCATCGAAACCAACTCGTCGGACAAATGCCGGTGCTGCAAGCTGTCGTCAATGTAGAGCTCGCCCGCCTGGAAGCGTTTCCTGACCTGACGGTAAAGCCAGAATTCGTAACGATCGGCATGCAGGCCTGTCGGCGTGCCTTCGGCATCGAACATCAGCAGGTACGGACGCAAGCGTTTCGGCAGCGTTGCCGCCGGACATTCGTCGAGTGGCCGTTGTGATAGGCGCTGCTGCTTGGCGAACACGCTCTTGGCCCAAGTCAGCGCCGCGAGCCATGGGTTATCGGGGGCCGTGCCGGCGAAGTCGAGCGCGACGTACAGCGGCCGTAGATGGCGTCGAATGCGTTCGGCCAGGCCGTCCACCGCCTGCCAGTGCAGCGCCAGTTTGTTCAGTGGCTTGACGCTCATGCGCTGCGCCGTGTTTTGCAGCAATTCCCTGGACATGATTTTGTAGGCGCGTTGGCGCACCTCGCCGAACGGCGTCGGATCGGCCACGCTGTCGTCCACGTACAGCGACAGCAGGCGGCCAACCTGCGGCGTTTCCTGATGGCGTCGCAGCTGTTCGGCGACAAAGGACTGTTTCGCACCCGTGCGGCTCTCGTCCTCAAGTTTTTTCATGTGGAAGGCCATCGCGTCGACCAGGTTGTCGGTGAGCTGCCGGTAACGTACCCAGGCATAGCACAGCAGGTAGAGCCGGGTCTGCTCCGCCTTCAGGTGGCGCAGGTCATGGACGGTATAGAAGTTCGCCAGGCTCGCGTAGTACAGCAGGTTCTGCTGCGAGATGCCGAGCTTGGGCAGCAGCGCCTTGGCGATCCCGTGCAAGGACTTCAGCGTGGCGCGCTTCTCGCGCTCCCCTGCCATCTGACGCCAGCCGAAATCTTTAGCGTCCTGCTTGAGCGCTGCCAGTTGAGACAGGGTGTCGTCACGCACCAGGAGCTGGCCCAGCGCAGCTTTGGCCGATTCGTCCAACACTTCTGCCAGCAAGCCGCCCAAGCGCCTGCGTTCGGTGGACAGGGCTTCACTGACCAGCTCTTGTAAGGTGGTGTGGCCGGGCCGGATGATTTTGTGCTCGCTGAGCCAAACGATCAGTTCGGCGGCCACGAATCCTGGCATTACGTCGCGCCGCACGATCTGTTCAGCCTGCTGTGCCAGTTGCGGCAGGAAGCTAGCCGCCCACGACCGGTAGCCGAACAGTTCGGCGATCTGACCCCTCTGGCTGTAGTGCTCATGCTTGGTGATCGCCTTGCGTTCGAACGCTTCGCCGTGGAAATAGCGACTCAGCACGAAGGCGCAATCGTCCTCGACCTCATGCCAATCGAAGCGGAAGAAAGCATGCTTGGCCTTGAAGTAGCCGATCTGCAAGACGCAATAGACTTGGGCCTGCAGGCTAGGCCGGCTGCTGGCGAACGCCAGTTCAGATTCGGTCAACGCCAGGTATTCCAGCCGCTGAGCATCGTCGAAGTCCGGTAGGCCGTACAAGGCTTCCTGCTCTGCGTCAGAAAAGACGGTGAGTAGCTTATTCTTGTTGCTCATCGACCGTCCTTCCCGCACCACGCCAACCTGCTCGCGTCAATGTTTCGATCAACGTAGTGCGCTTGACATTGAAGTTGCGGCACACCGCCGCCTTAGACATGCCGCCATCGAGCGCGGCGACGATGGCGTCCAGCTTCTCACCAGTGATCGCCTGCGGCCGGCCGCCGATCCGGCCGCGTTTGCGTGCGGCGGCCAAGCCCGCGACGACGCGCTCCTGAATCAAGGCGCGCTCGTACTGCGCGAGCGCACCGAACACCTGGAACAGGAATTCGCCCGAGGGCGTCGTAGTGTCCAGGTTCTCTGTCAGCGAGCGGAACGCCACCCGCTTGTCCTTGAGCGAAGTCACAATGGCGAGCAGGTGCGACAGCGAGCGACCGAGCCGGTCGAGTTTCCACACCACCAGCACATCGCCGGCTCGAACGAACTCAAGCGCCCGCGCCAAGCCGGCACGGTCATCCTTCGCGCCAGAGGCACGATCCTCAAACAGGTGACGCGGATCGACGCCGGCGGCGAGCAGCGCGTCGCGCTGCAAGTCCGTGCTCTGGCGGTCGGAGTCGGGGTCATGCCGAGATAAGGCAAAAATTAGGACATTCGTTCTGTAAATCTATGATTTAAAAGGGTATTAGAGAGGCCATGGCTTGCTGATCATCCACCGTCTGGCTAGCCGTCTATGCTGATGCTTTTGCCTTGCTTGGGGGATGTGTTCAATGGCATCGGTGGAAAGAACAGCCTACCCGATCTTGCCCAGTCAGCTACCGGCCAAGGAGCTTCATCGAAGCTATTCCCTGTCTGATTCAGAGATCGAATGGGTCAACAACACCGCTAAGAGTCCAGCGCTCTCGATTGGGCTGGCAATCCAGTTAAAGGTGTTTCAGCAGTTGCACTATTTCGTTCCGTTCGAGGAGCTTCCTCAGGAACTAATCAGTCATGTCCGGCAATGCCTCCGCTACGGCGCGCGAATAGCTCCACGCTATAGCAATCCCCGCACCCTTTACCGGCACCAAGCAGCGGTACGGCAGTACCTGCAGGTTACCCCCTTCTACAGCAGCGACGGGCTAGCGGTCACTGAGCAGATCGCACGTGACTGCGCTTTAGTTCTTGAGCAGCGAGTCGATCTCATCAATGCCATGCTTGATGAGCTGATTCAGCGTGGCTATGAGCTTCCGGCTTATTCGACGCTCAACAACCTCGCAGAAACTGCCTTGGCGAGTACCCAGGAAGTTACCTTCAACCTAGTCGTGACTCGAGCGCCAATCGAGGTGATCTACAAGCTGAAGGAGCTGCTTGACACCGACTTCGGCCGGCGCCAGAGCGATTTCAATGCGCTGAAACAGGCACCCAAGAAGCCATCTCGCAAGCACCTGGAGGTGCTGATCGACCACCTGGCCTGGCTAGAGAGCTTCGGGGACCTGGAGGCCATTTTTGAGGGGATCGTCGATGCCAAGATTCGCCACTTTGCTGCCCAAGCTGCTGCGTCGGACGTCGCCGAGCTGAAGGACTGCTCGCTGCCGAAGCGCTACACGCTAATGCTGGCCTTGATCTACCGCATGCGCGTACGGACCCGTGATCACCTGGCCGAGATGTTCATCCGACGGATATCGACGATCCATAAACGCGCCAAGGAGGAATTGGAGCAAATCCAGGCGCGGCAACGCCAGAAGCTGGAGCAATTGGCGGCGACCCTGGACGGCGTGGTGCAGATTCTTGTTCAAGAACCGGATGACCAGGAAGCTGGCAGCCTGATTCGAGAATACCTCTCCCCCGATGGCAATCTGGATCGCTTGCGCGAGACGTGCGCCGAAGTCCAAGCTACTGGCGGTAATAACTACCTGCCGCTGATCTGGAAGCACTTCAGGTCCCATCGCTCACTATTATTCCGTCTCAGTCACCTTCTCCAACTGGAGCCCACGACTCAGGATCGATCGCTGGTTCAGGCACTGGAATTGATCCAGGACAGCGAGAATCTACACCGCGAATGGATCGACGAGCACGTCGATTTGTCGTTTGCGTCGGAGCGCTGGGTCAAGGTCGTTCGTCGTCCTTCCAGTGAGGGGCCACCGACCAACCGGCGCTATCTAGAAGTTTGCGTATTCTCCTACCTGGCCAGCGAGCTGCGATCCGGTGACATGTGCGTACAAGGGTCGGAATCCTTCGCCGATTACCGCAAGCAGTTACTGCCTTGGGAAGAGTGTCTCCAGCGACTACCAGTCTACTGCGAGAAAGTGGGTCTGCCTGCCAACGCGACGGAATTTGTCGCCTCGCTCAAGAGCCAGTTGGAAGAAACCGCACAGCAACTGGATGACAAGTTTCCCTCCTGTCGGGGGGATGTGTCGATCAACGAGGCCGGCGAACCGGTACTGCGTCGTGTAACAGCACGGGACATCCCACTTTCGGCCATCTCGCTGCAGACAGCGCTTATGCAGCGCATGCCGGCTAGGCATGTGCTGGACATCATGGCCAACATCGAACATTGGATTCAGTTCACTCGGCATTTCGGCCCCATGTCCGGCAACGAGCCAAAGCTCAAAGAGCCGGCCGAGCGCTATCTGATGACTATCTTCGCCATGGGCTGCAACCTGGGCCCTAACCAGGCCGCACGGCATCTGGCCGGTAATGTCACGCCACACATGCTGTCCTATACGAATCGCCGTCACCTCTCGCTGGAGAAGTTGGACAAAGCTAACCGCGAGCTGGTGGAGCTCTACTTGCAACTTGACCTGCCTAAGCTCTGGGGCGATGGCAAGGCGGTGGCCGCGGACGGTACTCAGTTCGACTTCTATGATGACAACCTGCTAGCCGGCTACCACTTCCGCTACCGCAAGATGGGGGCCGTGGCTTATCGGCATGTGGCCAACAACTACATCGCGGTGTTCCAGCACTTCATCCCACCTGGTATCTGGGAGGCGATTTACGTAATTGAGGGGCTGCTCAAGGCTGATCTCAGTGTCGAGGCAGACACTGTGTATTCCGATACTCAGGGGCAATCGGCGACGGTCTTTGCCTTCACCCATCTGCTGGGCATCAACCTGATGCCACGTATTCGCAACTGGCGGGACCTGGTGATGTACCGGCCGGATCGCGGCGCTTCGTACAAGCATATCAACCGTCTGTTCACCGACACTGCCGACTGGAACCTGATCGAAACCCACTGGCAGGATTTGATGCAGGTCGCGCTGTCTATCCAGGCCGGCAAAATCTCCTCGTCTATGCTGCTGCGAAAACTCGGTTCCTACAGCCGGCGTAACAAGCTCTACCATGCGGCACAGGCACTGGGCAGCGTGATCCGTACGATCTTCCTGCTCAACTGGATCGGCAGTCGCGAGTTGCGCCAGGAGGTCACCGCGAACACCAACAAGATCGAGTCCTACAACGGTTTCTCCAAGTGGCTATCCTTCGGCGGCGATGTGATCGCCGAGAACGATCCGGACGAGCAGCAGAAACGCCTGCGCTACAACGACATGGTGGCCTCGTCGGTGATCCTGCAGAACACCGTGGACATGATGCGCATCCTGCAGAAACTGGCCCGCGAGGGCTGGCAGTTCACCGATGAAGACGTGTCGTTCCTCAGTCCCTACCTGACCAGCAACGTCAAGCGCTTCGGTGAGTTCAACCTCAAGCTCAATCGGCCACCGGAGCCCTGGATCAAGGATTCGGTGTTTCAACAAGCCGCTGGCTCGCTGCGGGTCAGCACGACCCGCCAGGCCGATACCGAGATGACCTCATGATCAACATATCTCCCACATCTTTTCGCGTTACGCCGTGTGGAGAGGTGGACGTCGCAGCATTGGACAAGCTTCGCAACAGCTTCTACACGTCACAGCTACTTGAACTTGTCGATCGACTGGACACTAGCCTGGCTGAGGTGGGTGGGATGATTGCTGTACGCGACGACTTGCTGAAGCTGCATACGATGGCTCAGGCGTTGGTCGAAGGCACTCTACCGCCGGTTACGACCGAGGAATCCTGCGTCTGGGAGGTAGCCGAATCAGTGCTATTAGATCTTGAGACGTTGAGCTCCTGGATTCGCACTGCTCAGATGATGATCGCGCCGTTGGTCGATCTGGTGCCAAAGCATAGAGTCATTGAGTCGCCAGATCGCGAAGGCAACTGAGCAGGTAATTACCGGAGATAGATCAGCGTTCTGGCTGACTCGGGCTTTTACACTGCGCAATCGGTTTGATTGGAATCCATAAGTGGAAGCTCGCTCTGAAAATTTGTGATCGAGAACTGGCCATTTTTTGCCAAGATGCCCAATTGCTCCTGAGGTGAGGTCGATACCTACCGGGCTGAAGGGCCTGGCTATATCGATGTCGGTTTGCCTACGACATGCGCAAACGCAATGAGCGTATTGCGTACCATGGAGCTGACCACCAGCAAATTGCCGTCAGCTTCAATAACCCACCTGGAGATAATGAGCGGCTTGCGATGCGCAATGCTTACGACGATTTTCGCGTCACGATCAAAGTTGGTATCGAGGACACGATCCTCAATGAAACCGTGGTGCGGTTCCATGACGGCATCTCGGTCGGCTAACAGCTTTTTGTAACGCAACCAACCGAACTCCTGCGAAACATCGAGCCCGTCCACGCCCTGTGTCACGATATCCGCCGGCGCAGGGGTTAAGCTTCGCGCCATCACTAAATTGGCGCAGGGAGTATCTGTTGGTCGGTAGCTGCCTATCATATAAAGCCGCCCGCCCTTCCGGAACGGTTGTTCGTTTTAGCGGAAACGTTCACTGGCTTGGCATCACCGTAATCAGCCCTGAGGACTGCGCTCAACCTGTTCGCAATAGCGACGGAAATTATCCGTCAGGTCGGGTGGGCAGACGCCGCACAGGCGATTTCCAGGCACGGCGTGATCGATGAACGCGGGATAGGGCAAGTTCAATTCCGCCATAATTTCTCGGAAGCGCTCCAGGGTGATCGCTTCACCGAGTCGGGGGTTGCGCTGCTTTTCCTGGGCGATGGTCGAGACTCGACGACCGCTGTAGTCATGGCCGGGATAGACCAGGGTGTCGTCTGGCAGCGTGAGCAGCTTGTTTCTAACGCTGTGGAACAGATCGTCGGCGCTGCCGTTCTGAAAGTCGGTCCTACCGCAGCCGTCGATGAGTAATGCATCACCGCTGAACAGGCGATCACCGAGGAGATAGGCAAAGTGCCCGTCGGTGTGCCCGGGGGTATGCAAGGGTGTGAACTGCAGGCTGCCGACGATGAAAGGAACACCGTCCTCAATGCCCACATCCGTGCAGGGCAATTTGTCGATAGCCGGCCCCGCGATACGGCAGCCGGTCTGCTTCTTCAGTTCCAGCGCGGCGGTGATGTGGTCGGCATGTATGTGGGTGTCCAAGGTGAACGCCAGCTGCAGGTCCAGCCTGGCTAGCTCGGCCAGGTCGCGGTCCGTTGCGGAAATGACCGGGTCGATGAGCACGGCCTGGCCGGTGCCCTCGCACCCGAGCAAGTAGGTATAGGTGGACGACACGGGCTCGAACAGCTGGCGAAATATCATGATGGTCTCGGCTAATGGTGAGTGTTCAGCGGTGCCTGTTCCAGCGCCCTGAGCAGTGCATACTTTTCCTGATCGATCTCGCCCCGCGTGCGAATACCCAGCCGGCGCAGAATCGCCAGCGGCGGGCACCAGCCCTGCAAACCGTGTTGCAGAAGAAACGGCAGCACGACGCCAGGCAGCAGAAACCACTTTCGGTTCGCTGTCAGGCCAAGTAGCAAGCCAGACAGCGCGAGCGAGGAGGCATTGACCTCGAGCACGCGCTCCACGTCCCACTCGCGATCCAGGGCGTCGATACGCTGAAGAATTGCGCTTCGTCCCATCCCGCTGAATCGACGAACGTTCGCGTCCGTTTGCCGATCGATTTCTTGGTTCACAGGTTGGGACGTTGAGCGGCGAACCCGGTCCGCCTGGTCATGATTCGTACTGTTTTGCTGTATCGATAACATGTCTATCTCCTGGTTCGCGCCGACGGGGGCGCAGCGAGGTGAAGAGAAAAGCGATGCCGCACAATTTTAGGTGCCTGTAGGGGACGTCGAGTTCCGAGCCGGGCGTCCGCTGTCGCGTCGATACTATATATTGAAATATATATTGATAAATTATATTGTCAAATCCACCTGACCAGCTGAAGAAGAATGGCCGACATGGCAGATCTCGATATCGAAACCCTCCGCCGCAGTGCTGCGGACGCCTGCGGCTTGCTGAAGGTGCTGAGCAACCCTGACCGCCTGTTGTTGCTGTGCCAGCTGACCCAAGGGGAGCACTGCGTGGGTGATCTCGCCAGTGCGACGGGCATCGAGCAACCGACCCTGTCCCAACAGCTAACCGTGCTGCGTCACAACGGCTTGGTCAGCACCAGGCGCGAAGGCAAGCAAGTGCATTACAGTATTTCCAGCCATCAAGCGATGGAGGTCATGCAGGTGCTTTACCGGCTCTACTGCCAGCATCCCGAACGTGAGGAATCCACGACATGACGATCGACTGGGCGAATTTCACACCGTGGTTCTCGCTCGCCGGGGGCACGTTGATCGGCCTCGCTGCGACCCTGTTCATCTTGTTGAACGGGAGAATCGCGGGCATCAGCGGCGTGGTCGGCGGGTTGCTGCGGCCTGCCAAAGGCGATGTGCTCTGGCGTGTTTCATTCATCGCCGGACTGGTCATCGCGCCGGTGCTGTTTCAGGCCGCGTTCGAGCAGCCAGATATCCAGATTGATGCGAGCACCTTGACCCTGATCGCAGCCGGATTGTTGGTCGGGGTCGGCACGCGGTATGGCTCTGGTTGTACGAGCGGGCATGGCGTATGTGGATTGTCGCGCCGGTCGCCGCGCTCGCTGGTCGCGACGGCCGCATTCATGGCCAGCGGCTTTCTGACCGTATTCGTCATCCGCCACCTGCTGGGCTGAGGAGTTGCCATGAAATTGCTAAGCGCATTTGTAGCTGGGTTGGTTTTCGGCCTCGGCCTGATCCTGTCAGGGATGGCCGATCCATCCAAAGTGATCGCCTTTCTAGACCTCACCGGGCCGTGGGACCCCTCGCTTGCGTTCGTTATGGGCGGTGCGATCGTGGTCGCCAGTGTCGGGTTCTATTTCGCCTCCAAACGGTCCCGGGCGGTGCTGGGAGATGTCATGCGGATGCCCACCGCCACCCGAATAGATCGTCGTCTCGTGCTGGGTAGCCTGGCGTTCGGAGTGGGTTGGGGGCTGGCCGGTTATTGTCCAGGACCGGCGGTCGCGACGCTTTTGAGTGGCCGGAGCGAGCCGCTGATCTTTATTCTCGCGATGCTAGCGGGCATGGCGCTGTACGAGCTGCAGACTCGCTTAGCGGATAAGCCGCAGTGATTAGCTGCGTTAGTATCCGCATGACTCGGCCGAGGCGCCCGGACAGGGCGGCTTATGGTCATTGAGTTTGGACTCGGCTTGCTCGTTGGCATTGTCCTAGCGCTTACAGGGGCGGGGGGAGGCATCCTGACGGTCCCCTTGTTGGTGTTTGTGATGGGCCTTGGTTTGCCTCAAGCGGCACCTATTGGCTTGCTTGCTGTTGGTTTGGCGGCCTGGGTGGGGGCGGTTATCGGTCTTAGGGAAGGAATAGTTCGCTACAAGGCGGCTGTACTGATGGCCTTCTGCGGCATGTTGCTTGCTCCTGCGGGTGTCTGGGCTGCGGGAAGATTAGAGCACAGCATGCTTGCCATGCTGTTCGCTCTTGTTTTGTTTTACGTAGCGTTCCGTTCCGTCCGGCAGCCAAGCCGTCATGCTATTCATGCGCGAGCAATTCCTTGTCAGCTCAATCCTCAGACGGGGCGGTTTCGTTGGACGTCTCGCTGCGCAGCAATTGTCTCAGCGTCGGGTTCGCTGGCTGGTTTCCTCTCCGGGCTTCTCGGCGTAGGCGGGGGATTTGTCCTGGTACCGGCACTGGGCCGTTACAGCGATCTGTCTATGCGATCTGTTACTGCAACATCATTGGCAGTCATAGGGCTTGTGTCGGTTAGCGGCGTATCGTCTTCAGTGTTAGCTGGCAATCTTGACTGGACAGTTGCTCTTCCATTTTCTGCGGGTGCGATTGCAGGAATGCTGACGGGGCAATCAATTTCTGCGCGCTTGGACGGCAAGAGGCTTCAGAAAGGCTTTGGGTTGATTGCATTTATTGCAGCGGTCGCCTTGATGATCGAAAGCATCCGGTATTGACGTAGGTTATCCGGGCATATGCTTGGTTTTAGCGCTGCAACGGCAGAGCTGCGCTTGGTTTGGCAGGATCAGCCGGCCAAGCGCTTCTGGAAATAGCGCAGGAATAAGGCGCATTACTGCACGGCTTCGAACAGATACCGTAATCAGTCTCCTCAGGAGAGAAAAGCCTTTATATCGGCAAACGACTGACCTCTATCTAGAATCCGATTCCGACAGCGCCTCGGACTGATTTGTGGTTTTTTTATCAACAACACCGGGAATGGATCGGGTGGGGCGTTCAAATTGGCCCTTGAGCGCATCCACGCCGCTCTGGGGCTTGGCCAGTGGCAAAAGGTCCTGTCTGGCGTTACGACGTTCCTCCGTATTGATATCCATAAGCTTGTCTCGGCTTTCCACCAATCCCTTTTTGGCCTCACCAATCCGATTAAACGACCATGCGAGCTTCGGTTCTCCAAATGGCAACGACTCGCCTGGCTTGCCATGGGTTGCATCCCACGTATGCCAAGTCTTACCGTAGCTGTTCATTTTGCTTTTCAGGGTAAGCGGATTAAATGGTTGATCTTACCTTTGCATGAGAGTGAGACAGACCGGCATCTCATCGGATTATCTGGTTGATGCTTCACCTACTGCTGGTGCATGTTTCCTTCGCTAATTCCAGCAAGAACCCCACACGCCTCAACTTCCCGGTCATCGTTGCAACTCGCTCTCAGTGAAACGAGTTGTTTCTCAAGCGCTTGCAGAGCGGTTATCTGCGACCGCACATGAGAGATGTGATCATCGAGCAAGGCGTTGACGGCGGTACAAGGCTGATGAGGGTCGTCCTCATAGCTCTGTAGTTCGTGAATCTCAGCCAGTGACAGGCCCAGGATTCTGCAGCGACGGATGAAGGCCAGCCCCTCACCATGCTTCTCGGTATAGACACGGTAACCGTTGTCCTGCCGATCAGGCGGCGGCAACAAGCCCTGCTGTTCATAGAAGCGGATCGTCTGTGTTTCGACCCCTACCAACTGCGCCAACTGACCAATGCGCATCAGCCTCCTCCCCAACGGATTCTTTACTCTATTGACCTTATAGTAGCTTTATAGTTTTAAATGGTACCACAACATTGTTCAAGTGGAGTCGTATCATGAGCAAATCCTGTGGTGGCGCCTGTGGCGGTGATGCAACGTCCGCAGCGGATACCGATATACAGGCCTCCTCCGAGGCGCCAGGGAGATGGGTCAGTGTTTATGCCGTGCCGAAGATGGACTGTCCATCAGAAGAACGAATGATTCGCCTAGCCCTGAACGGCTTTGAGGAGATTCGGGCGCTGTCCTTCGACTTGTCGAACCGCCGGCTGAAGGTCGTGCATGACGGCGAGGTCGAGCCCGTCACCTCGAAACTGAAGACCTTGGGGCTAGGCGCCTCGCTTCAGGAAACCGTCGCTGCAAATCCGGAGACCATCAAGGCCGCCGAGTTTTCGGCAGCTTCTGCTAAGCAAGAATCCGGGACCCTGCGCTGGTTGCTCGGCATCAATGCACTTCTGTTCGTGGTGGAAATGACTGCCGGTCTGATCGCCCGGTCCACCGGCCTGATTGGAGAATCCCTGGACAATTTTGCCGATGCGGCGGTGTACGGGCTTGCCCTTTATGCGGTTGGACATAGCGTGAAAATGCAGGTACATGCCGCGCATCTTGCTGGTGTACTGCAACTGATCTTGGCTGTGGGCGTGCTCGTAGAGGTGGTGAGACGCTTTGTATTCGGTAGTGAGCCTGAATCGCTGGTGATGATGGCTATCGCATTCGTCGCATTGATTGCCAATACCAGTTGTCTGCTGCTCATATCCAAACATCGGGAAGGCGGGGCGCACATGAAGGCAAGCTGGATATTCTCGGCCAACGACGTGGTGATTAACCTGGGGGTCATCACCGCCGGCGCCCTGGTCGCGTGGACCGGTTCCAATTATCCGGATCTGATTATCGGCACCATCGCGGGGGGCATTGTACTTAACGGTGCCAGACGCATTTTGGCGTTGAAGGGTTAAATAATGCTCATTATTGGCAAAAAGCTCTCGCCGTATGCCCTATTGTCCATATCGGGCCTGCTGGCAGCGTCTGATCAGGCTGTAAAGTGGCTGGTGCAGCAATCAATGGCCTATGGCGAGTATGTTTCGGTGACCCCGTTCTTTAACTGGGTGCACCTATGGAACACCGGTGCCGCATTCAGTCTTTTTGCGAATGGTGGAGGCTGGCAGCGCTACTTTTTTATCGGAATCGCGGTAGTGGTCTCGATTTTTCTGATCAAGCTGATCCTTGAAAATCGTCATAAAGGAGAAGCCATCGCTTACAGTCTTATCCTCGGTGGCGCCATGGGCAACCTGATTGACCGGGTCTTTCGCGGCTATGTTGTGGATTCCTTTGATTTCTATTGGCGAGACTGGCATTGGCCGGCCTTCAACCTGGCTGATATTGCAATTGTCCTCGGTGCCTTACTTTTCGTTTCCAGCAGCTTGTTGGGTAAAAAAGCAAACACCAATGCCGAGTCGGATGGATCTGACTGACACCTACGCCTATACAACACCATGACCGAACTTCCCGACAACATCCTTCACCTGCCGCAATACCAAGTACTGGGCTGCAAATCAACCGACGACGAAATGCACTTCCAGGTGGACGTGCCCGATCCCATCGCCTGCGAGGAATGCGGCGTGCAGGGTGAGTTCGTACGGTTCGGCAAGCGTGACGTTCCCTATCGTGATCTGCCCATCCACGGCAAGCGGGTCACTCTCTGGGTGGTCCGCCGCCGATACACCTGCCGGGCCTGCAAGACAACATTCAGGCCCCAGCTACCGGAGATGGTGGACGGATTCCGTATGACACTGCGGCTGCATGAGTACGTGGAGAAGGAATCCTTCAACCACCCCTACACCTTTGTGGCGGCACAGACCGGCCTGGACGAGAAGACGGTGCGCGACATCTTCAACGCCCGCGCCGAGTTCCTGGGGCGCTGGCACCGCTTCGAGACGCCCCGCATCCTGGGCATTGACGAGCTATACCTGAACAAGCGCTACCGCTGCATTCTGACCAACATTGAGGAGCGAACCCTGCTCGACCTGCTGGCCACCCGCCGCCAGGACGTGGTGACCAACTACCTGATGAAGCTGAAAGACCGGCAGAAGGTCGAGATCGTCAGCATGGACATGTGGAACCCCTACCGGGCAGCGGTCAAGGCTGTGCTGCCCCAGGCCCGTATCGTGGTCGATAAGTTCCATGTGGTGCGCATGGCCAACGATGCCCTAGAGAGAGTGCGCAAGGGCCTCAGAAAGGAGCTGAAACCGTCCCAGAGCCGGACTCTCAAGGGAGACCGGAAAATCCTGCTGAAACGCGCTCACGAAGTCTCAGACCGGGAGCGCCTCATCATGGAGACCTGGACAGGCGCGTTCCCGCAACTGCTGGCCGCCTACGAGCACAAGGAGCGCTTCTACGGCATCTGGGACGCCACCACACGGCTCCAGGCAGAAGCCGCCCTGGACGAGTGGATAGCCACCATCCCGAAGGGCCAAAAGGAAGTCTGGAGCGATCTGGTCAGGGCAGTGGGAAACTGGCGCGAAGAGACCATGACCTACTTCGAGACGGACATGCCCGTCACCAACGCTTACACGGAGTCCATCAACCGACTGGCCAAGGACAAGAACCGTGAAGGGCGCGGTTACTCCTTCGAGGTGATGCGGGCACGAATGCTCTACACCACGAAGCACAAGAAGAAGGCACCGACTGCGAAGGTCTCTCCTTTCTACAAGAAAACCATCGGTTACGGACTGCCGGACTTCGCAGAGGAACTCAACTACGGAGTCGATCTATCAACCATCTGAGGGTGGTATCAGATTGATGGGGTGAAGGTGCCCCATCAACCATTAAATCCGTATACCCATAATATCGCCATAGATACGCTTCGCTTCTTCGGCATACCACTCGATGTAAGAGGCCCCGAACACGATCTCACCCTGAGCCTCCGCCAAGGGCTTACCCTGCTCCAGCGTCATGATGCGGGCCAAATCGAGCTGGTTTTCGATGATCAGCTCATACCAGCGGCGGAGCTTCGCAGAGCGCTCCTTCGCCGAAAGCTCACGCCAAGCCGGCAGTGCTCGCTCAGCTGCCTCGACGGCACGGCGTGTTTCAGCCCGGCCCATCCGCGGAACATGGCCAACAGTGGCATTGTTCGCTGGATTGACGACTGTGATCGTGACCCCGTTGTCTGCGAGGCACCATTCGCCATCGATGTACGCGCGCTCGCGAAACAGATCCGGTTTTTTCAGTTCCACTGCTTGCTCTCCAATAGTTCTACAGACGTCCAACAACTGTCGGCCGTACTGGCTCATCCAACGTGTAAGCCAGCAGGCCGACAATCACGATAGGCTCGACTGCTCAGTGCCGGTCTTGCTGCGCGTACTTGCCGGAGGTCTCAAGCGCTTTGAACTTGAGGACGCGGTAGTTTTCACGCTTGACCGAGTCAAGGATGTCCCTGAAGGCGCACAAGCCACCCATGTAGAAGTAAACGGAGTTGGCTTTGCCGGGGATGTTCGCCCCGAAGATCCACGAGTCGGCCTTGGTGAAGAGCGTCTGATCTGCGATCCCCCGGCAGGTATCGCTCCACTCCTGCTCCTTGTCCGCAGTGGGCTCCACGCTAGCCAGTTCGTTCTCCTCCATGAATTCGATGAGATCGGAAACCCACTCCACCTCAGCCTCAATGGTCGGCGGCAGGTTGGTGAAAGGGCCGTTCGGTCCGAGGATCATGAACATGTTGGGGAAGTTAGATGTGGCCACTGCCAAATAGCTGGAAGGGCCATCCTTCCAATGATCCTTGATGCTCAGGCCATCACGACCACGGATGTCGATTCGCTTGTAGTTGCCATCGACAGCGTCGAAGCCGGTCGCGAAGATCAGCACGTCCAGCTCGTGCTCCACGCCGTCGGAGGTGCGAATCCCCTTGCTGGTGATTTCTTCGATGGGGTTGGCCTTCACATCCACCAGCGAAACATTTTCGCGGTTGAACGTAGCGTAGTAACCGCTATCGCATAGCGGCCGCTTGGCATACAGGTCGCGCGGCTGAAGTTTGCGAGCGGTTTCGGGATCCTTGACGATCTCGGCGATCTTCGCGCGAATGAAATCCTGCGCCGCGATGTTGGCTTGCTCTTCGATTGCGATGTCGTTGAAGGTCTCGAACATGAAGCGGAAGCCACCACCGATGTCCCACGCGCGTTGGAAGATTTGCTCGCGCTCTTTGGCAGAGACGCTCATGGTCGGCACTGTGCTTTCTTCAAAGCCAAATGCCAGACGGGACTCTCTGACCTGATTCCAGATCGCGTCGTAGTTGCGCTTGATGTCGTCGACGCGCTCACGGCTCAGCGGGCCATTACCCACCGGAACCGTGTACTGGGCCGAACGCTGGAAGACGGTGAGGTGCCCCACCACCGGCGCAATCGCGGTGATCACTTGGGTGCCCGTCGAACCTGTGCCGATGACACCCACGCGCTTGCCTTCAAGGGCTGCGTTTTCCGGCCAGTTGGCGGTGTGATACTTCTGCCCCTTGAACTGGTCGATGCCTTTGATGTTCGGGATGTTGGTCGCCGACAGCAGACCCAGGGCCGTTACCAAGTACTTGGCGCTGTAGTGGCGGCCATCGTCTGTGCTCACCAGCCAGCGGCTGCTTTCCTCATCAAAGACCGCGGAGGTCATGGCGGTCTCCAGTTGGATATCTTTGCGCAGGTCGTGGCGATCGACCACGTGATTCATATAGGAGAGGATTTGCGGCTGGGTCAGGTAGCGCGTGGTGATGTTCCACTCCTGGCACAGCTCGCGATCCCACGAGAAGCAGTAGACGAACGACTCGCTGTCGGAGAGCGCGCCCGGATAACGGTTCCAGAACCAGGTACCGCCCACGCCGGCGGCCTTGTCGAAAGCTCGCACTTTCAGGCCCAGCTCATCACGCAGCTTTTTCAGCATGTAGATACCACCTAAGCCCGCGCCAATAATGATCGCGTCGTAGTTGATAATGTCGCTGCCGAGGGAGCGCTTTGCCAGAACGGAAGTTGTCATTGTTCTCTCCTGATTGATTGCCACCCAGAACTTCCTGCCAACACAACGCGTCGGCAGGAATTCGAGGCAGAATGTGCCTTTCCCTCGCTTTCACTACGAGAGATTGCTTATTTCGATTGAGGTTCTTCAGCTGCTCAGCTGAAGTTCAAGCCATCGCTGGTTACCCAGGGCGGCCAGTTCGGCTTACAGCGAAAAGCCGCCATCCACGGCAATGGCCTGGCCTGTTACATGAGGCGCACAGGCGAGGTAAACCGCCAGTTGCCCCATGTCTTCGACCGTCTGAGCTTCCCCCTGCGGCAGCAAAGTGGCCTGATGACGCTCCCAGGATTGCTCCTCGGTCTCACCAGGCTGGCTCCAACGCGCAGACAGACCTTCCTCGCCACGCCACATGCCCGTACCGACGACGCCGGGGCACAGGGCATTGACCGTGATCCCATCACGCGCTACTTCCTTGGCGAAGGCGTTGGTGAAACCAATCACGGCGAACTTGGAGGCACTGTAGTGGGCCAGATCGGGGAACCCCACCTTCCCGGCAATGGAAGCGATGTTGATGATGCGGCCAGCCTTTTGTTCGAGCATCATCCGCACCTCCGCCTGGCAGCACAGGAACACGCCCCGGGCGTTGATATTCATGACGCGATCCCAATCACTTACTGGCAGCTCGGCGACCTTGCCGATACTGACGACGCCGGCGTTGTTGACTGCCACGTCGAGGCGACCCATTTGGAATTTAACCTGGGCCATCATGTTGCTCACGCTGTCGGGATCACTTACGTCGACCTGCAAGGCCACCGCGCGACGACCCAGCGCACGGATTTTGGCGGCAGCTTCCTCAGCGATGCTCCTGTCGTAATCAGCGACCGCCACATCAGCACCAGCGTTAGCCAAGCTCAACGCAATCCCCTGGCCGATTCCACGACCAGCCCCGGTCACCAGTGCGATCTTGCCGGCAAGGGAAAAATCGAGAGAAGTACTTTGGCTCATGTCATGCCTCTTCTTGTTGTATGAGATGCGTTCACCACAAACGGGACGCTGCTCCGACAAGTGCAAGCCGAATGCCAAGGCCAATAAATTAATTCAAGTCATTGATATTTAAGAAGTTTTTAATAATCCCTACTCAGCATCGAGCACGCCCATAAGACATTATGTTCCTCGCAAACTGCACCGACCTGCGAATCATGAGATGTTATGTCTCAGCGCTGTCGTTCCGATGGATAAGCCTAGACGCGTGACGGTAACCAGCGTCTAATGAGAAATACAAAAATTAGAATCGACCTGCGGAGGCCTCTATGCGCTCTAGCTATTCAAGCGCTCATGTAGACCACGTGAGCCGTGTTTTGCGTACTGCCGACCGGGCTCCAACGCTGCCCGTACCAAGCATAATCGTCGACTCTTGGCGGCGATCAATGCAGAGCTACCACCTTGACCCCAGCTCATTGCAGGGGCCTCGTATCCTTGAGGCCTATCAACTGCAAGAGCATCGTCAGCGCGTGGAGGAATTCCTACGCATCGCGGGCGATGAAATGTCCAGGCTGCACGGCCGGGTCAGCGGTGCGGACTACTGCGTCATGCTAACTGATACTCAGGGATGCACTATCGACATGCGTGTAGAGTCGTGCATCAGGAGTGAGTACCGCCGCGCCGGTATGGATCTGGGCACCTGCTGGTCAGAAAGCGAAGAAGGTACGACAGGGGTGTGCTCGGTACTGATCAACCAGCAGCCGGTGACCGTGCACAAGAATGAACACTTCCGGGCCGCGTTCATTGGCATCACCTGCTCAGCGGCACCCATTCTCTCGCCCTCAGGCGAGCTGATCGCGGTCCTCGACGTCTCGGCTATGGGGTCGCCGGATGATCGACGCAGCCAGCAGCTGATTCGAGAAATGGTGGTGCAGAGCGCTAAGGAGATCGAGAATGCGTTCTTCATGTACAGCACTCAGGATCTCTGGGTCTTGCGAGGGCACGCTCTACCGGGTTACGTCGATAGCCAGCCCGAGTTCTTGTTTGCCTGGGACAGTGACGGAGTCCTAAGAGCATTGAATCCGTCAGCCAAACGCTTGCTCCAGCGTCAGCACGGAACACTCCCGCGAACAATCAGCGAAGCGTTCTCCGCGGTTCGCCTCCCCTCCTCCGGCGATGACAGCCTGCACCACCTCCCGCTCCTCGACCTGTATGTACGCCTGAAAGGGCCACGCCGGCCAACGACCGTCAGTGTACCTGGACGACAAGATATCGACCCCCGAATGGCACAAGCGCTGCATCTGGCGGTTCGAGTGAAGGATCGTGGCTTGCCGGTGCTACTCCACGGGGAAACAGGTGTCGGCAAGGAGTACTTCGCTCACCAGCTGCACGATGCCAGCCTGCGTCGGAACAAACCCTTCGTGGCGATCAACTGTGCCGCGATCCCCGAGGGGCTTATCGAAAGCGAGCTCTTTGGCTACAACGCAGGCGCCTTCACTGGCGCATCCAACAAAGGCATGCGAGGACTGCTGCAACAGGCTGATGGCGGCACGCTGTTCCTGGATGAGATAGGGGACATGCCCCTTTCGCTGCAGACCCGACTGCTGAGAGTGCTAAGCGAAGGCGAGGTTGCCCCCCTTGGCTCTGCGCGCAGGGAATCCGTTGACATTCAGGTCGTCTGTGCAACCCACCGCGATCTGGCCACTCTGGTGGCAGCTGGCACCTTCCGCGAAGACCTCTATTTCCGCCTGAATGGAGCACGATTCGACCTTCCCCCCCTTCGCGAACGCAGCGACAAGCTTTCCTTGATTACCAAATTGCTCAAGGAAGAGGCTGAGCGCACCGGAATACACTACGGATTAAGCGAGGCAGCACTGGAGATGCTTCTCAACTATGCGTGGCCGGGCAATGTTCGCCAACTTCACCACGTTCTGCGGTATGCCTGCGCCATCACCAGCGGGCCCATGATCATCGTCAGCGATTTGCCTACGTCAATGGGCGTGTCGGCCCCCTCGCTCGCCCCGGAGACCACCAGCGGCAGCCCAGAGCGACAGATCCTGATCGACGCCCTGGTTCGCAATCGCTGGAAACCGATACTGGCCGCGCAAGAACTGGGTATCTCACGCGCAACGCTCTACCGTCGAGTCAATCAGCATGGCATCAAGATGCCGGGAAAGGGCTCATACGACTGACTCGAGCGCCTGCAGCGCCCGGGAGACAACAACCGGTAATCCTCCTCCCAGGTGCTGCAAGGGCTTCGCTCAGTGAGGGAAGCCCTCGAATGGCGTCATGTACACACCGTGCCAAACCTATCCTGACTGTTCGACCGCCCCAAATACCGGCAACGCAACATCATCGAGTGGATGTTCGGCTGGCTGAAGGAGAGCCGCAGGATCGGCACTCGCCACGACAAGCTGGCAAGAAATTTTCCGCCATGGTTACGTTGGCTTGCACGCTGCGGTGCATATGACAGTACTTTTCGTTCAAAACCTAAAGCCCCCGGCTTTGCCGGGGGCTATTTACTTTTTGCTACGCTGCGTGAGGCAGGCGAAAATTAGAACACGTGGAGCAGGCGGAAATTAAAACGTGAATCCTCTTTAAAACCATTTTCAACACTCAAATCTTTTCCGTAAGAAAACAACAATTGATTCCTTTGATTAATAAATTTCGATACAGTAAAAAGTGCCTTTGTTGTTTTTATTTCATTCCCTTGATCAACGCCGTCAACAGATGCCTCACCTCCAAATGAATGAGACAGCCCTACCGCCAATCTCGCACCTGGATCCAACTGATAGCTTAAGTGCCCTTGAGCTTGATAGAGTGGCTTTTGGCTTAGAGATGTGTCATGGTTTCGTCCAAAGAGCATGACATCACCCGCAAGTTCAATGTTGAATGCACGCCCAACCCCATGTGTATAGCCGAGTTGCAGGTCATACTTCATGCGATTTTCACCGAGATTTAGCGGTTCGTCTTTGTCGTAGGAACCGGTCGGAATAAAGATGTACGGCACTACAGCGAAAGAATTTCGCTCAGATTTATTGTCGACCAGCCAAATCGGGGCAAGGAACACTGCATCACCAACTCAAGACGCATCGCCCAGGGAAGATATAGCCCCCTCGGCTTTAAACCTTCCCATTGGCAGCAATGCCTCCAATGCAAAGGGATAGCCACCAAGCGTGGTCCAGTGTATGTAGCGAAGGATTGTTACATCCGATTTCAGTTGAGCATTATTTGCGGCGACATTGCCTTTTGCAAACAACTCATCTCTTTTTACATGTTGCGCATAAATAACTGCCATATTGGTGCCGGCTGGAGCAGTCTCCCAATCACCAGCATCAATATCAATTGCGCGGGATGGCATAGAAACCATTACTGACGCCGCTAGAATCAACCTGAGCGCAACACTAGCCAATCCAAACTTGATCTTTGTTTTGCAATTGACTTTATCTGCAACTGACTCATTGGTTTTCATAGGTATCTCTTTTTTATTTTTTATTTTAAGTTTGGTTTTTTCCAATCACCATAAAAATGATCACGCGCAATATGAACCTTGCGTGCTATAACACGTGACCGTCAGCGTGCGCCTTCAGCCGCCATATCGGCTGAAGGCGAAATCGTTAATCGTCTCCTCGCGAGTTAATCCTTTGTGCATAGGTAGCAATGAAGGCTCAAATACCACCGGCACCCGCTCCATCGGTAGGCGCCATCAGCGTGAAGGCTCCCCCCGTGGCGCATTGGTAATGTAGTGCTGGACGCTGGGTGAAAGTCTCCTGATCGAGTGATATAACTCAAAGAGCTTGTCAATTCTTCGTGTTTATCTGGCGCTTTCGCACCGCGATATTCACCCAATTCAGTTAATTGAGTTGGGTCACGAATTTTGTCGTGAGGTAGCCGTCGAAGGTCTCGCTACCGCCCTCACTACCGTAGCCACTATCCTTTATACCGCCGAACGGCGTCTCCGCTACGGCTAGTCCCAAGTGGTTGATCGAGACCATGCCCGCTTCAAGCCCTCGTGAGATGGCATGCGCGTTTTTATTGGACGTTGTGAAGGCGTATGACGCCAAGCCAAACGGCAAGCGATTAGCGCGCTGCAAGGCCTCCTCCACTGTTTTGAAGCGCACGATACCGGCCAGCGGCCCAAATGGTTCGTCGTTCATGAAGCGGGAATCTTCTGGCAAATCTGTCATTACGGTGGGAGCAAAAAAGTTGCCGTCCCCCGGTAACGCGCGTCCGCCAGTCAGGATGCTGGCCCCCCGCTGCCGCGCATCCTCGACAAACGCTTCCATGGCGGTGACCCGGCGATGTTGCGCCAATGGTCCCATCTGGGTGCCGGTCTCCAGGCCATCGCCCACGTTCAAGGACTGGGCTTTGGCCACGAAGCACTCGACGAACCGGTCATAGGCTCCTTCTTGAACGAAAAAGCGTGTGGGGCAAATACAGACCTGCCCCGCGTTGCGGAATTTGAAACCGGCCAGCATGTCCGCAGCGCTGTCGATGTCTGCATCGTTACACACGATCACCGGCGCGTGGCCACCCAGCTCCATCGTGCAGCGTTTCATCAAGGAACCCGACAGTGCGGCCAGTTGCTGGCCCACCGGGGTCGAGCCCGTGAACGAGATCTTGCGCACGATGGGCGACTTGATCAGGTGATCCGAGATCATCCCTGAGTCCCCTGAGACAAGGTTTAGCACACCAGGTGGCAGTCCGGCATCGTGGAACAGTTGAGCGATGGCAACTACCGCACTGGGAGTGTCACTGGAGCCCTTGAGGATGACTGAACACCCGGCGCCCACTGCCGCCGCCACCTTGCGGAAGGCCTGGCTGAATGGGAAGTTCCACGGAGAGAACGCCACACACACGCCGATCGGCTCACGCAAGACCGTCTGTTGCACCTGGCTGTTGCGTGCCGGTATGACCCGACCGTAGATGCGGCGGCATTCCTCGGCATGCCAGTCGGCATGTTCGGCGCAGACGGTCACTTCGCCTACGCCCTCGGCCAAGGGCTTGCCTTGTTCCAGCGTGATATTGCGGCCAATGGTCTGTGCACGCTCACGCATCAACTCGCCCACCTTGCGCAGGATCTGACTGCGCTGCATGGGCGAGCTGTGCCGCCAAGACTCGAATGCGCGTTGCGCGCTCGACAAAGCCAAATCCAGATCTGCGTGCGTGGCATGCGGCAATTTGCCGATCGGAAGGTTCGTGGCAGGATTGAGCACATCCTGTTCACGTCGGCCACCGCCTTGAAGGAACTGGCCATCAATATAAAGACTAAGCTCGGTGTACATGGGGAGGCCTCTGAAATTTCAGGGAATAAGGACCGTTCGGCCGATCACCTTGCCGTTATGCAGATCCTGCATGGCGGCGTTGATTTCGGACATAGGGCGGCGCGTCACGGGAATGGCAGACATTCCTGTACGCCTGACCAACTTCACCAACTCGCGCAACTCTGCCAGTGAGCCGACATAGCTGCCTTCAATGGTCAGCGGGCGCATCGGGATCACTGGCAGCGACAGGGTGATGTCGCCCCCCATCAGACCGCAGATGACGATGTGCCCACCACGCGCACAGCTCGCGATGGCCAAGGTCACCGTTGGCGTGGCGCCCACCAGGTCAAGGACTGCGCGCGCTCCACCGTCGGTGGCTTGCATGATCTGTTGTGCGGCATCAGTTGCGTTGGCGTCGATGGCCTCTAACGCACCAGCAGCGAGCGCCGCATCGCGCTTACTCGCGTCGATATCGACCACGACAGCGCCTTTGGCACCCATTGCCTTGAGTACCTCAATGGCCATGAGCCCCAGACCACCAGCGCCAATGATGACCACCGGACCTTCATGAATACGGTTACCAAACTTGGAGATAGCACTGAAAGTCGTAACGCCAGCGCAAGCCAGCGGTGCGGCTTCAGCGTCGTCAAGTCCTTCGATATCCACGAGGTAGCGCGGATGCGGCACGACGACGTACTCGGCAAACCCTCCCGCCCGCATCACGCCTAACGCCTGCGGTTTGATGCAGATATTTTCTTCGCCGCGCCGGCAGGCTGCGCATTCACCACAGCCAATCCATGGATGTACAAGGCTGCGCATACCAATCTTTACTTCGCCCGCCTCGCTGCCAGCGGAAATGACTTCACCACATACTTCGTGGCTGAGGATCATCGGCGGTTTGATTCCGCGATCTGCCAACATCAGACGCTTGCCAGCGCCCAAGTCGTAAAAGCCTTCCCACAGATGAAGGTCTGTGTGACACAAGCCGGCAGCCTTCACTCGCAGCAGCACCTCTGTGCCTTGCGGCTGAGGGATCGGTTGATCTACCAGCTCTAACGGCTGGCCGTGATGCGTGACGCAATAACAATGCATGGAATGCCTCTTGAATGAAGATATGAAGTCGAAGCCGTTCAGCGCAATATTTGGTCGGTCGATCGTAAAGTGCAGGCCAGATGCGCAGCTCGGCAGCAGGATCAACCCACCGGCCGTGCTTGCGCATTGACGCCTTTTCGGTCAGTTGGCGGTATAGCCGCCATCGACCACCAGCTCTGCGCCATGCACGAAGGACGATTCGTCCGACGCGAGGAAGAGCACCGCCTGAGACACTTCGATTGGCTGAGCCGGACGCTTGAGCAGGGTTGGTCCGAGCAGGGCCGGTCGGATGGCGGGATCAGCCAGCAGATCCCGCGTCATTTGTGTCTCAATTACGCCTGGATGCACGGAATTAACACGGATGTTGAAGGGGGCCAGATCCACCGCGCACGATTTGGTGAACAAGCGTACCGCCCCTTTAGATGCTTCATAGGCGCTGGCACCGGGGGCGCCTACCAAGCCGTAGATGGACGATACGTTGACGATGTTACCTTTGCCCGCTTTCTGCATGCATGGAACAACTGCCCGTGTGCCAATGAAGACGCTACGCGCGTTAACATCGAAGGTACGGTCCCAATCCTCATTGGTCGTGTCTTGCACGGGCTTCAGAATAAGGATGCCAGCGTTGTTGATCAGCACATCGATGCGACCTGCACGTTCGATAATCTGAGCCACCGCGGCATTCCAATCAGCCTCGTTCGTTACATCCAGTTTTAGGAAGTCGGCCTTTCCGCCGTTCTCGCGGATGCCGGCCACCGTTGCTTGGCCTAGTTCCTCATTCATGTCTGCCACGAACACCCACGCACCGTGAGAGGCGAGCAGTTCGCTGTGCGATCGCCCCATGCCCATTGCACCACCGGTAACGATAATGACTTTGTCCTGTACCCGCTTCATATTGCCTCCATAGATTTTTATGTAAATTTACTTACTGAACTGGAAGCCTTGATAGCCTTGTTTTTTGACTTCAGTAAGTTGTTGCCGATAGGCACCGAGCCCAGCCATGTAAAAATACACAGTGTTGGTTTTACCCGGGATATTGGCACCAAAAATCCACGACTCTGCCTTCGGGAAGAGCGTCGCGCTTGCAATCTCCTGGCAGGTCTTGGTCCAGAACGCCTCAGCCGAGGGCGTGGGCTCCACTGTTTTAAGATTCTTAGTATTAACGTCCTGAATCAGCTCACTGATCCACTCGACCTGCGCCTCGATTGAAGGCGGCAGGTTGGTGAAGGGGCCGTTTGGGCCCAACACCATGAACATGTTAGGGTAATTCACGTTCGCAACTCCCAGGTAGCTGCTCGGACCGGCCTTCCAGTGGTCTTGGATGGCCAGGCCTTTACGGCCTCGGATGTCGATCTTGGTGTAGTTACCGTCCACCGCATCGAAGCCAGTGGCAAAGATCAACATGTCCAACTCATGTTCGACCCCATCTGCGGTTTTCACGCCTGTGGGTGTGATCTCTGCTATCGGGTTGGCTTTGACGTCAAGCAGGCTAACATTCGGCCGGTTGTACGTTGCGTAGTAACCGCTGTCGCACAGAGGGCGCTTAGCGTACAGGTCGTTCGGCGTGAGCTTGCGAGCAGTTTCCGGATCCTTGACGATTTCGGCAATCTTGGACCGGATGAAATCCTGCGCGGCCTTGTTGGCACGTTCGTCTGTGGCGATGTCGCAGAAGGTTTCAAACATGAAACGAAAGCCGCCACCATTTTCCCAAGCCTTCTGGAAGACTGCCTGGCGTTCCTCATCAGAAACACTCATCGCCGGCACCGTGCTTTCCTCGAAGCCGAAGGCGACCATGGAGTTTTTCACTTGCTCCCAGATTTTGTCGTAATTCTTCTTGATGTTGTCGACATACTCTCTGCTGACCGGGCCGTTACCGACCGGTACGCTGTATTGCGGCGAACGCTGGAACACTGTGAGATGCTCGACCTGTGGCGCAATGGCGGTGATCACCTGGGTACCTGTGGATCCTGTACCGATCACGCCCACACGTTTTCCCTCGAACTGAACATCCTGGGGCCAGTTACCCGTGTGGTAACACTCTCTCTGGAAGGTCTCTAGGCCTTTAATTTTTGGAATATTAGTGGCGGAGAGCAGACCAAGCGCAGTCACGATAAACTTGGCAGTGTACGACTCACCCGTGTCGGTATGCACCTCCCAGAGGTTAGTCGTTTCGTTGAAATGCATCGCGGTGATCCCAGTATTGAACTGGATATCCTTGCGCAGATCATGGCGGTCCGCCACTTTCTCGAGGTATTTGAGGATTTGCGGCTGGGTAGTGTACCGACTGGTGATCTCCATCTCCTGCAACAGCTCTTTGTCCCACGAGTAGCAGTAAACGTGGGTTTCGGTATCGGACAGCGCGCCCGGATAGCGGTTCCAGTACCACGTGCCCCCCACGTCACCAGCCTTGTCGAAGACGCGAACATTGAGACCCTGCTCGTCGCGCAGTTTTTTCAGCGTATACAGGCCGCCAAAACCTGCGCCAACGACGATGGCGTCGAAATTATTAGTTGTTTTCATGACGTTTCTCCTTGTTACGGCCAAGGCTTCGCCTAGCAGAAGCCTAAGCCCGCATTAATGGATTGGAATGATGAAGCTCCGGGCAGCCAAACCCGAAAATGGCAAGGGACTACCTCGTCACGCGGACTTGAACCACTTAGCGATACGACTGAGTTCGACATCGGCCTCGCGGGCACGCCCCGCCAAGAGCGGGAATACGTGCTGCATGCCGTCTACTACAGACAGGGTCACATCCACCCCAGCTGCCTTGGATATCTGCTCCAGGTCTGTGGCGTTATCGAGCAGCGTTTCTAGCGAGCCGGCCGCGATATACAGGCGCGGGAAGTCCTGGTAGCTGGCTTTCAGCGGATTCGTAAGCGGATTGATGCGCGAACCTGTCTCGCCAAGGAACATACCCGACATACCCTGGAGAATAGCTTTACTCACCAGCGCGTCAGTTGCATGGTTGGTCTCCAGAGTCCGGCCAATATGCTCCATGTCGAGCCACGGAGAAAAAACGATGACGGAACCCGGCAACGCCATGCCGTCGTCACGCAATTTGAGTACTGTTGCAATTGCGAGGTTGCCGCCAGCCGAGTCACCGCTTGTCGTGATATTTTGCGATTTGAAGCCGCGTTCAAGAAGCTCGCGGTAGACCGCTGTCGCATCCTCTATTTGTGCGGGAAAGGGATGCTCGGGGGCGCGACGGTAGTCGATGGCAATCGCTGTGACACCCAATTGTTTGGCAAGATGTCCTGCAAACTTTCGGTGACTAGCGGCTGACCCAACAGCGAAGCCCCCACCATGGGTGTACAAAATTACCTTTGAGGAGTCGGCACCCTCCGGCAGCGCCCAAATGGACTCGACTCCAGCAACAACATCTGATTTGTAGGTCACACCCTCGGGCTCCAACGTGGGCTGGTGCCATTCGTCAAAAAGACTGCGTAAGTCAGAAATTGTCAGATTTGGATTGGCCGCCATACGGTCGGTCCAGGACTGGTAGAGAGCGCGCAGAAAATCTGCTTCGGATGACGTATTCATGCTAATTACCTCTTTTATTCTTGTAAGTACTGAACAGCTAGCATGTATACTGATGATTGAAGCGATGCGGGTATTGAACGTTTTTTACATTTTTTTGGATAGAATTGCTAATCACGGAGCCGTCTCAAGGGCACCTCTAAAAACGCACATCCGGGCTGGGCCAGACTGCTAAAAGTGCAGTTCCTTGCACTCGAGCGCCGGGTTAGGCACTCGCAGAGCATCGTGAATGGCCGACGTGGGCTATACCGGTGTGGAAAAGCATGCCGAGCATGCAGGCCGCCAAGTCATCTGCGCGCCGCAGCAGCTACCAGCATCTCGAGAAGGACAGCCGCTTGGCTGTGCGATCCGCCAGATCGAAAAGGCCAAGGCCCTGACGCGAGCCAAGGTCGAACATCCGTTCCGCGTGATCAAATGCCAGTCGGCTACACCAAGGTGCGTTTCCGTGGATTGGCAAAGAACACGGCCCAACTGGTTACGCTGTTTGCCCTGTCGAACCTTTGGATGATGCGGAAACGACTGCTGATGGCAGGCGAGGTACGTCCGCGATGTGGGCAGCAGCCCACAGGGCGCCCATGAAGGGCAAGGAATTGAGTTGGGAACGCTGAGAACAGTCCTCAATTGACGCGAAAATCTTCGTTTTCGGCCTGCTGAGTTGCATACCGGCGGTAATCGGGGCTACTTCAGGCTTTCCCTAGCATCCGAAATAGCTGGGTCATGATCGCGCGTTCGTGCACGTAGAACTTCCTCAAACGCCCTATCCTTGAGTGTTATTTCTCACATCCATGCTTTGTAGTCGAACGACTATACTCAGTTGGTGTCATGTTGAGAAATTTTCGAAAAAGGCGCGTCATGTGACTCTGGTCGGAGAATCCGCTACTGGCAGCGACAACCTTCAACGGCATGTCCTGGCGCGCAATTAGCTGCTTTGCATGCTCAATCCGTTGCCGCATCACATAGACATGCGGCGAGCAGTTGAACTCATTTTGGAACTTCCGAATGAGACTGAATACGGTTAGATTTGTCAGCCCAGCCATATCCTCCAGCGAAATATTTTGCTCGATGTTCTCTTTCACATATTGCACAAGGAGCCCGCGCTGTGCCGACGAGAGTTTCCCATAGGCGCAATGTTCACGAAAAATGATATTCGCGTAGCGGCGCAATATATGAATGCACAATTGGTTTTTCAGCAACTCCACGTAAAGTTTTCCGCCAAGCCCGCCCTCTTTCAATTCATTTTCAAGCATAGCCACCAAGGTTGGCAGGGTCGGATCTTTGGCGCTGACCAGATCGTACATTTCGACGTCCTTGATGTCGCGCTCGAACACCTCGCCCGCTACACGCGCGACGGCGGCTTGTGATAGGTACAGGTGGGAAACATCGATCGGTTTGTTCCAGCACCATTGTGATTGCTCGCCGCGGGTGAGAATCGACATGACGCCGGGCTCTACTGTTTCGGTATGCCATGGCCCACTGCTGCGCCGACTCATCTCGGCTATGCCCCGTTTATAGATGACGATCATGAAATCACGCATCTCAGGTATCTCTACGTCCAGATCGGTGTAGCGATAGCCCTTAAGCGTCATGCCTTCCCAAGATAAGGGAGCGCTGTCTAAGGTGAGTTCACCCGGAATCCACTTTGGTATTTGTTCTGGCGAGATAAGTTTTTTCATCTTACTTTCTGCCTCTTATGCCTCCAAGTGGGCTGAAACCAATGCTCTCTCGCATTGCTTTTCCATTCCATCAAAGACTTTCTTGTATTTTTGGTTTTCAGTATTTTTGCATGTCAAAAAATTGTCTTTTTCTGCACGTCAATTACATATTTCAAATGCATTAGCCCTGAAACCAGCATGCTACCCTCATGAGATCACATAGCATAGTGTAGCGTTATCTGTCAACCAAAGAAGGGGGTTTTCCGACTTACCGCAACCCTTGAGCAGCTAAAGCCCGCGTGCAGCAAGGGCTTTGGCGATCCCGCGGGACTGAAATGTCGGGTAACTTCTCTTCAGACACGTAGGACTTTCGAGAAGCCTCTCTTCGCTCGAACCTTGATCAGCCCTCACGACAACGGCAATCGTGGATACGACCATCGCGTTCTTCAAGCTCTACCGGGCTGATTTCACTCAGAAAAACACCCCGCGGGCCTGCGCCCAGGGGTGTCTTCGTGCGGCGGACGCCGCCCTCGCGGGGAGAACGACACCGTGTCGCTTACTGCTTCTGCGGGTCGAACTGCTTGTCCTTGATGAACAGGGCAGGAATCACACCACAGATGAAGTAGGCAGCGCCCATGACCAGGAAGCCGAGGCCGATGGAGCCTTCGGTGGCCAGGAAGCCGATGGTGGCCGGGGCGATGGCCGCGCCGATGCGACCGATGTTGTAGGCGCCACCGACGGCGGTGCCGCGGTACTTGGCCTGGAAGCTCTCGGTCATGTAGGTGGCGTTCACACCGTAGGGGATACCGTACAGGAAGCCGAAGACCACCAGCATCCACAGGATGTGCTCGGGGCTGTGGTACAGCACGATGATCGGCAGGAACACCGCGGTACCGATGGCCCCGAAGGCGTACACGGCGCGGCGACCGAAGCGGTCGGCGGCCAGGCCGGCGAGGATCTTGCCGAGGATCATCGCGGTGTAGGTGCCCACCAGGTAGGCGGTCATGGCCTTGAAGTTCATATTCATTTCGGTCTGCAGGTAGGCCGGCAGCCAGTTGTTCACGCCGTAGTAGCCGAACTGCAGGAAGCCTGCGGTCAGACACCAGAGGATGAACATGCGGCTAGCCGACGGGTCGCCGAAGATCATTTTGTAGGCGCTTTCGCCTTTCTGCTTGGTGTCTTCCTTCACGCCTTCAACCAGCTTATTGACGCGCTCGGCCTTGGCCTTGACCCAGGCCTCCGGCTCCGGCACCAGACGCTGCATGGAGATGGCCAGCAGGACCGGGATGATGGCGACGTAGAACAGGTAGCGCCAGCCGTAAGTCGGCAGCAGCCAGCCGGCGAGCAGGGTGGCCACGATGTAGCCCACGGACCAGCCGGCCTGCAGGGTGCCCAGCACGGTGGTGCGGTACTTGGTCGGTACGTACTCGGCCATCAGGGTGTTGCAGGCAACGTACAGCGCGCCCAGGCCCAGGGAGGAGACGAAACGGAAGAAGGCGAACTGCCAGTAGCTCTGGGTCATGCCCAGCGCGGCGGTGCCGAGGGAGAACAGGACGATGGTCCAGACCACGGTCTTCACGCGGCCGAAGCGGTCGCATGCCCAGCCACCGTAGATGCCGCCGATGGCCATGCCGGCGAGGGTGATGCTACCCAGCGCGCCCGCCTCGACGTTGGTCAGGCCGAACTCGGCCTTGAGACTGGTGAGCGAGTAGGACAGCAGCATCAGATCCGCGCCATCAATCAGCAGACCGAGGAAGCAGAAGCCAAAGACGATGATCCAGATGTTGCTCTTGGGGGCTGCCACGCCCGTTTGAATGGTCGTCGTGGTGTTCATAACGAACGATACCTTTTTGTTGTTCTAGTGGCCTGTGCGGTTAGTTGGTTAACTCAAGTTAGGATGACCATGGCTCCGAGACCAGGCGCCGCGACGAGTCATAGCAGGGCTATGGCGAGGAGTGGCAACGCCGTATCGGGGCCATGGGCGCCGAAATTGACTAACTGAACTAACCAAACAGGCCACTAGCGGAACATGGAGGGTGATTCCCCGCATGGGTGGATCCACCCGGACGCGCGTCTGGAATGTCCATGCCCACGAGCGAGCGCCGAAGGCATGGACGCACGAGCAGGGTTAGCGCTGAGCTTCGCGGATCATGTTGCGCGCGATGATCACCTGCTGGATCTGGGTCGTACCCTCGTACAAGCGGAACAGCCGCACGTCGCGGTAGAAGCGCTCGATGGCGTATTCGCTGATGTAGCCTGCGCCGCCATGAATCTGCACGCAGCGGTCGGCTACGCGGCCGCACATCTCGGTGGCGAACATCTTGGCGCAGGAAGCTTCGGTGCTGACGTTCAGGCCCTCGTCGCGCTTACGCGCGGCGTCCAGCACCATGCAGCGGGCGGCGTAGATTTCCGCCTTGCTGTCGGCCAGCATGCCCTGGATCAGCTGGAACTCGGCGATGGGCTGGCCGAACTGCTTGCGCTCGATGGCGTACTGCAGCGAGTCGGCGAGCATGCGCTCGGCGGCGCCGACGGCGAGGGCGGCGATGTGCAGGCGGCCCTTGTCGAGCACCTTCATGGCGGTCTTGAAGCCCACGCCTTCCTTGCCGCCGATCAGGTTGGCGGCCGGCACGCGGACATTCTCGAAGATCACGTCGGCGGTGTGGGCACCCTTCTGGCCCATCTTGTGGTCGCACTTGCCGATAGTGACACCCGGCGTACCGGCTTCGACGATAAACGAGCTGATGCCGCCGGCGCCCTTGATCTCCGGGTTGGTGCGGGCCATCACGGTGAAAATGCCGGCGTGCGGCGCGTTGGTGATGAAGCGCTTGGTGCCGTTGATGACGTAGAAATCGCCGTCGCGCACTGCGGTGGTCTTAAGCGAGGCTGCGTCGGACCCCGAATCAGGCTCGGTCAGGCAGAAGGAGCTGAGGCACTCGCCGGCCGCTAGCTTCGGCAGGTAACGGGCCTTCTGCTCAGGGGTGCCGTCGATCAGGATGCCGATTGAGCCGATGCCATTGTTGGTGCCGATGTAGGAGCGGAATGCGGGAGAGGTGCGACCGAGTTCGAAGACGATATTCACCTCTTCTTCCATGGTGACGCCCAAGCCGCCGAACTCTTCCGGGATGGTCAGACCGAACAGGCCCATTTCGCGCATCTGCTCGATGATGTCCTGCGGGATGGCGTCGGTCTCCGCGACTTCGTTTTCGCGAGGGATCAACGCCTCGTCGACGAACTGGTGGATCGAGTCCAACAAAAGCTGCAGGGTTTCTGGGTCACGGATCATGTGCTCTCCTCAAGGGCCCACGGGTGGGCCCGGCTGGCGAGGCACCGTCACCCGAGGATCAGCGAGCGGCGGCGCCTATGTTGTTAACCATTTCAATCAAGCGGGGCCCGATGTCGTCCTCGAGCTTCTCCCGCGGTAGTTGGAAACTCGGTCCTCCGCAGTTGAAGGCCAGCAGCCCGTACTGCGGATGTAGCAAGGGCACGGCGATGGAATTGACGTCGCGATGCCATTCGCCGATCGACAGGCAATAGCCGTAGTCGGCGAAGTCCCTGAAGGCGCGGTCCAGACCTTTACGGATGGCCGGCCATTGTTCCGTTTCACGCTGGCGGACGTGTTCGAGCAGGAACTCCCGCTCGTTCTCCGGCATCGCCGCCAGGCAGGCGCGTCCTACTGAACTCTGCGCCAGCGGCAGGTAGCTGCCGATCTGCCGGCGCATGGTTATGTTGCCCTGGCCTTGCACCACATCGAGGTAGACCATCTGCAGACGGTCGCGGGCCGCCATGGCGACAGCGGCCTGGGCGTGGTTGGCCAGCTCCTCCATCAGAGGGTGTGCTACAGAGCGGATCGACAAGTTCGAGAGCATCGAATAGCCGAAACCCAGCACTCCCACGTCCAACTGGTACTTGCCCGAATGCACCTCGCGCTTGAGGCAGCCAAGCCGCATCAAAGTGTTGGTTAGCCTTGTCACGGTCGGTTTGGGCAGGCCGGTCTTTCTGGCCAGATCCTGATTGCCGAGCACGTTCTCGCGAGGATTGAAGCAGCGCAGCAGCTCCAGCCCTCGAGCCAGTGCAGTGACGAACTGGCCGCTATTTTCCTCCTCACTCAAGGCTGACACCGGGTCGAGAAGCCCCTTTTCAAGCAGTTCCAGTTCAGCCTCGTGGTCAGTCGATACGGATGCCTGCGAATCCGTCCTGTTGCTGCGCATATTAGAACCCTCGAATCCAGGAAATCAAGAAAATAAAATTCAGTTTCGCATGACGGAACTATAGTTGATGGCTGAAAAATGGGCAAGGGGAGCACCTCTCTGATTTGAAGCCCCTTATTTTACTGGCGATAAAGAGGATTTTGATCAATGGGAGTTTACATCGGCGTCATCCTGTCACTATGCTTTGCATGAATTCGAAATGCTGTTTCGCACAGCGAAATCAAAAGAGAGGCTCGAGACGTCATGAATTCTGAGCAAGCCAAGCAGGTGGTGGCGACACGCCAGGAAAACGGAGTGGCAGTAGTGCGGATCAGTCGCCCCGAGGCGAAGAACGCCCTCAACAGCCATGTGCGCCAGCTACTGGCCGAGCACTTCCGGGCCCTGGCCATCGAGCCTCAAGTGCGGGCGATCGTCCTTACCGGTGGAGAGGAGTGCTTCGTCGCCGGCGCGGACATCCGCGAGTTCGCCCAGGCCAGTCCCATCGAGATGTACCGCCGGCACACCGAGTACCTGTGGGAGGCCATCAGCCGCTGCCCGAAACCGGTGATCGCCGCAGTGAACGGCTTCGCCCTGGGCGGCGGCTGCGAGCTGGCCATGCACTGCGACATCATCGTTGCCGGTGAGTCGGCGCGCTTCGGCCAGCCGGAAGTGAAGCTCGGGCTGATGCCCGGCGCTGGCGGCACCCAGCGCCTGATCCGCGCGGTGGGCAAGTTCCAGGCCATGCGCATCGCTCTGACCGGCTGCCTGGTCAAGGCGCCGGAGGCGCTGGCCATGGGCATGGTCAGCGAAGTGGTGGCCGATGAGCGCACCCTGCCGCGTGCCCTAGAGCTGGCCGCTGAGATAGCCGCACTGCCGGCGCTGGCGGTGGCGCAGATCAAGGAGGTGATGTTGGCCGGTGCTGATCTGCCGCTGGACAGTGCTCTGGCACTTGAGCGCAAAGCCTTCCAGTTGCTGTTCGACTCCCGTGACCAGAAGGAGGGTGCCGCAGCCTTCCTCGAAAAGCGCAAAGCCAACTTCCAGGGGGAGTGAGACATGACTCGTATGATCGATCGCATGGCCATCGTGGGTACCGGTGTGATGGGCAGCGGCATCGCCCAAATCGCCGCGCAGGCCGGCATCCAGGTGAAACTCTTCGATGCCCGAGAAGGCGCTGCGCAGGTCGCCCGTGACAACCTGGAGCGCACCCTCGGCAAGCTGGCAGACAAGGGCAAGATCAGCGGCGCCGACGTCGAGGCCACACTGGAGCGCCTGCAGGTGGCCAGCACCTTGGAAGAACTGGCTGATGCACAACTGGTGGTCGAGGCCATCGTTGAGCGCCTGGATGCCAAACAGGCGTTGCTCGGCGAGTTGGAAGCCGTGATCACCGCCGATTGCATCCTGGCGACCAACACTTCGTCGCTCTCGGTCACCAGCATCGCCCGTGGCTGCCGACACCCCGAGCGGGTGGCCGGCTTCCACTTTTTCAACCCGGTACCACTGATGAAGGTGGTCGAAGTGATCGACGGCCTGGCCACCGACGCGCAGGTGGGCGACTGCCTGCAGGCGCTGGCGGCGCGCATGGGCCATCGCGGCATTCGCGCCAAGGACACCCCGGGATTCATCATCAACCACGCCGGCCGCGCCTACAGCACCGAGGCGCTGCAGATTCTCCGGGAAGGCGTAGCCGAACCGGCGGATGTCGACCGCATCCTGCGCGAGGGGCTGGGGTTTCGCATGGGCCCACTGGAGCTGTTCGACCTGACCGCGCTGGACGTGTCGCATCCGGTGATCGAGTCGATCTACAACCAGTTCTACCAGGAGCCGCGCTACCGTCCCTCGCCGCTGACCCGGCTGATGCTCGAGGCCGGTTATGTGGGGCGTAAGGTGGGCCGTGGCTTCTACCGCTACCAGGACGGGCAAATGATCGACCCGCCAGTACCGCAGGCGGTGCCGACAGTGGAGGCGTTGCCGCCGGTGTGGATTGGTGCCGAGAACGACACCGACCGCGAATGCCTGACCGGTTTGCTGGAGCAGCTCGGCGCTCGCATTGAGCAGGGCACCACGCCGTCGTGCGAGGCACTATGCCTGCTGGCGCCCTATGGCATCGACGCGACCAGCGCCTGCTCCCGCTTCGCCACCGATCCGGCACGGACGCTGTGCATCGACCTGCTACTCGACCCGATGCGGCACCGCTGCCTGATGCAGTCCCCTGCAACCCGTCCGGCGATGCGCGATGCGGCCCATGCGCTGCTGGCTGGCGACGGGGTCGGGGTTACCGTGATCAACGACAGCGTCGGCTTCATCGCCCAGCGCATGCTGGCGATGATTGTCAACCTAGCTGGTGACATCGTGCAGCAGCGCATCGCCAGCGTGGACGACCTCGACGAAGGCGTGCGCCGTGGTTTGGGTTATCCGCAGGGACCGCTGGCCTGGGGTGACAGCGTTGGCGCCGCGCGCTTGCTGCTGATTCTTGAACGCATGACCGCGCTGACCGGCGACGCCCGCTACCGCCCGGGACCCTGGTTGCGCCGCCGGGCCGCCCTCGGCCTGTCGCTGCGCCATGCCGAACCGGCGCTGGGTTGAGTCTTCACTTTCACTTCAATAAGGAGCCTTCAATGCTCAATGCTTTCCTGTACGCCGGCCTGCGCACGCCCTTCGGACGACATGGCGGCGCCCTGGCGCCGGTGCGTCCGGACGACCTGGCCGCGCATGTGATCCGTGAATTGCTGGACCGCCACGGGGTGCCGGGCGATGCCATCGAGGACGTGCTCCTCGGCAACACCAACCAGGCCGGCGAGGACAGCCGCAACGTGGCGCGCCATGCCGCACTGCTCGCGGGCCTTCCGGTCACGGTGCCGGGACAGACGATCAACCGCCTGTGCGCCAGCGGGCTGGCGGCGGTCATCGACGCGGCGCGGGCGGTGACCTGCGGCGAGGGCGAGCTGTTCGTGGCCGGCGGCGTGGAAAGCATGTCGCGCGCGCCCTTCGTAATGGCCAAGGCCGAAGCCGCCTACAGCCGCGACCTGACGGTCTACGACAGCACCATCGGCGCACGATTCCCAAATCCGAAGATCGTCGCCGCCTTCGGCAACGACAGCATGCCGCAGACCGGCGACAACGTGGCCCGTGAATACGGCATCAGCCGCGAGCAGGCCGACCGCTTCGCCGCCGCTTCCCAGGCGCGTTACGAGGCGGCCCGCCAGGCCGGCTTCTTCAACGACGAGATCGTCCCGGTGAGCGTCTCCACCGGACGCAAGACCCCGCCGAACGTGGTCAAGCAGGACGAACATCCACGGCCGGAGTCCGACGAGGCGGCCCTGGCACGCCTGAAGCCGCTGTCCGAGGGCGGCGTGGTCACCGCCGGCAACGCCTCAGGCGTGAACGACGGCGCTGCCGCGCTGCTGATCGGGTCCGCAGCAGCGGGTGAGCGTTATGGCCTGGTGCCTATGGCGCGCGTGCTGTCGGCCGCAGCGGTGGGTGTGGAGCCGCGCATCATGGGCGTCGGTCCGGTGGAGGCAATCAACAAGGCCTTGGCCCGGGCCGGGCTCGGCCTGGCGGATATGGACATCATCGAGATCAACGAGGCCTTCGCCTCCCAGGTGCTCGGCTGCCTGAGCGCTCTAGGGGTGGCCTTCGACGATCCGCGGGTCAACCCCAACGGCGGAGCCATTGCTGTGGGCCACCCGCTGGGTGCGTCCGGCGCGCGCCTGGCGCTGAGCGCTGCGCGGCAGTTGCAGCGCAGCGGCCAGCGTTACGCTGTGGTGAGTTTGTGCATCGGAGTCGGCCAAGGGCTGGCGATGGTCATTGAGCGCGTGTGACTGCGCAGCTAAAGAAGGTGAGATAAAAATGGGTGCATTAAGCGGATATCGCGTACTCGACCTCAGCCGCGTACTAGCCGGCCCCTGGTGCGGCCAAGTGCTGGCGGATCTGGGAGCGGAAGTGATCAAGATCGAGCGGCCTGGCGTGGGCGACGACACCCGCGGCTGGGGGCCGCCCTTCATGAAGACCGCGGATGGCGCGGACAGTCCCGAAGCTTCCTATTACCAATCGACCAACCGCAACAAGCTGTCGGTGGCATTGAACCTCGCGACTCCCGAAGGCCAGGCGCTGGTACGTGCCCTGGCTTGCGAATGCGATGTGCTGATCGAGAACTACAAGGCCGGTTCGCTGGCCAAGTACGGGCTGGACTACGAGAACCTGGCGAAGCTCAATCCGCGCCTGGTGTACTGCTCCATCACCGGCTTCGGGCTGACGGGCCCGCGTGCGGAAGAGCCCGGCTACGACTTCATCATCCAGGGCATGGGCGGCCTGATGAGCATCACCGGCGAGAAGGATGGCGTGCCCGGGGCCGGCCCGCAGAAAGTGGGTGTCGCAGTGTCGGACGTGATGACCGGCCTGTATTCCGTCATAGCCATCCAGGCCGCGTTACTTGCGCGCGAGAAAACCGGACGTGGCCAGCATTGCGACATGGCGCTGCTGGACGTGCAGGTGGCGATGCTCGGCAACCAGAGCCAGAACTACCTCAGCACCGGGCGCTCGCCCGGCCGACTGGGCAACGCCCACGTCAATATCGTGCCGTACCAGGTGTTCTCCGCCAGCGATAGGGATTTCATCATCGCCTGCGGCAACGACAGCCAGTTTGTCGCGTTGTGCGAGGCTATCGGCTTGCCGGAACTGCCCCGGGACTTGAGGTTCACCAAGAACGCTGATCGAGTGCGTAACCGTGTGGTGCTCGTCGGGAAGCTGGCCGAACACTTTCTGAGTGATACGGCCGACAACTGGGTTACCAGAATCCATGCGGTCAAGGTGCCGGTCGGTGTGATCAATGACATCGGCCGGGCCCTGGACGAGCCGCAGGTGCTGGCCCGCGACATGCTGGTCGACATTCCCCATGCTCTGAACCCCGGATTCCGCATGGTCGGTAGCCCGGTCAAACTGTCCGACACCCCGGTGGAGTACCAGCGTCCGGCACCGCAACTCGGTGAGCACACCGATGACGTGCTCAAGCGCCGTCTCGGGCTGGATGACGTCCGCCTTGCCGAGCTCAAGGCCCAAGGTGTCATCGAGCAACTCGGCGATCTCTGACGCTGCTCTTGCGCCGGAGCCGCCTTTGCCGCTCCGGCCCTCTTTCCTTTCTGGAGGCTGCCATGAAAATACTCGTCGCCATCAAACGCGTGGCCGACTACAACGTCAAAGTCCGCGTCAAGGCGGATAACTCCGGCGTTGACCTCGCCAACGTGAAAATGTCCATGAACCCCTTCTGCGAAATCGCCGTGGAAGAGGCCGTGCGCCTCAAGGAAAAGGGCATCGCCACTGAAATCGTCGCCGTCTCCGTGGGCGCCAACACCGCCCAGGAGCAACTGCGCACTGCCCTGGCCCTCGGCGCCGACCGCGCCGTGCTGGTCGAGTCCAACGAGGAACTGGGCTCGCTGGCCGTCGCCAAGCTGCTCAAGGCCGTGGTCGACAAGGAGCAGCCGCAGCTGGTCATCACCGGCAAGCAGGCCATCGACAGCGACAACAACCAGACCGGGCAGATGCTCGCTGCGCTGACCGGCTTCGCCCAGGGCACCTTCGCCTCTAAAGTCGAAGTGTCTGGCGACAAAGTCAGCGTCACGCGTGAAGTCGACGCCGGCCTGCAGACGGTGTCCCTGAACCTGCCAGCGATCGTGACCACAGACCTGCGTCTGAACGAGCCACGCTACGCCTCCTTGCCAAACATTATGAAAGCCAAGAAGAAGCCTCTTGAAGTGCTGACTCCGGACGCTTTGGGCGTTTCTACCGCCTCCACGACCAAAACCCTGAAAGTTGAAGCTCCGGCTACCCGCAGCGCAGGCATCAAGGTCAAGTCGGTGGCTGAACTGGTCGAGAAACTGAAAAACGAAGCGAAGGTAATCTAAATGACTATCTTGGTTATTGCTGAACATGAGAATGGTGTCGTTGCCCCGGCAACCCTGAACACCGTGGCTGCCGCTGTAAAAATCGGTGGTGATATTCACGTACTGGTGGCCGGTGCCAACGTTGGCGCAGTCGCCGAAGCAGCAGCGAAAATCGCTGGTGTTTCGAAAGTGCTGGTTGCCGACAATGCGGCCTATGCCCATCAGTTGCCGGAAAACGTTGCACCACTGATCGTGGAACTGGGCAAGTCCTATAGCCACATCCTGGCTGCTGCTACGTCCAACGGTAAAAACACCCTGCCACGCGTTGCCGCGCTGCTGGATGTCGATCAGATCTCCGAGATCATCGCCGTTGAAAGTGCTGACACCTTTAAGCGTCCGATCTATGCCGGTAACTCCATTGCGACAGTGCAGTCTTCGGCTGCGGTCAAAGTGATCACCGTGCGTGCTACCGGTTTTGATCCGGTGGCGGCTGAAGGCGGTTCGGCTTCTGTTGAAGCGGTCTCGGCTGCTCACGATGCTGGCAAGTCCACCTTCGTTAGCGAAGAACTGGCCAAGTCCGATCGTCCAGAGCTGACGGCTGCCAAAATCGTCGTTTCCGGCGGTCGTGGCATGCAGAACGGCGAGAACTTCAAACACCTGTACGCCTTGGCTGACAAGCTGGGTGCTGCTGTGGGTGCTTCGCGCGCCGCAGTCGACGCAGGTTTCGTACCCAACGACATGCAGGTCGGTCAGACCGGCAAAATCGTTGCGCCACAGCTGTACATTGCGGTCGGTATTTCCGGGGCGATCCAGCATTTGGCGGGTATGAAAGACTCCAAAGTGATCGTTGCGATCAACAAGGACGAAGAAGCGCCGATCTTCCAGGTGGCTGATTACGGTCTGGTGGCCGATTTGTTCGAAGCGGTTCCAGAGCTGATTTTGACCGTCTGATACAGGTCGACCCTGGCCATTGAGTGCGACTTGGGGGCTGGTTTAATGGCCCCCCAGGTCGCATGCGCTATTTGTGCATACTCAAGCAGCATGCGTGTGTCAGGGCTAAAGCATTTGAAACATAGAATTGACATACTGAAAAAGACAATTTCTTTAGCCTTACAAAAGTCTGAAAAACCAAAAATACAAGAAAGTCTCTGATGGCGTGGAAAAATAATGCGAGAGAGCATTGGCTCCAGCTCACTTGGAGGCATAAGGAGCAGACATTAATATGAAAGAATTGATCTCACCAGAACAAATACCACAGTGGATTCCGGGTGACCTCACCTTGGACAGTGCTCCCTTATCTTGGGAAGGCATGGCGCTTAAGGGGGGCGGTTGCAGGAGCTGAGTGCAACACAGTTACTGGATTGAGGCGGGAGCCTCGTGATGCTTGGCCATCAGCTCGGTCATGACCTCGATGGGGCACTTGAAACCGAAGCGCTTACGCGGTCGGATGTTCAACTCGTAGGCAATCGCATCCAACTGCTCTTGGCTGCACACCGACAGATCCGTGCCCTTGGGCAGGTACTGGCGGATCAGTCCGTTGATGTTCTCATTGCTGCCGCGCTGCCAGGGGCTGTGCGGGTCGCAGAAGTAAATTGCCACCCCGGTCTTCTGGGTGATTTCCGCGTGACGCGCCATCTCCCGCCCTTGGTCGTAGGTCATGCTCTTGCGGGCCGCCAGCGGCATATGGTTCAGCGCCGAACTGAAGCCTTCCACGGCCGAGGTCGCCGTCGCGTCTTGCATCTTCACCAGCATCAGGTAGCCGCTGGTGCGTTCGACTAGCGTACCCACGGCCGATGCGTTGGCTTTGCCCTTGATCAAGTCGCCCTCCCAATGTCCCGGCATCACGCGATCCTCGATCTCCGGCGGACGCACATGGATGCTGACCATGTCCGGGATCTGGCCACGGCGATCTACGCCGCCAGAACGCGGACGGCGGGAGGTTTTGCCTTGCCGCAGGCAGATGATCAGCTCCTTGCGCAGTTCGCCGACCGGCAGGGCATAGATCGCGTTGTAGATCGTCTCGCGGCAGACGTAGGCGTCTTCGAAGCTTGGGGATTTCATGGTTCGCAGCTTGCCGGCAATCTGCTCGGGAGAAAAGCGCTGTCGCAGCAGGTGGGCGACCAGCTCGAACAATTCGTTGCCGGGCACCAGCTTTTGCCGGGGCCGGCAGGGCAATCGACGATCGCGCATGGCTTGTTGGGCATGCTGGGTGGTGTACTCACCCCGGGCATCACGATTGCGACGGATCTCGCGACTGATCGTTGAGGGGCTGCGGTTGAGCATTCGGGCAATGGCGCGCTGGCTCATGCCACGCAGCAGACTGACCTGGATATCGGAGCGTTCTTCAACGCTGAGTTCGTGATAAGACATGGCAACACCCTACCGGAAAGGTCAGGTGTTGCACTCAGTTTTTGCCGCCGCCGGGTATCGCTACTCCGATTTGGACGTTGCGATACCAGAGATGCGTGATTTTATGATCGTCATCTATAAACGCGGCATAGCCGAGATGAGTCGGCGTAGCAGCGGGCGATGGCATTCCGAAACAGTCGAGCCCGGCGTCATGTCGATTCTCACCCGTGGCGAGCAATCGCAATGGCGCTGGAACAAACCGATCGATGTTTCCCATCTGTACCTGACACAAGCCGCCGTCGCGCGTGTCGCAGGTGAGGTGTTCGAGCGCGACATCAAGGATATCGAAATGTACGATTTGGTCAGCACCAAAGATCCGGTTCTACCAACCTTGGTGGCGATGCTTGAACACGAATTGAAAGAGGACGGGCTTGGCGGGAAACTCTACGTAGAGTCGCTGAAAAACCAATTGTGTATTCATATATTGCGTCGCTACGCGAACATCATTTTTCGTGAGCATCGCGCCTATGGGAGGCTCTCGTCGGCACAGTGCGGGCTCCTTGTCCAATATGTGAAAGAGAACATCGAGCAGAACATTTCACTTGAGGATCTGGCCGGGCTGACACACCTCACCGTATTCAGTCTCATCCGGAAATTTAAAAACGAGTTCAACTGTTCGCCGCATGCCTATGTGATGCGGCAACGGATTGAGCATGCAAAGCGGCTACTTGCGCGCCAGGATATGCCGTTGAAGGTTATCGCTGCCAGTAGCGGATTCTCTGACCAGAGCCACATGACGCGCCTCTTCCGAAGCTTTTTCAACATTACGCCCACTGAGTATCGTCGTTCAACTGCAATTCATGGATGTAAAAAATAAGGTTCATCGCGCTTTCCCGGGGAAGGCAGCCTTGATTTTCAGGAAGAAGTATTTGATCGAGGACATCTACAGCCGCAAGGCCGTGGGCTGGGAGGTCTACGAGCACGAAAGCGGCGAGCGTGCGGCCGAACTGATGCAGCGTACCGTGCTCGGCGAGCGCTGCGCGGGCCAACCTTTGGTGCTGCACTCGGACAATGGCGCACCCGGCGTTTTGCAAGGTAGTTGTCGCGTGAACCGTGTTTTAAGCTGCTATTTTCAGTGCCGGCTGCTCCCGCTCTGGGTTGAGCGTGACGGCGCCGACAGGTTGCCAATTTCGCGTTGCACCTGACCAGCGATGCGGGTGTTTATGACGAGCCTGCTGGTACAGTAGATGACGCTTGGCCAGCACCTCTTGATCCTCGCCACGATGGCGCTGCGCCGGGGTCACGAAGCGGATGCGGCTGTGGCGGTGCTCATGGTTGTACCAGCGGATAAAGTCGCGCACCCAGCTGCGTGCTGCGTCCAAATCGGCAAAGCCATTCTGCGGCCATTGCGGGCAGTATTTCAGGGTTCTAAACAGCGATTCTGAGTAGGGATTGTCGTTGCTCACCCGCGGGCGTCCGCGCGATGGGGTGATGCCCAGGTCGTACAGCTTGCTCAGCAGCGTCACCGATTTCATCGGTGCGCCGTTGTCCGCCCGACCTCGCCGATGCCGCCTGGGTCGAGCCGCTGCTGGCCTGGGAGGAGACCGAACGCGGCCGGCGCTCGCAGGAACGCCGGCTGCGCAGCGCACAGCTCGGCCGCTTCAAACCGCTGGCCGACTTCGATTGGGACTGGCCAAAACACTGCGACCTCGCCGCAATCGCGGTGCTGCTGCGGCTGGAGCTCATGAACGAGGCGGGCAACGCCGTGCTAATCGGCCCCAACGGCGTCGGCAAGAGCACTATTGCCCGCAACATCGCGCATCAGGCCGTGGTCAAAGGTCACACCGTGCTGTTCACCACCGCCGGCGCCGCCCAAGGCGGCGATGGCGCGCTCAAGCGCCGGCTCAATCGTTACGCGCGGCCGCAACTGCTGTTGATCGACTAGATCGGCTACCTGTCTCCTACAGCAACCGCCACGCCGACCTGCTGTTCGAGATCGTCAGCCGTCGCTACGAACACAAGTCCACCGTCGTCACCATCAACCGGCCGTTCGCCGAATGGGGCCAGGTGTTCCCCAACGCGCCCTGCGTCGTCACGCTGATCGACCGCCTGATCCACCACGCCGAGATCATCGCCATCGAAGGCGAATCGTATCGGCTCAAGTAAGCGCGCGAACGCGCCGAACAACGTAAGCGCACCGCCAACCCGGCGCAAGACGAGCGAGTGAGGTCCCCCATGCACCCCCAGCACCCGATGAAACCCTTCACGATCCCCACCGACTGGAGCGCTGAGCAGGCTGTTGGATGAAAATAAAGTTTCATCCTAAGCGTCCCGTTTTTCCTGGCCTCCAGCGGTGCCGTCCATCGCTAAAGTATCATCCTTTCCGATACCAATGCCTCGCAGATTCCAGCTTTTTACATGCAGATGGCTGCTTAATCGGCGAAAGGATGAAACTTTATTTATACGGATGACACTTTATTTTCTTCCCACACAGGCGATGGCCGTTATCGATCTGCTCGACGAGCTGCGCGAGCACATCTGGGCCCTGTACGACCTGCGGCTGATAGAAGCCTATCGCGAACAGTACCAGCCGCCGCCCGCCGCCGCCGACGACGACGAGTTGTTCTGATCGCAGCGAATCGACCGACCCATGCACACAACGGGGCCCACGCGGCCCCGTTGTGCCATCCGCCATCAAGCACCCGACCGCACCGCCCGAAAACTCGATATCTACATGCGGCTTTCAGCAGCCGCTATTTCGCCGGATATATGCGGATTTATGTAACCGTTAACAACCGCCAAATAGTTTGGCGCATGAATGTAGCCAGATGAACGTGAAAACACCGCACGACATGGCCTGCGGCGGCCACATCGAAGGGATGGTCGTCAGCCATGGCGAAGGCTCGGGTGTGATGGCAGCAAGGTATGGCAGGCCGGTTTTTCGATGGCCTCGACTCCAGCAAAGCTATCACGGGCCTTGGCTGTCGATCGGGGTTCGCTCACCTGGATGCTTGAGCGTTGCGTGATCACTGTTTACGCAGATGCATGGCTAGTTGACTGTCCGTAAAGTTCGTTTACCTATAGAGGGATAACAAATATACTGTGCATCCCTCCTTTCGGCGTATATAGCATGGCTCGACCAGCGGCTTCTTTTTGTTTAAAACCCACTGATGTTGAGACGCTGCAAAGCTGGTTGTGCATGGGATCTCTGCCTCAAAACATTGGCCAACGCGCCCGGATTCTGTTGTTGCTGGCTAGCGGCCTCACGCCCAATCAGGTCAGTGATCGGTTGGAAATTTCGTCGCCAGTCGTATTCAAATGGCGCAAGCGTTATCAGGAAGCTGGCCTCGATGGGCTGAGCGATCTCCCGCGTAGCGGACATCCACGCAAGCTCGACGAGGCGAAGATTAAGGAAATCCTCACCCTGACGACCCAGCGTGTACCGCGTGAGGCGACTCACTGGAGCCTGCGCCTGATGGCCAAATACGTGGGCGTTACCGTCTGGCAAGTCGCCCAGGTATGGGCCGCTGCCGACCTCAAGCCCCACCGGCTGAAAACCTTCAAGATCAGCAACGCCCCACACTTTGCTGACAAAGTGGTCGATGTGGTTGGGCTATACCTGAACCCGCCTGACAATGCGATGGTGCTGTCAGTGGACGAGAAAACCCAGATCCAGGCGCTGGATCGCACCCAGCCCATGCTGCCGCTCAAGCCGGGTCAGATTGAACGCAGGACGCATGACTACAAGCGTCACGGTACGGCCAGTTTGTATGCCGCCTTCGACATCCTGACGGGCCAGGTCATCGGTCGCATTACCCAACGACACCGGGCCAAAGAGTTTCTTGAGTTCCTTCGGCAGATCGACCGCGCGACGCCTGCCGAGCTGGATCTGCATTTGATTCTGGACAACAGCTCGACGCACAAGACTGCCACCGTCAAGGCGTGGCTGGAGAAGCATCCCCGCTTCAAGCTGCACTTCACGCCGACCAGCGCCTCATGGTTGAACGCCGTTGAGGGTTGGTTTTCTCAATTGGAAAGGCGGGCGCTGTATCGCGATGCGTTCAGCAGCGTGGCTGATCTGAAAGCGGCAATTCGCCGTTTTATCGAGGCCCATAATGAACATTCAGCCAAGCCATTTCGCTGGAACAAAACGGCTGAATCCATCATCAGCTCTGTTAATCGCGCAAAGCTCACCGCAATCAAAAATAAGTTATTGGACTAACCAAACAGTCCACTAGCAGCCTGTCGGACTTTCTCGCTTCATTCGAGGATAATCCCGGCACCGCCCAGCCGACGCCCCCGCATGAGCCGCTTTCGCCCGATCGACCGCAAGACCGACTACCTGCTCCCGCCATCGCTGGACGAATGGTTGCCTGAAGACCACCTGGCCCGCTTCATTCTCGAAGCCATCGAACGGCTCGACCTGAGCGCACTCACCCGGGCTTATGGCGGACGCGGCAGCGCCGCCTACCACCCCGAGGTGCTGCTCAGCCTGCTGGTCTACGGCTATGCCAGCGGGACCTTTTCCAGTCGCAAGATCGAACGCGCCACTTACGACTCGCTCGCCTTCCGTTATCTGGCCGCCGGTAGCCACCCCGATCACGATACCCTGGCCAGCTTCCGCCGCCGCTTCCTCGACGAGTTGGCCGGCATCTTCCTCCAGGTGCTGGAATTGGCGAGCGAAATGAAGCTGCTCAAGCTCGGCACCATCAGCCTCGACGGCACCAAGCTGCATGCCAACGCCTCACGCCACAGCGCACTTTCCTATGGCCATATTCAGGTGCTCGAGCGCCAGCTCAAGGCCGAAGTGCAGGAGCTCCTGGCACTGGCCGAGAGCGCCGACCAGGCGGAGCTCCCCGACGGCATCGACTTGCCCGACGAGATTAAGCGCCGGCAAGACCGCTTGCTTGCCATGGACGCCGCGAAGGCCAAGATCGAGGCGCGCGCCCGCGTGCGTTTCGAACAGGATCAGGCCGCCTACCAAGAGAAACTCGCCAAGCGTGCGGCGCGTACTGCACAAACCGGCAAGCCGCCGAAAGCCCCGGTGCAAGGGCCTGCGGCGCACGAGCAAATCAATCTCACCGACGAAGACTCGCGCATCATGCGGGTGGCCGGCGGTGGCTTCGAACAGTGCTACAACGCCCAGGCGGCGGTGGATACCGACACGCTGCTGGTAGTGGCCCAGGATCTCACCCAGGCGGGCAACGACAAGCAACAAGTTGTACCCATGCTGGCCAAGCTCAAGGCGCTACCGGCTTCGTTGGGCCAGGTCCAGGCGATGCTCGGGGACTGTGGATACAACAGCGAAAGCAACATCGCCGCCTGCGAGGCGGCCGGTATCGAACCCTACCTGGCGGTGGCGCGCGACGATCATCACCCGGGCTGGCGGGCACGCTTCGAGGAGCCGACACCGCTCGACGCTGACGCCACGGCCCAACAACGCATGGCGCACAAACTCAAGAGTCAGCCGGGACGCAGCCTCTATGCGCTGCGCAAACAGACGGTGGAGCCAGTGTTCGGCATCATCAAATCGGTCATGGGATTTCGTCAGTTTCTGCTGCGGGGCATGGACAAGGTGAGCGGGGAATGGCGCCTGGTTTGTCTGGCCTGGAATTTGAAACGCATGGCCGTTTTGCGCCACAAATCCGCCCCATGCAGGTAAAGATGGGCTAAATCCGCTCGATCTCAGAAAATTCGGGCAAAAAACGCCCGAAAACGCCCGAGTAGTGAGCGAATCGCTTTACCTTCGCTACTGATGCTCCCTCGTGAATTCAAGTCCGACAGGCTGCTAGGGCCCCCTAAGAACCGTACGTGCGACTTTCATCGCATACGGCTCAAGCCGTTGTAAGCCCGATCAAGAGCCGATCTATCTGCCTTGATTGCTTCTGGGTACAGATGGATCTTCACAATCCGCTCTGAGCTGGTCAGTTTCCGCTATACGGACTCAGGCCGCGGACATGGGAAACCCATGCTCTTACGCGCTGACCTGCACCCTTTCAGGCCCAACCTCATCTTCGCTCATGTGTTCAACGACCACGCAGAAGTCTGCCCGGTTTCCCGTGGAGTAATGTTCCAACCCCTATCCGAACCATTACAGCCCGGCATTCGCTTTCTCTGCGATCCCATACCCGCACCGCCAACAGCTCACCTTACGGTTCACCTGCCACAAGGGCAGCAATACGGGCTTACCACGTTCCTTACCTGTCACACGTCCAGGTTAGAGCCTGCCTTTTTGCCGGAAGTCTGATGACGACGTATTCCCACATCCCACAGAAATAACCGACTCCACACTTTTTGGTTCATGCCTGTCAGCCGTTTTGGCATGTTTTCAGTCACGGCGTTTATCAGCAGTTCACTTACGTTGCTCATACTGGCCAGCCTAGCGCCTCAACCCGGTACGGCTCCGAGCATCTGTGCTTCACCTCGCAGCGAATACACACCATCAATCAAGGGGCTACATTGTCACAAGAGCTTCACACCCCACCGTTACCAGTGATGCATGTCTTGTTAGGCTATCGCTGGTCGCACAGCGAGTCCGCTACCATTCCAAACACGGAATAGGTGGACAATGACAGGTAAAGCTTCGTGTCGCACAGGAAGGTCTGAAATAGTCGCGATTTCCATGGCGTTTTTCTCAATAACTCGAAAAAACAGAGCCTCAATCGAAAATCGGATCATTTTCAACCTTCAAATACATAGTTTTTCCCTTGAGGAGCGCTTCGCAGGGTTCATTCCCCGCATTACGGGCGCACCTCTCCTGCGATCATTAACTGTTTTCGCACCATCCACAGGTTCGACAGCGCAAACAGCGTGACCTGCTGGGCTGTGTTTTTCACCAAGCCACGAAAGCGCACCTTGGTGTAGCCGAACTGGCGCTTGATCACACGGAACGGATGCTCGACCTTCGCACGCACCTGCGACTTGGCGTATTCAATCTTGCGTTTCGCTCGGCCAATCGGGCATCTCTTACCGTGTTTTTTGTACGAGCTGGGTCGGGCGGAAATCGACCAAATCATTTTCCGGCCTTTATGCTCGATCCGCTTGTGGACACCGGTGTAGCCGGCATCACCGGCCGTGTGAGTTTCCTCCCCATGCAGTAATTGGTCGACCTGAGTCACGTCGGCCACATTGGCGGCGGTACCAACCACGCTGTGCACCAGGCCCGAATCGGCATCCACACCAATGTGCGCTTTCAGTCGGGTAAAGCAGGGGTGTTACCACTCCTGCCTCCCCTAAGAACCGTACGTGAGAGTCACCCCTCATACGGCTCAAGCCTTCCAGCAGCCTGAGTAAGACTGGGCAACCTGACGATGCGCTCTTCGGCGCTCAAGGTAAAACGTCCATGCCGGATCGAACGGGTTCGCTGCACTGCATATTTTGATATGCCGCACGATCGAAACACTGGCGGCGGCATACAGCCAAGTGGGTTGACTCAAGCCGCGCGCTTTCCCCTGAGTGGCGAAAACCCAGTGCCGTTGACCCACGACACGAAAGTAGCGTTGTTTTACCCAATGGGCATTTTTCATGGCGTGCCGACGAACTGCCCAGCGCCATAACACTTGCCAAATCTGATGGTCGATCCATGCGAAACGCTTGGCAGCGACAACATGGCGATGATACATGGCCCATCCTCGGATTACCGGGTTCAGGGTCAAGATCAAGTTAGCTTGAGTCGCCGCCTTGTTTGCGTTCGCGATTTCCCGCACCTTATCCAGCAATGCCTTCACACTCTTGCGAGCCGGAGTGATGAGTAGCTTGCCGGCGTACTTGCGTACGTTCTGGCCCAGAAAATCGAAGCCTTGTGAGATATGCGTTATCTGAGTCTTTTCATCAGAGAGTTCCAGTCCACGCTGTTTCAGGAACGCCTCAATTGCAGGACGAACCTGATGTTGCAGAACAGCTTGCGTGGCCCCTGTGATGATGAAGTCATCGGCATATCGTACGACGTGTATCTTGAATGGCTTACGCTTGCGCGCTGTCGAAGCCACGCTTGCATGGACGACATCTTCCAGGCCATCCAGCGTCCAATTCGCAAGTACCGGAGAGATTACTCCGCGTACGATCTTGCATACTTTGCTCCCCCGCTTGTGAATCCGGCGAGCCCTCGCCGGCATTGAACCCCGGATCCGGGTCGACCCGAAAGACGACGATGATTTCTTCTTTGTGGATCTCTATGCGTTTTACCAGCGCGCGGATGATCTCCCGTTTCGTGGCGAAGTCGATCGTGCTCAATCGGCCATTGACGGCGGCGGCAAATTCTTCGAGACGATTGATCACGAGAAACAGCTCGAATTGTCCTGCCTCATGGCGCCGGGACTCTTCGATCTGATGATCAATCTGTTCGAGCTTGATCTTCAGCTGCCGAATCTTCGGATCGAAGTCCGCTTTATCGATCACCCCTTCCGCATAGCTGTCAATGAGCCGTGACTTGCCTTTCTCCAGATGGAGCTTCTGTCTCTCCAGCGCCGCCGTATCGGCACTCTCCCTTTCGGTCTGTTCGAGAACGTCCAGGCGGCGTTGGTACTCGGTCTTCAGTCGGTCAGGATGGGCCAGCAGCGCGACGACTTGCTGCCACACGAGTTCGTCGAGCCGCTCGGTCCGCACCTGCTGATTGTCGCAGAGGCGTGCGCCGCCGAAGCGGTAGGCGTCGGTTCCAATGCAACGATAATAGGCATAGTGCTGGCGGCCCTTGCCCGCCGCTTTACTGACCTTTTTGCCGTAATAGGCGTAATGACACTGGCCGCAGACTGTCAGGCCCTGCAGTAGGTAGACGGCACCGTGGTGGCGTTGCCGCGCCGACTTGCGATTCTCGTCGAGTTGCTCCTGAACGGCCAGAAACAACGCCTCGTTGATGATCGCCGGCACCGGGATTTCGATCCAGCCGCTCGGTTCGGTGCGCACTGCGGAATAGCCTTTCTTGGGCGTGTCGGCGCTGTGGCGCGGTGCACGCACGCGGGGCAAGGGATCGCGCGCCTGCGTCTTGCCAAAGGCCGCTCGGCCCATATAGGCCGGATTCTGCAGCATCCCCCACACGACGCTGCGGTCCCAGTGCGGTTTGCCCGATGCAGTCGGGACGCACGCCTCGGCAAGACGCCGCACCACTTCACCGATGCTCAGACGCTCGACGCCAATCCAGGCAAAGATCTGTCTCACCGTCGCCGCTTGTGACAGGTCGATCACATACTGCGCCGGCGTGCCATCGGCTTGCTTGCGGATGTAGCGATAGCCATAGGGCGCCGTCGAGAGCACATTGACACTGCCGCGCTTCGCGCCATGAAGCTTGCCGCGACGATTGCGCTCCATGATCTTGGCGCGCTCGTATTCAGCGATCATGCCCTGCATCTGCAGCAACAGCGCCTCTTCCGGGGTCGCGCCGATGGCGTGATTGAGGAACACGACCTCGACGCCGCACGCCGATAGTTCCTCGATGAGGAGAACCTGGTGCGCGTACTTTCGCGATAGGCGGTCCGGTGACAGCACGTAGAGACGCTCGATCAAGCCGAGTGCCGCGCGATCCCTCAGCCGTTCTAATTGCGGGCGAATCAGCGTGGCGCCACTGACACCCGCATCGATAAAGCGCATGTCCTCGGCGATTTGCTCGCCATCGGCCGCAATGCGCTCCTTCAACGCGGCAATCTGGCTTTCGATCGTGCCGCTTTTGGCTTGTTGATCCGAAGACACGCGGGCATACAGCGCCACCATCCGGGTATCGCTCATCGCCCACCCCGCTTCGCGTTCGTGCGTTTTGTCGCTGCAGGCTGGGATCTCGATGGCGCCGACGTGGTACGCGCGCCCGTCGGCTTCAGCTGCTCATAGACCCGCTCCAACTGCTCGGCGGAGAATCGATTCGGCTCGAAAGCCAGGCGAACGCGCCAGTTGCGCGGCTGTCGGGTCATGGCTGAGGCTCCCCGTCGGTGGAGGTGACGACATCGATGACGAGGGTAATCCCGACATCCGGACATCCCGCAAACCCGGGGCCCAGGCAATCCCGGCTAATGCGCAAGCCCCATTTTACTCGAGAGTTTGCTCTATTGTTTCCGCTGTTATGATTCCCCCTTGCGGGGTTCCTGCCTCCGTTGCGAACAAGGCTCCCTGATCGACATACCCCGCTCGAAGCCATTTGCGCAGAACCACCTTATCCATGGGCACGTTGGTGAGCAGCCAATCGTGACTGATATTGTCGAAACAGCCTCGAATGTCACCTTCCAGTACCCAGTGCGCCGAACCACGTTTCGCCAGTGCATTGAAGCAATGTGCGATTGCATCGGCAGTGGATCGCTGCGGCCGAAATCCATAGGAGTTGGGATCTGCACGCGTTTCGGCAACCGGCTCAAATGCCAGTTTCCACAGCGCCTGCATCGCACGATCCCGCATCGTTGGAATTCCCAGCGGACGCTTCTTGCCATTGCTTTTGGGTATGTAGATGCGTCTCAGCGGTTGAGGCCGATAGCCCCGATGCTGTAACGCTTGTGCTCCCGTCGATTTGGCCACCGGAGTCGACCAGATCTTGCCATCAACGCCCGGTGTTCTCTTGCCTCTGTTTTCCGTCACTCGTTTCACGGCTAACAGTTTGCCGCTGAACGAGCGAGTCAGCAGTCGTTGCAAGGCTTGCACCTTGCCCCACCTGCCTTCTCGTGTTGCCTTGGCGATACGTACCTGGAGTCGTTTCACTTGCGACTCGATCTGGTTCCAGTGTTGGGGCCAGGCCGATATGAAGTTCGAAGGCGCACCAGTGCTCGCCGTTGCTTGCGCATTGGGTGCGAGCACTGCCATCTGCTTTCCTCCGTACAACGATTGATCAGGTTTTCTCGCCATGGAAGACCGTGTGGAAGTCTGCTCGCTTTCGCGCCAGATGATGTTTCAATCTGTATTCACCCCATTACAGGGTGACCTTCGCTTTTTCCACATTCCTTTACCCGCAGCATCAACAGCTTGCTTTACAGCTCACCTGCCGAAATCGGCAACGCTACGGGCTTACCCTGTTCCGCATGGATTTCCGAACGGGCCGGGCTCCTCGATTTCGCCGGCGGCACCACATCCACGAGGGGCTATCGGTAAGAGCCCCTGCCTGGCCGCGCACCTTTTTTGGTTCAAGCCTGTCAGCATCTTTGGCTTGGCTACTATGACGACGTTTATATGAGGTTCACTTGTGTTAGCCGTACCCGTTCATCCCTAGCACCTCTCCGCCTTGATGCTGGCAGATTCAGTCTGGCCTCGCGGTTCGACCTACCGAAATATCGGCGGTTACATTGTCCCCAGAGCTTCAGACCCGGCTGTTACCGGCCACGCCTGTCTGGGTAGGGAACGAGTGGTGGAACAGTCGGTTCCGTCGGGCGTTAACCTGCGGAACAGAAACCCATGCGACTTTCAGGTCGCACTGCCGAAATAGAATTGGTTGCCTTTCTTGGTCTGATGCATCTCAGGGTCGCGCTTGCCTTCCTTATTCTTGGTCGAACTGGGCGCATGGATGATCGTGGCATCGACGATGGTGCCGTGGCGCAGCAGTAAGCCGCGGTCGCCGAGGTAATCATTAATGACGCCCAGAATCCCGGCGGCCAGGTCGTGTTTCTCCAGTAGGCGGCGGAAGTTGAGGATGGTGGTTTCATCCGGGATGCGCTCCAGGCTCAGCCCGGCAAAGTGGCGCAAAATCGTGGTCTCGTAGAGTGACTCCTCCATCGCCGGATCGCTGTAGCCGAACCAGTTCTGCATCAGGTGCACTCGCAAGATCGCCATCAACGGATATGACGGCCGTCCGCCTTCACCTTTGGGGTAATGCGGTTCGATCAAAGCGATCAAGCCCTTCCACGGCACCACCTGATCCATCTCGATCAGAAAGCGTTCACGACGGGTTTGCTTACGCTTACCAGCGTACTCAGCATCGGCGAAGGAGATCTGCTTCATTGGTTTGCTCGAAAAAACGGATGGGCGTATTTCACCAGATTCGGGAAGTCTTTTTCAGAGTTTCCCTATATCGGCACCAAGCCTGCGAAGCGGGCGATGAAGGCGATCATTGGTAAAATCCACGACGAAACGGCGATCAGCATGACGTGGGACACGGCGGAAAATCGGATAGCTGAACTCAACTCGATCATTCGGGACTGGGCCGGTTACTTCGATCAAGGCCCGGTGCTCAAAAGCTACCAGATCCTGCAAACCTACACGGAGCGCCGTATCCGACGCTGGTTGGTCAACAAGCATAAGCAGCGAGGTCGCTCGGGGTACTGAATCGCACCGGCTATTGTGGAGGCCGTTTCGTTTAAGTCAGGCTGGGCCTGACCTGCTTGTTGCCGATGGAAGTTTGCCTCAGCCTCCGCAGGCGGGATATATCCAATTGAGCCCAGCAGGCGCTGGTGGTTGTACCAGTGCACCCACTTCAAGGTTGCCATCTCAACGGCCTCGCGATTTTTCCATGATTGACGGTGTATCACTCGGCCTTGTACAGCCCGTTGAATGCTTCGGCCAGAGCGTTGTCGTAGCTATCGCCCTTACTGCCAACCGAGGGCTCGATACCGGCCTCTGTCAATCGCTCGGTGTAGCGAATCGAGACGTACTGGCTGCCACGGTTGCTGTGGTGGATCAGGCTGCCGGCGCGGTGCGGTTGCCGGGCATACAGTGCCTGTTCCAGAGCATCCAGCACGAAGTCGGTCACTGACTCGCCAGTCGACGATGCGCCGCGCAAAAACGTCAATCACGAACGCCACATACAGCCATCCTTGCAAGGTCGACACATAGGTGAAGTCCGATACCCACAGCTGGTTGGGTCGGTCGGCATGGAAGTGCCGCGGTACACGATCCAGCGGACAGCCAGCCTTGTAGGCCGGCACCGTTATGCGCACCGACTGACCTCGCTGTATGCCCTGCAAACCGGCCTGACGCATCAAGCGCTCCACAATGCAGCGCGCGACATCAAAACGCTCACGCCTGAGCTGCTTCCAGACACAGAGGGATTAAGCGATCTCGCACGTAGCGACGTACGGTGTCGATAAATTGTCTGAGAGTCTCTTGCTCAAATGCCATATCGGTCTCCGAATCCAATGAGTGAGCTTATGCAAGTGGTCAGCATAACCAACACCCAGGAAGGGGGCAGCCAGGCCATTCGCCGTCTGTGTTCAGTTTTCCTGGGTGACTTGTTGTCTGGCGGTTTCGTATTCGTCACGTAATTTGGCGACGGTATCCGCCACTGACATCAGCTCAGTGATGCCACCTACACCTTGGCCGGCCCCCCAAATATCTCTCCATGCCTTACTCTTGCTGCTACCTCCAGAGCCGAAGCTCATCTTGCTCTTGTCGGAGGCTGGTAGGTTTTCCGGGTCCAGCCCGGCCAGTTCGATACTGCCCCGCAGGTAGTTGCCATGAACGCCGGTAAAGAGATTGGTATAGACGATGTCGGATGCCGAGGATGCCAGAATCATGTCCTTGTAGGCTTGTTCGGCATTGGCTTCTTTGGTGGCGATAAAACGGGTACCCATATATGCCATATCCGCCCCCATTACTTTGGCACCAAGAATATGGTTACCCTTGGTAATGGCTCCGCCGAGGATGACCGGGCCATCAAAGAAACTGCGAATTTCCGACAGCAGCGCAAAGGGGCTGAGGGTGCCGGCGTGGCCGCCCGCGCCGGCGGTGACCAGAGTCAGGCCATCCACCCCCAGGCTCAGCGCTTTTTTGGCATGACGAATGTTGGTGACATCATGAAACACCAGCCCACCGTAGCTGTGGGCGGCCTCCACGATCATCTGGTTGGCCTGCAGGCTGGTGATGATAATCGGCACCTTGTGCTTCACGCACACCTGGGTGTCGTGTTCCAGCCGGTCATTGGTGGGGTGGGCGATCTGATTGACAGCATAGGGCGCTATTTTGGCATCCGGGTATTCCGCTTTGTATGCCGCCAGTGCCTCCTCGATTTCTGTCAGCCATTCATCCAGTTTTTCAGCCGGTCGGGCGTTGAGGGCAGGGAAGGATCCGACGATGCCCGCTTTGCACTGTTCAATGACCATTTTGGGGGTGGAGATGATGAACATGGGTGAGCACAGCACTGGAATGGTCAGTCGGTTTTTGAGTTTATCTGGAAGGCTCATTGCAGTTTTCTCCTGCTGTTATGTTTGTGATGGCGGGGTGTTAAAGCACCAGATAGAGGGTCAGATACATGATGGCCAGTACACTGGCGCTGAATCCCCCGTTCCACTCGAGACCGAAGCGCAAGGGTGAGATTCCTGAGAAACTGGAAATAAAGCGTAAGGAGGCCGTGAACGGCGAAGCTCCGGCAAAAACCGCCCACGTGATGGCGATAACCGAGGCTTGTATCAGCGGGTGAATATTGAGCTCGGGTAGCTGCTGCAATGCCCCCAGCATCAGCGTAACGGTAATGATCGCGTTAATGCCGATGAAAGAAAACGTCAGCATAATCAGTGAAATGCAGACCATCAGGGTGGCGTTGCTGATATTGGCCTGGGTGAGAAAGGCGCTGGCAGCTGCTGGGTCGATCAGTGGAATCAGAATCACCCCGATAAACCCCGAAGAAGTGAACAGCACCACCTCGTTACGCTGGCTGGTGAAGGTTTCCGGGAAGGATCGCCTCATGCGCCTTAGCATCAGGCCTGTTTTTATGCCGATAGGCTTGCCGCGATACTGTACCCAGATCCAGATCAGGCCAATGGCCGGAGCGCACATCAGCAACGTGGAGAATAATTGCAGCCCGGTGATTCGTGAGAGCACAAAGGCCAGACCGGGAATCAGGGCTACAAGTGCCACCAGAGGGATGAGTTGGACCAGGCCGCCGCCATTGACGGATTGAACCTTGGGGCGCTGGTAGGCAAAACGGTCGAGCACGGCACCCCAGAGAATAAACAAAAGAGTCCAGAACAGGCCCAGGGGAGCGTATTGCTCCCAGCTCAGGTCAGGAATGCCAGACAGCACCAGTAGCATGGTTACCGAGGTGGGAGCCCAAAGGGGCACGCCGCAGAATCCCCGTATGGTGGCCGTCAACATACGTTTGCGGCGGATGGTGCCAATGCGCAGGGCTTCCAGATCGGATGACGGCCGGACGGCGCGGCGTACCATGGTGCCTAGTACATTCAGGGCACCAATGTTCAGCATCACACTGAACAGATGGGAACCAAAGGCCATCAACAGATAGCGTCGCCCCGGTGGCTGATTGACTAGCACCTTGCCACAGCTGCGTACCAGGGAAGAGGTCTTGGCCGACTCCCTAAGTACCGCTAGGGAGGTCAGGAAGAAGGTAAAAAACGCAGCCCGGTCGAGCCCGGCCGCCAGCGCCGCGCTGTCGATCTTGGCGGAAAACCACAGTCCGGCCGCGAGCCCTGGAGCCACAATCGCAAAGATGCGGTAGGTAAGACTGATGCCCGACCATTGCAGCAGGACAAATACCAGCAGGGCAATTCCGGCTACCGGGCTGAACCAGGGTATTGGCGAAAGCTCCCGGGCTATGGCGCAGGCCGACACCAGCAGCAGACACAGCGTCGCCAGGTTACGGCGGGTCAGGGCCGAGCCGGTGGCTACGGTGGTGCTCAAGGCGACGCTATTCACGCGGTTAATGACAGGGCTGCCAGTTGCTGCTGATGAAAATCCGCATCACCGAACAATGAGTTGAGCACCATCAGGCGCTTGACATAGTGCCCGACATCCAGCTCATCGGTAATGCCCATGCCACCATGCAGCTGGATAGCGTCATTGCCTACGGCCTTGCCTTTGCGACCGGTAATGACCTTCAGGGCATGGAGATCTTTGTGGTGTGCCGGGCTGTCGGGCTTGTCGGCGGAACAGATGGCCCGATAGAGCAGTGAACGCACCTGTTCGCAAGCGGTAAACATATCTACCATCCGATGCTGCAGTACCTGAAAGGAGCCAATGGCAACACCGAACTGCTGGCGGGTCATACTGTATTCAATGGTGGTGTCGGTGAGCCGGTTCATCAGCCCCAGTGCCTCGGCTGCAATAGCGGGTATAGCCCGCGCAATGACTCTCTGCAACAGTGTCAGGCCAGCACCTTCCGCACCAATCAGCCGGTCGGCTCCGACACATAACTGCTGCAGCCGGAGGTTAGCCACCTGCTGGCCGTCCATGAGCCGGTAGTTTATGCGTGCAAGACCAGCCGCATCCGCGTCCACCAGGAACAGGCTGATACCGTCTTCGTCAAACTGACCGCCCGATGTCCGTGCAGAGACAATCAGTTTGCCGGCGCAAGGTCCGTTTAATGCCAGGGCTTTTTCCCCGGTGATCTCGAACTGGTCACCCTTGGCAATGGCCAGCGTTCGGGTATCGGCAAGCTGATAACGACTCTGGCGCTCCATAAACGCCAGACCGCCCTGCAACTGCCCGTCAATAATGCAGGTGATCAGGTCCTGTCGCAGGTCCTCTGTGGCACCTAGTTCCAGCAGCCGACCGAACAGCAGAATGGTGGGCAGATAGGGGGTGGCCACCAACCCCTTGCCGAGTTGCTCCATCAGTACCATGAGGTCTGTGGCATCGCCACCGAACCCACCGTTGCACTCGCTGAAGGGAACCGCCAGCCACCCAAGCCCGGCAAACTTCTTCCAGAGCTCCGGGTCGAAGCCTTGGGGATGATCAATGTCCTTTTGCCGGCGGTCAAAAGGATAATCCTGGCCGACAAAACGCGCGGCACTGTCTTGGAGCATTTGTTGTTCTTCAGTCAGAGAAAAGTCCACACCCCGATCCTTCAGTTAAACCGTGATTACGCTCAAAGCCCCAGTACACGCTTGGCGATAATGTTCTTCTGGATTTCATTGGATCCGCCGTAAATGGTGTGCTGCACGGCCGTACATCAAGTCCTTGCGGGCCTGATCACCGAAATCGTGGCCGATATCCGCGGCGGTCGGGCCGTCGCGAACTATCAGGCCGCCGTAAACTCCGGCCAGCTCAATGTTCAGTTCGTGAATGGCCTGGTGGATTTCCGTGCCCTTGATTTTCATCAGCGAGGACTCCGCCCCGGGGCTCTGGTTATTGGCCATCGCCGCCAGTACCCGCAGCTCCATATATTCCAGCGCCATCAGTTCCACTTCGATGTCGGTATAGCGGGCTCGGAATAATGGATCTGTGATCATCGCCTTGCCGCCCTGGAATTCACGGCGAGCTTGCTGGCGCAGCTTTTCCAGCTGGCTTCTGGCCTCGGCAACCCGGGCAATGACGGTGCGTTCATGGACGAGCAGCGATTTGGCGTAGGTCCAGCCCTGACCTTCTTCACCGATCCGGTTGGTTAGCGGCACCCGCACGTTATCGAAATGAACTTCGTTCAGCGAATGTACGCCATTGATGCTGCGAATCGGCGACACCGTGATACCGGGGGTTTTCATGTCGATCAGCAGAAGGCTGATGCCATTTTGTGGCTTATCGGTCTGATCGGTACGGACCAGGCAGAATATCCAGTCTGCATACTGGGCGTAGGTGGTCCAGATCTTGGAACCATTGACGATGTAATCGTCGCCGTCCCGGTCGGCGCGGGGTTTCAGTGAGGCGAGGTCGGACCCGGCACCAGGTTCGGAATACCCCTGGCACCACCAGTCATCACCATTAAGAATGCCTGGCAGGAAGCGCTGTTTCTGTTCGTCATTGCCATAGGTGTAGATTATCGGCCCAATCATTTTCAGGCCAAACGGCACTACGTCCGGTGCATTGGCGGCGACCCGCTCGCCCTCGTAGATGTAGGACTGGGTGACTGTCCAGCCAGCACCGCCATACTCTTTGGACCAGAACGGGGCGACCCAGCCCTGCTCGTAAAGCTGCTTCTGCCACTGAATAACCCCCTGTTTGTAGGTCTCCGGTTTGTTAAGCAGTCGTTGTGCATGCGCGGGAGCCGCTTTGCCGAAGAAGCTCTGAACCTGTTTCCGGAACTTCAGATCATCTGCTGATAGGGTGGTATGCAAAACACAGTCTCCACATGTAAATAGCTTGCTTATTATTCTTGCCCGAGAGAGTCCCGGTACGCGGGGCCTGGGTGTTGCGATCAGTCACCGAAGATCACGGAATTTTCCAGGGGCTCCCGCACAGTTCATGTCCGGTTAGCATCGACTTCCGGGTCTTCATAACCAAAACTGATGCCCAGCAGGATGCCGGTCTGTTCCTCAAGGCCGAAGGCCTCGCGCACCAAATCCGGGTAAGCCCGCATGCTGCCCATGGCGCAGGAACTGATGCCGAACGCCTGCAGGGTGAGCATCAGGGTCTGGGCATAAATACCGACGTCGAGGGCGATGGTGGCACCGAAACTCCGGTCCATGCCGAGGAAGGCGATGTGGGGGGGCATCAAAGAACTCGAAGTTACGCCTTACGGCCCATGACCGGCCGTCCTTGTCATCCCGGGCGATGCCCATCTCGTTGTAGAGCGCGACGGCACAATCGACCTGGCGTTTGCGATATTCGCCTGCAAAGCCGGAGTTGTATCCAAAGTCGGGAGTGCCGGGAATACCTTGTTGCTGGCGGTCCAAGAATTTCTGGCGAAGGCGCTCTTTCAACTCTCCGGAAGCGACGAATGCTTTCCATGGCTGGGTATTGCAGTTCGATGGAGACTGCTGGGCAAGCTCGAACACCTGCTCAAGAATATCCCGGGGCACGGGCTCGGGAAGGAACCCCCTGACCGAGAACCTGGAGGTGACGGCGTCAACCAGTGTCATGGCGGGTGTGGATCTGACCATAGTGCTCTCCAGGGGAATTCTGGGTGCTGCTTTCGGCCTTACGTTAGCAAGTTACCCGCCCGCATAGAAAAGCATATTTTCTATTGAAGTTATGCTGAAAATGTATGGCTTTGCTGTGGCTGAGCTGGTGGCGAAGTTTCAGCCGCTCTATCACGACGAAGATCTAAGGGGGCTCGGGGAGGATGGTTCAGCGCCGATCGTTGGATGCTATTAGTGCGCGGCTAGTGGGCTGTCCGTAAAGTTCGTTTACCTATAGAGGGATAACAAATATACTGTGCATTCCTCCTTTTTCGGCGTATGTAGTATGGCTCGACCAGCGGCTTCTTTTTGTTTAAAACCCACTGATGTTGAGACGCTGCAAAGCTGGTTGTGCATGGGATCTCTGCCTCAAAACATTGGCCAACGCGCCCGGATTCTGTTGTTGCTGGCTAGCGGCCTCACGCCCAAGCAGGTCAGTGATCGGTTGGAAATTTCGTCGCCAGTCGTATTCAAATGGCGCAAGCGTTATCAGGAAGCGGGCCTCGATGGGCTGAGCGATCTCCCGCGTAGCGGACATCCACGCAAGCTCGACGAGGCGAAGATTAAGGAAATCCTCACCCTGACGACCCAGCGTGTACCGCGTGAGGCGACTCACTGGAGCCTGCGCCTGATGGCCAAATACGTCGGCGTTACCGTCTGGCAAGTCGCCCAGGTATGGGCCGCTGCCGACCTCAAGCCCCACCGGCTGAAAACCTTCAAGATCAGCAACGACCCACACTTTGCTGACAAAGTGGTCGATGTGGTTGGGCTATACCTGAACCCGCCTGACAATGCGATGGTGCTGTCCGTGGACGAGAAAACCCAGATCCAGGCGCTGGATCGCACCCAGCCATGCTGCCGCTCAAGCCGGGTCAGATCGAACGCAGGACGCATGACTACAAGCGTCGCGGTACGGCCAGTTTGTATGCCGCCTTCGACATCCTGACGGGCCAGGTCATCGGTCGCATTACCCAACGACACCGGGCCAAAGAGTTTCTTGAGTTCCTTCGGCAGGTAATCCCCCCATTTTTAGCACTCGCCAAAAGTAGAGGTCAGGCCGCGCGGGCCAACTTCTGTTTGGGGGTGATACCTCCCTGGGCCATGTTTGGCCGTTCGTGATTGTATGTCCACATCCAGCGAGTTGCATGTTCCTGCACCTCGGTGATCGACTCGAACAAATAATGCCCCAGCCAGTCGTAACGCACCGTGCGATTGTAGCGCTCGACGTAGGCGTTCTGCTGTGGATTTCCTGGCTGGATGTACTCCAGGCGAACGCCGCGCTTTTCCGCCCACAGAACAAGCTTACTGCTGATGTACTCCGGGCCGTTGTCACTACGGATGGTCTGTGGTTTCACACTCTTGCGAGCCGGAGTGATGAGTAGCTTGCCGGTGTACTTGCGTACGTTCTGGCCCAGAAAATCGAAGCCTTGCGAGATATGCGTTATCTGAGTCTTTTCATCAGAGAGTTCCAAACCTCGCTCTTTCAGGAACGCCTCAATTGCAGGACGAACCTGATGTTGCAAAACAGCTTTCGTGGCCCCTGTGATGATGAAGTCATCGGCATATCGTACGACGTGTATCTTGAATGGCTTACGCTTGCGCTCTGTCGAAGCCACGCTTGCATGGACGACATCTTCCAGGCCATCCAGCGTCCAATTCGCAAGTACCGGAGAGATAACGCCTCTCTGGTTGAATCGCTCCCTTGGCATCGCAATGACAGATTTCCATGTTCCGTACATGTGCCTGAATGATCGTCACGCCACCTCTATGCCGGATACCGCCAGACCAGAACCCGGGCGCCCGTCTGACTTGTCCCAGAGCGTTGTCGAGTCTCTGGTTTCGATATCGTCTGCAATTATCGACACTTCTTCGATGGTTCACTTACGTTCGTCTCAATCACTCATACCTGACTGACTCTTGGTCAGCCTTTTCCCGTGGCGCTCACCACACACGCTCTTTACGTATGCAGCCCAGGGTGGTTTGGAATCACCGCCTGATCGGCGAATCCGAGGGGCCCGCCCTCATCACAGATACAGCATGGCAGGCATCCTCCAGATGCTCTGCCTTCATGGCACACCGACAACTACCTTGAAAAACGCCGATCAACCGCTCCGGCCGTGCTGGCGCATTGGCCTTTCTGATTATGCAAGCTCAGTCGTCTTCAGGAAGCGGTACACCAGCAGCCCGCTAAAATGCATGAAAATACGCAATGCTTCACAGTGCCCTGACTGCGCCATACCCTAAGGCGCGATGCCTCAGGCCAGCCTTGGGCGCTACCCTGAAGCATCACGCGGATAAAAAAACAAACGGCCTGAATCAAGGATCCGGAGTTCATGGAGCCATTTCGAATGGTTCGGCCCACGCGCCCCGCACCATTCAGAAGAACTTTGCAAGTCGGAAGGTCAGTGTTGCATCGCGCTTGAACGTATTCTCTGCATCCACATCATGCCCGATCTCCATCAAAAACTGCGTTGTTGGGCTGAGCATTTGAGACCAGTCCGCCCGGATCGTGGTTGATTTCACATCCGAGCCATCGACGCCTTTGACCGACTCCTCCCCGCCCCGGGTTGTCGTGAATCCCAGCGAGAACATTGTCTTGGCACTCGCCTCATAGTTGAGCCAGCCAAGCATGGTAAAGCTTGGATCCTTTTCCAGATCCGCCCCGCCAGGGCCATCGTTGTTGTCACCATAGAAAGTAACGTCCCCCGCAAGATCGACCGACCATTGAGGGGCGATCTTGAACAGGTAAGCTGGCTGAATGGAGAGAGACCATCGGTTGGAACCCAAGCCCGGTTCGGAGGCAGAATAGTTGCCAGTCGGCAGGGTGAGATAGGTGGCAATGGCAAAGTAGCGTTCATGTTCGGGATCGTTCAGCGGCCAGAGCGTACCGACCAGCGTAACATCCCCGATGGAGAAGTCTTTGGTGTCGATGTCGCTACCCCCGACTCGCATATTGTTCAGGCTTCCGAAGGGTTGCAACACGTTCACATCGGCACGCATTCCGGCAATGTCGAAATAGTAAACGTAGCGAAGCAGGCCCACATTCGTGTCGAGGCTCGAGTCATCCACTTCATGGCCATGGCCATCGATATAGGTATCTGAAGTGCTGCCAAGATAATACAATAGGCCGATCTGCGTTCCCGCCGGCGCGGGCACGAAGTCATGCGGCTGCGAGTCCGCCCCATACGCGATGGTCCCCGACATCAGACACTGGACAGCAGTTGTGACAAGTGTAAAATTCCGAACCTTTCTTCCGAGCCCCAGCTTCATCAGCTTCATCATTTTTCTTCCCCTTGATGCCTAATTATTTTTTATTTTTAATTTTCCCGCAGCGCCCAGCAGTTGTCCGAAGCAGAATGCGGTTTCCGACTGTCCCGATGGTTGGCTGCCGACAGGCATGCTGCCGGAAGTCCTCAGGTTCTCAGGGTTGTGAACGGTCAGTTGGCGGTGTAGCCGCCATCGACCACCAGCTCTGCGCCATGCACGAAGGACGACTCGTCCGACGCGAGGAAGAGCACTGCCTGTGACACTTCGATTGGCTGAGCCGGACGCTTGAGCAGGGTTGGTCCGAGCAGGGCCGGGCGGATGACGGAGTCAGCCAGCAGATCCCGCGTCATTTGTGTCTCAATTACGCCTGGATGCACCGAGTTGACACGGATGTTGAAGGGGGCCAGATCCACCGCGCACGACTTGGTGAACATGCGTACAGCTCCCTTGGATGCTTGATAGGCGCTGGCACCGGGGGCGCCGACCAAACCATAGATGGACGATACGTTAACGATATTGCCTTTGCCTGCTTTCTTCATGAATGGAATGACCGTCCGCGTGCCAATGAAGACACTACGCGCGTTAACATCGAAGATGCGGTCCCAGTCCTCATTGGTCGTGTCTTGCACAGGCTTTAAAATAAGGATACCGGCGTTGTTGATCAGCACGTCGATGCGACCTGCACGTTCGATAACCTGCCCCACCGCTGCATGCCAGTCAGCCTCGTTTGTTACATCCAGTTTCAGGAAGTCGGCCTTGCCGCCGCTCTTGCGGATACCGGCCACCGTGGTCTGGCCCAATTCCACATTCATGTCTGCCACAAACACCCATGCACCGTGCGAAGCGAGCAGTTCGCTGTGCGATTGCCCCATGCCCATTGCGCCGCCGGTAACGATAATGACTTTGTCTTGTACGCGATTCATGTTGCCCCCCTTAGTTTTCAAGTGATTTTTTACTGAAACTGGAAGCCTTGATAACCTTGATTTCGGACTTCGGTGAGCTGCTGCCGATAGGCACCGAGTCCGGCCAGGTAGAAGTACACGGTGTTGGTTTTGCCTGGGATATTGGCGCCGAAAATCCATGACTCTGCTTTCGGGAAAAGTGTCATGTTCGCAATGTCCTGGCAGGTCTTGGTCCAGCAGGCCTCGGCCTCGGGCGTAGGCTCCACCGTCTTGAGGTTCTTGGCATTGGTTTCCTGGATCAGGTCGCTAATCCACTCGACCTGGGTCTCGATTGAAGGCGGCAAGTTGGTGAAGGGGCCGTTGGGGCCTAGTACCATGAACATGTTGGGGTAATTCACGTTCGCAACGCCTAGGTAGCTGGTCGGGCCGGCCTTCCAGTGGTCCTGGATGGTCAGGCCTTTACGGCCTCGGATATCGATCTTGGTGTAGTTACCGTCCACCGCATCGAAGCCGGTGGCAAAGATCAGCATATCCAACTCATGTTCGACCCCATCTGCGGTTTTCACCCCTTTGGGGGTGATCTCTGCTATCGGGTTGGCCTTGACGTCCAGCAGGCTCACGTTCGGGCGGTTGTACGTTGCGTAGTAACCGCTGTCGCACAGAGGGCGCTTAGCGTACAGGTCGTTCGGCGTGAGCTTGCGAGCAGTTTCCGGATCCTTGACGATTTCGGCAATCTTGGACCGGATGAAATCCTGCGCGGCCTTGTTGGCACGTTCGTCTGTGGCGATGTCGCAGAAGGTTTCAAACATGAAACGAAAGCCGCCACCATTTTCCCAAGCCTTCTGGAAGACTGCCTGGCGTTCCTCATCAGAAACACTCATCGCCGGCACCGTGCTTTCCTCGAAGCCGAAGGCGACCATGGAGTTTTTCACTTGCTCCCAGATTTTGTCGTAATTCTTCTTGATGTTGTCGACATACTCTCTGCTGACCGGGCCGTTACCGACCGGTACGCTGTATTGCGGCGAACGCTGGAACACTGTGAGATGCTCGACCTGTGGCGCAATGGCGGTGATCACCTGGGTACCTGTGGATCCTGTACCGATCACGCCCACACGTTTTCCCTCGAACTGAACATCCTGGGGCCAGTTACCCGTGTGGTAACACTCTCTCTGGAAGGTCTCTAGGCCTTTAATTTTTGGAATATTAGTGGCGGAGAGCAGACCAAGCGCAGTCACGATAAACTTGGCAGTGTACGACTCACCCGTGTCGGTATGCACCTCCCAGAGGTTAGTCGTTTCGTTGAAATGCATCGCGGTGATCCCAGTATTGAACTGGATATCCTTGCGCAGATCATGGCGGTCCGCCACTTTCTCGAGGTATTTGAGGATTTGCGGCTGGGTAGTGTACCGACTGGTGATATCCATCTCCTGCAACAGTTCTTTGTCCCACGAATAGCAGTAAACATGGGTTTCAGTATCGGACAGGGCGCCCGGATAGCGGTTCCAGTACCACGTTCCGCCCACATCACCTGCCTTGTCGAAGACGCGAACATTGAGACCCTGCTCGTCGCGCAGTTTTTTCAGCATATACAGACCGCCAAACCCTGCGCCAACGACGATGGCGTCGAAATCTTTAGTTGCTACCACGACGTTTCTCCTTTTTATGGCCAAAGCTCCGCCTGGCGGAAGCCTGTGCCCGCATTAACTTTTTGAGATGATGAAGCTCCGGGCAGCCAAACCCGAAAATGGCTAGGGACTACCTCGTCACGCGGACTTGAACCACTTAGCGATACGGCTGAGTTCGGCATCGGCCTCGCGGGCACGCCCTGCCAAGATCGGAAATACGTGCTGCATGCCGTCTACTACAGACAGGGTTACATCCACCCCAGCTGCCTTGGATATCTGTTCCAGGTCTGTGGCGTTATCGAGCAGCGTCTCTAGCGAGCCAACCGAGATATACAGGCGCGGGAATTCCTGGTAGTTGGCTTTAAGTGGATTAGTAAGCGGATTGGTTCGCGAACCGGTCTCGCCAAGGAACATACCCGACATCCCCTGAAGAACAGCTTTACTCACCAACGCGTCAGTTGCATGGTTGGCCTCCAGAGTCTGGCCAATATGCTCCATATCGAGCCATGGGGAAAAAACGATGACGGAACCCGGCAAGGCCATGCCCTCGTCGCGCAATTTGAGCACTGTTGCAATTGCGAGGTTGCCGCCAGCCGAGTCACCGCTTGTCGTAATGTTTTGCGATTTGAAGCCGCGTTCAAGAAGCTCGCGGTACACGGCTGTCGCATCCTCTATCTGTGCGGGAAAGGGATGCTCGGGTGCACGGCGGTAGTCGATGACAACCGCTGTGACACCCAATTGTTTGGCAAGATGTCCTGCAAACTTGCGGTGGCTCGCGGCTGACCCAACAGCGAAGCCCCCCCCATGGGTGTACAGAATCACCTTGGAGGAATCGGCGCTCTCCGGCAGCGCCCAGATGGACTCGACTCCAGCAACAACGTCTGATTTGTAGGTCACACCCTCGGGCTCCAGCGTAGGCTGGTGCCATTCGTCAAACAGGCTGCGTAAGTCAGCAATTGTCAGATTGGGATTGGCCGCCATACGGTCGGTCCAGGACTGATACAGAGCGCGCAGAAAATCTGCTTCGGATGAGGTATTCATGCTAATTGGCTCTATTATTATTGTTAGTGTGGAACAGCTAGCACGTATACTGATTGTTGAACCGATTGGGGGTATTGAACGTTTTTTACATTTTTTGGAATAGAATTGCTAATCGCGGGCGGCCAAAGGGCACCTCTAAAAACACAGATCCGGGCTTAGCCAGACGGCAAAAAAGTGCAGTTCCTTACATTCGAGCACCGGGTTAGGTGTGCAGTCCCGGGAAGTCATGGTGCATTCTTGAACCCTCATCAGGAGGATGCGCTATGGCAACAGGTCTTCATGGCTCAGCCCGCACAACGCCGCGAGTTCGAGCCGAGCTCCAAGCGTCGCAAGAGTCGACGCGCGCCCTTGCCGCCCGCTACGGACTGAACGTCAAAACCGTAGCCAAGTGGCGTACGCGCTCGACGACAGCTGACAAGCCTATGGGGCCTGCCAAGCCGCGTAGCGTCCGACTCTCGGATGCTGAGGAAGCGATGGTGGTCGAGCTCAGGCGCTGCACCCTGCTTCCCTTGGACGACCTGCTGGGGCATCTGCGTGAACCCCTCCCTCAACTGACTCGCAGTGCCTTGCATCGCTGCCTGGTACGCCATGGCATCAGCAGACTGCCCAGCAAAGAGCCGGTCGGAGCCAAGCATGGAAAGTTTGCGCCAACCGAAATTGGCTACCTGCATATCGACAGCAGTGAGCTCCGTCTGGAGCAGGGAAAACAGCACATGTTCCTGGCGATTGATCGCGTCACCAAGTTCACCCATGTGGCGTTTTTCGATGCTGCAACAAAGCAGAACGGCGCGGCGTTTCTCGAAGAGGTGGTGACGGCATACCCGTACACCATTCACACAGTTCTCACGGACAACGGCGTGGCGTTCACCGAGCAGCCACGGTATCGCAACGGCCTGACCAATCGGTTTGGTGGGCACATTTTCGACCGTGTCTGCCAGGAGCATGGCATCAAGCACAAGCTCACCAAGCCCTATCACCCGTGGACCAACGGACAGGTCGAGCGCATGAATCGCACCGTGAAGGAGGCCACCATCAAGTCGTTCCACTATCCGGACTTCGATGCGCTGAAGGCCCATGTGCGGGCCTTTGTTACGGCATACAACTTTGCCAAGCATCTGAAGGCTTTACGGTGGCGTACTCCGTTCAAAACGATCTGTGATGCCTGGACTCGAACGCCGAACCGTTTCAAGCTTGACCCGCACCACCTCATCCCGGGACTGCACACCTAGGCTCTCGCAGAGCATCGTGAATGGCCGTCTGCCGTGCGCAACCAGCGACCTTGCTCAGGCCATTTCCCGGAGACTCGACCTCCGCTTGGGGTTGTAGAACGCCGATTTAACGCACGAGTCAGGGGTCTGGAGCCCAATGCGTGGCTGCGCTACGTCCTCGAACGCCTACCGCAGGCGCGCAGAGTAGAGGACTGCGAAGCGCTGCCGCCGTGGGCCTACAAACCAGCGACGACAATGTAACGCACCGACTCCATCGTCGGCAGATGGAGTTTACGGAGCGTTTTCCTCGCTCTGCCTGCACAATTATGATTGGCTTCAAGAGGAATCCTGTGATGCGCAACAAGTGAGAGAAAGAAAGTTTTCGCGTATTTTCGGAGAATGGAGAGCCCCATGGAGGCTCCGCCACCCGCGCGCGTGGCAAACAGCTCGAAATATGCGAAAAATTTTCTTTCGGAGCTTATCACCCGATATGGATGTTCATGATCAGCACGTCCGTGCACGTATAACTTCCTCAAAAGCCCTATCTTTAGGTATTATTTTTTATATCCATGCATTGCAGTCGATCGACTATACTCCGTCGGTGTCACGTTGAGAAATTTTCGGAAGAGGCGCGTCATGTGACTCTGGTCGGAGAATCCGCTACAGGCAGCGACAACCTTCAACGGCATGTCCTGGCGCGCAATTAACTGCTTTGCATGCTCAATCCGTTGCCGCATCACATAGACATGCGGAGAGCAGTTAAACTCGTTCTGGAATTTCCGAATAAGACTGAATACGGTTAGATTTGTCAGCCCGGCCATATCCTCCAGCGAAATATTCTGATCGATATTCTCCTTAATGTATTGAACAAGGAGCCCACACTGTGCCGACGAGAGCTTCCCATAGGCGCAATGTTCTCGAAAAATGATGTTCGCGTAGCGGCGCAACACATGAATACACAATTGGTTTTTCAGCGACTCCACGTAAAGACTTCCCCCAAGCCCGCCCTCTTTCAATTCACTTTCAAGCATCGCCACCAAAGTTGGCAGGGTCGGATCTTTGGCGCTGACCAGATCGTACATTTCGACGTCCTTGATGTCGCGCTCGAACACCTCGCCTGCGACACGCGCGACGGCGGCTTGTGATAGGTACAGGTGGGAAACATCGATCGGTTTGTTCCAGCGCCATTGTGATTGCTCGCCGCGGGTGAGAATCGACATGACGCCGGGCTCTACTGTTTCGGAATGCCATGGCCCACTGCTACGCCGACTCATCTCGGACATGCCGCGCTTATAGATGACGATCATGAAATCACACATCTCAGGTATCGCTACGTCCAGATCGGTGTAGCGATACCCCTTAAGCGTCATGCCTTCCCAAGATAGGGGAGCGCTGTCTAAGGTGAGTTCACCCGGAATCCACTTTGGTACTTGTTCTGGCGAGATAAGTTTTTTCATCTTACTTTCTGCCTCTTATGTCTCCATGTGGTCTGGAACCAATGCTCTCTCGCATTGTTTTTCCATTCCATCAAAGACTTTCTTATATTTTTTTTCAGCATTTTGCATGAGTCAAAAAATGACTTTTCTATTCGACAACCCTGCATTTCAAACGAATTAGCTATCAATCCAGCATGCCCTCAAAGCACACCACAACTCCTGCTGATCGTCAAGGCATGAAGGGATGCTTTCCGACTTACAGCAACCCTTGAGCAGCACGGGCTTTGGCGATCCTGCAGGACTGAAATATCGGGTTACTTCTCCTCAGACACTTAGGACTTTCGAGAAGCCTCACTTCGCTCGAATCTTGATCAGCCCTCACGACAATGGCAATTGTGGATATGAACATGCGTTCTTCAAGCCATACCGGGCTGACTTCACTCAGAAAAACACCCCGCAGGCCTGCGCCCATCGGGGTGTTTCCACCCGGTGGACGACGCCGTGTCGCTTACTGCTTCTGCAGGTCGAACTGTTTGTCCTTGATGTGATCAGCAGGCCAAGGAAGCAGAAGACGAAGACAATGACCCAAGTATTTCTCCTGGGGGCGTCCACACTTGTTTGAATGGCTGTCGTGGTGCTCATAACGAACGAAGCCTTTTGTTGTTCTAGCGAAACGGGAAAAGTGCCTCCTCCCCGCGCTGCTGGACCCATCTGGACGCGCGTCCGGGATACCTATGCCACCGAGCGAGTGCCAATGGCATGGACGCGCGGGCAGGGTTAGCGCTGAGCTTCGCGGATCATGTTGCGGGCGATGATCACCTGCTGGATCTGGGTCGTACCCTCGTACAGGCGGAACAGGCGCACGTCGCGGTAGAAGCGCTCGATGGCGTATTCGCTGATGTAGCCTGCGCCGCCATGAATCTGGACTCCACGATCGGCTACGCGACCGCACATCTCGGTGGCGAACATCTTGGCGCAGGAGGCTTCGGTACTGACGTTCAGGCCCTCGTCGCGCTTGCGTGCAGCGTCCAGCACCATGCAGCGGGCGGCGTAGATCTCCGCTTTGCTGTCGGCCAACATGCCTTGGATCAGTTGGAACTCGGCGATGGGCTGGCCGAACTGCTTGCGCTCGATGGCGTACTGCAGCGTGTCTGCGAGCATGCGCTCGGCAGCGCCGACGGACAGCGCGGCGATGTGCAGCCGGCCCTTGTCCAGCACCTTCATGGCGGTCTTGAATCCCACGCCTTCCTTGCCGCCAATCAGGTTGGCGGCAGGAACGCGCACGTTCTCGAAGATCACGTCGGCTGTGTGGGCACCCTTCTGGCCCATCTTGTGGTCGCGCTTGCCGATGGTGATGCCCAGCGTGCCGGCTTCGACTATGAACGAGCTAATGCTACCAGCGCCCTTGATCTCCGGATTGGTGCGGGCCATCACAGTGAAAATGCCGGCGTGCGGCGCGTTGGTGATGAAGCGTTTAGTGCCGTTGATGACATAGAAGTCGCCGTCGCGCACTGCAGTGGTCTTCAGTGAGGCTGCGTCGGAACCCGAATCAGGCTCGGTCAGGCAGAAGGAGCTGAGGCACTCGCCGGCCGCCAGCTTCGGCAGGTATCGGTCCTTCTGCTCAGGGGAGCCGTCGAGCAGGATACCGATGGAGCCGATGCCATTGTTGGTGCCGATGTAGGAGCGGAATGCGGGGGAGGTGCGGCCGAGTTCGAAGGCGATGTTCACCTCTTCTTCCATGGTGACGCCCAGACCGCCGAACTCTTCCGGGATGGTCAGACCGAACAGGCCCATCTCACGCATCTGCTCGATGATGTCCTGCGGGATGGCGTCGGTCTCGGCAACTTCGTTTTCGCGAGGGATCAACGCTTCGTCGACGAACTGATGGATCGAATCCAACAGAAGCTGCAGGGTTTCTGGGTCACGGATCATGTGCTCTCCTCAAGGGCCCACAGGTGGGCCCGGCTGGCGAGGCACTGTCACCCGAGGATCAACGAGCGGCAGCGCCTATGTTGTTAACCATGTTGATCAGGCGGGGCCCGATGTCGTCCTCGAGCCTCTCCCGTGTCAGTTGGAAGCTCGGTCCTCCGCAGTTGAAGGCCAGCAGCCCGTACTGCGGATGTAGCAAGGGCACGGCGACGGAATTGACGTCGCGATGCCATTCGCCGATAGACAGGCAGTAGCCGTAGTCGGCGTAGTCCCTGAAGGCGCGGTCCAGACCTTTACGGATGGCCGGCCATTGTTCCGTTTCACGCTGGCGGATGTGATCGAGCAGAAACTCCCGTTCGTTCTCCGGCATCGCCGCCAGGCACGCCCGCCCAACCGAACTCTGGGCCAGCGGCAGGTAGCTGCCGATCTGTCGGCGCATGGTCATGTTCCCCTCGCCTTGCACCACATCCAGATAAACCATCTGCAGTCGATCACGGGCAGCCATGGCAACCGCGGCCTGAGCGTGATTCGCCAGTTCCTCCATCAGTGGGTGTGCTACGGAGCGAATCGACAAATTCGAGAGCATCGAATAGCCGAAGCCCAGCACTCCCACATCCAACTGGTACTTTCCCGAATGAATTTCGCGCTTCAGGCAGCCCAGCCGCATCAAGGTGTTGGTAAGCCTTGTCACCGTCGGCTTAGGCAGGCCGGTCTTCCTGGCCAGGTCCTGATTGCCGAGCACGTTTTCACGCGGACTGAAGCAGCGCAGCAACTCCAGCCCCCGCGCCAGCGCGGTAACGAACTGGCCGCTATTTTCCTCTTCACTCAGGGCTGACACCGGATCGAGAAGCCCCTTCTCAAGCAGCTCCAGTTCAGTCTCGTGATCAGTCGATACGGATGCCTGCGAATCCGTCCTGTTGTGGCGCATGGTAGAACCCTCAACTCCAAAAAATCAATAAAATAAAATCAAGTTTCGTATGGCGAAATTGTAGTGAGCATCCGTACAAAGAGCAACCGGAAAACATTCCGGTTTGAATTGCCTGATTTTACTGGATTTTAAGCGGTTTTTGATCAATGGCGTTTACATCGGCACCAACCTGTCACTATGATTTGTTCGTATTCGAAATGTGATTTCGTGCAGCGAAACAAAAGGCGAGATTTTAGACGTCATGAATTCAGAGCAAGCGAAACAGGTCCTAGTGACTTTCCAGGAAACCGGCGTGGCCGTTGTACGGATCAGTCGCCCCGAGGCGAAGAACGCCCTCAACAGTCATGTGCGTCAGCAACTGGCCGAGCATTTCCGGGCCTTGGCCATCGATCCGCAGGTACGGGTGATCGTCCTCACCGGTGGCGAAGAGTGCTTCGTCGCTGGCGCAGATGTCCGCGAGTTCGCCCAGGCCAGCCCGATCGAAATGTATCGCCGGCACACCGAGTACCTGTGGGAGGCCATCAGCCGCTGCCCGAAACCGGTGATCGCCGCAGTGAACGGCTTCGCCCTGGGCGGCGGCTGCGAGCTGGCCATGCACTGCGACATCATCGTTGCCGGTGAGTCGGCGCGCTTCGGCCAGCCGGAAGTGAAGCTCGGGCTGATGCCCGGCGCTGGCGGCACCCAGCGCCTGATCCGCGCGGTGGGCAAGTTCCAGGCCATGCGCATCGCTCTGACCGGCTGCCTGGTCAAGGCGCCGGAGGCGCTGGCCATGGGCATGGTCAGCGAAGTGGTGGCCGATGAGCGCACCCTGCCGCGTGCCCTAGAGCTGGCCGCTGAGATAGCCGCACTGCCGGCGCTGGCGGTGGCGCAGATCAAGGAGGTGATGTTGGCCGGTGCTGATCTGCCGCTGGACAGTGCTCTGGCACTTGAGCGCAAAGCCTTCCAGTTGCTGTTCGACTCCCGTGACCAGAAGGAGGGTGCCGCAGCCTTCCTCGAAAAGCGCAAAGCCAACTTCCAGGGGGAGTGAGACATGACTCGTATGATCGATCGCATGGCCATCGTGGGTACCGGTGTGATGGGCAGCGGCATCGCCCAAATCGCCGCGCAGGCCGGCATCCAGGTGAAACTCTTCGATGCCCGAGAAGGCGCTGCGCAGGTCGCCCGTGACAACCTGGAGCGCACCCTCGGCAAGCTGGCAGACAAGGGCAAGATCAGCGGCGCCGACGTCGAGGCCACACTGGAGCGCCTGCAGGTGGCCAGCACCTTGGAAGAACTGGCTGATGCACAACTGGTGGTCGAGGCCATCGTTGAGCGCCTGGATGCCAAACAGGCGTTGCTCGGCGAGTTGGAAGCCGTGATCACCGCCGATTGCATCCTGGCGACCAACACTTCGTCGCTCTCGGTCACCAGCATCGCCCGTGGCTGCCGACACCCCGAGCGGGTGGCCGGCTTCCACTTTTTCAACCCGGTACCACTGATGAAGGTGGTCGAAGTGATCGACGGCCTGGCCACCGACGCGCAGGTGGGCGACTGCCTGCAGGCGCTGGCGGCGCGCATGGGCCATCGCGGCATTCGCGCCAAGGACACCCCGGGATTCATCATCAACCACGCCGGCCGCGCCTACAGCACCGAGGCGCTGCAGATTCTCCGGGAAGGCGTAGCCGAACCGGCGGATGTCGACCGCATCCTGCGCGAGGGGCTGGGGTTTCGCATGGGCCCACTGGAGCTGTTCGACCTGACCGCGCTGGACGTGTCGCATCCGGTGATCGAGTCGATCTACAACCAGTTCTACCAGGAGCCGCGCTACCGTCCCTCGCCGCTGACCCGGCTGATGCTCGAGGCCGGTTATGTGGGGCGTAAGGTGGGCCGTGGCTTCTACCGCTACCAGGACGGGCAAATGATCGACCCGCCAGTACCGCAGGCGGTGCCGACAGTGGAGGCGTTGCCGCCGGTGTGGATTGGTGCCGAGAACGACACCGACCGCGAATGCCTGACCGGTTTGCTGGAGCAGCTCGGCGCTCGCATTGAGCAGGGCACCACGCCGTCGTGCGAGGCACTATGCCTGCTGGCGCCCTATGGCATCGACGCGACCAGCGCCTGCTCCCGCTTCGCCACCGATCCGGCACGGACGCTGTGCATCGACCTGCTACTCGACCCGATGCGGCACCGCTGCCTGATGCAGTCCCCTGCAACCCGTCCGGCGATGCGCGATGCGGCCCATGCGCTGCTGGCTGGCGACGGGGTCGGGGTTACCGTGATCAACGACAGCGTCGGCTTCATCGCCCAGCGCATGCTGGCGATGATTGTCAACCTAGCTGGTGACATCGTGCAGCAGCGCATCGCCAGCGTGGACGACCTCGACGAAGGCGTGCGCCGTGGTTTGGGTTATCCGCAGGGACCGCTGGCCTGGGGTGACAGCGTTGGCGCCGCGCGCTTGCTGCTGATTCTTGAACGCATGACCGCGCTGACCGGCGACGCCCGCTACCGCCCGGGACCCTGGTTGCGCCGCCGGGCCGCCCTCGGCCTGTCGCTGCGCCATGCCGAACCGGCGCTGGGTTGAGTCTTCACTTTCACTTCAATAAGGAGCCTTCAATGCTCAATGCTTTCCTGTACGCCGGCCTGCGCACGCCCTTCGGACGACATGGCGGCGCCCTGGCGCCGGTGCGTCCGGACGACCTGGCCGCGCATGTGATCCGTGAATTGCTGGACCGCCACGGGGTGCCGGGCGATGCCATCGAGGACGTGCTCCTCGGCAACACCAACCAGGCCGGCGAGGACAGCCGCAACGTGGCGCGCCATGCCGCACTGCTCGCGGGCCTTCCGGTCACGGTGCCGGGACAGACGATCAACCGCCTGTGCGCCAGCGGGCTGGCGGCGGTCATCGACGCGGCGCGGGCGGTGACCTGCGGCGAGGGCGAGCTGTTCGTGGCCGGCGGCGTGGAAAGCATGTCGCGCGCGCCCTTCGTAATGGCCAAGGCCGAAGCCGCCTACAGCCGCGACCTGACGGTCTACGACAGCACCATCGGCGCACGATTCCCAAATCCGAAGATCGTCGCCGCCTTCGGCAACGACAGCATGCCGCAGACCGGCGACAACGTGGCCCGTGAATACGGCATCAGCCGCGAGCAGGCCGACCGCTTCGCCGCCGCTTCCCAGGCGCGTTACGAGGCGGCCCGCCAGGCCGGCTTCTTCAACGACGAGATCGTCCCGGTGAGCGTCTCCACCGGACGCAAGACCCCGCCGAACGTGGTCAAGCAGGACGAACATCCACGGCCGGAGTCCGACGAGGCGGCCCTGGCACGCCTGAAGCCGCTGTCCGAGGGCGGCGTGGTCACCGCCGGCAACGCCTCAGGCGTGAACGACGGCGCTGCCGCGCTGCTGATCGGGTCCGCAGCAGCGGGTGAGCGTTATGGCCTGGTGCCTATGGCGCGCGTGCTGTCGGCCGCAGCGGTGGGTGTGGAGCCGCGCATCATGGGCGTCGGTCCGGTGGAGGCAATCAACAAGGCCTTGGCCCGGGCCGGGCTCGGCCTGGCGGATATGGACATCATCGAGATCAACGAGGCCTTCGCCTCCCAGGTGCTCGGCTGCCTGAGCGCTCTAGGGGTGGCCTTCGACGATCCGCGGGTCAACCCCAACGGCGGAGCCATTGCTGTGGGCCACCCGCTGGGTGCGTCCGGCGCGCGCCTGGCGCTGAGCGCTGCGCGGCAGTTGCAGCGCAGCGGCCAGCGTTACGCTGTGGTGAGTTTGTGCATCGGAGTCGGCCAAGGGCTGGCGATGGTCATTGAGCGCGTGTGACTGCGCAGCTAAAGAAGGTGAGATAAAAATGGGTGCATTAAGCGGATATCGCGTACTCGACCTCAGCCGCGTACTAGCCGGCCCCTGGTGCGGCCAAGTGCTGGCGGATCTGGGAGCGGAAGTGATCAAGATCGAGCGGCCTGGCGTGGGCGACGACACCCGCGGCTGGGGGCCGCCCTTCATGAAGACCGCGGATGGCGCGGACAGTCCCGAAGCTTCCTATTACCAATCGACCAACCGCAACAAGCTGTCGGTGGCATTGAACCTCGCGACTCCCGAAGGCCAGGCGCTGGTACGTGCCCTGGCTTGCGAATGCGATGTGCTGATCGAGAACTACAAGGCCGGTTCGCTGGCCAAGTACGGGCTGGACTACGAGAACCTGGCGAAGCTCAATCCGCGCCTGGTGTACTGCTCCATCACCGGCTTCGGGCTGACGGGCCCGCGTGCGGAAGAGCCCGGCTACGACTTCATCATCCAGGGCATGGGCGGCCTGATGAGCATCACCGGCGAGAAGGATGGCGTGCCCGGGGCCGGCCCGCAGAAAGTGGGTGTCGCAGTGTCGGACGTGATGACCGGCCTGTATTCCGTCATAGCCATCCAGGCCGCGTTACTTGCGCGCGAGAAAACCGGACGTGGCCAGCATTGCGACATGGCGCTGCTGGACGTGCAGGTGGCGATGCTCGGCAACCAGAGCCAGAACTACCTCAGCACCGGGCGCTCGCCCGGCCGACTGGGCAACGCCCACGTCAATATCGTGCCGTACCAGGTGTTCTCCGCCAGCGATAGGGATTTCATCATCGCCTGCGGCAACGACAGCCAGTTTGTCGCGTTGTGCGAGGCTATCGGCTTGCCGGAACTGCCCCGGGACTTGAGGTTCACCAAGAACGCTGATCGAGTGCGTAACCGTGTGGTGCTCGTCGGGAAGCTGGCCGAACACTTTCTGAGTGATACGGCCGACAACTGGGTTACCAGAATCCATGCGGTCAAGGTGCCGGTCGGTGTGATCAATGACATCGGCCGGGCCCTGGACGAGCCGCAGGTGCTGGCCCGCGACATGCTGGTCGACATTCCCCATGCTCTGAACCCCGGATTCCGCATGGTCGGTAGCCCGGTCAAACTGTCCGACACCCCGGTGGAGTACCAGCGTCCGGCACCGCAACTCGGTGAGCACACCGATGACGTGCTCAAGCGCCGTCTCGGGCTGGATGACGTCCGCCTTGCCGAGCTCAAGGCCCAAGGTGTCATCGAGCAACTCGGCGATCTCTGACGCTGCTCTTGCGCCGGAGCCGCCTTTGCCGCTCCGGCCCTCTTTCCTTTCTGGAGGCTGCCATGAAAATACTCGTCGCCATCAAACGCGTGGCCGACTACAACGTCAAAGTCCGCGTCAAGGCGGATAACTCCGGCGTTGACCTCGCCAACGTGAAAATGTCCATGAACCCCTTCTGCGAAATCGCCGTGGAAGAGGCCGTGCGCCTCAAGGAAAAGGGCATCGCCACTGAAATCGTCGCCGTCTCCGTGGGCGCCAACACCGCCCAGGAGCAACTGCGCACTGCCCTGGCCCTCGGCGCCGACCGCGCCGTGCTGGTCGAGTCCAACGAGGAACTGGGCTCGCTGGCCGTCGCCAAGCTGCTCAAGGCCGTGGTCGACAAGGAGCAGCCGCAGCTGGTCATCACCGGCAAGCAGGCCATCGACAGCGACAACAACCAGACCGGGCAGATGCTCGCTGCGCTGACCGGCTTCGCCCAGGGCACCTTCGCCTCCAAGGTCGAGGTCGCCGGTGACAGCGTCAACGTCACCCGCGAGATCGACGGCGGCCTGCAGACCGTGGCCCTCAAGCTGCCGGCCATCGTCACCACCGACCTGCGCCTCAACGAGCCGCGCTACGCCTCGCTGCCCAACATCATGAAGGCCAAGAAGAAGCCGCTCGACGTGCTCACCCCCGACGCGCTCGGCGTCTCCACCGCCTCGACCGTGAAGACCCTCAAGGTCGAGGCCCCCGCCGCGCGCAGCGCCGGCATCAAGGTCAAGTCGGTGGCCGAACTGGTCGACAAACTGAAGAACGAAGCGAAGGTGATCTGATGGCCATTCTCGTCATTGCCGAACACAACAACGTCGCCCTGGCCGCCGCCACCCTCAACACCGTGGCCGCTGCCCAGCAGATCGGGAGCGACATCCACCTGCTGGTCGCCGGCAACGGCTGTGGCGCCCTGAGCGAGGCCGCCGCCCAGGTCTCGGGCGTGGCCAAGGTGCTGCTCGCCGACAGCGCCGCCTTCGCCCACCAGCTGCCGGAAAACGTCGCGCCGCTGATCGTCGAGCTGGCGCGTGGTTACAGCCATGTGCTGGCCCCGGCCACCACCAACGGCAAGAACTACCTGCCGCGCGTCGCCGCCCTGCTGGACGTCGACCAGATCTCCGAGATCGTCAAGGTGATCGACGCCGACACCTTCCAGCGACCGATCTATGCCGGCAACGCCATCGCCACCGTGCAGTCGTCCGCAGCGGTCAAGGTGATCACCGTGCGCACCACCGGCTTCGACGCGGTGGCCGCCGAGGGTGGCAGCGCGAGCATCGAGGCCGTCGGTGCTTCCTGCGATGCCGGGGTCTCCGCCTTCATCGGCGAGGAGCTGGCCAAGTCCGAACGCCCCGAGCTGACCGCCGCCAAGGTGGTGATCTCCGGTGGCCGCGGCATGCAGAGCGGCGACAACTTCCAGCTGCTCTACGGCCTGGCCGACAAGCTCGGCGCCGCCGTCGGTGCCTCGCGCGCCGCGGTGGACGCCGGCTTCGTGCCCAACGACATGCAGGTCGGCCAGACCGGCAAGATCGTCGCGCCGCAGCTGTACATCGCCGTCGGCATCAGCGGCGCCATCCAGCACCTGGCCGGCATGAAGGATTCCAAGGTCATCGTCGCGATCAACAAGGACGAGGAGGCACCGATCTTCCAGGTCGCCGACTACGGCCTAATCGCCGACCTGTTCGAGGCGATACCGGAACTGACTGCCCTGCTCGCCTGATCCTCCTCGCGGCACAAGCCGCGGATTTGGCTCCGGCACTGATCGTGTGCCTGAGGACTTGGGCAACTCGTCGGGTTGCCCATTTTTTTGCCTGCAGGTTTTCTGCGAAGAGAATTGAGGTCAAACAATGCAACGCGAATACATGGAATTCGACGTGGTCATCGTCGGAGCCGGCCCCGCCGGTCTGTCCGCCGCCTGCCGCCTGAAGCAGAAGGCCGCCGAAGCCGGCCAGGAGCTCAGCGTCTGCGTGGTGGAGAAAGGCTCCGAAGTCGGCGCCCACATCCTCTCCGGCGCGGTGTTCGAGCCGCGCGCCCTGAACGAGCTGTTCCCCGACTGGCAGGCCCTCGGCGCCCCGCTGCACACCCCGGTCAAGCGCGACGACATCTATCTGCTGAAGAGTGCCGACGCCGCCACCCGCATCCCCGACTTCGCCGTGCCCAAGACCATGCACAACGAGGGCAACTACATCATTTCGCTGGGCAACCTGTGCCGCTGGCTGGCCCAGCAGGCCGAGGGCCTCGGCGTGGAGATCTACCCGGGCTTCGCCGCCCAGGAAGCGCTGATCGACGACCAGGGCGTGGTGCGCGGCATCGTCACCGGCGATCTCGGTGTCGACCACGCGGGCAAGCCCAAGGACGGCCTGTACACCCCGGGCATGGAGCTGCGCGCCAAGTACACCCTGTTCGCCGAGGGCTGCCGCGGCCATATCGGCAAGCAGGTGATCAAGCAGTACCGCCTGGACAGCCAGGCCGACGCCCAGCACTACGGCATCGGCATCAAAGAGCTGTGGGAGATCGACCCGGCCAAGCACGAGCAGGGCCTGGTGGTGCACACCGCCGGCTGGCCGCTCAACGACGAGAACCCGGGCGGCTCCTTCCTCTACCACCTGGAGAACAACCAGGTGGTGGTCGGCCTGATCGTCGACCTGTCCTACAGCAACCCGCACCTGTCGCCGTTCGACGAGTTCCAGCGCTACAAGCACCACCCAGTGATCAGGCAGTACCTGGAAGGCGGCAAGCGCATTTCCTACGGCGCGCGCGCCATCTGCAAGGGCGGCCTCAACTCGCTGCCGAAGATGGTGTTCCCGGGCGGCGCGCTGATCGGCTGCGACGCCGGCACCCTCAACTTCGCCAAGATCAAGGGCAGCCATACCGCGATGAAGTCCGGCATGCTGGCCGCCGATGCCATCGTCGAGGCGCTGGCCGTCGGCCGCGAGGGCGGCGACGAGCTGAACAACTACGTCAAGGCCTTCGAGGACAGCTGGCTGTACGACGAGCTGTTCCGCAGCCGCAACTTCGGCGCGGCGATGCACAAGTTCGGCGCCATCCTCGGCGGCGCGTTCAACTTCGTCGACCAGAACCTGTTCGGCGGCAAGATCCCGCTGACCCTGCACGACAACAAGCCGGACCATGCCTGCCTGAAGCCGGCCGCCCAGTCGCAGCGCATCGAGTATCCCAAGCCGGACGGCAAGCTGAGCTTCGACAAGCTGTCCTCGGTGTTCCTCTCCAACACCAACCACGAGGAAGACCAGCCCTGCCACCTGAAGCTCACCGATCCGAGCATCCCGCTGGCGAAGAACCTGCCGCTGTACGACGAGCCGGCGCAGCGCTACTGCCCGGCCGGAGTGTACGAGATCGTCGGCAACGACGACGGCAGCCAGCGCTTCCAGATCAACGCGCAGAACTGCGTGCACTGCAAGACCTGCGACATCAAGGACCCGGCGCAGAACATCACCTGGGTGACTCCGGAGGGCACCGGCGGGCCCACCTACCCCAACATGTGATTTGGCACACCACCAATGCCCAGGACCGCCATCCCTTGCCGCTCGCGGCCAGGGAGACATTTTCTGCACGCGCCGTGCTATCGGCGCGCTTCATGATCTATCCAAGGAGATGAAATGAAGGTTGGAATCCCCCTCGAAACCCACGCCGGCGAAACCCGCGTGGCCGTCACGCCGGAAACGGTGAAGAAACTCGTCGGCCAGGGCCACCAGGTCGTCGTCCAGTCGGGCGCCGGCATCCAGGCCAGCGTTCCTGACGACGCCTATGTCGCCGCCGGCGCCCGCATCGGCACCGCGACCGACGCCTTCGGCGCCGAGCTGGTGCTCAAGGTGGTGGCACCCAGCTCGGACGAGCTGGCGCTGATGCAGCCCGGCGCCGTGCTGGTCGGCATGCTCAATCCGTTCGACAACGCCAACCTGGCGCGCATGACCGAGCACGGCATCACCGCCTTCGCCCTCGAGGCCGCGCCGCGCACCTCGCGCGCGCAGAGCCTCGACGTGCTGTCCTCGCAGGCCAACATCGCCGGCTACAAGGCGGTGATGCTCGCCGCCAACCACTACCCGCGCTTCATGCCGATGCTGATGACCGCCGCCGGCACGGTGAAGGCCGCCCGCGTGCTGGTGCTCGGCGCCGGCGTCGCCGGCCTGCAGGCGATCGCCACGGCCAAGCGCCTCGGCGCGGTGATCGAGGCCTCGGACGTGCGTCCGGCAGTCAAGGAGCAGATCGAGTCGCTCGGCGCCAAGTTCGTCGACGTGCCGTTCGAGACCGACGAGGAGCGCGAGTGCGCCCAGGGCGTCGGCGGCTACGCCCGGCCGATGCCGGCGTCGTGGATGGAGCGCCAGGCCAAGGCGGTGCACGAGCGCGCCAAACAGGCCGACATCGTCATCACCACCGCGCTGATCCCCGGGCGCCAGGCGCCGACCTTGCTGCACGCGGCCACCGTCGCCGAGATGAAACCGGGTTCGGTGGTGATCGACCTGGCCGCGGCGCAGGGCGGCAACTGCCCGCTGACGGTCGTCGACCAGGTGGTGCTCAAGCACGGCGTGACCCTCGTCGGCCACACCAACCTGCCGGCGCTGGTGCCGGCGGATGCCTCGGCCCTGTATGCGCGCAACCTGCTGGATTTCCTCAAGCTGATCCTCGACCAGGACGGCAACTTCCAGCTCAACCGCGAAGACGACATCGTCGCCGCCTGCCTGATGTGCGAAGGCGGTCAGCTGGTGCGCCGCAACGCGGCCTGATCGCTCACCTGATTACAAGGACAACACCATGGACCCGATTTCCGACGGTCTCTACAACCTGATCATCTTCGTGCTGGCGATCTACGTCGGCTACCACGTGGTGTGGAACGTCACCCCGGCGCTGCACACCCCGCTGATGGCAGTGACCAACGCCATTTCCGCCATCGTCATCGTCGGCGCCATGCTCGCCGCGGCGCTGACCGAAACCGGCCTGGGCAAGACCATGGGCACCCTGGCCGTGGCGCTGGCCGCGGTCAACGTGTTCGGCGGCTTCCTGGTCACCCGGCGCATGCTGGAAATGTTCAAGAAGAAAGACAAGCCGGCCAAGGCGGAGGCGCACTGAGATGAGTATGAACCTGATCACCCTGCTGTACCTGGTGGCGTCCATCTGCTTCATCCAGGCGCTCAAGGGCCTGTCGCACCCGACCAGCTCGCGGCGCGGCAACCTGTTCGGCATGGTCGGCATGGCCATCGCCGTGCTCACCACCGTCGGCCTGATCTACAAGCTCGGCGCGCTGATGGGCGAAGGCGCCGGTATCGGCTACGTGATCCTCGGCCTGCTGCTCGGCGGCAGCGCCGGCACGATCATGGCCAAGCGCGTGGAGATGACCAAGATGCCCGAACTGGTCGCCTTCATGCACAGCATGATCGGCCTGGCCGCGGTGTTCATCGCCGTGGCGGCCGTGGTGGAGCCGCAGTCGCTGGGCATCGTTGCGCAGCTGGGCGACGCCATTCCGGCCGGCAACCGCCTGGAGCTGTTCCTCGGTGCAGCCATCGGCGCCATCACCTTCTCCGGTTCGGTGATCGCCTTCGGCAAGCTGTCCGGCAAATACAAGCTCCGCCTGTTCCAGGGCGCCCCGGTGCAGTTCGCCGGCCAGCACTGGCTGAACCTGGCGGTCGGTCTCGCCATCCTCGGCCTCGGCCTGGCCTTCACCTTCAGCGGTGATCTCACGGCGTTTGCCGTGCTGGTGGCGCTGGCCTTCGTCATCGGCGTGCTGATCATCATCCCGATCGGCGGCGCCGACATGCCGGTGGTGGTGTCGATGCTCAACAGCTACTCGGGCTGGGCGGCGGCCGGCATCGGCTTCTCGCTGAACAACTCGATGCTGATCATCGCCGGTTCGCTGGTGGGTTCGAGCGGTGCGATCCTCTCCTACATCATGTGCAAGGCGATGAACCGCTCGTTCTTCAACGTGATCCTCGGCGGCTTCGGCGCCGAAGCCGGTGCGGTAGTGGCCGGCAGCCAGGAGCAGCGCCCGGTGAAGAGCGGCTCGGCGGATGATGCCGCCTTCCTCCTCGGCAATGCCGACACGGTGATCATCGTCCCCGGCTACGGCCTGGCGGTGGCGCGCGCCCAGCACGCGCTGATGGAGCTGACCGAGAAGCTGACCCACCGCGGCGTCACCGTGAAGTACGCCATCCACCCGGTGGCCGGGCGCATGCCGGGGCACATGAACGTGCTGCTGGCCGAGGCCGAGGTGCCCTACGAGCAGGTGTTCGAGATGGAGGACATCAACCCCGAGTTCGGCCAGGCCGACGTGGTGCTGGTGCTCGGCGCCAACGACGTGGTCAACCCGTCGGCGAAGACCGATCCGAAGTCGCCGATCGCCGGCATGCCGATCCTCGATGCGTACAAGGCGCGCACCGTGATCGTCAACAAGCGCTCGATGGCCAGCGGCTACGCCGGCCTGGACAACGAACTGTTCTACATGGACAAGACCATGATGGTGTTCGGCGACGCCAAGAAGGTGGTCGAGGACATGGTCAAGGCGGTGGACTGAACCGTTGTGTCGGACAGCCGGTGCCGTCTTTGGGCTGCGCCGGCTTTTTTGCGTGTACGGGCAACCTGGAGTTGTGACTGAATCAGCACCTATGATTTGAGGAGTGGTTTTCCTTGCTGAGCTAGATTTCCCTGCGTACCTTGCAAGCAGCTTGAAGCCGATGAAGGCAACCCCCTTCAAGCCCTTTGGAGTCTAGATCAGCATCGCGCCTCTGCGCCGTGATTAGCCCACCTGCCGCTCCAGGTACTCGCACACGTCCACAATGCAGCCCTCTCCTGACCTGATCATCAGACGCCTTGGAAACCCTTAGCCAAGGCGTCCGCCCCCGTCAATCGCCCCAGTTGGTCTCGCTGAAACGCTCAGCCAGATAGTTGATGAGTGCTCGGACCTTCGGCGCCAGTTGCTTGCGTGAAGGGTATACCGCATAGATGCCGAGTTCGACAGAGCGATACTCCGGGAGAATTTCCACCAACTCCCCCCGACGCAGGTCATCGTGAAGCATGAAGCTGGGCTGCAACAAGATCCCGCCACCATCGAGGGCAATCGCTCGACAGGTATCACCGTTGTTGCAACGCACCGCAGGGCGCGTCTGCACGCGAGTCTCACCATGCGGACCTGTGAAACTCCACTCATTGCGGGTCGCAAAATTGCTGTAGGCGATCACTTTATGGGCGGCGAGATCAGCCGGGCTCGACAGTGGCGCATGCCTGGCCAAGTAAGCTGGCGCAGCGCAAAGGCGCATTCGCGTGGCCGCAAGGCGTCGCCCGACCAGCGATGAGCTTTCCAGGCGGGCGATGCGCACCGCCATATCAAACCCTTCATCAACAAGGTCCACAACCCGATCATTCAGGGTGATATCCAGTTCAATCTTCGGGTATGCATTCATGAAGCCGGCCCACAGCGGCGCCAGGTGCTGCACGCCAAAGCTGACCGGCGCGTTGACGCGCAACAGGCCGCTGGGCACCAGTGAACCGGAGGACACCGAACTCTCGGCCTGCTCCATCAAGCCGAGCACTTCTCGTGCCTGATGGTAGAAAGCCCGCCCTTCTTCGGTCAGAGAAAGCCGGCGTGTGGTGCGATGCAGAAGGCGGGCACCAAGACGCGCCTCCAGCGCATTGACGTGTCGCGAGACCGCCGCCTTGGACATATTCAACGGCTCTACCGCAGCGATGAAGCTGCCTTTTTCAACGACCGTGCAGAACACCTGCATTTCCAGTGCGCGATCCATATTTGTCTCACTAATCGGAACTATAAGTCACATTCAACCACCTTTATCTCGGCTGATGAACCTATAAACTGAGCCCACCTTTCAGCGAACTCCTCAAGAGGCTGGCATGAACATTACGCTTATCGGCAGTGGCAACATGGGTTCCGCCTTCGCCCGTCAACTGTCCCGGGCGGGGCACAAAGTCCGCATTACGGGGCGCGACCTCAGTAAGGCGCAGGCGCTTGCCAACCAATACCCTCAGATCGAGGCCTACCCTGCTGCACAGGCCCTGGGAGACAGCGAGGTAGTCATAGTCGCTACCGCCTATACCGACGCCATCGAGGCGCTGCGTAGCTTGGGCGATCTCAGCGGCAAGGTGGTGATCGACATCACTAACCCGCTAACCCCGGACTACATGGGTCTGACCATCGGCCACAGTAGCAGTGCAGCCGAAGAGATCGCCAAGGCATTCCCCAATATTCAGCTGGTCAAGGCATTCAACACCCTGTTCGCCCAGGTGCTGGCCGATGGCCCGATTTTCGCCAACGGTCAGCGCAGCAGTGTGCTCGTCGCCAGCAACAGCGAGCGCGCGAAGCAGACAGCCATTTCCCTGGCCCAGAGCCTTGGCTTCGACGTTATCGATGCCGGCGGTCTGACCAACGCGCGCTACCTCGAGCCACTCGCGGGCCTGAACATCTACCTGGGTTATGGGGCTGGGATGGGCACATCCATCGCCCCCACCTGGATTCACAAGTAACTGCAACCGGAGCCAACAGCATGTGTCACGCTTACCCCGTACTGTTCGTCTCCCACGGCGCCCCGACCTTCGCCCTTGACCCCGGCATTGCCGGAGCGCGCTTGGCCGAACTGGGGCGCGACTTGTCGCGTCCGACGGCGATCCTGGTGGTCTCCCCGCACTGGATGACCCGAGGCAGTGTGCGCATCAGCAGCAGTGCCGCGCCGGAGACCATTCACGACTTTGGCGGTTTTCCGGAGGCCTTGTACAGGCTCAGCTATCCGGCGCCTGGAAACCCGGATCTGGCGGAGCGGATCCGCGGACTGCTGAGCGATGCAGGCTTCCCGGCAATCACCGATCCCCGCCGGGGACTCGACCATGGGGCCTGGGTTCCCCTGCTCCACCTGGTGCCGGCAGCTGATATTCCAGTCGTTCAGGTTTCCCTTCCGCTCCCGCTCGACCCGGCAGGGGCCTGGCGTTTCGGACAGGCCATGCAACCCTTGCGGGAAGCCGGTGTACTGATCATCTGCTCGGGAAGCCTGACTCACAATCTCTACGAGTTCCGTGGCCAGCACGGGCCTGCGTCGGACTATGTGACGCGCTTTGCCGACTGGACTGCCGATGCATTGCGAAAAGGCGATCTGCAGACACTGCTCGACTATCGGCAGAACGCCCCGGAAGCCGAACGAGCGCATCCTAGCGACGAGCACTTTCTACCGCTGTTCGTAGCCCTTGGTGCCGCCGGCAGTGACTATGAACTGGAGGTGCTAGAGGGGGGCGTAGCCTACGGCGTGCTGGCGATGGACAGCTACCTGTTCAGCACCCCGTCCCAACAGCCATTCACACACGAGACGATATCGCTATGACTCAAAACATCGCGTTCTCTGAATTGCAGCATGAACCGCAATCCGGCCTGTACTACCGACGCGCGACCAATTCTGATGTCCCTCGCGCGCGCCTGCTACTGCTCCACGGGGTAGGCGGCAACGAAAGCAACCTTGCTGGGCTCGCACGCTTCCTTCCACCTGCACTAGATCTAATTTTGCTGCGTGCGCCACTGCAGATCGCCCCGCAAGGCTTTGCCTGGTTCCAGGTCAACTTCACCAGTACAGGGCCGGTAATCCAGGCAGATCAAGCGGAGGCAAGCCGTAATCGGTTACTGCGCTTCATCCAGTCGCAACCCCAGATGCCGACGGTCATCGCCGGCTTCAGCCAGGGCGGCATCCTCAGCTCCAGTGTCGGACTGAGCGCCCCCAACTGTGTAGCGGGCTTCGGCTTGCTCAGCGGTCGGATACTGCCGGAGCTGGAGCCACACATTGCCCCTCGGGAAGCGTTGCGCTCCTTGTCCGCCTTCGTTGCTCACGGGAAGCATGACGACAAACTCCCGCTGAGCTGGGCCGAGCAGGCAGATGCATGGCTGGAGCGCTTGGGGGTCCCGCATCAGACCCACATTTATGACATGGGCCACGAAGTCATCAGTGAAGAAGTCAGCGATTTCGTCCAGTGGTTGCGACCACTTCTGAAGCTTGACTAATCCACCGCAGGAGAGAGAACCATGATCGATAAACGGGTCATGATGATGCTCTGCGTCGCCCGATAGCCCAGAGCAATGGCCAGATGCGCATTGGCGACTCCCGAGGGGCCGATCAGCACGATGTTCTCGGTACGCTCGACGAACGCCAGCACTGCCAACTCATGCAGCAGTGTCTTGGGCACGCCGGGACTGAAGCCGAAGTCGTACTCCTCCAGCATCTTGAACGCCGATAAACAGGCCATTCGCGTCAGCAGCTTGCAGCTGCGTTGCTGGCGAAAGCTCTGCTCGGTTCGCAGCAGTTGCGCCAGGAAGTCGCCGAAGCTGAACTCCTCCCTGCCTGCTGGGCCAGCACCGGGCAGTGATCGGCGACGCGCTCGAGCTTGAGGGCCGGGCACAGTTCGGCGATGCGCTGGTGTTGCAGGTTCATGCGCAGGCCTCCCGGATCGACTCGTAGAGCGACAGAGGATGCTGCAAGGACTCATGCGGTACGAGCCGTGGTCAGTCGCCCAGCAACGGTACCCACTCCTGCCGTGGGGCCTGCGGCAAGGATGGCAGCAGGCCCCGCTCCCAACGCCAGCGGTCAATCGGACGTTCACCGAGCGTAACGTGCACACGTACATTGGCCACTTCGACCAGTCAGTCGCCGACCAGTCGATTGGCCGTCCCGCAATCCATCAGCAGGCCCGCGGAGTTCACCCGGCTGCGCAAGGGTTTGTAGAAGCTCTCACGCAGGTAGGGGGGGGGAAGCGCTTGACCTTGCCCTTGGTGCGTGCCCAGTACGGGCAGCACAGGCGGATGCGAACGCCCAGGCCGTCGGCCATCTGGAACAGGCCGGGGTGGAAGCGGTGGCTGGCGTCGCCATAGGCGTCGCACTCCAGGACGACCGTCTTTATGTTGTCGAACAGCGCTGAACAACGCGCAACTAGGGCTCCTTGAGCTAGCGCCGGACGGTATTGCGGTACACGCCCAGCGTCGTGGCGATCTGCCGAATGCTGCGCCCCTAAGGGGGCAATACCCTGAACTCCACTGCTTGCTCCTGGGTCAACATGAGCATCCTCGACAAGGCCGCGAGGTTAGCCCAGGTGGGTCAGTTTTACATCGGCCTTGACAAATGCAGTTGCATACTCCCTCCACAATATTCATACCAGTGATGAAGGCTATACAACTTCGCTTATTTACTTATATAGCAGCCTTCTCTATTTTTCACCCAAGGCATCATTAATGGGAGTGTGGTCAGAGCGGGATCTCACGCCACGGCATGAGACGCTGCAACTCACCGCCCCTTGTTAAATGCCTCAGCATGATGCCATTCGTACCATATCAACTTTCGCCAACCCCTAATAATAAAGAGATAATAATTATGAATGAAAAAGAAACCAATAAAATACGCCGCATTGCTGTGGTCGGTGGCGGTATCGGTGGCTTGACCTTTGCGATTGCGATGCGCCACCACGGTATCGACGTTGACATATACGAGCAAGCGGAGGAATTGCGTGAGGTGGGTGCCGCGGTCGCATTATCCGCCAATGCCACGCGTTTTTATTACAACCACTGGGGTTTGGGCGAGGAGTTCGACGAGGCTGCGTTTGAAATTTCTGCTTTGATCTACCGGGACGGAAAAACTGGCCGTGAAATCGGCAGGCACGCCGGGGGGCAGGCGTATCGAGACCTTTTCGGCGGCCCCTATCTCGGCATCCACCGGGCCGAGTTGCAAAGGATTCTCTCCACCAAGGTGGGCATGGAACGCATCCACCTGAATAAACGCCTAGTAAATATCGATGATACTGGCGAACAGGTAGTGCTACATTTCAAGGATGGCAGCAAAGCGGAAGCTGATATAGTCATCGGTGCTGACGGAGTGCGTTCCACCGTACGGAATTTGATGCTCGGCTATGAGGATTACATATACGCGGGATACACAGCTTTTCGTGGGATTGTTCCAATCGATAAACTACCGAGCATGCCTGATCCGACCGCCATTCAATTCTGGATGGGTGAGTCCGGCCACTGTCTTCACTACCCGATCGGCGGAGACAGGAAAGGAGACATCAATTTCTTTCTCGTAGAACGCACTCCGACGACCTGGCCACTAAAACAGTCGACCGCGCCTACAGACGACGGCGAACAGCTACGCCTCTTCAAGGACTGGCATCCTGCTCTCGTCGAGATGATTGCTTCGAACACATTGAAGACAGTCAATCAGCGCTGGGGAATGGTTTATCGTATGACCCTTGGCCGCTGGAGCAAAGGTCGGGTAACGCTGCTCGGTGATGCCGCACATTCCCTAGTACCGCACCATGGACAGGGTGCCAACCAGTCGATCGAGGATGCCGTGGTCCTTGCTGACTGCATTGCCGCTGCGGGTTCCGCGTCGATTGCAGAAACCTTTGAACGTTACGAGCGACTGCGTCGTGGCCGGGCGCGCAAGGTTGTGTATGCGTCCGTGACCACTGGCGATATGTTGCACTTGCCACCGGGTGAAGAGAGGGATCGGCGCGATGCACGTCTTGCATCACATGATGCCATGCTGCATCACCTCGATTGGATCCACGGCTTCGACGCTAGCGATCTCAACGAGCCGGATGAACGCCAGGGCGGAACCTGGTTGTGATGCGGGCTTTCTACGTCACATCTGAATGTAATTTACCGTAGAAGACCTGTGGTGCAATGCTGCTCACATAAGCGGAGCAGCATTGCAATTAACCGGGAAGCGAGTCGTGGAAATCTTCACCATCCTGGGTCTTGATGGCCTAAGCCCTCTTGACGTTTCGCGCTGGAGGCCTTGAGGAAGAGAATCAAACCCGCAGAATTGAGGCTCCCGCAGTAACAAACCTGCGGGTTTGCAAATGCCCCCGATTGATGCTCAGTGACAAGCCTTGGTCGGAGCTGGAAAAAATACTGCTTCAACAAGCCAGGTCGTCTCCGCCCTGCCCCGCATCACTCAGCGAGTGAAGCCGTCGAACGGGGTCATGTAAACCGCACCGAAGCCATCCAAGCGTTTACGTGCCTTGGCGTCCGGGTTGCCATAGACAACCAGGCCGGTGACCGTAACCAGGTCAAGGAAGCGCTTGGCAAAAGGGGCGAAGGTCTGGTCGATGTGCGCAACTAACCCTTCGGAGCGATAGCGTTCGATGATGTGAACCGAACGCTGGTCGCTACTCACGCTGTACTCGTAGGTCAAGGTACCCGGTTCCTGGCGGGTGGCTTCGACGATCTCCGCGACCAGCGCCTTGAGGGCCGGAAAGTTTTTAGGCTCGAGACTCAGATTGAAGATATTGACGATTACATCGCTCATGGTTTGCCTTCGGTATTCGTGGTGAATGATTCAGGTCCCGTGACGCCGCATTTATTGAGGCGGGATTCAGACAACGCCGGTCAGATGTTTTCCAGGATCCATTGGATGACCGACGGGTGGCGGGGCTTCCAGCCGAGCTCCTCGCGAGCCCGCGTGGCGCGCACGCGGCTGTTCGAACCGAGCGAATAGCGCGCCTTGTTGAGCCCCCAATAGCTGATCGCTTCCGCTTCGGTCCATTGCTCGATACGAGAAATGCCGAGGCGCTGGGCGATAGACTGGGCTATCTCGGCAAAGGACGATTCGCCGTTCTCGACGAAATAGAATCCCCTCCCCTTCGCCTGCTCAAGCGTCAGCAGGTAAAGGTCGCTCATGTCCTCGACATGAATGGTCGACCAGCGATTGAGGCCCGGCCCGACCGTCCGGACCACACCGCTTTCCTGCGCCTGGCTGACCAGAGCCGGAACCTGCACGCTGTCGCGCTGCAAGCCTCTGCCCCGGCCATAGATCAGGCTGTTGCACAGCACGATGCCCCGCACCCCCTCGGTTTGGCAGACGAGAGTATCCAGAGCGTGGCGTGCGGACTTCTCCGGCATGACATCAAGAGGCGTGTGCTCGTCGTAGACCTTGCCATTGAGCCGGGCGCCTGCTGCCGCATCCCCCACAACGCTGGAGCCGCTGGTGTGCAGAAGCGCCTTGCCGCTCCCGGCGAGCGCCGCGAGCAGCGACTCCACCGCGCCACGGTGATCGCTGCTGGCTGCATTGATGACGGCGTCAGCGGCTCGCGCTTCCCGCATCAGCAGTTGAGTATCGTCGAGACCGCCATGTACGGGCTCGATACCGAGGGCACGCAGGGCGTCGAACTGTCCCTCATTTCGCGCCATGCCGCGCACCGAATGTCCCGCCTCAAGCAATCGCATCGCAACGGAACCGCCGATGTAGCCCGTGACCCCAGTGACAAAGACCTTCATGTATTTACCCTGCAGGCCTTTCAGGCCGCGTTTCTTCATGCCGGGCCAAGAAGGCGCGCGGGCAGACTTGACGGTTGCCGGACAATGTCCTTGCCTGGATCGCCAGAGGCGGGCGGGAAATGCCCGCCACCATAGCCATCACCAGGCGATTTCGTTGCCCTGGAAGTCGATGAAGAACACGCCAGCGTTACCCTGGCGTGCGGCAATGGCCTTGGCCATGCCATCGGTGCTGTCCTCGATCTCGACGGGAGCGTCTGGGCCTCCCATGTCAGTGCGTACCCAGCCCGGCATCATGGCAATGTAGGTCCGCTCATCCTTCTTGCGCGCGCTGAAACTGCGCAGAAGCGAGTTCAGTGCGGCCTTGCTGGCCCGATAGGACTCGTAGCCACCTTCAGTGTTGGTGCTGACGCTACCCAGGGCGGAAGACATGACGGCCACGACCCCCTCGGCAGGAACATTGGCACTGAAGGCTTCGAGCGCTCGCATAGGGCTGAGGGCGTTGGTCAGCATGAGGTGGGCAAACTCGTCGTTGCTGATCTGGCTGGACAGCTGCTGCGGATCGTCGCTCACACCGGCGACCACAAACAGCAGATCGAAAGTGGCACCTTTCAGCTTCTCGGCAAGCTGTTCGATCTGCTTCTGGTCATTGATGTCGAGCTGCTCCACACGCAGTGCCTGATAGGATTTCTCGGCCAGTTGCCCCAGACGAGTGTCCGGCCCCGGAGCACGCTCGGTCGCCAAGACTTTCCAGCCTTGCTCCAGGTATTTCTGAACCAGCCCGAGGCCGAGGCCTCGCGATGCGCCAAGGATCAGGGCGTGCTTCTGCTTGTCTGCAGTGGTCATTGATGACTCCGGTGGTAGATGGGGCTATCGAAGGGTGGCCCTTGTTCCAAGGCGCCAATCCTGATGGGGGATCATGCTATAGTCGACAAATATTCAGATAAACAGGCAAAAACTCTTAACTGAGTAGAAAATAAGTCAACATAAGAACGCCGAATGATGCAGATCGAATCGCTGAACGGAGTCATCACCTTCGTCACCGCCGCCCGCTCCTCCAGTTTCACCGAGGCCGCCGAGCATCTTGGCGTCTGCAAGTCGGCGGTGGGCAAGGCAATCTCCAGGCTGGAGGAACGGCTGGGAACCCAGTTGTTCCACCGCACGACCCGGCGCATTCGCCTCTCCGCCGACGGCGAGGCCTATTTCGCCGCCTGCGCGGCGGCACTGGATGAAATCAAGGGCGCCGAAGACAGCCTCGGCCCCAGGGCCAACGAGCCAGCCGGCCGCTTACGCGTGGACATGCCGGTGGCCTTCGGTCGGCAGGTGATCATGCCGATGCTGCTGTCACTGGCCAAACAGTTTCCGCGTCTGAAGTTGAGCCTCTCCTTCAGCGATCACCTGATCGATCCCATCGAGGAAGGTGTCGACCTGATGATCCGCTTCGGGGAAATCGGCGACCAGAGCAATCTGGTGGCGCGCAAGTTGGCAAGCCAGCGCTGGGTCATCTGCGGCTCTCCCGAATACCTTGCGAGACAGGGCTATCCCGACGGGCTACACAGCCTGGAGCGGCATGACTGCATCGTCGGTTTCAGGCGTGGATTGCCCTTGTCCTGGCGCCTTTGCAGCGAGGGTCAGAACATCCGCTTTACCCCGCCCTCCACCCACCAGTTCAGCGATGGCGCTGCCATGATCGACGCCACCCTGGCCGGCCTGGGCTTGTGCCAGATGCCGCTCTACCTGTTCCACCAGCACATCACTGCCGGACGACTGGTGGAGGTGCTGGCCGAACTGGAGCCCGATCCGGTGGACATCTACGCACTCTGGCCGAAGACCTCGCACCTGAGACCCAAGGTCCGTTATGTGGTCGACCAGTTGATCGAGCTCAGCAAGCACTGGTAAAGAGCGAGTCCGCTTGCTCAATGGCCTGTTGACTTTTCAAATGGGGAGCTAGAGGAGCGCACAGGCTACGGCTGCCATGCCTTTCTGTCGGTCGGAGGCCGCTCTCCCGAGACGAGAGTCGCCCCCCCCCTCACACGCGGATCCCACGGTTCGGCAGCAGACAGCCTGCATTGCGTTCACCCGGGTAAGGCTCAATACACTCCACCTCGTCAGCAAGTACCTGCTCCAGAACAGCCAACTCATCCGAGGCGGCCCGCATCCCCAAAAATCGGGTTGAGCCTGATAGCGTCAGCGGTCGATACCTCAGGATATCGATGTCGTCTGTGCGCGAACTACAGCCGCGGGCCTTGCCGAGCTTGAGCAGTCGAGGGTAGGGATGCAGACCACTTTGAATCCGGAGCAGAGTGCCGACTCCATCAAAGATGACCGCGATTGGCATAGACGAGCCTCTTGATGAGGCTGCCTGAGCACGTCAGACTGGAATCAACACCTTGGGATGCCATTCGCCCAGTGGGCCAGACAGCCCCCCCGCCCTCTGGGACTGGCACCTTTTCTTGGATAGCTCGCCGTCCCGGGCAAATGAACTCTCCTCCGCTTCACCTGGGAGTACGTGATGGTTCAGGTCAACAGCCAACCCGCCGAACAGGTGATGCACGGCCTGTTCCCCAAGGGCGTGGATGACATCGCGCTCGATGCCATGACCGACCATGAAAAGCTGTCGCTGGAATTGCTCGACAATGTGGCCAAGAGCCGGGCGCTCGCCAGGGTGATCTACAAGCTGCTGACGACGGCCAGCGGGTTGGGCGGCGGTGACAACACCGGCAAGTACGGCATGTAGATTTGGTTGGCGCCCATGAGCGGCACGCTCTCTGATCGCATGGATGCACCATGTCCATAGCCTCCACCCTCTGGCAACAGGTGAAATACCTGCCCAAGGGGCGACCGTTCAGCTCTCGACGTTTTGCAGGGCTGGGGGCACGCTCTGCTGTCGGCAAGGCGATAGCCCGGCTGGTGAGCGCTGGCGAGCTGGAGCGGATCACTCGCGGGATCTACATGCGGCCGAAGATCAGTCCGTATGTCGGCAGTGTCCGCCCCAGTGCCTTGGCCGTGATTCGGGTCATCGCCAAGCAGAATCACGAAACGATCCAGGTGCATGGTGCCGAGGCTGCAAGGGCATTTCATCTGAGCACCCAGATGCAAATACAGCCTGTGCTGTACACGAGCGGCTCCAGTCGAAAGATTCGAATCGGAGCCCTGACGATACGGCTCCGGCATGTTTCCCCAGAAAAGTTGCAGCATGCCGGAACCAAGGTGGGGCTGGCCCTTGTAGCGCTCTTCTACTTGGGCAGGAAAGGCGTGAATTCGACTTCAGTAACGAAGATCAAGAGCGAGCTGACGCCGGCCGAACTCAAGCAGTTGGCGGCCTGCAAAATGCCCGCCTGGATGAGCAAGGCCCTGGCTGGCCCTCCGCCGGCCTGACGCCATACACCAATGACCAAGCAGAGCACTTCAGCCAGATGAGATTTATGCAAGGAGAACGGAATGACGATGCCCAGTGAGCGCACCCGCTCGATCATTCAAACCCGAGAGTTTCTGGTCGATTTGTCTCGCGACAAGACACTGCCTGAGGCCGTGCGCACTGAGGCGCGTCGCCTGTTGCGTCATTACCCTACCGCCGATGAGGTGCTGCTGGCCGGGAAGATAGAAGAACAGCGTGACGATGGCCTGCTGTGGACTTTCCTGAGTTCCAGAATCGACTAGCCCCGTAACTCCCGCACTGGAGGCAAGCGGGAAGCTGGATCACAGCTCAGCATGCTGGCGCATATTGTACAGCTTCTCGACGGTGATGTTCACCTAGCCACGTTCGATGCGCCCCATGTAGCTGCGGTCGATGCTGCAGCCAAGCGCTGGGGCAGGTTCGAGGAGCACCTACTCGCGGGATGACTTTGCCGTCGAGCCAAGCTATCAGCTCAGCTTTTCGCAGCACTAACGGCCGCTGTTGTTGGCCTGCTTCTGAAGGTCGAGCAGCTGTCAGTCCCTGCCGGGGTGAGGCTGCCCGAAGCTTGGCCGCGTTGGCTCAGGCCAGTCGCCAGCCCTCCACCACTTCAGCACCAAACTCAGCCCTCCATGCCTTGAGCTGGGTATGGTTCGCACCCTTGGTCTCGATACGCTTGCCGGTAGCTGGCTGCACATACACCTTCACCTGGCGGGGGCGGCGCTGCTTCACGGAAGCCGGGGCAAGCGGCTCCAGCTCGACCGGCGGCGGATTGAGGATGGCTACCACCTTCGCCAGATCCATGCCGTAGTCCGCCATCAGCGCCTTAAGCTTGTCTTCGAACTCCATTTCGCGCCGGAGGCTGGCGTCGGCCTGCAGCTGTTCAAGCAAGGCCATCTGCTTCTGCAGCTCACGCTCGGCACGACGAAATTCGGCTAGTTTGGACATGTTCACTCCTTTGGGTTCGTAACAGAATCAAATTGGATACGGCCTGCTACTCGCCGGTTCGCAGGCGATCAGAGAGGCTGGTCCGGCTGATGCCGAACTCAGGAGCCAAGGCGGCCTTCGGCTCGTCCGCCTCGGTGCGATAGCGCAGCTCGGCTAACCTGGCGTCGCTCAGGGCATTCTTCCGGCCTCGGCAGGCGTCACATTGCTTGGCCAAGGCGATCCCCTCGCGCTGCAGCTCGCGGATCAGCGCGCGCTCTAAAATACATTATCGTAAGTTTTCGCCGCCCGACCGCCTCGCTAGTCTAACAACCTGAGCCGTGGGAACCGCAGGCAGCGCTCCGCCGTCGCCTCCCCTTGCGAAACTGCACTGATTTGCCCATCCAAATGCACAGCCATTGACCAGTGACTTCCCCCATTGACGCATTCAGCTGCGTTCAGCTCGGCCACGCCCCACTTGGCCTGCTGCTCGAACCCTTTAGTAGGTGCATCAGGATGGCGCTGTGTCAGGCAGACCGCTCGCTTTGAACAAGCTCCATGCGAATGCGGGAAAACAGATCGTCGATGGTGAGCGTTTCGTCCTGTAGCAGGTAGCAGTCGGCCAAGATCGTCAGCGGATGAACCCCCATGGCAGATGCAATCTCATGCACCTTCTCGACCGTAGGGCTCTTGAGCCCCCGCTCAAGCGTGCTTAGGTAGGTTCGGCTGCTGACGTTCGAGAAAGCCTCTTGTGGGAGTCCTTTACTCAGCCTCTGCCGCTTCAGGGCGGTACCGAATGCCTGTTTCAGTTCCATTTGCTGCTCTCGCAAAAGGAACGATAAGGCCCCATTGAACACTATAGAGCTACAATCTATAGTGTTCATTTTGTGGGGCGAAGGCCATGTTTGTGACATACCGCCAGGCAGAAATGCCTCTGGGAAGGCTGTTTGGGGACGAGAACTCTCTCCATTGGCGCTATGTGGAGCTATCTCTCAGGTGCCCCTGGTTCTACACCACCATCGGGTATGTAGCCGGTGAGGAGAGCTTCACCAGGACGTTGCTGATCCCATCCCCGCCAGAGCTTGAGCGGCTGCTCAGCGAGCAGCACGATCGCATGTGGGTTGAAGAAGTGATGCTAGTCAGCCCCGGCTACATGAATGGCAGTGATGGCTGGAAAATGGAGCGTCTACAGGAGCTTCGTGTGGATGTTGACGATAGAGATGGGTACTCAAATTACGTCCACGTGATCGAGGGTGGCCATTGCTACATAGAAGGGACATGCTCTGATCTGTCTCGGCTGCGAACTGAGCGCGCTATTTTCTCAGCTGCCGAGGACATACGGACGGCCTGAGCGGTGGGAACCGCGAACAGCGCTCCGCCGTCGCCTCCCCCTGCGGAAACCTCTATTACAGAAGGAATTCGGCCATGCCGATCAACCTACCGATCGAAGACTGGGACGGGGAACCAGCCCTGCGCCTCCCCGACGAAGTTCTGCAGCGGCTCGATCTTCAAGTTGGAGACTCGCTGTACTTGGTCGAGGCTTGGGTCGGCGACGGTCCACGCCTCGTCCTGTCGAAGACGCCCAAGATTCCGGATCGCATCGACGCCCTGGTCGCCCAGTGGGAGCGAGAACTCGCCGAGGAACTGGCGGAGTCGGCGCCACCGGAGTCAGCCAAGGATGAATGAGCTGATTCCAACGACCGAGGATTCCTCGGTCGTTACCTCGACGAGCCACCACGGGAGCGCCGCTGAGCCAGCTGGAAGACGTAGGCTCAAGGCCAGCCCATGCTGAACGAAGTGATTCCACTGATTCTGCGCGCCGGAAAGCTCATCGCTGCCGAGGCCGCTCGCCCGGGAGGCCCGCGTGGGGAAGAGGACAAGGCCGATATTGACCTCGAAGTCGAGATCCTGCTGCGCGAGGGGCTGCTACGACTGCAGGCGGGTGACTTCTGGGGAGAGGAGACCGGGAGCGCACTGACGGGGGCACGCTATTGCTGGGTGGTGGATCCCAACGATGGCACTTCCGATTTTTTGGCAGGCCGGACGGGCTCTGCCGTTTCCGTGGGATTGCTAAGGGACTCCGAGCCAGTACTGGGCGTCGTCTATGCGTCGACTTCTCCGCGCGGGCCAGACTGCATCAGCTGGGAGTCTGGCATGACCGGTCTTTTGCGTAACGGCATTCTAATTTCTCCCGACTTGGCCGCACGGCAGCTCGACGCCGGTACGGTGGTCTTCGTAAGCACCGCCGCCAACCAGAAACCGGAGCTGAATGCCGAACTCTGTTCACCGGCGGGCTTCAGCGCAATGCCCAGCATCGCCTACCGCCTCGCCCGAGTGGCCGCCGGCGACGGCATCGCGGGGGTTTCGCTCTACCCCGTATCACCACACGACGTGGTCGCCGGCCATGCCCTACTCAAGGCTGCTGGCGGCGACTTGCTTGACCAAGACGGCCATCCGATTCGTTACGACGACCTGAACAAACCTCTGTGTCGCAGCTGTTTCGGTGGCAATCTGGCTGCCAGTCAACGCTTGGCTGCACGCCCTTGGCGGCAGCGGCTTTCGATCCCCTGACGCCCTGAGCGCCCCACAATGGGAAAGTAGTCGTGCGTGTACTTCAGCCGGCATCCGCCCGAAGCGGAGGACGGCCTGGCCACCAAGGTTCAGCCGCCGGCTTCAGGAAATGGGCAGGCAGCGCAGCTACATTCAGCTTGAGGGGTTGTAATCACTCAGTGACACTTAACCTCTCGGGACACAACCCCGGATGAGGCAGGCATGAAGCACATGAAAGTCTCTGACAAACACGTTAGGATCGCGAAACTCACGAAAGAGGCCCTACGGTCGGACGGCAGTGTTTCAGCCAACCAACGCTACTTCATAAAGGCAGCTCTTGCCCATGGCAAAACGATGGAGCCTGCAGGTCGCCTCGCGGAAGCCAACAGGGAGTGCTGCCATGTCTGACCAGTCCAAGCAGGAAGCCGTCACCCTTAGCGCCGTGGCCTACCAGGCGCTCCTCGACGAGCTGGAGGATCTGCGTATCGAGCGTGTTGCGTGTGATCGTATAGTCACCGTCCATGCTTCCGAGCTGCTATCCCTAGAAACCATGCGGGCCCGCTTTCGTTGATGCTTCAGGCGATCCAAGCTGGCCCCCATTTTGGCGAGCGGGCATACACGGACGCCATCGCCGATATGGCCAGTACGACCAGATCGATGCTGAGACAGGGCAATGAACATCAAGCCGATTCGTTCCGAGGAAGACCTAGCAACGGCTGAAACTAGCGCCGCAGCGGCTCAGGTCGACCTCGCCGACAAAGGAGAGCTCCACGTCCGGTCTCTGAATCGTGATCAGATGACCTCTTTCGGCCCGTCACACACGCATCCCCGTCAGGCAACCATTCAAACTGTGGGATTAGCAGTTAGCCAAGGGCGTCGCTCCCACCCTCCACAACTGATCCACCCGCGTGGTGTACCTCTGACTCATCAGCTCCCGCCGCATACCCCAGTCGGGCGCGGTCGGGACGCTGGCGAGCCTCATCGTGCCTCTGCCCCACCTGGCGTTGATCCTGTCCATCACCCCCATGACCCGCTCGGCCGCGACGGACTGCTCGGAGGCGAACAGGTCGGGCGTGTACTCGCCGCGTCGGCGCAGGTCGAGCAGCAGCACCTCGGCCTTGCTGAAGGCGAAGCCTTCCCGGTAGACATGCGCCAGGCCCTCGGTCGCGGCGCGGATGATCAGCCGGGTGTCGTCGGTCGGGTACGGCAGTTCGCAGATCACGCCCTTGGCGAACTTGGGCTCGGCCGGGTTGAACATGCCGGTGCGGATGCTGATCCGCACCTTCTTGCACAGCGAGCCTTGGCCGCGCAGCTTCTCGCAGGCGCGGGCGGCGTAGGTGGCCACCGCTTCGCGGATCGGCGCGAGCTCGTGCAGGCGCTTGCCGAACATGCGGCTGCAGCAGATTTCCTGTTTCGGCGGCGGCTCGTCGTCCAGGCTCAGGCAGGCGGTGCCGCGCAGCTCGCGGGCGGTCTTCTCGACCACCACGGAGAAGCGCTTGCGGATGGTCCAGGGGTCGGCCTGGGCCAGATCCCAGGCGGTACGGATGCCCATCTCGGCCAGGTGCTCGGTGAGCTTGCGGCCGATGCCCCATACCTCGCCCACCTCGACCGCGCGCAGCAGCTTGTCGCGGCGCTCCGGGTCGCGCAGGTCCACTACCCCACCGGTCTGCCGCTGCCAGCGTTTGGCGGCGTGGTTGGCCAGCTTGGCAAGCGTCTTGGTGCTGGCGATGCCCACACCCACCGGGATGCCGGTGCAGCGCAGCACGGTGGCGCGCATCTGCCTGCCCAGGGCTTCCAGGTTGCCGGGCATGCCCGACAGGTCCGCGAACGCTTCGTCGATGCTGTAGACCTCCAGCGCCGGGACCATGCCCTCGAGGAGGGTCATCACCCGCTGGCTCATGTCGCCATACAGGGCGTAGTTGGAGGAGAACGCCACGATGCCGTGGCGGCGCAGGGTGTTGCGGATCTGGAAGTAGGGCTCGCCCATCTTCACGAAGGGCTTGGCATCGTAGCTGCGCGCGATCACGCAGCCGTCGTTGTATCTGAATGACCCTAACAGTTAGTTGAGTGTAAGATATTGATTTATAAGCAAATTAACTCCCTAACATTTTTTTGATTATTTTCCTTCGTTCCTGATGGCGATACTCCTCGACTAAGCCTATTTCAGACGTGGCTTCGCAAAGCAGGGCGGCGGATCGCAATCGACGATAGCTTCACTGTATACTTTTGGCTCCGCATACCCCTTGAGCTACAGGAACACCAGCATGACTGTACTCCAAACGCTCTACTGGCAGCCTACGCCGCCTTAGCGCTACGCCCCCTCGCAACAACCTCGCCTCCGCCAGTTTCGCTGGCGGCTGCGTACTGCTGTATGCCCGGTTCTTACACCCAAAGCGCACAGCAAAATAATCCTCACAATTTGAATTCGTATCGACGCGCTCGCCATTTTCCTGGCATGCGTGCGGTGCATTGCTTTGGATATTCTGATGCTACAAACACTCAAACAAACGTGGTTTTCCAACGTCCGTGGCGACGTGCTCGCGGGGATCGTCGTCGCACTTGCGCTGATCCCTGAAGCCATCGCTTTCTCTATCATTGCGGGCGTCGACCCCAAAGTTGGTCTCTACGCCTCATTCTGTATCGCCGTGGTGATCGCCTTTGTCGGTGGCCGCCCAGGCATGATTTCAGCCGCGACAGGGGCCATGGCACTGCTGATGGTGACCCTGGTCAAGAACCATGGTCTTGAATATCTGCTGGCCGCCACGCTGCTGTGTGGCGTGTTGCAAATTGGTGCTGGCTACCTGAAGCTCGGCTCGCTGATGCGCTTCGTTTCGCGCTCGGTGGTGACCGGCTTCGTCAATGCACTGGCGATCCTGATTTTCATGGCTCAGCTGCCCGAGCTGACCAATGTCACCTGGCACGTCTACGCCATGACAGCCGCAGGCCTCGGCATCATCTACCTATTTCCCTATATCCCCAGGATCGGCAAGCTCATCCCATCGCCACTGGTGTGCATCATCGTGCTGACCGCAGTCGCCATGTCGGTTGGGCTGGATATCCGCACGGTCGGTGATATGGGGGAACTGCCGGATACGCTGCCAATCTTTCTCTGGCCTGACGTGCCGCTGACGTTCGAGACGTTGGCCATCATCTTCCCTTACTCGGCAGCGCTGGCCGTGGTCGGTCTGCTGGAGTCGATGATGACCGCGACTATTGTCGACGACCTGACCGACACCCCCAGCGACAAGAACCGCGAGTGCAAGGGCCAGGGCGTGGCCAACATTGCTTCGGGTCTGATCGGCGGTATGGCCGGCTGCGCGATGATTGGTCAGTCGATCATCAACGTGAAATCCGGCGGTCGTTCTCGTCTGTCCTCCCTGGCCGCAGGTGTATTCCTGCTGCTGATGGTGGTGTTCCTCGGCGACTGGCTGAAGCAGATCCCGATGGCTGCGCTGGTGGCAGTGATGATCATGGTGTCCATCGGCACCTTCAGTTGGGATTCGCTGCGCAACCTGAAGAAGCACCCGTTGTCGACCAACATTGTCATGGTCGTCACCGTTGTGGTCGTGGTGGCCACCCACAACCTTGCCTTCGGCGTGTTGGCCGGCGTGCTGCTGGCCGCGATGTTCTTCGCCAACAAGGTTGGCCATTACATGGCGATCAGTTCTTCGCTGGACGAATCCGGCGAGCATCGTAGCTATAACGTCACTGGCCAGGTGTTCTTCAGCTCGGCAGACAAGTTCGTCGCGGCCTTCGACTTCAAAGAAGCCCTGAACAAGGTAACCATCGACCTGAATCGCGCCCACTTCTGGGATATCACCGCAGTTGCTGCCCTGGACAAGGTGGTTATCAAGTTCCGCCGCGAAGGCACCGAAGTTGAAGTGTTAGGTCTCAACGAAGCGAGCGCCACTATCGTGGATCGATTCGGAGTTCACGATAAACCCGACGCCATTGATCAACTCATGGGCCACTGAGAAGGAGAACAACGATGACCCAAGTAATTGCCTGTATCGACGGTTCCACCTCGGCTCCAGCTGTGTGCGACTACGCAGCCTGGGCCAGTCTGAGCCTGGAAGCCCCGCTGACCTTCTTGCATGTGCTGGATCAGCGCCAGTACCCAGTTGCGGCCGACTTGAGTGGCAATATCGGCCTTGGCAGCCGCGAGCATCTGCTCGATGAGCTTGCTTCCCTGGATGAACAGCGCGGTAAGTTGGCCCTGGAGCAGGGGCGGATCATGTTAACGGCCGCGAAAGAGCGGGCCATGACGGATGGTGTGACCGCGCCGGAGTCCAAGCAACGTCATGGCGATCTGCTGGAAAACCTGCAAGAGCTGGAAAGCGAAACGCGCCTATTGGTCATCGGTCGCCAAGGCGAGTCTAGCGGCGGTCTGAGTCAGCATGTCGGAAGCCAGCTGGAGAGCGTGATTCGTATCATGCACCGGCCAATCCTGGTCACCCCGGCCAACTTCCAAAAGCCCGAGAGCGCGATGCTGGCCTTCGATGGCAGCGCTACTACCCGCAAGGGTGTGGAGATGCTGGCGGCCAGCCCCCTGCTGAAGGGGCTGCCGATCCACCTGGTGATGGTTGGGCCAGTGAACGACGAATCGTCCGCGCAGCTGGACTGGGCGCAGAAAGTGCTGCTCAACGTCGGATTCACTGTTCGCGCCGAGACCCTGAACGGCGAGATAGAGCCTACCTTGCACGCCTATCAGAAAGAGCACGGCATCGACCTGCTGGTGATGGGGGCCTACGGTCATTCGCGCATCCGTCAGTTTCTGGTCGGCAGCACCACGACCAGCATGCTGCGCACCACCACTGGCCCACTGTTGCTGCTGCGCTAACGGCCATGGACGACGCCCTCGATCTTGCCCATTTCAAGACCCTACTGGAACAGCGGGCTGCCGAGCTGGATCGGTTGCTGGAAGACGCTGAGTCTCGCTCGCAATCGGTGGAGTTGGATCAAAGCAAGGTAGGGCGTCTGTCGAGGATGGACGCACTCCAGCAGCAAGCGATGAACGATGCCATCCGCAGTCGGGCGCAGCATGAACGCGTCCGCCTCCAGCTGGCCCTCAAGCGTTGGCACGAGGGCGAGTATGGCTGGTGTAACCAATGCGGCGAGTTGATCGCCTCGGGCCGCCTGGAATTCGATCCGGCCACGCCGTTGTGCATCACCTGTGCGAGCCGCGCCGAGTCGGATTGAAACCATGACAGCTCGTGACGTCAGTCCCAATTAACGAGGCTTCTAATGTATTTGATGGCTAAAAACTGGTTGGGCCGAACACAGAAAACAAGTGCCTGGATGTGGGCACTGCTGTGCTTTGTATTGCTTACCGTATTCCAAGTCCGCACCCATCACCTTGATGATCGGTTGTACTTCTGGATCAAGACCCACTGGCACACCGACGATTGGCAGGAGCGCTCTGTGTGGCTGCCTGACTATCGGGTTGAGCTCGATGCTAAGCCGGTTCCCGGTGTGGACAACAACCTTTCGGGCCTGACCTTCGACCCTGACCTGAACCTGCTATGGGCGGTTACCAACGGCCCAAACGAACTATTGGCCCTCAGTCGTGACGGTGACGTGGAAAGGCGCTATAGCCTGGACGGTTTCCACGATGTGGAGGCGGTGTCCTATGCCGGCAACGGCCAACTGGTAATCGCCGAGGAGCGCCGGCAGAGCCTTGTTATCGTGGATGTCCCCCTCGCCGAAGGCAGTAAGCTTTCTCCCGGTCGCTCATTGAGCCGAGACCAGTATCCAGCTCTGACCTTGGCACTTGGCAAGGCGGACAACAAAGGCCTTGAAGGGCTCGCCTACGACCTGAAAGGTGATCGCTTGTTTGTGACCAAGGAGCGTGACCCTCGCCAATTGCTGGAAGTGGGCGGCCTTCGTGCCAGCCTGGCAGGAGGTTTTTCCCTGCACGTGCGCGACCTGTCCAACTTGGTAAAGGACAAGGTATTTGCCACTGACTTGTCTTCGGTCGTCTTCGATCAACAGAGTGGCCACCTGATATTGCTCAGCGACGAGTCGAAACTGCTGATTGAAATCACCGATGAGGGCAAGGTGGTGAGTTTCCGCTCCTTGGCGAGGGGGTTTGCTGGTTTGCTGAAAGGCATACCCCAAGCCGAAGGCGTAACCATCGACGATGAAGGGTATTTGTACGTGGTCAGCGAGCCGAACTTGTTCTATCGCTTTACCCGCGAGACAGACTGACCAGTCAACAAGCTACAGTCAGGCGTGGCCGGGACGCTTGAACTGTTAGCGTGCGATTTTTACGAATTCTGCGGGTTCCCCATCAGGGCCTAGTTGGGCCCTGGTTTCAGAGGGAGTGCGGTGACCTTACCGTTGGCAACCGCCTTCAGCTGAATCATCTCGAATATTAGTCGCTGGTTAACCGAAGCCAGCCGAGCTACCTCCGCTAAAAGCTGATCATTCTCTGCACGGAGCACCCTGTTCTTTTCTTTCTCGCTCATCAACGCTTGATGCTTAGAGTCTCGCTGGGCTCGCACCGACTTGCCAACGATGTTGCGAATCCTTTCCGCTATGCTTGGGTAAGTGTTATGGATGAGTCCCGGAGTCACACCTGCGGCACGGGCAACGGATGTGATGGAAAGCTTTCCGTCACCAGCAATGAGATCGTCGACGACCTTGTTGAGCGCGGCGAGTGTCTTCGACCTGGAGCGAATAGGAGAGTCAGGGCCCACCGCCTGTCTAGTCATTTGCCGCCTCCTCCATTTCCTCAACTGGAGAAAGGCCAAGGCTGGTAATTACATCTAGTGCAACCTGCAAGTCGCGTTCTGCGCGCTGCCTAACAGCCGGGCCTGCATCCTCAATTTTTATCAGCTCTCGCTGTTGAATGTAGATGTCCTGCCAAGTGCTGGCGAAGACTTCATCGATCACCGAATTTTTGCACCCTGGACACCGTGTGGCTTCGTATAGACCAGCACCTCCGCAGCCCCGCTCTGTGGCGATGCACCAGCCGTGTCCAGTCGCACGAATGTTGGCATGTGGGGCGGTCTGGGCAAGCAAAGCAGCTCTATCCTTGATTGGAATTGCCCGCAATTCCACAATCTTTTCGCCAGCGCCCCCTGCCAGTGGCTGATCATCGAGCCATGATTCGATCAGGTCAATTTTAAACTCTGTCATCTGCTGGAAGATCTCATCAAAGAGAGTCAGGTCTTGCTGCGGATTGGATGCATAGAGTTGGGTCATACTCATGCTGCTGTGTTTGAACTGCCATTTGAGGTAGATGGGGAGCCCGCAGAATTCGGAAAATAACGTACGCTAAGGATGGCCTGAGAAAGTCCTTTCTCGGGAAAAAGAGCCCAGCAGCCGAGCGGGTTACAGCGCATCAATTCCGCGAAGCTGGGGCTTTTCAGAGTTTCCCTAAAGACGGAACATGTGCATCAGACGCTGAAGTTGGCTTGCCAGAGAAGCCAATTGCGTACTGGTGGCAACATTCTGACGTGAGGCTAAGGCTTCGGGCGCAATGGAACCAAAAACCAACGCAAGCCCTGCCGCCCATCCAGCCCATGGAGGCATCTTGCAGGGACAACGCATCGGTTACGTCCGGGTCAGCAGCTTCGACCAGAACCCGGAACGCCAACTTGAACAGGTCGAGGTCGGCAAGCTGTTCACCGACAAAGCCTCGGGCAAGGACACCCAGCGTCCCCAGCTGGAGGCCATGCTCGGTTTCGTTCGCGAAGGCGACACCGTGGTGGTGCACAGCATGGATCGCCTGGCACGAAACCTCGATGATTTGCGCCGCCTGGTGCAGAAGCTGACCCAGCGCGGTGTGCGCATCGAGTTCTTGAAGGAAGGCCTGGTGTTCACCGGCGAGGACTCGCCGATGGCCAACCTGATGCTGTCGGTCATGGGGGCCTTTGCCGAGTTTGAGCGCGCCCTGATTCGCGAGCGGCAGCGCGAGGGCATCGCCCTGGCCAAGCAGCGCGGTGCCTACCGGGGCCGCAAGAAAGCCCTCTCCGACGAGCAAGCCATCACGCTGCGGCAGCGGGCCGCTGCGGGCGAGCCGAAGGCGCAGCTCGCCCGCGAGTTCGGCATCAGCCGAGAAACCCTCTATCAGTACCTTCGCAAGGACGACTGAACCATGCCGCGTCGCTCGATTCTCTCGGCTACGGAGCGCGACACCTTGCTTGCGTTGCCGGAAAGCCAGGATGACCTGATCCGCTACTACACCTTCAACGACTCCGACCTGTCGCTGATCCGCCAGCGGCGCGGCGACGCCAACCGCCTGGGCTTCGCGGTGCAGCTCAGCCTGCTGCGCTACCCCGGCTATGCGTTGGGCACCGACAGCGAGCCGCCCGAGCCGGTCATCCAGTGGGTGGCCAAGCAAGTTCAGGCCGACCCGGCGAGTTGGTTGAAGTACGGCGAACGCGACGTGACTCGCCGCGAGCACGCCCAGGAACTGCGCACCTACCTACAACTGGCCCCGTTCGGCCTGTCCGACTTCCGCGCCCTGGTGCGCGAGCTGACCGAGTTGGCCCAGCAGACCGACAAGGGCTTACTGCTGGCCGGTCAGGCCCTGGAGAGCCTGCGACAGAAGCGGCGCATTCTGCCGGCGTTGAGCGTAATTGATCGAGCTTGTTCGGAGGCCATTGCGCGGGCCAATCGCCGAGTCTACCGCGCCCTGGTCGAACCACTCACGGACTCGCATCGGGCCAAGCTGGACGAGCTGTTGAAGCTCAAGGCCGGCAGCAGCATCACCTGGTTGACCTGGCTGCGACAGGCACCGCTGAAACCGAACTCCCGCCACATGCTCGAACACATCGAGCGGCTGAAGACATTTCAGCTGGTGGACTTGCCCGAAGGCCTGGGCCGACACATCCACCAGAACCGCCTGCTCAAGCTGGCCCGCGAGGGTGGGCAGATGACGCCCAAAGACCTCGGCAAGTTCGAGCCGCAGCGACGCTACGCGACCCTGGCCGCCGTGGTGCTGGAGAGCACCGCGACGGTGATTGATGAGTTGGTCGATCTGCACGACCGTATCCTGGTCAAGCTGTTCAGCAGCGCGAAGCACAAGCATCAGCAGCAGTTCCAGAAGCAGGGCAAGGCGATCAACGACAAGGTGCGCCTGTACTCGAAGATCGGCCAGGCTCTGCTGGAAGCCAAGGAAAGCGGTAGCGATCCCTATGCCGCCATTGAGGCGGTGATTCCCTGGGACGAGTTCACCGAGAGCGTCAGCGAGGCCGAGCTGCTGGCCCGGCCGGAAGGCTTCGACCATCTGCACCTGGTCGGCGAGAACTTCGCCACTCTGCGCCGTTACACGCCGGCCTTGCTGGAGGTGCTGGAACTGCGCGCTGCCCCGGCTGCGCAAGGCGTGCTGGCAGCCGTGCAGACCCTGAGCGAGATGAACGCCTACAACCTGCGCAAGGTGCCGGCCGATGCGCCCACCGCCTTCATCAAGCCGCGCTGGAAGCCGCTAGTGATAACCCCGGAAGGCCTCGACCGGCGCTTCTACGAAATCTGCGCCCTGTCCGAGCTGAAGAACGCGCTGCGCTCCGGTGACATCTGGGTCAAGGGCTCGCGGCAGTTCCGCGACTTCGACGACTACCTGCTGCCGGCAGAGAGGTTCGCCGCGCTCAAGCATGCGCAGGCTCTGCCCCTGGCGATCAACCCGAACAGCAACCAGTACCTGGAAGAGCGCTTGCAGCTGCTGGACGAGCAGCTGGCCACCGTCACCCGCCTGGCCAAGGACAACGAGCTGCCCGATGCCATCCTCACCGAGTCCGGGCTGAAGATCACCCCGCTGGATTCCGCGGTGCCCAATACCGCGCAGGCGCTGATCGACCAGACCAGCCATTTGCTGCCGCGCATCAAGATCACCGAACTGCTGATGGACGTGGACGACTGGACGGGCTTCAGCCGCCACTTCACACACCTGAAGGACGGTGCCGAGGCCAAAGACCGGACATTGCTGCTGTCAGCGATCCTGGGCGATGCAATCAACCTCGGGCTGACCAAGATGGCCGAGTCGAGCCCCGGCCTGACCTACGCCAAGCTGTCCTGGCTGCAAGCCTGGCACATCCGAGACGAAACCTACTCGGCGGCCCTGGCCGAGCTGGTCAACCACCAGTACCGTCATACCTTCGCCGCTCACTGGGGCGACGGCACGACCTCTTCTTCCGATGGCCAGCGCTTCCGGGCGGGTGGTCGAGGCGAAAGCACCGGCCACGTCAACCCGAAGTACGGCAGCGAGCCGGGGCGGCTGTTCTACACCCACATCTCCGACCAGTACGCACCGTTCAGCACCCGCGTGGTGAATGTCGGCGTGCGCGACTCTACCTATGTGCTCGACGGTCTGCTGTACCACGAGTCCGACTTGCGGATCGAGGAGCACTACACTGACACGGCTGGCTTCACCGATCATGTCTTCGCCCTGATGCACCTGCTGGGCTTCCGCTTCGCACCGCGCATCCGCGACCTCGGAGAAACCAAGCTGTATGTTCCGAATAGCGTCCAGGACTACCCGACATTGCGCCCAATGGTTGGCGGCACCCTGAACATCAAGCACGTCCGCGCCCATTGGGACGACATCCTGCGCCTGGCCAGCTCGATCAAGCAGGGCACGGTCACCGCCTCGCTGATGCTGCGCAAGCTCGGCAGCTATCCGCGCCAGAACGGCCTGGCCGTGGCCCTGCGCGAGCTGGGCCGGATCGAGCGCACGCTTTTCATCCTCGATTGGTTGCAAAGCGTCGAGCTGCGCCGGCGCGTGCATGCTGGACTGAACAAGGGCGAAGCCCGCAACTCCCTGGCCAGGGCGGTGTTCTTCAACCGCCTCGGCGAGATCAGGGATCGGAGCTTCGAGCAGCAGCGCTACCGGGCCAGTGGCCTCAACCTGGTGACGGCCGCCATCGTGTTGTGGAACACGGTGTACTTGGAGCGCGCCACCCAGGCGATGGGCGATGCGGGGAAGTCGGTGGATGGTGAGCTGCTGCAATACCTGTCGCCGCTGGGGTGGGAGCACATCAATCTGACCGGCGATTATGTCTGGCGGCAGAGCCGCAGGCTGGAGGACGGGAAGTTTCGGCCGCTAAGGCTGCCCGGAAAACCTTAGCGTACGATTTTTTCCGTTTTCTCTATTCGCCCCTACCTGAACGACGGCACCTACAGTTATGCCATGGGCATCTCAGCTGACGGGAAGGTGGTGGTGGGCTACGCCCAAAACGGTGCCGGGAATGGTGATGTCGCCACTCGCTGGGTAGACGGCGGGAGCACTGAGAGTCTTGGCACCCTGGCTGGCGGCACTCAATCCATTGCCCTGGCGGCCAGTGCTGACGGCACCTATATCGTCGGCGCGAGTCAGTCATCGGTCGCATCTGTCGAAGCGATGATTTGGTCCGAATTGTCCGGTATGCAGGGCCTGGGCCTGCTGACCGACGGCACCATGTCGATCGCTGAGGGAGTATCTGCTAACGGCGCTGTAGTCGTCGGTATGGCTGATACCACTGGCAGTGTCTACTCGGGTTTCCGCTGGACCGCAGAGACAGGCATGCAGTCCCTTGTTGAGTGGCTGCAGGACAACGACCCGTCCTACACCCTGCTCGCAAACAATACCCTCAACTCCGCTACCGCTGTGTCCGCGGACGGCAACACCGTTTTCGGCCTGGGCTTCCTGAACGGCCGGTCGCAGCCGTTCGTAGCACGCTCTTACGGCCCGATCTCCGAGCCTGTCGTCACTACACCTCCGGTTACCGACACTTCGACCCCAAGCACCGGTGGTTCATCGAGTACTGGCAGCACTTCCACTGGAAGCTCTAATTCTGGCGCCAGCACTGGCAGTACCGGTACTGGTGCAAATGCCGGCAGCACTGGTGGAACCGATACCGGCGCCAGCGCTGGTGATGCTGGCGCTACCAATCTGCCGACTGGCGTGATTGGTTTGCTGGACCTCGGCGACTCTCTGCAGAACGCGACCCTGTACGCACAAGCCATGCAGAATCAGCTGCAAGGCTTCGTCCAGGACCAACTGACCTGTTCGACCTTCGATACCAATGGCGTCTGCGTCAGCGTCAGCAGCCAGATGACCCATCACTCGGGCACTGTCCAAGGTGACAACGTGTACGGCGGCGTTACCGCGGCATATCGACTGACCCCTGACCTGGTTGCCGGCATCGGCTATCAAGGACCAAGCACTTCGCTCAAGATCAACGACGACCGCGTAGAGGGCGATACCAACACGATTGGTGCTTTCGTCGAGTACGGCAATCGTCTGCGCAAGGGCGTGTTTGCCCGCGGCGCCGTGGCAGTTTCCGAAGGCGATGCCACCATCAAACGCTCCTACAAAACCGGTGCCGGCGACGACGAATCGAAAGGTAAGTCGGATGTCAGCCAGCGTGCGGTTTCGGGCCAGGTCGGCTACGTATTCATCCTGCAGGACAACATCGCTGTGATGCCGTTCCTGGGCGTGGACTACCTCAACACCAAACTGGACTCCTATACCGAGACCAGCGGCTCCTTCCCGGCGCGTTTCGACAAGCGTACTGAGGAGAACATCTACGGCACCGCCGGCCTCAACGCCAGCATGAACCTGGCAAACAAGGCCATTGTTTCGGCCAACATCAAGCACGTTAGCCGCCTGAACAACTCGCAAGACGATCTGACCGGTGATGTGATCGGCGTCTCTCGCTTCGACATGAAGCAGGACACCACCGAGCGCTGGAACGAAGTCGGCGTTGGCCTGCAGGTTGCCGGCCCGTTCAAAGCCTCCCGCGTGGGCGTCACCTACGGTCACCGCTTCGGCAGCGACAAAGCCGTAGCCTCGGACGTCGCAACGCTCTCCCTTTCGATCGGTTTCTGACCGGAATCTGATTCACCATGCGCCCCACTTTCCAGTGGGGCGTTTATATTTGGGCCGCGAGTTTTCGCCAGGCAATAAAAAAGCCACTCCGAAGAGTGGCCGGGTATCGTTAAAGCTAAGCAGTAGGCTGCAGGCTCTGTTGCTCCCACCATGCACGGAAGCTAGCTACGAAAGAACATCCACTGTCTTCAGGTAACGCAAAAACTGCCTTGTTCTGGTGACTGATCTCATGCTCCGGCTCACCATCACGCGAACAGTGATAGAGCTTGAAGGTGTTTCGTGTATCGAGCTGGAAGCAGCACAGTGCTCCGTTCTGCCGCTTGTAGTACACCCGGCAATAGCCAGAGTCCACAGTATGCAGGGCCAGCTGTTCAACGACTTTGACTTCAGCGGGCGGAACCAAACAGTGACGATGCTCAACGAGCAGCGCTCGCAATGCACCCAGATCAATCGAGCGCGTTACGCCATCCGGGAACAAAACGTCACCGTACAGTGCAGCAAGATCGGCAGCCAGGCTATCTTCGACAAAGTGACAATCCACTAGGTCGCAGGCTCGGCTAACTATCCACTCTTGCCTTTCTTTCGGGGTTTCCAGTTCGTCAACATACTCACGCTGATTTGCCATGTCCTCAGCGATTTTCAAGCAAGCCTCGTTTTGACTCGTCGCAAAGACGTTGTCGCTGTAAGTGCCTTCTTCTGCCATCCCCCAGTTCAGAGTCACTGCGTACAGATCAAGCGAGGACTGATTAGCTTTAACTTCATTATTGCTCATGATGCATGTTCCTTTTTCGAATTTAATTTAGCCCGCTAGCTTCATGTCTTGCTGAAGCGCGGATTTGCCTTCATAGAAAGCGTTTAATAGTTCCGGAATATCTTCGAGGAGTGCATGCGGCGTTTCAGAAGCCCCCCATCCGTATCCCCAGGCAGCGTTCTTTGCATCTTGAAATACGTTAGCTGCTAGTTGATTGCTCTCAGGCGATTTCATGAGGAGTACAGCTAATGCCCATTGAGATCGAGCGTAAGCCGCCAGCTGAAAACAGGTATTCATACGTTCACCAGAGTAGTTTCATAACCACCTGTAATGAATTACACGGGCCTGTATAGCCCTAGAGGCAAAATTTGCACTGCACAGTACACACATCAGGTAAATATGCGGCTATAGGCTTGAAGGTTTTGAAGCTTTGCTAAAGAATCACATGCATCATGTTCTAGGAAAGAAAACCATGCTGCCTGACGCACTGGTAACTATCGGGATGTTCGCCATCGCATTTTTCGTCATCTGGCTGATGTTGGTGTTCTTGCTCTTGATCCATGAAGCCGGCCATTTAATACCAATGCAACGCTACGGTATTAAGCCAGACAAACTCATTCTCGGTGGATACAAGCTATTCTCGTTCCGAAAATCAGGAATCATCCATGAAATCGGTTTGATCCCGCTTTGGGCGTATGTGGTCAGCTCCGATTATGAGAAGGCCCCGTCAGACCGCCGAGCGATCATCGCTGCGGGCGGCCCCCTGATCTCCCTGGCCACCGGCCTATTGTTCTTCGGCATTCACTACGTTACGCCAAACTGGCCGACACTCGTGGCGGCCCAAGGCTCGATCCTGCTAGCGGCAACCAACATCATCCCCCTGCCCCCCATGGATGGCTGGACGATCGTCGAGCATTTCTTGAACCGCCGCGGGATCTACTTTGATGACAGAAACAAGCGCCTATTGATGGGTGTTGGCCTGGCCACTATTGTGGCAATAACCCTAGCCCTTTAGAAATATAGATCCCTGCAGTGCATCTCCTGGTGCAAGTTCAACTGACCAGGAGATGTCTCATGACCACCACTACCCTCGACGCTAAACCGCAGCGCCCTGCTCTACGACCCGACTTTTTCGAAGAGGCCTTCAAAAACTACAACGTGCCGGCAAAGCTCCGCACCTTTGCAGAGGCATTCTGCATCCGGTTCAACGTTCGCGGCATCTGTGACCCCGCCTATTGTGCTAATTCGGCAGCCCTGAAACTGAAGATCGGTGATGGCTGCGGGAAATTCGACCACGAGAAAGACGCCGACGAAAACGGCATCCCACTGATTGGCGACCAACTGCTCTTCGCATACAGCAGCTGCATCCAGCAAACAGAGCCAGGCACCACCGCAGCTGTCATCAACAGCATGGTGAAAGCAGCCCTCGCCGGCGCAACCGTCGAGGAGCTCGTGTCACAGCATGCAGCCCCTGCTGCACATTAACCCCACCCAAACCGCCCTTCTCTGAGGGCGGTTTTTTTTTCGCTCGGCATTCATGATGGCGGCCTTGCGATACAGGCGGCGTATGTGTTCGTGTATGATCCCCGCGTCATAACCAAAAGGGTCTCAACATGCTCACGAGCCAGCGCCAGCAAGGCGCTTCTTCTTCCGCCCACCTGCCGGCCGTAAGCTCCTCAGCTGTTCGGTGGGTTTCCCAGGTTACTGTCGAGCTGTCGTATTGGCACGGGAACCAGAGGCTCAAGAATCTCGACCAATTCGAATGGCACGGTGACGCGGTGATGGCACCTGCTCTGGCGCACGCTCAAAGCAAATGCGATTTTTACCAGATCGATGCTTCATCGACCCTTGAACTATGGGCGTTTCGTTCCTTGTGGCGGGTTGCAAAAGTTCAAGACAGCACCGACCAGCACTGGTCGTTCGCAGACAGCCTTGACCATGGTGTGTCAAAGCTCCTGGTGAGTCATCACCCAGTCTGGTCATCAAAGCACGGTCGAATTTCAGCTCCCGACACTTGGCCAGGGTTCACCGCCATCTTCAGGAAACTCATTTCAGTCGACGCTAGCCGGTCGATCGACGGGGAAATGAAAAGCCATGTGGGTGCGTCTCTGCGCGTCATCGAGCAAAGCCACGAATCTTTGGCCGTGGCGATTACCGATGGTGGTATCCGTGGCCTGACAATCACTCGTGTTGGGGAGAACCCCCGCAGCCCTGGCTGCGATTTGTTCATGGTGACAGGCACGATCGGGGTGGCCGTGTCCCCCTATCAAGCTGAGTTGGGCCTTGGCCAGCTGGAGGCAGCCGTCCGCGGCTCAGTTGAGGTTGAGGTATCGCTCGTCGAAGGCATCACCGCAAAAGGGCTGCTGGATGCTGGTCAGCGTGCTACGAGCTGGGCGCTCAAAAGCCTGTGATATTTTTAATATTTCATAGTGCGTATGCGTACGCGTTTTGTATTATTGCCGCGCCGGATGGATGATAGATCCTGTCCGGATGGCTGGTGTCGGCAGTGTCCTGGGTTATGCGCAGGTGTCAGTCATCTCTGTTAGCAAGTTCAACGATCTCTGACCTTTCAGGAGTGCTACCTCATGACCGAAGCCATCGAAAACAGCAGCACCGAACACCAGCTTGACCTTGATTTCCGCATGATCATCTCCACGGGCAACATCAAGAAGGCAATGGAAAAAGGTGATGGAAAACAGAGGTTTACTGCGGGAGACCTGTGGAATGTGGCCCCTAGCACCATCAAGGTCATCCCGGGTTACAACGTCAGGGAGCGCAATGCTGCCTACCTGGCCAACGTTCAAAAGCTGAAGCAATCCATCAAAGACAATGGCTTCAAGAAAGACTCTGCTCTGTCGGTCATCATCAGGCGTGATGAAAATGGCGAGCAGTCGATCTGTTTGAAACGTGGTCATCAGCGCCTGGAGGCCACGATGGAGGCGATCGCTGAGGGCGAGAGCATTCCAACCGTTCCTTGCATCATCGCTGCAGATGATTGTTCTGAAGAGGACATGACCGCTGACCTGGTCATTAGTAACAACGGAACGCCGCTGAGCCCATATGCGACGGCTGTCGTTTGCAAGCGCATGACACGCTTTCATCCCGATGACCACGCCGCGATCGCCAGGAAGCTGAATCTTTGGCCGGCCCAAGTTTCGGACTACCTTCTGATGATCAACGGCCCCATCGAGATCAGGAACTATGTCCGCGATGAAGTTGTATCGTTCACACTGGCTGTTCAAATTCTTCAGGAGCACGGGCCGAAAGCTCTGCAAGTGATCGAGCAAGGCCTCGCCCGCTCCGCTGCTGCAGGCGGTAAAACTGAAAAGCTCATGCCACGCTTTGTTCCGGGCAAGGTCATCAAGAAGGCAGTCACAAACGCTGCTCCAACAATGAGAACGGCTATTCAAGACATTCGTCAGGACAGTGGTTTTCAGCACCTGACGCTGGAAAATCAGCAAAAGCTGGATGCGATTCTGGAGCAATTTCGACTGGCCGAAGAAGAAGAAGAGAAACTGAACGTGAACCCGTCCACCGAGCAACAGCTCAACCTCAATACAACTGAGGAATAACCATGCCTTCCGGGCAGCCCCTACACGCGAGGTAGGGGCTTTTTTTTGCCTACCGGAAAATAGCCACAAGCTTGGACCACCAGGGAGTGTGCACCTCGTACCTCTTCACTTCTCCCCCTGATGCCCACTCAAGCTGCACCGAGCCTGTCGAGCCTGTGCACATGAACGCGAACCTGGTGAACGACGCACAGGCCGCACAGGCAGCAAGACCAGTCAGCGCGAAGCGATCTCCCGGCTGAGGTTTGACCTCCCCCCGCACCAGATCCCCGGCCAAGCTACGCCGGCATTGGGCACAATCCACTGCGAAGCGGGCAAGCTCAGTGCCATCAGAAAATACAATCGGCAGGCTGTGATGCAGCGGCATGACTTGCCTCCACTGAGCAACTGCGTCCCCTACAGGGTCATTTCCATCTACACGCTCACTGCTCTCCACTGACCCACCCCTTGCTGACTGCGTTCACGTACACCTTGACCCACCCTGGTACAGGCCGCTGCCCTCTCTCCCAATAGCCCACAGCGGCATAGGCCCAGCCCAGGGAATTGGCTAGCTGTGCCTGAGACCAACCTAGAACCTCGACTCTGATGCGCCTGAGATCTGCGCCGGTGAGGGTCGGTTCACAAGCGGGCAATTGGCCCTCAACAGCAGCGCGATAGAGTGATCGCGCTGCAGCTGGCATTTCGGCCCCCTTCTCCCATTTCGATATCAGCCCGGGCGAGACGGATAGCATCATGGCTATAGCTTTCTGTGTCAGGCCCGCCGAATGGCGTTGGCTTGCAAGCTCACTCTGCACGGTCGGGGGGAGTTGAATATCGTGCTCCCTGGCCATGTCGTCGCGGTAGCATTGCGCTGCGTGTTTTGCCCGGGAACGACCGTGGTAGGCCAAGTCGCGAAAATGGCGATCGGCGACAAACTTTCCAGCCTTCATCAACCGCACACGCCAGCCGGCGTCCGAAGGTTTGGACGGTCGATTGTCACGAGTAATGCCCTGCATCTCTGTGTCCGAGATGCGCCTAGTTGTGGAGGTGGCGGCGCCAGGCTGCAGGCTTGGGGTATCCATAGGAATTCAGTCCGCCGCGAAATCGGACTGATCTGGCTCTGGACCATCATCTCGGTCGAGGAATAGTCCACTGCCGGAAAGCAAACCACCGCCCAGAACCAGAGCTGAGTTAAGCCCTAGCGCCGGAACCCCATCGGAATCTCCAGCATCAGCGTTGGCGCCCTTGGGCCTAGGCTTCTCCGGCATAGGGATACTCGCGGGAGACGAAGGTGCAGGGGCCTGGAGTATCATGGGCTCTGCAGGGCGCCGTTGAGGAACAGGCTTCGGAAGTGGGTTACCCCGCTCCGGCATAAGCAGCGGCACATCATCATCCAGGTTGAGTGTGACCTCGCTCGCCTGCGCTCTCTCCAGGCTGCTGAAGAACTCGTCAGACTTGGCCATTAATTTGCTGAACTGCTTGTCTGACATGGGCTCCTTGCGGCGTAACCCGCCCATGTTGCGGATGGTGTCAGTGGTGATGGCGTACAGGGCGTCTTTGAGTTCGGTCCGCACCTGGTGCGTCATGAACTCACACTTCAAGGAGAGTACTTGCTCCGCCCTTCCGACCTGGGTCGCCAGCTTCTCAAGAGCCTGCAGTTGGCGCTCGATCCGCAACTCCGCCGCTTGTGCCGTGGTTCGAGACCGATTGAACCAGTACCAGGCACCAAGGAGGGCAAGGCCAGCCGCCGATGCAACCAGGTACGTTGGCAGTTGGCTTGCGGGAGGGGCTGGCACGAGATTGAAACTGAACGAGTCAGCTGAGACCAGGGGCAGCGCTACTGCCCCTGACAGTGACAAAAGCAATTGACGTTTAGCAGTCATTTCAGGCTCCAGCGCTGACAGCTTCATTAGGCTAGTTTTGATACATAACGCGTACACGTACACGAATAGTATCGTCTAATGCTTTATTGTCACGCTGAAAAAATGAGCGCCAGGGTTTCCCCTAGTGAATCACATCTGATCGAGCTTGAATGACTCGGCGCCGGCAACCAGATCATTGCCTAGGTTGGCTAGAATCGTATCCCCAGAAACCGCTACCCCGTGCCCGCGGACGCCGCCTGTGCTGACCCAATACACCTTCCCCGTACCGGCTTCTACAACACGCTTGTGAAGCTGAACCGAGTAGCTGAAAAGACGCTCCCCCGGCTGATAGTCGGCCGTCTCCAGGTAAGCGTAGATCTTGTAGCCGCCATCCAGCTTCACAACCTGCTTTGGCAGGTGAGATGAAATCGTCTCCTTGATCAGATCCTGGGAGATCTCAGCGGCATGTGCAGAAAGCACGAGCTCGACAGCAGAGGCACTACTAGAGCCGAAGACCATAATTGCGAGGAGGGCCAGTTTTGTCAGTTTGATCATGGGAGGATTACTCAAGCGGGGTCATTTTCAGTTGGTAAGTGAGTGCTGCAGGCCGGTGCAGAAATGGTCTCCCCGCGTAGATGCAGCATCATTGCGTAGATAGCGACATCAAGGGGATCTCCTTTTGCGACGTGCTCGCGCAGCTCCGTTGAAAGGAAATCAGCAGTGCATGTGGTCTCGTCATTCCAGCCAGACCGCCCTTTTGCCCGGTTTCGGGCCATCTTCACTTTCATGTTGAGTGCGATAGCGTCGACGGCCGCATCATCAAGCACAGCCTCGCCGAACTGGCTCGGTGAGTTGTAGGTACGAACAACAAGCGCCGTTTGTTCTTGAGCCTGCACTCTGACCTGGACCTCACCGACCGCCTCCAAAGCAGCGTGCACGCCGCCGGGGTTCTCTCGGTGAGCGACCCGGAGTGCCTCCAACCAGATCTGTTCGGTTGGCATGTCGCTGCCGGCTCCCATGGGGGCAGAGGCCTGGTTCTTCGCGTTGGCCAGCCACAAGATCGTGTTACAAGCAGGACAAGGGATTGACTCGTTGTAGCTGGGAATGCTGCCTTGACTCGCCATGAAGCCGAATCCTTCACAATGAAGGGTCCCGCTGATCATCATGCAGCCCCCAGTCGCATCCTGTGGCGAGGCCCCTGCCAGCTGGGTAGCGCTGCCCGCTGGACGCGCACCTGAGTCGAGGTGCGCACTCGAATTCTCTACTTGCACAAATCCACCTGAATCACTGATCAAAGGAACACAGAAGTGCCAGCCTCAGAGGGCTTTGCCTGTGCTGGTTGCGGTGTCGTCGTTTTGCCTGGCGCCAAAGCAAATGAAGACAGCAGCACAGCCGCATCCTGCTTCGCTTGATCGATCACTGCGGGATTGACTCTCTTCCAGTAGCAGTAGGCCGATCGAGAGTTCTCGTGCATGGCCAGGTCACGCTTGCGCATCAGGTGCTCGATCTCCGAGACCACCCAGTGACCAGCGCCAAACGCGTGGTCTCTCCCCGCAATCCAGTACTGCGCATCAGTGATCTTGAAGAGCATCTCAAAGACGGCCAGCGCAGCGACGGCCACAGGATCTGTGCTGCACTTGAGATGAGCCATGATAGGGCCAAGGGTGCGTATGTGAGCTAGACGAAGAGATTGAGCCCAAGAAACAGAGCGAGGGTGCCCCGCCAACTGGGGCAAGCTCATCTGATAGAAGCCTTTGGCTTGCGGCGCAACGAGTTCGCGGATATGGGCGCTGCATTCCCCACAGATCGTGCTACTGGCGTAGAGGCGATCCTGCCTGCGCCCACCCATCCCTGGCGAGGTGAAGCTGAACAGATCAAGGTGCCCACAAAGGCACTTGGTTGGAGCGGTAATGTGAGCCCCCATGGACACCTCCAGAATACACACCAGTAAACGCATTCAGAATCTTAATGAAGCATAACACGTATGTATATTTTAAAGGCGCAATCGTCCTCACATTTTTCGCTATTCCTATGCGGCCGGCAGCAGCGATAGGATCAGGGGACCTAACTCGTTGGCGGTGTAAGAGCCAGAGATAGCCATCTTGACTCGAAACGGGATGGGTTTTCGTCCTTTTCGGATAGAGGTGAAATCCTCCAGGGATAGGCCTATCCGGGACGCTTGCTCAGTTTCACTGAGGCCTGAGATCTCTGCCAGACCATCAAAGAAGGCGCTGACCAAATCTGGTGATCCGCCAGCATCCAGACGATCGAAGAATCCGTAGAGCAAAGTCTCACGGACCACCTGCGACTGCTGATTGGCCGCCTCAACCGCCTCTCGAATTGGTTCAGGCAATGCAGCGAGCAGAGTCGACAGGGTCACCTCTACCCCCATCGCACCGAGCGTGCGTATGCGCGCCGGGGGCGGCAACGGGCGCATGTTCACTCGGCATTGGCGGATCATGGAGATGCTGATGCCAATCTCCTTGCTAAGCCGAGTATCCGCCCAGCCCTGCTCCTCGCGGAACCGGTCCATCAGCTGGGCCCAGGCGACACTGCTCAATCCGGTGTCTGCAGATTCAAAAAAGAGATTTCGAGAGCTCAGGTCGGCTGGCACCTCGGGATTGCCGTCCCCGGCATGAATGTCGAACATCTATTTGCTTCCATCAACTTCTGCCGCACCCTGCTCGTCCTGCTCCATGTGAGCTGCGACGCAGGCGCGGATCATGAGGTAGAGGGCTCCGCCGACAAGGCAGAGAAAAACCCCCTTGAAAATGAGGACCGGGGAAATCTTCACCAGGCCAGCGCCAACAGCCATGGTGGCCAGCAAGCCCATGACGACAACGCAGAGAGCAACAACGACGCGGGTGATCAGAGAGTGTGAAGGACGGGTATCCATGACAAGCGCCTTATCGATACGTAACGTGTACTGATAATACTGGATGACTATAGATCAGCACAATGTCGTGTTTGGAAAGACAGAGGCTAATAATCAGCAGGCAAAAAAACCCGGGCACTTGGCCCGGGCGTGTAGCAGGTTTACAAGCCGGGCACCCCAAGCGGGATGATTGGCGAGGTAACGTTCTGCAGTCCGAATCCGTTCATTTCGACGCTTACCGATGCGGTCTTGACGCGAATCGCACCCAAGATTCCGACATTGGAATTGTGGACGATGCGCTCCTGGGCAGTCTGCGTTACTGCGACAGGTTCGAAATCCGCCCCCATGTCATTGGCCAGCAGTTTGTTGATGCGTGCAGCCATTTCAGCTGCAGCTTCGTCGGCAAGACTTTCAGCCGAAGCGGAGTCGAAACAGATACCGATCACCTCGGCATCCGCGCCAGACTCATCATCGTCCTGGGACAACACAACGTGAGCAGTGGCCTTCAGCTCGCTGGAGCTGACCAACTGGGCGATGACTGTCGATCGATACGCTTGCTCAAGCTCTGCGAGTTCGGCATCGCGTACTGTTCCAACAGGATACGAGCCCACCTGCTGTACCAGGTTGCCGAGGGAATCGACCGGTGCAGCTGCTAGTTGAGCGTACTTGATGGCTGTTTCATGAAAGTTCATGCGTTTCTCTCCTGAATGATGGGTGCAAGGCCTTGCGTTGCCTTACAGAGGAGGTATGAGAAACACGGACTTGTATTGGATCGGCACTCCATGGCGGCATCCTTTTGGTGGCCACTCATCGTGAGAGCCGGCTGAACTGGAAACTGCCGTTATCGATATTTATATCGAAAATGGCCCGACCTATAATTTCCTTGTCTGTTACGAACCCCCAATAGCGACTATCCAGGCTATTGGAGCGATTGTCACCCAGCACAAAATAAGAGCCTTTTGGTACAACACATGAAATCCCTGAAACATTCCTCACGCAGCCTGGGATGGCAGGGAAGTCTGTATTCACACCAAAATCACTGCTGCCATTGTCCTGCAGAGTATCAATTTGCAAGCCTTGAATTCGCTCCAACGTATAGGTGGCGTGCTTAAGCTTTCCGCTGGCTTCATCTTCGTAATCATATGGCATTTCCATTTCGCGCACCGCCGGGGCACCATTGATAGACAACTCACCACTTTGATAAGTGATATTGTCGCCCGGGACGCCGACCACTCGCTTAATGTAAGGCTTAGCCGGGTCAAGAGGAAAACGGAATACCAGAACATCACCAAACTTCGGCGCCCCCCCATGCGAGATCGGTTTTGAAACGAAAGGCAACCTCACACCATAACTGAACTTGTCTACGACAACCACGCTGCCTACTTCTAGAGTAGGACGCATTGAGGAGGACGGAACAAGATAGGGTTCTGCCACGAAGGATCGGAATAAGAGCAGGAACACGGCAACCGGGGTCAGCTCCACCATGTAGCCCATAATGCCTTGCGTATAGTGCTGCTGACCCTTAGCTGCTCGATACCGTTCATAGCCCCAGAAAGGCACTCCGATGATCGCAGCAGCGGCGAGCAAGGTAGCAACATCCAGAAAGGTGCACAGCAAGATGTATGGACCAAGGACAGCGGCCCCACACCCTAAAGAGTACATCCAGGCAGGCCCGTGTAACCGGTACCTCTTGCTGCAAAGCACTGGAGCAGCCGCAGTTAAACCAAGCCCAACCCAAAACAGGCTCATAGATACTTACCTGATTTTCTGTTGTAGCCATAGATAGCGATACGGACAACGAACAGCAGAAAGAATATACCACCCAAACCCCAGCCAGAAGCCTTGACCCACAGGCCGTAACTATGGGGAATGGAAACTTCTAGCTCTTCCAAAAGGAATTCAATCAAAGATCCAAGAGCCCAGAGGAGCGCTGCAAATACCCAACCATTCAAAAGCAGCTGTACATTATACTTCACGCCTTTAGACCGGCTCTGTGTCGCTAGCATAGTTACTCCGCGGCAATAAACGACCACCCTGCCCGGCTTAGCGCGCATCGGTGTCCGTTCAACGGCTTGATCAACAATGTGGATTCAAGTGACGCAGCTAAGCACCCGAAGTGATAGCTGTAATATAGAGAAAGCTTTTCCAAATCTTCTCGTAAGCCCCGGCAATACGCTTCGTAATGGCGACTACCCAGCACAGGCTCTATATTCTCGTATTGAAGAGGAAACGGCTTAAGGGTAAGAAGCGCGAGTCGACACTTCGACGTCAGCCAGACGCAGGCAGCGTCTACTATATTTTGGCTTAGTTGTGATGACCTGAATTCATCCCTCACTTCAAGTCTTCTAATGAAAAGTACGCTGCCAGCTTCGAGCACAGCAGAGAAGTCATTCCGGCAGGTCCAGACCAGCTCCTGCACAGCCTTCTGGAGAGCCTCACTTACCAGGTCGCAAGCATCAGCCAAGGAATATCGCTTTCCATCGCCGCTGGACAACAGAACCGCGTCCAGGACAGCGACTGGCACAGCCTCTGACTGTAACCGAAGCCAGGCTGTAACCAGTCGCCCTTCACATACCGCAAAGCCATCAAACACATCCCCTGAAAGGCTCAGCTCTACGGAGTAGTCACCTGCGAGCTCCATGCGCTCAACCAGGCCGCGATGCATTGGAATTTCGCTGTAGAAGCCGGTATCTATTCGGCTCCGCACATGCGGACGACACCGCGACACTTGCGTTAGGCCGGCAGGCATGATGCAGCTCAGCGCAGCCCGGTACCAACACGGCCCTGCGCACTGGCCTTGGCCTTTTTACGATCGGCCACTTTCAGCAGCTGCACGAAGAGCACAACCATGACCAGAATCGCGATCAGCATAAACGCGGGTGTGGGACTGATGTGACCAATCTTCGCCCACACGAATACGAAGGCTGCCAGGGCCAAAGCCGCCGGCAACTGACCAACAATGTTCAAAGTCCGCATGGCCCAGAATTGAATTTTCGGCATTACAAGCTCCTCAGAATGATTGATAACACGTACGCATAATACTAGAAGATTTGCACGCCTGCCAGCCATGCGATGTCATGATAGCGCCACAAAAAAGGCCTCTGTCCACAGGGATGGACAGAGGCCTTGATCTACGGCCGGGAGAGCCTCACAGCGGGTAGAAAATCGAGTAGATACACACCGCCAATGCAGCCGCGCAAAGCGCCGAGCACAGCCAGATCAGAATTTTTACGTCGCGCAGCGAGCGATCGGTAAAGCCTTGCATTGCCTGGATCTGCTCAGGCCCGGAGGCATTTTTCACGGTGAAAAGGGCTTTGCGGCGCTTGATCGCGATCGAAATGATCACAGCCAGCACCACGACAGCGATACGAGCAAGCATGTCAGGAGTGATAGTCATTGCGTTTCCTCAGGTTGGATTTAATACAGAACAGGTAGAGCGAGTGAGTCAGCGAGAAACGGCGTCAAGGTTGCCGATTCCCTTGTTCACGCATGGTCTTAATGGCTGCGAGCACTGGATCCCTGGGGCTAGCATCTTGCCCCTCACAATGGGTATGGCGCTCACCTGGTTTGATCAAGCAGTAACGCCCTAACGGCTTGGAGACTGCTGCCCCGAAGTGAGGCTGGGCCACCGGCTTGAACATGATCAGGCCAGCAGCAGCGCTTACCGTGGCAAAGGCGGCAAGAGCAGTACGCCAGGAGCGGAGACGCCTTGGATTACGCACCAGCGGCAAACTCCAAACCGGTCGAAAGGCTGATCATCTGAACTGCGAGATCTGGGTTGATCAGTCCTTTCGACGCGAGCCCCCTGACCTGGCCAGAGAAAAACTGTACGAAGAAACGTTGGGAAGCGTGCTCGCTCTGTACAGAGTCGCCATGCTCCTTCACCTGGTTTCGTCTCTCGATGGCAGCGGCAGCAGAAGTGGCAATAGCGTTGGCCAGCTCTGCGGCCACCGCTTCACCACGGGGCGGCAGCCTGGTCACATCCAGCTGAGCAAGGACCTCATGTGAGAGATGCAAGCTCGCAAGGCCGTCACCATACCAACCGTCATAAACTGTCACCCCGTGCTCATCGGTAGTGAGCACGGTAAAAAAGCGGGAGAGTCGGTGGGTTTCATCGTCGCCGACAGCAAGCATGGGCGGGTTGGCTACCTCGTAGCCGGCGCCGACCTCGAATTCGTGGGAGTTGGCCAATTTGAACGCTCCTATCGGTTCCAAAAATGGGCGCCATCAATAATACATAACGCGTACGCATACGGCGATAGAGATCAATGTAAATCTACACGTTTCCCTAGGAGTAGGTGACAGGGTTCAGGAGGCCCACGCCGGGTCCCGGAAATCGAACCCAAAAAAAGACCCACCATCAAGGATGGTGGGTCGGATTTAGCGTTTCTTTATAGGTGGCTCTGCTGAGCGTTTATTTGGATTGCAGCGGCTTGCCGTTTTGGTTTGCACCGTATTTTACGCGTCTGAACTCACCTTTAATGGCAGCAACAGCTCCCATCAAGGGCGCGAAAAAGATACGCGGTGCTTGCCTTGCAGCGTTAGCGAACTCTGACCCAAACGTATTATTCATCAGCAAATTCCTTAATAGCCCTGTAAGCCCCAATGCATATAAAGATGAAGAAAAGACCAGCATCCATTAATACAATGAAGTGTTCGAGCAGCCCCAGAATTAGTAAAGTGAACTCACTAATCCCGAATTCAGCCAAGTACTGGACCAGATGGTTGAGTAGTACTGCAGGCACCATGATAATCAAAAATATGATAGTACCGACGAAGCCATGAGCCGCGAAGTGTGCGATCGGGCTCCACCAAGGTTTTTTTTTGCGTTTTGGACATCTGTTACTCCTGAAAGGACCTGGGGCGGTCGTTGAGAAATCCCATAGGCCTTCTTGCGGTAGACCTAGCCCCTGGAGATGCGTAACGCGGGCCTGTAATCTGCGGGACGCAAAAAAGCCAGGCAGTGCCTGGCTTGGTGGAACAATTCGCTTAGCTCTGCCGTGCCTGCCGCAGCCGGCCGGGCGTGAATTTCCCAGAGAACGAATAGCCGAGATCCCTTACTCGCTCACGGACCTTCAGCTTGTTGGATTTGTCGCCCCGCTCCTTGTGGAGCTCGACATGCTCGGCTTCTACCTGGAGCAGAAATTCGACGTCTTTTTGGCACAGCTCCAGCGACTGCTCCAGCTTTTTCCGGTCTGAAAATTTCTTTCCGATCAGTGCAGCTGACGCCGCAGCCAGGACAGTGCTGGTTACAGCGGCGAAAGCATTTATCAAAGCGGATTGCACAGCTGGATCGTTGATTGCGAGAAGCATGATGGCCCCCTGAAAGTTGACTTGCTCCATGGGGATGCTTCACAGAAACCAGTAAATTCCAGGCACAAAAAACCCGCTCGATCGGCGGGTTTCTGTAAGCCTTAGTGCTTGGCGCTGGGAGCGCCTTTGCTGCCTGAAGCCTTCGCAATTTCTGCCTTGATGGCTTTGTAGGCGCCAATCACAGGCGCAAAGTAAATCCGAGGCGCCTGTTTGGCAGCACTCAGGAATTCCGAAGTGAAAGTCGTTGCTTTCATGTGCTTGCCCCTCTCTTGAGAAAATATCTAATGACCTACATATAGCAAATAGGGAGAGAACCTTCAAGCGAGAGAAACATTTTCGCCAGCCAAAAGAAAACCCGATTCGCATAAGCGAACCGGGCAGGTGCAGCGTTTGAACGGAAGACCACCCGTCAGATCAACAAGGCCAATGTGCCAGTTTGGAATTTATCAGACTCTGAGCCCGTCACCTCATCCATCTCAGGATGGGCAGAACGAATCGGAAAGTTAACCACGTTATTGCGGGATGCCATGAGCGCCCGCCCTATTTCCTCACCCACCGAAACAAACTTTGGAAAGCAGACACTCTGGCCGCAAATTTCATGACCAATAGTTTCAGAAACTCCATCAGTTAAACCTGCAGGAATCCCTTTGAGCCTTTCGTGTTCGGCTTTAGTGAAGAGCCTGCTGAGGCCTGTTTTTTCAGGATGCAATATGAACGGTTCGGTACTTCTGCCTTTTTTGTAGCACCCTAACGTGCCACAACCTGATTCATTTCCAGTTAGCAACTGCCTGGAGAATCCCTTGCCTTCAGCCTTGTCTCTTTTCTCCTTAGTTGCCAAGTATTCATAGGATTTCCAAGATTCATCGTCGAGAGGTATATCATCGAGTATCGCATTGATGCATGTCTCTCTGACCTTGTTGACCTTCAGATTTTCAAACGAGAAAGAGTCCCCTAAACCAGGCGTTATTGCCACCACAACCAGGCGTTTCCGGTGCTCCAGCGTCCCGTAGTCCCATCCATCAAGAACAGCTTCATGCACTTTGTATCCGAGGTGAATAAACACGCTTCGGATAGCTGCCATGGAAGCTGTATTTGCGTACTCCCCAACATTTTCAATCAACGCAACACAGGGGTTGACATGACGGAGCCAGTTGAGATAATCCACGAAAAGCGCGCCTGCATCAGCATGATCCTCTGCAAAATATAGCTTATTCTTCACCTTTCCGCTACGTGATGCCCCAACACAAGGTATTCCACCTGTCAAAAGCTCACATTGCGGGGTATTTTCACTGAGGTACACGTCTCGTACGTCTGAGTTGATAGCAATCGACTCTTCTGTCCAAATCTCATTATTGTTTCGCATTGAGCAGTCGAGATACTCGCTCTCCAACTCAACACCGACCTGAACGAATGAGCCTACACCGGATTGCATTAGGCCAGAGTGCACTGCGGCGTCTAGGACGCCGCCGTGGAAGAGGCTGCATACAGCAAGCTTTTGTCCTCGCTCCAACTTTTCCTTCATGCGCTTGAGGCGCTCGCGGATCTTTGTCTGAATCTGCAAAGCAGTAATCACAATCCGGCCACGACGAATCGCAACTCGGACCTTATGGTCATCTTCAAAGACTTCACGGATTTGCTCAGAGCGCAAGTCGATTACTGGATGTACAACCCCATTACGCTCACGCTTAGATACGCTGATGCACTTCCCGGAAAAGCCAGTTGGAACCTCAATTAGTTCGAGACGTCGTGCAATCTTGTCTGACTTAATCGAGTACTTCTTGCCAATCTGAATACCGGCCGTCAGGAGGTGACGGCCTTCCATAAAGACACGTGAAACGCCCTTCGATTCGCCGATTTTTGCGTTGATGATGGTGGTCATTGTGGTGCTCCAAGTAGTCGACACAGCTCCCCAGGCGGGGACTGAGCCCGATTGGGGGAAATGACAAACTGGTTGTCTGTACTTCCTGGAATGCGTAACAGAGACCGATATTTTTCTCGGGCAACAAAAAGCCCCCGTCAACGCGGAGGCTTGGGTACCCTGCATGGCTCAGATCGACGCTGGCACATCCTCGCCACCCAGCACCTGGTAAAGCGCCGGGAGAAACTCGGCCAAGGTCATCATCATCAGCGCGAACGTCGCATCTGCCTGCGCTAAGGCGTCATCGCCCCCATCCTGCTCAGCCTGGGTCTGGAGCAGGTCCTCGAATTTGAGGCGCCGGATAACCAGCTTGTCGTCCAACATGAACGACAATTTGTCCTGCCAGGCCAGCGCCAGCTTGGTCACAAGCTTGCCGGTTGCAAGATGATTCTTGATCTCGCCACTGGTGAGATCCTGTCGCTTGCAGCGCACCGACCCACCCTCGTCACTGGTGTCCTGCAGTTCGCATTCGTCCAGGACGTGGAAGCCCTCGCCCGCCTGCTCGTTCTTGAGCCAGTCAGTGAGGGTTGCAGTCGGAGCAATCTTTACCGTCACCGGCCGCACCGGCAGCGAACCGAGCACTTCACGAAGCGTGGAGAGCAGATCCTCGGCTCGTTTGGCACTCGCGTTATTGACGATAATCAGCCCAAGCTTTGGCGCAATGGCTGCCGTGATCACGCCGCGGCGGATAAACGCCTTCGGCAACATGGCCTGGATTGTCTCGTCCTTGATCTGGTCGCGCTCTTTCTTATACACCTTGCGCTGCTGCTCTTTCTCGATCTCCTCGACCTTTCCCTTCACAGCATCATTCACCACGCTTGCTGGCAGGATGCGCTCTTCCTTCCGAGCACTGATCAGGAAGAAATTACCGCTCTGGTGAACGAGCGGAGCCTCCTCTCCCTTGCCCAGAGGCGCGACAAAGCCGAAGGTGACCAGCTCTTGCGAACCGCACGCACGGGCGGGCTTCGACGCCAGGGCGGACTGCAGCGCCTCCGCCGCAAATTCAATATCTTGAGTCAGACGATAAACAGTCAGGTTCTTAAACCACATGGTCATGCCTTGTTAGGTGATTTGGGTGATGACAGTGCCCTCATGAGCACTGTCTTGGATGCTTGAGGTTGAAGCTTCTACGTGCTTCGGGATGCTGCTAGGTGCTATGCCGATCAGCTGGCTGCCGTGTAGCGAAGGCAAGCGATCTCTTCGCGGGGGTTTGGCCGATCGAGCTCTGCCCACCATCCTCCCCACTCCTCACAGCTGACTGGTCGCGATGTGCCGGGCGCCCCCTCTACGCAGAACTTGCCTACGTCCGACGACCAGGTGACCGCCAGCAGGGAGGCCTCAATTCCGTCCTTACCGCTCCAGTTCCAGTAACGGCCTGCACTTTCGGGGGCCACTTGAGACCAAATCCGGCGTGCACGGCCTTCAGAATCCTGCGGCCGGTCTTCATGCACGATCTCCACCGGGCACGTAGGCGACCCACTGCAGGGCGTGAGTAGCCCTTCAGTACCCACCTGTTGGAGCCAGGGCATTGGCGAGTTCATGTACGCGATGTAGTTGCCGAAGAGATTGGCCGTGTCACGCACCCCCACGGCCGTCGCGTACTTCAAGAGCTGAGCAGCCTGTGATGGTTGTGGCGCTGTGAGCAGCTTTCGCAAAAACACCGCTTCAGCGGCGGAGAACTGGTGACTGCCGACATGGCCGATGGCTCCCGACGGAACACTGAGCCCCGTTACATGCGCCTCGATCATTGCTTGGTCGAGCGCCATATCGAGAGACTCACCGCCCAGAAGAGCGTCGATGCCGATACGCACCATTGGGGCATTGGCTTTCCCAGTCCGCAGGGCTGGACCACGCAAGTAGAAATACCGCTGGGCGGCCTTCAAGAGCACAGCTGCAATGTCAGCAGTGCCGGCGCTGGTAGCGCCGGGGCCTACATCAAGCAAATTCCCCATGGTGTCCGTCTCTCACTGGGCGCTTGCGATCGACAGTCTTGGTGCCTGCTGCAGAGCAGGCTTCGAGGTTTCGTTGGCCAGAGCTGCCTTGAGTTCCGCCAGCTCTTGCTCCAGCTCCTCACAGCGCCGGGTAACCTGAGCCAGCGCACGAACCGTCAGATCGCCCTGCTCATCCCGCTCAATGCTCAAAGCCAGGCGGTCGATGATTTCAGAGTTCATGCTGCGGTGATTTTCTTTCGAAATTTCTGCGATCTTCTCTCGCATGCCATCCGGCAGGCGGACAACAAACTTGTCAGCTGTGCGGGAGTTAGTGCGAGGCTGGGACTTAGGCATGGGGATAACCTCAGGAATGACCGGCTGTCGGTGCTTCAGGTGAAAAGTGATTATGCGGCGCGAAGGTGCCGGGACTTGTTCTCGCGGCTCTCCTTGGCTTCGACCGTGAGAAGAGACCGGGGATTAGAGAGCAGGCGTCGCAAGCCGATTGGCTCACCGGTATCAATGCAGAAGCCGTAACTGCCGTCGGCAATTGCCGACATCGCCAGTTTGATGTCGCGCAGACTTTGGTTCTCGCGCTCGATGCTGCCCAGGATTGATTGACGCTCTTGCTCGATCAGCGCAGCGTCCACTTCGTCTGGGGCTTTTTCCAAACCCGTCAGGTCGACTCGCAGCTGATCGATGCGCCCCATTGCAGTGGCACTTTCACCCACCAACAGGCTTTTGAAGAACGCTACCTGGTCAGGGTTCATGTACTGGTCTTCGGGCTGTTGCAACAGTTCCTCAGGGGTCATCAGTTGGGCCTCGTGATTAGTTGGGGCAATGTGCCTCGCGCCAGCGTCTCGGGTATCGATACGACAGGTTGATGGCACCATGCTGTCATTTTCACACGCATTGATATTACGACCAGTATCGGAAACGCACAACACAAAAATTACACATACGTGTTATGCATGCAGCAGAAAATATTCATCTTGACCGCCCTGGCTTTCCGTTGGGCAAGAAAAAACCCCAGCGCTGAGCGGTGGGGTTTGGGTGAATCGTTATGCTGCTGCCGGCTGAAGGCTCCGTTTATCTACGTAGATCTGTTGTACGAGATGAACCCGGTCTGGATTCTGCTGCGCGAATTGAGCAAGGGCGGCGCCCGGGCTACCACCACCACAACGGAACGTCTGAAGCGAATCTTCGTTTGGCACCGAGTAGACCAGCAAAAATGCGGTGTCCTCGTGATAGCGATTGGCTGCGTAGTCTGCAGCCTTGCCTGTCAGGCCAGCCATCTCAACGACCCACAGCATGGTCTGAGCTCGAACCTCAAGCTCGACCATCGCCTCTTCGCCAGCTCGTGGGAACTGTACTTGCGAGAAGTCGCGGTCAAGGTAGGCTTTCTTCGCTTTCTCATACCCACTGAGCATGAGATGAGCGAAATCGCCGAACTGGAACGCCAGCTTGGCGCGCAGAAGGTCCAGCGGCTGATAGAAATCAGGAGCCGTCCAATCAGCAGGCACACGGCCTTCAGTGGAGACTGCTACAGCGTGGGTTGGATTGGTCATGATCGCGGCACCTCATGTGCGTTAGGTTTGTGGGTGGTTATGGCGCACACGGGTATGTACGACCTCGCGGCCCTCTCCCAATGGGATGCCCGGCGCCGGCGGGCAAACAACTCAGGCCGCTTGTGTGTCCAGGATATGAAGATCTGCAGGGACACTTACGACATCCCCAAGCCATCGCCGCACGGCATTCCGCAGGGTATCTTCAGGGCACCCTGGCTCAGCGCTCATCATGAATCCAAAAGCCTTGAAGCTCGCCTCGCGCACGGCCCACTCCAAGCTTGGTCCGCTCAGCGCCTCGACAAACACCGTCTGGTAGGTATGGTCAGTTCGGCAACGTCCCAGCAAGCCCGGAGCGGTTGCTCGTGCGAGGAGCACTGAAGCGCCAGTTGCGAGCTCGGCTCCATTCACTTCAGCTACCACCCGATCGCTGTGACTCACCGCGACGACATCCTTCAGGCTGAGCTGGGGTCGAGAGAGCTCTGACTTGGCCATGTCGAGCGCATGCTGCGCGGTGGCCGCAGCGAACAGTTCGCCGGTGACCACTCGGAATGCTTTCAAGCGGAAAGTCTCCGCGACTGCGGGGCGTTGATTGGTTTGCTCGACTTGTTGCATGTTGGGGCTCTACGCAAATTTACTGGGTGGTAATTGGAGGGTCTCGAAGGCGGCTGACGTCAGCCAACACCCGCTCGCACCATTCGCACTTTCACCCCTCGTTGCTCGAAAGCCCTGGCAACGCGTACTTGTCGCTCATCTTGGCCATCGCTGAAGACAATGGCGTGGGTCACTCCGCCTGGCAGGGTGTCTGGGCTCAAATGCCTGAGCACCGAGCTCGACGGGACCTTCAGCTTCTTGCTCAGTAGCTCACGATGCCGCTCACCCGTGATCAAGCAGTCAAGGACGACCTGGTTCACCTGGTGGTCAACGATGAGTTTGACTATTCGGTCTGCTTGATCGCTGTCGATCGTCGGACCTGAGGTGCTGATGAAGAGTTTCGAGATGATCGGCGCAGGCGCTCTCTCTGCCTGCTGTACGAACTCCAGGAGCTCACCACACGTTTTGCACCGGAGTATGGCTATCTTACGCGCCACCCGATTGTGCGTTTTGGTACTGAGCATGTGGTCATTGCCCTTACACCCGCACCTGTAGACAAAGCCTTTCTTGACTGACTTCGACGTATCCATGCTGTGACACCTGTCGGGGTCAAGCTTGAACACGTCTCGCATTACGCCCTGCCACTCTGCGCCATGGGGCGAGGGCTTGGTCCCCCAGACATTGCGCGTGATGTAATGCGCAACCTCGTGAGCGCAAATTTGATCTAGGTATTCATGTAGATTTTCTTTCGCCAGCAGTCGGTTGAACCGAAATTCCTGGTCCTTTAGCTTTCCAGTGTGCCTGTCGATCCTGTATCGGTACATGCCCCCCGTTTTACCCGTGAGATCAAATCTCACAGGTATTTCAGGAAACACACGACCGAAGTGTGAGGACGCAAGCCCAAGGCACTCGGTGACTCGACTCCTAACAGCCTTCAACTCGTCGACAGGGCGCATCAGATTTCAGCCACTCGCAGCACCTGAAAGCTCAGCTGGGTGTCGTTAGCAGAGAAAGGTGTAGGCATGGCCGGGATCCTGGGTAGAGACAGAAAATATTACACGTACGCGTTATGTATCGTAAACCAACAAACCAGAATGATAGCCCGCTCCGCCATCTCCATGCATTAGGGGGTTTGGGGAGCAATGGAACCAAAAACCAACGTAAGCCCTACCACCTGCGCTCGGTGCCTTCTTCCCAGGCATCCGCCTCGATGAAGCAGTTGCGCATGTCGGCTTCCTGGCTGATCTCGGTCAGCAGGTCGTGCACGGTCTTGTCCAGCTCGTCGTCGCTTCGATACGAAATGGCCAACTCGTAGTGGCCCGACTCCAGCCGTTTCATGCCGTAGGGTTCCAGGCAGTAGCGCTCGATGTTCTCCTTGGCCCGTTTCCGGCCGCGCACGAACTTGCTGTTATTCACCACCGCCAGGCGCAGGGTGACGGTGGCCACCCGCTCGACAGCGGGCGGCTCTGCCGGCGATGACGACGAGGCCGTGATCTGCTGATCGCGTGACCGGGCGCTCTTCTGGTATGCGCCGATCTCGACACCCCGGTGGCGCAGGTAGCTGTACAGTGTGCTCTTGGAGATGTGTAGCTTCTCGCCGATGGCGCTGACGCTCAGGCGACCCTCGCGGTACAGCGTTTGCGCCGCCATGGCGGTGGCCTCGGCCTTGGCGGGCAGACCCTTGGGACGGCCACCGATCCGGCCCCGCGACCGTGCGGCCGACAGGCCCGCCTGAGTCCGCTCGCGGATCAGCTCGCGCTCGAACTCGGCCAGCGAGGCGAACAGGTTGAACACCAGGCGGCCTTGGGCATGGGTGGTGTCGATGGGGTCATTCAGGCTCTGCAAGCCGACCTTACGCTCTGCCAGCTCGCCGACCAGCTCGACCAGGTGCTTGAGCGAGCGCCCGAGGCGATCCAGTTTCCAGATCACCACGGCATCACCCGGACGCACGTTGGCCAGCAGTTTGTCCAGTTCCGGACGGGCGCTTTTCGCGCCGCTGGCGATGTCTTGGTAGATGCGTTCGCACCCGGCCTGTTTCAGGGCATCGACTTGTAGGTCGGCTTTCTGATCCCGAGTGCTCACTCGCGCATAACCGATCTTCATCAAAAGTACCGTTTACTCGACTACGTTAGTAATAGTTGAACTTTGATAAAGCGTACCAGTTATTTGAACCGTAGCGTGGGGAGCTTAACGAACCGAGCCATTCCTCGATAGAGTTCGGCAAAACCTTGGTTTTCCCGAACTAACCAGACGCCACAAGGGTTTGCGGGCAGGCGCTGGGCTTAAGTGCACTTTCTGTTCCGTTGCTCCCCAAACCCCGATATCACCCAGGTCGACAAACTGCTGCACGGTAACGAGAACGTCGTCTGCGCCGATGCCGGCTACACCGGCGTCGAAAAGCGCCCCGAACATGCGGGCCGCGAAGTGATCTGGCAGGTCGCAGCACGCCGCAGCACCTACAAGAAGCTCGATAAACGCAGCGCCCTGTACAAAGCCAAGCGCAAGATCGAGAAGGCCAAGGCACAAGTGCGAGCGAAGGTCGAGCACCCGTTTCGAGTGATCAAGCGCCAGTTCGGTTACGTGAAGGTGCGCTTCCGTGGCCTGGCCAAGAACACCGCTCAGCTGGTGACGCTGTTCGCGCTGTCGAACCTATGGATGGCGCGCCGACATTTGCTGACTACCGCAGGAAAGGTGCACCTGTAATGCGGAAAATGGCTGCTGCGAGGTGCTCGCGGCGGCCAAAAACGGAGAACTGAGCGGGTTACCTGGTCGATTTTGATCGACGGCCCGCTTTCAAAAGCAGCAAGGGCTGAAGTCGACCGGAAATACAGGGTTACTTCAGACCTTCCCTTATTGAGATAGGACGGCCGTTTATTATTCAGCTGTGGTCACTGGCCGTTTCCTATCATTGCTGCCGAAAACTAACCGGAGCATGAGTAACTCATTACGATTCTGAAAGGTTGCCCGGCCTATGCCGGGCAACGCAACAACTCAGCTTTCGTCCAACCCCCATATCCAGTGGGCATCGATCAACAGCGACAGATGGGTGCGCAGCGTATCCGCGTGGGCCTGCAGGGCGCTGGTAGACGATGCGACGGCTTGCCGGCGAGCCAGCAACAACGACTGCAGATCCACCTCGCCCAGTTCGTAGGCACGCTGCATCTGTGCTTCGTTCTGGGTCATGGCAGCGGCGCCATCCTTCGCGATCAGGTAGCTCTCGTAAGCACCTGAAGCCAGTTCGACGTCACGGGCAATCCCGGCTTCCAGCTCGCGTTTGGCCAGGTCGACATCCTCGCGAGCCGCATTCTCCTGGGCCAGCGCCTGGCTGTAGCGAGCACTGCGCGACCCGCTGGGGATCGGCATGCTGAAGCTGACACCGTAGATGCGCTCACGGTTGCCCTGCTCGGAGGCGGTGAATACCCCCAACGTAGGATCCGGCACCCTGTCAGCCTTCGCCCGGGCCGATTGCCCCTGATTTCTCAGCAGAGAGGCTTCGACCCGACGCAGCACATCGCTTTCGGCCAGGATCCGCTCGCGCCAGGTGTCGTACTGACCGAGTTCGGCCGAAGGAATGGGCAGATCAACCACTTTGCGCTCGATGCCAGGGAAGCGCCGCGACAGTGTTGCCCAGCTCGCAGCGGCTTTTATCTTGGCTTCGTTGCCTTGTCGCAGTTGCTCGGCCACTTCCGCCTTGACCAGGCTTACATCCAGCTTAGAGGCGTCACCCGCACGGTTGCGTTTTTCCGCCGCCGCCAGGCTTTCCTTGGCTGAGGCCAGGCCTTTATTGGCGATGGTGAGCGCGTGCTCCGACACCAGCCAATCCAGCCACAGGGTCATCAGTTCCCGCGCGGCTTCATGACGGACTTCGCCATAGGTGGCATCTGCCAATCGCAGCGTTGCCGAACTGATGTCCTGGTCGGCACTGGCCTTGCCAGGCAGGCGCACCGTGCGCTCGATACCCACGTTCCATTCGTTGTAGTTGGGGCCAGCGTCGGTACGCCGTTGCTGGCCGATTGCCGTGGCCGTCCATTCATAAGGCGAACGCCGGATGATGCCAGCCTCCAGCATGGCGGCATCCATGCTGGAGCGTGCCGAGGCCACGCGGGGATCGGCGTTGAGCAGCGACACCACCAGCGGCTTGGGCAGAATGTTTGCCGGAGCGGCAGGTTGCGCCACGGCCGTGCCACACACACTGATCAGCAGAGCCAGGGGAACAAGGCGCTTCATCACACGAACTCCCCAAAGTTACTGACCTGGACCGTCCAATAGCGCAGCCCGGTATTTGGAAACTCCTCCTTGAGGGATTGCAGCACCTCCGTGAGTTGCTGCCGTTCCACCACGAGTTGGATCTGCACAGCCTTGGCCCGCCCCATGACACGCTCCATCGGATTGAGTGCCGCGGTGGACAGCCCGTGCGCCGCAACCGGTGTGCTGGTGAAGATCTGGTTCCCCGTCACGACCAGGAGGTGGTCGATGAGCTTCTCCTCCAAGCTTGGGGTGCAGAGCAGCGTCAACCAGGTATCAGGCATCTTTGGCCTCCTTTTTCGCGTGGGCGAATCGCAGATAGAGAATCGGGAGCAACATGAGGGTGAGCGCGGTGACGGTGATCAAACCGCCGATCACCACGATGGCCAACGGCCGCTGGATCTCGGAGCCGGGCCCGGTAGCGAACAACAGTGGGACCAGACCGAAGGCGGTGATCGAGGCGGTCATCAGTACCGGGCGTAACCGGCGACGGGCACCCTGGAGCACCACTTCCCGCAGTGGCAGGCCTTCGCCATGCAACTGGTTGAAGTAACTGACCAGCACGATGCCGTTGAGCACCGCGATACCCAACAAAGCGATGAACCCCACCGACGCTGGCACCGAGAGGTACTCGCCAGTGACCCACAGCGCGACGATGCCGCCCACCAGGGCGAAGGGGATGTTGCTGAGGATAAGCAACGCCTGGCGCACGGAGCCGAAGGTCGAGAACAGCAGGACGAAGATCAGACCAAGCGCCACGGGAACGACGATGGACAGCCGGGCAGCCGCACGCTGCTGGTTCTCGAACTGGCCGCCCCAGCTGATGCGATAGCCGTTGGGCAGTTCCACCTGCTGAGCCACCAGCGCCTTGGCCTCCTCGACGAAGCCGACCAGGTCACGACCGCTGACGTTGGCGATCACCACGCTGTAGCGGCTGCCCATTTCCCGGTCGATCTTCACCGGGCCATCGGCACGCTCCAGTCTCGCCACGCTGCTCAGCGGAATGGTCTGGCCATCCGGCGTGGTGATCCGCACCGCGTTGAAGTCCGCCGGCGACGTGCGCACCGACTCGTCCGAGCGAATGAGGATCGGCGTGCGCTGGTTGCCTTCGATCACCAGGCCGGCCTGCTGGCCTTCGATCTGCACGCGCAGTGCATCCTGGATGGCCTCGACGCTCAGGCCGAAACGGCCAGCCTGCAGCCGGTCGATCTCCACGCGCAGATACTGCACACCGTCGTTCTGCACGGTGTAGACGTCCTGGTTGCCCTGCACAGTCTTGAGCAGCGACTCGATCTTGCCGCCCAGTTGGCTCAGGGTGCCCAGGTCAGGGCCATAGATCTTCACGGCGAGGTCGCCGCGCACACCGATGATCATCTCGGAGACGCGCATCTCGATGGGCTGGGTAAAGCTGTAGCCGATACCCGGCATTGGATCGAGCACCTTGCGGACCTCGTCCATCAGCTCTTCCTTGGTGTCCATCCGCCATTCGCTCATGGGCTTGAGCAGCAGGTAGGTATCGGTCTGGTTCAGGCCCATGGGATCAAGACCGATCTCGTCGGAACCGGCCCGCGCCACGATGCCCCGGATCTCCGGGACCGCTGCCATCAGCGCGGTCTGGATCTTCTTGTCCAGCTCGGCCGTCTGTTCGAGGCTGACCGATGGCAGTTTCTCGATACCCACGATCAGGTCGCCTTCATCCATGGTCGGCATGAAGGTCTTGCCCACCTGGGTGTAGACCAGGCCAGCGACGACCAACATGGCGCCAGCGATGATCGCGATCAGTTTCTGCCGGCCAAGCCCCCACTCCAGCACCGGGCCATAGATGCCCAGCAGCTTGCGGGCAAGCCAGGGGTCTTCGTGCTTGACCTCGCGCAGCAGGTAGGAGGACAGCACGGGGATCACGGTCAGCGACAGCAGCAACGATCCCGCCAGAGCGAAGACGATGGTCAGCGCCACCGGGACGAAGAACTTGCCTTCGAGGTCCTGCAGGGTGAGCAGCGGCAGGAACACCGTGATGATGATCAGGATGCCGGACGTCACCGGTACCGCGACCTCGCGCACCGCCCGGTAGATGATGTGCAGACGCGGCAGCTTGCCACCGGAAGGATCGGTGGCCAGACGCTGGACGATGTTCTCGACCACCACCACCGCGGCATCCACCAACATGCCGATGGCAATGGCCAGCCCTCCCAGACTCATCAGGTTGGCGGACATGCCGACGAAGCGCATCAGGATGAAGGTGATCAACGCCGCCAGCGGAAGTACCAGGGCAACCGTCAGCGCTGCGCGAACGTTGCCGAGGAACAGGGCCAGCAACACGATGACCAACACGGTGGCCTCGATCAGCGCCTTGGACACAGCCCCTACCGCTTTATCGACCAGCGACGAGCGATCGTAGAAGCTGGTGATGGTGATGCCTTTCGGTAGTGTGGCCTCCAGTTCCTTGAGCTTCAGTTGCACACCGGCGACCACTTGGCGGGCGTTGGCGCCAGCCAGGCCGAGCACCAGGCCTTGCACAGCCTCGCCCTTGCCATCCTGGGTCACCACGCCGTAGCGGGTCAGGGTGCCAAGGCGAACCTCGGCCAGGTCGCCAACCCGCACCGGGCTGGAGCTGTTGGAATTGACCACAACGGCCCGCAGGTCATCCAGGGTGCGGATGCTGCCCTCGCTGCGTACCAGCAGGACTTCGTCACCTTCACCCAGTCGGCCGGCACCGTCGTTACGGTTGTTGGTGTTGACCGCGTTGGTCAGCTGCTCAAGGCTCACGCCGCTGGCAGCCATGCGGATGGGATCTGGCAGTACCTCGAAGGTCCTGACCTGGCCACCGAGGGAGTTCACATCCGCCACGCCAGGTACGGTACGCAGCGCCGGCCGGATCACCCAGTCGAGCAGGCTGCGACGTTCGACCAGAGACAAGGTTGTACCGTCCACCGTGAACATAAACATCTCGCCCAGCGGTGTGGTGATCGGCGCCATGCCGCCACTGATGCCGTCCGGCAGGCTGTCGCTCAGGTTGCCGAGACGCTCGGAAACCTGTTGCCGCGCCCAGTAGATGTCAGTGCCATCCTGAAAATCGATGGTGACATCGACCAGGCCGTACTTGGTGACCGAGCGCAGGATCTTGGTCTTGGGAATACCGAGCATTTCCACTTCGATCGGCACGGCAATCCGGCTTTCAACTTCTTCCGGGGTCATCCCCGGTGCCTTCATGATCACCTTGACCTGGGTGCTGGCCACATCAGGGAAGGCATCGATGGGCAGCCCACGGTAGGCATACCAGCCCGCGCCGGTCAGCAACAGCGTCGCCAGCACCATGAACAGGCGCTGGGACAAAGAGAATTGGATAAGACGGCTCAGCATCACTCACCGTCCTCTTCAAGCCAGGCGCCTTTCAGCGCAATCACGCCGGCGACGGCAACCTGGTCCTGTTCGCTGATGTTGCCCTGGACACGGACCAGTTGCCCCGCGCTGGCTTCGACCTTGACCGGGCGGGCTTCAAAACCGTCGGGCGTGCGGACGAACACCACGGAGTCGGTCTTGTTGCGAGCGACGGCAGACAGAGGGATGTCCCAGGATTTGCCAGCGGCCTGAACCGGGATCTCCACGGTGACGAGCTCGCCGGGACGCAGGGCGCCGTTGGCATTTTCGATTTCGGCGCGCAGCACCACGAACTGGCTGGTAGCCGAGAGGGTCGGGCTCAGGTTGATGACACGCCCATTAATGCCCTTGTCGACCACCGTTACGCCCGCGCCCGGCTGAATGCCAATACTGGCCGCGGCCGGAATCTGCACGTCCAGCCACAGCGCATCGACCTGGGTGATGTTCAGCAGCGACGTGGCACCGTCGACCCGCTGGCCGGGCCGGACCGAGATGTTGCTGACAATGCCGTCCTGAACGGCGCTGAGGGTGATCCTGTCGGAAGGAATCCCGGAGCGGATGACCTGCTCGATCATGGCCGGGGTCATTCCCGCCAGGGCCAGTTCGGCCTTGGTCTGCACCAGAGTCGCTTCCGCTTCCTTCAGCGTTGCCTGGGCTTCCTGCGCCCGACGCTGCGGAATGATGCCCTCATCGAACAGCTTCTGTTCCCGGGTGTAGGCCTGCCGGGCCAGCGTGGCGCGGGCAGATGCCTGCAACAGCTGGAGCTGGAGCTGGCTCATCGCCGGACTGGACAGGCGCACGACCGGCTCGCCTTTGCGAACGGCCTGGTACTCGCCCACCAGCAGTTGCACCACCACACCTTCAAGTGGGGAACTGACGATCTGCTCCGCTTTCGGAGGCACGACAACCTGGCCGGGATATCGCGTGCTGACCGTCTGTTTCATGCTTTGCACAGCAGACGTCTTGATACCCAGCGCTTGAATCTGTTCATTGGCGACAGAGAACTTCTCAGCACTCATGGCAGGCCCTGAAATAATAAAAGCGATGGCGAAAGAGAGCCCCTTTACACTGCGCAGATAATGTTCGTTATTCATCGAAAGTTCCCCGTGAAGCGCCATGACATGGGCATGCTTTAGACCTGTCTTTGAGGATTTTTAAATCGCAAGGCGAGCGCGGTCGCAGGACACACATGAGTAACCCACTCGTCTGCTGCACCCTTTGCATGGAAGGAGATTGTCGTAGACTCCTCTACAGGTTCGATTCTAGAGGGGGGTGACTATCAGGAACGTTACCGCTGAATTACAAATTTGAAGGATTCCACCTCCCTCCTGATTTTCGTTTTAAGGATTCTCCGATCAAGTCAGCACAGGCCATCTGACCTGTGCTGAAATAGCCCTCCGTCCAACTGCCTTCTACAAGTCCGCCATCCCATGAGTCAGATGAGCTTTTCCGATTTCGAGTACGCCGGCAAGCGCAAGCAAACCCGTCGCGAGCGTTTCCTGGCCGAGATGGAACAGGTGGTACCGTGGAGTGGACTGGTGGCGTTGATCGAGCCTCACTACCCAAAGGCTGGCGGTGGCCGCAAGCCTTATCCTCTGGAAACCATGCTGCGCATTCACCTGCTGCAGAATTGGTTCTCTTTGAGCGATCCCGCCATGGAAGAGGCGCTGTACGAGATCACTTCGATGCGCCAGTTCGCTCGTCTGACGCTCAGCGCTCCGATCCCCGAAGACACGACGATCATGAACTTCCGGCACCTGCTGGAGAAGCATCAGTTGGCAGCCGGCATTCTGGAAACCATCAACAATTACCTGCAAGACAAGGGCCTGTCGTTGCGCCAGGGCACCATTGTCGACGCGACCATCATCCACGCGCCCAGTTCGACCAAGAACAAGGAAGGCAAGCGCGATCCTGAAATGCATCAAACGAAGAAGGGCAACCAGTACTATTTCGGCATGAAGGCCCACATCGGCGCGGATGCTGAATCGGGTCTGGTGCATCACGTTCATGGCACCGCCGCGAACGTAGCTGACGTGACGGAGGTCGCTCAGCTATTGCATGGCGAAGAGAATGTCGTGTGTGCGGATGCGGGTTACACAGGCGTGGAAAAGCGGCCAGAACACGAGGGACGGCAGGTGATATGGCAGGTCGCTGCCCGCCGCAGCACCTACAAACACTTGAGCAAACGCAGCGTGCTCTACCAAGCCAAGCGCAAGATCGAAAAGGCCAAGGCGCAAGTGCGTGCGAAGGTGGAGCACCCGTTCCGGGTGATCAAACGCCAGTTCGGCTATGTAAAGACTCGTTTTCGCGGCTTGGCCAAGAACACGGCGCAACTGACCACGCTGTTTGCCCTGTCGAATCTGTGGATGGTGCGCCGGCAATTATTGCCTGCTGCGGGAGAGGTGCGCCCGTGAGTCCGGATAACCAAGGCTTTGCCTTGGTTATCCAATAATCAGCGACTGAAAAGCGGGCTTTTCGGCATCCCTAAGCCGCCCATTTCCGACTGATGAGCAACTTGTTCGGAGTTTCCTTAAGATTGATTCATCGATGATCACCATGCTGGTTCGGTGCATGAGGCAATGACACTTCAAGAAATAAATGAATATTTTTTTATTTGACACCCGAATACTTTTTTAATTTGAGATAAACAAATAATGCGTGTTCTAGTAGTGGAAGACGAAGCCAAAACTGCCGAATACCTTCAGCAAGGGCTTACCGAAAGTGGCTATATCGTTGACCGGGCAAGTAATGGTGTCGATGCGCTGCACCTGTTCCAGCACAACACCTACGGCCTGGTCATCCTGGATGTGAACCTGCCCAAGGTGGACGGCTGGGACGTGCTCGACACGATCCGCAAGACCAGTCGGGTTCGCATCATCATGCTGACCGGTCGTGGCCGCCTGCACGACAAGCTGAAGGGCCTGGACGGCGGCGCCGACGACTATCTAGTGAAGCCGTTCGAGTTTCCGGAACTGCTTGCCCGCATCCGCTCGCTGCAGCGGCGTGGCGACAAGGTGGTGGACCACCCGACCTTGCGGGTCGCAGACCTTGAGCTGGATCCGGGTCGCCACCGCGCGTTCCGGGGTGACCTGCGCGTCGAGCTGACTACCAAGGAATTCGCCCTGTTGCGCCTGCTCATGAGCCACCCAGGGGAAGCCCTGACCCGCTCGCAGATCATTTCCCTGGTCTGGGACATGAACTTCGACTGCGATACCAACGTGATCGACGTGGCGATCCGGCGCCTGCGCGCCAAGATCGACGATCCGTTCGAGAACAAACTTATCCACACCCTGCGCGGTGTGGGCTATGTGATCGAGGAGCGTTCATGAAGCGCTTCAGCCTGGCCGCCAGGTTGGGACTCAAAGTCGGCTTGATGAGCGTGATACTGCTGGTGCTGCTCTCTATCGTGGGCTACCTGATGCTCGGCCAGGCGCTGGAGCGCACGGCGCAAAGCAGCCTGATCACCAAGATGGGTGGCATGGCCCATAACCTATCGACCGTCGCGGATCTGTCCGAGGTCACCGCAGACTCCCACCAGTTGGTCGACCTTGCGATGGGCCACAACAAACTGTTCGTCAGCATTTTCGATACGGCAAACAGCCGAATCCCCCTGCTGACCATCGGCTCGAAGAAGATAACCACCGAACTCACCAGCTTTCCTGCCAACGATCAAGTGGAGTTCTACGAGTGGAACAACGAACTGGGCATGCCCATGCTCAGCGTTTCCCAGCTCATGCGTCTGGCTGACGGTACCCAGGTCGGTGTGTACATGACCGTGGATGAATCCTCCGATGCCGAATTGCTCCGGGCGATGCTGAGCTGGGCCCTGATGGCGTCACCCTTCATCCTGGCGCTGATCATGGTCGTGGCCTGGTGGACGGTACGCCGGGGCTTGCTGCCGCTTACGCGCTTTCTGAAAGTCGCGTCGAAGATCTCCACCGACAACATGCAGCATCGGCTGCCTACCGACCGCTTGCCGATCGAACTGCTGGAGCTCGCGGACGGCATCAACTTTATGCTGCACCGCCTGGACGGTGGCGTGCAGCAGCTATCGCAGTTCTCGGACGACCTGTCCCACGAGTTGCGTGCTCCGCTCACTAACCTGATGGGCAAAGCACAGGTGGCCCTGTCACGACCACGCAGCTCGGAGGAGTACCGTGAGGTGCTGGAATCCTGCGCCGAGGAGCTGGATCGCATGAAAAGCATGGTGGCCGACATGCTTTTCCTGGCACATGTCAGCCAGCCTGCAGCCTTGGTGCAATTCGAGACGGTGGCACTGGTCGACGAGGTGCAGAGGGTCAGTGACTTGTTCAGCCTGAGTGCCGAAGAGAGCGGCGTTCGGCTCGATGTGTCAGGCAGTGTCGATGTGATCCAAGGCAATCGCCTGATGATTCAACGGGCAGTGTCCAATTTGCTCTCCAACGCCATTCGCTACTGCCCACAAGGGCAGGCTGTAGTGGTGAAGGTTCACCGTGAGCAGGAGCACATCAGGCTCAGCGTAGGCAATCCAGGCCAAGGTATTCCGGAAGAGCACCTGCCTCATCTGTTCGAACGCTTCTATCGGGTCGACAAAGGGCGTGCGCGCAGCGAGGGAGGCACAGGCCTCGGGCTTGCCATCGTGCGATCGATCATGAGCCTGCACCAAGGCGTGGCGAAGGTAGAAATAACGGGCTCGGGCTTTACCTGGTTCCACCTGAGTTTTCCGGTGAACCGTCTCTGAGCCCAAGGCGTCTTTCAACATTGTAATTCGCGCCTCACGTTGTCGTCAGAGACGCTTCTTTAAGCTTCAGGGGTATCGAAAATCTCACGATCCATTGAGATCCAAACCCCTGGAGTTTCTGAAAATGCGACTGACCCAAGCGCTTCTCATCGGTGTACTGGCTGTTGGTGTGACGACACCGGTATTTGCCGAAGATGGCTACGACCGCTCGATCGAATTCAACAAGAAATTCCGCGAGGACCAGAAACGCCTCTGGGGTGAAAAAGACACCGCAGACAAAGCCAAACCGGCAGAGACCAAAGAAAAGGAAAACGCTAAAAGCCCATCCTAGGCTCATGGATGTGCTGTTTCTCTACTTCCTCCTTCCCCCTCGATCTTGAGGCAGGCGCTTGACCGCCTGCCCCGGATCACCCTCAAGCGGCATCCTCCTCAACGCATCGACAGCTGGACAGCCAGCCCCGCCAGTGCACTCATCACCAGCACCTGGATCACACCGCGCTTGAAGTAGAACAGGGCAATAGCGGCGGCCGCGGCGATAAGTGCGGAGGCCCACTCGAATCCTCCCCCAAAGCCGTTGGGCCAGAGCACGTGGTAACCGAAGAACAACGCCAGATTCAGGATCACACCTACCACGGCGGCGGTGATCCCGGTCAGCGGCGCTGTGAACTTCAGTTCGTTGTGCGTCGACTCCACCAGCGGACCGCCGGCAAGGATGAACAGGAACGAGGGCAGGAAGGTGAACCAGGTGACCAGCACAGCCGCCACCGCGCCCGCCAGGAACGGATGGTCGGTGCCGAACATCGGGTGGATGTAGCTGCCAATGAAGCCGACGAAAGTCACCACCATGATCAACGGCCCCGGCGTTGTTTCCCCCAAGGCCAGGCCGTCGATCATCTGCGTGGGCGACAGCCAGCCGTAGTGACCGACCGCACCTTGGTAGACATAGGGCAACACCGCGTAGGCACCGCCGAAGGTGAGCAACGCAGCCTTGGTGAAGAACCACCCCATCTGGGTCAGAGTGCCTTGCCAGCCGAAGATGACGGTCAGCAACCCCATGGGGAGCATCCATAGCGCCGCACCGATCAGGATCAGCTTGAGCAGATAGCTCCAGCGGAAACGGGCATGCGCGGGTGGCGGTGTATCGTCATCGATCAGCGCAGGCCCGTAACTGGCCTTCCCGGAGCCATGCTTGCCAGCGGTCACGAACTTGTCCGGCAGCACTTTTCCGCCGATGTAGCCCAGCACGGCAGCGGCCAGAACGATCAGCGGGAACGGGACGTTCAGGGCAAAAATGGCGACGAAGGATGCTGCGGCGATCGCCCATAGCCAGCCATTCTTCAATGCCCGGGAACCGATGCGGTGCGACGCATGAACGACGATCGCGGTGACCGCCGGCTTGATGCCATAGAAGATCCCGGCAACCACCGGAACGTTGCCGAACTCGATATAGACCCACGACAGCCCGATCAGGATGAACAGCGACGGCAGCACGAACAGCCCGCCAGCAATCACCCCGCCCCAGGTCCGGTGCATCAACCAACCGATGTAGGTCGCGAGCTGCTGGGCCTCGGGCCCGGGCAGCAACATGCAGTAGTTCAGGGCATGCAGAAAGCGCTTCTCGCTGATCCAGCGGCGACGCTCCACCAACTCCTGGTGGAGGATGGAGATCTGTCCTGCCGGCCCGCCAAAGCTGATGAAGCCGATCTTCAGCCAGAACAGCAACGCTTCGAACAAGCCCACCGGGGTCGCTGGCTTGAGGGGGGCTTCGCCCGTGGCCAGCGTCGTCGTTTCAGCCATGACCGTTTTCCTCGTTGGCAAAGGCCGCCAGCAGCCCGTCGAAGATGCCGTTTGCCGCTGCCATCAGTTGGTTGTCATCGGTAATGCTCTCGCGCAGGCCCGCCAGGACACGCTCGATGCCGGACGCTTCCGCAGGCTGGCTGCCACCGACATCGAGGTAGTGAACCAGCGCGGCGATGCGTGAAAGGCCTGGAGCCTGCAGCACGAAGCTGTCGATCAGGGTTTCGAAGGTGACGCGGTGCCCGACATGGCTGAACGCGGCGCCATCGAAGTCAAAGCCCAGTGCATCGGCGGGGCAGTCGCTCGGGGATTCCAGCCAGAGGATTTCCGCGCCGCTGTCGATGAAGCGCTGGATGAGCCAGGCACAGGCCAGCCGGTCGACCCAGGGACGTCGACGGGTTGCCCAGCGACGCCCCTGGTAATGACTGTGGTCCAGCAGCGTGACGGGATGATCCTGAATGTGCGGTTCATCAGGTGAGAGGGCACGGCTGATTGCCGTCTCCAGCGCTTCCAGCGCGGTCTCCGTCTGCTGCTTCGCAACGCCGGGGAAGAAGTCGATCAGGGCCAACTGGGCGAAGCTCTTGCGCAGTTTTCTGACCTGGCGAGCGACCTGCAGGGCGTTCTCGGGAAGCAGTCCCTCCCTGCACGCGGCGACTTCGTCGCGCAGCTTGCTGTACTCCTCACTCCGGTCGAACAGGCCGGCGAAGCGAGTTTCTTCGTCCGGGAATGCCAGCAGAAACGCAGTGCCGCCGCTGACCGTCACATCGCGCTCCACGGACTCGAACGCCTCGCGGCCCGCGTCCTGCTCAGGCAACAGGTACACACCGTCGCGCAGCACGGCAGCGCCGCAAGCCTTCAACGCCCGCCAGGCACGCATACGTTCGGTCGCGTTGGCCGTGGGGAGTGCCAACACAAGAAGAAGCCAATTTTTCATGTAGAGAATCAAACATAAAATGTATGAATCTCTACTTTAGCTCTGTTCTCAGGAAAATGCACTGCCGGGATGAGGGTTCGATTCACTCACGTTGACCGTATCCCCCCAGGGGGGATACGCTAGAAACATGAATCACCCGCACTACCCGGAGGTAGCGCATGCTATCCGTTCTAAAAAATCGTACTTATCGACACCTCTTTCTGGCCCAGGTGATCGCCCTGGTGGGCACTGGTCTGGCGACGGTTGCCCTCGGGCTTCTGGCATTCGACCTGGCCGGCGCCCAGGCGGGAGCTGTATTGGGTACCGCGCTCGCCATCAAGATGGCGGCTTACATCGGCGTTGCACCGGTTGCCGCCGCGTTCGCCGAGCATCTGCCGCGCAAGGCGATGCTGGTCACCCTCGATCTGGTCAGGGCAGCGGTCGCGCTGATGCTGCCCTTCGTCACCGAGATCTGGCAGGTGTACGTGCTGATTTTCGTGCTGCAGTCGGCCTCTGCGGCGTTTACGCCAACCTTCCAGGCCACCATCCCTGACATCCTGCCGGATGAGCGCGAGTACACCCGGGCGCTTTCCCTTTCGCGCCTGGCCTATGACCTGGAAAGCGTGATCAGTCCGATGCTGGCCGCGCTGTTGCTTACGGTGGTCAGCTTCCACAGCCTGTTCGCGGGCACGGTGGTGGGCTTCCTGGTGTCCGCCGCGATGGTCGGTACCGTGGTGCTGCCCCTGGCGGCACGAGGACCCAAACGCAGCATCTATGAACGCACCACCAAGGGCATGCGGATTTTCCTGCGCACCCCGCGGCTGCGTGGCCTTCTTGCACTGAACCTGACGATCGCAGCCGCCAGCGCCATGGTCATCGTCAACACCGTGGTACTGGTGCAATCCAAGTTCGCGCTGCCCCAGAGCTCTACCGCCATGGCCTTGATGGCCTTCGGCGGTGGCTCGATGGTGGTCGCCCTGATGCTGCCCAAGCTGCTGGAACGACTGGACGATCGCAAGGCGATGCTGGCCGGCGGTGCCGTGCTGGTAGCCGGTTTGATCCTGGGTACCTTCGTCTCCAGTTACCCGGCGCTGATCCTGTTGTGGCTGGTGTTGGGTGCCGGCTACTCCCTGGCACAGACACCGTCCGGACGCATTCTGCGGCGCTCGTCCTCAGCCCAGGATCGACCTGCGCTGTTCGCCGCCCAGTTCGCCCTTTCACACGCCTGCTGGCTGATCACCTACCCGCTCGCGGGATGGTTGGGGGCAAGCGTCAGCCTGACGGCTTCGTTCATCGGACTGAGTCTGGTTGCCGCCGTAGCCTGGCTGGTGAGCAAGCGGATCTGGCGCCCGGAGTATGAGGAAGACGTGGTAGCGCACAATCACGATGACCTGCCGGAAGACCACCCGCACGTGGCCAACGGCAATGCGCATGCGCACTCGTTCGTCATCGATGACGATCACCGGAAATGGCCAAAGCCATAAAGCCCGCGTTGCACGGGTTCTATCGATGATCTTCGCGTAATCCAGAAAGAAACAGGGCCGCTTTAGCGGCCCTGTTTGCATCACTCGTGCGAGTGGCCGTGACCCGCATCGCCAGACTTCGATTCGGTATCAGTACCACCGCAGGCAGCCAACAGGCCGAGGAAGCTCAGCACAACGAGCGATTTGAGGATTTTGGTAGTCATCTTCAGCTATTCCAATTGAGATCAAAAAGTCGGGGCGAACAACAGGTTCGCCCCGGCGGGATTACTTCTTCACGTTCAGGTAGTCGCCAGTCGTGTTCAGCACGATGGTGACATCGGCGTTGGTGCGGTTACGCCAGAACCAGCCATGGGTGCCATCGAACAGCGCGGTCAGGTCGCCCTTGTCGCCTTTCACCTGACGCCCTTTGCTGTAGCTGTGGAAATCGCCTTGGGCGGCGTTGTAGATCTCACCGTGGGTGTCGTGGTTGACCGGGCCGGATGCGGTCCATTCATAGCTCACAGTGCTGCCCTTGAGCATTTCCAGCTTGATCTCCCGACCTTCGCCTGGCGTCAGGGTTACGGTGACCTGATCGGACTTGGCGTTGGCAGCAGGTTTGCTGGATACGGGAGCCGCGGGCTGAGGGGCTGCTGCCACTTGCTGTACGGGTGGCGCTACCGGTGCAGGTGCCGGTGCAGCAGCAACGACAGGAGCTGGGGCCGGAGCAGCTGCCGCTTTCGACGCAGCCTCGTCAGCCAAAGCCTCGGCAGCGAGGGTGATCTTGATCTCGCCCATTTGCGTCAGGCCCATGGCGCGGCCCAGGCCGGTCGGGTCGACCGCGTATTCCGAAGGCATCACCACGGTGACCAGCAGGCCCATGGCGACAGCCAGGGCAATGACGGTGGAACGAACGAGTTGGCGGCTGCTCGGCAATTCGCTTGCCGATGGGAGTGGAGAATTGAACATGATCAGGAGTCCTTAAGCGGTCAGAAACAGGCCGGAGATCTGGTAACCCATCAACAGGAAACCAGCACTCATCATTGCGACGTTGGCGGTATAGGCATGACGCCAGAAGCTTGGGGTCTGCCTCCAGAAGCCCATCAGGATCAGAATGGCGCTCAACGCCATCAGCTGACCGATCTCCACCCCTACGTTGAAGGCGATCAGGTTGGGGATCAGCCCATCGGGAGAGATCTCGTATTCCTGGATCTTGGTTGCCAGGCCGAAGCCGTGCAGCAGGCCGAAAATCAGCGTGGCGGCCTTGGTGTTCGGCTGATAGCCGAACCAGCGCTGGAAGGCGCCCAGGTTATCCAGGGCCTTGTACACCACCGAGAAACCGATGATTGCGTCGATGACGTACGAGCTGATGCTGACTTCCGTCAGCACGCCGATCAGCAGCGTCACCGAATGGCCGACCGCAAACAGCGTGACGTACAGGCCGACATCCTTCAGCCGGTAGAGGAAGAAGATGACGCCGAACAGGAACAGCAGATGGTCGTATCCCGTGACCATGTGCTTGGCGCCCATGTAGATGAAGGGGATCAGCATGACCCCGGTGCTTTCCTGGATGAAGCCCTTGTCACCCTCGGCCACGGCATGGGCCAGAGCTTCTGGCATGCCGATGAACAGCGAGGCGACGAGCAGGAACAGCAGATACAACAGGTGGCGTGAACGCATGGCGAACAGGCCCCCACCCTTTAGGGAGTGCGAATGCATGGATCAATCCTTTCTTGCAGTGATTGTTGGCCGCAGAGCGGCCTTGGTCAGGAAGCAAGCACAGGACGGGGTGGGCGTTCGATACGGAAGATGGGGGGCCAAGGCACGGAATCGCCCAGCATGGCCAGGTGTACCGAGGCTTCGAAATGACTGGAGAAGTGGATTGCAGCTGGTATCTGAGGCGTTTCGTGCTGGTGATCGGGCGTCAGGGGGGAGTGGTAGTGATCAGAGCACTGCGCACAACTCAGGGACGAGTCGTGGGAGTGATCATGAGTCAGGCTCTGGGCGCTCTTTGCCGTGATTTGCGAGAGGACGGAAAGTGAATAGGCATGACCGGTCCAGGCCAGCAGAAAGGCCATTGCCAAAGCCACGATCATGGTCGCTGAAAGAAAACGACGAGACATCCCAATGCTTATCCGGTTGAAACACGGTGTGAAATAGCGCGTTTGACCCAACCCCCCCAGGGGGATAGCATGCAGAGCGTAAAGTATCGCCGTCTGAGACTCAAGTCATGTCAGAACACGTTCACGACCAACCGCATGGTCACGCTCATACCCACCAGACTCACGACGCCATCATCAAACGCCTCAAGCGAGCGGACGGCCACCTGCGCAGCATCATCACCATGATCGATGAAGGACGTGAATGCGTGGACATCGCCCAGCAGCTCCATGCTGTTGAAAAGGCCGTGTGCCAGGCGAAGCGGACACTGATCCAGGACCACATCGACCATTGCCTGGAAGACTCGGTGACAGCCCTGAGCAAGGGCGACCGTTCGGCACTGGACGAATTCAAGCAAATCACCAAATACCTGTAGGCACGGTGCTCGGTTGTTGAATGTTTGAGTACGGCGGTTACCTCGGCCTGTTTCTGGCTGCATTCGGCGCGGCAACCCTGCTGCCCATGCAATCGGAGGCAGTGCTGGGCGGACTGCTGATATCCGAGCGTTTTTCCACAGCCATCCTGCTGGTGGTGGCCACCACAGGCAACGTACTCGGATCGGTTGTGAACTGGCTGCTGGGACGAGGTATCGAGGCTTATCGCGAAAAGCGCTGGTTTCCGGTAAAGCAAGCGGCCTTCGAAAAAGCCAAAGCCTCCTATGAACGTTACGGGTACTGGTCGCTGCTGCTCAGTTGGGTACCCATCATTGGAGACCCGCTAACCGTGATCGCCGGCGTGATGAAAGAGCCGCTCTGGCGGTTCGTCCTGATCGTCACGCTCGCCAAGGGCGGACGGTATCTGGTCCTTGCGATTCTCATCCTGGAGAACCTGAGTTGAGCGCGTACGAATCACCACCTTCGCGGGTTGAACGACACAACGGACAGGACCTCATCAAGTGGATCGCCCTGCTCACGATGGTGCTCGACCACATGCGTCTGGCATGGCCATCACTGGATAACCTGTTCATTCTGGGACGCCTCTCGTTCCCGCTGTTTTGCCTGGCGATCGCCGTGAATGTCTGTCGAACGGAAGTTGGCGCGTTGTTCACTCGCAGCAATGGCCGCTACCTAAGGAAGGTCTGAAGTAACCCTGTATTTCCGGTCGACTTCAGCCCTTGCTGCTTTTGAAAGCGGGCCGTCGATCAAAATCGACCAGGTAACCCGCTCAGTTCTCCGTTTTTGGCCGCCGCGAGCACCTCGCAGCAGCCATTTTCCGCATTAGGGGGCATGCCGAGATAAGGCAAAAATTAGGACATTCGTTCTGTAACCTGCTGTATCTAAAGGATTAACTTTGAGAGGCGCTGCTCAGTAGTGGCGGCTAAATATTGATCAATTATCTATGCCGAGATAATTGCAGATAATTCCCGCCGTCCGTACCCAGCGCGAGTTCATAAGATTGGAGAAATGCCGAGTTAGAGGGCCTGCGAACAGCTTTGGTCGAGGCTTTGCGCTTCGACGCATAACGGCTGCTTAGTACTGGGGGCTCTCCCAGAAGCGACAAAGGCGGCCTCAACGAGACCGCCTCAAACCAAGTTTCATCACCGGTACACGCACCCGGGAGAGGAAGCTCTTGGGCAGGTTTCAATAATAACACCGATCAAAGCGTCACTGCCAAAGCCCTCTCGCACTGCCGAGTAGCCTTCAGATAGTGTTCATTCGCTCTCTCTCGAAGCTACGGTGCGGATGGTTCGAGACCATCATGCGCAAACTCGGGGCCAAGATGACATTATCAAATGGCCAATTATCCTGGAGGCAGTTATGGAAAGGCTCCGCGAAAAACTGGATTTGCCGAGAGGCCACTACTATCTGCACGTCGCCGTACTGGCGGGCCTGCCGGTGTCGTTGATCTCCGATTTGGCAAGCGAGTTGGAGCGATCGCCAGCGCAGATCGCGCAGTGGATCACTGCGTCCCCCGGCAGTGCCGTGATGTCTATACAGGCTGGTGAGGTGTTCTGTCGTCTTATCGAGATCCTCGATGCGCTATTGGAGCTGTACGATGGGGATCTAGGAGGTGCGCTCCACTGGCTAACGGCACCGAATGTCGTGCTGTCCAATGAGAGGCCGGTCGAGGGGGTTTGGGGAGCAACGGAACAGAAAGTGCACTTAAGCCCAGCGCCTGCCCGCAAACCCTTGTGGCGTCTGGTTAGTTCGGGAAAACCATCGTTTTGTCGAACCATTGCATCGCCCTTTGTGATTGGCGTATAAACACACAAACACCTATTAGCGGAGAACGCTATGAATACCATTCGCTGGAATGTCGCCGTCTCGGCCGACACCGACCAGTCGCTTCGGATGTTTCTGGCCAGCCAGGGCGGCGGCCGTAAGGGCGACCTGTCGCGCTTCATCGAAGAAGCGGTACGGGCACACATCCTGGAGCTGAGCGCTGAGCAGGCCAAGGCCGCTAACGCCCATCTGAGTGAGGCAGAATTGACCAACGCGGTTGACGAAGCGCTCGACTGGGCACGTAAGCGCTGATGCGGGTCGTGTTGGATACCAACATCCTGTTCAGCGCCCTGATCTCGCCACATGGCGCGCCCGATGCGATCTACCGTGCCTGGCGGGCGGCGCGTTTCGAGGTGGTGACCTCGCGGATGCAACTCGATGAAATTCGTCGAGCCAGCCGCTATCCCAAGCTTCAGGCCATCCTACAGCCCGCCAAGGTGGGCGCCATGATCAATAACCTGCAACGGGCTGTGGTACTGGAGCGCCTGACCATCGAGGTCGAAGCCGATGATCCGGATGACTCGTTTTTGCTGGCCATGGCCTTGGCGGGCGATGCGGACTACCTGGTAACCGGTGATCGCCGCGCCGGCCTGCTGCAACGCGGGCACATCGAACGCACGCGGATCGTCACGCCCGCCGTGTTCTGCGTCGAGGTGCTGTGATCAATGCCGGTCGGTTTTCTGACTCAAGAGCAACGCGACGGTTTTGGCCGCTATGTTGATTCGCCCAGCCGTGAAGAGCTGGAACGTTACTTCCACCTGAGCGATGAAGACCGTGAAGCCATCCAGGTGCTGCGGGGTAACCATAACCGTCTGGGTTATGCCGTTCTGCTGACCACCGTCCGCTTCGTTGGCGTTCTGCCGGACAAGCCCGCCGCCGTGCCGGTGGAAGTCCTGCAGGTGCTTTGCCGACAACTGGCGATTCCAGACCCCGACTGCCTCCAGCGCTATAGCGATCATCGCCGCTGGATACATGCCACCGATATTCAGAACCGCTTTGGCTATCGTCATTTCACCGATCCGGGCATCGGCTTTCGCTTGAGCCGCTGGCTGTATGCCCTCTGCTGGACGGGCACCGACCGGCCGGGAGTGCTGTTTGAGCGAGCCACCTCGTGGCTGTTCACACAGAAAGTCCTCCTGCCTGGTGTGTCTCAACTAGAGCGCTTTATCGCCCAGTTGCGCAGTCGGGTCGAAGAACGCCTCTGGTTTACGCTGGGCCGCAGCGTGACTGAGGAACAGCGATTGCAACTGCAAGACTTGCTGACGGTGGCCGAAGGCAACCGCAGCTCCCGGCTGGATCAATTGCGCTCCGGCCCGGTCATGGTCAGTGGCCCCGCGTTGATTCGGGCACTGCGCCGGCTCGATGACGTGCGCGGCATCGGCATCACCTTGCCGGCGGCGGCGCACATCCCTCCCAGCCGTATCGCCGCCCTGGCCCGCTTCGCCAACACGGCCAAGGTCACCGCGATTAATCGGCTGCCGGCGTCGCGGCGGATGGCGACACTGGTGGCCTTCGCACTCTGCCTGGAGGCGACTGCGCACGACGACGCACTGGAAGTCCTGGAGGCCTTGCTGCGCGACCTGTTCAGCAACGCGGAGAAGGCCGACAAGAAAGCCCGCATGCGCAGCCTGAAAGACCTGGATCGGTCGGCCGCGACGCTCGCCGCCGCGTGCAAGGTCGTGCTGGACAGCTCGATCAGCGATGACAACGTGCGCGCCCGGCTGTTCAACGACCTGCCGAGGACCACCCTGGAAAAGGCCCTGGAAGAGGTCAACGCGCTGATCCGCCCGGTAGATGACGTCTATTTTCTTGCATTGGAAGCGCGCTACCGCAGCGTGCGCCGCTTCCTGCCCGACCTGCTCAAGCACATCCGCTTCGGCTTCAGCCCGGCCGGCAAGGGCGTGGCGGCTAGTCTGGAGTGGCTGCAACTGAACCTGCCGCGCCGGAAGCCAGAGGATGACGCGCCGCAGGAGATCGTGGCCAAGGCTTGGCAGAAGCACATCACCCGCGAAGATGGCTCCCTCGACATGGGTGCCTATGTGTTCTGCACGCTCGATGCGCTGCGCACGGCCCTGCGCCGCCGCGATGTCTTCGTCTCGCCCAGTTGGCGCTATGCCGACCCGCGCCTTGGCCTGCTCGACGGTGCCGAATGGCTGGCGGCGCGACCGATCATCTGCCGGTCACTGGGCCTGACCATCGACGCCAAAACCACCCTGGACGCCTTGTCCGTCGAGCTGGATGCAACCTGGCTGGCAGTAGCCGCGCGCCTGCCCGACAACCCGGCGATTCAACTGAGCGAGAACACCGAGGGCAAGACCGAACTGTCGCTCGGGGCGCTGGACAAGCTGGACGAGCCCTGCTCGTTGCTGCAACTGCGGGCGGCCGTGTCTGACCTGATGCCGCGTGTCGATCTGCCGGAAATCCTCTTGGAAATCGCCGCCCGCACTGGCTTTTCCGAGGCCTTCACCCATGTCTCCGAACGCAATGCACGCGCCGACAACCTGGTCACCAGCCTCTGCGCGGTGCTGTTGGGCGGGGCCTGCAACACCGGCCTGGAGCCCTTGATCCGCACCGACAACCCGGCGCTGCGCCGTGACCGGCTGTCCTGGGTCAGCCAGAATTATATCCGCGACGACACCCTGTCAGCGGCTAACGCCATCCTGGTCGGAGCGCAAAGCCAACTGGAACTGGCCCAAGTCTGGGGTGGCGGCGAGGTCGCCTCCGCCGATGGCATGCGCTTCGTCGTACCGGTGCGCACCGTGCATGCCGGCCCCAATCCGAAGTATTTCGGCACCGGCCGGGGTGTCACCTGGTACAACCTGATTTCCGACCAATTCTCCGGCCTCAACGCCATCACCGTGCCCGGCACGCTGCGCGACAGCCTGGTGTTGCTGGCGGTCGTGCTGGAACAGCAGACCGAGTTGCAGCCGACGCAAATCATGACCGACACCGGGGCCTACAGCGATGTGGTGTTCGGGCTCTTCCGCCTACTTGGCTACCACTTCAGTCCGCGGCTGGCCGATGTCGGCGGTACCCGCTTCTGGCGCACGCGCCCGGACGCGGACTACGGCAAGCTCAACGGGCTGGCCCGCCAGTCGGTCAAACTCGACCTGATCGCCGAGCACTGGGACGACCTGCTGCGCCTGGCCGGCTCGCTCAAACTCGGCCGGGTGCCGGCGACTGGCATCATGCGCACGCTGCAAACGGGAGATAGACCCACCCGGCTGGCCCAGGCGCTGGCCGAATTCGGGCGGATCGAAAAGACTCTGCACACGTTGACCTATATCGACGACGAGTCCAAGCGCCGCGCCACCCTGACCCAGTTGAACCGAGGCGAAGGCCGGCACAGCCTGGCCCGCGCCGTGTTCCACGGCAAACGCGGCGAGCTCCGCCAGCGCTACCGCGAAGGCCAGGAAGACCAGCTCGGTGCTCTGGGCCTGGTGGTGAACATCATCGTGCTGTGGAACACCCTCTACATGACGGCGGCCGTGGAACGGCTCAAGCAGCACGGCTATCCAGTGCTGGAAGAGGATTTGGCCCGGCTATCGCCGCTGATCTACGAGCACATCAACATGCTCGGGCGGTATTCCTTTGCGGTACCGGAAGAAGTTGCGCGCGGCGAGCTGCGGCCACTGCGTAATCCAGACGACGACCTGTGATCCCCCTAAACGCTATGAGCAACACCCAAGCTGCTGCTGGATCGGCGGGCACTTCACCGAGCCGAACGAACAGAAAACGCAGCAATCCCCTGGGTTGGGGCGCAGCAGCGCCTTGCAGTTGCTGCACTCGTAATAGAACTGGCAGGCGTCCGTGGGCATGGTTTCCGGCTTGGCGAAGCCGCAGCGCGGGCAAGTCAGCACGGACTCAAGGACAATGGCGCTCATCGTGACCTCACTTCTGCACTGTGGAGGGGTATCCCGCGTTCGCGGTCGCCTCAGTCAGTGCCTCGGGCTGGGCCTTATCGGGATCGTAGGTGACGGTCGCCGTCTTCTGGTCGAAATTGACCTGGACGTCACTCACGCCGGACACCTTCTCCAGCGACTTCTTGACCGTGATCGGACAGAGTCCGCACGTCATGTTCTGCACGTCGAGCGTGACGGTTTTCGGGGGAGCCGCCAGCGCCACGAAGGGCAAGGCGAAAAGCACGGCGATCAGCAGTTTGCGCATGGTTAATCTCCTTCAGTAGAACAGCGGGGCGAGCCACGGCACGGCCAATAGGCCGAGCAGCAGCACGCTGACGATCCAGAACACGAGTCGCTGTCGCACGAGCGTGCGCGGATCGGCGCAGGGTGTACCTGGCGTACAAACCTGTGGCACCAGGTAGAGCTTGCGGAATGCCAATCCCAGGAACAGTAGAGTCAACCCGATGAAGAGGGGGCGTAGTGGCTCCATCATGGTCAGAGCGCCCACCCACGTACCGCCGACACCGAGTGCCAACAGCACCAGTGGCCCGACACAGCACACCGACGCACCGATGGCGGTCAGCGAACTCGCGACCAGCGAGCCTTTCCCGGTGAGTTGCATCCCCATTCCCATCTCCTGAGCCTGATTGCCTAGGTGCTATTCTAAACTCCGTACCAAAGTACGGAATCAAGGAGAAAGTGATGGCCACAGAGCTGACCATTGGCAAGCTGGCAGACGCCGCCGGGGTGAACGTCGAGACGATCCGCTACTACCAGCGACGCGGGCTGCTGGATGAACCAGCCAAACCCTTGGGTGGCCATCGGCGCTATCCGGTGGACATGGTGAAGCGACTGCGTTTCATCAAGCGGGCTCAGGCGCTGGGTTTCACGCTCTCGGAAGTCGGTGGACTGCTGACGCTGGATGAGTCGTGCGCCTGTGCCGAAACGCGAGCACGGGCTGCACGCAAGCTCGCGTTGATCGAGCAGAAGATGGCCGACTTGGTCGTCATGCAGCAACTGTTAGGCGAACTGGTGCAGCAATGTGATGCGGGAGACGGCGGAACGATCTGCCCGATCATCGAGGCACTGATCAGAGAGTAATGCCTGGCGGGTGAGCTGGAGATCGGAAAGCCCCTTTACGGTGGGATTCAGAGCTTACGTTGGTTTTTGGTTCCATTGCTCCCCAAACCCCATTAGCGAAAGGCTTTTGCTCAGGCTGCCGGCGCGGGCTGCGGGTAAAAAAAAAACCTCAGCATGGCTGAGGCTTCTGGTGAGAGTGATACTTCAGGGCTACCTAGGCACGAGCTTTACGGCAGCGAGAAGGATCCGGTCATAGCGCATGACCAATTGTTTGAGACGGCGGCTAGAAACGTTGTCCTTGATCGCTTTCGCCACCATTCGCTCATGCCGTGCTTGAGCACGGCGCAGCCTCTGCCCTTGAATTCCCGCCCACAGATTGAGAGGCATTTCCGGACCAGTAGGGGTCGAGTTGAGTGTTCCCATTTGCAATCTCCTGAGGCTTGCGTTGCATGACCTAGGGAGATGTGGAACAACGCTACATACGTCTCAGTCCACGTAGCTCCCAGGAGAACAACGCAAACACCCCAGAACGCTGCGGGCCCCCTGGCAAGGTCCCGCCTACTTAGCCTTGGTCGTCTTCCGGACCACCAATTTCGGCAAGCCGCGAACCGCGTCATCCCAGTGCGGATCACGATCCGGATCGCTGGCAATTTTGCTTATCCACACAGATGTTTTTTTCCAGCGACTTGCAAGCTTGCGGCCATTCCAGCCGAGGGTCTTGTACACAAACTTGAACTCATCCGGGGCCAAAAGCGGTTGTTGCAGTTGAACTTCGGGCAAGCCGCGGACCGCGTCATCCCAATGCGGTTTACGGTCCAGATCGTTGACCAACCTGCTAAGCGTAATAGCAGTTTTGTCCCAGCGATTGGCGAGCATGCGGCCATTCCAGCCGCGAGACTTATACAGAGACTTGAACTCAGCCGAGGTCAAAAGCGGTTGTTGCTGTTGAAATTCGGGCAAGCTGCGGACCGCCTCATCCCAGTGCGGGCTGCGGTCCAGGTCGTTGACCAGTCTGCTCACCCCAGAAGCGGTCATGTTCCAGCGAATGGCAAGCATACGACCATTCCAGCCGCGGGCCTTGTACGCAGCCTTGAACTCATCTGGAGTCAAAAGCGGTTGTTGCAGTTGAACTTCGTTCTCCAAATTCTTGCACCCGAATAATGTGTGGGTAGACGGCATGCTGGCAGGGTCAGTCAATTATGATTGCCTTGGACTGGTCCCAATCTGCCGGTGTTGCAGCTCCAGTCGCAAAGGCAAATCGCATTGCGACCGAGGGTCTATTGTTGTTCATCAGGTAGGCGGCTGCGCCAGCGCACATTGCTTCATGACCTGAAGATCTGTAATTGCCGTCCTCATCCCGATCACCACCTTTTCGTGAGTGGACCGTCTTATGGCACTGAAATGAGCTGTGGTCATCCTCCAGCAACCCTTCAATAATCCCGTCCAACCGTCCAGGCGCGAGCTCGATCGCACCTTCCTTGAGGAATGGACAGTTTGCACATGGGCGTTTGAGCCGCAGGTGATGTGCGAAGGGATCGGGCATGCAGAGGTCCTCGCAAAGTGTGTTTGGCGACGGTTAGTCAACAGGTCGCTCACTGAACCTAGACAATAAATTCAGACTCAGTTGGCGCAACGAGGTGGAGGCCCGTTGCCGGCAGCGCTAGCTGCACGGTCTGGAAGGCACTCATACAGACTTAATTGTTTGTGACCTCGTGCTCATCCAGTAGGCATGATGGACGACAGCATTATTAAACTATAGGGCAACATTTATCAACCTGAGGCTCCCCGCTCCCATGCGCTAGGTATGAATCTAGACAATAAAGTCAGTCTCAATTGCCGTAATGAGGTGGAGGCCCGTCGCCGGCAACGCTAGCTGTCCGGCGAGGATGGCACTGATCTAGTACCAGGAGCGGGACAGACCTTGTTCGGCCGAGACAGACTTAATTGTTTTTGACCAGGCACAAAAAACCCGGCTCATAGGCCGGGTGGGTGTAGCGTTGTCGGTTCAAAGGGCTAAGGCCTGGCAATCGTCGCAAAGACCTACCTGGAAAACCTCAAGATCGGCGAAGCAGCGGGTGCATTGCTCGACATCATGATCTTCGGCGAGCTTGCTGATCACGTCGCCATACTCAGCAACCAATGCGGCGTAGTGATCGCCAGTTGAAGCGTCTCCCCTCAGCTCATAGTAGCGGTCCTCGCTCTTCGAGTAGGCTTTGAAAACTGGCTTTCCGTTGAACTGGCTGGCACCTACAGAAATTGGCGCTCTGTTGCGTAGCAAAGCGATAGTCTCGGGCATGGTTTGCATTGGATTGCTCCTCAAGTATCAGGTTGACCGTGTCCTGGGAGATGGCCAACAACACCTGATAAGCGGTTCTAAGCGGCAAGCGGCCCCGGGCTCGGCGCCAGCACAATGAACCGCCGCTGCAATAAGGCCCTCAATCAGTTCTGGCAGCCTAATTGAGCGTGAGCGTAGGCGTAAAAAACCCCGGACTGCTTGAGCAGTACGGGGTGGTGTAGCGTTAGGTGCCAGACCCGGTGCCAGGCCATGCGATGGCCGCTGGAAAGAATCACGCCTCGCGGCTGTAAGCCTTAATACGCGCGTCCGCGGCCGCCAGGTAGCCCTGAATCTTCCCAATCGCTTTGGCCATGTTTTCAAGATCATCGGGCTTTGCACGTGAGCACGAGATGTTCGACACCTCGGCCAGCACTCGCTGGGCAACCTCTTTCCAATTGGTTACCTCATCGGCGCTGCAGCAGGCATGGTAGTCATTCACCTTACGAAAAAGACGATCGAAAGCGCGACGGTAATCGGCGACAGGGACTGTTTTGGTGCTGCTCATGGGGCACTCCTCAGAAGGGAAATCTGGTTGAACTTGCCCATGGGGATGGTTCACGCACGCGTGTAATGGGTGCCAGCGACCTTGTTCCACCATGTAATTCATCCCTGAGGACGATGTTTAATTCCTCAGGAGAAAACCCATGGCAACACTCGTGAAAGTATCGACCTGCTTGACCCCAGAGCTAGCACGAACCGTCGTCGAAATGGCATGCGTCGTACGCATCGCAGAAACTGGAGAGGGCGTAGAAATCCGCGACACCAGGCCCCTCCTCGATCGCCTGGCATCACCAATTCGGGGGCGAGGAATTGTGCGTACCCTTGGCGACACGCATTTCGTCGTGACCGAGGACCTGGCGAAGCGGATCGACGCAAAACACCTACCAAGTGAGCAGGCCCCGACTGAGGCTACAGGTGTCGAAAACGACGCACTGAAAACACTCATCGCTGATCGGTTGGGTGCTATGGGCTGGCTGATCGTTGATGGGCTGAGCTTTAACTGCACATCAGCAGTGGCCAAAAAAGAGTACCGAACTGCGGTTGGCATCAAGGAGGCGATCGCCTTTCTCGAAGCCGGATGCGGATTCCACGCCATTCGGACACTCAGCCCACGCTGATCCGGACACCTGTTCCACGATCATTCGGACAGGCAGTCGGAGCGCAGCGACGCAGGGGTTGCATTGTTAGTCTGAGGTGCCCGGTGTCGTCAATTTCTTCACCCGCTTTCTCATCGATTCGCCCTTGAGGTTGATCCGATAAGCGTTGTGCACCAGGCGGTCGAGGATGGCATCGGCCAGGGTCGGATCGCCGATCAGTTCGTGCCAGTTGTCCACCGGCATCTGGCTGGTGACCAGGGTCGAGCGCTGGCCGTAGCGATCATCCAGTAGCTCCAGCATGTCGCGACGCTGTTCGGCGGTGAACGGGGCCAGACCCCAGTCATCGAGGATCAGCAGGTCGGTCTTGGCGTAGCTGCTCATCAGCTTGGCGAAGCGCCCGTCGCCGTGAGCCAGGCCCAACTCCTCCAGTAGGCGCGGCAAGCGCAGGTAACGCACGCTGTAGCCCTCTCGGCAGGCCTGGTGTGCCAGGGCGCAGGCCAGCCAGGTTTTACCCACGCCGGTGGGCCCGTTGATGATCAGGTTGAGTCCGTCGCGCAGCCACTGACCGCTGCTCAGCTGGAGGATCAGCGCTTTGTCCAGCCCGCGCGGGGCACGGTAGTCGATGTCTTCGAGGCAGGCGCTGTGCTTGAGCCGGGCCTGACGCAGGCGGCTACTCAGGCGCTTGTCGTCGCGTTCGGTCAGTTCGCGGTCGACCAACAGACCGAGGCGTTCTTCGAAGCTCAGGCTGTCGATGTCGGGGGTTTTCAGTTGCTCGGCGAGGGCCTTGAGCATGCCGTGCAGGCGCAGGGTCTGGAGCTTGTCCAGGGTCGGATGGGGCAGCATGGTGGGATTCCTTGTGTTTAGTGGTAGTAGCCGGGGCCGCGCAGGTTGGCGTGGTCGTCCGGCAGCAGGGGCAGGTTGGCTTGAGCCAACGGCAGGCTTTCCAAACCCTGGCGCAGGATCGATTCGAGGCTCTTGTAGCTGCACGCACCGAGGCTGAGGGCGCGACGGCAGGCCAACTCCAAGCGCACTTCGCCATGGGTCTTGCCCAGGCGCAGGATGCCCAGGCAGGCCCGATAGCCGTGAGTCGGGTGGATGCGCCGTTCGAGGATGTGGCTGATCACGCCGGCCGTGTTCGGCCCGGTCTGCTCAGCCCAGCGGATCAGCCGCTGTGGCGTCCACTCGGCGTGCTCGCGATGGCTCTTGGGCATGTGCTCGGCCTGCGTGCTGTGCCGGCCCTTGTGCGGTGAGCGCAGGTGGCTGGCCACCCGCTGATTGGCGTGGAAGCACTCCACCGTGCGCGCTGTCAGGCGTACTTCCAGTTGTTTCTTCACCAGTTGGTACGGCACCGAGTAGTAGTGCCCATCGACCTCGACGTGGTAGTCGATGTGCACCCGCGCCTTCTTCCACTCGGCATACACGTAGGGCTGCTCCGGCAGTGGGCGCAGCGCTGGACGATCCAGGGCTTCGAAGGCCGAGTGCCGGGAGCCCGGCAGCTTGCGAAACGGTCGTCGGTTGAGGCGCTCCAGCAATAAGGCGATGGCGCTGTTGAGTTCGTCCAGGGAGAAGAACTGGCGGTTCCTCAGCGCGGCGAGGATCCAGCGCTCGACCACCTGCACGCCGACCTCGGCCTTAGCCTTGTCGCGCGGCTTACGCGCCCGTGCCGGCACCACCGCCACGCCATAGTGCTCGGCCAGATCGCGGTAGCTCGGGTTGATGTCCGGCTCGTAGCGATGGCTCTTACTCACCGCGCTTCGCAGGTTGTCCGGCACCACGATCTCCGGCACGCCGCCGAGGAAGGCGAAGCAGCGGGCATGGGAGCCCAGCCAGTCAGGTAACTGCTGCGACCAGGTGGCTTCGGCGAAGGTGTAGCTGGATGCGCCGAGCACCGCGACGAACACCTGCGCCTGGCGGATCTCGCCGCTGTGGCGGTCGATCACCGGCACCGTCTGCCCGGCGTAGTCGACGAACAACTTCTCGCCGACGCGATGCTCCTGGCGCATCACCACGTCCAGCTTGCCCTGCCAGGCCCGGTAGTGCTCGCAGAACCAGCTGTACTGAAAGCCTTTCGGCTGGCTCAGGCGATACTCCTGCCAGAGCAGCGCCAAGGTCACGCCCGGCCGGCGTAGCTCGGCGTGGATCATGGCCCAATCGGGCAGCGGTCGTTGCTCGGAGGGTACCGCCGGCGGTGGCGGGAACAGCTGCTGCTCCAACTCCGCATCGGACAACGAGCAAGGCCAACTGAGGCCGCTGGCGGCAAAGCGACAGAGGTAATCACCGGCACTGCTGTGGCCTATGCCCAGACTGCGGGAGATCTTACGGACAGACAGCCCGCAATCGAACTTCAGGCGCAACACCTCACGGATTTTACGCATGGACAAACGCTCCACGACGACCTCTCTGCTTCGAAAAAGAGGTCGATGGTAGTGAATAAATCCTGCGTAGCTGCCTGCCTGGAAAGTGTCCGGATGGCCGTGGAATCGGTGTCCGGATGCTCGTGGAATGAGTGTCCGGATCAGCGTGGAATCACTGTCCGGATGTGCGTGGAATGGGTGTCCGAGTCAGCGTGGAATCCGCAAGCCGGAGATGAAGGTGCCAGACGCCTGATCGCTCAGTACTACAGCGAGGGCAATAACGTACTGAGCACAACAACTGCGCGATTCACTCCTGACTGGTCGCCCGAAGTTGTTGAATCGGGCGCCAGCCGATTCGCGGCCGAAGTTGACGACGTAATCAGCGACACCTATGCGGTACGCCTGCTTCGCCATCGAGACCAAGCCGCTGATGGCGCATAACACTCTCAGGCTCACTTAGGCAAACGCACCACCACACCCCGGGCTCGCCCGGGGTTTTTATTACCCAGCTTCGTAGTTCATGTGCGCCATCACCAGGTACACCGCCAACCAAGCTCCGTGGAGTCACCATGAACCACTATCAACACCTGATCGCGGACCAGATCCGGTCCGTCCAAGGACAGAAAGACTATTGCTTGCAAGTCCTATCCGCCGGCGGCCTTGAACCCTGGGAGTCGAAGGAATACAGCGACCTGGTTGAGCAGTATGACCAGACGCTCAAGGAACTGAATGAACGATTGCCTGAAGCAGACTGATCCCTCACCTCATCTATCTAACCTATGGGAAGAACACCATGACCAACGCAATCGAAGCACAAGCACAGAAGGTCGAAGCTGCCTACGCAGTTACAGGCAGCGTCAATCCAGAATACGAGCGCGAGTTCGACATCCTCTCCGACATGCGTCGTGCTGAAATGGCCAAGGAATTCCGCTCAGAGCGTGGCCTGCCTCCCACGGCGAAAACCCCGTATGACTGAGCCTCAGCTATGAGGTTTGAGCATGCACCACCGCCCCCGGCTTGCTGGGGGCTTTTTTCGTTATGCTTCCTACAGACTGAGCCGGGTCGCCCATATCTTCGGGCTTAGGGAAGCTTACTGTGCGGCGTTATACGGCCGCCAAGCAAAGGTAGGCACGTGTGCCTACTGGCATGAAAATAGGCACACGTGCCTATCTAGGCCTGTGCCTCTTCAGTGTCGAGCTTTGCAGCCTGCTTTCGACGCTCCATCAACTGTTGCATGTACACGATCCCGTCTCGAAGCGCATTCACCGCCCAGGTTGGGCAAGGCCGGGAAGATTTCTTGGTCGGATCGTTGAGCCAGGATCGAACAGCGCGATCGGAGCAAGGCCGCTTGGTGACGGCGTTGATGAGCATCGCGCTCTCGCGTTGTTTGACGTCATACTTTTTCAGCAGCGCCAGAAACGCTTGCCGGTTGGCTTCACGCCCTTCGTCGTCCATCTTACCTCCAAACGGTTGAGAATAGGCACATGTGCCTAATAGCTGCATTCTAGGCACTTGTGCCTATCAAGGAAACCCCCAGAGCGTGCGCGAACTCAAGCCCGTACGGTGCCCCGATGCAGCCTGGCTCAAAAGCCGCCCCCCATCACTTCAACTTCGAGCGAGCGGAACTTCAGCCACGGCCCTCGAAACCACTTCAAGTTCATTTTCAGTGATACCCAGTAGCCCGGGCCAGATTCGGACCATAGCCGGCTAGCGCCAATACCTAAAACCGCCTCCGGTACGAGTGCTGATGATGACTTGATCAGGCTGCAAGGCGTAGCAATTACTGTGACGCATTACTCAGGACCATGCATACCCATGAGGAATCCATCATGACAACTGAGCAAGCACTAGCGCCACATCTGACCAGCACAACCCATGTTGCGGTTGAGCGAAAACACTTCATCGGAACTGGCCGGAATGCCTGGCTCATAACAGGTCGAGTTTGTGGTGATGACGACGACACTGCCTATCTGGTGCTGGCAGATGATGAGGCCATAGCTCAGGAGACCTTCAAACGGGAGCTTCGAGACTGTGAAGTGTTGCAGAACGACGCCCCAAACGCGGATGATCTTCCTGAGATCTACATCATCCAGAGTGACATGCTGAGCTGAGCATTTTGAGGAAAACGCTCCACCATACCCTGGCCTCAGGCCAGGGTATTTTTTTGAGTGCGCCAGGCATGGCGCGTTGAGCGACCACGCTCACAACAGGGATAGGCTACTAAACGCGGCTGCTTGGTCGAAGGCTCATATCCCAGCCGTCGCGTAAGTTGTACCAGCCCCCACAATTTGCTCCCTCATGGCCTGCCCATGCGCCTCCAGCTCCTCTACCTTTCGCTCAAGCTCCCAGGCTCGGCGGTAAAGCCGCTGGTTGATAGCGATTACCCACTGCAACGCAGAACGCTCGCGGTCGCCGATATCACCCGAGTCGGTGCCTTGACCAACCCGGGCTAGAATATCGGCAGGAACCTCCGGCAAAGGTTCATCATCCCACAACATGCTGCCTCCTGTACTGGATATAAAAACAGTATGCGATGACTTGGAGCTCCAGCCAATCCCTGGCTCAGCGCCACCCCACACGGCGGCCTCCCATTCTCGTCAGTGAGCTTCCCGTAGCAGGGAAGTCAGCAGCCAGACGATGAAGCTTACTTAGCATGGGTGCGGGTAGTGCACAAACTCATTGTTTATCAACTGAAACGGTGTATACGTATTCGTCACCATTATCGTTGTCTTTATATTCGCGCTTTCCACCACTAGGAATCACATCAGTTATAGAAAGCCTGTAACCATCAGTCCGAGGATAGTCAACAACAAGACCACCAGCTTTGTCGGTCCCCATATCCGCCAAGTGCACGTAGTTAACGTCCATTGTTAAGCGGACAGTTCCATCACTAGCAACATAAGGCGTGAAATAAGCGGTGGAGCCGAGCTCCAGATTAGCAAGTCGCGCCTTATTCGGATTGATTAGCTTCCTGTACTTCTTGTACTCAATATTTCTGTAAGCCTTTCGGACACCACTTTGAGTTGTCACGCTATAAGCATCTACAATATCGCCATTGCGAGTAAGCTCAGTACTAATGACGATTGACTCTGCCGCCGAGGCATTAACCGCTAGTGCAGCCATAGCTGCGAGGACAATTGCTTTCATGAAATCCTTCACACACCAAAATCACATTAGATGCCTTCGACCCCAGCATCTGGCCGGCACAGAGGTCGAAGTTGCCTACCTGTCTTGTTTTCAAAGATGGGGCAGATCTCGCAGCAGGGCTTTGAGCTCATGCCAAGGATGCTGAGCATTTTCCGTCTCGTTCGAACATCCCGCCCTATGGACGAATGCATCAGCTGCTTGATCTACAGCCTGACTGGACTGACACTCTTGGCACCAAATGATCGAGTTCTCGACTGACCATTTATCGCCGAAAGCATCCAGATCCTGATCAAGCTGGCTGTACTGCTCGTCTCCGCTCATCTCGTTCTCCCGTTGTTGGCGCGTACCGTACGCCTATCTTCGACCTGGTTAGGTTGTGGTTCAGTATGAAGTGTAACTGGCGACAACGGATTTCCCACAGCCAATAGCGGGCATTCCATGTTGGCGGAATGGGGCCAGGTACCCGTTCTGTTTTTGCCCCCGGTGACACCGGGTGGCCGTCACCTATGACTCCATTTCACGGTAAACTTGCGCTCCAATTACGCACCTGCGCCATCCGATGGCTCGCAGCGTATAACTCACAAAACAGGGAGAGTGGCATGCTGACCTTCGAAGACCGGTACACCGCAGCTCGCGACAAGTTCTTTGCTGAGAACCCGCAGGCTATGAGAGAGATTGAGGCGGTCAGCGCAGAGGTGATCAAGGGCAGTGGGATGACGGTAGAGGAATATCGTAGCCAGCAACGGTTGCAGGTATTCGCCGAGGCGGCTAAGAAGCGGGGCGTTGAGCTGGATGAATTTGTCATTCATCTGGTCGCCCAATCTCCTCAGCAAGCTCAAGAATGGCGGATCGAGCGCCATCGCCAAATGGCTGAAGCGCTTGGGTCATCCTGGGAAGAGTACAAGGACCTCAACCGAATTACTGAGTAGTCCAAACGATATTTCGTTGAACCGGATTCTCTGGTGAGGTAAGTTGGCGCTCGATGCGCGGGGGATTCCAGGTTGCGGTTCGTAACAGCCGCTTCGTGGTTTCACCTCAGCTGCTCCTTTCATGGCGTTACGGCTAGGAAAGTGAAGAGCCTCGGATTTTTCCGGGGCTTTTTTGTGGGCGCCTCAGAAGCGGCGACCTCTCTCCTATCATGACGATGGTTCACAACATGGTGATTGACGTACACAAGATCGCGCATGACTTTCGCGCATCGATCGAGGAACAGAAAGCCTTGGGCATTCTCCCGCGGCACATGGCAGGTTTTCCACATGCCTGCTGCGCGGTGACGTCCGAACTGCTCGGCGACTACCTCAACAGCATACCTGGGGGCCTGGAAGCGGAAACCGTTAGCGCTATGCGAGACGGCAAGCCTCACATGTGGTTCGTGGTGAATTCGCTGATCGTTGACCTAACTGCAGACCAGTTCCCTGACGGACGTTCGGCGGTGTATGTGGGGCCTTAGGACGCCTGGTACGCCGGCTGGGAAGTCGATCTGCGTGGCAAGGCTTCACACGGCGGAACCTGCACATCGAATGACGAACGAGCGGTGTTGGAAAGGTTCATCGAACATGCCAGGCTACCCACCTTCGATTAAGCTGCGCAGCCCCACGTCGCGCCCCCTGAGTGCGTAGTCAGGGATGAGGCCGCCGGATAACGTCCACCCGGCGCCCCTCTGCCCAGCCCTCACCTATCTGCAGCGAAATTAGCCTTTCGAAGCCACCCCTCTACCGCCGCAGACCGGGAACGTTCCCGGGCGTCGATATGCCGCCCCCTGAACATGCCCCACGCTCGATAGGAACGCCCGTCGACTGAGACCCAGAACACGACTTGCTCCTCATCCACCTGCCGAAAAATTGCTTCTGGTGCTGCTCTCATGATTGGACCTGCTTGATATTGGAGGTCCTAGAATGGCGTCACGACCATCGGCAGAGTGAGCTCACGCTCGGAACTGAAGGGCGTACGCCAAAAGCTGCGCGTTCAGTTCATCTCGGTTCTCACCATAGTGAGCTTCTCGATGGCAGTTCGGGCATAGCGCCACGCAGTTGTAGAAGCGATCCGACACGTCCGCACCCAGCACGTGGTGCACGTCCAGGAAGCCGGGGAATGTCCGACTCTCGGCGCATCTTTCACATCGGTACTGAGCCCGCTCCAGCACCGCAAGTCGCACCTTAGGATCTCGCTTCACGTGTGACCGGATATTGCTCACCCTCTCCCCGAGGTCACGCCCTAGAGCCGAATAATCCGGCACTGGGCAATCGTCTAATGTGTCGTCAAGGGCTGGCGGTATCTGACCCGCCACAGCCAGCTTCGCGAGATCAACAACCCCTGGCCATTCCCACAATACATCGGCTACCTGGTGGGTATCTGGCAACCGATCATCTTGAAGCCACAGCGTTGGGCTTGTTCCGTTTTGGGCATGGTTCTTCCTGATGCGACCTTTCAGCCCCATGCGCAAGAGCTCATCGCTCACCTCCCGCTGCCGATTCCAGATCTGGTGCAACGCATCTGTAGGGATCAGGGCGGCATAGACCACGACCTCACCTTCACGCTGAAACAGGAGGTTGTGACTGACGCCAAGGGCTAGGTCTCTCCCCACCACATGCTCCAATGTGGCATCCCAGCCACCAGGCCGAAGGTGGGCCGTCAGCTGAGCAGCTGAATATCTCTGCTCATTCGAGTTGCGACCATCTCGGCGCCAGCATAGGCGAACCCGGGCTTTGACCTCCTCACCATCATTGTTGAGGAACGTGACAAGCTGCTGGGATGCTGAGCCAGTGGGGATTCGCTGGTCTGCAATTACACTGAAGCCGCAGGCCTCCAGGAATGGACTGACTGCATCGCGTGAGCGCTGTTCCGCGGCGAGACTGTCAGTGCCTCGAAACTGTCGGGGTGATGACTTGGACACCGGAACTCTCCCTTCGAGCTCACAACTGATCATGGCTGCTCAAGTGCATGGACGCAGTCCAGTCTGGCTCATAGCTCACCGGCCTGCTCGGTCCTTTTAATGGACAAGCCCCGGGAGACCGGGGCTTGGGGCGTGCACAGGGTGGTGATTTACTACGAGCCAAGCTAGTACTGGGGCAACTCATCCTGCAGCGGTCTGAACAGCTTGGTGAACGGCTGCTGTTCGAAGCCCCGAGGCAGCCGGTTACCCGGCCCCAACATTGTGAGTCGCAGCCGCCATGCTTCTTTCCACGACAATCTGCTTTGACGCAGCCCAGCGTCGTGGCGCACTGCAGCGCGAATACTTTTGATGATCTGCAGCCCAACAGCCGCTTTTGGCTCTGCCATTTCTGCCGGCGCTGCAGCTAGTGCTGCACGATGCGCTTCGGTCGACCGGCAGGTTTTGCAGGTGACCCCATTGGGCTTCGTGATCGAAACCAGATTGTGATTGTTTCGACCACAGGCAACTTGGTCCGGGCCAATTTCGTAGTGGGTTACCATGTTCGATTTCCGCCCTTGGCTGTTTTCTATGGATCATTCTCACACGTTTGTGCGGGCGTTTTTACAAAGGAATGCTCGGCCCTGCTGGAATCAGGATCACAAGAGATCTGGTTTCAGCAAGCTTTAATTACTTTTTGTGTTTCGGAAGGCGTTGCGCAACTTCCTCTGGGGTTAGGTCCTCCAGAGGGACAAGACAAGTCGCGCCACGACAAACCAGAATCATACGAACACCATCTGCAGACACACCCTTGTAGTCGCTGTGCGTACTGCGATAGATCAGGTCAAGCTGTGCTTTGGTAACAGTTGTCATGCTTGGTGCCCTCAAGCCGCAGGCTGATCCGTCTGGGACATGATTGCCTTGGCCGCATGGTTGATCATGTACAGTTGCGCATAGAGGCTGTCGCACGTCTCAGTTATGCGATGCTCGTACCACTCGTCTCCCAGGCACAGCACCGCGGAGTTGTCCTTCATGAAGCTATGGGCTTCTTCGGTGAAGCCAATATCCTCGGCTTGGTCGAAGAGATCGTCCCAGTGCATCCAGCGATCATCTCCATTCGACATGTCTCGGCGATGCGTGGCGGTCAGAGCGCGGAATTCAGCCCAGTGCGCGCCTCGAACCAAGTCCGAGTCCTGCGCCCATGCCGGCAGGGTATCCCAAATCGCCTCAGAACAGTCATTGTGCAGCTCACGGCAGATGCACGACACTAACACCTGCCGGAACAGGTCCTGGCTGAACACCTTCTTCTTGTGGGACTCGTTCAGCTTGGTGTGCAGGTAGTAGGTGACGTCATCGCCGGCCAGGAATTTCATGCCATAGCTCAAACCGACACCGAACGTTAGGTGACCAATATCGCCGACTACCGCGATACCGAAGCGAGTCATCATGATGTCGAAGGCATAAGCCGTAGTGCCCTCGGCTTTGCATCGCCAGATCTCTGCGTCGTCCTGGTTCACCAAACACGTATAACGATGATTCTTGAGCTTTTCAGCAGCACGGGCTTTGCGCTCGTCTTCATTCTGCCGGCGTTGCTCGATGTAAGCAGCACGCGAATTCGCAACATCCATGATCGGCTCCTAAGGGGTTTGGATGCTGAAAAGATTAAACTATAGGGCAACTATTTTCAACGACATGCAACGCTCTACTTTTACCTTAGAGCCATGGCGCCCAGCTTATCTCTCACAAGTTGGCGTTGATTCCTCACTGCAGATTGCGGACATTTATGCCTGCCCTGGCACTTCATGCGAACGCTGACAGAGGGCGGTCAAATGGCACACCAATATCTACCCGTGGTCCAGGATGGGAACTGCCCTGCCCCACATGTATCGCCCCCTTGGAGCTGACCATGCCTTTGATTGCGAGATTTCGCGAGTTCCTTCAACGCCGCCAGGCGGCACGACTCGATGCGCGGGCGATCGGCTTGCAGTTGGTGCACCTGCACAGCGAGTCCGCACGCGACCATTTTGTGTTTCCTGGGCTCAACATCACTGCGGCTATCGAGCATCGTGGCCTCCGCATCGGCCACGTCGCTTATGGTATTAGCCCGCTGAACGACCGACTGTACATCAGCAACTATCAGGTCCTTGGCAGTCACCGCAACCAAGGCCTCGGTATGGCGGCGCTGTGGTGCCTCAGCCGAGTCCACAGCATGCCATTGGCCACCGTGCATGAGGTCAAAAGTTCTAAGGGCTTCTGGACTAAAGCAGAAGCCCGCCTCGCTGCTGCTGGTGTCCACCTGCTGCGCGATCTTCGCCGCTATGACCTGTCCGCCGAACAGCAGAGATGGCAGCACCTGGTACCGGAACCGGAGCACATGCGACTGACCCAGGAAGTGATGAGCACCCCAGAGTGGCCGGCAATAAAAGCCAGCAATGACGCAGGGCCCAGTCCATACCGTCAGGGCTGACTACCCTCTGCGCCAACTGACCGCCGTTCAGTTCGAGTCGCTGGAGAGCAGTGCCCAATGCAGCAGAAAAAGGTTCAAGACGAACCTCTCATAAGCGCAAAGATATCGAAGTGCTGGGCATCTTCACCGGCACTGAGCTTTGGGCTTCCGACATCGCCTATTAGATCCGTGGTCGCAGTGATCTGGACCGTTTCAGGATCGATCGGCACAGCGCCTCGCAATGTCAACCGATCATAAAAGGATGGAACCATATCGACGACAAACAGCGTGTAATCGTGTGCGACTGCAACTTGGTACAACGCCCCGATTAACCTCTTGCCAAGACGCTGATGTCTCATCGTCTCTGGCATGAAGATATTCGGAATAAGCATCTGTCTGGCGCCGTGTAAGAAATGGAGCCTGAGAACGAGCGTTTTCCGTTCACTCTCCACATCCTGTTTGCAACGAGCCTCAATCAGAGATTCCCCGTCACTCGGCTCATGCGTCAGTTCGATTTTGGTACCAGTCAGGCTGTCAAACCCGGGCCTGAGCATTTCGCATATGACTGAGTAGGAGGTTTCAGTGACTGCTACCGCAGCGGTCGTCAGTTCCACATTTTTTCCTTAGAGATCGGCTTAGCCACCCAGGGTAGCTTTCGCAATTCGGACATAGCACGCACCTTAACGCTGAACGCAACCAAGCCTCCGTTGCTGATCATGGTTGGGTGGAGTTCGTACAGGCGGGCATCCTGGTAGCGCTCTTGGATGTCATCACTCTCAGGCTCTGCGGCTCGCCGATCACGACGATACCCCAGTGCTCGGTGAGCAGACCAGCGAGAGTGGGAGTGAAGCACGTTTACACGGCTCTTGATAGGGCTGGTACCACGGGGTCGACTCCAACAAGAGCGTTAACTGGGTAGCCAAAATACTGGGCACAAAAAACCCGGCCGAAGCCGGGTAGGTATCGCTTTGATGTCGAATCCCGACACGCCGAGCGCTGCTGGCGTGCACGGGGGCTAGTGTCAATAACCTTGACGTTTAATGAAGCCGGTGACCGACTCAATGGTGGGATCAACAAGCCCATGGTACGCATGGAAATGAAAATCCTGCTCCTCTTCTTCCCACAAGGCCAACTGATCCGAGTCGAACGCCCAACGCTTGCCGCCGTGGGTGAACTCAGTCCAATCATCGTTCGCTTGGTCCTGAGAATTAGAGTCCGCGGGAGCTGCCTCCTGATCGCTGACCGCGACAGCCTCGACAACCTCACAACGAGTTCGGCATTCATCCAGTTCTTTCTGCGCCATAATGGCATCACGCATTTTGTCACCAAGCAAGTAGGACACTTTGTATTGCATATGAAATTCACCCCTCAATTTAGTCTTGGTTCCAATCAAGCGCAGAGCGCTCATTCTTCTCGTTAGACAGCGTGACGGAATCGGACCAGCTGAACGGGCACAGTACCCAATCGATAGCTGTCACCGAACAGTGAAGTACCCATAAAACCACCGTATTTGAGATCCGATTTGCAAACGGTGCGTAATTCGCCGTTATGTTGAACTGTATCGCCAGCACGAATCATGTCGATGTGAGTTTTAACTGTGTCGTAGTTGGTCATGGTGTATTTCCGTCCGATTTCCCGCAGCTAATCGCCGTGAAAGCAGCCGTCGCAGAACGCGGGTAGTAGACAAGTCCACTAATCTCCAGACGGAGGCTCTCTTCAGTAATCGCACGGCCCAGTGCTTCCCAGCCGTCTGCAGTAGCATTCAGTGGAAGCCCTACAGGCAGATCACGCAGCTCTTGCGATACCATGATGCAGAGTGGGCGCATCCAGTTTTTCATTGTCAGATCCATTTATTGCCGGAGTAAACATTCACACCACCCTTATGGAGCAGCTCGCTTACTTCGCAGTAACGGTCGCTCAACTCCCCGTGTGACTTGCCAAATTGCGCTGCCAACTCACATTTGATGCGAGCCGTTCTTACGGGGCCTCGTACTGCTGATTCTTGAAGTCCCTCAAGAGCCTTGCCGAGTGACGCTGCAGCGCCTCTCCGGGCCGATAGCGGCTCTACTTCGTTTGAAAACACACTCACAGCATCAGAACCCAACGGGATAGGTTCAAAGTACTGCCGAACAGAGCGGGCCACATCTTCGATAATCCGCGGGTATAGCAAGCCTGTACGACCGTGCTCCTTCAGCACGGCTTGGACATGCGTTTCCTCAGGAACGGTACAGTTAGCTTTGATGGCGATAAAACTGGGCATGGCATTACCTCGATGTTGTCCTAACGCTTGAGGGATGAGCCACACCCAGCATGAAGATCCGCCGCCCTGCTGCAGGAGGATGGTGAGCAGTACCAGGCCATTGGCGCGGATCAGAATCGACAAAAAAAAACCGGCGGAGCCGGGTGAAGGTAGGCGACGACTTACACCGGAGGGACTACCCGGCGCACGGGTAGCAACCCGCGTTTATAATGCATGCCAATAAAAACGGGGCAGTCGGCCAGCTGGCGCCATGTTGTAGCGTCATCCCCCAAGAACTGGTCATCTGCTTGCATCGTCTCGCCTGGCGCCAGCAGGCGATACCCAGTTGCCTCGGTCCGACCAGCGCAGGCGGACAGTGCCGCATGCACATCAGCCAGGCGGACGAATTCGCCGTCGTCAGCCTGGTATTTTTCGAGCGCAGCCATATACGCAGGCAACTCAGCCAGTTGGGCCCTTAACGAGCCGCACTCAGCTTTGAGCGCGTCAATGTCATCCGAACTGAGCTTGCTCCTCTGCAAGGCCCCGATCGTGACCAGCGCTTCACGAAACTGATCAACGTAATGCCCAACGCTGGTCGCCGGGAACTTGCTCAGCAAGCACTCGTCGTCGACAGCAGCGTCTGTATCTTCGGCCTCTTCTGACGGTTCACCTGGAACCATGAAAAACTCGCGCTCCACGGCCCCCAGGTAGTCCGAGAAGCGCTTGATGTTTTCCAAGTTTGTCAGAAGCACACTCAGAGACTGCCCATGGTGCACGCCGATTACGTCGTACACCCGGGCCATGTCGCGTTGTTCAGCGGACGAAACAGATGGAGCCTTCAGATAGACCTCACCTCCACCCTCCTCGTCCGTAATCGTGTCATGGGCAATCAGCAAGACCTGGCCAGCATGCTCCAGAGCCGCGATGCCCCCTTCCAGTAACCACTCCAGTCGAAGGCCCTCCTCCTCATCCGCTTGTGTTACCGCAACCGCTTCAACACGGATTGGATCCTCGCTGCCCAGGGCCTGTGATTGCGGCTCCAGCAGCTGCTCCCCTTGGTCTGTTAACTCCCACAGGCCAGGGCTTCGCTGAACTCGCTTGAGCAACCCCAGCTTAGTGAGCACATCAAACCAGTGGTTACCGATGTCGGCTCCCTGGCCGTCGCTGGCGCACTCGTCGAAGCGCTGCAGCTTCCGAATGACCAGATTAGCGAAGGGCGGCAGGCTAGCCAGTTGTCCGTGACGACTCATGCTGCTACCTCGACCGGTTGTGTGAGCGCTTGCTGGACGGCTTGGACGATCCGGAGCAGGTACAGGTAGTCCGGATTGTCTTCTGTTGCGCGGTCAACGGGGTAATGCCACTCATCACCGAACGGAAGGGACAAGAGTTCGGAATGGTTCCAGCACTCCCGCAATGAATCAACATCGCGGAGCTCATCAAGGCGCCTATACAGCGAACGGGCTTCCTCTGCGCTGAGATACCCCAGCTCCCAATCGGTACCACTGCGCTCCCGCCGGCGATCGATGATGCACTTCACTGAAAGCTGTCTGAGAGCCTTTGCGCTGAAGCGTGTGCTGCTCAGGCCGCGGCTCAGGCAATTCAGGACGTACTCGTCAGCGCATTTGGCGACGAATTGGGTCACTGTCCTCTGACCCATTCCTCCCCAGTAGGCTGTCCAGCTCTCTCCCGCACAAGCGATAGTCAGATTCCCCTGACCGGAAATGTAGTCTGGGTTGTGATCTTGTGGCGAGGCCCTAACGCCAAGGTCTTCCAAGAAAACTGTGATCGGGTCAAGGTTCACGGCTCCCGTGATGACTAGCTTTGTTACCACAGAACGCTCTACAGTCAGGCTCGTGGCTGATGCTGCTTCAGCACTGCAGTCCATACCCATATCATCCTCATGCTCAATGGATTCATAACACGTATGCATACGTTACATGCGGGCGATTGAACTGGCAACAAAGGTACTTCCCCTTGCTTCGGTCAGTACGCCAAGTCTGCATAAAACTCATGCTGACACTCAGGGCAACACAGCTCATCACCAAGGCCATTTTGTAGGCTGCAACAGCGCTTCTGACTTCGCCTTCAACTGGATCGGTTGTGACGTCCTTCGCTTGTAACCAAGGCATACAGTTTCCCTACGCCTGAACATCCAGCTTGGCGACTAGGCGCTTCAGCCACTTGGGACCGGCCACGGCCGCCGCCCGAATCTCTTCTTCTGTGGCGTTGATAGGAGGCGTACCGAGCAGTAATGCGACGTTGGCCATGCCAACGAGCAGCCCACCGGCCACCAGTTCAACCAAGAAGAAGATTCCCACCATCCGCGGGCCGCCAACAGCCCCGGCCAGAACCAAACCAATCACCAGCAGGGCGACCATAGCCATGTTGAACCTGCGGATGTATTGCTGATGTGCTACCCAGGCTTCCATGTCGGTTTCCTATGCCTGGGCAGGTGATTTGATTGCTGGCGTCTCTGCGTCTAAAAGTGCTTCTGGAAGCATAACGGTATCGCCCAGTTGCGAAGCCACGACTGCGCGGCAGATGGCAACCAGAGGGCTATCGCCACCCTGGTAGCGTTGATCTTCTTGGCCAGAAACCCAAGCCTCCCAGCAGTCCTCGCTTACCTCGATCAAATTCACGCGGTACTCAAAGATGAGCGAGCCGCCCTGATTCCAATCGGTGGACGGCGTGTAACCCCCTGGAACACGGATAGGATTCAGGCGGAAACCGGTGATTACGGAGTGCTTGCCTTCAACCTCAACCAGTTTCTCACCATTGGCCTTAGCCACAGCCCAATCCAAGGCTGCCCCAGCCAATTCGGCAGCTTTTGCTTCCACAGTAGTGGTCATGGCCTCGTTTTCCTAGACGTTCAGTGCTTGGATCAAACCCAACTCATTGAGCGCTTCATGCTTGCAAGAATTGGTTCAAGAGCTATGCAATCCTGTTTATTTGAGGCTGAAACAACCAAATGCCGAGCATTACAATGCTGGCACTCACCGAACTGGACGCCATGACGCACAGGAACAACAAGCTCTTCATTTTTCGAGGGGTCTGGCGTAATCCAGGTACCACATTCTGCGCAGGGAAATTTAGGCAAAATCACGCTTTCCATGCGCGTTTCATTGATGATCGCATGCAGTCTGCTAGTCATCTTTCGACTGTCTTGAGCCTCTGCTATTCGTTGCTCCCGAGAACCACGGTTTTTTGCCTGTCCCATAAACAATGCTTCCTCATGCTCTATGGACGCGCCAAAAGCGCGCCTCTGTTACGGTATCAGTCCAACGCATGTCTGGATTTTCTGCGCTGGCCGATCTGGCGCTTCTACTAACCGAGCCCCGCCACTGGCCGAGGCGTTGGTTGTACTCGATATTTCCTATTCGTCTCGTTCTCGGGTTTCGTTGTAGTGCGTCCGCTCAGTGCGAGGGTCTTTGGCGTACAACCAGAAAAACATCACCCAGGTCAGGCTCGAAACAACAATCGCGCTCCAGCCGTTTCCGACCCCGAACAGCAGCCAGCCGACCAGGCAGGCAATGACGTACAGCAAAGTCACTACCAGAGAACGTCTGAACACCCAAGCGAAGTAGTCAACGTTCATCGCAGCCTCCGCCAGCGTTATCGTTAATGGCCATCCTGAATTCCTAGATTACTGTGATCAGTTCGCAGGGCGCCGTTGTCTTGCGATAACGGACACAATCAAAACACACACTGCCACCCCGAGAATGCCAAACGGTGTTGGTACGCCCAACACATGGCTTTGTGCGATGGAATCAACCAGCGACAGCCAAGGCCGGTCGTTTGGCATCATGCTCGGAACGAGAAAGACACCGAGCGAAGCAATCCACACCGCAAGTAGCAGAAGCACAGGCTGGAAGACCGTGCAGACCGCTTCCGCTATCTTGGCGAGCACTACGCCAAATAGGATGTACGGGAGCAGGAGCAAAAAAATCAACAACTGAAGAATCGCTATCATCGGTACTACCTCATGTGGTGGTGGATGCCAAAGCTTCGGCACCCTTTCACTGGCTTAGCCCCGACTGGCGGGGCTGGGGGTGTCGCGGCGATTTCCTCGAACAGTTACTGTTGATCAGCCATGACAGAGCAAAAGTAGATGAACCACGTCAGCCCAACAGTCACCACAAAGAACAACAGCCATAATTTCCAGGCCCCCTCAGTTTCCCGACATGCAGAAGCACACCATCCGAGTAATACCGCGAGAACTGCCGTAAAAAATATTGCCCCGCCTAGACTCATTTCATTCCCTGCTCGATCCTGGGCACGCTTGCCGTGCCCCTCTACTGCCGCTGCCCAGCAGGGGCTGGGCTTGGGCGGTACCGTGATTTCCTACAAGAAAACGGTGTCAGTGACGGTCTTGCCGCCATCGGCGCCGATGGTGGTCATGCGCATACGTGCCCCCTCGCCGCCGCGCAGCTCGAAGCCCTCGGGTGGCTCGATCAGGAACCCGGCTGTGCGTGTGGTTGGGTCGCCAATGCCGTAGACCGGGTTTTCGCCTTCAGCGCTCGGTTTCACACTGCCAAAGCAAGGCAGCACTGCTTCAATTTCTTCCGGGGTCAGTGGCAGGTACATGTTGTTGGAATGCTGGACCAGCTCGCCGTTGCAGTGACGCAGCAGGTAGATATCGGACCCTAAAATGCCCTGACGACGGCGGATCTGGACCACGTAGCCGATCTGGTTCACCAGCGGCACCGGGCCTGGCCCAGTCCGCACATACTGACCGAACACCGGCAGTTGATCCTGGGCACCGGCAAACATGGTCGTGGCACGCTTCTCCCACGATGCGGATTGCAGCACCTGGGGGAAGACTTCTTGATAGTCTGGTTTTTCGCGGTCCATCGGCATTCCTTGATTTCGCGGGCGCGAAACTCGCACCCTGGTACTGCAAAAGGCCCAATCAAGGGCCGTGCTGTGCAGCGGGATTTTCCTTGGTCAGATTTCGGTGCTACCAACCCAGTGGGCGCCAAGGTAGCCATCGGCGCCGTCACGGGTAATCGCTTCATGCTGCGTGGCAACTTCCAGCAGCTGCTCATGCGTCCAACCGGATACCGGCGCTGTCACCGTTGCCAGCACGTTGCCGGCGAGCGAGCGGATTTCGAAAGCCTGGTGCTTCACCGTGGCAAGCAATTCCGGCTCTCCTGGGCGCTGATCTGTAACGAGACTCAACATGGCGTTTTCCCTGCTACTTCGAATGGTTGAGCTTCATGGCCATAGCATCGGTTAGAGCCTGAAGCCTCTCAAACCCGCAAGAGTCACCCTTCGGATCGAAAAAGCTTACTGGTTCACCCTCGGGGCGCTCTTTGAGGTCATCCGAAGCGGGGTTCCTGGGCAAGTAGTTGGCACCGAGAACTGGGACTTTCTGTGCTGGGCTGGTCATTTATCTTCTCCTACTCGATCCTTGGCACGCTTACCGTGCCCCTCTACTGCCGCTGCCCAGATCGATGGCTGGGCTTGGGCGTACCTGGGCGACGTTTTCCCTTAACTGGCGGCCTGCGTATCGTCGGCCAACTCAATGTCAAAAATTGCCTTGGCTGGTTTATCCCAAGCCAGCGAGAAGGCTTCGATGATCTTCTGCCGGAACGCCTCAAGTGTTGCTTGGCGATCCTCAGGAGCCAGGGCATCGAGGTCGATCAAGAAATCACCCGCCGCATGGATTTCTGCGCCCTCGCCATCGAGGCCGACTGAACGGTCCCCTTCAGTCCAAACGTGTACGGACGCTACCTTGCCACCCAAAATACCCATTCCCTATCTCCATGAATTGAGCCGCAAAACGCGCCTCCTGGTACTGCCAAAGCCCGCACTCGGCGGGCTGATGATCGGCGGCGGTTTCCTATTGCGCATCAGGGTCAACCGCGACCCACGCTTTTGCACCGTTGTAGTCGTCGCCGCCCTCGGCCTTGAAGACCACCCCGGCCTTGTCCACGGCGTACGCACCTGGGCGCTCGCTGGCCGGGTCGCGCAGTTGATCCTTCCAGCCGTACACGTCGCCGTCCCACACCAGCACGACGCCTTCACGGTGTTCCTGGTTGCCTGCTCGCCACTTCGCGGCGGTCGAGCGCAGCGCCTCGATCAGTTGTGCCATGGTCACGTTTTCCTACACGTCCTGAATGAGATTGCGTAGCCGCTCCAGCACGGCCCGAGCGAACTCAGGCGCTGCCGCTTTGGCGTCCTCGATGCTGGCAAACCCGCTACCAATGTGGCCCAAATAATCCAACTCGAAAGCGCCGGCATCGTCGGTGATGGCCATCATTTCCTGACCCGCGAAACGGGCGACTTGCATCACGTCGGGGCTATCCCCCCACCAGACCTGTTGAGGCCGATTCAGGGGGAATACGTCCCCCTCTCTAACTTTGATCTGCATGCTCTTTTCCTCGAACAAATCAGTGGTTAGTCTTGGGGTCAACCCACAGCTCACGACCGCGACGATAAAACACGACCTCGTGTCCATCGCGTTCAAGCTCTGCAGCTTCCGCAAGCACAGCTGCGGCTGTCGAGTCTGGCCCAAACACCTGTGCCATATGCTCAAGAATCGCCCGGTTGACTATTTTCGTAACGTTTGGATCGTCGATCATCTGAGCGTCGTTTTCCTTGTTACCCGGCTGCATGGGCCTGAGCTGCTTTCGCAGCCTCGACCTTTGCGGTGATGTCCTGATGGTTGGTGAGTTCATTCCCGCAACGACGAATCGAACGCTCGCCCGTGCGGATCTCTTCCGTGCAGCTGGTCGGCTTTGATTTTTGAGCACGCTTAACGGTCCCACAGGACTCGCATTGAGCAATCCAATACTTCATGGCGAATTCCGTTAACAGTTAGTCGAATCGTTTCTTGGCACACGCTGAGACTGCTTTGTAACAGTTGATTGAGAGCAGACATAGGATGATCCAGGTGATAGAAGTAAAGAGCACGTACCACAACCCTACCCCTTGGTAGATCAGGGCTGGAACAGCCGTCACAAGGCATGCGGTCATTACGCCCAAGAAAAACAGATAGATTAGGAGGCACTGGAATGTTTGGATACCCGATTTCATGGAGTTTTCCTTAGTCGATCAGCTCAATGCGACCATCGTGGTACACCCGGCGATGGCCACCGCCGTTGCAGTTCACCTCAACGACGAAATCCGGCCAGATTTGTACGATTTGCCAGTCAGCTTTTTGCATGGCGTTTTCCCGTTACTCGTCGTCAAAGTCTTCAAGCTGGCCGAACAGTGCGATTTCGCCCAAGTGGGTTTGGTCTGGCTTCGCGTGCTCCAGCTCACGCAGAATCTTCTGAGCCAGAGCCAGAGCTTGGTCCTTCGGAATAACCAAACGAACAAGATCCGGGTAATGGGACTTGCCGCCCCACATCTGCTGGCCTTTACCGACTGTAAACTCTTGATCCTTGCTACGCATGGCGCGATTCCTTTGGCTCGTTGCTACATTGGTAGAGCCGCCCGGTCTGACGTTTGATTACCTTCTGACAGCCTGGCTATCGCGGGTGATCGGTACTCCGGGCGACTCTCCAATGCAGCCCCTGTGGGCTGCCGGGTTTTCCTAGGTCCGGTCGATCCAGCGCCGTTCGATGTTCAGCTGATGCTCGCGCTCGTAGAAGTCCACCGATTGAGAATGTTCACGACGACCACCTTCGAACTGGTCTGGGTCGCATGCGCGGATCTCGTCCAATTTAGCCTTGATGCGCAAGCCATAAGCGGCACGCTTCGCTTGGATCGCCTTGCACACGTCGACGAAATCCGGATCGCCTTCACCATGGCGACGGTAGGAAGCCGCCATGTCCTGGAATATCTGCATGTGCTTGTCATCCAGGTTACGCAACCCATTGGCATCCATCGGGAAAGCGGCGCCGGCGTACATGGCCATAGCGAAAGACTGGAGAAACCCAGCAGCTGAGTAGTTACCGTCGACCAATATGGCGCGGTGAGTCGCAAATGGTGATTCGTTCATGAGTCTGTCCTTGGTTCAGGTGTCAGGGGTACGGTGTCCTCTACGGCCTCGGCTCAGCGGGTGGCTGGGCTTGGGCGGTACCGCGATTGTTCCTAAATCTTTTTTCGCAGAAAGCGACCCCTGCGTGCCGATGCGGGTTGAACTCCATCAGCAGAATCAATGGCAGCGTATTCGCTGCTTAACCACTCATCCAGCAAGCACGGCGATAACCCTTCCTTCTCAGTAATAGCCTGCAACCGTCTGTATGCTTCTTTGTCCAGCGGGTCATACTCAGCCAGGAAGGCATCCATCCTAGCTCCCCATGTCTTTGCTGCTTTTCCGAAGCGAAGCACTGCCGCAAATGTTGCGCACGACGCCAGCATCGAAGTCCAGCCCGTGCCTACGGCCGCCACGGAGAGGGCTCCGACCGCCATAGCAGCAGCTACCGCAAGAGCCATGCGCGGCCCGAGAAAAGGGGGCTCAAAGAAAAAACGCGAGCAAGTCCGTATCCGGCCTAACTGCTTGCGGCGTTCAGCTGTGTCGAGGGACTGCCCCGACGGCTTACCGCCCGTTATCACTCGTAAATTCTTGGGATTTCTAGACATTTGCAGACTCGGCCATCCCAGTGAAGACCGCAGTCAATGCACCTACCATCCAAACCATCGCCATGACGTGGCTTGCAGAACGATAAAAGCGTTCGTCCTCTGCACTAAGCTCTTTCGTTGGTTTCTTCTTGAACATCACAATTTCCTGTTCATTGGCTTCGATCTCGGATCGCCCGGCCGGTAATGCGCCGCCCAGGGCTGACCTGCAAAATCATAACGCGTACGCATAATACTGCAAAGTACAAATGGCTTTACTGCAAGCGCAGCTGGCATGAGGCGGGCTGGTGACCGGACTGTTTGGTTAGAAGGAAGCAGTTAGTGTGGGCCGCCAAACGGAAAAACCCCAGCCTTGGCCGGGGTGTGTGGAGCATTTACTGAAAGCTGACCACGCAACATGCGCACTCGTCAGAGCTGCGTGCGGTGATGGCTAACCGGAAAAGCCCCTGAACATCAGTCAGCCGGGGTTTTCCTTTGATCAAGACCAGGACCAGCAACCGCGGCCTCACTGGCGAGAGGCCAGTTTAGCAGCCCGGGCGGCGGGCGATGGAGTTTCCTTGATTAGGCGGGCAAGGAAGGCGGTGTAACTGGCCTGTTCGTTGATGTGCATGATGCAAGCGAGGAAATCTTTGCGCTTGCGCTCAAGCCAATGCTCGGCCTTGTCGGCGCCCTCAATGGGCAGGCGTTGGGCGAACAGGGTGTAGTCGTTTAGGGCGACCTGTTGTGGCCAGGTGAGTTCGGATACGGGCAGCTGATTCATGTTGGCATCTCCAGGAGGATGTAGGCTTCGTATCCTGGAGATGCTCAACACCGAGCATGAAATCTGCTCTGCATAACGACATCCCAATCCTACCGGCGCAGGCTATCGCCACTCACTACTCATCATCGTCGAAGTTGTACATGCCCGGCGCGAGATTCTCGAAGCGGGTGTACTTGCCAATGAACGCCAGGCGCACGAAGCCGATGGGGCCGTTACGCTGCTTGCCGATGATGATTTCCGCCACACCCTTGTGCTCGGTCTCGGGGTGATACACCTCATCCCGGTACACGAACATGATCACGTCGGCGTCCTGCTCGATCGCACCGGACTCACGCAAGTCGGAGTTCACTGGGCGCTTGTTCGGCCGCTGCTCCAGGGAGCGGTTCAGCTGCGACAAGGCGATCACTGGGCAGTTGAATTCCTTGGCCAGGGCCTTGAGGGAACGGGAGATCTCGGAAATCTCATTGGTCCGGTTGTCGCCGGCGGAGCCCGGGATCTGCATCAACTGCAGGTAGTCGACCATGATCATGCCAATCTCACCGTGCTCGCGGGCCAGGCGCCGGGTCCGTGCACGCATCTCCGAGGGACTGATACCGGCGGTGTCGTCGATGAACAGTTTGCGGTTGTTGAGCAGATTCACCGCCGAGGTCAATCGCGGCCAGTCATCGTCATCCAGCTGGCCGGAACGCACCTTGGTTTGGTCGATGCGGCCGAGCGATGACAGCATACGCATGATCAGCGATTCACCTGGCATTTCGAGGGAGAACACGAGCACCGCTTTCTCGGACCGCAGCACAGCGTTTTCCACCAGGTTCATGGCGAAGGTAGTCTTACCCATCGACGGCCGGCCGGCCACGATGATGAGGTCGGCCGCCTGCAGGCCGCTGGTCTTCTCGTCCAGATCGGTGAAGCCGGTCGACACGCCGGTGATGTCGCTGTCAGAGTTGAATAGCGTGTCGATGCGATCGATGGCCATCGTCAGGAGGTCTTTGACACCAACCGGCCCGCCGGTTTTTGGCCGGGCTTCAGCAATCTGGAAAATCTGCCGTTCGGCCTCGTCGAGGATCTCCGAAGCGTTCCTGCCTTCAGGGTTGAAGGCACTGTCTGCGATGTCCGTGCTGATGCTGATCAGCTGGCGCAGGGTCGCCCGCTCCCTGATGATCGCAGCATAGGCTTTGATGTTGGCCACCGAAGGGGTGTTCTTGGCCAGCTCTGCCAGATAGGCCAGCCCGCCAACCTGGCTGCTCAGCCCTTCCTTGTCCAGGCGCTCATGCAGCGTGACGATATCGAATGGCTCGTTCAGGTCCGCCAGCTTGTGAATGGCGCGGAAAATAAGCCGGTGATCGTGCCGGTAGAAATCGCCGTCGGAGACCTGATCGAGCACGCGCTCCCAGGCATTGTTATCGAGCATGAGACCACCGAGCACGGATTGCTCTGCCTCGATAGAGTGCGGTGGCACCTTCAGCGAGGAAGTCTGTAGGTCGAGCTGCTCTGAAGCGTAGTCTTCGTTCATGTGGGCATCTTGTTCAGTAAGTTGAGGGCGCTTGCGAGTGGAGAGGCGTCAGCGGGCTTTATGGCGGCTTTCTCGCGCCTTTTCGGCGCCGCCCCCTACCCTTGCTCTCGACTTTGTTCGCCGCCCCTTCTGCGAGCTTCTGGACGGGCATGCGGCCAAGGCGTGGGTTAGGGTCAATCCTCTCTACCCCCATCTCTTGTTCAGTGAAGTCGTGCGTACCCGGCTCCAAATTAACGAAGCGTGTGTATCGACCCTCGAAACCAAGCCGGACGAAACCGGTCGGGCCTTCTCGCTGCTTGCCGATGATGATCTCTGCGGTACCAGCAAAACGGGAGTCGGGGTTGTACACCTCATCTCGATACACAAACATGATCACGTCTGCGTCTTGCTCGATAGCGCCGGACTCGCGCAGGTCGGAATTCACAGGTCGCTTGTCCTTGCGCTGTTCCACCGAGCGATTGAGCTGCGAGAGTGCAATCACGGGGCAATCAAATTCCTTGGCCAAAGCCTTGAGTGACCTGGAGATGGCCGAAATCTCGTTGGTCCGATTGAGACCGCCGTATCCGGGGATCTGCATCAGCTGCAGGTAGTCCACCATGATCAGTCCTATCTCGCCGTGCACACGTCGAAGTCTCCGCGTGCGGCTACGCATCTCCGATGGGCTCAGCGCCGGCGTGTCGTCAATGAAGAAGCGATCGTTTTTGTTGAGCGCGTTGGCAGCCTTGGTCAGCTTGGTCCAGTCCTCGTTCAACAGCTTCCCGGATCGGACTCGCGACTGGTCAATGCTACCCATCGAGGAGAGCATGCGCGTTAGCAGTGCATCGCCTGGCATCTCCATGGAGTAGACCACGACCACTTTATCCGACCGCAGAACGGCCTCTTCCACAATGTTCATGGCAAAAGTGGTTTTGCCCATGGATGGCCGGCCGGCCACGATGACCAGGTCAGCAGGACGCAACAGGCTCAGTTTGCTATCGAGGTCGACGAAACCTGTCGATAGGCCCAAGGACTCAAGCCCTGACTCATGGGCGGTTTCGATCTTCTCGACGGCCTTTCTGAGCAGGGTTTCGATGCCAACCGGACCGCCCTCCTTCGGCCGTTGACCGGCCACAGACAGCATTTTCGCTTCGGCATCATGCACCAGATCTTCCACGGAGCGACCGGCTGGGGAGTTGGCGCTCTGCTCGATCTCCTCGCACACACCGATGATCTTCCGGAACTGCGAACGCTCGCTGACTACGCGGGCAAAGGAGGCGATGTTGGCGACGGACGGGGTGTTATCGGAAAGCTCTTTCAGATAGGCCAAGCCACCTGCATTCGAGAGCTCACCTGCACGTTCCAAGGCCTCCTGTACCGTGACGACATCAAGCGCCCGGCCCTCTTCAAGCAGCCTGGCAATAGCCTTGAAAATGAGCCTGTGGTCAGAGCGGAAGAAGTCAGATTCGACGACCAGGTCAGAGACTCGAACCCAAGCACGCGGGTCATTCAGCAATCCCCCTAGAATGGCCTGCTCGGCTTCAACAGAATGCGGCAGCTCCCGGCTCGGGGTCTGTTCGTATTCAGCCGCTAGATGGAAATGGTCTTTCAAACCTCAGGCCTTACTAATGGAAATGCTGGGGGTGGACCGGGCCGACAGCTGCGAGCAGTACCTCATAGAGGCTCTGGTGCGAGCTGACAGCTGGGTTTCGGGCACGATGTTCGTTGTTTGGGTGCCATGAACGCAACTACCTTGCGCTGGGTGGCCATTCTGGTTAGAACTTGACCTCAATCAACTCAGCCCGCCCACTGCGGGTCTGAAAGTCGCAAAGGCCCAACTGAACCACCCGTGGCTGCCGATGAGCGATGCAAGTAGCGACCTGGGCGCGGAATGCTTTGAGCTCAAGCGGCAGCAGTGAACGGCCAGTAGCGGCCTGGATCTTGTCGCCGAACTCCTGCAACGCGGCCTTCAGACCAGCACCATCGAAGGTCTGGTCTACGGGTTCGGCATTCGTTGTTGGGTTCAACATTGAAAATCTCCAGAGAGGGACTCGGGGCTACTGCGGCTGAACTCACATCCTTAGCGGCGTGATACAACCGAAAAATCGTAACACGTACCTATAATCATGAAAGCCGTATCGAATGTCAATTCAATGCCTAAAGCCAGAAAACAACTCATAATTTACTGATTTTCTATTATTCCTGCGAAACCATCAGGTCGGCCGGACACCCCGGAATACAGAGCACGGGGTAAGCCCTAAAGCTCTTCCGCCAGCTCAGTATCGAGCTCTTTCGTCTGATTGCTTTGCAGCGCCTGGATGGCAGTTGTACCGCCGGCTTCATTCTCGGAGGTGGATGCTGCAGGAACAACCCAATTGTATTGGTGCCCATCGAGCAGCCGTGATGTCACCTTATTCCATAGACTAGAGCGCCAGCGCAAGATCAGGTACTCCTCAACTTCCTTGCGACCTAATGGAATTGCGCAGAAGGACAGTTCGTAGTTACTCGAATACGCTTTGACTAGACCCTCTTTGTCGCTGGCGTCAATATTGAAGCGCACACAAGTGCCCTTCGCAAATGAGTGGTTTTTAAACGAGGTAAGGTCGCCCATTCGGGCGCGTAGTGCCGATGTCTCACCGACGTATCGTGCAATACCGGCCTCCCAGATCACGTAAACCCCAGCGTCACTTGTGATGTCATTTTTCCAGTCATGTTTACCGGCCAAAATTCGCCGCGGGGCAGCGATGAGCGTGGCTTCGTAGTGGCGCAATTTCTCCTGGACGTTCATGTAACCTAAATTCCTCGGTCTTGCTTAATGGAGCTATCGGTCTCTTGATTTCACTGATTGGGCATTACTATTTAAATTTTACTCAGCGAATATCGTAACACGCCTTGCTATCCTGGGATGCAATGCACGCTTTCCTGTATGCGCCCTGAGCTTGAATACTCACGTTATCGCCCTTAGCCCCCCGAGACTGCCCCTTCAAGCTGATACCAGCCATCAGTTGTTTCCAGGGTCGTAATGGTCGAGAAAGCAGAGTCATGCAGCACAAGAGACTTCACCTCTCCAGCAGGCCGCGTAACTTTCTCCGGAGCGTAATGGTAGACAGCCCATATAACCAAGGCCAACAACAGTAGCACTATAGGTACGGTGATAAGATGATCCCTAACTGTCGGATCAAGAGCTTTCCATTTTTCGACAAGCATAGGAAATTTACCATATTCCTAAATATGATTTCGGTTTATGAGCAGCCCCAGAAATCAGCTCATTTTAATTTCATTTCGACTCCGCTGCTGCCGCCACTTCCGAAATGCAGCGAATGAATCACACACCAGTCCATGCCAAATCAGGCCCATAATTGTCAGTACAAAATAGTCTCGCGGCCCACCCAGGACCGCACGACTTTGAGCGTCCAATAGCTCAAGAGGAGTGAATAATTTGCCAACCAAGGAGACTAGCAGGGCAACCAGCACTAAAACCGCTGCTGAGCGCAATAAGCTGAGAATCGTGAATACAACTATCATTGCGAGCGCTTTGAGTGTGTGGATTGTGAAAAACCGAGGTCGCTCACAAACTCCGAGCCAGTTTGTCTTCCAGCCAGAATCACCATTCTTGAATTTTCGTTTCATCTCGATTCGACCTGTACTGATTACTGGGACTGGACGGACGGTGAACGCGAGATTGCCGGACCGGTATGCGGAGCACCGTCAGCTTGCTCCTGAGAAGCCTCCTCATCCTCGCGTTGAGCATCACAGCGCTCGTGGACATCTACGCAAGCGCCGCCGCAAGGTGCTGCCCGTTTCTTCTTGAAGCCGAACCCATGCCCTGTAGCCAGGTGTACAAACGGCAGTGCCGCCCAGTACCCAACCACAAAGGAAGCGGCCTTAGCGGTAAGGCCTGGCAATTGATATGCGAACGACGAAGCGAGAAACGCGAGAAGGCAGACGGCGCCCACCACATAGTTGCGCCGAATCTGAATTTTGGAGGTCCGCCGGCAGGCCGCGGTTTTGGAGCTACTCATTGTGCCGTTCCCTCGAACGCCGCTGCCTGGCGCTCAACTAATGCACAGCGCTCCTTGACCCAATCCAGATCCCTGACCCGGATGTCTTGCGCACTCCGATTGGCATCCACCAGGAGCCGAGTCGCGCATTTGGAATCACGGGCCGCCGCCTGAATTTCCTCGCTCGTCGCCGAGGAAAAACTGGTCCTCAGATTGTTCAACCCAAGGCCCTTATAAGCCAACGGCCCGCCGACCAGGGCCAGCAAAGCTACCCCCCAAAAAACCGCACGTCTGCGGGTGTGTTTTGCTGAAGTCACCATTGATCTCCCGACATGGTTTGCATGGCGAGAAAATAACATATAACGCGTACAGATAAGTCATTTAGTATCGAAAACGAACATCAAGGCCCATTGCCTTACATTTCTACAGCCCTCAGGCCCCTGCATAAGGACACCAAACAGAATGAAATGGGACGATTTGGACAAGCGACAGCAATGGTGGGTTACAGGCTTTATGGCCTTAAAGCTGTGGAATCAGTGGCTCCTTGTGGCTATCTGCGCACTGGTCACGTCAGCTGTGTTCTTTTACCCGATGCTTCAGATCCGTGAGCTGTACGGGAACACCGCGTCAGCCATTTTCTACGCCGCAACCTATTTCCTCAGCGCCAAGCACATTGGCTTTTGGATCATCAATCCTATCTGCGGGCTCGTCAGCCTCAACAAAATCCAGCGATCGTATGGCCCCCTCACCCGCCGGCAGGTCCAGGAATGGTTCGTCGAGTGGTGTTACACGCCGATCGACCTCTACGATGGGTCGGCACTGGACATTGCGCAGTTCGCCCGGGCAAACGGCGAAGGTAAGTAAAACCGTATCATCTGCTCGGCCTAGTCCCAGCCTGTAAGTCGAGGCCGAGCGTCATTGAAGCCATTGCCCCTCAAGTAGCTGCCAGGCCTAGCCTAGGCCCTAGACCTCAACTTCACGGCGCAACCGCCCTGTGTCGAAGGTGACGGGCTCAATCATCGTCCTTGGCAAGGCCGTACTCACTAAGTGCAGGCCCAGGCCCACCACCAATGTCGTAGAGCTCCTCCGGCGTATAGAGGCTGTCATTGCCCTCAAACAGCTCATCACCACCACGATTTCCAGCTCCAGCGCCCGACTTCGATCTGCGGCACCACACTGCGACATCTCGAATGAAGAAGCCCGCGGAGATGACTGCGAAAGCAAAGAATGTGAGCAGGACGCCCTTCGTCACGAGGATCAAGGCACCGGCTCCAAGGAACGCCAGCACCCCCTTCTGAATAGAGTGATCTGGGTCGCGGAGATGGCTCAGGCTGCAGCCGAAAGACAGCATCACCAGGGCCGCAGCAATCGCCACGCCTACATCCGCTTCTGCACTACTATCGATGGTTCCCCAGATACCCGCTGCCACAGGCCCTACAATCGCGGCCAGATGGCGCACCACGGCCAGCGGGGTGCGACGAATCCAATCCTCAATAGCCCAGAGGGTACGAGTTGAAGGCTTCATTTGAGGTGCCCGAACCAGGTCGGCCAATCGGTCCACTGCGGTCACCATGTTGCGTCTCGCAGATTGACTCACCACCGGCATGGCAGCGAGATCCTGGATGACCTGCACACAACGCTTGAACTCTGGGGTTACCCGCTTGAGTGAGGCTGCGTTGAAGTAGGCCAGGTCAATGCTGCCTGCGTAAAAACCAAGGTAACCAGCAATCAGAGCCTCGGCTCGCGCTACTTCTCGCTCAACAATTTTATACTGATTCATCGCTCATCCTTTCGAGTGCCGTCACTTCCTAGTATTACAACCATTCAGGGGATTCCTACGCCGCTTTGTGCTCTGGGGGAGCCACCGCCATCCAGCAATCAAGCCCAAAACGGCTCACATACCCCTCTCGGAGAAGTGCGAGGCGCCACCGCAGGGGAACACTTCTACCCATCAAGTATAGATACGCCAGTAGAATCTATAAATTTAAAATATTAAATCGCGTCCGTGAGTGGATAGGCATAGCTAAGTGACCGGATCTTAGAGAAGTTGCAGAATCCAATTATTGGTGTAACATAAACCGAAATTCATGAGCTGAAACTTTACTGCTCAAGCCGAAAATATTTCAGTGCCATCCAGAGGCTGACATGCTCACTCATCATTTCACCATAGTTCAGCATAAATATCTTTTTGTGAGCGAAGAGCGTGAAGCGTTCTGGGTAAGTGAAGGCCTAAACCCTTCAGAAGCAGAAGGCCTTGCATTGATTCCAGTAATTGCGCTGACGCTGAATGTTCCGGGCCTTGACCTCTATCACCAGAGGTTCTTCAAACACAATGATAAAATCTCGATAGCTAATTTTCTATACGAAGCTTGGGCATCAAACCCTTTCCTCAAAGGCATTCCAGACCAATTATGCATTGACGAAGAGCTACTGAGTGTCGTTCCCCTGAAGGGCATCCTTCAGCTAATTGATCCTGATGGCCAACTCAAGGAAATTGTGACCGATACTGACGCCACTTTCGGCGCTAGCAAGGTTCAGGCGCACGAGCAATCAATAATTTACTGGGAGGATTTCGAACTATTGAGAAAGCCAGCGTCAGTAGAGTCCCTACTGAACATTATTGGCAAGATGGTTTCTGAGCGCCAAGGCATCCTTGTAGAATCCTCCCCTCATGACAAAAGCAGAGATCATCTACTTGAAAAACACTTGGCGATATCACCCTCATTACCATCAATCTCTTTAAGCCCAGACGAATATTTTCGTCTTGATACCGACTGGGTAACCAAAGAAAGCTGGCAGGTACCCATGCCGGCCATAGGCAAAGCGTACTGCTATAGCGAGGAAAATGACGATCATCGCTGGATACATTGGCTGTTCCTCCAGGACGAAGATGAGGAGCCAAATGACGTTGACCAATATAAACTTATTGACGAAACCAGACATTATTGGTCTCCCGAAACTGAGGGCTTAATTGCCACGCTAAACGCTTTGGCGTACCCCATCGTAGAGTATTTGCCTGAGCACATTTCAAGTCGGGCACTTAGGTCATTCATGAAGGGGCGGGTACCCCTATCGAAAATCATGACCAAAGACCTCCTGCACTTAGTTAAATCACTACCAATTGTCATTTATCCAAAGACAGTTGAGGAGTGCACAGCCGCCTTCGGATGTATAACTCGCCATGGGCACTGCAAGTATATTTTCGAGCTAACAGGAGGTGAACACTCAAGCCATAAATTCCGGTTTTTTGCCGGCAATGCACCTACTACAGGAATTTTTTTGATAGTAATCCAGGTTGGCAGCATGGCTGATGGGCCAATGCTGAAGAGCGCGCTTTTCTGTAAAGAGGATGACCTTGACATTGGTCACGCGGGATTCGCAGCGCTGTCTTATTGGGTTGAGAGACTGCCTGAGTTCAACATAAAAGGTATCTGCAGCCTAATTTTAGATATGGTTGAAAAAATGCTGCACGCCTCGATGGATGGCCTTAAGAACTGACTCTAATAGCTAGGCGGCGGCAAAAACTGAGTGCAACACCTGACCTTTCCGGTAGGGTGTTGCCATGTCTTATCACGAACTCAGCGTTGAAGAACGCTCCGATATCCAGGTCAGTCTGCTGCGTGGCATGAGCCAGCGCGCCATTGCCCGAATGCTCAACCGCAGCCCCTCAACGATCAGTCGCGAGATCCGTCGCAATCGTGATGCCCGGGGTGAGTACACCACCCAGCATGCCCAACAAGCCATGCGCGATCGTCGATTGCCCTGCCGGCCCCGGCAAAAGCTGGTGCCCGGCAACGAATTGTTCGAGCTGGTCGCCCACCTGCTGCGACAGCGCTTTTCTCCCGAGCAGATTGCCGGCAAGCTGCGAACCATGAAATCCCCAAGCTTCGAAGACGCCTACGTCTGCCGCGAGACGATCTACAACGCGATCTATGCCCTGCCGGTCGGCGAACTGCGCAAGGAGCTGATCATCTGCCTGCGGCAAGGCAAAACCTCCCGCCGTCCGCGTTCTGGCGGCGTAGATCGCCGTGGCCAGATCCCGGACATGGTCAGCATCCATGTGCGTCCGCCGGAGATCGAGGATCGCGTGATGCCGGGACATTGGGAGGGCGACTTGATCAAGGGCAAAGCCAACGCATCGGCCGTGGGTACGCTAGTCGAACGCACCAGCGGCTACCTGATGCTGGTGAAGATGCAAGACGCGACGGCGACCTCGGCCGTGGAAGGCTTCAGTTCGGCGCTGAACCATATGCCGCTGGCGGCCCGCAAGAGCATGACCTACGACCAAGGGCGGGAGATGGCGCGTCACGCGGAAATCACCCAGAAGACCGGGGTGGCAATTTACTTCTGCGACCCGCACAGCCCCTGGCAGCGCGGCAGCAATGAGAACATCAACGGACTGATCCGCCAGTACCTGCCCAAGGGCACGGATCTGTCGGTGTGCAGCCAAGAGCAGTTGGATGCGATTGCCTACGAGTTGAACATCCGACCGCGTAAGCGCTTCGGTTTCAAGTGCCCCATCGAGGTCATGACCGAGCTGATGGCCAAGCATCACGAGGCTCCCGCCTCAATCCAGTAACTGTGTTGCACTCAGCTCCTGCAACCGCCCTACATAAACTAGCATGTGAGTGGCGGGCACGGATCTCGGCGTAGAAGCGACACCCCAATGACCCGCCTCGCGTACGTGCCCCAGCAGAAAATGCGCCAGTGGAATGCCGGGGTGTGCCTATGCGTGGCGTCCCCGGTTGCGTCTCTCAGATCGCCGAAGGCCCACCGTCGCGGCCCATTGCTCTTCACTCTCCAACCGCTTCCCCTTAAAGTGGCCGCTCAACTGCGTTAAGAGGCAGGTGCCACGGTGCGCATCGGTTGTACGCAGAACTCCATCATTTGGAAACGCAATGGATCACAACCCCTACAGTGCGCAGTACGAAGCTGCTGTCGCCGCCCTTGCCGCGGCTGAAGTGGGCTTGCGGGAGCAGTACGAACTCTACGGCCACTTGTCTCGCTTTGATGAAGCTCAGGCCAAGTTGGCGCTCAAAAATGCCGAGGTGAAACTAGAGGAGCTCGAACGGGAGAGTTCCGAATTGGGTGGATTAACCCTGATCGATCGTGCCACAGTCCACGAGGCAGTCTATCGTGCGCACCGCTCGTTGCTCGGGCAAGCATTCGACGCTGTAACGGGGCGGGTTCCTCCCCCCCAAAAAATGTCCGAGGCAGAGGAAGCCAAGCTAGCCGAGAAAGCTGCACGGTTGGATGCATTGATTTGCGAAAATGGAGAGATAGCCACCCAGCAGCATCTGGTACAGAGGCTTCGATACGATGTTCAGTTCCACTCTACCCTGGACTGGCTCGAAACCGATTCCGACTACGCCACCTACAGTTCGCAGATCGCAAGACTGCAGCCAGCCGTTGAAAGTCTTGCAGCCAAAATTGCCAGGTTTGAAGAGCATATTCGTGTGCCGCAGGCACAGTGCCTCAAATATCGCGAGCGTCTGATTGTGGCCAAGGAGAAGCTGGCCCAAGCGATCATTTTCCGAGATGACCACCGAAACGCACCACCACGGTCAGAGGAGGCCGCGAAAGTTAAGGGGGCTTGTAGTAACTATTTCGGAACAGATGACATTGCCCAGGTCGTCAGGCACAAAACCAGCGATGTTGAGGACCTTGAGCGTGAGCTCGCAAAATGGGAGCAGCGAATGGCGTCGCTCCGGCAGCGCGATAGTCGGGTCATCGAGCGGCTGATCATTGACGGGAGCAACCTATGCAATCGTGGCCGGGGCAAGAATCAACAGTTCATCGGACTGAACGCTTTGAGTGCACTCGTTCCGGCACTGCTTTCAAACTGGCCTGGCAGTGAGATCATTCTGGTCTTTGACCCAGGCATCACGAGAAAGCTTCAGGTTTCGTGGGAGGACATTCAACGCACCTTCCCAGCGTCAGTAGAGACGTACCGCGTCGGCAGAGGCCGCAGCGCCGATGAAATGATCATCGAATTGGCATATTCCCCGAACGCTTACATCATCAGCAACGATCGTTTCGGGGAGTTCAGCAATCGACCTGCCATCAAGGAAAACAGAGTCTTTGGCCATGACATTACCAAGGCAAACATCTTGGTGAATGAGCTGTGGATCTCGGTGGAATATTGCTCTCCAGGCTGAGGCGGGTAGGCCTCCCCGCCCTCCATGCCACCCTACGAGCCGGTCAGAACGAAGCCCTAGAAGCCCCGACAGTTCGACATGCTGGAGTGTTCGACCAAAAGCCTGTCAACCGCCGTGGCCAGGTCGAACTCAGCTCGCTGTAGCGCCAGAAACAATTCTGCGCTGGTAGCCGTCTCATCGTGCGCATACTTCAAGTGTTCCGCACGTGCGTCCCTGAAGCGCTCGATCGCGTCAAGGGTGTTCTGATCCAGGTGCAAGCTGAGAGGCAGCTTCAGATCGCTGGTGGTTGGTATAGCCATTTTCCTGTCCATTGCTCGGTAAAAACCAGACCTTCCCCTGCTGAGTCATTGGTGTCGATCAGACGGCTCCGTCACGGCTGTAGGAAAAGTCAGCAGGCCAAGCCATGGCGACTGAAACGCCCAGTATGCGCTTCACACTGTGCAGTGCGCAGCGCATACTGAGATGCGCGCTGCATCAGTTGCAGCATAGGCAGAATGGAATCCTTTTAACCCCCATAAACACTGGCTTGTAAACCACTTTTTTGACTTGTAAACCTCTGTGGTTTACAGTGAAAAAAAGTGGTTAACACGGAGCCAGGATATGCCGAATTTACAAGACGAAGCTAAGGCCTACATCGAGTCCGTTCTAGGTGTGACAGCGCACCTGACGCCGGTGCCACTCCGGGTCCCCTACACCATCCGGGATAGCTACAAGACCTACGAATTGAGCATGCCGATGGGGAAAAGCTCGGCGCTCAATATGATGCTGCTGGTCTCGCGTGATGAGGTTGCTTATCCGGGCATCGTGAAGCTGCAGAAGCACATCGAGCTCGTGCACAAGGCCACCAAACAGGTGGTCGTCTACGTCTGCAGATCATTGTCGGTTCAAGACCGCCGCAGCCTGATCACGCATCAGGTCAACTTCATCCAGCCCAGCTTTCAGATGTTCATACCAGAAATGGCGCTGGACCTGCGCGAAAGCTTCCGCCTGCGTCGAGAGCAAAGCGAGGTGGCCGCCCTCCTCCCGGCAGCCCAAGCCATGCTGCTCTCATGCCTGTATGCCGGCAAAACCGACGAAGCCTATTTTACGACGAACGCCCTCCTGGGCGGTCTCAATTACAGCCGGGTAACACTCTCGAAGGCGGTGGAACAGCTGACCTCCCTTGAGGTGATCACCCCTGCAAAGAGCGACCTTCACTGGAAGACCTACGCCTTCAACGGGACACCAGCTGAGGTGTTCCGAAAGGCCAAGCAATACCTACGGTCCCCCGTCAGAAAGAGAGTTGGCATAACCCGCAACACTCTCCCCATGGCGCCCGGTGTGTGTCTCGCCGGGGAAACTGCCCTGGCCAAATACACGATGCTGGCGGAGCCTAAACAGGCCGTGTGGGGAATGACCAAGAAAGTGTTCAACGACATGCTGGCGCTTGATGCGTTCAAAGTCATAGATTCGTTGGACGGGATCGAGGAGTGGGTGGAGATCTGGACGTATCCGTCGCTCACCGAAAGACACTACATAGCAGATGCGGCATCGCTGTATCTGAGCTTGGATGAAAACCCTGACGAACGCATTCAGATTGCGTTGGATGAACTCAAGGAGCAAGTCAATTGGTTAGCGTAATAGGCCTGGATGTCTTCGGCAAACACTTCCATGATTTTCGTGATAGCTACGTCCTGATCGGAGGCGTTGCCTCAGCTCTCGCAATGGAGGACGCGGGCGAGGATTTCAGGGTCACTAAGGACCTGGACGTTGTCTTGGTAATCGAAGCACTGAATGCCGACTTTGTTGCAAGGTTCTGGGCGTTCATAAAAAGTGGCGGTTACGAGATCAAGCAGAGAGGCGGCGAGCGTCCAGAACCCATTTTCTATCGGTTCCAAAAACCTACAGATCCCTCCTACCCCGTCATGATCGAACTATTCTCGCGGGCGCCGGAAGGCCTGGAGCACGAAGAGAACGCGACGCTGACCCCCATCCCAACAGACGAATCGGTTTCGAGCTTAAGCGCCATTTTGCTGAACGAGGACTATTACCAGTTCCTACTGTCCGGCCGCCAGCAGGGTGAGGAGCTGACCTATATCGGCGCCGATCGCCTTATCCCCTTCAAGGCTAAAGCCTGGCTCGACTTGTCTCAGCGCAAAGAAAACGGTGAAGGCGGGGCAGACAGTAAGGACATCAGAAAGCACCGGAACGATGTCCTGGCCCTGACCAGTCTGCTGACCGGCGAAGTGATCGAGCTGCCCGAAAGCATCACCGCGGACATGCAGCTGTTCCTAGACCGCCTGGCTACCGAGGATCTCGACTTCAAAGCACTCAAGATCCAGGGTGACCTCCCGACCATTGTCGGCCGTATTGCAGAGTCCTTCGGCCTTCAGGTGACCGCTTAAAGCGAATCGCCCCGCACAATTCGCGCTCGACGTTCAAGTCGGGCGCCATTGCCCTCCCCTAGTTCGATCAATCCGTGATCCTCATTACTTCACGGAAACGGATTCGGTCACCACGAACGAGACCACACCGCCCAACGCAACGCCGTCCAGGCCTTGCTTCCCATCTTTGTCGACCACATAGCCTTTCAGCTCTCGCTGCTCAACTCCGTCGCACGACAGTGTGGCGGTCGCAGCCACATGCTTCTTCATGCTGTTGTTCCATTCGAGGGGGATGCCCAGAGCGCAGTCGCCGCCGGCCAGGACCTGAGAAAAATCATAATCCACCTTGCCAGCCCCACCTGCGCGGTACTCGGTCGGCAGAACAGTGCCAAGCGCAGGATCACCGAGGTGATAGAGTTTTGCGTAGATGACAGCGCCCATTGGGATGGTCACGTTGATCTTTTTGTCATTGCACCCTGCCAGCGACAGAGCGATACAACCGTACACGGCAAGATTTCGAAGTGGTGACATACTTTTTCCAGTTTGAGAATGGGTGTCAAAAGTCAGCAGTGCTAAGCCAGCGGCCATGCGATTCCGCTAACAGTTCAGTTGCCAGCGGCCCTTGGGCCAGGTCTTGTCGACGTGAGCCATGGCCGCTTCCTTGGTTTTGAAGCGCCGGCGCATCACCTGATCGGGATGGCCTGGGTCACTTCGATCACCTGTTATGTACGGCGCCCAAGCCAGCCAATAAGCCGCCTCGGGCTGGTCGTCTGCGCCGTGCGGTTGCGCGACACCGGCCAAGTCACTGCGAGTCCAACTACTGGGGCGAAACTCGCGCCATTGGGGCTCGGTCACGGGCATTTAATCCGGCTCGACCGGGTGCGGATCTGGTTGGAACTGGGCGACGTAGCCAAGCACGGCCGCGACCCGCCGGCCGGTCGCGCTCCCCTTGTCGGTGCACTCGCGGTAGGCTTGGCCACTCTGGACTATTTCCTTAAGCAGCTCGGCGGCCTTGTCCAGGTGCTGCTCGGTTTCGTTGGTGTGCTCGATAAGCTGTTGGTAAGCCTTTTGCGACTCACCATGGCGCCGGTCCATGGCCTGGACGATTTCGAGCAAGCGGTCTGTGCCGATTTCGTCGGTATCACCCAAGCAGAGCCGGTCGCCCTCATCCTGGGTGCATTGGCAGTCGTCGGTCAGCACTTCCGAACTACCGACCCAACCGCAAAGCTTGCACTCGACGGTGTAGTAGTTTCCCACCAGTGGTTCCTGGCCGATGCAGACCGGCATGCGTACCATCTTCTCAACGGTTCTCATCGTGACCTTCCTTGAATCTCACACCGGTTTCAGGTGAGGCGTTTTTGAGTCGGCAATCTGCACTAGCATCGCTGGTTGCATGGTCATCACATCGAAGCCCATCGACTCAAACCACTCGCGATTCATCAGCGAACGGGCTTCGGTTGGTACGTCGAAGAATCCGTTGTCCTCTGACCAGAAGCGGCAACTGACCGGGTGCAACAGATCGAGGTCGAATGAGCCGCCTGGATAGATGCACACGATCAGCTCCCAAGACGCATCAGGCGGCGTTGGCCACTGATACCCTGCTGGCGCTTTGCGTTCACGTTGCCCGCCTTCAAAGCGCCCTGAAAGGCCGTATACGAACGCACGCACCTGCCACATCGCCACCACGCGGCCTTGTGCTTTCTGATCGGCACAGACGCGCTGGAAAGCCTTACGCACCAATGGCTTTGGCAGGCCCCATACAAAGCAGGAAATGCCTTGCTGGTAGAAGGCCTCAAACCCCATTACCGGATACCCCGCTTCGTCGGTCGCTCGATCCAAATAGTTCATGGCTCATTTTCCCTAGTGCGCGACCTGGGCGGCTTTGGCCCGGTCATTAAGTTGCTTGGCCAGCGCCTCGCCGGCTGCCGTCAGGTCGTAGTCACCGTGCGCGAATGACACCAGCCCTCGCTTTCGCAGCGCTTCGCAGGTACGCACCCGCGCAGCGTAGGACAATGGGCCATGCACGCCGAAGTCATCCCAGCCCCAGCCGGTCCCCAGCTTCATCAGTACGGTTTTCATCGGCTCACTGAGCTTGGTGGTCACGGTCGATATCCCTACCAGAATGGGGTCATAGGAACGCGCTCGGTCATGAGCTTGTCATTGCCATGCTCAGCACTGAATGCCTCGTACTTGGCGATATTTGCCTTGCAGAACGCTTCCAGCTCATCGGCTGCTAGGCGTGGCGAATAGGCATAGACAGGTTCCGCCGAATCATCCAAAAACTGCTCTGTGCCATCCGCATGGATCACTACGGGTACGCCCCCCAGCAGCACTTCCACATCGGTGATGAAGGGCGCAGTCTCGGCGCCACGGGGATCAAAAATCACCTGCCCCCCGGCCTTCATAGCTTCAAGCAGCAAATTGCGCCGGCCTTTGGATCGCTCGTATTCGATCACAATCACGCGACCATCGCGTACACCTCAAAATCATTGCCGCATGCGTCGCAGGTGTCTGGCCTGCTAGGCCCATCCATCTGCCGGACCACAGCAATCTGGGTCGTGACCGTGTGCTGGCAGGCCGGACACGCAACGTCGAGCGTGCGGCCTGCTGGCCAAGGGTTTACCGCCGCAGTCAGCTTGAAACGGAAATCAGTGCGGCAGCCTGCACAGGTCACGCCGTAGGCGCGAATCGGCGCCAACGAAAAATGCCCCTGTGGGTCTTGCTGTCGCCAGGTCGAGGCATGGAACTCTTCGGTGGTATGGCAGTGCGGACAGGTCACATCAACGCTTGTCGCGTCGGGGTTGATTGGCTGGTGCACTTCGAGCAAATCGGACTCAGATGGCATGGTCGCTCATTTCCTTAGTACCACTAGATATTGTGTTGAAAGCAGCTGAAGAGGACACAAGATGTAGTGTCACAGCGTCATTTCCTTCATCGGATCAGAGGGAATGGAGTGGTTCACAGTCCAGCGACAAACGTGACTACTGATCAGACGCAGTGCCCCCCTGCCGATCGTTTTGACCTAGGGCCGGCGCGAGCCCTGCTTCGTCAGTGGCGAAGTACGAAGCATGCGCAGCCCAATTACATTTTGGGCAGGGGATGTCACCGCCATGGCGCAAGGTGCCACCTGGTTCGTCGCAACTGTCCTCATCCCAAAGAAACCCATCAACACACTGCGCGTCGGGATAGGACGCACCGAAATGCCGACCTTGGTAATCGCAACCCAGAGCTATACCAGAGATCACACACCCTCCTTAGCAACATAAAGCAAACTGATACATAACACGTATGCGTAATAAGATGGTACCACAGGTCGAGTGCTGGGGCAGACCAGGAAAGAGGGGACAGATCATTTCAGGCCGGCAGTGCAGGCGTTGTAGCTTCACAGAAAAGCTGGCTTCACAAATAGTTGACCGGCCGGGCTCCAAACTAGGTCCCAGCGGTCACCATCAAGCCCGCTTCCGCGGGCTTTTTTGACTGGAACTCCTGCAGAAGCGCCCTCCTCCGCTAAGTAGGAAAGGGCCGCCAATGGAGAGGCGTGGAGGATGGGGGCGGTGATGCGCTCCTGCGCACCTCATTCTTCGCTCATGCACTCAACCTAGCGCCACCGATAGGCGGCCTCTGCAGGGCTCACGCATGGGCCCCAGGCCCCTTTGTCGCTGACCCCAACAGCAGCACCAAGCGACAGGGTATAGTTGACAAGACGAAATCTTATAAAAAACAAACGTCCACGATTCATGGAATGTGGACGAATGACATTTCTTTTATTCCGGCACGTCAATATTTTTTGACCATTTCTGATCGACGGAGGAAATTTCTCAACCAGAATGCATTGAACCCTTCCGCGGATGCCGGCCTCTAGCCTGGCAACGAAGAATTTTCTTGACTATTTAATTAGTACCAAGAGAATGTTGTCCACGATTCATGGAATGTGGACACGCGGAGAAAAGCCAGTTATGAAGAGTCAAGACATTTTGTTGCTTTTCAAAATGACTAGCCTGCACGCTCAAGAGGAAAACCTGTTTGGCCGCATGGAATTGGAATCTACCTCTGAGCATGTGAGAAACATTCTCAACCCAGAGCCCCGTTGGTTGGCGTCAGTTAGCGGCCAGGTAGGTGAGGTGCTGTCTCAGTTGCTGCCGAATGACGAAGACACGGTATTTCGGCCACAAGAACTCGATTCACCGATGGGCGATTCTGACCGATGGGAGGGCTGGTCGGATGTGGTGCCGTCGACCCCAGTAACGAGCTGGAGCGAAAACTATTCCTTGCGGGCGCTCTCTGCGTCGCTTGGCCTCAGTAAAAGTGAAGTCTCCAACGCCATGGCGCGTTGTCGCAATGCCGGCCTTCTTACCAGCGATTTCGACACCGGTCTTCCAAAGGTGAATCGACGTGAGCTGCTGAAGGTTGCCGAGCACGCTCTGAAGTACTTTTTTCCAGTAAAGCCAGGTGCAATCGTCCGTGGCATCCCTACCGGCTTTGCTGCGCCAGCCCTTTCGAAAAGCCTAAAAAGTGCTGGCGGACTGATACCTGTCTGGCCCGACCCACTGGGCAGCGAGCGAGGCCAGTCAATCGAGCCCCTCTACAAGACGGTGCCCGAAGCGGTAAAAATAGATAGGACCCTTTATCATTACCTCGCGCTTGTAGACGCGATCCGCGTTGGCGGCCCAAGGGAGTGTGGCGTGGCTGTCAACATACTGAAAGCAGGGATGGGGGTGAAGTAATATGGCATCGAATGCGGACCACAACTACGAGCTTATCTCATTTGTGGCTGATGGTTTGGGCGACGAGTTTTTGGCTGAGTGTGCCTTTGTCGGTGGATGCACAACCGCTATGTTGGTCACCGATAGCGCAGTGCTGGACGACATCCGATTCACCGACGATGTCGACCTGGTGATCGAGCTAGCAGGCATTTCTGCCTGGGAAAAGCTTACAGTGCGTCTTGCAGCGAAAGGCTTCAAGATCACTGGGGAAGATGATGTGAACTGCCGGTTCAGGTTCAATGATGTCATCGTCGATGTGATGCCAAGCGACGCGTCTATTCTCGGCTACGCTAACCGCTGGTATGTAGAGGGACTGGCTCAAGCGGTACCATTTGAGCTACCTAGCGGTCGGGCAATTCGAATCTTCAAGCCAGCATTCTTCTTGGCAACTAAGCTCGAAGCCTTCAGTGGTCGGGGTAACGGCGATCCGTACCATAAGGACGTCGAGGATATCATCATCCTCCTAGACGGACGCCCAGAGCTATTGGCAGAGGTCCGTGAAGCCGGCGAAGAGCTCAGGCAATACGTTGCCGAGTGTCTTGGCGCTCTGGCAAAACTTAACGGCATCGATTATGCAGTTGAGAGCTCAGGCTCTGTTCGAGCCAACCCTGGGCGTGCCAAGCTCATTCATCAACGCATGAAAGACCTGAGCGCGCTCGCATGAGATATCAAACTAGGTCCGTAAAAGGGCATGACCGAGCAGCGAACCACGACTTTGCAGCCGCCGAGATCCATGGGGCACGAGGCCTTTTTGTCATTATGGATGGCACCTCGAAACCAGGCAGCGGTCAGCTTGCGCAAGGCTTGGCACAAGGCGTGATTAGAGCCTATCTGAGCAATGTAGCTCAGGGCGCAGATGACTCCAGCCCAGAACAAGTTCAACAATTGCTCAACGGTATCTTGGTGGATATGCACCGTCAGCTATTCACAAACCAGACTGGCACCACCAGCTATCTGATCGGTGTCGCATCCCAGGGCCTACTCACCGTTGCTTATGAGGGTGATTGCGCCTGTGGGATGGCTGGAAACGACGGCAATATCGAATGGTTTACTCCTCCACACTGCCAAGCAAACTGGAAGCGCGACAGATCGCACCGCGAATTGGCGTTGGATCCTGCACGCAATCTGGTTACCCGCAGCCTCAGAGCAACACGCGCTCCGAGTCCTGATTTTTTACGCCAGCCGGCACCGGCGGGAACTCGTTTTGTCTTCGCCACAGATGGGTTCTGGGCCGAGCTCACTGAATCGCAGCAAGCTGCTGCGATCAATGAGCCAGCTGGGGACATTGCTGTCGTGAGTGATGATGTCACTTGGATTGACGTGAGAATGTGAGTCCTGCCGAGCCAACTATTGGGTGGATCAGATAGGCCTTTCTCATCTGATCTTTGAAAACTGATGGGGGCTATCGCCAAAGAATGACCTTGAGGCAGCTTTTGCTGAGCCTGCAGAGTCACCATTTTCGTGGCTCTACAGGCGTGCCTCCCCTGCCCTTTGCTTCAAGCCCCTGGTTAAATGCCTTGCGAGTTACGAAAAGCACGGAATCGCTCGCAGGCTTCCTGCGACGAATCACCCAGGTGCCACAGCGTGCCTTCTCACGCTAGATAGGCCGAAGTCTCCTCTTCCCATAGCACGGCAAAGGCAGTCGTCGAGATGAGAAATCCATCGCATTTGCCGTCCATGACAGCGTTCTGCAGCACGTTTCTGTGACTCTCAATAAACTCTGAATTGAACGCGCTCAGTACGCCTCTCGCATCAGCTTTGTTAGGACCACTCACGACTTTCCCGACAGGGACCAAATCGTCCAAATTGAGGGCAATGATTCCGCCATTGTTGAACGGTGCCAGCTGCCTAGCAGCATGGCTGACACGCTTCTCAACCCCGAGCGTTGACCAGATCTTCTTGCATGCGATCGGGTAATCGCCCATGCCGAAGTCAACCAGGATATCTGGCTCTGCAGCTTTGGCCGTAAGCCCACGGTTCTTCAAGTCGGAAAGCAGCACCAGCTCCCACAGAGCGTCTTTCCCTTGGTGAGAGTTGCTCCGATCGTGAGGCTGCATTACTCCGCCGGCCATGCGCTTGAGCGCCTCTTGAATCCCTGGTTCATCTGGCAAATTGGTGACTGCATCAGCGAGACGATTCACGTACGCCGCTTCCCACACCACCCGGTCATCCGGCTTCACCTGGTCAGCCCATGCCCGGCTCAGCTTGTCGGCCTGACTGAGCAACTGACAAAGCGCGCTCCCGGACCGAAGCCTGATGTTGCGCTGCACCAGCACGGCCCTGACTTGCTGGGCTTTAGCAGCAATCTCTTCGTAGGTGTCTACCCAAGCCTTGCTCATAAGATCGACGGGCTTCACTTCACAGCTCCTTTGGAGATGGCTCATGGATTCACTGGAACAATGGCGGTGATAACTGATTCGAGCGCTGCTTTCACCAGTGGCAGAATGAGCTTTCGCCCATCAGCACTGTGCCAGACCGGTTGCCAACTCGCACCTTCAATGGAAGGGAGAACGAATTTGCCCGGCCTGCGCTAGCCGAGTACCTGTCGGTGCAGGCCGGCGGATGGCCTCAGGGCAGCTGGAGCGCCCCATTACCTGCATGGCTGGGCTGGATGTCTTTGAACCCGGGATGCTCCAGGTCGACCGTCAAGCTGCTCTCAGCGAAATCCTTTCCCACATACTTCTGTGCCCAGGACCGGCGCTGATCCGGCGTTCTGCATGCACACGCACGCTCGTGGCGGCTGAGCCAGGCCTTGCAGAGCCTCTGCATGTCGCGCTTGAAATCGGAGACCAGTCGATACTCAGCCCCACAGTACGAGCACTGAGCAGTTCCAGTGTTATGTGCCATAAATCATTTCCGAGTGACGGGCGCCCGAAGGCCCGCCCTGCTTCTGGTGATATGCATCTTGGCGCAGGACCGCCCGTACTGCACGTGTTCGCGAGGACTCAAACGGGTTGTCCGGTGGCGCTTGCCGCAAGTCCTTTGCAGCCAGGCTGATTTGCCTGATGCGGGATCGCAGCCAGTTGGCATCTGCCGTGTAAATGGCATCGGGATTGTTGGCCAACAGGGCGCGCAGTTTATCGCCTAATTCGGCGTTGATCACCACTCGCCCCAGCAGGTGAAAGTCGTGATGGTGCAGCGTTGCACAATCCTCAGCACTCATGGCCGCTAGATTGGATGGGATCCCCGCGCAGAACTGATCTGTTTGAAAGATACGCTTGGCATGCGCCAGCATCACACCCGCTGAGAGCTCCCCACACTGCAATGGAATAATCACACGAGCGCCGGCCATGATCCACGTGCGCACTCGCTCTGCATGCACAGCCCACAAGTCGAGGGTTGCCGATTGGTCACCGATGATGTCCGGCGCCACGATGCTAAGAGCCCCTGGGAAGTCTGTCCGCGCCAGCACGCATTCGTACGTGAAAAACACTTTCTCCCAGCTCACGAGCTCGCCCTTCTGGAAGGCTGAAAAGGCTCCGGAGTCGATGAACACGGAACCTCCTGCATTCAGGTGCCGGGGAAGCGTGCCAAAGATTTTCAGGCTATCCAGCAACGTTGCAACTACCCCTACGGGGACGCCCTCATCAACCGCAGCTCGCAGGTCCTGAGAACTGGACATTCCAGAATGAAAGGCAACGCTCCAGGTCAATGGCATGATCTTGATTCCCCCTGCTGCGCACACGAACCCCGCGGCGCTTACACGGCATCGACCCAGCTCGCTGGCTGGGGATGCGTGGTTCAGGGAGATCTAGATGTGCACCGCAGTTTGATCGTTCGTGATGCGGACCTGGCCTGCTACAGAACAAGGTGGATGATCAATCCAGCCCCCGTAGGCTGCTAAGTCCATAGTCATCGCGCAAGATTCGCAGCTGCTCCTTGTCCATTTCGTCTAGGGCCGAGCAGTTTGCGTCGGCTAGGCCCTGCCGGCGCAGCAGATCAGCTGCATCACCTCTGTCATAGATGTAGCGCGACAGGTCCGCGGCGGCGAGGAGAATACCGACCTGCAGCTGAGTCGGTTTGTTGCGAGGCTTGCGCTTGGCGACAGCCATGAGGATGTCCTCGATCGTGGTGTGAGCCGGTCAGGCCCTGGGTGGATGTACCGGACAAGGCCGGCGCGGGCCGTACTGAGGCGGGCAAGTGCAGCTCATGCCCTCGCGAGCGCCTCGACCAGAAGCGCATCGAACTCGTCCACCGCCAGCGGCACCCAGCGATCATCGATCAGCTGGTCGTGGTACCACTTGAGACCCGCGTAGGACACCCGCACACAAACGCCGCCCAGTATTACCAATGGCACCTGGCGTACAGACGCTGGCAGGATTACCGGGGGAATGTCAGCAACAGAGGCCTTCACAGCGAGGTTTTCCATCGCCTCACGCAGGGCGACGGCACTGACCTTCTGGGCCTGAGAGTTGCCAGACAGGGCAGTACGCAGAGTCTCGACGGCGGAGCAGGACCCGCGGTCATCGCCATTGCACCGCGCCACAAAGTCGTCAAGCCACAGCAGCGCCTCTTCAACATCGCCAGCACAGCCCGCCGTTTGAGTGTCATCACCAGGCTGGCTCTGAGCGGACTGCGACGCCCCTTGCTCGGTGAGCCATGCCGCTACGTGGTCGGCGCTCATAACAGCCAAGGTTTCCGAGCAATTATCACAGCCCAGAACCAGCTGGCAGCGAATGTCGCTGGTGCGCAGTCGCCCGTGCTGCGCATCACTGATGTTCTGGTTGTGTGTCTGCCAGCTCAGGGCCTTGCTTCCGCACTCGCGGCATTCGGTAATCTTAGTGATGCTCATGCTGCGCCTCCTGCAGGCGTTCGACATCTGGCAGCAACTGCGCCAGCGGGTCAGTGATGAAACTGTCTTATCGCGGGTACCGGACCGGCGAACCGGGTCGATGTGATTAGGCTGGGCCGCGTGGCACTTCGTAGTACGAGCTGCGCAGCCGGTTCACGGTATAGCCGCGGCGGCGCAGCGCCTCGACAACCGAAGGGCCGTTGCCGGTGTTGCGGCCAGTTGCAAAGCGCAGAGTGACCCCATGTGCCTTGCAGTGCTTGAACTCTTCAATCAGGCGCTCAGTGTTGGTCATGATTCGTCCTCCTACGCCGCCGCCAGGCAGTCGTTCCAAAGTTGTGGGTCCGCGTACATGAAGTAACCGGGCTTGTCCGGATTGGCCACGCAACGCCCACCCTTCTGCCGGTACGTTTGGTAAGCCCGGGCAACGCGAGACTTCTGCACCTGGTCTAGCCGGCGTATCTCCGCCTTAATCTCCAGGTCGAGCGTGAAGCCCTTCGCTGGCGCCATGGCGCAGGTTGTGCCGAAGTGACGTATCTCGTTGGTTTCGCAGTCCTCGATCCAAACCACACGCTTGAGGCCTTGCTTGCCGCAACATTCGCAGTGCGATTTGTCGTCGTTGATCCCGAGAAATTTGAAGCGGCTCATGGCGTGCCCTGATGAGTGACCGAGCCAAAAAGTTAAACTATAGGGCAACAAATAGCAATAAAGATTAAACTATACGGCAACCTTTTTTCTTCCATGCGAAGCCTTGCTCAAATCGCCGGTTTCACATCAGTCCGTGAGAAAAGCTCAACATTTCACAGTGAAAAGCCCTGAACTCAGTCCAGGGCCTCAAACGGCTGCCTTACCGGCCAAACACACGGTCAAGCACAGGCCTTGACTCGATGATCGCGGTACCCAGCTCGTCGACGGTCGTAGCGCCCGTCAGGCGGTCCTCGACTGCGGACAGGTCGGTAAGCAGCTCGTCATTGCCACCCTCCTTGTAGAGCGTGCTCTGCACGGCTTCGAAGGTCCGCAGCAGATCGCGGTGGGTGTCCTGGAAGTTGCTTTCACTGCCAGAGACGGTTGCCTGGGCCCAGCTGGTGAG
>NZ_CP096449.1:4925000-5747204 GCF_054792385.1 Pseudomonas sp. SA233 | reverse complement strand
CCTGGGCATCGGCTTTGCCCGCTGGGAAGGTGCCGAAGTGGCCTGGACAGTGCTCTACGACGAAGTGATTTTTGTCATTGAGGGCTGTTTTGAGCTCCAGGCCAACGGCGATGTGTATCGCGTGTCGCCCGGTCAGGTGCTGTGGATTCCCGAAGGCACGGCGCTGGTGTATGCAGGCCACGCGCTGTTCGGTTATGTGGTGTACCCGGGTGATTGGAAACAGCGCCATGGCCTTGCCTGACTACCGACCACGCCTGGTCTGGGGAACCCAATTGTTCGCACTATCCAAACGGTTCGGCACGATCTATGTCGCTGCGTTGTTGATGCAGCTGGGTTCCAGCCTGCTGATGACCTACCTGGCCCTGCGCCTGGATGCCTCCGGTGTGGCGCAGCTATGGGGCGGTGCGCTTATGGCTGGCAACGCGCTGGGCATGGTGTTGGGAGCCCGCTCGGGTTATTGGCTGATTGGCCTGGTCGGCCATGCACGAGCCTTTGTGGTGAGCGCCGGGGTCATTGTCACTGCAGTGCTCTCGCACCAGCTCAGTGATGGCTTGCTGCTGTGGCTTGCCCTGCGTTTTGTCGTTGGCGCGGCAATGATGTGCCAGTTGATGGTCATCGAGAGCTGGCTCAACGACTGCGCACCGGTCGGCCGGCGAGGCGGCGCCATGTCGCTGTACATGGTGGCCAGCTATGTCGGCATGATGCTAGGGCAACTGATGCTCAGCCTTGGGGATGGCCTGGACACCTTGGCGTTGACGGGCGTGGCCATGGCCTTTGCCATTGGTTTGATCCCCGTGGCCCTGCACAACGGCACCCAGCCGAGCAACATCAGCCAGGCCCGGATCAAGCCGATGCTGTACCTGCGCAGACTTCCTCAATCGTTGTTCACGATTCTTGCCTCGGGATTGCTCAACGGTTGCCTGTATGGGCTGACGCCGATCTTTGCTGCGCAACTGGGCTTTACGCCGGCGCAGGTCGGGCAGTTCATGGCCGTCAGCATTGCCGCCGGGCTGCTGGCACAACTACCACTGGGTAAACTGTCGGATCATATTTCCCGCATCACCTTGATCCGCGCTACCGCCGCATTACTGTGCATCGCCTACTTGCCGCTGGCCTTCGGGCTGGCATCAGGGCAGCTGTGGATCATGTTGACGGGGGCTGCCATCGGCTTCTTGCAGTTCTGTTTGTACCCGCTGGGCGTTGCCCATGCCAATGACAACCTGGAGCCGGAATTGCGTGTATCGGTGGCCGGGGTGCTGCTGATGACCTTTGGCATTGGCGCGACCATCGGGCCGCTGGTTGCAGGGGCGATGATGGAGCATGCCGGTCCACAAGCGCTGTATCTGTTTGGCATTGGTGTAACGGCGATGGTTGTTTGCTTTATGAGGAATAAATCCGGCGTTGATGTGTCATTGGCAAGGTTGTCGTGAAGCGGCTGCAACCGTGGTATATCGAGATTGCTATGCGGTCCCGTCGGTGAGTGAGAGGTGAATCACCCCTAGTTTTATAGACCTCAGGCTAACGACCACTTTGGCCGGTTATGCCTGATGCGACGGGCTGCAATGGGTCGAACTTGGCCTATCACGAAGGTTAGCAATTGGCCTTTTGCTGCCCTCCGCCAAGGGCCATCACGGCGTCCAGACCAATAGAGGCAATAGGCCGTCGAGTTGCTAGGATGAGGTTGAGTTGGCCTGGGCATTTGGAACCCCGATCGACAGTTCAACCCACATCTGGGTGATGATCATCGGTCTCGTTACCTATTTCATCCCTCGTCGATGAATCATGACCCGACGTCTGCTCAGCCGCTGTTGCTGTTAAACGTGCACCAAAGCCTTGCGGTCCCTGGCTGCGACAGTTTTTATTCTCTAGCGCATCAGTCTCAACCGGTATTTTTGGCCATTGCGACAGTTTTGCGTTTCCTCTCCAAGAGGCTGCAGACCGCGAAAGACGGGACCCTCCTGCGACAGTTTTTATTCTCTAAATTCATTTGCAGCCCGTCGCGACACAAGGCCGCTCCTACAGGAGAACGCAGTTTCCTGTAGGAGCGGCCTTGTGTCGCGACGGGGCGCAAAGCAACCCCCGGTTATCTCGCATCAGATCTGCATCGCCATCCCGTCCACATTCATCGCTGCCTGGCGCAAGGCCTCGGAGCGGGTCGGGTGGGGGTGGCAGGTAAGGGCGATGTCTTCTGCCGAGGCCGAAAACTCCATGGCCACGCAGAACTCACCGATCATCTCGCTGACACTTGGGCCTACCAGGTGCACACCCAGCACTTCGTCGGTCTCGGCATCGGCGATGACCTTGGCGAAGCCTTCGGTCTCGTGGTTGATCTTGGCCCGGCTGTTGGCCGTGAACGGGAACTTGCCTACTTTATAGGAACGCCCTTCGGCCTTGAGCTGCTCTTCGGTCTTGCCCACGGTGGCCAGCTCCGGGCGGGTGTAGATCACGCCAGGAATAAGGTTGTAGTTGACCTCGTGGGGCTTGCCGGCGATGCGTTCGATGCAGGCCACCGCTTCGTCTTCGGCTTTGTGCGCCAGCATCGGGCCGGAGGTGACGTCGCCAATCACCCAGATACCCGGCACGGAAGTGCGGTGGTGGTCATTGCCGAGCATGCCGCGCCTGTCGGTTTCCAGGCCTACGCTTTCCAGGTTCAGCCCCTTTGTATAGGGGCGGCGGCCGATGGCGACCAGTACATAGTCGGCCTGCAGCGTTTCTGCGGTGCCGCCGGCGGCTGGCTCCAGGGTCAGGTTCACGCCATCGGCGCTGACGTTCGCCTGGGTCACCTTGCTACCGAGCTTGAACACCATGCCTTGTTTGGCCAAGGCCTTCTGCAGGGTCTTGGCGGTTTCTTCGTCGGTGCCCGGACAGATGCGGTCGAGGTATTCGATGACCGTGACCTGGCTGCCCAGGCGGCGCCATACCGAACCCAGCTCGAGGCCGATCACGCCAGCTCCGATGACGACCAAATGCTTGGGCACCTGTGGCAGCGACAGCGCGCCGGTGGAGTCGATGATGCGCTGGTTGTCGATGGTCACGCCCGGCAGGGGCGTAGGTTCGGAGCCGGTGGCAATGACGATGTCTTTGGCCTGCAGTGCGGTTTCGCTGCCATCCTCAGCCTTGACCACGACCTTGCCGACGCCATCCAGGCGACCCCAGCCCTTGATCCAGTCGACCTTGTTCTTGCGGAACAGGTACTCGATGCCCTTGGTCAGGCCGGTCACGCTCTCGTCCTTCTGTTTCATCATCTGGGCGAGGTTGAGGGTAGGTTTGACTTCGATACCGAGGTGGGCGAACTCGTCACCACTGGCGGCTTCGTACAGCTCGGAAGCATGCAACAGTGCCTTGGAGGGCATGCAGCCCACGTTCAGGCAGGTGCCGCCCAAGGTCGAGCGGCCTTCCACGCAGGCTACGCTCAGGCCCAGTTGGCCGGCGCGGATGGCTGCGTTGTAGCCGCCAGGGCCACCGCCGATGATCACCACGTCATAGGATTTCATGGGTTCAACTCCAGGATGAAGAAGCGCAAGAGGGGCACAAGGTTAAGCTGAGACGCAAAAATTGTATACAATCTGCTGCGTGGATAAGATCAGTTGGTTCTAGACCATGGTCTCGTTTAGAGGAAACATCCCACGAATGAACTACTCTGATCCGGCGACGTTCGAAATATAAGGCGTCGTGGCCAAATACGGACAGGAGGGTCGTTCATGCTTGCGCAACTTCCACCGGCACTGCAGAGCCTGCATCTGCCGCTGCGGCTGAAACTGTGGGACGGTAACCAGTTCGATCTGGGGCCTAGCCCGCAGGTCACTATCCTGGTCAAGGAGCCACAGTTGATCAGCCAGTTGAGCCACCCGAGCATGGACCAGCTGGGCACGGCATTCGTCGAAGGCAAGCTGGAGCTGGAGGGCGATATTGGTGAAGCCATCCGCGTATGCGATGAGCTGAGCGAAGCGCTACTGACCGATGAGGACGATGCCCCACCGCAGCGCCGGGCCCATGACAAGAGCACCGACGCCGAAGCCATTTCCTACCATTACGATGTTTCCAACGCGTTCTACCAGCTATGGCTGGATCAGGACATGGCCTACTCGTGCGCCTACTTCCGCGAGCCGGACAACACGCTGGATCAGGCCCAGCAGGACAAATTCGATCATCTGTGCCGCAAGCTGCGCCTGGACGCAGGTGACTACCTGCTCGACGTTGGCTGCGGCTGGGGTGGGCTGGCGCGTTTCGCTGCTCGCGAATATGGCGCCAAGGTGTTTGGTATCACCTTGAGCAAGGAGCAGCTCAAGCTCGGTCGCGAGCGGGTGAAGGCAGAGGGTTTGGCCGACAAGGTCGACCTGCAGATTCTCGACTACCGCGACCTGCCTCAGGACGGCCGCTTCGACAAGGTTGTCAGCGTTGGCATGTTCGAACATGTCGGGCATGCCAACCTGGCGCTGTATAGCCAGAAGCTGTTCGGTGCCGTGAGGGAAGGGGGGCTGGTGATGAATCACGGTATCACCGCCAAGCATGTCGATGGCCGCCCGGTCGGGCGTGGCGCTGGCGAGTTCATCGATCGCTACGTCTTCCCCCATGGCGAGCTGCCGCACCTGTCGATGATCAGTGCCAGCATCTGTGAAGCGGGCCTGGAGGTGGTAGACGTGGAAAGCCTGCGTTTGCACTACGCCAAGACCTTGCACCACTGGAGCGAGAACCTGGAGAACCAGCTGCACAAGGCGGCAGCGCTGGTGCCCGAGAAGACCTTGCGCATCTGGCGCCTGTACCTGGCCGGGTGTGCCTATGCCTTCCAGAAGGGCTGGATCAATCTGCATCAGATTCTGGCAGTTAAACCCTACCCCGATGGGCACCATGATCTGCCCTGGACGCGTGAAGACCTATATCGCTGAATTGCTAAAAAGTACGCAAGCGCGACACCATACCCTGTGGGAGCGGGTTTACCCGCGAATGCGTCGGTACAGCCACTGACGTCTTCGCGGGTAAGCCCGCTCCCACAAGATGTGCGATACCCAGAGAGGGGCGCTTACGCTTCAGAGAATCGGCGAAATCAGCCGAGCAATTCGCATCCCCAGTTGCTGCAGCCGATGAGTATCGCGGCTGTCCTCCGCAGTAATTTCCCGTGCCTGTTCAAAGTCATTGCTCAGCATTTTCTCGACCTGGTCAGCGAAGCCGCGGTCGACCGTGAGCAGGGTGATTTCGAAGTTCAGGCGGAACGAGCGGTTGTCCAGGTTGGCACTGCCTATAGCGCTGACATCGTCATCCACCAGCACCACCTTCTGATGCAGGAAGCCCGGTTGGTAGCGGAACATGCGTACACCCGCACGTACCGCTTCGAAGGCGAAAAGGCTGGAGGCGGCATAGACAATGCGATGGTCTGGGCGTGACGGAATCAGCACTCGCACATCGACCCCACGCAGTACTGCCAAACGCAACGCGGCGAACACCGCCTCGTCGGGGATGAAGTACGGGCTGGTGATCCACACGCGCCGGGTGGCTGAATGGATCGCCTCAAGGAAGAACAGCGAGCAGGTTTCCTGTGGATCGGCCGGGCCGCTGGCCAAGGCTTGGCACAGCACGCCGTTGTCAGGGTAGGCGTCCGGCAGAATCAGCGGCGGTAGCTGGCGCGTGGCCCAGTACCAGTCCTCGGCGAACGACTCCTGCAGGCAGGCCAGCACCGGCCCGCTGATCTGCACGTGGGTGTCGCGCCAAGGTGAAAGCTGCGGATGGCCACCGAGGTACTCATCGCCCACGTTGTGCCCGCCGATAAAACCGAGCAAGCCATCCACCACCACGATTTTGCGGTGGTTACGGAAGTTAACCTGGAAGCGGTTGAACCAGCCCCGACGGGTTGCGAAGGCATGAATCTGTACACCACCGTCGCGCATCAACTGGCTGTAGCTTGCCGGCAAGGCATGGCTGCCGACACGGTCATACAGCACGAACACCCGCACCCCCTCGGCGGCCTTGCGCAGCAGCAGTTGCTGCAACGCTTTGCCAAGGTTGTCGTCATGGATGATGAAGAACTGCACCAACACCACGTCGCGGGCTTTTTCGATGGCGGCAAATATTGCATCGAATGTTGCTTTGCCATCGATCAGCAGCTTCACCTCGTTATTGGCAAGGCAGGGCATGCGCCCGAGCTTGGGCATGGCGCGCAACGCCGCATAGCTTTCCGACTCACGGGCCGTGAGGGCTTCTTCTACCCAAGGCCGCCAGTTGAGGTTGGCCATGGCCACATGCATTTCCTGGTTGGCTTGGCGCCGGGCCTTGATGTAGGCATAGAACGAGCGCGCACCAAAAATCAGGTAAGGGATCAGGGTGAGGTAAGGGATGAAGAACAACGGCATGGCCCAGGCGATTGCGCCTTGGGCAGTGCGCACGGTGAACAGTGCGTGCAGTGCGGCGACGATACCCAGCAGGTGAACCAGGCCGAGTAGGTAACCGAAGAAGTAGGGGCTGTGGTAGTCCATATGCATCCTGCTTGCCGAGTACACTTGAGTAACAGAACACGTTCCCGGTCCGCCTTGCAACCTGCAGGTGGATTTGGCGTCTAAGGCTCAGCCCGGCCCGCTTGGCCGGCTTTTTCCAGGAGCGTTCGTCCATGAAGATTCGTCTGCCACTGTTGGCGTTGGCCCTAGGTGTGAGCAGCCCGCTGGTGCATGCTCAGATGCTACAGCCAGGTTTGTGGGAGCTGACCACCAGCAACATGCAGGTCGATGGCAAGCCGTTACCCGACATGGAGTTCATGCTCGGCCAGTTGAAGAACCTGCCGCCAGAGCAACGCGCGATGATGGAAGGGGTGCTGGCCAAGCAGGGGGTGACTGTTGGGGGTAAGGGGGTGCGCTCGTGCCTGACGCCAGAACAGGTGGCAACCAACGATATCCCCCTGCAGGACCCGAAGTCAGGTTGTACCCAAAAGATAACCGACCGCACCGGCAATGTATGGAAGTTCCAGTTCAGCTGCCCCAAAGCGCAGGGCAGTGGCCAGGCGACTTTCCTCAGTGACCGGGAATTCACCACCCAGGTCAACGGTACATTCAACGCCTCGGGTGTACAGCAGCAAGGCAGCATGAACACCCGTGCCGTGTGGTTGGGTAATGACTGCGGCTCGGTCAAGCCGCGCAGCTGACATCCCATTGCCACTGGCTGGTCGCGACAGCGTCGTGGGCATGCAGGCTTTCTGCATGTTCCACGCGCAGCTTGAAGGCCGTGCTCCATTCCATTTGCCGTAGCGCCTTGTGCAGCCGTCGTGCGGCGTCTTCACAGAACATCAGGTTCTGGCCGTTGGCTAAGGCAAAGGCTTGTTCGTCTGCGCGCTTAACTGCGGTCTGCACCGCTGTCCCCAGGCTTGCTTCTATGCGGTCGATCAACTCGGTGATTGGCAGAACCTGCTGATTGCTGCGCAGCCTTACCTGGATTTGAGCGCTGCTACGTTGGCTATGGGGCGTCGCTACGATGCCTTCGGCGCTGCCAAGCCACTGCAGCACTGCAGATTTGTCGACCTGCTCTGTACTGAAATGCGCCTGGAACTGCTGCTGAATCAGTTGCCGTGCAAGTGCAGCCGAGCATGGGCAGGTCGAGGAGTAAGGCACAGAAACGGATAGTTCCACGTGGAACATTTCATTTTCGATCCTTGCATCGACTGTGACGGCATAGCTTTTCCAACCCTCCAACGGGCTGATCAACGCAGGCCTTTTCAGTAGATGCTCGAAGCGCAAACGCAGATAGGCGGCGGAAGAAAGGCCTTCGTGGCTGCTGAGGAAGTCACCGAGCAGCTGGCGGATGGTGAGCGGCGTCAGAGGCTGATGCTCCAACGACTCCAGGGCGAGATAAAGCCGCGACATATGGATACCGCGTGAGCTGCCGTCTACCAGGCTAACGCCGGCATCGACCGTGGCAGCTGCTGTGCGCCCCTCGAACTGTACAGGTTGGGCGATCCCGCACATACCCACCCAATTCAAAGGTAAGGCGTACTCATGGGTTTGTGCGGCAATGTCGGGGAGCTTGAGCTGAGTCATCTGGTATTCCAAACAAAAGGGAGATCAGCGGCCATCACCGATCAAGCTGCATGCCGGGAGAGGCACCCAGACACGTGGCGGGTTCATTTTTCCTCCCGGTGGGCACTCATTCATCACGAACGGCTTGGCGAAATTGTATTGTTACTTTATAACATTGTGCAATGCATCGTTTCGAATGCGCTCGCCTGAAGAGGTTTCGCCATGTCCAACCGTCTCCCTGTCACCGTGCTGTCCGGCTTCCTTGGCGCCGGCAAGAGCACCTTGCTCAACCATGTGCTGCGTAACCGCGACAACCTGCGGGTTGCGGTCATCGTCAATGACATGAGCGAAATCAACATTGATGCCAGCGAGGTGCAGCGCAACGTAAGCCTCAACCGTGCCGAGGAGAAGCTGGTGGAGATGAGCAATGGCTGCATCTGCTGCACGCTGCGTGAAGACCTGCTCGAGGAAGTGGCGCGGCTGGCTGAAGAAGGGCGTTTCGATTATTTGCTGATCGAGTCCACAGGGATCTCGGAGCCACTGCCTGTGGCCGAGACCTTCACCTTCCGCGACGAACAGGGCCGTAGCCTGTCCGACATGGCGCGCCTGGACACCATGGTCACTGTGGTCGATGGCCTGAACTTCCTGCGTGATTACCAGGCAGCAGACAGCTTGGCCAGCCGTGGCGAAACCCTAGGTGAGGAGGACGAGCGCTCGATCAGTGACTTGCTGATCGAGCAGGTCGAGTTCGCCGATGTACTGTTGCTGAGCAAGATCGACCTGATCAGCCAGCACGAGCGCGAAGAGCTCATGGCCATTCTGCGCAGCCTCAATGCTCGGGCGCAGATCGTGCCCATGGTCATGGGCCAGGTACCGCTGGACCGCATCCTCGACACCGGCCTATTCGACTTCGACCAGGCCGCCCAGGCACCGGGCTGGCTGCAAGAGTTGCGCGGCGAGCATGTGCCGGAAACCGAAGAGTACGGCATTGCCGCCACCACCTGGCAGGCCCGGCGCCCCTTTCATCCACAGCGCTTTTTCGACTTTATCCACACGCCCTGGAGCAATGGCCGCCTGCTGCGTTCGAAAGGTTTTTTCTGGCTGGCCAGCAAATACCAGGAAGCCGGCAGCTGGTCGCAGGCAGGCGGCATGATGCGCCATGGCTTGGCGGGCCGCTGGTGGCGTTTCGTGCCGCGCGAGCAGTGGCCACAGGATGTGGATAACACCGCCGCGATCTTGAAGAACTGGGTTGCCGAGAGCGGTGACTGCCGCCAGGAACTGGTGTTCATCGGGCAGAATATCGACTTCGAAGAATTATCCACAGCACTCGATGCATGCCTTTTGACCGATCAGGAAATGGAAATGGGGCACATGGGCTGGTTGCGCCTGCCCGATCCGTTCGGTCCATGGCATGAGGCCGCAGCATGAACCCTTCATCCAAGCCTGTGGATATCTTCCAGGTATTTGGCGAGACACCGCAGGTGCTGACCGATGTGCTGCAGGATGGCGTAAACCTGGCAGTATGGCGGCGACGTTTGCCGCCACAACTGGAGGACTTTGCCGCGCTGGTGGTCAGCCTCGGCCAGCCCTTGGCAGACCAGCGCGTCATCGATGTGGACGAGCGGCACATGCCGGTTTTCACCGAACTCTTGCGCGAAGCGGCCGACTTGCAAGGCTATGAGGCATTCGTGGCGGATGTGGCCTGGCTGGTGGCGGCCTATACCTGCCTGGTGGGTGCGCAGCGGGTAGGTTTGCGCCTGCGGGTACTGACAGGCCCGATGTGCCCGCGCTTCCATGTGGATAACGTTCCGCTGCGTCTGCTCACTACCTATGCAGGCCCAGGTAGCGAGTGGTTGAAAGAGGACGCGAGCCCTCGTGGCAACTTACACACAGCTATATTGCCTGTGGATAACGTGCAGCACCTGCAAGCTGGCGACGTGGCTGTGCTCAAAGGTGAGAAGTGGCAGGGCAACGAAGGTGCGGGCCTGGTGCATCGTTCGCCGTCGGGGCAGCTGGGGCGCCTGCTGCTCAGCCTTGACTGGCTGGCCTGACAGCGCATAGTGAGGCATCACCATCGCCCGAAGCTGCCCCATGCTGCAGAACATTTCCACCCACGTGATTGCCGGCCCGCTGGGGGCCGGCAAGACCACCCTGATCCGTCACCTGCTGGCCCAGCGCCCGGCCAATGAGCGTTGGGCGGTATTGATCAACGAATTCGGCCTGGTAGGCCTGGATGCGGCCTTGCTCAGCCGTGACGAAGACGGTATCGCCATCGGCGAAGTCGCAGGTGGCTGCCTGTGCTGCGTCAATGGCATGCCGTTCCAGGTGGGCCTGGGCCGACTGCTGCGCAAATCCCGCCCTGACCGGCTGTTCATCGAGCCGTCCGGGCTGGGTCATCCCTTGCAGTTGCTCGCTCAGTTGCAAAAAGCCCCTTGGGCTGGAGTGCTGACAATACAGCCATTGCTGATGGTCGTGGACGCGCAGTCGATGGTCCGGAACGAGCAGCTTCCGAAGGCTCAACAGCAGGCGTTCGATGCTGCTGAAAGCGTTGTCTTGAACAAATCAGAGGCTGTGGATGAACTAACTAAGTTGTTGATAAATAATAAATTTTATGGAAAGAAAATATTCTGGACCGTCCAAGGTAGGCTGCCCTTGTCGGACCTTCCGGCTATAACCAATGGCATTGTCGACAGCTCGGTTGTGGATAACAGGATTGTCGACAATCTTGTAAATCCACCGACAGCGCTATGGGCAGACCCCGGGCAGCCGATCTGTCTTGCCCAGCAGGGAGAGGGAGGTTGGAGCATCGGCTGGCGCTGGCACCCTGGGCAGCAGTTTTATCCACAGCGGTTGCAGGCGTTCTTGCGGGCTTGGCCGTGGCGGCGTGCCAAAGGGGTTATCCACAGCGTGGAGGGCTGGCAATCATTCAATGGCCTGAATGGGGACATGCCCGCCTGGCAGCCCAGCGACTGGCGCAGGGATACGCGTATCGAGTTGATTTTCGACCAGCCGCAATCGCAATCCGCGCTGCAGGCCGGGTTGAGCGAATGTCGTGTCAGCTGATCAGTTGCGCCAGCGGTTGTGCTCCTGGCGCCACTGCTGCATCTCGATGACATTGTCGGCGCGCGGCGGGGTCTTGATCTCGAACGGGTAGGGCGCCAGTTCGATCTGCACGCTGTGGGCGCCGAACTGGGTCACGGTACCGGGGTGGCGCTGTTCGCCCGTGACGGTGAATTCGAAGGCGTAGACGCGCGCCAGGCGCTTGCGGCCGTTGGCGTCTCGGACAAAGGCGATGCGCTTGAGTGCGACCGCGTCGTCGAGCAGTTCGAGGTCGAGCTTGGCGCAATGCTGTTTGACCCGTTCCAGGGCTTTCTCGCGCAACCCGTGGTTGTGCCACAACCAGGCGCCTGCCGTGGCGACCAGCATCAGGACGAAGAGGTTTTCCAGGGTCAACATTTGCGTATGCTCCAAACAGGTCGATCCAGCTTAACTGCGTCCCTGGCCTGTCGTACAGGTGGCAATCGAGTTCATACTGCGTTGCGCACAATCCCTGAAACAGCTTTGGAAACCTCCCGCATGAAACGTACCCCGCACCTGCTCGCCATCCAGTCCCACGTGGTGTTCGGCCACGCCGGCAACAGCGCCGCGGTGTTTCCCATGCAGCGTATCGGGGTCAATGTGTGGCCGCTCAATACCGTGCAGTTCTCCAATCACACACAGTATGGCCAGTGGGCGGGTGAAGTGCTTGCCCCCGCGCAAATTCCCGCGTTGGTGGAAGGCATTTCCAACATCGGCGAGCTGGGCCATTGCGATGCGGTGTTGTCCGGTTACCTGGGCAGTGCCGAACAAGGTCGGGCGATTCTGGCTGGCGTCGAGCGGATCAAGGCAGTCAACCCAAAGGCCTTGTACCTTTGCGACCCGGTCATGGGGCACCCTGAGAAGGGCTGTATCGTGCCAGCGGAAGTGAGCGAGTTCCTGCTCGATGAGGCGGCTACCAGGGCCGATATCCTGTGCCCCAACCAGCTGGAGCTGGACAGCTTCTGTGGCCGCCGAGCGCAGTCGCTGGAGGACTGCGTGAACATGGCGCGCAGCCTGTTGCAGCGCGGGCCGCAGGTGGTGCTGGTCAAGCACCTTGCTTACCCCGGGCGCGCCGAGGACCAGTTCGAGATGCTGCTGGTGACCGCCGAGCAGAGCTGGCATCTGCGCCGCCCGCTGCTGGCGTTCCCGCGGCAGCCGGTAGGGGTGGGTGACCTGACCTCAGGTCTGTTCCTGGCCCGCGTCCTGCTCGGCGACAGCTGGGTGCAGGCGTTCGAATTCACCGCTGCGGCCGTACACGAAGTGCTGCTCGAAACCCAGGCCTGCTCCAGCTATGAACTGCAGCTGGTGCGGGCCCAGGACCGCATTGCGCACCCAAGGGTGCGCTTCGAGGCACAGCTGCTGGCGCTTTAAATCGCGTCGGTTTTCAGGTCCTGGTAGCGCTTTTCCAGCTCCTGGCGGATCTGACGGCGCTGCTGGCCCTGCAGGAAGCGGCGCTTTTCTTCACTGCTTTGCGGCTGGCGCGGCGGCACCTGCACCGGGCGACGGTTGTCGTCGACCGCTACCATGGTGAAGAAGCAGCTGTTGGAATGGCGCACCGATCGCTCGCGGATGTTCTCGGTCACCACCTTGATGCCCACCTCCATCGAGGTGTTGCCGGTGTAGTTTACCGACGCCAGGAAGGTCACAAGTTCACCCACGTGCACCGGCTCACGGAAGATCACCTGGTCGACCGACAGGGTGACTACATAGCTGCCGGCATAGCGGCTGGCGCACGCATAGGCCACTTCGTCGAGGTACTTGAGCAGGGTGCCGCCATGTACGTTGCCAGAAAAGTTGGCCATGTCCGGGGTCATCAGGACGGTCATGCTCAGCTGGGCGTTTCCAGGTTCCATAGTGTGCTCACGGTGAGGTTGCGCGGAATCGGGCGAATGGGGGGCATTATCTGCAGACACTTCTGTTCCCCTCTTTTGAATTTGCCTTCCTGGTACGGGACGTTGGCTGACGCTCCATCGTCACGCCGATCATGCCATCAGCGGCGCTTTTCCAGCCGATCTGTTTCTGCATATTGCACCGCCTTTTTGCGGCGGGGTGCGATGTTAACCTGACTACACCCATGCAACATGGGCTTTTCCAGCATTCAAAACAGTATGTACTTGCTGCTCGCTCAGGGTTGCCTTGGCAGAGGAGCGGTCTGCCCAGGCATCCAGCAACGGACGAGAAAAGGAGTATCACGCCATGCATGCCATCAGCTTCATCCAGGACCTGGCAGTCATCATGCTGGTTGCTGGCGTGGTCACCATTCTCTTTCACCGCCTCAAGCAGCCTGTGGTGCTGGGCTACATCGTCGCCGGCTTCATCATCGGCCCGCACACCCCACCGTTCGGCCTGATCCACGATGAAGGCACCATCAAGACCCTTGCCGAGCTGGGAGTGATCTTCCTGATGTTCTGCCTGGGGCTCGAATTCAGCCTGCGCAAGCTGTTCAAGGTAGGCGCCACGGCGTTCATCGCGGCGTTCCTGGAAATCGTGCTGATGATCTGGATCGGTTTCGAGATCGGGCGCTGGTTCGGCTGGAGCACCATGGATTCGCTGTTCCTCGGTGCCATCCTGGCGATTTCCTCGACCACCATCATCGTCAAGGCGCTCAACGACCTGAAGATGAAGAACGAGCGTTTCGCCCAGCTGATATTCGGCGTGCTGATCGTCGAGGACATCCTCGGTATCGGCATCATCGCCCTGCTATCGGGCATCGCCGTCAGCGGCACGGTCAGCTCGGGCGAGGTGTTCTCCACGGTCGGCAAGCTGTCGCTGTTCATGATCGTCGCGCTGGTCATCGGCATCCTGCTGGTGCCGCGCCTGCTGGCCTACGTGGCCAAGTTCGAAAGCAACGAGATGCTGCTGATAACCGTATTGGGCCTGTGCTTCGGCTTCTGCCTGCTGGTGGTGAAGCTCGAGTACAGCATGGTGCTTGGCGCCTTCCTGATTGGCGCGATCATGGCCGAATCGCGCCAGTTGCTGAAGATCGAGAGCCTGATCGAACCGGTACGCGACCTGTTCAGCGCCATCTTCTTCGTCGCCATCGGCCTGATGATCGACCCCCAGGTGCTGATCGACTACGCCTGGCCAATCGTGGTCATTACCCTGGCGGTGGTGTTGGGCAAGATGTTGTCGTGTGGCATGGGCGCGTTCATTGCCGGAAATGACGGGCGCACATCACTGCGGGTGGGCATGGGGCTTTCGCAGATTGGCGAGTTTTCCTTCATCATCGCCGCGCTGGGCATGACTCTGCAGGTGACCAGCGACTTCCTCTACCCGGTGGCTGTGGCGGTATCGGCAATCACGACGCTGCTGACACCCTACCTGATCCGTGCCGCCGACCCGCTGTCGCTCAAGCTGGGCAAGGTGGTGCCCAGCCGCCTGGCGCGGGTGTTGTCGTTGTATGGCGAATGGTTGCGGAGCATCCAGCCGCAAGGCGAGAGCGCCATGCTCGCGGCGATGATCCGGCGCATCCTGTTGCAGGTTGGGGTGAACCTGGCGCTGGTGATCGCCATCTTCTTCAGTGGTGGCTATTTCGCCGGGCGGATCGGCAACTGGCTCAGCGAGTGGGTCAGCGATACCAGCCAACAGAAAGCGCTGATCTGGGGCGCAGCGCTATTGCTGTCGCTGCCATTCCTGATTGCCGCCTATCGAAAGCTCAAGGCGCTGTCGATGCTGCTGGCGGAGATGGGCGTCAAACCGGAAACGGCCGGACGGCATACTCAGCGCGTGCGCCGAGTTATTGCCGAGGTGATCCCGTTGTTGTCGCTGCTGGTGATTTTCCTGCTGCTATCGGCGCTGTCGGCGAGCATTCTACCGACCAGCGAGCTGCTGCTGGTGATCGCCGTGGTGGCTGCGGTGGTGGTGGCCTTGCTGTGGCGCTGGTTTATCCGCGTGCATACGCGCATGCAGATTGCCTTGCTGGAGACGCTGGAGAACAGCCGCGAGAATACGCACTGAAGAGAGCAATGCTCCCTGCGCAAGATTTCACCGTCGTCCGAGGGGATGGAGCGGTAACGATGTCGCCAGGCGCAGAAAGCCTGGCGATTTTAACTATGCCGGTGGCACTAGGCCATAAGTTTCCCATTTCTGTGCCTGCCTCTTCGCGGGTAAACCCGCTCCCAAAGGTACTGCACAATGATCAGCACCTGTGCAATACCTGTGGGAGCGGGTTTACCCGCGAAGAGGCAGGCACAAGCAGCACCAGATCAGAGATCGAAATCAGCTCTCCAGCCAGACATCCCGCGCCCAGTGCCAAACCGATTCCCAGCTGTCTTCACCGACGATTTCCTCTTCGGCATCCCACAGCACCACGGTGCCATCCTCTTCGACGCAGTAGTAGTTGTCGCCGTCCTGGCACAGTGGAATCAGGTCACGCGGTACGCCGGCATCCCAGGCGTTGGCGGCGACGTCGGGCAGGTAGGTATGTGACTGTGGGTCGGTAACGGTCACCGGCTCCAGTGAGCCATACACCACGTCACTGACGGTCAGCAGGAACTCTTTGAACACGAACGGAATGTTGATGAACAGCTCTTCTTCGATTTCGACCAGCAGGTCCTCGTCGGGAAGCTCAAGGGGCACCGGCACTGGCTCGTTGGCTTCACGGAGTTGTTCGATCACTTCTTCCACGGTTCACTTCCTCTGACCTAGATGACAACGCTGCGCGTTATACCCTAGTAGGCCACTCTGGCAAAAGCAAAAACCCCGGGACAGGCCCGGGGTTTTTTGTGCAGCACGCAGCGGTTAGCCGTTTTGACGGATACCGGCCACCAGCCAAGGCTGGTTTTCGCCCTGGGCGCGAACCATGTGCCAGCTTTCGCTGAACACTTCGCCCTGGTCGAAGCGCGAGTTCTTCGACACGCCACGGAAGGTGAGGGTGGCGTCGGTACGGTCGGCGCGGTCGTCGACACCGTCCAGCTGTACCTCGAGGTTGTCGATGTAGGTGGACTGGAAGCCATCACCCAGTTCGGCGCGCTCGCGCTTGAGGAACTCGAGCATCTGCGGGGTGACGAACTCGGCGATCTTGTCCATCTCGTTGGCGTCCCAGTGCTGCTGCAGCGCCTGGAAGTGGTTACGGGCAGCAGCCAGGAAGTTCTGCTCGTTGAACCAGGCCGGGGCGTTGATCACCGGGGCGGCTGCGGCAGCAGGTGCTGCCGAACCGCCGAAGATCGACGGCTGGGCAGGCTGCGCGTGAGTTTCACGCTGCATCGGCGCATGGCCCGGCATGGCCATTTGCGGCTGCTGCTGGCGACGGCGCGCGGCGATGAAGCGGAACACCAGGAAGGCGATGAGCGCCACGATCAGGAAGTCCATGATCTGGAAGCCTTCGAAACCGTCGCCCATGAACATGGAAGCCAGCAGGCCACCGGCGGCGAGGCCGGCCAGAGGGCCCAACCAGCGCGAAGCACCGCTGGCGGCCGGAGCGGCACGGCCAGGTGCGGTCGGCGCGGCGGCAGGCGTGGTTGGCGTGGCCTGGCGGGTCTGGTGAATAGGCGCGGAGCCCGAGCTCTTGCCGCCGCCAAAACGCTTGGCGTTGGCGTCCAGGCTCAGCGTCAGGCCGACGCAGAGCGCCAGAGCGATGCTAAGAAAACGTTGCATAAGTGGGATATCCCCTGTTGTGGATTGCACGCGCGTCATGGTGCACAGGTTCCCGGGCACATGACCAGCGACATAATGTTTCGAGCTTTTGCCTGAATGTTACAAACCCGGCACGACCTGCCCTCGGAATGCTGGCGCAATACTTGTGGGAGCGGCCTTGTGTCGCGATAGGGCTGCGAAGCAGCCCCGAGATATCAGCGTCAAAGCCACAATCGTGGGGCCGCTTTGCGGCCCTTTCGCGACAAGGCCGCTCCCACAAAGGCCGCTCCTACAAGGGACCGCGCAGACTTTCAGATGGCCTCGAGCTTGGCATACCCCAGCATCAGCCACTTGCTGCCTTCGGCAAAATTCACCTGCACACGCGCCTGGGCGCCGGAGCCCTCGAAGTTGAGGATCACACCCTCGCCAAACACCGCATGCTGCACACGTTGGCCAAGGTTGAACGCGGTCTGCGGAATGCTGGCATTGGCAAACAGGTTGCTGTTCGTGGCCGTCTTGGCCCCGCCGAACGGGCGGCTGACGCTGTTGGAAAGGCGCACTTCCTGAACCAGGCCTGCCGGAATTTCGCGTACGAAACGTGACACCTTGTTGTAGGTCTCGCTGCCATACAGGCGACGCGTTTCGGCGTAGGTCATGACCAGCTGGCGCATGGCGCGGGTGATGCCCACATAAGCCAGGCGGCGTTCCTCTTCCAGGCGGCCAGGCTCTTCCAGGCTCATCTTGTGCGGGAACAGGCCTTCTTCCATGCCCACCAGGAACACATACGGGAACTCCAGGCCCTTGGCGCTGTGCAAGGTCATCAGCTGGACGCTGTCTTCATGTTCGTCGGCCTGTGTATCGCCTGCTTCGAGCGAGGCGTGGCCAAGGAATGCCGAGAGAGGCGAGAGGTCGGCGTCTTCGTCGGTGGACTCGAAGTTGCGAGCCGCGCTGACCAGTTCCTCAAGGTTTTCTACCCGTGCCTGGCCCTTCTCACCCTTTTCTTCCTGGTGGTAGATGATCAGCCCGGACTGCTCGATGGTGGTTTGGGTCATGGTATGCAGCGGCATGTCCACGACCTTGGCAGCCAACCCCTCGATCAGCTCGATGAATGCACCCAGGGCACTGGCAGCGCGGCCTTTCAGGGCTTTGGCGGCAAGCAGCTGGCACATTGCTTCCCACATCGACAGCTGGCTGTGGCGGGCGTGCTCGCGTATGGCTTCGACAGTTTTTTCGCCAATGCCACGTGGCGGCACGTTGATCACCCGTTCCAGGGCAGCATCGTTACCGCGGCCTTCGATCAGCCGCAGGTAAGCCATGGCGTTCTTGATTTCGGCGCGCTCGAAGAAGCGCTGACCGCCATAGATGCGGTAGGGGATGCGTTCGCGCAGCAGGGCTTCTTCCAGCACCCGCGACTGGGCGTTGGAACGGTACAGTATGGCGATCTCGTTGCGCGCATTGCCCTTCTTGACCAGGCTCTCGATGGTTTCCACCACGTAGCGCGCTTCGTCGTGCTCGTTGTAGGCCGCATACAGGGTCAGCGGTTCGCCTTCACCCATGTCGGTCCACAGCTCTTTGCCCAGGCGCCCGCTGTTGTTGGCGATCAGCGCGTTCGCCGCCTTGAGGATGCCACCGGTGGAGCGGTAGTTCTGCTCCAGGCGGATCATCTCGGCGTCGGGGAAGTCGGCAGTGTACTGGTGAATGTTCTCGATCTTGGCACCGCGCCAGCCGTAGATCGACTGGTCGTCATCGCCCACCGCCATCAGGCTGTCACCGCCGCGCGCCAGCAGGCGCAGCCAGGCGTACTGCACGGCGTTGGTATCCTGGAACTCGTCCACCAGCACGTGGCGGAAGCGCCGCTGGTAGTGCTCCAGCAGGCCCGGGTGGTCGCGCCACAGGTCCAAGGCGCGCAGCAGCAGCTCGGAGAAGTCGATGACCCCGGCGCGCTCGCAGGCCTGCTCATAGGCGGTATAGACGTCGCGCATGGTCGACAGGAACAGGTCGCCCCCGGCCTGGATATGCTGTGGACGCAGGCCTTCGTCCTTTTGCCCGTTGATGAACCACTGGGCCTGGCGTGCCGGCCATTTCTGCTCGTCCAGGCCCAACTCGCGCATCACCCGCTTGATCAGGCGCTGCTGGTCGTCGCTGTCGAGGATCTGGAAGTTCTGCACCAGCCGTGCTTCCTGCCAATGGGCCCGCAGCAAGCGGTGGGCCAAGCCGTGGAAGGTGCCGACCCACATGCCCGCCGGGTTGATGCCCAGCAGTTGCTCGATACGCTGGCGCATTTCTGCCGCGGCCTTGTTGGTGAAGGTCACCGACAGGATCGAGTGCGGCGATGCCTGCTCCACCTGGATCAGCCAGGCAATGCGGTGCACCAGCACGCGGGTTTTACCGGAACCGGCGCCAGCAAGCACCAGTTGACGCCCTAGCGTGGCCGCTACGGCCTGGCGTTGGGCATCATTGAGGGAATTCAGCAGGAGGGAGAGGTCGTCTGTGCGCATCGGGCCATTCTAGGGCGCGGCAGGAAATGGGGCAAACCTCTACTGTATAAATATTCACCTGCAACATGCCCGTTCATCGAGCCGATGGAAGGTGCCAGGCCACCGCTCGGGCGACCCGGCCGGCAGCGGCTCAGTCAATCGCCTCGATGGTACGAATTTCGCAGCGCTGCGAACCGTCTGCATGAATGATCTCCACGGTTTTCCAGCCAGTGCCGCCTGCACGCTCGAAAGCCACGGTTTTTTCCGTCAGCACCTGCGGAGTGATTGCGCCGCTTTCCAGAAGTTGAAGCTCAAGTACTTCCCAGCCACCTCTGTGGCGCAGCTTGGGTTCGACCAGCACCGGTTCGATGGCCGGGGAGGCGACCGTAACGGTGCCGTGAACCCTGAAAACCTGCTTGCCGTGAGCGATGTCGTTGATTGCAACGAGGTTGGTGATAATGGCCATTGTCTGCTCCTGTTTCGGGTTGAAAGTAGCGCCAGTGCGCTGGGCCACTTTCTGCCCTTTCGCCTGCCACGGGAGCAGGGCAGTGCTTCAGCTATGCCATTGCCTGCCGTGCCTGGCGAGCAGGCTGTTGGCTTGCTCTGGCCCGTTACAGCCTGCCGGGTACGGTCGCGGCGCCTGGAAGTGCTCTTCACAGCCCTTGATGATCGGGTCGATCCAGGCCCAGGCCGCTTCCACCTCATCGCGGCGCATGAACAGCGTCGAGTCGCCCTCCAGCACATCCAGCAGCAGGCGCTCGTAGGCGTCCCAGCGGCGGGTCTGGCTGAACACCTGGGCCAGGTTCAGGTCCAGGTCCACAGGTTCCAGGCGCATGCCCTTGCCCGGGCTCTTGGTCATCATGCGCAGGCTGATGCGCTCGTCCGGTTGCAACTGGATCAGCAGCTGGTTGACCTGGCCACCATTGAAAAGCTCGTGGGGCACCGGCTTGAACTGGATGACGATCTGCGATGAGCGCCGTGCCATGCGCTTGCCGGTACGCAGGTAGAAGGGCACGCCCGCCCAGCGCCAATTGTCGATGTGCGCCTCGATGGCGATGAAGGTTTCGGTGTCGCTGTCGTTGTCGACGTCCTTTTCGAAGTAATAAGCCGGCACTTCCTGGCCGCCGATGCGCCCGGCGCCATACTGGCCGCGTACGGTCTTGTCCTGCACGTCCTGGCCAGTGATGGGCTTGAGGGCCCGCAGGATCTTCACTTTCTCGTCACGCACCGCTTCGGCCTCGAACTGCGCGGGGGGCTCCATGGCCACCAGGCATAGCAGCTGAAGCAGGTGGTTCTGCAACATGTCGCGGGTCGCCCCGGCGCGGTCGTAGTAGGCACCACGGTTCTCTACACCCAGGGTCTCGCAAACGCTGATCTGCACGTGATCAACCTGGTTGTTGCGCCACACCGGCTCCAGCAGGGCGTTGGCAAAACGCAGGGCCATGAGGTTCTGCACGGTTTCCTTGCCCAAGTAGTGGTCGATGCGAAATACCTGGTTTTCCTCCAGCACTGCGCCAATCGCTTCGTTGATGGCGGTAGCCGATTCCAGCGAGTGGCCGATCGGCTTTTCCAGCACGATGCGCGCCTCAGTGTCTGCCAGGCCGGCGTTATGCAGGTGCTTGGCAATCGGCACGAACAGATTGGGGGCGGTGGCCAGGTAGAAGATGCGCGTCAAGCCGCCGGGCTCGCCCAGGTAGCGTGCCAGGCGACCGAAGTCGGCGCTTTGCGAAGCATCCATGGCGAAATAGTCGACCCGTGCGGAAAACCGCTGCCAGACCTCTTCGTCGAAGTCGTTGCGGGCAATCTGTGCCCGGCAATGGCGTTCGGCGAGCTTGAGATAATCGTTACGTGGCAAGTTGCGTCGTGCCAGCGCGATGATCCGCACGGCGTTGTTCAGACGGGCCTCGCGAAACAGGTGGTAGAGCGCCGGAAGCAATTTGTGCAGGGCCAGATCGCCGGTGCCGCCGAAGACCAGAATGTCGCAAGGAATAGTCAAACCACCACTCTCCACGTTCGTTTAACTGGGCGGGTTGGCGTCCATGTAGTATAACTACAAGAAAGCTACAACCCGGCCAGCCGATCATAACCGAGTCCAGCCTGTGAATCTGTTGCAACATATCGCCCAATCGCGCCACCTGCTGCGCAAATCGGAACTCAAGGTAGCCGACCACGTGCTACTCGACCCGGCTGCCGTCATGCACAGCTCCATGGCCGATCTGGCGCACAGCGTGGGTATCAGCGAACCGACCATCGTGCGTTTCTGCCGCGCGATCGGTTGCTCGGGCTTCCAGGACCTGAAGCTGAAGCTGGCGCAGAGCCTGGCTGCGGGTGCGAGTTTCGGCCAGTTCGCCATCCATGAAGACGACTCGGTCGCCGACTACAGCCTGAAGATCTTCGACACCACGCTGCACACCCTGATGGAAGTGCGCGAGCACCTCGATCCGCAGGCGCTGCAGCAGGCGGTGACTGCCATGGCCCAGGCGCAGCGTGTGGAGTTCTATGGCTTTGGCGCCTCCGGTGCGGTGGCGGCCGATGCTCAGCACAAATTCTTCCGTCTGTTGCTCAGCGCGGCAGCCTATTCCGACCCGCACATGCAAGCGATGTCGGCGGTGACCCTGAAGCCGGGTGATGTGGCGGTATGCATTTCCCAGTCGGGCCGTTCCAAGGACCTGCTGATTACCGCCAACCTGGTCCGTGAGAGCGGCGCCAACCTGATTACCCTGTGCCCAAGCCAGACACCGCTGGCGGAGCTTTCGACTGTCAACCTGGCGATCGATGTGCATGAAGACACCGAAATCTACACCCCGCTGACCTCGCGTATCGCCCACCTGGTGGTGATCGACGTGCTGGCCATGGGCGTAGCCATGGCGCGCGGGCCGAGCCTGGTCAACCACCTGAAGAGCGTGAAGCGCAGCTTGCGCAGCCTGCGCTTGTCGCCCAAGTCGATCAAGGCTACCGACGACTGATTGTCGTTGCTTGTGCCGGCTCTTTCGCGGGTAAACCCGCTCCCACAGGTACTGCACCGTCCTTGAGGCTGGTGAGCACCTGTGGGAGCGGGTTTACCCGCGAAGAGGCCGGCACAGGCGCTATAAATTTCACTGTTTTGTCACCATTCCACAGCCAAACCGTAAACCACTCAAGCCAGTCTGAAACTCCCGCATCCTATCTGGGAGACAGGCAATGGCTCGTGATTTCGACGGTACGTACCAACCCAGCGCCAAGGCTCGCAAGCAGCAGGAAAAGGATCAGCGCCGCATGGAATACCGCCGCGCGATCGAGAGCTATTGCGACCAACGTCAACTGCTCCGCGAACTAGTGGACTACCCCGAACTGCAAGAGCTCACAGTCTGGCAGGCGTCGGCAGCAGCTTCCCCGAAAAACGCTCAACCAGCGCGCTGATCAGCGCACGTTCGCTGCGGATGAACGCCAGGAAAGCCAAGGCCACCGGCGACTGCCGTTTGGCCTTGGACTGCACCACGCACCAGCTGCGGTACAGCGGCAGTTCTTCCACCGGCAGCTCCCTCAATACACCGGTAGCCAGCTCCAGGTTGACCGCATGGCGGGTAAGCATGGCAATGCCCAGCCCGGCAATTACGCACTCGCGCTGGGCGTCGGCCGAGGCCACCTCCAGGGTCTGGGTGAAATGCACGCGCTTGTCCTTGAAGTATTCCTCGCAAGCCTTGCGCGTGCCCGAACCCTGTTCGCGGACCAGCAGGGTATGAGGCTCCAGGTCCTGCAGGCGCAGTTGCTCCAGTTTGCACAGCGGGTGCTCGGGCGGTGCCACCGCGACAATCGGGTTGTTGAGGAACGGCAGAAAATCCAGGCCCATGTCCTGCGGCACCATGGACATGATGATCAGGTCGTCGCGGTTGTCCGACAGGCGGCGGATGGCCTGGGCGCGATTGACCACCGTCAGGGTCAGGTTGACCTCCGGGTGACGCTGCTTGAAGGCCGCGAACAGGTGTGGCACGAAGTACTTGGCACTGGACTCGATCGCCAGTTTCAACTGCCCCTGCAATGAGCCCTGCATGTCCGAAAGCTGCATGTCCAGGCTCTCCAGGCGCCCGAAGATATCGCGGCTGGCGCGTTGCAAGGCCTCGGCAGCTTCGGTCAGGTAGAGCTTCTTGCCCACATACTCGAACAGCGGCTGGCCGATCAGCTCTTCGAGCTGGCGGATCTGTAGACTAACGGCGGGTTGCGTCAGCGCCATCTCTTCCGCCGCACGGCTGTAGGAACGCAAATCGCATACCTCATTGAAGATCTGCAGTTGACGCAAAGTCATACGCATCAAGGACTTACGCATTTTTATCCGCCCTTCGGCAACACCTTGTTACCGCACTATAAGCTTTTGCTAATACAGCCCCTAACAAATATTGATTTTTGTTTATCAACCTTCAGCGCTAGGGTGAATGTGCGACTGGCCAGCAACGTCTGGTCACGCGCCGACCGGGAGAACCGGCTCGACTGTTCCTACGGCTTTGGGAAGACTCCAGTGATAAAAAAAATCCTGATCGCCAACCGAGGTGAAATTGCAGTTCGGATCGTGCGTGCGTGCGCCGAAATGGGCATTCGCTCGGTGGCGATCTATTCCGACGCCGACCGCCATGCATTGCACGTCAAGCGCGCCGACGAAGCCCACAGCATTGGTGCCGAGCCGCTGGCCGGTTACCTGAACCCGCGCAAGCTGGTGAACCTGGCTGTGGAAACCGGCTGTGATGCCCTGCACCCAGGTTATGGTTTCCTGTCGGAAAATGCTGAACTGGCAGAGATCTGCGCCGAGCGCGGGATCAAGTTCATCGGCCCGGCCGCCGAGGTCATCCGCCGAATGGGCGACAAGACCGAAGCGCGTCGCACCATGATCGCCGCTGGTGTGCCGGTAACCCCGGGTACAGAAGGCAATGTTGCCGATATACATGAAGCCCTGAGCGAAGGTGACCGCATCGGTTACCCGGTCATGCTAAAGGCCACCTCTGGTGGTGGCGGCCGTGGTATTCGCCGTTGCAACAGCCGTGAAGAACTGGAACAGAACTTCCCCCGCGTCATCTCCGAGGCTACCAAGGCCTTTGGTTCTGCGGAAGTGTTCCTGGAAAAGTGCATCGTCAACCCCAAGCACATCGAGGCGCAGATCCTCGGTGACAGCTTTGGCAACGTCGTGCACCTGTTCGAGCGCGACTGCTCGATCCAGCGCCGCAACCAGAAGCTCATCGAAATCGCCCCGAGCCCACAGCTCACCCCCGAACAGCGCGCCTACATCGGCGACCTGGCGGTGCGTGCGGCCAAGGCAGTGAACTACGAGAACGCCGGTACCGTGGAGTTCCTGCTCGCCGATGGCGAGGTGTACTTCATGGAAATGAACACCCGGGTGCAGGTGGAACACACCATCACCGAGGAAATCACCGGTATCGACATCGTCCGTGAGCAGATCCGCATTGCCTCGGGCCTGCCGCTGTCGGTCAAGCAGGAAGACATCCAGCACCGCGGTTACGCGCTGCAGTTCCGCATCAACGCCGAAGATCCGAAGAACAACTTCCTGCCCAGCTTCGGCAAGATCACCCGTTACTACGCACCCGGCGGCCCGGGCGTGCGTACCGACACGGCGATCTACACCGGCTACACCATCCCGCCGTTCTATGACTCCATGTGCCTGAAACTGGTGGTGTGGGCGTTGACCTGGGAAGAAGCCATGGACCGCGGCCTGCGGGCCCTGGACGACATGCGCGTGCAAGGGGTGAAAACCACCGCTGCGTACTACCAGGAAATCCTGCGCAATCCGGAATTCCGTAGCGGCCAGTTCAACACCAGCTTCGTCGAAAGCCACCCGGAACTGACCAATTACTCGATCAAGCGCAAACCCGAAGAGCTGGCCCTGGCCATCGCCGCCGCCATCGCCGCCCACGCAGGCCTGTGAGGAACCCCATAATGTCCAAGAAAATTCACGTAACCGACACGATCCTGCGCGACGCCCACCAGTCCCTGCTGGCCACCCGCATGCGTACCGAAGACATGCTGCCGATCTGCGACAAGCTCGACAAGGTCGGCTACTGGTCGCTGGAAGTCTGGGGTGGCGCCACCTTCGACGCCTGCGTGCGCTTCCTCAAGGAAGACCCGTGGGAGCGCCTGCGCAAGCTGCGCGCCGCGCTGCCCAACACCCGCCTGCAAATGCTGCTGCGCGGCCAGAACCTGCTGGGCTACCGCCACTACAGCGACGACGTGGTCAAGGCGTTCGTCGCCAAGGCCGCAGTCAACGGTATCGACGTGTTCCGTATCTTCGATGCCATGAACGACGTGCGTAACCTGCGCGTGGCCATTGAAGCGGTCAAGGCTGCCGGCAAGCATGCTCAGGGCACCATCGCCTACACCACCAGCCCGGTGCACACCATCGAAGCCTTCGTGAACCAGGCCAAGCAGATGGAAGCCATGGGTTGCGACTCGATCGCGATCAAGGACATGGCCGGCCTGCTGACCCCGTTCGCCACCGGCGAACTGGTCAAGGCGCTGAAAGCCGAGCAGTCGCTGCCGGTGTTCATCCACTCCCACGACACTGCCGGCCTGGCCGCAATGTGCCAGCTGAAGGCTGTGGAAAACGGCGCCGATCACATCGACACAGCCATCTCCAGCTTCGCTTGGGGCACCAGCCACCCGGGTACCGAGTCGATGGTTGCCGCGCTCAAGGGCAGCGAATTCGATACTGGCCTGGACTTGGAACTGCTGCAGGAAATCGGCCTGTACTTCTATGCCGTGCGCAAGAAGTACCACCAGTTCGAAAGCGAGTTCACCGCCGTGGACACCCGCGTGCAGGTCAACCAGGTACCGGGCGGCATGATTTCCAACCTGGCCAACCAGCTCAAGGAGCAGGGCGCCCTCAACCGCATGAACGAAGTGCTGGCTGAGATCCCGCGCGTGCGTGAAGACCTTGGCTTCCCACCGCTGGTGACCCCGACCTCGCAGATCGTCGGTACCCAGGCGTTCTTCAACGTGCTGGCCGGCGAGCGCTACAAGACCATCACCAACGAGGTGAAGCTGTACCTGCAAGGCGGTTACGGCAAGGCTCCGGGCGTGGTCAACGAGCAGCTGCGCCGTCAGGCGATCGGCAGTGAAGAAGTGATCGACGTGCGCCCGGCCGACCTGCTGAAGCCGGAAATGGCCAAGCTGCGTGCCGATATCGGCGCCCTGGCCCGTTGCGAAGAAGACGTGCTGACTTTCGCCATGTTCCCTGACATTGGCCGCAAGTTCCTCGAAGAGCGCGAAGCCGGCACCCTGACTCCCGAGGTTCTGCTGCCAATTCCTGAAGCGGGCGCAGTGGCGTCCCACAGCGGTGAAGGCGTACCGACCGAGTTCGTCATCGATGTGCACGGCGAAACCTACCGTGTCGACATCACCGGTGTGGGCGTGAAGGCCGAAGGCAAGCGCCATTTCTACCTGTCGATCGACGGCATGCCGGAAGAAGTGGTGTTCGAGCCGCTCAACGAATTCGTCGGCGGCGGCAGCAGCAAGCGCAAGCAGGCCAGTGCCCCGGGCCACGTCAGCACCACCATGCCAGGCAACATCGTCGATGTGCTGGTCAAGGAAGGCGACATGGTCAAGACCGGCCAGGCCGTGCTGATCACCGAAGCCATGAAGATGGAGACCGAAGTGCAGGCGGGTATCGCTGGCAAGGTCGTGGCCATCCACGTGGCCAAGGGCGACCGTGTGACTCCGGGCGAGATCCTGATCGAGATCGAGGGCTGAGATAAGCCCTCATCTACAAGCGGTTAACCTCTGGGGAGCGGATGCTCCCCTTTTTTTCGCGTTGAATCTGCCGGCCTCTTCGCAGCACAAGGCTGCTCCTACAGGCCCCCGCAAGCCTGAGGTCAGTACCTGTGGGAGCGGGTTTACCCGCGAAGAGGCCGGCTGATCCAACACAACTCTCAACCGTTACGGCATGCCTCAAGTGTTTCTACCTGACCTCCAGGTTGTTGGTTGGTATCGCTCAACCAACGCTCGAACCCAGCAGCCACCGCTGGCCACTCATCATCGGTAATCGAATACCACGCCGTATCCCGATTGTGGTCCTTCACCACCAGGTGCTTGCGGAACACTCCTTCATAGACAAAGCCAAACCGCTCCGCCGCGCGCTTGGAGCGGGCGTTGGCGTTGTTGCACTTCCACTCCAGCCGGCGGTTGCCCAGCTCGAAGCCCAGCTTGCCCAGCAGGTACACCGCCTCGGTGCCCTTGGGTGTACGCTGCATGGCGGCGCCGAAGGCGATGTGGCCAATTTCGATGCGACCGTGGTCGGGCACGATCGACATCAGGCTGAGGATGCCCTGGGCCTGGTCGCTGGTGCGGTCGATGACGGTGTAGAACAGCGGGTCGCGGCCGGCAGCGTTGCCTTCCAGCCAACAGTCGAAGGCGGCACGTTCGGCAAATGGGCCATAGGGCAAGTAGTCCCACAGTACCGGATCGGCAGCCGGGCCTTGCAACACCTCCCAGAGGTCGTCGCCATGTCGCGCCGGGTCAAGCTTTTCGAGGCGGATGAAACGGCCGTCGATAGGGTCGGCCTGTGGGACTGCGGCGGGTTTCCAGTTCAATGCGTCGGTCATGTTCGGCCTTAGAACTCTTTGCGGAATTGGATGAAGCCCGAGCGCTCGGCAACCTGTTGGTACAGGCTGATGGCGGTGGCGTTGGTCTCATGGGTCACCCAGTACACCTTGATGCAGTTGTCGGTCTTGGCTTGGGAGTAGACGTGCTCGATCAGTTGGCGGCCGATGCCCAGGCCGCGCTGCCCGCTGTCCACGTACAGGTCCTGCAGGTAGCAGGCGTTGCCAATGCTCCAGTTGGAACGATGGTAGATGAAGTTGACCATGCCCACCGCCTTGCCATCGACCCAGGCCAAGGCTGAATGGGTCGGTTCGTTCGGGTCGAGCAGACGTTGCCAGGTGCTGAGGCTGACCTCTTCGGCCAATTCGGATTCATAGAAGTGCAAGTAGGCCTGCCACAGGGCAAGCCAGGCAGCATGGTCTTGGGTGGTGACAGGACGCAGGGTGACGCTGGACATGGGCTATTCCTTCAGAGTTGGCGCATATGCGCCGCGAGTTGGTTATCCAGGTAATCGGGGCTGGCGCTAAGGCCTTCACGCACGCCGGCAATGTCTTGCTCAGAGCGGTTCTGGCTTAGCTTGCGCGCGCCTTGCAGGCGGGTGATGGGCAAGCGAACACCGACGATGGCGCGGAGCATGGCATCGAGGTAATCACGCGGGGCGTCGGTGACTTTCCACGGTTCGCCGCGGCCTTGTTCGTGGCGCTCGGTCAGTCGGCTGACAATGGCCAGCAAGGGTTCGGCTTCGTGGATCACTTCGGCTGGGCCATAGGCGTGCACGGCCAAGTAGTTCCAGGTTGGCACCACCTTGGGGTTGTCGGCCTTGCTCGGGTAGTAACCGGGGCTGACATAGGCATCGGCGCCGGGGAACACCAGCAGGGCTTCGCCACCTTGCCTCAGGTCGTGCCATTGGGGGTTGGCCCGCGCCAGGTGGGCATAGACGGTGCCGAATTCGCCTTCGGCAATATCGACCAGCACTGGCAGGTGCGTGGCCAGCAGGCCTTGTTCGCCCTGGCTGACCAGGATGGCCAGACGGGTGTCGAGCATGTGCTGGTGCAGGCGCCCGAGGTCGTGTTCCTGATGGGGTTTGCTGTTGTACATGCTCGGTTTCCTTGTGCGATGGCTCCATCCTAGGCAGGCTATTGGTTCATAGTAAGAGCCATTAACAGCTGTTTTTATAGGTCCAATGCCATGAGCGAGCGCCCCCTCTTGTTGCCTTTCGACCCTGCCGGGATCGACCTTGATCGCCGCCGCGGGCTCAGCCAGCAGCTGTACCAGGCGCTACGTGCGCGGGTGCTGGACGGGCGCCTGAGCAGTGGCACACGGCTACCGGCCACTCGTGATCTGGCCGCCATGCTTGCGCTGTCACGCAACAGTGTGGTGCGGGCCTATGACCAGCTATATGCCGAGGGCTACATCGAAAGCCGGGTAGGCGACGGCACCTATGTGAGCCAGTTACCGAAGCTCTCAAGTGCAAAACTATCCACAAAAGTATCCACAGGGTTATCCCGTGTGTTATCAACAGACTTATCCACAAATCCCTCAGAAAATACTGAGGATTTATCCAGCAAGCGCCGTTCCAGCGAGCCTTTGCAGCGCCTGAAAAGTAACCATCTGCCGCCCCCAAAAAGCGGTGCACCGCGTGCTTTTCGCGTCGGTATTCCGGCGTTCGACCTGTTCCCCTTCGACGTCTGGGCCAAGCTGCAGGCGGGTTTCTGGCGCAACCCGGCTCCGGCGCAGTTGGGTTATGGTGACCCGGCAGGCGAGCCGCTGCTGCGCGAACTGATCGCGGCCTACCTGCGTCGCTCGCGTGGGCTGAGTTGTACCGCTGAACAAATTGTGATCACCAGTGGTGCGCAGCAGGCAATCAGCCTTTGTGCACAGTTGCTGTTGCAGCCGGGCGACGGTGTGGCTGTGGAAAACCCGGGTTACCGCGCAGCCGGGCATGCCTTTGCGCTGGCCGGTGGCAGGTTGTGTGGCGTGCCGGTGGACGAGGATGGCATGGACTGTCGCCGGCTCGGGCAACTGACGGATTGCCGGCTGGCCTATGTCACGCCAGCCCACCAGTACCCGACCGGGGTGACCATGACTCTGGCGCGACGCCTGGAACTGCTGGCATGGGCCGAGCGCAGCGAAGGCTGGATCATCGAAGACGACTACGACGGCGAGTACCGGTACAGCGGTGCGCCCTTGGCCCCGCTAGCGGCGCTCGACCGGCACGGGCGGGTGCTGTACGTCGGTACCTTCGGCAAGATCGCCTTTCCGGCGTTGCGCCTGGGCTATCTGGTACTGCCACCACAACTGGCGCAGCCGTTCAGCCAGGGCAGGGCGCTGGCGGTGCGGCATTCGGAGGTCAGTAGCCAGTGCGTGATGGCCGAGTTCATGGCCCGGGGGCACTTCCAGCGGCATATTCGGCGCATGCGCAAGGCGGCGTTGAGCCGGCGCAATGTGCTGAAGGCTGGCTGGCCCGTGGATATTCCGGGTTTGAGCGGCATGCCGGAAGTGGCGGCCGGGCTGCATGTGAAGGTGGATGTGGATAACTTTGCGCGGGAGCAGGAGTTGGTGGCCAAGGCTGAAGCGGTGGGGGTTGAGGTGACGCCGCTTAGCAATTTCTGGCTGGCTGACAGCGAGGTGCCTGTGGATAAAAGGGCAGGGCTGGTGCTGGGTTTTGCAGCGGTGCCGGAGGGGGAGATTGCCGATGCGTTGATGCGCTTGCGCAAGGCCTGGAGAAAGTGAATGGGGCCGCCTAGCGGCCCCGGCTCTAAATCAGGTACCAGACTTGATCCGTGTCCAGGCCCTGGTCCGAGCTCGCTCGGCATCCCGCGCCAAGGGCTTGAGGGTATACAGCTTGGCCATCGCCTCCGCTGTAGGATACAGGTTGGGGTTGTTGCGAATCGCCGGGTCGACCTTGTCGGTCGCATCCTTGTTCGGGTTCGGGTACCCGACAAAGTCGCTGATAGGCGCAATCACCTCAGGCCGCAGTAAGTAGTTGATGAACGCGTGGGCATCTTCCGGGTTGGTCGCATTCTTCGGAATCGCCAGCATGTCGAACCAGATCGGTGCACCTTCCTTGGGCAGGCGCATGTCCACCACCACGCCATTCTTCGCCTCGCGGGCGCGGTTGGCTGCCTGAGAGAAGCTACCGCTGTAGCCCACTGCCACGCAGATATCGCCGTTGGCGATGTCAGCCATGTACTTCGAGGAATGGAAGTAGGTGATGTGCGGGCGAATCTTCAGCATCAGCGCTTCGGCTTTCTTGTAATCAGCCGGTTTGTCGCTGTTCGGTGGCAGGCCCAGGTACTGCAGGGCCAGCGGCATGATCTCCGACGGCGAGTCGAGCAGGGCCACGCCGCATTGCTTGAGCTTGGAGATGTTCTCTTCCTTGAAGATCAGGTCCCAACTGTCCACCGGGGCGTTGTCGCCGAGCGCAGCCTTGACCTTGGCCGGGTTGAAGCCGATCAGCACGGTGCCGTACATGTAGGGTACGGCAAATTTGTTGCCGGGGTCGTTGGCTTCGATCAGCTTCATCAGCGCCGGGTCCAGGTGCTGCCAGTTCGGCAGCTTGCTGCGGTCCAGCGGCTGGAACACACCCGCTTCGATCTGCTTGGCGAGGAACACGTTGGATGGCACTACCACGTCATATCCGGAGTTGCCGGTCAGCAGTTTCGCTTCCAGCGCCTCGTTGGTGTCGAAGATGTCGTAGATCAGCTTCACTCCGCTGTCTTTCTGAAACTCGGTGAGAGTTTGCGGAGTGATGTAGTCGAACCAGTTGAACACCCTCAGGGTGCGCTGTTCGGCCTGGGCCTGCAGGGCACCGGTGAACAGGGTAGCGGCGATGAACGGGGCGAGCAGACGCTTGAGTCGAACCATTATCGGGCTCCTGGCTGGGCCTGCTGGAAGCCTTCCAGCACATTGACCGCGTTGATACCGATTTCTTCCACAGCGTAGCCGCCTTCCATCACGAAAAGGGTCGGCTTGCCGAGCTGGGCGATGCGCTTGCCCATTTCCAGGTAGTCCGGGCTGTCCAGCTTGAACTGCGAGATCGGGTCGTCTTTGAAGGTATCCACACCCAGCGAGATCACCAGCACTTCAGCGTCATAGGCGGCGATGCGCTGGCAGGCGTCCTCCAGGGCGGCGTTCCAGGCGGCCCAGTCGCTGCCAGCCGGCAGTGGGTAGTTGATGTTGCAGCCTTCGCCGGCACCCTCGCCGGTTTCATCGGCATAGCCGAGGAAGAACGGGAACTCGTCGCGCGGGTCGCCATGGATCGAGGCGAAGAACACATCGTTGCGGCTGTAGAAGATGTCCTGGGTGCCGTTGCCGTGGTGATAGTCGACATCGAGGATTGCGACCTTGCGCCGGCCCTGGTCAAGGAAGGCCTGGGCGGCGATGGCGGCGTTGTTCAGGTAGCAATAGCCGCCCATGACTTCGCCAGCCGCATGGTGCCCTGGCGGGCGGCACAGGGCGAAGGCGGAATGGGCGCCTTGCTGGATCGCCGCCTGGGCGGTGAGGGCGACCTGGGCGGCGCTGTAGGCAGCCTGCCAGGTCCCGGCGGTGATCGGTGCGCCGGCGTCGAAGCTGTAGTAGCCCAGCTCACCGTGCAGGCCGGTGGGTTTTATCTGGCGCAGGGAGCGTGCGGGCCAGGTGAATGGCAGCAGGTCGCCTTCCTGGCCCAGTGCGGCCCAGCGCGCCCAGGCACCTTCGAAGAAATCCAGGTAGTCGGCACTGTGGATGCGCAGCAACGGTGCACGGCCATAGTCGGTGGGGCCCTGGATGTCGCCAAGGTTGCGCTTTTTCACCTGGTCGAGCACATGGTCGGCGCGTGACGGCATTTCGAAACAGGGCATCAGCTTGCCGTCGATCAGCTCGCAGCGGCCGTGGTGCAGGCGGTGGTCATCGGAATAGATCGTCAGCATTGTTGTTCTCCGGTGGGTACTGGCGTGGGCCCATTTTCATGGGCGGGCCAGTGGGGGAGAACGACGCAAGTGGCCAAAAGGGGATCGATGTGGCCAAGCTCATTGGCAGAATTTGTTGGTGGCCTGTACTGGCCCTTTCGCGGGTGAACCCGCTCCCACAGGTACGGTGTTGCACCTGAGTGGGTGCAATCCCTGTGGGAGCGGGTTCACCCGCGAAAGGGCCGGTACAGTTCAACCGCGAAAATGGCTTGGCGCTACACCACTCCAACGCTGGAAGGCATGCCGAAAACTGGCGGTCTCGCTGAACCCCAGGGACTCGGCAATCCGGTAGATCGGCATCTGCGCATCAGCCAGCAACTGTTTGGCCCGCTCGAACCTCAGTTCATCCAGCAGCTGTTGATAACTGCTGCCCAACGCCTGCAAATGCCGGCGCAGGGTGCGCGAGGAGCAGTTCATCTGCCGTGCCAGCCCTTCCAGCCCGGGCGCTGCATCCAGTTGCTGCGCCAGCAGTTGGCGAATCCGCCCCAGCCAGGCCTGGCGGCCGGTGAATTCCAGGTTCAGGCGCCGGCAGCGTTCGCTCATTGCCTTGTGGGTAATCGGGTCGGCCAGCGGCAGTGGCGTGTCCAGCCAGCGCCGTTCGAAGGCAAAGGCATTGTCCTCGGCCTCGAAACCGACCGGGCACTGGAATGCCTCGGCATAGAGTGCGTGGTAACCGGGCCGTGGGTGTTCGAAACGGGCTGCCAGCAGGGGCAGCGGGCGGCCGAGCAGGTCGTCGCAGATGACCTTCAGCGACACCAGGCAGAACTCTGCATTGAAGGCGGTCAGCGCCGGGCTGTCGTGGTAATCGCTGGCGCTGAACCAGACACGCTGGCCGTCATCGAGCAAACGCAGCTTGAAGATTGTTCCCAGCAGTGCCGGATACTGCAGTGCCAAGCGCAAGGCGTCACCCAAAGTGGCACTGGAGAGTAGGGCGTAACCGAGCATGCCGTAGCACGACACATGCATGCGCTGGCCCAGCTCCAGGCCTATATCTTCGCGTCGGGCAACGGCGTTGGCGCACACCTGCAGTTCCTGCTGGGTGGTGATACGCGCATCGGCATGGCCCAGGTCTGCCGGGCCGATGCCGCTGCCGGCCAGCAGCGCCGACGCCTCGCAACCGTCTGCCTGGAAGACGTTGAGGATCAGCGAAACCGCGTTGAGGGTGGTCAGGTGGCTGTGCAGCATGCTGGGTAATCCCGTTGGCCTGGGACGCATTATGGAGCAAGTTGTGTGCCGATGTTCGGGGGGCCGCAAAGCAGCCCCAAAATCCTTCAGGCAAAAAAAAGGCCCGAAGCATAGGCTCGGGCCTTTGAAAGGTTGAGAGGTGTCTAGTCCCTCGACCTGGTGAGACTGTTTACAGCAGCCTGGTTACGCCTTCAGCGGAACCAGACGGGGAGCGATCATGTTTTCCGGACGCAGGATGTCGTCGAGCATCGCGTCGTCCAGCAGCTTCTCTTCGCGCACCAGTTCCAGTACGCCGCGGCCGGTTTCCAGGGCAACGCGGGCGATACGGGTGGCGTTTTCGTAGCCGATGTACGGGTTCAGGGCGGTGACCAGGCCGATCGAGTGCTCGACCAGTTCACGGCAGCGCTGTTCGTTGGCGGTGATGCCGACGATGCAGTGCTCGCGCAGCATGTCCATGGCACGTTGCAGCAGGCGGATCGAGTCGAAGATCTTGTAGGCGATCAGCGGCTCCATCACGTTCAGCTGCAGCTGGCCACCTTCGGCGGCGACGGTCAGGGCCAGGTCGTTGCCCATGATGGCGAAGGCCACTTGGTTGACGGCTTCCGGGATAACCGGGTTGACCTTGCCTGGCATGATCGAGCTGCCTGGCTGACGCGCTGGCAGGTTGATTTCGTTGATGCCGGTGCGTGGGCCGCTGGACAGCAGGCGCAGGTCGTTGCAAATCTTCGACAGCTTGACTGCAGTACGCTTGAGCATGCCGGAGAACAGTACGAAGGCGCCCATGTCGGAGGTGGCTTCGATCAGGTCGGCAGCCGGTACCAGCGGTTGGCCGCTGATGGCAGCCAGGCGCTGTACGGCCAGGGCCTGGTAGCCAGGGTCGGCGTTGATGCCGGTACCGATGGCGGTACCGCCCAGGTTGATTTCGGTCAGCAGTTCCGGGGCCAGCGAGCGCAGGCGCTGCAGGTCTTCGGTCATGGTGGTGGCGAAGGCACGGAATTCCTGGCCCAGGGTCATCGGTACGGCGTCCTGCAGCTGGGTACGGCCCATCTTCAGTACGTGGTCGAACTCTTTACCCTTGGCAGCGAAGGCCTGGATCAGGCTGTCGAGGCTGGCCAGCAGCGCGTCGTGGCCCAGCAGCAGGCCCAGGCGGATAGCCGTCGGGTAGGCGTCGTTGGTCGACTGCGCCATGTTCACGTCGTTGTTCGGGTGCAGGTACTGGTACTCACCCTTCTGGTGGCCCATGGCCTCCAGCGCAACGTTGGCGATTACTTCGTTGGCGTTCATGTTGGTAGAAGTACCAGCACCGCCCTGGATCATGTCCACTACGAACTGGTCGTGGTAATCGCCTTTGATCAGGCGGGCGCAGGCTGCGGTGATTGCAGCGTGCTTGGCATCGCTCAGGTGGCCCAGCTCACGGTTGGCGTCAGCAGCAGCCTGCTTGACCATGGCCAGGGCCACGACCAGCTTCGGGTAGTGCGACAGCGGAACACCGGAGAGGTGGAAGTTGTTGGCAGCGCGCAGGGTCTGGATGCCGTAGTAGGCATCTGCAGGAACTTCAAGGGTACCCAACAAATCTTTTTCGACGCGGAACGATGCAGCGGAGGACATGATGTATATCATCTCGATTTTGACCCGGCACATGCCGGAATGGCGCCAATCCTAGGCCTGAAGGTGATTTTGCGGCCAATGCTGTTGCACGCTAACCTATGCACAAACGGCATAGTGTTTCATGTGACGCCAATTGAGATTCGAGCGTGTTCCATTTTGGTGCACGCCAGGAGATGTGCTTCGTGAACCTTGAAAGCAAATGGCTGGAAGACTTCAGCGCGCTGGCTGCGACCCGCAGTTTTTCCCAGGCGGCAGAGCGGCGTTTCGTTACCCAACCTGCCTTCAGCCGGCGTATACGCAGTCTGGAAGCAGCTTTGGGCCTGCAATTGGTGAATCGTTCCCGCACGCCGATCGAACTGACCGAGGCCGGGCAGCTGTTTCTCGTCACCGCGCGTACTGTTGTCGACCAATTGAGCGAAATTCTCCGCCATTTGCATCACCTGGAGGGCGGGCAGGGTGAAGTGGTACAGGTGGCCGCTGCACACTCGCTGGCGTCGGGCTTTTTCCCGCGTTGGGTGGCCCAGTTGCGCAACGATGGTTTGAACATCGCCACCCGCCTGGTTGCGACCAACGTCGGAGATGCCGTGCATGCATTGCGTGAAGGTGGCTGCGACCTGATGCTGGCCTTCTATGACCCGGATGCCGCCTTGCAGATGGATGCCGAAATCTTCCCGTCGCTGCACATGGGCACCACTGAAATGTTGCCGGTGTGCGCCGTGGATGCCGACGGCAAGCCGTTGTTCGACCTGGAAGGCGAGGGCAGTGTGCCGCTGCTGGCGTATACCGCCGGCGCTTTCCTCGGTCGGTCGGTCAATTTGCTGCTGCGCCAGCGAAACCTGCGCTATACCACCGTCTACGAAACCGCCATGGCCGACAGCCTCAAGAGCATGGCGTTGGAGGGCATGGGCATAGCCTGGGTGCCGCGCCTGTCGATGCGTGGCGAACTGGAGCGGGGCGAACTGGCGATCTGCGGCGGCAGCCAGTGGCATGTGCCACTGGAAATTCGTCTGTACCGCTGCGCACTGGTGCGCAAGGCCAACGTCCGCTTGTTGTGGCGCAAGCTTGAGTCGTCAGGCGCACAAGGTGAGGCTTCAGTTTGAGTTGTATTTCAAGTAGTCCGCGATATTCGCGCGATTCTTGTCGCTGTAGCGGTAGCAATTGGATCGGGCCGGTACACGGGGGTGGGTGTACGTTTCACACACCCAGCCATTGAATTTCAGCTCGGCATCTTCGTGGGTGGCGCCTAGCAAATGACCGATTTCATGGGCTGGAGCACCGTATGCACCTGCCGACGCAATAGCCGTGTTTTGCTTCTGATAGGCAAGGCCTGCATTGTAGTTCAGGCCGCTGTGATCATAGCTGTTGCGCGTCAGCAGCAGCTGTTTATCCATAAAGGAAAAGGATGGATGGCGCTGTTGTTCATGCAGTTGCCGGGCGAAGGCCTCGAGTAGTTGAGCGGACGGCATTCCTGCATAAGCAATATCGGTAATGTGTTCTACCTCGCGTTGAAATATGACCTCGATGGACTGTTGGCTGAAACTGCGCATCTCGTCCAGCCAATGCTGAAAGAAGTCTTTGTTCAATTGCTCATTGCTCATGTCGGCAAGGTCGTCGTGAACATAGACGGTGACGGTAAGCGAGCGGGCAGCAGAAACAACTGGCAGTTGCAAGCTGAGTACCAGGCCACACGAAAGCGCGAAGAGGCGTGAAACACTCATATGTACGTACCTGAATTTTCGAGATCGGGGATACAAGGGTCTGGTATTCGTCCACCCAGAGGCGGCAGGAAAAAGTTGTCCTGCGAGACAGCTTGCCCTTTGATCCGACATGTGCTTGCGGGGGTGGGCGCAGGGCCTTGAAATACGCTACAATCCCGCGCCTTCGGCCGACCTGGTCGATTTAGAATCCGTATGACAAGCCACGCCGGCCCACCTGCGTGGCTTGTTGCTTTTAGCGCGCCAGAAGGCGCTTGCAGGAGAGGCTCGACGATGAGTGCACTGGTTGGCGTGATCATGGGCTCCAAGTCCGATTGGTCCACCCTTAGCCACACCGCCGATATGCTGGAAAAACTCGGCATTCCCTACGAGGTGAAGGTGGTTTCCGCCCACCGTACCCCGGATCTGCTGTTCCAGTATGCCGAGGAGGCTGAGGGTCGTGGCATCGAGGTGATCATCGCCGGTGCCGGTGGCGCTGCCCACCTGCCAGGCATGTGCGCCGCCAAGACCCACCTGCCGGTGCTGGGTGTGCCCGTGCAATCGTCGATGCTGTCGGGTGTCGATTCGCTGCTGTCGATCGTGCAGATGCCAGCCGGCGTGCCGGTTGCCACCCTGGCCATCGGTCGTGCCGGTGCGGTCAACGCGGCGCTGCTGTCGGCCAGCATCCTCGGCGCCAAGTACCCGCAGTACCACGCGGCGCTCAAGCAGTTCCGCACGGAGCAGACAGACACCGTGCTGGACAACCCAGACCCGCGCCAGGCTTGAGGCTCAACCCATGAAGATCGGTGTAATCGGTGGCGGCCAGCTGGGTCGCATGCTGGCCCTGGCGGGTACCCCGCTGGGCATGAACTTCGCTTTCCTCGACCCGGCGCCGGACGCCTGCGCCGCGCCGCTGGGCGAGCACCTGCGTGCCGACTACGGCGACCAGGACCACCTGCGTCAGCTGGCCGACGAAGTCGACCTGGTCACCTTCGAGTTCGAAAGCGTCCCGGCCGAGACCGTGGCCTTCCTCTCGCAGTTCGTGCCGGTGTACCCCAGCGCCGAAGCGCTGCGCATCGCCCGTGACCGCCTGTTCGAAAAGAGCATGTTCCGTGACCTGGGTATCCCTACCCCGGCCTTCGCCGACATCCTCTCGCAGGCCGACCTGGACGCCGCGGTGGCCAGCATCGGCCTGCCGGCCGTGCTGAAAACCCGCACCCTGGGTTACGACGGCAAGGGCCAGAAGGTGCTGCGCACGCCTGAGGACGTGGTCGGTACCTTTGCCGAGCTGGGCAGCGTACCTTGCCTGCTGGAAGGCTTTGTGCCGTTCACCGGCGAAGTGTCGCTGGTAGCCGTGCGTGCCCGTGATGGTGAAACCCGCTTCTACCCGCTGGTGCACAACACCCACGAAAGCGGCATCCTGCGCCTGTCGGTCGCCAGCCAGGCGCATCCGCTGCAGGCCCTGGCCGAAGACTACGTCGGCCGTGTGCTGCAAAAGCTGGATTACGTAGGCGTCATGGCCTTCGAGTTCTTCGAAGTGGACGGTGGCCTGAAGGCCAACGAAATTGCCCCGCGCGTGCACAACTCAGGGCACTGGACCATCGAAGGCGCCGAATGCAGCCAGTTCGAGAACCACCTGCGCGCCGTCGCCGGCCTGCCGCTGGGCTCGACCGCCAAGGTCGGCGAGAGCGCGATGCTCAACTTCATCGGTGAAGTGCCGGCGGTGGAAAAGGTAGTTGCCATCGGTGACTGCCACCTGCATCACTATGGCAAGGCGTTCAAGGCCGGTCGCAAGGTTGGCCACGCCACCCTGCGCTGCCACGACATGGCCACCCTCGAGCGCAAGATTGCCGAAGTAGAAGCCCTGATCGGCAACTGATCGAACTTCTACCAGCGGCTTGCCCTCTGAAATGGCAACGAGCCAAAGCGCTGTCTAGGCTTTGGCTTGTTCCATCTTCACTGCAGAGGGATTGCCATGGGTATCATTGGAACCATCTTCATCGGCCTCATCGTTGGCCTGCTGGCCCGCTTCATCAAGCCGGGGGACGACAGCATGGGCTGGATCATGACCATCCTGCTGGGGATTGCCGGCTCCCTGCTGGCCACCTACGGCGGCCAGGCACTGGGCATCTATCAGGCCGGGCAGGCTGCGGGATTCCTTGGCGCGCTGGTCGGTGCCGTGATCCTTCTGGTGATTTACGGATTCATCAAGAAGCGCTGATTAGTGGTTAGAATGCCCGGCAATTCATTGGAGTTGCCGAGCATTTTCATGCGTGCCTTTTTCCTCGCCCCACTGTTGCTGGCCAGCGCCCTGGCCCATGCCGAACTGCCTGAAACCGACTGGCTGGAGCTGATGCCCGAGTCGGACCAGCAGGCCCTCGAGCAAATGCCCGAGATCGATCACAACTCGCCGGAAGCCATGGGTACCTTTACCGACAAGGGCGGCCTGAAGCAGAGCAAGGGCCTGCCGGCGGTGATGTACTCGACCAAGACGGTGGCGGCCATGAATGGCAAGGATATTCGCCTTGGGGGCTACCCGGTGCCGCTGGAGAGCGATGCCAAGGGCAACAGCACGCTGTTCTTCCTGGTGCCGTACCCAGGCGCGTGCATCCATGTGCCGCCGCCACCGCCGAACCAGCTGGTGCTGGTGCGCTACCCGAAGGGTCTGAAGATCGATGATATCTACACACCGCTCTGGGTCAGCGGCAAGCTGAAGGTGGAGAAGGTCAGCAATGACCTGGCCGATGCGGCCTATGCGCTGGATGCCGGGAAGGTGAGGGTGGTGGAGGACGCAGACCTCTGACGCCTGCACTGGCCTCTTCGCGGGCAAGCCCGCGAAGAGGCCCGCATAGGCACTGCAAGACTCAGATCATTTCACAGCCAATCCTGACCCCCAGCGAGCTGCTGCCCCCAGGCTTCAATTCCACCAGGTCATCCCACACATTCGCCGTCTCGATGCACAGCATCCGCTGCCACCCATCGTCGGCCATGTCTGGCAGTTCCCTGGCCCGTTCAGTCCAAGGGTTCCAGATCACCGCCGAGCGCGACCCACTGCTGGTCAAGGTAATGCGCCGCTTCCAGTGCGGGTCGACGATGCTCAGGGTTTGCGGGGTCGCCAGGTAGATCCGGTCAGTCTCCCCGGCAAACGCCAGCGGCCCCTTCTGCTGGCACTGCTCCCAGTCAGCCAGGGTCTCGATATAGCTCAGCCCCTCCACCCCTTCGACCCGCGCCTGGCGAACGTCACTGACCGCGAAGTAGCTGTGCAGGGCCTGGCTGATGGTCACGGGGGTATTGCCCATGTTGCGGCTGGTCAGGTTCAGCCGCAGGTCCTCGCCCAGCTCCACTACCAGCTTCAGCTCGACGTCATGAGGCCAGCCAGGCAGGTCACCCTGCGCTTCCGGCAGTTCGAATTCGATGCGCAGGCCTTCGCCCGCCTCCTCGATACCCAGCAATTGCCAGTCGCGCGCGCGCGCCAGGCCGTGGGCGGGTGCCTGTTCGCCGTGGTACATGGCCTGCACGGCCTGGGGGTTGCGCTGCAGGTTGCCGAACCACGGCCAGCACACCGGCACACCGGCGCGTACCGACTTGCCCTTACGGAAGATGGCCTGGTCGCTCAGCCACAGCAGCGGTGGCTGGCCAACGCGCTGGTAGCTGAGGATCTGCGCGCCCTGCTGGGCGATCAGTAGTTCGGCGTGGTCACTGCTGATACGCCAGCAGTTGAGTTCGCCATGTTGCTCGGTTACGACCTGGAAGGTAGCCATTGCATTCATCTCATTGATTGCCAGTGGGCCTTGGACCCGGGCACATGCAATGAGTTTACCGCCGGCGTGGCTCAGCGACGAGGTACGGAGCGGGTGCGGCCACTGCCGTCGATGGCGACGAAGACGAAGACTGCTTCGGTGACCTTGCGCCATTCGCTGGACAGCGGGTCGTCGCTCCACACTTCGACCATCATCTGGATCGAGCTGCGGCCGATTTCCAGGGTCTGGGTATAGAACGATAGCTGCGCGCCGACGGCGACCGGGACCAGAAAGGCCATGCGATCGATGGCCACGGTGGCCACGCGGCCGCCGGCGACACGACTGGCCATGGCGGTGCCGGCCAGATCCATCTGGGCGACAAGCCAGCCGCCGAAGATGTCGCCAAACCCGTTGGTTTCGCGCGGGAGTGCGGTGATCTGCAAGGCCAGGTCGCCTTGCGGGATTGGATCTTCTTGTTCGAGCTCAATCATGCGATGGGGCCTCTGACCCGTGACGCTTTTCGTTGGTGTGGCGCAAAGGCCGGGTAAACGATTCAGCTTGAAACATACTACGCCGATTTCGTTTCACTGGGCGGCCGTAGGGAAACTCTGCGAAACCGCCTGACAGTAATGACCGGCGTTTTCGCACAACATCCCACGTTAGGAGCAACCTTTTCCTACGAAGTGCCAGTATATAGAGCATAACGGCCAGCGACGACCGCGCATTCATGAATATGTGTAGGGATTTTGTATCGCTTTCGGCGCAGCTCAGCAATTTGCTATCTTCGCCTGTCTCCCAATCCAGAAGCCGCATGCCAAGCGGCCTGCATGCCCACAAAGAGAACAATGAGCGATGACTTCCGTGCCGAGCAGTATCGAGCAGCCTTCGCGGCCGCTGACCCGCAGTGACTACAAGACCCTCTCACTGTCCGCCCTGGGCGGCGCGCTGGAGTTCTACGACTTCATCATTTTCGTGTTCTTCGCCACAGTGGTCGGCAAGCTGTTCTTCCCGGCTGACATGCCCGAATGGCTGCGCCTGATGCAAACCTTTGGCATTTTCGCCGCCGGCTACCTGGCGCGGCCGCTGGGCGGCATCATCATGGCCCACTTCGGTGACCTGCTCGGGCGCAAGAAGATGTTCACCCTGAGCATCTTCATGATGGCCCTGCCGACGCTGATCATGGGCCTGCTGCCCACTTATGCACAGATCGGCATGTGGGCGCCGATCCTGTTGCTGCTGATGCGCGTGATCCAGGGCGCGGCCATCGGCGGCGAGGTACCGGGCGCCTGGGTGTTCGTGTCCGAGCACGTGCCAGAGCGCAACACCGGCTACGCCTGCGGCACCCTCACCGCAGGCCTGACCGCGGGCATCCTGCTTGGTTCGCTGGTGGCGACCCTGATCAACAGCGTCTACAGCGCACAGGAAGTGGCCGATTACGCCTGGCGTATCCCATTCCTGCTCGGCGGTGTATTCGGCCTGTTCTCGGTGTACCTGCGCCGTTGGCTGCACGAAACCCCGGTGTTCGCCGAGATGCAGCAGCGCAAGGCGCTGGCCGAGGAGCTGCCGTTGCGCGCGGTGCTGCGCGACCATCGCGGCGCGATCATCCTGTCGATGCTGCTGACCTGGATGCTGTCAGCCGCCATCGTGGTGCTCATCCTGATGACTCCGGCGCTGCTGCAGAGCATCTACCACATCAGCCCCACCGACTCGCTCAAGGCCAACAGCCTGGCCATCGTGCTGCTCAGCTTCGGCTGCATCGGCGCTGGCAGCCTGGCCGATCGCTTCGGCGCGGGCCGGGTGTTCGTGATCGGCAGCCTGCTGCTGCTGGCGACCTCCTGGACCTTCTACCACAGCCTGCCGACCCTGCCCGAACTGCTGTTCCCACTGTATGCAGTGACCGGCCTGTGCGTGGGCGTGATTGGCGCGGTGCCTTATGTGATGGTCAAGGCGTTCCCGGCGGTGGTGCGCTTCAGCGGGCTGTCGTTCTCGTACAACGTGGCCTACGCGATCTTTGGCGGGCTGACGCCGATGGTGGTGACTGCGCTGTTGAAAGTGAGCCCGATGGCGCCGGCCTACTATGTGGCGGGGCTGTGTGCCGTTGGTCTGGTTGTTGGCCTGTACCTCCTGGCCAACAAGCGTTAAGGCTGCTGGCCTCTTCGCGGCTAAAGCCGCTCCTACAGAAATCGCACCGGCTTCAAGGCAATGCCGCACCTGTGGGAGCGGCTTTAGCCGCGAAGAGGCCAGACCTGCTTTTGATGATGGCCTTTCATCCAATTGTCATATTCAAGTCATATCGTATTCATGCGGCCTGCAGATACTTGGGCCCGTTCCATCCAACACCCCAATATTCCTGCTAGGAGCAAGGCATGAAACTGAAGCGTTTGATGGCGGCCCTCACCTTTGCCGCCGCTGGCGTTGCAACCGCCAACGCGGTAGCCGCTGTCGATCCTGCGATCCCGACCTACACCAAGACCACTGGTGTTTCGGGCAACCTCTCCAGCGTCGGTTCGGACACCCTCGCCAACCTGATGACTCTGTGGGCCGAGGCCTACAAGAAGGAATATCCGAACGTAAACATCCAGATCCAGGCTGCCGGCTCCTCCACCGCGCCACCCGCGCTGACCGAAGGCACCGCCAACCTCGGCCCGATGAGCCGCAAGATGAAGGACGTCGAGCTGCAGGCCTTCGAGCAGAAATACGGCTACAAACCGACCGCCATCCCGGTCGCCGTAGACGCCCTGGCTGTGTTCGTGCACAAGGACAACCCGATCAAAGGCCTGACCATGGCCCAGGTCGACGCCATCTTCTCTTCCACCCGCCTGTGCGGTGGCAAAGCCGACGTCAAGACCTGGGGTGACCTGGGCGTGACCGGCGACCTGGCCAACAAGCCAGTACAGCTGTTCGGCCGTAACTCGGTATCGGGCACCTACGGCTACTTCAAGGAAGAAGCCCTGTGCAAAGGCGACTTCAAGCCTAACGTCAACGAACAGCCTGGCTCGGCTTCGGTCGTGCAATCGATCAGCTCCTCGCTGAACGGCATCGGCTACTCGGGCATCGGCTACAAGACCGCCAGCGTCAAGACCGTGGCCCTGGCCAAGAAGGAAGGCGGTGAGTTCATTGAGGACAACGAAGCCAATGCCTTGAACGGCACCTACCCGCTGTCGCGCTTCCTGTACGTCTACGTCAACAAGGCGCCGAACAAACCTCTGGCTCCGCTGGAAGCCGAGTTCGTCAAGCTGGTGCTGTCGCAAGCCGGCCAGCAGGTCGTGGTGAAGGATGGCTACATTCCGCTGCCGGCCAAAGTCGTCGACAAGACCTTGGCTGACCTGGGCCTGTCCCACGCCGGTAACGTTGCAAAGAAGTAAGTAACTGAGGGGGAGGCCGGCGCTGATGCCCGGCCTCTTCCACGAAATTTCAGTCCGAAGCCAGGTTTCCTGTGCGGCGGGCTTTCGTGCGTCACCACTTTGTAATGTTTTTGTCACACGGGACCGCTAGGGTGTGCGCATGAATGATCTGGCCAATTCCAACATGACCCAAAACTCCCAGCCCGTGCGGATTGATTTCAATACGCCGGAGTTGCAACGCAAGCGCCGCATGCGCGCGCTAAAGGACCGCCTGACCCGCTGGTATGTACTGGTGGGCGGGCTTGCCGTATTGGCGGCTATCACCCTGATCTTCTTCTATCTGGCCTATGTGGTGCTGCCGCTGTTCCAGGGCGCCGAGCTGACCAGCAAGAAAGCCCTGGAGCCGACCTGGCTGCAACAGGATGCCGGCAAGCCGCTGATGATCGCGCTTGAAGAGCAGAACCTGGTGGGCATGCGTGTTTCGGACAAGGGCCAGGCACTGTTCTTCGATACCAAGACCGGTAACGAGCTCAAGCGTGTCGACCTGCCACTGCCGGCAGGCACCCAGGTCACTTCGATCAGTGCCGACCAGCCGGGTAGCCCGCTGGTGGTGCTGGGCTTGTCCAATGGCCAGGCGCTGGTGTTTCACCACACCTACAAGATCACCTACCCGGACAACAAGAAAACCATCGACCCCGGCATCGACTACCCGTACGGCGAGCAGCCGTTCGTGCTCGACGAGCAGGGGCGTGCGCTGGATCATGTCAGCGTAAACGTCAATGGCGACACCTTGCTGCTGGCCGGTTCCACCGGCGCGCACCTGCAGGTGGTCGAGTTGACCCGCACCGAAAACATGATGACCGAAGAGGTCACCACCGAGCAGAACCGCATCGAGCTGCCGCAGATGACCGAAACGGTGAAGAACATCTTCATCGACCCGCGTCAGCAGTGGCTGTACGTGATCAACGGCCGTGCCACCGCGGACGTGTTCAACCTGCGCGACAAGAGCCTCAACGGCCGCTACAAGCTGTCTGAAAGCGCCGACACCGAAATTACCGCCACCGCCCAGCTGGTCGGCGGCATCTCGCTGATCATCGGCGACTCCAAGGGCGGCCTGGCCCAGTGGTTCATGGCCCGTGACCCGGATGGCGAATCGCGCTTCAAGCTGATCCGCACCTTCCAGATGGGCAAGGCCGCGGTCGTGCAGATCGACGCCGAAGAGCGCCGCAAGGGCTTCGTCGCCCTCGACGCCGCAGGCGAGCTGGGCGTGTTCCACAGCACCGCGCACCGTACCCTGCTGGTCGAACCGGCCGCCGAAGGCCCTGGCATCCTGGCCCTGTCGCCACGTGCCAACCGCATCATCATCGAAGAAGGCGGCAAGCTGCTGCCGCTGAGCCTGCGCAACCCGCATCCGGAAATTTCCTTCAGCGCGCTGTGGGGCAAAGTTTGGTACGAGAACTACGACGAGCCGAAATACGTCTGGCAATCGACCGCTTCGAACACCGACTTCGAGCCCAAACTGAGCCTGTCGCCGCTGACCTTCGGTACCCTCAAGGCCGCGTTCTACGCCATGATCCTGGCGGCCCCGCTGGCGATTGCCGCGGCCATCTACACCGCCTACTTCATGGCCCCGGGCATGCGCCGCAAGGTCAAGCCGGTGATCGAACTGATGGAAGCGATGCCGACGGTGATCCTCGGCTTCTTCGCCGGCCTGTTCCTCGCCCCGTACCTGGAAGGCCACCTGCCGGGCGTGTTCAGCCTGTTCCTGCTGATGCCGCTCGGTATCCTGCTGGCCGGCTTCGCCTGGACTCGCCTGCCCGAGTCGATTCGCCTGCGTATCCCGGATGGCTGGGAAGCGGCGATCCTGATCCCGGTCATCCTGTTCACCGGCTGGTTCGCCCTGACCATGAGCCCGCACCTCGAGAACTGGTTCTTTGGCGGTGACATGCGCCTGTGGATCACCAACGACCTGGGGATAACCTACGACCAGCGCAATGCCCTGGTCGTGGGTATCGCCATGGGCTTCGCGGTCATCCCGAACATCTACTCCATCGCCGAAGACGCCGTGTTCAGTGTGCCGCGCAGCCTGACCCTGGGCTCCCTGGCCCTGGGGGCGACGCCCTGGCAGACCCTGACCCGCGTGGTCATCCTCACCGCCAGCCCAGGTATCTTCTCGGCGCTGATGATCGGCATGGGCCGCGCGGTGGGCGAGACCATGATCGTGTTGATGGCCACTGGCAACACCCCGGTGATGGAGCTGAACCTGTTCGAGGGCATGCGCACCCTGGCCGCCAACGTGGCGGTGGAAATGCCGGAATCGGAAGTCGGCGGCAGCCACTACCGCGTGCTGTTCCTGGCCGCGCTGGTGCTGCTGATGTTCACCTTCATCATGAACACCTTGGCCGAGCTGATTCGCCAGCGTCTGCGCAAGAAATACTCGTCGCTTTGATAGAAAGGTAGCGATCCGTGAAAAAGGATTCCCTCAAAGGCTGGTTCAAGAGCGGCGCCCCAGGCGTCTGGATGAGCGGCGGCGCGGTGGCCATGGCAGTGATCATGACCGTTGGCCTGCTGGCGGTGATTGCCGTGCGCGGCCTGGGCCACTTCTGGCCGGCCGATCTTGTCCAGGCTACCTACAAGGTGCCGGGTCAGGCCGACCATGTCGTCATTGGCGAAGTGGTGCAAAAGGAAGAAGTACCCCGTGCCCGTCTGAAGGGCGCCGGCCTGCCAGTGCCTGACCAAGGCCCGGAGTTCATGACCCGTGAGCTGATCAAGGTGGGCAACCGCGACCTCAACGGCAGCGACTTCACCTGGGTGGTCGGCGACTGGCTGGTCGACGAAAGGCACCCGACCGACCTGATCGCCCTGGAGCGTCGCGAGTGGGGCAACTTCTACGGCTACCTGGTCAGCGTCAAGGAAGAAGGCCGCGTGGTCGCCGAAGGCGCTGCGGCCTGGGCCGAGCTGCAGGCCCGCCTCAAGCGCGCCAACCAGCTCAACAGCGAACTGCAAAGCCTCGAAAAGAAAGACATCGGTGCCATCAACCATGGCCTCGAGCGCCTGCGTCTGCAAGCGCGCAAGCTGGAGCTGGACGGCAAGCTGGACGCCGCCGCCCAGGCCGACATGGACGCCGAGCGCGCTGAGCTGAACAGTCGCTACAAGGCCATCGAAGACCGCCTGACCGGTCTGCACCAGGCCTTCGCCCGCGACAGCCTGGTGGCCCGTGATGGCAACGGCCGTGAAGTGGAAATCAACCTCAGCAAGGTGGTGCACGCCATCCAGCCTAACGCCATGTCGGGGTTCACCAAGCTGGGCACCTACTTCACCAAGGTCTGGGAGTTCCTCAGCGACGACCCGCGCGAAGCCAACACCGAGGGCGGTATTTTCCCGGCCATCTTCGGTACCGTGATGATGACCCTGATCATGGCCGTGATCGTCACCCCGTTCGGTGTGCTGGCTGCCGTGTACCTGCGCGAATACGCCAGACAGGGCCCGGTGACCCGCTTGATCCGCATCGCGGTGAACAACCTGGCTGGTGTGCCCGCGATCGTCTACGGCGTGTTCGGCCTGGGCTTCTTCGTCTACGTGCTGGGCGGCTCGATCGACCGCCTGTTCTTCCCCGAAGCACTGCCGGCGCCAACCCTGGGTACCCCAGGCCTGTTGTGGGCATCGCTGACCCTGGCGCTGCTGGCCGTGCCGGTGGTGATCGTGGCCACCGAGGAAGGCCTGGCGCGTATCCCGCGCACCGTGCGCGAAGGCTCGCTGGCCCTGGGCGCTACCAAGGCCGAGACCCTGTGGAAGATCGTCCTGCCGATGGCAAGCCCGGCGATGATGACCGGCATGATCCTCGCCGTGGCCCGCGCCGCCGGTGAAGTGGCGCCGCTGATGCTGGTGGGTGTGGTAAAGCTGGCTCCATCACTGCCGGTGGACGGGAACTACCCGTACCTGCACCTGGACCAGAAGATCATGCACCTGGGCTTCCATATCTATGACGTCGGCTTCCAGAGCCCCAACGTGGAAGCCGCGCGGCCGCTGGTATACGCCACGGCGTTGCTGCTGGTGCTGGTGATCGCGGCCCTCAACCTCTCGGCCGTGTGGATCCGTAACCACCTGCGCGAGAAGTACAAGGCCCTCGACAGCTGATCCTGATTGCAAGCGTGCCGCCCGTGAGCCGGGCGGCCCTTTGAAACGAATTGTTAGCGTATGGAGTTGACCATGCAGCAAGAATCCCATACCCACGGCATCGACATGTCTGCCCTGGGCCGCGACAAGCAGAGCCTGCGCCTGGCCGAAGAAACCGTAGCCATCGAAGTGCCGGGCCTGAGCCTGTTCTACGGTGACAAACAAGCGCTGTTCGATGTGCAGATGAACATTCCCAAGCAGCGCGTGACCGCCTTTATCGGCCCGTCCGGCTGCGGCAAGTCGACCCTGCTGCGCACCTTCAACCGCATGAACGATCTGGTTGATGGTTGCCGCGTGGAAGGCGCCATCAACCTGTATGGCAATAACATCTACCGCAAGGGCGAAGACGTGGCCGAGCTGCGCCGTCGTGTGGGCATGGTGTTCCAGAAGCCCAACCCGTTCCCAAAGACCATCTACGAAAACGTGGTCTACGGCCTGCGGATCCAGGGCATCAACAAGAAGCGCGTGCTGGACGAAGCGGTCGAATGGGCGCTGAAGGGCGCGGCACTGTGGGACGAGGTCAAGGACCGCCTGCACGATTCGGCACTGGGCCTGTCCGGTGGCCAGCAGCAGCGTCTGGTCATCGCCCGCACCATCGCCGTGGAGCCGGAAGTGCTGCTGCTCGACGAACCGTGCTCGGCACTGGACCCGATCTCGACCCTGAGAGTCGAGGAACTGATCTACGAATTGAAATCCAAGTACACCATCGTCATCGTGACCCACAACATGCAGCAGGCGGCCCGTGTTTCGGACTACACCGCGTTCATGTACATGGGCAAACTGGTCGAATTCGGGGATACCGACACCCTGTTCACCAACCCGGCGAAGAAACAGACCGAAGACTACATCACCGGTCGCTACGGCTGATCGCCGCTCCGGATAGGTGCCTGGCCCCTGTGGGAGCGGGTTTACCCGCGAAGCAGGCGCCGCGGTGTCTGGCACCGGCTTCGCCGGTGTTCGCGGGTAAACCCGCTCCTACAGGCCAGGGAACGAGACGAACAAATTGAAGCTTGCAGCTTCTTCGCGGAGCGAACGATGATCAACAAAGAAAGCCTTACGCATCACATTTCCCAGCAGTTCAACGCCGAGCTCGAAGAGGTGCGTAGCCACCTGCTGGCCATGGGCGGCCTGGTCGAAAAACAGGTCAACGACGCAGTCACTGCGCTGATCGAAGCCGACTCGGGCCTGGCCCAGCAAGTGCGCGAAGTCGACGAGCAGATCAACCAGATGGAGCGCAACATCGACGAGGAGTGCCTGCGCATCCTCGCCCGTCGTCAGCCGGCGGCCTCCGACCTGCGTCTGATCATCAGCATCTCCAAGTCGGTGATCGACCTGGAGCGCATCGGTGACGAGTCGACCAAGATCGCCCGCCGCGCCATCCAGCTGTGCGAGGAAGGCGAGTCACCGCGCGGCTATGTCGAGGTGCGCCACATCGGCGATCAGGTACGCAACATGGTCCGTGACGCGCTGGACGCCTTTGCCCGCTTCGACGCCGACCTGGCGCTGTCGGTGGCCCAATACGACAAGACCATCGACCGCGAATACAAGACCGCCCTGCGTGAGCTGGTGACCTACATGATGGAAGACCCGCGCTCGATCTCGCGGGTACTGAGCGTGATCTGGGTCCTGCGTTCGCTGGAGCGTATCGGCGACCATGCGCGCAATATCTCCGAGCTGGTGATCTATCTGGTGCGCGGCACCGACGTGCGTCACATGGGCCTCAAGCGCATGACGGCAGAAGTGCAAGGCACTGCTGTTTCCGACGGCGAAAACGCTAATGTTCCGGCTGAACCTGACGATAAGTAAGGTTGCTCCCGAGCATCGACGCCCGGCCTTGGCCGGGCGTTTTCGTTTGCGGTCGAGGAGCCGGCAGGCACCCGCGAACGATGTGAAGAAGTCCCGGCGTGACCAGGTTGTAGCAAGTGGCCATTATTCGGCGGTAGGCTAGTCGGGATTCAGAAGGAGTATCGATGAGTAAAGTGAATGTGCTGGTCGTGGATGACGCCCCGTTTATCCGTGATCTGGTCCGCAAATGCCTGCGCAATGCCTTCCCGGGCATGACCATCGACGACGCCGTCAACGGTCGCAAGGCAATGGCCATGCTGGGCAAGGAAGCGTTCGACCTGGTTCTGTGCGACTGGGAAATGCCGGAAATGTCCGGCCTGGAACTGCTCACCTGGTGCCGCCAGCAGCCTGAGTTGAAGAACCTGCAATTCATCATGGTGACCAGCCGTGGCGACAAGGAAAACGTCATCCAGGCGATTCAGGCGGGCGTTTCCGATTTTGTCGGCAAGCCGTTCACCAACGAGCAGTTGCTGACCAAGGTGAAAAAGGCCCTGACCAAGATCGGCAAGCTCGACAGCCTGATGTCCAGCGGCCCGGCACGGGTCAACTCGGCGTTCGCCAATGACTCGCTGAATGCGCTGACAGCCGGCAAGCCTGAAGCGGTGAAGGTCGCGGCGCCAGCTCCGGCACCTGCAACCGCATCCGCCAGGCCAGTGGCCAATACCCCCCGGCCCGCCACTCCCGCGCCGACCGGTCGTGGCCAGGGCCAGTTGCGCCTGGCCGGCGGCATGCAGCCGTGCGTGATCAAGGCGCTGAGCCTGAAAGAGGCGCTGCTGGTGGTGCGCCGTGGCGAAGCGCTTCCCCAAGTACTGGAAGGCGCAGTGTTGGACCTGGAACAGGGCGAGAACGCCGAAGTTGCGCGCCTGAACGGCTACCTGCATGCCGTCGCGGCACTGGAACCCAAGCCCGACAGTGACTGGTTGCAACTGACCTTCAAGTTCGTCGACCAGGATGCCCAGAAGCTCGACTACCTGTCGCGGCTGATTGCCCGCGGGACGGCGCAGAAGCATTTCACCCCGGGCGCCTGACCGCAGCCTCACACCGCACTTTTTGTAGGAGCAGCCTTGTGCTGCGAATGGGCTGCAAAGCAGCCCCCAGGTATCAATGCCGCCGCAAGCATTGCCGGGGCTGCTCCGCAGCCCATTCGCAGCACAAGGCTGCTCCTACAAAACGCTGCGCAACCCCGGGCCATCCGACCAACTGTCATACCCGTCGCAAAACCCCCTGCTAGGCTTCGACAAACCATAACTGTCAAAAAGCCACTATCATGCCCGCCCGCCTGCTGCTGTTCTGTGCATTGCTCATGGCCTCGGCGCCGAGCCTGGGCATGACCATTTACGAGATCACCGATGATGGCCGTGTGACCTCCTATTCCGACCGGCCCGGCCCCGGTGCCAAAACCTTTGTGCGGCGCGTACCTATGGTCGAGGTGCCCGAAGCCCAGGTTCTGCTGAACGCGATAACCTTCAACGGCGGCGTGAGCTTTTCGGCCCGCAACCAGCTACACGTGCCAGTGGAGGTGGAGTTGCGCCTGGACAACCTGGTGAACGCACAAGGTGGCAATGCCCCGCGTACCGTGCGCCGCGTACTGCCGCCGCGCACCACGCAAATGCTCAGCGTGCTCAGGGGGCGCCCCGGGATGCTGCTGAACTACCGCTCGACCCTGCTACAGGCCATGGGCGACCCGGGCAAGCGGCCCCAGGGCTTCCGCTATGCATTCCCCTGGATTGGCGGGCCGTTCCGCGTGACCCAGGGCCCCAATGGCCGGGTCAGTCATTTTGGGCCCAAGGGGCGTTACGCCATGGACATCGCCATGCCCGAAGGCACCACCATCATCGCGGCGCGGGAAGGGGTGGTGGTGAAGACGGAGAACAGTCAGAGCGGGCGCGGCCCCAACCCCTCGGGCAATTTCGTCAGGATCCTGCACCCGGACGGCACCATGGGCGTCTACCTGCACCTGATGCGCGGTTCGGTGGTGGTGGCAGAGGGGCAACGGGTGCGGCAGGGGCAGATGCTGGCCAAGTCGGGCAATACCGGCAACAGCACCGGGCCGCACCTGCATTTCGTGGTACAGCGCAATGTGGGGTTGGCGCTGGAGTCGATACCTTATCGGTTCGACAGGCCGATTGGTGGGTTGCCTGACTTTACCGCGGGTAACCCCTGAGATTTTTGGGGCCGCTTTGCGGCCCTATCGCGACACAAGGCCGCTCCTACAGGGATACGCGAACCCCTGTAGGAGCGGCCTTGCGTCGCGATGGGCTGCAAAGCAGCCCCCTGGCCCTCAATCCAGCTTGAGCACCTTGGCCAGCACGATCTTCGGCCCTTTCATCTTCTTGATGATGATGCGCAGCCCTTCGACCTCCAGCACTTCCTCTTCTTCAGGCACGCGCTTGAGCGTCTCGTAGACCAGACCGGCGAGGGTTTCCGCCTCGATATGGTCAAGGTCGACGCCCAGCAGGCGCTCGACCTTGAACAGCGGCGTGTCGCCACGCACCAGCAGCTTGCCCGGCTGGTAGGCGAGGATGCCGCGCTCGGTCTTGCGGTGCTCGTCCTGGATATCGCCCACTAGCACTTCCAGCACGTCTTCCATGGTCAGGTAGCCAATCACCTTGCCATCGGCTTCCTCCACCAGCACGAAGTGCGCGCCGCCCTTGCGGAACTGCTCCAGCAACTGCGCCAGCGGCATGTGCCGCGACACACGCTCCAGCGGCCTGGCCAGGTCGTCGAGGTCGATGGTTTCGGGCAGGTGCTCGAGTTCGGCCAGTTCCAGCAGCAGGTCCTTGATATGCAGCAGGCCGGTGAACTCCTCACGCTCGGCGTCGTACACCGGGTAGCGGCTGAACTTGTGGCGGCGTACCAGCGCCAGTATCTGCTTCAACGGCGCATGGGCGTCGATGCTGACCATGTCCTCGCGCGAGTTGGCCCAGTCGACCACCTCCAGCTCGCCCATTTCCACGGCAGAGGCCAGCACGCGCATGCCCTGGTCGCTCGGGTCCTGGCCACGGCTGGAGTGCAGGATCAGCTTGAGTTCTTCACGGCTGTAGTGGTGCTCGTGATGCGGGCCGGGCTCGCCCTGGCCAGCAATGCGCAGGATGGTGTTGGCGCTGGCATTGAGCAGGTAGATGGCCGGGTACATCACCCAGTAGAACAGGTACAGCGGCACGGCGGTCCACAGCGACAGCAGCTCTGGCTTGCGGATGGCCCAGGACTTGGGCGCCAGCTCACCGACCACGATGTGCAGGTACGAAATGACGAAGAAGGCGACGAAGAACGAGATCGCTTTGATCAGCTCGGGCGTGTCCACGCCAAGGTATGCCAGCAGCGGCTCGAGCAGGTGGGCGAACGCCGGTTCACCGACCCAGCCCAGGCCCAGCGAGGCGAGGGTGATCCCCAGCTGGCAGGCCGACAGATAGGCGTCGAGCTGGTTGTGTACCTTGCGCAGGATGCTGCCACGCCAGCCATGCAACTCGGCGATGGACTCGACGCGGGTAGCGCGCAGCTTGACCATGGCGAACTCGGCGGCAACGAAGAAGCCGTTGAGCAGCACCAGGAGCAAGGCAAAGATGATCATGCCGAAATCGGCGAATAACGAGGTGAGGCTGATACCAGGGGAAGGGTCCATGATGGAGTTTTTACGGGGTCCGTCTTCGAGATAGAGAGAAAAAAAGTGCCAGCTCTTGCTGGCACAGGGGGTCCAATGTAGCGGCTGGGACCGTAAAAGCAAAGGGCGATGGATTCTTTGGGGGCGCTTTGCGCCCCATCGCGACACAAGGCCGCTCCGCGATCCCGTGTAGGAGCGGCCTTGTGTCGCGATGGGCTGCCAAGCAGCCCCCGAGGCCCTCAAGCCTTGCCGTTGGCCAATTGTGCCGGCGCGAAGTGACAGGTAAACGTACTGCCATGCCCCGGCACGCTGCTGATCTCCAGTTTGCCGCGGTGGCGCATCAGCACATGCTTGACGATCGCCAGCCCCAGCCCGGTGCCCCCGGTATTCGACGCACGGCTGGAGTCGACCCGGTAGAAGCGCTCGGTCAGACGTGGCAGGTGCTTGGCATCGATGCCCACCCCCGAGTCCTGCACCGACAGGTGTGCGCCCTGGGCATCGGCCCACCAGCGAATCCGGATGCTGCCTTCGTCCTGGGTGTACTTGACCGCGTTGAACACCAGGTTGGAAAAAGCACTGCGCAGCTCGGACTCGCTGCCCTTCAACTGCACACCGGGCGCGGCTTCAAGGGTGATGCGCTGTTTGCGGGGCCCGGACAGAGCCTGGGCGTCGTTCTTGATCGCGCAGAGCAAGGCATCGACCGCCACCGGGTGGTTGTCCGACGGATAGTCGGTGGCCTCAAGCTTGGCCAGCAGCAACAGGTCGTTGAGCAGTGTCTGCATGCGTGAGCCTTGCTGGCTCATCTGTTGCAGGGCTCGGCTCCAGCGCGGGTTCACGTCCTCGACGTTGTCCAGCAGGGTTTCCAGGTAGCCGGTGATGACCGTCAGCGGCGTGCGCAGCTCGTGGGACACGTTGGCAACGAAGTCCTTGCGCATCTGCTCCAGCTGGTGGATGCGGGTAACGTCGCGCACCAGCATCAGGTGCTCGTTGTTGCCGTAGCGGGTGATGTGCAACTGCACGCGCATGCGGTCGTTGATCGGCGAAGGGATTTCCAGCGGCTCGAGGTAGTTTCCTGCCTCGAAGTACTCCTTGAAGCGCGGGTGGCGCACCAGGTTGGTCACCTGCTGGCCGCCGTCCTGTGGGGTCTTGAAGCCCAGCAGAGTCTCGGCGGCGCGGTTCCACCATTCCAGGTTGCCATCGCTGTCGAGCATGATCACTGCGTCTCGCAGTGCGGCAGTAGACTCCTGCACCCTGTCGATCACCGCCTGCAGGCGGCCGCGTACACGCTGGTCGCGGCGTTGCAGGTGGTAGATGCTGTCGAACACCTCGCCCCACAGCCCGTAGCCATCGGGCGGTGCTTCGTCGGGTTGGTGGTTGCGCAGCCAGTCATGCAGGCGCAGCAGTTGCTTGAGGGTCCAGCCCAGGTAGAGCGCCAGGCCGATGGCCAGGCTCCAGCCATAGTAGCCACTGACCAGCCCACCGATCAGGCAGACGGTAATCAGCAGCAGCAGGTGGCGAATCAGGGTCGCGTGCCAGTTCTGGTTCAATTGACGGTCCTTGTACAACGACGTGCAGCTTGGCGCCTTTCAGCTCGATCAGCTCTTGGTCGAGAAGCGGTAGCCGGTGCCCCGGACGGTTTGTACCAGATTTTCGTAGGCTTCACCCAGCGCCTTGCGCAGGCGGCGGATGTGTACGTCGACGGTGCGTTCCTCGACATAGACGTTACCGCCCCATACCTGGTCCAGCAGTTGGCCACGGGTGTAGGCGCGCTCCTGGTGGGTCATGAAGAACTGCAGCAGACGGTATTCGGTAGGGCCCATCTCGGCTGGCTTGCCGTCGATGGTCACGCGGTGGCTGATCGGGTCGAGCAGCAGGCCACCGACTTCGATCGGTGCCTCGCTGTCGCTCGGGCCGGTGCGGCGCAGCACGGCTTTCAGGCGGGCGACCAGCTCGCGTGGTGAGAACGGCTTGGTGATGTAGTCGTCGGCACCCACTTCCAGGCCTTGGATCTTGTTGTCCTCTTCACCCTTGGCGGTGAGCATGATGATCGGGATGTCGCCGGTCAGCTCGTCGCGCTTGAGGCGGCGGGCCAACTCAATACCGGAGGTGCCTGGCAGCATCCAGTCGAGCAGGATCAGGTCCGGTTTGCGGTCGACGATGATCGCGTGGGCCTGTTGGGAGTTTTCCGCTTCCAGGCAGTCATAGCCGGCCATTTCCAGGGCAACGGCGATCATCTCGCGAATTGGTGCTTCGTCGTCGACGATCAGAATGTTCCTGCCAACCATGCTCAAAACCTCTCCTGGATACGGTGTCTTGGCCCGCATTAGATAACGGAATTATTGCAGCTGTGTGACAGGGTGTTGGCCGTTCTGGCGACATTCCGTGACTGAACTAGGCTTGAAAGGGCCGTGGTTGCGGCAACTTGAACCCAATCCCCCCGAAACAATGGTGAATCCAATGACACGACAAACGCTGAGCTGGATGGCCCTTTTCACTGCGCTGGCGCTCCCGGGGGTGGCCTTGGCCGACCATGCGATGGAGAAGGGCGGGATGTTGGTCGATCATGCCGGCATGACCCTGTACACCTTCGACAAGGATGCGGACGGCAAGTCGATGTGCAATGGCGAATGCGCCACCAACTGGCCACCGCTGATGGTCAAGGCTGGTGAAAAAGCTGAGGGCAAGTGGACGCAGGTCAAGCGCGACGACGGCTCGATGCAGTGGGCCTATGACGGCAAGCCGCTGTACACCTTCGTCAAGGACAAGAAAACCGGCGATATGACCGGTGACGGCATGAAGGACGTCTGGCACGTTGCCAAGCCTTGAGATCCCGGGGCCGCTTTGCGGCCCATCGCGACACAAGGTCGCTCCTACAGGAATGCGCGATCCCCTGTAGGAGCGACCTTGTGTCGCGATGGGCTGCAAGGCAGCCCCAGAATTTTCAGCGCAATGCGTAATCCAGCACCACCCCGACGAACACCAGCATCCCCGCCCAGTGATTGTGCAGAAACGCCTTGAAGCACGACTCCCGGTCCAGCTTGCGCGTCGACCAGTACTCCCAGGCAAAGCACGCCGCCGCGCCCAGCAGCCCCAGGTGGAACCAGCCACCCAGCTCGAAGCGGCTGCCGGCCAGCAACAGGCAGCCCAGCGACAGCAGCTGCAAGGTCAGGATGATGGTGCGGTCGGCATCGCCGAACAGGATGGCGGTCGACTTCACGCCAATCTTCAGGTCGTCATCACGGTCGACCATGGCGTAGTAGGTGTCGTAGCCCACCGTCCACAGCAGGTTGGCGATGTACAGCAGCCAGGCGCTGGCCGGCAGCTCGCCACCCGCTGCGGTGAAGGCCATGGGAATGCCCCAGGAATACGCCGCCCCAAGCACCACCTGCGGGTAATAGGTGTAGCGCTTCATGAACGGGTAGCAGAACGCCAGAGCTACCGCACCGAACGACAGCCACACCGTGCGGCTGTTGGTGCACAGCACCAGCAGGAAGCTCACTCCGACCAGGATGGCGAACAGCGCCAGTGCTTCGCGCGGGCGGACCCGGCCGCTGGCCAGGGGGCGGTCGGCGGTGCGTTTGACGTGGCCGTCCACCTTGCGGTCGGCAAAGTCGTTGATGCAGCAACCTGCGGCGCGCATCAGCACCACACCGAGGCCAAAGATCAGCACGTTGGCCAGGGTTGGTGAACCGTTGCCAGCAATCCACACCGCCGACAAGGTCGGCCACAGCAGCAGGTAGATACCAATTGGCCGGTCCATGCGGCTGAGCTGGACAAAGTCCCAGGCACGCGGGTGCAGGCGGTTGAGCGACTTCAGCAGTTGCATGTACATCAGCGGTTTTCCTCCTTGGCCGCTTGCCACAATGCTGGCAGGAACACCTCTGCCACCAGCAGGTCCAGGCCGCCACGTTCGAAGCGCGACCGGCGGCCCCACAGCGCAGTATGGGCGGCTTCGCTCGGCAGCCAGGCCTGTGGATAACTGCACACCTCGATCGGGTGGCGGATGAATGCCTGATCGCAGAACAGCAACTCCCCCAGCGAACGGCTGCCCAAGGTTTCCAGGTCCAGCCCGCCGCGCTCCAGGGCGCTGCGGCTGGCGACGCTGCGAGCGAACACCCAGGGTTGGCCATGGCCGCGCAGGTACACCTCGCGCACCCAGCCTTCGGCACCGGCGGCGATGCCCAGTGCCTGGCATTCGTCATCGCGCAGCGGCTGCCAGCCCTCGAATAGCGGCGTGACGGAGAAGTGATCGTTGGACAGGCGGGTCAGGCGGCGGGTCAGCGAGCCCTCGTCGAACAGCCAGTCAAGGGTGGGCTGGTCGATGTCTGTCGCCAGCCGTGAATACGGCAGCCACGCGACAGCGGCTGCTTGCGGGGATTCGTACGACACGTCGGTCTGCTTGTTACAACCAGAGAGGCGGCGAGCTTAGCATGATTGCCCCAACTGCTTGCATACTGCCGACAGGGCCGCTACAAAGCCCCACGAATTGCGCGCAGGCTTCGTCGCGGGTAAACCCGGTCCCACAGGCTACGCGGTCGCTGTAGGAGCGGGTTCACCCGCGAAGAGGCCATCAGCAGCAACACAAAGCTCCAGCTTGAACCGAGGAAAAAGACCTGATGAAGAAGTGGCAATGTATTGTCTGTGGCCTGATCTACGACGAAGCCGAAGGCTGGCCCGACGACGGCATCGCCCCCGGCACACGCTGGGAAGACGTGCCTGAAGACTGGCTGTGCCCCGATTGCGGCGTGGGCAAGAGCGACTTTGAAATGATCTCCATCGGCTAATCGAGGAAAGCACGACATGACGTCTCCTGTGGTAATCATCGGTACCGGCCTTGCGGGCTACAACCTGGCCCGTGAATTTCGCAAGCTCGATGCGCAGACGCCGCTGCTGCTGATCACCGCCGATGACGGTCGTTCCTACTCCAAGCCCATGCTGTCCACCGGCTTTGCCAAGCAGAAGGACGCCGACGGCCTGAGCATGGCCGAGCCGGGCGCCATGGCCGAGCAACTGAATGCCGAGATTCGCACCCATACCCGCATCAGCGGCATCGACCCGGGTCACAAGCGTTTGTGGATAGGTGAAGAGGCGGTGGAATACCGCGATCTGGTGCTGGCCTGGGGCGCGCAGACGGTGCAGGTGCCGATCGAAGGTGATGGCGGCGATCGAGTGTTCCCGATCAACGACCTGGAAGACTACGCGCGCTTCCGTGCAGCCGCCGTCGGCAAACAGCGTGTGTTGATCCTCGGTGCCGGCCTGATCGGCTGCGAATTCGCCAACGACATGAGCCTGGGCGGCTTCCAGGTCGATGTGGTGGCGCCGTGCGAGCAAGTCATGCCGACCCTGCTGCACCCGGCCGCTGCCACTGCCGTGCAGGCCGGGCTGGAAGGCCTGGGCGTACGCTTTCACCTCGGCCCGGTACTGACCCGCCTGCAGCAGGTGGCGCAGGGCCTGGAGGCGCACTTGTCCGACGGCAGCGTGATCGCCTGCGATCTGGTGGTTTCGGCCATCGGCCTGCGCCCGCGCACCGACCTGGCTGCCGCTGCTGGCCTGCAGACCAACCGCGGCGTTTGCGTGGACCGCCAGTTGCGCACGTCCCACGCCAATATCTTTGCCCTTGGCGACTGTGCCGAAGTCGATGGCATCAACCTGCTTTATGTGATGCCGCTGATGAGCTGTGCCCGGGCCCTGGCGCAAACCCTGGCCGGCAAGCCGACAACGGTCGCCTACGGGCCGATGCCGATCACCGTGAAAACCCCGGCCTGCCCGCTGGTGGTCTCGCCGCCGCCCCAGGGCCACGAAGGCACCTGGCAGGTAGAGGGGCAGGGCAGTGACCTCAAGGTGCTCTGCCTTGATGCAGAGGGCAAGCTGCTGGGCTACGCCCTCACCGGGGCGGCCGTGATGGAAAAGCTGGCCCTGAATCGCCAGCTGCCGGCCCTGATGGCGTAAATAGCTGGCGTTCTGTCGGATTTATCCTGTTGTTGCTTGCACAATGGCCGCCCAGATACTGGCGCGGCCCCTGTGCACGTGCCATCCTCACTTCCGTCTGCCGCAGATTAGAGCCTGCGGTGCCTTGAGCGCTGCTCCCAGGGCAGCACGGCATAACAACAAGAATTCCGTCAAAGAGGCTTCACTATGCGCAAACCAGAACTCGCCGCCGTCATCGCCGAAAAGGCCGATCTGACCAAGGAAAAGGCCAATCAGGTTTTGAACGCGATTCTCGACAGCATCACGGGTGCCCTGGACAAGGACACCGTGACCCTGGTCGGTTTCGGCACCTTCGAAAAACGTCATCGCGGTGCGCGTACCGGCAAGAACCCGCAAACCGGTGAACCGGTCAAGATCAAGGCCAGCAATACCGTGGCTTTCAAGCCAGGCAAGAATTTGCGCGACAGCGTCAACACCCCCGTCAAGTCGGCCAAGAAAGGCAAGTGATCGCTCCCTGACAACCCCAGTGTCAGCCAAGCGGGCGCCTCAGGGCGCCCGTTGTGCTTTCTGCAGGCAAAATGTTTCGAACTTGCATAAATAGTTCTGGAAAAGGATAGACTGCGCGCCTTAGTCACTTTTAATTCGAGGCGCGTTGATGAAGTTCCGCTTTCTTCTCTGGGCCATGGGGCTTTTGATGGCCAGGGCCAGCCGCAATAACCCGGCGTTCCAGCAGCAGCTCAAGGGCAAGGATCTGGTGTTCCAGATGCAGACCCTGGACGGCAAGGTCGCCCGGCACTTCATAGTCAACAACGAACGCGTCAGCAGCAAGGGCGGCGCGCACCCGCAGCCAGCGTTCGCCATCGCCTTCAAGGACGCTGCCTATGGTTTCACCACCATGCAGGCAGGTAACAAGCAATTGGCGTTCATGCAGGGGATTCAGGACAAGCACATCCAGATCAAGGGCAACCCGGCGCTGGTGATGTGGTTCCAGGGGTTGATGAAGTACCTGAAGCCGAAGAAGAAGGGCTGAAACTCAATAGGCCTGCTGACTCATACCCTGTGGGAGCGGGTTTACCCGCGAACACCGGCAACGCCGGTGCCATGCACCGCGTCGCGATCTTCGCGGGTAAACCCGCTCCCACAGGGGCCAATCATGTCAGTGAGGTGCGTGGAACTGCGAAGCCAGCTCACGCAGCAGGCTCTCTGCCTCGAGCACCTTGTTCACCACATCCTCGGCCTTGTCCCGGGTAATCCCCAGCCGCTCCAGCAATTCGTCTGGAATCTCCTGCTGTGGCCCCGAGCCAATCCCCCGCGAGCGCAGCAATCGTGTAGCCAGGCACACCAGGTTGGGGAACGCCGAAAACTCGCCGTCATAGGCCGGGTCGTGCTGGAAGCGCAGTGCGGCGGACAGTTCTTCCGGCATGTCCCACAGCTTCATCAACCAGGCACCGATCTGCTCGCGGCTGATGCCCAGCAGGTGTTGTTCCACATAGGTGTGGCACAGGTGCGGGTTGACCTCCAGGTGGCGGCAGATCAGTGAGAAGTGCGGCGGGAATACGTGCGCCAACAGCAAATAGCCAAAGTTGTGCAGCAGCCCGGCCAGGTAGGTCAGGCCGGCCTCGGGGCGCTCGGCCCGTGGCATGGCGCGGGTCAGGCCTTCGATGATCGCGGCGGTGTAGATCGACTGCTGCCAGTACGGCGTGGCCTGCTGGGGGTGGTCTTTCGGCAGGCTCAGGGTCTTGCCCAGCGCCAGGCCCAGGGCCAGGTTGATCACCAGGTCGAAGCCCAGCACACGCACGATGGCGTCTTCCACCGAGCGGATCTTGCCAGGTGAGGCGTAGTAGGGCGATGCCGCCCAGCTCACCACCTGTGCCGCCAGCGCCGGGTCGGTTTCGACCACGCCGGTGATATCGTCGATGCTGGCGTTGGGGTCTACCCGTAGCTTGATGATCTTTTGCGCGGTGTCGGCCAGCGGCGGGATTTCGATGGTTTCTTCCAGGCGCTTCTGGATGCGCCGGGCAGTGAAGGCCTGGACGGCGTTGGTGATTTCCCGGGTGTCATCATCGGGGCGGTCGAGGTTGGGGCTGATTGCCTCGACTTCCTGGCCGAAGCTGCTGGCGCTGGCCTTGACCAGCATGCGCTTGAAGTGCGCGCGTTCGATTTCCAGCAGCAGGCCGGCTTCGCCAGACTGGATAAACACGGTTTCAGCGTCGAGCAGGCTCTTTTCGTACTGGCACGGCGAGCTGGTCAGCGCCGGGATGCCCGGCAGGGCCTTGAGCTGGTGCTTGTCCAGCATCTGCTTCAGGCGAGGCACCGACACCGCAGTGAGCTTGCGCCCGGTCAGTTCGGCCAGGCGGTTGAGGTCCAGCAGCTGGCTCTGCGGGAACAGCACCATCAGGGCGCCGACCTCGTCGTCGAGCAGCACGGCCTGTACCCGCGACGCTGCCGGCAGGTGCGGATGTTCGACCACCTCGCGGTAGGCCACGCCGAGTTTGTCGAGCAGCAGCCGGATGACCGAGGGAGCGTGTGGGGTTGCGGTGTCCAGGGCAACTTCAGTCATGGTCCGTATCCACTGATTCCTTTAAACGCGAAGTATAACCAGCCTCTGGGCAAATCTGGATCCATTATGGGACCAGCGTCACACTTGGCCATATTGCTGGCCATGACGCAGCCAGCGATCGAGCAGCGGGCTGACGTGCTCCGGCCAGCGTGCGATCAGGGCCTGGGCGGCGTCGCGCACGGCCGGCAGCAGGTCGGCGTCACGCATCAGGTCGGCGACCTTGAACTGTAACAGGCCTGTCTGGCGGGTGCCGAGCATCTCGCCCGGGCCACGCAGCTCCAGGTCCTTTTCGGCGATGATGAAGCCGTCGTTGGTTTCCCGCATGATCCCTAGCCGCTCGCGGCCGATCTGCGACAGTGGCGGGTGGTACAGCAGCACGCAATGGCTGACGGCGCTGCCCCGGCCAACCCGGCCACGCAACTGGTGCAGCTGTGCCAGGCCTAGGCGCTCTGGGTTCTCGATGATCATCAGGCTGGCGTTGGGCACATCCACGCCCACCTCGATGACCGTGGTGGCGACCAGCAACTGCAGGTTGCCGGCCTTGAACTCAGCCATGATCTCAGCCTTTTCCGCCGGTTTCATGCGCCCGTGGATCAGCCCTACCCGCAGCTCGCCCAGGGCGCTGCCCAGCTCCTCGTAGGTGCTTTCGGCGGCCTGGCAGGTAAGCTCTTCGGATTCTTCGATCAGGGTGCACACCCAGTAGGCCTGGCGCCCTTCGGCGCAGGCGGCGCGCACCCGCTCGACCACTTCGAAGCGGCGGCTATCGGCCACCAGCACGGTGTTCACCGGGGTACGCCCGGGTGGCAGTTCGTCGAGCACCGAGGTGTCCAGGTCGGCGTAGGCGCTCATGGCCAAGGTGCGCGGAATGGGTGTGGCGGTCATGATCAGCTGGTGCGGGCACAATTCCCCGGCCACGCCCTTCTTGCGCAGGGCCAGGCGTTGCTGCACGCCAAAACGGTGCTGTTCATCGATGATCGCCAGGGCCAGGTGCTTGAACTTCACCTCTTCCTGGAACAGCGCATGGGTGCCGACCACCATTGGCGCGCCATTGGCGATCTGCTCCAGGGCGGCTGCCCGGGCTTTGCCCTTTAGCTTGCCGGCCAGCCACGCGACTTCGATGCCCAGCGGTTCGAGCCAGCGCTTGAAGGTGATGAAGTGCTGTTCGGCGAGGATCTCGGTGGGCGCCATCAGGGCCACCTGGTAGCCGGCTTCCAGGGCCTGCAGCGCGGCCAGGGCGGCGACCACGGTCTTGCCGGCACCCACATCGCCCTGCACCAGGCGCATCATTGGCTCATGCTGGCTGAGGTCGTAAGCAATTTCGTTGGCCACCCGCTGCTGCGCGCCGGTCGGCTGGAAACCCAGGTTGGCCAGGTACTGTGCCTGCAGGCGCTGGGCCTTGGGCAGCACTGGCGCGCGCAGGCTACGCAGGCTTTCACGCAGGCGTTGCTGCGACAACTGGTGGGTCAGCAGCTCTTCGAAGGCCAGGCGGTGCTGGGCCCAGTGCTGGCCTTCGGCAAGCTCGTCGAGGTCGGCGTCGGCCGGCGGGTTGTGCAGGTAGCGGATGGCATCGTCCAGCGGCGCCAGCTGGTAGTCCCGCGCCAGTTCGTCGGGCAGCCAGTCCGGCAGGCTGCGCGGGCCCAGTAGGCCCAGGCTCTGCTGACAAAGCAGCCGCAGGCGTTGCTGGGTAAGGCCTTCGGTGGACGGATAGATCGGCGTCAGGGTCTGCTCGACCGGTGGCGCCGGTTCGTCGCCGTTCAGCGCCCGGTATTCCGGGTGGTAGATTTCCAGGCCCGAAGCGCCGGGGCGTGCTTCGCCGTAGCAGCGCAGGTGGGTGCCACGCTTGAGGCCTTCCTTCTGCGCGTTGCTGAAGTGGTAGAAGCGCAGGCTCAGCACACCGCTGCCGTCACCCAGGCGCACCACCAGGCTGCGGCGCTTGCCCATGGTCACGTCGGCGCCGCTGACCACGCCCTCGATCACCGCGTCCTGGCCAGGGCGCAGTTGACCGATCGGCACCACGCGGGTGCGGTCCTGGTAGCGCAGGGGCAGGTGGAACAGCACGTCCTGCAGGTTCTCCAGGCCGACCTTGGCGAGCTTCTCCGCCATGGCCTCGCCAACCCCCTTGAGTACCGTCACCGGGACCTTCGACAGCTCACTCATGACTCAGGCCGGTTGTTCCGCAGGGGCTTTGGCGACCGAGCACAGGCGGATCGAGTCGGCGAGGATCTCGATGGCTTTCGGCCGCGGGAAGCTGGCGCGCCAGGCGATGGCTACGGTGCGGAATGGTGCCGGTGCGGTCAGTGGGCGAACCTCGATGACACCGGGGGCGTAGTGGTGGCTGTGCACCGCCGACAGCGGCAGGATCGACACGCCAAGGCCTGAGGCCACCATGTGACGGATGGTTTCCAGCGAGCTGGACTCCACCGTGGTGTGCTTGGAGCCTTCACCGCCCTTGTTCAGCGTTGGACAAGCCTCCAGTACCTGGTCGCGGAAGCAGTGGCCTTCACCGAGCAGCAACAGGCTCTTGTCGTTGAGCATGGCGGTGTCGATAGTCTTTTTCGCTGTCCACGGGTGGTCAGCCGGCATCAGGGCGCAGAACGGCTCATCGTACAGCGGCAGGGTCAGCACGTCGGCTTCGTTGAACGGCAGGGCGATGATCACCGCGTCCAGTTCGCCGTTGCGCAGCTTTTCGCGCAGTACGTGGGTGAAGTTCTCTTCGATGTAGAGCGGCATCTGCGGTGCCACGCGGTGCAGCTGCGGAATCAGGTGCGGGAACAGGTACGGGCCGACGGTATAGATGGCACCGACCTTGAGCGGGGCGGTCAGCTGGTTCTTGCCGGCCTGGGCCAGCTCGCGAATGCCCTGGGCCTGCTCCAGTACCTTTTGCGCCTGGGCGACGATGCTTTCGCCGACCGGGGTCAGGCGGACCGCGCTCTTGCTGCGCTCGAAGATCAACACGCCAAGCTCATCCTCGAGCTTCTTCACACCGACCGACAGGGTCGGCTGGCTCACGTGGCAGCGTTCGGCGGCATGGCCGAAATGCTGTTCCTGGGCGAGTGTGACGATGTAGCGTAATTCTGTGAGGGTCATAACGTGCGTCCATGAAGTTGCGAGCCCAGCATAGCGGCTGCAATCGATAGACGCACGTTATCAGACTTGCCGATTTGTGACAGAAACAAAAGTCTCAGCGGCGGTCCAGCGAGTAGACGAACGGGGCCACGACTTCGATCGTGCCATTGTTCAGCAACTCGGGTGGCGGCTTGGGTACCGTGCCGGCCCGACGGATCATTTCCAGGGTCGCCCGGTCCAGAGCGGCACTACCCGAACCTCCGGCCATGGAGTACGACACCACCTTGCCTTCGGCGTCGACCACGAAACGTAAGCGGTTTATGCCCTGCAGCCCGCGACGGCGCGCGTCTTCCGGGTAACGCTTGTACTTGGCCAGGTGACGCAGCAGGTCGCTCTGCCAGGTAGGCAGGGCTTTGCTGTTGGACGCAATGCTCGGTGCCGGTGCCGCGGACTTCTGCGGTGGCGTGTTGCTGGGCGGTGCGTCTACCGTTTGTTCGGTCGGCGGTGCTTCCTTCGGCGGCTCAGGCTTTTTCTCGGGCTTGGGCGGCTGTGGCTTGGCCTTTGGCTTGGGCGGCTTGGGAATGGCGATCTTGGGCTTGGGTGCCTCGGCCAGCTTCGGCAGTGGCGGTTCCTCGACCGGTGCCGGTGGCTGCGGCGCCGCTTTCGGGGGCGGTGGTGGCGCAGGCTCCGGCAACGGCGCCAGCTCGACCATCATGGCTGCCGGTGGCAGTTCGATGGCCTGGGGCACCGACCAGTTGAGCGTCAGCAGCACGGCGACCACGTGCACGCCCAGCACGATCGCCAGGCTGCCACCGTAGCGCGCCATGTTCGAGCGCGTTCTTGTCATTTCTTGGCTGCCGTCTCTAGACCTACCAGACCGACTTTCAGGTAGCCGGCCGCGCGCATGTTGTTCATCACTTCCATCAGGTCACCGTAATCCACGCCTTTGTCAGCCTGGAAGAAGATGGTGGTTTCCTTGTCGCCCTTGGTCTTGGCATCGAGCATCGGGCCAAGCTGGTCGGGGGCAGGGACCTGATCGTCACCGACGTACAGCTTCTGGTCGGCCTTGACGCTGACGAACACCGGTTTCTCGGGCCTCGGCGCCGGCTTGGCGGTCGAGGCCGGCAGGTCGACCTTGATGTCGACCGTGGCCAAGGGGGCTGCGACCATGAAGATGATCAGCAGCACCAGCATCACGTCGATGAACGGCGTAACGTTGATTTCGTGGTTTTCGGCGAGGTCGTCGCCACCTTCGTTGAGATGCAGGCCCATGGCTTACCCCACTTTCACCATGTGCGGGGCAACACGCTCGCTGCCCTGATGGTCCAGATCACGGCTGACCAGCAGCAGCACCTGGGCGGAGGCGTCGGAAACCTGGGCCTTGTAGCCGGCGATGGAGCGGGCGAAGACGTTGTAGATGACCACAGCCGGAATTGCGGCGACCAGACCCAGGGCGGTGGCCAACAGGGCCTCGGCGATACCTGGGGCAACCACGGCCAGGTTGGTGGTCTGGGTCTTGGCGATGCCGATGAAGCTGTTCATGATGCCCCATACGGTACCGAACAGGCCAACGAATGGCGCAGTGGAGCCGATGGTGGCGAGTACGCCGGTGCCGCTGCTCATGGTGCGACCGCTGGCGTGTACCAGGCGCTCCAGGCGGAAGCTGACGCGCTCCTTGATGCCCTCTTTTTCGCGGGCGTTGGCCGATAGGCGCATCTCTTCGAGTGCGTCGTGGACCAGGGTGTGGGCCAGGGTGCCTTCCTTGTTGGAAACGTCGCTGGCTTCCTTGAGGCTGGCGGATTTCTTCAGCAGGGCGATTTCACCACGCAGGCGACGCTTGGCGCCCATCAGCTCGAAGCCTTTGGCAATCCAGATGGTCCAGGTGATGATGGAGGCGATGGCAAGGCCGATCATCACCGCCTTCACCACCACGTCGGCATTCTTGTACATGCCCCAAGGGGACAGGTCGTGGGCCATGCCCAGCGAGGTGTCTTCAACCAGAGCCTCGACGCTCGGGTCTGCAGCGACCGGGGCATCAACCGGGGTGGCGGCAACTGCACCGCCAGCCGGTGCTGCGGCTGGAGCAACTGCCGGAGCAGCCGGTGCGGTAGCGGCAGCAGGCGCAGCAGCATTGGCGGTTGGCTCATCGGCCATGGCCACCGGGGCCAGCACCAGGCTGAGTGTCAGCGCGGCGATGGCGCGCCAGGCGCGCGACGGGGTTGGCGAAGCGGAAGGTTGAGTACGTGTCATGCTGGCCGGACCTGATGAAGAATGAAGTTAACGTTCTCCAAGGCCTCGAGGTAGGCCGAGAACAATTTGGCGGCCATTATTGCAAGTAATTCTTGTTAACAAAAGTAATCTTGTTGCTTTTTTCGCCTATGGTCTAGCCATCCATCGTGTAGCGTGGTCGGGCTGATCAATTGGTCTAGGGAGTTTAGAGATGTCAGACCTTTCCGTGATGGTGGTGGGATGTGGTGATGTAGGCGGGCGTCTTGCCCGGCAGATGCTTGCGCGCGGCTGGCAGGTGAGCGGCCTGCGTCGCTCGGTCGGGCAGTTGCCTGCGGGGGTCGTGCCGGTGGCAGCGGACTTGTCCGAGCCATCGATTCCCGACACCTGGCCGCAGCGCGCGCCGGACTACCTGGTGTATTGCGTGGCGGCCAGCCAGCACGACGAAGCGGGTTACCAGGCAGCCTATGTCGACGGTTTGCGCCATGTGCTGGGTTGGCTGGCCGAGCGCGGGCAATGCCCACGACGGCTGCTGTTCGTGTCCAGCAGCAGCGTGTATGCACAGAAGGACGGCGAATGGATCGAAGAAGGCGCGGCCACCGAGCCTGAAGGTTATTCCGGGCGGTTGATGCTGGAGGCTGAGCGGCTGGCGCTGGCCAGCGGCATCCCGGCCAGCGTGGTGCGCCTGACCGGCATCTATGGCCCCGGCCGCGAGTGGCTGCTCAGTCAGGTGCGCCAGGGCTATCGCGTGGCCGAGGAGCCACCGCTGTATGGCAACCGCATCCATGCTGAGGATGCTGCCAGCCTGTTGGCGTTCCTGTTGCAGGCCGATGCCGACGGCAAGGTGCTCGACGACTGCTACATCGGCGTCGACGATGACCCGGCGCCGCTGGCCGATGTGGTGGCCTGGCTGCGGGCGTACATGGGGGTAACCGAGTGGTCGGATGAGCAGCGGGTGCGGCGGACCGGCAGCAAGCGCTGCAGTAATGCCCGGGCGCGGGCATTGGGCTGGGCGCCGGTGTATCCGAGTTACAGGGAAGGCTATGCCGCAATCCTGAAAGGCGTGCGCTGAGTCTACCGGCCTCTTCGCGGGTAAACCCGCTCCCACAGGCACACCGCTGGTTTCAAGCCTGGCGGTGTATCTGTGGGAGCGGGTTTACCCGCGAAGAGGCCGGTGAGTTCGACCACGATTTCAGCAGGCTTCAGTCCAGCTCCAGCACCCACTGGCGCTTGCCGGCCGCCAACACTGGCATTTCATCCGGCTGCGCACGGTTCACCGCCTGGAAGATCTCCAGCTTGTCGCCATCGCGCTTGAGGATGAACGGCGCGCCACGCTGGTTGCGCTCCAACCACAGGCTGTCATTGCTGCCACCCATGGTCGCGCAATCACCCGCCAGGCACAGGGCGAAACGGTCTGGCCCTGGCAGGCCGGTGACGTTACCGGTGTCGCCGAAGCGCACGCTGGCACCTTTGCCCTGGCCTTCGACGATCTTCCAGTTGCCGCCCAGATAGGCCTGGTACAGGGCCTTCTCGAAGCTGCCGCCCAATGGCGCATCGCCGGGCTGCTTGGTGCGCACGAAGGTTTGCTCAGCGCCGGACCGATCGGTTGTTTTCAGTTCATTGCCATCAAGCGCCAGTTTTTCGACGAGGTCGCCCTGGAAATTGGCCTGCATCTGCTTTTCGTTGATGGCCATTTGGCCGTCAACGGCTTCGTAGCCGTTACTGAAGCTCGCTTGCTGAGTGGCGACATCGAGTTTCCACTCTAGCACCGGCCCATGCTCATTCAGTGCCTGGCGCAAGCTGCCGCCTTTGACCGCAGCGGTGATGGCGTCCTGATTGATCCAGGTGCCGTTGAAATCTTCGGGTTTGTGGCTGGCGCAGCCGCCCAGAAGCAGGGCTGCCAGCGCGAGGGGCAGTGCTTGACGCATGAGGGGATAACCTTGCAAAGGAGGGAAGGTGACGGGCGGGGTGCCCGTCACCGAGGGCATCATTCGATGACCAGAATGGCGTCCATTTCGACCTGGGCGCCTTTCGGCAGCGCGGCAACGCCGATGGCGGCGCGGGCCGGGTAAGGCTGCTCGAAGTAGCGGCCCATCACCTCGTTGACCTTGGCGAAGTGGCTCAGGTCGGTGAGGAAGATGTTCAGCTTGACGATGTCCTTGAACGAACCGCCAGCGGCTTCAGCCACGGCCTTGAGGTTCTCGAACACCTGTACGGTCTGGGCTTCGAAGCCTTCGACCAGCTCCATGGTCTTCGGGTCCAGCGGGATCTGGCCCGACATGTACACGGTGTTGCCGGCCTTGATCGCCTGCGAGTAGGTGCCGATGGCGGCAGGGGCCTTGTCGCTGTTGATGACGGTCTTGCTCATGATGACTCCTTGCGGTTGGCGGACTACGTACGCATGCGGGTGATGCGGACCACACCGGTCAGGGTACGCAGCTTCTTGATCACACGCGCCAGGTGCACGCGGTCGTGCACGCTGACCACCAGTTGGACCACGCTGATACGGCCGTCGCGTTCGTCCATGCTGATCTTCTCGATGTTGCCGTCGGCGGCGTTGACACTGCTGGCCAGCAGGGCAATCAGGCCGCGCTGGTGCTCCAGTTCGACACGCAACTCGACATTGAACTCACCGGTGATGTCCTTGGCCCAGGAGAGTTGTACGCACTTTTCCGGGTTGTGGCGGATTTCACTGATGTTGCGGCAGTTTTCCAGGTGCACGACCATGCCCTTGCCGGCTGACAGGTGGCCGACGATCGGGTCGCCCGGGATCGGTGTGCAGCACTTGGCGTAGCTCAGCACCAGCCCTTCGGTACCACGAATCGCCAGCGGACCTTCCGGTGCCGGCAGCTGCTCGCCTTCGGCCGACAGCAGGCGGCGCGCGACCACGTAGGCCATGCGGTTGCCCAGGCCGATGTCTTCGAGCAGGTCTTCGATCAGCTCCAGGCGGTACTCGGCGAGAATGGCCTGGATGCGCTCCTGGGGGATCATTTCCAGGCTGCTGTCGAAGCCGGTGAGCACCTTGTTCAGCAGGCGTTCGCCCAGGCTGATGGACTCGGAGCGACGCTGCTGCTTGAGCGCGTGGCGGATGTGCGTGCGCGCCTTGCCGGTAACCACGAAGTTGAGCCAGGCCGGGTTCGGCCGCGCGCCCGGGGCGCTGACGATTTCCACCGTCGAGCCGCTTTGCAGCGGTTCGGACAGCGGCGCCAGGCGGCGGTTGATGCGGCAGGCGATGCAGCTGTTGCCGACGTCGGTGTGCACCGCGTAGGCGAAGTCGACGGCCGTGGAGCCTTTGGGCAGCTCCATGATGCGGCCTTTGGGCGTGAACACGTAGACCTCGTCAGGGAACAGGTCGATCTTCACGCTCTCGATGAATTCCAGCGAGTTGCCGGCACGTTGCTGCAGCTCGAGGATGCCCTTGACCCACTGGCGGGCGCGGGCGTGGCTGCCCTTGGGTTGCTCGTCGTCGTTGGACTTGTACAGCCAGTGCGCGGCAATGCCGTTGTTGGCCATCTCTTCCATCTCGCGGGTGCGGATCTGGATTTCGATGGGCACGCCGTGCATGCCGAACAGCGTGGTGTGCAACGACTGGTAGCCGTTGGCCTTGGGGATCGCGATGTAATCCTTGAAGCGACCGGGCAGCGGCTTGTACAGGTTGTGCACCGCACCGAGTACGCGGTAGCAGGTGTCGACCTTGTCGACGACGATGCGGAAGGCGTATACGTCCATGATCTCGTTGAAGGCGCGGCGCTTGCCACGCATCTTCTTGTAGATGCCATAGAGGTGTTTCTGCCGGCCGCTGACCTCGCCCTCGATGCCGTCGGCGGCCAGGCAGTTGGCCAGCGAATGCTCGATCTTGGCGACGATTTCCTTGCGGTTGCCGCGTGCGCTTTTCACCGCGCGGTGGATCAGCGACGAACGCATCGGGTGCATGGCCTTGAAGCCGAGGTCCTCGAACTCAACGCGCACGGTGTGCATGCCCAGGCGGTTGGCAATGGGGGCGTAGATCTCGAGGGTTTCCTTGGCGATGCGCCGGCGTTTTTCGCCGGACAGCACCTCCAGGGTGCGCATGTTGTGCAGGCGGTCGGCCAGCTTGACCAGGATCACGCGGATATCGCGGGCCATGGCCATGGCCATCTTCTGGAAGTTTTCGGCCTGCGCCTCGGCCTTGGTCTCGAAGTTCATCTGGGTCAGCTTGCTGACCCCATCGACCAGCTCGGCCACGGTCTCGCCAAACTGCTGGCTGAGGGCTTCCTTGGCGATGCCGGTATCTTCGATAACGTCGTGCAGCATGGCCGCCATCAGGCTCTGATGGTCCATGTGCATGTCGGCGAGGATGCTGGCCACGGCCAGCGGGTGGGTCACGTAGGGCTCGCCACTGCGGCGGCGCTGCCCATCGTGGGCCTGTTCGGCGTAGAAATAGGCACGCCGGACCAGGTTGACCTGTTCGGGGCCAAGGTAGGTCGACAGCCGTTCGGCCAAGGCTTCTATACCCGGCATGGGTTCACCTCCTGCCGAGGAAGGGGGCCTTGCGCCGTGCGACGTCGACCTGGCATCAATCAGACAGCCTCGTTGTTCTCGTCCTCGAACGCGGCGAATACCGGATCCTCGGTGACGATCTCTTCTGCGGCGATGAACTCGTTGGTGACGATGCCTTCGGCGATTTCACGCAGGGCAACAACGGTCGGCTTGTCGTTTTCCCACGCAACGCGTGGCTCTTTGCCGCCGGTCGCCAGCTGGCGAGCGCGCTTGGTCGAGAGCATGACCAGCTCAAAGCGGTTATCCACGTGTTCCAGGCAGTCTTCAACAGTTACGCGGGCCATGGTCTTCCTCAGTAGCAATTGCGGTGGGCGTGCAGCCCGATAATGGGCAGGCGGACTCGATAGTTTAAAAAATCACCAGCCAATAGGGAAGCGCTGTTTTGTCGGGTGGTTACCTTCAAGCCCTGTGTTGCCTTCTTCGCGGCTTCAGCCGCGAAAGGGCCGGAACAGACACCCTATCGTTTGAGCCTGACGATAACCTCAGAGCATCGCGTCACGCAACCGCGGGGTCAGCTCCTCGAACAAGGTCTGCACCGAGCGCAACGCCCGGCAGTCCGGCCGGGTCAGCAGCCACAGCTGGGTGTCGCAACCCGGCAGCGGCCCGCTCAGCGCATCCACCCCGGGCAGAGCATGCACCATGTAGTCCGGCAGCGCTGCCACGCCGAGCCCGGCCGTGACCAGTTGAGCGATGGTCGACATGCCGCTGCACTGATAGCGCGGGCTCAACCCCGGGTGCTGCTGGTTGCGCCAGACCACCGTAGGGTGGTCCTGCATCGAGTCGTCGGGGGCGATCCACGGCACGCTGGCAGGCGACTCGGCCAGACGTTCGCGCCACTGCGGCTGGCCGCAGACCACGTAGGAAGTGGACCCCAGGTTGCGGCCCACCAGGTGCTCCGGTGGCGTGTTGGTCAGGCGCAGGGCAATGTCGGCATCGCGCCGGCTGAGGTTGGCGAAGGTGTTGGAAGTGCCCATCTCCAGCGACAAGGCCGGGTAGTTGGGCATGAACTCAGCCAGCGCCGGCAGCAGCAGGCTGTGCATCACCGCTTCGGTACAGGTCAGTCGTACCGTGCCGCTTACAACCTGCTCGCCACTGGTCATGGCGATGCGCGCCGCCTCCAGCGCCTGCTCGGCGCGCTCGGCCTGCTCGGCCAGGGCCTGGGCGGTGTCGGTCGGCAGGTAGCCCTTGCGGCTCTTGACGAACAAGGCGGTGCCCAGCGCCGACTCCAGCCGGCGGATCGAGCGGAACACCGTCGAAACATCGACCTTGAGCAACTCGGCAGCCTTGGCCAGCGAGCGGCCACGTTCCAGGGCCAGGACCAGGGAGAGGTCGGCATGGGTAATCTGATATTGCATTGGTGCACGCTCTGCTTGCCGAATTGCCAATGTCTGTTGCGTTTTGGCCATTTTATAGTGAAACGGCCCCCGGGAATCAATGCGCCCGGTCGGGTAACCAATCCCCACGATGGGAAAGTGAAAAGAACAACAGCTGCAACCATCGTCGCCCGTGAGGCGCCAGCCGTATCCCCCACATCGCCGCAGCAAATCAAAGGATGTACAGCCATGACGTCGGTAACCCCGTGCGCCAGTTCTTCCAGCGAGATGAATGACTTCCTCCAGGCCCATCCGGACACGCAGTACGTCGACCTGCTGATCTCCGACATGAACGGCGTGGTACGTGGCAAGCGCATCGAGCGGGCCAGCCTGCACAAGGTGTACGAGAAGGGCATCAACCTGCCGGCATCGCTGTTCGCCCTGGACATCAACGGGTCCACCGTCGAGAGCACCGGCCTTGGCCTGGACATCGGCGATGCCGACCGCATCTGCTTCCCGATCCCCGGCACGCTGTCGGACGAGCCGTGGCAGAAGCGCCCCACCGCCCAGCTGCTGATGACCATGCACGAACTGGATGGCCAGCCGTTCTTCGCCGACCCGCGCGAAGTACTGCGCCAGGTGGTGAGCAAGTTCGATGACCTGGGCCTGGATATCTGCGCCGCGTTCGAGCTGGAGTTCTACCTGATCGACCAGGACAACCTCAACGGTCGCCCGCAGCCGCCGCGCTCGCCGATTTCCGGCAAGCGCCCGCAGTCGACCCAGGTGTACCTGATCGACGACCTCGATGAATATGCCGACTGCCTGCAGGACATGCTCGAAGCGGCCAAGGAGCAAGGCCTGCCCGCCGACGCCATCGTCAAGGAAAGCGCCCCGGCACAGTTCGAGGTCAACCTGCATCATGTTGCCGACCCGCTGAAGGCCTGCGACTACGCGATCCTGCTCAAGCGCCTGATCAAGAACGTTGCCTACGACCATGAAATGGATACCACCTTCATGGCCAAGCCCTACCCGGGCCAGGCAGGCAATGGCCTGCACGTGCACATTTCGTTGCTGGACAAGAAAACCGGCAAGAACATCTTCGCCAGTGACGACCCGCTGCAAAGCGACGCGCTGCGCCATGCCATCGGTGGTGTGTTGGAGACCATGCCGGCGTCGATGGCCTTCCTCTGCCCGAATATCAACTCCTACCGCCGCTTCGGCGCGCAGTTCTACGTGCCCAATGCGCCAAGCTGGGGCCTGGACAACCGCACCGTGGCCGTGCGCGTGCCCACCGACAGCAGCGATAACGTGCGCCTCGAGCACCGCGTGGCCGGTGCCGACGCCAACCCCTACCTGATGCTCGCGGCGATCCTCGCCGGTGTTCACCACGGCCTGACCAACCAGGTCGAGCCGCAGGCACCGATCGAAGGCAACTCCTACGAACAGCTGGAGCAGAGCCTGCCGAACAACCTGCGCGATGCCCTGCGCGCGCTGGACGACAGCGAAGTCCTCAACCAATACATCAGCCCGGATTACATCGATATCTTCGTGGCCTGCAAGGAAAGCGAACTGGCCGAGTTCGAAGTGTCGATTTCCGATCTCGAGTACAACTGGTACCTGCACACGGTGTAAGCCCATGAGCGCAAATGCGGTCCCCTTGATCGGTGTCAGCGCCTGCCGCCAGCAGGTGGGGAAGAACTCGTCGCATACGGTAGGCGACAAGTATGTCGAGGCAGCCGGCTTTGCCGGCTTGCCGCTGATCTTGCCGGCCCGTGACGGGGGCAGCGACACGCAGGCGCTGCTGGCCCGTCTGCACGGCATTGTTTTTACCGGCTCACCTTCAAATATCGAACCGCATCATTACAATGGCGCCCCCAGCGCGGCGGGTACCCGGCACGATCTGGCACGCGATCGTCTGACCCTGCCACTGTTGCAGGCGGCCATTGCCGCCGGTGTGCCGGTGTTCTGTATTTGCCGTGGCTACCAGGAATTGAACGTGGCCCTGGGCGGCAGCCTGCACCAGCGCGTGCAGGAACTGCCCGGCTACCTGGACCACCGTGAACCAGAGGACGCACCTCTGGAGGTGCAATACGGCCCTCGTCACCTTGTGGGCATCGAGCCTGGCGGGTTGTTCGAGCGCCTGGGCCTGGCGGCGCAGTTCGAGGTCAACTCGCTGCACAGCCAGGGCATCGACCGTCTGGCCCCAGGCCTGCGCGTCGAGGCACGGGCCCCGGATGGCCTGATCGAAGCGGTGTCCATGCCTGCCGCGCCGGGCTTTGTGCTCGGCGTGCAGTGGCACCCGGAGTGGCGATTTACCGAAAACCCGGTCTCGTTACGTCTGTTCCAGGCGTTTCGCGAGGCCTGTTTTGCTTATGCAACACGGGAGGGCGCACGGCAGGAGGCACTCTGACGTCACCCGAAGGTCTCGGATGACTTGTTCCCGGCAGCAAGCTTTCAATGAGTGAAAGCGGGCCTTGTACGCAAGGCCTGTAAAACAATTCCAAAATTTACGGCAAATACTCATGAGCAATTACACAGAAGCCGGCCGCCCACCCGATGTGGCGGCCGACGCGGGCAACACCCAGCGCAGCAAGGGGCTGGCCACCGGCCGGCTGGGCTTGCTGGCCAGCGTGGTGCTGGGCATTTCCACCATCGCCCCGGTCTACACCCTGACCGGCGCCCTTGGCCCGACCGTGCGTGAAGTGGGCGCGCACCTGCCAGCGGTATTCATCGTCGGCTTCCTGCCGATGCTGCTGGTGGCCTTGGGCTACCGCGAACTGAACTCGGCGGAGCCGGACAGTGGTACTTCGTTTACCTGGTCGGCGCGTGCCTTCGGTCCGATGATCGGCTGGATCGGTGGCTGGGGCCTGGTGGTCGCCACCACCATCGTGTTGTCGAACCTGGCAGGGGTGGCGGTCGACTTCTTCTACCTGTTCCTTGGTCAGATCACCGGCAAGCATGAACTGGCGGCATTGGCCGACAACCTGCTCATCAACATAACCACCTGTTGCGTGTTCATCGCCCTGGCGGTGTGGATCTGCTGCCGCGGCATGACCACCACCATGACGGTGCAATACGGCCTGGTGGCCCTGCAGTTGCTGGTGCTGATCGGCTTTGCCTTTGCCGCTTTCGGCGAAACCACGGCGCCGCCACCGCTGGAATTCGATTTCGCCTGGTTCAACCCGTTCGGCGTCGAATCGTTCTCGGCCTTTGCCGCCGGGCTGTCGCTGTCGATCTTCATCTTCTGGGGCTGGGACGTGTGCCTGACTGTCAGCGAGGAGTCGGTCGGCAGTGACGAGGTGCCGGGCAAGGCGGCCACCTGGACCGTGCTGCTGATCCTCGGCCTGTACCTGTTCACCGCCATTGCCACCCTGCAGTTTGCTGGTATCAGCGAACAGGGCCTGGGCCTGAACAACCCGCGCATCCAGGAAAACGTCTTCGCTCACCTGGCCGGCCCGGTCATGGGGCCGCTGGCGATCTTGATGTCCATCGCCGTGCTGGCCAGTACCGCGGCGTCGCTGCAGTCGACCTTCGTGTCGCCGGCGCGCACACTGTTGGCCATGGGTTACTACGGTGCGGTGCCGCAGAAGTTCGCCAGCGTCTGCCCACGTTCGCAGACCCCGCGTTACGCCACCATCTGCGCCGGCGTGGCCGCGGGCCTGTTCTACGTGACCATGCGCACCCTGAGCGAGAACGTGTTGGCGGATACCATCACTGCACTGGGCATGATGATCTGCTTCTACTATTCGCTGACGGCCTTCGCCTGTGTCTGGTACTTCCGCGACAGCCTGTTCGACAGCCTGCGCCACTTCCTGATGCGCGGCTTGTGCCCGCTGGTGGGTGGGGTGATCTTGTCGGTTATCTTCGTGCGTACCGCCATCGACAGCGCCTCGCCGGACTTCGGCAGCGGCTCGCATGTGGGCGGGCTGGGGCTGGTGTTCGTGATCGCCGCGATCATCTCGGTGCTGGGGATCGTGCTGATGATGCTGTCGCGGCTGCGCGCGCCGGCGTACTTCCTGGGGGCTACCCTGCGTCAGCAGGCTACCTTGCCATTGCAGGAATAAGGCTGGGGGCGCTTTGCGCCCCTTTCACGACACAAGGCCGCTCCTACATCGATGGCGTACATTGCGCCATTGTAGGAGCAGCCTTGTGCTGCGAATGGGCTGCAAAGCAGCCCCATGCGGTCTTTCAGGAGAGCAGTTCTTTCAGAAGCCCGCTGTTGCGCTGTTGCTGCTTTTTCAGCAGCAGGCGGTTCGAGCGGAACACTGCCTTCAAGTCCTCCAGCGCCTCGTCGAAGTCATCGTTGATGATCACGTAGTCATACTCGTCGTAGTGCACCATCTCGCTGACCGCTTCCTTCATGCGCCCGGCGATGATTTCTTCGCTGTCCTGCCCGCGGCCGTCCAGGCGCTCGCGCAGCGCCTGCTGGCTTGGTGGCAGGATGAACACCGACAAAGCCTGCGGCATCAGCTTGCGTACCTGCTGGGCGCCTTGCCAGTCGATTTCCAGGATCAGGTCGTAACCCTGGTTCAGGGTCTGCTGCATGGCGCTGCGCGAAGTGCCGTAGAAGTTGCCGAACACCTCGGCATGCTCCAGGAAGTCGCCTTGTTCGATCAGAGCCTTGAATTCCTCGTGGACGACGAAGTGGTAGTTCACCCCGTGCTGCTCACCCGGGCGCATGGCGCGGGTGGTGTGCGAGACCGAGACGCGGATTTGCGAGTCGTCCTGGGTCAGGGCAGTGACCAGGCTGGTCTTGCCGGCGCCCGAAGGGGCCGAAACGATGTAGAGAGTGCCGCTGCTGTGCTTCATGGTCGGGGTGGCCTTACTCGATGTTCTGTACTTGTTCACGCATCTGTTCGATCAATACCTTCAGGTTGACCGCCGCTTGCGTGCTGCGTGGGTCGAAGGCTTTGGAGCCGAGGGTGTTGGCCTCGCGGTTGAGTTCCTGCATCAGGAAGTCGAGGCGCCGCCCGGCAGCACCGCCACCCTTGAGCACGCGGCGCACTTCGGTGACGTGGGTGCTGAGGCGGTCGAGCTCCTCGGCCACGTCGCTCTTCTGGGCCAGTAGCACCATCTCCTGCTCCAGACGTTGCGGGTCGAGTTCGGCCTGCATATCGCCGAAGCGGTCGAGGATCTTCTGCCGCTGTGCTGCCAGCATCTGCGGCACCAGGGCGCGCAGGGTGGTGACTTCGCTGGCCATGTTGTCCAGGCGTTCGTTGATCAGCCGGGCCAGTTCCAGGCCTTCACGCTGACGCCCGGCCTTGAGCTCGGCCAGCGCCTCATCGAACAACGCCATGGCTTCGGTATTCAGTGCCTGCGGATCGTTGGCGTCGGCCACCAACACGCCTGGCCAGGACAGCACCTCCAGCGGGTTCAGTGGTGCCGGCTGCTTGATCAGGCCGGCCACTTCCTCGGCGGCGGCAACCAGCTGCGCGGCGCGCTCGCGGTCCACCTTCAGCGGTTTGCCGTTGCTGTCTTCGTTGAGGCGCAAGGTGCATTCTACCTTGCCCCGCGACAGGCCTTGGCGCAGCCCTTCACGCACGGCGCCTTCGAGGTCGCGCAGGGCCTCGGGCAGGCGCAGGTGCGGCTCCAGGTAACGGTGGTTGACCGAACGCAGCTCCCAGACCAGGGTGCCTTGGCTGCCGGCGCGCTCGACACGAGCAAAAGCGGTCATGCTGTGCACCATGGGGAGTACCTCGCGTATATGAATGAACGGTGGGAGCCTCTCGGCTGCAAGGCGCAGGATTGTAGCGCAGTGGGGCCTCGGCGCCCAATCCACCCATGTTACCGACGGGTGGCCTGGCCGGTAGGAAAAGGCGACGGGCTGTGCCGGGCGCGACAATAGGCATGTCTTCCCCGGGCCATGGGCTCTATAATGCTCGGCAGATTCAAAGTCCCAGTACAGGTATCCCAGATGAAACGTCCAAGTGGTCGCGCCGCCGATCAGCTCCGCTCGATCCGCATTACCCGCAACTACACCAAGCACGCCGAAGGGTCGGTACTGGTCGAGTTCGGTGACACCAAGGTCATCTGCACGGTCAGCGTGGAAAACGGTGTGCCGCGCTTTCTCAAAGGCCAGGGCCAAGGCTGGCTGACTGCCGAGTACGGCATGCTGCCGCGCTCCACCGGCGAGCGTAACCAGCGTGAAGCCAGCCGTGGCAAGCAGGGTGGCCGCACCCTGGAAATCCAGCGTCTGATCGGCCGTTCGCTGCGCGCCGCGCTGGACATGAGCAAGCTCGGTGATATCACCCTGTACATCGACTGCGACGTGATCCAGGCCGATGGTGGCACCCGTACCGCGTCCATCACCGGTGCCATGGTCGCTCTGTGCGATGCCCTGGCAGTGATCAAGAAGCGCGGTGGTCTGAAAGCCGGCAACCCGCTCAAGCACATGATCGCCGCAGTGTCGGTGGGCATGTATCAGGGCGAAGCGGTGCTCGACCTGGACTACCTGGAAGACTCCGCCGCCGAAACCGACCTGAACGTGGTCATGACCAGCGCCGGTGGTTTCATCGAAGTGCAGGGTACTGCTGAAGGTGCGCCGTTCCAGCCTGAAGACTTCAACGCCATGCTCGCCCTGGCGCAGAAGGGCATGAGCGAGATCTTCGAACTGCAGCAGGCGGCACTGGCCGACTGAACCCAGCCAGGGAGGTGCGGGGCATGAGCGAATCTAACCTGTCGATCACCCCGCCCAATGCCGAAATCCGGCAGTGGGCGATGTTCTGCCACCTCTCCGCGCTGCTGGGCCTGGTGGTGCCGCTCGGGCACCTGCTGGGCCCGCTGGTGCTTTGGCACCTCAAGCGCGAGCAAGACCCTTTCATCGACGCCCAAGGCAAAGAGGCGCTGAATTTTCAGATCAGCGTAACCATTGCCGGGTTCATCTGCTTCCTGCTGATGTTCGTGTTCATCGGGCTGGTGCTGTTCGCCATGCTGATGGTCGCGGTGATGATCCTGATCATCATTGCGGCTGTGCGGGCGAATGAGGGCAAGCCGTATCGCTATCCGATGATCTGGCGGCCGATCAAATAATGCTGGGGCTGCTTTGCAGCCCTATCGCGACACAAGGCCGCTCCTACAAGGGATATGCATTCCCCTGTAGGAGCGGCCTTGTGTCGCGATAGGGCCGCAAAGCGGCCCCATACCTTCAGATGGTCAACGTCCAGTCATAGTCGACAATCAGCGGCGCATGCTGGGAGAAGCGCGGCTGACGCGGCAGGCGGGCATTGCGCACGAAGCGGCGCAGCCCCGGGGTGAGGATCTGGTAGTCGAACCGGTAGCCCAGGTTGAGCATCTCGGCCTGCTCGTTGTCCGGCCACCAGCTGTACTGGTCGCCTTCACGGCTGACTTCGCGCAGGGCGTCGACGTAACCCATCTCGCCGGTGATCGCATCCATCCAGGCACGCTCCGGCGCCAGGAAACCCGGCGACTGCTGGCTGTCACGCCAGTTCTTGATATCGAGCTTCTGCTGCGCCACGTAGAACGAGCCGCAGTAGATGTATTCGCGACGCTTGCGACGCTGTTTGTCCAGGTACTTGGCGAAGTCGTCCATCAACTTGAACTTCTGGTTCAAGTCTTCGTCGCCGTTCATACCCGAAGGCAGCAGCAGGCTGGCAATACTGACTTTGTCGAAATCTGCTTGCAGGTAACGCCCGTAGCGGTCGGCTGTCTCGAAGCCCAGGCCGGTGATGACTGCCTTGGGCTGCATGCGCGAATACAGGGCCACACCACCTTGGGCAGGCACCTCCGCGTCGCAGGCATAAAGGAAATAGCCATCGAGCTGGAAAGCTGGGTCATCGAGTTCAAAGGCCGAGGCGCGGGTATCCTGAAGGCAGATGACGTCGGCATTCTGGGCTTGCAGCCAGCTGAGCAAACCACGCTCGGCCGCAGCCTGAATGCCATTTACGTTCACACTGATGATCCGCATAAATGGCCCCAAAAATCTCGTGCGTGTATGATACCCGAGCTCAACCCATTTAGCTAAATCCGTGGTGTCCGGGACTATCCATGCAGCCGTATCAGCGCGACTTCATCCGTTTTGCCATCGATCGCGGGGTACTGCGTTTCGGTGAATTCACCCTGAAATCGGGGCGTACCAGCCCGTATTTCTTCAATGCCGGCCTGTTCAACACCGGTTCCGCCCTGGCCGAACTGGGCCGTTGCTATGCCGCAGCCATCGTCGACAGCAAGATCCCGTTCGATGTGCTGTTCGGCCCGGCCTACAAGGGCATCCCGCTGGCAGCGACAACTGCCGTGGCCCTTGCCGATCAGCATCAGCTCGATGTGCCATGGTGCTTCAACCGTAAGGAAGCCAAGGACCACGGTGAAGGTGGCAGCCTGGTCGGTGCACCGCTGGCCGGTGACGTGCTGATCATCGACGACGTGATCACCGCCGGTACCGCCATTCGTGAGGTCATGCAAATCATCAATGCCCAGCAGGCCAAGGCCGCTGGCGTGTTGATCGCGCTGAACCGCGAAGAGCGTGGCAATGGCGAGCTGTCGGCGATCCAGGAAGTGGAACGCGACTTCGGTATTCCGGTGGTCAGCATCGTTTCGCTGACCCAGGTGCTGGAGTTCCTGGCCGATGATCCACAGCTGAAGCAGCATCTGCCGGCGGTCGAGGCTTACCGGGCGCAGTACGGTATCTGATCCGGGCCTGGAAATGAAAAAGGCGACCTTCTTGTGAAGGTCGCCTTTTTTTGTGTCGCCTGTTCCGGCCTCTTCGCGGGTAAACCCGCTCCCACAGGATCTCCACAGCCCTCAAAGGCGGTGCTGTACCTGTGGGAGCGGGTTTACCCGCGAAAAGGCCGGGACAGGTTAACGATCAGCGCTGCTTGCGGTTGGTAATCAGGGTACCCACGCCGCTGTCGGTGAAGATCTCCAGCAGCACCGCGTTCGGCACGCGGCCGTCGATGATGTGGGAGCTATTCACACCGCCCTGCACGGCATCCAGCGCGCACTTGATCTTCGGCAGCATGCCGCCGTAGATGGTGCCGTCGGCGATCAGTTCATTGACCTGCTCGGTGGTCAGGCCGGTCAGTACCTCGCCCTGCTTGTCCATCAGGCCGGCAATATTGGTCAGCAGCATCAGCTTCTCGGCCTTCAGCGCCTCGGCTACCTTGCCCGCCACCAGGTCGGCGTTGATGTTGTACGACTCACCGTTGGCACCCACGCCGATCGGCGCGATCACCGGGATGAAGTCGCCCTTCACCAGCATGTTCAGCAGGTCGGTGTTCACACTCACCACTTCGCCCACGTGGCCGATGTCGATGATTTCCGGGGTGGTCATCTCGGGCGTCTGGCGGCTGACGGTCAGCTTGCGGGCGCGGATCAGCTCCGCGTCCTTGCCGGTCAGGCCGATGGCGCTGCCGCCGTGGCGGTTGATCAGGTTGACGATGTCCTTGTTGACCTGGCCACCCAGCACCATCTCCACCACGTCCATGGTCGCCGAGTCGGTGACGCGCATGCCGTCGATGAAGTGGCTTTCGATCGACAGGCGCTTGAGCAGGTCGCCGATCTGCGGGCCACCACCGTGGACCACCACCGGGTTGATGCCCACAGCCTTCATCAGCACGATGTCACGGGCGAAGCCGGTCTTGAGCTCCTCGCTCTCCATCGCGTTGCCGCCGTACTTGATCACCAGGGTCTTGCCGACAAAGCGGCGGATGTAAGGCAGTGCTTCGGACAAAACCTCGGCTACATGGGAAGCGGCATCGCGATCGAGGGTCATGCAGGGCTCCTGTAAGGAACAGATAGTCGGTCAGAACGGCAGTTGCAGCTCAGGCTCAACCCGCAGCAACTGGGTACGGAAAACATCCTTGATACGTTGCAATTCGGCGTTGCTGTCAGCCTCGAAGCGCAGCACCAGCACCGGGGTGGTGTTGGAGGCGCGAACCAGGCCCCAGCCGTGGGCGTAGTCCACCCGCACACCGTCGATGGTGGTCAGGTTGGCTTCGCCCCAGTCGGCGTCTCGTTGCAGTGCATCAATGATGCTGAATTTACCCTCGTCGGTCACATCAATATTGATTTCCGGCGTGGAAATATCGTTCGGGAACGCGGCGAACAGGTTTTCGGCACTCTTCCCGGCCTTGCTGAGGATCTCCAGCAGGCGCGCGGCGCTGTAGATGCCGTCGTCGAAACCGTACCAGCGTTCCTTGATGAAGATGTGACCGCTCATCTCGCCGGCCAGCAGCGAGCCGGTCTGTTTCATCTTCTTCTTGATCAGCGAGTGGCCGGTCTTCCACATCAGTGCGCGGCCGCCGTGCTGCTCGATCAGCGGGGTCAGGCGACGGGTGCATTTCACGTCGAAAATGATCTCGGCACCCGGGTTGCGCGACAGTACGTCCTGGGCAAACAGCATCAGCAGGCGATCGGGGTAGACGATGCTGCCGGTGTTGGTCACCACGCCGACGCGGTCGCCGTCACCGTCGAAGGCCAGGCCGATGTCGGCACCGGTTTCCTTGACCTTGGCGATCAGGTCTTCGAGGTTTTCCGGCTTGCCCGGGTCCGGGTGGTGGTTGGGGAAGTTGCCGTCGACTTCGCAGAACAGCGGGATCACTTCGCAGCCCAGGGCTTCGATCAGTTGCGGCGCGACCACGCCGGCGGCACCGTTGCCGCAGTCCACGACCACCTTGAGCTTCTTGGCCAGCTTCACGTCCTCGACGATCTGCTGGAAGTAGCGGTCAAGGATTTCGACCTTTTCCACGCGGCCTTCGGCGAGGGTCAGGTCGTTGGTTTTCAATCGGGTCAGCAGGGCCTGGATCTGTTCGTTGGCCAGGGTATCGCCAGCGATGACGATCTTGAAGCCGTTGTAGTCAGACGGGTTGTGGCTACCGGTCAGCATCACGCCGGACTTGCCGGCCAGCACGTTGGCTGCGTAATACAGGGCGGGGGTGGGCACCAGACCGACGTCGCTGACCTGGCAGCCGGCATCGACCAGGCCCTTGATCAGCTGTTCGACCAGCATCGGGCCGGAAAGGCGGCCATCGCGGCCGACCGAAACCTGCGGTTCGCCCTGGGCCAGGCTCTGCGCGCCGATGGCGCGGCCGATCCAATAGGCGGTTTCGGCGTGAAGGGTTTTGCCGACCACGCCGCGAATGTCATACGCGCGGAAAATGCTGTCTGGCAGTGCGGCGGGGACCAGGTGGGCCATGTCGTTCATCTCTGGAAGCTCCATTAGTCAAAGGCTTTCTGGGCAGGCGCAAACTGAACGCTTGGACGGTGGTTTCGCCAGAGAGTTCGCCATCCTTGGCCTGAACGGTCATTTCTCGGCTCAGTGGCTGCCGGAATGGCCGAAGCCGCCAGCGCCGCGCTGGCTTTCATCGAACGCTTCGACGATGTCGAAATGGGCCTGTACCACCGGTACCAGCACCAGCTGGGCAATGCGCTCGCCAACGGCGATGGTGAACGGTGTGTTGCCGCGGTTCCAGCACGACACCATCAACTCGCCCTGGTAGTCCGAGTCGATCAGCCCGACCAGGTTACCAAGCACGATGCCGTGCTTATGGCCCAGGCCCGAGCGCGGCAAGATCACCGCCGCCAGGCCCGGGTCGCCGATGTAGATCGACAGGCCGGTGGGGATCAGCAGGGTCTGGCCTGGCTCGAGGACGGTGTCTTCCTTGAGCAGGGCGCGCAGGTCCAGGCCGGCGGAGCCGGGGGTGGCATACTGCGGCAGGGGGAATTCGGTGCCCAGGCGTGGGTCGAGGATCTTGGCTTGAAGAGCGTGCATGTAACTTATTGAACCTGATTGAGCCGTTCGGAGATGAAGGCGACCAGTTGCCGGGCAATCTTGCCCTTGCTGGTCTGCGCGAAGAGGGTCTGGTGCTGCTGGCGGTCGATCACGGTCAAGGCGTTTTCCTCGCTGTTGAAGCCGATGCTGGGGTTGGCCACATCATTGGCGACGATCAGGTCGAGGTTCTTGTCCTTGAGCTTGCGCGTGGCGTAATCGAGCAAGTGTTCGGTCTCGGCGGCGAAACCGACGCTGAACGGGCGGTCGGCGCGGCCAGCGATGGTGGCAAGGATATCGGGATTGCGCACCATCTGCAGCAGCATGCCGTCGCCGGTCGTAGGATCTTTCTTCAATTTTTGCGTGGCAACGACTTCCGGGCGGTAGTCCGCAACCGCCGCAGAGGCGATGAACAGGTCGCATGGCATGGCCGCTTCACAGGCCGCGAGCATGTCCCGCGCGCTGACCACGTCGATACGGCTGACCCGGTCGGGGGTCGGCAGGTGCACCGGGCCAGTGACGAGGGTGACCCGAGCCCCGGCTTCGGCGGCCGCTTCGGCCAGGGCGAAGCCCATCTTGCCGGAGCTATGATTGGTGATGTAGCGCACCGGGTCGATGTTTTCCTGGGTCGGGCCGGCGGTGATCAGTACGTGCTTGCCGGTAAGTGCCTGGCGCTTGAAGCTTTCCGCGGCACACCAGGCCAGGTCGGTGGCTTCGAGCATGCGGCCCAGGCCAACGTCACCACAGGCCTGGCTGCCGGACGCTGGGCCGAACACCTGGATGCCCCGGCTCTTGAGCAGTTCGAGGTTGGCCTGGGTGGCCGGGTCGCGCCACATGGCCTGGTTCATGGCCGGGGCCACGGCGACAGTGGCATCGGTAGCCAGTACCAAGGTGGTCAGCAGGTCGTCGGCCATGCCTTGGGCCATGCGCGCCATGAGGTCGGCGGTGGCCGGGGCGATCAGCACCAGGTCGGCCCACTTGGCCAGTTCGATGTGGCCCATGGCCGCTTCGGCGGCAGGGTCGAGCAGGTCCATGTGCACCGGGTGGCCCGACAGCGCTTGCAGGGTTAGCGGGGTGATGAACTCTGCACCACCACGGGTCATGACGACGCGCACCTGCGCGCCGTGCTCCAGGAGTCGGCGAATCAGTTCGGCGCTTTTGTAGGCGGCAATGCCACCACCCACGCCGAGAACGATGCGCTTGCGATACAGCCGCTGCATAGGCTTGCCTTTTTCCAGTGAGAGCGGGCGACGACGTTTGAAAATGCCTGCGGCGGAACGTCGCATGTACGAGGCGAAATAGATTAACACAGGGCCGAAATGGGCCGCAGCAAGGGCAGAGGAGCGGGATGAATATCAGGGAGTGGCCGGCTGAAGAGCGGCCGAGGGAGAAGTTGCTGCAGCGTGGGGCCGGAAGCCTGACGGACGCGGAATTGCTGGCTGTATTTCTCGGTTCAGGTGTGCGAGGGCGCAATGTCGTGGAGCTGGCGCGAGGTCTGCTCGTGAAGTTCGGGGGGTTGCGCCAGTTGCTGGAGGCCGACCGAGAGGCCTTCGTCGGCGAGCTTGGGTTGGGCCCGGTGAGGTACAGCCAGCTGCAGGCGCTGCTGGAGATCGGGCGCAGGCACCTTGCAACTTCGATTGAGCGTGAATCCGCGATGGACAGCCCGGCAACGGTGAGGCGCTATTTGAAAGCGATGCTGCGACATGAAGTCAGCGAGGTGTTCGGGTGCCTCTTTCTCGATACCAAGCACAGGCCGTTGGCGTTTGAAATCCTCTTCCGAGGCACGATAGATCGGGCCAGCGTCTACCCGCGGGAAGTGGTGCGGCGGGCATTGCTGCATAACGCAGCGGCCTTGATCCTTCGCGGTTATGGTGTCAACTCTAGTGTTTCACTCGGCTGAAGTGCCCGAGATAGAAGCATTCCTTGATGCTTATTCAGATTTTGATGTTCCATATTCAGTGTTGCAGAGCAAATTTGATTTTAGGCCCAGGCGGGCCACCACAGCAGTCAGCTTCACCAACAATTGTGATGCTAGGTCCCGGATGACTGGGGCTCAGGCTGTTGCTTGCGGTTCACAGAAAAGCTGGGAATTCCTACCCATCTTCCCGAAAAAGCTGAACATTACGGCAAAATCTGATGGAACCTACTCCACGTGGCCAAGGGATCCTACATCGCTGATGGCATTTTGACCTTCTCCACTCATTGTGTACCGCTGGATAAAAAGGCGAGAATGCGCGCGCAATGGAAGGCATGATGCGCGCAGGTCGGCGCTCTCGTGGCAGGATGTCACCGGCTTCATGCCTCCACAGCCAAGGCTCGCACGAGCCTTTAAGCTTAATGCCAATTTGTGGAGAGTGATGTGCTGAGTGACGACGACCAAAAGCTAGCCAAGATCCTTTTTGGCCTTCTGAAAAATGCGACTAGCCAAGCCGTCGTCAAGGAATTCCTCCGGACGAAGGGCATCCCCGTTTCTGCGCAAAACTGGGACGATCTCTATGAGAAGCGGATCGAGCCTGCCCTCAAGGATAAAAAACTTGCCCTGAAAGACCTCCGTGATCTACTGCAGCAGGTGGAGGAGTTTGGCAAGCAGCACTCGTTCCTTTTCCAGTGCACTGAAGAGCGGGCAATCGGCCTGCTGTCTCCTACGCGCATCGCTTCAATCGCAGCAGCTGAGGGCCTTTCGGGGCTGTTTACTCACCCGCTGGATCTTGAGATGCCCGACGAGGCCACAATCGTCGACATCCGCCTGTACCGTCCGGACCCGCAGAAGACACCGGTTTCGCTTACGATCAAAGTCGTCGAAAGCCGTGACATCAATCGTCTCAGCGCTGTGGAGACGGATCCAGCAACTGGCGAACTGATTCGACGCTATGCGACCACAAAAAAACGTGCGGTGAATATTGTTCACCTGGACCACACTGGTTTATTGGAGTTTCGTATTGCCTCTCAAGATAATCAGGCAAAGAAATATTCCGAGCTCTTGTGGGTGTTGAAAAACAAAGTAAGGAAATTTCTACCGGACGATGGGTTCGCTGAAGTTTCGCTTAGCCCCGCTAAGAATAAGATTCTGCGCGAGCGCGATAACCTCTCCCAAGAAATCAGATATAGCAATTCAACGGCTCGAAATGAATTCGGGGCCCAAATGCAGATTACCTCCGCATCGGTTGATGAAAACCTTTCATCGGATGAGGGTTCGATGTCTGCGTTGGATCGCTTCTTGGAGCGTGATGGCGAAGTGACGGGAGCCAATATTTACGTTAAACTACCAGACAGTGATCCTCCCCGTGAACTGAGGCTTTTGATTTCGGGTGAGAGAAACGAGTTTGCGGTGACCGTAGCGTGCTCCGCCGGAGAATACGAATATGTTCGCGGAAAAGTTATCGCCTTTAATACTTAACCATCCAGACGAGGCTGAAGGCCTCCGAAGATTGGCTAGTTTTATCCAGGGCTATGAATCCCAGGGTGGCGAAGCTTTGCCTAGAATTCGGCTAAACCCGAATCGCATGTTCGATATTATGCAAGCCGGTACTTCCGCGCACCTTGCAATCTTGATTAATATCTTGGTAACGGGCCGGATTATCAAGAGATTCCTTATTGTTAGGTGCCCCAGCGGCGAAGGTCTCTCATTCCAATCTTACGGCGATATCCCAGAGATTGTTCGTGATCCTGGGATGGATACCGAATTTGAAGTACTTGCCGCCAACGTGGAACCAACCTATAGATTGGTGCTCGATTGAAGCCTGTTGATATTGTTACCCTTGTTCGATCGACTTGGGAAAATACGATTGAGACCAAACGACTGGCCCAGCTGCAGGCAATTAGGGCAACTCTGGATGCCGAGCATCTGGAGCTGTTTGACTCGTTAGTCGATATGCAGATTTCTAATGTCAAAGATGATGCTCAGGCCATCACGCTCATGCTTGTCCATGGTATTCAAACTGATGGTTCCTGGCACGAGCTGGTAAAAGCAGCCTTCCGAGATGTTGCTCATGTCAGAGTCAAAGGTCTTGGCTACCATTGTGTGACCGCGCTGCAGCTTGCGTGTCCGTTTCGATCTACGCCAATCAATAAGATCGCAAATGACTTCCGAGACGCACGGCTTATGGAACCGACTGCTCGCATTATGGTCATTGCCCACAGCTTCGGCACCTATATCATTAGTCGGATCCTCGCCAAATACACTGACATCAACATTGAGAGAATTGTTCTCTGCGGCTCCATAATAAAAGGCAATTATGCCTGGGAGAAGCATGCTCGGCACATGGCTGCAGGCAACATCGTCAACGATGTCGGGACGCGAGATTTTTACCCCGTCCTAGCTACCTTTTCGACTATAGGCTACGGCGGGACTGGTCGAAACGGATTTAAAAATACACGTGTAGCTGACCGTTACTTTGATTACGGCCATAGCGATTTTTTTGAGCCCGACAAGGACCATATCGTCAAATATTGGAAGCCTTATATTCTAGATGGGACCATCGTCGAGTCTGAGTGGGATAGCATAAAGCCGAAGACCCATCTGGGAATCATGCTGGCTTGTCACCCTTGGATCGGCAGACCTGCCTTCTATGCAACCGTTGGGTTAATTACAGCTGCCGTAGCGGGTTTGGCTTGGTGGCTACTCACCTGATCTTCCACTGCTCTGTTTCAGGGTCCCTTACCAAATGCTGCTCTGAGACGACATCCAAGCCTACGGACCTAAAAATACTGAGCATTAGCGTCATAGAATAGTAATAGAGTCGCTGGTGTCGTCCCTTGTCTGAGGCCACAAACACCCCGTCAATCCGTCCATCCTCACTAGTCGCGAATTCGAATACGTACGAGTGGATTACCTGGTTCGCGACAAAAGTCATATCCCGCAGTTCTTTGTAAACTTTAGTAGTTTCGTAGTTTTCCATTATGTTGTGCCGATTGAAGTAGTCTACTGTCTTGCCACTGGTGATCGGGTAGTACGGTAGATGGAGCTTAATTTTCTTCGTTGATTCAGAGATTTTGTAGGTCTCGATTAGCTTGCGTACCGTATAAAAACTGACAAAAATTTCACGTTCTGCTTTCGCATAAATGCGCCCTTCAGAACACTCTTTTACACGAGCCTTCTCAAGCCAACGAGCTGAACGAAGAAGTGACTTCCTCCAATCATCAGACTCGTAAATCATCAGGATTCTCCTTGACTGAGAAATAAATAAAGCGTCAGTCTATTACTGCTGCATCAATACAATATTATCACCTCGGCTAGCATAGGACGCAATAGGTCAATGACCCAGGCTCTAAAGCAATATATCGCGAAAAGCATTAACTCAGTTATAATGATGGCCCCGCTTAAACGGGAGGTGATACGCCTCATCATATGCTGCTCTATAGCAATTATCCTGAATGCCATCCTATTCTTTGGTGTAGAAAACGACGGTACCATCAAGCCATGGGCAGAGATACCACTGAAACTGTTCGCCTCAACAACTTTATTTGCCTTTATGGTGAAGATTTTCCTTCCGCTTTTCGGTTGGACCATATTGAAGGCAGTGTTATTGAGCGCCAATAATGCCTTTAGTGGGGTGCTAAGCTTTCTAGGGAATCAATTTACAGGTGCTTTGTATTGTTCGGCCTTTATCCTGGCTTCTCTTACACTTAAGCAGTATGTAATTTCAGGGTTTATGGATCCTCAATTGGCTCTGATGGCGCCTACTGTTCTCTTTGCGGGCTTCTTGTACTTCTATATTTTTCAGTGCGCTATTCAAAAAACAATGACGCCTGCTCTGTGTGCTCCGCCTCTCCCGCGCTCTAGCAGGGTGCCGTGACTACCTGTTCTTGTAGGGGCAGGTTCGAATAGCAAGAGTCACTTGATGGCGTGATTTGATCTCTATCCTGGTGCCATAGCATGGCGCCAAAATTCCGCCGGCATAAAAATCTCCTGCCTGACACAATCAGAATAATAAATGCTACGAAAGTAGGCTGCGTACTGAGCGATTATGGAAAACTTCGCTGGAATCTATTCGTCATTACGTGATAAAAATTATTCTGTGCCCCGGTAAAGTGGCACAAAAATATAGAGCAACAGTTCAAGGGAATAGATATGGCTCAGTATAAGCACGGCAATTTTCTGCACAAAAGTGATCATTCGGAGTACGATAAAAAGTATTCGCCTGGTACCGAAGCGCCAAATCCAGGCATTTACCGATGCGTCTCCTGCGGGGATGAGATCGGTATTGCCAAAGGGCATGTTCTTCCTCCACAGAACCATCACCAGCATGCACCTGGCGCGGGCAAGATTGAGTGGCAGTTAGTGGTTTTTGCACAGCAGCGGAAATAAGGTTTTTGGGCTCAGTAGAGCTCTGCAACGTGGGTTCTACTGAGCACTCAATAAAAGGACGGAATCCGTATTGACTATTCAAACCACTATGAGGAGGGTGATCGTGAGCGTGCCTGGTTACGCATATATTCGGATATTAGATTGCCGAAATTGATGTCGGCCTCTTCAACAAAAATATTGACGTGGCAGTAAAACTCTTCAGGCCCCCTGAGATAATTGAAAATTCTTGATCTGACGACGCCACAAACCCCCGCTTTGACGGCCGTAGAGGGTAGGTTGACTACATCGCCAACACATGGGATAAGAGCTAAGCCATGCTCACTGTTAAAGACAATATCAGCTGAGCGGTCATCAGGCCTGACAAACTCTTGATCCTCCGAGACCTGCTGATAATCAATGCTATACCTCATGCACAGCCTACCTCATTTGCGGGGTAAGGAATCAGCGCCGCGGGTCGTAAATAGTAAAATCCAGTTCAGTAGGCACGTTTGCGACGGAATTAGTTAGCCGATCTCGATACTATATAGTTTGGCAATTAACGCTTTTCAAGTACATACCCTACGCCTCTAAGTGTGTGTATCAGCTTGGTTTCGAAGGGGTCATCTATCTTGGCTCTGAGTCTTCGAATCGACACCTCTACAACGTTCGTGTCGCAATCAAAATTCATATCCCAAACCTGAGAGATAATCTGCGTACGGCTCAGTACCACCCCGGTGTTACGCATCAAGTAGTGCAGCAACGCGAATTCTTTGGTGGTCAAATCAATACGCTGACCGTCCCTGAATGCCCTGTGCCGGCTTTGATCAAGTTCCAGATCGGCCACGCGAATGACCTCCACAGATGCGGGGTGATCTGACCTGCGCATCAAGGCGCGAACCCGGGCTAGCAGCTCTGGGAACTCAAATGGTTTGATCAGATAGTCATCTGCGCCGTTCTCCAGCCCCCGGACCTTATCCGCCAATCGGCTTCTCGCCGTCAGCATCATGATGCGGGACGGGCAGTTTTTACGGCGCAACAACTCAAGGACCTGCCAACCGTCCATCTCTGGTAGGTTTATATCGAGGATAATCAGCTCGTACTCATGCTGCTTGGCCAAGAATAATCCATCTGATCCGGTGTGGACGCAATCTACGACATAGCCACACTCTGTAAGGCCTTGACGCACATACTCCGCAGTTTTTACTTCATCCTCAATTACCAGAATTCGCATGGGATTATGTCTCGATATCACTGAGCAATTAACCGCGCACGCGCGCCGGCATTATTGAAATGGATGGTAAATCAAAATGAGCGTGTTGGGGTTCAAATGACGGATTTGTAATTTCTAGGTAATACAGTTGATAGTCTGGAGGTATATCTTGTCGCGGCTTGGGTTTGACAGTTGCGGGCCCTCTCTCCAGCGGATGATTTGACCATATGAAATACTGGGTTATTTTCTTCTTTGTGCTAGCTTCGTTCCGTTCGGATGACGGCGAGGTCGCTCATGTTGAGGAGACTGGTCATTGGTGTAGTCATGAACTTCACCGGCATGCAATGCGTACAATCGAACGCTTACTTGAATTTTAGGCAAAAAAAAGGCGCCCAATGGGCGCCAAATATCCACCTTTTACCAAAGGAGCAATTAAGCCACTCAAGGTGAATTCGTAATGCTCGTTTTACTAATCGGACCAGCCGTCGAAAGACTGGCCCGCTCAGCGAATTACAGAATCGAAAGCGGGTACTCGATGATTACACGAGTTTCATCCAGATCCGATTCGAAAGCAGTGGCACGCGTGGTTGCCTGGCGCAACCGGAAGGACAAGTCTTTTGCCGGACCGGTTTGCACAACGTATTTGACTTCGACGTCACGCTCCCAACGCTTCTGATTGTCGAGCGGGTTGCCGTTGTCGTCGGTGCGCATGTAGAACTGGTTAGCGTTCGAGTAATCCGCGCCCGAGCCTCTGGCGTAGCGGGTCATGAACGTCAGGCCTGGAATGCCGTAGCTGGTGAAGTTCAGGTCATAGCGCAGCATCCAGGAACGCTCTTTCGGCGAGTTGAAGTCGCTGTACTGGATGGAGTTGTCGACGAAAATCGAGTCCGACTGACGCAGGTAGTCGAAATCGTCGTCGCCGTTGTTGCGCTGATGCGACAGGGCCAGGGTGTGGGCACCGTAACGCACACCGACCTTGGCACTCCAGATGTTGTTGTCGAATTCACCCAGGCGCTTCTTACCTTCATCTACGGCTTTGTAGTAGTTGAAGCCACCGATCAGCGCCAGATCGTCGCTCAGCGGGTAAACCACGCTTGTGCCGGCGTAGTACTGATTCCAGACGTCTTTCAGCTGGCTGGCGTAGACGCTCACAGTCCAGTTGTCGTTGATCGAGTAGTCACCGCCACCGTAACCGATCCATGGCGAGTTGACCGGGCCGCCGTAGAACGTCACGAAGTTGTCGTTCAGGTTGCTTGAGACCGGCTGGCTCATCGCATGCAGACGACCACCCTGGAGGGTAAGGCCCTGGATGCTGGTGTTCTCAACGGTCACACCGCGGAAACTCTCTGGCAGCAGGCGAGAGTCACCCGATGCGACGACCGGGGTCGATGGGAAGACATCACCCACTTTCACGATGGTATCGAACAAGCGGACTTTGGCTGCGCCGCCGACCTTGGTGTATTCGTCGCGAGCTTCACCCTTGTTATCAACGGGCAGCACGTCGAAGGAGCTACGGCCGCCGTTGCGCCCATCACCGGTGTCGAGCTTGAGGCCGATCATGGCAAAGGCATCAACGCCAAAGCCAACGGTACCTTGGGTAAACCCGGAGTTGAATTTGCTGATGATCGCGTGCGCCCAGGCTTCGGAGTAGCCGTTCGTATTGCCCTTGCCACTGTTGTAAGTGGGGGCGGTGCTGTCGCGGTTATCACGGTTGAAGTAGAAGTTACGGTTCAACACTGTAAGGCTGCTGCCTTCAATGAAGCCTTCTGGCTTGTCTTCAGCTTGTGCCGAAATAGCATAGCTTCCAGACAGCGCAGAAACTGCCGCCAAATACAGTGGTACTTTGATTTTCATCCGATGCTCCTTTGATTCACGGCAGTTTTTATTATGTTTACCGGCGCGGGTGTCGTTAGTTGTTCTGACCCGGCGGCGCGCCTAGCGTAGCGCGAGCTCATATTTGCAGGCCGAAGATAACGGGAGGGTGATAGGACAATTACAATTTCGTCATCTACCTGTTATTCGGCACCTTCGCACCGCGTGTTTGCCATCTCTGTTGCTTGTATCGAAATCATCGTGTCGGGTTGGGTTTCCCAGTATTTACGGGCATTACAAAGCTTTCTTACGAAATTGTAATTTTCTAGCCACCCCTCTGATAGCTACCGCTCATTAGAGTGCCATCACCTAATCAAGTGGGGCTTGGCAGCTGTTTCGGCGTTCTCGCCAAGCTTTATCGAAGTTTGTGCACGAGGACCATCAAAGTGCCCCGGTATAACCGCAATGTCTTACCCAAGACCCCCGTCTCGCCCTGGAAGATCGCTGCACTCTGTGCAGTCATCTCTGGGTTGATGGCGCCTGCAGCCCTTGCCCAAAGCATCAGCTTGCCCCAGGCGCTTTCGACGGCCATGGATGCCAACCCAGACCTGGCCGCGGCCAGGCAAGAAATTGGGATCGCTGATGGTGCTCGCAAGCAGGCCGGGCTTATCCCCAACCCCACAATCTCGTATGACGTGGAAGACACCCGTCGTAACACCAGCCAGACGACTGTCTCTCTCAGCCAGACCCTTGAGCTGGGCGGTAAGCGGGGGGCTCGTGTTGACGTCGCCACATACGGGCAGACCGCCGCACAGCTTGAGTTAGACCGTCGCGTTAACGGCCTGCGTGCAGATGTCGTCCAAGCCTTTTACGCCGCGTTGCGGGCCCAGACAGGTCTCGACCTGGCCAAGCAATCTCTCGAACTGACTGAGCGCGGTCTTCGCATCGTCGATGGCCGTGTTCGCGCAGGTAAGTCGTCCCCAGTGGAGGCGACCCGCGCTCAAGTGCAACTGGCCGAAGCCCAGCTGCAAGTTCGACGTGCAGAAACGGAAAAAGCGACCGCTTACCAACAGCTCGCTCAAATTACCGGGAGCTCAGTCACCGTGTTTGATCGACTCGAATCGCCAACCCTCTCCCCGGGCTTGCCACCTCGCACTGAAGATCTGCTGGCTAAGCTCGACCAAACAGCAGAAATGCGTCAGGCCGTGGTGCAGATAGACAAGAGCGATGCCTCGCTCGGCTCAGAGAAAGCTCAGCGTATCCCGAACCTTACTGTCAGTGTAGGTAGCCAGTACGACCGCTCTGTGCGCGAGCGGGTCAACACTGTGGGCCTGTCTATGCCTTTGCCGCTGTTCGATCGTAACCAGGGCAACATTCTTTCCGCTTCTCGTCGTGCAGATCAGGCCCGGGACCAGCGCAATGCTGTTGAGCTGCGCCTGCGCACCGAAACCCAAACCGCGTTGAACCAATGGTCCACCGCCATGCAGGAGGTCGAGTCCTACGACAAGACCATTCTGCCTTCAGCCCAACAAGCCGTAGAGACCGCAACCCGCGGCTTCGAGATGGGCAAATTCGGTTTCATCGAAGTGCTGGATGCCCAGCGCACCTTGATCGTCGCTCGTGGCCAATACCTCGAATCGTTGGCAGCGGCGACCAATGCGCGTGCGCAGGTGGAAAGGGTTTATGGCGAAGTCGGCTCAACCGCCGGCACTCGCTGAACGGGCCAAACATTTTCTTCGGCACACAGCCTTGAACAAGCCGGTGCCTACGATCAGCAGGAGTAGCAATGGATAACAAACGCAAGATCGCCCTCGCGGTAGCCGCTGTGGCAGCCCTCGGATTTGGCAGCCTTGCCTGGAACAACAGTTCCGGACAGCAGGCCGCCAGTACTGCCGAGCATGGCGCTAACGATGGCCATGGCGACGAAAAGAAAGCCGCATCTGCCGCCAAAGAGGAAGGTGATGAGGGCCATGGTGAAGAAGGCCACAGCGAAGAGGGCGGTGAAGAAGAGGGCAAGCTGACGCTCAGCGCTGAACAGATCAAGGCCGCTGGTGTTGCCCTGGAAGCTGCAGCGCCTCGTGACCTCGGTACCGTCGTGAGCTTCCCTGGCGAAATTCGCTTCGACGAAGATCGTACTGCCCACGTGGTTCCTCGTGTTCCTGGCGTTGTTGAGGCTGTCCAGGCCAACCTGGGCGAGACGGTCAAGAAAGGGCAAGTCCTCGCGGTAATCGCCAGCCAGCAGATCTCTGACCTGCGCAGCGAACAACAGGCCGCACAGCGTCGCGTCGAACTGGCGCGAGTGACCTTCGAGCGTGAGAAGCAGCTGTGGCAGGACAAGATTTCCGCGGAGCAAGACTACCTCCAAGCACGCCAAGCGCTGCAAGAAGCGGAGATCTCCTTGGCCAACGCCAAGCAGAAGGTCGGTGCGATCGGTGCTTCGGTTAACTCCGTTGGCGGTAATCGTTACGAACTCCGAGCTCCTTTCGACGCCGTGGTGGTGGAGAAACACCTGACCGTTGGCGAAGTCGTCAGCGAGGCGACCAACGCCTTCATCCTTTCTGACCTGAATCAGGTCTGGGCAACCTTCGCCGTCCCGCCTACAGATCTGGGCAAGGTCACGACTGGTCGTGCGGTGAAAGTCTCTTCGCCTGACATGAATGTCGAGGTCGAAGGGAAGGTGGGTTATGTCGGGAGCCTGCTGGGCGAGCAAAACCGCGCAGCCACTGTCCGCGTCACCTTGACCAACCCCAACGGTGCCTGGCGTCCAGGCCTGTTCGTGAACATTGCGGTCACTTCCCAGACTGATCGAGTTGCCGTAGCGGTCCCTGAGCACGCAGTCCAGACCGTTGAAGACAAACCCTCGGTATTCGTACGCACCCCAGATGGGTTTGACACCCGCCCGGTAAAACTGGGTCGTCGCGACAATGGGTACGTGGAAGTCATCGACGGTATTGAAGCCGGCGCCCAGGTAGCAACCAGTGGCAGCTTCACACTCAAGTCCGAGCTCGGCAAAGCTTCTGCCGAACACGGTCACTGATGCGAACTGACAGGATGATTTCTCATGTTTGAACGTATCATCAGATTCGCCATCGAGCAGCGCATCGTAGTAATGATCGCTGTTCTGATCATGGCGGGTATCGGTATCTACAGCTATCAAAAGCTGCCCATCGATGCGGTACCCGATATCACCAACGTCCAGGTGCAGATCAACACTGCAGCGCCTGGTTATTCGCCTTTGGAAACCGAACAACGGATCACGTTTCCAGTTGAAACGGCCATGGCCGGTCTCCCGGGCCTTCAGCAGACCCGTTCCCTGTCTCGCTCTGGCTTGTCTCAGGTCACCGTGATCTTCAAGGATGGCACTGACATCTTCTTTGCCCGCCAGTTGATCAACGAGCGGCTGCAGGTTGCGAAGGAACAGCTGCCAGAAGGCGTAGAGGCCGTTATGGGCCCGGTATCTACCGGCCTCGGCGAGATCTTCCTGTGGACCGTTGAAGCCGAAGATGGCGCGGTCAAAGAGGACGGTACGCCTTACACCCCGACCGACCTGCGCGTGATCCAAGACTGGATCATCAAGCCTCAGCTGCGCAACGTCCCGGGTGTAGCCGAGATCAATACCATCGGCGGCTATGCCAAGCAGTTCCTGGTTGCGCCAGATCCTAAGCGCCTGGCTACCTACAAGCTTACCCTCAATGACCTGGTCGCAGCGTTGGAAAGTAACAATGCCAACGTCGGCGCCGGCTACATCGAACGTAATGGTGAGCAGTTGCTCATCCGTGCGCCCGGCCAGGTAGGCAACATCGAAGACATCGCCAACATCGTGATCACCAGCGTGGATGGTGCACCGATTCGCATCAGCAGCGTTGCTGACGTCAGCATCGGTAAAGAACTCCGCACAGGTGCTGCTACTGAGAACGGCCGCGAAGTCGTGCTCGGTACCGTGTTCATGCTGATTGGTGAAAACAGCCGTACTGTGTCTCAAGCTGTCGCCGCCAAACTGGCGGACATCAACCGCACCCTGCCAAAGGGCGTGGTGGCTGTGACCGTTTACGACCGTACCAACCTGGTTGAAAAAGCCATCGCGACGGTGAAGAAGAACCTGGTAGAAGGCGCGATCTTGGTAATCGCGATTCTGTTCCTGTTCCTCGGCAACATCCGTGCAGCCCTGATCACCGCGATGGTGATTCCGCTGTCCATGCTTTTCACCTTCACAGGCATGTTCAACAACAAGGTCAGTGCCAACTTAATGAGTTTGGGGGCACTCGACTTCGGCATCATCGTCGACGGTGCCGTGGTTATTGTAGAAAACGCGATCCGTCGACTGGCTCATGCGCAGCATAAGCATGGCCGCATGCTCACCAAAACCGAACGCTTCCACGAGGTCTTTGCCGCGGCGCGAGAAGCTCGCCGGCCGCTGATCTTCGGTCAGCTGATCATCATGGTGGTGTACCTGCCGATCTTCGCCCTCACCGGCGTCGAAGGCAAAATGTTCCACCCTATGGCGTTCACCGTTGTGATGGCTCTGCTGGGCGCAATGATCCTGTCCGTTACCTTTGTTCCTGCAGCTATTGCCATGTTCGTCACTGGCAAGGTGAAGGAAGAGGAAGGCGTGGTCATGCGCACAGCTCGACTGCGCTATGAGCCGGTTCTGCAATGGGTGCTGGGACATCGGAACATCGCTTTCTCGGCCGCAGTAGCCTTGGTCGTGCTCAGTGGTGTGCTGGCAAGTCGTATGGGTAGCGAGTTCATCCCAAGCCTCAGTGAGGGTGACTTTGCGATGCAGGCCATGCGTGTGCCTGGAACGAGCCTCACTCAGTCCGTCGAGATGCAGCAGCGTCTGGAGAAAGCGGTAATAGCGCAGGTGCCTGAAGTCGAGCGGATGTTCGCACGCTCGGGTACCGCGGAAATTGCATCTGACCCGATGCCACCGAACGCCTCCGACGCCTACATCATGCTCAAGCCTCAGGATCAGTGGCCTAACCCCAAGAAGCCTCGCGATGAGCTGATTGCTGAGGTGCAGAAGGCCGCAGCGGGTGTTCCAGGAAGCAACTACGAGTTGTCGCAGCCAATCCAACTGCGTTTCAACGAGCTGATTTCGGGCGTGCGTAGTGATGTCGCTGTGAAGGTCTTCGGCGATGACATGGACGTGCTCAACAACACCGCCAACAAGATCGCGGCAGCGCTCAAAGCGGTACCGGGCTCGTCGGAAGTGAAAGTTGAGCAGACATCCGGCCTGCCGGTGCTGACAATCAACATCGACCGCGAGAAAGCAGCACGCTACGGCCTGAACATCGCGGATGTTCAGAACTCGATCGCTATCGCCGTGGGTGGTCGCCAGGCCGGCACGCTGTATGAGGGCGACCGTCGGTTCGACATGGTAGTGCGCCTGCCTGAGACCGTTCGCACCGACGTAGCGGGGATGTCCAGTTTGCTGATTCCGGTGCCTGCCAATGCGGCTCAGGGTGCCAACCAGATCGTTTTCATCCCGCTGTCGCAGGTCGCTAATCTGGACCTGCAACTGGGCCCGAACCAAATCAGCCGCGAGAACGGCAAGCGTCTGGTAATCGTCAGTGCCAACGTTCGAGGCCGTGACCTGGGATCCTTCGTTGAGGAGGCGACCGCTTCGCTGGATCAGAAGGTGCAAATCCCTGCGGGCTACTGGACGACTTGGGGTGGCCAGTTCGAGCAGCTGCAGTCGGCTGCCAAACGGCTGCAGATCGTTGTTCCAGTCGCCTTGCTGCTGGTCATGACCTTGTTGTTCCTGATGTTCAACAACCTGAAGGACGGCATGCTGGTCTTCACCGGTATTCCATTCGCACTCACCGGTGGTGTTGTGGCGTTGTGGTTGCGGGACATCCCACTGTCGATCTCGGCAGGTGTCGGCTTCATTGCACTGTCCGGCGTTGCAGTACTGAACGGCCTGGTGATGATTGCCTTCATCCGCGGGCTAAGGGAGGAAGGGCGAACGCTCAGGCAGGCAGTCGATGAAGGTGCATTAACCCGTCTGCGACCTGTTCTGATGACTGCCTTGGTAGCTTCCCTGGGCTTCATCCCGATGGCTTTGGCCACCGGTACCGGTGCAGAAGTTCAGCGGCCACTGGCGACTGTGGTGATTGGCGGGATCCTGTCCTCCACCGCATTGACCTTGTTGGTACTGCCTGCCCTGTATTACTGGGCACACCGCAAGGATGAAGACGGCGACGAGGCCGAAGTGGTTAGCTAACAGGCTCCGCTAAAGAGAAGCCCACAACACGTGTTGTGGGCTTTTTTGTTTAAAGTGAAGTAGATGCACTTACCTTTCAAAATTGTAAGTTTCTCGTCATGCCGGTGATGCCTATGCATTGCTAAGGTTACGCCCGAGAAGTTTTGAAATTGAGAGGGTTTTATGAAAAAGCTAATTATCGCTGCTGCACTTGTTGTTTTCTCGGTGGCTTCGCAGGCCAACACTTTTTCCGAGAGCAAGCAGCTGCAATACACCAAGGAGCACCAGACCGCAGTGGCCAAGTACGCGGAGAAAAATGGCAAGCCAATGCCAGAGATTCAGGATTACAAATATGGCATGAAGATAGACGTTGCTAAGTTCGTACGTCAGTCGCAGGACCCACGTACCTGCCAGGTCTACCCACGGTTGATGACCTTCGAGGACTCCCAGGGCACGCTCAAGACTGTTCGTTACTCGATGTATTCGCAATGCATCAACAACAAGTAGTAAACGATTTGAACAGAACAATTAGAGAATTCATAAATGCCAGGCAGTGCCTGGCATTTTTTATTACGCCCGATGCCCCATGGTTTTGACATGTTAACGCCTGGGCCGGGGCAAACCGTGCAATAGGTCTTAGCTAACCAACCGCGACGGCTCCCAACTGCAGAGGGCAATTGGAAGCCTTGACCCCAGAAGGGACGAGTTATGAAGAGTTTGCTTGAACGCCCTGATGACCAAGCTGGGCATGAAGGTCATAGCCATGAGCATGGCGGCATTTTTGGCATGAACACGGAGCTGATTTTCGCGCTGATCTGTGGTGCCCTCCTGGGTGCCGGAGCTCTCGCAGGACAACTTGACCTGATTGATCGACTGCCCCTGATTCTGTACGTGTCGGCCTATGTGTTCGGTGGATGGTTCACCACCAAGGAAGCGATCAGCAACATCCGCCAGAAACGCTTCGAGATCGATTCGCTGATGCTTCTCGCCGCAGCCGGTGCCGCGAGCATTGGCGCCTGGGCGGAGGGGGCTCTGCTGCTGTTCCTGTTCAGTCTGGGGCATTCCCTTGAAAGCTACGCGATGGGGCGGGCCAAGAAAGCGATTGAGGCACTGTCCAAGCTCGCACCAGCCACCGCGATCGTACGCAGAGCAAATGGCACGTTGGAAATGCCTGTGGAGCTGCTGGTTCCCGGTGACGTTGTCATCGTGCGCCCCAATGACCGCCTACCGGCCGATGGTTTTGTTGTAGTGGGCTCCTCAAGTATCAACCAGGCGCCAGTAACCGGTGAGAGCGTCCCCGTGGACAAGCAACCTGTCCCTGATGCCGAACTCGCACGCAGCAAGCCAGATGCAGTGGATGCAGCCTCGAAAGTCTTCGCCGGTACCATCAATGGCGAAACGCTCATCGAGGTTGAGGTAACACGGCGCTCTACGGAAAGTACCCTGGCGCGGGTCATCAAGATGGTCAGTGAAGCCGAAGTCAGGAAGTCACCGACCCAGCGATTCACGGACCGCTTCCAACGCATATTCGTCCCGTTGGTTTTGCTGCTGGTAGTCGGGCTGCTATTTGCCGGCATTTTCCTTGATGAGCCGTTCCGTGACTCGTTCTACCGGGCGATGGCCGTACTGGTTGCAGCCAGCCCCTGCGCGCTGGCGATCGCAACACCAAGCGCCATTCTATCTGGCATCGCCAGGGCAGCCCGAGGTGGCGTGCTGATCAAGGGCGGTGCACCGCTTGAAGAGCTCGGCTCCTTGAATGCCATGGCATTCGACAAGACCGGTACCCTGACCGAAGGGCGCCCACGCATCACCGATGTAATACCGGTAGGCGGCACGCAGATCGAGGATCTACTAAACGTCGCCATCGCTGTGGAGTCGATGAGCGACCATCCGCTGGCTGCGGCAATTGTGCGTGACGGTGAAGAGATGATTGGCACACGGCGCCGATTGCAAGCCAAGAACATGAGCAACATGATTGGCCGCGGCGTACGTGCCGAGCTTGATGGGCAGTTCGTCTGGATTGGCAAGGTCGAGATGTTCGGTACCAATGGTATTCCCGCACTGAGCAAGGCAGCCTTGGAGGCTGCGGAGCGTCTGCGTCAGTCGGGCCGCACAACCATGGTGGTACGTCGCGCTGACAAGGATCTGGGCGCTATCGGGCTATTGGACACACCCCGAGAGGGTGCCAAAGAGGCACTCCAGAAACTCAGAGAGATGGGCATCGACCGCATGGTCATGATTTCTGGGGACCACAACCGCGTTGCAGAGGCGGTAGCCAAACAAGTTGGCTTAGATGAGGCGTGGGGAGACCTAATGCCGGAAGACAAGGTCAAGGCCATCAAGAACCTGCGCCTCAGCGCCAGGGTGGCCATGGTGGGTGACGGCGTGAATGATGCCCCTGCCATGGCCAATTCGAGCGTTGGCATCGCAATGGGGGCTGCCGGATCTGATGTCGCCCTGGAAACGGCTGATATCGCGCTTATGGCTGACGACATCAGGCAACTCCCATTTGCGGTGGGGCTGAGCCGTCACACGCGATCGATCATCCGCCAGAACCTGTTCGTCAGCTTGGGGATTGTGGCCATCTTGGTTCCGTCTACCATCATGGGCTTGAGCATTGGTGCCGCCGTTGCGATCCATGAGGGCTCCACACTGCTGGTCGTCTTCAACGCCTTGCGGTTGTTGGCCTACCGCAGAAGCTCCTGATCCCTGAGCTTCAATCATGAAGCTAAGCAGGGAAATGACTTGAAGTAGAAGTACGGGTCGTGCGCGATCAGCGCACGACCCGTACTTTTCTCACTCGTCGATCCCGATGCGCTTGAGGCTTTCAAGGGCCTTCCCACACTCAGGTGAGCCGTGCCTTAAGCCGCAGGCCAACGCAGCTTTGAGACTCATGACACCGGCTACGAAACCGACTTGATTGCCGACCCCTTGTCCGTTCGCAAATCCCTGATCATACGCAATCTCCACAAGTGCATTGATCGCCGCCAGGGTGTCTTGTTTGTTGGTACTGTTCTGCATATCTACTCCGCGAGCATTCAGCTCATATCGCTCGGTTAGATGGCGGCGCCTTCAGGTTTGGGGTGAGCGAATCCCGCTCCCATAGCCAATCCCTAACGGGGGGCATAGCCCGCCACCGTAAGGAAAATCAGCTATTGAGAGCAGGTGACTCGTTTTGGTCACGCGTGCTGCTCGCCTCACCGCATTGGCACTGAGTGGGTACATCCGGATAGCCGCTGTGTTTCTCGACGAACAGCGTTTGGCAGGTGGTGCACCCATAAATCCGCGGCAGAGACTTCAGACCACCTGGCAGCACATCGCTCAAGGGCTCGTTATGCCAAGGAGCCCCGTCAAGGATCTTGGAGCGCAGGATGTTTCCCAGCCGCCAGGTGTTACTTTGTGCGCGCCAGAACCACATCGGCGCCGAAAGTGAATACTGGATGAAGGTCTCTTCCGGCTGTTTGGAGAGCATCGGAAATTTAGGGCGGGTCGATCCGGAATCGATGATAGTGAACCCCATGCCCATCTCAGCGCTCGGATGGGTCTGTTCACCGAAATAGCGGTCGTGACTCGCCGAAGCCGTAGCTTGATGATCAGTCGGCGGAAATACCCACAGATAGCACTCGCTTCGAGTCACCATTTCGACGAGCTGGCTCTGTCCCCGTATAGGGAAATCTGCAGCCAGTGCGAAGCGATCTTTCCACGTGATTTTCGGAGGCGGTGCCATACCCGCCGCAATGGCCAGCGTCGCCGTTTTCGGGACGAATCGATCGCCGAGCTCGTTCAGATCCAGATTCTTGCAAAGGGCTTTGAATGCCTTTTTACGAGTCTTCGAGGTGAAGTAGGGGTCGAGGAGCAGGCGAACCTGGTTCACGCCTATCCCTGCAGCTCGTAGTACTTCGATGACTTCTTCAGCCACGCCGACTGCTTGAAGATCGGTCAATCCCAAGCACTTTTTCGCCCGCTCAATCGTCTCGTAGAGGTTGTACTGCCTGTCGCTGTCACGGCATACCTGGATTGGCAGATTGTCTTGGGAGTCAACTTCTGGGGAGACGGAGCCAATGGCAGCGTGGAGCAACTGGTGAATGTGCTGGTGAGCGTACGGGCGACCGGAAGCCGAGAATGAGGCGTGCAGCTGAGCAGCGAGAGGTTGAAGCAGCTTTTTGGCAGACATGACTATCCCCTAATGAGCGACGTTGGGGTAGCTGCGCTTGTAGGGCCGTTAGACGCGAAGCTGGACGTCGAATCAGGTTCAATCATGAGTAGGAGTCAGGTTTGGTTTGCTTGCACGGCCACCATGCAAAACCCGACGCGGCAATCACACCAGATTCGCCGAGTTTTGGCAAGAGAGGTCATCAGGTGAGCGAGAGCAGGTAGGAGGAGGACGCTCCAAGCTCGATCACGTCAGAAACAGGGAAGCCGGAAGCACATTGAGCGCTTCCGGCTTTCTCACGTCAGACTGATGAGAGGGATCAGAAGACGTATTGCAGGCGGGTCACGATTGCATTGCCGCTGTCGTCGCCCACGGTGTTCTCGTTATTGTCAGTACGCACGTTGATGTAGTTGGCACTGAGTTTCACTGCCTCGTTGACATACCAGTTCACACCCACAGTGTGGCTCTTGGCCTTGCGCTCGTTCGATTGATCCGCTGCGGTGACCAGGTTGCCGTCTTCGACCTTGATATCGTCAAAGCGGTAGAAAACTTCCCAGGCCCCCAGTTCCTTGTTCTCTGGTTTGATAGTGTCGAACTTGGCACCGTCGAGCTTGTAGATACGCGGCTCGCCGGTCAGGGTGTAAGCCATCTGGGCGTAGTAACCAGAGGCCTTCATGTCGCTGTTGGCCTGGTCAGCTTTCAGCTTGCGGCGAAGGTATTCCGCTTGCACCGAGAACGGGCCGGTGGCCCAGGCACCTTCGAGACCCCAGACCGAATCGTCCTTCCACAGGCCATCTTGTGCGGCGGCACCGCCAAACAGCATGCGGTTGCCGTTGGTGCCGGCATCGCCGCCGCCATTGGTATCTACACCGCGAACGCCAAGACGCGAACGAATCCGGGTATCGACCGCACTGTTTTTGAGGTCGCGGTAAGCGTACTGAGCACCGACGTGCAGGACGTTGCCATCACTGTGCAGCGGTGCGAACACGGCACGTGCGTTGTAGCGCTTGGTGCTGTCGCCATCCGAGTTGTTGTTGGTTTCGCTGAAAACGCTACCGGAGACATAAGCCATGTCAGCGATGGTGCTGGTGGCTTGAACACCCATGCCGGCGTTGTCGTTGATCCAGTCCGCCAGGTCGTACGAGAGGTTCCGCTCCATGGCAGTGGTCCACTTCGAACTGGTGGCTTTCTCAAGACCGAAGTCGGTGTAGAAACGACCGAATCGCAGTTGGACGGGCTTGAAACCGGTGTAGGTCAGGCTGGCCTCGTCGAAGTAACCGTCGGAGTCGTTGCCCGTGTTGCGGGAAAGGTCGTAGTTGAGCTGATACTTCCAGTCGCGGTACAGAACGCCGCCGAGCTCAAGGTAGGCGCGACGGAAGTAGCCGGCGTCAGCGGTATCGCCATTCTTGGTGAAGACACCATCGAAACGGCCGTAGTCGGCCTGAACGCGACCGCCCAGTTTGAAACTGAATTCCTTGTCAGAAGTCGATACTTCAAGACCGCCCTTGGTCTTCAGAACGATGTCAGCTCCGTCAGTGGTTACTGTTCCGGAGAATGCTTGCGAGGAAAATGTGCCTATTATTGCGGCAGCCAACAGCTTTTCCCGCATGTTCGAAGAACGGATCATTGCTTGCCTCTCGTATGTTAAGTGCTTAGCTACCGACGTTGTATTTCGCCCTTCGTCGGCCTAAATTTATCTTGCAGATGGGAGCAGGCCACGGTTGTCACCTGCTGTAACAAGATGCCTTTGTTCTAAGCACTCTGACTAGATTGCAAGCGAATATGACAGTTGTGTTTCTGTAGTGTTAACAGGAGAGTTTGAAACCTAACAAAACTGTTACCGAACAAGCCAGTCCTTCTTATCAAAGAAGCTCTTCTTGATCAATCTACGGATTTCCAGAACGTGCGGGTTGCGGGCAAGCTTGGTTTTGATAACAAGATAGACATCTTTCTCCTCCAGATCGTCCAAAAAACCCGGCATCGGCAGAATATTCCTCTCCATCTTTCGACTATAGTCGGGCAGCACACCGATACACGCGCCTCCTACGACAAGGCCACGGGATAAGTTATAGTTCTTTACCCGAGTGGTACCGCCCTGATGCTCAGCCATTATCGATGCCCACTTTCGTGAGCCCGCCAAAATCTCTTCATCCCAAGGGATAACGAGCATGAAGTTGTGCAAATCCAGGCTCTGCACTGGAAGGGTGACGCTTCTTGAGTAGCGGCTGGAAATGAACAGCGAGTGCCCAATCCGGCCAAGCCGTTCAAACCTATACGTAGGATGGCGATCAAACGCGCCCTCATCATCTGGGCTCACGAAAGCGATACCCACATCGACTTCACACTCAGAGAGCATCTGCGTTGTGCACTCTGAATGGATTTCAAGCTGCATTTCGGCATGATCGCGCACGTAGGCGACTAGATCGCGGTTTACGATGTCGCTCAACACTGGCTCCGTGATCGCGATGGTAAGCCTGGGGACTTCCTTTTCACCGGACTTGCCAAGGCCGTCTGGGCCGAAGAGCTGGCACAGGTAATGGCTGACCCTCTCGCCAGTGCGGGTCAGGGCAAGCTTGTTGTGTTTGTATACAAACACGGGAGCACCAATGTGCTCTTCCAGTTTCTCCAAGCGTTTCCGAAGGCCTACCACTGGCACATTGAGCCCCCGGGCAGCCTGTTTGAAACTGGCACAACGTGCTGTTGCGAAAAACTCTACGGCCAGCTGATCATCAATTGGCAGATCATCCAATATGTCAGGACTGTAAGGAACAACGCTGCTTGTAAATGTTTCATTTTGTGTAACCATTGGGTCCCCCTTAATTCGGGGAATCTATCTCAATGCCACCCAGCATTTCCTTATCTTGTCAGCATTGTAATCCGCAGGTCATGCATGCGTTATCGGAAGGTTTTATTTCGAAAGCGTAATTTTCGAGCAATCTTGCTGATATTGTAGCGTGCTAGCCTAGCGCGCCAATTTCATTACTTGGCAGATCTAAATTTAGCCAATTACGCATTTACATTTGGTTCACTTTTTTTTCACCTTTGCCTCCATAGGCTTTGGGCATGGAAAATCAAACCCTACCTCTTACTACCTTACTGATTCGTTATCTGGGGATCGGCTTCATAGCAACGGGAATCCATTATGCGGTGTTCCTAGTGCTGGTTACGACAGAATTATCTACTCCATTGCTAGCCAGTATCTGTGGAGGCATGGTTGGCGCTATCGCAAGCTTTATTGGAAATAGGGCGCTCTGCTTTGTGTCAGATGGCTCTCGTAAGTTTCAGCCTGTCAGGTTTGCACTGGTCGCGTTAGCCACAAACTTCGGCAATGGCGTGGGTATGTGGTTCCTCATCAAGTCGAATCTGTCACCGCTCATCTCCCAACTTGTAGTGACCTTAAGCCTCACTGCACTTGGATTCATTGCACATCGTTTTTGGACATTCAATCATGCAGACATTACATCGCTTTCCCGAGCGCCCTGATCCCTTGTTAACCATCGTCGTCCCTTGCTTCCAGGAAGAGGAAACCATCCCCGAGTTCCACCAGCGGATCACCCGCGTCGTGAAGCGCTTACCCGTCTCCTGCGAAATCCTCTATATCGACGATGGCAGTAACGACCGAACGGCCGACATTCTTCGCCACTATCAGGATGGGTCATCTGTACGTTGTCTGTCCCTGAGTCGCAACTTCGGCAAAGAGGCTGCACTCAGCGCCGGGATAGACCATGCCCGTGGCAGTGCGCTGATCTTCATCGATGTCGACCTGCAGGACCCACCAGAGCTCATCTCGGCCATGGTGGACCACTGGCAACGCGGTTACGACGTGGTGAACATGCAACGCAACCTGAGAGTCGGTGATTCGTGGTTTAAGCGCATGAGTGCCCGGGCTTACTACTGGGTCATGCAGCGCCTGGTGGAGAAGGTGGACATGCCGGCCGATGTCAGCGATTTCCGATTGATTGGGCCTGCGCCGCTGGCAGCACTGCGGGCGCTGGACGAACGCTCCAGGATTCTCAAAGGCATGATCGGCTGGGTAGGCTTCCGTACCATCGAGCTGCCCTACAATCGCACCGTTCGCCATGCCGGCAGCACCAAGTGGAATGCAGCTGGCCTGTTCAATCTGGCCATCGAAAGCATCGTCAGCTTCTCTCGCAAACCGCTGCGCATTTTCAGCCTCATCAGTTTCGGTCTTTTCGTCTCCAGCATCTGCTACATGCTTGCGTCGCTTGTGGCAGGAAGTTTCGACATCCATCACCTGATCGTCGGAATGGCTTCATTCATGTGCGTCGGTGTCGCCATGGTGGGGGAGTACCTGGGCGTGACACTCGCGGAAGTGAAGCGCCGGCCTCTCTATTTCCTGAAGCACAGCAGCAAGGCGGATCCCGTGTCACTCCACCCTTCGATGGCCTCGATCGAGGGTAAGAAATGCTGAGCCTGAAAAACGAGCGGACGCTGTGGTGGATCCTGGGTTCGATTTTGCTCTTGCGTTTGGTGGGGCTGGGCATCTATCCACTGATGGACACATCGGAGGCTCGCTACGCTGAAATGGCTCGCAAGATGGTCGAGTTGAATGACTGGATCACGCCCATGTTCGACTACGGGGTACCGTTCTGGGGCAAGCCACCGTTGTCCTTCTGGACCCAGGCCGCAAGCATGACGGTCTTCGGCGTTAACGAGTTCGCTGCGCGTTTCCCGGCGTGGCTGCTGCACCTGGCAAGCTGTTTCATCATCATCAAACTCGGCACGCAGCAGATTTCCCGTAACGCCGGCATCTGGGCCGCCATTATCTTTTCCAGCACCACCCTTGGCCTAGTCTCCAGCGGTGTCGTGCTGACCGACCCTGTTTTGTCGTTCTCGATTCTGCTGGCCAGCTACGGTTTCTGGCGTTGGATGAAGTGCGCCAGCAAGGCGGATGCCTACCTGATGTTCGCAGGTCTCGGGCTGGGCTTGCTTGCCAAAGGCCCTCTGACCCTAGTGCTTATGGGGGCGCCGGCATTCGCCTGGTTCGTTATCTACAAGGAATGGGGACGGGTACTGAGGCTTCCCTGGATCAGCGGCCTTGTACTCATGTTCGGTATATCCGTGCCTTGGTATGTCGCGGCCGAGATGAAAACGCCCGGCTTCATGGAGTACTTCTTCGTTGGTGAGCACTGGAGCCGCTACGTCGTCAGTAACTGGGCGGGCGACCTATACGGCAGTGCTCATGCCAAGCCATATGGCACCATCTGGATCCAGCTCGGACTGTCGCTACTGCCGTGGGCCTTTTTCTTACCATTACTGATCCGCAAGCGTGAATCAATGCAGCGCTTCGAGGCTTACCTCTGGCTGTGGGCCTTGGCGACACCGGTCTTCTTCACATTTGCAGGCAACATTCTGTGGACCTACCTGCTACCTGCGCTGCCAGCCTGGGCATTGCTGCTATCCGGACGGATCAGCGATGTTGGCCCGAAGACTACATGGGCTGCCGCGGCGAGTGCATTGGTGTTACCAATCATCGGTGCGGGCATCATCTACGCCGGGGTACTTGAGGAGCGACCTCAGAATCAGCGAGATGTGGTTCAAGCCTGGCTCAATGTGCAGTCTGCTCATTCCGCTCCCCTGATCTATCCTGGCCGCCGCTCATACTCGTCGGAGTTTTACAGCAGCGGAAAGTCCGAGAACATCAAGGATCCTGCCAAGTGGCCGCAGGATGGCTCGTTCTATCTGTCCAGGCGCTTGCGAGACAGCAAGGATGGTCTGCCCGCTGATCTAGCATGTACAGCGATCACCGAAGCGAACGCCAGCCAGCTCATGCTGTGCCATTGGAAACGTACCGTACAAGGTGCCGAGGGTCTGGCTGGAGAAAGCAATGCGGAAACGCCTCGCAAGAACGAAGGCTAAATTCCAAGCACAAAAAAGCCAGGTTTTATCCTGGCTTTTTTGTCGATTTCTTTCGTCATTTGAAGTCCTATTTAACCGCCGATTAATTGTCGGCTTGTTCCTTACCATCCTTGCTTTCTTTCTTTTGCTCTTGAGCGACTTGTTGTTTGTTCTGGTCCGAAGAGTCATCGCTCCATAGGCGAGCCTGTTCGGTTCGGAAGTTTTCATTGAACTGTTTCGCTCGCTCGAAGCCACCTTCAGCGTAAGCGGTACCCATGAGACCCAGCAGCAGGCTGCCAATAGCGATAGATTTGACAAATTTCATTGTGAACCTCGGTTCATACTAGGCCTGCCTGATTAGCGGCCTTTGTTGGTTTGTAGTTTAGGAACGCGAAGCTAACGACAAGGTGAGTCAATAATTACAATTCCGTAATTTTGGCGGCAGGCAGGATGCGTTAAATCCTCAAATCTGGAAGGATCATGTCTATCTCGGCACTGTCGAGGGCGACTAAGAATTTTCTCTTAAATTACAATTTTGATATCTAGCGCGTTAATTCAGCGCGGCGTTGTTGGCCGCCCTAGGAGATAGCCATGAATGACATAGAGCCCTGGGCAGTTGCTATCGGTGACTTTCGCCGCTGCACTGAAAAACTCACTGTCCAGCTCGATGAGCTGACCTCGCAGACGCGGACCTCCAGCGCTGTTCTGGAGAGGTCGAACGAACTGGTGGAGCAGGTGGACGCTGTCGGCCGGCAGATTCAGGAGGAGGTGCGAAAGGCGGAGAAGGCTTGGTCGAACGCGGAGGAGGTTGCCTTGCGCGCCGCTGCATCAGCGTATTCAGCTGCATGCCGCGGAGTCGACACCGCCATCCAGCCACTGATCTCGGAGCTTACAGCAGCGACAAAGGCGGCGGACGCCTCTATCCAGGAGCTCAAGCGGGCACCGGTGCTGGCCAAGCGTTATGTGATGGTGGTCGCCACGTCGTTCTTCATTCTGGCGCTGATCTGTGTCTACTCGACCATGCGCCTGATCGATGCCGCCGGCAGCGTAAGTGCTCAAGAGAAAGTGAATGCTCAGTACTTCTCACACCTGTGGAAGAACGCCAATCCTGACGAGCAGAAGATCATCAAGTCGGTGATTCTGCGGTCGCCTATGGACCCTGTGGTCCTCCGGCACTGATGCATTGAGCAAACAAAAAGGCCCGTCGATGGACGGGCCTAATCATGTCTGCGCGGTTTAAGCGGCGGTCATTGCTGGCTGCAGTTGCTGGGCTGCGGGAAAGTGAAGGTGGAACCAGGTGAAGTTTTCTTCGGTCACCTCCACGCTCGCCGACCCTTGGTGCAGGCTCATGATCGACTGCACAATGGCCAAGCCAAGACCGGTACCGCCTTCGCTCCGTGCTCGGCTCTTGTCCACACGGTAGAACCGCTCAAATAAGTGCGCATGGTGTTCCTTGGCAATACCGCGGCCGGGGTTGCCGACACTCAAGGTCGTACCGCTCGCACTATGCTGCACCTTCACGTAGACCGTGCGGCCGCGAGGGCAGTAGCGGATCGCGTTCGACACGAGGTTTGAGACGGCCCGTTGAACCATCAGGCGGTTCCCGCGTACCACATCATCACTCCCAGAAATCTGCAGCTGGATCTCGCCTTCCTCTGCCGAAATGCTGAAGAGGTCGCATACGCGCTGAACCTCGTCGACCAGGGACACCGGTTCGAACTCCACCATGGACGCAGGGTGACTGACCTGGGCCAAGAACAGCATGTCGGAAACCATGCGGCTCATGCGGTCCAACTCTTCTGTGCACGACTCTAGAACCTCCCGGTACTCGGAAAGCGATCTTTCTCTGGTCAAGGCAACCTGGGCCTTGCCCATCAGGTTGGAAAGCGGTGCTCGAAGTTCGTGGGCAAGGTCGTCAGAGAACTGCGAGAGCTGCTGAACGCCATCATCCAGGCGAGCCAGCATGATGTTGATGCCGTCGGCGAGCTTCTTGAGTTCTGCCGGCATCCCATCAGTCGGAAGACGATGGTCGAGGCTCTCCGTTGAGATCTTTGACGCCACCTTGAGGAATTTGGTCAGCGGCAGCAGGCCTCTGCGCACGGTCCACCAGCCAATGGCCAAGATCAGTGCGAGGATGACGGGGGACATCATCAAGGCCCAAGTCAGCAACGCATCAAGCAGTGCCTCACTGGATGACTGGTCCATGGTCATATAGACGCTGACCTCTGTTCCATCGCCCAAGCGCATGATCCGAGAAGCACTCAGCAGAGGACGGTCCTGCGTATCACGCCATTCATGCTCTTTAGGCTGGGCCGCCGGCTGAAACTTGTGCACCTCCAGATTGACCTGTTTCGAGCCAATCGAGAGCAGAGGAGTCTGATTCTGTGAGGTATCGAATATGCTCACATACAGGTTGTTGTGGCCCATGACCAAATCGACAAGCTGATGTGCATCTGCGTTGACGCCGGAGATATCCGGGATGGTGGACAGGTTGTGAGCCATCCCCGCCATCTTTACTTCCAGGTCCGCTCGGGCATTTCTTTCCAGAGCCTTACCTACCATCAGATAGCCAAAGGTGGCGAACAGAAGCAGCAACGCTGCGCTCATCAACCCAACTTTTAACCCCAGCTTTGCAGCCAGGCTGAATGGCCTCATGCGCGTTCCTCAAAAACGTACCCAACGCCACGAAGCGTGTGAATGAGCTTGGTTTCAAACGGGTCATCGATCTTCGAGCGCAAGCGCCGGATGGCTACATCGATGACATTGGTGTCGCAATCGAAATTCATATCCCAGACCAACGAGATGATCTGGGAACGAGTCAGCGCTTCGCCCGTTCGGCTCATGAGCAGGTGCAGAAGCGCAAATTCCTTGGTGGTGAGATCGATGCGTGTGCCACCGCGGAAGACGCGATGGCGGACGGAGTCGAGTTCCAGATCCGCAATTTTCAGCGAGCTCTTCTCGACCAACTCATCACCACGGCGTTGCAGCGAACGGATGCGAGCAAGCAGTTCAGGGAATTCGAATGGCTTCACAAGGTAGTCATCCGCGCCGCCGTCCAAGCCCTTGAGCTTGTCATTGATGCGTCCGCGGGCGGTCAGCATGATGATGCGGACCCGGCTGGTCTTACGGATGGTTTCCAGCAGGTCCCAGCCGTCGATACCGGGGAGGTTCACGTCCAGAAGGACCAACGAATAGACATTAGTGTTGAACAAGTGCAGGGCATCTACACCGTTGTGCACGATATCTACGACATACCCGCTTTCGGATAGGCCCTGCTGAAGATATTCGGCAGTTTTAATTTCGTCTTCCACAACTAGAACGCGCATAACTTATCTCAAGGTGTGAGGAAGGAGTTGGCCTAATCCGCCAAGATTATGGTTGCAGGCTGTTCGAAAGATAGGCTGAGGGTATGGCATGTGGTAGTCGCTACCTCTGTCCATACGCCGGGTCACCTGAGGACGCTTGAATCTTAACGCGAAGAAGCTGGCCGCGGCGAAATCCTACAAATTTGTAATGTAGCCGCAAGATTTCTGACAGTCATGCAGGCTCCAGCTCTGAGCTTAGCGGATTCTGGGGTCTGCGACGGTGTATGACAGCTTCGCCTGACAGGCGGAATCGGCCATGACAGGCAGTATTTCGGTCGCCAGCTTGCAGAGACTGGCGCTGGCCTTGCATCGAGTGCGCCACGCAGGCAGTCCCCATGCACGGCCGCGAACTGCTACGCCTTTCTGCGAATTAGTTCACTTGGTGGCTCAGTAGTCTCCCGAATAATTACCTTACAATCTATTACATGTCCAAATTGTAATTGCGCGATCATCTTGGTGTTAGCCTCCTTTGCTAGTTTAAGGGCAGCGGAAGAGGCATCGCTGCTTTGGAAATTGTCTCATTTCAAAGCAGCTTGGCAAGAGCAGCGGGCAGTTGTTCTCGTCAATGCATTCACCTGTAAACCATACGCTCCTTTGGTAGGTGAATTTTAGCGCCCCCCTACGGGCGCTTTTTTATTAAGGGACTTCTTATGAACACTACTGTATCAGCGATCGCCGTGTTTATGCTCTTCACATCACTAACAGCCAATGCACAAAGCGGTATGGAAATAAACCAACGCATTGAGCGTTCTGCTAGAGAGGCTACTGCGGATTATGCTCAGCGCGTAAAAAAGCCCATGCCTCAACTTGAAGACTATGCCTACGGTATGGACCTTGACGTTGGTAAGTTGGTGTATGTATCACCCAGCGTGCGGTACTGCGGTAATGTAAGAAGTATGATGACCTACGAAGACTCGAAAGGCGAGCTGCACATGGTTCGCTACCTGGTGAAGGGCGAGTGTATTAACAGCCGTTAAGGCTCATCAAGATGATGTCTGCGGTCGCCGGATCATAGAAGCTCAATGCCGAACCGGCGCAGCAGTACGGCGAAACATCCGAAACTGGCCATTGTGATGAGGATGCTGCTGATAAGGGTCGGCCAGAAGCCGAGCTTAGGTAGCAGCAACGGGAACGCGATAAACATCGGCAGTGTAGGAAGCACGTACCAGAACGTGTACCAAGCATGATTGGAGATCTTCTCCATGCTCTGGTTCTCCAAATAGAGCCAGACCAGCGTCAAGACAGTGACCAGGGGTAGGGCGGCGACCAGGCCGCCCAGCTTGTCACTGCGTTTCGCCAGCTCTGATACGAGAATCACTATTCCGGCAGTGAGTAGGTACTTCGTGATGATCCAAGCCATCGCTGAACCTTCTGGGGATTGTGGACGGGGGAGGTGAAGCCATTCTCCAACCCCTCTCGAAGTGCTCCTGCCGTTTACGCCATCCCTCATCGCATTTCTTCTACAACATCCCCCTCAGCCAGGAAGGGGATGTGTCTGCATGGTGTTTACCGATCGATCAGTGCGAGGGCGAGGGAACGCTCTCGTGGAAAGCTGCCCGCTCGATCTGGATGGTGCAGTGATGGATTTCAAATCCATCGCTGACAGCATCCACGACGGCCGCCAACACAGCATCCCCATCTGCAGAATCCCGTACCACTACGTGCGACGTCATCACGTTGCTGCCACTGCTGACGGCCCAGACGTGCAAGTCATGAACGTCCGTGACCCCATCTACGCCGCGGATGGTGGCCTCGATTGCCGTAACGTCGAGCCCCCTCGGCACACCCTCCATGAGAATCCCCAGGCTTTCGCGAAGCAACTGCCACGTCCGCGGCAGTACCCAAAGTCCGATTGCCACAGCGACAATCGTGTCGACCCAGGTCCAGCCCGTGAAGCGGATGATGAGTGCTGCAATGATTACGCCTAGCGAGCCGAGCATGTCGCTCCAAACTTCGAGGTAGGCGCCTTTGACGTTAAGGCTCTCGTTGCTCGCAGATGCCAGAAGGCGCATCGAGATTAGGTTGATGATCAGGCCGGCGATTGCGATCCACATCATCGCCCCGGTAGCGATCTCCGCCGGCATGAAAAAGCGCTGGTAGGCCTCGTACAAGATGTACATCGCCACCAGGAAGAGCAGCACGGCGTTGAACGTCGAAGCCAGAATCTCCAGGCGCGCATAGCCGAAGGTTCTTTTCTGATCCGCCGGGCGCTTGGCTATCTGAAGTGCAATCAGTGAGATCGCCAAGGCGGCAGTATCTGTGAACATGTGGGATGCGTCAGACAGCAGCGCCAGGCTGCCGGTAATCCACGCACCGATCACTTCTGCAATCATGAAGCTGCCAGTCAAGGCGAGCGCCATGATTAGCTTCTTCTGATGCCCCTCGCGTACTGCAGCGCTGCCATGGTCATGATTTGAACCCACGTATTTCTCCTTGCGCAGGGTTGTGGTCTCGTTGGCCTTCCTGTCTGCCTATCGTTAGAGCGTCGCTTGGCCACACTGACTGCAGAATTTTGCTCCTGCGCTCAGCAACGAGCCACAGGCGGTGCAACCACTCGATAGTGGTGTTCCGCAGTTTAGACAAAAGCGTGCTGACGGATCGTTGGCCGTCCGGCACTGCCTGCAGCCCTGCAGATCTTTAATGGGGGCTGGAGTGGCATGGCGCCCGCCGTCATACACCTGGTTGCCGCCGTCGCAGCCCTGCTGCCGGCCATGGCGATCGTATTGCTCGGCCCCATGTCCCCCGCTGTGGTGCTTGCCTCCACCGTGGTTTCCACGGCCATGGTGCCCGCCCAGGATATTTTTGAAAAAGCTCATGGTATTCGCCCCTCATTGATGGGTGACATATTAACGAGCAAAAGTTGAAAAGAATGTTCTGCTCGCGAGAAAGACTTGTAAGTTAAAGTGAAAGTTCAAAATTAGCCTACGTCAAAACGAAGCCGTTTTGTTTGTGAAATTAAATTTATCTAGCTGAGCGGTGCTCTGCGTTTAATAGATGGTGTCGCCCTAATTTTTATCATAGCCTGGTCGATGGCAATTAAAACAGCAGTTATTGCATTTCTGTCAGCATTGTAATCACGAGGTCATCGTGTCGTTATCAGGCGCCGGAAATAATGCGCTCAGCGAGATTTATTTCTCTTTTGTCCCTATGCCTCACACATTCTAAGCGTCTCCAACGCCTAGGCCCTAAGGCCTCTGGCGCTCCGCACATTGCGCAATCGCTCAGCATCTGTCGATGGTTTGCCAAGCAGCTCCCGCTAACTCCACAGCTAACGCATGGATAAGCAGCCTCTCAGAGTTTGATAATGACACCTTCAAAATCCATTGTTCACACCCTGTTAAGTAAATGGATCTTTGCTATTCGCACTGCCCGACAGGAAGGCATCAGCACTAATCTGCTCATTGGGCTGGTAACTCTTTGGTTGCTGCTATTCGCGAATGCTGAGCTCTGGAGCGTGCTCTGGAAGCTGGTATTCAAAACCGATGAAGTGAACTGGCTGCTAGCAGCTAGCCTCCCAGTCATAGTATTCGCATGGGTGTTTACGGTTCTGAGCTTGCTGTCATGGGCGCGGCTGACCAAACCTTTTCTATGTCTCGTACTGATCAGCGCGGCTTTTGCGAGTTACTTCATGAATGCCTATGGCATCGTGATCGATTACACAATGTTCACCAACGTTGTGGAGACAGACGTCGCTGAGGCAACCGAGCTGCTGAATTGGAAGCTCGGTCTGTGGGTCGCAATGGTTGGGGTGTTGCCCGTCTACCTGATCTCCCGGGTTCCCCTCCGGCGCAAGCCTTGGGCCAGAGCTTTGGTCAGCAGGGTCATTGCTCTGTCGCTCGCTCTGTTGACCTTGTCTGGCATCGTGCTGAGTCAATACCAGTCATATGCCTCCTTGCTGCGCAACAATCGGGAGATCCGACTGATCCTGGTACCCACCAACTTGTTTGCGGCTGGCCATGGTTACCTGAAGCGCCAGCTGGCCACACCTAAAACGCTGACGGCCATTGGAACTGATGCGGTAGTTAATCGACAGGGGGCGGCCCGTAAACCTAGGCTGCTGGTACTGGCTGTAGGAGAGACCGCCCGCTCCGCCAACTTCTCCCTCAATGGCTACACCCGTGAAACGAACCCGGAGCTGGAAAAACGCAACGTCATCAGCTTCTCCAACGTCAGCTCCTGCGGCACCGCCACCGCAGTTTCGTTGCCATGCATGTTCCTGGATGTGGGTAAGGCCGAGTACAAAGATGGCTTGGCCAAGAGCCGAGAAGGGCTGCTCGACGTGCTTCAACGCGCAGGCATTAGTGTCATGTGGACTGACAACAACTCGGGGTGCAAAGGGGCCTGCGACAGGGTTCCCAACCACAAGGCTGCCTCTCACGCGGATCCCCAACTTTGCACCAGCGAGGAGTGTAAGGACGGGGTGCTGCTCTCGGAGATGCAAGACTTCATCAAGCGTCAAGAAGGCGATGCTGTCCTGGTGCTCCACTACAAAGGTAGCCATGGCCCGGCCTACTACAAGCGCTACCCCGCGCAATTCAAGAAATTCGCGCCGGTGTGCGAGACCAACGAGCTCGACAAATGTAAGCAGCAGGAAGTGCTCAATGCCTACGATAACTCGATCCTTTACACCGACTACGTTACAGCCGGGCTGATCGACATCCTGGCAGCGAACACCAAATTCGACACTGGGCTCCTGTACGTTTCTGACCACGGAGAATCACTGGGTGAGGGTGGGCTCTACCTGCATGGGCTGCCTTATGCGATGGCTCCTGAAGAGCAAACCAAGGTGCCATTGGTGCTTTGGATGTCCGATTCTCTTGCGAAGAGTGAAAGGCTCAACGTCGGCTGTTTGAAAGCTCAAGCAAGCTCACCTCTTAGCCACGACAACCTGTTTCACACAGTGCTCGGGATGATGAATGTCCAGACGTCCTCGTACCGCTCAGCCTTGGATTTCACTGCCCCGTGCAAGCCCTTGCCAGGAGGCTCTTACTCAGGCCTCTAAGACACGAAGTAGGATGGCCCCTCTGGGATGCCAAGTGCTTCTGCTCCCGTCCGCTTTGACAGCTATAAGAAGCTGGACTAACTACATAGCAGCACCCACCAACCCAAGCGATAAAGGAAATCTCGCATGAGCATCAAGCCAGGCCCTAAACGAACTAACGAAGATGGCACTCCGGATAAAAGGCAGCGAGTCACGCCTGAGAAGCAGAAGGACCATCCGGACCTGAAACCCCACAAGCACAAAAAGGGGGAGTAGGTTAACAAGGCAGCTCCCGACTGCGGGAGCTGCCTTTAGATGACGGCTTCAAGGGGAACTTGAAGCTATCACCACAATGCAATGTCGTACGTCAGATACAAGCGGTAGTTATCCCGGTCGCTGCTGTACGTGCTCCTGGCCACTGCATATCGAAACTCAGCCCCCACACCTTTGAAGAGCCCGTCCTGGATCACATATTTCAGGTTCGTATTGGACTCGTGCTCCCGGGCTTCCTGACCACGATAGACCCCATCCTCGCCCTTGTAGTAGCGGGTCATGAAGCTCAGTCCAGGAATTCCCATGCTAGTAAAATCGTAGTCGTACCTCGCCATCCAGGTCCGCTCTCCGGGCTGAATGAATTTGCCAACGCTAGCATTGCTGAACGAGTAGACCGTGCTTACGCTCACGTACGGAAGTGCGGTGCTGCCATCAACCTTTTGATATCCAGCACTGAACGTGTGGCCACCCAGACGATAACTGAGTAAACCGCTAAACATATCGCTATCAACTACACCATTACGGGCTGCGCCAGCATCATCACTGATAAAGTAACGTAGATCGCTAGTTAGCTTGCCTGGGCCAAGCGGCAGTGTGTAAACCAACCCGAAAAATTGTTGGCGGTAGAAATCCCGAAGTTCCCCGTAGTAGCTGCTAAAACTGAGCTGTTTGGTGAGGTCGTAGCGCATCCCCGCAAAATCAAAGTCCGTACCGCCACCTCCGGAATATCCCTGAGGAAATATATCGACGCTATCGGTAGAGTTTCGGGCTTTGAATTTGTCTAGATGCCCAGCTTGAAGGTACAACCGATCAACACCGGTGTACTCCGCTTGGGTACCTCGGAACGTTTGAGGTAGTAGTCGACCATCGTTGTAAACCAGGACGGGGATTTTGGGGAGGAGAGTGCCACCACTGACCAAAAGGTCATTCCATTTGGCCTTAGCGGTAATGCCAAGACTCGAATATTCGCTAGCTGCCCGACCATCGTCGTGGACCGGCAGAAGGCCTGTCCCCGCATGCTTAGCGCTTGAGTCGAGCCGGATTCCTGAAAGTCCCAGTGCCTCCAAACCAAAGCCTACAGGTCCTTCGGTGTAACCTGACTGTAGCTTGAGCAGAAAACCCTGCGCCCACTCTTTGCGATCTTCGCCCCCATCACGAAATCCATCATTGAAATAGTAATTTCGCAGAGCCAGCCGGCCCTCGGAGTCTTTGAAGAAGTCTGCTTCAGCAAAATTGGGGAACAAGCTAGCAATGACGCTTGCACACGCGAGTGTGCGCGATGTTGTGAGGGTGTTCATCGGAAATCTCTGCTGTGTATTGTGATTTTTGGCAGCATCAAAATGGAGCGACCCAGTACTATCCATCGCAGATTACGCAGCGTCATGCTGGACGGGATTCACTCATGCGGCGGACACTAACCCGTCGTGGAATCGGCAACAACGTTATGAGTAATACGCATGAGGCTATGCGTTTAGTTGGTAAGAAACCTCGGAGTATCTTGTGAACCTCAAACAACTCGAAGCTTTTCAAGCCATCATGACAACGGGCTCTACCATCGGAGCTGCTACCCGTATGGGCTTGTCCCAATCGGCCGTCAGCCGCTTGTTAACTCAGCTCGAAGATCACTTAGGCCTCGCGCTCTTCCTTCGACGTAAGGGCAGATTGATGGCGACTCCTGAGGCGGAAGAACTCCTTGGACAGGTGGCGGAGCTCGTAGACAACCTCCAGCGCGTACAACGCATGGCAGATGAGCTGAGACTGGGTCATTCGCGCCGGAGTCTGCTCAAGGTTGCAGTACCGACCAGCATGTCTCAACACTTGCTACCGAGGATCGTTGCCGAATTCATGCAGGGCCGTGAGGACGTCGTCGTAGAGGTCATCACCGGCGGATACGATGCGCTGGAAAGGGCCGTACTCGACAAAAGCGCTGACTTCGCTTTCGTGCGTTTGCCTACGGAACTTCAGCATTTTGAAGTGCTACCGGTACTGGAGACCGAAGGGATGTGCGTCATGCACCAAAGCCATCCACTGGCGGAGCTATCGGAGGTCAGTCTCGAAGCATTGCGGTATGAACCCCTCGTGCTTCTGGGGCGGCAAAGGAGCCTTCGATCTGAACTCGACCTGCGTTTCCGAGAGGCTGAAATTACCCCTCAAGTTCGCGTAGAGGTCCACTCGGTCAGTGCTGCTTGCGCATTCGTTGCAGAGGGTATGGGGGTCTCAATTATCAATGGTCTTTTGGCCAAAGAGTTTGGTGGCCTTCCTTTGATCGCCAAGCCGCTGAGACCTGCGCTTTGCTATCGTTTTGGCCTGATTTTCCGCAAAGACCAGCCACGCTCTTTGCTGGTTGAGAGTTTCGCGGAGCACATGCGTAACAGGCTCACAGAGGTGAATGGTTCTACGCCAACGCAATAAATTGCATAGCCCAACCCGATTTACTCATAACGTTGAGTGACTGCATCCGATTGAACTAGTGTGCGCCCTGTAGCCCTGGGCCCCTACAAAACAATAATCGAGATCGCGCACCATGAACCTACCTCATGCACCGGCGGCGCAAGCCGCGCCTGCTGGAAAAGCAGACATCCCTCGCCCGGCCAAGCAGCTCAATCCTGCGTTGATCCTGTTGAGCATTGTTTTCATGGCTCTGGCCTTCACCTACTTCGTCGATTCAGGCCAGTTCCAGCGCAAAGACATCGCTGTTGTCCCCGGTTCGTACCAGACCTTGGAAAAGGACGCCTCTCTAAGCCAGCTATTTTCCACAGAGCCGCGTGCCACAACCGATTCTGCTGCACGTCCGGTCTCCTTGGTTGAGGCTTTCATGGCCATTCCACAGGGCATCGAGAAGCGAGCCGGCCTGATCTTCATGGTTTTGTTCATCGGCGGAATGTTTGGCGTGCTGAACAAGGCCGGGGCAATCGATGCTGGTCTTGAGCGGATACTTGGCCTTACCCGGGGCAACATCTACGTGCTGGTACCCTGCTTGATGCTGGTGTTCTCGGCCGGTAGCACGTTCATGGGACTGGCCAAAGAGTTCATCCTGATCGTCCCGCTAATGGTAGCGATGGCCAATCGCCTGGGGCTGCCCAACATTGTTGGTCTGGCGATCGTGGTGATCTCGGTGAAAATCGGCTATCTGGGTTCGATTACCAACCCCGTGGCATTGGCGGTTGCCCAGCCGCTAGTGGGCGTTCCAATGTTCAGCGGGCTGAATATGCGTGTGGCAGCCTACTTGGTGTTTCTGCTGGTCGGCATTGGCTTCGTGTTAATGACTGTACGCCGACTGGGTTACGACGCCAGTGCTGAGTTTACTTTTAAGCGCACACCGCTAGCGCCACGCCACAGTCTCAACCTTCTACTGCTGGGAGCGGGCGTCGCCTTCCTGGTTTATGCCTCCAATCGCTGGCACTGGAAGTACCCAGAGTTGTCTGCGTACTACTTGGCGATGAGCATGGTGTTCAGTGTGGTGGCTGGCATCGGTGCCAGCGAGGCTGCCGGCGCATTCGTCGACGGAATGAAGAAGGTGCTAATGGCCGGCGTGCTGATCGGTCTCGCCACTGCGGTGGAGATCATCCTCAGCACTGGCCAGGTGCTCGACACTATCGTCAACAACCTTTCCAACCTGGTCAGCGATCACGGCCCTCTAGTTTCGGCGTACGGCATGTTCTTCGCACAACTCGGGCTGGATGTCCTGATCCCGTCCACGTCGGGGCAAGCAGCAGTGACCATGCCAATCTTCGGACCGTTGGGGCAATTGTCAGGTGTGAGCGCTCAGACCACTGTGTATGCCTTTTTGCTGGGCAATGGTCTAACAAACCTGATCACTCCTACCTCAAGTGGCCTACTAGTGCTGCTTGCGACCGCTCAAGTCGGATGGGGTCAATGGGCGCGATTCATCTGGCCGTTGTGCCTGGTATTCGCGGCCATCGCCATGTGCCTCCTCTCCATTGCCGTTCTGACCGGCTACTGAAATCTCGGGCCGCGTATGCGGCCCTACTGCTTTGAGTGTCAAACATGCAAATCCTCAGAAACCTGATGGTCCCGATGCGCGATGGCGTTCGGTTGGCCACCGATGTCTACCTGCCTGATGAAAGTACCGGCGTGTGGCCAGTGGTGATCGAACGCACTCCATACGACAAGAGCAAGCCCTCACGCTCGGAGAAATGCCTGAATGGTCATCACTTAGGGCGTGAAGAGATGGCCCAAGCCTTTGCCGAACATGGCTTCGTCACTGTGTTTCAGGACTGCCGCGGTCGCTACGCCTCCGAAGGCGAATTCATCAAGTACGTCAACGAAGCAGAAGACGGCTACGACACTTTGGCCTGGTTGGTCGAGCAGCCTTGGTGCAATGGGAAGGTCGGAAGCATGGGTCTTTCTTATGCAGCCCATACTCAGCTCGCTATGGCCTGCTTAAATCCTCCAGGGCTGAAGACGATGGTGCTGGACTCTGGAGGCTTCGCCAACGCTTATCAATGTGGCATCCGCCAAGGAGGCGCATTCGAGCTCAAACAGGCCACATGGGCATACAAGCAGGCCAAGGAAAGTCCGGCAGCCAAAGCCGATCCACTATTGCGCGAAGCATTGGAGCAGGAAGACATCCGGCATTGGTTCGCCCATATGCCGTGGCGTCCAGGATTTTCACCGCTGCGTCATGCGCCAGCGTATGAGGACTACCTGTTCGACCAATGGGGCCGCGGCTGTTTCGATGCCTATTGGCAACAGTTGGGCATTTGCGCCGATCACTATCGCAGCAACATTCCCGATATTCCGGTGCTGCACATGTCGAGCTGGTATGACGCCTATGTCAGCTCAACCCTGGATAACTTTGCTGCCTTCGTCGCGAACGGTAAGGCACCACAACGACTCGTGATGGGCCCTTGGCTGCATGGCGACCGCAACATTAGCCACAGCGGCGATGCCGAGTTTGGCCCAGCCGCCGCTTTCGATGGGCAAGTGGCGCAGGATTGGCTGTCCTGTCGTATTGAGTGGTTTGTAAACCATCTGCAGCTACAGATCACTGCACCAGCCCAACAGGTGCAGGTATTCATGATGGGCGGTGGTAGTGGTCGCAAGCTTCAGGACACGCGAATAGATCATGGTGGTCAGTGGCTTGATGCACAGCAGTGGCCATTACCTGGCAGCCAGCGGTTGGATCTTTATCTTCATCCTGACGGTCAGTTGAGCAAAGGGGGGCCAGCGGCAACCGATGCTGCTTGCCACTTCCTCGCCGATCCATCTAATCCAGTACCGACCATCGGCGGCGCGCTGACTTCCGGCGCTCCTGTCTTCGAAGGCGGAGCGTTTGATCAGCGAGAAACACCACGCTTCTTCGGCGCGCGCGGAGATGGCAGTGCCATCTGCCAGCGCAGCGATGTGCTGTGTTTCGAAACTGAGCCGCTTGAAGCTGACCTTGCTGTCGCCGGTCCGGTAACGATCCAGCTGTGGGTCGAGACCGACGGCTTAGACACTGACTTTACCGCTAAGGTGGTCGACGTCTATCCGCCAAGCGATGACTTCCCAGAGGGGTATGCCATGAACATTACAGACGGCATCATTCGTTGCCGATACCGGGACAGCTGGAACGATCCGAAGCCGACGGTACCTGGGGAATGTTTCAAGGTGCAGATCGAACCGTTTGCAACCTGCAACCTGTTCAAGCGCGGTCACAGCTTGCGCCTTGAGATTGCCGGCAGCAATTTCCCACGGTTCGACGTAAACCCCAACAGCGGTGAGCCGGAAGGCTGCGCGAACAAAAAAAGGACTGCTCGAAATACCGTACATATGGGGGCTAAGCGGCCCTCCAGGATTCAGCTAACGGTCGTCCAAGCACCAGCTGGTAGCTGATAGCGGTATAGAGCTATCGCTTGGCAGCAGTTCTGGACAGCTGCCGAGCGCTGTCCCTGTAAACCAGTTTTTTTACCTGTTAACCACTGTAGTTAACAGGTAAAAAAATAGGTTTACACGATGCTCACCTCTACCCGTTCGACACCAGCAAATCGCCTAGCTCTTCACGGGCCATATCCACTCGGTCCATCCTGCGATAGGGATGATCAACAGGCATTCGGATGAGGCTCTCGAACCAAGCCGGATCGAATTTGAGCACCTGCTTGTGAATGTGCTCAAGCTCACCTTTGCGAAGCTGGGACACTACAAACTCCATGCTCTCAACCAGGCCGGATTCCTCGTTATCCTTAGAGATCCGGTGGCGGATGAAACTCATCTTGAGATCGAAGTAGGGGCCTTTCATCCCAGGAAGGCTCTTCGCCTCCAGCCGGCCTTTGGTGCTGATTTCCGCCCCTGGCACTTGAGACTCTATCGCTTTCACAAGCTCAGCATTCCCACCTATCTTCTGGCCAAAGAGCCGAGTGGCGTCCGACATATAGGCGAAGATCCATGGCACGTTGCGTAGCGTCGCACCGGTATAGAGGTAGCCGCGCTCCCCTTTGTAACGCTGCAGCATGCCTCGCAAGGCTTTCTCCGAGAGCACCACCTGGGTTTCCTTCTCCAGGATGTAAACCACGCGGTCAAACTGTTCTATCAAAAGCCTGAGAATCTTCCGCGGTACGCCGTCAAAACCGGTTTTTCGGTCGGTCTTCTTGTGCTGACGGGGCTGGAAGTATGGGCAATCGTTACGGGCCTCTCCATCAAATGGAGCGATACCGCGAATGCTCTTCGTCGCGTGCTTTCCGAAGGGATTTTTTACGTTTGGGGGTAACTCATACAGCCCTACCAGCTGGACAGGGTTGTCGCATGCCGGGCACACCGCGAACTGAGCCAGCTTGCCCGCGCTTCCGGGCTGATACCACGGCTCCCTGCGGAAGGTCTCAGACTCGAACCGATCCTTGTCTATGGTTTTGCTTTCAGTGTCTTCAATGCGGAGCTTGTACACATCCATCTTTGCCAAAACCGTATCAATAGAGGGTTTATTGATCGTACCCAGCGAAGTTCGGTAGCAGGAAGGCCTATCTGCCCCTTAGGTGGTCACCCTCCGGTGGCAGGCCTTGCCAGAAGCATGGGATTACCCCGTAAGGAGTCTGTGAGCCCCAGAAACAACTAACCCCCTGGTGCGCAGTGCAGGTCTGGGACCCGCCCGAGGCGTGGAGGCTATTCTTGTAGAGAAAATAACACCTGCCACGGAACGGATCAGTTGGTAGGCAGACCAGCCGTCAGCTATGGCCCAGCACCGTCGATCAAGGCCGCTCAATCAGCAAATCGTCGTCTTCTATGGCGTCTCCAAAACTGAACCAGTCGTGCAGGCTGTAATGCACGAAGTCTTCATCCTCCGCATCGAGCATAGTGAAATTCTGCAATACCGTGACATCCGCCCCCGAAGTACAGCCCCTCGTTGAGGTTTACGAAATGCTCCAGCAATTCGTTCAGCTGATCATGCAACTGACTTGTAAGCCTGGCGTGCTCTCGCTTGGTCTAAAAACGGAACATCACTTCATGCGCTTCGGGCGGGGCGCGAACTGGTCCCCAAGTTCTGCTTTTTTGAGGCATCCACTGGGTAAGCCGGCCACATGATTCGGAGGTGCAGATGTCAAGGCTCGGTAACCGACTTAGACGGTGAGACAGGCGTCGCGATCCCGGATCGAATGGCTTCGGCAGTAGGAGGGGGGGTGATCCAGTGGAGCATGAGACCAGCCAGGATGCTTGCGAGGGTGTTTACTGAGATTGTGACGAGAGCATTGCGCATTTTGGAGCGTCCGTTTCTGAAGTGGACCTCTATTTAATGCGCATAAATGGTGTGTCATTACCACCTACCAAAAAAATCGTCGCGCCCCAGAATGGGAATTCGCATTTGGCGACGATTCACGTTTATGCTCCTGCCACAGGTCGACTACAGCACAGTCAGTTGGCTAACCAGGACTCAACCACCTCGGCACCGTACTCTGCCTTCCAGGCCTTCAGAGTGCGCTGATTGCCCCCCTTCGTCTCAACGACTTCTCCGCTATGCGGGTTCTTGTAGGTTTTCACTACTCGTGGTTTCCGTGCAGGTTTTTGTGCAATAGATCCGGAATCTACGGGCTGCGGATCAATGATCTGGATCACGTGACGCAGGCTGTAGCCGTAATCGTTGAGCAGGTTGCGGAGCTTCGTTTCGAATTCCATTTCCTGCTTCAGGGCGGAATCATTCTTCAGTGCTTCCAGTTCGGCGAGCTGCGCGGCGAGCTGTTGTTCGAGAAGGCGAAATTCAGCGAGACGGGACATGAGATTCTCCAAGAAGTGGCCTGAGATTTTATCAGGCTAGACAGAAAGCGTGCTAAGTATCTTGTGGCCTAAACAGCCCTGCAATAGAGCAAAATCCAGTCCCCCCATTGGCGCTTGGGCAATCGCTTCGCGGCATTAGCAGGTGGTGATCAGCTCTGGTGTGAGGTTTTGCTTGAGTCCGGGAAGGCCGTTGCAAGGTCCATGCGTTCAGCTTCTTGAGTGATTTGAGCGAGTAACTCTGCCACTGCTCGGTTCTCTTTGAGGGCATAGCTCCCAACCAGTAATGTGATCGGATGAACTCCCAGCACTGGTGCGATGGTGTCCAGTTTCTCGATGGTCGGGACGTATCGTCCCCTTTCCAGCGTGCTGATGTAGGTACGACTGCTCACCGTCGCGAAGTCTTCTTGGGTCAGCTTTTGCTGGACTCGCATCCACTTCAGAACCCGACCGAATGCCTGTCTCAATTCCACTTTGCATCTTCCGCAAAAGGAAAGATGAGGCACCCGTGAACAGTATATGACTACAATGTATGCTGTTCATTTGAGAGGGGGTCATGATGTTTATCACCAACCGATGGGCAGAGGTGGATCGCTCCTTCGCCTGGCTGGCTGAGGATCAGCAGGCTTGGCATTTCGTGGAGCAACGGCTGTCATCGCCATGGATTCACATCACGGTGACGAGGGAGCGGGGAGAGGACACGTGTGTGGAGGTCTTCTTTCTGGAGGACATGCGTGGGCTGGAGCAGTTCACGCGTTTAACCCTGAATGGTGCCGTTGAGTTATCCCTTCAGATTGTTACTCCCGGGTGGATGAACGGTAGTAGCGGGTGGGCGATGGAGCATCTGGAGGTCATTCATGAAAGCGAGGATCGTTTGTACAGGTGTTACACCGTTCAAGGCGGTCGTCGGTATTACCAGCCTAACAGCTCCGAGTGCCGTGAGTATGGCTTCTTCAAGGAACTTTACAGACGAGGATAGCTGGTGAGTCAGCTCGTGGTATCTTCGAAGTATCGTCTTGGGTCAATTGCATCCTCGGTCATTAGCTGAGCGGCTTTGACGATTGTCTGAATTAATCGATTGTTCTCCATGCGTGCTTTTTGTAGCTGTGCTTCGAGAGCATAAATTCTCGCATCACTATTTTTACGCCCGACCTTTTTGAAGTCTTTAAGATGGGTCTGAGTGGCCGTATATAAAGATCGTATTTCCTCATCTCTCCAGAGCGTTTGACGACTAACACCCGCCTGCTGGGCAAGGCCACTTTGGGTGAGCGGTTCCTGAACCCGTCCGGCCTCATATTCGGCGAGAATGGACCGCACGTGGTCCTTCCATTTTTTTTCCTGCTTCATGATGAAGCCTTCTTAGGTTTTGAGTAAGCTTCTAAGGCCGTTTTGCAGCTCGTAACCATATCCATCACAAACAGAACGTGCTGATCGAAAGCGTGAGTATTATCGAGCTCAGCCTCAATACTAGACGTGATGTCAGTTTGGTTGTCAAAAATTGCCCTCAAAATTTTCTCGTACTCGCTGAGTAAGCTCTCGATAGCGGCCTTTGCTTCCAGATCATCAGGGTTCAGGTGAAAGGATTTACATCCAGAATCTGTACCGAAGCCTCTGATACACATGAGGCCCCTGTCGCACGGACTGATATAGAGCTCACGTGTACACCCGCCCCAAGGCGTTAGGTTGAGAATGCTGAGTTTCTCGATGATCATCTCTTCGATTTGTTCGTCAGCGATTGACTCCTCCCGCCATCGGATTACTAGCCTGCCCAAAAAGTCTGGGGGAGGGTCAACGGCCAAGTATAAAGATCTCACATATTCTGCTCGCTCTTTGGCAGTACGGTAGTCATATTGACGGCTTTGGCGTGGGGTTCGCCCCATCCATAGGTCCACAGCTGTTTCAGAGGGACCAGAACGAAGAATTGCCGTGGTAACCCAACGACGGATTTGATGAGGAGTGATGGAAAAGATTTCACCGTCTTGCCCTCGTAGGTCAAGGCGCTGAAAGATTGTTTTTTTTGAGGAGTTCGAAGAGAGATAGTTGTAGAGATCGGCTCTAAATAGGGGGCGGGGGATGATCCCTAGCTCAGATATCGAGTCAAACTGGTTTTCCCAGATTACAAGTAAGTTGTCACTCAGCTTGCTAGGATAACCTTTGGCAGTGTGCTTCGCATGATAAGGTGCTTCACTTCCATCACCAGGCATTGAAAATTGTTCTTCAAAATGGCGTCGCAGGTGAAATCTGTATTTATCTTCTAAAAGGCGCTTGAGCAGTCTGATATCTATGACCAGGGATGGTACTCCCGCCCCGAATCCTCTTTGAGATAACATAAGTTCTCTGATGCTTGCCCACTCATTCCGGATGTCGAAGAGTTGCGCATGTGAAGGATTGTTTCCAGGCTTGAAAAGCCCGTCGTGAACCATTCCCTTGAGAAAGGTGCGCAGGTGATCTACAAACCATTTGCTCTTTTTTACTGACGCCTCGGAGGATTTTGTGTGTTTTGCAATGTCAATGACGGATACGCTATAACAGTTCTTTTTGTACTCATTGAGAAAATTAGACCAATCCCAATTATGCATTCGTTCATCTATCCAAATTGCGATTCGAGCGGCCGTTATTCTAGGGAGTTCAACGCTGCTGCTGTAAAATCGCCCACCACTGTAGAGCTCTTTTGGAGATACGGGGAAGCACTTACATATCTCCTCAACAAAGTAGTGATGTTCTACGGGCAGATCCAACGATGAGAGTTGATCCACCGCGCCGGGATCTAACGGATGGTTAGCGCGATAGGCTGCGAGTGCTTTATCTATAAATGAGAAACCATTGGTTTCAATGTCAAGAGCACGCTCTCTAGCATCCTGAGTGACAGCCAGCAAGTACTCGTACGCTTCGGTGAGTGGTGCGCTCCATAGGTCTGCGACGGGTACGGCGTTGGGGATGCAGTTTTTTTCTACAGGCACTCGTACGAACGTCGTGTGAGTGTTGGGATCTTGGAAAAGGCAACTCTTTGGAAGATTCGCGATCTCACCAACTCTCAAACCGAGCGCCATTCCAAAGCAGGTCGCCTCAAGTCGAATTCTATCGAAGCCCGCAGTTGGCTCCAAATGTGGGTTCTGCTTGATCAACCACCTGGCTTGTGCAATCCCTTTGTGCAAGTCAGAAGAGTATAGATTTTCTTCTCTTTGCTGAAACTCTCGTGATGTGAGTTCAAGCGCACTATGAGTCGGGTTGGGTATCCCAGTTTGCCATTTGATAAACCTATCGACGAATCGCAGCAGTACTCCATCGACCATTACGCTAAGTTGGTTGAGGAAATCAACAAATGCCTTGAGGGCATTTGCTCTATGGTAAATGGTAGAGTCTGAACGTCCATGCCTGATCGAGTCTACGGTGCGGTCGAAGACTTTGCGCGTTATGTCGCTCCACTCAATGTTTTCGCTATCCATTACTGCGGATAGATGCCTAATCGAGGCCATTCTGCCGATAATCAGCTCTGCTGACGGATGTGCCAGAATTTCTTTAACTATAAAGCAGCGCGCAAGCTTGCCAATCACTAGCGGGAGAGGGGGTTGGTCTTGATTTCGCCTGTTGAGAGGATCGAGTGATGTGAAGGGAATATTACTCGATCGATACTGCCATACCTTGCCCTCGAAATCTCCTGCTACTAATCCGTTGGCCTTGAGGTCATTAAATTGTTGCTCTGCATGTTTGTATCGGTCGTCTAAGACCATCATTGATATGCTCATTCTTTCAACTCCTTCACAGCAATGATTACTGACTTAGCGCCGTGAATTGCTGCTTCGACCTGTTGGGCCATAGCGCCAGTGGAATTGCTCCCGAGCATCTGCTGGAATTTAGTGATGTCTGCTAAAGCCCCTTCATGATTAGCATGACGGCTAGGTCTGAATTTAGGGCATGCATAGCAAGTGACCGTCGGGTGGTAAGGACATGGCTCTTCAGAATTGCATGATCCTAAGCCACTTATTGGCCTTAGCGCGGATCTGTCAGGGATTTCTTCCATGAATTTGCCGCACCACATCTGCACGGCTGCATTGATCTCCGGGCTTGCCATGTGGGTCGTATTTATGAACTCTTGCAGCTCAAGGTTGTAATGGAAGTAGTGCTTTATAGAGTTCAGATTTGAATGATCTAAAGCTTCAGCGACCTCTTCAGGGGATGCACCGGAAAGAACCATTGAAGTAGCCTTGGTCCTGCGCAGTCGGTACGCGGTGATCCGCATGAAGGGCTCTGTTTTTTGTATGGGTCGATGAGGGTCTGGTAACTGGAGTATCCAAGTGAGAGATGTTAGCGCATAACTTATTCTATGGTTGTCGAGATGTAATGTGAATGGTGTCAGCTTGGGGTTGGTGAGGAAGCGTAAAAGGCGGTTTTCGGTTGTGTACGCCGAGGGAAACAACGGCGTAGGAAGTACTGGAGTGCTTATTCCATGCCTGGCACATATCGCGTTGATTTCCTTCGATGCGGCATTGCATTGGGTCTCAGCTAAAGTGCACTGAAGTTCTACTGCCTCTGCAGTATCGTTAGCGATGTAACGTTTTACCAGGTTGCTCGGATGCCTCCTGAGCCTTGAACGTCTAATTCCTTTAACACTCGGCACCTTTACAAAGGGGCCGCCCTCATCGATCCCGAAGTCAGTAACCTGCATTAGGGCCAACTGTATAGGGCGAAGAGCCCAGTCGCGACAGAGCAAAAAAAGCGTGCGTTGGGCATGAGTGATGAGCGGATTGTTGGCAAGCTTCATCTCAATGTTCGCGAGTTGTACGCGAGTGAAAGGGCCAAAGTCATCATCTCGCATCGTGACTAAATGCCTGTTATCATGCGCCTTTACTGTAAGCTGTGATAGTTCAAGGCTGTCATGTTCGTTGAAGCCTGGGACTTCTTCATCCAAGCACCATCGATAAAATACTCGAAGAGCAACTAGCTCCTCATACCAGCTTGATGCTTTTAATCGAGTGCATTCACGTACAGCAAATGTCGATAACCTATTGCCAATAGTATCCGCGTCATTTCCCGAAAATTTATGCTGGGCCAGAAGCCGCTGGACGACAATCAGAGGCCTAAGGTCGATGTGGGTTTGGAGTCTGTCGATGAACCACCCTCTGAGTAGCCACTCAACTAACAAGTTAGAATGTAGGGGCTTGCTCCACGCAATATTCATCGGAGCACACCCGACAATCTCTACCGTTATTCTCTCAACCCACGCATCATTGTTGTGAATTGTTATAGCCTGACCGAAGGTGGATTTGACTGTGGAAGGAAAGGCATCGGCCTCGATGCCGAAGCGACATTCAATCTCGGCTACGAGTTCGGCAGGCGAAATTTTAATCATCTTCATTGCCTCGAAAATTTGAGCTGTCTGAGCTTCTGATTATTTCGCCGAGCCGATCAGATATGGCCTGTCGAGAGTAGCGCTGAACACTTTCGCTGCTGGGGCTCCATCCGCCCAGATACGCCAGAGCATCTTTTACATTAATGCTGTTGGCGCCACTTTTTTCAAACTTTTTGCGAGCTATATTTGCCCCTGTCGCCCTCAAGCCGTGCGGATGAATTCGTGTTGAAAAGTTTGGCAAGCCGAGGCTGGCTGCAACGGTACGAAGAATGGTGTTTACGGTTCGCGCAGATAGCCGTCTCCCGTCACGGGAACTCACGAATAGGGCTGTACAAGGTCTTTTTGGTTTGATCAGTTTAGGGCGATGATCGGAAATGTATTCGTTCAGAACCGCGGCTACCGATGCGGTTATGGGGACTATCCGACCGCGCGTCTTGAGACTAGCCCCGTCCAGTCTCCGCTCCCTGTTGATATCGCTTGGGCGCTTGATGCGTATTGTAGGTGAGGGACCAAGGTCAACGTCGTCGAGTTCTATGAGAACCACTTCGCCACGCCTGGCAAGTGTTTCAAGCATTACTAAGAACAGACAGTAATTGCGTGCCTGTATCTGTTTACTTTGGAATGGGTTCCTAAAGTCATCAGGACTGAGCACCCCTTTGAATAAGGCTTGTCCGCCGGAGTCAAGTGGCGTTGCTGGTAGCGGCGGTTCTGATTGATATGCAATCTTGGTGATTTTTTTTTGAAGATTTCGCAGATTCTTGGCTTTGTTTTTTTCCGCTTGGCTTTGCTCAAGTAGACCTAGTCGATTGAGCTCAACGTAGTGCTCGAAGGAGAAATCTATGAATGATTTGACAGCTTCGAGTCGTCGGGTGCATGTCGATTGGCTCGCACCCGCACCGCGTTTGGTGGAGCAGAGGCGTTCGGCCAGCGATGTCAGTTCCGCTGAGCTGAACACCGCTAGGCGCTCAAGCTTCGCTTCCAGTGGAGAACCTCGGCTGAGAGCCCACTCGTACGCGATAGCGATGTCACGTAGGTAATTTTCGACGGTATTGAGACGCGATCTGTGGAGCAAATCCTCCGCCCAGAGGTTTGCTAGGATCACTGGAACCCCCTGCACCAGCAGGTATGGCCTGAGGCCGCTGGAGGCAGTACGAATCATTCGGATCTCGCAGAAAGGGACGTCTGGCATCGGTAGCTCCAGATCTGCAACGTTTCCGAACATATACCATAAGTGCCACAACCACCCCTCGGGCAACAGTGAGCCCAGCCAGGACGATGTGCATTTGACCCTGTCGTTGAAGCGGGGGCTGGCGTTGATCGATGTGCGGGTGCTGGATCACATCATCATCGGTGACGGGGAGCCGCTGTCGATGGTCGAGCATGGGTGGATTGTGGCCTGATGGAAAACTGGAGCTTTGTGCTGCCAGTACCGGCCCTTTCGCGGGTAAACCCGCTCCCACAGGGATAGCGCCATGTTGAAAGTTGGCGCGGTCCCTGTGGGAGCGGGTTTACCCGCGAAGAGGCCGGTGCAGGCTTACTTGTTCACAGACACCTTGCTGAAATCCAACCGCCCGAACGGGCTCACCTGATACCCCTCGACCCCTTGGCGCAGCAGGGCCGCCGCCGTCGGGTGCGCCAGCGGCACCCACAGCGCCTGTTGCTGAATCAAGGTTTGCGCCTGCTGGTAAAGCCGGCTGCGCACACTCTGGTCGTTGGTGGTGCGCCCGGCGCTGATCAACTGGTCCAGGCGGCTGTCGCAGAAGCGTGCGAAGTTGGTCCCCGACTTCACCGCGGCGCAGGAAAACTGCGGGCTGAGGAAGTTGTCCGGGTCGCCGTTGTCGCCCGCCCAGCCCATGAACAGCAGGTCATGCTCGCCCGCCTTGGCGCGGCGGATCAGCTCGCCCCACTCGATCACGCGGATCTCTGCCTTGATGCCGATCTTGGCCAGGTCGGCCTGCAGCATCTGCGCACCGAGGCTGGGGTTGGGATTGAGCAGGCTGCCCGACGGGCGGGTCCAGATCGTGGTGCTGAAGCCCTCGGCCAGGCCGGCCTTTGTCAGCAGGGCCTTGGCTTTCTTCAGATCCAGCGGGTAGCCGGGCAGGTCCTTGGCGTAGCTCCAGGTATTGGGCGGGTAGGGGCCGTTGGCGGCCACCGCGGAGTCTTCGAACACGGCCTTGAGGTAGGCCTGCTTGTCGAAGGCCAGGTTGATGGCCTGGCGCACCTCCGGCTTGTCCAGCGGCGGGTGCTGGCTGTTGATGGCGACGAAGGCGGTCATGAACGCCGGGGTGGTGGCCACCTTGAGGTTGCCGTCCTTGCCAGCTTCGGCAATGTCCAGCGGTTTGGGCGACAACGCGACCTGGCACTCGCCGCGCTTGAGCTTCTGCAGGCGCACGTTGGCATCGGTGGTGATGGCGAAGATCAGCGGGTCGACCGCCGGCTTGCCGGCGAAGTAGTCAGGGTTGGCGCGATAGCGTACTACGGCGTCCTTCTGGAAGCGCTGGAAGATGAACGGCCCGGTGCCGATCGGCTGGCTGTTGAGCTTCTCCGGCGTGCCGGCCTTGAGAAGTTTGTCCGCGTACTCGGCGGAGTAGATCGATGCGAAGCCCATGCTCAACGTGGCCAGGAACGTGGCGTCCGGGTGGTTGAGGGTGAAGCGCACGGTGTTTGGCGCGGGTGCCTCGATCGCCTTGATCAGGCTGCCTAGTTGCAGCGACTGGGCATGCGGGTAGCCGCCCGGCGCGGTCTTGTGCCAGGCATGGGCGGGGTAGAGCATGCGCTGGAAGCTGAACAGCACATCGTCGGCGTTCAGTGGGCGGCTTGGCTTGAAGTAGGCGGTGGTGTGGAAGTTCACATCATCGCGCAGGGTGAAGTCGTAGATCAGGCCGTCGGCCGATACCGTCCAGCTGGCCGCCAGGCTCGGCACCACCTTGCCTTGCGCCGCGTCGAACTCCACCAGGCGGTTCATCAGCACATCGGCTGTGGCGTTGGTGGTGGTCAGTGAGTTGTACTGCACCACGTCGAAGCCTTCGGGGCTGGCCTCGCTGCAGACGCTCAGCGGGGCGGCCTGGGCAACGCTGGCGGCGATCAGGGCGCCTGCGGCGAACAAGGAGTTGAACAATAAGGAAAGGGCGGCGGCACGCATAGTGGCTCCTTGGCTGTCAGTGGCCCATCTGCCAGTGCAGTCTGGAAAAGGCCTACCCTAGTGTGCCCGTCGGGAAATGACCACACCCTTTTTTACAAAATTGGCGACGAGCGGTCGACGGCTGGCGGGGCCTGCCGCTATGCTGGCCCGGCGCGTCGGGGCTCGTGTCAATATTCATCTAATGTTGTTGCGGCCGAGTCTTTCTGGTATAAAGCAGCGCTCTTTTCTAGGGGCTCGGCCTGTCGCATCAGCGAATGCGGCCGATAAGACCTCCAGAATCACGGCGCCCAGGCGCCAAAGACTGAGAGATTAAGCGGCCAACCCATGCCGGGTTGGGCATGTGGTTTTAGAGGGCTGAGTCATGTCGAGAGTCTGTCAAGTTACTGGTAAGGGTCCAGTAACCGGGAACAACATTTCCCACGCAAACAACAAAACCCGTCGTCGTTTCCTGCCGAACCTGCAGCACCACCGTTTCTGGGTTGAATCCGAGAAGCGTTTCGTGCGTCTGCGCGTATCTGCCAAAGGCATGCGCGTTATTGACAAGCGTGGTATCGACGTAGTGCTGGCCGAGCTGCGCGCTCGCGGCGAAAAGTTCTAAGGAGAACGTCATGCGTGAATTGATCCGTCTGGTTTCGAGTGCTGGCACTGGCCACTTCTACACCACCGACAAGAACAAGCGCACCACTCCGGACAAAATCGAGATCAAGAAATACGATCCGGTTGTTCGCAAGCACGTGGTGTACAAGGAAGCCAAGATCAAGTAATTGATCGGCGACCTGAAAAAACCCGCCTCCGAAAGGATGCGGGTTTTTTTATGCCTGCAAGAAAGCCTGGGCTGCAAAGCAGCCCCAGAGGCTTACTTCTGCTCGAACATCACATAGATCTTGCGGCAAGGCTCGAGCACCTCCCAGGTGCCCTTGAAGCCAGCCGGGATGACAAACCGGTCACCGGCACGCAGGGTCTTGGCTCCGCCATCCTGGTCACGCAGCACCGAGACGCCCTGGACGATCTCGCAGTACTCATGCTCCGTGTAGTTCACCGTCCACTGCCCGACCTCGCCTTCCCACACGCCCGCGGCAAACTGCCCGCACGGGCTGGAATAATGGTTGTAGACAGCCTGGTCTGGCTCGCCCTTGAGGATTTTTTCCGCCGCCGGGCGGTAGCGTTCGGCCTCGGTAATGACCTGCGCGAAGTCGATTATGCTGTCGATGCTCATGGTTCGGCTCCTGTTGTTGTTTAATAAAATGCACATGAGTAGGCTTTTGAGCCTTTCGTGTCAAATATATTGATAGTTTACACCGGCTGGTTTAGGGTGTCGGTAGCCAAAATGCCCTCGACGCTGGGGCAGAATTCTGACAACGCCTGTGAGTCCTCAGTGCGGCGTTGCACCTAAACAAGAGGAGGAGTTTCGTATGACCACCCTGACTCGTGCGGACTGGGAACAACGTGCCCAGCAACTGAAGATCGAAGGCCGTGCCTTCATCAACGGCGAATACACCGATGCCGCATCTGGTGAAACCTTCGAGTGCCTGAGCCCGGTCGACGGACGCTTCCTGGCCAAGGTTGCCAGCTGCGATCTGGCCGATGCCAACCGCGCTGTGGAAAACGCCCGTGCCACCTTCAATTCCGGCGTGTGGTCGCAGCTGGCCCCGGCCAAGCGCAAGGCCAAGCTGATCCGTTTCGCCGACCTGCTGCGCAAGAACGTCGAAGAGCTGGCGCTGCTGGAAACCCTGGACATGGGCAAGCCGATCGGCGACTCCTCCAGCATCGACGTACCTGGCGCGGCCAATGCCATCCACTGGACTGCCGAAGCCATCGACAAGGTCTACGACGAAGTCGCCCCGACCCCGCATGACCAGCTCGGCCTCGTCACCCGCGAAGCGGTGGGTGTGGTCGGTGCCATCGTACCGTGGAACTTCCCGCTGCTGATGGCCTGCTGGAAGCTCGGCCCGGCCCTGGCCACCGGTAACTCGGTAGTGCTCAAGCCGTCCGAAAAGTCGCCGCTGACGGCCATTCGCATCGCCCAGCTGGCCATCGAAGCCGGTATCCCGGCTGGCGTGCTGAACGTGCTGCCAGGCTACGGCCACACCGTGGGCAAGGCCTTGGCCCTGCACATGGACGTCGACACCCTGGTATTCACCGGTTCGACCAAGATCGCCAAGCAGCTGATGGTTTACGCGGGCGAATCGAACATGAAGCGCATCTGGCTGGAAGCCGGCGGCAAGAGCCCGAACATCGTCTTCGCTGACGCTCCGGACCTGCAAGCTGCCGCCGAAGCTGCCGCCAGCGCCATCGCCTTCAACCAGGGCGAAGTGTGCACCGCCGGCTCGCGCCTGCTGGTCGAGCGTTCGATCAAGGACAAGTTCCTGCCGATGGTGGTCGAGGCCCTGAAAGGCTGGAAGCCAGGCAACCCGCTGGACCCACAGACCACTGTCGGTGCCCTGGTCGACACCCAGCAGATGAACACCGTGCTGTCGTACATCGAGGCTGGCCACAAGGACGGCGCCAAGCTGCTGGCCGGCGGCAAGCGCACCCTGGAAGAAACCGGTGGCACTTATGTCGAGCCGACCATCTTCGACGGCGTGACCAACGCCATGAAGATCGCCCAGGAAGAAATCTTCGGCCCGGTGCTGTCGGTGATCGCCTTCGATACCGCCGAAGAAGCCATCGCCATTGCCAACGACACGCCGTATGGCCTGGCCGCTGGCATCTGGACCTCGGACATCTCCAAGGCCCACAAGACCGCCCGCGCCGTGCGCGCTGGCAGCGTCTGGGTCAACCAGTACGACGGCGGCGACATGACCGCGCCGTTCGGTGGCTTCAAGCAGTCGGGCAACGGCCGTGACAAGTCGCTGCATGCGCTGGAGAAGTACACCGAGCTGAAGGCGACCTGGATCAAGCTGTAATCCCGTGGGGCCGCTTCGCGGCCCATTCGCGGCACAAGGCCGCTCCTACAGGGGTATGCGTTTCCCTGTAGGAGCGGCCTTGTGCCGCGAATGGGCTGCAAAGCAGCCCCAAGAACTCAAGAGGTCAAGGATGCGTTGGGGTACCTACTTCGCCGTACTGGCATCGGTGCTAAGCGTCGGGCTGGCACTCGGCGTGAGCATGCCGCTGGTATCCCTGCGGCTGGAGGCCTGGGGCTACGGCAGCTTCGCCATCGGTGTAATGGCCGCGATGCCGGCGCTGGGCGTGCTGGTAGGTGCCAGTCTGGCCAGTCGCCTGGCCGGCTGGGTCGGTGTGCCCTCGGCCATGCGCCTGTGCCTGTGGGGCGGGGCGCTGTCGATTGGCCTGGTCGCACTGCTGCCCAGTTACCCGCTGTGGCTGCTGCTGCGGTTGCTGATCGGTATGTCGCTGACCGTGGTGTTCATCCTCGGCGAAAGCTGGATCAATCAGCTGGTGGTCGAGCAATGGCGCGGCCGCCTGGTGGCGTTGTACGGCAGCAGCTATGCTCTCAGCCAGCTCGCCGGGCCGCTGCTGCTGGGCTTTCTCGGCTCGGATGACGATTTCGGCTTCTGGGCCGCTACCGGCCTGCTGCTGGTGGCGCCGCTGATTCTCCTGGGCCGTGGCGGGGCACCCAGCACAGAGGCCTGCAGCGTCACCTTCGGCGACCTGTTCGCCTTCTGCCGGCGCTTGCCGGTGATCGCCTGGGCCATTGCCCTGTTTGCCTCGTTCGAGGCGATGATCCTGACCTTGTTGCCGGTGTATTGCCTGCAACAGGGCTTCAGCACCGAAATCGCCCTTTTCATGGTCAGTACCGTGGTGGTGGGCGACGCGGTGCTGCAGCTGCCCATCGGTGCGCTGGCCGATCATATGTCGCGGCGCGCTCTGTTCACTGGCTGTGCGGTGACTCTTCTGGTATCCAGCCTGGCGATCCCGGTGCTGCTGCATACACCAGCGATCTGGCCGCTGTGGGTGCTGTTCGGGGCCAGTGCGGGGGGCTTGTTCACCTTGTCGCTGGTGCTGATTGGTGAGCGCTACCGGGATGATGCGCTGGTGCGGGCCAACGCCCATGTGGCGCAGCTGTGGGGTATCGGCTGCCTGCTCGGGCCGTTGCTGGCTGGGGCAGGGAGCCAGTGGATCAGCGGGCATGCATTGCCGTTGCTGATGGCGGCGGGGGCTGCGGGGTTGGTGGTGTTGACCCGGCGGCGCGGAGCGTTTGAGCCGGCTTCTGCCTGATTGTTTTTTGGGGCCGCTTTGCGGCCCATCGCGGCGCAAGGCCGCTCCTACAGGAGATACGCGATCCCATGTAGGAACGGCCTTGTGTCGCGATGGGCTGCAAAGCAGCCCCAAAATCGCCGCTACAACATCTTCTCCAGGCCAACCGCCTTGCTGATCCAGGCATTGAACCGCCGCCAAATCCCGCCCGGCTCGGACGTGAGCATGCGTCGCCTGCCATTTTCTTCGGTCACCCACACCATCTGGTTACCCACCAGCGTCGGCTGGTAGCTCAAGGCCGGGGCCATGCCCTGTACCGCCAGTGCGCGGGTGTACTCGGCCAGCTCCGGGCTGTCCACCAGCACCCCGACCTCGGTATTCCACAACACCGAACGTGGGTCGAAGTTGAACGAGCCGATGAAGGTCTTGCGCCGGTCGAACACGATCGCCTTGCTGTGCAGGCTCGAGTCCGAACTGCCATGGAAGCTCAAGCTGTGCCGGGCGCTGGGGTCACCGGGTTGGCGGCGCAGCTCATACAGTTGTACGCCATGCTCCAGCAGTGCCCGCCGGTATGGTGCATAGCCGCCATGCACTGCCGGCACGTCGGTGGCCTCCAGCGAGTTGGTCAGCAGCTTGACCGAGATACCCGCGTCGGCGCTGTGGGTGAGGTACAGCAGGCCGGACTCGCCGGGCACGAAGTACGCCGATACCAGGATCAGCTCGCGTTGCACCTTGCTCAAGTCAGGAGCCAGTTGCTGGGTCAGCAGTAGTTGCGGGTCCGGTTCGTCATCGGCCAGCACCTTGCTCGGCGCATCCCACAGCGCCTGGGCATGGGCCCAGATTAGCTCGTTGCGCCAAACATCCAGGCGTGGCTGCGACTGGTAGGCCATCAAACGGTCATACAGGGCTTTGCGCTGGGTCCTGGCTTCGGCCAGTGACACTTCCAGGCGGTGGCGGCTGGCGCGCAGGTCGCTGACATCCGGGTCGCGCCAGAGAAAGTCGGTAATCGGCCGGCTCAGGGCGCTGTTCCAGTATTGGTCGAAACTGTGGCCGAGCTGTTCGGCCACCGGGCCGACACTCAGCAAGTCGATGTCGGTGAAGTTGAGGTTGGGTTCGGCATCGAAATACTCATCGCCCAGGTTGCGCCCGCCGACGATGGCCATGCTGTTGTCCACCAGGAACAGTTTGTTGTGCATGCGCCGATGCTGGCGCGACAGGTTGAACAGGCGGCCCACCGCGCGCGTCACGCCGGTGCTGCGGCCCAGGTGTAGCGGGTTGAACACCCGTATCTGGATGTTCGGGTGGGCATCGAGGGTGCCCATGATGACGTCCAGGCCATCGCTGGTGGTGTCGTCGAGCAGGATGCGCACACGCACGCCACGGTCGGCGGCGCGCAGCAGTTCATGAACCAGTGCACGAGTGCTGAGGCCATCGTGGACGATGTAGTACTGCAGGTCGATGCTCGCCTGGGCGTTGCGGATCAGTTCGGCACGGGCGCGGAACGCCTCGTTGCTGTTGGGCAGCAGGCGAAAGCCCGAGCGGCCGTCGTACGGCGCGGCCTGGCGCAGTACCGAGCGGCCGAAGGCCGAGTCGTTGGCGGGTAACGCCTGGCTGGTTTCGCGGGGCGTGCCGACGCTGGCACAGCCGGCAAGACCAAGCAGTAGCACCAGCAGCAGAGGCAGGGCTCGCTGGAGTCTCAAGGGTGGATCGTCCTGTGCAGCAAAGGCTTAAATGGTTGGACCGTGGCGGGCGGCGCAAAGTTACGCGCCGGCGCTTTCTTCTTCCAGTAGACGAAGGGCGGTTTCACCAACCCTGCGCACGGCAGCTTCGATCTGCGGCGTGGGCCGTGCGGCGAAGTTCATGCGCAGGCAGTGGCGGAACTTGCCCGAGGCCGAGAAAATACTGCCCACGGCAACCTGCACGTCCTGCTCCAGTAAAGCCCGGTTCAGGCGCAGCGTATCGAAATGTTCGGGTAATTCCACCCACAGCATGAAGCCACCTTGCGGTCGACTGACCCGGGTGCCCGCCGGGAAGTAGCGGGTCACCCAGTCGCTCATCAGATCGCGGCCACGCTGGTACTGGCTGCGCATGCGCCGTACGTGGGGCTGGTAGTGCCCACCGGCGATGAAGTCGGCAATGGCCAACTGCGGCTGGCTGGCCGTGCTTCCGGTGCTGATGTATTTCATGTGCAGCACCCGCTCCAGGTAACGACCGGGCGCTACCCAACCAACCCGCAGGCCGGGGGCGAGGGTCTTTGAGAAAGAGCTGCAGAGCAACACGCGGCCGTCGTCGTCAAACGACTTGACGGTGCGTGGGCGCGGGTAGGTGTAGGCCAGGTCGCCGTATACATCATCTTCCAGGATGGCCACATCGTAGCGCTGGGCCAGGCTCAGCAGTGCCTTCTTGCGAGCCTCGGGCATGATGTAGCCGAGAGGGTTGTTGCAGCTGGGGGTGATCTGGATGAGCTTGATCGGCCACTGCTCCAATGCCAGCTCCAGCGCCTCCAGGCTGATGCCGGTAACCGGGTCTGTGGGGATTTCCAGGGCTTTCATGCCCAGGCCCTTGAGGGTTTGCATGGCGCCGTGGAAGCTGGGGGAGTCGACCGCGACGATATCGCCCGGCTCGCATACCGCTCGAATGCTGCAGGACAGCGCCTCATGGCAGCCAGTGGTAATCACCAGGTCGGCCGGGCCAAGGCGGCAGCCGGAGTCGAGCATCAGCCGTGCCACCTGTTCGCGCAGGGCCATGTTGCCGTGGATGTTGTCGTAGTACAGCCCGGGCATGTCCTGCCGCCGGCTCAGTTGGGCAAGGCTGCGCAGCAGTGGCTTGAGGGTGGGGCTGTCGATGTCGGGCATGCCGCGACCGAGTTGAATCACGCCCTGGCGTGGGGTACTGCGCACCAGCTCGAGCACCTGCTCCCATTGCGAGATGTCCACCGGGCGCTGGGCCGGGCGGCTGACGGCGGGCAGGGCCGGCAGGTGGCGGTGGTCGTTGACGAAGTAGCCGGACTTGGGCCGGGGCGAGACCATGCCGCTGTCTTCCAGCATGCGGTAGGCCTGCTGCACGGTGCTCAGGCTGACCCCGTGCTCCACACTCAGGGCGCGCACTGACGGCAGGCGCTGGCCGGGGCGGTAGAGGCCCTGTTCGATACGGGCACCGAGCAGTTCGGCGAGGTTCAGGTAAAGGGTCACGGCATACTCCTGCGCTGCAATAGCGTGGCGACCGGTACAGTTGCGCTGAAAATACAGCATTCAGTCGGCCTGCGGCCAATTCTGTATGGGAATAATAAGGCTGTATTGGATCTGTATTGCCGGTGCTGTCGACGCGCATGCTTTCTCCACAGTATCAACTGAACGAGAGGATGCGGTGATGGGTGGCATGAGCGATGTGCGCTTGCAACTGTTGGCCAAGGAACTGGAAGCCGGGCAGCAAGCCAAGGTGTTCAACGCGCCGGAAGGGTTGGGGCGTTGGGGGCTGATGCTGCATCGCTGGCACACCCGCAGGGCGCTGCTGCAGTTGACCGATGACGAGTTGCGCGATATCGGGCTGAGCTGGGAGCAGGCCCGGACCGAAGGGCGTAAGCCCTTCTGGAAAGACTGAAGTTCATACCGGTTTTTGAAGAATGTACAGTCCCTGTGGGAGCGGGCGTGTCGAGGCGTCGAACCGCCGCGAAACAGGCGACGCGGTGGCTGGCACCGGCTTCGCCGGTGTTCGCGGGCATGCCCGCTCCCACAGGGCAGGTGCGGTGGCTCAGATCAGCTCTTTCAGGCGATGCCACAGCATCCCCAACGCCAGCAGCGGCGAGCGCAGGTGCTGGCCGCCAGGGAAGGTGATGTGTGGCACCTTGGCAAACAGGTCGAAACGCCCGCTTTCCTGGCCGCTGATGGCCTCGCCGAGCAGGCGTGCAGCCAGGTGGGTGGCGTTGAGCCCATGGCCCGAGTAGGCCTGGGCGTAATACACGTTCGGCTGGCTTGCCAGGCGGCCAACCTGCGGCAGGCGGTTGGCGCCGATGCCGATCATGCCGCCCCACTGGTAGTCGATGCGCACGTCGGCCAGTTGCGGGAATACCTTGAGCATCTTCGGCCGCATGTAGGCGGCGATGTCCTTCGGGTCGCGGCCCGAATAGTGGCAGGCACCGCCGAACAACAGGCGCTGGTCGGCGGACAGGCGGTAGTAGTCCAGTGCCACACGCTGGTCACATACCGCCATGTTCTGCGGTAGCAGCGAACGGGCACGTTCTTCGCCCAGTGGCTCGGTGGCGATGATGTAGCTGCCGGCTGGCAGCACCTTGCCGCCCAACTCGCGGTTGAGGTCGTTATGGTAGGCGTTGCAGCACAGCACCAGGGTTTTGGCGCGTACCCGGCCTTGTGCGGTGTGCACCTGTACTTCCGGGCCGTAATCGATGCGTGTGACCTCGGACTGCTCGAACAGCTTCACGCCCAGGCGGCTGGCCACGGCAGCTTCACCCAGGGCCAGGTTGAGCGGGTGCAGGTGCCCGGAACCCATGTCGACCAGCCCGCCGACATAACAGTCGGCACCGACCACGCTGTGGATATCGTCCTTGCCGACCAGGCGCAGTTCATGTGCGTAACCAAGGCTGCGCAGTTCTTCAGCATCCTCGGCAAAGCCCAGCAGCTCGGCGGGTTTGTTGGCCAGGTCGCAGTAACCCCAGGTCAGGTCGCAGGCGATGGCATGCCTTTCGACGCGCTCTCGGACGATCTGCACCGCTTCCAGGCCCATCAGTTTCAGGCTGCGCACGCCTTCCTCGCCGATGACCGGGAGGAATTGCTCCAGGCCGTGGCCAACGCCACGGATCAGCTGGCCACCATTGCGCCCGCTGGCGCCCCAACCGAGCTTGCGCGCCTCCAGCAGGATGACCGAAAAGCCGCGCTCGGCCAGTTCGATGGCGGTGTTCAGGCCCGAGTAGCCGCCGCCAACGATACACACGTCGGCGCTGTGCTCGCCTTGCAGGAAGGAGTGGTCGGGGTGTGGCGCGCTGCTGGCGGCGTAGTAGGAGGCGGCGTGCTGCGCGCTGTGGATCATTGGGCAGGTCCTGAGGCTGGTGGGCTGAGGGGGAGGAGGATAAGCCGGGGCTTCGGGGAGGGGCAACCGGCCTCATCGCCGGCAAGCCAGCTCCCACAGGGTCGGCGTGGCACTTGAGACCGACGGTGTACCTGTGGGAGCCGGCTTGCCGGCGATTGGCCCTATAATCCAACCTCAGCTCTCAAACTTGTACCTTGCCATGTCCTGCAACCGCCACAAGATCCACTTCCTGCGCGAACTCATCCCTTCCTTCGAGTGTGAGCCCGGCTGCCACGACTGCTGCGGCCCGGTCACCACTTCGGCGGAAGAAATGGCCCGCCTGCCGCGCAAGTCCCAGGCCGAGCAGGACGCCGCCCTGGAGCGCCTGGACTGTGTGCACCTGGGCCCCAACGGCTGCACGGTGTATGAAGAGCGCCCGATGATCTGCCGTCTGTTCGGCACCACCCCGCGCCTGGCCTGCCCGCGTGGCCGTGGCCCTGAACAGATGATCGAGCCCGCTGCCGAGCAGCTGGTCCACCAGTTCATTGCCACCACCCGCCAAGTGCTGGTCTGACTTCAGTCCGGGATCGGCAGGCAAAGGCTCTCCTTCACCTCTTCCATCACGATGTAGCTCTTCGATTCGCGCACGTGCGGCAGCTTCAGCAGGATGTCGCCGAGCAGCTTGCGGTAAGAGGCCATCTCGGAAATACGCGCCTTCACCAGGTAGTCGAAGTCGCCTGAAACCAGGTGGCATTCCAGCACGTGGGGCAGTTTCAGCACCGCGCGGCGGAACTCCTCGAAGGTGTCGCCCGATTTGTAGTCCAGGCTGATTTCCACGAACACCAGCAGGCTGCCCTTGAGATGCTGCGGGTTAAGGCGGGCGTTGTAGCCCATGATGATGCCCTCGCGCTCCAGGCGGCGGACCCGCTCGGTGCAAGGGGTGGTGGAAAGCCCAACTTTCTCGCCCAGTTCGGTGAAGGAAATACGCCCGTCATTCTGCAGGATACGCAGGATGTTACGGTCGATCTTGTCCAGTTCACGCTTGCTCTGGTGCTGGGTTCTCATAGGGGATGCCCCTCCGTGAAAGGCGATTTTGCCGAGAATTCTCGCCAATAATAGGCTTTTATATAGTGAATTGCACTGCCTTCAAATTCCTATACTGCGCGCATTCATGCCATTTCAATAAAAGTCTGCGGCGCGCCGCGTGCGAGGGATAAAACGATGCGAGTTCTGGTACTTGGTAGCGGTGTGATCGGAACCGCCAGTGCCTACTATCTGGCCCGGCAAGGTTTCGAAGTGACGGTGGTCGATCGCCAGCCGGCGGTGGCCATGGAAACCAGCTTTGCCAACGCCGGCCAGATCTCGCCCGGCTATGCCTCGCCCTGGGCCGCCCCAGGCGTGCCGCTGAAGGCCATCAAATGGCTGCTGGAGCGCCACGCGCCCCTGGCCATCAAGCTCACCGGCGACGTCGACCAGTACCTGTGGATGGCACAGATGCTGCGCAACTGCACCGCCAGCCGTTACGCGGTGAACAAGGAGCGCATGGTGCGCCTGTCCGAGTACAGCCGTGACTGCCTCGACGAACTGCGCGCCGAAACCGGCATCGCCTACGAAAACCGCAGCCTGGGTACCACCCAGCTGTTCCGTACCCAGGCCCAGGTGGATGCCGCGGCCAAGGACATTGCCGTGCTGGAGCAGTCCGGCGTGCCTTACGAGCTGCTTGACCGCGACGGCATTGCCCGCGTCGAACCGGCCCTGGCTGGCGTCAAGGGCATCCTGGCCGGCGCCCTGCGCCTGCCAAACGACCAGACTGGCGACTGCCAGCTGTTCACCACCAAGCTTGCCGAAATGGCCGTGAAGCTGGGCGTGGAGTTCCGCTTCGGCCAGGACATCCAGCGCCTGGACTTCGCGGGTGACCGCATCAATGGCGTGTGGATCGACGGCAAGCTGGAAACCGCCGACCGCTACGTGCTGGCGCTGGGCAGCTATTCGCCGCAGATGCTCAAGCCGCTGGGCATCAAGGCCCCGGTGTACCCGCTGAAGGGCTACTCGCTGACCGTGCCGATCACCAACGCCGACATGGCCCCGACCTCGACCATTCTCGACGAGACCTACAAGGTTGCCATTACCCGTTTCGACAACCGTATTCGCGTCGGCGGCATGGCTGAGATCGCCGGTTTTGACCTGTCGTTGAACCCGCGTCGGCGCGAAACGCTGGAGATGATCGTCAACGACCTTTATCCTCGCGGCGGTGATCTGAGCCAGGCCAGCTTCTGGACCGGCCTGCGCCCGGCGACCCCGGACGGCACGCCGATCGTTGGTGCCACGGCGTTCCGCAACCTGTTCCTGAACACCGGTCACGGTACTTTGGGCTGGACCATGGCGTGCGGCTCCGGTCGCCTGCTGGCCGACCTGATTGCGCGCAAGAAGCCGCAGATCAGTGCCGAAGGCCTGGACATTTCCCGTTATGGCAACAGCCCGGAAGTGGCCAAGCACGGGCAGACTGCGCCGGCTCACCAGCAGTAAGTTCGCCTGTACCGGCCTCTTCGCGGCTGAAGCCGCTCCCACAGGGATCGCATGTGCTTGGGCATTGTGCGGTCCCCTGTGGGAGCGGCTTTAGCCGCGAAGAACCCAACACCGTTTTCAACCTGTGAACCACCATAAGGCAGCCGCCATGCGTCCCGCCCGCGCCCTGATCGACCTCCAGGCCCTGCGCCACAACTACCGTCTGGCCCGTGAACTGACCGGTGCCAAAGCCCTCGCCGTGATCAAGGCCGACGCCTACGGCCACGGCGCCGTGCGCTGTGCCCTGGCCCTGGAGGCCGAAGCCGACGGCTTTGCCGTGGCCTGCATCGAAGAAGCGCTGGAGCTGCGCGCCGCCGGTATCAAGGTCCCGGTGCTACTGCTGGAAGGTTTCTTCGAAGCCAGCGAACTGGCCCTGATCGCCGAGCACGACCTGTGGTGTGTGGTGCACTCGCTGTGGCAACTGGAAGCGATCGAAAAGACCCAGCTGCACAAGCCGCTCACCGTCTGGCTCAAGCTCGACAGCGGCATGCACCGCGTCGGCCTGCACCCCAAGGACTACCACGAGGCCTACCAGCGCCTGCTGGCTAGCGGCAAGGTCGCGCGCATCGTGCTGATGAGCCACTTCGCTCGCGCCGACGAACTGGATGCCGACGCTACCGCCCAGCAGATCGCCGTGTTCGAGGCCGCACGCCAGGGCCTGGCCGCCGAGTGCAGCCTGCGCAACTCTCCCGGTGTACTGGGCTGGCCGCACGCCCCCAGCGACTGGGTGCGCCCGGGCCTGATGCTGTACGGTGCCACACCGTTCGAAGTGGCCCAGGCCGAGGCCGAGCGCCTGCAACCGGTGATGACCCTGCAATCGCGGGTGATCAGCGTGCGCGAACTGCCTGCCGGCGAGCCGGTGGGCTATGGCGCCAAGTTCGTCAGCCCACGGCCAACCCGCGTTGGTGTGGTTGCCATGGGCTATGCCGATGGCTACCCGCGCCAGACGCCCAACGGTACCCCAGTGCTGGTCGCCGGCAAGCGCACCCAACTGATCGGCCGAGTATCGATGGACATGCTCAGCATCGACCTGACCGATGTGCCGGAAGCCACCGTCGGCAGCCCCGTCGAACTGTGGGGCAAGCATGTGCTGGCCAGTGAAGTGGCTGCGCACGCGGGTACCATTCCGTACCAGATTTTCTGCAACCTGAAGCGGGTACCTCGGGACTACATCGGCGAATGACACGCTGAAGCGGACAGGTTGAGGGGTGTGTGTTGTAAATACTGAACGGCATTGCCATGATATCGTTCACATCCACCCCCCTTTCCACTGTTTCAGGAGGCTCCAGCTTTGGACGTCGGCGAACGACTGCAAGCCATCCGCAAGCTCAAGGGCCTGTCCCAGCGTGAACTCGCCAAGCGTGCCGGCGTGACCAACAGCACCATCTCGATGATCGAGAAGAACAGCGTGAGCCCGTCGATCAGCTCGCTGCGCAAGGTGCTGAGCGGCATTCCCATGTCGATGGTCGAGTTCTTCTCGGTCGAACTGGAACCTGAAAGCCCCACGCAGATCGTCTACAAGGCTCATGAGCTGATCGATATCTCCGACGGTGCGGTGACCATGAAGCTGGTCGGCAAGTCGCACCCCAACCGTGCCATCGCCTTTCTCACCGAGGTGTATCCACCGGGTGCCGACACCGGCGCCGAAATGCTTACCCATGACGGTGAAGAAACCGGCATCCTGCTCGAAGGCCGCCTGGAGCTGGTGGTCGGCAACGAGATCTTCATCCTTGAAGAGGGCGACAGCTACTACTTCGAAAGCACCCGCCCGCACCGCTTTCGCAACCCGTTCGACCGGCCGGCGCGGCTGATCAGTGCGGCGACGCCTTCAAACTTTTGATCCAGCGCAGTGCATTGATTCGGCAATACCCCTTTCCTGTGTGGGGTCGTTTCACGGCTTCTGGGTTCCCGCTATACTTTTCAACGCTCGCCGATCCGTGGCCGCGAGCGTGATTAGCCACCATGAGGGTGTTCGCGTGAACCAAATCAAGAAGATGCTGGCCGTACCAGCAGCCGTATTCGCCCTCTGGGCAATGAGCGCAACCGCTGCGACCAATGATGACATCGCCAAACGCCTGGAGCCGGTTGGCCAGGTGTGCGTCCAGGGCCAGGAGTGCAAAGGCATGGAAGTGGCCGCCGCCGCAGGTGGCGGTGGTGCCAAGACGCCGGACGAGATCATCGCCAAGCATTGCAATGCCTGCCATGGCTCCGGCCTGCTTGGCGCACCGAAGATTGGCGATACCGCGGCGTGGAAGGAACGCGCCGACCACCAGGGCGGCCTGGACGGCATCCTGGCCAAGGCCATTACCGGCATCAACGCCATGCCACCGAAAGGCACCTGCGCAGACTGCTCGGATGACGACCTGAAAGGGGCGATCAAGAAAATGTCCGGGCTGTGAGAAACAGCTGAATTGCATGAAGCCCGCCGTTGATGGCGGGCTTTGTTTTTGTGGCGCCTTTACCGGCCCTTTCGCGGCTAAAGCCGCTCCCACAGGTACAGTGCAGGCTTCAAGGATTGTGGGCCCCCTATGGGAACTCACAGGTGCAGCACAGGACTCAAGGGCAGTGAGGTCTCTGTAGGAGCGGCTTTAGCCGCGAAAGGGCCGGCACAGGCAACCAACCCACCAAAGCCCATGTCCAACCCCTGAACCCATGGATGTCTCAGGAGGCCCCGATGCACCTCTGCTCCATCGATCAGGCCGTCGAGCAAGTCCTGTCGCGCCTGCCAGCCCACATCCACATGGGCCTGCCGCTGGGCCTGGGCAAGCCCAATGCCTTCGTCAACGCGCTTTACGCCCGCATCCGCGAGCTGCCCGAACGGCAGCTGACCATCTACACGGCCCTGTCCCTCGGACGTCCGTCACTGGGTGACGGTTTGCAACGGCGCTTTCTCGAACCCTTTGTCGAACGCGTTTTCGCCGACTACGAAGAACTCGCCTACCTCACCGACCTGCGCAACGACACGTTGCCATCCAACATTCGCGTCGAACAGTTCTTCATGCAGCCGGGCAGCCTGCTGCACAGCGCGTCGGCCCAGCAGAGCTACATCAGCAGCAACTACAGCCACGCCGCACGTGACATCAACGCCAAGGGCCTGAACCTGATTGCGCAGTTGGTGGCCGCCACGCCCGAGAGGCCGGTGCACCTGAGCCTGGCCTGCAACCCCGACATCACCCTCGACCTGCTGCCGATGATCGCCAAGCGCCGCGCCGCCGGCGAGACCATCCTCATGCTCGGCCAGGTGCATGCCGAGCTGCCTTACATGCCGGGTGACGCCGAGCTACCCATCGATGCGTTCGACCTGCTGATCGATACAGCCGAGCAACGCCGCCTGTTCTCCACGCCGAACATGCCGGTCAACACCCAGGACCACTGCATCGGCCTGCACGCCAGCAGCCTGGTTCGCGACGGCGGCACGCTACAGATCGGCATTGGTGCCATGGGCGATGCGGTAGCTGCCGCACTGCTGGCGCGCCAGGGTGACAACGCCTGTTATCGTGCCGTGCTCGACGCGCTGGGTGCTGGCTCGTGGCAAGCGCTGATCGAACGGGAAGGGGGCCTGGATACCTTCGCCCAAGGCCTGTACGGCTGCAGCGAGATGTTCGTCAACGGCTTGCTGGCGCTGGCCGAAGCGGGCCTGTTGCGGCGCCCGGCGGACGAGCAGGGGGCGGCAGTGCTGCATGGCGGTTTCTTCCTCGGCCCCCAGGCGTTCTACCAGCGCTTGCGCGACATGCCGCTGGAACAGCGCGCACGGTTTGCCATGACGCGTATCAGCTTCATCAACGAGCTGTACGGGCAGGAGGAACTCAAGCGCCGCCAACGCCGTGATGCGCGCTTCATCAACACCGTGTTCGGCATGACCCTGCTCGGCGCCGGGGTGGCCGACCAGCTGGAGGATGGCCGTGTACTCAGTGGCGTGGGCGGGCAGTACAACTTCGTTGCCCTAGGCCATGCGCTGGAGGGCGGGCGTTCGATCCTGCTGCTGCGCAGCTGGCGTGAGGCGGGCGGGGAGGTGACCTCGAACCTGTTCTGGAACTATGGCCATTGCACCATCCCCCGGCACCTGCGCGATATCGTGGTGACCGAGTACGGCATTGCCGACCTGCGTGGGCAGACCGACAGCGAGGTGATTGCGCGGTTGCTGGCGGTATGTGATTCGCGGTTCCAGCAGGGGCTGATCGAGCAGGCAAAGGATGCCGGCAAGCTGGCCAAGGATTTTCAACTGGAGGCGTGCTTTACCGATAATACGCCGCAGCGGCTGGAGGCGATCAGGGCGCGGCACTCGCGGTTGTTCCCGGAGTATCCGCTGGGCACGGACTTTACGGCTGAAGAGCGGGATTTGCTGCGGGCGCTGAACTGGTTGAAGAGCAAGTTCAAGCTGAGCGAGGTGCTGGAGCTGGGCAAGGCAGCGCTGGATGCGCCGGGCCCCGAGGGGTATGCGAGGCATCTTGCGCGGATGCAGCTGGATCAGCCGCAGGGGCTGAAGGAAGAGCTTTACCAGCGGTTGCTGCTGGCGGGCTTACAGGCTGCAAAATAAACGCTCGGACATACTGTCCCCTGTGGGAGCGGGTTTACCCGCGAATGCGATGGCGCATCCCAAATCGCATTCGCGGGTAAACCCGCTCCCACAGAGATCGCGTAGCGGCCTTATTCGATGAAGGACACCACACCACCTTCCAGCGACTTCACCCGGGCCAGCGACTCGACGCGATAGCCCTGGCTGTCCAGCTCGGCACGGCCGCCCTGGAACGACTTCTCGATCACGATACCCAGGCCGGCCACGGTGGCGCCGGCCTGCTTGATGATCGAGATCAGGGCCTGCGACGCCTTGCCGTTGGCCAGGAAGTCGTCGATCACCAGCACGCGGTCGCTGCTGTTGAGGTGACGCGGCGAGATGGCCACGGTGTTCTCGGTCTGCTTGGTGAAGGAATACACCGAGGCGGTCAGCAGGTTCTCGGTCAGGGTCAGCGACTGGTGCTTGCGGGCGAAGATCACCGGCACGCCCAGCTTCAGGCCAGTCATCACCGCCGGGGCAATGCCCGAGGCTTCGATGGTGACGATCTTGGTCACGCCCGCGTCGGCGAACAGGCGGGCGAACTCGTCACCGATCAGCTGCATCAGCGCCGGATCGATCTGGTGGTTGAGAAACGCGTCGACTTTGAGAACCTGATCGGAAAGCACGATGCCTTCTTCGCGAATCTTCTGATGCAGTGCTTCCACTTTGTTTTCCTCGATGTAGCAAAGGTGGCCGCAAATAGCGGCAAAGTTAAAGAGTAATGGTTGATCAGCGTTTGAGCATTGCCCGGATATCGGCCAAGGCGTTGTTGCCCCGTGCAGCCTTTACCTCGACCGGCGCATCGTCCAGGCCTTCCCAGGCCAGGTCGTCCGGTGGCAGTTCGTCGAGGAACCGGCTGGGCGTGCAGTCGATGATTTCACCGTACTGCTTGCGCTTGGCGGCGAAGGTGAAGGCCAAGGTCTGGCGCGCGCGGGTGATGCCCACGTAGGCCAGGCGGCGTTCCTCTTCGATGGTGTCGGCCTCGATGCTGGAGCGGTGCGGGAGGATTTCCTCTTCCATGCCCATGATGAACACGTAGGGGAATTCCAGGCCCTTGGAGGCATGCAGGGTCATCATCTGCACACCTTCGGCGTTCTCTTCCTCTTCCTGCTGGCGCTCGAGCATGTCGCGCAGCACCAGCTTGCCGATGGCGTCCTCGATGGTCATGTCACCCTCTTCGTCCTTCTCGAGGGTGTTCTTCAGCGCTTCGACCAGGAACCAGACGTTGCTGATGCGGAACTCGGCAGCCTTGTCGCTGGCGGTCTGCTGACGGATCCAGTTCTCGTAGTCGATATCGCGGATCATCTCGTGCAGCGCGGCAATCGGGTCTTCCAGGGCAACCTTGTGGCGCACCCCGTCCAGCCAGTGCTTGAAGCGCTGCAAACGCTCGGTATAGCGGGCGTCCAGATGCTCGCCCAGACCAAGCTCCTCGCTGGCGGCGTACATCGAAATACCGCGCTCGGTGGCGTAGTTGCCGAGCTTTTCCAGGGTGGTGGAGCCGATTTCGCGGCGCGGTACGTTGATCACCCGCAGGTAGGCGTTGTCATCGTCCGGGTTCACCAGCAGGCGCAGGTAGGCCATCAGGTCCTTGACCTCCTGGCGGCCGAAGAAGCTGTTGCCGCCCGACAGGCGATACGGCACCTGGTGGTGCTGCAGCTTCAGTTCGATCAGCTTGGCCTGGTAGTTGCCGCGGTAGAGGATGGCAAAGTCGCTGTACGGGCGGTTGGTGCGCAGGTGCAGGGTGAGGATTTCCATGGCCACGCGTTCGGCCTCGGCTTCCTCGTTCTTGCAGCGGATGACGCGGATCTCGTCGCCCACGCCCATCTCGCTCCACAGCTGCTTCTCGAACGCGTGCGGGTTGTTGGCAATCAGCACGTTGGCGCAGCGCAGGATGCGGCTGGTGGAGCGGTAGTTCTGCTCCAGCATCACTACTTTCAGGGAGGGGTAGTCCTCCTTGAGCAGCATCAGGTTTTCCGGCCGGGCGCCACGCCAGGCGTAGATCGACTGGTCGTCGTCGCCCACCACGGTGAACTGGTTGCGCATGCCGATCAGCATCTTCACCAGCAGGTACTGGCTGGCGTTGGTGTCCTGGTATTCGTCCACCAGCAGGTAGCGCACGCGGTTCTGCCAGCGCTCCAGCACATCGGGGTGTTCCTGGAACAGCTTGACCGGCAGCAGGATCAGGTCGTCGAAGTCCACCGCGTTGAACGCCTTGAGCGTGCGCTGGTAGTGGGTGTAGACGATGGCGGCAGTCTGCTCGCGCGGGTTGCGCGCCTTCTCCAGGGCCTCGGCGGGCAGGATCAGGTCGTTCTTCCAGGCACCGATCATGTTCTTGATCTCGTCGATGCCGTCGTCGCCGGAGTATTCCTTCTGCATGATGTCCGACAGCAACGCCTTGATGTCGGACTCGTCGAAGATCGAGAAACCCGGCTTGTAGCCCAGGCGCTCGTGCTCCCTGCGGATGATGTTCAGGCCCAGGTTGTGGAATGTGCACACAGTCAGGCCGCGGCCTTCCCCCGGGCGCAGCAGGGTGGCGACCCGTTCCTTCATCTCGCGGGCGGCCTTGTTGGTGAAGGTCATCGCCACGATGTACTGGGCACGGATGCCGCAGTTCTGGATGAGGTGGGCAATCTTGCGCGTGATCACGCTGGTCTTGCCCGAGCCTGCACCGGCGAGCACCAAAAGAGGGCCGCCGACATAGTCACGGGCTTCCTGCTGCCGGGGATTGAGTCGGGACATGCTAGAAACCGGGGGTCGCCAGAAAATAGCCGCGCATTCTAACAGGCATGGGGCGTTTGTGGCGCGACCGTCTGACGTCTGAGTCAAATATGTAAACGGGATTTGCCGGCTGGCGCAGTTTCGCGCAGGATGCACGACAAAATACGTCGGGATGCTACACCCGTAAAAACATGTATTAAATTGAAAATCATTTTCATTAATGCAGTAGCATACCTGGCAGTTTCCGTTGCACCGTGAAGCCTAAGGAGCCCGCTTGTCCACGCCTGTCGAACCATTGCGTTTGCTGCTGTTGGCCGATGAGCCGGAATGGGGCGCGCTGCTACGTGAGTGCATGCCTGCCCAGGGTGGCAGCGCCGTGCTGCTGACGGCGCCGAACTGGGACTCGGTCGACAGCCTGTTCAACCAGGACCGCCAGGCTGTCGTGCTGGCAACCCCGGCCCTGCAGCCCGCGCCTGGACGCTGCGAGCTGCCGACCATCCTGCTGCTCGACCACGAGCCTCAGTTAGCGCCCAGCGCCGTCAGTGACTGGCTGGTGCGTGACCAGCTCAATGCCGACACCTTGCGTCGCTCGCTGCGCCATGTGCGCGAGCGCGGCGTGCTGGTGGCCACCTTGCAGCGCCTGGCCGAGCAGGACCCGCTGACCGGCATCGCCAACCGCCAGGGCTTCCAGGCCTTGCTGACCGCGCGCCTGGCCGAGAACGACGGCCGTGGCCTTGCCCTCGGCCACCTGGACCTGGACAACTTCCGCCACGTCAACGACGCCCTTGGCCACCAGAGCGGCGACCGCCTGATCCTGCAGGTGGTGGCGCGGCTGAAACAGCAACTGGAGGCGGGCGACCAACTGGCGCGCCTGGGCAGCGACGAGTTTGCCCTGCTGATCGACACCCGACGCGACCCCAACCGTGCCGAGTGGATTGCCGAGCGGATTGTCGAGGCGTTGGCCGAACCCTACTGGATTGACGGCGAAAGCCTGCTGCTGGGCTGCAGCCTGGGCCTGGCCCATGCCCGCGCCCAGGGTGGTGCCGACCCGCTGATGTGGCACGCGCACATCGCCATGCGCCAGGCCAAGGGCAGCCAGGGCTGCACCTTCCATGTGTTCAACGAACGTATCAACCGCAACGCCCGCAGCCTTGCGGATCTGGAAAGCGAATTGCGCCGCGCCCTGCGCCGGGATGAGCTGGAGCTGCATTACCAGCCGCGGTTGAACCTGGCCGACGGGCATATCGTCGGCCTCGAGGCGCTGGTGCGCTGGCGGCATGCCGAGCGTGGCCTGTTGCCGCCCAGCGAGTTCGTGCCGCTGGCCGAGCAGAGCGGCCTGATCGTGCCGCTGGGCTACTGGGTGATTTCCCGAGCCCTGCGCGATATGCAGGCACTGTGCGAGCGCGGCCTGGAGCCGCTGCATATGGCGGTCAACCTGAGCTTCCGCCAGTTCCAGGACAGCCAGTTGCTGGCGACCTTGAGCCGCCTGATTCTCGAACATGGTGTGGATGCCCGCTGGCTCGAATTCGAGCTCACCGAAACGGCGGTGATGCGCCGCAACGAGCTGGTACGCCAGACCATGGACGCCCTGGGGCGCCTGGGCGTGCGCTTCTCGCTCGATGATTTTGGTACCGGGTTCTCTTCGTTCGTGCACCTAAACAGCCTGCCGATCACCTTGCTCAAGGTGGACCGGAGCTTTGTCGCGGAGATGGAAATGCGCGAGGAGAACCGCAAGCTTGTGCACGCCATGATCAACCTGGCGCACAACCTCAACCTCGAGGTGGTGGCCGAAGGTGTGGAGAGTGAAGAGCAGATGGCGTTGCTGCGCGGGTTTGGCTGTGACCAGGTGCAGGGCTTCCTGGTCAGCAAGCCGCTGCCGGTGGGGGAGTTGATGGAGTTCTTGCTGCAGGCGACCGGCTGCCAGTTGGGCACAGCCCTTTAGGGCCCTTTCGCGGGTGAACCCGCTCCCACAGGCTTTGCACAGGATTCAGACCCTGCGCAGTCCCTGTGGGAGCGGGTTTACCCGCGAAGAGGCCCGCAAGTCAGGCCGAAGCCGTCGCCGCTCCACCAATCCCGGCCTTGCCTAAAAGCCGCTTCATCCGCCACTCAAAGCCAAAGGTCAGTGCCACCGCCGCACACGCCAGCCCCAACGCCAGCCCCCACCACACCCCGACCGCGCCACCGCCCAGGGTAAAGGTGAACAGCCAGGCGCTCGGCGCCCCCACCAGCCAGTAGCACACCAGGCCGATCAGGAAGGTAGTCTTGGCATCCTTCAGCCCACGGATCGAGCCCATCGCGATCGTCTGCATGCCATCGAACAGCTCGAACCACGCAGCCACCATCAGCAACTGCACCGCCAGCTGGAAGATCGCCGCAAATGCCGGGTCGTCACGGTCGATGAACAGCCCCACCAGCGCATCGGGCAGCAGCCAGAACAACGCGGCGAAGGCAAACATGATCATCGCCCCGAAGCCGATGCCCACCCGCCCGGCGCTGCGCGCCGCCAGCAGGTTGCCGGCGCCGTAGTACAGCCCCACGCGCATGGTCACCGCATACGACAACCCGGTCGGCACCATGAACGCCGTGGAGACGATCTGCAGGGCGATCTGGTGCGCCGCCAGCTCGGTACTGCCCAGCACGCCCATGCACAGCGCGGCAAAGGCGAACAGGCCGACTTCCACCATGTAGGTGCCGCCAATCGGCAGGCCCAGCCGCCACAGCTCGCGCAGGGCCGGCAGCGAAGGGCGCGACAGGCCCTTGCGCAGTGGGTAGGCAGCATAGGCCCGGTGCCAGCGGATATACAGTGCCAAGGCAATGGCCATGCCCATCGACACCACCGCGGTGACCAGGCCGATGCCCATCAGGCCCAGCTTGGGCAGGCCGAACATGCCTTCGATCAGCGCCACGTTGAACAGGTAGTTGAGCACCGTGCCGACCAGGCTGATGACCATCACCGGCGTAGACCGGCCCAGCGCGCTGGTGAAGCCGCGCAACGCCATGAAGGTCAGGTAGCCGGGCAGCGCCAGTGGCAGCAGGGTGAGGAATTCGGCGGCCGATGCAACGTTCTCGGGCTTTTGCCCGAACAGCAGCAGTACCGGCTCAAGGTTCCACAGCACCAGCGCAGCGAACAGCGCCAGGCCCCAGGCCAGCCACAGGCCACCTTGCGCCAGGCGGGTGGCGCCCTCGATGTCGTTGGCGCCCTTGCGAATGGCCACCAGGGTGCCGACCGCAGCGATCACGCCAAGGCAGAAGATCGACACGAACGAGTAGCTCGCCGCGCCCAGGCCGCCACCAGCCAGGGCTTGCGGGCTGATGCGGGCCATCATCAGGGTATCGGTCAGCACCATCAGCATGTGCGCCAACTGCGAGGCGATCAGCGGCCCGGCCAGGCGCAGCAAAGCCTTGAGTTCTGTGGTGGGCGCGACATGCATGGGGGCAGTCCTTTTCCTGGGGTGATCAACGAAGGGCGATTCTGAGGCTTTGGTCAACTTTGCACAAAAGGATAAAAGCGATCATTGGCATGAGTCTGACTCATGTATATATGCTTCCCGGTGATTCATTTCACAGCCCCGTATGGCAGGTGCCTCATGTCCCGTCAGCTCCCCCCGCTGTATGCCCTGCGCGCATTCGAAGCCGCCGCGCGGCTAAGCTCCTTCACCCGTGCCGGCGAAGAGCTGTCGATTACCCAGAGCGCGGTCAGCCGGCATATCCGCACGCTGGAGGAGCACTTTGCCTGCCGCCTGTTCGTGCGCAGCGGCCGCAGCCTGCAACTGACCGAAGCGGCGCGGGTGCTGCTGCCCGGTGTGCGTGAAGGCTTTGCCGCGCTGGAACGGGCTTGCGATACCTTGCGCGGTGAGGATGACATCCTGCGCATGAAGGCTCCCTCGACCCTGACCATGCGCTGGTTGCTGGCGCGCCTTAGCCGCTTTCGCCACTTGCAGCCTGGCAACGAAGTGCAGCTGACCAGCGCCTGGATGGATGTCGACCATGTGGACTTCAACCAGGAGCCGTTCGATTGCGCGGTGTTGCTCAGCGACGGGGTGTTCCCGCCGGAATGGGAAGTGCGCAGGTTGTTCCCGGAGCTGCTGATCCCCGTGGGTGCGCCAGACCTGCTCGACGAGGAACCCTGGGACGAGCGTCGGCTGGCCTGCATAGAGCTGCTGCACCCCACGGTGGACAAGCGCGACTGGCGGGAATGGTTGGAGCGCATGGGGTTGAGTGACAAGGTTTCGCTCAAGGGCGGGCAGGTGTTCGACACCCTGGAGCTGGGCATGATTGCCGCTGCGCGTGGCTATGGCATTTCCATGGGTGATTTGCTGATGGTGGCCGAAGATGTGGCGCAGGGGCGCTTGAGCTTGCCTTGGCCGACGGCGGTGCCCAGCGGGATGGATTATTACCTCGTGTGGCCGCGCACTCGGCCGGGGGGCGAGCGGTTGCGGCGTTTGAGCGCGTTTCTGGAAGAGGAGGTGGCGGCGATGGATTTGCCGGATGTGCAGATCCTGCCGCCCCTCTGATCGCCTGTACCGGCCTCTTCGCGGGTAAACCCGCTCCCACCGGCACAGTACTGGCCTCAAGGCCTGCGCCGAAGCTTCCACAGGACCGCGCTGGCCTCAAGGACTGCACCGAGCCTGTGGGAGCGGGTTTACCCGCGAAGAGGCCGCAATGCCTTTACATCGAGCCCAGGTTCAACGCCTGTGCACACGCCTGCAGCGACCGACGCTCGCTCTGCGCATACAGCGCCAGCTCATCCTGCACCTGCAGCCCCAGCGCCGCTTCGAACGCATCGCGGTTGGCGTTGCTGCCGTACTCGGCCTGCGCATCGTCACCCAGGTTGGACTGGAAGATCCCCGCCGCGCTCACCGGCAGGAAGTCCTCGTACACCAGCGCCTCGAAGTGCACATGGCCTGCCTCGATCAACCCTTCCAGCGTGGTTGGGCGGTCGTCCTGGTCACGCGCAGCCAGGCCTTTTTCGGTGGCGAAGTAGCGGAAGTAGGCCAGCCCTTGTTCACGCATCTGCGCCAGGTCGTCCGGGAACTCGGCAAAGGTGTCCTTCAACAACGCCATGTAGCGTTCGGCATTGGCCTCGGCCGGGGCGCCACCCAGGGCGGCGCGGGTGGCGTCGAGCAGCTTGTCGTACAGCTGGCGGCCTTTCGGCGTCAGCGCCGCGCCGCGTTGCTCGATTTCGCCGAAGCGCGCGGTGTGGCTGCCTTCGCTGCCCTGCTGGTCGCTGAACGCAACCTTTTCCTGCAGGGCCTTGAAGCTGGTCTGGCGCAGCAGGATCGGGTGGCGGCGGGTGGGCGGGCCTTCGACCACGGCCTTTGGCGGGATGCCCTTGGCCGGCATGCCGAGCTGGATTGCATCGATGTCCAGGGTGCGCGGGGTCAGATGGTTGATGTGCGGGCCCTTGAAGGCCACCACATCGGCGATCAGGCGGTGCTGGTCGTGCAACTGCTGGTACTGCTCGGCAGTGACGGTGGCGTCATGGTGCCAGCGGAAGGTGTGCAGCGCTTCCTGCACGAACGCCTCGGCATCGGCGGCATTCAGGCCATCATCGCGCTCGCATTGGTCGATCAGCTCTAGGGCGCGGGCGGTGAAGATCTGGCGCTTGGCCAGGATGCTCTCTGCCAGCTTGCGCAGCTGCGGGTTGTCGATCAGTTCCAGGCGCAGCAGCGAGGTGAACACGCGGAACGGGCTGACATGCAGCGACTGCTCGTGCACCGCGCGGAAAGCGGTGGAATGCACCGGCACACCAGCGGAACTGAGGTCGTAGTAGCCGACCGGCTGCATGCCCATGACCGCGAACAACCGGGCGATGGTGGCCAGTTCTGCGGCGGTGCCCACACGGATGGCGCCGTGGCGCTCCTGATCCAGGCGCTCGATTTCGCCGGTCCAGCGCAGGGCTTCGGCAACCTCGGGTTGCTGGGCCATTACCTGCTGGTTGATTTCGCTCACCAGCTCCAGCAGCGTGCCGTACAGGGGCACTTCTTGTTTGTACATGAGCGACATGGCGGCAGAGAACTGCGCGCGGATGCTGTCGGGGCTGACGAAATCGTGGGCGGGCATCGCTAGCTTCCTGGTTGGGTTCGGACGCTTACATGAAAGCTGGGAATGCACTTTGCTCACAAGCGAAAAAAAGTGAGTGTGTCATTCCTTTTTTGATCGACCTCAAGGGCCCTTTCGCGGGCACGCCCACTCCCACAGGGTACCTCACAGGGTTCAGGCCTTGCGTGATACCTGTGGGAGCGGGTTTACCCGCGAAGAGGCCCTCAGGTCGATAGCTGCTCACGAATCCATTCCACCAATGCCCTTACCTTGGGCACCTCCGCCGCATGCTCGGCATACGCCAGGTAATGCGCCCCGGCACTGCGCATTGCATGGTTCCACGGCACCACCAAACTCCCCTCGGCCAGCTCCTTCGCCGCCAGGTAGCGCGGCACCAACGCCACCCCGCACCCGGCCTGCGCCGCGCTCAAGGCCATGTAGAAGGTATCGAAGCGCGGCCCGTGGTAGGCACTGACGCTCTGCAAACCCAACTCCAGGAACCACTCGTGCCAGGCCTCTGGCCGCGAGGTGCTCTGCAGCAACACCAGTTCGGCCAGCTCTCCGGCATCGTTCAGTTCACGCCCGGCCAGCAACTCCGGCGCACATACCGGCACCACCTCTTCACCGAACAGCTCCATGCAGGTGGCCCCCGGCCAAGTGCCCTGGCCATAGAAGAACACCACGTCCGCCGAACCTTGCAGCAGGGCGAAAGGCTCCATCTCGTTGCGGATGTCCAGGTGGATGTTGTTGTGGCGCTTGCCAAAACCCTTGAGGTGCGGGATCAACCAGCGCACGCCAAAACTCGGCTGAGTGGCTACCTTCAATATCTCGGTCTGCTCGCCGTAGGTGAGCACATAGCGGCTGGACATATCCACCTGGGTGAGGATCTTGTTGACCTCGGCCAGGTACAGGCTGCCCGCCGGCGTCAGTTGCAGGCGGCGACGGATACGCAGGAACAGGTGGTGGCGCAGCATGTCTTCAAGCTGCGCCACCTGCTTGCTGACCGCGCTCTGGGTCAGGTGCAGCTCTTCGGCGGCACGGGTAAAGCTCAAATGGCGGGCTGCAGCTTCGAAGCACTGCAGGGCGGTCATGGAGGGCACCAGGCGTTTGGACATAGCGGTCTCTGCGGCTCAAATCATTACCTGACGGAATGATATGCGGAATAAAGGTCGTTTGTTGCACCGGTGTGATCGGATTAATACTGATCCACATCATTTTTCCACCCCATCACCCGATGTAGGAGATGCACAAATGGTTGCTGGACTGCTCGAGCGCCTTGGCGTTGCTGCCGAGGCTTACACCCAGGGCGACTACCCTGTTCACACGCCGATCGACGGCAGCCAGATCGCCTCGGTGAAACTGCTCGGCAAGGCCGAGACCATCGCCCGCATCGATCAGGCCCGGAGCGCCTTCGAAGCCTGGCGCAGCGTGCCGGCCCCGCGCCGTGGCGAGCTGGTGCGCCTGTTCGGCGAAGTGCTGCGTGAGCACAAGGCCGACCTCGGCGAGCTGGTTTCGATCGAAGCCGGCAAAATCACCCAGGAAGGCCTGGGCGAAGTGCAGGAAATGATCGACATCTGCGACTTCGCCGTTGGCCTGTCGCGCCAGCTGTACGGCCTGACCATCGCTTCCGAGCGCCCTGGCCACCACATGCGTGAAACCTGGCACCCGCTGGGCGTGGTCGGCGTGATCAGCGCCTTCAACTTCCCGGTCGCAGTCTGGGCCTGGAACACTGCCCTGGCCCTGGTCGCCGGTAACTCGGTGGTATGGAAACCGTCCGAGAAGACCCCGCTGACCGCCCTGGCCTGCCAGGCGCTGTTCGAAAAAGCCCTGAAAGCCTTCGGTGATGCCCCGGCCGGCCTGGCACAACTGGTAATCGGCGGCCGTGAAGCCGGCGAAGCCATGGTCGACGACCCGCGCGTACCGCTGGTCAGCGCCACCGGCAGCACCCGCATGGGGCGCGAAGTCGGCCCACGTGTGGCTGCCCGCTTCGGCCGCAGCATCCTCGAACTGGGCGGCAACAACGCCATGATCCTGGCCCCGAGCGCCGACCTCGACCTGGCCGTGCGTGGCATCCTGTTCTCCGCAGTCGGCACCGCCGGCCAGCGTTGCACCACCCTGCGCCGCCTGATCGTGCACCGTTCGATCAAGGACGAAGTGGTTGCCCGCGTCAAAGCCGCCTACGGCAAGGTGCGCATCGGCGACCCACGCAAGGACAACCTGGTGGGCCCGCTGATCGACAAGCAGTCGTTCGACGCCATGCAAGGCGCGCTGGCCAAGGCCCGCGACGAAGGTGGCCAGGTATTTGGTGGCGAGCGTCAGCTGGCCGACCAGTACCCGAACGCCTACTACGTATCGCCTGCCATCGCCGAAATGCCGGCGCAGAGCGACGTGGTGCGCCACGAAACCTTCGCCCCGATCCTGTACGTGCTGGCCTACGACGACTTCGAAGAGGCCCTGCGCCTGAACAACGAAGTGCCACAAGGCCTGTCGTCGTGCATCTTCACCACCGACATCCGTGAGGCCGAACGCTTCCAGAGCGCCTCGGGCAGCGACTGCGGCATCGCCAACGTCAACATCGGCACCAGCGGCGCCGAGATCGGCGGTGCGTTCGGTGGCGAGAAGGAGACTGGCGGTGGCCGTGAGTCCGGTTCGGATGCCTGGAAAGGTTACATGCGTCGCCAGACCAACACCGTGAACTACTCGCGCGAACTGCCGTTGGCGCAGGGTATCGTGTTCGACTGATCGGCTGATGCTGCATGGCCGGGGGCCTGGCCCCCGGTTCGCGGGTAAACCCGCTCCCACAGGTACAACACAGTTCTTGAAACCTGTGATGCACCTGTGGGAGCGGGTTTACCCGCGAATGGGCCGCACAACGGCCCCAAACAAGAACAAATTGCTGGAGCCGGGCCATGTCCGAACTGCGTCAAGAATGCTTGTGGGAATTCGTCAGCAAACCGACCGTCGCCGCCCAGGCTCTGGCCGGTGAGCACAAGGCCGATGTCTGCGTGATCGGTGGCGGCATTACCGGCCTGTCGGCGGCCATCCACCTGCTCGAACAGGGCAAGTCGGTGATCCTGCTGGAGGCCTGGAAGATCGGTCACGGTGGCTCCGGGCGCAACGTCGGCCTGGTCAACGCCGGCACCTGGATCCGCCCCGACGATGTCGAGGCCACCCTCGGCCTGCAGCAGGGCAGCCGCCTGAACAAGGTGCTCGGCGAGGCCCCGGCTGAAGTGTTCGCCATGATCGAACGCCTTGGCATCGACTGCCAGGCCCAGCACAAAGGCACGCTGCACATGGCGCACAACGCCACCGGTATCGCCGACCTGGAGGCCCGCCACGAACAATGGCGCCGCCGTGGTGCCGACGTGGAGCTGCTGACCGGCGCCCAGTGCCAGGAATACTGCGGTACCGACAAGATTTCCGCCGCGCTGCTCGACCGCCGCGCCGGCACCATCAACCCCATGGGCTACACCCAGGGCCTGGCCGCAGCGGTGGCACGCCTGGGTGGCAAGCTGTTCCAGCAGTCTTCGGTCGAAGGCCTGGAGCGTGACGGCGATGCCTGGCGGGTGAAGACCGCACGTGGTTCGGTGCGCGCCGACAAAGTGGTGATTTCCACCGGCGCCTACACCGAAGGCGACTGGAGCAACCTGCAGAAGCAGTTCTTCCGTGGCTACTACTACCAGGTGGCATCCAAGCCGTTGCAGGGTGCTGCAGCCGACAAGGTGCTGCCACATGGCCAAGGCTCGTGGGACACCCGCACCGTGCTCAGCAGCATCCGTCGCGACGACCAGGGCCGCCTGCTGCTAGGCAGCCTGGGCCGGGTCGACAACAAGCCGGCGTGGTTCGTGCGCAGCTGGGCCGACCGCATCCAGAGCCACTATTACCCGGAGCTGGGCAAGGTCGAGTGGGAAATGCACTGGACCGGCTGCATCGACTTCACCCCGGACCACCTGATGCGCCTGTTCGAACCGGCGCCGGGGCTGGTGGCCGTGACCGGCTACAACGGGCGCGGCAATACCACCGGGACCGTGATCGGCCGGGCGTTTGCCGAGTTCCTGCTGAAGGGGGAGGCGGGCAGCCTGCCGATTCCGTTTTCGCCGATGAAGGGCGTGAGTGCGCCCTCGCTGAGGACTGCGTTCTATGAGTCCGGGTTCTCGCTGTACCACGCGGGGCAATGTTTGAGAGTTGTGTTGTAAATACTGGCCTCTTCGCGGGTAAACCCGCTCCCACAGGTACTGCGCAGCGTTCAGATTTTGCGCAGTCTCTGTGGGAGCGGGTTTACCCGCGAAGAGGCCGGCACAGGCTTACTTGTGCAACCAGCTGAGAAAACCGCCCTTCTTGATCGAAACTGGCTTCTGCAGCAACAACGACTCCCGGCTCTGCCGCCGAAACCGCTGCAACTTGCTCAACGCCGTCTGCACATCGCCGCGTTGCACCAGGCAGCTCTTCACCTGCTCCTTGTCGATCCGGTACAGCACGCAACCGGTCAATGTGCGGAATTCGGCAAACGACTGCTCATCGTCGATGATCCCCTCGATCCCGAGCACCTCGCCCGGCCCCATGCGCCCGGCCTCCACCAGCTTGTCGCCATCGCGGATCGACGCCGAAACCACCCCGCTGCCAATCACCAGCAAGTGATCGGAATGCTCGCCCACGCCCAGGATTACCTGGTCGGCCAGGTATTCCACCGCCGTCATACGCTGGCTCAACGCATCGCGCTCTTCCGCGCTCAGCGAGCGGAACACCCGCACCTCGTCCAGCACCTCGCGCTGGCGGCTGCGTGGTGGCATGGCCAGGTCGGTGTTCCACATAACCCCGCTGGCCTCCAGGTGCCGGTGGGCCAGGTCGAACAGTTGGTTGCGCGCGTCGCCCTTGGCGCCCGCGTCGGCCACGAAGCCGCTGGCTTCGTACTCCACTGATTCCAGCGTCGAGGCTTTCACCGTCACCTTTGGTCTTGGTGTAGCCAGGATGGCACTGACGCCTTGCAAGGCTTTTTCCAGAGCATCGAACACCCGTTTGGGCCGCACCTTGGCCGGTACCACCACGCTGACCGACACCCCGTGCACATCGGCCGGGCGGCTGTGGTTGAGCAGCCGGGCCTTGGCCGCCACCGAGTTGGGGATCACCGCCAGGCTGCCGGTGCTGGTGAGCAGGCGGGTGGCACGCCAGTCGATTTCCAGCACCTTGCCTTCGGTGCTATCGATGGAGATCGAGTCGCCAATCTGATACGGCCGCGTGGTGTTCAGGATGATGCCACTGAACACGTCGGCCAATGTGCTCTGCAGCGCCAGGCCGATGACGATGGCCATTACCCCCGATGTAGCCAGCAGGCCCTTCACCGGCAACTGCAACACATAACCTGCGGCGGCGACCACCGCAGCCAGGAAGATCAGCGCCCCCAGCACATCCTGCAGCAAACGCCCGCCATGGCTGCCACGGGCACCCAGCAACAGGCCGAACACCACCGTCACCGTGCGTGCGCCGAACAGCCACCAGCCGATCGCCAGTACCGTGGCGATCAGGTTGCGCGAGACATCATCGGGCCAGGGTGGTGGTTGCATCGGGCTCATGCCGGCAGCCACCAGTACCGAGCTGAACAGCAGGAACAGCACCAGCCGCGCGCCGATGCGCCAGGCGCGTTGCTGGAGAGGAATCAATTGCCAGAGCACGAGGTCGAGCAGGACCAGGGCGGTGCCGAGCAACAACGGGTATGACTGGATGAACGCCAGCATGGTGGTCTCGGGTGAGGGGAGGGTTGTGGGTAGTAATAGAGCAGGTTGGCCGGGCAGGCAATGGGGCCTGTGCCGGCCTCTTCGCGGCTAAAGCCGCTCCCACAGGGATTGCGCTGGATCTGAATCGTGCGCAGTACCTGTAGGAGCGGCTTTAGCCGCGAAAGGGCCGGTCGAGCCCATACAAAACCATCGTTCATAAAACAGAACGCTAGAGCCAAAAATCGCTATCTACCGCCCAAAAGGTCATGGTTTTAATCTTCTCCCATCAACGCGAAACACCCAACTTACTGAAAAGATCAAAACCCTTAGGAGCAACGACCATGACCAACTTCAAATACAACCGCCTGAACAAAGACGACGCTGCTGTCCTGCTGGTCGACCACCAGGCTGGCCTGCTGTCCCTGGTCCGCGACATCGAGCCGGACGCGTTCAAGAACAACGTATTGGCCCTGGCCGACCTGGCCAAGTTCTTCAACCTGCCGACCATCCTCACCACCAGCTTCGAACAAGGCCCCAACGGCCCGCTGGTACCAGAGCTGAAAGCCCTGTTCCCGGACGCCCCCTACATCGCCCGCCCAGGCCAGATCAACGCCTGGGACAACGAGGACTTCGTCAAGGCGGTGAAGGCCACCGGCAAGAAGCAGCTGATCATCGCCGGCGTGGTAACCGAAGTGTGCGTAGCCTTCCCGGCGCTGTCGGCCCTGGAAGAAGAGTTCGAAGTGTTCGTGGTCACTGATGCCTCCGGCACCTTCAACGCGATGACCCGCGACGCCGCCCACGACCGTATGAGCCAGGCCGGCGCACAACTGATGACCTGGTTCGGCGTGGCCTGTGAGCTGCACCGCGACTGGCGCAACGACATCGAAGGGCTGGCCGCGCTGTGCTCCAACCACATCCCGGACTACCGCAACCTGATCACCAGCTACAACGCTTTCAACGCCAACAAGTAAGCCTGATGCGCGGGCACCGCAAACCGGTGCCCGCCAAGGCAGCACACCTGTCCAATCCTGCGCCCGTCCGCCGTTGCACAGTGGATGCGGGCAAGCTCATCCCAAGGAACGCCGATGAACACCGCACCCCAAGACAACCGCAACGTGGTGACCCTGGTCATCCAGCACAAGGTTCGCGCCGCGTCGCTGGCGGCCTACGAAGCATGGCTCAAGCGCACGGTCAGCACCGCGCGCCGCCAGCCGGGACACCTGGACGTCAACGTCATCCGCCCTGACGACGGCGGGCTGCATTTCACCACCGTGGTGCGCTTCGCCGATGCCAGCCTGCTGCAGGCCTGGGTCAACTCGGCCGAGCGCCAGACACTGGTAAGCGAAGTACTGCCGCTGCTCGAGGGGGGGGACCACACCCAGGTGCACGACGACCCGGAATTCTGGTTCACCCCGCCGAGCACCAACGCAGCGCAACCGCCGCGCTGGAAGCAGGCGCTGCTGACCTATCTGGTGATCTGCCCGATGACCATGATCATTCCACAACTGCTGGCGCCGCTGTTCGCACGCTTCCCGCAGCTGGGGGGCGCGATCACCGGCAACCTGATCGTCAACCTGTTCGTCATCCTGCCCGTGGTGTTCTACATCATGCCTTGGGTAACCCGCCGCTGCGCCAACTGGCTGCGTGGCTGAGCCAGGCCTTTACCTCGACATTTTCAAGGAGATACCGACATGAGCACGTTCGTTACCCGCGATGGCACTTCGATCTACTTCAAGGACTGGGGCAGCGGCAAACCTGTGCTGTTCAGCCACGGCTGGCCACTGGATGCCGACATGTGGGATTCGCAGATGGAATTCCTGGCCAGCCGCGGCTACCGCGCCATCGCCTTCGACCGCCGTGGTTTCGGCCGTTCGAGCCAGCCATGGAACGGCTACGACTACGACACCTTCGCCGATGACATCGCCCAGCTGATCGAACACCTCGACCTGCGCGACGTGACCTTGGTGGGCTTCTCGATGGGTGGCGGCGACGTCAGCCGCTACATCGCCCGCCACGGCAGCGAGCGTGTGGCCGGGCTGGTGCTGCTTGGCGCGGTGACGCCGGTGTTCGGCAAGCGTGACGACAACCCTGAAGGTGTCGACCTATCGGTGTTCGAGGGTATCTGCGCCGGCCTGCGTGCCGACCGGGCGCAGTTCATCGCCGATTTCGCCACGCCGTTCTATGGCATCAACCATGGGCAGCAGGTGTCCCAGGGTGTGCAGACCCAGACCTTGAACATTGCGCTGATGGCATCGATCAAAGGCACCCTGGATTGCGTGACCGCGTTCTCCGAAACCGACTTCCGCCCGGATATGGCCAAGATCGATGTGCCGACCCTGGTGATCCACGGTGACGACGACCAGATCGTGCCGTTCGAGAGCACCGGCAAGCGGGCGGCGGAGCTGATTCGCGGGGCTGAGCTGAAGGTGTATGCGGGGGCGCCGCACGGGTTTGCGGTGACTCATGCACAGCAACTCAATCAAGACTTGCTGGCGTTCCTTCAGAAGTAACTGGGCTGGGGCATTCGCGGGTAAACCCGCTCCCACAAGGGACACCACAGTCTTCAAGGCCGGTGGTGTCCCTGTGGGAGCGGGCGTGCCCGCGAAGAGGCCAGCCCAGGCAGCGCAAATGCTGAACAAGGCTAACCTTCAACAACCCACCGCACATCCATCCAAGCCTTGCCCCTACACCAACCGGCATGCTCCGCAGTTGCGCCTGCCCGCTGCCGCACCAGACGGAGAACCCAATGTCCCAGGACCGCAACGACAAGACCCGTCGCCAGTTCCTCGCCACCAGTACCGTGCTCGGTGCCGCTGGCGCGCTCTGGTCCGCATTGCCTTTCACCGGTTCCGCCGGTTCCGCTCACGCATCCACCCAAGGAGGTTCCATGACCGCCGATCTGATTCTGTTCAACGGCAAACTGCACACCGTTGATCGTGAAAAGCCCACCGCGACCGCCGTCGCCATCAAGGATGGCCGTTTCATCGCCGTGGGCAACGACGCCGAAGCCATGGCCCACAAGGGCGCCACCACGCAGATCATCGACCTCAAGCAGCGCACGGTCATCCCTGGCCTGAACGACTCGCACCTGCACCTGATCCGTGGTGGCCTGAACTACAACCTGGAGCTGCGCTGGGAAGGCGTGCCTTCGGTGGCCGATGCCCTGCGCATGCTCAAGGACCAGGCCGCGCGCACGCCGACCCCGCAGTGGGTGCGCGTGGTCGGCGGCTGGAACGAGTTCCAGTTCGCCGAAAAACGCATGCCCACCCTGGAGGAAATCAACCAGGCCGCACCTGACACCCCGGTATTCCTGCTGCACCTGTATGACCGCGCACTGCTCAACCGCGCCGCGCTCAAGGCAGTCGGCTACACCAAGGACACGCCCAACCCGCCGGGCGGCGAGATCCAGCGTGACAAGTTCGGCAACCCGACCGGCATGCTCATCGCCCGCCCCAACGCGATGATCCTCTACGCCACCCTGGCCAAGGGGCCGAAGCTGCCGCTGGAATACCAGGTCAACTCCACCCGCCAGTTCATGCGCGAGCTCAACCGCCTGGGCCTGACCAGTGCCATTGATGCCGGTGGTGGCTACCAGAACTACCCGGACGACTATCAGGTGATCCAGGAGCTGGCCGACAACAACCAGCTGACCGTGCGCATTGCCTACAACCTGTTCACCCAGAAGCCCAAGGAAGAGCTGGACGACTTCCGCAAGTGGACCTCCAGCGTGAAGCTGCACAGCGGTACCGACTTCCTGCGCCACAATGGCGCCGGCGAGATGCTGGTGTTTTCCGCCGCCGACTTCGAGGACTTCCTCGAACCGCGCCCGGACCTGCCGCAAACCATGGAACAAGAGCTGGAGCCGGTGGTGCGCCACCTGGTCGAGCAGCGCTGGCCGTTCCGCCTGCATGCCACCTACAACGAATCGATCACGCGCATGCTCGACGTGTTCGAGAAGGTCAACCGGGACATCCCGTTCAATGGGCTGCCGTGGTTCTTCGACCACGCCGAAACCATCACCCCGCAGAACATCGAGCGTGTGCGTGCGCTGGGCGGCGGTATCGCGATCCAGGACCGCATGGCCTTCCAGGGTGAGTATTTCGTCGACCGCTACGGTGCCAAGGCTGCCGAGCAGACCCCGCCGATCAAGCGCATGCTCGACATGGGCGTGCCGGTGGGCGCCGGTACCGACGCCACCCGCGTGTCCAGCTACAACCCGTGGACCTCGCTGTACTGGCTGGTCAGCGGCAAGACCGTCGGTGGCATGGAGCTGTACCCGGAAGGCCTCAGCCGTGACACTGCGCTGCAGCTGTTCACCCAGGGCAGCGCCTGGTTCTCCAGCGAGCAGGGCAAGAAAGGCCAGATCAAGGTGGGCCAGCTGGCTGACCTGGCGGCGCTGTCGCTGGACTTCTTCAGTGTCGATGAAGAGGCGATCAAAGGCATCGAGTCGGTGCTGACCGTGGTCGATGGCAAGGTGGTGTATGGCGCGGCGGAGTTCGACAAGCTCGGCCCGCCCCAGGTGCCGGTGCTGCCGGAGTGGTCGCCGGTGACCAAGGTGCCGGGCCACTGGCGCGTGGGCACGCCGTCGCTGGCAGCGGTGGCGCACCAGTGTGTCGGGCCTTGCGGGGTGCATGCGCACAGCCATGAGAAGGCACGGCATTCGAGTGTGCCGGTGAATGACTTCCAGGGCTTCTGGGGGGCGCTGGGTTGTTCGTGCTTTGCTTTCTAAGCTGAGCTGATGTGAAAAGAGGGGCCAGTTATTGGCCCCTTTTTTGTTCCTTCTGTGCTGGCCTCTTCGCGGGCTCGCCCGCTCCCACAGGTACATCGCAGCCCTCAGGCTCTGTGCGATCCCTGTGGGAGCGGGCGAGCCCGCGAAGAGGCCGGAAAAACCAACATCAATGGTGAGCCTTGTGCTCAGCTCCAGCCAACAGATGCCGAATCTTCACTTCCACCCCATCGGTCTGCAGCATCCGCACCCTGGCCTCGATCTTCAGCTCACCCCGGGTTACCCGGTGGTGATGCCTCAAATGCTCCAGCCACGATTCCTCGAAGAAGAACTCCAGCCACAACGCCGGGTCCGCACTGTCGCGCATCAACCCCCATGACAACGCGCCATTGCGCTTGCGCATCGCCTCCAGCTCCCGCGCTGCCTGCTGGAAGGCCTCGGCCTTGGCCGGGTCGATGTGGTATTCCACGGTGACCATCACCGGCCCGCTTTCCTTGTCCATGTCGTCGCTCAGCAGCGGCACCGGCCAATGCAGTGACGGCGTCAGCTCCTCGGCTGCGGTTTCCGGCAGCGTCACCTTGCAGGTCAGCAGCGTGCCCAGTGCCAGGCCTCCTGCGGCCAGCAGCAGGCTCAAGGTGATGGTTGCATGGCTGGCCAGCGTGCCCCACAGCAACCCGCCACTGGCCATGGCACCAAAGAAGATCAGGATGTACACCGACAGCGCCCGCGCCCGTACCCAGGCCGGCACCGAGGTCTGCGCCGCCACCTGCAGGTTGGACAGCACGGCAATCCACGCCGCGCCGCTGAGCAGCATTGCCGGCAGCAGCACATAGAAGTTGCGCACCAGCGCCAGGGCCAGCAGGAACAGGGCATACAGCAGGCTGGCGAGCAGCACCAGGCGGTCGCGGCTGATGCGTTCGCGCAGGCGGGGCAGCAAGGTGGCGCCGGCCACTGCGCCGATGCCGATGGCCGCCAGCAGCAGGCCGAAATCGGCGGCGCTGCCATGCATCTCGCCACGCACGATCAACGGCAGCAGCGAGGTGCCGGCGCTGGCGCAGAAAAAGAATGCCAAGGCGCGCAATATCACCGCCTGCAAGGGCTTGGCACTGCGCGCGAAACGCAGCCCGGTGCGCATGGCGCCGACGAAGCGCTCGGCCGGCAGCAGCGGCTCCTTCACCTCGCGCTTCCACAGGAACAGCACCAGGATCACCCCGGCGAACGAGATGGCATTCAAGGCGAAGGTCAACCACGGGCCGACCATGCTCACCACCACGCCCGCCAAAGCCGGGCCGATGGCGCGCGACACGTTGATACCGACACTGGAAAGCGCCACCGCGTTGGCCAGGTCGTCCTTGCCTACCAGCTCCGGTGTCAGCGCGCTCCAGGCCGGCATCATCAGTGCCGTGCCGATGCCCAACGCCAGGGTAAGCACCAGCAGCAGGGTGACGTTCATCAGCCCGAGCAGGGTCAGGGCCGCCAGCACCACGGCCACCGAAGACATCCACAGTTGCACCAGCAACAGGTAGCGGCGCTTGTCGACGATATCAGCCGCCGCGCCGGCCGGCAGGGCGAGGAAGAACATTGGTAGCGAGCCGGCTACCTGGATCAGGGCCACGTGCAACGGGCTGGCCGACAGCGTGGTCATCAGCCAGCCGGCGCCCACCTCATGCATCCAGGTGCCGATGTTGGAAGCGATGGTGGCGATCCACAGCATGCGGAAGGTGGCGTTGCGCAATGGGCTCCAGGCGCCTGAAGGGGACGTGCTCATGTCAGAAGCTGCCTTTGAGTGGGTATTCGATGATCAGGTAGATCCGGTCGATGTCATCGCCAGCCTGGGCCTGGTTGGCGCGGTGGCTGACGTGGGAAAACGACAGGCTCAGGTCCTTGGCGGCGCCCGACTGCACCACGTATTTCAGGTCGATGTCGCGCTCCCAGTGCTTGCCGCCGTCGCCGTACTGGCCCACATAGGCGCCGCCTGCCGGGGCATGGCTGCCGTCGATCCCACGGCCGCTGACGTAGCGGCCCATCAGGCTCAGGCCGGGGGCGCCGAGGGTTGCGAAGTCGAGGTCGTAGCGCAGTTGCCACGAGCGCTCGCCGGGGCCGTTGAAGTCGGCGTACTTGATCGAGTTGGCCAGGTAGATGGAGTCGCCGCCGACGAAATCGAACGGGGTGTCGCCCTCGACCTTCTGGTAGGCCAGGCTCAGCGCCTGGGCGCCAAAGCTATACCTGGTCAGCAGGCTGTAGGCGAGGGTGTCGATTGCCCCGGCACTGGCATTGCCGGTGTCGCGGGTCTTGTACAGGTTGCCGTCCAGGCGCCAGTTACCCTCGGCCAGGTTCAGGTCGAGGTAGCCCTGGCGCCAGGTGTCCTCCAACTGGCCAGCATATAGCGCGCCGCCGAATGGCCCGTCGGGTGCGAACGCAGCGCCGGCCAGGCTGATGGCACGGTTGTCGGTGGTAGCGCCGTAGCCGCTGAAGTCATCATGGCTGGAGCTGTTGTCCTGGTTGTTGAAGGCGGTGAAGTGCCCGGCCTGCAGGCGCCAGTCGGGCAGGTCGGTGTTGTCCAGGAACCAGCCGGTGGCGTACTCCGGGTGCAGGCGTTTGTCGCTGGTGTCGAACACCGGGGTTTCCACGGTCATTTCGCCGTAGCGCAGTTGGGTGTTGCCCAGGCGCAGCTTGAGTGCGGCGCCGGCGCTGGAGTAGTCGGACTCGGCGCGGCCATCGCTGTCGCGCGGCAGCAGGCCGGTGCCGGCATGGCCGCGGCCGCCGTCCAGCTTGAGGCCGAGAAAACCATGGGCATCGATGCCAACGCCGAGTGTGCCCTCGGTGAAGCCGGAGCGGATTTCGCCAATGAAGCCCTGGGCCCATTCCTGGCGGTAGTTCTGGCCACTGCCGGAGGGCGAGCGGAAGTCGCTGTGCAGGAAGTAGTTGCGGCTGAGCAGCGACCAGCCGGGCTCTTCGGCCTGGCTGAGCGCCGGGCACAGGGCGAGGGTGGCGAGCAGGGCGCGGCCTGGTCCGTGGGTGGCGCGGATCATGGGGGCTCCGGGAGGGATGATCCGAGACTGTGGAGGAAGGATAGGCCAGGGGTCTTGTATGTGTGTGCTCTGGCTGTTCTTGCCTGTGCCGGCCTCTTCGCGGGTGAACCCGCTCCTACAGATACTGCACAAACCTTGGGGCTAGTGGTGACCCTGTGGGAGCGGGTTTACCCGCGAAGAGGCCGGCACAGGCGGCAACCGGCTCAAGCCATGTCGCTGATGGCGAATTCTTCGGCCAGATGATCGATCAGCGCCCGCACCGACGGCAGCAAGCCCCGCCGCGACGGGAAGATCGCATGCACGATGCCGCAACGCGGGTGCCAGTCCGGCAACAACTCCACCAGCCGACCCGCCGCCAGGTCTTCGCGCACCGCCACCCGCGGCAGGTGCGCAATACCCACCCCGGCCACCACGAAATGGCGCAGGGCGAACAGGTCGTCCGTCACCATGCGCGGTGTGTGCGGGATTACGATGCTGCGGCTGCTGTCTTCGCCCTGGAACAGCTCCCACTGGTACTCACGCTGGGCGCTGCCCCAATGCAGGCTCGGCAGCGTGCCGAGCAGCTGCGGGTCGAAGCGCTCGGGCAACTGCTCCAGGTACTGCGGCTGGCCGACCAGGCACTGGGTGCTGTTGCTCAGTACCTTCATCACCATGTCGGTGTTCTCCAGCGGCGGAAAGCGCACCCGCAGGGCGATGTCGAAGCCCTCGTGCAGCAGGTCGACGCGGCGGTTGGTGCTCTCGATGAACAGCTCCACCTGCGGGTACTTGAGCATGTAGCGGGTCAGCATCGGCCCGACCCAGGAATTGAGCAGGGTGGTCGGGCAACTGATACGCACCAGGCCGCGCGGTTCGCTGCGGTTGCGCTCGATGATCTCCGCCGCGCCCTCGGCCTCCACGCGCATGGCCAGGCAGCGGTTGTAGTAGGCCTGGCCGATCTCGGTGAGCGAACAATGGCGGCTGGTGCGGTGCAGCAGACGCACGCCCAGGCGGTCTTCGAGATCGGCGATGCGTCGGCTTAGCTTCGACTTGGGCATGTCCAGCGCCCGGCCAGCCGGGGCGAAGCCGCCGTGCTCGACTACCTGGGTGAAGTAGTAGAGGGAGTTGAGGTCTTCCAATGATCGGTCTCCAGGTACTTGGTTGCCTGTGCCGGCCCTTTCGCGGGTAAACCCGCTCCTACAGGTAATGCATAGGGCTCAAGCCCGGCGCCATCCCTGTGGGAGCGGGTTTACCCGCGAAGAGGCCGGCACAGCCCCTACAAATCCATCGTTCATAAAACGGAACGCTAAAGCCAAATTCTGCTATCTACCGCCACAAAGGTGATGATTTTAATCTGTGCCCATCAACGCGAAACACCCCCGAATGCTGAAAAATTCATAACCCTTAGGAGCACAGACCATGAGCAAATTCACCTACAACCGCCTGAACAAAGACGACGCCGCTGTCCTGCTGGTCGACCACCAGGCTGGCCTGCTGTCCCTGGTCCGTGACATCGAGCCGGACAAGTTCAAGAACAACGTGCTGGCCTTGGCCGACCTGGCCAAGTTCTTCAACCTGCCGACCATCCTCACCACCAGCTTCGAGCAAGGCCCCAACGGCCCGCTGGTACCAGAGCTGAAAGCCCTGTTCCCGGACGCCCCGTACATCGCCCGCCCAGGCCAGATCAACGCCTGGGACAACGAAGACTTCGTCAAGGCGGTGAAGGCCACTGGCAAGAAACAGCTGATCATTGCCGGCGTGGTGACTGAGGTCTGTGTAGCGTTCCCGGCGCTGTCGGCCCTGGAAGAGGAGTTCGAAGTGTTCGTGGTGACCGATGCTTCCGGCACCTTCAACGAAATGACCCGCGATGCTGCCCATGACCGCATGAGCCGCGCCGGCGCGCAAATGATGACCTGGTTCGGCGTGGCCTGTGAGCTGCACCGCGACTGGCGCAACGACATCGAAGGGCTGGCGGCGCTGTGCTCCAACCACATTCCGGATTATCGCAACCTGATTACCAGCTACAACGCGTTGACTGCGGGTAAGTAACAGCCCGTTAGTTGAATGCAAAAAGGCCGGCTCCCTCTGTAGGGAGCTGGCCTTTTTTGTTTGCTGCGCTGGCCCTTTCGCGGGTAAACCCGCTCCCACAGGTACTGCACAGTTTCAGCGCCTGTGGTGATCCTTGTGGGAGCGGGTTCACCCGCGAAGAGGCCAGCAAGGACAACATCAATTCATGGGCTGCGACTCAATCCCATCCAGCAATGCCTCAACCAATCCTTCCGCCATTTCGAGCGCATTCAGGTTGCTCCAGAACAGGCTCTTGCCGGTTTCATCCAGGTGTTCCAGGGCTTTGTAGCCACAATCGTAGGCACCACGCAGGTACTGGGCGACATGAACTAGGGCGTCGTGGGCAGAGACGCCTGGGTTTACTGTGAACAAAGGTGGATGGCCTGCATCGCAGCGGCTGAAAGCGCGCTCTTTGGTGTCGGGAAGAGGTGGATTGGGGACAATTTTTTTTCATAGCCAAACTCCGATAGAGGTTGGCCGGCACCATCCGTTTCCACGCGAAGGGTGGCGGCTGCACGCGGGGTGGAAAGCCAGGCTATCGGAACCCCGGCAGGCCATTCGGCCTCCCGCGCGCAGCTGCCATGACAACAGCTATTCCGATTTACCTGCCGGGTTTCCACACCCGATCGCTGAACCGACAGCGACCCGGCAAGCCTAGAGAGCAGGCTTTCCCCGGACAATCAGACGGGCTTCGACACGGTGCGTAGGATAATTCGTCAGATGGTATGGCTGAGTAGGAAATGGCTCGCAACGAAGTAGGATGCTGCTGATATTTTTGTGCACTGGGTCCGCTGCGCGGCCCTTCGCGGGCACGCCCGCTCCCACAGGAATAGCGCAAGCCTGGCAAGCGGTGCAGTACCTGTGGGAGCGGGCGTGCCCGCGAAGGGCTGCATAGCAGCCCCGGTTGTGGGAAGGATCAGGAACGCTCTGACAATGCGGTCAGACGTTGCGACCTGATGTCTAGGGCTGAAAGGGAGGAGCATTGGGAAGCCAATCTAGGAGATTTCAAATGCCCCTCTATAACCCGCCGCATCCGGGAGAGTCGCTGCTCTGCGATGTGCTGCCAGCGATTGAAATGACAGTTTCGGGATTAGCCCAGCACCTTGATTATCCACAGGTGCAATTGGCCGCTGTACTTGATGGTAGTGCCGCCATTTCACCCGATCTAGCTTATAGACTTGAGCGCGCCGGCCTCGGCCCAGCCCGGCAGTACCTCCGCGAGCAGGCTGCTTATGATCTTTGGCAGGTCACTCACGGTGATCATCCTTAGTTAGCGCTGTTTTGCCTGTTTACTCGCTTGACGGGGCATTGAGTCACGGCCACCAAGAGTATGTCGTGAGGCCTCTGGCGCCTATGAGATCGAGCGCCGCGCGGGCGGCGCTCGATCTCATAGGCGCTGCATCTCTACAGTAATGCGCTCGAGATCCTCAATCCGCATCCGAATCAAACAACCGCTCCAACTCCGCCCGGGCCTCCTTGGCCGTCTGCATCACCTTGGCCCGGTCATCACGCACTTGCCCCTGTGCCACCAGCACCTCTTCGTCATGCTGGGTAAACCGCGCAATCCGGTCCGCCGCCTGCGCCTCGCTCAACCCCAACCCCACCAATGCCCGGCGGGTCATCTCCAGGCTGGAGTAGAACGTCTCGCGAATCGGCTCGGCGCCGACATCCGCCAACTTGTGCACATGCTGGCGGTTACGCGCGCGGGCCAGCACTTTCAGGTGCGGGTACAGGCGTTTCACCCGTTCCGCCGTGTGAATGGCAGCTTCCGGGTCATCGATGGTGATGATGAAGTATTCCGCCTCGCCCACCTTGGCGGCATGCAGCACCTCGGGGCGCAGTGGGTCGCCGTAGAACACGGGTACCTGTTCGAACATACGGGTCATCTCGATGGTGTCCACCGAGGTTTCCAGGGCAATGAACGGAATCTTCTGTGCCCGCAGGATGCGCGCGACGATCTGGCCCATGCGACCCATGCCGACGATCACCACCCGTGGCGTGTCAGCCTGAATCTGCTTGTAATGCTCCGGCACCTCACGCGCCGGTTGCGGGCGCTTGAGCGCGTGGGCGCAGCCAATCATCAGCAGCGGGGTAATGGCCATCGACAGGGTGATGGTCATCAACAGCAGGTCGTAAGTCTGGGTGTCGAACAAGCCTTGGTCCTTGCCCAGCTTGAACACCACGAAGGCAAATTCGCCACCGGCAGCCAGCACCATGCCCAGGCGCAGGGCGCTGGCGCTGTTCAGACCACCGGCCAGGCGCCCGACGCCGATCAGCAGTACCAGCTTCACGGCCACCAGCAGCAGGGTCAGGCCCAGCACCACCAAAGGCATTTCCAGCAGCAGGCGCAGGTTGGCGCCCATGCCGACGCTGATGAAGAACAGCCCCAGCAGCAGGCCCTTGAACGGTTCGATCTGCGATTCCAGCTCGTGGCGGTATTCCGAGTCGGCCAGCAGCAGGCCGGCGAGGAAGGCACCCAGGGCCATGGAAATGCCGGCTTCTTCCATCAGCCAGGCAGTGCCGATCACAACCAGCAGCGCGGTGGCGGTGGACACTTCCGGCAGGCCGGTGCGGGCCACGGTGCGGAACACCGGGCGCAGCAGGTAGCGGCCACCGACGATGACCACGGCGATGCTGGCGAACACCTTCAGGCCATGCTCCAGGCTGTCGCCGTGGCTGGTGTCCGGGCCACTGGCGGCCAGCAGCGGAACCAATGCGATCAGTGGGATGGCGGCGATGTCCTGGAACAGCAGGATGGCGAACGCCAGGCGGCCGTGCGGGGCGTTGAGCTGCTTGCTTTCGGCCAGGCTCTGCAGGCCAAGGGCAGTGGACGACAGCGCCAGGCCCAGACCGAGCACGATGGCCGCCGGTAGCGTCTGGCTGAAGCCGAACAGGGCGATGGCGCCGATCAGCGCACCGGTCAGCAGCACCTGGGCGGTGCCGACGCCGAATACGGACTTGCGCATCAGCCACAGGCGCTTGGGCGACAGCTCGAGGCCGATGATGAACAGCAGCAGGACCACGCCCAGCTCGGAAATGTGCGCCACGCTTTCGGTATCGCGGATCAGGCCCAGCGCCTGCGGGCCGATGATCACGCCGGCGAGCAGGTAACCGAGCACGGCCCCCAGGTGCAGGCGCTTGGCCAGGGGGACGGCGAGGACAGCGGCGAGCAGGAAGATCACCGCGGTTTGCAGAAGGCTGCCTTCGTGTGGCATTGGCTCGTACTCCATGAGCTGCCGGGGCAGCGTTAGATCAGTTTGGCGGACAATTCTGGGGAATGTGGGGGTGCCAGACAATCTGCTGTGAGGAAGACACATTGTCCTGAATCAGGTGACAGTCGTGCTGGCCTCTTCGCGGGTGAACCCGCTCCCACAGGTACAGCGGTGTCTTCAAGCCTGCGCAACACCTGTGGGAGCGGGTTCACCCGCGAAGAGGCCGGCACAGGAAATCTGCATACTCAACTGCCACCAAACTGCGCCCGATACTGCGCCGGCGTCATGCCAATCCGCTCGCAGAAAACCTTGCGCAAATGCCGGTCACTGCCAAAACCGCACTGCGTCGCCACCACTTTCAATGGCAGGTCGCTGCTTTCCAGCAGCTTGCGCGCGCGGTCGATGCGTGCGTTCTGCAAGTATTGCAGTGGCGTGATGCCCACCTCGCGCTGAAAGGTGCGGGCGAAGTTGCGCCCGCTCATGGCTACCAGGTCGGCCATCTTCTGCACAGTGAAGCCTTGCTCGATATGGTCGACGATATACGCCTGCACCCGTGCAATCGGCGAATCATCACGCGGTACAGCCGCCAGCAGTGGCCCGTAGGGTGTCTGCCCGCCCTGGCGATGGCGGGCGACCAGCAGCACCTTGGCCACTTCCAGGGCCAGCGCCTTGCCGTGGTCCTCGGCCACCACTGACAGTGCCAGGTCGATGCCTGCGGTGATGCCGCCCGAGGTAATCAGGCAACGGTCGATCACGTAGATCTGCTCGGTCTCGACCTTCGCCTCGGGGAACGCTTGTGCCAGGCGCTCCACGTAGTTCCAGTGGGTGGTGCAGCGATAGCCGTCCAGCAGCCCGGCCCGGCCCAGCAGGAATACCCCGGTGCATATTGCACCAAAGCGTTTGGCCCGGCGCACGGCCTGGGGCAGCCAGCGCTCGATGCCTGGCAGGGCGATGTCATAGGCGCCCGGGCCGCCTGGCACCAGCAACAGGTCGACGGCTTCCGGCAAATCCTCCAGACGCAGGTCGGCTACCACTTTCAACCCGCAGGAGCCGCGCACCGCTGCCTGCCCTTCGGCCAGGGTCAGCAGCCGGTACTTCCGCTCGGCAGGAAGGAAGCGGTTAGCAATGGCAAACGCGTCCATGGGCCCGGTCACGTCCAGCAACAGCACATCATTGAACAACACCATGGCCACGGTGCGGTGGGCGGTTTTTTCCTGCATCGCTCTTTTGCCTTGAATGCCGGCCGCCACCAGCGGCCCGAAGCTGAATACGAAACGCATCTTAAGGTATCGGCAAAACCGTCAGGGCCAGCAGCGCGCAATTAACAACAATTCAGGTTTGGCTCAGGACTTTGTCATGTGCCGGAGGCGAGACTTTCTGTATTGAACAGGAGAGCCGCCATGCACCCCGGGACGCCCCAAGCGCCGCTGCAAACCCCCGGCGCACTGACGCCGGCGCGCTTGCGCCGGGCCAAGGAACTGATGTTGCACAGCCCGTTGTCGATCATCGAAATCGCCGGGTTATGCAACCTCACCCGCAGCCACTTCTCGCGCGCGTTCAAGGTCAACACCGGCCTCTCGCCCCAGGCGTGGCGCCTGCTGGCACGCATGGAAAAGGCCAAGCGCCTGCTCGCCACCGAGGCGCCGATCACCCACGTGAGCCTGGAATGCGGCTTCTGCGACCAGGCCCATTTCACCCGCGCCTTCAGCCGCCTGGTCGGCCAGCCGCCCAAGGCCTGGCGCCAGGCGCAGGCCCATCCTTAAGCCGAACCTATCCGCCGGTATAGCCCCTTGTGGACAGTGCCGGCCCGTTTTCCCAACCCAAGGAGTCACCCCGATGAGCCAACCCGATTACAAGCGCCTGAACAAAGACGACGCCGTGGTGCTGCTGGTCGACCACCAGACCGGCCTGATTTCGCTGGTGCAGGACTTCTCGCCCAACGAGTTCAAGAACAACGTGCTGGCCCTGGGCGACCTGGCCAAGTTCTTCGGCCTGCCGACCATCCTCACCACCAGCTTCGAGCAAGGCCCGAACGGCCCGCTGGTGCCCGAGCTGAAAGAGATGTTCCCGGATGCGCCGTACATTGCCCGCCCTGGCCAGATCAACGCCTGGGACAACGAAGACTTCGTTAAGGCGATCAAGGCCACTGGCCGCAAGCAGCTGATCATCGCTGGCGTGGTGACCGATGTGTGCGTGGCGTTCCCGACCTTGTCGGCACTGGCGGAAGGTTTTGAAGTGTTCGTGGTGACCGATGCTTCAGGAACCTTCAACGAAACCGTGCAGCAGGCGGCCTGGGTGCGCATGACCCAGGCGGGTGCACAGATGATGAACTGGTTCTCGGTGGCCTGTGAGCTGCACCGTGACTGGCGCAATGACATCGAAGGGCTGGGTAACCTGCTGTCGCAGCGCATTCCCAACTACCGCAACCTGATGAACAGCTATGCGGCCCTGAGCGCCCGTTGATGTAAACCTGTACCGGCCCTTTCGCGGGTGAACCCGCTCCCACAAGAACCGTGCAGTTCTCAGGCTGTACACTATCCCTGTGGGAGCGGGTTCACCCGCGAAAGGGCCGGTACAGGCTCAAGAAGGATTCACAGGCAGCGTAAAGCGAATCCGACACCCCCCCAGCTCTGACACCAGCGCCTGCAACTGCCCACCATGGGCCTGCACCACCGAGTTGCAGATCGCCAAGCCCATCCCCATGCCGCCGATCTTGGTGGTATGAAACGCATCGAACACTCGCTCGCGCTCATCCGCTGCAATTCCCGGCCCGTTGTCGTCTACGCAGATTTCCACCTCATTCCCGACCACCGCCGACGCAATCCGCAGCACCCCGTCGCTGCGATACCCCGCCAGCGCCTCCAGGCCATTGGTAATCAGGTTGAACACCAACTGCTGCAACTGCACCGGGTCGGCCATCACGCTCACCCCCGCCTGCAAGCGCATCTGCACGTCCACCGGGCCCTTGGCGGCATCGGCCGATGTAAGGCGCACCACTTCGCGGATCAACTCGTCCAGCTTCACCACCTTGAGTTGCATCGGCGACTGTTTGGCCAGCGAGCGTAGCGCACGCACGATGTTGGCGGCCCGTTCGCTGTCGTTGCGTATATCTTCCAGGCCGGCAATCGCCTCTTCCAGGTCGGGGTTGGTGCGTTTCAACCAGCGCAGGCTGGCAGCGGCGTTGGAGGCTATGCCCAGCAGCGGCTGGCTGATCTCATGGGCGATGGACGCGGACAGCTCGTTCATCACCTGCAAGTGCGACGTGCGCGCCAATTCCGCGCGGGAGCGGCGCAACTCGGTCTCCATCTGGGCGCGGGTCTGGTTGTCTTCGGCCAGGCGTGTGTAGAACTTGGCGGTTTGCAGCGACACCGCCGCCTGTGAGGCGAGTATTTCCAGCATGGCCAGGCGCTGGCCACCGAACAGGTTCGGTACCAGGCGGTTTTCCAGGTACACCAGGCCGATCAGCACGCCCTGGATCACCAGCGGCAGGCACAGTACCGAACGGGCCTTGCGCGCGTGCAACTGCTGGCGGAAGGCCTCGGGGCAATCGCTCTGGGCATCGTTGAGCACCAGGGGCTTCTTGGTGCGCATGGTGGCGTTGATGATCGACAGCGGTGCCTGGGTCATGAACTTCTGGCAGTCGTCCATGCTCACGTGCAGCCCGGCGTCGTCGATGTAGGCGAGGGCAGCCATCTGGAATTCGGCACCGCTGACGATCAGCAGCGCACCGTGGTCGGCGCCGGAATGCTGGGTCAGGTGGCCCATCAGGGTTTCGATAAGGCCTTCGAGCAGCACTTCCTCGGACAGCGCCCGTGCTGCCTCGATGCCGGCTTCCAGGTCGAGCTTGGCCTGGTGGGTTGCGCGTTGGCTTTCCTGGATAGGCTGGGTGCGCAGGAACGGGTGCAACGCCTCCAGCTGGTGCACCTTGCCGGTCGCGCCCCAGATATGGAAACAGTCGCGGGCGATGCGCAGGTGCAGGTTGGCACCAGAGATCAGGCCGCTGGGGATACATACTTCGGCCAACTGCTCGTGGGCCAGCGCCTGCTCGTGGATGAAACCGGCTGCGGTGGCGGCGATCTGTGCCTGGTCGAAGCAGCGGATGGCGGCCAGGCCGTCGCCTTCGAGCTTGGCGATCACGCCTTCGATCAGCAACAGCTTGTTGCGGAAGGTGGCCGGGTTGAAGCCGGCCCAGCGGCCGAAGCGCTCCCGCAGGGCCTGCAGCTCGCGCAGCTTATCGGCAAGGCTGCCAATGGCCTCGGGGCTGCCCAGGGCCAGGCCGCGGAACAGGTGATAGTCGGCCAGGTTGATGTGCGTCGGTACCGCCCAGGTGTTGTCGCCGGCCAGTGCCAGGTTGCGCATGGCCTGCGGGATATTGCCCAGGTAGAAGTCGCACATGCCGGCCATCAGGTACTGGAAGAACCGCGTGGTAGGCGATTTCGAGGCTGTGGCCGAGGCCGGGCAGGGCGTGCCGCTCAATTTGGCGACGAACGCTTGCTGGGCCTGCAGGATCTGCTCGATGTCGCGGTAACCGTAGCGACGCACGGTGGCCAGGCCTTGCGCCAGTTCCTCCACCACGTCCGGCAGGTAGCGGCCCATGAACAGCGAATCGGAAACCAGGTGGTTGCAGGCATAGCAGCTCATCGCCAGGTCGCCGCTCAGGCGCCCCGAGTCGACCGCATCCAGTGCGGTACGGCGGGCGAACTCCATCGGCGAGGTCCAGGCGCTGACTTGGTCCAGGGCCAGCAGCGCGCTGGTCAAGTCAGCGTCGAAACCGTGCCGCTCTATCAGCTTGAGCGCAGCCAGGCAGCAAGCGTGGCCATCATGGTAGGCGCCGAAGCGCTCGGCAATCATCACCCCGTACCAGGCCATGCCGTAGGTGCTGCCCGGGGCGACTCCGTGCAGCAGTGACAGCTCCATGAGCTTGGCCAGGTGCAGGAAGCAGATGTCGTCCTTCACGAAAAACGATGACGACAGGGTGGCCAGCAGGCTGATGGCAACTGTCACTTCCTCCGAATCGGTGCGCTGCAGCGATTCCAGGCAGTGTCGGCCTTTCTGTTCGACCAAGGTCTGTACATGGGCATGACTGGCTTCGACCTGTTGCCAGTCGCCACCTCGCACCGGGCTCATACCCAGCAAGTCCAGGCCGGAAATGGCGCTGTCGATGGCCGCCTGATAGTCGCCGCGCAAGGTGTACAGCAGCGCCTGCAGGCGGCATACCCGCGCCTGGTCCAACGCCGAGCGCGCGCGCAGGCGGCATTCAGTGATGCGGGCCTCGGCCGCGACCATTCGCGACAGTTGCATGTCGCACTCGGTGGCCATGCAGGCGATGGCAAAGCCATGCGTGGCGCGGCTTTCCAGCGTTGCACCGCGTTGCAGCAACTGCTCGGCCGTGTGCAGGTAGCCAGCCGATTGTTCGAACGCGCCGCCATCGCGTGCGCGTGCTGCTGCCTCGCGTAAAAGCTGCAGAAAAGCTTCGCAGTCATCCGCTGCAAACCCGCATGGGCTGGCGCGTTGCAGCTGGTTGGCAAGCTCGAACAGTACCTCGTGCAGGCGCCCCGGCCAGGCCTGGCGCATGGCCTGGGCAATACGTGCATGCAGTTGGGCACGTGCGCGCGCTGGCGTGAGAGCGTACGCAGCTTCCATCACCCGTTCATGGGCGAAGCCCAGGCCGTTCTGGCCCGGTTGCAGGAAACCCGCGCCAATCAAGGCTTTCAACGGCTCGCCGGGCGCGTGAGAGAGTACCTGGTGAAGCAGGCGTTCATCACAGCGGCTGCCAGCCGCACTGACCACCCGCAGCAGGTCGCGCTGCGGCTCGGGCAGGCGCGCCAGGCGGTGGATCATCAGGTCGGCAACATTGTCGGAATAGCGGTGGCGGGCCACGGCCTGCAGGCACCATGACCAGCGCATGGCCTGGGTATCGAAGGTGAACAGCTGGTCCTCGACCATGGCCCGGAGGATCTGATTGATGAAGAACGGATTGCCCGCAGTCTTGTCGTGTACCAGTTCGGCCACCTGCAATGCGTCCTCGGGGCCGACGTGGTAGCGCTCGCCGATCAACTCGGTCACCGCGCTCACCGCCAGGGGCCGCAGGTTCAGCGTGGTGCTGCGCACCGCTGCGGGCAGGGCAAGGGGTGTACTGCTGGCTGGCGCATCACTGCGCCGGGCGAAGATCAGCAACAGGTTGCCGGGCGCGTGAGCCAGAAGTTGCGCCAGCAGTTGCTGGCTGGAGTCGTCGACCCAATGCATGTCATCGAAGAACAGCACCAGCGACTGGTCGGGGCGGCTGAATACCTGCAGGAATTCGACGATCGCCCGCAGCTCCTTCTGCAGCGCCAGACGTGTGGGCTTGGCCGGCAACTCGGGCAAGGGGCCGAGGATCAGTTGCAGGTCTGGTGCCAGCTTGCCGAGCAGCCGGCCGTGGCCTTTGATACGGCGTAGAATCTCGTAGCGCAAGGCGTCGAGGTCCCGGCTGTTCTTGGCTAGCAACTGGGTGGTCAGCGCGCCGAGAATTTCGACCCAGGGCGCGTAGGGCACGGCCTGGGCAACGCCGTTGCACTTGCCGATGGCCCAGTAACCCTGGGCGTTGGCCCTGAGCGCTGCCTCGACCAGGCTCGACTTGCCCATGCCCGTAGCCCCATTGATGAACAGGGCTTGTGGCTTGCTGTCACGGCGCTGTACCTTGAGCAGCAGGGCGATGGCCTTCTGTTCGGCACTGCGGCCATACAGGCGTGCGCGGTCGGGCGTCATCGGGTCGGCACAGCCTGGTTCGAAGGCATCCATGGACTTGCTGGCGGCCCACTGTCGCTGGCAATAGGCCAAGTCCACCGCCAGGGCGCGAGCACTCTGGTAGCGGGCGTCCGGCTCTTTGGCCAAGGCCTTGGCCAGGATCCGGCTGAGAGGTTGCGGCACATTGCTGTCCACTTCGCAGGCCGCTCGTGGCTGCACGCCGGCATGCAGCTGGCGCCAGTGCTGGGTGTCGCGCCCGGCCAGAGGCAATTCGCCCAGCAGTAGCTGGTAAAGGATCGCGCCCAGGGCATAGATGTCGGTGCGTCGGTCGCTGCTGCTGCCGTGCGGGCAGACCTGTTCAGGCGCCAGGTAAGCCCAGTTGCCGAGCGGGGTGCCTTGTTCGCTGATCAGTTCCGCCGGGTCGGCGCGAAAGCAGCCCAGTCGCACTCGCTGGTCCGCGCGCAGGCACACATGTTCGGGCTGCAGCGCGCCGTGCAGCACATTGCGTTCGTGTGCCTGGGCCAAGGCAGTGGCTGCATTCACCGCAATCTCGAGAAACGGCGCCAGGGCGGCAGGGCCCTCTGCGATAAGGTCGGCGATGGAGCGGCCGGCCGGGTACACCAGCAGGGGGCCTTCGGCCGAGCGCACGAACGCCGAGGGGATCACCGCCCATTGCGGGTCGAGTTGCAGGCGGTAGTCGCGTTCCAGGCGCTGGCAGGCGGCGGGGACCTCGCGCGGGGCGCGCACGGCGATCCATGCCTGGTCGGTGGCTGGATCGCGAAGGCGGAAGTAACTGAGTTCACCTTCCTGGCCCAGCGCGTTGATGTCGCACCGGTTCAGCCAACCCTCGTCGACGGACTGGTCGTAATCGATGGGCCTGTGGGCAAGGCGTTCATCGAGCATATGGCACCCCTGCTAGCGACATCCTGACGCACGAGTATACGCAGCGGACCCAGCAGGGATGCGGGCTGCAGGCTGCTTGGCAGGAAAGGGTACGCTGTTGTCCGTTATCGTCCCCTGGGGGCTGGCGGGCTTTTGTATAGTCCTCAGGCCAACCTATCCCTCGGGATAATTGTCTGAAGGCGTACCCTGGCCTAGGCTGCCCTGGGCTGGGAAACGCCCGTGCCCGCGCGAGGAAGCCATGATCCGAATAGGTAATGCCCAGGTGTCGCTGGAGCGGCGCGAAGCCTTTGTTGACGGTAAGCCTGTCCTGTTGGGGGGGCGGGCATTCGAAGTGCTGGCGACGCTGATCAAGGCCAAGGGGCGGGTGGTCGACAAGGACGAGCTGTTCAGCCAGGTGTGGGCCGGCACGGTAGTCGAGGACAACAACCTGCAGGTGCAGGTGTCCTTGCTGCGCAAGGCCTTTGGCGACCGTGGCCTGATCCAGACCGTGCCACGCCGGGGCTACCGCCTGGCCGCCGAGATCAGCCTCGAGTTGCCTGGCAAGGCGGCGGGCAAATCGCCGCTGTGCGCCGCGGCCGAACCTGTCGAGTTGTTCGATGAGCACTTGAACGTGCCGGTGCTGGTGGTGGATGACGACCCGTCGGTGCGCACGGCGTTGGGCCGCCTGCTGCGCTCGCAGGACATTCCGCATCATTTGTTCGCCAGTGCCGAGGCGTTGTTCGAGGCCCGCCTGGAAACCCCCTATGCCTGCCTGTTGCTGGACATGCACCTGCCCGATACCAGCGGCCTGGAAGTCCAAGATGCGCTGCGCCGACTTGCGCTGCCCTGGCCGATCGTGTTCATGACCGGCTTCGGCACCATCCCGATGACCGTCCAGGCCATGCGTGCCGGGGCCGTGGAGTTCCTGACCAAACCGTTCGACGAAGACCAGCTGCTGACACTGCTGCAGGCGGTGCGCACGCGTGCCGTGGCCGAAGGGCGCAAGTGGCACCATGCGCGGCAGGTCGAGGAAAAGTACCAGCGCCTGACCCAGCGCGAGCGCCAGGTGTTCTCGCTGGTGGTCGGTGGCCTGTCGCACAAGCAGATCGCCAGGCAGATCGGCACCAGCGAGGTGACGACCAAGGTGCACAAGAAGAACATCATGAACAAGATGCAGTCCCGCTCGCTGCTTGAACTGGTGGCCATGCACAACGTTATCGGGGCGCAGCCTGAGGGCCTGGGCGGCGCATGAGCAGCACGGTGTGCATCGTTGACGACGATGCTTCGGTGCGCAAAAGCCTGGCCAACCTGCTACGTTCGGCAGGTTTCGAGACCTTGTCTTTTGCTGCCGGGGACCTGTTCCTGGCCTCGGCACTGGCGCGGCAAGCGGGATGTGTGCTGCTCGACCTGAGGATGCCCGGAATGAGCGGGCTGGCAGTGCAGCGCGAGCTGGCCAGGCTGGGGTGGCGGTTGCCGGTGATCTGCATGTCGGCGCACTGGGATGAAGGGGCGGTGCGGGCGGCGATGGCGCTTGGGGCGCTGGTCTGCCTGGGCAAGCCATTTTCTGAAGAGGTGCTGCTGAAGGTGGTTGAAGATGCTTTGCTGGGCAGCCAGTGAGGTATTCCTGCCCCGGCCCCTTCGCGGGCTTGCCCGCTCCTACAGGGACTGCGCATGGTTTGAGGCCGATGCGGTCGGGGTGGGAGCTGGCTTGCCTGCGATGGGCTGCAAAGCAGCCCCGGCAATCTAACTGCTCCCCGGCCGGTACTGCAGGGCCTCGGCCAGATGCGCCCGGCCAATTGCCTGGTTACCTTCCAGATCCGCCAGCGTCCGCGCCACCTTCAGTAACCGGTGAGCCGCACGTAACGACAGGGTCAGCCGCTCACAGGCCCCCTCCAACCAGGCCTGGTCCGCCGCCGCCAACCCACAATGGCAGCGCAACCCCTCAAGGTCGAGAAATGCATTCGCACACCCTTGCCGCCGCTGTTGCAGTTCACGTGCCTCGGCTACCTTGGCCGCCACATCGGCACTGGTCTCGCCGCAGGGCTGGTTGTTCAGCGTAGTGCTCTCCCGGGCCACGGTCAGGTGCAGGTCGATACGGTCCAGCAATGGCCCGGACAGCTTGTTGCGATACCGCGCGATCTGCTCGGTGCTACAGCGGCAGCGGCCAGTGGGGTCGCCCAGGTAGCCGCAAGGGCAGGGGTTCATTGCCGCCACCAGCTGGAAACGTGCGGGGAAGCGCACCTTGTCGCGGGCCCGGGCAATCACGATCTCGCCCGACTCCAGCGGTTCGCGCAACACTTCCAGCACGCGACGCTCGAACTCAGGTAGTTCATCCAGAAACAGCACGCCATGGTGGGCGAGGGTGATTTCGCCCGGTTGCGGCCGGCTGCTGCCGCCGACCAGTGCCGGGCCGGAGGCGGAGTGATGCGGATGGCGGAAGGGCCGCTGCGGCCAGCTGCTCAGTGGCGCATGGCCGCTGACCGACTGTATCGCCGCCACTTCCAGTGCTTCGTGCTCGTCCAGTGGTGGCAGCAGCCCCGGCAAGCGGCTGGCAAGCAAGGTTTTGCCGGTACCGGGAGGCCCGGTGAACAAAAGGTTGTGCGCCCCGGCCGCCGCTAGCAGCAGCGCACGCTTGGCCGCCAGTTGGCCCTGCACTTCGCTCAGGTCCGGGTACGGACGTTGCTGCAGGATCAGGCCGTTGGCGGCATACGGTGGCAATGGCACCTGGCCGTTCAGGTGGGCGACCAGTTCCAGCAGGTGCCCCACTGCATACACCACCAGCCCGCCTGCCAGGCTGGCTTCCTCGGCATTCTCCCGCGGCACCACCAGTGCCCGGCCTGCTTCGCGTGCCGCCAGTGCTGCGGGCAACACGCCCTGCACCGGGCGCAACTTGCCAGACAGCGCCAGTTCGCCCAGGCATTCGATCTCGGCAAGGGAGGCCGTTGGTACCTGGCCATCGGCGGCGAGGATACCCAGGGCAATTGCCAGGTCATAGCGCCCGCCATCCTTGGGCAGGTCGGCGGGGGCGAGGTTCTGGGTGATGCGCCGCTGCGGGTAGTTCAAACCGGAGTTGACGATGGCGCTGCGTACCCGGTCCTTGCTCTCTTTGACCGTGGTTTCCGGCAGACCGACCAGCGTGAGATGGGGCAAGCCGTTGGCCAGGTGGGTTTCGACGCTGACCGCCGGTGCCTGCACGCCCACCTGGGCGCGGCTGTGGACGAGGGCTAGGGACATGGACGCTCCGTTGTCGCTGAAGAGGGCCGCTTCCTGCGGCTTTGCAAGAATAGCGAGCACGGCCCGGGCCGGCGAAAGAAGTGTGCGTCCTGGTTTTTCAGGCAGGGTTTTCCCCTGCATTGTCACCCCGTCAGGTTCGTGCCTGCTGTGCGCCGGAAGGGCTCAGGCGCGTACATAAACCCAGGCGGTCAGGCCCGATGCGAGCGTTACGGCCACGCGCTTGTAGTCAGCGACTTCATAGCGATCCGCCGCTGCCAGCTCTTCTTCGCTGATCTGGAAGACCATGCCGGCCACGCTGTCGTCTGCCTGGCTGCTGGGAGCGACGATAGGGTGATGGGACTTGCCGCTGGCTGCCAGCACGGCGGGGTCGGTGATCTCGACCCAGTCCTGGCGGTAGCCCAGCATGCGGTCGGCTTGGCCGCTCAGTTCGCGGCCGAAGTTGGCGAGCTGCACGGCTTTGTCCTGCAAGGTGCCGTAGGAAAACAACAGTACCGGGTATGCGCTGGAGGGTTGCATTCACTCATCCTGTGGGGTCGGGTTCAGCCGGGCTTCCAGCTCGGCCACTTGTTTTTCCAAAGCCTCCAGGCGTGCGCGGGTGCGCGCCAGTACGACCATCTGGCTGTCGAATTCTTCGCGGCTGACCAGGTCCAGCTTGCTGAAGGCACCTTGCATCAGCACCTTGAACTGACTTTCCAGTTCGGCGCGGGGCTGGGCGGTATCGCTGCTGAACAGGCGCGATGCCTGGTCGCTCAGGGCATCGAGAAGGGCTTTGGGCGCGAGCATGGGGCTGTCCACTGATACTGGGAAATGGCCGGCAGTGTAACACGCATGCATGAGCATCCGGCCTCGTCGCTGGCTCCTACAGAAAGCAGCGCTCATCTGAAACTGCACATTTTTCGAGCGATGCAGCAGGTCGAGGTGCACCGAAATTGTGCATGTTTCCCCTGCTGGCGACTGGCCAATCCTGACTGATTCACATAACTCCCTGTTTTCCCGAGCTTTGACGGAACTGGCAAGGTTTCTGCAAAGACCAGTGCGAGCCATGCACTGATGCAGTTCCTTGTGACCAGGCAGTGCGCACGCGGAGCCGGATGCCGACGACGCGTTACAAAGCCAACCGCTGCGCTTAGACTTGAGACGGGTTTGTTTTCCTGGGGCAAGTCCACCAAATCGGGAGAGAGTTTCATGAAGCTAGTCACAGCCATCATCAAGCCGTTCAAGCTGGACGACGTGCGCGAGTCGCTGTCGGAAATCGGCGTGCAGGGCATCACCGTCACCGAAGTCAAAGGTTTCGGTCGGCAGAAGGGCCACACCGAGCTGTATCGCGGTGCTGAATATGTGGTCGATTTCCTGCCCAAGGTGAAGATCGATGTCGCCATCGATGACAAGGACCTTGATCGGGTAATCGAAGCCATCACCAAGGCAGCCAACACCGGCAAGATCGGTGACGGCAAGATTTTCGTGGTGAATCTGGAGCAGGCGATCCGTATCCGTACCGGCGAAACCGATACCGACGCGATCTAAGCAGCAACAAAGCCTCACCAAACCCAACGCCCCAGGAGAAAACAACATGACTCTGCGTAAGATCGCAGGGCTAGGAGCCCTATTGTCCCTCGTAATGCCCGGGCTTGCCCTGGCAGAGGAAGCTGCCCCAGCGCTGAACTCCGGCGACACCGCCTGGATGCTCACCGCAACGGCGCTGGTGCTGTTCATGACCATTCCGGGCCTTGCCCTGTTCTATGGCGGCATGGTGCGATCCAAGAACGTGCTGTCGGTGATGATGCAGTGCTTTGCAATCACTGGCCTGATGAGCATTCTCTGGGTCGTCTACGGCTACAGCATGGCCTTCGATACCACTGGTATGGAAAAGGGCGTGCTCAACTTCAATTCCTTCGTCGGCGGCTTCTCCAAGGCGTTCCTCAGCGGCGTCACGCCCTCGAACCTGACCTCGGCTGCCGCGCTGTTCCCTGAAGCGGTATTCATCACCTTCCAGATGACCTTCGCCATCATCACCCCGGCGCTGATCGTCGGTGCCTTCGCCGAGCGCATGAAGTTCTCCGCGATGCTGGTGTTCATGGGCATCTGGTTCACCCTGGTCTACGCGCCGATCGCGCACATGGTCTGGAGCGGTGACGGTGCACTGATGTGGGACTGGGGCGTGCTGGACTTCGCTGGCGGCACCGTGGTGCACATCAATGCCGGTATCGCTGGCCTGGTCTGCTGCCTGGTGCTGGGCAAGCGCAAGGGCTACCCGACCACCCCGATGGCTCCGCACAACCTGGGCTATACCCTGATGGGCGCGGCCATGCTGTGGGTCGGCTGGTTCGGCTTCAACGCAGGCTCTGCCGCGGCTGCCAACGGCACCGCCGGCATGGCCATGCTGGTGACCCAGATCGCCACCGCCGCCGCGGCCCTGGGCTGGATGTTCGCCGAGTGGATCGGTCACGGTAAACCGAGCGCCCTGGGCATCGCTTCGGGTGTGGTCGCCGGCCTGGTCGCCATCACCCCGGCTGCCGGTACCGTAGGCCCCATGGGTGCCCTGGTGATCGGCCTGGTCTCGGGTGTGGTCTGCTACTTCTGCGCCACCAGCCTCAAGCGCAAGCTGGGCTATGACGACTCGCTGGACGCCTTCGGCGTGCACGGCATCGGCGGTATCGTCGGCGCCATCCTCACCGGTGTGTTCGCAGCTCCGGCGCTGGGCGGCTTCGGTGCCGTCACCGACATCGGCATGCAGGTCTGGATCCAGGCCAAGGGCGTGATCTTCACCGTGGTCTACACCGCCATCGTCACCTACGTGATTCTCAAGGTGCTTGATGTGGTGATGGGCCTGCGGGCAAGCGAAGAAGAAGAGTCGGTCGGCCTCGACCTGGCTCAGCACAACGAGCGCGGCTACAACCTGTAACTGCGACGCGGTAAAAACTTGCCCGGCTTGCCGGGCATTTTTTTTGCCAGATTTTTAGCATTTCCCGCACGGCAAACGGTTTATCCGACACGTTCGCGACGTAGGCGGAAATCTTACAAAACGCAGAGCATTCATGGTGCTTTGCTTTTTCTGCTGGCGCGCTAGAATGCGCGCCGAAGGGTGTTTGACGAGTAGTCCACACGCTTCGCCAGCCTTTGCTAGGCTTGCCAATAGCGTGTGGCCAGCAGGGGCTAATGGATTTGTCAGGTCCTGCCAGGAGCAGGGTCTGCTGGGTGCCGCCTCCCATCAGGAGCGCCGACCCTAGGGCAGTGGCCTAACCCACGGCCAGTTGAATTTTCACTGGTGGCTGCCGGTCTACGGCTGCACTGGTCTATAACTAACCTGCTTTTCGCAAGTCATGAGGTAGAACATGAGCGACGACGATCTGGAAAATGATGACCTCGAAGTAGGCGACGAAGACGAGGGCGATGAAGGCCTCGAAGCGGCAGCTGATGATGGTGCCGAAGACGCTGGCGATGACGACAGCAGCCCGGCACCCGCTGCCAAGGGCAAATCCAAGGCCGCAGTCTCGGTAGACGAGATGCCGAGCATGGAAGCCAAGCAGAAGGAGCGTGACGCCCTGGCCAAGGCCATGGAAGAGTTCCTCGCCCGCGGCGGCAAGGTTCAGGAAGTCGAGGCCAACGTGGTCGCCGATCCGCCCAAGAAGCCGGACAACAAGTACGGCAGCCGCCCTATCTGAGTGGCTGATCGAAAAAAAGCCCGCCGTCGCTGCGGGCTTTTTTGTGCCTGCTGTTCAGGCCAGGTTGACGCGGTCCCTGTAGGAGCGGCCTTGTGTCGCGAAAGGGCTGCGAAGCAGCCCCAGCAATTCGTGCATCTACGCGAAAACCCTGGGGCTGCTTCGCAGCCCTTTCGCGACACAAGGCCGCTCCTACAAAGGGCCGCGCAGGCCTCGAGGGCTGTGCAGTACCTGTCAGCGCCAGCGCGCGAGGATGTCGGGTAACTGCGACAGGCGCTGGATCTCGGCGTCCGGCGCCTGTTCGCCTACCCACGCCTTGCCCTGGGGGTTGAACCACACCGCCCGCAGCCCGGCGCGCTGGGCGCCGGCAATGTCATCGCCCGGGTGGTCACCGATGTGCACCGCTGCGCTGGCCTCCACGTCACCGCGGCGCAGGGCTTCGAGGAACGGCGCCGGGTCCGGCTTGCCGATGCCGAGGTCTTCGGCACACAGGGCAAAGCGGAAATAGTCCGCCAGCCCCAGCCGGCTTACGTCGGCATTGCCGTTGGTGACCACGCCCAAGGTGTAGTGGTGGCGCAGGATCTCCAGCACCGGCTGCACCTCCGGGAAAATCTCCACCTGGTGGCGGGCATGCAGGAATACTTCGAAACCTTCGTTGGCCAGCTCCTGCGCATGCTTCTCGCTGTAGCCGACTTCTTCCAGGGCATGAAACAGCACCCGTCGACGCAGGGCGCTGATACGGTGCTTCAGGCCCGGTTCGGCTTGTACCAGGCGCTCGCGAATGGCGAACAGGTGCTCCACCGGTACGCCGCCAAGGATCGGGGCGTTGGCTTCGAGCCAGTCGCGCAGCACGACTTCCGCGCTGGCAATCACCGGCGCGGTATCCCACAGGGTGTCGTCGAGGTCGAAGGTGATCAGCTTGATGCTCATGAGTCTGTGCCTTTGCTGCGTTTGGCCCGAGGGTGGGCGCTGTCGTACACCGCGGCCAGGTGCTGGAAGTCCAGGTGGGTATAGATCTGCGTGGTACCGATGTCGGCATGGCCGAGCATCTCTTGCACTGCGCGCAGGTCCTGGGACGATTCCAGCACGTGGGTGGCGAAGGAATGGCGAAGCATGTGCGGGTGCAGGTGCTGGCCCAGCTCGCGCTCACCGGCCGCCTTCACCCGTTGCTGAACGGCCCGTGGGCTGATGCGGTTGCCTTGGCGGGTGATGAAAACCGCGCGGTCGCGCGGGTTGCCGATGCCGCGCAGGCGGTACCAGGCCTGCAATGCCTCGCGGGCCTTGCGGCCGACCGGCAGCACGCGGGCCTTGCCGCCCTTGCCCAGCACCTGCACCAGGCCAGCGGCGAGGTCCAGGTGATCGAGGTCGAGATTGGTCAGCTCGGACAGGCGCAGGCCCGACGAATAGAACAGTTCGAGGATGGCCTGGTCACGACGGGCGATGAAGTCATCGTCGACACCGCCATCAAGCAGTTGCAGGGCGCGGTCGGTGTCCAGCACCTTGGGCAGCCGGCGTTCGCCCTTGGGCGCGCTCAGGCCGCTGGCCGGGTCGTGCTGGCACAGGCCTTCGCGGTTGAGATAGCGGTACAGGCCACGCACCGCCGACAGCAGCCGGGCCAGGCTGCGCGAGGACTGGCCGTGGTGGTGCTGGCGGGCGATCAGCTGGCGCAGCTGCTGGATCTGCAGCGCCTGCCAATCGGCAATGCCGTGCTCCTTGCAGTAGGCGACCACCTTGTCGAGGTCGCGACGGTAGCCCAGCAGGGTGTGCTCGGACACCTGGCGCTCGTTGCGCAGGTGTGCGCAATAAGCCTCCAGCTGGCGTTCCATCAGCGTACCGGGCGCAGGGTCTGGGTAACGCGTGGCACAACGCGGCCAAGCACCTCGGCAATGTAGCCAAGGAACAAGGTACCGACGCTGCTCTTGTAGTGTTGCGGGTCGCGGCTGCCGATGGCCAGCACCCCGTGCAGGCCCTGGTATTCCAGGGCAGCCACGGCGCTGGAGCCCACTTCCCGGCGCTGTTCTTCACCGAACAGGAAGGCCAGCTCGTGCTCGCGCAGGTTGCCGCTGACCGTCTTGCCGCCGCCCAGCAGGGCACCGATGGCCTGCTGCGCTTCGGCGTTGCTCACCCAGCGCCCGACCGGCGCGACGTTTTCGCCGAACAGGATCAGGCTGACGAAGGGCACCTGAAATTCCTGGCGCAGGCTGTCTTCGACTGCCATCACCACTTCCTCCAGGCTGCCGGCGTCGAGCAGGTCGAGGATCAGCCGGCGGGTCTTGTCGAAAAGCCGATCGTTGTCGCGGGCCACGTCCATCAGTTGCGACAGGCGGTGGCGCATCTCGATGTTGCGGTCGCGCAGCAACTTGAGCTGGCGCTCCACCAGCGACACGCTGTCGCCACGCTGGTGAGGGATGCGCTGTTCGATCAGCAACTCGTCGTGCTCGGCGAAGAAGGTGGGGTGGGCGCGCAGGTAGGCGACCACCGCTTCGGCATCGAGCTCGGCGGACTGCTGGGGTACAACCTGGGGCTGATCGGTCATGGCGGTTACTCGCTTAGAGACGAACCTGTCCTTCGTAGACGCGTACGGCTGGGCCAGTCATCAGCACGGGCTTGCCGGGGCCGGCCCATTCGATGTGCAGGCGGCCACCGGGCAGGTCGAGGGACACCGGGGAGTCCATCCAGCCCTGGCTGATCGCCGCCACGGCGGCGGCGCAGGCGCCGGTGCCGCAGGCCTGGGTTTCGCCCGCACCACGTTCCCACACACGCAGGTTGGCGCGGTGGCGGTCGATGACCTGGAGGAAGCCGGCATTTACCCGCTGCGGGAAGCGTGGGTGGTTTTCGATCTTCGGGCCCAGCTCATGCACAGGGGCGGTACGCACGTCGTCGACACGCAGCACGGCATGCGGGTTACCCATGGACACGGCGGCAATCGAATGCACCTGGCCGTCGACTTCCAGTGGGTAGTTCAGCGCCTGCTCGTCGGCGACGAAGGGGATTTCGGCAGGGATGAAGCGCGGTGGGCCCATGTCGACACTGATCTGGCCGTCGTTCTGCACGTCCAGCTCGATGATGCCGCTCTTGGTTTCCACGCGGATGCGCTTTTTCGCGGTCAGGCGCTTGTCCAGCACGAAGCGGGCGAAGCAGCGCGCACCGTTGCCGCACTGCTCGACCTCGGAGCCGTCGGCATTGAAGATGCGGTAGCGGAAGTCCACTTCCGGGTTGTTCGGCGCCTCGACGATCAGCAACTGATCGAAGCCGATGCCGGTGTGGCGGTCACCCCATTGCTTGGCGTGCTTGGGCTGGATGTGCGCGTGCTGGCTGACCAGGTCGAGGACCATGAAGTCGTTGCCCAGCCCATGCATCTTGGTAAAACGCAGCAGCATGGGCTTACTCCGGCAGCAGGCTTTCGCCAGCGTACAATTCGGCGATGGTCTCGCGGCGGCGTACTTCGAAGGCCTGGTCGCCGTCGACCAGGATTTCAGCGCAACGGCCACGGGTGTTGTAGTTGGAGCTCATGACAAAACCATAGGCGCCCGCGGACTGTACGGCCAGCAGGTCACCTTCGGCCAGGTTCAGCACGCGGTCCTTGCCGAGGAAGTCGCCAGTCTCGCAGATCGGGCCGACCAGGTCGTAGGCACGGCCTTCGCCTGCGCGTGGCTTGACCGCGCTGACACCCATCCAGGCCTGGTACAGGGCTGGGCGGATCAGGTCGTTCATCGCCGCATCGATGATGGCGAAGTCCTTGTGTTCGGTGTGCTTGAGGTATTCCACGCGGGTCAGCAGGACGCCGGCGTTGGCTACGATGTAGCGGCCCGGCTCGAACACCAGGGCCAGGTCGCGGTCGCCGACGCGCTCGCGGATCGCCTTGATGTAGTCGGCCACCAGCGGCGGCTCCTCATCGCGGTAACGCACGCCGACGCCGCCACCCAGGTCCAGGTGGCGCAGATGGATGCCGCACTCGGCCAGGCGGTCGACCAGCACCAGCAGGCGGTCAAGGGCATCGAGGAAAGGCTCGACGGTGGTCAGCTGCGAACCGATGTGGCAGTCGACGCCGACCACTTCCAGGTTCGGCAACTGCGCGGCCCGCACGTAGATGGCCTCGGCGTCGGCGATGGCGATGCCGAACTTGTTCTCTTTCAGGCCGGTGGAGATGTACGGGTGGGTGCCGGCGTCGACGTCCGGGTTGACCCGCAGCGAGACCGGGGCAACCTTGCCCATCTCGGCGGCCACCACTTGCAGGCGCTCCAGTTCGTCGGTGGATTCGACGTTGAAGCAGTGCACGCCGACCTCCAGGGCACGGCGCATGTCGTCGCGGGTCTTGCCGACACCGGAGAACACCACGCGGTCGGCACGGCCGCCAGCGGCCAGCACGCGCTCCAGCTCACCGCCGGATACGATGTCGAAGCCTGCGCCCAGGCGTGCCAGCACGTTCAGCACGCCGAGGTTGGAGTTGGCCTTGACCGCGAAACACACCAGGTGCTCGGTGCCTTGCAGTGCATCGGCGTAGCTACGGTACTGGGCCTCGATGTGGGCGCGCGAATACACGTAGGTCGGGGTGCCGTAGCGTTCGGCGATGGCCGACAGGCCCACGCCTTCCGCGAACAGCTCGCCGTCGCGGTAGTTGAAAGCGTTCATCTGGTTTCCTTACTGCGCTGGCGACTGCTCGGGCTCGGACTGCAGCTCGGGTTGCTGCTCCTGCGTCGGGGCCGGCTTGGCTTTTGGCTGGTACTGGTGCGACTTGTGGCTGGCTTTGCCGTCCTTGCCATCTTCAGGCAGGTACAGCGGGCCTTTCTGGCCGCAGGCCGAAACGAGGCAGGCAACAGCGACCAGCGCCGCGAGGGAGGAAATCAGGCGCTTCATGGGTGAAATCCTTAGAAATATGCAGTATTGCGCCCGAGTATACCGAGCGACCGACGGCTTGCCTATGCAAGGGCCGGCCCGCCGGGCGGGCTATTCTTACCGCCTGCAAGGGCCCTTTCGCGGCTGAAGCCGCTCCCACCTCGACCGCATTGGCCTCACGCCATGTGCAGTACCGTAGGAGCAGCCTTGTGCTGCGAAGAGGCCGGTACTGGCAACACATATCGCAGCCTTGCCGGCCTCTTCGCAGCACAAGGCTGCTCCTACAGTACTGCACTGGTCTCGGGCCCTGTAGGAGCGGCTTTAGCCGCGAAGGGGCAAGTGAAGGTAGCGGCTAAACCTTTGCATTCGGCGGCAAGCGCCCGTATCTTGCCGGGCTTGCCTGTAACGCAGCCAATTTCGAGGTTCCTGCAATGAGTTTGAGTGAAGCGCGTTTCCATGATCTGGTCGACGCGACCCAACAGGCCCTGGAAGACCTGTTCGACGAGAGCGGCCTGGACCTGGACATGGAGAACTCCGCCGGCGTCCTCACCGTCAAGTTCGAGGGCGGCGCCCAGCTGATCTTCAGTCGTCAGGAGCCGCTGCGCCAGCTGTGGCTGGCCGACCGTTCCGGCGGTTTCCACTTCGACTACGACGAGGACAGCGGCAAATGGGTGTGCGAGAAGAGCGAGGAGCTGCTGGGCGAAATGCTCGAGCGCATCGTCTGGGAGCGGGCCGGCGAGAAGCTGGACTTCGACGAGATCTGACATGAGCAGTACCCAGGCCCGACCGCCCAAACCGCTCTACAGCAACGTCAGCCCCGCCGTGCCGTCGCCGTGCATCAGCGTTTGCCGGCTGGACGAACAGCGGGTGTGCACAGGTTGCCACCGGCATGTCGAGCATATCCGTGAATGGCGTTCGGCCGATGACGAACGGCGCCGGCAGATTTGCCGCGAGGCCCAGGCCCTGCGCGACCAGGCTAAGGCACACTGATCGCAGGGGCTTGAGTATTTACCCGGCTGTGGTAACGTCGGGTTCTGCGTCGGTGACGCCAAAGCCTTCACAAACCCCGCCCTTGGGCGGGGTTTTGCTTTATCTGCACGATGAAAACCGCCTGTTCAAAGGAGTCTGACTGGATCATGAGCACCAAGCCTTCCCTCATCCTCACCCGATTGGACGTACAACGTCTGGAGCGTCTGATCGACAGCCTCGACGAGAGTACGCCGGGTGTGCTCGCCCTGCAGGGCGAGCTGGACCGCGCCGAGCAGGTGGTCGGTCACGAGGACGTCCCGGCTGGCGTGGTGACCATGAACTCGCGCGTGCACTGCCGTGAGGAAGCCAGCGGCAAGGACTACCACCTGACCCTGGTGTACCCGAAGGATGCCGGGCCGGAAGGCAAGGTCTCGATCCTGGCGCCGATCGGTTGCGCCTTGCTGGGGTTGTCGGTGGGCGAACAGATCGACTGGCCGGCCCCGGGGGGCAAGACCCTCAAGCTGAAGCTGCTGGAAGTGGAATACCAGCCGGAAGCGGCGGGCGATTTCGACCTGTAAGGGCCAGGGGGGCCGCTGTGGGAGCGGGTTTACCCGCGAAGAAGGCGACGCGGTGTATGGCACCGGCTTCGCCGGTGTTCGCGGGTGAACCCGCTCCCACATGTGTCCCCCGGCAACTCAGGATCCTTCTGCCAAAACCTGCTCCAACCCCTCGTTCAAAGCCTGCTCCAGCTCCCGCTTGTAGCGCAGGTACAGCTGCGTCGACCCCAGCTGGTCATCCAGCAGCTCGGACAAATCCAGGTCCGTGATGTAGCAGCGGTACTGCCCTGCACCACGTCGCTGCCCGATGATCTGCCGGGCCACCACCGCATACAACTGCTCACCATGCTCCAGTTCGGAAAACTCCTGCTGGTCGCAATACAGCGTCACGTGCGCCGCGCCTGCCACCCCGGCCTGGATGATCGCCTGCACCTCATAGTAAGGCTGGTCGCTACCCTCGACCGGCGCCTGGCGCGGCTCGATGCTGCGCGCCTTGCCTGGCCCGGAAGGCAACAGTTGCGCGTAGTGGATGTCCAGTGAAGCCGCGCGCTGGGTGTCCAGCGGCAGCCGGGCATCACGGCGCATCACCACCGAGCGCAGAAAGCGCTGCAGCGGCAACAGCAAGTGAGCTTCGTCGTGCAGCGGCAGGCGTTGCTGCCACAGGGCATTGTATTCATCCAGCACGTACAACTCGGCCCAGCCACCCTGCAGGCGGTAGAACACCTGGATGCAGAAAGGCCGGCCTTGCTCCAGCACCAGGTGCAGGTCGTGGTCCTGCAGGGCGTTGGCATCCAGGTACAGTGGGCTGTAGGCGCTGCGTTCTTCGCCCAGGTGGTTCAGCAGTGCCTCATGCTCGGCCAAGGTGGTGAGGCCGACATGCCCGGCCATCAGCTCCAGCACATGGGTGTGTTGGGCCACCTGCAGCAGGTAGCGGTGGTTCAGGCCCTGTTCCAGCAGCAGTTGTACGGTGTCGAATATTTCCTCCACGCGTTGGCCTATGGCCTGGGCGCGGCTCTGGCAGAAGCAACGCACCCGCACCTTCGGCCGGTGTCCGCGCGGCACGGGGCTGTTGAGGAAGTCGCGCAGGCAGCGCACCAGTGCGTGCTCGCCGTCATAGCGCTGGACCAGTACTTCGTTCCAGCTGTTGAGGATGACCTGGTCCAGGGTCAGGACCAGGTTTTCGCGCACGCCTGCGTAGCTCAAAGAGTCTGTGCGCTCGGTGGTCATCAGGATGTTCAGATCGCGGTGGTGGCGCAGCGGGTCGATGGCGACGTTGACCAGCAACAGCACCTCGTCGGCAATGCTCGGCTGCAACAAGCGCACCTCGCTGACGGTCGGCAAGGGCAGGGGAATGCTCTGCTGGAGGCAGCCGATCAGGTTGAATAGCTCGAATTCGCTGAGGTCGCTGACACCCGGGTGCAGCGCCAGGCGCGTGCTGCTGTCGATCACTCCGTTGCGATAAGCCCAGGTCAGCAACTCGAGCACCTCGCGGCAGCGTTTGAGCGGGCTGAAGTGGTCCACCTCATGGGGGCTGAGGTTGCCGGTGTACAGCTCCCAGTGATGGCTGCCGGGCTCCTTGCGATTAGGCGCTTGTACCAGGGTCAGGGTGCCTTCGGCCAGGTCCGGGGCGATCCCGGGGTTGATGACTTCGACCTTGCCGGCGCGGCGCTCGAAGGCGGCGTAAAGGCGCCGGCCCAGCACATTGAGATCGCGTTGGTCGGCGCGACTGCTGGCGTTCTGGGTGCGAGCGAACTGGCTGAGAAATCGGTAGCTATGGTTCAGTTCGGCCACCAGTTCACGGCGCTCGATGGCAACCTGCTGCACCTTCCATTGGTTGCGACTGTCCAACAGGGCCAGCTGGCGCTCGTCCCAACCCCATTCGTCGGCCAGGCGCTGCAACAGCCGGCGTTGCCAGCCATTGGCCCGGGTCGGGTCGCTGAGTTTCTTGTTCACCTTCAGGTACAGGCTGCGCCGCACCAGCTCCAGGCGCGCGTGTTCGCCACGCTGCAGCAGGTAGCGCTCGATGCGCCGGTACACCATCACGTAGGGGTCCAGCTCGTCGAGGTCTAGCTGGTTGGCGAACACTGCCTGCTTGTAGTCCAGGCTCAGGCAGCGAACGGTGGGGTGCTCGCTGGCATAGGCCTCGGTCAGCAGCAGCTTGAGCAGCGACTTGTAGGGCGAGTCGATGCCTTTGAATAGCTGCCACAAGCCGGCGCCGACGAACTCGCCGGGCGGGATGTGCGCCAGGTTGCCGAGATCGAGGGCGTCCTGGCTGCGGATGAAACGCTTGGACAGCAGGGTCTGGGTATAGGTGTGGTAATCGTGTTCCTGGTAGACCGGCACCAGCCACCACAGTGGCGTGCGCCCGGCCAGCCAGATAGTGGTGCGGTAGAACTCGTCCAGCAGCAGATAGTGCTGGGTGGTACCGCAATCGTCGGAGCCGAGCTGGCCTTCGCGCTGGCCCTGGGCGAAACCTTGCGTGTCGATCAGGAAGAAGTGCGCCTCGGCACCCAGGCTTTCCGCCCATGCCTCAAGCAGCTGGCATTTGCGGCGCAGTTCGTCCAGCAGCTCATCGGCCAGGCCCGGGGCGTGGCAAACCCACAGGTCCATATCGCTTTGCTCGGCCTGGGCCAGTGAGCCCAGGCTGCCCATCAGGAACAGGCCGTGGATCGGCCGCGGTGGGTTGCCATGGCGGGCCTTGTAGGTGAACGAGCGGGCAAGACGCTGTGCCTCGACTACAAGATCGGCGCCTGGCTCGTAGCCCGATACGCCGGCAGGGGTGCTGCCGGAAACATAGCCTGGCAGCAGCGGGTGGTTCACATGAAACAGCAGCGGCAGCAGTGTCAGCACCTGTTGCTGGCGCGTCGACAGGCCCTCCAGGGCCCGCTGCAGCCGGCCTTGGTTGAGCCGCAGGAAGCGCGCACGCAATGTCGCCAGGACCTTGCGGTCGATGCCTTCGTCCAGGTCGGGGCGGATTTCGTGGGGGTGGTTCATTGCGCACTCGGGCAGGCCAGCGGGGCTGTGGCGAGTGTAGCCTGAGTGGCGAGGTCGGATAAGCGGCAATTGAAATATTGGCGCCATTTTTCCAGCGCCCATGGGTGGCTGCTGCAGCTTTCGTTGCGCTTGAGGCATGATGGGGGCCTCAAGCTGATTGCGAGGTTTTCCGATGCGTGTGTGGATCGATGCCGACGCCTGCCCCAAGGCAGCCAAGGATCTGATCGTCAAGTTCGCCCTCAAGCGCAAGTTCGAGGTAGTGATGGTGGCGGGCCAGGCTGTGGCCAAGCCGGCGTTCGCTATCGTGCGCCTGATCGTGGTACCCAGCGGCATGGACGCAGCCGACGATTACCTGGTGGAGCACGCCGTGCCTGGTGAGTTGGTGATCTGCAGTGACGTGCCGCTGGCCGACCGCCTGGTGAAAAAGGGCGTGGCGGCACTGGACCCGCGCGGGCGCGAGTTCGACGAGCGCAACATGGGTGACCGGCTGGCGGCGCGCAACTTGTTTACCGAGTTGCGCGAGCAGGGCCAGGTGGGGGGAGGGCAGGCGCCTTATGGCGAGCGCGAGAAGCAGGCGTTTGCCAATGCGCTGGACCGGATCATCGCCCGGTTGTCCAAACCCTGAAGCGACCCGGCTGGCAGGATGGACACGACGTGTGGGAGTGGCCTTGTGTCGCGAAAGGGCCGCGAAGCGGCCCCAGGATTTCAGCTTCGCCGCATAAATTGCCGAGGCCGCGCTGCGGCCCTTTCGCGACACAAGGCCGCTCCCACAGGGGCCGCGTCAGATTCTGAATCTTGCACCAGTTACTCGTGCGTCAGCTCCAGCACCCGATCCACCAGCTTGTAGATCCCGCCAGCCGCTTCACTGATCGACTTGGCCTCCATGTACGCCGGGGTGGTCACCAGCTTGCGCTGGGTGTCCTCGACAATATCGTGCACATCGCATTCTTCATGAGTGCCACCCATCTTCTGCACGGCCGCCGCAGTGCCAGCGTCGGTACCGATGGTGCAGACCACGCCTGGCCCGTAGATCTTCGCCGCCAGCGCCGGCGAGATGCAGATCAGGCCGACCGGCTTGCAGGCGTCGGCAAAGGCTTCGGCCAGGGCCAGCACATCCGGGTTAACGGTGCAGTTGGCGCCTTCCACGGCAAAGTTGGACAGGTTCTTCGCCGCCCCGAAACCGCCCGGCACGATCAGCGCATCGAAGTCTTCGGCCTTGGCCTCGCGGATGTCCTTGACCTCGCCACGGGCAATGCGCGCCGACTCCACCAGCACATTGCGCGATTCGGGCATTTCCTCGCCGGTCAGGTGGTTGATCACATGCATCTGCGCAATGTTCGGCGCGAAGCACTGCACCTGCGCACCACGCTGGTCGAGGCGCAGCAGGGTGATCACGCTTTCGTGGATTTCGGCGCCGTCATAAACGCCACAGCCGGAAAGAATCACCGCTACTTTTTTTGTCATGCTTTTTACTCCAGTGTCGAGGCGCTAAATGTCCTCTAGTTTGGCAGATGTAGCCATAGGGATTCCTGCAAGCGCGGCCTAATCTTGGCGGATAACGTCTGAGGTCGTACCCATGGACCTGATCCTGCTGGCCGTGCCGTTCTTCTTCGTGCTGATCGCCGTCGAACTGCTGGCCGACCGTGTGCGTGGCCAGCGCAACTTCACCCTCGCCGACTCGATCAACAGCCTCAGCACCGGCGCGCTGTCGACCAGTACCGGGTTGCTGACCAAGGGGGTGGGGTTGGTGACCTATGCGCTGGCGTTCGAGCACATGGCGTTGCTGCGCCTGCCGCCGCAGGCCTGGTGGGTGTGGTTGCTGGCCTTTGTCCTGTACGACTTCTGCTACTACTGGCTGCATCGTCTTGGCCACGAGCGCAACGTGCTGTGGGCTGCGCATTCGGTGCATCATCAGAGCGAGGAGTACAACCTCACCACGGCGCTGCGCCAGACCAGCAGTGGGTTCATCTTCTCGTGGCTGTTCTACCTGCCGCTGGCGTTGCTCGGTGTGCCGCCGCTGGTGTTCATCACGGTGGCATCGCTCAACCTGCTGTACCAGTTCTGGGTGCATACTCGGCACATTCCCAAGCTGGGCTGGTTTGAGTGGGTGTTGATCACGCCATCCAACCATCGCGTCCACCATGCGCAAAATCCTGCTTACTTGGATCGCAATTACGGCGGCGTGTTCATTCTCTGGGATCGTCTGTTCGGTACCTTCAAAGAGGAGGACCCAGCCGAGCCGGTGGTGTTCGGGGTGACCACGCCGCTGGCCAGCTGGAACCCGCTGTGGGCCAACCTGCAGTTCTATGCCCAGCTCTGGCACGACGCCCGGCGCGCCGACAGCCTGTGGGACAAGCTGCGCATCTGGTTCATGCCCACCGGCTGGCGCCCGGCCGATGTGGCCGCACGCTACCCGCAGGCCAAGCAGGACCTGGCGTTGTTTCGCAAGTTCGAGGTTGCCCTGGGCCGTGCGCAGCAGGCCTATGTGGCGGCGCAATTCGTGGGTTACGTGGCGCTAGGCAGCTATCTGATGGAGGTGGCCGAGCGCGTGCCAACCGCCGCCCTGGTACTTGGCTGGGCGCAGATGGCGTTTGGCTTGTTCGTACTTGGCGCGCTGCTGGAGAACCGACCATGGGCCATGCGCCTGGAGTTGGTACGGTTGCTGGCGAATGCGCCGGCGCTGTACCTGGCGGGCGCACTGGGCCTAGCGGTGGTCGTGCCGCCGACCTGGTTGTTCCTCGTGGCTTACAGCCTGCTCAGCCTCTGGGGCCTGGGCTTTGCCCGCCGCCTTGCGCTCCGCGCGCAACGTGCGGAAACGCCGGCGCAGCCACAACAGGCCGCCCAGCGCCAACAGGCCACCGAGCACCCATAGCTCGTAGCGCTTCACGTTGCCCAGCAGGCCTTCAAGGATGGCACCGAAGTGATACGCGGCCGCGCCCAGGGCCACTGCCCAGATGGCCGCGCCGATACCGTTCAGCAGCAGGTAGCGGCGTGGCGGGTAGCCGGACAGGCCAATGGCCACCGGCATGACCGTGCGCAAGCCATAGACGAAGCGGAAACTCAGTACCCAGATGTCGGGGTGGCGACGGATGTGGTCCAGCGCCCGGTCACCCATCGCCTGCCAGCGTGGCTTGCGCGCCAGGATCCTGCGCCCGTGGCGGCGGCCCATGAAGTACCACAGCTGGTCGCCGGCATAGCTGCCGAAAAATGCCACCAGACACACCAGGTTGATGTCCATGTAACCGCGGAACGCAAGGAATCCTGCAAGCACCAGGATGGTCTCGCCTTCGAAGAAGGTGCCTAGAAAAAGGGCGAAGTAGCCGAAATCCTGCAGGAATTGTTGAAGCATTTTCTGAGGTGCTGGCGAAATGAACGCGAAGCCTACCCCTTCGCGCGCGTTCGTGAAAGTGTCCAGATGTGTCTCGACATGAACAATTCCTGCTTGGAGAATGCCAGAAGCCACGCGCCACGGCTTGCCCTGGCGTGTAACACAGGCGTCATAATGGGCGCTTATCTTGCCGCTCAATAGATGATAGGGCGTTAACGTCCTCAGGAACGCCAGATGAATAATGAAGTGCTAACCCCTGTCGCGATCAAGGATGCTCAGGAACTCCCCGAAGAGATGGTGCAGACCCCGCCAGACCTGCCGCCAGCGCCCCTGCCTGCCGAACCGGTGGCAGAGACTGCGGCCCCGGCCCCTGCGCCGGCCCCGGCGATCGTCATCCCAGGCCTGGACGACAGCAGCCTGTACATTCATCGCGAACTCTCGCAGCTGCAGTTCAATATCCGTGTGCTGGAGCAGGCGCTGGACGAGAACTACCCGCTGCTCGAACGCCTCAAGTTCCTGTTGATCTTCTCCAGCAACCTCGACGAATTCTTCGAGATTCGCGTCGCCGGCCTGAAGAAGCAGATCAACTTTGCCCGTGAACAGGCTGGTGCCGACGGCCTGCAGCCGCACCAGGCGCTGGCGCGCATCAGCGACCTGGTGCACAGCGAAGTGGAGCGCCAGTACGCGATCCTCAACGACGTGCTGCTGCCCGAGCTGGAAAAGCACCATATCCGCTTCATCCGCCGGCGTTACTGGACGCCGAAGCTCAAGACCTGGGTGCGCCGCTACTTCCGCGACGAAATCGCCCCGATCATTACCCCGATCGGCCTCGACCCGACCCACCCGTTCCCGCTACTGGTGAACAAGAGCCTCAACTTCATCGTCGAGCTCGAGGGTGTCGACGCCTTCGGCCGCGACTCGGGCCTGGCGATCATCCCGGCCCCGCGCCTGCTGCCGCGGGTCATCCGCGTTCCGGAAGAGGTGGGTGGCCCGGGCGCCAACTATGTGTTCCTGTCGTCGATGATCCACGCGCACGCCGACGACCTGTTCCAGGGCATGAAGGTGAAGGGCTGCTACCAGTTCCGCCTGACCCGTAACGCCGACCTGGCGCTGGACTCCGAAGAGGTCGATGACTTGGCCCGCGCCCTGCGCGGCGAGCTGTTCTCGCGCCGCTACGGTGACGCCGTTCGCCTGGAGGTGGCCGACACCTGCCCGAAACACCTGTCGGACTACCTGCTCAAGCAGTTCAGCCTCAGCGAAAGCGAGCTTTACCAGGTCAACGGCCCGGTCAACCTTACCCGCCTGTTCAGCATCACCGGCCTGGACAGCCACCCCGAGTTGCAGTACACGCCGTTCACCCCGGCGATCCCCAAGCTGCTGCAGAACGCCGACAACATATTCAGCGTGATCGGCAAGCAGGACATCCTGCTGATGCACCCGTTCGAGTCCTTCACCCCGGTGATCGACCTGCTGCGCCAGGCCGCCAAGGACCCGCACGTGCTTGCCGTGCGCCAGACCCTGTACCGTTCCGGGGCCAACTCGGAAATCGTCGACGCACTGGTGGACGCGGCGCGTAACGGCAAGGAGGTCACTGCGGTGATCGAGTTGCGGGCGCGCTTCGACGAAGAGTCCAACCTGCAGATGGCCAGCCGCCTGCAAGCGGCCGGTGCGGTGGTGATCTACGGCGTGGTCGGCTTCAAGACCCACGCCAAGATGATGCTGATTCTGCGCCGAGAGCACGGCGAGATCGTGCGTTATGCGCACCTGGGCACCGGTAACTACCACGCCGGCAACGCCCGCCTGTATACCGACTACAGCCTGCTGACCTCCGACGACGCCCTCACCGAGGACGTCGGCAAGCTGTTCAGCCAGTTGATCGGCATGGGCAAGACCCTGCGCATGAAGAAGCTGCTGCACGCGCCGTTCACCCTGAAGAAGGGCATGCTCGACATGATCGCGCGGGAAACTCAGTTCGCCCTCGAAGGCAAGCCGGCGCATATCATCGCCAAGTTCAACTCGCTGACCGACGCGAAGGTCATCAAGGCGCTGTACAAGGCCAGCCAGTCGGGCGTGAAGATCGACCTGGTGGTGCGTGGCATGTGCTGCCTGCGCCCAGGCATTCCGGGGGTTTCGCACAACATTCAGGTGCGCTCGATCATCGGGCGCTTCCTCGAACACACGCGGGTGTTCTACTTCCTCAATGGCGGCGAAGAGCAGATCTACCTGTCCAGTGCCGACTGGATGGAGCGCAACCTCGACAAGCGCGTCGAAACCTGCTTCCCGGTGGAAGGCAAGAAGCTGTTGCTGCGGGTGAAGAAGGAGCTGGAAGGCTACCTGACCGACAACACCCATGCCTGGACCCTGCAGCCGGACGGGCGCTACGTGCGCAGCACGCCAACCGGCAACCAGAACCCGCGCAGTGCCCAGGCGACCCTGCTGGAGCGCCTGAGCAACCCGGTCCTCAACGTACGCTGAGGACGAAGCCGACCCGGGCCAGCCACTCCGCCTCGTTGGCGAAGTCGGCCTGGGTCAGCTGGTTCTGTTCCAGCCAGCCCTCCGGGAAGGCGACGTCGAGGCTGCTGTCGGCAGCCTTGAGCTCGACCTTCGGCATCTGCTGATTGCCACGGATGTGGTGGAACAGGATGGCGAAGCGCAGCAGCACGCACAGGCGCAGCAGCTTGACGCCTTCCTCGCCCAGTTCGGCGATCTTGTCCTTTGGGATGTTGCGGCGATGGCCGCGTACCAGCAAGGCCATCATCTGCTGGTCCTCGCGGGAGAAGCCCGAAAGGTCGGAGTGCTCGATCAAGTAGGCGCCGTGCTTGTGGTAATGGTAGTGGGCGATATCCAGACCGATTTCGTGAACTTTCGCCGCCCAGCCCAGAAGATCGCGCCAATTTCCGTCTTTCAGGTCCCACGCGTCGGCCACTTGGTCGAAGGCGTGTAACGCCTTGCGCTCGACGCGCGCAGCCTGGCCTTGGTCCACGTGGTAGCGCTCCATCAGCGAGTTCAGGGTGCGTTCGCGCACGTCTTCGTGGTGGTGGCGGCCCAGCAGGTCGAACAGTACGCCTTCGCGCAGGGCGCCGTCGCAGTGGTCCATGCGCTGCAGTTCCAGGGCATCGAAGATCGCTTCGAGAATCGCCAGGCCCGCCGGGAAGATGGTGCGGCGGTCCGGCTTGACGCCTTCGAAGTCGATCTTGTCGACCTCGCCAAGCTTGAACAGCTTGCGCTTGACCCAGGCCAGCCCTTCGGCGTTGACCTCGCCATTGCCCAGGCCGCCTGCCTTGATGGCGGCGCCGATGGCACGAATGGTACCGGACGAGCCGATGGCCTCGTCCCAGGTCAGGCGGTGCAGGGCATTCTCGATGCTCATCAGCTCCAGGCGCGCGGCGGTGTAGGCCTGGGCGTAGCGGGCCGGGGTTATCTTGCCGTCGCGGAAGTAGCGCTGGGTGAAGCTTACACAGCCCATCTGAAGGCTTTCGCGCAGCAGCGGCTCGAAGCGCTGGCCGATGATGAACTCGGTACTGCCGCCGCCGATATCGGCCACCAGGCGCTTGCCGGGGGTATCGGCCAGGGTGTGCGACACGCCCAGGTAGATCAGGCGCGCTTCTTCACGGCCGGAGATCACCTCGACCGGGTGGCCAAGGATGGCTTCGGCGCGCTGGATGAATTCGTTGCGGTTGCGCGCTTCGCGCAAGGCGTTGGTACCGACGATGCGCACGGAGCCTGCCGGCATGCCGTTGATCAGTTGGGAAAAGCGCTTGAGGCAATCCAGGCCTCGTTCCATTGCCTCTTCACTGAGCATGCGTTCTTCGTCGATGCCGGCGGCCAGCTGAACCTTCTCGCCGAGCCGCTCGAGAATGCGGATTTCGGTATGGTGGGCCTTGGCCACGACCATGTGGAAGCTGTTGGAGCCAAGGTCGATGGCGGCGATCAGGGACAGGTTCTTCGCGATGGTATGCGGCATGATCTGGTTGTTCTCGGTCGTTAACCCGGCAATCGTGCCACGATAGCAGGCTGTCGCCAACGCGTGGCACACAGCCGTTGAGCTGGCCTTGATGCAAGGCAATGTGCCATTCGATGCTATGACGTCTGTATGACAGTTTCGATTCGTGGCGTCTTGCACAACTATAGTTACACTCAATCGTCCGCGGCTTCCTGTAGGAGACTGGTGCGGCTATGATGGGCAACGTTTTTTATTGCTTACGACCTTGGAGATTTCCATGAGCGACAAAATCAAACACGTCACCGACGCCAGCTTCGAAGCCGACGTACTGCAGGCTCAAGGCCCGGTGCTGGTCGACTACTGGGCTGAATGGTGCGGCCCATGCAAGATGATCGCTCCGGTTCTGGACGACATCGCTGCCACCTACGAGGGCAAGCTGACCGTCGCCAAGCTGAACATCGACGAGAACCAGGAAACCCCGGCCAAGCACGGCGTGCGTGGTATCCCGACGCTTATGCTGTTCAAGAACGGCAACGTCGAAGCCACCAAGGTCGGCGCCCTGTCCAAATCGCAGCTGGCCGCGTTCCTCGACGCCCACCTGTGATGTGAAAAAGCCCCGCAGATGCGGGGTTTTTTTTGCCTCTGCAAAGGCAGTCTTGCCCATGTAGGAGCAGCCTTGTGCTGCGAAAGGGCCGGTAAGGCTGACGTTGTCGCTGCGGCTGATGGCCTCTTCGCAGCACAAGGCTGCTCCTACAGACAGGTGTGTTGCAGCTGAAAATGGCAGGGCAAAACCACTAGACGCAGAAAAAAGCAAGTGTTACATTCGGCCTCGCACTGCTTCTCCAGTGCCCTCTACACGCCGTCGCCGAAGCATCCCTAATTCGAATCAGTACGCGATCTTGTCGCCATCTAGCGGCGCGGCCTCATTAAGCCAGAAGCTTAATTCTCCCTTCTTACATGATTACGTCATTCCCCTTATGAACCTGACTGAACTCAAGCAAAAGCCGATTACCGATCTTTTGGAAATGGCCGAACAGATGGGCATCGAAAACATGGCCCGTTCGCGCAAACAGGACGTGATTTTCGCCCTGCTGAAGAAGCACGCGAAAAGCGGCGAAGAGATCTCGGGTGACGGCGTGCTGGAGATTCTCCAGGATGGTTTCGGTTTCCTGCGTTCGGCTGATGCGTCCTACCTGGCCGGCCCTGACGATATCTACGTCTCGCCCAGCCAGATCCGCCGCTTCAACCTGCGTACCGGCGACACCATCGTCGGCAAGATCCGCCCGCCGAAGGAAGGGGAGCGTTACTTCGCCCTGCTGAAGGTCGACACCATCAACTTCGACCGCCCGGAAAACGCGAAGAACAAGATCCTGTTCGAAAACCTGACGCCGCTGTTCCCGAACAAGCGCCTGAAGATGGAAGCCGGTAACGGCTCCACCGAAGACCTGACCGGCCGCGTCATCGACCTGTGTGCCCCGATCGGCAAAGGTCAGCGTGGCCTGATCGTTGCTCCGCCGAAAGCGGGCAAGACGATCATGCTGCAGAACATCGCGGCCAACATCACCCGTAACAACCCCGAGTGCCACCTGATCGTCCTGCTGATCGACGAGCGCCCGGAAGAAGTGACCGAAATGCAGCGCACCGTGCGCGGCGAAGTGGTTGCCTCCACCTTCGACGAGCCGCCAACCCGCCACGTGCAGGTTGCCGAAATGGTAATCGAGAAGGCCAAGCGCCTGGTCGAGCACAAGAAGGACGTGGTCATCCTGCTGGACTCGATCACCCGTCTGGCGCGTGCCTACAACACCGTGATCCCGAGCTCCGGCAAGGTACTGACCGGTGGTGTCGACGCCCACGCCCTGGAGAAGCCGAAGCGCTTCTTCGGCGCCGCGCGTAACATCGAGGAAGGCGGTTCGCTTACCATCATCGCTACCGCGCTGGTCGAAACCGGCTCGAAGATGGACGAAGTGATCTACGAAGAGTTCAAGGGCACCGGCAACATGGAGCTGCCTCTGGACCGCCGCATCGCCGAGAAGCGCGTGTTCCCGGCCATCAACATCAACCGCTCCGGTACCCGCCGCGAAGAGCTGCTGACTGCCGACGACGAGCTGCAGCGCATGTGGATCCTGCGCAAGTTGCTGCACCCGATGGACGAAATCGCCGCCATCGAGTTCCTGGTCGACAAGCTCAAGCAGACCAAGACCAACGACGAGTTCTTCCTGTCGATGAAGCGCAAGTAAGCGTTTCAGGCCGGAATTTATGGGGCCGCTTCGCGCCCCATCGCGACACAAGGCCGCTCCTACAGGATTACGCATTCCCTGTAGGAGCGGCCTTGTGTCGCGATGGGGCGCGAAGCGGCCCCAAGTCATTTTTGGCCATTGGGTACTGAACGGCGCTACACTCTGCACCCCCGACCGATACGGCCAACATGAGGCTTCTGCATGCAGTATCGCGACTTGCGCGACTTCATCCGTGGCCTGGAACAGCGCGGCGAGCTCAAGCGCATCCAGGTTCCGATCTCCCCCGTCCTGGAAATGACCGAGGTCTGCGACCGCACCTTGCGTGCCAAGGGCCCTGCATTGCTGTTCGAAAAGCCCACCGGCTTCGATATCCCGGTGCTGGGCAACCTGTTTGGCACCCCGGAACGTGTGGCCATGGGCATGGGTGCCGAGTCGGTCGATGAACTGCGGGAAATCGGCAAGCTGCTGGCCTTCCTCAAGGAGCCGGAGCCGCCGAAGGGTCTGAAGGATGCCTGGTCCAAGCTTCCGATCTTCAAGAAAGTCGTGTCGATGGCGCCGAAAGTGGTCAAGGACGCGGTGTGTCAGGAAGTGGTCATCGAGGGCGATGACGTCGACCTCGGCGCTCTGCCAATCCAGCACTGCTGGCCGGGCGACGTGGCACCGCTGATCACCTGGGGCCTTACCGTCACCCGCGGCCCGAACAAGGACCGTCAGAACCTGGGCATCTACCGCCAGCAGGTTATCGGCCGCAACAAGGTCATCATGCGCTGGCTCAGCCACCGTGGCGGCGCCCTGGACTACCGCGAATGGTGTGAGAAGAACCCTGGCCAGCCGTTCCCGGTCGCCGTGGCACTGGGCGCCGACCCGGCCACCATCCTCGGCGCCGTGACCCCGGTGCCGGACACCCTCTCCGAGTATGCCTTCGCCGGCCTGTTGCGTGGCAACCGCACCGAATTGGTCAAGTGCCGAGGCAACAACCTGCAGGTACCGGCCACAGCCGAAATCATCCTGGAAGGCGTGATCCACCCGGGCGAAATGGCCCCGGAAGGCCCGTATGGCGACCACACCGGCTACTACAACGAAGTGGACAGCTTCCCGGTGTTCACCGTCGAGCGCATCACCCATCGGCAGAAACCGATCTACCACAGCACCTACACCGGCCGCCCGCCAGATGAGCCGGCGATCCTCGGCGTGGCGCTGAACGAAGTGTTTGTGCCGATCCTGCAGAAGCAGTTCCCGGAAATCGTCGATTTCTATCTGCCACCGGAAGGCTGCTCGTATCGCATGGCGGTGGTGACCATGAAGAAGCAGTACCCGGGCCACGCCAAGCGCGTGATGCTGGGTGTGTGGTCGTTCCTGCGACAGTTCATGTACACCAAGTTCGTTATTGTCACAGATGACGATATCAATGCCCGTGACTGGAATGACGTGATCTGGGCCATCACCACACGCATGGACCCCAAGCGTGATACGGTGATGATCGACAACACCCCGATCGACTACCTGGACTTCGCGTCACCGGTATCCGGGCTGGGGTCGAAGATGGGCCTGGATGCCACGCACAAGTGGCCGGGCGAGACTACACGCGAATGGGGACGGGTCATCGTCAAGGACGAAGCCGTCACCCGCCGTATCGATGAGCTGTGGGATCAGTTGGGAATAGATTGATGCAGGTAACGTTGCAGCCGTCCGGGGCGGTGCTGGCGCTCGAACCCGGGGAACGGATCCTGGATGGAGCGCGGCGGCTGGGCTATGACTGCCCGAACAGCTGCCGCAATGGCAATTGCCATGTCTGCGCCGCGTTGTTGGTCGAAGGCCGGGTACGCCAGGACGGCGAAGTCCGCGACCATGGCGAGCTGTTCACCTGCATTGCCGAACCGCTGGAGGACTGCGTGTTGCTCTGGGATGGTGTGCTCGCCCTTGGCGAGCTGCCGGTGCGCAAACTGGCGTGCAGTGTCAGTGAGTGCGTCGAGGTCGGTGGCGACGTCTGGCGCGTGCGGTTGCGCGCGCCGGCTGGCAGGCCGCCGCGCTACCACGCGGGGCAGTACCTGATGATCGAGCGCGAAGGCGGCAAGCAGGCGGCGTTTTCGCTGGCTTCCGCACCCCATGCCGGGCGCGAGCTGGAGCTGCATGTGCTGGCGCGCGAGCCCAGTGCGCTGCAACTTATCGAGCAGCTCAAGCGCGACGGCTTGGCGCGCATTGAAATGCCGTTCGGTGACACCCACCTGGCCGAGTTGCCCGATGGGCCGCTGGTGCTGATCGCTGCTGGCACCGGCATGGGTCAGATGCACAGCCTGGTCGAGCATTGCCGGGCACAGGGTTTCAAGCACCCGGTGCACCTGTACTGGGGCGTGCGTCGGCCCGAGGACTTCTACCAGATCGAGCACTGGGACGAATGGCAGCGCCTGCCCAACCTGTTCCTGCACCAGGTGGTCAGCGACCTGTGCGGTTGGGAAGGCCGTTGCGGCATGCTGCATGAGGCGGTCTGCGAAGACATCGCCGATCTCAACAGCGTGCATGTATATGCCAGCGGCTCGCCGAACATGATCTATGCCACGCTCGACGCCTTGGTCGAAGCCGGCATGGATGCGCATCGCATGCGTGCCGATGTGTTTGCCTACGCACCGCGCGGCTAATAACTGGAGTTTGAAAGTATTGGTATAAGGCGGTAATTGTTACCGCCTTGGCTAATAACTTTCACAGTTGCTGAAACAGTACTTTCCAGTCGTCGGGAGCGAGGATGAAACTCTGGCGCGAGGGCTTGAGTATTCCTGCACTTCTGTCCTATGGTTACTGCAAGCGCCCCTGGTACAGAGGCTTGGGGTCGCATCTTAATCGAATCTCGCTACATCCGTAGTTCACAGGGATAATGGCGGCAGCTTATGTCGGCACTTGAAAGTATGTCCTGGGAAGTTTCATATCCACCGACACTCGACTTCGGTCAGCAACATACTCGCGAACAGTTGTTCAACTCCATGAAGACAACCATGTCTCGCCATCAGGGTGGGCCGGTGTGGCTGTTCGCCTATGGTTCGTTGATCTGGCGGCCGGAATGCAACTCGGTGGAGCGCCAGCGCGCGCGGGTGCATGGTTACCACCGTGGCTTGTACCTGTGGTCGCATGAGCACCGTGGCACCCCGGAAACCCCTGGCCTAGTGTTCGGCCTGGACCGTGGTGGCTCCTGCAGCGGTTTTGCCTACCGGCTGGATGACAGCAGCCTGGACGATTCGCTGATGGCCTTGTGGCAGCGCGAGATGCCGTACCCGGCGTACCGGCCGCACTGGCTCAGCTGCCGGTTGGATGATGGCAGCAAGGTGCAGGCCCTGGGCTTCGTGCTGGAGCGGCATTTGCCGTGCTATGCCGGGAACCTGCCGGACACCCTGCTCAGCCAGATCCTGGCCAGTGCCAAGGGGCGCTATGGCACCACGCGTGATTATGTCGAGCAGACCCTGAATGCCCTGCGCAGCCACCAGATGCCCGATCGCAACCTGGAGGCGCGTTTCAGGCGCTGCCATAACCTGCGGGAGGTTTGATCACCTGTGCCGGCCTCTTCGCGGGTGAACCCGCTCCCACAGGTACTGCACATTCCTTGAGGGCGGTGCGGTCCCAGTGGGAGCGGGTTCACCCGCGAAAAGGCCAGAACTGCCTTACCTGGCCAGCACCACCAACTTACCCACAGCCTGACGCTGCCCCAACTTTTCAATGGCAGCCCCTGCCTCAGCCAGTGGATAAGTCTGCGACACCAGCGGCTTCAACTTGCCTTCGGCATGCCATGCAAACAGCTGCCGGAAGTTGGCCGCATTGTCCTCCGGCTGACGTTGGGCAAACGCCCCCCAAAACACCCCGAGCACCGCCGCGCCCTTGAGCAACACCAGGTTGGCCGCCAGCTGCGGGATGGTCCCGCTGGCAAAACCCACCACCAGCAATCGGCCATTCCAGGCCAGCCCGCGCACTGCCTGCTCGAACAACTCGCCACCCACCGGGTCGTAGATCACGTCCACGCCCTGGCCGCCAGTCAGGCGCTTGATCTCGTCACGCAGGCTGGTCTGGCTGTAGTCGATCAGTTCATCCGCGCCGGCTGCCTTGGCCACGGCCAGTTTTTCCGCACTGCTGGCGGCTGCGAGCACCCGCGCGCCCATGGCCTTGCCGATCTCCACCGCCGCCAGGCCGACCCCGCCGGACGCACCCAGCACCAACAGGGTCTCGCCCGCCTGCAACTGGCCGCGCTGGCGCAGGGCGTGCATGGAGGTGCCGTAGGTCATGCCGAATGCCGCGGCAGTAGTGAAGTCCATGCTCGCCGGGATCGGCAACACATTGTAGAACGGCACCGCCACCTGCTCGGCGAATGCACCCCAGCCGGTCAGCGCCATGACCCGGTCACCGACCTTGAACGCGCCGGCCTTTTCCCCGACGGCGGCCACCACGCCCGCTGCCTCGCCGCCGGGGGAGAACGGCAACGGTGGCTGGAACTGGTACTTGCCTTCGATGATCAGGGTGTCGGGGAAGTTGACCCCAGCGGCCTGCACATCCAGCAGGATCTCGTTTTTCTTCGGCACCGGGCTGGCCACCTCTTCCAGCACCAGGTCGCGCGCCGGGCCCAGGGTTTTGCACAACACAGCTTTCATCGGGGCTATTCCTTTGCGGGTCGTGGCCGATAAGTGTAGGAGGGCCGCCTGCCCGGTCAACGAGCATGGGGCGCCCTGATGTGCAGGCATAAGCGGCGGCACAAGCACGGGCTTGGGTTTGAGCGGCATGCTGGGTAAGCTGGCACCAACTGTATTGAGGAGCGAATTCTTGAAAGCGTGGATCTTGATGGTGCTGGCGCTGCTGCTGCCGGCTGCGGCCATGGGCGAGGAAGCCAAGGAAGGGGCGCCGAAAGTCGCCTACATCAGCCTGAGCCCGCCCTTTGTGGGCAACTACGCCCTCGACGGTAGCCCGCGGCTGCGCGTGTACAAGGCCGACGTGGCCCTGCGCGTGACCGGCGACGAAGCCGCCAAGGCTGTGAAGCACCACGAGCCGCTGATCCGCAACCAGCTGGTGGCGCTGTTCACCCAACAGTCGGTGGACAGCATGAGCAATGTCGAGGCCAAGGAGCATCTTCGCCAGGAAGCGCTGAAACAGGTGCAGCAGGTGATGGAAGCCGAAGAAGGCAAGCCGATCGTTGAAGACCTGCTGTTCAACAACCTGATCGTGCAGTGATCTGAAGCATTGTGAGGTCGATTGCTGGTGAGCTGGATTGAAGTCAGGCTTACCACGGTTGTAGGACCTTTCCGTCTTTCCTGTAAGCCCGCCAGTTTTCGGTTTCTGAAGCCAAGGCCAAGCTAAATTGTGCCTTGTCTTCAGTTGCTTGAGAGTGTTGGCAATGCCTTTGAAGTACCAGCCGAAAGAGGCGACTGTACTGATGTGCGACTTTTCAGGCTTTCAAGTGCCTGAAATGATAAAGGTGCGCCCCGTTGTCGTTCTTCGCAAGCACAGTCAAAACCGTCAGTTGGTGACGATAATCCCGCTGAGCACCACCGCACCGGATCAACTGACAAGGCATCACGTTGTGCTGCCGAGTTATCTGCCTGGCCCGGCCCTGACATGCTGGGCCAAGTGCGACATGATCTACACGGTAGCTACCTCCAGACTGGACAGATGTCGGGTCAGATCGCGCCAGGGCGGTGGTCGGGAATACATGACCTTTACAATGCGGCCGGAGCACTTCGCCGCCGTGAGGGCTGCTGTTGGTTTTACGCTGGGTTTCTCACATCCAGCAACAGTGCAGTCTGTTGGCAATGTAACGCTCGATGCGTGATAATGGGCCCGTTCCCGTAAGGGGCTTGCAAGACTCTGCGGATCCTGGTTCAACCAGCAATTACAGAGCCGGGCAGGTGCATGGCGATGACAAGCCGACCTGTCTGTGAGTAGGGCGCCGAAAGGCGCCCTTTGTCTTTGTGCTAGATCCCAATTTGGATCAGGACGCCAGGCTTCGACGAAACCGCGCCAGCGCCACGCCGAAGAACACCAGCCCGATCACGGCCAGCGCCAGGATGTCCGGCCACACCACCGTCCAACCGGCATCACGAAACAGAATTGCGGCGCCAAGGCTGACAAAGTGCGTCGACGGCGACCCCTGCATCACCCACTGCAGCCACTGCGGCATGCTGTCCAGCGGTGTGCTGCCGCCGGACAGCAACAGCATCGGGATGATCACCGGGATCGCCAGCAGGCCGAATTGTGGCGTCGAGCGCGCCAGGGTGGCGAGGAAGATGCCCAGTGCGGTACTGGCGAACAGGTAGAGCGCCGTCACGGCCAGGAACAGGCCCATCGAACCGGACAGCGGCACGCCAAGCGCGCCCTTGACCACCACCACCAGCGAAATCCAGGTACAGATCACCACTACCAGCGCGTTGCTGGCAATCTTCGCCAGCATGATTTCCAGCGCGGTCAGCGGTAGCACCAGCAGGTGGTCGAGGGTGCCGTGCTCGCGCTCGCGCAGCAACGCGGTGCCGGTGAGGATGATCGCCAGTATGGTGATGTTGTTGACGATCTGGATCACCGCAAGGAACCAGCCGCCCTCCAGGTTGGGGTTGAACAGAGCCTTGGCGTTTATTACCACCGGGCTCTGTGTGTTGCTGCGCTGGCTGTAGTCGAGCAACTCGCGTTCGAAGATGCGGCCGATGTAGCCGGCACCCATGAATGCCTGGCTCATGGCCGTGGCGTCGACATAGATCTGCAGTTCCGGCGAGCGCCCGGCCAGCAGGTCGCTCTGGAAGTTCACCGGCACGTTGATCACGAAGGTGTACTGGCCGCTGTCCATGGCCTGGTCCAGACGCTGCGGGGCCAGTGGCACGGCGGGCTGGAACTCGGGTGGTTGCAGGGCTTCACCAAGCTTGCGCGATAGCCGGCTGTGGTCTTCGTCCACCATCGCGACACTGGCGTTGTGCACGCCGATCACCGAGCCGGCTGCCGGCATGTAAATGGCCACGCTGAAGGCATACAGCAGGAACAACAGCAGCACGCTGTCATGGCGCAGGCTGGTCAGCTCTTTCAGGCCAAGACGCAGCGTGTGGTTCAGGCGTGACATATCAGGCCTCCTGCTTCTTCAGCATGGCCAGGCTCAGGCCCGTGAACACGGCAAAGAAGCTGAGCAGGATCAGGCACTGCGGCCACAGCTCGCGCAGTCCCAGCGCTTTGGTGAATGTGCCGACCGCGATATCGAGGAAGTAGCCCGCCGGGAACAGTTGGCCCATCACCGCCGCCGCGCCGTCCAGCGACGAGCGTGGCACGATCAGCCCGGAGAACTGGATGGTCGGCAGGCTGGTGATGATCATGGTGCCCAGGATGGCGGCGATCTGGGTGCGGGTGAAGGCCGAGATCAGCAGGCCCAGGCTGGTGGTAGCCAGCAGGTAGGCGACGCCGCCGCAGGCCAGGGCGAGCACGCTGCCCTTTAGCGGCACGGCGAACAGCCAGCGGTTCATCGCCACCAGCAGTGCCAGGTTGACCAGGCTCACGGCCAGGTAGGGCATCTGCTTGCCGAGGAGGAACTCCAGGCGGGTGAGGGGTGTGGCGTAGAAATTGGTGATGGAGCCGAGCTCTTTCTCGCGGACGATACCCAGCGCGGTGAGCATGGCCGGGATGAAGGCCAGGATCAGCGCCATTACCCCAGGGCCGATGGCGTTCACGCTGACCACATCCTGGTTGTAGCGAAAACGGGTTTCCAGGCGCACCAGGTCCTGGCGCGGCTGCGGCTGTGGGCTGGCTTTGGCCAGTTGCTCGAGGTTGGCCTGGTGCACGGCTTCCACGTAATTGCGGCTGGTTTCGGCGCGGAACGGCATACCGCCATCGAGCCAGGCGGCCACCACCGGTTGACGCCCGGCATAGAGGTCGCGGCCGAAGCCGGGTGGAATTTCCAGTGCCAGTTTGATTTCCGAGCGCTGCAGGCGCTGGTGCATTTCGCGGGTGTCGCGGATGGGCGCCTGTTCGGCGAAATAGCGTGAACCACGGAAGGCTTCGAGGTAGGCCCGGCTTTGCGGGCTCTGGTCCTGGTCGTGTACGGCGAAGGCGAGGTTTTCCACATCCAGTGAAATGCCATAGCCGAAGATCACCATCATGAACATCGCCCCCAGCAGGGCGAAGGCCAGGCGCACCTTGTCGCGCAACAGCTCCTTGCCCTCACGGCTGGCCACCGCCAGCAGGCGACGCAGGCTGAAGCCCTGGCGCAGCGGCGGCGCAGGCGTGGCGGTCTGCTCCAGCACGGTGTTGTCGGTGGCTTGCGGCGCCAGTTCCTGAGCCTGTTCCAGGCAGCGCACGAACGCGTCTTCCAGAGTGTTGCCCTGGTAGTGGCGTTGCAGGGCATCCGGCGTGTCGCAGGCCAGTACCCGGCCTGCATGCATCAGCGAGATACGGTCGCAGCGCTGGGCTTCGTTCATGAAGTGGGTAGAAAGGAAAATGGTCACGCCCTGCTCGCGTGAAAGCTCCACCAGCAGGCGCCAGAAGTCGTCACGGGCAGCCGGGTCGACGCCGGAGGTGGGTTCGTCGAGGATCAGCACTTCCGGGCGGTGCAGCACCGCTACCGCCAGTGACAGGCGCTGACGCAGGCCGAGGGGCAGGGCGCCGGATGGCTGGTCGGCGATGGCACCCAGGTCGAAGCGCTCGATCAGCTCGTCGATGCGCCGGGCGCTCTCGGCCTTGGGCAGGTCGAACAGGCGTGCATGCAGGGTGAGGTTCTGCCGGGTGTTGAGCTCCCCATACAGCGAAAAACTCTGCGACATGAAACCGACCCGCTTGCGCGTGGCCAGGTCGCTGGCATCCACCGGGCAGCCGAGCAGACTGGCGCTGCCTTCGCTGGCCGGCATCAGCCCGGTAAGCACTTTCATGGTGGTGGTCTTGCCGCAGCCGTTGGAGCCCAGGAAGCCGAAAATCTCGCCGCGGCCAATGGCGAAGCTGACCTTGTTCACGGCAGTGAAATCGCCAAAGCGCAGGGTCAGGTCGTGGGCCTCGATGGCGACCGGGCTGTCAGCGGCCGGGCGCGGCGGGATGATGAGCGGAGGGTGTTGTGCCTTGCCCGCGCCCTGGTAGTGGGTGAAGGCGTCGTCCAGCTTGCCGCTGGGGGTGACCGCGGCCAGCTCATGGCTGGGGCCGGCGGCCAGCAGGCGGCCGCCATCGAGCATCAGGCAATGCTCGAACTGTTCGGCCTCCTCCATGTAGGCGGTGGCCACCAGCAGGGTCAGTTGCGGGCGCTGTGCGCGTACCTGTTCGACCAGCTCCCAGAAGCGCCGCCGCGACAGTGGGTCGACGCCGGTGGTCGGCTCGTCGAGGATCAGCAGGTCCGGCTCGTGGATCAGCGCGCAGCATAGGCCAAGCTTCTGCTTCATGCCGCCCGACAGTTTGCCCGCCGGGCGCTCGGCAAAGCGCTGCAGGTCGGTGGCCTGTAGCAGGTTGGCCATGCGCTGTTCGAATTCGCGACGGCCGAGGCCGAACAGGGTGGCGAAAAAGCGGATGTTCTCGCTGATCGACAGCTCCGGATACAGGTTGTTGCCCAGCCCCTGCGGCATGAACGCCACTTTCGGGTATAGCGCCGCGCGATGGCGCCGCTGGCGGATCGAACCACCCAGCACCTGCAGTTCGCCCTGTTGCAGGCGCTTGACGCCGGCGATCAGCCCCAGCAGGGTCGATTTGCCAGCCCCGTCAGGGCCGATCAGCGCGCAACGGGTGCCCGCCGGCAGGCTGAACCCGAGGGGATGCAGGGCCACCAGGTCGCCGTAGCGATGGCTGATACCCTCGGCCAGCAATGCCGGGGCGTTCATTGCAGGTTGGCCGGCCAGTCCACCTCAGCCGTGCGTACATAGCCGGCGCCTGGCATGCCCGGCTTGGCCTGCGGCACGGCGCCCGGGTCGGTCAGGCGCAGCTTGACCCGGAACACCAGCTTCTGCCTCTCGTCGCGGGTTTCCACCTGCTTGGGGGTGAACTGGGCTTTGGCCGCGACAAAGGCAACCTTCGCCGGCAGCGCCCGCTCGGGCAGGGCGTCGAGCACGATTCGTGCCTGGTCGCCGACGGTCAGCCGGCCGCTGGTGGAGGCGGGCAGGTAAAGGTTCATGTACTGGTCGCTGGGGTCGATCAACATCAGCACGCGGCCGCCGGCACCCAGCACTTCACCGGGCTCGGCCAGGCGCAGCTGGATGATGCCGTTGATCGGTGCGCGCAGACTGCTGTCGTCGATTTCGCTGGTGAGCTGCGCTACCTGGGCCTCGGCGGCGCCGATGGCGGCCTTGATCGCCGCCAGTTGGGCGCGGGCGGCGACCACAGCGGCGTTGGCCGTGTCGAAGCGCGCCTGCTGTTGGTCGAGCAACTGCTGGCTAGCGTATTTGCGCTGGAAAATCTCACGCACGCGCTTGAGCTCCTGGCTGGCCAGCAGCAGTTCACTTTGGCGCAGCTGCACGCTGGCCTGGGCGGCGGCGTAGTTTTCCCGGGCGCGCAGCACTTCGGCTTCGGCCTGGCTGCGCTGGGCTTCCATGGTACGGGTGTCGATGCGCGCCAGCAGTTGGCCGCGAGACACCTTGTCACCTTCGTCGACCAGCACCTCGGCCAGGCGGCCAGGGATTTTGCTGGCGATCTGCACTTCGGTGGCTTCCAGGCGGCCGTTGCCCATGCTCAGGCCTTCGGGCAACTGGTCGTGGATCGACTTCCAGTACCCCAGCCCACCGGCTGCTGCGAGTAGGGCGATCAGCGCGGTGGCGAAGATCCTGGGGGCGTATCGGTTCATCGGTCTGCATCCTTGCGGTCATGCACACTGCATCATGGCCTGCGGCCATGAGCGATGTGTTGATGCCGGTCAAAGTCCTTATGCGGTGCCTGTGGGAGCGGCCTTGTGTCGCGAAAGGGCCGCAACGCGGCCCCAGGATTTTCGCGCCCCTGCACAAATCTATGGGGCTGCTTCGCAGCCCTTTCGCGACGCAAGGCCGCTCCCACATTACCGAGTAACTGCGCAAAGACTGACCTTAGCCGCAGTTTCAACGCAAAGCGACAATCACCGCCCATTGCTCTGGCGTCACCGGCATCACCGACAGGCGGCTGCCCTTCTGCACCAGCGGCAGTTCGGCCAGGCCTGTCTGCTGTTTCAGCCAGCCTAGCTCCAGCACCCGTGGCAGGGTTTGCACATGGGCCACATCGACCGCGCTCCAAGGGTTCTTGTCGGCCGTGGCCTTGGCATCGTAGTAGGGGCTCTGCGGGTCCAGCGCGGTTGGGTCCGGGTAGGCTGCGCGGGTGATCCTGGCAATGCCGGCGATGCCCGGCTGCGGACAGCTGGAGTGGTAGAAGAAGAACTCGTCGCCAACGCTCATGGCCCGCAGGAAATTGCGTGCCTGATAGTTGCGCACGCCGTCCCAGCGCGCTTCGCCGAGCCGGCCGAGGGCTTCGATGGAGAGCTCGTCGGGCTCGGATTTCATCAGCCAGTAGGCCATGGGTGCTGCTCCTGAAAAGGTTTGAAATAACCTGTTGGACGAAACCGACAGCCGGTTGGCGTCAAGGTTTGCGTGCAGACGCAGGTTGTCGGAAAATGCGCCCCGTTTAAAGCGCGATGCTCCGGCAATACCCAGAAAATTGCCGAGCCTGAACAGTTTGCCTGGGGGGCAATCTTCGATGAATCAACGTAACAAGCCGGATCTGTTGTGGGTCTTGGTGTTCATTTTCGGCCTGGGTGTGGTCACTACCGGTTATGCGCAAGGGTTCTGGGAGCGCAAGCTGGACAACGCCTATCAGATGCCGGTCGACGCCAGCCAGCCGCAACGTTGATGCCCCCGCTGGCGCCGCTCAACGCGGCGCCAGGTACCAGCCACGGTCCGAGACCGTCCCCTGCAGCGGTACATCCCAACTGGCCTGAGCCAGCCGCTCGACCTTCTGGCATTCATGTGCCAGCCCCAACAGCAATGGTTTTTTCCAGGTCTGGCGACGTGCCTGGTAGGCCAGGCTGCGATCATAGAAACCACCGCCCATTCCCAGGCGACCGCCCACTTCGTCGAAACCGACCAGCGGTAGCAGGATCAGGTCCAGCGACCAGATCGGGCGCTGGCGCTTGCGCTCGGTGACCGGCTCGGGAATGCGAAAGCGGTTGGGCTTGAGCTTCTCGCCCTGCTCGAAGCGCTGGAACACCATGCGCGTGCGCGGCCAGGCGTGCAGCACCGGCAGGTAGGTGCGCTTGCCGCGGCGCTGGGCTTCGCGCAGCAGCAGGTAAGGATCGATCTCGCCGTCGTTGGGCAGGTACAGGGCAATGTGCCGGGCGCGTCGGAACAGCGGGTGCTGCGCCAGCTGGCGATACAGGCCAAGGGCGGCCTGGCGTTGCTGGGCAGGGGTAAGGGCGCGGCGGGCATTGCGGAGCAGGCGACGGAGCTGGGGGCGGGTGAGCTGCGCGGTGTCGGTCATGGCACGGGCGATCCCAGGTGCTGGCCGACGTGGTCGGCCAAAACGAATTGCCCGCCGGAAGGGGCGGGCAAGAGAATTCAGGCTCCCCGATAAGACCGCTATCGGTGTAGCCCTTGAACCCGAAAGTTCAAGGTGGAGATTGCAGGGGGCGTTAAGGCTTTCCGTCGGGCGGACATGCACACCGGCCCCAGCGTGCAACCCCCGTGGTTGTGCGTATCGGCTCAGGGACATAACCGACTGGCGCATCCCCCAGGGAGTGGCGCCAGTATACCAATCTCAGCCGATTTTGGTATCCGCGTCGTCGGACAGTGCCTGGTCGACCCGTTCCAGCAGGTCGCGCACCTGTTCGCGGGTGGTGCCGCCTGCCGGGGCATCGTTGCGGTCTTCCTGGCGGTGCAGCATTTCGTGGGTGATGTTCAACGCTGCCATGACCGCGATGCGGTCGGCGCCGATCACCTTGCCGCTGCTGCGGATTTCGCGCATCTTGCCGTCCAGGTAGCGCGCGGCACTGACCAGGTTGTTGCGCTCTTCCGGCGGGCAGATGATCGAATATTCCTTGTCGAGGATCTGCACGGTGACGCTATTGCTTGAACTCATGAGTCTTGCTCCAGAGCCTTGAGGCGTAAAATCATCGACTCGACCTTGCGCTTGGCGATCTCGTTCTTTTCGATGAGGTGGGCGCGCTCTTCGCGCCAGGACTTTTCCTGAGCTACTAGGAGTGCATTTTGCCGTTTTAGTTGCTCGACACGTTCGATCAGCAACTCGAATCGGCTCATCAGTGCCTGCAGGTCGTTCTCTTGCGTGGGTTGCACTCGATTCGCTCCGTCGTTGAGTCACCTGGCGATGATGCCTCTCCCTGGGCGGCGACGGCCAGTGCCGATGGTCTTGGCGCGCCTGCCGGTGCTAGGATACAAGGTCTCCATTCTAGTCATTGCGCCGTCTGGCGCCTAGCTGCCCATGCCCAATACCCAATCGCCCTACATCGCCTTCGCCATGCTGCTGTCCAGCAATGGCCATCCTGTAACCCCGGCCGAACTGCACGGCCTGCTGATCGGCCGCAGCTGCGCCGGTGCCGGCTTCGACGCCGACGGCTGGCTGGCCGATGCCGCCCAGCTACTGGAAACCGAGCCCGGTGACACTGTGCGCAACGCCCTGGTCGGCCTGCAGGAAATGGTCAAGGGCGAACTGACCAGCGACGACATGGCGATCGTCCTGCTGCTGCCTTCCGACGACGCCGCCCTGAGCGATCGCGCCACCGCGCTGGGCCAGTGGTGCCAGGGCTTCATCACCGGTTTCGGCCTGAATGCCGGTGGCAAGGACCTGTCCGACGAGGCCAAGGAAGTGCTGCAGGACCTGGTGGCCATTTCCCAGGTCCAGGAAGCCCTCGAGGAGTCCGAGGATGGCGAGAGCGATTACATGGAAGTCATGGAATACCTGCGTGTGGCGCCGTTGCTGCTGTTCTCCGAGCTGGCCAAGCCGGCCGCCCCTGCACCCAAGCCATCGCTGCACTGATCAACCAGGGGTAGTCTGCCCATGAGCCACATTCCCAAGGCCGAGTATGCCCGTCGGCGCAAGGCGCTGATGGCGCAGATGGTCCCCAACAGCATCGCCATCCTGCCCGCCGCCGCGGTTGCCATCCGTAACCGCGACGTCGAGCACGTTTACCGCCAGGACAGCGACTTCCAGTACCTCAGTGGTTTCCCCGAGCCGGAAGCGGTGATTGCGCTGATTCCCGGTCGCGAGCATGGCGAATACGTGCTGTTCTGCCGTGAACGCAACCCCGAGCGCGAGCTGTGGGACGGCCTGCGTGCCGGCCAGGAAGGTGCGGTGCGCGATTTTGGCGCCGACGATGCCTTCCCCATCACCGACATCGACGAGATCCTGCCGGGCCTGATCGAAGGCCGTGAGCGGGTGTACAGCGCCATGGGCAGCAACCCCGAGTTCGATCGCCGGCTGATGGACTGGATCAACGTGATCCGCTCCAAGGCCCGCCTGGGTGCCCAGCCGCCGAACGAGTTCGTTGCGCTGGATCATCTGCTGCACGACATGCGTCTGTATAAATCGGCAGCGGAAGTGAAGGTGATGCGCGCTGCCGCAGACATCTCGGCGCGGGCCCACGTGCGAGCCATGCAGGCCTGCCGGGCCGGGTTGCACGAATACAGCCTGGAAGCCGAGCTGGACTACGAATTCCGCAAGGGCGGGGCGAAGATGCCGGCCTACGGCTCGATCGTCGCGGCCGGGCGCAATGGCTGCATCCTGCACTATCAGCAGAACGACGCCCCGCTCAAGGATGGCGACCTGGTGCTGATCGACGCCGGCTGCGAGATCGACTGCTACGCCAGTGACATCACTCGCACCTTCCCGGTCAGCGGGCGCTTTTCGCCGGAGCAGAAGGCCATCTACGAGCTGGTGCTCAAGGCCCAGGCCGCGGCGTTTGCCGAAATTGCCCCCGGCAAGCACTGGAACCACGCCCATGAGGCGACCGTGCGGGTCATCACCGAGGGCCTGGTGGAACTGGGCCTGCTGACGGGCGAGGTACAGGCGCTGATCGACAGCGAGGCCTATCGTGCCTTCTACATGCACCGCGCCGGGCACTGGCTGGGCATGGATGTGCACGATGTGGGCGAGTACAAGGTGGGCGGCGAGTGGCGGGTGCTCGAACCCGGCATGGCACTGACCGTCGAGCCGGGCATCTACATAGGCGCCGACAATCAGGCCGTGGCCAAGAAATGGCGCGGCATTGGTGTAAGGATAGAGGACGACGTGGTAGTGACCAGGCAAGGCTGTGAAATCCTGACTTCGGGCGTGCCGCGCACGGTCGCCGAGATCGAGGCGCTGATGCAGGCCGCCCGCAAGGACGCGGCATGAATCGGGTAAACCTGGCGATCATCGGTGGCGGCCTTGTGGGCGCGAGCCTGGCCCTGGCCCTGCAGGCGGGGGCCAAGGCGCGAGGTTGGAAGATCCTGCTGATCGAGCCGTTCGCCCCCGGTGACAGCTTCCAGCCCAGCTACGACGCGCGTTCGTCGGCACTGTCGTTCGGTACCCAGCAGATCTACCAGCATCTGGGCCTGTGGCAGGCCATCGGCCATCGCGCCGAGCCAATCCGGCAGATTCACGTATCCGACCGCGGCCGTTTCGGTGCCACCCGCCTGGATGCCCGGGAAGAGGGTGTGCCGGCGCTTGGCTACGTGGTGGAAAACGCCTGGCTGGGCCAGTGCCTTTGGCAAGGGCTGGACAGCGAGGTGGTGAGCTGGCGCTGCCCGGCGGAAGTGACTGCGATGCAGGCCATCGAAGGTGGTTACCGCCTGCAGCTGAACGATGACACCCAGTTGGAGTGCGACCTGGCTGTACTGGCCGACGGTGGCCGTTCCGGCCTGCGCGAACAACTGGGTATCCACGTGCGCCACACGCCCTACCAACAGAGCGCGCTGATCGCCAACATAACCCCGGGCGAGGCCCACGGCGGCCAGGCCTTCGAACGTTTCACCGAAGAAGGCCCCATGGCCCTGCTGCCGCTGCCGGATAACCGCTGCGCGCTGGTCTGGACCCGCCAGGGCATGGACGCGCGGCGTCTGGCCGACATCGACGAGCGCAATTTCCTGCGTGAACTGCAGGGCGTGTTCGGCTATCGCCTGGGCGCCTTGCGCCAGGTCGGCGCGCGGCACCTCTACCCACTGTCGCTGATCGAGGCCCAGGAGCAGGTGCGGCCGCATCTGGTGGTGCTGGGTAACGCCGCGCACAGCCTGCACCCTATTGCCGGCCAAGGCTTCAATCTGTCGCTGCGTGACGTGCAGGCGCTTGCCGAGGCGCTGCTGGCCGGCCCGCAGCAGCCTGGCGACCTGACAACATTGCGGGCCTACCACCAGCGCCAGCGCGTGGACCAAGCCATGACCATCGGCTTTTCCGACCAGGTCACCCGTCTGTTCGGCAGCAGCCAGCCATTGCTGGCCGCCGGCCGCAACCTTGGCCTGCTCGGGCTCGACCTGCTGCCACCGGCCAAAAGCTGGTTCGCCCGCCAGGCCATGGGCCTGGGCACCCGCCCCGATCCGCGAGGTCAGGCATGAGTGACAACACGCGCAGGCTGGCGCGCCGGGCGTGCCTGTTGCGCTGGCGGCTGAACCTGTTCCCGCCGCACCTCGGCGCTGGTATCCGCGTACAGCACATCAGCCCGGACCTGCGCAGCGTCAAGGTGGCGATGAAGCTGACCCGCTGGAACCGCAACTACGTCGGCACCCAGTGCGGCGGCAGCCTGTACGGCATGGTCGACCCGTTCTACATGCTGCTGTTGATCGAGCAGCTGGGGCGTGACTACATCGTCTGGGACAAGGCCGCCAGCATCGATTTCATTTCGCCGGGCAAAGGCCCGGTGTATGCCGAACTCCACGTCGATGACGCGCTGCTGGACGAAATTCGCCAGCAGACTGCCACCGGCAAGAAGTGCCTGCCGCGTTTGCAGGTCGATATCCGCGACGGCGCCGGCGAGCTGGTGGCGCGGGTCGATAAAACCCTATATGTGCGGCTCAAGCCGCAAGCGAGGCTGGCGTAAGGCATGGAAATGCGCGCAGATCTGTTGATTGTCGGTGCCGGTATGGTCGGCAGCGCCCTGGCCCTGGCGTTGCGCCACAGTGGCTTGCAAATCCTCTTGCTCGACGGCGGCCCGCTGACGGTCAAGCCGTTCGATGCCCAGGCCCCGTTCGAGCCGCGTGTCAGCGCGCTGTCGGCAGCCAGCCAGCGCATCCTCGAGCGCCTTGGCGCCTGGGATGGCATTGCCCGGCGGCGTGCCACGCCATACTCGGACATGCATGTGTGGGATGGCAGCGGCACCGGGCAGATTCACTTCTCGGCTGCCAGCGTGCATGCCCAGGTGCTCGGCCACATCGTCGAGAACCGGGTGGTGCAGGATGGCCTGCTGGAGCGCCTGCATGACAGCGATATCGGCCTGCTGCCCAATGCGCGGCTCGAGCAGCTGCGCCGCTCCGGCGACGAGTGGCTGCTGACCCTCGCCGATGGCCGCCAGCTGCGTGCGCCGCTGGTGATCGCGGCCGACGGTGCCAACTCGGCAGTGCGGCGCCTGGCCGGCTGCGAAACCCGCGAGTGGGATTACCTGCACCACGCCATTGTCACCAGCGTGCGTTGCAGCGCCGGGCACCAGGCCACGGCCTGGCAGCGCTTTACCGACGAAGGACCATTGGCGTTCCTGCCGCTGACCCGCGACGGCCAGCAGGACTGGTGCTCGATCGTGTGGTCGACCACGCCGGAGCATGCCGAGCAGTTGATGGCGCTGGATGAAGCTGCGTTCCTGAAGGCCCTTGAGCGGGCTTTCGAGGGGCGCCTGGGTGATGTACTGCAGGCCGACCCTCGGGTGTGCGTGCCGCTGCGCCAGCGCCACGCCAAGCGCTATGTGGATGAAGGCCTGGCATTGATCGGCGATGCCGCGCACACCATTCACCCGCTGGCCGGGCAGGGCGTCAACCTGGGCTTCCTCGATGCTGCAGTGCTGGCCGAGGTGCTGGTCAACGCCTGCGAGCGTGGCGAGCGGCTGGCGGATGTGAAGGTACTGAGCCGTTACGAGCGACGGCGCATGCCGCACAACCTGGCGCTGATGGCGGCGATGGAAGGGTTCGAGCGGTTGTTCCAGGCCAACCCGTTGCCGTTGCGCTGGTTGCGTAACAGCGGGTTGAAGCTGGTGGAGCAGATGCCGGAGGCCAAGGCGATGTTCGTGCGGCAGGCGCTGGGTTTGAGCGGTGACCTGCCGGATCTGGCCAAAGCCTGAAGGTCTTGCACGATGAGCTGTAGGAGCAGCCTTGTGCTGCGAAGAGGCCCGGGAAGCCAGCCAATCATTCAGATTGGGCTGCCGGCCCTTTCGCAGCAGAAGGCTGCTCCTACACAGACGAAGCAAGTTCTGCAACATCCGGTAACGGCTAGGTAGATGAGTCGGAAAATGGGATTCACTACCATTTGCGCCTCTCATACGATCCGAGGAGTGCTTTCCATGTTGCCACGCAAGCCCCTACTGGCCGCCCTGGCCTTGACCCTGTTCGGCGGCACCGCCCAGGCAGCGGACGAAGTGGTGGTGTACTCCTCGCGCATCGACGAGCTGATCAAGCCGGTGTTCGATGCCTATACCGCCAAGACTGGGGTCAAGATCAAGTTCATCACCGACAAGGAAGCCCCGCTGATGCAGCGCATCAAGGCCGAGGGCGAAAACGGCGTGGCCGATCTGCTGCTGACCGTCGATGCCGGCAACCTGTGGCAGGCTGAGCAGATGGGCATCCTGCAGCCGATCAAGTCAGACATCATCGACCAGAACATCCCGTCGCAGTACCGCGCCTCGTCCCACGACTGGACCGGCCTGAGCCTGCGCGCGCGCACCATCATCTACTCCACCGAGCGGGTCAAGCCGCAAGAGCTGAGCACCTACGAAGCCCTGGCCGACAAGCAGTGGGAAGGCCGCCTGTGCCTGCGCACGGCGAAGAAGGTATACAACCAGTCGCTGACCGCCACCCTGATCGAAACCCACGGCGAGGCGAAGACCGAGCAGATCGTCAAAGGCTGGGTCAACAACCTGTCCACCGACGTGTTCTCCGACGACAACGCAGTGATCCAGGCCATCGAGGCCGGCCAGTGCGACGTGGGCGTGGTCAACACCTATTACTACGGCCGCCTGCACAACCAGAACCCGAAACTGCCGGTGAAAATCTTCTGGCCCAACCAGGGTGACCGTGGCGTGCATGTGAACCTGTCGGGCATCGGCCTGACCAAGCATGCGCCACACCCGGAGGCAGCGAAGAAGCTGGTTGAATGGATGACTGGTGAAGAGGCGCAGAAGCTGTTCGCCGACATCAACCAGGAGTTCCCGGCCAACCCGAAGGTCAAGCCATCGGAAGAAGTGGCAGCGTGGGGCAGCTTCAAGGCTGACAGCATTCCGGTGGAAATCGCTGGCAAGCGCCAGGCTGAAGCGATTCGTTTGATGGATCGGGCTGGCTGGAACTAAGCGCCAGGCTTTATCCTTCCGGGGCCTTTCAGGGCCTCTTCGCGGGCATGCCCGCTCCCACAGGTTTACTCGATCTCTGTGGGAGCGGGCGTGCCCGCGAACGACCGCATAGCGGTCGCAAATCAGCCACAGAGACATTCAACTTGCCCCACGCCCCCCAACGCCGCTGGTACCTCCCGGTCACCCTGGTCGCCGCCCTGGTGCTCCTGCCCCTGAGCGTCCTGCTGCTGTCCTGGCAGTCGATCGACCTGCAGATCTGGTCGCACCTGCTCGACACCCAGATGACTCGCCTGCTGGGCAATACCCTGACGCTGGTGGTGGGTGTGGGCATCGGCGTCACCGTGCTGGGCGTCAGCCTGGCCTGGCTGACCAGCCTCTGCGAGTTCCCTGGCCGGCGCTGGCTGGACTGGGCGCTGATGCTACCGTTCGCCATCCCGGCCTATGTACTGGCGTTCGTCTTCGTCGGCCTGCTGGACTTCGCCGGCCCGGTGCAGAGTGCCCTGCGCGAGGTGTTCGGGCCGATGCGCCTGCCGCGGGTTCGCTCCACCGGCGGGGTGATCGTCGTTCTGGTGCTGGTGTTCTACCCCTATGTCTACCTGCTGGCGCGCAGCGCATTCCTGGCCCAGGGCAAGGGCCTGATGGAAGCCGCGCGGGTGCTGGGGCTGTCCCCGTTGCAAGCGTTCTGGCGTGTGGCCCTGCCCATGGCACGGCCCGCGATCGGCGCCGGTATTGCCCTGGCCCTGATGGAAACCCTGGCCGACTTCGGCGCGGTGGCGGTGTTCAACTTCGACACCTTCACCACGGCCATCTACAAGACCTGGTACGGCTTCTTCAGCCTGTCCAGCGCGGCCCAGCTGGCCAGCCTGCTGCTGCTGGCGGTGATGCTGGTGCTGTATGGCGAGCGCCGTGCCAGGGGGGCCAGCCGCAGCGGCAACGAGCGGCCGCGCGGGCAGGCGCTGTACCACCTGCGCGGGTTCAAGGCGTTGCTGGCCAGCGGTTGGTGCTTGCTGGTGTTCGCCTGCGCCTTCGTCATCCCGCTGCTGCAACTGCTGGCGTGGTTCTGGCAGCGCGGCCGGCATGACCTGGACGAGCGCTATGTCGGCCTGGTGTTGCACACCCTGTACCTGGGCGGCATGGCGGCGCTGGTCACGGTGTGCGTGGCATTGCTGCTGGCCTTTGCCCGGCGCCAGGCGCCGACGGGCGGTATCCGCGCCGGGGTAGGCCTGGCCAACCTGGGCTATGCCTTGCCCGGCTCGGTGCTGGCGGTGTCGATCATGCTGGCCTTCAGTTACCTCGACAACCACCTGGTCATCCCGCTGTCCAGCTGGCTGGGCGGTGCCGGCAAGCCGCTGCTGCTGGGCAGCCTGGCGGCGTTGCTGCTGGCCTACCTGGTGCGCTTCATCGCGGTGGCCTACGGGCCGCTGGAGAGCAGCCTGGAGCGTATCCGCCCGTCACTGCCCGAGGCATCCCGCAGCCTGGGCGTCGGTGGCGCGGGTTTGTTTTTCAAGGTGTATCTGCCGCTGCTGGTGCCTGGCGCGCTCAGCGCCGCCCTGCTGGTGTTCGTCGACGTGCTCAAGGAAATGCCGGCCACCTTGCTGATGCGCCCGTTCGGCTGGGACACCTTGGCGGTAAGGGTGTTCGAGATGACCAGCGAGGGCGAGTGGGCGCGTGCATCGTTGCCGGCACTGACCCTGGTGCTGGTGGGCCTGCTGCCGGTCATCGGCCTGATCCGCCGTTCGGCACGTCGACCCGGTCACAGTCACTGAGGGTGCCAGCCCGCGCCCTTGCGGCTACAATGCGCGGCATTCGCGCGGCGGGTCCTACACAAGAAGAGCTGACGACCCGACGTCATCGACCGCCGCCGCTTCGCCACGCCCGGAAGGAGAAACCCATGGGACAGCGCACGCTTTTGTATGACCTGCACCTGGCGCTTGGCGCCAAGACGGTCGATTTCGGTGGCTGGGACATGCCCCTGCACTATGGCTCGCAGGTCGAGGAGCACCATCAGGTGCGCAGCGATTGCGGGGTGTTCGATGTTTCCCACATGACCGTGATCGACGTCGATGGCAACGATGCCTGCGTTTGGCTGCAGCGTTTGCTGGCCAACGACGTGGCCCGCCTCGACGACGTCGGCAAGGCACTGTACAGCCCGCTGCTCCACGAGCAGGGTGGGGTAATCGACGACTTGCTCGTCTACCGCATGGAAAACGGCTACCGCCTGGTCACCAATGCCGCCACCCGAGCCAAAGTGCTCGAATGGCTAGAGCAGCAGCGGGCCGGTTTCGCCGTGAACTTCCTGCCCCGTCCAGACCTGGCCATCCTTGCCATCCAGGGCCCGCATGCTCGAGAAAAGGTTGCAGCCCTGCTCAGCCCCTCGCGTGCGGCGCTGATCCGCGAACTGCGTCCTTTCGAAGGCTTTGCCGAAGGCGACTGGTTCATTGCCCGCACCGGTTATACCGGTGAAGACGGCCTGGAGATCATCCTCCCCGGCGAGCAGGCCGTGGCCTTCTTCAACGACCTGGTCGGTGCCGGTATCGCCCCCAGCGGCCTTGGTGCCCGCGATACCCTGCGCCTGGAAGCCGGCATGAACCTGTACGGCCAGGACATCGACGAAACCCACACCCCGCTTACCTCCAACCTGGGCTGGAGCATCGCCTGGGAGCCGGCCGAGCGCGACTTCATCGGCCGCGCCGGGCTGCTGGCGGAAATCGAGCACGGCGTGCAGGAAAAACTGGTCGGTCTGGTGCTGGAAGAGCGCGGCGTGCTGCGTGCCCACCAGGTGGTGCGTGTAGCCGGGATTGGCGAAGGGGAGATCACCAGTGGTAGTTTCTCGCCTACGCTGAGCAAGTCCATTGCCCTTGCGCGCGTGCCCATGGCGACCGGCGACCGGGCCGAGGTGGAAATTCGCGGCAAGTGGTACCCGGTGCGGGTGGTCAAGCCGACCTTCGTGCGCCACGGCAAGATCCTGATCTGAACAATTTTTAACCGGCGGGCCTACCGCTGAGCCAATCGAGGAATTCAAGACATGAGCAATATCCCCGCCGACCTGCGTTTTGCCGAAAGCCACGAGTGGGCTCGCCTGGAAGCCGACGGCACCGTGACCGTGGGTATCAGCGACCACGCCCAGCAAGCCCTGGGTGACGTGGTGTTCGTCGAGTTGGCCGAAGTCGGCAAGGTATTCGCCGCTGGCGATGCGGCCGGTGTGGTCGAGTCGGTCAAGGCCGCTTCGGACATCTACGCCCCGGTCGGTGGCGAAGTGATTGCGGTCAACGAAGAGCTGGCTGACAGCCCTGAGCTGCTCAACGAAGAACCTTACGATTCGTGGATTTTCAAGCTGAAGCCAAGCAACCCGGCCGAGCTGGACAAGCTGCTGGATGCTGCGGGCTACAAGGCCGCGATCGGCGAGTAAGACCGCGTCGCCTTCTTCGCGGCTAAAGCCGCTCCCACAGGGACTGCACAGCGTCTGATACCTGTGCGGTCCCTGTGGGAGCGGCTTTAGCCGCGAAGAGGCCGGGCCTGCGAGCAACTTTCCCCGCAGAATCGGCAATCCCTTCCTAGACTTGTAAGTCTCCATGAGAGCTGTTCCAGGAAGAGAGCGTCGTCATGTCCCAGTCGCCATCCCTGCATCAACTGCAAGAGCTCAACCCATTCCTGCGTCGCCACCTGGGCCCGGATGCCACGGAGCAGCAGGCCATGCTCAACGCGCTGGGTGTCGCCAGCCGCAGTGAGCTGATCGAGCAGACCGTACCGCCAGACATCCGCCTCAATCGCCCCCTCGACCTGCCGCCGGCACTGGACGAACAGGCCGCTCTGGCCAAGCTCGCCGGTTACGCCGGGCAGAACCAGGTCTGGACCAGCCTGATCGGCATGGGCTACCACGGCACCATCACCCCCACGGTCATCCTGCGCAACGTGCTGGAGAACCCGGGCTGGTACACCGCCTACACGCCCTATCAGCCCGAGATTGCCCAAGGCCGGCTGGAGGCGCTGCTGAACTTCCAGCAGATGGTCATCGACCTCACCGGGCTGGCCCTGGCCAATGCCTCGCTGCTCGACGAAGCCACCGCCGCCGCCGAGGCAATGGCCCTGGCCAAGCGGGTGGCGCGCAACAAGAGCAATGCCTTCTTCGCCGACGAGCACTGTCACCCGCAAACCCTGTCGGTACTCAAGACCCGTGCCGAGGGCTTCGGCTTCGAGCTGATCGTCGACTCTGTGGATAACCTAGGCAAACACGCGGTTTTCGGGGCCTTGCTGCAGTACCCGGATACCCACGGCGAGGTGCGCGACCTGCGCCCGCTGATCGACCATTTGCACAGCCAGCATGCCCTGGCCTGCGTTGCCGCCGACCTGCTCAGCCTGGTGGTGCTGGCACCGCCTGGGGAGCTGGGTGCCGATGTGGTGCTGGGCTCGACCCAGCGCTTTGGCGTACCGATGGGCTATGGCGGCCCCCACGCGGCCTATTTCGCCTGCCGCGATGACTACAAGCGAGCCATGCCGGGGCGCATCATCGGCGTGTCGCGCGATGCCCGTGGCAACACCGCGTTGCGCATGGCCCTGCAGACCCGCGAGCAGCATATCCGCCGCGAGAAGGCCAACTCCAACATCTGCACGGCCCAGGTGCTGCTGGCCAACATTGCCGGCTTCTATGCGGTATACCATGGCCCCGAAGGCCTGCAGCGCATTGCCCAGCGCGTGCACCGGCTGACCTTCATCCTGGCCGCCGGCCTTGAGGCCAAGGGCATCAAACGCCTCAACCAGCACTTCTTTGACACCCTTACCCTGGACGTCGGCGGTGCCCAGGCGGCCATCATCGAAAGCGCCGAGGCCGCCCAGATCAACCTGCGAATCCTTGGCCGCGGGCATCTGGGCGTGAGCCTGGACGAGACCTGCTCGGAGCAGACGGTGCTGCGCCTGTTCGATATCTTCCTGGGGGTGGATCACGGCCTGGATATAGCCGCACTCGACCAGCTGGCCCTGCCCGAAGGCATCCCTGCCAGCCTGGTGCGGCGCACGCCGTTTCTCGCCCACCCGGTGTTCAACCTGCACCACAGCGAAACCGAGATGCTGCGCTACCTCAAGCAACTCGAGAACAAGGACCTGGCGCTGAACCAGTCGATGATCCCGCTGGGCTCGTGCACCATGAAGCTCAACGCTACCAGCGAGATGATCCCCATCACCTGGCCTGGCTTTGCCCAGCTGCACCCGTTTGCCCCGGCGGCCCAGGCCACCGGCTACAAGGCGATGATCGACGAACTGGAAAGCTGGCTGTGCGCCATTACCGGCTTCGATGCCATCTGCATGCAGCCCAACTCCGGCGCCCAGGGCGAGTATGCCGGCCTGATGGCCATTACCCGCTATCATCGCAGCCGCCACCAGCCGCAACGCACGCTGTGCCTGATCCCGTCGTCGGCCCACGGCACCAACCCGGCATCGGCGCAAATGGCCGGCATGGAGGTGGTGATCGTCGATTGCGATGACGATGGCAACGTCGACCTGGCCGACCTCAAGGCCAAGGCCCACTCGGCCGGCGATCGGTTGTCGTGCCTGATGATCACTTACCCATCGACCCACGGCGTGTACGAGGAGGGGATTCGCGAAATCTGCGAAGTGGTCCACCAGCATGGTGGCCAGGTGTACATGGATGGCGCCAACCTCAATGCCCAGGTGGGCCTGGCGCGTCCGGCGGATATCGGCGCCGACGTTTCACACATGAACCTGCACAAGACCTTCTGCATCCCCCACGGTGGTGGCGGCCCGGGCATGGGCCCGATCGGCATTCGCGCGCACCTCAAGCCGTTCGTTGCCAGCCATCCGGTGGTGCCGGTACCCGGCCTGGACCCGAACAACAGCGCGGTCAGTGCTGCGCCCTGGGGCAGTGCGAGCATTTTGCCGATCAGCTGGATGTACATAGCGATGATGGGCCCGCAACTGGCCGATGCCAGCGAGGTGGCGATCCTCTCGGCCAATTACCTGGCCAGCCAGCTGGGTGGTGCTTTCCCGGTGCTCTACCGCGGGCGCAACCAGCGGGTGGCGCATGAGTGCATCCTCGACCTGCGGCCGCTGAAGGCGCTGACCGGCATCAGCGAAGAGGACGTGGCCAAGCGCCTGATGGACTATGGCTTCCATGCCCCGACCATGTCGTTCCCGGTGCCGGGCACGCTGATGGTCGAGCCGACCGAGAGTGAATCGAAGGCTGAACTGGACCGCTTCGTCGAGGCGATGCTGGCGATTAGGGCGGAAATTGGCGAAGTTCAGGAGGGCAACTGGCCTGCGGAGAACAACCCGCTCAAGCATGCGCCGCATACCCTGGCCGATGTGCTGACGGTGTGGGACAGGCCTTACAGCCTGGAGCAGGCGGTGGCGCCCAGTGCTCACGTGCGCCAGCACAAGTACTGGCCAGCGGTGAACCGGGTCGACAACGTTTATGGGGACAGGAATCTGTTCTGTGCTTGTGTGCCGGTGGAGGCGTATCGCTAATTGTGGTTTGCCTGTGCCCGCCCCTTCGCGGGTAAACCCGCTCCTACAGGGCTTGTACAAGTTTCGAATACTGTGCAGTACCTGTGGGAGCGGGTTCACCCGCGAAGCAGGCGACGCGGTTACTCGGCTACCGCATTCTTGGCCAGGATGGCCTTGGCCAGTTCCATGTCGGAAGCCTGCATCCCTGGGTTCTCCGCGCGGGCCTGGCGAATCGCCGCTTCGAGGAACGGCCCACGGATCGCGCCTTCGCTGGCCACGAAGCTGCCGGCGTCATCCTGCGCCGCCATCACCAGCTTGTGATCCCCGGAAGTCAGGTAGCTCGATGCCGTGGTAGCACCAGTAGTCATCACGTTACGCCAGAAGGTATCGGCCATGGCCGAGCCGATAGGCAGCGAAAGCAAGGCAGCGGCAGCGATGGCGGTTTTGAAACGCATGTTGAAACACCTCGAAGGGTGAGGGTTGAAGATGCGCGATTTGATCCTGCCGCAGGGGTGCAAGTTCCTTGAATACAAAGGATTTTTGCTCAGGAACAGGCCCGTAGCACTTCCTCTTGGCGGGTCTGCCCGCAGGCTACCTTGGCATCGCCGCAGCGGCGCAGATCGAGCAAGCCATCGGCCACGGCCTGGCGCCGCAAACTGGCCAGATCGCTGTCCGGGCCTATCAGGGCGCGCAGGCTGTCGCTGGGTATCAGCAGCTCGAACAACCCTGTGCGGCCATGGAACCCCGTGCCACGACAGGTACGGCATGGCTGCCCTTCGCGCAGCGCTGTATCACCCCGGCAATCCGCGCACAGTGTGCGCACCAGCCGCTGGGCCATGACCCCCACCAGCGTCGCCTTGATCAGGTAGTCGGCCACACCCAGTTCCTGCAGGCGGGTGATCGCGCCACAGGCGTCGTTGGTATGCAGGGTCGACAGCACCAGGTGCCCGGTCAGGGCTGCCTGCACCGCCACCAGGGCGGTCTCGCGATCACGGATTTCGCCGATCATGATGATGTCCGGGTCCTGGCGCAGCATGGCCCGCACACCATTGGCGAATCCCAGGTCCAGGGCGGGTTGCACCTGCAACTGATTGAAGGCGGGTTCCAGGCGCTCGATCGGGTCTTCGATGGTGCACAGGTTGACCTGCGGCGTGGCCAGCAGCTTGAGGCTGGCGTAAAGCGTGCTGGTCTTGCCGGACCCGGTGGGGCCGGTAACCAGGATGATGCCCTGACGATGACGCAGCAGGCCTTGCCACTGGTCCAGTTGCGCCCCGTCCAGGCCGAGCCGGTCGAAGCCTTCTTGCAACTGTTGCGGGTCGAACAGGCGCAGCACCAGTTTCTCGCCGAACGGCGTCGGCAAGGTCGACAGCCGCAGTTCCACCTCGCCGCCGCCAGGCAGGCGGCTTTGCAGCCGGCCATCCTGCGGCCGGCGCTTTTCCGCGACGTCCATGCGCCCCAGGTGTTTCAGGCGGCTGACCAGCGCCAAGGTCACGCCGGCAGGGAAGGCATAGACGTTGTGCAGCAGGCCGTCGATGCGGTAGCGCAGCTGGCCCAGTTCGCGGCGTGGTTCCAGGTGGATATCACTGGCGCGTTGCTCGATGGCGTACTGCAGCAGCCAGTCGACGATATGCACGATGTGCGCGTCGTCCGCACTGGCCTCGGCCTGGCGCTTGCCCAGCTCCAGCAGCTGTTCGAGTTCGCCCAGGCTGGCTGACTGCTGGTGTTGCGCGCCCTTTACCGATTGGGCCAGGCGGTGGAACGACTGCCCTGCCTGGCGGACCTGCTGCGGGTTGGCCAGCACGCGCCGGATCGGCCGGCCCAGGCTGCGAGTGAGGTCGGCCAGCCAGTCGTCCTGGTAGGGCTGGGCGCTGGCGACGGTGACGCTGGAGGCGTCGGCGGCGACGATAAGGATGCCGTGGCGCTGGGCGAAGGCCGGGGATATCAGGCCGGTGACCTGGGGCAGGTCCAGTTGCAGCGGGTCGATGCGCAGGTAGGGCTGGCCGACCTTGTTGGCCAGCCATTGGCAGAGGCGGTCCAGGTCCAGGGACTGGCCAGGGTGCCGGCGGTCTCCCAGGGCGCAGGCGGCGATCTGTTCCAGCGGGTGGGCGGTGGGGTGAGTGGCGGCGTGCTCGAGTACCTGCAGGGTGTCGTTGGCGTGCAGGTGCTGGTCGGCGAGCAGGACCTGGAGCACGCGCTTGAGGTCGAGTGCCGGGTTGTCGGGAGTGTGCATGGTTGGCGTCCGTGCCTGATAGGGGAGTGCTGATCAAGGCTAGCCGGGCGAGGGAGGGTTACCGAGGGTGAAAGGTTTCGAAATTTTGCTTGGCTTGTGCCGGCCTCTTCGCGGGTAAACCCGCTCCCACAGGACCGCACAAACTTGAATGTTGTGCAGTACCTGTGGGAGCGGGTTTACCCGCGAAGAGGCCGGCACAAGCACCGAGCATGGCTCAGACCACCGCCAGTTCCACCCGCTGCAGGTTGCTCAGGCTCACCTCGCCCACACACACCAGGTTGCGCAGTTTCTGCGCAATCACCTCGGCCCGGTGCCAGCTCAGGCCACCGATGCGGACCTCGATATCCAGCCAGTCATCCTGCTGGCTGACCTGCACGCTGTGCGGGGTCAGGAACTGCAGGGCAAACAGGTTGAGCACCCGGCACAGGCTGTCAGGCTCGGCCTCGGCCTGCAGGCGATAGTGCACGGTGCTGTGGGCGCTGTTGGCGGCCCAGGCGTCGGTACGGGGCTGTGCGTTCATGCTGGTCTCCGCAAATGTGGGAGAAATTCTTGCACGTTGGCGGCGGTAATTTTTCGCTATGATTTGATCATTTCGCTGTATTGGCGAATTGCCCTATTCATAAAGTGCTGTTCAGGAGAATTATTGATGCAGAGCGAGCTGGACGCCTACGACCGCCGTATCCTCGAACTGTTGCAGGAGGACGCTTCGCTGTCCAGCGCGCAGATCGCCGAACGCGTGGGGCTGTCGCAATCGCCGTGCTGGCGGCGTATCCAACGGTTGAAGGAGGAGGGAGTGATTCGTGGGCAGGTGACCTTGCTGGACCGCAAGAAGGTCGGCCTGAACACGCAGATTTTCGCCGAGGTGAAACTGAACGCCCACGGGCGCTCCAACTTCACAGAGTTCACCGACGCGATCCGCGGGTTTCCGGAGGTGCTGGAGTGTTATGTGCTGATGGGGTCGGTGGACTTTCTGTTGCGCATCGTCACCCCGGATATCGAGGCTTATGAACGGTTCTTCTTCGAAAAGCTGTCGAACGTGCCGGGGATTCAGGAGGTGAACTCGATCGTGGCGCTGTCGGAGATCAAGTCCACCACCAGCTTGCCACTGTCGCGGTGAGGTCTTCGCAGCACAAGGCTGCTCCTACAGGGGATATCGGTGCCCTGTAGGAGCAGCCTTGTGCTGCGAAGCAGGCGACGCGGTATCAAGCCTTGAGCAGGTGCTTCCAGCCGCGGCTCTGATCCACCGCCCGAGCCTGCTCGATACGCGCTTCCAGTACTTCATCGCTGATCGGCTGCTCAGCCAGCTCATGCAGCTTCTTCAGGTCGCCATACAGGCGGTCCATCTGGGGCGCCTCCAGCACCTGACGAGCATGGTGCAGCCAGGCCAGCAGCTGCTCGATACGCGGCAGTTGCTCGGCCAGGTCTTCCGGCCGCTGGGTGTACAGCGGCAGCTTCAACGCTCGGCCTTCTTCGCCCAGCAGGTGCGCCAGCCAGCTTGCCAGCTGCGCCTTGCCCTGGCGCTCGCCACGGCCTTTGCGCTCCACGGTCCAGGCACGGGCCAGCAGCCAGCGCGAGGTTTCCAGCGAGAACTGGCCCCAGCGCACGTCCTCCAGCTCTTCGGCGAACTGTTCGGGGGCGGCGCGGCGGATATCTTCGTCTTCGTTGCCGGCCTGCACCAGCGGGCGCCAGTCTTCGAGCAAGGCGTCCAGGCTGCTGCGCAGGTCACGGGTGGTGGCGCGTGGCGCGGCCTGGCCCAGGCTGGCGGTAATGGCACGCAGCTCGCTCAGGCACTCGACCCAGTCCTGCAGCAAGCGCCAATGGCCGTTGTGGCGGTATTGCTCGGCCAGGCGCTGGCTGCTGCCCAGCAGTTGCCAGGCCAGTGCGGCGTAGGCGTCGTCCACGGCCATTTCGGCTTCCAGCTCGGTGTGCGGCAGGCCCAGCTCGTAGCTGTCCGGCTCCAACAGGCGGTAGCCACGCTCGGCCTTGCTGATGTCACATGGCATCAGCGGCAGGCTGGCGGCCAGCTCGGCGGCCAGTTCCAGCAGTGCCTGCGGCTCACCTTCACGCAGTTCCAGTTCCAGCTCGCAGATTTCTTCCTTGCGCTTGCCGGCGATCACGAAACCCTGGTCCAGCGCGGCCTCGATCACCACCTTGCTCTTGCCACGGCCCCAGGCGATTTCGGCGTATTCACGGCTGAAGTCGGTGGTGAACAGCGGCTTGATGGTCTTTTTGTCCAGGTTGGCCAGTTGCGCGGGCCAGCAGCTGTCGTCGAGCTTCTTCAGGTCGAGCTTGACCTTGTCCAGCTGCCATTCATGCTCGTTGCGCTCGGATAGACCGGCCACACTGGTGCCGCGGCACTTGAGGGTCTGGATGATGGCCTCGCCATCGCGGCGCAGGCGCAGGGCGACACGGGCAGCAGAGAGCTCGCGCTCGGGGGTGTCGAAGTACTGGTTGAGCAGTTCGCGGGTCTGCCAGCCGGACTTGTTGCGCTTTTTCAGCAGAGGGTGCTCGCGCAGGGCGGCAAGGGTCTCGCGGCTGGCGCGGAGCTTGAGTTCGGTTTCTTTGTGCATCACAGGCTCGAAGGAGGGGCGTGGTTGCCCAGCAGTCTACAGGAGTCGGCTCTCGTCTGTTGGATCGTGGAGGCTTCTTCGCGGGTGAACCCGCTCCCACAGGTCCTGTGCTGCCCTCAGGTGCGGCGCTTTCCCTGTGGGAGCGGGTTTACCCGCGAAGAAGCCCACACGGTTGGACGGCATTGCTATGATGGGCAACGCTTCCGAGGAGTACGCGCATGCCGTTGCCGACGCTGAAAGACCAGTTCGCCGCCCTGATCGCCGCGCCCTCGGTCAGTTGCACCCAGCCTGCGCTGGACCAGTCCAATCGCCAGGTCATCGACCTGCTGGCCGGTTGGTTGGGCGACCTGGGTTTCAAGTGCGACATCCAGCAGGTCAGCCCCGGCAAGTTCAACCTGCTGGCCAGCCGTGGCACCGGCCCGGGTGGCCTGGTGCTGGCGGGGCACAGCGACACGGTGCCCTACGACGAACAACTGTGGGCCAGCGACCCGCTGAAACTGACCGAAACCGATGGCCGCTGGGTCGGCCTGGGCAGCTGCGACATGAAGGGCTTCTTCGCCCTGGTCATCGAGGCTGTCATCCCGCTGCTGGAGCACGATTTCAAGCAGCCGCTGCTGATCCTCGCCACCTGTGACGAAGAAAGCTCCATGTCCGGTGCCCGCGCCCTGGCCGAGGCCGGCCAGCCGCTCGGCCGTGCGGCGGTGATCGGCGAGCCCACCGGGCTGCGGCCGATCCGCATGCACAAGGGCATCCTCATGGACCGCATCGACATCCTCGGGCGCAGCGGCCACTCCTCGGACCCAAGCCTGGGCCGCAGCGCCATGGAGGCCATGCACGCAGTGATGGGCGAGCTGATGGGGTTGCGCCAGCAATGGCAGCAGACCTACCGCAACCCGCAGTTCACCGTACCGACCCCGACCATGAACTTCGGCTGCATCCACGGCGGCGACAACCCCAACCGTATCTGCGGCCAATGTGCCCTGGAGTTTGACCTGCGCCCGCTGCCAGGCATGGATGTGGAGCAACTGCGCGCGGCCATTCGCGCCAAGCTGATGCCGGTGGCAGAGCGCTTTGAGGTGCGCATCGACTATGCGCCGTTGTTCCCGGAGGTGCCGCCTTTCGAGCAGGCAGCCGACGCCGAGTTGGTGCAAGTGGCGGAGCGCCTGACCGGCCATCGCGCCGAAGCGGTGGCGTTCGGCACCGAAGCGCCTTATCTTCAGCAACTGGGTTGCCAGACCATCGTGCTGGGCCCCGGCGACATCGCCTGTGCTCACCAGCCCGGCGAATACCTGGAAATGTCACGAATCGAGCCTACCGTGCGTCTATTGCGTGACCTGATCCGGCACTATTGCCTGGACTAAACGTCAACCGAACTGTTTCGTTCCTGCCTAGAGGAGACCGCGCGTGACCGCAAGCCTGTTCCGACGATGATCCTGAACGCCCCCTGTACCGCCGTTCTCCGTCCACTTATCCACAGGCCCTGTCATGCCCGACTACGTCAACTGGCTGCGTCATGCCTCCCCGTATATCAATGCCCATCGCGACTGCACCTTCGTGGTCATGCTCCCTGGCGATGGGGTGGAACACCCTAATTTCGGCAACATCGTCCACGACCTGGTGCTGCTGCACAGCCTGGGCGTGCGCCTGGTGCTGGTGCATGGCTCGCGCCCCGCAGATCGAAAGCCGCCTGGCTGATCGCGGCCTGACCCCGCACTACCACCGTGGCCTGCGCATCACCGATGCCGCCACCCTGGATTGCGTGATCGATGCCGTCGGCGCCCTGCGCCTGGCCATCGAGGCACGCCTGTCGATGGACATCGCCGCTTCGCCGATGCAGGGCTCGCGCCTGCGCGTGGCGTCCGGCAACCTGGTCACGGCGCGGCCGATCGGCGTGCTCGAAGGCGTGGACTACCACCACACCGGCGAAGTGCGCCGGGTCGACCGCAAGGGCATCAGCCGCCTGCTCGACGAGCGCTCCATCGTGCTGTTGTCACCGCTGGGCTATTCGCCCACGGGTGAAATCTTCAACCTGGCCTGCGAAGACGTGGCCACCCGCGCCGCCATCGAACTGGGTGCCGACAAGCTGCTGCTGTTCGGTGCCGAGCCGGGCCTGCTGGATGCCGATGGCAAGCTGGTGCGTGAGCTGCGCCCGCAGCAGGTTGCCCCGCATCTGCAGCGCCTGGGCAGCGATTACCAAGGCGAATTGCTGGATGCCGCGGCCGAAGCCTGCAAAGGCGGCGTGGCGCGCAGCCATATCGTCAGCTATGCCGAGGACGGCGCCTTGCTGACCGAGCTGTTCACCCGTGGCGGTGGCGGCACACTGGTGTCGCAGGAGCAGTTCGAAGTGGTACGCGAGGCGACCATCGAGGACGTGGGCGGTTTACTGGAGCTGATCAGCCCGCTGGAAGAGCAGGGCATCCTGGTGCGCCGTTCGCGTGAGGTGCTGGAGCGGGAGATCGAGCAGTTCAGCGTGGTCGAGCGCGAAGGCATGATCATCGCCTGTGCGGCGTTGTACCCGATTGCCGACTCCGATGCCGGCGAGCTGGCGTGCCTGGCGGTGAACCCCGAGTACCGCCATGGCGGGCGTGGCGACGAGCTGCTGGAGCGCATCGAAAGCCGGGCGCGACAGTTGGGGCTGAACACCCTGTTCGTGCTGACGACGCGTACCGCGCACTGGTTCCGCGAACGCGGGTTTGCTCCGAGTGGGGTCGAGCGACTGCCAGCGGCGCGGGCTTCGCTGTACAACTACCAGCGTAATTCGAAGATTTTCGAGAAGCCCTTGTAAACCTGTACTGGCCTCTTCGCGGGTGAACCCGCTCCCACAGGATCTTCACCGGACTGAGGCCGGCGCGGTCCCTGTGGGAGCGGGCAAGCCCGCGAAGCAGGCGACACCGATCTCGAACAAAAACGCCGCCCTTGTGGGCGGCGTTTTCGTTTACACGGTATGCAGGTACCAGTTGTACTCGAGGTCGGAGATCGAGTGCTCGAACTCCTCCAGCTCGCTCTCCTTGCACGCGACGAAGATGTCGATGTACTTCGGATCGATGTACTTGTTCAGGATCTCGCTGTCGTCCAGCTCGCGCAGGGCATCGCGCAGGTTGTTCGGCAGGCTCTGCTCCAGCTGCTCGTACGAGTTGCCTTCGATCGGCTCACCCGGCTCTACCTTGTTGGTCAGGCCATGGTGCACGCCGGCCAGTACGGCGGCCATCATCAGGTACGGGTTGGCGTCGGCACCGGCCACGCGGTGCTCGATGCGTACGGCGTCCGGCGAGCCGGTCGGCACGCGCAGGGCCACGGTGCGGTTGTCGAGGCCCCAGCTTGGCGCGTTCGGCACATAGAACTGGGCGCCGAAGCGGCGGTACGAGTTGACGTTCGGGCAAAGGAACGCCATGGACGCGGGCAGGGTCTCGAGCACACCGCCGACAGCGTGACGTAGCGCGGCGTTCTGCTCGGGATCCTCGCTGGTGAAGATGTTGTTGCCATCTTTGTCCAGCACGGAAATGTGTACATGCAGGCCGTTGCCTGCCTGGCCCGGGTAGGGCTTGGCCATGAAGGTGGTGTCCATTTCATGGTCGTAGGCGATGTTCTTGATCAACCGCTTGAGCAGTACCGCGTAGTCGCAGGCCTTGAGCGGGTCGGCCACGTGGTGCAGGTTGACTTCGAACTGCGCCGGGGCGCTTTCCTTGACGATGGCGTCGGCCGGGATGCCTTGCTCCTTCGCGCCTTCCAGGATGTCCTGCAGGCAGTCGGCGTATTCGTCGAGGTCGTCGATCAGGTACACCTGGGTCGACTGCGGGCGCTTGCCCGAAATTGGCGAGCGCGGCGGCTGCGGGCGACCGTTCACGTTCTCCTGGTCGATCAGGTAGAACTCCAGCTCGAACGCGGCACAGATGGTCAGGCCCAGTTCGTCGAACTTGCTCACCACCTGACGCAGCACTTCACGCGGGTCGGCGAAGAACGGCTCGCCTTCGAGCTCGTGCATGGTCATCAGCAGCTGAGCGGTAGGGCGCTTTTGCCACGGCTCGTTACAGAGGGTGTCAGGGATTGGATAGCAGATGCGGTCAGCATCGCCGATGTCCAGGCCCAGCCCGGTGCTTTCAACGGTGGAGCCGTTGATGTCCAGGGCGAAGAGGGAGGCAGGCAGGTTGATGCCTTTCTCGTAAACCTTGTGGAGGCTGGTGCGCTCTATGCGCTTGCCACGCACCACACCATTCATATCTGCAATCAGAAGGTCAACGTAGAGAACCTCAGGATGTTCCTTAAGGAACGCGTTCGCTTCGTTAAGCTGAACGGCACGCGGGGGTACCGACATGATGCAACACCTTTGTTGTTAAAAATATCAATCAAGGGGGGCTTGCAAGACCAGTCAATCGAAAAGACAAACTGATGTCAAGCCAACCCCATGATGCCCTGAAATGGCACATCGACGGCAGATTTGCTGCATATCGGGGCAAGCCATTATCCGCTATTTCCCTCGCAAAGGGCTATCTCCGACCAACCGTGTTTTATTTTTTACGGAGGTGTTGTGTAAAAAAATGAACAAGGCTAAGCTCGGTCTCAACCCAGAACACAATAATACGAGGGTCACATGGTCCGCTTGCCGAGACCTGAAAGTACTGCCTGCGCAGTGCCATCGGGTACATCCGTCATTTTTGCAAGCTTCGTCAACGGCGTGGCCTCCCTGGCCGCAATAATTGACGTTTGGTGCTCCCGGACCTGCCCTCGCAGCGGCTTGCCGCCCTTCGTTTCGTCTTCCTGCCTTTCGAACTCATTACGGACACACTTGTTTTCAGTGTATCCACTGCGGCTCTGCGCGGGGGTTTTTGCTTTAGCAATGTACTCCATCCAGAATCAGTGCGCGGACCACCTTACCTCCTGAGGTATTTATGAGTAACAACCTCGACCAGCTCACCGATTGGTTGAAAGAGCACAAGATCACCGAAGTCGAATGCATGATCAGTGACCTGACCGGCATCACGCGCGGCAAGATTTCGCCTACCAACAAGTTCATCGCCGAAAAAGGCATGCGCCTGCCCGAGAGCGTGCTGCTGCAGACCGTGACCGGCGACTACGTCGACGACGACATCTATTACGAACTGCTGGACCCGGCGGACATCGACATGATCTGCCGCCCCGACGAGAACGCCGTGTTCCTGGTGCCATGGGCCATCGAGCCGACCGCCCAGGTGATCCATGACACCTACGACAAGAAGGGCAACCCGGTCGAACTGTCGCCGCGCAACGTGCTGAAGAAAGTCCTCAAGCTATACGCCGACAAGGGCTGGCAGCCGATCGTCGCGCCGGAGATGGAGTTCTACCTGACCAAGCGCAGCGAAGACCCGGACTTCCCGCTGCAGCCCCCGGTAGGCCGTTCGGGCCGCCCGGAAACCGGCCGCCAGTCGTTCTCGATCGAAGCCGCCAACGAATTCGACCCGCTGTTCGAAGACGTCTACGACTGGTGCGAACTGCAGCAGCTGGACCTCGACACGCTGATCCATGAAGACGGCACGGCGCAGATGGAGATCAACTTCCGTCATGGCAACGCCCTGCACCTGGCCGACCAGATCCTGGTGTTCAAGCGCACCATGCGCGAGGCCGCGCTCAAGCACAATGTGGCCGCCACCTTCATGGCCAAGCCCATGACCGGCGAGCCAGGCAGTGCCATGCACCTGCACCAGAGCGTGGTCGACGTGGCCACCGGCAAGAACATCTTCAGCAACGACGACGGCAGCATGAGCGAACTGTTCCTGCACCACATCGGTGGCCTGCAGAAGTTCATCCCCGAGGCGTTGCCGCTGTTCGCTCCCAACGTCAATTCGTTCCGTCGCTTCCTGCCCGACACCTCGGCGCCGGTGAACGTGGAGTGGGGCGAGGAAAATCGTACCGTCGGCCTGCGCGTGCCGGACGCCGGCCCGCAAAGCCGCCGGGTCGAGAACCGCCTGCCAGGCGCCGACGCCAACCCATACCTGGCCATCGCCGCCAGCCTGCTGTGTGGCTACATCGGCATGGTCGAAGGCATCGACGCCAGCGCGCCGGTGCAGGGCCGTGGCTACGAACGCCGCAACCTGCGCCTGCCACTGACCATCGAAGATGCCCTGGAACGCATGGAAAACAGCCGTGCACTGGTGCAGTACCTGGGCAAGAAGTTCATCACCGGCTACGTCGCCACCAAGCGCGCCGAGCACGAGAACTTCAAGCGAGTCATCAGTTCCTGGGAGCGTGAGTTCCTGCTGTTTGCTGTCTGATCAACTTGGTGCCGCAGGACGCGGCTGTCGAACAACGGAGAAGCACATGAGCGTCAACAACCCGCAAACCCGTGAATGGCAAACCCTGAGCGGGGAGCATCACCTCGCGCCCTTCAGCGACTACAAGCAGCTGAAGGAGAAGGGGCCGCGCATCATCACCAAGGCCCAGGGTGTGCATTTGTGGGATAGCGAGGGGCACAAGATCCTCGACGGCATGGCTGGCCTGTGGTGCGTGGCTGTGGGCTATGGCCGTGAAGAACTGGTGCAGGCGGCAGAAAAGCAGATGCGCGAGCTGCCGTACTACAACCTGTTCTTCCAGACTGCCCACCCGCCTGCGCTGGAACTGGCCAAGGCGATTTCCGACGTGGCGCCGCAAGGCATGACCCATGTGTTCTTCACCGGCTCCGGCTCCGAAGGCAACGACACCGTGCTGCGCATGGTCCGCCATTACTGGGCGCTGAAAGGCAAGCCACAGAAGCAGACCATCATCGGCCGCATCAACGGCTACCACGGCTCCACCGTGGCTGGTGCCAGCCTGGGTGGCATGAGCGGCATGCACGAGCAGGGCGGCCTGCCGATTCCTGGCATCGTGCATATCCCGCAGCCTTACTGGTTCGGCGAAGGCGGTGACATGACCCCGGACGAGTTCGGGGTGTGGGCGGCCGAGCAGCTGGAGCAGAAAATCCTCGAAGTCGGCGAAGACAACGTCGCCGCCTTTATCGCCGAGCCGATCCAGGGCGCCGGCGGCGTGATCATCCCGCCGGAAACCTACTGGCCGAAGGTGAAGGAGATCCTCGCCAAGTACGACATCCTGTTCGTCGCCGACGAAGTGATCTGCGGTTTCGGTCGTACCGGCGAGTGGTTCGGTTCCGACTACTACGACCTCAAGCCCGACCTGATGACCATCGCCAAGGGCCTGACTTCCGGTTACATCCCCATGGGCGGTGTGATCGTGCGTGACACCGTGGCCCAGGTACTCAGCGAAGGCGGCGACTTCAACCACGGCTTCACCTACTCCGGCCACCCGGTAGCGGCGGCGGTGGGCCTGGAAAACCTGCGCATCCTGCGCGACGAGAAAATCGTCGAGAAGGCGCGCACCGAAGCGGCACCTTATTTGCAAAAGCGTTTGCGTGAGCTGCAGGACCACCCTCTGGTGGGCGAGGTACGTGGCCTGGGCTTGCTCGGCGCGATCGAGCTGGTCAAGGACAAGGCCACCCGCAGCCGTTACGAAGGCAAGGGCGTGGGCATGATCTGCCGCACCTTCTGCTTCGAAAACGGCCTGATCATGCGTGCGGTGGGTGACACCATGATCATTGCGCCGCCGCTGGTGATCAGCCATGCAGAGATCGACGAACTGGTGGAAAAGGCACGCAAATGCCTGGACCTGACGCTCGAAGCGATTCGTTGACAGTTTGCTAGGCTAGCGATGTGACATTAAGTCGTTACAAGGCCCTGCTTTCCTTGATACAGAGCCTTGTAACTTGCCAGACTAGCGACTGTTTCAGTCGCCGCACGCTCTGCACCGTAGGTCCTGGCTGCTGAACAGATGGCTAAATAAAAAATTCTGGAGCATTACGCATGAATAAATTGGGCAAGACGTTGCTGGCCACCGCCCTGATGGGTGCCATGGCTACCGCTGTTCAGGCTGAAGACAAGGTGTTGAACGTCTACAACTGGTCGGACTACATCGCTCCGGACACTATCGCCAAGTTCGAGAAACAGTCGGGCATCAAGGTCAAGTACGACGTCTTCGACAGCAACGAAACCCTCGAAGCCAAGCTGCTGGCAGGCAAGTCGGGCTATGACATCGTCGTGCCTTCGAACAACTTCCTGGCCAAGCAGATCAAGGCTGGCGTGTACGAGGAACTGGACCGCTCCAAGCTGCCGAACTGGAAGAACCTCGACCCTGACCTGCTCAAGGCCGTTGGCGATGCCAGCGACAAGGACAACAAGCACGCCTTCCCGTACATGTGGGGCTCGATCGGCATCGGCTACAACCCGGAGAAGGTCAAGGCCGCGCTGGGCGTGGACAAGATCGACTCGTGGGACGTGGTGTTCAAGCCCGAGAACATCGCCAAGCTCAAGAGCTGCGGCGTGAGCTTCCTGGATGCCCCGACCGAAATGCTGCCGGCTGCGCTGCACTACCTGGGCCTGCCGACCAACAGCACCAAGAAGGAAGACCTGAAGGCCGCCGAGGACCTGTTCCTCAAGATCCGTCCTTCGATCACCTACTTCCATTCGTCCAAGTACATCGGCGACATGGCCAACGGCAACATCTGCGTAGCTGTCGGTTACTCGGGTGACCTGGAGCAGTCCAAGGCCCGTGCCCACGAAGCTGGCGACAAGGTCAAGGTGGACTACGTCATTCCGAAGGAAGGTGCCGGTACCTTCTACGACATGGTCGCCATCCCCAAGGATGCCGAGCATAAAGACGCTGCCTACCAGTTCATGAACTTCCTGATGCAGCCGGAAATCATGGCCGAGATCACCAACGCCGTGCGCTTCCCGAACGGCAACGCTGCCGCCACCCAGTTCGTGGACAAGGAAATCACCAGCGATCCGAGCATCTATCCGCCAGCTGAAGTGAAGAAGCAGCTGTACGCGATCGCTGCGCCTGAAGCTTCTGCCCAGCGTGTGATCACCCGCAGCTGGACCAAGATCAAGTCGGGCAAATAAGCCCGATGCGGTACCTCTGGGCCGGGGAATCCCGGCCCAGAGCCAGTGAAAGGCAATTGATGATTGCGGCATCGAAGCTGCGAAGGTAAGTTGCGCGCCGGTTTTGCGTGTGCGGCAGCATTGTCGCTACCCAGGCACTGATTGTGAGGACCACCCACTTGTCCATTTCTGTATTCCGCAAGGCCTTGATGGCTGGAGCGGGCCTGACGCTGGCATGCAGCGTCCAAGCGGCGCCTACGGTGCACTTCTACAACTGGTCCGACTACATCGGCCCGACCACACTCGCGGACTTCGAGAAAGCCACGGGCATCAAGCCCGTGCAAGATGTGTTCGATTCCAACGAAACCCTGGAAGGCAAGCTGCTGGCCGGCAATACCGGCTATGACGTGGTAGTGCCGTCCAACCATTTCCTCGGCAAGCAGATCAAGGCGGGCGCGTTCCAGAAGCTCGACAAGAACCTGCTGCCCAATTATTCCAACCTGGACCCGGCGCTGATGAAGCGCCTGGAAAGGAACGACCCGGGCAACCAGTACGCCGTGCCTTACCTGTGGGGCACCAACGGCATCGGTTACAACGTCGACAAGGTGAAGGCCGCGCTGGGCGTGGACACCATCGACTCCTGGGCGGTGCTGTTCGAGCCCGAGAACATGAAGAAGCTCGCCAAGTGCGGCGTGGCCTTCCTCGATTCGGCGGACGAAATGCTGCCGGCGGTGCTCAACTACATGGGGCTGGACCCCAACAGCACCAATGCCAAGGACTACCAGGCCGCCGAGAAGAAACTGCTGGCGGTACGCCCGTACGTGACCTACTTCCACTCGTCCAAGTACATCACCGACCTGGCCAACGGCGACATCTGCGTCGCGGCAGGTTTCTCGGGTGATGTGTTCCAGGCCAAGACCCGCGCCGAAGAAGCGAAGAAGGGCGTGAACCTGGCCTACGCCATTCCCAAGGAAGGCGGCAACCTCTGGTTCGACGTGCTGGCGATCCCCAAGGACGCCAAGAACGTCAAAGAGGCGCATGCCTTCATCAACTATTTGCTGAAGCCTGAGGTTATCGCCCAGGTCAGTGATTACGTCGGTTACGCCAACCCGAACCCCAAGGCTGGCGACCTGATGGACCAGGCCGTGAGGACTGACGCCGCGGTTTACCCACCGCAGGAAGTGCTGAACAAGATGTTCGTGAATTCAGAGTTGCCACCCAAGGTGCAACGGCTGATGACCCGTAGCTGGACCAAGGTCAAGTCGGGCAAGTAAAAATCCAGGCCCGTGGCGGCACCTGTAGAACAGGGCTCGCGGGCACAAAAATCTTGTTGGGAGTTTCACTCATGGCAGTTGCCTCCGGTGCCTATAAAAAAGCCCTCGAGGGTGGCCAGCAACCCAAGCAGGTGCTGGTCAAGATCGACCGGGTCACGAAAAAGTTCGACGAAACGGTAGCCGTGGACGATGTGTCCCTGGAAATCCGCAAGGGCGAGATCTTCGCTCTTCTGGGGGGCTCTGGTTCCGGCAAGTCCACCTTGCTGCGCATGCTGGCCGGCTTCGAACGCCCGACCGAAGGGCGGATCTTCCTCGATGGCGTCGACATCACCGACATGCCGCCCTACGAGCGGCCGATCAACATGATGTTCCAGTCCTACGCGCTGTTCCCGCACATGACCGTGGCGCAGAACATCGCCTTCGGCCTGCAGCAGGACAAGATGCCCAAGGCCGAGATCGACGCCCGCGTGGCCGAGATGCTCAAGCTGGTGCACATGACCCAGTACGCCAAGCGCAAGCCGCACCAGCTGTCCGGCGGCCAGCGCCAGCGCGTGGCCCTGGCCCGCTCGCTGGCTAAGCGCCCCAAGCTGCTGCTGCTCGACGAGCCGATGGGTGCACTGGACAAGAAACTGCGTTCGCAGATGCAGCTGGAACTGGTGGAGATCATCGAGCGCGTTGGCGTGACCTGCGTGATGGTGACCCACGATCAGGAAGAGGCCATGACCATGGCCCAGCGCATCGCCATCATGCACCTGGGCTGGATCGCTCAGATCGGCTCGCCGGTGGACATCTACGAGACGCCTACCAGCCGCCTGGTGTGCGAATTCATCGGCAACGTGAACCTGTTCGAAGGTGAAGTGGTCGACGACGCCGAAGGCCACGCGATCATTGCCAGCCCGGAGCTGGAGCGCAAGATCTATGTCGGCCATGGCATCACCACGTCGGTGGAAGACAAGCACATCACCTACGCCCTGCGCCCGGAAAAGATGCTGGTCACCACCCAGCAACCGACCTGCGAGCACAACTGGTCGCGCGGCAAGGTTCACGACATTGCCTACCTGGGTGGCCACTCGGTGTTCTACGTCGAGTTGCCGAGCGGCAAGGTTGTCCAGTCGTTCGTCGCCAACGCCGAGCGCCAGGGCACGCGCCCGACCTGGGGCGATGAAGTGTACGTGTGGTGGGAAGACGACAGCGGCGTGGTACTGCGGTCATGAAACTGCGCAAGCTCAAGCGAGCCTTCCAGCGTATTACCCCGGAAGGGCGGCACCTGGTGATCGGCGTGCCGTTCATCTGGCTGTTCCTGTTCTTCATGCTGCCGTTCTTCATCGTGCTGAAGATCAGCTTCGCCGAAGCCGACGTGGCGATCCCGCCGTATACCGAGATCTACAGCTACGTCGAAGACAAGGTCCAGCTGGTGCTCAACCTGGCCAACTATGGCCTGTTGACCGAGGATGAGCTGTATATCTCGGCCTACCTGGGCTCGCTGAAGATGGCCTTCTTCAGCACCCTGCTGTGCCTGCTGATCGGCTACCCGATGGCCTATGCCATTGCCAACGCCAAGAAGGAGACCCAGACGGTCCTGCTGTTGCTGATCATGATGCCGACCTGGACCGCGATCCTGATCCGCGTCTATGCCTGGATGGGCATTCTCAGCAACAACGGCCTGCTCAACGGCTTCCTGCTGTGGACCGGGTTGATCGACCAGCCGCTGCAAATCCTCAACACCAACCTGGCGGTGTACATCGGCGTGGTCTATTCGTACCTGCCGTTCATGATCCTGCCGCTGTTCGCCAACTTGGTGAAGCACGATCCGAGCCTGCTCGAGGCCGCTTCGGACCTGGGTTCGAGCACCTTCAACAGCTTCTGGAAGATCACCGTGCCGCTGTCGAAGAACGGCATCATCGCCGGCTGCATGCTGGTGTTCATCCCGGTGGTGGGCGAGTTCGTGATTCCTGAACTGCTTGGCGGCCCGGAAACCCTGATGATCGGCAAGGTGCTGTGGCAAGAGTTCTTCAACAACCGTGACTGGCCGGTGGCCTCTGCGCTGGCGGTAGTGATGCTGGCGATCCTGATCGTGCCGATCCTGCTGTTCAACCGCAGCCAGGCCAAAGAAATGGAGGGCAGGGCATGAAGCGCTTCAGTTTCTCCAAGCTGATGCTGGTGCTCGGCTTGCTGTTCATCTACCTGCCGATGCTGATCCTGGTGATCTACTCGTTCAACGCCTCCAAGCTGGTGACGGTGTGGGGTGGCTGGTCGGTGAAGTGGTACGTCGGCCTGCTCGACAACACCCAGTTGATGGGTTCGGTGATGCGTTCGCTGGAAATCGCCTGCTACACGGCGGTGGCGGCGGTGGCGCTGGGTACCTTGGCGGCGTTCGTGCTGACCCGGGTTACCCGCTTCAAGGGCCGCACGCTGTTCGGTGGCCTGGTCACTGCGCCGCTGGTAATGCCCGAGGTGATCACCGGCCTGTCGCTGTTGCTGCTGTTCGTGGCCATGGCGCAGATGATCGGCTGGCCGCAGGAGCGCGGCATCGTCACCATCTGGATCGCCCATACCACGTTCTGTGCCGCGTATGTGGCAGTGGTGGTGTCGGCACGCCTGCGGGAGCTGGACCTGTCGATCGAGGAAGCGGCGATGGACCTGGGTGCCAAGCCGTGGAAGGTGTTCTTCCTGATCACCATCCCGATGATCGCGCCGTCGTTGGCGGCGGGCGGCATGATGTCGTTCGCCCTGTCGCTGGATGACCTGGTACTGGCCAGCTTCGTCTCCGGCCCTGGTTCGACCACCTTGCCGATGGAAGTGTTCTCGGCGGTGCGCCTGGGCGTGAAGCCGGAGATCAACGCCGTGGCAAGCCTGATCCTGCTGTCGGTGTCGCTGGTGACCTTCTTCGTCTGGTACTTCAGCCGCCAGGCCGAAGAGCGCCGTCGCAAGGCGATACAGCAGGCGATCGAAGAGGGCGCTGCGGCGAATGCTTCGCAGCCACAGGTCAAGCGCCCGGCGCAGGTGGCTGCGTCGGCCTGATCTGGCCTCTTCGCGGGTGAACCCGCTCCCACAGGGTCATGTGCAGTCTTCAAGACCTGCGCAGTACCTGTGGGAGCGGGTTCACCCGCGAATGCCCCAGCACACATTCAAAGCCAGACTGCGTCCCAGTGCGGATAGTCTCTGACACTTCTGACCAAGCCAGCCCGCAAGGGGTTGGCGACAATGTATCTGGCAACATGCACCATGCTCTCCTCCCGCCGCAGTGCCCGGTCCTGATACCCAGGCTGCCATACCGGATCATGCTCAACCCCCGCCTGATGCAAAACCAGACTGGACCTGGACTTGAACCTGCGCATCAAGGTGCCCAACGTCGTACCTTTCAACTCGATTAGCCAATGCAGATGGTCCGGCATCAGCACCCAGGCCAATGATCGGCAGGCATGTTCCTGGTCTGATTGTCGCAGTTGGTGAATGACCAGCCGGGCATGGTGGAAATCATGGAACAGCGGCTTGCGCTGGTGGGTGACGGTGGTCAGCAGATAGAGCCGGCCAAGTTCTGAATAGCGACCACGGCGAAGCAGGTGAGACTGGGCTCGCGACATTGGCTTCTTCCTTGAAAACCAGGTGACTTTTCAAAGGTAGTGGCTGAGATGCAGGTGCTGTGTAGATCATGGTTTCTGGATATGGCAGAGATTTGTGGATGGCAGTACTGGCCCATTCGCGGGTAAACCCGCTCCCACAGGGTCATGTGCAGCCTTCAGGACCTGCGCAATACCTGTGGGAGCGGGTTCACCCGCGAAGAGGCCCTGAAGGCGTACGACTTTTCATCAACTCAAACCAAAGGCTTCAGTTGGATCGGCTTGGGAATTATCCTACGAGCCGTGTGGAAGCTGCTCTGTTGCTGGGGAAATGCCCCAGGGATAACGTCGTCGAGTCGCCAATCAAGGCGTCCGGGTGTGAGAAACCCGCTCGATGTTGAACAGGCTTCCTGTCATGGCGGCCTTGCGTGGGCAGGCCTCGGCCTGGCCGGGTTCAATGTCCTCGGTTTTCTCACCCCGCGTACGGCTGCCACCCCTTATCCGTGAGAAAGATGAGCTGGCGGTTCCATAAACGACATTGGATTCCGACCATGACAACGCACGTTCCAAATCACCCACAAAACAGCAGCACCGTCGGTAAAGAAACCTGCATGGACCTTTTCCGCGTCCAGGCCAATATCCCCTTCAACCATGCCTTCTCCGAACTCTCCATAATGCTCGGGTGCATCAATCACCTGACGACCGAAGCCGAGATGGAAAATGACCGGCTGGCTGGTAGTGCCGCGAGAATTCTCAGTGGCTTTGCCAAAGCATTGATTGATGACATAGAGCTGGGGTTGAACAGGGCTTCAGTTCAACTCTGACCTGTACCGGCCTCTTCGCGGGCGCGCCCGCGAAGAGGCCCTCAAGGCGTACGACTTTTCATCAACTCAAACCAAAGGTTTCAGTTGAATCGGCTTGGGAATTATCCTGCGAGCCGTGTGGAAGCTGCTCCGTTGTGAAGTATTGGTTCGACCACCAATCAAATTGGCAGGTTATATTTAATTGCGTCTCACAGTTTGGCTTTAAGGATGTCGGTTAGTAATTCGTGTTCAGAAGCATTGGGCGTGGATTTTCGGATGCTTTTTAGAATGTTTCTTAGATGCCTGGCTTCGCGTGCGTTTTTAATGAAGCTCAGGGTCGTTTCCGAATCTGGAGGAAGATGCCGGACATTCTGGATTATAAACTGGTAGTGCTTGTTTGCAGCGCGAAGATAAGCTCTTAGCGCATTGCCGGTGGTGTCGGAAATTTCAGTGTATCCCTCAGGTTTCACATCGATGCTTTTTACGCGGGGGCGGCGTGGGTGCGGTAAATTAGGTGATGGATCATGAAGTTGCTCCCTGAATAGTTTCGTATGTGATAGCTTGTCTGGGCTGTCATCTGAGAGGAAATTTTTGGTGGTCGAGACTCCCCAGCGAAGCTTCTTTGCTACGTTGTTTCTAGATTTTAAGGTCCAGTTTTCATCGTATTTTATTACTTTCCGACGAGTGAGGAGTGGTGACTGGCCCGAGGGGTCAGAAAGGTTTATGGGGTCATTAAAACAATAACTGTATGAGTTGATGCCGCCGAGTGAAAAAGGACTCAGGCTATCGCTGGAGTGGAAACGGAAAATTCTGGGATTGTATGTTCGGATTCCAATTCCAAGAAAATATAGGCCCACAATGCTGTGTAGAAGCTCTCCGTGGAATTGTAGTAGCTCGGTATGCTTGCAGGATGGCTCTGAGTATCCATAGGGGTTGATATTATAGTTGTGGGTGGCGCTGTATGAATGCGTCATGTTTAAGCCCTCCTTTTGGTCTCATTTTTTTACTGCTCCGGCATTTGGGCAACTGGCATAAATATCAGGTCCCAGTTGAGTGCATTTGTGATACGCGCGTTTTTACCTGTTGGGAATGGTCCATAACACGTTCAGGTCAGTGACGTTTATCGAACCCTGATCTACGCTGACAGTCGCATCCCACGAATCATTTGCGCGCAAGCAAGGAGCCTGCATGACGTTGATACGTCCGCTGTTGGTCGTCTGCCTGGGGCTTGTGTCCCTGCTGTCGGGCTGTAGTAAGGAAGAAACCACCGAAACACTGCCACGCGTAGGCGTGCAACAGGTATCACCCACCGATTTCGCTGCCAGGGTCACCCTGACTGGCGATGTGCAGGCGCGGGTGCAGACCGACCTGTCGTTCCGTGTGGGCGGCAAGATCATTTCGCGCAGCGTCGATGTCGGCGACCACGTAAAGGCCAACCAGGTGTTGGCGCGGCTGGACCCGAAAGACCTGCAGAACAATGTCGACTCGGCCAAGGCCGAGGTGTTCGCCGCGCAGGCGCGGGTCACCCAGGCCAGCGCTGCCTTCGTGCGCCAGCAAAAGCTGTTGCCCAAGGGCTATACAAGCCAGAGCGAATACGATTCCGCCGAAGCCGCGCTGCGTAGCAACCAGAGCGCACTCAAGGCCGCACAGGCGCAATTGGCCAATGCCAACGAACAACTGAGCTATACCGCGCTGGTCTCCGAGGCCGATGGCGTCATCACCGAGCGCCAGGCCGAGGTTGGCCAGGTGGTGCAGGCGACCATGCCGATCTTCAGCCTGGCCACCGATGGCGACCGTGATGCCGTGTTCAATGTCTACGAATCGCTGCTGGTGGCTCCGCCAAGCGACGCCGGCGTGATCGTCAGCCTGCTGGACGACCCCAAGGTCCAGGCCCGTGGCTTCGTGCGCGAAATCACCCCCACGGTGTCCGCGCAAAGCGGCACGGTACAGGTCAAGGTCGGGCTGAGGGATGTGCCGCCAGGGATGCAACTGGGTGCACCGGTGACGGCCACCACCAATGCCCAGGGCCGGCCAAGTATCGAGCTGCCATGGTCGGCACTGACCAAGGCCCTGCATGAGCCTGCCGTGTGGGTGGTGGGCGAGGGTGACAAGGTAGAGCTGCGCAAGGTCGAGGTCAGCCGTTACCTCACCGGCAGGATCGTGGTCACCAGTGGCCTGAAAGGCGGCGAGACCGTGGTGGTCAATGGCGGGCAGTTGCTGCACCCCGGCATGCAGGTGCTGAAGATCGATGCCAAGGCCAAAGGGGGTGAGCTATGAAGCGCCTGCTGCTGATGCTGTCGGCCGGCGTGCTGTTGGCCGGCTGCAGTAGCGAGGATGAAGTGCCGGAGCCGATTCGGCCGGTGTTGTCGGTCAAGGTCGAACCCCAGGTGCAGTCGCAGCTGGGCCGCTTCGCCGGCAGTATCCAGGCCCGTTTCGAAAGCACCTTGGGCTTCCGGGTTTCCGGGCGTATTGCCCGGCGCTGGCTGGATGTGGGCGCCCAGGTGAAACCGGGTGACACCTTGGCCACCCTCGACCCGACCGACCAGCAGAACCAGTTGCGCGCCGCCGAAGGCGACCTGGCCAAGGTGCAGGCGCAGTGGATCAACGCCCAGGCCGATGCCCGCCGGCAGCAACAGCTATATGACCGTGGCGTAGGCGCCCAGGCCCAGCTGGATATCGCCCAGACCAACCTGAAAACCACCAGCGCGGCGTTGGAGCAGGCGCGCTCTGCGCTCAGCCAGGCGCGTGACCAGCTCGACTACAGTACCTTGCGAACCGACCACGCCGCGGTAATCACTGCCTGGCAGGCCGAAGCCGGGCAAACCGTCACCGCCGGCCAGGCCGTGGTAACCCTGGCCAGGCCGGATGTGAAGGAAGCGGTGATCGACCTGCCGATCGGCCTGGCCGAGCAGTTGAGCAAAGGCCTGACCTTCACCGTTGCTTCGCAGCTGGACCCGACCATCAACACCACCGCCAGCTTGCGGGAACTGGAACCCCAGGCCGACGCCACCACGCGCACCCGCCGCGCGCGCCTGACCCTGGCGAGCACCCCGGCGGCCTTCCACCTGGGCACCGCCATCAGCGTGACCCTGAGTTCGGAGGTGTCGCCGCGCAGCGAACTGCCCTTGAGTGCCTTGCTCGAGCGCGACGGCAAGACCCAGGTATGGGTGATCGATACGCAGCAGAAGACCGTGGCCACCCGTGATGTGGCCCTGATCGGTCGAACCGCCGACAGCATCGTCCTGACCTCGGGCGTACAGCCCGGCGAGCGGGTGGTGACTGCGGGCGTGAACAGCCTCAAGCCTGGCCAGAAGGTCACCTTCGACGAGGATGCGCAATGAAAGGAAGCTTCAACCTGTCCGACTGGGCACTCAAGCATCAATCGTTCGTCTGGTACCTGATGTTCGTCGGCCTGCTGATGGGGATCTTTTCCTACTTCAACCTGGGCCGTGAGGAAGACCCGTCGTTCACCATCAAGACCATGGTCATCCAGACCCGCTGGCCCGGCGCGACCCAGGACGAAACCCTGTACCAGGTCACCGACCGTATCGAGAAGAAGCTCGAGGAACTCGACTCCCTCGACTACACCAAAAGCTACACCCGCCCCGGCGAATCCACGGTCTACGTGTACCTGCGCGACACCACCAAGGCCAAGGACATACCGGAAATCTGGTACCAGGTGCGCAAGAAGATCCAGGACATTCGCGGTGAGTTCCCTGCAGGCATCCAGGGGCCCGGGTTCAACGATGAATTCGGCGATGTGTTCGGTTCGATCTACGCCTTCACCGCCGACGGCCTGACCCTGCGCCAGTTGCGCGACTACGTGGAACAGGCGCGGGCCGAAGTGCGCGATGTGCCCAACATCGGCAAGATCGAGCTGATCGGCACCCAGGACGAAGTGCTTTACCTGAACTTCTCTACCCGCAAGCTGGCAGCCCTGGGCATCGATCAGCGCCAGGTCATGCAGGCCCTGCAATCGCAAAACGCCGTGACCCCTGCCGGTGTGATCGAGGCCGGGCCGGAACGTATCTCGGTGCGTACCTCCGGGCAGTTCACCTCGGAAAAGGACCTGGAAACCGTCAACCTGAAGATCAACGACCGCTTCTTCCGCCTGGCAGACATCGCCGATATCGAGCGCGGCTACGTCGACCCTCCTTCGCCGATGTTCCGCTACAACGGCCAGACGGCGCTGGGCCTGGCCATCGGCATGAAGGCCGGCGGCAATATCCAGGTGTTCGGCGCGGCGCTGAAAAAGCGCATGGACCAGGTGGTCGAAGACCTGCCGGTGGGCGTCGGGGTACACACTGTTTCCGACCAGGCCGTGGTGGTCAAGCAAGCGGTCGGCGGCTTCACCAGTGCGCTGTTCGAGGCGGTGGTGATCGTGCTGGCGGTGAGCTTCGTCAGCCTCGGCGTGCGTGCCGGGCTGGTGGTGGCCTGCTCGATCCCGCTGGTGCTGGCCATGGTGTTCGTGTTCATGGAATACAGCGGTATAACCATGCAGCGGATTTCGCTGGGGGCGCTGATCATCGCCCTGGGCCTGCTGGTGGATGATGCGATGATCACTGTGGAAGTGATGGTCACACGGCTGGAAATGGGCGAAAGCAAGGAGCAGGCGGCAACTTTTGCCTATACCTCCACAGCCTTCCCCATGCTCACCGGCACCCTGGTGACTGTGGCCGGCTTCGTGCCGATCGGCCTCAACGCCAGTTCAGCGGGTGAATACACCTACACGCTGTTTGCGGTAATTGCCGTGGCACTGATGGTGTCGTGGGTGGTGGCGGTATTCTTCGCTCCGGTGTTAGGCGTGCACATCCTCAGCAGTGCCAAGCTCAAGCACCATGAAGCCGAGCCGGGCCGTGTCGGCCGGGCCTTCGAGCATGGTTTGTTGTGGTGCATGCGCAACCGCTGGCTGACCATTATCGGCACCGTGGTGCTGTTCGCCCTGGCGATCTTCTGCGAACGCTTCGTGCAGAACCAGTTCTTCCCGTCCTCTGACCGCCCGGAAATCCTCGTCGACCTCAACCTGCCGCAGAACGCCTCGATCGAGGAGACGCGCAAGGTGGTCGACCGTTTCGAGGCGCGGATCAAGGACGACCCGGACCTGGTGCACTGGAGTACCTATATCGGCCAGGGCGCGATCCGCTTCTACCTGCCCCTCGACCAGCAGTTGCAGAACCCGTACTACGCGCAGCTGGTGATCGTCAGCAAGGGCTTCGAAGAACGCCAGGCCATGATGGAGCGCCTGCAGAAGATCCTGCATGAAGAATTCGTTGGCGTCGGCACCAACGTGCAATCGCTGGAAATGGGCCCACCGGTGGGCCGACCGATCCAGTATCGGGTAAGCGGTGCCAATATCGACGAGGTTCGCAAGCACGCCATCGAGCTGGCCACCTTGCTCGACCAGAACGAACACATCGGCGAGATGATCTACGACTGGAACGAGCCGGGTAAGGTGCTGCGCGTGGAAATCGCCCAGGACAAGGCGCGCCAGCTGGGCCTGTCGTCGGAGGACGTGGCCAATGTGATGAACAGCATCGTCAGCGGCGTGCAGATCACCCAGGTCAACGACAACATCTACCTGGTCGACGTGGTCGCCCGTGCCGAGGACAGCGAGCGTGGCTCGCCGGATACCCTGCAGAACCTGCAGATCCTGACACCCAACGGCACTTCGATCCCGCTGCTGGCGTTCGCCACCGTGCGCTACGAGCTGGAGCAGCCGCTGGTGTGGCGTCGCGACCGCAAGCCGACCATCACCATCAAGGCTTCGGTCAACGGCGACATCCAGCCCACCGACCTGGTGGCCCAGCTGAAGCCGAAGATCGACGAGTTCGCCAGCAAGTTGCCGGTGGGCTTCGAAGTGGCCACCGGCGGTACGGTGGAGGAGAGCGCCAAGGCGCAGGGGCCGATCCGCAAGGTCATCCCGCTGATGCTGTTCCTGATGGCGACGTTCCTGATGATCCAGCTGCACAGCGTGCAGAAGCTGTTCCTGGTGGTCAGCGTGGCGCCGCTGGGGTTGATTGGCGTGATCATTGCGCTGGTGCCCACAGGTACGCCCATGGGCTTCGTGGCGATTCTCGGCATTCTCGCGCTGGCGGGCATCATCATTCGTAACTCGGTGATCCTGGTGACCCAGATCGACGAGTTCGAAGCCCAGGGCTTGTCGCCGTGGGATGCGGTGGTGGAGGCAACCAACCACCGGCGCCGGCCGATTCTGCTGACCGCAGCAGCGGCGAGCCTGGGCATGATCCCGATTGCCCGCGAAGTGTTCTGGGGGCCGATGGCCTACGCCATGATTGGCGGGATCATCGTGGCGACCCTGCTGACGCTGCTGTTCCTGCCGGCCTTGTATGTGGCCTGGTACAAGATCCGCGAGCCACAGAAACACAACTGAAGCCCTGCACGGGCCCTGTGGGAGCGGGTTCACCCGCGAATGCGATGGTGGAACCACCGCCGCATTCGCGGGTGAACCCGCTCCCACAGGGTCTTCCGTCGCTTTCAAAATTGTATTTTGTTTTGGTTATATAAACATTCTCAAACAGTATTTTTAAGAATAACCCCGCCTCACTACTATTGCCCTCAAGCCAGGCACAAATCCCCTTCAAACCTCAGCCCGGCACCCTCACTCCAAGGAGAACGAGCATGAGTGCATCTCTGCGTAGCATCGACGGTCAGGACGAAGCCACCATTCTGCGTGAAATCCAGAGCGCTCTGCGCGACCTGCGATTCGGTGCGGTGGAGATAACCGTGCACAACGCTCAGGTCGTACAGATCGAGCGCAAGGAGAAGTTCCGCCTGCAGCAGCCCGGCAACAAGACCGGCTGATCGCGCCACACATTCAAAACTAGAAAAATGCCAATCGGGAGCTTCACCATGTCCATCCGCCGTTATGCGCTTGCCGCCCTGGCCAGTGCTGTTTTTGCCGGTTCCGCCATCGCCAAGGACTACGAACTGCTGAACGTGTCCTACGACCCGACCCGCGAGCTGTACCAGCAGTACAACGCCGAGTTCATCAAGCACTGGCAGCAGGCCCACCCGGGCGACAAGGTGAAGATCCAGCAATCCCACGGCGGTTCGGGCAAGCAGGCCCGTGCGGTGATCGACGGCCTGCGTGCCGACGTGGTGACCCTGGCCTTGGCCGGCGACATCGATGAAGTCGCCAAGCTCGGCAAGACCCTGCCAGACAACTGGCAGACCCGCCTGCCGGATGCCAGCACCCCGTACACCTCGACCATCGTGTTCCTGGTGCGCAAGGGCAACCCGAAAGGCATCAAGGACTGGGGCGACCTGATCAAGAAGGACGTGTCGGTCATCACCCCCAACCCGAAAACCTCCGGCGGCGCCCGTTGGAACTTCCTGGCGGCCTGGGCCTATGGCCTGAAGGCCGGCGGTAGCGAAGAAAAGGCCAAGGAGTACGTGGAGGAGCTGTTCAAGCACGTCCCGGTGCTGGATACCGGCGCCCGTGGCTCGACCATCACCTTCGTCAATAACGGCCAGGGCGATGTGCTGTTGGCCTGGGAAAACGAAGCCTTCCTGGCGCTGAAGGAAGACGGAGGTGCCGACAAGTTCGAGATCGTCGTGCCGTCGTTGTCGATCCTCGCCGAACCGCCAGTGGCGGTGGTGGACAAGAACGCCGAGAAGAAGGGCAATACCGAGATTGCCACCGAATACCTCAAGCACCTGTACAGCCCGGCCGGGCAGAAGATCGCAGCCGAGAACTTCTACCGCCCGCGTGACGAGAAGGTCGCTGCCGAGTTCGGCAAGCAGTTCCCGAAACTGGACCTGGTGACCATCGACAAGGACTTTGGTGGCTGGAAGACTGCACAACCTAAATTCTTCAATGATGGCGGTGTGTTCGACCAGATCTATCAGGCACAGTAAGGGCCAAGGAAAAGCGGGGCCGCCATGCGGCCCATCGCGACACAAGGCCGCTCCTACAGAGGTACGCGCACCCCTGTAGGAGCGGCCTTGCGTCGCGATGGGCTGCAAAGCAGCCCCAGGATTTCAGAAGCTAGCACCAGCCCGGGATCGTTCCCGGGCCAAGTGCGTTCAACCAGGGATATTTATGTCACGTCGCATTTCCCCCGTCATACCCGGCTTCGGGCTGACGCTGGGCTACACCTTGGTGTACCTCAGCCTGATAGTGCTGATACCGCTGGCCGCCATGTTCGTGCATGCCGCGCAGCTTACCTGCGAGCAGTTCTGGAACATCATCAGTGCACCGCGGGTGATCGCCGCGCTCAAGCTGAGTTTCGGCACCGCCCTGTTCGCCGCCATCATCAATGGTGTGATCGGTACCCTGCTGGCCTGGGTGCTGGTGCGCTACACCTTCCCTGGGCGCAAGATCATCGATGCAATGATCGACCTGCCGTTCGCCCTGCCCACCGCCGTGGCCGGTATTGCCCTGACCGCCCTGTACGCACCCTCGGGCTGGGTCGGCCAGTTCGCCACCGATCTGGGCTTCAAGATCGCCTACACCCCACTGGGCATCACCCTGGCGCTGACCTTCGTCACCCTGCCGTTCGTGGTGCGTACGGTGCAGCCGGTGCTGGCCGACATTCCGCGTGAAGTGGAGGAGGCCGCTGCCTGCCTGGGCGCCAAGCCGCTGCAGGTGTTCCGCCATGTGCTGGCGCCAGCGCTGCTGCCTGCCTGGCTGACAGGTTTTGCCCTGGCCTTCGCCCGCGGCGTGGGCGAGTATGGTTCGGTGATCTTCATTGCCGGCAACATGCCGATGAAAACCGAGATCCTGCCGCTGCTGATCATGGTCAAGCTCGACCAATACGACTACACCGGCGCGACCGCCATCGGCGTGCTGATGCTGGTGGTTTCCTTCATCCTGCTGCTGCTGATCAACCTGCTGCAGCGCCGCATCGAAACCCCTTGAAGGAGGCCGGCATGTCCAGTTCATCCCTGAATGCAACCGCCGCCGCCAACGCCGCCCGCCGGGGCAGCGCCACTTCGCGGCGTATCCTGATCGGCCTTGGCTGGCTGGTGTTCGCGCTGTTCCTGCTGCTGCCACTGGTGATCGTGGTGTCGCAGGCGCTGAAGAACGGCTTTGGCACCTTCTTCGAGGCGATCTTCGAGCCTGACGCATTGTCGGCGCTGAAGCTGACCCTGCTCGCCGTGGCCATTTCGGTGCCGCTGAACCTGGTGTTCGGTGTCAGCGCCGCCTGGTGCGTGAGCAAGTACACCTTCCGTGGCAAGAGTATCCTGGTCACCCTGATCGATCTGCCGTTCTCGGTGTCGCCGGTGATCGCGGGCCTGGTCTACGTGCTGATGTTCGGCGCGCAAGGCCTGTTCGGGCCATGGCTGCAGGACCACGATATCCAGATCGTGTTCGCCCTGCCGGGCATCGTCCTGGCCACCATCTTCGTCACCGTACCGTTCGTGGCCCGTGAGCTGATCCCGCTGATGCAGGAGCAGGGCACGCAGGAAGAGGAGGCGGCGCGCTTGCTCGGCGCCAATGGTTGGCAAATGTTCTGGCACGTGACCCTGCCAAACATCAAATGGGGCCTGATCTATGGGGTGGTGCTGTGCACCGCGCGGGCCATGGGCGAGTTTGGCGCGGTGTCGGTGGTGTCCGGCCACATTCGCGGCGTGACCAACACCTTGCCGCTGCACGTGGAGATCCTCTACAACGAGTACAACCATGTCGCGGCCTTCAGCGTGGCCAGCCTGTTGCTGATCCTGGCGCTCTTCATCCTGCTGCTCAAGCAGTGGAGCGAGAACCGTATTAACCGCCTGCGCCACAGCGCCGCGGAGGAATGATTCATGTCGATCGAAGTTCGTAACGTCAGCAAGCGCTTCAACAGCTTCCAGGCCCTGGACAACATCAACCTGGACATCAACAGCGGCGAATTGGTGGCCCTGCTCGGCCCGTCCGGCTGCGGCAAGACCACGTTGCTGCGCATCATCGCCGGCCTGGAAACCCCCGACCAGGGCAATATCGTGTTCCATGGCGAGGACGTGTCCGGCCATGACGTGCGCGACCGCAACGTCGGTTTCGTGTTCCAGCACTACGCGTTGTTCCGCCACATGAGTGTGTTCGACAACGTTGCCTTCGGCCTGCGCATGAAGCCCAAGGGCGAGCGCCCGAGCGAGAGCAAGATAGCCGAGAAGGTGCATGAACTGCTGAACATGGTGCAGCTGGACTGGCTGTCCGACCGCTACCCCGAGCAGTTGTCCGGTGGCCAGCGCCAGCGTATCGCCCTGGCCCGTGCGCTGGCGGTGGAGCCCAAGGTGCTGCTGCTGGACGAGCCTTTCGGTGCGCTGGATGCCAAGGTGCGCAAGGAGCTGCGCCGCTGGCTGGCGCGCCTGCACGAGGACATCAACCTGACGTCGGTATTCGTCACCCACGACCAGGAAGAAGCCATGGAGGTGGCTGACCGCATCGTGGTGATGAACAAGGGCGTGATCGAGCAGATCGGCTCGCCGGGCGAGGTGTACGAACACCCGGCCAACGATTTCGTCTACCACTTCCTTGGTGACTCCAACCGCCTGGCCCTGAGCGAAGGGCATCATGTGCTGTTCCGCCCGCACGAAGTGTCGCTGTCGCGGCACGAGACCGAAGGGCACCATGCGGCCGAGGTGCGCGACATCCGGCCGTTGGGCGCGACCACGCGGGTGACCTTGAAGGTGGAAGGGCAGAGCGAGCTGATCGAGGCCGAAGTGGTCAAGGACCATGACAGCCTGACCGGGTTGGCGCGGGGGGAGACATTGTTCTTCCGGCCGAAGGTTTGGCAGAAGGTGGCGGATATTTGATTCGCCTTTGACGATGAAAAAGCCCGGGGGGCGGTCCCGGGCTTTTTTTATGCCTGACAGAATGGCGGCGCTAACGCTCAGCAGAAACGTCTGTTTTTTATGAATAAACGATGCGTGCGCAAGATTTAGCGGTTGGTTAAGTAATCGGCTTCTCGCTGTGGATAACGGCGGAGGTCCTATATAGATGTCGATCTAGAAGCTCTTGATTCTTGGCCTAGTAAATTTGCTAGTTTTCAATCGCCGGGAATCGGCGGAGTATTGGGTTTTTGGGTGGGCCTGAGTCAAGGAATTGTCGAGTGCGCCTTTTCTGGGCTGTTGCCACGGTCATTGTTATTAAGTTCTCCTGAGGTTTAAATTCATCGCGTAGAAAATCATGGGGCTTGTAATATGTTTAATTCATACTCTCCTTATGGATATTTTTTCTCTGTGAGTGCTTTTGTGGGTGCATTGAATTTTAATGGTGAACACTTTGATGCACTAAGTGATCTATATTTTCTAGGGCTCGGATACAGGGTGTTCAGTCCAGCGTTGATGCGTTTCAATGGACCTGATGAGTTAAGTCCTTTCGATAGCGGTGGGTTGAATTGTTACTGTTATTGCTTAGGGGATCCTGTTAATCGTCAAGACCCTAACGGAAAAACTTCTTTCGCGACGCCGGCGTTGACCGCGATTGCGGCGCGTCGCTTTAAAAGTCTGCTCTTTGCCAAGATTAAAGGTCCCGTTGAATGGCGCCCATTACGGAACTGGAAGAAAGAATCGATTGTTCCAGAGGTTAGATATGCCAGAGAAAAAATTTCATCTGGTAAAGAGAGCGTGACGCATGTGGTGAATCAGAAGGGCTTGTCGGTGTTGGACCTTTCTGAGAAAAAGCATAAATTCATTCTAAGGCAGGATGAAAATTTTTTTATCAGTACCTTTTCCGAGTTTGATGATGCTCCTCTTTCTCACGCCAGTCTTGCGGAGCTTGGTCGACGTCAGTTAAGGTCGGCCTCTCCGGTTGTAGCTGCGGGATATATATATAGGGAAAATGGTCAAACTTATGTTGATAATCATTCGGGTCATTATCTTCCTAGTTACAGAAGCTCACAGGCGGCGGTGAATTACTTGAGGTCGATAAATGTACCAGCGATGAGTGTTCGTATGGTTGGTCAAATGATGCGTCGATGAGCGATGCCCCGCGCATTTTTTAGGCATGCAAGGTATGCAGGCCATCATCTAAGAAGTAAAGCTGCGGGGGGCGAGGGGTGTCATCATGAGCCTTCTGGCATACTCTCTCGAATCGGCCTGTTCGGCACCGTCTGGGGCATCATGGAAGCGCTCAAGGGCATCAGCGCGGCCGGCTCCGCCAGCCTTGGCAGTCTTTGGCCCCTTTTTTTCAACCCGAGGCTCCCACAGGGATCGCGTCAGTGGTAGGTTTTGGTTATTAATAAATAGCTTCTTATTCCTTTACTGATATATGTCCGCCCCTATACTTGTCTCCAAGCACGCAAACTCACTGGAGGCGTCCCCATGCGCAATGAGTCGATTCGTTACCTGATTGTGCCGGGCTGGCAAGGATCGCCAGACAACCATTGGCAAAGTCACTGGCAGCGCACCTTGCCCAACAGTGCCCGGGTCGAGCAGCACGATTGGCTGACTCCGCAACGCCAGGACTGGGTGCAGGCACTGGAGCAGGCGATTGCCGCCGAGCGCTCGCCGGTGATTCTGATTGCCCATAGCCTGGGCTGCATAACCGTCGCTCATTGGGCCGCGCAGGCCAGCCCGGCCCTGCTGCGGCGGGTACGTGGCGCGCTGCTGGTGGCACCCGCTGACGTAGAGCGGCCAACCTGCGCGCCGGCTCTGCGCAACTTCGCGCCGATCCCGACCGAAGCACTGCCATTCCCCAGCCATGTGGTCAGCTCGGACAACGACCCGGCCGTGAGCGTGCCAAGGGCGTTGTATCTGGCCCAGGTCTGGGGCGCCGAAGCAGGGCTGCTGACCAACGCCGGGCACATCAACGTCAAGTCCGGCCATGAGCGCTGGGAACAAGGTTTCGCCTACTTGTATCGCTTGCAGAGCCGGGTCGAGCAGCGCGCACTGCGCCGCGCCTGATCGCCCTTACTGTTTACCGTTTGCCTGACGCCCGGCCATTGAAGGTCTGGGGCGGGAGTTCGTCATGACTTTTCAAAACCCTTTTGGCCAGCCGTTTCTGACCTTCCCTGAACTGGACAAGAGCCCGCTGAGCATCCGCGCCAAGGCGCTGGTGTTCATCGACCCACGTTCGCAGCAGCTGCGCGAGGAGCTCGAGCACCTGGCGCCACAACCCTTGCCAGTGCTGATCCGTGGCGAAACCGGTACCGGCAAGGAACTGCTGGCTCGGCAGATCCACCGTGCCAGTGACCGCAGCGGGTTGTTCGTGTCGGTCAACTGCGCTGCCATCAGCCCCACTTACGCCGATGCCGAGCTGTTCGGCTACAGTGCCGGCAGCCAAGGCGGCACAGCCAGCAGCCGTGCCGGCTGGTTCGGCTCGGCCAACGGCGGCACGTTGTACCTGGACGAGATCGCCGACTTGCCGCTGGCCATCCAGGGCAAGCTGCTGGCCGCCCTGGAAAACCGCGAGGTTACCCGGGTGGGCGCGCAGCAGCCGCAACCGGTGGACGTGCGCCTGGTAGCCGCCACCAGTATCGACCTGGCGCGGGTGGTGCGCGCGGGGCGTTTCAACGAGCGCCTGTACCAGTACCTGCGCGAGGGCACGCTGGAGCTGCCGCCACTGCGCGAGCGGCCGGGCGATATCCTGCCGTTGGCCGAGTACTTCGTGGGCATCTACAGCGTGCGCCTGCAGCGGCCTGTGCCGCTGGTTAGCGAGGCGGCACAGCAGGCGCTGGAGGAACACCCCTGGCCCGGCAACACCCGTGAACTGGAGAATGTCATCCACTTTGCCTTGCTGCTGAATGATGGCGAGGAGATCCTGGCAGAGGACCTGGACCTGCCCGACCCTGCGCGCTAGGAACTGCTCAAAAGCAAAATGGCTGATAGCATTTTGTTTTTGGAATAAGCAGCTAAATAAAAGATATTTTTACGGAATAAAAAAATCTGGGTATTGTCCGCCTCACGCCCGCTGGTGAACCGGTTGGGCACCCGATTCGCCATCGTCGATGGCCCAGAACCAGAACAAGGATCACCATGAAGAAGACCCTGCTGACCACTGCCCTGGCCGCTGCCCTGTCGTTTGCCGGCCTGGCTACCGCCGCCGAGAAACTGGTTGTCGCCGCCACCCCGGTACCGCACGCCGAAATCCTCGAGCTGATCAAGCCGACCCTGGCCAAGGAAGGTGTGGACCTGCAGATCAAGGTTTTCACCGACTACGTGCAGCCGAACGTGCAGGTTGACCAGAAGCGCCTGGACGCCAACTACTTCCAGACCCTGCCTTATCTGCAGAACTTCAACGAAGGCAAGGGCACCCACCTGGAAACCGTGATCGGCGTGCATGTCGAACCCTTTGGTGGTTACTCGAAGAAGGTCAAGAGCCTGAGCGAACTGAAAGAAGGCGCTACCGTTGCCATCCCTAACGAGGGCAGCAACAGCGGCCGCGCCCTGCTACTGCTGCAGAAGGCTGGCCTGATCACCCTGAAGGATCCGAAGAACGCCCTGGCCACCCCCAAGGACATTGCCGAGAACCCGAAGAAGCTGAAGTTCCGCGAGCTTGAGTCGGCCATGCTGCCGCGCGTGCTGGACCAGGTCGACCTGGACATGATCAACACCAACTACGCCCTGGAAGCCGGCCTGAACCCGGCCAAGGACGCGCTGGTGATCGAAGGCAGCGACTCGCCATACGTGAACTTCCTGGTCGCCCGCCCGGACAACAAGGACAGCGAAGCCATCCAGAAACTGGCCAAGGCCCTGACCAGCCCGGAAGTGAAGGAGTTCATCGCCAAGAAGTACCAAGGTGCGGTGCTGCCGGCGTTCTGATGCGCTTGCATTACCTGGCATGACCCAACGCCGACACCCTTGTGTCGGCGTTTTTCACAAGGGCTGCAAAGCAGCCTCGGCAATCTCACTGGTTACGCGGTAGCCAGTTCAACAGGAACTCATTCACCACCCGCGGGTTCTCCAGGCTGGAGATATGCCCCGCAAACGGAATCTGCGCCGCCAGGCAGCCAATGATCCGCGCCATTTCATTGGACTCTTCCGGCGGCCGCGGAATGTCCTGATCGCCGCACATCAGGATGGTTCTCTCGCTCGGCAGCTGCTCGAGTTGCTCCAGCAGGTCGTGTCGTCCAAAGATTATCCGCCCCATGGGATCGAGGCTCTCGCGAATGGTTTGTGCACTGCTTGCCTTCAGCTGAGCACGAAACTGCTCACGGATTTCAGGTACGGTCTGGCCGCCTGCGTGGAAAAAAATAGGCACGATGATGTCGAGCAGCAGGTCGCTGAATTCGCCGGCTGCGCTGGCGGCATCCAGCAAGGCGAAATACTTGAGCCGAGTTTCCTCCGGCTCGGCGCCCAGGTAAGTGTCCATGAGCACCAGGCGATCAATTCGTTCAGGGTGGGTAGCAGCCAGCGGTGCCCCCCACATACCGCCTACCGACAGCCCGACCAGGTGGCACTTGGTAATTTCCAGTTTGTCCAGCAACGTCAGGTGCTGGTGGACCAAGCTGTTCATGTCGATGGTCGTGGCAGGCGGAGCATCGGAGCCGCCGTGGCCCCACAGCTCGGGGACGATGACGCGGAAGTGTTCTGACAAGGCTTCGATTTGTGGCTGCCACATCTCGGCGGACCACAGGTAGCTGTGGCCGAGCAGGACCGGGAAGCCCTGGCCCTGGTCGATGTAGCTCATGAGGGCGCCGTCGATTTCGATGAAGTGTCTTTGCATGGAATGGGTCTCGGCTGGGAGTGCTGTAGGGTATTCGAAATTGTCGGGGGCCGCTTTGCGGCCCATTCGCAGCACAAGGCTGCTCCTACAGGGGATCGCGGTCTCTTGTAGGAGCAGCCTTGTGCTGCGAATGGGCTGGCACCAGACGCAAGGTACTGTGCGCCGGGATCACCCCCATCTGCGCCTTCTGGTACTGCCCCTGCACATACCCTTCGGCCTGATCCGCAAAATGCCTGTCGAACGGCACACCACTCTGCCCGACCGGGTTGGTGGTCAGCGCCTGCCCGGCATCGGCAAAGTCGACCAGCCGCCGCGTCGACGGCCCATAGGTCACCGGCCATGGCGCCGGGCCGATCTTCGCCGAGAGGTTGTTCGGCACTTCATGGGTGCCCGGTGCGGCGAACGGGCCGACGTTGAACAGCAGGTTCAGCGGCTTTTTGACCCCCAGCGGGTGGTTGTGGGTCAGGGTATGGGCCTTGCCCCACTGCCAACTGGCCGGGTCGTTGCCCAGGGTTTCCCGCAGGTGCTTCAAGCTGTTCTGCCACGCCATGCGCACCACGGCGTTACGGTCGGTGCGCTGGTTGGCTCCGCGGGTGTTCCACCACGGCGAATCGGCATCCGCCGCCAGGCGCGGCAGGGCTGCGTCGATGGCGCGGGTGCTGATCAGCACCGGGAACCAGGTGTCGCCCAGCTCGTCATGCAAGGCCGCGAATGCCAGCTCGTAGAGGAACTGGTTGAACAGCGTGGCACTGGTCGAGTCGAGCGGGTAGTCGCCGCTCCAGGCTGCCAGTTGCTCGACCAGCTCCTTCTCTTCGTCACCTTCGGCCACTGCGCGTAGCGTTGCCAGCAGTGGTGCAAGGGTGCGCGGGCCATAGTCGCTTGCAGTGTCCAACTGCAGCGCCTGGCTATTCTGGGTATCCCACTTCACATCGGGGTTGGCCAAGTGGCGATCGAGCTGGCGGCCTCGGTCCGGCAGGTTGTAGTAACCGGGTATCGGCACTGCCGCCGGAGGCTGGTAGTTGGCCGAGACAATGTAGCCGCGTGCCGGGTTCTCCTGCTGGGGGTTGACGCTGAAGGGGTAGAAGCCGAGCTTGTCCGCCTGCGCACTGGCACCATCGAGGATGAACACGGGGTCGACGCCGTCGGGGCGGATCGGCAACTGCGCCGCCGCCCACCAGCCGATATCGCCACGGGCATTGGCCCAGACCAGGTTCAGCCCTGGCGCATGCACCTTGGCCGCAGCCTCGCGCATCTTGCCCAGGGTATCCGCGCGGTTGAGCTGGTAGAAACCGTCGAGGAGCGGGTTTTCGGTTTCCAGGAACGCCCACCACATGGCGATTGGCGTGGGCCCGGCAGTGGCACCCAGCACGTCGTTGACAATCGGGCCATGGGGCGAGCGGCGGAGGCTGAGGGTGACCGGTGCTTCGCCTTTGACGGCAATCTGCTGCTCGGTCTTTTCCAGCGCCTGCCATTTGCCATCGACCATCACCTGGTTGGCGTCGGCAGGGTTGGTGCGCTCGGCGATCAGGTCGACGTCGTCATTCTGGAACATGGTCAGGCTCCAGCCGAAGTCGCGGTTGTGGCCGAGCAGGGCGAACGGGTTGAGCGCCTGGAAGTAGCCATACAGGTTGAAGCCCGGCGCCGACAGCTCGGCCTCGTACCACACCGCCGGCACCGCAAAACCGATGTGCGGGTCGCCGGCCAGCAGCGGCCTGCCGCTGCGGGTGCGGCTGCCGGCCACGGCCCAGGCGTTGCTGCCCTCGAATTGCGGGATGCCCGCATCGCCCAGCGCGTCATGGCTGAGGCGGGCGAGGGCCTCCAGGCTTTGCCAGTCGGCAGCAGCTAGCGGTGTACCCAAGGCGCCCTCGGGCTGCCAGGCGAGATCGAAGATGTTCAGGTACTCAGGGCCCAGCTGGTCGCGGATACAGGTGAGCGCGGGCTCGGTGCGAAACGCGGCGGCGAAGCTGTAGGCCAGGTAGCCGGCGATGCTCAGGGTGTCTTCGGCGCTGAAGGGGCGTGGGGTGATGCCGAGCAGGTCGAACTCCACGGGTTTTGGGTGGCTGGCCTGCCAGCTGTTCACCCCGTCGAGGTAGGCCTGCAGGGCTTGCCAGGCGGGTGACTGGCGGTCCTGACGCTTGGCCATCAGTGCTGCCTGTTCGCGAATGCGCAGGCTGCGGAACAGGGTGTCGGTGGGCAGCAGCTTGTCGCCCAGTACCTCGGCCAGCTCGCCCCGGGCCAGGCGGCGCAAGATCTCCATCTGGAACAGCCGGTCCTGGGCATGCACGTAACCGAGGGCACGGTACAGGTCCGGCTCGCTCTGCGCCTGCAGGTGCGGCACGCCGCGGGCATCGTAGCGCACGCTGACTGGCGCCTGCAGGCCGGCAATGGCCACCTCGCCCTCGCGTTGCGGCAGCTTGCCCTGCACATACCAGTATCCGGCGCCGGCGGCCACGGCAACCATCACGGCCAACAGGGTCAAGCTGCGCTTCATGCAGGCTCCTTGTGCGTTCAAGCGAAAAATGTGGTCCGATGATCGGCGGATTCGCGACCAGAGCATAGCCCCAGGAAGGAGTTTCCATGTCCCTCAGCGAAAAACAGAAAATGCTTACAGGCCAGCTCTATCACGCTGGCTGCCCCGAGCTGCAGGCCGAGCAGATCGCCAACAAGCACTGGATGCACCGCTACAACAGCAGTGTCGAATTGCTCAACGACGCACGCCATGGGCTCCTGGTAGAGCACTTTGGCCAGGTCGGCGAAGGCGCGGTGATCCGCCCGCCGTTCTATTGCGACTATGGCTACAACATCAGCGTCGGCCGCAACACCTTCATGAATTTCAATTGCGTGATCCTCGATGTGCTGCCGGTGCGTATCGGTGATGACTGCCAGATCGGCCCCAACGTGCAGATCTATACCGCCGACCACCCGCTCGACCCCGAAGTGCGCCGCACAGGGCTGGAGAGTGGCCGGCCGGTGACCATCGGCAACAACGTGTGGATCGGCGGCGCGGCGATCATCCTGCCGGGGGTGACCATTGGTGATAACGCCGTGGTGGGTGCCGGTAGTGTGGTGACTCGGGATGTGCCGGCGGGGGTGACGGTTGTAGGTAACCCGGCGCGGGTGCGTGGTTGATTTGAAAAAGCCCTGCGGTGTTGGCCGCAGGGCGTTGGGTCAGGCAGGTTTGAAGCCAGGTTTGCCGTTGGCTGCGCGCCATTCTTTAATGCGGTTGACGACGCCTTGCGGGCTGACATCTGCGCCATCTGGGGGGTAATAGATCACGTCTGACCCGTCAGGGTGCTCGGTCAACTTCTCGAAAAGAAGAACAATATCAATCCGGTGCTTTTCCAGCTCAGCACCCTTGAGGCCCGTCCGATCCGCATATAGATCCGACACCAATGCGAGAAACTCAGGCTCTGTGTACTCCGTCAAACTCTGTTTCAACGTCATTGATTGTTTCCTCTGTGATGGTTTATGTGGACTTGGGGAGTCATGAACACGAGATTATCGAAGTCGTACACTGCGCCACCCTTTGCAATTTCGTGCTTGTGGTGAATCTCTAACTTGACTCGCTTTCCTACTCGCTGGTCGCGCTTGGCGAATGGCGCTAGCCCTCTACGCATGTCGTCGAGGATTGCGGGCATGATGTGGCGACTGAATACCTCATCTGTCGCAATCTCCATCCAGATTGCCTCCTTTAGCCTATCGAATCTGGCAAACCTCCGCCCCCTGAGCCTTTCCGCAATCTTTGCTGGAATCGGCGCGCCCGCCGCAGTAGTGGCTGCATCCAGAACCCTGTCTGGTGTGATAACGCCGTTGCCGCTTGCAACCCCTGGTAAATTCCGTGGGTTGCGCAACATCACATAAATCGGCGCCAGCCCCGAGTCTGCCGGGAAGATGATGACGTAGTCGTCGATCTGCAGTTCGGGCAGTTCGGGGAGCGTACGGATATCCGGATCCGGCGGGACGATGATAGGGCCCGGAAGGTGCTTCTGCAGATCCTCGACGATAGGGGAGCCAGGGATGACCGTACCATTCTCGCCGGTGGCAGACAGCGTCGAGGGCGGCGTTGCCGGGTGCCAGAGCAGCGTTGCGCCACCTGGGCCTTCGGCGGTAAATCTGTACGCGCCTTGGGCTGCGTCCCACTGTGCCTGGCGTACGCGCACGTCGCGCAGAAGGGCGCTGCCATCCGTGGCCGCCAAGTACACTTCGGTCTGCATGCCCTGAGGGACAGCGTCCATCCGCAAGGGCAGCTCAAGCGTCTGACCAGCTTTGCGGTTTGCTTCGAGGGTAAGGTCCGCGCCGGGACTCATCAGGGCGAGCGGGACGGTCACCCCCATGCGCTCACCATCGCCCAGACGAGCTGAATACAGCATCAGAGGAACATACCTGGCGACCGCCAGGAGCCCACCGGTGAGCAGACGTTGGGCGGCTTTGCCGAGTGCTTCGCCAAAGTCGAGCCAGATCGGTTCGAAATGGGCTATGCCACCGCGTGAGGTCGCCAGGATCAGCGGGTGGTGGATACTGGCTACCCAGGCGTTGAACGTTACAGGTGTATTGCCAGGAGTACGGCCAGACAAGACGGCCAGCGAAGTCTGCTCGTCGAAAACGGTGGCGACGGTGTTGTCTGTTTGTGCCAGTAACCGCATCACCTCCGTACTTTCAGCGGGCGATGTCTGGGTATGGGCGGCAATTTGGGCTTGTAGCTGTGCCTGCACGTTTAGCAATGCCGCTTTGCGGTCTGCGGAACCTTCTGGCGCGTGGTACTGGAGCGCGGAATCGATCCAGGTAGCTTGCGACGCCAAGTGGCCTTGACTCAGGTTCATGCTGGAGTAGGTCGAGGCAAGCTGCTCGCGCGCCTTGAGCAGGTCGGACGTTTCCCGTTCTAGTTCGCGGCTATGTTCGAGTGCTGCTTGCGGGGCAACGCTTTCTTGCTGATGGCGCTCGAAGGCCGTCAGCATCGCTTTCAACGCGCTGCTGGCTTGCAGGAACGCCTGGCTGGCTGTGCCCAGTTGAGCAAGGGCCTGATGGTACTGTTGGAGCGTCCGGTCAATATCCTGATCATGACTTTCCCTCATCCTGAGAGTGGACAAGGTGCTCTGCAGCTGTTGTTGGCGTTGGGCCAACTCGCCGCTTACCTGCTCCAGGTACTTCACGTCGAACGCCGCTCGGTAAGAGTCGAGCCACGCTTGCTGAGGGTCTGCTGGAGCGTTTGGTTTTCGGGCTACGGCCAGGAATTCATGAAGGTTGCGATTTACCGGGTCACCGCCGAAGAAGCTGTAAGCCTGATCACGCGTTGCTTGCAGGCGTGTAGCGAACAATGCCTGAAGCTCATTGATGGCAGCGATGGTGCGTTCTGTCGCCTGGATTTCGCCAAGGCCATTCAGCGAGCCCGCTTGATCACGTAAGGCCTGGTCGAGGTCTTGCTGTAACGTGGCGAGGCGCTGCTCATGCGCCTTTTGAACGCCTAACTTGCCGTTTTCGGTCTGTACGATCAGGTCGATATCCAGGCGCCCAGGCTCGAAAACGGATACCAGTTGAAACGATGCACCGGGATGGGTGCCCCAAAGTTGAGGGCCGACGGGAAGACGGGTGCTGTCTACATAGCTGTTGGGAAGCTCGGTGGAACCTTGTGACATACAGTTTCTCCATTGATCTGTATGTCGCTACGGTAAAAATCCTCCCTCAGGCTGAAGCTGTAGATATCTATCGGGTAGCCACTAACTACCAGGGGCAGTAACACCCTATGGCCAATGTATTGCTGGCCTGCACCGGCCGGTCTTCAAGCAAGGCCTTGATGATGGGTTCCACAAAGCTATTGCTGGCATTGCACACGGCGCCTTCGCTGTAGGGGCCGAAGTAGGCCAGGTGGCCTTGCCGGTCCCAGATGGCCACGGCCGGGGAGGCGGGCAGGTGTTCGCTGCCGGGCAGGCTGGCGAGTGGCTTGAGGGCGGTGAGGTTGGCGGGCAGCTGGCCTTGGCTTCCTGGCTTTTGCAGCACGTGGAAGGTCACGCCCTGGCTGGCGAACTGGTTGACCAGGTCGCCCAGGTGCTGCTGGTTGCCGACGTTGCACGGGCAGGCCGGGTCCCAGAAATGCACTACCCGGATCGGGCCGGGGCCGGCCAGCTCGGGGGGCAACTGCAGCTGGCTGCCGTCGAACAGCGTGGCTTGATTGTCGAACGGGCGCAGGTAGCGGGCCTGGAAGGTGGTGTAGGCCTGCCAGAGGATGGTCACACCGACCAGAAGGGCGATTGCTGTGCACAGCGGTTTGATGATCCGAGTCTTCATGAAGTTTCCGCGGCCCTCTGTAGGAGCAGCCTTGTGCTGCGAAAGGGCCGGCATGACTGAGGAAGTTGTTGTGGCAGTACCGGCCTCTTCGCAGCACAAGGCTGCTCCTACCGGGGGATACCGCTATCGGCCTGAAATCGAGCAAGCTTGCCACGACGCCAGCCAGAGCTGAATATCCCAGATCAATACTTGCTTCACTGTGGATGTACCCGATGCCCGCTGCCTTTCACCCAGACCTCCTGCGCACCAGCCTGGCGCCGTTGACCGCTCGCCAGCCGTTGTCGGCGCAGGCGCAGGACTATCAGCGCTTCTATGGCCTGAACCTTTCGGCCCACAGCTGGCTGGGCGGCTTCCAGGCCGCAGGCTTCGAGCTGGTCGGGCAGGCCTGGCTACCCGAGCAGCCGAGCGCGACGCTGTTCCTGCTGCACGGCTATTACGACCATATGGGCCTCTACAGGCATGTGATCGATTGGGCGCTCAAACAGGGGTTCGCCGTGATCAGTTGCGACCTGCCCGGCCACGGCCTGTCCAGCGGCGAGCGAGCCAGCATCAGTGATTTCGCGGTTTACCAGCAGGTGCTGGAGGCTTTGTTCGAACAGGCGCGCACGCTGCAACTGCCGCGCCCTTGGCACCTGTGCGGGCAAAGCACCGGTGGCGCCATCGCCGTGGACCACCTGTTGTACCAAGGCGCGCGCAGCCCCATCGATGGCCAGGTCATCCTGTTGGCACCGCTGGTGCGGCCCTGTGCCTGGCACTGGTCGAAGCTGAGCTATCGCGTGTTGCGTCACTTCGTGAATGGCATCGAGCGGCGCTTCAGCGAGAACACCAATGACCCGACCTTCCTGCCGTTCCTCGAAGCCGACCCGCTGCAACCGCGCCGCCTGCCTACAGCTTGGGTGGGGGCCTTGATTGCCTGGGTCAAACGCATCGAGGCCGCGCCGCGCAGCACGCGGCGGCCGTTGATCGTGCAAGGAGAAGCGGATGGCACAGTGGACTGGCCCTACAACCTCGAAGTACTCAAGGCCAAGTTCGCCGAACCACAGATTCTGATGCTGCCCGAGGCCCGTCACCACCTTGCCAACGAGCTGCCGGGCATTCGTCAGCGCTACTTCGACTTCATCGACCAGCGCCTGGGTTGATCACTTCAGGTCGCTGCTGCTCTGGCCAACCGCCAGGCCTGCGCGAACTGCGGCCAGGGCGGCCTGGTAGTAAGCCTTGCCGTCTGGCGACTCGGCAAAGGTGGCGAACTCTTCCAGCTCGGCATCGGACAGGTCGCGATAGACATACAGCAGGGTGTTGTTGAGGTCTTCGCCGATCTGGCCCATCAGGCGCTGGCGCTGGCCGTCGAGCAGGTTCTGGGCCTGGCCGCCGCCGAACAGGCCGGGGATCATCGAGCTGAGGCTGTCGGCCGCTACGCCGGCGATGGCCAGGCTCACTTCGGCGCCGGCTTCGCGCGCCGGCAGGGCCTGGGCCAGGTGGCCGATTATCAGCAGGCGGTCATCGCTGGCCTGGATCTTCGGCAAGCCCTTGGCATTCCTGGCCAGTTCGTCCTTGCGTGTGGCCTTGAGCTCCGCAGCCACCACCTTACGCCCCAGCGGCGACCGGAAGAAGGCCAGCGCCGGTGCAGGGTTGGCCAAGGTTGCGCGCAGCTGCGCCTGGGCGCGACGGTCCACCGCCTGGGCCTGGAAGCGCTGGTTGCTGTTGTTTACCAGCGCCTGGTACACGGCGGGTGGCAAACTGTTGCGGTAGCGTTCCTGGGCAGCGGTCAGGGCATCATTGAAATGGGCGCGCTGGTCGGGCCAGCCGGCGGCCTTGTACAGTTGATCCAGGTTGTCTGCCCAGACAGGCACGGTGCAGATCATCAGCAGAATCAGGGAAAACAGACGGCGCATTCAGGACTCCTGTCGGCAGGTGGCTATTGTCCGTGGCCGGGCGCCGGTTTGTCGAGATATCCGCGTGCTTCTCGGCCAAGTGGCGCTGTGCGCCGGCATGGCTAATGGATATGATGCGCGCCATGCACATCTCCCCTGAACACCCGATGCTTGCGGCCGTCGTCGACGATCTGGCCACCCATGGCTGGTCCCAGCAGGCGCTTTTTCTGCCCGCCGACCTGGTGCGTGCGCTCGCGGCCGAGTGTCGGCGCCGTGATGCCGAAGGCGAACTCAACCCTGCAGGGGTTGGGCGCGGTGCTGCCCAGGAGGTGCGCGAGGCCATTCGCGGCGACCAGATCCAGTGGATCGACCCCGGCCAGGCCGAGGCCTGCGACCAGTACCTGAGCGCCATGGAGCAGCTGCGCCAGGCCATCAACCAGGGCCTGTTCCTTGGCCTGGAAGACTTCGAGTGCCATTTTGCCTTGTACCCGCCAGGGGCGTTCTATCGCCGGCACCTGGACCGCTTCCGCGATGATGACCGGCGCATGGTGTCGGCAGTCCTGTACCTGAATGAAGGCTGGCAGTCGCAGGACGGTGGCCAGTTGCGCATGTTCCTGGCGGACGGTGTCGAGCATGATGTCGAGCCGGTGGCGGGCTGCCTGGTGGTGTTCCTGTCGGGCGAGGTGCCCCATGAGGTGCTGCCGGCAGGGCGTGAGCGGCTTTCGTTGACCGGCTGGTTCCGGCGCCGTGGCAATGACCCCTTCTGACCTGCCCAAGGTGCTGGTCAGCGCCTGCCTGCTGGGGCAGCCAGTGCGCTATGACGGCCGCGCCAGTGGCCACCCCGACCTGTTGCAGCGCTGGCAGGCCGAAGGGCGCGTGGTGCCGTTGTGCCCGGAAGTGGCGGGTGGCTTGCCGACCCCACGGCCGCCTGCAGAGATACCGGGCGGGCAGGGTGGGGAGGTGCTCGACGGTGGCGCGCAGGTGCTGACGGTGACGGGCGAGGATGTCAGCGCCGAGTTCCTGGCTGGGGCGCAACGGGCGCTGGAGCTGGTGCACCGGCATGGCATTCGTGTGGCCGTGCTGAAGGCTGGAAGCCCTTCGTGTGGCAACCGGTTGACCTATGACGGCACGTTCAGTGGTGTGAAGGTGGCCGGGGAAGGGGTGACCACGGCATTGCTGCGGCGGGCGGGGGTGCTGGTGTTCAGCGAGCTGGAGCTGGACGAGGCACAGCAGGCTCTGGCCGGGCTTTCAGCTTGAGCCTGTTCCGGCCCTTTCGCGGGTGAACCCGCTCCCACAGGGACATCACAAGCCTTGAGGGCTGTGGAGAACTTGTGGGAGCGGGTTCACCCGCGAAGAGGCCGGTACTGGCAGCAAAAATCCTATTGCCCGGACGCAGTCTCAGGCACACCCTTGAACCACTTCTGCTCAAGCTCGGCAGTCCGCCCGCTGTCTTTGAGCCGCTGCAGTGCATTGTTCACCGCACTCTCGAACGCCGGGTTGTCCTTCTGGAACGGGATCACCAGCTGCTTCTCGCCAAACGGCAGGCTCACATCGAGCGGGCCGTCACCTTTGGGCGATTCGCTCGACGGGGTCAGTGCGATGTCGTACTTGCCACTCTCGACACCGGGCAGTACCTCTGCCGCAGGGGCTTCGATGAACTCGGCGCGCAGGTCCAGTTCCCTGGCCAGCGCCTGGCCGAAGTCGATCTCGAAACCGCTCAGGTGGTCGTTTTCCTTGAATGCGTACGGCGAGTTGTCGGCCTGTACGGCAATGCGCAGTTCGCCCCGGTCGGCAATTTCGTCTATCAGCTCGGCCTGAGCCAATGGCGTGATCAGTACCGCCAGCATTACTCCTATGGTCGAACGCATTAAAGCCCCTTTTCTCTTTGGCAGATGAATAACCTTCGCCACGGCTTTCTTCCTCGCTGTGGTCGAGCGCAGCCTATGACCTTGAAGCCTCGGCATTGTTTAACCCTGATTGAAATATTTCTGCCTGACGCTGTGAACATCCAGGCACAGATATCAACTAAGGTGAACCACCGCCGCCACTGGAATACTGGCGGCGGTCAATAAGTGAATCACAGGAGAAGTGAATGAACAGCCTATTTTCGCGTGCTGCCGTTGCTGGTCTGTTGATGGGGGCGTCAATGTTCGCCAGTGCCGCAGATGCCCTGAAGAGCCAGGAGCCGCCCAAGGATGCCAAGGTCTTCATCGTTTCCCCCGCCGATGGCGCCACGGTCGACAAAACCTTCACCGTCAAGTTCGGCATCGAGGGCATGGCACTCAAGCCTGCGGGTGACAACACCCCGCACACCGGCCACCACCACCTGCTGGTGGATGTGGATAAAGAGCCGGTGGCCGACATGGCGCTGCCGGCCAGCCTGATGCCACAGGCCGGCACCGCATTGCCGGGCGGCCCGCAAGTACTGCACTTCGGCAAGGCGCAGACCGAAACCAGCATTACCCTGACCCCAGGCAAGCACACCCTGCAGCTGGTGCTGGGTGACCAGTATCACGTGCCGTTCAAGCCGAGCGTCGTGTCGCAGAAGATTACTGTCGACGTGAAATAGGGGTTGAGCTCTTCGCGGGCAAGCCCGCGAAGCAAGCGACACCAATGTCACAGGCAAAAAAAGGGAGGCCACCAGGGCCTCCCTTTTTTCATGCCGCCAGCGAACTTAGAACAGGACGCGGGAACGGATGGTGCCCTTGACCTGTTGCAGCTTCTCTTGCGCCAGGTCGGAGTACTCGGCGTCAACGTCGATCACCACATAACCGACTTTCTCGTTGGTCTGCAGGAACTGACCGGAGATGTTGATGCCGTTCTCGGCGAAGACCTTGTTGATCTCGCTGAGCACGCCCGGGATGTTTTCGTGGATGTGCAGCAGACGGTGCTTGCCTGGGTGCGCCGGCAGGGCCACTTCCGGGAAGTTGACCGAGGATACCGAGGTACCGTTGTCGCTGTACTTGACCAGCTTCTCGGCCACTTCCAGGCCGATGTTGGCCTGGGCTTCGGCAGTGGAACCACCGATGTGCGGGGTCAGGATCACGTTGTCCAGGCCACGCAGCGGGCTTTCGAACTGCTCGTCGTTGGAGCGCGGCTCCACCGGGAACACGTCGATGGCGGCGCCGATCAGGTGCTGGTCCTTGATGGCGGCGGCCAGGTGGTCCAGCTCGACCACGGTGCCGCGTGCGGCGTTGATCAGGATCGCGCCCTTCTTCATCGCGCGGATTTCCTTCTCGCCGATCATCCACTGGGTGGACGGCAGCTCAGGCACGTGCAGCGAAACGATGTCGGCCAGGCCCAGCAGCTCGTGCAGGCTGGTGACCTGCACGGCGTTGCCCAGTGGCAGCTTGGTCAGCGGGTCGTAGAAATACACCTGCATGCCCATGTTCTCGGCCAGGACCGACAGCTGGGTGCCGATCGAGCCGTAACCGACGATACCCAGCTTCTTGCCGCGGATTTCGAAGGAATTGGCCGCGCTCTTGATCCAGCCGCCACGGTGGCAGGAAGCGTTCTTCTCGGGGATGCCGCGCAGCAGCAGGATGGCTTCGGCCAGTACCAGTTCGGCTACCGAACGGGTGTTGGAGTATGGCGCGTTGAACACGGCGATACCGCGCTCGCGGGCAGCTTCCAGGTCGACCTGGTTGGTGCCGATGCAGAAGCAGCCAACGGCGACCAGTTTCTTGGCGCAATCGAAGATCTCTTCGGTCAGCTGGGTGCGCGAACGGATGCCGATGAAGTGGGCATCGGCGATCTTTTCCTTCAGCTCGGCTTCCGGCAGCGAACCAGTGAGGTATTCGATGTTGGTGTAGCCGGCGGCCTTGAGGGTATCGACCGCGTTCTGGTGCACACCTTCAAGAAGAAGGAACCGGATCTTGCTCTTGTCGAGAGAAGTCTTGCTCATCTGCGTAAACCTGTATCCCGGAGAAAAAATGGCGAGGGTGATGCCAGGCGCAAAGGCAGCCTTAGCATGAACAGCGGGAGGGCTATGCTAGCATACGCGACACAATCTGAGCTTATCCCGACAGGTGAAGAGTGCTCAGGGTGACTATGAATAAGTCGAGAGTTCCAGCGATGACTCACCCCGCTGTAATTGATGAACTGATGACCCTTGTCGACCCTGGCAAGGTCCTGACCGACGCAGCTTCCCTGGAAGCCTATGGCAAGGACTGGACCAAGCATTACCCACCGGCACCCAGCGCCATCGTCTTTCCCAAGACGGTGGAGCAGGTGCAGGCGATCGTGCGCTGGGCCAATACGCACAAGGTGGCGCTGGTGCCGTCTGGCGGGCGTACCGGGCTTTCCGCAGGCGCCGTGGCGGCCAACGGCGAAGTGGTGGTCGCCTTCGACTACATGAACCAGATTCTCGGCTTCAATGCCTTCGACCGCACCGTGGTCTGCCAGCCAGGGGTGATTACCCGCCAGCTGCAGGCCTACGCCGAAGAACAGGGCTTGTATTACCCGGTGGACTTCGCCTCCAGCGGTTCCAGCCAGATTGGCGGCAATATCGGCACCAATGCCGGTGGAATCAAGGTGATTCGCTACGGCATGACCCGCAACTGGGTGGCCGGGTTGAAAGTGGTGACCGGCAAGGGTGAGCTGCTGGAGCTGAACAAGGACCTGATCAAGAACGCCACCGGCTACGACCTGCGCCAGCTGTTCATCGGTGCCGAAGGTACCCTTGGCTTCGTGGTCGAGGCCACCATGCGTCTGGACCGTGCGCCGCGCAACCTCACTGCGATGGTGCTGGGTACCCCCGATTTCGACTCGATCATGCCTGTGCTGCATGCCTTCCAGGGCAAGCTGGACCTGACTGCCTTCGAGTTCTTCTCCGACAAGGGCCTGGCCAGGATCCTGGCGCGTGGCGACGTGCCGGCGCCGTTCGAGACCGACTGCCCGTTCTACGCGCTGCTGGAGTTCGAGGCCAGCACCGAGGAGGTGGCCAACGAAGCGCTGGCCACCTTCGAGCACTGCGTCGAGCAAGGCTGGGTGCTGGACGGGGTGATGAGCCAGAGCGAGACCCAGCTGAAAAACCTGTGGAAACTGCGCGAGTACCTGTCGGAAACAATCTCGCACTGGACCCCGTACAAGAACGACATTTCTGTCACGGTGTCGAAAGTGCCAGCGTTCCTGCGCGATATAGATGCCATCGTCGCCGAACATTACCCGGATTACGAAGTGGTGTGGTACGGCCACATCGGCGACGGCAACCTGCACCTGAACATCCTCAAGCCCGAGCACATGAACAAGGACGACTTCTTCGCCTCGTGCACCAAGGTCAACAAGTGGGTGTTCGAGATCGTCGAGCGCTACAACGGCTCGATCTCCGCCGAGCATGGTGTGGGCATGACCAAGCGTGACTACCTGGGCTACAGCCGCTCGCCCGAAGAAATTGCCTGCATGAAGGCAATAAAGGCCGTGTTCGACCCTAACGGCATCATGAATCCGGGTAAGATCTTCGCACCTGAATAGAAAGCAGTATCCAGAGGAGTCGGCCATGAGTTACCAGCATCAGTACGTAGACGGCACACGCATTCACTTCCCGCTGGGCAAGGTGGTGTGCATCGGCCGTAACTATGCCGAGCATGCCAAGGAGCTGGACAATCCGATCCCCACCGAACCGCTGCTGTTCATCAAGCCGGGCAGCTGCGTGGTACCAGCCGAGGGTGGCTTCAAGATTCCGACGGAACGTGGCTCGGTGCACTATGAGGCGGAAATTGCCGTGCTGCTGGGCAAGCCGCTGTCGACTCACCCGAGCGAGGAAGAGGTGCTGGACGCCATTTCCGGCTACGCACCGGCGCTGGACCTTACCCTGCGTGACGTGCAGGCCAAGCTGAAAGAGAAGGGCCTGCCCTGGGAGCTGGCCAAGTGCTTCGATGGCGCCTGCGTACTGCCGCCGTTCGTGTCGGCCGCCAGCTTCGAGGATGTGACCGACATCCCGGTGCGCCTGACAGTCAACGGCGAAGTTCGCCAGGATGGTAATAGCGCGATGATGCTCAACCCGATCGTGCCGATGATTCAGTACATGGCCGCGCATTTTTCGCTGCAGGCGGGGGATGTGATCCTCACCGGCACCCCGGCAGGCGTAGGGCCGTTCAATGTCGGTGATGAGCTGGTGCTGGAGTTGCCGGGTGTGAGCCGCTTCGAAAGCCGGGTGCTCTGACTCGAGACCGCGTCGCCTTCTTCGCGGGTAAACCCGCTCCCACAGGTACTGCGCAACCCTCAAGGGCGACGCTATGCCTGTGGGAGCGGGTTTACCCGCGAAGAGGCCGGTCCTGTTTACCGATTTTTCACACCTGATCCGGATAATGCGCGAATCTACGCCCATTTCCCCAGGACCCCCGCATGCCATCTCCCTCCAGCGCCCCGGCAACCCCCAAGCGTCGTTTCTTCCTGCGCTGGCCCTTCGGCCTGGCCGCGGCGGCGGTAATCGGCTATGGCGTGGCCGTGGCCATGCACTGGGATGACCGCGGCGCGCTGTGGGTCAAGGAAAGCTTCGAAAGCACCGCCGAGCGCAGCGAGAGCGTATGGCTACCAGACTACAAGGTCGACATCGATGCCAAACCGTTGCCGGGCATGGACGACGATGAGGCTTCGGATGTTGCCTTCAACCCGCGTACCCGCACCCTGTTCGCAGTCATGGGCAAGAACCCGATCCTGGTCGAACTGAGCCTGGATGGCGATGTGCTGCGCAAGATCCCCCTCAACGGCTGGAACAACCCGGAAGGCGTCGCCGTACTGGAAGACGGCTACCTGGCAATCACCGATGAGCGCCTGCACGACCTGACCGTGGTCAAGGTGGATGCGCAGACCACCTCGTTGAACCATGATGATTTCCAGAACCACGACCTGGGCCCGTCGGTGAAGAGCAACAAGGGCTTCGAGGCGGTGGCCTGGGACCCGCTGCGCCAGCGCCTGGTAATCGGCGAGGAGCGCCCGCCCAGGCTGTATACCTGGAATACCGACGGTCGCAGCCCGCTCACGGGTGAAAAACAGCTTTTGCCCAGTGATGAACTGGACCTGCGCAACCTCTCGGCGCTTGGCGTGGATCCGCGTACCGGCCACTTGTTGGTGCTGTCGTCCGACTCCAACATGCTTCTGGAACTGGACGAGCAGGGCCAGCAAGTCAGTTTCATGACCCTGCTCGGCGGTTTCAACGGCCTGCAGCACACCATCCCGCGTGCCGAAGGGGTGGCCATGGACGACAAGGGCAACCTGTACATGGTCAGCGAGCCGGCACTGTTCTATCGCTTCAGCAAAAACTGACCCAAACATCCGACTTTTCGGATGCTGGCATTAAGCTTTACTTCAGTTGTTCGTGATTAGATTCGTCACCCCTGTGTCGAGTCTTCCCTCATGCGCCGTTTTGTTCGTCCGTTCCCTGTTCTGGTCGTTATCGGCCTGATCCTGCTCGGCTTGGCCGGGCAGGAGTTTCGCCTGTTCGAGCGTGGCTGGTTCAACCTCAAGGCCTGGTGGCAGCCAGCCGAGCAAAGCATCGGCCTGGACCGTTACCGGGTGGTGGTGGAGGCGCAGCCGATCGAGGGGCTGGATGACGACATCTCGGCGCTGACCTACGACCCCGACCGCAAGACTCTGTTTACCGTTACCAATGCACGCTCGGAGCTGATCGAGCTGTCGCCGGACGGGCGCATCCTGCGCCGAGTGCCGCTGACCGGCTTCGGCGACCCGGAAGCCGTGGAGTACGTCGGGGCCAACAGCTATGTGATCACCGACGAGCGTCAGCAGCGGCTGATTCGCGTGCGCCTGGAGGACGACACGATGTTCCTCGATGCCGGCGATGCCGAGCAGCTGACCCTGGGCATTGGCCTGAACGGCAACAAGGGTTTCGAGGGGCTGGCTTACGATTCGGCGGGTAAGCGCCTATTCGTGGCCAAGGAGCGTGACCCAATGCTGATCTACGAGGTGCATGGCTTCCCGCACGACAATCCTGAGCAGCCCTATGCGGTGCATGTGGTGCAGGACCGCAAGCGCGATTCGCGGCTGTTCGTGCGGGACCTGTCGAGCTTGCAGTTCGATGAGCGCAGCGGGCACTTGCTGGCGCTGTCGGACGAGTCGCGGCTGGTGCTGGAGCTGGATGTGGAGGGCCGGCCGCTGAGTACCTTGTCGTTACGCAAGGGGTTCCAGGGGTTGCAGGCGACGGTGCCGCAGGCGGAGGGGATTGCGATGGATGAGGCGGGGACCATCTATCTGGTCAGTGAGCCGAACCTGTTCTATGTGTTCAAACAGCCAGCGGAGTGAGCAGGTGGGGCTGCTTTGCAGCCCATTCGCAGCACAAGGCTGCTCCTACAGGAAACCGCGTACCCCTGTAGGAGCAGCCTTGTGCTGCGAATCGAGGGCGAAGCTCTAGCAGAAAGTTACTCGGCCTTGAGGCTCTTCACGCCCTCAGAGGTACCCAGCAGCAGCAAATCCGCCGGCCGTGCCGCGAACAGGCCGTTGGTCACCACGCCAACAATGGCATTGATCTGCGCTTCCAGCTCCACCGGGTTGGTGATCTGCAGGTTGTGCACATCGAGGATCACATTGCCGTTGTCGGTAACCACGCCCTCACGGTACACCGGGTCGCCGCCCAGTTTGACCAACTGGCGCGCCACGTGGCTGCGGGCCATCGGGATCACTTCGACCGGCAGCGGGAACGCGCCCAGCACCGGTACCAGCTTGCTGGCATCGGCGATGCAGATGAAGGTCTTGGCCACGGCGGCGACGATCTTCTCGCGGGTCAGGGCTGCGCCGCCGCCTTTGATCAGGTTCAGGTGCGCGTCACTCTCGTCGGCGCCGTCCACGTAGAACTCCAGTTCGCTGACGCTGTTCAGCTCGTAGACCGGGATGCCATGGCCCTTCAGACGCTGGGCAGTGGCTTCGGAGCTGGCGACCGCGCCGTCGAAGGCGGTCTTGTGCTGAGCCAGGGCGTCGATGAAGAAGTTGGCGGTCGAACCGGTGCCGACGCCGACGACGCTCTTTTCATCCAGCTTGGGCAGAATGAAGTCGACAGCGGCCTGGGCGACGGCCTGTTTGAGTTGGTCCTGGGTCATGCGGGCTCCGAGAGGGGCAGGGCGGTTTTGAAAAGAGCCTAGTATAACGGCTCGGGCGGCTTTGCTGTGGTCGCCCGACGTAGCGCTGGGGTAGACTCCCAGCCCTTGTCCCGCGGCCCAGTGATGCATTCCCGATGCTCGAACAGTACGTCAAGAAGATCCTCACCTCGCGCGTCTACGACGTCGCGGTCGAAACCCCGCTGCAGAGCGCCGGGCAGCTGAGCAAGCGCCTGGGCAACCAGATTCTGCTCAAGCGCGAAGACCTGCAGCCGGTGTTCTCGTTCAAGATCCGCGGGGCCTACAACAAGCTGGCCCAACTGACCCCGGAAGAACTGGCCCGCGGCGTGGTCACCGCCTCTGCCGGCAACCATGCCCAGGGCCTGGCCCTGGCTGCGCGCGAGATGGGTATCAAGGCCACTATCGTGATGCCCAAGACCACCCCGGAGATCAAGGTCGAGGGCGTGCGTTCGCGGGGCGGCAAGGTGGTGCTGCATGGCGACTCGTTCCCCGAGGCGCTGGCCTATTCGCTGAAACTGGTCGATGAAAAGGGCTTCGTCTACGTGCACCCCTACGACGACCCGCACACCATCGCCGGGCAGGGCACCGTGGCCATGGAGATCCTGCGCCAGCACCCAGGCCAGCTGGACGCGATCTTCGTGCCGGTGGGTGGCGGTGGCCTGATCGCCGGCATTGCTGCCTACGTGAAATACCTGCGCCCGGAAATCAAGGTGATTGGTGTCGAGCCGGACGACTCCAACTGCCTGCAGGCGGCCATGGCGGCCGGCGAGCGCGTGGTGCTGCCGCAGGTCGGGCTGTTCGCCGACGGTGTGGCGGTGGCGCAGATCGGCCAGCACACCTTCGACATCTGCCGCCACCATGTGGATGAAGTGGTCACCGTCAGTACCGACGAAATCTGCGCGGCTATCAAGGATATCTACGATGATACCCGCTCGATCACCGAACCTGCTGGTGCCTTGGGCGTGGCGGGCATCAAGAAGTACGTCGAGTTGTACGGCGTGACCGGGCAGACCCTGGTGGCCATCGACTCCGGTGCCAACGTCAACTTCGACCGCCTGCGCCATGTGGCCGAGCGTGCCGAGCTGGGTGAAAAGCGCGAAGCGATCATCGCCGTTACCATTCCCGAGCGCCCGGGCAGCTTCAAGGCCTTCTGCGAGGCTATCGGCAAGCGCCAGATCACCGAATTCAACTACCGCAAGCACACCTCCGACGAGGCGCATATCTTCGTCGGCGTGCAGACCCACCCGGAAAACGACCCGCGTGCGGCGCTGGTACAGCAACTGACCGAGCAGGGCTTCCCGGTTACCGACCTGACCGACAACGAGCTGGCCAAGCTGCATATTCGCCATATGGTTGGTGGTCATTCGGCCGGTGCCAGTGACGAGATGGTGCTGCGTTTCGAGTTCCCCGAGCGGCCGGGGGCGCTGTTCAACTTCCTCAACAAGCTGGGCGGGCGCTGGAACATCTCGATGTTCCATTACCGCAACCATGGCGCCGCTGACGGGCGCGTGGTGGCGGGGTTGCAGGTGCCGGAAGACGAGCGCCACCTGGTGCCGGCGGCGCTGGCCAAGATCGGCTACCCGTACTGGGACGAAACCGACAACCCGGCTTACAAGCTGTTCCTGGGCTGAGAGGCTAAGCTGGGGCTGATGGCCCTTTCGCGGGCTTGCCCGCGAAGAAGCCTGCACAAAATGGCCTGCTTAAGGACAACCGAGACATGGAACACCTGACCACCCTCAAGACCCTGCACATCATCGCCACCGCGCTCCTGCTGCTGGGTGCTCTGGGCCTGGCGCTCTGGACCGTGCGCGCCCGCCGCCAGGGCGATGCCGAGGCTTACGCCAAGCTGCTGCGTCGGCCGCTGGTGTTCGTCTGGCTGGTGATGGGCCTGTGCCTGGTGAGCATGCCGTTCACCGGCTGGTGGCTGGTGCACCTGGTGGGCTGGCCGCTGGGGCAGACCTGGGTGCTGGCGTCCAGCGTCATCTATACGCTGGGCGCGTTTGCCGTGTGGTGGCTGCTGGTGCGGTTGAACCGGCTGCGCAAGGCCGAGGTGGTGGGGTTGCGCTTTACCCTGGCACTGGCGGTGTTCAGTGGGGTTTGCTTCCTGTCCATCGCCGGGCTGATGGGGGCCAAGCCGGTCTGACAGCCTAGTGCTGTATGTGCTGGCCTCTTCGCGGGTAAACCCGCTCCTACAGGCTCTGCGCAAGGCTTGAGGGCTGTGCAGTACCTGTGGGAGCGGGTTTACCCGCGAAGAGGCCGGCACAGTAAAACCTCAATCCCGCAGCGAAACCACCGGCCACCCACGCATCTCGGCCTCCGTCCGCAGCTTCGGGTCGGGGTCCACCGCCACCGCATGCGCCACCCGCTGCAACAGCGGCAAATCGTTCATCGAGTCGCTATAGAAATAGCTGTCCTCAAGGTCGAAGCCGTTCTCCAGCATCCAGCGCTCCAGCCGCGTCACCTTGCCTTCACGGAAACACGGTATATCGGTACTACGCCCGGTATAGCGGCCATCACGCGTTTCGCATTCGGTCGCCAGCAACACGCGAACCCCCAGGCGCCGGGCAATCGGTGCGGTGACGAAGCGGTTGGTGGCGGTGATGATCACCAGCTGGTCGCCGGCCTCGCGGTGCTGCTGCAGCAAGCTAAGCGCCTTTGGCAGGATGATCGGCTCGATGCAATCGCGCATGAAATCATGGTGCCATTCGTCGAGCTGGGATACTGGTGTTGCCGCAAGGATTTCCATGGAAAAGGCCAGGTAGGCCTGCAGGTCCAGGGTCCCATTCAGGTATTCCTGATAGAAGCCATCGTTGCGTTGCTTGTAGGTAACCGGGTCGAGGATGCCGCGCTGGCAAAGGTAGTCACCCCAGGCATGGTCGCTGTCGCCACCGAGGAGGGTATCGTCCAGGTCGAATAAAGCCAGGCGCATCGCGGTCACTCGCATAAGCCACAGGGTAGGCCCGCAGAATACGGAGTTTTCACGCTGCTGCACATAAGCTTGGCGGGCGCGTTGCTGCGCTCGCAAGCTTTGTGGAACAATGCGGTGACATGCGTTTGCGAGGTTGCTGCCGTGATCGACCCGGATGGTTTTCGCCCCAATGTCGGGATCATTCTCACGAATGATGCCGGGCAGGTGCTATGGGCTCGACGGATCAACCAGGATGCCTGGCAGTTTCCCCAGGGTGGCATCAACCCTGACGAGACGCCGGAAGATGCCCTGTACCGCGAGCTGAACGAAGAAGTTGGCCTTGAACGCGATGATGTGGAAATTCTTGCCTGCACCCGTGGCTGGTTGCGTTATCGTTTACCCCAGCGACTGGTGCGTACGCATAGCCAGCCGCTGTGCATCGGCCAGAAGCAGAAATGGTTCCTGCTGCGTCTGGTCAGCAACGAACAACGGGTGCGGATGGACCTGACCGGCAAGCCGGAATTCGACGGCTGGCGTTGGGTCAGCTATTGGTACCCGCTGGGCCAGGTTGTGACATTCAAGCGCGAGGTCTACCGACGCGCCCTGAAAGAGCTAGCACCGCGTCTGCTGACGCGCGACTGACGACGGAGTTCGACCCCGAGCCATGCTCAATACGCTGCGCAAGATCGTCCAGGAAGTAAACTCCGCCAAAGATCTCAAGTCGGCGTTGGGGATCATTGTCTTGCGTGTCAAGGAGGCCATGGGCAGCCAGGTCTGCTCGGTCTACCTGCTCGACCCGGAAACCAACCGCTTCGTGCTGATGGCCACCGAAGGCCTGAACAAGCGTTCCATCGGCAAGGTCAGCATGGCCCCCAACGAAGGCCTGGTCGGCCTGGTCGGTACCCGGGAAGAGCCGCTGAACCTGGAAAACGCTGCCGACCACCCGCGTTACCGCTACTTTGCCGAAACCGGCGAGGAAAAATTCGCCTCCTTCCTCGGTGCGCCGATCATCCACCACCGCCGCGTGGTTGGGGTATTGGTCATCCAGCAAAAGGAGCGCCGCCAGTTCGACGAGGGCGAAGAAGCCTTCCTGGTCACCATGAGCGCCCAGCTCGCAGGGGTTATCGCCCACGCCGAGGCCACCGGCTCGATCCGTGGCCTGGGCCGCCAGGGCAAGGGTATCCAGGAAGCGCGCTTCGTCGGCGTACCGGGCTCGCCCGGTGCCGCCGTGGGGCGCGCAGTGGTTATGCTGCCGCCAGCCGATCTGGAAGTGGTACCGGACAAGACCGTCGATGACATCGACGCCGAACTGAAGCTGTTCCAGAACGCCCTCGAAGGTGTGCGCGACGATATGCGCAAGCTGTCGGCCAAGCTGGCCACCCAGCTGCGCCCGGAGGAGCGTGCACTGTTCGATGTGTACCTGATGATGCTCGAAGATGCGGCCCTGGGCGGTGAGGTGACCGAAGTCATCAAGACCGGCCAGTGGGCCCAGGGTGCCCTGCGCCAGGTGGTGGGCGAGCACGTCAACCGCTTCGAGCTGATGGACGATGACTACCTGCGCGAGCGCGCCTCCGACGTCAAGGACCTGGGCCGGCGCCTGCTGGCCTACCTGCAGGAAGCCCGCGCGCAGTCGCTGGTGTATGCCGACAACACCATCCTGGTCAGCGAAGAGCTGACCCCGGCGATGCTCGGCGAAGTGCCTGAAGGCAAGCTGGTCGGCCTGGTCTCGGTACTGGGCTCGGGCAACTCCCACGTCGCCATCCTGGCTCGCGCCATGGGCATCCCCACGGTGATGGGCCTGGTCGATCTGCCTTATTCCAAGGTCGACGGCATCGAGATGATCGTCGACGGCTACAAGGGCGAGGTGTTCACCAACCCCAGCGAAGTGCTGCGCAAGCAGTACAGCGACGTGGTCGAGGAGGAGCGCCAGCTGGCCCAGGGCCTGGATGCCCTGCGCGAACTGCCGTGCGTTACCCCGGACGGCCACCGCATGCCGCTGTGGGTCAACACCGGCCTGCTCGCCGACGTGGCCCGTGCCCAGCAGCGTGGCGCCGAAGGGGTGGGGCTGTACCGCACCGAAGTGCCGTTCATGATCAACCAGCGCTTCCCCAGCGAGAAAGAGCAGCTGGCCATCTACCGCGAGCAGCTGGCGGCCTTCCACCCGCTGCCGGTGACCATGCGTACCCTCGACATCGGTGGCGACAAGTCGCTGTCGTACTTCCCGATCAAGGAAGAAAACCCGTTCCTCGGCTGGCGCGGCATTCGCGTCACCCTCGACCACCCGGAAATCTTCCTGGTGCAGACCCGCGCCATGCTCAAGGCCAGCGAGGGGCTGAACAACCTGCGTATCCTGCTGCCGATGATTTCCGGTATCCATGAGCTGGAAGAGGCGCTGCACCTGATCCACCGCGCCTGGGGCGAGGTGCGTGACGAAGGCACCGATGTGCCGATGCCACCGGTTGGCGTGATGGTGGAAATTCCTGCGGCGGTGTACCAGACCAAGGAGCTGGCGCGGCAGGTGGACTTCCTGTCGGTCGGTTCCAACGACCTGACCCAGTACCTGCTGGCGGTGGACCGCAACAACCCGCGGGTCGCCGACCTGTACGACTACCTGCACCCGGCGGTGTTGCAGGCGCTGAACACGGTGGTGCGCGACGCCCATGGCGAAGGCAAGCCGGTGAGTATCTGCGGTGAGATGGCCGGTGACCCGGCAGCGGCGATCCTGTTGATGGCCATGGGCTTCGACAGCCTGTCGATGAACGCCACCAACCTGCCGAAGGTGAAGTGGATGCTGCGCCAGATCAACCTGGGCAAGGCCAAGGAATTGCTCACCGAGGCCCTGAGCCATGACAACCCGCAGGTTATCCACAGCTCGCTGCAACTGGCCCTGAAAAACCTTGGGTTGGCGCGGATGATCGGGCCTGGGGCCAATAAAACCCTCTGAGTGTGAGGTGGCCTGTTCCGGCCTCTTCGCGGGTAAACCCGCTCCCACAGGTACAGCGCAGCCTTCAGATGCGGCGCAATCCCTGTGGGAGCGGGTTTACCCGCGAAGAGGCCGGAGCAAGCAACGTCAAATTATCAGGCCAGCAACTCAACTTCCCCCAAATGCCCACCAAAGGGCCCGAAACTGCGTTCAACCAGTCGCCTTTTCCCCTGATCATCCACAATCAGCACCGTGCTCGCCCGCGTCCCGTAGTTCTGGCTGGCAATGAACACGCTCGACAGCAGCTTCTCGGTCGCCAACCCCACGCCCGTCTCCGGCAACTCGCCCTCCGGCGCCGGTTCGGCATCGGCCAGCAATGCCAGCAAGCGCTGTGGCTCTGGCGTTTCCAGTAACCCTTCCAGCCCACTGCGCGCCTTCATCAGCTTAGGCCAAGGCGTATCCAGCCCGGCATTGGAAAGCCCGTAAACCCCAGCCTCCAGCAAGCGCGGCGCCGCGTCTCGGGCATGCAGATAGCCCAGCTGCCGTCCATCGCCCACCAGCAGGTTGAACCCTGAATATTGCCTGCTGCGGCTGGCCACCTGGTCCAGATAGGCCCCGACCCCCAACTCCCCCTGCAGATACGCCGCCACCAGCTCGCCCCGCGAGCGCGGCCCCAAAGCCTGCGCCGGGTCGCGAATATTGGTCAGCGCCGCGAACCGCCCCTGCGGACCGACGCCCAGCCAGGTGCCGCCGGCCTCCAGGTCGCGCCCGGCATATACCCCGGGAGCATCCTCCCAGGCCGCCAGGGCCTGGGTGGGGCGGGCATAGAACTCATCGCGGTTGGCCGCCACGATCAGCGGCAGGGCGTGCCCCGGTCGCCAGGCGAATACGATCAGGCACATCGGTAGGGCCTCCGGTTTTTTTCCACTGTACCCACTCCGATGGGGCACTTCCAACCTGACACACAGTTCACTAGAGCCGTGAGCCCGGCTTCCGTTACCATGCCGGATTGATTTCTTGGGGAAGACGAATGGAATTCGTGCTCTATCTGCTGTTGGGTGCCTGCGCCGGTGTGCTGGCCGGGCTGTTCGGCGTGGGCGGCGGTATCATCATCGTGCCGGTGCTGGTGTTCAGCTTCACCTTGCAGGGTTTCGATGCCTCGGTGCTGACCCACCTGGCTGTCGGTACGTCGCTGGCAACCATCGTCTTCACCTCGATCAACGCCGTGCTCGAGCACCATCGCAAGGGCGCGGTGCAATGGCCGATCTTCGCCTGGATGACCCTCGGCATCCTCCTTGGGGCCGGTGTCGGCGCCAAGACCGCCTCGCTGATTCAGGGGCCGCTGCTGCAAAAGATCATCGGTGTGTTCGCCCTGGTCATCGCCGCGCAGATGGCCCTGGACCTCAAGCCCAAGGCCAGTCGTGGCATCCCCGGCAAGCCCGCGCTGATTGGTGCAGGTGGGGTGATCGGCTGGGCTTCGGCCATTTTCGGCATCGGTGGCGGTTCGCTGACCGTGCCGTTCCTGACCTGGCGCAGCCTGCCCATGCAGCAGGCAGTGGCCACGTCTTCGGCCTGTGGCCTGCCCATTGCCTTGGCCAGTGCCCTGAGTTTCATGCTGCTGGGTTGGCACGAAGAGCACCTGCCGGCCCACAGCCTGGGTTACGTGTACCTGCCGGCGCTGCTCGGCATTGCCGTGACCAGCATGTTTTTCGCCCGCTTCGGCGCGCGCCTGGCGCACAAGCTGTCGCCACGTTTGTTGAAACGCCTGTTCGCAGCCCTGCTGTTCTGTGTCGGCCTCAGCTTTTTGATTTGAATCGAGAGGAAGTTCCATGCTGCCTTACCCGCAGATAGACCCCGTGGCCGTGGCCATCGGGCCGCTGAAAATCCATTGGTACGGCCTGATGTACCTGGTCGGCATCGGCGGTGCCTGGCTGCTCGCCTCGCGCCGGCTGAACCGCTTCGACCCCACCTGGACGCGCGAAAAGCTCTCCGACCTGGTGTTCTGGCTGTCGATGGGTGTGATCGTCGGTGGTCGCCTGGGCTACGTGCTGTTCTACGACCTGCACGCCTACCTGGCCAATCCGACGCTGATCTTCGAGGTGTGGAAGGGTGGCATGTCGTTCCACGGCGGTTTCATCGGCGTGATGCTGGCGGCCTTGTGGTTCGGCAAGCGCAACAACAAGTCGTTCTTCGAACTGATGGACTTTGTCGCCCCGCTGGTGCCGATCGGCCTGGGGGCCGGGCGCATCGGCAACTTCATCAACGCCGAGCTGTGGGGCAAGGCCACCGACGTGCCATGGGCGATGGTCTTCCCACCGTTCAGCGACCCGGCGCAGCTGCCGCGTCACCCATCGCAGCTGTACCAGTTCGCACTCGAAGGTGTGGCGCTGTTCCTGATCCTCTGGGCGTTCTCGCGCAAGCCGCGGCCGACCATGGCGGTATCCGGCATGTTCGCGCTGTTCTACGGCATCTTCCGCTTCATCGTCGAATTCGTCCGCGTACCGGATGCCCAGCTGGGCTACCTGGCCTGGGGTTGGCTGACCATGGGTCAGATTCTGTGCGTGCCAATGATCCTGGCTGGCCTTGGCCTGATCTGGTGGGCTTATAATCGCAAGCCTACGGCGAAACCCGCCTGATTAATCCCACGGCAGGGGCGATCCCCCTGCCGTTTTTGCTACAGGTAAGCCATGAAACAGTATCTGGACCTGGTCCGCGACGTCATCGACAACGGCACGCTGCAGGGCAACCGCACCGGCATCCGCACCATCAGCCTGCCGGGCGCCATGCTGCGTTTCGACTTGCAGAAGGGCTTCCCGGCCATTACCACGCGCAAACTGGCGTTCAAGTCGGCGATCGGCGAAATGGTCGGTTTCCTGCGTGGCGTGAAGAACGCCGGTGAATTCCGCGAACTGGGCTGCAAGGTGTGGGACCAGAACGCCAACGAGAACGCCCAGTGGCTGGCCAACCCATTCCGCCAGGGCCATGACGACCTGGGCGAGATCTACGGCGTGCAATGGCGCCAGTGGCCGGGCTACAAGCGCATCCCGCTGAGCAACCCGGCGGCCATCGAAATGGCCGAGAAGGCGGGCTTCCGCCGCATCGCTCAGGACGAGGAGGACGGCGTCGCGTTCGTCATCCTGTACAAGGCCATCGACCAGGTGCGGCAGTGCCTGGACACCATCGCCAATGACCCGGGCAGCCGCCGTATCCTGTTCCACGGCTGGAACTGCGCGCAGCTGGACGAAATGGCCTTGCCGCCGTGCCACCTGCTGTACCAGTTCCACCCGAACGTTGAGACCAGGGAAATCTCCCTGACCCTCTACATCCGCTCGAACGACCTGGGCCTGGGTACGCCGTTCAACCTCACCGAAGGCGCGGCGCTGCTGTCGCTGTTCGGCCGCCTGACCGGCTACACCCCGCGCTGGTTCACCTACTTCATCGGCGATGCCCATGTGTATGAGAACCACCTGGACATGCTCAACGAGCAGCTCAAGCGTGAGCCGCTGGAGGCGCCGAAGCTGGTGATCAGCGACCGCGTGCCAGCGTTTGCCGACACAGGGAAGTACGAGCCGGAGTGGCTGGAGAAGATCGAGCCTAGCGATTTCTGGCTGGAAGGGTATGAGCACCATGCGCCGATGACGGCGCCGATGGCGGTGTGATGTTCTAGATTGCCGGGGGCGCTTTGCGCCCCTTTCGCGACACAAGGCCGCTCCTACAGGAGATCGCGTAGCCTGTAGGAGCGGCCTTGTGTCGCGATGGGCTGCAAAGCAGCCCCAGAATCTCAATGCCCGTGACTTCGCCCCACATGCGAATGCTCGGTTTCCGGCACCGATACCGCCCCGTTCGTCTCCAGTTGCTGCAAGATCGCACACTCCGCCCCTTGCGCATTGCAGCGCCGCCGCAGCTCCACCAACTGCTCCTGCAACGCCACCAATCCATCGATCCGCGCCTGCACATGCTCGATATGCTCGTCGATCAGCGCATTGACGCTGCCGCACGAATCATCGGGGCTGTCGCGCAGGCGTAGCAGGCTGCGGATTTCATCCAGGGTCATGTCCAGGGTGCGGCAGTTGCGGATGAACGTCAGCCGCTCGACGTGGGCCTGGGTGTACAGCCGGTAGTTGCCGTCGCTGCGCGCCGGCTCCGGCAGCAGCTGTTCACGCTCGTAGTAGCGGATGGTTTCCACGGCGCAGTCGGTGGCTTTGGCCAGTTCTCCGATCTTCATCACGAAATTCTCCAGCAAGTGGCTTGACCCTATAGTGGCTACAGGGTGTTCACTTGGCAACAGGCTCAAATTAAGGATGACCCCATGAACCAGCCTGTCAGCCACGAACACAAGCACGATCACCACGCCCACAGCTGCTGTGGCAGCGCTGCTGCGCCAGCCTTGGTCCAGCTGAGCGAAAAGGCCAGCAGCCACGCCCAGTTAAGCCGTTTCCGCATCAAGGCCATGGACTGCCCTACCGAGCAGACCCTGATCCAGGACAAGCTGGGCAAGCTGGCCGGTATCGAGCAGCTGGAGTTCAACCTGATCAACCGTGTGCTCGGCGTGCGCCACACCCTGGGTGGCACTGCTGAAATCGAGCAGGCTATCGACAGCCTGGGCATGAAAGCCGAGCCGCTTGGCGCCGAAGACGATGGCACCGCCAGCGCACCACAAGTCGCCAAGACCCGCTGGTGGCCGCTGGCGCTGTCCGGTATTGCCGCGATCGCCGCCGAAATGGTGCACTTTGCCGCGCTGGCCCCGGAGTGGGTGGTGGCGGCGCTGGCGCTGGCAGCGATCCTCGGCTGTGGCCTGGGTACCTACAAGAAGGGCTGGATCGCCCTGAAAAACCGCAACCTCAACATCAACGCGCTGATGAGCATTGCCGTGACTGGCGCGGTGCTGATTGGCCAGTGGCCGGAAGCGGCCATGGTGATGGTGCTGTTCACCGTCGCCGAGCTGATCGAAGCCCGCTCGCTGGACCGCGCGCGCAACGCCATTGGCGGCCTGATGCAGCTCACCCCGGACATGGCCACCGTGCGCCAGGCCGATGGCCAATGGCGGGAAGTGGAGGTGCGGGAGGTGGCCATCGGGGCCCTGGTGCGGGTGCGCCCCGGCGAACGCATTGGCCTGGACGGTGAAGTGACCAGCGGGCAATCCACCGTCGATCAGGCGCCGATCACCGGCGAAAGCCTGCCTGTGGAGAAGACCGTGGGCGACAAGTTGTTCGCCGGCACCATCAACCAGGCAGGGGCGCTGGAGTTCCGCGTTACCGCCGCTGCCGGGCAATCGACCCTGGCGCGGATCATCAAGGCCGTCGAGGAAGCGCAAGGCGCGCGGGCGCCTACCCAGCGTTTCGTCGACCGCTTCTCGCGCATCTACACCCCAGTGGTGTTTGCCATTGCCCTGGCCGTTGCGGTGATACCGCCGCTGTTCATGGCCGGTGCCTGGTTCGACTGGGTCTATCGCGCCCTGGTGCTGCTGGTGGTGGCCTGCCCATGCGCCCTGGTGATCTCGACCCCGGTGACCATCGTCAGCGGCCTGGCTGCCGCCGCGCGCAAGGGCATCCTGATCAAGGGTGGCGTGTACCTGGAAGGCGGGCGCCAGCTGGACTTCCTGGCCCTGGACAAGACCGGCACCATCACCCACGGCAAGCCGGTGCAGACCGACGCCAAGGTACTGGAGCCGCTGTTCGAAGGCCGCGCGCAAGCCCTGGCCGCCAGCCTGGGCGAGCGTTCCGACCACCCGGTCTCCCGCGCCATTGCCCAGTTCGGCAAGGAGCAAGGCCTGGCCTTGAGCGAGGTTGATGACTTCGCCGCCCTGGCCGGGCGCGGTGTGCGCGGTACCATCGCGGGTGAGGTTTACCACTTGGGTAACCACCGTCTAGTCGAGGAGCTGGGGCTGTGCTCGCCCGAGCTCGAGGCCCAGCTGGATGCGCTGGAGCGCCAGGGCAAGACCGTGGTGCTGCTGCTCGACCGCTCCGGCCCGTTGGCGCTGTTCGCGGTGGCCGACACGGTCAAGGAAAGCAGTCGCCAGGCTATCGCCGAGCTGCATGAGCTGGGCATCAAGACTGTCATGCTGACCGGTGACAATCCGCATACCGCCCAGGCCATCGCCACCGTGGTGGGTATCGACCGTGCCGAAGGCAACCTGCTGCCTGCCGACAAGCTCAAGAGCATCGAAACCCTGTACGCCCAGGGCCATCGGGTGGGCATGGTCGGTGACGGTATCAACGACGCCCCGGCGCTGGCCCGCGCCGAGATCGGTTTTGCCATGGCGGCGGCCGGTACCGACACCGCCATCGAAACCGCCGATGTGGCGCTGATGGACGACGACTTGCGGAAAATCCCGGCCTTCGTCAGGCTGTCGCGCCAAAGTGCGGCGATCCTCATGCAGAACATCGTTCTGGCGTTGGGCATCAAGGCGATTTTCCTGGCGATCACCTTTGCCGGCATGGCCACCATGTGGATGGCGGTGTTCGCCGACATGGGCGTGAGCCTGCTGGTGGTGTTCAACGGCTTGCGCCTGTTGCGCAAATAGAGGACGTGCATGCTGAGTTCGGAGCTTAAAGCCTTCTACATGGTGGCCCGCCTGGGCAGCATCACCCTGGCGGCGAAGAAGCTCGGCCTCAGCCAGCCCACGGTGACCACGCAGATTCGCAACCTGGAGAGCCAGTACGCGGTCGAGCTGTTCTACCGCGGCGGGCGGCGCCTGGTGCTGAGCGAGGAGGGCGTGCGCCTGCTGCCGATGGTCAAGGCACTGCTGCAGCAGGAGGCCGACATCGAGTTCGAGCTGCGCAACAGCGGCCAGGCCCAGGGCAGCCTGCGCATCGCGGCCACGGCGCCTTACTACATTCTCGACCTGGTGAAGATCTTCCGCGAACGCCTCCCGCAGGTGGAAGTGGCGGTGGAAATCGGCAACTCGCAGCAGGTGCTGGAGATGCTCGAGGACTACCGGGTGGATATCGCCGCTTCGTCGCAACTGCTGGAAGATGCTCGGCTGGTGCGGCGGGTGCTGGGGACTGACCCGTTGGTGGTGGCGGTGCATCGTAACCACCCGTTGGCACACCGCCAGGCGGTGTCCATTGACGTGGTGGCCGGGCATTGCCTGCTGATGCGCGAGAAGGGCTCGACCACACGCAAGCTGACCGAGCAGATGATGCAAGAGGCCGGGGTGAAGGCCGGGGCGTTGCTGGAGATTGGCAGCCGCGAATCGATCCGCGAGGCGGTGCTGCGCAATATCGGCATCAGCGTGATTGCCCGGCACGAGGTGCCACACAACCCTGAGTTGCGGGTGCTGGCGCTGGAGAACGCGCCGGTGATGCATGAATACCTGTATTGCCTGAAGGAGCGGCGCCAGGCGCGGTTGCCGGCGGCCTTCCTTGGCGTGGCGCAGGAAGTTGCCGGTTCATAGTTCTAGACCTGTGTTGGCTTCTTCGCGGGTAAACCCGCTCCCACAGGTACTGCACAGCCTTCAGATGCGGCGAGATTCCTGTGGGAGCGGGTTTACCCGCGAAGAGGCCCGCGAAGACCACTACAAAATCTGCCTATACCACTATCACCGGCTTTTGCCCTAAAGCCACAGAACCTTCGCACAGCCTTCCTAGCATGGCCCCCATCTCTTCGATGAGGCCCTGCCATGAACCACACCACCCCCGGCGCACAGATGAAAGTGCGCAACATCCACAAGCGCTTCGGCGCCTTCACGGCGCTGAATGATGTCTCGCTGGACATCGCCGCCGGCGAACTGGTGTGCCTGCTCGGTCCGTCCGGCTGCGGCAAGACCACCTTGCTGCGCTGCATCGCCGGCCTGGAGCGCCAGGACCGCGGTACGTTGTACATCGGCGAGCGCGATATCTCCGAGCTGCCACCCCAGGCACGTGACTACGGCATCCTGTTCCAGTCCTATGCGCTGTTCCCTAACCTCACCGTCGAAGCCAACATCGCCTATGGCCTGACTGGCAGCGGCCGCGAGCAGGCTCGCCAGCGAGTGGCCGAAATGCTCGAACTGGTGGGCCTGGCCGGCAGCGAGAAGAAATACCCCGGTCAGCTTTCCGGTGGCCAGCAGCAGCGTGTGGCCCTGGCCCGCGCGCTGGCACCATCGCCGTCGTTGCTGCTGCTGGACGAGCCGATGTCGGCGCTGGATGCCCGGGTGCGCGAGCACCTGTGCACCGAACTGCGCCAACTGCAGCGCCAGCTGGGTATCACCACGCTGATGGTCACCCACAACCAGGACGAGGCCATGCTGATGGCCGACCGCATTGCGGTGATGAACAACGGCCAGGTCGAGCAATACGCCACCCCGCAGGAAATCTACGACCAGCCGGCCACGCCATTCGTTGCCGAGTTCGTCGGCCAGGGCAACTGGTTGCCGTTCCAGCGCAGCAGTGACAGCCATGCCCAGGTCGGTGGCATGAACATGCGTCTGGCACCAGGTTCGGCCCGACCCAGCAGCGGACGGCTGTTCTGCCGCCCGGAGGCGATCACGGTCAACCCTGCGGTGCACGAAGAAAACCTGTTCCCGGCCATGGTCCGTGAAATCACCTTCCTCGGTAACCGCTGCCGCATGAGCTTCGAGCTCAAGGCGCTGCCTGGCCATGCACTGCTGGCGGAGTTGGCCCCCGAGGCCATGCCGCGGCTGGGCTCGCAGGACATCTGGGTGGCGCTGCCGCCGCAGAGCCTGCAGGTATTTGCCTGAGATGGCCGCGCCAATGTCCCTGCCGCTGAGCCAGGCCAAGGCTACGCCGCGTGCTGGCGTCGCCCTGGGCGACCGGTTGTTCGTCGTCGGCGGCAAGAGCCTGCTGCTGATCCTTCTGGTGCTGGCGGTGCTGATGCCGCTGCTGGCGATCTTCTGGCGCGGCTTCAGCGCTGAAGCGGGCCAGGGTGGCGGCCTGCTGGCGGCCCGCGAGCTGTTGGCCAGTGAAAACTTCCACTGGCTGCTGGGCAACAGCCTGTCGGTGGCCTTCACGGTGGCAGCCATCGTGGTGCCGCTGGCCTACCTGTTCGCCTATGCCCTGCAACGCACGTTGATTCCGGCCAAAGGTCTGTGGCGGGGGATTTCGCTGCTGCCGCTGTTGGCGCCGTCAATGCTGCCGGCCATCGCCCTGGTCTACCTGTTCGGTAATCAGGGGCTGCTGCGTGGGTTGCTCAGCGACAACATCTATGGCTTCTGGGGCATTGTGCTAGGCGAGGCCATCTACACCTTCCCGCATGCCCTGATGATCCTGCTGTCGGCGCTATCGCTGGCCGATGCACGCCTGTTCGACGCAGCGTCCAGCATGGGTGCCGGCCCTTGGCGAGCGTTCACCAGCATCACCTGGCCGGCCACGCGCCAGGCAGTATTCGCAGCGTTCTGCCTGGTGTTCACCCTGGCCATCACCGACTTCGGTGTACCGGTCGTGGTCGGCGGCGACTATCAGGTGCTGGCGCTGGAAGCCTACAAGGCGGTGGTCGGCCAGCAGCAGTTCGGCCGCGGCGCGCTGATCGGCATGGTGCTACTGTTGCCGGCGCTGTTCAGCTTTACCGTCGATGCCTGGCTGCGCCGGCGCCAGGGCGAGGCCATGAGCGGCCGTGCCCAGGTGTTCGAGCCCAAGCCGTCGCGGGGCCGTGATGCCTGCTTCCTGGTGATCGTGCTGCTGGTGTGCGCGGCATTGCTGCTGGTGATCGGCATGGCGGTGTATTCGTCGCTGGTCACGTTCTGGCCCTACAACCTGTCGTTGTCGCTGCGTCACTACATGTTCGAGGACACCGCCGGTGGTGGCTGGCTGGCCTACCGCAACAGCGTGACCATGGCCATCGGCACCGCGCTGATCGGCAGCATCGTGATCTTCACCGGCGCCTACCTGATGGAGAAAACCCAGGGCCAACGCCTGCTCAACCAGGCGCTGCGCCTGCTCAGCTTCATCCCCATGGCCGTGCCGGGCCTGGTGCTGGGCCTGGGCTACGTATTCTTCTTCAACCTGAACGGCAACCCGCTGCATGTGTTCTACGGCGGCATGGGGCTGCTGGTGGTGTGCACCATCGCCCACTATCTGACTACCGCGCAGATGACCGCTACCACCGCCCTGCGCCAGCTCGACGGCGAGGTTCGAGGCCGCCGCGCTGTCGCTGAAGGCGCCGCTGTACAGGCACTTCCTGCGGGTGACCGTGCCGATCTGCCTGCCGGCGCTGCTGGACATCATCCGCTACCTGTTCGTATCGGCGATGACCACTGTGTCGGCGGCGATCTTCCTGTACAGCCCCGACACCATCCTGGCTGCCGTCGCCGTGCTGAACATGGATGACGCCGGCAATGTCGGTGGTGCCGCCGCCATGTCCACCCTGATCCTGCTGACCAGTGCCGGCGCTTCACTGCTGCTGGCCGCAGCCTCACGCGGCCTGCTGCGCCGCTCCCAAGCCTGGCGCCAACGCGCCGCGACCGTCTGACCTGTAAGGAACCTACCCATGTACAAGCACCTTGCACTTGCCGCTGCCGTTTCCGCCGTGTTCAGTCTGCAGGCTTCGGCCGCTGGTACCCAGCTGACGGTCTACACCGCCCTGGAAGCCGAACAGCTGAAGAGCTACAAACAGGCCTTCGAGAAGGCCAACCCGGACATCGAGATCAAGTGGGTTCGTGACTCTACCGGCATCATCACCGCCAAGCTGCTGGCCGAGAAAGACCGCCCGCAAGCCGACGCAGTGTGGGGCCTGGCTGCTTCCAGCCTGGCTATCCTCGACCAGAACGGCATGCTCGAAGCCTACGCACCGAAGGACCTGGGCAAGATTGCCGCCAACTACCGCGATGCTGCCAACCCGCCAGCCTGGGTCGGTATGGACGTGTGGGCTGCGACCATCTGCTTCAATACCATCGAGGCCGAGAAGCAGGGCCTGAGCAAGCCGGTGAGCTGGCAGGACCTGACCAAGCCCGAGTACAAGGGCAAGATCGTCATGCCGAACCCGGCCTCGTCCGGCACTGGCTTTCTGGATGTCAGTGCCTGGCTGCAGACCTTCGGCGAGCCACAGGGTTGGGCGTACATGGATGCACTGCACCAGAACATCGGCCAGTACGTTCATTCCGGTTCCAAGCCGTGCAAGCTTGCCGCAGCGGGTGAATTCCCGATCGGTATCTCGTTCGAGTACCCGGCCGTGCAGCTCAAGCGCCAGGGCGCGCCGCTGGACATCGTGCTGCCGAAGGAAGGCCTGGGCTGGGAGATCGAGGCGACTGCGGTGATCAAAGGTTCGCCAAAAGCGGATGCGGCCAGGCGCCTGGCTGATTTCTCGGCAAGCCCGGCGGCCATGGAGCTGTACAAGGAGAACTTCGCCGTGCTGGCTGCCCCGGGTATTGCCAAGCCGCAGACCGAACTGCCGGCGGACTATGAACAGCGCCTGATCAAGAACGACTTTGCCTGGGCTTCGAAGAACCGTGACCAGATCCTGGCCGAGTGGCGCAAGCGCTATGACGGCAAGTCTGAGAAGGTGGCTCAGCAGTAACCTGCACCGGCCTCTTCGCAGCACAAGGCTGCTCCTACGGGTCGGCGACAACCTGTAGGAGCAGCCTTGTGCTGCGAAGAAGCCACCACCCAATCAAGCCAGGAGAAGACGGTGATGCCAACCCCAGCCCAGATCATTGACAGCACCTTCGCGCTGTACGAACGCCACGGCAGTGACGACTACATCGGCGAAGCGATCACCCAGCTCGAGCACATGTCCCAGGCCGCGCAACTGGCCATCGCCGAAGGCTTCGACGACGAAGTGGTGCTGGCGGCGTTCTTCCACGACATCGGCCACCTGTGCGGCGGTGACGCGAGCATGGGCGGCTATGGCGTGGTCAGCCATGAGCGCATCGGCGCTGAGTATTTACGCCGCTCTGGCTTCGGCGAACGCATGGCGCGGCTGGTGCAGTATCACGTGGAGGCCAAGCGCTACCTGACTTTGCGCCAGCCTGGGTATTACCAGAGGTTGAGTGAAGCGAGCCGGCGGACCTTGGAGTATCAGGGGGGCGTGATGAGCGAGGACGAGGCGGATGTATTCGAGCGGGATCCGCTGTTCGAGGTGAGCTTGCGAATGAGGGAGTGGGATGAGCGGGCCAAGGAGATTGGGGTGCCGGTGGTTGATCTGGATGGGTTGAAGCAGAGGGCTTTGGCACTGCTTTGAGAGATGGGCTGCCTGTGCCGGCCTCTTCGCGGGCACGCCCGCTCCCACAAGTACCGCGCGCAATCCTGTGGGAGCGGGCATGCCCGCGAAGAGGCCAGACCTGCCCACTCAAAATTGTGAAACCAGAGCCTCCAGCTGTTCCTGCCGCTCAGCCTGGTTCAGCTTCGCCCCAGGGTTGAGGGTGGACCACTGCGGATGCGCCCGCGCCTTGCTCAGCGCCTCCGGCAACTTGCCCTCCCGCCAGGCCTTCTCATCCAGCTCCCCCAGCCGAATGCTGTCCTGCGCCGCATGCCCGCGGTTTTCCAGCGCCACCATCAACTGCTGCTGACGCAAAGCCAACAAGCGCAACACCGTATCGTCCACCGTCAGCTCGCGCTTGCCCTTGAGCTTGCCCATCAGCCGCGACCCATAGTTGCGCGCCGTCTGCAGCGCGCCGCCGGCAATTGCCCCGGCCAGGGCGGCAGCCCCCAGTGTCAGGCCGCCGACCAGCAGGTCCACCCCGGCACCCGCCGCAGCACCGGCGGCCACACCGCTGCCCAAACGCACGCCCAGCAGCTTCAAGGTTTCGGGATTGAACAGGTCATCGCCCCAACGGCCATCCAGCAACGGCAGGTCGCTGGCATGGGCGTCCTCGCGGCGGAAGGCATACAGCTTGAGCAGTGCCTCGACACAGCGCTGTTCGCGCTGGCGCACCTCTTGCCGCAATGCCTCGATGGCCCGGGCTTCGGCAGCCGGCTCGGCCTCGACGCTGCGCCGGCAGGCGGCGCAGTCCAGCAGCAGCTCGGCAATCAGGCGCTTGCCGCTGTGGCGGCGTGCCAGGCGCTGTGCCTGCTGGTCGTCGATCAGCCGCTGCAGGGCCGGGCGGGCGTCTTCCAGCAGCAGGGCCAGGCTTTCGTACAACCGGCGCTCGCCATCCTCTGGCGGGGCCACGCTGTCGAACCGCACCAACGCGTGAAGCCCAAGCCTGGCAAGGGCTTCACGCCATTGCGGCTCGCGGTGCTGGTGGCTGGCGACGAAATTGAGCACCGGTAGCAGCGGCTTGCCACAACTGGCCAGCACTTCCAGTTCGTCGCGGTATTTGGCCAGCACTGGTTCGCGGGCGTCGATCACATACAAGCCGGCATTGCTGGCCAGCAGCTGGCGCAGCACCTTGGCCTCTTGCTCGAAACGCTGGCGTGCCTCGCTGCCTTGCAGAAAGCGCTCGAGGCGGGCCGGGCCGTCCAGGCGCTCGCCCGGGCGCTCCAGGCGTTCGAGATAGTCGAGCAGGGCAATGGCGTCTTCCAGGCCAGGGGTGTCATACAGCTCGAGCAAGGGTTCGCCGTCCACGGACAGCCGCGCACCTTCCACATGGCGGGTGGTGCTGGGGCGGTGGGAAACTTCGCCAAAGCCGACGTCACGGGTCAGGGTGCGCAGCAGCGAGGTCTTGCCGACGTTGGTGTGGCCGACCACGGCCAGTTTCAGCGGCTCAGTCATGGCCATGCTCCAGCCAAGTCAGCGGCGAGGTATCGGCATGCGCCAGGCCAAGGCGGTCGAGGGCTTCGTGCCAGTCGCCCAGGCGCTGGGCGTCCAGGGCCTCGCCCGGTGCGGCCTGCAGTAGCCATATACGGGTGGCACCGGCGTTGCGTGCCAGTTCGGCGAGCAACGCCAGGCTGCCACGATCGGGAGAGCGGCGCGGGTCGCAAGCGATGGCCAGGCGTGCTGGCGGGAAACGGCTGAGCTGTTCCAGCAGGCGGTTACGCGATTCGCGGCTGTCGAGCACGCCGGCACTGGTTACGCTTTTTGGCAGCGCGGGTGGCCAGGGATGCTGGTCGTCCAGCTCCAGGCCGACCAGCAGGGCACCGCTGCTGCCGCTTTCCAGCTGGCCAGCGGCAAACTGCGGCAAGGCCTCGGGCGCGGCATCCTGGACGCCGATGCGTTCGCTGCGCGGCATCAGCGCTTCACGCAGCTGCGCGTAGCCGGGCAGGCTGAGGTCCAGCGCCAGGCGTTGGCGGCCTTGACGCCAGCGCCACAGGCACAGCCCGGCCAGCAGCAGGCGCGGAAGCAGGCCGTACACCAGCACCACGCCAAGCAGCCAGCTGGCCCAGGCCTGGCGCGCCAGGTCCAGGGCCGGCTGGCTGTCGCCGCTGGCGCGGATCATGGCCTCGTCGGGTACCGTGAAGCCCAGCAACGAGGGCAGCGCGCCCAAGGCCTGGGTCAGGTGGATGAACGGGTCGGCGGCGAGCAGGGTGGTCTCCCAGACAAAGCCATAGCGCCGGGTCGCCAGCAAGGCCAGCAGCATGCCCAGTGCGGTGATCATCGCCAGCAGCCACAGGCCATGCACCAGCAGGCCAAGCAGCCAGCGGTTCAGGCGCTGGCGTTGCAGCAGCACCAGCAACGCCGGTGCCAGGTGCGCGGCCTTGGCGTCACGGGCAAAGCGTTCGCTCAGCCACAGCCACAAACGGCCCAGCCCCGCGCCATGCTCGCCGCTCAGGGCAAAGCCGATGGCCCAGCCCAGCAGCATCAGCAGGTTCAGCCCGAGCAGGCTGCCGAGGGCCCAGAACACATTCACCGGGCGCTGCCCGTCGCTCAATGCGGCCAGGGCCAACCCTGCACCGCTGAGCACGGCTAGCACCAGCAAGGCCAGCAGCGCCAGGCGTGCGCCCTGTTTCCAGTGGCGCAGGGCGGTGGTGATGCCGTCGCGTTCGGCCAGGAACAGGGCACGGGTTTCGATGCGGGCCGCCAGGTCACCGCCTGCCTGGCGGGCGCGGCGGTTGGCTTCCTGGTCCTCCAAGGGGCCGGCATGTTCCTCGCGCAGGCGTACCGCTTCGGTGAGCCAGCGCTTGTCCAGTGAAGTCGGTGCGGTCACAAGGTCTTCCATTGCACAGGTCAGGGCAGAAGCATAACCCACACGCCCGGTGCTATCCTCGCTGGCATGAATACATCACTCCCCCTCAGCCTGATCGCGGCTCACGCCGAGAACCGCGTGATCGGCATCGACAACTCCATGCCCTGGCATCTGCCGGGGGACTTCAAGTACTTCAAGGCCACTACCCTGGGCAAGCCGATCATCATGGGGCGCAAGACCTGGGACTCGCTGGGCAGGCCATTGCCCGGGCGGTTGAATATCGTCGTCAGCCGGCAGGCCGGGCTGGAACTGGCGGGGGCCGAGGTGTTTGGCTCGCTGGAAGAGGCGCTGGTGCGGGCCGAGCAGTGGGCGCGTGAGCAGGGCGTTGATGAGCTTATGCTGATTGGCGGGGCGCAGCTGTATGGGCAGGCGCTGGAGAAAGGGCTGGTCAGCCGCATGTACCTGACGCGGGTCGAGTTGTCGCCGGAAGGGGATGCGTGGTTCCCTGAGTTCGATCGGGGGCAGTGGAAGCGGGTATCGAGCGAGGCGCAGGCTGAGGAAGGCAAGCCTGGGTATCATTTCGAGGTCTGGGACAAGGTTTGAGATTGCCGGGGCTGCCTTGCAGCCCTTTCCGACCGGTCCGGCGCCCCGGCAAGGCCGCTCCCACGTTGATCGGCGTACGCGGGACCATTGTAGGAGCGGCCTTGTGTCGCGACAGGGGCGCAACGCGCCCCCGGCAATCTGTCAGGAATGACTTAGCTCGGCATGTTCATCGCCAGCCAGCACATCCTTGTCGGTCTCTTTCAGCAGTTGGCTTGTCACCACCCCTGCGGTCATCGAACCGTTCACGTTCAACGCCGTTCGGCCCATGTCGATCAGCGGCTCCACCGAAATCAGCAACGCCACCAGCTCCACCGGCAAGCCCATGGCCGGCAGCACGATCAGCGCGGCGAAAGTCGCACCGCCACCTACGCCGGCAACACCTGCCGAACTCAAGGTGACGATGGCCACCAGGGTGGCGATCCACAGCGGGTCGAAGGTATCGATGCCCACCGCCGGCGCCACCATCACCGCCAGCATCGCGGGATAGAGCCCGGCGCAGCCGTTCTGGCCAATGGTGGTACCGAACGATGCGCTGAAGCTGGCAATCGACTGCGGTACGCCCAGGCGGCGGGTTTGCGCTTCGATGTTCAGCGGAATGCTGGCGGCGCTGGAGCGGCTGGTGAAGGCGAAGGTCAGCACCGGCCACACCTTGCGGAAGAAGCGCAGCGGGCTCACGCCGGTGGCGGCGAGGATAATGCCGTGCACCACGAACATCAGCGCCAGGCCCAGGTACGACACCACCACGAAGCTGCCCAGCTTGAGGATGTCTTCCATGTTCGAGCTGGCCACCACCTTGGTCATCAGCGCCAGTACGCCATAAGGGGTCAACTTCATTACCACCCGCACCAGGCGCATCACCCAGGCCTGCAGGGTGTCGATGGCCGACAGTGCGCGCTCGCCTTTCTCGGCATCGTCCTTGATCAGCTGCAGCGCGGCCAGGCCCAGGAACACGGCAAAGATCACCACGCTGATGATCGAGGTCGGCTTGGCCCGTGCCAGGTCACCTACCGGGTTGCTGGGGATGAACGACAGCAGCAGTTGCGGGATGTTGAGGTCGGCGACCTTGCCGGCGTAGTCGCTGTGGATAACCTGCATGCGCGCGCTTTCCTGGGCGCCGGCCACCAGGCCTTCGGCGCTGAGGCCGAACAGGTTGGTCAGGACGATGCCGATCAACGCAGCGATGGCGGTGGTCAGCAGAAGGGTGCCGATGCTAAGTACACTGATGCGGCCCAACGCCGAGGCATTGTGCAGGCGCGCCACGGCACTGAGGATCGAGGCGAAGATCAGCGGCATGACGATCATCTGCAGCAAGCCGACGTAGCCGTTGCCGACCAGGTCGAGCCAGGCGATGGTGGCCTTGAGCACAGGGTGACCAGCGCCATAGACGGTATGCAGGATCAGGCCGAACACCACGCCCAGCACCAGGCCCAGCAATACCTTCTTGGCCAGGCTCCAGTCGGTGCGGCGGGTTTGTGCCAGGCCCAGCAACAGGGCCAGGAACGCCAGCAGGTTAAGGGACAGCGGCAGGTTCATTGAAGCTCCAGCAGAAAAAAGCAGAAGAGGCATCGCCCCTGTGAGCGATTGCGAACGGAAATGCTAACAGCCTGAAAACAAACGAATTTATACCCAAATGGAATGTGTATAGTCGTTTATGGAATAACGATGTGTCGCGGATTGCAATGAACGCGGCGTTTGCAGCTGCATGGAGGTCGTTATCGAGGGCTGCCAGCGGAGATTGTTGCACTAGCGTTTCTGGGTCATTTCAGGAGATTCGTACATGAAGTTTGCTCCGAAAGCCGTCGCCGTCGGCCTGTCCCTGTTGTTCAGTATCGAAACCTTCGCCACCGAGCTCAAACACTGGCCCGCCGAGGCGGCCAGGCAGCTCGACAGCATGATCGCCGCCAATGCCAACAAGGGTAACTACGCGGTGTTCGACATGGACAACACCAGCTACCGCTACGATCTTGAAGAGGCCTTGCTGCCGTTCATGGAAAACAAGGGCCTGTTGAGCCGTGACAAGCTCGACCCGTCGTTGAAGCTGATGCCGTTCAAGGACACCGCCGAGCACAAGGAAAGCTTGTTCAGCTACTACTACCGGCTCTGCGAAGTGGACGACATGGTCTGCTACCCGTGGGTGGCCCAGGTGTTCTCCGGCTTTACCCTGCAGGAGCTGAAAGTGCAGGTGGATGAGCTGATGGCCTCCGGCAAACCGATCCCGGCCACCTATTACGAAGGGGACCAGGTCAAGGCCGTCGAGGTACAGCCACCCAAGGTCTTCAAGGGCCAGGCCGAGCTGTACAACAAGCTGATGGAGAACGGTATCGAGGTCTATGTGATTTCCGCTGCTTCCGAGGAGCTGGTGCGCATGGTCGCGTCGGACCCCAAGTACGGCTACAACGTGAAGCCGCAGAATGTGATTGGCGTGAGCCTGTTGCTGAAGGACCGCGCCAGCGGCCAGTTGACCACCGCACGCAAGCAGATCAGCGCTGGGCACTATGATGCCAAGGCCAACCTGGGGCTGGAGCTGACCCCGTACCTGTGGACCCCGGCCACCTGGATGGCAGGCAAGCAGGCGGCAATCCTGACCTATATCGATGAGTGGAAGAAACCGGTGCTGGTGGGAGGCGACACACCGACCAGCGATGGCTACATGCAGTTTCATGGGGTGGATGTGGGCAAAGGTGGCATCCACCTGTGGATAAATCGCAAGGCCAAGTACATGGACCAGATGAACGGGATGATTGCCAGGAATGCAGCGGCGCAGGCCAAGGAAGGGCTGCCGGTGACGGCGGACAAGAACTGGGTGATCGTGACGCCGGAGCAGATTCAGTAAGCCATGTGGTGCCCGTGCTGGCCTCTTCGCGGGCACGCCCGCTCCCACAGAAACCCCACAGCCTTTGAGCCAGGCACCGTACCTGTGGGAGCGGGCATGCCCGCGAAGAGGCCGGTACAGGCATAAAAAAAACCGGCGCCCAGGGCGCCGGTTCTTCATTCACACCGTCAGAGCCTCACAGCCCTTCCAGCATCGCCTTGTTACGCACAGCACCCTTGTCGGCGCTGGTCGCCAGCAGGGCGTAGGCCTTCAGCGCGGTGGTCACCTTGCGTGGGCGTACTTCAGCCGGTTTCCAGCCCTTCTTGTCCTGCTCGACACGGCGCTCGGCCAGCTCTTCGTCGCTGACCTGCAGGTTGATCGAACGATTCGGGATGTCGATCAGCACCTTGTCGCCGTCGCGCACCAAGCCGATAGCACCGCCAGCGGCAGCTTCCGGCGATGCGTGGCCGATCGACAGGCCCGAGGTGCCGCCCGAGAAGCGGCCGTCGGTGAGCAGGGCGCAAGCCTTGCCCAGGCCCTTGGACTTCAGGTACGAGGTCGGGTACAGCATTTCCTGCATGCCCGGGCCACCTTTCGGGCCTTCGTAGCGGATGATCACGATGTCGCCGGCCTTCACTTCGTCGGCGAGGATGCCGCGTACGGCGCTGTCCTGGCTCTCGAAGATCTTCGCGGTGCCTTCGAACACCAGGATCGACTCGTCGACACCGGCGGTTTTCACCACGCAGCCATCCAGCGCGATGTTGCCGTACAGCACGGCCAGGCCGCCTTCTTGCGAATAGGCGTGCTCGACACTGCGGATGCAGCCTTCGGCACGGTCCAGGTCCAGGCTCGGCCAGCGGGTCGACTGGCTGAACGCTGTCTGGGTCGGAATGCCGGCAGGGCCTGCCTTGAAGAAGGTGTGCACGGCTTCGTCATCGGTCTGGGTGATGTCCCACTTGGCGATGGCTTCTTCCATGCTGCGGCTGTGCACGGTCGGCAGGTCGGTGTGCAGCAGGCCGCCACGGGCCAGCGAGCCGAGGATGCTGAAGATGCCGCCGGCACGGTGCACGTCTTCCATGTGATATTTCTGAATGTTCGGCGCAACCTTGCACAGCTGCGGCACTTTGCGCGACAGGCGGTCGATGTCGCGCAGGTCGAACGCCACCTCGGCTTCCTGGGCGGCAGCCAGCAGGTGCAGGATGGTGTTGGTCGAGCCGCCCATGGCGATGTCGAGCATCATGGCGTTCTCGAACGCCTTGAAGTTGGCGATGTTGCGCGGCAGTACCGACTCATCGTTCTCGCCGTAGTAGCGCTTGCACAGCTCGACGATGGTGCGGCCGGCGGTGAGGAACAACTGCTCGCGGTCGGCGTGGGTGGCCAGGGTCGAACCGTTGCCCGGCAGGGCCAGGCCCAGCGCTTCGGTCAGGCAGTTCATCGAGTTGGCGGTGAACATGCCGGAGCACGAACCGCAAGTCGGACAGGCGCTGCGCTCGTATTCGGCGACTTTTTCGTCGGAAGCCGAGGAGTCGGCGGCAATGACCATGGCGTCGACCAGGTCCAGGCCGTGGCTGGCCAGCTTGGTCTTGCCGGCTTCCATCGGGCCGCCGGAGACGAAGATTACCGGGATGTTCAGGCGCAGGGCGGCCATCAGCATGCCGGGGGTGATCTTGTCGCAGTTGGAGATGCACACGATGGCGTCGGCGCAATGGGCGTTGACCATGTACTCCACGGCGTCGGCGATGATCTCGCGGCTTGGCAGCGAGTAGAGCATGCCGTCGTGGCCCATGGCGATGCCGTCATCGACCGCGATGGTGTTGAATTCCTTGGCCACGCCACCGGCGCGTTCGATTTCGCGGGCGACCAGCTGGCCCAGGTCCTTCAGGTGCACGTGGCCCGGGACGAACTGGGTGAACGAGTTGGCGATGGCGATGATCGGTTTCTTGAAATCTTCGTCCTTCATCCCGGTGGCGCGCCACAGGGCACGGGCGCCGGCCATGTTGCGGCCTTGGGTGGAAGTCTTGGAACGATAATCAGGCATGAAACACTCCTGGCGGCTTAATCAGGTCACAAAAAGGGGAGTGAGCTTCTCTTGTCCTTTGTACCGCAGGCCGGTTGCCACTGGCACGGATGGGGCCGAAGACCGCGCGGGATCGCCGCGTGCTTGGGCAGAGCTCATAAACCCGCCGGGGATGACTGGCGATGAATAGGCCGATTCTACACCGCTGGCGCGGCGAGGGAATGCAGATGTGGATAGCTGGCGGGGAGATTGCAGCAGGAAAGGGCCGCTTGGCGGCCCTTTTTAGCGGATATCAGCTGTTTGGCAGCAACCGGCAGGTGATGCTCTTGATGTAGCGGGTTTCGGCGATGGCCGGGTGCACCGGGTGGTCGGGGCCTTGGCCGCCGCGCTCGAGCAACTGCAGGTTGCGGTCCAGGTGACGGGCGCTGGTCAGCAGGATGTTGTGCAGGTCGTCCTCGGGCAGGTGCATCGAGCACGAGGCACTGACCAGGATGCCGTCCTTGGTCAGCATGCGCATGGCCTGTTCGTTCAGGCGGCGGTAGGCCGCTTCGCCGTTCTTCAGGTCTTTCTTGCGCTTGATGAAGGCGGGTGGGTCGGCAATGATCACGTCGAAGCGCTCTTCGGCGGCCTTCAGTTCGCGCAGGGCCTCAAACACATCGCCTTCGATGCAGGTCAGTTTCTCGCTGATGCCGTTCAGGGCGGCGTTACGCTCGACGCCATCCAGGGCAAAGCCCGAGGCATCGACGCAGAACACTTCGCTGGCGCCGAAGGCACCGGCTTGCACGCCCCAGCCACCGATGTAGCTGAACAGGTCGAGCACGCGCTTGCCTTTCACGTACGGCGCCAGGCGTGCACGGTTCATACGGTGGTCGTAGAACCAGCCGGTCTTCTGGCCTTCGCGTACCGGGGCTTCGAACTTGACGCCGTTTTCTTCCAGCGGCACCCAGTCCGGCACTTCGCCATAGACGGTCTCGACATAGCGCTGCAGGCCTTCGGCGTCACGTGCGGAGGAGTCGTTCTTGAACAGGATGCCGCTTGGCTTGAGCACCTGTACCAGGGCTGCAATCACGTCGTCCTTGTGCGCTTCCATGGTGGCGGAGGCCAATTGCACCACGAGGATGTCGAAGAAGCGGTCGACCACCAGGCCTGGCAACAAGTCGGAATCGCCATAGACCAGGCGGTAGCACGGTTGGTCGAACAGGCGCTGGCGCAGCGACAGGGCGACGTTCAGGCGGTGCACCAGCAGCGACTTGTCCAGCGGCAGCTTGGCGTCGCGCGACAGCAGGCGGGCGCAGATCAGGTTGTTCGGGCTCAGTGCGACGATACCCAGCGGCTTGCCATTGGCCGCCTCGAGAACAGCCTGCTGGCCGGCCTGGAAGCCTTGCAGCGGGGTCGCGCTGACGTCGACTTCGTTGCTGTAGACCCACAGGTGGCCGGCGCGTAGGCGGCGGTCGGCATTGGCTTTGAGGCGTAGGCTGGGCAGGGACATGACGTCGCTCCGGGAAAAAAGAGCGGGATTATAGCCTGTTGCCTGGGCACACGTCCCTTGAAGGAGCGGCCTTGCGTCGCGAAAGGGCTGCGCATCGGGCCCCGGAAACTCAGCAGCGGCGCATAAATTGCCGGGGCCGCTTTGCGGCCCTTTCGCGACACAAGGCCGCTCCTACAGGTCTCGCGTAGGCCAAGAGATGGCGTCAGGCTGCCAATGCCTTGATCAGTTGTTGGTTGAACGCCGGAATGTCGTCGGGTTGGCGGCTGGTGATCAGGTTGCCATCGACTACCACTTCTTCATCCACCCAGTCTCCGCCGGCATTGCGGATGTCGTCCTGCAGGGTCTTGTAGCTGGTCAGCCGCCTGCCCTTAGCCAACCCGCAGGACACCAGCAACCAGCTACCATGACAGATCACCGCCAGCGGCTTGCCAGCCGAATCGTGGCTTTTCACCAGTTTCTGCGCAGCGGGAATCAACCGAATCGTGTCAGAGTTTTGCACGCCACCGGGCAGCACCAGGGCATCGTAGAGGTCCAGGTGGGCGCTTTCGAAGGTTGCGTCCACGGCGAATGCGTCGGCCGGCTGGTCGTGGTTCCAGCCGCGTACCGTGCCCTCCTTGTCGCTGAGGATGTCCACCACCGCGCCGCTCTGTTCCAGGGCCTCGCGAGGGCCTGTCAGTTCCACTTGCTCGAAGCCGTCGGTGACCAGGAAAGCCACTCGCTTGCCGTTCAGTTCTGCACTCATGGGCCTTGCTCCTTTCCTTGATGAATATGAGAAAGAGGCCCGCATGGATAAAGTAAAGTTCCGGCGCAACGATTCAGTGGTTGGTCCCTTTCCGGTCTGGAGGGTTAGAATCGCCGGTCCCAAACGAGTGTGCACGTATGTCCCAAGAACTCAGCGCCGAACAGATCCAGCAAGCCTTGCAAGGCATCACCATCCCGCCGCAACCGCAGATCATGGTCGACCTGCAGTTCGAGCAGTACATGCCTGACCCGGACCTGGAAACCATCGCCAAGCTGATTTCCCAGGACCCGGGCCTCTCGGGCGCCTTGCTCAAGCTGGTCAACTCACCGCATTTCGGCCTTTCCAACAAGATCGGTTCGATCCAGCGCGCGGTGAACCTGCTGGGCAGCCGTTCGATCATCAACCTGATCAATGCCCAGTCGATCAAGGGCGAGATGAGCGACGAGACCATCGTTACCCTCAACCGCTTCTGGGACACCGCCCAGGACGTGGCGATGACCTGTCTGACCCTGGCCAAGCGCACCGGCATCCAGGCGGCGGACGAGGCCTATACCCTGGGCCTGTTCCATGACTGTGGCGTGCCGCTGATGCTCAAGCGCTTCCCCGACTACATGGATGTACTGGAAGAGGCCTATGCCAAGTCCGACGAGGAAACCCGCGTGGTCGACACCGAAAACCGCGCGTTCAACACCAACCATTCGGTGGTCGGCTATTTCACTGCCAAATCCTGGCGCCTGCCCGAGCACCTCAGCGCGGCCATTGCCAACCACCACAACGCTCTGGCGGTGTTCCGCGACGAGAGTTCGCGCAATACCCAGAGCCAGCTTAAAAACCTGCTGGCGGTGCTGAAGATGGCCGAGCACATCTGCGCATCGTACCGGGTGCTGGGCAACCAGGCCGTGGACCACGAATGGAATGTGGTTGGCCCGCTGGTGCTCGATTACATCGGCTTGTCGGAATACGATTTCGAGAACCTCAAGCAGAACATTCGCGAGTTGGGCGGGCACTGACACATGCCGGAATTGCCAGAAGTAGAAACCACCCGGCGCGGTATTGCGCCCCATCTGGAAGGCCAGCGTGTCAGCCGGGTAGTGGTGCGCGACCGGCGCCTGCGCTGGCCGATTCCGGAAGACCTGGATGTGCGCCTGTCTGGGCAGCGCATCGTCAGTGTCGAGCGGCGCGCCAAGTATCTGTTGATCAATGCCGAGGTCGGCACCCTGATCAGTCACCTGGGCATGTCGGGCAACCTGCGCCTGGTCGAACTGGGCTTGCCGGCGGCCAAGCATGAGCATGTGGATATCGAGCTGGAGTCGGGGTTGATGCTGCGCTACACCGACCCGCGCCGCTTTGGCGCGATGCTATGGAGCCTGGACCCGCTCAACCACGAACTGCTGCTGCGCCTGGGGCCTGAGCCGCTGACCGACCTGTTCGACGGCGAGCGGCTGTTCCAGCTGTCCCGTGGGCGGTCGATGGCGGTCAAGCCGTTCATCATGGATAACGCGGTAGTGGTGGGGGTGGGCAACATTTACGCCACCGAGGCGCTGTTTGCCGCTGGCATCGACCCCCGTCGGGAAGCGGGCGGGATTTCCCGGGCGCGCTACTTGAAGCTGGCGATCGAGATCAAGCGTGTGCTGGCGGCGGCGATCGAACAGGGCGGCACCACGCTACGCGACTTCATCGGTGGTGATGGGCAGCCGGGGTACTTCCAGCAGGAATTGTTCGTGTACGGGCGGGGCGGGCAGCCGTGCAAGGTGTGTGGCACGGAGTTGCGCGAGGTGAAGCTGGGGCAGAGGGCGAGTGTGTATTGCCCGCGTTGCCAGCGCTGAGGCAAGTTACGCGGTACCCCTTGTGGGAGCGGCCTTGCGTCGCGAAAGGGCCGCACAGCGGCCCCGGCAGTTTCTGCTACGAAGCTGAAATCCTGGGGCCGCTTCGCGCCCCATCGCGACGCAAGGCCGCTCCCACACAGTGACCGCGTGGAGGCGTTCAGGCAGCGATCAGGCCTTGCCAGTAATCCGGCGGTACTTGGCCATCAGCTCTTCTTCGGTTTCCGGGTGCGCTTCATCCAGCGGGATGCAATCGACCGGGCAGACCTGCTGGCATTGCGGCTCGTCGTAATGGCCTACGCACTGGGTGCACAGGTTAGGGTCGATCACGTAGATCTCTTCGCCTTGGGAGATGGCCTCGTTCGGGCACTCGGGTTCGCAGACGTCGCAGTTGATGCAATCGTCGGTGATGATCAGGGACATGGGGACTCCGGCCGGGGCTCCGCGCCCGGGCATGTTCAACGCAGTGGGCACAATTGTGCCGCATTCGCGCCCGCAGTGCACGCGGGCGCGATGATCAGCCGCTAAAGGTTACTTCTTGAAGCGTTCGGTCAGCGCATCGGCCACCACCGGGTGGACGAACTTGCTGATATCACCGCCCAGCGCGGCGATTTCCCGGACCAGGGTCGAGGAAATGAACGAGTAGCGCTCCGAAGGCGTGAGGAACAGGCTCTCGACGTCGGGGGCCAGTTGCCGGTTCATGTTCGCCAGCTGGAATTCGTACTCGAAGTCGGACACCGCACGCAGGCCACGCAGGAAGACGTTGGCGCCCTGCTCCTTGGCGAAATGCGCCAGCAGGGAGGAGAAGCCGATGACTTCGACATTGGGCAGGTGCTTGGTGACCTCACGGGCGAGCCCCACCCGTTGTTCCAGCGGGAACAGCGGGTTTTTCTTCGGGCTGGCCGCCACCGCGATGATCACGTGGTCGAACAGCCGCGAGGCGCGCTCGACCAGGTCGCCATGGCCTTTGGTAATGGGGTCGAAAGTACCCGGGTACAACACTCGGTTCATCGCGTCATCCTGGCTGGAGTGCGTTGGGGAGTCGGATGGTAGCGCAGCGACGGCGCCCCGGCCAAGTCATGCGGCCGGCTGATGGCACTATAGACAGGGGGCCTGTTCCTTGTCATGCGCTGTGTGCCAGGCGGGCGACCAGCGCTTCGGTGAGCCTGGCGCTGATGGCATATACCGACAGTTGCGGGTTGGCGCCGATGCTGGTGGGGAACAGTGAGCCGTCGTGAACCGACAGGTTTTCCAGCTGGTGATGGTGGCCCAGGCTGTCGCATACCGCCTGGCGCGGGTCGTCGCCAAGGGCGCAGCCACCCATCACGTGAGCGCTGCCCAGGCGCGTGCGGAACGGCTCCAGGCGCAACTTGTCGATCATGGCCAAGGCGTGTTCCAGGCGGGACGCGGCGCTGGCATCGCTGTGCACGGGGGTGACCTGGGTGGCACCAGCGGCGAACTGGATCTGCGCCATGCTGCGATAGGCGCGGCGCAGGCCGTCGCGCAGGTAATCGGTGACCGGGTAATCGAGCACCGGTGAGCCATCGCCGCGCAGCTCCACGGCCCCGCCCTGGCTTTGCGGATGGAAGCCGTCACGCAGCAGCGCCAGCATCACGTGGGTATGTGGCAGCTCGGCCATGCGCTGGGCATTCTCGTGGCCATGCCCGCCCAGCAGCGTGCTGGCCAGGGCCGGGTGCAGCGGTGGCACCTCCAGCTTGTAGCCAATCGGGCCATCGTTGCCGCCTTGCCATTGGAAGTGGTCGCTGTAGATGGACTGTGGGGCGCCGTAGTAGGGGTCGATACGGTCGTTGAAGCGTGCTGCGCTGAAGTTGACCAGGTGCAGGAAGGTGCGTTTGCCCAGGCGTCCATGCGGGTCGGGCGCGTCGGAACGCAGCAGCAAGGCCGGGCTGTTGATGCCGCCACCGGCAAGGATGTAGTGACGCGCGCGAACGCGGACCTGCCGTCCTGTGGCGTGTATGCCTCGGCTATCCAGGGCCTGGCATGACAGGCCCTGGATGCGCTCGCCGTTGTGTTCGAAGCGCTCGGCCCGCGCCAGGTACAGCAGCTCGCCGCCCTGTTCGAGGGTGGCGGGAATACGCGTTACCAGCATCGACTGCTTGGCATTCACCGGGCAACCCATGCCGCAGTAGCCCAGGTTCCAGCAGCCGCGCACGTTGCGTGGGATCACCGCCCAGCGGTAGCCCAGCTGTTCGCAGCCACGGCGCAGCACGTCGTTGTTGGCGTTCGGTGGCAGGGCCCAGGGGGTGATGCCCAGTTCCTGCTCGATGCGCTCGAACCAGGGGCGCATTTGCTCCTCGCCCAGGCCGGTCACGTTGTGGGCTGCGGCCCAGTGCGCCAAGGTCTGTGGCGGCGTGCGAAAGCTCGAAGTCCAGTTGACCAGCGTGGTGCCGCCCACGGCGCGGCCCTGGAGGATGGTGATGGCGCCGTCCTTGCTCATGCGGCCCAGGCCTTCCTGGTACAGGCTGGCATAGGCTTCGTGTTCCAGCAGGTGGAAATCGCTGCTGGTCTTCAGCGGGCCTTCTTCGATCAGCAGCACCTTGAAGCCGGCAGTGCTGAGCATTTGCGCGCTGGTAGCGCCACCGGCACCGCTGCCGATCACGGCAACGTCGGCTTCCAGCGTGAGGTCGTGCTCCAGGCGCGAGGCGTCGTGGGTGATCCAGCCGCTTTCCAGGCCTTGGCGAAACGGGTCGGGTACAGGCATTGGCGCTGCTCTTGTTGTTTTCAGATTTTCGGTGGCCCGGGGTAGCCGCAGGCGGCCCAGGATTCGGGGCGTTCGTACCAGGCCATCTGCAGCAACTGCAGCAGCGAGGCGTGGCCCATGCGCAGCAGGTTCAGCGAGCTGTCCTGCCAACGTTGCAGGAAGGCCGTGACCTGCGCGGCGCTGGCTTGCTCCCAGGCGCCCCAGACACCGGTCAGGGGGCCGCGGGTGAGCGGCAGGTTGAGCACGTCGAACAACTGCCGGGTGAGTTTGAGCATTTCCGGCGACAGCGCCGCCAGCTTGTGGTCGAGGCTATGCAGCACCAGTGTCTCGGCGGCCTGGGTGCCGGCCAGTACCACCGGGATCAGCGCGCGCAGCAGCGGCAGGTCGTCGTCGCGCAATACCTGGTAACCCGTTGCGGCTGTCTGTGCGCTGCAGCCGACCAGGCTGGTACCGGCCAGAAAGACGCTGGCGCCAAGGCTGAAGCGCAGCAGTTCGCGGCGGTGCATGGGCCGGCCCTCAGCGGATGAAAAGCTTGAAGACCAAGCGCTGCAAGGCTTTGCCATAAGGCGGGTAGATCAGCCGGGCAGCGTTGAAGCGTTGCTTGGCCAGCACCGCCTTGGCCTTGCTGAAGGTCAGGAAGCCGTCGTGGCCATGGTAATGGCCCATGCCTGAAGGGCCGATGCCGCCGAACGGCAAATCATCCTGGGCCACGTGCAGCAGGGTGTCGTTCAGGCACACTCCGCCGGAGTGGGTGTGGCGCAACACCTGCTCCTGTGCGGCGCGGTCATAGCCGAAGTAGTACAGCGCCAGCGGGCGCGGGCGCTGGTTGATGTAGGCCAGTGCCTGTTCGAGGCTGTCGTAGGGCACCAGCGGCAGCAGCGGGCCGAAGATTTCGTCCTGCATCACCTGCATGCCGTCGTTCACCCCCAGCAGCAGGTGGGGTGGCAGGCGCCGGCCCTGGCGGGCTTCACCGGGGTACAGGTCGAGTACCTGCGCACCTTTGGCGTGGGCATCGTCCAGTAGATGCTGCAAGCGCTGCAGCTGGCGCTGGTTGATGATGGCGGTGTAGTCGGGGTTGTCGGCGATGCGCGGGTACAGCCGGCGTACCGCACGCTGGTAGGCGTCGCTGAAGGCCTCCAGGCGCTCGCGTGGCACCAGCACGTAATCAGGGGCGACGCAGGTCTGGCCGGCGTTGAGGGTCTTGCCGAAGGCGATGCGCTCGGCGGCGCTGTCCAGCGGTACGTCGGCCGAGACTATGGCTGGTGACTTGCCGCCCAGCTCCAGGGTGACGGGGGTCAGGTTGTGCGCCGCAGCCAGCATTACCTGGCGCCCCACGCTGGTGGCGCCGGTGAACAACAGGTGATCGAATGGCAGGCGGGCAAAGGCCTGGCCTACCTCGACCTCGCCGAGCACCACGCTGACCAGATCGGTGGGGAACACCTGCTCCAGCAGTTGCTTGAGCGCCTGGCCAGTGGCAGGCGTGGCTTCGCTGAGCTTGAGCATGACCCGGTTGCCGGCGGCCAGGGCACAGGTCAGCGGGCCGATGGCAAGGAACAGCGGGTAGTTCCACGGCACGATGATGCCGACCACGCCCAGGGGTTGGTAGCGCACCTGCGCGCTGGCCGGCTGGAAGGCCAGGCCGACCTTGCGCCGGCTGGCGCGCATCCAGCGCTGCAGGTGCTTTTCGGCGTGGCGCAGGCCTTGCACCGAGGGCAGCAGCTCGGCCAGCAGGGTCTCGTCGGCGCTGCGCCCCTCAAAGTCCTGGCCGATTGCCTCGATCAGTTCGGCCTGGCCGGCCAGCAAGGCTTCCCGCAGGCTTTTCAGCCATTGGCGCCGCTGCGCCGCCGCTGGCAAGGGGTTGCCGGCAAATGCATGGCGCTGGGTGGCGAACGTCGCCGCAAGGTCGAGGTCGGATTGCACAGGGGGCAAGGCACTGGGCGAGTTCATGGCGGCGTCGAGTCCGGGCAGGGAATCCCTAGAGCCTATACTCTAATTTGTACGATGGTGCGAATTTTTCCGCGTTGTCGAGCGGTGCATTCCATTGCCAATACGCCGTAAGATGACCCTTTGATGAAGGCCCGCAGACTGGGAGCTGAGCATGGCCCCGCGCATGAAGACCCGAGAGCGCATCGTGCAGAACAGCCTCGAGCTGTTCAACCAGCAGGGCGAACGCAGCGTCAGTACCAACCACATTGCCGCGCACATGGAAATTTCGCCCGGCAACCTGTATTACCACTTCCCCAACAAGCAGGCGATCATCGCTTTGCTGTTCAGCCAGTACGAAGAACTGGTGGACAGCTTCCTGCGCCCGCCGCAAGGCCGCGCGGCGACCGTGGAGGACAAGCGCTTCTACCTCAAGGCCCTGCTGGCGGCGATGTGGAACTACCGTTTTCTGCACCGCGATCTGGAGCACCTGCTGGACAGCGACCCGGAACTGGCCGCCCGTTATCGGCGCTTTTCCGAGCGCTGCCTGCGCCAGGGCCAGGCGATCTACCGCGGCTTCGTCGAGGCGGGCATCCTGGCCATGGCACCAGCGCAGATCGAATCGCTGACCATCAACGCCTGGATCGTGTTGACGTCCTGGGTACGTTTTCTCAGCACCACGCGGGAGCATTCCGCGCACCTGGGTGAAGAAGCCTTCAAACGCGGCGTCTACCAGGTACTGGTGCTGGAGCTCGGCTTCGTCACCGACAACGCCCGCAATGCCGTGGACGCCCTGTGCCAGGAATTCCATGTACCGTTCAACCAGGCCCTGGAGCACTAACCCAGGGCCTCAGTGCTATCGATAGTGCCATCGATCAGGAGATTGTCATGCCCCTTGCGCAATTGATCACCCCGCAGCAGTTGGCCGAGCGTCTGGGCTCGCCCAAGTTGGTGATCCTCGACTGCCGCTTTGCCCTCGAGGATGTGGACTATGGCCAACGCAGCTATGCCCAGGGGCATATTGCCGGGGCGCATTTTGCCGACCTGGAGCGTGACCTCAGCGGGCCGGTGAGCAAGGGGCGCACCGGGCGCCACCCGTTGCCGGATGCGCGCCGGCTGGTCGAGCGCCTGCGTGAGTGGGGCCTGGACGATGACAGCGAGGTGGTGCTGTACGACGACGGCCCTGGCGCTTTTGCTGCCCGTGCCTGGTGGCTGCTGGCCTGGCTGGGCAAGCGCAGTGGTGTAGCGATCCTCGACGGTGGCCTGAAGGCCTGGCATGCGGCGCACCTGCCGCTCAGCCTGGACCCGCCGCTCAAGCGGGAAGGCACCTTCAACGGTGAGCCGGACGGCAAGCTGCTGATTGATGCCGAGCACCTGGCCAAGCGTCTGGGTAACCCAGACCTGACCTTGATCGATGCGCGTGCCTTGCCGCGCTTCCGTGGCGAAGTGGAACCGATCGACCCGGTTGCGGGACATATTCCGGGGGCGCAGTGCGCGGCGTTTACCGACAACCTTGGGGCTGATGGGCGTTTTCTGCCTTCGGACCAGCTAAAACAGCGCTTTGCTGAAAAGCTCGCCGGGCGTGCACCGGAGCAGTTGGTGGCGTATTGCGGGTCAGGGGTGACGGCGTGTCATAACCTGTTTGCCCTGGCGTTGGCCGGGTACCCGCTGGGCAAGCTGTATGCCGGATCGTGGAGTGAGTGGATCAACGATCCGCAGCATGGCGTAGCCACTGGCGAGTAAGCCGGTCAAATCCTGTAGGATATCGCCCAGGCCCTGTGGGAGCGGGCGAGCCCGCGAAGCATGCAACGCGGTGGCTGGCACCGGCTGCGCCGGTGTTCGCGGGCGCGCCCGCTCCCACAGGGATCCTGCAAAACAATCGCTTATGTGCCTTCCACCAACCACTGTGGAATCCGCCGCTCCAGGTAATACCCCGGGTTACGCAGGCTGCCATCGACAAAGCCAACATGGCCGCCGCGGCTGTGCAGTTCGAAGCGGGTCTGCGGCGCCAGTTCGCGGGCTGTTGGCAGGCTGTGGCCGGAGACGAAAGGGTCATCGCTGGAATGGATGATCAGCGTCGGCGTGCGGTTCTGGCCGAGGAAGAAATGGCTCGATGAGCGGCGGTAGTAGTCGTGCGCATCGCGAAAACCGTTCAGCGGTGCGGTGACCTTGCCGTCGAAATCCCAGAACGTGCGCAGGTTGCCCAACGGCCCCAGTCGTTGCAGCGTCGCCAGCCGCTCATGCTGGCCCTTGTCGTGGAAGTGCCGCTGCTTGAGCTGCACATAAGCCAGCATCTCGCGCATGAAATGCGCCTGGTACACCTTTGAAAAGCCCTGGCCGATGCGGTCGGCGCAGTGGTCCAGGCGAAACGGCACCGACACTGCCACCGCAGCCTGCAACTGGCTGGCGACACCGCTTTCGCCAAGGTATTTCAGCAGCACATTGCCCCCCAGCGAATAACCCACCGCATACAACGGCGCCAACGGGCGCTGGGCGCGCAGGTGGCTGACGATTTCGGCCAGGTCTTCGCTGGCACCGGAATGGTAGCTGCGTGGCAGCAGGTTGGGCTCGCCCGAGCAACCGCGCCAGTTCACCGCCACGCTGGCCCAGCCGCGGCCTTGCAGCGCTTGCTGCAAACCTTTGACGTAGGGCGAGTGGGAGGAGCCGGTCAAACCGTGCAGGACCAGCACCAACGGCGCGTGGGGCTGGTGCGGGCCGTGCCAGTCCAGGTCGATGAAGTCGCCATCGGCCAGCCATAGCCGCTCGCGGTTGCGCTGCAGCTCAGGCAGTTTTCGCCACAATGGCCCCCACAAGGTTTGCAAGTGGGGGTTGGCAAGGCCGAGGGCTGGACGGAACGTTGCGCTGGGGCTAGGCATGTGGGCGACTCATGTTGTGCGTGCCTAGAATGCCATGGAAAAACCCCGATGTACCTGCGCTATTGGTCGTCCTTCATTGTTTCCGGCAGTGGCAGCTGCATTGACTCGGGGCCTACGGTCACCAGCACTTGCGTCGCGTTGCCCAACCACACCTGCCCGGCTTCACGCAGGTTCGCAGGCGTGAGCGACTGCAGCCTGTCAAGAAAAGTGGCAAGGTGATCGCCTGGCAGCCCTTGGTGGCTGTAAGTCGCAAGTGCTCTGGCCAGTTTGGCGCTGTCTGCAAGGTCGTGATGCAGCTTGGCCGCAATTTCGTTCACAGCGATGTCGCATTCTGCCTGGCTGGGGCCTCGTTCGCGCAGGCACGTGACAATCCCCGACACCAGGGCCGCTGCTGCATCGCGGTACTGCGGGGCGATGTCCCAATGAATTTGCAGCAGGCATGCCGCATCCAGCGGGTTGAGGTCGGAGTAGATGGCGTAGGTCAGGCTGCGCAGGGTTCGCAACTCTTGCGTCAGGCGTGATTCATAGCTGGTGCCAAGTATCACGTTGAGTAGCGTCAAGGCCGGAAATAGCGGGCTGCTTGGCGAAGCTTTCGAGGACAGAGTCAACAGCGACCGTGTGGCGCTGCCGGCGGCGGCCAGGTGCTGCACGAGTGGCGGGTGTTCGGGGAGTGGCGGCGGGGCCGCGGCGGCCCACTCCTGCGGCAGGGCACGGGTGAGTTCGTCGATCAGTTGCTCCGCGTCTTCCCGGCTCAGGTCCCCCACCAGGCCAATATCCAGATTGTTCGCCGAGTAAGCCTTCTGGTGGAAGCCCCTGATCTGCTCGACTTTGACGGTACCACTGGCTGTCGTGGTGGCGCTGGCAGCGTACGGATGATCACGGAAAACATGAGCCATCGTGGCGTTGGTAAGCCGTACCAGGGGGTGACTGCCCTGTCTGACCCGGTTGAAAGCGAGCCGCTCCCGGATTTTCGCTACATCAGGCTCCCTGAAAGCAGGGCGTGCAAGCATCTGGGTGAACAGCTGCATCACGCTGGTGCGTATCGTGGGCAAGCTCAGGCAGCGGAGTGTGATGACGGCACTGTCATCGGTGATCCTCCTGCCGAGGATGGCCCCGTACCCGGCTAACTGCTCGGCAAACTGGGCTGCATCGAGTTCACCAGTCCCTTGGTCGAGGCTGTACAGGGTGACTGCGGCCAGGCCCGGGTTCTCCCCGTCAAGCACATTGCCAGCACGAAAACGCAAGGCCAGGTCGAACATCGGGCGTTCATGATCTGCGATGAAGCTGACCTTTGTGCCGCTGGTGGTTTGCCAGCACGTGGCTGCGGCTTGCAAGGGCGGTACCTGGCCAAGCTCTATTTCCTTGGCCGATTGAAGGTTGGCCATGGCCTCCAAGGCGGTGTCGGTGGCTGGGCCGTCGCAAAGCGTCGGTCGGGTGGTTGTCAAATTGTCTGGGCTCATGCTTGTGCTCCCGGCTGAAGGTAGGACGTGGTCAGCCGTTCGCGCCCCAGGTAGGCAACTGCTACCTGTTGCACTGTCGCACTGTCGAGGTTCTGGATAAGAGGGCCGTCTTCGTCAATTACCGAGGCCGGCAAACCGGCTGCGGCTGCGGCGCCCAACTCGCCTGCCTGGGAAGTGAGCGCGTCAAGGTTGAACAGCCGTAGGGCGAGCATGCGTAACTTGGCGCGCTGCAGATCTTCTTCCGGCAAGGCAACACTACGCAGCGCCTGCACATGCTCGTAAATAGCTTGGGCAGCGTCCTCCGGTGTGGTGTGGCTGGTGTTCACATAGGCTGAGATCGTCAACAGCGTGTCGCCACGTACCAAGGGCTCGTAGGACACCCGTACGCCTGTAAGCAGGCGCTTGTCCCGTACCAGGTCGCTGTACAGCCTGGAGCTGAAGCCTACGCCAAGCAGGTCGCAAAGCAGGCTCAGGGCAAGCGATGTGCTGGCGTCGGGGGCTGTTGCTCGGCCTGGAACATTGAAGGACATGAACAGCCCCTCGCGTAGCCCTGGCAGGCTCACGGTGTGGCTGCGGGCCTTCAGTCGAGCGTCATGGCGTGGGACAGGTCTGGCGGCGAGGGGTGTTTTCGGCACGCCGGCGAAGTAACGTGCCACCTGCTGCCGGAGCGTTGGCAGGTCAACACTACCGACTACCACAAGCGTTGCGTTGTTTGGCTGGTACCAGGTCCTGTACCAAGTTCGCAGCGCTGCCAGGTCGATGCCATGCAGGTCTGCCGGATCACCGAAGCTCGGGCCTGCATAGGCGCTGTCGCCATGTGCCAGGGCGTTATGCTGATCGTACGCTTGCTGGTCAGGCTGGACGTCCAGCTTGAGCCGGCGCTCATCTTCTACCGCCTTTATCTCCCTATCCATTTCAGCTTTTCCGAAGGAAGCGGTGCTCATGGCATCGGCCATGATCTCCAGCGCTATGGTCAGGCGGCTGGCCGGTAGCGAGATTTCATAAGAGGTGGCATCCAGGTGGGTGGTGGCATTAGCGCTGCCGCCTAAGCGTGCAATCACCCGGCTGTATTGGTCGGCGGGGATTTTGCTGCTGCCTGCGAAAATCAGGTGCTCCAGAAGGTGTGACAGGTTGGTGTGGCCGGCAGGCTCATGGCTTGAGCCTATGTGATACCAAAGCTGGACCGCGGCCAGAGAGGTCTTGTGGTTTTCTCGCAAGTAGACGGACAGGCCGTTTTCCAGCGTGAAGTGCTGCAATGCCGAGGTAGTGGGGCAGGCCAGGGCGGCAAGCCCCGCAGAGACCTGGCCCAGGTCGGGTGGTGACGCAGGTGATGGTAAGGTCATCGCTGAAGTGCTCTGGTTGGTGTAAACCCGAACAGCTTCAGCGACAAGGGTGCTGCACCTGCTTTACATAATTAGCCCCGCTGCCAGAGTGCGTAATGCACCTGGCCGGTCTTTTTCTCGCGATGCAGGCGCCAGTTACCTGGCAGTTGCAAGGTCGACGGTGCAGCCTCGCTTTCTGTGTAGACCCACGCCTGCTCGCGCAGCCACTGGTTCTGTTCCAGCAGTTTGCAGGTGTCGGCCAGCAGGTCCTGGTGGAACGGTGGGTCAAGGAACACCACATCGAACTGCTGCTTGGCTGGGCCTTGCAGATAACGCAGGGCGTCGGTCTGCAGGATCTGTCCGCGCGGGCAGCGCAGTATCTCGAGGTTGTTCTTCAGGTTGGCGATGGCCGCCGGGTTGCTGTCCAGCGCGACCGCGTCCTCGGCCCCGCGGGACAGGGCTTCGAGCACCAGGGCACCGCTGCCGGTGAAGGCGTCCAGTACGCGGGCACCCTCGATATAGGGGGCCAGCCAGTTGAACAGGGTTTCCCGCACTCTGTCAGGCGTTGGCCGCAGGCCTTCGCCGTCCGGCACCGCCAGACGTCGGCTGCGCCACTCGCCGGCGATGATGCGCAGGTGGCCCTGGCCCTTGCTGTGGCCCGGTTGTGGGCGGGCGGTAGGGGTGGATCTTGGCATTAGTGCTCCGGTACCCCGAGCGGCTGCTCGGAGGGCTTGTCAGTAGGGGCTGGCAGCGGTTTTTGCGGCACTTTCGGGCCAGCGGTGACGATCACCAGTTTATCGGCTGACAGGTGTTTGTTCATGGCCGTCCTTACCTGCTCGACGGTGAGGGCCTGGGACTGCTGCATGAAGTCCTCCAGCCAGGTCAGCGGCAGGTTGTAGAAGCCAATGGCACCCAGTTGGCCGACGATGCTGGCGTTGCTGGCATTGGACAGCGGGAAGCTGCCGGCCAGTTCGCGCTTGGCATCGTCCAGTTCTTGCTGGGTGGGACCGGTCTTGAGGTAGTCGGCGAGAATGTCCTGCACCAGCTTGAGCGTGCCTTCGCTGAGTTCGGCGCGGGTCTGCAGGTTGATCATGAACGGGCCGCGTACTTGCATCGGGCTGAACACCGAGTACACGCCGTAGGTCAGACCGCGCTTTTCACGTACCTCGCTCATCAGCCGGGTGCCGAATGCACCGCCGCCGAGGATCTGGTTGCCCAATGACAGGGCCGGCCAGTCCGGGTCCTGGCGGTCGATGCCGAGTTCGGCCAGCATCAGGTGGGTCTGCTTGGACGGGAAGTCGATGTGGGTCAGGCCTGCCTTGGCTTCGCCAGGTTGGGCAGGTGCGGCCAGCGCGGGGCCTTTGGGCAGACCGGCTGACACTTGGGCGGCGATGGCTTCGGCCTCGGCGCGGCTGAGGTCGCCGACCAGGGCGATGACCGCGTTGCCGCTGGTGTAGGCCTTGGCGTGGAAGGCGCGCAGCTGTGCCAGGGTGATGCCGCTGATGCTTTCGGCAGTGCCGTCGCTCGGGTGGGCGTAGGGGTGGTCGCCGTAGAGCTTGGCGAACAGGGCCTTGCCAGCGACCTTGCCAGGGTTCTGCTTTTCATACTCGAAGCCGGCCAGCATCTGGTTCTTGATGCGCTTGAGGGCGTCTTCAGGGAAGGTCGGCTTGCCAGTCACTTCGGTGAACAGCTTGAGCGCCGGTTCACGCTTGTCCTTGGCGCTGAGGCTGCGCAGCGAAGCCACGGCCATATCGCGGTAGGAGCCGTTGCCAAAGTCGGCACCCAGCCCCTCGAAGCCTTCGGCGATGGCAGTCACATCCTTGCCGGCCACGCCTTCGTTGAGCATGGCGTTGGTCAGGGCGGCCAGGCCTGGCGTGCCGCCATCCTGGCTGCTGCCGGCGGCGAAGGTGATGCGCAGGTCGAACATCGGCAGTTCGCGGGCCTCGACGAACAGCACGCGGGCGCCTTCTGCAGTGTTCCAGTGCTGTATGTTCAACTGGCGCCGGCTGGGCGCCTTGCCATCCAGTTCGGCCAGTGACTGCAAGGTATTGGCCGGGCGTGCCGCGTTGCTGTCGGCTTTGGCGGCATTGTCAGCCATGGCCGGGGCGGCCAGCACCGCCGCCAGCGCCAGGGCGCGGATGCCCGTGGTCAGCAGGGTTGGGCGTGGTACGCGGCGATTACTCATGAGCGGACTCCTCGGGCAGTACATGGGCAACGCTCAGGCGTTCGCGGGTGAAGTAGGTACGCGCGGCGTTCTGGATATCCTGCGGAGTAACGCGCTTGAGCTCATCCAGCTCGCTGTCGATCAGCTTCCACGACAGGCCGACGGTTTCCAGCTGGCCGATGGTAGTGGCCTGGCTGCTGATGGAGTCGCGGTCGTAGACCAGGCCGGCAATGACCTGGGCGCGTACGCGCTCCAGCTCTTCGGCGCTGGGCGGGGTGGTCTTGAGCTCATCAAGCAGCTGCCAGATGCCTTTCTCGACATCGGCGAGGGTTTTTTGCTTCTGCACGTTCGGCGTGGCCGAGATCAGGAACAGGCTGTCGCCGCGGGTGAAGGCGTTGTAGCTGGACGAAGCGCCGGCCACCAGTTCCTGGCCGCGTTCCAGGCGTGCCGGCATGCGGGCGCTGTAGCCGCCGTCGAGCAATGCCGAGATCAGGCGCAGGGCATGCACCGTACGCGGATCCTTGGCGGTGGGCAGGCCAGGTACGTTGAAACCGTAGATCAGGCTCGGCAACTGGGTGCGCACGTGCAGGGTCAGCTGGCGCTGGCCTGGTTGGGCCAGCTCGAGCGGCAACTTGGCCGGTGGCACGGCGCGTTTGGGGATGCTGCCGAAGTACTTCTGCGCCAGGCCCTTGACCTCATCGACGGTGACATCGCCGACCACCACCAGGGTGGCGTTGTTGGGGGCGTACCAGGATTCGTACCAGTGGCGCAGTTCCTCGACCTTCATGCGCTCCAGGTCGGCCATCCAGCCGATGGTCGGGGTATGGTAGCCACTGGCCGGGTAGGCCATGGCGCGGAACAGCTCGAACGCCTTGGAGTTGGGCTGGTCGTCGGTGCGCAGGCGGCGTTCTTCCTTGATCACCTCGATTTCGCGGCTGAATTCGTCAGCGGGCAGGCGCAGGCTGGCCAGGCGGTCGGCCTCCAGCTCCAGGGCCACCGGCAGGCGGTCGCGGGCCAGCACCTGGTAATAGGCGGTGTAGTCGTCGCTGGTGAAGGCGTTTTCTTCGGCGCCTATGTCACGCAGGATGCGCGAGGCCTCGCCGGGGCCGACCTTGGCGCTGCCCTTGAACATCATGTGTTCCAGCGCATGGGACAGGCCGGTCTGGCCAGGGGTTTCGTAGCTGGAGCCAACCTTGTACCAGATCTGCGAGACTACCACCGGGGCGCGGTGGTCCTCGCGCACGACTACTTTCAGGCCGTTGTCGAGGATGAATTCGTGGGTGGGTTGCACATCGGCGGCGAAGGCCGCGAGCGGCAGGCAGAGCGTGCCGAGCAACAGGCCAGCGGCGCGGCGGGCTAGAGCATTCATACGGTGTTTAACCTGTTCGGCGGCCCGCTGGTTTAGCGTCGGCGGGCCAGGAGGTGCTAGGATACTGATCCGGTTGCCTGGCGACCATGCCTGTCGCCGTTCTGGCCCGCAGGACACTAAGACAAAACGTTGCGCATGAACCAGCCGGCTTCAAGATAGTCTGTTCTGCGTAGAGAGAATTCCCGATGCGCCATAGCTGGCCCATCGCTACCCTGAGATAGCCGTCTTCCATGTTTGGTTCCAACGACGACAAAAAAGCGCCAGCCGAGGCTGGTGAGAAGAAAGGCCTGTTCAGCTGGTTTCGCAAGAAGCCGCAGCAACCTGTGGCAACGGGCGTGCCCGCGAATGAACCCCCAGCCGTCGAGCAGCCTGCAGCCGCTCCGGTCGAAGGGGCTACCGCCGAAGCGCCACAGGCCCCTGAACCCGTTCAGGCCCCTGCGGCCCCACAGCTGACAGAACCGCAGCAGGTCGCCGCACCCGTCCAATCCCCGGTGGTCGAGGCCCCTGTCCCCGAACCGGTTGCTTCCCAACCGTTGCAGGCCCCTGAACCCGAGCCGGTCGCTTCACAGCCGCTGGTGGCACCTGCACCGCAGCCGGTCGCGTCGATGCCCTTGCAGGCGGCCCCGATCGAGCCAGCCCCTGTCGAGGCGGCCCCGGTAGTAGAACCGGCCGCGCCGGTCAGCAACCTGGTGCTGCCGGTTGCTGAAGAGCCCGTGGCTCTGGTGCCGGATCTGGAGCCGAAAGCGCCGCCCGCCATCCCGGAACGCCCTGCACCAGAGCCTGCTGCCCCTGTGGCTGCAGCCCCGGTCGCCGTGCAGGCCGAGCAGGCCAAGCCCGGTTTCTTCGCCCGCCTCAAGCAGGGCCTGTCGAAGACCAGCGCCAGTATCGGCGAGGGCATGGCCAGCCTGTTCCTGGGCAAGAAGGTCATCGATGACGACCTGCTCGACGAAATCGAAACCCGCCTGCTGACCGCCGACGTTGGTGTGGAAGCCACTTCCACCATCGTCCAGAACCTGACCCAGAAGGTTGCCCGCAAGCAGCTGGCTGATGCCGATGCCCTGTACAAGTCGCTGCAGGAAGAACTGGCTGCGCTGCTGCGCCCGGTCGAGCAGCCGCTGGTGGTGCAGGCGCAGAGCAAGCCCTATGTGATTCTGGTGGTCGGTGTGAACGGCGCCGGCAAGACCACCACCATCGGCAAACTGGCCAAGAAGCTGCAGCTCGAAGGCAAGAAAGTGATGCTGGCTGCTGGCGACACCTTCCGTGCTGCTGCGGTCGAGCAACTGCAGGTGTGGGGCGAGCGTAACCAGATCCCGGTGATCGCCCAGCACACCGGCGCCGACTCTGCTTCGGTGATCTTCGATGCCGTACAGGCCGCCAAGGCTCGTGGCGTCGACGTGCTGATCGCCGACACCGCTGGCCGCCTGCACACCAAAGACAACCTGATGGAAGAGCTGAAGAAAGTCCGCCGGGTCATCGGCAAGCTCGACGCCGAAGCGCCACACGAGGTGCTGCTGGTGCTCGATGCCGGCACCGGCCAGAACGCCATCAGCCAGGCCAAGTACTTCAACCAGAGCGTCGAACTGACCGGCCTGGCCCTGACCAAGCTGGACGGCACTGCCAAGGGCGGGGTGATCTTCGCCCTGGCCAAGCAGTTCAAGCTGCCGATCCGCTTCATCGGTGTCGGTGAAGGCATCGACGACCTGCGTACCTTCGAAGCCGAGCCGTTCGTCAAGGCTCTGTTCGCCGAGCGAGACTGAACATGATCCGATTCGAACAGGTTGCCAAGCGCTATCCCAATGGTCATGTGGGTTTGCATGAGCTGAGTTTCCGGGCGCGCCGGGGCGAATTCCTGTTCGTCACCGGCCACTCGGGCGCGGGCAAGAGCACCTTGCTGCGCCTGCTGCTGGCCATGGAGCGCCCGACCAGCGGCAAGCTGATGCTGGCCGGGCAGGACCTGGGCCAGATCAGCAACTCGCAGATCCCGTTCCTGCGTCGGCAGATCGGCGTGGTGTTCCAGAACCACCAGCTGTTGTTCGACCGCACGGTGTTCAACAACATCGCCTTGCCGCTGCAGATTCTCGGCCTGTCCAAGGCCGAGGTCGCCAAGCGCGTGGACTCGGCGCTGGAGCGAGTGTCGCTGGCCGACAAGGGCGAGCTGTTCCCGGCCGACCTGTCCACCGGGCAGCAGCAACGGGTGGGCATCGCCCGTGCCATCGTTCACCAGCCAGCCCTGCTGCTGGCCGACGAACCCACCGGTAACCTCGACCCGCGCCTGGCCGCGGAGATCATGGGGGTGTTCGAGGACATCAACCGCCTGGGTACCACGGTATTGATCGCCAGCCACGACCTGGCACTGATTGCGCGCATGCGTCACCGCATGCTGACCTTGCAGCGCGGCCGCTTGATCGGCGATGGGGAGGCCGGGCAATGAGCACTACACGTACGCCGAAGGTTTCCGAGCGGGTTGCGCCGAAACCGGCCGACCCGCAACCGGCGAAGAAAAAGCACGACGACGATGACGGCCCGGATTTCCGCACGCTGCTGCATGCCTGGCTGGAAAGCCACCGTGCCAGCATGGCCGACAGCCTGCGCCGGCTGGGCAAGCAGCCGATCGGCAGCTTCTTCACCTGCCTGGTGATGGCGGTGGCGCTGAGCATGCCCATGGGCCTGTCATTGCTGCTGAAGAACGTCGAGAAGCTTGGCGGCTCGTGGCAGCGCGCCGCACAGATCTCGCTATACCTCAAGCTCGATGCCGGTAGCCGCGAAGGCGAGGCGCTGCGCGACGAGATCAAGGGCATGCCCGGCGTGGCCGACGCTCAGTATGTCAGCCGCGAGCAGGCGCTGGAGGAGTTCCAGCAACAGTCCGGCCTGGGCGAAGCTCTGCGTGAACTGCCTGACAACCCGCTGCCCGGCGTAGTGGTGGTGACCCCGACCGAAGTCGACAAGCCGGCCCTGGAAGCCTTGCGTCAGCGCCTGTCGGAGCTGCCGCGGGTGGAAGTGGCGCAACTCGACCTGGTATGGGTCGAGCGCCTGGCGGCCATCCTCAAACTGGGTGACCGCTTCGTCTTCGGCCTGGCCGTGATGCTGATTTCTGCCCTGCTGTTAGTAATCGGTAACACAATTCGTCTACATATTGAAAACCGCCGTACCGAGATCGAAGTGATCAAGCTGGTCGGTGGTACAGACGCCTACGTACGCCGGCCTTTCCTTTACATGGGCGCACTGTATGGCCTGGGTGCAGGGGTGATTGCTTGGGGTATCCTGGCGTTTGGCCTGAACTGGCTGAACGAGGCGGTGGTAGGGCTTTCCGGGCTGTACGGCAGCGACTTCGCCCTGGGTGGGGTGCCGGCGTCCGATGGTCTGTCGCTCTTGATCGGAGCGGTGCTGTTGGGGTATATCGGTGCATGGATCGCAGTGGCCCGCCATCTGAACGAGCTGGCGCCGCGATAGTTTTTACGTGCCAGCATTGACAAATTATTCACCATGGAACTTGTACCGTCGTTCCAGGTCAATGTTGGCAGCGCCCACAAGGCGCGAGTTCTGTAAGTCGGAGGTTCTTGAATGACCACATCGTTGCAACCTGCCTATGCCCTGGTACCTGGTGCAAACCTGGAAGCCTACGTGCACACGGTCAACAGCATCCCGCTGCTGACTGTCGAGCAGGAGCGTGATCTGGGCGAGCGTCTCTATTATGAGCAGGATGTCGAGGCCGCTCGTCAAATGGTGATGGCCCACCTGCGTTTCGTCGTACATATCGCCCGTAGCTATGCCGGCTACGGGCTGGCCCAGGCCGACCTGATCCAGGAAGGCAACGTCGGCCTGATGAAAGCCGTCAAGCGCTTCAACCCGGAAATGGGCGTGCGCCTGGTGTCGTTCGCCGTGCACTGGATCAAGGCAGAGATCCACGAGTTCATCCTGCGCAATTGGCGCATCGTCAAGGTGGCCACCACCAAGGCCCAGCGCAAGCTGTTCTTCAACCTGCGCAGCCAGAAGAAGCGTCTGGCCTGGCTGAACAACGACGAAGTGCACCGCGTGGCGGAAAGCCTGGGCGTGGAGCCGCGTGAAGTGCGCGAGATGGAAAGCCGCCTCAGCGGCCAGGACATGGCATTCGACCCGGCAGCGGAAGCTGACGACGACAGTGCCTTCCAGTCGCCTGCGCATTACCTGGAAGATCACCGTTACGACCCGGCAGTGCAGCTGGAGGATGCCGACTGGAGCGACAACTCCACCAGCAACCTGCACGAAGCATTGCAAGGGCTGGACGAGCGTAGCCGCGACATTCTCTACCAGCGCTGGTTGGCGGAAGAGAAGGCCACGTTGCATGAGCTGGCGGACAAGTACAGCGTTTCGGCTGAGCGGATTCGCCAGCTGGAGAAGAATGCGATGAACAAGGTCAAGGCGCTGATCGCGGCCTGATCGAGCCCTGACAGCAAGGAAAAGCCGCTGGCCCGCATAGGGTTAGCGGCTTTTTTTTGGCCGGGGGATTTTGGGGCCGCTTTGCGGCCCTTTCGCGACACAAGGCCGCTCCTACAAGAGACTGCGATCCCCTGTAGGAGCGGCCTTGTGTCGCGATGGGCTGAGCAGCAGCCCCAAAAGGCTCAAAGTTTGCGCGAAGTGTCGAGCTGCATCAGGTAGCTGGGCCCACCCAACTGGCTCATCTGCCGGCGTATCCAGCCGGCCCGGCTGGCCACATAGGCGCTCGGCCGGCTGGCGCTCCACTTGATCGGGCTCGGCAGCACCGCCGCCAGCTGCGCCGCCTGCTGGCGGCTAAGCCGGTTGGCATCGACGCCAAAGTGGTAGCGCGCTGCCGCCTGGGCGCCAAACACACCTTTGCCCCATTCGGCACTGTTCAGGTAAACCTCGAGAATCCGCTCCTTCGACCAGAACAGCTCGATCAACGCTGTGAACCAGGCCTCCAGGCCTTTGCGGAACCAGCTGCGCCCGGACCACAGGAACAGGTTCTTGGCCACCTGCTGGGTCAGGGTGCTGGCACCGCGAATGCTGCCGCCGCGCTCGTTGTAGGCCAGCGCTGCCTGGATGGCCGGGATGTCGAAGCCCCAGTGGTTGGCGAACTTCTGGTCCTCGCCGGCAATGACCGCGACCTTGAGGTCGTCGGAGATGTTCTCCCACGGCTCCCAGTCGCGCTGCAGGTCGATCGGCTCGCCATTCACCCAGGACTGCACCTTGCGCTCCACCATCAACGCCGTACCGGGTGGTGGGACCCAGCGGAACACCAGTACCAGCACGATGCTGCCGGCAGCGAACCAGAGCAGGGCGCGAGAGAGGCGGCGGAGAAGGGTTGGCAGCATGGCGATGGCTTGGCCGTACGGGTGGAAGGGGCCATTATACAGACCCGATCCAAGGAGTCGTCCCATGCTTCGCAGCTTCCTGATGCTTGCCGCCTTTTTCGGCTTCACCGGTGTCGCCCTGGGCGCTTTCGCCGCCCACGGCCTGAAAAGCCGGCTGACGGCCGACTACCTGGCGATCTTCCAGACTGGTGTGACCTACCAGTTGGTACATACCTTGGCCATCTTCGCTGTTGCCGTGCTTTCGGTGCACCTGCCAGGGCGCCTGGTCGGCTGGGCTGGCGGCCTGTTTGCCCTGGGGATAGTGCTGTTCTCCGGTAGCCTGTACCTGCTGACCCTCAGCGGCCTGGGCAAGCTCGGCATCATCACCCCGCTTGGTGGCCTGTGCTTCCTGGCCGGCTGGCTGTGCCTGGGCCTGGCAGCCTGGCGGCTCGGTTGACCGGGTGGTCCACAATCGCGACTAATGGCGTGCAGCGCCCTTGGGTTGCAGGGCGGTTCAGCGCTAGAATGCGGGCCCCCAAAGAACAATGGTGGCCGTGCGCATGCGCATTCAACTGAACGGTGAACCTTACGAATTGCCCGCTGGCGAAAGTGTCGCGGCCCTGCTGGCCCGCCTGGAGCTGACCGGGCGCCGCGTCGCGGTGGAACTGAACCTGGATATCGTGCCGCGTAGTCAGCACGACAGTACGCTGTTGAACGACGGCGATCAGGTCGAAGTGGTCCACGCCATCGGTGGCGGCTGATTCTGGCCGGCGATTCACCTGCAAGCCCAGCAACCTTTTCCCGAGGAACAACCATGAGCAACGTTCGTAGCGACAAGCCCTTCACCCTGGCCGGGCGTACTTTCCAGTCGCGCCTGCTGGTCGGTACCGGCAAGTACCGTGACATGGAAGAAACCCGCCTGGCCATCGAAGCCTCGGGTGCCGAGATCGTCACCGTAGCCGTGCGCCGCACCAACATTGGCCAGAACCCGGGCGAGCCGAACCTGCTCGATGTGCTGCCACCGGACCGCTACACCATCCTGCCGAACACTGCTGGCTGCTACGACGCGGTCGAAGCCGTGCGCACCTGCCGCCTGGCCCGCGAACTGCTGGATGGCCACAACCTGGTCAAGCTGGAAGTACTGGCCGACCAGAAAACCCTGTTCCCCAATGTGATCGAAACCCTCAAGGCCGCCGAAGTGTTGGTCAAAGACGGTTTCGATGTGATGGTCTACACCAGCGATGATCCGATCATCGCCCGCCAGTTGGCCGAAGCCGGTTGCATTGCGGTCATGCCGCTGGCTGGCCTGATCGGTACCGGCCTGGGTATCTGCAACCCCTACAACCTGCAGATCATCCTGGAAGAGTCCAAGGTGCCGGTGCTGGTGGATGCTGGTGTGGGTACTGCGTCCGACGCCACCATCGCCATGGAAATGGGCTGCGAAGCTGTGCTGATGAACTCGGCCATCGCCCACGCCCAGCAGCCGGTGCTGATGGCCGAGGCCATGAAGCACGCCATCGTCGCCGGTCGCATGGCCTACCTGGCCGGCCGTATGCCGAAGAAACTCTATGCCAGCGCCTCTTCGCCGCTGGATGGTCTGATCAAGTAAGAGCCCCTGATGACTGAATCGCACGATACGCCGATCACCCCCGACGGCGAAGCCCGCCCGCACCGCCGCATCAAGAGTTTCGTGATGCGCGCCGGGCGCATGACCGAAGGCCAGCAACGTGGCCTGGAGCAGGGCGGCCCGCTGTACATCCTGCCGCTGGCCGACAGCCCGGTGGACTACGACCAGGTGTTCGGCCGCTCGGCGCCGCGCACCCTGGAGATCGGCTTCGGCATGGGCCATTCCCTGCTGGAAATGGCTGCTGCCGCGCCTGAACAGGACTTCATCGGTGTGGAAGTACACCGCCCGGGTGTTGGTGCGCTGCTCAACGGCGTGTTGACCCAGGGCCTGAAGAACCTGCGAGTATATGACTGCGATGCCATCGAAGTGCTGAACCGCTGCGTGGCGGACAACAGCCTCGACCGCCTGATGCTGTTCTTCCCCGACCCATGGCACAAGGCGCGCCACCACAAGCGCCGCATCGTCCAGCTGGAGTTCGCCGAACTGGTACGGCGCAAGCTCAAGCCCGGTGGCGTGTTCCACATGGCCACCGACTGGGAACCGTATGCGGAGTACATGCTGGAAGTGATGAGCGCTGCCCCGGGCTATCGCAACCGTGCGGCTGACGGTACCTACGTGCCACGCCCGGAAGAGCGCCCGATCACCAAGTTCGAGCGCCGCGGCGAGCGGCTGGGGCATGGGGTTTGGGATTTGAAGTTCGAGAAGGTGGATTGACCGGCTGATACGGCCTTTCGATTTGCCGATGCCTGCAGAAATGCAGGCGAAAAAAAACCGCCATTGAAAGGGCGGTTTTTTATGTGAGCAACAGGACTGAGTATCCTTCGCTCTGAGGTTTCACAGAAAACCCTCACACAGTTGGCTGATCATAGGCAGCGTAGCGGGGGAACGTCAATGCTCAGAAATATCCGGCATCACGTGTGTCGGAGCGGTTAACAGTCTTGGGTGAGCATTCCAAGTATCATCGCGCTGCTCCTGTGTGGATGAAATCAGTGATGGGCCGGGTAGGAGAAGAATTCTGCTTTCCGGCCCCTTCGACACGGCCTGAGAACCGTGCCGGTGCACCTCTCGAAGGGCCATTGACCTGGCCACTTCACAGAAGACTCTCACACAGTTTTTGAAGGCATCGAAGTACCGGTTAGATGCTGGAAGATTGGCCCGCCAACACGGAGGCCAAGGCATATGAAGCGTTTGCTTGATGCGCTGAGCCGCGTTTGGACGTTCATCCGGATCTTGACTGTGCTCAAGACCGTTCGGGACTTCATGCGCGATCACTTCGATGATGCCCAGTAAGGGCTAGTCAGGTGGTAGGGCTGCCCTGGTTCTCCGGGGCAGCTTTTACAACCCATCTCTGTACTCGCCAGATTACGCGGTCATTGTAGGAGCGGCCTTGTGTCGCGATGGACCGCGTAGCGGCCCCAGGATGTCAGCGGTGAGGCAGCAATTGCTGGGGCCGCTTTGCGGCCCATCGCGACTCAAGGCCGCTCCTGCAAGGTTCAGTGCAAGGCCGTGGCTCAGCCCCGTCGATCCGCCACCACCCCGATCAGCACCAGTACCACCAGCAGCACCGGCGCCAGCGCGTAGTTGTTGAACTGGCTAAGCCCTTTCACCACCCAAGGCGTGGCATAGATCAGCGCCGCACCGCTGCCGATCATCACCAGCAAGGCCATGAACGGTACGCGCAGGGCGCCCGCCAGGCCGCCCAGGCGTTGTTCCACCCAGCCCTTGATATCGGTGCCGAACAGCACCAGCAGGCAGCCTACCAAGGCCAGTGAAATCTCCGACAGGTTGCTGCGGCTCCAGCGAGAAACCGTCGCGAGCAGATCAAGTACCAGATCCATGGGTCATCCTTAGGTCAAGAAATACTGCAGCAGGTCATTGAGGAACAACTGGCCCCTCGGCGTGGCCACCAGCCGATCCGGTTCGACCTGCAAAAGGCCCTTTTGTTCGGCAGCGCGGCGTGCCTCGCGCAATTGTGCCAGCGGCAAACCGGTGCGTTGGGTGAACAGTTCGGCTTCCACCCCATCGGTCAGGCGCAGGGCGTTCATCAGGAACTCGAACGGCAGCTCGTCGACTGGCAGCAGCTTTTCGCCGGCCTTGAACGGCTTGGCCAGGTTCAGGTAGTCCTTGGGCAGGCGGGTCTTCCAGGTGCGCAGGATGCGCCCATCGGCGAAGGTCAGCTTGCCGTGGGCACCAGCGCCGATGCCGATGAAGTCGCCAAAGCGCCAGTAGTTGAGGTTGTGCCGGGCAGCGCGCCCCGCTTGGGCATAGGCCGAGACTTCGTACTGGCGGAAGCCGTGTTCGGCCATCAGTGCCTGGCCGGCCTCCTGGATATCCCAGAGGATGTCGTCCTCGGGCAGCTCGGGTGGCTGGTTCCAGAACACCGTGTTCGGCTCCACGGTCAGCTGGTACCACGACAGGTGCGTCGGCCCCAGGTCGATGGCCTGGCGCAGGTCGCCCAGCGCGTCCTCGAGCGACTGGTCGGGCAGGCCGTGCATCAGGTCCATGTTGAAGTTGTCGAAGCCGGCGGCGCGTGCCATGCCGGCGGCGCGGACCGCTTCATCGCCATTGTGGATACGCCCCAGCGCCTGCAGTTTGGCTGGCTGGAAGCTCTGCACACCGATGGACAGACGATTGATACCGGTTTGCCGGTAGGCCTTGAACTTGTCCTGCTCGAACGTGCCCGGGTTGGCCTCCAGGGTAATTTCGATGTCCGGCGCAAACGGGATACGTTGTTCCACGCCACGCAGCAGCCGGCCAAGGGCGTCGGCACTGAACAGGCTGGGGGTACCGCCGCCGAAGAAGATCGAGCTGATCGGCCGGCCTTGCACGGCAGCCAGCTCCTGGTCGAGGTCGGTCAGCAGGGCGGCGACGTAGGCATCTTCCGGCAGTTCAGGCCCGGCAGCGTGGGAGTTGAAGTCGCAGTAAGGGCATTTGCGTACGCACCACGGGATGTGGATGTACAGCGCCAGCGGCGGCAGGCTGGTGAAGCCCGCCGCGCCGGGGTTGGACAGCGTTTCGATCATGCCAGGCCCAGACGTTGGCGCAGCAGGGCCATGGCGCGGGCGCGGTGGCTGAGCTGGTTCTTGTCCACAGGGGCCAGGTCGGCGCTGGAGCAGCTGCGCTCCGGTACCCAGAACAGCGGGTCGTAGCCAAAGCCGTGCTCGCCACTGGCCTCGAACATGATGCGCCCGTGCCACAGGCCTTCGCACAGGATCGGCAGCGGGTCGTCGGCATGGCGCACCAGTGCCAGGACGCAGACGAACTGTGCGCCGCGCTCGGCTTCAGGCACGTCTTTCAGTGCTTCGAGCAGCTTGGCATTGTTCGCAGCGTCACCTTTGCCGTCGGCATAGCGCGCCGAGTAGATGCCCGGCGCGCCGCCGAGGAAGTCCACCGCCAGGCCCGAGTCGTCGGCCAGGGCCGGCAGGCCGGAAATGCGTGCGGCGTTGCGCGCCTTGAGGATGGCGTTCTCGACGAACGACAGGCCGGTTTCTTCCGGCTCGACCTGGCTGAACTCACCGATCGAGCGCAGTTGCACGGACGCGCCGAGCATGGCCTGGAGTTCCTTGAGTTTGCCGGCGTTGTGGCTGGCCAATACGAGTTGCTGGAAATTCATCATTCGCCTGGGAAAACGTCCTGATTGAAGCTGAGGGAGTTGCTGATGCCGCCGGTTTCGATATTCAGGTCGAAGGTGACGGTTTCTGGCTGGTCGATCTTGAACTGGGCAATGTAGTACACCGCGCCCTGTTCGGTGATCTGCTTGAACGACAGCGGGCTGCTGCGCCCGGTCAGGTCCTTGACCGTGCCGCTGACCACCGCCATGGCGGGCTTGTTGGCCTTGAGCACGGCAATGTTGAGTACGCCCTGGTTCTTGCTGCGTACCAGGCCGGTGGCTGCGGCCACCTCCGGCGTCAGCATGCTCGAGGTGAACGCGCTGTAGTGCACCGTCACGTCGCCAAACACTTCCTTGCGCTCGGGACGGGCAGCATCGGCAGCCAGTACCGGCAGGGCCAGGCACAGGCTGATCAGGAACAGGGCTAGGCGACGCATGGGGTGATTCCTCCGGTGGGCGTCAGACCGCGAGCTGATGTTCTTGCAGGCCCGGGCTGCTGACACGGTAGATGCCGATCTCACCTAGAAGATTAGGCCAAAGCCGGCCACCCCACCCGTTGCGGTGCAAGTGGTCGACTGCCAGGCGGTCAAGCACCTTGGCGCGGCGCTCGTGGCACAGCTCTTCGAAGTCGGCAAAGGTGCAGAAGTGGATGTTTGGCGTGTTGTACCAGGTGTACGGCATGAAGTCCGAAACCGGCATGCGGCCTTTGGTCGCCAGGTACCAGCGGCAACGCCAGTGGCCGAAGTTGGGGAAGGTGATGATGCACTGGCGGCCCACACGCAGCATCTCGTCGAGGATGCGGTCGGGGTACTCCACGGCCTGCAGGGCCTGGGTCATGATCACCACGTCGAAACTGTTGCTGGCGAAGTTGCCCAGGCCCTTGTCCAGGTCCTGTTCGATGACGTTGACGCCCTTGGCCACACAGGCGGCGATGTTGTCGGCGTCGATCTCCAGGCCATAGCCGGAGACCTGCTTGCGGTCGCGCAGCGAGGCCAGCAGTTCGCCGCTGCCGCAGCCCAGGTCGAGTACCCGGCTGCCGGCGGGGATCCAGTCGTGGATGATTTCCAGATCGGCTCTCATGCTGTCCTCAGATGGCAATGCGGTTCATGTAATTCGAGAAACCCTGCATGTAGCGAGGCGTGGGGATCAGGAAGGCATCGTGCCCGTAAGGCGAGTCGATCTCCAGGTAGCAGACATTCTTGCGTGCGGCCATCAGGGCGTCGACGATCTCGCGCGAACGGGCCGGGGAGAAGCGCCAGTCGGTGGTGAACGACATGATGCAGTAATCCGCCTTGACGTGGGCCAGGGTGGCTGCCAGGTCGCCGCCCTGGGCGGCGGCAGGGTCGAAGTAGTCCAGCGCCTTGGTCATCAGCAGGTAGGTGTTGGCGTCGAAGCGCCCGGAAAACTCCTCGCCCTGGTAGCGCAGGTAGCTCTCGACCTGGAATTCGACGCTGTGGAAGTCGTAGTTGAGCTTGTCGCTCTTCAGCTCGCGGCCGAATTTTTCACCCATCGAGTCATCCGACAGGTAGGTGATGTGGCCGACCATGCGCGCCAGCATCAGGCCACGCTTGGGGATCACGCCCTGGTCCTGGAACGAACCGCCGTGGAATTCGGGGTCGGTGAGGATGGCCTGGCGTGCCACTTCATTGAAAGCGATGTTCTGTGCCGACAGCTTGGGCGCCGAGGCGATGTCGACGCAATGGCGCACACGCTCGGGGTAGCTGATGGTCCACTGCAGCGCCTGCATGCCACCCAGGCTGCCACCGACCACGGCGGCCCACTGCTGGATGCCCAGGCGCTCGGCCAGGCGCACCTGGCTGTGCACCCAGTCTTCCACGGTCAGTACCGGGAAGTCGGCGCCGTAGGGCTTGCCAGTGGCCGGGTTGATGCTGCTGGGGCCGGTGCTGCCGTTGCAGCCGCCCAGGTTGTTCAGGCTGACCACGAAGAAGCGGTTGGTGTCGATCGGCTTGCCAGGGCCGATACAACTGTCCCACCAGCCCGGCTTGCGGTCGGTGGCGGCATGGTAGCCAGCGGCATGGTGGTGGCCGGAGAGGGCATGGCAGATCAGCACGGCGTTGCTCGCGCTGGCGTTCAGGGTGCCATAGGTCTCGTAGACCAGTTCGTAACTGGCCAGGGAGCGGCCGCAGGCCAGGGCCAGCGGTTCATCGAACCGGGCGGTTTGCGGTACTACCAGACCGACGGAATCTTCGGGAAAGACAGTGGACATCGACCCTGCTCACGCTTGACGGAGGCGTAAGTCTAAAGAGCGCTACCCCCAGCGGCAAGCAGAGGCTTGTCGCTGGAAGCAACCAGAGTCAGGTGGGGCTCAGATCATCCGCCACAGCTCTTGTGGCATGCCGGCGTAGACGGCCAGCGGCGGCATGACGAACGACTGGATTACCTGGATCGCGAGGAAGGCGAAGATCGGCGAGATGTCCATGCCGCCCAGGTTGGGCACGATGCGGCGGAACGGTGCCAGCACCGGTTCACTGATCTGGTAGGCCAGCTCAGCCGCCGGGTTGTGGCTGTTGGGAGCAACCCAGGACACGATCACCATGACGATCATCGCGACCCAGAAAATCTTCAGGAACAGCGAGGTGATACCGATGATGGCCCACATCAGCAGGTGCAGGATGTCACCGAAGGTGCCGTAGGTGACCATCAGCACGAAAGCCATCAGCAGCGCCTGGATAACCACCGACAACAGCAGCGACGAGGTATCCAGCCCACCAAAGCTGGGGATGACTCGGCGAATCGGCTTGAGCAGCGGCTGTGTGGCGCGCACGGCGAACTGGCACAGCGGGTTGTAGAAGTTGGCCTTGACCAACTGCAGGACGAAGCGCAGCAGGACGATCACCAGGTACAGGCTGACCAGGGTTTGCACCACGAAGATCGCGGCGCCGGACAGTGCATTCATCTGAAGCTCCTTATTTGCCCAGTTGTTCGGCCAGCTCGGCGGAACGTGTAGCCGCAGCCTGCAGCGCCTGTTCGACAATGGCTTCGAAGCCGCTGGCCTGGAACGACTTGATCGCCGCTTCGGTAGTGCCTGCAGGCGAGGTGACTCGGCGGCGCAGTTCGGCAGCATCGACATCGCTGGCAACCGCCATGCGTGCGGCGCCCAAGGCTGTCTGCAGGGTCAGCTGGGAGGCGGTTTCACGTGGCAGGCCAAGCTTTTCGCCTGCCGCGGTCATGGCTTCGATCAGCAGGAAGAAGTACGCCGGGCCGCTGCCGGAGACTGCCGTCACGGCGTCCAGTTGCTGCTCCTGCTCGAGCCACAGGGCGGTGCCCACGGCCGACAGCAGTTGCTCGGCCTGCTGGCGTTGTTCGCTGGATACTTCCGCGGTGGCGTACAGGCCGCTGACGCCCTGGCGCAGCAGTGCCGGAGTGTTGGGCATGCAGCGCACCACAGGGCGAGCGCCGACCCAGCTTTGCAGGCTGGCGCAGGTGATGCCGGCGGCAATGGAAACGATCAGCTGGCCTTCCTGCAGGTTCGGTTGCAGGGCCTGGCATACGGCTTTCATGACCTGCGGCTTGACCGCCAGCACGATGACGTCGGCGCCATCGATGGCCTGGGCGTTGTTCTCGAAGGTTTCGATGCCGTGCTCGGCCTGGATGCGGCTGCGGGTCTCGGCGCCCGGGTCGCTGGCGCGGATCTGCGAGGCGTCCAGGCCCTGGGCACGCAGACCACCGATCAGGCTGGCGGCCATGTTGCCGGCGCCGATAAAGGCAATACGAGTCTTGCTCATGTCAGGTCCTTGTAGGAAAGAGTGAGTAAAGCATGGAATCAGGGCTGCCCGTAATCGCGGGCACCGAACAGGGCGGTACCGATACGCACCCAGGTCGCACCCTGTGCAATGGCCGCTTCCAGATCGTGGCTCATGCCCATGGACAGGGTGTCCAGACCAAGGCCAAGGCCTTCCTGCAACTGGCGCAGGGTGGCGAAGGCGGCTTCCTGGGCGGCGCGGTCATCAGTGGGTTCGGGAATGGCCATCAGCCCGCGCAGGCGCAGGTTGGGCAGAGCGGCTACCGCTTTGGCCAGGGCCGGCAGGTCGGCAGGGGTGCAGCCGGATTTGCTGTCTTCGCCGCTGACGTTCACCTGCAGGCAGATGTTCAGTGGTGGCAGACCGGCCGGGCGCTGCTCCGAGAGGCGTTGGGCGATTTTCAGGCGGTCCACGGAATGTACCCAGTCGAAATGCTCGGCGATGGCTTTGGTCTTGTTCGACTGGATGGGGCCGATGAAGTGCCAGATCAAGGGCAGGTCGCTGAGTGCCTGCTGCTTTGTCAGCGCTTCCTGTAGGTAGTTTTCCCCGAAATCGCATACGCCAGCGGCGTGGATTTCGCGGATGGCGCTAGCTGGCTTGGTCTTGCTCACGGCCAGCAACTGGACGCTGGCCGGATCACGCCCGGCAGCCTGGGCAGCGCTGGCGATACGGGCGGAAATAGCGGAAAGGTTGTCTGCTAGGGTGGACATGGACTGATGCCGGCGGCTGGAGGGTTTGCGGCATTCTACCTACTTGAAGGCCTTTGGGGAGTCTCATGGATGTGACCGACCTGTTGGCCCGGGCCGTGGATGCGGGGGCTTCCGACCTGCACCTGGCGGCGGGCCAGTTACCGATGTTGCGCCTGGATGGCGAGCTGCAGCGCATGGCCCTGCCGACCTTGGGCCCGGTCGCCTTGATCGAGGGCATGGCACCCATGCTGGATGAAGACCAGCGCCGACAGTGGGCCCAGGGTGATGAGCTGGACCTGGCGCTGGAATTGCCGGCGCTAGGGCGCTTTCGGCTGAATCTGTTTCGCCAGTTGCACGGCCCTGCGGCCACCTTTCGCCTGATCCCGGGGCATATCGCCACGCTCGATGAACTCGACCTGGGCGATGTGTTTCAAGCTGTTGCGCAGTGCCGAGATGGCTTGATCCTCGTCGGTGGGCCGACCGGCAGTGGCAAGTCCAGCACCTTGGCGGCACTGCTCGACCAGCTGAACCGCGATCGTGCTCTGCATATCATCACCCTTGAGGACCCTGTCGAAGTTATCCACAGCAGCCAGCGCAGCCTGGTCAACCAGCGTGAGGTCGGCCGCCATTGCGGTGGGTTCGCCCAGGGGCTGCGCAGTGCCCTGCGCCAGGACCCGGATGTGATCATGATCGGTGAGCTGCGCGACCTGGAAACCATTCGCCTGGCCTTGCGTGCGGCTGAGACCGGGCACCTGGTACTGGCGACCGTGCATACGCGTTCGGCGGTGAGCAGTGTTGACCGGTTGGTGGAGGTGTTCGCTGCCGAAGAGAAGCCGTTGGTGCGGGCGATGCTGGCCGAGTCGTTGCGCCTGGTGGTAGCGCAGGTGCTGGTCAGGCGCGCGGGCGGAGGGCGGGTTGCTGCGCGGGAAGTGCTAGTGGTGACGCCAGCGGTGCGTAACCTGGTTCGGGAAGGGCGGATGGCGCAGTTGTGTTCGGTGATGCAGGCGGGTGGTGCGGACGGGATGCGGACGATGGAGGGGGCGATGCGAGGGTTGAAGGAGAGGGGGCTGATCAGCGATCTATAGTGCCTGTGCTGGCCCTTTCGCGGGTAAACCCGCTCCCACATGGATAACACAGCCTTCGAATGCTGTGGTGTACCTGTGGGAGCGGGTTTACCCGCGAAGAGGCCCGGACAGGATAGCGCCGATCAGATCAGCGCTTGGCCAGGCTCAGTTGCTGCTGTTCTTTCGGCAGCACTCGCTTGGCCACCACGTAATGCTTCTGCCAGTAAGGCTTGCTCAGGGTGTCGATGCTTACCCGCTTGCCACGGCGTGGAGCATGGATGAAGCGGTCGTTGCCCAGGTAGATGGCAACGTGGTTCACCCGACGGCTCTTGATGTTGAAGAAGATCAGGTCGCCTGGCTTCAGGTCACCCTTGGCCACCTTGATGCCGTGGCCCTGGGCCATGGCATTGGAGGTGCGCGGCAGGTCGACGTCGGCGACGTCGTTGAAGGCGTATTTGACCAGCCCGCTGCAGTCGAAGCCTTTCTTCGGGCTGCTGCCGCCCCAGACATAAGGGGTGCCGAGCACATTCACCGCACGGCTGAGCACATCGCTGCTCTGCTTCGGCGACATGGCGGCGACTGGCACACCGGGCACGCTGCGGCTGTTGGCGGCATTGCTTGGGCGGGTGCGCAGCGCGGTCTGCTTGACTGGTGCGTGTCTTACCGAGGCATTGGTGGTGTAGCCGGTAAAACCATTGGGAAGACGTTGCTCACGATTGGTGGCGTGGGCGGCCAGGGGCAATAATAGGCAGAGGGTCAGCCATGTCTTGAGTAAAGGCGGCATAGATGAAGCTCTTATGAATAGTTATGTGTTGGGCGCGCAACTTTATAACAGCTTTTTGATCAATCTTTGATCCGTTGGTCGATTGTCCAGGTGCCGTACGTCGGCCTGCGACAAGAAAGTCACATTTTTTCTTAGAAAATTTTCGGATAACCCACGGGGGCTATGAATGAACAGTTATCAACAGGGGGCGCCGTTTCACGACACCCACAGCAAGACCATTGGCTACCTGCTATGGATTTTCGGCTTTACCGGGTCGCATCGTTTCTATTACGGCAAGCCCGTAACCGGCACCATCTGGTTCTTCACCCTGGGCCTGCTGGGCATCGGCTGGTTGATCGACCTGTTCCTGATCCCGTCCATGGACCGTGAAGCCGACCTCAGGTTCCAGTCCGGGCGCATTGACTACAACATCGCCTGGATCCTGCTGACCTTCCTCGGGGTGTTTGGTCTGCACCGGCTGTATCAGGGCAAGTGGATCACCGCGATCATCTACTTCTTTACCGGCGGGCTGTTTCTGGTGGGGGTGCTGTATGACTTCTGGACGCTGAACAGCCAGGTTTCCGAGCGGAATGCGGGGCGGGGTTGAGGACACAGGGGGCGCAAAGCGCCCCCGAATTCCAGGTTACTGACGGGTCTGCCGCTGTTGCAGCAGCAGGTTGCTGAAACCTGCTCCGGCCAGCTGCTTCTGTGCCCCGGTCAGCTGCTCGCGGTTGCTGAACGGGCCCACTAGCACGCGGTACCAGGTTTCGTCCTTGACCGTGCCCGACTCTACCTTTACCGACTGCCCCAGCAGGATGATCTGCGCGCGCACCTTGTCAGCATCGGCCTGCTTGCGGAACGAGCCGGCCTGCAGGAAGAACTGGGTGGTCGCCGCCGGCTTGATGACTGGCGGTGCCGGTGGCGGTGTCTGGCCCATCAATGCTGCCTGGGCTCGCGCCGTGTCGATCTTTGCCGCTTCGGCTGGCGTCACCGGGGTCACCGGCTGGGCCGGGACGGGTGGTGTCTTCTCTGGCACGGCCTCCGGCGGCACGATCACCTCGGACTCCGGCAGCAGCGTGTAGAAGTCGTACTTCGGCTTCACAGGCTGCTGCGGAGTGGGCTGCGCCGACTTGCCGGCTTCGGCCACTTTGTCCGCTTTCTGCTGCTCCGGCTTGGTGCGCTTGATGTCTTCGCCACCAGGCTCGAGCTTCATCAGGAACACGATGAACGCGCCTACGGTCAGGCCGACCGCCAGCCATACCCAACCGGGAATCGGCTGCTTGGCCGGCGCCGTCTGGCGGCTGGCGCCGCGTTTGGGTGCAGGTTTTTTCTTGGCAGCCAACTTACATGCGCTCCAGGGTTTCCAGGCCGAGCAGTTCCAGACCTTGCTTGAGGGTGCGGCCGGTCAGGGCCGCCAGGCGCAGGCGGCTCTGCTGCTGCTGCGGGGTTTCGGCGGCAAGGATAGGGCAGTTCTCGTAGAAGCTGGAGAACAGGCCGGCCAGGTCGTACAGGTAGCTGCACAGCACGTGCGGCGTACCCTTGTCGGCGACGTTGTTGAGGATTTCGCCAAACTGCGCCAGGCGCGCGGCCAGGTCCTGCTCGTGGGCAGCCAGCAGCACGATGTTGCCATCGACTTCATCGAAGCCTTTGCCCAGTTTGCGGAATACGCCGGCCACGCGGGTGTAGGCGTACAGCAGGTAAGGCGCGGTGTTGCCTTCGAAGTTGAGCATCAGCTCGAAGTTGAAGCTGTAGTCGCTGGTGCGGTGCTTGGACAGGTCGGCGTACTTCACAGCGCCGATGCCAACCACTTCACCGATGTGGCGCAGTTCTTCGTCGGCCAGGCTCGGGTTCTTTTCCTTGACCAGCGCGTAGGCGCGCTCCTTGGCCTCGGTGAGCAGGTCGATCAGCTTCACGGTACCGCCGTCACGGGTCTTGAACGGGCGGCCATCGGCACCGTTCATGGTGCCGAAGCCCATGTGCTCCATCTGCATCGGGTGGCCGACGAAGCCTGCGCGTCGTGCAACTTCGAACACCTGGTTGAAGTGCAGGGCCTGGCGCTGGTCGACGAAGTACAGGGCGCGGTCCGCCTTGAGCACGTTGCTGCGGTAGCGCACGGCGGCCAGGTCGGTGGTGGCGTACAGGTAGCCGCCGTCGGCCTTCTGCACGATCACCGGCAGTGGTTCGCCTTCGCTGTTCTTGAATTCGTCGAGGAACACGCACTGGGCGCCCTGGTCTTCGACCAGCAGCCCCTTGGCCTTGAGGTCGGCGACCACGTTGGCCAGGTCGTCGTTGTAGGCGCTTTCACCCATCACGTCGGCCATGGTCAGCTTGACGTTGAGCAGCTCGTAGGTCTTCTGGCAGTGCGACAGCGAAATGTCCTTGAAGCGCGTCCACAGGGCCATGCAGTCCGGGTCGCCGGCCTGCAGCTTGACCACCAGGCCACGGGCACGGGTGGCGAACTCTTCGGATTCGTCGAAGCGCTTCTTGGCGGCGCGGTAGAAGTTTTCCAGGTCCGACAGCTCGTCGCTGGTGATCGGGTTTTCTTCCAGGTAGGCCAGCAGCATGCCGAACTGGGTGCCCCAGTCGCCCACGTGGTTCTGGCGGATCACGTCATCGCCGAGGAACTCCAGCACGCGCGCCACGCTGTCACCGATGATGGTCGAACGCAGGTGGCCGACGTGCATTTCCTTGGCCAGGTTGGGTGCCGACATGTCGATCACAACCTTTTGCGCAGGGCCGGCCTTGCGCGCGCCCAGGTGGGCGTCGGCCAGTGCGGCATCCAGGCGGTTGGCCAGGGCGTCGGTGTTCTGGAAGAAGTTAAGGAAGCCGGGGCCGGCGATTTCGACCTTGCTGATGTCGGCGCTGGCCGGCAGGGCATTGATCAGTTTCTCGGCCAGGTCCCGCGGCTTCATGCCGGCCGGCTTGGCCAGCATCATGGCGATGTTGCTGGCGAAGTCGCCATGGGTCTTGTCCCGGGCGTTTTCCACCTGGATCGCCGGCGACAGCCCTTCAGGCAGCACACCGTCGGTGACGAGTTGGGTGAGGGCTTGCTGGATCAGCTGGCGAATGGTGTCTTTCATGGGGATCTCTTTTCGACCGCAAGCGCGGTGGAGCGCTTGGATGCGCAGGTGGAAAAACTGGGCATTATCCGTGGCTGGGGGCGGGTTGCCAACCTTTGGGGTGCAACCATCAAGGGTTCCATGTTGTGTTCGAGGGCCTCATCGCCGGCAGGCCAGCTCCCACAGAAAGGTGCGCGCAACCTGTGGGAGCTGGCTTGCCGGCGATGAGGCCGGTCGATTCAGTACAGGTCTACCGGGTCGACATCCAGCGACCACCGCACCTGGCGCCCGCTCGGCATCTGCTCCAACACTAGCAACCAGGCGCTGATCAGTCGATGCAAAGGCGCCCGCGTATTGGCCTGTATCAACAGTTGTGCGCGGAAGCGCCCGGCGCGGCGCTCCATCGGTGCTGGCACCGGCCCCAGCAGCTCGATGCCGGGCAGGCGCTGTTCGGCCACCAGGCGCTCGGCGGCGGCGCAGGCCTCGTCGAGGAAACCTTCGGCCTGTCCGGGCTTGTGCGCTTCGGCGCGCAGCAGCGCCAGGTGCGAGTAAGGCGGCAGCCCGGCGGCGCGGCGTTCGTCCAGGGCCTGCTCGGCGAAGGCGAAGTAGCCCTGCTCGGTAAGCTGCACCAGCAGTGGATGGTCGGCCAGGTGGGTCTGGATGATGACCTTGCCGGGCTCTTCGGCCCGCCCGGCCCGCCCGGCGACCTGCACGATCAACTGTGCCATGCGTTCGCTGGCACGGAAGTCGCCGGAGAACAGCCCGCCATCGGCATCGAGGATGGCCACCAGGGTCACCCGCGGGAAGTGGTGGCCCTTGGCGAGCATCTGGGTGCCGACAAGGATGCTCGGCTGGCCGCGCTGGATGGTGCTGAACAGGTTGTGCATGGCGTCCTTGCGCGCGGTGCTGTCGCGGTCCACACGCAGGATCGGGTAATCCGGGAACAGCACTTTCAGGCGCTCCTCGGCGCGCTCGGTGCCGGCGCCGACCGGGCGCAGGTCAACGTGGTTGCACTGCGGGCACTGCTGCGGCAGGCGCTCGTCATAGCCGCAATGGTGGCAGCGCAGCACGCCGGAGCGCTGGTGCACGGTCATGCGTGCATCGCAGCGTGGGCATTCGGACAGCCAGCCGCAATCATGGCACAGCAAGGTCGGGGCGAAACCGCGGCGATTGAGGAATACCAGCACTTGCTGGCCTGCCTCCAGGGTTTGGCGGATGGCCTGCTGAAGTGGGCCGCTGATACCGCTGTCCAGCGGCAGGCTCTTCACATCCAGGCGCAGCATGCGTGGCGGGCGGGCACCGCCGGCGCGCTGGTTCATGCGCAGCAGGCGGTAGCGACCGGTCAGGGCGTTGTGCAGGGTTTCCAGCGATGGCGTGGCGGAACCGAGCAGGATCGGGACGTTTTCCTGGTGGGCGCGCACCAGTGCCAGGTCGCGGGCGTGGTAGCGCAGGCCTTCCTGCTGTTTATAGGAGCCGTCGTGCTCCTCGTCGATGATGATCAGGCCGGGGTTCTTCATCGGCGTGAACAGTGCCGAGCGGGTGCCGATGATGATGTCGGCCTCGCCGTCCCGGGCTGCCAGCCAGGCATCCAGGCGTTCGCGGTCGTTCACCGCCGAATGCAGCAGGGCGATGCGGGCGTTGAAGCGCTGCTCGAAGCGGGCCAGGGTCTGCGGGCCGAGGTTGATCTCCGGGATCAGCACCAGGGCCTGCTTGCCGGCTTCCAGTGTTTCGCGGATCAGTTGCAGGTACACCTCGGTCTTGCCGCTGCCGGTGACACCGGCCAGCAGGAAGGCGCCAAAGCCGCCAAAGCCTTCGCGCACGGCGTCGAAGGCATCGCGTTGCTCTTCGTTGAGCGGTAGTTCCGGCTGTGCCAGCCAGTGTTCGTGGCGCAGTGCCGGCAGATGGCGGCGGACCTCGATCTGCACCAGGTCCTTGGCCAGCAGCAGGTCCAGGCTGTCCTTGTTCAGATTGAGCTTGGCCAGGAGGCTATGGGCCACGCCGTGCGGGTGCTGGGCCAGGGTCTTGAGGGCATCGCGCTGGCGCGGTGCGCGGGCGATGCGCGGGTCTTCCAGGCGGGCGCCGGGGGCGACGTGCCAGAAGCGCTCCTGACGCATCTCGGCGGGTTCGCCCTGGCGCAGCAGGGTCGGCAAGGCCCAGCTCAGCGTGTCCCCCAGACTGTGCTGGTAGTACTGGGCGGTCCACAAGCACAACTTGAACAGCGACGGCGGGATCGGTGATACCGGGTCGAGCAGGGCGCTGGCCGGCTTGAGCTTGTCGGCGGGCACTTCGCTTTGCTCGCACACCTCCACCAGCACCCCGATCATTTCGCGGCGGCCGAATGGCACGCGAATGCGCATGCCCGGAGTCAAGGCCTGGCGCGCCATGCTTGCCGGCGCCTTGTAGTCGAACAGGCGACGCAGCGGGGAGGGCAGGGCAAGGCGCAGGATGACGTCGGACACGCGGAAAGTCTCGGAGGGCGTTTCAAAGACTGGCGAGCCTAGCAGACGACGGTCGGTGCAAGCGACAACTTGCGTTGGCGTGATGCTCTGGTATTATTCGCCGCCTAATTACGTGCGGTATTCAACAATTGGTGTTGGGTGGCGGCACGCAGCTCGAGGAAGTGACCATGAAAGCAGATATTCATCCGAACTACGAAGTAGTTGCAGTCACCTGCAGCTGCGGCAACAAGTTTGAAACCCGTTCGACCCTGGGCAGCACCCTGGCGATCGACGTTTGCAACCTGTGCCACCCGTTCTACACCGGTAAGCAGAAAGTCCTGGACACCGGTGGTCGCGTACAGAAGTTCGCCGATCGCTTCGGTATGTTCGGTACCAAGAAGTAATCATGCGCATGGCGAACCCCTCGGGTTTCGCATTGCTGCAAAAAAAGGCGCCCCTTGTGGGCGCCTTTTTTATGGGCATCCTCTGGCATTTCCCGGCCCTGGCGTTCTGCCCGCTACCAGGCAGCCCTCAGCAGGTGGCGGTGCGCCAGGTGGTCGATGGCGATACCTTGCGCCTGGTCGATGGCCGCAGCGTGCGATTGATCGGCATCAATGCCCCGGAAATTGGCCGTAACGGGCGCGCCAGCGAGCCCTATGCCGAGGCTGCCAGGCAGCGTTTGCAGGCCTTGGTCAAGGCCAGCGATGGGCGTGTCGGGCTGGAGCCGGGCGTCGAGTCCAAGGACAAATACGGCCGCACGCTGGCGCATATCTACGGCCGCAATGGCGACAATATCGAAGCACAGCTGCTCAGCGAGGGCTTGGGCTATCGCGTCGCGGTTGCCCCCAATGTGCGCCTCAGCGCTTGCCAGCAGCTTGCCGAGCAGGCTGCGCGCAAGGCTGGCTCCGGGCTGTGGCGTCGTTCGCCGGTTGTGCGTGCCGGGGCTGTCCGGCAGTCGGGTTTCGCGGTCATTGCGGGCCGCATCGAAGGCGTGGAGCGCAACCGTGGCGGGGTCTGGCTGAACCTGGACGGTGCGGTGGTGCTGCAGGTTCCCGCTCGTCTACAACGCAACTTCCCCGCCAGCTTCTTCGATAACCTCAAGGGACGTCAGGTCGAGGCGCGTGGCTGGGTGCTGGATCGTTCCCGCAAGGGCGGCCTCAAGCCCGGGCAGCGACGCTGGCTGTTGCCGTTGACCGATCCGAGCATGTTGGAGCGCATTTCAGGCTAAAAGATGTAGACATTTCGCTATTGGATTGTACACACTGTTAGGCGTATGCCCCGTGGGTTATAGCGTAAAGTCGTAGGCTAAAGGCCTTGACACAAGTGACCGACCAGTCTTGTGGCTCCCCGGCTCTTTGCGTATCCTCGGCGGTCCGTCAGAACAGTAAATAGCGGAATGCCCACCATGTCAGACCTGAAAACCGCCGCTCTCGAATATCACGCTCAACCTCGTCCGGGGAAACTGAGCGTCGAACTTTCCAAGCCCACAGCCACCGCCCGTGACCTCGCCCTGGCCTACAGCCCAGGTGTTGCTGAGCCCGTGCGTGAAATCGGCCGTGATCCAGAGCTGGCTTACAAATACACCGGCAAAGGCAACCTGGTTGCGGTGATTTCCGATGGCACCGCCATCCTCGGTCTGGGTGACCTCGGCCCACTGGCTTCCAAGCCGGTCATGGAAGGCAAGGGTGTTCTGTTCAAGCGTTTCGCCGGTATCGACGTGTTCGACATCGAAGTGGAGTCGGAAAGCCCGCAGGCGTTCATCGACACCGTTCGCCGCATCTCGATCACCTTCGGTGGCATCAACCTCGAAGACATCAAGGCGCCTGAGTGCTTTGAAATCGAGCGCACCCTGATCGAACAGTGCGACATCCCGGTATTCCACGATGACCAGCACGGTACCGCCATCGTGACCGCGGCCGGCATGATCAACGCCCTGGAAATCGCCGGCAAGAAGCTGGAAGACGCCAAGATCGTCTGCCTGGGTGCCGGCGCTGCCGCCATCTCCTGCATGAAGCTGCTGGTAAGCATGGGTGCCAAGGTCGAAAACATCTACATGATCGACCGCAGCGGCGTGATCCACGCTGGCCGTGACGACCTGAACCAGTACAAGGCGCAGTTCGCCCACGCCACCGACAAGCGCACCCTGGCTGACGCCCTCGACGGTGCCGACGTGTTCGTAGGCCTGTCCGGCCCGAACCTGCTGAGCGCCGAAGGCCTGAAGTCGATGGCTGCCAACCCGATCGTGTTCGCCTGCTCGAACCCGGACCCGGAAATCTCGCCAGAGCTGGCGCACGCCACTCGCAGCGACGTGATCATGGCTACCGGTCGTTCCGACTACCCGAACCAGGTCAACAACGTACTGGGCTTCCCGTTCATCTTCCGTGGTGCCCTGGACGTTCGCGCCAAGCGCATCAACGAAGAAATGAAAATCGCCGCCGCCATCGCCCTGAAAGATCTGGCCAAACTGCCAGTGCCGAAGGAAGTGTGCGACGCCTACGGCGTACAGGCTCTGGAATTTGGTCGTGAGTACATCATTCCGAAGCCGTTGGACGCACGCCTGATCACCGTCGTTTCCGACGCTGTGGCCAAGGCCGCCATCGAATCCGGCGTGGCAACTCTGCCGTATCCGAAGCACTACCCGCTGACCAGCGTGGATGACGTGTTCAAAGGCTGATTGCTGCCTGGCGACACAAAAAAGCCCCGGCTCGTATGAGCCGGGGCTTTTTTGTTTGCCGGTGGGGTTGGCGCGGCCTTTGTGGGAGCGGGCGTGCCCGCGAAGAATCCAACGCGGAGGCTGGCACCGGCTACGCCGGTGTTCGCGGGCATGCCCGCTCCCACAGGGTCGGTGTTGCCTTCGAGGGCTCTTAGAACAGATCCATCGGCGCCGCTTCATCCGCCGGCAACGGGCTGCCTGGCGCCGCGCCAGTGCCCAGTTCGTCCACCGACGGCGGCGAGTCCTCGGCCTTGAACAGCTCGAAGTAGGCATTCGGCGTGCTCGGCGAAGCGGCACGGCCGCTGACCGGGTCGACGCGCAGGCTGAGGATGCCTTCCGGCTCCGCCGGCGCATGCTCAGGCTTGTCCTTGAGTGCCGCGCCCATGAAACTCATCCAGATAGGCAGTGCCGCCGTGCCGCCGTATTCGCGGCGCCCAAGGGTTTCGGGCTGGTCGAAGCCGACCCACACGGTGGTCACGTAATCGGCATTGTAGCCAGAGAACCAGGCGTCCTTGGACTCGTTGGTGGTACCGGTCTTGCCTGCCAGGTCGGTGCGGCCCAGGGCCAGCGCCCGGCGGCCGGTGCCGCGCTTGATCACATCCTGCAGCATGCTGGTGAGGATGTAGGTGGTGCGACCGTCGATGATCCGCTCGGCCACGGCCGGCGCCTGCGGTGCAGAAGCCACCTGGCTGAAGGCAGCGGGTGCCTCGCCAGGCATGGCGGTTGTGCTGATCGGCTGTTCGGGCGCGGCCACACCCGCCTGGTCCTCGGTACCTTGCGGTACCCGAGCCGGGTTGGCGGTGAACAGCGTCTCGCCGCTGCGGCTTTCGATGCGTTCGATCAGATACGGGGTGATCTTGTACCCGCCGTTGGCAAAAGTACTCCAGCCTGTGGCGATTTCCATAGGGGTCAGGGTGGCGGTGCCCAGTGCCAGCGACAGGTTGCGTGGCAGGTCCTGCTTGTTGAAGCCGAACTTGGCGATGTAGTCGATGGTGCGGTCTACGCCCATGGCCTGCAGCAGGCGGATCGACACCAGGTTGCGCGACTTGTACAGCGCTTCGCGCATGCGGATCGGGCCAAGGAAGGTATTGGTGTCGTTCTTCGGTCGCCAGACTTTGTCCAGGTACTCGTCGACGAACACGATTGGTGCATCGTTGACCAGGCTGGATGCGGTGTAGCCACTGTCCAGTGCGGCGCTGTAGATGAACGGCTTGAAGCTCGAGCCCGGCTGACGCTTGGCCTGCATGGCGCGGTTGTAGTTGCTCTGCTCGAACGAGAAACCGCCGACCAGGGCGCGGATGGCGCCGTTGTAAGGGTCGAGGGTGACCAGCGCACTCTGCGCGCCAGGTACCTGGCTGAACTTGAACTTGCCATCCTCGAGGCGCTGCACGCGCACCAGGTCGCCAACCTGAGCCACATCTGCCGGTGACTGCGGCGCACGGCCCTGGGAGTTGCTGTTGATGAACGGGCGCGCCCATTTCATGGTGTCCCAGGCCACCTGCTCTTCCTGGCCGCTGCGGGTCAGGACCTTGAGGCCGGTTTTTTCGACCTGGGTGACGATGGCCGGCTCCAGGCCGCCAAGGCTGCGCTGCTTGCCCAGTTCCTGCAGCCAGGCTGCCTGGGTGCGGCCCGGGAAGCGTGCTTCGGGGCCGCGGTAGCCGTGGCGCTCATCGTAGTCGGAGAGGCCGTTGAGGATGGCCTTGTTGGCCATTTCCTGCATGTCGCTGGGTACCGTGGTAGTGACGCGGAAACCTTCGGTGTAGGCGTCGCTGCCGTAGCGGCCGACCATTTCGGCGCGGGCCATTTCGGCGATGTAAGGTGCATTCACCTCGGGCGTGGGCACGTGGTAGCTGGCGTTGAGCGGTTCGGCCAGGGCCGCCTGGTAACTGGCTTCGTCGATCTTGCCCAGCTTGTACATGCGGCCGAGGATCCAGTCGCGGCGCTCTTTGGCGCGTACGGGGTTGGCCAGCGGGTTGAAGCGCGAGGGTGCCTTGGGCAGGCCGGCGATCATCGCCATCTGCGCCAGGCTCACGTCGCGGATCGACTTGCCGTAGTACACCTGCGCGGCGGCATCGATACCGTAGGCGCGGTTGCCCAGGTAGATCTTGTTCACGTACAGCTCGAGGATCTCGTCCTTGGTCAGCTCACGCTCGATCTGCAGGGCCAGCAGGATTTCGTTGGTCTTGCGCGAGAAGCTGCGCTCGCTGGTGAGGAAGAAGTTCTTCGCCACCTGCATGGTGATGGTACTGCCGCCGGTCTGGATATGGCCGGTTTTCACCAACTGGGTCGCGGCGCGCATCAGGCTGCTGGGGTCGACACCGTAGTGATTGAGGAAGTTGTCGTCCTCGGCCGACAGAAGCGCCTGGATGAATTGTGGGGGAATTTCCTCGAAGCGGATCGGTGAGCGACGCATTTCGCCGAACTCGGCAATCAGCTTGCCGTCGCTGCTGTACACCCTGAGGGGGATCTGCAACTGGATGCTTCTGAGCGACTCGACCGAGGGCAGGTTGGGGCTAAGATACAGAAACGCACCGCTCACACCGAGTACGAGCGCGCAGATGACTGCGACGGAAGACCACCAGAAGAACTTCAGCAGACGTATCAAGGCTTTTCGGTGTCCAGGTTGGGAGTGGATTGCACGCAGGTCCGGCGGACCAAAAAACGCTGGGCATTATAAGCATTTTTTCGCCTCTCCGGGTTACCGGCCAGGCTGCCCGTCGCCTCGATGGGCAGGCGCGGCCTAGTGCTGACGCGGGGTTGGGGCAGGTAGCCGCGAAGGATGGCGGCGACAGACAACAAGGATGCCACGATGCTAGGACGCTTCGGCAAGGATGCCGGTTCACTTGTGGGGGTGGAAATTGCCCCTGACTCCGTTCGGATTGTGCAACTGCAGCGGCGTAACCGGCGCTGCCGGGTGCTTGCCTCGGTACAAGAGCCGTTCGAATCATTGGCTGGCAGTGATTGGGCGGCAGAGCCTGGCGCCGTGGCGGCTGCCTTGAGGCGCGCCTACAGGCGCAGCGGCCTCAGACAGCGCCGGGTCGCGCTGGCACTGCCGGGTAACCAGGTGATCTGCAAGCTTTGCCACCTGCCAGTGGAACAGGGCGGTGCAGAAGTGGAGGCGCAGCTGCTGGCTGACGCCGAACGGCTATTTCCATTTCCGCTGGAAGACCTGGCCCTGGATTTTCAGGTCCTGGGAGGTTCTCGCGTCCAGCCAGGCTGCGCCGAGGTGATGGTGGCGGCATGTCGGCAGAGCGCACTGGCGCCACTTGAAGGCATCGTCGAGGAGGCAGGGCTGCAACTGGAGGCCGTGGAGGTCGACAGCATTGCCTTGGGGCGCATGCTGCCGCAGGGCCGGCACCAGAGTTCGGCGTTGCTGCGTATCGAGGCGCACAGCACCATCCTTTATGGTTGGCATTCGGGGCAGCCGCAGCAACGGCGTGAGCTGAGCCTGGGGCTGTCGACGATAACCGGGGCGCTGCCAGAGCGCCTGCTGGCCTTGCTCGCCGGTGAGCCTTTGCCGGAATGCCTGTTGATTGCCAGCTGTTCTCCGGTCGAAGCGGGCCAGTTGCAAAGCCTCGGCTCCCAGCTGAACCTTCCGTGTCGCCAGGTGCCTGACCTGGCGCGCCTGGAACGCGTCGATGGTGCGATGATTCTGGCTTGCGCCCTGGCTCTCGGAGGATTGCGTCGATGATACGGCTGAACCTTCTGCCCTGGCGCGAACGGCAGCGCCAAGCCGCGTTGCGGTCTTTCCGCAGGCAACTGGTCGCCGGCGCTCTACTGGCCCTGTGTGGCGTGATGTTGGTCGACCAGCTGGCCCGCCAGCGCGGGGAGCAGCAGGCGCTGGCCAATACCCGGCACCAGGCAGCCCTTGAGGTGTTGGGCGAGCAGTTGCAGCCGCTGGCCGATGTTCATGCGCAGCATGAGGCGCTGCTGGCACGCGCGGCGGCGCTGGAGGCACTGCGCGCCCACCAGGATGTGCTGGCCGGGGTGTTCGCTGACCTCGAGCGGGCGTTGCCGGTGGGTGTGCAACTGCTCGACCTCAGCCTGGAAGATGGCAATTTGCAGATGACCGGGCTGGCCAAGTCAGGTGCCGTGGTCGCGCAGTTCATGCGTGACCTGAGCCGCTCGAGTGCGCTGGTCGGTCTGGAGCTCAAGCGCATCAGGAGCCTGCCAGGCGGCGATGAATTCCTGCTGGGGGCGCGCGTTTCGGCGTTCTGGTCGTGAATGCTGCGCAGGTGCTCGGCTGGCTGGCCATGGCCGAGAGCTCCAGCCGCTTCAGGCAGCTGGCGCCAGTGCTGGTGGCCTTGGCGTTGTTCGGCCTGGGCTGTGCCATACGTCTGCCTGCAGCGCTGCAACAGCAGGCGCAGGAGGAGGCCCGGCACGCCGAGTTGCACGAACAACATTCAGCCGGCGCGGTGCAGCTGGCCGAGTTGGAGCAACTCCACGCGTCGGTAACCATCGCCGAGCAACGCTTGCGCGAGGCGCACTGGCACCTGGCGGCCGGTGAGGGCATGAGTGACCTTCTCGAACGTCTGGCGGCTTCGGGGCACGCGCATGGCTTGCTGATCGAGCGCTTCGACGTTCATGAAGACGAACAGCAGGCCGGTTTCCGCCAGGTGCCGCTGGAGCTACAGGTGGTGGGGCGATACGCGGCATTGCGCCAGTGGCTGGGTGACTGGTTGGGCCAGGCGCGTGTTTTGCGTAGTGGTGACCTGCAACTGGCTCCAGCAGATGGCAAGCCTGGGCTGCTGCGCCTGCAGTTGCGGGTTGATGCCTATCAGGCGCTGGCGCCTGTGTCGCAGCCTGCGATGCTTGCGCGCATGCCTGCCAGGAGTGGGACGGCAGCGCCCGCAGTCGACCCGTTTGCGTCTGGAGCGACGCGCTTGGCGGGCGACGGGTTGGCCGGCGTGCCTTTGGCGCAACTGGAGATGGTCGGCAGCCTGTCACGTGGAGCGGAACACGAAGCACTGCTGATGGCGGCGGGCAGGCTCTATCGCGTACGCCCTGGGGACCGGGTCGGGCGTGACCAGGGGGTGGTGGCGAGAGTTGATCAATCCCAGGTCGAAGTACGCGAACGGCTGTTCATGGCAGGGGGGTGGCATGAACGCACGGCGTTCATCACGCTGGCAAAGCACCTGGGCAAGGAGGCCCCGGATGACGATGAAAAGATTGATGAAATGGATGCTGGCAGCCCTGCTGCCGTTCCCGCTGGCGTCGGCAATGCCTTATCAGGGTGAACCACTGTCGCTGAACTTCCAGGATGTGGAAGTGCGCTCGGTGCTGCAGGTGCTGGCTGACTATGCCGGTGTCAACCTGGTTGCCAGCGATGCCGTGCAGGGTAGCGTCACCTTGCGCCTTGAGGATGTTCCATGGGACCAGGCGCTGGATCTGGTGCTGCGCAGCAAGGGCTTGGCCCGGCGACAGGAGGGCAATGTGCTGTTGGTGGCGCCCGCGGCGGAGTTTGCCGCGCAGTCTGTCGATGCCCATGTGGGCCAGGCGCTGGATGCACAGTTGCAGCCGTTGCGTCGGGAGCTGTTACCCATTCATCACGCCAAGGCCGCCGAGCTGGCAGAGCTGCTGCTGGCGAGCCTGGCGGATGACGGCATCCTCACAGGTCGGGGCAGCCTCGGTGTCGATGAGCGCACCAATACGCTGGTGGTGCACCAGCCGGCAGACCGCCTTGCCGAACTGAGGCAACTGGTGGCGCAGCTGGATGTGCCGGTGCGTCAGGTGGCGATCGAGGCACGTATCGTCGAGGCCAACGTCGATTACGAGAAAAGCCTGGGGGTGCGCTGGGGTGGGCCGCTGTATGTCGAGAGCCCGCGCCCGGGCAAGGATCTGTTCGTCGATCTCGGGGTGGAGCGGGTGGGCGGCAGCATCGGCCTGGGCCTGCTGCGTGGCGATGTGCTGCTCGACCTGGAACTCAGTGCCATGGAAAAGAGCGGCAACGGCGAAATCATCTCGCAGCCCAAGGTGGTCACGGCCGACAAGGAAACGGCCAGGATCCTCAAAGGTACCGAGGTGCCGTACCAGGAAACCAGCAAGAGCGGCGCCACCTCGGTAGCGTTCCGCGAAGCCTCGTTGTCGCTGGAAGTGACCCCGCAGATCACCCCGGACAACAAGGTGATCATGACCGTCAGGGTGACCAAGGACGAGCCGGATTACGTCAATGCCTTGAACAACGTACCGCCGATCCGCAAGAACGAGGTCAATGCCAAGGTTCGCGTGACGGACGGAGAAACGATCGTGATCGGTGGCGTGTACTCGACTTCGCAAAACAATGTGGTCGACAAGGTGCCATTTTTCGGCGATCTGCCGTATGTTGGGCGGCTGTTTCGACGCGATGCATTACAAGAGAAAAAATCCGAGCTGCTGGTCTTCCTGACTCCGCGTATCATGAGTGACCAGGCGATTGCTGTGAGTCGTTGATTCTGTGCGAAATTTGATACTTGTGGGGCCCATGGGAGCTGGTAAAAGCACCATCGGACGCCTATTGGCCAAAGAGCTGCGCCTGCTGTTCAAGGATTCCGACAAGGAAATCGAACTGCGATGCGGCGCCAACATCCCGTGGATTTTCGACAAGGAAGGCGAGCCGGGTTTCCGTGACCGCGAGCAGGCGATGATCGCCGAGCTGTGCGCACTCGACGGCGTGGTCCTGGCGACCGGCGGTGGCGCGGTAATGCGTGAAGCCAACCGCAAGGCCCTGCACCAGGGTGGCCGGGTGATCTATCTGCATGCTTCGGTCGAACAGCAGGTTGGTCGCACCGCGCGTGATCGCAATCGCCCCCTGTTGCGCACCGCCAATCCCGAGGCGACCTTGCGCGCCCTGCTGGAAGCCCGCGACCCGCTCTACCGCGAGATCGCCGACCTGGTGGTAGAAACCGACGAGCGGCCGCCACGCATGGTGGTGATCGATATTCTCGAGCGCTTGCAGCAGTTGCCGCCCCGTTAGCCCGGGACTATTCTCGGCCACCAGCGCCGAGGCGAGGTTCAACGTAACCGCGTAGGTGCCCGAGCGGCGCCGCGCACAAGTACATTGTGGGGATACATGCAGACACTAAAGGTCGACCTGGGCGAGCGTAGCTACCCGATCTACATTGGCGAAGGCCTGCTGGACCAGCCTGAGTTGCTGGCGCCGCACATTGCCGGGCGGCAGGTTGCCATTGTTTCCAACGAGACCGTCGCGCCCCTGTATCTCGAACGCCTGAGCAAGACCCTGGGGGCCTATTCGGTGCTGCCAGTGGTATTGCCCGATGGCGAAGCCCACAAGAACTGGGAAACCCTGCAGCTGATCTTCGATGGCCTGTTGACTGCACGGCACGACCGCCGCACCACCGTGGTTGCCCTGGGTGGCGGCGTGATCGGTGACATGGCCGGCTTCGCTGCCGCCTGCTACCAGCGCGGCGTCGACTTCATCCAGGTGCCGACCACTTTGCTGTCCCAGGTCGACTCCTCGGTCGGCGGCAAGACCGGCATCAACCACCCGTTGGGCAAGAACATGGTCGGTGCCTTCTACCAGCCCAATGCGGTGCTGATCGACACCACCAGCCTCAAGACCCTGCCGTCGCGCGAGCTGTCCGCAGGCCTGGCCGAAGTGATCAAGTACGGACTGATCTGCGACAAACCGTTCCTCGCCTGGCTCGAGGACAATATGCAGGCACTGCGTGCCCTCGACCCGGTGGCGCTGACCGAAGCCATCCGCCGCTCCTGCGCGGCCAAGGCCGCGGTGGTGGGTGCCGACGAGCGCGAGTCTGGCGTGCGCGCCACGCTGAACCTGGGGCACACCTTCGGGCATGCTATCGAGACCCACATGGGTTACGGCGTGTGGCTGCACGGCGAAGCCGTGGCGGCGGGCACGGTGATGGCTCTGGAGATGTCCATGCGCCTTGGCTGGATCGACCAGGCCGAGCGCGATCGCGGAATCCGCCTGTTGCAGGACGCAGGCTTGCCGGTGGTGCCACCACAGGAGATGACCCCGGCGCATTTCATGGAGCACATGGCGGTCGACAAGAAAGTGCTCGACGGCCGACTGCGTCTGGTGCTGCTGCGCCAGATGGGCGAGGCCGTGGTGACCGACGACTATCCGAAAGAGATTCTACAGGCCACGTTGTCGGCGGATTACCGCGCGATCGTGGCCCAGCTTTGAGGTTGTGACAGCGCAATGACCAGTTTGCATGCCGATGAGGCCTTTCTCGACCATTACCAGTTGAGCCATGATCCGTTCGCGCCCCGCGTGCCCGGCTTCAAGTTCTTCCCGGCCCAGCGCAAACCCGTGCTCGGCCAGCTGCATCACCTGGCGCGCTACAGCCAGCTGATGCTGGTTGTCACCGGCCCGCTGGGCAGTGGCAAGACCCTGCTGCGCCAGGCCCTGGTGGCCAGTACCAACAAGCAGGCGGTGCAGAGCGTGGTGGTGTCCGCCCGTGGCGCCAGCGATGCCGCCAGCGTACTCGGCCAGGTTGCACAGAACCTGGATGTGGCCGAGGCCGAAATGCAGGCGATCCTGGCCAAGGTGGTGCAACTGGCACTGACCGGCCAGGAAGTGTATTTGCTGGTGGACGATGCGGAACAACTCGACGAGTCGGCACTCCAAGCGTTGCTGGAATTGGCGGCGGGTGTACCGGAAGGGCGCCCGCACGTGTTCCTGTTCGGTGAGCCGTCGCTGATTGCCGGGCTGGACGAGATCAATATCGAGGAAGAACGCTTCCACATCATCGAACTCGCCCCCTACAGTGAAGAAGAAACCCGCGAGTACCTGGAGCAGCGCCTGGAAGGTGCTGGCCGGGGCATCGAGGTGTTCAGTCGTGAACAGATCGTCGATATCCATGAAAACTCCGACGGCTGGCCTGGCAACATCAACCAGGTCGCCCGTGACACTTTGATCGAAGCCATGATCGCCAGCCGCTCGACGGCCAAGCGACCATCCATGGGGTTCAAGATGCCTAAAAAACATGTGCTCGCGCTGTCCGCTGTGGTTGTGGTCGCCGTTGCGGCCGCGGTGTTGATGCCGAAGAAAGGTGACAAGGCGCCTGCCGAAGCGCCGGCCGCCCAGGCCCAGCTACCGCTAGGCGAGGGCCAGGCCAATGGTGGCAATCCCGCCATCGAGTTCTCGGGTTCGTCCCAGCCGATGCCGCTGCCGCTGGTTGGCCAGTCGCAGCCGGTGATGCGCGAGCCACTGGCCCAGGCCGCGGGCATGGGCGAGGGTGAAGAGGGCAGCCCGGCCGGTGATACCGCCCTGCAGCCAGGCAACCCACCGCCAACCGTGACCACCATCGCGCCGCCGCAAGGTGTGCCAGCGGGCCCGGCACCGGTACCTGCCCAGCCAGTAGCCGCGGCGCCAGCCCAGCCAGTACAGCCGCCACCGCAGCCGGTTGCGCCTACGCCAAAACCTGTCGCAACCCAACCTGCCAAGCCGGTTGCGCCTGCCAAGCCTGCACCAGCACCGACCCAGGTCGCCGTGGCCAAGCCGGCCGCCAAGCCTGTCGAGAAGCCGGCAGCCGGTGGCAGCGGCAACAGCGGCTGGTACGCCGGGCAGAAACCGGGCAATTACGTGGTGCAGATCCTGGGTACCAGCTCCGAGGCTTCGGCTCAGGCGTTCGTGAAGGCTCAAGGTGGCGACTATCGCTACTTCAAGAAAAACCTGCAGGGCAAGCCGCTGTACGTAGTCACTTACGGCAACTTCGCCAACCGCGACGCAGCGGTTGCGGCAATCAAGAACTTGCCAGCGAAGGTCCAGGCTGGTAAACCTTGGCCACGTACCGTCGCCAGCGTCCAACAAGAGCTGGCCTCGGCCCGCTGATACCTTCCGGGCGGCACCACCCCGCCGCCCAGTTGCTGAGCGATTACTGACTTTCGACTAGCCTGCTGCGTTGTCACGCGGCAGGCTTTTCTGTCCCAGACTGCCGGCCACAAGCCTTACTTGCAGTCATGGCTGAAACGCTTCAGACTCGAGCCAAGCCGCTATCACGGCGCATGGCGCAAAAACATTCAAAATTGCGACATAAATTTTCAATGGTGAGACATGAAAATTTGTGAGCATCGCTGTCGCTGTGCAACAATGGTTTTCCATGGCCACCGCAAAAAAGCTGGCGTTTGATCGGCGTGGATGGTAAGTGGTTGTTAAAAAAGAGATTTACCTCCGTTGAGAGGTGAACCTGGTGAGAATGTGTCTATGAAAACAGGTCTGTACCATCCCGAAGAATTCAAGGACAACTGTGGTTTTGGCCTGATCGCCCATATGACGGGCGAACCGAGCCACCACCTTCTGCAAACCGCCATGCAGGCACTGACCTGCATGACCCACCGAGGCGGTATCAACGCCGACGGCAAGACCGGTGACGGTTGCGGTCTGCTCATGCAGAAGCCCGATCAATTCCTGCGTGCCGTGGCCCAGGAGCACTTCGCCGTCGAACTGCCCAAGCAGTACGCCGTCGGCATGGTGTTCTTCAACCAGGACCCGGTCAAAGCGGAAGCCGCCCGCGCCAACATGGACCGCGAAATCCTCGCTGCTGGCCTGAAACTGGTCGGCTGGCGCAAGGTGCCGATCGATACCAGCGTGCTCGGCCGCCTGGCCCTTGAGCGCCTGCCACAGATCGAGCAGGTGTTCATCGGCGGTGAAGGCCTGAGCGACCAGGAATTCGCCATCAAGCTGTTCAGTGCCCGTCGCCGTTCGTCCGTGGCCAACGCCCACGACGCCGACCACTACATCTGCAGCTTCTCGCACAAGACCATCATCTACAAAGGCCTGATGATGCCGCGCGATCTCGCGGCCTTCTACCCGGACCTGGGTGACGAGCGCCTGCAAACCGCGATCTGCGTGTTCCACCAGCGCTTCTCCACCAACACCCTGCCGAAATGGCCGCTGGCGCAGCCGTTCCGCTTCCTCGCCCACAACGGCGAGATCAACACCATCACCGGTAACCGCAACTGGGCCATGGCCCGTCGCACCAAATTCGCCAACGACCTGATCCCCGACCTCGAAGAGCTCGGCCCGCTGGTCAACCGCGTCGGCTCCGACTCCTCTAGCATGGACAACATGCTGGAGCTGATGGTCACTGGCGGCATCGACCTGTTCCGTGGCGTGCGCATGCTGGTACCGCCAGCCTGGCAGAACGTCGAGACCATGGACGCCGACCTGCGTGCCTTCTACGAATACAACTCCATGCACATGGAGCCGTGGGATGGCCCGGCCGGTATCGTCATGACCGAAGGCCGCCATGCGGTGTGCCTGCTCGACCGTAACGGCCTGCGCCCGGCGCGCTGGGTGACCACCAAGAACGGCTACATCACCCTGGCGTCGGAAATCGGCGTATGGGACTACAAGCCCGAGGACGTCATCGCCAAGGGCCGCGTTGGCCCAGGCCAGATCTTCGCCGTGGACACCGAAACCGGCCAGATCCTCGACACCGACGCCATCGACAACCGCCTGAAGTCGCGCCACCCGTACAAGCGCTGGCTGCGTCAGCACGCCACGCGCATCCAGGCGACACTGACCGATGACCAGGGCGTGGCCAGCTACGACGCCGACCAGCTCAAGCAGTACATGAAGATGTTCCAGGTCACCTTCGAAGAGCGTGACCAGGTGCTGCGCCCGCTCGGCGAGCAGGGCCAGGAAGCAGTCGGCTCGATGGGTGACGACACGCCGATGGCCGTTCTGTCGCAGCGCGTGCGTTCGCCGTACGACTTCTTCCGTCAGCAGTTCGCCCAGGTGACCAACCCGCCGATCGACCCGCTGCGCGAAGCGATCGTCATGTCCCTGGAAATCTGCCTGGGCGCCGAACGCAACATCTTCCAGGAATCCCCCGAGCACGCTTCGCGTGTAATCCTGAGCTCGCCGGTCATCTCGCCCGCCAAGTGGCGTTCGCTGATGAACCTGGAGCGCGAAGGTTTCGACCGCCAGCTGATCGACCTCAACTATGAAGAGAGCGTCGGCCTGGAAGCGGCCATCCGCAACATCGCCGACCAGGCTGAAGAAGCCGTGCGCGCTGGCAAGACCCAGCTGGTGCTGAGCGACCGCTACATTGCACCTGGCAAGCTGCCGGTGCACGCCTCGCTGGCCGTTGGTGCGGTACACCACCGCCTGACCGAACAGGGCCTGCGTTGCGACAGCAACATCCTGGTGGAAACCGCTACCGCCCGCGACCCGCACCACTTCGCCGTGCTGCTGGGCTTCGGTGCCTCGGCCGTTTACCCGTACCTGGCCTATGAAGTGCTGGCTGACCTGATTCGTACCGGCGAAGTGCTGGGCGACCTGGACGAAGTCTTCAAGTACTACCGCAAGGGCATCTCCAAGGGCCTGCTGAAGATCCTGTCGAAGATGGGTATCTCCACCATTGCCTCGTACCGTGGTGCGCAGTTGTTCGAAGCCATCGGCCTGTCCGAGGAAGTGGTCGGCCTGAGCTTCAAGGGCGTTTCCAGCCGCATCAAGGGTGCGCGTTTCGCAGACCTGGAAAGCGACCAGAAGCTGCTGGCAGCCGAGGCCTGGAGCGCGCGCAAGCCGATCCAGCAAGGCGGCCTGTTGAAGTTCGTTCACGGTGGCGAGTACCACGCCTACAACCCGGATGTGGTCAACACCCTGCAGGCTGCCGTGCAGCAGGGCGACTATGCCAAGTTCAAGGAATACACCACGCTGGTCGACCAGCGTCCGGTGTCGATGATCCGCGACCTGCTGAAGGTGAAAGTGGCTGACCAGCCGCTGCCGCTGGAGCAGATCGAGCCGCTGGAGGCGATCCTCAAACGCTTCGACTCCGCCGGTATTTCGCTGGGTGCACTGTCGCCGGAGGCTCACGAAGCGTTGGCCGAGGCGATGAACCGCCTGGGCGCGCGTTCCAACTCTGGCGAGGGCGGTGAAGACCCGGCGCGCTACGGCACCATCAAGAGCTCGAAGATCAAGCAGGTGGCCACCGGCCGCTTTGGCGTGACCCCGGAGTACCTGGTCAACGCCGAAGTGCTGCAGATCAAGGTTGCCCAGGGCGCCAAGCCCGGTGAAGGCGGCCAGCTGCCAGGCGGCAAGGTCAACGGCCTGATCGCCAAGCTGCGTTACGCGGTACCGGGCGTAACCCTGATCTCGCCACCGCCGCACCACGACATCTACTCGATCGAAGACCTGGCCCAGCTGATCTACGACCTCAAGCAGGTCAACCCGCAGGCCCTGGTTTCGGTCAAGCTGGTGGCAGAAGCCGGCGTCGGCACCATCGCCGCCGGTGTGGCCAAGGCCTATGCCGACCTGATCACCATCTCCGGCTACGACGGTGGTACCGGTGCTTCGCCGCTGACCTCGATCAAGTACGCCGGCGCCCCATGGGAGCTGGGCCTGGCCGAGACCCACCAGACCCTGCGCGGCAACGACCTGCGCGGCAAGGTACGGGTACAGACCGACGGCGGCCTGAAGACTGGCCTGGACGTGATCAAGGCAGCCATCCTCGGCGCCGAAAGCTTCGGCTTCGGTACCGCGCCGATGATCGCACTGGGCTGCAAGTACCTGCGCATCTGCCACCTGAACAACTGCGCTACCGGCGTGGCCACCCAGAACGACAAGCTGCGCAAGGATCACTACATCGGCACCGTCGACATGGTGATCAACTTCTTCACCTTCGTCGCCGAAGAAACCCGTGAGTGGCTGGCCAAGCTGGGCGTACGCAGCCTCGGCGAGCTGATCGGCCGTACCGACCTGCTCGACGTGCTGCCAGGCGACACCGAGCGCCAGCAGTACCTGGACCTGACGCCGCTGCTGGGCAGCTCGCACATCCCGGCTGACAAGCCGCAGTTCTGCGAAGTCGACAAGAACCCGCCGTTCGACCAGGGCGAGCTGGCCGAGAAGATGGTGGAAATGGCCATGCCGGCCATCCGCGACCAGGCCGGTGGCGAGTTCAGCCTCGACATCTGCAACTGCGACCGCTCGATCGGTGCGCGGGTCTCGGGTGAAATCGCCCGCCTGCACGGCAACCAGGGCATGGCTGCGGCGCCGATCACCTTCCGCTTCAAAGGTACTGCGGGCCAGAGCTTCGGCGTGTGGAACGCCGGTGGCCTGAACCTGCACCTGGAAGGCGACGCCAACGACTACGTCGGCAAGGGCATGACCGGTGGCAAGGTCACCATCGTGCCGCCAGCCGGCAGCCCGTTCGAAACCCAGCACAGCGCCATCGTCGGCAACACCTGCCTGTACGGCGCCACTGGCGGCAAGCTGTTCGCCGCCGGTACTGCTGGCGAGCGCTTCGCTGTACGTAACTCCGGCGCCCACGCTGTTGTCGAGGGCACTGGCGATCACTGCTGTGAGTACATGACCGGCGGCTTTGTCTGCGTGCTGGGCAAGACCGGTTACAACTTCGGTTCTGGCATGACTGGCGGCTTCGCCTACGTGCTCGACATGGACAATACCTTCGTTGACAAGCTCAACCATGAGCTGGTGGAAATCCAGCGTATCAGTGGTGAAGCGATGGAGGCCTACCGCAGCCACCTGGCGCGGGTCCTTGCCGAGTACGTGGAAGAGACCGGCAGCGAGTGGGGGCGTGAGCTCTCGGAGAACCTGGACGACTACGTGCGGCGCTTCTGGCTGGTCAAGCCGAAGGCAGCCAACCTGAAGCAACTGCTGTCCAGCACCCGTGCCAACCCGCAGTAACAACAGCTGCAAGTGACGGCCCCGTGCGCGGGGCCCGTCGTGCTCAAGTGATCGTCTTGCAGCTTGCAGCCTGAGGCTGGCAACTGCGGTAAAGAGGTTTTGAAAAATGGCTGAACGTCTGAACAACGACTTCCAGTTCATCGAAGTGGGCCGCAAGGACCCGAAGAAAAAGCTGCTGCGCCAGCGCAAGAAGGAGTTCGTGGAAATCTACGAGCCGTTCAAGCCGCAGCAGTCCGTGGAGCAGGCGCACCGCTGCCTGGGCTGCGGTAACCCGTATTGCGAATGGAAGTGCCCGGTACATAACTTCATCCCCAACTGGCTGAAGCTGGTTTCCGAAGGCAACATCCTGGCTGCGGCGGAGCTGTCGCACCAGACCAATACCCTGCCGGAAGTGTGCGGCCGCGTATGCCCGCAGGACCGCCTGTGCGAGGGTGCCTGCACCCTGAACGACGGCTTCGGTGCGGTGACCATCGGCTCGGTGGAGAAGTACATCACCGACACCGCCTTCGCCATGGGCTGGCGCCCGGACATGTCCAAGGTCAAGCCAACCGGCAAGCGCGTTGCCATCATCGGTGCCGGCCCGGCCGGCCTGGGCTGTGCCGACGTATTGGTACGTGCCGGCGTGACCCCGGTGGTGTTCGACCGCAACCCGGAAATCGGCGGCCTGCTGACCTTCGGTATTCCCGAGTTCAAGCTGGAAAAGACCGTGCTCAGCAACCGCCGTGAAGTGTTCACCGGCATGGGCATCGAGTTCCGCCTGAACACCGAGGTGGGCAAGGACGTGACCATGGAGCAGCTGCTCGCCGAGTACGACGCGGTATTCATGGGCATGGGTACCTACACCTACATGAAGGGCGGCTTCCCGGGCGAGGACCTGCCGGGCGTGCATGACGCGCTCGACTTCCTGATCGCCAACGTCAACCGCAACCTGGGCTTCGAGAAGTCGCCGGAAGACTTCGTCGACATGCAGGGCAAGAAGGTGGTGGTACTGGGCGGTGGTGACACCGCGATGGACTGCAACCGCACCTCGATCCGCCAGGGCGCCAAGTCGGTGACCTGCGCCTATCGCCGTGACGAGGCCAACATGCCGGGTTCGCGTCGTGAGGTGAAGAACGCCAAGGAAGAGGGCGTGAAGTTCCTCTACAACCGCCAGCCTATCGCCATTGTCGGCGAGGACAAGGTCGAAGGCGTGAAGGTGGTCGAGACCCGTCTCGGCGAACCGGACGCCCGTGGCCGCCGCAGCCCGGAGCCGATCCCGGGGTCTGAAGAGATTCTGCCGGCCGATGCCGTGGTCATCGCCTTCGGCTTCCGCCCAAGCCCGGCGCCTTGGTTCGAGCAGCATGGCATCCAGCTGGACAGCCAGGGCCGCGTGGTTGCACCAGAGAAGGGCAAGTTCAAGCATCAGACCAGCAACCCGAAAGTGTTTGCCGGCGGCGACATGGTGCGTGGGTCGGACCTGGTGGTGACGGCTATCTTCGAAGGGCGTACTGCTGCTGAAGGTATCCTGGACTACCTGGAAGTCTGATTGATTGTCGGGGCCGCTTCGCGGCCCATCGCGACACAAGGCCGCTCCTACAGGGATCGCGTACTTCCTGTAGGAGCGGCCTTGTGTCGCGATGGGCTGCAAAGCAGCCCCAACGGCATTTTTGTATACAAAAATCCTTGATCCATGGCATCCAATAGACAAAACGCATGGCCTTGACCGTGCCTTTTGCGCTGGCGTCTGAGAAAATGCCCGCACTATTTTTCCGGATGCCGACATGACTGCCCTGAAGAACGATCGTTTCCTGCGTGCACTGCTCAAGCAACCCGTAGACGTCACCCCGGTGTGGATGATGCGCCAGGCCGGCCGCTACCTGCCGGAGTACCGCGCCAGCCGCGCCAAGGCCGGTGACTTCATGAGCCTGTGCATGAACCCGCAGTTCGCCTGCGAGGTCACCCTGCAGCCGCTGGACCGCTACCCGCTGGACGCGGCGATCCTGTTCTCGGACATCCTGACCATCCCCGATGCCATGGGCCTGGGCCTGTACTTCGAAAGCGGCGAAGGCCCGCGCTTCAAGAAAGTCGTCAGCACCCCGGCCGACATCGAGGCGCTGCCAATCCCCGATCCGCAGAAAGACCTCGGCTACGTGATGGACGCGGTCAGCACCATCCGCCGTGAGCTCAACGGCCGCGTGCCGCTGATCGGCTTCTCCGGCAGCCCGTGGACCCTGGCCACCTACATGGTCGAAGGCGGCTCGTCGAAGGACTTCCGCAAGACCAAGGCCATGGCCTACGACAACCCGCAGGCCCTGCACCTGCTGCTGGACAAGCTGGCCCAGTCGGTCACCAGCTACCTCAACGGCCAGATCCTCGCTGGTGCCCAGGCCGTGCAGATTTTCGACACCTGGGGCGGCAACCTGTCGGCGGCGGCTTACCAGGAGTTCTCCCTGGCCTACTTGCGCAAGATCGTCAGCGGGCTGATCCGCGAGCACGAGGGGCGCAAGGTGCCGGTGATCCTGTTCACCAAGAACGGCGGCCTGTGGCTGGAAAGCATCGCCGAAGCCGGCGCCGACGCGCTGGGCCTGGACTGGACCTGCGAGATCGGCGACGCCCGCCGCCGCGTGGGTGACAAGGTTGCGCTGCAGGGCAACATGGACCCGACCGTGCTGTACGCCAAGCCCGAGGCAATCCGCAAGGAAGTGGCGCGCATCCTGGCCAGCTATGGCCACGGCACAGGCCATGTGTTCAACCTCGGCCACGGCATCACACCGGAAGTCGACCCGGAGCACGCCGGCGTGTTCATCAACGCCGTGCATGAGCTGTCGGCGCAGTACCATCAGTGAATTGATCTCTGAACACGAAAGCCCGGCCATGAGCCGGGCTTTTTGTTGCATTAAGTTTTAATTCAGCGATCGTCGTTAATCTGGTCCCATCGAAACCGAAACAGGACCTGATCCTTATGAAAGCACGTTATCTTGCGTTGATCCTCGCCCCCTTGTTCAGCACAGCTGCCTTGGCTGCCGGTTATACCGGCCCCGGTGCCCAGTCCGTCACCACCGTAGCTGCGGCCAACGATGCTGCCGACGACACCCCAGTGGTGCTGCAAGGCTTCGTGACCAAGAAGATCAACAACGACGACAAGTACGAGTTCAAGGACAACACCGGCACCATCACCGTGGAAATCGATGATGAAGACCTGCCGCCGACGCCGTTCAACGACAAGACCAAGGTCAAGCTGACCGGTGAGGTGGAGAAGCACCTGATGAGCCGGGAGGTGGATGTGGATATGGTCGAGATCATCAACTGATCCGAGATTTCGGGGCTGCTTTGCAGCCCATCGCGACACAAGGCCGCTCCTACAGGGAATTGCGTTCTGCTGTAGGAGCGGCCTTGTGTCGCGATGGGGTTCAGCCCGATTTCGGTGGCAATTTGCTCAGGTGCAGCGCCACCAGCAACGCCACCGCCAGCAGGCTGCCAATGAACAGCCCGATGCCATTCCAGCCCCACTGGTGCCAGAACACCCCGCCCGCCGTACCGGCCACACTCGACCCTGCGTAATAGCTGAACAGGTACAACGACGACGCCTGTCCCTTGGCCTTCAAAGCCCTGCGGCCGATCCAGCTGCTGGCCACCGAGTGCGCGCCAAAAAAGCCGAAGGTGAATACCAGCATACCGACGATCACCATCACCAGCGGGCTGGCCAGGGTCATCAGCAAACCGCCCGCCATCACCACGATACTGGCCCAGAACACCTTGCGCCGGCCCAGTTTGTCAGCCAGCGCGCCGACCTGCGCCGAGCTGTAGATGCCCGACAGATAAACCACCGACAGCAAGCCGACCAGCGCCTGGTTCATGTGATAGGGCTCGGCCAGCAGGCGGTAGCCGATGTAGTTGAACAGGGTGACGAATGCGCCCATCAGCAGGAAGGCTTCGAGGAACAACCAGGGTAGTCCGGCATCCTTGAAGTGCATGACGAAGCCATCCAGCAGGCTGCGTGGGTTCATCGCCTGCGGGCGGAAATTGCGCGATTCGGGCAGCACCTTCCAGAACACCAGCGCCGCCACCAGGGCCAGGCCGCCGATGGTCAGCATCGCCGTGTGCCAGCTGACGAAGTCGATCAGCACGCCGGTGATCAGGCGCCCGCTCATGCCGCCAATGGCGTTGCCGCCGATGTACAGGCCCATGGCCAGGCCAATGTGCTGCGGGTGGATCTCTTCGCTCAGGTAGGTCATCGCCACCGCCGCCAGGCCGCTCAGCGACAGGCCGACCAGGGCGCGGGTGGCCAGTACCAGCTCCCAGCTCGGCATCACCGCGCTGGCCAGGGTGGAAAGGGCGGCGCATACCAGGGCAAACACCATCACCGGCTTGCGCCCGATGCGGTCAGAGATAGGGCCGGTGATCAGCAGGCCGAACGCCAGCATGGCTGTGGAGACCGACAGCACCAGGCTGCTCTGCGCCGCATTGATGGCAAATTCCTTCGACAGCAACGGCATCATCGGCTGCACGCAGTACAGCAGGGCGAAGGTGGCGAAGCCGCCGCTGAATAGCGCCAGCACGGTCTTCATGAAGGCGGGGGTGCCTTTTTCGATCCACATTTCGTTCAGCGGTGCAGGTTCTGGCTCGGCGGGAAGGGCAGCTGCAGCAGTTTTCACGGGCGGGTACCTCTGGCGCAATGAAAAAAAGCATATAGCTGGCTAATGATTATATCCAATATATTGTTCGACCTATTTGAGATGTTTTGCGACCTGTTCGGAGCTGATCATGGAACTGCGCCATTTGCGTTACTTCATCGCCGTGGCCGAAGAGCTGCATTTTGGCCGCGCTGCCCAGCAACTGGGTATTTCGCAGCCGCCCTTGAGCCAGCAGATCCAGGCGCTGGAGCAGGAACTGGGTGCCCGGCTGTTCGAGCGCACCAACCGTCGGGTGGAGCTGAGCGAGGCGGGTCGATTGTTCCTCGAGGAGGCCCGTCAGGTGTTGGCGCAGGTGGAAAAGGCTGCCGATGTCGCCCGGCGTGCGCAGTTGGGGGAGTTGGGGGAGATGAAGATCGGCTTTACCTCCTCGGCCCCGTTCACCTCGAAGATCCCCATGGCCATCCACGCGTTTCGCCAGCGCTTCCCGGCGGTGCACCTGAACCTCAAGGAAATGAGCAGCCGCGATGTGGCGGAAGGGGTGTTCGACGAGTCCATCGAGGTCGGGCTGATGCGGCCGATGCCGCTGCCGGAAGGGCTGATGGCCACCGAACTGTTTCGCGAGCCGCTGGTGGCGGTGATCAACGCCTCGCATCCACTTGCCGAAGGTACGGAGCATGGCGTGCACATGACCGCCCTGGCCAATGAGCCGTTCGTGTTCTTCCCGCGCAGCTATGGCAGCGGGTTGCATGCACAGTTGCTGAGCCTGGCGCGCCAGGCGGGTTTCAGCCCGCATTTTGCCCAGGAGGCGGGGGAGGCGATGACCATCATCGGGCTGGTATCGGCAGGGCTTGGGGTATCGGTGCTGCCGGCGTCGTTCCAGCGCATGCGCATCGAGGGGGTGGTCTATCGTACGCTGCTGGATGAAGGGGCGATGTCGGCTGTGTGGCTGGTGCAGCGCGAGCATGGTGGGTCGGCGATGGCACGGGCATTTGCCGAGTTGCTCACGGGGCAGGTGGTTGGCGGGGCAGTGTAGTTGTTCCGGGCAAATGGCACTGGTCATTGCCGCAGCGGCGCCACATACTCGGGCATTCGTTGATACACGGAGGTCAATCATGCGGCGCGTGGTGTTCAATCAGAAAGGTGGTGTGGGCAAGTCGAGCATCGCTTGCAACCTGGCGGCTGTGAGCGCCAGCGAAGGTTATCGGACCCTGCTGATCGACCTGGATGCCCAGGCCAACTCGACCCAGTACCTGACTGGCCTGACCGGCGACGATATCCCCATGGGCATCGCCGACTTCTTCAAGCAAAGCCTGTCCAGCGGGCCGTTCAGCAAGAAGAACCAGGTCGATATCTACGAAACCCCGTTCGACAACCTCCATGTGGTCACCGCCACGGCCGAGCTGGCCGATCTGCAGCCGAAGCTTGAGGCGAAGCACAAGATCAACAAGCTGCGTAAGTTGCTCGACGAACTGGACGAGGACTACGAGCGCATTTACATCGATACCCCGCCAGCGCTGAACTTCTATGCGGTTTCCGCACTGATCGCCGCCGATCGCGTGCTGATTCCTTTCGACTGCGACAGCTTCTCGCGCCAGGCCCTGTATGGCCTGCTGGCCGAGATCGAAGAACTCAAGGAAGACCACAACGAAGACCTGGTGGTCGAAGGCATCGTGGTCAACCAGTTCCAGTCCCGCGCCAGCCTGCCACAGCAGATGCTCGACGAGCTGCTGGCCGAAGGGCTCCCGGTGCTACCGGTGTACCTGGGCAGCTCGGTGAAGATGCGTGAGTCGCACCATGCCAGCCTTCCGCTGATTCACCTGGAGCCCAGGCACAAGCTGACCCAGCAGTTTGTCGAGTTGCATTCGCTGCTCGAAGAGAACGCTTAGACCCCCTGGTTACGCAACCACTCCAGCAACGACTGGAGTGGTAACGCCCCGGCCTGACGGCTGACTTCACGGCCATTCTTGAACAGCAGCAGGCTGGGGATAGAGCGGATGCCCAGTTGCCCGGCCAGGTTGCGGTTGGCTTCGCTGTCGAGCTTGGCCAGGCGGCAGCGGCCGGCCAGTTGGCGGGCGGCCTGTTCGAAGGTGGGGGCGAAGGATTTGCACGGGCCGCACCAGTCGGCCCAGATGTCGACCAGCAGTGGCAGGTCGCCTTTGATCTGGCTGGCGTAGCTGGCTTCGGTGAGTTCGAAGGGGGTGCTCAGCAGCACGTCCTGTTTGCAGCGGCCGCATTTCGGCGCGTCGCCCAGGCGCTCGGCGGGCAGGCGGTTGAGGCCGTTACAGTGGGGGCAGGGGATTACCAGTGGGTCGGACATGTCGTTTCCTTGTGTTGTTTGTTCGGGCCCTATCGCCGGCAAGCCAGCTCCCACAGGGTTCGGAGTTGGTCAGGAGGAGCAGCTGATTTCCAGGTGCTTGCCCCATTCCGGCGGGCGTTCGGCATAGCGCTGCATCCCGGCCTGCTCCTCGAACGGTTTGCTCAACACCTGATGCAGCCGTCGCACTTCACTGTAGTCCCCCGCTTCGGCCGCTTCGATAGCTTTCTGTGCCAGGTAGTTGCGCAGCACATACAGCGGGTTCACCGCATGCATGCGCTCACGCCGCCCTTCGGCATTATCCGCTTCGCGCTCGCAGCGGGCCAGGTAGTCCGCCCCCCAGGCATCGAAACCGGCCAGGTCGATGAAGTCGTCACGCACCACCTTCAGCGCCTCGGCCACGGCCTGATCGCCCAGCTTGCGGAAGAACAGGTTGTAGTCCACTCCACCGCTCTGCATGCGCTGCAACAGGCGTTCGACCAACGCCATGTCGTCCTCTTCCGCGGTGGTCAGGCCCAGGCGGCGGCGCATCAGGTCCAGGTAGTGTGCCTGGTACAGCGGCAGGAACAGGCCCAGCGCCTCTTTGAGTGGTTCGACTTCGATCACCGTGGTCAGCGCCTGGGCCAGCGCACTGAGGTTCCAGTGGGCGATCGGTACCTGGTTGGCGTAGCTGTAGCGGCCACGGTCGTCGGAGTGGTTGCAGATGAAGTTGGCGTCGAAGTCGTCGAGGAAGGCATACGGGCCGAAGTCGAAGGTGATACCGAGGATCGACATGTTGTCGGTGTTCATCACCCCGTGACAGAAACCATAGGCTTGCCAGCGGGCGATCAGTTCGGCATTGCGCTCGACGATGGTGCGGAACATGGCCAGGTAGGGCTGTTCGGCGTCGCGGCATTCCGGATAGTGCTGCTCCAGCACATGGTCGATCAGCACTCGCTGCTGTTCTGGTTGCCTGGTGTAGTAGAAGTATTCGAAATGCCCGAAGCGCACATGGCTTTGCGCCAGGCGGGTGAGCATGGCCGCGCTTTCGCGGGTTTCGCGCCAAACCGGGGTGCTCGAGCCGATCACGCACAGTGCCCGGCTGCTGGGAATGCCCAGGGCGTGCAGGGCCTCGGAGGCGAGGAACTCGCGGATCGAGGAACGCAGCACGGCGCGGCCGTCGCCCATGCGCGAGTAGGGCGTCTGGCCGGCGCCCTTGAGGTGCAGGTCCCAGTGCTCGCCCTGATCATTCAGCACTTCGGCCAGCAGCAGGCCGCGGCCATCACCCAGGCGCGGGTTGTAGGAACCGAACTGATGGCCGGAATAGACCATCGCCCGCGGGTCGGCCTCTTCCCATAGCTTGTGGCCGCTGAACAGCTCGGCGAAAACCGGCAGCTCTGCCTGGGCCGGGTCGAGGTCGAGCAGCGCCATGGCCGACTCGCTCGCTACCACCAGGCGTGGGTCTGCGATGGGTTCGGGCAGGACCTGGGTGGAGAACGCGTCGCCCAGGCGGGCGAAGCGATTGTCGAAGGTGAGTTGGTCGAGGGCTTTCACGGGGCCGGCTCCAGAAATTGATGGACGGGGCCGCTTTGCGGCCCTTCGCGGGCAAGCCCGCTCCCACAGGTATTGCGCAGTGCCTGAGAGCGGCGCGGCCCTTGTGGGAGCAGGCGCGCCCGCGAACGAGGGCGAAGCCCTCGCAGGGGTTCTGCACAGAATAAAGTATTAGAGCTCACTCAGGCCGAAGCAGTGCCATCCGGTTTCGGCTGCTCCACCGGAATCAGCTGCTGTTTGCCGCCCTTCGGATCCATCAGAAACACCTCGACCTGGCGCACCGAGATCTTGATGTTGTGGGCCTTGAACTCGCGGTTGATGTAGCGGTTGATCTCGTCCAGCGTCGGGTTGCGGTCGCCAAGGTCGCGTACGTGCATGCGCAGCTCGTGGTCCAGCGAGCTCTCACCGAAGTTGAGGAAGTACACGATCGGCTCCGGGTCCTTGAGCACGCGTGGGTTTTCGTGGGCGCCCTTGAGCAGCAGGTCGCGCACCAGGTCCAGGTCCGAGCCATAGTCGATGCCCAGCTTCAGCGTTACCCGGGTGACCGTGTCGGTCAGCGACCAGTTGATCAGCTGGCCGGTGATGAAGGTCTTGTTGGGGACGATGATGTCCTTGCGGTCGAAGTCGGTAATCGTGGTGGCGCGGATGCGGATTTTGCTCACCGTGCCCGACAGGTTGCCGATGGTGATGGTGTCGCCAATCCGTACCGGGCGCTCGAACAGGATCATGATGCCGGAGATGAAGTTGGCGAAGATTTCCTGCATGCCGAAGCCCAGGCCCACCGACAGCGCGGCCACCAGCCATTGCAGCTTGTCCCAGCTGACCCCGAGGGTCGACAGGGTGCTGACGATACCGACGCCGACGATGACATAGGACAGCAAGGTAGTAGTGGCATACGCACTGCCCTGGGCCAGGTTGAGCCGCGACAGCACCAGGACTTCCAGCAGGCCGGGCAAGTTCCGTGCGAGGGCGAAGGTGATGCCGATGATGACCAGCGCACCGAGGAAGTCGCCCAGGCTGATCGGCACCATGCTGGCGGTGGCACCGGTGCCGCTGGAGTACTCGTACAGGGTGAAATTGTTGAGGTAGGCGAACACCGAGATCAGGTCCGACCACACCCAGTACAGGCCGGCGATGAAGCCGCCGAGCAGGGCCAGGCGGATCAGGCGCAGCGACTGCTGGTTGACCTGTTCGATATCCAGCGTTGGTTCTTCGGTGATGACTTCGCCATCCAGCCCTTCCTTGGCCGCCGCCCGCTTGCTCAGCGCGCGCTGGTAGGCCAGGCGCCGTGCCGCCACCGACAGGCCGCGCATGAACGCGGCTTCGATCACCAGCCAGAACAGCAGCAGGTACAGGGTATAGATCAGCCGGTCGGTAAGTTTCAGCGCGGTGTAGTAGTAGCCGAAGCATACGGCCACGAACAGGGCGATGGGCAGGGCGGTGAAGGCCACGCCCACGGCCTTGCGGAATAGCGAGGTGTCGCGGTGTGCCGGGCTGCTGAGCAGCAGGCGGCTGAGCAGCCAGGCCATCAGTGCGTAGCAGGTCAGTACCACGCCGATACCCAGCACATCATCGGCCAGCGCCGAAGGCTGATGTTCGGCCACCGCCACCACACCGACCAGTGCCAGTACCACGGTGCCCAGGCGCCGCACCCAGCCGCGCAGGAACTCGACCTGCGGCTTGTGCCAGCGGAAGTGGATTTCCGCCACGCCGCCCGGGGCGAGGATGCGGTAGGCGGTGTAGAACACCAGCCAGGCCTGGGCCAGTTGCCAGAGGGCGGCGCCGAGGTTGGCATTCTGCCCGCGGGCGTCGATCTGCAGGGCGTAGCTGCACAGGGCCAGGCCCAGGCTGACCGGCATTGCCAGCAGGATGTTGATGAGGATCGCCTGGGGCGTGTGCCACTGGCTGTCACGGCGGAAGTGGCCGATGTCCTGGTGCACCTTGCCCAGCCGTTGGTACAGGTATTTGCGCCGCCACAGCAGGCCGCCGATCACCAGCAGCAAGGGCAGGAACAGCAGCGGGCGCTGGCCCAGCCCATCGGCCAGTTCCTTGAGGCCCGAACCCCAGGGCAGGCTGGCTACCTGGTCGGCAAAGCGTGCCGGCACCAGGCTCAGCCATTCCCAGTCCAGTGGCTTGTTGCTGGGAATCCAGAACATCTGCTCTTCGAGCGTGGTGCGCAAGCCCTGGGCGGTGCCGAGCAGCTGCTTCTGGTTGAGCTGCAAGGTGATCGATTCGTTGAGCAGTGCCGACAGCTCCCGGCTGAGGCGTTCGAGCAGGTCGACGCGGGTAATCATCACCTCCAGCAGCGCCTTGCGCAGCTGAGGGGTAACCTGCTCCTGCGGCTGGCCGAGCAGCAGGTTGTCGACGTACGCGGCGGGGCTGCTCATCTGCTCGCGTTGCTGGTTCACTTCGAACTGGTAAAGACGGATATCGGCGATCTGGTCAGCCAGGTCGCGGTCCACTTTCAGGTGCGGCAGGGCCTGTTTCTGTTTGTAGAGGATCTTGGACAGCAGCAGGCTGCCCTTGAGCACGCTGATCTGTTCGTCGAGGGCCTGGTCGGCCTGGGTCAGGCTGTCTAGCTGCTGCTTGCTGCGCAGGTTCTGCTGGGTCAGCTCGTTGAGGCGGTCGGTGCTCTTGAGCAGGTAGTCGGACAGTTTCAGGTTGGCAGCGCTTTCGTTGGCCAGCAGGGTGCTGCCGCCGGCTTTCTGCGCTTCGATCGATTGCTGGGTGACCGCCTGCTGCGACTGGGCCAGGCGCTTTTCGTTGATCAGCGATTGCAGGTCCTGGATTTCCTGCTCCATTCGTGTGGCGCGCTCGATCAGCAGGTCGTGACGGGCATTGCCCAGGTCCTGCAGCAGGCCGTTGCCGGCCAGTTCCTGGCGGCGCAACGAGGTCAGGGCATTGAGCGACGCCAGCTCGGCATTGAGCTTGTTGCGTTGGTCGCTGTTGAGTGGCTTGCCGTTCTCCTTGCCGCTCTTGAGGCTGAGGTTGATCTGCTGGGTACGTGTCTGGTTGTTGCTGATTTCTGCCTGAGCCCGCTCTGGGCGGGTCTGCGAGTTGATGATCAGGCTGTTGGCATCCGACAGTGCCTTTTGCAGTTCGCCTTGTTGCGTACTGCGCTCGCTGAGCATCTGCTCCAGCTGTGGCACGTTCAGGGTGGCGTAGCGTTGGGCCACCGGCAGGGGCTTGCTGGCCTTGAGCTTGATCAGCTCGCGCTGGCTGTCGGCGGTTTCCTTGGGCGCGCCAGCCAATTGCTGCTTGAGTGCCTCAAGCTTCTTTTCGCTGTCTTCCTTGCTGAGCAGCAGTGCCAGGGTCTGTTCCAGCACCTGTTGCTGGGCCTTCTGCTCCGGTGTCTGTTGCGCAGCCTTGGGGTCGGCCTCGGCACCCTTGGGCTGGGAAATCTTGTTCAGGCTGCTCTGGATGCTAGTCGTGGTGGGAAGCTCGGCCGCGCCAGCGGCGAACGAGAGAGACAGGCACAGCCCGAACAGGGCTGTGCGGAGGTACACGCGCAGGGACATAGGCAGACTACTTGTGGATCCGGCAGAAACGAAGTTTAGAGGAACAATCCTGGTCCGGGTCGCGTTCCTTCGGGGAATCTGACGCCTACTTTCTGAATCTTGTTCCCGTCCATGGTGGCCACGGTCCAGATCGTGCCATGCCATTCGACCTGGTCACCTACTACTGGAGCGCCTCCGACCTTTTGTCGGATGAACTGGGCCAGTGGCATTTTCGCGTCCAGGCCGTCGAGTTTCAGACCGTACAACGCTGCCACCGCACCCAGTTCGGCATCGCCTTCGAGCACGAAGTCGCCGAAGAAACGCAGGTCGAGGCCACGTTGTGGCGCCTGGCTGAACAGTTTGCCCAGGGCCGGCAGGTTGTGCTCGTGGCCGATCACGCAGAGCATGTCGCCTACTTCCAGTACCGTACTGCCGGACGGGTGCAGCAGTTGCTCGCCCCGAAACAGCGCGGCGATTCGCGTGCCTTCGGGCATCTTCAGCTCGCGCAGGGCGGCGCCGATGCACCATTTTTCGGCACCCAGGCGGTAGACGAACATTTCCCACTCGCTGGTGATGTGCACTTCCAGCGCCGAACGGGAGATCGGCGCCGGGTCTGGCGGTACCGTCACTTTCAGCAGCTTGGCCATCCACGGCAGGCTGGTGCCTTGCACCAGCAGCGACACCAGCACGATGAAGAAGGCCAGGTTGAAGAACAGCTGGGCGTCCGGGAGGCCGGCCATCAGCGGGAACACCGCGAGGATGATCGGTACCGCACCGCGCAGGCCGACCCAGGAAATGAAGGCCTTTTCACGGCCGTGGAAGGCCTTGAACGGCAACAGGCTGGCGACCACCGACAGCGGGCGCGCCACCAGGATCATCCACAGCGCCAGGCCCAGCGCCGGCAGGGCGATGGGCAGCAGGTCGTGGGGCGTGACCAGCAGCCCCAGCACCAGGAACATGCCGATCTGCGCCAGCCATGCCATGCCGTCGAGCATGTGCAGGATGCCGTGGCGGCTGCGGATGGGCTTGTTGCCCAGCACCAGGCCGCACAGGTACACGGCAAGGAATCCGCTGCCGTGCAGGGCGTTGGTCAGCGAGAACACCACCAGGCCGCCAGCGATCACCAGGATGGGGTACAGGCCGCCAGCCAGCTTGATGCGGTTGACCAGTTGCAGCATCAGCCAGCCGCCGCCCAGGCCCACCAGCCCGCCGATGCCGAATTCGCGCAGCAGGTGGGTGAGCAGGCTCCAGTGCAGGCCGGTCTGGCCGCTGGCGATCATGTCGATCAGGGTGACGGTGAGGAAAACTGCCATCGGGTCGTTGCTGCCCGACTCGATCTCCAGGGTGGCGGTAACACGCTCATTCAGGCCTTTGCCGCCGAGCAGCGAGAACACCGCTGCGGCGTCGGTGGAGCCGACGATGGCGCCGATCAGCAGGCCCTGGATCAGGCTCAGGTCGAACAGCCAGGCGGCGACCAGGCCCGTGAGGGCGGTGGTGATCATTACGCCGATGGTGGCCAGCGACAGCGCCGGCCACAGCGCCACGCGGAAGCTCGCCACCCGTGTGCGCAGGCCACCGTCGAGCAGGATCACGGCCAGCGCCAGGTTGCCCACCAGGTAGGCGGTCGGATAGTTGTTGAAGATGATGCCGCCACCATCGACGCCGGCGATCATGCCGACCGCAAGGATGATGACCAGGATAGGGATGCCCAGGCGCGACGACAGCGAACTGACCAGGATACTTGCGCCCACCAGCAATGCGCCGATCAGGAACAGGCTGTTGATGGTGCTTGCATCCAAAGGCAGGTACTCCGGGGACCGCGGGGGAGGGGACTTGATAGCATGACGCTAGCAGGTCGCGTGCCAAATGATTCTAACCTGATGAATTGGCAGGCTGTAAAGCGTTTCTGCAGATGAAAAAAAGGCACCGCGGTGGGTGCCTTTTCGGGTATTGCCTGGGTGGGCCCTTTCGCGGGTGAACCCGCTCCCACAGGTACTGCACAGTTTTCAAAACCTGTGTGAGCCCTGTGGGAGCGGCTTTAGCCGCGAAGAGGCCGGTGCAGGCTTACGCCTGCTTGACCTCGCGCATGGGCTTGCCCTTCACCGGTGCATCGCCCGCCACGTAGTACTTGGCAGTGCTGCGCGGCAGCGGCTTGCGGCCACGGATCTTGTCCGAGATTTTCTCGGCGATCATGATCGTGGTGGCGTTGAGGTTACCGGTGATGATCAGCGGCATGATCGACGCATCGACCACACGCAGGCCCTTCATGCCATGCACACGGCCTTCGCCGTCGACCACCGCCATGTCGTCGGTGCCCATCTTGCACGAGCAGGACGGGTGGAAGGCGGTTTCGGCGTGCTCGCGGATGAACTTGTCCAGCTCTTCATCGGTTTGCACGTGGGCGCCGGGGCTGATCTCACGTCCACGGTACGGGTCCAGTGCCGGCTGGGCCATGATTTCACGGGTCAGGCGGATGCCGTCACGGAATTCCTGCCAGTCCTGCTCGGTGGACATGTAGTTGAACAGAATGCTCGGGTGTTGGCGCGGGTCCTTCGACTTGGCCTGGATGCGGCCGCGGGCAGGCGAGCGCATGGAACCCATGTGTGCCTGGAAGCCGTGTTCCTTCACGCCATTGGAGCCGTTGTAGTTAATGGCCACTGGCAGGAAGTGGTATTGAATGTTCGGCCATTTGAATTCAGGGCGGGTACGAATGAAACCACCGGCCTCGAACTGGTTGCTGGCGCCGATGCCGGTGCCGTTGAACATCCACTCGGCACCGATGGCCGGCTGGTTCCACCACAGCAACGACGGGTACAGCGACACCGGTTGGGTGCAGGCGTACTGCAGGTACAGCTCCAGGTGGTCCTGCAGGTTTTCGCCAACGCCTGGCAGATCGTGCACCACCGGGATGTCGAGGCTTTCCAGCAGGGCGCGCGGACCAACGCCGGAGCGCTGCAACAGCTGCGGCGAAGCGATGGCGCCGGAGCTGACGATGACTTCCTTGCGGGCACGGGCTTCAACGCGCTCTTCGCTGTCACCGACCAGGTAGGTCACGCCGATGGCGCGCTTGCCGTCGAACAGCACGCGGTCAGTCAGGGCGTGAGTGACGATGGTCAGGTTCGGGCGCTTCTTGGCCTGGTCCAGGTAACCACGGGCGGTGCTGGAGCGGCGGCCTTGCTTGGTAACTGTGCGGTCCATCGGACCGAAGCCTTCCTGCTGGTAGCCGTTGAGGTCTTCGGTGCGCGGGTAACCGGCCTGCACGCCGGCTTCTACCATGGCGTGGAACAGCGGGTTGTTGCCGGCTTTCGGCGTGGTCACGCTGACCGGGCCTTCGCCACCGTGGTAGTCGTTCGGGCCGATGTCGCGGGTTTCGGCCTTGCGGAAGTACGGCAGGCAGTCCAGATAGGTCCAGTCTTCCAGGCCTGGCAGTTCTGCCCAGCCATCGAAGTCCAGGGCATTACCGCGGATGTAGCACATGCCGTTGATCAGCGACGAGCCACCCAGGCCTTTGCCGCGACCGCATTCCATGCGGCGGCCGTCCATGTACGGCTCCGGATCGGTCTCGTAGGCCCAGTTGTAGCGGCGGCCCTGCAGCGGGAAGGCCAGGGCTGCTGGCATCTGGGTGCGGAAGTCGAAGCGGTAGTCGGGGCCACCGGCTTCCAGCAGCAATACGGTGACGCCTGCGTCTTCGGTCAGGCGGGTCGCCAGGGTGTTACCGGCCGAACCGGCACCGACGATGATGTAATCGAATTCTTGGGACATGAAAGTACCCTCGTGTTGGCGGTGTTCAGGGAGCAGGAACGCCCGTGCGCTGAGGCACGGGCGTGGCTGGACAGGGCCTTAGAAGACCGAGTTGTAGCCGCCCAGCTCGACCTGGACCGACTTGATGCGAGTGTATTGAGCCAGCGAGCTGACGCCGTTCTCACGGCCGACGCCCGACTGCTTGTAGCCACCGACCGGCATTTCGGCCGGCGATTCGCCCCAGGCGTTGATCCAGCAGATACCGGCTTCCAGCTTGTGGATGATGCGGTGAGCGCGGGTGATGTCGTTGGTGCACACACCGGCGGCCAGGCCGTACTCGGTGTCGTTGGCGCGGCGGATGACTTCTTCTTCGGTTTCGTAGGTGAGGATGCTCATCACCGGGCCGAAGATCTCTTCCTTGACGATGGTCATGTCGTCGGTGCAGTCGGTGAACACGGTCGGGGCCACGAATGCACCCTTGGCGAAATCACCGGCGGTCAGACGCTCGCCACCGCACAGCACGCGTGCGCCTTCTTCCTTGCCCTTGGCGATGTAGCCAAGCACGCTTTCCATGTGCTGGAAGCTGACCAGCGGGCCGAAGTTGGTGTTTTCGTCTTCCGGGTTGCCAGCGCGGATGCGGGCAACGCGCTCGACGATCTTGGCCTCGAAGGCAGCTTTCATTTCAGCCGGGATGAACACGCGGGTGCCGTTGGTGCAAACCTGGCCCGAGCTGTAGAAGTTGGCCATCATGGCGATGTCGGCGGCCTTGTCCAGGTCGGCGTCGGCGCAGATGATCAGTGGCGACTTGCCGCCCAGCTCCATGGTGACTTCCTTGAGCGACGAGCTCGAGGCGCTGGCCATGACCTTCTTGCCGGTGGTGGTGCCGCCGGTGAAGGAGACTTTTTCGATGCGTGGGTGTTCGGTCAGCCAGGTGCCGACTTCACGGCCGCTGCCGGTCAGGACGTTGAACACGCCGTTCGGCAAGCCGGCTTCGGTGTAGATCTCGGCCAGTTTCAGGGTGGTCAGCGAGGTGACTTCCGACGGCTTGAAGATCATCGCGTTGCCGGCGGCCAGGGCCGGAGCGGATTTCCACAGGGCGATCTGGATCGGGTAGTTCCAGGCGCCGATACCGGCGGTCACGCCCAGCGGCTCGCGGCGGGTGTAGACGAAGGACGATTCACGCAGCGGGATCTGCTCGCCTTCGATGGCCGGAACCAGGCCTGCATAGTACTCCAGCACGTCGGCGCCGGTGACGATGTCGACGTAGCGGGTTTCCGAGTACGACTTGCCGGTGTCCAGAGTTTCCAGCATGGCCAGCTCGTCGTTGCGCTCGCGCAGGATCTCGACGGCGCGGCGCAGGATGCGCGAACGCTGCATGGCGGTCATCGCGGCCCAGACTTTCTGGCCACGCTCGGCGCTTTCGACGGCCTTCTCGACGTCAGCCTCGGTGGCACGTTGCACGTGGGCGAGGACTTCGCCGGTAGCCGGGTTGATGGCTTCGAAGGTGGCATCGCTGCCAGCGTCGACGTAAGCGCCATCAATGTAGAGTTTTTGCGTTCCGAAACGGGCCATAGTGTCCTCGCAAGTGCAGTGTGTGGTTTGGCTTGCGCGTCACGCTCCTGCTGGGTTGGCAAGGGCCGTGCGCGGTTGTTCAGTGGCCTGGTCGTTTGTACCCAGGGTGTGCTGTTTAGCCAGTTGTAGATCCATGTATTCGTAAGCAATCCGTATCGCCTGGTCGGTGTCGAATGCATCACCCGACAGGGCGCCACGCAGCCACAAGCCGTCGATCAAAGCTGCCAGGCCGCGGGCTGCCTTGCGCGCATGGTAGAGCGGCAGGGCGCGGCGGAACTGGCAGCACAGGTTGGAATACAAGCGGTGGTCGTTGATCCGCTGCAACCTGTGCAAATCGGGCTGGTGCATGCTGGAAGCCCAGAAGGCCAACCAGGTTTTCATCGCCGGGCCGTTTACCTGGCTGGCATCGAAGTTGCCCTCGATGATCACTTTCAGGTGGGCGCGCGGGCTGTCGTCCGTCAGGGCCTGGCGACGTGCTCTGACACCTTCGTTGAGCATGTTCATGATGTAACCCATCGTCGCTGCTATCAGGCCGTTCTTGTCCCGAAAGTAGTGACTGATGATGCCGTTCGACACACCGGCCAAACGGGCAATCAGCGCAATGCTGGCGTCACCCAGTCCGACCTGATCGACCGCCTGCAACGTGGCTTCGATCAACTGCTGGCGGCGGATGGGTTGCATACCGACCTTGGGCATCTTGCGTTCTCCTCAGGCCTGCGAGCAGACGACGGGCGGCTGACTCGGCGAAGGCCAGTCTATTTTGTTTTGATTGAACGTTCAATCAATAAAGAATAAGCTCTGCGACAATTTGTGCCATTGACAGTTTTTAAGGCGGTCGAGAAAGCACGGATTGACACCCCAGGAAATCGCGTAACCCCCTGAATACAAGGCGTTGACGGGCATGAGCGATGCGAAATGCAGATTCTGCCGTGCGGTCATGGACCCTGCGGCGGGCCCTTGGAGCGGGCGGGGTGATCTGTGACGAATGCGCGCACCTCAGCTGAGGCGTGGCATTTGCAGCAGGCCACCTGTCTGTTTTTTGCAACGTATCGATTCGGGATCACGGTTTCCAAGGGTGCTTTTATAACACCTGATGCAGTGGGGATATTCCACCAATTGCTCGGGAAAGACTGATTAGCCTCCACAGCCGCACTGCCCGGAGCATTCGTGCAATGAGTTCTGCCTCACTTACCAACCCTCCGGCCGAGAGGGTACGGGTCAACCGCGTGGTGTTCTTCACCTCCGCGCTGATGATTCTCGTTTTGACTGCCTTGCTTATCGCTGTACCCGAAACCGCCGGCCAAGTGCTGGGCGTAGCCCAGAAATGGCTGACGCGCACCTTCGGCTGGTATTACATGCTGGTAATCGGCGGTTACCTGCTGTTCGTCATCTACCTGGCCTTCTCCGACTACGGCAAGCTCAAGCTTGGCGGCAAGGATGACCAGCCCGACTTCAGCTATGGCGCCTGGGCCGGCATGCTGTTCTCCTCCGGTATCGGCATTTCGCTGTTGTACTTCGGCGCCTCCGAGCCGCTGGACCACTACTTCAACCCACCGGAAGGCACTTCTGCCAGCCTCGACGCAGCGCGCCAGGGCCTGCAGCTGACCTTCCTGCACTGGGGCCTGCATGGCTGGGCGATCTACGCCCTGGTCGGCCTGGCCGTGGGTTACTTCGCCTACCGCCACAACCAGCCGCTGGCGCTGCGCTCGGCGCTGTACCCGCTGGTGGGTGAGCGTTGGGTCAAGGGTGCTGCCGGCAATGCCGTGGACATCTTCGGCATGTTCGTCACACTGCTGGGCCTGGTGACCAACCTGGGCATCGGTTCGATGCAGGTGGCCTCCGGGCTGGAATACCTGTTCGGCATGGACCACAGCAAGACCAACCTGCTGGTGGTGATCCTGGTCATGGCCGGCGTTGCCACCGTGGCGGCGGTCTCGGGTGTGGAAAACGGCATTCGCCGCCTGTCCAACCTGAACATCGTGCTGTTCAGCGGCCTGTTGATCTTCGTCCTGCTGGGCGGTGAAACCCTGCACCTGCTCAACGGCTTCGTGCAGAACATCGGCGACTATCTCAACGGCATCGTGCTGAAAACCTTCGACCTCTATGTGTATGAAGGCGAAGCCGGCAAGTCCGAGCGCTGGCTGGGCCTGTGGACCGTGTTCTACTGGGCCTGGTGGATCTCCTGGGGCCCGTTCGTCGGCATGTTCATTGCCCGTATCTCCAAGGGCCGCACCGTGCGCCAACTGGTCAGCGGCGTGTTGCTGATCCCGCTGGGCTTCACCCTGGCCTGGCTGTCGATCTTCGGCAACACCGCGCTGGACCTGGTGATCAACCAGGGCGCCGTGGAGCTGGGCAAGACCGCCCTGGAACAGCCGTCGATGTCGATCTACCAGCTGCTGGAATACTTCCCGGCTGCCAAGATCGTGATCGGTGTAGCGGTGTTCGTCGGCTTCGTGCTGTTCCTCACACCGGCCGACTCCGGCGCGGTGATGATGGCCAACCTTTCGTGCAAAGGTGGCAAGGTTGACGAAGACGCCCCGCACTGGATGGTGGTGTTCTGGTCGGTGGTCATCACCCTGGTCACCATTGGCCTGCTGTTCGCCGGTAACTTCGAGGCCATGCAGACCATGGTGGTGCTGGCGGGCCTGCCGTTCTCGGTGGTGCTGGTGCTGTTCATGTTCGGCCTGTACAAGGCCATGAAGCAGGACGTGGTGGTGGAGCAGGAGCGTGCCGAGCTTGCCGCACGTGGCCGTCGTGGCTTCAGCGAGCGCCTGACCCAGCTGGAACTGCAGCCGACCCAGGCCGTGGTGCAGCGTTTCATGGACAAGCAGGTCAGCCCGGCGCTGAAAGAAGCCGCCGCGCAGTTGCAGACCCTGGGCTTCGAGGTGGAAACCCGGGTTGGCCAGTCGCGCAACATGATGGGCCTGCGGGTGTTGATGGAAGAGGGCAACCCGTTCGTCTATGAAGTAAGCCTGGATGGCTACCTGGCCGCGCCGAGCGAAGCGCCGGTGGAAGGTGAGCCGGAAGTGCGCCAGCGCTTCTACCGCGCCGAGGTGTACCTGCACGATGGCAGCCAGGAGTACGACCTGATGGGCTTTGCGCCGGAGCAGATCGTGCGTGATGTGCTGGACCAGTTCGAAAGCCACCGCCAGTTGCTGGGGCGTGTGTACAGCTGATCGCTGTTGAGGCAAAAGAAAACCCGCTCGCATGAGCGGGTTTTTTATGACCTGAAGCCAATGTGGTCTCTGTGGGAGATTTCCCAGCCCTTTGGGTTGTGCTGTCGCACAGGGAACAATGTTCGAGAGCCTGTCACCGTCTCTTGTGGGAGCGGGCGTGTCGAGGCGTCGAACCGCCGCGAAGCAGACGACGCGGTGTATGGCACCGGCTTCGCCGGTGTTCGCGGGCACGCCCGCTCCCACAGGGTCCCTGCTAATTCAATGAGTTATGTGTTGTTCTGGCGGCGGGGTCGACACCAATATCAGTGATTGGTGTAGCGGCCATTCCGGCCATGCCCCGGCATCGCCTGATTGCTGCGCACGGCGATCATCTGCTTGAGCCTGATCAGCTCGATGCCCTGGCTCCTTAACCTTGGCAACTCCCGCTCCAGTACTTCCAGGGTCTGTGGATAAGGGTGCCCGATCAGCACCGCCGAGCCCTGCTTGTGCGCCAGGGCGATGCCCTGCTGCAACTGCCCGGTAATCGCTTCAGCGGTGCGCACATCATCGAGGAATACATCCCGAGAAACATGCGCCAGCCCCTGCGCCTGGGCTTCGGCCGCTGCCACGGTGGCGGCGCTGGTGCGGCTGTCGACGAAGAACAGGTGTCGGCGCTGCAGTTCCCCCATCAGCCAGGCCATCGGCTCACGCTGGGCGGTCATGCGGCTGCCCATGTGGTTGTTGATGCCGGCGGCATACGGAACCTTGGCCAGGGCTGCGTCAAAGCGTTTGGCCAGTTCATCGATCGGCGTGCCAGGGTGCCAGGCGTAAGGGCCGGTGGCTGGGTCCATGGGCATGTGCAGGATCACCGTCTTGCCAGCCTTGTGCGCCTGGCGGGCAAAGTCGGTGGCATGCGGGGTGTCGGGCATGATCGCCATGGTCACAGGGCCGGGCAGGGCCAAGGTCCGGCTGTCGCGCTCGCTGCTCTGGCCCAGGTCGTCGATGATGATGCTCATGTAGGCCTTGCCGGCCGGCGCCGCTTGCGCGACCCCGGCCATCAGGCAGAACAGCAGACACAGCAGATAACGCATGGGGTGGATCAGTCGCCCTTGGTGATGTTCAGGCCTTTGAGCAGGCTCAGGGCCTGGCTCAGCTGGAAGTCGTCATCCTGCGGGCGCTCCTTGCGCTTGCCGCTGCCGGTCGGGCGGTCGGCACCGCCGTTGCCGTTGCCCAGGTGGCCCTGCAGGTCGGCTTCCTTGAAGTTGTCGGTGTCGGCTTCGGCGGTGAGCTTGGCCGGGCGCACTTCGATGTCGGGGACGATGCCCTGGGCCTGGATCGAGCGGCCGTTGGGGGTGAAGTACAGCGCGGTGGTGAGCTTCAGCGCACGGTCGTTGGCCAGTGGCAGCACGGTCTGCACCGAGCCTTTGCCGAAGCTGTCGGTGCCCATCAGCACGGCGCGTTTCTGGTCTTGCAGGGCGCCGGCGACAATTTCCGAGGCCGAGGCACTGCCGCCGTTGATCAGCACCACCAGTGGCACGCCGTCGCTGGCGTCGGCCGGGTCGGCCGAGAAGCGCAGCTCGGAGTTGGCGATGCGGCCCTTGGTGTAGACGATCAGGCCCTTGGTCAGGAAGTGGTCGGCCACTTCCACCGCCGACTGCAGCACGCCGCCCGGGTTGTTGCGCAGGTCCAGCACCACGCCGCGCAGCTTCTTGCCGTTGTCCTTGCGCAGTTTGGCCAGGGCCTTGCCTACTTCGTCGCCGGTCTTGACCTGGAACTGGGTGATACGGATGTAGCCGTAGTCGTTCTCCAGCAGCTGGCTCTTCACGCTCTTGACCTGGATGACCGCGCGGGCCAGGGTCACGTCGAAGGGATTGCCGCCGTCGCGCACCAGGGTCAGGGTGATTTTCTCGCCCACCTTGCCGCGCATCTTGTCGACCGCTTCGGTCATGGTCTGGCCACGAGTCGGGGCGCCGTTGATCTTGACGATCAGGTCGCCGGCCTGCACGCCGGCACGCGAGGCCGGGGTGTCGTCGATCGGCGACACCACCTTGATGAAGCCGTCTTCCTGGCCTACTTCGATGCCCAGCCCGCCGAACTCGCCGCTGGTGCTTTCCTGCAGCTCCTGGAAGTCCTCTGGGCCGAGGTAGGCCGAGTGCGGGTCGAGGTTGCTGAGCATGCCCTTGATGGCATTTTCCAGCAGGGTCTTGTCATCCACCGGCTCCACATAGGCCGCCTTGATGCGGTCCATGACCTCGGCGAAGGTGCGCAGCTCTTCAAGCGGCAGTGGCGCCTTGGCGGTCACCTCGGTGGCCGGTACTGCAGCCGGCTTGGCCGGTTCCGCGGCAGTGGCCAGGGGCGCGCCGACCGCCAGGGCGATGGACAGGGCCAGCTGGGTGAGACGAGGCGAGTGCAGCATGTCGAACGAACTCCTGATCCTGTAAGCGCTCCCTGGGGAGCATCGGTGCAGCCCGTGGCTACCCCGTAGAAAATTGACTAGCCCCGGCACCATTGCGAAGGGTCGGTAGGCCGACCCTGCTGGCGGATGGCGAAGTACAAGCCGGCAGCGTCCTGGCCGCCGCTGTCGCCAACGGTGGAAATGGCCTCGCCGGCCTTGACGATATCACCGGCGCTCTTGAGCAGGCTCTGGTTATGGCCGTACAGGCTCAGGTAACCGTTGCCATGGTCGAGAATGACCAGCAGCCCGGCACCGCGCAACCAGTCGGCGAACACCACGCGCCCGCCGTGCACGGCACGTACCTGGGTGCCCGGGTTGGCGCTGATCATCACCCCGTCCCACTTGGCACGGGCATCGCTGCCGCGGGCATCACCGAAACGTGCCAGCAATCGACCATTGACTGGCCAGGGAAGTTTTCCCCGGGCGGCAGAAAATGCGCCGCCGTAGCTTGCGCCGTCGCTGGAAACCATCGGGCCCAGGGTGGTGCGGGCCTTTTTCGGTGGTTCCACCGGTTCGCGGGCCTGTTCGCGGGCGGCAGCGGCAGCGAGGGCTTCCTGCTGGCGGCGCTTTTCCGCTTCCTGCTGGGCCAGCAAGGCCTTCTTGCGCGCTTCTTCGGCTTCGCGGGCCTGGCGGGCGAGGGTTTCCTCGATGGTCTTGAGTACCTTGGACAGGTCGGCCTGATCCTGCTCGCGCGATTGCAGCTTCTGGTCGCGGTCCTTCATGTCGCTGTTGAGCTTGGCCAGCACTTGCTGGCGCTTGCCACGCTCGGTTTCCAGAGCCTGGCGGCGGCTGTCGAGGTCGGCGCGCTGGGCCAGCAGCTGTTGCTGCTGGGTAGCGATTTCCTGTTCGACGTTGGCCAGTTGGCGCAGGGTCTCGTTGAAGGTGCGCAGTTGCTCCAGGCGCGCCTTGCTCAGGTAGTCGTAGTAGGTGAGGGTGCGGGCAAACTTCTCGGGGTTCTGCTGGTTGAGCAGCAGCTTGAAGTATTCCTCGCGGCCGTTCTGATAGGCCGAACGGGCCTGGATGGCGATCAGTCGCTGTTGTTCAACGCGGGCGCTCTGGAGTTTTTTTTTCTCGGTATCAAGGCGCTCCAGCTCGCCCTCGGTCTTTTTTAGTTCTTGCTGCAGGGCCTCCACCTGCTTTTCGAGGTTGCCGATATCGGTCTCGGTGGCTTTGAGGTCCTTTTGCACACCGGCCTTTTCTTCCTGGAGCTTGCCCAGCGTCTTCTTGAGCTCGGCAATGTCCTGGCGGGTGGCGTCCAGTTGCTGCTGGGTCTGCGCACGCTCATCGGCAAAGGCCGGGCTGAGCAGGCAAGACAGGGCTAGGAGGATCAGGGCGCGAAGCATGGGGTTTGGCGTACCAAGGATGGAGACTGGCCTAGTATGCCCGCGCGGGCGGGCAAAAAAAACGCCTCGCTGCGGGTGCAGAGGGGCGTTTGTCTGGAATTCATGTGTTATTGGGGCTGCTGTGCAGCCCATTCGCAGCTCAAGGCTGCTCCTACAGGCATTGCATGAGCCCTTTGTAGGAGCAGCCTTGTGCTGCGAATGGGCCGCAAAGCGGCCCCCTTTGGCACCGAGTCAGGCGTCGACCAGGATCGAGGTGCCGGTCATTTCTACCGGCTTTTCCAGCCCCAGCAGCTTCAGCATGGTCGGCGCCACATCGGCCAGCACGCCGCCGTCACGCACCTTGACGTTGCGCTTGCCCACATAGATGAACGGTACCGGCTCGGTGGTATGCGCGGTGTGCGCCTGGCCGGTGCACTCGTCTTCCATTTGCTCGACGTTGCCATGGTCGGCGGTGATCAGCGCTTCGCCGCCGACCGTGTCCAGAGCTTCGACGATGCGCCCGACGCAGCCATCCAAGGCCTCGACGGCTTTCACCGCAGCCTCGAACACGCCGGTATGGCCGACCATGTCACCGTTGGCGTAGTTGACCACGATCACGTCATAACGCTGCTGCTCGATGGCCTCGACGATGCGGTCGGTAACTTCCGGTGCGCTCATTTCCGGCTGCAGGTCGTAGGTGGCGACCTTCGGCGACGGGATCAGGATGCGTTCTTCGCCTTCGAACGGCTCTTCGCGGCCACCGGAGAAGAAGAAGGTGACGTGGGCGTATTTCTCGGTCTCGGCGATGCGCAGCTGGGTCTTGCCGTTCTTCGCCAGGTACTCGCCCAGCACGTTGTTCAGGCTGGCCGGGGCGAAGGCGGCGGGGGCCGGGATTTTCGCCGAGTACTGAGTCAGGCCGATGTAGGCGGCCAGTTTTGGCAGGCGGGCACGCGGGAATTCGTTGAAGTCGGCTTCGACGAACACGCGCGACAGTTCGCGAGCGCGGTCGGCGCGGAAGTTCATGAAGATCACCGCATCGCCGTCTTCGACCTTGACGGCTTCACCGATGCGCGTGGCCTTGACGAACTCGTCGCTCTCGTCGCGGGCGTAGGCCGCTTCCAGGCCGGCCAAGGCGGTGTCGGCGGTGTATTCGGCAGCGCTGTCGACGATCAGGTTGTAGGCGGCGCTGACGCGGTCCCAGCGGTTGTCGCGGTCCATGGCGTAGTAGCGGCCAATCAGGCTGGCGATGCGGCCCTTGCCCAGCTTGGCGAAGGTGGCGTCGAGCAGTTCGATGGACGACTGCGCGCTGCGTGGTGGCGTGTCGCGACCATCGAGGAAGGCGTGCAGGTAGATCTTTTCCGCACCGCGCTGCGCGGCCAGTTCGGCCATGGCTACCAGGTGGTCCTGGTGGCTGTGTACGCCGCCGTCCGACAGCAGGCCGAGGATGTGCACGGCCTTGCCGGCACTGGCTGCCTTGTCCACGGCGCCGGTCAGAACCGGGTTCTCGAAGAACTCGCCGTCGCGGATGGCCTTGGTCACTCGGGTGAAGTCCTGGTACACCACGCGGCCGGCGCCGAGGTTCATGTGACCGACTTCGGAGTTGCCCATCTGCCCGTCCGGCAGGCCGACATCCATGCCCGAGCCGGAAATGAGGCCATGCGGCTGGCTGGCGCGCAGGCGGTCATAGACCGGTGTGTTGGCGGCGTAGATGGCGTTGTATTCGGGGCTTTCGCTGTGGCCGAAGCCATCCAGGATGATCAGGACCAGGGGTTTGGGCGTACTCGTCATCAATCAAACTCACGGTTGTTCAAAGATGATAAAGACACGCATTTTAGGGCAAATGCGCCACCGGCGGCGAATATTCGTCCTGTTCCCTGACCAGCGTGGCCAATGTGGCAACATGAAGGTACCTTTCCGGCCGGCCCGTCGGGCTTTGGTGGCAATAAGGGCCTGTGTATACTGGCCGGCATTTTCAATCGCGTGGAACACCCCAGATGGTTGCTAACCTGATTCAATTTGCGACAAACCACTACATCCTGGTGGCGATCTTCGTTGTTTTGCTGGTCGCGCTGCTGGTCAACGAAATCCGTCGCGGCGGCCAGAGCCTGAGCAACGGCCAGCTGACTGCCCTGGTCAATGCCGAGAAAGCCCTGGTCATCGACATCCGCCCGACCAAGGAATACTCCGCCGGTCACATCGTCGGTGCGGTGAACATCCCGCAGGACAAGCTGGTCAACCGCATGAGCGAGCTGGACAAGCACAAAGAGAAGACCCTGATCGTCGTCGACTCGATGGGCCAGCAGTCCGGCACCATCTGCCGCGAGCTGCTCAAGGCTGGTTACAACGCCGCCAAACTGAGCGGTGGCGTTTCCAGCTGGAAAGCCGATAACCTGCCCCTGGTGAAGTGATATGAAGCCCGTCATCGTCTATTCCAGCGACTACTGCCCCTACTGCATGCGCGCCAAGTACCTGCTCGAGAGCAAGGGCGTGGCCTTCGAGGAAATCAAGGTCGACGGCAAGCCACAGGTTCGTGCCGAGATGAGCCAGAAGGCCGGCCGTACATCTGTGCCGCAGATCTGGATCGGCAGCACCCATGTCGGTGGATGCGATGACCTTTATGCCCTGGAGCGCGCCGGCAAGCTCGACGCGCTGCTGGCGGCCTGATTTGCACTGCATTCAAAAACATTAGGATAAGGATCTGCCATGACTGACCAACAGACCAACGGCGCTGCTGCAGAAGACAACAGCCCTCAGTTCTCCATGCAGCGCATCTATGTGCGCGACCTGTCGTTCGAAGCCCCGAAAAGCCCGCAGATCTTCCGCCAGACCTGGGAGCCGAGCGTTGCCCTGGACCTGAACACCAAGCAGAAAGCCCTGGAAGGCGACTTCCACGAGGTGGTACTGACCCTGTCGGTTACCGTCAAGAACGGTGACGAAGTGGCCTTCATCGCGGAAGTGCAGCAGGCCGGTATCTTCCTCATCAAGAACCTGGACGCGGCTTCGATGAGCCACACCCTGGGTGCATTCTGCCCGAACATCCTGTTCCCGTACGCCCGCGAGACCCTGGACAGCCTGGTGACCCGCGGTTCGTTCCCGGCCCTGATGCTGTCGCCGGTCAACTTCGACGCCCTGTACGCGCAAGAAATGCAGCGCATGCAGGAAGCCGGCGAAGCGCCGACTGTGCAGTAATAGCTGCGTTTGAAAAAAGGCGACTTCGGTCGCCTTTTTTGTTGGCCTGTTCCGGCCCTATCGCCGGCAGCGCATCAACTGCCGGCAAACCCATTTTGCCGCCACGCCTCATACACTGTCACAGCCACGGTATTGGACAGATTCAGGCTGCGGCACCCCGGCCGCATCGGCAGGCGCAGGCGTTGTTCGGCCGGCAGGCTGTCCAGTACTTCGGCCGGCAGGCCGCGGCTTTCTGGCCCGAACAGGAAGGCATCACCCGGCTGGTAAGCCACTTCGTGGAACGGGTGCGAGCCCTTGGTGGTGAAGGCGAACAGCCGTGGGTTGCCCAGGCTTTCCAGGCATCCGGCCAGGCTCTCGTGGCGCTTGAGCGTGGCATACTCGTGGTAATCCAGCCCCGCGCGCCGCAGGCGCTTGTCGTCCAGTTCGAAGCTGATGGGCTCGATCAGGTGCAGGTCGCAGCCGCTGTTGGCGCAGAGGCGAATGATGTTGCCGGTATTCGGCGGAATTTCTGGTTGAAAAAGGATGACGTGAAACATGCACGGCTCCAAGCGTGAAGATGACGGGCATTCTACCCCCGAACCGGACGTGCGTTCGAAGGCGTTCCCGCGGGTGATGCTGTCGCTGGCGATCGTCGGCTTGATGGTAGGGCTGATGATCGGCCGCCTGACTACACCCGACGAGCGCGAGTTGCAGCAGGTGGAGGTGGTGCAGGATGGCCTGGAGCTGTGGTTCAACGAAGAGCCTCAGCTGCATGGCGAGAATGTGGACGGTACCGTAGCACTGTTGTTCCAGGCCCAAGGCAAGGCCCGGCAAGGGCAACTGAGCCTGCAGGGCAAGCCTGTGAGTTGGCGGGTGCAGAATAGCAAGGAAGGGCTGTTGCTGACGGTGGTGGCCGCGCGCCCCCTGCACGGCGAGTGGGCCGGTGCAGAGGACGCTGGGCGCTGGCGGTTGCAGGTGAAACTGCACGAATAAAAGAGGGGATATCCCGGCCTGCCTGTACCAGGGTCCCCGAAAGGGGTACTGCGTATAAAGGGGGGATGGCCCGGCCTGCCTGTACCGAGGTCCCCAAAACTGGCGATGTTGCGAATAAAAGAGGGGTTCACCCGGCCTGCCTGTACCAGGGCCCCCGAAACTGGATATGTATTGTTTATTGCAGGGGGCGTGCCAGTTTTGAAAAGCCCGTGAATCTGGGCTTTCAGGGTGAATTGGCCGTTTTTTGAGGGGATTTGTGCCTTAGTGAGGTGCATCGGGCACAGGATCGGTGCATCGAAGGGCTGAAATGTTTGGGGCCGCTTTGCGGCCCATCGCGACACAAGGCCGCTCCTACAGGGGATCGCGTTCTCCTGTAGGAGCGGCCTTGTGTCGCGATGGGCTGCGCAGCAGCCCCAGAGAACTATGGGTTTACCTGGAACTCAGTGCTCGTCACCTTCCTCATCATCGCCCCCCGCCACATTCATCCCCAGCTCCTTGATCTTGCGCGTCAGGGTGTTGCGTCCCCAACCCAGCAACAGTGCCGCATCGCGCCGACGGCCAGCGGTGTGCTTGAGCGCCGTCTCGATCATGATCCGCTCGAAGCTCGGCACTGCGCTGTCCAGCAGGCTGGTCTGCCCACGCGCCAACGCCTGGTCGGCCCACTGGCGCAGGGCCTGCTCCCAGTTGGTTACTGGTGCGGCGTCCTGTGGCAGGTTCAGCAGCTCCGGCGGCAGGTCGCCGATCAGCACTTCGCGGCTGGAGGCCATCACGGTGATCCAGCGGCAAGTGTTCTCCATCTGCCGTACGTTGCCCGGCCACGGCAGATTGCGAATGAATTCCTCGGTTTCCGGCTTGAGGATCTTCGGCTCGACCGCCAGTTCCTGGGCGGCGCGGGCGAGGAAGTGGCGGGCGAGGGCGGGGATATCCTCGCGGCGGTCGGCCAGCCGTGGAATGTGGATGCGGATCACGTTCAGGCGGTGGAACAAGTCCTCGCGGAACTTGCCGGCCTGCACCAGCGACTCTAGGTTCTGGTGAGTGGCGGCGATGATGCGCACATCGACCTTGACCGGTACGTGGCCGCCCACGCGGTAGAACTCGCCATCGGCCAGCACTCGCAGCAGGCGGGTCTGTGTGTCGGCGGGCATGTCGCCGATCTCGTCGAGGAACAGGGTGCCGCCGTCGGCCTGCTCGAAGCGCCCTCGGCGCAGGTTGGCGGCGCCGGTGAAGGCGCCCTTTTCATGGCCGAACAGCTCGGACTCCATCAGGTCCTTGGGGATGGCTGCCATGTTCAGGGCGATGAACGGTGAGGCCGCACGCGGGCTGTGGCGGTGCAGGGCGTGGGCCACCAGCTCCTTGCCGGTACCGGACTCACCGTTGATCAGCACGGTGATGTTGGAGTGGCTGAGGCGGCCGATGGCGCGGAACACCTCCTGCATTGCCGGTGCTTCACCGATGATTTCCGGGGTGCGCGCCAGGCTCTGCGGCACATCCAGCCCTTGTTGCTCCTGGGCGTGCTGGTTGGCGCGCTTGACCAGCGAGACCGCCTCGTCCACATCGAATGGCTTGGGCAGGTACTCGAATGCACCGCCCTGGTACGACGCAACGGCGCTGTCCAGGTCGGAGTGGGCGGTCATGATGATGACCGGCAGGCGCGGGTGCTGCTCACGGATCTGTGCCAGCAGGTCGAGGCCGCTGGTACCCGGCATGCGGATGTCGGAAATGATCACGTCAGGTTGCTGGCGTGCCAGGCGGCCCATCACGCCATCGGCGCTATCGAAGCTCTGGGTGGTCATGCCTTCCTGTTGCAGGGCTTTTTCCAGGACCCAGCGGATGGAGCGATCATCGTCGACGATCCATACGGTTTCACTTCGGCTCATGAGGCGGTGGCTCCTTGTTCCAGGGGCAGGTAGATCGAGAATGCGGTGTGGCCTGCATGGCTTTCACACTCGATCAGGCCCTGGTGCTGGCTGATGATGTTCTGGGTAATGGCCAGGCCCAGCCCGGTACCGTCCGGGCGACCGCTGACCATGGGATAGAAAAGGGTGTCCTGCAGTTCCGGCGGGATGCCCGGGCCGTTGTCGATGATCTCCACCCTCGCCACAAGGCGATGGCGCACATGGCCGATGGTGAACTGGCGCAGGGCACGGCTGCGCAGGGTGATGCGGCCCAGGCGCAGTTCGTTCTGCGAACTGATCGCCTGCATGGCATTGCGCACGATGTTGAGTACGGCCTGGATCATCTGCTCGCGGTCGACCAATACGTCAGGCAGGCTGGGGTCATAATCGCGCACCAAAGTGATGCAACCCTGGCTTTCGGCCTCGACCAGGCTGCAAACCCGCTCAAGCACTTCGTGGATGTTGGTCATGGCCAGCGACGGCAGCTTGTTCGAGCCGAGCATGCGGTCGACCAGGTTACGCAGGCGGTCGGCTTCCTCGATGATCACGTTGGTGTAGTCGCGCAGGCCTTCTTCAGGCAGCTCGCGGGCCAGCAGCTGGGCTGCGCCGCGGATGCCGCCAAGGGGGTTCTTGATTTCGTGGGCCAGGCCGCGCACCAGCATCTTTGTGGTTTCCTGCTTGCTCAGCTGGGCTTCTTCCTTGGTGATGCGCAGCAGCCGGTCGCGCGGGTGCACCTCGAGCAGCAGCAGGGTCTGGCCCTGGTGCAGGATCGGCGTAACCGCGTAGTCGACGGTGATGGTCTGCCCGGTCAGCGAGGTGAGCTGCGCTTCGCGCTTGGTAAACGGGTGCGCCTGCTCGACCGCCTGGCGCAGCGAGCTGAGCGCTTCGGTCGACTCGGTGAACAGCTCGCTGATGAACTGCCCATGGCTGCGCTGGCCACTCACTGCCAGAAGCATTTCCGCGGCCGGGTTCATGTACTCCAGGCGCAGCTCGGCGTTGAGCAGCAGCGTGGCGGTGGTCAGGTTGTCCAGAAGTAGACGGTGCTGGGCATCGCTGATGGTCATAGGGCGTCGTCGACCTCTTTTGGCGCGTGTCGGGCATGGGCGCGGCCATGGTCGGGCGCGCGGTGGATCCGCTGATTCCAGTCTTTGGGCAAAAAATGCAAGAACCAAACCAAGGCTCCGAAAAGAAGCGGAATTTGCCGATAAAGCCCTGGAAACGGGAAAAATCGCACCAGAATGAACTGATTAAACGGTTCATGTGATCGCTTTTGGGATGCATTCGGGGGCGTTAGTCCACAGCATGCACCAATATGGAGCATAGGTGGTTTCAGGGTTTATCGCACAGTTGGCGGGCATTCGGCTTCTGGCGTTGAAAACCCCAGGTCTTCATTGCTTGCGTGGAACACCATGACAGTGGCGGGTTGCGCAGTGGTGTGCCCGCGGTGCACTTCCCCTTGAAGTTCGGCCAGCGTCTGGCCTGCAACCAGGCTTGTGCGCTTGCCGTCACGGGTTTCCACCTCGAGTCGCCCCTCGGTCAGATAGCCTAGATTGAGTGCCTGGTGACAGTGCCAGCCAAGGGTGGTGTGGGCAGGAATGCTGACTTTCACAAGCGACAGCACTGGTCGTCCTTCGGGGTAATCGAGATAGGGAGTACCGTCCCAACTGCCGGTGGCGCGGTGAAGCACCTGTGACGTTGCCTGGCCTGGCGCGGTGCCATTGCTGGCGCAGCCGGTGAGGAGGGCGGATACGGTAATCATTGCAGGTAGAAGTTTGCGCATGGCGTGATGTCCTTTGACTGAAGGGACGCCTACCCTGCGTGCTGAGGGGGCGGCGAAATGTCAGCGGCATCTGCCGGTTCTGTATGAAATCGATGAGGCAGCCACGGAAACGAAAACGGCCTCCCGAAGGAGGCCGTTCGTGATCATGTCATCGGCGTGAGGCGCCGATCAGATCAGCAGCTGTAGTACAGCTCGTATTCCAGCGGGTGAACGAAGGTGCGGACCTTGATTTCTTCTTCGCTCTTCAGCTCGATGAAGGCATCGATGAAGTCGTCGGAGAACACGCCGCCCTTGGTCAGGAACGCACGGCCCTTGTCCAGCTCTTCCAGAGCTTCCTTCAGGCTGCCGCAAACCTGCGGGATGTCCTTGGCCTCTTCAGGCGGCAGGTCGTACAGGTTCTTGTCGGCAGCATCGCCTGGGTGGATCTTGTTCTGGATACCGTCCAGGCCGGCCATCAGCAGGGCCGCGAAGGCCAGGTATGGGTTGGCCGATGGGTCCGGGAAGCGAGCTTCGATACGGCGGGCTTTCGGGCTGCCGACGTAAGGAATACGGATCGAGGCGGAACGGTTGCGAGCCGAGTAGGCCAGCATTACCGGGGCTTCGAAGCCTGGGACCAGACGCTTGTAGGAGTTGGTCGACGGGTTGGTGAAGCCGTTCAGGGCCTTACCGTGCTTGATGATACCGCCGATGAAGTACAGGGCGGTGTCGGACAGGCCGGCATAGCCTTCACCCGAGAAGGTGTTCTTGCCGTCTTTCCAGATCGACATGTGCACGTGCATGCCCGAGCCGTTGTCGCCGTACAGTGGCTTCGGCATGAAGGTGGCGGTGCGGCCGTAGGCGTCGGCAACGTTGTGCACGACGTACTTCAGCGCCTGTACTTCGTCAGCCTTCTTCACCAGGGTGTTGAACTTGACGCCGATTTCGTTCTGGCCGGCAGTCGCCACTTCGTGGTGGTGAACTTCGACGGTCTGGCCCATTTCTTCCAGTGCGTTGCACATGGCAGTACGGATTTCGTGGTCGTGGTCGAACGGCGGAACCGGGAAGTAGCCGCCCTTCACGCCTGGACGGTGGCCTTTGTTGCCGCCTTCCACGTCAGCGCCGGTCATCCACGAGCCTTGCTCGGAGAAGATCTTGAACATCGAGCCGGAGATGTCCGACTGGAACTTCACTTCGTCGAAGATGAAGAACTCTGGCTCCGGGCCTGCGAATACGGTGTCACCGATGCCGGTGCTCTTCAGGTACTCTTCGGCGCGCTTGGCAATGGCGCGAGGGTCACGATCGTAGCCTTGCATGCTCGACGGGTCGACGATGTCGCAGGTGAGGATCAGGGTCGGCTCTTCGGTGAACGGGTCCAGTACGGCAGTTTCGTCGACCGGCATCAGGATCATGTCGGAGGCTTCGATGCCTTTCCAGCCAGCGATGGAGGAACCGTCGAACATCTTGCCGACTTCGAAGAAGTCGTCTTCCAGTGCATCACGCGCCGGCATGGTCACGTGGTGCTGAGTGCCTTTGGTGTCCGTGAAACGCAGATCAATCCACTTGACGTCATGATCTTTGATGAGTTGAACCGACTTCGACATGTTGTCCTCCGGATGGTCTAGAGCGCGGTGGGCCGCTGCCCTGGAAAAAGGGTGTTGCCGGGCGCGGATAGTCGGCCAAGCTTACCTGCCTCACAAGGGAGCAAATTGCATGCCAGTGCCCGAAAATGGCGAGGGCGGGATAAAAGGGGGCGTTTGCGGGCATCTGGGAGTGGGGTGCTGGGGAAAAGTGCACTTTTAAGATGCGAATTTTGGTAGCAGTGCACCAATAGTGTGCATTGCTTGAGTTGTGTGCTTTCTTTGGGGGCCTCATCGCCGGCAAGCCAGCTCCCACAGGTAGGGCGCAGGTCTTGAGGACTGTGGATAGCCTGTGGGAGCTGGCTTGCCGGCGATGAGGCCGGTGCAGGCAATATAAATCCGACCTTCTGTACAAAAGTTGGTCAAATCCTGAGCAATTTCCGCTATAATTCGCGCCCCTCATTTTCGGCAGGCCCTGCGCGCGCTGTTAACCAATGAAACTTATCGTCAAAGTCTTCCCAGAAATCACCATCAAGAGCCGGCCGGTGCGCAAGCGCTTCATCCGCCAGCTCGGCAAGAACATCCGCAACGTGCTCAAGGACCTCGATCCTGAGCTCGTGGTCGATGGTGTCTGGGACAATCTCGAAGTGGTCACCCGCGTCGAAGACGAAAAGGTCCAGCGCGAGATGATCGAGCGCCTCACCTGCACCCCGGGTATCACCCACTTCCTGCAGGTAGAGGAATACCCGCTCGGCGACTTCGATGACATCGTCGCCAAGTGCAAGCAGCACTTCGGCCACCTGCTGGCCGGCAAGCACTTCGCCGTGCGCTGCAAGCGCGGTGGTCACCACGACTTCACCTCGATGGACGTCGACCGTTACGTCGGCAGCCAGCTGCGCCAGCAGTGCGGCGCCGCCGGCATCGAGCTGAAAAACCCGGAAGTCCTGGTGCGCATCGAAATCCGTGACCAGCGCCTGTACGTGATCCATAACCAGCACCAGGGCATCGGCGGCTACCCGCTGGGCGCCCTGGAGCAGACACTGGTACTGATGTCCGGTGGCTTCGACTCCACCGTGGCGGCTTATCAGATGATGCGCCGCGGCCTGATGACCCACTTCTGCTTCTTCAACCTCGGTGGCCGTGCCCACGAGCTGGGCGTGATGGAAGTGGCTCACTACCTGTGGAAGAAGTTCGGCAGCAGCCAGCGCGTGCTGTTCATCAGCGTGCCGTTCGAGGAAGTGGTCGGCGAGATTCTGAACAAGGTCGACAACAGCTACATGGGCGTGACCCTCAAACGCATGATGCTGCGTGGTGCCGCGCACATGGCCGACCGCCTGGAGATCGATGCCCTGGTCACCGGCGAAGCGATTTCCCAGGTGTCCAGCCAGACCTTGCCGAACCTGTCGATCATCGACTCGGCCACCGACAAGCTGGTGCTGCGCCCCCTGCTGGCCAGCCACAAGCAGGACATCATCGACCAGGCCTACGCGATCGGCACTGCCGACTTCGCCAAGCACATGCCAGAATACTGCGGCGTGATCTCGGTAAACCCGACCACCCACGCCAAGCGCCACCGCATGGAGCATGAAGAGAAGCAGTTCGACATGGCCGTGCTGGAGCGCGCCCTGGAACGCGCCCGGTTGATCTCCATCGACCATGTGATCGACGAACTGGGCAAGGACATCGAAATCGAGGAAGTGACCGAGGCGCTGCCCGGCCAGATCGTCATCGACATTCGTCACCCCGATGCCCAGGAAGACGAACCTCTGGTGCTGGACGGTATCGAAGTCCAGGCCATGCCGTTCTATGCCATCAACAGCAAGTTCAAGCAGCTGGATGCCAACCGCCAGTACTTGCTGTATTGCGACAAAGGTGTGATGAGCCGTCTGCACGCACACCACCTGCTCAGTGAGGGACATGCCAATGTGCGTGTTTATCGTCCGGCATAAGACGCCAGGGCTGTATGGCGGCAGCATCCGCCATCGCCCTCCCGACCACCGGGCCCGCTGAGCCTCAAACCGTACATATTCGCCGCCTACACTGGCGGCAACCGAATCCTCTGATCGAGATACAGTTGTGATCGAAAATCTGCGTAACATCGCCATCATCGCCCACGTTGACCATGGTAAAACCACCCTGGTCGACAAACTCCTGCGCCAGTCCGGCACCCTGGAGCGTAACGAGCTCAACGACGAGCGCGTGATGGACTCCAACGACCAGGAAAAAGAGCGCGGCATTACCATCCTGGCGAAAAACACCGCCATCAACTGGAACGGCTACCACATCAACATCGTCGACACCCCCGGCCACGCCGACTTCGGTGGCGAGGTTGAGCGTGTAATGTCGATGGTCGACTCCGTGCTGCTGCTGGTCGATGCCCAGGACGGCCCGATGCCGCAAACCCGCTTCGTGACCAAGAAGGCTTTCGAAGCTGGCCTGAAGCCGATCGTCGTGATCAACAAGGTTGACCGCCCGGGTGCGCGTCCTGACTGGGTTCTGGACCAGATCTTCGACCTGTTCGACAACCTCGGTGCCACCGATGATCAGCTGGACTTCCAGGTTGTCTACGCCTCGGCCCTGAACGGCATCGCCGGTCTGGACCACACCGACATGGCCGAAGACATGACCCCGCTGTACCAGTCGATCGTCGACAACGTACCGGCGCCGAACGTTGACGTCGATGGCCCGTTCCAGATGCAGATCTCCGCTCTGGACTACAACAGCTTCCTCGGTGTTATCGGCGTTGGCCGTATCGCCCGTGGTCGTATCAAGCCGAACACCCCGGTTGTTGCCATCGACACCGAAGGCAAGAAGCGTAACGGCCGTATCCTCAAGCTGATGGGCCACCACGGCCTGCACCGCGTCGACGTTGAAGAAGCCCAGGCTGGCGACATCGTCTGCATCAGCGGTTTCGACGAGCTGTTCATCTCCGACACTCTGTGCGACATGAACAACGTCGAGGCGATGAAGCCACTGACCGTTGACGAGCCGACCGTTTCGATGACCTTCCAGGTCAACGACTCGCCGTTCTGCGGCAAGGAAGGCAAGTTCGTCACCAGCCGTAACATCAAGGAACGTCTGGACAAAGAGCTGCTGTACAACGTTGCACTGCGCGTTGAAGAAGGCGACTCGGCTGACAAGTTCAAGGTTTCCGGCCGTGGTGAGCTGCACCTGTCGGTTCTGATCGAAACCATGCGTCGTGAAGGCTTCGAGATGGCTGTAGGCCGCCCTGAAGTGATCATCCGCGAAGTCAACGGCGTGAAGCAGGAGCCGTTCGAGAACGTCACCATCGACATCCCTGAAGAATCCCAGGGCAAGGTCATGGAAGAAATGGGCCTGCGTAAGGGCGACCTGACCAACATGGCGCCGGATGGCAAAGGCCGTGTACGTCTGGAGTACAACGTACCTGCTCGTGGTCTGATCGGTTTCCGTAACCAGTTCCTGACCCTGACCAACGGTGCTGGCATCCTGACCTCGATCTTCGATCGCTACGACACCATGAAAGCCGGCCAGATGTCCGGTCGTCTGAACGGTGTACTGGTTTCGATCGAGACCGGCAAGGCGCTGACCTACTCGCTGGAAACCCTGCAGGCTCGCGGCAAGCTGTTCATCGAGCACGGCCAGGACATCTACAACGGTCAGATCATCGGCCTGAACAGCCGTGACAACGACCTGGGCGTGAACCCGACCAAAGGCAAGAAGCTCGACAACATGCGTGCTTCGGGCAAAGACGAAGTCATCGCCCTGGTACCGCCGGTTCGCCACACCCTGGAACAGGCCCTGGAATTCATCCAGGACGACGAGCTGTGCGAAGTGACTCCGAAGTCGATCCGCCTGCGCAAGAAGATCCTGGACGAAGGCGAGCGTACCCGCGCTGCCAAGAAAGCCAAAGCTTGATCGTCTAGCTTGAGCTGAAACGAAAACGCCCCCGGTCGAAAGGCCGGGGGCGTTTTTGTTTGTCTGACGCAGGTTTTTGTAGGTGATATCTCAAGCTGATGTAGGTGGCATCTTTCACGGCCTTTTGCGACTTGTGCGCGCTTGTTGTGATGCATAGCGTGAAGTGCTTTCTCGAAGCAGGAAGCATGCACATGAATTACCGTTTAGCGCTGGCCATCCCCTGCCTGATGGCTGGCTTGCAGGCTTGCACCCTGCAGGATTGTGCCAGCCTGCGTCCGCAGGATGTTGTCCAGTGCCATATTGGCAAGGTGCGTCAGGCACCCTTGGAAGCCGTATTGCTCGAGCAAGCCTCCGAGCCTGGGTATGCGTTCCGTCGCTTGCAGATGGTTTCGCAGGTTTGGGAACCAGCGCCGGTGGTTGAGCCGCGCCGCTGGGAGCATGATGTCGAGCTGCATATCCCGCACAATGCCGTGCCCGGCAAAGCCTTGCTGGTGGTGAACAACGGTGTACGGTTCGGACCGGCGCAAACCCCGGACTATACCCGCGAGGCATTGCGCGAAGTCGCCCTCAAGGCACGGATGGCCGTGGTCATGATCAGCGATGTGCCCAATCAGTACGTGACCTTCAACGATAACGAGAAGCCCTTGCGCGAGGATGACGCCGTGGCCCATACCTGGGCTCATGCGCTTCGCGGCGCCGCGCCGGAATTGCCACTGCACGTGCCGATGGCCGCGGCGGCAAGCCGGGCGATGGATCTGGCCGAGCAAGAGCTGGCAGGGCAAGGGCTCACGGTGGACCGCTTCATTATCACGGGTGCCTCCAAGCGCGGCTGGAGCGCATGGCTCACGGCATTGGCCGATGAGCGGGTGATGGCCATCGTGCCCAGTGTGATCGACGTCGCGGATACTTCGGACATGCTGGCCGGATTGCGCAAGCGCTATGGTGGTCACTGGCCCCTGGCGCTGGGTTCCTACCAGCAGGCTGGTGTCCTGCAACAGCTGGGCACCCCGGCTTTCGAGCAGCTGATGGCGATGATGGACCCGATGCAGTACCTGAACGAGAAAAGGCAGCGTCTGGCCATTCCCAAGTACTTGGTGTCCGCCAGTGGTGACGATTTCTTCGCCCCTGACCCGGTCACCGATTATCAGCAGCGCCTGCCGGGTCAGACCAGCCTCAGGGTATTGCCGAACTCCGACCATGGCGGGGTGCGTCAAGCGGTAGTCAGTACCTTGGTACCTGCGGTGTCGCGCTTGCGCGATGGGGCCCCTCTGCCAAGCGTGCAGGTGTCGCCGAACGGGCAAGGCGGGCAGATGAGCGTCGAATTCTCCGAGCCGCCAGTGGCGGTTAAGGTCTGGACGGCGAGTAACAGCCAGGACCGCGACTTCCGTTTTGCCTGCGGGGTGCGCTACCAATCCGAGACGCTCGCTCCCATGCAGAGTTTCACCCTGCAGCGCACGCCGCCGGCGGTGGGATGGCAGGCGCAGTTCGTCGAAGCGAAGTTTGCTGATGGCTTTATCGCGACCAGCCCGGTCAGCGTGCTGCCGCAGACCTATCCCGAACATCCACCGGCGGAGCAGGGTGGTGCGTGCAGGAGCTTTCCCTCTGGCGGAAAGTAGAAATCTGGCTTGGCACATAATTGGCCAGCAGTGGCCGCTTTGCGGCCCTTCGCGGGCTTGCCCGCTCCCACAGGTGTGTCGCTGAACCCATGATTTGCGCGCCCCTTGTGGGAGCGGGCAAGCCCGCGAAGAGGCCCTTGAAGGCTAGCGATCAGCGCCCGACCACCTTGGGCTTGTACGCACAATAACCTGGCCGCGGCCCGACCTTGGGGTGGTTGCGGCAAGTATCCGGCCGCTTGTCATAAATGGTGCACAGCCGGCTTTTACGATCCAGATACAGGCAGTCATCATTGCTCATCCGGGTCAGGGTGAAGATCCCCGACTTCTGGTTGAAGCGTTCGATGATGCCGTCCTTCTGCAGGCGCTTGGCGATGTTCTTCGGCGGTTCGTCTTTCTCGAACTCGTCGACCACACCGATACGGATCAGATCCTTGATCTTCACCTCCACCGGCAGGGTGCAGCAGGTCGAATGGCAGCCATGGCACATGTTGCTGGTGTAGCGCTGCCAGGTCTCCAGGCGGTCGACTTCGGCTGCGGCGATCAGGGTCGTTTTCATCTTTATGGGGTGTATCACGGTCTTGGGGCGCGCGATGATACCGGAATTGTTCAATTTATGAACAACCTTTTGCCGGAATCGCAAAGTGGGCATGAAAACTGCGAACGCTAACTGTCACTCCCTGTCGAAGGGTCTAGGCTCAACAGTCTCCCTCCGTTTTCGTCAACTTGCCCGAGGATGCCGCATGTCCCAGGAACCCAAAGCTCGTGACGCCGAGGTGGCCGAATTTCGCGCCGCTGTACTGGACAAGCTGACCTACGCGGTTGGCAAGGACCCAGAGCACGCCTTCGACCACGACTGGTTCGAGGCCATCGCCCTGGCCGCGCGCGATCACATGGTCGATCACTGGATGGACCACACCCGCCAGGCGTATCGCCGCAGCCAGAAGCGGGTCTATTACCTTTCTCTCGAATTCCTCATCGGCCGGCTGCTGTATGACAGCCTGAGCAACCTGGGCCTGCTCGACATTGCCCGCGACGCATTGGAAGGGCTGAACGTGGACCTGGAGCGCATTCGCCTGCTCGAGCCCGATGCTGCGCTGGGCAACGGTGGCCTGGGCCGCCTGGCGGCGTGCTTCATGGAGAGCATGTCGACCCTGGGCATCGCTGCTCACGGTTATGGCATCCGCTATGAGCACGGGCTGTTCCGTCAGGCCATGGTCGATGGCTGGCAGCAGGAGCAGACCGAGAACTGGCTCGACTTCGGCAACCCCTGGGAGTTCGAGCGCGCCGAGGTGATCTACCCCATCAGCTTTGGCGGCAGCGTCGAAACGGTGCACGACACCCACGGCCAGCAGCGTCAGGTGTGGTGGCCGGGCGAGACCGTGCGGGCGGTGGCCTACGATACCCCGGTGGTCGGTTGGCGCGGGGCCAGCGTCAATACCCTGCGCCTGTGGCGTGCGCGGGCGCTGGAAGAGCTGCACCTGGAACGCTTCAATGCCGGCGACCACCTGGGCGCGGTGGCCGAGGTGGCACGGGCCGAAAGCATTTCGCGGGTGCTGTACCCGGCCGACAGCACCGAGGCGGGCCAGGAACTGCGCCTGCGCCAGGAATACTTCTTCGTCTCGGCTTCGTTGCAGGACCTGCTGCGCCGCCATCTGAACATGCACGACAACCTGCTCAACCTGCCGGATGCGGCGGCCATCCAGCTCAACGACACCCACCCGTCGATCGCCGTGGCCGAGCTGATGCGCCTGCTGGTCGACCAGCATGAGATCCCTTGGGATACCGCCTGGGAGCTGACCGTCGGCACCCTGGCCTACACCAACCACACCTTGCTGCCCGAAGCCCTGGAAACCTGGCCGGTGGCGCTGATGGAACGCATGCTGCCGCGGCACATGCAGATCATCTACCTGATCAACGCCTACCACATCGACGCGCTGCGGGCGAAAGGCCTGCACGACTTCGACGTGTTGCGGGCTGTGTCGTTGATCGAGGAAGACAATGGCCGCCGGGTGCGCATGGGCAACCTGGCGTTCCTCGGCTCGCACAGCGTCAACGGTGTGTCGGCGCTGCACAGCAAGCTGATGAAAAGCACGGTGTTCGCCGAGCTGCACAAGCTCTACCCGCAACGGATCAACAACAAGACCAATGGCATTACTTTCCGCCGCTGGCTGTACCAGTCCAACCCGCAGCTGACCGCGATGCTGATCGAGGCGCTGGGCCCTGAGCTGCTGGACGACCCCGAAGGACGCCTGGCCAATCTGGTACCGTTCGCCGACAAGAGCGGTTTCCGCAAGCAGTTCGCCGCGCAGCGCCTGCACAGCAAGCGTGCCCTGGCCAGCATCATCCAGGACCGCCTGGGCGTTACGGTGAACCCCGAGGCGTTGTTCGACGTGCAGGTCAAGCGCATCCACGAATACAAGCGCCAGTTGCTCAACCTGCTGCACACCGTGGCGTTGTACCAGGCCATGCGCAACGACCCCGGTACCGACTGGGTGCCGCGGGTGAAGATCTTCGCCGGCAAGGCCGCGGCCAGCTATCACCAGGCCAAGCTGATCATCAAGCTGGCCAACGACATCGCCCGGGTGGTGAACAACGACCCCACCGTGCGCGGCCTGCTGAAGGTGGTGTTCCTGCCCAACTACAACGTCAGTCTGGCTGAAAGCATCATCCCGGCGGCGGACCTTTCCGAGCAGATTTCCACCGCCGGTTACGAAGCGTCCGGCACCAGCAACATGAAGTTCGGCCTGAACGGCGCGTTGACCATCGGTACCCTGGATGGTGCCAATGTCGAGATGAGCGAGCAGGTGGGTACCGAAAACATGTTCATCTTCGGCCTTACCGCGCAGCAGGTGGAGGCCAGGCGGCGCGACGGTGACTTTGGCGCCAGTGCGGCGATTGCCGCGTCCAGCCGCCTGAACGATGTGTTGCAGGCTGTTCGCAGCGGGGTGTTCTCACCGGACGACCCGTCGCGCTACAGCGCGCTGATCGACGGGCTGGTGGCTCATGACCGCTTCCTGGTGTGTGCCGATTTCGATGCCTACTGGGATGCCCAGCGACGGGTCGAGGAGCTGTGGCACACGCCGCAGGAATGGTGGCGCATGGCGGTGCTGAATACCGCGCGGATGGGCTGGTTCTCCTCGGACCGGACCATTCGGGAATATGCCAGCGAGATCTGGAAGGCTCTGGATTGAGGTAAGCCTGTGCCGGCCTTTTCGTGGGCACGCCCGCTCCCCCAGGATTTGCACAACCTTGGAAATCTTGTGCAGTCCCTGTGGGAGCGGGCGTGCCCGCGAATGGGCCCACAACCAGACCACCGGCCTGGCGCGCGCTGAACTACCGACCTATTGTGCCGTCTGAGAGCCGTTGCGAGTCTCATCACTCGCTAGCCTGCAACTCTCCCTGTAAACTGCGGGGGTTTTTCTCCCCCAATCCTTTCGGAGCCATACATGTCCCGCGTTACCCTTAGTCGCTATCTGATTGAGCAGACCCGCAGCAACAATACCCCTGCCGATCTGCGCTTCCTGATCGAAGTGGTGGCGCGTGCGTGCAAGGAAATCAGCCATCACGTGTCCAAAGGCGCCCTCGGTGGCGTGCTGGGCAGCATGGGCACTGAAAACGTGCAGGGCGAAGTCCAGAAGAAACTGGACGTGATTTCCAACGATATCCTGCTGGAAGCCAACGAGTGGGGCGGCCACCTGGCCGGCATGGCTTCCGAAGAAATGGACAACGCCTACCAGATCCCGGGCAAGTACCCGAAAGGCGCCTACCTGCTGGTATTCGACCCGCTGGACGGCTCGTCCAACATTGACGTCAACGTTTCGGTCGGCACCATCTTCTCGGTACTGCGTTGCCCTAACGAATACCTGAGCCAGAACGAAACCCTGAACGAAAAAGCCTTCCTGCAACCAGGCACCCAGCAGGTCGCCGCCGGTTACGCCATCTACGGCCCGCAGACCATGCTGATCCTGACCCTGGGCAACGGCGTCAAGGGCTTCACCCTGGACCGCGAACTGGGCAGCTTCGTCCTCACCCACGAAAACATTCGCGTGCCGGAAACTACCGCAGAATTCGCCATCAACATGTCCAACCAGCGCCACTGGGAAGCCCCGGTTCAGCGTTACGTGGGCGAACTGCTGGCAGGCGAGACCGGCCCGCTGAAGAAAAACTACAACATGCGCTGGATCGCCTCGATGGTGGCCGACGTACACCGCATCCTGACCCGTGGCGGCCTGTTCATGTACCCACGTGACGCCCGCGAACCGAGCAAGCCGGGCAAGCTGCGCCTGATGTACGAAGCCAACCCGATGTCCTTCATCATCGAACAGGCCGGCGGCGCCTCCACCAACGGTTACGATCGCATCCTCGACATCCAGCCAGAAAGCCTGCACCAGCGTGTGTCGGTAATCCTCGGCTCGAAGGAAGAGGTCGAGCGCGTCACCGCCTACCACAAGGAGTAAGTCATGCTCGCACCTTGGCAGCCGTTGCTGGAGTGGTGGTTCGGTTGGGGCACCAGTCCCCAGGCCGTGGCTGACGAGAAGAGCACGCTGTGGTTCGGCAAGCATCATGATGCCGACGCCCATGCGCTGTTTGGCGACCTGGTCGAGCATGCCCTGGCGGGTGGGCTCGACGAGTGGCAGCAAAGCCCGCAGGGCTGGCTGGGCCTGCTGATCCTGCTGGACCAGTTGCCGCGCATGATCTACCGCGACACGCCGCGTGCCTTCGAGGGCGACCGGCGTGCCCAGGTGGTGGCGATGCAGGGTTTGCAGAAGAACTGGGATTACCAGCTGCTGCCGATACAGCGGGTGTTCGTGCTGCTGGTTCTGGAACATGCCGAAGTGCTGGACTGGCAGAACCTGTGCGTCGAGCGCTACCAGGTGCTGCTGGACGAGCAACCCGAAGCCAACCGCCGGTTGTTCGAAGGCTTTCTCGACTATGCCGAGCAGCACCAGCGGGTAATTGCCCGTTTCGGGCGCTTCCCGCACCGCAATCTGGTGCTGGAGCGGCCGAGTACCAGCGAAGAGATGGACTTTTTGCTGGAGCCTGGGTCCAGGTTCTGATTCCAGGGTTGTCGGGATCGTTGTAGGAGCAGCCTTGTGCTGCGAAGTGTCCCTCGCTGCCCATGCATCCCTGTTGGCCTTACCGGCCCTTTCGCAGCACAAGGCTGCTCCTACAGTACGTAGGGGCGGCCTTTTTGTTTGGGCGGGATAATTCTTTGTGATTAATCGCACAGTAGTGGCCATCCGACCAATGGCGTAGGGGTAGAGGAGGGGGAGCAGGGAACCTGGGAGGGTTTTTACCGTCGAAGGTCACTGCAGGCCACTCGCCTGTATCCCCTCTCCAGGAGTGTCCTTCATGTCGTTGCGTTCCCTCGCCCTGTTGTCGCTGTGCGTCGTCCTGACTGCCTGCAGCAAGATCAATCAGGAAAACTATTCCAAGATCAAGGCCGGTATGAACAAGGCCGAGGTCGAGCAGCTGCTCGGCACGCCGACCGAGTGCTCTGGCGCGCTGGGGATGAGCAGCTGCACCTGGGGGGACGAGAAGAGCTTCATCAGTGTGCAGTACGCGGCTGACAAGGTGCTCATGTATTCAGGGCAGGGTCTCAAATGAGGCGCGTGTATCTGCTGATGGGGGTATGCCTGGCGTTGCTGCTGGGCGGTTGTGCCGGCTCCGTACACGACCCGCTGGCGCCGAAGACCGCGGGCAACATCGACCTCAAGCGCTACCAGGGCAAGTGGTACGAACTGGCGCGCCTGCCAATGCGCTACCAGACCGGCTGTGAGCAGTCCGAAGCGCACTACAACCTCAGGCTCGATGGTAGCCTCGGCGTGCTCAACCGCTGCCGCACCATGGGTGACGAATGGCTGCGCGCCGAAGGGCATGCGAACATCCAGGAGCCAGGGCACACCGACAAGTTGTGGGTCGAGTTCGACAACTGGTTCACCAAACTGGTGCCAGGGGTGGCGAGGGGCGAGTACTGGATTCTGTATGTGGATGATCGCTATCGCACGGCGGTGGTCGGCAGCCCGGACCGCAAGCACTTGTGGCTGCTGTCGCGTACGCCGACGCTACCAGCCTGGGAGCGCGAGAACCTGATGTCCAAGGCCCGGCAGCAGGGTTATGACACCAGCCGGCTGATCTGGCGCGCGTCGGACCAGCAAATCGTCAAGATGCACTGAGGTTCAGAGTAGTTGTGGGTGTGAGCCTACTCGCAACCGCGATGTATGGCACCGGCTTCGCCGGTGTTCGCGGGTAAACCCGCTCCCACAGGTACTGCACCGCATCTGATTTCAGCGCCTGACCTGTGGGAGCGGGTTCACCCGCGAATGCGATAGAACTGCCGGCAGATCAGCCCAAAAGCTGCCGCAGTACTTTGGCAAACGCCAGCGCGCTTTGCTCTTCCTGCGCATGCCGCCCCTGGCGCACCACCCACTGCCCATTCACCATCACATCCCGCACCTGGCGATCGCCGCCGGCAAACAGCCAGCGGTTGAGAATCGCATCCCCAACGGCCATGGCGATGTAAGGGTCCTGCCCATCGAGCACCAGCCAGTCGGCGCGCTTGCCCACGGCCAGTTCCCCGACCGCCTGGCCCAGCGCCTGCGCACCGCCCGCCAGAGCCGCGTCATACAACGTCCGCCCGACCATCGGCTGGTCGCCGCGATACAGGCGGTTACGCCGCTGGTCGCGCAGCCGCTGGCCGTATTCCAGCCAGCGCAGTTCTTCCACCACGCTCAGCGACACATGGCTGTCCGAACCAATGCCCATGCGCCCACCCTGTGCCAGATAGTCCACTGCCGGGAAAATCCCGTCGCCCAGGTTGGCCTCGGTGGTCAGGCAAAGCCCGGCTACCGCGCCGCTACGGGCCATGGCGGTGACTTCATCCGGCTCTGCGTGGGTTGCGTGCACCAGGCACCAGCGCGGGTCCACATCCACATGTTCGTACAACCAGTGCAACGGGCGCAGGCCGCTCCAGGCCAGGCAGTCGTCGACTTCCTTCTGCTGCTCGGCGATATGGATATGCACCGGGCACTGTTTGTCGCTGGCTGCCAGCACTTCGGCGATCTGCCCGGGCGTCACCGCGCGCAGCGAATGGAAGCACAGACCCAGTTGCTGCGCGGGTTGCGCGGCCAGCAGCGGGGCCAGCTGCGCTTGCAGTTGCAGGTACTGTTCAGTGGAATTTATGAAGCGCCGTTGCCCGTCATTCGGGGCTTGGCCGCCGAAGCCTGCGTGGCTGTATAGCACCGGCAGCAAGGTCAGGCCAATGCCGCTGTCGGCTGCAGCCGCACTGATGCGGTGAGACAGTTCGGCCGGGTCGGCGTAGGCCCTGCCGGCCTGGTCATGGTGCACGTAGTGGAACTCGGCGACCGAGGTATAGCCGGCCTTGAGCATTTCGATGTACAGCTGGCGGGCGATGACCTGAAGCTGCTCCGGACTGATCTGGCCGACCAGGCGGTACATCAGGTCGCGCCAGGTCCAGAAACTGTCGTTGGGGTTGCCGGCGACTTCCGCCAGCCCTGCCATTGCGCGCTGGAAAGCATGCGAGTGCAGATTGGGCATGCCGGGCAGCAGCGGGCCGGCCAGCCGCTCGGCGCCTTTGGCCGAGGCGCCCGACTCGATGCGGGCCACATGGCCATCGCTGGTGACCTCGATGCGGACATGGCTGGCCCAGCCCGTGGGCAGCAGGGCGCGTTCGGCGAAGTAGGCGGACATCGGTAAAAATCCTGTTATTGTTAACTTGTATATACATATACAGGCGTTTGCCTGCCGGGTAAACTGCGGCAAGCTACCGCTCATTCCATTTGCACAAGGATCCAACGCCGTGCCGACACCTCCTGTCTCCGCGCTGGTTGCCCAGATGGGCGAGGGCCCGGCTCCGCTGTACGCCCGGGTCAAACAGATGATCATCCAGCAGATCGACAACGGCAGCTGGCCACCGCATCACCGGGTACCCTCGGAGAGCGAACTGGTCAGCGAGCTGGGCTTCAGCCGCATGACCATCAATCGCGCCCTGCGCGAGCTCACTGCCGAAGGCCTGCTGGTGCGCATGCAAGGGGTCGGTACCTTCGTGGCCGAGCCCAAGGGGCGTTCGGCGCTGTTCGAGGTCAACAACATTGCCGACGAAATTGCCGCGCGAGGCCACCAGCATAGCTGCCAGGTGATCACCCTCACCGAGGAAACGGCCGGTTCCGAGCGGGCCCTGGCCCTGGACATGCGCGAAGGCCAGCGAGTGTTCCACTCGCTGATCGTGCATTTCGAGAACGGCCTGCCGGTGCAGATCGAGGACCGCTACGTCAATGCGGCGATTGCCCCCGACTACCTCAAGCAGGACTTCACCCGGCAGACGCCATACGCCTACCTGTCGCAGGTGGCGCCGCTGACCGAGGGTGAGCACGTGGTAGAGGCAATCCTGGCCGAGCCGGAAGAATGCCGCCTGTTGCAGATCGAGCGGGGCGAGCCCTGCCTGCTGATCCGCCGTCGCACCTGGTCCGGCCGCCAGCCGGTGACCGCCGCGCGGCTGATCCACCCCGGTTCCCGTCATCGCCTGGAAGGACGTTTCAGTAAATGAGTCAGCTGCAGTTGTTGCGTGCGCAGGGCTACCCGCGCATGCCGTGGAAGAACGGTGGCGGTTTCACCGAAGAGATCACCCGCGACAGTGGCGAAGGCCTGGACGGCTTTGGCTGGCGCTTGTCGATTGCCGATATCGAGGAGTCCGGTGGCTTTTCCGCCTTCGCCGGCTACCAGCGAATCATCACCGTGTTGCAGGGCGACGGCATGCGCCTGCTGGTCGACGGCCAGGCCAGCCGGCCGTTGCTGCCTTTCGATGCCTTTGCCTTCAGTGGCGAGAGCCAGGTCAGCTGCAAGCTGCTGGGCGGGGCGATCCGCGATTTCAACCTGATCTACGCACCGCAGCGCTACCGGGCACGGTTGCAGTGGTTCGATGGCACCAGCCGTTTGTACAGTTCAGCGACGACGGTGTTGCTGTTCGCTGCCAGCAGCCAGGTCGAGGTGGGTATTGCCGGGCGTGAGACGCAGCGGTTGGGGTTGTATGACTGCTTGCGGCTGGAGGGCAATGACCAGTTGTTGGGGTTGGATGTGCAGGGGCGGTTCTGCCTGATCGAACTCGTTTCACGTTGAAATAGCCGGGGGCTGCTGCGCAGCCCTTCGCGGGCTTGCCCGCTCCCACAGGTACAGCGCACGCCTTGAAGGCAGTGGAGCTCTCTGTGGGAGCGGGCAAGCCCGCGAAGGGCCGCGCAGCGGCCCCATTTCTTTTGCCATTCAGCGGAAAAGTCCAATTATTTTGGTTGTCCATGCTTGTACATACAAGTAAAGGTGTGTTTGTATATCTACCACGACATACCCGCCCGCGGACGACCGCAGAGGACCTTTCCCGTGACCGACAACAACAAATACCGTGACGTTGAAATCCGTGCCCCACGTGGCAACAAGCTGACTGCCAAAAGCTGGCTGACCGAAGCGCCACTGCGCATGCTGATGAACAACCTCGATCCACAGGTCGCGGAAAACCCGAAAGAACTGGTGGTGTACGGCGGTATCGGCCGCGCTGCCCGTAACTGGGCGTGCTACGACAAGATCGTCGAGACCCTGACCCGCCTGGAAGACGACGAAACCCTGCTGGTGCAGTCGGGCAAGCCGGTCGGCGTGTTCAAGACCCACAGCAACGCCCCGCGCGTACTGATCGCCAACTCCAACCTGGTGCCGCACTGGGCCAACTGGGAACACTTCAACGAACTGGACGCCAAGGGCCTGGCCATGTACGGCCAGATGACCGCCGGCAGCTGGATCTACATCGGTAGCCAGGGCATCGTCCAGGGCACCTACGAAACCTTCGTCGAAGCCGGTCGCCAGCATTACGGCGGCAGCCTGAAAGGCAAGTGGGTACTGACCGCCGGCCTGGGCGGCATGGGCGGCGCCCAGCCACTGGCCGCCACCCTGGCCGGTGCCTGCTCGCTGAACATCGAATGCCAGCAGAGCCGTATCGACTTCCGCCTGGAAACCCGTTACGTCGACGAGCAGGCCACTGACCTCGACGACGCTCTGGCACGTATCGCCAAGTACACCGCCGAAGGCAAGGCCATCTCCATCGCCCTGCACGGCAACGCTGCCGAAATCCTGCCAGAGCTGGTCAAGCGTGGCGTGCGCCCGGACATGGTCACCGACCAGACCAGCGCCCACGACCCGCTGAACGGTTACCTGCCAGCCGGCTGGACCTGGGAACAGTACCGCGACCGCGCGCAGACCGAGCCGGCTGCAGTGGTCAAGGCCGCCAAGCAGTCGATGGCCGTGCACGTGCAAGCCATGCTCGATTTCCAGAAGCAGGGTGTTCCGACCTTCGACTACGGCAACAACATCCGCCAGATGGCCAAGGAAGAAGGCGTGGCCAATGCCTTCGACTTCCCTGGCTTCGTGCCGGCCTACATCCGCCCGCTGTTCTGCCGTGGCATCGGCCCGTTCCGCTGGGCGGCGCTGTCCGGTGATGCCGAAGACATCTACAAGACCGACGCCAAGGTCAAGGAACTGATCCCCGACGACGCCCACCTGCACCGCTGGCTGGACATGGCTCGCGAGCGCATCAGCTTCCAGGGCCTGCCAGCACGTATCTGCTGGGTTGGTCTGGGCCTGCGCGCCAAGCTGGGCCTGGCGTTCAACGAAATGGTACGCAGCGGCGAGCTGTCGGCACCGATCGTGATCGGTCGTGACCACCTGGACTCCGGTTCGGTGTCCAGCCCCAACCGTGAAACCGAAGCCATGCGCGACGGTTCCGACGCTGTCTCCGACTGGCCGCTGCTCAACGCCCTGCTGAACACCGCCGGCGGTGCTACCTGGGTTTCGCTGCACCACGGTGGTGGCGTAGGCATGGGCTTCTCCCAGCACTCTGGCATGGTCATCGTCTGCGACGGTACCGATGAAGCCGCCGCGCGTATCGCTCGCGTGCTGACCAACGACCCAGGGACCGGTGTGATGCGTCATGCCGATGCCGGTTACGACATCGCCATCGAGTGCGCCAAGGAGCAGGGCCTGGACCTGCCGATGATCACTGGCTGATCGCCACGCTTTGGATCGCACCCCACGAGGGGTGATACTGAACAACAAGAAGGAGCACGCAGGCACTCACAAACGGGCCTGCGGCTCCACGCGATTGGAGTAGTGAAGTGACCGAATTGACCCTCAAGCCCGGCACCCTGACCCTGGCCCAGCTGCGCGCCATCCATGCCGCGCCCGTGCGCCTGCAACTGGACGCCAGCGCCGCGCCGGCCATCGACGCCAGCGTTGCCTGCGTCGAGCAGATCATTGCCGAAGACCGTACCGCCTACGGCATCAACACCGGTTTCGGCCTGCTGGCCTCGACCCGCATCGCCAGCCACGACCTGGAAAACCTGCAGCGCTCGCTGGTGCTGTCCCACGCCGCCGGTGTCGGCGCGCCGCTGGATGACGACCTGGTGCGGCTGATCATGGTGCTGAAGATCAACAGCCTCAGCCGTGGTTTCTCCGGCATCCGTCGCAAAGTCATCGACGCGCTGATTGCCCTGGTCAACGCCGAAGTCTATCCGCACATCCCGCTGAAGGGTTCGGTGGGCGCCTCCGGCGACCTCGCCCCGCTGGCGCACATGTCGCTGGTGCTGCTGGGTGAAGGCAAGGCCCGCTACAAGGGCCAGTGGCTGCCAGCCACCGAAGCCCTGGCCGTGGCCGGCCTCGAGCCGCTGACCCTGGCTGCCAAGGAGGGCCTGGCCCTGCTCAACGGCACCCAGGCGTCCACCGCCTATGCCCTGCGTGGCCTGTTCCAGGGCGAGGACCTGTACGCCGCTGCCATCGCCTGCGGCGGCCTGAGCGTCGAAGCCGCACTGGGCTCGCGCTCGCCATTCGATGCGCGCATTCACGAAGTGCGTGGCCAGCGCGGCCAGATCGACACCGCTGCCTGCTTCCGTGACCTGCTGGGCGACTCCAGCGAAGTGTCGCTGTCGCACAAGAACTGCGACAAGGTCCAGGACCCTTACTCGCTGCGCTGCCAGCCACAGGTCATGGGCGCCTGCCTGACCCAGCTGCGCCAGGCCGCCGAGGTACTGGGCATCGAAGCCAACGCCGTGTCGGACAACCCGCTGGTGTTCGCTGCCGAAGGTGACGTGATTTCCGGCGGTAACTTCCACGCCGAGCCGGTGGCCATGGCCGCCGACAACATCGCCCTGGCCATCGCTGAAATCGGCTCGCTCAGCGAGCGCCGTATCTCGCTGATGATGGACAAGCACATGTCCCAGCTGCCGCCGTTCCTGGTGGAAAACGGCGGGGTCAACTCGGGCTTCATGATCGCCCAGGTCACCGCTGCTGCCCTGGCCAGCGAGAACAAGGCCCTGTCTCACCCGCACAGTGTCGACAGCCTGCCGACCTCGGCCAACCAGGAAGACCACGTGTCGATGGCCCCGGCTGCCGGCAAGCGCCTGTGGGAAATGGCCGAAAACACCCGTGGCGTGCTGGCCATCGAATGGCTGGGCGCCTGCCAGGGCCTGGACCTGCGCAAGGGCCTGAAAACTTCGGCCAAGCTGGAGCAGGCGCGCCAGGCGCTGCGCAGCGAGGTGCCGCACTACGACCGTGACCGCTTCTTCGCGCCCGACATCGAAAAGGCCGTGGAACTGTTGGCCAAGGGTCGCCTGACCGGCCTGCTGCCGGCTGGTGTGCTGCCAAGCCTGTAATGCCCCCAGGGGCCGCTGTGCGGCCCATTCGCAGCGCAAGGCTGCTCCTGCAAAGGCGACGCGCTCCCTTGTAGGAGCAGCCTTGTGCTGCGAAAGGGCTGCAAGGCAGCCCCCCTCGATCTCACGACCACAAAAACAATTTAAGGACGTGACATGCAACAAGCTCAAGGTCTAAAACGCGGGCTAAGTGCCCGCCACATCCGCTTCATGGCCCTCGGTTCTGCCATCGGCACCGGCCTGTTCTACGGCTCCGCCTCGGCCATCCAGATGGCCGGCCCGGCGGTGCTGCTGGCCTACCTGATCGGCGGCGCTGCCGTGTTCATGGTCATGCGCGCCCTCGGCGAAATGGCTGTGCACAACCCGGTCGCCGGTTCGTTCGGCCACTACGCCAGCACCTACCTCGGCCCCATGGCCGGCTTCATCCTCGGCTGGACCTACGCTTTCGAGATGGTCATCGTCGCCATCGCCGACGTCACCGCCTTCGGTATCTACATGGGCTTCTGGTTCCCGGAAGTGGCCCGCTGGATCTGGGTGCTGGGCATCGTCTTCCTGATCGGCGGCCTCAACCTGTGCAACGTCAAGGTCTTTGGCGAAATGGAATTCTGGCTGTCGCTGCTCAAGGTCGGCGCCATCGTGGCGATGATCCTGGCCGGCCTCGGCATCATGGCCTTCGGCTTCAGCCAGGTAGGCACCGGGCAGGCAGTGGGTGTCAGCAACCTGTTCGACCACGGCGGCTTCATGCCCAATGGCGTGGGTGGCCTGATCGCTTCCTTTGCCGTGGTGATGTTCGCGTTCGGCGGCATCGAGATCATCGGCGTCACCGCCGGTGAGGCCAAGGACCCGCAGCGGGTCATCCCCAAGGCGATCAACGCCGTGCCGCTGCGCATCCTGCTGTTCTACGTGCTTACCCTGTTCGTGCTGATGTGCCTGTTCCCATGGCCGCAGATCGGCAGCCAGGGCAGCCCGTTCGTGCAGATCTTCAGTAACCTGGGCATCGGCTCTGCCGCCGCGCTGCTGAACATCGTGGTGATTTCTGCCGCGATCTCGGCCATCAACAGCGACATCTTCGGCGCCGGCCGCATGATGTACGGCCTGGCCCAGCAAGGCCACGCACCGCGAGGCTTCAGCAAGCTGTCGAAGCACGGCGTGCCGTGGATGACCGTGGTGGTGATGGGTGCTGCGCTGCTGATCGGCGTGCTGCTCAACTACCTGATTCCGGAGAACGTGTTCCTGCTGATCGCCTCGATCGCCACCTTCGCCACCGTGTGGGTGTGGCTGATGATCCTGCTCACCCAAGTTGCCATGCGCCGCAGCATGAGCCGTGAACAAGTGGCCCAGCTGCAGTTCCCGGTACCATTCTGGCCTTACGGCCCGGCCATGGCCATTGCGTTCATGGTGTTCATCTTTGGCGTGCTCGGTTACTTCCCGGATACCCAGGCGGCACTGCTCGTCGGCGTGGTCTGGGTGGTGTTCCTGGTGGCGTCCTACCTGCTGTGGTGCAAGCCGCGCGCAGGGCAGGGCAAGCCAGTAGCGGAACCGGCCGAGCTGCACCGCTAAGTAAAGGAGTCGATGTATGAGAACCGTCTGGCAGCACTGCCATGTGGCAACCATGGCCGAGGGCCGTTACTCGGCCATTGAGGACGCGGCCATTGTCACCAACGCCGGGCTGATCGAGTGGATCGGCCCACGCGTCGAGCTGGCGTCGGTCGAGGCCGAACGTACGGTGGACCTGGGCGGCGCCTGGGTTACCCCGGGGCTGATCGACTGCCACACCCATGCGGTGTTCGGTGGCAACCGCAGCGGCGAGTTCGAGCAGCGCCTGCAGGGTGTGAGCTATGCCGAAATCGCCGCACAGGGCGGTGGCATCGCCAGCACTGTGCGGGCCACCCGCGCGGCCAGCGAGGACGAGCTGTTCGCCAGTGCTCGCCAGCGGGTCCAGGCGCTGATGCGCGATGGCGTGACCACCATCGAGATCAAGTCCGGCTACGGCCTGGACCTGGCCAACGAGCGCAAGATGCTGCGTGTGGCCCGGCGCCTGGCCGACGAGTTGCCGCTGGCGGTGCGCGCCACCTGTCTGGCAGCCCATGCCTTGCCGCCGGAATACGTCGGCCGGGCTGATGACTATATCGCGCACATCTGCGATGAAATGCTGCCGGCCCTGGCCGCCGAAGGCCTGGTGGACGCAGTGGATGCCTTCTGCGAACACCTGGCGTTCTCCCCGGTCCAGGTCGAGCGGCTGTTCATCAAGGCGCGCGAACTGGGCCTGCCGGTCAAGCTGCACGCCGAACAGTTGTCGTCGCTGCACGGTTCCAGCCTGGCGGCGCGCTACCAGGCGCTGTCGGCTGACCACCTGGAGTTCATGACCGAGGACGACGCCATTGCCATGGCAAAAGCCGGCACGGTCGCCGTGCTGCTGCCGGGCGCGTTCTACTTCCTGCGCGAAACCCAGCTGCCGCCGATGGACGCCCTGCGCCGCCACGGCGTGAAGATCGCCCTGGCCAGCGACCTCAATCCCGGCACCTCGCCAGGGTTGTCGCTTCGGCTGATGCTGAACATGGGCTGCACATGCTTCCGCATGACGCCGGAAGAGGCACTGGCCGGTGTCACCGTGCACGCTGCAACGGCGCTGGGCCTGGGCGACAGCCATGGCTCGCTGGAAGTGGGCAAGGTCGCCGACTTCGTCGCCTGGCAGATCGAACGCCCCGCCGACCTGGCCTACTGGCTGGGCGGCGACCTGCCCAAGCGCGTGGTGCGCAAGGGCCACGAGATTTCCAACTGAGTGAGGCACGATGGACAAGGTACTGAGTTTTCACCAGGGGCGCCTGCCGCTGCTGATCAGCATGCCCCACGCTGGCCTGAAACTGTCGCCGGCTGTTCGAGACGGCCTGGTCGAGCAGGCGCGCAGCCTGCCGGACACCGACTGGCATATTCCGCGGTTGTATGACTTTGCCCGCGAGATGGGCGCCAGTGTCGTAGCCGCGGAGTATTCGCGTTTCGTCATCGACCTGAACCGGCCGGATGACGACAAACCACTTTACGTCGGCGCCACTACTGGCCTGTACCCGGCCACACTGTTCGATGGCGAGCCATTGTTCAAGGACGGGCTGGTGCCGACAGGCGAGGAGCGCAAGCAGTATCTGGAGCAGATCTGGCGCCCCTACCACGACACGATTCGTCGTGAGCTGGCGCGGCTGCGCGAGGAATTCGGCTACGCCCTGCTGTGGGACGCCCATTCGATCCGTTCGCTGATCCCGCACCTGTTCGACGGCAAGCTGCCGGATTTCAACCTGGGTACCTTCAACGGCGCCAGCTGCGACCCGGCTCTGGCCGAACAGCTGAAAGAGGTCTGTGCCCAGGCCCAAGGCTACAGCCACGTGCTCAATGGCCGCTTCAAGGGCGGGCATATCACCCGGTATTACGGTGATCCGGCCAACCACATCCATGCGGTGCAGCTGGAACTGGCGCAGAGCACCTATATGGAAGAAGCCGAGCCGTTCGAGTACCGCGAAAACCTGGCACGCCCGACACAGGAGGTGTTGAAGCAGCTTCTGCAGGCGCTGCTGGACTGGGGTGAGGCGCGTTACGGGCGGTGAAGTTCACCGGTGAGAATGGCGACGCGATGCAGGTTGTTCGCGTCGCCAGTCACTACTGCTCAGTTGTTGTTGATTTGCTTGATGGTGAGTTCGCGCAGTAGCTCCCTCTCTTCCTGATCCTTGTCATCTTGCAGGCCTTGCTGCAAGTTCAACTCGTCCTGAAGCGAGTGGTCCTTGCTTGCCAGCTCAAGCACCCGCAGGCGGAAACGTGCTTCTATTTCGGCGAAGCGGTCGGCAAATTCGGCTCGCAGACGCGTGGTCCAATCCGTATTCGCCAGCATGTATTCGACCAGTGCATCGCTCAGTTCACTTTTCCGGACCTTCTCCAGCACGCTGGATAGCTCATCGCGCGCCAGGTTCGCAGCACCTCGAAAACGCATGCTGTCGGCGATCGGCAGGTCCAGTTCCTTGGCCAGTTCCCGTCGGTAGGCGAGGCGTACCGATACCCGGTCACCCGTGCCAGTCCGTTGGTTGGCCATCAGCTCCAGCTGTTCGATCCGGAAAAGTTGCAACAGGCGACGACGCAGTGCTTGCAGGGAATCGCCGGCGTCGATCAACAGGCGTTGGCTCATCAAATACAGTTCAATATTGTTGAACTCCTGCAGCGCTCCATCGTGGCAGGTCTGCGAGCCGGTTGCCGGGTCGGGCAATGCCGCAGCAGCGATGCTCTCCATGATCGGGCGTTCGGTTTCGTTGCTTGCAGCCACCACCAGCATCAAGCGCACCCGTTCGCAGAAGGTGGCTCGCGTATTCGGGTCAACGTATGGGGCGGCATTGTGCAAACGGCCCGCCAGACGCAACAGATCACTGCCTTCGAGTCGCTCCCAGCAGTCCTGCAATGCGGCATTCTGTGCTTCGCTACCCAGCATCCAGTCCTCCAGCCTGGGCGTATCATCGCCCAGCAGTGGGAAGTGAGGATGGTCGAGAGATCCTTCGCTGGAAGTATCGAAGAACATCAGGTCGTCGGGGATATCCAGGGCAAAGGAATAGCTGTGCTGGCTGTCCGAGAACGTGCGTACCCGCAGGATGGTTTCAAGAGGCAACGGGTTGTCGAACAAGGCGATCGACGAGATCGGCATGGGATTGTTCAGGTTCGACAGGATGTGCTCGGGCAACTGGGTGATGTTGTTCGAGCTCAGGTCGAGAAGTTCCAGTGGCAGCAAACTGTCACACCAGCTGGGCCAGGCTTGCAGGTTCATGTTGGTCAATGCGAGTGACTGCAGGTTGCTGGCCAGCGATGCGGGCACCCGGTCGATGCTGCCCATGCGGTTGCCCGACAGGTCCAGCGACGTCAGGTTTCGCAGCCCTGCGAAAATGTCGAGCATGGCCTGATCGACCTCAAGGCCCATGTTGCGAAACTCCAGGAAGGTGAGCTGGGGAAGGCGAGCCAGAGCGGATGCCAGCGAGGGCATGGCGGCCTGGTGTTCATCGATGGTCAACCGGCTGATGTTAGGGAACCGGCTGAGTAGTTCATCGAGCTGTGAGGCGCTGCCTCGCAACCGCGTCAGGCTGAGTGCGCGTACGCGGGCGCCGAAGAACGCTGGAAGCCGCCTGGGGAAATGTTCTATGGCCACGTCCTCGAGTTGCAGGCGCAGGTAGGACTGGCCCTGCTCCTGTTGTTCCCAGAATTGACCGATCGCTGACGCGATACGTTGCCTGTCCGCTAGCGCGGCTTGGGTCAATGGGTTGCTCGAACTGGATGCCTGGGCCCAGCCATCGATCGCATCGCGCATCTGTCGTCGCTCATCGCGAATGCGTGCAAGTTGTTCGGACAGTGCCTCTGGCTGGTCCGTGGTGATGCCCGAGGTGTCGACGCGCTCGTTCAGCAACAATCGCTGCAGGTGAGATTCATTGATGCTGTTGCCTTCCAGCGAGATCACCGGTGGGGTGGTCAGCATGTCCGCTTCATGAAGCAGGAACGAGGGCAACGACCTGAGATTGTTGTGGCGCAACGACAGATGGGAAATGCGCGCCAGGGCGTCGCTGCCAATCCCGATCGGCCATTGGACCAGCTGCATCTGGTCCAGGCCCAGGTAGTCCAGGGTCAATTCATGGAAACTTGGCCTGTTGCCCTGCGCCAGCCGGTTACCACTCAGGTCCAGGTATCTCAATTGGCGAAGCCCTGACAGCAGGTTCAGGTCGCTTTCGGAAAGCGTCATGTTCTGGTTGGTGAGCACCAGCCGTTGCAACGCTGGCAGGCACTCGGTGATGGTGGGCACGCTGAACAGGAAGGGCGAGGGCGTTGCCCTGGGGTCAAACGGACGGCTGATTTCCAGCGACTCGATCTGCGGCATCTGCCTGAGCAAGCGCTGCAGCAGGCGCTCGTTTTGCGCCCAGCCCGCCAGCGATCCTGACGGTAAGTCGATCAGGCTCAAGCTGCGCACGCGTGTGTTGAAAAAAGCGGGCAAGGTGAGGGGTACGTCGGCAAGTGGGACGCGGGCGATACGCAGTTCGGTCGTGGGCTCTGCGCTCTCCTCCAGCGCAGTCTCGTACCAATGTTGCATGATCGAGTCACGCAGGCTGTCGTAGTCGTGGGCTGCCTGGTCGCTTGCCGGCGAAATGGCTTCGCTCCAATCGTCCAGGCTGCTTTGCAGCTCGTTGCGTTGCTCCACCAGCGTCTGCAAATGCTCGAATATCTGCAGCTGTGTACGGCCGCGGCTGGCAAGTGCCAGCAGAATCTGATCTGCCGAGCGGCCGGTGCGTGTGGCGAGCCCTGTGGCTTCGATAGCTTCGAGCAGGCGCTGACGGGTGATGCCGTGGGTGGCCGGGCCGCCGCCACTGAGCGGGTAGCCCAGGCGGCCATCGGCCAGGCGCATGGGAGAACGGTAGCCGGGGCGTACGGGCTGCATGCCCAGCAGCACCCTCAGCGCCGGGCGGGGTAGTAACGGGCTTTCCTGTACAAGGCGCTGCAGCGCTTGCTGATCGGTGACGTCCATGCTCGCCATCGCCGCGGGCAGTGCCTCGTACAATGCAGCGTAAAGGCTTGGGTACACCTTGACCGCCGCACTGGGCAGGCTTTCGTCGTGGACGATGTACCCTGCCGAAGCATGGGTGATGGTCGTGTATGGGCGAGTGCCCGGCGTGCCTATGGCATGATCCTGGGTCGGCCAGGACATGCGCTGGAGCAGCCGGAGCCTGGTCTGTGCAGGCCAGCCTGGCAAGCGTTCGAGCGTATGCATGATCAACAGGTCGCCATCCCAGCTCGGCACGCTGGACAGGTACAGCCCTTCGCAGGCGCGGGCGAGGCGAATTTGTTGCTGGTAGACGCGGGCCTCCTCGCCAAGGCGCAGTGGTACCTTGCCACTGTCGAGCATCTGCAGTTCGAGGGCACTGGCCTCGCGCGCCAGCTCATCGGCGACTGCTGACGGCAATTTCGGATACGCCCTCTGGATGGCCTCGGCACCCGGCGCCAGGTCGCGCGAAAGGCTGGCGTAGGCCCTGGCGAACTCAGCGGGCCGAGTGCTCTCGTCCGCCAGCCGGCGGACCGTTTCGTCCAGCTTGAAGCGTTGCAGGGTGTCTTCCAGCAAGGCCGGCAGCCGCTGGCTTTCGGCCAGGGCCCGGCGCAGCTCGTCTTCGTGTACGCCGCTGACGGCGATAATCCGTTGCAGCGTCGGCTCGTCGAAGTGCCCACTCAAGTGGCCGATGCGGCGCAGGAGTGTCATGCCCGACCAACTCAGTGGCTTATCCGTAACGTGCAACCATGCTCCGGCACCATTGTGCCGCACTGGCGGCTGGTAACGGCGAGGACTTGCAGGGTGTTGCAAACGATATTCGCCAGTCGTTGGCGTTTGGCTGACGATGTACTGATTGTCTTGCAGTACCAGCCAGCGTTTGCCTTGGTGATGCCGTAGGCCCAGTTCGTCCGGTACCAGGTCATGGGGCAGCGTCTCGTGACTCTGGTAGGGCGTGAGGTCGGGTTTCCACAACCGCGTCTGACCATCGGATGTTTCCACGTCTTCCAGTTCTTCGATGAATGAAGGCGTTTCTACCGGAATACGGGTTATCCCTGGCTCCTCATCCTCTGGCTCTTCAATCTCCAGCCCTTCCAGCGACGTGCCGGTTTCGCTGCCGTGCAAGCCTCTCAAAGCTTTGGCTGCTGCGCTGAGGGCGGCCATGATGGCCACGTTTTCGATCACATCGACCAGATAGCCATAGGCAGTATCACGCTCGTCGTTTTCCCAGGCGTCGATCCCTTCATACACCTCATGGGCCAGCTGGGCCAGGCAAACAGCAAGCATTGCCTCGCCAAGCCCTGGCACGAAGAAGCCGGCGATGTTCAAGGCCGTGAGCACACGGCCGGCAATCAGCTCGCGGTGGGCTTGGGCGGTGCGCCGATCGACGATTTCGGTTGGCGTGGCGTGGAACAGCACATCCTTCTCATGACGCTGGGTCTTCTGGAACGTCATCACGCCCTGAAAGGCGTGGCTGAAAGGCTTTTTGACCGGATACAGGGTGGCGTGCGGGTCCGGAACACGCTCATGCAGGCCGCGGACACTCCAGGCCAGGGGCATTAGCCGGTCCTTCAGACGGGTGGTTATCAGCGCTTTGTCACGGTCGGCGAGGTGCCTGTCCAGGTAGCCGATATCGGCCTGGAGCCTGTCGCGCAACTCTTCGTTCATGGCTTCCTGGCTGGCGAATTCCTTGAGGGGCGTGGTGCTGTCTTCGGGGATGTACAGCGCCACTGCCTGATGCTCTTCAGCTTGCAGGGTGATGAGCACAACGCCGGTCAGCTCGGCTTCCCACAAGTCGAGCAGGCTGAACGTCACCGGCGAAGAGGGCGATGGCGCCTGGTCAAGTGGCGTGGCAAGAGCGGCGGAATATAGCGCCTCGCTGATATCCCCCTTGAGGCGGGCAAAATGCAGTGATTGCCGGAATGCCGAGACCTCTGCACGCCCCAGTGTTTCATAAACGGCCAGTGCGGCTTCATCCGCGCCGAGTGGCGGCGTGGCCGCTGGATAGTAGATGGCATGTACCTGTTGATGGTATTTGCCGCCGATATCCAGCGTACGACACAAATCGGCGAAATCTTCGGCGGCGATATCCAGTGCATTGTTGATCGGCACGGTGCCCATGAAGCGCCGGTGATCGACTATGACCGACCTCTTGAGCAGGGAGGCGGGCGCGTCCATGCCATGTTCGGCAGCGGCATCCTGGTCGAAGTTGTGCAAGGCGCAGTGCAGCAGCGAGCGTGTAGCCCGGTCGACGGCCTGGCGGCTGTCGATGGCATTGGTCGTTTCGATCTGGCGGGCATCGACGAGGTAGGTGTTGCGCACGTCCAGGTCAAGCCTGAATCGCTGCTTGATGGCTTCGGTGAGTGTCTTGGTGGTGTACGCTTCCAGGGTTGGAAGCTTTTCGAACAGCTTGTGCACCTGCACCTGGTGCTCGCGGTGACGTGCGTGCTCTTCCTGCCATGCCTTGGCGACTTCCGGTTGTTGCTGGATTGCCGTCGCCAGCCAGGCAGGGGCTTGATGCCAGTTGCGCATCGCGCTCTGGGTTTCTGGCGGAGCCTGCTTGAGCCAGGTGGGGATTCTGCGCTCGATGGTGGCGTAATGAACACTAGGTACGGCAGTGACTGCAGTTGGCATGGCGAAGCCCTTGCTTGATTTGGGGCGAGGGACTATCGCGGGCCTGTCTGAGCTGCTGGAGGTAGATATATGTGCCCTCGAGGTGTGGCGGCATCAGCGCGGGCAGTGCTCAAAGCGCAATTCAGGTTTATGATGGCCCACGGCCGAATAATCCTCACACGGAGTGCGCAATGCAGACCCTGTACCCGCAGATCAAACCCTACGCCCGGCACGATCTGGCCGTGGAAGCGCCGCATGTGCTGTATGTCGACGAAAGCGGCTCGCCAGAAGGTCTGCCGGTGGTATTCATCCACGGCGGCCCGGGCGCCGGTTGCGACGCCCAGAGCCGCTGCTACTTCGACCCGACCCTGTACCGCATCATCACCTTCGACCAGCGCGGCTGTGGCCGTTCCACGCCGCACGCGAGCCTGGAGAACAACACCACCTGGCACCTGGTCGAGGACCTCGAGCGCATCCGCGAGCACCTTGGCATCGACAAGTGGGTGCTGTTCGGCGGCTCGTGGGGCTCCACCCTGGCCCTGGCCTACGCCCAGACCCACCCCGAGCGGGTGCATGGCCTGATCCTGCGCGGCATCTTCCTGTGCAGGCCCCAGGAAATCCAGTGGTTCTACCAGGAAGGCGCCAGCCGCCTGTTCCCCGATTACTGGCAGGACTACATCGCGCCGATCCCGCCGGAGGAGCGCGGTGACCTGGTCACGGCCTTCCACAAGCGCCTGACCGGCAACGACCAGATCGCCCAGATGCACGCGGCCAAGGCCTGGTCCACCTGGGAAGGCCGTACCGCCACCCTGCGCCCCAACCCGCTGGTGGTCGACCGCTTCTCCGAGCCGCAGCGTGCACTGTCGATCGCCCGTATCGAATGCCACTACTTCATGAACAACGCCTTCCTCGAGCCGGACCAGCTGATCCGCGACCTGCCGAAGATCGCCCACCTGCCGGCCGTGATCGTGCATGGCCGCTATGATGTGATCTGCCCGCTGGACAACGCCTGGGCGCTGCACCAGGCCTGGCCGAACAGCGAACTGAAGGTGATCCGTGACGCTGGCCACGCGGCTTCCGAGCCGGGCATCACCGATGCCCTGGTGCGTGCCGCCGACCAGATGGCCCGGCGCCTGCTCGACCTGCCCCTGGAAGAAGCATGAGGGGCCTGCTGCAGCGCGTGCGTGGTGCGCGGGTGGAAGTAGCGGGGGAGGTAGTGGGTGCCATCGACCAGGGTTTGCTGGTGCTGGTGGCCGTCGAGCCTGAAGATTCCCGTGAGCAGGCCGACAAGCTGTTGCACAAGTTGTTGAACTACCGGGTGTTCAGCGACGAGCAGGGCAAGATGAACCTGTCGCTCAAGGATGTCGGGGGAGGTTTGTTGCTGGTGTCGCAATTCACCCTGGCGGCAGACACCCGCAACGGCATGCGCCCGAGCTTTTCGACGGCAGCGCCACCGGCCCTCGGCGCCGAGTTGTTCGACTATCTTTTGCAGCAGGCGAAGGCCCGGCACACCGATGTGGCAAGCGGGCAATTCGGTGCGGACATGCAGGTGCACCTGGTCAATGATGGCCCCGTAACATTTATGTTACAAATGTGAGTGTAAAAAACCCCTTGTTCACAGGAAAACAAGGGGTTTTGTACGATAAATAGTTGTTCCAGCCTGATGCGTTGTCACGCGACCTGCTGGATAATCGCGCGCTGCATGGACCTGCGTTCGCAGGTTCGTTTCACTCTGACTCGAGTATTGTCTGGATCCGTTTGGGGAATCATTACGCCCTCACGGGGTCCGAACAGTGCTCGCCAACCCGGCATTTGTCGCTGGCCGTTGGTTTCATGATCTGTTTTCGGCGAGGGTTGCTCGTGATTGTTAGTCCCCAAAAAGCATCAAGAATCCCCGGTACCGGGCTGCGCAAGGCCCTGATGGCCAGTGTTGCACTGGTCGGCCTGATGAGCGCGGGCCAGCTGTGGGCATTCAATCTTGACGATGTTGCAGCCAAGGCAAAGGATCTGGCCGGCCAGAAGTACGAAGCACCGAAAAGCAACCTGCCGGCCGTATTCCGCGACATGAAGTTCGCGGACTACCAGAAGATTCATTTCCTGCAGGAAAAGGCCGAGTGGGCCAAGGACAAGACCCCGTTCAAGCTGTCGTTCTATCACCAGGGCATGCACTTCGACACTCCGGTGAAGATCAACCAGGTTACCGCCACCAAGGTCGAGGAAATCAAGTACGACCCGAGCCGTTTCGAGTTCGGTGACGTGCCACACGACCCGGAAACCACCAAGAACCTGGGTTACGCCGGTTTCCGCGTGTTGTACCCGATCAACAAGGCCGACAAGCAGGACGAGATCATGACCCTGCTTGGCGCCAGCTACTTCCGCGTGGTCGGCAAGGGCCATGTGTATGGCCTGTCGGCCCGTGGCCTGGCCATCGACACCGCACTGCCGTCGGGCGAGGAGTTCCCGCGCTTTACCGAGTTCTGGGTCGAGAAGCCCAAGCCGGCCGACAAGCACCTGGTCATCTACGCCCTGCTGGACTCGCCGCGTTCCACCGGCGCCTACAAGCTGACCCTGCGCCCAGGCAACGATACCGTGGTCGACGTGCAGTCCCGCGTGTTCCTGCGTGACCATGTCAGCCGCCTGGGCATTGCCCCGCTGACCAGCATGTACCTGTTCGGCCCCAACCAGCCGTCCAAGGTCCTCAACTACCGCCCGGCCCTGCACGACTCCGAAGGCCTGTCGATCCATGCCGGCAACGGTGAATGGCTGTGGCGTCCGTTGAACAACCCGAAACACCTGGCCGTGAGCAACTTCAGCGTCGAGAACCCGCGTGGTTTCGGCCTGATGCAGCGCCAGCGCGCCTTCAGCGACTACGAAGACCTCGACGACAACTACCAGAAGCGCCCGAGCGCCTGGATCGAGCCGAAGGGGGACTGGGGCAAGGGCACCGTCGACCTGGTCGAAATCCCGACTGCCGACGAGACCAATGACAACATCGTGGCCTTCTGGAGCCCGGAAAAGCTGCCTGAGCCAGGCAAGCCATTCGAGTACGCCTACCGCCTGCACTGGACCATCGACGAGCCGAAGTTCCAGGCTCCCGAGCTGGGCTGGGTCAAGCAGACCCTGCGTTCCACCGGCGACGTCAAGCAATCCAACCTGATCCGCCAGCCAGACGGCAGCGTGGCCTTCCTGGTCGACTTCGCCGGCCCGGCGCTGGCCGCCCTGCCGGAAGACACCGCCGTGCGCAGCCAGATCAGCGTGGGCGACAATGCCGAGGTGGTCGAGAACAACCTGCGCTATAACCCTGAGACCAAGGGCTGGCGCCTGACCCTGCGTTTGAAGGTCAAGGAAGCCAACAAATCGACCGAAATGCGTGCCGCGCTGGTGCGTGACGTGCCGGTCGAAGCCGCCAAGCCTGCCAAGGACGCCAAGCAGGACAAGGCTGCAGCCAAGCAAGCCAAGGCCGAGAAAGCCGCCAAGGCCGAACAACCTGCCGCCGATGCGGCGCCCACCAACGGGACCCCGGCCACCACCGAGAAGGTGCTGACCGAGACCTGGAGCTATCAGTTGCCTGCCGATGAGTAACTCAAGCGCAAGGCCGGAATCGCTTCGCGAGTACCTGGCCCACCTACCACTGAGCGACGAGCAACGGGCGGAACTCGCCAGCTGCACGTCATTCAGTGAGCTGCACCAACGCCTGGCGGCCAACCCGGCCGCCAGCTCTGCCGAGGCCGTGCAGGCCTCGGTGGGCCCGCGCCTGACCGTAGGCAGCGCCGCCGAGCTGGAAGACGCCGAAATGCTTGGTGTCGACGGCAGCGGCCGCCTGTGCCTGAAGATCGCCCCGCCGATCAAGCGCACCAAGGTCGTGCCCGAGCCATGGCGTACCAACGTGCTGATCCGCATGTGGCGGCGCATGACTGGCCGCACCAACGCCCCGCAGCCGCCCAAGCGCGAGCTGCCGCCAGCCCGCTGGCGTACGGTCGGTTCGATCCGCCGTTACATCCTGCTGGCGCTGATGATCGGCCAGACCATCGTTGCCGGCTGGTACATGAAGGGCATCCTGCCGTACCAGGGCTGGTCGTTCGTGGACTTTGACGAAGTCGTCAACCAGCCGCTGTGGGACACCGTGGTGCAGGTTTGGCCGTATGCCTTGCAGACGTCCATCCTGGTTCTCTTCGGCATCCTGTTCTGCTGGGTATCGGCGGGCTTCTGGACTGCGCTGATGGGCTTCCTCGAGCTGCTCACCGGGCGCGACAAGTACAAGATTTCGGGTAGCAGTGCAGGCAACGAGCCGATCGCGCCCGAGGCGCGTACCGCGCTGGTGATGCCGATCTGCAACGAAGACGTGCCGCGCGTGTTCGCCGGCCTGCGCGCAACGTTCGAGTCGGTGGCCGCCAGCGGCAACCTCGATCGCTTCGACTTCTTTGTGCTCAGCGACACCAACGACACCGACATCGCCGTTGCCGAGCAACAGGCCTGGCTGGACGTGTGCCGCGAAACCAAAGGCTTCGGCCGCATCTTCTACCGCCGTCGTCGGCGCCGGGTGAAGCGCAAGAGTGGCAACCTCGACGACTTCTGCCGTCGTTGGGGCGGCGAATACAAGTACATGGTCGTACTCGACGCCGACAGCGTCATGAGCGGCGAGTGCCTGAGCAGCCTGGTGCGCCTGATGGAGGCCAACCCGGACGCCGGCATCATCCAGACCGGGCCGAAGGCCTCGGGCATGGACACCCTGTATGCGCGCCTGCAGCAGTTCGCCACCCGCGTGTACGGCCCGCTGTTCACCGCCGGCCTGCACTTCTGGCAGCTGGGCGAGTCGCACTACTGGGGCCACAACGCGATCATCCGCATGAAGCCGTTCATCGAGCACTGCGCCCTGGCGCCATTGCCGGGCAAGGGTGCGTTCGCCGGTGCAATCCTCTCCCACGACTTCGTCGAAGCCGCGCTGATGCGCCGTGCCGGCTGGGGCGTGTGGATTGCCTACGACCTGCCGGGCAGCTACGAAGAACTGCCGCCGAACCTGCTCGATGAGCTCAAGCGCGACCGCCGCTGGTGCCACGGCAACCTGATGAACTTCCGCCTGTTCCTGGTCAAGGGCATGCACCCGGTGCACCGTGCGGTGTTCCTCACCGGTGTGATGTCGTACCTGTCGGCACCGCTGTGGTTCCTGTTCCTGGTGCTGTCGACCGCGCTGCTGGCGACCAACACGCTGATGGAGCCGCAGTACTTCATCGAGCCGTACCAGCTCTACCCGCTGTGGCCGCAGTGGCACCCGGAGAAGGCCGTGGCGCTGTTCTCCACCACCATCGTGCTGCTATTCCTGCCCAAGCTGCTCAGCGTCATCCTGATCTGGGCCAAGGGCGCGACCGAGTTTGGCGGGCGCATCAAGGTCACCCTGTCGATGCTGATGGAGATGCTGTTCTCCATGCTGCTGGCGCCGGTGCGCATGATCTTCCACACCCGCTTCGTGCTGGCCGCGTTCCTCGGCTGGGCCGCGACCTGGAACTCGCCGCAGCGTGACGACGACTCCACGCCGTGGAGTGAAGCGGTGCGCCGCCACGGCCCGCAGACCCTGCTGGGTATTGCCTGGGCGGCGCTGGTCGCCTGGCTGAACCCGAGCTTCCTGTGGTGGCTGGCGCCAATCGTTGGTTCGCTGGTGCTGTCGATCCCGGTTTCGGTGATCTCCAGCCGTACCCGCCTGGGCCTTGCCGCCAAAGACGAGAAGCTGTTCCTCATCCCCGAGGAATATGCCACCCCACAAGAACTGCTGGCCACCGACCAGTACACCCACGAAAACCGCTGGCATGCCCTGCATGACGGCTTCGTGCGGGCTGTGGTCGACCCGCGGCAGAACGCCCTGGCCTGTGCCATGGCCACTGCCCGTCATGGTCAGGCAGCGCCGATCGAGGCACTGCGCGCCGAGCGTGTGGCCAAGGCGATGGAGGTAGGGCCGAAGGGGCTGGACCTCAATACCCGCCTGGCCCTGCTCAGCGACCCGGTGGCGCTGACCCGCCTGCACGAGCAGGTCTGGGCCGAGCACAATGCGGCGTGGATCGACGTGTGGCGTGCGTCGATCAAGAATGACCCGCATTCGCCGCTGTTGCCGTTGCATCCGGAGAATGAAGGCCAACCGGCACTCGTCGGCGCCTGACAGGGCCTATTCGCGGGCACGCCCGCTCCCACAGGGTACTTCACAGCCTTTGAGGCATGCGCTGTACCTGTGGGAGCGGGCGTGCCCGCGAAGCTTTTCAGGGCTCCCACCGATTTTGGCCAACAAAGTCCCCCCCGGCTCTAGGTCCCCGAGCCGCCATGCGTTAGCATCCCTCTCCGATATGACGCATTGGCCACGACGGCCATGCCAACAATAAGATTCGCTACTTTTCTTGCTAGGGGACTTGGTGATGATCAAGAAATACCTTTCGCGACTGCTGGTCGGTGTCACCGCCCTGGTCGCCGTGACGGCCGCCCAGGCGGGCGCGATCGATGATGCGGTCAAGCGCGGCACCCTGCGGGTGGGCATGGACCCGACCTACATGCCGTTCCAGATGACCAACAAGCGTGGCGAGATCATCGGCTTCGAAGTCGATATCCTCAAAGCCATGGCCAAGTCCATGGGCGTCAAGTTCGAGCCGGTATCCACGGCCTATGACGGCATCATCCCGGCCCTGCTGACCGACAAGTTCGACATGATCGGCAGCGGCATGACCCTGACCCAGGAACGCAACCTGCGCCTGAACTTCAGCGAACCCTTCATCGTGGTCGGCCAGACCCTGCTGATCCGCAAGGAACTGGCGGGCGAGATCAAGTCGTACAAGGACCTGAACAACGAGAAGTACCGCATCACCTCCAAGCTCGGCACCACCGGCGAAATGGTTTCCAAGAAGCTGATCGCCAAGGCCAAGTACCACGGCTACGACAACGAGCAGGAAGCGGTGATGGACGTGGTCAACGGCAAGGCTGACGCCTTCGTCTACGACGCGCCGTACAACGTGGTGGCAGTGGACAAGGCCGGTGCCGGCAAGCTGCTGTTCCTCGACGAACCCTTCACCTACGAGCCGCTGGCCTTCGGCCTGAAGAAAGGCGACTACGACAGCATCAACTTCATCAACAACTTCCTGCACCAGATCAAGCATGACGGGACCTACGATCGTATTCACGACAAGTGGTTCAAGAACAAGGACTGGCTGAAGGAAATGGAATAAGGCCCAGGCCACAAGCCGGCTTTATGACCCCGACGCGCAGGCAAACCCTGCGCGTTCGCATTTACGGAAGTACCCCACGTGATCAAACACAAGAAAGCCCAGTGGCCCTGGCACGGTTTGACTGCCCTGGTCCTGGTGGGCCTGGCGTTCAGCCTGTACATGGCCACCTCGATGATTTCCTACGAGTGGCGCTGGAACCGCGTCCCGCAGTACTTCGCCTACAAGGCCGAGGAAGCACAGCGCGCCGCCGGTTACGGCACCGTGCAGGACATCGTCATCTCTGGCGACAATGCCCGTGTCACGCTGAAAGATGAGAGCGGTGCCGAGCAGGTGCTCGATGTAGACAAGGACAGCCTGCAGCTGGCCCGTGGCGACGATGTTTCCGAAGGCGACCAGATTGGCGTTACCCGCCACTGGGCGGCCGGCCCGCTGGCCTGGGGCCTGTGGACCACGCTTTGGATTTCGGTGGTATCCGGTGCCCTGGGCCTGTTGATCGGCCTGTTCGCCGGCCTCTGCCGCCTGTCCAGCAACCCTACGCTGCGGGACCTGTCGACGGTGTACGTCGAGCTGGTGCGCGGTACACCGCTGCTGGTACAGATCTTCATCTTCTACTTCTTCATCGGTACCGTGCTCAACCTGTCCCGTGAGTTTGCCGGGGTGGCTGCACTGGCGCTGTTCACTGGCGCCTACGTGGCCGAAATCGTTCGTGCCGGCGTGCAGTCCATTGCCAAGGGCCAGAACGAAGCGGCCCGCTCGCTGGGCCTGAACGCAGGCCAGTCGATGCGCCACGTCATCCTGCCGCAGGCCTTCAAGCGCGTGCTGCCGCCTTTGGCTGGCCAGTTCATCAGCCTGGTCAAGGACACCTCGCTGGTGTCGGTGATTGCCATCACCGAACTGACCAAGAGCGGCCGCGAGGCCATTACCACCTCGTTCTCGACCTTCGAGATCTGGTTCTGCGTGGCAGGCCTGTACCTGCTGATCAACCTGCCGCTGTCGCACCTGGCCAGCCGGCTCGAGCGGAGGCTTGCGCAAAGTGATTGAAGTCCGTGACCTGCTGAAAGTCTTCGACACCCGTGGCCACGTGGTACGGGCTGTGGATAACGTCACCACCCAGGTCGCCAAGGGCGAGGTGGTGGTGGTGCTCGGCCCGTCGGGCTCGGGCAAATCGACCTTCCTGCGCTGCCTCAACGGCCTGGAGCATTTCGACGAAGGCCATGTGGCCATCGACGGCCTGCAACTGGCCGACCCGAAGACCGACATCAACGCCTACCGCCGCGAAGTCGGCATGGTGTTCCAGCACTTCAACCTGTTCCCGCACATGACCGTGCTGGAGAACCTGTGCCTGGCACAGAAGGTGGTGCGCAAGCGCAACAAGGCCGACCGCGAAGCCAAGGCCAGGGCGCTGCTGGAGAAGGTAGGCATTGCGCAGAAAGCCAACGAATACCCGTCGCGCCTGTCCGGTGGCCAGCAGCAGCGGGTGGCGATCGCCCGGGCCCTGGCCATGGACCCGAAAGTGATGCTGTTCGACGAGCCAACCTCGGCGCTTGACCCGGAAATGGTCGGCGAGGTGCTGGACGTGATGAAGACCTTGGCCCAGGAAGGCATGACCATGGTCTGCGTTACCCACGAAATGGGCTTTGCCCGTGAAGTGGCGGACCGGGTGCTGTTCTTCGACCATGGCAAGTTGCTGGAAGATTCGGCTCCGGCCGCGTTCTTCGCCTCGCCGAAAGACCCGCGCGCGCAGGCGTTCCTGCGCCAGGTGCTTTAACCCGCACCGGCCGCTTCGCGGGCACGCCCGCGAAGAGGGCGACTCGGTTTCAGATGTTGAATCGCCCCACCATCCCCCGCAACTGCTGCCCCAACTGCTCCAGTTCCCCGTTCGAAGCCGCCGTTTGCTCACTGGCCGCACTGGTCTGATCCGACACATCGCGCACATTCAGCACACTGCGATTGATCTGCTCGGCGACCACGCTCTGCTCTTCGCTGGCCGTGGCGATCTGCTGGTTCATGCCCTGGATGTTCGACACGGTGTCAGTTATCTGACTCAGGGCCTGGCCTGCCTTGCGACTCAGTTCCACGCTCTGCTCGGTCAGGCTCTTGCTGTTGTCCAGCAGGCGGGTCACTTCGTCGGTGCCGTTGTGCAGGCTGTCGATCAGTTGGCCGATTTCCTCGGTCGCCGTCGAGGTGCGCTGGGCCAAACCGCGCACTTCATCGGCCACCACGGCAAAACCACGCCCGGCTTCACCCGCCCGTGCCGCTTCGATCGCCGCGTTCAGGGCCAGCAGGTTGGTCTGCTCGGACACTGACTTGATCACATCGAGGATGCTGCCAATGCGCTGGCTCTCGCCCGCCAGGTGCTGCATGGCCGCCAGGCAATGGTCCATCTGCCCGGCCAGCTGTTCGATACGGCCAATAGCTTCGGCCACCACTTGGTCGCCGATCTGCGCCTGCTGGTCGGCGTTGGTCGCCGCCAGCGAGGCCTGTTCGGCGTTCTGCGCCACTTCCTGCACGGTGGCGCTCATCTGGTTCATGGCCGTGGCGACCTGATCTGTTTCCTCGCGCTGCTGGTTGATACGCAGCTTGGTATCTTCGCTGCTGGCCGCCAGCTGTGTGGCGGCCTGTGACAGGTGGCTGACGCCCTGGTCGATGCCACCGATCAGCTCGCGCAGGCTCAAGGTCATTTCGCGCATGCTGGTTTGCAACTGGCCCATCTCGTCGCGGCGTTGCACCGGTTCGACCTGGCTCAGGTCGCCCTTGGCGATGCGCCCGGCCACGGCCAGGGTCTGGCGCAGCGGCTGGGTGATTTGCAAAGTGATCAGCCAGCCCGACAGGACGCCTACGGCCAACGCCAGCAGGGCTACAGTGGTCAGCAGTGAGCGGGCCTCAAGGGCCTCCCTGTCGCGCTGCTCGATCTTGCGTTTGCCAAGTTCCAGGCTTACCGCACGCAGCTCGTTGCCCATGTTCTCCATATTGTTTTGCAGCTGTTCGACACGCACCGCAGCCCGACGATACTCATCCAGGCTGGCGCGGTACTTGGCCAGCTGCTCCCCAGGCTGCTGGGTGAGCGCAAGCGGCAAGCCAAGTGGAGCAAGGCCTTTGAGCAGTTGCGCAAGGCTGCTGGCGGCGGCATCCAGGGAGCTGTCGCCGACCTTGGCGAAGCTTTCCACAGGGGAGAAGGTGTAGGCCGGAACCAGGCTCTGCTGGTTGGCACCGTCGATATGTCGGCTAAGTGTGTCCATCAGCCCCAGCACACCGCTTTGCTGGCTGTCGGCAGGCATCCTCAGCAAGGCCTGGGTCTGGAGATCGTCGATTACTTCGGTGAGCTTCTGCTCATGGGCCTGCATGGCCTGACGCAGGGCGATACGCTTGGCGACAGTATTCTCCAGCTCGCTGAAATCGCCGCGCAGGCGCTGCAGCAACGCCAGCTTTTCGGTCAGCATCTGCCGGGATTCATCCACGCTGCTACGTTGTTGCAAGGTACTCAGCATGCTGTTGAGCTGTTCGAGAATGTTGGCTATCCGCGTTCTGCTGGCGTTGTCGTTGAGTACGCGGTAAGTGATGCGCTCTGCGCGCAAGTCTTTGGTCAGGTCGTTGATCAGGCCGATTTCGCTGAGTTGCTGCGAGCGCACAATGGCGTCATCCAGTGCACGCCAGCCACTGACGGTAGTGGCCAGGGTAAGCAGCAGGACTACGGCAAAGCCGAGGGCGAGCTTGGCGGCGACACTGATGTTGCCGAGCTTGCGGTTGAGGTAGCCGAGCATGAGGAATCTCCGTGCGATTGGGGGCGAGGATGCAGGCGTATTGCTGGCATCACACCTTTGCCAATCGGCAGCGGAGCTGTAGGACTTGACCTGATAATCAGGTAGGAAATTTCACTTCAACAGGTAGGAATATTCCACCTGCGCCGGCCTCTTCGCGGGTGAACCCGCTCCCACAGGTACTGCACAGATTTTGAGAACTGTGCGGTACCTGTGGGAGCGGGTTTACCCGCGAAGAGGCCAGTACAGGCGACCTACACATCAGCCTAGAGCCTGAACCGCCCCACCAACCCTTGCAGGTGGGTACCCAACCGCGCCAGCTCCACGCTGGAACTGGCCGTCTCTTCACTGGCCGCCGAGGTCTGGTCAGAAATATCCCGCACGTTCATCACGCTGCGGTTGATCTCTTCTGCCACGGCCGTCTGTTCTTCCGCTGCCGTGGCAATCTGCTGGTTCATGGCCTGGATCGACGATACCGTCCGGGTGATGGTTTCCAGCGAGCTGCCGGCGCGGCGGGTCAGTTCGACGCTGCTGTCGGTCAACTGGCGGCTGCTGTCCATCACGCTGGCCACACGCTGGGTGCCGCTCTGCAGGCCGGCAATCAGCTCTTCGATCTCTTCGGTCGATTGCTGGGTGCGCTGCGCCAGGCTGCGCACCTCATCGGCCACCACGGCAAAGCCACGCCCGGCCTCGCCGGCCCGGGCCGCCTCGATCGCCGCGTTGAGGGCCAGCAGGTTGGTCTGCTGGGCCACCGACTTGATCACGTCGAGCACGCTGCCGATCTTGTCGCTTTCGGCCTTGAGCTGGTTCATCGCTTCGCTGGAATTGACCACTTCGCCGGCCAGGCGCTCGATCTGCGCCACCGCCTCGCCCACCACACGGTCGCCTTCGCGGGCTTGCTGGTCGGCCATCAACGCAGCTTCCGAGGCCTGCTCGGCATTGCGCGCCACCTCATGCACGGTGGCGGTCATCTGGTTCATGGCGGTTGCTACCTGATCGGTCTCGACCTTCTGGTTGTTGACTCCGGCACTGGTCTGCTCGGTCACCGCCGACAGCTCCTCGGCAGCACTGGCGATCTGCGTGACACCATCACCGATACCGCTGATCAGTTCGCGCAGGCCCTGGGTCATGCGCTGCATGCTGGCCTGCAACTGGCCCAGTTCATCGCGACGTTGTACCTGCAGGCTCAGGGTCAGGTCGCCACTGGCCACGCGCTCGGCGGCGTGCAAGGTCTGGCGCAGCGGGACGATAATCTGCCGGGTGATGGCCCAGGCCGCCAGCAGGCCGAGAGCCAGCGCCAGCACGGTGGCCACGGCGAGCACGGTCTTGGCCTGGGCCGCCCCGGCGTCGCGCACAGCGGTTTGTGAGGTGGTCATCGCCTGGCTGGTCTGCAGCAGTACCGTGCCGTGCTCGACCATGCTCTGCAGGGCCTGCTCACTGGCGACCTGGGCACTGCCGAACTGGGTGACCGCGTCGCGGTAGCCTGCCAGGGCGGTGGTGGCATCGTCCAGGCTGGCAGCATGCTCCGCCGGCACTTTGGCCGGTAGCGCGCGCAGTTCGGCCAAGGCCTGGTCGATAGCTTTCAGCGCCGTTTGCTGATAGTCGGCGTTGCCGCTGTAGGTGTAGCCGCGTACCTGGAAGCGCGCCTGCTGCAAAAGGGCGCTGACTTCCACTGCGTGCTGGTACTGGCTGATATCGCCTCCCTGCAGCAGGCCGCGTTGCACCCGGCCAATCAGCTCCGCGGCCTTATCGGCAGTGTCGCCAAGTACGGCGCGGCTGGCCTCGCGGCGCTGGCCGGCCTGTTTCAGGTCGTTGAATGCCTGCTGGTAGCCGCGCACGGCCTCGCGCTGCTGCTCAAGGCGCTGTCTGTCAACGGGCTGCTCGATCTGCCCGAGCATAAACTGCACTTGGCGTTCGAGGTTGCCCAGTGCCTTTTCCAACTCTGCCACCGAGGCTTCGTCAGGCTGGCGCTGGTAATGCTGGCGGGCGATGCGCAGTTCCTGGGTGTACTGCAGGATGACAGAGATGTTTCCCAGCTTGTCGCCACGGTTGATGATGCTGTCCATGCCGTGCCAGCCGGCCAGGGTGATGGCCAGGGTCAACAGCAGTACCAGGCCGAAGCCTAGCCCCAGTTTGCGATTGACACTCACATTGCCCAATGAGTGGGCGAACCATTGATACATGTACGACTCCCCGGCGGCTTGGCACCACGATTAATTGTTGTGTTGCCAAGACAATCGGCCTGGGGGAGGGAAACTTTATGGCTGAAAGTTGACTTATGTGTCAGAAAATTCGTGATAGCAGTGCTGTCACCGCAGTCTCGACCCGCAAAATGCGGTCTCCCAGCTGCACGGGTGCCAGGCCAGCCTTGCCCAGCAGATCGACTTCGTAAGGGATCCAGCCGCCCTCCGGGCCGATGGCCAGGGTCACGGGCTGTTCCACGGCGCGCGGGCAGGCGGGGTAGGGGCCGGGGTGCCCGACCAGGCCCAGGGTGCCTGCGGCGATGGCCGGCAGGCGGTCTTCGACGAACGGTTTGAAGCGCTTCTCGATGATCACTTCGGGCAGCACGGTGTCGCGGGCTTGTTCCAGGCCCAGGATGAGGTTCTCGCGAACGCTGTCCGGGTGCAGGAACGGTGTTTGCCAGAAGCTTTTCTCGACCTTGTAGCTGTTCAGCAGGATCAATCGCGGCACGCCAAGGGTGGCCACGGTCTGGAAAAGCCGGCGCAGCATTTTTGGCCGAGGTACGGCCAGCACCAGGGTCAGCGGCAGCTTGGCCGGTGGCTGCTGGTCAAAGGCGACTTCCAGTTCGGCTTCGTGCTTTTCCAGGCGCAGCACCGTGGCCTTGCCCATCAGGCCGTTGATACGGCCAACGCGCAGGTTGTCGCCCACCGCCACACGGTGGATATCCTGCATGTGGGTGAAGCGCCGATCTGCGAGGACGACGCGGACGGCCGAGACGAAGTCGGCCTCTTCAAGGAGCAACAGGTTCACGGTTGGGTCGCTGGTGGCTGGTCGTTGTGGTCGTTGGCGGTTTCGTCGTGGGCGCTGCGCTTGCGGATCAGGCTGCCGCACAGCACGCCGATCTCGAACAGCAGCCACATGGGTACGGCCAGCAGGGTCTGGGAGAAGATGTCCGGCGGGGTAAGGACCATGCCGACCACGAAGCAGCCGATGATCACGTAGGGGCGAATCTTCTTCAGGTACTTCACGTCGACCACGCCGATCCATACCAGCAGCACCACCGCCACCGGGATTTCGAAGGCTACGCCAAAGGCGAAGAACAGCGTCATCACGAAGTCGAGGTAGCTGGCGATGTCGGTCATCATCGACACGCCTTCCGGCGTGGCGCTGGCGAAGAAGCCGAAGATCAGCGGGAACACCAGGAAATAGGCGAAGGCCATGCCGGCGTAGAACAGGAAGATGCTCGACACCAACAGCGGAATGGCGATGCGCTTTTCATGGCGGTACAGCCCGGGTGCGATGAAGCCCCAGATCTGCTGGAGGATGAACGGAATCGCCAGGAACAGCGAGACGATCATGGTCAGCTTGAACGGCGTGAGGAACGGCGAGGCCACGTCGGTGGCGATCATCGTCGCATTGGCCGGCAAGTGCTCGCGCAGCGGTGCGGAGACCAGGGTGTAGATCTGCTGGGCGAAGGAGAACAGCCCGGCAAAGATCAGGAAAATGACGGCAACGCAGCGCAACAGGCGGGTGCGCAGTTCGGTCAGGTGCGAAACCAGCGGCATTGGCTGGTCGTGTTCCGGATTTTCGCTCATGGGGCTCGCGGCGGTTGAGGCGGTTCAGAAGGCGTGGCCGGGGCGGCAGCGGTCTCGACCGGCCTGGCTTCGAGCCCGGCGGGGGGCTGAACGGTTGCGGTGGTGACAGGCGGCTGCGCCGGTGGCGTCATCGGGTTGAGGATGCGCTTGGCTTCCTCTTCCATCTGCAGGATGTGCTCGTTGTGCAGCTGGCGGCGGATTTCGTCGGCGCCGATTTCGCGCTCCACTTCCATCTTGATGCTGTTGAAACTGCGCTTGAGCCGGCCGATCCACAGGCCTGCCGTGCGCGCGGCACCGGGCAGGCGCTCGGGGCCGAGCACCAGCAGGGCGACCAGGCCGACGAGCAGCAGCTCGCTGAAACTGATGCCGAACATGGGTCAATCTTTCCGCTGCGGCTCTTGGACCGGCTGGGCCTGGCCTTCGATGGTGTGGCCCTGGTTCTGCTGGGCAGTGTTCTGCACCGGCGGAACGGGTTGGGCAGGCGGCGGGGTCTGCTCGGCCGGCTTGTTCTCTTCGTCGCTCATGGCCTTGCGGAAGCCCTTGATCGACTCACCCAGGTCACTGCCGAAGTTCTTCAGCTTCTTGGTGCCAAACACCAGGACCACGACCACCAGCAGGACGATCCAGTGTTTCCAGTCAAAGATACCCATTTCGTACTCCTGAAATTTACAGGTAAAGCGAATTGTTCTGGCAACGCGGCCCCTGTGGGAGCGGGTTCACCCGCGAACACCGGCTTAGCCGGTGCCATACACCGCGTCGCATTCTTCGCGGGTGAACCCGCTCCCACAAAAAAGAGAGGGGGCCCCGCGCACTTGAATTACATCAGGCAGAAGGCGTTCGTGCTGCCTTCTCATCATGCCCGGAAAGCCCGAAGCGGCGTTCCAGCTCATCGAGCACGGCTTGCGGATGCTGGCCCAGCGCGCTGAGCATTACCAGGCTATGAAACCACAGGTCGGCGGTTTCGTAGATGACATCGCTGTAATCCTTGCTGACCGCGGCATCCTTGGCGGCAATGATCGTCTCGACCGACTCTTCGCCGAGCTTTTCGAGGATCTTGTTCAGGCCCTTGTGGTACAGGCTGGCCACGTAGGAGCTGTCGGGGGCCGCTTGCTTGCGTTCTTCAAGCACTTCGGCCAGGCGGTTCAGGGTGTCGCTCATGTCAGTGTCCTGCGCTGTAGATGGCATCCGGGTCTTTCAGGACCGGGTCGACGGTTTTCCACTGGCCGTCTTCGAAGACGCGGTAGAAGCAGCTTTCACGGCCGGTATGGCAGGCGATATGGCCCAGTTGCTCGACCATCAGGATGATCACGTCGGCATCGCAGTCCAGGCGCATTTCATGCAGCTTCTGCACATGCCCGGATTCCTCGCCCTTGCGCCACAGCTTGCCACGCGAACGCGACCAGTAGATGGCGCGTTGCTCGGCGGCGGTCAGGGCCAGCGATTCGCGGTTCATCCAGGCCATCATCAGCACGCGTCCGGTCTTGTGGTCCTGGGCGATCGCCGGTACCAGGCCCTCGCTGTTCCACTTGATCTCGTCCAGCCAGTCTTTCATCGTCGACTCCAAAGCGGGCCCGCTCCTGTGCCGGGCCCTTTGCGCTAGTGTGCCAGCCATGGGCGCGGCTGGCTATTGGCGCACGATCAGGTAAAGGCCGGCGGCCAGCATCAGCCAGGCCGGCCAGGCGGCAGGGGCGGCCAGGCTGGCGGCCGCGGCGGCACCAGCGGCCAGTACCGCGCCGCCGCCGAGCAGGCCGGCGCCGAGCAGGCGCAGCGCCCAGCGGTCGCCGTGGCGGCGCCGCTCCGGCAGTTGCGGATCGTGCAGGTGCGGTTGCGACAGGCGCTCGAGCAGGTCGCGGGCCATGTCGGCCAGGTGCGGCAGTTGCTCGACCTGGCTGTGGATGTTGCCGAGCACGGCCTTTGGGCTCATGCGGTCGCGCATCCAGCGCTCGAGGAACGGCTTGGCGGTGCTCCACAGGTCCAGGTCTGGGTACAACTGGCGGCCCAGGCCTTCGATGTTGAGCAGGGTTTTCTGCAGCAATACCAGCTGCGGCTGCACTTCCATGTTGAAGCGCCTGGCGGTCTGGAACAGGCGCATCAGCACCTGGCCGAAGGAAATATCCTTTAACGGTTTTTCGAAGATCGGCTCGCACACGGTACGGATCGCCGCTTCGAACTCGTTGACCTTGGTGTGCGCCGGCACCCAGCCCGAGTCGATGTGCAACTGGGCGACGCGGCGGTAGTCACGCTTGAAGAAAGCGATCAGGTTGCGCGCCAGGTAGTCCTGGTCCTCGGCGGTCAGGCTGCCGACGATGCCGCAGTCGATGGCGATGTACTGCGGGCTCCATGGTTTGACCGTGCTGACGAAAATGTTGCCCGGGTGCATGTCGGCATGGAAGAAGCTGTCGCGGAACACCTGGGTGAAGAACACCTCCACACCCCGTTCGGCCAGCAGCTTCATGTCGGTGCGCTGGTCGGCCAAGGTGGCCATGTCGGTCACCGGCACGCCGTAGATGCGCTCCATCACCAGCACCTTGGGGCGGCACAGGTCCCAGTACACCTGGGGCACGTACATCAGCTCGGAGCCTTCGAAATTGCGCCGCAACTGGCTGGCGTTGGCCGCTTCGCGCAGCAGGTCGAGCTCGTCGTAGATGGTTTTTTCGTAGTCGCCGACGATTTCCACCGGGTGCAGGCGGCGGGCGTCGGCCGAAGCGCGCTCGGCGGCCTTGGCGATCAGGAACAGCCAGGCCAGGTCCTGGGCGATCACCGGCTTCAGGCCCGGGCGCACCACCTTGACCACTACTTCCTCGCCACTTTTCAGGCGCGCAGCATGCACCTGGGCCACCGAGGCCGAGGCCAGTGGTTCGACGTCGAAGCGGCTGAACAGTTGCGTTACCGGGGCGCCCAGCTGCGCCTCGATCAGTGCCACGGCCTGCTTGGGGTCGAACGGCGGCACACGGTCCTGCAGCAGCATCAGCTCATCGGCAATGTCGTTGGGCAGCAGGTCGCGGCGGGTGGACAACAACTGGCCGAACTTGATGAAGATCGGCCCCAGGTCCTGCAGTGCCAGGCGCAGGCGCGCGCCTCGGTTGAGCTCGGACGGCTTGCGCGGCAGCCAGCGCCACGGCATCAGCAGGCGCAGGCTCATCAGCCACCAGGGCAGCGGCAGGTCGAACAGCAGGTCATCGAGACGGTAGCGGATCACCACACGCTGGATGCGAAAAAGACGGCGGACGGCGAGCAGCTTCATGCGTTATCGCTGGTATCAAGGGATCGGGAGAGGCGCTTGAGGCGCGCCTCGAGGCGTTCTGTATCGAGCTTCAGGGTGTCGAGCTCGCTGAAGGCGGCTTCGGCTTCGCGCTTGCCGACCAGGGTGCGGGACTCTTCGGCCAGGTACTCGGAAAGGTTCTGGCTGAAGCGCGCCAGGCCCTGGCGGGTCCAGCGTGCGCGCAGGCGGATGTGGCCGGCCAGCAGCGCCGTGGCGACCGGGCCAAGCCAGCGTTGCAGTTCGTGTTCCCAGTCCAGCTCCAGGTCCTGCAGCACACCGAACAGGTCGAGCAACACGGCGCTGTCGCCATGCAGTTCGACTTGCGGGCTGTGCAGCACGGCGGTCTTGTCCCTGGCCAGGGCCAGTTGCGTCAGGCTGCCGGCCGGGGCGCGCAGGCTGCAGTCGACCTCGCCTTGCCAGTGGGCGGCGAGCATCAGGCCCTCTTCATCGGGCAGGATGAACACCTGCAAGGCTGGCTGGCGGCAGTCGATCTCGATGACCTTGCCCTCCAGCGCGGCCAGCCGCGGCAGGGCCGTGCTGTCCATGCGCAGGACGCGGTTCAGGCCATGTTCGGCGCTGGCGAGCAGCCCGGCCAGCAGCATCAGGGCTTGATCCCCCGATGCACGGCAACGATGCCGCTGGTCATGTTGTGGTAGGTGACCCGGTCGAAACCGGCCTCGACCATCATGGCCTTCAGGGTTTCCTGATCGGGGTGCATGCGGATCGACTCGGCGAGGTAACGGTAGCTCTCCGAGTCGTTGGTGATCAGCTTGCCGGCCAGCGGCATGAAGGCGAACGAGTAGGCGTCGTAGGCCTTGGACATCAGCTTGTTGGTCGGCTTGGAGAACTCCAGCACCAGCAGGCGACCGCCTGGCTTGAGCACGCGCAGCATCGAGCGGATGGCTTCGTCCTTGTGGGTGACGTTGCGCAGGCCGAAGGCGATGGTCACGCAGTCGAAGTGGTTGTCCGGGAATGGCAGCTTCTCGGCGTCGGCCTGAACGAATTCGATGTTGCCGGCCACGCCACGGTCGAGCAGGCGGTCACGGCCGACCTTGAGCATCGATTCGTTGATGTCGGCCAGCACTACCTGACCGGTCGGGCCGACCAGCCGCGAGAACTTGGCGGCCAGGTCGCCGGTACCGCCGGCGATGTCCAGTACACGATTGCCGGCGCGTACGCCCGACAGCTCGATGGTGAAGCGCTTCCACAGGCGGTGCATGCCGCCGGAAAGCACGTCGTTCATCAGGTCGTACTTGGCTGCTACCGAGTGGAACACCTCGGCGACTTTCTTCGCCTTCTGGCTTTCAGGGACGTCCTGGTAACCGAAATGGGTGGTGGGTTCGGCGTGGTCGCCTTTGCGCTGGTCGTTCATATCGCTTCACCGGGAAAAATTACCGCCATTCTAGGGCGAACGGGCGGATTTGTCTTGGCGGGGTGTGCCAGTGGGCAGGGGCGGGCATAATGCTCATTATGTCTTCATCTTCAGGAACACCCGCATGACCCAGATCAGCGTCGAACGCAAACATTCCCTCGGCCGCGATGCCGCCCGTGCCAAGGCTGAAGCGCTGGTCGACAAACTGACCCGCGAATACGACCTCAAGGCCACCTGGAACGGCGACAGGGTCGACGTGGCGCGCAGCGGTGCCAACGGCAGCGTGCACATCTTCGATGACCGCATCCGCGTCGAATTGAAGCTGGGCATGATGCTGTCGATGATGAGCGGCACCATCAAGGGCGAGATCGAGCGGGCGCTGGACAAAGCCCTGGCCTGACCCCTTCCCGGGGCCATGCTCGTTCACCTTAGGGTGAAGATTCTAATTTCCCTCTCTACCTTGTGCTCAAGCCCAACCTCCATGGGCGGTTTCTCCTCCACTCATGAGCATGAGGTACAGAGCATGGCCAAAGTGACTGTGAAGAAAAAGGACGACGCCCCGGGCACGCTGGGCGAGGTGCGCGGCTACGCGCGCAAGATCTGGCTGGCGGGCATCGGCGCCTATGCGCGTGTGGGCCAGGAAGGCTCCGACTACTTCAATGAGCTGGTCAAGGCCGGCGAAGGCGTCGAGAAGCGTGGCAAGAAGCGCATCGACAAGGAGCTCGATGCTGCCAACAACCAGCTCGACGAAGCGACTCAGGAAGTCAGTCGCGTACGCGGCAAGGTCGAAGTTCAACTGGACAAGATCGAAAAAGCTTTCGACGCGCGGGTAGGTCGCGCCTTGAATCGCCTTGGCATTCCGTCTAAACATGACGTTGAGGCGTTGTCCATCAAGCTTGAACAGCTGCACGAGCTGCTCGAGCGCGTCGCGCACAAACCATAAGGAGAGCAGGATGGCTGGCAAGAAGAATTCCGAGAAAGAAGGCAGCTCCTGGGTCGGCGGGATCGAGAAGTACTCCCGCAAGATCTGGCTGGCGGGGCTTGGTATCTATTCGAAGATCGACCAGGACGGCCCGAAGCTGTTCGACTCGCTGGTGAAGGATGGCGAGAAGGCCGAGAAGCAGGCGAAGAAGACCGCCGAAGATGTTGCTGAAACTGCCAAGTCGTCGACCACTTCGCGTGTGTCGGGCGTGAAGGACCGTGCGCTGGGCAAGTGGAGCGAACTCGAAGAGGCCTTCGACAAGCGCCTGAACAGCGCCATCTCGCGCCTCGGCGTGCCGAGCCGCAACGAGATCAAGGCCCTGCACCAGCAGGTGGACAGCCTGACCAAGCAGATCGAGAAACTCACCGGCGCTTCGGTTACCCCGATTTCGTCGCGCACTGCAGCCAAACCGGCTGCGAGCAAGGCGGCGGCCAAGCCACTGGCCAAGACGGCAGCGGCCAAGCCTGCGGCGAAAACCGCGGCGGCCAAGCCGGCGGCCAAGGCCGCAGCGGCTAAACCTGCTGCCAAGACTGCGGCGGCCAAGCCTGCGGCGAAACCGGCAGCGGCCAAGCCGGCTGTGGCGAAGAAGCCTGCAGTGAAGAAAGCACCGGCCAAGCCAGCAGCCGCCAAGCCGGCAGCTCCAGCGGCCAGCGCCGCTCCGGCCGCTAGCGCAGCTCCTGCACCAACCGCGGCTCCGGCCACCAATCCGCCTTCGGCACCGACAGGCACCGGTACCCTGATCTGATACCGCGTCGCCTTCTTCGCGGGTAAACCCGCTCCCACAGGTGCTGCGCCGCTTGTAAGCTCTGCACCGTACCTGTGGGAGCGGGTTCACCCGCGAATGCGTCGGCTGCTGCAATACATTTCTGTCAGGCTTACCCCTCCAGATACCTCACCGCCAACTGCTCCGCCGCCCCCCGCGCCTGGGCCTGCAGATGCGGCGCCACCAGCATCATCACCTGGTACACCACAATCCCCACATCCCCCTCGCGCCCCAGTACCCGCTGGTAATCCAGCGAGAACATCAGTGTCAGGGTGATCTGCTCCACCAGTTGCCCCAGCGCCTGGGTCTCGCTCTCTACCAACCCTTGGCCCTTGAGGCTGGCCAGCAACGCCGCCAGCGTGCGCTTGAGCGCGTTGATCAGGCTGCGCATGCCGCGAGCCAGTTTGGGCAGGCGCCCGGTCAGGTTCGACAGGTCCTGGAACAGGAAGCGGTACTGCGCCATGCGTTCGACGATCAGGTGCAGGAACAGCCAGTAATCCTCGGCATCCAGGCGTACCTCCAGCGGCGGGTCGAGCAAGGGCATCAGCGCTTCTTCAAAGCGCTCGAACAGCCCCAGCACCAACGGCTCCTTGCCGTGGAAGTGGTAGTAGAGGTTGCCGGGGCTGATGCCCAGTTCGTTGGCAATTTCCAGGGTGGATACGTTCGGTTCGCCCTGCTGGTTGAACAGCTGCAGGGCACATTCGAGGATACGGTCGCGAGTCTTCATCCAGTCGGCATGCTCATCGGGTCAGCACGTAGGTGCCCGGCGCAGGGCCCAGCGGTGGGTAGGTGGCATTGCCCAGTTCACTGCGCGGTGCCTTGAGCGGGCCGGAGCGCGGGGTGATCCACTCCAGCCACAACGGCCACCAGCTGCCTTCGCTGCGCTTGGCATCGTGGAACCAGGCACGCGGGTCGCTGGACAGCTTGGGGTTGGCCAGGTAATAGGCCTTGGGGTTGCCGGGCGGGTTGATGATGCTCTGGATGTGCCCGCTGTTGGCCAGCACGAAGCGACGGTCGCCGCCCAGCAGCAAGGCCGAGCGGTACACCGCATCCCACGGGGTGATGTGGTCGTTGCTGCCGGCCACGGTGAAACTGTCCAGATCGACCTTCTGCAGGTCGATGGGGGTGCCGCATACCTCCAGGCCGGCTGGGTGAGTCAGCGGGTTGAGTTTGAAGAAGTCCAGCAGGTCGCCATGCAGCGCGGCGGGCAGGCGTGTGCTGTCGGCGTTCCAGTACAGGATGTCGAAGGCTGGTGGTGTCTTGCCGAGCAGGTAGTTGTTGACCCAGTAGTTCCAGATCAGGTCGTTGGGCCGCATCCAGGCGAAGATCCGCGCCACCTCGGCGCCATCCAGCACGCCGCGCTGATAGGAGCGGCGCTTGGCGGCCTCGATGGTCTGCTCGTCGGCGAACAGGCTGGCGGGGCTTTCGAACTTGCTGTCCAGAAGGCTGACCAGGTAGGTGGCGCTGCGCACCCGACGCAGTTGGTGCTTGGCCTGCAGGTGACCCTGCAGCGCGGCCATGGTCAGGCCGCCGGCGCAGGCACCCATCAGGTTGGGGTCGCGGTTGCCGCTGATGCTGCGGCAGGCGTTGAGCGCTTCTTCCAGGGCCTGCACGTAGCTGGACAGGCCCCATTCGCGGTGGCGCGGGTCGGGGTTGCGCCAGCTCACCATGAACACCTGCAGGCCGCTCTTGAGCATGTACTGGACAAAGCTGTTGGTCGGGCTGAGGTCGAAGATGTAGAACTTGTTGATCTGCGGCGGCACCACCAGCAGTGGCCTGGCATGCTGCCTTTCGCTCATCGGCTTGTACTGGATCAGCTCCAGCAGCTCGTTGCGAAACACCACGGCGCCGGCGGTTGCGGCCAGGTTGCCGCCCACTTCGAAGGCGCGCTCGTCGACCTGGCGTGGCAGGCCATCGTTGTGGCGCAGGTCATCGAGCAGGTGGGCCACGCCGCGTACCAGGCTCTGGCCACCGCTGTTGAACAGTTCCTTGACCGCCAGCGGGTTGAGCAGCGAGTTGCTCGGCGCCAGTGCATCGTTGATCAGGTTGAACAGGAAGTGCGCACGGGCCCGGTCATCGTCGTCCAGGTGGCTTTCCTCGATCCACAGGCGGGTCTGCTTCTGCCAGGCCAGGTAGGCTTGCAGGCCGCGCCGGTAGAACGGGTTCTGGCTCCATGTCGGGTCGCTGAAGCGCGGATCGCGCGGGTTCGGCTGAAACGGTGTGTCACCCAGCATCACCCTGCCCAGCTGACCACCCAGGGCCAACAGGTGATGCGCGGTGTGCAGCGGATGACGCAGGCTTTGGCGGCTGACATTGCGCAGCGTGGAAATCAGGTCACGGCCGCGCAGGCCGAGGATGGCGTTCTGCACGTTCATGCTGGTGGCGGGAAGCGTTGTCGTTCCTTTGGCCGTTTTGTCTTTCATGGCAACACTCCCTCGTCCTGACCTGGTGCCTCATGACTAAACATATTCACTGATTTAGCAGGGTCTCTGTGGGAGCGGGTTCACCCGCGAACACCGGCGAAGCCGGTGCCATACACCGAGTTGGATTCTTCGCGGGTGAACCCGCTCCCACAGGGTCCCAAATCGCCTTCACACACCCGAAACCGGGCGAGGGTGCATGACAGCGCGCTGACGCTCTTGCTGAAGGAACTTCATGATGATCGGGGCGACGGCCTCGGCCCGGGTGATCAGGAACAGATGGCCGTCGTCGATAATGTGTAGCTGGGCATTGGGAATTCGCCAGGCCAGCAGGCGCATGTTGATCAGCGGGATCAACGGGTCGTCGTCGCCTGCCAGCACCAGGGTCGGCTGCTGGATCTTGTGCAGCCAATGGATGCTGGTCCAGCCAAGCCCGGCGAACAGCTGCCAGTAGTAGCCCATCTTGCCGCCGGAGCGCACCTTGGCGGCGTGCTGCATGGCCAGGTCCGGGTCACGCCGGAAGCCGCCGCCATAGATCGTCGGCGCAATGCGGATGACATGCGACGGCTGCACGTAGCGCCGCGGGCTGGCCATCATCCACAGCACCTTGGGCTTACCCGGCACCATCACCGCACCGGCGGCAGTGGCGGCCAGCACCAGCTTCTTGCAGCGCTCGGGGTAGTCGTGGGCGAACTGCTGGGCCAGGGCGCCGCCCCACGACACACCGATGACATTGACCTGGCCGTAGTCGAGGTAGTCGAGCATGCGTGCCGTCAGCTTGGCCAACCCGGGGAAGCGGTAAGGGTGGCGCGGCGTGGACGAGCCGCCGACCCCGGGCACGTCAAAGGCGATGACTTCCAGGTCCGGGTCCAGCGCCTCGATGAACGGAAACACCAGCTCCAGGTTGGCGCCGATGCCGTTGAAGATCAGCAGCGGCGTCAGATGCGACTTGCCCGGGCGGACGGCGGTGCGGATGGACTGGTTGTCTAGCTCGACGGTCCTGAAGATATAGGGTTGCGGCATGCGCGTGACTCATGGGGTGAAATGAACACCGTGGCGCCCCGCAGGGGCCACGGCGCTGCAGCTCAACGCTCGTGAACGTAGGTGCCCGGGGATGCCTCGCCAGCGGCATAGGCACGGTTGCCCAGACGGGTCGGTGCCTTTTTCAGCTCGCCGGCACGTTCGCCCAGCCAGCTTTGCCAGTGCAGCCACCAGGAGTCCGCATGCTTGGTAGCGTTTTCTTGCCAGGCCACCGGGTCACCTGGGCGATCGGCACCGGTCATGAAGCGCGCCTTGGGGTTGCCTGGCGGGTTGAGGATGCTCTGGATATGGCCGCTGTTGGACAGCACGAATTCGATCTTGCCGCCGAACAGGTGCGCCGAGCGGTAGCACGACTGCCAAGGGGTAATGTGGTCATTGGTGCCGGCGAGGCTGTAGATGTCGCATTTGACCTGTTTCAGATCGATCGGAGTGCCGCACACTTCCAGGGCGTCCGGGCGCGTCAGCGGGTTGCTCTTGAACATCTCGATCAGGTCGCCATGGAAGGCGGCCGGGAGGCGCGTGGTGTCGTTGTTCCAGAACAGGATGTCGAACACCGGCGGCTCGTTGCCGAGCAGGTAGTTGTTGACCCAGTAGTTCCAGATCAGGTCGTTGGGGCGCATCCAGGCGAACACCTTGGCCATCTCGCTGCCTTCGAGCACGCCGGCCTGGTAGGAGTGGCGCTTGGCGGCCTCCAGGGTCTGCTCGTCGACGAACAGGGCGACCTGGTTGTCCATGGTGGTGTCCAGCACGCTGACCAGCAGGGTCAGGGCATTGACCTTGTTCTCGCCTAGCGCGGCATAGTGGCCGACCAATGCCGTGCAGGTGATGCCGCCGGAGCAGGCACCGAGCATGTTCAGGTCCTTGCTGCCGGTAATCGCCAGCACCGCGTCGACCGCCTCCTTGAGCGCATCGATATAGGTGGACAGGCCCCATTCGCGCTGGGCTTTGGTCGGGTTGCGCCAGCTGATGATGAAGGTCTGCTGCTGCGAGCGCAGGCAGTAGCGCGCCAGGCTCTTTTCCGGGCTCAGGTCGAATACGTAGAACTTGTTGATTTGCGGCGGCACCACCAGCAGCGGGCGGGCATGCACCTGCTCGGTGATGGGGCTGTACTGGATCAGCTCCAGCACATCGTTGCGGTACACCACGGCGCCTTCACTGGTGCCCAGGTTCTTGCCCACCTCGAAGGCGTCCATGTTCACCTGGCTGGGCATGCCGCCGTTGTTGACCAGGTCCTTGGCCAGGTTGGAAAGGCCATCGAGCAGGCTCTTGCCGCCTGTTTCGAAAAAGCGTTTGACCGCTGCCGGGTTGGACAGGGTGTTGGTCGGCGCCATGGCTTCGGTCATCAGGTTGATGACGAACTGGCCACGGCTGATGTCCTGGGGCGAAAGGTCACTGCTGCCGATCCAGTCCTGCAGCTCCTTGCGCCAGGCCAGATAGGTTTGCAGGTAGCGGCGGTAAAGTGGGTTGTTGCTCCATGCCGGGTCATTGAAGCGACGGTCGTCGCTTTCCGGGGCAAGGCTGGACTTGCCCAGCAGCACGTTCTTCAGCTCCAGGCCAAAGTGGGCCACATGCTTGGCGCTGTGCAGCGGTTGGCGCACGGCCTGGCGCAGCACGGTGCGTGCCGAGCTCAACAGGTCCTTGCGACGGATACCGATGACCGGGTTCAGCCCCAGGGTGTTTTCCGAGGCCTGCCGCTGCAGCTCATCGTTGTTCTTGTTACTCATCTACGACGCTCCGTTGTCCTGAGACGAGTACCGGTTGCTGTGGCGGGTGCACAGTTCTGAGCCCGGTACTGCTACTCGGGTGACCAGTGATAAGGAACAGCGGTGCTGCGAGGGTTCTGGCTACCTGCAATTTGATGCAGGGAACTTGCCACCCCCCATTGGTTACCCGACTTTCATGTAATGCGCAAGACAGCCCTTCACTGGGCTGTCTGTAAGGTATTCAAACAAATGAATTTAGAAAATGCGCTCTAAATCCTGAAGGCCTTGCGCTAGAGCATGAGTTTGACCACCGACTCGGCGGGGTCGCGGGATTTCCCGGCCTTGTGCAGTTCGTCGAGGTACTCGGCCCACAGCTGTTCCTGGCGCAGGCACAGTTGCTCGAGGTACTCCCAGGTGAACAGGCCGCTGTCATGGCCGTCGTCGAAGGTCAGTTTCAGTGCGTATTGCCCGGCAGGTTCCAGCCCGCTGAGGCCGACGTTGATCTTGCCGAACTGCAGGATGGGGTTGCCGTGGCCCTGGACCTCGGCGGAGGGGGAGTGCACGCGCAGGAATTCGGCGGGCAGGTGGTAGACCTCGCCGGGGGCGTAGGTGAGGCTGAGGGTTTTCGAGGCTTTGTGCAGGTTGATGGCGGTGGGCAGGCGGGCCATGGGCGGAATCTCTCGGGAGCTGATGAAGCAAGCTTCCAGCTTATGTTCGAGGGATTCAAGGGCCTCTTCGCGGGCACGCCCGCTCCCACAGGATCACCACATGCTTTGGGTCTGTGGTGATCCTGTGGGAGCGGGCGTGCCCGCGAAGCAGTCGATGCCCTTTTTACAGGATGTAACGCGATAGGTCTTCGTTCTGCGCCAGCTCACCCAGGTGGCTGTTCACGTACGCCGCGTCGATCTGGATCGGCGCTTCGTCATGGGTGCTGGCCAGGTCGCCAGCGCTGAACGACACCTCTTCGAGCAAACGCTCGAGCAGGGTGTGCAGGCGGCGGGCACCGATGTTCTCGGTCTTCTCGTTCACCTGGTAGGCAATCTCGGCCAGGCGCTTGATACCGTCGGCGAGGAACTCGATATTCAGGCCTTCGGTCTTGAGCAGGGCCTGGTACTGTTCGGTCAGCGACGCGTGCGGCTCCTGCAGGATGCGCTCGAAGTCTTCCGGGGTCAGGGCCTTGAGCTCCACGCGGATCGGCAGGCGGCCTTGCAGTTCGGGCACCAGGTCGCTCGGCTTGCTCAGGTGGAACGCACCCGAGGCAATGAACAGGATGTGGTCGGTCTTGACCATGCCCAGCTTGGTGTTGACGGTGCAGCCTTCGATCAGCGGCAGCAGGTCGCGCTGCACGCCTTCACGGGACACGTCGGCGCCGCCAACGTTGCCGCGCTTGGCAACCTTGTCGATTTCGTCGATGAACACGATGCCGTGCTGCTCGACAGCTTCCAGGGCCTTGGCCTTGAGTTCTTCCTCGTTGACCAGGCGGCTCGCTTCTTCATCGCGAACCATCTTCAGCGCCTCTTTGACCTTCAGCTTGCGCGCCTTGCGCTTGCCTTTGCCCATGTTGGCGAACAGGCTCTGCAGCTGGTTGGTCATTTCTTCCATGCCGGGCGGCGCGGCAATTTCGACGCCCACGGCATCGGCCACTTCGATCTCGATTTCCTTGTCGTCCAGCTGGCCTTCGCGCAGGCGCTTGCGGAACAGCTGGCGGGTGTTGGAATCGGTGCTGGTCTGCGCGGCTTCTTCGGCGAAGCTGCTGACCCGCGCCTGCGGCAGCAGGGCGTCGAGGATGCGGTCTTCGGCGGCGTCTTCGGCGCGGTGGCGCACGCGGATGATCTCTTGCTCACGCAGCATCTTCAGCGCGGCATCGGCCAGGTCACGGATGATCGACTCGACGTCGCGGCCCACGTAGCCCACTTCGGTGAACTTGGTGGCTTCGACCTTGAGGAACGGCGCGTTGGCCAGCTTGGCCAGGCGGCGGGCGATTTCGGTCTTGCCGACGCCGGTTGGGCCGATCATCAGGATGTTCTTCGGGGTCACTTCGGCGCGCAGCTCGGCGGGGAGCTGCATGCGCCGCCAGCGGTTGCGCAGGGCGATTGCCACGGCGCGCTTGGCGTCGTCCTGGCCGATGATGTGGCGGTTGAGTTCGTGGACGATCTCGCGGGGGGTCATGGACATGATCAATAGGGTCCTCGGGCAGAATGATTCAGCGTGGAAAAGCCCCATCACCGGGATGGAGCGCCAGAACAGCTGATCAGTCGGCCAGGTCCTGCTCCTCGATGGTCAGGTTGTGGTTGGTGAACACGCAGATGTCGCCGGCGATGTTCAGGGCAGTCTCGGCGATTTCACGGGCCGAGAGGTCAGTCTTGTTCAGCAGGGCGCGTGCTGCGGCCTGGGCGTAGGCACCGCCGGAACCCATGGCGATCAGACCGTCTTCAGGTTCGACCACATCGCCGTTGCCGGTGATGATCAGGGAGGCGTCCTTGTTGGCCACGGCCAGCATGGCTTCCAGGCGGCTCAGGGAACGGTCGGTACGCCATTCCTTGGCCAGCTCGACGGCGGCGCGGACCAGGTGGCCCTGATGTTTTTCAAGCTGGCCTTCAAAGCGCTCGAAAAGGGTGAACGCATCGGCGGTGGCGCCGGCGAAGCCCGCGATGACCTGGCCGTGGTACAGGCGGCGCACCTTCTTGGCGTTGCCTTTCATCACGGTGTTGCCGAGGGATACCTGGCCGTCGCCGCCCATGACGACTTTGCCGTTACGGCGGACAGAAACGATGGTGGTCAAGGGGAGAGTCTCCACGCAGCGGGGCGAAAGTGCCTGATGCAGACTCATATGGGGGTGGGGGGAAGGATTTCAACCGTGGGGGATGAATGGTAGGTGTTCCCCTGTACTGGCCTCATCGCCGGCAAGCCAGCTCCAACACGGATATCACAGGCATTGAGGGCAGTGATTTCCTGTGGGAGCTGGCTTGCCGGCGATGAGGCCAGTGAGGGTTACTCAGGCCTCGTGGCAGACATGCCCATCGACCAAGGTATAACGCACCGCACCCGGCAGGCAGTGGCCGATGAACGGGCAGTTCTCACCGCGGGAGAACCACTGCTCGCCGGCCACGGTCGAGGCTTGCGGGTCGAACAGCACCAGGTCGGCCGCGCCTCCCACTTTCAGCTCGCCGGCCGGCAGGCGCAGGGCCGCCGCCGGGCCGCTGCTCAGGCGGGCCAGCAAGGTTGGCAGGTCGAGCAGGCCGTCCTGCACCAGGGTCATGGCCAGCGGCAACAGCAGTTCGACACTGCTGATGCCCGGCTCGGTGGCGCCGAACGGGGCCAGCTTGGCGTCGCGCTCGTGTGGCTGGTGATGGCTGGAGATCGCCTGGATCACGCCCGACTTCACCGCCGCACGCAGGCCGTCACGGTCGGCGGCGGTGCGCAGCGGTGGCTGCACGTGGTACAGGCTGGAGAACTCACGCAGCGACTCGTCGGTAAGGATCAGTTGGTACAGCGCCACATCGGCGGTCACCGGCAGGCCAAGCTGCTGGGCCTGCTCGATCAGCCGTGCGCCACGGGCGCTGGTGATCTGGGTGAAGTGCGCACGCACGCCGGTCTGTTCCACCAGCAGCAGATTGCGCGCCAGGGCCACGGTCTCGGCGGTTTCCGGAATGCCCGGCAGGCCGAGGAAGCTGGCCATGGCACCTTCGTGAGCCAGGCCGCCTTGGGCCAGGTCGCGGTCCTGGGAATGGAACACCACGGTCAGGTCGAAGGTGGCGGCGTATTCCAGGGCGCGGGCCAGGGTACGGTTGTTGGGGATTTCCTTCAGGCCATTGCCGAAGGCCACGCAGCCGGTGTCGCGCAGTGCCACCAGCTCGGCCAGTTGCTCGCCTTCCAGGCCCTTGGTCAGGGCGCCGATCGGGTAGACCTTGCTGTTGGCGGCCTCGCGGGCGCGGTCAAGGATAAGCTCGGCCACGGCCGAGGTGTCCAACACCGGCTTGGTCTGCGGCGGGCAGCACAGACTGGTGACACCGCCGGCGACGGCGGCGCGGGTTTCACTGGCGATGTTGCCTTTGCGGCTGTAGCCCGGCTCGCGCAGGGACACGCCGAGGTCGACCAGGCCGGGTGCGGCGACCAGGCCATCAGCCTGGATCCTGCGGCTGGCGCTGAAGCCGGCCGGGGCTGCACCGATGGCGGCAATACGGCCGCCGTCCAGGTGCAGGTCGGTGACCTGGTCCAGGCCGCTGTTCGGGTCGATGACCCGGGCGCCGAGAATACTGATGGTCACTGGGCGTTCTCCTGGTCGAATTGACGTTGCGCGTTCTGCCCGCTCATGGCCATGGACAGCACGGCCATGCGCACGGCGATGCCGTAGGTGACCTGGTTGAGGATCACCGAGTGCTTGCCGTCGGCCACCGCCGACTCGATTTCCACGCCACGGTTGATCGGGCCCGGGTGCATGACGATGGCGTCGGGCTTGGCGCCGGCCAGGCGCGCGGTGGTCAGGCCGAACAGGCGGTAGAACTCGCCTTCGCTGGGCAGCAGGCCGCCGGCCATGCGCTCACGCTGCAGGCGCAGCATGATCACCACGTCGACGTCCTTCAGGCCTTCGGCGAGGTCCGTGTAGACCTTCACGCCGTACTGCTCGATACCGATCGGGATCAGGGTTTTCGGGCCGATCACGCGGATGTCCGGGCAGCCCAGCGCTTTGAGCGCCAGCATGTCGGAGCGGGCCACGCGCGAGTGCAGGATGTCGCCGACGATGGCCACCGACAGGTTCTCGAAGCTGCCCTTGTGGCGGCGGATGGTGAGCATGTCGAGCATGCCCTGGGTCGGGTGCGCGTGGCGGCCGTCACCGCCGTTGATCACGGCAACTTCCGGGCACACATGCTCGGCGATGAAGTGCGCCGCCCCGGAATCGGAGTGGCGCACCACGAACATGTCGGCGGCCATGGCTTCGAGGTTGCGCAGGGTATCGAACAGGGTTTCGCCCTTGCTGGTCGAGGAGGTCGACACGTTCAGGCTGATCACGTCGGCCGACAGGCGTTGGGCCGCCAGTTCGAACGTGGTACGGGTACGGGTGGAGTTCTCGAAGAACACGTTGCACACAGTCTTGCCGCGCAGCAACGGGACCTTCTTCACGGCCCGGGCACCGACTTCCAGGAAGGAGTCGGCGGTGTCGAGGATCTCGGTGAGCAGTTCGCGGGGCAAACCGTCGAGCGAGAGGAAGTGGCGCAGCTGGCCCTGATCATTGAGCTGCAGCGGGCGCTTGGCGTCGATTGGCGTCATCGCGGGGGACTCTTAAAGGGCGGAAGCGGAGGCGAGGTCCTGGCGCTCGAGGGCGAGCGGTGCGGGTCCGGTCAATTTTACCCGTTCATGGGGGGGCAGCGACAGGGTGGCGCCGAGTACATTCGGGCGGATTGGCAGTTCGCCAGCATCCAGGTCCAGCAGGCAGACCAGGGTGACGCTGGCCGGGCGGCCATAATCGAACAGTTCGTTGAGCGCGGCGCGTACCGTGCGGCCGCTCATCAGCACGTCATCCACCAGCACCAGGTGCTGGCCCTCGACCTCGAACGGCAGCTCGGACGGGCGCACTTGCGGGTGCAGGCCGTTCTGGCTGAAGTCGTCGCGATAGAACGAGACGTCCAGAGTGCCCATGGGGCTGGTGTCGCCCATGGCTTCCTGCAGGGCCTGGGCAACCCAGACGCCGCCGGTGCGGATACCGATGTAGCGCGGTTCGGTAATTGCCCGGCGCGCCAGGTGGGCACGAAGGTCGACAGCCATCTGCCGAATCAGGTCGGCGGGATTGGGTAGGCTCATTGCGGGCTCCTCGGAAGGGTGCGCCGGGCGGGGCCGGCGGCAAAGATGATCAGGTATTGGCCTCCAGCCAGCCTTGCAGCAACAGGGCGGCGGCGATGGCATCGACCGGGTTGTCGCGGTAGCTGCCGCGCTGGCCGCCACGGGCCATGCGCTCGCCCTTGGCCTCGAAGGTGGTCAGGCGTTCGTCGTGGGTGTACACGGGCAGGTTGAAGCGGCCGTTCAGGCGGCGGGCGAACTTTTCTGCGCGGGCGCTCATTTCGCTGGGGGTGCCGTCCATGTTCAGCGGCAGGCCGACGACGATGGCGTCGGGCTTCCATTCGGCAATCAGCTTTTCCACCTGGGCCCAATCCGGCACGCCGTTCTGTGCCTTCAGGGTGCAAAGCTCGCGGGCCTGGCCGGTGACCACCTGGCCGACGGCTACGCCGATCTGTTTGCTGCCGTAGTCGAAGCCCAGCAGCAGACGCAGTTCAGGGTGCAGTTCGGCCATCAGGCGTGGCCCGCCTGGCTGGTCAGCAGGTTCAGGTTGATCCCCAGGCTGGCGGCGGCGGCTTCCAGGCGCAGGTCGCTGGTCAGGCCGAAGATGATTTCCGGGTCGAACGGGCAGTTGAGCCAGGCGTTGTCGGCAAGCTCCGCTTCCAGTTGGCCCGCTTCCCAGCCGGCATAGCCCAGGGTGATCAGGCTCTGTTTCGGGCCTACCCCGGCGGCGATGGCAAGCAATATATCCTGCGAGGTGGTCAGCGACAGCCCTTCCAGCGCCACGGTGGCCTGGAAACTGCATTCGCTGCTGTGCAGCACGAAGCCACGGTCGGTCTGTACCGGGCCACCTTGGTAGATCGGCACCTGCAAGGTGCTGGCCGGTGGCATTTCGTCCGGGCGCAGCTGCTCGAGGATGTCGGCCAGGTTCAGCTCCTGCGGCCGGTTGACCACCAGGCCCATGGCGCCATGGGCGTTGTGCTCGACGATGTACGTGAGGGTCTGGGCGAAGTTCGGATCGGCCATGTGCGGCATGGCGATCAGGAACTGATGCTTGAGGTAGCTCGGCGTGAGGGTTTTCATGGGGGATAGTGTGGCGCCAGGTGGCGAGGCTGACAAGGTGCGTAACGAGGCTTGCGCGTTCCCTGTGGGAGCGGGTTTACCCGCGAATGCGCCAGATCAGGCAATGATGTCGCTTAGTCGGACGCTTTCGCGGGTAAACCCGCTCCCACAGGGACCGCGTAATGCCGCAGGTCAGTTACTGGACAAACGGTCCCCACGGGCAAAGCGCCAGGTGCGGATGATCTCCAGCCGGTCAAACTCGGCCAGGTCCCCGGTAAACGGCGCAAACGGCGCCGCCAGCCGCACGATGCGCTGCGCCGCCTGGTCAAGCACCGGTTGCCCGGACGACTCCAGCACCAGTACCTCGTACAGCGAGCCATCGCGGTTGATCGACACCATCATGCGCAGGTTGCCGTAGATCTGTTGCCGGCGCGCTTCATCGGGGTAGTTCAGGTTGCCCACCCGCTCGACCTTCTTGCGCCACTCCTCCTTGTACCAGGCACCCTTGTCGCGCATGGTCGAGGCGGCGTTGAGCCGATGGATGCGCGGGCGCTTGGCGTACATCTGCTGTTCGTTGGACAGTTCCGCCTCCAGGCTGGCGATCTGGCTGGACAACTGTGAGCTGTCGAAGTCCGGTGCCGGAGCTGCCGGCTTGGGCTGCGGTTTGCTTTCCCTGGGTTTGGGCTCGACCTTCTGCGGCTTGGGCGCCGTGGTCACTACCGCCGACTTCTGCGGGACAGGGGGCGGTACCACCTCGGGCTTCGCGGCGGGTGGCGGGGTGATCTTGTTGATCTTGCTGTCCTGGAACGGTGCCAGTTCGGTGGTCTTGGGCACCGCTTTCTTGTCCAGGGTGCCGCTGCCCTGCTGGTTGTCCTGGGCCTGGAAATCGGCCTTCTCCGGCGGTTTCTCGCTCTTGAAGGTGGCCAGGGTGATGTCCATGGTGTGGCGGATTTCGGCAGGCTTGACCACGCTGAAGCCGACGCCGAGGATCAGCGCCAGGTGCACGAGGGCAGCCAGGAACAGGGTAAAGCCGAGCCGGTCCACCGGGCGAACACGGGGGGGCAGCAGGTCGGCGGGGATGTCAGCGGGCAGCGTCATCGGGTTTCCAGCAACCGCAGGGCGGGGTAGCAGGCCAGGCCAAAAGGACCCGCATCATACCCCACTCTGGGTTGTTGCCGTGCGTCGGCGGTCAGCGCGCCTTCAGCTGGCGATCAATGGCATCCATCAATTGCCCGCCGATGTCGGTGTTGTAGGCGGCATCGATCTCGCGGATGCAGGTGGGGCTGGTGACGTTGATTTCGGTGAGGTAGTCGCCGATCACGTCCAGGCCTACGAACATCAGGCCCTTCTCGCGCAGGGTCGGGCCGACCTGGGCGGCGATCCAGCGGTCGCGGTCGGTCAACGGGCGTGCCTCGCCACGGCCACCGGCGGCCAGGTTGCCACGGGTCTCGCCGCTGGCCGGGATGCGCGCCAGGCAGTAGTCCACCGGCTCGCCGTCGATCATCAGGATGCGTTTGTCGCCGTCCTTGATCTCTGGCAGGTAGGCCTGCGCCATGATCTGCTGGCCGCCGTGCTGGGTCAGGGTCTCGAGGATCACCGACAGGTTAGGGTCGTCCTTGCGGTGACGGAACACCGAGGCGCCGCCCATGCCGTCCAGCGGCTTGAGGATTACGTCACCACGGCTGTCGGCGAACTCGCGCAGGATGTCGACACGGCGGCTGACCAGGGTAGGCGCCATGCACTGCGGGAACTGGGTGGCGAACAGTTTTTCGTTGCAGTCGCGCAGGCTCTGCGGGCGGTTGACCACCAGTACCCCCTCGCGCTCGGCCTGCTCCAGCAGGTAGGTGCTGTAGACGAACTCCATGTCGAAGGGCGGGTCCTTGCGCATCAGGATCACGTCCAGCTCGGCCAGCGCGCTATCCTGCTCCTCGCCCAGCTCGAACCAGCGGGCCGGGTCGGCGAACACTTTCAGCGGGCGCATCTGCGCACGGGCCTGGCCGGCGCCCAGGTACATATCGCGCTGTTCCATGTAGAACAGGCTCCAGCCGCGCGCCTGGGCGGCCAGCAGCATGGCCAGCGAGCTGTCCTTCTTGTAGGAGATGGACGCGATGGGGTCCATGACAATGCCGAGGCGAACGCTCATGGGGTGGTTCCTCTTGGCGGCACGTGGCCGCGATGGATCGAAAGAAAAGTGGCTCAGGGTGGCGCCGTGAACGCCGCCGGTCAAGGGGCGCCGCAGATGGAACGGCCACCCGGAGTGTGCTAAAAATGCCAGTCATAGCGCTATACAACAGGCCTTTGGGGCTGCGCAGCAGCTCCAGGAATTCGGCATAAGCAGCGACGGTAGCCCAAGTGATGGAACAACCCCTGAAGGTGATGGTGATCGACGACTCGCGCACGATCCGCCGCACCGCACAGATGTTGCTCGGTGAAGCGGGCTGCGAGGTGATCACCGCCAGCGATGGCTTCGATGCCCTGGCCAAGATCGTCGACCACCAGCCCAGCATCATCTTCGTCGATGTGTTGATGCCGCGCCTGGACGGCTACCAGACCTGCGCGGTGATCAAGCACAACAGTGCCTTCAAGGACACCCCGGTCATTCTGCTTTCGTCACGTGACGGCCTGTTCGACAAGGCCCGCGGCCGGGTGGTCGGCTCCGACCAGTTCCTGACCAAACCGTTCAGCAAGGAAGAACTGCTCGACGCGATCCGCGCCCACGTGCCCGGTTTTGCCGCAGCCCAACAACACGCACCCTGACCGCGCCCCGCCATGGCACGGTCTTTCTTTCCTGATGGGGAACCAGCATGGCCCGAGTTCTGATTGTCGACGACTCGCCGACAGAGATGTACCGATTGACCGAATGGCTGGAAAAGCACGGCTACCAGGTGCTCAAGGCCAACAACGGTGCCGATGGCGTGGCCTTGGCACGGCAGGACAAGCCCGACGCGGTGTTGATGGACATCGTGATGCCCGGCATGAACGGCTTCCAGGCAACCCGTCAGCTCAGCAAGGACCCGGAAACCAGCACCATCCCGGTGATCGTGGTCACCACCAAGGACCAGGAAACCGACCGTATCTGGGCCACGCGCCAGGGCGCCCGTGACTTCCTGACCAAGCCGGTGGAAGAGGACGCGCTGATCGCCAAGCTCAAAGAAGTGCTCGGGGCTTGACCACCCGCCCGCAGGGCGCGTCGCTGACCGCCTTCGAGTTGTTGCTGGACATCGACCGGCGCTGCCGCCTGCTGGTCGCCGACCAGCCGCCGCAGGACAACCGCCTGCAACAGTGGAGCGGCATCGGCTTCCGCATAGCCGGGCAATGGTTCGTCGCGCCCATGGGCGAGGTTGCCGAGGTGCTGCGCGAACCGCGCAGCAGCCGCGTCCCCGGCGTGCAGCCGTGGGTTTGCGGGGTAGCCAACCTGCGCGGCCGGCTGCTACCGGTGATGGACCTGAGCAGTTTCTTCGGCCTGGGCCACGCCGCCCCGGGCAAGCAGCGGCGGGTGCTGGTGCTGGACCACGAGGACCTGTTCGTCGGCCTGCTGGTGGACGAGGTGCTGGGCCTGCAGCACTTTGCCCTCGACAGCCTGCAACTGTCGCCGCCACAGCCCCTGATCCGCGCCGCTGCACCTTTCGTGCAGGGGCATTTCCCGCGTGAACGCAACTGGGCGATCTTCAGCCCCTTCGCCCTGGCCCAGGCGCCGGGCTTTCTCGATGTGGCGTTATAGGACCTGCGAACGTGAACAAGCCTGCCACCCCCGTCACCACCGTGACCCCACGTACCCGCAGCATCGCGCAGATCACCGTGCTGTTCCTGATCCTGATCCTGTCGATCATCCTGCTGTTCGCCAACTTTGCCTACCTGAACACCCAGTCCAACTACGACAAGCAGTACATCGGCCACGCCGGCGAACTGCGGGTGCTGTCGCAGCGCATCGCCAAGAACGCCACCGAAGCCGCCACCGGCAAGGCCCTGGCCTTCAAGCTGCTGTCGGACGCGCGCAACGATTTCGAACGGCGCTGGGGCTACTTGCGTGAGGGTGACAAGTCCACCGGCCTGCCACCTGCGCCGCCCATGGTGCGTGACGAGATGGAAGCGGTACGCCGCGACTGGGAAAACCTGCGCAAGAACACCGACACCATCCTGGCCAGCGAGCAGACCGTGCTGTCGCTGCACCAGGTGGCGGCGACCCTGGCCGAGACCGTGCCGCAGTTGCAGGTGGAATACGAGAAAGTGGTCGAAATCCTGCTGCAGAGTGGCGCCCCGGCCAGCCAGGTGGCGGTGGCCCAGCGCCAGTTGCTGCTGGCCGAACGCATTCTCGGCTCGGTCAACACCGTGCTGGCCGGTGACGACGCCGCGGCCCAGGCGGCGGATGCCTTCGGCCGCGATGCCGGGCGCTTCGGCCAGGTGCTCGAGGGCATGCTCAGTGGCAACGCGGCGATCCAGGTGACCCGTGTCGAGGACGCCGACGCCCGTGCGCGCCTGGCTGAAATTGCCGAGCTGTTCCAGTTCGTTGCCGGCTCGGTGGATGAAATCCTCGAAACCTCGCCGGAACTCTTCCGCGTGCGCGAGGCTGCGGGCAACATCTTCAGCCTGTCGCAAACCCTGCTCGACGAGGCCTCGCACCTGGCCAACGGTTTCGAGAACCTGGCTGGCGGGCGCACGCTCGACACCGTCGGCGGCTATGTCCTGGGCCTTCTGGCGCTGGCTTCGATCATCCTCATCGGCCTGGTCATGGTACGCACCACCAACCGCCAGCTGCGTGAGACGGCGGAAAAGAACGAACGCAACCAGCAGGCGATCATGCGCCTGCTCGACGAAATCGAAGAGCTGGCTGACGGCGACCTGACCGTGACCGTATCGGTGACCGAAGACTTCACCGGCGCGATTGCCGACTCGATCAACTATTCCGTGGACCAATTGCGCGACCTGGTCGCCACCATCAACCACAGTGCCGTGCAGGTCGCTGCCGCCGTGCAGGACACACAGAACACCGCACGCCAGCTGGCCAAGGCCTCGGAGCACCAGGCCGAGCAGATCAGCGAGGCTTCCGAGGCGGTTGGCGACATGGTCGAATCGATCGACCGGGTTTCGGCGCATGCCTACGAGTCGGCCAAGGTGGCCGAGCGCTCGGTGGCGATCGCCAACAAGGGCAACGAGGTGGTGCACAACACCATCAACGGCATGGACAACATTCGCGAACAGATCCAGGACACCGCCAAACGGATCAAGCGCCTCGGTGAGTCTTCCCAGGAAATCGGCGATATTGTCAGCCTGATCGACGACATTGCCGACCAGACCAACATCCTCGCCCTCAACGCGGCGATCCAGGCCTCGCTGGCCGGCGAGGCCGGCCGTGGGTTCGCCGTGGTCGCCGACGAAGTGCAGCGCCTGGCCGAACGCTCGTCGTCGGCCACCCGGCAGATCGAAGCGCTGGTGCGCACCATCCAGGCCGACACCAACGAGGCGGTGATATCCATGGAGCAGACCACCGCCGAGGTGGTGCGCGGTGCCCGCCTGGCCCAGGATGCCGGGGTGGCGCTGGCCGAGATCGAAGGCGTATCGCAGAACCTTGCCGACCTTATCCACAGCATCTCCGATGCCGCCCAGCTGCAGACTTCGTCTGCCGGGCAGATCTCCCACACCATGGCGGTCATCCAGCAGATTACCGCGCAGACCTCCGCCGGCTCCGGCGCCACTGCCGACAGCATCCGCCACCTGGCACGCATGGCCAGCGAGATGCGCCGTTCGGTGTCCGGGTTCACCCTGCCACCACCAGCAGAGCCCAAGTGAAGAGCCCTACTGATGAGCTCTACTGAAAAGCCGCGCCGAGGAATGCCCATGGCTGTAGCAGCTGTAAGCCCCGAGCGCCACGACACCGTGGCGCTGGCCTGGACCAAAGCCGCCATCCTCGACTGCCTGGGCCAGGCGCGCCAGGCGCTGGAGCGCTTTGCCGGCGAGCCTGGCGACCTGTCGATGCTGGCATTCGTGGTCGACAACCTGCACCAGGTGCACGGTTGCCTGCGCATGCTCGAACTGCGCGGTGCCACGCGCCTGGCTGAAGAACTGGAGCTGTTCGCCAAGGCCCTGGCCGATGGTCAGGTCAGCCCCCGCGGTGATTGCCTGGGCGCGTTGTTCCGCGGCCTGGAGCAATTGCCATCGTATCTGGAGCGCCTGCGCGGCGCCCGCCACGACCTGCCACTGGTGATGCTGCCGCTGCTCAACCAGCTGCGTGCCTGCCGTGGCGAGGAGCCGTTGGCCCAGGCCAGCCTGATCAGCGGCGCCACCCAACGCTTTGCCGGTGCCGACGACCTGGCCAACCTCGACCTGTCGCTGGGCAACTGGCGCGAGCAGCTGCAGGCAGGGCCGGGCCGCGATGCCCTGCGCTCGGTGGTGACCGCGCTGTGCGACGACCTGATGCGCATCAAGGAGCGCCTGGACCAGTTCGTGCGTGGCGACCGCCAGCACAGCGAGCAGCTCGATGCCCTGCTGGCACCGCTGCGCCACGTGGCCGACACCCTGGCGGTGCTTGGCTTCCAACAGCCACGCCGGGTGATCATCGACCAGGTGCTGGCGTTGCAGGCCCTGGCCCAGGGCGAGCGGGCCGTGGACGACGCGGTGTTGATGGATGTAGCGGGGGCCCTGCTGTACGTGGAGGCCACGCTCAATGGCATGGTCGGCCCGCTGGAGGAAAACGGCCAGGGCGGCCTGCCGGGCTCGGACCTGGCCGAAATCCGCCAGCTGGTGTTGAACGAGTCGCTGAACGTGCTGCAGCAGGCCAAGGACCTGATCGGCGATTGCCTGGAATCCGGCTGGCCTCGGCAACGCCTGCAACCCTTGCCAGGGCTGTTGCAGCAGATTCGTGGTGCGCTGGCGATGTTGATGCTGCCGACCGTGGCCGAGCTGTTTGCCGGTTGCGCCAGCTATGTGCAGCGGTGGCTGCAGCACCTGGAGGTGGAGCCGCCAGCCGATGAGCTGACGCACTTGGCCGAGGCCCTGAGCGCCGCCGAATGCTACCTGCAATGGCGGGTGGCGGACCCATTGGCGGATGGCCAGCCCTTCATCGACATGGCGCGCGCCAGTTTGGCGACACTGGGTGTGCACTGCGCGATGGTCGAGGCCACCGCAGGCCAGGATGGTAGCGCTGATGGCATCGATGACGAGCTGCGTGAAGTGTTTCTCGACGAGGCCGGTGAACTGCTGCCGGAAATCGAGCGCCACTGGTTGCGCTGGCGTGCCGACAACCAGCAGCGCGAGGCACTGGGAGAAGTACGCCGCGCCTTGCATACGCTCAAGGGCAGTGGCCGCATGGTGCATGCCGAGGCGGTGGCCGAGCTGGCCTGGGGCGCAGAACACCTGCTGAACCGGGTACTCGAGGGCCGCAGCGTGCTCAGCCCGGAAGGCGTGGTGGCCCTGCAGCAGGTATTCGTCTACCTGCCCGACCTGTTGGCCGACTTCGCCGCAGGCCAGTTGCCGCAATTGACGGAAATTGAGCAACTGGCCGGGCACCTGCATGCCCTGGCCGAAAACGATGCCCCGGTGGCGGCCGACATCGACGGCCTCGATCCGCAACTGCTCGACATTTTCCGCAGCGAGGCGCAGGGCCACCTGGCCAGCCTGGATGCTTTCCTGCAGGGCGCCGACGGCCACGATACGCAGGTCAGCGATGGCCTGCAGCGCGCCCTGCACACGCTCAAGGGCAGTGCCGCCATGGCCGGGGTGATGCCGGTCGCCGAACTGGCCACCGCCTTCGACCGCCTGGCACGTGAATACAAGGGCCACCAACTGCCCCTGCAAATGGCCGAGATCGAATGGCTGGAAGCTGCGCGCTCGCTGTTCCACCTGGGCCTGGCGCAACTCGACAGCACGCCGTTGGCAGCCATCCCCGGCGCCGCGGAACTGATCGAGCAGGTCGGCCAGGCGGTTGACGGGCACCTGGCCAGCTTGCATGACGACCCGCAGCATGGGCGGCGCAGCAAGCGCGACCCGCAATCGATTGCCAGTTTCCTGGCCCAGGCCATGGATATCCTGCTGGATGCCGAGTCGTTGCTGTCGCGCTGGCAGGAACAGCCCGGCCAGCGCGATGCGCTGGACACCCTGCTCGACGAACTGACTACCCTGGGCCACGCTGCGCATCTGGCCGACCTGTGGCAGATGGATGACGTGTGCGAGGCCTTGCTCGACTTGTACGGCGCCGTGGAGGAGGGCAGCCTGCCCGCCGATGCACGGTTCTTCGCCCACGTGCAGCGGGCCCATGAAGCACTGCTGGACATGCTCGACGAAGTGGCGGCCGGGCAGGACATCCCGCCAAGGCCAGAGCTGGTCGACAGCCTGCGCCACCTGCTTGGCCAGGCCCTGGCACCGGAGGCCACTGGCCTGGTGGGCATCGACACGGTCACGCCGTTGCATCCGGACATGGACCTGGCCGATACCCTTGGCCTCGGGCCTGCGCACAACCCTTTGCTGCCAGCTGTGGCCGAGCCGCTGGTCGAAGAGCCGGAAAGCCCAGGCGAAGAGCTGCTGGAAGTCTTCCTCGAAGAAAGCTCGGACATCGTCGAGAGTGCCGCCGCTGCCCTGGCGCGCTGGCAGGCCGACCCGCGCAGCAGTGTCGAGGTGGACAACCTGATGCGCGACCTGCACACCCTGAAGGGTGTGGCGCGCATGGTCGAAATTGCGCCGATCGGCGACCTGGCCCACGAGCTGGAGTTTCTCTACGAACTGCTGGCCGCAGGCCGTATGCCACCGAGCGCGCCACTGTTCGCCTTGCTGCAGAACTGCCATGACCGCCTGGCGCATATGCTCGATGCCGTGCGCCTGGGGCAACCGCTGCATGCTGCCACCGCGCTGATCGACTACATCCGCAACTTCAGCTTCTCGGCCCTGGCCGACAGCGCTGCCGGCCAAGGGCCGGTCGAGGCCGCGACCAGTGAGGCGCCGGCGGTGGCTCCGGAGCGGGCACCAGGCGACATGGTCAAGGTCGATGCCGAGCTGCTCGACGACCTGGGCAACCTGGCCGGTGAGCACTCGATCATCCGTGGGCGCATCGAGCAGCAGGTGAACGATGCGCAATTCACCCTCAACGAGATGGAAACCACCCTCGAGCGCATGCGCGACCAGTTGCTGCGCCTGGATATCGAGACCCAAGGGCGGATGTCCAGCCGGCAGCAGTTCGAAGGCGATGCCTATGACGACTTCGACCCGCTGGAAATGGACCGCCACTCGCAACTGCAGCAACTGTCGCGGGCCTTGTTCGAGTCCGCCTCGGACTTGCTTGACCTCAAGGAAACCCTGGCACAGCGCGCCCAGGAAGCCCACAGCCTGCTGCAGCAGCAAGCGCGGGTTAACAGCCAGTTGCAGGAAGGCCTGACCGCTACCCTGATGGTACCCTTCGAGCGTCTGGTGCCGCGCTTGCAGCGTGTGGTACGGCAGGTGGCCAGCGAGCTGGGCAAGCAGGTTGAGCTGGTGGTCGGCAATGCCGAGGGTGAGCTCGACCGCAGCGTGCTCGAACGTATGGTGGCGCCGCTGGAGCACATGCTGCGCAACGCCGTCGACCATGGCCTGGAAAGCCGCGAAATACGCCTGGCCGCCGGCAAGCCGGAGCAGGGCACCATTCACCTGAATCTGCTGCACGAAGGCGCGGACATCGTTATCGAAATGACCGACGACGGTGCCGGCGTGCCACTGGAAGCGGTGCGCCGCAAGGCCATCAAGCGCGGCCTGCTGGACCCGCAGGCGCAATTGAGCGATCACGAGATCCTCCAGTTCATCCTGCGACCGGGCTTTTCCACTGCCGAGAAGATCACCCAGATTTCCGGGCGTGGCCTGGGCATGGACGTGGTGCACGAAGAGGTCAAGCAACTGGGTGGCTCGATGAGTATCGAGTCGGCCCAAGGCAAGGGGGCGCGCTTCCTGATCCGCCTGCCGTTCACCGTGTCGGTCAACCGTGCGCTGATGGTGCACCTGGGCGAAGAGCAGTACGCCATTCCGCTGAACACCATCGAGGGCATCGTCCGCGTGCCGCCGGCCGAACTGGCGGCGTGCTACCAACTGGACGCCCCGCGTTATGTGTACGCCGGCCACGAATACGAGCTGCGCTACCTGGGTGAGCTGCTGCAGGGCATGCCGCGCCCGGCATTGCTCGGGCAGAGCGTGCCGCTGCCGGTGCTGCTGGTGCATTCCCAGGAGCAGTCGTTCGCCATCCAGGCCGACAGCCTGTCGCCCAGCCGCGAGATCGTGGTGAAGAGCCTGGGGCCGCAGTTTGCCGCAGTTGCCGGGTTGTCGGGGGCAACGCTGCTGGGCGATGGTCGGGTGGTTCTGATTCTCGACCTGCTGGGCCAGTTGCGTGGCCAGCAGCGGCGCCTGGCGCGCCTGCCGGGCGGCGGTGCGGCCCGGCGCCAGGTGTTCGGCCCGGCGCCACGGCGGGCGTTGCTGGTAATGGTGGTGGACGATTCGGTGACTGTGCGCAAGGTCACCAGCCGCCTGTTGGAACGCCACGGCATGAGTGTGCTGACGGCCAAGGACGGGGTCGATGCAATGGCCCTGCTGGAAGAACACCGCCCCGATGTGTTGCTGCTGGACATCGAGATGCCGCGCATGGACGGCTTCGAGGTGGCCACACGTATCCGCCGTGACGAACGTCTGAAAGACTTGCCGATCATAATGATTACTTCGCGCACCGGGCAGAAGCACCGCGACCGCGCCATGGCCATCGGCGTCAACGAATACCTGGGCAAGCCGTATCAGGAGTCGGTCCTGTTGCAGAGCATTGCCCACTGGAGCCAGACCCATGCTTGAACTGATCGCCGGCCAACGCAGCAGCCTGACCGGGCTTTTGCTGCCGTTGGGTGACCGTACCCTGGTGTTGCCCAACGTGGCGGTGGCCGAGTTGAGTGGCCAGCGCAACGTGGTGTGCCAACGCGGCGAGCCGGCCTGGCACCTGGGCTGGATCGGCTGGCGCCAGCAGCGCCTGCCGCTGATCGGCTTCGAAGCCGCGTGCGGTGGCGAGACACCCTGCGGCGAGCGGGCACGCGTGGTGGTGCTCAATGCCTTGGGTGATACCGGCCTGCGCTACCTGGCGTTGTTGCTGCAGGACATACCGCGCTCCTGCAAGCTCGACAGCCAGCTGAACTACGTGGACGTGGCGCTGGGCCGTCTGGAGCTGGCGGCGGTGCAGGTGGGTGAGCAGGTGGCGCGGGTGCCGGACCTGGTCGGGCTGGAACGGCTGGTGCGTGACGCGGAACTGCAACCTGAGCTTGGGTAGGATGTAAGACACAGGGCCTCTTCGCGGGTAAACCCGCTCCCACAGGTAGTGCGCCACCCTCTGGTATCGTGGGATCCCTGTGGGAGCGGGTTTACCCGCGAAGAGGCCGGAACAGAAGGGCGCAGGAACCCAGCCCACCTCAGGAGGTCTGTGTTTGCATGTACTACGGTGAACGCTTCAACGCCTGGACCCACCTGGTCGGTGCCGTCCTGGCCTGTATCGGTGCCATCTGGCTGATCGTGGTCGCGGGCCTGCAGGGTGACCCGTGGAAGATCGTCAGTTTCTCCATCTACGGCAGCACATTGCTGTTGCTGTACAGCATTTCTACCCTGTACCACAGCACTCGCGGGCGGGCGAAGGTGATCATGCGCAAGCTCGATCACCTGTCGATATACCTGCTGATCGCCGGCAGCTACACGCCGTTCTGCCTGGTCAGCCTGCGCGGGCCCTGGGGCTGGAGCCTGTTCGGGGTTGTCTGGGGGCTGGCGGTGATCGGCATGTTGCAGGAGATCAAGCCACGTTCCGAAGCGCGCATCCTGTCGATCATCATCTATGCGGTGATGGGCTGGATCGTGCTGGTGGCTGTCAAGCCATTGCTGCACTCGCTCGGCAGCGCCGGCTTTGCCTGGCTGGCTGCCGGCGGGGTGTTCTACACCGTCGGCATCATCTTCTTCGCCTTCGACAGCCGCTTCCGCCACTGGCATGGCATCTGGCACCTGTTCGTGATCGCCGGTAGCCTCATGCACTTCGTGGCGGTGTCGTTCTACGTGCGATAGTTAAAAGTCGCCCCACAGTTGCTGTGCCACCGACAGTGCAACCACTGGTGCGGTTTCGGTGCGCAGCACGCGTGGGCCGAGGCGTGCGGCGTGGAAACCGGCAGCCTTGGCCTGCTCGACCTCCGCTTCGCTCAGGCCGCCTTCGGGGCCGATCAGAAAGGCCAGGGTGGCCGGCTTGGCATGGCTGGTGAGCGGTTCGGCCACCGGGTGCAGGACCAGTTTCAGGTCGGCATTGGCACTGTTCAGCCACTCGGCCAGGGTCACTGGCGGGTGGATGACCGGCAAGGTCGAGCGGCCGCATTGTTCGCAGGCGCTGATCGCCACCTGGCGCCAGTGGGCCAGGCGCTTGTCGGCGCGCTCGTCCTTCAGCCGCACTTCGCAGCGTTCGCTGACGATCGGGGTGATTTCGTTGGCGCCCAGCTCGGTGGCTTTCTGGATCGCCCAGTCCATGCGCTCGCCACGGGACAGGCCTTGGCCGAGGTGCACGTGCAGTGGTGAATCGGCCTGGCCGGCGAGGGCCTGGTCGAGGCTGACGCGCACGGTTTTCTTGCCAACTTCGAGCAACTGGCCGCGGTATTCCTGGCCGCTGCCGTCGAACAGCTGCACGGCGTCGCCGGGGGCCATGCGTAGTACGCGGCCGATGTAGTGGGCCTGGGCTTCGGGCAGGTCATGCTCGCCAAGGCTCAGGGGGGCGTCGATGAAAAAGCGGGACAGTCTCATGGTTGAGCTCAAGCTAAAGGGAGAAGGTGGTCCCTGTGGGAGCGGGTTCACCCGCGAATGCGGCGGTAACTCCACTATTGCATTCGCGGGTGAACCCGCTCCCACAGAGTACGCGGCGGGCTTCCGGGCTTAGCCCGGGTCGCGGAAGTCGGGGTGGAAGTTGGCCGGTACGGCCACGCTGACGCTATCGCGGGTGGCAATGTCGATGCCTTCGCTGGCCACTTCTGCCAGGAAGTCGATCTGATCTGGCGTAATCACATACGGCGGCAGGAAGTACACCACGCTGCCCAGCGGGCGCAGCAGGGCGCCACGCGTCAGGGCATGCTCGAACACTTTCAGGCCACGACGCTCTTGCCATGGGTAGGCGACCTTGCCGGCCTTGTCCTGGACCATTTCGATGGCCAGGGCCATGCCGGTCTGGCGAATCTCGGCCACATGCGTGTGGTCGGCCAAGTGCGCGGTGGCGTTGGCCATGCGGGTGGCCAATGCCTTGTTGGCCTCGATCACGTTGTCCTGCTCGAAGATGTCCAGGGTCGCCAGCGCCGCGGCGCAGGCCAGCGGGTTGCCGGTATAGCTGTGCGAGTGGAGGAACGCGCGCAGGGTCGGGTAGTCATCGTAGAACGCCTGGTACACCTTGTCGGTGGTCAGGCAGGCGGCCAGCGGCAGGTACCCGCCGGTCAGGGCCTTGGACAGGCACAGGAAGTCCGGGCGAATGCCGGCCTGTTCACAGGCGAACATGGTGCCGGTGCGGCCGAAGCCCACGGCGATTTCGTCGTGGATCAGGTGCACGTCGTAGCGGTCGCAGGCCTCGCGCAGCAGCTTGAGGTACACCGGGTGGTACATGCGCATGCCGCCGGCACCCTGGATAAGCGGTTCGACGATCACCGCGCTGATCGAGGCGTGGTGCTCGGCCAGGGTCTGTTCCATGGCCTGGAACATGGTGCGTGAGTGCTCTTCCCAGCTCGTGCCTTCGGGGCGCAGGTAGCAGTCGGGGCTGGGCACCTTGAGGGTGTCGAGCAGCAGCGCCTTGTAGGTTTCGGTGAACAGCGGCACATCGCCGACCGACATGGCGGCGATGGTTTCGCCGTGGTAGCTGTTGGTCAGGGTGACGAAGCGCTTCTTGCCCGGCTTGCCGACGTTCTGCCAGTAGTGGAAGCTCATCTTCAGCGCCACTTCGATACACGACGAACCGTTGTCGGCATAGAACACCCGGTCGAGGCCGGCCGGGGTCATGGCTACAAGGCGCTCGGACAGCTCGATCACCGGCTGGTGGCTGAAACCGGCCAGGATCACGTGCTCCAGCTGGTCGACCTGGTCCTTGATGCGCTGGTTGATACGCGGGTTGGCGTGGCCAAAGACGTTGACCCACCAGCTGCTCACTGCATCGAGGTAGCGCTTGCCTTCGAAGTCTTCCAGCCACACGCCTTCGCCGCGCCTGATCGGGATCAGCGGCAGCTGCTCGTGGTCTTTCATCTGGGTACAGGGGTGCCACAGTACCTTGAGGTCGCGTTGCATCCACTGATCATTGAGGCCCATGGGCACTTCTCCTGGCTTTGCGGCTTGGTTCGACCGCGTAAGCCTAAGCAATGCGGCAGGGCAGGACAACCGCCGCTGTTCATCGGGTTGCCAGCTACGCTTGCTACCGCGTGGAAACGCTGCAGGCAAAAATGTCAGTGGCGAAAAGGACTTGATGTCACTGCGCTGGCAGGGTCGGTAGACCTGACGTATTCTTAACGCATCTCTCCCGGGGCATTCCTGCCTCTCCACGTTTCTGTAACCCCCTGACTCGGAGTTCGCCGACATGGCTGCTGCTTGGGTGCGCCTGTGCGCGTTGGTATTGATTGGTGTGTCCAGCGGCGCCGCGCTGGCAAAGGACAAGACACCTTCGGCGATCGTCGTGGGTGGCGGCCTGGCGGGCCTGACGGCCGCCTACGAGCTGCAGAACAAAGGCTGGCAGGTGACGCTGCTGGAAGCCAAGCCGGGCATGGGCGGGCGCTCGGGCCTGGCTACCAGCGAGTGGATCGGCAACGCCAAGGCGCAGCCGGTGCTCAACCAGTACCTCGACCGTTTCAAACTTGAAACACTGCCGGCACCGGAGTTCGTGCGTACCCCCGGTTACCTGATTGACGGCGAGTATTTCAGTGCCACCGACCTGGCTACCAAGCAGCCGGCCACCGCCGAGGCGCTCAAGCGTTACGAGAAAACCCTCGATGACCTGGCCCGTTCGATCGAAGACCCGCTGAACCCGCAAGCCAACAGCACGCTGTTCGCCCTCGACCAGATCAACGTCTCCACCTGGCTGGACAAGCTGCAGCTGCCGACCACCGCCCGCCAGCTGGTCAACCAGCAGATCCGTACCCGCTACGATGAGCCATCGCGCCTGTCGCTGCTGTATTTTGCCCAGCAGAACCGCGTGTATCGCGGCGTCAGCGACCGTGACCTGCGTGCCGCGCGCCTGCCCGGTGGCAGCCCGGTGCTGGCCCAAGCGTTCGTCAAGCAACTGAAGACTATCAAGACCAGTTCGCCCGTGACCTCCATCGTCCAGGACAAGGACGGTGTCACGGTCAAGGTCGGCAGCGTCGGCTACCAGGCGGATTACCTGGTCATGGCCGTGCCCCTGCGCGCCCTGGCCAAGATCCAGATGACTCCGGGCCTGGACAGCCAGCACCTGGCGGCGTTGAAGGGTACCAACTATGGCTGGCGCGACCAGCTGATGCTCAAGTTCAAAAAGCCGGTGTGGGAAAGCCGGGCGCGCATGTCGGGCGAAATCTTCAGTAACGCAGGTTTGGGCATGCTGTGGATCGAACCCGCGCTCAAGGGTGGCGCCAACGTGGTGATCAACCTGTCGGGCGACAACGCCCGCCTGCTGCAAGCGTTCGGCGACAAGCAGATGGTCGATCAGGTGCTGATCCGCCTGCATGCGTTCTACCCACAGGCCCGTGGCTCGTTCACCGGTTACGAGGTCAAGCGCTACAGCACCGACGCCGGTACCGGCGGCGCCTACCTGGCCTATGGCCCGGGCCAGATCAGCAAGTACTGGCGCCTGTGGGAGCGCCCGGTGCAGCGCATCACCTTTGCCGGTGAGCATACCGACGCCCTCTACCCAGGCACCCTGGAAGGCGCCCTGCGCAGTGGCCAGCGCGCGGCCAGCCAGGTGCAGGACCTGCTGGCCGGCAAGTCGTTCGACCCGGCCAAGGCGGCACCAGTGGCGGCGGCAGCAGCTGCAGGCGCCGTGGCGGCCAAGGAGAGCAAGGGCGGGTTCTTCTCCAACATGTTCGGTGGTTCTTCCGACAAGGGCGACAAGGCTGACAAGGCCCCGGTCAAGGCCGAGCCGAAGCCGGTCGATGAGGCCAAGCAGGATAAGCCGGGCTTCTTCAAGCGCCTGTTTGGCGGGGCGGACAAGCCTGAGGTGAAGGCCGAGCCGATTGCCAAGGCCGAGGAAGTGGCGCCTGCGCCAGCCCCGCAAGCAGCGCCGGCCCCGGTTGCGCCAGCGCCTGTGGTCAAGGAAGCAGCGGCCAAGCCTGCTGCGACCAAGGCTGCATCTGGCAAGCATGCACCGGCGCACAAACCGACCCACAAGTCTGCCGAGACCAAGAAAGCGACTGCCAAGTCCGAACCGGCCAAGAAAGCTGTAGCCAATACCCAAGCCAAGGCCGGTTGATTTATTGACAGTGCCGGCCCTTTCGCGGGTGAACCCTCTCCCACAGGGCCGGCACTGGCAACCGCTGATTACCCAACTATCGTTAATGTTTCCTTAATGGGAAGCTTACAGAATACATATCGTATTTATCGATAATCCAAAGCAGTTTTTTACGCTTTTATTCGATGCGTTACGCGTTAGTCTGTGCACAGCTTTCACGGGGAAACACGTCAACATGCAACTGCGCAATTCACCTTCTCGCTACGGCGTGGTCAGCATCGTCCTGCACTGGGGCGTGGCTCTGGCAGTCTTCGGCCTGTTCGGCCTGGGCCTGTGGATGGTCGGCCTCGACTACTACAGCCCTTGGCGCAAGGCCGGCCCGGACCTGCACAAAAGCATTGGCCTGGTGCTGCTGGCGGTGATGCTGCTGCGGGTGCTCTGGCGCTTCATCAGCCCGCCACCACCGGCACCAGCCAGCCACGGCGCATTCACCCGCCTGGCAGCCAAGTTGGGCCACCTGGCCCTGTACGTTGGGTTGTTCGCGGTAATGATCGCCGGTTACCTGATTTCCACCGCCGACGGTGTCGGCATTCCGGTGTTTGGCCTGTTCGAAGTGCCGGCACTGGTCAGCGACCTGCCCGACCAGGCAGACCTGGCAGGCGTGATCCATCTCTGGCTGGCCTGGGGCTTGGTGATTTTTGCCGTGCTGCATGGCTTGGCAGCGCTCAAGCACCATTTCATCGACCGTGACGCGACCCTGACCCGCATGCTGGGCCGCAAAGCTTGACTCTCAACCTCAATTGCAAAGGAAGGAAGTAAGGATGTTGAAAAAGACTTTTGCCGCTCTGGCGCTCGGTACCGCTCTGCTCTCCGCCGGCCAGGCCATGGCTGCCGAGTACAAGATCGACAAGGAAGGCCAGCACGCGTTCGTTGACTGGAAGATCAGCCACCTGGGCTACAGCTTCATTCACGGTACCTTCAAGGACTTCGACGGCAACTTCACCTGGGACAGTGCAAAGCCTGAAGCCAGCAAGATCAACGTCGACCTGAAAACCGCCAGCCTGTGGTCGAACCACGCCGAGCGTGACAAGCACATTGCCAGCGCCGACTTCCTCGACGTGAAGAAGTACCCCGAAGCCAAGTTCGTCTCCACCAGCGTCAAGCCGACTGGCGACAAGACTGCTGACGTGACTGGCGACCTGACCATGCACGGTGTGACCAAGCCGGTCACCTTCAAGGCCACTTTCAACGGTGAAGGCAAGGATCCATGGGGCGGCGAGCGCGCTGGTTTCAACGCTACCACCACGCTGAACCTGAACGACTTCGGCATCAAGGGCCCGGGCGCTACCTCGCAGACCCTGGACCTGGATATCAGTGTTGAAGGTGTGAAGCAGAAGTAATTCTTACCTGCTGAAAACTGAGGGGGCCGCTTTGCGGCCCTATCGCGACACAAGGCCGCTCCTACAGGGATTTACGTAACCCTGTAGGAGCGGGCTTGTGTCGCGATAGGGCTGCGAAGCAGCCCCCCCCGGTGCTTCTGTCAGCCCTTGCGGGTCAACAGCGCCGGGCGCTCACCGCGCGGGCGGCTCGGCAGGTCATCCAGCTGCTCTGGCGTCGGGTAACGGTCGAGCTTGGACTCCTTGCGGATGATCACTGGCTGTTTTTCCGGCTGGCGCGGGTTGCGCACGGCCGGCTCTTGCCGTGCAGCATCGTCACGGGCCGGGCGACCACGGCCGCCACCATCACGACGGGCGCCGCCACCATTATTGGCGCGGGCCGGACGTTTCTCGCCGCCACCGCTGCTGCGCGGCTGGCCGCTATTGCGACCCTGGCCGCCGGCGTTGCTGCGCTGGCCATTACCCTGGCCCTGACCTTGGCCGGCATTGGCCCCCGGGCGGCGATTGCGGCCCTGGTTCTTGCCCTGGTACGGGCTGACATAGTCGGCACGGTTGCCGAAGTTGTCGATATCGTCATCCAGGAACTCTTCAGGATCACGGTCGACAGGCACTTTCGGCGCACTGCTGTTGCTGGCCTGCTGTTGCTGCTGACGTGGCTTCTTGTCACGCGGCTTGCGTTGCTGCTGTTGCTTGTCGCCGCTCTTTTCCTTGTCGGCCGGCTTGTCCGCAGCCTGTTGCTTGGCCTTGCCTTTATCCTTGCCCTTGTCCTTGCGGCCGCCGTTGGCGTCTTTGCCGCCGTCGCCGCGGGCCTGCTGGTTACGGCCACCACGGCCATTGTTCTGCTGGCGTTCGCGTACTTCAGGCTTTTCGGCTTCAACCTGGCTGGCGTCGAAACCCATCAGGTCGCCGTCAGGAATCTTCTGCTTGGTTACCCGCTCGATGCTCTTGAGCAGTTTCTCTTCATCCGGCGCGACCATGGAAATGGCCTCGCCCGAACGCCCGGCACGGCCGGTACGGCCGATACGGTGGACGTAGTCTTCCTCTACGTTCGGCAGCTCGAAGTTGACCACGTGCGGCAGCTGGTCGATGTCCAGGCCACGGGCGGCGATGTCGGTGGCGACCAGTACGCGCACGCTGTTGGCCTTGAAGTCGGCCAAGGCCTTGGTGCGGGCGTTCTGGCTCTTGTTGCCATGAATTGCGGCGGCGGTCAGGCCGTGCTTTTCCAGGTACTCGGCCAGGCGGTTGGCGCCGTGCTTGGTGCGGGTGAACACCAGTACCTGTTCCCAGGCACCCTGAGTGATCAGGTGCGCCAGCAGCGCGCGCTTGTGGCTGGCGGGCAGGCGGTAGACGCGCTGCTCGATACGCTCGACGGTAGTGTTCGGCGGGGTGACCTCGATACGCTCCGGGTTGTGCAGGAGCTTGTCGGCGAGGTCGGTGATGTCCTTGGAGAACGTGGCCGAGAACAACAGGTTCTGGCGCTTGGCCGGCAGGCGAGCGAGGACCTTCTTGACGTCATGGATGAAGCCCATGTCGAGCATGCGGTCGGCTTCGTCCAGCACCAGGATTTCCACGTGGGCCAGGTCAACCTTGCCTTGGCCGGCCAGGTCGAGCAGGCGGCCCGGGCAGGCGACCAGCACGTCCACACCCTTGGCAATGGCCTGGATCTGCGGGTTCATGCCGACGCCGCCGAAAATGCAGGCGCTGACCAGTGGCAGGTCACGGGCATAGACCTTGAAGCTGTCATGCACCTGGGCTGCCAGTTCGCGGGTCGGGGTCAGGACCAGCACGCGAGGTTGGCGCGGGCCATGGCGCTGCGACTTGTCGGGGTGGCCGGCCGGGAACAGGCGCTCGAGGATCGGCAGGGCGAAACCGCCGGTTTTACCAGTACCTGTCTGTGCGGCGACCATCAGGTCGCGGCCTTGCAACACGGCGGGAATCGCCCGCTGTTGCACGGGGGTCGGCTGGGTATAGCCCGCAGCCTCGATAGCGCGGACAAGAGCCTCGGAGAGACCGAGGGAAGCAAAGGACATGGGCAATCCTGTTCTCGTGTGGGCTGGGCCCGTTTGGGATGTTCTGCCTGGCGCGACGGGCATCGGTGGGATGCGATCGCGTCCGGTCCAGCTGGGCTTTCACTGCACATCCGGGTAGCAGAGGGTGGACGCGAAAGTGCGTCGATGCCGATCGGGATGCCTGTTGCGAGGCCGAGCGTCCGGGCGTGAGCCGGGCGGGAAGGCCCGAGTATAACAGAGCTATCGCGCTGTGCTGCTTTCCTGCTGCTCAACGGCGTTGAGAATGTTTCCGATGTCGCCTGTGTAGCGGTTGTTGATTGCTGCATAGGCCGGTTCCAGCTTGAAGCGCCGTAGTTCCACGGCGAAGGCCTGGGCCAGTGCTTCCCGGCCCGGCTTGCGCGCCAGCCCCAGGTACTGGGCCTGGCGGCTGATCACCAGGGGCAGCTCCTCGACCTGCTGTTGGAGGCCCAGATGCCGCAGCTGGTAATGGCCGACCTTGCGGTCGGTGATTGCCAGGTCGATGCGGCCCAGCATCAGCTTGCCGAAGTTGGCTTCATGGGTAGGTGCAGCTTCGCGCCGGAAATGTACAGCCTCGTTGAAAGCGGCACCGTAGGCGTAGCCGGGTGAGGTGCCGACGGTGAGGCCGGCAAGGTCATCGAGAGTCTTGACGGCATGGCGTCGAGTGCGGGCCTGGAACAGGACGAACTCTACTTCCGACATGGGCTCGGGGGCGTACACCAGGTAGTGCTGGCGCGACTCGTTCTGGAAGATATCCATGATGCCGTCGGCCAAGCCCTGCTCGATCATTGCCAGGCAGCGCTTCCACGGCAGGAACTCCCACTCCACCTCGACGCCAAGGCGTTCGAACACCCGTGTGGTGACTTCGTAGTCGATGCCGCGCGGTTGGCCGTCGTGCTGGTACGCATAAGGTGCCCAGTCGTCGGTCACCAGGCGCAGGCGCTCGCCCAGGGCCAGCGGGCTCAGGCAGGCGAGCAACAGGATCCAGAACAGTCGGGCGATGTGTGGCATGCCCGGAGATTACGCGCTCGGCCTGTTCAAGGCCAGTGAGGATGATGTTCTCCTGTGCCGGCCTCTTCGCGGGTAAACCCGCTCCCACAAGTACATCGCGAGCCTGCAAGCCAGCAGAGATCCTGTGGGAGCGGGTTTACCCGCGAAGAGGCCGGCACAGGTTCACTCAAGTGTGGGATGACCTCAGCAGGTGCGCCTCGATATCCTTGCGCCGCTCGCCCAGCGACAGGCGCAACCCCGGGTGGCGCAGGCACTGGCGCAGTTGCTCGGGCTCCACGTGGCCATGGCGGGCGTTGAGGTTTTCCAGGGCCTTGTCCCACCAGGCCGGCGCGCAGGCGCGGTCGAACTCATTGGGGTAGGGGTAGCAGCCATAAAGCAGCTCGCGGGCGAACTGGCGCTCGTGGCTGGGCAGGGTCATGCTCAGTGCCTTGTAACCCAGGCGTTGCAGGGCCGGCGGCCGTGGCAGCTGGTCATTGACCAGGGACACGTCGGCCAGCGCCGCCTGGCTCAGCGGGTCGTGGCCGTGCTTGCGCAGCCAGGCCTGAATCTTGGCGCGGAACTGCGCCTTGCGGCTCCAGTAGTGGTGGATGACATCTGTGCATTCGGCCAATTCCAGCGTGCGGTAGGCCGCCACCGCCAGGCAGAACTCCTCGAGGGTATACGCTTCGCGAGCCAGGGGGTGGAACTCGTCCATCATGGCGATGGAGCGGTCCAGGGTTCCGGCGTCTTCGACGGTGAGGCCGATCACCCCCGAATTGACCAGTGGCATCTGGCAATCAGCCAGGCCTCTGGACTCGAGGATGGCCAGCAGGTTCTTGTACAGCAGGCACTTCTGGTTGCTGCCGTAGCGCGCACCGATGGCATTGCACAGCAGGCGGCCAGGGGCTACCCGAGCGAACAGCTCCAGCGGCGACTTGCGGAAGAAGGTGTCGGTGTCGATCAGCACTGCCAGCGGGTGTTGCTGCAGCACCTGGCGCAACAGCACATGCTTGCTGCGAAAGTGATAACCGTGAGGCGCGTTCCATGCCTGGCGTGTGGCTTCGTCCAACAGGTGCACGGTGACCGGCAGACCGGCATAGGGCTGCGGGTTGTCGGTGTAAACCTGAATGTCCATGGCTTCGCCCGTGCCCAGATGGGCGAGGGCGCTGATGATGCTGAAGCAGGCTTCCTGATGGTAGGTTGCCGGGCCAAAAGCCAGGTAGACGAGCTGGGGACGCAATGGCTGAGGGGGCTGCATGGCAGGCAAGACCTGTTTAACTGGAAAATGAATAAGGCTTTAGTCTATGACCAAAGCCTTAATCAAATCTTAAACAGATTTTGCAAAAAATTTCAGCGCGGCAGCTGCAGATTGTTCCAGATCGCCAGGCTCGGCTCGGCCTGGTTCAAGGTGTAAAAGTGCAGGCCCGGTGCGCCGCCTTGCAGCAGCTGTTCGCACATGCGGGTGATCACTTCCTCGCCGAATGCCTGGATGCTGGCGGTGTCGTCGGCATAGGCTTCCAGCTGTTTGCGGATCCAGCGAGGAATCTCGGCGCCACAGGCATCGGAGAAGCGCGCCAGCTTGCTGTAGTTGGTGATCGGCATGATGCCGGGTACCACCGGGATGTCCACGCCCAGCTTCTGCGCGCGCTCGACGAAGTAGAAGTAGCTGTCGGCGTTGAAGAAGTACTGGGTGATGGCGCTGTCGGCACCGGCCTTGACCTTGTGCACGAAGTTGGCCAGGTCAGCCTCGAAGTTGCGGGCCTGGGGGTGCATCTCCGGGTAGGCGGCCACTTCCAGGTGGAAGTGATCGGCAGTTTCCTGGCGAATGAATTCGACCAGGTCGCTGGCGTAGCGCAGTTCGCCACTGGCCATGCCCATACCCGATGGCAGGTCGCCACGCAGGGCGACGATGCGCTTGATGCCTGCAGCCTTGTATTCGGCCAGCAGGGCACGCAGTTCGGCCTTGGTGTCGCCTACGCACGACAGGTGCGGCGCGGCAGGTATCTTCACTTCGCTTTCCAGCTGCAGCACGGTGTTCAGCGTGCGGTCGCGGGTCGAGCCACCGGCACCGTAGGTGCAGGAGAAGAAGTCCGGGTTGTAGGCGGCCAGCTGGCGGGCGACGCCCATCAGCTTTTCGTGACCGGCATCGGTCTTGGTCGGGAAGAACTCGAAACTGTAACGGCGTTCCTGGGACATCGGGCGTTCCTCTGGCAGCAAGCTTCAAGCGGCAGGCTGCAAGTAAAAGCCAGATCGGTTATGGCCGGCCTGGCTTGGGCATCGTTCAAGATCCGTGATGCTTGAGCTGCAAGCGGCAACGGCATGGTCTGCCTTTGATTGCCGCTTGAAGCTTCAAGCTGGCCGCTTAGTAGCGGTATGCGTGTGGCTTGAACGGGCCTTCGACGGTCACACCGATGTAGTCGGCCTGCTGCTTGGTCAGCTGGGTGACCACGCCACCGAAGCCGCGGACCATTTCCAGGGCCACTTCTTCGTCGAGCTTCTTCGGCAGTACTTCGACAGTCAGGCGCTCGGCTTTCTTTTCGGGCGACAGGTCGGCGAACTTCTGCTCGAACAGGAAGATCTGCGCCAGTACCTGGTTGGCGAACGAACCGTCCATGATGCGGCTTGGGTGGCCAGTGGCGTTACCCAGGTTTACCAGGCGGCCTTCGGCCAGCAGGATCAGGTAGTCGTCGTTCTGCGGGTCGAAGCTGCCAGCGCCGGTGCGGTGGATCTTGTGCACCTGCGGCTTGACCTCTTCCCAGGCCCAGTTCTTGCGCATGAAGGCGGTGTCGATCTCGTTGTCGAAGTGGCCGATATTGCACACCACGGCACGCTTCTTCAGCGCCTTGAGCATGTTGGCGTCGCAGACGTTGACGTTACCGGTGGTGGTCACGATCAGGTCGATCTTGCCCAGCAGGGCCTTGTCGATGCTGGCTTCGGTACCGTTGTTGATACCGTCGATGAACGGCGAAACCACTTCGAAACCGTCCATGCAGGCCTGCATGGCGCAGATCGGGTCGACTTCGGTGACCTTGACGATCATGCCTTCCTGGCGCAGGGACTGGGCCGAGCCCTTGCCCACGTCACCGTAGCCGATCACCAGGGCCTGCTTGCCCGACAGCAGGTGGTCGGTACCACGCTTGATGGCGTCGTTCAGGCTGTGACGGCAGCCGTATTTGTTGTCGTTCTTGCTCTTGGTAACCGAGTCGTTGACGTTGATCGCCGGGACTTTCAGCTCGCCCTTGGCCAGCATGTCCAGCAGGCGGTGCACGCCGGTGGTGGTCTCTTCGGTCACACCGTGCACGCGCTCCAGCACTTGCGGGTATTTCTTGTGCAGCAGCTCGGTCAGGTCGCCACCGTCGTCAAGGACCATGTTGGCGTCCCATGGCTGGCCATCCTTGAGGATGGTCTGCTCCAGGCACCACTCGTACTCTTGCTCGGTTTCACCTTTCCAGGCGAACACAGGGATACCGGCGGCGGCGATGGACGCGGCGGCCTGGTCCTGGGTGGAGAAGATGTTGCAGGACGACCAGCGCACTTCGGCGCCCAGGGCAACCAGGGTTTCGATCAGCACGGCGGTCTGGATGGTCATGTGGATGCAGCCCAGGATCTTCGCACCCTTGAGCGGTTGCTCGGCCAGGTACTTGCGACGCAGGCCCATCAGTGCAGGCATTTCCGATTCGGCGATGATGGTTTCGCGACGACCCCAGGCGGCCAGGGAGATGTCGGCGACTTTGTAATCGGTAAAACCAGCAGGCATGTTTGCAGCGCTCATGAGAGCCTCCATTCGTAGTGTGCGAATGGGCGCCGTTGTGCGTTAAGCGCCCGCGAGAGCGAGCAACGCCCCATCCGAGCCTGACAGGCCTAGCCTGCTGCAGCGCCCCTCGGACGGGTGGCGGGCATGGCGCCGCTGAGGGCGGCCATGTGAAGCGGCGGAGATTATAGCCGCGCCCGCCGGCTTGCCCAAGGTTTTCTGTCGATTAATCGCGACGATAGTCGATGTTCAATGGAGCGACAGCGGCCGCTCTGCCATCATTGCTACACGTTAGCCAGGCAGGTCAGGAGTACAGATGAACTTTCATACCCGCAAGTGGGTTAAACCCGAAGACCTCAACCCAAACGGCACTTTGTTCGGTGGCAGCCTGTTGCGCTGGATCGACGAAGAGGCGGCGATCTACGCCATCGTCCAGTTGGGCAACCAGCGTGTGGTGACCAAGTACATATCGGAAATCAACTTCGTCAGTGCCTCGCGTCAGGGCGACATCATCGAGCTGGGCATCACTGCCACCGAGTTCGGCCGTACCTCGATCACCCTCAAGTGCGAAGTGCGCAACAAGATCACCCGCAAGGCCATCCTCACGGTCGACAAGATGGTTTTCGTCAACCTTGGCGAGGATGGGTTGCCGGCGGCGCATGGGCGGACCGAGATCAAGTACATCCAGGACCAGTTCCCGGACAGTGCAGTCGAATAGATCTCGGTTGTCGGTGCCGGCCTCTTCGCGGGTAAACCCGCTCCCACAGGTTTTTCACCGTCCGAAAGGTAGCGCAGATCCTGTGGCGGGTTTACCCGCGAAGAGGCCGGCACAATTTCTCAAGGCTGAGCGCTGACTTTGCGCACCACCCGCCCGATGCTCAACCCCTGCACCAGGATCGACGACAGCACCACGATGTAGGTGATCGACAGCAGCAGGTCACGTTCTTCGCCCAGTGGCAGCGACAGTGCCAGGGCAACCGACACCCCACCGCGCAAGCCACCCCAGGTCAGCACCCGTACCGTGCCCTTGGGCACCGGGCGCCAGCGCCGCAGCAGCACGATCGCCGGGGCCACGGTCAGCAACCTCGACAGTAGCACCGCCAGCGCCAGCACGCCGCCGGCTACCATGTGCATCCAGTTGAAAGGCAGCAGCAACAGCTCCAGGCCGATCAACGCGAACAGCAAGGCGTTGAGCATGTCGTCGATCAGCTCCCAGAAGCCGTCCATGTAGCGACGGGTCATGTCGTTCATCGCCAGGTTGCGCCCCAGGTTGCCGATTATCAGCCCGGCCACCACCATGGCGATCGGCGCCGAAACGTGCAGTTCGTAGCACATTGCCGAGCCGCCGATGACCAGCGCCAGGGTCAGCATCACTTCCACCTGGTATTGCTCGACGCTCTTGATCATGCGGTAGGTGGCATAGCCGATCAGGCCGCCGAACAGCACCCCGCCGATGGCCTCGCGGGCGAACAGGAGCGCCGTGTCGGTCATGCTCGGCGTCTCGCCCAACTGGATGATGCCCAGCAACACGGTAAACACCACTACCGCGGTGCCGTCATTGAACAGCGACTCGCCGACGATGGTGGTTTTCAGTGGTTTGGAGGCGTTGGCGGTACGTAGCGCGCCAAGCACGGCGATCGGGTCGGTGGGCGAGATCAGCGCACCGAACAGCAGGCAGTAGATCAGCGGCACTTGCCAGCCGAACAGGGCGAACACCCAGTGCGACAGGTAGCCGATGACGACGGTGGCAATCAGTACGCCGACGGTGGCCAGCAGGCCGATGGGCCAGCGGTAGCTGCGCAGGTCGGAGAGGTTCACGTGCAAGGCGCCGGCGAACAGCAAAAACGCCAGCATCCAGTGCATCAGCAGGTCATTGAAGTCGATCTGGTTCATCAGACCTTCGACGCGAGCTTCCAGGCCAGGGAAGCCGATCAGGCTCAAGCCCTGCAGCATCAGGGAAAACAGCAGCGCCGTGACCATCACACCGATGGCAGGGGGCAGGCCGATGAAACGGTAATTTACATAGGTAAGGAGGGTGGTGAGGCAGATAAACGCGGCAACTAGTTCAAGCATCCCGAATCCTGTAACAGTGGCTTCCAAGTCGTAACCCGAATGGCTCGGGCAGTTCTTTGATGACCTGGCGCGGGGTTCGGGACACACTATTTGACTGTGCAGGTAGACCGCGTTTCTGTTGTGAGGTTTCCATCGGGTTTCATCATGCTTCGGTTCTTGCTGTCGAGCACTCATGGCTTTCTGGCTCGACGGGCTGGTGCTGCAAGCCGGAGCCCGGTAGGGCGACCTCGGCGATTCGTGTCGAGAAGTACCTGTCGAAAGGCTCCCAGTCGGGATATTCCTCGGGCGAGACAGCCATTGCCATCAAACGACCTACAAGGCCGCAGATCCAGTCTGCGCATTGCAGGGTCTGGAAGAGGTGGCTTTCGCCCTGCAGCGGCGGCCCTATCAGGCTCCGACATTTTTCTGCGGGATCCTCGAACATTGCCAGGGTGCAGGCTTCTACATTTTGCTCACGCCACTCGTTGCCAGCACGCTGCTCATCCAGCAGGAGCATGAAGGTTGAGCGGGACTGCGTGCAGTAACGATCGATCGTTCGCACCGCATGCAGCAGTTGGCGTCTGAATGTCTTGGTCGCGTCGTGCTGCCTGGCCGGGCCGGTCTTATGTTCACCCGCATAAATGACATACCCACCAATCTTTCTGATGTGGTTGAGCAGGCGAAACGTTGCCTGTCTCAACGATCGATATTGTGTGACGTTACGTGTCGTGAATAACTTTGAGCCCTTCTTTTCCCATTGATAGGGAGGGAGGCTTCTGGGGTTTTCATGGTTTATATCCCAGGCAAGTAACTGGCATTTCAGCTGATAGAAGAAGATGGCGAACTCCCGTACTTCTTCTGCAGGTAGTAGCACCCCACCCAGCCCGAACACTGGACTGGTCTTGAACTGGGTATGAGTGCGCGAGATGTATTGCCCGACATGGCCGAATTCGTCGAGGTAGGCCACATAATGCGTCATGATTTCTGGGTGTCCTTGGCCCAGAAACACGAAAGCCCGCATGCTTGCGCATCGCGGGCCTCGGAAGGTAGGCACGGGTAACCCCATGCGTTACGGCGATCCTAATCCTGCAAAGCCTGAAGCGTCAATCGCGTTTCGTAAGCGAGTGTGTTTCCGTTTGGGTGGCCGCCTTGAGGTATCACGCGTTTCCATGCGGCACAGCGAGCGCTGAGTGTATTGCGTTTTGGGGTAAGCCCCGGCTTGCAAGGCGTATTGAAACTTCCATAGAGTTTGTAGTCTTTTTCCTTAGTCGTACCTTTTACCCAATGTATAGTGCTGCAAACGAATCTGACTCGAAGGCAAGGACGATTTCGCGTGCTGGCAACTTCCCTGGTGTTGGTCGCTGCCCTGCTGCATGCGACGTGGAATACCCTGATCAAATTCAGCGGCGAGCGCCTGCTGGTGATCGCCAGCATGGATACGGTGGCGTTGGCTTTCGCGGTGCTGGCGGTGCCCTTCGTCGAGGTACCGCCGACTAACATCTGGCCCTGGCTGCTGGCTTCGGCGCTGGCCGAGCAGTTGTACCGCTTCCTGTTGATCCAGGCCTACCGCGTGGGCGACCTGGGGCTGGTCTATCCTCTGATGCGCGGGCTGTCGCCGTTGGTGGTGCTGGGGCTGACCCTGGCCTTTGCCGGCGAATCGCTGAGCCAGCAGCAGATCATCGGCATCCTGCTGATCCCCTGTGGCATGGCCTGCCTGTTGTGGCAGGGCGGTGGCGGTGACCGGCTGCCCTGGTCGATGCTGCCGGTGGTTGTCCTGATTGGCCTGTGTATTGGTTGCTACACCTGGTTCGACGGCCAGGCCGTGCGCTTGTGGGGCAAGCCTTGGGATTACCTGGTATGGCTGACCTTGCTCAGTGCCTGGCCCTTCCCGTTGCTGGCCAGCGTGGCCCGACGTGCGCCATTCATCTTGTTCTGGCGCCTTCAGTGGCGCCTGGGGCTGGCGGTGGGGCTGTGTGTACTGCTCAGTTACGCGCTGGTGCTGTGGGCCATGCACCTGGGGTCGGTGGCCGAAGCGGCGGCGTTGCGCGAGTTGAGTGTGATTCTGGTGGTGCTGCTGGGCATGCGCTACCTGAAAGAACCTTTTGGCGGGCCGAGACTCCTAGCTTGCGGGCTGGTGTTGGCCGGCATGCTGGTAATGAAGCTTTGACCCGAAGACTGAACAAGGAGTCCTGTCCATGACTGTTGCCCTGTGGTGCATCCTGATCGCGCTGCTCTTGCCGCCACTGTGCGCATTGATCGCCAAGGCCGGTAGTGGCCGCTTCCGACTGCGCGACAACCACGACCCGCGTGCGTTCCTGGATACCCTGTCCGGGCTGCCGCGGCGCGCGCATGCTGCCCAGCAGAACAGTTTCGAGTCCTTCCCGGCATTTGCCGCGGCGGTGCTGGTGGCGGATATTGTCGGCAATGCCGAGCAGGTGACCCAGGATGTGCTGGGGGTGATGTACATCACCAGCCGGCTGCTGTACATCATCTGTTACCTGGCCGACTGGGCCATGCTGCGATCGCTGGTGTGGTTTGCCGGAATGGCGATGATCGTGGCGTTCTTCGTGGTTTCCATCTGAAACCGGGTTGCCTTCTTCGCGGGCTTGCCCGCTCCCACAGGTACATCACAGCCCTCGAATCCTGTGGTGTACCTGTGGGAGCGGGCTCGCCCGCGAAGAATCCACCGCCGATCAAGGTACTTTCGGCACCTCGGGCAGCGGCTTGCCCTTAGGCCACAGCATCCAGATCTGCCCCTGCTGCTTCATGTTCCCGGCCAGTTCTCCAGCTTCCGGCCCAGTGCCCCAGAACAGGTCGGCGCGCACCTCGCCAGTAATTGCCCCGCCGGTATCCTGGGCCCCCACCGGGCGTACCACCGGCGTACCGTCCGGGCGAGTGGTGGACAACCACAGCAAGCTGCCCAGCGGAATCACCTTGCGGTCGATGGCCACGCTGTAGCCAGCGGTCAGCGGTACGTTCAACGAACCGCGTGGCCCTTCGTTGCTATCCGGGCGGGTGCTGAAGAACACGTAGCTGGGGTTGCTGGCGAGCAGTTCCGGCACCCGTTGTGGGTTGGCCTGGGCCCAGGCATGAATGGCGCCCATGCTCACTTCTTCCTTCTTCAACTGGCCCTGTTCCACCAGCCAGCGCCCGATCGGCCGATAGGGGTGGCCGTTCTGGTCGGCGTAACCCAGGCGCAGCTGGCGCCCGTCCTCCAGTTGTACCCGGCCGGAACCCTGAATCTGCAGAAACTGCAGGTCCATCGGGTCGGTCAGCCAGGCCAGCACCGGCGCCTTGACGCCGTCACGGTTGATCACCTCGGCGGTGTCGTAGGGCTTGAGCACCCGGCCATCGAGGCGACCGCGCAGGCGCTTGCCCTTGAGTTCGGGGTACACGCTGGCCAGGTCGACCACGATCATGTCGTCGGGGATGCCGTAGACCGCCACGTGGTTGGTTGCCGATTGGCTCAGGCTGCCAGGGTAGACCGGTTCGTAGTAACCGGTGATCAGGCCGTTGGCGTTATTCTCGGCCGAACGCAGGCCGTATACCTGCAGGTTCTGTTGCAGGAAGGCACGCACCTGCAAGGCATTGTCGGGCACGCTGGCGGCTGCTTCGCAGGTGCTGGCCCAGACGGTGTCGCGCTTTAGCTTTTCACAGCCGTTGCGCCAGGCCTGGAAGCCAGCCACCAGGTCGCTGTCGTTGACGGCAGGCAGGTCCTGCCATGTGGCATTGGCGTAGGTGGCGATGGCATGGGGCTCGGGTTTGGCGCTTTCGCCACCGTTGCAGCCGGCCAGCAGGGCCAGCGCCGGGAGTGTCCAGGCCAGATGGCGCAGGGCAGATTTCATGAGTACGTTCCTGTCATGGGTGAACACGGATATTCGCCCCTGTTTTTTATGTGGCTATTGGTCTTTCGCCGCTGGGCAGCGATACTGGCCGCCCATTTGCGTAGGCCGAAGTGACCGTGATGTTGAAGCGATTGACCGTTGTTCTGCTGGCAGCACTGGCCCTGGGTGGTTGTGACCGGGTTGACCCGAACTCCCCGCTGGGCAAGCGCAAGGTGATCTTCAAGGACATGCTCAAGACCAGCGAAGACCTGGGCGGCATGTTGCGTGGGCGGTTGCCGTTCGACGGGGTGAAGTTTGCCGACGGTGCGCTGAAGCTGGACAACCTTTCGCACCAGCCCTGGCAGCACTTCCCACAGGCGCGTGATGGTGGCGACAGTAGTGCGCGTGCTGAGGTATGGGAGCGGCAGACGCGCTTCCATGACCTGGCCCGCCAGCTGGAAGGCGTCACTGGCGAATTGGTCGATGTCACCCGCGGCCAGCCGCTGGACGCTGCGCAGTTGAAGGCGCCGATGGACAACGTCGAAGCGGCTTGCAAGGCCTGTCATACGGAATTCCGCAATCATTGATGGACTGCATTGCCCTGTGTAGGAGCGGCCTTGTGTCGCGATAGGGCTGCGCAGCGGCCCCAGGATTTCAGCTGATGCACAAATCGCCGGGGCCGCTTTGCGGCCCATCGCGACACAAGGCCGCTCCTACAATGATCGCGTTTGCCCGGTCGGGGCCTCAGCGATCCAGATCCTCCACCGCTTCCTGCAGTTCCTTGCGCGACTCGGCCAGCTTGTCCTTGCGCTTGTTGATCTTCTCCGAATCGCCTTTCTTCTCGGCTTTCTTCAAGTCCTTTTCCCGCTGCGCCACTTCGTGACGGGCGTCGAGCACCTTCTGCTCACGTTCCTTGCGCAGGCTGGCATCGGTGCAGTTGTCGACCCCTCGCAGTGCCTCTTCAAGCCCTGCGGCCTGTTCGTTGTTGCCGTGGTCACGGGCAATCTTCAACTGGTTCTCGATGGCGCTACGCTTGGCGGCGCAACCGGTCAGGCCGGCGTCCGGCTGGGCGGCTTGTACGGCACCAGCGGCCAGGCCCAGTGTCGCGATCAGGAAAAGGGTCGAAATACGTTTCATGAAAAGCCTCCTTGAGGGGGCGGGGCAGCAAAAGTTGGGGGAAATCCTGCCTTGGTTTTGCTCATTTAGAAACCCTTGTTGGGGTTTTCCAGCTTAATCTCGGGATTTTCCCACAGGTAAATTGGTAAATAATCATTGCTCGATGCTTTGCCTGTCGATCCGGAATCCATCGATCCCTGCCGTGGCCAGTTGCGTTGCAATGGCTTGAACCTCGGTGGTTGCAAAAAATCCAGCAAGCTGTTGCCCGCGCTTTTCGCCGATACCGGGCATGGCTTGCCATTCAAGATTCGTGCGGGCAGCCAGCTCCAGCCAGTCGCCTGTTACCTGCATGCCGGTGGGTGTAGGCGCGCCGAGTCCGCGAAGCCATTGCGCAAAAGGCCGTGATCGGGCTTGGTCGAAACTGCCCAGCAACTGCGAAGCCGTTGTGTCACTGATGCCCGCTACCTGGGCCAGGCGCTCGGCATCCAGATGCAGCCAGTCGGTCATCGAGGTCACCAGCCCTGCAGCCACCAGTCGGCGCCAGGTACCAGGGCCGGTGCGCGGCAGGGCCAGCCCCTGCTTGCCGCTGAGCCAGGTGAGACGAGCAATGAACTGCTCTTCGCAGCCTTCGCTGATCTGCCAGCAGCTGTGGGCATGATGCTGGCCGGGCGCTGGTGCGATCACCGGTTGGCGCTCGGCGGCGCGGTGCACCACTTGCTCCAGGCGTGGGATGGTCAGCCCGGCAAGGCTGACGGCCACCTGGTCACCGGGGCGGATGTCGAGCTTGAGCCAACGTGCCAGCGATCCCAGGCTCACGTGGGTGATTCGCCGGTCATCCAGGGTAACCGGCAGTATATGCAAGACTGGCGTAACCCTGCCGGTACGGCCGACGCGGAAGCGTACGTCGCGCACTTCGGCCAAGGCCTGCGTGTACGGGTGCTTCCACGCCGCGATCCAGTAGGGCGCCTTGGCCTGCCAGCGCTCGGACGGAGGCCGGACGCCTAGGCGCAACACCACGCCATCGGTGGCGAAAGGCAGGGGTGAGCGGTACCAGTACTCACGCCAGTGCGCTGCATCGTCCGCTGTTTCTATGGCGACGCTGTAATCCTGGCTGTGCGCAAAGCCCAGTTCCGCCAGCTTCGCGAGGCGTTCGGCTTGCTGTTCGGGGCCTTGCGGCCAGTCCCACACGAACAGGCCGATGCGCTCACCTTTCTCACGACCCAGCTGCTTGCGAGCCAGCAGCCCGGCTACCGTCCCTCGGGCGTTGGCGCTGCCTGCCCGGGCTTGCACATGCGCGTCCAGGCGCAGGTACAGTTCGCCCTGGAGTTGCAGGTCAATGGCCTGGGGCAGCTGCCGGTTGATTGCGTCGAGCAGGGGGATGTGGCGGCTCCAGTCCTGCCCCTGCACGCCGTCCCCCCGGCTGATCAACTGCACCAGCCGGCCCTGTCGGTAGATGAGGGAGACTGCTACGCCATCGACCTTTGGTTGCACCCAAACATCTGCCTTGCCGGCCAGCCAGCGTTCTACAGCCTGACGGTCGGCCAGCTTGTCGACGCCGGTGTGCGGCACCGGATGCGGAATTGGCCCGCCAGCGCTGGCCAGCGGGGACGGGGTAGTCGTGATGCCAAAGTATTGCTGCAGGTGCGCCAGGTGCTGGCGGCTCTGGTCGTATATTTCATCGGCCACCAATGCGATGCCCTGACGATGATAATGGTCGTCCCAGCGGGCAAGCGTGGCGCGCAGTCGGCTCACTTCAGCCTCGACTTGTTGCGGGTTCCAGGTGGGGCATGTGGCGGCACGGACAAGGGGAGCATTCAACGTCAACATCAGGGCGAACAGCAGCATGAGCGGCATGGCCAGCATCCTTGCATGGCAGGTGGGAGCCCTCAGCCTAGGCAGGTAGCGTGCGCGTCGCCATGCAGCGTTTGTCAGCCCATATGTCACAAAAAAGCCCCCGCCGATTGCTCGGCAGGGGCTTTCGCCTGGCGCTGTAGGAAACTTACAGGCCGGCAGCGTCACGCAGCGACTGGGCGCGGTCGGTACGCTCCCAGGTGAAGGTGGTGAAGGTGTCGTCGCCGACCGTCTTCTGCTGCGGGGTACGGCCGAAGTGACCGTAGGCAGCGGTTTCCTGGTACATCGGGTGCAGCAGGTCGAGCATGGTGGTGATGGCGTAAGGACGCAGGTCGAAGCACTCGCGCACCAGCTGGATGATCTTGTCGTCGGAGACCTTGCCGGTACCGAAGGTGTTGATCGAGATGGAGGTCGGCTGGGCCACGCCGATGGCGTACGACACCTGGATCTCGCAACGCTCGGCCAGGCCGGCGGCGACGATGTTCTTGGCCACGTAGCGGCCGGCGTAGGCGGCGGAACGGTCGACCTTGGATGGGTCCTTGCCGGAGAACGCGCCACCACCATGGCGGGCCATGCCGCCGTAGGAGTCGACGATGATCTTGCGCCCGGTCAGGCCGCAGTCACCCACCGGGCCACCGATGATGAAGTTGCCGGTCGGGTTGATGTGGTACTGGGTACCCTTGTGCAGCAGTTCGGCAGGCAGGGTGTGCTTGACGATCAGCTCCATCACGGCTTCCTGCAGGTCTTTCTGCGAAACCTCAGGGTTGTGCTGGGTCGACAGCACCACGGCGTCGATGCCGACCACCTTGCCATTTTCGTAACGGCAGGTGACCTGCGACTTGGCGTCCGGACGCAGCCATGGCAGCAGTTTCGATTTGCGCGCCTCGGCCTGGCGCTCGACCAGACGGTGCGAGAAGCAGATCGGTGCCGGCATCAGCACATCGGTTTCGTTGCTGGCGTAGCCGAACATCAGGCCCTGGTCACCGGCGCCCTGGTCTTCCGGGCGGGAACGGTCGACGCCCTGGGCGATGTCCACCGACTGTTTGCCGATGATGTTCATCACGGCGCAGGTGGCGCCGTCGAAACCGACGTCGGAGCTGTTGTAGCCGATGTCGATGATGACCTTGCGCACCAGCTCTTCCAGGTCGACCCAGGCGGAGGTGGTGACTTCGCCGGCGATGATGGCGACGCCGGTCTTGACCAGGGTTTCGCAGGCTACGCGGGCGTATTTGTCCTGGGCGATGATGGCATCAAGGACGGCGTCCGAAATCTGGTCGGCGATCTTGTCCGGATGCCCTTCGGACACGGACTCGGAGGTGAAAAGGGAGTATTCGCTCATCTCGAAGGTTCCTGAAATTTACCGATGGTGTATGTCGCCAGCCGTCCGCTGGAAATGGCGGACCTGGATCTGGAAACCGTTACGCAAGCCCACGTACAGGCTGTCCCCGGGGGCCAGCCCGGCGTCGTTGGCCCAACGGGCCAGGTCGTCCTGTTCGAAGCCAAGCCACAGGTCGCCGCAGGCTTCGCGCGCCCACCCCTGGTCATGGCTGCACAGTTCGGTTACCAGCAGGCTGCCGCCTGCCTTCACCCGTTTGGCCAGCTGGCGCAAGGCCAGGGCCGGGTCGCTGAAATGGTGCAGCACCATGTTCAGCACAACGCAGTCGGCGGCCACATCCGTTGCACCCAGTGCATCGGCCAACTGCAGGTTCACGTTGTCGAGCCCTTCGCGCTGGCACACCTGGCGCGCCAGTTCGAGCATGGTCGGGCTGTTGTCCAGGGCGGTGACCTGGGCGAAGCGCCGGGCCAGGTCGGGCAGGAAGCCACCGTCACCGGGGCCGACCTCCAGGGCGCTGGCGGCCGGGTCGAAATTCAGTTTGTCGAGCAGCGCCAGCAGGCTTTCGCGGTACTGCGGCAGGCCGGCGATCAGGTCTTGCTGGGCGCGGAACTTCTCTTCCACGCGCAGGAAGAAGTCCTGGCTGGTGGCTGCGCGGCGTTGCTGCACCTGGGCAATGCGCGCCTGCACGTCAGGCGGAAGAGTCAGGTCGTCCACCTCTTCGAGCAGCGCCGCGTGCAGTCGACCTCCCAGGCGCAAGCTGTCGGGCAGGGCGCGGCGGTAGAAGATGGCATTGCCCTCGCGGCGGGTCGCCACCAGCTCGGCCTGGGCCAGCACTTTAAGGTGGTGGCTCATGCCCGACTGGCCCACGTCGAAGATCTGCGCCAGCTCCAGCACGCCGAACGAGTCGTTGGCCAAGGCGCGCAATACGTTCAGGCGCAGCTCGTCGCCACTGGCTTTGCACAGGGCAGCCAATGCTTCGCGTTGCTCGGGGATCGATTGCGCACGGAGGTTCATGGTGCGGCAGTCTAGACAGGCATCGTTGCCCTAGCAAGGGCAATATCAAAAAGTTTTGATATTGAGTGATGAGTGGGGTGGTTCTCCCGTTTTTACCCCGAGTTGAATGCCAATCGCAGGAAAATCCCCCGACTGCGACCATACGTCATTGCCCCAAGCCCCCCCAGTGGGCGAAAATGGCCGCCTTTTTTCGTGACACCACCTATTCAAGCCCCCCAGGAGATCAGCGATGCCCAGCCGTCGTGAACGTGCCAACGCCATTCGTGCCCTCAGCATGGATGCCGTGCAAAAGGCCAACAGCGGCCACCCAGGTGCCCCCATGGGCATGGCGGATATCGCCGAAGTGCTTTGGCGCGACTATCTGAAGCACAACCCGAGCAACCCGAGTTTCGCCGACCGTGACCGCTTCGTACTGTCCAACGGCCACGGTTCGATGCTGATCTACTCGCTGCTGCACTTGACCGGCTACGACGTCACCATCGATGACATCAAAGGCTTCCGCCAGCTGCACAGCCGCACCCCGGGCCACCCGGAATACGGCTACACCCCAGGCGTCGAGACCACCACCGGCCCGCTCGGCCAGGGTATCGCCAACGCCGTGGGCTTCGCCCTGGCCGAAAAAGTGCTCGCTGCCCAGTTCAACCGTGACGGCCACAACATCGTCGACCACAACACCTACGTGTTCCTCGGCGACGGCTGCATGATGGAAGGTATCTCCCACGAAGTCGCCTCGCTGGCCGGCACCCTGGGCCTGAACAAGCTGATCGCCTTCTACGACGACAACGGCATTTCCATCGACGGCGAAGTGCACGGCTGGTTCACCGACAACACCCCGGCGCGCTTCGAAGCGTACAACTGGCAGGTGATCCGCAACGTCGACGGCCATGACGCCGACGAGATCAAGACCGCCATCGAGACCGCCCGCAAGAGCGATCGCCCGACCCTGATCTGCTGCAAGACCATCATTGGTTTCGGCTCGCCAAACAAGCAGGGCAAGGAAGACTGCCACGGCGCACCGCTGGGCAACGACGAAATTGCCCTGGCTCGCAAGGAACTGAACTGGAACCACGGCCCGTTCGAAATCCCGGCCGAGATCTACGCCGAGTGGGACGCCAAGGCTGCCGGTGCCAAGGCCGAAGCCGAATGGAACCAGCGCTTCGACGCCTACGCCAAGGCCTACCCGGAGCTGGCTGCCGAGTTCAAGCGCCGAGCCGCCGGTGACCTGCCTGCCGATTTCAGCGAGAAAGCCCAGGCCTACATCAACGAAGTGGCCGCCAAGGGCGAAACCATCGCCAGCCGCAAGGCCAGCCAGAACGCCCTGAACGCCTTCGGTCCGCTGCTGCCGGAGTTCCTCGGCGGTTCGGCCGACCTGGCCGGTTCCAACCTGACCCTGTGGAAGGGTTGCAAGGGTGTCGAAGCCAACGACGCCAGCGGCAACTACGTGTTCTACGGTGTTCGCGAGTTCGGCATGACCGCCATCATGAACGGCGTTGCCCTGCACGGTGGCCTGGTACCTTACGGCGCGACCTTCCTGATGTTCATGGAATACGCCCGCAACGCCGTGCGCATGTCGGCACTGATGAAGCAGCGCGTGATCCACGTCTACACCCACGACTCCATCGGCCTGGGCGAAGACGGCCCGACTCACCAGCCGATCGAGCAGCTGACCAGCCTGCGCAGCACGCCGAACCTGGACACCTGGCGCCCAGCCGACGCGGTGGAATCCGCCGTGTCCTGGAAAAGCGCTCTGGAGCGCAAGGACGGCCCTTCGGCGCTGATCTTCTCGCGCCAGAACCTGCAGCACCAGGACCGCGACGCCCAGCAGATCGCCGACATCAGCCGCGGCGGCTACGTGCTCAAGGACTGCGCCGGCGAGCCTGAGCTGATCCTGATCGCCACCGGTTCCGAAGTGGGCCTGGCTGTTCAGGCGCACGCCAAGCTGACCGAACAAGGCCGCAAGGTGCGCGTGGTTTCCATGCCGTGCACCAGCGTGTTCGATGCCCAGGACGCTGCCTACAAGCAGTCCGTGCTGCCGCTGGAAGTGGGTGCGCGTATCGCCATCGAAGCCGCTCACGCCGACTTCTGGTACAAGTACGTCGGCCTGGAAGGTCGTATCATCGGCATGACCACCTACGGTGAGTCGGCGCCGGCTTCGGCACTGTTCGAAGAGTTCGGCTTCACCCTGGAGAACATCCTCGGTACTGCCGAAGAGCTGCTGGAAGACTGATACAAGGAAGGCGAGGGCCTCTGGCCCTCGTTCGCGGCACAAGGCCGCTCCTACAGGGTATTGCGTACGCCGTCCCCTGTAGGAGCGGCCTTGTGCCGCGAATGGGCTGCGCAGCGGCCCCGTTCAACTGCCGGAGTTCAAGAGCTACCTATGCCCCACCTGCGTCCCTACAAAGTTGCACTCAACGGTTATGGCCGTATCGGCCGCTGTGTCCTGCGCGCGCTGTTCGAGCGGGGGGCAAAGGCCGGTTTCGAGATCGTCGCGCTGAACGACCTGGCCGACCAGGCCAGCCTTGAATACCTGACACGCTTCGACTCCACCCACGGGCGCTTCCCCGGTGAGGTGAAGGTCGATGGCGACTGTCTGCATATCAATGGCGACTGCGTGAAGGTGATGCGCAGTGCCACCCCCGAGGGCATCGACTGGGCCGCCCTGGACATCGACCTGGTACTGGAGTGCTCCGGCGCCTACCACACCCGCGCCGATGGCCAGCGCTTCCTCGACGCCGGCGCGCCTCGGGTGCTGTTCTCGCAGCCGATGGCCAGCGAGGCCGATGTCGATGCCACGGTGGTCTACGGCGTCAACCAGGCCTGCCTGACCGGCAGCGAGCGCCTGGTGTCCAACGCCTCTTGCACCACCAACTGCGGCGTGCCGCTGCTGCGTGTGCTGGACCAGGCATTCGGTATCGAGTACGTGCAGATCACCACTATCCACTCGGCGATGAACGACCAGCCGGTGATCGACGCCTACCACCACGAAGACCTGCGCCGCACGCGCTCCGCCTTCCAGTCGGTGATCCCGGTGTCCACTGGTCTGGCGCGTGGCATCGAGCGCCTGCTTCCGGAACTTGCCGGGCGAATCCAGGCCAAAGCGGTACGCGTACCGACCGTCAACGTCTCGTGCCTGGATATCACCCTGCAGACCGCTCGCGATACCAGCGCGGCCGAAGTCAACCGGGTGCTGCGCGAGGCGGCGCTGGAAGGCCCGCTCAAAGGCTTGCTGGCCTACACCGAGTTGCCCCACGCCAGCTGTGATTTCAACCATGACCCGCATTCGGCGATCGTCGATGCCAGCCAGACCCGTGTTTCCGGCCCTCGCCTGGTGAACCTGCTGGCCTGGTTCGACAACGAATGGGGGTTCGCCAACCGTATGCTCGACGTTGCCGAACACTATCTGCACGTCGTCCACCCAACCCGCAACAAACAGCCCTGAAGGACTGCATTCATGACCGTGTTGAAGATGACCGACCTCGACCTGCAAGGTAAGCGCGTACTGATCCGCGAAGACCTCAACGTGCCTGTGAAGGACGGTGTGGTAGCCAGCGACGCGCGTATCCTGGCAGCGCTGCCGACCATCAAGCTGGCCCTGGAGAAGGGTGCAGCGGTAATGGTCTGCTCGCACCTGGGCCGCCCGACCGAGGGTGAATTCTCCGCCGAGAACAGCCTCAAGCCGGTCGCCGACTACCTGAGCAAGGCCTTGGGCCGCGACGTGCCGCTGGTTGCCGACTACCTGGACGGTGTCGAGGTCAAGGCTGGTGACCTGGTGCTGTTCGAGAACGTGCGCTTCAACAAGGGCGAGAAGAAGAACGCCGACGAGCTGGCGCAGAAATACGCCGCCCTGTGCGACGTGTTCGTCATGGACGCTTTCGGTACTGCCCACCGTGCCGAAGGTTCGACCCATGGTGTTGCCAAGTTTGCCAAGGTCGCTGCTGCTGGCCCTCTGCTGGCAGCCGAGCTGGATGCCCTGGGCAAGGCCTTGAAGGCCCCGGCCAAGCCGATGGCGGCCATCGTTGCCGGTTCCAAGGTCTCCACCAAGCTGGATGTGCTGAACAGCCTGAGCTCGGTGTGCGACCAGCTGATCGTCGGTGGTGGCATCGCCAACACCTTCCTGGCCGCAGCCGGCCACCCGGTAGGCAAGTCGCTGTACGAGCCTGACCTGGTCGATACCGCCAAGGCCATCGCTGCCAAGGTCAGCGTGCCTCTGCCGGTCGATGTCGTGGTTGCCAAGGAGTTCGCCGAGAGCGCCGAAGCCACCGTCAAGGCCATTGCCGACGTTGCCGCTGACGACATGATCCTGGACATCGGCCCGCAAACCGCAGCCCACTTCGCGGAGCTGCTGAAGTCGTCGAAGACCATCCTGTGGAACGGCCCGGTCGGCGTGTTCGAGTTCGACCAGTTCGGTAACGGCACCAAGGTGCTGGCCAAGGCCATCGCCGACAGCGCCGCGTTCTCCATCGCAGGTGGCGGTGACACCCTGGCTGCCATCGACAAATATGGCGTTGGCGCCGATATCTCCTACATTTCTACCGGCGGTGGCGCCTTCCTCGAGTTCGTCGAGGGCAAGGTACTGCCGGCCGTGGCGATCCTGGAAGAGCGGGCCAAGGCCTGATGACGTCGGCGCTTGGCAAAGGGAGCGGCCTGATGGTCAAGCAATTGCCTGTGATGATGCTGGCTGGCCTGCTGAGCGCATGCGCCGGCAGCCCGGCCTCGGATACCGACCCGGCGCAGCCGCCAAAGGGCGGTTGCTACCAGTCCGAGTGGCAGGCCGAGACCGTGCCGGTAATCAGCAAGCGCGTGGGCCCGGAGGGCCTGGAAAAGTACGACGAAGACCACCAGCGCAAGGCGCCTGGTTGCCCTTGAAACCGGCATTTCGTCGGGTCGGGCAACCAAGCGGCCGCTGCATGGTCATCTAGAGGATATGTAATGAAAGCGCTTTTGGCCGTGACGGCCCTGGCGACACTGGCAGGATGCTCGCTGCTGAAGCCGGCGCAACCCGCTCCGGCAGACGACTGGACCCGCTGGGTCTGCGACACTCAGGCTGAAGTGCTGTGGCGCTTCGCTGATGCGCAGCGCGATCAGGTCGATGTGCGTCTTGGTGGCGGCGACCAGGTCTACCGGCTCAAGGCCGAGCCGGGTGCCTCGGGTGCGCTGTACAGCGATGGCATGCTGGCCTTCCATACCAAGGGCGAAGAAGGCCTGGTGTACTGGGTGGCAACCAACGATCTGATTGGGCGGGGCTGCAAGGCACCGTGACTGGCCGGGCCGCGAGGGTGGCCCACACTACTTGAACAGCAACCGCCCCTGCGGCAGGCTTGCACGAAACAAACGACGCTTGTCGGGAGAGAGATACACAATGGCACTCATTAGCATGCGCCAGATGCTGGACCACGCCGCCGAGTTCGGTTACGGCGTACCAGCTTTCAACGTCAACAACCTCGAGCAGATGCGCGCCATCATGGAAGCGGCCGACAAGACCGACTCCCCGGTGATCGTCCAGGCTTCGGCCGGTGCCCGCAAATACGCCGGTGCCCCGTTCCTGCGTCACCTGATCCTGGCGGCCATCGAAGAATTCCCGCATATCCCGGTGTGCATGCACCAGGACCACGGCACCAGCCCTGACGTCTGCCAGCGCTCGATCCAGCTGGGCTTCAGCTCGGTGATGATGGACGGCTCGCTGGGTGAAGATGGCAAGACCCCGACCGACTACGAGTACAACGTTCGCGTTACCCAGCAGACCGTTGCCATGGCGCACGCCTGCGGTGTTTCGGTAGAGGGCGAGCTGGGCTGCCTGGGTTCGCTGGAAACCGGCATGGCCGGTGAAGAAGACGGCATCGGCGCCGAAGGCGTGCTGGACCACAGCCAGATGCTGACCGACCCGGAAGAGGCTGCCGACTTCGTCAAGAAGACCCAGGTCGACGCCCTGGCCATCGCCATCGGTACCAGCCACGGTGCCTACAAGTTCACCAAGCCACCAACCGGTGACGTGCTGGCCATCGACCGCATCAAGGAAATCCACAAGCGCATCCCCAACACCCACCTGGTGATGCACGGTTCGTCCTCGGTGCCGCAAGAGTGGCTGGCGATCATCAACCAGTACGGCGGCGACATCAAGGAAACCTACGGTGTACCGGTCGAGGAAATCGTCGAAGGTATCAAGTACGGCGTGCGCAAGGTCAACATCGACACTGACCTGCGTCTGGCTTCCACTGGTGCCATGCGCCGCCTGATGGCGCAGAACCCGAGCGAGTTCGACCCGCGCAAGTTCTTCGGTGAAACCATCAAGGCCATGCGTGACGTGTGTATCGCTCGTTACGAAGCCTTCGGCACCGCTGGCAATGCCTCGAAGATCAAGCCGATCTCCCTGGAAGGCATGTACCAGCGCTACCTGAAAGGTGAGCTGGCCGCCAAGATCAACTGATCTTCTGGTATTGATGAAAAAGCCCGCAGCGATGCGGGTTTTTTCATTTTTGGGTGTTAGAACTTTGCGCGGGCACATATTCCCGGCAAAGCGACCGTTAGTCGGCTACCGTATAGTTGAGGCACTGATAGCGTTCTGATTGCATTGCGTGTTATCCGCTCAGGTCTAGAGTACTAGTGGATCCAACCGTATCTTGAAGTCGGTCACATAATAGAGAAGCAGCATGGATGGCGCTCAACCTCACCCTCAGCCACTGGATGGCAACTCGGTTCTTCTGGTGGTAGACGATTACCCCGAAAACCTCATCAGCATGCGGGCATTGCTGGCCCGTCAGGATTGGCAGGTGTTGACGGCAAACTCGGGGATGGAAGCCCTGGGTGCTTTGCTTGAACACGATGTCGACCTGGTGCTGCTGGATGTACAGATGCCGGAGATGGACGGCTTCGAAGTCGCCCGACTGATGCGCGGCAGCCAGCGCACCCGGCTGACCCCGATCATTTTCCTCACCGCCAATGAACAGTCCGAAGCGGCCGTGCTCAAGGGTTACGCCAGTGGCGCCGTGGACTACATGTTCAAACCGTTCGACCCGCAAATTCTCAAGCCCAAGGTCCAGGCCCTGCTCGACCAGCAGCGCAATCGGCGCATGCTGCAGCGCCTGACCCGTGAGCTGGAAACGGCCAGGGCGTTCAACGCGTCGATCCTGGAGAATGCTGCCGAAGGCATTCTGGTGGTGGATGCCCAAGGCATCATCAGCTTTGCCAACCCGGCCATTTCCCGTTTGTTGTCAGCGCCAGTCCAGCAGTTGCAGGGCGCCCATCTGCTCGATTTGGTGCAACTGGCCAGTGCCTGCTTGTGGAACGAGTCGGAGTTCTACCAGGCTTACCTGGGGGGGCGCATCTTCCGTGTTCACGATGCCCAGCTGCGCACCCTTGGCGGGGAGCTGGTGCCGGTGGCGTTGTCCTGTGCTCCACTGCCGGCCGAGCAACAGGCCATGGTGGTCACCGTGCTGGACATGTCGGTGGTGCGCAACCTGCACCAGCAGCTGGAGTACCAGGCCGTCACCGACCCGCTTACCGGCCTGCTCAACCGCCGCGGGTTCTACCAGGCCGCCGAAGGTGCGCTGCTGCGCAACGAGCGCTCGGACAAGGCACAGGCGCTGATGTACATGGATCTGGACGGCTTCAAACGCATAAACGACTCGCTCGGCCACGACGCGGGCGACCGGGTGCTGCACTGGGTGGCCGAACAGCTCAAGGATTGCCTGGGCAGTGAAGCGCTGCTGGCGCGCATGGGCGGGGACGAGTTCACTGCACTGTTCGACAGCCTGCCTTACCCGGAGCAGGCCGGGCGCTATGCCGAGCGATTGCTGGAACGCATTTCCATCAGCCACCAGGTGGAAGGGCTGGATGTGAGCCTTGGGGTGAGCATTGGCATCGCCACTTATCCGGATTGCGGGGCCAATGTCGAAGGCCTGCTGCGCGCGGCCGATGCGGCGATGTACGCAGCCAAGCAGGCCGGGCGCCAGCAATATCGCTTCTACGATCAGGAACTCAATGGCAGGGCACGTTCGCGGCTGATGCTCGAGGACAGCGTACGCACGGCCGTGGAGCAGCAAGACTTCACTCTGGTTTATCAACCGCAGGTCGGCTTCATCGATGGCCGCCTGCGTGGCTTCGAGGCCTTGTTGCGCTGGCAGCATCCCAGTGTCGGCGACGTACCGCCGGGGCTGTTCATCCCGTTGCTGGAAGAGGCGCGCTTGATCAACCGCCTGGCCAGCTGGATCTACCGCCAGGGCGCGGCCCAGCGCCAGGCCTGGTGCCAGCGTTTCTCGGCGGACCTGGTGCTGGGTATCAGCCTGAGCCGCGCGCAGTTCGCCATGCCCAGCCTGGTAGACGAACTGCGCCGGGTCATCCAGCTTTACCAGTTGGACCCGGCGCAGCTGGAAGTGGAAGTGGCGGAAACCTCGCTGATGTACAACATCGATGCGGCGGTGAAACAGATACACCGCTTGCGCGAGCTGGGTGTGCGGGTGGCGCTGGATGACTTTGGTGCCGGCGACTGTTCGTTGCGCATGTTGCGCGACCTGCCGATCGATACCCTCAAGCTTGACCGCCACCTGGTGGCGCGCTTGCCCGACTCGGTGGTGGATGCCGCGCTGGTGCGCAGCGTCATCGGCCTGTGCCTCGACTACAGCATCACGGTGATCGCCGAGGGGGTGGAAACCCCGGCTCAGGCAGCCTGGCTCAAAGCCAATGGCTGTGAGTACGTGCAGGGGTTCCTGGTGGCTTACCCGATGACCGCCACGGATGCCAGCAGCTTCCCGGCGATTTTCTCCTGGCCGGGGCCATGATTGGCTAGAATCGGCATTCGTTACACCGAATGCAGCGCCATGACCGTATTACGATATTTGCAAGCCTATCCGCCGCACCTGCAGCAGCAAGTGCGGCAGATGATCGACAGCGACCGCCTGGGCGAGTACCTGCAGCGCCGCTACCCCGACCGCCATGACGTGCAGAGCGACAAGGCGTTGTACGGCTACGCCCAGGATTTGCGCCAGCAATACCTGCGCAGCGCGCCCAACCTGGACAAGGTGCTGTTCGACAATCGTCTTGACCTGACCCATCGGGCCCTGGGCCTGAATACGGCGATATCAAGGGTGCAGGGCGGCAAGCTCAAGGCGAAGAAGGAAATCCGCATTGCCTCGCTATTCAAGGAGGCCGCGCCGCAGTTCTTGCGCATGATCGTGGTGCACGAACTGGCACACCTGCGCGAGCGCGACCACAACAAGGCGTTCTACCAGCTCTGCCAGCACATGGAGCCGGACTACCACCAACTGGAATTCGACCTGCGCGTCTACCTGACCTATCGGGAGCTGCCGGGCAACTGTTAAGGACCACGCAGCATGGAAGTGAGCAAGACCAAGAGCAGCTTCTACCGCCGCCTGTACGTGGCCTGGCTGATCGACAGCCAGACCGCGACCAGCGTTCCGGCACTGATGGAAGCCACCGGCATGCCCCGGCGCACCGCCCAGGACACCATTGCGGCACTAGCCGACCTGGATATCGTCTGCGAGTTCGAACAGCAGGAAGGCGCGCGCAACCACGCCGGGCATTACCGCATTCATGACTGGGGGGCGATCGACAAACAGTGGATCATCCAGCACCTGCGGCAGGTTCGCGAAGTGCTGGGGTATCCCTGATCCACTGCGGGCTGCTTTGCAGCCCGGCGATCTCATCCCTTGCGCATCCCGATATGCGGAATGTCGTCCTCAAGATATTCCTCGCCCACCACAGCGAACCCATGCCGGGCATAGAACGCCTGCAAATGCGCCTGCGCCGACAGATAAACCGGCACCCCCGGCCAACAATGCTCCGCTGCCTCCAACCCCTTGAGCAGCAAGGTATGCCCCAGCTTCAGCTCGCGCGCCGCAGGTGCAGTCACTACCCGCCCGATCACCACATCCCCTCCTTGGGATTGCGGGTCGAGCAGGCGCAGGTAGGCCACCAGCTTGTCATCCTGCCAGCCCATCAGGTGCAGGGTATCGCCGGTCAGGTCTTGGCCATCGACTTCCTGGTAGGCGCAGCGTTGCTCGACCACGAACACTTCCGTGCGTAACTGCAGAATGGCGTAGAGCTGGTCCTTGCTGAGATCGGTGTGGTGCTTGCAAAGCCAGTCGATGGACATTGGTGCGAACTCCTTGAGTGGACCGTCGATCATCGCATGATGCACGTGCCACGGCCAAAATAGAGGCTAAATGACACTATTGGCCGCTGCCCTCGGCGACGCCTTTGTGTAATCTCTTCGGCAGTGTGTGCCCTCCATTGCGAAAGGACGTGAGCATGCGGCCACTGTTTTGTGTGTTGGGATTGCTGGCAATGATGCTTGCAACACCCGCCCTGGGGCGTGAAAAGCTGCGTCTGGTGGCCGACAATTGGCCGCCGTTCACCGATGCCAGCATGCCGGGCGGTGGCCTGGCGACCAGCATCGTCACCACGGCGCTGGCCCGGGCCGGCTACACCAGTGGGGTCGAAGAGGCACCTTGGGCGCGGGCTCTGCTGGGGGTGAGCGAGGGGCGTTACGACGTGCTGATCAACGCCTGGTACAACGACTCGCGCGCCAGCATCGGGCAGTTTTCCGAAGCCTACCTGGTCAACCGCATTCGCCTGTTGCAACGCAAGGGCGAGGCGTTTCGCTACAAGCGCCAGTCAGATTTGTACCCCTACAGCATCGCTGTGGTGCGTGATTACGCCTATTCCCCCGCGTTCGACCGCGACACCCGCCTGCACAAGGTGGCGGTGCGCAACTTTCCCTCTGCGGTACGCATGCTGGCAGCGGGGCGGGTGGACCTGGCGGTGGAAGACGAGTACGTGGCTCGTTACAACTTGCAGCGCGAGCTGCCGGAGGTACGCGATGGGGTGATGCTGGTGGAGCCGCCGTTGGGAGAGAACACCCTGCATATCCTGGTCAGCCTGAAAAACCCGGAGCATGCGCGGATCGTCGAGCGGTTCGAGCAGGCGATTGCGGCGATGAAGGCGGATGGCAGCTATGCGCGGCTCATGCGCCAGCATGGCTTCTGATCTATATCGCCTGTGCCGGCCTCTTCGCGGGTAAACCCGCTCCCACAGGTATCTCACAGGACTTGAGATTTGTGATGTTCCTGTGGGAGCGGGTTTACCCGCGAAGAGGCCGGCACAGGCGATAGTACAACTCAGGCCGGTGCACCTTCCTTGATCAAATGCGCTGCCAAGGTCCGCAGCGGCCCCAACTGCCGGCAGATCAACGCCAACTGTGTCTGCACCAGCCGCTGGTGCTCGTCCAGCTCTTCCGGCATCTGCTCCAGGGCATTGGCCAGCGCCTCTTCGGCATCACTGTGAATCGCCACTGGTAGCCGCGCGGCCAGGCCGTTGGCAATCTCGTCCAGGCTGCTGGCCAGGCTTTGCCCGGCACCTTCGATCAATTGCTCCTGCACCTCCGCCGGCAGGGCCGTGTCGCGGTGCGCGCCCAGCCCCGAGAGGTAGCTGAGCAAGGTATGCGACAGCACCAGGAAGCGGAAGCCGACGTCGGCCTCCTTCCGGAAATGCCCCGGCTCCATCAGCATGTTGGCCAGGGTGGTGGACAGCGCCGCGTCGGCGTTGTGGGCGTTGCGCCGGGCCAGGCGGTATGCCAAATCATCGCGCTTGCCATGGGCATACTGCTGCATGATCTGCCGCAGGTACACGCTGGCGCAGGCCAGCGTATTGGCCAGCGCCTTGTTCAGCCGCCGCCCCTGCCAGTCGGGGAGGAACAGGAACACCGCGAGGATGGCGATCAGGCTGCCGACCAGGGTATCGAACAGGCGCGGCAGGAACAGGCCATAGCCATCGCCGATCTGGTTGAAGCAGAACAGCACCATCAGGGTGATCGCGGCCGTGGCCAAGGTGTAGCGGGTGGTGCGGTTGACGAAGAACACCACCCCGGCGACCACGGCGAACAACGACTGGATGACCGGGTTGGGGAACAGGTCGAACAATGCCCAGCCCACCGTCAGGCCGACGGCGGTGCCGGCTATCCGCTGCACCAGCTTGCGTCGGGTCGCACCGTAGTTGGGCTGGCATACGAACAGCGTGGTGAGGATGATCCAGTAGCCCTGGGTGGGGTGGATCAGGTGCACCATGCCATAGCCGATCGACAACGCCAGGGGTAGGCGCAGGGCATGGCGGAACAGCAGCGAGGTCGGCGTCAATTGGGTGCGCAGGCGGGTCCACACGTCCTTCAGCGAGCGTGGAGAGCGGTCGAGCAGGCTGCTATCGCTGGTGTCGGCCAGGCTGTCCGGGTTGCTGGCGGCGCTGAGCAGGCGGTCGAGCGTCGCCAGGTTGGCCGCCAGCGCCCGCAGCGAGCGAAGCAGGCTACGCCAGGCCGGGTTGTTCTGCGTGCGCAGGTGTTCCAGCGAGGCGTTGAGGTCTTCGAGGGCTTCGGGGTAACCGCTGGCCAGCACGAACGGCTGGCGCAGGCGGATAGAGCGGGCCAGCTCCTGGCAGGACGAGCCCTGCTTGCGCAGCAGGCGCTGGCAGCGGAACATCACGTCGCTGTGGAAAAAAGCCTCGGTCAGGGCGTTGTAGGGATAATGCGAAGCACTGACCCGTTCATGGATGTCCTGGGCCAGGAAGTACAGCTTGAGGTAGCGGCTGACCTTGGAGTTCGGCTGGCTGTTGCCCACCCGGTGCAGGATGATTTCCTTGGCCGCGTTGAGCGCCGCCACCACCTTGCCGTTCTGCTGGGCCAGCTCCAGGCGCCGGGCTTCGACGTCTAGGGTGCGGACGGGTTCGAACAGGCTGGCCTTGAGCTTGAGGTAGCTGCCCAGCTCGAAAAACAGCTTGGCCAGGCTCTGCTGCACCGGCTGGTTGGAAAACAGCGCCTGCCACAGCACCGACAGCAGCCCATACCAGGCTGCGCCCGCCACCAGCAGTAGCGGTTCGTGCCAGAAATCGGTGACTTGGCCGCCGCGCTGGTCCACGCCGATCATGGTGTACACCGCTGTGATCAGGGTCGCTGAAGCGATGGCGCCATAGCGTTCGCCCAGGGCACCGAGCATCGTCAGGCAAAAGGCCGCCAAGGCCAGGGCAATGACGAATACCCACGGGTAGGGGAACAGCAGTTCGACCGCCAGTGCGGCGATGGCAAAACACACCAGGGTGACGGCCAGGGCGCTGAGGCGGCCCTGCCAGCTGTCATCGGTTTCGGCCAGGGCGCTGGCGATGATGCCGAGGAACAGCGGAATCAGCAGGGCCATTTCGTTCTGGTACCAGCACAGGGCGAGGCTGCCGGTGAGGGCGATGGTGACCCGGATGCTGTAGCTGAACTTGTCTTGACCCCACAGGCGACGCAGTGACTGACGGAACGAGCTCGATGACATGATGGCCTGCTAGGCAGTGATCAGAGAAATACCGTTCGAGGCCGTGTCATTGGGGCCGCTGTGCGGCCCATTCGCGGCACAAGGCCGCTCCTACAGTCGATCGCGTCCCCTGTAGGAGCGGCCTTGTGCCGTGAATGGGCTGCATGGCAGCCCCATGCGAATTTCGGCACTCCCAGCACGGGCCAGCAAGAAGCATTCCGTGCTGCTGAATGGATTCTACTCTACACGAACTGCGCCGCGGCGTTGGCGGAGGCCCAGGCCCACTGGAAATTGAAACCGCCCAAATGGCCAGTCACATCCAGCACTTCACCAATGAAATACAACCCAGGGCTCTTCAGCGATTCCATGGTCTTGGACGACACCTCGCGGGTATCCACGCCACCCAGGGTCACTTCGGCAGTGCGGTAGCCCTCGGTGCCGGCCGGTACCAGCTGCCAGTTCGCCAGCTTCTCGGCGATCTGTGCCAGTTCCGCCGGTGTGTACTGCTTCATGGGCCGGGACTCGAACCACTGCTCGGCCAGCAGGTTGGCCAGCTTGCGGGTAAATACCTCGCCCAGCACGGTTTTCAGCTCGGCGTTGGCGCGTTCGGCCTGCATCTGTTGCAGCCAGGTCAGTGCATCACGGTCGGGTAGCAGGTTGATCTCGACCGTGTCGCCTGCTTCCCAGAATGAGGAAATCTGCAAAATCGCCGGGCCGCTGAGGCCGCGGTGGGTAAACAGCAGGTTCTCGCGGAAGCTGGTGCCGTTGCAGCTGGCGGTGCAATCCAGCGATGTACCGGACAACTCGGTGCACAGTGCCTTCAGTTGGGGCTCGGTGATGGTGAACGGCACCAGCCCGGCGCGGGTTGGCAGCAGGGTATGGCCGAACTGGCGGGCCACCTGGTAGCCGAAGCCGGTGGCACCTAGGGTCGGGATCGACAGGCCGCCGGTGGCGATCACCAGCGACTGGCAGGCGAACTGGCCGCCGCTGGTCCGCAGCAGGTAGCCCCCTTCGGTCTTCTCGATCTGCTCGATGCTGGTGTGCATGCGGATCTCGGCGCCGGCCTCATCGCATTCGGCCAGCAGCATGTCGAGGATGTCACTGGCCTTGTTGTCGCAAAACAGCTGGCCGAGTTTCTTCTCGTGGTAGGCCACGCCGTGCTTGCACACCAGCTCGATGAAGTCCCACTGGGTGTAGCGAGCCAGGGCCGACTTGCAGAAATGCGCATTCTGCGAGAGGAAGTTGCCCGGCTCGGTATACATGTTCGTGAAGTTGCAGCGGCCGCCGCCGGACATGAGGATTTTCTTGCCCGGTTTGTTGGCGTGGTCGAGCACCAGTACCCGGCGGCCACGGCGGGCGCTGAGCTGTGCGCACATCAGGCCGGCGGCGCCGGCGCCGAGGATGATCACGTCGGTGGAGTGCACGGTGTTACCTCTTCAGGATTGCTGGGGGCTGCTTTGCAGCCCTCTCGCGACACAAGGCCGCTCCTACAGGAGTTTGCGATCCCCTGTAGGAGCGGCCTTGTGTCGCGAAAGGGCCGCAAAGCGGCCCCAAAATTAGGTCAGACGATGCGGACTTTCAGGGAACGCCCCTTGATCTTGCCGCTGTTCAAGCGCTGCATCGCCTGCTTGGCGAGCGGCCGCTCAACGGCCACGAACGCCTGGAAATCGAAGATCGCAATCTTGCCCACCTGCTTGCCGGGGATGCCGGCATCACCGGTCAGCGCCCCGAGGATGTCACCCGGACGCAGCTTGTCCTTGCGCCCGGCGGCGATGCACAGGGTGCTCATAAGCGGCAGCAGCGGTTCGCCACCCTTGTGCTTCAGGCTGTCCAGCTGGTCCCAGCGCAGCGGGCTCTTCTGCAGGTCTTCGATGGCCTGGGCGCGGTGGCCTTCGGCCGGTGCCACCAGGCTGACCGCAATGCCTTTCTCGCCAGCACGGCCGGTGCGGCCGACACGGTGCACATGGATTTCCGCATCACGCGCCAGTTCGACGTTGATGACCATGTCCAGGCCATCGATGTCCAGGCCGCGGGCGGCCACATCGGTAGCCACCAGTACCGAGCTGCTGCGGTTGGCGAACATGGTCAGCACCTGGTCGCGGTCGCGCTGCTCCAGGTCGCCATGCAGGGCCTGGGCAACGATGCCCTTGGCGGTCAGGTGGGCGACCACATCCTCGCACTGCTGCTTGGTGAAGCAGAACGCCACGCAGGACTGCGGGCGGTAGTGGCCGAGCACGCGGGTGACCGCCTCGAGGCGTTGTTGCGGGTCGATCTCGATGAAGCGCTGCTCGATCTGGTTGTCGGCATGCAGGCTCTCGACCTTGACCTGTTGCGGGTTGCGCATGAAGTCGGCGGCCAGTTGCTTGATGCCGGCCGGGTAGGTGGCCGAGAACAGCAGGGTCTGGCGGCGCGACGGGGTCTTGCCGATGATGCTGGCGATGGCATCGAAGAAGCCCATGTCGAGCATGCGGTCGGCCTCGTCCAGCACCAGGGTGTTCAGCCCGTCGAGCACCAGGGTGCCCTTGTCCAGGTGCTGCTGGATGCGCCCTGGGGTGCCGACGATGATGTGTGCGCCGTGCTCCAGCGAAGCGATCTGCGGGCCCAGCGAAACGCCGCCGCACAGGGTCAGGATCTTGATGTTGTCCTCGGCGCGGGCCAGGCGGCGCAGCTCTTTGGCCACTTGGTCGGCGAGCTCGCGGGTAGGGCACAGCACCAGCGCCTGGCAACCGAAGTAGCGCGGGTTGATCGGGTTGAGCAGGCCGATGCCGAAGGCGGCGGTCTTGCCGCTGCCGGTCTTGGCCTGGGCGATCAGGTCCTGCCCCTTGAGGATGACCGGCAGGCTCTGGGCCTGGATCGGTGTCATCGAGGCATAGCCGAGGGCGTCCAGGTTGGCCAGCATGGCAGTGGACAGCGGCAAGGTGGCAAAGGCGGTGGATTCGGTGGTCACGAGGCGGGCCTGCGGTGCGAAGCGAAAAATGCCGCATAGTCTACCAGCCTCATGGCCATTCGCCCTACGACTCCATGTGTTCTTCCGGACGACGGGCACGCCTTCCGTCCGTCGGCGACAGCTGCAGGAATATCGCCGCCGCCAGCATGGCCATCACGCCGATGGTGACGAAGGTCAGCTGGAATGCACCCAAGGTGGTTTCCACGCCGTCGGCGTTTCCGGCTGCGGTAAAGCCGCCGAGCAATGCCCCCGCACATGCCACGCCCAGGCTCAGGGCCAGCTGCGCGACCACCGACAGCAGGCTGTTGCCGCTGCTGGCGCTGGCGTCGTCGAGGTCGATCAGGGTCACCGTGTTCATCGCGGTGAACTGCATCGAGTTGACTGCCCCGAGCAGGCCCAGCTGAATCAGCAGCACGGCATAGGGCGTCTGCTCGTCGACCAGCCCGAGGCTGGCCAGCAGCAGGCCCAGCAGCAGGGTGTTGCCGGTGAGGATGATGCGGTAGCCAAAGCGTTCGATCAGTGGTCGGGCAATGGACTTGGCCAGCATCGCCGCAGCCGCCAGCGGGATCATGCTCATGCCGGCCTGGGCCGGCGAGTAGCCCAGCGCCACTTGCAGCAGCAACGGCACAAGGAACGGCAGCGCGCCGCTGCCCAGGCGGGCGAACAGGTTACCGAGAATACCGATGGCAAAGGTGCGCACGCGGAACAGGCTGGGTGAGAACAACGGCTCCGGGTCGCGCCCGGCGCGCAGCCAGTAGGCCGCCAGGCAGGCCATGCCGGCGAACAGCAGCAACATCACCCGCAGGTGCGGCAGGTGCAGTTCGCCCAGGCCTTCCATGGCGATGGTGATCAATACCATCGCTGCGCCAAACAGCAGGAACCCGGGGCCGTCGAACGTGGTGCGCTCGGCGCCGCGCAGGTCGGGGATGAACTTCCAAACGGCGTAGCAGCCGATCAGGCCGACCGGCAGGTTGAGCAGGAAGATCCAGTGCCAGCTCAGTATTTCCACCAACCAACCGCCAACCGTAGGGCCCAGTAGCGGCCCGAGCAGGCCGGGGATGGTGATGAAGCTCATGATGCGCACCAGCTCGGTGCGCGGGTAGGCACGTAGGACTACCAAGCGCCCGACCGGCAGCATCAGCGCACCGCCCAGCCCTTGCACGACACGGGCAAAGATCAGGAAACCGAGGCTGTTGGCGGCGGCGCACAGCAGCGAGCCGAAGCTGAACAGCAGGATGGCGCTGAAGAAGATGCGCTTGGTGCCGAAGCGGTCGGCGACCCAGCCTGAGGCGGGGATCAGCAGGGCCACGGTGAGCATGTAGGCGATGATCACGCCCTGCATGCGCAGCGGGTCTTCGGCCAGCGACCGGGCCATGGCTGGCAGTGCGGTGTTGAGGATGGTGCCGTCCAGGGACTGCATGAAAAAGGCGATGGCCACCACCCAAGGGATCCAGCGGGCGGTGACGGGGTCCAGCGGGGTGCGTTCGGGCATGACTTCCTCGTTTGTCAGTGCCGGCCTCTTCGCGGGTGAACCCGCTCCCACAGGGATATCACCACATTCAAGGGCCGTGGAGACCCTGTGGGAGCGGCTTTAGCCGCGAAAGGGCCGGTAAGTCCAGTCACAATGTCAGGGTCAGGCCTTTGACCAGTGCCCCCGGCAAATGACTCGACCCGGTACTGCGCTGTCCATAGGTACTCGTCGACAGGATCATCTCGCGCTCGCTTGTCAGGTCCTCCAGCTGGCTGCCGAGCAAGCTGTACAGGCTGTCATCGAAGCGCATGGTGCTCACCGGGCCCTGGATCTGCCCGTTCTCCACCCAGAAGGTGGCGAAGCGGGTCAGCCCGGTCATGCGTGCCGCCGGCAGGTCGGAATAGTTCAGGTACCACAGGTTGCTGATGTACAGCCCGGTACCGAGCCGCTCCAGAATCTGCTCGCTCGGCAGGCTACCTGCTGCCAGGCTCAGCGCACACGGCGACTCGTAACTATCGGCGCCATTGGCCAGCAGCTCGAACTCGGCCGCACTGCGCGCACTGATCAATCGCTGCCGGGCCTCGCCTTGCTGGATCAACGGCACATCCAGGCGCGGCGAGCCTTCATCGGAAAACGCAGGGCTCAGCGAACCGCTGACCTGCTGGGTGAAACTCACCAGCGGGCTCAGCCGCGCATCGCCGTTGTACAGGCGCTGCAGGGCACTGTTGCCAGTGGCCAGGGCCTGTGCGGAAAAACCGCCCCAGCACAGCATGCCGGCTATTTCGTCCATGGCCGCCGGGGCCAGGTAGGCGCGGTAGCTGCCAGGCTTCAGCGTGACGGCAGGGCGGCCAAGGAAACCCAGCTGTTCCCGCGCCTGGCGCAGGCGTGCGGTGAAGTCGTCGGCGCTCCACACTTGCCCGGCATAATTGGCCTTCACCGCCTCGCCGTTTTCGTGGAACAGGCTCCAGTCGAAGTTGAAGCTGTTGGCCTGGTGCCAGCCGAAGGCCCCGAACGAGCTGGCGAAGCCCCGGCAGATGGGGCCGGCGGCGTAGATGCCGACAAGGTCCAGGTCGCCGGCTTCACGCTCGAGCAAGGTCAGCACATCGCTCAGTTCGGGCAGCGGCTGCTCCTGCTGGCTGTGGCTGTGCCAGGCGCTTTCGTCCAGGCGCAAGTACGGGTCGACCGCCAGCAATGGCAAGGTCTGGCGCAGTTGCTCCAGGGCCGCGAACAGGCGCTGGCTATCCAGTTGCGTGTCACCACTCAAGGTCACCTGTTGCTCTGCCTGGCGGCCATCGCGGATCAGCCGCAGTTGCGCGCCGGCCTGGTTCACGGTGCCGGCCTGGCGCACCTTGGCATGGTTGAAGCGCACGAATTGCGACTGTTCGGCGCTGTAGCCGAGGGTGAACTGTTCGCCCGTCTGCAGGGCTTTGCGCACATCCCCGACCAGGGTTTCGAAAGCGTGTTTCATCAGGCGTCTCCTCCGAATACGTCGATCTGGCGGAACACGCAGGCCGGCGAGGCATGCCCCACCCGTACCACCTGATTGGGTTCGCCCTTGCCGCAGTTGGGCGTGCCCAGCACCTGGAAGGTACTGCTGTCGCCGACCGCCGCCAGGTTGCGCCAGAACTGCGCGGAGATGCCACGGTAGTTGGGGTTCTTGACGATGCCCTTGAGCTCACCGTTTTCGATCAGTTGGCCCCATTCACAGCCGAACTGGAACTTGTTGCGAGCATCATCAATGGACCAGGAACGGTTGGTGCGCATCAGGATGCCGTGCTCGATGCCCTTCACCAGCTGATCCAGGCTCTGGTCGCCCGGCTCGATGTTGAGGTTGGCCATGCGGTCGATCGGCGCACGGTTCCAGCCGCAGGCGCGGCTGTTGGCCACGCCGTCGAGGCCGGAGCGGAACTGCGACAGCGCACCACCCAGCGGGCGCAGCAGCAGGCCATCGCGGATCAGGAACTGCTTGCTGGCCTGGGTGCCGTCATCATCGAAGCTGTAGCTGGCCAGCTCTTCGCCGATGGTCGGGTCGAAGGTCACGTTGAGCAGCGTGGAGCCGTACTGCAGGTGGCCGAAGTCATCGGCTTTGACGAAGCTGGTGCCTGCGTAGTTGCGTTCGTCGCCGAGAATGCGGTCCATCTCCAGCGGGTGGCCGATGGATTCGTGAATCTGCAGCATCATCTGGTCCGGCATCAACAGCAGGTCGCGCGGGCCGCTGGGGGTATTCGGTGCCTGCAGCAGCTGCAGCGCCTCGTCGGCCACCCGGCGGGCAGCGCCGACCAGGCCGCAGCGCTCGATGACCTCGAAGCCGCCCTGTTGGCCAAAGTTGTCGCGGCCCAGGCTGCGGCTCTGGCTGTCCTGGCCATCGCTGGCGGTCACGCCCAGGCCCGGGAACAGGAAGCGCTGGGCGTGGCGCAGCTCGGCGCCGGCCGAGTTCAGGTAGGTCTGCTCGACCAGGCTCAGGCCCAGGCTGGCCTGCCAGTCCACCAGGCGGCTGTCCTTGGGCACGCTGGCCGATTCTGCAGCGAGCAGGCCGAGGCAGTCGGCAAGGTTGGGCACGGGTTGGTCGAAGTTGGGCGAAATGTGGTCGTGGCGTGCGCTGGTCACCGGTTGCTCGCGCAGGTCCAGCAGGTTGTACCGGGCGATCTGCCGGGCCAGCGCCTCGGCCCGCTCCAGCGCGCGCTGCAGGCCGGCCTGGGACAGGTCGGCGGTGGCGGCATAGGCTTCCACGCCATTCACCCGCACGGTGAGCATGGCGCCCTCGTCCTGGCTGAAGAAGGGTGGTTCCGCGACGTTGCGGCGAACCGACAGCGCCTGGTGCGACTGTTTCACATGGCGCAGGGAAAACAGCTCGGCCGTACTGCGCAGCGCGGCAAAGCGCTGGCGCAGCAGGGCGCTGGTATCGAACATGTGGAAGCCTCCGTGTACACGGTGGCTCCCCCTTAGAACCACTCGTCCTGCATGGCGAGGCAAGTGTCGTCGCGCGCCTCGAGCAATGCCAGCTCATTATGGCAGCCAGGTACCTCCCAGGTCAGGAAATAACGCGCGGCCTGCAGCTTGCCGAGGTAGAAGTCCCGGTCGGCGGGTTTGCCCTTGAGCAGGCCGAGTTCGGCATGGATCGCCTGTTCCAGCCAGCGCCAGCCAATCACGCAGTGGCCGAAGGCCTTGAGGTAGAGGGCCGAGTTGGCCAGGGCGCCGGCGACTTTGCCCTCGGCCAGGTCACCCATCAACGCCAGCGTCACACCTTGCAGGCGGTTGACCAGTTGCTCCAGCGGCTGGCGCAGTGGGTCGAGGTTCGCATGGTGGCTGGCGCGCTCACCGGTGGCAGCGATCGACCGGATCAACTGCTTGAGGCCGGCGCCATTGTTCTGCGCCAGCTTGCGGCCCAGCAGGTCGAGCGACTGGATGCCCTCGGTGCCTTCATGGATCGGGTTCAGGCGGTTGTCGCGGTAGTACTGTTCAACCGGGTACTCGCGGGTGTAGCCGTGGCCCCCGAGGATCTGGATCGCCAGTTCATTGGCCTTGAGGCAGAACGTCGAGGGCCAGGATTTGACGATCGGGGTCAGCAGGTCGAGCAGCTCCTGCGCCTGCTTGCGGGCGTTGTCGTCGCTGGCAGTCTGGGTGTCGTCGAACAGGCGCGCGGCATACAGGCCCAGGTCGAAGGCGCCCTCCACGTAGGCCTTCTGTGCCAGCAGCATGCGTTTCACATCGCTGTGCTCGATGATCGGCACCGCGGGGCTGTGCGGGTCTTTGTTGTCCGGCAACCGACCCTGCGGGCGCTGACGGGCGTATTCCAGCGAATACAGGTAGCCGGCGTAACCGAGCATCACTGCGCCCATGCCGACACCGATGCGTGCCTCGTTCATCATCTGGAACATGCAGGCCAGGCCCTGGTGCGGCTGGCCGACCAGGTAGCCGACGCACTGGCCGTTGTCGCCGAAGTTCAGCGCGGTGGAGGTAGTACCGCGCCAGCCCATCTTGTGGAATAGCCCTGCCAGCAGCACATCGTTGCGCGGGCCACGGCTGCCATCTTCGTTGACCAGGTACTTGGGTACGATGAACAGCGAGATGCCCTTCACGCCGGGCGGAGCATCCGGAAGCTTGGCCAGAACCATATGCACGATGTTCTCCGACAGCTCGTGATCTCCGCCGGAGATGAAAATCTTGTTGCCCTTGAGCCGGTAGCTGCCGTCACCGGCAGGCTCGGCGCGGGTACGGATATCGGCCAGTGAAGAGCCCGCATGGGGTTCGGTCAGGGCCATGGTGCCGAAGTAGCGGCCTTCGATCATCGGCTGCAGGAACAGGCGCTTCTGTTCATCGCTACCGAAGCTCTCGATCAGGTTGGCCGCGCCCATGGTCAGGAACGGGTAGGCCGTGGTGCCAGCGTTGGCCGCCTGGAAGTGGGCGAAGCAGGCCTGCGAGACCAGGCTCGGCAGCTGCATGCCGCCGACTTCGAAGTCGCGGTTGGCGTTGAGGAAGCCGGCTTCGAGAAAGGCGTCGACGGCGGGTTTCACTTCAGGGATCAGTTCGGCTCGGCCGTCCACGTAGCGCGGCTCGTTTTCGTCGGCCTTGCGGTTGTGCGGGGCGAAGAACTTTTCGGCGATGGTGCGGGCAGTTGAAAGCGCCGCATCGAAGGTTTCGCGGCTGTGCTCGGCGAAGCGTGGGCGCTGGGTCAGGGCCTCGGCGTCGAGGACTTCGTAGAGTTCGAAGGCGAGGTTGCGGGGGCTGAGCAGGGTCTCGGGCATGGTCGCGGTCCTGAGGCGGGATGCTGCGAGTGTAGGAGGGTGGTGGGGTGGGGGACAGGTTAATAGGTTTGGGTGATATGGGTTGAGAATTCCGGGATGCCTGGTGGTTGGTCGAACAGATCACGCGGGGTGGGGCAGTTGTTGTTTTGCCTGTTCGGGCCCTTTCGCGGGTAAACCCGCTCCCACAAGTACTGCGCAGCCCCAGCCATCAACGCTGCACCTGTAGGAGCGGGTTTACCCGCGAAAGGGCCGGAGCAGGCGCAGGAAAATGTAGAGACGTTTCCCACAAGTCCGAGTGGAACTGGACTACTGCGGATCGAATGCCATTTGGCCTTGAATGTGTGCTTTGGTGTTCGCAATGAGGCTTTTCTGATGAGTGATGTCCACAAGAACGACTTGACTGATTTCGAGGGCAAGCAACTTCCCTTCTTCGTAGTCTCGCCCCTGAAGTTTGGCGTAATGACCTTCTTCACCCTTGGTTTTTACTGGCTGTATTGCTTTTATCAGAGCTGGAAGCTGTATGGAGTGAGGACAGGAGAAAAGGTCAGTCCATTCTGGCGAAGCGCTTTTGCAGTGTTCTTCATCTACCCGTTATTGAGAAGGGTGAATGATCATATTCGCGAGTCAGGCAGAACCTACCCTTGGTCCATTCTGGGGCTCACGCTGGGCTACTACGGTATGTGTGCTGCCTGGGTGGCTGCCAGTGTGATTCTGGATGATCAGTTGTGGGCGGCGTATTTTGCGGGTGTAGTCATTCAAGCAGCTTGGTTGGTCATTCTGGTGCCCATGCAGAAAGGCGCCAATTTCAGCGCGGGGGATGAGGCAGGAGTGGCCAACAGCCGTTTCACGCTGGCCAATTGGTTGTGGATGCTGCTGGCTGCCGTAATTACAGCAGCGCAGCTGTTTGCTTTGATCACACTTTCGTCCATGGCTTGAGCAGCGTCGCAGCAGAATTTGCCGGGGCCGCTTTGCGGCCCTTTCGCGGCGAAAGGCCGCCCCTGCGAAGCTCGGTATTCCGGCGCGGTTCGAAGAGGGAGCATATTGAAGAACTCGAACTTGAGCTGGCATGCGATCGCTTTCCTGTTCTGGGGAGGCATGGACGCGTTCTACATCTGCCTTTATGTTTTCCGCAGTACGGAGCGAGTTGCCATACCTTTCTGGACGGATTTCAAGGACGCATTGAGCAACATGCAGATCTGGGGAGGAGGGCTAGAGCTAATCGTCTGGCTAGGCCTGATTCTGCAGCTTTCGTTGATAGCGACCTGCGGGTTGTTACTTATGCGTTGCCGGTTGGCTGTCTACTTGGGAAACTCCGAACAAGTTGCTCATCAGTCGGAAATGTGCGGTTTAGGGATGCCGAAAAGCCCGCTTTTCAGTCGCTGATTATTGGATAACCAAGGCAAAGCCTTGGTTATCTGGACTCACGGGCGCACCTCTCCCGCAGCAGGCAATAATTGCCGGCGCACCATCCACAGATTCGACAGGGCAAACAGCGTGGTCAGTTGCGCCGTGTTCTTGGCCAAGCCGCGAAAACGAGTCTTTACATAGCCGAACTGGCGTTTGATCACCCGGAACGGGTGCTCCACCTTCGCACGCACTTGCGCCTTGGCCTTTTCGATCTTGCGCTTGGCTTGGTAGAGCACGCTGCGTTTGTTCAAGTGTTTGTAGGTGCTGCGGCGGGCAGCGACCTGCCATATCACCTGCCGTCCCTCGTGTTCTGGCCGCTTTTCCACGCCTGTGTAACCCGCATCCGCACACACGACATTCTCTTCGCCATGCAATAGCTGAGCGACCTCCGTCACGTCAGCTACGTTCGCGGCGGTGCCATGAACGTGATGCACCAGACCCGATTCAGCATCCGCGCCGATGTGGGCCTTCATGCCGAAATAGTACTGGTTGCCCTTCTTCGTTTGATGCATTTCAGGATCGCGCTTGCCTTCCTTGTTCTTGGTCGAACTGGGCGCGTGGATGATGGTAGCGTCGACAATGGTGCCCTGGCGCAACGACAGGCCCTTGTCTTGCAGGTAATTGTTGATGGTTTCCAGAATGCCGACTGCCAACTGATGCTTCTCCAGCAGGTGCCGGAAGTTCATGATCGTCGTGTCTTCGGGGATCGGAGCGCTGAGCGTCAGACGAGCGAACTGGCGCATCGAAGTGATCTCGTACAGCGCCTCTTCCATGGCGGGATCGCTCAAAGAGAACCAATTCTGCAGCAGGTGAATGCGCAGCATGGTTTCCAGAGGATAAGGCTTGCGGCCACCGCCAGCCTTTGGGTAGTGAGGCTCGATCAACGCCACCAGTCCACTCCACGGAACCACCTGTTCCATCTCGGCCAGGAAACGCTCGCGACGGGTTTGCTTGCGCTTGCCGGCGTACTCGAAATCGGAAAAGCTCATCTGACTCATGGGATGGCGGACTTGTAGAAGGCAGTTGGACGGAGGGCTATTTCAGCACAGGTCAGATGGCCTGTGCTGACTTGATCGGAGAATCCCTTGGCGATGGTGCAGATCCCCTTTCGCATCTTTTTTATCGTTCCGTCGATATCCATAATCCTGTTGTTGCCGATGCTGGCTTCCAGTATCAGTAACTCGGTGTGGATTGGGCTGATGCTGACTTCGGAGGCTGGGAAAGGCTGGTGCCTATTGTGGCTCTGGCGAAAGCGCGGGTAACGGTGTGCGCCGGGTTTTTTGGATTTTTCTACCGGTCTGTCAACCCATGCACAGCTGCCACCCTCTTGTTTGACAGCAGGTGGTGATAGTTCCTGATCCACCCCTGAACGCAGATTCACTCGAAGATCCTAATCTAGGTCGCGAACTTCGCACTGAGGCTTAATGATGTGTCGCCTGAGCCGGCCCTTTCGCGGGCATGCCCGCTCCCACAGGTACGGTGCAAGTCATGAAGCTTGTGGTGATCCTGTGGGAGTGGGCGCGCCCGCGAATAGGCCCGGCCAGGCACTCGAGAATTATCAGGGGGTTGAACAATGACAACAGAAGACACCCAAGCCGCATCGAGCCTGGCATCCCGTGCAGGGACGCCCGTGAGCAGTCGTCGGAGTTGATGGGTTATGTCCGCGAATTGACCATTACCGGGCTGATGGATGAGAAGCCGATGATGATCTGGGCTGCCCATTACCTGAGTGCGATGGCCAAGGCACCGATGGATGATGCTGAGTTGGGGATGAAGCAGTGAGGGTTTGGCTTCAGGTTGAATGAAGGCCTCCAGGTGTTCGCCGCAAGCATCTTCAGCGCCTATGAGATCGAGCGCCGCCCGCGCGGCGCTTCGCAGCACAAGGCTGCTCCTACATCTGTTTCGGGCCAGTCTTTCCTGGGGATTTGCGCGCGACCGCCTTGGTGCATGCTTCGAGATTTCGTCTTACAAACAAGGCGGCCGCGTGCGCCTGGCACAGGCGATATTGGCCCGAAATAGATGTAGGAGCAGCCTTGTGCTGCGAAGCGCCGCGCGGGCGGCGCTCGATATCACAGGCGCAGAAAATGTTGTGGCGAACACCTGTCAGCCCAACCCCAGCCCCCATAAAAAAAAGGAGAGCCGAAGCTCTCCTTTTTTCGTTAACAACCCTCAACCTCAGCCAATGGTCATCAGGCTGGCATTACCACCGGCAGCAGCAGTGTTCACACTCACTGCCCGCTCGATCACCAGGCGCTCCAGCGCAATCTGGTGGTCGCCGCTGGACAGCCCGTGCACACCCACGATCGCCCCGGCACGCTTGGCCACCTGCTGGCACACGCCGCGCAGCTGGTCCGAGTCGCCATGGTGGATCACGGCGTCGAACGCCACTTCATCCTTGTTCCAGTCCGCCACCAGCTTGACCTTGGCCTGCAGCTCTCGCGGCAGGCGGGTACGCAGGGCTTTGCCCGGCTCGCCGTCCGCCCATACCGCCGAGCTGCCAACGGCCAGCACTGCGGCGAACTGCGCCAGCAGGTCGGCTTCGTTGTCGGCCAGGCACAGCACGTGCTCACGCGGCAGGATGGTGTAGCTGTTGCGCTCGCCGGTCGGGCCTGGCAACAGGCGGGCGATGCCGCTCTGCGACTGGCTGGCGAACTGGCTGCACAGCGCGGCCAGGTCGGCCAGCTGGTTGCTCTCGGCCCAGGCCTTCAGGCCATGCAGTGGCTTGATCAGCTGTTCGTGCAGGGCGCGGTCAGGCTTGCCTTCGCCGTCCTGCTGCTGGAAGTGGCGGCCAATCGCGTCGGCCGGGCGGGTCGACAGCAGGCGGTACAGGTACAGCGGGCCGCCGGCTTTCGGGCCGGTGCCGGACAGGCCTTCACCACCGAACGGCTGCACACCCACCACTGCACCGACGATGTTGCGGTTGACGTACATGTTGCCGGCGTTGGCGGTTTCCACCACCTTGGCGATGGTTTCGTCGATGCGGGTGTGCACGCCGAGGGTCAGGCCGTAGCCGGAGTTGTTGATCTGCTCGATCAGCTGGTCCAGGTTGCGACGGTTGTAGCGCACCACGTGCAGCACCGGGCCGAAGATTTCACGCTTGAGCTCGTCAAAGCTTTCCAGTTCGATCAGGGTCGGCATGACGAAGGTGCCGCGCTTGAGCTCGGCAGCATCGGCAATAGCTACCTGGTAGACCGAGCGACCTTTCTCGCGCATGCCCTGGATGTGCTTCTCGATGCCGGCTTTGGCTTCGGCGTCGATCACCGGGCCAATGTCCACGGCCAGGCGGTCCGGGCAGCCCAGGCGGCTTTCTGCCATTGCGCCCTTGAGCATTTCGATCACGCGGTCGGCGGAGTCTTCCTGCAGGCACAGCACGCGCAGTGCCGAGCAACGCTGGCCGGCGCTGTCGAAGGCCGAGGACACCACATCGATCACCACCTGCTCGGTCAGTGCCGAGGAGTCGACGATCATCGCGTTCTGGCCGCCGGTTTCGGCGATCAGCGGGATCGGGCGGCCCTGGTTGTCCAGGCGGCCGGCGACGTTGCGCTGCAGCAGGCGGGCCACTTCAGTGGAACCGGTGAACATCACGCCCTTGACGCGCTCGTCACCCACCAGGCCGGCACCGACGGTTTCACCGCGGCCAGGCAGCAGCTGCAGCACGCCTTCAGGAATGCCGGCTTCCAGCAGCAGGCGAACGGCCTGGGCAGCGATAAGTGGGGTTTGCTCGGCCGGCTTGGCCAGTACGGGGTTGCCGGCGGCGAGCGCTGCGGCTACCTGGCCGGTGAAGATCGCCAGCGGGAAGTTCCACGGGCTGATGCACACCACCGGGCCCAGCGGGCGGTGGGCGTCGTTGCTGAAGTCGTTGCGTGCCTGCACCGCGTAGTAGCGCAGGAAGTCCACGGCTTCACGCACTTCGGCGATGGCGTTGGCGAAGGTCTTGCCGGCTTCGCGGATGAGCAGGCCCATCAGCGGCTGGATTTCGGCCTCCATCAGGTCGGCGGTGCGCTCCAGAATGGCGGCGCGCTCGGCCGGCGGGGTGGCCTGCCAGATCGGTGCAGCATTCAGTGCGCACTGGACGGCATTGTCGACGTCGGCGACAGTGGCTTCCTGAACATGGCCGACCACGTCGCGGTGGTCCGCCGGGTTCAGGACCGGTGCGGCGGCGCCTTCGCTGGCAGCGCAGGCCAGCAGTGGCGTGGCTTTCCAGTCGTTATGAGCGGTCGCCAGCATGGCGCAGGACAGCGATGCCAGGCGGTGTTCGTTGGCCATGTCGATGCCGGCCGAGTTGGCCCGCTCGCTGCCATACAGTTCACGCGGCAGCGGGATGCGCGGGTGCGGCAGGCCGATGCTGCCTTCCTGGGTGCCCATGCGCTCGATGCTGGCGACCGGGTCGGCGACCAGTTCCTGGATGGAGATCGAATGGTCGGCGATGCGGTTGACGAACGAGGTATTGGCGCCGTTTTCCAGCAGGCGACGCACCAGGTAGGCCAGCAGCGTTTCGTGGGTGCCGACCGGTGCATAGACACGGCACGGACGGTTCAGCTTGCCTTCGGAAATCTTGCCGACCACCTGCTCGTACAGTGGCTCGCCCATGCCGTGCAGGCACTGGAACTCGTACTGGCCCGGGTAGTAGTTCTGACCGGCAATGTGGTAGATGGCCGACAGGGTGTGGGCGTTGTGGGTGGCGAACTGCGGGTAGATGGCTTCTGGCACGGCCAGCAGCTTGCGGGCGCAGGCGACGTAGGACACGTCGGTGTACACCTTGCGGGTGTAGACCGGGTAGCCTTCCAGGCCTTCGACCTGGGCGCGCTTGATTTCGCTGTCCCAGTAGGCGCCTTTCACCAGGCGGATCATCAGGCGGTGGCGGCTGCGCTTGGCCAGGTCGATGACATAGTCGATCACATACGGGCAGCGCTTCTGGTAGGCCTGGATAACGAAGCCGATACCGTTCCAGCCGGCCAGCGAAGGCTCGAAGCACAGGCGCTCGAGCAGGTCGAGCGACAGTTCCAGGCGGTCGGCTTCTTCGGCGTCGATGTTCAGGCCGATGTCGTACTGCTTGGCCAGCAGGGTCAGCGACAGCAGGCGCGGGTACAGCTCTTCCATCACGCGCTCGTACTGGGCGCGGCTGTAGCGCGGGTGCAGCGCCGACAGCTTGATCGAGATGCCCGGGCCTTCATAGATGCCACGGCCATGGGAGGCCTTGCCGATCGAGTGGATGGCCTGCTCGTAGGACGCCAGGTACTTCTGTGCGTCGTGCTCGGTCAGTGCGGCTTCGCCGAGCATGTCGTAGGAATAGCGGAAGCCCTTGGACTCGAAGCGGCTGGCATTGGCCAGGGCTTCGGCGATGGTTTCGCCAGTGACGAACTGCTCGCCCATCAGGCGCATGGCCATATCGACGCCCTTGCGGATCATCGGCTCGCCGCTCTTGCCAATAATGCGGGTGAGCGAGGAGGTGAGGCCGGATTCGTTGTGGGTAGACACCAGTTTGCCGGTCAGCAGCAGGCCCCAGGTGGCGGCGTTGACGAACAGCGACGGGCTGTTGCCCAGGTGCGGCTGCCAGTTGCCGGTGCTGATCTTGTCGCGGATCAGCGCGTCACGGGTGCCCTTGTCGGGGATGCGCAGCAGGGCTTCGGCCAGGCACATCAGTGCCACGCCTTCCTGGGACGACAGCGAGAATTCCTGCAGCAGGCCCTGAACGATGCCGGCACGACCGCCAGCGCTCTTCTGGTTACGCAGTTTTTCGGCGATGCCGGCGGCCATCTTGTTGGTCGCTTCGGCCAGCGGGGCGCTCAGGCGCGCCTGCTCCAGCAGCATCGGTACCACTTCCTGTTCGGGGCGGCGGTAGGCGGCGGTGATCGCCGAGCGCAATACCGACTGCGGCAGGATGCTCTCGGCGAACTCGAGGAAGCACTGATGGCTGTGGTCGGGTTGGACCTCACCGGCGTCGTCGGCCAGGTTGCTGGCATGGCCGTTGAGTTCGGTCAGGGTGGCACCACCCTCGAGCTTCTCCAGGTAGTTGAAGATCGCTTGCTTGATCAACCAGTGCGGGGTGCGGTCAATCGACTGCGCAGCTGCCTTGAGTCGCTCACGGGTCGGGTCATCGAGTTTGACCCCAAGGGTGGTCGTCGCCATTTCTTATCCTCGTTATTGCCACGGTTGTGGCCTAAGCTGACGCCAAGAGTAGCTGTAGGACAATTCGGGTGCAACCAGGTGCAACCCGAATTTTTCATGGAAAAGGTGCAACTCGTCCGACAGCCATTTCCATGTCCTGAAAAGGGTGGTTTTCGGTGTGTTTTATTCTGAAAAACGGGTTTTTTGCTCCAAAAGGGAGCAAAAAATCAGATTTTTCGGAAAATGCACGGGGAGGTGCAACTTGCAAAGGAAAAATGGTTGCACCCGCTTTGCGTTGTTGCATACGATTCGCCGCCTGGGTGCAACCGCCATTGCCGCGGTTGTGCATGACATAAAAACAAACGCCAGGGCACACGCATGGGCAATCCACTAACGATCACTTTCGTGGTCTATATCGCCGCAATGGTGCTGATCGGCTTCGCCGCCTATCGCTCCACCAATAACCTTTCCGACTACATCCTTGGCGGTCGCAGCCTGGGTAGCGTGGTCACCGCGCTTTCCGCCGGAGCTTCCGACATGAGTGGCTGGCTGCTGATGGGCCTGCCGGGCGCCATCTACTTCTCCGGCTTGTCCGAAGCCTGGATTGCCATCGGCCTGACCGTCGGCGCCTACCTGAACTGGTTGTTCGTTGCTGGCCGCCTGCGCGTGCAGACCGAGCACAACGGCGATGCACTGACCCTGCCGGACTACTTCTCCAGCCGCTTCGAAGACAACAGCGGCCTGCTGCGGATCATCTCGGCCATCGTGATCCTGGTGTTCTTCACCATCTACTGCGCCTCCGGCATCGTTGCCGGTGCCCGTCTGTTCGAGAGCACCTTCGGCATGCCGTACGAAACCGCCCTGTGGGCCGGTGCTGCTGCGACCATCGCCTACACCTTCATCGGTGGTTTCCTGGCGGTGAGCTGGACCGATACCGTGCAGGCTTCGCTGATGATCTTTGCGCTGATCCTCACTCCGGTGATCGTGCTGATCTCCACTGGCGGCTTCGATACCACCTTCGCTGCCATCGATGCGGTCAACCCGGCCCACTTCGACATGTTCAAGGGCGCCACCTTCATCGGCATCATCTCGCTGATGGGCTGGGGGCTGGGCTACTTCGGTCAGCCGCACATCCTGGCGCGTTTCATGGCTGCCGACTCGGTGAAGTCGATCGCCAAAGCCCGCCGCATCTCCATGACCTGGATGATCCTGTGCCTGGTCGGTACCTGCGCCGTAGGCTTCTTCGGCATCGCCTACTTCTCGGCACATCCTGAGCTGGCAGGCCCGGTCACCGAGAACCACGAGCGTGTATTCATCGAGCTGGCCAAGATCCTGTTCAACCCATGGGTCGCCGGTGTGCTGTTGTCGGCCATCCTGGCGGCGGTGATGAGTACCCTGAGCTGCCAGCTGCTGGTGTGCTCCAGCGCCCTGACTGAAGACTTCTACAAGGCGTTCCTGCGAAAGAACGCTTCGCAGGTCGAACTGGTGTGGGTCGGCCGCCTGATGGTGCTGGCCGTCGCCCTGATCGCCATCGCCATGGCCGCCAATCCGGAAAACCGCGTGCTGGGCCTGGTAGCTTATGCGTGGGCCGGCTTCGGTGCTGCCTTTGGTCCGGTGGTGCTGATTTCGGTACTGTGGAAAGGCATGACCCGTAACGGCGCACTGGCCGGTATCGTGGTGGGCGCACTGACCGTGATCCTGTGGAAGAACTTCGACACCCTCGGGCTGTACGAAATCATCCCGGGCTTCCTGTTCGCCAGTATCGCCATCGTCGTGGTGAGCAAGCTGGGCAGCCCGTCGCAGGCAATGGTCAAGCGCTTCGAGACTGCTGATGCGGCGTATCACGCTGACAAGTAATACCCGTTGAGTCGGCGGCGCCTGCTTCGCGGGTGAACCCGCTCTTACAGGGATTGCACAGAACTCAAATTCTGTGAGGTGCCTGTGGGGGCGGGTTTACCCGCGAAGAGGTCACCGCCGATCAGCAGCCAGGCCTGACTCCGCCTGCAAGGCAAGGTAAACTTGCCACCCCCGCAGGAGTTGCCATGAACTATCGTCACGCCTTCCACGCCGGCAACCACGCCGACGTCCTCAAACATATCGTGCTGACCCGCCTCATCGCCCTGATGTCGCGCAAGGAGCAGCCGTTCGCCTATATCGATACCCATGCAGGGCTCGGCCTTTACGACCTGCAGGGCGACCAGGCAACCCGCACCGGCGAGTACCTGGAAGGTGTCGCCCGCCTGTGGAATCGCGATGACCTGCCGGCCATGGCTGACGACTATTTGCGAATCATCAAGCGTCTGAATGCCGATGGCGAGCTGCGCTACTACCCCGGTTCGCCCGAGCTGGCTCGCCGTCTGATGCGCCAGCAGGACCGCGCCCTGCTCAACGAGAAGCATCCCGAGGACGGGCCGCTGCTCAAAGAGAACATGAAGAAAGACCCGCGCGTGGTCGTGCACCTGGGCGAAGGCTGGCATGTGCCGCGGGCCTTGCTGCCCGTGCAGGAAAAGCGCGCGATCATGCTGATCGACCCGCCGTTCGAACAGGCTGACGAGCTCAAGCGCTGCACTACCGCCATGAAAGAGGCGATCAGTCGCATGCGCCAGACCGTCGCGGCCATCTGGTATCCGATCAAGGACCAGCGTTCGCTGACCCGCTTCTACCAGGACCTGACCAGCACCGGCGCACCGAAACTGCTGCGGGTCGAGTTGTATGTGCACCACCAGGACAGCCCGCAGGGGCTCAATGGCTCCGGTCTGGCCATCGCCAACCCGCCGTGGGGGTTGGAAGAAGAGCTCAAGGAGCTGCTGCCATGGCTGGCCAAAGAGCTGGCGCAAACCGCCGGCAGCTTCCGCATGGACTGGCTGATCGCTGAATAATATTGCTTGCCTGTACCGGCCCCATCGCCGGCAAGCCAGCTCCCACAGGTACAGCGCGGGCCTCAAGGTCGGCGGTGTACCTGTGGGAGCTGGCTTGCCGGCGATGAGGCCAGTACAGGTTGCCGCGTTGCGCACATGTTTGCGTTATAATCCCGCCCTTTAGCCGCCACCCGCCCAAGAGGCCGCTGGCGCATTTCTACCGAATGAAGAGGCTAATCCCTTGGCATTGACGATTCTTGGCCTGTCCGGCGCCCTTAGCCATGACCCTTCCGCGGCCTTGTACATTGACGGCAAACTGATTGCCGCCGCCGAAGAAGAGCGCTTCGTGCGTGACAAGCATGCGAAGAACCGCATGCCCTACGAGTCGGCGAAGTTCTGCCTGGAACAGGCAGGCATCAAGCCATCCGACGTCGACGTGGTAGCCATCCCGTTCGCCCCGATCAGCCTGTTCGGCAAGGCGCGCTGGCACTATGCCAAGCGCTACTGGTACGCCCCGGACCGCGCCCTCGACGCCATCCTGATGGGCAACCGTCGCTACAAGCGCTACCGCAAGAAGATTGTCTGGTGCCTGGAGCAACTGGGCTTCGACCCGAAAAAGGTCAAGATCGAGCCGGTCGAGCACCACCTGGCCCACGCCTCCAGTGCCTATCACTGCTCGGGCTTCAAGGAAAAAACCGCAATCCTCGGCATCGACGGTAAAGGCGAATACGCCACCACCTTCTTTGGCTACGGCGAAAACGGCAAGATCCACAAGATCAAGGAGTTCTTCGACCCGGACTCGCTGGGCGGCCTGTACGGCGCGATCACCGAGTTCCTCGGCTTCGAGATGCTCGATGGCGAGTTCAAGGTCATGGGCATGGCGCCGTATGGCGACGCCAGCAAGTACGACTTCTCGCGCCTGGCCAGCTTCGAAAACGGCGAACTGGTGATCAACACCGAATACGCCAACGTCATTGGCCTGCGTCGCTATAAAGAGAAGGGCAAGGGCTTCTACTTCTCGCCGAAGCTGATCGAGTGGCTGGGCCCCAAGCGCGAAGGCGACATCGCCGACGAGCCGTACATCCATTACGCGGCCAGCATGCAGGCGCTGTTCGAAAAGATCGCCCTGCAGATGATCGACCACTACCTGGGCGACGTGCTGCGTGAAACCGGCAAGCTGGCCTTTGCCGGCGGTTGCGCGCTGAACGTCAAACTCAACCAGAAGATCATTGCCCGCCCAGACCTGAAAGAGCTGTTCGTTCAGCCGGCTTCCGGTGACGCCGGTACCGCCGTGGGTGCTGCCGCCTACGTTTCCCACGCCCGTGGCGTACCGGTCGAGAAGATGGAACACGTCTACCTCGGCCCTTCGTACTCCAACGAAGACGTGATCGCTGCCTGTGCCCGTCACCCGAACGCGCCGAAGTGGCGCAAGCTCGACGACATGCCGCAGCGCATCGCCAAAATCATGGTCGACGGCAACCCGGTGGCCTGGTTCCAGGGCCGCATGGAATTCGGCCCTCGTGCCCTGGGCGGCCGTTCGATCATCGGTTGCCCGAGCGTGCCTGGCGTAGCCGACCGCATCAACGAGCAGATCAAGTTCCGCGAACGCTGGAGACCTTTCTGCCCGTCGATGCTCGACACCGTCGCCCCGCAAATGATCAAGGTCGACCACCCGGCGCCGTTCATGACCTTCACCTTCGAAGTGGCTGAAGAGTGGAAGACCCGCGTACCGGAAGTGGTCCACGAAGACGGCACTTCGCGTGCCCAGGTGCTCAAGCGCGAGTACAACCCGCGCTACTACGACATGATGAAGGCGCTGGAAGACCTGACCGGCAACGGCGTGTCGCTGAACACATCGCTGAATCGTCGTGGTGAACCGATGATCTGCTCGCCGACCGATGCCCTGAACATGTTCTTCGGCTCAGACCTGCAGTACCTGATCATGGAAGACATCCTGGTTGTGAAGGACGGCGCGGCCCCGTATGACCAGCCGCTCTGAACCGCGCATCCTGCAGTTCTGCCATGGCTATGACGGGCCGTTCCTGGACTGCGCCCGTCAGTACGCCAGCCTGTTCCAGGGGCGTGGCTACCAGGTCACCACGGTGTTCCTCACCGGCGCCGCCGACCCGCTGGTAGCGGCCGGCTGCGCCTCGGACGAGGTGCTGTTCCTGGAGTTCAGCTCCAAGGCCGTGCGCGGCCTGAAACTCGGCGCCATCCGTGCATTGCGGCGGATCGCGGCCGAGCGCAATTTTGCCTTTTGCATTGCCCATCGCTTCAAACCGATCTACGTGGCGTTGCTGGGCACCGGCTTGCCGGTGATCGGCGTGCACCATGCTTTCGGTGACTACGAGCGCAAGGGGCGACGCATCTTCGCCAACCTGTTCAGCAAGCGTCTGAGCTTGCTGGGCGTGTCGGACGCAGTGCGTGACGATATGCGCCGCTGTCTGTCGCAGTGGCCGGCAGATCGTATCCAGACCTTGTATAACCGCATCGACATCGACGCCCTGCAAGCAGCCCTGGTTCCACGCGCCGAGGCCCGTCAGGCCTTGGGCCTGGATGCACAGGCGTGGATTGTCGGTAACGTCGGGCGTCTGCACCCGGACAAGGACCAGGCCACCCTGCTGCGTGGCTTTGCCGAAGCGCTACCGGGGCTGCCGGCTGGCGCCCGCCTGGCAATCCTGGGCAAGGGCCGCCTGGAAGCCAGGCTCAAGGCACTGGCCGCCGAGCTGGGCATTGCCGGGCAAGTGGACTTCCTTGGCCAGGTGCCGGATGCGCGCCGTTACTTCCAGGCATTCGACGTATTCGCACTGAGCTCCGACCATGAGCCGTTCGGCATGGTCCTGCTCGAAGCCATGGTCGCCGGTGTGCCGGTACTGGCCACAGCCTGTGGTGGTGCCCGCGAAGTGGTGGAGGGTGTTGGCATGCTGTTCCCGCTGGGCGATGCGGGGCAATTGGCCCAGGGTCTGAAACACATGGCTGTGCTCGATGGGCAGCAACGCCAGGCCTGTGCCGAGCACATGCTGCAGCGCCTGCGTGAACGCTTTTCCGACCAGGCGGTGCGCGAAGCATTCTGGCAGCTGCCGCAAGTCCGCGCGCTGGTGGGGCAGGCCTGATGCTCAACCGTATCCAGGCCTTCCGCGAACGCGGTTGGCAAGTTATCGACGGCAAGGCCTATGCCGAGGCATGGGCCCGGTTTGGTGGCAGTGTCGCCACCCATCCCCAGGTGGTCGAGCAGCTGGCGGACCTGGCGCAGATCCCTGTGCGTTACCTGGGCTGGCACCAGGCCGGCGAGCTGAAAGCCGCCATTCCTACCTGGGGGCGCCACCTTGCGCTGTCCAAGGACGTGCTCAAGCGTGCCGGCAAAAAGGCCCTGTTCGACCTGGGCAACGCCGAGATCATCCTGCCGGCGGCGGCCGATGCCGCTGCACCGTTGCGCCATGCCGCGCGCTACCTGTCCGAACTGAACCTGGGCCGCTTCAGCGGCCTCAAGGCGCAGAAGGAACAGCTGGCCATGGCCCGCGCCCATGAAGACCTGTCGAAGAAGTTCCGCTACAACCAGCGCCGCGAACTACGCCTGCTGGAAGAGGCGGGCGGTGTGGTGCGCCCGATCAGCGACTTCAGCGCGCAGGAAATCGCCAGCATGTACTGCGACCTGTTCCAGCGCCGCTGGGGCTTCCCTGCCACCGGCGCCGAGCGCATGGCCGAGGTGCTGGAACGCCTGCGTGAGCTGCTGATCGGCTCGGTGCTGCTGCTGGACGGCAAGCCGATTGCCATCCAGCTGGTATACCGTGTCGAAGCGCCGGAATGGATCAGCGTCGAGTACATCAATGGCGGTGTCGACCCTGAAACCAAGGCCTTCAGCCCCGGCAGCGTGCTGAGCTTCCTCAATACCCAGGCCGCCTGGGAAGATGCCCGTGCACGCAACAAGCCGCTGCGGTTTTCGTTCGGCCGTGCCGACCGCGAGTACAAGGACCGCTGGTGCAACCCCGTACCGGTGTATCAGGCGTGAGTCGCAAGCAGCAGTTGCTCAAGCGCCACCGGCGCAACAAGCGCCTGGGCCTGTTGGCGGGCCTGGTCGCGCTGGTGGCCATAGGTGCGTTCAGCTGGTGGTGGTTGCCACTGCTGCTGTTGCCGCTGTTGTGGGCGGCCCACGAGGCCTGGTTTGCCGACCACCTGTTCTACGCGCCAGGCGAGGACTACGCCTACGACTTCGGCGAGCAGACCCGGGAGGCTCCTGCCAGCCTGAGCGGCGGCTTGCTCAAGGCTGAGTGCGTGCTGCAGGGCAACGAAACCCTGGTCCTCGAACTGCGGGTAAAAAGCAGCTGGCTGGGGCGCTTCCTGGACCCGCAGGTCGAGCTGGTGGCTGGCGAGCAGGCCGACCGGCAAACCTTCGAGCGCGGCGTCGATGGCGTGCGCTTCCTCAACCTCACCGGCCTCGCCGCACCTCTGCAGGCTGGCGCGTTGCGCCTGCGTGGTCGGCATTGCCGGCTGGCGGGCCAGCCGCGCTTGTGGATAACCCCGCCGGTCGAGCTGCAACGGCGCCGGGTGATGGTGATCGCGCCGCATGCCGATGATGCCGAGCTGGCCGCTTACGGCCTTTACAGCCAGGCCGACGAAGCCTGGGTAGTGACCCTGACCGCTGGTGAAATCGAGGCCGAGCACTATCAGCAGATGGGCTTGGCAAAGGCCGAGGCCGCGCGCCTGAAGGGCCGCCTGAGGGCCTGGGATAGTGTTGCCGTGCCACGCTGGGCTGGTGTGGCGGAATCGCGTTGCGTGCAGCTGGGCTACTTCTGTCTGCAACTGCCTGCCATGCAGGCTGCGCCAGACCAGCCGGCCGCTTCTCGCGAGGCCGACCTCGCCGACATTCGCGTATTCCGCCGATTCAACCCGTTCCCGCTGCCGGCCGATGTCGATGGCGCGCCGACCTGGCGCAACCTGCTCGCCGACCTGCGGGCCTTGCTGGAAATGGCCAGGCCAGAGGTGCTGGTGATGCCGCACCCGCAGCTCGACCCGCACCCCGACCACATCTGTGCCCAGGCAGCGGTGCTGGAAGCCTTGCAAGGCCTGGCCTGGCAGCCGCAAACCCTGCTGTGCTACGCCAACCACCTGCATGACAACGACCGCTGGCCGATGGGCGACAGTGGTGATGGCGTGGCCCTGCCGCCACAGCAGGACGCTGTCCAGGCCTGGGCTCCTTGCAGCCTGGTACTGGACCTGGCGACCCAGCGCGACAAGGCCATGGCCCTGGGCATGATGCACGACCTGCAGCCGCCAGCACCGTTCAAACGCCGCCTGCGCCGCTTGTTGCAGCGCTGGTTGGCCGGGCGGCGGTCGTCGCCTTACGGCGAGAACGAATTCTTCCGCAAGGCCGTGCGCCGACATGAACTGTTCTGGCGGCGTGAGCTGTAGCCGCGCCCCATGGTTGACCGCGATGGCGCAGAGCGCCCAAGGAACCCAATGAAAGTCCTATTTCTGGTGCAGAAGGAACAGCGGGCGATTCTCGACCGCCTGTACGATGGCGTCGCGGCCAACTGCGAGTGCGACCTGCGCTGGTTGACCAGCGAAGACCAGCGCAACCTGCGCCGCTATTTCAAGCGTGAAGTGCAGGTCGAGCGTTATGACCGCATTGTTTTCTTCCTGCGTTTCAAACAGGAAATCCGTCAGGCAGCATTCATCCGTACGGTGCCGAACCTGGTCATCCTCGAGCACGATGCCTACCAGAACTACATCCCGTGCAAGTACACCGGCAAGTTCAGCGCCCATTACCGCAAGCTGCCCTGGGCGCGGGTGATCAGCTCCGGCTACATGGTCAGCGAGCGCCTGCGTCAGGAAGGTTTCGACGCAGTCTTCGTGCCCAAGGGCTACGACGAGCAGTTGCTGGCCGACCAGGGGCGTGAGCGCGACATCGAACTGGCCTTCGTCGGCAGCACCAACAGCGTGGCCTACAGCGGCCGCAAGGCACTGCTGGACGAGCTGGGCCGGGTCGAGAACCTGGTGGTGACCCGTACCAAATCGGGTGAAGACTACTGCAACACACTCAACCGGATCCGCTTCTTCGTCAGTGCCGACGTCGGCATGGGCGAATACATGATCAAGAACTTCGAAGCCATGGCCTGTGGCTGTGTGTTGCTGGCGTATGACCAGGGCGAGGAAGAGAACCGCGCACTGGGCCTGCAGGACATGCACAACGTGGTGTTCTATGACAGCATCCCGACCCTTCAGGAAAAGCTCCGCCGTTTGCGCGCGGACCCTGAACTGGCCCGGCAGATTGCAGAAAATGGTCGCCACCTGGCGGTTTCCCGTTTCAGTTTCGGGGCTGTTGGACGTAGCATCGTCGACCACATGCGCCCGGCGCTCAGGCCCCATCCGCCGTTGTCTGCATGGCAGCGGCTGCGCCTGAAGCTGGGCATCTAACATAAGAACTTTCGCGCCTGTGGAACGGGCGTTGGAAGTCGAAGTCGCAATGCGGAGGGAGTCCGGTGCGCTTTTCAAATGAGAGTGATGTCACGCTCGTCGTGACCAGTTGTGGGCGGTTCGATCTGCTCAAAGATACCCTTGAGAGTTTCGATCGCTACAATACCGCGCCCATTCGCGAAGTGTTCATCACCGAAGATTCCGGTGACGATGCAGTGCATGCCGCTGTGCCTGAGCACTGGAAACCGCACTGCAAGGTGTTCGTAAACCGGCCCAAGTTGGGCCAGTTGCCGTCTATCGACCTGGCCTACAGCCACGTCAAGACGCCCTACATCTTTCACTGCGAGGACGACTGGCACTTCTATCGCCAGGGCTTCGTCGAAGACTCCCGGGCCATTCTGGAGGTCAGCCCTGATCTGTTGCAGGTGTGGCTGCGCAGCCATGCCCATGACCTGGCCATCCACAGCCCTTACATTCACCTGGGTGATCGCCGGGTGATCGCCGGGGTGCCTTGCTACCCACTGCTGTCCGATAAGGCCGAGTGGCAGGCGTTTTCGCTCAACCCCGGGTTGCGCCGTTTGAGCGATTACCAGCGTTGCGCGCCATTTGCCGCCTATGCTGGAGAGAAGGCACTTTCCCGGCGTTATTCTGAGTTAAACCTGACAGCGGTCACCTTGGAGGGTGATGCAGTATTGCACACTGGATTTGGTAATCACGTGACCTTGCCCATCGAAGTGGAACGCAAGGCCAAACGTCGTAAACGTGATCGGATAAAGTTGGCATTGACGCTGGTGGCGGGTGCCGTGATTGGCATGGGAATCACCATTTTTGTTCAGTGAAGTCGCTGTCCCACCTGACATGAGCGGGAGAGGGCCCATGAACATCGTCAATGTGATGTGGGCGGGTGGAACGCCGTACATGTCCATCCACAAGGTGCATCGGCAGGTGCTGTCGCACGCGGGTGCCGATGCCCGGATCAGTAACTGGCTGCTGCTGGGTAGCGGGCTTTGCTGTGGGCTTGGCTCGACCCGGGAGTGGCATATGCCGTCACGGGCGCTGAAAGGGCGGCACTTCTGGCGCCTGTTGCGCCCATGGTTGCGCATGCGCTTGCGCAAGGCGCTGAACGAGGCCCAGGCTGAAGTCGTGCTGCTCGACGGTGTCGGTGTGGCGCGGTTGGTGTTGCCGTTGTTGCAGCAGGTTCCGCAGGTGCGTGCCAAGGTGCTGTTCCACGGCAAGACGCGCCTGAGTGCCAGCGATGTTCGCCTGCTGCGCATGTTTCCGGCCGAGCGTCTGAGCATCGCCGCCGTTTCACAGACACTTGCCACGTCACTCGAACACGACCTGGGCAGGCCAGTGCGGACCTTGCGCATGGCCCTTGACCCGCTGGCTTTCGCCGAACCGTTGTTGAGTCGGGACGCAGCCAGGCAGGCCCTGCAGTTGCCACAGGTAGCAGGGGTAATGCTGGGCGCGGTCGGGCGGCTGGTGGAGAGCAAAGGTTTCGAGATGCTGATCGAGGCGTTCGCCAAGGCCAGTGCGCGCCAGTCGGACCTGCAATTGGCAATCATCGGCGAAGGCCCTCTGCGTGCGGTGCTGCAGGCTCGTATCGACGCGCTTGGCCTGGCTGGTCGTGTTCACCTGAGTGGTCACCGAGACGACCTGCAGCAGCTGTACCGGGCATTCGACTGGCTATTGGTGCCTTCGCGCTCCGAAGGCCTGGGGCTGGTGGTGCAGGAGGCGGTCATGGCCGACGTGCCGGTGGTATGCAGCGACCTGCAGGTGTTCCGCGAGCAGTTGCAGGACACCGGTGGCTACCTGCCCGTTGCCAATGAAAATGCCTGGGCCGAGGCGATCGAGCGTTGCTCGGTGCTCGGTGCCCCGGCGGTAGCTGCCCGGCAGCGCCAGGCGCTGGCCCCGGAGCGGGCCTGGCAAGCATTCTGCAATGGCTCGCAAAGCCTGCTGCGCAGTTGATGCTCAGCGTGCCAGCAGGGCTGCCTCGAAGGCGGCAAGGGGGAACCGGTCACCCAGGTTCTCCCGCTCGATATAACGCACCATATGCTGCACATTGCGCCGAATCATGCGCGCCGACAGCGGCGGGCGCAGGAAGCGCATGTCGGCAACGTCGATCAGGCCCAGTTGCTGGTCGGGGGTGACCACCACATTACCCAGGTGCAACGAGCGGAAGTACACGCCGCTGCGATGCAACTGGCGAATCAGTTCGATCAGGCGCGGCAGGTAGGTGTCCCAGCTGAAACCCTCATCGCGCGACATCTGCAGCAAGGTGCGCCCTGGCAGCGGGCGGTACAGCACGGCGGTACGCCCTGGCAGGTCGAGCTTGTGCTGGCTGATCACCTCCAGGGTGGGGATGCCCAGCTGTGCAAGGCGTGCGGCGTTGTCGACGAAGCGCTGCGAGTACGGGCGCAGCAGTGCAGATGAAATCAGCCGCTTCCTACGAAAAACCTTGAGGAAATTACCATCCGCGAGCAGGTAGACTTTGGCGCCATGGCTATCTGCCTCAAGCACCTGTGCGCCTTGTGTCAGCTGATCGAAGTCGACCTGGGGGAGCCGGGAGCATTGCATGAATAGAGCCTTGTCGTCGGGCGAACAGAATGACCGGCAATAATGCCGAAAATAATGTTGTAGCACCATTGGATGGTGTCTTTGATTCATCGGGGGAAAGGATGTTGTATCAAAAAAACTGGGCGCAAGCCTGGTTGGGGTTTGGTCTGGTCTGGTTCCTGGCAGCGATTGCCCTGGCACCGAGCAACAAGGTCTATCAGCAAGGCCTGGTGCTGTTCCTGTGGTTGCCGACGCTGGTAATGGCGTGGTCCGCAAGGCAGGTAATAGTGCAGGCCTGGCGGCGTCAGCCGGCCTTGTGGGGGAGTGTGTTGCTGCTGCTGGCGTGGAGCGGGCTCAGCCTGGTCTGGTCGGCCGCAGAAAACCCGGGGCGCGAGGCCAAGCGCCTGCTCTACATCCTGGTATTCCTGCTGGCGTTCCCGCTGCTGGGCCAGCTTGGCCAGGCCCGCATTCGTCAACTGTTGCTGGCCGGCAGCGCCTTGCTGGCCGTTGCCGCATTGATCTCGGTAATCCATTTCTACGGCGTGCTGGGCATGCCATTGCTGGCCCGGCTGGAGGGCATCGGCGAGATATCGCACCCGATCCTGGGCGCCTATGTCATCGGTTCGGCCGTGCTCTTCCTGCTTTACGAGCCGCCGCGGCAACGTGGCCTGCAGTTGTTGTGGCTGGTGGCGCTGGTGTGTCTGGGTTTGTTTGCCATGCTCAGCCAGAGCCGTGGGGCAATCCTGGCCCTGGTGCTCACCGTGATCCTGGCCCCGTTGTGGTTCCGTGACCGCCACAGCCGGGTGTTTGCCGTGCTGGCGGCCATTGCCACCTGCCTGGCCTTCTATCTCGTGTACGACCTGATCGCCCAGCGCGGTTCGTCCTACCGGCCGGAAATCTTCCACGCCGTGGTCGACATGATCGCCGCACATCCCTGGACCGGCCTTGGCCTGGGCGCTGCCTACGACGTCAGTGCAGTGGGCAAGCACTTCGACCATACCCACAACATGTTCACCCACATCGCAGTGGAGTTGGGCCTGCCCGGCATGCTGCTGTGGGTCATGGTGTGGCTGTACACCCTGGGCGAAATCGTCCGCGCACGTGGCACGTTGTTCGGCAAGATCCTGCTCGGTTTCTGGGTGTACTCCACCCTGGCCATGCAGTTCGATGCCGCCAGCCTCACTGGTACGCCACGTGCCGAATGGTTCATCAGCTGGCTCCCCGTGGGCCTGGCCATGTTGCTGCCATGGGGGAGTGCCGAAAATGATGCCTGTGGTAAAATTTCCGGTTCAACCTGAACAGCGAGCTTGATAATGGCCGAAACACCGCGACCGGCGGAACACACCTCCAGCCTGAAGATCTACTTCCGGCTGCTGAGCTATGTGAAACCCTATGTCGGCATTTTCCTGCTGAGCATCATCGGTTTCGTGATCTTTGCCTCGACCCAGCCGATGCTGGCCGGGATCCTGAAGTACTTCGTAGATGGGCTGAGCAACCCCGAAGCGGTGTTGTTCCCAAACGTCCCCTACCTGCGCGACCTGCAACTGCTGCAGGCGGTGCCGTTGCTGATCATCCTGATCGCCGCGTGGCAGGGCCTGGGCTCGTTCCTCGGCAACTACTTCCTGGCCAAGGTTTCCCTGTGCCTGGTGCACGACCTGCGTGTGGAACTGTTCAACAAGCTGCTGGTGCTGCCTAACCGCTACTTCGACAACCACAACTCCGGGCACCTGATCTCGCGCATCACCTTCAACGTGACCATGGTCACTGGTGCTGCGACCGATGCGATCAAGGTGGTGATCCGCGAAGGCCTGACCGTGGTTTTCCTGTTCGGCTATCTGCTGTGGATGAACTGGCACCTGACACTGGTGATGGTCGCCATCCTGCCGGTGATCGCAGTAATGGTCAGCGTCGCCAGCAAGAAATTCCGCAAGCAGAGCAAGAAGATCCAGGTGGCCATGGGCGACGTCACCCACGTTGCCTCGGAAACCATCCAGGGCTACCGCGTGGTGCGCAGCTTTGGCGGTGAGGCCTACGAAGAGCAGCGTTTCGGCAAGGCCAGCCAGAGCAACACCGACAAGCAGCTGCAAATGACCAAGACCGGCTCGCTGTACACGCCGATGCTGCAACTGGTGATCTACACCGCCATGGCCGCGCTGATGTTCCTGGTGCTGTTCCTGCGCGGTGATTCCACTGCCGGTGATCTGGTGGCATACATCACCGCCGCCGGCCTGTTGCCCAAGCCGATACGTCAGCTTTCGGAAGTCAGCTCGACCATCCAGAAGGGCCTGGCCGGCGCCGAAAGCATCTTCGAGCAACTGGACGAAGAGCCTGAAGTGGATACCGGTACCGTCGAGAAGGAGCGGGTGGAGGGGCGCCTGGAAGTGCGCAACCTCAGCTTCACCTACCCGGGTACCGAGCGTGAGGTGCTGAGCGATATCAGCTTCGTAGCCGAGCCAGGGCAGATGATTGCACTGGTCGGCCGCTCCGGCAGTGGCAAGTCTACGCTTGCCGCGCTGATACCACGCTTCTATCACCACGACCAGGGGCAGATCCTGCTCGATGGCGTGGAGATCGAGAACTATCGCCTGCGCAACCTGCGTCGCCACGTTTCGCAGGTGACCCAGCATGTCACCCTGTTCAACGATACCGTGGCCAACAACATCGCCTATGGCGACCTGGCCGGCGCCCCGCGCGCCGACATCGAAGCCGCTGCGGCCGATGCCTATGCCAAGGAGTTCGTCGACCGGCTGCCGAAAGGCTTCGATACCGAAGTGGGTGAGAACGGCGTACTGCTCTCCGGCGGTCAGCGCCAGCGTCTGGCGATTGCCAGGGCACTGCTGAAGAATGCGCCGCTGCTGATCCTCGACGAAGCCACTTCGGCGCTGGATACCGAGTCCGAGCGGCATATCCAGGCTGCCCTGGACCATGTGATGCAGGGCCGTACCACGCTGGTGATCGCCCACCGTCTGTCGACCATCGAGAAAGCTGACCAGATCCTGGTCATGGACCAGGGGCGCCTGGTCGAGCGCGGCACCCATGCCGAGCTGCTTGCGGCCAATGGCCATTATGCCCGCCTGCATGCCATGGGCCTGGATGAGCCGGCCAAGGCCGATATCACCTGAACCCTCGTTGATCGGGGCCATCGCGGCCCCGATTGTCACGGGAATTTTCCTGGGGTGATCTGGCCATAAAGCCGTCGTCTACCCTGTGCTAATATCCTGCCCCTGTTCATTATTTCCATATGGGTTGCCCATGAAGTTGTCCATGCCGCGTTTCGATCAAGCCCCGGTACTGGTGGTCGGCGATGTCATGCTCGACCGCTACTGGCATGGCGGTACTTCGCGTATCTCGCCTGAAGCGCCAGTCCCGGTGGTCAAGGTCGATCAGATCGAGGATCGCCCCGGCGGCGCGGCCAACGTTGCCTTGAACATCGCCGCCCTGGGTGCACCGGCTTCGCTGATTGGCGTCACCGGCCAGGATGAGGCCGCCGACAGCCTGGCCAACAGCCTGCAAGCTGCAGGCGTGCGCTCGGTGTTCCAGCGCATCGCGCATCAGCCGACCATCGTCAAGCTGCGGGTCATGAGCCGTCACCAGCAGTTGCTGCGCATCGATTTCGAAGAGCCATTCGCCACCGACCCGCTGTCGCTGGGTGCGGAGGTCGACAGCCTGCTCGAGGGCGTCAAGGTGCTGGTCCTGTCCGACTACGGCAAGGGCGCACTGAAAAACCACCAGAGCCTGATCCAGGCCGCGCGGGCCAAGGGCATTCCGGTGCTGGCCGACCCCAAGGGCAAGGATTTTTCCATCTACCGTGGCGCCAGCCTGATCACCCCCAACCTGAGCGAGTTCGAGACCATCGTCGGCCGTTGCGTTGATGAGGCCGAGCTGGTCGCCAAGGGCCTGCAACTGCTGCAGGACCTGGACCTTGGCGCCTTGCTGGTGACCCGTGGCGAGCACGGCATGACCCTGCTGCGCGTTGGCCAGCCGGCGCTGCACCTGCCGGCGCGGGCGCGTGAAGTGTTCGATGTGACCGGTGCCGGTGATACCGTCATCTCCACCCTCGCCGCGGCCATCGCTGCCGGCGAGGACCTGCCCCACGCGGTGGCCCTGGCCAATCTGGCAGCGGGCATCGTGGTCGGAAAGCTGGGTACGGCTGCGATCAGCGCCCCCGAGCTGCGCCGGGCGATCCAGCGTGAGGAAGGCTCCGAGCGGGGCGTGCTGGGCCTGGAGCAACTGCTGCTGGCCATTGATGACGCGCGAGCGCACAAAGAGAAGATCGTCTTCACCAACGGCTGCTTCGACATCCTGCATGCCGGGCATGTCACCTACCTGGAGCAGGCGCGGGCCCAGGGCGATCGCCTGATCGTCGCGGTCAACGACGATGCCTCGGTCAGCCGCCTGAAAGGGCCGGGCCGGCCGATCAACAGCGTCGACCGGCGCATGGCCGTACTGGCCGGGCTGGGGGCGGTGGACTGGGTCATCAGCTTCCCCGAGGGTACACCAGAGAACCTGCTGAGCCAGGTCAAGCCGGACGTGCTGGTCAAGGGTGGCGACTATGGCATCGACCAGGTGGTGGGTGCCGATATTGTCAAGGCCTATGGCGGTACCGTGAAGGTGCTGGGGCTGGTCGAGAACAGCTCGACCACGGCGATTGTCGAGAAGATTCGCAAGAACTGATCGATCCCGGGGCCGCTTTGCGGCCCATCGCGACACAAGGCCGCTCCTACAGCAGGTCACGCAACTTCAAGGCTTGCGCGATCCCCTGTAGGAGCGGCCTTGTGTCGCGATGGGCTGCGAAGCAGCCCCAGAGTCTTACTTGTGCAATGAGGTCCGCGCCCGCTCCAGCAGCGCTCGCGCCTTGTCGCCAAACCGCTGCAGGTGCGATGCCCGCACCGGCTTGTTCTCCACCAACCCCTGCTGCTTCACCCAATCCTTCCAGCGCACCCGCTCGTCCGTGACCACCCAGCCATCCTGCCGGGCAAAACTTTCGGCCAGGTACAGCCCGCGCGTGCTTGCCGGCACCAGTTCGTCCTTCTTCACGGTATACAGCTCAGCCAGTGGCTGGCCGTCCTTCAATGGCATCAGGTACAGGTCTGGTCGTTTGCGGTTTAGCCGCGCCACCAGTTGGTCGCCCTCCAGCCGCTCATCAACGTGGAACAGGCTGAGCTTCTTGGCGTCCCGGGGTACCTGCAGGCGCATGTCGTAGATCAGTTGCAGCGAGGCGGTGGGCAAGTGCACATACGCCCGCGGCCGTTCCAGCAGCATCAGCTTGCCGCAGTGCACCGGGCGCGCGGCACCCGACTCCGGGGCCAGCACGAAGTGCGGCGTTTCGCGGTAGTGCAGGGCGGCAGCGTAGGGGACCGGCAACCAGGTGTCGTTGAAGCGCCCGCCCAGCCAGCCTTCCGGGGTTTCCAGCAAGCATTCCTCGGCCACTTCCTGCACGGCCGTGTGCAATGGCAGGTTCAGCTCCTGCGCCGGCACATAGCCGGAAATCAGTTTCAGCACCACATCGCCACGGTCTTGCCGGCGCTGACGTACCAGCACCCAGTAATCGCGGTTCTGCCAATGCAGGGTCAGCCGTACCGACACGCCAAGGTTGGCCAGTTCGACCACGAAGCGCTGCACGTCGGGCAACTGGATAGCCTTGCGCCGTTGTTGGATCTGGGCAAAATTCAGCGGCATACCGATGCTCTGGTAGATCAGACCTTCGGGCGTGGCCTCGACATGTAGCGGTAGTGTCTTGAAGTTGCTCGGGTTCTTGCGGATCAGCGTTCGCGCCACGAGGCTCCTCCTTGCGTCGGGTCAGTCCAGGCCCATGGGCCTGGGGCAACTCAATGCTGGCCCAGAATACGGGCGACGGTGGCCACGTTGTGGGCCAGGTGCAACGGATTGATGGTGCCGACGATAGCACTGCTCACGCCCGGGTGGGCGAACAGCAGCTCGAAACTGGCTTGTACCGGGTCAACGCCCGGGGCAAGGCAGATATGCCCACTGGCCAGTGCCTTCTTCACCAGGATGGCCTTGCCGTGTTCGGCAGCGTAGTCCAGCACCGGGCGTTCTGCCTGTTCGTTGAGGTTGTAGGTGACCATGGCGCAGTCGCCTTGCTCCAGTGCCTTCAGGCCGCCGGCGACGGTCTTGCCAGACAGGCCGAAGCCGAGGATCTTGCCCTCCTGCTTGAGCTCGGCAAGGGTCTGGTAAACCTCCTGCTGTTCGAGGATCGCCAGGTCGTTGCCGTCCGAATGCACCAGCACCAATTCGATGCGGTCGGTTTCCAGGCGCCGCAGGCTTCGCTCCACCGAGCGGCGGGTATGGGCGGCGCTGAAATCGAAGTGCGATTGGCCGTTGTCGAACTCTTCGCCAACCTTGCTGACGATCACCCATTCATCGCGCTGGCCGCGCAGTAGCGGGCCCAGGCGTTCTTCGCTGCGGCCGTAGGCTGGGGCGGTGTCGATCAGGTTGATACCCAGCTCGCGGGCCTGGGCCAGCAGCAGGCGGGCTTCGTCGTCGCCGGGGATGGTGAAACCGGTAGGGTACTTCACGCCCTGGTCGCGGCCCAGCTTGACCGTGCCCAGGCCGAGCGGCGAAACCTTGAAGCCGGTGCTGCCCAAGGGGCGATGGAAGTCGTGCAGGGTCGGCAGGCTCATGGCAGCAGTTGCTCCCAGGCCGGTACGCCCAGCGGTGGGCGTGGCAGGTCAGCCAGGTCGGCCTGCGCCTGTGGGCGGATACCGTCGCGCTCCAGGTGGCTGATGACCCGGTCGCTGAAGTCCGGTGCCAGGGCCAGCTTGGTTGGCCAGCCGACCAGCAGGCGTTGCTGGTCGGCGAGGAAGGCGTTGTCCGGGCGTACCAGGCCCGATTGCGCCGGTTCCGCTCGGTCGACCCGCAGGGTGGCCCAGCGCACTTGGCTCTGGTCGACCCATGGCAGCAGGTTGGCGATTTCTTTCTGTGCCGCGGCGATTTGCGCAGCCGGCTCGCGGGCAACGCCGTCGGCTTCGGCCAGGTCGCCACCCAGGTACCAGACCCACTGGCCATCGGCGGCCGGGTGGGTGGTCACCGTCACCCGTGGCTTCGGCCCGCCGCCCAGGCAATGGGCGTAAAGCGGTTTAAGGTTGGCACCCTTGGCCATCACCATATGCAGCGGGCGTGTCTGCATGGCTGGCTGGTTCAGGCCCAGGGCATGCAGCAGCTGCTCGGTGCCGGCGCCGGCGCTGAGCACGATACGCTGGGCGCGGATGTCGCGCTCGTCGACGCGCAGGCCGACCAGGTCGTCGCCCTCGCGCAGCGGCTCGATGTGCTCACCGGCCAGCAAGCTGTTGCCTGCCAGCTCGGCCAGGTTGGCCAGCAGGCTGGGCACGTCGATGACCAGCTCGGCCAGGCGATAGACCTTACCCTTGAAGGCGCGGTCCTGCAGCGCCGGCGGCAGTTGCTCGCCCTTCACCTGGTCGACCCGGCCGCGCACGGCCTTGCTGGCGAAGAAACTGGTGAGGTTGCCGGCCAGGGTGCCAGGGGACCACAGGTAATGGGCGTCGGACAGCAGGCGAGTGCGGGTCAGGTCCAGCTCGCCGCTGCCGCTCAGCGCTTCGCGCCAGCGTCGCGGCATGTCGGCGATGGCTTCCGAAGCGCCGGTGAGGGCGCCATGCAGGGCGTACTTGGTGCCGCCATGGATGATGCCCTGAGACTTGATGGTCTGCTCGCCGCCAAGGCTGGCGCGTTCCACCAGTACTGTCGAGTAGCCCAGCCGGCGCAGGCGGGCATTGAGCCAGAGGCCTGCGACCCCGGCGCCGACGATCAGCACGTCAGTGGAAATGGCAGATGGCATGGCGGTACCTCGAAGACTGGGACAGCTGGCAAGTATACAGGGTATACCTGTGATGGCCCTATCGCCGGCAAGCCAGCTCCCACAGGGATGGTGTTGACCCTGCGGCCTGTATCAACTCTTTGGCTTTCCGGCGATGAGGCCCGTACAGGCTGCCTCAATGCCCAGCCGTCTTCGAAAACAGCTGAATTACCACCACCCCGCCCACAATCATCGCCATGCCCAGCATCGCTGGCACATCCAGCTTCTGCCCATAGATCACCAGCGCTGCCACACTGATCAGCACAATCCCCAGCCCCGACCAGATGGCATAGGCGATCCCCACCGGAATGCTGCGCACCACCAGGGTCAGCATCCAGAAAGCAATGCCGTAACCAACCACCATCAGCAGCAACGGCACGGGCGTGTTCAAGCCTTTCACCGCTTTCATGGAAGCGGTGGCGATGACTTCGGCGCAGATGGCGATGGCGAGGTAGGTGTAGGCATTCATGGCGAGATCCTCCGTTAGCTGGCTGCAGATTCTAGTCCCACCCAGAATGGGGTAAAGTCATTACCTATCACTATGCGAGATAGGTCGATGGCCGAGCACTGGAACCTCGAACAGTTGCGTACTTTCCTGCGCGTTGCAGAACTGCGCTCGTTCTCTGCCGTGGCCCGCGAGCAGCGCAAGGCCCAGTCGGCAATCAGCAGCGCGATCGCCCTGCTCGAAACCGACCTGGGGGTAACCTTGTTCGAGCGCAGCAGTGGCCGGCAACCCAAGCTGACCGAGAACGGCAGCGCCCTGTTGGAAGATACCCGCGAACTGTTGCGCCAGTGCGAGCGTCTGGATGGCCGTGCGTTGGCGCTGATGCGCGGGCAGGAGGCCTTGTTGCGGGTCGCCCAGGACGAAGCCATGCCCTATCAGCCGGTCATTGACAGCCTCGACGAACTGGCCAGCCGCTACCCGTTCCTGGAGGTGCAGCTGGCCAGCGGTGCCCAGGGCGATGTGGCGCGCAAGCTGGTGGAGCGGCGCGCCGATCTTGGACTGTTCTTCCACCACGAGAGCATCCCGGCCTCGCTGGAGCGGCGCGCCTTGGGCAGTGTGGAAATGGTCACGGTCTGCGCGGTCGGTCACCCGCTCGCCGGCGAAGGCCGGGTTACCCGGCAGCAACTGGCGCGCCACCGGCAATTGCTGATTGCCCCGCAGCAAAGCGGCTACCCCGGCGGCGAAGCGATCAGCCCGCAGGTATGGCGCGCCGACAGCTTCTACGCCATGGCCGAACTGCTGATGCGCGGCCTGGGCTGGGCCTGGCTGCCGCGGCACGTGGTGCAGTACCCGACCTACCAAGCGCACATGGTCGAACTGGATAGCGAGTGGCGGCCACCGGCCTTGGTGGTGGAACTGGCTTGGCGTCGTGACGAGCCGCTGGGGCCTGCCGCGCAATGGCTGGCCGAGCGCTTTGCGGTGCACCTGCGCGCGATCGGGTAAACTCCGCGGCCATGAACAGAACTCTCTATACCTTGTTGTTTCACCTGGGCCTGCCGCTGGTTGCGCTGCGCCTGTACCTGCGCGCGCGCAAGGCGCCGGCCTATGGTCAACGCATTGGCGAGCGCTTTGCTTTCAGGCTGCCGGTCATGCGCCGGGGCGGCATCTGGGTGCATGCGGTATCGGTGGGCGAGAGCATTGCGGCGGCACCGATGGTGCGCGCCTTGCTCAAGGCCTACCCGGAATTGCCGATCACGCTTACCTGCATGACCCCGACCGGTTCAGAGCGCATTCGTGCCATGTTCGCCGACGAACCACGCGTGCAGCATTGCTACCTGCCCTACGACCTGCCTTGGGCGGCAGGGCGCTTTCTCGACCATGTGCAGCCGAAGCTGGGCATCATCATGGAAACCGAGCTGTGGCCCAACCACATCCACCAGTGTGCGAAGCGCGGCATTCCGGTAGCGCTGGCAAACGCACGCTTGTCTGAGCGCTCGGCCCGTGGCTATGGGCGCTTTGCCAGGCTGACCCGGCCGATGCTGGCCGAGATGAGCCTGATTGCCGTGCAGACCGAAACCGAGGCCCAGCGCTTCCGTGACCTGGGCGCGCGTCCGGATTGCGTACAGGTCACCGGTTCGATCAAGTTCGACCTGAAGATCGATGAGCAACTGTTGCCGCGTGCCAAGGCATTGCGTGAACAGTGGGGGGCTGCACAGCGCCCGGTGTGGATCGCGGCCAGCACCCACGAAGGTGAAGATGCGTTGATCCTGCAGGCACATCGGCAATTGTTGCAGGTGCATGGTGATGCCCTGCTGATCCTGGTGCCGCGCCACCCCGAGCGATTCGCTGCGGTGCATGCGCTGTGCAGCGAACAGTTCACCACCGTGCGGCGCTCTGCCGGCACGCCGGTTGATGCGCAGACTCGCGTATTGCTCGGCGATACCATGGGCGAACTGCTGTTCCTCTATGCCCTGGCCGACATTGCCTTTGTCGGTGGCAGCCTGGTGGCGACCGGCGGGCACAACCCGCTGGAGCCCGCGGCGCTGGCCTTGCCGGTGCTGATGGGGCCGCATGTGTTCAACTTCCTCGAAATCAGCGCGATGCTGCGCGAGGCGGGGGCGTTGCAGCAGGTGGATGATGCCGAGGGGCTGGCCGAAGCGGTGCGGCGGCTGGTCGAATTGCCGCAGGACGCGCAGCGCATGGGCGAGGCGGGCAGGGCGGTAATGCGGGCCAATCAAGGGGCATTGCAGCGCTTGCTCGATGGCCTGGGTGCACTTATCCGCTGAGTCTGGTGTTGGATTTTCTGGCCTCATCGCCGGCAAGCCAGCTCCCACAGGTACTGCACGAGGCTTAAGGCCATTGGAGAACCTGTGGAAGCTGGCTTGCCGGCGATGAGGCCATCAAAAGCAACCCACCCTGCGGAAAATACATCCCTATCTCAGGGGCGACGCTCGAAGTTCTTCGCCGCTGCAGCCGCCAGGTCCGGCGGCAGGAAGTCCTTGTCCGGGTTGTAGTCCGGTTTGAGGTACCGCTTGAGGTCCTGCAGGTCCTGCGGGCTCAAGGTGCCGGCTGCCTGCTTGAGGCTCAGGTTGTCGAGGATGTAGTCATAGCGGCTGTTGTTGTAGTCGCGCACCGAGGTGTACAGCTGACGTTGGGCGTCAAGCACGTCGACGATATTGCGGGTACCCACCTGGTAGCCGATCTCGGTGGCTTCCAGCGCGCTCTGGTTGGAGATGATCGACTGCTTGCGCGCCTGCACCTGTTCCACGTCGGTATTCACTGCGCGGTGCAGGTTGCGGGTGTTTTCCACCACCTGGCGGCGCAGGCTTTCACGCTGCTGCTCGGTCTGGCTCAGGCGCTGGTAGGCCTCGCGCACCTGCGAACTGGTCAGGCCGCCGCTGTAGATCGGGATGTTCAACTGCAGGCCGATGCTGGTCTGCTCGACGTCGCCGCTATAGCGCGTAACGGGGGCCGGTGCGGGGTTGGTGAAACCGAAGTTGTCGTTGTCACCCTTCTGATACTTGGCAACTGCGTCCAGGGTCGGCGCGTGGCCGGCCTTGCGCTGGCGCAGGGTTTCCTCGGCAGCGACGACCGCGTGGTTGGTGGCCAGCAGGTTGAGGTTCTGGCGCCCGGCGGTTTCGACCCAGGCCTTGGCGTCGTTGGGCGTAGGCACCTGCACTGGCAAGGTATGGACCACGCCTTGAATCGACGTGTATTCCCGGTTGGTCAGGGTCACCAGGGCCTCGAAGGCATCCTGTACCTGGCGCTCGGCAATGATTCGGTTGGCCCGCGCCGTGTCGTAGCTGGCCTGGGATTGCAGCACGTCGGTCTTGTCGGAGAGGCCGACGTCGAATCGTTCGTTGGACTGGTCCAGCTGGCGCTTGAAGGCCGCTTCCTCGGCCTTGGTCGCGGCCAGGTTGTCCTGGGCACGGAGCACGGCGAAGTAGTTCTGTGCGGTTTGCAGAATCAGGTTCTGCTCGGTCGCCGACAGCTCCAGCGCCGCCTGTTCGTTGACCGCCTCGGCCGCCTGCAACTGGAACCAGCGATCAGCGCGGAATATAGGTTGCGCCAGGGTTGCGCTCCAGGTGTTGCCGCTGCGGTTGCTGGTGGCCGATGGTTCGTCCAGCTTGGTGCGGGTGTTCAGCATTTCGGCACCGGCCGACAGGTTAGGCAGCAACCCGGCGCGAGCCTGCGGTACCACTTCGCGGCGGGCGCCGTAATCGGCGCGGGCCGCAGCCAGGTCAGCGTTGTTGTCGACCGCTTCCTGATAGACGCTGACCAGGTCGGTTTTCACTGTAGTGGGCACGTCCGCTGCCCAGACCACTCCGTTGGACGCACAAGACACGGCTATTGCCAGTGAGAGTTTGCGCAGCATAGAGGCAATCCTTGTACGAAATTTAATTACTGAACTGTTGAGTATCGAGCGACGGGCCAGTGTAGTGCCATGCGCACCCGGCAACAATCGCTCGGGGTGCCTTTCATCATCCGCGCATTTACCTGCTTGGCTTTGCCGACCACTCCAGTCTAGACTGCGCATGTTCTTGTCGGGGTGCCTTGAAGCAAAGGCTGAGATCGCAAAGTTGCGGATCCCGTTGAACCTGATCAGGTTAGCGCCTGCGTAGGGAACAAGATTGCTCGCCTTCCCGGGGAGCCTCTTGTGCCAGGTCCGGGAATGTCGCAGCTACATGCAGCTTCAGGCACCCCCATATCCGGCACTGCACCCATCAAGGGTGCGTCCGCGCCTTTCAGGTTCACCCCGACATTCCACTGCTAGGAAGCCGTCTGGAGAGCCTGTGATGACCAAACAAGAAAAAGCGATCAACCTCAGCGAATCGGCACAAGTCGATCAGCAGTCCGTGCAACCATTCCCGCGTTCGCGCAAGGTGTATGTCGAGGGCTCGCGCCCGGACATCCGCGTGCCCATGCGTGAAATCAGCCTGGACGACACCCCGACCGATTTCGGTGGCGAGTCCAATGCCCCGGTGCTGGTCTACGATACTTCCGGCCCGTACACCGACCCCAACGTTGTCATCGACGTGCGCAAGGGCCTGGCCGATGTGCGTTCGGCGTGGATCGAGGCACGCGGTGACACCGAGCGCCTGGCCGGCCTGAGCTCGGACTTCGGCCAGCAGCGCCTGAACGATGCCGAACTGGCCAAGCTGCGTTTCGCCCACGTGCGCAACCCGCGTCGGGCCAAGGCTGGTGCCAACGTCTCGCAGATGCACTATGCCCGCCAAGGCATCATCACTGCCGAGATGGAGTACGTGGCCATCCGCGAAAACATGAAGCTGCAAGAGGCACGTGACGCTGGTCTGCTTGACGAGCAGCACGCCGGCCATAGCTTCGGGGCCAACATCCCGAAAGAAATCACTCCTGAGTTCGTCCGCCAGGAAATCGCCCGTGGCCGCGCGATCATCCCAGCCAACATCAACCACCCGGAAGTGGAACCGATGATCATCGGCCGCAACTTCCTGGTGAAGATCAACGGCAACATCGGCAACAGCGCCCTGGGTTCCTCGATCGAGGAAGAAGTGGCCAAGCTGACCTGGGGCATCCGCTGGGGTTCGGACACGGTCATGGATCTGTCCACCGGCAAGCACATTCACGAAACCCGTGAGTGGATCATCCGCAACTCGCCGGTGCCGATTGGTACCGTGCCGATCTACCAGGCCCTGGAAAAAGTCAACGGCGTGGCCGAGGACCTGACCTGGGAGCTGTTCCGTGACACCCTGATCGAGCAGGCCGAGCAGGGCGTGGACTACTTCACCATCCATGCCGGCGTACTGCTGCGTTATGTGCCGCTGACTGCCAAGCGTGTCACCGGTATCGTCAGCCGTGGTGGCTCGATCATGGCCAAGTGGTGCCTGGCACACCACAAGGAAAACTTCCTGTACACCCACTTCGAAGAAATCTGCGAAATCATGAAGGCCTACGACGTCAGCTTCTCGCTGGGCGACGGCCTGCGCCCCGGCTCGATTGCCGACGCCAACGATGCCGCGCAGTTCGGTGAACTGGAGACCCTCGGCGAGCTGACCAAGATCGCCTGGAAGCACGACGTGCAGTGCATGATCGAAGGCCCCGGCCACGTGCCGATGCAACTGATCAAGGAGAACATGGACAAGCAGCTGGAATGCTGCGACGAGGCGCCGTTCTACACCCTCGGCCCGCTGACCACCGATATCGCTCCTGGCTACGACCACATCACCTCGGGCATTGGTGCGGCTATGATCGGCTGGTTCGGTTGCGCGATGCTCTGCTACGTCACGCCCAAGGAACACCTGGGCCTGCCAAACAAGGATGACGTGAAGACCGGCATCATCACCTACAAGATCGCCGCTCATGCCGCCGACCTTGCCAAGGGCCACCCGGGTGCGCAGATTCGTGACAACGCCTTGTCCAAGGCACGCTTCGAGTTCCGTTGGGAAGACCAGTTCAACCTCGGCCTGGACCCGGACACTGCCCGTGCCTACCACGACGAGACCCTGCCGAAGGAATCGGCCAAGGTCGCGCACTTCTGCTCGATGTGCGGGCCGAAGTTCTGCTCGATGAAGATCACCCAGGAAGTGCGTGAATACGCCGCCAAGATCGAAACCGTGGATGTGACGGTCGAGCAAGGCATGCGTGAGCAGGCCGAGCGGTTCCGCCAGGAAGGCAGCCAGCTGTATCACAAAGTCTAAGTCGCAGCGCTGACCCCTGTAGGAGCGGCCTTGTGTCGCGATGGGCCGCGAAGCGGCCCCGGAAATTTCAGCCGCGAAGCTGAAAACCTGGGGCCGCTTTGCGGCCCTTTCGCGACACAAGGCCGCTCCTACAGCGACCGCGTCCAATCCAATACCTTGCCGAGTGTCAAAGCATGACCACCCCCAGCCAATTCTCCCCCGACCACCCGGTCCCCACCGCCCAGCGCATCTTCGGCGCCCGCGACTTGTTCTCGCTATGGTTCTCCCTCGGCATCGGCCTGATGGTGCTGCAGGTCGGCGCCATGCTGGCCCCTGGCCTGGGCCTTGCTGGCGCGGTGCTGGCCATCGCCCTGGGCACCGGTGTGGGTGTGCTGCTGCTGGGGGCTGCCGGTGTCATCGGCAGCGATACCGGCCTGTCGGCCATGGGCACGCTGAAACTGAGCCTGGGTGGCCATGGCGCTCGCTTGCCGGCGCTGCTCAACCTGCTGCAACTGGTGGGCTGGGGCGCGTTCGAGATCATCGTCATGCGCGATGCCGCCAGCCTGCTGGGCACGCGGGCGTTCGGCGAAGCCAGCGCCTGGAACAGCCCTGTGCTCTGGACCCTGTGCTTCGGCGCCCTGGCCACCTTGCTCGCAGTCGGTGGGCCGCTGGCGTTCGTGCGCAAGGTGCTGCGCACCTGGGGCATCTGGCTGCTGCTGGGCGCTTGCCTTTGGCTGACCTGGAACCTGTTCGCCAAGGCCGACCTGGCGGCACTGTGGGACCGTGCCGGCGACGGATCGATGTCGCTGGCCGTGGGCTTCGACATCGCCATCGCCATGCCGCTGTCCTGGTTGCCGCTGATCGCCGACTACTCGCGTTTTGCCCGTAACGGCAAACATGTATTCGGCGGTACGGTGCTGGGTTACTTCATCGGCAACACCTGGCTGATGAGCCTGGGCGTGGGTTACACCCTGGCCTTTGCCGACAGTGGCGAAGCCAACGCCCTGCTGCTGGCCCTGGCGGGCGCTGGCATGGGCATTCCACTGCTGCTGATTCTGCTGGACGAGTCGGAAAAGGCTTTTGCCGACATTCACTCGGCGGCCGTTTCCACCGGCGTGCTGGTGCGCCTGAAGGTCGAGCACCTGGCGCTGGCCATTGGCGTGCTGTGCACGCTGATCGCCTTGCTGGCGCCACTGGCACAGTACGAGAACTTCCTGCTGCTGATCGGCTCGGTGTTTGCACCGCTGTTCGGTGTGGTATTGATGGACCATTACGTGATCCGTCGCCGCCGCTTGCCAGCACAGGTGCATGGCTTGCACTGGCAGGCACTGCTGGCCTGGGCGGTGGGCGTTGCCGCGTACCATCTGATCGCCGCGCAAGCGCCGGACCTGGGTGCGACCCTGCCGGCATTGCTGCTGGCAGGGCTACTTCACGGGCTGCTGAGCTTCAGCCGCGGCCGGGAAACAGCTCGGGCTTGAGCACGCCATTCAGGCGTGGGTACGGGATCTTCAACTCCACGTGGCCCATGGAGTAGGGCGCGATGGAATAGACCTCGTACTTGACCACCACCGCGCCGTACGTCAGGGCGACGTGCGGCGACTGCTTGAACGGCCAGGTCTTGATGAACTCGGCATCCTTGTCCATGCCTACGCTGATCAGCCAGGCGTGGTGCGATTCCTCGACGGTTTTCCAGAAGGTGTCTTCCTGGCCGGGCACCAGCATGTCCTGCAGGGTCAGCACCTTGTCCAGCTTGCGCGAATAGTTGATGAAACCACGCCCGGGCATGCCATGAGCGCCGCCGCTGTCCAGGTAGCTGGACAATTCGATGATCACCAGTCCGTCATGCTGCTCGCGTACCTTGGCCTGCAGGTAGCTGCTGTTGCGCTTGTCGGCACTGGCCAGGTACTGCTGCTCGTAGGCTTGCAGGGTGGTCGGTGCGTTGCCGCGCTGGTTGTCTTCGGTCAGTTGCAGCAGGCGTTTCTCGACGATGCCATCGAGCTTGGGCAAGGCCGGGAAGTGGATCATGTCGATGTTCACCAGCGGGCAGTCGCTTTCGCTGCAGCCGGGTTTGACATGCTCCCAGGCATCGCGCTTGACCTCGAGCGGCGCCCGGTAGTTGGGCGTAAACAGGCTTTGGCAGGCACCCAGGGCCAGGGCCAGCACAGCCACGGAAGTCAGTTTGACAAGTGTCATGAGGATCCTTGCAGAACAGGGAAAAGTCGGCCTTTGACCGTCTGCGCGGCCTTCAGTTCGCCACTAAGCTAACAGAGAGAAGGCGCGCTGTCCCGAGTGCGCGAACGGTTGCCGGAAAGGGGTGAAACCGGCAGGCGTGCAGAGTAGGATGGCGCGATGCGGTATTCGAGGTAATGAGGATTTCCATGTCAGACGCGTTGAACTCAGTGCCCAAGGGCTTCGAAATCATTGAGCGGGCCAACTGCTTCCAGGGCTTTTACAAGCTCGACAAGCTACGCCTGCGCCACGAGTTGTTTGCCGGGGGCATGGGCCGCGAGATCAGCCGTGAACTGTTCGTGCGCCATGATGCGGTGTGCGTGCTGCCGTACGACCCGTTGCGCGATGAAGTGGTGCTGATCGAGCAGTTCCGCGTTGGTGCACTGGGCAAGGTCGACAACCCCTGGCTAATCGAGATGGTGGCCGGGCTGATCGACAAGGACGAGCAACCCGAGGAAGTCGCCCACCGCGAAGCCGAAGAAGAAGCCGGCCTGGCCTTTAGCGCCCTATGGCCGATGACCCGTTACTTCCCGTCGCCCGGCGGCAGTGACGAGTACGTTCACCTGTTCCTCGGCCGTTGCAGCAGTGAAGGGGCGGGCGGCCTGCATGGCCTGGAAGAAGAGGGCGAGGACATTCGCGTGCGCGTGTGGTCGTTCGAGGATGCCATGCAGGCGGTGCGCGACGGGCGCATCTGCAACGCGGCGACCATCATCGGCCTGCAATGGCTGGCGCTGAACCGTGATGAAGTACGAGGTATGTGGAAGTGAACCTGCTGCGCGAGCGTTATCGGGTCGACCTGGTCGGGCTGCAGGCAGCCTGCGAGGCCAACTACGCCCGGCTGATGCGCCTGTTGCCCGACATGCGCACCACCCAGAGCTCGCGCCGCATCGGCATGACCCAGGGCGACCAGATGCTCGGCGTGCTGGTGCTCGACGTGGTGCTGGCCTGCCCGTACACCACCACCCTGCACGTGCGCCAGGAGCACAGCCTGCCGTGGTTGCCGGTACCGCACCTGGAAGTGCAGGTGTACCACGATGCGCGCATGGCCGAAGTGGTCAGTGCCGAACACACCCGGCGCCTGCGCAGCATCTACCCCTATCCCAACGAAGCCATGCACCAGCCGGACGAAAAGGCCCAGCTCAACCTGTTCCTCGGTGAATGGCTGAGCCATTGCCTGGCCTGTGGCCACGAGCTGGCAAGCGTTCGCTGAATTGTGACGTGGTTTGGGTACGGGTGTTTGCTCGCACCCGTTGTACAGCCATAATTCGCGCTGAATCCGTTCGAGGAGACGGCCGTTGCCGCAGCCAGACCAATCGCGCCCCGTGCATGTGGTGCAACTGACCGATGCCCACCTGTTCGCCGACCCGGCCGGCAGCATGCTGGGCCTCAAGACCCGTGACAGCCTGCGCCATGTAGTGGCCCAGGTGCGGCGGGAGCAACCGCTTGTCGACCTGCTGCTGTGCACTGGCGACCTGTCCCAGGACGCCAGCGTGGCGTCCTATGAAGCATTCCGTGAGCTGACCGCACCGTTTGCCGTGCCCACCCGCTGGTTGCCTGGCAACCATGACGAGGCCCGAGTCATGGCGCAAGTGGCACCGGAGCTGGTACAGGCGGTGACCGATATCGGTGCGTGGCGCATCGTCATGCTCAACACGGCCGTACCCGGGGCGACGCATGGGCTGCTGGAGGATGACCAGCTGGCAGTGCTGGAAACGGCCTTGCGAGAGGCGGGTGAACGGCATTGCCTGGTGTGCTTCCACCATCAGCCGGTGGATATCGGCTGTGCCTGGATTGCGCCGATCGGCTTGCGCAATGCCCAGGCGCTGTTCGATATCGTCGAGGGTTATCCACAGGTGCGGGCGCTGCTCTGGGGGCATGTGCACCAGGAATGGGATGAAGTGCGCGACGGTCGTCGCCTGCTGGCCACTCCGTCGACCTGCATCCAGTTCGCGGCGCGCAGCGAGGATTTCAAGGTGAGCGAGGAGCAGCCTGGATACCGCTGGCTGCGCCTCCACACCGACGGGCGGTTGGAGACCGGGGTGGAGCGGGCAGTGGATTTCCAGGTGAAGCTCGACTTCGATAGCCCTGGCTATTGAGGATTTTGGGGCTACTGCGCAGCCCTATGGCGACACAAGGCCGCTCCCACAGGGGTACGCGATCTCCTGTGGGAGCGGCCTTGTGTCGCGATAGGGGCGCAAAGCGCCCCCGGCACTCTCAAAGCTGTTGAAGAATTTGTTGCTAAAACCCCTGTGCGGCGCCAAAACCCGGCGAACGCGCTACACTGCGCGTCCCTGCGCCCATATCACCGGGCGCGAAGCCACAGATTCCGGGGGCAGCATGTCGGGTTCCATCCTCTATATCCATGGCTTCAACAGCTCGCCACTTTCGACCAAGGCGCGCCAACTCGAGGCCGTGATGCAGCAACTGGGCCTGTCGGCCCGACTGCGGGTGCCCGCCTTGCACCACCACCCACGGCAGGCCATCGCCCAGCTCGAAGCGGCCATCGCCGAACTGGGCGCACCATTGTTGGTAGGTAGTTCGCTCGGCGGCTACTATGCCACCTATCTGGCCGAGCGCCACGGCCTCAAGGCCTTGCTGGTGAACCCGGCGGTAACACCGCACAAGCATTTCGACGGCTACCTGGGCACCCAGCACAATCACTACACCGGTGAAGCGTGGGAGCTGACCCACGATCATGTGCAGGCCCTGGCCGAGCTTGAGGTACCAGCCCCGGTGGATGCCAGCCGCTATCAAGTGTGGCTGCAGACCGCCGATGAAACCCTGGACTATCGCCATGCCGAGCGCTATTACCGTGCTTGTGCCCTGCGCATCCAGGCCGGTGGCGACCACAGCTTCCAGGGCTTCGCCGAGCGCCTGCCGGCACTGCTGGCCTTCGCCGGCATTGCCCGTGGGCAGTACGCAGCGCTCGATTTTTCTGTATTTTGACTTTTTTGCATTCACCAGACTGACGACGAGACCCTATGGCCACTCCCAGCGCTAGCGCCTATAACGCAGACGCCATCGAAGTCCTCTCGGGCCTTGACCCGGTCCGCAAGCGGCCGGGCATGTACACCGATACCAGCCGCCCCAACCACCTGGCCCAGGAAGTCATCGACAACAGTGTCGACGAAGCCCTGGCCGGTCACGCCCGTTCGGTGCAGGTCATTCTCCATGCCGACCACTCGCTGGAAGTCAGCGATGATGGCCGCGGCATGCCGGTGGACATCCACCCGGAAGAGGGCGTGTCCGGGGTCGAGCTGATCCTCACCAAGCTGCACGCCGGCGGCAAGTTCTCCAACAAGAACTATCAGTTCTCCGGTGGCCTTCACGGCGTGGGCATCTCTGTGGTCAACGCCCTGTCGACCCAGGTGCGCGTGCGCGTAAAACGTGACGGCAACGAATACCAGATGACTTTCGCCGATGGCTTCAAGGCCAGCGAGCTGGAAGTGGTCGGCACGGTTGGCAAGCGCAATACCGGCACCAGCGTGTACTTCAGCCCCGACCCCAAGTACTTCGATTCGCCGAAATTCTCCATCAGCCGCCTCAAGCATGTGCTCAAGGCCAAGGCCGTGCTGTGCCCGGGCCTGCTGGTCAGCTTCGAGGACAAGGCCAGCGGCGAGAAAGTCGAATGGCACTACGAGGACGGCCTGCGCTCCTACCTGGTCGACTCGGTAAACGAGTTCCAGCGCCTGCCCGACGAGCCGTTCTGCGGCAGCCTGGCCGGTAACAAGGAAGCGGTGGACTGGGCCTTGCTGTGGCTGCCCGAAGGCGGCGACAGCATCCAGGAAAGCTACGTCAACCTGATCCCTACCGCCCAGGGCGGCACTCATGTCAACGGCCTGCGCCAGGGCCTGCTGGATGCCATGCGTGAATTCTGCGAGTTCCGCAACCTGCTGCCGCGCGGTGTGAAGCTGGCGCCGGAAGACGTCTGGGAGCGCATCACCTTCGTGCTGTCGATGAAGATGCAGGACCCGCAGTTCTCCGGGCAGACCAAGGAGCGCCTGTCGTCGCGCGAGGCGGCTGCCTTCGTTTCCGGCGTGGTCAAGGACGCGTTCAGCCTGTGGCTCAACGCCCACCCCGAGCTGGGCATGCAACTGGCGGAGCTGGCCATCAGCAACGCCGGGCGCCGCCTGAAGGCCAGCAAGAAGGTCGAGCGCAAGCGCATAACCCAGGGCCCGGCACTTCCCGGCAAACTGGCCGATTGCGCCGGCCAGGACCCGATGCGCGCCGAACTGTTCCTGGTCGAGGGTGACTCGGCCGGTGGCTCGGCCAAGCAGGCTCGCGACAAGGAATTCCAGGCGATCCTGCCGCTGCGTGGCAAGATCCTCAACACTTGGGAAGTGGACGGTGGCGAAGTCCTGGCCAGCCAGGAAGTGCACAACATCGCCGTGGCCATTGGCGTCGACCCGGGGGCCACCGACCTTGCGCAGCTGCGCTACGGCAAGATCTGCATCCTCGCCGACGCCGACTCCGACGGCCTGCACATCGCCACGCTGCTGTGCGCACTGTTTGTCCAGCACTTCCGCGCCCTGGTCGAGGCCGGGCATGTGTACGTGGCCATGCCGCCGCTGTACCGCATCGACCTGGGCAAGGAAATCTACTACGCCCTCGACGAGGCCGAGCGTGACGGTATCCTCGATCGTCTGGTTGCCGAGAAGAAGCGCGGCAAGCCACAGGTCACCCGCTTCAAGGGCCTGGGCGAGATGAACCCGCCACAGCTGCGCGAGACCACCATGGACCCGAATACCCGGCGCCTGGTGCAACTGACCCTGGACGACGTGCAGGCCACCTGCGAGCTGATGGACAAGCTGCTGGCCAAGAAGCGCGCGGGCGACCGCAAGAGCTGGCTGGAAACCAAGGGCAACCTGGCCGAGGTCATGGTTTGATTCGGCGGCTTCTGGCTGCCTGCCTGGCGCTGGTTGCCCTGCCGAGCCTGGCGGGCAACTGGCCAGAGTTGAAGCTGAGCGCCGAGCACCCGATCGAAGGCATGCGCGGTGGCAACCTGTCTGGCCTGGTGGAATGCCGGGGCGGGCTGTGGGGCGTATCCGACCGCGACGACGACCGCATCTACCGCTTCGACCAGCAAAACCCGACCTGGCGCGCGCAGCCGCTCACCTTCACCCCGCCAGCGGTGCCGGAAAGTGGCTTGCCGTGGGGCCTGAGGTCGCGCAACTGGGCGGCGTCGTATATTCGTGGTGGCGAGCTGGATTTCGAAGGCATCAGCTGTGACCAGGCGGGCAACCTGTACCTGGTCAGCGAAGCTCATGCCGCTGTGCTGCAACTGCCGCTGGAAGGCGAGGCGGACTGGTTGAAGATCGACCCGGCCATGGTTCGTCAGGCCCGGGCCAGCGGCATGCTGCTGAACTTCAACGCCTTGTTCGAAGGCCTGGCGATCAACCCGGCGGGTGACCGCCTGTGGCTGGCCGCCGAGCGCGAGCGCCGTGGCCTGGTGGCCATCGAGCGCCAGCAGTCGGTGTGGACCTGCGGCCGCAGCTGCGTGTTGCTGAGCGAGGCCGGGGTCGAAATGCAACCGGCACAGATGCCCAATGCCCAGGCACTGTCGCGCGACTTCTCCGACCTGGCCTGGTTCGAAGGCAAGCTGTTCACTCTCGAACGCAATGCCTACCGCGTCTGTCGTCGGGATACCGACAGCGGCATGGTCGAGCGCTGCTGGTCGTTCGCTGCCGATGCCCTGGTCGAGTCGCGTCGCTACCAGCAGCCGTTCGGTCTGGCCGAGGCCCTGGTGATCGATGCCAAGGGCGCCTGGATAGGCGTGGACAACAACAACGGCGCCCGCGCTGATGGCGAAGCACGCCCGATCGTCTGGCGCTTCGATGCGCCGGAAGGCGGATGGAGCGCCAAGCCATGAGCCAGGCACCGGGCAAGCGGGCTGGCAAAGTATTGATGATCGTCGCCTGGGCGGCGGCGCTGTTCCTTGCCACGCGTTTCTTCGGCCAATGGGAAGACAGCCAGCGCAACCCCAATGCCCAGGTGCAGTCGTCGCATGGCGAAGGCTTTATCGAGGTGCGCCTGCTGGGCAACGGCCAGGGCCACTTCGTGATGGATGGCGCAATCAACGGCCAGGTGGTGCATTTCATGCTCGACACAGGTGCCACCGACGTGGCCATCCCGGAGGCGCTGGGCCGCGAGCTGGGCCTGGAGCGTGGCAGCCCGGTGCAGCTCAGTACCGCCAACGGCCGTACCGAAGGCTACCGCACGCGCCTGGCCAGCCTGCAGCTGGGGGATATCCACCTGCAGGACGTGCGCGCCATCGTGGTGCCGGGCCTGGACGGGCAGACCGTATTGCTGGGCATGAGTGCCCTGAAACAACTTGAATTTACCCAGCGCGGCGGCACCATGCTGCTGCGCCAGAACCTGAAATGACGAGGCCCGCATGAGCGACTCACTGGAACTCAGCCTGGATGGCGTAGAACGCCGCTCGCTGGCTGACTTCACCGAACAGGCCTACCTCAACTACTCCATGTACGTGATCATGGACCGCGCCTTGCCGCACATCGGCGATGGCCTGAAGCCGGTGCAGCGACGCATCGTCTACGCCATGAGCGAGTTGGGGCTCGATGCCGATGCCAAGCACAAGAAGTCGGCGCGTACCGTCGGTGACGTGCTCGGCAAGTTCCACCCCCACGGCGACTCGGCCTGCTACGAGGCCATGGTGCTGATGGCCCAGCCGTTCAGCTACCGCTATACCCTGGTCGACGGCCAGGGCAACTGGGGTGCGCCAGACGATCCGAAGTCGTTCGCCGCCATGCGTTATACGGAAGCGCGTCTTTCGCGCTACGCCGAAGTGCTGCTCAGCGAAGTCGGCCAGGGCACCGTGGACTGGGTGCCCAACTTCGACGGCACCCTGCAGGAGCCGGCCGTGCTGCCTGCGCGCCTGCCCAACATCCTGCTCAACGGCACCACTGGTATCGCCGTGGGCATGGCCACTGACGTACCGCCGCACAACCTGCGTGAAGTGGCCACGGCCTGTGTGCGCCTGCTCGATGAGCCCAAGGCCACCATCGAGCAGCTGTGCGAGCACATCCAGGGGCCGGACTACCCGACCGAGGCCGAGATCGTCACGCCGCGGGCAGAAATCCTCAAGATGTACGAAAGCGGTCGCGGCTCCATCCGTATGCGCGCCGTCTACCGCGTCGAGGATGGCGACATCGTCGTCACCGCGCTGCCGCACCAGGTCTCCGGGGCCAAGGTGCTGGAGCAGATCGCTGCGCAGATGCAGGCCAAGAAGCTACCTATGGTCGCCGACCTGCGTGACGAGTCGGACCACGAGAACCCGTGCCGCATCGTCATCATCCCGCGCTCCAACCGTGTGGATACCGATGAGCTGATGCAGCACCTGTTTGCCACGACCGACCTGGAGAGCAGCTACCGGGTCAACGTCAACATCATCGGCCTGGACGGCCGGCCACAGCTGAAGAACCTGCGAGCGCTGCTGCTGGAATGGCTGGAGTTCCGTACCGCTACCGTCCGTCGCCGCCTGCAGCACCGCCTGGACAAGGTGGAGAAGCGCCTGCACCTGTTGGAAGGTTTGCTGACCGCGTTCCTCAACCTGGATGAAGTTATCCACATCATCCGTACCGAAGACCAGCCCAAGCAGGCCCTGATCGCCCGTTTCGACCTGACCGAAATCCAGGCCGACTACATTCTCGAGACCCGCCTGCGGCAGCTGGCACGCCTGGAAGAGATGAAGATCCGCGGCGAGCAGGATGAATTGCTGAAGGAGCAGGCCAAGCTGCTCGCCCTGCTGGGCAGCGATGCCAAGCTGCGCAAGCTGGTACGCAGCGAGCTGATCAAGGATGCTGAAACCTATGGCGACGACCGCCGCTCGCCGATCGTCGAGCGTGCCGAGGCCAAGGCGCTGTCGGAAAACGAGCTGATGCCGACCGAGCCGGTTACCGTTGTGCTGTCGGAGAAGGGCTGGGTGCGCTGCGCCAAGGGCCACGACATTGATGCCACCGGCCTGTCGTACAAGGCCGGCGATGGCTTCAAGGCCGCAGCCGCCGGGCGCTCCAACCAATTTGCCGTGCTTATCGACTCCACTGGCCGCAGCTACTCGCTGGCCGCTCACAGCCTGCCGTCGGCGCGTGGTCAGGGCGAACCGCTGACCGGCCGCCTGACGCCCCCACCGGGGGCCACCTTCGAGTGCGTTCTGTTGCCGGACGACGATGCGCTGTACGTGGTGGCTTCGGACGCCGGCTATGGCTTCGTGGTCAAGGGTGAAGACCTGCAGGCCAAGAACAAGGCCGGCAAGGGCTTGCTCAGCCTGCCCAACGGTGCCAAGGTCATGACCCCGCGGCCGGTGGCCAACCGCGAGCAGGACTGGCTGGCGGCGGTTACCACCGAAGGCCGTCTGCTGGTATTCAAGGTCAGCGACCTCCCTCAGTTGGGCAAAGGCAAGGGCAACAAGATTATCGGGGTGCCGGGCGACCGGGTGGCGAGCCGTGAAGAATTTGTTACCGATCTGGCCGTGATTGCAGATGGCGCGACGCTTGTATTGCAAGCCGGCAAGCGTACCCTATCTCTGAAAGCGGACGACCTGGAGCATTACAAGGGCGAGCGCGGACGGCGCGGCAGCAAGCTGCCACGCGGGTTCCAGCGGGTCGATGGGTTGCAGGTGGAAGTGCCGGCGTAACCGGTTGAAATGTCTGGAACGGCAATTTCAGCGTCGTTCCGGGCAGAAATGCTGGAGTCGGACGGTTATTTCGCGGATGATATGGCCCTTGCGGTGCCGGCGTGGCCGTGTGCCCGTTTGAATTTATGTGTATCACTGCGGTTGGCCTTTTGGCGACCGCCTGGATGGGATGATGAAATTTCTGCGCCTTCCATTTGCGCTGTTGATGACTGGCCTGCTGGGCCTTGGCGGGTGCACCATGCACCAGCCGGTTGCCCTGTACCAGCTCGACAGTGGTGATCCTGGCCAGCCTTCGCAGAGTGCGGGCATGGCCGTGGTGCTCGGCCCGGTATCGGTTGCCGATTACCTGCAACGTGAGACGTTCCTGCAGCGTCAGGCCGATGGCAGCCTGAGTTCAGCGACCGACGGTCGTTGGGCCGGCAGCCTTTCGTCGGATATCGACCAGCTGCTGGTGCGCCAGCTCGCCTGGCGCCTGGACAGCCAGCGCGTGGTGCTGGCCCCGGCGGCTGCCGGGTTCAACCCGGATGTACAAGTGCTGCTGTCGATCACTCGCCTGGACTCGGGCAAGGACCAGCCGGCCGTCCTGGATGCCCAGTGGCGCCTGTTGGACCGTCGTGGCCATGTGCGTGACAACCGCATCGTTCACCTCGAACAGCCACACGCGGGCAGCGAGGCGTCGCAGGTGCAGGCCCAGGGCCAGTTGCTTCAGAAACTGGCCGAACAGCTGAGCACAGCGGTCAAGCCTCTGGCTAACCAGCCGGCGATTGCCGAAGAGTCGCCTAAAAAATCGGCTGCTCCGGTGCAGGTGAAGAAGACGCCTGAGAAATCCAAGATCCCGATGGCTGCGCCGATTCGAACCGATATGGAAGTCTACCGGTTCTGATCTAACTGCCAGATACGAAAAAGCCCGCATCATTGCGGGCTTTTTCGTATCTGCAGTTTTTGTACTGTATGTGCTGGTCTCTTCGCGGGTGAGCCCGCTCCCACAGGTTGGTGCAGGCCCTGTGGGAGCGGGTTTACCCGCGAAGAAGCCAGCCCGGTATCAGGCCCGGCGTTCGTGCATCCGCGCCAACTGCCGCTCCAGCATCGACGGGTAGGGCTCCATCAGGCGCTCCACGCAGCAGGCGCCCTCAGGGCTGGCAATCGGGCGAATGCGGGCGCGCTGGCGAATCAGCGTGTCATCGCTGATCTGCCGTTCTACCAGCAACAAGTTGCGACTGTGCTGCGACAGTGCCAGAGCGTCCTGGGCCTTTTCGGCCATCAGCAGGTCTACCAGCTCCAGCCCTTGCAGGTCGTTACCCAGGGCAAGGCCCAGCTGCAGCTGCAGGGTAATGCCGCTGTCCGCTACCTCGATCTGCAGGGCATGGCCCAAGGCGCGCAACAGCTCGCCGCAGCAGATGGCGTTGGTCAGGTAGTCCTCGCCGCAGTCGCGGCTGTGGAACAGCACCAGGGTGCTGCCGTCGTTGAGCGTGTGAGTTTCACCGTCGTAGAGTGAGGCGGCATGTTCCAGGCAATCGCGGTAGCGCTCGGTCAGTTCGGTCAGGCGCGTGCGCGGCAGGCGACGCAGCTGCTCCTGCGAGCCCAGTTGCACGGCAAGCACGGCGCTGTACTGCGGCTCGTCGGATTCGACCACGGCGGCCTTGGGCGCGCTTTCGTCGTCCAGCAGGCCGGCGAAGGCTTCATCGTCATCCTCGTCCGCCTGGGCGGCAAGCTTGGCGCGCGGTGCGACCTTGGCTGCCGGGGCAGCGTCGTGCAGGTCGTCGAACTGCTCGTCTTCTTCTTCTTCGGGCTCCGGCTCAGGTGGCGGCGGCGGGGCCAGGCGCGCGTGCAGCTGGCGGGCGATGTCGCCGATCTCGTCCTGGCGGTCGGTGGCCGGGGTATAGGGTTGCGGGTCGCGCAGCCACACCCGCAGCTGCAGCAACGGCAGGGTGATGAAGCGGCCCTGGCGCAGGCTCAGGGTCAGCGCCAACACCAGCAGGATGGCGGCAAGGATGCCCATGCTCTGCAGACTGATCAGCATCGGCTGCTGGAACTGGCTCATGTCCAGGCTGATGCGCAGTTGCCCGGCGGTCACGTCCTGGAAGGTGATCTTGGTCTGGTACAGGCCTTCGGCCTCGCCCAGCAGGCTGTTGCGCGGGCGCTGGCCGGCTTCCGCGAGGATGCGGTTGTCCACGCTGTAGATCGCCGCATGGGCCACCAGTGGGTTTTTCACCAGGTTGCCGAGCAGAACGTTGAGGCTGAGGATGTCGTTGGCCACCAGCAACTCGGTCGCCGAGGTGGCGGTCTGGGTGGTCAGGCTCTGGCCCAGGGCATCGGCCTGCTCGTGCATGGCCTGCTTGAACTGCAGGCCCATCACGCAGGCGTAGATCACCAACGCCAGCGCCACCAGGAAAATGTTGGTGCAGGCGATGCGTAGTGCCAGCGGCACGCGACGTTGACTCAGGGCGCGATAGATCATCAGGAAGAAGTTGTCTGCTTTGACGGGCGTGGGCCGGTTCACTGAGCTCGGCTCTTAATGGCATGAAAGTGTGGGGCAGTATAGCGAGCCGGGTTTTGTCGGCAAAGTATCGTTGGCGCCCGACGGTCACGGAAAATCGGTAGAATGCGCATTTTTCATCGAAGTCGGAGCCAGGTTGTGCGCGAAATCGTCCTGATCAACATCACCGGTGAGGACCGTCCCGGTCTCACTGCGGCTATCACCGGCGTCCTGCTGCAGGGCGGTGTGAGCATCCTCGACATTGGCCTGGCAGTCATGCACGGTACCTTGTCGTTCGGCATCCTGGTCGATATCCCGGACAACGAAGTGGCCACCTCCCTGCTGCAGAGCGTGCAGGCCAAGGCCCACGAGCTGAACCTGCAGGCCCGCTACACGCCGATTTCCGAGGCGGACTACCAGCACTGGGCCGATGGCCAGGGCGAGGCGCGCCACATCGTCACCTTGCTCAGCCGCAAGATCACTCCAGAGCAACTGCAGCGGGTGAGTGCGGTGATCAGCCGGTACGGCCTGACCATCGAGCGCATCGAGCGCCTGTCGGCCCGTGTGGCGCTGGATGCCGAGACCGACAAGGGCAAGGCGGCCATCGAGATCTCTGTGCGCGGCGTGCCGAGCGATGCCGAGGCTCTGCGTGCCGACTTCTTCGCCCTGGCCGAAGAGCTGAGCATCGACATTGCCTTCCAGAAGGACGACCTGTTCCGCCGCAACCGTCGCCTGGCGGTCTTCGACATGGACTCGACGCTGATCGAAGCCGAGGTCATCGACGAACTGGCAAAGGCCGCTGGCGTGGGTGAGCAGGTTGCCGCCATCACCGAGCGCGCCATGCGCGGCGAGCTGGACTTCCGCGCCAGCTTCAAGGAGCGCATGGCGCTGCTCAAGGGCCTGGATGTGGGCGTGTTGGATGAGATCGGGGCGTCGCTGCGTCTGACTGAAGGTGCCGAGAACCTGTTTGCCGAGCTCAAGCGCCTGGGTTACAAGACCGCGATCCTGTCCGGTGGCTTCACTTACTTTGCCCGCCAGGTGCAGGCGCGCCTGGGCATCGACTATGTGTTCGCCAACGAGCTGGAAGTGGTCGATGGCAAGGTGACCGGCGTGGCTGTGGAGCCGATCGTCGATGCCCAGCGCAAGGCCGAGCTGCTGCAGAAGCTGGCCAGCGAAGAAGGCTTGCAGCTGGAGCAGACCATTGCCGTGGGTGACGGTGCCAACGACCTGCCGATGCTGTCGCTGGCCGGCCTGGGTGTGGCGTTTCGTGCCAAGCCGCTGGTACGCCAGTCGGCCAAGCAGGCGATTTCTACCCTGGGATTGGATGGAGTGTTGTATCTGCTGGGCCTGCGCGACCGCGACGCGCGCGGCTGATCTGCAAATTTGGGGCTGCTTCGCAGCCCTTTCGCGACACAAGGCCGCTCCTACAGGGAATCGCATATCTCCTGTAGGAGCGGCCTTGTGTCGCGAAAGGGCCGCAAAGCGGCCCCAGGTTCCATCAGGCAATCAAGCCTGCACAGGCGCCGCCAACTGCTGCCCCATGCGCACCGCTGAACCCGCACCCAGGTTCTCCGCCCACTTCACCTGCTCCGGCCCGAACAGCACGATAGCAGTCGACCCCAGCTTGAAGCGGCCTAGTTCGGCACCTTTCTCCAGGTGGATCGGCGCGCGGCTGGCTTCGTCGTAGCGGAAGGTCTTCAGTTCACGCTTGGGTGGCGTCACCAGCCCGGCCCACACGGTTTCGATCGAAGCGACGATCATCGCGCCCACCAGCACCACGGCCATCGGCCCGCGCTCGGTATCGAACAGGCAGACCACGCGCTCGTTGCGGGCGAACAGCTCGGGGACGTTCTCTGCGGTGGTCTGGTTGACCGAGAACAGGCGGCCCGGCACGTAGACCATTTCACGCAGGGTACCGGCCAGCGGCATGTGCACGCGGTGGTAGTCCTTGGGCGACAGGTAGATGGTGGCGAACTCGCCGCCCATGAACGGCGCGGCCATGGCCGGGTCACCGCCCAGCAGCTCCTGCGCGCTGAAACCGTGGCCCTTGGCCTGGAAGATGCGGCCGTGCTCGATCGGGCCAAGCTGGCTGACGGCACCGTCGGCGGGGCACAGGATGGCGCCCGGGGTCTCGTCCAGCGGGCGGGCACCCGGCTTAAGGGCGCGGGTGAAGAATGCATTGAAGTGCTCGTAGGCGCTCAGGTCCTCGACCAGCGCTTCGCTCATGTTGACCTGGTAACGCTTGGCGAACCAGGCGGTGAAGGCATTCTTGAACCAGCGCACGCGGCACTCGGCTATGCAGCCGGCCAGCCGCGACAGCAAGTGGTGCGGCAGCAGGTACTGGCTGATGATGAACAAACGGGATTTCATGCAGGTTCCTTAGACTTCTACAGGCGTGTCCGGGTGGTTGCCCCATTCGCTCCACGAGCCGGCGTAGGCCTTGACCCGTGGATAGCCGAGGGCCTTGGCCACCAGGTAGGTGAAACCGGAGCGACGGTGGGATTGGCAGTGGGTAATGACTTCCTTGTCAGGAGTGATGCCCAGTTTCTGCAGGACTTCGGCGATATCCTTGCGTATGCGCAGGTGGTCATTGAGGTCCATGCCGGACGTCCACTCGAAGTTGATCGCGCCGGGAATGTGGCCGCCCCTGGCTGCCAGTACTTTCTCGCCGCGGAATTCCTGCGGGCCACGAGCATCCCAGATGACCAGATCTTCCGCGCCCAGGCGGCTTTGCAGGTACTCTCGGGTGGCTGTGGGTGCCGTGTCGATGCGCAGCTGCACGGGGGAATTAGCTCTGGCGGGCGCTTCGGTGGAGAGCTTGTCGGCCGGCCAAGCCTGGATGCCGCCGTTCAGGTAGTGATAGCGCTTGTGCCCGATCACATCGAGCAGCCAGATGAAGCGCCCGGCCCAGCCGCCACCTTCATCGTCGTACACCACATACACCGCATCCTCGCGGTGGCCGAGTTCACTGAACAGCTTCTCCAGATCGGCCTGGGCCGGCAGCAAGCCGGGCGCAGGCGGCTGGCCGAGCTGAGTACGCTTGCCTTCGACAAAGCGTGCGCCGGGGATATGCCCGCTGACATAGCGGTTGGCGCTGCTCAGGTCGACCAGGATCAGCTGTGGCGAATCCAGGCGCGGCAGCAGGTCCGCGGCTTCGATCACCAGGGGCAGGCCGGAAAAGTCAGTCATCCACGGTCTCCAGTGTGGAAAGAGGGGCGATTGTAGCGCAAGGCTCAGGCCTTGCGGTTGGCAAACACCGACAGCGCCCGTTCGGTGCACTGTGCGGTCTTGCCGAAGGCTTGCACGCTGATATCGGCCAGCGGCCGGCAGCCCTGGTCAGCGACCATCAGCATCAGCACCTGGTCCGCCACCGCCAGCGAGCGCAGCAGCACGTGCTCGCTGCGGAACAAGGCACGCAGCGGGGCCGGCAGCAGGGCCGAGAACTGGCTGTGGTTTTCCGGGGTGATACGCAATTGCCCGGCCTTGGCCAGCAGCTTTTGCAGCAGTTTGTTCTGCGCCACCGGCAGTACCAGCGCCCCGGCTTCCTTGGGCAGGCCGGCCATCTGCTGCACGCGCAGCTGGTCGTTGGCCTTGTCCAGGCTCAGCAGCAGTATCCGCTGCATGCCAGAGGCCAGAAGGGCCTCGATAACCTGCGTGGCCAGGTGCACGCTGTTGGTGAACGGGCTGGGCTGGGCCAGAAGGTCTTGGCACAGCTTGCGCCAGCGCGCCAGTTCGTCGCTTGTGGGAGGTGGCGGAGCCAGCATGTCTGGGTGCGGACGGCGCTGGTGCCAGGGCCAGATCAGCGCTTCGGCCGGGTGGAACAAGGCATGCTGGGCATGGCGGCGGGCGCTGGCCGCAGCCTGCTGGTGCACCTGCTGCTGCACGTCGTCCAGCGAGGTCTGCAGGTACAGTGCGGTCAGCAGCTGCCAGCGCAACAGGTGCGGGTTGTCCCAGCCCACTTGTGCCGCCAGGGCCAGGTTGTTTGCCAGCAGCACGGTGTTGGCCGGCTGGTTGAACCAGCGGCGCAGGCCAGGCTCGGCGTCCAGGCGGTGTTGCTGGCTGAGCAGATCCGGGTCGCGGGCGATACTGAGCACCTGGGCCAGTTGTTCGCGCTCTTCCAGCAGCAGGCGGTAACCCTGGGTCACCCATTGTGGCAGGCGCCAGTACTCCGCCATGGTCTGGCACAGCTCCATGATGCGCACGCCAAACAGTTCTTCCTCGACATGGGCGGCGTCTTCGCCCTTGTGGATAACCCGCAGCTCCCAGGTATCGAGCAGCTTGGGGTAGGCCAGCGCCAGCGGCCAGAGTGGCGACAGGAACAACAGGCTGCCCCAGTGGATTTCCTGCCACAGCCGTGCCAGGCGGCTTGCGAACAGGCCGCTGGCCTGCTGCGAGGCGTGCTGGCTGATCAGCTGAAACTGGCACAGTACCGGCGGGATCTCTTCGACGGGCACGGCTGGCAGGCGCTTGAGCAGCTGTTCGCTGCGCTCCAGGCCCAGGCGGTTGAGGGCGACTTCCAGGCTTTCGGCGGGCTCGGCCAGGCTGGCATTGGTGGGGTGATTGGCTTCGCGCATCACCGACAGCACCAGTGCCGGGCTATCCTGCATCAGTTCGGCGATATCGCGCAGCGAGCGGCGGCTATCGTGGATGGCGGCCATGACCCGGTCGTAGCTGTGCTTCGGCACGGGGATGCGAACACTCTCGAGCAGCTTTACCCAGGCCTCTAGCGTACGTGGAGCCTGAGCGGGCACCTTGGTTTCAATTGGCATTTTGACATCAGTCCGAACTGGCTTTTCGCATTGAGTGGCTATAGTCTGGCGCAGTTCTGCCGATAAGTAGAAGAAGAGTTTTAAAGCTCCCGTCTCTTCCCCTGACCACGACAGCAAGTGCTTTGAACCTATGGCTAAAATTATCGGCATCATCGTCGTATTCGCGAGCGTGCTCGGCGGATACGTGCTTTCCCACGGCAAGATCGCGGCACTGATCCAGCCGTTCGAAGTACTGATCATCGGCGGTGCGGCCTTTGGTGCATTTCTGCAGGCCAACCCTGGCCACATGACCATGCACGTCATCAAGAAGTCGATGAAGATGTTCGGCTCGCGCTTCACTCACGCCTTCTACCTGGAAGTGCTGGGCCTGGTGTACGAAATTCTCAACAAGAGCCGGCGCGAAGGCATGATGGCCATCGAGGCCGATATCGAGGATGCCGCCGCCAGCCCGATCTTCGCCAAGTACCCGACGGTGCTGGCCGATGAGCGCATGACCGCGTTCGTCTGCGACTATCTGCGCATCATGTCCACCGGCAACATGGCCCCGCACGAACTCGAGGGCCTGTTCGACATGGAACTGCTGAGCATGAAGGAAGAACTGGAGCACCCGTCCCATGCGGTGACCGGCATCGCCGACGGCATGCCTGGCTTCGGTATCGTTGCGGCGGTACTGGGTATCGTGGTGACCATGGCCTCGCTCGGCGATGGTGACCAGGCCTCCATCGGCCTCCATGTGGGTGCGGCGCTGGTGGGTACTTTCTTCGGTATTCTGGCGGCCTACGGTTTCTTCGGCCCGTTGGCCAAGTGCCTGGAGCACGATGCCAAGGAAGAGCTGAACCTCTACGAATCGATCAAGGCTTCGCTGGTGGCCTCGGCCTCGGGCATGCCGCCTTCGCTGGCGGTCGAGTTCGGGCGCAAGGTGCTATACCCCAAGCACCGCCCAAGCTTCGCCGAACTGGAACAAGCGGTTCGCGGTCGCTGAGTCATGGAGAACAATCAGCCCATCATCGTCAAGCGCGTCAAGCGCTTTGGCGGCGGCCACCACGGCGGCGCCTGGAAAATCGCCTTCGCCGACTTCGCCACGGCGATGATGGCGTTCTTCCTGGTGCTGTGGCTGTTGTCCACGGCCACCCCGGAACAGAAGATCGCCATTGCCGGCTACTTCAAGGACCCGATCGGCTTCTCGGAAAGCGGAACGCCCTACGTCATCGACCTGGGCGGCTCGCCTCAGCTGGCGCCGGAAAAGACCATCAACCCCGAAGCCAAGTCGGAGCCGACGCCTGATACCAGCATTCAGCTGGACAAGGACCAGGTGGAGACCATGGCCGAGCAGGTCGAGCGTGAGCGCCTGGAGTTGCTGCTGCAGGAACTGCAGAACAAGGTGGAAGAGAACCCGCAACTGCAGAAGTTCAAGGACCAGATCCTGTTCGAGATCACCCAGGACGGCCTGCGCATCCAGATCATGGACGCCGAGAACCGGCCGATGTTCGACATTGGCAGCGCGCGCCTGCAGCCGTACTTCGAGGACATCCTGCTGGCGATGGCCGACACCATCAAGGCGGTGCCGAACAAGATCAGCATCAGTGGCCACACCGACGCCAAGCCCTATGCCGGCAGTGGCGAGTTCGGCAACTGGGAATTGTCGGCCAACCGCGCCAACGCCGCGCGCCGTGCACTGGTGGCCGGCGGCTACCCGGATGGCCAGGTGGCGCGGGTGGTGGGTTATGCCTCGTCGTCGCTGTTCGACCGCAAGGACCCGTTCAACCCGGTCAACCGCCGCATCGACATCATCGTGCTGACCAAAAAGGCCCAGCGCAATATCGAAGGCGAGCAGGGCGCGCCGGAAGCACCGGCTGCCGAGCCCGCGCCGCCGGCCGCTGCGGCACCGGCTGTGCCAGGGGAGGCCGGGCAGGCCCCCATGCAGCCGCGTGAATTGCGCCAGAAGCTGAACATCTTCGAAGAGGGGACGCTGAAGATGGATGAGGCCAAGGACCAGTAAACCTTGCAGGATCGCGCTGTAGCTGAAGCCAGCGCGTACCCTGTGGGAGCGGGCTTGCCCGCGAACACGGGCGAAGCCCGTGCCAACCACCGAGGTGCCTGCTTCGCGGGCACGCCCGCTCCCACAGGATTGGCGTAGCCCTCGAGTCTTGTGCAGAACCTGGGGTGCAAGCGGTCAGTAAGCGTCTTCCGGCAAACTGGCAATGATCGAGCGGTAGCTGTTCATCCGTTGCTGCTTGATACGCCCCTCGTCCAGCGCCTTGAGCAGCGCGCAGCCCGGTTCGCGATCATGCTTGCAGTCGCGGAAGCGGCAGGTGCCGAACAGGTCGCGGAACTCGATGAAACCATCCTCCACATCACTGCGGCTGACGTGACCCAGGCCGAACTCGCGGATGCCCGGTGAGTCGATCAGGTCGCCACCATTAGGGAAGTGGTACAGCCGCGCGGTGGTGGTGGTGTGGGTACCCTGGCCAGACCATTCCGACAGGTCGCCGACACGGGTGCCGGCCTCCGGCAGCAGGCTGTTGACCAGCGACGACTTGCCCACCCCCGACTGGCCGACGAACACGCTGATGTGGCCGTCGAGCATCTGCTGCAGGCGTTGCATGCCGTCACCGTGATGTGCCGAGACCTCGAGCAGCGGGTAGCCGAGCTCGCGGTAAACCTCCAGCAGCGCATGCAGGCCCGGGCCGTTCTCTTCGTTGATCAGGTCGGCCTTGTTCAGCAGCAGCAGCGGGCGAATGCCGGCGTGCTCCGCAGCCACCAGGTAACGGTCGATCAGGTTGGGGTGCGGTTCGGGCGCGGGGGCAAAGACGATCACGATCAGGTCGACGTTGGCCGCCACCGGCTTCAGCTGGCCGTGGTTGTTAGGCCGGCACAGCTCGGTGCTGCGCGGCATCTGCGCGACGATCACACCAATGCCCTGGTTGCCCGCCCGCCATACCACGCGGTCGCCGGTAACCAGCGCCGGCAGGTTGGCGCGCAAGTGGCAACGGAACACCTGGCCCGCGGCTTCGCCGTCCTGGGCTTCCACTTCTACCTGCACACCGAAGTGCGCAATCACCAGGCCCAACTGCTCTGGTCCAAGGTCGCCACCCTCCAGTTCCTGCAGCACGTGCTGTTCGCGTTTGGCCGCACGCGCGGCGCGCTCGTTCTGGATTTTTTCGATGCGCCAGTTCTGGCGGCGATTGAGCTGGCGTTTGGCCATGAAGGTTCCGTGCGTGGGGGCAGGTTGAAAACGGCAGGCAGTTTAGCACGCCAGGCGCCGGACCATTTGGCTTACCTTCGCACCGTGAATGGGCGTGCCTTGGCCACTACGCTACTATGACGGCCTATACGAGGAGCCCCCGCATGCAAAACCCACAGAACCTGATCTGGATCGACCTGGAAATGACCGGCCTGGATCCGGACAGCGACGTCATCATCGAGATGGCCACCATCGTCACTGATAGCGAACTGAACACCCTGGCCGAAGGGCCGGTGATTGCCATCCACCACAGTGACGAAGTGCTGGCGCGCATGGACGAGTGGAACACCCGCACCCATGGCGCTTCGGGCCTGACCCAGCGCGTTCGCGAGAGCAAGGTCGGCATGGCCGAAGCCGAGGCGCAGACCATTGCCTTCCTCGAGCAGTGGGTACCGAAAGGCAAGTCCCCGATCTGTGGCAACAGCATCTGCCAGGACCGCCGCTTCCTCTACCGGCACATGCGCAACCTGGAAAACTACTTCCACTACCGCAACCTGGATGTTTCGACCCTGAAGGAACTGGCTGCACGCTGGGCACCTGATGTGCGCGACAGCTTCAAGAAGGGCAACACCCACCTGGCGCTGGACGACATCCGCGAATCGATCGCCGAACTGCGCCACTATCGCGAGCACTTCATCAAGGTGTGAGCCGAAAAGGCGCAGATATTGTATCTGCGCCCTCTTTTGGTGCCATGGGCAACTGGTTAGACTGCGCGCCTTTCTCGCACGCCCGCACGGACCCCGCACCATGTTGTTGATGCTCTACCTCATCGCCATCACCGCCGAAGCCATGACCGGCGCGTTGTCTGCAGGCCGCCGCGGCATGGACTGGTTCGGCGTGGTGCTGATTGCCTGCGTCACCGCCCTGGGTGGCGGCTCGGTGCGTGACGTGCTTCTCGGGCATTACCCGCTGACCTGGGTGAAGCATCCTGAATATCTGGTGCTGACCAGCTGTGCGGCGCTGCTGACCATTTTCATCGCGCCGATGATGCGCCGCCTGCGCTCGCTGTTCCTGGTGCTCGATGCCCTGGGGCTGGTGGCCTTTACCCTGATCGGCTGCATGACCGCGCTGGAGATGGGGCAGGGCATGCTGGTGGCGTCGATCAGCGGGGTGATCACCGGGGTATTTGGCGGGATCTTGCGGGATATCTTCTGCAACGATATTCCCTTGGTGTTCCGCCGCGAGCTGTACGCCAGTGTGTCGTTTGCCGCGGCGTGGTTCTACCTGGGGTGCGTGTATTTCAAGGTGCCGGCGGAGCAGGCGATGCTGCTGACCTTGTTTGGCGGGTTCCTGGTGCGGCTGCTGGCGATTCGGTTCCATTGGGAAATGCCCAAGTTCCACTACAACGACCAGCAGTAGCCTTGACATGCGCCCCCTGTGGGAGCGGCTTTAGCCGCGAACACCGGCGTAGCCGGTGCCATGCACCGCGTTGGATTCTTCGCGGCTAAAGCCGCTCCCACAGGGTACGAGGATCGCTTGCGAATTCAGTTATCTGTGCGATAACGCAGCCCAAAGGGCTGGACAATCTACCTCAGGGGGGCTACGAAATGCCGTGCTGCGCCAGCGCCCACTCCACATGCTCCCTCACCAGCTCAGAGGCATCCTCGCGCCGCGCCTTCAGCGCTTCGATCACCGGGATAGTCGATGGCGCATTGCCAAGCCCAACCGCCAGGTTGCGCAACCAGCGCTCATACCCGGCCCGGCGCAATGGCCCGCCTTCGGTCTTGCGCAGGAAGGTCTTTTCATCCCACAGGAACATCTCCGCCAGCTCGGCATTCTCCAGCCCGTGCCGTGGCTGGAAGTCCTGTTCCTGGCTGTGCCTGGCAAAGCGGTTCCACGGGCAGACGATCTGGCAGTCATCGCAACCGAACACCCGGTTGCCCATCTTCGAACGCAACTCGACGGGGATCGGCCCCCGCAATTCGATGGTCAGGTAGGAGATGCAGCGCCGTGCATCCAGCACATACGGCCCGACGAAGGCCTGGGTCGGGCAGATGTCCAGGCAGGCCTGGCAGCGCCCGCAGTGTTCGCTCGTGGTGGCTTCGTCCACCGGCAGCGGCAGGTCGACGAAAAGCTCGGCGAGGAAGAAGTAGCTGCCCGCCTTGCGGTTGAGCAGCAGGGTGTTCTTGCCGATCCAGCCCAGCCCGGCCTGCTCGGCCAGGGCCTTTTCCAGCACCGGAGCGCTGTCGACGAAGGCGCGGTAGCCGAACGGGCCGATGGCTTCCTGAATGCGATCGGCCAGGAACTGCACGCGCTTGCGCACCAGCTTGTGGTAATCCCGGCCCAGGGCGTAGCGCGATACGTAGGCTTTTTCGGGCTGTGCCAGGCGCTGCGCCATCTGTGTGTCGCCCGGCAGGTAGTCCATGCGCAGCGATACCACGCGTACCGTGCCAGGGATCAGTTGCTCTGGGTGTGCACGCTTGCTGCCGTGGGCACCCAGGTAATCCATCTCGCCCTGGTAGCCGGCGTCGAGCCAGCGCTGCAAATGGTGTTCGTGTTCGCCAAGGTCTACCCCGGCGATGCCAACATGGGCAAAACCGAGTTCTTGGCCCCAAATCTTGATGGATTGGGCCAGTTGGGCGAGGTCAGGCGTACAGGCGGACATGGATGGGCAAGGCAATACGGGCTCAGGTGCGTATAATTCTGCCAGACATTGGAGCCTTTGACCCCATGCCGCAGACCAAACACCCCAGCCATACCCCTCAATTGCTCAGCAGCGTGACTGTCGCGCACCTGCCGGCACGGCATGCGCATGCCCATAAAGGCGACTTCGGCCATGTACTGGTGGTCGGTGGCGACCTCGGTACCGGCGGCGCGGTGCTGCTCAGTGCCGAGGCCGCCCTGCGCTGTGGCGCGGGGCTGGTCAGCGTGGCGACCCGGCCTGAACACGTGACTGCCAGCCTGGCGCGCCTGCCCGAGGTCATGTGCCAGGGCGCCACTTCGGCCAACCAGCTGATGGGCGTGCTGGAGCGCGCTTCGGTGCTGGTGGTCGGCCCTGGCCTGGGCCAGGCAGCCTGGGGCCGCAGCCTGCTGTCGGCGGTGGCCAATGCCGAGCGCCCACAGGTGTGGGACGCCGATGCCCTGAACTTGCTGGCGCGCACCCCGCTGGCCCTGCCCAGTGGCAGCATCCTTACCCCGCACCCAGGGGAGGCAGCGCGGCTGCTGGGCATTTCCACCGAGGCTGTACAGGCGGATCGCCCGGGCGCTGCACGCAAGCTGGCGCGGCGTTACAACAGCGTCTGCGTGCTCAAGGGGGCCGGCACTCTGGTAGCCGACCCGGCCGGGCAACTGCTGTTGTGCGAACGTGGCCACCCGGCCATGGCCGGTGCCGGCCTGGGCGATGTGCTGACCGGCGTGCTGGCGGCGCTGTTGGCCCAAGGCCTGGATGCCTGGCATGCCGCGGGGCTGGGGGTATGGCTGCACGCCTGTGCCGGCGAGCGTCTGGGCGTAAAAGGTAGAGGCCTGGCTGCCAGCGATCTGGCGCCGGTCATTCGTGAGTTGTTGGAGGAGCATTCTGCGTGTCTGGCTTAAACCTGTTTCTGGCCGATGAAGCGGCCACGGTCAAATTCGGCGCACAACTGGCCGAGGTGACCAGCGGTCACGGCGTGATTTTTCTGGAAGGTGACCTGGGCGCGGGCAAAACCACGCTGTCGCGTGGCCTGATTCGTGGCCTGGGCCATACTGGTGCAGTGAAAAGTCCGACCTTCACCGTAGTCGAGCCTTACGAGATCGGTGAGGTGCGGGCGTTCCATTTTGACCTGTATCGCCTGGTCGATCCGGAAGAGCTGGAGTTCATGGGCATTCGTGACTATTTCGAGGGCGACCCGCTGTGCCTGTTCGAGTGGCCACAAAAGGGAGCGGGCGTTTTGCCAAAGCCCGACCTGACCATTACCATAAGCCCCCAAGCGGGCGGACGCTCGCTGAACCTTTCGCCGCAGGGGGCTCGCGGCGAGGCCTGGTGCGTGGCACTGGCCGAACACTATAAACAGTAAGTGGGGTAGGTATGCGCATACGCGCACTGGTCGCCATCGTTGGGCTGCTGCTGACAACGGTGACCGTTGACGCTCTGGCCGTCACTCAAGTCAAGAGCATGCGCCTGTGGCGCGCGCCGGACAACACGCGGCTGGTCTTCGACCTGTCTGGCCCCGTGCAGCACAGCGTCTTCACCCTGAGCGCACCTGATCGCCTGGTTATCGACATCAATGGCGCGACCTTGGCCGCGCCACTGAACGTGGCTACCTCCAATACGCCGATCAGCAGCGTGCGTTCGGCTCAGCGCACCCCGACAGACCTGCGCGTGGTGGTCGACCTGAAAAAGTCGGTCACCCCAAAAAGCTTCACCCTGGCGCCCAATGCCCAGTACGGCAACCGCCTGGTGGTCGACCTGTACGATCAGGAGGCTGACGCCATCGCGGCCAGCGCGCCGACTCCGGCCCCGACTCCGGCACCAACGCCTGCAACCACGCCAGCAGTACCGGTGACCCCGGCCCAGCCTGCCATCAAGCTGCCGCCGGTTCCCAACGGCAAGCGTGACATCGTGGTTGCCATCGACGCCGGTCACGGCGGCGAAGACCCGGGTGCATCCGGCTCGCGTGGCCAGCATGAAAAAGACATCGTGCTGCAGATCGCCAAGGAACTGCAGCGCCAGATCAACAGCGAAAAAGGCTTCCGGGCCGAGCTGACCCGTACCGGCGACTACTTCATCCCACTGCGCAAGCGCACGGAAATCGCCCGCAAGAAGGGCGCCGACCTGTTCATCTCGATCCATGCCGACGCCGCGCCATCCCGCGCCGCCTTTGGCGCCTCGGTGTTCGCCCTGTCCGACCGCGGCGCTACCTCCGAGACCGCGCGCTGGCTGGCCGACACGGAAAACCGTTCCGACCTGATCGGTGGTGCCGGTAACGTCAGCCTCGACGACAAGGACCGCATGCTGGCCGGCGTGCTGCTCGACCTGTCGATGACCGCCACGCTCAGCTCCAGCCTCAATGTCGGGCAGAAGGTGCTGGGCAACATGGGCCGCATTACCTCCCTGCACAAGCAGCGGGTGGAACAGGCCGGCTTCATGGTGCTGAAGTCGCCGGATATTCCGTCGATCCTCGTTGAAACCGGGTTCATCTCGAACAACAACGAAGCTGCCAAGCTGGCCACCGCCAGCCATCAGCAGGCCCTGGCCCGTTCGATCCATACCGGTGTGCGCCAGTACTTCCAGCAGAACCCGCCGCCAGGCACCTACATCGCCTGGCTGCGCGATACCGGCAAGATCGCCGCTGGCCCGCGTGAGCATACGGTGCGCCCTGGCGAGACCCTGGCGATGCTTGCCGTTCGCTACCAGGTCAGCGTCACCAGCCTGCGCAGCACCAACAGCCTCAAGACCGATGAGCTGAAGGTCGGCCAGCGCCTCGATATCCCTGCTACCACGTTGGCCTCCCAATGAGTGGCGGTTCGCGCATCCAGCTGCTCAGCCCGCGGCTGGCCAACCAGATTGCCGCCGGCGAGGTTGTCGAGCGGCCGGCCTCTGTCGCCAAAGAGTTGCTGGAGAACAGCCTGGACTCCGGCGCCCGGCGTATCGACGTGGAAGTTGAGCAGGGCGGCGTCAAGCTGCTGCGAGTGCGAGACGATGGCAGCGGCATCTCCGCCGACGACCTGCCGCTGGCCCTGGCCCGTCACGCCACCAGCAAGATCCGTGAGTTGGAGGATCTGGAAGGGGTCTTGAGCCTGGGCTTTCGTGGTGAGGCCCTGGCCTCGATCAGCTCGGTGGCGCGCCTGACCCTGACCTCGCGTACCGCCAGCGCTACCGAGGCCTGGCAGGTAGAAACCGAAGGCCGGGACATGACCCCGCGGGTGCAGCCGGCGGCGCACCCGGTGGGTACTTCGGTGGAAGTGCGCGACCTGTTCTTCAATACCCCGGCCCGGCGCAAGTTCCTCAAAGCCGAGAAAACCGAATTCGATCACCTGCAGGAAGTGATACGGCGCCTGGCGCTGGCGCGCTTCGATGTCGGCTTCCACCTGCGCCACAACGGCAAGAGCATCCTCAGCCTGCACGAGGCCCACGATGAAACCGCCCGTGCGCGGCGGGTAGGCGCCATCTGCGGTCCGGGCTTCATGGAGCAGGCGCTGCCGATCGACGTGGAACGCAACGGCCTGCGCCTTTGGGGTTGGGTCGGCCTGCCGACGTTCTCGCGCAGCCAGGCAGACTTGCAGTATTTCTTCGTCAACGGCCGTGCGGTGCGCGACAAGCTGGTCGCCCACGCCGTGCGCCAGGCCTACCGCGACGTGCTGTTCAATGGTCGGCACCCGACTTTTGTGCTGTTCCTGGAGCTGGAGCCCAACGGCGTCGACGTCAACGTGCACCCGACCAAGCACGAAGTGCGTTTCCGTGAGGGGCGCTCGGTGCACGACTTCTTGTATGGCACCCTGCATCGCGCCCTGGCCGATGTGCGCCCGGAAGACCAGTTGGCGGCGCCAGTTGCCGTACCCGAAGTGGTCCGCCCCACGGGCCCGCAGGCCGGTGAGTTCGGCCCCCAGGGCGAAATGCGCCTGGCCTCGCCGGTGCTCGAGCAGCCGCGTGGCCTGCAGCAGTCATTCTCCAGCGGTGGTAGTGGTGCGGGTTACCAGTACCAGTACACGCCGCGCCCCTCGCAGCCGCTGCCGGCCGCCGAGGCACAGGCGGTGTATCGCGAGTTCTACAAACCGCTGGATGAAGGCGCGGTGCCGACGACGCTGCCTGAAAGCCAGGGCGATATTCCCCCGCTGGGCTACGCGTTGGCGCAGCTCAAGGGTATCTACATCCTGGCCGAGAATGCCATTGGCCTGGTGCTGGTAGACATGCACGCCGCTCACGAGCGCATCATGTACGAGCGCCTCAAGGTGGCCATGGCCAGCGAAGGCCTCAGCGGCCAGCCGCTGCTGGTGCCCGAGACCCTGGCCCTGAGCCAGCGTGAAGCAGACTGCGCCGAAGAGCACGCGCAGTGGTTCCAGCGGCTGGGTTTCGAACTGCAGCGTCTGGGCCCCGAGACCTTGGCTATCCGCCAGATCCCGGCTTTGCTCAAGCAGGCTGAGGCCAACCGCCTGGTGCAGGATGTACTCGCCGACCTGATGGAATACGGCACCAGCGACCGTATCCAGGCGCACCTCAACGAGCTGCTCGGTACCATGGCCTGTCACGGTGCCGTGCGCGCCAACCGGCGCCTGGCGATCCCCGAGATGAACGCCCTGCTGCGTGACATGGAAAACACCGAGCGCAGCGGCCAGTGCAACCATGGTCGCCCCACCTGGACCCAGATGGGCCTGGACGACCTGGACAAACTCTTCCTGCGCGGTCGATGAAATGAGTGGCAAGCCCCCTGCAATATTCCTGATGGGCCCGACGGCGGCCGGCAAGACCGACCTGGCCATCGAGCTGACCAAAGTACTGCCGTGCGAGCTGATCAGCGTCGATTCGGCGCTGGTCTACCGCGGCATGGACATCGGTTCGGCCAAGCCCTCCAAAGAAATCCTCGCCGCCCACCCGCACCGGCTGATCGACATTCGCGACCCGGCCGAAAGCTATTCGGCTGCGCAGTTCCGTGCCGATGCCCTGGAAGCCATGGCCGAGATCACCGCACGCGGCAAGATCCCGTTGCTGGTGGGCGGCACCATGCTCTATTACAAGGCGTTGATCGATGGCCTGGCCGATATGCCGGCGGCCGATGCCGCGGTGCGTGCCGAGCTGGAAGCCCAGGCCGAAGCGCTGGGGCTGGCCGAGTTGCACCGCCAGTTGGCCGAGGTTGACCCTGAGTCGGCGGCGCGTATCCACCCCAACGACCCGCAGCGATTGATCAGGGCGTTGGAGGTTTACCGGGTGAGTGGCGAGAGCATGACGGCACATCGACAGCGTCAATTCGCGGAAAGTCGCGGCGCAGACGCAGGCGCTGGCGGACATTTGCCCTATACTGTCGCGAGTTTGGCGATTGCTCCTACAGATCGTCACATTTTGCATCAGCGAATTGCGTTACGATTTTCACAGATGCTGGAACAGGGCTTCGTCGACGAGGTCCGATCGCTGCGAGCCAGAAGTGACTTGCACGCCGGGCTGCCGTCTATACGGGCAGTGGGGTATCGGCAGGTCTGGGATTACCTGGACGGCAAGCTGACTGAGAATGAGATGCGTGAACGCGGTATCATTGCCACCAGGCAGCTGGCCAAGCGGCAGTTCACCTGGTTGCGTGGCTGGCCTGAAGTACACTGGCTTGACAGCCTGGCCTGCGACAATCTGTCCCGCACCTTGAAATACCTTGGGGCCATCTCCATATTGAGCTGAGTCCCTGCTGATTGCCGTCTATTCTTGCGAAGGGGCGGCCTAATTTATCGATTTTCTTGATTTTCTATTATTTATCCTTACAGGAGTGCGGCATATGTCAAAAGGGCATTCGCTACAAGACCCTTACTTGAACACCTTGAGAAAAGAAAAGGTCCCGGTATCCATCTATCTGGTCAACGGCATCAAACTGCAGGGTTCGATCGAGTCCTTCGACCAGTTCGTGGTACTGCTGAAGAACACCGTCAGCCAGATGGTCTACAAGCACGCCATTTCGACCGTGGTTCCTGCCCGTCCGGTTCGTCTGCCAAGCCCGTCCGATTCCGAACACGGCGACAGCGAGCCAGGCAACGCCTGATAGGAGCCTGCATTGTTCTTTGAGCGCCACGGTGGTGGTGAGCGGGCGTTGCTCGTTCACTTGGAAGGTCAGAACCCTGAGGCGCGCGAAGACCCGCAGGAGTTTCAGGAGCTGGCATTGTCGGCCGGTGCCGACATCGTCTCGCTGGTCACGGTGGCAAGGCATCAGCCTTCCGCCAAATACCTGATTGGCAGTGGCAAGGTCGAAGAGTTGCACGACCTGGTCCATGCCGAGCAGGTAGACCTGGTGATTTTCAATCACACCCTCACGCCCAGTCAGGAGCGCAACCTCGAACGTGTGTTCGAGTGTCGTGTGCTCGACCGCACCGGGCTGATCCTCGATATTTTCGCCCAACGGGCGCGTACCCATGAAGGCAAGCTGCAGGTCGAACTGGCCCAGCTCGAGCACATGAGCACGCGGCTGGTGCGCGGCTGGACCCACCTTGAGCGACAGAAGGGTGGTATCGGCCTGCGCGGCCCGGGTGAAACCCAGCTGGAAACCGACCGCCGCCTGTTGCGGGTGCGCATTCGCCAGATCAAGTCACGCCTGGAGAAGGTGCGCAGCCAGCGCGAGCAGGCACGCCGCGGGCGCAAGCGTGCGGACATTCCGTCGGTATCGCTGGTGGGTTATACCAACGCCGGCAAGTCCACGCTGTTCAACGCCCTGACAGAATCCGAGGTGTATGCCGCGGACCAGCTGTTCGCCACCCTCGACCCGACCCTGCGCCGGCTCGAGCTGAACGACCTGGGGCCGATCGTGCTGGCCGACACCGTGGGCTTCATTCGCCACCTGCCGCACAAGCTGGTCGAGGCATTTCGGGCTACGCTCGAAGAGTCGAGCAACTCCGACTTGTTGCTGCATGTGATCGACGCCCATGAGCCGGAGCGCATGGAGCAGATCGAGCAGGTGCTGGCGGTGTTGGGCGAGATTGGTGCCGAAGGGTTGCCGATCCTCGAGGTGTATAACAAACTCGACTTGCTCGAAGATGTCGAGCCGCAGATCCAGCGCAATGCCGATGGCAAGCCGGAACGGGTCTGGGTATCGGCACGCGATGGGCGTGGCCTGGAGCTGGTCGGCCAGGCGATTGCCGAGTTGCTGGGGGATGATCTGTTTGTCGGTACCCTGTGTCTGGAGCAGCGTTTTGCCCGCTTGCGCGCGCAATTCTTTGCCTTGGGTGCCGTGCAGAGTGAAGAGCATGATGAAGAAGGGCGCAGCCTGCTGAGCGTGCGACTGCCCATGGTCGAACTGAATCGCCTGGTCAGCCGCGAAGGCATGGAGCCGCAAGTGTTTGTCGAGCAACACACTTTGCAATAAATGCTCGTCGAGGTCGCCGGGCAGCAGTGACAGGCATTCTGTAGCATTGGACGGCGCGCCGTGGGCGCGTCTTTGCTTTATCAGATGGAGAGCGCTATGGCTTGGAACGAGCCGGGTGGCAACTCGAACAATCAGGATCCCTGGGGCGGTCGCCGGAATGGCGGTGGCGGCGGTGGTGACAAGAAAGGTCCACCGGACCTGGACGAGGCCTTCCGCAAATTGCAGGACAGCCTGAACGGCATGTTCGGCAGCGGCAAGAAACGTGGCGGCAGCGACCGCAATATCGGCAAGGGCGGTGGCCTGGGCTTGCTGGGCATCGGCCTGGCGGTGCTGGCTGCAATCTGGCTGTACAGCGCGGTGTACGTGGTGGACGAGCAGGAGCAGGCCGTGGTGCTGCGCTTCGGCAAGTACTATGAGACGGTCGGTCCCGGCCTGAACATCTACTTCCCGCCGATCGATCGCAAGTACATGGAGAACGTCACGCGCGAGCGTGCCTATACCAAGCAGGGCCAGATGCTGACCGAAGACGAGAACATCGTCGAGGTACCGCTGACCGTCCAGTACAAGATCAGCAACCTGCAGGACTTCGTGCTCAACGTCGACCAGCCTGAGGTCAGCCTGCAGCACGCGACCGACAGTGCCTTGCGCCACGTGGTGGGTTCCACCTCGATGGACCAGGTGCTGACCGAAGGCCGTGAACAGATGGCCGTGGATATCCGCGAACGTCTGCAGCGTTTCCTCGATACTTACCGCACCGGTATCAGCGTTACCCAGGTCAACGTACAGAGCGCGGCAGCCCCGCGTGAAGTGCAGGAAGCCTTCGACGACGTGATCCGAGCCCGTGAAGACGAGCAGCGTGCCCGCAACCAGGCCGAGTCCTACGCCAATGGCGTGGTGCCGGAAGCCCGCGGTCAGGCCCAGCGCATCATCGAGGACGCCAACGGTTACCGCGACGAAGTCATTGCCCGCGCGAAGGGTGAGGCCGATCGCTTCACCAAGCTGGTCGCCGAGTACCGCAAGGCACCTGACGTGACCCGTCAGCGCCTGTACCTGGAGACCATGCAAGAGGTCTACAGCAATTCGAGCAAGGTCATGGTGGCAACCAAGGACGGGCAGAACAACCTGCTCTACCTGCCGCTGGACAAGATGGTCGAAGGCAGCCGCAACCCGTCCGCGCCGACCACCAGCGTGTCGCCATCGGTCAACGATGCGGCCGCCCGTGCGGCGCAGGACCTGCAACAGCAACAGCAGCCGCTGCGCACTAGGGAGAGCCGCTGATGAGCAACAGATCGCTGATCGCCCTGATCGCCGCCGTGGTCCTGGCCATCGTGGCCTGGAACAGCTTCTACATCGTGTCCCAGACCGAACGTGCGGTACTGCTGCGCTTCGGTAAGGTGGTCCAGGCGGATGTACAGCCGGGCATGCACGTGAAGATTCCGTACGTGAACCAGGTGCGCAAGTTCGACGCCCGCCTGATGACCCTCGACGCCCCGACCCAGCGGTTCCTGACCCTGGAGAAGAAAGCGGTGATGGTCGACGCCTACGCCAAGTGGCGCGTCAAGGACGCCGAACGTTTCTACACCGCCACATCCGGCATGAAACAGATCGCCGACGAGCGTCTGTCGCGTCGTCTGGAAAGCGGCCTGCGTGACCAGTTCGGTAAACGTACCCTGCACGAAGTGGTTTCCGGTGAACGTGACGCGCTGATGGCTGACATCACTGCTTCGCTGAACCGCATGGCCGCCAAGGAGCTGGGTATCGAGGTGGTCGACGTGCGCGTCAAGGCCATTGACCTGCCGAAGGAAGTTAACCGCAGCGTGTTCGACCGCATGAGCACCGAGCGTGAACGTGAAGCCCGCGAGCACCGCGCCAAGGGTAACGAGTTGGCTGAAGGTATCCGTGCCGATGCCGATCGTCAGCGCCGCGTACTGCTGGCTGAGGCCTATCGCGAAGCAGAGGAAACCCGCGGTGACGGCGATGCCCAGGCGGCTGCCATCTACGCCAAGGCCTACACCCAGGACGCTGATTTCTATGCGTTCTACCGTAGTCTGCAGGCGTACCGCGAGAGCTTCTCGAGCAAGAGCGACGTGCTGGTCCTGGATCCGAAGAACGAGTTCTTCCGCTTCCTGGACAAGAGCAGGCCGTGATGCTCAGGCCCTGATTTTCATGCGGCGGCGCCCCGCCTGGCAGCTAAAACGCCAGGCGGGGTGCATCCTGAATGAAAAGGGGTGTATGATGAGGCAGCCGGGAAATTTCCCGGCTTTTTTGCGTCTGCAAGGTTGATTGGCAAACCGCCAGTTGGCGGATTGGTCAGGTCGCAAGGCAATTCGAGGGTGTCGGGTACGGTGGCTGCGCTGGGATCAGTGCTGCCCGCTGCTGTGCGCGATACCGGCTTTACTGACGGCTCGCCTGCTGGCAAGCCGCCCGGACCAGAGGGGAAATGGCGTAATGGCAACGGTAGACCGCTGGCTGCTGCCAGATGGCATCGAGGAAGTACTGCCACCTGAGGCCGCGCGAATCGAGATCGCGCGCCGCCAGGTGTTGGACCTGTTCCAGAGTTGGGGCTACGAGCTGGTCGTCACCCCGCATATCGAGTACCTGGAGTCGCTGCTCACCGGCGCCGGCCAGGACCTGGATCAGCGCACCTTCAAGGTAGTAGACCCGCAGTCCGGTCGCCTGATGGGCTTCCGCGCCGACTTCACCCCGCAAGTGGCGCGCATTGACGCCCACACCCTGCGCCGTGAAGGCCCGAGCCGCCTGTGCTATGCCGGCAGCGTGCTGCACGCCCAGCCGCGTGCCCTGTCCACCTCGCGCAGCCCGATCCAGCTGGGTGCCGAGCTGTACGGCGATGCCAGCCCCACCAGCGATGTCGAAGTCATCAGCCTGATGCTCGCCACGCTGCAGCTGACCGATGTGCCGGATGTGCACATGGACCTGGGCCACGTCGGTATCTACCGCGGCCTGGCCCGTGCTGCCGGCCTGTCCGGCGCGGTCGAGCAGCAGCTGTTCGACGCCCTGCAGCGCAAGGCCGTGGATGAGGTTCAGGTGCTGACCGCCGACCTGCCGAAGGACCTGGGCAACATGCTGCGCGCGCTGGTGGAACTGTGCGGTGGTCGCGAAGTGCTGGCCGAAGCCCGTGTGCGCCTGGGCCGAGCCCCGGCCAGCGTGCTGGCGGCGCTGGACGACCTGCTGGCGATCGCCGATCGCCTGGCGTCGCGCTTCCCGGACCTGCCGCTGTACTTCGACCTCGGCGAGCTGCGCGGTTACCACTATCACACAGGCGTGGTGTTCGCCGTGTTCGTGCCGGGCGAAGGCCAATCGATCGCCCAGGGCGGGCGCTATGACGACATCGGCGCCGATTTCGGCCGGGCCCGCCCGGCCACCGGTTTCTCCACGGATTTGAAGACCCTGGTCACACTGGGGCGAGCGGAGGTCGTATTGCCAACTGGCGGCATCTGGATGCCGGACAGTGGCGACGCGGCCCTCTGGCAGCAAGTCTGCCAGTTGCGCAACGAGGGCCAGCGTGTGGTCCAGGCCCTGCCTGGCCAACCGTTGAGTGCTGCTCTCGAGGCGGATTGTGATCGGCAATTGATTCAGCAAGACGGGCGCTGGCAGGTTCTGCCGCTGGCCCAGTGAGTTTCTGCGCCGGCAGTAGGCCGGCAACCAAGTTTGCGTGAATGAGGACCAATGTAATGGGTAAGAATGTCGTCGTCCTGGGCACCCAGTGGGGTGATGAGGGCAAAGGCAAGATCGTCGATCTGCTGACCGAACATGCTGCCGCCGTAGTGCGCTACCAGGGTGGCCACAACGCGGGTCACACCCTGGTGATCAACGGTGAAAAGACCGTTCTGCACCTGATTCCGTCCGGTATCCTGCGTGAAGGCGTACAGTGCCTGATCGGCAACGGCGTGGTCGTTGCCCCGGATGCCCTGATGCGTGAAATCACCAAGCTGGAAGAGAAGGGCGTACCGGTGCGCGAGCGCCTGCGCATCAGCCCGGCTGCACCGCTGATCCTGTCGTACCACGTTGCCCTGGACCAGGCCCGCGAAAAAGCCCGCGGCGAAGCCAAGATCGGTACCACCGGTCGCGGTATCGGCCCAGCCTACGAAGACAAGGTCGCACGCCGCGGCCTGCGCGTGGGCGACCTGTTCCACCGCGAGCGTTTCGCCGCCAAGCTGGGTGAGCTGCTGGACTACCACAACTTCCAGCTGGTGAACTACTACAAAGAGCCGGCCATCGACTTCCAGCAGACCCTGGACGAATGCATGGCCTACGCCGAACAGCTCAAGCCGATGATGCTCGACGTCACTGCCGAGCTGCACAACCTGCGTCGCGCCGGCAAGGACATCATGTTCGAAGGCGCCCAGGGCTCGCTGCTGGACATCGACCACGGTACCTACCCGTACGTCACCAGCTCCAACACCACCGCTGGCGGTATCTCCACTGGTTCTGGCGTTGGCCCGATGTACCTGGACTACATCCTGGGTATCACCAAGGCCTACACCACTCGCGTAGGTTCCGGTCCGTTCCCGACCGAACTGTTCGACGAGACTGGCGCTACCCTGGCCAAGCGTGGCCATGAGTTCGGCTCCACCACCGGCCGTGCGCGCCGTTGCGGCTGGTTCGATGCCGTGATCCTGCGTCGCGCCATCGACGTCAACAGCATCTCGGGCATCTGCCTGACCAAGCTGGACGTACTGGATGGCCTGGAAACCATCAACATCTGCGTTGGCTACAAGAACGAGAACGGTGCCGTCATCGACGCGCCTTCCGATGCCGACAGCTACATCGGCCTGGAGCCGGTGTACGAAGAGATGCCAGGCTGGAGCGAGTCGACCCTGGGCGTGAAAACCCTGGAAGAACTGCCAGCCAACGCTCGCGCCTACATCAAGCGCATCGAAGAGCTGATCGGCGCGCCGATCGACATCATCTCCACCGGCCCGGACCGCAACGAGACCATCGTGCTGCGTCATCCGTTCGCCTGATCTGCCTTCCAGGCTGATCTGACGCCGTAGCCCTGAAAGGGGCTGCGGCGTTTTCATTTGTGGGGTCTGCCTGTCCCGGCCCTTTCGCGGGTAAACCCGCTCCCACAGGTCCTGCACAGTCCTCAGGACCTGCGCGGTCCATGTGGGAGCGGGTTCACCCGCGAAGAGGCCCGTGCGGGCAACCTCATTGCTAGACCTTGGCACATTTCCCTGCTGCCCCCGGCACAACCCTTGCTGTAAGAAGTTTCTGTAGATGCCATCAGAATAGTGGCGCCAGAAAACACGAGGGTTACACCGTGTCTGCCATCCTCTCACTGTTACGAAGCCGCCTTTTGCGGCCTGTGTTTGTTGCCCTTGGTATCGCTCTTTTGGTGCAGGTGCTGGTCGCCGTTGCGCTTACCCGAAGCACGGTCACCGCCCTGGAAGCCGACCTGGGTGAACGCCTGGGCAATGACAGCCGCCAACTCGCCAGTGAGTTGGAGCAAGCCGGGCAAGATGTGCGCTCAGGCCTCGACGGCCTCTCCAGCAGCACCCGCCAGCGCCTGAGTGCAGGTTTGTCGGCACGCCTGCAAAGCGAGCAGCAGCAGCTGCGGAGCACGCTGGAGAAGAACCTCAAGGACTCCGCTAACGATATGGCCGAGCTGCTGGCTTCGGTCGCCCCGCGGGCGATCTGGGACAACGATGTGCCGGTGCTCTCCGACTTCGCGCGCCGCGCCCAGCGCAACCCCAACGTGCTTTTTGTGGTTTACGACGACGCTCAGGGCCAGCACCTTACCCGCTACCTGAACCGGCAGAACCCGATCAACCAGGCGTTGATGGAAAAAGGTCAGGGCGAGCGTGCGCTGGACAAGGTGATCGACGCGGCACGGCGGGACCCGGCGGTGTACTTCGTCGAGGCCTCGATCAGCCCCAATGGTGCGGAAATCGGCAAGGTGGTGATGGGTGTTTCCACGGCTGGCATCGACCAGGAGCTCAAGGCGCTCGACCAGCGCTTCGCCGCCCTTATCACCAGTGGCGAGCAACTGGTCGGTGACAGCCTGGTCGGTGCTGCGGCCGAGAGTGGCAACACCCTGCGCGAGCGTTTGGAAAAGGCCCAGGGCAGCGCCGCCGCGATGCAGGCCAATACAGCACAGACGGTTCGCGATGCTGCTGCAGAGCTGCGTTGGCGCATCGGCCTGGGGCTGGTGCTGGTCGGCCTGGGGGTGCTGCTGGTGGTAGCCGTGGTGCTTGGCCGGCGGGTGTTGAGCAAGCTGCGCCTGCTGATCGCTGCACTCGACGACCTCGCTGCCGGTGAAGGCGACCTGACCAAGCGCGTGCTGCTCGACAGCCGCGATGAAATCGGCGACATGGCCTCGGCGGTGAACCGCTTTGTCGACAAGCTGCAGCCCATCGTGCGCGAGGCCGGCGAGGTGGCGCAGCGTACCGGCGTTGAGATTGGCGCAATGGCCCAGCGCAATGCCGGCGCCGATGCTGCCGCTGCGCTGCAACGCGATGAAGTGGCGGCCAGCCTGCGCGACCTGTCAAGCATGGCCGACGAGGCCCAGGCTGAAAGCCACGCGATGCAGGCAGCCCTGCAGCAGGTGGTGGATATCCGCCAGGCAACTGACGAGAACAGCCGCACATCAACCCAGCTAGCCGGTTTGATCGAGAACCTGGCCGGGCAGGTGGAGGCCGGCTCCCAGGTGATCGAGCGCCTGGCCAAGCAGAGCGAGCAGATCGAAGTGGTGCTGACGGTGATCCACGGCATTGCCGAGCAGACCAACCTGCTGGCCTTGAACGCGGCCATCGAAGCCGCCCGTGCTGGCGAAACCGGGCGCGGGTTTGCCGTGGTGGCCGATGAGGTGCGGGCGCTGGCGAGCAAGACGCAAAGTTCCACGGGTGATATCCAGGCGCATATCGCCGCGCTGCAGAAGGGCGCCAAGGAAGCCGTCGCCACCATCAGCCAGGCGGGTCTCAAGGCCAGTGAAGGCTTGCTGGTGCTGCGTGACAACGAGCGCCGCCAGCAGTCGGTGCAGGCAGCGGTGGAGCAGGTGCATGCGGCCATCGGCCTGGCCACCCGGGCGGCCGAGCAGCAGGCGAGCGGGGCGCAGGCAGTGCGTGGACGGGTGGAAACCATACACGCCCAGGCCGAACGCTCGGCCGAGGTGGTGATGCAGACCACCGCCAGCAGCAAGGTGCTGGATGACCTGGCCGCACAGCTGCGTGCCAGCCTGGGGCAATTCAGAGCCTGATGCGGTCCCTGTAGGAGCGGCCTTGTGTCGCGAAAGGGCTGCGCAGCGGCCCCGGGACTTCTGCTTGAACGCTGAAATTGCCGGGGCCGCTGCGCAGCCCTTTCGCGACACAAGGCCGCTCCTACAGCGAGTCATGTTGCTAAGCTGTCGGCGACACATGACAAAGGGAGTTGCTCATGTCCGCCCAACTGGTCGCCGCCAAGGCATGCCTGGATTTTCTCCACACTGACAGCGTGCAGCTGACGGTACCGCTGACCGCCCTGCAAGCCTACTGCGCCATGACCTCGGACGTCCCCGGCTGGCTGGCCTTGGGTTTTCACATTCGCGACTTCATCTCACGTCGTTTCAATGTCGCCGATATCCACGGCTTCACTCGCCGCGATCCAGAGCATGTACCAGCCGTCGGCGAGGGTCTGGACTTCTTCACTGTCGAGGCCATCAGCGACCAGCAACTGGTGCTGACCTCGCGCGATACGCACCTAGCCGTCATGGTCTGCATGGATGTGTCGACAGGGGAGTGCGGCTTCCCGCAGTTGAACGTGACCACCTCGGTGAAGTGCTTCAACACCTTTGGGCGTTTGTACATGGTACCGGTTGGATGGGTTCATGGCGTGATCGTGCGGCGGATGCTGAGCAACTTGCAGGGCCATCGTTTCGAGCGTCGATAAGCAGCAGATTCTTACCTGATAAATCAGAATTTTTACCTGATGTTGTAGGTAACTTCCCAAAGTCTGCCTTGGTGAGCGCGTGCTATTGCGTGGCTTGGCACAGGGAACTAGTGTCAACCGGGCCTTGAGGCGACAGCGCTAATCCGCCGTGAGCTTTTCAGGCACAACCGCAAGACGACAATGTCAGAGCGTTGTCGTTATCAGCCCAAACATTACCAGGGAGAGGTAAGCATGGCTTTCGATGCTTATATTCAAATCAACGAAATCGCTGGTGAGGCGCTGGACGAGCAGTTCACTAACTGGATCGAGATCGCTGGCTATAAGTTTGGTGCCAACCAGAGCACCTCTGCCACCGCCAGTTCTGCGGGCGGCGCATCATCAGGCCGCACCACCCTCACCAACTTCTCTTTCACCAAGCACCTGGACAGCGCCAGCTGCAAGTTGCTGGAAGCCAGTTGTGCCGGCCAGCACCTGAAAGAAGTGAAGTTGGTGCTGTGCCGAGCGGGCGGCGACAAGTTCAAGTACTACGAGGTCGTCCTCGAAGAAGTGATTATCGCCGACTACACCCAGAGCGCCAGTGCCGGCGTGCCGATGGAGGTGGTGCAACTGAACTATGGCCGCATCAAGACCACCTACACGCGTCAGAAACGCCTCGATGGCGGTGCCGGCGGCAATGTGACCGGCGGCTGGGATCGCATCAGCAACAAGAAATATGCGTGAGGTGCGACCATGTCCGAGGCACGTAGCTTCATCAATCCCCAGGCACAATCCTATGAGTCGTTGAAGGCCGGCACGCCGATGTCGGCCAATCAGCGGGCCAAGTTTGATGTGTTGAATGCGCATATCGTCAATAGCGTGGTTGTCGGAGGGGAGCTGGTGATTGTTGGAGATCCCAGTACCCCATCCTGTACGAGCCATGAAGCATATTTGATGGCAGAGGCGGCGGGGATACACCATCAGCTTGAGATCAATGGCGCTGGGGTGGATGACTTCTTTCTGGATAACTATGAGATGTTGAAAGGCTTGCTCTCTCATACCTCCATGGGGGCAGGCGTTGTGAGCGATGGTTGGAGCAGATACCTCGATGCGATCAAGAGGACGTTGGAAGAAATCGAGATATTACATCGGGAGTATTTGAAAAACGGCACGCTAAAAGCGCGTGACGAATTTTATGCCAAGAGAGTGGCATTGTTTATGAAGTTGGAAGGGCAGTTGAACAACATGGCTGCGTATGGTTCGGGCCTGCAAAATAAGGGATCGGTGAAAAGAGCGCTCGAGATATCTACCAAGAGCTACCTACATACAGGTGAGATTGCTGGATATGCCGAAAAGATTGCTGGCGTCTCGAAAGCGGCAAGTCTGATAAAGAAGGGCACTTATATCGGCTTGGGGCTCGACGTGGCTTCAACAGGGCTAAGTATCCATCATGCATGTACCTTTGGACGCTCTGAAGATTGCAGAAAGGCCAAGTATGTGGAAGGAGTCTCTCTGGTCGGCAGTACGGGGGGGCTCGATCGCGGGCGGGTCGATTGGTGGATTTCTAGGGGGAACTGGATGCGTACTTTTCCTCGGAGTGACGACAGGCGGTCCGGGGGCCCTCGCGTGTACTGTCATTGGAGGCGCCGTGGGTGGTGCTGCAGGCGGTTCGGTCGTAGGTGATATCGGTGAGATGTTTGGTGAGTTGTTATATGAGGTGATGCAATGATTGGCTTCGACGCCAGGTGGTTAGGTCTTCCTTTAATGATGGCTATGTTCATGGTCATATTTATATGGGTTTATATTTCAGTTCGCTATGTGAGTTACATAGAGTCGTTGCTTTCTAATAGTTCAATGGTTTCTGGTAATAAAAAGATTTTTGGTCAGGCGGGTTTGCTGGGTAAAGTGATGCGTACCGGCTCCGCATCCGTAATGTTGTCGATGAGGGCGATTTGCATTCGTAAAGGCCTTTTGGATCTTCAGGATGTAAAGAAATTTCCTGGTGGTTTGCGCCGTATGCTTGTGGGCTTGTGGTTTGTTCATGTCGCTATTTTTTTGTCGCTCATAGGTCTTTGGAGTTGGTTGAAATTGGAAGGCTATTAATTTGGTGTGTGGGTAGGCGAGTTTGCGCCGATCGCCGGCAGCACGGTGCCGGCGGCGGTGGAGCAAGTGCAATCTCCAGGCGCAATCGTATGAGTCGCTGAAGGCCGGCACGCCGATGTCGGCCAATCAGCGGGTCAAGTTTGATGTGTTGAATGCGCATATTGCCAATAGCGTCGTTTTCCCTGGCGAACTCGTGATCGTGGGTGATCCAAGCACCCCCTCCTGCACTAGTCATGAAGCTTTTCTCATGGGTAAGGCGGCTGGGATACACCTTGATATCGAGTTGAACGGAGGGGGAATCGATGGATTCTTCCTAGAGAACTATGACCTGTTGCAGAGCTTGTTGACCCGTGCGTCTATAGGTGCAGGTGCAGCCAGTGATGCCTGGAACAAGCATCTTGAGGCTATCAAGAAAACGCTAGAGGAGATTGATCAACTGCATCACAGCAGGTGCAGGGGCTGTCGCTTGCGTGGTGCTCGGCGGGGTGGCTGGAGGTAGTGTAGGTGGGGCGTTAGGAAAAATGGGTGGCGAGTTTCTTGGAGAAGTTTTATATGAGGTGCTGTAATGACCAATGTGCAGGTCGCGGTGCTCGGAGTGTGTTTGTTTGCATCACCATTTTTAATGTTTGGAACGTGGATTGTAATTGCATACCGCTTCCTTGATAAGGTCGAGGCAAGCTTCTCAAATAGTCCCATGGTTGTGGGAAACAAAGCAATGTATGCCCGTGCTGGTATGCTTGGGCAGATTATGCGTTTGGGGTCAGTTTCCGCGATGCTATCAATGAAGGGTTTTTGCATTCGCAAAGGTATGTTGGACAGTGAAGATGTCCGCAATGCCCCTCAAAGCCTTAAAAAGCTACTGGTTTGGTTATGGCATGCTCACGTGCTGCTTTTTGTCTTGCTGGCTATGTTCTGTGTTTGGATAAGGTTTCTGAGATGACGGGTATATATTAATGAAATCGGGTTGGTCACCAGTCTGGACTCGTTCTCCGCCTTATTCAAATACATCCGTATAGTCAGCAAATACACCGGTAACCCGATGCCACGATCTACAACGCCGCATAAGGCGCCGCCGCCGCGAAACAGCAGGTGCTTAGCCGGATGGCGTTGAGCGCACGTTATCGCGGGCAGTATTTACAAGCATAGACGCCAGGGGGCGTAACAGACATGCTGGAGAACGAAACCTTCAATCGACTCGGAACCAATCATAAAATATCGGCGAGCATCTACAATCTGATCCTCGGCGCAGTGCTGCTGTGGGGCTTCTTCGTCAACTGGTATCTGGTAATCACGGTGCCGCCCGATATTGTTCGGTCCATCCCCATGATGCTGTTCCTGGTTGGTTACCTGATCACCGCGTTAGCGGGTGTCGCGATCATCTTCAAATCTGAAAAGCCGTTGTACAGTTTCCTCGGCTACAACCTGATCGTGATTCCGGTCGGGTTGCTGCTTGTCATCGTCCTCCCAAAGTACTCACATGAAAACATCGTGAATGCCTTGCAGGCGACCGTCTTGCTAACCGTTACCATGATGTTGCTGGGGTCTGTATTCCCCCGCTTCTTCAAGCGCATCAAGGCGTCATTATGCATAGCTTTGATAGCTGTGATCTTCGTTGAATTGGCGCAGGTTTGGTTATTCGGTATCCATCTCGGGGTAATGGATTGGATCACTGCACTGATCTTCTGTGGCTATATCGGGGTTGATTGGGGGCGTGCGAACCAGATTGAGCGTACCGTGGATAATGCAATAGACAGCGCTGCATCGCTGTATCTAGACATTATCAATCTGTTTCTGCGGGTCTTGCGGATCATGTCCAAGAAGTGAGTTGCCCAAGTGGCTTAATGCCCAGGCCGCATGGCGGCCTGGGCAAGCTTTCAAGTCTTGTTCAAATACATCCGCGTAGTCAGCAGATAAACCGGCAACCCCGAAACCACAATCAACAACGCCGCATAAGGCGCTGCCGCCGCGAACTCGACGTTGGCCGTGTGCGCCCACACCTCGGTGGCCAGGGTGGTCATGCCGGTCGGGCTGAGCAGCAAGGTAGCTGTCAGTTCCTTCATGGCATCCAGGAACACCAGGGCAAAAGCTGCCGCCATGGCCGGGAAGATGATCGGCAGGGTCACCCGGCAGAACGCGGCAAAGCTGCTTGCGCCCAAGGTCCGTGCCGCTTCCTCCAGGGTAGGTGAAGCCTTGTTCAGTGCGGTGCGCACCGGCGACTGCGCCAGCGGCAGGAACAGCAGCGCATAGGCCAGCAGCAACAGTGCCGTGGTCTGGTACAGCGCTGGCACGTAATGCAGGGCGAAGAACACCAGGGTCAGGGCAATCACCAGGCCGGGCAGGGCGTGCAACAGGTATGGCAGGCGCTCGGCCCAAATTGCCAGGCGGCCCTTGTAGCGCACCACCAGGAAGCTGATTGGCAGGGCCAGTAGCACGCAGAAGCCGGCGCCGCTCAGCGACACCGACAACGAGGTGAACAGCGCCTTGGAAATGGCTGCCACTGGGAATGCCGCCGATGAACCCACGCTCAACCAGTAGCCAAGCATGGCCAGAGGGATACCGCTGCCTAACACCGCCAGGCCCACGCAGAACAGTTGCGCCAGCACTGCCCAGCCACGCAGCCGCACCGGTTGTGCTCGCCGCGCCACACCCTGGCCGATGCGCACGTGACGGGCCTTGCCACGTACCCGCAGTTCAAGCCACAGCATCACCAGGCACATCGCCAACAGTACGGCGGACAGCATGGCCGCGTTGGCATTGCTGAACTCCAGTTCGAACTGCTGGTAAATCGCCGTGGTGAAGGTTTGCAAGCCGAGGATCGACAAGGCGCCGAACTCCACCAGCATGTGCAGGGCGATCAGCAGCGCGCCGCCCAGCATCGATGGCCACAGCAGCGGCAGAGTGACCTTGATGAATACGCCCCAGCGGCTGCAGCCCAGCGTACGTGCCGATTCCTCCAGCGAGGTATCGAGGTTGCGCAGGGTCGCGGCCACCGGCAGGAACACCAGTGGGTACTTGGACAGGGCCATGACCATGATCGCCCCGCCCAGCCCTTCGAAGTCCGAGCTCAGCGACACCCAGGTGAAGCTGCTGACGAACGACGGCACGGCGAACGGCAGGCACAGCACCACGCCCCACAACCGCCGGCCGGCCAGGTTGCTGCGCTCCAGCAGCCAGGCCAGGGCCAGGCCGACCACCATGCAGGTCAGCGTCACCCCGACCATCAGCATCAGGGTGTTGCGCATCAGCCCCCAGACAAACGGCCGCCACAGCAGGTGCAAGGCTTCGCGCCAGCCGGCCTCCCAGGCTTTCATGGCAACGTACAGCAAAGGCAGCAAGCTCATCGCTACCAGGAACAGCACAGGCAGCACCACCCAGACAGAGGGGCGCTTGCGGCGCGGTACGAAGCGAACCGGCACCGGTTCGGACAGGGCGGCAGTCATCAGAGCAGGCCGACCTCGCGCTCAAGCTCGATCGCTTCCTCGGCATTGCCCAGGTCGGCTGGTGAGATCTTCGGTGGGCGCAGGTCTTCGAACGGCTTCAGGCCGCGGTCGGAGACCATGCCTTTGTGCAGCGGGTACTCGGCGGTGGTCTGGGTGATCACGCGCTGGCCTTCTTCGCTGGCCATCCAGTTGAGCAGCGCCTGGGCTTCTTTCGGGTGCTTGCTGGCCTTGACCACGGCTGCGCCGGAAATGGTGACCAGGTTGCCGGCATCGCCATCGGCCAGGTAGTAGAGCTTGGTATCCAGCTTGCCGCGCTCGCGCTCCAGCGCATACCAGTAGTAGTTGTTCACCAGTACCGCAGCCACTTCGCCTTTTTCCACGGCTTTGAGGGCGACCATGTTGTTGGTGTAGGTCTTGCCGAATGCCTTCAGGCCGGTCAGCCATTCTTCGGTGGCTTCTCGCCCGTGCATCTTCAGGATGGCCACGGCCTGTTCCTGGAAGGCGCCGCTGGTGGGCACATAGCCAACGCGGCCTTCCCACTCGGGGTTGGCAAAGTCCATCACTGTGGTCGGCAGGTCTTTCTCGTCGACCTTCTTCGGGTTGAACACGACGATGCGCGTACGGGCGGTAATGCCCATCCAGGTGCCGTTGGCGCCAACGTACTCCTTGGGCATCATGTTCGCGGTGGCGTCGTCGATCTTCGCCAGCAGGCCCAGTTCGCCCAGGTTGTTCAGGGGAGGGGACTCTTCGGTGTAGATGATGTCGGCCGGTGAGCGTTCGCCTTCCTCGATGATCTGGCTGGCCAGCTGGTTGCTGCTGCCCTTGCGGATATCGATGTGGATGCCGGTCTTGGCCTCGTAGGCCTTGGCGATGGCCTCGCCGATTTCCTTGTGCTGACCGTTGTACATGGTCAGGGTGACCGGTGCGTCTGCCATGGCGGCCGGAGCGCCGATGGCCAGGCTCAGCACGGCGGCGGCCAAGGTACGCATCAGCGGTTGCGGGCGGATCGTCATGCGGGTACTTCCTCGCTTACGGCTACATATTTGGAAACAATGGTAAACGAAATCGTTTCTCAAGTGGCCGGGTGACGAGAAATTCATGGTCAGACCATGGTGCAAGAGTCTGAAGGTGTCAGGTATTTCACTAGCCGGAAGGCCTGTGATGATTCTGTGGGAGCGGGCGCGCCCGCGAAGAGGCCGGCACAGGTTTGCACCTATGACCGAAAAGAGGAGGGATACAAAAATCGCAGGCAAGAAAAAACCCACTAGCAAGCTAGTGGGTTTTTGTATGGTGCCCAGGAGAAGACTCGAACTTCCACGACCGTTAAGTCACTGATACCTGAAACCAGCGCGTCTACCAATTCCGCCACCTGGGCAAAGCTTTACATCATCTGAGGAAGGCGACTATCGTTCGCTTTCACACAGTAGTAACAGATCCTTGGTCATCTGTTACTTGAAAATATTTGGTGCCCAGGAGAAGACTCGAACTTCCACGGCCGTTAAGCCACTGATACCTGAAACCAGCGCGTCTACCAATTCCGCCACCTGGGCACACATTCGAGATTACTTGATGCTTTACAGCGCCGCTCATCTCTACTACAACTTCGGGGTTGTCCGTCGTTGTGGTGCGCACTATACGGACGGTCCGGGGGGCTGTAAACCCCCCAAGCAAAAAAAATTTCAAAAAATTCAACTTGTTGATTCCGCAGGCCTATTCGTCCTCGCCAGACACGCCGGTGGGGCTGTCCAAGGCTGACATTTCCGGTTTCAATACGCCTATGCCAGAATTCCTATCTATATACCCCAAGGTGAACCCCTTCTGATGGCCGATTGGCAATCCCTCGATCCCGAGGCCGCTCGCGAAGCGGAAAAATACGACAACCCCATTCCCAGCCGTGAGCTGATCCTGCAGCGCCTCGCCGACCGTGGCGAACCGGCCGCACGCGAGGAGCTGGCGGCCGAGTTCGGTCTGTACGACGAAGACCAGATCGAAGCCCTGCGCCGCCGCCTGCGTGCCATGGAGCGCGATGGCCAGCTTATCTATACCCGGCGCGGCACTTATGCCCCGGTAGACAAGCTGGACCTGATCTGCGGCCGCGTCTCCGGTCACCGCGACGGCTTCGGCTTCCTTATTCCGGACGACGGCAGCGAAGATCTGTTCCTCAGCCCGTCGCAAATGCGCCTGGTGTTCGACGGTGACCGCGGCCTGGCCCGCGTCTCTGGCGTCGACCGCCGTGGCCGCCGTGAAGGCGTGCTGGTCGAAATCATCTCCCGCGCCCACGAAAGCGTGGTCGGCCGTTACTTCGAAGAAGGCGGTATCGGCTACGTGACCCCGGACAACCCGAAGATCCAGCAGGAAGTGCTGGTCACTGCCGGGCGCAACGGCGGTGCCAAGATCGGCCAGTTCGTCGAGATCAAGATCACCCACTGGCCGACCCCGCGCTTCCAGCCGCAAGGCGATGTGGTCGAGGTCATCGGCAACTACATGGCGCCGGGCATGGAAATCGACGTTGCCCTGCGCAGCTACGATATCCCGCACGTCTGGCCCAAAGAGGTGATCAAGGAAGCGCGCAAGTTCCGCTCCGAAGTCGAAGAGAAGGACAAGGAGAAGCGCGTCGACCTGCGCCACCTGCCGTTCGTCACCATCGACGGCGAGGACGCCCGCGACTTCGACGATGCCGTCTATTGCGAGCCGCTGGGCAAGCTGCGCCTGTTCTCCGGTGGCTGGCGCCTGTATGTGGCCATTGCCGACGTGTCCAGCTATGTGCGCCTGGGTTCGGCCCTGGACGTCGAGGCCCAGCAGCGCGGCAACTCGGTGTACTTCCCCGAGCGCGTGGTACCGATGCTCCCCGAAGAGCTGTCCAACGGCCTGTGCTCGCTGAACCCGCATGTCGATCGCCTGGCCATGGTCTGCGAAATGACCATGAACAAAGCCGGCCAGATGGTCGACTACCAGTTCTACGAAGGCGTCATCCACTCCCACGCCCGCCTGACCTACAACAAGGTCAGCAGCATGCTCGAGCACTCCCGCACCCGTGAGGGCAAGGCGCTGCGCGAGGAGTACAAGGCAGTCGTCCCGGACCTGAAGAACCTGTACAACCTGTACAAGGTGCTGGTGGAGGCCCGTCACACCCGTGGCGCGATCGACTTCGAGACCCAGGAAACCCGCATCATCTTCGGTGACGAGCGCAAGATCGCGGAAATCCGCCCGACCGTGCGCAACGACGCCCACAAGCTGATCGAAGAATGCATGCTGGCGGCCAACGTGGCCACCGCCGAATTCCTGCAGAAGCATGGGGTGCCGGCCCTGTACCGCGTCCACGACGGCCCGCCGCCGGAGCGTCTGGAAAAGCTGCGCGCCTTTCTGGGCGAACTGGGCCTGACCCTGCACAAGGGCAAGGACCCGTCGCCGAAGGATTACCAGGCACTGCTGGCGAGCATCGCCGGGCGCCCGGACTTCCACCTGATCCAGACCGTGATGCTGCGTTCGCTGAGCCAGGCGGTGTACAGCACCGACAACAACGGCCACTTCGGCCTGAACTACGAGGCGTACACCCACTTCACCTCGCCGATCCGTCGCTACCCGGACCTGCTGGTGCACCGCGCCATCCGCAGCATCATCCGTTCCAGGGTCGACACCCCGCACGTCAAGCGTGCTGGCGCCATGAGCATTCCCAAGGCGCGTATCTACCCGTACGACGAGAACACCCTCGAGCAGCTCGGCGAGCAGTGCTCGATGACCGAGCGCCGGGCCGATGAAGCCACCCGTGACGTGGTCAACTGGCTCAAGTGTGAGTTCATGAAGGACCGCGTCGGCGAAACCTTCCCGGGTGTGATCACTGCGGTAACCGGTTTCGGCCTGTTCGTCGAGCTGACCGATATCTATGTGGAAGGCTTGGTGCACGTCAGTGCGCTGCCGGGTGACTACTACCACTTCGACCCGGTGCACCACCGCCTGTCTGGCGAGCGTACCGGTCGCAGCTTCCGACTGGGCGACACGATCGAGGTCAAGGTCATGCGCGTCGACCTGGACGAACGCAAGATCGACTTCGAAGTGTCGGAAAAGACCCTCGCCGCCCCGATCGGCCGCAAGCAGCGTGGTGCCGCACCGGCTGCCGGCCAGGCCGAGCAGGCCCCGGTCGAGGCCAAGGCCACACCGAAGCCGCGCAGCCGCAAGAGCGAGACCGCCGAGGCGTACTTCCCGAAAGACGCTGTGCAGCGTAACGCCGAAGTGCGCAAGAGCCGCGAAATGAAGAAGGCGCTGATGAGCGAGGCGCGCAGTGGCGGCCATGCCAGCAGCAAGTCGGACAAGGGTGGCAAGGCCTCCGGCAAGCCGACCAAGCACCGTAAAGGCCCGTCGAAGTCCGGCGCGCCACGCAAGAGCAAGAGCAAGTCATGAGTCAGCTGGAAAAGATCTACGGCGTGCACGCCGTGCAGGCATTGCTGCAGCACCATCCGAAGCGGGTCAAGCAGATCTGGCTGTCGGAAGGGCGCAGCGAGCCTCGCCTGCAGGCGTTGCTGGCGCTGGCTGCGGAAAATCGCGTGGCGGTCGGCCAGGCCGAGCGTCGTGAGATGGATGCCTGGGTAGAAGGCGTGCACCAGGGTGTGGTCGCCGAGGTGAGCCCGAGCCAGGTCTGGGGCGAGTTGATGCTCGAGGAGTTGCTCGAACGCACCGAAACACCCCCGCTGATCCTGGTGCTGGATGGCGTGACCGACCCGCACAACCTTGGCGCCTGCCTGCGTACCGCCGATGCCGCCGGTGCCACGGCAGTGGTGGTGCCCAAGGACAAGTCCGCAACCCTGACGCCGGTCGTGCGCAAGGTGGCCTGCGGCGCGGCGGAGGTGATCCCGCTGGTGGCCGTGACCAACCTGGCGCGCACCCTGGAAAAACTGCAGCAGCGTGGCCTGTGGGTGGTAGGTACCGCCGGCGAGGCCGAGCAGGAGATCTACCAGCAGGACCTGACCGGGCCGTTGGTGATGATCATGGGCGCGGAAGGCAAGGGCATGCGCCGGTTGACCCGCGAGCATTGCGATTTCCTGGTGAAGTTGCCGATGGGCGGTAGTGTCAGCAGCCTGAACGTGTCGGTGGCGACTGGCGTGTGCCTGTTCGAGGCTGTGCGTCAGCGTCAGGCCAAGCGCTGATCTTCAGCCTGTACCGGCCTCTTCGCGGGTAAACCCGCTCCCACAGGGATCGCACAAGGCCTAAGCACTGTGGGGTATCTGTGGGAGCGGGTTTACCCGCGAAAGGGCCGGCAGTCTGTAATGTGTTTCAGGCTGTTCAAATATTCACCAATCACCTTGCTTGTATGCCTCGCCTTCTCTACAATTGCGCCCCTTGCCGAGCTGGCAGGCGCTCATGTGCCTCCCCTCCGTGCAAGACATACAGTGTCATTCACTCCTTGTCTGACCAGATTCGCTGGCAGACTACTAACCCGTAAGGAGCATTCATGCGTCATTACGAAATCATCTTCCTGGTTCACCCGGACCAGAGCGAGCAAGTCGGCGGCATGGTTGAGCGTTACACCAAGCTGATCGAAGAAGATGGTGGCAAGATCCACCGCCTGGAAGACTGGGGCCGTCGTCAACTGGCCTACGCAATCAACAATGTTCACAAGGCTCACTACGTGATGCTGAACGTTGAGTGCACCGGCAAGGCCCTGGCCGAGCTGGAAGACAACTTCCGCTACAACGATGCCGTTATCCGTAACCTGGTCATCCGTCGTGACGAAGCCGTTACCGGCCAGTCCGAGATGCTGAAGGCTGAAGAAAACCGCAGCGAGCGCCGTGAGCGTCGTGAGCGTCCTGAGCATGCTGAATCCGCCGACGGCGACGACAGCAATGACAGCGACTCCAGCGATAACGCTGACGAGTAATCCACGGACCTTTAGAGGAGCCTATTAAATGGCACGTTTCTTCCGTCGTCGTAAATTCTGCCGCTTCACTGCTGAAGACGTGAAAGAGATCGACTTCAAAGATCTCAACACCCTGAAAGCTTACGTATCCGAAACCGGCAAGATCGTTCCAAGCCGTATCACCGGTACCAAAGCTCGTTATCAGCGTCAGCTGGCTACCGCTATCAAGCGCGCCCGCTTCCTGGCCCTGCTGCCCTACACCGACAGCCACGGCCGCTGAGACCGGGTCGTCGACAAGCAGTAAGGGATTAGCATGCGAGCGTTAGCAAGTTTCATCATGCGCGGTCGTGTGCAGGCCACCCTGGTGGTGGTCATCAGCGCGGTACTGCCGCTGCTGTTCTGGTTGAGTGCCGCTGCCGGCAGCCTTGTGCTGCTGCGGCGTGGGTTCAAGGATGCTACAACGGTCATCGCCGGCGGCCTGCTGGCCGGGCTGGCCGTGTGGGTCATGGGCGATCCCATCACCTTTCTGGTGATCGCGGGTGCCCTGGGCTTGGCTGCGCTGTTGCGCGCCGAGCATCCCTGGAGCCGGGTGTTGCTGGTCAGTGCCGTGTTCGCCGTGGCTTTCAGCCTCGTGCTCGATCTGGCGCTGGCGCAAACCTTCGATGTACTGGCCAAGGCCTTTGCCGAAGCCATGCCGAAAATCGAGGGGCAGCCGGTGCTCTCCGGTGAGCTGATCCGCCCTGTGCTGGTCGCTTCCACAGCAGTGACGGTGCAATTGTTCAGTGTGCTGGCCTTGGTGCTGGCGCGCTACTGGCAGGCAGCGTTGTACAACCCTGGAGGCTTCGGTCGCGAGTTTCGCGCCCTGAAGTTGCCGAAACAGACCATGGCGGTCTTGGTGGCAGTGATGGTGGTGGCCCCGTTCATCGGGCCGCAGTTCATCGTCCTGGCATCGGCCTCGAGCCTGGTACTGGTGCTGGCCGGCATCGCCTTGATGCACGGGCTGGTGGCACAGGGGCGACTGGCCGGTTTCTGGCTGGTGGGCATGTACGTGACGTTGCCGCTGATCATGCAGCTGATTTATCCGTTGCTGGTGGTTCTGGCCATTGTCGACAGCCTGATTGATTTTCGCGGTCGCAAGTCCCCCAAGGGGAATGACTCCGCGAACGGTGAAGGTTAAAAGTTAAGAGGTTTTACCAAATGGAACTGATCCTGCTGGAAAAAGTCGCTAACCTGGGCAACCTGGGCGACAAAGTAAAAGTTAAGGCTGGTTACGGCCGTAACTTCCTGCTGCCATTCGGCAAGGCCACCGTTGCCAACGCCGCCAACCTGGCTGCGTTCGAAGAGCGTCGCGCCGAGCTGGAAAAAGCAGCTGCTGACAAGAAAGCTTCGGCTGAAAGCCGCGCTGCCCAACTGGCCGAGCTGGAAGTGACCATCACTGCCACCGCTGGCGACGAAGGCAAGCTGTTCGGTTCGATCGGCACCCACGACATCGCTGACGCCCTGACCGCCTCCGGCGTTGAAGTGGCCAAGGCTGAAGTTCGTCTGCCGAACGGCACCATCCGTCAGGTTGGCGAATACGACGTAGCCGTGCACCTGCACAGCGACGTTGAAGCCACCGTACGCGTGGTCGTCGTAGCTGCCTAAGCTGCGCTGACTGTCTGGCTCCTTGTGGGGCAGGCGGTTAACATCGGGCACGGTCCTGTTTTCGACAGGCCGTGCCCTTTGTCTTTTTCATCCTCCAGAATTCTTTCGTGGCCATGAACGAGATCACCACTTCCGAACAGCTTGACCTGCAAACCGCAGCCCTGAAGGTGCCGCCGCATTCCATCGAGGCCGAACAGGCCGTGCTCGGTGGCCTGATGCTGGACAACAACGCCTGGGAGCGGGTGCTGGACCAGGTATCGGATGGCGACTTCTACCGGCATGACCACCGCCTGATCTTCCGTGCCGTGCACAAGTTGGCCGACGCCAACCAGCCATTCGACGTGGTGACGCTGCACGAGCAGTTGGACAAGGAAGGCCTTTCTTCGCAAGTCGGTGGGTTGGCTTACCTGGCCGAGCTGGCCAAGAACACCCCGTCGGTGGCCAACATCAAGGCCTACGCCGCGATCATTCGCGAGCGCGCCACCCTGCGCCAGCTGATCAGCATCAGTACCGATATCGCCGACAATGCGTTCAACCCGCAAGGGCGCAACGCCGAAGAAATTCTCGACGACGCCGAGCGGCAGATCTTCCAGATCGCCGAGGCTCGCCCGAAAACCGGCGGCCCGGTTGGGGTCAACGAACTGTTGACCATGGCCATCGACCGCATCGACACGCTGTTCAACTCCGACAGTGACATCACCGGCGTATCCACCGGTTTCACCGACCTCGACGAGAAGACCAGCGGCCTGCAGCCAGCCGACCTGATCATCGTCGCCGGCCGACCGTCGATGGGTAAGACCACTTTCGCCATGAACCTGGTGGAAAACGCCGTACTGCGTACCGACAAGGCGGTACTGGTGTTCTCCCTCGAGATGCCAGGTGAATCGCTGATCATGCGTATGCTCTCGTCCCTTGGCCGTATCGACCAGACCAAAGTGCGTTCCGGCCAGCTGGACGACGATGACTGGCCGCGCCTGACCTCGGCGGTGAACCTGCTCAACGACCGCAAGCTTTTCATCGACGATACTGCCGGTATCAGCCCCTCTGAAATGCGCGCGCGTACCCGTCGTCTGGCCCGCGAGCACGGCGAAATCGCCATGATCATGGTCGACTACCTGCAGCTGATGCAAATCCCGGGCTCGGCCGGTGACAACCGGACCAACGAGATTTCCGAGATCTCCCGCTCGCTCAAGGCTTTGGCCAAGGAATTCAACTGCCCGGTCATCGCCCTGTCGCAGCTGAACCGCTCCCTGGAACAGCGCCCGAACAAACGCCCTGTGAACTCCGACTTGCGTGAATCCGGTGCGATCGAGCAGGACGCCGACGTGATCATGTTCGTCTACCGCGATGAGGTGTACCACCCCGAGACCGAACACAAGGGGGTGGCGGAAATCATCATCGGTAAACAGCGTAACGGCCCGATCGGCTTCGTGCGGCTAGCGTTCATCGGTAAGTACACCCGCTTCGAGAACCTTGCACCGGGCATGTACAACTTCGACGACGACGAATAAGCCACCGGCCTCATCGCCGGCAAGCCATGAATCCGACAACCATCGTCGGATTTGGTCAAAATTTGTGCTATATTCCGCGCCCGCGATTTCCCTGCACACCAGAACCGGTCACTGACATGCAAGCAGCCAAACCACTCTACGACTATCCCAAGTACTGGGCCGAATGTTTCGGGCCAGCACCTTTCCTGCCGATGAGCAGGGAGGAGATGGATCTGCTCGGCTGGGATTCCTGCGACATCATCATCGTGACCGGTGATGCCTACGTCGACCACCCGTCGTTCGGCATGGCCATCATCGGCCGCCTGCTGGAGGCACAGGGCTTCCGCGTAGGCATCATCGCCCAGCCGAACTGGCAGTCGAAAGACGACTTCATGAAGCTCGGCGAGCCGAACCTGTTCTTCGGTGTGGCCGCGGGCAACATGGACTCGATGATCAACCGCTACACCGCGGACAAGAAGATCCGTTCTGACGACGCCTACACCCCTGGTGGCCTGGCCGGCAAGCGTCCGGACCGTGCCAGCCTGGTGTACAGCCAGCGTTGCAAGGAAGCCTACAAGCACGTGCCGATCGTACTGGGCGGCATCGAGGCTTCGCTGCGCCGCATCGCCCACTACGACTACTGGCAGGACAAGGTCCGTCACTCGATCCTGATCGACGCCAGCGCCGACATCCTGCTGTTCGGCAACGCCGAGCGCGCGGTGGTCGAGGTGGCCCAGCGCCTGTCCAACGGCGAGAAGATCGAGACCATCACCGATGTGCGCGGCACTGCTTTCGTGCGTCGCGACACGCCTCAGGGCTGGTACGAGATCGATTCGACCCGCATCGACCGCCCGGGCCGCGTCGACAAGATCATCAACCCGTACGTGAATACCCAGGACACCCAGGCATGTGCCATCGAGCAGGCCAAGGGCGACCAGGAGGACCCGAACGAAGCCAAGGTCGTACAGATTCTCGACAGCCCGAGCATGACCCGGGAAAAGTCGGTGATCCGCCTGCCGTCGTTCGAAAAGGTGCGTAACGACCCGGTACTCTATGCCCATGCCAACCGGGTGCTGCACCTGGAGACGAACCCGGGCAACGCCCGCGCCCTGGTACAGAAGCATGGCGAAGTGGATGTGTGGTTCAACCCGCCACCCATCCCCATGAGCACCGAGGAAATGGACTACGTGTTCGGCATGCCCTATGCCCGTGTGCCGCACCCGGCCTACGGCAAGGAGCGCATCCCGGCCTACGAGATGATCCGCTTCTCGGTGAACATCATGCGTGGCTGCTTCGGTGGCTGCACCTTCTGCTCGATCACCGAGCACGAAGGCCGCATCATCCAGAACCGCTCGCACGAGTCGATCCTGCACGAAATCGAAGAGATGCGTGACAAGGTGCCGGGCTTCACCGGCGTGGTCTCCGACCTTGGCGGCCCGACTGCCAACATGTACCGCATCGCCTGCAAGAGCCATGACATCGAGAAGCACTGCCGCAAGCCGTCGTGCGTATTCCCGGGCATCTGCGAAAACCTCAACACCGACCACAGCTCGCTGATCGAGCTGTACCGCAAGGCTCGTGCCCTGCCGGGTGTGAAGAAGATCCTGATTGCCTCTGGCCTGCGTTATGACCTGGCGGTGGAGTCGCCGGAGTACGTCAAGGAGCTGGTCACCCACCATGTCGGTGGTTACCTGAAGATTGCCCCTGAGCACACCGAGCGTGGCCCGCTGGACAAGATGATGAAGCCGGGTATTGGCACCTATGACCGCTTCAAGCGCATGTTCGAGAAGTTCTCGAAAGAGGCGGGCAAGGAGCAGTATCTGATCCCGTACTTCATCGCCGCCCACCCAGGCACCACCGACGAAGACATGATGAACCTGGCCCTGTGGCTGAAGGGCAACGGCTTCCGTGCCGACCAGGTGCAGGCGTTTTACCCGTCGCCGATGGCTTCGGCCACGGCCATGTACCACTCGGGCAAGAACCCGCTGCGCAAGGTGACCTACAAGAGCGAGGGTGTGGAGATCGTCAAGAGCGAGGAGCAGCGTCGTCTGCACAAGGCGTTCTTGCGTTACCACGATCCGAAGGGCTGGCCGATGCTTCGTGAGGCGCTGCAGCGCATGGGCCGTGCCGACCTGATCGGGCCGGGCAAGCACCAGCTGATCCCGCTGCACCAGCCGCAGACCGATACCTACCAGAGTGCTCGCCGCAAGAACTCGACCCCGGCGGGTAGCCACAAGGTGGGCAAGGAGCAAAAGGTCCTTACCCAGCACACCGGCCTGCCGCCGCGTGGCAGTGATGGCAGCAAACCGTGGGACAAGCGTGAAAAAGCCAAGGCCGAAGCGTTTGCACGTAACCAGCAGGCGGCCAAGGAGCGCAAGGAAGCGGCCAAGGGTGGCAAAGGCAACAAGAAGCCGCGTCAGCCAGTGATCCCGCGCTGATCTCGGGGGCCGCTTTGCGGCCCAATCGCCGGCAAGCCCACACACAGGATTTGCACAAAGCCCAAGGCTTGCACTGTACTTGTGGGAGCCGGCTTGCCGGCGATCGGGCTGCAAAGCAGCCCCTGTTACAGGTTTAGTCGGGCTTCTTGTCGACCCACTTCGGCGCCACCGGCGCAACAAAGCTGTCCATCCCGTCCAGCAGCTCATCGGGCTGCTGCCCCAGCAGCAACATCGCCCGATGCTGCGGCCGCACGAAGCCTTCTTCGACGATATGGTCGAGGAACCCGCCCAGCTTCTCGTAGAAACCGTTCACATCCAGCAGCCCCAGCGGCTTGGCGTGATAGCCCAATTGCCCCCAGGTCCATACCTCGAACAACTCCTCCAGCGTACCCAGCCCACCGGGCAGGGCGATAAAGGCGTCGCTCAGTTCGGCCATGCGTGCCTTGCGCGCGTGCATGCCGTCGACCACTTCCAGGCGGCTGAGGCCCTTGTGGCCGATTTCGGCATTCATCAGGCTCTCGGGGATGATTCCGATCACTTCGCCACCGGCCGCCATGGCCGCGTCAGCGACGGTGCCCATCAGGCCAACTGCGCCGCCGCCATAGACCAGGGTCAGGCCGCGACGGGCTATCGCCTGGCCAAGCGCGATGGCTGCTTCACGGTAAGCGGGGTTGGCACCAATGCTGGCGCCGCAGAACACACAAACGGAACGTACGGGCATTGCTCATCTCCAGTCACTCAGGCTGACAGGGTAAGGCCCATGTCCTACAGTTCCAAGGCTGGTTTCACTCCGGTCGGGAGAATTCGCAGATGGCGCCGGTCGCTCCATGGGCGTAGGCCGCCAGCAGGCTGTTCATCAGGCTACCAAGGGTCATTTCGTATTGCTCCTAAATGAGAGGTTGTCCCATCGTCCAATAAAAGGGCATGATGTGCCCTTGAATTGGTTGTATACAATCCATTGAACAATTCTACTGGCTGGCCTCTTGACAGCCCCTTGACCCATATCAGCAAGGGGCTGAACGGTTTCAGGCAGTCTCGCAATTGATAAAACCCTGCCAAGGAGATTCATGATGTTTGCGAAAGCTGTAGCGGTATCCCTGCTGACCCTCGCCAGCGCTTCTGTCTTCGCAGCCGAGTGCTCGGTGACTGTCGACTCCACCGACCAGATGTCCTACAACACCAAAGAAATCACCGTCGACAAGAGCTGCAAGGAATTCACCGTCAAACTGACCCACTCCGGTAACCTGCCGAAGAACGTCATGGGCCACAACCTGGTGATCAGCAAGACTGCCGACATGCAGGGCATTGCCACCGAAGGCATGAGCCAGGGTCTGGAAAAGGACTACATCAAGGCTGACAACGCCGCGATCATCGCCCACACCAAGATGATTGGTGCTCCTGAGAAGGAGACCGAGGTGAAGTTCGACGCTACCAAGCTGGAAGCCGGTGGCGACTACAGCTTCTTCTGCACCTTCCCGGGCCACATCTCGATGATGAAGGGCAAGGTCGTCGTCAAGTAATCAAAGGCTGACGGTGAACCCTGTGGGAGCGGGTTCACCGGGGCGCCGAACCCGCTCCCACAGGTCTTTCTACAGCCTGATCAAGGGGCGAACGGCAGTTCGCGCTTGTGCTGGGTCTTGCGGTAGGTAGCGACGATGATATCGAACGCTTCCTGGTCAACCGGCTGCCCATGCAGGAAGGCATCGATCTGCTGGTAGGTCACGCCATGGGAGGCTTCGTCCGGCTTGCCCGGTGCCAGGTCTTCCAGGTCCGCAGTCGGCACCTTCTCCACCAGTGACTCCGGCGCACCGAAGCTGCGCGCAATCGCCCGCACCTGGTTCTTCACCAGCCCGCTCAGCGGCGCCAGGTCGCAGGCACCATCACCGAACTTGGTAAAGAAGCCCATCACTGCCTCGGCGGCGTGGTCGGTGCCGATCACCAGGCCTGCGCGGGCACCGGCGATGGTGTACTGGGCGACCATGCGGGTGCGTGCCTTGACGTTGCCGACCACGAAGTCCACCAGCGTCGGCGAGCCGTTCTTCAACTCCACCACTTCAGCCGCCAGCGCCCGTACTGCCGGGGCGATATCCACGGTGTGCACTTCGTCGGCCTTGATCACTTCCAGGCACGCCTGGGCGTCATGCTCGTCATGCTGGACCTGGTAAGGCAGGCGTACGGCGATGAAGGTGTAGGCCTTGTCACCGGTTTCGGCGCGCAGCTCGTTGATGGCGCGCTGAGCGAGCAGGGCGGCGGTCAGTGAGTCGACGCCGCCGCTGATGCCCAGCACCAGGGTCTTGAACCGGGCGTTGGCCAGGCAATCCTTGATGAACGCCACACGCCGGGCGACTTCGGCCTCGAGCGCGGCGGCGTCGGCGAACGGCGGCTGTACCTTCAGCGCCTGGGCAATCTCTTGCTGAACCGCTTGCATGGGTTACTCCTTGCTGGGGACTTTGAATACATGGCGCATGTAGGCGACGAAGTTCTCGTCGCGGCATTGGGTCTTGGCGGCTTCGTCCGAGATCTTCGCTACCGGCGCGCCGTTGCAGTCGGTCATTTTAAGCACGATGCTCATCGGGGCCACACCCGGGATGTCGCAAGTCAGGTTGGTGCCGATGCCAAAGCTGACGTTGATGCGACCGCGCAGGGCTCGGAAGATTTCCAGCGAGCGGGTCAGGTTGAGACCGTCGGAAAACACCAGGGTCTTGGTCATCGGGTCGATACCCAGTTTCTGGTAATGGGCAATGGCTTTTTCCGCCCATGCCACCGGTTCGCCCGAGTCGTGGCGCAGGCCGTCGAACAGCTTGGCGAAGTACAGATCGAAATCGCCAAGGAAGGCATCCATGGTGATGCAGTCGGTCAGGGCGATACCGAGCAGGCCGCGGTACTCGCGCACCCAGCAGTCCAGCGCGGCGATCTGGCTGTCGATCAGTCGCGGGCCGAGTTGCTGGTGGGCCATGATCCATTCATGAGCCATGGTACCCAGCGGCTTGATATCCAGTTTCCATGCCAGGTCGACGTTGCTGGTACCGACGAAGCGGCCTGGGAAATCGTCGCGCAGCACGCGCACCACCTCTTCCTGCACGCGGCTGGAAAAGCGTCGGCGGGTGCCGAAGTCGGCCACCTGCAGTTCGGCCAGTTCATCTTCGTTGGCATGCGCGCGCAGCCAGTCGAACTTGCGGTATAGCTGGTCGCGGGCCTCGGCCAGGCGCATGCGCGGGTGCAGATGGCGGTTGCGCACTTCGCTGATGATCGCCAGCAGCGGCACTTCGAACAGGATCACATGCAGCCACGGACCTTTCAGGCGCAGGAACAGCTGGTCGTTATCTATCCCCAGGCGTACGTAGCGCAGGTTGAAGCGGAACAGGCGCAGAAAGCGCAGGAAATCTGGTTTGAGAAAGCTGATTCGTTCGAGAAAGGCCAGCTGGCCGTCATCCAGGGTGAGGTCGCTGAGCAGTTCTAGCTGGTTGCGGATCTCGCCGAGGTATGGGCGCAGGTCCTCGCCGTTGCGACAGCGGAATTCCCATTCAACGTCGGCATCCGGGTAGTTGTGCAGCACGCCCTGCATCATGGTGAGTTTGTAGAAGTCGGTGTCGAGCAGGTTGTGCACGATGCGCTCGGCGAATGCGCTCTCGCTCATCAGTGGGGCTCCGGAAGCGGCGAATGGCGGACATTGTGCCAGCCTTTTTGGCCTTGTTGTGTCTGGGCTGGCCTCTTCGCGGGTGAACCCGCTCCCACAGGGCCGCGTATCTGCCAAAACCGCGTGTTTTTTTCGTGCACCAGCTAGCCTTGAAACGGTGCCGCCTGTAGCAGTCGCGCACCAGCTGTGTGCAGTTCGGTGACGTCCGCTGTTACAGGGCGGTTGCACGTAAACACTTGCCAGGGTTGCAATGATGGCACTCGACGGTTGCTCCTTGTCTGTACGTCTGGTGGCGCCTGCCGCGTGGCAGACGGTTGCACGCTCAATAAAGAAAAGGCCGTCGGTCGCCTGCAGGCAACCTGCGCAGTGTGTTTTGCCGGAAGACAAAACCTATGGCACGGCCCTTGCTCTGAGCACAGGGCTGAGAAGTTGTAGTGCCAACCAAAAAAACTCTAGGAGCACCACCTCATGTCGCAGACGTTTTACAAGAAAGGTTTCCTGGCTCTGGCCGTAGCTACGGCACTGGGTGTTTCTTCGTATGTTCAGGCCGACGTCAAGATCGGTGTAGCGGGCCCGATGACCGGGGCTAACGCAGCGTTTGGCGAGCAGTACATGAAAGGTGCGCAGGCAGCGGCCGACAAGATCAACGCCGCCGGTGGCGTGAATGGCGAGAAAATCGTACTGGTCAAGGGCGATGACGCCTGCGAGCCGAAACAGGCCGTGGCCGTGGCCAACCGCCTGGTCGACCAGGACAAGGTGATTGGCGTGGTAGGCCACTTCTGTTCTTCCAACACCATCCCGGCCTCCGAGGTGTATGACGAGGCTGGCGTCATCGCCATCACCCCGGGCTCCACCAACCCACAGGTTACCGAGCGCGGTCTGGGCGCCATGTTCCGCATGTGCGGCCGTGACGACCAGCAGGGCATCGTCGCCGGCGATTACATCGTCGACGTGCTCAAGGGCAAGAAAGTCGCGGTGCTGCACGACAAGGACACCTACGGCCAAGGCCTGGCCGACGCGACCAAGGCACAGCTGGAAAAACGCGGCGTCAAGCCGGTGCTGTACGAAGGCCTGACCCGCGGCGAGAAGGACTTCAGTGCCGTGGTCACCAAGATCCGTTCCACCGGTGCCGACGTTGTCTACTTCGGCGGCCTGCACCCGGAAGCCGGCCCGCTGGTACGCCAGCTGCGCGAGCAGGGCCTGAAGGACGTCAAGTTCATGTCCGATGACGGCATCGTCACCGACGAACTGGTGTCCACCGCTGGCGGCGCGCAATACGTCGATGGCGTGTACATGACCTTCGGCGCCGACCCGCGCCTGCTCCCGGACAGCAAGGCGGTGGTGGAGGAGTTCCGCAAGGCCGGTACCGAACCTGAAGGCTACACCCTGTACGCCTACGCCTCGCTGCAGGCCCTGGCTGCCGCGTTCAACGGCGCCAAGTCGAACAAGGGCGAAGACGCTGCCAAGTGGCTCAAGGCCAACCCGGTGAAGACCGTCATGGGCGAGAAAAAGTGGGACTCGAAGGGTGACCTGACCGTCTCCGACTACGTGGTTTACCAGTGGGATGCCCAAGGCAAGTACCACCAGCTGGAAAAACAAAAATAACAACGGCCCACGGCCCGGGCGCGTCAGCCCCCGGGCCAAAGCCCCGCGGTACCTGTCTTTATCCGTAGATCTGCACAGTACTGCGCTGCGAGGGCCGCCTGTTCCAGGCCCGCCGTGGTCGGCGCTCGTGCAATCTCAATCAGGTGAGATTGCGTTATGGATGGTATTTTCCTGCAGCAACTGGTCAACGGCCTGACCCTCGGGTCGGTCTATGGCCTGATCGCCATCGGCTACACAATGGTCTATGGCATCATCGGCATGATCAACTTCGCGCACGGCGAGGTGTACATGATTTCCGCGTACCTCGCGGCGATCAGCCTGGCATTGCTGGCTTATTTCGGTATCGAGTCGTTCCCCCTGTTGATGCTGGGCACCCTGTTGTTCACCATCGTCGTCACCGGCGTGTACGGCTTCACCATCGAACGCATCGCCTACAAACCCCTGCGCAACTCCACCCGCCTGGCACCACTGATCAGTGCCATCGGCATCTCGCTGATCCTGCAGAACTACGCGCAGATCAGCCAGGGCGCCCGCCAGCAAGGCGTGCCAACCCTGCTGGAAGGCGCCTGGCGTGTCGAAGTGGGCACCGGCTTCGTGCAACTTACCTACACCAAGATCTTCATCCTGGTGGCAGCCTTCGTTGGCATGGGCCTGCTCACCTATGTGATCAAGTACACCAAGCTCGGCCGCATGTGCCGTGCCACCCAGCAAGACCGCAAGATGGCCTCGATCCTGGGCATCAACACCGACCGGGTGATTTCCTACGTGTTCGTCATCGGTGCGGTTATGGCTGCCCTGGCCGGCGTGCTGATCACCATGAACTACGGCACCTTCGACTTCTACGCCGGCTTCATCATCGGCATCAAGGCGTTTACCGCCGCGGTGCTCGGCGGTATCGGCTCGCTGCCTGGCGCCATGCTCGGCGGGATCATCCTGGGCATTTCCGAGTCGCTGTTCTCTGGCCTGATCAACTCCGACTACAAGGACGTGTTCAGCTTCTCGCTGCTGGTGATGATCCTTATCTTCCGCCCACAAGGCCTGCTGGGTCGCCCGCTCGTGGCTAAGGTGTGAACATGTCCATTGCCAAAACTGCCTCTGTTCCTGAAACCAAAAGTTTCGATATCAAACGCAGCCTGCTGGAGACCATCGTCGCCGGCCTGCTGGCACTCATCGTGTTCGGCCCTGTCGTTGGCGTGGTGCTCGACGGCTACACCTTCAATGCCGAGCCGCGGCGTGTGGCCTGGCTGGTTGGCGGGGTGATGCTGGGCCGCTTCCTGCTCAGCCTGTACTTGCAGACAGCTGCCGGCTCGCGCATGCTCCAGGGCTTCGAAAGCGGTGGCTCGGGCGTGCATGTGCGCGCGCCGAACTACGTATCGCGGCTGCGCTATATCATCCCGGCGCTGGTGGTGATCGCCATCGTCTTCCCGATCTTCGCCAACAAGTACCTGCTGACCGTCGTCATCCTCGGCCTGATCTACGTGCTGCTGGGCCTGGGGCTGAACATCGTGGTCGGCCTGGCCGGCCTGCTCGACCTGGGCTATGTGGCGTTTTATGCCATCGGCGCGTACGGCCTGGCGCTGGGTTATCAGTACCTTGGCCTGGGCTTCTGGAGCGTGCTGCCACTGGCGGCCATAGCTGCGGCGCTGGCGGGGTGCATACTCGGTTTCCCGGTGTTGCGGATGCACGGCGACTACCTGGCGATCGTGACCCTGGGCTTCGGCGAGATTATCCGCCTGGTGCTGAACAACTGGTTGTCGTTCACCGGCGGCCCCAACGGTATGCCGGCACCGGCGCCGACCTTCTTCGGCCTGGAGTTCGGCCGTAGGGCCAAGGACGGTGGGGTACCAATCCACGAGTTCTTCGGCTTCGATTACAACGCCAACCTCAAGTTCGTGTTCATCTACGCGGTGCTGTTCATCGTCGTGCTTGCAGTGCTCTACATCAAGCATCGCCTGACCCGCATGCCGGTCGGCCGTGCCTGGGAAGCGCTACGCGAAGACGAGATCGCCTGCCGCTCGATGGGCCTGAACCACGTACTGGTCAAGCTCTCGGCGTTTACCCTGGGTGCCTCCACCGCCGGCTTGGCCGGGGTGTTCTTTGCCACCTACCAGGGCTTCGTCAACCCGTCGTCGTTCACCTTCTTCGAGTCGGCGCTGATCCTCGCCATCGTCGTGCTCGGTGGTATGGGCTCGACCGTAGGCGTGGTGATTGCCGCCTTCGTGCTGACCGTGGCACCCGAGCTGCTGCGCAGCTTCTCCGAATACCGCGTGCTGCTGTTCGGTGTGTTGATGGTGCTGATGATGATCTGGCGACCGCGTGGGCTGATCCGCATCAGCCGTACCGGTGTGACCCCGCGTAAAGGAGTGGCGCCATGAGCGACGATATCATTCTCTCGGTCGACAACCTGATGATGCAGTTTGGCGGCATCAAGGCGCTCAGCGATGTCAGCCTGAAGGTCCGGCGCAACCAGATCTTCGCCCTGATCGGCCCCAACGGTGCGGGCAAGACCACGGTGTTCAACTGCCTGACCGGGTTCTACAAGGCCAGTGGCGGGCGCATCGAACTGAACGTGCGCGGTAGCCACACCAATGTCATCCAGCTCCTTGGCGAGCGCTTCCAGGCGGCAGACTTCGTCTCCCCGGCGCGCTTCGCCAACCGCATGTACTACAAGATGTTCGGCGGTACCCACCTGGTCAACCGCGCCGGCCTGGCACGCACCTTCCAGAACATTCGCCTGTTCAAGGAAATGTCGGTGGTGGAGAACCTGCTGGTGGCGCAGCACATGTGGGTCAACCGCAACCTGCTGGCCGGGGTACTCAACACCAAGGCCTACCGCAAGGCCGAGAGCGACGCGCTGGACCACGCGTTCTACTGGCTGGAAGTGGTCGACCTGGTCGATTGCGCCAACCGCCTGGCTGGCGAGTTGTCGTACGGCCAGCAGCGCCGCCTGGAAATCGCCCGGGCGATGTGCACGCGGCCGAAGATCATCTGCCTGGACGAACCGGCGGCTGGCCTGAACCCACAGGAAACCGAGGCCCTCAGCCGCATGATCCGCGTGCTGCGCGACGAGCACGACATTACCGTGGTGCTGATCGAACACGACATGGGCATGGTCATGAGCATTTCCGATCATATCGTGGTGCTCGACCACGGCAACGTGATTGCCGAAGGCGCGCCGCAGGATATCCGCCACAACCCGACGGTGATCGCCGCCTACCTGGGTGCAGATGAAGAGGAACTGGTATGAGTGCACCCATTCTGGAATTGAAGGACCTGGACGTGTTCTACGGCCCTATCCAGGCGCTGAAGAAAGTCTCGATGCACATCAATGAAGGTGAGACGGTCAGCCTGATCGGCGCCAACGGCGCTGGCAAGTCGACCCTGCTGATGTCGATCTTCGGCCAGCCGCGGGCGGCGTCGGGGCATATCGTGTACCGCGGCACCGACATCACTCGCAAGTCGTCGCATTACATTGCCTCCAACGGCATCGCCCAGTCGCCGGAAGGGCGCCGGGTGTTCCCCGACATGACGGTCGAGGAGAACCTGATGATGGGTACCATCCCCATCGGTGACAAGCATGCCGACGAAGACATGCAGCGCATGTACGAGCTGTTCCCGCGCTTGAAAGAGCGGCGTAACCAGAGGGCCATGACCATGTCTGGTGGCGAGCAGCAGATGCTGGCAATTGCCCGCGCGCTGATGAGCCGGCCAAAGTTGTTGCTGCTGGACGAGCCATCGCTGGGGCTGGCGCCGATCGTGGTCAAACAGATCTTCTCGACCCTGCGTGAGCTGGCCAAGACCGGCATGACCATCTTCCTGGTTGAGCAGAACGCCAACCATGCGCTGAAACTGTCGGACCGGGCTTATGTGATGGTCAACGGGCAGATTCGCATGAGCGGGACGGGTCAGGAGCTGTTGGTCAACGAAGAAGTGCGCAACGCCTATCTCGGCGGGCATTGAGTCGCATTCGGGGGCCGCTTTGCGGCCCTCGAAGCCAATGTGGACAACCTTTCGAACACCTCTCCCCAATTACTCCACAACCCCACCACAAACCCTTGTTTCCACAGGATCATTTTTTCCACGGTTAATGTGGAACCGCCTGTGGAAAACATGGTGGCATCTCGCTCAAGCCCTTTGATACCAAGCCCTGCAGCTTCATGATCATTTTTTGATCACAGGCGCCTTGTGGATGATTTTCCCAGGTTTTTCAAAGCCCTGCATTCATTCCAAGGCTCGCGCAAAACCTGTGGATAACCCTGTGAAAAAACCTTGGACAGACCGCTGCAGACGGCATGCTTGAAAGCCTTGCGCCATCACCGAAAAGATATCCACCGACCATAAGTCGCTGAAAGGGTTCCGTACCGTGGACAAGTTGCCCCCAATCCGTGGGGAAAGCCTTGTGGATAACGTGCGCATAGCTGGTGCCGAGCCGTCTGCTGTAAGGGTTTGCCACATATGAGCAAAAAATGAACAGTATTCCGGGCGGGTTGCTGCAAGCACGCGGCGCGGGCATGCTGCAAGACTGCCGATGACAATCCACCGTGAGGAACAGAGCATGACGTCCACCGTATTCATCACTGGCGCGACTTCCGGTTTCGGTGAGGCCACTGCCCGCCGCTTCGCCGAAGCCGGCTGGAAGCTGGTGCTCACAGGCCGCCGCAAGGAGCGCCTGGACGCCCTGTGTGCCGAGCTGTCTGCCAAGACCGAAGTACACGGCCTGGTGCTCGACGTGCGTGACCGCAAGGCCATGGAGCAGGCCATCGCCAACTTGCCGGCCGGCTTCGACAAGTTGCGCGGCCTGGTCAACAACGCAGGCCTGGCGCTAGGGGTGGACGCGGCGCAGAACTGCAGCCTGGACGACTGGGAAACCATGGTCGATACCAACATCAAGGGCCTGATGTACACCACTCGCCTGCTGCTGCCACGGCTGATCGCCCATGGCCGTGGGGCGTCGATCCTTAACGTAGGTTCCGTGGCGGGCAACTACCCGTACCCAGGCAGCAACGTGTATGGCGGCACCAAGGCCTTCGTCGGCCAGTTCTCGTTGAGCCTGCGCTGCGACCTGCGGGGTACGGGCGTGCGCGTGAGCAATATCGAGCCGGGCCTGTGCGAGAGCGAGTTCTCGCTGGTGCGCTTTGGCGGTGACCAGGCCAAATACGACGCCACCTACGCCGGTGCCGAGCCGATCCAGCCGCAGGACATCGCCGAGACCATCTTCTGGATCCTCAACCAGCCGGCGCATATCAATATCAACAGCCTCGAGCTGATGCCGGTGAGCCAGGACTGGGCAGGGTTCTCGATCGACCGGTCGGTCAAGGCCTGATCAAAAGGCGGGGCCGCTTTGCGGCCCATTCGCAGCACAAGGCTGCTCCTACAGGATTGGCACTGGTTTCAGGTGCGCCGCTTTCCCTGTAGGAGCAGCCTTGTGCTGCGAAAGCGTCAGCCCAGGCGCTGCAACCCTTCCAGGCAAGTCGCCAAGTGGTAGGGCGTAGTCGAAGGCATATCATGCCGGCTGACACTGCCTTGCCCATCCCGGCACTCATACCAGCCCGCCTCACGCAGGAACCGCGTTTCCAGAGCCTGCAACTGCCCGGCAAGCTTGCTCTCGCCCCCTGTCCGCAACACCAGCGCCCGCAGGTATTCCGCCTGTGCCCAGATCCGCTGGGTGGCGTCGAGCACCCGGCCATCCACATCCAGCATCGCCAGCACAGCGGCATCCTTCACCCCGTATTGCTCGGCGTAGCCGAAAGCCCGGTCGATGGACGCATGCAGCGGCGTATCTCGCAGCAGTGGCGAGGTATGCAGGAGGTAGAACCACTCGAACTGGTGCCCCGGCTCGAACCAGTTATCCACAGTGCCGCGTGGCTTTTCCAGCATCAGGCCGTGGGCGGGGTCGATGAAGTGTTCCTGCAGCGCGTCGCACAGGTGCAGCAAGGACTGCCGGGCATGCTTGTCGTCACGCACCGCCAGCACCTGCAGGAAGGCTTCGGCCAGGTGCATCTGCGGGTTCTGCAGCGGGCCGCTGCCAAGGTCTGCCCAGTCTTCAGCGAGGCTGGCTTCGTACAGGCCGTCGTCGCGGGCGAACTGCTGGTCGATGATGTCCAGCGCGGCGTTCAGCGTGGACTCCACCAGGTTTTCACGCACCTTGCCCCAGTAGTGCGCACAGGCGAAGACGATGAACGCGTGGGTGTAGAGGTCCTTGCGCCGGTCCAGCGGTTTGCCCTGGGCGTCGATGCTGTAGAACCAGCCGCCGTGTTCGGCGTCGTGGAAGTGCTTCTGCAACGAGCGGAACAAGGCCGCCGCACGCTCGGCTGCGCCCGGTTGCCCGATGCGGCTGCTGAACAGGTAAAGCTGACGCGCGCAGGCCATGGCCCGGTAGCGCTGCACCGGCAATGGCTGGTGCTGGGCGTCCAGTGCCTCGTAAGGCAGGGCCATGTCGGCGTTCCAGCCCGGGCCTTGCCACAACGGCACGATGCGTTCGGCGAAGTGCTGGTTGAAGCGGGCCAGTTCGGGCAGGGTGGGGCGGGGGTCGGACATTTCGGCGCTCGTCGCTGTCGGGCAGGGCGCCATGGTAGCAGAACAGGCTACCGATCAGCTCGGGTTGCCAAGCCCCTGCCAATGCCGCGCCCCTACGAAGATGAAGCGCAACTGCTGGGTGATCTTTTCCTGGGGCGTCAACGCCTGTGGATAACCCGCTTCGGGGCTGTCGATAAGCTCTGGCAAGGTGGCGAACACGGTTTTCACCACCAGGTCGGCCATCACCGCCAGCGCGGCGCTGTCCAGGTGCTGCCAGCGCTTCATCCGCGCCAGGTCGGTGGCCAGGTCGTCGCTGATGTCCTGGCGCAGGCGGGCAATGGCCTGGCGTACGGCCTGTGAACCGCCGTACTGCTCACGGGCGAGGAACAGGAACTGCGCACGGTGGGCGGCGACCACATCGAGAAAGATGCGCACAGAGGCGTCGGTGATGCCGCCCAGTTCGAATTCGTTCTGGCGCACCAGGCGGATGGTCTGGCGGAAGGTGGTGTCGACCTCGGCAACCAGGGCCAGGCCCAAGGCGTCCATGTCGGAAAAATGCCGGTAAAAACCGGTGGGTACGATGCCGGCCGTCTTTGCCACTTCGCGCAGGCTGATACTGCCGAAACCACGGCCACTCTCCATGAGCTGGCAGGCAGCATCGAGCAGGGCCTGGCGGGTCTGTAGCTTCTGTTCGGCGCGCGGCAGCATGGTGCGGGCTTCTATGGCGGTAAGGCTGGGCACTCTAGTTAAAAAAACAAAGCCCGGTCAATGGACCGGGCCTGGAGGGGAGCTGGCGTTGTGACATAGGTTGTTCTTTTCAGTCATGGCGATCAGCTCACACGGCTGATTTCAACCAGGCGATCGGAACCACCCTCGGCAACACGGCCAGTACGTTCGATCAGGCGATCGGAACCACCCTCGGCAACGCGACCAGTACGTTCGATCAGGCGATCGGAACCACCCTCGGCGACGCGGCCAGTACGTTCGATCAGGCGATCGGAACCACCTTCGGCAACGCGGCCACTACGTTCGATCAGGCGATCGGAACCACCCTCGGCAACGCGGCCAGTACGTTCGATCAGGCGATCGGAGCCACCTTCGGCAACGCGGCCAGTACGTTCGATCAGGCGATCGGAACCACCCTCGGCAACGCGGCCACTACGTTCGATCAGGCGATCCGAGCCGCCTTCGGCAACACGGCCACTACGTTCGATCAGGCGATCGGAGCCACCTTCGGCAACGCGGGCACTACGTTCGATCAGACGATCAGCACCACCTTCAGCAACGGTCTTCAGCGGCTGGGCGATTTGAGCAGCGCTGGAGCGCGATTCGGCGGTCAGGTGTTGCTCGTCGGCTGGCAGGGCAAAAGCGTTGGCAGCCAGGATGGACAGGGTCAGGGTCAGCAGATGGCGTTTCATGATTTCGGTGCTCCTCTCGGGGGCTGGAAAGTGGGTACGGAGCCAATGCTACGCCGCGTAACGCCAGAGAGAAGTTCATACGGGTAATGGTAACAATCGACCGTATTGATAGAGATTTAAAACTGCTCTAGAAAGTGCTTTACAGGCCGTTAGATGGCAATTTGATGGCGCTTTTTGCAGGTAACACGCACGGTCTGGCGCGACGATTTGCTGAGCAAAAGGCCAGGAAAAACTTCGCTATCATGGCGCCATCGATAAAACCCCACGGGTTTTCATCAGTCCGAGATATTGAACGCCACCGCTGCACCTGTTCTGTGCCATACCGCAAGGAGAATCACGCAATGACGCGTCCCGCCAGAATCCTCGTCTGGACCTTCACCAGCCTGCTGACCCTGCTGGCGATCCTGGTGGTGGTGATTGCCACCTTCGACTGGAACCGCGTCAAGCCCCTGCTCAACGAGAAAGTCTCCGAGGCTCTGCAGCGGCCCTTCGCGATCAATGGCAACCTTGCCGTGGACTGGCGCACCGAACCAGAAGAGGGGGGCTGGCGTGCCTGGGTGCCCTGGCCGCACTTCATTGCCGAAGACCTGACCCTGGGCAACCCCGAGTGGCTCAAGGAACCGAAGATGGTCGGCCTGGAGCGCGTGGCGTTCCGCCTGGCGCCGCTGCCGCTGCTGTTCCAGCAGATCAGCATCCCGCGCATCGACCTGACCAAGCCCACAGCCAGCCTCACCCGCCTGGCCGATGGCCGCGCCAACTGGGCCTTCGACTTCGGCCCCAAGGATGAAAATGCAGAGCCTTCCAAATGGCAGCTGGACATTGGCGCCATCGGCTTCGACCAGGGCAATGTCAGCTTCGATGACCAAACCCTGAAAACCAGCATGAAGGTGCAGATCGACCCGCTGGGCAAGCCTGTCCCGTTCAGCGACATCGTCGGCAAGGCCAGCGCCGAGAAGGCCGGTGCCGCGCAGGACTATGCCTTCGGGCTCAAGGCCCAGGGCCGCTACAAAGGCCAGCCGGTGTCCGGTACCGGCAAGATCGGCGGCCTGCTGGCCCTGCAGGACGCCAGCCAGCCGTTCCCGCTGCAGGCTGATGTGCGCATCGCCGACACCCATGTGGTGCTTGCCGGCACCCTGACCGACCCGCGCAACCTCGGCGCCCTCGACCTGCGCCTGCGCCTGTCCGGGGCCAGCCTGGGCAACCTCTACCCGTTGACCGGCGTAACCTTGCCCGACACCCCGGCCTACTCCACCGACGGCCACCTCAGCGCCAACCTGCACGCGGCGCAAGGGGCGACCTTCAACTACCAAGGCTTCAACGGCAAGATCGGTGACAGCGATATCCACGGCGACCTGGCCTTCGTTGCCAGCCAGCCACGGCCCAAGCTGTCCGGCAACCTGGTGTCCAACCAGTTGCTGTTCAAGGACCTGGCGCCGCTGATCGGTGCCGACTCCAACGCCGAGCAGAAAGCCCGCGGTGGTGCCAGCAAGCAGCCGGAGGGCAAGGTGCTGCCAGTGGAAGAGTTCCGCACCGAGCGCTGGCGCGCGATGGACGCCGACGTCACCTTCGCTGGCAAGCGCATCGTGCACAGCGCGCAACTGCCGTTCAACGACCTGTCGGCCCACGTGATCCTGGAGGACGGCCTGCTGCGCCTGGAGCCCCTGCGTTTTGGCGTGGCTGGCGGCAACCTGGCTTCCAGGATTCGCCTGGATGGCCGCAACGTACCGTTGCAGGGGCGTGCCCGGCTGACGGCGCGGGGCTTCAAGCTCAAGCAGTTGTTCCCCTCCTTTGCGCCGATGCAGACCAGCTTCGGTGAGTTGAATGGCGATGCCGATATCACTGGCCGGGGCAACTCGGTGGCCGCCTTGCTGGGCACGGCCAATGGCGACCTGCGCATGCTGATCAACGATGGTGCCATCAGCCGCAGCCTGATGGAGATTGCCGGGTTGAACGTGGGCAACTATGTGGTCGGCAAGCTGTTTGGCGATGAGGATGTGAAGATCAACTGCGCGGCGGCTGACGTGGGTATCAAGGATGGCCTGGCGACCACGCGCCTGTTCATCTTCGATACCGAGAACGCGATCATCTACATCAACGGCACGGCCAATTTCGCCACGGAGCAGCTGGACCTGAAAATTACCCCCGAATCGAAAGGGTTGCGGCTGTTCTCGCTGCGCTCGCCGCTGTATGTGCGCGGGCCGTTCGCCAAGCCCAGTGCGGGGGTGCAGGCGGTGCCGCTGGCATTACGCGGAGCGGGAATGGTGGCGTTGGGCGTGGTTGCCGGGCCGGCGGCGGGGTTGCTGGCGCTGATTGCGCCTAGCAGCGGGGATGATCCCAACCAGTGCACGCCGCTGTTGCAGCAGATGAAGGCGGGCAAGGCGCCGGCGGTGGTGAAAGAGAGGAAATAGCAGGGGGCCGCTTCGCAGCCCATCGCGACACAAGGCCGCTCCCACAGGTATTTCACAGCCCTAAAGACTTGTGGAATACCTGTGGGAGCGGCCTTGTGTCGCGAAAGGGGCGCAAAGCGCCCCCAAGAATCACAACCCTTGCAACAGGTCGGACATATCGTCCGCGTGCTCTTCTTCCTGCGCGAGGATGTCTTCAAAAATCCGCCGCGTAGTCGGATCTTTATCCCCGATGTACCGAATGATCTCGCGATAGCTATCGATGGCGATCCGCTCCGCCACCAGGTCTTCCAGCACCATCTCCTTCAATGAAGTGCCCGCCACATATTGGGCATGGGACCGCTTGCTCAGGTTGTCCGGGTTGAAATCCGGCTCTCCACCTAACTGCACAATCCGTTCGGCAAGCTTGTCGGCATGCTCGGCTTCCTGGTTGGCATGCTCGAGGAATTCATCGGCAGCCACGCTGGCCTTGATGCCGCTGGCCATGAAGTAGTGACGCTTGTAGCGCAGCACGCAGACCAGTTCGGTGGCCAGTGAATCATTGAGCAGGCGCAGGATCTGTTGGCGATCAGCATCGTAACCCTCGGTCACTGCACCTTGCTCGACATGCTGACGGGCACGTTCGCGCAGTGTTTGTACATCGGTCAGTTCATTCGCATTCATGTTCATCTCCTGGAACATCAGGGTGGTCATGGATATGGCCTGGAAGGCTTAGGCGCCGTGGACGGCGTCGCTGTCTTCTTCGCGTTGTTTGCAAGTCTTGAAGCCCTTGGCGTCGACATGGCCGGTGGCGTCGAAGCGCACGTAGTAGGGCTGCTGGTGGCCATCGTGGTTGAGGATGTAGTCGTTGCAGGTGCCGCCATGGGGGAGGTCGATGACGTTGGACGGGCTGCCGCCGATGGCGATGACTTTCTGCATGGTCATGCCTTTTTCCACCTGCTTGACCAGCGGTTCGTCGCGGTAGGTGACGTAGTCCACCGGGTTTTCCGGGCGGCTGCCGCAGGCGACGAGGGTGGCGCTTGCCAGAAGGATTGCCAGGGTCTGCTTGTACATGGTCCCGCTCCTTGCAAAGGGTCTGTGTGGTTTGGAACCGCAGCGCGCGGCGGGAGTTCGATTGCGATGGTCATCAAGGCCGCTGTAGTGTTGGCCGGTCGTCCACGGAAAGGGGCTGGGGCAATGCAGCAGGAATTGGCCACGCGATACCCGTTGGTGCTGGTGCCGGGCATGCTCGGTTTTGTCCGGGTAGTGCTCTACCCCTACTGGTTCGGCATCGTGCCGGCCCTGCGCCAGGGCGGGGCGCAGGTGTTCCCGGTGCAGGTTTCGCCACTGCATTCCAGCGAGGTGCGCGGCGAGCAGTTGCTGGCCATCATCGAAGACATCTGCCTGCGTACCGGAGCGGAAAAGGTCAACCTCATCGGCCACAGCCAGGGCGCCCTGAGCGCGCGCTACGCGGCTGCCAGGCGGCCTGGGCGGGTGGCTTCGGTCACTTCGGTGGCGGGGCCCAACCATGGCTCGGAACTGGCCGACTACCTGGAACGCACGGCACCGGGCGATTCCCCGCAGGGGCGCATCCTGAAGGCCGTGCTGCATGGCTTGGCCGTGCTGCTGGTGTGGCTGGAAACCGGCTGGCGCCGTGACCCGTTGCCGGTGGATGTACACGCCTCGCACCAGTCACTGACCAGTGCAGGTGTGGCGCTGTTCAACCAGGCTTACCCACAGGGGTTGCCAGACACCTGGGGCGGGGAGGGGGCCTATGAGGTCGATGGCGTGCGTTATTACTCCTGGTCCGGCACCTTGCAGCCCGGCCTGACCGACCAGCGGCGCAACCGTTTCGACGGCAGCAGCCACTTCTGCCGCCTGTTCGCGCGCAGTTTCGTCAAGGAAAAGGGCTATTGCGACGGAATGGTCGGGCGCTTCAGTTCGCACCTGGGGCAGGTGATCGGCGACGATTACCCGCTCGACCACCTGGATATCGTCAACCAGTCGCTTGGTGCGGTGGGCAAGGGTGCCGAACCGGTGCGGCTGTTCACCGAACATGCCGCCCGGCTCAAGGCGGCAGGGCTCTAGCGACGGATCGGTGTGGTCCAGCGCTCGGCCAGCACCACGCCCGCCAGGGTCAGCAGGCCGCCGACCAGGTGATAGCGGGCCAGCTGCTCATCGAGCACCACGGCGGCGATCAGTGCCGTCACCAGCGGCAGCAGGTTGAAGAACAGCGTGGTGCGGCTGGGCCCCAGGCGATGCACGGCCTGCATCCACACCAGGGGCGCGATCATCGAGGCCAGCACGCAGGCGTACAGCACCAGGCCGACGTTGCGGCTGTTCAGGCCAGTCTTGTCCGACAGCAGGAACAGCGGCAGCAACACGACGATGGCTACCAGCACCTGCAGGTACAGCAGCTGCATCGGCGGCAGGCGCAGCTGCCATTTCTTCAGCAGGAAGCTGTACAGCGCGTAGGCCAGTGTGGCCACCAGCATCAGCAGGTCGCCGCTGTTCAAGCCTTGTTGCAGCAGGCTGGCGGGGTGGCCGGCGCTGACCACTTCAAGCACGCCGAAAAATGACACCAGCGCGCCCAGCAGGGCACCGTAGCTCAGGCGCTGGCCCAGCCAGGCGATGGACAATGCCAATGACATCAGTGGCATCAGCGAAAGGATGATGCCCATGTTGGTGGCGCTGGTGATGCCGGCGGCAAAGTAGGCCAGGCTCTGATATAGCGCCATGCCCAGCACGCCCAGCACGAAAACCTTGCCCAGGTGTGGGCGAATGGCCGCGCGATTGCGCCACACGGCGGGCAGCAGGAACGGGGTGAACAACAGCGCAGCCAGCAGCCAGCGGTAGAAGCCGATCTCGGCGGGGTGGATGGCGCCGGCGGACATCTTGGTGACCACGGTGTTGCCGGCCCATATCAGGATGGCGGTCAGGGGGAACAGGTAGTTCATGTAGCGGCTTACTCGTTTTGGACTGATTGGGGCTGCTTTGCAGCCATCGCGACATACAGGTATCGCACAGGCCCGGAAGGCAACGCGGGTCCCTGTAGGAGCGGCCTTGTGTCGCGATGGCCTGCGCAGCAGGCCCCGATGGCAGCCATTATCAACTGTCTGTCCACAAGCCTATACTCCTATCCAGACAACCCACCCCGCAAAGCAGACAGCATGCCGCGCAAATACCTCGATATTCCCCAGTTCACCCGGCTCCCGGCCCCGGTGTACTTCCGCCACGACGAGTTCGGTGCCGACACCCGCAGCGCCCTGCATCGCCACGCCTGGGGCCAGCTCAACTACACCGCCCACGGCGTGATGCACCTGGAGGTAGCTGGCCAGCACTTCCTGTCGCCGCCGCAATACGCCGTTTGGGTGCCGCCCGACACCGAGCATGGCTGTTACAACCCGCAGGCCATCGTCTACCGTTCGGTCTACCTGGACCGCAGCCTGTGCGCCGCACTGCCGCAGCAACCGTGCAGCCTGATGATCAGCGACATCCTCAAGGCCATCCTCGCCGACTTCGCCCGGCGCGACCTGCGGGTGGCCGAGAGCGAGCGCGACCAGCGCCTGGCGCAGGTGCTGCTCGACCAGCTGCTGCTGGCGCCAACTCAGGCTTGCTACCTGCCGTTTGCCCACAGCGAGGGCTTGCGCCAGGTGCTCGATGCCCTTGGTGCCGAGCCGGGCGACAACCGCCCGCTGGGCGAATGGGCCGCCCAGATTCATGTCAGCGAACGTACTTTGGCCCGGCAGTTCCTGCGCGAGCTGGGCATCAGTTTTGGTGAATGGCGGCTGCGCCTGCGCTTTTTGCGCGCCATCGAGGCGCTTGAAGCCGGCCAGCCGATCCAGGCCATCGCCTTCGACCTCGGCTACAGCAGCGCCTCGGCGTTCATCGCCATGTTCCAGCGCCAGGCCCAGTGCACGCCCGAGCAATACCGTCGCCAGGCACGGGCAGGGCGTTGAGAATTCTTGGCTACACTCAGCTCGACCCCCGTGCATCGGGCGCGGAGCCAAGGAGATACTCCATGAAAGTGCTGCAAATCCCCTTACTGGTATTGGCGGTGTTGTTCAGCGCACAAGGCTTCGCCGCCAATACCGCGCAGCAGGAAAAGATGAAAACCTGCAACGCCGACGCCACCGCCAAGGCCCTCAAGGGCGATGAGCGCAAAGCCTTCATGAGCACCTGCCTGAAGAAGGATGTGCCACAAACCCAGCAAGAGAAGATGAAAACCTGCAACGCCGACGCCACCACCAAGGCCCTCAAGGGTGACGAACGCAAAGCGTTCATGAGCGACTGCCTGAAGAAGAAATGACCTGCGCCTATGCCTGCAGACGTAAGGCTGGCAGACTGCGGGTCTTTCCCGTTGTCTGCCGTTGAGGCTGTATGACCTTCACCCCCCGCCAGGTCACCCTGGCCAGCTGGATCATCGTATTTGCCGGCCTGTTGCTGGCGTTGCCCCTGAAATTGCTGCCAAGCCTGCTGGCCGGCCTGCTGGTGTTCGAGCTGGTCAACATGCTCACGCCGCGGCTGCAGCCGCTGCTCGCCGGGCAGCGCGCCCGCTGGCTGGCTGTGGCGCTGCTAGGCACGCTGGTAGTCAGTACCCTGACCCTGCTGTTTGCCGGTGCCTTCAGCTTTTTGCTGCACGAGGCGGAAAACCCCGGGGCCTCGCTGGACAAGTTCATGGCCCTGGTGGAGCGCGCCCGTAGCCAGCTGCCGCCGTTCATCGAAGGCTACCTGCCGGCCAGTGCGGCGGAGTTCAAGGTGGCCATCGGTGACTGGATCAAGAGCCACCTGAGCGACCTGCAGCTGGTGGGCAAGGGTATGGCGCACATGTTCGTCACCTTGTTGATCGGCATGATCCTCGGTGCCATCGTCGCCTTGCAGCGCATCCCCGACATATCCCGGCGCAAGCCGCTGGCAGCGGCGCTGTTCGAGCGCCTGAGCCTGCTGGTGAAGGCGTTTCGCAATATCGTCTTCGCGCAGATCAAGATTTCGCTGCTCAACACTACGTTCACGGGTATCTTCCTGGCCGTGGTGCTGCCGATGTTCGACGTGCACCTGCCGCTGACCAAGACGCTGATCGTGCTGACCTTCCTGCTGGGCCTGCTGCCGGTGATCGGCAACCTGATGTCGAATACCCTGATCACTATCGTCGGCCTGTCGCTGTCGATCTGGGTGGCGGCGGCGGCGCTGGGTTACCTGATCGTCATCCACAAGGTCGAGTACTTCCTCAACGCGCGGATCGTGGGCGGGCAGATCAGTGCCAAGTCTTGGGAACTGCTGCTGGCGATGCTGGTGTTCGAAGCGGCATTCGGGCTGCCTGGGGTGGTGGCGGGGCCGATCTACTATGCCTACCTGAAGAGTGAGCTGAAGCGGGCCGAACTGGTCTGATTCTTTGTTGACCACTACCGGCCTCTTCGCGGGTAAACCCGCTCCCACAGGACGCCACTTCTCTCAAGACTTGCGGGGACCCTGTGGGAGCGGGGTTACCCGCGAAGAGGCCGGCACAGGTGAAAGGGATGGCTCAGGCTACGCCGTAGCGCTTGCGCGCCTCGATGGCCAACCCGCTACCAATGCTGCCAAAGATGTTGCCTTCCACATGACGCGCATTCGGCAGCATCGCCGACACGCTGTTGCGCAGCGCCGGAATCCCGCTGGAACCGCCGGTGAAGAACACCGTATCGACCTGGGTCTCGCTCACTCCAGCCTTGGCCAGCAGTTCGCTCACGCTACCACGCACCCGCTCCAGCAACCCTTCGATAGCCCCCTCGAACAGCGCTCGGGACAGGTCCACGCCCAGATCGCGCTCGATGCGGCCTAGGTCGACGTGGCGGCTCTGCTGTTCGGTCAGCTCGATCTTGCTGGCCTCCACTTCCATCGCCAACCAGTGGCCGGCACGCTCTTCGATCAGTTTGAACAGGCGGTCGATGCCCAACGTGTCCTCGATGTCATAGCGCATGCTGCCCAGCGCCAGCTGCGACTTCTGCGAGTACAGGGCGTTGATGGTGTGCCAGGTGGCGAGATTGAGGTGATAGCTGGTCGGCATCAGCGCGCCGCTCTTCATGCGGCTGCCGTAGCCGAACAGCGGCATCACGCCCTGCAGGCTCAGCTGCTTGTCGAAGTCGGTACCGCCAATGTGCACACCGCCGGTGGCGAGGATGTCGCTCTGGCGCTCGGCGACCAGGTGGCGCTCGGGCGACAGGCGGATCAGGGTGAAGTCCGAGGTACCACCGCCGATGTCGACGATCAGCACCAGTTCTTCGCGGCTAATGCTCGACTCGTAGTCGAAGGCCGCGGCAATCGGCTCGTACTGGAAGGACACATCCTTGAAGCCGATCTTGCGCGCCACTTCGGCCAGGGTGTCCTCGGCCTCCTGGTCGGCGGCCGGGTCTTCGTCGACGAAGAACACCGGACGGCCCAGCACCACCTGCTCGAACTCCCGTCCAGCAGCGGCCTCGGCGCGTTTTTTCAGCTCGCCGATGAACATGCCCAGCAGGTCCTTGAACGGCAGGGCGCTGCCCAGCACGCTGGTATCGTGCTTGATCAGCTTGGAGCCCAGCAGGCTTTTCAGCGAACGCATCAGGCGGCCTTCGTAGCCTTCCAGGTACTCGTGCAGTGCCAGGCGGCCATATACCGGGCGACGCTCCTCGATGTTGAAGAACACCACCGAGGGCAACGTGATCTTGCCGTCTTCCAGGGCAATCAGCGACTCGGCGCCTGGGCGGTGCCAGCCGACCGTGGAGTTGGAGGTGCCAAAGTCGATGCCCAGGGCGCGGGCCGGGGATACGTCAGACATGGGAAATGAGCTTCCGGAGGCAAAACGGCCGCGCAGTGTATGCCAGTTGGCTACAGAATCAAGACCGATCGTCTGCCATGGAGCAACCCCAAGCTGGTCTTGAAAGGCTATGCTTGACCCCTATCTTCTCTTGCAACACGCACATTCACATTGGTGATCCATAGATGGACTTCAAAGACTATTACAAGATACTCGGCGTAGAGCCCGCGGCGGACGAAAAGGCGATCAAGGCCGCGTACCGCAAGCTGGCGCGCAAGTATCACCCCGATGTCAGCAAGGAGCGCGACGCCGAGGAAAAATTCAAGGAGGCCAACGAGGCCTACGAAGTGCTGGGCGACGCGCAGAAACGTGCCGAGTACGATGAAATCCGCAAGTACGGTGGCCAGCATGGCCGGCCGTTCCAGGCGCCACCGGGCTGGGAGAACCGTGGCGGTGGTGGCGGCTTCGAAGGCGGCGATTTCTCCGACTTTTTCAGCTCGATCTTTGGTGGCCGGGGGGGCAACCCGTTCGGTGGTGCCCGGCAGCAGCAACGCAGCGCCGGCAGGCGGGGGCAGGACGTGGAGCTAGAACTGGCGGTATTCCTTGAAGAGACCCTGAGCAAGGAGTCCAAGCAGATCAGCTTCCAGGTGCCGCAGACCAATGCCATGGGCCAGCGCACCGGCTTCACTACCAAGACCCTGAACGTGAAGATCCCGGCCGGTGTGACCGACGGCGAGCGCATCCGCCTCAAGGGCCAGGGCGCGCCGGGCAGTGGTGGCGGGGCCAATGGCGACCTGTTCCTGACCATTCGCATGGCACCGCACCCGCTGTTCGATGTCGAAGGTCATGACCTGATCATCACCGTGCCGCTGGCACCGTGGGAGGCAGCACTGGGCGCCAAGGTGGCCGTGCCGACCCTGGACGGCAAGATCAACCTCACCATCCGCCCCGACAGCCAGAGCGGCCAGCGCCTGCGCGTACCGGGCAAGGGCCTGGCCAACAAGAGTGGCGAGCGTGGCAACCTTTACGCGCAACTGAAAGTGGTCATGCCGCCAGCATCCGACGAGTCTGCCCGCGAACTGTGGACCAAGCTTTCCGAGAAGGCTGCGTTCAACCCGAGGACACAATGGAGTAAGTGATCATGAGCAGCACCCTGATCGTTCAACTGGACATGCGTACCTTGTGTCAGGAGGCCGATCTCACGGCTGACTGCGTGATCGAAATCGTCGAGCACGGCATTGTCGAACCTTCCGGGCGAACGCCGGAGGACTGGTTGTTCGACGATCAGGCGCCGTTGCTGGCCAAACGCGCGGCGAAGCTGCATCAGGAGCTGGAACTGGAGTGGGAAGGGGTGGCGCTGGCGCTGGAGTTATTGCAGGAAGTGCGGCAGCTGCGCAGCGAGAACAGCATGCTGAGGCAGCGGTTGGGCAGGTTTACCCAGATGTGAGGTTTGCAGGCCCGGCCTCTTCGCGGGTGAACCCGCTCCCACAGGGATCGCACGATTTCTGAGATGTGTGCAGTACCTGTGGGAGCGGGTTTACCCGCGAAGAGGCCAGTACAGGCAAAATCGAATTCAGCTTGGTTCTGCACCCGGGTTCAGCACCAGCTGCATGAAGGTCAAGTCCAGCCACCGGCCAAACTTCACCCCCACCTGCGGCATCTGCCCGGTTACCACGAAGCCCAGCCGCTCGTGCAGGCGCACCGACGCTGCATTGCCGCTCTCGATGGCCGCCACCATGACATGCTTGCCACACTCGCGCGCACGCTCGACCAGCGCTGCCATCAGCACCGGCCCCAGCCCCTTGCCACGCTGGTCGCCGCGGATATACACCGAATGCTCAACGGTAAGGCGAAAGCCCTCGAACGGCCGCCAGTCGCCAAACGACGCATAGCCCAGCACACCGCTCCCATCCACCGCCACCAGGATCGGGTAGCCCTGCTGCGCCCGTGCGGCGAACCAGGCCAGGCGGTTGGCCAAATCCACCGGGGTTTCGTTCCAGATCGCCGTGGTGTTGCGCACCGCGTCGTTGTAGATGTCGAGGATGCCCGGCACGTCGGTAGGCAGGGCGTCGCGGATTTCATGACTCATGACAGCGTCTCGCAGGGTCGTTGCTTGCAGATTAAATGGTTACCAGCCCACGCACACCCTCGGCTTGCATGTTTTCGCCACGGCCCCGCTGGATGATCTCGCCACGGGCCATCACCAGGTACTGGTCGGCCAGCTCCTCGGCGAAGTCGTAGAACTGTTCCACCAGCAGGATGGCCATGTCGCCACGCTCGGCCAGGCGGCGGATGACTGCGGCTATCTCCTTGATCACCGAAGGCTGGATGCCCTCGGTGGGCTCGTCGAGGATCAGCAGGCGCGGGCGGCAGGCCAAGGCGCGGCCGATGGCCAGCTGTTGCTGCTGGCCGCCGGACAGGTCACCGCCACGGCGTTGTTTCATCTGCTCCAGCACGGGGAACAGTTCGTAGATGAAGGGCGGTACCTCCCGAGCTTCACGGGCGGGGAAGCGCGACAGGCCCATCAGCAGGTTTTCCTCGACAGTGAGGCGGGGGAAGATCTCGCGGCCCTGGGGCACGTAGGCGATGCCGGCGTGGACCCGTTGCTGGGGCTTGAGGCTGGTGATCGGCTTGCCTTCCCATTCGATGCTTCCGTCGCGGGCGGGTACCAGCCCCATCAGGCAGCGCAGCAGGGTGGTCTTGCCCACGCCGTTGCGGCCCAGCAGGCAGGTGACTTCGCCGACCTTGGCTTCGAAGGACAGGCCCCGGAGGATGTGGCTGCCGCCGTAATACTGGTGCAGGGTGTCGATCTTGAGCATGTGTGTATTCCTGAAATTGTTGCTGTGCCTGTGCCGGCCCTTTCGCGGGTAAACCCGCTCCCACAAGGACCGCGCAGCTCTTCAGGCCTGTGTGGGAGCGGGTTTACCCGCGAAGAGGCCGGCACAGGTTTCAATGTCTAGCGGCCCAGATACACCTCGACCACCCGCTCATCCGCCTGCACCTGCTCCAGCGACCCTTCCGCCAGCACGCTGCCCTGGTGCAGCACGGTCACATGGTCGGCAATGCTGCCGACAAACCCCATGTCGTGCTCCACCACCATCAGCGAATGCTTGCCAGCCAGCCCCTTGAACAGCTCGGCGGTGAACTCGGTCTCGGCATCGGTCATGCCCGCTACCGGCTCGTCCAACAACAGCAGTTGCGGCTCCTGCACCAGCAGCATGCCGATCTCCAGGAACTGCTTCTGCCCATGCGACAGCAAGCCCGCCTGGCGCTGGGCCAGCGGCAGCAGGCGCAAGGTGCCCAACACCTCCTCGATGCGCTGGCGCTGCTCCCCACCCAGGCGCGCTGCCAGGCTGGCCCATACCGACTTGTCGGTCTTCAGCGCCAGCTCCAGGTTTTCGAACACCGTCAGCGCCTCGAACACCGTGGGCTTCTGGAACTTGCGGCCTATGCCGGCCTGGGCGATCTGGTATTCGCTCATGCGGGTCAGGTCGAGGGTGTCGCCAAAATAGGCCGTACCGGTGTCGGGCCTGGTCTTGCCAGTGATCACATCCATCATCGTGGTCTTGCCGGCACCGTTGGGGCCGATGATGCAACGCAGCTCGCCCACGCCGATGTACAGGTTCAGCGCGTTCAGTGCCTTGAAGCCATCGAAGCTGACGCTGATGTCTTCCAGGCTCAGCACCGTACCGTGGCGGGTGTCGAGGCCGGTCTTGCGGCTTTGGCCCACGCCGATGGCGTCGCGGCTGGCGCCGAGGTTGTCGAACACCGGTTCGAGCATGAATTCCGGGTGTACCGGGGGCACGCCTCTCATGGCTGGCTCCTTTTCTTCAACAGGCCGACCACGCCCTTGGGCAGGTACAGAGTGACGAGGATGAACAACGCGCCGAGGAAGAACAGCCAGAACTCCGGGAAGGCCACGGTGAACCAGCTTTTCATGCCATTGACCAGGCCGGCGCCGAGCAGCGGGCCGATCAAGGTGCCGCGCCCCCCCAGGGCCACCCACACGGCGGCTTCGATGGAGTTGGTCGGCGACATCTCGCTGGGGTTGATGATGCCCACCTGCGGTACGTACAGCGCACCGGCCAGGCCGCACAGTACGGCGCTTAACACCCACACCAGCAGCTTGAAACCGCGTGGGTCGTAGCCACAGAACATCAGGCGGTTCTCGGCGTCGCGCACGGCGGTGAGCAAACGGCCGAACTTGCTGCGGGTGAGGCGCCAGCACAGGTACAGGCTGGCCAGCAGCAGGCCGACGGTGAGCAGGAACAGCACCGCGCGGGTGCCTTGGGCGGCGATGTCGAAGCCAAGGATGGTGCGGAAGCTGGTAAAGCCGTTGTTGCCGCCAAAGCCGGTTTCGTTGCGGAAGAACAGCAACATGCCGGCGAAGGTCAGCGCCTGGGTCATGATCGAGAAGTACACGCCCTTGATCCGCGAGCGGAAGGCGAACCAGCCGAACACCAGCGCCAGCAGCCCGGGCGCCAGCACCACCAGGCACAGGGCCCAGGCGAAATGCTGGGTGCCAGCCCAGTACCACGGCAGCTCGCTCCACGACAGGAAGGTCATGAACCCTGGCAGGCCGTCACCCGCGGCCTGGCGCATCAGGTACATGCCCATGGCGTAGCCACCGAGGGCGAAGAACAGCCCGTGGCCCAGCGACAGCAGCCCGGCGTAGCCCCAGACTAGGTCCAGGGCCAGCGCGACGATGGCGTAGCAGAGGATCTTGCCGACCAGGGTCAGGGTGTAGGCCGACACTTGCAGGGCATGGTCCGCCGGCAGCAGCGACAGCAGCGGCAGGGCAACCAGCAACAGGACGACGACGGCGCCGATGGCCAGGGTCAGGCGTGGCCCGGCCTTTTGCGTAGCGGTGACAAGCAGTGGCTGGTTCATCAGTCGATTACCCGTCCCTTGAGGGCGAACAGGCCTTGCGGGCGCTTCTGGATGAACAGAATGATCAACGCAAGGATGAGGATCTTGCCGAGCACGGCGCCGATCTGCGGCTCCAGCAGCTTGTTGGCGATGCCAAGGCCGAAGGCTGCCCACAGGCTGCCGGCCAATTGGCCGACGCCGCCGAGCACCACCACCAGGAACGAGTCGATGATGTAGCTCTGGCCCAGGTCCGGGCCGACGTTGCCGACCTGGCTCAGGGCAACGCCACCAAGCCCGGCGATGCCCGAGCCGAGGCCGAAGGCGAGCATGTCGACGCGCCCGGTGGACACGCCGCAGCAGGCGGCCATGTTGCGGTTCTGGGTGACCGCGCGCACGTTCAGGCCCAGCCGCGTGCGGTTGAGCAGCAGCCAGGTGAGCAGTACCACGGCCAGGGCGAAGCCGATGATCACCAGGCGGTTGTATGGCAGTACCAGATTGGGCAGCAGCTGGATGCCCCCCGACAGCCAGGCCGGGTTGCTGACTTCTACGTTCTGCGCGCCGAACAGCAGGCGGATGGCCTGGATCAGGATCAGGCTGATGCCCCAGGTCGCCAGCAGGGTTTCCAGAGGGCGGCCATACAGGTGGCGGATTACCGTGCGCTCCAACGCCATGCCGACGCCGGCACTGACGGTGAAGGCCACCGGCAGGGCGATCAGTGGGTAGAACTCGATGGCGCCGGGGGCGTAGCGCTGCAGCAGTACCTGGACCATGTAGGTGCTATAGGCGCCGAGCATCAGCATTTCGCCGTGGGCCATGTTGATCACCCCGAGCAGGCCGAAGGTGATGGCCAGGCCAAGGGCTGCCAGCAGCAGGATCGAGCCCAGCGACAGGCCGCTGAAGGCCTGGCCGAGCAGTTCGCCGGCCAGCAGCTTGCGCTGCACCTGGGCCAGGCTGGTTTCGGCGGCGGTGCGCACGCCCGGGTCGGTTTCCGCGTTGGGTTGCAGCAAGGCTTCGAGGCGGGTGCGGGCCAGCGGGTCACCGGTTTCGCCGAGCAGGCGAACGGCGGCCAGGCGTACTGCCGGCTCACTGGCGCCCAGTTGCAGGTTGGCCAGGGCAAGGCCGAGGGCGGCGTGCACGGCGGCATCCGGTTCGCTGGCGAAGCGCCGGTCGAGGAAAGCCATTTGCGCCGGTTGCGCGCTTTTCTGTAGTTGTTGGGCAGCGGCCAGGCGGATGTCGCTGTTGTCGCTGAGCAACTGGTGGCTAGCCAAGGCATTGTCGATCAGGCCACGCAGGCGGTTGTTCATGCGTACCTTGCGCGTGTCGTCGGCGGCGATGCGGCCCTGGCGCAGGTTGTCCAGCAGCGCCAGGCGCGCGGTATCGGGCTGTGCGGCCCAGCCTTCGAGCAGGCGGGCTTGCTCGGCGGGCTTGGCAGCGAGGAAGAATTCGCCCTCGCTGGCCTGGGTTGCCAAGGGCATCAGCAGGAGAAGAGTTAGCAGGAGTCTAAGCATGCGAGCAATCCTGGAATACAGCGGTGGATTCTTCGCGGGTAAACCCGCTCCCACAGGGACCGCACAGGTTTCGAACCTTGCATCGAACCTGTGGGAGCGGGTTCACCCGCGAATGGGCCGCAAGGCGGCCCTAACGGCTCTCAGTTACCTTTCACGGCGTAATCAGGGCGCTTGTCGTTGCCGGGAATGAACGGGCTCCATGGCTGCGCCCGCAGCGGTTGCTCGGTCTCCCACACCACGCTGAACTGCCCGTCATCCTGGATCTCGCCGATCATCACCGGCTTGTGCAGGTGGTGGTTGGTCTTGTCCATGGTCAGGGTGAAGCCGGACGGCGCCTCGAAACTTTGCCCGGCCAGTGCCTCGCGCACCTTGTCGACATCGGTGGACTTGGCTTTCTCCACCGCCTGCGCCCACATGTGGATGCCCACGTAGGTGGCCTCCATCGGGTCGTTGGTCACCGCCTTGTCGGCGCCTGGCAGGCCCTTGGCCTTGGCGTAGGCCTTCCAGTCGGCGACGAACTTCTGGTTGACCGGGTTATCCACAGACTCGAAGTAGTTCCACGCCGCCAGATGGCCCACCAGCGGCTTGGTGTCGATGCCGCGCAGTTCTTCTTCGCCCACCGAGAACGCCACCACCGGCACGTCGGTGGCCTTCAGGCCCTGGTTGGCCAGCTCCTTGTAGAACGGCACGTTGGAGTCGCCGTTGACCGTGGAGATGACGGCGGTCTTGCCTCCGGCGGAGAACTTCTTGATGTTGGCGACGATGGTCTGGTAATCGCTGTGGCCGAACGGCGTGTACACCTCTTCGATGTCCTTGTCGGCCACGCCCTTGCTGTGCAGGAAGGCACGCAGGATCTTGTTGGTGGTGCGCGGGTAGACGTAGTCGGTGCCCAGCAGGAAGAAGCGCTTGGCGCTGCCGCCGTCCTCGCTCATCAGGTACTCAACGGCCGGGATGGCCTGCTGGTTGGGCGCGGCGCCGGTGTAGAACACGTTCGGCGACATCTCTTCACCCTCGTACTGCACCGGGTAGAACAGCAGGCCGTTGAGCTCTTCGAACACTGGCAGCACCGATTTGCGCGACACCGAGGTCCAGCAGCCGAACACCACTGCCACCTTGTCCTGGGTCAGCAGCTGGCGGCTTTTTTCAGCAAACAGCGGCCAGTTGGAGGCCGGGTCGACCACCACCGGTTCGAGCATCTTGCCGTTCACGCCGCCCTTGGCGTTGATCTCGTCGATGGTCATCAAGGCCATGTCCTTGAGCGAAGTCTCGGAAATGGCCATGGTCCCCGACAGCGAATGCAGGATGCCGACCTTGATGGTTTCGGCGGCCTGGATGCTCCAGCTCAGGCCCATTGCGGCAATCGATGCGCTAAGGGTGAAGGCCTTGATCAGACTGCGTCGCTTCATGTGCTCTCTCCGCTGAGTTTTTATGTGTTGGGCAAGCGGGGAGGGGTGTTGCAAGGGGTGTGCCTAACGGCGGAAGGTGCGCAATAGAGGGGTTGTGCGAGGTGTTGGGGCGTTGGTTGGATCCAGGTTGGTGCCTGATGGATTTGTGTGCACAGGATTGGGGCTGCAGAGCAGCCCCCAGGGTCATCAGCCGTTACGCACTGCCGTGCGCGGATGGCGCTTGCTACGCACCCCCTGATAGGTCACCGCCAGCAGCACGAACCAGATCGGCGTCACCAGCAACGCCGCGCGGGTATCGTCCTCCAGGCTCAGCAACACCAGGATGAAAGCAAAGAACACCAGGCATACGTAGCACATGAAGCGCCCGCCCGGCATCTTGTACTTCGACGCCTGGTGCAGTGCCGCGCGGTTTTTGCGGTACTGCAGGTACGACAGCAGGATCAGCGTCCAGACGAACATGAACAGCACCGCCGAAACGGTGGTGACCAAGGTGAATGCCTCGACCACGTTCGGCACCAAATAGATCAGCACTGCACCCAGCAGCAGGCAGGTGCAGGAGAAATACAGGCCGTTGGCAGGTACCGAGCGGCTCGACAGTTTCTCGAATGCCTTGGGTGCGTCACCCTCCTGGCTCAGGCCGTAGAGCATGCGGCTGGTGGAGAACACGCCGCTGTTGGCCGACGAAGCCGCCGAGGTCAGCACCACGAAGTTGATGATGCTCGCCGCCGCTGGCAAGCCGGCTAGCACGAACAACTCCACGAAAGGGCTCTTGCCCGGCACCACGTCGCGCCATGGGGTCACGGCCATGATCGCGATCAGCGCCAGCACATAGAACACGATGATGCGTACCGGGATCGAGTTGATCGCCCGTGGCAGGGTGCGTTCCGGGTTCTTCGCTTCGGCGGCGGTTGTACCCACCAACTCGATGCCGACGAAAGCGAACACGGCGATCTGGAAGCCGGCGAAGAAGCCCATCAGGCCATTGGGGAACATGCCGCCGTCATTCCACAGGTTGGCCAGTTGCGCGGTGCGCCCGCTGGGCGAGGTGAAGCCGGTGATGACCATGTACAGGCCGGTGGCGACCAGGCCGATGATGGCGACGATCTTGATCAGGGCGAACCAGAACTCCATTTCACCGAACATCTTCACCGTCACCAGATTCAGCGACAGCAGCAGCCCTACGCAGGTCAGCGCCGGTATCCACTGCGGCAGTTCGGGGAACCAGAACTGCGTATAGGCCGCGATCGCGACCACGTCGGCGATGCCGGTGACCACCCAGCAGAACCAGTAGGTCCAGCCGGTGAAGTAGCCTGCCCAGGGGCCGAGCAGGTCGGCGGAAAAATCGATGAACGACTTGTAGTTGAGGTTCGACAGCAGCAGTTCGCCCATGGCGCGCATGACGAAGAACAGCATGAAGCCGATGATCATGTAGACGAAGATGATCGACGGCCCGGCCAGGCTGATGGTCTTGCCCGAGCCCATGAACAGGCCGGTACCGATTGCGCCGCCAATGGCGATCAGCTGGATGTGGCGGTTGGTCAGGTTGCGCTGCAGATGCTGTTCATCTGGCGCTGTGGGTGAGGTTTGCGTCATAGGCTGCATTCCGTTGGACGGTCGGTCGTCTTGTCAGAGGTAGCCGGCTAGGCTAACACGCGCGTTCCAGTTCGGGGCGCGACAGATCGACTCGACTTTTGGGTAGCAGTCTCATGCCTGTGCCGGCCTCTTCGCGGGTGAACCCGCTCCTACAGGGACCGCGCTGCCCTCAGGCCTGGCGCAGAACCTGTGGGAGCGGCTTTACCCGCGAAAGGGCCGGCACAGACAAAGCAAGGCTCAAGCGCTGGCCAGCACCCGGCCGCGCCTGACCACCAGGCTATCCACCAGCCACATCACCACCATCGACACCCCCACCAGCGGGAACATCAACCCCAGCACCAGCATCACCCCCACCGCCGCCTTCCAGCGCGGCAGGTCATGGCGCAGCGGCGGCACGCCCAGCCCGCCGGCCGGCCTGCGCTTCCACCACATCACCAGCCCGCTCACCGAGCCCAGCAGGATCATCAGGCACACCAGCAGGATGATGATCTGGTTGAGCGCCCCGAACATCTTGCCTTCATGCAGCATCACGCCCAGTTCGGTAGCGCGCGCCACCGGGCTGTAGTCCTGCCAGCGCACATCGGCCAGCACCTTGCCGGTGTACTGGTCGACATGCAGGGTGGCGTCGTTGCGTGGGTCGTCGGCGAACACCGCAATGGTGAACACGCCATCGGCCGTGGTCGGCGCGGTAATGCTGTAACCCGGCTCGACCTGGCGCGCGGTTGCGATGTCTTCGACTTGCTGCAGGCTTACCTGTGGCGCTGCGGGCGCGCTCGACGTCATGTGATGCCCGGCATGTTCGGCGTGTGCACCGGACTGTGGCATCGGCGTGTTTTCCATCGCCCACGGCACGGTCTGGCGGTGTGCGCTGTTGAGTTCACCCGCCTGCTGGTCCGATTTGGGCACGTCGTTCCACATGGCCGCCGGAAAGCGGTTCCACAAGTCGGCGTACTGCTTGCCCCACAGGCCGGTCCAGGTCATGCCGCTGAGCAGCATCAGCAACAACAAGGCCGAGCCCCAGAAACCGGTCACCGCATGCAGGTCGCGCCAGAACATTCGGCCGCGTGCCGAGAGCCGTGGCCACAGCACGCCAGCGCCATTGCGCCCGCGTGGCCACCACAAGTACAGGCCCGACACCACCAGCACGATGCCCCAGCCCGCGGCCAGTTCTACCAGGCGGTCACCGATCGTGCCGACCATCAGTTCGCCATGCAGGGCGCGGGCGATGGCCTGCAGGTTCTGCTTGCCATCCTGTACGCCAAGGACTTTGCCGCTGTAGGGGTCGACGAAAACGTTCAGTTCGCGCCCGGCGTCATGTACCACGAATTGCGCGCTTCGCTCGGCGTCCAGCGGCGGCAGGTACTGGCCAACGTGGCCCTCGGGGTAGGCCTTGCGCACTTCGGCCAGAATCGTGTCCGCGCCCTGTCGGTGGTGGCCGGCTTCGACCACCATCAGCTCGCGGTACAGCAGCGGGTCGAGCTGCGGCTTGAACAGGTAGATGATCCCGGTGATTGCCAGCAGGATCATGAACGGGGCCACGAACAGCCCCGCATAGAAGTGCCAACGCCAGGCCAGGTTGTAGAAGTTGATGCGTGTTCCTCTCATGGGAACCTCCTGTTTGACCAGCAGATGGGCGCGACCTGCGCCGCGCCCGTTGTTGTTGTCAGAAGCTGAAGTCGACCTTGGTCCAGAAGGTCCTGCCTGGCTCGTTGACCGGCTGTGGATCGCTAGCCGGGTAGCCGAACCCGGCGTTCCCGGCCAGGTTCAAGTGCTCGGCGTAGGTTTTGTCGAACAGGTTGTCGACCCCTGCGCTGAGCTTGAGGTGGTTGCTTACCTTGTAGGCGCCATTGAGCGAGAACACGCCGAAGCCCGCGCTGTTGTCGTAGTCCTTGCCGACCACGTTGCCCTGGTTCTCGGCGATGCGGTTCTGCGCCGCCACCAGCCGCCACAGTGCGCCGACGCTCCATGCATCGCGGCTGTAGGTCAGGCCCAGGCGGCTTTCCAGAGGCGGCATTTGCGGCAGTGCTGTGCCGTCACTGCTGTTCTTGCCCCAGGCGTAGGCCAGCGTGGCGTCGGCCTTCCAGTTTTCCGTCAGCTGGTAGGCCGCGCCCAGTTCGCCGCCCATGATGCGGGCGTCGATGTTGCGAGCCTGGGAGCTCATTCCCTGGTAGTCGAACAGGATGTAGTCACGGATCTGCCCGATGTAGCCAGACGCCCAGGCTTCCATGCGCTCGTCGCGGTACTGGACACCGAAGTCGAGCTGGGTGGTCTTCTCTGGTTTGATACCGTCGAAAGCATTGGCCGCACCGGGTGGTGCCAGCTTGGGCGAGAACAGCTCCCAGTAGTCGGGGAAACGCTGGGCATGACCAAGGCCGATGTACGTGGTGGCCGGGATGGCTGCCAGGTCGTGCTCGTAGCGGACGAAACCGCTGGGCAGGGTATCGGCGCGGGTGTCGCCGTTGGTGGCGCTGGTTGCGCGGAAGTCGCGGGCCGAGGCGCGGTCCAGGCGGGCACCGGTAATCATGCGGTCCTCACCGCTGACGTACCAGGTCAGCTCGCCGAAGGCACCGTAGTTGTGGAAGTCGGCGTCCTTGGTCCAGGCCTGGCCCTTGTGCGCGTCCACACCCATGCCGCCGCGTTTGCGATGTTCGTTGGTCTGCGCGTCGATGCCGCCGATCAGTTGCACATCGGCCCAGCGCCAGGTGGCCTTGATGCGCGCGCCCATGGTGCGGCGGTCGACGTTGCTGACCATCGGCATGCCCATCATGCCGCTGCCCGAAGGCGTGCGCAGGCTGTAGTTGTCCATCACGTGGTCGGCGTAGTTGTAGTAGACCTGCGCCTCGACCTTGTCGAGCACCTCGCCGAGGTTGGACTTTTCAAACCGCAGGCCCAGGCTTTCGCGCTTGAACTGCGAGCCGTCCATGCCGCGCCCGGCATAGCGGGCCTCGCCATCGCCCTTGCCGGCGGTGAGTTCCAGCAAGGTGTCCTGGTCGGGCGTCCAGCCGAGGGCGACATCGCCGTTCCATTTGTCCCAGCGTGACGGCACGGTGTTGTCGCTGCCGTCATGGTAGTCGTCCGAGCGCGACTGGTTGCCGACGAAACGGGCGTAGCCCAGGTTGTTGCCGGCGGCGGCGTCCAGCACCTTGTCGAATCGGCCGTTGGAACCGGCCAGCAGGCTGGCGTTGACCCGGCTGCCGAGGGTGCCGAACTTCTCCGGCTCGCGCTCGAAGAGGATGGTGCCCGCCGAGCCGCCCGGGCCCCAGATCACGCTTTGCGGGCCTTTGATCACGGTCAGGCGGTCGTAGGTTTCCGGCGAAATATACGACGTGGGGGCATCCATGCGGTTGGGGCAGGCGCCCAGCATCAGGCCGCCATTGGTGAGGATGTTCAGGCGCGAGCCGAACATGCCGCGCAGTACAGGGTCGCCGTTGGTGCCGCCGGCGCGGATGGCCGAGAAGCCGGGGATGGTCTTCAGGTAGTCGGCGCCATCGCTGGCCGGCACCGGCTGGCGCGGGTCTTTCGGGTTGGTGACCACGGTCAGCGGCGAGCTCGGGGCCACGGCGGTGATCACCGTCGGGCTCAGCTCGGGGGCGTCGTGTGCATGGCCTTCATGGCCTGGGTCGGTGGCCAGGGCCACGGGCGCGAGCAGCGAGCCGCACACGGCGGCGATGGTCCCACGCAGGGACAAGGCAAAAACAGGGGTGCAGCCGGACATAATGATTCCAGTCGATCAGTCATGGGTCAGCGCGAAGCCTCCTGGCTCCGTGCGCAAAAAATGTGGGTTCAGACGTTGATCGAGGAAGGTGGGGCGCGGCTGCGCGCGCCGGGGAATACAGCCTGCCGGGCATGGCCCTGGCGCGTGGGTGCGAACAGGTGGGTGGTGGGTACGACGCTGCTGGCACTGAGCGGGCTGAGGGCCTGGGGCAGGGCCGGGCAGTTGAACAACAGGCTGCAGTAACCGCACTTTTCCCACATCACATGCAGCTGGCCATCGCCAGTCTGGCCGTGATGGGCGTCGCCGCCATGCTGATGGGCGGTGGCCATCGGCATGTCCATCGGCATGCTCATGCCGGCGTGGTGGTCCATCGGCATCGACTGGGAAATCAGCGGGCCGATGAAGATCATCCACATGGCGAACAGGCTCAGCCATCCGCCACCGGCGCGCCTGCGGTCAGGGCGGGTGGTACGGCTGATGCTGTTGCGCGGCAGGCTCATGACGAGTGCCTTTCAGCGGGTGATCAGTGCGCGTGTTCGTGGGCTTGCGGCTGGTCCGTCGGCGCCTGCTTCTGCACGGCCACATCGACGGTGATATCGCCGGCCTTTTCGAAGTGCAGGGTCAACGGGAAGCGCTTGCCGTCGCTGAGCAGGCTGCGGTCCTTGGGCTGCATCAGCATCACATGGTAGGCGCTGGGGGCGAAGGTCAGGTCCTTGCCGGCGGGCACCACCACGCTGGGTACCTGCTGCATCTTCATGGCACCGCTGGCGCTCATGGCATGCTCGTGCAGTTGTGCGTCATCGCTGATGGGGCTGTCGACACCGAGCAGGCGGTCGTCGGCCTGGCCATTGTTGTGCACCACGAAATACGCCGCGACGTTGGGGGCGTTGGGGGGCAGCTGCAGTGACCAGGGGTGGGCGATGTGCAGGTCACCCACGCTGTATTCATGGGCATTGGCAAAGGCGCCGGGCAGCAACAGGGCGGCCATGACGAGGGCGTGCTTGAGCATGGTGAATCTCCGTTTCTGTTCAGGTTCAGGCAGACAGCGTGATGAACTCAGGCCAGCGGAGAGGCACGGGGGTTGAGCGCCGGCCAGAGTTGGCGCGGCGTGGCGTGGTAGTCGGCGGGTGGCGGCAGCAGGCCGGCCAGCAGTATCGGCGGGTTGTGCAGCTGCGGCGGGTAGCCGGGCAAGGCCAGCAGTGGCGCGGCACCGGAGCAGCACCAGCAATTCATCATGCTGGCGCTGTCGTCGCTTTGCGGGCCGAGGTCGATCTTGGCCAGGGCCTGGACGTCGACCTTGGCCTTGTTGGCCATGCTGGAACAGAAGGCCCCCCACAGCAGCTGCTCGGCCGGGCCCTTGGGCGCGGCGGAAGACAGCGGCATGGCCAGCAGGTTGAACAGCACTGCAAGGCAGGCTATCCAGGCGATGTGCCGACGTGGGGGCATGGAGAGATCCGGTCAGGAATCGTGGTGGGTATTGTAAGGCGGAGTATAGGTAAAAATGGCGGGGTGCGGTGAAGTGACGCAGGCCGGGCCCTTCGAGGGGCAGCTTTGCAGCCCAATCGCCGGCAAGCCAGCTCCCACGGGGACCGCACAGATTTCAGGACCTGTGGTAAACCTGTGGGAGCTGGCTTGCCGGCGATGAAGATCAAAGTACCCTCAAGCCTTGTTGCGGCCCATCAACCCTCGCACGGTCTCCTGCAGGTCCGCCGGCAGCACCACCACCTTGGCATTGCTGCTGCCCGCCAGGTTCTCCATGGCCCCCACATAGCGCTCGCCCAACAGGTACATCGCCGGCACGGTCTCGTTGCCGACCGCGTCCTTGACCAGCGAAATCGCCCGTGCCGAGGCCTCGGCCAGGCTGATCTGCGCTTCGGCATCCAGCCTGGCAGCCTGCAAGCGTGCTTCTGCTTCCAGGATCGCCGCCTGCTTGGCCCCTTCGGCACGGGTCACATCGGCCTTTCGTTCACGCTCTGCTGCAGCTTGGCGCTCCATGGCCAGTTGCATGTTCTCCGAGGGTTTGATGTCCTGGATTTCCACCGAGCGTACGGTCACGCCCCAGTCTTCGGTCTGCTCGGACATCGCCTCGCGCAGGCGCGCCTTGATCTGCTCGCGGCTGGACAGCGCTTCGTCAAGGTCCATGGCGCCGACGATGGCGCGCAGCGAGGTCATGGTCAGGCTGGTGACGGCGAACGAGAAGTCCTGCACACCGTAGGAGGCTTTCTGCGGGTCGACCACCTTGGCGAAGCACAGGGCGTTGGCCACGATCACCGCGTTGTCCCTGGTGATGATTTCCTGCTGCTGTACATCGAGGATGATGTCCTTGGTCGGCAGGCGGTAGGCGACCACATCCATGTACGGGATGACGATGTTCAGGCCGGGCTTGAGCGTGCTGTGGTAGCGGCCCAGGCGCTCGACGATCCATTCCTCGCCCTGGGGCACGATGCGTACCCCCTTGAACACGGTGATCAGGACGAACAGGGCAATGGCGGCGACGACGATGAGGCTGGTCATGGTGCGAAATTCCTTTTAGTGCGGACTCAGGCCCGGATGACCCGGGCGATGTTCCCTTCGATGGCGGTCAGGCGTACCCGCTCGCCGGCCGCGATCTCGCTGTCGGCGATGCAGGTCCATTCCTCGTTGCCGAGGATAGGCTTCTGGAAGCGCACACGGCCTTTCTGGAACTCCGATACACCAGCAGTCAGCAGCCCCATTTCACCGATCACGCTTTCGGCGGTCCAGCGCACGTCTGGTTGCTTGCGCCGGAACAGCTTGAACCACAGTGCCGTGGTGACTGACGACATCAGCACCCACAGCAGCACCTGCATGTCCAGTTGCAGGCTGGGGGCGGCCAGTGAAATGAGCGACACCAGCACGGCGCCGATGCCGAACCAGAGGATGAAGAACGTCGGCAGGACCAGTTCGAGCAGGATCAGCGCGATGCCGAAGACCAGCCAGATCCACCATTGCATTTCCATATGGGTAGCGCCTTCCGGGGGGGAGTGCCGAGTTTAAGGTAGCAGTGCGGCACATGGCCACTTCATGGTTTGCAAGAAAAGTCCGAAATGGCTGTAGGAGCAACTGTCTTGTGCAAATACATGAAAGTTGCCGCGTCCCCTGTGGGAGCGGGTTCACCCGCGAACACCGGCGAAGCCGGTGCCATGCACCGCGTTGATTTCTTCGCGGGTAAACCCGCTCCCACAGGAATCTGCGGTGCGCTTGCGGAGTTTGTCATCCGCGCAGGTCGAGTGCTGCAGCCAGGTCGGCTGGCGAATCGAATGTCCGGTCCACATCCGGCAAAGCCGGTCGCTTCAGGATCAGCACAGGTATCCCCAGCTCCCGCGCCACCTCCAGCTTCGGTTCGGTCGCTACGCTGCCGCTGTTCTTGCTGATCAGCACATCGATCTTGCGGCGCTGGAACAACGCCCGCTCATCCTCGATATGGAACGGCCCGCGCGCGCCAATCACTTCGCAGCGATCGTTGCCAGGGCACGTTTCCAACGCACGCAAGGTCCAGAACTGCTCCAGCGGTATCTCGTCCAGATGTTGCAGCGGCTCACGCCCCAGCGTGAACAATGGCCTGCGAAACGGCTTGAGTGCCTCGATCAACCCCGCCCAGTCCTCGACCTCGCGCCAGTCGTCCCCCGCTTGTGTCTGCCAGGCCGGGCGGTGCAAGGCCCAGCACGGGATACCAGCCATGCGTGCGGCGTTGGCCGCATTGCGGCTGATCTGTGCGGCATAGGGATGGGTGGCGTCGATCAGCAACGTGATACCCGCCTCGAGCAGGTAGTCGGCCAGGCCCTCGGTGCCGCCAAAGCCGCCGACCCGAACCTGGCATTGCAGGTCCTGCGGCACCCGGCCGATGCCCGCCAGGCTGTAGACATGCTGTGGGCCCAGGCGGCGAGCGATGGCCAGGGCTTCGGTGACGCCGCCCAGCAGCAGGATGCGCCCGTTCATTGCACACCCGCCCGGCCGACGATGCCACCCTGGCGATCGATGGCGAACACCTCCACCTGCACCTGCGCCGGCACCACGCTGCGGGCGAAGGCCAGGGCGTGGGCGCACACCGCGTCACCCAAGGGAATGCCGGCTGCATGGGCCAGTGCCAGGGCCTGTTGGCTGGTGTTGGCAGTAATGATCGATGCCTGCAGCGCAGCGTCGGCGCCGATGTCCGCCGCCCAGCCGGCCAGTTGCGGCAGGTCGATGCTGGAATGACGGCTGTGCAGGTCCATGTGCCCGGCAGCCAGCTTGCTGATCTTGCCGAAACCGCCGCACAGGGTCAGGCGTGGCACCGGTACTTTGCGCAGGTGCTTGAGCACCGCACCGACGAAGTCGCCCATTTCGATCAGGGCTATTTCCGGCAGGCCATAGACGCGGCGCATGGTGTCTTCGCTGGCGTTGCCGGTGCATGCAGCGATATGCGTGTAGCCGTTGGTGTGGGCGACATCGATGCCTTGGTGGATCGAGGCAATGTAGGCCGCGCAGGAAAACGGCCGCACGATGCCGCTGGTGCCGAGGATCGACAGACCGCCGAGAATGCCCAGGCGCGGGTTCATGGTCTTCAGGGCCAGTTGCTCGCCGCCCTGCACATTGACCGTCACCTCGAAGCCGCCGGGATAGCTGCATTCGTCCGCCAGGCGTTGCAGGTGTTCGCTGATCATGCGCCGTGGCACCGGGTTGATGGCCGGCTCACCCACCGCCAGCACCAGCCCCGGGCGGGTCACGGTGCCGACGCCGGTGCCGGCGACAAAACGGATGCCAGGTTCGGCCAGCAGGCGAACCTGGCTATAGAGCAGGGCGCCGTGGGTCACGTCCGGGTCGTCGCCGGCGTCCTTGAGCGTGCCCGCTTCGGCACCTTGGCTGGTTAGGCGGCAGAACTCCAGGCGCATCTGCACCACCTTGCCCTTGGGCAGGGTGATGCTGACGGCGTCGTTGCTCTCGCCACCGAGCAGCAAGCGTGCTGCCGCCAGGCTGGTGGCAGTGGCGCAGCTGCCGGTGGTCAGGCCGCTGCGCAGGGGGGCGGGCTGTTCGCGGGTTTCTTCACGCATCGGCGGGTTTCACCACGTCCAGCAAGGTGATCGGCAGCGCCTGGCGCCAAGTGTCGAACGCGCCCAATGGCTGGGCATGGGCGACATGGATGCGGGTCAGCTCGCCGCCGTGGCGTTCACGGAAATGCGCCAGGGCCAGTTCGCTTTGCAGGGTCACCGCATTGGCTACCAGCCGGCCGCCGGGGCGCAGGTTTGCCCAGCACAGGTCGAGCACACCTTCGCGGGTGACGCCGCCACCGATGAAGACAGCATCCGGTTGCTCCAGGCCCTCCAGCGCCGCTGGTGCCTTGCCGCGGACCAGTTGCAGGCCGGGTACACCCAACGCATCGCGGTTGTGTTCGATGAAGCCCTGGCGGCCTTCGTCGGCCTCGATGGCCAAGGCGCGGCAGGCCGGGTGGGCGCGCATCCATTCGATGCCGATCGAGCCGCAGCCGGCGCCCACGTCCCACAGCAGTTCGCCGGGCTGTGGTGCCAGGCGGGCCAGGGTAATGGCGCGGACGTCGCGCTTGGTCAGCTGGCCGTCATGCCGGAAGGCGCTGTCCGGCAGCCCGGCCAGCCGGTGCAGGCGCGGCGCCTCGGGCGTGGCCAGGCACTCGATGGCTACCAGGTTGAGCGCGGCGACGTCGCTGTGCGGCCAGCCCTGGGCGGTGCCGGCCAACTCACGTTCGTCCACGCCACCCAAGTGTTCGAAGACTCGCAGGCGGCTTGGCCCGAAGCCCCGCTCGCGCAGTTGCGTGGCAATTGCTGCCGGGCTGTCGCCGTCGTTGCTCAGCACCAGCAGGCGCACACCGCTGTGCAGATGGGCATTGAGCGCTGCCAGGGGCCGAGCGACCAGCGATACCACCTGCACGTCCTGCAGTGGCCAGCCCAGGCGGGCGGCGGCCAGGGCGCAGGAGGAGGGCATCGACAGCACGCGTATTTCAGCGGCGGGCAGTTGGCGCGCCAGGCTGGCACCGACGCCGTAGAACATCGGGTCGCCGCTGGCCAGCACGCACACCGGCTGGCCGCGCAGGGCCAGGACCGGGGCCAGCGAGAACGGGCTTGGCCAGCCCAGCCGTTCGCCGGCCACGCAGCGTGGCAGCAAGGCCAGCTGGCGCGGGCTGCCGAAGATCCGCGCAGCGCCCAGCAGCGCGCGCCGGGCCTGCTTGCCCAGGCCGCTGAAGCCGTCTTCGCCGATACCTACTACTGTCAGCCAGGGTGCCATGTATTTCATTCCGCCATTTTTGGGGCCGCTGCGCGCCCCTTCGCGGGCTCGCCCGCTCCCACAGGTACAGCGCTGCCGTTGAGGGCAGCGGTGATTCTGTGGGAGCGGGCATGCCCGCGAAGAAGGCGACGCGGTCCTTAATTTCTACTCGATCGTCGATGATGCTCGACCACCGGCTTTTCATGCCGCCGGACAAAGCAGGCATAATACCGCGCCTTCTACACTCAAGCGCATTTTCACAGATTGCCGGACGCCCCTTTGACCCAGGCCCATGCCTCCCATGTATCGCCCCGTCCCTCGGCCTGCCCGGGGTTGTGGCGCATCGTCAGTGCCCGTGATGGCGGCATCTGCCGCATCAAGCTGCCGGGCGGCCTGCTGCTGGCCGACCAGGCCGACGCAGTGGCGGCGGCTGCCGAGCGTTTCGCTGGTGGCGTGATCGAGGCCACCAACCGCGGCAACCTGCAGATTCGCGGCATCGGCAGCGAGCATCGCGGCCTGGTCGAGACACTGCTCGCTGCCGGCCTGGGCCCACGTGATGCCGCCGGTGACGATGTGCGCAACCTGATGCTCAGCCCGCTGGCCGGGCATGACCCGGCGATGCTGCTGGACGCTCGACCGTTGGCCGGGCAGATCCTCGACCTGCTGGAGGGCACCCCGCGTTTTCACCAGTTGTCGGCCAAGTTTGCCGTGCAGCTGGATGCCGGCGAAAACCTGGCCATGCTCGAACACCCCCATGACCTGTGGCTGTCTGCCCTGCGCCTGGGGCAGCAGACCTGGCTGGCGTTTGGCCTGGCGGGTTGCCCGGCAGACGGCCAGGTGCTCGGCGCGGTGCCGGCGGACCAAGGCCTGGTGCTGGTGCGTGCGGTGCTGGAGCGCTTTCTCGACCTGACCACCCCGGCACAGTCGCGCATGCGCCAGTTGCTCGAGGTATGTTCGGCAACCGATTTCATCGACGGGCTCGGCCTGGCCATCCGCCGCGATGCCGCCGTGCTCGCATGGCGACGTGAACCGCGCAGCGCCTCGTGGCTGGGCGTTCTGCCCCAGGCGCAGGGCATCGCCTTGGGCGTTGCCCCGCCGCAGGGGCGCCTGACCCCGGCCATGCTGCGTGGCGCTGCGTGCGTTGCTCGTGAACATGGCGATGGCAGCCTGCGGCTGAGCCCCTGGCAAAGCCTGGTGCTGACCAACCTGCAAGCGCAACACATCGATCACGCCCAGGCCGGGTTGTCCGCACTGGGCCTGCTATGCCATGACCATGAGCCACTGGCCCGCATAAGCGCTTGTACCGGCGCCAGTGGCTGTGCCAAGGCCCTGGGCGAGACCAAGGCCGACGCCGTCACCCTGGCTGCACTGCTCGGCCCTGGCGTGCCCGGCAGCGTGCACCTCTCCGGTTGCCCCCGATCCTGCGCCGTGGCCCATGTTGCCCCGGCCACCCTGCTGGCGCGCGCGCCGGGCCGTTACGACCTGTACCTGCGTGATGCGCGCCAGCCGGGCTTCGGCGCCCTGCGCGCCACCGACCTTACCTTGAATGAAGCAGGCGCCATGCTCGACCTGCCGACGGAGCACCTTGATGATTGACTATATCCGCGATGGTCAGGAGATCTATCGCAATTCCTTCCGGATCATCCGCGAGGAAGCCCGACTCGAGCGGATCCCCGCAGACCTCGAAAAGCTCGCCGTGCGCGTGATCCACGCCTGTGGCATGGTCGACGCCATCGATGGCCTGCAGTTCTCCGAAGGCGCCGGCCGGGCCGGGCGCGAGGCGTTGCTGAACGGCGCGCCGATTCTGTGCGATGCGCACATGGTCGCCGAAGGTATTACCCGCGCCCGGCTGCCCGCCGACAACAAGGTCATCTGCACCCTGCGCGACCCGAGCGTACCGGGCCTGGCGAAAGACGCCGGCAACACCCGTTCCGCCGTGGCCCTGGAGCTGTGGCGACCGCACCTGGAAGGCAGTGTGGTGGTGATCGGCAACGCGCCTACCGCACTGTTCTACCTGCTGGAAATGCTCGACGCCGGCGCCCCGAAACCAGCACTGATCCTCGGTTTCCCGGTCGGCTTCGTCGGTGCCGCCGAGTCCAAGGCGATGCTCGCCGCCGACAGCCGTGGCGTGCCGTTCGTGATCATGCAGGGCCGCCTGGGCGGCAGCGCGATGGCCGCCGCCGCGGTCAATGCCCTCGCCACGGAGGTGGAATGATGGTGCCGCGTGGACGTCTGCTGGGCCTGGGCGTGGGCCCTGGCGACCCTGAACTGATTACCCTCAAGGCCTTGCGCCTGCTGCGTGAAGCGCCCGTGGTCGGCTACTTCGTGGCCAAGGGCAAGCGCGGCAACGCCTTCGGCATCATCGAGGCGCACCTGCAGCCCGAGCAGACCTTGCTGCCGCTGGTCTACCCGGTAACCACCGAAGCGCTGCCAGCGCCGCTGTCCTATGAACAGGTGATCAGCGACTTCTACGACGAGGCCAGCGTGCAGGTGGCCGAGCACCTGGATGCCGGCCGCGACGTGGCGGTTATCTGTGAAGGCGACCCGTTCTTCTATGGTTCCTACATGTACCTGCACGACCGCCTGGCGCAGCGCTACGAGGCCGAAGTGATTCCCGGCGTCTGCTCAATGCTCGGTGGCGCCTCGGTACTGGGCGCGCCGCTGGTGTACCGCAACCAGAGCCTGTCGGTGCTGTCTGGCGTGTTGCCGGCCGAAGAGCTCAAGCGTCGCCTGGCCGATGCCGACGCGGCGGTGATCATGAAGCTTGGCCGCAACTTCCCCAAGGTGCGCGAAGTGCTGGCCGAACTGGGCCTGGACGGGCGCGCGCTGTATGTGGAGCGGGCGACCATGGCCAACCAGAAAATCGTGCCGCTGGATCAGGTCGACCCACAGTCGTCGCCGTACTTCTCGCTGATTATCGTGCCGGGTGAAAAATGGCAGGGCTGAACATGCACCAGGCACCGGCGATCGTCATCCTTGGCCAGGGCAGCCTGGCCACGGCGCAGCGTATCCAGCAGTGTTATCCACAAGCATCGATCCATGGGCTGGAAGGACGGGTCGAGGGTGCCGACCTTTGCTACACCGCGTTCGGCGATACCCTGCGTGGGCTGTACCAGCAGAACACTCCGATCATTGCCTTGTGCGCGGCGGGTATCGTCATCCGCAGCCTCGCCAGCCTGCTCAGCGAGAAAGGTGTCGAGCCGCCGGTACTGGCCGTGGCCGAAGACGGCAGCGCGGTAGTGCCGTTGCTCGGTGGCCTTGGCGGTGTGAACGTGATGGCGCGCGAAATCGCTGAAGCACTGGGCGTTGCTGCGGCGATTACCACCAGCGGCGAGTTGCGTTTCGGCACCTGTCTGCTGAACCCACCGCAAGGTTACGCGTTGGCGGATATCGAGCAAGGCAAGCGCTTCGTCTCCGACCTGCTGGCTGGCGAGGCGGTGCGCATCGAAGGTGACGCGCCGTGGCTGCAGCAGGCGCAGCTGCCTGCCAGCGAGGCGGCCCGGCGTACCATCCATGTGGGGCACCAGGCGCGCCCGGCCAGCCGCGACGAGCTGCTGATCCACCCGCGTTCGGTGGTGGTGGGTGTTGCTGGCGGTAGCCTGGCCAGTATCCGGTCGGCATTGCAGCAGGCCGGCATCGCCGAGCCGGCAGTGGCCTGCCTGCTGGCCGACGAGCAAGCCATGGCCGATAGCGCCCTGTACGAGGCCGCACAGGCCCTGGGGGTTGCCTTGCGCTTTGCTGCCAGGACGCATGATCTCGCCAGCATGGTTGCCGCGGCATTGCCTGCTGCGCAGCTGATCGAGGTGGCAGACGTGGTCATCGCGGTGGCGCCTGCCCCGGTCGAAGTGGCGCAGATCGGTCGTCGTCGGGGTCGTTTGGCGGTCATCGGCCTGGGGCCGGGTGCAGCCGAGCTGATGGTGCCGGCGGTCAAGGCCGAGCTTGCGCGGGCCGAGGATGTGCTCGGTTACGAAACCTACGTGCGCATGGCCGGCCCGTTCCGTGACGACCAGGTACTGCACTGCACCGACAACCGTGAAGAGATGCAGCGTGCTCGGCATGCCTTCGAACTCGCGGCCCAGGGCCGTTCGGTGGTGGTGGTTTCGTCGGGCGACCCGGGGGTGTTCGCCATGGCGGCTGCGGTACTTGAAGCGCTGCACGAGTCCACGGACCCGGCTTGGCACCGGGTGGATCTCGAGATCCTGCCAGGGGTGTCGGCCTCGCTCGCGACGGCCGCCCAGGCGGGCGCGCCGCTGGGGCATGACTTCTGTGTGATGTCGCTGTCCGACAACCTCAAGCCGTGGTCGATCATTGAAAAGCGCCTGGACCTGGCGGCCCAGGCCGACCTGGTGCTGGCATTCTACAACCCGATTTCCAAGGCCAGGCCGCACCAGCTTGGGGTAGCGCTGGAGGTCGTGCGCCGGCACCGCGAGGGGAACACGCCTGTAGTCCTTGGCCGTGACATCGGTAGGCCGGGGCAGACGCTGAGGGTCGTCACATTGGCCGAGCTGCTGCCGGAAATGGTCGACATGCGCACCATGGTGCTGGTGGGTTCATCTACAACCTGCGTGTTTCCTCGCTTGTCGGGCGGGGTGTGGGCCTACACCCCGCGTTGGTACCCGTCGGCTGACTAGTTGCACCGGAAACCCTTCAGCGCGCTGCATCCTGGGCGTGCTGGCTAAGGTGGTCGCCCCTGACTCGGGGGGCAACCATCTAGGAGTTTCCACATGTCCACAGAAACACAAGTCACTGCGACCGACACAGCCATCCTGGTCGAAGGCAACCTGCTGGCCTGCGGCGCAGGCATGTCTTCGCAAAGCCGTCATGACGTAAAGAACGCCTTCCACTTTGCCACCTTGGTGGCTGACAAGTCCTTCGATGCCGAAAAACAGAGCAGGGAGTGGTACGACCGGTTCATCGATGTCATGCGTGATCTTGGCTTTACCATCCCTCGTCGCACCTTCGAGCTGGAAACCTCTGCCGAGTTGTCTGTCACCGTGGGCGCTGTCGCTATACGGGCGATCGGTGCGGTCGGCAATGCAGTGCTGGGTGGTACCAAGTTGGGTGTGCTGGCCAAGGCGGCTTTCGACAAACTCACCACCGTCGAAAATGACGTCAAGGTGGTCGATCACAAGCGCAAGAACAAGGTCAGGGGCATGGTCGGGATGGCCGCCTGCGTCGAAACCGACAACAACGATGTGGTCATGGTGGTGAGCTGCATCCAGGCCTCTGCCCCCAAACTGGAGGATGACATCCTGGGTATCCAGTGGAAGCTGGAAAAGACCGAGTACTACGCCGGCATGGCTGTGCTCACCCTCAACACTTTCGTCTACGACAAGGTCCGCGAAACCGTGGAAAACAAACTCGGCGTGCGCAGCGTCGAGAACGTTCTCCAGTACGACTTCTGATTGCAGGGCGGCGTTGTTGCAACGCCGCCTTGTTCGGCTCTTTGTGACGAGGCAATGCAATGGACAGAACAGCTGAACAACTGATGTTGATTGGCGGGACTGCATTACTGTATCGCGCGGACGCTGGCCAGATTCAACGCCAGGCTGCTTTCGACTCCATCCTTTACGCCCAGTTGGTGGCCAACAGGAATGCGGGGTCACGCTTTGACAACTATGAAGCCTGGTATGACGCCTATCGCGAGGCATACCGGCAACTGGACTGGATCAAGCTGGCCAGTACGCATGACTTGAAACAGCTGGGGCAGCCCGCGCCCAGCGCGCAGATACAGCCACTCGAGGCGTGGCTGAAGATGCGCTCGATCCGTCATGAGGCTGTGCTGGCTGCAGTAAGAAGTGGCCTGGGCCGATCGATCGAAGGTTTTCGTCACCAGCTGAAGTTCAGCACGCAGGGTTCGCAACTGGTGATCGAGCTTGGCTTGCTCAAGCCGGGCCCGACCCTCGATCTTTGCAGTATCACCTTCCAATTCGACGCACCGATCGCCGGCATACCCCAGGACATGCTGCTGGTCGAAAAGGCGTTGGAGGGTGAAGCCGGGTTCAATGGCGTTTCCTTGCAGCTGGATAACGGGCGTTTCCAATACCAGCGAGATGAGCTGGAGGCATTGATGAAAACCAAGGATGCACAAGGGGAGTATCGGTTCGACCTGCATTAGGCAATGGCTATGGCGCCAGGTAGCCTTTGATACCGGTAAAGATGATTTGCGCAGCCAGGGCGCAGACGAACAGCCCCATCAGCCGGCTGACGATCTGCAGCCCCTGGTCGCCGAGGATGCGCTCGATACGGTGTGACAGGTACAGCACCAGGCCGACGGTGAAGCTGGCCAGGGCGATGCTGATGATGGCCAACAGCTTGTCGTCCCAGTGCGGGTGGCCGACGCCCATTACCAGCAGTGCACCGATGGTGCCCGGGCCGACGGTGAGCGGGATGGTCAGCGGCACGATGGTGACATCCTGCTGCACGTTGTCGGCCTGTACCGCAGACTTGCCTTGGGCCATGCCCAGTGCCGAAATGAACAGCACACTGCCAGCGCCGATGCGGAAGGCGTCGGCGGTGATGCCGAAGATGCCGAAGATTGCCCGACCGAACAGGTACAGCAAGACACTGGCTATGAGTGCGGCGATGGCCACCTTCCATGCCAGCTGCTTGCGCTCCTTGCTGGAATGGCCGCGGGTCAGGCTGATGAAGCACGACAGCACGAAGAACGGGCTGTAGAGCACGAGCATTTTCAGGTAGACGCTGAACAACTCATGGAGCATGGGGGCTAGTCCAGGCAGTTATGGCTGGGCAGAGTTTATCAGCAGATTCTGTTGATAGCCTGTACCGGCCTTTTCGCGGGTGAACCCGCTCCCACAGGGATAGCATTGCCTTCAGGCCTTATGCAGTACCTGTGGGAGCGGGTTCACCCGCGAAGAGGCCGGCACAGGCGCCTCAGGTCAGGAACTATGCACCGGATCCACCTTGGCTTCCCGGTGATTGGCCCAGTACTGGATCAGCTCTCGCAACTGCGACAGTTCCACCGGTTTGGCCATGTGCCCGTCCATGCCCGCCAGGCGGGCGCGTTCCTTGTGTTCGGCAAGTATGTGCGCGGTCAGCGCCACCACCGGGGTGCGCTGGCGCTGGTTGGCGGTTTCCCAGGCGCGCAGCTGCTGGGTGGCCGAGAAACCGTCAAGTATCGGCATTTCGCAGTCCATCAGCACCAGGTCATAGCGCTGCGCCTTCATCGCCTGCAAGGCCTCTTCACCATTGCTGGCGGTGTCGGGCTCGAGGTTGAGCTTGCCAAGCATGCCGCGGATCACCTTGGTCGAGATGCTGTTGTCCTCGGCGACCAGCACGCGGAAATCGCCGGGCAGGTCCAGTGCCTGGGGGATGCCGGGCAAACTGGCTGGTACGGCTTGCTCGCGGCCGCGCTGGGCCAGTTCTTCGGCCAGGGTGGTTTTCAGCGTGTAGCCGGCCACCGGCTTGGCGAGGATCCGCTTGACCCCGGCGTTGCGCGCAATGACCTTGCTCGGCGCGTTGCTGATGCCGGTGAGCATCACCACCAGGATGTCGTGGTTCAGGCTCGGGTCTTCCTTGATCTTGGCGGCCAGCTGCATGCCGGTCATGCCCGGCATGTTCTGGTCCAGCAGCACGGCATCGAAGTAGTCGCGCAGGTGGGCCTTGGTGCGCAGCAGGGCCAGTGCTTCCTTGCCCGACGGGACCGCGCTGACGTTCATGCCCCAGGCGCTGCACTGCTGTACCAGCACCTTGCGGCAGGTGTCGTTGTCGTCCACCACCAGTACGCGAGCATCACGCAGCGGGCTGTCGAGGTCGGCCGGTGGCTGTTCCAGGCGCGAAGGGTCCAGCGGCAGGGTCAGCCACAGGGTATTGCCCATGCCGGTGCTGCTCTTGATGCCGAACTCGCCCTGCATCAGCCCGATCAGCTGCTTGGCGATGACCAGCCCCAGGTGGCCGCCCAGCTTGTTGCTGGACAGGAAGTGGTGGCTGTGCAACTCGGCCTGCAGCAAGGCTTCGCGGTCAGCGGCCGGCAACGGTTCGCCGCTGTCCTGCACGGCGATGCGCAGGCGCGGTACCTCGCCGCGCTGGTCCAGCGCCACTACCAGCAGGATCTCGCCCTGGTCGGTGTTTTTCAGGGCATTCTCCAGCAGGCTCGACAAGGCCTGGCGCAGGCGCGTCGGGTCGCCGCTGATCACCCGTGGTACCTGCGGTTGGGTGAAGCTGATCAGTTCGATGTTCTGCTGTTCGGCCTTGGCGCGGAAGATGTTCAGGCAATCTTCGATCAGCGCGTTGAGGTCGAACTGCACGTCATCGAGTTCGATCTGCCGGGATTCCAGCTTGGAAATGTCGAGAATCTCGTTGATCAGCGTCAGCAGTTCGTTGCCGGCGCTGTGAATGGTCTGCACGTAGTCGCGTTGCTTGACCGACAGCGGCGTGCCCAGTAGCAGCTCGGTCATGCCCAGCACACCGTTCATGGGGGTACGGATTTCGTGGCTGATCTTGGCCAGGAACTCGGCCTTGGCGTTGATTTCGGCATCGCTGGCGGCCAGTGCGCGGCTGGCGCTGAAGCGCTCCTCGCTAATGCGCCGCAGGCGTTCACTGACGGCCAGGTTGAGCAGCAGGCCGCTGGCCACGGTCAGGCCCAGCAGGATGCACAGCAGCCAGGGCGTCGAGGTACGGGTCAGGCCCAGCAGCGCTGGCAGCAGCACCAGGCCACCGAGGTTGAACACCACCATGGCCAGGCTGAACAGACGTGCGGGCGCATAGCCCTTGTACCAGTGGTAACTGCTGACCAACAGCATGCTCACGCTGCCCAGGGCCATCAGGGCATAGGTCATCAGGTTGAGGGGCAGGGTGTCGACGAACAGCAGCACCAACCCGCTCACCCCGACCAGCAGCATCTCGCCCTGCAGCAGACGGTTTAGCCGTGGCGAGTTGCATGGCGAGAAGAAATGCTGGGTGAAACCCAGCCCCGCCAGGCCGGCCAGGACCAGCGTCAGGTATGCGGCGGGTGTTTGCGCGCTATGCCAAACGTGCCACCAGGGGCCGCTGAGGTTCAGCAGGATCAGGCCGCTGAGCAGCATCAGGCCGTGGTACAGCGCCAGGATCAGGGTGGTGCTGGAGCGGCTGTAGAGGAAACGGATCAGGTTGTGCATGATCAGCATCACCAAGCCGCCGAACAGCATGCCGAACAGCAGTGGCTGGCGCTGGTCGGAGGCTGCCACGGCCGCAGGCTCCAGGCTGATGGCCGGGCGCAACTGGTGCTCGGAAACCAGGCGCAGGTAGATATCCAGGGGTTGCTTGCTGTTGGGCAGGGGTAGTACATGGTCGCTGCCACGCAGGGTCGGGCTGGCATTGCCTGCCTGGCGCCCGTGGTGCAGCTGACGCAGAAGCTTGTCGCCCTCGAGGGCGTAGAGGTCCAGGCCAGAAAGGTCTGGGGCGAAAACCCGCAGCAGTTTTTCCTGCTCGCCGGGCTCCAGGCGGTAGTGCAGCCACAGGGCCTGTTCCGCAGGAGCGGCATCCAGGTCGGCAAGTACCAGCGGGCTGAACTGGTTGCGGTAACGTTCGGAGCGCACGTCGCTCAGTTGCAGGTTGGCCTGTTCGTCGAGCATAACGGCCCAGCCTCCGTCATGTTCGGCCGCCGCCGGGAACATGCAGAGCAAGGTCAGCAAGCTGACGATCAGAGCTGAGGCAATCCGAAGCCGACGCACTACGAAATCCCTTCTTAGCCTAGGTGCCGGGTATTAACTATGCGCGGCGCGCCAAGTCGAAGGCAAGGCCCCTTGGGGCCCTGTCGACGAGCCGGATGCCGCAGGCGCAAGGTGCTGGGGCGCGCTGCGGACGTCCGGTACAACTTACTGCTGGTGCTCACCGCGTTCGCGGGCGATGGCCCGGTAGCCGATATCGGTGCGGTAGAAACTGCCGTTCCAGCTTACTTCCTTGGCCAGGCGGTAAGCCTGCTGCTGCGCGTCGGCAACGGTGCTGCCCATGGCGGTGGCACACAGCACGCGCCCGCCGTTGGTGGTCACCTTGCCATCCTTGAGTGCGGTACCGGCGTGGAACACCTTGCCTTCGATCTTCGCGGCAGCGTCCAGGCCGTTGATCACGTCACCCTTGGCGTAGTCGCCCGGGTAGCCGCCGGCAGCCAGTACCACGCCCAGGCTCGGGCGCGGATCCCACTGTGCTTCGACCTTGTCCAGCGCCTTGGCGAAGGCGGCCTCTACCAGCAGTACCAGGCTAGACTCCAGGCGCAGCATGACCGGCTGGGTTTCTGGGTCGCCGAAGCGGCAGTTGAACTCGATGACCTTGGGGTTGCCCGCCTTGTCGATCATCAGGCCGGCGTAGAGGAAGCCGGTGTAGACGTTGCCTTCCTCGGCCATGCCGCGCACGGTCGGCCAGATCACCTGGTCCATCACGCGCTGGTGAACTTCGGCGGTGACTACCGGGGCAGGGGAGTAGGCACCCATGCCGCCGGTGTTCGGGCCGGTGTCCTGGTCGCCGACACGCTTGTGGTCCTGGCTGGTGGCCATGGGCAGCACGTTCTGGCCGTCGACCATGACGATGAAGCTGGCTTCCTCGCCGTCGAGGAACTCCTCGATCACCACGCGGGAGCCCGCATCGCCGAAGGCGTTGCCGGCCAGCATGTCACGCACAGCGGCTTCGGCTTCTTCCAGGGTCATGGCGACGATCACGCCCTTGCCCGCGGCCAGGCCGTCGGCCTTGATCACGATCGGCGCGCCTTTTTCCTGCAGGTAGGCCAGCGCCGGCTCGATTTCGGTGAAGTTCTGGTAGTCGGCGGTCGGGATCTTGTGACGCGCCAGGAAGTCCTTGGTGAAGGCCTTGGAGCCTTCCAGCTGGGCCGCGCCCTTGGTCGGACCGAAGCAGTCCAGGCCGCGGCTGCGGAACAGGTCGACCACGCCGATGACCAGCGGTGCTTCCGGACCGACGATGGTCAGGTCGACGTTCTTCTCGGCGAAGTCAGCCAGTTGCTCCAGGGCGCACACGTCGATGGCGACGTTCTCGCACTTGGCTTCAATGGCGGTGCCGGCGTTGCCCGGGGCAACGAAGACTTTCTCCACGCGTGGGTCCTGGGCGACTTTCCAGGCCAGGGCGTGCTCACGGCCGCCGCTGCCGATGATCAAAACTTTCATGTCAAAACCTCTGTTTGGCGGCAATCCTCGTACCCTGTGGGAGCGGGTTCACCCGCGAATGCGGCGGTGAATCCAACATCGCATTCGCGGGTGAACCCGCTCCCACAGCGGCCTAGGATCGGCCGGCCATCTTGATTAGTGGCGGAAGTGGCGCATACCGGTGAAGACCATGGCGATGCCGGCTTCGTCAGCGGCAGCAATCACCTCGGCATCACGCATCGAACCACCTGGCTGGATCACGGCGCTGATACCCACTTTAGCCGCATTGTCGATGCCATCACGGAACGGGAAGAACGCATCCGACGCCATGACTGCACCCTGCACCTGCAGGCCGGCATGCTCGGCCTTGATTGCAGCAATGCGCGCGGAGTTGACGCGGCTCATCTGGCCGGCGCCGACGCCGATGGTCTGGCGCTGCTTGGCGTAGACAATGGCGTTGGACTTGACGAACTTGGCCACTTTCCAGGCGAACACCAGGTCGTTGATCTCTTGCTCGGTTGGCGCACGCTTGGTGACGATCTTCAGGTCATCGGCAGTGATCATGCCGATATCGCGGCTCTGCACCAGCAGGCCACCGTTGACGCGCTTGAAGTCCCAACCGGCAGCGCGCTCGGCAGGCCACTCGCCGCACTCCAGCAGGCGTACGTTCTGCTTGGCGGCAACCACTTCGCGGGCAGCCTGGGAAATTTTCGGGGCGATGATCACTTCGACGAACTGGCGGTCGACGATGGCCTTGGCGGTTTCGCCGTCCAGTTCGCGGTTGAAGGCGATGATGCCGCCGAACGCCGACTCGGTGTCGGTGGCATAGGCCAGGTCGTAGGCCTTGCGGATGCCGCCTTCGTCTTCAGGTACCACGGCCACGCCGCACGGGTTGGCGTGCTTGACGATGACGCAGGCCGGCTTGACGAAGCTCTTCACGCACTCCAGCGCGGCATCGGTGTCGGCCACGTTGTTGAACGACAGTTCCTTGCCCTGCAGCTGGATGGCGGTGGAAACGCTGGCTTCGCCTTTCTTCGCTTCTACGTAGAACGCCGCGCTCTGGTGCGGGTTTTCGCCGTAGCGCATTTCCTGGGCCTTCACGAACTGGCTGTTGAAGGTGCGCGGGAACTCGCTGCGGCCTTCAGTGCTCAGGGTTTCTTTGGCCTGGTCGATGGTGCCCATGTAGTTGGCGATCATGCCGTCGTAGGCAGCGGTGTGCTCGAACGCCTTGAGCATCAGGTCGAAGCGCTGGGCGTAGGTCAGGCCACCGGCCTTGAGGCCTTCGACGATGCCGGCGTAGTCGCTGGCATTGACCACGATGGCCACGTCCTTGTGGTTCTTGGCAGCCGAGCGGACCATGGTCGGGCCGCCGATATCGATGTTCTCGATGGCGGTCGGCAGGTCACAGCCAGGCTTGGAGATGGTGGCTTCGAACGGGTACAGGTTGACTGCTACCAGGTCGATCGGCTTGATGCCGTGCTCGTTCATGATGGCGTCGTCGGTGCCGCGACGGCCGAGGATGCCACCGTGGATTTTCGGGTGCAGGGTCTTGACCCGGCCATCCATCATTTCGGCGAAGCCGGTGTAGTCGGCCACTTCCACCGCATTGACGCCGTTGTCCTTGAGCAGCTTGTAGGTGCCGCCGGTGGACAGGATCTCGACACCGAGCTGCTGCAGCTCACGGGCAAATTCGAGGATACCGGTCTTGTCGGAGACGCTGATCAGGGCGCGGCGGACTGGCAGGCGGGTAGTCTGGTCGGTCATTTCGGGTTCCAATAACGCGGTGGAGTCAGCAAAAAAGGCGCCTCTGTTCAGGGAGCCGCCTTTTCTGGTTGGGATTCTGGCTTACAACAAGTCGTACTGCTTGAGCTTCTTGCGCAGGGTGCCTCGGTTCAGCCCGAGCATCTCGCTGGCCTTGGTCTGGTTGCCCTTCACGTAGTTCATCACGCTTTCGAGCAGGGGCGCCTCGACTTCGGAGAGCACCAGGTTGTACACGTCCGTCACGGTCGCGCCTTCCAGGTGGGCGAAGTAGTTGTGCAGCGCCTTCTCGACGCTGTCGCGAAGGGTTTGGCCCTCTTCGCTCGGCGTGTTGAGGTGCTGTTTCAGGTTGGCGTTGTCGCTCACGGGCGTTGTTCCACTCACAAATGTCTCGGTCATCATCGTCATGCGGCCACCCCTTGTCCGTCCTCTGTCTCAAGGCTCTGTCGACGTTCGCTGAAAAACGCGCGAACGTTGGCGCACTGCGCTTGTGTGTCTTCCAAAGCGTTGAACCGGGAGCGAAACTCCTTGCCGCCGGGTCGTGTTGCCAGGTACCAGCCAACGTGCTTGCGGGCGATACGTACGCCCATCACATCGCCATAGAAGGCATGCAGCGCGGCCAGGTGCTCCAGCAGGATGCGTTCCACTTCCTCCAGCTGCGGCGCTGGCAGGTGTTCGCCAGTGCGCAGGTAATGCTCGATCTCGCGAAAGATCCATGGCCGCCCCTGGGCGGCCCGGCCGATCAACAGGCCATCGACCCCGGTGGCGTCCAGCACCGCCCGGGCCTTTTCTGGCGAGGTGATATCGCCGTTGGCAAAAACCGGGATCGACACCGCCTGCTTGATGGCAGCGATGGTGTCGTATTCGGCTTCGCCGGTGTACAGGTCGGCGCGTGTGCGGCCATGCACCGCCAGCGCCTGGATGCCGGCCTGCTCGGCAATCTTCGCCACGTTCAGGCCGTTCTTGTTCGCCCGGTCCCAGCCGGTGCGGATCTTCAGGGTCACCGGGACGTCCACGGCGCCGACCACGGCGTGGAGAATCTCGCTGACCAAGGCTTCATCTCTCAATAAAGCAGAGCCTGCGGCTTTGTTGCAGACTTTTTTTGCCGGGCAGCCCATGTTGATATCAATGATCTGGGCGCCTGCATCGACGTTGGCCTTTGCCGCCGCTGCCATCATCTGCGCATCACCACCGGCGATCTGTACCGAGCGTGGCTCGGGATCACCTTCATGGATGCGGCGCAGGCTCGACTTGCGGCTGTTCCAAAGGCTCATGTCACTGGAGACCATTTCCGACACCACCATGCCGGCGCCCAGGCGCTGGCAAAGTGTACGGAAAGGCTGGTCCGTGACCCCGGCCATGGGCGCGAGGATCAGGTTGTTACGTAGTGTGTATGGGCCGATGCGTACCGCCGACATAGGTGATCCCTGTTGTGGGGCCGAATCTTGGAGTTCGAAAAAGGGTTGGCATGATACCCGCTCTCGGTGACCGGATAAAGATGGATTTGGATAAAATCTGAACAGTTGTCGGCTTATGACTTTTGGTATGGGTGAGTATCCAGGACCTTGCGCGGCCCCTGTGGGAGCGGGCCTGCCCGCGAAGCAGGCGGCGCAATGGATGGCACGGGCTTCGCCCGTGTTCGCGGGAACGCCCGCTCCCACAGGGCTGCTGGTTACTCCGGCGAACGGAAGCTCAAGCTGTAATTAACGGCCTTCGGCCCTGGGTCGAGGATGTCCAGGGCGATGTGGATCGGTGTCTGGCTTGGCATTTCGCCGCGCCCGGCCAGTTCGCCGGACAGGTATTCGCTGGGCTTGAAGCGACGGCTGGCGATCAGCTGGCCATTGAGGTCGGCGAAGCGCAGCTCCAGCAGCGGGAACGGCTGGGCGAACGGCGCGCGGTTGTAGATGATCGCATCGACGATCAGTGCGCCCTTGAAGTCCGGGTGGCTGCGTACTACCAGGTTGCTGCTCTTGATTCGAGCGATATCGACGCGGGTCGGCACTTCGCAGCCGACCAGCGGGCAGACTTGCTGGAAGAGCGGCCGGTACTGGTCCTGGCGGGCCATTTCGTCGAAATGGAACCAGACATACTGGAACGCAAGCAAGCCAGCGGCCAGCAGTGTCAGGAAACCCCACAACAAGCGCTTGCCCCAGTTGGGCGCGGGCTGTTCCCAGCCCAGTTGCAGTGGGTCGTCGACCACATCTACCAGCGGCTCCTTGCGCGCCGGGCGCTCGGCTTTGCCGGCAAGGCCTGGTTCCAGGCGTTCGTCGGGAAGCGGCTCGACAGGTTCGTCGTCGCGCGCTGACAGGCGCAGCTCCAGCGGCTCGTCGTCCCGGGCGCTCAGGCCCCGTACAGGGGCCTCATCATCGCTGGCCCGCAGCGGGTCGTTGAATTCGGGGTGGTCATCGATTGCGGCGGTACTGTGTACCGGTGGTTCGTCGTCGATGTCCAGGTCAAGATTGCCACCTAACGTCGGCTCGGTACGCTCGCCTGGGGCGGGTTCCAGGTCCAGCTCCAGGGGCTCCGGCTCCCGCAGCACGGGCGTGGGTTCTACCGCCTGTTGCGGCTCGAACGGCTCATCGGTTGCCGTACCGAACAGGTCGTCGGCATGTTCGTCCGGGTGCAGTTCGTCACGCCGCGCCTGCAGGCCGTCATCCTGGCTTGCCGGGCGAGCCGAGGCCGGTTGGCCGCGGCGCTCCAGGCGCTCCAGTTCCATGTCGAGGTCGAGCGATTCCAGCGCCTGGGTGGTGAGCGCCCAGTCCTCGTCCGAGGGGGCGCTGGGCTCGCTGGCGACTGGCTGGGGTGCGATCGCCGGTTCGACCAGCGGTTCGGCAGGTGCAGCTGGTATCGGCACCGCAGGTGCGCTGGCTCCGCTGGCGCGGTTCTGCTCCAGCAGCTGCCTGGCGGCGTTGAACACCTGCAGGCAGTGGCCACAGCGCACTACACCGCGGGCCACGCTCAACTGGTGGTGGGTGACGCGAAAGCTGGTCTGGCAATGCGGGCACTGGGTGACGAAACTGTCGGTCATGCGGCAATCCGGGAGCTGTGCAGAAAAGTATTCTAGGCCCGCTTAACGGCGGCGACCACTGATGCGCACCCAGCCATCGCGAACGACGATCGGGTCCAGTTCGAAGTCGGCGGCATAGGCTGCGGCCACTTCCTCACCTTGCTCGGCGAGGATGCCCGACAGCGCCAGCAGGCCACCTTGGCGGACCAGGCCGGACAGTTGCGGTGCCAGCGACACCAGCGGGCCGGCGAGGATGTTGGCGACCAGCACATCGGCCTGCATGGCCGGCATGTTCACTGGCAGGTACAGCGCCAGCTTCTCGTCGGCGATGCCGTTGCGCTGGGCGTTGTCGCGAGAAGCCTCGATGGCCTGTACGTCGATGTCGGTACCGACCGCCTCACGGGCGCCCAGCAGCAACGCGGCGATGGCCAGAATGCCCGAGCCGCAGCCGAAGTCCAGTACTTGGGTGCCTTCGAGTTGCTGGCCGTCGAGCCATTCCAGGCACAGGGCGGTGGTCGGGTGGGTGCCGGTGCCGAACGCCAGGCCCGGGTCGAGCAGCAGGTTCACCGCGTCCTGTTCCGGGGCCTCGTGCCAGCTGGGCACGATCCACAGGCGGCGGCCGAAGCGCATCGGCTGGAAGTTGTCCATCCAGCTGCGTTCCCAGTCCTGGTCCTCGATCACCTCGGCCTGGTGCTCGGGCAGCTCGGCGCCGGTCAGCAGGCGCAGGTGGGCGAATACCTGCTCAGGGTCGGCATCGGCCTCGAACAGGGCCAGCAGGTGGGTGTGCGACCACAGCGGAGTGGTGTTGAGGTCTGGCTCGAAGATCGGTTGATCCTCGGCGTCCATGAACGTGACCGAGACGGCACCCACTTCGAGCAGGGCATCTTCGTAGGTTTCGGCTTGTTCCGGGCTGATGGCCAGGCGTACTTGCAGCCAGGGCATGGCGGGCACCTTTGGTAAATCGACAGGGGCAGCCCTAGGCTGCGCGAAGGCTGGCAGTTTACGCGAGTGCGGGGGATTTGTGGATCTGGGCTGCTGTGCAGCCCATTCGCAGCACAAGGCTGCTCCTACAAGAGATCACATACCCCTGTAGGAGCAGCCTTGTGCTGCGAATAGGGCGCGAAGCGCCCCCGGAATGCATCAGACAAAACAGAGGGAAAGCGACTCAGCTATATAAGCAGGCTTCTCCTCACCGTCGATCTCCAGCGTGGCAATCGCCTTTAGCAGCCATTGCCCCGGTCTCTTTTCCGTCACCTCGGCCAGGTCCACCTTCAGCCGTACCTGGCTGTCGACCTTGACCGGCTGGATGAACCGCACGCTGTCCAGCCCATAGTTCACCACCATCTTCAGCCCTTCCGGCAGAACCAGGATGTCCTCGATCAGCTTGGGAATCAGCGACAATGTCAGGAAACCGTGGGCGATGGTGCAGCCGAACGGGGTTTTTGCCGCCTTTTCCGGGTCAACATGGATGAACTGGAAATCGCCCGTGGCTTCGGCGAACAGGTTGATGCGTTGCTGGTCGATCTTCAGCCAGGCCGAGCGGCCCAGTTCCTTACCAACGTACTGCGAAAGCTCTGTAACCGGTACATGGGGCATCGCGGACTCTCCGGGTTGTCAGTTGGTACGAAAGTGCAAGATCAGCACGGCGAACCGTTTCAGTCAAGTTGCACGTTTTTCGACGAATATCGGTATATGACGGCACATGCTTATAATGGCGGCCATGCCCGAGGGAGATGCTTATGCTGTTGCGTGGTTTGACCTGGCTGGTGCTATTCCAGCTGCTGGGGACGGCAATCAACCATCTGTTGGTGCCGTTTCTGCCGGGGCCGATCATCGGCCTGTTGCTGCTTTTGTTCTTCCTCATGGCCCGTGGTGAGGTGGGCAAGCCGCTGAACGAGGCCGCCAGCAGCCTGCTGCGTTACCTGCCGCTGTTGCTGGTGCCACCAGCGGTGGGGGTGATGGTGTATGCCAGGGATATCGCCGCCGACTTCTGGGCCATTGCCGGTGCCTTGCTGATCTCCTGCCTGGTGACCCTGGTGTTCGTCGGCGTGTTGATGCAAAAGCTCATCCACCGTCAGGGCCGGAGCGAGGAGCAGCCATGATGCTCGACTGGCAAGGCGCACTGGATGCGGTCGTTCATCATCCCTTGTTCGGTATCGGCATCACGCTTGGTGCCTACCAGGTGGTGCTGGCGGCCTACGAGAAGACCCGCTGGATCTTCCTGCAGCCGGTACTGGTCTCGATGCTGCTGGTGATCGGCGTGTTGCTGGTGTGTGGCATCGACTACAGCGAATATCGCAAGAGCACCGAAATCATGAACATCCTGCTGGGGCCTGCCACCGTAGCCCTGGCTGTGCCGCTCTACCTCAACCTGCGGCGTATCCGACAGCTGTTCTGGCCCACATTTACTACGCTGGTAGTCGGGGGCCTGTTCGCCACGCTGTGCTGCCTGTTGCTGGGCTGGTGGTTCGGTGCCGAGCACATGATCCTGATGACCATGGCTCCGAAGTCGGTCACTTCGCCGATCGCCATGCTGGTGGCTGAGCAGATTGGCGGCGTGGCTGCCTTGGCGGCGGTGTTCGTGCTGATTACCGGGGTTATCGGGGCAATCTTCGGCCCGGCGTTGCTGAGCCGTTTTGGCGTGCATAGCCCCGAGGCCCGTGGCATGTCTTTGGGCGTGACCGCGCACGCAGTGGGCACTTCGGTGGCCCTGCAGGAAAGTGACGAATGCGGCGCCTTTGCCGCGCTGGCGATGAGCCTGATGGGGGTGGCCACGGCGGTGTTCCTGCCGCTGGCGGTCAGCCTGGTGGCTTGAGGACTTGTGATGACGCTACCGCTGTTTCCTCTCAATACCGTGCTGTTTCCTGGTTGTTTCCTCGATTTGCAGATTTTCGAGGCACGCTATCTGGACATGATCGGGCGCTGCATGAAGCGGGGCGAAGGTTTTGGTGTGGTGTGCATCCTCGAAGGCGAGCAGGTCGGCAAGGCGCCGCCGGTGGTCGCCTCGATCGGCTGCGAGGCGGTGATCCGTGACTTCGTGCAGCAGGATAACGGCTTGCTGGGTATACGCGTCGAAGGCGTGCGGCGCTTCAACCTGGAAAGCACCGAGGTGCAGAAGGACCAGTTGCTGGTGGGGCAGGTGCAATGGCTGCCGGAGCAGGCGGACAGCCCGTTGCTCGAGGCGGACGAAGACCTGCTGGCGTTGCTGGTGGCCCTGGGTGAACACCCGATGGTCGAAGCCCTGGACATGCCGCGGCCTGTGGACGGGCGGCAGACGTTGGCCAACCAGTTGGCGTACCTGCTGCCCTTCATGGAAGAGGACAAGCTGGATCTGCTGACCCTCGACTCGCCACAGGAGCGGTTGGGGGAAATCCAGAAGCTGCTGGAGCGGATTCAGGGTGAATTGTTTGCCTGATACTGCTGTGTTGCCAGTGCCGGCCTCTTCGCAGCACAAGGCTGCTCCTACAGGCTGACGAGAGCCCTGTAGGAGCAGCCTTGTGCTGCGAAGAGGCCGGTACAGGTGACATCAATATTGATACCGCAGCAAAGCCTGCGGCAGCGCATGCATGGCAAAGAACGCCAGCAACGCGACACACGCCGGCAAAACCAGCCACCACACCCGCAGCGGCAAGGCCGGGAGGGTCTGGTGACGCTGCGCCAGTGCCAGGCTGAGCGCGCACACACAGCACGCCAGCAAGGCCCCGGCGAGGATGTCGGTCGGCCAGTGCGCCCCGAGGTACACCCGTGACAGGGCAATCGCCAGCGCCGGAATGCAGCCCAGCATCACCCAGGTCAGGCGCATCCGCGGCGGCTGACCGCGACCGGCCAGCACTGCCATTACCAGGAAGAACGCGAACGACGCCGAACTGTGCCCACTGGGCATGCTGTAGCTGGTCAGCGGGTCGCTCAGCACTTCCGGGCGGGCCCGGGCGAACAGCCACTTCAGCGTGCCGTTGGCAAACGCCGTACCCATCAGTGCGCCCGCAGCGAACATGGCATGCCGCCACTGCCGGGCAAGCAGCAGCAGGCCCGTCAGCAGCCCGCCGAGGAATAACTGAGTGCGGAAATCGCCCAGCCGGGTCACCAGCACCACTGTGCCATCGATGGCCTGGCTGCGGTGCTCCTGCACCAGTGTCATCACGCCCTGATCGAACTCGTGCAGGTAGGGCCAGCCGAGGAAGACCCCGGCCAAGGCCAGGAAACTCATGCCGGCGATCAGCCGGGTACCGTGGCGTTGATCACGAATGCTGGTGTTCAGGCTCAGCCCGATGATGACTGCCAGGGTGCCGGCGATGATCCCGGCATCCAGCCAGAAGCCTTCCGGCAAGGGCAGGCGCATGGCTGCGCCGGTAGCCCAGCCGGGCAGCAGGTAGGCCACTGCCCAGCCGGCACCGGCCACCAGGCTGACGGCGATGAAGCGCGGCAGCGGCATGTCGAACATGCCGGCGACCATTGGCAGCATAGGCCGCAGCGGCCCGATGAAGCGCCCTACCAGCAGGCTGGCGATGCCGTAGCGCTGGAAGTAGGCCTCGGCGCTGCCGATCCATTCCGGATGGTGGCGCAGCAGGGGCAGCCTGCGAATGTTTTGGTGGAAGTACTTGCCCACCGTGTACGACAACGCATCCCCCACCAGGCCGCCGAGAAAGCCCAGCAGCAGCGTTTCGCCCAGGCTGAAGGCGCCGCTGCCGGCCAGTACCGCGACCGCGAACAGCAGCACGGTGCCTGGCACGATGATGCCGGCAATGGCCAGGCACTCGATGCAGGCCACCAGGAATATCGCCAGGCCAAGCCACTGCGGGTTGGCGCTGAGCCAGCCAGTCAGGCTGTCGAGCCATTGGCCCATGGTTCAGCTTCCTTGTTCCAGAATGAAGAAGTCGCGGCCTTCGACTTGGCCGCGACGTAACGGGTTCCGCGTGCAGAAACGGGCGTAATCGGCATCGACGAAACGGTAGGGCAGGTGCTCGTCGCGGCCATGCGGGATGCCCAGGCGGGCGGCCTGGATCACCCGTGGCACGATGTTGCCGCAATCCTCCACGTACAGGCGCTCGGCGTCAAAACGCTGGGCGTCCCAGTGCGGCACCTTCAGGCCCAGGGCCCGGCACAGCAAGGTCTGGCCCGCGCACAGGCGCTCGGGCGGGCGGAGGCTGCCGCTGGCATCGGGGTTGTTCAGTTGCATCTGTGCCAGGCTGTTCGGCCCCGAGCGGGCGTCCTGCCAAGGATAGGCCGACTTGATGAGCACCGCGTTGCCTGGCCCGTGGGCGCTGAAGTTCAGCGAGTCGCCGCCGCGCGCGTAGTACATATAGATGTGCCCGCCATCGAGGAACAGCGCCTTGCGCTTTTCGGTGTAGCCGAGCGAGGCGTGGCTGCCTTTGTCGGTGAGGTAGTAGGCCTCGGTCTCGATGATGCGCGCGGCCAGCCACAGGTCGCCGTGGCGATGGCGGATGACTTTGCCCAGCAGGGCCTTGGCCAGGGTCTGGGCGTCGCGATCGAAAAAGCTGTCGGGCAAGGCTGGCATGCGGGCGGTTCGTGGCTGGGACGGCGGGGATGATAGCAATGAATAGCTTAATCGAGGCTGAATCGAGTGGGATGTTGGCAGTGCCGGCCCTTTCGCGGGCTCGCCCGCTCCCACAGGTACCTCGGAGGTCCCAGGCCTTGTGCAATCCCTGTGGGAGCGGGTTTACCCGCGAAAAGGTCCTGACAGGAGATAGAAATTTCGATAACCCCGGTTACATCTTTCCTAAACAATGCCCCCAGCCATTTTCTACCATCCGCCACCCGCCGCTGGGCGTACACCTGCGCGCCAGTTATAATCAGCCGATTTCCCCTTCGCCAAGACACCGAACCCATGACTGAGTCCGTTCTTGACTATATGACCCGCCTGGGTCGCGCTGCCCGTGAGGCTTCCCGGGTGATCGGCCGTGCCAGCACCGCGCAGAAGAACCGCGCCCTGCAAGCTGCCGCCGACGCACTGGACGCCGCTCGTGCCGAGCTGACCGCAGCCAACGAGCTGGACCTGGCCGCCGGCCGTGCCAACGGCCTGGAGCCCGCGCTGCTCGACCGCCTGGCGCTGACCCCGGCGCGTATCAACGGCATGATCACCGGCCTTCGCCAGGTGGCTGGCCTGCCGGACCCGGTCGGTGCCATCCGCGACATGAGCTACCGCCCATCCGGTATCCAGGTCGGCAAGATGCGCACGCCGCTGGGGGTGATCGGGATCATCTACGAATCGCGCCCAAACGTGACCATCGATGCTGCCAGCCTGTGCCTGAAGTCGGGTAACGCGACCATCCTGCGTGGCGGCTCCGAAGCCATCCACTCCAACCGCGCCATCGCCACCTGCATCCAGCGTGGCCTCGCCGCCGCCGGCCTGCCGGCAGCCGTGGTGCAGGTGGTCGAGACTACCGACCGCGAAGCCGTGGGCGCGCTGATCAGCATGCCGGAATTCGTCGACGTCATCGTGCCGCGCGGTGGCCGTGGCCTGATCGAACGCATCAGCCGCGATGCCCGCGTGCCAGTGATCAAGCACCTGGACGGTATCTGCCACGTCTATGTCAGCCAGCACGCCGACCTGGACAAGGCCTGGCGCGTGGCGTTCAACGCCAAGACTTACCGCTATGGCATCTGTGGTGCCATGGAAACGCTGCTGGTCGACCAGCAGGTGGCCGAGCGCTTCCTGCCGGAAATGGCCAGTCGCTTCCAGGAGAAGGGCGTCGAGCTGCGTGGCTGCGAGCGCACCCGGGCGATCATCGACGCCAAGCCCGCCACCGAGGCCGACTGGCACACCGAATACCTGGACGCAATCCTGTCGATTCGCGTGGTCGATGGGCTGGACCAGGCCATCGAGCACATCAACCACTATGGCTCGCACCATACCGACTCGATCATCAGCGAACACCAGGGTGAAGCCCGCCAGTTCATGGCCGAGGTCGACTCGGCGTCGGTCATGCTCAATACCCCGACCTGCTTCGCCGACGGCTTCGAGTACGGCCTGGGTGCGGAAATCGGCATTTCCACCGACAAGCTGCATGCCCGCGGGCCGGTTGGCCTGGAAGGCCTGACCTGCGAGAAGTACGTGGTGATCGGTGATGGCCAGCTGCGCGGCCAGGAGTCCTGCTGAGTTGAGCAAGGCCCAGGCAGTCCGGCGTATCGGCATTCTTGGCGGCACCTTCGACCCCGTGCACATCGGCCACCTGCGCAGCGCGCTGGAAGTGGCCGAGTTCATGGGGCTGGACGAGCTGCGCCTGCTGCCCAACGCCCGGCCGCCGCACCGCGACACCCCGCAGGTGGCCGCGCAGGACCGCCTGGCCATGGTGCAAGGCGCTGTACAGGGCGTGCCCTGCCTGAGCGTGGATGCCCGCGAACTGGCGCGCGACAAACCGTCGTACACCATCGACACGCTGGAATCGATCCGCGCCGAACTGGCCGCTGACGACCAGTTGTTCCTGGTGCTGGGCTGGGATGCCTTCTGTGGCCTGCCCGGCTGGCACCGCTGGGAAGAATTGCTGCAACACTGTCACATCCTGGTGCTGCAACGCCCGGATGCCGACGTAGAACCCCCTGACGAGCTGCGCAACCTGCTGGCTGCGCGCTCGGAGAGCGATCCCACCGCCTTGTCCGGCCCGGCGGGAAACATTTCGTTCGTCTGGCAGACGCCGCTTGCGGTGTCGGCTACACAGATCCGACAGCTGCTGGCCAGCGGCAAATCGGTGAGGTTCCTGGTGCCGGACGCCGTACTGGCCTACATCGAGGCGCACGAACTGTATCGTGCACCTAACTGACGGTGCCTCTGGCGCCTCATCCAACGAGTTGAACGAGTTTTATATGACCAAGCAGAAAATCCACGGCGAAGAACTGGTCGCCCTGACCAAGGCAGCGCTGGAAGACGTCAAGGCCCAGGACATCCAGGTCATCGACGTGCGCGAAAAGCACAGCCTGACCGACTACATGATCATTGCCACCGGTACCTCCAACCGCCAGATCAACGCGATGCTGGAAAAGGTCCGCGAAGCGGTCAAGGCCAAGGGTGCCCAGCCACTGGGTGAAGAAGGCAAGGGCGACAGCGACTGGGTCCTGCTGGACCTGAACGACGTCATCGTGCACATGATGACCGCCGCTGCCCGCCAGTTCTACGACCTGGAGCGCCTGTGGCAGGGTGCCGAGCAAAGCCGTGCTGCCGATGGCAAGCACCACAGCCCGGACCATGCCCACGAGTACTCCGACAAGCTCAAGGACCGGGAATAAGGAAAGCGCTGTGCGTCTGCGCCTGATCGCGGTTGGCTCGCGCATGCCGAAGTGGGTCGAGGAAGGCTGGCATGAATATGCCAAGCGCCTGCCCGCCGAGCTGTCGCTGGAGCTGGTGGAAATCCCGCTGAACACCCGTGGCAAGAATGCCGACGTCGCCCGCCTGATCCGTCAGGAGGGCGAAGCCATGCTGAGCAAGGTTCAGCCAGGGGAACGCATCGTCACCCTCGAGGTCCATGGCAAGCCCTGGAGTACCGAGCAGCTGGCGACCGAGCTGGACCGCTGGCGCCTGGATGCGCGCACGGTGAATTTGATGGTGGGCGGCCCGGAAGGCCTGGCGCCCGAGGTCTGTGCGCGCGCCGAGCAACGTTGGTCGCTGTCGCCGCTGACCTTGCCGCACCCATTGGTAAGGATACTCATCGGCGAGCAGATCTACCGCGCCTGGACCGTGCTGTCCGGGCATCCTTACCATAAATGAGCCTGTAAGCAGTCCGATGTCGCAGCCGATCCGTCTCAAGGACCACGAGAAAGACGCCCGCCTGGTGCGCAACCGCGTCGTGGTCGGCGCAGTCGCGATCATGCTGCTTATCTGCGTGCTGATTGCGCGTCTGTACTACCTGCAGGTCATCCAGCACGACTATCACTCGACGCTGTCGGAGAACAACCGGGTGCATGTGCAGCCGATCCCGCCGACCCGCGGGCTGATCTTTGACCGCAACGGGGTGATCGTCGCCGACAACCGGCCCAGCTTCAGCCTGTCGATGACCCGCGAACGTGCGGGTAACTGGCAGGAAGTGCTGGATACCATCGTCGAAGTGCTGGAGTTGACGCCCGACGACCGCGCCCTGTTCGAGAAGCGCATGCGCCAGGGCCGCCGGCCGTTCGAGCCGGTGCCGATCCTGTTCGAACTCAACGAAGAGCAGATCGCCCGTGTGGCGGTGAACCAGTTCCGCCTGCCGGGCGTGGAAGTGGTAGCCCAGTTGGTGCGCCATTACCCGCAGGGCGCGCATTTCGCCCATTCGGTGGGGTATGTGGGGCGGATCAACGAGAAAGAGCTGAAAACCCTCGACCCGGTGAACTACAGCGGCACCCACCACATCGGCAAGACCGGCATCGAGCGCTTCTACGAAGCCGACCTGCATGGCCAGGTGGGCTACGAGGAAGTCGAGACCAACGCCCGCGGCCGCGTGCTGCGGGTGCTCAAGCGCACCGACCCGAAACCGGGCAAGGACATCGTGCTGAGCCTGGACATCAAGCTGCAGGAGGCCGCCGAGGCTGCCCTGGGTGGCCGGCGTGGTGCGGTGGTGGCGCTCGACCCGCGTACCGGCGAGGTGCTGGCGATGGTCAGCCAGCCCAGCTTCGACCCCAACCTGTTCGTCACCGGTATCGGCTTCAAAGCCTATGCCGAACTGCGCGACTCGATCGACCGACCGCTGTTCAACCGCGTGCTGCGCGGCCTGTACCCGCCAGGTTCGACCATCAAACCGGCGGTGGCCATCGCCGGCCTGGACAGCGGCGTGGTCAATGCCGGCAGCCGGGTGTTCGACCCGGGCTACTACCAGTTGCCCAACTACGACCACAAATACCGTAACTGGAACCGCTCGGGCGATGGCTGGGTCGACCTGGACACCGCGATCATGCGCTCCAACGACACCTACTTCTACGACCTTGCCCACAAGATGGGCATCGATCGGCTGTCCAGCTACATGAACAAGTTCGGCATCGGCCAGCGGGTTTCCCTCGACATGTTCGAGGAATCCGCCGGGCTGATGCCATCGCGTGAATGGAAGCGCGCCACCCGCCGCCAGGCCTGGTTCCCCGGCGAAACCCTGATCCTCGGCATCGGCCAGGGCTACATGCAGGCCACGCCGCTGCAACTGGCCCAGGCCACTGCGCTGATCGCCAACAAGGGCGTGTGGAACCGCCCGCACTTGGCCAAGAGCATCGAAGGCCAGCCGCCGGTGGACGACAACCCCATGGAAAACATCGTGCTGCGTGACAAGTCCGACTGGGCCAAGGTCACTCATGGCATGGAGCAGGTGATGCACAATGCTCGCGGTACCGCACGCAAGGCGGCCATCGGCTCGCAATATCGCATTGCCGGCAAGAGTGGTACCGCCCAGGTGGTGGCGATCAAGCAGGGCGAGAAGTACGACCGCAACAAGCTCCAGGAGCGCCACCGCGACCACGCCCTGTTCGTCGCCTTCGCCCCGGCCGAGGACCCGAAGATCGTGGTTTCGGTGATGGTCGAGAACGGTGAGTCCGGCTCGGGCGTTGCCGCCCCAGTGGTGCGCCAGGTGATGGACGCCTGGTTGCTCGACGAAAACGGCCGGCTCAAGCCCGAGTTCGCGCCTGCCACCGTTACCCAGGAATCAGCCCTGTGATGAACAATTTCGATCGCATGCTCTCCAGCGAGGATGTGATGCGTCGGCGCGCCAGCTTTCTGCAGCGCATCCACGTCGACGGCCCTTTGCTGATCATTCTGCTGACCCTCGCGGCCGGTAGCCTGTTCGTCCTGTATTCGGCCAGTGGCAAGAACTGGGACCTGCTACTCAAGCAGGCCACCTCGTTCGGCATCGGCCTGGTGTCGATGTTCATCATCGCCCAGCTGGAGCCGCGCTTCATGGCTCGCTGGGTGCCGCTGGCCTACCTGGCCGGGGTGCTGTTGCTGGTGGTGGTGGACGTGATGGGCCACAACGCCATGGGCGCCACGCGCTGGATCAACATCCCCGGGGTGATCCGCTTCCAGCCCTCGGAGTTCATGAAGATCATCATGCCGGCGACCATCGCCTGGTACCTGTCCAAGCGCACGTTGCCGCCGCATCTGAAGCATGTGGCGATCAGCCTGGTGCTGATCGGCGTGCCGTTCATCCTGATCGTGCGCCAGCCCGACCTGGGCACGGCGCTGCTGATCCTCGCCTCCGGGGCCTTCGTGCTGTTCATGGGCGGCCTGCGCTGGCGCTGGATCCTCAGCGTGCTGGCGGCTGCGGTGCCAGTGGCGGTGGCGATGTGGTTCTTCGTCATGCACGACTACCAGAAGCAACGGGTACTGACCTTCCTCGACCCGGAAAGCGACCCGTTGGGCACTGGCTGGAACATCATCCAGTCGAAGGCGGCGATCGGCTCGGGCGGTGTGTTCGGCAAGGGCTGGCTGCTCGGCACCCAGTCGCATCTGGATTTCCTGCCGGAAAGCCACACAGACTTCATCATCGCCGTGCTCGGCGAGGAATTCGGCCTGGTCGGCATCTGCCTGCTGCTGATCGTCTACCTGCTGCTGATCGGCCGTGGCCTGATGATCACCGCCCAGGCGCAGACCCTATTCGGCAAGCTGCTGGCGGGCAGCCTGACCATGACCTTCTTTGTGTACGTGTTCGTCAATATCGGTATGGTCAGCGGCCTTCTGCCCGTGGTGGGCGTGCCGCTGCCCTTCATCAGCTATGGCGGAACTTCGTTGGTGACGCTGCTGTCAGCGTTTGGCGTTCTGATGTCGATCCACACGCACCGCAAATGGATCGCTCAGGTTTGAATAAGGTGAAGAACTTCATGCAAGCAGTGCGTAACTGGGCTGCCCGTTGTGCGCCGTGGATCGGCGCGGTGGGCCTGTTCGGCGCTGTACAGCTGGCCCATGCCGGCGATTATCAGGGCTCACCGCAGGTGGCCCAGTTCGTTGGCGAAATGAGCCGCGACTATGGCTTTGCCCCTGAGCAGCTGATGGGTGTGTTCGCGGAGGTGCAGCGCAAACAGTCGATCCTCGACGCCATTTCGCGCCCGGCCGAACGGGTAAAGCCGTGGAAGGACTACCGGCCGATGTTCATCACTGACGCGCGTATTGCCCGCGGTGTGGACTTCTGGCGCCAGCACGAGGCGGTGCTGGCCCGTGCCGAGCAGGAATATGGCGTGCCGGCGCAGTACATCGTTGCCATCATCGGCGTGGAAACCTTCTTTGGCCGCAACACCGGTAACTACCGAGTGATCGATGCCTTGTCGACCCTGGGCTTCGACTACCCGCCACGGGCGGAGTTCTTCCGCAAGGAGCTGCGCGAATTCCTGCTGCTGGCCCGTGAGGAACAGCTCGATCCGCTGACGCTCAAAGGCTCCTACGCTGGTGCAATGGGCCTGCCGCAGTTCATGCCGAGCAGCTTCCGCAACTTCGCGGTGGACTTCGACGGCGACGGCCACATCAATATCTGGAACAACCCGGACGACGCCATTGGCAGCGTGGCCAGCTACTTCAAGCGCCACGGCTGGGTGGCCGGCGAAGGTGTGGTCAGCCGCGCCTGGGTGGACGGTGGGCGCGCCGACGAAGGCCTGACCACCGGCATCGAGCCGGTAAAAACCGTTGGGGAGTTGCGCACGCTTGGCTGGTCGGTCCATGATTCGTTGCGCGATGATCTGCCGGTTACCGCCTTTCGTCTCGAGGGCGACAATGGCCCCGAGTACTGGATGGGCCTGAAGAACTTCTACGCGATCACTCGCTACAACCGCAGCGTGATGTATGCCATGGCGGTGCATCAGCTATCGGAACAGCTGGTTCAAGCACGGGGCGTCAAGTAATGCGCGCAATCATCTCTGGCAAGTCTTTCAAGCTGCTCACCTGCCTCGCCGTGGGCGTGGTGCTGGCCAGCTGTTCGTCCAACCGCCCGCCCCAGCAAAGCAGTGGCAACGTGGTGCGCACCCAGCCGGGCCTGGACATCAACCGCGCGCACAAGGACGGCGCGCCGTGGTGGGACGTGGATGTGAACAAGATCCCCGACGCCACGCCAACCGTGCACACCGGCAACTACAAGGCCAACCCGTACACGGTGCTGGGCAAGACCTACTACCCGATGCAGGACTCGCGCAATTATCGCGCGGAAGGTACCGCGTCGTGGTATGGCACCAAGTTCCACGGCCAGAACACCGCCAACGGCGAGCTGTACGACCTGTACGGCATGAGCGCGGCGCACAAGACCCTGCCGCTGCCGGCCTACGTGCGGGTGACCAACCTGGCCAACGGCCGTAGCGTAATCCTGCGGGTGAACGACCGTGGGCCGTTCTATTCGGACCGCATCATCGACCTGTCCTATGCCGCGGCGAAAAAGCTCGGTTATGCCGAGATCGGTACCGCGCACGTGCGCGTCGAAGGCATCGACCCGCAGCAGTGGTGGGCCCAGCGTGGCCAGACGCCACCGATGGTGCTCAAGGAGCCCCAGGTGGCCCAGACCCAGGCGATCCCGGCCAGTACCGGGCGCGTCGAGCAATGGACCCCGCCGCCCCAGCAGCATGCGGCGCCGGTGGTGCCGGTGCAGGTGGCTGGCAACAACGTGCCGGTCGGCAGTGGCGGCAGCTTCCTGCAGGTGGGTGCCTTCGCCAACCCGGACGCCGCCGAACTGCTGCGCTCCAAGCTCAGCAGCATGGTCAGCGCGCCAGTGTTCATCAGCTCGATCGTGCGTAACCAGCAGACCCTGCACCGCGTGCGCCTCGGGCCGATCAACAGCCAGGGCGAGATCCAGCAAGCGCAGGACAGCATCCGCCTGGCGAACCTTGGGCAGGCCAAGCTGGTCACAGCTGACTGACCGCGTTGCCTTCGTCGCGGGCACGCCCGCTCCCGCAGGGCATGCGAAACCCTGTGGGAGCGGGCGCGCCCGCGAAGAAGGCAACACCAAACTGTCGGTTTTGTCATGAATTGACGGGCGCGGGCATGTACAATGTCGGCTTTTGCCCGCAGCGACATAAAGCCGCACATTGCGAGCCAGGCCTACGGCCGCAAAAACTAGACTGACTGGCGCTGGGCACATGATCTTGCCCAGGGAACATCAGACCATTAGCGATTTTCGAGAGACGGATGAACATCACCAACCTTGCCAAACGACTTTGCCTGCCCGTACTGCTGATGATCACGCCTGCCGCCTTCGCGGCTGAGCAGATGACGCCGGCGCCACCGCAACTGGCAGCCAAGTCCTACGTACTCATGGATGCGTCCAGCGGCAACGTGCTGGTCGAGAACAACGGTGACGAGCGCCTGCCGCCTGCCAGCCTGACCAAGCTGATGACGGCCTACATCGCCACCTTGGACATCCGTCGCGGCCAGATCGGTGAAAACGACCCGGTTACCGTCAGCGAAAACGCCTGGCGGACCGGCGGTTCGCGCATGTTCATCAAGGTGGGCAGCCAGGTGACCGTCAGCGACCTGCTGCATGGCATCATCATCCAGTCCGGCAACGACGCCTCGGTTGCCCTGGCCGAGCACATCGCCGGCAGCGAAGACGCCTTCGCCGACATGATGAACAAGACCGCTGCCGACCTGGGCATGGCCAACAGCCACTTCATGAACCCGACCGGCCTGCCGCACCCGGACCATTACTCGTCGGCCCACGACATGGCTACCCTGGCCCGTGCGATCATCAATGTCGACCCGGCCCACTACGCCATCTACTCGCAGAAAGAGTTCTTCTGGAACAACATCAAGCAGCCAAACCGCAACCTGCTGCTGTGGCGTGACAAGACTGTCGACGGCCTGAAGACCGGCCACACCGACGAAGCCGGCTACTGCATGGTGGCTTCGGCCGTTCGCGATGGCCAGCGCCTGATCGCCGTGGTCTTCGGCACCAACAGCGAGCAGTCGCGTGCTGCCGAGACCCAGAAGCTGCTGACCTATGGCTTCCGCTTCTTCGAAACCCAGACCTTCTACCAGAAGGGTACCGAGCTGACCAAGTCGCCGGTCTGGAAAGGCGCGACTGGCGAAGTGAAAGCTGGCCTGGCCAACGATCTGACCCTGACTATGCCTAAAGGCCAATTGAAGCGCCTGCAGGCTTCGATGACCATGAACCCGCAGCTCACCGCGCCAATCGCCAAAGGTGACGTGATCGGCAAAGTGGAAGTCAAACTGGACGAGAAAGTGGTTCACAGCGCCGACCTGATCGCCCTCGATGGCGTCGAGGAAGGTGGTTTCTTCCGCCGTATGTGGGATAGCATCCGTCTATTCTTCTACGGGTTGTTCAACTGATACGTGACCTGCATGCCCCCGCGTATCCAGCGGGGGCGTTGTTGTTGCCACGGCTTACGAGGCCGTTTCCGCCATGAGCGAACCAGACGTCAAGTCGCACAAGATCGAATTCCCCTGCGACGATTACCCGATCAAGGTCATCGGTGACACCGTTGTCGGCTTCAAGGACACGGTGATCGAGATCCTGAGCAAGCACGCGAAGGTCGACCTTTCCACCCTGGCCGAGCGCCAGAGCAAGGAAGGCAAGTACACCACCGTGCAATTGCACATCGTTGCCGAAAGCGAGAACCAGCTGCACGATATCAACAGCGCCCTGCGCGCTACCGGCATCGTGAAAATGGTGCTCTGATGTCCGCCTGCCTCGGTTTTCGCGAGCTTGGCCTGCAGCCCTACGAACCGGTGCTGGAGGCCATGCGTCGCTTCACCGAGCAGCGCAGCCCGGACAGCCAGGATGAAGTCTGGCTGGTCGAGCACCCCGCGGTCTTCACCCAGGGCCAGGCCGGCAAGGCCGAGCACCTGCTGGTGCCGGGCGACATCCCGGTAGTGCAGACCGATCGCGGTGGCCAGGTGACCTACCATGGCCCCGGGCAGCTGGTGGCCTACCTGCTGCTGGATGTGCGCCGGCTGGGCTTTGGCGTGCGTGAGCTGGTCAGCCGTATCGAGCAGACCCTCATCGACCTGCTCGCCAGTTACGATGTCCAGGCCGCGGCCAAGCCCGATGCCCCGGGCGTCTATGTCGACGGAGCGAAAATCGCCTCCCTCGGCCTGCGAATCCGCAACGGCCGTTCGTTCCACGGCCTTGCCCTGAACGTGGACATGGACCTCGCGCCATTCCGCCGAATCAACCCCTGCGGCTATGCGGGGCTGGCGATGACCCAGCTGCGCGACCTGGCAGGTCCGATCGAACTCGACGAGGTCAGGACAAGGCTGCGCGGACAGCTGGTCAAGCACCTCGACTACGCTGAGCAGACGACCCTCACGGGCGGAATCGACTGAATATGACAACTGTGCAAGAAGCCGTGCCGAACCTGATACCTACCCAGGATGCCACCCCGCGCCCAGCGCCGAAGAAGGTGGAAGCCGGGGTCAAGCTGCGTGGTGCCGAAAAGGTGGCGCGCATCCCGGTGAAGATCATCCCCACCGAAGAGCTGCCGAAGAAGCCCGACTGGATCCGCGTGCGTATCCCGGTGTCGCCCGAGGTAGACCGCATCAAGCAGCTGCTGCGCAAGCACAAGCTGCACAGCGTATGCGAAGAGGCATCCTGCCCGAACCTGGGCGAGTGCTTCTCCGGTGGTACCGCCACCTTCATGATCATGGGTGACATCTGCACCCGTCGTTGCCCGTTCTGCGACGTTGGCCACGGCCGGCCGAAACCGCTGGACCTGGACGAGCCGAAGAACCTGGCCATCGCCATCGCCGACCTGCGCCTGAAGTACGTGGTGATCACCTCGGTGGACCGCGACGACCTGCGTGACGGTGGTGCCCAGCACTTTGCCGACTGCATCCGCGAAATCCGTGCGCTGTCGCCGGGCGTACAGCTGGAAACCCTGGTGCCGGACTACCGTGGGCGCATGGATATTGCCCTGGAGATCACCGCGCAAGAGCCGCCGGATGTGTTCAACCACAACCTCGAGACCGTACCGCGCCTGTACAAGGCCGCGCGCCCGGGTTCGGACTACGACTGGTCGCTGGACCTGCTGCAGAAGTTCAAGCAGTTGGTGCCGCACGTACCGACCAAGTCGGGCCTGATGCTCGGCCTGGGCGAGACCGACGAGGAAGTGATCGAAGTGATGCACCGCATGCGCGAGCATGACATCGACATGCTCACCCTCGGCCAGTATCTGCAGCCGTCGCGCAGCCACCTGCCGGTGCAGCGTTTCGTTCACCCGGACACCTTCGCCTGGTTCGCCGAGGAAGGTTACAAGATGGGCTTCAAGAACGTCGCTTCCGGCCCGTTGGTGCGTTCTTCGTACCACGCTGACCAGCAGGCTCACGAAGCCAAGATCAAGCTCTGAGCCAAGCACAGAGCCACGCATGCCGATGCGCGCCGAAGGGCCGCATCGGCATTTTTCTTTGTGCCACACGCGCTGCAAGGAGCCGCGATGAATTGCGCCGAAACCTTCCAACCCAGCCTGCCAGCCGCGCTGCCGCGTGATGCCTGTTTTGCCATTGTCGCCCCGGCGGGCGCGGCGCGGCTGGATACGCACAAGGTCAACCAGTGGTTCGTTGATAGAGGCTACAGCTGCCGCATCTATCCGGGAGCCCTTCAGGCTCAGGGCTATCTGGCGGGGCCGGACCGGCAGCGGTTACAGGACCTGCATGATGCCTTTGCCGACCCGGCTATCGACGCCATTCTGTGCATGCGTGGGGGGTACGGTAGCATGCGGCTGCTCGACCAACTCGATTTCGAACTGATCCGGCGCAACCCCAAACCGCTGATCGGTTACAGCGACATAACCGCGCTGCACACGGCGATCTACCGGCATACCGGGCTGCTCACCTTCCATGGCGGGATGCTCAATGCCGACCTGCTGGGGGCCAAGTTGCCGCCAACCGAGACTTCGTTGCTGGCGCAGCTGGGTGGGCATGTGCGGGCAGGGGAGCAGATCGTGCACCCTGCTGACTTCGCCTTGAGCAGTGTGTTGCATGGGGTGGCCAGCGGGCCGCTGCTGGGCGGCAACCTGTCGATGCTGGGCGCGACCCTGGGGACGATTGCCGAGCTGGATACGCAGGGCTGCATCCTGTTCATCGAGGACGTCAACGAGCCGCTTTACCGGGTGGATCGCTTGCTGACCCAGCTGCGCCTGGCAGGCAAGCTGGAGGGGGTGAAGGGTGTGCTGGTGGGGGACTTTGCCGGGATTACCACTGCGGCGTTGACGCCCCTGCTGGAGGATATCTTCGCGCCGCTGGGTGTGCCGGTGCTGGCCGGGTGGCGCAGTGGGCATTGTGACCCGAATGTGTGCTTGCCGTTGGGGGCTCAGGTAATGCTGGATAGCGGGAGGCAGACATTGGTGTTGGAGCAGGATTTGTTCAAGGCTTGAGATCGCCGGGGCTGCTTTGCAGCCCATCGCGACACAAGGCCGCTCCCACAGGAGAAGTGTTATCGCTTGTGGGAGCGGCCTTGTGTCGCGAAAGGGGCGCAACGCGCCCCCAGCAATCTCACTATTTGCGCAGGCTCTCGAGCAGCTTGTGGGTCGGATACCCATCCGCCGGCCACCCCAGCCCCTGCTGGGCATTGCGGATCGCCTTGCGGGTATTGGCGCCAATGATGCCATCGGCATTGCCGGCTTCGTGCCCGTTGCTGTTCAGCAGGTTCTGCAGCTCCATGCGCTCGCTGCGGCTGAGGGGCAGGTCTTCTTTCGGCCAGCTGCCGGCAATGAAGCCCCAGCCCGTGAAGCGATCACCCAGCAGGCTTACTGCCAGCGCGTAGGACGACGAATTGTTGTACTTGAGGATGGCGCGGAAGTTGTCCAGCACCAGGAACGCCGGGCCACGCGCGCCCGCGGGCAGCAGCAGTGCGGCAGACAGCTGGTTGCTACCCACCGGCAACTGGGTACCGGCAGGCAGTTTCACGCCCATCGCCAGCCACTCGCTCACCGGCTTGCGCAGGGCGCCATCGGCCTGCCAGTAATCGAAGCCAGGCGGCACCTGTACCTCGAAGCCCCACGGCTGGCCACGCTTCCAGCCCGAACTCTGCAGATAGTGCGCGGTCGAGGCCAAGGCGTCTGCCGTGCTGTTCCAGATGTCGCGGCGGCCATCGCCGTCGAAGTCCACGGCATGGGTGTTGTAGGTGGTCGGGATGAACTGGGTCTGGCCCATGGCACCGGCCCACGAGCCACGCATGGCCTCAGGCTGGATGTCGCCGTGCTGAATGATCTGCAGCGCGGCGATCAGCTGGTCCTGGGCGAACTGCGGGCGTCGGCCCTCATAGGCCAGAGTAGCCAGCGAGCGGATCACCGACTTGTTGCCCTGAAACTGGCCGAAGTTGCTTTCCATGCCCCATACCGCGACCAGCACCTGGCGATCGACACCATAGCTTTGCTCGATGCGGGTCAGCAGTTCGGCGTTCTGCTCCAGCAGCTTCTTGCCGTTGCGCACGCGCAGAGGCGACAGGGCGCCTTCGAGGTATTCCCATACGGGGCGGGTGAACTCCGGCTGGCTGCGATCGGCCTTGATCACGTCCATGTCGGGGGTGACGCCGAGGAAGGCGCGGTCGAACGTATCCTGCGAAATGCCGGCTTGCAGGGCTTGCTGGCGAAAGCCTGCTTGCCATTGCGCGAAGGTTTGCAGAGGCTGGATTTCAGTGCTGGTGTCGGGCGTCGTGCCGGGCAGGGTCACCACAGGGGTGGGCTGGGCGGGGGCCAGCGGCAGGGCGTCGGCGGCGGTGGGCTTTTCTGCGCAGGCCACGAGCAGGATGAAACTGGAGGCCGCGATCAGCTGGCGGGTTTTCCAGCGAGGGAGAAGACTGAGGAGCATTCACAGATCCAGAATTGCAGGTCAGGTGACGACCATATCATGCCTGCGCTCTCGATGCTTTCATGCAGCCAAAAAGTAGGAAGCCTCCCAATCTCTCGATTGGAAGGCTTCGCGGCGGTAGCTGCCTTTGCCCTTGTTCGGCTGTTCCTGGCGGCAGCGGAACAGCGGTTGGGCGATGATCGACTTGGCCTTGTTGGGGCCGTGCTTTTTCGGCTTTTTGCTCATGGCGGGGTTCCCCGGTTGGGTGGGTTTCGCAGCGCACTGTAGGGCTTGGGGCAGGGTGGGGCCAATTGATTGTGTATATGGCCGAATACCTGGTTCTTATGGATTTGGCAGGGCCCTTGTAGGAGCAGCCTTGTGCTGCGAAGAGGTCTGTAAGGCAGAAGACTTTCTTCGGCACTTATGGCCTCTTCGCAGCACAAGGCTGCTCCTACAGGGCACTGAGGCAGTCTGGAGGACGATTTACTCGGGCGGGAGTGTCAGGCGCTGGCCGGCCATCAGCAGCGACAAGCGCGCCAGGCCGGTCCACGGCGAGCCCTCGGCCTGCCCCTTGATCTGTGCATCGATACGCTGGGCATCCTGCAGCAACTGCGCCCAACGCTGCGCCGACAGGCGCTGCAGGGCCTTGCTGACCAGTGGCCGGCGTTTGTCCCAGACCGGTGGGCGGGCCTGGCTGAAGGCCTTGTCCAGCGGTACACCTTGGCTGAACTGTTGGGCCAGCCCCGCCAGTTGGCGCAGCTCTCGGGCAAGGGCCCAGAGAATCACTGGTGGCTCCACGCCTTCACCGCGCAAGCCTTCGAGCATACGCAAGGCATGCGCAGCTTCGCCGTTGAGAATGGCATCGACCAGGCCGAAGACATCGAAGCGGGCGCTGTCGGCGACGGCGGCCTGCACGGTCTCCACGGTGATCTGGTTGCCCTCGGCAAGCAGCTTGAGCTTTTCGATTTCCTGTGCGGCCGCCAGCAGGTTGCCTTCCACGCGCGCGGCAATCAGGTCGACGGCGTCACGCTGTGCCGACAGGCCGGCCTGCTGCAGGCGCTGGTTGATCCACTGCGGCAGCTGGTGCACATCCACCGGCCAGATCTGGATGAACTGGCAGTGGGCACCTTCGATCAGCGCCTTGCCCCACTTGGTCTTCTGTGCGCTGCCGTCGAGCTTGGGCAGGCTGACCAGCAGCAAGGTGTCTTCGGCAGGGTTGGCGCAGTATTCCATCAGCGCAGCAGCGCCCTTGTCACCAGGCTTGCCCGAGGGCAGGCGCAATTCCAGCAGGCGGCGCTGGGCGAACAGGGACAGGCTGGCGCCAGCCTGGAGCAGGGTGCCCCAGTCGAAGTTGGCGTCGGCACTGAATACCTGGCGTTCGTCGAAGCCCTGCTGGCGCGCGGCGTTGCGGATGGCGTCGGCGGCTTCCTGGCACAGCAGCGGGTCGTCGCCGCTGACCACGTAGACCGGTGCCAGGGCGCCTTGCAGATGCTTGTTGAGTTGGGCGGGAGCGAGCTTCATGGGAAACAGGCGGGGTACCCGAAGGTACCCCGCTCGGGCTTAGTTGCCCGGTACTTCCAGTGGCGACTGCTGAGGCGTTTCGGCCTGCTGGCGGCGAGCGGCCTCCAGCGCAGCGGCTTCGGCCTTGGCACGCTCGTCGGCTTGACGCTGCAGCTCGTCCAGCTGGGACGGGGTCAGCATCTGCAGGCGAACGACCATGGCGTTGACCAGGTCGCGACGCATTTCTTCGCGGGCGCGGTTGGCTTCCTGTTCGGAGCCGGTGATGTTCGAGCCGTCCCGCAAGTAGATCTTGCGCACTTCCAGCTTGTCGCTCATCAGCTCCAGGTTGTTCAGGCCCTGGATGCTGTAGTTCAGCACGGTGGTCAGCTCGTACTCGGCGGTACGGTTGCCACTGTTGTAGGTCGCCGAGCGCTCGCGCTCCTGCTCGTTGGTTAGCACCAGTCGGTACGGTGCGCCAGCGTGCACGTTGACGCCGCTACGCTGCAGTACTTCACGCAGCTGGACCACGGTCGGGCCGTAGGCGTTGCGTGCGCTTACGTCCATTTCCTTCACGCTCAGCTCGGTGGAGCCGGTGCCACGCAGCTGGAAACCGCAGGCGCTGAGCATGACCGCCAGGCCAATTACCAGCAAATTGCGTTTGATCATGTTGTTGCTCCCTTGTGGGCCTGTTCGCCCGCCCGCAGTGCCTGCGGGCGGGCGTTGCCATCAGTTGGCGACGATGTTGACCAGCTTGCCCGGAACCACGATGACCTTGCGGATGGTCAGGCCATCGATGAAGCGCAGGACGTTCTCGTTGCTGCGCGCGGCGGCTTCGATTTCTTCGCGGCTGGCGGCGGCCGGCATTTCGACCTGGCCACGCAGCTTGCCGTTGACCTGCACCACCAGGGTGACGGTGTCCTGTACCAGGGCTGCCTCGTCGACGGCTGGCCAGCTGGCGTCGATGACGGCCTGCTGGTGGCCCAGCTGTTGCCACAGCTCGTGGGAGATGTGCGGGGTGATCGGCGCCAGCAGCAGGGTGACGGCCTCCAGGCCTTCCTGCAGCAGGGCACGGTCCTGTTCAGTGGCTTGCGGGGCCTTTTCCAGCACGTTCATCACGGTCATCACCTGGGCGATGGCGGTGTTGAACTTGTGGAACTGACCCACGTCGGTGCTGGCCTGCTTGATGGCGGCGTGGATGGCGCGGCGGATGACCTTCTGCGCGTCGTCCAGGGCGGCGACATCCAGCTTGCCCGGCAGGCCTTGGGCTACATGAGCCTGGGCCAGGCGCCAGACGCGGCGCAGGAAGCGGCTGGCGCCCTCGACGCCGGAGTCGGACCACTCCAGGCTCATGTCGGGCGGCGAGGCGAACATCATGAACAGGCGGCAGGTATCGGCGCCGTACTGGTCGATCATCGATTGCGGGTCGACGCCGTTGTTCTTCGACTTCGACATCTTTTCGGTGCCACCGATTTCCACCGGCAGGCCGTCGGTCTTCAGGCGAGCGCCAATGATCTTGGCCTTGGCATCACGCTCGACTTCGACATCGGCCGGGTTGAACCAGTCCTTGCCGCCGTTGCTGGCCACACGGTAATAGGTTTCGGCCACCACCATGCCCTGGGTCAGCAGGTTCTTGAACGGCTCGTTCGAGGTGACCAGGCCTTCGTCACGCATCAGCTTGTGGAAGAAGCGCGCGTACAGCAGGTGCAGGATGGCGTGCTCGATACCGCCGATGTACTGGTCGACCGGCAGCCAGTGGTTGGCCGCTTTCGGGTCGACCATGCCACCTTCGTAGTTCGGCGAGGCGTAGCGGGCGAAGTACCAGGACGACTCGACGAAGGTGTCCATGGTGTCGGTTTCGCGCTTGGCCGCGGTGCCGCATTTCGGGCAGCTGCACTCGTAGAATTCAGGCATGCGCGCCAGTGGCGAACCGGCACCGTCCGGCACCACGTTCTCCGGCAGGGTGACCGGCAGCTGGTCTTCCGGCACCGGTACGTCGCCGCAGGATGGGCAGTGGATGATCGGGATCGGGCAGCCCCAGTAGCGCTGGCGGCTGATACCCCAGTCACGCAGGCGGAACTGGGTACGCGATTTGCCCAGCTCCTTGCGGATCAGGGCGGCTTCGATGGCGTCGAAGGCACCGGCGAAGTCCAGGCCGTCGAATTCGCCGGAGTTGATCAGTTGGCCGTGCTCGCCATAGGCGGCCAGCCACTCGCTGCCGACTTCGTCGCCAGCGCTGGTGCGCACCACGGCCTTGACTGGCAGGTTGTACTTGTGGGCGAACTCGAAGTCGCGCTCATCGTGGGCCGGCACGGCCATGACGGCGCCATCGCCGTAGTGCATCAGCACGTAGTTGGCGACCCATACCGGCAGCTTCTCGCCGGTCAGCGGGTGCTCGACCAGCAGGGAAGTGGCCATGCCCTTCTTCTCCTGGGTGGCCATGTCGGCTTCGGCAACGCTGCCGCTCTTGCACTCGTCGATGAACGCCTGCAGCGCCGGATTGCCCTGGGCGGCCTGGGTGGCCAGCGGGTGTTCGGCGGCGACGGCGACGTAGGTGGCGCCCATCAGCGTGTCGGGGCGGGTGGTGAAGACCTTGAGGGTGCCTTCGTGGCCGATGCTGGCCAGGTCGTACGGGAACTGCACTTCCATGCCGCGCGACTTGCCGATCCAGTTGCGCTGCATGGTCTTGACCTGCTCAGGCCAGCCCGGCAGCTCGTCGAGGCTTTCCAGCAGCTCGTCGGCGTAGTCGGTGATGCGGAAGTAGTACATCGGGATTTCGCGCTTCTCGATCAGCGCGCCCGAACGCCAGCCACGGCCGTCGATGACCTGCTCGTTGGCCAGTACGGTCTGGTCCGCCGGGTCCCAGTTCACGGTACCGTTCTTGCGGTAGATGATGCCTTTCTCGAACAGGCGGGTGAACAGCCACTGCTCCCAGCGGTAGTAGTCGGGCTTGCAGGTGGTGACTTCACGTGCCCAGTCGATGGCCAGGCCCAGGCTCTTGAGCTGGGTCTTCATGTAGTCGATGTTTTCGTACGTCCACTTGGCCGGGGCGACGTTGTTCTTCATCGCCGCGTTTTCCGCGGGCATACCGAATGCGTCCCAGCCCATCGGCTGCAGGACGTTCTTGCCCAGCATGCGCTGGTAGCGGGCAATCACGTCACCGATGGTGTAGTTGCGCACGTGGCCCATGTGTAGCTTGCCGCTCGGGTACGGGAACATCGACAGGCAGTAGTAGGTGTCCTTGCCTGGCTGTTCGGTAACAGCGAACGATTGTTGCTCGTCCCAGAACTTCTGGGCGGCGGCTTCGATATCACGGGGCGTGTATTGTTCGTGCATGGCTACTTTTTGCTGAGAGGGAAGAGACCTTGTTCCAGGCAGCGGAACCTCGCTGCGTCCGGCACTCCGGTGTCGTTTAGAGTGAACGCCGTAGCATACAGCAGCGCCGCGCATCGTGGGAAACCTTCGTTGCGAATGCCCGCTGGTCGCGGCACACGGCTGCTTTTTTCAACGACGCTAAGCTCAGGTGTGGGGGGAGATATTCTTATCTTCAATGAGGTGAACGGATGGGAGAGACGCAGCTACCCGCAATCAGACCGGAGCTATACGAACGCCTGATCGACCGGCTTGGCCTGGCGCTGGAAGTGGCCAGGACCTCGGTGCGATTGCGCGACGAAATGCCAGCCGAGCTGGAGTTGCGTGGCCTGAGCCACGCAGAGTTCGAACTGATCAAGGCCTACCTGGATTCCCTCCCGGAGCGCCACAATGCCTGTGTCGGCAGTTACCCACAAGCGGAGCCGACATCGGCCAAGATCATCTGGCTCAAGGACAAGAAACGCCCCGCCAGCACGGCGAGATCCAGGACGCTGCCGCATCGCTAGCCGTTCAGGACGCCAGGCGCAGGCAATCGCGCGCCGGTTCTTAAATTTTGCACAGCTCACGATTGGCGCCGGCCACACCCTTGTTGACCGGCGTCGATCCTTCTAGGCTGCACGCCTGCCAAGGAGGTGTGGCCAATGCCGATCCGATTCTTCGTCAAACAATGGCTGATGCCGCCAGGCGTCCTGTTCCTGCTGCTGCTTGTGGCGTGGTGGCTGCGTCGCCGCCGGCCCAGGCTGGCAGCGCTGTGTTTTGCCGTGGGCCTTGGTGGCCTGTGGCTGATGAGCCTGCCGCTGGTGGTGCAGGAAACCGCCCGTGCGCTGGAGACGGAAGCGCCGCTGGCGGTAAGCGATTGGGCCGGCCTGGCAAGCCGGGCGGATGCCATCGTGCTGCTGGGCGCGGGGCGTGAGCGAGGTGACCCGGCCTGGGGTGGTAGCGACCAGCCCACGGCCACGGCGCTGGAGCGCATGCGCTTCGCCGCGCGGCTGGCCAAGGCTTCGGGCTTGCCGGTGCTGACCAGTGGCGGGTTGCACTATGGCACGCCGCCGAGCGAGGCGCGGTTGATGGCTGATCGCCTGCGTGAAGATTTCGGTGTCGAGGTGAAATGGCGGGAGGAGGGCAGCCGCACGACCTGGGAGAATGCCCGGCTAACGGCCAAGGTGTTGCAGCCGTTGGGGATGCGCCGGGTGGTCGTGGTGACCCAGGCCTGGCACATGCAGCGCTCGCGCTGGAGCTTCGAGCAGGCGGGGTTCGAGGTGGTGCCGGCGCCAGTCGGGTTCCTCGGGCGCGATCATGCGCGGCCGTTCGGCGGGTTGCTGCCGGAGAGCCGGGCGATGTGGCAGAGCGGGCAGTTGCTCAATGAAGTGGCCGGGTTGGTGGGGTATCGGCTGTTCTACTGATTTACCGGCTTACGCGATCCCTTGTAGGAGCGGCCTTGTGTCGCGATGGGCTGCATGGCAGCCCCAGATTTCAGCTTCTATGCCGGGAATGCCGGGGCCGCTTTGCGGCCCTATCGCGACACAAGGCCGCTCCTACAGTGATCTGCGTCGCCTGGTTAAACAGTCTTGGCTATACGGCCTGCCAGCAACGCCCAACCCAGCAGCAATGCACAGAAAATCGCCAGCGGCCACGACCGCCATTGCAGGTACGGCGTCAGCTTCTGCATCGGCACCACCTCGCCATACAGCACCGCCTGCTGGAACTGCGGTACCTGCGTGGTAATGCGGCCAAACGGGTCGATCAGCGCGGTCACGCCATTGTTGGTGGCGCGGATCATCCAGCGCCCGGCTTCCAGCGCGCGCATCTGTGCCATCTGCAGGTGCTGCAACGGGCCGATCGAGGTACCGAACCAGGTGTCGTTGCTGATGGTCAGCAGCAGGTCGCTGCGGGACGCCAGGCCTGCGGCGAATTCGGGATAGACCACCTCGTAGCAGATGTAAGGCGCAATCTGGTAGCCCTTTGCCTGCAGCAGCGGCTGGTCTTCCGGCCCGCGGGCGAAGTCCGACATGGGCAAGTTGAAGAACTCGATCAGGCCACGCAGCATGTCCTGCAGCGGCACATACTCGCCAAAAGGCACCAGCTTCTGCTTGAGGTAGGTGCCATCGCCTTCACCAGTGACGGTGATGCCGTTGTAGTAGCGGCGCTGGTGATGCACCACTTCACGCACCGGTACGCCGGTAATCAGCGCCGAATGCCGCTCGGCGGCAAACCGGCCCATCACGTCGATATAGCCTTGGGCCTGGTCCTTGAGCACCGGGACCGCGGTTTCCGGCCACACCAGCAGGTCTACCGGCCTGGAACTGAAGCTCAGGTCACGGTACAGCGCCAGCTGCGCATCGATGTGCGCCGGGTCCCATTTCAGGTCCTGCTCGACGTTGCCCTGGATGGCCGCCACTTTCAGTGGGTCGCCCGCCGGCTTGGTCCAGGCATGGCCCTTGAGCGCCAGGCCCAGCACCCACGGGGCCAGCAACAGCAGGCAGCCCACCGCGAGGAACGAGGGGCGGGCGCGCAGGCGGTGCACATTGCACAGCAGGGCAGCGGTCAGGGCCAGTGCGAAGGAAATCAGCCACACGCCACCCAGCGGTGCCAGGCCGGCCAGCGGGCCGTCCAGCTGGCTGTAGCCGGCGTAGAGCCAGGGGAAGCCGGTCAGGAACCAGCCGCGGAAGGCCTCTTGCAGCAGCCACAGGGCGGCAAAGCACAAGGCGTCGGCCAGTGGTGCTTCGGTGCGGCGCAGCCAGCGTGCCCACAGCCAGGTGGGCAGGGCGAAGAACCAGGCCAGGGCGGCGAAGAAGGCCAGCAGCAGCAGGATCGCCAGCAGCGGCGAGGCACCGCCGTAGGTGTTCATGCTGACGTAGATCCACCAGGTACCGGCACCGTACAGACCGAAGCCGAACCACCAGCCGCGCCACATGGCCTGGCGCGGGCTGAGCTCGCGCAGGCCGAGGTAGAGCAGGGCGATGGACAACACGGCCAAGGGCCAGATGTCGAAAGGCGCCAGGGCCAGGAGGGTGGAGGCACCGGCCGCCAGGGCCAGCAGGTTACCGGGCCAGCCGGGGCGGGTGATCCAACGCATGTTTGTCCTTAACGGGTGATCGGTGTCAGGCGCAGCAAGTGTATCCGCCGGCTATCGGCATTGAGAATACGGAACTTGTAAGGGCCGATCTCGGTGGTCTCGTTGCGCTTGGGCAGGTGACCGAAGGCGCTCATTACCAGGCCGCCGACGGTGTCGAACTCGTCATCGGAGAATTCGCTGTCGAAGAACTCGTTGAAGTTTTCGATCGGGGTAAGCGCCTTGACCAGGAAGTCGCCGCTGGGCAGCGGTTTGATGTAGCTGTCTTCCTCGACGTCGTGCTCGTCCTCGATGTCGCCGACGATCTGCTCCAGCACGTCCTCGATGGTGACCAGGCCGGCCACGCCGCCGTACTCGTCGATGACGATGGCCATGTGGTTATGGTTGGCGCGGAACTCGCGCAGCAGCACGTTCAGTCGCTTGGACTCGGGCACGAAAGTGGCCGGGCGCAGCAGGTCCTTGATGTTGAAGCTGTCGCCATTCTCCTTGAGGATCAGCGGCAGCAGGTCCTTGGCGAGCAGGATCCCGAGCACATCGTCGTGGCTTTCGCCGATCACCGGGTAGCGCGAGTGCGCGGCGTCGATCACCGCCGGCAGGAACTCGCGAGGCGACTGGCTGGCCTTGATGCTGATCATCTGCGAACGCGGCACCATGATGTCGCGAACCTGCAGGTCGGCCACCTGGATGGCGCCTTCGACGATGGTCAGCGCTTCGCTGTCCAGCAGTTTGTTCTGATGGGCTTCGCGCAGCAGTTCAAGGAGTTGCTGGCGGTTTTTCGGCTCATGGGCAAAAGCCTGGGTCAGTTTACCCAGCCAGGACTTCTGCCCGTTGCTCGATCGATCTTCGCTCATGGCGGTTCTCGTGATCCTTCGTGTTTCAGTGTGTGATGGTGTCGGTTTCATCGTCGGCGTACGGGTCGGGATGACCCAGTTCTGCCAGCAATTCCCGTTCCAGGCCTTCCATTTCCTCGGCTTCCTCATCCTCGATGTGGTCGTAGCCGAGCAGGTGCAGGCAACCGTGTATGACCAGGTGTGCCCAGTGCGCTTCCAGCGACTTGCCTTGATCGGCGGCTTCGCGCTCGACCACTGGCACGCAGATCACCAGGTCGCCCAGCAACGGGATATCGAGCAGGTCGTCGGGGACGTCGGCCGGGAACGACAGCACATTGGTCGCGTAGTCCTTGTGCCGGTAGGTGTGGTTCAGCTCGCGGCCTTCGGCTTCGTCGACCAGGCGAATGGTCATTTCCGAATCGGCGCTGCGCTGGCGCAGGGCCAGTTCGCACCAGCGGCGAAAGGCGGTGTCATCCGGGGCGGCAGCATCCGTGGCCCGTTGAATATCGAGTTCAAGCATCTTTGCCGGGCGCCTCGGGCTTGGCCTGGCGGGCATCGAAGCGGTCGTAGGCCTCGACAATGCGCTGCACCAGTGGGTGACGAACCACATCTTTGGGTTGGAAGTGGGTGAAGCTGATCCCCGGAACGTCCTTCAGCACCTCGATGACGTGTGCCAGACCTGACTTGGTGCCACGGGGCAGGTCGACCTGGGTGATGTCACCGGTGATGACAGCGGTGGAGCCGAAGCCGATACGGGTGAGGAACATCTTCATCTGTTCCAGCGTGGTGTTCTGGCTCTCGTCGAGGATGATGAAGCTGTTGTTCAGGGTGCGGCCACGCATGTAGGCCAGCGGGGCGATCTCGATCACCTGGCGCTCGATCAGCTTGGCCACGTGTTCGAAGCCGAGCATTTCGTACAGGGCGTCGTACAGCGGGCGCAGGTACGGGTCGATCTTCTGGGCCAGGTCGCCGGGCAGGAAGCCGAGCTTTTCGCCCGCCTCTACCGCAGGTCGCACCAGCAGGATCCGGCGCACCTGTTCGCGTTCCAGCGCGTCCACGGCGCAGGCCACGGCCAGGTAGGTCTTGCCGGTACCGGCAGGGCCGATGCCGAAGTTGATATCGTTGGCCAGGATTTCCTTGACGTAGCGTTGCTGGTTGACCCCGCGCGGGCGGATGTTGCCCTTGCGCGTGCGCAGCGACACGCTGACCTCGTTGACGGCCGGGTTGTCGATGTTCTCGACGGTCGATTCCTGCAGGTACAGATGCACGGTTTCCGGCGACAGGTCGCTGGCCTTTGTCTCGCGGTAGAGACGGCGCAGCAGTTGTTCGGCAGCGGAGGTGGTCTTGGGTTCGCCGATCAGTTCGAACTGATTGCCGCGGTTGCGGATCTCGATGGCCAGGCGCTGTTCGATCAGGCGCAGGTGCTCGTCGAACTGGCCGCACAAGTTGGCGAAACGGTGGGCCTCGAAGGGTTCGAGGATGAAGCGATGGGGTTGTATGGGTGCGTTCAAGGTCGTTTTTAGCCGCTCGACGGCAATGGATGTGAACTCAAGAATAACCCTTGAATGGCAGTGGCGAAAGCACTGAAACGTTCAACGGTATGTATGGCCTGTTCCGGCCTCTTCGCGGGCACGCCTGCTCCCACAGGTACCGCACCGCTTCGAAGGTGGGCGCAATACCTGTGGGAGCGGGCTTGCCCGCGAAGGGGCCGGTACAGGTATGATGCCCGCCTTTTCTTACGCATGTGTTATCCCGACGAACATGAGCAAACGCGAACCTGCCATCTATAAAGTGATCTTCCTCAACCAGGGGCAGGTCTTCGAGATGTATGCCAAGCAGATCTACCAGAGCGACCTGTGGGGGTTCCTGGAAATCGAGGAATTCGTGTTCGGCGAGGGTTCGCAGCTGGTGGTGGACCCGAGCGAGGAGAAGCTGAAGAGCCAGTTCGATGGGGTGATCCGCAGCTTCGTGCCGATGCACTCGATCGTGCGCATAGACGAGGTGGAGCGCCTGGGCACGGCGAAGATCAGCGAAGCCAAGGGCGGCGGCAACGTGATGCCGTTCCCCATGCCGATGCCGGAAAAGTAACCCTCAGGGGAGTGGCGAGAACGGCGTGCGCCCTTCGGCGTTCTGCAGTTCCAGCAGGTATTTGCGGAAGATCTGGCCGAGCACCTGGGTGGCATGCTCCAGCTCGTCGCGGGGCATTTGCTCGGTCACTTCGTCGGCCATGTCCAGCGCATCCTCGGCGCCGTTGACCGCGGCCATCTTCAGCAGGATGTAGGCCTGCACATTGTTGGCCTTGACCCCTTCGCCACGGAAGAACATGGCGCCCAGGCGGTACTGGGCCTCGGCATGGCCTTGCAGCGAGGCCTTTTCGAACCAGTTCAGGGCTTTGCCCAGGTTTTTCGGCGTTTGCGTGTAGTAGTACTCGCCCAGTTCGAATTGCGCCTGGGCATCCCCCGCCGTTGCCGTCTGCTCACAAGCCTTGAGGGCGTTTGCCAGGTCTTCAGGCTGGACATTCAAGGTGCAGCGGCCCGTCGCCGGAATGAGCAACGAGTTACCGCCCTCCGCCAGGGCCAGCAGGGGCTGAAGAAGCAACAGGCAGCCCAGGGTCAGGGCGCGGCCGGTGCGGTTCATGGGGATCGACTTACCTCTGCAAAGCTGCGGCCAATGTCTCTGGTGGCACATTATGGGATAAGCAGCGCCAACCTTACAAAGTTTTACTCGAATTTCTGCTTGGTTGGGGAAGTCAGCTGATTGTGCATGGGTATTTGTTGCCTGTACCGGCCTCTTCGCGGGTAAACCCGCTCCCACAGGGACCGCACCGCTTTCACGGGTGCGCAGTCCCTGTGGGAGCGGGTTTACCCGCGAAGAAGCCGGTACAGGCTGACAATTACTTCAGGGCTGCAAAAGCCTTTTCAGCCGCATCCAGGGTGATCTGCAGCTCCTTGTCCCCATGGGCGATGGAGGTGAAGCCGGCCTCGAACGCGCTTGGCGCCAGGTACACGCCACCATCGAGCATCAGGTGGAAGAAGCGCTTGAAGCGCTCGGCATCGCTGGCCATCACGTCTTCGAAGGTGACGATGTCGTCGGCACCGCTGAAGTACAGGCCGAACATGGCACCGGCCTGGGTAGTGACGAACGGCACGCCAGCGGCATCGGCGCGCTGTTGCAGGCCGTCGAGCATGCGGCTGGTGTAGTCGGTCAGCTCGGCGTGGAAGCCCGGGCGGCTGATCAGCTTCAGGGTGGTCAGGCCGGCGGCCATGGCCAGCGGGTTACCCGATAGGGTACCGGCCTGGTAGACCGGGCCGAGCGGGGCGATGCAGCCCATGATTTCACGCTTGCCGCCGAAGCAGCCGACCGGCATGCCGCCGCCGACGATCTTGCCGAAGGTCGACAGGTCCGGCTTGATGCCGTAGTGGCCCTGGGCGCCGCCGAGCGAAACGCGGAAACCGGTCATCACTTCGTCGAAGATCAACACCACGCCGTGCTTGTCGCACTGCTCGCGCAGGCCTTCGAGGAAGCCTGGCGCCGGCGGTACGCAGTTCATGTTGCCGGCTACCGGCTCGACGATGATGCAGGCTACGGTCTGGCCGACTTCGGCCAGGGTCTTCTCGACGGCGGCGATGTCGTTGAACGGCAGGGTCAGGGTGTGCTTGGCGAAGTCCGCCGGCACGCCCGCCGAGCTCGGCACACCCTGGGTCAGCAGGCCGGAGCCTGCTTTTACCAGCAGGCTGTCGGAGTGGCCGTGGTAGCAGCCTTCGAACTTGATGATGGCGTCACGGCCGGTGTAGCCACGGGCCAGGCGGATGGCGCTCATGGTGGCTTCGGTGCCCGAGCTGACCATGCGCACCATCTCCATGGATGGCACCAGCGAGCAGACCAGGTCGGCCATCTCGGTTTCCATGGCGGTCGGGGCGCCATAGGACAGGCCGTGCTCCAGCTGCCTGCGTACCGAGTCCAGTACCTCCGGGTGGCCGTGGCCGAGGATCATCGGGCCCCAGGAGCCGACGTAGTCGACGTAGCGCTTGTCATCCTCGTCAACGACGTAGGCGCCTTCGGCATGCTTGAAGAACAGCGGCGTGCCGCCAACGCTCTTGAAAGCGCGGACCGGCGAGTTGACGCCACCGGGGATGTGCTTCTGGGCTTGGGCGAACAGGGCTTCGGAACGGGACATGGGGATCTCTCGAATCAGGATGCGAACAAGGCGTTGAAGGCGCGGGCGCGGCGGGTGACTTCCTGCGCGCTGTCGGCACCGAACAGGCCGTGGATCACCGCCAGCAGGTCGGCGCCATGGGCGACCAGCGGGGCGGCGTTGTCGAGGGTAATGCCGCCGATCACCGCGATCGGCAGTTTCACCTGGGCGCGGGCCTGCTCCAGCAATTCGATGTTGGCAGCGGGTGCACCCGGCTTGGTGACAGAATTGAAGAAGCGGCCAAAGGCCACGTAGCTGGCGCCTTCGCTGGCAGCCTGCGCGGCCAGCTCGAGGCTGGCGTGGCAGGTGGAGCCGATGATTGCCTGGCGTCCGAGCAATGCGCGGGCCGGGGTCAGCGGGCCGTCGGTCTGGCCCAGGTGCACGCCGACGCCCAGGCGCGCGGCCAGTTCGGCGTCGTCGTTGATGATCAGCTGAGTGCCGTAGCGCTCGCAGAGCTGCATCAGCCCTTCAGCTTCGCGCAGGCGGCGTGCCGCGTCGTCACTTTTGTCGCGGTACTGCAGCAGGCACACGCCGCCTTCCAGTGCCGCCTCGACATGGGACAGGAAACGGCCAGCGAGCAGCTGGCTGTCGGTGATGGCGTACAGACCGCGTAGCTTCATTGGAGGCCTCGTGTCAGGAGCAGAAATCCAGCGGCAGGCGGCGCGGCACGAACTGGCCCTTGCCCAGCTGTTCGGCGTCACGCAGGGTGCGCCAGGTGTAGTCCAGGGCGCTGCGGACGGCGCTTTCCAGCTGCTCGCCAAGGGCCAGGCGGCCGGCCAGGGCACTGGCCAGGGTGCAGCCCGAACCGTGGTAGCTGCCCGGCAGGCGCTGGCAGGTCCAGGTGTGGTGCTGGCCGTCGCGGCTGTACAGGCGGTTGTGAATTTCGTCTTCGTCGCCGTGACCGCCGGTAATCAGCAGGTGTCTACAGAACGGCAACAGTTTCTCGGCACACTCGTCGGCGGTGCCTTCGGGCAGTTCGGCAAGGATGCGGGCTTCGGGCAGGTTCGGCGTGGCGATGGTCGCTAGCGGCAGCAGGCGTTCGCGCAGGGCGTAGCCCACTTCGTCCTTGCCCAGGCGACCACCACCACCGGCACGCAGCACTGGGTCGCAGACCAGCGGCAGATGCGGGTGGGCCGCCAGCAGTTCGGCGACGGTGTCGACCATTTCGATCGAACCGAGCATGCCGAGCTTGACGGCGGCCACCGTGGAGTCCGCCAGCACGGCGTTGGCCTGGGCCAGCACCCACTCGCGGTCGAGCACGCGGAAGTCGGAAACGTTGACGGTATCCTGCACGGTCAGGGCGGTCACTGCGGGTGCGGCGTGACAGCCTTGGGCGATCAGGGCTTCGATATCTGCCTGCAGGCCGGCGCCGCCACTGGGGTCGTGGCCGGAGAGACAGAGGACAACGGGGCGGGAGCTGTAGGTATTCATGGTCGGCGAGCTTACCACCAATCCTGTTTGGGCGGATCGTCCTACAAACGAGTTTTGTTGATCATAAGGTCAGATTTTTGCCGGTTTAATTTCTGAAAGTATTGATTTAGAGCCTTTTCTTTGTGATTGGATATGGTCGATTGCCAGGTTGCGAAGCTATGCTAGAGTGCTCGGATAACTCTACAAACGGGTTCTGCCGGATCGTGTCGTCTCAAACGGATGGGAGGCAACCGCGACTCGACTGGACAGGCCATGCTGGGGCTGTATGCGCTATTTGCTGATTGTGCTTCTGGGCTTGCTGCCCGTGCTGGCCGGGGCAGTCGATTTCGACGACGCTACGCAGCATCTTCCGCTGGGCAAGGCCATGCAGGTTTATGAAGACCCCGATGGCAGCGCCAGCATCGCCCAGGTCAGTGCCCCTGGGTTCGCCAAGCATTTTCGCCCCCACCATGAAGACGTGCTGAACGCCGGTTACTCCACCTCGGTGTTCTGGCTCAAGGTCGAACTGCGCCCTGTCGCCGCGCCCGGCGCCGCCCCACGGCAATGGCTGCTGGAACTGGCCTATCCGCCGCTGGACCACCTCGAGCTGTACCTGCCCGACAGCAGTGGCAGTTACCGCCTGGCCCGGCGCACCGGCGACGCCTTGCCCTACCAAAGCCGGCAGATCCTGCAGAACAACTACCTGTTCGAACTGCTGCTGCCGCCTGGCCAGGTGACCACCGCCTACCTGCGCCTGCACAGCCAGGGCTCGGTGCAGGCGCCGCTGGCGCTTTGGTCCGCCCAGGCCTACATGGAGGAGCAGCCCACGCGCCTGTATGTGCTGGGGATGATCTACGGCGTGTTGCTGGTGATGCTGGTGTACAACCTGTTCATCTACCTCAGCGTGCGCGACGTCAGCTACCTCTATTACATCCTCTATATCGCCTCGTTCGGCTTTTACCAGGTGTCGGTGAATGGCGCCGGTGTGGCCTACTTCTGGCCGGACAGCCCGTGGTGGGCGAATGCTTCGACGCCGTTGTTCATCGGTGCCGCTGGCCTGTTCGGCTGCCAGTTCGCCCGGCATTTCCTGCAACTGGGCAGCATCAGCCGTGGTTTCGACCGGCTGCTGCAGCTGCTGATGCTGGGTGGCGCGCTGGTCATGGTGCTGGCGGTGACCATGCGCTACGGTGTCGCTTTGCGCATGGCCACGGTGCTGGCGTTGCTGTTTACCGTGAGCATCTTCGCTGCCGGGCTGTACGCCTGGTGGCGTGGCTTGCGCGTGGCACGCTGGTTCATCATCGCCTGGACGGCGTTCCTGCTCGGTGGCCTGGTCAACACCCTGATGGTGCTGGGCTACCTGCCGAACGTGTTCATCACCATGTATGCCAGCCAGCTGGGGTCGGCGCTGGAGGTGGCCTTGCTGTCGCTGGCGCTGGCCGACCGCATCAACAGCCTGCGCGAGCAGCAGGCGCAGACCTTGCGAGACACCGGGCGCACGCTGGAGCAACTGAACCTGCAACTGGCCAGGAGCAACCGGCTGAAAGACGAATTCCTGGCCAGCGTGACCCATGAACTGCGCACGCCGATGAATGGTGTGATCGGCTCGCTGGAGCTGATGCACACCCTGCCGATGGAGGCCGAGATGGCCCAGTACCACCGCACGGCGGTGGGCTCGGCCCAGGGCATGATGGATATGGTCGATGCCATACTTACCCTCTCCGAACTACAGGCCGGCCGCCTGCGCGCGCAGTCGGCGCCATTCAGCCTGCGTGACCTGCTGCAGGGCGTACGTGCCGGTTATGCCGGGCAGGCTTTGGGCAAAGGCTTGTACCTGAGCCTGGACATCCCGGCCGATGTGCCGGACGGGTTGCAGGGTGATGCTCAGAAGCTGGCCCGCTGCCTGGGGTGCCTGGTGGACAACGGTTTGAAGTTCACCCACCAGGGCGGGGTGATGATCCAGGTGCGCGGGCGCCGGGTGGGGCCTGACGACCTGGCGCTGACCTTCATGGTCAGCGACAGCGGTATCGGCTTCGATGACCTCGACCAGGCGACCCTGTACCAGCGCTTCTTCCAGGTCGATGGCTCGATGACCCGGCGTTATGGCGGGCTGGGGATTGGTCTGTCGATCTGCCGGCAGATGGGGGAATTGCTGGGGGCACGGTTGTCGCATGAGTCGACGCGGGGGTTGGGGAGCCGGTTCGAGTTGAGTTTGAACATGGCTATTGCGCAGGTGCAGATGAGCCCGCACATACTGCAGGCGCGGCAGTCGCTGTGAAGGCATGGCATTTGGTTGTGGCGAACACCTCTCAGCCCCGCTGCATCCTCAACACATGCGCCCGCCACCACATGTTTAGTCATTAATGTCACTTTGACTGACTCGTACAGAGTGCTTCACTGGGTTTCTCAAGCCTACCCGGATCCAGGAGCCCTCGATGAACCTGCACCAGTACGCTGAAACTCACGAAGTCACCAACCAGCCACCGCCCCTCGACGGTGCCAACCTTTACCGCCTCGACCTGCCGCTACAGGAATGGTCGCGGCGTTTCGGTGCGGGTTGGGCCGAATCGCGGATCGATGCCTACGGGGCACTGGCCGGCGGCCCGCTGATGCAGGCGGGCTTCCTGGCCAATGCGCACAAGCCGGAGTTCAGCAGCCACGACCGCTACGGCCATCGCATCGACCTGGTCGAGTTCCACCCCGCCTACCACGAGCTGATGCGCACCGCCGTCGAGCACGGCCTGCCGTCGCTGCCATGGGCCGAACCCCGCGCAGGCGCCCATGTGGCGCGGGCTTCGATGACCTACCTGCACAGCCAGGCCGAGGCCGGTACCGGCTGCCCGCTGACCATGACCTTCGCCGCCGTGCCAGCGCTGCGGCTGCAACCCGAATTGGCCGAATACTGGCTGCCGAAAATCCTCGCCTGCGAGTACGACCCGCGTAACGTCGGCGACCGTCACAAGGCCGGTGTCACCCTGGGCATGGCCATGACCGAGAAGCAGGGCGGCACCGATGTACGCGCCAACACCACCCGGGCTTATCCGGTCGGCGCCGCGGGCCCGGGGCAGCCCTACGAGCTGATCGGCCACAAGTGGTTCTGCTCGGCGCCGATGTGCGATGCCTTCCTGACCCTGGCCCAGACCGAAAAAGGCCTGAGCTGCTTCCTGCTGCCGCGTCACCGTCCGGATGACAGCCGCAACCAGTTCTATATCCAGCGCCTGAAGAACAAGCTGGGCAACAGTTCCAACGCCTCCAGCGAGGTGGAATTCCGCGGTGCCCTGGCGTGGATGGTCGGGGAAGAAGGGCGGGGCGTGCCGACCATCATCGAAATGGTGGCCATGACCCGCTTCGACTGCATGGTCGGCTCCAGCGCCTTGATGCGCCAGGCGCTGACCCAGGCGACCCACCATTGCGCGCACCGCAAGGTCGGCGGGCGGCTGCTGAGCGAGCAGCCGTTGATGCAGAACGTGCTGGCCGACCTGGCGTTGGAAAGCGAGGCCGCGCTGGCCCTGAGCCTGCGCATGGGGCAGGCGCTGGAGCAGCTGGAAGACCCGCAGCAGGCGCATTTCGCCCGGCTGGTCACGGCGGTGGGCAAGTACTGGATCTGCAAGCGCGCGCCGGCCATGATCAACGAGGCCGCCGAGTGCCTGGGCGGGGCGGGTTATGTGGAAGACAGCATCCTGCCACGGCTGTACCGCGAAGCGCCGGTGAACTCGACCTGGGAAGGTTCGGGCAATGTGCAATGCCTGGACGTGCTGCGGGCCTTGTCCAAGGAGCCGGGCGTGCTCGATGCGCTGTTCGCCGAGCTGGGCGATGGCCACGGGGACCCGCGCCTGGCGGCGCACATCGGCAACCTCAAGGGGGCGTTTGCCGACACTGGCGACATGCAGTACCGCGCGCGGCAGCTGACCGAGGATATTGCCCTGGCGCTGCAGGCCAAGCTGCTGCTGGAGGCGGGCAATGCGGTGGTCAGTGATGCGTTTATCGACAGCCGCTTGACGGGGGGCGGGCGCGTGTACGGGGCGTTGCCGCGGGGTGTGGATGTGGCGGCATTGGTGGCCAGGGCTACGCCAACACAGGACCTGTAGGAGCGGCCTTGTGTCGCGATAGGGCTGCGAAGCAGCCCCAGGGGATCAGCGCAGATGCACAAATTGCCGGGGCTGCTTTGCAGCCCTATCGCGACACAAGGCCGCTCCTACAGGGACCAGCGCTGGCCTGCTGATTAACACCGATCAATGGGGGTGTATTTAGCCAAGAAGGCAGGCAAGATGGTTCACATGCATGTCCAGACAGGAAGCACAGTGTGAGCCAAGCTTTTGTAGTCGTTGATACCCCCGAACAGGCCGTCGACCGTCTGGCGGCCCTGCATGACCAGGCCACCGGGGCCCTTAGCCAGGCCCTCAAGCGTTACCTGAAGGACCGTACCGAGCCGGGCGCCGAAGAGCGCGACCTGTTCCGCTACCCGGCGCTGCGCCTGACCTATTACAGCCATGGTGAAGTCGCCGCCACCACGCGGGCCTACGCCAAGGTTCAGGTGGCAGGTACCTACAGCGTCACCATCACCCAGCCTGCTGCTTTTCGTGGTTACCTGCTGGAGCAACTGCGCCCGCTGATGCACGACTACACCGTCACGGTAGAGGTCGGCGTCAGTGAACAGAACATTCCTTACCCCTACGTGGTCGATCAGGGCGACGAACTGGCCGGCAGCGGCATCACCGCCGCGCAGCTGGCGCGGGTGTTCCCCAGCACCGACCTGTCGGCTGCGACCGACAACATCGCCGACGGCCTGTATGACTGGGGCAGTGCCGAGACTCTGCCGCTGGCGCTGTTCGATGCCGCGCGGGTCGACTTCTCGCTGCGCCGTCTGGTGCACTACACCGGCAGCGACTGGCGCCATGTACAGCCGTGGATCCTGCTGACCAACTATCACCGCTATGTCGACCAGTTCATCAGCCACGGCCTCGACCAATTGCGTGACGACCCTCGCTTCGTGCGCATGGTCCTGCCAGGCAATGTGGTGATCGAAAAGGGCATGGACCATGGTGAAACCCAGGCCCTGGTGGCCAGCGTGGTCTGGCACCGCTATCAGATGCCGGCTTATCACCTGATCGCCGCCGACGGCGACGGCGTCACGCTGGTCAACATCGGCGTCGGCCCGTCCAATGCCAAGAACATCACCGACCACCTGGCCGTGCTGCGCCCGCACTGCTGGCTGATGATCGGCCACTGCGGCGGCCTGCGGCAGTCGCAGACCATCGGCGATTATGTGCTGGCACACGCCTACATGCGCCGTGACGGTATTCTCGACCGGGTGGTGCCGCCGAACATCCCGATTCCGGCCCTGGCCGAGGTGCAGTTGGCCTTGCAGGAAGCAGCTGCGCAGGTCACCGGCGAGCGTGGTGAACAGCTGAAGAAGCGCCTGCGCACCGGCACGGTGCTGACCTACGACGACCGCAACTGGGAGCTGCGCTGGGCCCAGGAGCGGCCGCTGATCAACCTGTCGCGTGCCGTGGCGGTGGACATGGAAAGCGGTACCATTGCCGCCCAGGGTTACCGCTTGCGCGTGCCGTACGGCACCTTGCTGTGTGTATCCGACAAACCGCTGCACAGCGAGATCAAGCTGCCGGGTTCGGCCAACGCCTTCTATAACCGGGCGGTCAGCCAGCATCTGAAGATCGGCATTGCCGCCCTCGACCTGCTGCGCACCGAGCTCAACTCGCTGCACTCGCGTAAACTGCGCAGCTTTGATGAGCCGCCGTTCCGCTGAGGATCCATGTCACTGCCACCCCGTTCCAAGCCGCGCCGCCCCCAGGCGCGGCCTACCACCGGCCCGCGTCGCCAGCCCAAGGCGCCACCGGCCGAGCCGCGCCTGATCCTGTTCAACAAACCGTTCGACGTGCTGACCCAGTTCAGCGACGGCGACGGGCGCGCGACGCTCAAGGACTACATCGACATCCCCGGCGTGTACCCGGCCGGGCGGCTGGACCGCGACAGTGAAGGCCTGTTGCTGCTGACCAACGATGGCGGCCTGCAGGCGCGCATTGCCGACCCGAAGCACAAGCTGGCCAAGACTTACTGGGTTCAGGTGGAGGGGGAGCCGAGCGAGGAGCAGTTGCGGCGCTTGCGCGATGGCGTGGAACTGAACGATGGGCCGACCTTGCCGGCCGAGGCGCGGCGCCTGGACGAGCCGGCGCTGTGGCCGCGCAACCCGCCGGTGCGTTTTCGCAAGAGCGTGCCGACCAGCTGGCTGGAGCTGGTGATTCGCGAAGGGCGTAACCGCCAGGTGCGGCGGATGACGGCGGCGGTGGGGTTGCCGACCTTGCGCCTGGTGCGGGTGCGGATTGGCGACTGGGCGCTGGATGGGTTGGAACAGGGCTGCTGGCGAGAAGTCCCGGCGAAGTTGCAGCGCTAGGGGGCCGCTTTGCGGCCCATCGCGACACAAGGCCGCTCCTACAGGTGCAGCGCAAACTCAGGCATTGTGCGATCCCTGTAGGAGCGGCCTTGTGTCGCGAAAGGAGCGCAAAGCGCTCCCGGCTTTCTTGAGCCTTACACCCCTTCGAGAAACCCCACCACCACGCTCTTGATGATAAAGGCCAACACCCCCAGCCCCAGCACGAAGAACAGGATCAGCGTCCCGAACCGCCCGGCCTTGGACTTTTTCGCCAGGTCCCAGACGATGAAACCCATGAAACCGATCAGCACGGTGACCAGGATGATCATCATCCACTCTTCGAATACGGCGGGATCCATCGGTGTTCTCCAGGCGGGTTGAGCGTCCGATTATACGCCTGCTGGCGCAGGCAATTAACGCAGGTGGGTCAAGGGCAGCTCGGTGCTGGCCAGCACCTGGTTCAGCACGAAGCTCGAACGCACGCTGGTGACGCCTTCAATGCGGGTCAGGCTGCCTAGCAGCAGCTTCTGGTAGTGGTCCATGTCGGGCACCACCACCTTCAGCTGGTAGTCGGCATCCATGCCGGTGACCAGGCTGCATTCAAGCACCTGTGGCAGGTTGCGGATGGCCGCCTCGAAGGTTTCGAAACGCTCCGGGGTGTGGCGGTCCATGCCGATCAGCACGTAGGCAGTCAGGCTCAGGCCCAGCTTCTTGCGGTCGAGCAGGGCTACCTGGCGCGAGATGTAGCCATCGTCCTCCAGTTGCTTGACCCGACGCGAGCATGGCGAAGGCGACAGGCCGATGCGTTCGGCCAGTTCCTGGTTGGAAATGCGCGCATCGCGCTGCAATTCGGCGAGGATACTCAGGTCGTAGCGGTCAAGTTTGCTCATGGGTTATGCCTTTTCTGTTCAGATTGCGATGAATTATCGATCCAGGGTGAAAAATTGCGCAAGTGCTATTTATCTGAGCAATCTTCGCAATCATCTGTCGCATCCTGTCCGGTATCTTTATCCACAGAATCACTGCCCGGACATCAGTCCACGGCGACGCGTCCTAGGCGGGCGGTCGCGGCCAGCCATCCAACAGGATCTGCAGGCCCCCGGGCTACACACCTTCCAGAAGACGGTGTGAGGTGAGCCGGCGCCACAAGTGCCGAGCACGGACGACAATTCCTGAAGGGAGGCCCTGTGGCCTCCCTTTTTTCATGTCCGGAATTTAATTGGCGTGCGTGACAGGCGCGGTAGACTGGCTGTGGTTGCCTTATTTTCTACCGAGAGGAACAGCATGAAGTCGCGCATCTGGCAGTTGGCAGGTGTTGGTGTGTTGGGGTTGAGCATCTGCCTTGGGGCCATGGCCGAAGGGCCGGGCGAGGGGGCGCCGGGCCGCTCGCTCAATTCGCGTGACGAAGTGCAGCAGACCCAGCCGCCACGCCAGGGCTATTACCAGGACATTCCCCGCCGTCATGGCGATAACCGCCACTGGGAAGCCGGTGGCCCGGGGCAACGGCCCGGTGGTGACTGGCAAGGGCGCCCGGATGGTCATGGCAATGGCTGGGGGCCGGGGCCGCAGTATCACCCTGGGCACACCATCGATCATTTCCCGGACCGCTACTGGAAAGTGCCCTACCGTGGCGATGACTACTTCTACTCCGGTGGTTACTGGTATCGCCCCCATGGTGGCCGTTATGTCGTGGTGAGCCCGCCCTACGGCGTGCGGGTCGACTACCTGCCGCCTTATGCGCGGGAAGTCTGGTTGGGCGGGGCGCTGTTCTTCCTGGTGGCCGATACCTATTACCAGTACCTGGCCGACAGCCGCGAGTACGTGGTGGTCAACCCGCCGGTTGCGGCGCCGGCACCTGTAGGCGGTGGGTATGACGTGGTGGCCTACCCGATGTATGGGCAAGGGCAGGAACAGCAGGACCAGGACCGTTACCAGTGCCACCGTTGGGCGGTGAGCCAGTCAGGGTTCGACCCGGCGACGGCGACTTATGCGCCGCCGGCCAATGTGGCGGACAACTACCGGCGGGCGCTGGGCGCGTGCTTCAGTGGCCGAGGCTACAGCATCAACTAAAGCGGGACATGCGGTGCATGGCACCGGCTGTGCCGGTGTTCGCGGGTAAACCCGCTCCTACAGCTACGCTCACTGATTCACACCGGATCCGCATGCACCATCACATCCGCCTGTGGATAACGCTGGCGGATCACCTTCGAGGCCTCCACGCACAAGGCATGCGCCTCATGCAGCGGCAACTGCCCCGGCATCTCCAGATGCAACTGCACGAACCACTGGTTGCCCGACACCCGTGTACGCAGGTCGTGCACGCCTTTGACCCCGGGAATGGCCAGCACCAGCGCAGCCATGGCCTCGCCGACATCACCGGGCAGTTCCTGATCCATCAGGATGGCCGTGCTTTCCCGTGCGATCTGCAGCGCGCTCCAAAGGATATACACAGCGATGCCCAGGCCGAACAGCGCATCCAGTTGCGGCCAGCCAAAGCGTGCCAGCAGCAGGGCAAGCAGGATGCTTCCGTTGAGCAGCAGGTCCGAGCGGTAGTGCAGGGAGTCGGCCCGCACCGCCGTGGAGCCGGTCAGGCGGATGACCTTGTGTTGCAGTGCCAGCAGGGCAAGGGTCAGCACCAGCGACAGCAGCATTACCCCGATACCGACGGCGGTATCGCCCAAGGGTTGCGGGGTGTGCAGGCGTTCAACCGCCTGCACACCGATCAGCACCGCACTGACCCCGATGAACAGCGCCTGCGCCATACCGGCCAGGGCTTCGGCCTTGCCATGGCCGAATCGGTGGTCGTCGTCGGCCGGGCGCAGGGCATAGTGCACGGCGAGCAGGTTAAGGAACGAGGCAACGGCATCCAGTGCCGAGTCGGTCAGCCCGGCCAGCAGGCTGACCGAGCCGCTCAGCCACCAGGCCAACGCCTTGCTCAGGACCAGGATACTGGCCACCGCCAGCGATGCGCGAGTGGCCAGACGTAGCAGGCGTTGGTGTTCAGCCGGGGTGGTCATCATCCGTGGGTAGTGTCCCTGTGCTTCAGGCCGCAGGCACCAGGCCCAGGCTGGCCAACTGCTCGATGCTGCCGCGATGCTGGATCAGCCGTGGGTCGTTCAGCGGCAGGCGCTGGCCCAGTTCGCTTTCCAGAATGGCCTGCAACTTCAGGTTGTCGACCTTGCCATCGGGGCTCACGGCCTCACGCAGCTTGACCGGGTCAACCTGGGCGGATCGCCCGCCTGAGTAATAGATGGCGCCCGTGGCAAAGTCGATACCGAAGGCGATCAGCCCCGGGATCACATAGAACAGGATGCCGATGGCATCCATTGCGGCAACCACTGGGTCGATCTTGCCGCCGATCTGGCCGCGCCGTTCCGGGTAGAGAATGGTGCCGCAGGCGGTCAGTTGGGTCAGCAAGGTGACGATGAGGGCGCCACCGATGACGCGGGTTGGGATGCGCATGTAAATCTCCGAAAAGGTATCCAGCAGGGCAAGCGAAGCGCCTGCACCTGAAGCTAAGACCATGATAGAGCAGGCTGGGTTCGCCGTTATACTCGCGGGACTGTTCGAGGACCACCATGATTTCATTACCGATCGATGCTGTCTTGCCCGCCCTGCGCCAGGCCCTGGAAAACCGTGACGAAGCGGTGCTCGAGGCGCCACCTGGCGCGGGCAAGACCACCCGCGTGCCGCTGGCGCTGCTCAACGAGCCGTGGCTGGCCGGGCAGAGCATTCTCATGCTCGAGCCCCGCCGCCTGGCAGCGCGGGCTGCGGCCGAGCGCCTGGCCAGCGAACTGGGCGAAAAGGTCGGCGAGACCGTGGGCTATCGCATCCGCCTGGACAGCAAGGTCGGGCCGAAAACCCGCATCGAGGTAGTGACCGAAGGCATCCTCACCCGCCGCCTGCAGGCCGACCCGGCGCTGGAGGGTGTGGGGCTGGTGATCTTCGACGAATTTCACGAGCGCAGCCTTGATGCCGACCTGGCCCTGGCATTGAGCCTGAATGGCCGGGAATTGCTGCGGGACGATCCGCCGCTGAAGGTTTTGCTGATGTCCGCGACCCTGGAGGGCGAGCGCCTTTCGCGGCTGCTGAATGATGCCCCGGTGGTGAGCAGCGAAGGCCGCATGCACCCCGTCGACATCCGTTGGGGGCGGCCTTTCCAGCCGGGTGAGTTCATCGAGCCTCGGGTAGTGGACAGCGTGTTGCAGGCACTGGCTGACCAGACCGGCAGTTTGCTGGTATTCCTGCCGGGTCAGGCCGAGATCCGCCGGGTTCACCAGAGCCTGCAGGAAACGTTGGGCGAGCGTCCCGAGGTCCTGCTCTGCCCGCTGCATGGCGAGCTCGATCTCGACGCCCAACGTGCGGCCATCGACCCGGCGCCCGAGGGCCTGCGCAAGGTGGTGCTGGCCACCAACATTGCCGAGACCAGCCTGACCATCGACGGCGTGCGCGTGGTGATCGACGCAGGCCTGGCCCGGGTACCGCGTTTCGACCCCGGCAGCGGCATGACCCGCCTGGACACCCAGCGCATATCCCGCGCCAGTGCTACCCAGCGCGCCGGCCGCGCCGGGCGCCTGGAGCCCGGCGTATGTTATCGACTTTGGTCCGAGGCCCAACATGACCAGCTGGCCGCCCACGGCAGCGCAGAGATCCTGCAGGCCGACCTGGCCGGCCTGGCCCTGCAACTGGCACGCTGGGGCGTTACGCCCGAGCAGTTGCGCTGGCTCGACCAGCCCCCCACTGCAGCCTTCACCCAGGCCCAGGACCTGCTGGCACGGCTCAATGCCTTCAAGCCCGGCAGCCGTGACAACCTCAGCGAACACGGCCTGGCCATGGCCGAGCTGCCCGCGCATCCACGTATTGCGCATTTGCTGTTGCGCGGCCAGGACCTGGGCCTGGCACAGATGGCCTGTGATGTGGCTGCGCTGCTGGGCGAGCGGGATATCCAGCGCGGCGGTGGCGCCGACTTGCACAGCCGGCTGGCGCTGGTCAGTGGCGAGAGCAGGGCCGCCCGTGGCAGCCACGGTGGTGTGCAGCGTGCGCGCCAATTGGCCCGCCAGTACCGTGGCCTGCTGCGTGGCAAACCAGGCGCGCCGGTTGTGGACCCTGATCACCCGCGCTGGCTGGGCGCGCTGCTGGCGCTGGCCTACCCCGACCGCGTCGCCCAGCAGCGCCGCGAAGGGGGGGCGGAATATCGGCTGGCGAACGGCCGGGCGGCGCTGTTTGCCGAAGTCGATGCACTGATGAAGTGCCCGTGGCTGGTCATCGCCGACCTGGGCAGCCGCCAGGGCCAGCGCGAAGAACGCATCTATCTGGCCGCCGAGTTCGATCCGGCGCTGTTCGAGGGCGTGCTGGCCGAACAGGTCGAGCGGGTCGATATTCTTGATTGGGACGAGCGTGAGCAGGTGCTGCGTGCCGAACGCCAGATCAAGGTCGGCGAGCTGGTACTGGGGCGCGAACCGTTACCCAACCTGGATGACGATGCCCGCGGCAAAGCGTTGCTTGGCCTGGTGCGGCGCAAGGGCCTGAACGTGTTGACCTGGACCCCGGAACTTCGCCAATGGCAAGCACGGGTGGCGCTGTTACGTCAGCTTGATCTGGACAAAGAGGGGCAAAGCGAATGGCCTGACCTGGGGGACGAAGCGCTGCTGGCGACCCTGGAAGACTGGCTGCAGCCATACTTGGGCAAGGTCTCGCGGCTGAGCCATTTCGCCGCCCTGGATTTGTCCTCGATCTTGCGCAATCTGCTGCCTTGGCCATTGCCACAGCGCCTGGACGAATGGGCACCGGCGCATCTGGCGGTGCCATCCGGCTCGAACATTCGCCTGGACTACAGTGAAAACCCACCGATTCTCGCCGTGCGTCTGCAGGAACTCTTCGGCCTCGCCGATACTCCGCGCATTGCCCAAGGCCGTCAGCAGGTGAAGTTGCATTTGTTGTCACCGGCACGGCGGCCGGTACAAGTGACCCAGGACTTGGCCAACTTCTGGCGCACGACGTATGCGGAGGTGAAGAAGGATTTGAAAGGGCGTTATCCCAAGCACTATTGGCCGGATGACCCCTTGGTGGCCGAAGCGACCGCGCGGGCGAAGCCGCGCGGCACCTGAATGTGACGCAGAGCGGTAGCCAGATCGAGGCGGATGATCCATTGGGCGCAGGTGATGTTGGTCTGAATGTTCAGGTCTGCAGTCACCCAATCGGTTGCGTTATTCAGAGGGATCGGGATCTGGCTATCCTCATGAATCATGTAGATTCGGCCAAGGAAACTTTGTGAAGGCAAAGAAGCACACAATAGATGTGCGCTTCATCGAAGTGTTTCCTATGAACTAATATTTCGTCAGCTCGAAGGTGACGACTTGACCTTTCTTGACGTTCAGCGGGGCTAACGTTTCTTGGTCGACGTCTCGTTTGTAGTCAATAGCGCCCACGCTCTGCCCGCTTTGGTCACGCAGATGACAGATGAGAGATCCATCGAGCAGGTGCAGTGGCTCGATCATCCAGTAATCGGTGACTTCGGCATACTTGTAGAAGCCGAGGTAGCCATTGCGGCTGACACCCAACTTCTTGTCCGGTTGTTCCCAAAGGTGGATGTGATAATGCAGGCGATCTTCGGTTTTGGAGATATAACGGAACTCCAACAGTGGCGGCAACATGCGTCCGCCCAATATTAACCAGTCATTCCCAGAGGCGAAATCAAAGAAACCCTCATCGGTTTTGTCGCCACTACGACTAAGCCGAGTATTGGCATAACCACCGTCAAGGTACATTAAAAGCCGGCCTCGAAACGACTCGGCATATTGAGTGCTGATTTTTTGGTCCATGACGTTTCCCTCTAATGGCATTGGTGTGTTTACACTAATGCCACCGTCGGGCGTGCGAGCAGAATGAAGATTTTCCCGGATGCCTCAAGCCCCGGCTTCACCTTCCAGCAGCATGAACAGGCGATACAGCACCACGGTACTGAACAGCTGCAGGAAGCCGCTCAGGCTGTCCATGGCCAGTTGGGCACCCGCTGAGGGTTCGGGAAAAGCCATCAGCAATAGCCCGTCGATCAGCCAGATCGGTGCCAGCACCCCCAGCACGCAGATCATGATGCGCATGAAGTGACCGGTGGTCATGCTTGCACTGTCGCGCATCGACTGCACCACCGGCCGGCCACGCAGTACCAGCAGGTACTCGGCGAACACCAGGTTGATCATGATCCACACGCCCGGGAAGATGAACAGCGCCAGGCCGGCCATGATCAGCAGCGAGCTGATCAGGATCAGCAGGGCCAGCTGTGGCCACAGTTGCAGGGCGCGGGCGAACAGGTCGCGCTTGGCGATTTCCTGGCCGTTGCTGCGGGTGTCGAGGTACAGGATCAGCGCTGCGCTGTACAGCGGGTAGAACAGCAGGCTGACCAGCGTGCCGTAGGCCGGCGATGCCTGGTCGCCCATCTGCCGGTACAGCAGTTGGGTGAGCAAGGCTTCCAGAACCACCAGCGGCAGGCACAGCTGGAGGATGTTCGGCAGGTGGCGGCGGAAGAAGTACAGGGAGTCGCGCAGGACGCTCAGCGGATTCATCAGTCTACATCGCATGGCAGTAAAAACAGGGGCATAACTTTAGCCCAAAGCAGGCCTGGGGCTGTCACTTGCTGAAAAAAGTTTCACGCCGCCGGTGATTGAATCCCACGCCTGTACGCCCCATCTTTGACGCTGTCCGTTGTCCGCTACCCCACGAGGTCGCCCCATGAATACTGAAGAACAAACCCTGATCGACGGCCTGTTCGGCCGCCTCAAGCAAGCCGAGGACCCGAGCCAGCCACGTGATGCGCAGGCCCAGGCATGCATCGAGGAACATGTGCGTCAGCAGCCGGCGGCGCCTTATTACATGGCCCAGGCGATCCTGGTGCAGGAGGCTGCGATCAAGCGCCTCGACGAGCAGAACAAGCAACTGGAAGCCGAACTGAAGCAGGCCCGTGCCCAGGCCGAGGCCGCCCGTGCCGGCAGCGCGCCGAGCAATGGCGGTGGTGGTTTCCTGTCCAGCATCTTTGGTTCGTCTGGGCGCAATGCGGCCCCGGCCGTGCAACCGCAGCGTCCCGCTGCAGCCCCCGTGGCATCTGGTGGTGGCTGGCGCGAGCCTTCGGCGCCGGGCTTTTCCCAGCCACAAGTGCAGCAGCCTGGCTTTGGCGCTGCACCAGCACGCAGTGGTGCCAGCAGCTTCCTCGGCGGTGCGATGCAGACTGCGGCCGGTGTTGCGGGTGGTGTGTTGCTGGCGCAGGGCATCAGCAGCCTGTTCAACCACAACTCGCAGCCGGAAGAGGTGGTAGAGGTGATCAAGGAAGAGCCGGCGCCGGCCAGTGACAGCGGAGGCTGGAACGACTCGGGGGCGCAGCAGGTAGCTGACAACGGTGGCTGGGGCGGCGACCAGGGTGGTTATGCCGACAGCGGTTATGGCAGCGATGATGGCGGGTTCTTCTCGGACGACGATTCGTACGTCTGACAGGTCTGGCATACTGCTGGCAATTTGGGGGGCTGCAAAGCAGCCCCCCAGCATTCCAGGCCGACCAAGGGGTTCCAAGGTGAAAAAGATCGCGCTGTTCGCCGATGTGCAGAACCTCTACTACACCGTGCGCCAGGCCCACGGCTGCCATTTCAACTACACCGCCCTGTGGGCCGATGTCAGCCGCGAAGGTCAGATTGTCGAGGCCGTGGCCTATGCCATCGACCGTGGCGACAGCAAGCAGCAGCAGTTCCAGCAGATCCTGCGCAACCTCGGTTTCGATGTGCGCCTCAAGCCCTTCATCCAGCGCAGCGATGGCTCGGCCAAAGGTGACTGGGATGTGGGTATTACCCTGGATGTGATCGACGCCGCCAGCCGCGTCGACCAAGTGGTACTGGCCTCCGGCGATGGCGATTTCGACCTGCTGCTGGAGCGTGTGATACAGCGCCATGGCACCGAGGCAGTGGTGTATGGTGTGCCCGGGCTTACCGCACTGTCGCTGATCCGTGCTGCCACCCGTTATGTGCCCATCGAGGGTGCGCTGTTGCTCAAACACTGAGATTTTTCATGGAACGTATCGCTGTCATCGACTTTGAAACCACCGGCATCAGCCCCGGCGCCGGCTGCCGCGCCACTGAGGTGGCGGTGGTGATGCTGGAGGGCGGGCGCATCGTCGAGCGCTACCAGAGCCTGATGAACGCGGGTGTGCCGGTACCGGCATTCGTCGCCGGGCTCACTGGCATCACCACCGCCATGCTGCGCAGTGCGCCGCCGGTGGACAAGGTGATGAACGAAGTGGCCGAATTCGTCGGTGGTACCCCGCTGCTGGCACACAATGCCGCCTTCGACCAGAAGTTCTGGGACTACGAACTGGGCCGCATCGGCCGTAGCCGCAGCCAGGCCTTCGCCTGCTCCCTGCTGCTGTCACGGCGCCTGTTGCCGGCGGCACCGAACCACAAGCTGGGCACCCTGACCCGCTGGGCCGGGCTGCCGGATACCGGTACCGCGCACCGGGCCATGGCCGATGCCGAAATGGCCGCCAACCTGCTACAACACCTGGCTGGCGTGCTGCGCCAGGGCCATGGTGTACAGCAACTCTCGCACGACCTGCTCTGCCGCCTGCAGAAAACCCCTGCCGCCAAGGTTCGTGAAACCCTGGCCAGGTTCTGTTAGGGCTTCTTCTCCAGTTGCGCCAGCGGCACCCGCCGCTCCACAGCGCTGGAGAGAATGATCGAGGTCTTGCTGAAGCCGAACTGCGCGACCCGGTTGATCAGTTCTTCCAGCTCCGGCATCGAACCCACCGCTGCCTGCATGATGACGCAGGGGTCGCCGGTTACCCGGTGGCATTCGGTCAACTGGGGGATCTGGGTCAACGCTTCGTAGGCCTGCTGGTTGCCGTGGCTGGCCAGGCGCAGTTCGATCACGCACTGGATCGGCAGGCCGATCTTGCTCATGTCGACCTTGGCCTGGTAGCCGGTGATAACCCCGCTGGCCTCGAGCTTGGCCACCCGCTCGGCCACCGCCGGCGCCGACAGGTTCACCTGGCGCGCCAATTGCGCGAAGGTGGCGCGGCCATTGTCGAGCAGGGCGGCGAGCAGCATGCGGTCGTACTTGTCCATGGGTTATTCCTGCCTGGTTTCGATTCGATTGAAAAGCATCCGAATAACCATGCAATGCAAAGTGTTCGGGCAATTTAAAGCTGTTTTGTAACTTAAGTTTACACGATGGCCTTTCTAAACTAAGCCACCCGTAAACGGATTTCGAGTGTTTCCCATGCCTGCCTCCCGTCGCTTCCCGTTGTTGCTCATTGGCGCTTTCCTGGCCTTGTACCTGGTCTGGGGCTCCACCTACCTGTTCATTCGCATAGGCGTCGAGAGCTGGCCACCGATGCTCATGGCCGGGGTGCGCTTCCTGATTGCCGGGGGCCTGCTGTATGGCTTCTTGCGCTGGCGCGGTGTGCCGGCACCGACCTGGCCGCAGTGGCGGGCTGCGGGGGCGATTGGTTTCCTGCTGCTCAGCTGTGGTAACGGTGGCGTGACCGTGGCCGAGCATGCCGGTGTGGCCTCTGGCGTCGCTGCGCTGGCGGTGGCGACGGTGCCGCTGTTCACGTTGCTGTTCGGCCTGCTGTTCGGGCACCGCAATTCGAAGCTGGAGTGGGCGGGGATCGCCCTCGGGTTGGTGGGTATCGGCCTGCTGAACCTGGGCTCCAACCTTCAGGCAAGCCCGATTGGCGCAGCGCTGATCATCTTTGCGGCGGCGTCGTGGGCGTTCGGCTCGGTGTGGAGCAAGACCTTGCCGCTGCCCCAGGGGCCCATGGCCAGCGCCGCGGAAATGCTCGTTGGTGGCGCTGTGTTGCTGCTCGGCAGCGCGCTGTCTGGCGAGCGCATGACGCAGATGCCGACCGCTGCCGGCTGGGGGGCACTGGCCTACCTGGTGTTCTTCGGTTCGATCCTGGCGTTCAGTGCCTACATGTACTTGCTCAAGCACGTGCGCCCCGCAGCTGCCACCAGCTATGCCTACGTCAACCCAGCGGTGGCCGTGCTGCTGGGCATCGTCTTTGCCGGTGAGCAGATTGGTGCCGAAGAATGTGTGGCGATGGCGGTGATCATTGGCGCGGTGGTGCTGATCGGCCTGCCGCAGTGGCGCAAGGCACCTGAGCCGGCGCAGCCGTTGAAAGGCGAAATCTGCAAGTAGGCAGGGGTGATGCGGTAAACTTGCCGCCTTCGCTGAACCCCCTGACGGTATTGCCATGAATTTCGCCAAACTCGGCCTGATCGAACCGTTGCTGCGCACCCTGCAGCAACTGGACTACACCACCCCGACCCCGGTGCAGGCCAAGGCCATCCCCGCCGTGCTGGCCGGCCGCGACCTGATGGCCGCGGCCCAGACCGGCACCGGCAAGACCGCGGGCTTTGCCCTGCCTGTGCTGCAGCGCCTGGCGCTGGAAGGCGAAAAGGTGGCCAGCAACTCGATCCGCGCGCTGGTGCTGGTGCCCACTCGTGAGCTGGCCGAGCAGGTGCACAACAACGTGCGCGAGTACGCCGAGAACCTGCCGCTGAGCACCTACGCGGTGTATGGCGGGGTCAGCATCAACCCGCAGATGATGCGCCTGCGCCGTGGCGTCGACCTGCTGGTGGCCACCCCGGGGCGCTTGCTCGACCTGTTCCGGCAGAACGCCGTGAAGTTCAACCAGGTGCAGACCCTGGTGCTGGACGAAGCCGACCGCATGCTCGACCTGGGCTTTGCCGAAGAGCTGCAGTCGGTGTACGCCGCGCTGCCACGCAAGCGCCAGACGTTGCTGTTCTCCGCCACTTTTTCCGAGCAGATCCGCATGCTGGCGGGGCTGGCCCTGAACGACCCGCTGAGCATCGAAGTCAGCCCGCGCAATGCCACGGCCACCAGCGTCAAGCAGTGGCTGGTGCCTGTGGATAAAAAACGCAAGGTCGACCTGTTCTGCCACCTGCTGCGCAAGCAGCGCTGGAAGCAGGTGCTGGTGTTCGCCAAGACCCGTAATGGCGTCGATCAACTGGTGGAGCGCTTGCTGGCCGAGGGTGTGAATGCCGACGGTATCCACGGTGACCGCCCGCAGGCCACTCGCCAGCGCGCGCTGGACAGCTTCAAGGCCCGCGAAATCCAGGTGCTTGTGGCGACCGATGTGGCGGCCCGCGGCCTGGATATCGATGACTTGCCGCTGGTGGTCAACCTTGACCTGCCGATCGTTGCCGAGGATTACGTGCACCGCATCGGGCGTACCGGGCGGGCGGGCAACAAGGGCGAGGCGATCTCGCTGGTGTGTGCCGATGAAGTGCAGCTGCTGGCGGCGATCGAAGTGCTGACCCGGCAGACCCTGCCGCGTCATGAAGAGCCGGACTTCATCCCTGACCACCGGGTGCCGATGACCGACGCCAGTGGCCAGGTGATCAAGAAGCCGAAGAAGCCCAAGAAGCCGAAGGAAAACAGCGCCAAGCGCGGCTTGGGGCGCTGGATGGACAGTGCTGAATCAGGCAGTGCGGAGCCGGCGGTGAAGGCGGTGCGCAAGGTGCCGAGCTTCAATGGTGGGGCGCGCAAGCGTAAGCCGTAGATTTGCAGTGAACGCGGACTCTGTGGGAGCGGGTTTACCCGCGAAGAATGCGACTCGGTGCATGGCACGGGCTTCGCCCGTGTTCGCGGGTAAACCCGCTCCCACAGGGGACAGTGTCAACCTTTGGATTTAAGCCAATCCGCCGCCGCCCGCCCGGCGCGCAAGCCGCTGGCAAAGCACGCTGTCAGCAGATACCCCCCAGTCGGCGCCTCCCAGTCCAGCATCTCGCCGGCACAGAACACCCCCGGCATGCCCTTGACCATCAAGCCTTCATCCAGCCCCTCGAAACGCACCCCACCCGCGCTGCTGATCGCTTCATCCAGCGGCCGCGTGCGTACCAGTGTTATCGGCAAGGCCTTGATCGCTTTCGCCAAGGCATCAGGGTTGGCAAAGGTCGACTGATCGGTCAGCTCGCGCAACAGCGCCGCCTTGACCCCATCGATACCCAGCTGGCTGTGCAGGTGCTTGGCCATGGAGCGCGAACCCCGTGGTTTGGCCAGCGCCTGGGCAATCTTGTCCACAGGCTTGTCCGGCACCAGGTCGAGCAGCAACACCCCGTGGCCCTCACGGTTGATGGCCTCGCGCACCGGCGCTGACCATGCATACACCAGGCTGCCTTCCACACCCTGCGCGGTGAGGATGAACTCGCCCTTGCGCGGCACGCTGCCGGGAACGCTAAGGGCAATGTTCTTCAACGGCGCACCGGCGAACTTGTCCTTGAGCAGCGCGCTCCAGCCTGCCACTTCAAAACCGCAGTTGCTGGGCTGCAAGGGCGAGATATCCACAGCCCGTTCGGCCAGCAGCGGCTGCCAACTACCGTCCGAGCCCAGTCGCGCCCAGCTGCCGCCACCCAGCGCCAGCACCACCACGGCGGCCTTCACCAGCCGCTCGCCTTGTGGATAAGCAATCCGCAATGCACCCTCGGCATTCCAGCCCAACCAGCGGTGACGGGTGTGGATAACTACTCCGCTGTCGCGCAGGCGCTTGAGCCAGGCGCGCAGTAGTGGCGCGGCTTTCATGTCGGTGGGGAACACCCGGCCCGAGGTGCCGACGAAGGTTTCGATGCCCAGGCCGTGAATCCACTGGCGCAAGGCGTCGGCATCGAAGTCGTGCAGCAGCGCGGCGATTTCGCCCTGGCGCTCGGCATACCGGCTGACGAACGCCGGGTAGGGCTCGGAATGGGTGATGTTCATGCCACCGACACCCGCCAGCAGGAACTTGCGACCCACCGAAGGCATGGCATCGAACACCTCGACCGCCAGGCCCGCCTGGGCCAGTGCTTCGGCGGCCATCAGGCCGGCTGGGCCGCCGCCGATGACGACTGCGAGGGGAGGGGAGGCGGGGCTCAGATCAGGCATGGTGGGCAGCAGGCTGTGGAAAAGAGGCGCATTCTAGCGCAGCGCGGCCTGTGGAAGCACTGCTCAAAAAATGATCAGAGCTTTGCAGGCCTTGCCTGTAAAGGGCTGCAGCGCCTTTCCCGCAGGTTATCCACAAGCGGTTCCACAGTCATTGTGAACAACCGATGACGCGTGCCGCGCTGTGATGAAGGATGCCATGGCGCCTGGCCAGGGCTGCGCGGTCCTTGCTGTAGCCACCGCCGATCACGCCCACCACCGGGATGTCGCGGCCCAGGCAGTGGCGCAGCACCGCTTCGTCACGGGCGGCAACGCCTGCATCGGTCAGTTGCAGATAGCCCAGGGCGTCGTCCTTGTGCACATCGACCCCGGCGTCGTACAGCACCAGGTCGGGTCGATAGAGTGGCAGCAGGTAGTTGAGGGCGTCGTCCACCACCTTCAGGTAGGCCATGTCGCCCATGCCGCGGGGCAGGGGGATGTCCCAATCGCTTTGCGCCTTGCGCGCCGGGAAGTTCTGTTCGCAGTGCAGCGAGACGGTGATGGCGTCTGGTGTGTCGTGCAGGATGCGCGCGGTGCCGTCACCCTGATGCACATCGCAGTCGAAGATCAGCACCCGGTGTACCCGGCCAGCCTCCAGCAGGTAGCGGCTGATCACGGCGAGGTCGTTGAAGATGCAAAAGCCGGCAGGGTGGTCGTAATGGGCGTGGTGGGTGCCGCCGGCAAGGTGGCAGGCGATGCCGTGCTGCAGCGCCATCTCGGCGCTCAGCAGGGAGCCGCCTACGGCGCGCACGGTACGCCGGGCCAGGGCCTCGCTCCAGGGCAGGCCGAGGCGGCGCTGGTCCTCGCGTGACAGGTCGCCGTTCATGTAGCGCTCGATGTAGCTGCGGTCGTGGGCCAGGGCGAGGATGTCGTTGGGACAGATGTCCGGGCGCAGCAGGGCTTGGTCTGTGGTCAGCCCGCTGTCGATCAAGTGGTCGTGCAGCAGGCGGAACTTGTCCATGGGGAAGCGGTGTTCGGCAGGGAACTCCGGGCTGTAGTCTTCGTGGTAGATCAGCGGCAACGGCATGGGTGGGGTCGCAATCGGGGCCAGTGCTGATCTTGCCATGGCTGGAGACTGCTGTGGGAGAACCTGCCAGGCATCAATCTCCTGGCCAGCACCGGCCTTTGTAGGAGCGGCCTCGCGTCGCGAAAGGGCTGCGCAGCAGCCCCGGGGTATCAGCGCAAATGCACAAATTGCCGGGCCTGCTACGCAGCCCTTTCGCGACGCAAGGCCGCTCCTACAGGGCGTGTATGCCACGAGGGGCGTTATTTCGTGGTACTGGCCAGCACCCGCTGCCAGTCCGGCTCGTTCAGGCGGCCGAGGATGCGTGTCTTGCCATTGCCATCCACCGAAACGAACAGCGCACTGGCATAGCCGCTCTCACGCTCGCCCCCCGCAACTTTCTGCTGGCGGGCAAAATGGTCGATGCAGCCGTTGTGGGTCACCAGCACCAGGTTATGCCCCGGTCGTTTGTGTGCCAGCGCTTCGCTGGCGAACTGGCTGTCACAGCTTTCCAGCCAGCCCTCACTGGCCACCGCCTGGCCAAGGATGAAATGCGCGGTTTGCCGTGTGCGCAGTTTCGGGCTGCTGAGCATATCGGCGTTGTTAAGGCCCAGCTGGTGCATCCCTTGGCCAACACGCCCGGCAGCCTGGCTGCCGGCCACGGTTATGCCGGTGGGGTCGTCCAGGCACGGGCCGGGGGCGCTGTCGCAGCGCTCGGCGTGGCGGATCATCACGATCACCGCACCGTCGGCCCAGTCCTGCAGCAGGCCGCTGTCACTCAATTGTCGTTCGTTGCCAAGGTCCACGATGTGCGTCCTCGTCGCCAGCCAGGTGCTCAACGCCGCCACGACCATGCACAGGCCAAGGGCGGCACCGAGGGCTTTGCGGGTCAGGCGTCGCTTGCGCCGGGCGTGGATGGCAGGGTGTCCAAGGGTGTTGCTCGATAGCATGCGTTGCTCCGTTGGCATGGTCGCGGCTGGCGCGGCGGTGTTGGCTGGCATCCTGCCAACTGGCCTGTCGGGGGGCGGTGAAGGGCGTGTGAAAATTGCATTCGGGCGCGCCGGTTGGGTGAAACCTGCACCCGCGCCTACGCTGTAAACTGCAAGACGGTAAAACCGGAGCACGCCCGATGACCCCTATCCTGCAACTGGAAAGCGCGCGGCTGGTACTGCGCCAATGGCACGACGACGACCTGCGCGAGTTCGCCGCCCTGTGTGCCGACCCGCAGGTGATGCGCTACTTCCCGGCGCCGCTGACACGCCTGGAGGCAGCCGCGCTGATCGGCCGCGTGCGCGGGCATTTCAATGAGTACGGCTTTGGTCTGTGGGCTCTAGAGCGCAAGGACAGTGGTGCCTTCATCGGCATGACCGGGTTGCTGCACGTGGGCTTCGATGCCGATTTTGCGCCGGCGGTGGAGATCGGCTGGCGCCTGGCACGCCGCCACTGGGGCCTGGGTTTCGCCAGCGAGGCGGCGTGGACATGCCTGCGCTGTGCTTTCGCCCAATTGCGCCTGGAGGAAGTGGTGTCGTTCACTAGCGAGAGCAACCTGCCCTCGCAGAAGGTCATGCAGGCCATCGGTATGCAGCAGGACCTGAATGGCAGTTTCGAACACCCGCGCCTGCCCGTGGGCCATCCGCTGCGCCCGCATGTGCTGTACCGCATCGATCGCGCTCACTGGGAGCGTACCCTGCGCGCCTGAATGCATGGCCATGCCCGGCGCGAATGACAAACCCTGTATCATTCCCCTAATGGAGGGCGCTTGCCGCAAGATGTTCAGCGCCTATGAGATCGAGCGCCGCCTGGGCGGTGCATCGCGAGCAAGACTCGCTCCTACGGAGAACCCCCGATGAGTCATGTGTTGGACAACCTGGTCGACCTGTTGAGCCTCGAGTCCATCGAGGAGAACCTGTTCCGTGGCCGCAGCCAGGACCTGGGCTTTCGCCAGCTGTACGGCGGGCAGGTGCTGGGCCAATCGTTGTCGGCGGCCAGCCAGACGGTCGAGGATGCACGCCATGTGCATTCGTTGCACGGCTACTTCCTGCGCCCTGGCGATGCCAGCCTGCCGGTGGTGTATTCGGTGGACCGCGTGCGCGATGGCGGCAGCTTCAGCACCCGGCGGGTGACTGCGATTCAGAAGGGCCAGCCGATCTTCACCTGCAGCGCCTCGTTCCAGTACGACGAGGACGGTTTCGAGCACCAGGCGCAGATGCCCGATGTGGTCGGCCCGGAGAACCTGCCCACTGAAGTCGAGCTGGCCCGGGCCATGGCTGACCAGTTGCCCGAGCGCATTCGCGACAAGGTGCTGTGCGCCAAGCCGATCGAGATTCGCCCGGTCACCGAGCGCGACCCATTCAACCCCCAGGCTGGCGACCCGGTGAAGTACGCCTGGTTCCGCGCCGACGGCAACCTGCCCGATATCCCCGCCCTGCACAAATACCTGCTGGCTTACGCCTCGGACTTCGGCCTGCTGACCACTTCGTTGCTGCCCCATGGCAAATCGGTGTGGCAGCGTGACATGCAGATCGCCAGCCTCGACCATTCGCTGTGGTTCCATGGCAACCTGCGTGCCGACGAGTGGCTGCTGTATGCCACCGACAGCCCCTGGGCGGGCAATGCCCGTGGCTTCTGCCGCGGCAGCATTTTCAACCAGGCCGGGCAACTGGTGGCGTCGTCGTGCCAGGAAGGCCTGATTCGCCATCGCAAGGACTGGGCATGAGCCTGGGCGAGGTGCGCAACTGGGTGTTCGACATGGACGGCACCCTGACCGTGGCCGTGCACGATTTTGCCGCCATCCGCGTAGCGCTGGATATCCCGGCCGAGCACGACATCCTCACCCACCTGGCAGCCTTGCCGGCGGACGAGGCGGCGGCCAAGCATGCCTGGCTGCTGGAGCACGAGCGTGACCTGGCGATTGCTTCCACGGCGGCCACCGGGGCGGTGGAACTGGTGCGCGAACTGGCCCAGCGTGGTTGCCGGCTGGGCATTCTGACCCGCAATGCCCGTGAGTTGGCGCATGTGACGCTGGAGGCCATCGGCCTGGCGGACTGCTTCCCGGTGGAGCACATTCTGGGGCGTGACGAAGCGGCGCCCAAGCCAAGCCCGGATGGGCTGCTGAAGATTGCCAATGCCTGGGGTGTGACACCGGGTGAGCTGGTGATGGTGGGGGATTACCGGTTTGACCTGGACTGTGGGCGTGCCGCAGGGGCGCGCACGGTGCTGGTGAACCTGCCGGACAATCCGTGGCCGGAACTGGTGGATTGGCATGCGGCCGATTGCCGGGCATTGAAGGTGATGCTGGGCTGAGTTTTTGTGTCGCCTGTGCGGGCCTCTTCGCGGGTAAACCCGCTCCCACAGGGACCGCGCCGAGCTCAAGTCCAGCACTCAACCTGTGGGAGCGGGTTCACCCGCGAAGAGGCCGGACCTGTCTATGCTGAACCCCAATCTATTCCCTGAACGGAGACCTACCCATGACCAGCAAGGCCATCTACGTAAAACCCGGCGGCGGCTACGACAAGGTCGAGGTCGGTACCAGCGAGGCTCTCGCACCCCAGGCCGGCGAAATCACCGTGCGCCTGCACGCCAGCTCTCTCAACTACCACGATTTCGCCGTTGTCAGCGGCATGTGGGGCCCGAGCGAGCGGCGCATCCCCATGGCCGATGGCGCTGGCGAAGTGGTCGCGGTGGGGAGCGGCGTCACCGAGTTCCAGGTCGGCGACAATGTGGTCAGTACCTTCTTCCCCGACTGGCTCGACGGCCAGGCAAATGTGGAAGGCTTCGCCAAGGTGCCCGGCGACGGTATCGATGGTTACGCCCGTGAACAGGTCACTGCTCGTGCCAGCGCCTTCACCTTGGCGCCCAAGGGCTTCAGCCATGCCGAAGCTTCCACTCTGACCACGGCAGGTCTCACGGCCTGGCGCGCGCTGATGTGCGACGACCACCTCAAGCCCGGCGATACGGTGCTGGTGCAGGGCACCGGCGGTGTGTCGATCTTCGCCCTGCAGTTTGCCAAGCTGGCCGGCGCGACGGTGATCGCCACCTCGTCCAGCGATGCCAAGCTGGAGCGCCTGAAGGCCCTGGGTGCCGACCATCTGATCAACTACAAGAGCACTCCGGCGTGGGGTGAGAAAGTGCGCGAGCTGACCGGCAACCGCGGCGTCGATCATGTGATCGAAGTGGGTGGCCCGGCGACGCTGGAGCAATCGATGATCGCCGCGCGCATTGGTGGGCATGTGTCGTTGATCGGCATCCTCACCGGCGTGGCCGGGCAATTGCCGCTGGTGCAGGCGCTGGTGCGGCAGATACGCCTGCAAGGCGTGCTGGTGGGCAGCCGCGCCCAACAGCAGGCGATGGTGCGGGCGATCGCTGCCAACGGCCTGCGGCCGGTGGTGGACAAGCATTTCGAGCTGGAGCAGATCGTCGAGGCGTTCCGTTATCAGGAGAGCAACCGGCATTTCGGCAAGATCTGCCTGACCTGGTAACAGGGCCTGATGCGGTTCTCTTTGTAGGAGCGGCCTTGTGTCGCGAAAGGGCCGCAAAGCGGCCCCCGGCCTGCAATTCTGTAGCTGAAATCGAGGGGCTGCTGTGCAGCCCTTCGCGACACAAGGCCGCTCCTACAGGGGATCGTGTCAGGCCTGTTCGGGCAGTAGTCGGTCGCGGCTATTGGACAGGTGCAGGCACACCGCTGCCCGCGCCGCGTCCGGGTCCTGCCGGCGGATGGCATTGAGGATCGCCTCATGCTCGAGGTTGGCCAGGTACGCCTGCCGCGCCAGCTTCGCCCCGCTGCGTTCGGCCAGGGCCATGCGGTTGCGCGGGATCAGGCCGTTGCCTAGCTGCAACAGCATTTCAGTGAAGTACAGGTTGCCAGTGGCCTCGGCAATCAACAGGTGAAAGCGCCGGTCGGCCTCGATGCAGCTGTCGCCAGCGGCGGCCAGGTCCTGGTAGTCATCCAGCGCCTGGCGCATGCGCCTCAGGTGCCCCTCGTCACGGCGTAGCGCGGCCAAGGCGGCAGCCTGGCCTTCCAGGCCGATGCGCAGCTCCAGCAGGTCGCGCACATTCGCCGCGCTTTCCGCAGCGATGCGCAGGCCGGCCTGGGCCTGGCGCTCCATCACGAACGTACCGATACCGTGGCGTGGCTCCACCAGCCCCGAAGCCTGCAATTTCGACAGGGCCTCGCGGACCACGGTGCGGCTGACCCCATGCTCGCGCACCAGGCTGTTCTCCGAGGGCAACTTGTCGCCTGGCTTGAAGGTGCCCAGCAAGATCTGTTGAGTCAGGCTGGAGACCAGGTCATGGGCACGGCTGTGGCCGCGTTTGTGGGCTTGTTCGGTGGCCATGTTGTGATCCGATTGTTGTTGTGCTTGTACGACAAGTTAATCGATATAAATATTTTTTGCCGATTTTTCCTGTGGTCAAGTCAGCGAGTAGTTTGTCTATTTTTGCAAGATCGACGCATATAGGCTTTGCGGTAGCTTGTATTTTGTGATTTTACCGATGTTGCTGATCTTGTCGTACAACTGCGCTGCGCATATGCTCCTCCCCACTGCCATGTCAGACAACCTCGACCCGCACAAAAACAATTAGTGGGAGATCCGCAAGTGAACGATACCCTCGCTCCGTCTGCCCGGAATGAAGGCGACGCCCTGGCCAGCGCCGTGGCCAAGGTCAAGCGCCACGTCCTGCCGCTGTTCGTCATCATGTTCATCGTCAACTACCTGGACCGCGTCAACATCGGCTTCGTCCGCCCCCATCTGGAAAGCGACCTGGGCATCAGCGCCGCCGCCTATGGCTTTGGCGCCGGCCTGTTCTTCATCGGCTACGCGCTGTTCGAGGTGCCCTCGAACATGCTGCTGCAGAAGGTCGGCGCACGGTTGTGGCTGACCCGCATCATGTTCACCTGGGGGCTGGTGGCCACGGCCATGGCCTTCGTGCAGAACGAAACCCAGTTCTACGTGCTGCGCTTTCTGCTGGGCGTTGCCGAAGCGGGCTTCTTCCCCGGGGTGATCTACTACTTCACCCGCTGGTTGCCGGCCGCCGAGCGTGGCAAGGCGATTGCCATCTTCCTCAGCGGCTCGGCATTGGCGTCGCTGATTTCCGGGCCGCTGGCCGGCGCGCTGATGCAGATCCAGGGCCTGGGCATGCATGGCTGGCAGTGGATGCTGTTCATCGAAGGCATGGCCTCGGTGACGCTGTGCTTCTTCGTGTTCTTCTGGCTCGACTCCAGGCCGCAGGACGCCAAGTGGCTGAGCCAGGCCGAGCAGGAAGCACTGGTGGCCGCCATCGATCGCGAGCAACTTGAGCGCGAAGCGGTCGGCGCGGTCAGGCCATCGGCCTGGAGCCTGCTCAAGGACCGCCAGATCCTGCTGTTCTGCCTGATCTACTTCTGCATCCAGCTGACCATTTACGCCGCCACCTTCTGGCTGCCGAGCATCATCAAGCGCATGGGTGACCTCAGCGACCTGCAGGTCGGCTTCTTCAACTCGATCCCGTGGTTGATCTCGATCCTGGCCATGTATGCCTTCGCCGCCGGCTCGGCGCGCTGGAAGTTCCAGCAGGCCTGGGTCGCAGGTGCGCTGGTGATCGCTGCCATCGGCATGTTCATGTCCACCACGGGTGGGCCGGTGTTCGCCTTTGTCGCGGTGTGCTTCGCGGCGATCGGTTTCAAGTCGGCATCGTCGCTGTTCTGGCCGATCCCGCAGGGCTACCTGGATGCCCGCATCGCCGCAGCGGTGATCGCGTTGATCAACTCGGTCGGCAACCTTGGCGGCTTCGTCGCCCCCACCACCTTCGGCCTGCTGGAGCAGCAGACCGGTTCGATCCAGGGCGGCCTGTACGGCCTGGCGGTGACCTCGGTGCTGGCGGCCATTGCCATCTTCTTCGTACGCACTCGCCCAAAGGGCGTCCCTTCCGATGACCTCAAGGCCCCTTCGGCCCTGGGTCAGAGCCATTGATGATTGCGAGACAACAACCATGAACATGCAGACCCTTCACACCAGCACCCCCGTGGTCACTGATCTGCGCGTGATCCCCGTCGCCGGGCACGACAGCATGCTGCTCAACCTCAGCGGTGCCCATGGCCCGTTCTTCACCCGCAACGTGGTGGTGCTGCGTGACAGCGCCGGCAATACCGGGTTGGGCGAGGTGCCCGGCGGCGAGAAGATCCGCCAGACACTGGAGGACGCCCGCAGCCTGGTGGTCGGCCAGCCGATCGGCCATTACCAGCGCGTGCTCAATGCCATGCGCCAGACCTTCGCCAACCTTGACTCGGCTGGTCGCGGCCTGCAGACCTTCGACCTGCGCATCACCGTGCATGCGGTCACGGCCATCGAGTCGGCGCTGCTCGACCTGCTCGGCCAGCACCTGAACGTGCCGATGGCGGCACTGCTGGGCGAGGGGCAGCAGCGCGAGGCGGTGAAGATGCTCGGTTACCTGTTCTACATCGGCGACCGCCAGCAGACCGACCTGGCCTACCGCAACGAAGCCGATGCCGAGGACGACTGGTTCCGCCTGCGCCACGAAAAGGCCCTGACCCCGGACGCGGTGGTGCGCCTGGCCGAGGCCGCCGAGGCGCGCTATGGCTTCAGCGACTTCAAGCTCAAGGGCGGGGTGTTGCGCGGCGAGGAGGAGATGGAAGCGGTAACGGCGCTGGCCGAACGCTTCCCCGAAGCCCGCATCACCCTCGACCCGAATGGTGCCTGGTCATTGAAGGAGGCCATTGCCCTGTGCCGCGACAAGCACGATGTGCTGGCCTATGCCGAAGACCCGTGCGGTGCCGAGAACGGCTACTCGGGCCGTGAGGTGATGGCCGAGTTCCGCCGCGCCACCGGCCTGCCCACCGCCACCAACATGATCGCTACCGACTGGCGGCAGATGGGCCATGCGATCCAGTTGCAGTCGGTGGACATTCCGCTGGCCGACCCGCACTTCTGGACCTTGCAGGGTTCGGTACGGGTGGCGCAGATGTGCAACGACTGGGGGCTGACCTGGGGTTCGCATTCCAACAACCACTTCGATATCTCGCTGGCAATGTTCACCCAGGTGGCGGCTGCGGCGCCGGGGGAAATCACTGCGATCGACACCCACTGGATCTGGCAGGACGGCCAGCGCCTGACCCGCGAACCACTGCGCATCGTCGACGGGCATGTGCACGTGCCGGCGCGACCGGGGCTTGGGGTGGAGCTGGATGAAGACCAGCTGGCCAAGGCGCATGAGTGCTACCGCAACATGGGGTTGGGCGCGCGGGATGACAGCGTGGCAATGCAGTTCCTGATTCCGGGGTGGAGCTTCGATAACAAGCGGCCTTGCCTGGTGCGTTGAGGCTGCTGGCCTCTTCGCGGGCTTGCCCGCTCCCACAGGTACACCACAGGTTTGAGGGGGTGGAGTACCTGTGGGAGCGGGCGAGCCCGCGAAAGGGCCAGTACAGCCACAACACACCCAAATGAAAAACAAAAGCTCCAGACGGCCTGGTGACGGGATCGGGAATGCCATTCGCGACTTCTGACGTTAATGGGGATGCCCTGTCGTGATCGAACAGTTCCGGGGCGTTCTCGTGTAATTTCCCACAGCCCTGCGGGGCTTAAATGAAGCCCGACCTGCGCTGACACGTTGCTCTGTGACGCGTGCCAAATATCAACAACAGAGCGCGAGTAACGTGTCGACTTATTGATTTCAAAGGAGATATTTTCGCCTACACCTGCCCGTCCATCCTTGTGTCAGTAAAAAGAGAACAACATCAATGAACACCGTGGGATCTGATGGCAACCTTGCACAAGGTTTCAAGCCACGTCACGTAACGATGCTGTCCATCGCCGGCATCATCGGCGCCGGACTTTTCGTCGGCTCTGGCCACGCCATCGCGGCAGCCGGGCCAGCTACCATAATTTCCTATTTCGTGGCCGGGACCTTGGTGGTACTGGTCATGCGCATGCTCGGCGAAATGGCCGTGGCACACCCGGACACCGGATCGTTTTCCACCTACGCCGAGCAGGCCATCGGCCGCTGGGCCGGCTACACCATCGGTTGGCTGTACTGGTGGTTCTGGGTACTGGTAATCCCGATCGAAGCGCTGGCCGCCGGGCATGTGCTGAACGCCTGGTTCCCGCAGGTGGACAGCTGGATTTTTGCCCTGGCTTCGGTGCTGCTGCTGGCTGGTACCAACCTGTTCAGCGTGGCCAAGTACGGTGAGTTCGAGTTCTGGTTCGCCATTCTCAAAGTCACGGCCATTCTCGGTTTCATCGGCCTGGGTTTCGCCGCACTTATGGGCTGGCTGCCCAACCGCGAGGTCAGTGGCCTGAGCAGCTTGATGGCCGAGCACGGCGGCTTCGCGCCGAAGGGCTGGTCGGCCGTGGTGGGTGCGTTCATCACCGTGATGTTCAGCTTCATCGGCACCGAAGCGGTGACCATCGCCGCGTCCGAATCGAGCGACCCGTCGCGCAACATCGCCAAGGCCACTCGCTCGGTGATCTGGCGCATCAGTACCTTCTACATCCTGTCGATCTTCGTGATCATTTCGGTGGTGCCGTGGAACGACCCGCAGCTGGCGGTGGTGGGCTCTTACCAGCGTGCGCTGGAGATCATGAACATCCCCAACGCGGCCTTCATGGTCGACCTGGTGGTGCTGGTGGCAGTGACCAGCTGCATGAACTCTTCGATCTACATTGCCTCGCGGATGATGTACTCGCTGGCCAAGCGCGGTGACGCACCGGCCATGCTCAACAAGACCTCCAAGGTCGGCGTGCCACGCGCTGCGGTATTCGGCAGCACGTTGATCGGCGCGGCCATTGCCATCCTCAATTACTTCGCGCCGAAGGGTGTGTTCGAGTTCCTGCTGGCCAGCTCCGGTGCCATTGCCTTGCTGGTGTACATGGTCATCGCCATTTCGCAGCTGCGCATGCGTCGTCGCCTGGAGCGGGAAAACACCGAGCTGAAGTTCCGCATGTGGCTGTTCCCGTACCTGACCTGGGCGGTGATCCTGTTCATTGGCGGGGCACTGGCGGTCATGATGTTCACGCCTGAACACCGGGCAGAGGTGAGCTCGACATTGGGCCTGGCGATCGTGATTTCCTTCCTGGGGATCGTGACCACGCGGGGCAATGCGCAACCTGTGGGGGTGCGTTCGATGGGGTGATTGAGTTCACCTGGCGGTAGGGCAAAGGGCACCAGTGGATGGGTGCCCTTTGTTTTTTCAGCCTTTCATCATCTTGATGTATCTGATTGCCGCTGGCGCTTTCTCGAAGCGCCGGTAGATCAGGCTAAGCCACGAGCTGGCCTGGCAGTCGACAATACGCCGGTAGTGCACCTGCGGCAGGCTGATGCGCTGCACCACCGATTCCGGCACCACTGCGATGCCTTGGCCGAGTGACACCAGGGTGATCACTGCCACCAGGCTGCCCGGCTGAGGGCCGAGCCTCGGGACGAAACCACCTTGTGCGGCCACCTCCAGCGTGCCGGAGATCTGTTCGGGCAGGATGAAGGTTTCATTGGCCAGGCGCGAGGCCGGGATCTGCGGCACTTCATTTATCCGTGAGCTGGCGGGCAGGGCGAGGACGAACCCTTCCTGGTGCAAGGCGATGGCTTCGAGTTCCTCGGGCAGCTCCATCGGCGAGCGCACATAGGCAAGGTCAAGCAGGCCGTCGCGGACCATACCGGGCAGTTCGGCCATGGGCAGTTCGCGAATGTTCAGGCGTACGCCGGGGCAGGTTTCGCTGTAGCGGCCGACTTGCTGCTGGAGCATGCCCGAGTACGCGGCCGAAGCCACATAGCCCAGTTCGATGCGCCCGCTTTCGCCTCGAGCGGCCCGTTGCGCGCCCAGTTGTGCAGCATCGAACTGGCGCACGGCATGTTCGGCCTCGATCAAAAGCGCCTGGCCCGCTGCGGTGAGGTTGACCTCGCGCTGGTTGCGCTCGAACAGGCGCACGCCCAGTTCGCGCTCCATGTCCTGGATCTGCCGGCTGAGCGTGGGTGGGGCGATGCCCAGCTGTTCGGCGGCACGGGTGAAATGGCCGTGGCGGGCGACGCAGAGGAAGTAGCGGAAATGGCGGATTTCCATGGGTGTTACCTGCAGGGTAATGACGCGAGCCGCCGTGGCTAACAAGCCTGGGGGCTGGTGGCGTTATGGTGAGGCCAACACTACAAGGCTGGTGGCTTGGCGGCAAAGGCTGCCTGGGAATTGCAAGGGACCGCTTTGCGGTCCATCGCAGGCAAGGCAGCCCCGGCGATTTGACCAACCAGCCCTGCATCCGGAGCCTCACCATGCCCTCTGCGCGTTTCACCCTGCTCACCGCCTCCCTGGTCTGTGCCCTGATCATCCTCGACACCAACATCGTCGCGGTCAGCCTGCCCAGCATCGCCCGCGACCTGTCCGGCTCGTTTGCCGACATCGAATGGGTGGTCAGCGCCTACCTGCTGGCCTTTGCCGCCTGCCTGCTGCCCGCTGGCAGCCTGGCCGACCGCTTTGGCCGCCGCCGCATGCTGCTGCTCGGCCTGGCCCTGTTCGGCCTCGCCTCGCTGGCCTGTGGCGCGGCGCCCAACCTGCTGTTCCTCGACCTGGCCAGGGCAGCCAAGGGCGTTGGCGCGGCATTGCTGCTGACCTCGGCCCTGGCCGCGATCGGCAATCGCTTCCACCAACCCCAGGAACGCATGCGCGCCTGGGCCTTCTGGGGCGCCTGCATGGGCGCCACCATCACCTTTGCGCCGCTGCTGGGCGGGTTGATCGCCAGCACCCTTGGCTGGCGCTGGATCTTCTACATCAACTTGCCGTTGGTGGCAGTGCTCGCAGTGATGGTGCTGCGCAGTGTCGAAGAGTCCCGTGACAGCGCTGCGGCCCGGCTCGACCCATGGGGCAGCCTGACTTTCGCCGGCAGCCTGGGTTACCTGATCTGGGCAATGATCGATGCCAACCAGGTGGGCTGGGGCAGTGCGCAAACCCTGGGACGGCTGGTGATCAGCGCCTTCCTGTTCGGCCTGTTCGTCATGGTCGAGCGCAGCCAGGAACGGCCGATGATCGACCTGCGGCTGATGCGCAGCGGGCGCTTCGTTGGCGCCTTGCTGGGGATGTTTGCCTATGCTGCCTGCGCCCAGGTGATGATGACCCTGCTGCCGCTTTACTTGCAGAACGGCCTGCAGCTGTCGGCCCTGGCCGCAGGGGCGGGCATGCTGCCGTTTGCCGTGGCCATGCTGCTGACGCCACGCCTGGGCATGCGTCTGGCTGCACACTTGAGCCCGGCGCAGGTATTCGCGCTAGGCCTGGTTTTGGTCGGGGCGGGTAACCTGCTCTGTGCCTGGGCCACTCAGCAAGGCGGTTACGGTACATTCGCCCTGGCAAGCCTGGTGCTGGGTGCCGGTGCCGGGCTGCTGAATGGCGATACGCAGAAGAACATCATGGCTTGCGTACCGCGTGAGCGTACCGGCATGGCTTCGGGGTTGAGTACAACCACGCGGTTCGGGGCGATCGTGCTGGCCATCGGTGGGTTGGGTGGTGTGCTGGCTGCACGTAGTGGGCAGTTGCTGTATGAGGCCATGGCTGCCGTGGCGCCTGGGCAATCGGGCCAGGTTGCGGCGATGGCTATCCGGGTTGCCGCGGGTGATTTGCAGGCGGCGTTGGCGTTGCTTGAGCCCGGGTTGCGGGAAACGGTGGCACCCTTGGCCCGCCAGGCGTTCATCGGGGGCTTCGATGCCGTGTTGCAGGTCGCCGGTGTGGCGGCGCTGCTGTTTGCGGTGCTGGTCGGCGTGTTGCTGAGCCGGCCGCTGCCGGCCATGCCGGAAGTGTTGCTGGCTGAGAGGCAATCATGAAGCTGGCGGCGGGCATCACGACTTGGCGACTGGGGCGACCAGCGCTTGCTGTCACTCACGTGGTGGAAGCCGTGTTTGGGTTGAGAGACCGGTGAAGAGCAAACCGGCGCAGGGAGTATCTTTGGGAAACGCCCTATGCGGAAAAGCCTGATTCTGACTTTATGGGCTCGCACAACCCAAAATCCAGGCACAAAAAAAGACGCCCGAGGGCGTCTTCTTCTTTGGAATTTGGTGGAGCCGGGGGGATTTGAACCCCCGTCCGCCAGTACTCCGCTGTCGGTACTACATGCTTAGCCGTGTCTACTGAGTTAATCCGCAGCCGCCCGACGGGCAGGGTGCTTTGGACGAGTTGGGTAAGTTTTAGTCGCTTTGCCCCCAACGTGCTACACGACGATCCTGTTCTGTATGACAATCATTTCGGGTTTACAGGCATCCCCTGATGATTGCTGGAGCCGAAGCTACCAGAAGGTCGGGCTCGGCTGCTTACGCAGCGAGAGCGTACTCCGCCTCGAAGTTTTCGTCATTGGCAACTATAGAAAGTTGCAACAGTGGATTTACGAGTTCTGTTACCAACTCGGCATGCACCTAGAGTTTCGCTACCGGCGTCGAATCCTGATCGGCCCCACACTAGCTCTAAGCTAACGCACCTTACGGTACGTGAGGCTGAGTATACGCCATTGCGCGGGCGACGTCGACAGCCGGTCCGGTCGCCCGCTTTTGGGCTCACGCGCCGCTACCGCCGCCGCTGGTGCCGCTGCCTTTCTCCGTTTTTTCCAACCGCTCCAGGACTTTGCTGGTGATGGCGATGCATTCCTTGGTGTCCCCCGATGCCTGGGCAGCCTTGGCTTTGTCGACGTGCTCGGTGATGGCCTTGTCCAGGCCTTCGGAGGTAGCGCCGGCGGTGGCCATGCTGTCGTCGATCTTTTGCAGGTTGGCGGTGCAGAGGTCTTCGGCGGCGAATACCGGCGAAGCCAGCAGGGTGGCGGCCGCGAACAGGGCCGAAAGCGCGGTACCTTTCATGGGAGTCTCCTTCTGGGCCTCTGGAAGGTGGGCCTGTAAGGATGGACTGTAGAGGATTGGCGGGGGTTCAATCGGATGCTGGCGGGGGATGGCACCGGCTTTGCCGGTGTTCGCGGCTGAAGCCGCTCCTACAGGTACGGCGTGGGCCCAAAGCCGGCGCGGTCCCTGTGGGAGCGGGCATGCCCGCGAAGCAGGCTGCGCGGTGTATGGCACCGGCTGCGCCGGTGTTCGCGGGCTTGCCCGCTCCCACAGGGATTGCGGCAGCTATCAGGTTTTGCGTTAAACGGTCATATGCTACGCGGCCGAGTGACGCGGTCTACAAGGTAGACCAGCCCGTGGTAATCGATGCCACTATGGCTGGACAGGCCGATCTCGCAGGTGCGGCTGGTGGAGATGCCTTCGCTGCAATATTGCACCGCATCCTTCAGGCTGCGCAGCGAGTGGGCGTTGAGCTCGGGGGTGGTGAAGCCTTTGTCACCGGCAAAGCCGCAGCAATGTATGCCCTCCGGGATCACCACCTGTTTGCTGCACCGCCGCGCCAGGTCGATCAGCGCCTGGCTTTCGCCCAGGTGCTGGGTGCTGCAGGTCACATGCACGGCCACTGGTTCGTCCTGGGGGGTGAACTCCAGGCGCTCAAGCAGATGGGTGCGGATGAAGCGCACCGGGTCGTACAGGTCCAGCCGGGTGTCGCCCAGGTCCTGCACCAGGCGCAGGGTGCAGGGGCTTGTATCGCAGTAGATAGGGTCGAGGCCGCCGCGGCTGGCGTGCAGCAGGGCGGCAAGCAGTTCCTGGCGTTTGTGTTCGGCCTGCTCGGGGTAGCCCTTCGAGGCGAACGGTTGGCCGCAGCACAGGCTGTCGGCGTTGTCAGGGAACACCACCTGGTAGCCGGCTTTTTCCAGCAGGGCGCGGGTCTTGTCCAGCAGCGAACTCTGCTCGCGGTCGGCATAGGCCGGGCCCATCACCCGCGAGACGCAGGCAGCCAGGTACACCACGCGAGGGCGGGCGTCGTTGCTGGCCGGGCCGAAGTCCAGTGGGCGCAGTGGTTGTGGCATCGCCGGGGTCCACTTTGGCAGGCGGCCTTTGCTGGCTTTGTTCAGCGAGGCGCTCAGGCGGCCCAGGCGTGGGGCGCCGAGCAGCTTGCGTGCGGTATTGGCGGCGGTCAGGGTCAGGCGCGCGCCGCCCAGGGCGGTGTGGAAGTGATCGGCTAGCCAGTCGGCGGTTTTTTCGTGTTCGGCGGCCTGGCTGCGCAGTTTCTTCACCAGTTCGCCGGTGTTGATGCCGACCGGGCAGCGCTGGGCGCACAGGCCGGTGGCGGCGCAGGTGTCGATGCCCTGGTACTGGTAGGTCTGGCGCAGTTCGCGGGTGTCGATGCCGGCGCGCTGTTTGGCCTGGATGTCACGCCACATGACGATGCGCTGGCGTGGGCTGAGGGTCAGGCCTTTGGAAGGGCACACCGGTTCGCAGAAGCCGCACTCGATGCACTTGTCGACGATCTCGTCGGCAGCGGGCAGCGGCTTGAGGTTTTTCAGGTGGATGTCCGGGTCTCCACTGAGCACCACGTCAGGGTTGAGGATGCCGTTGGGGTCGAGCAGGCGCTTGAGCTTCCACATCAGTTGATAGGCGTCGTGGCCCCACTCCAGCTCCACGAACGGTGCCATGTTGCGCCCGGTGCCGTGCTCGGCCTTGAGCGAGCCGCCGAACTCCACCGCCACCAGTTGCGCCACGTCGTCCATGAAGGCCTGGTAGCGTGCGACTTCCTCGGCGCTGTTGAAACCCTGGGTGAAGACGAAGTGCAGGTTGCCTTCCAGGGCGTGGCCGAAAATGATCGCTTCATCGTAGCGATGCTTGTCGAACAGCTGGATCAGGCGGTTGACGCCTTCGGCCAGTTGCTCGATGGGGAAGGTGACGTCTTCGATGATGACGGTGGTGCCGGTCTGGCGTACGGCGCCGACGGCGGGGAAGGTGTCCTTGCGGATTTTCCACAGCTGGTTGTACACGGCGGGGTCTTCGCTGAAGTCCACCTGCTGTTCCAGTGGGAAGTCGGCGATCGAGGTCATCACCTGTTGCAGCTGTTCATGCAGCAGGCTCTGGCTGGCGGCACGGGACTCGATCAGCAGGGCGCAGGCGTTGTCCGACAGGCCTTTTACCCACAGTGGCATGCCGGGCATGTTCTGCACCGAGCGAAGGCTGCGGCGGTCGAGCAGTTCAACGGCAGAGACCGGCTGGCGCTTGAGCACGGTCACCGCGCGGCAGCAGCTTTCCACGCTGGGGAAAACCAGCAGTGCGCTGGCCTTGTGCGGGTGGTCGGGCACGGTGTCGTAGGTGACGGCACTGATGAAGCCCAGGGTACCTTCGGAGCCGACCAACAGGTGCTGCAGGATATCCAGTGGCTGGTCGTAGTCCACCAGTGCGTTCAGCGATAGGCCAGTGGTGTTCTTCAGCCGGTATTTGTGCCGGATGCGCTCGGCGAGTGCAGTGTTGGCGCGGGTCTCGCGGCCCAGGCGGGCCAGTGCTTCCAGCAGGCCGGCGTGGCTGGCCTCGAACGCGGCGACGCTGGCCGGGTCTTCGCTGTCCAGGCGCGTGCCGTCGGCCAGCACCAGGCGCAGGCCGGCCAGGGTGTGGTAGGTGTTCTGCGCGGTGCCGCAGCACATGCCGCTGGCGTTGTTGGCGACGATGCCGCCGATCTTGCAGGCGTTGATCGACGCCGGGTCGGGGCCGATCTTGCGCCCGAAGGGAGCCAGCCAGGCATTGGCCTGGGCGCCGATGACGCCGGGCTGCAAGCGGATCTGCTCGCCTTGGCCGCGGATTTCGCGGCCGTTCCAGTTATCGCCCAGCACGATCAGCACCGAGTCACTGATGGCCTGGCCGGACAGGCTGGTGCCGGCGGCGCGGAAGGTGACCGGCACCCGCTCGCGCTGGGCCAGTTTGATCAGGCCGACCACTTCGTCTTCTGACTCGACGCGCACCACCAGCTTGGGGATCAGCCGGTAGAAGCTGGCATCGGTGCCGAAGGCCAGGGTGGAGGTGGGGTCGTCGAAGCGGCGTTCGGCGGGGATCAGGCGCTCGGCATCACGCAGGAACGCGGCGGGCAGGCTCATGCAGTCTCCTCGCGGGGCCGTGGCGTCTGTGCGCCACATGCCCCGGGTCAATCAGGCGGTCGTTCTTGCGGGCGGTCAGGCGCCCAGTTCGCGTACCAGCGAGTCGCGGGTGATCTCGCTGATCGACTTGGCGCCGGTCAGCACCATCGCTACGCGCATTTCCTTTTCGAACAGCTCCAGCAGGTTTTTCACCCCGGCCTGGCCGTGCACGGCAAGGGCGTAGAGGAAGGCGCGGCCGATCAGTACGGTATCGGCGCCGAGGGCGATCATGCGCACCACGTCGAGGCCGCTGCGGATGCCGGAATCGGCGAGGATCTTCAGGTCACCTTTGACCGCATCGGCAATTGCCGGCAGGGCGCGGGCGCTGGACAGCACGCCGTCGAGCTGGCGGCCGCCGTGGTTGGACACGACGATGCCGTCGGCACCGAACCTGACCGCATCGCGGGCGTCATCGGCATCGAGAATGCCTTTGATGATCATCGGGCCGTCCCAGAACTCGCGGATCCACTCCAGGTCTTTCCAGGAGATCGACGGGTCGAAGTTGTTGGCCAGCCAGCCGATGTAGTCGGCAAGGCCGGTGGGGTTGCCACGGTAGGTGGAAATGTTGCCCAGGTCGTGTGGGCGCCCCATCACGCCGACATCCCATGCCCACTCGGGGTGGGTCATGGCTTGCAGCACGCGGCGCAGCGGGCCGTTCTTGCCGCTCATGCCAGAATGGGCGTCGCGGTAGCGGGCGCCGGGTGTCGGCATGTCGACAGTGAACACCAGGGTCTTGACCCCGGCAGCCTTGGCCCGCTCCAGGGCGTTGCGCATGAAGCCGCGGTCCTTGAGAACGTACAGCTGGAACCACATCGGCCGGTCGATGGCCGGGGCCACTTCTTCGATCGGGCACACCGACACCGTGGACATGGTGAACGGAATGCCGTGGGCCGCCGCCGCACGTGCCGCCTGCACTTCACCACGGCGGGCGTACATGCCGGTGAGGCCGACCGGGGCCAGGGCCACCGGCATGCTCAGGGTTTCGTCGAACAGCTTGGTCTGCAGGCTGAGCTCGGACATGTTCTTCAGCACGCGCTGACGCAGGGCAATGCTGGCCAGGTCCGAGACGTTGTGGCGCAGGGTGTGCTCGGCGTAGGCGCCGCCGTCGGCATAGTGGAACAGGAAGGGAGGCAGCTTGCGTTGGGCCGCGGCGCGATAGTCGGTAGAGGCAGAAATGATCATGGATTCTCGCAGCGTTGCGTGTGGGATCGCCGGGCGCGCGATGGCGCCCGGCCCCTTTCACTTTAGTGATGAACCAGCATGCCGGTCAGCCAGTAGGCCTGGATCAGGGTGATCAGGCCGACGATGGTGGCGAAGAACAGGCTGTGCTTGACGGTAAAGCGGAACAGGTCGGATTCCTTGCCAACCAGGCCGGTGGCGGCGCAAGCCACGGCGATCGACTGCGGCGAGATCATCTTGCCGGTCACGCCGCCGCTGGTGTTGGCCGCTACCAGCAGAGTGTCGTTGACCCCGATCTGGTGCGCGGTGGTGGCCTGCAACGAGCTGAACAGGGCGTTGGACGAGGTGTCGGAACCGGTCAGGAACACACCCAGCCAGCCGAGGAACGGCGAGAAGAACGGGAACGCGGCACCGGTACCGGCCAGCACCAGGGCCATGGTCGAGGACATGCCCGAGTAGTTGGTGACGAAGGCGAAGGCCAGCACCATGCCGATCGACAGGATTGGCCAGCGCAGCTCCCAGAAGGTTTCCTTGAAAGTGGTCAGACCAGTTTTGAGGTTGATCTTCAACACGGCCATGGAGATCAGCGCCGAGAGGAAGATCGCGGTGCCGGTGGCAGAGATCGGGTCGAGCTTGAACACCGCTGGCATGGCGGTTGGCGCGGCGACGATCGGTGCGGACTTGATCACCAGTTGGTCGAGGTGCGGGATAGCGAAGTTGAACACGAAGTTGTACATCGCGCCGCCCGGGGCGAAGGCCGCCTTGAACGGTTTCAGGGTCCAGATGGTGACCAGCACGGTGAGGATCAGGAACGGCGACCAGGCCTTGAAGATCTCGCCAAAGCTGTAGGGGCTTGGCTGGCTGCCGCTTGGCTGAACCACGGCGGCGCCGACGCTGCCTTTGGCTTCGGCGAACGAACGCTTGGGCTGCCAGACTTTCAGGAACAGGGTCAGGGCGATCAGGCTGGCCAGGGCCGAGGTGATGTCCGGAAGCTCCGGGCCGATGAAGTTCGAGGTGAAGTACTGGGTGACGGCGAAGCTCAGGCCGGCGACCAGGGCGGCAGGCCAGGTTTCCTTCACGCCACGCAGGCCGTCCATCATGAATACCAGCCAGAACGGTACGAACAGCGACAGCAGCGGCAGCTGGCGACCGGTCATGGCGCCAATGTGGAAGGCGTCGATACCGGTGACCTGGCCGGCCACGATGATCGGGATGCCCAGGGCGCCAAAGGCCACTGGCGCGGTGTTGGCGATCAGGCACAGGCCGGCGGCGTACAGCGGGTTGAAGCCCAGGCCCACCAGCAGCGCGGCAGTGATTGCCACCGGTGCACCAAAGCCCGCCGCACCTTCCAGGAAGGCACCGAAGCAGAAACCGATCAGCAGCACTTGCAGGCGCTGGTCGTCGGTAATCGACAGCACCGAGCTGCGGATCACTTCGAACTGGCCGCTCTTGACCGTGAGTTTGTACAGGAACACCGCGGCAACGATGATCCAGGCAATCGGCCAGAGGCCGTAGAGGAAGCCATAACCTGCAGCGGCGAATGCCATGTCGACAGGCATCTGGAAGGCGAAGATCGCCACCAGGATCGACAATGCGAGGGTGATGCTGCCGGCCACGTGGCCTTTGAGGCGGAACACGGCGAGGGCAAGGAAGAAGAAGACGATGGGGATGACCGCCGCCAGTGCGGACAGGCCAAGACTACCAAGCGGACTATAGATTTGTTGCCAGGTTTGCATATGGGGTGGCCCCTAATTGTTGTTGGTCAGGCACTGGCATTGGATAATTGGTAAGACCAATTTACAATGGCTGGGTGCTAGGTTAAAAGCGTCTTCGTGGGTGTGTCAATTTGTCCCGTGCAAAACTTTGGTCGTGTGCCGATGAGTGGGCATCTGATGGGCGGGGAAAATCGTCGCCTGGTGGGTGTTTGCAAGGCCCGGATCGGCGAGAATAGGCGCCCCCTGAAATCTGCCGGGGGTTTGTGGAGAGCATGTGATGGTTTTTGATCAGGTCCGCCAACGGCGCCTGTCCGACGACATCGTCGATCGGTTGGAAGGGATGATTCTGGAAGGTACGCTGACCTCGGGTCAGCGGCTGCCGGCCGAGCGCGTCCTTGCCGAGCAGTTCGGCGTGTCCCGCCCGTCACTGCGTGAGGCGATCCAGAAGCTGGTGGCCAAGGGGCTGCTGGTCAGCCGCCAGGGTGGGGGCAATTTTGTCGCCGAGTCTCTGGGGTCCACTTTCAGCGACCCATTGCTGCAACTGCTTGAGCACAGTGCCGAGGCGCAGCGTGACCTGCTCGAATTCCGCCATACCCTGGAGGCGTCCTGCGCCTACTACGCGGCCCAGCGCGCCACCCAGCCGGACCGGGCACGCCTCAAGGCGGCCTTCGATGCGCTGCAGGACTGCTATGCCAGGGCCGACGAAGTGACCCGGGCGGAGGAAGGCGCGGCCGATGCGCGCTTCCACCTGGCGATTGCCGAGGCCAGCCATAATGCCGTGTTGCTGCACACCATTCGGGGCTTGTTCGACCTGCTCAAGCGCAACGTGGTGACCAACATCGGCGGCATGTACCAGCAACGGACGGAGACCCGGGACATGCTGATAAGTCAGCACCGGGAGCTGTACCTGGCGATAGTCGAGGGCAGGGCAGAGGATGCGCGGGAAGTGTCCAGCCGGCACATTCTGTATGTGCAGGAGGTGCTGGAAGAGGCGCATGAAGAAGCGCAGCGAGTGGCGCGGGCGGAGCGGCGTAGCGGGCGTTGAGATTTGTACTGGCAGTGCTGGCCTCTTCGCGGGTAAACCCGCTCCCACAGAGACCGCACCGAATCTGAACTCAGTGTTAATCCTCTGGGAGCGGGTTTACCCGCGAAGAGGCCGGAACAGGCTAAGAAGAGGTATTACTCTTCCTTGCCCTTGTTCCGCACAGCCCGCTGCAGCTCGCGGTTGGAATCGCGCTCGCGCATGGTGTCGCGCTTGTCGAATTCCTTCTTGCCCTTGCCCAGTGCGATTTCGCACTTGATCAGGTGCTTGCTCCAGTACAGCGCCAGGGCCACGCAGGTGTAGCCTTTTTGCGCCACGGCCGCTTCCAGGCGCTCGAGCTCGCGCTTGTTCAGCAGCAGCTTGCGAGTGCGGATGGGGTCGGCTATGACGTGGGTGCTGGCCGTGGTCAGCGGGGTGATGTGGCTGCCGAACAGCCAGGCCTCACCGTCCTTCAGCAGCACGTAGCTGTCAGTCAGGTGCGCCTTGCCGGCTCGCAGGCTTTTTACTTCCCAGCCGGACAGGACCAGCCCGGCCTCGAACTTGTGTTCGATGAAGTAATCGTGTCGCGCCTTCTTGTTCTGCGCGATGGTCCCGGTCGGATGTTTCTTTTGTTTAGCCATAGGGGCGGCATTATAGGCAGTCGCCGCGTCGTCGGCTATGGGATTTCGGTGTGCTTGAGCCACTGCAATGAATACCGGACAATACAGCCCCTGTCTTTGCGACAGAACCTGTTTTCGGCACGCTGCGAAGCGCCGCCACCCAGCCTTGGAAGTGATGCCTGGATGACTACCCATATTCAACGCTCCGCCCTGCTGCCGTATCCCGCCCAGGCGCTCTACGATCTGGTCAACGATGTGGCCAGCTACCCGCAGTTTCTGCCTTGGTGCTCGGCCTCGACGGTGATCGAAGCCAGCGACACGCACATGCGTGCCAAGCTCGAAGTAGCCAAGGGCGGCATGAGCCAGCACTTCGTCACGCGCAATGTACTGGTGCCGGGGCAGTCTATCGAGATGAACCTGGAGGAGGGGCCGTTCACCCAGTTGCATGGCCTTTGGGTGTTCAAGCCGCTGGGTGAAAAGGCCTGCAAGATCAGCCTGGACCTTTCGTTCGACTATGCTGGCCCGCTGGTGCGCGCGACTTTGGGGCCGCTGTTCAACCAGGCGGCAAATACGCTGGTGGATGCGTTTTGCCAGCGTGCCAAGCAACTGAATGCCTGACTGAAACAGCGGCAACAAAAAGCCCGGACCAGGTCCGGGCTTTTTTGTATCTGCTCGCCGCTTATTGAGGCGAGGTTTCCAGCGGCGCTGGAGTCGGGACCGGGGTGGTCTCGATGGTGTCGATTTCGCGCTGGATAGATTCTTCCACCGAACCTGGCTTGGCCGGTTTTTCTTCAGGCTGCACGGTTGGCTGCTCTGGCTGGTTGGCCGGGCTGACCGTGGTGTCGCTGCTGCCACCGAGGATTTCCTGGTCGCGGCTGACGCCTGGCATGAAGTCGCCGGACAGGCTCACCAACTGGTCGCTTTCGTTGAAGAACACGCTCATGCGTTCCTGCTGGCGTTTGCCGCCGCCTGGCTGCAGGCTGTACAGGTAATCCCAACGGTTGGTGTTGAAGGTGTCCTGGATTAGCGGGTTACCCATGATAAACCTTACTTGCCGGCGGGTCATTCCGGGGCGCAATTGGTCTATCATGTCTTGCGTAACGACATTGCCCTGCTGGATGTCGATTTTGTAAACCCCGGGAAACGAGCAACCGGCGAGTGCGAGCAGTCCCACTAGGGTGAGGCTGGTTAGCAAGAGCTTGGTGTTTTGCATCGGTGGGCGACTTCCACTATCTTGGCTGGACAACGTAAACCCCGATCATACCCGTATTAAGAGAAGCTGCGAAGCAGCATCGGCGAGAAAGCTGACCATGGTTGAAAATAGCGAATTGCGCAAAGCCGGTCTCAAGGTGACCCTGCCTCGAGTCAAGATCCTTCAGATGCTCGACTCCACCGAGCAGCGTCACATGAGCGCCGAGGATGTCTACAAGGCGCTGATGGAGGCTGGCGAGGACGTAGGCCTGGCCACCGTCTACCGCGTACTGACCCAGTTCGAAGCGGCGGGTCTGGTGGTTCGCCACAACTTCGACGGCGGTCATGCGGTGTTCGAACTGGCCGATGGCGGTCATCACGACCATATGGTCAACGTGGAGACCAGTGAAGTCATCGAGTTCATGGATGCCGAGATCGAGAAACGCCAGCGCGAAATCGTGGCCGAGCATGGCTACGAGCTGGTGGATCACAATCTGGTCCTGTACGTACGTAAAAAGAAGTAACGATTTCTTATCGTTATAAATGACAAAGGCGACCTTCGGGTCGCCTTTGTGCTTTCTGAGGCAGAGAGCGGTGTCGTTTGTGCCGACCTCTTCGCGGGTAAACCCGCTCCCACAGGTACTGCGCAGGCTCAGGTCCGGTGAATATCCTGTGGGAGCGGGTTTACCCGCGAATGGGCCTGAAAAAAGCAGGGTTCAGGCCTTGCCGCTCACAACCATCTTGCGCGCATGCGCCAGGGATTCCTTGGTCAGGTCTATGCCGCCCAGCATCCGCGCCACTTCCTCTACTCGCTCGCGCTTGCCCAGGTTGGCCACGGCGGTGTGGGTGGTGTCGCTGTTGCGCACCTTGTGCACGAACAGGTGGTGATGCCCTTGTGCCGCCACCTGCGGCAGGTGGGTTACGGTCAGCACTTGGCCTCGCTCGCCTAGGCGGCGCAGCAATTGGCCGACGATTTCGGCAGTAGGCCCGCCGATACCGACGTCGACTTCGTCGAACACCAGGGTGGGAATGCGCGAGGTCTGCGCGGTAATCACCTGGATCGCCAGGCTGATGCGGGACAGTTCACCGCCTGAGGCCACCTTGGCCAGGCCCTTGAGCGGCTGGCCAGGGTTGGCGCTGACCAGTAGCTCGATCTGCTCCAGGCCATGGGGCGAAAGGTCTGCTCCTTCATTGGGTGTAAGTGCGATACAGAAGCGCCCGCCAGGCATGCCCAGGCGCTGGATCTCCTGCTCGACGGCCACCGCCAACTGCTGGGCAGCCTGCTGGCGCAGCGCGCTGAGCTCGAGCGCCTTCTCTTTATAATGCTGGGCGAAAGCGGCCAGTTCTTCACCCAATCGCTCGATCGACTCATCACTGGCGTTCAGGCCCTCCAGCTCTTCCATCAGTTGCTGCTGCAGGTGGGGCAGTTCGGTTGGGTGCACTCGGTGTTTGCGTGCCAGCGTATAGATAGTGTCGAGGCGTTCTTCCAGTGCCTGCAGGCGCATGGGGTCGGCGTCGAAGTTGTCGAGGAAACGGTTGAGCTCGCCCACGGCTTCCTCGACCTGAATCTGCGCGCTGGCGATCAGGTTGGCCGCTTCGCCCAGTGCCTTTGGCGAATTGGGGGCGGCACCCAGGCGGTTGAGGCTGGAGGTGAGGGCGCTGAGCACGTTGCCCGAATCGCTTTCGCTGCACTGGTCGATGACCTGGCGGCAGATGCCGAACAAGGCTTCGGCGCTGGTCAGGTTCTTGTGTTCCTGCTCCAACTGCTCCAGTTCGTATTCACCCAGGCCGAGGTTGTCCAGTTCCTCCAGCTGGTAGCTCAGCAGCTGATGGCGGGCGCGCTGCTCATCGCCGGAGTTGGACAGGCGCTCCAGCTCCAGGCGGGTCTGGTTCCAGCGCTTGGCCGCCAGCTGTACCTGACGGGCCAGGTCGACGGCGCCGGCGTACTCGTCGAGCAGGCGGCGATGGGTGTCGGTCTTGAGTAGTGACTGGTGCTCGTGCTGACTGTGGATATCGATCAGCAGCTCGCCCAGTGCCTTGAGGTCGCCGAGCGGGCAGGGGGTGCCATTGATGTAGCCGCGGCTGCGGCCTTCGGCGGTGATCACCCGGCGCAGGATGCACAAGCCGTCGTTGTCCAGGTCACGCTCGGCCAGCCAGGCATGCGCCTCGGGGATGTCCACCAGGTCGAAGGTGGCGAGGATGTCTGCCTTGTCCGTGCCGGGGCGCACCACGCCACTGTCGGCCCGGTCGCCCAGGGCCAGACCGAGGGCATCGAGCATGATCGATTTGCCTGCACCGGTCTCACCGGTGATGACGGACATGCCTCGGGCGATCTCGAGGTCGAGGTGCTCGACGATGGCGTAGTTGTGAATGGACAGGTGCACCAGCATGGGGCGGCTCCCGAAAGTCAGGTCTGGTTATTTATACAGTACTTTTTTCAGGCCTGCCAATGCCCCTTGGCAGATTCTGTTGCAGCCGGGAAAACGACCTTGCCCCTTGAAGCTGGTTTTTCCGGCCCCATATAGCCGACATCAATGGCGAGCCTGGCTCGCAGTCCACAAAATTGCGCAGGAGAGACCCCATGGCTGACGAACAGCTGAACGAGAAAGACCTTAACGTCGAAGAGACCGGTGCAGGTAATGCTGCCGATGCCCGCGTCCTGGAACTCGAGGAGCAGCTGGCCGCCGCCAAGGACCAGGCGCTGCGCGCCGTTGCCGACGTGCAGAACGCTCGTCGTCGTGCCGAGCAGGATGTCGAGAAAGCCCACAAGTTTGCCCTCGAGAAGTTCTCGGGCGACCTGCTGCCGGTGATCGACAGCCTGGAACTGGCCCTGGCGCACTCCAGTGCCGACGATGAGCACGTCAAGCAGATCCGCGAGGGTGTCGAGCTGACCCTGAAGATGTTCCAGGACACTCTCAAGCGCTACAACCTCGAAGCAGTCGACCCGCACGGCCAGCCGTTCAACCCAGAGCACCACCAGGCCATGGCCATGCAGGAAAACGCCGAAGTTGAGCCGAACAGCGTGCTGAACGTGTTCCAGAAGGGCTATCTGCTCAACGGTCGTCTGCTGCGCCCCGCCATGGTGGTGGTCAGCAAGGCGCCAAGCGCGGCGCAACCCTCGATCAATGAGAAGGCTTGAAATCCATCCGGGCATCCCCATCTAGGTGTCAAGCCTTCAAGTATTACCGCAGTTGGCCAAAGTAGTCGCTGCTACCAAATTCAAGTTTCGGGAGAGTTAACATGGGTAAAATCATCGGTATCGACCTGGGGACCACCAACTCGTGCGTCTCTGTTCTGGAAAACGGTAACGTCAAGGTCATCGAAAACGCCGAAGGTGCGCGTACCACCCCTTCGATCGTGGCCTACGCCAATGACGGCGAAATCCTGGTTGGTCAGTCGGCCAAGCGTCAGGCGGTCACCAACCCGCACAACACTCTGTTCGCAGTGAAGCGCCTGATCGGCCGCCGCTTCGAAGAGGATGTTGTACAGAAAGACATCAAGCTGGTGCCTTACAAGATCGTCAAGGCCAGCAATGGCGACGCCTGGGTACAGGCCAGTGGCAAGGACATGGCTCCGCCGCAGATCAGCGCCGAAGTCCTGAAGAAAATGAAGAAAACCGCCGAAGACTACCTCGGCGAGCCAGTTACCGAAGCGGTCATCACCGTTCCGGCCTACTTCAATGACAGCCAGCGTCAGGCCACCAAGGATGCCGGTCGCATCGCTGGCCTGGATGTAAAACGCATCATCAACGAGCCAACTGCCGCTGCACTGGCTTACGGCATGGACAAGGCCAAGGGCGACCACACCGTCATCGTTTATGACCTGGGTGGTGGTACCTTCGACGTTTCGGTCATCGAGATTGCCGAAGTCGATGGTGAGCATCAGTTCGAAGTACTGGCTACCAATGGCGACACCTTCCTGGGTGGCGAAGACTTCGACATGCGCCTGATCGACTACCTCGTCGACGAGTTCAAGAAAGAGTCCGGCATGGACCTGAAGAACGATCCGCTGGCACTGCAGCGCCTGAAAGAAGCCGCTGAAAAGGCCAAGATCGAACTGTCCTCCGCTCAGTCGACCGACGTAAACCTGCCGTACATCACTGCAGACGCTACCGGTCCGAAGCACCTGAACGTGAAGATTTCCCGCGCCAAGCTGGAATCGCTGGTCGAAGACCTGGTTGCCCGTACCATCGAGCCTTGCCGTATCGCCCTGAAGGACGCCGGTATCGATGCAAGCAAGATCGACGACGTGATCCTGGTCGGTGGCCAGACCCGTATGCCGCTGGTGCAGAAAGCCGTTGCCGACTTCTTCGGTAAAGAAGCGCGCAAGGACGTCAACCCGGACGAAGCCGTGGCCATGGGTGCAGCCATCCAGGGCGCGGTGCTGGCTGGTGACGTCAAGGACGTACTGCTGCTGGACGTCAGCCCGCTGACCCTTGGTATCGAAACCATGGGTGGCGTGATGACTTCGCTGATCGAGAAGAACACCACCATCCCGACCAAGAAGTCGCAGGTGTTCTCGACTGCCGACGACAACCAGGGTGCCGTGACCATTCACGTGCTGCAGGGTGAGCGCAAGCAGGCTGCACAGAACAAGTCGCTGGGCAAGTTCGACCTGGCTGACATTCCGCCGGCTCCACGTGGCGTTCCACAGATCGAAGTAACCTTCGACATCGACGCCAACGGCATCCTGCACGTCAGTGCCAAGGACAAGGCTACCGGCAAGTCGCAGTCGATCGTGATCAAGGCCAACTCCGGCCTGTCGGACGAAGAGATCGAGCGCATGGTGCGTGACGCCGAGGCCAACGCCGAGGAAGACCGCAAGTTCGAAGAGCTGGCCGCTGCCCGTAACCAGGGTGATGCGCTGGTTCACTCGACCCGCAAGATGGTCGCTGACGCTGGTGACAAGGTTACCGCTGAAGAGAAAGCCGCCATCGAGGCTGCGGTTGTTGCCCTGGAAGCCGCTGTCAAAGGCGACGACAAGGCTGCCATCGACGCCAAGGTCGAGGAGCTGTCCAAGGTTTCGGCGCCGGTTGCCCAGAAGATGTACGCCGAGCAGTCGGCCGAACAGCCTCAGGGCGGCGCGCAGCAGGCCGAGCCGGAAGCCAAGCACGATGACGTGGTTGACGCTGAGTTCGAAGAAGTGAAAGACAACAACAAGCAGTAATCCCTGCATGTTGTCGGCCAGTTCACCGCCGTTTGGTGGTGAGCTGGTAGGATGTCGCCGCGCGGGGGCTTGCTCCCGCGTTGGCGTATCTGGAATTCGAGAATTTTTACAGCATCTGTCGGTGGCCCTGGTGGGCAAAGGGCGGGTGCTGATGGCGTGGCGCAGATGCCAGACGCCCAACAAGGTGCAAATGACCTATGTCCAAGCGTGATTATTATGAGGTATTGGGTGTCGAGCGCGGCGCCAGCGAATCAGACCTCAAGAAGGCTTACCGTCGCCTGGCGATGAAGTACCATCCGGACCGCAACCCAGGCGACAAAGAGTCGGAAGACAAGTTCAAGGAGGCCAACGAGGCCTACGAAGTGCTGTCTGACGCCAGCAAGCGTGCTGCGTTCGACCAGTACGGTCATGCGGGTGTGGACCCGAGCATGGGTGGTGGTGGCGCCGGTTTCGGTGGTGCCAACTTCTCCGACATCTTCGGTGATGTGTTCAGCGACTTCTTCGGGGGCGGCCGTGGCGGCTCGCGTGGTGGTGCTCAGCGCGGCAGTGACCTGCGCTACACCCTGGAACTGAACCTGGAAGAAGCGGTACGTGGCACCACGGTCAGCATCCGTGTGCCGACGCTGGTCAACTGCCAGCCGTGCGACGGCTCTGGTGCCAAGAAGGGCTCGACCCCATCTACCTGCCCGACTTGTGGCGGTATCGGCCAGGTGCGCATGCAGCAAGGCTTCTTCTCGGTACAGCAGACCTGCCCGCGCTGCCATGGCCAGGGCAAGATCATTACCGACCCATGCACCTCGTGCCACGGCGAAGGCCGTGTCGAGGAATACAAGACGCTGTCGGTCAAGGTGCCGGCAGGTGTCGATACCGGCGACCGCATCCGTCTGTCGGGCGAGGGCGAGGCCGGTACCCATGGTGGCCCTACCGGCGACCTGTATGTGGTGATCAACGTGCGTGAGCACGAGATCTTCCAGCGAGATGGCAAGCACCTGTACTGCGAAGTACCGATCAGCTACACCGATGCCGCCTTGGGTGGCGAGCTGGAAGTGCCGACCCTCGATGGGCGGGTGAAGCTGAAGATCCCGGAAGGTACCCAGACCGGCAAGCAGTTCCGCCTGCGCGGCAAGGGTGTTGCCCCGGTGCGCGGTGGTGGTGCGGGTGACCTGCTGTGCCGCGTGGCGGTGGAAACCCCGGTCAACCTCAGCCGCCGCCAGCGCGAGTTGCTCGAAGAGCTGCGTGATTCGCTGGAAGGCGATAGCTCCCACTCGCCCAAGGCCAGTGGCTGGTTCGATGGCGTGAAGCGCTTCTTCGGCGATCTCTGACAAGGAAATGGCTATGCGACGTATTGCAGTGATGGGCGCGGCAGGGCGGATGGGCAAGACCCTCGTCGAGGCCGTGCAGCAACAGGCTCCCCAGGCGGGCCTGACGGCGGCGATAGACCGCCCGGACAGCTTGCTGGTTGGGGCTGATGCCGGTGAGTTGGCGGCCCTGGGCCGTATTGGTGTGCCGATTTCCGACGACCTGTCCAAGGTGGTCGACGAGTTCGACGTGCTGATCGATTTCACTCACCCTTCGGTGACCTTGAAGAACCTGGCGTTCTGCCGCAAGGCGGGCAAGGCCATGGTCATTGGCACTACTGGCTTCACGCCGGAAGAGAAGCAGCTGCTGGCCGAGGCCGGCAAGGAAATCCCGATCGTTTTTGCCGCCAACTTCAGTGTCGGCGTCAACCTGTGCCTTAAGCTGCTGGATACCGCAGCGCGCGTGCTGGGTGACGATGTGGATATCGAAATCCTCGAGGCGCACCACCGGCACAAGGTTGATGCGCCGTCGGGCACCGCGCTACGCATGGGTGAAGTGGTTGCCCAGGCGCTGGGTCGCAACCTGCAGGAAGTGGCCGTGTATGGCCGTGAAGGGCAGACCGGTGCACGTGAGCGTCAGACCATCGGCTTCGCCACCGTGCGTGCTGGAGATGTGGTGGGTGACCATACCGTGCTGTTCGCCGCTGAAGGCGAGCGCGTCGAGATTACCCACAAGGCTTCCAGCCGCATGACCTTTGCCAAGGGCGCCGTGCGTGCGGCGCTGTGGCTGGACGGGCGCGAGCCTGGCCTGTACGACATGCAGGATGTGCTCGAGCTGCGTTAAGCAGTTTGAACTGTGTTGGCTTCTTCGCGGGTAAACCCGCTCCTACAGGTACAGCGTTGCCCTCAGGCATGGCGCTATCCCTGTAGGAGCGGGTTTACCCGCGAAGAAGCCGGCACAGATGTCAGCCTGTCGCATTGATGTGTTTTAGAGGCACATCCGCGGTAGACCGAAAACGCACTTTTCTGTAAGCTACAGCTTTAGTGTGTCCACTAAAAGCGCGCAGCGAATTGAATTCAGCACATGAAAGCGGGGTGACGTGTCCATACGTCACTCCGCTTTTTTGCAACCTGCGATCGCCCTTTCATGCTTGATTTACGGGAGGTCTTCTTGACAAAGCCAGCCATACTCGCCCTTGCCGACGGCAGTATTTTCCGCGGTGAAGCTATCGGTGCCGACGGTCAGACCGTTGGTGAGGTGGTATTCAACACCGCTATGACCGGCTACCAGGAAATCCTTACAGACCCTTCCTATGCGCAGCAAATCGTTACCCTGACCTACCCGCACATCGGCAATACCGGTACTACCCCGGAAGACGCCGAGTCGAACCGCGTCTGGTCCGCTGGCCTGGTCATTCGTGACCTGCCGCTGCTGGCCAGCAACTGGCGTAACACCCAGTCGCTGCCTGAGTACCTCAAGGCCAACAACGTCGTCGCCATCGCCGGCATCGACACCCGTCGCCTGACCCGAATCCTGCGTGAAAAGGGCGCTCAGAACGGTTGCATCCTCGCCGGTGACAACATCAGCGAAGAGGCCGCCATCGCCGCTGCCCGCGCCTTCCCGGGCCTGAAGGGCATGGACCTGGCCAAGGTCGTTTCCACCAAGGAACGCTACGAGTGGCGCTCCAGCGTGTGGGAACTGAAGACCGACAGCCATCCGACCATCGAAGCCGCTGACCTGCCTTACCACGTGGTCGCCTTCGACTACGGCGTCAAGCTGAACATCCTGCGCATGCTGGTTGCCCGTGGCTGCCGCGTGACCGTGGTGCCGGCCCAGACTCCGGCCAGCGAAGTGCTGGCACTCAACCCGGACGGCGTTTTCCTGTCCAACGGCCCTGGTGACCCCGAGCCTTGCGACTACGCCATCCAGGCGATCAAGGAAATCCTCGAGACCGAGATCCCGGTATTCGGCATCTGCCTGGGCCACCAGCTGCTGGCCCTGGCTTCTGGCGCCAAGACCGTGAAAATGGGCCATGGCCACCACGGTGCCAACCACCCGGTCCAGGATCTGGACACCGGTGTGGTCATGATCACCAGCCAGAACCACGGCTTTGCCGTTGACGAGGCCACCCTGCCGGGTAACGTCCGCGCCATCCACAAGTCGCTGTTCGACGGCACCCTGCAGGGTATCGAGCGCACCGACAAGAGCGCGTTCAGCTTCCAGGGCCACCCTGAAGCGAGCCCAGGCCCGACCGACGTCGCGCCACTGTTCGATCGTTTCATCGATGCCATGGCCAAGCGCCGCTGAGCATCCTGCTTCAAGGCCCCGGGCCGGCTTGCGCCGCGCCCGGAAGCGCCTGACCCAGATTGTTCAAAGCGGCTTGCCGACTGACCCCGGATTTGAGTGACAACCATGCCAAAACGTACAGATATCAAAAGCATCCTGATTCTCGGCGCTGGCCCGATCGTGATCGGCCAGGCCTGCGAATTCGACTACTCCGGCGCCCAGGCCTGTAAAGCCCTGCGCGAGGAAGGTTTCCGCGTCATCCTGGTGAACTCCAACCCAGCCACCATCATGACCGACCCGGCCATGGCCGACGCCACCTACATCGAGCCGATCAAGTGGCAGTCGGTGGCCAAGATCATCGAGAAAGAGCGCCCGGACGCACTGCTGCCGACCATGGGTGGCCAGACTGCACTGAACTGCGCCCTGGACCTGGAGCGCCACGGTGTTCTGGAAAAGTTCGGCGTGGAAATGATCGGTGCCAATGCCGACACCATCGACAAGGCCGAAGACCGCTCGCGCTTCGACAAGGCCATGAAAGACATCGGCCTGGAGTGCCCGCGCTCCGGTATCGCCCACAGCATGGAAGAAGCCAACGCCGTCCTCGAGCGCCTGGGCTTCCCGTGCATCATCCGTCCGTCGTTCACCATGGGCGGCACCGGTGGTGGTATCGCCTACAACCGTGAAGAATTCGAAGAAATCTGCGCCCGTGGCCTGGACCTGTCGCCGACCAAGGAACTGCTGATCGACGAATCGCTGATCGGCTGGAAGGAATACGAGATGGAGGTTGTCCGCGACAAGAAGGACAACTGCATCATCGTCTGCTCGATCGAGAACTTCGACCCGATGGGCGTGCACACCGGTGACTCGATCACTGTCGCCCCGGCACAGACCCTGACCGACAAGGAATACCAGATCATGCGCAACGCCTCCCTGGCGGTGCTGCGTGAAATCGGTGTTGAAACCGGCGGTTCCAACGTTCAGTTCGGTATCTGCCCGAACACAGGCCGCATGGTCGTGATCGAGATGAACCCGCGCGTTTCGCGTTCCTCGGCGCTGGCATCCAAGGCCACCGGCTTCCCGATCGCCAAGATCGCTGCCAAGCTGGCTGTCGGCTACACCCTCGACGAACTGCAGAACGACATCACCGGCGGCCGCACCCCGGCGTCCTTCGAGCCGTCGATCGACTACGTCGTCACCAAGCTGCCGCGTTTCGCCTTCGAGAAATTCCCGAAAGCCGACGCCCGCCTGACCACCCAGATGAAGTCCGTGGGTGAAGTCATGGCCATCGGTCGTACCTTCCAGGAGTCTCTGCAGAAAGCCCTGCGCGGCCTGGAAGTCGGCGCCTGCGGCCTCGACCCGAAAGTCGACCTGGCCAACCCTGAAGCCAGCAGCATCCTCAAGCGCGAGCTGACCGTACCGGGCGCCGAGCGTATCTGGTACGTGGCCGACGCCATGCGTGCCGGCATGACCTGCGAGCAGATCTTCGACCTGACCGGCATCGACATGTGGTTCCTGGTGCAGATGGAAGACCTGATCAAGGAAGAAGAGAAGGTCAAGACCCTGGCCCTGTCGTCGATCGACAAGGACTACATGCTGCGCCTCAAGCGCAAGGGCTTCTCTGACCAGCGCCTGGCCAAGCTGTTGGGTATTACCGACAAGAACCTGCGCCGTCACCGCCACAAGCTGGAAGTGTTCCCGGTGTACAAGCGCGTCGACACCTGCGCTGCCGAATTCGCTACCGACACCGCCTACCTGTACTCCACCTATGAGGAAGAGTGCGAGGCCAACCCGTCGACCCGCGACAAGATCATGATCCTGGGTGGCGGCCCTAACCGTATCGGCCAGGGTATCGAGTTCGACTACTGCTGCGTACACGCCGCACTGGCGCTGCGTGAAGACGGTTACGAGACCATCATGGTCAACTGCAACCCGGAAACCGTCTCCACCGACTACGACACTTCCGACCGCCTGTACTTCGAGCCGCTGACCCTGGAAGACGTGCTGGAAGTGTGCCGTGTCGAGAAGCCGAAAGGCGTGATCGTCCACTACGGTGGCCAGACCCCGCTGAAACTGGCTCGCGCGCTGGAAGAAGCCGGCGTACCGATCATCGGTACCAGCCCGGATGCCATCGACCGCGCTGAAGACCGCGAGCGCTTCCAGCAGATGGTTCAGCGCCTGAACCTGCTGCAGCCGCCAAACGCCACCGTGCGCAGCGAAGAAGAAGCCATCAGCGCTGCTGGCGGCATCGGCTATCCGCTGGTAGTGCGCCCGTCCTACGTACTGGGCGGCCGTGCCATGGAAATCGTCTACGAGCTGGACGAGCTCAAGCGCTACCTGCGCGAAGCCGTGCAGGTGTCCAACGACAGCCCGGTACTGCTCGACCACTTCCTCAACTGCGCCATCGAGATGGACGTGGATGCGGTGTGCGACGGCACCGATGTGGTGATCGGCGCCATCATGCAGCACATCGAGCAGGCCGGCGTTCACTCCGGCGACTCGGCATGCTCGCTGCCACCTTACTCGCTGAGCAAGGAAGTGCAGGACGAAGTCCGCGTACAGGTCAAGAAAATGGCTCTGGAGCTGGGCGTGGTCGGCCTGATGAACGTGCAGCTGGCCCTGCAGGGCGACAAGATCTACGTGATCGAAGTCAACCCGCGCGCTTCGCGTACCGTGCCGTTCGTCTCCAAGTGCATCGGCACCTCCCTGGCGATGATCGCGGCCCGCGTCATGGCCGGCAAAACCCTGAAAGAGCTGGGCTTCACCCAGGAAATCATCCCGAATTTCTACAGCGTCAAGGAAGCCGTCTTCCCGTTCGCCAAGTTCCCGGGGGTTGACCCGATCCTCGGCCCTGAGATGAAATCGACCGGTGAAGTCATGGGTGTCGGTGACAGCTTCGGTGAAGCCTTCGCCAAGGCCCAGATGGGTGCCAGCGAAGTACTGCCGACCGGCGGTACCGCATTCATCAGCGTGCGTGACGACGACAAGCCTCAAGTGGCTGGCGTTGCCCGCGACCTGATTGCCCTGGGCTTCGAAGTGGTCGCCACTGCCGGAACCGCCAAGGTTATCGAAGCGGCCGGCCTTAAAGTGCGCCGTGTGAACAAGGTGACCGAGGGTCGCCCGCACGTGGTCGACATGATCAAGAACGACGAGGTGTCGCTGATCATCAACACCACCGAAGGCCGTCAGTCGATCGCCGATTCCTACTCGATTCGTCGCAATGCGCTGCAGCACAAAATTTACTGCACCACCACCATTGCGGCCGGTGAAGCCATCTGCGAGGCGCTGAAATTTGGTCCGGAAAAGACCGTTCGCCGCCTGCAGGATCTGCATGCAGGACTGAAAGCATGAGCATTACCAAGTACCCGATGACCGTCCAGGGCGCTCGCGCCCTGGAAGAGGAGCTGCTCTTCCTGAGCAAGACCGAGCGCCCGCGCCTGAGCCAGGCCATTGGTGAAGCGCGCGAACTGGGTGACCTGAAGGAAAATGCCGAATACCACGCTGCTCGTGAAGAGCAGGGCATGGTCGAGGCGCGTATCCGCGATATCGAAGGTCGTCTGCAGAACTCGGTGGTGATCGATGTGACTACCATTGCCCACACCGGCAAGGTCATCTTCGGCACCACCGTGGACCTGGAAAACACCGAAACCGGTGACCAGGTGACCTACCAGATCGTTGGCGAGGATGAGGCCGACGTGAAGAAGGGCAAACTGTCGAACAGTGCGCCGATCGCCCGCGCCATCATTGGCAAGGAAGAAGGGGATACCGTTGTCGTCAAGACGCCGAACGGTACGGTCGAGTACGAGATTGTCGAAGTCAAGCACATCTGACCGGCGCCTGCGGGCGCCATCCCTCGAGGGGATCCTCTGGCAACTGGCCCAGGTTTTCTGGGTCGGCGGCTTGTGGGTGTTTCACGTGGGGTTGGTGCCCGCGCTCAAGGTCAGTGGCCTGGCGCCGCTGCTGGTGCAGGATGTCGCCGGGCAGATCGACCGCTGGTTGATCGGCGTGGCGCTGCTTGGCTTGTTGACCCAGCTGGCGGTGCTGGCAAGGGTGGACGGCCTGTCGGCCTGGTGGCGGCAGTTCCGCGGCCAGATGCTGCTGCTCGGCTTCGGTGCCTGCGTGGGGTATTACACCTTGCGCTACGGTATTTCCGTTGGCGAGCGTTGGCAGCTGCTCTGTTTCCTGGTGCTGGGCTTTTCCGGCATCGTGCTGGTGGCCCAGCCGGTTCCGGTCAAGGTGCGCCGCTAAGCGGCTCGAGATCGCTGGAGCCGCTTAGCGGCCCATCGCCGGCAAGCCGGCTCCCACACCGACCGCATCGAATTCAGGCCATGCGCCGTACCTGTGGGAGCTGGCTTGCCGGCGATGGGCTGCGCAGCAGCCCCTTTGCCGTTACTTGTAACGGTGGATATTGGACAGTTGCTTGTTCGGCTGTGGGTTCTTGCGGTAGATCAGCGCTTTCTTGCCGATGGTCTGCACCAGTTCGGCACGGCCGGCCTTGCACAGTTCGGCAATGGTCTCGGCGCGCTCTTCGCGGTCTTCCGAGCGAATTTCGACCTTGATCAGCTCATGGTCGACCAAGGCGCGCTCCAGTTCGGCGATGACGCCTTCATTCAAACCGTTGCCAGCGACGATCAGGACCGGCTTCAGGTCATGACCAATGGACTTGTATTGCTTCTTCTGCTCGTTATTGAGCGGCATAATCTGACCCTTTCCGTCTGATTCTGTAAAATTGACCGGCATTTTACCCGAGGGCCACCGGCTCCGCCCAGTCAATCACGACGCATATCATCGAGGTGCCCCGTGGTACAACGTTCCAAAAGCAGCGCAAACTGGCTGCGAGAGCATTTCAACGATCCTTTTGTGAAACAGGCACAAAAGGACGGCTACCGCTCGCGTGCGAGCTACAAACTGCTGGAGATCCAGGAAAAGGACCGGCTGATCCGCCCAGGTATGAGCGTGATCGATCTCGGCGCTGCCCCTGGTGGCTGGTCGCAGGTGACCAGTCGTCTGATTGGTGGCCAGGGCCGCCTGATCGCGTCCGACATCCTGGAGATGGACTCGATCCCCGATGTGACCTTCATCCAGGGCGATTTCACCCAGGATGAAGTGCTGCAGCGCATTCTCGAGGCCGTCGGCGATTCGCACGTAGACCTTGTGATTTCAGACATGGCCCCCAATATGAGTGGTACGCCTGCGGTGGACATGCCGCGTGCCATGTTCCTCTGCGAGCTGGCCCTCGATCTGGCAACCCGCGTGCTAAAGCCCGGCGGCGATTTCCTGATCAAGATTTTCCAGGGCGAAGGTTTTGACGTGTACCTCAAGGACGTGCGCAGCAAGTTCGACAAGGTACAGATGCGCAAGCCGTCGTCGTCGCGTGACCGTTCCCGCGAGCAGTACCTGCTGGCCAGGGGTTTCAAAGGGGCATGAAAGGCGTGAAGCGTGGTGGCCGATAGTTATTTCCAATCGGCCGCCGCGTCAGGATCGTCCGAACTTCGTGTAGTCTAGCTTTCACAAAGGGTTACAGACGGTGCCTGCGGCTGCGTAGGTAATGTAGTAAGTTAGGGCGATGAATATCATGCGAGGAACGGCTGCGTCGTGCGCCGACCTCAGAGGGTAGCGAATTGAACGACATGGCAAAGAATCTGATCCTGTGGTTGATCATCGCAGCTGTCCTGGTGACAGTGATGAACAACTTCTCCAGCCCTAACGAGCCGCAGACCCTCAACTATTCCGACTTCATCCAGCAGGTCAAGGATGGCAAGGTCGAGCGTGTGACCGTCGACGGCTACATCATCACCGGCAAGCGCGCCGATGGCGACAATTTCAAGACCGTGCGTCCGGCCATTACCGACAACGGCCTGATTGGCGACCTGGTCGACAATCACGTCATCATCGAAGGCAAGCAGCCTGAGCAGCAGAGCATCTGGACACAACTGCTGGTAGCGAGCTTCCCGATCCTGGTGATCATCGCCGTGTTCATGTTCTTCATGCGCCAGATGCAGGGCGGAGCGGGGGGCAAGGGCGGGCCGATGAGCTTCGGCAAGAGCAAGGCGCGCCTGCTGTCCGAAGACCAGGTCAAGACCACCCTGGCCGACGTTGCAGGTTGCGACGAAGCCAAGGAAGAAGTCGGCGAGCTGGTCGAGTTCCTGCGCGACCCGGGCAAGTTCCAGCGCCTGGGCGGCCGTATCCCGCGTGGCGTGCTGATGGTCGGCCCGCCCGGTACCGGTAAGACCTTGCTAGCCAAGGCCATCGCCGGCGAGGCGAAGGTGCCTTTCTTCACCATTTCCGGTTCGGACTTCGTGGAAATGTTCGTCGGTGTCGGTGCCAGCCGTGTGCGCGACATGTTCGAACAGGCCAAGAAGCACGCCCCGTGCATCATCTTCATCGACGAGATCGACGCCGTTGGTCGCCACCGTGGCGCTGGCATGGGTGGTGGTCACGACGAACGTGAGCAAACCCTCAACCAGTTGCTGGTGGAGATGGACGGCTTCGAGATGAACGATGGCATCATCGTCATCGCCGCTACCAACCGTCCGGACGTGCTCGACCCGGCGCTGCTGCGCCCCGGCCGCTTCGACCGTCAGGTGGTGGTGGGCCTGCCGGATATTCGTGGTCGCGAACAGATCCTCAAGGTGCACATGCGCAAGGTGCCGGTCGGCGAGAACGTCAACCCGGCGGTCATTGCCCGTGGTACCCCTGGCTTCTCCGGTGCTGACCTGGCCAACCTGGTCAACGAGGCCTCGCTGTTTGCCGCGCGCGCCAACAAGCGCCTGGTCGAAATGAAAGAGTTCGAACTGGCCAAGGACAAGATCATGATGGGCGCCGAGCGCAAGACCATGGTCATGTCCGAGAAAGAAAAGCAGAACACTGCCTACCACGAGGCTGGCCACGCCATTGTCGGTCGCCTGGTGCCTGAGCACGATCCGGTCTACAAGGTTTCGATCATTCCGCGTGGCCGTGCCCTGGGCGTGACCATGTTCCTGCCGGAAGAAGACCGCTACAGCCTGTCCAAGCGCGCACTGATCAGCCAGATCTGCTCGCTGTACGGCGGCCGTATCGCCGAGGAAATGACCTTGGGCTTCGACGGCGTCACTACCGGTGCGTCCAACGACATCATGCGTGCCAGCCAGATCGCCCGCAACATGGTGACCAAGTGGGGCCTTTCCGAAAAACTCGGGCCGCTGATGTACGCCGAGGAAGAAGGCGAGGTGTTCCTGGGGCGCAGTGCTGCGAGCCAGCACGCCAGCGTTTCCGGCGAAACCGCCAAGCTGATCGACTCGGAAGTGCGCAGCATCATCGACCAGTGCTACGCCACGGCCAAGCAGCTGCTCACCGACAACCGTGACAAGCTCGATGCCATGGCCGAAGCGCTGATGAAGTACGAGACCATCGACGCCGAGCAGATTGACGATATCATGGCTGGCCGTACCCCCCGCGAACCGCGCGACTGGGATGATGACTCGGCTTCGGGCAAACCAGCTGCCCAGGGTGATCGCCCGGAATCGCCGATCGGCGGTCCAGCGGCTCAACACTAAGGGCATCTATGAGCTCAGTGCAGTACCCGACCCGGTTGCCTTGCGGCAACCGGGTTCTTGATCTGTCGCGTACCCATGTCATGGGTATTCTCAATATCACCCCTGATTCCTTCTCCGATGGCGGGCGCTTCAACCAGCGCGACGAGGCGTTGCGTCATGCCGAAGCTATGGTTGCCGCAGGCGCCACGCTGATCGACATCGGCGGCGAGTCCACGCGGCCGGGCGCGCGCGCGGTATCGGTAACCGAGGAGCTGGAGCGGGTAGCCCCCATGGTCGAGGCGATCAACAGCCGCCTCGATGTGGTCATCTCGGTCGATACCTCCACCCCAGCGGTCATGCGTGAATCGGCGCGCCTCGGTGCTGGGCTGATCAACGACGTGCGAGCCCTGGAGCGCGATGGCGCCCTGGATGCTGCTGCGGATACCGGCCTGCCGGTATGCCTCATGCACATGCGTGGCGAGCCGGGTAACATGCAGGACGACCCGCATTACGAAGATGTGACCGCCGACGTTACGCGCTACCTTGAACAGCGAATGGTCGCCTGCGCCGCGGCGGGCATCGACGCAAACAGAATCATCCTTGATCCGGGCTTCGGTTTCGCCAAGACACTGGCGCACAATCTGAGCCTGTTCAAGCACATGGAAGCGCTCTATCGCCTTGGGCGCCCGCTGCTGGTGGGTGTTTCGCGCAAGAGCATGATCGGCCTGACGCTGGAACGTCCGGTCGGCGAGCGGTTGTATGGCAGCCTTGCGCTGGCGGCGTTGGCCATGACCAAGGGGGCGAGCATCCTTCGTGTCCATGACGTGGCCGAAACCGTTGATGTGGTGCGCATGATCGCTGCGGTGCAAAACGCCGAATAAGAACATTGGAGTCCCTATGAGCAGAAAATACTTTGGTACCGACGGCATTCGTGGCCGCGTCGGCGAATACCCGATCACGCCTGACTTCATGCTGAAGCTTGGCTGGGCGGCCGGCATGGCCTTCCGCAAGCAAGGCCACTGCCGGGTGCTGGTTGGCAAGGACACGCGTATCTCCGGCTACATGTTCGAGTCCGCACTCGAAGCCGGCCTGTCCGCGGCAGGTGCCGATGTGATGCTGCTCGGGCCGATGCCTACGCCGGCCATCGCCTACCTGACGCGTACCTTCCACGCCGAAGCCGGCATCGTCATCAGCGCCTCGCACAACCCGCACGATGACAATGGCATCAAGTTCTTCTCGGGCCAAGGGACCAAGCTGCCGGACGAAGTCGAGTTGATGATCGAGGAATTGCTCGATCAGCCGATGACCGTTGTCGAGTCGGGCAAGCTGGGCAAGGTTTCGCGCATCAACGATGCAGCCGGCCGCTACATCGAGTTCTGCAAGAGCAGTGTGCCGACCAGCACCAGCTTCGACGGCCTCAAGCTGGTTGTCGATTGCGCCCACGGTGCCACCTACAAGGTCGCGCCAAGCGTTTTCCGCGAGCTGGGTGCCGAAGTGACCGTGCTGCATGCCCAGCCAGACGGCCTGAACATCAACGAAGGCTGTGGCTCGACTCACATCGAATCGCTGCAGGCTGCCGTGCTGGTCGGTCATGCCGACCTGGGCATCGCCTTCGACGGTGATGGCGACCGCGTGCTGATGGTCGACCACACCGGTGCCATCGTTGATGGTGACGAACTGCTGTTCATCATCGCCCGCGACCTGCAGGAGCGTGGCAAGCTGCAGGGCGGGGTGGTGGGCACGCTGATGAGCAACCTGGGCCTGGAGCTTGCGCTGAAGGAGCTGGATGTTCCGTTCGTGCGGGCGAAGGTCGGTGACCGTTACGTCATGGCAGAGCTGCTGGAGCGTGAGTGGCTGGTCGGTGGCGAAAACTCCGGGCACGTCGTGTGCTGCAACCACACCACCACCGGTGATGCGATCATCGCAGCGCTGCAGGTATTGATGGCACTCAAGCGTCGTGGCGAAACCCTGGCGCAGGCTCGTCAGGCCCTGCGCAAGTGCCCGCAGGTGCTTATCAACGTGCGCTATGGCGCCAGCAAGGTCGACCCGCTGGAGCACCCGGCGGTCAAGGAGGCCAGTGCCAAGGTGACCGAGGCCTTGGCAGGTCGCGGCCGCGTGCTGCTGCGAAAATCCGGTACCGAGCCGTTGGTGCGGGTGATGGTCGAGGGCGAGGACGAAAGCCAGGTGCGTGCGCACGCAGAAGCGTTGGCCAAACTGGTCGGCGAAGTTTGTGTCTGAAGGCGCTTGCCAGCGCAGATAGGGTTGGGTACTATCTGCGCCCACTTTGACCGACGAGGTAAAGCATGCGTCGCCCTATGGTAGCTGGTAACTGGAAGATGCACGGTACCCGCGCTAGCGTCGCTGAGCTGACCGAAGGCTTGAGAAATCTGGCCTTGCCGAGCGGAGTGGAAGTCGTTGTATTTCCACCGGCCTTGTTCATCAATCAAGTGATCGATGGCCTGGCAGGTAAGGAAATTACTGTCGGCGCACAGAATTCTGCAGTACAACCCGAACAGGGTGCGCTGACCGGAGAAGTTGCTCCGGAACAGCTGGTTGAAGCAGGCTGCAAGTTGGTGTTGATTGGTCATTCGGAGCGTCGCCAGGTCGTTGGTGAAACCGACGAAGTGCTCAATCGCAAGTTTGCAGCGGCCCAGGCCAAAGGTTTGAAACCAGTGCTTTGCATCGGGGAAACCCTTGAAGAGCGCGAGGCTGGCAAAACGCTCGAAGTTGTCGGGCGTCAACTAAGCAGTATCATCGAGGCATTCGGTGTTAAGGCTTTTGCCAATGCAGTAATTGCCTATGAGCCTGTATGGGCCATCGGTACCGGCCTTACGGCCACGCCACAGCAGGCCCAGGATGTGCACGCAGCCATCCGTAGCCAGTTGGCGGCAAAAGATGCTGAAGTGGCTGCGAAGGTGCAGTTGCTCTACGGCGGCAGCGTGAAGGCGGCCAATGCGGCCGAACTGTTCGGCATGCCGGATATCGATGGGGGGCTCATTGGTGGAGCTTCCCTGAACGCAGACGAATTCGGTGCAATTTGTCGCGCCGCAGGAAACTGAACAAATGCTGGAAACAGTCATCGTTGTTTTTCATCTGTTGGCAGCGCTGTCGCTTGTAGTGCTGGTTCTGTTGCAACAGGGTAAAGGTGCGGAAGCAGGTGCATCTTTCGGCGCGGGTGCTTCAAATACCGTGTTCGGGAGCCAGGGTTCTGCAACGTTTCTGAGTAAATTAACTGCTATACTCGCTGCCACTTTCTTTTTGACAGCACTTGGGTTAGGATACTTCGCGAAGCAACAAGCTCACCAGCTTAGCCAAGCAGGTCTTCCAGATCCAGCAGTGCTAGAAGTGAAAGAGCCGCAGAAACCGGCAGTTAATGATGATGTACCGGTGCTCCAGCAGCAGAAGAGTGAAACCACTCCTAACACGGGTGATGTACCTCCTACGGCACAAGAGCAGAAGTAACGGGTTTCAAGTAGTAGTATTGCCGAGGTGGTGGAATTGGTAGACACGCAACCTTGAGGTGGTTGTGCCCATAGGGTGTAGGGGTTCGAGTCCCCTTCTCGGTACCAATTAAAGCTTGAGAGCCCGCTTTAGCGGGCTTTCTTGCAGGTGAAGGTTCGGATTTGACCCTCAAGAGGGTTCGGTCTTATACTTTTGCCCCAGCTTTGTCGCGGGGTGGAGCAGCTTGGTAGCTCGTCGGGCTCATAACCCGAAGGTCGTTGGTTCAAATCCAGCCCCCGCAACCAGCTTCAGCGGAGCCCCTTTTCAGGGGCTTTTTGCTAACCGAACAGTTTTCGGCGTCGTTGTCCAACGGCGCTTTCAGGGATGGGCGCTTCGCCCATTTTTTATTTGCACAGCATGCACGAGGGGGTTCAGGTGTCGAGCAAGCTAGAACAGTTGCAGGCCTTGTTGGCCCCGGTTGTCGAGGGTCTGGGCTATCAATGCTGGGGGATCGAATACGTTTCCCAGGGTAAGCATTCGGTACTGCGCATCTACATCGACAAGGAAGGCGGCATCCTGGTGGACGACTGCGAAGCGGTCAGCCGTCAGGCCAGCGCAATTCTCGATGTGGAAGATCCGATCAGCAGTGAATACACCCTCGAGGTGTCTTCTCCAGGCATGGATCGCCCACTGTTCACTCTGGAACAGTTTGCCTCGCATGCCGGCGAACAAGTGAAGATCAAGCTGCGCTCACCCTTCGAGGGTCGTCGTAACTTCCAGGGCCTTCTCCGCGGTGTGGAGGAGCAGGATGTGGTGGTCCAGGTGGACAATCAAGAATTCCTGTTGCCGATCGACTCGATCGACAAGGCCAATATTATTCCCAGTTTTGACTGAGACGTGCCGGGCCCGGCGGACTATCCGGGCCCAATGGCTTGCGCAAGGCGAGGCGTACGATGAGCAAAGAAGTACTGCTGGTTGTTGAATCGGTATCCAACGAAAAAGGTGTACCGCCCGGCGTCATTTTCGAAGCGCTGGAAGTGGCACTGGCCACTGCAACCAAAAAACGTTTTGAAGACGAAGTCGACCTGCGTGTGGAAATCAACCGCCACACCGGTAGCTACGAGACCTTCCGTCGCTGGACCGTGGTCGACGAAGCCGATCTTGATGATCCGGCGATCGAGACCTGGTTGAGCAAGATTCACGAAACCCACCCTGAAGCCAAGGTTGGTGACGTGATCGAAGAGAAGATCGAGTCCATCGAATTCGGTCGTATTGCCGCCCAGACCGCCAAGCAGGTCATCGTGCAGAAGGTCCGTGAGGCCGAGCGTGCCCAGGTGGTCGATGCCTACCGCGAGCGCGTTGGCGAGATCATCTCCGGTACCGTCAAAAAGGTTACCCGCGACAACGTCATCGTTGACCTGGGCAACAACGCCGAGGCCCTGCTGGCCCGCGAAGACATCATTCCGCGCGAGACCTTCCGTGTTGGCGTGCGCCTGCGTGCGCTGCTCAAGGAAATTCGCACCGAGAACCGTGGCCCACAGCTGATCCTGTCGCGCACCGCGCCACAGATGCTGATCGAGCTTTTCCGCATCGAAGTGCCGGAAATTGCCGAGGGCCTCATCGAAGTCATGGCTGCATCCCGTGATCCGGGTTCGCGAGCCAAGATCGCCGTCCGCTCCAAGGACAAGCGCATCGACCCGCAAGGCGCCTGTATCGGCATGCGTGGTTCGCGCGTCCAGGCCGTATCCGGGGAGTTGGGTGGTGAGCGTGTGGATATCGTCCTGTGGGACGATAACCCGGCGCAGTTCGTCATCAACGCCATGTCGCCGGCTGAAGTCGCGGCGATCATCGTTGATGAAGATGCCCATGCCATGGACATCGCCGTTGCCGAGGACAACCTGGCCCAGGCCATTGGTCGTGGCGGTCAGAACGTTCGCCTGGCCAGTCAGCTGACCGGCTGGACCCTGAACGTGATGACCGAGAAGGACATCCAGGCCAAGCAGCAGGCCGAAACCGGTGACATCCTGCGCAATTTCATCGATGAACTGGAAGTCGACGAGGAGCTGGCCCAAGTGCTGGTCGACGAAGGCTTCACCAGCCTCGAAGAAATTGCCTACGTACCGTTGGAAGAAATGCTCAACATCGATGGCTTTGACGAAGATATCGTCAACGAGCTCCGCGCTCGAGCCAAGGACCGTTTGTTGACCAAGGCCATCGCTACCGAAGAAAAACTGGCAGACGCCCATCCGGCTGACGACCTGCTCTCCCTCGAGGGTATGGACAAGGACCTGGCGGCGGAACTGGCGGTGCGCGGCGTGGTTAACCGCGAAGACCTGGCCGAGCAGTCGATCGACGATCTGCTCGACATCGACGGCATCGACGAAGAGCGTGCCGGCAAGTTGATCATGGCCGCCCGAGCCCACTGGTTCGAGTAATTAGGCGCGGCCTGAGGAGAGAAGTGCATGACGCAAGTCACGGTGAAAGAACTGGCCCAAGAGGTCGAGGCACCGGTAGAGCGCCTGCTGCAGCAGATGCGTGAGGCAGGTCTGCCGCACACCGACGCCGGTCAGGTAGTGACCGACAATGAGAAGCAGACCTTGCTGACTCATTTGAAGAGCAGCCACAAGAGCAAGGCGGAAGAGCCGCGCAAGATTACCTTGCAGCGCAAAACCACCAGCACCCTGCGTGTCGCCGGTAGCAAGAGCATCAGCGTAGAAGTACGCAAGAAGAAAGTATTCGTGCAGCGCAGCCCGGAAGAAATCCAGGCTGAGCAGAAGCGTGAGCTGGAAGAGCGCCGCGCGGCTGAAAACGCCGCTCGCGAGAAGGTCGAGGCCGAAGTTCGCCAGCGCAACGAAGAGCAGGCTCGCCGTCAGGCCGCCGAAACCGCTGCTGCAGCCCCTGCGCCTGCCGCCAAGCCAGAGGCGGCACCGGCCGCTGCCCCGGCCCCGGTAGTTGCCGACGCCCCGGCGTCCGAAGACGCCGCAGCCCGTGCTGCCGAGCGCAAGAAGGACGAAGCCCGTCGCAACGAAGGCCGCACCCGTGACGAAGACCGTCGTGGTGGCGAGCGTCGTGGCGAGGCCCCGCGCGTGTCGATCAAGGTCAAGGTCAAGGAGAAGGAAAAGGCTCCGACTCCTCGTGCCGCACCGCGCACCACCGATGAAGAGAGCGATGGCGTACGCCGTGGCCGCGGTGGCAAGAGCAAGCTGAAGAAGCGCAACCAGCACGGCTTCCAGAACCCGACCGGTCCAGTCATCCGTGACGTGACCATCGGCGAGACCATCACCGTCTCGGAACTGGCCCAACAGATGTCGGTCAAGGCCGCTGAAGTGGTCAAGTTCATGTTCAAGCTGGGTACCCCGGTCACCATCAACCAGGTGCTCGACCAGGAAACCGCTCAGCTGGTCGCCGAAGAACTGGGCCACAAAGTGACCCTGGTCAGCGATACCGCCCTGGAAGACTCCCTGGCCGAATCGCTGAAGTTCGAAGGTGAAGTCGAATCGCGTGCGCCGGTCGTTACCGTCATGGGTCACGTTGACCACGGTAAGACCTCGCTGCTCGACTACATCCGTCGTGCCAAGGTTGCCGCTGGCGAAGCCGGTGGTATTACCCAGCACATCGGTGCCTACCACGTGGAAACCGACCGCGGCATGGTCACCTTCCTCGATACCCCAGGCCACGCTGCGTTCACCGCGATGCGTGCCCGTGGTGCCAAGGCTACCGACATCGTCATCCTGGTGGTGGCGGCGGACGACGGCGTGATGCCGCAAACCCGCGAAGCCGTTCAGCATGCCAAGGCAGCTGGCGTTCCGCTGGTGGTTGCAGTGAACAAGATCGACAAGCCGGGTGCCGATATCGATCGCATCCGCAACGAGCTTGCTGTCGAAGGCGTGACCTCCGAGGACTGGGGTGGTGATACTCCGTTCGTCAAGGTTTCGGCCAAGATGGGTACCGGCGTCGACGAACTGCTCGAGGCTGTACTGCTGCAGGCCGAGATCCTGGAACTGACCGCTACCCCGACCGCTCCAGGTCGTGGTGTGGTTGTCGAATCTCGCCTGGACAAGGGCCGTGGCCCGGTGGCGACCATCCTGGTTCAGGACGGTACCCTGCGTCAGGGCGACATGGTCCTGTGCGGTTCCAACTATGGCCGCGTGCGCGCCATGCTCGACGAGAACGGCAAGCCTGTGAAGGAAGCCGGCCCTTCGATCCCGGTCGAAATCCTCGGCCTGGACGGTACCCCGGAAGCCGGTGACGAGCTGTCCGTGGTTGCCGACGAGAAGAAGGCTCGTGAAGTTGCCCTGTTCCGTCAAGGCAAGTACCGCGAGGTCAAGCTGGCCCGTGCTCACGCCGGCAAGCTGGAAAACATCTTCGAGACCATGGGTCAGGAAGAGAAGAAGACCCTCAACATCGTCCTCAAGACCGACGTGCGTGGTTCCCTGGAAGCACTGCAGGGTTCGCTGTCGGGCCTGGGCAACGACGAAGTTCAGGTGCGCGTGATCGGTGGCGGCGTCGGTGGTATCACCGAAAGCGACGCCAACCTGGCGCTGGCTTCGAATGCAGTACTGTTCGGCTTCAACGTGCGTGCCGATGCCGGCGCGCGCAAGATCGTCGAGCAGGAAGGTCTGGATATGCGTTACTACAACGTGATCTACGACATCATCGAAGACGTCAAGAAGGCCCTGACCGGCATGCTCGGCAGCGATGTTCGCGAGAACATCCTGGGTGTCGCCGAAGTACGTGACGTGTTCCGTTCGCCGAAGTTCGGCGCCATCGCTGGCTGTATGGTCATCGAGGGTACCGTGTACCGCAACCGTCCGATCCGCGTACTGCGCGAAGACGTTGTGATCTTCGAAGGCGAACTGGAGTCGCTGCGTCGCTTCAAGGACGACGCCTCCGAAGTACGTAACGGCATGGAGTGCGGTATTGGCGTGAAGAGCTACAACGACGTCAAGGTCGGCGACAAGATCGAAGTCTTCGAGAAAGTCCAGGTTGCTCGTACCCTTTAAGGGTGAGCAGGGCGCCAGCCCCGCCGCAGGGCGGTGGGCAGTGCCTCAGTAGGTAGCGCCCGGTCAGGCTTCAGCCTGACCGGGCGTTTGCCGCTTTAAGTTACAGGTAGCAAGAATGGCAAAAGAATATAGCCGTACCCAACGCATCGGCGACCAGATGCAGCGCGAGCTGTCGGAGCTGATCCGCCGTGAAGTCAAAGACCCGCGCGTCGGCCTGGTGACCATCACTGCCGTCGATGTCAGCCGTGATCTTGGCCACGCCAAGGTGTTCATCACCGTGATGGGCCAGGACGGCGCCGACGCCGTACCGCAGACCCTCAAGGCCCTGACCAGCGCCGCGAGCTTCCTGCGCCTGCATCTGGGCCGTGTGATGCAACTGCGCAGCGTGCCGCAACTGCACTTCCACTTCGACGAAAGCGTCAGCCGTGGTGCCCACCTGTCGGCACTGATCGAGCGCGCGGTCGCCGAAGACCGTCTGCACAAGGATGCCGACAAGCTGGACGCCGAGGAGTAAGCGGTGGCCCAGGTCAAACGTATCCGCCGCAACGTCAGCGGCATCATCCTGCTCGACAAGCCGCTGGGCTTCACCTCCAACGCCGCCCTGCAAAAGGTGCGCTGGCTGCTCAACGCGGAAAAGGCCGGTCACACCGGCAGCCTCGATCCGCTGGCAACCGGCGTGCTGCCGCTGTGCTTTGGCGAAGCGACCAAGTTTTCGCAGTACCTGCTCGATTCCGACAAGGGCTACGAAACGGTCATGCAGATGGGGCAGACTACCAACACCGGCGATGCCGAAGGTGAAGTGCTGCAGACCCGTGAGGTGACCGTTGGTCGCGCCGACATCGAGGCCCTGCTGCCGCGTTTTCGTGGCCAGATCAGCCAGATACCGCCGATGTACTCGGCGCTCAAGCGTGATGGCCAGCCGCTTTACAAGCTGGCACGTGCAGGAGAGGTAGTGGAGCGCGAGGCGCGTTCTGTTACTATTGGCCGCTTGGAGTTGCTCGAGTGCGAAGGCACCCGTGCACGGCTGAGCGTAGGATGCAGCAAAGGCACCTATATCCGCACCCTGGTGGAGGATATCGGTGAGGCCCTTGGCTGCGGCGCCTATGTCGCCGAGCTGCGCAGGACCCAGGCCGGGCCTTTCGCGCTGGCACAGACGGTCACCCTCGAGGAACTCGAACAGGCCCACGCCGAAGGCGGCAACGAAGCGCTCGACCGCTTCCTGATGCCTTCGGACAGCGGCCTGCAGGACTGGCCACTGGTTTGCCTGTCCGAGCACAGTGCGTTCTACTGGCTGCATGGGCAGGCGGTACGCGCGCCGGACGCGCCGCAATTTGGCATGGTCCGGGTACAGGATCACAATGCGCGCTTCATCGGTATCGGTGAAGTGAGCGAAGACGGGCGCATTGCGCCGCGTCGGCTGATTCGGTCGGAATGACCGAAACCGCGGGGTCGGGCAATTGCCAGGCCCCACGGCACCAAGGGTGGCTGTCAGTAGGCACGGTCACACCTTTTTTATTAATACAGGGATTTGTCCCTGGCCTATTGGACCCCGCATGCGGGATCCGTTATCAGGAGAAGCCAAATGGCCCTCAGCGTTGAAGAAAAAGCTCAGATCGTTGCCGAATACCAGCAAGCCGCCGGCGATACCGGTAGCCCGGAAGTGCAGGTTGCTCTGCTGACCGCCAACATCAACAAGCTGCAAGGCCACTTCAAGGCCAACGATAAAGACCACCACTCCCGTCGTGGTCTGATCCGTATGGTCAACCAGCGTCGTAAGCTGCTGGACTACCTGAAGGGCAAAGACACCACTCGTTACAGCGCCCTGATCGGTCGCCTGGGTCTGCGTCGCTAATAGCGGCCTGGCCAGTGGTGTGCATGGCGTGTCGCAGGCTTCGGCAGGGCTGTTTTGCAGTGCTGCCGTTGGACACGCCACGCGTATCTCCGAGGTTGGCAGCCTGGCAATGCTGAGCGGATTTTCCGCTTGGTGCCAGGCTCCCAGCCTCGTGTTGTATCTGGACGGTCAATGGGGCCGATTCCCCGTTCTGCCCAAGAATTCGCAAGAAACCAGTTCCCCCAGAGCCACTGAAAAAAGGTAGGAAACCGTGAACCCGGTAATCAAGACATTCCAGTTCGGTCAGTCAACCGTTACTCTCGAAACGGGCCGTATTGCCCGTCAGGCAACCGGCGCCGTGCTGGTTACCGTCGACAACGACGTCACCGTGCTGGTGACCGTGGTCGGTGCCAAACAGGCCGATCCAGGCAAGGGCTTCTTCCCGCTGTCGGTCCACTACCAGGAAAAGACCTACGCCGCCGGCAAGATCCCGGGTGGCTTCTTCAAGCGTGAAGGCCGTCCTTCCGAGAAAGAGACCCTGACCTCGCGCCTGATCGACCGTCCGATCCGTCCGCTGTTCCCGGAAGGCTTCATGAACGAAGTGCAGGTTGTCTGCACCGTGGTTTCCACCAGCAAGAAGACCGACCCGGACATCGCTGCGATGATCGGTACCTCGGCCGCCCTGGCCATCTCCGGCATTCCGTTCGAAGGCCCGATCGGCGCCGCTCGCGTTGCCTTCCACGAAAGCACCGGCTACCTGCTGAACCCGACCTACGAGCAACTGGCTGCCTCGAGCCTGGACATGGTCGTTGCCGGTACCGAATCGGCTGTACTGATGGTTGAGTCGGAAGCCAAAGAGCTGACCGAAGACCAGATGCTGGGCGCCGTGCTGTTCGCCCACGACGAATTCCAGGCCGTGATCCAGGCCGTCAAGGAACTGGCCGCCGAAGCCGGCAAGCCGACCTGGGACTGGCAGCCAGCCCCGGCCAACGTCGAGCTGATGAACCTGGTACGTGCCGAGTTCGGCGAAGCCGTTTCGCAGGCCTACACCATCACCCAGAAGGCTGACCGCTACAACCGCCTGGGCCAGCTGCGCGACGAGGCTGTTGCCCGTCTGAGCAACGAAGAGACCGGCCCGTCCGCCGGCGCCATCAAGGAAATCTTCGGCGAGCTGGAATACCGCACCGTCCGTGAGAACATCGTCAACGGCAAACCACGTATCGACGGTCGTGACACCCGCACCGTGCGCCCGCTGAACATCGAAGTCGGCGTATTGCCGAAGACTCACGGTTCGGCGCTGTTCACCCGTGGCGAAACCCAGGCCCTGGTCGTTGCGACCCTGGGTACTGCCCGTGACGCCCAGCTGCTGGACACCCTGGAAGGCGAGAAAAAAGACCCGTTCATGCTGCACTACAACTTCCCGCCATTCTCGGTGGGTGAGTGCGGTCGCATGGGCGGCGCTGGCCGTCGTGAAATCGGCCACGGTCGCCTGGCCCGTCGTGGCGTGCAGGCCATGCTGCCGAGCGACAGCGAGTTCCCGTACACCATCCGCGTGGTATCGGAAATCACCGAATCCAACGGTTCCAGCTCCATGGCTTCGGTCTGTGGTGCTTCCCTGGCCCTGATGGACGCTGGTGTACCGATGAAGGCACCGGTTGCCGGTATCGCCATGGGCCTGGTCAAGGAAGGTGACAAGTTCGCCGTCCTGACCGACATCCTGGGTGACGAAGACCACCTGGGCGACATGGACTTCAAGGTAGCCGGTACCGCCAAGGGTGTTACCGCGCTGCAGATGGACATCAAGATCAACGGTATCACCGAAGAGATCATGGAGATCGCCCTGGGCCAGGCCCTGGAAGCGCGCCTGAATATCCTCGGCCAGATGAACCAGATCATCGCCCAGTCGCGTAGCGAGCTGTCGGCCAACGCCCCGACCATGATCGCGATGAAGATCGACACCGACAAGATCCGTGACGTCATCGGTAAAGGCGGCGCCACCATTCGCGCCATCTGCGAAGAGACCAAGGCTTCGATCGACATCGAAGACGATGGCTCGATCAAGATCTTCGGCGAAACCAAGGAAGCGGCAGATGCTGCCAAGCAACGCATCCTGGGCATTACCGCCGAAGCCGAGATCGGCAAGATCTACGTCGGCAAGGTCGAGCGCATCGTCGACTTCGGTGCGTTCGTAAACATCCTGCCTGGCAAGGACGGCCTGGTGCACATCTCCATGCTGAGCGATGCTCGCGTCGAGAAAGTCACCGACATCCTGAAAGAAGGCCAGGAAGTCGAAGTACTGGTACTGGACGTGGATAACCGCGGCCGTATCAAGCTGTCGATCAAGGACGTTGCCGCGGCCAAGGCCTCGGGCGTCTAAGCGACCGCCACGCAACAGGAAAAGGGCCCTTCGGGGCCCTTTTTTCATGGGCGAAAGGGAACCTTTTGCGGACTTGCATCTTGCATGCAGGTTTACCGTGCAGATTGCAAAATGCACGACGACGGGAATGCTGGTTTTTCGCTAACTTATTGATTTGAAAGAAAACAAGCGAGACGGAAAAGCTGGCACAGCGCATGCAACTACCTCCATATCTGACGCCAGGACATACGGCGCAGACCTTTCGAAAAAACAGGAGTGACTCACATGAAGAAGTTCGCCATTGCTGCCGCTACTGCTACCGCCCTGACCCTGACCATGGCTAACGGCGCATTCGCTGCGGAGCCAACCCAGGCTCCAGTCATGTTGGCTGCCAACACCGTGGATAACGCCAAGCAGGAAGGTTCCGACACCTGGATCACTACCAAGGTGAAAGCGGACCTGCTGACTGAAAAAGGTATTCCAGGCAGCGACATCAAAGTCGAGACCAGCCAAGGCGTCGTCTCGCTGTCGTCTGACGTGGCGATCACTCAATCCCAGAAAGAAGAAGCAGTACGCATCACCAAGAACATCAAGGGCGTGAAAAGCGTCATGTCTGACGGCCTGAAAGCCGAATAAGGAATGTCCCGTCGGCCAAACGGATTTGGCCACCTTCGCTCCGAGCCCCGGCTATTTGCCGGGGCTTTTCATTGGCGGCTAGTACACCGGGTTACGCGCGATCACATCGCTCTCGAAGCATTCCTGCTCGACGATCAGCGGCTCGACCAATGGCCGGCTATCGCGAAAGTGCGCGGTCTGGGTATGCGCTTCATAGGCTGCATCGTCGCGGTAGATCTCGTACAGGTAGATCACCTCCGGGTCGACCCGGTCCTGCGACACATCGAACACCAGGCAACCAGGTTCGGTGGCGACGGAAGCCGCGGCATTGACCTTGATCGCGGTCAGGAAATCCTCGGCGCAACCGGACTTCACACGGGTCTTGATGAACAGACTATACACAAGGCTCTCCTTTTGTTTTAAATTCTATTTTGAATTGTATACAAAAATGGAGCCTCGCCAATGTCCGAATTGCCTGCACGCCCTGGCCGCCTGAACGGCCTGCGCCATATTGCCTTGTTGGTGCCCAACCTGGAGGAGTGCGAACGCTTCTACGTCGATGTGCTGGGCATGGAAGTGCTGAACCGCGCCAACGAAGACCTGGTGTATCTCACTTGTGGTAACGACAACCTGTCGCTGGGGCGCGGGGCTGGAGCGGCCAATGGGTTGCAGACCTTGGACCACTATGGGTTCATCGTCGATAGCGTGGAGGAGCTGGAGGCCTGGTACCAGTATTTCAAGGCCCATGGCGTGACCCTGCTGGACCGGCCGTTCAACCATGGTGACGGGGCGCGCAGCTTCCACCTGCTGGACCCGGCAGGGAACAAGGTGCAGCCGTTGTACCACCCGGCGGTGTCGGGGCAGCGGTTGGTGTGAGGCCTGTACCGGCCTCTTCGCGGGCTTGCCCGCTCCCACAGGGATTGCGCACAGCTCAAGGCCGGCGCATACCTTGTGGGAGCGGGTTTACCCGCGAAGAGGCCAGCCCTGCTAGTAGAAGTTACTCGGCATCCAGATGCATCGGCGTCACCACCCGCCCATCGCTCTCGGCCTGGCCCAGGTTGGTATCGATGAAGTACACCCGGTCATCTTCCAGCTGGCCTTTGTCTACCAGGTAATCCTTGATGCTGCTGGCCCGCTCCTGGCCCAGCGTGCGCAGTAGCGCAGTACTCTCGGCCCAGGACTTGATCACCGCCTCGCGCAGCTTGGCGGTGCGCTCGTCGCGGCCCAATTGCTCCCATTCCGCAGGCGGCTGTTGCTTCAGGCGGTTACGGTAGATGCCTTCGAGCATCGCCGGTTTTTCGCTGTCGTCGACCACCAGCATCGAGGCATTGGCCGGTACCTTGTCACCGCGGCGCTGCAGGATCTTGTACCAGGTGGCCTGGTACTCACGCTCCAGGCGCTGCTGGGCGATCAGCGGGCCGTCGCTGGCCTGGGCGCTGGTGCCTTCGATTTCCAGGCGCAGCTCCGGGCGTTCCTTCAGGGCCGACGCCAATTTGTCCAACGATGCCTGAGCGTCGCCACTAAGCTCGCTGGAGCCCGGGGCGAAGGACACATTGCCCAGATCTTCCGAGCCACCGCCGGCAACCAGCCCGCCAATGAACTTGAACGGCGCCTGCGCCGCACGCAACACCAGGTTGCGCAGGGTTTGCCAGACGATCGGCATCACGCTGAACTGCGGGTTGTTGAGGTCTCCGGATACTGGCAGCTCGATCGAGATCTTGCCTTCGGTATCCTTCAGCAGTGCCACCGCCAGGCGGATAGGGAGGTCCACTGCGTCCGGGCTGTCGACCTTCTCGCCCAACTGCAACTGCTCAACCACCACCTTGTTCTCGGCCTTCAGCTGGCCATTGGTGATCAGGTAATGCAGGTCGAGGTTGAGCCGGCCCTTGCGGATACGGAAGCCGGCGAACTTGCCGGAGTAGGGTGTGAGTGTGGTCAGCTCGACCCGCTTGAAGCTGGTGGCGATATCCAGGCTGGCCAGCGGGTTGAACGGGTTGAGGGCGCCTTTGATGGTGACCGGTGCGTAGCGGTCGACCTTGCCCTTGACGTCGACCTTGGCCGGCACCGGCTTGCGATTGTCGATGGTGCCGATCCGGCCGTTCAGCTGCTGGATGGCCGTGGCGAAGTTGGGGGTGAGGGACAGGTCGGCGAAGTTGGCCGAGCCGTCGTTGATGTCGATCTGGCCGATGTGGATGCCCAGCGGCTTGTCGTTGCCGGCGGAGGCCGGCTTGGACTGGCTGGTCGCCGGGGCGCCGGCCGGCTGCGGGATCAGCAGATCGTTGATGTTGGTCGTGCGGTCTTCGTTGATGATGAAACGCGCATAGGGTTGCAGCAGGGTCACTTTGTCGATCGACAGCGCATCGCCGTGCACGTAGGACAGGCCGTCGACGTTCACCTGCTGCCATTTGACGAAGTCACGGCTCTTGATGGTGTCGAGGGTGTGCAGCTGGCTGACCTGTGCCTTGCCGGTAACACTGAAGGCCAGTGGTGCGGTGTTCTTCAGGTCGACCTTGAGGTCGCTGGCGAGCATGCCGCTGCGCAGCTCCAGCAGGATGAACGGGCTGATATAGGCCTGGGCCACTCGCAGGTCGATATCGCGGGTGCTCACGTCCAGCTTGGCCCAGATGGGCGCCAGGTTGACCTGGCCGGCCGCTTGCAGTTTGCCTTGCTTGCCCACGCCGGTATCGAGCTTGAGGGTGAAGGGCGATTTGTTGAGGCTGTCGAAACCTTGCAGGTCGGCGTTGAGCGGGCCGACGTCGAGGGCCACCGGCTCCTTCTGGGTACGGTCTGCCAAGTGCACCAGGTAGTTACGCAGTTGCACATCCTTGAGCAGCACCTGCCAGGGTTTGCTCGGCTCCTTGGCGGCTTGCTGTTCGGGCGTGGGCTCGGCGGCGGCCGGTTCGGCCTTTTCCTTCGGCGTAGCCTTGGCCGGCTGGCTGGCGAACAGTTTCTGCCAGTCGAGCTGGCCGTCCTTTTCCAGCGCGGCCCAGGTTTCCAGTTTTTCGCTGCGGATCTTGCCCACGGTGACCAGCTGCTTGACCAGGTCGACCGAGGTTTCGCTTACCTCCAGGCTGGCCAGGCGTGCCAGCGGGCGGCCATCCGGGGCCTTGATGGCAAACGGGGCGATGCGCACCGACGCGTTGTCCAGCAACAGTTCGGTCTGTTTGGCGAGGTTGAGCTTGTAGTGGGTGTCGAGGCTGACCACGCCGTCTTCCAGCACCAGTGGCACGGCATCGCGCACATAGGGCCAGAATGCCTTCATCTTGCCTTCGGTGATCTTCAGTGTGCCTTCAGAGGCGATTGGCGCCAGGCTAAGGGTGCCTTTCCAGTCGATGCGCCCGCCGTTGGGGCCGATGGCCACCAGGGTCATGTCGGCATTGTCGTTGGGCAGGGTGCTGAGATTTTTCAGCTCCAGGTTCATGTTGTCGTAGAGGAACTCGATCGGCTCGCTCGGGCGCAGGTCCTCGAAGTGCAGGTAGCCATCGCTGAGCTTGATGCTGCCGATGCGTAGCGGGAACGGGTCGCTGGGTGGCTCGTCAGGCTTGGCTTCGCTGGCTGGCAGTTTGAACAGGCGGGTCAGGTTGAGAGTACCGTCCTTGGCGAACAGCACTTCGTTGCGCGGTTTGACCAGTTCCACTGCGTCCAGGTGCAGGGCACCGCTCCATAGACTGTCGAGCGAAAGGTTGGCGTACAGCCGGTCGAAGCCGACCTGCTCCTTGCCAGGCTCGCCGATCTGCAGGCCCCACAGTGTCAGCTCGAGGCTGAAGGGGTTGAATTCGATCCGTTCGAGGTGGGCAGGCACGGTTGCGTACTGGGCCAACTGTTGGTTGGCGATGCGCAGCGCGACACCGGGGAGAACGAAATAGCCAAGAAGGCTGTAGAGGGCTACCAGGGCCAGCAGTGCGCCAGCGGCGCGAGTCAATCCTTTGTACATGTGTCGCTTCGTCTGTCTAAGCAGGAGAGCTTGGAGTATGGCACGTTAAATCAGTTCCGCTGAGGCGACCAGTTGACCTCATTCGATACCCATGCGCCGTTTGGCCCGGTGCGCCGAGCCGTCGCGCATCGCCCAGCGCAGTACTGGCGCAGTGCGTTGCAGGCCCAGGCGGATCATGCGCCGCTGCAACGGACCGTGCTGTAGCCCGAGCATGGTCTGGGCCCAGCCCGGCAGCAGGTCGATGCCGGCGTGCAGCATCAGCTTGCCCACCGGCTGTGCCAGTCGGCTGGGGGCGGGGGCATCGAGGAGGATGCCGACCACCTCATGGCTGCGTGCGTCGCAGTGCAACTGCGGACGCATGTGCTGCAGATAGTCCTCGACCTGCTGGCACGAGCGCGGCACGTCGCGGGCGCCAAGGCGCTCGGCAATCAATGCGATCTCTGCGTAGTAGGCATCCTGCTCGGCGCGCGCTAGTTGCGGGTTGCGGTAACGCAGGTGGGCGGCGAGAAAGCTGCTGACTTCCGCCACGTGCACCCAGGTCAGCAGGTCCGGGTCGCTGGCCGCATACGGGCGGCCATCCGGCGCGGTGCCGGTTACCTGCAGGTGGATGGTACGCACCTTGTCGATCAGCCACTCGGCATCGCGGGTGGCGCCGAAGGTGGTGCCCGAGATGAATTGGCTGGTGCGGCGCAGGCGACCGAGCAGGTCTTCACGGAAGTTGGAATGGTCCCACACCCCGGCCAGGGCCAGCGGGTGCAGCAACTGCAGCATGAGGGCACTGATGCCACCGACCAGCATGCTCGGGAAGTCGCCATGTATCCGCCAGCTGATGCTGTGCGGGCCGAACAGCCCGGGGTCACCTTTGGGCGATTCCAGGTCGAGCTGGCCGAGGGCCAGCCCGGTAAGGCTCATGACCTGGGTTTCGATGCGGCGGCGAAGGGCTTCCATGGCGACCTGTGGTTCAGGGCGGCCATGGGCAACGGCCGCCGGTTACTGGTTGAGGCGTTTGTCGATCAGGCCCTGCACCACGCTGGGGTCGGCCAGGGTCGAGGTATCGCCCAGGTTGTCGAGTTCGTTGCAGGCGATCTTGCGCAGTATACGCCGCATGATCTTGCCTGAGCGTGTCTTGGGCAGCGCCGGAGCCCACTGGATCAGCTCGGGCTTGGCGAAACTGCCGATTTCCTTGCTGACCAGGGCCAGTAGCTCGGCCTTGAGCGCGTCGTCCGGTGTTACACCATTCATCGGTGTGACGAAGGCGTAAACGCCTTGGCCCTTGAGGTCGTGGGGGTAACCGACCACCGCCGCTTCGGCAACGCTGTCATGCAGCACCAGCGCGCTTTCCACTTCGGCGGTACCGATACGATGACCGGAAACGTTGATCACGTCATCGATACGCCCGGTGATCCAGTAGTCTCCATCGGCATCGCGGCGGGCACCGTCGCCGGTGAAGTAATAGCCGGGCATCGGCTTGAAGTAGGTGTCGACCATGCGCTGATGGTCGCCATAGACACTTCGGATCTGCCCGGGCCAGCTGGCCTTGATCGCCAGCAGGCCGGCACCGGGGCCCTCGATGAGCTTGCCCTTTTCGTCCAGCAGCACTGGTTGTACGCCGAACATGGGCTGGGTGGCACAGCCGGGCTTGAGCGACTGCGAGCCGGGCAGCGGGGTGAGCATGATGCCGCCTGTCTCGGTCTGCCACCAGGTATCGACGATGGGGCAGCGCTTTTGCCCGACTTCTTCGAAATACCACTCCCAGGCTTCCGGGTTGATCGGCTCGCCGACGCTGCCCAGCAGGCGCAGGCTCTGGCGTGAAGTACTCTGCAGCGGCGCGGAGCCCTCGCGCATCAGCGCGCGCAGGGCGGTCGGGGCGGTGTAGAAGATGTTCACCTTGTGTTTGTCCACCACTTGCCAGAAGCGCGAGGTGTCCGGGTAGTTGGGCACGCCTTCGAACATCAGCGAGATCGCGCCATTGGCCAGCGGACCATAGACGATGTAGCTGTGGCCGGTCACCCAGCCGACATCGGCGGTGCACCAGAACACCTCGCCGTCACGGTAGTCGAACACCACCTTGAAGGTGAGGGTGGCCTGCAGCAGGTAGCCGCCGGTAGTGTGCAGCACGCCTTTGGGTTTGCCGGTGCTGCCGGAGGTGTAGAGGATGAACAGCGGGTCTTCTGCACCCATCGGCTCGGGAACGCAGTCGTCGCCGGCCTTTTCCGTTGCCTCGTGGTACCAGAGGTCACGGCCTTCGGCCCAGACGACATCGCCGCCGGTACGGCGCACCACGAATACGCTGCTGACCGCGGGGCAGCTGGCCAGGGCCTTGTCGACGTTCTGCTTCAGTGGGATGCGTTTGCCGCCGCGCACACCTTCATCGGCGGTGATCACCGTACGGCAGTCGGCATCGAGGATACGGTCGCGCAAGGCATCGGGCGAGAAGCCGCCGAACACCACCGAGTGGATGGCACCGATGCGGGTGCAGGCAAGCATGGCGAAGGCGGCCTCGGGGATCATCGGCATGTAGATGCACACCCTGTCGCCTTTCTTCACCCCGCGTGCTTTCAGTGCATTGGCCAGGCGGCAGACCTGGCGGTGCAGTTCGCGGTAGGTGATGGCCTTGGAATCCTTGGGGTCATCGCCTTCCCACAGCAGGGCGGTCTGTTCGCCGCGTCGGGCCAGGTGGCGGTCGACGCAGTTGTAGCTGACGTTGAGCTGGGCGCCGTCGAACCAGCGGGCGCTGCCGGTCTTCAGGTCGCATTGCTGCACGCTCGACCAGGGCTTGAACCACTCCAGGCGCTTGGCCTGTTCGGCCCAGAATGTGTCGGGGTCATCCACCGACTGGCGGTAGAGGCGGTGGTACTCGTCGGGGGTTAGGGCGGCGGACTGGCTGACGGCCAGGGCCTGGGGGTAGTTGCGGATATCGAACATGGCGGGTGGTCCTGCTCTTGTAAGGGGCGATGGACTGCAACGGCTATTCGATAGGACAGTGTAGCCAGAGGTGATGTTCCTTGAGGGTAGACTCGGTCCCTGTAGGAGCGGCCTTGTGTCGCGATGGGCCGCAGAGCGGCCCCGGGATTTCAGCGCTGGCGCATCAATTGTTGGGGCCGCTCTGCGGCCCATCGCGACACAAGGCCGCTCCTACACGAAGCGACCGTGTGACGGCTTTGGGATCAACCGCGGTGACGGCCGCGGAAGTAGTTGATCAGGCCTTGGGTGGAACCATCTTCGGCGCTGTCTTCCAGGCTGCCGACCAGGCGTTGGTAAACGCCCTTGCCCAATTCTTTGCCCAGCTCCACGCCCCACTGATCGAAAGCGTTGATGCCCCAGATCACGCTCTGCACGAACACCTTGTGCTCGTACATCGCCACCAGCGCGCCCAGGCGGCGCGGGCTGATGCGTTCCACCACCAGGGTGTTGCTCGGGCGGTTGCCCGGGATCACCTTGTGCGGGGCCAGCTTTTCGATGTCCGCTTCGTTCAGGCCTTTGCCACGCAGCTCTGCCTCGGCTTCCTCGCGGGTTTTGCCCAACATCAGCGCCTGGCTCTGCGACAGGCAGTTGGCGTACAGCCACTGATGATGGTCGGCCACCGGGTTGAAGCTCACCACCGGCACGATGAAGTCGGCCGGAATCAGCTGAGTGCCCTGGTGCAGCAGCTGGTGGTAGGCATGCTGGCCGTTGCAGCCGACGCCACCCCAGATAACCGGACCGGTGTCGGTCTTCACCGGGGTGCCGTCCTGCAGCACGCTCTTGCCGTTGGACTCCATGTCCAGCTGTTGCAGGTGCTTGGTGATGTTGCGCAGGTAATGGTCGTACGGCAGGATCGCGTGACTCTGGGCGCCCCAGAAGTTGCCGTACCACACGCCCAGCAGGGCCAGCAGCACCGGCATGTTCTTGTCGAACGGCGCGGTCTGGAAGTGCTGGTCCATGGTGTAGGCACCGGACAGCAGTTCCTTGAAGTTGGCGGTACCGATGGCCAGGGCGATCGGCAGGCCGATGGCCGACCACAGCGAGTAGCGCCCGCCCACCCAGTCCCACATCGGGAAGATGTTTTCTTCGCGGATGCCGAAGGCCACGGCGGCGGCCTTATTACTGGAAACGGCGATGAAGTGGCGATACAGCTCGGCTTCCGAGCCGCCTTGGGCCAGGTACCAGGTACGCGCGGCCATTGCGTTCTTCAAGGTCTCGAGGGTGTTGAACGACTTCGACGAGACGATGAACAGGGTGGTTTCGGCGCGCAGGTTGGCCGACAGCTCGTGGAACTCACTGCCGTCGATGTTCGCCAGGTAGTGGCAGCGCACGCCGCGCTGGGCGTAGGGCAGCAGCGCCTCGGACACCAGTTCGGGGCCGAGGAACGAGCCGCCGATGCCGATGTTGACCACGTCGGTGATCGGTTTTTCGCTGTAGCCGCGCCACAGGCCGTCGTGAATGCGGCCGACCAGTTCGGTGATCTGGTTGAGTACCTTGTGTACTTCCGGCATGACGTTCACGCCGTTGACGCTGAGCTTGTCGCCTACCGGCCGGCGCAGGGCGGTGTGCAGCACCGGGCGACCTTCGGAGGCGTTGATGATTTCGCCGCTGAACATCGACTTGATGGCGTCCTGCAGGCCCACTTCGTTGGCCAGGTTCACCAGCAGGTCGCGGCTTTGTTCGGTGATCAGGTTTTTCGAATAGTCGAGGAACAGGCCGCAGGAGCTCAGGGAGAACTGGTCGAAGCGCTTGGTATCGGCGGCGAAGGCTTCGCGCATGCTGAAACCTTGCATGGCGTCGCGGTGTTGCTGGAGCGCCTGCCAGGCGGGCAGGGCCGTGACATCGTGGGGTGTACGGTAATACGCCATTGCGCGGGGTTCCCTTGGTGCGTGGTGAGACCTTGGACACGGCACTCATTGCCGGGTTCAGGCTGGCACCATTATAGGCAAAGGCCACTTGCAGGGAATGGGTATGGCGGGGGAATTTGGGGGCGCTTTGCGCCCCACTCGCAGCACAAGGTTGCTCCTACAGAAGAAGGTGGTTTCTGTAGGAGCAGCCTTGTGCTGCGAATGGGCTGCAAGGCAGCCCCGGGCCGTTACGCGGTCTTCTCTTCCAGATGAAGGTACAGGTTGTCGATCAACCGTGTGTTACCCAGGTAAGCCGCCGCAATCACCACCAGATCACGATCATCGATCATCGCGGGTCGCAGGCTTACCGCATGACGCACCTCAAGGTAATCCGGGCGGAAACCCGCGGCGGTCAACTGCGCCTTGCCTTCGGCAACCAGTGCGGCAAAGTCCCGCTGGCCATGGCGGATGGCACCAGCGATATGCTGTAGCGTGCGGTACAGCGCAGGTGCCGTAGCACGCTGCTCCGGCGTGAGGTAGCCGTTACGCGACGACAGCGCCAGGCCGTCCTCGGCCCGCACGGTGGGCTCGCCGATGATCTGGATCGGCATGTTCAGGTCGCGCACCATGGCGCGGATAACCGCCAGCTGCTGGAAGTCCTTTTCACCGAACACGGCAAGGTCGGGCTGGACCATGTTGAACAGCTTGCTGACCACGGTGGCCACGCCTTCGAAATGGCCGGGCCGGCTGGCGCCGCACAGGCCTTCGGAAAGGTGGGGTACGCTGACGCGGGTTTGCACGCTCATGCCGTCGGGGTACATCTCTTCGACGCTGGGAGCGAACAGCAGATTGCAGCCAGCCTGGAGCAGGCGCTCCTGGTCGGCGGCCAGGGTGCGCGGGTACTTGTCGAGGTCTTCGTTGGCGCCGAACTGCAGTGGGTTGACGAAGATGCTGGCGACCACGAAATCGGCGCGCTGTGCAGCCTTGGTCACCAGGGCGGCATGGCCGCTGTGCAGGTTGCCCATGGTAGGCACGAAGCCGATGCGCTTGCCTTCACCGCGGGCGCGGGCGACTGCGGCGCGCAGTTCGCGGACGGTCTTGACTGTATTCATGCACTGAACCCGTGTTCGCTGCCTGGGAAGCTGACTTGCTTGACCGCCTCGACGTAAGCGACGAGGGCGCTGTGGATATCCGGCTGGCCTTGCATGAAGTTCTTCACGAACTTCGGTACGCGGCCGCTCAGCGACAGGCCGAGCATGTCGTGCAGGACCAGGACCTGGCCATCGGTGCCGTTGCCAGCCCCAATGCCGATCACCGGGATGGATACGGCACTGGTGATTTCTGCCGCCAGTTCGCTGGGCACGCATTCGAGCAGCAGCATGGCTGCACCGGCCTGTTCCAGGGCGATCGCGTCGGCGCGCATCTGCCGGGCCTGGGCTTCCTGGCGGCCCTGGACCTTGTAGCCGCCCATCACGTTGACAGTCTGCGGTGTCAGGCCCATGTGCGCGCATACTGGCACGCCACGCTCGGCCAGCAGGCGGATGGTCTCGGCCAGCCAGGCCGCGCCTTCGATCTTGATCATGTGGGCGCCGGCCTGCATCAGCGTGGCGCTGTTGGCAAAGGCCAGCTCTGGTGTGGCGTGCGCCATGAACGGCAGGTCGGCAAGGATCAGCGCACCGTCGTTGCCACGTTTAACGCTGGCTGTATGGTAGGCCATGTCCGCGGTGGTCACCGGCAGTGTGCTGTCGTGGCCTTGCAGGACCATGCCCAGCGAGTCGCCCACCAGCAACACTTCGACACCGGCCTGGCTGGCAGCCTTGGCGAAGGTCGCGTCGTAGCAGGTCAGCATGGTGATTTTTTCACCCTTGGCCTTGAGGCCATTGAGGGTGGTCAGGGTTACTTCAGGCATGTAGGAAATTCCTCGTTCAGGCGCTGTAAGAAACGACTGCATTCAACGCGTGTAGTCATTTTCCGGAGCGGCACATCATCGCGCGTGATGTTCGGGCACAGGTCCGTCCGGGCCTAAATACGGGTATGCGGCACTTTGGTGCCACACGGGACGCCTATAGTCGTGAGCGAGGTGGGGGAAGTCAATCACCCTGTTACCGCATTGTTACGATCAGGGTGTTACTGGCGTTACCGCGCCAGTGTGCAAGGCTGGAACGCCCGGTTTACAGGCGTTCCAGGCCGACGAACGGGCAGTCGTCGAGCAGTTGCGCAAGGGCGCGGCCGTCGGCCAGGCGGAAATCGCCCGGTACCAGTTCCGCCAGCGGGTACAGCACAAAAGGCCGGGCATGCATGTGGTAATGCGGCACTTTCAGGCGTGGCTCATCAAGCACCTGGTCGCCGAACAGCAGGATGTCCAGGTCCAGTGTGCGCGGGCCCCAGCGTTCCTTGCGCACGCGGCCCTGATCGTTCTCGATGGCCTGCAGTGCATCGAGCAGGGCCAGCGGTGGCAGGGCGGTGTCCAGGGCGGCGACGGCGTTGGTGTAGCGCGGCTGGCCGGGCAGCAGCGAATCGCTGGTATACAGGGCCGAGGCCGCCACCAGGCGTGTGGCTTCGACCTGGTCGAGGGCCTGCAAGGCGCTGCGCAGCTGCTCGGCAGGTGCGTCCAGGTTGCTGCCCAGGCCGATATAGGCGCGGGTACTCACTCGAACGCCTCGTCGCCACTGCGCTTGCGCTTGCCACCGCTGCGCTTGCGTTTGCGCGGGCCGGCGCCGGTGCCTTCGTCACGGCTGCCCAGTTCGCGGATCATCTCGCGGCGCTCGCTGTCGTTGGCATCCTGGTAGTCGGTCCACCACTGGCCGAGGTCGTCGGTTTCTTCCCCGGCGCTTTCCCGCAGCAGCAGGAAGTCGTAGCCGGCGCGGAAACGCGGGTTGTCCAGCAGCACATCGGCGCGCTTGCCGCTGCGGCGTGGCAGGCGCTCCTGCATGTCCCAGATCTCGCGGATCGGCAGGGTGAAGCGCTTGGGGATGGCGATGCGTGCGCATTGCTCGGCGATCAGGTCGTGGGCCGCACCGTTCATGGCCGGGATCGGCGGCACGCCTTGGTTCTGCAGGTGCAGCACGCGGGCCGGCAGGGCTGGCCACAGCAGCGCGGCGAAGAGGAAGGCCGGGGTTACCGGTTTGCCTTGCTTCACGCGCAGGTCGGTGTTGTTCAGCGCTTGGCTGATCAGCGTGTGGGTGTAGGTCGGGCGCTCGTCCAGGGCATGCGAACTGGCCGGGAACAGCGGCTCGAACAACTGAAGGTCGACCAGCATTTCGAAGACGATGGCCCCCTGGCCGGAGAGGAACAGCTTGAGGCTCTCTTCGAACAGGCGCGCTGGCGGAATTTCGCGCAGCAGTGGGGCCAGCTCTCGAATCGGCTGGACCGTGTGTTTTTCGATGCCGAAGTCGAGCTTGGCGGCGAAGCGCACCGCGCGCAGCATGCGCACCGGGTCTTCCTGATAGCGGTGGGTAGGGTCGCCGATCAGGCGCAGCAAGCGGTTGCGGATATCGTGCACGCCGTTGGCGTAGTCGAGGATGCGCTCGCTGACCGGGTCGTAGTACAGGGCGTTGATGGTGAAGTCGCGACGTTGCGCGTCCTCTTCCAGGGTGCCGTACACGTTGTCACGCAGAATGCGGCCACTGGCATTGTGCGACGAACGGTGGCTGTCGCCCTGGTCGTCTTCCGAATGGTGGGCGCGGAAAGTTGCGACTTCGATGATTTCACGTCCGAAATGCACGTGGACCAGCTTGAAGCGGCGGCCAATGATGCGTGCGTTGCGGAACTCGGCACGGACCTGTTCAGGAGTGGCACTGGTGGCGACGTCGAAGTCTTTCGGCGTGATGCCCAGCATCAGGTCGCGGACACAGCCACCGACCAGGTAAGCCTGGTAACCGGCGCTCTGCAGGCGTTCCACGATGTTCACCGCATGGCGGCTGAATTGGTGGCGTTGCAGCGAGTGCTGGCTCTTGTTGATCACCTCAGGCGTGGTGCGCCTGTGGTGCGGGCCCGGTACGGGCGGGCGGAACGACTGGAACAGCTTCTTCAGCATGGGATGCACTGTTTGAAGGAATGTTCGGCCAAGAATAGGAGAATGGCCGCATGATGGGCGGGGATTCTAGCATTTACTCAAGGAATGGTGTAGGCGGGTAGCAGGATGCCTGCCAGAAGGGTAGAAACGACAAGGGGAGCCTAAGCTCCCCAAGAAGTCGTTGCGTGCTCTTATTGTTTTTCTGCTGGGCTTCTTGTTTTTGTTGAGTGCCCTGTCCACAAATCTCGAAGCTTGTGGACGACCCCCAATCCAGGGGTTAAGAGCAAACGGATTGCTTTGGTCGCTGATGTCACGTTGATCTGTCGATCCAACCAGTTCAGGCGCTGCTTTTTAGTGCAGTTTTTATTGTTCTCTGCCTGGTTGTGGGGCAAGCCCCAAACACGCATCCTCTCCAAAAGAATCAGTTAGCTGCGCCTCCGCCGTCTTGTTTTTATTGTGCGTGAGCCGTTTCGTCTTGTTCTTATTCTGAGTTGCAGTGCTTGTTATTGTTCTTGTACCAGACATATAGCAGGTGCCGTGCCAACTTTTGCAAACCCAGTAAAATCAATGGGTTGGAGGTGGCGAGCAGTTTTTCAGCGGTCGAAAATGTCGAAATTTCGTTACCGTACGCCTCGGGAACTGTTACGGCGGAAAGCTTGGGTAACAGATTTTTGCGGGGGCTGATGTGTTACCGGGGTGTGTGCGCTGGCTTTGCTGGCCCTTTCGCGGGCACGCCCGCTCTCACAGGGGGGGCGCCACCCTTTAGGGCAGTGAAATTCCTGTGGGAGATTGCCCAGCCCTTTGGGCTGCGCTTTCGCGCAGAGAACCAATATCGCTCGATTGACGCGTCCTATGTAGGAGCAGCCTTGTGCTGCGAAGAGGCCGGTACAGCCAATAGACAGGCTTTGTCAGCCCCGGCCTCTTCGCAGCACAAGGCTGCTCCTACAGAACCTCGCCGAACCAATGAGTCATGTGTTGTTCTATGAGAGCGGGCATGACCGCGAAGAGGCTGGAGAGGTTGTAGACAGGGGCAGGAGGAGCCTCCCGCCCAGGCAGCGCGGTTACTCGCTGGTAGCGTTGCTCTTGCGCCGCGGGATACCCAGGCGCTGGCGGCGTTCCCACAGGCACTTGCGGCTGACTCCGAGCTTGCGGGCCAGCTCGGTCTCGGTCATGTGGTCCTGATGCTCGAGCACGAAGTGCTGGAAGTAGTCTTCCAGCGACAGGTCCTCGGTCGGCTCATGGCTGGCATTGGCCGTACTGGCCCCGACCAGGGCGTTATCGAGGATTTCGTCCTCCTCCAGGTCACCCAGCTCGATGTCGATGCCCAGCAGGTCGGCGGAAATTTCCGCACTCTCGCTGAGGATCACCGCACGCTCCACGGCGTTCTCCAGCTCTCGCACGTTACCCGGCCAGCTGTAGTGACGAATGGCCTGCTCGGCTTCGGCCGAGAAGTGCAGGTCGTCGCGGCCGATGCGCGCGCTCTGGCGGGCTAGGAAGGCGCTGGCGATCTCGTTGACGTCGCTGCCGCGCTCGCGCAGGGCAGGCAGTTTCAGGGCGATCACGTGCAGGCGGTAATACAGGTCTTCACGGAACTGGCCGGCCTTGGCCAGGTTCTTCAGGTCGCGGTGGGTCGCGGCGATCAGGCGTACATCGACCTTTTGCGACTGTACCGAACCCACCCGGCGAATCTCGCCTTCCTGCAGCACGCGCAGCAGGCGGGCCTGGGCTTCCAGCGGCAGTTCGCCGATTTCGTCGAGGAACAGGGTACCGCCATCGGCAGCCTCCACCAGGCCAGCGCGCCCGGCGCTGGCGCCGGTGAACGCGCCTTTCTCGTGGCCGAACAGCTCGGACTCGATCAGTGTCTCGGGAATGGCCGCACAGTTCACCGAAATCATTGGTGCCTTGGCCCGACGCGACAGGTTGTGCAGGGCGCGTGCGACCAACTCTTTACCGGTGCCCGACTCGCCCTGGATCAGCACGTTGGAATCGGTGGGCGCGACCTTGCGGATCTTGCTGTACATGTCCTGCATCGGCGGGCACGAGCCGATGATGCCGATTTCGCCGTTGGCGGCTGCCGCGCTGCCTTTGTCGGCCGGGGCGGCCTTGCCATTGGTGGCGCGTGGCTCGGCCGCCGGTGCGGCAGCCGGAGCGTTCTGCCGGTCGCGCAGGATACGCGCCACCGCTTGCAGCATCTCGTCGTGGTCGAAGGGCTTGGCGATGTAGTCCACCGCGCCCATTTTCATCGAGTCTACCGCCGAGCGCAGGCTGGCGTAGCTGGTCATGATCAGCACCGGGGTGCCTTGGCCGAGCTTGATCAGTTCGGTGCCGGGTGCGCCTGGCAGGCGCAGGTCGCTGACGATCAGGTCGAAGGTGGCAATGCTGAAGCGTTCCTGGGCTTCCTGCACCGAGCCGGCTTCGCTGACCTGGTACTGGTTCCGTTCGAGCAGGCGACGCAAGGCCGAGCGGATGATGGTTTCGTCTTCGACGATCAGAATGTGCGGCATTGATTCAATTCTCTCGACGGTCTCGAATTTCAGGGGACGTCGCTACGACATGCCGGGGCAGGGTCACGCGGATCCGGGTGCCACGTTGCCGTTCGATATCGGCCGGGCTGTCGATGGTGATTTGCCCATAATGCTCTTCCACGATGGAATAGACCAGAGCAAGCCCCAGTCCGGTTCCTTCGCCCGGGTCCTTGGTGGTGAAGAAGGGTTCGAACAGGCGGTCCATGATGTTCTTCGGGATCCCGCTGCCCTCATCTTCGACGATCAGGTCGACGGTGTGCTCGCTGACTTCGCTGCGCACGCGCACGGCGCTGCCGGGCTTTGATGCGTCGCGGGCGTTGGAGAGCAGGTTGATCAGCACCTGGGCCAGGCGCTGCGGGTCCCCTTCGGCCCAGTGCTCCGGGTCGCAGAGGTTGAAGAACTGTACTTCGAAATTGCGCCGGTTCAACGCCAGCAGACCGATGGCGTCCTGCGCCACTTCGGCCAGGCATACCGGTTCTTCGCTGTTCTGGTGGCTGCCGCCGGCATGGGCGAAACTCATCAGCGACTGGACGATGCGCGATACCCGCTTGGTCTGTTCGAGAATCTGGCTGGACAGCTCGATGATTTCGCCATCGCCCTCACGCTCTTCGCGCAGGTTCTGCGCCAGGCAGGCGATGCCGGTGATCGGGTTGCCGATTTCGTGGGCCACGCCGGCGGCCAGACGGCCGATGCTGGCCAGGCGTTCGGAGTGCACCAATTTGTCTTCCAGGGCCTGGGTTTCGGTAAGATCCTCCACCAGCAGTACCAGGCCGCTGTTGCCCGGGGCCAGCGGCTCGTCGATGGCCGCCTTGTGCAGGTTCAGCCAGCGCGGCTGGCCGTCCAGCGCCAGGCGCTGCTTGTGCAGGTGCTCGTCTGGCACGTTGATGAAGCCTTGTAGCAGGCCGCGCCAGGGTTCGCTGATGGTGACCAGGCGCGAGCCGACCACGTGCTTGGCGGCGATGCCGGTGAGCTCTTCCATGGCCTTGTTCCACATCAGGATTTCCTGGTCCTTGGCCAGCGAGCAGACGCCCATGGGCAGTTCCTGCAGGGTCTGGCGGTGGTAGCGGCGCAGGGCGTCAAGCTCGGCGGCCAGGCCGGTCAGGCGGGAGTGGTAGTCTTCCAGGCGGCTTTCGATAAAGTGGATGTCCTCGGTCACGTAGTTTTCGTTACCGGACTTGTACGGCAGGAAGGTCTCGACCATGTCCTGGGCCACGCTCGGCCCCATCAGGCCGGACAGGTTGGCCTCGATGCGGTCGCGCAGGCGGCGCAAGGCATAGGGGCGGCGCTCGTCGAACGGCAGGTAGAGATCGCGCAGGGCCTGTTCCACTTCCTTCTGTGCGGCCTTGGCGCCCAGCGGCTTGGCCAGTTGGGTGGCGAACTCCTGTGGCGAGGCGGCGTGCAGCTCGCGGCGTTGCGGGCGGCGCACATTGTCCACTGCGCAGGCTTCGGCGGCGCTTACCTCTTCGTTGCTGGCGTTGGTGAACAGCGAGATCAGGGTGAACAACAGCACGTTGGCCGCCAGCGAGGCGATGGCCGCCATGTGCCAGCTGGTGTCGTCCAGCACGTAGATCATGTCCAGCAGCGGGATGTAGAAGCCCTGCAGGTTGCCCAGCAATGGCAGCAGCATGGTCACCATCCACACCAGGGTGCCGGCCAGCAGGCCGGCGATGAAGCCACGGCGGTTGGCAGTCGGCCAGTACAGCACCGACAGCACGCCCGGCAGGAACTGCAACGTGGCCACGAAGGCGACGATGCCCAGGTTGGCCAGGCTCTGGTGGTTGTTCTGGGTGAGGTAGAACATGAAGCCCGCGGTGATGATGGCGACGATCAGCGCGCGGCGGGTCCACTTCAGCCAGCGGTAGATGTTGCCTTCGGCCGGCGGCTGGTACAGCGGCAGCACCAGGTGGTTGAGGGCCATGCCCGACAGCGCCAGGGTTGTGACGATGATAAGCCCGCTGGCGGCCGACAAGCCGCCGATGTAGGCCAGCAGCGCCAGTGCCTGGTTGTTGGCGGCAAGCCCCAGGCCCAGGGTGAAGTATTCGGGGTTGGTGGTGGCGCCCAGGCGCAGGCCGGCCCACAGCACCAGCGGCACGGCCAGGCTCATCAGCAGCAGGAACAGCGGCAGGCCCCAGCTGGCGCTGACCAGCGAGCGCGGGTTGAGGTTTTCGGTGAAGGCCATGTGGTACATGTGCGGCATGACGATGGCCGAGGCGAAGAACACCAGTAGCAAGGTGCGCCATGGACCTTCCTGCAGCGGCGTATGCAGAGCGGCCAGGGCGGTCTGGTTCTGCAGCAGCCACACTTCCAGTTCGTGCGGGCCGCCGAACACGCCATACAGGGCATACAGGCCGATACCGCCCAGGGCCAGCAGCTTGATCACCGACTCGAAGGCGATGGCGAACACCAGCCCTTCGTGCTTTTCGCGTGTGGCGATGTGCCGCGAGCCGAAGAAGATGGTGAACAGGATGATGAGCGTACAGAAGGCGAAGGCCACCCGTGCCTTGACCGGCTCACCGGTAAGGATACTGATCGAGTCGGCTACCGCCTGGATCTGCAGGGCCAGCAAGGGCAGAACGCCGATGAGCATGATGATGGTGGTCAGCGCCCCGGCCCAGGTGCTGCGAAAGCGGAACGCCAGCAGGTCGGCCAGCGAGGACAGCTGGTAGGTACGGGTGATCTTCAGGATCGGATAGAGCAGCACTGGCGCCAGCAGGAACGCGCCGGACACCCCCAGGTAACAGGCAAGGAAGCCGTAGCCGTACTGGTAGGCCAGGCCCACCGAGCCATAGAAGGCCCAGGCACTGGCGTATACGCCCAGCGACAGGGTGTAGGTCAGCGGGTGGCGAATGATCGAGCGCGGGATCAACCCCCGCTCGCTGATCCAGGCCACACCGAACAGCACCATGAGGTACGCGGCGCTGATCAGGATCATCTGGGTCAGGCTAAAGCTCATCGGCATCTCGTTGGCTCTGCAGGATGAAGGTGACGACGATCAGGATCAGCCAGAGCAGGTAAGGGCGGTACCAGGCTCCGGTCGGTTCGATCCACCAGTCCATGATGGCCGGGGAGAACAGGTAGATCCCCACGACCAGAAGCAGGACCAAACGATAGATGTACATGCTGGCCTCGATGGTTGGGCGCTGCGGGCTTGGACTTATTATTGGCGCAAATGGCTGGGGGGATGCTAGCGGGAATCCATAGTGTTCGCCAAGAGGTTGAATTTATTGAGCTTTTGTTTTTGAGGGGTGGGTTGCTTGTGCCGGCCTCTTCGCGGGTGAACCCGCTCCCACAGGTAATGCGCTTTCCTCAGGTGTGGTGAGGGCCCTGTGGGAGCGGGTTTACCCGCGAAAGGGCCGGGCCTGCCTCAGCGCAAATCAGCCTCTGGCACCGTGGTCCGCTGTGCAATCGCCTCGGGCCGCCACTGTTTGCGAGCTACCGCCAATACCTCCGCCGGCGTTGCCAGCAACAACTCGGGGTCTGCTTCCTGCCCCAGCGCCCGCAACGCCCGCAGCAACAGCGGTGTCGCCTGGTCCGCCTGCAGCGGCGGCGAGCGGTACGACTTGCCCAGCTTGTGCCCGTCCGGCTGCACGATCAGCGGAATATGCAGGTAACGCGGCTGCGAGAAGCCCAGCAACTCTTGCAGGTACAGCTGGCGCGGGGTGTTGTCGAGCAGGTCGGCGCCACGCACGATGTCGGTAACACCTTGCCAGGCATCGTCCAGTACCACCGCCAGTTGGTAGGCATACAGCCCGTCGCGGCGCTGGATGACGAAATCGCCCACTTCACGCCCCAGGTGCTGCTGGAACTCGCCCTGTACGCGGTCGGTAAAGCGGTAGATCAGCTCTGGCACGCGCAGGCGGATCGCTGCGCCATCCCTAGCATGCCCGGCATTGCGGCAAAGGCCCGGGTAGATACCGTTGTAACCCTCAAGCTGCTTGCGCGAGCAGGTGCAGGCGTAGGCCAGGCCCATGTTGAACAGGCGGTCGACTACCGCGGCATAGGCATCGTGCCGCTGGCTCTGGAACACCACTTCGCCGTCCCACTCCAGGCCGTAGCGCTCCAGGGTCTGCAGGATCGCATCGCGAGCACCGGGCATTTCCCGAGGCGGGTCGGTGTCTTCCATGCGCAGCAGCCAGCGGCCGTTCACGGCGCGGGCATCGAGCCAGGAGGCGAGGGCGGCGACCAGCGAGCCGAAGTGCAGGAAGCCGCTGGGGGTGGGGGCGAAACGCCCGATGTAGCTTGAGTGGGTCATGGTCAGGCTGGGCATATAAAATGAAACGGGGCGCATGATGCGCCCCGTTCAGGTGGAAAGAAAGATCAGCCTTTGCCGACCGTCTTTTCCTTTTTCTCGGCGATTTCCTTGCAGTCGAAGCACAGGTCGGCGGTAGGGCGGGCCTCCAGGCGACGCAGGCCGATCTCGATGCCGCACGATTCGCACCAGCCGTACTCGTCGGCCTTGATCTTGTCGAGGGTCTTGTCGATTTTCTTGATCAGCTTGCGCTCGCGATCGCGGTTGCGCAGCTCCAGGGCGAATTCTTCTTCCTGACTGGCACGGTCGGCCGGGTCGGGGAAGTTGGCTGCCTCGTCCTTCATGTGGTCCACAGTGCGGTCCACACTGGTCATCAGCTCTTGCTTCCAGGCGCCGAGAAGCTTGGTGAAGTGCTTCTTCATGGGCTCGCCCATGTACTCTTCACCTTTGGATTCTACGTAGGGCTCGACACCGTACATGGTCTGGGCTTTTTGCTTTTCTACGGTGGACATGAATAGACCGCCTCTCACTCATCTGATCCAATGCGCAGGCTGCTCCATCTCCGGCACCCGCCGGCCCTGCGACTGCGAGCCGCCGAACTTACCAGATAGATCGGGGGTGCGCTACCCCGCCCGATCCTGGTAATTGACAGCGGCCTGAGCCGCACGTTCGGTGGCGTGCAGAGGTAGAATCTCCAGTTTAGACCCAATTGAGAGAAGGTCATGGCCCACCCCTACAGTGCGCGCAGCCGCGCCATCGAACCCTTCCACGTCATGGCGCTGCTGGCCCGGGCCAACGAGCTGCAGGCGGCCGGACACGATGTGATCCACCTGGAAATCGGCGAGCCGGACTTCACCACGGCCGCGCCCATCGTTGCCGCCGGCCAGGCAGCACTGGCCGCCGGGCACACCCGCTACACCGCCGCACGCGGCCTGCCGGCACTGCGCGAAGCCATTGCCGGGTTCTATGGCCAGCGTTACGGCCTGAGTGTCGACCCTGAACGCATCCTCATCACCCCGGGGGGCTCCGGTGCGCTGCTGCTGGCCAGCAGTCTGCTGGTCGACCCAGGCAAACATTGGCTGCTGGCCGACCCAGGCTACCCGTGCAACCGCCACTTCCTGCGCCTGGTCGAGGGCGGGGCGCAGCTTGTGCCGGTGGGTCCGGACGTGAATTACCAGCTGACTGCCGACCTTGTCGACCGCTACTGGGACAAGGACACGGTCGGAGCCCTGGTCGCCTCGCCGGCCAACCCGACGGGCACGGTGCTGGGGCGGGACGAGCTGACCAGTCTGTCCCGCGCCACCCGTGAACGGCATGGCCATCTGGTTGTGGACGAGATTTACCACGGGCTGACCTATGGCATGGACGCGCCCAGCGTGCTGGAAGTGGACGACTCGGCATTCGTCCTGAATAGTTTTTCCAAGTATTTCGGCATGACCGGTTGGCGCCTCGGCTGGCTGGTGGCGCCTCCTGGCGCGGTGGCCGACCTGGAGAAGCTGGCACAAAACCTGTACATCAGTGCGCCAAGCATGGCCCAACATGCCGCGCTGGCGTGTTTCCAGCCCGAAACCCTGGCCATTTTCGAGGAGCGCCGCGCCGAGTTCGCCCGCCGCCGCGACTACCTGTTGCCCGCCCTGCGCGAACTGGGTTTCCGCATTGCCGTCGAGCCGCAGGGGGCGTTCTACCTGTATGCCGACATCAGTGCCTTTGGCGGTGACGCGTTCGCCTTCTGCCGGCACTTCCTGGAGACCGAGCACCTGGCCTTCACCCCGGGCCTGGACTTCGGCCGTCACCTGGCCGGCCACCATGTGCGCTTTGCCTACACCCAGAGCCTGCCGCGCCTGGAAGAGGCGGTGCAGCGGATTGCCCGCGGCCTGCGGAGCTGGCAAGGCTGATGCAGTTCCATCCCCCACTCGAACAGGGCCGCCTGCTGCGCCGCTACAAACGCTTTCTGGCGGATATCGAACTGCCCGGCGGCGAACAACTCACCATCCACTGCCCCAACACCGGCTCCATGCTCAACTGCATGCGTGAAGGCGGGCAGGTGTTGTTCAGCCGCTCCAACGACCCCAAGCGCAAGCTCCCGGGCACTTGGGAAATCAGCGAAACCCCGCAGGGGCGGCTGGCCTGTGTGAATACTGGGCGGGCCAATGCGCTGGTAGAAGAGGCACTGCATGCCGGCATCATCGCCGAACTGGCCGGCTTCAGTGCGCTAAGGCGTGAGGTGGCCTACGGCGAGGAAGGCAGCCGCATCGACTTTCGCCTGGAGTTCGACGGTGCCCCGGCCTATGTCGAGGTGAAGAGCGTGACGCTGGGCTACCCAGCCAGCACGGTCGCGGCCTTTCCTGATGCGGTGACCCAGCGCGGCGCCAAGCACCTGCGAGAGCTGGCGAAGTTGGCCAGGCAGGGCGTGCGGGCTGTGCAGCTGTATTGTGTGAACCTGACCGGTATCGACGCGGTGCGCCCGGCCGAGGAAATCGATGCGGCTTATGCCCAGGCCCTGCGCGCGGCAGTTTCAGATGGCGTGGAGGTGCTGGCCTACGGCGCACGCCTGGACTCCGAAGGCATTGTCATCGACCGCCGCCTGCCGGTGCTGCTTACCCCTTGAGCCAGATGCCCTGGCTGTCCTCGTGGCAGCCCAGGGCCTGCAGTTGCTCGCCTTCGCACGGCCCGGCCACGCATTCTCCACTTTCGATCAGGAACAGCGCGCCATGATGGGCGCAGTGAATCAGGCTGGCGCTGTCATCGAGAAACGCATCTTCCACCCAGTTCAGCGGGATACCGCGGTGCGGGCAACGGTTGCGGTAGAGGTACACCTGGCCCTGGCGGCGCACGCCGAACAGTTCGATGCCGTCTACGCTGAAGGCTCGGCTATGGCCTTCGGCCAGGCCGTGGGAGGTACAAAGGAAGTGCATGGCAAGGACGACTCGTGGAACAAGTGATGGCTTGACGCTTCAATGCGAATAATTATCAAATTGTCCATATTCGCTGCGCCCGGCTGCCTATGGTGCGCAGTTCCGTCGCTCGCCACAAGGCGCGCGGCTCGCCTGCAGAAGGAACCCGATGATGCGCCGTCCTGTCGCCTTGCTCGCTCTGTGCGCGAGCGTTGTGCTGTCCACCCAGGCCCTCGCGGCCGAGCTGCCGCAGCGTTGGGTCAGCGCTGGTGGCGCACTGAGCGAATGGATCAGCGCACTTGGCGGTGAAGCGCGCTTGGTGGGTGTGGACACCACCAGCCAGCACCCGCAATCGCTGAAGTCACTGCCTAGCGTCGGCTACCAGCGGCAGTTGTCTGCGGAAGGCGTTCTAAGCCTGCGCCCGGATGTGCTGGTGGGCACCGAAGAAATGGGGCCGCCACCGGTACTGGCGCAAATCCGCAAGGCTGGCGTGCGGGTCGAACTGTTCTCCAGCAAAGCCGAGGTGGCGGCGGTGGATGAAAACCTCAAGCATCTGGGGCAATTGCTGGGCGCAGAAGAGCAGGCCGCGGTCTTGGCGTCGGGTTACCACCAGCAGCTCGATGCCTTGCAGGCCAGGGTCAGGCAGGCCCAGGCCGGGCAGAAGGCGCCAGGAGTGTTGCTGCTGGTCGGGCATGCGGGTGCCAAGCCGCTGATCGCCGGGCAGGGTACCGCCGGCGACTGGCTGCTGAGCCAGGCAGGCGGGCGCAACTTGGCAGAACATCAGGGCTACAAGAATTTCTCTAGCGAAGCACTGGCTGCGCTGGACCCGGATGTGATCGTGTTTTCCGACCGGGCGCTGGCCGATGACCAAGCCTTGAAGGCGTTGCTCAAAGAAAACCCCGCGCTGGCGACCTCGCGCGCCGTGCGAGAGAAACGCCTGGTATCGCTTGACCCGACACTGTTGGTCGGCGGGCTCGGGCCACGCCTGCCGGCAACACTTCGGTTGCTTGCGGCTACCTTCTATCCGGCCGCCAAGATCAGCCTCTACCAATGAAACAACGGGTCCGGCCACGCACACTGTTCGTTTGCCTGGGCCTGTTGTGCCTGTTGGCGGTGTGGTTGTCTTTGGCCTTGGGGCCGGTCAGCCTGCCGTTGTTCGATACCCTGCGTGCCGGCTTGCGCCTGCTGGGGTTGCCCATTGCCGCTGACGGCCTGCAGCAGGCCGAGATGATCCTCGGCCAGATCCGCCTGCCGCGCACCTTACTGGGGTTGGCGGTCGGCGCGGTGCTGGCGCTGTCTGGTGTGGCCATGCAGGGGCTGTTCCGTAACCCTCTGGCCGACCCCGGGCTGGTAGGGGTTGCCGCCGGAGCAGCGGTGGGCGCGGCGGTGGCCATCGTTGGCGGCAGTTGGCTGGGCGGCATGCCGGATGTGCTTGCCCCTTACCTGTTGTCGCTGTGCGCTTTCATCGGCGGGCTGGGCGTGACTGCGCTGGTTTATCGTCTGGGGCGACGCGACGGCCAGACCAACGTCGCCACGATGCTGCTGGCCGGTGTGGCCATGACCGCGCTGGGCGGTGCTGCCGTGGGGTTGTTCTCCTACCTGGCCGACGACGCCACGCTGCGCACGCTGACCTTCTGGAACCTGGGCAGCCTCAATGGTGCCAGTTACCAGCGGCTGTGGCCTTTGCTGCTGGTGGCTGCGGGCGTGGCAGTGTGGTTGCCATGTCGGGCCAAGGCGTTGAATGCCATGCTGCTTGGTGAATCGGAGGCGCGTCACCTGGGCATTGACGTGGAGCGGCTCAAGCGCGAGCTGGTGTTCTGCACGGCGCTGGGCGTGGGTGCGGCGGTGGCGGCAGCAGGGCTGATCGGTTTCATCGGCCTGGTGGTGCCGCACCTGGTGCGCCTGCTGGCCGGGCCTGATCACCGTGTGGTGCTGCCAGCCTCCTTGTTGGCTGGCGGTGCGCTGATGCTGTTCGCCGATTTGGCGGCGCGGCTGCTGCTGGCGCCTGCCGAGCTGCCGATCGGCATCGTCACGGCCTTTATCGGCGCACCGTTCTTCCTGTTCCTGCTGATACGAGGGCGCAGTTGATGTTGCAAGCCGAGGGGCTGTACTTGCGGCGGGGCAGCAACGAAGTGCTGCATGACATTCATCTGCAGCTGAGCCAGGGGCAGGTGGTGGGCGTGCTCGGCCCCAACGGTGCCGGCAAGAGCAGCCTGCTAGGAGTACTGTGTGGTGAGCTGGCGCCCGATCACGGGCGGGTGACGCTACAGGGCAGGCCACTGGCGGACTGGGCAGGGCAGGAGCGAGCCAGGCGCCTGGCGGTGTTGCCGCAGGTGTCCAGCCTGGGGTTCTCGTTCCGGGTCGAGGAAGTGGTGGGTATGGGGCGCATGCCCCATGGCACCGGGCAGCGGCGCGATGCTGAAATCGTCGAAGCGGCCTTGCGGGCAGCGGATGCCTGGCACCTGGTGGCGCGTAGTTACCTGGCGTTGTCTGGCGGCGAGCGGCAAAGAGTGCACCTGGCTCGGGTGCTGGCGCAGCTGTGGCCGGGCGAGGCGGGTTCAACGCTGCTGCTGGACGAGCCAACCTCGATGCTCGACCCGTTGCACCAGCACACCACCCTCGAAGCCGTGCGCCGCTTTGCCGACCGTGGCGCCGCGGTGCTGGTGATCCTGCATGACCTGAACCTGGCGGCGCGCTACTGTGATCGTATCCTGCTGCTGGAGCAGGGGCGCTGCCATGCCTTTGCCTCACCCGAAGCAGTGCTGACGCCGGCGGCGTTGAAGGCGGTATACGGGATCGACGTACTGGTACAGGCGCACCCGGAGCGTGGGCATCCGCTGATCATCACCCGCTAACGCTGGCGCGATCTTTGTAGGAGCGGCCTTGTGTCGCGAAAGGGCTGCAGAGCAGCCCCGGCAATTTGTGCATCACTGCTGAAAATCTGGGGCCGCTTTGCGGCCCTTTCGCGACACAAGGCCGCTCCTACAAGGGCTCGTGCAGGCCATGAATGGAGGTATTGCCCATGCGACATCCGCTGCTGTCCGCTTTCTCGCTGTGCCTGGTGCTGGAGCTGGTTGGCTGCCAGGCCAGCCTGCCGCCCCTGCCCGCCTGGCAGAGCAGTGAGGGGCGCAGCCATGCCGAGCTGGGGCATATCGTCGATCTTGCTGATGGTCAGCTGATCAGCCCTGAGCAACTGGTGCAGCGCCTGTCTACCGCTCCCCGGGTACTGGTCGGCGAGAAACACGACAACCCCGACCATCACGCACTGCAGCTGTGGATGCTGCGCGCCCTGCAAGGCCAACGTGTGCAGGGCAGCCTGCTGCTGGAAATGCTGCAACCCGAGCAGCAACCGCTGCTGGACGAGCTCGCGGGGCAACCTTTGCCGGCAGACCTGCCCAAGGCCCTGGCCTGGCAGGACGGCTGGGATTGGCAGCTGTACGGGCCAATCGTGACCGAGGCTTTGCAGCAGCGGGTGCCTGTGCTGGCCGCCAACCTCTCGCCCGGCGAGATGCGCCAGGCCTATCGTCAGCCGGCTTTGTTACCGGGCGAACGCTCCAATGCGCCGACGGTCAAGGCCGCCTTGCTGGAGCATGTGCGTGCCGGGCATTGCGGGATGCTGCCAGAAAGCCAGTTGCCGGCGATGCTGGCCGTGCAGCAGCAGCGCGACCGGCGCATGGCCGAGCGCTTGCTGGCGGCGCCGCAGCCAGCACTGCTGCTGGCCGGGGCCTATCACGTGCGCAAGGACCTGGGTGTACCGTTGCACTTGGCTGACCTGCAAGCGCAGGGGGAGAGCAAGGTGCTACTGCTAGCCGAGGTTGGTGAGCAGGTCGAGGCAGGCGAGGCTGATTTTGTGTGGTACACGGCAGCGATGCCGGAGCAGGACTATTGCGCGCAACTGCGGTGACGGGGCTGTAAAAGGCAAAAAAAGACCCGGCAAATTGCCGGGTCAATAACCGTGATTAGCCTGATGAGGAGATAATCTGAGAGTCCGAACCAGGGGCTCTTAGCTTATCCAACCAGTCTCGCGACCAGTTGTGATAATCATAACTATTCTCATTTCGACGTCAATCCCTTTCCCGAGATTATTTCTGATTTTTTTGCGCAGGGCTTTTCGCATCCAGTTGTTGGTTGAGCGCTTCTTTGCGCTCCAGCGGCAAATCGTTCCAGTGCATGTCCAGCAGGGCGCCTTCAATGGCATACAACAGCACCTTCGATGCGCGGAACCCTCGTGTCTTCACGGCCTGGTACGCACCTACCGCGCCCAGGCGGCGCAGATCCGATGCACTGTGGATGCCGGCTGCATGCAGCCACTGCGCAGAGGTCTTGCCAAGGTTCTTCAGATGCTGCAATTCATCGTTCATCGAGCCTCCTTGCGATGGCTGAACGGGGATTGGGGGATAAATCGCGAGCAGGTCAGAGAGGAGTGTAGCGGGGGATAGGAAATGCGCGGCCTTTTGCCATAGGGGGCGACGAGATGTCCTGTGCCGGCCTCTTCGCGGGTAAACCCGCTCCCACAAGGTTATCTGCAAGCCTCACGACTGAGGCAGTACCTGTGGGAGCGGGTTCACCCGCGAATAGGCCGGCACAGGAAAGCGCCGACCTTACAGCCCAGGCAAGCGCTGGCGAATCTGCTCGATCACCTGGTCCATGCTCCCGGCGCTCTGGGTATCGACGCGGGTGCTCTGCACCAGCTCCTGCGCATCCAGTGGCTCACGACTGGCCTGCTGAGCTTTGACCACTTCCAGGGTGGCATCCGACGGGTCGGTATTTTCTGCCTGGCGCTGCTCCAGCCAGCTGGCGATGACCGCATCTGGCGCATGGCAGTCGAGGATCAGGAACGGCACGCCCGTCTGGCTGGCGATGTCCGCTGCGGCCTGGCGCTGATCACGTTTGAGGTAGGTGGCATCCAGCACCACCGGGAAGCCGGCCCGCAGTACGGTCGCTGCCACCTCGTGCAGGCGCTGGTAGGTCGCGACACTGGCGTCCTGATCATAGATGCCGGTACTCAGCTGGCCAGCCTCAGCCTGCTGCTGTTCACCGAACAGGCGCTTGCGCTCCACATCCGAACGCACGCGGACGGCGCCAAGGGCTTCGACCATGCGCATGGCCACGTGGCTTTTGCCCACAGACGAAACACCGTGGGTAATGGCCAGCAGGCGCGACGGGATGGCGCTGTAGCTTTCTGCCAGGTTGGCATAGTTGCGGTAGGTGCGAAGAGTGGTGGCGCGCTGCACGCCATCGGCATCGGCTGGCATGCTGAACAGTGCAACCTTGGCCCGCACCAGCGCGCGGTAGGCTTTGTAGAAGTTGAGCAGTTCCAGGCCTTCGTAGTCGCCGGTCAGTTCCAGGTACTGGCTGATGAAGCGGCGGGCCAGGCATTTCAGGCCGCGGTCTTCCAGGTCCATGGCCAGGAAGCCGGTATCGGCGTACACATCGGTCAGGCGGAACGGTTCGTTGAACTCGATGCAGTCGAAGATCACCACCTTGCCGTCGATCAGGGTGGCGTTGCCCAGGTGGATGTCACCGTGGCACTCACGGATGAAACCATTGGCCTTGCGCTTTTCCAGCAGGCCATGCAGGCGCTCGAAGCTGCTGCGTGCCCAAGCCTGCAGGGCGTCGAGTTGCTGCAGGTCGGCCTTGTCGCTGAGGAACGGGCGAATCTGCTCGAAGTTCTGCTCCACAGGTGCCATCACGCTGTCCGGCGTGCCCAGTGGGTGCTCCACCGGCACGCGTGGGGCCTGCAGGTGGAACTCGGCGATCTGCCGGGCCATCTGGTCGATGTGCGCGGCGTTCAGTTCGCCATTGGCCTGCAGGGTGTTGAGCATCTGCCCCTGCGGGAACTGACGCATCTTCAGCACGTACTCGATGGCTTCACCTTCACCACCGATCTGCGGCGCGTCGACGCTACCGGTGATCGGCAACACTTCAAGGTACAGGCCGTCGGTCAGGCGCTGGTTCAGGCGCAATTCTTCGTTACAGAAATGCTGGCGCTGGTCCAGGCCGGTGAAGTCGAGGAAGCCGAAGTTCATCGGCTTCTTGATCTTGTAGGCATACTCGCCGGTGAGCAGGACCCAGGAGATATGCGTCTCGATGAGCTGGAACCCATCCACGGGGTGAGGGTACAGGGCTGGGTTCTGCAACGCAGTGATAAGGGCTTGGCTCACGGGAAATCCTTCCGGGGGCAGGGAATTCGAATGCGCCATTATGGTCAATGGTGCCGCCCCTGCCTACCGCCGTGGGCGTCTGCCCAGCCTTTATAAAGTGCGTATAATCCGCCGCCATGACCCGAACTCGAAATCCCCGTACCCCTCAGAAACGCCCGACCGGCCGCTCCCGCGCCTGGCTGGGCTGGGCTTTGAAGCTCAGCCTGGTCGGCCTGGTGATAGTCGCCGGCTTCGCGGTTTACCTCGATGCCGTTGTCCAGGAAAAGTTTTCCGGCAAGCGCTGGACCATCCCGGCCAAGGTGTACGCCCGGCCGCTGGAGCTGTTCACCGGCCAGAAACTGAGCAAGAACGACTTCCTCACCGAGCTGGACGCGCTCGGCTACCGGCGTGAAAGCGCGGCCAACGGCCCGGGAGCGGCGGCAGTCAACGGCAATACCGTCGAGCTCAATACTCGTGGTTTCCAGTTCTACGAGGGCATGGAGCCGGCGCAATTCGTGCGTGTGCGCTTCTCCGGCGATTACGTGGCGGGCCTTTCCGGCGCCAACGGCAAGACGCTCGACGTAGTGCGCCTGGAGCCGCTGATGATCGGCGGCATCTACCCGAAAAACCTCGAAGACCGCATCCTGATCAAGATCGACCAGGTACCGCCGTACCTGCTCGAAACCCTGGTGGCGACGGAAGACCGCGATTTCTACAGCCACTTCGGGGTGTCGCCCAAGTCCATCGCCCGAGCCATGTGGGTCAATACCTCGGCAGGTTCCATGCGCCAGGGTGGCAGCACCCTGACCCAGCAGTTGGTGAAGAACTTCTACCTCACCAGCGAGCGCAGCCTCAGCCGCAAGCTGACCGAGGCGATGATGGCCGTATTGCTGGAGCTGCACTACGACAAGCGCGAGATCCTCGAGGCCTACCTCAACGAGGTGTTCGTCGGCCAGGATGGTCAGCGTGCGGTGCACGGCTTCGGCCTCGCCAGCCAGTTCTTCTTCAGCCAACCGCTGTCTGAGCTGAAGTTGCACCAGATCGCTTTGCTGGTGGGCATGGTCAAGGGGCCGTCCTACTACAACCCGCGTCGCTATCCGGACCGCGCCCTGGCCCGCCGCAACCTGGTGCTCGACCTGGTGGCCGAGCAGGGCGTGGCCAGCCAGGCAGAAGTCGATGCAGCGAAGAAGATGCCGCTGGGCGTGACCAAGCGCGGCAGCCTGGCAGACAGCTCGTTCCCGGCCTTCCTCGACCTGGTCAAGCGTCAGCTGCGCCAGGACTACCGCGATGAAGACTTGACCGAAGAAGGCCTGCGCATCTTCACCAGCTTCGACCCGATCCTGCAGATGAAGGCCGAAACCTCGATGAGCGAGACCTTCAAGCGCCTCGCGGGGCGCAAGGGGGCGGACGAGGTTGAGTCGGCGATGGTCGTGACCAATCCGGAAACCGGTGAGGTGCAGGCGCTGATCGGCAGCCGCCAGGCCGGCTTCGCCGGCTTCAACCGCGCCATTGATGCCGTGCGGCCGATCGGTTCGCTGGTCAAGCCAGCGGTGTACCTGACCGCGCTGGAACAACCGACCAAGTACACCTTGACCAGTTGGGTGCAGGACGAGCCGTTCTCGGTCAAAGGTGCCGACGGCCAGGTCTGGCGCCCGCAGAACTACGATCGTCGCCCGCATGGCACCATCTACCTGTACCAGGGGCTGGCCAACTCCTACAACCTGTCGACTGCCAAGATCGGCCTGGAAGTGGGTGTGCCCAACGTGATCAAGACCATTGGCCGGCTGGGAGTGAACGTTGACTGGCCAGCCTTCCCGGCCATGCTGCTGGGTGCCGGCGGCATGTCGCCAATGCAGGTTGCGACGATGTACCAGACCATCGCCAACGGCGGCTTCAATACCCCGATGCGCGGTATCCGCAGCGTGCTCACCGCCGAGGGCGAGCCGCTAAAACGCTACCCGTTCCAGATCCAGCAAACCTTCGATCCGGGGGCCATCTATCTGGTGCAGAACGCCATGCAGCGGGTGATGCGCGAAGGCACCGGCCGCTCGGTGTACAACACTTTGCCGCGTAATCTCACCCTGGCGGGCAAGACCGGCACCAGTAACGATTCGCGCGACAGCTGGTTCTCCGGGTTCAGCCAAGACCTGCTGGCCGTGGTATGGATGGGCCGTGACGATAACGGCAAGACGCCATTTACTGGTGCTACCGGCGCCCTGCAGGTGTGGACCAGCTTCATGAAGAAGGCCGACCCGCTGCCGCTGGACATGCCGCAACCGGACAACGTGGTGCAGGCCTGGATTGACCCGTACAGTGGCCATGGGTCTGATGGCAGCTGTCCGGGAGCGGTGCAGATGCCGTATATTCGCGGGAGTGAACCGCCCGCCGGCGCGACCTGCGGCGGCGAGCAGGATCCAGTTGAATCGGTCATGGACTGGGTCAAGGGCTGGATGAATTAAGCACAGGCTGCATTGATGAGGTGTGACGTGAACAAGTGGCTGTTTCCTGCCGTGACGGCGCTGGCTGTGCTCCAGGGGTGCGCCAGCGTCCCGCGCGGCAATATTCCGGTGGTCGACTCGAGCACCCGGGTGTCCAACAGCGAACGCGTGACGGCCAATCGCTCTGCGGGTGGCTATAACGCGGGTACTGCGCAGGCTCAAACGCTGCCTGAAGACTCCGGCGTGACCGTGATGATCCCGCAGGGCGCTGGCGCTTCGGGCATCCAGACGTTCCCGGCGGCCAATGGCGCGGCGCCAATCAGCACCTCGCCGATTACCCCGGGGCCGATCACCCCAGGCCCAATTACCACTGGGCCGGTCACTTCGGCACCAATGACCACCAATCCCAACCCGATCGCCGACGAACCCTTCGACATCGCGGCGATGAACAGCGCCCCGCAAAGCACCAGCGCGCCAACCGGTATTCCGCGTAGCGGTGCTGCTACCGGTGGCCTGTCGGCCGACGAGCAGCTGGACGGCCCGGTGCTGGCGCTGCTGACCACCGCGAAGACCCAGCAGGGCAGCGGTGACTTCAACGGTGCCGCATCGAGCCTGGAGCGTGCTCAGCGCATTGCCCCGCGCGAGCCACAGGTACTGTACCGTCTGGCCCAGGTACGCCTGTCGCAAGGTGATGCACCGCAGGCCGAGCAGTTGGCGCGTCGTGCCCTGACTTACGCCAACGGCCGCCCGAGCCTGCAGGCCGAGCTGTGGAACACCATCGCCCAGGCTCGCGAGAAGCAGGGTGACAGCGCTGGTGCCGCACTGGCCCGGCAAAAGGCACGGGTCAATTCGTGATGATCGAGCAGCGCATTCTGGATGTTGCCGACCACTTGCTGCTGATCGAACGTGAGCTGCAGGTGCAAGGCTGGTGGGATGACGAGCCGCCAAGCGATGAGGCACTGGCCAGTACGGTGCCTTTCGCAGTCGATACCCTCAGTTTCGAGCAGTGGCTCCAGTGGATCTTCCTGCCGCGGATGAAGATCATCATCGAGCTGGGCCACCCGCTGCCCAATGCGTCCGGCATCCTGGTAATGGCTGAAACGGTATTTACCGACCGGCCAGAGCAAAGTCGTGAGCTACGCCGCCTGTTGGCAGCATTTGACCAATTGATTGCTCCTTCCGCCTGATTTCTTCAGTTTTTCCTTCAAGGGCCGCAGATTGTGGCCCTTTTTTGTGGAAATCTTATTTATTCTGCTGCTGAAGCGATTTTTAGTGGTGGCAGGAATTCATCTTGGGGAAAAATTGGCAATAATTTTTCTTGACTTGTTGGCGCCGAATCAGAAGAATCCAATCTCCGCTGTAGAGGGACTGCCAGAAGCAGACCCGCTAAGCAGATCATGAGGCGCACACCCGCGCCGACCTGTTACACCCCGCAACGCGTTACCTCGCGCTGGGTGGGAAAACCCCGCAACACTCTGGGGCGCTCCCAATACTTGCTCAGTCAGTGCTGACGTTCGCTCATGCTCTGCTTGGCAGTAAACCTATTAAGACCCGTCCAGTGAGGGCGGTATTCTGGCGTTTTAGAGGTGAACAACGTGGAGCTTTTATCTGGCGCTGAGATGGTCGTCCGCTTCTTGCGTGACGAAGGCGTTAAGCACATCTACGGGTACCCTGGTGGTGCTCTCCTGCATGTTTACGACGCGCTGTTCAAGGAACCGGAAGTCGAGCACATCCTGGTTCGTCATGAGCAGGCGGCTACCCATATGGCGGACGGCTACGCCCGCGCCACCGGCAAGGCCGGCGTGGTGCTGGTAACCTCCGGCCCGGGCGCGACCAATGCCATTACCGGTATTGCCACCGCCTACATGGATTCGATTCCGATGGTCATCCTGTCCGGCCAGGTGCCTAGCACCATGGTGGGTACCGATGCCTTCCAGGAAACCGACATGATCGGTATTTCGCGGCCGATCGTGAAGCACAGCTTCATGATCAAACATGCCAGCGAAATCCCCGAAGTTCTGAAAAAAGCATTCTACCTGGCGCAATCCGGTCGCCCAGGTCCGGTCGTGGTCGACATTCCAAAAGATATGACCAACCCGGCCGAGAAGTTCGAATACGTCTACCCGAAAAAGGTCAAGCTGCGCTCCTATAGCCCAGCGGTACGCGGCCACTCCGGCCAGATCCGCAAGGCTGCCGAGATGCTGCTGGCGGCCAAGCGCCCGATCGTCTACTCCGGTGGCGGCGTGATCCTCGGTGGTGGCTCCGAAGCCCTGACCGAAATCGCCAAGTCGCTCAACCTGCCGGTCACCAATACCCTGATGGGTCTGGGTGGCTTCCCGGGTACCGACCGCCAGTTCCTCGGCATGCTCGGCATGCACGGCAGCTTCACTGCCAACATGGCCATGCACCATGCCGACGTCATCTTCGCCGTCGGTGCCCGTTTTGACGACCGCGTGGTCAACGGCCCGGCCAAGTTCTGCCCGAACGCCAAGATCATCCATATCGACATCGACCCGGCGTCGATCTCCAAGATGATCAAGGCCGACGTGCCGATCGTCGGCCCGGTCGACAGCGTGCTCAGCGAAATGCTCGGCATCCTCAAGGAAATCGGCGAGCAGCCTGACAAGGCGGCGTTGGATGCCTGGTGGAAGCAGATCGACGAATGGCGTGGCAATGGCGAGCTGTTCCCTTACGACAAGGGCGACGGCAATGTCATCAAGCCGCAGAAAGTCATCGAGACCCTGTGCGAAGTGACCAATGGCGATGCCTTCGTCACCTCCGACGTGGGTCAGCACCAAATGTTCGCGGCGCAGTACTACCGCTTCAACAAGCCGAACCGCTGGATCAACTCCGGTGGCCTGGGCACCATGGGCTTCGGCTTCCCGGCGGCGATGGGCGTCAAGCTCAACTTCCCGGACCAGGACGTGGCCTGCGTGACCGGCGAAGGCAGCATCCAGATGAACATCCAGGAGCTGTCCACCTGCATGCAGTACGGGCTTCCGGTGAAGATCGTCAACCTGAACAACGGTGTGTTGGGCATGGTCCGCCAGTGGCAGGACATGGCGTACAACGGTCGTCACTCGCACTCATACGTCGAGTCGCTGCCTGACTTCATCAAGCTGGCCGAGGCCTATGGCCATGTGGGTATCCGCATCACCAGCCTGAAGGACCTCAAGCCGAAGCTGGAAGAAGCGTTTGCGATGAAGGACCGCCTGGTGTTCATCGACATCGCGGTTGACCGCAGTGAGCACGTCTATCCGATGCAGATCAAGGATGGCTCGATGCGTGACATGTGGCTGAGCAAGACGGAGCGTACCTGATATGCGGCACATCATCTCCCTGCTGCTGGAAAACGAACCAGGTGCGTTGTCCCGCGTGGTCGGCCTGTTCTCCCAGCGTAACTACAACATTGAAAGCCTGACCGTGGCGCCGACCGAAGACCCGACCCTGTCGCGTCTGACGCTGACCACCGTTGGCCATGACGAAGTGATCGAACAGATCACCAAGAACCTGAACAAGCTGGTCGAAGTGGTCAAGCTCGTCGACCTGTCGGAAAGCGCTCACATCGAGCGTGAACTGATGCTGGTCAAGGTCAAGGCCACCGGTGCCCAGCGCGCCGAGATCAAGCGCACCACGGATATCTTCCGTGGCCAGATCGTCGATGTGACTGCCAGCGTGTACACCGTGCAGCTGAGCGGCACCAGCGACAAACTGGACAGCTTCATCCAGGCGATCGGCACTGCATCGATTCTCGAAACCGTGCGCAGCGGCGTTACCGGCATTGCCCGTGGCGACAAAGTGCTCAGCATCTGAATTCAAAAATTAGCGATGGCTCCGCAGGGGCCGAGATATAACCAGGGGTATTTTCATGAAAGTTTTCTACGATAAAGACTGCGACCTTTCCATCATCCAGGGTAAGAAAGTCGCCATCATCGGTTACGGTTCCCAGGGCCACGCTCAGGCGTGCAACCTGAAGGACTCCGGTGTAGATGTCACCATCGGTCTGCGTAAAGGTTCGGCCACCGTTGCCAAGGCAGAAGCCCATGGCCTGAAAGTGACCGACGTTGCCTCTGCCGTCGCTGCTGCCGACCTGGTCATGATCCTGACCCCGGACGAGTTCCAGGGCCAGCTGTACAAGCAGGAAATCGAGCCGAACATCAAGAAGGGCGCTACCCTGGCCTTCTCCCACGGCTTCTCGATCCACTACAACCAGGTTGTTCCACGTGCCGACCTCGACGTGATCATGATCGCGCCGAAGGCCCCGGGCCACACCGTTCGCTCCGAGTTCGTCAAGGGCGGCGGTATCCCTGACCTGATCGCCATCTACCAGGACGCCTCCGGCAACGCCAAGAATGTTGCCCTGTCGTACGCTTCGGGCGTAGGCGGCGGCCGTACCGGCATCATCGAAACCACCTTCAAGGACGAGACCGAAACCGACCTGTTCGGTGAGCAGGCTGTTCTGTGCGGCGGTACCGTAGAGCTGGTCAAGGCCGGTTTCGAAACCCTGGTCGAAGCTGGCTACGCGCCGGAAATGGCCTACTTCGAGTGCCTGCACGAGCTGAAGCTGATCGTTGACCTCATGTACGAAGGCGGCATCGCCAACATGAACTACTCGATCTCCAACAACGCCGAGTACGGTGAGTACGTAACCGGTCCGGAAGTCATCAACGAAGAATCCCGCAAGGCCATGCGCAACGCCCTGAAGCGCATCCAGGACGGCGAGTACGCGAAGATGTTCATCTCCGAAGGTGCTACCAACTACCCATCGATGACCGCCAAGCGCCGCAACAACGCCGCTCACGGCATCGAAATCATCGGCGAGCAGCTGCGCTCGATGATGCCGTGGATCTCGGCTAACAAAATCGTCGACAAGACCAAGAACTAAGTCTTATCGAAAGATGAAAAACGCGGCTTCGGCCGCGTTTTTTCGTTCTGACAGTCAGCTTCTGGTATAAAGCAGACCAGTGGCCTGCCGTCAGAACCTGTTTTGCAGGCCCGTGTCGAACATTTTCCATCCTGTTGCAAGGTACCCTCCATGAGCGAACGTCCCGAAGAGCCGAACAAGCCCTCCGACGCCGAAAGCCTGCTACCTGTCGATGAGCACGTTGAAGAAGGGCATGACGCCGAAGGGCGCAAGGTGCGCCATCGTGGCATCTACCTGCTGCCCAATCTGTTTACCACCGCCAACCTGTTTGCCGGTTTCTATTCCATCATCAGCTCGATGAGCGCGCAGAGCGCCCTGAGCGCCGGTGACCCGCGCGAGGCGAGCAAGTACTTTGCCTTCGCTGCGATCGCCATCTTCGTGGCCATGGTGCTCGACGGCCTGGATGGCCGTGTCGCGCGCATGACCAACACACAGAGCGCCTTTGGTGCCGAGTACGACTCACTGTCGGACATGGTTGCCTTTGGTGTCGCTCCGGCCTTGCTGGCCTTTGGCTGGGCGCTGGGCGACATGGGCAAGGTTGGCTGGATGGTCGCTTTCATCTATGTGGCCGGTGCAGCACTGCGCCTGGCACGCTTCAATACCCAGGTCGGCACCGCCGACAAGCGCTACTTCATCGGCCTTGCCAGTCCTGCTGCTGCGGGGGTGGTCGCGGGTACCGTGTGGGCGTTCAGCGACTACGGCATCCAGGGCTCCAAGCTGTCGTTCCTGGTGGCGCTGCTGGTGGCTGCTGCCGGCATGCTGATGGTCAGTAACATCAAGTACAACAGCTTCAAGGAGCTGGACCTGAAGGGGCGTGTGCCGTTCGTGGCTATCCTGGCCGTGGTGCTGGTGTTTGCCGTAGTGTTCAGCGACCCGCCGCGTATCCTGCTGCTGATCTTCCTTGCCTATGCGGCTTCGGGCCCGATTCAGTTCCTGCTGAAGTCACGCCGTCGCAAAGCGTGACAATCATTTAATGCTGGAATAACCCGCCGGCTCCATAGTCTTACTGGTACATCCGTTATCCAGTGCTGTGGAGCCGCTCATGCTCATCAAGCTTCCCAGGTCTTCCGAGTGCAAGGCGTCGGAGATCACCCCCGAAGGCATCTACCTCTCCCGTCGTACCCTGCTGGGTGGCTCGTTGGCTGGCCTGGCCCTTGGCGCTTTGCCGAGCATGGCGCGCGCAGCTGAAGCCAGCCGTTACGCCGATGTCGAGGCGGGCAGGGCGCCTGGCTGGTTCAATGAAAAGCTCGCAGCTACCCGATGGCAGGCAGTAACGGTCAAGGGTGAGGCAATCACGCCGTTCAAGGATGCTACCCACTACAACAACTTCTACGAGTTCGGGCCCGACAAGGGTGACCCGGCGGCCAATGGCGACAGCCTGAAAACCGAACCGTGGAGCGTTGTGGTCGATGGCGAAGTGAGTAAGCCCGGCCGCTATGCGCTGGAGGACTTCGTCAAACCGTACCAGCTCGAGGAGCGCATCTATCGGCTGCGGTGCGTGGAGGCGTGGTCGATGGTCATTCCGTGGCTGGGCTTCCCGTTGGCGCAGGTGCTCAAGCAGGTCGAGCCGACATCCAAGGCGCGTTATGTGCGCTTCGAAACCCTGAAAGACCCGGAACACATGCCGGGGCAGCGCTCGGGGTTCGCCTTGATCGACTGGCCTTATAGAGAAGGCTTGCGCCTGGATGAGGCAATGCATCCTTTAGCGATCCTGGCAGTCGGGATGTATGGCCGGGAGCTGCCCAACCAGAATGGCGCGCCGTTGCGGCTGGTGGTGCCGTGGAAGTATGGCTTCAAGAGCATCAAGTCGATCGTGCGTATCAGCCTGGTGGCGGAGCAGCCGGGCACCACCTGGGAAGGGCTGGCGCCGGATGAATATGGGTTCTATGCCAATGTTAACCCGACGGTCGACCACCCGCGTTGGAGCCAGGCGCGTGAACGGCGGCTGCCCAGCGGGCTGTTCAGTCCCAATGTGCGGGAAACCCAGATGTTCAATGGCTATGCCGATGAAGTGGCGTCGCTGTATACCGGGCTTGATCTGCGGAAGAACTACTGATGCGTTACCCCTGGTTTCGTCTGGCCATCTTCATCGTGGGATGCCTGTTCCCAGTCTGGTGGTTGTATGAGGCGGCGATGAATCTGCTAGGGCCTGATCCCGGAAAGATCATGATGGACCGGCTTGGGCTCGGGGCGCTGACCTTCCTGCTGGTTACCTTGGGCATGACGCCGCTGCAGAAGCTGACGGGATGGTCGGGCTGGATCGTGGTGCGCCGGCAACTGGGGTTGTGGGTGTTTGCCTATATAGTGCTGCACATCCTGGCTTACCTGTTCTTCATCCTTGGGTTGGACTGGGGGCAGTTGGCGGTGGAGTTGCGCAAGCGGCCATACATAATTGTGGGTGCGCTTGGGTTTCTTGGGTTGCTGGCTTTGGCGGTTACCTCGAATCGGTATAGCCAGCGGCGCCTGGGTATGCGTTGGAAGAAGCTGCACCGGTTGGTGTACGTGATACTTGGGTTGGGTTTGCTGCATTTTCTGTGGATCGTGCGCTCGGATTTGCGGGAGTGGGCGATTTATGCGGTTATTGGGGCTGTGTTGATGGTGTTGCGGGTTCCTGCTGTTGCGCGGGTGCTGCCCAGGATTGGCCGGAGATAGGGGAGGGGGCAAGGGCCTGTCTTGAGATGGCATTGCCTTTGAAATGTGCCTGCCTTGAGTTTTCTGGCGCCTATGAGATCGAGCGCCGCCCGCGCGGCGCTTCGCAGCACAAGGCTGCTCCTACATCTGTTTCGGGCCAATTATTCCTGCGCCATTGGCGCGCGCACCCTGGGTGCATGGCAGGAGATTGATGAAGAGCAGCAGGCGCAACCTTCGATGTTGAATGGAACAGACAAGGCGGTCGCGCGCGCCAGGCACAGGAGAGACTGGCCCGAAACAGATGTAGGAGCAGCCTTGTGCTGCGAAGCGCCGCGCGGGCGGCGCTCGATCTCATAGGCGCAGAAGGTGTTGTGGCGAGCACCTGGTAGCCTTGATAAGGTCTTCGCCTGGAACATTTCAAATAAATGAAATTAAAGGTTGACGCCCTCTCGAATCCCCTTATAATGCGCCCCACTTCCAGCGACATCGGAACGACAAACTTCTTGAAATTCAACAAGTTAGGTTGTTCAGAAAGAGTTGAAAGGGCTACGATCAAATGATCGCCGGCGGTTGAGATGATGGTTGACAGCGCTTCTAAACGCTGTATGATTCGCCTCCCGCTACGAGAGATCGCAGCGAGTCAAGTGTTTGAAGCTAAACGAGTTTCTCGCAAAAAACTTCAAAATAAACGCTTGACAGCAAATGAGGAAAGCGTAGAATGCGCGCCTCGGCTGAGACGAAACGCTCTTAACCAAACGCTCTTTAACAAATCGAATCAAGCAATTCGTGTGGGTGCTTGTGAGTACGGACTGATAGTCACAAAGATTATCAGCATCACAAGTGGCCATGCGAGAAATCACATAGTCATTTGAGATTGCTGAGCCAAGTTTAGGGTTTCTTAAAAACCCAAGCAGTATTGAACTGAAGAGTTTGATCATGGCTCAGATTGAACGCTGGCGGCAGGCCTAACACATGCAAGTCGAGCGGATGACGGGAGCTTGCTCCTTGATTCAGCGGCGGACGGGTGAGTAATGCCTAGGAATCTGCCTGGTAGTGGGGGACAACGTTTCGAAAGGAACGCTAATACCGCATACGTCCTACGGGAGAAAGCAGGGGACCTTCGGGCCTTGCGCTATCAGATGAGCCTAGGTCGGATTAGCTAGTTGGTGGGGTAATGGCTCACCAAGGCGACGATCCGTAACTGGTCTGAGAGGATGATCAGTCACACTGGAACTGAGACACGGTCCAGACTCCTACGGGAGGCAGCAGTGGGGAATATTGGACAATGGGCGAAAGCCTGATCCAGCCATGCCGCGTGTGTGAAGAAGGTCTTCGGATTGTAAAGCACTTTAAGTTGGGAGGAAGGGCAGTAAGTTAATACCTTGCTGTTTTGACGTTACCGACAGAATAAGCAC
>NZ_CP096449.1:4462500-4922500 GCF_054792385.1 Pseudomonas sp. SA233 | reverse complement strand
CCGAAGCTACGGGTGTCATCTTTGATGACGCGGTAGAGGAGCGTTCTGTAAGCCTGTGAAGGTGAGTTGAGAAGCTTGCTGGAGGTATCAGAAGTGCGAATGCTGACATGAGTAACGACAATGCGAGTGAAAAACTCGCACGCCGAAAGACCAAGGTTTCCTGCGCAACGTTAATCGACGCAGGGTTAGTCGGTCCCTAAGGCGAGGCTGAAAAGCGTAGTCGATGGAAAACAGGTTAATATTCCTGTACTTCCAGTTATTGCGATGGAGGGACGGAGAAGGTTAGGCCAGCCTGGCGTTGGTTGTCCAGGTTTAAGGTGGTAGGCTGAAATCTTAGGCAAATCCGGGATTTCAAGGCCGAGAGCTGATGACGAGTTGCCTTCAGGCGACGAAGTGGTTGATACCATGCTTCCAAGAAAAGCTCCTAAGCTTCAGATAACTGGGAACCGTACCCCAAACCGACACAGGTGGTTAGGTAGAGAATACCAAGGCGCTTGAGAGAACTCGGGTGAAGGAACTAGGCAAAATGGCACCGTAACTTCGGGAGAAGGTGCGCCGGCGAGGGTGAAGGACTTGCTCCGTAAGCCCATGCCGGTCGAAGATACCAGGCCGCTGCGACTGTTTATTAAAAACACAGCACTCTGCAAACACGAAAGTGGACGTATAGGGTGTGACGCCTGCCCGGTGCCGGAAGGTTAATTGATGGGGTTAGCGCAAGCGAAGCTCTTGATCGAAGCCCCGGTAAACGGCGGCCGTAACTATAACGGTCCTAAGGTAGCGAAATTCCTTGTCGGGTAAGTTCCGACCTGCACGAATGGCGTAACGATGGCGGCGCTGTCTCCACCCGAGACTCAGTGAAATTGAAATCGCTGTGAAGATGCAGTGTATCCGCGGCTAGACGGAAAGACCCCGTGAACCTTTACTATAGCTTTGCACTGGACTTTGAATTTGCTTGTGTAGGATAGGTGGGAGGCTTTGAAGTGGGGACGCCAGTTCTCATGGAGCCATCCTTGAAATACCACCCTGGCAACTTTGAGGTTCTAACTCAGGTCCGTTATCCGGATCGAGGACAGTGTATGGTGGGTAGTTTGACTGGGGCGGTCTCCTCCCAAAGAGTAACGGAGGAGTACGAAGGTGCGCTCAGACCGGTCGGAAATCGGTCGTAGAGTATAAAGGCAAAAGCGCGCTTGACTGCGAGACAAACACGTCGAGCAGGTACGAAAGTAGGTCTTAGTGATCCGGTGGTTCTGTATGGAAGGGCCATCGCTCAACGGATAAAAGGTACTCCGGGGATAACAGGCTGATACCGCCCAAGAGTTCATATCGACGGCGGTGTTTGGCACCTCGATGTCGGCTCATCACATCCTGGGGCTGAAGCCGGTCCCAAGGGTATGGCTGTTCGCCATTTAAAGTGGTACGCGAGCTGGGTTTAGAACGTCGTGAGACAGTTCGGTCCCTATCTGCCGTGGACGTTTGAGATTTGAGAGGGGCTGCTCCTAGTACGAGAGGACCGGAGTGGACGAACCTCTGGTGTTCCGGTTGTCACGCCAGTGGCATTGCCGGGTAGCTATGTTCGGAAGAGATAACCGCTGAAAGCATCTAAGCGGGAAACTTGCCTCAAGATGAGATCTCACTGGGATCTTGAATCCCCTGAAGGGCCGTCGAAGACTACGACGTTGATAGGTTGGGTGTGTAAGCGCTGTGAGGCGTTGAGCTAACCAATACTAATTGCCCGTGAGGCTTGACCATATAACACCCAAGCAATTTGCTAGCGCAGATTGCGGTGGTGAAGACGAAACAACCGAAAGTTCGCAACATCACAAATATCGCATATCCGAATTCGCTGGGCTGTCCATCTGGACATTCTGGCAACAGAATTTCTTGACGACCATAGAGCATTGGAACCACCTGATCCCATCCCGAACTCAGCAGTGAAACGATGCATCGCCGATGGTAGTGTGGGGTTTCCCCATGTGAGAGTAGGTCATCGTCAAGATTCATTTCGCAAAACCCCTATCTGCACATGCAGGTAGGGGTTTTGTCTTTGTGGCGCAAAAATTCCCGGGCATACGCAGTCCCTGTGGGAGCGGGTTCACCCGCGAACACCGGCATAGCCGGTGCCATCCACCACGTCGCCCGCTTCGCGGCTAAAGCCGCTCCCACAGGGACGGCGCAAGGCCGCTAACAGGGTTCCACCGATGCCTTGTCAATCGGCTAATGGCACTGCGCCATACTCTCCGTATCGTACCTACGTGATATCGTGCCCCCTCAGCCCCCAGCGCCAGCCAGAGACCTCCCGATGCCCAACACCACCCACCTTCACCCAGGCTTCATGATCGTCCACGGCAACCGCCTCGACGACCTGCGCAGCTTGGTGGTGAGCTGGATGCGTCGCTATCCCTTGGCACCTCTGGAAAACGAAATCGCCCTGGTGCAGAGCAATGGCATCGCCCAATGGCTCAAACTGGCGCTTGCCGAAGACCCTCAGGACGATGACCAGGGCGGCTGCGGCATCGCCGCCGCCATCGACGTGCAACTACCAGGCAGCTTCATGTGGCAGCTGTACCGCAGCGTGCTGGGCCGTGACGAAATTCCCGAAGTCTCCCTGCTCGACAAGGCACCGCTGACCTGGCGTCTGATGCGTCTGCTCCCGGCTTTGATCGAACGTCCTCACTTCGAACCGCTGCGACGCTTCCTCACCGACGACAGCGACCTGCGCAAGCGCTATCAGCTCGCCGAGCGCCTGGCCGACCTGTTCGACCAGTATCAGGTCTACCGCGCCGACTGGCTCAAGGACTGGGCCGCTGGCGAGCACATCCTCAACACCGCCCGCGGTGAACGCAAGGCGCTGCCCCCGGGCAACCGCTGGCAGGCCGAGTTGTGGCGTGCATTGCTGGAGGATGTTGGTGAGCAGGGCATGGCGCAGAGCCGTGCCGGCGTACATCAACGCTTCATTGAACGGATCAACAGCCTGGAGCAGGCACCTGCCGGTCTGCCGGCCCGGGTGATCGTATTCGGTATCTCATCGCTGCCAGCCCAGGCCCTTGAGGCACTGGCCGGCCTGGCACGCTTCAGCCAGGTGCTACTGTGCGTGCACAACCCCTGCCGCTACCACTGGGCCGATATCGTTGCCGACAAGGACCTGCTGCGCCACCAGTACAAGCGCCAGCAACGCAAGCAGGGCATGCCCTTGCAACTGGACGACCAGTCGCTGCACCAGCATGCCCACCCTTTGCTGGCCGCCTGGGGCAAACAAGGCCGCGATTACATCAACCTGCTCGACAGCTACGATGACCCCAGCAGTTACCAGGGCGTGTTCAGCGACGGTCGCATCGACCTATTCAGTGAGGGCTCGCCCACCACGCTGCTCAACCAGTTGCAGGACGACATCCTTGAACTGCGTCCGCTCGCCGAAACTCGTGAGCAGTGGCATCCAGTCGACCCAGCGAAGGACCGCTCGATCCGCTTCCACATCGCCCATAGCCCGCAACGCGAAGTGGAGATCCTTCACGATCAGCTACTGGCCCGGTTCAGCGCAGACCCAACCCTGCGCCCGCGTGATGTGATCGTCATGCTGCCGGCCATCGATACCTACGCGCCGCATATTCGCGCCGTATTCGGCCAGTTGCAGCGCAATGATCCGCGCTACATCCCGTTCACCCTGACCGACCAGGGCCAACGTGGCCGCGAACCCTTGCTGATTGCCCTCGAACACCTGCTCAAGCTGCCGGACAGCCGCTTCGCGGTCAGCGAAGTACTCGACCTGCTGGATGTGCCGGCAGTCCGCGCCCGTTTCGGCATACGCGAAAACGACCTGCCCACGCTGCACCGCTGGATCGAGGGGGCTGGCATCCGCTGGGGCCTCAATGCCGAGCAGCGGGCCAGCCTGGGCTTGCCCGCTGGGCTGGAACAGAACAGCTGGCGGTTCGGCCTGCGCCGCATGCTGCTGGGTTATGCCGTCGGCGTGGGTGAGGCCTGTGACGGCATCGAACCCTACGATGAAATCGGTGGCCTGGATGCGGCGCTGATCGGCCCGCTGGTCGCCTTGCTCGACGCCCTCGAAGTAGCCAGCAAGGCCTTGTCCGAGCCTGCCACTGTCAGCCAGTGGGGGGAACGCCTGCATGCCTTGCTGCAAGTGTTTTTCCTGGCCGAGGGCGAGCGCGACGAGTTCCTGCTGATGCAGTTGCAGGATCTGCGTGATAGCTGGCTTGAGGTGTGCGAGGCCGTCGGCCTGCAAGACCCATTGCCGCTGACCGTAGTGCGCGAAGCCTGGCTGTCGGGCCTCGACCAGGGCAAGTTGTCCCAGCGCTTCCTCGCCGGCTCGGTGAACTTCTGTACCCTCATGCCGATGCGCGCCATCCCGTTCCGGGTGGTCTGCCTGCTGGGCATGAACGATGGCGATTATCCCCGCGCCCAGCAGCCGCTGGACTTCGACCTGATGGCCAGCGACTACCGCCCCGGTGACCGCTCGCGCCGTGAGGATGACCGCTACCTGCTGCTCGAAGCATTGTTGTCGGCCCGCGACCAGCTGTATGTCAGCTGGGTCGGGCGCAGCATTCGCGACAACAGCGAACGCCCGGCCTCGGTGCTCATCGGCCAGTTGCGCGATCACCTTGCAGCCGGCTGGCAGCTGGCAGGCGCGGAGCAGGGGCAGCCGGCAGAACCGGGCGAGCAACTGCTGCACGCACTGACCCAGGAGCACCCGCTGCAACCGTTCAGTTCACGCTACTTCCAGAAGGGCAGCCCGCTGTTCAGCTTTGCCCACGAATGGCAGGTGTTGCACCAGCAGGGCCAGGAGGACCAGCAGGCTGACCACGTCCTGCCGCCATACCATGACGAGGAGGCCTTGAGCCTGACCCAGCTGAATGACTTCCTGCGCCACCCGGTGCGGCATTTCTTCAGCCAGCGTCTGAAGGTGTACTTCGAAGCGCTGGAAGCACCGACCCCGGACGAGGAACCCTTCGTCCTCGATACCCTGCAACGATACGGCGCCAGTGAAAGCCTGTTGGGTGCAGCGTTGGCCGAGCCGGACAATGCCGAACAGGCCCTGCAGGCACAAGCCCGGCGCTTGCAGGCCTGTGGCGTGCTGCCACTGGCCGGCTTCGGCGAACTGCTTCAGCGCGAGCTGATCGAGCCCCTGCCAGACTTGCTGCAACGCCACCGCCAGCTATTGCAACGCTGGCCGCAGCTGGTCGAGGGGGCATTGCCCGTGCATTTCGAGCACGGCCCGCACCGCCTCGAAGGGTGGCTTGGGCGGGTATTCCAGGCAGATGACCAGAGCCTGCTCAGCATCACCACCGTACCCAACACTATCAGTGCCGGGCGTAACGCCCTCAAGTGGCACCGCCTGATCGCGCCCTGGGTCACGCACCTGGCGGCCTGCGCGGCGGGCTACCCCTATAACAGCGCGCTGGTGGCCAGCGACTTGACCCTGCTGCTTGAGCCACTGCCGCAAGCGCAGGCGGCGCAATTGCTGGGCGACCTGCTGGTAGCCCGTCAGGCGGCGATGAATGCGCCGTTGCCGGTCGCGGCCAAGACCGCGTTCGCCTGGCTGGCCCAGGACGATAGCGACAAAGCCCTGGCTGCTGCCGCCCGCGCCTACGAAGGCGATGAGCGCACCAGCTTCGGCGAGCGCAGTGAAAGCATCGCCCTGGCCCGGCAGTTCCGCGACTTTGCCGCACTCACCGCTGATGAAACCTTCGAAGGCTGGTGCGAAGCCTTGTACCGCCCATTGTTCAACGCCCCGTGGCAGACCCTGGGCAACCCGGAGAAAGGCGCATGACCCAGGACCGTCCCCTGGCACTGAGTTTCCCCCTGCATGGCAGCCAGCTGATCGAGGCCAGCGCCGGCACGGGCAAGACCTTCACCATTTCGGCGCTGTACCTGCGTCTGATCCTCGGTCACGGTGGCGAGCAGGGCTTCAACCGCGAGCTGCTACCACCGCAGATCCTCGTGGTGACCTTCACCGACGCCGCCACCAAAGAGCTGCGCGAACGTATCCGCGCCCGCCTGGCCGAAGCTGCGCGGTTCTTCCGTGGCGAGCTGGAGGCGGCCGACCCGCTGCTGCATCAGCTGCGTGACGATTACCCGGAAGAAACCTGGCCACGCTGTGCCGGGCGCCTGGAAATCGCCGTGCAGTGGATGGACGAGGCAGCGGTATCGACCATCCACGGCTGGTGCCAGCGCATGCTGCGCGAACATGCCTTCGACAGCGGCAGCCTGTTCACCCAGACCCTGGAAACAGACCACAGCGAACTGCTGGGTCAGGTCATGCGCGACTACTGGCGGCGCTTCTGCTACGGCATGCAAGGCGACGCGCTGGCCTGGGTGCGTGGCCACTGGGGCAGCCCCGACGCCTTGCTGCCGCGGATCCGCCCGCTGTTCGGTCGCGTGCGCGTCCAGCACGATGGGCCCGAGCCGGCGGCACTGATCCAGGCATCGCTGCAGCAGCGTGGCGAGCAGTTGGCCCGGCTCAAGGCGCCTTGGGCGCAATGGGCCGAGGAGTTGCGCCAGATCTGCCGTGATGCACTGGCCGCCAAACAGGTCGATGGCCGCAAGATGCAGGCCCGTTACTTCGAGCCCTGGTTCGACAAACTCTGCGCCTGGGCCGCAGACGAACAACTGGTGGAACTTGACCTGGGCACCGGCTTTACCCGCCTGACCCCAGCGGGCATGGCCGAAGCCTGGAAGGGCGAGCCACCCGAGCACCCGGCGCTCAATGCCATGCAGAGCTTGCAGCAACAGTTACAGGCCCTGGACAGCCCGGATGCCCCGTTGCTCGAGCATGCCGCCAACTGGGTAGCGGCACGCTTCGAAGTGGAGAAGCGTCGGCGCGCGGAAATGGGGTTCGACGACATGCTCCTGCGCCTGCAGCACGCCCTGGCCAGCGAGGCTGGCGAGCGCTTGGCCAGCCTGATCCGCGAACAGTTCCCGGTGGCGTTGATCGACGAGTTCCAGGACACCGACCCGGTGCAGTACGGCATCTTCGAGCGCATCTACCAGATCAGCGAAAATCGCGCCGAAACCGGCCTGTTCATGATCGGCGACCCCAAGCAGGCGATCTATGCCTTCCGTGGCGCCGACATCTACACCTACCTTGCTGCCCGCCGTGCCACCAGTGGTCGCCTGCACAGCCTGGACACCAACTACCGCTCCAGCAAGGCCATGGTCGCGGCGGTCAACCAGGTGTTCCTGCAGGCCGAGGCGCGTGAGGCAGGGCGTGGCGCATTCCTGTTCCGCGAGGCTGATGACAACCCGCTGCCGTTCATCGAGGTCCGCGCCAAAGGCCGTGGCGAGCAGCTGTTGATCGACGGTGAAGCCTGCGCAGCCCTGCAATGCTGGCATCTGGAAAGCGAAGAGCCGGTCTCCGGCAGCGTTTACCGGCAGCAGCTGGCAGCCAGTTGCGCCAGCCATATCGTCGCCTTGCTCAATGGCGGCCAGCAAGGCACGGCTGGTTTCCAGAATGCCGAGGGCGAACTACGCCCGTGCCTGCCATCGGACATCGCCATCCTGGTGCGCGATGGCCATGAAGCGCAGATGGTCCGCGCCGAGCTTGCCGCGCGCGAGGTGCGTAGTGTGTACCTGTCCGACAAGGACTCGGTATTCGCCGCCCAGGAAGCCCACGACCTGTTGGCCTGGCTAAAGGCCTGTGCCGAACCCGACTCTGAGCGCCTGCTCAAGGCCGCCCTGGCCAGCCTTACCCTCGACCTGTCGCTGGCTGCGCTGGACCGCCTGAACCAGGACGAGCGGGTCTGGGAAGGCTGGGTCATGCGTTTTCGTCGTTACCGCGACACCTGGCAGCGTCAGGGCGTGTTGCCGATGCTGCGGCACCTGCTGCATGACTTCCAGCTGCCGCGCACGCTGATCCGCCGCAGCGATGGCGAGCGGGTGCTGACCAACCTGCTGCACCTGGCCGAGCTGCTGCAACAGGCCGCCGGCGAATTGGACGGCGAACAGGCGCTGATCCGCCACCTGGCCGAGCACTTGGCCAATTCCGGCCAGGCTGGTGAAGAGCAGATCCTGCGCCTGGAGAGTGACGAGCAGTTGGTGAAAGTGGTGACCATCCACAAATCCAAGGGCCTGGAATACCCCTTGGTCTACCTGCCGTTCATCTGCACCAGCAAACCAGTGGACGGCAGCCGCCTGCCGCTGGCCTGGCATGATAGCCAGGGCAACGCCCATCTCACCCTCACACCAGACCAGGAACAGATCGACCGCGCCGACGACGAGCGCCTGGCCGAAGACCTGCGCCTGCTCTATGTGGCCCTGACCCGTGCCCAGCATGCCTGCTGGCTGGGTGTCGCCGACCTCAAGCGGGGCAACCAGAAGAGCTCGCAACTGCACCGCTCGGCGTTCGGCTATCTGCTGGGAGGCGGCCTCGCCCTGCCGGGCTCGCAACAACTGACAGACTGGTTGCAGGCCTTGGCTGCAACTTGCCCGCACATCAGCTGCCCGGGCCTACCGCCGGCAGATGAGCAGGTATATCGCATGCCGCACGCCGAGCATGAGCTGCTGCCTGCCCGCAAGCCGCGCCGCGCGGCGGGCGCCGAGCATTGGTGGATTGCCTCGTACAGTGCCCTGCGCGTCGGCGACCAGACCCTCGGTGCCGACAGCTCCCAGGCCCAGCAGTTACTGGATGATGAAGTGGTCGATACCCAGGTGCTGCGCGAGGTCCCGGCCGACAGTGGCGATATTCACCGCTTCCCGCGCGGGCCCAACCCCGGCACCTTCCTGCATGGCTTGCTGGAGTGGGTTGGCCGCGAGGGCTTCAGCCAGGTCAGCGGCAATGCACGGTTGATCGAGCGAACCGTTGGCCAGCGCTGCAACCGTCGTGACTGGACCGGCTGGATCCCCACCCTGACGCATTGGCTGCAGCGCCTGCTGGGCGAAGCGCTGCCGTTGCCGGGCAACGACCTCGGTGTGACGCTTGGGCAGCTGCGCCACTACCAGATCGAAATGGAGTTCTGGTTCGCCAGCCACCAGGTCGATGCCGAACAGCTCGACCGCCTGGTGGCACGCCACACCCACCCCGGCCTGGCACGCCCGGCGGCGCAGCCGACCGTGCTCAATGGCATGTTCAAAGGTTTCATCGACCTGGCTTTCGAGCTGGACGGGCGTTACTACGTAACTGACTACAAGTCCAACTGGCTGGGCCCGGACATTCAGGCCTACGATGCCCCGGCCATGGAAAAGGCCATCCTCGAACATCGCTACGACCTGCAGTACGTGCTGTACCTGCTGGCCCTGCATCGGCAGTTGCGCGCCCGCCTGCCTGACTACGACTACGACCGCCATGTCGGCGGCGCCCTGTTCATCTTCCTGCGAGGTGCCAGCAGCAGCGGCCACGGCGTTTACCACGCCAAGCCACCGCGTGAGCTGATCGAAAGCCTCGATGCGCTGTTCCGTGGTGAGCACCCGCCCGTGCAGCAGGACCTGTTTGCCGGAGCCGTGATATGAGCCGAAGCCTAGTCGACCTATTGCCCACCCCGCTGCACGCCGAGCACCTGCTTGCATTGGCGCCGCAGCATGACAGCGGTGATCTGCTGCAACTGCTCGACCGCTGGGTAGAGCGCGGCTGGCTGCGTGCCCTGGACCGAGCGTTCGTATCGTTCCTGGAGGAGCGAGCCCCCGGTAGCGACCCACTGCTGTTGCTGGCCGCCGCCCTGGCCAGCCACCAACTGGGCCACGGCCATGTCTGCCTGGACCTGCAGCAGACCCTGGCCGAGCCCGATTTCGCCCTGTCCTTGCCGCCTGAAGGCGACGCCTTGACCGGCCCCTTGCTGCTGCCTTCGCAGTTGCTCGCCAACCTCGACCTGCACGCCTGGCGCCAGCGCATTGCCGCCAGTCCGCTAGTGGCCGCCGGCGATACTTCGGGCCAGCAAGCGCGGCCTCTGGTGCTAAGCGGCGAGCGTTTGTACTTGCGCCGTTACTGGAGTTACGAGCGGCGCATCGACCATACACTTCGCCAGCGCCTGACCCAGTCCGAGGCGCCCCCGGCCGACTTGCGTGGCCGCCTGGCGCAGCTGTTTGACGGTGGTACGCCGGCTGGCCAGGTGGACTGGCAGAAACTCGCCTGCGCCCTTGCCACCCGCGCAGGCTTCAGCATCATCACCGGCGGCCCCGGCACGGGCAAGACAACCACCGTGGTACGCCTTTTGGCCTTGCTGCAGGCGCCGGCGGTGGAGCAGGGCAGGCCATTGCGCATTCGCCTGGCCGCGCCGACCGGCAAGGCGGCCGCGCGCCTGACCGAATCCATTGGCCAGCAGGTCGAGCGCCTGCAGGTCAGCGCCGAGGTGCGCGGGCAGATCCCCACCGAGGTCAGCACCGTGCACCGCCTGCTCGGCAGCCGGCCCGGTTCCCGGCACTTCCGCCACCATGCCGGCAACCCGCTGCCGTTGGACGTGCTGGTGGTCGACGAAGCGTCGATGATCGACCTGGAAATGATGGCCAACCTGCTCGATGCGCTGCCGCCACGGGCACGTCTGGTACTGCTGGGCGACAAGGACCAGCTGGCCTCGGTCGAAGCCGGTGCGGTACTGGGTGACCTGTGCCGGGATGCCGAGGAGGGCTGTTACTCGTCGGCGACCGAGGCATGGCTGGAGCAGATCGGTGGCGAGTCGCTGGCGGGCAGCGGCCTCAAGGCCGGCGATGAGCAACGCAACCCGTTGGCCCAGCAGGTGGTGATGCTGCGCTTCTCGCGGCGTTTTGGCGAAGGCAGCGGCATTGGCCAACTGGCCCGGCTGGTCAATCGCCAGGACTCCCACGCGGCCCGCAATCTGCTGGCCACGCCGCCGCCCGATGTGCATAGCCTGGCCCTGAAGCACGAACAGGACCGCGCCTTCGACCGCCTGCTGCTCGACGGCCTGAACCGCGGCAGCGACGGCCCGCAGGGTTATCGCAGCTACCTGCGTACCCTTGGCCGCTTCCGCCCGGCACTCGATACCGCCGTTGACGATCCCGCGTGGGAGCAATGGGCGGGCAAGGTGCTGCACAGCTTCGAAGACTTCCAGCTGCTGTGTGCGGTACGCCGCGGCGCCTGGGGTGTCGAAGGCCTCAACGAGCGGGTGGCACGGGTGCTGCACAATGCCGGGCTGATCGACAGCCAGCAGCCCTGGTACGAAGGGCGCCCGGTGCTGGTAACCCGCAACGATTACGGCCTGGGCCTGATGAACGGTGACATCGGCATCGCCCTGCGTCTGCCGGATGAGCGCGGCGAACCGTTGCTGCGCGTGGCCTTCCCGCGTAACGACGGCAGTGGGGGCGTGCGCTTCGTCCTGCCCAGCCGACTGAACGAAGTGGAAACGGTATTCGCCATGACCGTGCACAAGTCCCAAGGCTCGGAGTTCAGCCACACCGCGCTGGTGCTGCCGGATGCGCTCAACCCGGTGCTGACCAAGGAGCTGGTATACACCGGCATCACCCGCGCCAAGCATTGCTTCAGCCTGGTCGAGCCTCGCCAGGGTATTTTCGAAGAGGCGGTGGCGCGCAAAGTACGGCGTATTTCCGGGTTGATGCTGGAACAGGTCTAACCCTGTAGTGAGCCAATAGGAGATCCCCCTGTGGGAGCGGGCGTGCCCGCGAACACGGGCGCAGCCCGTGCCAGCCACCGTGGTGCCTGCTTCGCGGGCACGCCCGCTCCCACAGGGATCGCATTAGATCCGCGCCGTTCCTACAAGCATGCGGCCATGTGCTATCGTTGCGCCGATATCGGAAAGGGCCTTAAGAGATTTCCCACATGAACGTGGCCGCAAGGCGAGTGACGAGCTGTGTGCTTTCGCTATTGCTGGCCGCCCTGTTCCTTTCCGCAGGCCCGGCCCAGGCAGACTCCGCCATGACTGCCGCCCAGGTGCAGCAACGTGCCAAGGCGGTCACCCAAGTGGTGCTGGGCATCTTCAGCTACGCCCGCTGGCCCGTCGAACCTTCGCCCTTGCGCCTGTGCCTGGTCGGCCCGACCGAATACGCCGATGACCTGATCAAAGGCCATGTGCAGGAGTCTGGCCGACCGCTGCAGGTGCGGCGGCTGCTGGCAGACGATAGCCAGGTCGCCCAGGCCTGCGACGCCATCTACATTGGCAAACTCGACCAGGGCCAGCGCGACCGGCTGTTCGAGCGCGTCAGTGGCCACCCGGTGCTGAGCATCAGCGAGGCAGACGACCCGTGCACGGTCGGTAGCCTGTTCTGCTTGCGGGTCAGCGACCAGCAGGTAGCCTTTGAAGTCAACCTGGACTCGGTGGCACGCTCCGGCGTGCACATTCATCCCAGCGTGCTGCAATTGTCGCGGCGCCGGGCGGTGCAACCATGAAACCAACGCGCAAGCGCGGCGTGCGCCCGACCCTGCGCTCGGTGCTGGGCCGTGGGCACCTCAGCGTCGCCTTGCTCGCCGTGGGCCTGGCCGGCATATCCCTGACCCTGCTGGGCGTGCTCGCCCTGCGTGTCTACGCCAACGACAACCTGCACCTGATCGCCCGCTCGATCAGCTACACCGTGGAAGCGGCGGTGGTGTTTGACGACAGCGCTGCGGCCAATGAGTCGCTGGCGCTGATTGCCAGTACCGAGGAAGTGGCCGAAGCCAGGGTCTTCAACAACGAAGGCGAGCAGCTGGCGCATTGGCAGCGCAGTGATACCGGCGTGCTCGCGCGGCTGGAGGCACAGGTGGCCACCGCCTTGCTGGATGAGCCGATCAACCTGCCGATCACGCACCAGCAACAGCAGGTCGGGCGCATCGAGCTGGTTGGCCAGGGGCGAAGCCTGTTGCTGTTCTTGTTCAGCGGGCTGGCCGGCATCCTGTTCTGCACGGTGCTCAGCGCCCTGGCTGCCCAGTACCTGTCGCGGCGTCTGCTAAGCGATATCGTCCGCCCGCTGCGCGGCCTGGCCAGTGTTGCCCACGCCGCCCGCCGCGAGCGCAGTTTCGACCGGCGCGTGCCGGAGGCGCCGATTGCCGAGCTCAACGAACTGGGCAATGACTTCAACGCGCTGCTGGATGAGCTGGAGGTATGGCACAGCCACCTGCAGAACGAAAACCAGACCCTGGCCCACCAGGCCAGCCACGACAGCCTGACCGGCTTGCCCAACCGTGCCTTCTTCGAAGGGCGCCTGAGCCGCAGCGTGCGCAATGCCGAACGGCAGCAGGATCACCTGGCGCTGCTGTTCCTCGACAGTGACCACTTCAAGCAGATCAACGACACCCTCGGCCATGCGGTGGGCGACGAAGTGCTGATAAGCGTGGCCGACCGCGTTCGCGCCCAGCTTCGCGAGCACGACCTGGTAGCGCGCCTGGGTGGCGACGAGTTCGCCGTGCTGCTGACGCCTTTGCATTCGCGCCAGGACGCCGAGCACATTGCCGAGAAGATCGTTGCCAGCATGAAGTTGCCGGTACAGCTGGACAGTGGCCGCAGTATCGCCACCTCGTTGAGTGTCGGTATTGCCTATTACCCGGATGACGGCGCCGACCCCGTCAGTCTTCTGAATGCCGCCGATGCGGCGATGTACCAGGCCAAGCGCAAACGCCGTGGCCATTGGCAGGTGGCGCAGACGGAACGGTCCGCCAGCGAAATCAAGAACAGGAGTTGAACCCGTGATACAGGCTTTGCGTTTCCCCCTTTGGGCCTTGTTGCTCGCCGTGCTGGCGCTGACCGGCTGCCAGAGCGCTCCGCCCAAAGGCCTGTCCGCCGAGCAGATTGCCGTGCTCAAGCGTGAAGGCTTTACCCCGACCGACGAAGGCTGGGCCTACGATTTGTCCGGCAAGGTGCTGTTCGGCAGCGACCTGGACAGCCTCAACAGCCAGAGCCAGGCGATTGTCGAACGCATTGGCAAGGCGCTGCTCGGCGTTGGCATCCAGGGGGTGCGGGTGGATGGGCATGCCGACTCGTCCGGCAAGGCGGCATATAACCAGCAGCTGTCCGAGCGCCGCGCACAGAGCGTTGCCAAGGCGCTGGTCGGGGTAGGCATGCCGGCGCAGAACATCCAGTCCCGCGGGCTGGGCAGCAGCCAGCCGGTGGCGAACAACCGCACCAGCGCCGGGCGCACCGAGAACCGGCGGGTATCCATTGTGGTGGCTTCCTACTGACCACAGCCTACGTGCTATCAGATATCCCTGTGGAGCGGGTTCACCCGCGAACACCGGCGAAGCCGGTGCCATGCACCGAGTTGTCTGCTTCGCGGGTAAACCCGCTCCCACATTATCTGTGTTACCCCCGGGGTTTTAGCGCAGATGCACAAATTGCCGGGGCTGCTCTGCAGCCCTTTCGCGACACAAGGCCGCTCCCACAGGTACAGCGACAACCTCTAGATCAACGCTGCATCTGTGGGAGCTGGCTTGCCGGCGATGAGCTGCAACGCAGCCCCTTATTCCTGAGCAAACCGCATCTCCCGGGTCTCCCCCATCAACAACGGCGCATTCGCCTCGGTCACCCCCCGGATGTAGTCCCACAACAGCGTAATCCGCTTCAACTTCCTCAAATCCTCCCGGCAATACATCCAGAACTGCCGCGTCACCTCGATCTCCTCCGGCAACACCGTCACCAGCCGCGGGTCCTGCGCCGCCAGGAAGCACGGCAAGATCGCCAGCCCACGCCCCTGCAACGCTGCCGTGTACTGCGCAATCACGCTGGTACTGCGCAAATGCGCGCTGGCGCTGGGGATCAGGTTGGCCAGGTACAGCAGCTCCGAACTGAATGCCAGGTCGTCTACGTAGCTGATGAACGGGTGCCTGGCCAGGTCCGCGATCTGGTTGATCGGTGCATGGCGGTCCAGGTAGTCCTGGGTCGCGTACAGCCGCAAGCGGTAGTCGCACAGCTTGCAGCACACATAAGGCCCATGCTCCGGCCGCTCCAGGGCGATGACGATGTCCGCCTCGCGCTTGGACAGACTGATGAAGTGCGGCAGCGGCAGGATATCCACCGAAATCGCTGGGTAGGCATCGACGAAGTGGCTTAGCTGCGGGGTGACGAAGAAGCTGCCGAAGCCTTCGGTGCAGCCCATGCGCACATGCCCCGACAACGCCACGCCCGACCCGGATACCTGCTCGCAGGCCATGTGCAGCGTGCTCTCGATCGACTCGGCATAGCCCAGCAAGCGCTGGCCCTCGGCGGTGAGGACAAAGCCGTTGGTCCGGGATTTCTCGAACAGCAAGGTGCCCAGCGCCCCCTCCAGCGAGCTGATGCGCCGCGACACAGTGGTGTAGTCCACGCTCAGGCGTTTGGCGGCGCTGCTGGCCTTGCGCGTACGCGCCACTTCAAGGAAGAACTTCAGGTCGTCCCAGTTGAGCGCGCTCAGGGATGTAAGGTCTTTTTGCATGATGATCCGGTTTTTTTGTGCGTTCTTGTTGGATGTTTGCACATCTATACTCGAAACAAGCCTCAGGACGCCACCTCGCGTTTGCACGGCGCTGGCGATCTCGTCCCGACAATAATTCCAAGGAGAACGCAGATGAACGCACCGCAATCCCCTAACCAGACCAAAATCGAGCAGGTCAAGCTGCTGATCGACGGCCAATGGGTCGAGTCCAAGACCACCGAATGGCGCGACATCGTCAACCCGGCCACCCAAGAAGTGCTGGCGCGCGTACCGTTCGCCACCGTCGAAGAAGTCGACGCAGCCGTCGCCGCTGCCCACCGTGCCTTTCAGACCTGGCGTAACACGCCGATCGGCGCGCGCATGCGCATCATGCTCAAGCTGCAGGCGCTGATCCGCGAAAACACCAAACGCATCGCCCAAGTCCTCAGTGCCGAGCAGGGCAAGACCCTGGCCGACGCCGAAGGCGATATCTTCCGCGGCCTGGAAGTGGTCGAGCACGCCGCCTCCATCGGCACCCTGCAGATGGGCGAATTCGCCGAGAACGTTGCCGGCGGCGTCGATACCTACACCCTGCGCCAGCCGATCGGCGTATGCGCTGGCATCACCCCGTTCAACTTCCCGGCGATGATCCCGCTGTGGATGTTCCCCATGGCCATCGTCTGCGGCAACACCTTCGTGCTCAAGCCGTCCGAGCAGGACCCGCTGTCGACCATGCTGCTGGTCGAACTGGCGCTGGAAGCCGGCATACCGGCTGGCGTGCTCAACGTGGTGCACGGCGGCAAGCAAGTGGTGGATGCCATTTGCACCCACCAGGACATCAAGGCGATTTCCTTCGTCGGCTCCACTGAAGTGGGCACCCACGTGTACAACCTGGGCAGCCAGCACGGCAAGCGCGTGCAGTCGATGATGGGCGCCAAGAACCACGCGGTGGTGCTGCCTGATGCCAACCGCACGCAAACCGTCAACGCGCTGGTCGGTGCCGCCTTCGGTGCAGCAGGCCAGCGCTGCATGGCCACCTCGGTGGCTGTGTTGGTGGGCAAGGCCCGTGAATGGCTGCCGGATATCAAGGAAGCGGCCAGCAAGCTCAAGGTCAATGCCGGCTGCGAGCCAGGCACCGATGTCGGCCCTGTGGTCTCCAAACGCGCCAAGGAGCGTGTGCTGGGTCTGATCGAAAGTGGCATCAAGGAAGGCGCCAAGCTGGAACTCGACGGCCGTGACGTCACGGTACCGGGCTACGAGCAAGGCAACTTCATTGGCCCGACCCTGTTTTCGGGCGTGAAGACCGACATGCAGGTCTACACCCAGGAAATCTTCGGCCCAGTGCTGGTGACCCTGGAGGTCGATACCCTTGACGAGGCCATCGCCCTGGTCAACGCCAACCCGTTCGGTAACGGTACCGGCCTGTTTACCCAGAGTGGCGCGGCAGCGCGCAAATTCCAGAGCGAAATCGACGTCGGCCAGGTCGGCATCAACATCCCGATCCCGGTCCCGGTACCGTTCTTCAGCTTCACCGGCTCGCGTGGCTCCAAGCTCGGCGACCTCGGCCCGTACGGCAAGCAAGTGGTGCAGTTCTACACTCAGACCAAGACCGTCACCGCCCGCTGGTTCGATGATGACAGCGTCAACGACGGTGTGAACACCACCATCAGCCTGCGCTAAGGAGAGAGTCATGCGTATCGCATTCATTGGCCTGGGCAACATGGGCGCACCCATGGCCCGCAACCTGATCAAGGCCGGGCACCAACTGAACCTGTTCGACCTGAACAAGGCCGTGCTGGCCGAGCTGGCAGAACTGGGCGGGCAGATCAGCCCTTCGCCCAAGGACGCGGCGGCCAACAGCGAGCTGGTGATCACCATGCTGCCGGCTGCTGCCCATGTGCGCAGCGTGTACCTGAACGAAGACGGCGTGCTGGCCGGCATTCGCCCCGGCACGCCGACCGTGGATTGCAGCACCATCGACCCGCAGACTGCGCGTGATGTGTCCAAGGCCGCAGCGGCCAAGGGCGTGGACATGGGCGATGCGCCGGTGTCCGGTGGCACCGGCGGTGCGGCGGCAGGCACCCTGACCTTCATGGTCGGTGCCAGCGCCGAGCTGTTCGCCACCCTCAAGCCGGTACTGGAGCAGATGGGCCGCAACATCGTGCATTGCGGTGAAGTCGGCACCGGGCAGATCGCCAAGATCTGCAACAACCTGCTGCTGGGCATCTCGATGATCGGCGTGTCCGAGGCCATGGCCCTGGGCAACGCGCTGGGCATCGACACCAAGGTGCTGGCCGGCATCATCAACAGTTCGACCGGGCGTTGCTGGAGCTCGGACACCTACAACCCGTGGCCGGGCATCATCGAAACCGCGCCGGCATCGCGTGGCTATACCGGTGGCTTTGGCGCCGAGCTGATGCTCAAGGACCTGGGGCTGGCCACCGAGGCTGCACGCCAGGCGCATCAACCGGTGATCCTGGGGGCCGTGGCCCAGCAGCTGTATCAGGCCATGAGCCTGCGCGGCGAGGGTGGCAAGGACTTCTCGGCGATCGTCGAGGGTTACCGCAAGAAGGATTGACGAGCGAGGACTTCATCGCGGGCCAGGCGGCCTTCCCTCTGTAACTGCGCACCAGAGGGAAGGGCGTCTGATCCGCGATTTTTTTGCCCGAGTGCCAGGCCTGGATCAGTTTGTAGGAGCAGCCTTGTGCTGCGAAGAGGCCAGTCACGGCAACACAAGTGCTGAGCCGGGGCAGGCCTCTTCGCAGCACAAGGCTGCTCCTACAGGGCTATGTGTGGTTTGTGGAATCAGGCAAAGACAAAGTACTTGCGCACGGTCTCGACCACTTCCCAGGTGCCTTTCATCCCCGGTTCGATCACGAACACATCACCCGCTTTCAGGTGCTTCGGCTCTTCGCCTTCCGGGGTGATGATGCAGTAGCCATCGAGGAAATGGCAGAACTCCCACTTCTCGTAGTTGACCTCGAACTTGCCCGGAGTGCAGATCCAGGTGCCCATGATCTTGCTGCCGTCGGCCGAAAGGTAGGCGTTGAGGTTGACGGTGTGCGGATCGCCGCCGATGCGCTTCCACTTGGTGGCGTCCACGACCGGCGTCGGGCAGGTTTCGCGCAGGACGGTGATGAAATCGGACATGGCACAACTCCTGGTGACTGGCTGAATGACTCGTCACCATAGGGCCATCGGCCGAGCCGCAGTTGCCTGGGCTCGACGTCCAGCTGTCTGGTCGCGCTATGCCAGGCGGTTGACCTCGACGGTGATGTGCGCCAGTTCTTCGTGCACGCCCAGGGACTGGCGCACACTGTCGGCGCTGAGTTCGGCCCAGGCGGCCAGGCCGAGAATGCAGGCGTACTGGTCTTTGCCCACGCGCCACACGTGCAGGTCGGTGATGCTGGCCGGCACCGGCAGCTGCGCGACCACCGCGCGGATTTCTTCCACTACCGGCGCGTCCATCTCCGCATCCAGCAGCACCCGCCCGGTATCGCGCAGCAGCCCGCGGGCCCACAGCGCCACCAGCAGCGCACCGACCAGGCCCATGACCGGGTCGAGCCACCCGGCGCCCCAGTACTTGCCGGCCAGCAGGGCGACGATAGCCAGCACCGAGGTGGCGGCGTCGGCCATCACGTGCAGGTAGGCCGAGCGCAGGTTCAGGTCGTGGTGATGGTGGCCATGGCCATGGTCATGGTGATGGTGGTGGCCATGGTGGTGATGATCGTGATGGTGATGGTCGTCACGCAGCAGCCAGGCGCAGATCAGGTTGACGGCCAGGCCCACGGCGGCGATGAAGATCGCCTCGTCATAGTGGATCGGCCCCGGTGCCAGCAGGCGCTGCACCGACTGGAATGCCATCAGCCCGGCCACGCCCAGCAACAGCAGGGCGCTGGAGTAGCCGCCGAGAATCTCGATCTTCCAGGTGCCGAAGGCAAAGCGCCGGTCGCCGGCATAACGCCGCGCGGCGGCATAGGCCAGCAGCGACAGGCCCAGGGCCAGGGCGTGGGAGCTCATGTGCCAGCCGTCGGCCAGCAACGCCATGGAATTGAAGAACCAGCCCCCGGTAATTTCCGCCACCATCATCACCGCGGTCAGCCACACGGCCAGGCGCGTCTTGCGCTCGGCGCTCAGGTTGCTGGTATGGAACTGGTGGCTGTGCTGCCAGCGGTCTGAGGTTTGTGTCGCCATGGTTTATCATGCTCCCGGAACGTCGACAAATATACTATACCCCAGTATACCTAGCATGGTGTGAAACCCAATGGCACATACCCTGAAGAGCAAGAAGCAGCTGCTGACCCGGGTGCGCAAGATCAAAGGCCAGGCCGCCGCCCTGGAGACAGCGCTGGAGCAGGACAAGGACTGCCTGGCGATACTGCAGCAGATCGCCGCCGTGCGCGGTGCGGTGAACGGGCTGATGGCCGAAGTGATGGAAGGGCATATCCGCGAACACCTGGTGGCGGACGGGCTGAGTGCCGAGGAGCGGCAGGACGAGGCGGACAAGGTGGCGACGTTGCTGCGGTCGTACCTCAAGTAGCAGACCGGCGGCACCGATACCCTAGGGAGGTATTGGTACCCGATGGTACTTGCTGATTTCCGACGTGTCAGAAGGCATGTTCCTACTTTGCCATCCAATCTGTCCGCTGGTCGCGACACGTGTGCATAGTGTGTAGTGCGCTTTGTTCTGGTCAATTCGGTGTGTATGATACACATCGACTGCCGAGGAAGAATGAATGCGCAGTCGTGAAGTTATCCAGCTTATTGAAGCCGATGGCTGGTACCAGGTTGATGTGAAAGGTAGTCATTACCAGTTCAGGCATCCGACAAAAAGGGGCGAGTCACGGTTCCTCATCCCAAGAGTGAGCTCCCCAAGGGCACAGTACGCAGCATCTTGAAGCAGGCTGGCTTGATACAAGCCAACGGCACTGCCAGCACGAGCATCAACGGAGGTAGTCAATGAAATTCCCGGTCGTATTGCACAAAGACGCCGACTCGGACTACGGCGTGACCGTACCTGATGTGCCCGGTTGCTTCAGCGCCGGTGCCACTGTTGCAAAAGCACTGGAGAATGTTCAGGAAGCGCTGGCACTACATTTTGAAGGGTTGGTCGCAGATAACGAGGCATTGCCGCAGGCACAGGAAGTCGACGTCCATGTGGCAAACCCTGACTATGAAGGCGGGGTCTGGGCCGTTGTGGATTTTGATGTCACCCCGTACCTGGGTAAGGCGGTTCGCTTCAATGCAACGCTGCCGGAAAACCTGCTTCAACGAATCGACGAAAAAGTGAAGCGTGATCATCGCTATGCGTCCCGCTCCGGTTTTCTGGCTTCGGCTGCACTGCGAGAGTTGGCCCTTTCGCACTAATCGGTAGGCTCACTTTCGCTACGCCCACCAATACCGCACAAAGTGGAAGAACACCGGCGCGGCAAAGCACACCGAATCCATGCGGTCGAGCATGCCGCCGTGGCCTTCGATCATGTGCCCCCAGTCCTTCACCCCACGGTCGCGCTTGATCGCCGACATCACCAGCCCGCCGAAGAAGCCCATGGCGTTCACCGCCAACGCCATCAGCGCGGCCTGCCAGAAGCTGAACGGGGTGATCCAGCACAGCATGGCGCCGATCAGGGTGGCCAGCGCCACGCCGCCGGCCAGGCCTTCGACGGTCTTGGATGGTGACAGGTTGGGCGCTACCTTGTGCTTGCCGAACAGCTTGCCACACACGTACTGCAGCACGTCGCTGATCTGCACCACCAGGATCAGCCAAGCAATCAGCAGCAGGTTGCGGCCCTCGTAACCCGGGATGTCCAGGGTCATCAATGCCGGCACCGACGACACGCAGTACACCGCGATCATCAGCCCCCACTGCACCTTCGAGGCGCGCTCGAGAAAGCGCGTGGTGTCGCCGCCGAAGCTGGCCAGGATCGGCAGCAACAGGAACAGGTACACCGGGATGAAGATGCTGAACAACCCGTACCAGTCCATGGCGATCAGCACGTATTGCACCGGCAGCGCCACATAGAACGCCGCCACCAGTGCCGGGTAGTCGCTGCGCCGGGTCGGGGTGAGCGTCATGAACTCGCGCAAGGCATAGAACGATACGCCGTAGAACAGCACGATCACGCCATACTTGCCGAACAGGAAGGCAATGCCGATCACCAGTACCATCACCCACCAGGCGTTGATGCGGGCGTTGAGGTTGTCGATCACCGTGTGCGGTGCCGGGCCGGCGCGCCATTTGAGCAGGCGGCCGATCACGCTGGCGAGCAGCAGCAGGGCGCCGATGCCGGCAAACAGGGAAAGGGTGTTGTCGTCCATCTCAGGCATCCTTGGGGGCCAGGTTCAGCAAGGCCCGGCTGGCCCGCTCGAGAAAGGCTTGCTTGCTTTCATCCGCCTGCAGGTGCAGCGGCTCGCCAAAGCTCAATGTGCACAACAACGGCAATGGCAAGGCACGACCCTTGGGCATCACCCGGTTGAGGTTGGCGATCCATACCGGCACCAGTTCGACTTCGGGGTTGGCTGCTGCCAGGTGGTACAGCCCGCTCCTGAACGGCATCAGCGGCTCGTCGCCGAGATTGCGAGTGCCCTCCGGAAAGAAGATCAGCGAGTCGCCCTGGGCCACTGCTTCGAGGATCGGCTGCAACGGGCTGCCCTGGCCGGCGCTGTGTTGCCGGTTGATCAGCACACCGTTGAAGACCTTGCGGATAAGAAAATCGCGAATGCCCGGCTTGGCCCAGTAATCGGCACCGGCTACCGGACGGGTACGCTTGCGCAGCGGCTGCGGCAGCGAGGCCCACAGCAGCACGAAATCACCATGGCTGCTGTGGTTGGCGAAATACAGGCGCTGCACCGGCAGCGGCGTGCAGCCCAGCCACAGGGCGCGGGCACCGGTGATCAGGCGGGCGGCGGAAGTGATGAGGTAGGCGGTCAGGTTGGCGAGCATGGATCGGTAGTCATCCCTTCAAAGGCAGTGTCAGCAGGGTAGCCAAGGCCAGCGACAGCTGCAGGCCCAGGCACACTGCCTGGCGGCGTAACAGGGCCAGCGCGGCCCGGCTACGGGCAGGCCATGCTCGGGTGTCGGCGGCCTGCGGTTTGAGTTTCAGTTCGAACAGTGCGTGGTCCAGGGCCTGGGTGTCCGCCGCCAGGTCGCGGCTGGCGGCGAGGCGGGCGAACAATTGGGCATCGATGGCCACACGGATGGCCCAGTACTTGTGCAGCACGCCTAGTACCAGCAGCGCAATGCACAGCAGGCTGGCCAGCGGTTGCAATCGGGCACCCAGCAAGGGCGCCAAACCGTAGGCCAGGGCCAGCAGGGTGAGGCCGTCCGACAGGCGTTCCAGTTGTTTACCTCGGCCCAGCAGGCTGGCCACCACGTACAGCGTCATGGTTGTGTCCCTAGCTGTTGCAAGGCCTGGCGGTGTGCGCTGTGCAGCACCACGCCAGGGCGGGCCTTGCGGATCAGCGCTTCGGCCTGGCGAGCATCACTGCAGCGGCCCGTGAGCACCAGCCAGGCTGCCACGGCGCTGGCGCTGCGCGAATAGCCCAGGGCGCAGCAGACCAGCACCGGGCCTTGCGAGCGCAGGCGTTCGATGGTGACGGCGGCTTGGTGCAGCAATGGGCTTTCCGGGGCGATCAGGTCCAGGGTAGGAAAACATGCGTAGCCAACGGCGGACGCGGCCTGTGTAGGAGCGCTGTGCTGAACATGACACGGTAGCTCCGCGCACAAATCGACCACCGCAGCGAACTGCTCGCCGCGCCCTGGAATTCGCCCGAGGTATACGCCATCACATACTTCATCCGCCTGCGGATGCCGCCATGTCCACAGCCGCGAGTTGACCCACGCCCCCGCCAGATAAGGCGCCAGCAGCCAGTTGGCGGCATTCGACAAGCGACCATCGGCGCATTTCTGAAACCCGCCTGCACCGAGCACGGCATAGTTCAGCGCCACCAGGGCCAGCGACACGGCCGGCCAGGTCAACCATAGCCAGACACCGCCGAACGCAACGGCTGGCACCGCGCACAGCAGTCCACCCACGGTATAAAACAACGCCAAGCGCCAACGCTTGGCATCCCGCGCAAGCCGCACCTGCTGCCAGGGCAACTGCCCTCGATGTGGCCACAACCAGACGCAGGCAAACCCGGCCAATGCCCCCGTGGGAACGTCGACGAAATGGTGCTGCCAGGTGGTCAGCACCGACACCCCGATCAGTGCCATCCAGCCATGCATCAGCCAACGCCAGGGCTGGCGCTGCACGTGCCGGGCAAACATCGTCCAGATGATCACCAGCAGGGCAATATGCAGCGAAGGCGCCTGGTTGAACGGCTTGTCGAAGCCCATCAGCACATCGAACATCCAGCCGAACACCCCGCCCAGTTCCGGCCGCTCGAAGGTGAAGCGCAGCGGCCAGAGCAGGAAGCAGCTGACGCTGATCAGCTGCGCGGTGAGCAGCGCCAGCGCGTGCCGGTCCATTTCCTGGCGCGTGCGTGGCAGCAGGAAGGACAAACCGTAGAGCAGGTCGATCGACCAGTACGGGATGATCGTCCACGGCCACAACGGCATGCGGCTTTCCCAGCCGAACACCAGGCTGCCGACATCACTGCGCCCGGCGGTATGGTTGTTCGCCAGCCCGTAACTGAGGAAAAACAGCGGCCCCAGCAACAGGAGCCAGAACACGCCTCGGCGGATCAGCCGGGGCTCGCGTGATGGGCTCATTCAGCGCACCCGTTGTGCCAGGCTGACGCTGAAAATGCCCCATTCATCGATGCGCTGGGCCAGCTTGCGGAACCCCGCCGCCTCTACCAGTTGGTCCATTTCGGCCTGGCTGCGGCGGCGCATCACCCAGGCCTCGCCGCCGCGGTGGCTGGTGAGGGCGCGGGCGATCATTTCCAGTTGCGGGTGCCACGGCTGGCCGGTGTAGACCAAATAGCCGCCATCTTCCAGCGCATCCGCCAGGCCGGCCAGCGAGTTGCCTACCAACTGGTTGCTGGCGAACAGTTCGTACAGGCCGGAGACCACGGCCAGGGTCGGTGGTTGTTCCAGGGTGGCCAGGCTCTGGCGGTCGAAGGCATCGCCCTGGACGAAGCGGGCGATGTCGGCCAGGCCCTTTTCTGCAATCAATGCGCTGCCTTGCTGCACGTTCAGTTCGCTGTAGTCACGCAGCAGGATCGAATCCGGCAGCTGTTCGAGCTCCTGCAGGGCCTCGAGAATGTAGCGGCCATGGCCGGCGGCGATATCGACGATGTGCACCGGCCGCTGCTGTTCGCGCAGGCGGACGACGGCCAGGCGCAGCAGTTCCTCGACGTGCAGCTTGCGCTGGCGGATGCCGCGCCAGCCGATGGCGTCGAGGTAGTTCTGGTCGATCAGGCGGCCGAGCCTGCCTTTGCCGGTCGGCTGGTTGCGGTACACGTAGTCCAGGGTACTGCCCGAGTCGAAACCGGTATCGAAACCCAGTTTCACACCTTCGGACAGCCCCTTGCCCAGACGCAGCCCGGCACGGGTAGCACGCCAGTAAAGGTCGCTGGGCGAGTTGCGCGGCAGCGGTGCGGCCAGGCTTTCGGCTTCGGCGCAGCTGGCGCCGGTCTTGTCGGCATCGAGCAGTGACGGCAGGGCGGCGGGGCTGGCGAAGCAATGTTCGACAAACCGCTCGATGCGCCGCAAGGCATGGGCCCTGTCACGCTCGCCAAGGGTATCGTGGAAAAAGCCTGGCAGGATGTGCATTTCCTTGCGCGCACTGCCCAGGCGTTCGAAGAAGCGTTCCTGCGGTTGGCGTTCGACCACGAAGTCGGCACCGGACACCAGCAGCTGGGTTGGCAACTGAATGGCCTGGGCATCCGCCACCACCCGGTCGGCGGCTTCGTACAGGCCCAGCAGCATGGTTACCGAAATCGGCCGGCTGATCAGCGGGTCGGCCACGTACGACATGACCCGTTCGGGGTCGTGGGTGAGCAGGCGGGGCTTGACGTAGCTGTTTACGAAGAAGTTGCCGCGCAAGGCTTTCAGCAGTTTCAGGCCGGTGCGGGCGAACGGCACATACAGTTTGACCTTGAACGCTGGCGAGGCCAGCACCAGGCAGCGCACCTTGGGCGCGTAGTCGTGGGCCCAGGTGGCCACGAGCACGGCCCCTACGCTCTGCGCCAGCACCACCAGGTCCTGTTCGGCGATGCCATGGCTGGCCTGGATGTGCTCGATGAAGGTCTGCACATCGCGCACGCTGGTGGCGAAGCCCGGGCTGTCGCCACGCGCGCCCGGCGAATGGCCGTGGCCGCGGGCATCCCAGGCGAAGAAATCGTAGCCCGGCATGTCCAGCTCGTCGGCCAGGTGTGCCATGCGCCCGCCGTGTTCGTGGCCGCGATGGAACATCACCACGGCCCGGCGTGGCTGGTGTTGGTTACGGGTGGCAGGCCAGTGACGGTAGTGCAGCTCGACGCCGTCATGGGTGGAGAAGTGCAGCGCTTGCGCTTGGCGCATGGTCGACATCCTTTTGCGACGGCAGTGGGCTCAGCGGGTTTCGGCCAGCCCCTGGCGAACCCGGTTGTAGAGGGTATAGAGCGAGAGTGCGAGGATGACCAGCAACAAGCCGTTGAGCCAGGTGCCGTTCAGCAAGCCGAAGGCGACACCGGTACCCAGCACGCCGAAGGCGAACGCCCGGTCGCTCTTGCCCATGGGGCCATCGTAGCGCCGTGAGGCGCCGGCCAGCGGGCCCATGACACCGGCGTATTCGCTGAAGGTGGCGCTGAGCACCACGAGTACGACCAAGGTTGGCGATACCCCGGCCAGCAGGGCGAAGGGCAGGTACAGCGCGGCATCGGCGATCACGTCGCACAGTTCGTTGAGGTAGGCACCGAGGGTGGATTGCTGGCCGAACTCCCGGGCGAGCATGCCGTCGACGGCGTTGAATGCCATGCGCAGCAGCATCCAGACTGGCACCAGGATGAACAGCCAGGTGAGATGGGGCAGGGCAGCCAGCAGCAGGCCCAGCAGGATCGACAGCAGGGCGGCGGCGACAGTGACCTGGTTGGCGGTGACGCCGCGGTCGTAGAGGCGCTGGACAGCAGGGCGGAGCATGGCCTGGAAGTGCGGTTTGAGCTGGTAGATCGATGCCACTGGAAAGTCCTTTTCGGTGGGGCGTTATGGCGCCATTGTGTGTGAGCCTTCTTCGCGGGTAAACCCGCTCCCACAGGTATAGCGTTCATCCGAGAGCTACCACATATCCTGTGGGAGCGGGTTCACCCGCGAACACGGGCGAAGCCCGTGCCATCAATCGCGGTGCCTGCTTCGCTGGCTCGCCCGCTCCCCAGGTATAGCGTTCATCCGAGAGCTACCACATATCCTGTGGGAGCGGGTTCACCCGCGAACACGGGCGAGGCCCGTGCCATCCACTTCGTCAGCGGGTGAGGGTGGTTACCAACCCTGCGGCATACCCCGGCAATGCCGCAAAATCGCGTGCACACACCAGCAACCGGCGATTGGCCCATGGTTCCGTCATCGCCACCCAGTGCAACGGCAACACCCCTTGCCAGCGCTTCACCGCAGCCAGCGGCACAATCCCTACTCCGGCTCCGCCCGCAACCATGCGGATCACGCCATCGAACCCTTCGGCACGCACCCGAACCCGCATGCGCCGGCCCTCGCGCAGTGCCTGCTCTTCCAGGTACAACGCCAGTGCACTGCCGACACCCAGGCCGACATAGCCATGGGCCAGGCTATCGATGAAGCTCGGCGCTTCCTCGCTGGCCAGTGGATGGCGCTGCGGCGTTACAAGCACCAGTGGGTCTTCGCGAAACGGCCGGGTCTGCAGGTGCTCGCTGGGGGCGGCGGTTGAAACTATGCCCAGGTCCGCCATGCCCTGGGTAATCAACTGCACGATGCGCAGGCTCGGCAACTCCTGCACATCCACACTGACGCCTGGGTTTTCAGCCAGGTAGCCGGCCAGCAGCTCCGGCAGGTATTCCGTGAGTGCAGCCGTGTTGCACAGCAGGCGCACCTGGCCCTGCTGCCCTTGAACGTACTGGCCCAGGTCGAACTGCAGGCGCTCGACCTGCTGCGATATCAGCCGGGCATGCTGCAGCAGTGCCTGGCCGGCCAGAGTTGCTTGCACGCCACGGCGGTTGCGTTCCAGCAAAGGGATGCCCAGCGAAGCCTCCATGGCGCGGATCCGCGCACTGGCCGCTGCCAGCGAAAGATGGCTGCGGCTGGCACCGGCGGTGATGTTGCCGCACTCCAGGGTGTGCTGGAACAGCCTGAGGTCGATCAGGTCGAAATGCATGTGGCTCTGTCCTGGCAAGAGTCTGGCTGAGTATATGGCAGATTTTCAGCCCGGCCGAAGCACGCCATCATCGGCCCATGAATACCTTGCTCGCTTTCTACCAGAACATTGGTCCAGCGCTGTCGCTGCTGGTGGTACTGACCTTCCTGCTGGCCGGCGCGGTGAAGGGAGTGATCGGCCTCGGCCTGCCGACCATCGCCATGGGCTTGCTGGGCCTGGCTATGTCACCGGCGCAGGCTGCGGCATTGCTGATTGTGCCGTCGACCCTCACCAACCTCTGGCAGCTGGCCAGTGGGGGGCACCTGCGGAGGTTGCTGGCACGCCTGTGGCCGATGCTGGCGATGATCTTCGTCGGTACCTTGCTGGGCAGCGCCTGGCTGGGGATCAACAGCGCCCCTTGGGCCGCACATGCACTGGGCGCGGCCTTGATGATGTATGCGCTGTACGGGCTGGTCGGTCCGGGCCTGCGCCTGGCACCGGGGCGGGAGCCTTGGCTGGCGCCGCTTTGCGGGCTGGTCACGGGCGTGGTCACGGCGGCGACCGGGGTGTTCGTGATACCGGCTGTACCCTACCTGCAGAGCCTGGGTTTGAATCGGGATCAGATGGTCCAGGCCCTGGGCCTTTCGTTCACGGTTTCGACCCTGGCCCTGGCCGTTGGCCTGGCCGGGCAGCATGCCCTGGGTGGCCAGGCGCTGGGTGCTTCGCTGCTGATGCTGGCGCCGGCCTTCGTCGGCATGCTGGCCGGCCAGTGGCTGCGTCAGCGCATCAGTACGCCGCTGTTCAAACGGTGCTTCTTCATCGGCCTGGCCGCCCTCGGCGGCCATTTGCTGATCAGCGGTTAGCGCTTGATGCGCTGAGCATGTCGATCATCTGGATGTCGAAATCGCGTTCCAGGTAGTCCATGCGTTTTTCGAAGAACGCGGTCATGTGCGGCAGTGCCGAATGCACATCCAGCGCGGCCTTGTCGGCCCAGACCTCGAAGAACACGAACAGGCTCGGGTCCTGCTTGTCGCGCAGCATGTGGTACTCGATGCAGCCCGGCTCCTGGCGGCTTGGCTCGACGTAAGCGCGGAACAGGGTTTCGAACGCTTCAGCCATTTCCGGGCGGGTCTTGGCTTTGAGGATGAAGGCGTACTGCTCACTCATGGGTCGCTACTCGGTGATGGGAGGTGATGAGATTCTAAGGCAATAATGCATTATTGATTTGTGACTTCAGGTCAATTGTATTTTGCCGCTGCATTACTGTATCCCGCGCCCGCGAGCCCCTAACCTGCCGGCCTGAATTTTTTCCGCGAGGCCCGCATGAAGAAGATCCTTTTGCTCAACGGTGGTAAACAGTTCGCCCACTCCGACGGTCGTCTGAACACGACCTTGCACGAAGCGGCCATCGCTCACCTGGACCGGGCCGGTTTCGATGTACGCCAGACCTTCATCGACGGTGGCTATGATGCCCAGGAAGAGGTGGAGAAGTTCCTCTGGGCCGATGTGGTCATCTACCAGATGCCCGGCTGGTGGATGGGCGCGCCATGGACCGTTAAAAAGTACATCGACGAGGTGTTCACTGCCGGCCACGGTAGCTTGTATGCCAACGACGGCCGTACCCGTTCGGACCACTCGCAGAAGTACGGCAGTGGTGGCCTGGTGCACGGCAAGCAGTACATGCTTTCGCTGACCTGGAATGCACCGCAGCAGGCATTCGACGACCCTAGCGATTTCTTCGAGGGCAAGGGGGTGGACGCGGTGTACTTCCCATTCCACAAGGCCAACCAGTTCCTCGGCATGACCGGGTTGCCAACTTTCCTGGCGGTGGATGTGATGAAGCGGCCGGATGTGCCGGCTGCTTTGGCGGCCTATGAGGCGCATCTGGACAAGGTGTTCGGCAAGGCACAGTAAGGTTTTTCCTGTGCTGGGCTCTTCGCGGGTAAACCCGCTCCCACAGGTCCCCCACAGTCTTTGAGAACCGTGCAGCACTTGTGGGAGCGGGTTTACCCGCGAAGAGGCCAACACAGGCACCGCTGGACTTGGCCTCGACAAGCGGCTATCTATCCCGGCAGAGACCAACCACAGGCGCAGATGTGAAAACCCGATCCGAAGAACTCCAGGTATTCGTCACCGTCATCGACTGCGGCTCGATTTCCGCTGCTGCCGAGCAGATGGGCCAGACTCCGTCCGCCGTCAGCCGTACCCTGTCGCGCCTTGAGGGCAAGCTGGGTACCACGCTGGTCAACCGCACCACCCGGCGCATGGACCTGACCGAGGAGGGCCGCTTCTTCCTCGAGCGCGCGCGGTTGATCCTGGAACAGATGGACGACATGGAAGAGCGCCTGTCGATGAACCGCCAGACCCCCACCGGGCGCCTGCGCATCAACGCCGCCGCGCCGTTCATGCTGCATGCCATCCTGCCGTGGATCGGCGAGTTTCGCCGCCAATACCCTGGCATCGAACTGGAACTCAATACCGACGACCTGATCATCGACCTGCTGGAGCAGAGCACCGATGTGGCAATCCGCATCGGTGAACTGGCCGACTCCAGCCTGCACGCGCGCAGCCTGGGATGCAGCCCGGTACAGGTGCTGGCCAGCCCGGCCTACCTCGAGCAGCACGGCACGCCGCAGCGGGTCGAGGACCTGGCCAACCACTGCCTGCTTGGCTTCAGCCAGCCCGAATCGCTCAACCACTGGCCACTGCGCCATGCCCAGGGTGACCGCTGGAGCATCCGCCCGGCGCTGATCGCCTCCAGCGGCGAGACCTTGCGCCAACTGGCGCTGGCCGGCGAGGGCATCGTCAGCCTGTCGCACTTCATGACCCACGAGGACATCCGCACCGGGCGCCTGCAAGTGCTGCTGAGCGAAGCCAACAACGGCTACCGCCAGCCGATCCATGCGGTTTACTACCGCAACACCCAGCTGGCGTTGCGTATCCAGTGCTTCCTCGACTTCATCCAGCGCAAGTTGGCGATGTACGCCAGCTGAGTTGCCTGAACGCGACAGGTCCTGTCCACGGGCGGCGAAACTTCCTGCGATTGATTGCACAGTCGAAGCGCTTCGGCCTTACTGACTGCTCAACAAAAACAACACCAAGGAAGTGTCATGCGTATTGCTCCGTTCCAGTACCTGGCTCTCGCAGCCGCGATCCTGAGCTGTTCCTCGGTCCATGCCGCCAACCTTGAGGGCGGCGCGGTGGCCGCGCCCGATCAATATGGTGCACAGGTGGCCGCCGATATCCTCAAGAAAGGCGGCAACGCGGTGGATGCGGCAGTGGCCACGGCTTTCACCCTGGCGGTGACTTATCCCGAGGCTGGCAACATCGGCGGTGGCGGGTTCATGACCCTGTTCGTAGACGGCAAACCCTACTTCCTCGATTACCGCGAAGTCGCGCCCAAGGACGCCACGCGCAACATGTACCTGGACGAAAAGGGTGAGGTCATCGAGAACCTGAGCCTGGTCGGGGCACGTGCTGCTGGCGTTCCGGGCACGGTGATGGGGTTGTGGGAGGCGCATCAGAAGTTCGGCAAGCTGCCCTGGAGCGAACTGCTGACCCCGGCCATCGGCTATGCGAAAAACGGCTTCAAGGTTGCGGCCAAGCAGTACCAGTACCGCAACGACGCCCAGGGCATGTTCAAGACCGCGACCAATTTCAACGACTACTTCGGCAACATGAAGGTCGGCGAGCTGTTCAAGCAACCGGAAATGGCCCAGACCCTGGAGCGCATCGCCGACAAGGGCGTGAGCGAGTTCTACCAGGGCAAGACCGCCGACCTGCTGGTGGCGCAGATGCAGTCTGACAAGGGCCTGATCACCAAACAGGACCTCAAGGACTACAAGGCCGTATGGCGTGAGCCGATGGCCGTGAGCTGGCGTGGCAACGTGGTGTATACCGCGCCACCGCCAAGCTCCGGTGGTGTCGCCCTGGCCCAGCTGCTGGGTATCAAGGAAAACCGGGCGGCGGACTTCAAGGGGGTGGCGCACAACTCGGCGCAGTACATACACCTGTTGGCCGAGATCGAGAAGCGCGTGTTCGCCGACCGCGCCGACTACCTTGGCGACCCGGCCTTCACCAAAGTGCCGGTGGGTCAGCTGGTGGCCAAGGACTACCTGGCCAAGCGCGCCGCGCAGGTCAACCCGAAGGCCATTTCCGATACCGACAAGGTCAAGCCGGGCCTGGAACCTCACCAGACCACGCACTTCTCGATCGTCGACAAGCAGGGCAATGCGGTCAGCAACACCTACACCCTCAACCTCGACTACGGCAGTGGTGTGGTGGTGAAAGGCGCCGGCTTCCTGCTCAACGACGAGATGGACGATTTCAGCGCCAAGCCGGGGGCGGCGAACGCCTTTGGTGTGGTAGGTGGCGATGCCAATGCCATCGCCCCGGGCAAGCGCATGCTGTCGTCCATGAGCCCCAGCCTGATGACCCGCGATGGCAAGGTCGAGCTGGTCATCGGCACCCCGGGTGGCTCGCGGATCTTCACCTCGATCTTCCAGGTGATGAACAACCTGTACGACTACGGCATGCCACTGGACAAGGCGGTGGCGGCGCAACGCGTGCACCATCAGTTGCTGCCCAAGGACACCATCTACTTCGACAGCTATGCGCCGCTGACCGGGCAGGTGGCTGATGAACTGAAGAAGATGGGCTATGTGCTGGAGGACCAGGGCTGGGAGATGGGGGATATCCAGGCGATCCGGGTTGATGGGACGAAGCTGGAGACCGCTTCGGATCCGCGTGGGCGCGGGGTAGGGATGATCGTCAAGTAATACCTGTTCCATCGCTGGGAGGGCTTTGCCCTCCTTTCGCGACACAAGGCCGCTCCTACAGGAGATCGCGGTCCCTTGTAGGAGCGGCCTTGTGTCGCGATGGGCCGCAAAGCGGCCCCAGATTCCAGGATCAGACGCGGAACTGGCTGACCAACGTCTGCAACTGCCCACCCAACCGCGCCAACTCCACGCTGGACGCCGCCGTCTCGTCACTGGCCGCCGCCGTCTGCTCCGACACATCGCGCACATTCAGGATGCTGCGGCTGATCTCCTCCGCCACCGCACTCTGTTGTTCCGCCGCTGCGGCAATCTGCTGGTTCATAGACTGGATGCTCGACACGGTACTGGTGATGCTCTCCAGCGAAGCCCCGGCCTTGCGCGCCAGCTCGACGCTGCTGTCGGTCAGGGTGCGGCTGCCGTGCATGGCCGTAGCCACTTGCTGGGTACCATGCTGCAGGCTGGCGATCAGTTCTTCGATCTCTTCGGTGGATTTCTGCGTGCGCTGGGCCAGGCCGCGCACTTCATCGGCAACCACGGCAAAACCACGGCCAGCCTCGCCGGCACGCGCCGCCTCAATCGCAGCGTTAAGTGCAAGCAGGTTGGTCTGTTCGGCCACCGACTTGATCACGTCCATAACGCTGCCGATCTTCTGGCTTTCCTGCTGCAACAGGTTCATGGCTTCGGTGGAGCGGTGCATGTCCTCGGCCAGGCGTTCGATCTGGCCAATTGCTTCGCCTACCACGCGGTCGCCGGCACGGGCTTCGTCATCGGCACCGGTGGCAGCATGCGAGGCCTGCTCGGCATTGCGTGCCACTTCCTGAACGGTAGCGGCCATTTCGTGCATTGCGGTGGCCACCTGGTCGGTCTCGACCTTCTGGCTGTTGGCGCCGGCGCTGGTCTGCTCGGTCACTGCCGACAATTCCTCGGCAGCGCTGGCGATCTGGGTGACGCCATCGCGGATGCCGCTGATCAGCTCGCGCAAAGTGGTGCCCATGCGGGCGATGCCTTGTTGCAGCACGCCCAGTTCGTCGCGGCGGGTGACGCGCAGGTGTTGGGTGAGGTCGCCGCTGGCGATCTTTTCAACTGCCACCATGGTGTCGCGCAGTGGGCGGGTGATCTGCCGGGTGATCAGCACTGCCGCCAGCACGCCGACCAACAGCGCCAGCAGCGTGGCGATGGCCTGCAGGCTGCGGGCCTGGGTACTTTCCATGTCGCGGCGCTGCAACTGGATCTGGTACAGAGCGTCGCTGCGCTTGACGATGTCGGCACCCTGAACGGTCATCTCGGCGCGCGCAGTGGTGATGTTGGCGACCGCATCGCGGAATTGACGCACGGCTTCACGGTAGGCCAGCACCGAGCCTTCGAACTGTCGCAGGCGCGTGTCTTCGGCCGGCAGCTGGCGCTTGAGGTTGTCGATTTCGGCCAGGGCGGTGTCCAGCTGGCGCAGGGCTGCCTGCTCGTTGGCAGCGCTGTTTTCGGCAATGTAGCCGCGTACGTCGATGCGCACCTGCAGCAGTTGCTGGCGGGCCTTGCTGATCAGCTGGTACTGGGCCAGGCGCACGCTGTCGGCTTCGGGGCGCGCCATGACTTCCTGGCTGAGGGCGTCCATGGCCTGGTCGGCACGGCTGGCCGAGCCGTCCATGGCCGTGCGCGCGGTGCGGGTGGCATCGTAGCCCTGGCGCATCTTGTTCAGCGACACCTTGTAGGCGCTGATGGTCTCGCCCAGTTCACCCAGCAGCTTGATGTTTTCCGGGCTCTTGAAGGTGCTGGCCAGGTAGGCCTGTTGCTTGCTGAAGGCGTCAAGCTTGGTCTGGGTGTTGGCGGCGGCAGCATCGTCACCGTTGGCGATCATGTACTGCAGGCGCGCAATGCGCAGGTCGGTCAGGTCCTTGTTGAGCTGGCCGATATCGCCCATCCAGTTGCTGCGGTCAATCAGGCTGCCCAGGCTGGTCCAGCCGGTCAGGGCCAGCAGGCCGGTGAGGATCAGTACCAGGCCGAAGCCCAGGCCGAGTTTGAGGTTGACGCTGATGTTGGCGAACCAGCTGTTCATGCACGCTCTCCAGAAGTTGTTTTTCGCTCGCTTGATCTCCGATCGCCAGGCGTTGTTGTTCTGGATGCCCGCTGATTCGTGCAGGGGTTATCGGCAGTGATGGAGGAAGCTGAAACGCTTTTTCAGCAGATTTGTAACTGGCTTGATTGGGGCTGCCTTGCAGCCCTTCGCGGTGGATGGCACCGGCTTTGCCGATGTTCGCGGCTAAAGCCGCTCCTACAGGGATCGCTTCGGTTTTGGAAGCTATTCAAAGGTTACGCGCGCTGAAGGTATCGCAGCGGTTCACCTCACCCTCGGCAAACCCGGTCTTGAACCAGCGCACCCGTTGCGCTGAGGTGCCGTGGGTGAATGAGTCTGGTACCACGCGCCCGCGGCCTTGCTGCTGCAAGCGGTCATCGCCGATGGCATTGGCCGCGTTCAGGGCCTCTTCGACATCGCCCGGCTCCAGCCAGTTCAGGCGCTTCTGCGCCTGGTAGGCCCATACACCGGCCAGGCAGTCGGCCTGCAGTTCCTGACGCACCAGCAGGCCATTGTCGCCTTCCATGCGCTGGCCGCTGCGGCGCGCGGCATCGACCTTGGCCGACACGCCCAGCAGGGTCTGCACGTGATGGCCGATTTCGTGGGCGATCACGTAGGCCTGGGCAAAGTCGCCGGCGGCGGCGAAGCGGGTTTCCATTTCGCGGAAGAACGACATGTCCAGGTAGACCCGTTGGTCTGCCGGGCAGTAGAACGGCCCCACCGCCGCCGAGGCAAAGCCACAGGCCGAATTGACCTGGCCGCTGAACAGCACCAGCTTGGGGTCGCGGTACTGCTTGCCGCCCTCGGCGAACAGGGCTTTCCAGGTGTCTTCGGTGTCGCCCAGGATCGAGGCGACGAACTCGGCCTGCTGATCGTTGGCCGGCGGCGCCTTGCCGCCCGCGCTGCTCGGTGCCTGCTGTTGTTGTTGCTCCATCTGGCCGGCGAGCTGACCAAGAATCTGTAACGGGTCCTGGCCGGTGAGCCAGCCGATACCGACAATCAGCAGCACCGCACCAAGCCCCAGCCCCTTGCCGCCGCCGAAACGCATGCCGCCGCCACCACCTTCGCCTCGGGCATCGACCACATTGTCGCTGCGTCGGCCTTTTCGCCAATCCATGAATGCTCTCCGAAGCGTGAAACAAGAAGACAAAGATTAGTCCACGACAGCGGCGAGTGTCAGGCCAAGGTGCTTATGCATAACCAAATGGTTATGTTTGATGTGGCTGATTTCAATATTCATTGCGCGCTACCTGCCTGAAACTGCATGTGGGAGCGGGCTTGCCCGCGACAGGGTTTCAAATAATCCCCCCGCGCATTTCCATAATTCCAAGAGAGGAAACCGGCATGCCCGCCCAGGACAACAGCCGCTTCGTGATCCGTGATCGCAACTGGCACCCGAAAGCCCTTACGCCTGACTACAAGACGTCCATTGCCCGTTCGCCACGGCAGGCACTGGTCAGCATCCCGCAGTCGATCAGCGAAACCACCGGCCCGGACTTTTCCCACCTGGGTTTCGGCGCCCATGACCATGACCTGCTGCTGAACTTCAACAACGGCGGCTTGCCGATTGGCGAGCGCATCATCGTTGCCGGCCGTGTCGTCGACCAGTACGGCAAGCCTGTGCCGAACACCCTGGTGGAAATGTGGCAAGCCAACGCCGGCGGCCGCTACCGTCACAAGAACGACCGCTACCTGGCGCCGCTGGACCCGAACTTCGGTGGCGTCGGCCGCTGCCTGACCGACCGTGATGGCTACTACAGCTTCCGCACCATCAAGCCGGGCCCGTACCCATGGCGCAACGGCCCGAACGACTGGCGCCCGGCGCACATCCACTTCGCCATCAGCGGCCCGTCGATCGCCACCAAGCTGATTACCCAGCTGTACTTCGAGGGTGACCCGCTGATCCCGATGTGCCCGATCGTCAAGTCGATCGCCAACCCGCAAGCCGTGCAGCAGTTGATCGCCAAGCTCGACATGAGCAACGCCAACCCGATGGACTGCCTGGCCTACCGCTTCGACATCGTGCTGCGCGGCCAGCGCAAGACCCACTTCGAAAACTGCTGAGGACCCCGCCATGCCAATCGAACTGCTGCCGGAAACCCCTTCGCAGACTGCCGGCCCCTACGTACACATCGGCCTGGCCCTGGAAGCGGCCGGCAACCCGACCCGCGACCAGGAAATCTGGAACCGCCTGGCCAAGCCGGACGCGCCGGGCGAGCACATCCTGCTGATCGGCCAGGTGTATGACGGTAACGGTCACCTGGTGCGCGATTCGTTCCTGGAAGTGTGGCAAGCCGATGCCAACGGCGAATACCAGGATGCCTACAACCTGGAAAACGCCTTCAACAGCTTTGGCCGCACTGCCACCACCTTCGATGCAGGTGAATGGACCCTGCACACGGTCAAGCCGGGTGTGGTGAACAACGCTGCGGGCGTGCCGATGGCGCCGCACATCAACATCAGCCTGTTTGCCCGGGGGATCAACATCCACCTGCACACGCGGCTGTATTTCGATGACGAGGCCGAGGCCAATGCCAAGTGCCCGGTGCTCAACCTGATCGAGCAGCCGCAGCGGCGCGAGACCCTGGTGGCCAAGCGTTGCGAGGTGGACGGGAAGACGGCGTATCGCTTCGATATCCGTATTCAGGGGGAAGGGGAGACGGTGTTCTTCGACTTCTGAGTCGGACCTCGGGGGCCGCTTTGCGGCCCACCGCGACACAAGGCCGCTCCTACAGGGAATCGCGTTCCTCCTGTAGGAGCGGCCTTGTGTCGCGATGGGCTGCAAAGCAGCCCCGGCGATCTGAAGGTCAGCGCCGAACCAGCAAAACCCCACTCTCCATATGGTGGGTATACGGGAACTGGTCAAACAACGCACACCGCTCGATGCGGTGAGTGTCCTGCAACTGGGCAATGTTCGCCGCCAGCGTCTCCGGGTTGCACGAGATGTACAGGATCCGCTCGAAACGCCGGGTCAGCTCGCAGGTGTCCGGATCCATCCCCGCCCGTGGCGGGTCGACGAACACCGTACCGAACTCGTAGCTCTTGAGGTCGATGCCTTCCAGCCGGCGGAACGGCCGCACCTCATTCAGCGCCTGGGTCAGCTCTTCTGCCGACAGGCGCACCAGCCGCACGTTATCCACAGCGTTCTCGTCAAGGTTGCTCAGCGCGGCATTGACCGAGGTCTTGCTGATTTCGGTGGCCAGCACCTGGCGCACGCGGGTGGCCAGCGGCAGGGTGAAGTTGCCGTTGCCGCAGTACAGCTCCAGCAGGTCATCGTCGCGCTCGCCGATAGCCTCGAAGGCCCAGCTCAGCATCTTCTGGTTCACCGCGCCGTTGGGCTGGGTGAACGCGCCTTCCGGCTGGCGGTAGCTGAACACACGGCCAGCGACTTCGAGGTTTTCCACCGCGTAGTCACGGCCGATGACCAGGCGCTTGCCCTTGGAGCGGCCGATAATACTGACGCCCAGGTCTTCGGCCAGCTGCCGTGCGGCCGTTTCCCATGCTTCGTCCAGCGGGCGGTGGTAGCACAGGGTGACCATGGCATCGCCAGCCAGGGTGGTAAGGAACTCCACCTGGAACAGGCGGTTGCCCAATTCCTCGCTGGCCTGCCAGGCCGCCTTCAGGCGCGGCATCAGTGCATTGATGCGCTGGCTGGCGATAGGGAAGTCATCGATCAGGATCGCCTTGTGCTTCTCGCCCGGGGCGAACATGGCGTAGTGGCGCTGGCCATCCTCGCGCCACAGGCGGAATTCGGCGCGCAAGCGGTAATGCTCGCGCGGCGAGTCGAAAACAGCCGGCTCCGGCGCGCCGAACGGCGCCAGCAGCTCGCGCAGCCGGGCCACCTTGGCGTCCAGCTGGGTGGTGTAGGAGGAGGGGTCGAAAGCAGCACTCATGCGTTGAACCAGCCCAGCTTGATGACGAACAGGATGGAAAGGATCACCAGGGCCGGGTTCAGGTCGCGGTGGCGGCCGGAGATCAGCTTGACGGCGGTCCAGGAAATGAAGCCGAAGGCGATGCCGTTGGCGATCGAGTAGGTCAGCGGCATGGCCAGGGCGGTCACCACCACCGGTGCGGCTTCGGTGACGTCGTCCCAGTTTATTTCTGCCAGGCCCGAGGCCATCAGCACCGCGACGAACAGCAGCGCCGGGGCGGTGGCGAAGGCCGGCACGCTACCGGCCAGCGGGGCGAAGAACAGCGCCAGCAGGAACAGCACGGCGACCACGATGGCGGTCAGGCCGGTGCGGCCACCGGCGCTCACGCCCGCGGCGGATTCGATGTAGCTGGTAGTGGTCGAGGTGCCCAGCAGGGAACCGGCCATGGCGGCGGTACTGTCGGCGATCAGGGCACGGCCCATTTTCGGCATGTGGCCGTCCTTGCCCATCAGCCCGGCGCGCTTGGCCACACCGATCAGGGTGCCGGAGTTGTCGAACAAGTCGACGAACAGGAAGGCGAAGATCACGCTGACCAGGCCCACGTCCAGCGCGCCGGCGATGTCCAGCTGCAGGAAGGTCGGGGCCAGCGAAGGCGGCATGGAGACCACGCCGCCGAAGGGCGTCACGCCCATCAGGATCGAGGCGATGGTTACGGCGAGAATGCCGATCAGCACGGCGCCGCGCACTTTCAGCGACTCAAGGCCGACGATCAGGAAGAAGCCCAGGGTGGCGAGGATCGGTGCCGGCTGCTTGAGGTCGCCCAGGCCCACCAGGGTGGCTGGGTTATCGACGACGATGCCTGCGTTATGCAGGGCGATCAGCGCCAGGAACAGGCCGATACCCGCGGCAATGGCCGAACGCAGCGGCAGTGGGATGCTGTTCACGATCCATTCGCGGATGCGGAAGATCGACAGCAGGAAGAACATCACCGCCGACAGGAACACCGCACCCAGTGCCACCTGCCAGGTGTGGCCCATGTGCAGGACCACGGTGTAGGTGAAGAACGCGTTCAGGCCCATGCCCGGCGCCAGGGCGATCGGGTAGTTGGCGATCAGGCCCATGGTCACCGAGCCGATGGCCGCGGCCAGGCAGGTGGCGACGAAGATCGCGCCCTTGTCCATGCCGGTCTCGCCGAGGATGCTCGGGTTGACGAACAGGATGTAGGCCATGGCCAGGAAGGTGGTGACGCCCGCGAGAATCTCGGTGCGCACATTGGTGTTGTGTGCTTTTAGTTGAAACAGCCTTTCCAGCATGCCCGCTCCCCAAGGCGCCCCCGGCGCCATGAATATATCGACCCCATCAGCAAAGCACAGACCGTACCGGTTGCCGTGGTTTTGTGTGGGGCGGAAAAAAGCCGCGCATCATACCAGCATGCTCGGCGGGGGCCTATGGCCGTTGGGGAATGGTCATTTTTTCCCTGTGCCGGCCTCTTCGCGGGTGAACCCGCTCCCACAGGTACTCCACCAGGGCTGAAGGCGGCGCGGTCCTTGTGGGAGCGGGTTTACCCGCGAAAGGGCCGGTACAGGCTACAGATCAACCATTATGCAACCGGTCCCGCTTGGCCAGTGTCGGGAACAGCTTTATCCACACCCCGGTCACCACCAACGTACCCACCCCACCCAGCACCACAGCCGGCACTGTGCCAAACCAGTGCGCGGTCACCCCAGATTCGAACTCGCCGAGCTGATTCGAGGCACCAATGAACAAACCGTTCACCGCACTCACCCGCCCGCGCATTTCATCCGGCGTCTCCAACTGCACGAAAGCGCCGCGGATGACCATGCTGATCATGTCCGCCGCGCCCAGCACCACCAGTACTGCCAGCGAGAACCAGAACGAGGTCGACAGGCCGAAGGCAATGGTCGCCACGCCGAACACGCCCACTGCCGTGAACATGGTCCGCCCCACATTGCGCTCGAACGGGAAGCGCGCCAGCCACAGCGACATCAGCAACGCCCCCACCGCTGGCGCCGAGCGCAGCAGGCCGAGGCCCAGCGGGCCAGTGAGCAGGATGTCCTTGGCGAACACCGGCAGCAGCGCGGTGGCCCCACCCAGCAGTACGGCGAACAGGTCCAGCGAGATGGCGCCGAGGATGTCGGGCCGGCTGCGGATGAAGCGGATGCCGGCCAGCAACGATTCGATGCTGGCGCGCCCGCGCTGGGCCACCTGGCCGCGTGCCTGCAGGCTCAGGGTCAGCACGCAGGCGATGGCGTAAAGGGCCACGGTGGGGCCGTATACCCAGATGCTGCCGAAGGCATACAGGAAGCCGCCTACCGCCGGCGCCACGATGGTTGCCGATTGGGTGGCCGATGCCGAAGCCGCCACCGCGCGTGGGAAGAGCCCGGCTGGTACCACGTTGGGCAGCAGCGCCTGGGTCGCCGGCATTTCGAACGAACGCGTGGCACCGAGCAGGAAGGCAAGAGCGAAGATCAGCTCGCGGGTAACGTTGTCGGTGGCACTGCCCAGCGCCAATGCCAGGGCTATCAGTCCCTGCAGGCTCTGGCACAGCGCAGCGACCTTGCGCCGGTCATAGCGGTCGGCGACATGCCCGGTATGCAGCATGAACAGCACCCGTGGGGCGAACTCGACCAGGCCGACCAAGCCCAGGTCCAGCACATTGCCGGTCAGCTGGTAGAGGTGCCAGCCAATTGCCACGGTGAGCATCTGGAAGCCGCTGGCGGTGAACACGCGGGCCAGCCAGAAGGCCAGGAAAGGGCGGTGGTGACGCAACAACTGCGGTTCGGAATCGGACATCGGAAACCAGGGGCCTCGGCGCAGTAGAGGGGGGCGCAGCGTATCATCTGTTTGTAACAAACGGTTACTGTTTGCTGGGGTCGGCACTTTTTCATGCGGCGTGGAAGGGGGTGGGGCAACCGGTCACGCGGCAATCAACCACACGGCCCGGCGGGCCATTCAGGACTATGCTTCCTAGCAATCGTTGATCTGGGTCAATCGTTCCAGATGTAACGATCGGGCCCTTGGGCCGAAATCCCTGCGATCGAACAGAACAATTCCAACGCGCCGCACTCGACTACCGTGGGGGCAGTGGGCGACGGGGCCAGCGGCCCGGACGCCGGATTATCTGAAGAGGAAGCACCATGTTCGGAATAGAGGCCTTAGAGCTCGCCCGAATGCAGTTTGCCTTTACCGTGTCGTTCCATATCCTGTTCCCGGCCATCACCATTGGCCTGGCGAGCTACCTGGCAGTCCTCGAAGGCCTCTGGCTGCGGACCAACAACCAGGTCTACCGTGACCTCTATCACTTCTGGTCGAAAATCTTCGCCGTCAACTTCGGCATGGGGGTGGTCTCCGGCCTGGTCATGGCCTACCAGTTCGGTACCAACTGGAGTCGTTTCTCAGACTTCGCCGGCGCTATCACCGGCCCGCTGCTCACCTACGAGGTATTGACCGCGTTCTTCCTCGAGGCTGGCTTCCTGGGGGTCATGCTGTTTGGCTGGAACCGTGTCGGCCGTGGCCTGCACTTCTTCTCCACGGTGATGGTGGCGCTCGGCACCTTGGTCTCGACCTTCTGGATCCTCGCCTCCAACAGTTGGATGCAGACCCCGCAAGGTCACGAGATCATCGATGGCCGGGTTGTGCCGGTGGACTGGCTGGCAGTGGTATTCAACCCCTCGTTCCCCTACCGCCTGATGCACATGGCCACTGCCGCATTCGTTTCCACCGCGTTCTTCGTCGGTGCCTCGGCGGCCTGGCACCTGCTGCGCGGGCGTGACAACCCGGCCGTGCGCAAGATGCTGTCGATGGCCATGTGGATGGCGCTGATCGTCGCCCCGATCCAGGCGGTGATCGGTGACTTCCATGGCCTGAACACCCTCAAGCACCAGCCGGTGAAAATTGCCGCGATCGAAGGCCACTGGGAGAACGTGCCCGGCGAGCCGACCCCGCTGATCTTGTTCGGCATCCCCGACATGCAGGCCGAAACTACCCGCTTCAAGCTCGAGATCCCGGCACTCGGCAGCCTGATCCTGACCCACAGCCTGGACAAGCAGGTGCCGGCAATGAAGGAGTTTCCCCCCGAAGACCGGCCCAACTCGACCATCGTCTTCTGGTCGTTCCGGATCATGGTCGGGCTGGGTTTCCTGATGATCTTCGTCGGCCTGTGGAGCCTCTGGCTGCGCAAGCGCGGCACGCTCTACACCTCGCGGCCGTTCCTGTACATGGCCCTGTGGATGGGCCCTTCCGGGCTGATCGCGCTGCTGGCCGGCTGGTTCACCACCGAAATCGGCCGCCAGCCCTGGGTGGTGTATGGCCTGATGCGCACGGCAGACGGTGTGTCCAACCACAGTTACGCCCAGCTCGGCTTCACCTTGGTGGCCTTCGTGGTGGTGTACTTCGCCCTGTTCGGCACCGGCCTTGGCTACATGATGCGCCTGGTGCGCAAAGGGCCGCGGACCGGTGAGGGTGACGAGCACAACCCTGGTGGCCCTGGCACCAAACGCACGCCGGCGCGACCGCTGTCCGCCGCCGATGATGGCCGAGAGGCCAACTCCGCCAGCCTGAGCAAGGGGAACTGAGCCATGGGTATCGACCTTCCGCTGATCTGGGCCGTGATCATCATCTTCGGCGTCATGATGTACGTGGTGATGGATGGTTTCGACCTGGGGATCGGCATGCTCTTCCCGTTCGTCAAGGGCGAGCATGACCGTGATGTGATGATGAACACCGTCGCCCCCGTTTGGGACGGTAACGAGACCTGGCTGGTGCTGGGCGGTGCCGGGCTGTTCGGGGCGTTCCCGATGGCTTACTCGGTAGTGCTGGAGGCCCTGTACCTGCCATTGATCCTGATGCTGATCGGTCTGATCTTCCGCGGCGTGGCCTTCGAGTTCCGCTTCAAGGCCAAGGCCGACAAGCGCCACATCTGGGACAAGGCGTTCATCTGGGGCTCGTTGATCGCCACCTTCTTCCAGGGCGTGGCGCTGGGTGCGTTCCTCGAAGGTTTCAAGGTGGTCGACCGGCATTTCGCCGGTGGCACCCTTGACTGGCTGACCCCGTTCAGCCTGTTCTGCGGCCTGGGGCTGATCGTTGCCTATACCCTGCTGGGCTGCACCTGGCTGATCATGAAGACCGAAGGGTCGCTGCAGCAGAAGATGCACGACATTGCCCGGCCGCTGGCGCTGGTGCTGCTGGTGGTGATCGGCATCGTCAGCCTGTGGACACCGATCGCCTACCCGCAGATCGCCGAGCGCTGGTTCAGCATGCCTAACCTGGTCTGGTTCATGCCGGTGCCGATCCTGGTGCTGGTAACATTCTACGGGTTGCTCAAGGCGGTGGCGCGCAATGCGCACTACACGCCGTTTTTGCTGACGCTGGTGCTGATCTTCCTCGGCTACAGCGGCCTGGGCATCAGCCTGTGGCCGAACATCATCCCGCCGTCGATCTCGATCTGGGATGCCGCGGCGCCACCGCAGAGCCAGGGCTTCATGCTGGTGGGCACACTGTTCATCCTGCCGTTCATCCTCATGTATACCTTCTGGAGCTACTACGTGTTCCGCGGCAAGGTGACCCATGAAGACGGCTATCACTAGGAGGGCTGCATGATGACCGGCAAGCCTGGCTTGGAGGAGAAGAAACCCCTGTGGCAGCGGTTGGGCTGGCTGCTGCTGATCTGGGCGATGAGTGTGGCGGCCCTGGGCGTGGCGGCCTACGTGATGCGTTTGTTCATGGGGGCGGCGGGGCTGACCACCCATTGAACCAGTTGGGGCGCTTTGCGCCCCTTTCGCGACACAAGGCCGCTCCTACAGGGACCGCGATCATTCGGATTGTCGCGTCTCGCTGTAGGAGCGGCCTTGTGTCGCGATGGGCTGCAAAGCAGCCCCAATGCCTATTTACGAGCTTTAAGGATGACGAACTTGGGCGTTGCCGCCACCTGCTCCACCCCCCGGAACAACCGCGCCAGCTTGCTGTGATAGCCCAGGTGCCGGTTACCCACGATATACATCGCCCCACCCACCACCAACGCTTCACGCGCCTGCTGGAACATGCGCCAGGCGAGGAAATCGCCCACCACCTGCTGCTGGTGGAACGGCGGGTTGCACAGCACCACGTCCAGCGACTGCTTCTCTACCCCCGCCAACCCATCGGCTGCCTCGAACACCGCCGGGCGCTCGCCCAGCGCGGCCTGCCAGTTCTCCCGCGCCGATTGCACCGCCATGTACGACTCGTCGACCAGGGTGTATTGGGCATCCGGGTTGGCCAGGGCGCTGGCTATCGCCAGCACGCCGTTGCCGCAGCCCAGGTCCGCCACTCGCGCGCGGCCTAGTTCGCGGGGCAGGTGCGGCAGGAACGCCCGCGTGCCGATATCCAGCCCCTCCCGGCAAAACACGTTGGCGTGGTTGAGCAGCTCCAGCGCCGGCGCGTCGAGGCGGTAGCGGCTAGGGTAGGGCGAGCGGGCGACCGGCCGTTCGGCCACCGTCGCGGTCAGCAAACGGGCCTTTTTCTGCGCCAGCGAGGCCTGCACCGGGCCGATGTACTTCTCCATCAGGTCTCCGGCCGCCCGTGGCAGGTGTTTTATCATCGCCCCGGCAATCACCTGCGCACCGGGTGCCAGGTGGCCCTGCAGGCGGATCAGCTGTTCTTCGAGCAGGGCCAGGGTCTTGGGCACGCGCACCAGTACCCGGTCGAACGGGCCTTGCCAATGTTCGCTGGCCGGCACGAACGGCACGCTGTCGAACGGCAGGCCATTGCGTGCCAGGTTCTTTTCCAGGGCCAGGTGCGCCAGGTGCGAATCGCCACTGCTGACCACCTGCAGCTTGCCTGCCAGGCTGGCGGCCAGGGCGCCGAAGCTGTCATTGAGCACCAGCACCCGGCAGTTGGCCTCGGGTGCCTGCTCGTGCAGCTGCGCAAGCAGGTACTCGTCGGCGGCATCGAAAGCCTGCAGCGGGTCGTTGGCCTGTTCCGGCTGGCGGATCAGGTCGAGTTCGGCGTATGGGGTGGTCAACAGGGGCATGGCGTCTGGCTCGGGTATGAAACTGCCCGTTGCGGTTCGCCCCGGGCTTTGCCGGGCGATTCTACAGGGCTTTGCCCAAGGTCGCAGGTTTCGAGCTCAGAGCCAGCCACGCAGGGCGGCGATGGCGATGGCGCCGGCCTTGTTGGCGGCGTTGGTCTTGGTGATAACGCTACGAATATGGAAGTTCACCGTGCTTTGCGACAGTGAAAGGATGCAGGCAACGTCTGCGGCGGTCTTGCCGGCGGCGGACCATTTCAGCACTTCCAGCTCCCGCTCGCTCATTTTCGGCTGTGGCGGGCACAGTGCTTTGAGGTGATGTTCGCCAAGCACCGCATGCAGCGTATGGCACAGCCACTGCACATTGCCGGCCTTGCTGTAGAGTTCGACCGTATCGATGGCCCCGGCGGGCCTGGCCACACTGATCTGGCTTTCGTTGTGCCGCTGGTCGTGCAATGACTGTGTCCAACCATAGCGCAGACCGCTCCGGCAGGCCGCTTCACGAAACTGCGGAGCCTCGTGATACAGGTCATCAGTCCACAGCACCGGCATGGTCGAGCTGTGGCTCACATTGGCGGCCGCGTCCTGCTTGTAGAACTCATCGCGCTGGTAGCGCTCGATCCATTCGCGGGGGTAATTGCTGTACAGGAACAGGTGGGGTGTTTGCGTCGCGATCTGGATGCGAATGTTCAGTCCCAGGTACTCCATGTCCAGGTCCTGCGCCAGATGCACGGCGATGTCGAACAACTTCTTTGGACAGCGTTCGTCGATGAACAAATGAAGATGCTCGGGTTTCCAGTTAAGCATCTGAAATACTCCTTGCCTCAGGATCCAGTCCGTTTGGGTACCCGCATGATTGTAGGAAAGGACCTACCGATTCGCTGAGAATTTTTTGTTATAGCAGTCAGGATTTGCTGCGAGTAAGACAGGATCGTCGCAGATGAGGCCCTACAAAGCAGTGGTTTTTATCCGCGTCACTTTGCGCGACACTGTGCGCACGCCAAACCTGGAGCCCGATATGACCGCTAGCGCTGAAAAGTTCACCCGCCAGACCCTGCTCGATGTTCAGCCACTCACGCCGAACCTCTTCAGCCTGCGGGTTACGCGCGATGCGGGGTTCCGCTTCCGTTCCGGCCAGTTTGCCCGTCTTGGCGTGACCAAGGCCGATGGTAGTGTGGTGTGGCGCGCCTATTCCATGGTCAGCGCGCCCCATGACGAGCACCTCGATTTTTTCTCCATCGTGGTGCCAGGCGGGGAGTTCACCAGCGAACTGAGCCGGCTGGGGGCAGGCGATACCCTGCTGATCGATCGCCAGGCCTTCGGCTTCCTTACCCTCGACCGCTTCGTTGGTGGCCGTGACCTGTGGTTGCTGGCGACCGGTACTGGCATTGCGCCGTTCATGTCGATCCTGCAGGACTTCGAGGCCTGGGAGCGTTTCGACAACATCAAGCTTGTGTACTCGGTGCGCGAAGCGAAAGAGCTGGCCTATGTGGACGACATTGCCGGGCTGGAGCAGCGCGATTACCTGGCTGAATTCGCCGGCAAGTTGCAGTTCATTCCGGTGGTGACCCGTGAACAGCACCCAGGGGCGTTGAACCAGCGGATTACCACGCTGATCGAGAATGGCGAGCTTGAGAAGGCGGCGGGGCTGGAACTGTCGCCGGAACATTCGCGGGTGATGCTGTGTGGCAACCCGGAGATGATTGATGAGACGCGCAAGGTACTGAAGGCGCGCGACCTGCAATTGAGCCTGAGCAAGCGGCCGGGGCAGGTGGCGGTAGAGAATTACTGGTAAGGCTAATGGGGCCGCAAAGCGGCCCCCCGCAAATTCAAGGCAAGCGGTTCTGGTTCTGCGCCTTGAGCAGGTCGCGAATCTCGGTCAGCAAGGTCTCTTCTGCAGTCGGTACAGGCGGTGTAGTCGGCGCCACCGCCTCTTCACGCTTGAGCTGGTTGATCGCCTTGACTCCCATGAAGATGGCAAAGGCCACGATGACGAAGTCGATCACGGTCTGGATGAACTTGCCATACGCCAGCACCACCGCCGGAACGTCACCTTCGGCAGCCTTCAGGGTAATTGCCAGGTCGCTGAAGTCCACACCACCGATCAACAGGCCCAGTGGCGGCATGACCACGTCACCGACGAAAGACGAGACGATCTTGCCGAAGGCCGCGCCGATGATGATACCAACCGCCATGTCGACGACATTGCCTTTGACCGCGAAGGCCTTGAACTCACTGATCATGCCCATGTTTGGTTCCTTGTAACAAAAGGTGAGGTTTACGCAGTGTAAGCCACTTAAACGCTTCATGCGTTGTGTTCAGGGCCACAGACCGCTGTTAGAACGAATAGTTTTGTCGCATCCCGAGGCGTTCGAGGCACGTCCAGCTCGGCTATCATGGCGGTTTTTTCCAGGAGACCCCAGCCATGGCCAAGGCCAAGCGCTTGTATGGCTGCACCGAGTGCGGTGCGACCTTCCCCAAATGGGCCGGCCAGTGTGGCGAATGCGGGGCCTGGAACACCCTGGTCGAGACCATGATCGAAAGCGGTGGTGCCGCTGCGCCCAGTAGCGGCCGTGCTGGCTGGACCGGGCAGCAGGCGCAGATCAAGACCCTGGCCGAAGTCAGCGTCGAGGAGATCCCGCGCTTCACCACCAGCAGCACCGAACTGGACCGCGTGTTGGGCGGTGGCCTGGTGGATGGCTCGGTGGTGTTGATCGGTGGTGACCCCGGCATCGGCAAATCGACCATCCTGCTGCAGACCTTGTGCAACATTGCGGTGGGCATGCCGGCGCTGTATGTCACCGGCGAGGAGTCGCAGCAGCAGGTGGCCATGCGCTCCCGGCGCCTGGGCCTGCCCCAGGACCAGCTCAAGGTGATGACCGAAACCTGCATCGAGACCATCATCGCCACGGCCCGCGTCGAAAAACCGCGGGTCATGGTGATCGACTCGATCCAGACCATTTTCACCGAGCAGCTGCAATCGGCACCCGGCGGTGTGGCCCAGGTGCGCGAAAGTACGGCGTTGCTGGTGCGCTACGCCAAGCAGAGCGGCACGGCGATCTTCCTGGTCGGCCACGTGACCAAGGAAGGCTCGCTGGCCGGCCCGCGGGTACTCGAGCACATGGTCGATACCGTGTTGTATTTCGAGGGCGAGTCCGATGGCCGCCTGCGCCTGCTGCGGGCAGTCAAGAACCGCTTTGGCGCGGTCAACGAGCTGGGTGTGTTCGGCATGACCGACCGGGGCCTGAAGGAAGTGTCCAACCCCTCGGCGATCTTCCTCAACCGCACCCAGGAGGAAGTACCGGGCAGCGTGGTGATGGCCACCTGGGAAGGCACCCGGCCAATGCTGGTGGAGGTGCAGGCACTGGTCGACGACAGCCACCTGGCCAACCCGCGCCGCGTGACCTTGGGCCTTGACCAGAACCGCCTGGCCATGTTGCTGGCGGTGCTGCACCGCCACGGCGGTATTCCCACCCATGACCAGGACGTGTTCCTCAACGTGGTGGGCGGGGTGAAGGTGCTGGAAACCGCTTCTGACCTGGCGTTGCTGGCGGCGGTGATGTCCAGCCTGCGCAACCGGCCTCTGGCCCATGGCCTGCTGGTGTTTGGCGAGATCGGCCTGTCTGGCGAGGTACGGCCGGTGCCCAGTGGTCAGGAGCGTTTGAAGGAGGCCGCCAAGCATGGTTTCAAGCGGGCCATCGTGCCCAAGGGCAATGCGCCGAAAGAGGCTCCGGCCGGGTTGCAGGTGATTGCCGTTACCCGGCTGGAGCAGGCTCTGGATGCGCTGTTCGAATAGTTTGTCGCCTGTACCGGCCTCTTCGCGGGTAAACCCGCTCCTACAGGTACCGCATCAGCTTCAGGATTGCGCAAACCCTGTGGGAGCGGGTTTACCCGCGAAAGGGCCGGCACAGGCAAAACGAAAAAGGGGCCGACGATGCGCATCGGCCCCCCACCTCACCGCTCAGTCAGCGGTCAATGCTCGGCAACCGCACTGCGCCTGACCGTTTCATTGCCATGCTCGTCCAGTTCCAGCATCGGCACCTCATTACCCTCGGCATCGAACAGCTTGCCATCCTTGAAGTAGTCGCCATCACGCAGCGCTGAAATGTCCGAGTACTGGATGGTGCGCTCGTACGCGGCGGCAAACACCGACTGCTGGTCCGAGTTGCCGGCGGTGAAGTGGTTGAAGATCAGGTTCAGCAGGATGGCCATGATCGCCGCCGAGCTGATGCCCGAGTGGAAGATGGTCTCGAACCAGTTCGGGAAGTGGTGGTAGAAGGTCGGTGCGGCAATCGGGATCATGCCGAAGCCCAGCGAGGCAGCGACGATGATCAGGTTGACGTTGTTCTTGTAGCTGACCTTGGACAAGGTGCGGATACCGCTGGCTGCCACGGTGCCGAATAGCACGATGCCCGCGCCACCCAGTACCGGAGTAGGGACTGCGGCAATCACCCGGCCCATGATCGGCAGCAGGCCGAGCACCACCAGGATCAAGCCACCGGTGGCCACCACGTAGCGGCTCTTGACCCCGGTCACGGCTACCAGGCCGACGTTCTGGGCGAACGCGCTCTGGGTGAACGAGCCGAAGATTGGCGCCAGGATGCTCGATGCCATGTCGGCGCGCAGGCCATTGCCCAGGCGTTTGGAGTCGACCTTGGTGTCGATGATCTCACCCACGGCGAGGATGTCGGCCGAGGTTTCCACCAAGGTCACCATGATCACGATGCACATCGACAGGATCGCGGCGATGTGGAATTCCGGCATGCCGAAATGGAACGGCGTGGGGAAGGCGAACATCGGGCCCTCGGTCACTTTGCTGAAGTCGGCCATGCCCAGCGCCCAGGCGATCAGGGTGCCGACCACCATGGCCAGCAGGATCGACAGGCGCGAAATCGCCGCGCTGCCCAGCTTGCTCAGCAGCAGCACGATGGCGAAGGTCAGGGCCGCCAGGCCGATGTTGGCCACGCTGCCGAATTCCGGCGAGGCGCTGTTGCCACCCATCACCCAGCGAGCGGCCACGGGCATCAGGGTCAGGCCGATGGTGGTGATGACGATGCCGGTCACCAGCGGCGGGAAGAACTTGGTGATGCGCGAGAACACCGGGGTGATCAGAAAGCCGATCAGCGATGCTGCCATGACCGCACCGAGCACGCCCGGCAGGCCACCGCCGCCCTCGCTGCTGAGGATTGCACCCATGGTTGCCACACCGGCGAACGAAACACCCTGCACCAGCGGCAACTGGCAGCCGAAGAACGGCAGACCGAGGGTTTGCAGCAGGGTGGCCAGGCCACCGGCAAACAACGAAGCGGCGATCAGCATGCCGATTTCGGCACCGTTCAGGCCCGCGGCCTGCCCCAGGATCAGGGGTACCGCGACGATCCCCCCGTACATGGTCAGCACATGCTGCAGACCATAGGCCAGGTTGGCACCAAGGCCGAGGTTTTCATCCTCGGGGCGCTTGGCGGGAGACGTGCTAGGGGACGTAGTCATGGAGCAGGCTCTCTGTTTATTGTTGTGGTGCTACTGTAGACACTTCCTACAAATGATTGCCACAAGAATTGTATACAATATTTTGATCGGAGCGCGCACAAGAGCGCCCGCAAGGTGTGCGAGAGCTCAATGCAGAAGGCATACCAACTTGTCAGAGGCTGTGCTAGAGGGGTGTGTACAAAACGCTGCTACCCAGGCTTAAAGCTGTCTGGGTAGACAGGAAACAAAAGGAGGGGAAGCGATTAGCTAGCTAAGAGATTTCATTATTCGATCAGTTCGCGCAGTTCACGCATCATTTCGGTGCTGTCGGCCACGTTCAATTCCACAAGACGGTGCAGATGAGTCATCGACTCGACGTCGATGTACAGGCAGATGAAACCCAGGCGGTCTGGTTCCTCATGGCGCAGTTCAACCTGCATCTGCACGCGTGCATCGGGGCCCAGGTGAATGATGGCATCGAAGTCCTGGGTCAGGTCGGCATCCCAGTTGGCCGGGCGTTCGATCAGCAAACCTTTGAGTGAAAGGTCCAGCAGCTTGGCAGGCCAGCGTTGCACGCCCTGGCGCAGTTCGGTTGGGGCGTCGAAGTCGATGCGCTGGAAACGGCGGCGTTCGTCGTGATCGCTCATGGGGTAGATCCTCGCATAGGTCCTCAGGTGACATCCTGACTATAGTTAGAGTGGTATGTACATCAGGTACCGCAATCTGGCCGCAGAGGCTCTAGACCAAAGCAAGTGTGGCAATGCGCGATGACTCGCCCTAGACTCGATGGGCGGTCTTTTCCAATCCACCAGCTGGAAGCAAACCATGAACAACAATAATAGCCTGCTACGCCACATTCCGTGGCTGGCGCTGGCAGTCATAGGAGCCTGTGCGCTGGGCGTGGTTGCCCTGCGTCGCGGCGAGGCGATCAATGCCTTGTGGATCGTGGTCGCGGCAGTGGCCATCTACCTGGTCGCCTATCGTTACTACAGCCTGTTCATCGCCACCAAGGTGATGCAGCTCGACCCTCGCCGTGCCACCCCGGCGGTGCTCAACAACGACGGCCTGGACTACGTCCCGACCAACAAACACATCCTCTTCGGTCACCATTTCGCCGCCATCGCTGGCGCAGGCCCCTTGGTCGGCCCGGTACTCGCCGCGCAGATGGGCTACCTGCCCGGCACGCTGTGGCTGATCGCCGGCGTGGTGCTGGCCGGTGCGGTGCAGGACTTCATGGTCCTGTTCCTGTCCACCCGCCGCAACGGCCGCTCGCTGGGCGACATGGTGCGCGAGGAGATGGGCCGTATTCCAGGCACCATCGCGCTGTTCGGTTGCTTCCTGATCATGATCATCATCCTTGCGGTGCTGGCATTGATCGTGGTCAAGGCCCTGGCCGAAAGCCCTTGGGGCATGTTCACGGTGATGGCGACCATCCCGATCGCGATGTTCATGGGCATCTACATGCGCTACATCCGTCCGGGCCATATCGGTGAGATATCGGTCATCGGCGTGGTGCTGCTGCTGGCTTCGATCTGGCTGGGGGGCCAGATTGCCGCAGACCCGACCTGGGGCCCGGCGTTTACCTTTACCGGTGTGCAGATCACCTGGATGCTGGTGGGCTACGGTTTCGTCGCCGCGGTACTGCCTGTATGGCTGGTACTTGCGCCACGTGACTACCTTTCGACCTTCCTCAAGATCGGCACCATCGTCGGCCTGGCCATCGGTATCCTGATCATCGCGCCCGAGCTGAAGATGCCGGCGCTGACCCAGTTCACCGACGGCACTGGCCCGGTGTGGAAGGGCACCCTGTTCCCGTTCCTGTTCATCACCATTGCCTGTGGTGCGGTGTCCGGCTTCCACGCGTTGATCTCCTCGGGGACCACGCCGAAGCTGCTGGACAACGAAACCAACGCTCGCTACATCGGCTACGGCGGCATGCTGATGGAGTCGTTCGTTGCCATCATGGCCATGGTCGCCGCCTCGGTGATCGAACCAGGCGTGTACTTCGCCATGAACAGCCCGGCCGCAGTGGTCGGTGCCGATGTGGCGTCGGTGGCGCAGACGGTCAGCAGCTGGGGCTTCCTGATCACCCCTGAGCAACTCGAGGCCACTGCCCGCGACATTGGCGAGCACACCGTGCTGGCTCGTGCCGGTGGTGCGCCGACCCTGGCTGTGGGTATCGCGCAGATCCTGCACCAGGTGCTGCCGGGTGAAAACACCATGGCGTTCTGGTACCACTTCGCGATCCTGTTCGAGGCGCTGTTCATCCTCACCGCAGTGGACGCCGGCACCCGTGCCGGGCGCTTCATGCTGCAGGACCTGCTGGGCAGCTTCGTGCCGGCGCTCAAGCGCACCGAGTCGTGGACTGCCAACCTGATCGGTACTGCCGGCTGCGTGGCCCTGTGGGGCTACCTGCTGTACCAGGGCGTGATCGACCCGCTGGGTGGCATCAACACCCTGTGGCCGCTGTTCGGTATCTCCAACCAGATGCTGGCCGGTATCGCCCTGATGCTCGGCACCGTGGTGCTGATCAAGATGAAGCGTCAGCGCTACGTCTGGGTCACCCTGCTGCCGGCCGTATGGCTGCTGATCTGCACCACCACCGCCGGCCTGATCAAGCTGTTCGATCCGAACCCGGCAGTCGGCTTCCTGGCCCTGGCCAAGAAGTACAGCACCGCGCTGGACGCCGGCCAGGTACTGGCCCCGGCCAAGGACATCGGGCAGATGCAGCACGTGATCTTCAATGCCTACACCAACGCCGGCCTGACCGTGCTGTTCCTGGTGGTGGTGTTCAGCGTGCTGTTCTTCGCTGTCAAGGTCGGTTTCGCCGCCCTCGGCCGCAAGGAGCGCACCGACAAGGAAACCCCGTTCCAGGCCCTGCCTGACGCTTGAGAGGACTGCTGCGATGTTCAACGACCTGGGTCGACTGGGTAAATACCTGGGGCAGGCAGCCCGCCTGATGGTCGGCATGCCCGACTACGACAACTACGTCGAGCACATGCAGACCAAGCACCCGGACAAGCCGGTCATGACGTACGAGGAGTTCTTCCGCGAACGCCAGGAAGCGCGTTACGGCGGCAAGTCCGGGCCCAAGTGCTGCTAACGGACCGCGCTAGCCTGATCGGCTAGCGCGGTTTTTGTGGGAGCGGCCTTGTGTCGCGATAGGGCCGCAACGCGGCCCCACATTTTCAGCTTCGCCGCAGATATTGCCGGGGCCGCTTTGCGGCCCTATCGCGACACAAGGCCGCTCCCACAAGGGCTGCGGCACACCCTCCAAATTCCACTGCACAGGAGATGTTCTGCGTGCAGACGCCTATCCCCGTAACCGTACTCACTGGTTTCCTCGGTGCCGGCAAGACCACCTTGCTAAAGCACATGCTCAAGGCCGAGCATGGCCTGAAGATCGCCGTGATCGAAAACGAATTCAGCGAGGCCGGTATCGACAGCCAGCTGCTGGGCGACGAGCCGGTGCAGGTGATGACCCTGGCCAATGGCTGCGTGTGCTGCAGCATCCACGGCGACCTGACCCGTGCCTTGTACCTGCTGCTCGAACGCCTGGATGCCGGCGAGATCGCCTTCGACCGCCTGGTAATCGAATGCACCGGCCTGGCCGACCCGGCGCCGGTGGCCCAAACCTTCTTCATCGACGAAGAACTGCGTGAGCGCTACATCCTCGATGGCATCATCACCCTGGTCGATGCCGCCCACGCCGAGCTGCACCTGACCCAGACCATCGCCCAGGCCCAGGTCGGCTTTGCCGATCGCCTGCTGCTGAGCAAGACCGACCTGGTCGAGCCCGCTGCGGTCGAGGCCCTGCGCGAGCGCCTGGCCCGCATCAATGGCCGGGCGGCGATCCGCGTGGTCGAGCATGGTCGCATCGACCTGGCCGAGCTGCTGGATGTGCGTGGTTTCAACCTCAACCCCGATCTGGGCGCGAACCTCAAGCCAGCGCTACGCCCGCTGCTCAAGCCCGCTACCCCGGACCGGATCTCCACCTTGGTGCTGCGCACGGAAAGCGCGCTGGACATCGACCGCCTCAGCGACTTCATGAACGAACTGCTGGAAACCCACGGCAAGCAGCTGCTGCGCTACAAGGGCGTGCTGAACATTGCCGGTGAAGCGCGCAAGCTGGTGTTCCAGGGTGTGCTCAAGCTCTATGGCTTCGACTGGGACGCCGAGTGGGCCGAGGGTGAAACTCGCGAGAGCGTGATGGTGTTCATCGCTGACGAATTGCCCGAAGCTACGATTCGGGCTGGGTTCGAGGCGCTGGCTGCGGGCTGAGCTGACGCGGCGTCTGGGCCTGGAACCACTGCGGCCATGAGCTGCGGTGGCGTGTCTCGAGCTCGATGCACGGGATCAGGCGCTCGGTCAGCAGCGCCGTCTGCCGCACCGCCTTGGCGGTGCGGTACTTGACGCTGTGGATGCATTCGCGGTCGCCGAACTCGCAGCGGTTCAGCGCGGTGCCGCCGCAGGGGCCGTTGGCCAGGCCCTTGGGGCAGGTTTCCGGGCAGATGTACAGGGTGTCTTCCAGGCGGCAGCGGCCACAGGTATCGCAGCCTACCAGCGGGTGCTTCACCGCGTGTTCCACCTTGTGCAGCACCTGTGCGCCAAGGCGGGTAGCCCACATCGGTTGGCGTACGGCCCAGCCAAATGCCTTGCTCAGGCTATTGCGGCGGCTGAACAGCAGCGAATGCATGCCGTGCATCAGGTGATAGCGCGCTTTCTCCTTGAACGAGGCATCGACTCGTGACTCGCCCTGGCGCCAGCTGGCCTGCGGCGGATGGAAGCTGACTGCCGGCAGGCCGGGCATCTGCCAGCTGGCCTGCCAGGCCGGCGCCCATTGTTCCAGTGTGTGGATTTGCGCCTGCCAGTGCTCGATGCGTGCCTCCAGGGCCAGCAGTTGCTTGAGTTCATGAACCCCCGACAGATGCACGCCGGCGTAGCCCATCAGCTTCACGCCGATGATCTGCAAGGCCAGGCGGTCGACGCTGCGCGCCTGGGCAAAGGCCTTGGACTGCGCCGCTTCCGCTTCCAGCATGTCGCGCATGGACGGCGTGACGGTCACGCCAGCCACGTGCTCGAGCATCGTCGCACGCCCGTGGGTGAGGCTCATCAGGCAGGCCAGCATCGGCCTGGGCGTGGCCTGGCGGCTCATCCAGTGCATGGCTTCCTGGTGTTTTCCGGCATCGAAACCCAGTTGCAGGGTGAGAAAGTCGGCTCCCGCCGCCAGTTTTTTCTCGGCCTTGAAGTATTGGGCGCCGCCTTCTTCCTCGCAGTACTTGAACGGGTTGAGCGCCGCGCCAAGCAGCCAGTGCGGGCAGGCCTGGCGGGCGATCTGCAGGGCTGCGACCGATTCCAGGTAGCGTACCGGGCGCTGGCCGGGCTGGTGGCCGGGCAGGCGGTCGCCGGTAAGCAGCAACAGTTGGTCGAGGCCGGCGGCATCCATGCGTTGCAGTTGGGCGAGCAGGTGGTGGCGTTCGCGGTCCTTGCCGGAGAAGTGCGGCAGGGCGGGTACCGGGTTGCTGAACGAGGCGAGGGCGTCCAGTGGCGACATGTCCAGCGGGCTGCCGACGCGGTCGCCGATTGCCACGGTCATCGGCCAGCCGCACAGGTGCGCACGGGCCAGGATCGCGTCCATGGCGGCAAAGCGTTCTGTGGAAGGCTTGGGGACGAACTCCATGACGCAGACGAAGGTGTTTTCGCGCAGCGCGGTTTTCAGCAGGCTCATGGGGCCGGGTACCTGGTTTGGTCAGGCTGGCATTGTGCGGCAGAAGGCGGGTGCGGTCATGTCCGGATGCGCAGGGTGGTGCTCTGAATGAGACATCCGGGTTTGCCTGTGCCGGCCCTTTCGCGGCTAAAGCCGCTCCCACAGGGTGGCGCGGTACCTGTAGGAGCGGCTTTAGCCGCGAAAGGGCCAGTACAGGCAGTACAAATTCACAAACATGAGAAAATCTTGAGTTCATCTCAAATTTAATGAGTTTGTCTCAATATGCCGGCGCCGGGAAAATCCCCTCATTCATTTATGCATGCTGAGGGACAAGACATGGCACTGGCACACAACCTGGGCTTTCCACGTATCGGCCGCGACCGCGAGCTGAAAAAGGCCCAGGAAGCCTTCTGGAAGGGCGAACTCGACGAAGCCGGCCTGCGCGCCGTCGGCCGCGAGCTGCGTGCCCGCCACTGGCAGGTGCAGAAAGACGCCGGCATCGAACTGCTGCCGGTTGGCGACTTCGCCTGGTACGACCAGGTGCTCACCCACTCGCTGACCTTCGGCGTGATCCCGCAGCGCTTCCGCAGCCACGACGCTGCCAGGCCCACCCTGCAGACCCTGTTCGCCATGGCCCGTGGCGCTGTGGGTGACAGCTGCTGCGGCGGCGCGCACGCCCAGGAAATGACCAAGTGGTTCGACACCAACTACCACTACCTGGTCCCCGAATTCACCGCCGACCAGCAGTTCGCCCTGAGCTGGGAGCAACTGTTCGAAGAAGTGGCAGAAGCCCAGGCCCTGGGCCATGCGGTCAAACCGGTGGTAATCGGCCCGCTGACCTACCTGTGGCTGGGCAAGGCCAAAGGTGGCGATTTCGACAAGCTGGAGCTGCTCGACCGCCTGCTGCCGCTGTATGACCAGATCCTCAACCGCCTGGCTGCCCAAGGCGTGGAGTGGGTGCAGATCGATGAGCCGATCCTGGCCCTGGACCTGCCTCAGGACTGGAAGAATGCCTACGAGCGCGTCTACAACATCCTTCAGCGGGCGCCACTGAAGAAGCTGATCGCCACCTACTTCGGCGGCCTGGAAGACAACCTGGGCCTGGCCGCCAACCTTCCAGTCGATGGCCTGCACATCGACCTGGTGCGGGCGCCCGAGCAGTACCCGACCATCCTCGACCGCCTGCCGGCCTACAAGGTGCTGTCGCTGGGCCTGGTCAACGGCCGCAACGTCTGGCGCTGCGACCTGGAAAAGGCGCTGGAGGTACTGCGCCATGCCCATGAGCGCCTGGGTGAGCGGCTGTGGGTGGCGCCGTCCTGCTCGCTGCTGCACAGCCCGGTGGACCTGGACCGTGAAGACCAGCTCGATGCCGAACTGCACAGCTGGCTGGCCTTCGCCGTGCAGAAGTGCCAGGAAGTGGCGCTGCTGGCCAAGGCCATCAATGCCCCGCACGCCGCCGACGTGGCCGCCGCATTGGCCCAGAGCCAGGCCGTGCAGGCCAGCCGAGCCGCTTCGCCGCGTATTCACAAGCCTGGCGTGCAGGCCCGCCTGGCAGCCATCAAGCCCGCTGACAGCCAGCGAAAATCAGCCTTTGCCCAACGTATCGTCAAGCAACGTGCGGGGCTCGACCTGCCGGCGTTCCCGACCACCACCATCGGTTCGTTCCCGCAAACCTCGGCGATTCGCCTGGCACGCCAGGCCTACAGGCAGGGCAAGCTGACCGAGGCCGATTACGTCGACGCCATGCACAGCGAGATCCGCCATGCGGTGAAAATCCAGGAGGACCTGGGCCTGGATGTGCTGGTGCACGGCGAGGCCGAGCGCAACGACATGGTCGAGTACTTCGCCGAGCAGATCGATGGCTATGTATTCACCCGCTTCGGTTGGGTGCAGAGCTATGGTTCGCGATGTGTGAAGCCTGCGGTGATCGTTGGCGACCTGAGCCGGCCGAAGGCCATGACCGTGGAGTGGATCACTTATGCCCAAGGCCTGACCAGCAAGGTGATGAAGGGCATGCTGACCGGCCCGGTGACCATGCTGATGTGGTCGTTCCCGCGTGAAGACGTGAGCCGCGAAGTGCAGGCGCGCCAGCTGGCGCTGGCGATCCGCGACGAAGTGGTCGACCTGGAAGCGGCGGGTATCAGGATCGTGCAGATCGACGAAGCGGCGTTCCGTGAAGGCTTGCCGCTACGCCACGGCGCCTGGGCCCATTATCTGGAGTGGGCCACCGAGGCCTTCCGCCTGTGTGCTTCGGGGGTGCGTGACGAAACCCAGATTCACACCCACATGTGCTACAGCGAGTTCAACGACGTGATTGAGTCGATCGCGGCGATGGATGCCGACGTCATCACCATCGAGACCTCGCGGTCCGACATGGAGCTGCTGGCGGCTTTCGAACGGTTCGCCTACCCCAACGAGATCGGCCCGGGTGTGTATGACATTCACTCGCCACGGGTGCCGACCCGTGAGGAAATGGTCAAGCTGTTGCACAAGGCTGCCCAGCGTATCCCGGCCGAGCGCCTGTGGGTCAACCCGGATTGCGGGCTGAAGACCCGCGGCTGGCCGGAGACCGAGGCAGCGCTGGTGAACATGGTCGCAGCTGCCCGCGAGCTGCGTGCCACTGCCTGATTTTTCGCTGGCTGTACCGGCCCTTTCGCGGGTAAACCCGCTCCCACAGGGTCCCCACTGGATTCAGCTTCAGTGGGGTTCCTGTGGGAGCGGGTTTACCCGCGAAAGGGCCAGGCCTGTTCAATTCAATCTGTGATCACCGCTCGATTGCCAGGGCCACGCCTTGCCCGCCACCAATGCACAGGGTTGCCAGGCCTTTCCTGGCGTCCCGCTTGATCATCTCGTGCAGCAGGGTCACCAGCACCCGGCACCCGGACGCACCAATCGGGTGGCCAAGGGCAATCGCCCCGCCATTCACGTTGACCCGCGTGGCATCCCATTCCAGCGCCTTGCCCACGGCCAGCGCCTGCGCGGCAAAGGCTTCATTGGCTTCGATCAGGTCCAGCTCGGCCAGTTGCCAGCCGGCCTTGTCCAGGCAGCGCTGGGTGGCCGACACCGGGCCGATGCCCATGATCGCCGGATCTACACCGGCACTGGCGTAAGCCGCGATCCTGGCCAGCACCGGCAGGCCCAGGGCCTTTGCCTTGGCGGCGCTCATCAGCAGTACGGCGGCGGCACCGTCATTCAGGCTCGAGGCGTTGCCAGCGGTGACGCTGCCGTCCTTCTTGAACGCCGGGCGAAGTTTGCCCAGGGATTCAGCGGTGGTATCCGGGCGTGGCTGTTCGTCCCGCGCGAACACCTTGGGTTCTCCCTTCTTCTGCGGCAGCACGATCGGGGTGATTTCATCATCGAAGCGGCCGGCTTCCATCGCCGCCACCGCCTTGCGCTGCGACTCGGCGGCGAAGGCATCCTGCTGCTCACGGCTGAGGCCGTACTGGTCCACCAGGTTTTCGGCGGTGATACCCATGTGGTAGTCGTTGAAGGCATCCCACAGGCCGTCGCTGATCATGCTGTCGATCAGCTGGCCATGGCCCATGCGCTGGCCGGTGCGGGCTGAAGGCATCACATAAGGGGCAAGGCTCATGTTCTCCTGGCCGCCGGCGATGACCACCTCGGCGTCACCGCAGCGGATGGCCTGAGCGGCCAGGTGCAGTGCCTTCAGGCCCGAGCCGCAAACCTTGTTCAGGGTCATTGCCGGTACGCTGAAGGGCAGGCCGGCCTTGATCGCGGCCTGGCGTGCCGGGTTCTGCCCGGCACCGGCGGTAAGCACCTGGCCGAGGATGACTTCATCGACCTGCGCCGGGGCCAACCCGGTCTGTTCCAGCAGGCGCTTGATCACGGCGGCACCGAGGTCTACTGCAGGCACAGTGGCCAAGGCGCCCTGGAAGCTGCCGATGGCGGTACGGGTTGCGGCGACGATGACCACGTCGTTCATGTTGTTGTTCTCCGTGCGATGGGCGTAATGCCTCAAGCATCGGTGGCTTTGGCTCATTTGTTAAGTTTGTTTTTCTTTGCGATTGATGTGTAAAGCAAATGAATGAGCGCGAAGCGACCTGCGGAACTATGCTCAGGGATGCGCTATTACACTCATCTGGATGGGAGCACATGCCCATGCGTACATTGATCGCCATGACCCTCCTGATCGGCAGCAGCGCTGCATTCGCCGCCACCGAATGCACCACCGCTGACAAAAGCACCTGGCAGGATCAGGAAAAATTCCAGGCGCAGCTCAAGGAGCAGGGCTACAAGATCAACAAGTTCAAGGTCACCAAGGGTAACTGCTACGAGATCTACGGTTTCGACAAGGATGGCAAGAAGGTCGAGATCTACCATGACCCAGTGACGGGCAAGGCAGTCAAGACCGAGTACCACGATTGAACAGCGACGGCACGGTACAGCTGTGGGACCCCCTGCTGCGGCTCTGCCACTGGTCGATCGCCGTGGTGTTCTTCGCCAACTACTTCTTCAACGAAGAGGGTGAAGACTGGCACCAGTGGCTGGGCTACTACGCACTAGCCGTTGTGGTGGTGCGTGTGGTCTGGGGCTTTGTCGGGCCACGCAGCGCGCGCTGGGCCGATTTCTGGCCATCCCCGGCAAGCCTGGTCGGACATGCCCGTGCGCTGCTGCATGGGGGGCTTGACCATCATATGGGGCATTCGCCGATTGGCGCCCTGGTGATGGTGCTGATGCTGACTTGCATCGCCGGCCTGGGCCTTACCGGGTGGGCGTCGCAGGAGGTGGACGCACTGTTTGGTGTCGACTGGCCGATGGACCTGCACAGCTGGCTGGCCAACGCGCTGCTGGTGCTGGTTTGCGTCCATGTGCTGGCGGCCATCTACGAGAGCGTGCGCATGCGGGAAAACCTGCCGTGGTCGATGATCACGGGGCGCCGTCGGCACCGCGATTGACTGTGGCGGCCCCTTCGCGGGCTTGCCCGCTCCCACAGGAACTGCACAGATCTTGAGTCTTGTGGAGTGCCTGTGGGCGGGCAAGCCCGCGAAGAGGCCAGCACAGGCAACTCTGCTACACAGCCGGGCACTGATGGGTTACACAGTGAATCCCCCCGCCCCCCGCTGCAATGGCATCGATATCCAACTGCACGATATCCCGCCCCGGATACAACGCCGCCAGCAGCCCCCGCGCTTTCTCGTCCGCCGCCCCATCGCCAAACTGTGGCGCAATGATCGCGCCATTGATCACGAAGTAGTTGATGTACCCAGCGGCAAAGTCGTCATTACCTTTGCTGAACCTGTTGCGCCGCCCGTGCAGCGGCGGCGACACGACATGCACCTGCAACCTGCGGCCATCGGCATCGGTGGCCCGCTTGAGGATATCCAGGTGCTTGCGCGTCACGGCGTAGTCATACGAGTCCGGGTCGTTATCCAGGTTGGCAATCACCACCCCCGGCCTGACGAAGCGGGCATAGAAGTCCACATGCCCGTCGGTGATGTCCTGGCCGGCGATGCCCGGTAGCCAGATGATCTTGCTCAGCCCCAGCCTTTCCTTGAGCTCCGCCTCGATCTCGGCCTTGCTCCAGCCTTTGTTACGGTTGGCGTTGACCCAGCTGCTCTCGGTCATGATGCCCGTGCCGTGGCCGTCCACCTCTATGGCGCCGCCTTCACCCACCAGGTCGCTGCGCTGGTAGCGGGCACCGGCCAGCGTGGTCACGTGTCTGGCCAGTTGGGCATCGTTGCGGTGACGTTGCTTGTTGCCCCAGCCATTGAAGTTGAAGTCCACCGCCGCCAGAGCTCCGTCATCATCGACGACGAAGTTGGCGCCGATGTCGCGCATCCAGATGTCGTCCAGCTCGCACTCGACGAAACTTGTGCGCTGGCTGGCACAGTGCTGCTCGGCCGCCTCGCGCTCGCTGGCCCGGCAGAACACCGTCACTGGCTGATAGCGCGCGATGGCCTGGGCGATGCGACCGAGGGCGGCCTGCACATCGGCGGTGAAGTCCTCCCAGATCGCATCCTGGGCGCCAAAGGCGATGAATGCGCGTTGCTGCGGCTCGCCTTCGTCCGGCATGAACCAGCGCCCCGGTTCTTCGGCGCGGGCCAGGCCCAGCGGCAGGCCGAGGCTGGCACCGAGGCCGGCGGCCAGCGATAGTTGCAGGAAGGTTCTACGGCTTGGCATGGCTCAGTCCTGTGCAGTCTTGAAGCGGGTCCACACGCGCATGCGTGCACGCATGTCGGCCTGTGGGATATCGCGGCCCGGGATCAGCCGGGCATAGGTGGCTTGGTCGAGGTAGATATCGGGGTTGTCGCGCATGCGCGGATCCACTGCCTGGCGTGCCTTGGCGCTGGCGGTAGGGTAACCGGTGAAGTTGCTGATGGCCGCCATGTTCGCCGGGCGCATGACGAAATTGATGAAACGATAGGCGTATTCCGGGTGCTTGGCATCGGCCGGGATGGCCATGGTATCCATCCACACCGTGGTGCCTTGGCGCGGCACGCGGTACTGGAAGTCGAGATGCTTGCCCGCGGCTTCGGCGGTACGCTGCGCCTGGATCACGTCGCCACTGTAGCCCAGTGACAGGCACAGGTTCTCGTTGACCAGTTCGGTCACTGGTTGCGACTGGAACTTGCGCACGTACGGGCGAATCGCCTTGAGCAGTTCGCTGGCTGCGGCCAGGTCCTCGCGCTTGGCACTGCGTGGCTCGCGGCCCAGGTAGTTGAGGACCACTGCCAGCACTTCGTCGGGTGAATCGATGACTGAAATACCGCAGTCGGCGAATTTAGCTGCCAGCGCCGGCTTGAACAGCAGGTCGAGGTTGTCCAGCGGTGCATCGGGCATGCGCTGGCGGACTTTGTCGGCATTCATCGTCAGGCCGATGGTGCCCCAGGTGTAGGGCACGGTCGCCTGGCTGGCCTTGGGGTACCGGGCGTGCAGCTGACGCAGCCCGGGCTCGATGTCGTCCAGGGCCTGCAGGCGGCTGTGGTCCAGTGGCTGTAGGCTGCCGGCGTGCATCAGGCGCTCGGCGACGGTATCACCGGGGAAGACCAGGTCGTAGCCACTGCGCCCGGACATCAGCTTGGCCTCGAGCACTTCGCTGCCATCCATCACGTCGTAGATCACCTGGATGCCGGTTTCGGCCGTGAACTGCTTGAGGGTGTCCTCGGCAAAATAGTCGGCCCAGTTGTACAGGCGCAGCACGGGCTGCTCGGCCTGAGCCTGGCAGGCGCAGACGGCCAGCGCCAAGGCGGCCAGAACGTGGCGTTTCATGCTCATGCCCTCAGGGTGTGTGGGTGAGTGCCGTCCAGGGTCAGCAGCGGTGTGTACATCTCCGGGCGGCGATCGCGGTAGATGCCCCAGCTCAGGCGGTCTTCCCGCATGCCGGCCAGATCCAGGTCGTGCAGCCAGATGCCACTGCTGTCGCGGTCGGCTTCGGTGAGCATGGCGCCCTTGTGGTCGCAGATGAACGACGAGCCATAGAAGCGCATGGCCAACGATGCGTCGCTGGCTGCGACTTCTTCGCCCACGCGATTGGCCGCCACCACCGGCAACAGGTTGGCGGCGGCGTGGCCGCGCATGGCTACCTGCCAGTGGTCGCGCGAGTCCAGTTCGGCACAGCCGGGCTCGGAGCCGATGGCGGTGGGGAACAGCAGCACTTCGGCGCCCATCAGTGCCAGGCAGCGGGCGGTCTCGGGGAACCACTGGTCCCAGCAGATGCCGATGCCCAGGCGGCCGAAGGCGGTGTCCCAAACCTTGAAGCCGGTATCGCCGGGGCTGAAGTATTCCTTCTCCTGGTAGCCGATGGCGTTGGGGATGTGGGTCTTGCGGTAGACGCCAAGCAGGCGGCCATCGGCATCGGCCACGGTTAACGAGTTGAAGAAGGCATTGCCGGCGCGCTCGTACCAGCTCAGCGGCAGCACCACGCCCAGCTCGCCGGCCAGTGCGGCGAAGCGCTGCAGGATCGGGCTGGCAGGGTAGGGCTGGGCGAGTGCCTGATGCTGGTGGTCCTGTTCGATGCAGAAGTACGGGGTGGCGAACAGCTCCTGCAGCAGGATCACCTGGGCCCCCTTGGCGGCAGCCTGGCGAACCAGTTGTTCGGCGCGCTCGAGGTTGCCAGGCAGGTCCCAGCTGCACGGCATCTGGGTGGTGGCGATGCGCAGCAGGCTCATGGCTGCACCTCGGGTTGTTGTTGGGTGATGCAATGAATGCCGCCACCGCCATGGGCGATGTGGTCGATGCGCACCGGTACGATCTCCCGGCCCGGGAACGCGTGGGCCAGTTGCGAGGCGGCTTCCTGGTCGGCGGCGATGCCATAGGCCGGCATGATGATCGCGCCGTTGGCGATGTAGAAGTTGGTGTACGAGGCGCAGAATACCTCGGCGTCCTGGTCGACGGCGGCGCTGGCTTCGTACAGGTCGAGCAGCTCGAAGTGCCGGCCTTGCGCGTCGGTGGCCAGTTCCAGGGCGCGGCGGTTTTCCCGCACGACTTCGGCGTACACCGAATGCTGGTCATGGGTGGCATCGACCAGCAGCACGCCGGGGCGGGCGAAGGCGCATATACCGTCGACGTGGCCGTCGGTCATGTCGCCGGTGATGTATTGTGGGTCGCCCGGTAGCCAGATGGTCTTGCGGATGCCCAGGTAGCGGGCGAAGCAGGCCTCGAACTCAGCCTTGCTCACGCCAGGGTTGCGGTTGGGGTTGAGCAGCACCGACTCGGTGGTGATCAAGGTGCCTTCGCCGTCCACATGAATCGCCCCGCCTTCGTTGCACAGCGCCGTGCTGAAACCGTCCAGGCCCAGGTGGTCGAGGATGCGCCGGCTGAGGCTGCGGTCCTGGCCGTGCTGCGACTTGCCACCCCAGGCGTTGAAGCGCCAGCTCAGGCCGGCCAGGCCATGCTGTGGGTGGCAGACGAAGCTTGGGCCGCTGTCCCGGCACCAGCTGTCGTCCACGGCCATTTCGACCAGTTCGATATTGGCGCCGCAGAGGGCACGTGCGCTTTGCCAGGCCGAAGGGTCGACCGCCATCTTCACCGGCTCGAAACGGGCGATGGCTGCCGCGACCCGGGCGTAGTCCTGCTGTACGTCGGCCAGGCGCACGTGCCAGCCGCTTTCCCACAGGGCCTGGTTGTGTGGCCAGACCATCCAGGTGGCAGTGTGGCGGGCCCATTCGGCGGGCATGCGCCAGCCGCTGTCGAGGGACAGGTGCATAGAGAACTCCGGTCAATTAAGGATTTTTATCAACGAAGCCCGCCGTCGCGGGTGTTGATGTCCATGCTATGGCTAGGTTTGGCCTGCGACAAACGATAGATTTAGCGCACATCTGATCAGCAGGGCTTATCAATCATGCTCAAACACTGGCCACCCCTGAATGCCCTGCGCGGCTTCGAAGCCGCTGCGCGGCTGGGCAGCTTCCACAAGGCCGCTGAAGCGCTGAACCTGACCCAGTCGGCCATCAGCCAGCAGATTCGCAGCCTGGAAACCTACCTGGAGCAGCCGCTGTTCCACCGCAGTGGCCGCAGCGTGAGCCTGACCGACGCCGGGCACGACCTGCTCAGCACAACACAGTCGCTGCTGCAGCACCTGGCGGTGGGCATTCGCCGGCTCGACCAGTACCGCAAGCCCAATCAACTGGTGGTCAACACCAGCCCGGCCTTTGCCAGGCACTGGCTGCTGCCGCGGCTGGCCGACTTTCACCAGCGCTGCCCGGATGTCGACTTGTGGCTGTTCACCAGTTTCGAAGTGCCGGACATGGCGACCGAGACCATTGACCTGGCCATCCGCGATGACCTCAGTGCCCAGGCTGAGTGCAGCTTCAACGTGCTGCACCAGGACCAGCTGTACCCGGCCTGCCACCCGGCGTTGCTGCAAACGCCGATGTCGCGGCGCACCACCTTGCATGGCGAGCGCGAAATGGACTGGAGCCACTGGCAGCTGGAGGGTGGCGAGGATGTGGGGCAGCAGGGCAAGGGGCTGAACTTTTCCGACCCCGGGCTGCTGCTGGATGCGGCGAGCGAGGGGTTGGGGGTGGCCCTGGTCAGCCAGTTGCTGGCGCGGCGGGCGGTGGAGGAGGGGCGTTTGCAGGCTTTGTCGGCGCAGCGCGTGCGTGGGCCGGCGTGGGCGTGCCTGGTGCATCGGGATAGCCAGGATGATCCGCTGGCCCGGCAGTTCCTGGAATGGCTGAAAGAGGCTCTCTTGTCAGATTGATGTTGCCTGCACAGGCCCTATCGCCGGCAAGCCAGGTCCCACAGGTCCCTCACAGGGCTCAAGTTTTGCGCCGTCTTTGTGGAAGCTGGCTTGCCGCCGATAGGGCCGGTACAGGTAATCCACCGTTTTGCATCCCCAAGATCACCCCGTAATATGTGTCGGATAACCTGCGGGGGTAGTCTCACCCTCTGATCAACCGGAATCGCCCATGGCGGCGCTTCCCCCGGCATAAACCTGACGAGGTACAGACATTGGCCATCATTCATCCTAAGGTCCGCGGTTTCATCTGCACCACGACTCACCCGAAGGGCTGCGAGCTCAACGTCCGTGACCAGATCGAAGCCACCCGCAAGCTGGGCGTGCGCGAGGATGGCCCGAAGAAGGTCCTGGTCATCGGTGCTTCCAGCGGCTACGGCCTGGCAGCCCGCATCACCGCGGCGTTCGGCTTCAAGGCCGACACCCTGGGCGTGTTCTTCGAAAAACCAGGCACCGAGACCAAGGCCGGCACCGCTGGCTGGTACAACGCTGCAGCCTTCGACAAGTTCGCCAAGGCCGAGGGCCTGTACAGCAAGTCGATCAATGGTGACGCCTTCTCCGACGAAGCTCGTGCCAAGGTCATCGAGCTGATCAAGAACGAAATGGGCGGCAAGGTCGACCTGGTCATCTACTCGCTGGCCTCGCCAGTGCGCAAGCTGCCGCAGACCGGTGAACTGGTGCGTTCGGCCCTGAAGCCGATCGGCCAGCCGTACAAGTCGACCGCCATCGACACCAACAAGGACACCATCATCGAGGCCAGCATCGAGCCGGCTACCGAGCAGGAAATCGCCGACACCGTCACCGTCATGGGTGGCCAGGACTGGCAGTTGTGGATCGACGCCCTGGCTGGTGCCAACGTGCTGGCCGAAGGCGCCCGCACCGTGGCCTTCAGCTACATCGGCAGCGACATCACCTGGCCGATCTACTGGCACGGTGCGCTGGGCCAGGCCAAGCAGGACCTGGACGAAACCGCCCTGCGCCTGGACAAGAAGCTGGCCGATGAAGTGAAGGGCGGCGCCAACGTGGCGGTGCTGAAGTCGGTGGTTACCCAGGCCAGCTCGGCCATCCCGGTGATGCCGCTGTACCTGTCGATGGTGTTCAAGATCATGCAGGAGAAGGGTGTTCACGAAGGCACCCAGGACCAGCTGGACCGCATGTACCGCGACCGCATGTACCGTGCCGACGGCGCGCCGGCCGAGGTCGACGAGAAGGGCCGCCTGCGCCTGGACGACTGGGAACTGCGTGATGACGTGCAGGACGCTTGCAAGGCGCTGTGGCCACAGGTGACCACCGAGAACCTGTTCGAGCTGACCGACTATGCCGGTTACAAGAAGCAGTTCCTCAACCTGTTCGGCTTCGAGCGCGCTGACGTCAACTACGACGAAGACGTGGCTACCGATGTGAAGTTCGACTGCATCGAGCTGTAATCGCTGTCGGCCTGTACCGGCCCTTTCGCGGGTAAACCCGCTGCCACAGGGATCACTTCTAACTTGAGGGGAATGGAGTACCTGTAGGAGCGGGTTTACCCGCGAAGAGGCCGGTACAGGCTATAAAATCTTTGCTAGCTTTGGCGCACAACGACAGGGAATGTGCCATGAGCAGCCTCACCCAACCCGCCACTGCCTTTCGCCATACCGCAGCCGACGGCTACAGCCTCGGCGGTTTTCGCTGGCGCCACGCCCGACCTGACCGCCAGCGCCCGCTGGTGATCATCAATGCTGCCACCTCGGTACGCTGCCGTTACTACTCGCGTTTCGCCGACCACCTGTTTGCCCAGGGGTGCGATGTGCTGACCTACGATTACCGTGGCATTGGCGAATCCCGCCCGACCTCGCTGCGTGGCTTTCAGGCATCCTGGAGCGACTGGGGCCGGCTGGATTTCGAAGCCATGCTGGTGCATGCAGCAGAACATTTCCCCGGTCAGCCGGTGGACGTGGTGGGGCACAGTTTTGGCGGGTGCGCAGTGGGGCTGGCACCGTCGGCGAGCAAGGTTCGCCGGGTGGTGATGGTTGGCGCGCAATTCGCCTACTGGCGTGATTATGCGGCTGACCAGCGTTGGCAGCTGTTCTGCAAGTGGCATGTGGTAATGCCGCTGCTCACCCGCGTGTTCGGTTACTTTCCCGGCAAGCGTCTGGGTTGGCTGGAGGACACGCCATCCGGCGTGGTGCACGATTGGACCACCCGTACCCCGCGCTATGAGCACCGACCCAGCGGGCGTGCACTGGAGGCACTACCGTTCGCCCAGGTGCGGGCGGCGACGCTGGCCATCAGCCTGACCGATGATCCCTTTGGTACCGTGGCGGCGACCGAGCGTTTGCTGGGTTATCTGCAGGGCGCCGAGCGCCAGCACCTGCGTATTGCGCCTGTGGATATCTCGGTCGATGAAATTGGCCATTTCGCGTTCTTCCATGACCGCTTTCGCGAAAGTTTGTGGCCGGTGGCCTTGCAGTGGTTGCAGCAGGGTGGGTTGGCGGGTGAGGTCCCAGGAAGGATCATGGGTTGATGCTGTCTGCGCCGGCGAAAGGGCCGCGGAGCGGCCCCAAAATCTCAAGCCTTGCGCGCAAGCGGCAGCTCGGCGAACTTGACGCCCGCCAGCCCATGCTTGATCAGCGCACGGATATTGCCATGGTCGCTGCCCTCGGGCGTGGCCACCACGTCACGGTAGTGCTCGCCAAAGGCCAGCAGCGCTTCCTGGTCGCTCAGCCCTTCCAGCAGCGCCAGGCCCAGGGTCTTGCACGAACCTTCGTTCTGCCCGGCCGCATTTGCCACGCCGCCATTGTCGAAGGCCTGTGGCTGGTAGCTGTAGTTGTCGGCAATGAACGCCAGGGTGTCGGCAAACACGTGTTGGCCGCTGGCCAGGCTGGCGCGCAGGGTGTTCAGGTCAGTCACGGGGTTTTCCTTTTTCGAACGCCGCTTGTTGGTCGGCGCTGGCTTCTTTCTGGTATTGGGCTTTCCACTCGGCGTAAGGCATGCCGTACACCGCTTCGCGGGCATCATCCAGGCTCAGGTCGAGCTGGCGCTCGTCAGCCGCGGCCTTGTACCACTTGGACAGGCAGTTGCGGCAGAAACCGGACAGGTTCATCAGGTCGATGTTCTGCACGTCGGTGCGCTTCTGCAGGTGTTCGACCAGGCGCCGGAACGCGGCGGCCTCGAGTTCGAGCTGTTGCTGTGGGGTCATGGGCTTCTCTCAGGTCATGCGGTTCTTCAGGTGGCGGCCACCGTTGATGACCACCTGGCTGCCGGTGCTGTACTGGCTGGCGAGCAGGTACCTGACCGTCTCGATCAGCGGGCCGGCGCCGGGTTCGAACTCCAGCAGGGCCTTCTTCAGGGTCTGCTGGCGGTAGGTTTCGTCACCCCCTTCCTTGAGGATCAGCAGCCCGGGCAGGATACCGTTCACACGCACCTTGGGCGCATATTTTTCGGCGAAAGACAGCACCATGTTCTGCAACGCGGCCTTGGTCGCGGCGTAGCCGATGTGGCTTTTGCTGCCGCGCGAAGAGGTTTCGTCGCAAATGTGGATGATGTCGGCCTTTTCCACCTTGGCCAGCAGGTCGCCCAAGGCCAGGTTGAGGTGGTAGGGCGCTTCGACGTGAAGGCGGAACATGGTCTCGAGGTTGTCGAGGCCATCGTCGAGCCACAACGAGGCGTTGTGGATGATCGCGCGCAGGCCGTCGTAATGGTTGTGCAAGTAGTCGATCAGGGCCTGACGATCGGCCAGCTGGCACAGGTCGGCCTGGAACTGCACGATGTTCGGGTGGGCCGCCTGTGGCTGGATGCTGCGGCTGGCACTGACCACCGTATGGCCGGCCTGCGCCAGTTCAAGGGCCAGGGCCAGCCCGACGCGCTGGCTGGCTCCGGTAACGAGAATGGGGCTGTTCATGTTCGGGGCGGTCAACTTGTCTGTCCTTTGGTTGCCGCCCAGCATACCCGAACTGTCTACCGCGTGTACGGCCTGGCCTCAGCGGCTGCGCAGGGCGCCGGCAGGGGCGGGGGACGCATGCAGCCAGCCGGCCAGCAAACGGGTGGACAGGGGGATGAACAGGTAGACCATCACCGGCGTCAGGCCCAGGGTGCTGAGCAGTACCCGTGGTACCAGGTCCAGCGCAGCGAGCCAGTGGCCGAACACCAGGTTGAACACCAGCGAGACCGGGAAGAAGGCCAGCCAGATGGCCACAGCCTGCTTCCAACGTGGTGGTTTTTGCACCATGTTGGTGCCAAACCAGTCGTCGATGCCGCTCACGCGCGCTTCCTTGGGGCGTTCGAAGAGGCCGTTGCCGCGTTGCAACCAGGCCCGACGCGAGGCGGAATGTTCCCAGGCATGCAGAGTCGGCTCGTCGCTGAAACGGAAGATGATCTGGAATTCGTCGCTGTCGCGGGGGGGCGCGAGGATGCCCGAGCCAAGGTAGCCGGGGAAGTCGGTGGCTAGCTGCTCGCCTTCATGCAACCAGGCCAGCAGGTCCTGGTAGCGGCCATGGGCGGCGCGGCGCGACACCATCAAGGTGACGGGTGGGGTAGACATCGTGTATCTCCTGGCAACGGGGCTGGCGGGTAGCCGGCCCCTTTGGCTGAGTGGCCCGGGGTGGTGGGCGACACAGGCATGCATGCAAGAATCGGGCGCGGATTATCGCCCATCTGCGATCTTCGGCAACTGTAAGCCGGCAAACGGTTGCGCCCCAGCGTCTGGTATTGCCGTAGTAGACTAGGTGTTCAACTTGGACACACAGGGAACCCCGTGCAGATGAACGAACAGGGACTGAATCCGGTAATCGATGCGGGCCTCGCGCAGGACCTGTTTCCGATCCGTGAGGTTTCCCGCCTGACCGGCGTCAATGCCGTGACCTTGCGCGCCTGGGAGCGCCGCCACGGTCTGATCCAGCCAACCCGCACCGAAAGCGGCCACCGCCTGTATTCCCAGGCCGACATCGATGACATCCGCCGCATCCTTGGCTGGCTGGAGCGCGGCGTGGCGGTAAGCAAGGTTGCCAGCATCCTCGCGCGCGACCATGCCCGTGCCGGGCAGGCAGGTGGCGTGACGGGCGCCTGGGGGCGCTGGCAGCAGCAGATTCGCCAGGCGTTACAACGTTTTGACCTTGTCGGCCTGGACCGCCTGTTCGACGAGGTATTTGCCGCCTGCACCCTGGACCAGGTATTCAGTGAAGTGTTCATGCCGGTGTGGCATGACCTGGCGGCCGGTCAGGGCGGCTACGGGCAGGCCAGCGAGTGGCTGTTCCTCGATCAGTTCCTGCGTGGCCGGGTGTATACCCGCTTGCAACTCGCCCGTGCGCCGCGCAGCCGCATGGTGCTGCTGGCGCCATTGCCGGGGCAGTGCCACGAGTTGGATTTGCTGGTGACCAGCCTGACCTTGGGCAGCGATGAAGTTGGCGTGACGCCACTGGCGAGCGGGCAGCCGCTGGCAGAACTGGCGCTGGTCTGCGAACGCCTGAAACCGGATGCCCTGGTGCTGTTTTCCCATCAGCCGCCCACGGCGGAGCTCACACGGCGGCTGACGCGCCTGGTGGCAGGGCTGGAATGCCCGTTGTTACTGGCGGGTGAAGCGGCGGAACTGGCACAGGACAGCCTGGCTGGCAGCCCGATCGCTTGCCTGGGTGCGCAGGGTAGCGTGATGCGCCAGCGTTTGCGGCAGTTTCTGGCCGGTCAGTTCGATACCTGAGTGTGTAGCTCGGGGTGGGCCCGGCGATGGGCCTGGAGGATGTAGTCGCGCAGGCGTTCGATCTCTTCGGCCGGGCTTTGGCTGAGGTCGTAGGCTGCCAGGTCCGGGCCGATGCGCCGGCCCAGCACGCCATGCAGTTCGATGGGGGGGATGCCATCAGGGGCGAAGCGCAATTCGAAGTGGGCTGGTGCCGCTGGCAGGCCACGGACTTCCAGCAATGTACCCTTGAACGAGATCTCGCGAACCCACAGGCCAGTTTCCTGCCCATGGGCATCGAGCAGTGCGCTCGGCTTCTCCATCGACAGGCGCCAGGGGCGCAGCATGGGGCCGTCCTCGTAGATTTCCGGTGAGCCCAGTTGCAGGTGCAGGGCGTGGAACTCGTCTTCCACCAGTTGCAGCGGGAAGCTGATTTGCTGGTTGTTGAACTGGGCCTGCAGGGTTACCTGCTCGTTGGCCACCAAGCGGGTGAGCAAGCTCTGGATGCGGTGGTCGCCATTGACCAGCAGGCTCGACATGGGGTCGGCCAGGTTCAACTGCGGCGAATGCTGCATGTTCTGTATGAAATCCAGCTCGTCCTGGGTCAGGAGCGCTTCTGCTTGCATGATCGAACTCGATGGCGATTTCTTCAACGGGATTGACCGTGCGTGGCGAACTTGGTTCAGGTGCGTTCGTCGGGTTTCTGACGAACGCGCAGTTTTGCCAGTTCCCGCTCCAGTTCGACCTGGCGAGTGACGTCTTTCTGAATGCCGATGAAGTAAGTGCGCTGTTCGGCATCGTGCCTTACCGGGGTGATCGACAGTTCGTTCCAGAAAGGGCTGCCATCCTTGCGGTAGTTGCGCAGCACTTCGCGGCACGGGCGGCCTTCGGCCAGGGCCTTGCGGATGCGGGCGCGGCCAAGCTGGTCGCGGTCGTCGGCCTGCAGGAAGCGGCAATCCTGATAGAGGATTTCGTCACGGCTGTAGCCGGTCAGGCGTTCGAAGGCCGCGTTCACGTAGATGAGGATGGTGTCGTCGCCTTCCTGTTCGGCGACCACGATGCCGTCGTTGGACGCATCGACCATGGATTGCAGTAGTTGCGCATTGATCATGTTCGGGCCATTGAGTGAACAAAGGTGCGAAGCAGGGTTGAGGATGGTGACTTTGGTAGAGGCGGCCTTTTGCCAGCGCCGGATGCTAGTATCCTACGTTTTCACTCAGTTTCGGAATCCTCTACCCGATGAAAGTCGCCATTATTTCCGGATCGGTCTACGGCACCGCCGAAGAAGTCGCCCGTCACGCTGAATCGCTGCTCAAGGCTGCTGGCCTGGAGGCCTGGCATGCGGCGCGCGCCACCTTGCAGGACCTTGAAGGTTTCGCCCCCGACGCCTTGCTGGCCGTGACCTCGACCACTGGCATGGGCGAACTGCCGGACAACCTCATGCCGTTGTATTGCAGCATTCGCGATACCCTGCCTGCGGCCTGGCGTGGCCTGCCGGGTGCGGTGATTGCGCTGGGTGACAGCAGTTATGGCGATACCTATTGCGGTGGTGGCGAGCAGATGCGCGAACTGTTTGCCGAACTGGGCGTGCGCGAAGTGCAGCCGATGCTGCGCCTGGATGCCAGCGAGACGGTGACTCCGGAGGCGGATGCAGAGCCTTGGTTGGCTGAGTTGGTGAGTACACTTAAAGCCTGACGGGTATTTTTCGCCTGTACCGGCCTCTTCGCGGGTGAACCCGCTCCCACAGGTACTGCACAGATTTCAGAGGCTGTGGTGTTCCTGTGAGAGCGGGTTTACCCGCGAAGAGGCCGGCAAGGGCAACTCATCCCTTGCTGCCGAGCACCGGCCACTCGCTCACCAGTGCCAACCACGCCTGCGCCGCCCGTGACAGATACGCCTCGCGCCGCCAGATGAACGCGATATCCCAACGCAAATCCGCCGGCGAGCGCAGCGGCAAGCGCACCACACCGGGGCGCTCCAGCGCTTTCGCCACCACACGGGGCAGCAGCACCACGCCCTGGCCCGCTGCCGCCAGCGCCGCAAGGAAGTCCGCCTGGCCACTGCGCCCGCCTTCCTTGGGGGTAAAGCCCTGCTGCTGGCACGCCTTCAGCAGCCGGTCATTGAGCACGAAGCTGCGTTGGTAAAGCAGGAACGGCGTATCGGCCAGCTGCCGCAGATCTACCACTTCCTGGCCTGCCAGCTCGTGCCCGGCAGGCAACAGTGCATCCATTGGCTCGTTGCAGAACGGCTGGTAGTCGAACGCCTCGTCACTGGGCGTCAGGCTGCCCCCCAGTTCCAGTTCGCCACTCCTGACCGCCTGTTCGATGCTGCGACTGCCACCTTCGAGCAAGTGGATCGCAATGTTCGGGTGACGCCGCCGATATTCGGCGAACAACCCGGCGAACAGCGCGTCGCTGCCCAGCATCGGCAGGCCCAGCCGCAGTTCGCCGCGGCCCATCTGGCTGAGGTCGTCCAGTTCGCCGAGCAATGCCTGACGCTGGCGCAACAAGGCTTCGCCGCGCTCCAGGACGATGCGCCCGGCAGCGGTCAGGTGCAACTGCGAGGCCTGGCGCTCCAGCAGCGGCTGGCCCACATCTTGCTCCAGCTGGGCCACCTGTTTGCTCACCGCCGACTGGCTGATGTGCAGGGTTTGCGCCGCCTGGGTAAAACCGCCGCGGTGGACCACTTCGATAAAGCTGCGCAGCTGTTTGAATTCCATGATCACAATTCCATTCTGGAATGGTGTTCAGTCTAACAATTCGCTTCTGGCCTAGGCAGCCAAATCTTAAAATGAGGGCCTGTAGAGGAACCCCCCATGAAACCCGCGTTGTTGAAAAAAGCCCTGCGCCTGCTCGTCGAGCTGGCGATCCTCTGTGCACTGTTCCTGCTCGGTGGCCAGCTTGCCACTTGGTTGGGCTGGCCGATTCCTGGCGGCGTGATGGGCCTGGCATTGCTGCTGTTGCTGTTTGCCTCAGGTGTGCTCAAGCCAGCCATGCTGCAACTGGGCGCAGGCTGGCTGATGGCTGAGATGCTGCTGTTCTTCATTCCGGCGCTGATGAGCCTGCTCGATTACGGCGCCCTGATCCGTGACGAGGGCTGGCGCATCCTGCTGGTGATCGCCGTGAGCACCCTGATGGTAATGGTGGTGACCGCGTTGACCGTGGAACTGGTGTGCCGCTGGAGGTTGCGCCATGAGCCTTGAACCCATGCCGCTGTTCTGGCTGGCCCTGACCTTGCTGGCGTACCTGGGCAGCCGCTGGTTGTACCGGCGCAGCGGGCGCTACCTGCTGTCGCCGCTGATCCTGGTGCCGGTACTGTTGCTGGCGGTGGCCGTGCCGCTGCACACCGCCTATGCCGAGTACGCCCGCAACACCCACTGGCTGATGAGTGTGCTTGGCCCGGTGACCGTAGCATTCGCGGTGCCGATCTGGCAGCAACGGGCCATGCTGGCGCGCCACTGGCCGGCACTGATGGTGGGCATGGTCGCCGGCAGCAGCGCTTCGATCGCCAGTTCCTGGGGGTTGGCTCATATGTTGGCGCTGGACAGCGCGACCAGCCTGTCGCTGGTGCCGCGTTCGATCACCACGCCCTTTGCCATGCCATTGGCCCATGACCTGGGTGGCGTACCGGAGCTCACGGCGGTGTTCGTGATGTTCACCGGCGTACTGGGCGCCATGTTCGGCGGCGTACTGCTGCGCTGGTTGCCATTGCGCACACCACTGGCGCGGGGCGCGCTGTTCGGCGTGGGCGCCCATGGTGCCGGTGTCAGCCGGGCACAGGAGGTAGGCCGCGAGGAGGGCTCGGTGGCCGGCCTGGTCATGGTCCTGACCGGGCTGTTGAACCTGTTCGCGGCACCGCTGCTGGCTGTGCTCCTCTGACCGTTCGTGCCACTGACTCGCCAAGTCATCAAGCTGGCTGGCAACGCAAGTTCCAGCCGATGGGCTGCTGGCTAGACTCAGCCTCGACATAGAGAGCACATGTAAGTGCCGAGGTGACATGCAATGACCGCAGCCTTGCTCTATTCCACCAACACCACTTCACCGGGACCGTTCTGATGCCCATGGCCGAAATTCCATTGTGCGTCTGGCGTACCCGGGGACAGAGTTTCAGCTTCCGGGGCCAGAGCATCCGCTACTGGACCGCAGGGCAAGGAGAGCCCCTGCTTCTGTTGCACGGTTTCCCCACCGCCAGCTGGGATTGGCACTACCTTTGGGGGCCTTTGGCCCAGCGCTTCCGGGTTATCGCCTGTGACATGCTCGGCTTTGGCGATTCGGCCAAACCGGTCGATCACGTGTATAGCCTGATGGAGCAGGCCGACCTGCAGCAGGCTTTGCTCGCCGAGCTGAAGGTCGACCAGCCGGTGCATCTGCTGGCCCATGACTACGGCGGCAGTGTGGCCCAGGAAATGCTGGCGCGGCATCATGAACAGCGCGCCAGCATTGCCAGCTGCGTGTTCCTGAACAGCGGGCTGTTCCCCGAAAGCTGCCGCATGCTGCTGGTACAGAAGCTGTTGCTCAGCCGCCTGGGCTGGCTGGTAGGGCGCTCGTTCGGTCGCGACGACCTGGTGCGCAACGTGACCCAGGTCTACGGCCCTTGCACCCACCCCAGTGAAAGTGCGCTGGATGACTTCTGGAGCCTGATAGCCGCCAACCGTGGCACGCGCATCCTGCACAAGCTGGTGGGTTACATGCCAGAGCGCAGGTTGCACCGGGACCGCTGGGTTGGCGCGATGCAGCACGAAGGCGTGCCGCTGCGTTTCATCAATGGCGTGGTCGACCCGCTTTCCGGCGCACATATGGTGGAGCGCTACCGGCAACTGGTGCCGGAGCCGGACACCGTGCAGTTGCAGGGCATCGGCCATTACCCGCATACCGAAGCGCCGGTGCAGGTGCTGCGCCATTACCTGGCCTTTCGAGAACAACCGCTGAGCTGTTTCCAGCAGAAAGTGGCGTGGTCCTGACAGGTCCTCATCGCCGGCAAGCCGGTTCCCACAGGTACAGCGCAGGCCTGGAGGCCGGCGCGGTTGGTGTGGGAGCGGGCTTGCCGGCGATGGGCCGCACAGCGGCCCCATAACCATCGTGCTGCGTTATTGCCAGGCATTCAGCCTGCGTGAGCTTGATTGTCCACCCGCTGCTGGCGGCGGACACTCGGCCTACCTGAACCTGCCTGGAGCCATGAGCATGAGCGAGCCTGTCTGTCTGCAAGATCGCGTGGTGATAGTCACCGGAGCCGGGGGCGGCCTGGGCCGTGCCCATGCGCTGCTGTTCGCTGCCCGTGGTGCGCGGGTGGTGGTCAACGACCTCGGCGGCTCCACCCACGGTGAAGGTGCCAGCGCCTCCGCCGCCGACCGGGTAGTAGAGGAGATCCGCGCTGCCGGGGGCAGTGCCATTGCCAACCATGATTCGGTCAGCCACGGCGCGCGTATTGTCGAGCAGGCCCTGGACAGCTTCGGTCGGGTCGATGTGCTGGTGAACAATGCCGGCATCCTGCGTGACAAGACCTTCCACAAGATGGAAGACAGCGACTGGGAGCAGGTGTATCAGGTGCATGTCGAGGGGGCTTACAAGGTCACCCGCGCCGCCTGGCCGCACCTGCGCGAGCAGAACTGGGGGCGGGTGATCTTCACCGCTTCCACATCCGGCATCTACGGCAACTTCGGCCAGGCCAACTACGGCATGGCCAAGCTGGGCCTGTATGGGCTGACACGTACCCTGGCGATCGAAGGGCGCAAGCATGGCATCCTGGTCAACGCCATCGCCCCCACGGGTGGCACCCGCATGACCGAAGGGTTGATCCCGCCCCAGGTGTTCGAGCGGCTCAAACCTGAGCTGGTCAGCCCGCTGGTTGTGTACCTGGGCAGCGAGCAGTGCCAGGGCAGTGGCGAGTTGTTCGAAGTGGGTGGCGGTTGGGTGGGCAAGGTGCGTTGGGAGCGCAGCCTGGGGGTAGGCTTCGATCCGCGTGAAGGCTTTACTCCGGAGCAGGTGGCCGAGAACTGGGCACGGATTGGCGACTTCGACGGGGCAGTGCACCCACAGGACAGCTTGCAGGCGTTGCAGCAGATGATGGCCAACTTGCAGAAGTATCCGCTGGGCTGAAACTTGTATGCCTGTGCTGACCTCTTCGCGGGTAAACCCGCTCCCACAGGTACACCACAAGCCCCTGGGGTAGTGATATCTCTGTGGGAGCGGGTTTACCCGCGAAGAGGCCAGCACAGGCGGAGAAATTTTCAGGGCAAATAAAAAAGGCCGCTGCAAGCCGCAGCGGCCAATCGAGACGTCAGATCAAGGAGCTTCAAAATCTACGTCGGTGAACCTCGCAGGCCTGAAAGGCGGGGGGGAGAGCCCTTCATGCCGGCCAGTGAGGTAAGAATAAGCGCCTGATCCTGCAGGAAAAATAGCCGCTTATGACATTCACCTTTACGTATCGGGCAATAGTGCCGAAGGCGCTCAGTTGGCGGGCGAATAGCCCATGCGCCAGCTGGTTTCCCGTGCTGCTGCCAGCAACCGTTGCGCCGCCGGACCATGCTCGTCGGCATGGAAGATCGAGGTCGGCCCGACCACCGTCATCACCGCGGCGATCTGCCCCATGGCATTGAACACCGGGGCCGACAGCGCATCCACGCCCGGCATCAACAGCCCGTGCACATGGTGCAGGCCACGTTCACGAATGCCCGCCAGTACTGCCTGGTAGTCGGCGGCGCTGTGCTGCAGGGCGGCCAGTTCCCGGTCACGCAACTCCACGGTCTCGCGCTCGGGAAGATAGGCGGCGAACACCAGCCCGGTGGACGAAGTGAGCAGCGGCAGTACCGAGCCGATCTGCGTTACCACGGTGACCGCGCGTACTGCCGGCTCGATGCTGACCACTGTCGCGCCCTGGTTGCCCCACACGGCAACGAAGCAGCTCTCGTTCAGTTCATCGCGCAGTTGAGACAACGGCAGCGCGGCAATCTTAAGCACATCGATACTGCCCAGCGCCGCCAGCCCCACCCGCAGTGCCTCGCGCCCCAGGCCGTAATGGTTGGTGGCCGCATCCTGTTCGGCAAAACCGCTGGCGATCAACGCCTGCAGGTAACGGTGCACCTTGCTCGCCGGCATCTGCACATGTTCCGCGAGGCGTGACAGGGAGGTGGACGGGGAGAGCTCGGCGAGGGCCTTGAGGATGTCGGTGCCGACCTCCGCCGAGCGGACTTTCTGCTTGCCGTTGTCGGCGGGGGAGCTGGCTTTGGCCATGGACATCTTCTTCCGGATTCGTCGAGTCGCGCCTTTATAGCTTGACGCATTGCCCGTAGCAAATTACGTTATTCGTAATCTGATTACGATAAAAACAATGCAGACGCGCTGCCACCCCGCCCCGGGCCAGCAGCCAGCTGCCAGCAACGGCTCGGCCAGAGCCCGGAGGCATCGATGAATCACGATACGTCACCCGACCTTCACTACCTCAGCGGCTTCGGCAACGAGTTTGCCAGCGAAGCGCTGCCAGGGGCCTTGCCGGTCGGGCAGAACTCGCCGCAGAAGGCGCCCTATGGGCTGTATGCCGAGCTGCTCTCGGGCACGGCGTTCACCATGACCCGCAGCGAGCTGCGCCGCACCTGGCTGTATCGTATTCGTCCGTCTGCCTTGCACCCGCGTTTCGAACGCCTGGCGCGTCAGCCGCTGACCGGCCCGCTGGGGCCCATCACTCCCAACCGCCTGCGCTGGAACCCCCAGCCGATCCCCGTCGAACCGACCGATTTCATCGAGGGCTGGCTGCCCATGGTGGCCAACGCCGCTGCGGAAAAACCGGCCGGCGTGAGCATCTACATCTACCGCGCCAACCGGTCGATGGAGCGGGTGTTCTTCAACGCCGACGGTGAACTGCTGCTGGTGCCGCAACAGGGCCGCCTGCGCATTGCCACCGAACTGGGGGTGATGGAAGTCGAGCCGCTGGAAATCGCGGTCATCCCGCGTGGCATGAAGTTCCGCGTCGAACTGCTCGACGGCGAGGCCCGCGGCTACATCGCCGAAAACCACGGCGCGCCGCTGCGCATCCCGGACCTGGGCCCGATTGGCAGCAACGGCCTGGCCAACCCGCGCGACTTCCTCACCCCGGTGGCGCACTACGAAGAGGCCGATGGCCCGGTGCAGCTGGTGCAGAAGTTCCTGGGCGAACATTGGGCCTGCGAACTGCAGCACTCGCCACTGGACGTGGTCGCCTGGCACGGCAGCAACGTGCCGTACAAGTACGACCTGCGTCGCTTCAACACCATCGGCACGGTCAGCTTCGACCACCCGGACCCGTCGATCTTCACTGTGCTGACCTCGCCGACCAGCGTGCATGGCATGGCCAACATGGACTTCGTGATCTTCCCGCCACGCTGGATGGTGGCCGAGAACACCTTCCGTCCACCATGGTTCCACCGCAACCTGATGAACGAGTTCATGGGCCTGATCAATGGTGCCTACGACGCCAAGGCCGAGGGCTTCCTGCCGGGTGGCGCCTCGCTGCACGGGGTTATGAGCGCCCATGGCCCCGACGCCGAAACCTGCGAAAAGGCTATTGCTGCCGACCTGGCACCGCACAAGATCGACAACACCATGGCCTTCATGTTCGAGACCAGCCAGGTGCTGCGCCCGAGCCTGCAAGCCCTTGAATGCCCGCAGTTGCAGGCCGACTACGATAGTTGCTGGGCCACCTTGCCGAGCACCTTCAACCCGAACCGGAGATAACCCATGAATCAGACCGCCATTGCCCGTAGCTGGGTCGAGCACGCCAACGGGCACAGCGACTTCCCGCTGCAGAACCTGCCGTTGGGCATCTTCAGCCGGCCGGGTGAAGCCAAGCGCTGTGGCGTGGCCATCGGCGACGCGATCCTCGACCTGGAGGCGGTGCTGGCCGCCGGCCTGTTCGATGGTGCCGCCAAGGCCGCTGTCGAGGCCACCCGTGGTGGGGTCTTGAACGCATTCTTCGCCCTCGGCCGCAATGCCCGCGTTGCCCTGCGCGAGCGCCTGCTGGTGCTGCTGGGCGAGCACAGCGAACACCAGGCGGCGCTGCAGGCCGCCCTGTACCCGGCAAGCGCCTGCCAGCTGCATGTACCGGCGCAGATCGGTGACTACACCGACTTCTACGTGGGCATCGAGCACGCCAAGAACGTGGGCAAGCTGTTCCGCCCCGACAACCCGCTGCTGCCCAACTACAAGTACGTGCCGATCGGTTATCACGGCCGCGCCTCGACCATCCGCCCATCCGGCACCGATGTGCGCCGGCCCAAGGGCCAGACTCTGCCGGCCGGGCACACCGAGCCAAGCTTCGGCCCCTGCGCGCGCCTGGACTACGAGCTGGAGCTGGGTATCTGGATCGGCCAGGGCAACGACATTGGCCAGGCGATCCCGGTAGGCGATGCCGCCGAGCACGTGGCTGGCCTGTGCCTGCTCAACGACTGGTCGGCGCGCGATATCCAGGCCTGGGAATACCAGCCGCTGGGGCCGTTCCTGTCCAAGAGCTTCATCACCACCATCTCGCCTTGGGTAGTTACCGCCGAAGCGCTTGAGCCGTTCCGCTGTGCCCAGCCGTCACGCCCGGAAGGCGACCCGCAGCCACTGTCGTACCTGCTGGACAAGCGCGACCAGGCCGCTGGTGCATTCGATATCGAGCTCGAGGTACTGCTGCTGACCGAGCGCATGCGCGAGCAGGGCCTCGCCCCGCACCGCCTGACCCTGAGCAACACCCGCAGCATGTACTGGACCGTGGCGCAGCTGGTCGCGCACCACAGCGTCAACGGCTGCCAGCTGCAACCGGGCGACCTGTTCGGTTCGGGCACGCTGTCGGGCGCCACGCCAGGTTCGTTCGGCAGCCTGCTGGAGATCACCGAAGGCGGCAAGCACCCGGTGGAACTGGCCAGTGGCGAGGTGCGCAAGTTCCTCGAAGACGGCGACGAGATCATCCTGCGTGCCCGCTGCGTGCGTGATGGCGTGGCCAGCATCGGTTTCGGCGAATGCCGCGGCAAGGTCGTCGCGGCCAACTGAGGAGGCAGGGGCATGGAGCTGTACACCTATTACCGTTCCACCTCGTCCTACCGGGTACGCATTGCTTTGGCACTGAAGGGGCTGGGTTACCAGTCCCTTCCGGTCAACCTGCTGCAGGGCGAACAGCGCGGCGCGGGTTATGTCGCGGTCAACCCGCAGGGGCGCGTTCCGGCGTTGCGTACCGATGGCGGTGAGCTGCTGGTGCAGTCGCCGGCGATCATCGAGTACCTGGAAGAGGTTTATCCACAACCTGCGCTGTTACCGGCCACGGCCGAGGCGCGTGCCAAGGTGCGGGGCGTGGCGGCGATCATCGGCTGCGACATCCACCCGCTGCACAACGTCAGCGTGCTCAACCGACTGCGCCAGGCCGGCCAGGACGAAAGCCAGGTCAACCAGTGGATTGGTCACTGGATCAGCCAAGGGTTGGCGGCAGTTGAGCAACTGATAGGCGATCATGGCTTCTGCTTCGGCGATGAGCCGGGCCTGGCGGATGTCTATCTGATCCCGCAGTTGTACGCGGCCGAACGTTTCAACATCGACCTCGACAGCTTCCCGCGCATCCTGCGGGTTGCCGCCCTGGCGGCGGGGCACCCGGCGTTTGCCCAGGCCCACCCAGCGCAGCAGCCGGACAGCCCGGCTCAGTGAATGGAACGGTTCGCCGCCGGAAGCTTGCCGATACGTTCGGAAAGCTTCAGGCGCTGGACCGGGTCCTCTGTCAGCAATAACGCATGCTCCAGATCAAAGCGCTCGGCCTGCGGGCAATCCAGATGCTGGTATAGCGAAGCGCGAGTCACATAGTCGCTGACCTGCACCGGGCCCAGTTGCATGACCCGCTCTGCATCGATCAGTGCCGCCAGGTGGTTGTCGTTGCTTATATGCAACTGGCGCAGGTTGCGTGACAGGCGTTGCAGCATCTGCAGCGGGCTGGCACTGCGCATGTGCTCGGCAGTCAGCGCTACATGCGGGCCGAACTGGCGAGCCAGCAGCTCACGGCAGTCGTTGGGGTAGAGACGCCGGCCGCCACAGGGGTCAAGCAGGTGATCGGCACCCGGCACGCGCAGCAGGAAATGGCCAGGGAAGCCTACGCCCTCAAGGGGTATGGACAGACGCCGGGCTAGTTCCAGGGCGAGGATGGCAAGTGTCAGTGGTTGGCCACGGCGGCGTTGCAGCACCTTGTCCATCATCGCGGCATGCGGGCGCAGCGGGTGATATTCATCCTGCTGGAAGCCCAGGGCATTGAGTTGGCGCAGCAGTGGCTGTGCCAGTTCGCACAGCGGCAGCATCGGCAGATTGGTGCTTATTTCACGCTGCAGGTCATGCAGCTTGGCAAGGCTGGCCGCGGGCTCGACGCTTCGGTCGTGCTCGGCAGCAATCCATAATGCGGCTTCCAGCAGGGCGACGGGCTCGCGTTCCAGGCAGGCCAGGCAGGCTTGACGTGGCTTCATGGGGCTTCTCCACACACGCTTGAGTATTAGCCGTGGCGCGCGGTTTCGTCCAGTGGTCCGGCGGCGCTACCAGCCCAAGGGCCGTGCCTATACTGGAAAGAGCACCTCGTAGGGGAGCCTGTCGATGTTCGCGCTGATGCAAAGCACCCGTACCCAGTCGCTGCACTTGTTCACCGATCCGCCTACCGGCCTGAAGGCTGTGGTGGTGATCCACAGCGAGCAGTTGGGCCCCGCCATGGGCGGTTGCCGCTACCTGCCTTATGCCGATGATGAAAGCGCCATGACAGACGCCATTCGCCTTGCCCAGGGTATGAGCTACAAGGCGGCGCTGGCTGGCCTGCCATTGGGGGGCGGCAAGGCGGTGATCATGCGCAACCCGCATGTGGAAAACCGTGCCGCGCTGTTCGAGGCCTTCGGCCGCTTCATCGACACCTTGCAAGGGCGCTTCATCATCGCCGTGGACAGCGGCACCTCGACCCTGGACATGGACTGCATTGCCCAGAGCACACCGCATGTGACCAGCACCACGGCCTCGGGTGATCCCTCACCGCATGCGGCGATGGGGGTTTTTGCCGGCATTCGTGCCACCACTTCGTTCCGCCTTGGCAGTGATGACCTGCAAGGGCTTCGGGTTGCGGTGCAAGGGCTGGGCAATGTCGGTTATGCGCTGGCGGAGCAACTGCATGCGGCAGGGGCGGACCTGCTGGTGAGCGATCTGGACCCTGGACGAGTGCGGCTGGCGGTGGAGCAGTTCAATGCCCATCCGGTGACCAACGATGCGTTGATCAGTACCCCTTGCGACATCTTTGCCCCTTGCGGTGTGGGGCCGGTGTTGAACGGGCAGAGCGTGATGCAGTTGCGTTGTGCGGCCGTGGCGGGGGCGGCGAACAACCAGCTGACCACCTTGCAGGTAGCCGACCAGTTGGAGTCGCGCGGGATACTGTATGCGCCCGATTACGTGATCAATGCCGGTGGGTTGATCTACGTGGCACTTACCCATCGTGGCGAAGACCTGGGCACCATCACCGCGCACCTGGCGCGGATACCTTCACGGCTGACCGAAGTGTTTGGCCATGCGCAGGCAGAGAAGCGCTCGCCGGCGCGGGTGGCGCAGATGCTGGCGGAGCGGTTGCTCTACGGCTGATGTAATTTGTGTTCTTGCACTGGCCCTCTCGCCGGCAAGCCAGCGCCCACCCCTGGCGCGCCGACTTGTAGGAGCAGCCTTGCGCTGCGAAGAGGCCATTACTGCCGAAGAATATCTGTTGCTCAACTACCCTCTTCGCAGCACAAGGCTGCTCCTACAGGGTAATGAGGTGACCTGAGCAATGGAGCAAGCCATGTACCCCCCGTGGAGCTTGCTGGCGATGAGGCCAGTGCAGGCAATTACTCGGCCGCTGGCGCTTCGAGCAACTCGGCCAGCGCATCCGGCTGGCTCTTGAACGCCCGGGCGAATACATCGCGGTTCTTGGCCATGTAGATACCGGCTTCCTCGACTTGTTTCTCGCTCAGCGAGGGCACTGCCTTGTGCAGTACTTCGGCCAGGCGCTCGGCCAGTTCGAGCATCTTGTCGTGACGGTCTGCTTCGGCCTTATCCATGAACAAGCGCTCCGGGTCGCGGCTGCTGCGGTACACCACTTCGACGGCCATTCATCACCTCTATGCCTTTTGCTGGTTGCGTTTCGATTTACTGTATCTATATACAGTAATGGCAATGTTGATTGCTTCGCAAGCAGAAATTGTAGCGTGGTGCAGAGGGCTTACTGCTTCATGCCCAACTCAGCATCATCCATCAGCGCCTTGGCCATCCGGGCCCTTTCGCGGGTGAACCCGCTCCCACAGGTACGGCATCTACCTCAAGGCCTGTGGAGATCCTGTGAGAGCGGGTTTACCCGCGAAGAGGCCAGCCCAGACAACGCAACACTCAAATCTCAGTGCAAAGTCCGAGGCCCAGCGGGCATCTGCACCTGAACCAGTGCCGACTCAAGCAAAGCCCGCAACGTCTCCAGCTCATGCAACTTGCCACGCCTCAAGGTGCCTTGCGGCAATCGGTCGCCTTCCAAGGCAGGGGCCTGGCCCTTTAACTGCATGGCACAAGCGTCACACCGGTGACGCATCATCCTTCAAGACGTATCGGGGAATGGAACATCGTGAACATCAAATGGGCAGAAAAGCTGCGAAAGGGTCTGCACGGCTCGGCCGACTCGCTGGGAAACCTGTGCGTCGAGGCATTCCATTACCTGGCGCTTTTCGGCATTGGCGCGATCACGGCCTATGCGGCGGTGATGACGTTCCTCGACATGCTCGGCAAGGGCGGGGTCAGTGTCGATGACATCCTGCTGCTGTTCATCTACCTGGAGCTGGGGGCGATGGTCGGTATCTACTTCAAGACCAACCACATGCCGATCCGCTTCCTGCTGTACGTGGCCATCACCGCGCTGACCCGCCTGCTGATCGGCGACGTCTCGCACCACAAGGCGCCGGACGTAGGGCTGTTGTACCTGTGCGGTGGCATCCTGTTGCTGGCGTTCGCGATCCTGGTGGTGCGCTACGCCTCGTACCGCTACCCCTCGACCAAGGTACTGGATGCCAGCGGCAAGGAAGTGGAGGAGGGCAAGTAGCCCTCAGTTGGCGATGAAATGGCGCGGCTCGTGGCGGGCGTCACGGGTCAGCGCGGCCAGCACCTGAAGGGGGTTCTGGTTGTGCTCGATGGCCAGGCCCAGGCGGATGCTGTCGATCACCCGCTGCAGGCGTATCGGGTCATTGCGCTGGGCCTGGGTGATGAGGCGCTTGGCGACCACGCCAGCGTCGTCGGACAGGGTCAGCATGATGCTGCCGTCGAGGTTTGCAATGCTCAGGTTGACCCGGTATTCGGGGGCGAATGCAGCACTGATTCGTTCGAATGGGTTGTTCATGGTCATGCTTCTGCGCTGAATGAATGCAGAAGTTGACCGGGGAAATTACCTGTTGGTTCAGCGCCATCGATCGATACAAACGAAAACGCCCGGCATCAGGCCGGGCGTCTTGAGTTGCCGATCAGGCGTCTGGGTCACTCAGTTCCAGGGCGCCGCGCTTGCTGCGCAGTTTGCCGTAGAAGTGTTCCAGCGCGTGGTTGAGCTTGGTGGCGGCACCATCGACCGCCTGGTCCAGCGAAGTGGCGGTGTGGGTCACGGAAATCGGTTGATGGCCTTTGGGGCGAGCCTCCATCTGGCAGCGTTTGTCATGCGGTCCGGGCTTGGCGCCGTTCTCGTCGCGCAGGTGAACCTCGATGCGGGTGAGGTCGTCTTCGTAACGTTCCAGCGAGTTCTGCAGTGTGCTGCGGACCCACTGGTCGAGCCGGGCGTTGCCTTCGAAATGGTTGCTGCTGTTGACCTGGATTTGCATGATTCAATCCTTATTCAGCTTGCTCGCATGGAGACGCGCCTAGGCCTCTGAGACCCTTGGTATTTCTGCGTCTCTTGACTCTAAGGTCAGGCAACGGCGAAACGAATTCAAGCCCTTTTTGAAAATAAATTTCTTGTTGCATTCAAGGCAGCAGGCGGCTCATCGCATGGCCTTTGCTTATGAGAATTGAAATCATTATTATTGCAGCCCCGAAAACGCCCGGACCATCGCCATGACGCGCAAAACCGCCGGTCTCTCGCTCAGCTATCGCCTGGCCGTGACGTCACGCAGCCTTGCCGCGCTGCTGGGTGGCTACCTGCTGGCGTCCGTGGCCAGCGTCTGCATTTCACTGGTAGCGCCGCTGCCACGGGTCGATGCCACGCTCACCGGCCTGCTGCTGTCATTCGTTTTCTACTTGCTGGCGTTCATCTGGTGCTTTGCCTGCCGCAGCGCTTTGCGCGCCTGGCTGGGCGTACTGGCGCCAAGCGTGCTGCTGGGGGTGATCAGCGGGTTGGCTTACTGGATGAAAACCCCATGAAAGAAGGCTTCCGCCAGGCCATGGCCTGGCTGCACACCTGGACCGGCCTGATCTTCGGCTGGCTTTTGTTCGCCATCTTCCTCACTGGCACGCTGTCGTATTTCAAGGAAGAAATCACGCACTGGACGCAACCAGAAGTACGAAGCCATGCGCTGGACCCGAGCCATAGCCTGGAGGTGGCCCAGCGTTATCTGCAGGACAATGCAGGGCATTCGGGCACCTGGCTGATTCGTATGCCCAACGCACGCGAGGCCGCCTTGAGCGTGGGTTATCGCGACCCAAATGGCGGGCCACGCGGTTTCGTCACCAAGACCCTTGATACCCAGACCGGGCAGCCGGTGGCGGCACGCGACAGTCGCGGTGGCGAGTTCTTCTACCGCTTCCACTTCCAGTTGCAGATGCCACACCCTTTCGGCCGATGGCTATCGACGTTGTGCGCCTTCATCATGCTGTTGGGGCTGGTCACCGGCATCATCACCCATAAGAAAATCTTCAAGGAGTTCTTCACTTTCCGCCCAGGCAAGGGCCAGCGCTCCTGGCTGGACGGGCACAACGCCATTGGCGTGCTGGTGCTGCCGTTCCACCTGATGATCAGCTACAGCAGCCTGGTGCTGTTCATGTACATGGTGATGCCGGCAGGCATCATGGCCAGCTACGGCAATGACACCGGCAAGTACTTCAACGACCTGTTCGGCCGTAACGATGCGCCCAAGGCGGCCCATGTGGCCGCGCCGCTGGTACCGTTGCCGAGCCTGTACGCCAAGGTGCAGGACCTGCAACCGGGCGCGCGTATCGGCCGTATCCAGGTGGAAAATGCCGGCGACAGCAATGCCCGCGTTACCTTCACGCAATCGGCTGCCGACCACGTGGCTTACCGGCGTAGCGCCAACTGGACCTTCGACGGCGCCAGCGGTGTGCTGTTGAGCCAGGGCAAGCCGGAGAGCGGGGCAATGATGACCGCCTTCAGCTTTGCCGGCCTGCACATGGGCAATTTCGCCGGGCCCTGGCTGCGCTGGCTGTACTTCTTCTTTGGCGTGGCCGGTACCGCGGTAATCGGCACCGGGCTGGTGATGTGGCTGGGCAAGCGTCAGCTCAAGCATGCCAGGAGCGAACGCCTGCCGGGCGAACTGCGCCTGGTCGAGGTGCTCAATATCGCCAGCATGAGCGGCCTGTTGCTGGCCGTGGCGGGCTTCTTCTGGGCCAACCGCCTGATCCCGATGGGCGTCGAAGGCCGGGCCGACTGGGAGGTCAACGCCTTCTTCACCGTCTGGGGCCTGTCGCTGGTGCATGCGGTGTTGCGCAGTGGGCGACGGGCATGGGGCGAGCAACTGGCACTGGGCGCGCTGGCCTTCGCCTTGCTGCCACTGCTTAACGGCCTGACCACCGGCCAGGGCCTGAACCATTCGCTACATGCGGGTGACTGGGCCATGGCTGGTTTCGACCTGACAGCGCTGTGCACCGGCCTGTTCCTGGCCTGGTTGGCCGGCAAGATGTTGCACAGCCCGAAGGCTGTGGCCATGCGGGCCCCTCGTGCGGCAAGGAAGCCAAGCACTGAGACGGCGGAGGCGAGCTGATGCTGGGTAATGCACTGATCGCTTACGCCGGCTTCGTTGCCCTGTGCCTGGCCATGGAGAAGCACTTCGTCGACCTGCTCGGGCGCAAGCCGCGCCCCGGGCAGTTGCGCCTGTTGCGCTGTGCCGGTTGGCTGTTGCTGGTGCTTTCGCTGGTGCTCAGCGTGCACCTGCGGGGCTGGGCCCATGGCTTGGTGGAATGGACCGCAGTGATGATGGCCGGGGTGACCCTGTGGGTGTTCGGCCTGCCATACCAGCCCCGCCTGTTGCTGGGCCTGGCCGCCGCCAGCGTGGTGCTGGGGCCGTTGCTGGCCGTGTTCGTCGAGTGACCAGGTGAGCGAGCCGGGCGACATGATCGAGGCGGATGCCGAAAGCGGCGGTGGGCGTGCGCGCTTCGTCCAGGTGTTCCAGGCCCAGCGGGCACGCATGGAGGCCCTGGTGAGCCGTCGGGTCGGCTGCCGGGCGACGGCATCGGACCTGGTTCAGGAGCTGTTCCTGCGCTTCTGGCGTCGCCCTGAGGTCAAGGTCGAGGCGCTGGATACCTACCTGCTGCGTTGCGCCGGGAACCTCGCCATCGACCACCTGCGCAGCGAAGGCAGCCGCGAGCGCGCAGCCGAAGCTGTGTTGCCGCTGGATGAAGCGGCCATGGCCCAGGCCCCGGAACAGGCCGTGGAGGTCGATCACGACTTGCAGCGCATCGACGCTGCCTTGCGCGCCTTGCCCGAGCGCACCCGGCAGATCTTCCTGCTCAACCGTATCCACGGCTGCAAGTACGGCGAGATCGCCAAGGCCATGCAACTGTCCCAGAGTGCTGTGGAAAAGCATATGATGCGCGCCCTCGAAGCGTGCAAGGCGAGTGTTGCCGAGCCCGCGTCCACCCCACGCCGGCCAGGGAGTGCCCGTCGATGAGCCGTTTACCGCCGATCACCGAGGCGCAGTCCCGGGCTGCACTTCAATGGCTCAGCCGCATCAACGAGCAGCCTGCGCAAGCCGAGGGCGCGGCGTTCAAGCGCTGGCTGCTGGCCGAACCTGGGCACCGTGAGGCCTACGCCCAGGCCCAGGCGCTGTGGCAGAACAGCGCCGCCCCGGCGGCGCGCCTGGCCGCTGAAGAACAGGCAAGCCTGCAACGTTACCTGGATGCGATTGCCACGCCACCGGCCAGGCACCCCTGGCGGCAGCGGGCCGCGGCGCTGGCGGTGGCTGCGTGCCTGGTACTGGCCGTGGGCGTTGCCGGTGGTTGGCACCCGGCCCTGTGGCTGCAGGACCTGCAGGCCGACTACAGCAGTGCTGGTCAAGTTCGCCAGGTGACCTTGGCCGACCAGTCGCAGGTGACGCTGGATGCGGGGAGCGCGATTGCAGTCGATTTTGTGCAGGGCGAGCGTCGCGTGCGGTTGTTGCATGGCGCGGCGTTTTTCCAGGTCACGCATACCGGCACGCCGTTCGTAGTGGAAGCTGCCGGTGGCGAGGTGCGCGTGCTTGGCACCCAGTTCGAAGTGCGCGAGCAGGACGAGGGAGCCCAGGTCACTGTGAGCAGCGGGCGGGTGGCGGTGAGCCCGGCGCCGGGCGCAGCAGCGCGTGAACTGACGGCCAACCAGCAGGTGGCCTATGCTGCCGGCCAAGTCGGCGACACCCTGGCAGTGGATAGTGACAACCGCCTGGCCTGGCGCCAGGGCTGGCTGAATTACTACCAGGTGCCGCTGGCGCAGGTGGTCGAAGACCTGGGGCGCTATTACCCGGGGCGCATCCTGTTGCTCGATGATGAGTTGGGGCAGCGCAAGGTCAGTGGCAGTTTCCCCGTGGCCGAGCCGTTGCTGGCGCTGGATTCGCTGGGCAAGGTGATGGGCTTTTCGCGGCAGACTTTGCTGGGGCGGTTGACCCTGATCCGGTAGTCGCCTGTGCGGGCCTCTTCGCGGGTGAACCCGCTCCCACAGGAAGGGCGCAAGTTTCAAATCCTGTGCAGTACCTGTGGGAGCGGGTTCACCCGCGAAGAGGCCCGCACAGGCAAAAAAATTTTCAGATAGCGGGTGAGGTAACAGGACGTGGCATCCGTGTAATGAGTGGAAGTGCGATTCATTCGCAGTCATATCCCTCTCACAGGTCAGCGTCCATGAAGTTCACCCCGCGTTGCGTCCCTCTCTGGCTCGGCCTTTCCGCGCTCCCGGCATTCGCTGTCGCCCCCCTGGCCTGTGCCGCCGAGCAGCAGCAGGCGTATACCTTCGCGCAGCCGGCGCAACCCCTTGCCCAGGCACTCAGCGCCTTCAGCCGCACCACCGGCCAGAGCGTGGTCTACACCCTGGAACTGCCAGGTGTGCAGGCGCCGGCATTGAACGGCAGGTTCAGCGCCGAACAGGCCCTGCAACAGCTGCTGGGCACTACCGGGCTGGCCTGGCGCCGCGTCGATTCGCGCACCCTCACCCTCGAAGCGGTGGACACTTCCGGCGCCCTCAACCTGCAGGCCATCACCGTGACCTCGCAACTGGACGACTACAGCTATCAGCCCCCCGCTACCGCCTCGATCATGCGCGGGCAGGGCCCGAGCCAGGACATCCCCCAGGCCATCAATGTGGTACCGGCCCAAGTCATCCGTGACCAGGCCCCACGCAACCTTGATGACGCTCTGGCCAATGTCAGCGGCATCACCCAGGGCAACAATTTCGGTGGCACCTCCGATACCGTGATGAAGCGCGGCTTCGGCGACAACCGCGACGGCTCGATCATGCGCGATGGCATGCCCATCGTGCAGGGCCGCAGCCTCAACGCCAGCACCGAGCGGGTCGAAGTGCTCAAGGGCCCGGCCTCGCTGCTGTACGGCATCCAGGACCCGGGCGGGGTCATCAACGTGGTCAGCAAGCGCCCGCAACTCGAGCAGTACAACGCCCTGACCGTGCGCGGTTCTACCTACGGCAGCGGCAAGAACGGCAGCGGTGGCGGGTTCGACAGTACCGGCGCACTGGGCGACAGCAACTTCGCCTATCGGCTGATCGTCGACCACGAAGATGAGGACTACTGGCGCAACTACGGCGTGCACCGTGAGTCGCTGGTAGCGCCATCGCTGGCCTGGCTGGGCGAGGATACCCAGGTGGTGCTGGCCTACGAGCATCGCGAGTTTCTCTACCCCTTCGACCGTGGCACGGCGTTCGGCAACAACGGCCACCCGCTGGACATCCCAGCCACGCGGCGCCTGGACGAGCCCTTCAACGACATGGAAGGGCGCTCCGACCTTTACCGTCTGGAAGTCGACCACCAGCTGGCCGATGACTGGAAGCTGCACTTCGGCTACAGCTTCAACCGCGAAACCTATGATGCCAGCCAGGTGCGGGTGACCGGCGTGAATGAAAAAAGTGGCACGCTGTCGCGCAGCATCGACGGCACCCACAACGCCATGAGCCGTGACCAGTTCGCCACCTTGAGCCTGGCCGGTAATGTGCAACTGGCCGGGATGCAGAACGACCTGCTGTTCGGCATCGATCACGAGGACCGCAAGATTTTCCGCGGTGACATGATCCGGCAGACCGCCCAATCCACCTTCAGCTATATGAACCCGGTCTACGGGCAGGAAGTGGAGGGCACCACTGTCAAAGCCAGTGACAGCGACCAGACCGACAAGCTGCGCACCGACGCGTTGTTCGTGCAGGACGCGCTGCACCTGGATGATCACTGGATCCTGGTGGCTGGTGCGCGCTTCCAGCAGTTCGACCAGTACGCTGGCCGTGGCCGCCCTTTCAAGGCCAACACCGACATCAATGGCCAGGCGTGGGGGCCGCATGCAGGTATCGTCTACAAGGTCGATGACCAACTGTCGTTTTATGGCAGCTATAGCGAGTCGTTCAAGCCCAACTCGACTATCGCGCCGCTGGTCGGCAATGTAGTGCTCGACTCGTCGGTGGCGCCGGAGGAGGGCAAATCGTGGGAACTGGGCGCCAAGCTCGACATGCCGGGCCGCCTGACAGGCACTCTGGCGTTGTTCGATATCACCAAGCGCAACGTACTGGTTTCCAACTTTGATACCAGTACTCGTGAAACGGTGTACAGCAATGCCGGGGAGGTCGGTTCACGGGGCGTTGAGCTGGACCTGACTGGCCAGCTGAGTGAGCGATGGAGCCTGATTGGCAGCTATGCCTACACCGATGCCAAGGTGACCAAGGACCCGGCCCTGCAGGGCAACCGCCTGCAGAACGTGGCCCGGCACAGTGGTTCGCTGTCGGCGGTGTATGACTATGGCAGCCTGTTCGGTGGCGACCGCTTGCGTCTCGGTGCCGGTGCAAGGTATGTCGGCGAGCGCGCGGGTAACTCGACCAACACCTTCGACCTGCCGTCCTATACCGTGGCCGATGCCTTTGCCAGCTACGAGACCAGGCTCGACGAGCACAAGGTGCTGCTGCAGCTGAACGTGAAGAACCTGTTCGACAAGGTTTACTACAGCTCGGCGGTGAACCAGTACTTTGTGGCCATTGGTGATGCGCGGCAGGTGAGCTTGTCCAGTACCTTCGAGTTCTAGGCCAGCCTGAACCGGCCTCTTCGCGGCTAAAGCCGCTCCCACAGGTACTGCACTGCCCTTGAGGGTGGCGCGATCCCTGTGGGAGCGGCTTTAGCCGCGAATGGCCGTACGGTATTCGCCTGGCGTTGCACCGACCGCCTGGCGGAACCGGTTGCTGAAATGGCTGGCACTGGCAAACCCGCACAACAGGGCAATCTCCCCCAGCGGCATCACCCCCAGCCGCAACAGCTGGCAGGCCCGATGCAGCCGTCGAGCCAGCAGGTACTGGTGCGGCGGCAGCCCGAAACTGGCGCGGAACATACGGGCAAAGTGGTATTCAGACAGGTTGCAGCGCAAGGCCAGTTCACCCAGGGTAATGGGCTGGTCCAGGTGCGCTTCGATGTAGTCGACCAGTTGCCGGCGCAGGCTCGGTGCCAGCCCGCCTTTCAGGCGCAGGCCCTGGCGCAGCCCGACCTGGTTGAGCAGCGCATGGTCGACGATCTCGTGCGCCAGGCTACTGGCCAGCAAGCGTTCGCCAGGTTCATCCCAGTCCAGGGTTATCAGCTGGCGAAAGCGCTTGGCTTGCTGCGGGTCGTCGAGAAAGGTCGCTTCCCGCAGTTGCAGCTCACGCGGTTCACGGTCGAGCAGGCGCACGCAGCCCAGGGCGAATTGCGTTTCGCTGACATACAGGTGCGCCAGGCGTATCGCGCCATTGACCACCCAGTTCGATTCCTGCCCGGCCGGCATCACGCACAGCTTGTCGGGCGCCCCTTTGTCGCCGGGGCGCTGGCGGCGAAAGGTGCCGGTGCCGTCGGCGATGTAGCACGACAGGGTGTGATGGCTCGGTGCCTGGTAGTCGCGGGCATCGTCGCGGTTGCTCCACAACGCCGCCGCCAGCCCGTCGCCCAGGTGCGCGCTCAGCTCCAGCCGGGCGTGGGGCGAGGCGTGCATGGCGTTGAACACTTGCAACTGGGTGAGTGGCGTCATGGGCGGTTCCTCTTGCCAGCCATCCTACTGCGCCTTGGCCAGGCTTACAGCTACCCGCGGGACAAATGCGCAAGTTTGTGCAAGCGCGTGGGTGTTCGACAGGAGAACACTGAAATGCCTCGGCAAGGGCTGCGCCCTCGATTCGCGGGTGAACCCGCTCCTACAGGGACCGCGCCAGCCTCGAGAGCAGCGCGGTCCTTGTGGGAGCGGCTTTAGCCGCGAAGCGCCGGGCACCGATCTTGAAAGGCCCAAGGAACCGTCGCCATGAACCTGTCACTCTACCTGCTAACCGTCCTGATCTGGGGCACCACCTGGATCGCCCTGAAACTCCAACTGGGTGTGGTCGCCATTCCGGTCTCGATCGTCTACCGCTTCGCCCTGGCCGGGCTGATCCTGTTCGCCTTCCTGCTGCTCACCCGCCGCCTGCAGCCAATGAACCGGCGTGGCCACCAGATCTGTCTGGCCCAGGGCCTGTGCCTGTTCTGCGTCAACTTCATCTGCTTCCTCAGCGCCAGCCAGTGGATTGCCAGCGGCCTGATCGCCGTGGTGTTCTCCACGGCCACCCTGTGGAATGCGCTCAACGCGCGGATCTTCTTCGGCCAGAAGATCGCCAGCAACGTGCTCGGCGGCGGCGCCCTGGGGCTACTTGGCCTGGGCCTGCTGTTCTGGCCCGAGCTGTCCCACCACGCGGCCAGCCGCGAAACCCTGTACGGCCTTGGCCTGGCCCTGCTCGGCACGCTGTGCTTCTCGGCCGGCAACATGCTGTCGAGCATGCAGCAGAAGGCCGGGCTCAAACCCATGACCACCAACGCCTGGGGCATGGTCTACGGGGCCGCGATGCTGGCGGTGTTCTGCGTGGTCAGCGGCGTGCCGTTCAGCATGGAGTGGAACGTGCGCTACATCGGCTCGTTGCTGTACCTGGTGGTGCCGGGCTCGGTGATCGCCTTTACCGCCTACTTGACCCTGGTCGGGCGCATGGGGCCGGAGCGGGCAGCGTACTGCACGGTGCTGTTCCCGTTGGTGGCGTTGAACGTGTCGGCGGTGGCCGAGGGGTATCAGTGGACAGCGCCGGCCTTGTTGGGGCTGGTGGCGGTGATGGCGGGGAATGTGCTGGTGTTTCGCAAGCCCAAGGCTAGGGTGGCTGAGGGTGTTGTGGTGGCCAAATAGGTGATGGGTTGCCTGCACTGGCCCTATCGCCGGCAAGCCAGCTCCCACAGGTACTGCACAAGGCTCAGGCCTGTGGGTTACCTGTGGGAGCTGGCTTGCCGGCGATAGAGCCGGTGCAGGCAGTAGAGGCCAATCAGCCCTTCCACACCTGCGGATTTACCAGATCCCGCGGCCGCTCACCCAGCAGCGCCGCACGCAGGTTGTCGATTGCCCGGTTGGCCATGGCCTCGCGGGTTTCGGCAGTGGCCGAGCCAACGTGTGGCAAGGTCAGGGCATTGGGCAGCTTGAACAGCGGCGAGTCGCTCAGCGGCTCTTTTTCGTACACATCCAGGCCCGCACCGCGAATGGTGCCGTTCTGCAGTGCCTCGATCAGCGCCGCCTCGTCCACCACCGGCCCGCGGGCGATGTTGATCAGGAACGCGCTCGGCTTCATCTGTTGCAACTCACGCGCACCGATCAACTTGCGGGTGGCATCGGACAACGGCACAACGATGCAGACGAAGTCGGCTTCGGCCAGCAGTTGCTCCAGGCTGCGGAACTGCGCGCCCAGCTCTTGCTCCAGCGCGGTCTTGCGGCTGTTGCCGGAATAGATGACCGGCATGTTGAAACCGAACCGGCCGCGACGGGCAATGGCAGCACCGATGTTGCCCATGCCGACGATACCCAGGGTCTTGCCGTGCACATCGCTGCCGAAGTGGGCCGGGCCTACGGTAGCTTGCCAGTTGCCGGCCTTGGTCCAGGCATCCAGCTCGGCGGTGCGGCGGGCGCAGCCCATGATCAGCGAGAAGCCCAGGTCGGCGGTGCTTTCGGTCAGCACGTCTGGGGTGTTGGTCAGGGCGATGCCGCGTTCGTTGAAGTAGTCCAGGTCGTAGTTGTCGTAACCGACCGACACGCTGGATACCACCTCCAGCCTGGCCGCCCCTTCGAGTTGCGCCCGGCCGAGCTTGCGGCCAACGCCGATCAGGCCATGGGCCTCGGGCAGGGCTTCATTGAACTGGGCATTGATGTCGCCGAGCTTGGGGGTCGGCACGATCACGTTGAAGTCTTGCTGCAGGCGTTCGGCCATGGCCGGGGTGATACGGCTGAAGGCCAGGACGGTCTTTTTCATCGGCAACTTCTTCTCTGCAAGGCTAGGGAAATACCGGGCAGTTGACCGCGATGCGGTCATTCGCAGCACAAGGCTGCTCCTACAAGGACAGGCGCTGGGCCTTCTGTAGGAGCAGCCTTGTGCTGCGAATGGAGGGCGGAGCCCTCCCAGGGGCCTGGCGCTGGAAACAATGGTTAGCAACCTACCATTGTCCGCCCCCGCAATGCAGCAGCTTTTTAGTTGGCAATCATCACCTGATGGGTTTTCAGGTCTGCCTCATGGGCTGCCAGAATCTCCGGCAGCGAGTTGCGCAGGTACTCCACCCAGGTCTTGATCTTGGCATCCAGGTACTGCCGCGACGGGTAGATGGCGTACAGGTTCAGCTCCTGCAGCCGGTACTCGGGCAGCACCCGTACCAGGCTGCCATCGCGCAGGCCGTCGATGGCCGAATAGATTGGCAGCACGCCCACGCCCATGCCGCTGCGGATGGCGGTCTTCATGGCATCGGCAGTATTGACCATGAACGGCGAGCTGGTGATGTTGACCATCTCCTGGCCTTCCGGCCCGTCGAACAGCCATTTCTCCAACGGGATCACCGGGCTGACCATGCGCAGGCAGGCGTGCTTGAGTAGGTCGGCAGGCTTGTGCGCAACGCCGTGGCGGGCGATGTAGGCGGGCGAGGCGCAGACGATGCTGTAGGTAATGCCCAGGCGCTGGGACACGAACCCCGAGTCGGGCAGTTCGGTGGCCAGCACGATGGACACGTCATAGCCCTCGTCGAGCAGGTCGGGCACGCGGTTGGCCATGGTCAGGTCGAAGGTCACGTCCGGGTGCGATTCGCGGTAGCGGGCGATGGCGTCGACCACGAAGTGCTGACCGACCCCGGTCATCGAGTGCACCTTCAACTGCCCGGCCGGGCGGGCATGGGCGTCGCTGGCCTCGGCTTCGGCTTCTTCGACATAGGTAAGAATCTGTTCGCAACGCATCAGGTAGCGCTTGCCGGCTTCGGTCAGCGCAATGCGGCGGGTTGTACGGTTGAGCAGCCTTGTTTGCAGATGGGCTTCCAGGTTGGATACCGCCCGCGACACGTTCGCGGTGGTTGTATCCAGTTGCCCGGCGGCAGCGGTAAAGCTGCCGAGTTGGGCTACGCAACTGAAAGCACGCATGTTTTGCAGGGTGTCCATGGGTCACTCTCGATGTAGAGGACAAAATTGTGTCACGAAGTAACGTAAAAGAGATGAAAAGTTGCCTTCGACCAAAGGCGGATTATCGCTGTTTTGGTAACAAAGATTCGCAGGAATCCACGCTTATCGCCAGTGCTGGAGCCCCCTAGAATTGCCCGGCCCCTTCACCTCTTCCTCGGGAAATCGCAGCTGTGCCGCGTCGCATCATCAGAACGCTCAATGCGTTCAGTGCCTGTGCCCTTGCCCTCACCTTGAGCGGCTGTATCGGAACCTGGGGCATTGCCCCGCAAAGCAAGACGCTGCAAGCCAATACCCTGACCACCGACGCGGCCATACGCGAAGCCGCGACCGACGCCCACTGGCCCGACCAGCAGTGGTGGCACGCCTATGGCGACCCACAGCTGGACCGCTGGGTTGCCCTGGCCGTGGCCGGCAGCCCGAGCTTGGCCATGGCTGCTGCGCGGGTACGCGAAGCCAAGGCCATGGCCGGCGTGGTCGAATCGGCGGAAAAGCTCCAGGCCAACGGCCAGGCCACGCTCAAGCGCCACAACTGGCCTGAAGACCAGTTCTATGGCCCGGGCGCGCTATCCGGCGCCAATACCTGGGACAACAACGCCGCCATTGGCTTCAGCTATGCACTCGACCTGTGGGGCCGCGAACGCAACGCCAGCGAGCAGGCCGTGGACCAGGCGCACATGAGCGTGGCCGAAGCCCGCCAGGCGCAGCTGGAGCTGCAGAACAACGTGGTGCGCGCCTACATCCAGCTGAGCCTGCACTTCGCCCAGCGCGATATCGTCAAGGCTGAGCTGGAACAGCAGGAGCAGATCCTGGCCCTGGCCAAGCGCCGCCTGGATGCCGGCATCGGCACTCACTTCGAAGTCAGCCAGGCCGAAGCGCCGTTGCCGGAAACCCACCGCCAGCTCGACAGCCTGGACGAAGAAATTGCCCTGGCCCGCAACCAGCTGGCCGCCCTGGCCGGCAAGGGCCCTGGGGAGGGCGCGCAGTTGCAGCGCCCGAGCCTGGCCCTGGCCGCGCCGCTGAAGCTGCCGTCGAACCTGCCGGCCGAACTGGTCGGCCAGCGCCCCGACGTGGTCGCCAGCCGTTGGCAGGTGGCCGCCCAGGCGCGGGGCATCGATGTCGCCCACGCCGGCTTCTTCCCCAACGTCGACCTGGTCGGCAGCCTTGGCTTCATGGCAACCGGTGGTGGCCCGCTGGAATTCCTCACCGGGCGCAAGTTCAACTACAACGTCGGCCCGGCCATCAGCCTGCCGATCTTCGACGGTGGCCGCCTGCGCTCGCAGCTGGGCGTGGCCTCGGCGGGCTATGACGTGGCCGTGGCGCGCTACAACCAGACCGTGGTCGGTGCGCTGAAGAACATCTCCGACCAGCTGATTCGCCGTGAGTCGATGAAGGAGCAGTCGCACTTCGCCGCCGAGTCGGTCGCGGCCGCGCAGAAAACCTACGACATCGCCATGGTCGCCTTCCAGCGTGGCCTTACCGACTACCTCAACGTGCTCAACGCCCAGACCTTGCTGTTCCGCCAGCAGCAGGTGCAACAGCAGGTGCAGGCTGCCCGCCTGATTGCCCATGCCGAGCTGGTCACCGCCCTGGGCGGTGGCTTGCAGGCTGGTCAGGATGTGCCGAAAGAGGAGCGCCAGGCCGCACCGAAAACCCCGGCCACCCTGGCCATTCTCGACAAGAAGCCGGATAACGCCGAATGAGCACTTCCAGTTTGCCCGTGCGCTGGCTGCAGAGCCTGGAATGGCGCCGGGGCTTCTTTGCCTGGGCGCGCACCGACGGGGTGACCTGGGTGTACATCTTCAAGGTGCTGGCCGCTGCGTTCATCACCCTGTGGCTGGCCATGCGCCTGGAGTTGCCACAACCGCGCACGGCGATGATCACCGTGTTCATCGTCATGCAGCCGCAAAGCGGGCATGTGTTCGCCAAGAGCTTCTACCGGGTGCTCGGCACCCTGGCCGGCTCGGCGATGATGGTGGCGCTGATCGCCATATTCCCGCAGAACACCGAGCTGTTCCTGCCCAGCCTGGCCCTGTGGGTAGGCCTGTGCTCGGCCGGTGCCATGCGCTACCGCACGTTCCGCGCCTATGGCTTCGTGCTGGCCGGTTACACCGCGGCGATGATCGGCCTGCCGGTGCTGGAACACCCTGACCAGGCGTTCATGGCGGCGGTATGGCGGGTGCTGGAAATCGCCCTGGGCATTCTGGTGTCGACCTTCGTCAGCGCCGCGATCCTGCCGCAGTCGGCCAGTGCCGCCATGCGCAACGCCCTGTACCAGCGCTTTGGCGTTTTCGCGGGAGTGGTGGTCGAGGCCCTGCGCGGCGAAAGCCAGCGGGACCGCTTCGAGAGCAGCAACGTGCGCTTCGTCGCTGAAGCAGTGGGCCTCGAGAGCCTGCGCAACGTCACCGCCTTCGAAGACCCGCACATGCGCCGGCGCTCTGGTCGCCTGGTGCGCATGAACAGCGAGTTCATGGCCATCACCACGCGCTTCAATGCCCTGCACCGATTGCTGGAACGCCTTCGCGCCCGCGGCCCGCTGCAGATCGTCGGCGCCATCGAGCCAGGCCTGAACACCCTGGTGGAGCTGTTGCAGCCTTACGTGGGCCGGGCGCTGACCGACGCCGATGCGCTGCGCCTGACCCTGGAGCTGGCCGCCTACAAGGAAGGCTTGCAGGCACAGGTGCGCGGCTTGCGCGCCGAGTACCTGGCAACCGAGCCGAGCGAGTCCGACCTGCTCGACTTCCATACTGCCTTCGAGCTGCTCTACCGCTTCGTCGACGAGATGTACAGTTATGCCGAAACCCATGCCTCGCTGGCAGCGCACCGGCACGAACGCGAGCAGTGGGATGAGCCCTACGTGGCGCAGACCAGCTGGCTGGTATCGTTGGCCGCCGGTGTGCGCGCCTCGGCGGTGCTGTTGTTGCTGGGCAGCTACTGGCTGTTCAGCGACTGGCCCAGCGGCGCCATGATGACCCTGATCGCCACCGTCACCGTGGGCCTGTCGGCGGCCTCGCCGAACCCCAAGCGCATGTCGTTCCAGATGGCCTGCGGCACGGCGATTGGTGCCTTCGTCGGCTTCTTCGAAACCTTCTTCGTGTTCCCCTGGATCGACGGTTTCCCACTGCTTTGCATGGTCCTGGCGCCGGTGTTCGTGCTGGGCGCGTTCCTTTCGTCTCGGCCGGCGTATGCCGGCTACGGCATCGGCCTGCTGGTGTTCTTCGCCATCGGCTCGGTGCCGAACAACCTCACCGTGTATGACCCGTACACCTTCATCAACGACTACATCGGCATGGTCATCGGCATGTTCGTCTGTGCCGCTGCCGGGGCGATCATCCTGCCGCCCAACAGCCGCTGGCTGTGGAGCCGCCTGGAGCAGGAACTGCGCGAGCAGGTGCTGTTCGCCATCAGCGGGCGCCTGCGCGGCCTGGGTTCAGCCTTCGAAAGCCGCACCCGTGACCTGCTGCACCAGGCCTATGGCCTGGCAGCCGGCAAGCCGCAGGTACAGAGCCAGTTGATGGGCTGGATGTTCACCGTGCTGGAAATCGGCCATGCCATCATCGAGCTGCGCAAGGAGCAGGCCCGCGCGCCGGTGCACCCGGCCTACGCCGAGTCGCAGCCCTGGCGCCAGGCGATCCGCGTGATGGGCCGTGCCCTGGCCCGGCTGTTCCTGCAGCCCAGCGCCAGCAACCACGAACGCGCGCTGGTGGCGGTGGACCACGCCATCGCCCGCGTGCAGGCCACCGACGAGCCCTTCGCCCGCCACTTCGACACTTCGGTGCTGCGCCGCGCGCAAAGCTACCTGCACTTCATCCGATCTTCCCTGCTCGACCCACAGTCGCCGTTGGCACCGGCGAAAGGACTGCACGATGCTCCGTGAAACCATGCCCCGTGAAATCGCCTTCCATGGCGTGTACATGCCCACCATGACCTTGATGTTCCTGTTCGCCCTGGGCCTGGCCTGGGGCCTGGACCGGTACATCGCCAGCCATGATGGCTACCGCTTCTTCTGGCACCCGGCGCTGCTGCGCCTGAGCCTGTTCGTCTGCCTGTTCGGCGCCCTGGCGCTGTCGCTCTACTGGTGAGAATCCTTCGATGAAAAAGTTCTTCAGCCTGATCGCCACCCTGTTGGTGCTTGCCGCTGCCGTGGTGATCGGTCGCCAGTTGTGGCTGCATTACATGACCACGCCTTGGACTCGCGACGGCCGTGTGCGTGCCGACATCATCAACGTCGCTGCCGACGTGCCTGGCTATGTGGTGGACGTGCCGGTCAAGGACAACCAGCGGGTGAAGAAGGGCGACCTGCTGATCCAGATCGACCCTGAGCACTACCAGCTGGCGGTCGATCAGGCCAAGGCGCAGGTTGCATCGCGCAAGGCCACCTGGGAGATGCGCAAGGTCAACGCCAAGCGCCGTGCCGACATGGACAACCTGGTGATCTCCAAGGAAAACCGCGACGACGCCAGCAACATCGCCAACTCCGCCCAGGCGGACTACCAGCAGGCACTTGCCGAGCTGGCTGCCGCCGAACTGAACCTCAAGCGCACCCATATCGTGGCCACGGTGGACGGCTACGTGACCAACCTGAATATCCACAAGGGTGACTATGCGCGTACCGGTGAAGCGGTGATGGCGGTGGTCGACGAGAACTCGTTCTGGGTATACGGGTTCTTCGAGGAGACCAAGCTGCCGCATGTGAAGGTGGGTGACCAGGCCGAGCTGCAGATGATGAGCGGCGAGCGCATCAAGGGCCACGTGGAGAGCATCGCCCGCGGCATCTACGACCGCGACAACCCACAAAGCCGCGAGTTGATCGCCGATGTGAACCCGACCTTCAACTGGGTGCGGCTGGCGCAGCGGGTGCCGGTGCGCATTCATATCGATGAAGTGCCGGACGGGTTTTTGCTGGCGGCGGGGACGACTTGTACGGTGGTGGTGAAGCCGAGCGAGGGCTGAGCCGGGGTGAGGTGGTGCAGCTACTGGCCTCTTCGCGGGCTTGCCCGCTCCCACAAGTGGCGCGCTGCTCTTGGGGCTGGCGCAAATCCTGTGGGAGCGGCGCTTAGCTCGCTGCCCCTACCAATACTGGTACCCTCACCCGATCAATCACCTTCGCGCTGATCGACGGGTCCAGCATCCGCCCCAGCCGCGACAGGTGTCGGTGGCCCATGATGATCAGTTCACAATTCAGTTCCTGCGCCTTGGCCACGATCGCCTCGACCGGCTGCCCGGCCACCATGCAGCCCCGGCTGGCGAAGCCGGCTTGCTGCAACTCGCGCACCGCCTCGGCCACGGCCTGGTCGGCCTGGTGCTGCTCTTCGCAGGCGGCGGGGTATTCTTCCAGTTCTTCTGCGGTGTAAGGCGCGGGTTGGTCGTGGACGGCGAAGGTCGAGTCGATGGCCAGCAGCACGTGCAGTTCGTGGTCGTCGGGGCGGCAGTAGCGGCGGGCGAGGGTGAGCAGGGCTGTGGATGCAGGGGAGGCGTCGATGGCGATCAGGACGGGGCTGGGCATGTGGAATCCTTGTTTCAGGCTGGCTAAGGGGTTGTCTGTTCTGGCCTCTTCGCGGGTAAACCCGCTCCCACAGGTGCGCCACGGTATTCAAAGCCTGTGCAGTCACTGTGGGAGCGGGTTCACCCGCGAAGAGGCCGAACCTGCCATTCCTCATTCTTGGCTCAATCCACCCTCAGGATAAATGCCCCACCACGCATGAGCGCATTGCGTCTGGTGCAATCCAGCAACCTGCTACCATCGCCATTCCCCACAGCTGTAACGGAAAACGGCCATGCAACTCCCGGACATGAACCTGCTCGTCGCCCTCGATGCCCTGCTCGACGAAGGTAGCGTGGTCGGCGCGGCGCAGCGCATGAACCTCAGCCCGGCGGCGATGAGCCGGACCCTGGGGCGTATCCGCGATGCGTTGGGTGACCCGATCCTGGTGCGCGCCGGTCGCGGCTTGGTGCCGACGCCGCGGGCGCTGGCCCTGCGCGAGCAGGTGGCGGCGTTGGTGGAGCAGGCCGGCGAGGTGTTCCGCAGTGGCGACGAGGTCGACCTGCCCAAGCTTGACCGGGCCTTCAACATCCGCACCAACGACCTGTTCATCGCCCTGTACGGTGCCCAGTTGCTGCGGCGCATGCACGAACAGGCACCTCGCACGGTGCTGCGCTTCGTGCCGGAAAGCCCTGGCGGCGATGACGACAGCGTGCTGCGCGACGGGCGTACCGACCTGATCATCAGCTCGACCGTGGATCTGGGGCCGGAGATCAAGGTACAGAGCCTGTTCCAGACCTACTATGTGGGCCTGGCGCGGCGCGACCACCCGATCTTCGAGCAGCCGATCACGGCGCACAGTTTTGCCAGTTATCCACAGATCAGCGTGTCCCGCCGTGGACGGGCCAATGGGCCGATCGATGTGGAGCTGGCCAACTTCAAGGTGCAGCGGCGGGTGGCGCTGATTACCCCGAGTTTTCACTCGGCGCTTTTCTCGCTGCCGGATTCCGACCTGATCCTGCCGATGCCGGCCAACATCCTCAACAGCGTGCACAAGCTAGGGTTGCCGCTGCGCTCGTTCGAGATCCCGGTGCCGCTAGAGCGGGTCAACGTGCTGCAGGCATGGCACCCACGGTTTCACAATGACCCCGCGCATCGGTGGTTGCGGCAGACCCTGAAGGCTTGCTGCAGTGTCGACCCTTGAGTGATGTTCTGCCTGGGCCGGCCTTTTCGCGGGTACAACACACCTCTCAAAGCTCGTGATGTCCCTGTGGGAGCGGGTTCACCCGCGAAGCAGGCGACTGGGTTTTGAAGTGGATTGCGCCTGACGCAACATAAACCTACCGATAAGTCAGTTTTCGTCAGCATTCGACCTTCTTAGACTTGCTCCAGTCGCAAATTTGTTGCTGGAGATGTCTGCCCATGAGTTCCCTGTCCGCCCCGTCTGCCGTGATTGCCACCGCCCCCGCGCCGGCCGCGCCTGCGCAGACTGCGTTCGGCCTGCAGGTAGTGGTCGGGCTGTTCGGTGTGCTGCTGGCCGTGTTGTGCGCGGGCCTCAACGAGTCGGTAACCAAGATCTCCCTGGCCGATATCCGTGGGGCCATGGGCATCGGTGCCGACGAAGGCGCCTGGCTGCTGGCGGTCTACAGCGCCGCCTCGGTTTCGGCCATGGCCTTCGCGCCATGGCTGGCCACCACGTTCTCGCTGCGGCGCTTCACCATGAGCGCCATCGGCCTGTTCGCCGTGCTCGGCCTGCTGCAACCGTTCGCCCCCAACCTGCACAGCCTGATGCTGCTGCGTGTGCTCCAGGGCTTTGCCTCTGGCGCCTTGCCGCCGATGTTGATGAGCGTGGCCCTGCGCTTCCTGCCACCGGGCATCAAGGTCTATGGCCTGGCCTGCTATGCCCTCACCGCCACCTTCGGCCCCAACCTCGGCACGCCGCTGGCAGGGCTGTGGACCGAATACGTCGGTTGGCAGTGGGCGTTCTGGCAGATCATCCTGCCCTCGCTGCTGGCCATGTTCTGCGTCGGTTGGGGCCTGCCGCAGGACCCGCTGCGCCTGGAGCGCTTCAAGCAGTTCGACTGGCGCGGCGTGCTGCTCGGCCTGCCCGCCATCAGCTGCATCGTGCTGGGCCTGTCGCTGGGTGACCGCTGGGGCTGGTTCGATTCGCCGCTGATCTGCTGGCTGCTCGGCGGTGGCCTGCTGTTGCTGGTGCTGTTCATGTACAACGAATGGTCCGAGCCGTTGCCATTCTTCCAGTTGCGCATGCTGTCGCGGCGCAACCTGAGTTTCGCTCTGGTGACCCTGGCCGGTGTGCTGATCGTGCTCTCGGGCGTTGGCAGCATTCCGTCGGCCTATCTGGCGCAGATTCAGGGCTACCGCCCGGCGCAGACCAGCCCGCTGATGATGCTGGTGGCCATGCCGCAGCTGGTCGCCCTGCCGTTGACGGCGGCGCTGTGCAATATCCGCGCAGTGGACTGCCGCTGGGTGCTGGGGATCGGCCTGGCGATGCTGGCGGTGTCCTGTGTCGGCAGCAGCCTGCTGACCAGCGAGTGGATCCGAGGCGATTTCTACCCGTTCTACCTGCTGCAGGTGTTCGGCCAGCCAATGGCAGTGCTGCCGCTGCTGATGCTGTCCACCAACGGCATGACCCCGCAGGAAGGCCCGTTCGCCTCCAGCTGGTTCAACACCGTCAAGGGCCTGGCCGCGGTGATCGCCGGTGGCCTGCTGGACGCCCTTGGCACCCTGCGCCGGCACTTCCATTCCAACCACCTAGTGGACAGCCTGGGCAACGCCCCGCTGGTCGACGGTAACGCAGCCGGCCTGGCCAGGCGCATCCACGACCAGGCGCTGGTGCTGACCTCCGCCGACCTCTACCTGGTCATGGCCTGCATTGCCGTGGCCCTGATCTGCCTGATTCCTTTCGTGCCTACCCGGGTCTATCCGCCGCGCGCGGTGGCCTGAACCCTGGATGAAGTCGAGAACCACTTAAATGACCAACAACCGCAAAACCCTGTTCATCGGCTCGGTGCTTGCCGTGGCCGTCCTGGCTGCCATCGTCGGCCCGTGGATGTTTGGCAGCGACCACCGCCAGAGCACCAATGACGCGTATGTTGTCGCCGACTACACCGTAGTCGCGCCCAAGATCGCCGGCTTCATCAAGGACGTGCTGGTGGAGGACAACCAGCAGGTCAAGGCCGGCCAGTTGCTGGCGACCATCGATGCCCGTGACTACCAGGCCGCGCTGGATGCCGCGCAGGCGCAGTTGCTGGTGGCCCAGGCGCAAAGCGCCGATGCCCGTGCCACGCTCGAGCGCCAGGCGTCGCTGATTGCCCAGGCTGAGGCTGCAGTGAAAGCGGCCCAGGCCGAAGCTGCGTTCGCCGACCATGAGGTCAACCGCTACAGCCGCCTGGCCGAGCAAGGTGCCGGCACCGTGCAGAACGCCCAGCAGGCACGCAGCGGGGTCGACCAGGCCCGTGCGCGCCTGGCCAATGCCCAGGCGGCACTGGTCGCGGCGCGCAAGCAGGTGGATATCCTTACCGCGCAGGTGGCCAGTGCCGACGGCCAGCTTAAGCGGGCCGACGCAGGGCTGGAAAAGGCCCAGCTCGATCTGTCCTACACCCGCATCACCGCACCGGTGGACGGCATGGTCGGCGAGCGTGCCTTGCGTGTCGGTGCCTACGTCAACCCGGGCGCCCGCCTGCTGTCGGTGGTGCCGTTGCAGCAGGCCTACGTGGTCGGCAACTTCCAGGAAACCCAGCTGACCCACGTACAGCCTGGCCAGGCCGTGAGCATCAGCGTCGACACCTTTGCCGGTGAGAAGCTGCAAGGCCATGTGGAAAGCATCGCCCCGGCCACCGGCGTGACCTTCGCCGCGGTCAAGCCGGACAACGCTACCGGCAACTTCACCAAGGTGGTGCAGCGCATCCCGGTGAAGATCGTTTTCGATGACGGCCAGCCGCTGCTTGCCCGCCTGCGCGTGGGCATGTCGGTGGAAGCGACCATCGACACCCGTGGTGACAAGCTGGACGGCAAAGAGGTAAGTGCACGATGAAAGCGGCATTACGCTTGAGCCCGTTGCTGCTGGCCGTATTGATGGCTGGCTGCACCTTGGGCCCTGACTTCCAGCGCCCTGACAGCCAGGCCCCGCAACAGTGGGCGCCGCTGCAAGGCGAGGCGGCGGCCAGCCAGCCGCAGGCCGAACCGCTGGAACTGCGCTGGTGGGAGAGCTTCCACGACGCCCGCCTGAGTGCCTTGATCCAACGCGTTGCCGAGCGCAATCTCGACCTGCAGATGGCCAGCGCCCGCCTGCTGCAAAGCCGCGCCCTGCGCAGCACCGTAGCTGCCGACGAAGTACCGTCAGTGGACGTGAACGCCGGCTACAGCCGCTCGCGCAACAGTGCCGAAGGCCTGAGTGACCCGTCCGGCAAGGCGGGCAAGGAAGCCTTCAACCTCTGGCAGGGCGACCTGGTGGCCGGTTGGGAGCTGGACCTGTGGGGCCGTGTGCGGCGCCAGGTCGAGGCTGCCGATGCCGCGGTCGAAGTGGCCGAGAACGACCGCCGCGGCGTGCTGCTGGCATTGCTTTCGGAAACCGCCGGCAACTATATCCAGCTGCGCGCTGTGCAGCACACCATCGATGTGACCCGCGACAACCTCAAGGTCGCCCAGCACAGCCTGAAGTTGTCCGAAAACCGCCAGGCCGAAGGTGTCGCCACGCGCCTGGACGTGGCTCAGGCCAGTGCCCAGGTCGCCTCGATCGAGTCGCGCCTGCCTAGCCTGGAAGCGCGGCGCGACGACTTGATCAACGCCCTCAGCCTGCTTGCCGCCGAACCACCGCGCAGCCTGCAGGCCGAGTTGCTGCAGGGCGGCGAACTGCCTGCGCCACAGCAGAAGTTCGCCATTGGCCTGCCGTCCGAACTGGCCGAACGCCGCCCGGACATTCGCCAGGCCGAGGCTCGTTTGCATGCTGCCACCGCCAGCATTGGCGTGGCCAAGGCCGACTTCTACCCCAGCATCCGGCTGTCGGGCAGTGTCGGGTTCCAGGCCATGCAGCTGTCCGATTTCGGCGCCTGGGATTCACGCCGCTTCGCCTTCGGGCCGCAGCTGTCGCTGCCGATCTTCGAGGGTGGCCGGCTCAAGGGCACCTTGGAGCTGCGCGAGGCGCAGCAGCAGGAAGCGGCGCTGAACTACCGCAAGGTGGTGCTGGGTGCCTGGCATGAAATCGACGATGTGCTACGCCTGTACAACGCCAGCCAGCTGCGCCGCGACCACTTGGCCGAGGCGGTGCGGCAGAACCGCATCGCCCTGGAAACTGCCCAGCGCCAGTATGTGGAAGGGGCGGTGGACTTTCTCAATGTGCTGACGGTGCAGGGGGCTTTGCTGGCAAGCGAGGAGCAGTGGATCGACAGTTCTGCGGCGGTGTCGCAGGCGCTGGTGGGGCTGTACAAGGCCCTGGGTGGTGGCTGGCAGGCGTTTGATGAGCAGCCTGTGAAGAAAGTGTGATTATTTGGGGCCGCTTTGCGGCCCATCGCGACACAAGGCCGCTCCTACATGCGGACGCGATCTCCTGTAGGAGCGGCCTTGTGTCGCGATGGGCTGCAAAGCAGCCCCGGCAATTGTCCTGATTACCGAGGAGGCACAGATGCACATTTCCCTGAACGGCAAGCGCGCCATCGTCAGCGGCTCCACCGCCGGCATCGGCCTGGCCATCGCCATCGGCCTGGCCGAGGCGGGGGCCGAAGTGGTCCTCAACGGTCGCACCCAGGCCCGGGTCGACGAAGCCCTCAAAGTTGTGCGCGAGCGCCTGCCGCAGTCGCGCATCATCGGCATCGCTGCCGACCTGGGCACCCAGGCCGGTGCGCAGACGCTTTTCAAGCAGGTGCCGCACACCGACATCCTGGTCAACAACCTGGGCATCTTCGAGCCCAAGCCGTTCTTCGAGATCGAGGATGAGGACTGGCAGCGTTTCTTCGACGTCAATGTGCTCAGTGCCGTTCGCCTGTCGCGCCACTATGCCCCGGGCATGGCCGAGCGCAAATGGGGGCGAGTGGTGTTCCTGTCCAGTGAGTCTGCACTGCAGATCCCGACCGAGATGGTTCATTACGGCATGACCAAGACCGCATTGCTGGCGGTGTCGCGCGGGCTGGCCGAGACCCTGGCTGGCACTGGGGTGACGGTGAACTCGGTGTTGCCGGGGCCTACGCGTTCGGAAGGCGTGGGCGATTTCTTTGCCAGGCTGGCCGAGGAGCAGGGGGTGTCGACTGAAGAGCTGGAAGCCAACTTCCTGGCCGAGCACCGGCCGACCTCGCTGATCAAGCGGCTGGCGACGGTGGAGGAGGTGGCGAACATGGTGGTGTACCTGGCGTCGATGCAGGCCAGTGCCACTACCGGGGCTGCCTTGCGGGTGGATGGCGGGGTGCTGCGTTCCATTGCCTGATCTGTATTGCCTGTGCTGGCCTCTTCGCGGGTAAACCCGCTCCCACAGGTATCGCACAGGGCTCAAATTCTGTGGGGTACCTGTGGGAGCGGGTTTACCCGCGAAGAGGCCAGCACAGACAACCAATCAATCAGAGCGGGCGCAGCAGGCCAAACCGCTTGCGCAACGCCCAATCCAGCACCCGCCGCGGCAGTAACCGGGCCATCAATGGCAACGCCGTACTGCCGTTCCCCAACCGCACCACCGCCGGCACCGGCGACTTCCCGACCGCTGCCAACACGCCCTGGGCAAACACCGCCGCCGAGGTGGGCTTGTCCTGCGAAGCCCGCGCCCGTGCCTGCACATGCTCGCGCAACGGCCACCACGCCGAATCCGCCGCCAGCACCTGCTCGGCCTGGCGCTGGGCATTGCTGGCGAACTGCGAGGCAATCGCCCCTGGCTGCACTTCCATAACCTGCACACCAAAAGGCGCCAGTTCCAGGCGCAAGGCATCGCTCAGGGCATGCACGGCGGCTTTCGAGGCGCAGTAGGCGCCGGCGAATGGCGTGACCAGCACGCCTGATACGCTGCCGATGTTCACCACCAGGCCCCGTGAGCGGCGTAGCTGGGGGAACAATGCGCGGGTAACGCCGACCACGGCGAATACATTGGTTTCGAACTGCTGGCGCAGGGCATCCACACCACCATCGAGCAGCGGGCCCATGGCGCCGTAGCCGGCGTTGTTGATCAAGATATCGAGGTTTACCAGTTCCTCGGCCAGGCGGGCCAGCGCCTCGCTGTCGTTCACATCAAGTTGCCGGGCGGTGAAGCCGGCGGCGTTCAGTTGCTCGACATCCTCAGGTTTGCGGGCGGTAGCCCAGACATGGTGGCCGGCATCGCGGAAGGCGTCGGCCAAGGCGCGGCCGATGCCGCTGGAACAACCGGTGATCAGGACGGTGGGCATGGTTGGGGCCTGTTGTCAGTGAGGATTGGTTTTTCCTGTGCCGGCCTCTTCGCGGGTAAACCCGCTCCCAGGTACCCCACAGAATTTGAGACCTGTGTAGTCCGTGTGGGAGCGGGTTTACCCGCGAAGAGGCCGGCACAGGCGATACATTAGTTGGCAAACGTACCTTGCAGATGCTCTGCACGAAACTCCAGGGTCTGCGGCCGGTACCCGGAGCGCAGTGGCGGCAGCGGCAGGCAGTCTTTCCACTCGGCCCCTGGCTGAAGCTCACCCGGCCCACGGTAGCGCGGGGCGTTGTAGGTGTTCTCCGCCAGGTTCACGGTATCGCCCGGTGCATACGCCGCCACCCGCCAGCGCAACTCGGTCAGCGGCACGTCGTTACCGTTCTTCATGCGCACCTGCAGGGCGCGGTCGGCGGGGCAGTGTTCGGGGGCGTAGGTCAGGCGCAGGTCCAGGCGGGCCAATTGCGAGGTTTCGCGGGTGTCCTGCCAGACGACGAACAGGGCCACCAGGCCCAGGCCACAAACGGCTGCCATCGAGATCGGCAGGGCCTTGGCCGGGTAGCGCAACAGCAGCACCAGCCAGGTGAGGATGAGGAAGGCACCGATGATCATGGGACGTGCAGACCTTGATTGCGCGGGGTCTGACCATCCTAGCCCGAAATGGAGAGTGGCTCAAAAAGCGGGGCCGCAAAGCGGCCCCAGGGTTGCATTACTGCGCGATGGTCTTCACCGAAACACCCCGTTCGATCGGAGTGGAGGTACGCCCGTAAACATCCTCGAAGCGCTCGATGTCATCCTCGCCGAGGTAGCTGCCGGACTGCACTTCGATAATCTCCAGCGGGATCTTGCCCGGGTTGCGCAGGCGGTGCACCGATGCGATCGGGATGTAGGTCGACTGGTTCTCGGTCAGCAGGAACACGTTCTCGTCACAGGTCACCTCGGCGGTGCCGGATACCACGATCCAGTGCTCGGCTCGGTGGTGGTGCATCTGCAGCGACAGGCTGGCGCCCGGCTTGACGGTGATGTGCTTGACCTGGAAGCGGCCGCCCATGTCCACCGAGTCGTACGAGCCCCACGGGCGATACACTTCCAGGTGGTTCTGGGTTTCGCTGCGGCCCTGCTCGTCGAGGGTCTTGACCATCTGCTTGACGCCCTGGACCTTGTCCTTGTGGGCAATCATCATGGCGTCCTTGGTCTCGACCACCACGATGTTCTCCAGGCCGATCACCGACACCAGCTTGCCGTTGCCGTGGATCATGCAGTTGTGGCTGTCCTGCACCACCACATCGCCCTTGGTGACGTTGCCGTTGTCGTCCTTCTCGTGCACTTCCCACAGCGACGACCAGCAGCCCACGTCGCTCCAGCCAGCCGACATCGGCACCACGCAGGCGCGCTGGGTCTTCTCCATCACCGCGTAGTCGATGGAGTTGTCCGGGCAGCAGGCGAAGGTGGCTTCGTCGATGCTCAGCACATCACTGTCTTCCTGGCTGCGCTCCAGGGCCAGCACGCAGGTGTCGTAGATGTCGCCGTCGTGCTTTTTCAGCTCTTCGAGGAAGCGGCTGGCACGGAACAGGAACATGCCGCTGTTCCAGAAGTAGCCGCCGGCCTGGACGAACTCGGCGGCGCGTTTTTCGTCGGGCTTCTCGACGAACTGCGCCACGCGCGCCACGCCTTCAGGCAGCAGGGCATCCTGGCTGGAACGGATGTAGCCGTAGCCGGTTTCCGGCTTGGTCGCCGGCACGCCGAACAGCACCATCTCGCCACGCTCGGCGGCCACGGTGGCCAGGGCCAGGGCGCGTTGCAGGGCCTTCTGGTCATCGATCACGTGGTCGGCGGGCAGCACCAGCATCAGCTCGTCGCGGCCTTCGTTGACCAGTTTCATGGCAGCCATGGCCACGGCCGGCGCGGTATTGCGGCCGAACGGTTCCATCAGGATGCCTTGGGTTTCCAGCTTCAGCGCGGCCAGTTGCTCCTGGACGATGAACTTGTGGTCCTTGTTACAGACCACGATCGGCGTGTCCATGCCTTCGAACACCAGGCGCTCGAGGGTTTGCTGGAACAGTGTGTGTTCACCGGTCAGGGCCAGGAACTGCTTGGGGAACTGCTTTCGCGACAGAGGCCACAGACGGGAACCGCTACCACCAGAAAGAATTACCGGGATCATCATGTTTCTCCAATAGTCGTTGAGAGGCAGGGGAATCAGTTGCTAGCCACGGGGCGAGTTACCCACACCGGCGACAAGGCGTTGCCGGAACCCGTTACGTACAGCACTGCGGCTTCGCCGCGCTCCAGGGCGACGGGTTTGACGTCACCCACTTTCTTGTCTCCTTGGAACAGCGCCAGGTTGACCTTGACCGGGTTGATTTCGCGTTCGCCGCGGCCGTTGGCGGCCACCGGCTTGACCACTTCGGTCTTGCCGTCGGCGGTCTTCAGGGTCAGTTGCTGGTCACTCAGGTTCTGCACGCGAACCAGGGCTTTCTGCTTGTTCTTGAACGGCGGCTCTTCGATCAGCTGCGGGTTGCCGCTGGCGCTGTTGACCAGGGTGTAGTACTTGTCCGCAGCCAGCTTGACCGGCACGCTCTTGCCACCGACCTGAGCGGTGTAGTCACCCCCTGGCAGGAAGCTGAAGTCACTGCTGCCCTGTGCACCAACCTGTTTGATCTGGGTGTTGCCGACCGAAGCTGCCGCCGGTGCGCTGGAAGCGTTGTAAAGGCGCACGAAGGTCGAGCCTTTCGGCGCGCTCGGGCCATACAGCGCGGCGTCGGCTCCGGCGAAGGCCTGCATGGAGGCCAGGGACAGGCCGGCAGCGAGGGTGAGGGCTTTGGCAATGGAAGTCTTGGTAGTCATATGTATGTTCCTCTGATTAGTGGTTAGTCCGGGTGGACGACAAAGCCAGGTTTTCTTCGGATTTACGGGTGTTCTTCAGCTGGGCGATCCACTGTGGATCGAAGCTGCTGAGGTCGTTCTTCATTGGCAGATAACGTTCGGGGAATTCCCACACCACCACTTGGGGTGCGGCGTTCTTGAAGGCATCGCTTTGCAGGTACTTGAGCATCGGCAGCAGCGGGCCATGGCCGTCTTCGGCGTAGTTGGCCACATCGCTGCGCAGGGCCTGCTGCAGCGCGCCGAGGAAGTTCCAGTGCGGGTTGGCGCTGTAGCTGGTGCCCACCAGCGCAACCGGGATCTGCGTGTCGGCGAACAGTGCGTCACCGGCTTCACCTTCGGCCTCGACCGGGCGAGTGGTGCGTTGCTGCAGGTTGTCCGGGGCCGGCAGAAGGTTGCTGAACAGCGGGTCCAGTGGCAGGAAGTTGGTCAGGTCGCCCTTGTATGGCGCGGTGCCGCCGGCTTCGGTGATGAACGCCTGCGGGTCGCCGTTGAGCAGGCTCTGGCGGCTGACCGCTTCGGCCAGTGCCTGCGCAGCCACTTCGGCGCCCATCGGCGTCCAGTGGGTGTCGGTGCGCAGGAAAACCTGGCCGCGCGCCTTGGCCTGCTCCATGGGTGCCATCAGGTCCGGGGCGAACACGTTGGCCTGGCGTGCCTGGGCATGGAACTGGTTGTACAGATCGTCATGCAGACTGGTCGGCAGTTCGTTGCCCAGGTATTCGGCGTACACCCGCGCCTTGGCTGGCACGATCGCCAATACAAGCTGGCTGCCGTGCTGCTGCAGGGTGTCGCGCACGCCACGGATCAGCGCCAGGTTTTCCTGCATCAGCTGCTCGGCACCGGCGGTGGGCTTGAACTCTTCGTCACTGAACAGCCACTGGTCGCGGCCCAGCACCACGCCAGGGCGGCCTTCGTTGAACAGCTTGAAGTCCATCGCCGCCCACAGGTTGGTGCCCAGGCGCTTGATCGGGAACTGCTCGTCGTAGTGGGTCTCGGCGGCCTTGGCCAGCTTGCCGTTGAGCAGGGTCATCTGCTCGGTACGCTGGAAGCTTTGCAGGCCACCGGTGGACCAGACGCCCATGCCCACCAGCAGGCCGAGGAACGACAGCGAATAGGTAATGCGTAATGTCCGGGTCATGTCATCAACCTCAGAACTGGAAGTAAAGGAACGGCGAGTAGCTCTGCGCCGAAAGCTTGAGGATCGAGGCTACGAACAGCAGCAGCACCAGGGCGCGGGTCATCACCCGGGTCCAGTCCAGGCCGATCGAACCGTCGCTGTTGACCTGCACCGGGGTGGCCTTGGGCGTTGGCCGGGCGTTGCGGTAGAAGTCGCGCAGGCCGAAGAACGCCAGGGTGATGTAGGCGACCACCAGGGTGGCTACCTGCAGGCCGGTGAGCTGGGCACGGTTGAGTTCCGACAGCTGCCAGTCGCCGAAGCTGAACATGGCGCCGTACATGCGACCGGCCACTTCCAGGTTCTCGGCACGGAAGATCACCCAGCCGACCACCACCAGCAGGAAGGTGAATGCCCACTTCACCGGGTTGAAACGCTGGGGGTTGGTGTCGATGCCCAGCGCGCGCTCGATGGCCAGCCACATCCCGTGCCAGGCGCCCCAGATGATGTAGGTGAAGTTGGCGCCATGCCACAGGCCACCCAGCAGCATGGTCAGGAACAGGTTGCGGTAGGTGTTGAAGGTGCCTTTGCGGTTACCGCCCAGGGTGATGTACAGGTAGTCGCGTAGCCAGGTCGACAGGCTGATGTGCCAGCGCCGCCAGAACTCGGTGATCGACTGGCTGATGTACGGCTGCTTGAAGTTCTCCATGAAGCGGAAGCCCATCATCAGGCCCAGGCCGATGGCCATGTCGCTGTAGCCGCTGAAGTCGAAGTACAACTGCGCGGTGTAGGCCAGGGCGCCGAGCCAGGCATCCCCGGTGGTCGGGTTCTGCAGGGCGAAGCAGTGGTCGGCCACTACCGCCAGGGTGTCGGCGATGAACACTTTCTTGATGAAGCCCTGCATGAAGCGGGTGCAGCCTTCGGAGAACTTGTCCAGGGTGTGGGTGCGGTTGTTGAACTGGTCGACCAGGTCCTTGAAGCGCAGCACGGGGCCGGCGATCAGGTGCGGGAAGATCGCCACGAACGCCGCGAAGTCGATCAGGTTGCGGGTGGCCGGGGTGTCGCCGCGGTACACGTCGATGATGTAGCTGATCGACTCGAAGATGTAGAACGAGATACCGATCGGCAGCAGCACGTGGGTGAGGATGAACGGCTCCAGGCCGAACGAGGAGATGATCGCGTTGAGGCTGTCGACGCCGAAGTTGGCGTACTTGAAGTAGCCGAGAATCGCCAGGTCCACACCGACGCCGAGCAGCAGCCAGCGCTGCGCGGGCTTGGTGCGCACACCGGCGGCGCCGACTTTCAGGCCGATCCAGTAGTTCCACAGGGTCACGCCGGCGAACAGGGCGAGGAAGTCGACCCGCCACCAGGCGTAGAAGATGTAGCTGGCGATCAGCAGCAGCAGGTTGCGATAGCGTTGCCCGCTCAAGTAGTACAGGCCGAGGAAGATCGGCAAGAACAGGAACAGGAACACGTTGGACGAGAAGACCATCCCGGTTCTCCTTTTTGTTCACAGCATCCGGGGCAAAGCGCCCCCCAAACCCCCCACATGTTCGTGGCGGGCTACCTAGATTCCTGTGGGAGCGGGTTTACCCGCGAAGAGGCCGGCACAGGCACCGCACATGGCAGGTCTGGCCTTTTCGCGGGTAAACCCGCTCCCACAGGGGTTTTACGTTACTTTTTCGATTCCGCGCTCGGGTCATAGACCCGGGTCAGGTCGCCGCCCAGCCGGAAGCTGTTGAACGGCTGCATACCGCGCTTGCGCTGCAGGGTGTCGCCACTGCACGCATACAGGCTGCAATAGGGCTCCATCCACGAGTACTTGCTGTCGATCTTCAGGTCTTTCATGTCCTGTTTCTCGCCATTGCGGGCCTTGAACGCGCTGGGGTCCTTCGACCCGTTCAGCACCCGCTGCGCCAGGCGCTGCAGGGCGTTGTTGTTCTCGCCGCGCACGTCCACGCCATTGACCTGGGCGAAGCTGGCGATCATCGTCAACGGCGGCAGGGCGTAGTTGTGGTAGGCCAGGGCGCGTTGCTTGCGCTTCAGTTCGTTGGGCAGGAAGCCCTGCTCGTCTACCTGGTTGGCGCCAACCCTGTATTCCTTCACGGCCCAGTCGAACAGGTCGCGACGGTCGGTGGCCACGGCGGTGGCCATTACCGCCCAGGCAGCCCAGTAGCTGTGGTTGTTGATCTTCTCCAGTGGCAGGTCGCTCCAGTCGCGCACGGTCTGCTCGGCCAGGCGGGCGAACCATTTTTCGATCAGCTCGGCCTCGGCCTGGTGCGCGGCCAACGGCTGCGAATTGGAGAACTTCAGGCGCAGCCACGAACCACTCATGCTGCCCAGCGCCCATTTGCGCATAGACTTGCCGGTGTGGTTGTAGTCGGTGGACATCAGCGCATCGGCGCGGGCCCAGCTGCCCAGCCAGGCCAGGGTGCAGTCGAGTTGCGCCGGGCGGCCGTCACGCATGTACTGGCCGATCATCTTGCTCACGCCTTTCTCAAGGGTGGTGATGTCTTCGGTGGACTTGCGAAAGGCCTTTTCCGAGGCGGCGTTGAGTGTTGCCCGCGCCTTGTCCGAGCCTTCGTACTTGCTGCGGAACTGCAGGGCACCGGTATACGGTTTGGGGGCAGCTTCGCAGCGGAAGTTGCCGTCGCCGGTCTTGAGCTTTTCGATCCCCTCGTAGTAACCCTGGGGCGGTACCAGCGCGGCGTGCGCGGCACCGCCGCACAACGCCAGGGCAAGCAGGGCGGGGCGGGAAATTCGCTTGAACGGGATCATGGTCGCCTCACTGGCCGGCCTGCGCGGTCTGCGCAGGCACGGCGAAGTTGTTGCGTTTGCAGAGCTTGGCTTCGACCTTCTGGGTACCGCTTTCCGGCCCCTGCACCTCGAACGCCAGCAGGCTCTGGCTGGCCCAGTCCTCGTCTTCGCGCATCTGGAAGACGAAGCGGCCGTCGGTGTCGGAGGTTTCCGGTTTTTCCAGCTTGATGTCCTCGTGGCGGCCGTTGAGGTACCAGAGGGTCGCCTGCAGCACCTTCACCGACGGGTCTTCGAACTTGATGTCCATCTGCATGTTGCGGTTGATCAGGTCTTTGATCACGCCGCCCTTGCCATTGACCATCAGCTCGTTCTTGCCGGGCTTGAGGGTGGCGCTGGCGCTCATCAGGGCCGGGCGGTCATCGCAGCCGTCGTCGAGCAGGCCAAGGATTTGCCGCCAGATGGTTTCCTGGTCCAGGCGATACAGCGGGGAGAATTCCCAGATCAGGATCTTCGGCGGGTTCTTCTGGAACTCCTCGCTGCCCAGGTACTGGATCATCGAACCTTCCAGGCCACCACCAGGGAAGGCCACGTTGAGCACGTCGGCGCCAATGTACTGCTCGAGGAAGCCGGAGAAGTTGTAGTTCTTGCCACTGTGGCTGGTGCCGACCAGGGTGATCTGCGCGTTGCCGCCGTCACCGAACAGCTCGTCGCCGCCACCGGTGGAACCTTTCGGCTCGGTGGCGAACTGGTCCATGTACTGGACGGCATAGCTGGTGCCGCACAGCTGGCCGGCCACGTTATGCAGGGTGCCGGTCTTGCCCATGCGCCCGGACTTTTTCGTTTCGAATTCCTTGCGCGGGATGCCTTCGAAGGCCGGCATCTTGTGCACGGTATCGGCCACGATCCTGGCCGCGCGCTCGGCGCCATAAGGCGTCCAGTGCTGGTCGCCACGGAAGTAGAAGTCCTTGCCCTGGTCGGCAGCGGCCAGCTGTTCGTTGGTCAGCGGCGACAGGTCGGGCACGTTGTAGCCCATGCTGGCAAAGCGCTTGAGCATGGCCTGGTAGTTGCCCAGGGCCTTCTGGTAGTCGAAGGCCGCCTTTTCCGCCGGGTTGAGCATGTTGCGGTTCACCAGGCCACGGGTCGGCTGGTACACCACCACCAGTTCCACGCCGCGCTTCTTGAATGCGTCGTGCACTTGCTGCAGGCGCTTGTAGCCTGCCGGGGTGGTATTGAACTCGGTGCGCAGGTCTTCGCGGGTACGGAACAGCCAGTCGCCCTGGGCCTGCACCAGCGTGGTGAAGTTCTGCTGGTAACGGGTGGTGTAGCGGCTTGGGTCATGCGCTTCAGGGCACAGTTGGCAGCAAGGCTCGGCGCTGAAGGTGGGGGCCTTGACGTCTTCGGCGCGCACGCCCTGGCTGATCGCCAGAAGGGCGGCGGACAGGCCCAGCAGTTTCATCAGATGTGGAGTCATGGTCTGGGCTTCCTTAATCGATCATTTCGGTCTGGCGTTCGACCGGGTCGATCAGCACAGCCTTTTGCTGGCGTACCAGCAGGTCGAGGATTTCGTCCTGGCGTTCGCCGAGGATGCCGTTGAGGCTGATGCCGTTGGCCTTGCGCGGGGCGAGCATGGATACCTTGTAAAGCTCGACCGACAGCGGCGAGTCGATCGACAGCGGGCCCGAGCCGTTGGCCGCCAGTTCGCCACCGACCAGGATCAGCGACACCTTGGTGTCGAACGGGTCGAGGGCGATGTCGCGGTCGGTGTTGGACAGGTCCTTGATGTGGCCGTACACGCCGACCAGGCCGTTGGCCATTGCGACGTTTTCGTACAGGCGGATGTTCACGCTGTTACGCACACGGATGCCGTGGCGGCGGTTGTTGATCAGCTTGTTGCCCCAGATCAGGTTGTCGCCACTTTCGTACAGGGTGATGCCGTCGGTGTGGTTGCGGTAGATCTCGTTGTAGGCAATCAGGTTGTTGACGCTGTTACGGTCGATCACCACGCCCGAGAGCTTGTTGTCGAAGCTCTTGTTGTTGATGATCCAGCTGTCGTTGACCTCACGCGAGACGATGATGCCGTGCTTTTTCTTGGTGCCGTACACCGTGTTGCCGGCGATGATCAGCCGGTGCGAGCGGTCGTGCGGGTCGATGCCGTAGACGATGTTGTCGCGGTAGGTGCTGTCCTTGACCACGAAGTCCTGGGTTTCGTAGCAGTAGAAGCCGTACCACATGTCGCTGAACTCGGAGCCGATGATCCAGCCGGTGGGTTCCGGGCGGCCCATGCGCTTGGCCATGTTCGGCGTGTACTGCGAGATGCTCACGCCGTACGACTTGGACTTGGCGTAGCCGAAGCTGGCCATCTTGGTGTTGACGATGTAGGTCTCGGTGCCGCCCCATGACAGCAGGAACGGGCGGAATTCCTTGGGCGAACGGAAGGTCGCCGGGCCGTTTTCCTTTTCCCGCCAGCCGGTCACCTGGGTGTCGGTGACGAACAGCTTGCCGTCGTTGACCAGGAACGAACCGCCTTCCTGGGACAGGCGCAGTTGCTTGACCTTGCCGTCGATCTCGAGGATGCCCTTCTGCCCGACCACGATCGGCAGGCGCGCCAGGTACACACCCGGCTCGACTTCGCTGAGGTACTGCTTGGGTACCTTCTTGCTCAGCTCGACCAGGTCGACATGGCCGTCATCGACGAAGATCGCCTGTGGAATGCCATGCTGGCGCTGGACCCACTCGGCCGCCTTGTTGTCGCCGCCAACGAATTCCTTGAGGGTGTCCTCCTGGAACATGCGGCGCAGGCTGACCTTGCCTTTGTGGCGACGGTCGATTTTCTTCTGCACCGCCTCGGCGGTGTAGCCGGTCAGGTCAGGCAGCTTCGGCGGGTCCATGTGCAGCGGCTCGACCGGTGCACTGGAGACCGTGTAGGTCTTGGCCTGCTGCAGTTCCTTGGCGATCACCTGGGGCTCTGCGGCAGCGACCAGGCCACTGGCCAGCAGCAGGGCGCTGGCCAGGAGGCTGTGACGTAAGTGCGGGTGAAGGTTCATCAGGGTCTCCCGGCCTCAGAAGCGCCAGATCACGTCGACGAAGGCGCGGTGCATGTACGAGTCCGCTTCCTTGCCGTAGGCGTCACCCGGCTTGAACACACCGGCGCGCAGGCGCACCAGGGCAGATGGCTCGTCGATGGCCTGGCTCATCGAAGCCGGCAGCAGGCCTTGCTTGAAGTACTTGGTCACGACCACGTCCATTTCCTGGCCAAGGTCTTTTTCGCCATCGACCAGCGGGCGGTTCACACCGTTGTCGTTGACCACCGCATTGATGCCGCTGGAACCGATGTTCTGGTTGCCATCGACACGCCAGAACTTGTGGTAGATGAAGCTGGCGTCGTAGTCGTCGCGCAGCTGCCAGGAGGCGAACAGGGTGGCCGCCTGCAGGTTGCCAAGCTCGCCACGGAAGGCTTCACCGAAGCGGTGCACGCGCGAACGGGTGCCGGTGTAGTTGGAGCGGTTGCTCTCGAGGCCGGTCTGCTCGTAGTTGCTCGAACCGTCGTCGCCACCGCCGCCGCTGCCACGGGCATAGGCCGCACCGACTTGCCATTGCGGGTCGAGGCGCAGGCGGATGCCGAGGTCGGTGGCCCAGGCGTTGACGTCACCGCTCTGCTTGCCGGTGGCCACGGTTTCGTCACCGACGACCTGGCTGCTGAGGGTGTCGCGGTCACCGGTCAGCCAGGTGACGCTGCCCCAGTAGTTGACGGTGTGGTCGTTGCGCCAGTTGTAGGCGTCGCTGTTCGCTTCCAGGCCCAGCCAGGTGAGGTCGCCGGTGCGGGTCTTGTCCAGCGCATCGACGGTTTCGCCCGGGTTCTTCAGGCTGCCGCCGTCGTGGGTGTGGTGGGCGCGAACGCCGACCCAGTGGCCAGGGGTCCACTGCGTGGCGACGTTGCCGTAGAGGTGTGTGCGGTCCTTGTCTTCCGGGGCGAGCTCGGTGAGGTCGGTGCGGTATTCGCTGAAGCGCTGGGCCACGCCCAGGTCTGCCTTGAGCAGGGTGGTGTCGAAGGTCCAGTTCAGCGCCTCGATATTGGTGTCACGCCACATGCCATCGTCGCTGCGCAGGCGCTGGCGGCCGAAACGCAGCTGCTCGCCGGGGTAGGCGGTCAGGCCGCTGTAGCCGACCCAGAATTCGCGCATGGCCAGGTAGCTCTTGTCCTGTTCACGGCCGTCGGCGGCGGTGTCGGTGGTGGTGCCGTCGTCGTTCTGGCGCAGGGTGTCGGTTTCGATGGTGTCGGTGGCGGTGACTGCCTGGCCCATGGCATAGGCGCTCCAGTTGCCACGCTCGCCATATACCCAGGGGCGCAGATCAAGACCGAGGCCGTTGACGTCGCCGCCGGAGCGGGTGCCCAGGTCACGGTCGTCTTCCGACTGGCCGGTGATCTTCACATCCAGGCCGAAGTTTTTTTCAGCGGTCATTTCCGCCAGGGTCGGGCAGGACCACAGCAGGGCGAAGCTCAGGCCGATGCCAGCTTTCACGAAGGGATTGAGCGTCATAGCGAGTCCTCACCGGTTACTTCTTTTTCGTCGTCTTGCAGGGCTTCGATGGCCAGGGTGCTGTTGGCGCCCTGGCTCATGCTGCCGCGCGCCTGCTTTTCTTGTGCCAGCAGTTGCTGGGCCTGGCTGCGCTGGTCAGGGGTAAGTTGCTGGTCGAGCTGCTGCAGCAGTTCAGCGGATTGCGGCGACGGGTTGGCCTGGGCGAGCTGGGCGAATACCCAGGCGTTGCCCGGCTGCGGGCGAATGCCGTGGCCTTCGCTGAACAGCTGGGCCAAGGCGTAGTCGGCGCTGTTCTGTCCGCCACGGGCGGCGGCCAGCAGGTGGTCGACGGCCTTCTGCGGCTCGACATTGCCCAGGTAGCCGCGGCGGTACAGCTGGCCCAGGTAGTAATGGGCGCTGACTTCGCCGGCGTCGGCGGCAGCCTGCAGGTGTTCTTCGGCTTTGGCCGCGTCCGCAGGCACGGTCTTGCCTTCGTAGTACAGGCGGCCCAGCAACAGTTCGGCGCGTGGCTGTTCGGCTTCGCGGCCCTTGTCGATGTAGGCCATCAGCTGGTCGGTATCGCCCAGCTCGGGGAAGTCGTACACCAGTTGCGCCAGGCTGACCCAGGACGCCGGGTTGGCCGGGGCCACCTGTTCGAGCAGGTCCTTGGCGGTTTTTTCGTCGGTCTGGCCGAGGCTGCGGTCAGCCAGTACCCGGGCAACGCTGTCGACCCGGGTGGCCGGCACTGCGCCACGGGCGTAGGCAGCCTTGAGCTGGCCGAGCAGGGCAGCCTGCTGGTCGGCCTGGCCACGTTTCTGGTACACGGTGGCCAGCTCGACGTAGCAGATGTCGGTGGTATTCAGGGCGGCCTTGCAGATTTTCTCCACTTCGCCCAGGTGCTGGTCGTAGGTGCCCTGGGTGCGGTACAGCAGCACCTGGGCCAGGCCCGCTTCCGGGTTACCGGCGGCGCGCCACTGGTCGATCTGCTGCTGCGCGTTGACCTTGGGGAAGCTCTGCGGGTAGGTCAGGTAGAGCATCGCCAGCGGGATCAGGGTGTTGCTTTCGCCCTGCTTGGCGGCTTGCTTGAGAAGGGTTTCGGCTTCTTCGCGCTCGGCCTGGGTGCTGTCGGGCTTGGCCACCAGCAGGCGGCCAAGGCGCGCCTGGGCACGCGGCGAGATGGCGGCCGCGGCGCGGTAGGTGGCCTCGGCTTCCTTGATTTTCGCCGGGTCGCGGGTGGCGACCTTGATGTCGGCCAGGCCCACTTGCGCTTCGCTGTAGCCCAGGTCGGCCAGCGCCTTGTAGTTGCGCTCGGCCAGTGCCGTGTCACCGCGCTTCATGGCTTCGTTGGCCAGGCGCTGGTCGGGCAGGCCTGCACAGCCGGCCAGGGTGATGGCTGCAGCCAGGGCACACAGGCCCAGGCTGGCGCTTTTCTTGTGGGGAATCATGTTGTGGTCCTCTTACAGCCCACGGGCCATGGCTTTGTCGATCAGCCAGTTCAGCGATGGGCCACGGTCGCTGTTGACCGAAGCCGGGCGACCGGCGAGTTCGGCGGGCAGTGCGCTGTCAGGCTTGATCTGCACGCGGATGTCGGCGGCCAGGTCTTCGCTGTTGAGGCTGGCGCTGCTGACGATCTGGCCGGTACGCACTTCGTCTTCGCCGGCTACCTGGAAGTTGACGCGGGTGCCTGGCTTGACCTCGTCGAACTGGCGGTAGGTGAAGCGCGCCTCGACCATCGGGTTGGTGGTGCGCGGGATCAGCTGGAAGATCGGCTGGCCCTTGGCGGCGTACTGGCCGTTGTCCACCAGCTGGCGGGCAACCACGCAATCACACGGGCTGGTGAGGGTGCCGGACAGCTGCTTGCCGAACAGTTCCTCGATCTTCGCCGGCTCCAGCTGTGCGTCTTCCAGGTTGCCCTTGAGCATGTCCAACATGCTGGTGGTGAAACTGGCCAGTGGCGCGCCCTTGGCGATCTGCCCACCGCTTTCGACCAGGCTGTTCACGGTGCCGTCGCGCGGCATGGTGACGTTGGTGGTGGGCACTGCGACCACGCCGGCTTCGGCATGGCTGACGAAGTACATGCCGTACAGCGACTTGGCGATGAAGCCGAAGGCGGCGACACCGACCACGAACACGCCGAGGGTGACGGTGACCGCCTTGAGACGGCCGAACGCGCTCAGGCCGGCACCGCCGTCCTTCTGCTTGCGCGCCTTGGTGAAGTTGTCGCGCTGCAGGGTGCTGAGCACATCGCCGGCAGTGATCAGCTCACCCGACAGGTGCGAGGTGATGATGTGGCGCAGCGTGGCGATGTCGCGGAGCTCGAGGTTCTGGAACTGCGCGCCGGTACGGCCACTGCCCGGATTGTAGGAGCGCACCTGGAACTCGATGTCCATCGACAGGCCGAGGTTGTCGACCGTGAACTGCAGCCGCCCGCGGAGCACGTCGCCAACCGACAGTTGTTGCTTGGTGTGGAAACTCAGGCCACCGGCGGAGAGGTCGTCGACCTTCACATCGTGGGCCTGGCGCTGAGGGTCGAGGAACCGCAGCTTGGCGGGGATGCGTACCCGGGCATGCTGGCGCTGGGCTTCGGACTCATGCACGACGTTGACGTTCACGGCGGTATTCATGTGGTTTGTTCCTGTTAGTTCCGATCCGGGTTGGGCTCACACGACCATGAACAGCACAGCAACGAAGATGCTGGCAGCCGAGAAGGTCATGGTCCGCGAGGACCAGGTGTTGAACCATTGTTGAAAGCTGGCGAGGTCACGCTTGAGGGCAGTGGGCTGACGCGTCCAGGACTGCTTGTCGAGGCGGAAGAACACGTAGATCTTCATCAGCGCGCCGATGATCTGGTTGTAATAGAGAATCAGCGGGTAGGCCGGGCCTACGTTGTGGCCGGAGCACAGCAGCATTATGGTGAGGATCAGGCGGGTGATGCCGATCCACAGCAGATACACCAGCAGGAAGCCCAGGCCGAACTTGAGGCTGGCGATCACCGCCACGGTCAGGCCCAGCAGGCTGGTCCACATCGACACGCGCTGGTCGAACAGCACGATGCTGGTGAACAGCCCCAGGCGGCGCAGGCCCAGGCCAAGCGCGCGGGAGTTCTGCCGCAGGTTGTTGCCGTACCAGCGGTACATCAGCTTGCGGCTGGCCTTGAGGAAGCTCTTCTCCGGCGGGTGCTCGACCGTGTTGATGGCGGCGTCCGGCACGTAGAAGGTGTCGTAGCCCAGGCGCATCAGGCTGAACCAGCTGGACTTGTCGTCACCGGTGAGGAACTTGAAGCGGCCCAGGCGCCAGTGCATCAGCGAGTCGCTTTCGACGTCGGCGATGAATTCGGGGTTGGTCACCACGCTGGCGCGGAACATCGACATGCGTCCAGTCATGGTCAGCACGCGCTTGGACAAGGCCATCGAGCACATGTTGATGTGGCGCTGGGCGAAGCGCAGCTTGTGCCACTCGCTCATGATGTAGCCGCCACGCACTTCGCAGAACTCGTTGGTGGTCAGGCCGCCGACGTTGGGGAACAGCTTGAACCACGGCACGGTCTTGCGTACCACGCCATCGCCCAGCACGGTGTCACCGTCGATTACTGCCACCACGGCGTTCTCGTCCGGCAGCATGCGCGAGATCGCACGGAAACCGTAGGCCAGGCCGTCACGCTTGCCGGTACCGGCGATGCGCACGATGTCCAGCTTCACGTGGGCTGGCGGGTTGTATTTGGCCCACAGGCTTTTCACCAGCAGTTCGTCCGACATCTCCACCAGCGAACAGACCACGGTGGTGGGGAAGCCACAGTTGATCGCCTCGCGGATCACCGAGCTGTACACCTGGGCGGTGGTGAGTGCTTCGATGCGGAAGCTGGTCACCATCAGGTACACGTGAGACGGGTCGGCGTCCTTGCCCATTTTCTGAACCTTGCGGCGCAGGTACGGGTATACGCCGTAGAGGAAGATCATGCCGCGGATGAAATGGGTGGCGCCCATGGAATAGCGCCAGATGCCGACTGCGCCGACCAGGAAGATGAAGTGCTTCGACTGCGAGTCGAAGATATCGGCTGGCAGGGCCAGGGCGATCAGCATGAGCAGACTCACGTAGAGCAGCCAACCGGCGCACTGCAACAGCACTGTCTGGATCCTTTGCATGTTCAGCATCCGTCGAGAATTCGGGAAAAGGTGGGCAGCGGGGGTGGGGAGGCCCCCGCTGCCCGGCCAGCACTTACCAGCAGATGCCTTCGGTACGGCTGGTGGCGCAGGTCGGTTTGCTCATGAAGCCGACCAGGTCGATCACGTGCTTGCCGGCCGGCGCTTGCTGGGCCAGTGCACGGAACTGCTCGTCACGGTTGCCCAGGACGATGATGTCGGCGTTGTCGATCACCTTCTGGAAGTCGGCGTTGAGCAGCGACGACACGTGTGGGATCTTCGACTCGATGTAGTCCTTGTTGGCGCCGTGTACGCGGGCGTACTGGACGTTCTCGTCGTAGATATCCAGCTGGTAGCCCTTGCCGATCAGGCGTTCGGCCAGTTCCACCAGCGGGCTTTCACGAAGGTCGTCGGTGCCGGCCTTGAAGCTCAGACCGAGCAGGGCGACCTTGCGCTTGTCGTGGGCTTCGATCAGCTCGAAGGCGTTCTGCACCTGCGATTCGTTGCTGCGCATCAGCGAGTCGAGCAGCGGTGCGCGTACATCGAGGCTGGCGGCGCGATAGGTGAGGGCGCGCACATCCTTGGGCAGGCACGAGCCGCCGAAGGCGAAGCCAGGGCGCATGTAGTACTGGGACAGGTTCAGCACTTTGTCCTGGCAGACCACGTCCATCACGTCACGGCCATCCACGCCTACGGCCTTGGCGATGTTGCCGATCTCGTTGGCGAAGGTGACCTTGGTGGCGTGCCACACGTTGCAGGTGTACTTGATCATCTCGGCCACTTCGATCGGCTTGCGGATGATCGGTGCGTCGAGCTCTTCGTACAGGGCCTGCAAGATGTCGCCGCTGGCGCTGTCCAGTTCGCCGATGACGGTCATCGGTGGCTGGTCGTAGTCCTTGATCGCGGTGCTTTCACGCAGGAATTCCGGGTTGACCGCAACGCCGAAGTCGACGCCGGCTTTCTTGCCCGAGCAGTCTTCGAGGATCGGGATCACCACGTTCTTCACGGTGCCCGGCAGCACGGTGCTGCGTACCACGATGGTGTGGCGGCGCTCGCTGTCACGCAGCACGTAGCCGATTTCGCGGCACACCGATTCGATGTACTCAAGGCCCAGGTCGCCGTTCTTCTTGCTTGGGGTACCCACGCAGATCATCGATACGTCGCTGGCACGGATGGCTTCGGCGAAATCGGTAGTACCGCGCAGGCGGCCGTTGGCGATGCCCTGTTGCAGCAGTGCTTCCAGGCCAGGTTCGACGATGGGCGACTTGCCCTGATTGATCAGGTCGATCTTGGTGCTGGACACGTCCACACCGATCACTTCATGGCCTCGCGCCGTCAGGCAGCCTGCACAGACCGCACCTACATAACCCAAACCAAAGATGCTGATACGCATCGCTATCACCTCATGTGTTTATCACGTCGGCACCTCCGGAGAGAGCCGGACTGGGTTGATTAACAACAGTTTTCGGGCGCACGGATCCATGGCGAAATGCACACTTCGCCGAGCGCAGGCAAAATAAATCCGGAGCGCAAAAAGTTATGCACTCAAATGTGGCAGTAAAAAGCCATTAATTAAAAAACGTGCCCTGGAATGCAGCCGTCTTTATTGCAAGGCGCTACGTGGCGCTTTGCTGTGCTTGTTTTTTCAAGTGGAAAAATCCTTTGAAATCAACCACTAGGACGAATTGAAAGGGACGCGTCTCTCCTGCATGGACAGGGTTTTCGGGGATTCCCGTCATACCTGTCGAAGTTGTTGGGGCGGGTAGTGGATACCTGCCGTTGTCATCTGTAAGTCATCTCTCACAGCCCGAGGGCAGGAAAATCGTTACGGCACTATGAGCGATTCGTCGTAGCAGAAGTTCCGGGGTGGGTTCGGCGCGGATGAAAGATTTCTAAATATTTTTTCAGTGGCGGACAATTTCAATCTGATAGCACTCGGGGGTTTTGCCCCGATATATAAAGGGCGAAACTGTTGCGAGATATTTTTATGCCAGCATCGAAAAATATTTTGAAAAATTCGTCAAAAAAGCTACGAACGGTCTTATGGCGCTTGGCTATAAGTTGCGGTGTGTCGTTTTTTTGGCGTCGGATTTGTGGCGTGATGGCGATATGAAGCGTGCCCTGTTGCGGGGCAGGGGAGGTGTGTAATGGCTGCTGGCCTCTTCGCGGCTAAAGCCGCTCCCACAGGTTTTGCACTGATCTTGAGTTCAGTGAAGTACATGTGGGAGCGGCTTTAGCCGCGAAGGGGGCGTGACAGGATCACTCGGAAGGATGATCGCGCAGAAACACCAGGTGGTCCGGCTTCGACTGTTCGGCACTGTAGTAGTACCCCTGCACATCGAACTGCTTGAGCTGCTCCGGGTCGCTGATGCGCTGCTGGATCACGAAGCGGCTCATCATGCCGCGGGCTTTCTTGGCGTAGAAGCTGATGATCTTGTATTGGCCGTTCTTCAGGTCCTTGAAGTCGACGTTGATCACCCGGGCCTTGAGCGCACTGCGTTTCACCGCGCTGAAATACTCGTTGCTGGCCAGGTTCAACAGCACGTCATCGCCCTGTTCGGCCAAGGCCTGGTTCAGCCATTCGCTGATGCGTGTGCCCCAGAAAGCGTACAGGTCCTTACCCCGGGCGTTGGCCAGCTTGGTGCCCATTTCCAGGCGGTAAGGTTGCATCAGGTCGAGCGGGCGCAGCAGGCCATACAGGCCCGAAAGCATGCGCAAGTGCTGCTGGGCGTAGCTGAAATCGTCCTCGCCCAGGCTTTCGGCGTCGAGGCCGGTATACACGTCACCCTTGAACGCCAGCAGCGCTTGCTTGGCATTGGCCGGGGTGAAGTCCGGGGTCCAGCTGCCGAAGCGCGCGGCATTCAGGCCGGCGAGCTTGTCGGACAGGTGCATCAGTTCGCTGATCTGCGCTGGCGACAGGTCGCGCAGCTGCTGGATCAGCTCCTGGGAGTCGTCCAGGTACTGTGGCAGGGTGAAACGCTCGGTCACCGGCGGGGTGTCGTAGTCGAGGGTCTTGGCGGGTGAAATCACCGTCAGCATCGGGTCGGCTCCTGGCATCGTTGGCCGGGAATTCTACGGGCTGGACGGTGCAAGTCCAAACTATGGCGACGATAGTCACAGACCATGGCCGGTGCAGAGGCTATAGTGCGCGTTTCGCCGTTGCGGAGCCTTCAACCGTGCGTATTGCCTTTGCCTTGCTGGCCGCTCTGCTGAGCCTGGCCGTGCAAGCCGCCCCGTCAACCCAGGTAAGCCTGGACCGCAGCCTGTGGCCCGAAAAACTGGACAGCCCGGCGTTGTTCGATGTGGCCTCGCGAGCCGAGATCCTCTCGTTCGCCCAGGTGCTGCACGAAAGCGAACTGCTGGACGACGCGGCGCTGGCGGCACGCTTGGGGCTACGGCAGGTCAACCTGCAGAAGGTGCGCCTGGTGCGGGCGCGCATGTGGCAGCGGTTGTGGGAAGGTTATCAACAGGCGCAGCGCAGTTGCGAGCAGGATGCGTCGTTCTGCTATCCGGTTACGTCGATGGCGGAGTTGCGCACGCAGGCAGCGACGTTCGCTGCCGATGTCGGCACGTTCTACACGGGCTGGATCGAGCCGAGCCACCAGTTCCATGTGCGCTACCTGGACGAGCAACTGCGCAAGGCTGCGTTGCTGCCGCAGACCAGCAGCGAGGTGGAACCGCTGTCCTCGCGCGAGCGCAATGGGGATGAGCTGAACGATCGCATGTTCCTGCTGACTTTCGTCGGTGGCCCCGGGTCGAAGGGCGGCAGTACCGACCTGCTGGCTGATTACCTGCGCCGGCAAAAGCTTGAAGGCACGTTCTTCGTGCTCGGCAACCGCCTGCAGCAACGCCGCGACGCCGTTGCGGCAGATGCCTTGCGCCAGCTCTATCGTGGGCATTGCGTGGGGATTCAGGGTTGGGAGTACCGCTCCCATGCGCAGTGGACAGACTGGCAGGATTCATTGCGGCGCAGCCAGGCTCGGGTGCAGGCCGACTTGCCGGAGCAGTATGTACCGTTGTTTCGGCCGCCCTACGGGCAGCGCCGGGCCGATGGCGAGGCGTTCATGGCCAGCCAGCAGTTGCAAGTGTCGTTGTGGGACATTGATGCCCAGGATGATGGCGCACTGAGCGCCGAGGCCTCTGCCCAGCGGGTGCTGACCTTGATGCTGCTGTGGCGCAAGGGCGTGATCCAGTTCCATGACAGCCTGCCCAGGGCGCAGCCGGCGGTGGAGTGGTTGTTGCGCAATACGGCGCAGAGCGGGATTGGTTGGGAAGATTGCCAGGGATATGCCAACCGGGGGTGAGAGGGGGCTGCTGCGCAGCCCATCGCCGGCAAGCCAGCTCCAACAGGTACCGTGCATGGCTTGCTGGCGATAGCCACTGCAATGGCAGCCTGATTTTTGACTGTAGTCCTCACGCGCCCCCTCGCCAACCCCTGTTCGTCATTTGGAAAAATAAACTTCACCTAAGCGTAAAAAGACTTTTTTTAGTCATCATTTTTGCGGTATGAAGAAACCAGACAGCCGATTCCTGCAGCACAGGTGGCGTCATCCAGGCCCACCTAGCCAGGTTCGCTTCCCGCCCGTAACAACGCGGATACGGGGACAGCGGCAGTCACTCTGCGGCGTAACAGACCACGCCGTGTGGCTTCGACATAAGGTGACCGAGTATGGATGACCAAGGACGCAACCCTTCCTCCAGCAAGCCTATCCTGTATGTGCTCGATACCAACGTCCTGATTCACGACCCCAACGCGTTACTGAACTTCGAGGAGCACCATGTCGCCATCCCGATGACGGTGCTGGAGGAACTCGACAAGCTCAAGACCGGCAAACAGACCATCGCCGCCGAATGCCGCCAGGCCATTCGCCTGATCGACCAGACCCTTGGTGACGCCTCGCCCAGCGATGTCGAGCAGGGCGTGCCGATCCAGCGTGGCAAGAGCGGGCCCAAGGGCTTCCTGTCCATCCTGATGACTCCGCGCAACGAGCCGAACAAGCTGCTGCCGGAAAACCTCAACGACAACATCATCATCAACCAGTTGCTCGAAGTACGGGCCCGGCGCACCGACCTGGACGTTGTGCTGGTCACCAAAGACATCAACATGCGCCTGAAGGCACGTGCCTGTGGCATCGCGGCCGAGGACTACAGCACCGACCAACTGGTCGATGACGTGTCCTTGCTGTCCAAGGGCTACCATTCGGTCACCGGCTCGTTCTGGGACCGGGTGAGCAAGGTCGATACCCGCCAGGAGCGCGGCCGCACCTGGCACCGCGTGCAATTGATCGACAACCTGCCGGCGGTTCACGTCAACGAGTTCATCATCGATGAACAGGGCTTCGTAGGCTGGATCAAGGGTATCCGCAACGACGAACTGCTGTTGCTGGACCTGCACCAGGAACCGCTGCTGCACCAGGAAGCCTGGGGCTTGAAACCGCGGGACATCCACCAGAGCCTGGCGTTGTTCGCCCTGCTTGACCCGGATATCCACCTGGTCAACCTGACCGGCGCCGCCGGTTCCGGCAAGACCATCCTGGCCCTGGCCGCAGCCATCGAACAGACCATGGTAAGCAAGCGCTACCGGCGCATCATCGCCACCCGCAGTGTGCAGGGGCTGGACCAGGAGATCGGCTTCCTGCCGGGCACCGAGGCCGAGAAGATGGAACCTTGGCTGGGCGCCATCACCGACAACCTCGAAGCCTTGCACATGGATGACGAAAGCACCCATGGCAGCGTCGAGTACATCCTCGAGCGCGTGCCGTTGCAGTTCAAGTCACTGAACTACATCCGTGGCCGTAGCTTCCAGCAGAGCCTGATCCTGATCGACGAGTGCCAGAACCTGACGCCGCACCAGATGAAAACCATCATCACCCGTGCCGGCTCCGGGTCCAAGGTGGTCTGCCTGGGCAACCTGGCGCAGATCGATACCCCCTACCTGTCCGCGACCAGCTCTGGCCTGACCTACCTGACCGAGCGCTTCAAGGACTTCCCCCATGGCGTGCACATCACCCTGCAGGGCGTGCCACGCTCGGTGCTGGCCGAGTATGCCGAGTCGCATTTGTAACCCTCTCCGCCGGGCGGTTCGCCGCCCGGCTTTTTCGCGGGCACGGTTGACGCACCCCTCTGCTCAAACCTGACTCACAGGTTTACACTGCGAGTTCCCTTCACAGGAGCAGAGCAGTGCTGACACATCTTGATTCCCAGGGGCGGGCCAACATGGTCGACGTCACTGAAAAGGCCGTGACCGAGCGTGAGGCCACCGCCGAGGCGCGGGTGCGCATGTTGCCGCAGACCTTGCAGATGATCGTCGACGGTGAACACCCCAAGGGCGACGTGTTCGCCGTGGCGCGCATTGCCGGGATCCAGGCGGCGAAGAAGACCAGCGAACTGATCCCGCTGTGCCACCCGCTGATGCTGACCAGCGTCAAGGTCGAGCTGAGTGCCGAGGGGCAGGACGCCGTGCGTATCGTCGCCCGCTGCAAGCTGGCCGGGCAGACCGGCGTGGAGATGGAGGCGCTGACCGCCGCCAGCGTGGCTGCGCTGACGATCTATGACATGTGCAAGGCTGTGGATAAAGGTATGGTCATCGAGCAGGTGCGCCTGCTGGAAAAACTCGGCGGCAAGAGTGGCCACTACAAGGTGGAGGCGTGATGAAGGTCAAGGTGATGTACTTCGCCCGTTACCGCGAATTGTTGGGCGTGGATGCCGAGCGGGTGGAGGGTGCGTTCAAGGTGCTCGACGATGTGCGCCAGGCCTTGGTGGCCAAGGGCGGGCAGTATGAAGTGCTGGCCGAGCAGAACCTGATGTGTGCGCGCAACGAAGAACTGTGCAAGCTCGATGAGCCGCTGGAAGAGGGCGATGAAGTGGCGTTCTTCCCGCCGGTGACCGGAGGCTGAACATGGCTGTGCGAGTCCAGGAAGGTGCGTTCGACCCGGGAGCCGAGACCAATGCCATGCACGCGGCCAATGTCGGTGTGGGCGCGGTGGTCGGTTTTGTCGGCTACGTGCGGGATTTCAACGATGGCCGCGAGGTGGCGGGGATGTTCCTCGAGCACTATCCGGGCATGACCGAAAAGGCCTTGGCCAAGATCGTGGTGGAGGCAGAGCAGCGCTGGCCGTTGCTCAAGGTGGAGGTGCTGCACCGCATCGGTGCGCTCGAGCCGGGTGAGCCGATCGTGTTCGTCGGCGTGGCCAGTGCCCATCGGCAGGCGGCGTTCGATGCCTGCAACTTCATCATGGACTATCTGAAGACGCGGGCGCCGTTCTGGAAGAAGGAAAATACCCAGGAAGGGGCACGATGGGTGGAAGGGAAACAGAGTGATCAGGATGCGGCGGAGCGCTGGTAGATCCTTGTTTGATGGCCGGGGCGAAGCCCCGGTTCGCGGGTGAACCCGCTCCCACAGGTGCATCACAGGTTTTGAAAGCTGTGCAGTACCTGTGGGAGCGGGTTTACCCGCGAAGAGGCCGGCACAGGTCAATGATGCTTGCGCGGCACCGGCTTCAGCAGCTCATCCGGCGGCATTTCACACTTGATCTTGCGCCCCAGCAGCTCTTCGATTGCTGGCAGCTGGTACGAGTCATCCTCACCGGCAAAGCTGATCGACACACCACTGGTGCCAGCACGGCCTGTCCGGCCAATGCGGTGCACGTAGTCGTCCGGGTCTTCCGGCAGGGTGAAGTTGATCACGTGGCTGATGCCATCGATGTGAATGCCACGCCCCGCTACGTCGGTGGCCACCAGCACAGTGATGCGCCCTTCGCGGAAGTTCTCCAGGGTACGGATACGCTTGTGCTGCGGCACGTCTCCCGACAACTGCGCGGCATTGATGCCGTCGCGCACCAGTTTTTCCTCGATGCGCCGCACTTCGTCCTTGCGGTTGGCGAACACCATCACCCGTTCCCACTTGTTCTGGGTCACCAGGTTGTACAGCAGCTTGTACTTGTCGCTGCCGGCCACCGCATAGACGTGCTGCTCCACCGTTTCGCTGGCAACGTTCTCCGGCTCGATCTCGACGATGGCCGGGTTGGTGGTCCACTGCTTGGCCAGGTTCATCACGTCGTCGGTGAAGGTGGCGGAGAACAGCAGGGTCTGGCGCTCGCTTTTCGGCGGCGTCTGGCGAATGATCTGGCGCACCTGGGGGATGAAGCCCATGTCGAGCATGCGGTCGGCTTCGTCCAGCACCATCACTTCGACCATGTCCAGGTGCACCTCACCGCGCTGGTTGAAGTCCAGCAGGCGCCCCGGAGTGGCCACCAGGATGTCGCAATGGCGCGCTTCCAGGGCCTTGAGCTGCTTGTCGAAGTCCATTCCGCCGACGAAGCTCATCACGTTCAGGCCGGTGTACTTGGTCAGGGCGATGGCGTCCTTGGCGATCTGTACCACCAGCTCACGGGTGGGCGCGATGATCAGCGCACGTGGCTCGCCCATGTAGCGTTCCTTCGGCGGCGGCGTCTGCTGCAGCTGGGAAATGATCGAGATCAGGAACGCCGCAGTCTTGCCGGTACCGGTCTGGGCCCGGCCGATGGCGTCCTGACCGCGCAGGGTGTAACCCAGCACCTGTGCCTGGATAGGCGTGCAGTACGGGAAGCCCAGGTCGTGGATGGCATGCATCAGTTCGTTGGACAGCTTGAAGTCGTGGAAGCGGGTCTTGCCTTCCTGTGGCTCGACCACGAAGTCTTCCGGTTTCCACAGGCTGGCCTGCGGCTTGGGCTTGCGCTCGCGACGCGGTTTGTCCTTGGCCGGCTTGTCGGCGGCTGGCGTAACGGCGGCAGGCTGTTCGGCCTGGGGAGTGGGGGTGGCGCGTGGTGCGGCCGGTTTTTCCGCAGGCCGGGCCTCGCTGGCGGATGCGGGCGCAGGGGGCGTCACGCTGGCAGCAGGAGCGACGGCCTGTGGCGCGGCGTCTCCCTTGCCGAAAATTTTCTTGAGTGCCTTGAGCACGATCGTCTCATCAACTGGTTAAGGAATGTACGCCGGGCAGTGTAATGCAAGATTCAGGCTCGGCGTAGTGGAATAGCCTTACAACTACAGACAGCCCTGGCTTATTGCAATTGCTTGCTCAGCCAGTCGTGGATGTCGCTCAACTCTTCCACCACCACTTCGTGTTCCATCGGGTATTCGTGCCAGCGGGCGGCAACGCCCCAGGTATTGAGGTACTCGAAGGCGGTGCGGCCCATGGAAGGGATCACCACCGGGTCGTGCACACCATGCAGGCACAGGGCCGGGGTGCGTTGCTGGCAGGCGCTCAACTGATGCTGGTCCTTGAAGGTGGGGGCGTAGGTGGACAAGGCGATCACGCCACCCAGCGCTTCTTGCCACTTTATATAGGCAGTGTGCAGCACCACCGCGCCCCCCTGGGAGAAGCCAGCCAGGAAAATCCGCGACAGGCTGATGCCTTTGGCCTGCTCGGCCTTGATCAGGCTAATGACCTGTTCGGCCGATTCCTCCAGCTGCGCCTCGTCGATGGCGCGGGCCGGGGTCATGGCCTTGATGTCGTACCAGCTGGGCATGGCGTAGCCGCCGTTGATGGTTACCGGGCGGGTGGGAGCCTGGGGCATGACGAAACGGGTGCTGAGCAGGCGTTCCTGCATGAATTCGGCCACTGGTAGGAAGTCGTAACGGTCGGCACCCAGGCCGTGCAACCAGATCACACAGGCGTCTGCGGTTTTCTGCGGTTCGAGAATCAGTGGGTTGGTCATGACTGCTCCGAAAGTGTGCGGGTCTTGTTATGGCGTGCGTGAAAAGAAGGCGCTGGAAATGATTGTCGGAAAAAGAATGTCGCAACGATACAACTTTCCCTACTTGACGAGCGCTTAAACGCTACAGCCGCAAATTTTGGTACGCGCTTTGCAATTCACCCAATGATGCAAAGGGCAGGCCGTGACGGTAACACCCTTTGCACGCGAAGGCTGTCACAGAACAGTCCATTGCGCCATTGACCCAATAACAAGCCAATACGGGTCGGATACGCCTCAAAAGGGTGCGGTGCAATTCCGGCTCGATACAACAAGAGCGATTTGGAGGTTGTGAATGAAGATGTTGAAAACCACCCTGGCAGTCCTGACCGCTGCCGCCGCGCTGGGCGCCGTGAGCAACGCCCAGGCCGGCGCCACCCTGGATGCGGTAAAGAAGAAGGGCTTCGTCCAGTGTGGCGTGAGCGACGGTCTTCCAGGCTTCTCGGTACCTGATGCGCAGGGCAAGATCGTTGGTATCGACGCCGACGTGTGCCGCGCCGTAGCCGCCGCTGTATTCGGCGACGCGACCAAGGTCAAGTTCAGCCAGCTCAACGCCAAGGAACGTTTCACCGCCCTGCAGTCGGGCGAAGTCGACGTGCTGTCGCGCAACACCACCTGGACCAGCTCGCGTGATGCCGGCATGGGCCTGGTATTCGCCGGTGTTACCTACTACGACGGCGTTGGCTTCCTGGCCAACAAAAAGCTGGGTGTATCCAGCGCCAAGGAACTCGATGGCGCGACCATCTGCATCCAGGCCGGTACCACCACCGAGCTGAACGTGTCGGACTACTTCCGCGCCAATGGCCTGAAGTACACCCCGATCACCTTCGACACCTCGGATGAAAGTGCCAAGTCGCTGGAATCGGGCCGTTGCGACGTGCTGACCTCCGACAAGTCGCAGTTGTTCGCCCAGCGCTCCAAGCTGGCCGCGCCGACCGAGTACGTGGTACTGCCGGAAACCATCTCCAAGGAACCGCTGGGCCCGGTGGTGCGTAAAGGCGACGAAGAATGGTTCAGCATCGTCAAGTGGACCCTGTTCGCCATGCTCAACGCCGAAGAGGCGGGCATCACCTCGAAGAATGTCGAGGCCGAAGCCAAAAGCACCAAGAACCCGGACGTCGCCCGCCTGCTGGGCGCGGATGGCGAGTACGGCAAGGACCTCAAGCTGCCCAAGGACTGGGTAGTGCAAATCGTGAAGCAAGTCGGTAACTACGGCGAAGTGTTCGAGAAGAACCTGGGCCAGAGCACCGACCTGAAGATCGACCGTGGCATGAACGCCCTGTGGAACAACGGCGGCATCCAGTACGCGCCACCTGTGCGCTGATGGCTGCACCCTGCGGCGGCATCCCGCCGCCGCAGGCTGTTCGGAACCCTACTTTCCGGGGCACTTCATGCAAAATCGAATCGGCGCACAAAAGGGTTTATCCCTGAGCGATCCACGTGTGCGCGCGTGGCTGTTCCAGATTCTCACGATAGTCTTCGTGGTCGGTCTGGGCTGGTATCTGTTCCACAACACGCAAGCCAACCTGCAACACCGGGGTATCACCTCGGGCTTCGACTTTCTCGACCGCAGTGCCGGCTTCGGCATCGCCCAGCACCTGATCCCCTACGTGGAATCAGACAGCTATGCGCGGGTGTTCGTCATCGGCCTGCTCAACACCTTGCTGGTGACGTTCATCGGCGTGGTGCTGGCGACCATCCTTGGCTTCATCATCGGTGTGGCGCGGTTGTCGCCGAACTGGATGATCAACAAGCTGGCGACCGTGTATGTGGAAACCTTCCGCAACATCCCGCCGTTGTTGCAGATCCTGTTCTGGTACTTCGCCGTGTTCCTGACCCTGCCGGGACCGCGGGGCAGCATCAATATCGACGACACCTTCTTCATCAGCAACCGGGGCCTGAACATGCCCGGCGCGTCCATGGCCGAAGGCTTCTGGCCGTTCGTCGTGGCCCTGGTCCTGGCGCTGCTGGCCATCGTGGTGATGGTGCGTTATGCCAACAAGCGCTTCGACGAGACGGGCGAGCCATTCCACAAGTTCTGGGTGGGGCTGGCGCTGTTCATCGCCATCCCAGGCGTTTGCGCACTGCTGTTCGGCAGCCCGGTGCACTGGGAAGTGCCGCAATTGAAAGGATTCAACTTCGTCGGTGGCTGGGTACTGATTCCCGAGCTGCTGGCGCTGACCCTGGCGTTGACCATCTACACCGCTGCGTTCATCGCCGAGATCGTGCGCTCCGGTATCCGTTCGGTCAGCCATGGCCAGACCGAGGCCGCGCGCTCGCTGGGCCTGCGCGAGGGGCCGACCCTGCGCAAGGTGATCATCCCCCAGGCACTGCGGGTGATCATTCCGCCGCTGACCAGCCAGTACCTGAACCTGGCGAAGAACTCGTCGCTGGCGGCCGGTATCGGCTACCCGGAGATGGTCTCGCTGTTCGCCGGTACCGTGCTCAACCAGACCGGCCAGGCCATCGAGGTGATCGCCATCACCATGAGTGTCTATCTCGCCATCAGCATCAGCATTTCGCTGCTGATGAACTGGTACAACAAGCGCATTGCGCTGATCGAGCGGTGAGGATACGCCAGTGAATGCCCATGTTTTCAAACCCGACATGCCGCCACCGGTGAAAACCGTCGGCGTGCTCGCATGGATGCGTGCCAATCTGTTCTCCAGCTGGCTCAATACGCTGCTGACCCTGTTTGCCATCTACCTGGTTTGGCTGATCGTGCCGCCGCTGCTGCAGTGGGCGTTGCTTGATGCCAACTGGGTCGGCACCACCCGCGCCGACTGCACCAAGGAGGGCGCCTGCTGGGTGTTCGTGCAGCAGCGTTTCGGCCAGTTCATGTACGGCTACTACCCGGCCGAGTTGCGCTGGCGCGTGGACCTGACCGTGTGGCTTGCCGTGCTTGGCGCCGCCCCGCTGTTCATCAAACGCTTCCCACGCAAGGCCTTCTACGGCCTTGGCTTCCTGGTGGTGTACCCGCTGCTTGCCTACACCCTGCTGCACGGGGGCATGCTGGGCCTGGAAAGCGTACCTACCAGCCAGTGGGGCGGGCTGATGCTGACCCTGGTGATTGCCACCGTGGGCATTGTCGGCGCATTGCCGCTGGGAATCCTGCTGGCCCTGGGGCGGCGCTCGAAAATGCCTGCGGTGAAGGTGGTGTGCGTGACCTTCATCGAGTTCTGGCGCGGCGTGCCGCTGATCACCGTGCTGTTCATGTCATCGGTGATGCTGCCGTTGTTCCTGCCTGAGGGCATGAGCTTCGACAAGCTGCTGCGGGCGATGATCGGCGTGATCCTGTTCCAGTCGGCGTATATCGCCGAGGTGGTGCGTGGCGGCCTCCAGGCCATCCCCAAGGGCCAGTACGAAGCTGCCGCGGCCATGGGCCTTGGCTACTGGCGGGCGATGGGGCTGGTGATTCTGCCGCAGGCGCTCAAGCTGGTGATCCCCGGCATCGTCAACACCTTCATTGCCCTGTTCAAGGACACCAGCCTGGTGATCATCATCGGCCTGTTCGACCTGCTGAACAGCGTCAAGCAAGCTGCTGCCGACCCGGCCTGGCTGGGCATGGCTACCGAGGGCTATGTGTTCGCCGCCCTGGTTTTCTGGATTTTCTGTTTCGGTATGTCCCGCTACTCCATGCATCTGGAGCGCAAGCTGGACACTGGCCACAAGCGTTAGGAGTTTCGAAATGAGTGAAGCGATCAAGCAGCCTGCCGGCCCCGAAGGCATCATCCAGATGCAGGGCGTGAACAAGTGGTACGGCCAGTTCCATGTGCTCAAGGACATCAACCTGAACGTGCGCCAGGGCGAGCGCATCGTGCTGTGCGGGCCGTCCGGCTCTGGCAAGTCCACCACCATCCGTTGCCTCAACCGCCTTGAAGAGCACCAGCAGGGGCGCATCGTGGTCGATGGTGTGGAGCTGACCAACGACCTCAAGCAGATCGAGGCCATCCGCCGCGAAGTGGGCATGGTGTTCCAGCACTTCAACCTGTTCCCGCACCTGAGCATCCTGGAGAACTGCACCCTGGCGCCGATGTGGGTGCGCAAGATGCCGCGGCGCAAGGCCGAGGAAATCGCCATGCACTACCTGGAGCGGGTGCGTATTCCGGAGCAGGCGCACAAGTACCCGGGGCAGTTGTCCGGTGGTCAGCAGCAGCGTGTGGCGATTGCCCGCGCGTTGTGCATGAAACCGAAGATCATGCTGTTCGATGAACCGACCTCGGCGCTGGACCCGGAAATGGTCAAGGAAGTGCTCGATACCATGGTGGGCCTGGCCGAGGATGGCATGACCATGCTCTGCGTGACCCACGAGATGGGCTTTGCCCGGACCGTGGCGAACCGGGTGATCTTCATGGACAAGGGCGAGATCGTCGAGCAGGCAGCGCCGGATGACTTCTTCGACCGGCCACGCAGTGACCGGACCAAGTTGTTCCTGAGCCAGATCCTGCATTGATGTAGCCGGGGGCCGCTTTGCGGCCCATGCGCAGCACAAGGCTGCTCCTACAAGGGAAATGCGATCTCCTGTAGGAGCAGCCTTGTGCTGCGAATGGGCTGCGAAGCAGCCCCCCAGAGACCAGATCGAAGCCTTACTTCTCTTCCTTGGCGACTGCCGGCGCCGGTGGCGGCCGCAGGCCCACCTCGGCGATCAGCTTCAACTGCTGCCCATTGCGCATCACCTCGATGGTGATCTTCTCGTTGGGCTTGATCCGCGCCACCTGGTTCATCGACTTGCGCCCGTCACCGGCCGGCTCGCCGTTGATGCTCAGGATCACGTCACCCAGCTGCAGCCCGGCCTTTGCCGCCGGCCCTTCGCGGAAGATGCCCGCCACCACGATGCCCGGGCGGTCCTTCATGCCGAACGATTCGGCCAGTTCCTGGCTCAGTGGCTGTACTTCGATGCCCAGCCAGCCACGGATCACCTGGCCGTGCTCGATGATCGACTTCATCACCTCCAGTGCCAGTTTCACCGGGATGGCGAAGCCGATACCTTGCGAACCCCCGGACTTGGAGAAGATCGCCGTGTTGATGCCGATCAGGTTGCCGTTGGCATCCACAAGCGCACCGCCGGAATTACCCGGGTTGATCGCCGCGTCGGTCTGGATGAAATCTTCGTAGTTGTTCAGGCCCAGCTGGTTGCGGCCAGTGGCGCTGATGATGCCCATGGTCACGGTCTGGCCGACCCCGAACGGGTTGCCGATGGCCAGCGACACGTCGCCGATGTGAATGTTGTCGGAGCGGCCGATGGTGATCGCCGGCAGGCTCTTCAGGTCGATTTTCAGCACCGCCAGGTCGGTTTCCGGGTCGCTGCCGATGACCCGGGCCAATGTCTCGCGGCCATCCTTCAGGGCCACGACGATCTGGTCGGCGCCGCTGGTGACGTGGTTATTGGTCAGCAGGTAACCCTCGGGGCTCATGATCACCGCCGAGCCCAGGCTCGACTCCCAGCGGCGCTGCTTGGGCAGGTTGTCGCCGAAGAAACGGCGGAACTGCGGGTCCTCGAACAGCGGGTGGGCGCTCTTGTTCACCACCTTGGTGGTGTACAGGTTGACCACCGCCGGGGCGGCCAGGGTTACCGCGTCGGCATAGGATACCGGGCCCTGCATGATCCGCGTGGTCTGCGGTGCCTGTTGCAGGTTGACGTCCTGGCTGGGCAGGCCGACCCACTCCGGGAAGCGCTGGATGATCAGCATGGCGATCAGTACGCCGGTAAGCAGGGGCCAGCCAAAATAACGCAAAGCCTTGAACATGAATGAATCCTGGAAAGAGCCGGGGATGGTGACCGTGCGGTGGGCATGAGCGCGCGCGATCATACACCGGTTCCCCCAGTGCCGGCGACGGCCCATAATGGCCGGCATTATACGGGCGTTGCATGGGCGTTGTGCCCGAGAAAAACGCAGATTTCGAGGAGATTTTCATGGCCGTCGCTCTGAACACCCTGGTCGAGGAAGCCGAGCGTTACCTGGGCAGCGCGAAGATCCAGGATTATTGCCCCAACGGCCTGCAGGTCGAAGGCCGGCCGCAGGTCAGCCGCATCGTCAGCGGCGTTACCGCCAGCCAGGCGTTGCTGGATGCGGCAGTCGAAGCCGAGGCCGACCTTGTGCTGGTGCACCATGGCTACTTCTGGAAGGGAGAGAACCCCTGCGTCACCGGCATCCGGCAGCGCCGGCTGAAGACCCTGTTGAACAACGACATCAGCCTGCTCGCGTTCCACCTGCCGTTGGACGTGCACCCGGACGTGGGCAACAACGTGCAGCTGGCGCGGCAGCTGGACATCACCGTCGAAGGGCCGCTGGACCCGGAGAACCCCAAGGTGGTCGGCCTGGTCGGCTCGCTGGCCGAGCCGATGACCGCGCTCGATTTCGCCCGGCGGGTGCGGGAGGTGCTGGGGCGTGAGCCTCTGCTGATCGAAGGTGAGCAGATGATCCGGCGGGTCGGCTGGTGCACCGGAGGCGGGCAGGGCTACATCGACACGGCGATCGCGGCCGGGGTGGACCTGTACCTGACCGGCGAGGCGTCGGAGCAGACCTACCATAGTGCCCGCGAGAATGGCGTCAGCTTCATTGCCGCCGGGCACCATGCCACCGAGCGGTATGGGGTGCAGGCGCTGGGTGATTACCTGGCGCGGCGCTTTGCCGTGGAGCACCTGTTCATCGATTGCCCGAACCCGATCTGACATCGGCGTCGCCTTCTTCGCGGATACAGTGTTGATGGCGCGGTCCCTGTAGGAGCAGCCTTGTGCTGCGAAGAGGCCAGTGAGGCAAAAGAGCTTTTTGGGCAGTAACGGCCTCTTCGCAGCACAAGGCTGCTTCTACAGACCCTGTGCCTGTCCAGAGACCAATACCGGGCCTGCCAGCCCAAACCCCCAGTCATATCGTTAGACTTTTTCGATCTAGCCAGCCTCCTAAATAGAAGCAGCCGCTGTGATAAAGTGGCTCGCTCGAACACGGCCCGCAGGCCGTCCATAAGATCGTTTTTCGTGAGTAGCCATGGTCGACAAACTGACGCACTTGAAACAGCTGGAGGCGGAGAGCATCCACATCATCCGCGAGGTGGCCGCCGAGTTCGACAACCCGGTGATGCTGTACTCGATCGGCAAGGATTCCGCCGTGATGCTGCACCTGGCGCGCAAGGCCTTTTTCCCAGGCAAGTTGCCGTTCCCGGTGATGCACGTCGACACGCAGTGGAAATTCCAGGAGATGTACAGCTTCCGCGACAAGATGGTCGAGGAAATGGGCCTGGAGCTGATCACCCACGTCAACCCCGAGGGTGTGGCGCAGGGTATCAACCCGTTCACCCATGGCAGCTCCAAGCACACCGACATCATGAAGACCCAGGGCCTGAAGCAGGCGCTGGACAAGCATGGTTTCGATGCCGCCTTCGGTGGTGCGCGCCGCGACGAAGAGAAGTCGCGGGCCAAGGAGCGCGTTTACTCGTTCCGTGACAGCAAGCACCGCTGGGACCCGAAGAACCAGCGCCCGGAACTGTGGAACGTGTACAACGGCAAGGTCAACAAGGGCGAGTCGATCCGCGTCTTCCCGCTGTCGAACTGGACCGAGCTGGACATCTGGCAGTACATCTACCTCGAAGGCATCCCGATCGTGCCGCTGTACTTCGCCGCCGAGCGCGAAGTCATCGAGAAGAACGGCACCCTGATCATGATCGACGACGAGCGCATCCTCGAACATCTCACCGATGAAGAGAAAGCGCGCATCGTCAAGAAAAAGGTGCGTTTCCGTACCCTTGGCTGCTACCCGCTCACGGGCGCTGTCGAGTCGGAAGCCGAGACGCTCACCGACATCATTCAGGAAATGCTCCTGACGCGCACTTCCGAGCGCCAGGGCCGAGTCATCGACCACGATGGCGCCGGTTCCATGGAAGACAAGAAACGTCAGGGCTACTTCTAATTTTCAGGGTTACTCCATGTCGCACCAATCCGATTTGATCAGCGAAGACATCCTCGCTTATCTGGCTCAGCACGAGCGCAAAGAACTGCTGCGTTTTCTCACCTGCGGCAACGTGGATGACGGCAAGAGCACCCTGATCGGGCGCTTGCTGCATGACTCGAAGATGATCTACGAGGACCACCTCGAGGCCATCACTCGCGATTCGAAAAAGGTCGGCACCACCGGCGAGGAAGTCGACCTGGCGTTGCTGGTCGACGGTCTGCAGGCCGAGCGCGAGCAGGGCATCACCATCGATGTCGCCTACCGCTATTTCTCCACCGCCAAGCGCAAGTTCATCATTGCCGACACCCCGGGCCACGAGCAGTACACCCGCAACATGGCCACCGGCGCGTCCACCTGCGACCTGGCGATCATTCTGGTCGATGCCCGCTACGGCGTGCAGACCCAGACCCGCCGCCACAGCTACATTGCCTCGCTGCTGGGCATCAAGCACATCGTCGTCGCGGTCAACAAGATGGACCTCAAAGGCTTCGACCAGGGCGTGTTCGAGTCGATCAAGGCCGACTACCTGAAGTTCGCTGAAGCCATCAACCTGGTACCGAGCAGCCTGCACTTCGTGCCGATGTCGGCGCTCAAGGGCGACAACGTGGTCAACCACAGCGAGCGTTCGCCGTGGTACGCCGGCCCGACGTTGATGGAAATCCTCGAAACCGTCGAAGTGTCGGCCGACCGCAACTTCACCGACCTGCGCTTCCCGGTGCAGTACGTCAACCGCCCGAACCTGAACTTCCGCGGTTTCGCGGGCACCATCGCCAGCGGCGTGGTGCACAAGGGCGATGAAATCGTCGTGCTGCCGTCGGGCAAGAGCAGCCGCGTCAAGTCCATCGTCACCTACGAAGGCGAGCTGGAAAACGCAGGCCCCGGCCAGGCCGTGACCCTGACCATGGAAGACGAGATCGACATCTCCCGTGGCGACCTGCTGGTGCATGCCGACAACGTTCCGCCGGTCACCGACCAGTTCGACGCCATGCTGGTGTGGATGGCCGAGGAGCCGATGCTCCCGGGCAAGAAATACGACATCAAGCGCGCCACCAGCTACGTGCCGGGCTCGATTGCCAGCATCACCCACAAGGTCGATGTGAACACCCTGGAGCAGGGCGCTGCCAGCGCGCTGCAACTGAACGAGATCGGCCGCGTCAAGGTGTCCCTGGACGCCTCGATTGCCCTGGACGGTTACGAAAGCAACCGCACCACCGGTGCGTTCATCGTCATCGACCGGCTGACCAACGGCACGGTCGGCGCCGGCATGATCATCGCCCCGCCAGTCCTGCCGCACGGCAGCACCGGCCATCATGGCAAGCTGTGCCATGTGGCCACCGAAGAGCGCGCCCTGCGCTTCGGCCAGCAGCCTGCCACCGTGCTGTTCAGTGGCCTGTCCGGCGCTGGCAAGAGCACCCTGGCCTACGCCGTGGAGCGCAAGCTGTTCGACATGGGCCGTGCAGTGTACGTGCTCGACGGCCAGAACCTGCGTCATGACCTGAACAAGGGCTTGCCGCAGGACCGTGCCGGCCGCACCGAGAACTGGCGCCGCGCCGCCCATGTGGCGCGCCAGTTCAACGAAGCCGGTCTGCTGACTCTGGCCGCGTTCGTGGCCCCGGATGCAGAAGGCCGCGAACAGGCCAAGGCATTGATCGGCAAGGAGCGCCTGGTGACCGTTTACGTCCAGGCCTCGCCGCTGGCCTGCCGTGAGCGTGACCCGCAAGGCTTGTACGCTGCTGGTGGCGACAACATCCCGGGCGAAAGCTTCCCGTACGATGTGCCGCTGGATGCCGACCTTGTGATCGATACCCAGGCCACGAGCGTGGATGAGGGCGTGAAGCAGGTGCTGGACGTGCTGCGTCAGCGTGGCGCGATCTAAGCGCTAGCCTGCAAGGAAAACCCCGCCTCGGCGGGGTTTTTTATTGAGCATCTTGCCATGCGTGCAGACCCTGATAGATGGCGTACCTTGTACGGTTTGACCGCTCTCTGCGCTTCATCCTACAAGCTGCGCCGCCTTTTCCTGCTGTGCCGGGCGAAAAAACCGACTTTTGGGTAGGAGGCCCTCCGTTCACTCTGGGTGCTCTAACAACTAAGGAGGCCTAGCGGTGAAATTTCCTCAATATTTTGCGGCATGTACGCTGGTATTGGCTGCTGGATTATCGGGTACGGCACACGCCGATCTTGGGGCCAAATGTTGCCCATTCAGCGATGTTCGGTTGAAGACCGATATCACCGAACTGTTGGGCTCCACCGATACCCTGCTGAAGATTCATGGGGTGCGGATGAAGTGGAAAGAGTCCGGCAGGGATGACCTTGCTGTGCTCGCCCAGGAGGTGCAGAAGGTGTACCCGGAGTTGGTGCATGAAAAAGACGGGGTGCTGACCGTTGATTACGAAAAGCTGGTGGTGCCTTTGATAGAGTCTGTTCGTGAATTGGATCGCCGCATCACGGCTTTGGAAAATCCTGCTGTCTCGCGCTAGTGGAGGAAAAACGACTGTGCGGCTAGCGCCAGGGCTTGCCCCAGCTCGTTGAAGCCCTGCCATGGCGGGGCTAAATATGCTTTTCGGACACGGGTATCACCCGCCGTTCCTTCACTGCCTTGTAGGAAAAACTCGAGTAAATCTCCTTCACCCCCGGCAACCGTTGCAGCACTTCCCGGGTGAACTCGCCAAACGACTCCAGATCCCGCGCCAGGATCTCCAGCAAGAAGTCGTAGCGCCCGGAGATGTTGTGGCAGGCGACAATCTCGGGAATTTCCATCAGCCGCTGTTCGAATGCCAGTGCCATGTCCTTGGTGTGCGAGTCCATCATGATGCTGACGAACGCGGTGACGCCAAACCCCAGTGACTTGGGCGAGAGGATGGCCTGGTAGCCGGTGATGTAGCCGTTGTCCTCCAGCAACTTGACCCGCCGCCAGCATGGCGAGGTGGTCAACGCTACCTGGTCGGCAAGTTCGGCAACGGTGAGGCGGGCGTTGTCCTGCAGGGCAGCGAGCAGGGCGCGGTCGGTGCGGTCGAGGCGTGAAGGCATATTTTACCCTCCTGGTCCGGTAATTATTATTTTTGTTCCAACAAGCACGCGTATGCGTGGGCCATTTTGGAAAAAATCGGGCAGCTCGGTGGCATAAGCTTATAGCAAACCACAAGAGGCTGTTGCCATGCGCGACTCCCATAACAACACCGGTTTTTCCACGCGGGCCATTCACCATGGCTACGATCCGCTTTCCCACGGTGGCGCCCTGGTGCCGCCGGTGTACCAGACCGCTACTTATGCCTTCCCCACAGTCGAATACGGTGCTGCTTGCTTCGCCGGGGAGGAGCCGGGGCATTTCTACAGCCGCATTTCCAACCCTACCTTGGCCCTGCTGGAACAGCGCATGGCCTCGCTGGAGGGTGGCGAGGCAGGGCTGGCATTGGCGTCGGGCATGGGGGCCATCACCTCGACGATCTGGACCCTGTTGCGCCCTGGTGATGAGCTGATCGTCGGGCGAACTTTGTACGGCTGCACTTTTGCTTTCCTGCACCATGGCATTGGCGAATTCGGGGTGAAGATCCGCCATGTCGACCTGAACGACGCCAAGGCCCTGAAAGCGGCGATCAACAGTAAAACACGAATGATCTACTTCGAAACGCCGGCCAACCCCAACATGCAGCTGGTGGATATCGCCGCGGTGGCCGAGGCGGTGCGCGGGCATGATGTGCACGTGGTGGTCGACAACACCTACTGCACGCCCTACCTGCAGCGGCCGCTGGAGCTGGGGGCGGACCTGGTGGTGCATTCGGCGACCAAGTACCTTAGTGGCCACGGTGATATCACTGCCGGGCTGGTGGTGGGGCGCAAGGCGCTGGTTGACCGCATTCGCCTGGAAGGGCTGAAGGACATGACCGGGGCGGTGCTGTCACCCCACGATGCGGCGCTGCTGATGCGCGGTATCAAGACCTTGGCCCTGCGCATGGACCGCCATTGCGCAAATGCCCAGCAGGTGGCCGAAGTTTTGGCGCGGCAGCCGCAGGTGGAGCTGATTCACTACCCGGGTTTGCCGTCGTTTGCACAGTACGAGCTGGCGCAGCGGCAGATGCGTTTGCCGGGCGGGATGATCGCCTTCGAGTTAAAGGGGGGTATCGAGGCCGGGCGCAGGTTCATGAATGCCTTGCAACTGTTTGCGCGGGCGGTGAGCCTGGGCGATGCCGAGTCGCTGGCGCAGCATCCGGCGAGCATGACGCACTCAAGCTATACCGCGAAGGAGCGGGCCCATCACGGGATATCGGAGGGGCTGGTGCGCCTGTCGGTGGGGCTGGAAGATGTGGAGGACCTGCTGGCGGATGTCGAGCAGGCATTGCAGGCCTGCAGCTAGGTTGCCTGGGCCGACCTCTTCGCGGGTAAACCCGCTCCTACAGGTAAGGCGCAGTATTTGAAACCTGCGCCGCCCCTGTGGGAGCGGGTTCACCCGCGAAGAGGCCAGTGAATCCAGCCCATGAAAAAGGCCTCTTGCGAGGCCTTTGTCATTTTCTGCAGATCAGCGCTTGAGCCCGTAGCTCTCGTCGAGCATGCCCGGCGAGTTCGGTGCTTTCGGCGCGTAGTCGCGTGGCACTTCGGCATCCTTCGGCGGGGTCAAACGGTCGCGTGGGCCTTGCGCTGCCTCGGAGTGCAGGGCTGCCAGCAAGCGTTGGCGAGTGACGTCGTCCAGAGCCAGGCTGTTGGCGCCTTCGGCCAGGTGGTCCTGCACGTCCTGATAGCTTTGGGTCAGTTTCTTGACCAGCACGGCAGTGCTGTTGAAATGAGTAACCACTTCGTTCTGATAGCTGTCGAAGCGCTTCTGGATATCATCCAGTTGACGCTGGGTGCTGCTCGGCGCGGCATTGGGCAGCAGGCGAGCGACGACGAACCCAACCACCACACCGATGACCAGGGCCAGGGTCGGCAACAACCAAACAAGGAGCGAGAGTTCCACGAGTCCTTCCTCTATAAACGGCTTTGCTTTACGTTAACGGCTCAGACCTGCGCTGTATACCGCGAGCGATCGCAAATCAGAACAGAATTCCTCATCTAGACGAATCGACCCCTTCCGAGGTCACGGAGTAGTGCCTTGCTTGTCCGCGAAACCCCCTTGTTCATCGATGGCCCCAGCGGCCAGCTGGAAGCCTTGTACCTGGACGTGGCCAATGCACGTGGCGTGGTGCTGATCTGCCACCCCAACCCGGTCCAGGGCGGCACCATGCTCAACAAGGTGGTCTCGACCTTGCAACGCACCGCCCGTGACGCCGGCTACGTGACCTTGCGGTTCAACTACCGTGGCGTCGGGCAGAGCGCAGGCACCCATGACATGGGCGCTGGCGAGGTGGCCGATGCCGAAGCCGCTGCGGCCTGGCTGCGCGAAAAGCATCTGGGCCTGCCGCTGGTGCTGATGGGCTTCTCGTTCGGTGGTTTTGTCGCCACCAGCCTGGCCGGCCGCCTGGAGGCCACTGGAGTAGAGCTGCAGCAGCTGTTCATGATCGCCCCTGCGGTCATGCGCCTGACGGCGGATTTCCCGCTGCCGCAGCGCTGCCCGATCACCGTGGTGCAGCCTGACGCCGACGAAGTCGTCGCGCCGCAGCTGGTTTACGAATGGTCCGACAGCCTGTCGCGCCCCCATGAGCTGCTGAAAGTGGCAGAATGCGGACACTTCTTCCATGGCAAGCTGACCGATCTGAAGGATCTGCTGCTGCCGCGCCTTTCGAACTGAGCCAAGCCTGAATAAGCGAACACCCATGACCACGCGCATTCTCACCGGTATCACCACCACCGGCACTCCGCACCTGGGCAACTACGCCGGCGCCATCCGCCCGGCGATCCGTGCCAGCCAGCAGCCCGGTGTCGACTCGTTCTACTTCCTGGCCGACTACCACGCCCTGATCAAGTGCGACGACCCGCTGCGTATCCAGCGTTCGCGTCTGGAAATTGCCGCCACCTGGCTGGCCGGCGGTCTCGATCCGGACAAGGTGACCTTCTACCGCCAGTCCGATATCCCGGAAATCCCCGAGCTGACCTGGCTGCTGACCTGCGTCAGCGCCAAGGGCCTGCTCAACCGTGCACACGCCTACAAGGCCTCGGTGGACAAGAACCTGGAAAATGGCGAGGACCCGGATGCCGGCGTGACCATGGGCCTGTACAGCTACCCGGTGCTGATGGCTGCGGACATCCTGATGTTCAACGCCAACAAGGTGCCGGTCGGTCGTGACCAGATCCAGCACGTGGAAATGGCCCGCGACATCGGTCAGCGCTTCAACCACCTGTTCGGCCAGGGCAAGGACTTCTTCGCCCTGCCGGAAGCGGTGATCGAGGAGAGCGTGGCGACCCTGCCGGGCCTGGACGGGCGCAAGATGTCCAAGAGCTACGACAACACCATCCCGCTATTCACCAGCGCCAAGGAGATGAAAGACGCCATCTCGCGCATCGTCACCGACTCGCGTGCGCCTGGCGAGGCGAAAGACCCGGACAACGCTCACCTGTTCACCCTGTTCCAGGCCTTCTCGACGCCGGCGCAGTGTGCCGAGTTCCGTGAAGAGCTGCTGCAGGGCCTGGGCTGGGGCGAGGCCAAGCAGCGGCTGTTCCAGCTGCTGGACGGCCAGCTGGCCGAGAAGCGCGAGTACTACCACCAGCTGATCGCCCGTCCGGCGGACCTGGAAGACATCCTGCTGGCCGGCGCTGCCAAGGCTCGCAAGATCGCCACGCCATTCCTCGAGCAGCTGCGCGAGGCCGTTGGCCTGCGTTCGTTCCGTAGCAGCGTGCAGGCCAGCACCGAAGTGAAGAAGAAGGCCGCCAAGAGTGCGCGTTTCGTCAGCTTCCGCGATGAAGACGGCAGCTTCCGCTTCCGCCTGCTTGCCGCTGATGGCGAGCAACTGCTGCTGTCGCGCAGCTTCGCCGACGGCAAGAGCGCCGGCGCCGTGAGCAAGCAGCTGCAGCAAGGTGGCGAGGCGGATGTACGCGTCGAAGGCCTGGGTTTCGGTCTGTGGCTGAACGGTGAACAGGTTGCCGAGGGGCCGCAGTTCGACAGCGCCGAAGCCCGTGATTCGGCCATCGAAAGCCTGCGTGCAGCGCTTGCGCCACAACCGGACTGAGGCATTTCGCCTGTAGGAGCGGGTTTACCCGCGAACACCGGCAAAGCCGGTGCCATCCAGCACTTAGTTGGTCTGGATGAGGCATATTGACGCAAGTCTGATTGCCATTAAGCGGGCCTGTCGCTACAGTGACGGCCCGTTTTTTGTTGCCTCGCTAACGAATCATGACGCCCCTAGAACGATATCAAGCAGATCTGAAACGTCCCGACTTCTTCCATGACGCGGCGCAGGAAACTGCGGTGCGTCACCTGCAGCGCCTGTACGATGACCTGGTACACGCGCAGAACAACAAGCCGGGCGTGTTCGGCAAGCTGTTCGGCAAAAAGGAGCAGACCCCGGTCAAGGGCCTGTACTTCTGGGGTGGGGTAGGGCGCGGCAAGACTTACCTGGTCGATACCTTCTTCGAGGCACTGCCGTTCAAGCAGAAGATGCGCACGCACTTCCACCGCTTCATGAAGCGTGTGCACGAGGAAATGAAAACCCTCAAGGGCGAGAAGAACCCGCTGACCATCATTGCCAAGCGCTTCAGCGAAGAAGCCAAGGTCATCTGTTTCGACGAATTCTTCGTGTCGGACATTACCGACGCGATGATTCTCGGCACCCTGATGGAAGAGTTGTTCAAGAACGGCGTATCGCTGGTGGCTACCTCCAACATCGTGCCGGACGGCCTGTACAAGGACGGCCTGCAGCGCGCGCGTTTCCTGCCGGCCATCGCCATGATCAAGCAGTACACCGAGGTGGTGAACGTCGACAGCGGGGTCGACTACCGCCTGCGTCACCTGGAGCAGGCCGAGCTTTACCATTACCCGCTCGATGAAGCGGCTCACCAGAGCCTGCGCGCAAGCTTCAAGGCACTGACCCCCGAGTGCACCCAGGCGGTCCAGAACGACGTGCTGATGATCGAGAATCGCCCGATCAATGCCCTGCTTACCTGTGACGACGTGGCCTGGTTCGACTTCCGCGCCCTGTGCGACGGCCCCCGCAGCCAGAACGACTACATCGAACTGGGCAAGATCTTCCATGCCGTGCTGTTGAGCAACGTGGAGCAGATGGGAGTCACCACCGACGACATCGCCCGCCGCTTCATCAACATGGTGGACGAGTTCTACGACCGCAACGTCAAACTGATCATCTCGGCCGAGGTGGAGCTGAAGGACCTGTATACCGGTGGGCGCTTGGCCTTCGAGTTCCAGCGTACCCTGAGTCGCTTGCTGGAGATGCAGTCGCACGAGTTTCTGGCGCGGGCGCACAAGCCTTGAAATTACCGGGGCCGCTTTGCGGCCCTTTCGCGACACAAGGCTGCTCCTACAGGATTACGCGATTCCCTGTAGGAGCGGCCTTGTGTCGCGATGGGCTGCAGAGCAGCCCCATTGGCCTCAAGCCTCTTGCATGAACTGTTGCCGATACTGGTTCGGCGACAACTCGGTATGCTGGCGGAACAGCCGCGCAAAGAAACTGGCATCGTCATAGCCCACCTCATAACTGATGGTCTTGATGCTCTTGCGCGTGCTCGACAACAAGCCCTTGGCCGTCTCGATCCTCAACCGTTGCAGGTAGTGCAGCGGCTTGTCACCCGTAGCGCTCTGGAAACGCCGCATGAAATTGCGAATGCTCATGCCGTGGTTGCGAGCCACGTCCTCGAAGCGGAACTTGTCGGCGAAGTGCTCTTCCAGCCAGTGCTGTATCTGCAGGATGATCAGGTCCTGGTGCAGCTTCTGCCCGCCAAAGCCCATGCGTCCCGGGGTGTAGTTGCGCTGCACTTCGTAGAGGATGTCGCGGGACACGGCGCGGGCCACGTTGGCGCCGCAGAAGCGTTCGATCAGATAGATGTACAGGTCGCAGGCTGAAGTGGTCCCGCCGGCGCAATAGAGGTTGTCTGCATCGGTCAGGTGCTTGTCCTGGTTCAGCCGGATCTTCGGGAAGCGTTCGGCAAAGCTGTTGAAGAAGCGCCAGTAGGTGGTCGCTTCCTTGCCATCGAGCAGGCCGGACTCGGCCAGCCAGAATACGCCACTGGCCTCGGCGCACAGCACCGAGCCGCGGGCATGCTGTTCACGCAGCCAAGGCAGTACCTGTGGATAACGTTGCAGCAGGTTGTCGAAGTCATCCCAGAAGGCCGGGAGGATGATCACGTCGGCGTCGTCAAGGCCGCCTTCGACCGGCAACTGCACATTGCTGAAGCTGTCCACGGGCTGGCCGTCCGGGCTCACCAGGCGAATCTCGAACATGGGCTGCAGGCCCAGGCCCAGTTGCTTGCTGTAGCGCAAGCTGGCGAGGTGGAAGAAATCCTTGGCCTGCATCAAGGTCGAAGCGAACACCTTGTCAATGGCCAGGATGCTGACGCGCCGCAGCGACGCGGAGGGTTGGGTAAACATCATTGTCATTGTTCTTATAGGGTAGAGTGGTCAATCACCGGCTGGATCGTCTTATTTTTTGGCGATTGTGTCTAGCCTGTGCAGCAGAGGGGCAGAGCCAACCGGTAGGAGCAGCCTTGTGCTGCGAAGAGGCCATTGCTGCCACAGGCAACCTTCAGCCATACAGGCCTCTTCGCAGCACAAGGCTGCTCCTACAGGTGTCCCACAGGCCTCGAAGTGGGCACAGGGTCCGGCTCAAGGCGCCGGGTTCGGTTGCTCCTGGTGAATCGCCTCGATTGCCGCCAGCAGTTCATCACTCAGGCTCAGCGCGAGGCTGGCAAGGTTGCTGTCCAGCTGATCGAGGCTGGTCGCGCCAATGATATTGCTGGTCACGAACGGCTGCCGGGTAACGAACGCCAGGGCCATCTGCGCCGGGTCCAGGCCGTGCTCGCGGGCCAGCTGCACATAGCGGCTGCAGGCCGCCACGGTCTGTGGGTTGGAATAACGGGCAAAGCGGCTGAACAGGGTCAGGCGTGCGTTTTCCGGGCGTGCGCCGTTCTCGTATTTGCCGGAGAGCATGCCGAACGCCAGCGGCGAATAGGCCAGCAGGCCGCATTGCTCGCGGATGGCCACTTCCGCAAGGCCCACCTCGAAGCTGCGGTTGAGCAGGTTGTAAGGGTTCTGGATCGATACCGCTCGCGGCCAGCCGCGGCTTTCAGCCAGTTGCAGGAACTTCATGGTGCCCCACGGCGTTTCGTTGGACAGGCCGATGTGGCGGATCTTGCCCGCGCGTACCTGCTCGTCGAGCACTTCGAGGGTTTCTTCCAGCGGGGTGAAGTGGTCCTGTGGCAAATGCTGGTAGCCCAGCTTGCCAAAGAAGTTGGTGCTGCGCTCGGGCCAGTGCAGCTGGTACAGGTCGATGCGGTCGGTCTGCAGGCGCTTGAGACTCTCGTCCAGCGCCGCGACGATATGCTGGCGGTTGTGCTTGAGCTGGCCGTCGCGAATGTGGCTGATGCCGTTGCCGGGGCCGGCGACCTTGCTGGCCAGCACCCAGTCGTCGCGATCGCCATTGTCACGGAACCAGTTGCCGATGATGCGCTCGGTGGCGGCGTAGGTTTCGGGGCGGGGCGGCACCGGGTACATTTCGGCGGTGTCGATGAAGTTGACCCCGGCGGCCTTGGCCCGGGCAATCTGCTCGAAGGCCTCGGCCTGACTGTTCTGTTCGCCCCAGGTCATGGTTCCAAGGCACAGGGCGCTGACATTGAGGTCGGTACGGCCAAGCTGGCGGTATTCCATCGGATAGACACTCCTTGGCAAAGAAGCCCATCAAAGCAGGTTGAAATTTTTCGCGCAATCTGGATAATTCGGCACCTCTCCGTGTGGCGGAAGTGATGCACCGCCACGCAGGAAGAACCCCGTCGAACATTGGCGTGCCTGACCCGAGCCCCCAAAAGCGTCAGCGTTCGGCTGCGCGCTTGCCCTTGGCAAGCTGTGCACTATCCAGTAAGATTCGCCGTCTATTTTTCGCTGGGCGGCCTCTGAGGCTTTAGAGAATGAAAACTTTTACTGCTAAACCGGAAACAGTAAAGCGCGAGTGGTTCGTAGTCGACGCCGCTGGCCAGACCCTGGGTCGTCTGGCTACCGAAATCGCTAGCCGTCTGCGTGGCAAACACAAGCCAGAATACACCCCTCACGTTGACACCGGCGACTACATCGTCGTTATCAACGCCGAGCAGGTTCGTGTGACTGGTGCCAAGTCTTCCGACAAGATGTACTACTCCCACTCCGGTTTCCCGGGCGGTATCAAGGAAATCAACTTCGAGAAGTTGATCGCCAAGGCCCCTGAGCGTGTTATCGAAACTGCGGTCAAAGGCATGCTGCCGAAGAACCCGCTGGGTCGCGACATGTACCGCAAGCTGAAAGTGTACGCGGGTGCTGCTCACCCACACACTGCTCAGCAGCCTCAAGAACTGAAGATCTAACGGGATAGTTCATTATGTCGGCGACTCAAAACTACGGCACTGGCCGTCGCAAGACCGCAACCGCTCGCGTATTCCTGCGTCCGGGTACTGGTAACATTTCCATCAACAACCGTTCTCTGGACGTGTTCTTCGGTCGCGAAACCGCTCGCATGGTTGTTCGTCAGCCGCTCGAGCTGACCGAAACCGTTGAGAAGTTCGACATCTACGTCACCGTTTCCGGTGGTGGTGTCAGCGGTCAAGCCGGTGCGATCCGTCACGGTATCACCCGCGCTCTGATGGAATACGACGAAACCCTGCGTGGCGCTCTGCGTCGTGCTGGCTACGTCACCCGCGACGCTCGTGAAGTCGAGCGTAAGAAAGTGGGTCTGCGTAAAGCGCGTAAGCGTCCTCAGTACTCCAAGCGTTAATACCGCTTCGGCAGTCGAAAAAAGCCCGGTTCTTTGGAACCGGGCTTTTTTTATGTCTTGAACTAACCTGTCAGCATGTCCGTGACGACTTGCCGCATAGACGCAGATCAAGCAAAGCGAGGGTTGTAGCCCGTTCCCCGGGTAATCACCTTGTCAGTGTGTGGATTTGTTTCTTACCATGGCGGCCAATTTTTAGTGCCACAGACATTACCTAAGTACAGGCCAGGTCCAACTGGTCAAGCAAGCTGATGGGAGAGGACTGAATGAGCAATGACGGCGTCAACGCAGGCCGGCGCCGCTTCCTCGTAGCCGCGACATCCGTAGTCGGGGCGGCGGGGGCAGTGGGGGCTGCGGTACCGTTCGTGGGGTCATGGTTTCCCAGTGCCAAGGCGAAAGCCGCGGGTGCACCGGTGAAGGTCAATATCGCCAAGGTCGAGGCCGGGCAGCAGATGGTGGCCGAGTGGCGCGGCCAGCCAGTGTTCATCGTGCGGCGAACGGACGAGATCCTCGGTAACCTGAAAAAGGTCGTAGGTGATCTGGCTGACCCCGAGTCCAAGGCCTCGGTGCAGCCCACCTACGTCGATCCGCAGGTTCGTTCGATCAAGCCGGAAATCCTCATCCTTGTTGGCCTGTGCACACACCTGGGCTGCTCGCCCACCTTCCGCCCGGAAGTCGCACCCGCTGACCTTGGCCCGAAATGGGTCGGTGGCTATTTCTGCCCATGCCACGGTTCCCACTACGACCTGGCCGGCCGTGTCTACAAGTCGCAGCCGGCGCCACTCAACCTGCCCGTGCCACCGCACTCTTACGAGTCGGACGAGATCGTCGTCATCGGCGTTGACCAGGAGAACGCATGATGAGCAAGTTCATGGACTGGATTGATGCTCGCTTCCCCGCGACCAAGATGTGGGAAGACCACCTGAGCAAGTATTACGCACCCAAGAACTTCAACTTCCTGTACTTCTTCGGCTCGCTGGCGTTGCTGGTGCTGGTCAACCAGATCGTCACCGGTGTGTGGCTGACCATGAGCTTCACACCCTCGGCAGAAGAGGCGTTCGCCTCGGTCGAGTACATCATGCGGGATGTGGAATACGGCTGGATCCTGCGCTACCTGCACTCCACAGGTGCATCGGCGTTCTTCATCGTCGTCTACCTGCACATGTTCCGCGGCCTGCTCTACGGTTCCTACCAGAAGCCGCGTGAACTGGTGTGGCTGTTCGGCATGCTGATCTACCTGGCGCTGATGGCCGAAGCCTTCATGGGCTACCTGCTGCCGTGGGGCCAGATGTCGTACTGGGGTGCCCAGGTGATCATCTCGCTGTTCGGTGCCATTCCGGTGATCGGTGGCGACCTCACCCAGTGGATCCGTGGTGACTACCTGATCTCGGGTATCACTCTGAACCGCTTCTTCGCCCTGCACGTGGTTGCCTTGCCGATCGTGATTCTCGGCCTGGTGGTCCTGCACATCCTCGCCCTTCACGAAGTGGGTTCGAACAACCCCGATGGCGTCGACATCAAGAAGAAAAAGGACGAAAACGGTATCCCGCTGGACGGTATCCCGTTCCACCCGTACTACACCGTCAAGGATATTGTCGGCGTGGTGGTGTTCCTGTTCGTGTTCTGCGCCGTGGTGTTCTTCTTCCCGGAAATGGGCGGTTACTTCCTGGAGAAACCTAACTTCGAGCAGGCGAACGCCTTCAAGACCCCCGAGCACATTGCGCCTGTGTGGTACTTCACGCCGTTCTACGCGATCCTGCGTGCGGTGCCTGACAAGCTGATGGGCGTCATTGCCATGGGTGCGGCCATTGCCGTGTTGTTCGTCTTGCCCTGGCTCGACCGCAGCCCGGTCCGCTCCATGCGCTACAAGGGCTGGATCAGCAAGCTCTTCCTGCTGGTGTTCTGCGTGGCCTTCGTCATCCTCGGCATACTGGGCGTGCTGGCGCCGACACCTGGGCGTACCTTGCTGTCGCAGGTGTGCACGGTGTTGTACTTCGCCTACTTCCTGCTGATGCCGTTCTACACAAGGCTCGAGAAGACCAAACCGGTTCCGGAAAGGGTGACTGGCTGATGAAAAAGTTGATTGCAGTATTTTTGCTGGCAGTGATGCCTGCCTTTTCCTTCGCGGCCGAAACGGGCCTGGAGCTGGACAAGGTCGACATCGACCTGAGCGACAAGGCCGCCATGCAGGACGGTGCGCGTACCTTTGCCAACTATTGCATGGGTTGCCACAGTGCGAAGTTCCAGCGTTACGAGCGGGTTGCCGATGACCTGGGCATCCCCCACGAGCTGATGCTCGAGAAGCTGGTGTTCACCGGTGCCAAGATCGGTGACCACATGCAGATCGGCATGAAGCCCAGTGACGCCAAGACCTGGTTCGGCGCCGCACCGCCCGACCTGACACTGGTGGCCCGAGTGCGTGGTACCGACTGGTTGTACACCTACCTGCGCAGCTTCTATGAGGACCCGTCGCGGCCTTATGGGGTGAACAACAAGGTGTTCCCGAACGTCGGCATGCCTAACGTGCTGGTCGGCTTGCAGGGTAACCAGGTGGTTGGCTGCAAGCAGGTGCAGACCGTGACCGATGGCAAGAAGCAATTCGACCCACTGACTGGTAGCCCGCTGACCCATGAAGCCTGCGACCAGCTGACCATTACGCCGAATTCCGGTACCCTGACGACCGAGCAGTTCGACGAGAAGGTCAAGAACCTGGTGACCTTCCTGGCCTATTCGGCCAACCCGGTCAAACTGGAAAGCCAGCGCATCGGTACCTACGTGTTGCTGTACCTGGCTTTCTTCTTCGTATTCGCCTATTTGCTCAAGCGTGAATACTGGAAGGACGTGCACTGATCACGCAGTAGTTTCTGGTTGTTGAACGCGCCCGTGGTGGCCTGGCAGATCTGCCAGGTCCCCACGGGCGCGTTTTCATTTACAGTTTTACAAGCATCCCGTACGAGGAGGCGCTACATGGGCGCAACCAACAGGTTAGCCTGCTATTCCGACCCCGCTGATCACTATTCTCATCGGGTACGCCTCGTGCTGGCCGAGAAGGGCATCAGCGTGCAGGTCATCGATGTCGATCCCGGTCGACTGCCGCCCAAGCTGGTCGAGGTGAATCCTTACGGCAGCGTGCCGACCCTGGTCGACCGTGACCTGGCGCTGTATGAATCGACCGTGGTGATGGAGTATCTCGAGGAGCGTTATCCACATCCGCCGCTAATGCCGGTGTACCCGGTTGCGCGGGGGAACAGTCGCTTGCTGATGCACCGCATCCAGCGTGACTGGTGCTCCCTGGCCGATACCGTGCTCGATCCGCGCAGTAGCGAGGCTGCCCGAACCGAAGCGCGCAAGGCATTGCGTGAGAGCCTGACCGGCGTCTCGCCGTTGTTCGGCGAGTACGCCTGCTTCATGAGTGAGGAGCAAAGCCTGGTCGATTGTTGTCTACTGCCCATCCTCTGGCGTCTGCCGGTGTTGGGTATCGAGTTGCCGCGGCAAGCCAAGCCGCTGCTGGATTACATGGAGCGGCAGTTCGCCCGCGAGCCTTTCCAGGCGAGCCTGTCCTCTGTAGAACGTGAAATGCGCAAGCTTTAAGGAGCCGTTGATGAACTCCAGTCGCCCCTATCTGGTTCGAGCACTGTACGAGTGGATCGTCGACAACGATTGCACGCCCCATATGCTGGTCAATGCCGAATTCCCGAAGGTCCAGGTGCCGGACGGTTTCGCCAGTGATGGCCAGATCGTCTTGAACATCTCGCCAAGTGCCGTGCGCAGCCTGCACATGGACAACGACGCGGTCAGCTTCGAGGGCCGCTTCGGCGGCGTGGCTCACTCGCTGTACGTGCCGGTTGGCGCCATCCTGGGTATTTACGCCCGCGAGAATGGCCAGGGTATGGTCTTCGAGCTGGAGTCGTCCATGATGGATGACGATGAGCAGGAAGATGATGATGTGCAGCCGGATGACGATGGCCCGCCAGAGGGTGGTGGCCAGCCGCCACGCCCGACTGGTCGACCAAGTCTGAAAGTGGTCAAGTAATAAAAAAGGCGATCCAACCGGATCGCCTTTTTTTAATTACGCCAGCCCTGCTTACAAGTCGCTGATGGTACGTACCTGGTCCTTGTTGATGCGGGTACGCTTGCCGTCGAGTTGCTGGAACTCATAGAAGCCGGCGTCACGGTCGAACTTCGGTACGTCGACGGCCTGGATTTCACGGCCATCGTTGAGGGTGATCAGGCTTGGTGTAGAGCAGCCGGCCAGGGTGGCGAAAGTGCCGAACAGCAGGGCAGGCAGCAGAAGCTTTTTCATGCGGTGTTTCCTGGATTTCTGAAAAGACAAGGTGTTGTGCTTGCCTGTACTGGCCTCTTCGCGGGCTTGCCCGCTCCCACAGGGGTTAGCGTATCCCTGTGGGAGCGGGCAAGCCCGCGAAGAGGCCAGCACAGGCTGATGAATCAGTCGATGTACTCGAACAGCTTGACGATCTTCTGCACGCCCGAAACGCCCTGTACCACGGCAGTGGCCGAGTTGGCCTCCTGTTGGGTCACCAGGCCAAGCAGGTAAACGATGCCATTCTCGGTAATCACCTTGATGCGCGAGCTGGGCACGGCATTGTCGGTCAGCATCTGGGTCTTGATCTTGGTGGTCAGCCAGGCGTCGTTGTTGCGCGCCAGGATGGAGGAGGGTTGCATCACCTGCAGCTCGTTGTGCACTTTCTTGACGCGCTGTACCTGGCTGGCAGTCTGCTCGGCGAGGCTCTTGAGGTCGGCGCGCGGTGTCTGGCCGGCCAGCAGGACGATGCCGTTGTAGCTGCTGACAACGATGTGCGAACCTTTGTCCAGGTCAGGGCTGGCCTTGGCGATGTTGACCGAAGCCTTGGTTTCGATCAGCGAGTCGTCGATCTTGCTGCCGATGGTGCGCGTTCCGCGATCGTCCTCGATCGGCGAATTGCGGGTAGAGGTCAGTACCGAGCTGCAACCAGTGACGCTCAGGCACAGGGTCAGGGCCATAAGGCCGAGGCGCATAGGGGTCATTCTTCACTCCCGAACAGTTGGCTGTCGATCAGATCACACAGGCAGTGGATCGCCAGCAGGTGGACTTCCTGGATACGCGCGGTAACCGTCGAAGGTACGCGGATTTCCACGTCTTCAGGCAGCAGCAGCGAAGCCATGCCGCCGCCATCGCGACCAGTCAATGCTACGACAATCATTTCGCGGTCATGTGCGGCCTGGATCGCCTGGATCACGTTGGCCGAGTTGCCGCTGGTGGAGATCGCCAGCAGAACGTCACCGGGCTGGCCCAGCGCGCGGATCTGCTTGGAAAAGACTTCGTTGTAGCTGTAGTCGTTGGCGATCGAGGTCAAGGTCGAGCTGTCGGTGGTCAGCGCGATGGCCGGCAGGCTCGGGCGTTCGCGCTCAAAGCGGTTGAGCAGCTCGGAGGAAAAGTGCTGGGCATCGCCGGCCGAGCCGCCGTTGCCACAGGCGAGCATCTTGCCCTCGTTGAGCAGCGCGTTGACCATGACCAGGCTGGCCTGCTCGATGTGCGGTGCCAGGATGTCCATTGCCTGTTGCTTGGTATCGATGCTGGCCTGGAATAGCCGGCGAATTCGGGATTGCATGTCCATCTGGTGACCTTAAGTGGGGCGGTGGCCTTTGCTACGCGCAACAACGACCAGCCCGCGAAACATAGAGCAAAAAAATCGGAATGGGTTCAGCATTCGAAGGCGTTTTTCAGCCATTGAAGCGGTCTGCCTGCATGGTGGCTGCCCTGTAGGGCGACTACGTCGAAGCGGCAGGGGTGGTTGCCCCAGTGGGGCTCCTTCTGCAGGAACAGGCTGGCGGCGAGCACCAACCGTTTCTGCTTGCGCCCGTCGATACTGCCGAGGGCGCCACCGAAGCCCGCGTGCAACCGGTAGCGGACTTCGACGAATACTACTGTATCGGCGTCGAGCATGACCAGATCAAGCTCACCGCCTTTGCATCGCCAGTTGCGCGCCAGCAGTTGCAGGCCCTGCCCTTGAAGATATTCAAGGGCCTGGCTTTCCGCTGCCTGCCCGGCGCTGGTGGGCGACGCTGCTGCCATCAGCGAGGAGTGTCAGGCAGGCGCTGGACCTGGCCACCGACGAACTCGGCCCAAGGTAGCTGGCGCTCGACACGCTGGTTGGCGTTCATGCTCAGGCTGCCCGAAAGGCCCAGTACGCGGTTGTCCGGTAGCGCTTTCAGCTGGCCCAGGCGCGGCGCCAGGCTGTAGGCGTCGACGCCCATGGCATACAGGCGGCCCAGGCTGCCTGCCGCTTGCGGCCATTGCTGCACGACCTGCTGGCGCAGGCTGTTGCTGGTATCGAGCAGCCACGGGGTTTCGCAGAAGCGGATACCGTTCATGTCGTTGTACTGGTTGACGTCACCACTGGCGCTATACAGGTTCGAAGTGGCGTAGACCGGCACGTCACCGGCGTACTGGAAGTTCAGGGTCGGCTTGATCTGCTGGGCCTGTTGCGGGGTCGAGGCGAGGAAGATGAAGTCGATGTCCTGGCGGCGCGACGGCTGCGCGGCGATGCTGCCACCTACCGTGCTCTGCAGGCTCTTGGCGCGGCCTTCGCTCTGGCGCAACTGGAACAGGTCGGCAATCTGCTGGGCCAATGCGACCGGCTGGGCGATGCGTTCGGCGGCGAGCAGAGTGCCACCGTTGCCTTCCCAGTCCTGGCGGAAGGCGGCAAGCACACGATCGCCCCATTCGCCGCTCGGCACCAGGGCAACTGCGCGGACCATGCCATCGGCGCGGGCGCGACGGGCCACTTCACGGGCTTCGTCTTCGGCAGCGAGGCCGAACTGGAACAGCTGCGGTGGAGCCTTCTGGCCGGCGTCGGCGTAGTTCAGGGCCAGGGTGGTGATCGGCAGTTGTGGCTTGGCAGCCAGTTGCTTGACCAGCGGTTTTTCCAGCGGGCCGATGACCAGCTGTACGCCTGCGGCCTGGGCCTGGCGATAGAAGTCGTCGAGCGAGCCGATGCGCGAGCTGTCGAATACCTGCACGGCTGGCGCCTGCTGGCCGGCTTGCTGGGCCTGGAAGTGTGCAGCCATGAAACCGTCACGCAGGGCGCGGGCAACACCGGCAAGCGGGCCTTCCTGAGGCAGCAGCAGGGCAATCTTGGTCAGCGGTTGGCTGGCCAGCTCCTTGAGCTTGGTCAGAGCCAGCGGCAGTTGCTGGGCGGCCGGGTGGTCCGGGTGCTGTTTGACCCAGGCGTCGATCGCCGCTTGCTGCTGTTCCAGGGTACCGGCGCTTTTTACCGCGAAGGCCAGGCTGGTCCAGCCGGCAAGGGTCTGGTCGTTGCCTGGCTGCTGCAGTTGCTCTGCCGGCAGCGAGGCGACCAGTGCCCAGATGGCGTCATTGTTGGCGCTGGCGGCCTGACCGCTGAGCAGCGGGCCCAGCAGCACGCGCTGTTGCGCGGCGGCGAGGGCCTGGCCATCGGCTTCGAGGGCGGCCGCGTGCACGCTGTAGGTGCGCGCTTGCTGTTCTTCCGGCAGTTCGGCGACGCGCTGCAGGCTGGGGTGGGCCAGGGCGGCCAGGGCAGCCTTGGGCTGGTTGCGGCTCATGGCCAGCTCGGCACCGAGGGTGCTGGCGAACACTTGCTGGGCCGGCTTGAGTGTGTCCAGCGGCACCTGCTCGAGGATGCGTGCGGCGCGTGGGAAGTCCTTCTGCCTGTAGGCCAGGTCGGCTGCGCTCAGGCGCAGCAGCGCGGCGTCTTCCGCGGACTTGCTGGAAGCAGCCTTTTCGAGCAGTTGCTCGATGCTGGCGTCCGGGGTGCGTGGCAGTTCGCCCAGGCTGGATGAGGGCGAGCTGGCGCAGGCTGCCAGCAAGGCAGCAAGGCAGAGGGCTGTGAACAGCCGCAGGCAAGCGATCATGTAAAGGTCCTGTTACTCGATCAAGGTGGCCGGCAATTGTACCCAAGCGCTGGCCGGGGCGCGATGTTGCCGTGTCGATCCTTCACTATAGGAGGCCTGCCATCGGTCGTCGGCGAAGTTCTTTGCGCCCTGTTGCAGGCGCTCGGGCTACAATGGCGCCTTTGATCCGAACGACAGGTGTGCGCAGTGACTGATGTGGCAGGGGCTTCGAAATCCACGGTGGGGACGCTGTATGTGGTCGCAACCCCTATCGGCAACCTCGACGACATGAGTGCCCGGGCGCTGAAGGTGCTGGCGGACGTGGCCCTGATCGCGGCGGAAGATACCCGTCATTCGGTCCGTCTGCTGCAGCACTTCGGCATCGACACGCCGCTGGCGGCCTGCCATGAACACAACGAGCGTGACGAGGGCGGGCGTTTTCTCACCAAGCTGCTGGCAGGCGAGAATGTGGCGTTGGTTTCCGATGCCGGCACGCCGCTGATTTCCGATCCGGGGTACCACCTGGTGCGCCAGGCGCGTGCTGCGGGGGTAAATGTGGTCCCGGTGCCGGGCGCCTGCGCTCTGATCGCCGCGCTGTCGGCAGCCGGCCTGCCGTCGGACCGTTTCATCTTCGAAGGCTTCCTGCCGGCCAAGGCGGCGGGACGGCGGGCGCGCCTGGAGCAGGTAAAGGAAGAACCGCGCACGCTGATCTTCTACGAGGCCCCGCACCGTATCCTGGAATGCCTTGAAGACATGGAAGCGGTATTCGGTGGCGAGCGCCCGGCGCTGTTGGCGCGTGAGCTGACCAAGACCTTCGAGACCCTCAAGGGCCTGCCCCTGGCCGAGCTTCGCGCCTTCGTTGCTGGTGACAGCAACCAGCAGCGCGGTGAGTGCGTGGTACTGGTTGGTGGCTGGAGTGCGCCGGAGGGCGAACAGGCGATCAGTGCCGAAGCGCAACGGGTGCTCGACCTGCTGCTGGCCGAGCTGCCACTCAAGCGGGCGGCGGCGCTGGCTGCGGAAATTACCGGGGTGCGCAAGAACCTGCTGTATCAACTTGCACTGGAAAAGCAGAAAACCGAATAGTGGCATATTGATATAAATGCCGGTATTGCTTGTTCTTGGGCGCGCGTGCCGTTAATCTTGGCGGTGGAGAGTCGATCGGACAGTCGCTGCCTGCTTTTGTTCCGCAACAGCAGGGGGAGGAAAGTCCGGGCTCCATAGGGCAGAGTGCCAGGTAACGCCTGGGAGGCGCGAGCCTACGGAAAGTGCCACAGAAAATAACCGCCTAAGCACTTCGGTGCCGGTAAGGGTGAAAAGGTGCGGTAAGAGCGCACCGCACGGCTGGCAACAGTTCGTGGCTAGGTAAACCCCACTCGGAGCAAGACCAAATAGGGTTCCATTAGGCGTGGCCCGCGTCGGAACCGGGTAGGTTGCTAGAGGCGTCCAGTGATGGCCGTCGTAGAGGAATGACTGTCCTCGACAAAACCCGGCTTACAGATCGACTCTCCACCTTTCCCTCCCTGCTTTATTCGATAGCAGATGCCCTCTGGTAATACCGAAAAAATCTTACTCTTAATAAATCACTTTAACTTCGAACTCCATTCGCCTGCGTGGGTTTGATTTTTCTCGTGTTTTTTTCTGCTCGGTAGTCCTTCCGCATTCCTTTATTGCGCTAAATCTCGGTCCTGTAAGGCTTTTCCTTCCGAACGTGCCTTGACGGTGCTGCGGGCGGATTCCTATAGTGTGCGCAAGTGGCAGAAAGTGGGATGAAGTGGGTTTTCTGGCACAAAAAAGCTAACATTGTGGGGAATCGCAGCCGTGTTCCGCGGAGCCAACGCCGTCAGCCTCGATGCCAAGGGCCGTCTCGCCATGCCGAGCCGGTACCGTGACGAGCTCGATTCGCGTTGCAATGGTCAGCTGATCGTGACCATCGACGCCGTTGACCCCTGCTTGTGTGTTTATCCCCTCGATGAGTGGGAACAGATAGAAGCCAAGTTGCGTGCCTTGCCATCGTTGCGTGAGGAAAACCGCCGCCTTCAGCGTTTGCTGATCGGTAACGCGGTTGACCTGGAGCTCGATGGCAGTGGGCGTTTCCTGGTACCGCCCCGTCTGCGTGAGTACGCCAAGCTCGACAAGAAGGCGATGCTGGTAGGGCAACTGAACAAATTCCAGCTGTGGGATGAAGATGCCTGGAACGCGGTTTCGGCAGCAGACCTTGCAGCTATTCAACAACCGGGCGCCATGCCCGACGAATTGCGTGACCTGATCCTGTGACCATAGATAGCGGCTTCAACCACATTACCGTCCTGCTCGACGAAGCTGTCGAGGCATTGGCCCTGCGCGCCGACGGTTGCTATCTGGACGGCACCTTTGGCCGTGGCGGGCACAGCCGGCTGATTCTCAGCAAGCTCGGGCCGCAAGGGCGGCTGCTGGGTTTCGACAAAGATCCACAGGCGATTGCCACGGGGCAAGCGCTGGCGGCCGAAGACGGCCGCTTTGTCATTGTGCAGCGCAGCTTTGCCGAGCTGGGCGCGGAAGTGGCCGAGCGTGGCCTGGATGGCAAGGTCAGCGGCGTATTGCTGGACCTGGGCGTTTCCTCGCCGCAGCTGGATGACCCCGAGCGGGGCTTCAGCTTCCTCAATGATGGCCCTCTGGACATGCGCATGAACCCGGACCAGGGCATCAGCGCCGCCGAGTTCATCGCCACTGCACCTGAAGAAGAAATAGCCCGTGTGTTCAAGGAGTACGGCGAAGAGCGTTTCGCCAAGCGCATGGCTCGCGCCGTGGTGCAGCGCCGCGAACAGCAACCGTTCACCCGCACCGGCGACCTCGCCGAGGTGCTGAAGGTGGCCAACCCGGCCTGGGAGAAGGGCAAGAACCCGGCGACCCGCGCCTTCCAGGGCCTGCGCATTCACGTCAACAACGAACTGGGTGATCTCGAGGCAGGCCTGGAGGCCGCGATCGATGCGCTGGAAGTGGGCGGCCGCCTGGCAGTGATCAGCTTCCATTCGCTGGAAGACCGCATCGTCAAGCTGTTCATGCGCAAGCTGGCCAAGGGCGAGGCTGACAACCTGCCGCGCAACCTGCCGGTACAGCACAAGGTCTTCGAGCCGAAAATCAAGCTCATCGGCAAGGCTCAGTTCGCTTCCGACGCCGAGCTCAAGGCCAACCCGCGGGCGCGCAGCGCCGTTATGCGGGTGGCGGAGAAGCTGCGGTGAGCAGGCTGTTTGCCAAACCTTTGCCAGGCGGAAGCTTCCTGATGCTTCTGCTGTTCGTTGCCGTGCTGGTTTCGGCCATCGCCGTGTCCTACAGCGCGCACTGGAACCGTCAGTTGCTCAACACGCTGTACGGCGAATTGAACGAACGTGACAAGGCCCAGGCCGAATGGGGCCGGCTGATTCTCGAACAAAGCACCTGGACCGCCGCCAGTCGCATCGAGAACCTGGCTTCCGAGCAACTGAAGATGCGCGTACCTTCGGCTGACGAAGTGCGGATGGTGGCGCCATGATGAAGCTCGAAGGCGCACTCTACCCCTGGCGCTTCCGCGTGGTGATCGGCTTGCTGGCGCTGATGGTCGGTGCCATCTGCTGGCGCATCATCGACCTGCAGGTAGTCGACCGTGACTTCCTCAAGGGGCAGGGCGATGCGCGCAGCCTGCGTCACATCCCTATCCCGGCTCACCGCGGCCTGATCACCGACCGTAACGGTGAACCGTTGGCGGTCAGTACCCCGGTCACCACCCTGTGGGCCAACCCCAAGGAAATGCAGGCGTCCAAGGACCGCTGGCCGCAGCTGGCAGCAGCACTGGGGCAGAACCCGCAGCAGCTGACCGAGCGCCTGACCCAGCAGGCCAGCAAAGAGTTCATCTACCTGGTCCGCGGCCTGACCCCGGAGCAGGGCCAACATGTGCTCGACCTGAAAGTGCCGGGCGTGTATGGCCTGGAAGAATTCCGCCGCTTCTACCCGGCCGGTGATGTCACCGCGCACATGGTCGGCTTCACCGACCTTGACGACCACGGTCGCGAAGGGGTGGAGCTGGCCTATGACGAATGGCTGGCTGGCGTACCCGGCAAGCGGCAGGTGATCAAGGACCGGCGCGGCCGGCTGATCAAGGACATCCAGGTAACCAAGAACGCCAAGGCCGGGAAGACCTTGGCGTTGTCGATAGACCTGCGCCTGCAGTACCTGGCCACCCGCGAGCTGCGCAACGCCATTGCCGAACAGGATGCCAAGGCGGGCAGCCTGGTGATCATGGACGTCAAGACCGGTGAGGTCCTGGCCATGGTCAACCAGCCGACCTACAACCCCAACAACCGCCGCAGCATGTTCCCGGCCGCCATGCGTAACCGCGCGATCATCGACGTGTTCGAGCCGGGCTCCACGGTCAAGCCGATCTCCATGAGTGCGGCACTGGAAAGTGGCCGCTGGAAGCCGACCGACAAGGTCGAGGTGTACCCGGGCAGCCTGCAAATTGGTCGCTACACCATCAAGGACGTGTCCAGGAGCGAAGGCCCGATCCTCGACCTGACCGGTATCCTGATCAACTCCAGTAACGTCGGCATGAGCAAGATCGCCTTCGACATCGGCGGCGAGGCCATCTACCGGGTCATGTCCCAGGTCGGTCTGGGCCAGTACACCGGCCTTGGCTTCCCCGGCGAGCGCGTCGGCAACCTGCCCAACCATCGCGAGTGGCGCAAGGCCGAGACTGCGACCCTGTCCTATGGCTATGGCGTGTCGGTGACCGCCCTGCAGCTGGTGCATGCATACGCGGCGCTGGCCAACGACGGCAAGATGGTGCCGCTGTCGATCCTCAAGGTCGACAAGGCCCCGGAAGCGGTGCAGGCCATTCCGAAGGAAACCGCCGAAACCATTCAGGGCATGCTGCAACAGGTGATCGAAGCACCGCGCGGTGTGTTCCGCGCCCAGGTGCCGTTCTACCACGTGGCCGGCAAGTCAGGTACCGCCCGTAAGGCCACCGTCGGCTCCAAGGGCTACACCGAAAACGCCTACCGCTCGCTGTTCGCCGGCTTCGGGCCGATGAGCGACCCGCGCTACGCCATCGTCGTGGTGATCGATGAGCCTGGCAAGGGCGGTTACTTCGGTGGTCTGGTTTCGGCACCGGTATTCAGCAAGGTCATGTCCGGCACTCTGCGCCTGATGAACGTTCCGCCAGACAACCTGCCTCCACCGGCGCCCGTAGAACAATCGCAAGTCAATGCTGCTGCAACCGCCAAGGGAGGGCGTGGATGATGACAATGCCATTGAGCAAGCTTTTCGCTCACGCCAGCCGTGACCCGTTGATCCGTGAACTGACGCTGGACAGCCGCAATGTGCGCCCGGGTGATCTGTTCCTGGCTGTTCCGGGCGCCAAGGTCGATGGCCGCGAGCATATCGCCGATGCTCTGGCGCGTGGCGCTGCCGCCGTAGCCTATGAAGAGCAGGGCACGAGCGTCCTGCCAATCACCGATGTGCCGCTCATCCCGGTCAAGGGCCTGATCGCCCAGCTTTCGGATATCGCAGGTCGCTTCTATGGCGAACCGAGCCGCCAGCTGAACCTGGTGGGCGTTACCGGTACCAACGGCAAGACCAGCGTCACCCAGCTGGTGGCCCAGGCGCTGGACTTGCTTGGCCAGCGTTGTGGCCTGATCGGCACCTTGGGTACCGGCTTCTATGGTGAGCTGCAGAGTGGCCGCCTGACCACGCCCGACCCGATCGCCGTACAGTCGACCCTCAATGACCTCAAGAAAGGTGGCGCCAAAGCCGTGGCCATGGAGGTTTCCTCCCACGCGCTGGAGCAGGGCCGGGTCGCCGCTCTGGAATTCGACATCGCGGTCATGACCAACCTGTCCCGCGACCACCTGGACTACCACGGCAGCATGGAGGCCTATGAGGCCGCCAAGGCCAAGCTGTTCGCCTGGCCGAGCCTGCGTTGCCAGGTGGTCAACCTGGATGACGATTTCGGCCGTCGCCTGGCCGCCGATTTTGCCCGCCGCCCGAGTGTCGACCATATCGAGACCCGGTTGCTCAGCTACAGCCTGGAGAACCCGGAGGCCTCGCTGTTCTGCCGCGAAGCCGTGTTCAATGACGATGGCGTGCGCGCCACCCTGGTCACCGCCCAGGGCGAACGTACCCTGCGCAGCCAGTTGCTGGGCCGCTTCAACCTGAGCAACATGCTCGCCGCCGTGGCGACTCTGTTGGCGCTGGACTACGCGCTGGACGAAATCCTCAAGGTTACCCCGCAGCTGCAGGGGCCGATCGGCCGCATGCAGCGCCTGGGTGGGGGCGACAAGCCGTTGGTGGTGGTCGACTATGCGCACACCCCGGACGCCCTGGAGAAAGTGCTCGAAGCCCTGCGCCCGCATGCGCACGGCAAGCTGCTGTGCCTGTTCGGCTGCGGCGGCGACCGAGACCGCGGCAAGCGCCCGCTGATGGCTGAAGTGGCCGAGCGCCTGGCCGACCGCGTGCTGGTAACCGACGACAACCCGCGTACTGAGGACCCGCTGCGCATCTTTGACGACATCCGCCCGGGTTTCGCCAAGCCTGCCGAGGTCGAGTTCGTTGCCGGTCGTGGCGAAGCCATAGCGCACCTGATTGCCACCGCCGTTGCCGACGATGTGATCGTGCTGGCCGGCAAGGGGCACGAGGATTACCAGGAGATCAATGGCGAGCGTCATGATTTCTCCGATTTGACCGAGGCCGAAAAGGCACTTGCAGGCTGGGAGGCTCCACATGCTTAAGCCGATGTCACTCAGCCAGCTGACCAAAGCGCTGGGTGGTCAACAAGTCGGTGCCGACGCCTCCTTCACCGGCGTCAGCATCGACAGCCGCAGTGTTGGCGCCGGGCAACTGTTCGTCGCCCTGGCCGGCCCGCGCTTCGATGGCCACGACTACCTGGCCGATGTGAAGGCCAAGGGCGCTGTCGCGGCCCTGGTCGAGCGTGAAGTGGCCGATGTCGACCTGCCGCAGTTGCTGGTCGCCGATTGCCGCCTGGCCCTCGGCCAGCTTGGCGCGCTGAACCGTGCTGCCTTCGACAAGCCGGTGGTGGCCATCACCGGTTCCAGCGGCAAGACCACGGTCAAGGAGATGCTCGCCAGCATCCTGCGCACCCGTGGCCTGGTGCACGCCACCCGCGGCAACCTGAACAACGACCTCGGCGCGCCGCTGACCCTGCTGGAGATCGCCCCCGAGCACAGCGCCGCGGTGATCGAGCTGGGCGCCTCGCGCATTGGCGAGATCCGCTACACCGTCGGCCTGACCCGGCCCCAGGTGGTCATCATCAACAACGCCGGCACCGCCCACGTTGGCGAGTTCGGCGGCCCGGAAAAGATCGTCGAAGCCAAGGGCGAGATTCTCGAAGGCCTGGACGAGGGCGGTATCGCCATCCTCAACCTGGACGACAAGGCCTTTGATATATGGAAGGCACGTGCCGGCGCGCACAAGGTCTTCAGCTTTGCCCGCAACAATCCAATGGCCGACTTCCATGCCTCTGACATCGGCCGCGATGCCCGTGGTTGCCCGTCGTTCAAGCTCCATGGCGCTGGCGACACGGTAGACGTGCAACTCAATGTGCTCGGTGAGCACAACGTCAGCAATGCCCTGGCTGCCGCTGCGGCTGCCCATGCCGTTGGTCTGAGCCTGAGCGGCATCGCCGCAGGCCTGGCTGCCGTGCAACCGGTCAAGGGCCGTACCGTGGCGCAGATTGCGCCGAACGGCGTGCGGGTGATCGACGACAGTTACAACGCAAATCCCACCTCCATGTGCGCGGCCATTGATATACTCGCCGGCTTTTCCGGGCGCACCGTCTTGGTGCTTGGGGATATCGGCGAACTGGGGCAATGGGCGGAAGAAGGCCACCGTCAGGTGGGTGACTACGCGCGTGGCAAGGTCGACGCCCTGTACGCAGTGGGTTCCAACATGACACACGCGGTCAAGGCGTTCGGAGCCAATGGCCGCCATTTCGCTACTCAAGCTGAGCTGATCGACGCGGTTGGCGCCGAGAATGCCAGCGACACCACTATCTTGATCAAGGGCTCGCGCAGCGCTGCGATGGAAAACGTCGTGGCGGCATTGTGCGGTGCCAGCGGGGAGAAACATTAATGCTGCTGCTGTTGGCCGAGTATCTGCAACAGTTCCACAAAGGCTTCGCGGTCTTCCAGTACCTGTCCCTGCGCGGGATTCTGGGTGTGCTGACCGCGTTGTCCCTGGCGCTGTGGCTGGGGCCGTGGATGATCCGTACCCTGCAAATCCGCCAGATCGGCCAGGCCGTGCGTAACGACGGCCCGCAATCGCACTTGTCCAAGTCCGGCACCCCGACCATGGGTGGGGCGCTGATCCTGTCCGCCATCGCCGTCAGCACGCTGCTGTGGGCCGACCTGACCAACCGCTATGTGTGGGTGGTGCTGATCGTTACCCTGGCATTCGGTGCCATCGGCTGGGTCGATGACTACCGCAAGGTGATCGAAAAGAACTCGCGTGGCCTGCCGAGCCGCTGGAAGTACTTCTGGCAGTCGGTGTTCGGCCTGGCTGCAGCCATCTTCCTGTACAAGACCGCGCCGACCAGCGTCGAAACCACGCTGATCCTGCCGTTCATCAAGGATGTCACCATTCCGCTGGGCATCGGCTTCGTCGTGCTGACCTACTTCGTCATTGTCGGTTCGAGCAACGCGGTCAACCTCACTGACGGCCTCGACGGCCTGGCGATCATGCCGACGGTGATGGTCGGCGGCGCCCTGGGCATCTTCTGTTACCTGTCGGGCAACGTTAAGTTCGCCGAATACCTGCTGATCCCCTATGTGCCGGGCTCGGGCGAGCTGATCGTGTTCTGCGGCGCGCTGATCGGTGCCGGCCTGGGCTTCCTGTGGTTCAACACCTACCCGGCGCAGGTATTCATGGGTGACGTCGGCGCGCTGGCGCTGGGCGCCGCGCTGGGCACCATCGCCGTGATCGTCCGCCAGGAAATCGTGCTGTTCATCATGGGCGGCGTGTTCGTCATGGAAACCCTGTCGGTGGTGATCCAGGTTGCCTCCTTCAAGCTGACCGGCAAGCGCGTGTTCCGCATGGCGCCGATCCACCACCACTTTGAACTCAAGGGCTGGCCAGAGCCACGGGTGATCGTCCGCTTCTGGATCATCACCGTGATCCTGGTGCTGATCGGCCTTGCAACCCTGAAACTGAGGTAGATGAGCGTGTCCTTGATCGCTTCCGACCAATTCCGCATCGTTGTCGGCCTCGGCAAGAGCGGCATGTCCCTGGTTCGCTTCCTGGCGAGCCGGGGCATTGCCTTTGCGGTCGCCGACACCCGCGAGCAACCGCCGGAACTGGACACCCTGCGCCGTGATTACCCGCAGGTGGAAGTGCGCTGTGGTGAACTGGACGTGGACTTCCTGTGCCGCGCCAACGAGCTGTACGTCAGCCCCGGCCTGGCCCTGGCCACCCCGGCCCTGCAGCAGGCGGCCGCGCGTGGGGTGAAGTTGTCCGGTGACATCGAACTGTTCGCCCGCCACGCCAAGGCCCCGATCATTGCCATCAGCGGCTCCAACGCCAAGAGCACCGTCACCACCCTGGTGGGCGAAATGGCCGCCAAGGCAGGCAAGCGCGTGGCGGTGGGCGGCAACCTCGGTACCCCGGCGCTGGACCTGCTGGCCGATGACGTCGAGCTGTACGTGCTAGAACTGTCCAGCTTCCAGCTGGAAACCACCGACCAGCTCAACGCCGAAGTGGCCACCGTGCTGAACATCAGCGAAGACCACATGGACCGCTACAGCGGCCTGCCGGCCTACCACCTGGCCAAGCACCGGATCTTCCGTGGTGCCCGCCAGGTCGTGGTCAACCGCCAGGATGCCCTGTCCCGGCCGCTGCCGGTGGAAGGCCGCCCATGCTGGACCTTCGGTCTCAACCAACCGGATTTCAAGGCCTTCGGCCTGCGTGAAGTGGACGGCGAAAAATACCTGGCGTTCGAGTTCCAGGCGCTGATGCCGGCACGTGAGCTGAAGATTCGTGGCGCCCACAATCAGAGCAACGCCCTGGCGGCTCTGGCTCTGGGGCACGCTGCCGGCCTGCCGTTCGAACCGATGCTCGAGGCGCTGCGCGAGTTCGGCGGCCTGGCCCACCGTTGCCAGTGGGTGCGCGAGCGCAACGGCGTTAACTGGTACGACGATTCCAAGGCCACCAACGTCGGTGCTGCCCTGGCCGCGATCGAAGGCCTGGGTGCCGACATCGAAGGCAAGCTGGTGCTGATCGCCGGTGGCGATGGCAAGGGCGCCGACTTCGCCGCGTTGCGCGAGCCGGTCAAGCGCTTCTGCCGTGCCGTGGTACTGCTTGGCCGTGATGCCGAGCGCCTGGCCGAAGCCCTGGGTGACGGCGTGCAACTGGTCCGCGTCAAGACCCTCGACGACGCCGTGCAGCAATGCGCCGAACTGGCCCAGGCGGGTGATGCCGTGCTGCTGTCGCCGGCGTGCGCCAGCCTCGACATGTTCAAGAACTTCGAAGAACGCGGGCGCCTGTTCGCCCAGGCAGCGGGAGGCCTTGCATGATCTTTGGCATCCTCAAGCCCTATCCGTCGCCGCTGATCAGCGGCCGTGGCATCGACCTGGACTTCGCGATGCTCGCCGGCTGCCTGGCTTTGCTGGGCCTGGGCCTGGTGATGATCACCTCGGCGTCCTCGGAAGTGGCTGCGGTGCAGTCTGGCAACCCGCTTTACCACATGTTCCGCCACTTGGTGTACGTGTTCCTTGGGCTGGTCGCCTGTGGCGCCACCATGATGGTGCCGATCGCCACCTGGCAGCGTATGGGCTTCCTGATGCTGCTGGGGGCCTTCGGCCTGCTGGTGCTGGTGCTGGTGCCGGGTATCGGCCGCGAAGTGAACGGTTCCATGCGCTGGATCGGCTTCAGCTTCTTCAACGTGCAGCCTTCGGAAATAGCCAAGGTGTTCGTGGTCATCTACCTGGCCGGCTACCTGGTGCGCCGGCAGACCGAGGTACGCGAAACCTGGATGGGCTTCTTCAAGCCATTCATCGTGCTGCTGCCCATGGCTGCCCTGCTGCTGATGGAGCCGGACTTCGGTGCCACCGTGGTGATGATGGGCGCGGCGGCGGCCATGCTGTTCCTCGGCGGGGTGGGGCTGTTCCGCTTCAGCCTGATGGTGGTATTGGCGGTGGTTGCGGTGTTCGTCCTGGTACAGGCGCAGCCTTACCGTATGGCTCGCCTGATTACCTTTACCGACCCGTGGTCCGACCAGTTCGGCTCGGGCTACCAGCTGACCCAGGCGCTGATTGCCTTCGGCCGTGGCGAGTGGTTCGGCGTTGGTCTGGGCAACAGCGTGCAGAAGCAGTTCTACCTGCCTGAAGCGCACACCGACTTCGTGTTCTCGGTACTGGCCGAAGAACTTGGCGTGGTCGGCTCGCTGCTGACTATAGCGCTGTTCGTATTCGTGACTGTGCGTGCCCTGTATATCGGCCTGTGGGCTGAAAAAGCCAAACAGTTCTTTGCCGCTTATGTTGCGTTCGGCCTGGCCTTCCTGTGGATCGGCCAGTTCCTGATCAACATCGGTGTGAACGTCGGCCTGCTGCCGACCAAGGGCCTGACCCTGCCGTTCCTCAGCTACGGGGGCAGCTCGCTGGTGATCTGCTGTGCCTGCGTGGGTCTGTTGCTGCGTATCGAGTGGGAAAGCCGTACGCACCTGGGCAGTGAGGAGCACGAATTCAGTGAAAGCGATTTTGCCGAGGAGACCAATCATGGCCGCTGACGGCAGGAACGTACTGATCATGGCGGGCGGCACCGGGGGCCACGTGTTCCCGGCCCTGGCCTGCGCCCGTGAATTCCAGGCGCGCGGTTACAGCGTGCACTGGCTGGGCACCCCGCGTGGCATCGAGAACGAACTGGTGCCCCAGGCCGGCCTGCCGTTGCATCTGATCCAGGTCAGCGGCCTTCGCGGCAAGGGCAAGCTGTCGTTGCTCAAGGCGCCGTTCACCCTGGTCAAGGCCGTGCTGCAGGCGCGGCGTATCGTGCGTGAGCTCAAGCCGGTATGCGTGGTCGGCTTCGGTGGCTATGTGACCGGCCCAGGCGGCGTGGCCGCACGCCTGTGCGGCGTACCGCTGGTGATCCACGAGCAGAACGCTCGCGCCGGTACTACCAACCGCCTGCTGCTGCCGCTGGCTGCGCGTGTTTGCGAAGCCTTCCCGGCCACCTTCGCCGCCAGCGACAAACTGCGCACCACCGGCAACCCGGTGCGCCCGGAGCTGTTCATGGACGCCCTGCGCGCGCCGCTGGCCGAGCGCCGTGCGCGCCTGCTGGTGATGGGCGGCAGCCTGGGGGCGGAACCATTGAACAAATTGTTGCCTAAGGCCCTGTCCGAAGTGCCCCCCGCGCTGCGGCCAGAGGTGTTCCACCAGGCCGGCAAGCAACACGCGCCGGCCACCGCCGAGCGTTATCGCGAGGCGGGCGTCGAGGCTCAGGTAGAGCCCTTCATCAAGGACATGGCCCAAGCCTATGGCTGGGCCGACATTGTGGTGTGCCGGGCCGGCGCCTTGACCGTCAGTGAGCTGGCGGCAGCGGGCCTGCCTTCGATGCTGGTGCCATTGCCCCATGCGATCGACGACCACCAGACCCACAACGCCCAATATCTGGCCCGGGAAGGCGCTGCCTTCCTGATGCCACAAGCGACAACTGGCGCAGCGCAGCTCGCTGAACGCCTGAACGAGGTGCTGATGCAACCCGAGAAACTCAACGTCATGGCAGGCACCGCACGGCGCCTGGCCAAACCTGCCGCAACCAGCACCGTGGTCGATATCTGCCTGGAGGTGGCCCATGGTTGAAAGCCAGAAAGCCATGCCCCAGCCAAAGATGGGCCGTATCCGCCGTATCCACTTCGTCGGTATCGGCGGCGTGGGCATGTGCGGCATTGCCGAAGTGTTGCTGAACCTGGGCTATGAAGTGTCCGGTTCCGACCTGAAGGCTTCGCCGGTCACCGAGCGTCTGGAGTCGTTCGGTGCCGAGATTTTCGTCGGCCACCGCGCCGAGAACGCCGCCACTGCCGATGTGCTGGTGGTTTCCAGCGCTATCAACCCAGCCAACCCGGAAGTCGCCACCGCCCTCGAGCGGCGCATTCCGGTGGTGCCGCGTGCCGAGATGCTCGCCGAGCTGATGCGCTATCGGCATGGCGTGGCCGTTGCCGGCACTCATGGCAAGACCACCACCACCAGCCTGCTGGCCTCGGTGTTCGCCGCCGGTGGCCTGGACCCGACCTTCGTCATCGGTGGCCGCCTGACCGCTGCCGGCACCAATGCCCAGCTGGGTACCAGCCGCTACCTGATTGCCGAAGCAGACGAGAGCGATGCCAGCTTCCTGCACCTGCAGCCGATGGTGGCCGTGGTCACCAACATCGACGCCGACCACATGGCGACCTACGAAGGTGACTTCAACAAGTTGAAGAAAACCTTTGTCGAATTCCTGCACAACCTGCCGTTCTACGGCCTGGCCGTTATGTGCCTGGACGACCCGGTGGTGCGCGAGATCCTGCCACAGGTCAAGCGCCCGACCGTGACCTATGGCTTCAGCGACGAGGCTGACGTCCGCGCCATCAACGTTCGCCAGATGGGCATGCAGACCCACTTCACCGTGCTGCGTCGTGATCGCGAGCCGCTGGAGGTGTCGGTGAACATGCCCGGTAACCACAACGTGCTCAACGCCTTGGCCACCATCGCCATCGCCACCGACGAAGGCATCACTGACGAAGCCATCGTCCAGGGCCTGTCCGGGTTCCAGGGCGTCGGCCGCCGCTTCCAGGTGTACGGCGAACTGCCGGTCGAAGGCGGCAGCGTGATGCTGGTCGACGACTACGGCCACCACCCGACCGAAGTGGCTGCGGTGATCCAGGCCGTGCGCGGCGGTTGGCCAAGCCGCCGCCTGGTGATCGTCTACCAGCCGCACCGCTACAGCCGTACCCGCGACCTGTACGACGATTTCGTCCAGGTGTTGGGCGATGCCAACGTGCTGCTGCTGATGGAAGTCTACCCGGCTGGCGAAGAGCCGATCCCCGGCGCCGACAGCCGCCAGCTGTGCCACAGCATCCGCCAGCGCGGCAAGCTGGACCCGATCTACATCGAACGTGGTGTCGACCTTGCGCCACTGGTCAAGCCACTGCTGCGCGCTGGCGACATCCTGATCTGCCAAGGTGCCGGTGATGTCGGCGGCCTGGCCCCTCAATTGATGAAAAGCCCGCTGTTCGCTGGCGCCAAGCAGGAGAAGTCGAAATGACCAGCGCCTACGACAAACTGCACTCGACCCTGGACGTCAAGGCGTTCGGCCGCGTCGCGGTGCTGTACGGCGGCAAGAGCGCCGAGCGCGAAGTGTCGCTCAAGTCCGGCGCCGCAGTGATCGACGCGCTGACCACCGCCGGTGTCGACGTGGTCGCCATCGACGTGGGTGACGACCTGCTGGACCGCCTGCAAAGCGAGAAGATCGACCGCGCCTTCATCATCCTCCACGGCCGTGGCGGTGAAGACGGCAGCATGCAAGGCCTGCTCGAGTGCCTGGGCATTCCCTATACCGGCAGTGGCATCCTTGCCTCGGCACTGGCCATGGACAAGCTGCGCACCAAGCAGGTGTGGCAGAGCCTGGGCATTCCGACCCCGCGCCACGCGGTGCTGGCGAGCGAAAGCGATTGTTTGCAGGCCAGTACGGAACTGGGCTTCCCGCTTATCGTCAAACCCGCCCATGAAGGTTCCAGCATCGGCATGGCCAAGGTGAACAGCGCCCAGGAACTGGTCGCCGCCTGGCAGGATGCCGCCCGTTACGATTCCCAGGTACTGGTGGAGCAGTGGATCCACGGGCCGGAGTTCACCGTCGCGGTATTGCGCGGCCAGGTGCTGCCGCCGATCGCCCTGGGTACACCGCACGTGTTCTACGACTACGACGCCAAGTACATCGCCAACGATACCCAGTATCGCATTCCCTGCGGCCTGGACAGCGTCAAGGAACAGGAACTGATCGACCTGACCGCGCGTGCCTGCGATGCCATCGGCATCGAAGGCTGGGGGCGGCTGGACGTGATGCAGGACGAGCAGGGCCGGTTCTGGCTGCTCGAAGTCAACACCGCACCCGGCATGACCGACCATAGCCTGGTGCCCATGGCGGCCCGCGCGGCCGGCCTGGACTTCCAGCAACTGGTGCTGGCGATCCTGGCCGAGAGCGTGGCGACGCGAGGTTAAAACCATGCAAGGCGCGATGATACGTCAGCAGCAACCCGTTACCGGCCGTAGCAAGCCGGTGCCGCGTGGTGCCAGCAGGCTGGTGGCCGACGAGCCCGTATCGGCGCGCCTGCCGCGGCCAAGCCTGGGGGGCCTCAAGCGCCTGTTGTGGCCGGTGCTGTTGGTGGCGGCCGGGTTTGGCGCCTACGAGGGCGCCATTCGCCTGATGCCATATGCCGACCGGCCGATCACCAAGATCGACGTGCAGGGCGACCTCAGCTACATCAGCCAGCAGTCGGTGCAGCAGCGTATCGCGCCCTACGTGGCAGCGAGCTTCTTCAGCGTCGACCTGCCGGCGATGCGCGCAGAACTCGAGCAGATGCCGTGGATCGCCCATGCAGAAGTGCGCCGGGTGTGGCCAGACGAGGTGGTGATCCGCCTGGAAGAACAGTTGCCGGTGGCGCGCTGGGGTGACGAAGCCTTGCTCAACAACCAGGGCCAGGCTTTCACCCCGCGCGAACTGGCCAACTACGAGCACCTGCCGCAGCTGGCCGGGCCGCAGCGTGCTCAGCAACAAGTCATGCAGCAGTATCAGGTATTGAGCCAGATGCTGCGCCCCCTGGGCTTTTCCATCGCTCGCCTGGAGCTGCGCGAGCGAGGCAGCTGGTTCTTGACCACGGGCGCGAGCAGCGCCGGGCCGGGCATCGAGCTGCTGCTGGGGCGCGACCATCTGGTGGAGAAGATGCGCCGTTTCATTGCCATTTACGACAAGACACTCAAAGACCAGATCACCACTATCGCCCGCATTGATCTGCGTTACTCCAACGGACTTGCCGTTGGTTGGCGGGAACCGATTGCACCGACGACGGCCCAACCCGCCGTTGCGAAGAATTAGAGAGAGGCAGGACCATGGCAAACGCGCATAGCGGCAAAATGATCGTCGGGCTGGACATCGGCACCTCCAAGGTGGTGGCGCTGGTGGGTGAAGTGGGCGAGGACGGCACCCTGGAAATCGTCGGGATCGGTACTCATCCGTCCCGCGGCCTGAAAAAAGGCGTGGTGGTTAACATCGAGTCCACCGTGCAGTCGATCCAGCGCGCCGTGGAAGAAGCGCAGCTGATGGCCGGCTGCCGCATCCACTCGGCCTTCGTCGGTGTGGCCGGCAACCACATCCGCAGCCTGAACTCCCACGGCATCGTCGCCATCCGCGACCGCGAGGTCAGCCTGGCCGACCTGGAGCGCGTACTCGACGCCGCCCAGGCCGTTGCCATCCCGGCCGACCAGCGCGTGCTGCACACCCTGCCGCAGGACTACGTGATCGACAACCAGGAAGGCGTGCGCGAGCCGCTGGGCATGTCTGGTGTACGTCTGGAAGCCAAGGTCCACGTGGTCACCTGCGCGGTCAACGCGGCGCAGAACATCGAGAAGTGCGTACGGCGTTGCGGCCTGGAAATCGACGACATCATCCTCGAGCAGCTGGCCTCGGCCTACTCGGTGCTGACCGACGATGAAAAAGAGCTGGGCGTGTGCCTGGTTGACATCGGCGGTGGCACTACCGACATCGCCATCTTCACCGAGGGCGCGATCCGTCACACCGCGGTGATCCCGATTGCCGGCGACCAGGTGACCAACGACATCGCCATGGCGCTGCGTACTCCGACCCAGTACGCCGAAGAAATCAAGATCCGCTACGCCTGCGCCCTGGCCAAACTGGCTGGCGCCGGCGAGACCATCAAGGTGCCGAGCGTGGGCGATCGCCCACCGCGCGAGCTGTCGCGCCAGGCCCTGGCCGAGGTGGTGGAGCCACGTTACGACGAGCTCTTCACCCTGATCCAGGCCGAACTGCGCCGCAGTGGTTATGAGGACCTGGTGCCGGCCGGCATCGTCCTCACCGGCGGCACCGCGAAGATGGAAGGCGCCGTGGAACTGGCCGAGGAGATCTTCCACATGCCGGTACGCCTGGGCGTACCGCACAGCGTTCGGGGGCTCAGCGACGTGGTTCGCAACCCGATCTATTCCACCGGCGTGGGCTTGCTCACCTACGGTCTGCAGAAGCAGACCGAAGACCTGCCCCTGACCGGTAACAGCAGCAACAACAGCTATGGCGATGAACCGAAGGCTCCAGTGCTTGAACGCTTCAAGCGCTGGGTCCAGGGCAATTTCTAAGTTTCAAAGCAGTAGTGGTAGGCGCGACAACTAGAGAACTGTAAGGAGAGGGAAAATGTTCGAGCTCGTAGACAACGTCCCGCAAAGCCCGGTCATCAAAGTGATCGGTGTTGGCGGTGGTGGCGGCAACGCCGTCAACCACATGGTCAAGAGCAGCATCGAAGGCGTGGAATTCATCTGCGCCAACACCGATGCCCAGGCGCTGAAGAACATCGGCGCGCGCACCATCCTGCAATTGGGCACTGGCGTGACCAAGGGCCTGGGTGCCGGTGCCAATCCAGAAGTCGGCCGTCAGGCCGCGCTGGAAGACCGTGAGCGCATCGCTGAAGTGCTGCAGGGCACCAACATGGTGTTCATCACCACTGGCATGGGCGGCGGTACCGGTACCGGTGCAGCGCCGATCATCGCCGAAGTGGCCAAGGAAATGGGCATTCTCACCGTTGCCGTGGTGACCCGTCCGTTCCCGTTCGAAGGCCGCAAGCGCATGCAGATCGCCGATGAAGGCATCCGCATGCTGGCCGAAAGCGTCGACTCGTTGATCACCATCCCCAACGAGAAGCTGCTGACCATCCTGGGCAAGGATGCCAGCCTGCTGTCCGCCTTCGCCAAGGCCGACGACGTACTGGCCGGTGCCGTGCGCGGTATCTCCGATATCATCAAGCGCCCGGGCATGATCAACGTCGACTTCGCCGACGTGCGTACCGTGATGGGTGAAATGGGCATGGCCATGATGGGTACTGGCTGCGCCAGCGGCCCGAACCGTGCGCGTGAAGCCACCGAGGCAGCGATCCGCAACCCGCTGCTGGAAGACGTCAACCTGCAGGGCGCCCGCGGCATCCTGGTGAACATCACCGCAGGCCCTGACCTGTCGCTGGGTGAGTATTCCGATGTGGGTAGCATCATCGAAGCCTTCGCCTCCGACCACGCCATGGTCAAGGTCGGCACCGTGATCGACCCGGACATGCGCGACGAGCTGCACGTGACCGTGGTGGCTACTGGCCTGGGCGCGCGCATCGAGAAGCCTGTGAAGGTGGTCGACAACACCCTGCAGACTGCCCAGCAGGTGTACGAGGCCTCCAACCCGGCGCCGGTTCGCCAGGAGCAGCCTGCGGTCAACTACCGTGACCTGGAGCGCCCGACCGTAATGCGCAACCAGGCTCATGCAGGTGCCGCTGCAGCCGCTAAACTGAACCCTCAGGATGACCTGGACTACCTTGATATCCCGGCATTCCTGCGTCGTCAGGCTGATTAATGGAATTTATCAGGGGTATAAAGGTGATTGGTATTCATCAAAGGTTGGGTCTGTTATCATCCCCAGCCTTTGTTGATACCTGTTCGCAATTTGCGCTGAAGCGGCCAATGCCATGATTAAACAACGCACCCTGAAGAATACCATCCGTGCCACAGGTGTCGGTCTGCACTCCGGGGAGAAGGTTTACCTGACCCTCAAGCCTGCACCTGTTGACACCGGCATCGTCTTCCGCCGCGCCGACCTCGACCCTGTGGTCGAAATCCCGGCGCGCGCGGCCAACGTCGGCGAGACAACCATGTCGACGACGCTGGTCAACGGTGACGTCAAGGTCGATACGGTCGAGCACCTGCTCTCCGCCATGGCGGGCCTGGGCATCGATAACGCCTACGTCGAGCTCTCCGCCTCGGAAGTGCCGATCATGGATGGCAGCGCCGGACCCTTTGTATTCCTGATTCAGTCTGCCGGCCTGGAAGAACAGGACGCAGCCAAGAAGTTCATCCGCATCCTGCGTGAGGTAACCGTGGAAGAGGGCGACAAGCGCGCCACTTTCCTGCCTTTCGACGGTTTCAAGGTGAGCTTCGAGATCGACTTCGATCATCCGGTGCTTCGCAACCGGACCCAGAGCGCGAGCGTCGACTTTTCCAGCACCTCGTTCGTGAAGGAAGTCAGCCGCGCGCGTACCTTCGGTTTCATGCGTGACATCGAGTACCTGCGCAAGCACAACCTTGCGCTGGGTGGCAGTGTCGAGAACGCCATCGTGGTCGATGAGGACGGCGTGCTCAACGAAGACGGCCTTCGTTACGAAGACGAATTCGTCAAGCACAAGATCCTCGACGCTATCGGCGACCTCTACCTGCTGGGCAACAGCCTGATTGGCGAGTTCAAGGGCTACAAGTCCGGCCACGCGCTGAACAACCAGCTGTTGCGCAAGCTGATTGCCGAAACCGATGCCTGGGAAGTGGTCACCTTCGAAGATGCCAGCACGGCACCGATCTCGTACATGCGCCCTGTTGCGGCCGTGTAAGTTCGAACACTCTCTAGTTCATTAAGGCCACCTTCGGGTGGCCTTTTTTATGGCTTGTCCCGGGCGTGGGCGGCCAATCGTTCCAGTGCTGCGCGCAGCTTGGGGTCAGTGATGCCCTCGGCGGTATCACGCAGGCTCTCGGCTGCGTTATTGGACAGTTCTGCGGCATTGCCACCACGCTTGGCTGGCGCCAGTGGTGGCTGGACCTTGTACAGGATGCGCCTGAGGTTGGCGAATGCCTCCATGGCCTGTAATGCAGACATCAAGCGTTTCTGCTGATAGCGCAGGCGGGTTGCCCAATGGCCGTCGGTCACCACCAGCAACAATGTGCCATCGCGCCACGACGCCACATGGCAGTGCTCGCGGGCGGCCGGTTGCAGCTGGCTTTCCAGCAGGCGCTGCAGGTGCTCCAGGCGTTCGGCCTGGTTCAGCAGCAGGCGCAGCGGGCGGACCTGGCGGAGCAGGGCCGAGGGCGGCTGGGCGGGGGAGGGTTTGTAGGCCATGGTGGTACGCATGAGGTTACATGGTCCGCAGTCTAACATCTCTATAGCCTGCACTGGCCTCTTCGCGGGTGAACCCGCTCCCACAGGTACGGCACTGCCCTTGATGTGTAGGTGATCCTGTGGGAGCGGGTTTACCCGCGAAGAGGCCGGCACAGATAACAAAAGACAAGACTCATTCTCGATACGTTTCATCTTCCCGAACCTTGAACTCAGGGAAAATGCCCCTATCTAAAACAAGCCCCCGCCAAAACGCTGTCCAAGCATCGTGGAAATCCACCACTTTCCTCACCATCGTTTCCGGGTAGAATGCTCGTTCGCATGCGGCCTCAGGGCTGCACGGGCGACTCATGGGGCCGCCCTCCATCCCTACGTGTGGAAGATCCTGCCGATATGTTTGCGCCTTTGTTAAAGAAACTTTTTGGAAGCAAGAACGAGCGTGAAGTCAAACGCATGCTCAAGACGGTGAACATCGTCAATGCTCTCGAAGAGAAGATGGTGGCCCTCTCCGACGAGCAACTGCGGGGCAAGACCGCAGAGTTCAAGGAGCGCCTGGCCAAAGGCGAGACACTGGACCAGTTGCTGCCTGAAGCCTTCGCCGTGGCCCGTGAGGCCGGCAAGCGCGTAATGGGCATGCGCCACTTCGACGTGCAGCTGATCGGTGGCATGACCCTGCACGAGGGCATGATCGCAGAAATGCGTACCGGTGAAGGCAAGACCTTGGTCGGTACCCTGGCCGTGTATCTCAACGCATTGTCCGGCAAGGGCGTGCACGTGGTCACCGTCAACGACTACCTGGCCCGCCGCGACGCCAACTGGATGCGCCCGCTGTACGAGTTCCTCGGCCTGTCGGTCGGCATCGTCTCGGCCTTCCAGCCGCCGGAAGAAAAGCGTGCTGCCTACGCGTCCGACATCACCTACGGTACCAACAACGAATTCGGTTTCGACTACCTGCGCGACAACATGGCGTTCAGCCAGGAAGAGAAGTTCCAGCGTGAACTGAACTTCGCCGTGATCGACGAAGTCGACTCCATCCTCATCGACGAAGCGCGTACCCCGCTGATCATTTCCGGCCAGGCCGAGGACAGCTCCAAGCTGTACATCGAGATCAACCGTCTGATCCCGCGCCTTACCCAGCACATCGAGGAAGTGGAAGGCCAGGTCACCCAGGAAGGCCACTTCACCATTGACGAAAAGAGCCGTCAGGTCGAGCTGAACGAAGCCGGTCACCAGTTCATCGAAGAGATGCTCACCCAGTCCGGCCTGCTGGCCGAGGGCGAGAGCCTGTATTCGGCGCATAACCTGAGCCTGCTGACCCACGTCTATGCTGGCCTGCGCGCGCACAAGCTGTTCCACCGCAACATCGAATACATCGTCCAGGACGGCCAGGTCCTGCTGATCGACGAGCACACCGGCCGTACCATGCCGGGCCGCCGTCTGTCCGAAGGCCTGCACCAGGCCATCGAAGCAAAAGAGAACCTGAACATCCAGGCCGAGAGCCAGACCCTGGCTTCGACTACCTTCCAGAACTACTTCCGCCTGTACACCAAGCTGTCCGGCATGACCGGTACCGCTGACACCGAAGCGTTCGAGTTCCAGTCGATCTATGGTCTCAACGTGATGGTCATTCCGCCGAACAAACCGTTGGCACGTAAAGACTTCAACGACCTGGTGTACCTGACCGCCGACGAGAAATACGCCGCGATCATCGCCGACATCAAGGAAAGCATGAAGCAGGGTCGCCCGGTGCTGGTGGGTACTGCGACCATCGAAACCTCCGAGCACATGTCCAACCTCCTGAAGAAGGAAGGTATCGACCACAAGGTGCTCAACGCCAAGTACCACGAGAAGGAAGCCGAGATCATCGCGCAAGCCGGTGCGCCAGGTGCCCTGACCATCGCCACCAACATGGCCGGCCGTGGTACCGACATCCTGCTGGGCGGTAACTGGGAAGCCGAAGTGGCAGCCCTGGAAAACCCGACCGCCGAGCAGATCGCCCAGATCAAGGCCGACTGGCAGAAGCGTCACCAGCAGGTGATCGAGTCGGGTGGCCTGCACGTGATCGCTTCCGAGCGCCACGAATCGCGCCGTATCGACAACCAGCTGCGTGGCCGTTCCGGCCGTCAGGGCGACCCGGGCTCCAGCCGCTTCTACCTGTCGCTGGAAGACAGCCTGATGCGTATCTTCGCCTCTGACCGGGTGAAGAACTTCATGAAGGCGCTGGGCATGCAGTCCGGCGAGGCCATCGAGCACCGCATGGTCACCAACGCCATCGAGAAGGCCCAGCGCAAGGTCGAAGGCCGCAACTTCGACATCCGCAAGCAGTTGCTGGAATACGACGACGTGGCCAACGAGCAGCGCAAGGTGATCTACCACATGCGCAACAGCCTGCTGGCCGCCGAGAACATCGGCGACACCATCGTCGAATTCCGCAAGGAAGTACTGGACGCTACCATCAGCCAGCACATTCCGCCGCAGTCGCTGCCCGAACAGTGGGACGTGGCCGGCCTGGAGGCTGCGCTGGCCAGCGATTTCGCCATGAAGCTGCCGATCCAGCAGTGGCTCGACGAGGACGATCACCTCTACGAAGAGACCCTGCGCGAGAAGCTGCTGAACGAAATCACCACCGCGTACACCGAGAAGGAAGACCAGGCCGGTATCGAAGCCCTGCGTACCTTCGAGAAGCAGATCCTGCTGCGTGTGCTGGATGACCTGTGGAAAGACCACCTGTCGACCATGGACCACCTGCGTCACGGTATCCACCTGCGTGGTTATGCGCAGAAGAACCCGAAGCAGGAGTACAAGCGCGAATCCTTCAGCCTGTTCCAGGAGCTGCTCGAGTCGATCAAGCGCGACACCATCCGCGTGCTGTCGCACGTTCAGGTTCGCCGCGAAGACCCGGTCGAAGAGGAAGCACGCCTGCGCCGCGAGGCCGAGGAACTGGCCAGCCGCATGCAGTTCCAGCATGCCGCTGCTCCGGGCCTGGAAAGCGAGCAGCTGAACGAGGAGGGCGCCGAAGTGGCCGTTGCCTCGGCACCGGTGCGCAACGAGCAGAAGCTGGGCCGCAACGAGCCGTGCTGGTGTGGTTCGGGCAAGAAGTTCAAGCATTGCCACGGGCAGATCGAGTGATCTGACCAGGCTGTTGTAACCTGAAACATCCGGGGCCGCTTTGCGGCCCATTCGCGGCACAAGGCCGCTCCTACAGGGACCGCGCCCGCCCCAATGGTTGCGATGTCCTTGTAGGAGCGGCCTTGTGCCGCGAATGGGGCGCGAAGCGGCCCCGCTCTTCCATCACCTGTTCACCGTATTTTCTAGGAGCGCTCTAATGGCTGTTGGTCTTGGTCCTTTGCCCACCCTGCACCCGGTTCCGGGTTTTGAACTCGGCATCGCTTCTGCCGGCATCAAGCGCCCTGGGCGCAAGGATGTGGTGGTCATGCGCTGCGCCGAAGGCTCCAGCGTGGCTGGCGTGTTCACCCTCAACGCCTTCTGCGCAGCGCCGGTGATCCTGTCCAAGCAGCGTGTGCAGGGCACCGTGCGCTATCTGCTGACCAACACTGGTAACGCCAACGCCGGCACCGGCGCGCCAGGCCTGGCCGCCGCCGAGCGCACCTGCGCCAAGCTGGCCGAACTGGCCGGCGTACCGGCCGAGTCGGTACTGCCATTCTCCACCGGCGTGATCGGCGAGCCGCTGCCGGTCGAGAAGATCGAAGGCGCACTGCAGGCCGCCCTCGACAACCTGTCGGAAAACCACTGGGCTGAAGCTGCCACCGGCATCATGACCACCGACACCCTGCCCAAGGGGGCCAGCCGCCAGTTCCAGCACGATGGCGTGACGGTTACCGTCACCGGCATCAGCAAGGGTGCAGGCATGATCCGCCCGAACATGGCCACCATGCTCGGCTACATCGCCACCGACGCCAAGGTTGCCCCGGCGGTGCTCAAGGACCTGATGCTGGACGGCGCCAACAAGTCGTTCAACCGCATCACCATCGATGGCGACACCTCGACCAACGACTGCTGCATGCTGATTGCCACTGGCAAGGCCAACCTGCCGGAAGTCACCGAAGCCAGCGGCGCACTGTTCGAAGCGCTGAAGAAGGCAGTGTTCGAAGTGTGCATGGAAGTGGCCCAAGCCATCGTCCGTGACGGCGAAGGCGCCACCAAGTTCGTTACCGTGCAGGTCAACGGCGGTGGCAACCACCAGGAATGCCTGGACGTCGGCTACGCCGTGGCCCACTCGCCGCTGATCAAGACTGCGCTGTTCGCTTCCGACCCCAACTGGGGCCGTATCCTCGCCGCCGTCGGCCGTGCCGGCGTACCGGAGCTGGACGTGAGCCTGATCGATGTGTACCTGGACAGCGTGTGCATTGCCAGCAAAGGCGGCCGTAGCCCGAGCTACACCGAAGACCAGGGCGCCAAGGTTATGGCCCAGGAAGAGATCACCATCCGTATCGAGCTGGGCCGTGGCCAGTGCAGCGAAACCATCTGGACCACCGACCTGTCCCACGAGTACGTGAAGATCAACGCCGAGTACCGTACCTGATGTAATTGGGGCCGCTTTGCGGCCCATCGCTACACAAGGCCGCTCCCACAAGGACCTGCGTACGCCGCCCCATGTGGGAGCGGCCTTGTGTCGCGAAAGGGCTGCAGAGCAGCCCCAGAATTCCCAAACGATGGAGCCGAACCATGAGCTATCACCTGATCATCGGCGACAAGCTGTATTCCTCCTGGTCGCTGCGTGGCGCCCTGGCCCTCGAGCTGGCTGGCGTGCCTTACGAAGAAACACTGATCAAGCTGAACCAGCCTGACACCCGTCAGCGCATCCTCGCCTTTTCGGCTACCGGCAAGGTACCGCTGCTCAAGACCGAGCACGGTGTGATCGCCGACTCGCTGGCCATTGCCGAATACCTCAACGAACGCCACCCCGACGCGCAGCTGTGGCCTGCCGACGTGGCGGCCCGGGCCCAGGCCCGTTCGGCCTGCGCGCAGATGCACAGCGGCTTCTTCGCCCTGCGCGGCGCGATGCCGTTCGACCTGTCGCGCGACCAGGCGCTGGACGGTGTGCCGCTGGAGGTTCAAATCGATATCGACCGTATCGTTGCACTGTGGTCGGAATGTCGCCTTGCGGCCAAGGACAGCGGCCCGTTCCTGTTCGGCAGGCCGAGCCTGGCTGATGCCTTCTTCGCCCCGGTGGCGGTGCGCTTGCGCACCTACCGTGTGGAAGTGCCTGCAGAGGCAGCGGCTTATATCGAAACCATTTATCAGTGGCCAGCCTTCCAGGCCTGGCAAAAGGCTGGCCTGGCGGAGCGTGAAGGGTGAAACGGATTCATGTTGTAGCTGCTGTCATTCGCGGTACTGACGGCCGTATTCTGATCGCACGGCGCGCCGATACCCAGCACCAGGGCGGTCTGTGGGAATTCCCGGGCGGCAAGGTGGAAGAGGGTGAGGGCGTCGAGGCGGCGCTGGCCCGCGAGCTGCGCGAGGAGCTGGGTATCGAGGTGAGCCGTTCGCGCGCGCTGATCAAGGTCAGCCACGATTACCCGGACAAGCAGGTGCTGCTGGATGTGCGCGAAGTCGAGGCATTCGCCGGCGAGCCGCATGGCGCCGAAGGGCAGCCGCTGGAATGGGTTGCTCCACGCGATTTGCCCCAATACGAATTCCCCGAGGCCAACAAGCCGATCGTTGCAGCCGCGCGCCTGCCGGATCAGTACCTGATCACCCCCGATGGCCTGGAAGTGCCGCAGATGCTCAAGGGCATCCAGAAGGCAGTGGCCAGTGGCATTCGCCTGATCCAGTTGCGTGCCCCGGACATGTACGATCCCAAGTATCGCGATGTGGCGGTGGATGCGGTCGGCCTTTGCGCGGGCAAGGCGCAGCTGATGCTCAAGGGGCCGCTGGAGTGGCTGGGTGACTTCCCAGCCGCGGGTTGGCACCTGACGGCTGCACAACTGCGCAAATATGCCGCCAACGGCCGGCCGTTCCCCAAGGAGCGCTGGCTGGCGGCGTCCTGCCACAGTGCCGAAGAGCTGGCGCTGGCGGAGCAGATGGGCGTGGACTTCGTCACCTTGTCGCCGGTGCAGGCAACCCGGACACACCCTGAGGCGGTGCCGCTGGGGTGGGACGAGGCACAGCGGTTGATTGCCGGGTTCAACAAGCCGGTCTATCTGCTGGGTGGGGTAGGGCCGGGTGAGCGCGAGCAGACCTGGGAAGCGGGGGCACAGGGTGTGGCCGGGATCCGGGCGTTCTGGCCTGAGATCTGAGTCGCCTGTAATTGGGGCCGCTTTGCGGCCCATCGCCGGCAAGCCAGCACCCACAGAGGCAGCACAGACCGGGCTCTGTGGGAGCTGGCTTGCCGGCGATGGGCTGCGCAGCAGCCCCAGAAATATCAACCGTTTGGTTTCTCAGCAGGCTGCCACAAAACCTCCGCCACCCCCTGCCGCCGCCCAATAATCCGCGCGGCCACGAACAGCAGATCCGAAAGCCGGTTGATATACGCCAACCCAACCCCCGCCAACGGCTCCAGCGCATTCAGCTGCTGGCACCGCCGCTCTGCACTGCGCGCCAGGCTCCGGCACACATGCGCCTGCGCCACCAGCGCCGAGCCACTGGGCAAGATGAAGTTTTTCAACGGCCCCAGCTCTTCATTCCACACATCGATCGCTGCCTCAAGCCGCTCCACCTCCGTCAGGTTCAACGCCTGATAACTGGGCATCGCCAGCTCACCGCCCAGGTCGAACAGGCGGTGCTGACACGGCGCCAACACCGCGCTCACTTCATCCAGCCCTTGTTCGGCCAGCCCCGCCAGCAGCAAACCCAGCTGGCTGTTCAGGCTGTCCACCTCGCCAATCGCCTCGATTCGCGGGTGGTCCTTGGGCACTCGGCGCCCGTCGCCCAGGCCGGTTTCGCCTTTGTCGCCGGTGCGGGTGTAGATCTTCGACAGGCGGTAGCCCATGTCATTTCTCCATTTTGGCCGGCGCCACCGCTGCCGGCTGGCCAAGGGGCAGGCGCAGGGTGAAGCAGGTGCCCTGGCCGGGCGTGGACTGCACTTCCATCTGCCCCTTGTGGTTGTTGGTGATGATGAAGTACGAGACCGACAGCCCCAGCCCGGTACCCTGGCCGATTTCCTTGGTGGTGAAGAACGGCTCGAAGGTGCGCTTGCGCACCCCTTCGGGCATGCCGACGCCGTTATCCTCGACCTGGATTTCCGCCCATGGCGGGCTCAAGCGGGTGCGCAGGGTGATGCGCCCGGGCTCGCTCGGCTGTGGCCGCTGGTGGATGGCCTGGGCCGCGTTTTTCAGCAGGTTGAGCAGCACCTGCTCCAATTCGTTGGCGGTGCACGGCACCGGCCCCAGGTCGGGGTCGAACTGACGCACGATGGCCTGGCCCTTGAAATCGAAGCCTATGGCCAGGTCGAAGTCGTTGCTGGCAATTTCAACCGCCTGATCGATCAGCGCCGGCAGGTCGCACGGCGCCAGCTGACGGTTGCTGCGGCGGCTGAAGCTGAGCATGTGGGTGACGATCTTCGCTGCCCGGGCACCGGCCTGCTGGATGCCGTCGAGCAATTGCGGCACTTCGCGGCTCTCCAGGTAGCGGTTGACCGTGGGCAGGTCGATGCCCAGCTCCTCTGCCTGTTCCTGATTGCGCGGCAGTTCTGGTGACAGGCGCCGGCGGATGTTCTGCACGTTATGCAGGATCGCGCCCAGCGGGTTGTTGATCTCGTGGGCCATGCCGGCGGCCAGGCCGCCGACCGAAAGCATCTTTTCCGATTGCACCATCATTTCTTCCAGCGACAGGCGCTGGGTGATGTCGTCGATACGGATGACAACGCCACGGCCGCCGCCACCGGTCAGCGGGTAGAAGGTCAGGGCGTAGTGGCGCAGGTCGTCACCCTTGGGCCAGGTGACCCGTTCGATCTTTGCCACCCGGTGCTTTTCCACTGTTTCCTTCAGTTGCGGCAGGAACGGCTTGAGCGGTTCGAAGGCAATGAAGATCGGCTGATTCAGCGCCTCGTCCAGAGGCGTGCCGGAAAGTACCGTGGCTTCGTGGTTCCACTGGGTCACGTAGAGCTGTTCATCCAGGGCGATCAGCGCCGAGGGCATCGAGTCGATGATGCTGTTGAGGTAGTTCTGGAAGCCGGTGAGCTTTTTCTCGATCTTGCTGCGCACCTGGACTTCCAGTTCCAGCTTGCGATTGGTGTGGCGGGTTTCCTCGGCCAGGCCCTGGGCCTGGTCGTAGGCCTCCTGAAACTCGTCGCGGGTGCGCTTGAGTTGCTGTTCGCGGGCTTCGATGCGCGAGAGCATGGTGTTGAACGCTTCGGCCAGGCTGCCGATTTCGTCGTCGTTACCGCGCTGCGCGCGCAAGGCATAGCTCTCTTCGCGGGTGACCTGGCGGCTGAGCTCTTCGAGCTGGTTGATCGGCTGGGTGATCAGGCGTTTTATCTGTCGGGCGATGACGATCCACAGCAGGATGCTGAACACCAGGATGCCCAGGCTGGCGCTGAGGGTGCCGGTATAGAAAGCCGTGGGCAGTTCACTGCTGGCCACCAGCAGCAGGTGTGCGGGCGGGTTGGCGTCACGTGGCATGCGGATCAGCTGGGTGCTGCGAAACTCCATCAGGCGCCAGCCGTCGATGTTGCGAAAACGCTTGGGCAGTGCCAGCGGCTCGCCATGCTGCAGCTGCGCCAACATGCGGCCATCGCCACCGTAGACGGCAGCGGCGCGCAGCGGCGTGTAGCTGTCCAGCTCTTTCAGCAGGGCGCTGGCGGTGTCCGGTGTATCGCCGGCGCGCGCCGCCAGTTGCGGGTTGGCCACCAGCCGGCCGATGGTGTGCAGCGCCTGTGGCGCCATGCTTTCCTGGGTGATCCAGTAGGCGGCGCTGATGAAGGTGAGGTTGGCCACCAACAGGATGGTCACCAGCAACACCAGCAGGGCTGCCAGCAGCTTCTGCCCGACCGGGAGGTTTTCCAGGCGTTGGCGCAAAGTCATGGGCTAGGCAATATCCGTATCCGGTTGAAAGGGCTGCGTCAGTCGCAGGGCAAACCACGCACACGCAGGTTATCGACCAGGTGCTGCAGCAGGCGTTCCAGCTCTGGCAGCTGCAGGCCATGACGGCCGGCGGCGCGGCAGGCGTGGCCAAGCAGGTAGTGCACCTCGGTGCGGCGGCCTGCGCGTACATCCTGGTACATGGAAGAGTAGTTGGCCGCAGTGGCGAGGATCACCCGCTGCACTTCTTCGTTCAGCCCGTCTGCCGCTTCTGGCTGGCCACAGCGGCGCAGCAGTTGGGCCAGCTCGGCGCACAGCGCATCCACTTCGCCCAGGTGCCCCAGCAGCCCGCCGTTCTGGCAGTCGTGCAGCACGGTCAGCGGGTTGATGGCGCAATTGAGTGCCAGCTTGCGCCACAGACGGGTAAGGATATCCACCGTCCACTCGGCAGGGATGCCAGCCTGATGCAGGTCATCGAACCAGGCCGGGATCGTCGGGTTGCGTGGGTCACCCAGCCAGTTGAAGCCGTGGCCGGCAAAGCGTACGTGCCAATCTCCCTCGCGGAATGCGCCTTCGGTACTGGAGGCGAAGATGCAGCGTGCATGGGGCACCAGGTCGGCGACCTCGTCCTGGCTGCCCAGGCCGTTCTGCAGCAGAACCACCTCGGCGTCTTCGGCCAGGCGAGGTGCCACGCCGGCGATGGCCGGGGCGGCTTCGTAGGCCTTGCAGGCCACCAGCAGGCGATGGATCGGGCCGTGTGCCTGCGCGGTTTCGGCGGGGATGGCGTAGTGGCGGGACTGGTCCTGTTCGACCAGGGTCAGGCCGCCGGCCTGCTGGTAGGCCTGCAGCCGCTGCCCGTCACGCAGGATCAGGCGCACTGCCTTGCCCGCGCGCGCCAGGCGGCAAGCCCACAGGCTGCCAAGGCTACCGGCGCCGAGAATATGCCAGGTGCTGCTCATATGCGTTTCGCAACCCGTTATAATGAGCCCGCATTTTAACCGTCAAACCCAGCGCGCTCCATCTTCAGCCTGAGCGCGCTTTTATTTTGGGAGAACAACCATGCCTTCGTTCGACGTGGTATCGGAACTGGACAAGCACGAAGTGCAGAACGCGGTCGACAACGCCATCAAGGACCTGGACCGTCGCTACGACCTCAAGGGCAAGGGCACCTTCGAGTTCAAGGACAAAGAGCAGACCGTGATGCTCACCGCCGAGGAAGAGTTCCAGCTCGAAGCGATGCTGGAAATCCTGCGCCTGGCGCTGGTCAAGCGCAAGATCGACGTGAAGTGCCTGGAAACCAAGGACCCGTACGCCTCGGGCAAGGAAAAGAAACAGGAAGCCAAGTTCCGCGAAGGCATCGACAAGGAACTGGCGAAGAAGATCGTCGCCACCATCAAGGATGCCAAGCTGAAAGTGCAGGCCGCCATCCAGGGCGAGCAGGTACGCGTTACCGGCAAAAAGCGCGACGACCTGCAGGAAGCCATTGCGCTGCTGCGTACCAAGGAATTCGACATGCCACTGCAGTTCAACAACTTCCGCGACTGATGTGGGCATCGCCCGGAACCCCGATGGCCAAATGATGTCCATGGGGGCCGGGGCTGCGCCATCGCGCGTGGCCAGTTCTACCGTGTACTTGCCGCTCGGCATCAGGAGATGAATATGGATTTGAACGCTGAAGTCGATCAGCTGGTCCGCCAATCCCAGACCTGGATCCCCTTGATCATGGAATATGGCAGCCGTGTGCTGCTGGCGCTGCTGACCCTGGCGGTCGGCTGGTGGATCATCAACAAGGTCAGCGCCCGCCTGGGCAAGCTGGTTGGCCTGCGCAACGCCGACCTGGCGCTGCAGGGCTTCATCAGCACCTTGTCGAATATCGTGCTGAAGGTGCTGCTGTTCGTCAGCGTGGCGTCGATGATCGGTATCGAGACCACCTCGTTCGTTGCCGCCATCGGTGCCGCGGGCCTGGCCATCGGCCTGGCCTTGCAGGGCAGCCTGGCGAACTTCGCCGGCGGTGTGCTGATCCTGATGTTTCGCCCGTTCCGCATCGGTGACTGGATCGAGGCGCAAGGCGTGGCCGGCACCGTCGACAGCATCCAGATCTTCCACACCGTGCTGCGCACTGGTGACAACAAGACGGTGATCATGCCCAACGGCAGCCTGTCCAACGGCATCATCACCAACACCAACCGCCAGCCGACGCGCAAGGTGGTGTTCGATGTGGGCGTGGACTACGAGGCCGACCTGCAGAAGGCCCGCAACGTGCTGCTGGAGCTGGCGCAGGACCCGCGCGTGCTGCCCGACCCGGCGCCGCAGGCGGTGGTCGCGACCCTGGGCGACAGCTCGATCACAGTGTCCTTGCGCTTGTGGACCAAGACTGCCGATTACTGGGATGTGATGTTCATGCTCAACGAGCATGCGCGTGACCGGTTGAAGGCCGAAGGGATCGACATTCCGTTCCCGCAGCGGGTGATTCGCGTGGTGCAGGAGACTGCAGCGCAGTAATACCGCGTTGTCATTGATTGGGGCCGCTTCGCGCCCCATCGCGACACAAGGCCGCTCCTACAGGGAATCGCGTAACCCTTGTAGGAGCGGCCTTGTGTCGCGATGGGGCGCGAAGCGGCCTCGGCTTTTTACACTTGTTCACAGCAATACCCCGCCATTTCTGGCATATAGCCTGACCCCACCTGCCACACCCGATACGCCATCATGAAACCACTGCTGTACATCACCCCCCTGCGCGCCTTGCTGTTCGGTCTGACCCTGGCCCTGTTCGAGCTGCTCACCTACCTGGCCAGCGACGCCGTCATGCCGGCCATGCCGGTGGTGGTCGGCGACCTGAATGCCAGCCCCGAATACATTCCCCACGCCCTCAACCTGTACCTGCTGGGGGGCGTGGTGCTGCAATGGCTGATCGGCCCGCTGGCCGACCGCTATGGCCGGCGCCCGTTGCTGCTGATCGGCTGCGCGTTCTTCGGCCTGGCCTGCCTGGCCACCTTCTGGGTCCACGACATCGGCCTGTTCAACTTGCTGCGCCTGCTGCAAGGCATCGGCCTGGGGTTTGTGGTCACGGTCAGCTACCCGGCCCTGAACGAAGCCTTCAGCGAAGCCGACGCCGTGCGCATGATGGCCCTGCTGGCCAACATCGCCTTGCTCTCGCCACTGCTCGGGCCGCTGGTGGGCACCTTGCTGCTGCAGTGGCTGGACTGGCGTTGGCTGTTCGTGGCCTTCACCATTGGCGCGGTTGTGGCCTGGCTGCTGCTGTACCGGCTGATGCCGGAGACCTTGGGCGTGGAGCGCCGTGACGGCTCGCGCCTGGCATTCACGCCGATCCACCTGCTGCCATTGCTGGCCGGCTACGGCCAGTTGCTGGGCAACCGCCGCTTTGTCGCTGGCAGCGCGGCCCTGGGCCTGGTCGGTCTGCCGCTGATTGGCTGGATCGGCCTGTCGCCGGTGCTGCTGATCCACGACGAGGGGCTGAGCACCATGGAGTACGCCTTGTGGCAGTTGCCGGTGTTTGGCGGGCTGATCCTGGGCAACCTGATCATCAACCGCATTGCCGATCGCTATCCGTTGGCGGCGCTGGTGCGCGGTGCATTGTGGCCATACCTGGCCGGCCTGTGCCTGATGGGACTGGCGACATGGTACTGGCCGAGTGTGACCAGCGTGGTGGCGGGCATGTCGCTGTACGCGCTGGGGTTGGGCGTGGCCAACGCGGTGCTGTATCGCATGACGCTGTTCGCCAGCGAGCAGAGCAAGGGCCTTGTCTCGGCCATGCTGGGGATGATCACCATTGCCTTGCTGGGGTTGGGTGGGGCGCTGCTGGCGATGATTGGGGCCGGGGCCAGCTTGCTGCACTTTGCCCTGGCGGCGGGTGTGGCGGGGGCCTTGGCGCTGTGGCCGCTGTGGTTTGTGGTGGGTGGAAGGCCTGGTGAGGGGGCTGTTGCTCAGTAAACTTATTGCCTGTACCGGCCTCCTCGCAGCACAAGGCTGCTCCTACAGAGCTGTGGTGTATCTGTAGGAGCAGCCTTGTGCTGCGAAGAGGCCGCTACAGGCAATACAAACCTGTCAGGGCCGCTCGGCCGCCGAACCTTCCTCTGCAACCGGTTTGCCCGGCCCGGCCTCCTGGCGCCACTGCAGGGCAATCAGGATCAGGGTCGGCACGCCAAGGAGGGCAGTGATCAGGAAGAAGTCGTGGTAACCGAACTTCTCCACCATGACCCCCGAATAACCCCCGATCAGCCTTGGCAACAGCAGCATGATCGAGCTGAGCAACGCGTACTGGGTAGCCGAGAACTTCAGGTTGGTCAGGCTCGACAGGTAGGCAACGAAGGCCGAGGTGGCCAGGCCGGAGCTGAAGTTGTCCAGCGAGATGGTCACCACCAGCATTTGCAAGTTCGGGCCCATGTCGGCCAGCATCAGGAACAGAATGTTGGTGCCCGCGGAGGCCGCACCGCCGATGAACAGGATCGGCATGATACCGAAGCGCACGATCAGCAGGCCGCCAACACCGGCGCCGACCAGGGTCATGATCAGGCCGAAGATCTTGCTGACGCTGGCGATCTGGTCCTTGGTGAAGCCCATGTCGATGTAGAACACGTTGGCCATCACGCCCATTACCGTGTCCGACATGCGATAGGTGGCGATCAGGCCGAGCAGCAGCAGGGCCTGCCAGCGGTAGCGGGCGATGAAGTCGTTGACCGGGGTCAGTACCGGCGCGAGGCCGCGACGGCCCAGGCTCGACAGGCACGCCCAGGTCAGCAGCACATAGAGGATCAGGCGCAGGAAGGCGCGGTCTTCCAGCAGCAGGTCCAGTGGCGTTGCATCACCGGAGATGACGCTGGACCAGCCGGTATTGAACATCTGGGTGAAGCTGGCCGGTACCGATACCAGCAGGATTATCAGCACGAACACCGAGGCCAGCTGGTGCACCAGCCCATAGCGCGCTGCCGACAGCTGGGTACGCATGGGTACGGGCGGTTCGCGCATGATCAGGGTGGTGAACACGGCGGGCAGCATCATCACCGCGAACATGAGGTAGGTGCCGGCCCAAGCCTTGTGCAGGTAGCTGAAACCGGTGGAGCCGAACCACTCGGCGAAGAACAGGGCACCAGCCGTGGCCAGCAGGGCCGCCACGCGGTAGCCGGCCATGTAGCTGGCGGCGAGTGCAGCCTGGCGCTGGTCGTCGGCGATTTCCAGGCGGTAGGCATCGACCGCGATGTCCTGGGTGGCCGAAGCGAAGGCCACCAGCACCGCCAGGGCGATCAGCCATGACAGGTGCTGCTGCGGGTCGCACAGGCTCATGCCGACCAGCCCGATCACCACCAGCGCTTGCGACAGCAGCAACCACGAACGCCGGCGCCCCAGGCTTCCGAGCAGCGGCAGGCGCCATTGGTCGAGCAGTGGCGACCACACCCACTTGAAGGCGTACGCCAGGCCGATCAGGCTGGCGTAACCAATGGTCTCGCGGGCCACGCCGGCTTCGCGCAACCACACCGAAAGGGTGGAGAACACCAGCATATAAGGCAGACCGGCAGCGAAGCCGAGCAGCAAAAGTACCAAGGTTGACGGGCTGGCATAGGCAGCAAGCGCAGCGCGCCAGGTTTTACGGGGCATGGGCCAACATCTGCCTCAAGTTTGCGAAAACAAAGCGCGCACTCTAACCGCTGTGCTCCATCGGGCGCCAGCCATGGCGCGTCATATCCACACGATTGTTGGTTACATTCACACCCTCCGCGCGCAGTCGCGCCCGTTGTTCATCCCCAGACGGGGTACCCAGTGACAGGCTCAGGCGGCCGCCTGCGCCGAGCACCCGGTGCCAGGGCAGGCGAGTGTCCGCGGGCAGTTGCCCGAGGGTACGCCCGACCCAGCGTGCCGCCCGCCCAAGCCCTGCCAGTTCGGCCAGTTGGCCATAGCTGACCACCTTGCCGGCCGGAACTTGGCCAAGTACCGAATACAGCACCGTCCGTCGGCCCTCGGCGGAGTCGAGGGCGTGCTCATATCCGTCAGACATCAGGCCCCCTCTGGGCTGCAGATGAAACCGGACCGGCGGTCTGGCAAATGAGAGTTGAACTCAACGGCATGCTCCCGGTCTTTTCTTGCTCTGGTCGTCGTTATCCGGATAATGCCCGGCTTTTTTCGCCAAATCGAACCTGTAGTCCGAAAATCATAGCCCGCTTATGTATTCTAGATCCTTATTGTGCCTGCTTGCTGTTTCCCTCTGCGCCTCCCCGGTGTTCGCCGACACCGTATGGATGAAGAACGGTGACCGTCTCAGCGGCAAGATCAAAGTCTTCGACGGCGGCAAGCTGCTGCTGGAAACCCCCTATGGCGGTTCCATCGCCCTGGACTGGAAAGAGGTCCAGACTCTGGAGAGCGACCAGGAGATGCTGGTCAAGCAGGACGCCTACAGCGGTGAGCGCGCCAAGTCGCTGAAGGCCGCCGAGCCTGGCAAGGTGACCCTGGCCAATGGCGAGGCGCCGAAGACCGTGGAGCTGGCCAGCATTGAGCAGATCATGAAGCCCAAGCCCCTGGTCGAGGATTTCGTGTGGAAGGGCAACGTCGACGTGGCGCTGGACTACAAGCGCGCCGAGAACGACACCGACGACTACGACGTCGGCTTCAAGACCAGCGCCCGCCATGGCCGCTGGCGGCACAATGCCGAAGGCGAATACAACCGCGAGACCAAGGACGACGTCACCACCACAGACAACTGGAGTGCCGAGTATGCCCTGGACCGCTTCCTCACCGAGAAGTGGTTCTGGCAAGGGCGCATGGAGTACAAGCGCGACCGCATCGAAGACCTTGCTCGCCAGCGCACCGTGGGTACCGGCCCGGGTTACCAGTTCTGGGACGACGAACTGGGCGCGTTTTCGCTGGGGTCGCTGATCAACCGCACCGACTTCGAATACCAGGATGGCGCCAAGGACAACTTCTATTCTGCGGCGGTGAAGTGGGACTACACCCGCTACCTGATTGGCAAGAATGTGCAACTGTTCACCAACGGCGAGTTCGCCAAGCCGCTGGGTGGCGTGGCTGACTATGCGCTGGATGCCGAGGTTGGCCTGCGCTACAAGGTCACTGAATGGGCCTCGCTCAACCTCAAGGCGGAGAAGGACATCATCACCGGTACCCGTGAGAGTGACCTGGACAAGACCCGCTATACCGCAGGCTTCGGCGTTACCTGGTAAATCTTTGCGGCCCATCGCGACACAGGATGTACGCGATCCCTTGTAGGAGCGGCCTTGTGTCGCGATGGGCTGCAAAGCAGCCCCATTGGCACTGGATCTGATAATGCTTATCTTGTCCCATCCAGCCCGATATCAGGAGCCGCCCCCAAGTGAGTACCAATGCCATCCGTCCCGCCCGGGAGCTGCTGCTCAAGGAATACCGCGGCGTGCTCTCGACCCATTCCAAGTCGATGCCCGGCTACCCCTTCGGCTCGGTCGTGCCGTACTGCCTGGACGCCCAGGGCAACCCGTTGATCCTCATCAGCCGCATCGCCCAGCACACGCACAACCTGCAGAAGGACCCCAAGTGCTCGCTGCTGGTAGGTGAGCGCGAAGCCGAGGACGTGCAGGCCGTGGGGCGCCTGACAGTGATGGCCGAGGCGCACAAGCTGGTGGAGGAGGCCGCCATCGAGGCTGCCGCCGAGCGCTACTACCGCTATTTCCCGGACGCGGCCAACTACCACAAGGCCCACGACTTCGACTTCTGGGTGCTGCAGCCGGTGCGCCACCGCTACATCGGCGGCTTCGGCGCGATCCACTGGCTCGATCAGGTGACCCTGGCCAACCCGTTCGCCGGCAAGGCCGAGACGAGCATGGTCGAGCACATGAACAACGACCACGCCAACGCCATCGCCCATTATGTGGAGCTGACCGATTTGCCACGCCATGCGCCAGCACAGATGGTCGGGGTGGACAGTGAAGGCATGCACCTGCGTATTGGCCAGGCGGTTTACTGGTTGCCCTTCCCAAGTACTTGCAACACGCCGACACAAGTCCGCGAAGCCCTGGTTTTGCTGGCTCGCGCCGACCAGTGGCCGGTTGCGACGGAAGTCGAGGGTTGAAAAGCCGAGCGCACGCATCCATCTGTTGGTCTTACAGGAAGGTTCTCTTCCGACGAGGAATGCTTTGATGCGTGCTTTTCTACTGCTGTTTCTCCTGTTTCCCGTGCTGGAGCTGTTCGTCTTCGTGAAGGTCAGTGCCGCCATCGGTTTCTTCCCGGCACTGCTGCTGATCATCGCCGGCTCCGCCCTGGGTGTGCTGGTGATGCGCGTGGCCGGGCTGGCAACCGCACTGCGCGCCCGTGAAAGCCTGCAGCGTGGCGAACTGCCCGCCGAGGACATGTTCCAGGGCATGATGCTGGCCGTTGGTGGTGGCCTGCTGTTGCTGCCAGGTTTCATCAGCGACGTGCTGGGCCTGCTGTGCCTGCTGCCATTCACCCGTCATCTGGCCGCGCGCAAGATGCGCGAGCGTGCCGAGGCCCAGTCCATGCGACAGCGCGCCTTCCAGGACGACCCGTTCCAGGCCCGGCCGCGTGATGGCGGGCATAGGCCGAATGTGATCGAAGGCGAGTACGAGCGCCGCGACAAGTAATAACCGGGGGCCGCTTTGCGGCCCCAGCTTTTTGCGGGGCCAAGGCGCTAATGAAAAATTTTCTGAAGCAAGCCTTGTAATTGAATATGGCGGCCTCATGTATGTGGTCACCGCAAGGTTTCTGGTGGCAACACCAGGCATAACTCAGGTGGTTCGCCCATTGCGGGCCACCCCGGCAACGCCGGACAGCAACAACCCGCCGGTGTCGACACCGGCCGATGAAAACCACAATTTGGGAGAGATCGACAATGAAGCTTCGTCCTCTGCATGACCGCGTCGTTATCCGTCGCAGCGAAGAAGAATCGAAAACCGCTGGCGGTATCGTCCTGCCGGGTTCGGCCGCTGAAAAACCAAACCGCGGCGAAGTCGTCGCCGTCGGCACCGGTCGCATCCTGGACAACGGCGAAGTTCGCGCACTGGCCGTGAAAGTGGGTGACAAAGTGGTTTTCGGCCCTTACTCGGGCAGCAACACCGTGAAAGTCGATGGCGAAGACCTGCTGGTCATGGCCGAGAACGAAATCCTCGCCGTTATCGAAGGCTGATTTCCCCGACTTCCCGTTACTCCAAAGAATTCCAAGGATTAAACGATCATGGCTGCTAAAGACGTAAAATTCGGCGATTCCGCTCGTAAGAAAATGCTGGTTGGTGTCAACGTTCTGGCTGACGCGGTAAAAGCGACCCTGGGCCCGAAAGGCCGTAACGTGGTGCTGGCCAAGAGCTTCGGCGCTCCGACCATCACCAAGGACGGCGTTTCCGTCGCCAAGGAAATCGAGCTGAAAGACGCCTTTGAGAACATGGGCGCCCAACTGGTCAAGGAAGTTGCTTCCAAGGCCAACGACGCTGCCGGTGACGGCACCACCACCGCTACCGTCCTGGCTCAGGCCATCGTCAACGAAGGCCTGAAAGCCGTCGCTGCCGGCATGAACCCGATGGACCTGAAGCGCGGCATCGACAAGGCCACCGCTGCCGTCGTCGCCGAGTTGAAGAACCTGTCCAAGCCATGCGCCGACTCCAAGGCCATCGCCCAGGTAGGTACCATCTCCGCCAACTCCGACAACTCCATCGGTGAAATCATCGCCGAAGCCATGGAAAAAGTCGGTAAAGAAGGCGTGATCACCGTTGAAGAAGGCTCGGGCCTGGAAAACGAACTGTCGGTCGTTGAAGGCATGCAGTTCGACCGCGGCTACCTGTCCCCGTACTTCGTCAACAAGCCGGACACCATGGTTGCCGAGCTGGAAGGCCCGCTGCTGCTGCTGGTCGACAAGAAGATCTCCAACATCCGTGAGCTGCTGCCAGTTCTGGAAGCCGTTGCCAAGGCCGGCCGCCCACTGCTGATCGTTGCCGAAGACGTTGAAGGCGAAGCCCTGGCTACCCTGGTAGTCAACAACATGCGCGGCATCGTCAAGGTTGCTGCGGTCAAGGCTCCGGGCTTCGGCGACCGCCGCAAGGCCATGCTGCAGGACATCGCCGTCCTGACTGGCGGCCAGGTCATCTCCGAAGAAATCGGCCTGTCGCTGGAAACCGCTACCCTGGAGCACCTGGGTAACGCCAAGCGCGTCATCCTGTCCAAGGAAAACACCACCATCATCGACGGCGCTGGCGCCGACACCGAGATCGAAGCACGCGTCAAGCAGATCCGTGCCCAGATCGAAGAGACTTCCTCGGACTACGACCGTGAGAAGCTGCAAGAGCGTCTGGCCAAACTGGCTGGCGGTGTTGCCGTGATCAAGGTCGGTGCCGGCACCGAAGTTGAAATGAAAGAGAAGAAAGCCCGCGTTGAAGACGCCCTGCACGCTACCCGTGCAGCCGTTGAAGAAGGCGTGGTACCTGGCGGTGGTGTAGCCCTGGTTCGCTCCCTGGCTGCCATTGCCAACCTCAAAGGCGACAACGAAGACCAGAACGTCGGTATCGCCCTGCTGCGTCGCGCTGTTGAAGCGCCGCTGCGCCAGATCACTGCCAACGCCGGCGACGAGCCAAGCGTTGTCGCTGACAAGGTCAAGCAGGGTTCGGGTAACTTCGGTTACAACGCTGCTACCGGCGAATACGGCGACATGATCGAGATGGGCATCCTGGACCCAGCCAAGGTCACCCGCTCGGCGCTGCAAGCTGCTGCTTCGATCGGCGGTCTGATGATCACCACCGAAGCCATGGTTGCTGACCTGCCGGAAGACAAGCCAGCTGCTGGCATGCCTGACATGGGCGGCATGGGTGGCATGGGCGGCATGATGTAAGCCAGCCTTACCCCCTGCACCATGAAAAGCCCCGGTTCGCGAGAACCGGGGCTTTTTTGTTTTCCTGTGAGGGCCCTTTCGCAGCACAAGGCTGCTCCTACAGACGATCGCGTACTCTTGTAGGAGCAGCCTTGTGCTGCGAAAGGGCCGCAAAGCGGCCCCTGGGTCAGGCGATGCTACGCTCGGCAGCAGGCACCTCAGCCATTCCCCTCCGATACAGGATCAGGTAATAGGACCCCAAGCCGATCAACCAGCAGAACACCGCCGTCCACACGTTGTGCGACAGGAAGTGCGCCCCCTGCATCATCCGCCCCAGCGACAGCACCGACCCGGCGACGAAGGCCACCGTCAACGCCACTCGCGCCAGCCTTGGCTTGCGATCACGCAACATGAAGAACAGCCCGAACAGGCAGAACCCGGTTGCGGCATGCCCGCCCGGCCAGCACAGCCCGGGCTTGTCGGTCGCCGGCCGCGGTTCCAGCAGCTTGCTGTAGGTTTCCTTCCCGCCAAACTGGGTCAGGCTCCACGGGCATTGCACCTGGGTCACTTTCTTCAGCGGTGTGACAAACGCCGTGGACAGGCCCAGTGCCAGTACCAGGCAGCCCAGCTCACGGCGCCAGCCGAACAGGCGCTTCCAGAAGAAGCTGGCAGCAAAGGTCACCAGTGACATCACCCCCAGCAGGATCACCCCCTGCTTGACCCGGTCATGCAGGATATTCTCCAGCAAATAGCTGTGGCGGCCGATGAATTGCCCGGCAGCAGGGTCGAAGAACAGGTTGGCAATGTCCATGTCGACCGAGGTCAGTTCCAGCAGGATCAGGCCAAGCGCGGTTGCCAGGGGTAGCCCCAGGTACAGCCAGAAATTGATCGGGCGAGGGCGGGTTGGTTGCTGCATGACGGCTCCAGGGCGCGAAAAAGATCGGGCATTGTCGGCCGCCCGCTATCCTGTGTCCGTGAAGGATCAGTGAAAAAACCGTCAAGTGCGCTGTATTTTCCCTGGGGCTGGCACCCTGCAGGCATAGGCCTTAAGCTGCGCCTGCCGCGCACCACAGCGAGAAGCGCCGCACAGGAGAAACCGATGCGCATTCTTTTGGTTGAAGACAACCGCGATATCCTGGCCAACCTGGCCGATTACCTGGGCATGAAGGGCTACACCGTCGACTGTGCCCAGGATGGCCTGTCCGGCCTGCACCTGGCTGCCACCGAGCACTACGACCTGATCGTGCTCGACATCATGTTGCCGGGCATCGACGGCTACACCCTGTGCAAGCGCCTGCGCGAAGACGCCCGCCGCGACACGCCGGTGATCATGCTCACCGCCCGCGACCAACTGGACGACCGCCTGCAAGGCTTCCGCTCCGGTGCCGACGATTACCTGCTCAAGCCCTTCGCCCTGTCGGAGCTGGCTGCCCGCATCGAAGCGGTGCTGCGCAGGGCCCAGGGGGGCGGGCGCCGCACCTTGCAGGTGGCCGACCTCAGCTATGACCTGGACACCCTCGAAGTCACCCGCCAGGGCCGCTTGCTCAAGCTCAACCCTGTCGGCCTCAAGCTGCTGGCGGTGCTGATGCAGAAAAGCCCGCACGTATTGCGTCGCGAAGTGCTGGAAGAAGCCCTGTGGGGCGATGATTGCCCTGACAGCGACAGCCTGCGCAGCCACGTGCACCAGCTGCGCCAGGTGATCGACAAGCCGTTCGAAAAACCGCTGCTGCATACCGTCCATGGCGTCGGCTATCGCCTCGCCGAGGGCCGTGATGGAGTTTAAGCAAAGCCTTGCCCAGCGCATCATCATCGCCTTTGCCCTGATGAGCGCGCTGGTGGCCGGGGCCTTCGCCTTCGGCATCGTCGGCACCGTGCACCTGGTCGAAGAGCGGCTGATTTCCTCGGTGCTGGGTGGTGACCTGCAGCGCCTGCTGCGCATGGACAGCGTCAGCGACTGGAGCCACCGCCCCCGCCCCGACCAGCTGTTCTATTTCAGCGGCGGGCGCGACGACTTCGAACTTCCCAAGGACCTGCGCCACCTTGACCGCGGCTTCCACGAGGTATTCCGCGATCAACTGTCGTACCACGCCATGGTCGAGATCGTTGATGGCCGTCGCTATGTGCTGTTGCAGGACCAGAGCGACTTCGAAGAGCGCGAGCGCTTGCTGTTCGCGGTGGTGGTGGTGGGCTTCGTGCTCAGCCTGGTACTGGCGGTGATCCTCGGCTGGCTGGTGGCGCGCCGGGTGATGGCGCCGGTGATCCGCCTGGCGCGCCAGGTACGCCACCGTGACCAGTTGCTGGGGCTGGCCCCGCCGCTGGCACCGGACTATGCCGCGGACGAAGTCGGCCAGCTGGCGGTAGCCTTCGACGATACCCTGGGCCGCCTGCGCGATGCCCTGACCCGCGAACGGTTGTTCACCAGCGACGTCAGCCATGAATTGCGCACACCCTTGATGGTGCTGGCCACCTCGTGTGAGCTGCTGATGGAAAACCCGACGCTGGACGCCCGCTCGCGCAGCCAGGTGGAGCGTGTGGCGCGGGCCACGGAAGAAATGCGCGAGCTGGTCAAGACCTTCCTGATGCTGGCCCGGGCACAGCGCGACGAGGGTGCGGTGGCATCGCGGGCCACCCTGCGGGAGGTGGCTGACGAACTGGTCGGGGTTTGGCGCGACACCATCGAGCAGAAGGGCCTGGCCTTGTATTACGATGGCCGCGTCAGTGCCAGCCCGGTACTGTACAACGCCACCTTCCTGCAGTCGGTAATGGGCAACCTGCTGCGTAATGCCGCGCACTACACCGACAGCGGCTACATCCGCTTGAGCCTGGAAGCCAACGGCTTCAGCGTGGAGGACAGTGGCGTGGGTATCCCGGAGGAACAGCGCGAGGCGATGTTCCGGCCGTTCGTGCGCGGCGATGAGCGGCGCGGTGAGGGCCTGGGCCTGGGCCTGTCGCTGGTACAGCGCATCTGCGATGACCAGGGTTGGCATGTCACCCTCACGTCAACCTTGCCCCACGGCTGCCGTTTCGTGGTCGACCTGAGCAATACCGCGGCCAAGGGCGATCCGGAGGCTTTGGTCGAGTAATCTGAGTTACAGGCCATTCGGCGCTCAACATATTTTTCACATCAGCATGACCTGATTCCTACGCTTACTTACCTAATGTGGGCGGAATGGAGTCAGGAGATGCCCAATGCGTAGCCCCATCAAGCTTGAATTTTCCGAGAAGTACGACAAAGAACATGCCCGCGAGTACTTTCTCAAGCACCAGGATGGCCTGGCGCGACGCCTTTCCCACAAGCGTGATGAGCAGCTGGCGCGTCGTGCCTTGGCATTGGCTGGTGAGCCTGGGCTTGTCCTCGACCTGCCATGCGGTGCCGGCCGCTTCTGGCCGTTGCTGGCAGAAAAGCCCAACCGGGTGATCATCGGCGCCGACAACTCGGAAGCGATGATCGAGACAGCCTGTACCGCGCAAGCGCCAGAGGTGGTGGCACGGGTACGCCCTTTGCAGACTTCGGCATTTGCCATCGACTTGCCGGACAATTCGGTGGACAGCATCTTTTGCATGCGCTTGTTCCACCACATCGGCGAAGCGGCGCACAGAAAGACCATTCTTTCGGAATTTCAACGGGTTAGCCGTGATAGTGTGATCCTGTCATTGTGGGTGGATGGTAATTTCAAGGCATGGCGCCGGAAAAAACTGGAACAGCGCCGCAGGTCCAGGAAGGGCGACCAGGACAATTACCAGAACCGTTTTGTGTTACCGGCCGACACGGTCGAAGAAGAATTCCGAGCCGCCGGCTTCAGAATCCAGGAACGCCTCGACTTCCTGCCGTTCTATGCCATGTGGCGGGTATATGTATTGCGTAAGGGGTAGTGTTTGATGGCTGTAGCCCAGAGCGGGGAGTCGCGGTTCGATTTTTACTGGCGCCAGCAGGGCGAGTGGGTCGAGGAGCCTAACCAGCGCCGTGGTGGCGAGAGCGGTGTGCAACGCCTCGACGATGGCAATGGCAAGCTGCTGTATGCCAAGCGCCAGGTCGGGCATATCTACCGTAGCCTGCTGCACCCTTTCGGCCGGCCGACCGTATTGCGTGAGCTCGATGCGTTGAACAGCTTCGAGCAACTGGGCGTGCGTGTACCGCGCATCGTCTTCTGTGGCGCCGAACGTGGTGCCGACAAGCAGTGGCGTGCGCTATTGGTGAGCGAAGCACTCGACGGTTTCGTCGACCTCGATACCTGGCATGCCGAAGGTGCCCGCGAGCGTTACCCGCAGGTGGTGCATGAGCGCATGCTCAAGGACCTGGCGGACAACCTGGCGCGCATGCACCTGGGGCATTGGCAGCACGGTTGTCTGTATGGCAAGCATGTGTTCGTCAAGGTGATTGGCGAGGGCGAGCAGGCCCGGGTCGAAGTCGCGCTGCTGGACCTGGAAAAATGCCGTCGGCGCATCAGCTGCCAGCGTGCGGCGGGCAATGACCTGCGCCAGCTGCGCCGCCATTCGTCGATGAATGACGCGGAATGGCAAACACTGCTCTATTTTTACCAGATGGCGTTTGGCAGCGCTGTCAAAGGGTTAGGGCAATGAAACTAGAAATAGCTCGAGCTTTGTTCCTGGTAGCTGGCCTGGCGGTGACCACCGTGGCGGTGGCTGCCTGGGAGGAGCCGAAGCCGACGGTGTTCAGCAAGGCCGAACTGGCCGACCAGTGCGCGTTGCCGCGGGAAATGAAACCGCAGCAACAAGCCGAGGCCGCGCCGGATCAGGACCTGTTGCTGTTCCTGTTCGGCATGCGCCAGGGGTTGCGGCCGTTCGGTTGAACCCGGTGGTATATGGGAAATGCCAGAGGCCTCGCGGTTGCGGGGCCTCTGGCATTTTTGCATTTGCCTCGCCGGCCTCTTCGCGGGCTTGCCCGCTCCCACAGGTAACGCGCAAGGTTCAAGACCTGTGCGGTATTTGTAGGAGCAGCCTTGTGCTGCGAAGAGGCCAGCAGGGCAACAGAGCTTCTTCGGCAGTAGGGGCCCCTTCGCAGCACAAGGCTGCTCCTACCGGTCCTGCGCAAACCTCAAAGTCGATGCTGGCCAGGTGGGAGCGGGCGAGCCCGCGAAGAGGCCTGTTCAGGCAACCGATGTTTCCCTGGCAACCGCCTTGTGCGCCAGCAACGTGTAGATACAAGGCAACACGAACAGGGTAAACAGCGTACCAATCGACATCCCGGTGGCAATCACCGTACCGATGTCAAAGCGGCTGACTGCCCCCGCACCAGTCGCCAGGATCAGCGGTACCATGCCAAATACCATCGCTGCCGTAGTCATCAGCACCGGCCGCAGGCGAATCGCCGCGGCTTCCTCGATCGCCTCGCGCACACTCATGCCGCGCTCCTCACGTAACTGGTTGGCGAACTCGACAATCAGGATGCCGTGCTTGCTGATCAGCCCAATCAGTGTCACCAGCCCGACCTGGGTGTAGATGTTCATGCTCGATACGCCAAGGAACAGTGGCAGCAGCGCGCCACAGATCGACAACGGCACTGTCACCAGTATTACCAGTGGGTCGCGGAAGCTTTCGAACTGCGCCGCCAGCACCAGGAAGATGATCGCCAATGCCAGGCCGAAGGTCACCCACAGCGCGCTGCCTTCCTGGACGTACTGGCGCGCCACGCCGGCATAATCGAAGGCGAAACCTTCCGGAGCCTCCTCACGGGCGATGCCCTGTACGGTCTGCAGCGCCTCGCCCAGGCTGACCATGGGCACGCCCTGGATGATCGCCGAGTTCAGCTGCTGGAACTGGTTGAGCTGGCGCGGGCGGGCGCGGTCGGTGAGGGTGATCAGGGTGGATAGCGGCAGCAGTTGGCCCTGGTCGTTCTTCACGTAGTAGTTGTTCAGCCAGCCGGGGTTGTCGCGGTAAGGCCGCTCGACCTGGGCAATCACTTTGTAGCTGCGGCCTTCGAGGGTGAAGCGGTTGATTTCCGCCTCGCCCAGCAAGGTCGCCAGGGTGCTGCCCAAGGTGTCCATCGACACCCCCATCTGCGCCGCCTTGGCCCGGTCGATATCCACCACCACCTCGGGCTTGTCGAAGGCAAGGTCGATGTCGAGGAAGGCGAACTTGCCGGATTCCTGGGCACGGGCCTTGATGCGCTGGGCCACATCCAGCAGTGCCGGGTAGTCGCCAGCGCTGTTGATCACGAACTGGAATGGCAGGCCCTCGCCGGTGCCGGGCAGCGACGGCAGGTTGAAGCCGAAGATCTGCAGGCCACTGATTTCTTCGAGCTTGCTCTGCACCAGCGGCAGCAGCTCCATCTGCGTGCGCTCGCGCTCGTTCCAGGGCTTGAGCAGGAAGCCGCCGATGCCGGTCTGCACGCCATTGAAACCGTTGATCTGGAACGACGAGTAATACTCCGGGAAAGCCTTGAACAGCGGGGTGAATTCGTCGGTATAGGCGTTGAGGTAATCAAGGTTGGCCGGCTGGGGTGAACTGCTCATCATGAAGATCACCCCCTGGTCTTCGTTGGGCGCCAGTTCGTTCTGGGTGAACTTCAGCAGTACCGGAATCAGGCACAGAATGATCACGGCAAACACCAGCACGACGGGCCGGCTGTCGAGGGTGGTGTGCAGCAGGCGCTGGTAGCGCACCTTCAGGCGTTCGAACAGCACGTCCAGGCGGTGGGCAAGGCCGCTGGGGTTCTGTTCCTGGCGCAGCAGCAGCGCGCACATCATCGGTGACAGGGTGAGGGCAACGATGCCGGATATGATCACCGCACCGGCCAGGGTCAGGGCAAATTCCTTGAACAATGCGCCGGTCAGCCCGGTGAGGAAGCCGATCGGTGCATACACCGCCGCCAGGGTGATCGTCATCGACACCACCGGCATGGCGATTTCGCGGGCGCCCTCGAGGGCGGCGTCGAACGGCGACTTGCCTTCTTCCATGTGCCGGTGGATGTTCTCCACCACGACAATAGCATCGTCCACCACCAGGCCGATGGCCAGCACCATGGCCAGCAGGGTCAGCAGGTTGAGCGAGTAGCCCATCATCTGCATGAAGAACAGCACGCCGATCATTGACAGCGGAATGGTCACCACCGGAATCAGCACCGAACGCAGGGCACCGAGGAACAGGAACACCACCACGATGACGATCAGTACCGCTTCGCCGAGGGTCTTGATCACTTCGTCGATGGAGGCCTGGATGAAAAGCGTGGCGTCATAGGCGATCGATACCTTCAGCGCCGAGGGCAGCTGGCTTTCCAGCTCGGGCATGATGCGCCGCACTTCCTTGATGACGTCCAGCGGGTTGGCGGCTGGTGTGGCCTTGATGCCGATGTACACCGATGGGGTGCCGTCGAACGAGCTGACCGTATCGTAGTTTTCCGCCCCCATCTCGACCCGCGCCACATCGCCAAGCAGCACGCGGCTGTCGCCACTGGTCTTGACCGGCAGGGCGGCGAACGCCTCGGCCGACTTCAGCTCGGTGCTGGCGTTGATGCTGGTGACCACGTATTCACCCTTCACCTCGCCGGCCGCGGAAAGGAAGTTGTAGCGGCGCACGGCATTGGTCACGTCGATGGCAGACAGGCCATAGCCCGCCAGTTTCACCGGGTCGATCCAGATGCGCATGGCGAACACCTGGTTGCCGAGGATTTCCGCTTCGGCCATGCCCGGCAGGGTCGCCAGCTTGGGCTGGATCACCCGCGACAGGTAGTCGGTGATTTGCGGGTTGCTCATCTCTTTGCTGTAGAAACTGATGTACATAAGCGCCGAAGCATCGGCGGCTTCCTTGCTCAGTACCGGGTCTTCGGAGTCCTGGGGCAGTTTGTTGCGCACTTCGTTGGCCTTGGCCAGCAGTTCGGTGAACAACCGGTCGCTGTCGGCGCCGATGCGGGCGTAGATGGAAATGATCGAGAAGTTCTGTCTGCTCACCGAGGTCATGTAGTCGATGCCTTCGGCGCTGGCCAGGCTTTGCTGCAGCGGCTGGGTGATATAGCCCTGGATGGTCTCGGCGTTGGCGCCGGGGTAGGCGGTGGTTACGGTGATCAGGGCATTTTCCATTTGCGGGTACTGGCGGATCTGCAGCTTGTTCCAGGCCTGGAAGCCCAGCAGCAGGATCAGCAGGCTCACCACGCTAGCCAGCACCGGGCGGCGGATGAACGGGTCGGTGAACGCCATGCCAGCCTCCTGTCAGTCCTTGCCCGGCGTGCCCTGTGCGGGCTTCAGGGCTTTGTCCTGGCCGATGCGGATCGCGGCGCCGGGGGTGAGCTTCAGTTGGCCGGCAGTGACCACCTGTTCCCCGGCCTGCAGGCCCTTGCTGACCACCACCACGCCGTCACGGCGCTCGCCGGTTTGCACCGTGCGCTGCTCGGCGGTGAGCTGCGGCTGGCCCTTGTCGTCGTTTAGTGGCTTGCCGTCCTTGTCCTTTTTCGGCGTTGCGACATACACCGAGTTGCCATACAGGGTGTAGGTGATGGCGCTTTCCGGCACCACCACTTGTGGCTGCGGGTTGGGTAGCAGGATCAGCAGGCTGGCGAACATGCCCGGCAGCAGCTTGCTGTCCGGGTTGGCCATGGTTGCGCGTACCAGCAGGTTGCGCGTGGTTTCCTCGACCTTGGGGTTGATGGCGCTGAGGCTGGCGGGGAAGGTCTGGCCCGCGTAGGCGGCCACCTGCACCAGCACCTGCTGGCCCAGGCTGAGGTGCGGCAGGGCCTGTTCCGGTACGTTGAAGTCGACGTAGAGGCTGGATGTGTCCTGCAGGGTGGCGATCACCGTGCCGGCGGCCAGATAGTCGCCGACGTCCACTTGGCGAATGCCGATGGTGCCGCTGAACGGAGCGCTGATGCTCTTCTTGGTCTTCGATGCCTTGAGCTGGTCGACCACCGCCTGATTGCGCCGGTACTGGGCGGTGAGGCGGTCGAATTCGCCGCGGGAGATGGCCGAGTCGCCGACCAGCTGGCTGCCACGGCCGAAATCTACCTTGGCCAGGCCCAGGTCGGCCTGGGCGGTGCCGAGCAGGGCGGTTTCCTGGTCGTCGTTGAGTTGCAGCAACAGTTGCCCGGCCTTGACCTGCTGGCCTGAGTCGAAATGCAGGGCCTTGACGATGCCTTCCACTTCCAGGCTCAGCTCAACGCCCTGTAGCGCCTTGAGGCTGCCGACAGCGGGCAGGCGCTCTTGCCACGAGCGCTGTTCGGCCAAGGCGGCCGCCACGGTGATGGGCGGCTTGGGGGCAGTGAACATCTGGATCTGCTGGTAGATCGAAAAGGCTTTGTAGCCCCCCAGGGCCAGCACGATCAGCAGAACCACGGCCAACATGATGAGCATGCGGCGGCGCAGCATAGGTCCGGTTCCTTGGATGCGGTTGTTATTCGCTTAGACACGACAACGGGCGATCCTGCCCACGTGTGGATGGGGGAAGTATTGACTGTTTTTTGGGGGAAGGGGAGTGGAATGCCTGGGCCGGCCTCTTCGCGGCTAAAGCCGCTCCCACAGGGACCGCGCAGTCAACGGGTTGCGCTATTCCTGTGGGAGCGGCTTTAGCCGCGAAGGGGCCAGTACAGCCAACTCGAAAATCAGACGAGATGCAGGTGATTGTCCCAGAAACCGGACGGCAGGTTCATCGGTTGCCCGACCAGCTCGGCCTTGCGGCAATCATAGAACCGGCAACGGCCCTGCCCGGAGGTGACGACAAAGCCGTCCTGTACCGCGCCCACCCCCGCGCAATCGGGCATTGGCGCATCCAGCCGCACCGCGCCGCTGTCCAGGTCCCAGACGAACAGGCGGTTGGCCCGTGGCGCGGTCAGCGCGACCAGCCGCAGTTCGCTGTGGATAGCCACGCTGGCGGTGTACTGGGCCATGGCCTGCAACTGCCGCTCCGGTACCGGGAAGGCCATGAACGGCTCGCCCGGGCGCTTGATCGCCAGCAGTTCGGCGGTTTCATCGGCATCGCCCATGAACTGTTGGCAGGCGGCGATGGTGCCATCGCTGCCCACCGCCAGGTGGCGCACGCTGTTCATCTGCTGGGCCAGGGTTTCCTTGCTCAGCAGGGTGCCGTCGCGCTGCATCAGCACCAGGCTCGGTTCCATGGCGTCGAGGTTCATCTCCACCCGGCTTTCGGCTTCGGTGCGGATACCGCCGTTGGCCACGATCAGCGTTTCGCCGTCCGGCAGCCAGGCCACTTCGTGCGGGCCGATGCCGTGGGTCGGAATCTCCCCGCTGTGCACCAGGCGCTCGCCTTCGAAGCGGTACACACCGAGTACGCCACGCCCCGGGTCGGTGGTGTCGTTCTCGGTGGCATACAGCCATTCGCCACCTTTGTGGATGACCGCGTGGCCGTAGAAGTGCCGGTTCGGCTGCGAGGTGACGGTTTGCAGCAGGCGCCCGTCGCGCAGGTCGACCAGGTAGCTTTCGGTGCCGGGACGGCGGGCGACGAACAGCGCGATCGGCAGGTCCGGGTGATGGATGATGGCATGGCAACGTTGGGCGACCTGGGTGCTGAACACCTGGGTGCCGTCCAGGCGGAACCCGACCGCATAGTGCTTGCCGTCGCCGTCGTCACGCGCCGACAGCAGCAGGGGCTCGCTGCCTTTGTTGCGGAACAGGCTCCAGCCGCCCAGGGTGAGGGCGCTGAGCAATACGCTACCGAGTTTGAGGGCCTGGCGTCGCAGCATGATCAGTCACCGTCGTTGGCATTGAAGCCCAGCTGGATGTTCAACGCCTTGGCCAGCTCGCCTTCGTGCAGGCGGTGGACGGCGTTGAGGCTGTCGTAGATCTGGTTCAGGGTTTGCTGGCCAGCGTCGTCGGCCAGCAGCTCGCCCAAGGTTTTCTGGTTGTCGGCCAGCAGCTTGAGCGAGGCAGCGTAGGCGGCGTCGATCTTGTCTGCCAGGGCTTTCTGATCGCTGGACAGCAAGCCGCGCAGGCCTTGGTTGTCGACCCCGACCCAGACCGCTTCGGCGGCCTTGAGGCTGGCCTCCAGGCTCTTGAGCGAGCTGTGGCTGCGCCAGGCTTCGGCCTGCAGTGGCTGTGGAATGCCCTTGCTCTGGCGGCCCATCGGCGCACCGAGCTTTTTCTTCAGGCTGTCCAGAGCGGTGACCTGGGCGCGCAGCAGGTCGGCGATGGCCTCGTGGGAGTCGGCGTAGCGCTGGTTGGGGAACTTGGTCATCTGCGAGAGCATGCCGTCGGTGCTGTTCCAGCCCTTGAGGATCTCTTCGGCCAGGGTTTTCTGGTGTTCACCGATGGCCACCAGCAACGGGCAGTAGCGGGCTTTCTGCTCGGCAGTGGCGATGTCCGGCTTGCTGTCGAACAGGATGTACTCGTAGGCCGACAGGCCACGTACCACCACGCTGGCCTTGCCCAAGGCCGCGGCATCGACCGGCTGGTCTGCGTTGACCAGCTGCTCGACCTGGCGGCCGACCAGGTTCTTCTTGTCGGGCCAGAACTGTACTTGCCAGGCGCGGTTGCCTTCGGCCAGCGGGCCGACCAGCAGCGGTTGCAGCTCGGCCCAGGCCTTTTGCGCGTTGAGGAAATCGGCACGGGCCTTGTCCAGGGTTTCCTTGCCTTCGCAGTAGGCCAGGGCGCTGGCGGCCAGCGTGCGGTCGGCTTCGACCCAGCGGCTGTAGGTGGGCAGGATCACCTGCTTGGCGATGGCAGCGGAGGTCACGGCTTGCGGGTCCTGCGGCGAGCAGGCGCCGAGGGCGAGTGCGGCGAGGCTGGTGAACAACAGTTTGGGTCGGAACATGCCCGGCTCCTTTGCGCTTTTTAAAGTGAGTTCAGGAAAGCCAGCAACGCGGCACGCTGCTCGGCATTGAAAGTGAGTACGAAATTGCGTGCCGACTCGGCTTCGCCACCGTGCCAGAGCACGGCCTCGAGCAGGTTGCGGGCGCGGCCGTCGTGCAGGAACTGGCTGTGGCCACTGACTGTTTCGCTCAGGCCGATGCCCCACAGTGGCGGGGTGCGCCAGTCCTGGCCGTTGGCGGCGAATTCGGTGCGCTCGTCGGCCAGGCCCGGGCCCATGTCATGCAACAGCAGGTCGCTGTAAGGGCGGATCAACTGGTTGGCCAGCTCCGGCTCGGCGGCATTGGCGGCTGTGGTGAACTGCGGTGTATGGCAGCCCTGGCAGCCGGCCTGGTAAAACAGGTTCTTGCCCGCCAGCACCTGCGGCGAGCCAACATCGCGGCGGGCCGGCACGGCCAGGTTGCGGGTGTAGAAAGTGACCAGGCGCAGGATATTATCGCTGACTTCCTTCTCGCCATCGGCACCGTCGCCGTTGGGCGCGGCCAGGCAGTCGGCCTGCGCCGGGGTACAGTCGTCGTTGGGCTGCAGGGTGGTGGTCAGGCCCATGTCGCCGGCAAAGGCATGCACGTTCTGCTGGTTGACGTTGGGCTGCCCGGCCTTCCAGCCGAAGCGGCCGACCACGGTTTTGCCCAGGGAGTCATCCCACACCCGGTTGGCGCGGCCGCGGATGCCGTCGCGGTTGCGGTCGTCGGGATCCTCGTTGGCCAGCAGGTCGGCTTCGGGGATGGCTTCGAGCAGGCCCAAGCCGATCATCGGCGGCGCCACCCGCGCCGAAAAGCGCGTGTCGGGGTGCATCACGCCATAGCCGAGCTGGGTGATCTGCAGGGCCGGCTTGCGCAGCTCGACCTGATGGCCATCCTCGAACGACACCGTTTCGCTGGTGTAGCTCACCCGCACCTTGCCTTCCGGCGTCACGCCGGGGATGGCCATGTCCTGCAGCTGGGTGCCATAGACCGGCTCCGGCACCACGCCGAGGCGTTCGACCACCTTGGCCAGGTAGGGCTGGTCGGGGATCGACAGGCGTACCAGCATCGATACGGCGTTGCTGTCGCCCGGTTCTGGCGGGTGGCCGCGGCCGTCGCGCACATGGCAGTTCTGGCAGGCATTGGTGTTGAACAGCGGGCCCAGGCCGTCACGGGCGGTGGTAGTGGAGGGGGCGATCACCCAGGGGTTGCGGAAGAAACTGTTGCCTACGGCGAAATCCAGGCGCCGCTCGGGCGTGAGGTTGGCCGAGGGCAGGGAATAGGCATTGCGGTCAGTACGCTGCACGGTGGCTTTGCCGCCCGACAACGCTTCGCCGGGCTCGGCCTGGGTGAAACGCGGGGCGTCGTCGCAGGCGGCAAGGGCAAAGGCCAGCAGCAGGGGGGAGAGTCGGGACAGCGACAAGGACATCGAAAATCCTGGGCGTGAGCGAAAAACCGGCGTGCAAGCTTAGCAGGGTGAGTGAGTTTGAATAAGAGCAATTTGCAATTGCTGGATGAAATCGGTGTCAGTTGGCCATGTCGGCATGCTCGGTCTCTTGTGGGAGCGGCCTTGTGTCGCGAAAGGGCTGCAAAGCAGCCCCAGGATTTCGGCACCGATGCAAACAATGCCGGGGGGGCCGCTTTGCGGCCCTTTCGCGACACAAGGCCGCTCCTACAAGGGTGTGTGTTGCCTGGACGAAAAAGGCGACCCGAAGGCCGCCTCTTTCAGAACCGCTACAGCAGGATCAGAACTCGTGATCCGCGGTATCCGGGTTCAGGTTGGCAATGCCCAGCTTGCCCGCGGCCTGCTCGATCGCACCGGTCTGCTTGACCAGGGAGGCGATGGCGTCACGCACGATCTGGTTGCCGGCTGCGTTGTCGGCAGCGATCAGCTGGTCGTAGTGCTCGCCCTTGAGCGCGTGGTCGACGATCACCTGGATCTTGGCTTCGGTGGCTTCCAGGTCGGCCTTGAGGGTGGCGTCGGCGGCCGGGTCTACCTTGGCCACCAGCGACGACAGGCTCGGGCCGGTCACCTTGCTGCCGTCCGGGCGGGTGTACTCGCCCAGGTAGACGTTACGGATGCCCTTGGCATCGTAGAAGTGCGAGTAGTGGGTGTTGTCGCTGAAGCAGTCGTGCTCGTCTTCCGGCGAGTTGGCCTCCAGCGAAACCTTCATGCGCTCGCCAGCCAGTTCGCCCAGCGACAGGCTGCCCATGCCGAACAGCATCTTGCGCAGGCCGTCGTTGACCGACTCGGCTTCCAGCTTGGCGCGGTAGTTGTCGGCAACGTTCGGTGCCCAGTTGCCGACCATTTCTTCGAGGTCCTTGACCAGCAGGTCGGTGACCGCTTTCAGGTAGGCACGGCGGCGGTCGTTGTGGCCACCGGTGGCGCCTTTGCCTTCCAGGTAGTCCGACGCCGGACGGTTGCCCGCGCCCGGGCCGGTGCCGTTCAGGTCCTGGCCCCAGAGCAGGAACTCGATGGCGTGATAGCCGGTGGCGACGTTGGCTTCAGAGCCGCCCAGTTCGTTCAGGCTGGCCAGCTTCTCGGGGGTGATGTCCTTGACGTCGATCTTCTCTTCGCCCACCTGGATCTCGGTGTTGGCGATGATGTTGGCGTTGGCCGCCGGGTTGCCCAGGGCGTGCTCATAGCTCTTGTCGACGTAGTCGATCAGGCCTTCGTCCAGCGGCCAGGCGTTCACCTGGCCTTCCCAGTCGTCGATGATGGTGTTGCCGAAGCGGAATACTTCGCTCTGCAGGTACGGTACGCGCGAGGCGACCCAGGCTTCCCTGGCTGCTTTCAGAGTTTCGTCGTTCGGCTTGGCCAGGAACGCGTCGACTGCGGTCTGCAGGGTCTTGGCGGTGCTCAGCGAGTCGCTGTACACGGCGTAGACCAGCTCGGCGTAATGCTTGACCACGGCTTTGCCGGCGGCTTCGTCGACAGCCCCGGGCGCTGCAGCGGTGGTGCTGGCGGCAGCAGGTGCCTGGGCTTGCGGCGCGGCGGCCTTGTCGTCCTTGCCTTCACCGCAACCGGCGAGAGCGATGGCAATGGCCAGCAGACTGGCGGAGGCCAGAGGCATTCGAATCATTGTTGGTTTTCCTGCGTCGTGTGGTTGGACCAAGGGGTGGGACGGTGCGCCGTGGCACGCGAAACGACAACATCATGCGAAAGATTTGCATTTGCTGTAAAGGGGCGGGCATGCAATTCGTGTAAATGCCGGTCACGGGCTGTAATCGGGCAGGCGGCTCAGAACATCGAAACCTGGTTTCGCTGTGCCTGCTTGAGGAAGTTGGTCAGCTCACGGGCCGACAGCGGCTTGCTGTAGTGGTAGCCCTGGCCCTCGTGGCAGCCCTGGGCGACGATATAGGTTTCTTGTTCCGCAGTTTCCACGCCTTCGGCGATTACCTGCATCCCCAGGCTCTTGCCCAGCTGGATGATGGCGCGGACGATGGTGGCGTCGTCATCGTCGTCCAGCAGGTCCTGGACGAAGCTCTTGTCGATCTTGATCTTGTCCAGCGGCAGCGATTTCAGGTAGCTGAGCGACGAGTAGCCGGTGCCGAAGTCGTCGATGGCAATCAGTGCTCCGGAGCGGCGCAGGCTCAGCAGGTGCTGGGCAGCGGTGCTGATGTCTTCCATCAGGCCGGTCTCGGTGACTTCCAGCTCCAGGCTGCGTGGTGGCAGGCGGTAAGCCTGCAGCAGGTTGTTGACCACCCGCGGCAGCTCGTTGTGGTGCAGCTGCACGGTGGACAGGTTGACCGCCATGCGCAGGTCGCTGAAGCCCATGTCGTGCCATTCGCGCAATTGCCGGCAGGCCTGGTCGAGGACCCATTCGCCGATGCCGATGATGCTGCCGTTCTGTTCGGCCAGGGGGATGAACTGGTCCGGGGGCACCATGCCCAGCTCCGGATGTTGCCAGCGCAGCAGTGCTTCGACACCGACCACGCGGTGGTCGCGGTAGCTGATCTGTGGCTGATACACCAGGTACAGCTGGTTGCGTGGCAGGGCTTCGCGCAGGTCCTTTTCCAGTTCGCGACGGCGGCGCATCTCGCTGTCGACGCTGGCGATGTAGAACTGGTAGCGGTTGCGCGAACGGGCCTTGGCCAAGGTCATGGTCTGTTCGGCTTTCTGCAGCAGCTTCTCGGTGCTGTCGCCGTCTTCCGGGAACAGGGTGATGCCGATGGTGGCGCGCAGGCGGATCTGCTGGTGGTGGTCGAGGTCGAACGGCACTTCCAGGTCGTCGAGGATACTCTGCGCCAGTTCGGCGGCCTCGTAGGGCTGCTCGATATTGGCCTGCACCAGGGCGAACTGGTCACCACCCAGGCGTGCCAGGGCGCCCAGTCGGCCGCTGTGGGCGCGCAGTCGGTCGGCCAGGGCCAGCAGCAACTGGTCGCCGACCTGGTAGCTGAACTGCTCGTTGATGCCCTTGAAGTCGTCCAGGCCTACGCATAGCACCGCCACGCGGTGTTGCAGGCGGCCACCGTCGACGAGGATCTTGTCCAGTTGCTGCTGCAGTTGCTGGCGGTTGGGCAGGCCGGTGAGGAAGTCGTACTGGGCCATGCGTTGCAGGCTGTTTTCCGCCTCGTGACGCAGGTGGGTGTTGCGCTCGATCGAAGCCAGCAGCTGGTTGGCGGTATTTACCCACAGGCCCAGCTCGTTCTTCTCGTGGCCCTTGAGCAGCGGCAGCTGATGCTGGCTGGGGCGGTCGGGGTTGATCTGGGTGAGGTGCTCGATGATCTTCGACAGCGGTTTGGTCAGCAGCCAGTGGTAGACCAGATACAGCACCAGGCCCATGGCTAGGGCCCGCAGCACGCCGGAAATGAAGATGATCACGGCGTTGATCAGGAAATCTTCGCCGTAGGACGAGGTGTCGAGGGTGATGCTCAGGTCGCCGTAGTATTCGCTGTAGGGGCCGCGGCCGACCAGTTGCGTGCTGTAGGTACGTTCCTGGCCGAGGATCAGGTCGGTCAGCCAGCGCATGGACATGTCCTGCAGCGGGCGGGACTTTTCTGCGAGCATGGTTTCGTTGGGGTGGCCAATGGAGGCCATGCGTACCGATTCGTCCTGGAACAGGCCTTCAATCACCTGCATGCCCATTTCGCGGTCGAGGCTATATACCGCCTGGGTCGAGGGGTCGCGGAACATGTCGAGGATGCGTTGGGCATCGCTGTTCACGGCTTGGCGGGTCTTGTAGGTGTCGTAGACGATTTGCGCACAGCTGAGCACGACACCGACCGCTAGCGCCGACAGCAGCACGACCCTGAGCAACTTGACCGACAAGCTGTTCCGCAATTCCAGCTTCAATGGGGGTTTCCTTAATCCATGCGCATGGCATCATTTTGCCATCAACGATGACGATACACTATCGGCCGACCATCAGAAGTGTATCGGTTGCCTGACCCCGCAACTTGAATGCGCCGTGACAATCTTCCAGAGGTTTGATGTTAGCGTGGTATGCGGGCTGAGCAAGCGTTTTGCGGGTGGGGCGTGGATGAAAACCGTGTCGACCGCTTCGCGGGCAAGCCCGCCCCCTCAGGCATGGCACATTCCTCCAAATGGAGTAGCGCCTGTGGGGCGGGTCTGATTTGCTCGCCGCTGGAGAAGCGGACGGATCCCTGCGATGAACGGCAACTACCACCCGACGGCGCACGGCGCGCCATCGGCTGTCGATGATTGGTTGATAGCGGGTATGTCAGCGCCTGGCTTTCAGTGCCGAGCAGCGCCTTTACGCAGCGGGCGCGCTATTTTTCCGGCAGCGCCCAGGCAATGATGCTGTCACCCAGCTTGGTCGGAATCCGGTCATGCCCGCCGACCACGGCAACAACGTACTGCCGCCCTTCGCTCATGTAGTCCCAGAGGTCGTGATGGACGGTCTGGAAATGCCATTTGACCTTGCCGGTGAGCGCATCCAGGGCCACCAGTGAAGAGCTGAACTTGTCTTCCTGTTCGGTACGGGTACCGCCATAGAAGTCGCCTGCAGCATTGCCGGTGGTGATGTAGACCAGCCCCAGTTCGTCGTCGGCGGAAATCGGCGCCCATGAGTTGGGCGTGCTGAGCGTATAGGTTTCATCGGCGTCGGCAGGCGCAGTGCTGTCGGGGCGACCGAGGTCCCAGGCCCACTTCTGTTTGCCGCTGACTGCGTCGTAGGCGCGAACCACACCTGATGGCGCTGGGCGCACATCCGAATCAAGCACGCGGCCACCGGTAATGACCACACCGCGGATTACCAGTGGTGCAGAAGTGATGCCGGTGGAGCCTTTGCGGAACGTGCCCAGGCCGTCCTTGAGGTCGGCAAAGCCTGCCGTGCCGAAATCTGGGCAGGCCTGCCCGGTGAGCGCATCAACTGCACCCAGGCGGATGTCGTTGGTGCCCCAGATGATGCGTTTGGCGCATAGGCCACTGGCATTGGGTACTTCGTAGTACGAGACACCACGGCAATAGGCACCACCGTTGGCGAAATAGTCCGGGTCGACTTTCGAGTCGTAGCGCCAGTTCTCTTTGCCGGTAGTGGCGCTCAACGAAATGATGATTTGCTTGGGCGTGCAGGTATACAGCGAGTCGCCAACCTTGATTGGCGTGGCCTCGTTCAGATACTTGGTTTTTTCGCCAGGCTGTTTCACATCGCCATGATGATACTCCCAGGCCTTGACCAGGCCGGAAACGTTGCTTGGGGTAATCTGCGCCGCAGCGGAATAGTGATTGCCGAGGTTGGAGCCGGCATAGGCGGTCCAGTTGGTCTTGTCGTGGGACGCGGCGACATTGGCGTCCGGTGAGGTCACCGTACTGCGGCTGAAGGGTTGCTGTGTATGGGCGGTGATAGCGGGCGAGTCGGCCAGGTGAACGGTGTTGGGGAAGAACAGCGGTGTCAGGATGGTGGCCGCCATCAGCAGCGGCAGCCCCCCCATGATGCTGAAATACAGTGCCTTGTTGACTTTGGCAAAGTCGCGCCGGACAAGAGGCCAGAAGGCCAGAAAGATCACACTGAGAAGTACCAGCCATGCCAGACGTGGGATATAGGCCCAGCCGTTGTAGGCGGATTCCCAGATTGCCCAGCCGTAGGTGGCCAGGGATGCTGCACCGTAGAGATAGATGCCGAGCGACTTCTTCAGGCCCATGAGTGCGGCTGACAGCAGTAATGCGGTACCCATCATTGCGTAGTAAGGCGAGCCGCCGGCACTGACCAGCGTGCTTCCCTGACAGGCCAGCGTCAGGCCAAGCAGGGCCAGCAGAATCGTGTACACCCCGAACAGCAGGCTGGAGACCCCCGTCCCGTTAGCCAACGTTCCTTGTTTCATTGCAATCATCCCTGTGTGATTCGGTGCCACAGTGCGTCCGAGCGGCGCGCATAATTGCTTATTCTTGCAATGAAATACAATAAGTGGCGCGAAATTTACTCCTGGCGCTGGATCTCAGGGTTTTTTTGTATCTTGCGTTAAAAGAAGGCAATGTCTAAGCTGCCTTCCCTGATCTGAACGCGCGGGTAATGAAAGGTAGGCGGGGGAAGGGGTTTACGCCTGCTGGCTTTCCAGCAAGGCATCCTGACGGGTCTTGAGCCGGCCGACTTCGTCCAGATGTTTCCAGAGAAACTGAGCGGCTTCTTCACGCCGACCGGACTCGATCAAGTCGAGCAGGTGCAGGTGCTCCAGGCATTGCGTCATCAGGCGACTGCGGTCGACGTTGGCTTTGTAGCTCATGAAGCGTCTGAGCTGGTTTTGCCGACGTATGGCATCTATGAAGAAGAGATTGCCCGAGCACTGCACGATCATTTCGTGAAACTGGGCGCCAATTTCGAACAGTTGGGCACGTGACAGCTGGTGAATTTCGCCGTCGAGCATGGCCTGCTGTTGCTCCCGGGCTTTGGCAAATGCGGCCTGGTTGACCTTGTAGCCTGGTTCGCGCAGTGCGGCCGGCTCGATGGCCATGCGGAAGCGGTAGCTCTGGATGTGGGTCTGGGCGTTGTGTACGAATTCGTTAAGGCTCCAGCCTTGCCCGGGCTTGCGCTCGACCATGGCTTCGCTTGCCAGCCGGTTGAGGACCTTGAGCAGTTGCCCGCGGGGCACGGAGTAGCGTCGCAGTAATTGGGCCTCAAAGAATTCGGCAGGGATTTCCCCGCTGAGGATGTCGTCCACCACGCGCAGGTAGAAGTCTTCGAATGGGTCGCAGGTGGGCGGTACAGTGGTTTCCTGGATCTGCCCGGCGTCCTGTTTCAGAAAGTAGCCGCGATTGGGCTCCTGCACCGCGATGTTCCACTCGGCGAGCAGGGCAAATACCCTGCGAATGGGGGAGCGGGAGACATCGAAGGCTTGGGCGAAGGTCTGCTCGCGCAATGGCTCGCCGGCCTTCATCGACCGGGCGCGGATCATCTCGATGACGCGAGGGGCCAACTGCAGGGCGAGATCTTTCTTTATCACAGGCTGTATTCCGAATGGTTAACTTCAGTCGATCCAGCAGATTCGGGTCGGACTGGGGGCAGGAAAATACCACACACGGATGGATCTATACGTATGCTCAAATTCAATGCTCATCTCGGCTTCCAGTTCAATGAACTGCCTTTTCTGCAGCGTATCGAAGCCGCTGCCGCCGCCGGATTTCGCGCGGTGGAATTCCCGTCACCCTATGAATTCGACGCGAGTTTGTTGGCTGATCAACTGGCGCAATATGCGTTGCCATTGGTCCAGTTTGCCGCGCCGGCCGGCGTTTCCAAGGGCATTGCTGCTGTGGCGGGCAAGGAGCTCGAATTCCGTGACGGGTTACGCCAGGCCGTCAGCTATGCCCGCGCACTGGCGTGTGCGGATGTGCACCTGATGTCCGGGGTAACCCACGAGGATGGCGCCGACAAGGTGTATGCGAGCAACCTGGACTATGCCGTGAAGTATTTTGAGGACCAGGGGCTGCGGCCATTGATCGAGGTGATCTGCACGCAGGCAATACCGGGGTATTACATGTCCGATTTCGGCAAGGCGCAGCAGGTACTGGAGGCGCATCCCGGTATGGGGCTGATCCTTGATCTTTATCATGCTCAGTTGCTGACTGGAAATGCTGCCGATGTGTTGGCGCAGTTCTTTGAGCGGACGGTGCATGTGCAGGTAGCCGACTGTCCGGGGCGGCATCAGCCGGGAACGGGACAGATGGATGTTGCGGGGTTGTTGGCGGCGCTGGAGCAGCGCGGGTATGCGGGGTGGGTTGGATGTGAGTATCGGCCTACGGGTGCCACCGTAGATAGCCTTGGCTGGCTTGATCGGTACGCTTCCTGAAAACAGGGCGTTCTGGCCCCTCGCATGCCCCGAAAAATCCGATACCAGGGGACTGGCATCGGATCTTCGAAGAGCCCCGGCGTGGCGCCGGGGTTCTGTCTCAAGGCTGGATGACTCAGGCCTTGAAGGTCTTGCCTTCGAACTGTTCGGCAACGAAGGCCCAGTTGACCAGGTTCCAGAACGCCTCGACGTACTTCGGACGCAGGTTGCGGTAGTCGATGTAGTAGGCGTGTTCCCAGACGTCGCAGGTCAGCAGCGGGGTGTCGCCGCTGGTCAGCGGGCAGCCGGCGCCGATGGTGCTGGCCAGGGCCAGGGAACCGTCAGCCTTCTTCACCAGCCAGCCCCAGCCGGAACCGAAGGTGCCAACCGAAGTCTTGGTGAACTCTTCCTTGAACTTGTCGAAGGAACCGAAAGCGGCGTTGATGGCGTCAGCCAGGGCACCGGTCGGCTGGCCACCGGCGTTTGGTGCCAGGCAGTTCCAGTAGAAGGTGTGGTTCCAGACTTGAGCGGCGTTATTGAAGATGCCGCCCGAAGAGCTCTTGACGATCTCTTCCAGGGTCTTGCCTTCGAATTCGGTGCCTGGGACCAGGTTGTTCAGGTTCACGACATAGGTGTTGTGGTGTTTGTCGTGGTGATACTCCAGGGTTTCCTTGGAGATGTGCGGCTGCAGGGCATCGTGGGCGTACGGCAGCGGCGGCAATTCAAAAGCCATGGTGGATCTCCTGATTCAGGTCTGTTTGCGGTTTGCGCAAGGCCGATCACGGGCGGCCCGATGAGCGTCGGCGAGTTTGTACTCTTTGCGACGCAAGGGCTGGATCATAGCACCGGGCCCGGCGCATAACCACGCAACAAAGATAGGGAATAGAGGTTCCAGAGCGGTTGGGCTGTGCCGACCGGTGGTGTTCGGCTTAACGCTTGTAGCGCCTGTGAGATCGAGCGCCGCCCGCGCGGCGCTTCGCAGCACAAGGCTGCTCCTACATCTATTTCGGGCCAGTAATGCCTGCACCAATGCGCGCGACCGCCTTGTTGGTCCGACACGATATCGAGGTGAACACTAAGGCGCCGAGCGCGCCTGCCTCAGGAATGACTGGCCTGAAACAGATGTAGGAGCAGCCTTGTGCTGCGAAGCGCCGCGCGGGCGGCGCTCGATCTCACAGGCGATAAAGATGTTGTGGTGAGCCGAGGTCAGTTGAAGATCAACTGCGCCGCCACCGCGAACATCATCACCGCCACCATCAGGTCGAGCATGCGCCAGGTCGCCGGCCGGGCCAGCCACGGTGCCAGCCAGGCAGCGCCGATCGCCAGGGTCGAGAACCACAGCAGCGAGGCGCTGGCAGCGCCGGCCACGTAGGCGCCAGGCGCAGCCTGCTGGGCGCCCAGCGAGCCGATCAGCAGCACCGTGTCGAGGTATACGTGCGGGTTCAGCAGGGTCACCGCCAGGGCGCTGAGCAACACCGCGCGGCGTGAGCGCGCACCCTGGCCCTGCTGGTGCTGCAGGCTCTGCCTGGAGCAGGCGCTGCGCAACGCCTTGGCGCCGTACCAGATCAGGAACACCGCGCCGCCCCATCGGGCGATCGCCAGCAAGGTAGGGTTGTGCGCCAGCACGGTTGCCAGGCCGAACACTCCGGCAGCCACCAGGATGGCGTCACAGACGATGCACAGTGCCGCCACCGGCAAATGATGCTCGCGGCGCAAGCTCTGGGCGAGGACGAAAGCGTTCTGTGCACCGATGGCCATGATCAGGCCGAAGGCCACGAGCATGCCGTTGAGATAGCTTTGCAACATGGCGCGCTCTCCAAAGCGTCTAAAAGATGCTGGCCATTGTGATGAACCACGCTGTATAAGAAAAACAAATAGAGCTGATCCGTCATTAGGAAAATCGATGTTCGACTACAAGCTGCTGGCCGCCCTCGCCGCCGTGATCGAGCAGGGTGGTTTCGAACGCGCGGCGCAGGTGCTGGGCTTGTCGCAGTCGGCCATTTCCCAGCGCATCAAGCTGCTCGAGGCGCGGGTCGGCCAGCCGGTGCTGGTGCGTGCCACGCCGCCAAGCCCGACCGAAGTCGGCCGCCAGTTGCTCAACCATGTGCAGCAGGTGCGCCTGCTTGAGCGCGACCTGCAGCGCCAGGTGCCGGCGCTGGACGAGGAGGGCATGCCGGAGCGCTTGCGCATCGCCCTCAATGCCGACAGCCTGGCCACTTGGTGGGCCGGTGCGGTGGGTAACTTCTGCGCACAGCAGAATGTGCTGACCGACCTTGTGGTGGAAGACCAGGAAGTGGGCCTGAAACGCATGCGTGCGGGCGAGGTGGCGGCCTGCCTGTGTGGCAGCGAGCGGCCGGTGGCCGGGGCGCGCAGCCTGCCGCTGGGCGCCATGCGCTACCGGGCGCTGGCCAGCCCCGGGTTCATGGCGCGGCATTTTCCGCAGGGCTTCGCTGCCAGCCGCTTGGCCCGTACCCCGGCGATCGTGTACGGCCCGGACGACTTCCTGCAACACCGCTACCTGGCATCGCTGGGCATCGAGGATGGCTTCCTGCACCACTTGTGCCCGTCGTCCGAAGGCTTCCTGCGCATGACCGAAGCCGGCCTGGGGTGGGGCCTGGTGCCCGAACTGCAGGCCCGCGAGCAACTGGCCAGCGGCCGGCTGGTGGAAATCTGCAGCGATACCCCCATCGATGTGCCGCTGTACTGGCATCATTGGCGCAATGGCGGGCAACTGCTCGCGCAACTGACTGACCACCTGCGGCACTCCGCACGGCAATGGCTGGTGCCCTTGTAGCCACGGCTGGCGTCAGTTGCATCTGAAATCTGGCAAGACGGAGTCTTACATGCGAATTCTGGTCACCGGCGCGAGTGGCTTCATTGGCGGGCGCTTTGCGCGCTTTGCCCTGGAGCAGGGCCTGGACGTGCGGGTCAGCGGCCGTCGAGCCGAAGGGGTCGAGCACCTGGTCAAGCGCGGCGCCCAGTTCATCCCCGGCGACCTGGGGGATGCCGAGCTGGCCCGCCGCCTGTGCCAGGGCGTCGAGGCGGTAGTGCACTGCGCCGGCGCAGTGGGCAACTGGGGGCGCTACCAGGACTTCTATCAAGGCAATGTGGTGGTCACCGAAAACGTGGTCGAGGGCTGCTTGAAGGAGCACGTACGGCGGCTGGTACACCTGTCGTCGCCGTCGATCTACTTCAATGGCCGCTCGCGCCTGGACATCCGTGAAGACCAGGTGCCGCGCCGCTTCCACGACCACTACGGGCAGACCAAGTACATGGCCGAGCAGAAAGTGTTCGGTGCCCAGGAGTTCGGCCTCGAGGTGCTGGCGCTGCGCCCACGCTTCGTCACCGGCGCTGGCGATGCCAGTATCTTCCCGCGGCTGATGCAGATGCAGCGCAAGGGGCGCGTGGCGATCATCGGTAACGGCCTGAACAAAGTCGATTTCACCAGCGTGCACAATCTTAACGAAGCGCTGCTCAGTGCCCTGTTCGCCGATGACCGGGCGCTGGGCCAGGCTTACAACATCAGTAACGGCCAGCCGCTGCCGCTGTGGGATGTGGTCAACTACGTGATGCGCCAGATGCAGCTGCCGCAGGTTACCCGTTACCGTTCCTACGGCCTGGCCTACAGCCTGGCCGCGCTGAACGAGGCGGCCTGCATGTTGTGGCCGGGACGCCCGCAACCGACCCTGTCGCGCCTGGGGATGCAGGTGATGAGCCGCCATTTCACCCTGGATATCAGCCGCGCCCGACAGTACCTGGACTACCAGCCCAAGGTCAGCCTGTGGACGGCATTGGATGAATTCTGTGCCTGGTGGAAGCACCAGCCGCCGGGGCAGTAAAGCCGGCCGGCCGACAATGGTCATCAACGCGCCGCGTTGGCGGTTTATACTCGTGCCTCTTTGCGACTACCGCGGTTGAATGTATCCATGCGTAACCATGCTCACGATGACTACGATGACGTGCCTAGCCTGCGGGCGGGCACCCATGACGATGACGAACTGATGCCGGCGCACGTGGTGCGCAACCGCCAGAAGGCCGCTCGCGGTGCCAGCACGGCGCCGCTGTGGGCATTGCTCGGGGCCTCGTTCATCGCCTTGGCGGGCCTTGGCTGGTGGAGCTTCCAGCAGATCTCGCTGATGGAGCAGCAGCTGGTGGCGACCCAGGAAAGCTTCGCTCGCATCAGCGAAGAGGCTGCCGGGCGCCTGCAGGCGATCAGCGGCAAGGTGGCGGCCAGCGAATCCGGCGCCACTACCAACAGCGAGGCGTTGAAGCTGCAACTGCGTCAGTTGCAGCAGGGGGTGGCCGGGCAGACTGGCGACCTGGGCAAGCGCCTGGAGCAGGTACTGGCTGATACCCGCGAACAGCAGAAGGCCGTGACCCAGCTGCAAACCCAGTTGCAGGCGCAACTGAAGGCGGTGAATGGCGAGCTGGCCGCATTGCGCTCGGGCCAGGTCGATGGTGGCAAGCTGGATACCCAGTTCAAGGGCCTGAACGAACAGGTTGCTGCGCTGAAGGCCGCGCAGGTGGATGGCGCCAAGCTGGATGCGCAGCTCAAGAGCCTGGGCAGCGAGGTTGCTGCGCTGAAGAAGCAGGGTAACCCGAGCGCGGCCATCCAGGACCTGGAGCAGGACATCCTGGTGCTCAAGAGCCAGATCGATAACCGCCCGGCCGCGGCGGCGTCCAGTGGTGCTTCGGTGCAGGAATTCGACGCCTTCCGGGCGCAGACGACACGCAACCTGAATACCTTGCAGAGCCAGATCCAGAACCTGCAGCAGCAGATCAATGCCCGGCCGTGACATTGCAGGGGAGGGCTTTGCCCTCCTATCGCGACACAAGGCCGCTCCTACAGGAATTCGCGTTCCCCTGTAGGAGCGGCCTTGTGTCGCGATAGGGCCGCAAAGCGGCCCCGGCGATTTCAGTTACAACCGCGGATAGTCGATGTACCCCACCGGCCCCTTGCCATAGAAAGTCTCCGGCCGCGCTTCGTTCAACGGCGCATCCACCGCCAGCCGCGCCGGCAGGTCAGGGTTGGCGATGAACGGTACGCCAAACGCCACGGCGTCGGCCTTGCCGCTGGCCAGGGCGGCATTGGCACTGGCCTTGTCAAACCGCTCGTTGACGATGTACGGGCCGCCGAACGCTTCTTTGATCAGCGGGCCGATACTGTCATCGGCTTCCTTTTCCCGCGAGCAGATGAAGGCAATACCACGCTTGCCCAGCTCACGGGCCACGTAAGTAAAGGTTTCGGCACGGTCGGCATCGCCCATGTCATGGGCATCGGCCCGCGGCGCCAGGTGCACGCCCACGCGGTTTGCGCCCCACACCTCAATGGCCGCATCGGTCACTTCCAGCAGCAGCCGTGCACGGTTTTCCAGCGAACCACCGTAGCGGTCGGTGCGCTGGTTGGTGCTGCTCTGCAGGAACTGGTCGAGCAGGTAGCCGTTGGCGCCGTGGATTTCCACGCCATCGAAACCGGCAGCCTTGGCATTCTCGGCACCGCTGCGGTAGGCCTCGACGATGTCGATGATTTCTTCGGTTTCCAGCGCGCGTGGGGTTGGGTAGTCACTGAGCGGGCGCACCAGGCTTACATGGCCTTTGGGCTGGATCGCGCTGGGGGCCACCGGCAGCTCGCCGTTCAGGTAGCTGGGGTGGGAGATGCGGCCAACATGCCACAGCTGCAGGAATATGCGTCCGCCGGCGGCATGCACGGCCTTGGTCACGTTGTTCCAGCCACGCACCTGTTCGTCGTTCCAGATACCGGGGGTATCCGGGTAGCCGACGCCCATGGCGCTGACCGAGGTCGCCTCGCTGAGGATCAGCCCGGCGCTGGCGCGCTGCACGTAATACTCGGCCATCAGCGCGTTGGGCACGCGGCCTTCGTCGGCCCGGCAGCGGGTGAGCGGGGCCATGATGATGCGGTTGGGCAGTTGCAGGTCGCCCAGGGTGATCGGATCGAAAAGCGTGGTCATGACGGTTACCTGCCTGTTCAGAGTGCTTGGCGCAGTTGTTCGAGAAACGCCTGGATGGTGGCTTCGTTGCGTTTGAAGAAATGCCATTGGCCGATCTTCTGGCTGCTGATCAGCCCAGCGCGCTGCAAGGTGGCCAGGTGGGCGGAGACGGTCGACTGCGACAGACCGCAGCGTTGGTCGATCTGCCCGGCACATACACCGTTCTCGGTGCTGTGGTACTGGTCGGGGAATTGCGTTGCCGGGTCCTTCAGCCAGCTGAGGATTTCTCGCCTGACCGGGTGGGCCAGCGCTTTTATGATTTCGTCGAGATCGAGAGGCATGGGTTGAGGCTCGTTGTAGCGGTATATCGCGATAGGACGAAATGTAAATCGTGGTTTCCCGATATACAAATATGAAGAGGTTCTGAGCTGAGCACGAATCGCTATATCGCGTTATAACGATATATGGGCCGGCGGTGCTAGACTGCGCTCATGAACTACCTCGCACACCTGCACCTTGGCGGCCCGGCGCCGCAACAACTGCTTGGCAGCCTGTATGGCGACTTCGTCAAAGGCTCGCTGGAAGGGCGCTTCCCGCCAGCGCTGGAGGCGGCCATCCGGCTGCACCGGCATATCGACAGCTATACCGACCAGCACCCGTTGGTGTTGGCGGCTCTTGCGCGTTTTCCGCGGGAGCGGCGGCGCTTTGCCGGCATCGTTCTGGATGTGTTTTTCGACCATTGCCTGGCCCGGCACTGGCGGGATTATGCCGAGCAGCCGCTGGAGCAGTTCACCGGGGATTTTTATCGGGTATTGCTTGCGGAGCCCGAGTTGCCGGGGCGGCTGGCGCGGATAGCGCCGTTCATGGCGGCGGATGACTGGCTGGGGGCGTATGGCGATTTTGCCACGCTGGAGCAGGTGTTCAACGGTATTGCCCGGCGCCTATCGCGGCCGGAGGGGATGGTTAGGGTGATGGGGGAGCTGGAGCGGCTGTATGAGCCATTGCTGGCGGACTTCAGGGAGTTTTATCCACAGTTGCAGGCGTTTGCTGCAGCGGGGCGGATGTCTGACAGTTAGTGCTGGGTTGGCATTGCCGGCCTCTTCGCGGGTAAACCCGCTCCCACAGGTACACCACAGAACTCAGGATGAGTGCCATCCCTGTGAGAGCGGGTTCACCCGCGAAAGGGCCAGAACAGGCAGTGCATAAAACTCAGGCAGCCCGCGCTTGCCGCCGTGGCGCGAGCTCAACTTCCTCAACCCCGAACAACGCCAGGTGAATCGCCTGCTGCGCCTGCAACGCCAGCACCGCTCGCTCCTTGCCCACGCTGCCGATCGGCTGCAGCAGGTGAATGCAAACCTCGCCCCGCGGCTGGGCGAACAGGCGCATCAGGTGCGACACCAGGTCATCGTCACCAATGAACGGTGCAATCGGGTCGATCTGGCCATCGCGCAGGTACTGGATGGCGACCGGCTGCACCGCCACGCCACGGTCGATGGCACCTGCCAGCAGGCGACCATGGAAGGTGCGCAGGGTACGGCCACTGGTGGTGGTGCCCTCCGGGAAGATCAGTAGCGGCCGGGAAAGACCCAGTTGCCCGGCGATCTGCTCACGCAGGCGCTGGCTGTCGCCCCCGCCACGGCGGATGAACAAGGTGCCGGCCTTTTCCGCCAGCCAGCCGGCCACCGGCCAGTGCCGCACTTCGGCCTTGGACAGGAACGACAGCGGCAGCAGCATGCCAAGCAACGGGATATCGGTCCAGGACACGTGGTTGCTGACCCACAGCATTGGCCGTTGGGGCAGCTCTCCGATCACCCGCACATCGAAGGGCAGGGCCGCGACCAGGCGCTTCATGAACAGGCAGGTCCAGCGCTGGCGGCGCTCGATGGGCGTCTTGAACCCCAGGCGTTCGCCCAGGGCGATCACGCTGGCCATCAGCATGCCCAGCAGCAGTACCAGCAGCAGTCGAGTCAGGCGGGCCATTACCCGCAGCTTCGGCATCAGACCGCTGCCTTGAAGTGGCGGGCGTAGCGTGGGCACAGTTCGTCGCGCTTGAGCAGGATGAACACGTCGGCCACCTGGAAGTCTTCGTCCCAGCATGGCTCGCCGCAGATCTTCGCGCCCAGGCGCATGTACGCCTTTAGCAGCGGTGGCATCTCGGCGATGACGTTGTTCGGCAGTGCCAGGTTGGGCAATGGGTTCTTCGGCTCGGCGCGCAGGTGCTCGGTGCACAGGTAGCGGTCACGCAGGCGCTGCATCACCGCATGGGCCTGTACCCCGCCATCCTGCATGGGGATGCTGGCGCAGCCCATCAGGTAGCTGTAGCGGCCTTCGTTGAGCACTTCGGCCAGTTCGCCCCAGAGCACGGCGATGGTGCCGCCGTTGCGGTAGTCGGGAGCTACGCAGGTTCGGCCCAGCTCCAGGATCGGGCCCTGCAGCTGCAACAGGCCATGCAGGCTGAATTCTTCTTCGCTATAGAAGCGGCCCAGGCTGCTGGCGGCCTGATGGTCGAGCAGGCGGGTGGTGGCCACCAGCTCGCCGGTGCTCAGGTCGCGTACGCCAATGTGGCGGCAGTGCACGTCGTAGTCGTCCATGTCCAGGCCTTGCTCGGCTCCTTTGAGCTTGGCTTTGAATTCGGCGCTGAACACTTTGTAGCGCAGGGCCTGGGCTTCCTGCAGGGCCGTGGCGCCAACCAGGCGTTCGGCTTGCAGACGGCGTTCGGTGCTGTTGTCGCCAGCGTGAGCGATCCGAGTCATTACGAGTCTCCATAAGCCAGCCATGAAGGGTTGCGGCCGGTCGGCTTTGTTGTGCAAAGTCAGCCTAGGTAGATGGGGTGTCACCCCTGTGAATCTTTGGTGATGCTTGCGTGACACCCCCTGAGCCACAACTGAAAGCCCTTCAGCAAGGAGCCGACCGATGGCCTGGTTGCAACGACTCAACGACCCGCTTCGCCAAGCGCTGGCGGGCACTCTGGGCGAAACCTATGCCGCGCTGCTCGAGCGCCTTGGCCCGGTTGCCCCGTTTGAACTGGCGGTGCTCGGTGGGCGCGCGATGGCCACCCCGGGCCTGGCCTTCCTGGTCGGCTACCAGGCCGCCTTGCGCGTGCTGTGGCCCAGTGCTCCACCCAGCCTCGGCGCCCTGTGCGCCACCGAACGGCGCAGCGTGCGGCCGGCGGACATGCGCACGCGCCTTGACGGCTTGCGGCTGACCGGTAGCAAGGACTTCGTCACTGCCGGCCTGGAGGCGGAATGGCTGCTGGTGGCGGCGCGCTGCGAGGCGACGGGCGCGGCGCCGCAGTTGAACCTGGCGGTGGTCTACCCCGGGGAGCCAGGTGTGACGCTGGAAGCGCTGCCGACGCTGCCGCTGATGCCGGAGGTGGGCCATGGGCGACTGGTGCTGGAGCAGGCGGCGTGCGAGCTACTGGCCGGTGATGGTTGGGATGCCTATGTGAAGCCGTTCCGTTCGCTGGAGGACTTGTATGTGCTTACGGCGTTGACGGCCTGGCTGTATGGCGTGGGGCAGGAGTGCGCCTGGCCGCAGGCCCTGCGCCTACAGTTGCTTGGGCTGCTGGCCGGGTGTGCCGAAGGTAGCCGGCAGTGCGCCGATAGCGTTGGTTGCCATTTGTTGCTGGGGGGATTGTTTGCACAGTTCCAGGCGCTGCGAGGGGAGATCGATGCTGCGTTGGCGGCGGGGCCGGTGCAGTGGGCGCAGATCTGGCAGCGTGACCAGGGGGTGATGGCGCTGGCGGCGGCGGCGCGGGAGAAGCGGCTGAACAAGGCTTGGGCCGCTGCGGGATTGTCATGAATGCCTGATAGGTTTGTGTGATCCGATGAGTCCTGGGGCCGCTTTGCGGCCCTTCGCGGGCTTGCCCGCTCCCACAGATATATCGCTTACCCCATGAATGGTGCGATCCCTGTGGGAGCGGGCGGGCCCGCGAAGGGCTGCAAGGCAGCCCCATAAAACGCGAGCCTCTACTGGGATGCTGAAAGGTCTGCTGCTGCTTTTTTGCATGGCCATGGCCCCTGCCAAGGCTGAGGTCTGGCCTGACCCTGACTGGCACAACGACCCTGCCTCCATCGACTGGCAAGCCGTCGACGCCTACGCCTTCCCCGCACGCACAACCCCCGAACGCAGCGGCATCCGCACCGACGCCCTGCTGATCATCCGCGACGGCCGCATCCTCCACGAACGCTACGCCGCCCCCAGTACCGCCGCCACCGCCCACCTCACCTGGTCGATCAGCAAGAGCGTACTCGCCACGCTATTGGGCGTAGCCCAGGGCGAAGGCCGCTTCCAGCTGCAGGACCCGGTGACCCGTTTCTACCCGGCCATGCACGCCCATCCCGGCGTGCGCATGGCCGATCTGCTGCATTGGGCCAGCGGCCTGGACTGGCAGGAAGACTACGAGTACGCCCCGCTCAAGTCCTCGGTGGTGGCCATGCTGTATACCCGTAGCCGCGAGGACATGGCGGCCTACACGGCGGCGCGGGAAGCGGTGGCCAGCCCGGGCCAGCGGTTTCTCTATTCCAGTGGCGACAGCAACCTGCTGGCCGCCGCGTTGCGCGGCATGCTCGATGCCGGTCAGTACCCCGACTACCCCTGGCATGCGCTGTTCATTCCGTTGGGTATCGACAGCGCGGTATGGGAGCGGGACCGCGCGGGTACCTATGTGGGTTCGTCCTACCTGTACCTCAGCGCTCGCGACCTGGCGCGCATCGGCCTGCTGATGCAGCGCGACGGGCGTTGGCAGGATCGGCAATTGCTGCCCAAGCCCTGGGTGGCTTTCAACCGCACGCCGTTTGCCGATGCCGAAGCACTGCCCGGCGAGGCCAACCCCGGTGGCCACTGGTGGCTCAACCAGCCGCTGCCCGGCGCTGCCCGGCCTTGGCCGAGTGCTCCCGCGGACACCTACGCAGCCCTTGGCCACTGGGGCCAGGCGCTGTACGTGCTGCCCGCGCAAAAGCTGGTGATCGTGCGTTACGCCGATGACCGCGACGGCAGCTATCAGCACGATGAACTGCTCAAGCGGATACTCGCGGCGCTGGCTGGGGAGGGGGCATGAAGCGGGTGCTGCTGGTGGTGCTGCTGGGGGTGGTGTACTGGGCCTGGCACGAGCGCCAGGCCCTGGCGGACTTCCCCGGTATCCTTTCGGCCTACTCGGCCAAGGAATATTGCTCGTGCCGCTTCGTCATGGGGTTCGAGCCGGCGTATTGCCAAGGCTACGTGAAGCAATGGCTGCCGCTGAGCCTGCTGGAGGAAGACAGCCAACAGCGGCAGGTCACCGCCGAAGGCCTGGGCCGTCGCAATCAGGCTGCCTGGCAAGGCCCGCGCGAGGGCTGCCGCTTGCTGCCGTGAAGGCGGGCGGGTAAGGTTGGCGGCCTGGTTTCACGAGATCTGTCATGTTCAAGCTGCCCCGCCTGCTGCCCGCCTTGTTGCTGGCTTTTTGCCTGCCCGCCCACGCCAACTGGCACCTCGATGGCGAGTCTTCGCGCCTTTCGTTCATTACCGGCAAGAACGGTAACACCGCCGAAGTGCACCGCTTCCTGGTGCTGCATGGCACGGTCGACCGCAAGGGTGTGGCCGGGTTGAGCATCGAGATGGACTCGGTGAGCAGCGGTATTCCGCTGCGTGATGAACGCATGCGCGAGGACCTGTTCGAGGTCGAGCGCTTTGCCGAAGCCAAGGTGCAGGCGCAACTGGACCTACGGCCGATCAACGACTTGGCCAACGGTGCCCAGATCGAACTACGCCTGCCATTGACCGTGACGCTGCATGGCCAGTCCCACAGCTACAACGCGCTGCTGCTGGCCACCCGCCTGGACGAGCGACGCTTCCAGGTGGTGACCCTGGAGCCCCTGGTGCTGCGCGCCGAGGATTTCGGCCTGCTGCCGGGGCTGCAACGCCTGCGCAAGTTCGCCGGGCTCAAGTCCATCAACCCGTCGGTGCCGGTTAGCGCGGTGCTGATCTTCACCGCCCGCTGACATGCCGGGGCCGGTCTTTCCCTGGCGGGATGGCAACCAGTTCGAACTGCTGATCGACGGCCCCGAGTTTTTTCCGCGCATGCTCCTGGCGATCATGCGCGCCGAATTCCAGGTCGACCTGGAACTGTACCTGGTCGAGGCCGGTGACTGCGCGGATGCGGTGGTTGAAGCGCTGGAGCAGGCTGCCCGACGTGGCGTGCGGGTGCGCTGCCTGTTCGACGACTATGGCTCGCTGGCCTTCAACAGCAAGTTGCGTCAGCGCCTGCTGGACGTAGGTGTGTACCTGCGCTGGTACAACCGCCTGCGCTGGAAGCGTGGCTTGCGCAACCTGTACCGCGATCACCGCAAGTTGCTGCTGGTGGACGAACGCTGGGCGGTGGTGGGCGGCACGGGCGTCACCGACGAGTTCTGGACGCCCGGCGAGGCGACCAGTGAATGGCACGAGGTGATGGTGCAGATGCAAGGGCCGGTGGTAAGCGACTGGCAGTTGCTGTTCGACCGCCAGTGGCACGCCAACAACCGTCGCACCGCCTGGCGCCCCGCCGAGGGCTTTGGCCTGCCGCGCCTGCCCAAGGTGCCTGCGCAGGGGCAGGGCATGGGTCGGGTGGCCTATGCCGACGCCCGCCAGCACCAGGACATCCTGCATTCGTTGGTGCGCGCGATCAACAGCGGCAAGCAGCGAGTGTGGCTGGCCACGCCTTACTTCCTGCCGACCTGGAGCGTGCGCCGGTCGCTGCGCCGGGCTGCCGGGAAGGGGGTCGATGTGCGGCTGCTGCTGACCGGGCCGCGCACCGACCACCCATCGGTACGTTACGCCGGGCATCGCTATTACCCGCGCCTGCTGCGCGCCGGGGTGCGTATCTACGAGTACCAGCCGTGTTTCCTGCACCTGAAGATGGTGTTGATCGACGATTGGGTCAGTATCGGCTCATGCAACTTCGATCACTGGAACCTGCGCTTCAACCTCGAGGCCAATATCGAGGCACTCGACCCGCCCCTGACGGCTGCCGTGCAGGCCAGTTTCGAGCGTGATTTCGCCTTGAGCGAGGTGGTCGACCTGGGCCACTGGAATGCCCGGCCGCTGTGGCGCCGGGTGAAGCAGCGGTTGTGGGGGTGGCTGGACCGGTTGGTGGTCAACCTGCTCGACCGTCGCGACTGAGACCAGCTATCGTGCAGTGATTGGCTCAAGGCAATCGAAGGAGTGGGTGCGATGACGGCAAAGAAAATTCTCATGTTGGTCGGCGACTACGTCGAAGATTACGAAGTCATGGTGCCGTTCCAGGCGCTGAGCATGGTCGGGCACACGGTGCATGCGGTATGCCCGGAAAAGGTCGCGGGGCAGACGGTGCGTACCGCGATTCATGATTTCGAGGGCGAACAGACCTACAGCGAAAAGCCGGGGCACAACTTTGCCCTGAACTACGATTTCGTGCGGGTGCGTGCCGAGGGTTACGACGCGTTGCTGATCCCGGGTGGACGTGCACCGGAGTACCTGCGCCTGGATGAGAGGGTGCTGGAGCTGGTGCGGGCGTTCGACCAGGCCGGCAAGCCGATCGCGGCGGTATGCCATGGTGCCCAGTTGCTGGCGGCGGCCGGCGTGCTGGAAGGGCGCGAATGCAGTGCGTACCCGGCGTGTGCCCCGGAAGTGCGCTTGGCGGGCGGGAAATTCATCGATATCGCGGTGGACCAGGCGCATGTGGACGACAACCTGGTGACGGCACCGGCATGGCCGGCGCATCCGGCGTGGTTGGCGGCATTCCTCAAGTTGCTTGGTACCCGTATTGCCTGACAGGGCCTCTTCGCGGGCATGCCCGCTCCCACATGTACCTCACTGCTCTCACGTCGTGTGGGATCCCTGTGGGAGCGGGCGAGCCCGCGAATAGGCCAGTACAAGCAATACACCCTAATCAGGCCACCTGCTCGACCCAGTCATTGAGGTTGTAGTAATTGGTCACCCGGGCAATCTTCCCGCAGTGGATATAGAAGAATGCCCCTGCCGGCAGCACATAGGTCTGCCCGTTGGCCGCCGGCAACCCTTCGTCATCGACCAGATATTCCCCATGCACGGTGAACTCCGCCGCCGCGCGGCTGCCGTCGGCGTTCTGCATCACCACGATATCGGCCAGGCGCTCGCGGTAGCAGCGGTTCATCTTGTCCATGAACGCTGCAAACCGGGCCTTGCCCATCTGCCGCTCGCCCTGGTTGATGTCGTGGATCACATCCTCGCTGAGCAGGGCGAGAAAGGCCGGCATGTCGCCCGCATTGAAGGCGGCGTAGTAAGCATTTACCAGTTCGGTAGCGGTCATGGAACAATACCTGTCGTGGAGGGAAAAGGCGGGTCGTCGCTCCGGATGATAGGGTTTCCCCTCAAGCCCGGCTTAGCCGAGCGCGTCATCCACATCGACAAAACGACCGCCAAGCATGGAAATACGCCTGTTGCACGGCGCCGCTATCGCGCCTTACATCGATGACCTCGCTCGCCTGCGCCTTACCGTGTTCCGCGAGTTTCCCTACCTTTACGACGGTACCCCGGAGTACGAGGCCGACTACCTGGCCACTTATGCCCGCTCTGGGCGCAGCCTGGTGGTGCTGGCGCTGGACGACGGCAAGGTGGTCGGCGCCTCCACCGGCCTGCCGCTGGTGGATGTCGCCCCCGAGTTCCAGCAGCCGTTCCTGGCCCAGGGGCGCGACCCGGCCAGCGTGTATTACTTCGGTGAATCGGTGGTACTGCCCGAGTACCGTGGCCAGGGCCTGGGGGTGCGCTTTTTCATCGAGCGCGAGTCCTACGCACACAAGCTGGCCGAGTTCGACTATTGCGCGTTCTGTGCGGTCGAGCGGCCAGGTGTGCATCCGCGGCGGCCTGCGGACTACAAGCCGTTGCATGGCTTCTGGCGTAACCGCGGCTTCCTGCACGACCCGTCGCTGCGCACCAGCTACGCCTGGCGCGACCTGGACGAGCAGGAAAGCTCCGACAAGCTGATGTCGTTCTGGCTCAAGGAACTGCCGATATGATCCGCCTGGCGGCCTGCCAGTACGCCATCGAGCTGCATGAAACCTGGGAGGCCTACGCCGATCATCTGCAAGCCCTGTGCGCCGAGGCGGTGGACGCGGGGGCCCGCCTGCTGCTGTTGCCGGAGTACGCCGGCCTGGTGCTCAGCGGGCAACTGAGTGCCGAGCAGCGGGGTGACCTGAAGGCCTCCATCGCCGGTATCCAGCCGCTGATCGAGCCCTGGAAGGCCTTGTGCGAGAGCCTTGCCCGGCGCTGGGGAATCTACCTGCAACCGGGTAGCGTACCGGTGCTGGACAGCGATGGGCGCTACCGCAACCGTGCCTGGCTGTTCGGCCCCAAGGGTGTACTGGGTTACCAGGACAAGCTGATGATGACCCGCTTCGAGCGCGAGCAATGGGATATAGCCGCAGGCCAGGGGTTGCAGGTGTTCGACACCGAACTGGGGCGCCTGGGAATCCTGATCTGCTACGACAACGAATTCCCGATGCTGGCGCGGCGCCTGGCGGAGGGTGGTGCCGACCTGATCCTCGCCCCGAGCTGTACCGACACCGAGGCGGGTTACCACCGGGTGCGTATCGGCGCCCAGGCGCGGGCGCTGGAGAACCAGATTGCGGTAATGCAGAGCCCCACGGTCGGGCTGGCGCCCTGGTCGCCGGCGCTGGACGAGAATATCGGCCGGGCAGGGCTGTTCGTGCCGCCGGATCATGGGATGCCGGGGGATGGGGTGGTGGCCTTGAGTGAAGAATCGAGCCCTGCCACTAGTCAGTGGCTGGTCTGTGAGGTGGACCTTGAGGAAGTACGGCGGGTGAGGCTGGAAGGGCAGGTGTTTACCCGCAGGGACTGGCCGGAGCAGTTTGACCGGATCTGCCCCCTGTAGGAGCAGCCTTGTGCTGCGAATGGGCCTGTGCTCACCCAAATATCTGTGGGTGACACAAGGCCTCTTCGCAGCACAAGGCTGCTCCTACAAAGAGCAGGGCCGTGACGCTTTTGCAGCAGATTTACTTCACTTCGACTGCCAGGCTCTGGGCAATCTTGCTCTGCCACAGCGCAGGGCCAGTGATGTGTACCGACTCACCGTTGCTGTCCACGGCGACGGTCACCGGCATGTCCTTGACCTCGAACTCGTAGATCGCTTCCATGCCCAGCTCGGCGAAGGCCAGGACCTTCGACTTGCGGATGGCCTGGGCCACCAGGTAGGCAGCACCGCCGACGGCCATCAGGTACACGGCCTTGTTGTCCTTGATCGCTTCGATGGCGGCAGGGCCGCGCTCGGACTTGCCGATCATGCCGAGCAGGCCGGTCTGCTCGAGGATCTGGCGGGTGAACTTGTCCATGCGGGTGGCGGTGGTCGGGCCGGCTGGGCCTACCACTTCGTCACCGACCGGGTCGACCGGGCCAACGTAGTAGATGAAGCGGCCTTTCAGGTCCACCGGCAGCTCTTCGCCACGGTTGAGCATTTCGACCATGCGCTTGTGCGCGGCATCGCGGCCGGTCAGCATCTTGCCGTTGAGCAGGATGGTTTCGCCCGGCTTCCAGCTCGCGACTTCTTCCGGGGTGATGGCGTCGAGGTTGACGCGACGGGCGCTCGGGCCGGCTTCCCAGACGATTTCCGGGTAGGCGTCCAGCGACGGCGCTTCCAGCTCGGCCGGGCCGGAGCCATCGAGCACGAAGTGGGCGTGGCGGGTGGCGGCGCAGTTGGGGATCATGCACACCGGCAGCGAAGCGGCGTGGGTCGGGTAGTCCATGATCTTGACGTCGAGCACGGTGGTCAGGCCACCCAGGCCCTGGGCGCCGATGCCCAGCTGGTTGACCTTCTCGAACAGCTCCAGGCGGATTTCTTCCAGGCGGTTCTGCGGGCCACGGGCTTTCAGTTCGTGGATGTCGATGGACTCCATCAATACTTCCTTGGCCATGACGGCGGCCTTCTCGGCGGTACCGCCGATGCCGATGCCGAGCATGCCAGGCGGGCACCAGCCAGCGCCCATGGTCGGGACGGTCTTCAGTACCCAGTCGACGATCGAGTCGGACGGGTTGAGCATGGCCATCTTCGACTTGTTCTCCGAGCCGCCGCCCTTGGCTGCGACATCGACCTCGACCTTGTCGCCGGGGACGATGGAGTAGTGGATCACTGCCGGGGTGTTGTCCTTGGTGTTCTTGCGGGCACCGGCCGGGTCGGCCAGGATCGAAGCGCGCAGGACGTTTTCAGGCAGATTGTAGGCGCGACGCACACCTTCGTTGATCATGTCGTCGACGCTCATGGTGGCGCCGTCCCAGCGCACGTCCATGCCCACGCGGATGAACACGGTGACGATACCGGTGTCTTGGCAGATCGGGCGATGGCCAGTGGCGCACATGCGCGAGTTGATCAGGATCTGGGCGATGGAATCGCGCGCAGCAGGCGATTCTTCACGCAGATAGGCCTCGTGCATGGCCTGGATGAAATCGACGGGGTGGTAGTACGAGATGAATTGCAGGGCGTCGGCGACGCTCTGAATCAGGTCGTCTTGCTTGATCACGGTCATGCAGCGCGCTCCTCTTAAAGACGGGAACATTCATTACGGCGCTCGACGGTGCCGACCAGCGTGTCGAAGCGCCTTGCAAGGCGCCGGCAGGTCAGGCCGACGGAAAAAGGCGCGGCAGTATAGCGCGCATCCGTGCCGGGCACACCTGCGGTCGGTCTGGACCATGGTCGTCAGTGGTTGGGCATCCTTTTTGCTGCCGTTGCGTGCTTGGCTTAAAGTGCACTGTGATATGTGGAGAAAGACCGACCATGCCCGTACTTTGCGTGGGCGAGCGCCGCTGGGCGGTGCCGACCGGCAGCAACCTGCTCGATGCCTTGAACGAGGCCGGGCTGAGCGTACCCTACAGTTGCCGCGCCGGCAGTTGCCATGCCTGCCTGGTGCACTGCCTGGGCGGGCAACCGCTGGATGCCATGCCCGAGGCCCTGGCGCCGGACAAGCATGCCCAGGGCTGGCGGCTGGCCTGTCAGTGTCGGGTAGTCGAAGATCTGCGCGTGGCGCTGTTCGACCCGCAGCAGGATGGCCTGCCGGCGCAGGTCTGTGTCCTGGACTGGTTCGGCGATGTGCTGCGCGTGCGGCTGCGGCCCGAACGGGCAATGCGTTACCAGGCGGGGCAGCATGTGGTGCTGTGGAATGGCGCGGTGGCGCGGCCTTACTCCTTGGCCAGCCTGCCGGGCGAAGATGATTTCCTCGAGTTTCATATCGACTGCCAGCACCCCGGCGCCTTTTGTGACAAGGCCCGTGGCTTGCAGCTGGGTGATGTGCTGCGCCTGGGCGAGCTCAGGGGTGGGGCCTTGCACTACGACCCGGACTGGCAACAGCGGCCGCTGTGGTTGCTGGCGGCGGGGACCGGGCTGGCGCCGTTGTGGGGCATCTTGCGCGAGGCTCTGCGGCAGGGGCACCAAGGGGAAATCAGGGTCATGCATGTGGCGCGCGAGGGCGTTGGGCATTATCTGGCCGAGCCGTTGCGCCAGATGGCGGATGTGAATGTCGAGTTGGTACTGGCAGAGCGGCTGGATGAAGCGTTGGCCGGGTTGCGGCCGTCATCGCGGCAGACGGTAGCGCTGGTGTGCGGGGCGCCGGGGAGTGTCGAGCGGTTTGCCCGGCGGTTGTTCATTGCCGGGGTGCCACGGGGGCAGGTGTTTGCCGATGTGTTTGTCGAGCATGCCTGAGGCATTTGTGTTGATCGTGCCGGCCCATTCGCGGGCACGCCCGCTCTCATCAAACAAAATGCAACCCGCTGTTTTTTAAGCACCTTAGGCTGCCACCAATTGATATCCCAGCTTTCGGGCTTTGCGAAGCAAAGCCCGAAGCTGTCGGTCTTGGCTTTTGGCTTCGAATGCTTCGAGCCCCTGTTCAACATAAGTCTGTTTTTTTGTCAGCAGTGTGTAGACCAGTCGAGCCAGTTGGTGTGCAGTGGCTTTGATGGCGCAACTGGTGTCCATGCGAGTCAATCTGGCTCGATGCGATGCCCCGATGAAACCCTTGTCGTTGCGTGCATTTGAAGCGGCCTGCTTGAGCGCCTGTGCCGCTCGGTTAATGACCTTAGGACCGCCCCCTGATAGCTGGCGGCCGCCTGAGATACGAGTCGGCGGGGCCAACCCTAGCCAGGAGCAAAAGTGCTGGGATGATGGAAATCGTGAGAGATCAGAGCCGATCTCTCCCGCCAGCACCAGGGCGGTGTCCACGCCAATTGTTGGAATAGCGGTCAAATCGACCCCTAGCACCTGCCAGAGGGCTTGGTGTAGCGCTGCCTGTTGAGCGCTCGTCCGGTGTGGGCTTCGCAGCGCTTTCCTGGGTGGTTGTGGTTCATGCTCCAGTACGGGTAGTTGTTCCAATGCCTTTCCGATGACGGCATCGCATTCAGCGATCTGTTGCTCAAGAAAGTCATAGGCTGCGAGCTCCTGCGCCAATGCATGCAGGTGCTCTCGTCGCCAATTGCCATGCAGGCTACGCGCAATGGTGTCTTTACCTGCCTTGATGCGGCCATCGGTCAGCTCAGCCAATCGAGCAGGATCTCGCTCACCCGCGATGATTGCTCGCAAAATTCTCATGCCCGTCACGCCTGAAATATCACTGATGACATTGGCCAACTGGATGTTCATTTGGCTCAGTGCCTTCTGTATCCGGTTCAAGGTTTGAGCCTGGTCTTTCACTTTGAAAGCCCGTTGCCTGACCAGTGAGCGAACGCAGCATGTTGGGTCGCTTGGGCGAAAAGCGCCTCGCAAGAGACCATGAGTCATCAGTTGCCAGATCCATTGGCAATCCAGCACGTCAGACTTGCGTCCAGTTATTTGCCGGGTAGCTCGGGCATTAACAAGATAGACCTCGAATCCCCGTTCGCTGAGGATTTCGTAAATCGGAATCCAGTAAACGCCTGTGGACTCCATGGCTACGACCTTGATGGCCAAGCTATCGAGCCAATCGGCCAGCTTGTACAAGTCGTCGGTAAAGGACGTGAATGACTGAACGGCGTTCTCGTACTGGGGATCAACCGCGACAAAGTGTTCTCGACTACCTACATCAATCGCAGCGCAGTCGGGATGAACGATGGTGAAGCGTTGCTTGGAAGGCTTGCGCGCCATGGTGAATACTCGCAGGATAAAGGGCGCGCGGGGCACACGGTGGCGAAAGGGTTCACTCTCTCATACGTGGTCACAGCTGATTCAGCTGATGCCTACAGGGACTTCACGCCGATACCGTGCGGATCACTCTCCCACGCGGGTGTGCTGACACACACCAGTGCTGGCTACGATCTCTGTCCCGCGCGCTCAAACCCTAACAAAGCGAAAGGCGGCTGGCCCTAATAGGCCAGCCGCCTTTTCTTTTTCAAAATGTCAGCGCTGCCACAGATCTGAAGTCATGCGCCTCATGTTTGCTGCGCGACAGCGCAGCCCGGAAGGGCTGGGTGATCTCCCACAGGTACAGCGCTAGCCTCAGGCTTGTTGCTAACCCTGTGGGAGCGGGCGTGCCCGCGAACGGGGCCATGGCGCGGCCCCTTGGCGGGATCAACCGACCAGCGGATCACCGACATGCAGGATCTTCATGCCATTGGTGCCACCGATGGTGTGGTAGCTGTCACCCTTGGTCAGGATTACCCAGTCACCTTGCTCCACCAGGCCACGCTTGAGCAGTTCGTCGACCGCTGCCTGACTCACCTTGTCGGCCGGCAGCGAGGCCGGATCGAAGGCGATCGGGTACACGCCGCGGAACATGTTGGCACGGGCCTGGGTAGCGCGGTGCGGCGACAGGGCGAAGATCGGCACGTGCGAACGCAGGCGCGACATGATCAGCGGGGTGTAGCCACTCTCGGTCAGGGCGATGATCGCCTTCACGCCCGGGAAGTGGTTGGCGGTGTACATGGCCGCCAGGGCGATGCTCTCGTCGCAGCGCTCGAAGGTAGTGTGCAGGCGGTGGCTGGACTTCTGGCTGGTCGGGTGCTTTTCGGCACCCAGGCAGATACGGGCCATGGCCTGGACGGCTTCGATCGGGTAGGCACCGGCGGCGCTCTCGGCCGACAGCATCACCGCGTCGGTGTTGTCCAGCACGGCGTTGGCCACGTCGGACACTTCGGCACGGGTCGGCATCGGGTTCTGGATCATCGACTCCATCATCTGGGTCGCCACGATCACCGCCTTGTTGTTGCGGCGGGCGTGCTGGATGATCTTCTTCTGGATGGCGATCAGCTCGGCGTCGCCGATTTCCACGCCCAGGTCGCCACGGGCGACCATGACGGCGTCGGATGCGAGGATCAGCTTGTCGAGGGTCTCGTCGTCGGCCACCGCTTCGGCGCGTTCGATCTTGGCCACCAGCCAGGCGCTGCCGCCAGCTTCGTCACGCAGCTTGCGTGCGTATTCCATGTCGCTGGCGTCACGCGGGAAGGACACGGCCAGGTAGTCAAGGTCCATTTCCGCGGCCAGCTTGATGTCGGCCTTGTCTTTCTCGGTCAGGGCCGGTGCGGTAAGGCCGCCACCTTTACGGTTGATGCCTTTGTGGTCCGACAGCGGGCCACCGATGATCACCACGCAGTGCAGGGCATCTGCGGTGGCGGTCTCGACGCGCATCACCACGCGGCCATCGTCGAGCAGCAGTTCGTCACCAACGCCGCAGTCCTTGACCAGGTCGGGGTAGTCGATACCGACGATGTCCTGGTTGCCTTCGGTCAGCGGGTGGGCGGTGGAGAAGGTGAACTTGTCACCGATCTTCAATTCGATACGCTTGTTGGCGAACTTGGCGATGCGGATCTTCGGACCCTGCAGGTCGCCCAGCAGTGCAACATGGCGGCCGTTCTTGGCGGCGATGTCACGGATCAGGCGCGCGCGGGCCTTGTGCTCGTCCGGAGTGCCGTGGGAGAAGTTCAGGCGTGCCACGTCCAGGCCGGCGAGGATCAGCTGTTCGATCACTTCCGGCGAGTTGCTGGCGGGGCCAAGGGTGGCGACGATTTTGGTACGGCGGATGCTCATGCACAGACTCCTATAGTGAAGCGCAGCGAAAGGCTACTCCTGAATCTCGCTGTAGTCATTGTTCCGTTGCACTACCTGCGACCGAGGCAGGGTGGCATTTGAACGGGCAGGGCATCCTTGCAAAAGGATGTGAAGATTTGCCAGCAAAGGCCGATACACTGGCATCAAAGGAGACCCCCATGCGAGCCCTGATCGTTTTAGCCCTGGCGGCCAGCGCCGTCGGTTGCACCCGCTGGTCCATGGACCACCACCTGAACAATGCCTACCGTGCCTACGACCGTGGCGATTGCGCACGGGTCATGCTCGAGCTGTCGCAGGTCGACCGCACCAGCCGTGCACGACCGTTCATCCACCCCGAGGTGTCGCTGCTGCGCGGCCAGTGCCTGGAGCGCCAGGCCTTGTACGTGGATGCGGCGCAGACCTACCAGTACCTGATCCAGCAGTACCCGGGCAATGAATACGCCTATCGTGCCCAGGCACGCCTGCAGACCCTGGAGAAACTCGGCCATTTGCGCGGCACCGAAGCCGCCGTGGCGAACCCGGTGACCGCCGCACCTTGGCGTTAACACCAAGGTGTGATTTATTTCACGGGATTTGCCGCGCGCGCTGCGCTAATCTGTAACTCAGTTGTTACAACAACCGCCAGTTCCACGTATTCCTGGCATCGGATACGGACTGCACTTGCGATCATGTTCAACAAGCGCCACATCGAACGCCATCAGCTGCCTTGTGTTCTCAAGGTGTTCAACCGCATTACCGGCCAGGCCATCGGCCAGCTGGGTAACGCCTCTGAAGACGGGCTGATGCTGATAAGCCAGCTACCTGTGCTGGTCGGGCCCGACTACGATCTGCAATTACGCCTGCCGCTGCTTGGTGGCGGGCATCAATTCGTCAACCTTACCGCCAGCTGCCTGTGGTGTCGTGAAGACCAGACGCCCGGGCACTACGATTCCGGTTTCATGCTGCTGCAGGCCCCCCGCGAGTACGATGAATTCGTCCGTTCGTTGCGCGACTATTTCAGTTTCCGCCCCGCCAACGCATCTGCCTGAGCCTGCTGAGCCCCGGGCCCAGCTACTGGAATCGCGCTAGAATCGGGTCGACCTCGATACAGGACGACCCCGTGACCTCCAGCATTTTCTGGCACGACTACGAAACCACCGGCATCAACCCGCGCTGCGACCGGCCGCTGCAGGTGGCCGGCGTGCGCACCGACTTCGACCTCAACGAAATCGACGAGCCGATCAGCCTTTATTGCCGGCCCTCCGACGATATCCTGCCGCACCCAGCGGCTTGCCTGGTGACCGGCATCACCCCGCAACTGCTGGCCGAGCAGGGTTTGTGCGAAGCGGAGTTCATGACCCGGGTGCATGCGCAACTCGCGCACCCTGGTACCTGCGGTGCCGGCTACAACACTCTGCGCTTCGACGACGAAGTGACCCGTTACAGCCTGTACCGCAACTTTTTCGACCCTTATGCCCGAGAGTGGCAGGGCGGCAACAGCCGCTGGGACCTGATCGACATCGTGCGCACGGCCTATGCACTGCGCCCGGACGGCATCGAGTGGCCGCAACAGGACGGGCGCACCAGCCTGCGTCTGGAACTGCTGAGCAAGGCCAATGGCATCGACCACGGGCATGCCCACGAAGCGCTTTCCGACGTGCGGGCAACCATCGCCCTGGCCCGCCTGATCCGTCAGAAACAGCCAAAGTTGTATGACTGGCTGTTTCAGTTGCGCAGCAAGCATAAAGTGATGGAGCAGATCAGTTTGTTGCAGCCACTGGTGCATATATCCGGGCGCTTCTCGGCGGCACGCAATTACCTTGGTGTCGTATTGCCACTGGCCTGGCACCCGCGTAATCGCAATGCACTGATTGTGTGCGACCTGCATCAGGAAACCCTACCGTTACTACGGGAAAGTGCTGAAGTTCTACGCCAGCGTTTGTATACCCGCCATGAAGAACTGGCCGAAGGCGAATTACCCGTGCCGCTCAAATTGGTGCAGATCAATCGCTGCCCGGTACTGGCGCCACTTTCGGTATTGCGCCCGGCCGATCAACAACGGTTGGGCCTGGACTTGACGTTGTTACAATTGCGCGGCGAAGAATTGGCCGAGCAACAGGCGCAATGGCAAGACAAGCTGGAACACATCTACGGCAAGGAAGACTTTGCCCCGAGTGAAGACCCGGAACAACAGTTGTATGACGGTTTTCTGGGGGACCGTGACCGCCGCTTATGCGAGCAAGTTCGTGCACTGGAACCGGCGCAGTTGAGCCGTGGGCAGTGGATGTTCGATGACCCGCGCCTGCCTGAACTGTTGTTCCGCTATCGGGCGCGCAACTTCCCCGAGACCCTGACCGGCGAAGAGCGGCAACGCTGGTTCAGCTTCTGCCAGCAACGCCTGAGCGACCCGCAGTGGGGCGCGCCGAATACGCTGGGCGACTTCGAACAGGCGCGGCAGCAAGCCTGGGAGGGCGCTGACGATGCCGGGCGGCGTGTGCTGGATGCCTGGCAGGTACATGCCCGGCAATTGCAGGCACAGTATGCAGTTGGCTGAGCGCTGGCACAAAACGCGGACAAACAAAAACGCCGGCAATATGCCGGCGTTCTTGTTGCGATAAGCAGCGGGCGTGTGCGGACAATCAGTCCAGCAGGGTCGCCCAGCTTTCAACCACATCGCCACCCCACTTGGCTTTCCATTCTTTCAGGGTCTTGTGGTTGCCGCCTTTGGTTTCGATCACTTCATTGTTGTGCGGGTTCTTGTATTGCTTGACCTTGCGTGCACGCTTGGTGGCGGTAGTCTTGACCGCACCACGAGGTGCCTTGCTCAGTTTCGACTCTGGGTCGAGCAGGGCAATCACGTCGCGCAGCGACTTGGAGTATTCGCCCATCAGTGTGCGCAGTTTGCCTTCGAACTCCAGTTCTTTCTTCAGCTTGTCATCCTGCGACAGGTTGGCCAGGCGGGCCTGAAGTTCCTTGATGGCTTCTTCGGTAGCGCGGTACTCGTTGATCAGGGACATGGAGTGTTCCTTAATGCGTGTTCAGAAATGTGTGGGGCAATAATAGACAGGCAATACTCGCAAGTAAACATATTGTTGGGCAATTAACTGTTAACTAAGCTGTGACAACCATTTCTCTAGGTGAACAAAAATTTACAATTAACCCTGCATTTCGTCATGTCTGTCAGAGAATGCCGGCAGTGCATCTCGTCAGGAACACAGGCCACGGCCGCTGCGATCATTACTGCGTTTTTCCTGGCGGGCCGCTAGAATGAGCGCCTTTGCGAAGTTCTGGAGTCTCATTCATGCGCACCTATCGTCTGGTGATCGCCTGCCCCGACCGTGTTGGCATCGTGGCGAAAGTCAGTAATTTCCTGGCCTTGTACAATGGCTGGATCAACGAAGCCAGCCACCACTCTGATGAGCAGAGCGGTTGGTTCTTCATGCGCCATGAAATCCGCGCCGAATCGCTGCCGTTCGGTATCGAAGCCTTCCGTGAAGCGTTCGCGCCGATCGCCGAAGAGTTCTCCATGACCTGGCGCATTACCGACTCGGCGCAGAAAAAGCGCGTGGTGCTGATGGCCAGCCGCGAGTCGCACTGCCTGGCCGACCTGCTGCACCGCTGGCACACCGATGAACTGGACTGCGAGATCCCTTGCGTGATCTCCAACCACAACGACCTGCGCAGCATGGTCGAGTGGCACGGTATTCCGTTCTTCCATGTACCGGTCGACCCCAAGGACAAGGCACCGGCCTTTGCCGAAGTTTCGCGCCTGGTGCAGGAGCACGCCGCCGACGTGGTGGTGCTGGCCCGCTACATGCAGATCCTGCCGCCGCAGCTGTGCCAGGACTATGCTGAAAAGGTGATCAACATCCACCACAGCTTCCTGCCGTCGTTCGTCGGCGCCAAGCCGTATCACCAGGCCGCCCTTCGTGGTGTGAAACTGATCGGAGCGACTTGCCACTACGTAACCGAAGAGCTGGACGCCGGCCCGATCATCGAGCAGGACGTGGTGCGTGTCAGCCATGCCGACAGCATCGACGACATGGTCCGCTTTGGCCGTGATGTGGAGAAGATGGTGCTGGCCCGTGGCCTGCGTTATCACCTGGAAGACCGGGTGCTGGTGCATGGCAACAAGACTGTGGTGTTTGACTGACAGAGTCGGGTTGGCGGTGAGATCTTGGGGCTGCTGCGCAGCCCTTTCGCGACGCAAGGCCGCTCCCACAAGGGTAGGGTGTACCCCGTTCCATGTGGGAGCGGCCTTGTGTCGCGAAAGGGGCGCAAGGCGCCCCCGGCAATCCTGAGGCATACGCAATGGCCAAGACCCGCAATAACCCCACCGCCTCACCCCCACCCACCCTCGGTGAAGGCTGCCTGGCCCGCTACGACCCCGAAGCCCTGGCCGACACCGATGGCACCGATTTCCCCGGCGCCGCCGAACTCTGGCAGCAGCTCAACCCGCCTGACGCCGCCAACGCTCCAGCAGCGGGCGCGCCAGCAGGCACACAAACACCGGCCCACCCGCCAGCAGATAAAAGTAGTAAGTGACCGCCCGCCATATCAGGATCGCCGCAGCAGCGGTCGAACTGCCTACCAGTGGCGTCAGCAGGCTGGCCGAAGTCAGCTCGGCGGCGCCGGCACCACCCGGCAACAGGCTGAACTGGCCAGCACTGAGCGACAGCATCTGCACCAGGAAGCTGGGGATCCACGCCAGGTCTACCCCCAACCCCCTCAATACCAGATACAACACGCTGTAGCGCAGGCCCCAGTGGGCGCAGGTCAGGGTGAACACCAAGGTCAGCGTACGCTTGGGCAGGCGCCAGGTCTGCGCCAGTGCATCGATGAAGCGTAGCAGTTTGCGTGCCCAGCGCCGCTTGCGCTGGCGGCTCATGCCCAGGCGGCGCAGCAACCTGCCGTTCACGCGCATCACCGTGCGCCGGTAGCGCAGCAGGCCGATCACCCCGGCCAGTGCCGTGCACAGCAGCAACGCGCTGCCCAGCAACATGCTCTCCTGGCTGCGGCCCAGGCTGTGGAACAGCGCATAGCCGGCAATAGCCAGCATCGCGCAGAAAAAGAACACCAGGTCGTTCAGCTGATCCATGGCAAACACCGCGCCGCTGCGCGCCGGGCCGATCCGGTCACGTGCCAGCAGGGCCATCAGGGTCAAGGGGCCGCCGCTGCCGCCGGGGGTGGTACAGATGGCGAACTCGGTAGCCATCACAACACCCAGGCTGCGCAGACGCCCAAGCCTTGCTCCTTGCTGGCCGAGCAACAGGCGCAAGCGGATGGCGTTGATGACCCAGCAAAGCAGGATCATGCCCAGCAAGGTCAGCATGAGGCTGGGGGCGAAGCGCTGCAGCCTCGGTAACAGCTCGCTGCCACCGAGCAGGGCCGGCACCAGCACGGCACCCAGCAGTGCCAGGGCCAGCCAGGCCAGGCGGTTCATACGCTGGCCTGGCGGTCGAGCCAGGTGGACTTGGTCAGCGGCTCGCGGCCCTGTGCCAGTAGCGTGTGCAAGGTGTTCAGCCAATAGTCGCGGGACGCGCGATGGCGCATGTCCACCGGGTGCAGGCCCAGGCGCAGGGTCTGGGCGTCGCGCCAGCGCCGGCATTGCCAGTCGCACAGCACCCGTGACAGGCCACGGCGCCAGGCACTGCGTGCACTCCAGACAAGCCCTGGGGCCTTGATCGCGGTGAAGTCCGGTAAACGATACAGGTGCTGTGGCGTGCTGGTGTAGCGCAGCGGCAGACGGCGCAGTGCCTGGCGGGTGCCTTCGCTCATCAGCCAGGCAGGCGCGACGAAGCCTGACACTGGCCAGCCCTGCTGGGCGAACAGTGCCAGGCCATGCTCCAGGCGTTGCAGGGCCTGCTGCTGGTCAAGGGCGTAGAATTCCCCTTCGTGGGTATAGATGCGGCGCATGAAGTATTCGCCGGGTGTGCGCGGTGGTGGCCCGCTGTCGGCATGGTAGAAGCCGTGCAGGGCAAGCTCGTCGCCCTGGGCCAGGCGCCGTTCCAGCAAGCGGCAGAAGGTAGGCGAGCGTTGCAGCGGGTTGCGGTGGTGAAAGTCCGGCACCACCAGCCAGGTCATGGGGATGCCGCCGATGGCGTCGACGGCCTGGACGAAAGGCTGGTAGTCTGGCCACGTTTCGGGCGCGACATCGTGCAGCACCAGCATCAGGCTGCGCGATGCCGTTAGCGGCTCAGCCATGGGCACGTACCTGTGGCTGGTGGCCGAGCACAGCCTGGTAGTGCTGCAGCAGGCCGGTGACCACGTTGTCCCACGAATAGTGCTGTTCGGCATGGCGACGGGCCTGTACCCCAAGCGTGCGCACACCGGCTTCGAACGCCTCTTGCACGGCCGTCGCCATGGCTTGGCTATCGTTGGGGCGGCACAAGCGCCCGCACTGTTCGTTGACGATTTCGCCGAAAGCACCTGCGCGCACGGCCACTACCGGCGTGGCGCTGGCCATCGCTTCGAGAATGACCAGGCCGAAGGTTTCCTGGTCACCGGCATGCACCAGCAGGTCGGCGCTGGCCATCAGCCGGGCGACTTCCGGTGCCGGGCAGAAGTGACCGATCACACTGACGTTCCGCGGTACGTTGGCCGGCATGTTCGAACCCACCAACAGCAAGTGGTAGGGGTGGCCCAGGTGCTGCATGCAGTCGAGTAGCACTGGCAGGTTCTTTTCTCGCGAGCCACGGCCGGCGTAGATCAGCAGGCGACTGGTTTCGGCAATACCCAGTTCGGCACGCAGCTGCGGGTCGCGTTGGTTGGGGTGGAAGGTGGCCAGGTCGACGCCCAGGCGCTGCACGTGCACATCGCGCACCCCCAGGCGGCGCAACTTGTCGGCCATGACCTGGCTGGGGGCCAGGACCCGGTCGAAATTGCCGTACAGCTTGCTGACATAGGCCTCTACATTGGGGGTAAACCAGTTGCCCATGCGGTTGCTGACCAGCAGCGGCAGGTCGGAATGGTAGAAGCCGATTACCGGCACATCGAGCTTGCGCCGCGCTTCCAGCGCAGCCCAGGCGGTCAGGTAGGGGTCGCCGACTTCGATCAGGTCGGGCTTGAGCCTGCGCAGCACATTGCACCAAGGGGCCAGGCGTACCGGGAAGCGGTAGCCATTGCCGAACGGCAGCGGCGGTGCGGGCACCTGGTATATGCCATCGGCGTGCTGGGCGCTGGCACCGGGTATCAGCAAGCTGTGGCGGACGCCCTGGATGGCGTCGAGGCGGTGGTGTTTGGCATCAAGATAGGTACGTACGCCACCACTGGCGGGGGCGTAGAACATGGTGATGTCGGCGATGTGCACGATCAGCATCCCTCCGGGATCGTCTTCGGGTCTGTCATCCGGCGTTAACGGGCCGGCGATGACGCGCCTAAAGGTTGACCTATCAGAAGGATAGTTTGTTCGATCGGGGTTGGGCGGGGTTGGGAAGAGGTAGGCTGCACAAGCGTTGTAAGAGCAGCCTTGTGCTGCGAAGGGGCCAGAGAAGGCAACACAGTTGTATTGCCTGTACTGGCCTCTTCGCAGCACAAGGCTGCTCCTACACAGAGAGGAGTAGCACTTGTCAGATGCGGAAGCTGCCCACCAGGTGCTTCAGGCGGCCGGCTTGCTGCTCCAGGTCGGAGCAGGCGCGCAGGGTGGCCTGGAGGTTTTCCACGCCTTCCTGGTTGAGCATGTTGATCTCGTTGATGTCCATGTTGATCGCCTCGACCACGGCGGTCTGCTCTTCGGTGGCGGTGGCTACCGACTGGTTCATGCCGTCGATCTCGCCGATGCGCACGGTAACGCTGTCCAGCCGCTCACCGGCCTGGTTGGCGATCTGCATGCTGTCCTGGCTGTGGCGCTGGCTCTGGTCCATGGTCTCGACCGATTCGCGCGCGCCGACCTGCAGTTCTTCGATCATGGTCTGCACCTGTTGCGCCGACTCCTGGGTGCGGTGCGCCAGGTTGCGTACTTCATCGGCGACCACGGCAAAACCACGCCCGGCTTCACCGGCACGGGCCGCTTCGATGGCCGCGTTCAGCGCCAGCAGGTTGGTCTGCTGGGAAATGCTGGTGATCACCTCAAGGATCTGACCGATGTTGACGGTCTTGCTGTTCAGCGTCTCGATGTGCGCGCTGGAAGTGACGATCAGGTCGGACAGGCGGTTCATTGCCGCAATGTTGCGTTCCACCACCTGCTGTCCTTCTTCGGCCAGCAACCGCGCCGAACTGGCGTGCTGCGAGGCTTGGGCGGCGTTGCCGGCAATTTCCTGGGCGGCGGCGCCCAGTTCGTTGATGGCGGCGGCCACGCTGTTGGTGCGGTTGGACTGTTCGTCGGAGTTGGTCATCGACGAGTTCGAGGCACTGATGACCCGCAGGGCTACTTCGTTGACCTGCTCGGTGGCCGAGGACACTTCGCGGATCGAGCTGTGAATACGCTCGACGAAACGGTTGAAGGCGCTGCCCAGGATGCCGAATTCGTCGTGGTTGTGGATACGCAGGCGCTTGGTCAGGTCGCCTTCACCTTCGGCGATGTCTTCCATGGCGCGGGTCATGGTGTGCAGCGGCTGCATCAGCACACGGATCAGCAGGCCGAGCAGGCCGATGATGATCACCACCGCCACCAGAGTGGCGATTACCGCCGAGGTGCGGAAGGTGCTCAGCATCGAGAAGGCCTTGTCCTTGTCCACCGACAGGCCGATGTACCAGTTGGCCGACGGCAGGCCGGTGATCGGGGTGAAGGTCAGCAGGCGGGCCTGGCCGTCGCTCTGCACTTCGGTCAGCTCACCGCTCAGTTTCGGCGTGTGCTGCGGGAACAGGTCCGACAGCGACTTCATCACCAGGTCTTTGTCCGGGTGCACCAGGATCTTGCCTTGATCGTTGACCAGGAAGGCATAGCCCATGCCGCCGAAGTTCAGCGAGTTGATGATCTGCACCAGGCCGTCCAGGGCCAGGTCGCCACCGACGACACCGACACTGCCGGACACTTTGTTGATGATGCCGATGACCATCCTGTTGGTGGCCATGTCGATGTATGGCTCGGTCAGGATCGGGCCTGCGGCGTTCATGCCGTCCTTGTACCAGGGGCGGATGCGTGGGTCGTAGCCGTCTGGCATCTTCGTGTCAGGACGCACGCTGAAGCCACCGTCGACCTTGCCCACGTAAACTGTGAGAAAGCTCGAGATCAGTGCATTCTGGCCCATCAGGGTTTCGGCGTTGGTCGGGTCCTGGGCTATGTTCTGTGCCAGGTTTTCCACCAGCTTGATACGGCCTTCGAACAGGTTGCGGATATTGGTCGAAGTGGAAGCGCCCATTTCAGCCAGATAGTTCTCGAGGTCCTCGCGGATCGCATTACGCTGGAGGTAATCGTTGTAGAGCGTGAAAAGGCTGAAGGCGAGTATCACGATCAGTGATGCTGCCAAAAGAATCTTGTGGCTGAAACGAAGGCTTTTGTTCATGGCGTAATCGGTTCCGCTAAGGTTTCATATCAGGCGTTTGCACGCGTGGAGTCGCAAAGCAGTGCAATATCCCGAAAAGTCCCTTTTCGGTTGTTCCTCTCTATTAAGGCGAATATCACCCACAGGTATCGGCCGAATTACGGTAAAGCTTGAGCAGAGGATTTAAGAGATGTCGGAAATTTCGACCATCGTTGTAGGTGCTGGCCCGGATGGCCAGCCGGTTGGGCAAGCCATGAGGTTGGCCAACCGCCATGGCCTGGTAGCGGGCGCTACGGGTACTGGCAAGACCGTCACCTTGCAGCATCTGGCGGAAGCGTTCAGTGACGCGGGGGTTGCGGTGTTCGCCGCCGATGTCAAAGGCGACCTGTGCGGCCTGGGCGCTGCTGGTGCGCCGCAGGGCAAGGTGGCCGAGCGCATCGCCGGCATGCCCTGGCTGGGGCACAGGCCCCAGGCTTACCCGGTGAGCCTGTGGGACATTGCCGGGCAGTCCGGCCACCCGCTGCGTACCACCCTCAGTGAAATGGGGCCGCTGCTGCTGGGCAACCTGCTGGAACTGACCGACAGCCAACAGGCGGCGCTGTATGCGGCGTTCAAGGTAGCCGACCGTGAAGGCTTGCTGCTGCTGGACCTCAAGGACCTCAAGGCGCTGCTCGCGCACCTGAAGGACAACCCGCAACTGCTGGGCGAAGACAGCGCGCTGATGACCACGGCCTCCACTCAGGCGCTTCTGCGCCGGTTGGCGACCCTGGAGCAGCAGGGCGCCGAGGCGTTGTTCGGTGAACCGGGGTTGCAGCTCGAGGACCTCCTGCGGCCAGACCCGGATGGCCGTGGGCGTATCCACCTGCTGGACGCCAGCCGGTTGGTTCACGATGCCCCCAAGGTGTACGCGACCTTCCTGTTGTGGCTGCTGGCCGAGTTGTTCGAACAGTTGCCCGAGCGTGGTGATGCCGACAAGCCGGTGCTGGCGTTGTTCTTCGATGAAGCGCACTTGTTGTTCAACGATACACCCAAGGCATTGCAGGATCGCCTGGAGCAGGTGGTGCGGCTGATTCGTTCCAAGGGCGTGGGTGTGTACTTCGTCACCCAGTCGCCGGGGGACTTGCCAGATGCGGTGCTGGCCCAGTTGGGCTTGCGCATTCAGCATGGCTTGCGGGCGTTTACCGCCAAGGAGCAGAAGTCGCTGCGGGCGGTGGCTGATGGCTTCCGCCCTAACCCGGCGTTCGACACCCTGGCGGTGCTGACCGAACTGGGTATTGGCGAGGCGCTGGTGGGGACACTGGAAGAGAAGGGCACGCCAGCGATGGTGCAACGTGTGCTGATTGCACCGCCGCAGTCGCGTATCGGACCGTTGAGCGCGGCTGAGCGCAGTGTGCTGATTGCCAATTCGCCGCTGGCGGGGCGTTACGACAAGCCGGTGGACCGTGAGTCGGCCTATGAGATGCTGACCCAGCGCAAGGGCGAGCCGGTGGAGCCCGTGCCGCAACCCAAGGCGGATGAAGAAAGCTTTGCCGACAAGGCTGGTGAGTTCTTGCAGAGTGCGGCAGGGCAGGCCATCAAGTCGGCGGTGCGCCAGGCGGCCAACCAGTTGGGGCGGCAGTTGGTGCGTGGGTTGATGGGGTCGTTGCTGGGGGGCAAGAAAAGGTAGGTTGCCTGTACCGGCCCTATCCACAGGCCTGCGCTGTACCTGTAGGAGCGGCCTCGTGTCGCGAAAGGGCTGCGAAGCAGCCCCGGGATTTCAGCGCAGATGCGCAAATTGCCGGGGCTGCTCTGCAGCCCTTTCGCGACACAAGGCCGCTCCTACAAGAGGCGTGTGTGTTTGCGGATACAAAAAAGGCGCCCGAGGGCGCCTTCTTCTTATTGCGGTATCACTCAGCCAATGGCTTTGGACGCCAGCCAGAACAGGCCGGCCGCCAGGCCCATCGACGCAGGCAGGGTCAGTACCCAGGCCAGCAGGATGGTCTTCACGGTGCCGCCTTGCAGCCCGCTCTTGTTGGCGACCATGGTGCCGGCCACACCGGACGACAGCACGTGGGTGGTCGATACCGGCAGGGCGAAGATGTTGGCCATGCCGATGGCGCAAGCCGCGGTGATCTGTGCCGACATGCCCTGGGCATAGGTCATGCCCTGCTTGCCGATCTTCTCGCCAACGGTCAGTACCACGCGCTTCCAGCCGACCATGGTACCCAGGCCCAGGGCCAGGGCGACGGCCACGATCACCCAGAACGGGGCGTACTCGGTAGTGGCGGTCAGGTCTTTGCGCAGTTTTTCCAGATCGGCCTTTTCACGGGCTTCCAGGCCTGGCAGCTTGCCGACCTTCTTCGCCGTGTCGTCCAGGCACAGCAGGTAGCGGCGCACTTCGACACGCTTGTCGGCACTCAGGCTGTGGTAGTCGGTCACGCCCTGCAGCGAGGACTGCAGCGCGGCAATGGTCGGCTCGGTCTGCTGCGGGTTGCAGCTGAACTGCTCCGGCAGGTCGCTGGACTTGGCCTTGCCCAGTGCCAGGAACTCGCCCAGGGTGGCGGCGTTGCGCTGGTAGAACTGGCTCATGTGCAAGGTGGCGTCGCGGGTACGCTCGATCTGATAGGTGGTGCTGTTCAGGTCGAGGACGAATTTGGCCGGGACGATACCGATCAGCACCAGCATGATCAGGCCGATGCCTTTCTGGCCGTCGTTGGAGCCGTGCACGAAGCTCACACCCATGGCCGAAACCACCAGTACCAGGCGGTTCCAGAACGGTGGGTGTTTTTTGTCGTCGAGCTTGCGGCGCTGCTCGGGGGTCTTGTGCATCTTCGACAGCGGACGCCACCACTTGAGGCCGATCAGCACCATAGCGGCAACGGCGAAGCCGGCCATCGGCGAGACCACCAGCGACATGGCGATGTCGATAGCCTTCTGCCAGTTGACACCGTCGCCCAGCGGGATGTCGTTGATCAGGGCGTTGGCCAGGCCGACGCCGAGGATGGAGCCGATCAGCGTGTGCGAGCTGGAGGCGGGGATACCGAAGTACCAGGTGCCCAGGTTCCAGGTGATGGCCGCAGCCAGCAGCGAGAAGACCATGGCCAGGCCGTGTCCGGTGTTCACATTGATCAGCAGCTCTACTGGCAGCAGGTGCACGATGGCATAGGCCACCCCGACACCGCCGAGCAGAACGCCAAGGAAGTTGAACACGCCGGAGAAGAACACGGCGAGGTGCGGCGGCATGGCTTTGGTATAGATGACGGTAGCTACCGCGTTGGCGGTGTCATGAAAGCCATTGATGAACTCGAAGGCGAGCACGAAGGTCAAGGCGAGCAGCAGGCTCACCAACACCCAGGCATCCAGTCCGCTGAATAATTCGATCATGAAGGTTGTCTGGCGGTCTTAGGGGGGCGGGATTATGCCAGAAAACGTTGGCAATCGATGCATTTGCGACAGACCGACGGCAATCTTCCTGGCGCGAGCGTGATGTGCACGGTGCGACGTGCCGGCAGGGAAATATCCGCTAAAGCGCGTAAAAGCTGGCGAAAACCGGCAAAAAGCTGGATAAAAAGCCGCTTCGCTTCTTTTCAAACGGGCGTATGAAATTTGTGTAATTCCATTTCACCATCGGCCGGACAGTAAAGATCGACCGCGCCCGGGCTGGCCGGGCGACGACGCGCTGGCGTGGTCCCGGGTCAGGGAGTGTCGCTGCGCAGTTCCTTTTCCATACGTTCCAGTTCCTGGCTGAAGGCCTGGTCGCGCACGCTGGCGCGCTTGCGCCAAGGTTTGCGTTCCGGATCCGGTTGTGCGGCGTAAGTGGTGACTTCGCCACCATAAACATCCTTGTAACGTTCAGCCTGGCGCTCGAGTTCCGCGCGCAGTTCATCTTTCGTCACAGTAGTACCTGAATTAAGTTTGATGACAGTTGTTAAGCGTTGTGCAGCGTGCACATGCCTTGCTGGCCGCAACGGCTTGATACAGCGGAGGGTTCCATTACCACGGCATCGTCGAGGCCTGCGCAATCGATTATAGCAATCGATATTCGCTGAACATCGTAATTTACCCAACCCTGACATCACAAGACGCAAGTAAGGGAATGCATTCGATGACAGTTTGGGCCTTTCGTACAAGTTTGAAAGGCAATACGGACAAAAGTTCGTTGCAGTGCAGCAGCGGGACCGTCGACCGGGAGGGTAATGAAAAACGGCCTCGCCAAAAGGCGAGGCCGTTGCCTGGGGACTTCTACGGTGGGTACCTGACCAGTCTCTCCAAAGAAGCCACAAGTGGCATGAGAAAGGTATAAGTAAAAGTGTCAGCGGTCAATTGCGATTATCGGCCGTTTGTTCGATAATCGCACGAGTGGGCGTTTTTTTTTTTGAGGTGTGCGATGAGTGACGAAACCTTGGCCAGCGATTCCGTCAATCCAGAGTCGGTCAACCTGGAGCAGGGGCGACCTGCCTCGGCAGCCCTGGCACCGCCGATCGTGGCGTCACCGGCCAAGCGCATCCAGGCCTTTACCGGCGACCCGGACTTCATGACCTCCCTGGCGCGAGGCCTGGCAGTCATCCAGGCCTTTCAGGAACGCAAGCGCCACCTGACCATCGCCCAGATCAGCCACCGCACCGAAATCCCCCGTGCGGCGGTACGGCGTTGCCTGCACACGTTGATCAAGCTGGGTTACGCCACCACCGACGGGCGCACCTATTCGCTGCTGCCCAAAGTGCTGACGCTGGGGCATGCGTACCTGTCGTCGACGCCGTTGGCGATTTCCGCCCAGCCTTACCTGGACCGCATCAGCGACCAGCTGCACGAGGCGGCCAACATGGCCACGCTCGAAGGTGACGACATTCTTTATATAGCCCGTTCGGCCACCGTGGAGCGGCTGATTTCGGTCGACCTGTCGGTGGGCGGGCGCCTACCGGCCTATTGCACATCGATGGGGCGCATCCTGTTGGCGGCCATGGACGACACCAGCCTGCGTGAATACCTGGAGCGTGCCGACCTGAAGGCGCGTACCAGCCGTACCTTGCACGACCCCGAGTCGCTGTTCGCCTGTATCCAGCAGGTGCGTGCCCAGGGCTGGTGCGTGGTAGACCAGGAGCTGGAGCAGGGGCTGCGCTCGATTGCGGTGCCGGTGTATGACGCCTCGGGGCAGGTGCTGGCGGCGTTGAATGTGAGTACCCATGTCGGGCGGGTGACGCGCAGTGAGCTGGAGCAGCGGTTCTTGCCGATCCTGCTCGCAGCCAGCCGGGACCTTTGCCATCAGTTGTTTGGCTGAGCCCCGCAGGGCGCACAGCGCGCCACTTTCAAATTTAGAACAGGCAAAACCCTTTCCTGTGCGATAAACGCACAGTGTCGTTCGCGGTGAATTGCGCCGCCTCCGCCCGCTGATTAATGTCTCTCGCAACGGTCGGCTGTGCCGACCGAACAAGAAAAACATAAGAGGCACTTAACATGAATACTGTCCCCTCGCTGCCGCGGCCGCACCCGCGCGCAGTACCGTTATATCCAGGCTGACGCCGGCCGCATTCCCTCAAATCATCGTCCTCTGTACCGTTTGATCGTGTGCAGTGGGCTGGCTGTGCCCCTCATTCTGGAAAACAATAATGAATCAAGCGCAAACCAACGTCGGCAATAGCCTCGACGTCCAGTCGTTCATCAATCAGCAGCCGCTGTCCCGCTACCAATGGCGGGTGGTGTTGCTGTGCTTCCTGATCGTCTTCCTCGATGGCCTGGACACCGCCGCCATGGGCTTCATCGCCCCGGCCCTTTCGCAGGAGTGGGGGATAGACCGCGCCAGCCTCGGCCCGGTCATGAGTGCTGCATTGATCGGTATGGTTTTCGGTGCCCTCGGCTCCGGCCCGCTGGCGGACCGTTTTGGCCGCAAGGGCGTGCTGGTGGGCGCAGTGCTGGTATTCGGTGGCTTCAGCCTGGCCTCGGCCTACGCCACCAACGTCGATCAGTTGCTGGTGTTGCGCTTCCTGACTGGCCTGGGCCTTGGTGCAGGTATGCCCAACGCCACCACGCTATTGTCTGAATATACCCCCGAGCGCCTCAAGTCGCTGTTGGTGACCAGCATGTTCTGCGGCTTCAACCTGGGCATGGCCGGTGGTGGTTTCATTTCCGCCAAGATGATCCCGGCCTACGGCTGGCACAGCCTGCTGGTGATCGGTGGCGTGCTGCCGTTGCTGCTGGCGCTGGTGCTGATGGTGTGGTTGCCGGAGTCAGCGCGGTTCCTGGTGGTGCGCAACCGGGGGACCGACAAGGTGCGCAAGACCTTGTCGCCCATCGCGCCACAGGTGGTGGCCGAGGCGGGCAGCTTCAGCGTGCCGGAGCAAAAGGCAGTGGCTGCGCGCAACGTGTTTGCGCTGATCTTCTCCGGTACCTACGGCATGGGCACCATGCTGTTGTGGCTGACCTATTTCATGGGCCTTGTGATCGTCTATCTGCTGACCAGCTGGTTGCCAACCTTGATGCGCGACAGCGGCGCGAGCATGGAACAGGCTGCCTTCATCGGCGCACTGTTCCAGTTCGGTGGCGTGCTGAGCGCCGTCGGTGTGGGTTGGGCCATGGACCGCTTCAATCCGCACAAGGTGATCGGCATTTTCTACCTGCTGGCCGGGGTGTTCGCCTACGCCGTGGGGCAGAGCCTGGGCAACATCACCGTATTGGCCACGCTGGTGCTGGTTGCCGGCATGTGCGTGAACGGTGCCCAATCGGCGATGCCTTCGCTGGCGGCGCGCTTCTATCCGACACAGGGCCGCGCCACAGGGGTATCGTGGATGCTGGGTATCGGCCGCTTCGGTGCGATTCTCGGGGCCTGGAGTGGTGCGACGCTGCTGGGGCTGGGCTGGAACTTCGAACAGGTGCTGACGGCATTGCTGGTGCCGGCGGGGCTGGCGACCGTGGGTGTGATCGTGAAAGGGCTGGTGAGCCACGCTGACGCGACCTGAAGCCCGAGGGCCGCTTTGCGGCCCTTCGCAGCACAAGGCTGCTCCTACAAAGGCGACGCCGCCCGCTGTAGGAGCAGCCTTGTGCTGCGAAGAATTCGACACGTTAGTGAATGAGTAGCAGGACAACAAATGGTTCGATAATCGCACAAATAGTCGATTATCGGATTGTAAGCCACCCACCAGTCTCCTTAATCTGAGCTCACCGAAGCACCCTGACCAGGAGTCTCCAAATGGCTGCAATTCTCCCGCTTCACGAAGCCGTGAAGCAGTTCATCCAGGATGGCGATACCGTCGCCCTCGAAGGTTTCACCCACCTGATCCCGACTGCCGCCGGCCACGAGATCATCCGTCAGGGCAAGCGCGACCTGACCCTGGTGCGCATGACTCCGGACCTGATCTACGACCAGCTGATCGGCGCCGGCTGCGCCAGCAAGCTGATCTTCTCCTGGGGTGGTAACCCAGGTGTCGGTTCGCTGCACCGCCTGCGTGATGCCGTCGAGAAGCAGTGGCCACACGCCATCGAAATTGAAGAACACAGCCATGCCGACCTGGCAAACGCCTATGTCGCCGGTGCTTCTGGCCTGCCGTTCGCCGTGCTGCGTGCCTACGCCGGCTCCGACCTGCCGAAGGTCAACCCGCTGATCAAGAGCGTCACCTGCCCGTTCACCGGTGAAGTGCTGGCAGCCGTGCCGTCGGTGCGCCCGGATGTGACCGTGATCCATGCGCAAAAGGCCGACCGCAAAGGCAATGTGCTGCTGTGGGGCATCCTCGGCGTGCAGAAGGAAGCCGCCCTGGCCGCCAAGCGCTGCATCGTCACCGTCGAGGAAATCGTCGACGACCTGCAGGCCCCGATGAACGCCTGTGTGCTGCCGACCTGGGCCCTGAGCGCGGTATGCCTGGTACCTGGCGGTGCGCACCCGTCCTATGCCCATGGCTACTACGAGCGTGACAACCGCTTCTACCAGGCCTGGGACCCGATCGCGCGTAGCCGCGAATCGTTCACCGCCTGGATCGACACCTACATCCGTGGCACTGCCGATTTCAACGAATTCAAGGCCAAGCTGGCCAGCACTGCGGAGGCCGCACAATGAGCTACTCCACTTCCGAAATGATGACCGTCGCTGCAGCCCGTCGCCTGCGCAACGGTGCTGTGTGCTTCGTCGGCATCGGCCTGCCATCCAAGGCTGCCAACCTGGCGCGCCTGACATCGTCGCCAGACGTGGTGCTGATCTACGAATCCGGCCCGATCGGCGCCAAGCCAAGCGTGCTGCCGCTGTCTATCGGCGACGGCGAGCTGGCCGAAACCGCTGACACCGTGGTGCCGACCGGCGAGATCTTCCGCTACTGGCTGCAAGGTGGGCGCATCGACGTCGGCTTCCTCGGCGCTGCCCAGGTCGACCGCTTCGGCAACATCAACACTACCGTCGTCGGTGATTACCACGCCCCGAAAACCCGCCTGCCAGGTGCTGGTGGCGCACCGGAAATCGCTGGTTCCGCCAAGCAGGTACTGATCATCCTCAAGCAGTCGCCGCGTGCCTTTGTCGACAAGCTGGACTTCATCACCTCGGTTGGCCACGGTGAAGGCGGCGACTCGCGCAAACGCCTTGGCCTGCCAGGCGACGGCCCGGTCGGCATTATCACCGACCTGTGCATCATGGAGCCGGAAGCCGGCACCCACGAATTCGTCGTCACTGCGATCCACCCGGGTGTGACCCGCGAGCAGATCATCGCCGCCACTGGCTGGGCGATCCGCTTTGCCGACAATGTGCAGACCACCGCCGAACCGACCGAAGTCGAGCTGTCCGCCCTGCGTGACCTCGAAGCCCGTACCGCCGCGGCCCATGGCCAGGTCGCAGGAGAAGCCTGATGCGCGACGTATTCATCTGTGACGCCATTCGCACCCCGATCGGCCGCTTCGGTGGCGCCCTGGCCGGCGTGCGGGCCGACGACCTGGCCGCCGTGCCACTGAAGGCGCTGATCGAGCGCAACCCGACCGTGCAGTGGGATCAGGTTGACGAAGTGTTCTTCGGCTGCGCCAACCAGGCTGGTGAAGACAACCGCAACGTGGCACGCATGGCGCTGCTGCTGGCCGGCCTGCCGGAGAGCATTCCGGGTGTCACCTTGAACCGCCTGTGCGCGTCGGGCATGGATGCCATCGGCACTGCCTTCCGCGCCATTGCCAGCGGCGAAATGGAGCTGGCGATTGCCGGAGGCGTCGAGTCGATGTCGCGTGCCCCGTTCGTCATGGGCAAGGCCGAAAGCGGCTATTCGCGCAACATGAAGCTCGAAGACACCACCATCGGCTGGCGTTTCATCAACCCGCTGATGAAGAGCCAGTACGGTGTGGATTCCATGCCGGAAACCGCCGACAACGTGGCCGACGATTACCAGGTTTCGCGTGCCGACCAGGACGCCTTCGCCCTGCGCAGCCAGCAGAAGGCTGCTGCGGCCCAGGCCGCCGGCTTCTTCGCCGAAGAGATCGTGCCGGTGCGTATCGCGCACAAGAAGGGCGAGACCATCGTCGAGCGAGACGAACACCTGCGCCCGGAAACCACGCTGGAAGCCTTGACCAAGCTCAAGCCGGTCAACGGCCCGGACAAGACCGTAACCGCCGGCAATGCCTCGGGCGTGAACGACGGTGCCGCGGCGTTGATCCTGGCTTCGGCCGAGGCTGTGAAGAAACACGGCCTGACCCCACGTGCCCGCGTACTGGGCATGGCCAGCGCCGGTGTTGCACCGCGAGTGATGGGCATTGGTCCGGTGCCGGCAGTGCGCAAGCTGACCGAGCGCCTGGGTGTGGCGGTGAATGATTTCGATGTGATCGAGCTCAACGAAGCCTTTGCCAGCCAAGGTCTGGCGGTGCTGCGTGAGCTGGGTGTGGCCGACGATGCACCGCAGGTGAACCCCAACGGCGGTGCCATCGCCCTGGGCCACCCGCTGGGCATGAGCGGTGCGCGGCTGGTGTTGACTGCGCTTCACCAGCTGGAGAAGAGCGGTGGGCGTAAGGGCCTGGCGACCATGTGTGTGGGCGTAGGCCAAGGTTTGGCGCTGGCCATCGAGCGGGTTTGACCTGTACCGGCCTCTTCGCGGGTAAACCCGCTCCCACAGGGGGAACCACGCCTCCCACTGTGGGAGCGGGCTTGCCCGCGAAGAGGCCGGTCCTGCCAGACTCAAGGCCAGATGCCAGCCAGATAGCGGAACGAGTGTGTTACCAGGTGTGTCTAGAATTACCTGCGACCCTCCAGGAGTAAACTCACCATGACCTCAGCCTATTACACCGGCGAAGAACGCAGCAAACGCATCTTCGCTATCGTTGGTGCCTCTTCAGGCAACCTGGTGGAATGGTTCGACTTCTACGTCTATGCCTTTTGCGCGATCTACTTTGCCCCGGCTTTCTTCCCCTCCGACGACCCCACCGTGCAGTTGTTGAACACGGCAGGCGTGTTCGCCGCGGGCTTTCTGATGCGCCCCATCGGTGGCTGGATCTTCGGCCGCCTCGCTGACCGCCATGGTCGCAAGAATTCCCTGATGATCTCGGTGCTGATGATGTGCTTCGGCTCCCTGATGATCGCCTGCCTGCCTACCTATGCCAGCATCGGCACCTGGGCCCCGGCGCTGCTTTTGTTGGCCCGGTTAATCCAGGGCCTGTCGGTAGGCGGCGAGTACGGCACCACTGCCACTTACATGAGTGAAGTAGCCCTGCGCGGCCAGCGCGGTTTCTTCGCCTCGTTCCAGTACGTGACCCTGATCGGCGGCCAGTTGCTGGCGGTGCTGGTGGTGGTGATCCTGCAGCAGCTGCTCACCGAAGAAGAGCTGCGCGCCTGGGGCTGGCGCATTCCGTTCGTGGTCGGTGCCATTGCCGCACTGATCTCGCTGATGCTGCGCCGCTCGCTGCATGAGACCAGCAGCGCCGAAACCCGCCAGGACAAGGACGCCGGCACCATCAAGGGCCTGTTCCGCGACCACGCGGCGGCCTTCATCACCGTGCTCGGCTATACCGCGGGCGGTTCGCTGATCTTCTACACCTTCACCACCTACATGCAGAAGTACCTGGTCAACACCGCTGGCATGACCGCAAAAAACGCCAGCTACGTGATGACCGGCGCGCTGTTCCTGTTCATGGTGCTGCAGCCGTTCTTCGGCATGCTCTCCGACCGCATCGGCCGGCGTAACTCGATGATGCTGTTCGGTGCCCTGGGTACGCTGTTCACCGTGCCGTTGCTGATGGCGCTGAAGACCGTGAGCAGCCCTTTCATGGCCTTCGTGCTGATTTCCCTGGCGTTGTGTATCGTCAGTTTCTACACCTCGATCAGCGGCCTGGTGAAGGCCGAGATGTTCCCGCCGCAGGTGCGCGCACTGGGTGTGGGCCTGGCCTATGCAGTGGCAAACGCGGCGTTCGGCGGTTCGGCCGAGTACGTGGCCCTGGGCCTGAAGACCTTGGGCATGGAAAACACTTTCTACTGGTACGTGACGGCGATGATGGCGATTGCCTTCCTGTTCAGCCTGCGCCTGCCGAAGCAGGCGGCGTACCTGCACCACGATGATTAAGGACGTGGCATGACCAACCAACTGTTCGACGCCTACTTCACCGCACCGGCCATGCGCGAGATCTTCTCCGACCGTGGCCGCCTGCAGGGCATGCTCGATTTCGAGGCGGCGCTGGCGCGTGCCGAGGCGGCTGCCGGGCTGGTCCCGCATAGCGCTGTAGCGGCCATCGAGGCGGCGTGCCACGCCGAGCGCTATGACGTTGGCGCGCTGGCCAATGCCATCGCCACTGCTGGCAACTCGGCGATCCCGCTGGTGAAGGCGTTGGGCAAGGTGATTGCCAGTGGCGTGCCCGAAGCCGAGCGCTATGTGCACCTTGGCGCCACCAGCCAGGACGCGATGGACACTGGCCTGGTCCTGCAGCTGCGTGCTGCCCTCGACCTGATCGAAGCCGATCTAGGCAAGCTCGCCGATACCCTGTCGCGTCAGGCCTTGCAGCACGCCGACACGCCGCTGGTGGGGCGCACCTGGCTGCAGCACGCCACCCCCGTGACCCTGGGCATGAAACTGGCCGGTGTGCTGGGCGCCTTGACCCGTCATCGCCAGCGCTTGCAGGAGCTGCGCCCACGCTTGCTGGTGCTGCAGTTCGGCGGCGCCTCGGGTAGCCTGGCGGCGTTGGGCAGCAAGGCGATGCCGGTGGCCGAAGCCCTGGCCGAGCAGCTCAAGCTGACCCTGCCCGAGCAGCCCTGGCACACCCAGCGCGACCGCCTGGTGGAGTTTGCCTCGGTACTAGGCCTGGTCGCTGGTAGCCTGGGCAAGTTCGGCCGCGATGTCAGCTTGCTGATGCAGACCGAGGCGGGGGAACTGTTCGAGCCTTCCGCGCCGGGCAAGGGTGGGTCTTCGACCATGCCGCACAAGCGCAACCCTGTCGGCGCCGCGGTGCTGATCGGCGCCGCGACCCGCGTGCCGGGGCTGGTCTCTACGCTGTTCGCCGCCATGCCCCAGGAGCATGAGCGCAGCCTCGGCCTGTGGCATGCCGAATGGGAAACCCTACCGGACATCTGCTGCCTGGTCTCTGGTGCGCTGCGCCAAGCCCAGGTGATTGCCGAGGGCATGGAAGTAGATGCCGCGCGCATGCGCCGTAACCTCGACCTGACCCAGGGCCTGGTGCTGGCCGAAGCGGTGAGCATCGTCCTCGCCCAGCGCCTGGGCCGCGACCACGCCCATCACCTGCTGGAGCAGTGCTGCCAGCGCGCTGTGGCCGAACAGCGCCACCTGCGCACCGTGCTGGGTGAAGAGCCGCAGGTCAGTGCCGAACTGTCCGCCGAAGAACTCGATCGCTTGCTCGACCCTGCCAATTACCTGGGCCAGGCCCGCGTCTGGGTGGCGCGCGCCGTGTCCGAACATCAACGTTTCACTGCCTGAAGGAGACCGCTGTGGCGCACTTGCAACTGGCCGATGGCGTTTTGAATTACCAGATCGATGGCCCGGAAAACGCCCCGGTGCTGGTCCTGTCCAACTCGCTGGGCACCGACCTGGGCATGTGGGACACACAGATACCACTGTGGAGCCAGCACTTGCGCGTGCTGCGCTACGACACCCGTGGCCACGGTGGGTCGCTGGTCACTGAAGGCCCCTACAGCATCGAACAGCTGGGCCGTGACGTGCTGGCCCTGCTCGATGGCCTGGATATCGCCAAGGCGCACTTCGTCGGCCTGTCGATGGGCGGCTTGATCGGCCAGTGGTTGGGCATAAACGCCGGCGAGCGCCTGCACAGCCTGACCCTGTGCAACACCGCCGCCAAGATCGCCAACGACGAGGTGTGGAACACCCGTATCGACACCGTGCTCAAGGGCGGCCAGCAGGCCATGGTCGACCTGCGCGATGCCTCCATCGCCCGCTGGTTCACCCCGGGCTTCGCCCAGGCCCAGCCAGCGCAGGCCCAGCGCATCTGCCAGATGCTGGCGCAAACCAGTCCGCAAGGTTATGCCGGCAACTGCGCGGCGGTGCGTGATGCCGATTACCGCGAGCAACTGGGCCGTATCCAGGTGCCGGCGCTGATCGTTGCCGGTACCGAGGACGTGGTGACCACTCCGGAGCACGGCCGCTTCATGCAGGCCGGTATCGCGGGTGCCGAGTACGTCGACTTCCCGGCGGCGCACCTGTCCAACGTCGAGATCGGCGAGGCGTTCAGCCGCCGAGTGCTCGCCTTCCTGCAGGCTCACTGAGGATACCGCCATGGACGAGAAACAACGTTACGACGCCGGCATGCAAGTACGCCGCGCAGTGCTTGGCGATGCCCACGTGGACCGCAGCCTGGAGAAGCTCAACGACTTCAACGGCGAGTTCCAGGAGATGATCACCCGCCACGCCTGGGGTGACATCTGGACTCGCCCTGGCCTGCCGCGCCATACCCGTAGCCTGATCACCATCGCCATGCTGATTGGCATGAACCGCAACGACGAGCTGAAGCTGCACCTGCGCGCGGCGGCCAACAACGGCGTGACCCGCGACGAAATCAAGGAAGTGCTGATGCAGAGCGCGATCTATTGCGGCATTCCGGCGGCCAATGCCACCTTCCACATGGCTGAGTCGGTGTGGGATGAGCTGGGTGTGGAGTCGCGTACCTGACCACTACGCGGTCCCTTGTAGGAGTGGCCTTGCGTCGCGATGGGCCGCGCAGCGGCCCCTAGGCTTCAGCTTCGCAGCCAATATTGCCGGGGCCGCTTCGCAGCCCTATCGCGACACAAGGCCGCTCCTACATAGAGCGCGCCACCACGGGCCCGGCGTTGGCCTCGACGGCGCGTTTCAGGGCCGGGCACAGGCCGAGCATGAATGCCGCTTCTGCCACCACGAACAACGGCCCGATGATCAATCCGCTGACATCGTCTACAAACGCCGGCTTGCGGCCTTCGTAGTAATGGCCGACGAACTGGATGATCCAGCCCACCACGAACGCCCCCAGCCCGGTGCCGAGCCACAGCGCTGTCGTCTGCATCGCCAGCACCTGGCCGACCCACAGGCATAGCCCAAGCAACAACCCCATCACCAGGCCGAAGCGCAGATCCAGGCGCAGGTAGAACCAGACCGAGGCCGCCGCCGCCGGCAGGGCAGGGGACAGCCACATGCCGGCTACCTCCCAGCCAGGGCGCGACAGCAGGATAGTGACCGCCAGCACGATCATCGGGATGCCGACGAAGTGGGTGGCGATGTTGCGTGGGTCGCGGTGGTAGCTGGCGTATTGGCTCAGGTGGTCGACGAGGGTTTTCATTGTTGTGCCTCCCTGGTTGCCTGATCGAGGTGTATTGCCTGTTCCGGCCTCTTCGCGGGTAAACCCGCTCCCACAGGGTCACCACAACTCCTGAGGGCTGCGCTGGACCTGTGGGAGCGGGTTTACCCGCGAAAGGGCCGGTACAGGCGACCGATATAGCTCAGGATAGCCCGCCCCTGCCACCATCATCAGCTCAGCGAATGGCAGCAGCCCGCACTGGTATATCCAGGCGCCGGGCATGTTGCAGCACCACCAGGCCTTCTGGGGTGGGCGGCAGGGCTTTGCTGGCCCGGTCGACCAGTGGGAAGCCGAAGCTGTGCTCCAGGCTCTGAATGGCACGGCTGAAGGCGGGTTGGGTGATGCCCATGGCCTCTTCGCGGGCACGCCCGCTCCCACAGGGACCGCACAGGTTTCAAGGCTGGTGTGGTCCTTGTGGGAGCGGGCGTGCCCGCGAAGAATTCAAAGCAGATTCAGCGGGTAACTCACGATCAACCGGTTCTCATCGAATGAGTTGGTGCTGAAGTCGCGGCGCATGGTGGAGTTGCGCCACTTCACCGACAGGTCCTTGAAGCTGCCCGACTGCACCACATAGGCCAACTCGGTTTCCCGCGCCCATTCCTTGCCATCGTCCACACCGCCTGCGGTCACGTTGTCACCCTTGATGTAGCGGTTCATCAGGGTCAGGCCTGGCACGCCGACGGTGGCGAAGTTGAAGTCATGGCGCACCTGCCAGGAGCGCTCCTTGGCGTTGTCGAAGCTGGAGTTGTAGCTGTCGTTTGCCAGGGTGCCGCCACTGGTGCCGTTCACCCGCATCCAGGCGTCGTCGCCGCTGACTTTCTGCAGGCCGACGTAGAAGGTGTGGCCCTGATAGCGTGCCGAGAGCATGGCCGAGGCGGTGCGGTTGTCCAGTTCGCCAGCGCGTTCGGCGCCGTCTTCCTTGCCGATGAAGTAGCCCAGGTTGGCGCCCAGGGTCCAGTCGCCCAGGGGTTGGCTGTGCACCAGGTTGAGGTACTGCTGGCGGTAGATATCCTTGAGCTGGGCATTCCACAGGCCGATCATGGTGCGCTTGTCGTTGAAGGTGTATTCGCCGCCGCCAAAGTTGAAACGGTCGGAGGTGAACGCTGCCTTGCCGTTCATCGACATGTCTTCCATGCTGGCGTCGTTGCGCGGGCTGTTGCCGCGGAACTGGCCGGCGTACAGGGTCAGGCCGGCGATTTCCTTCGAGGTCAGCTGGCCGCCGCGGAAGGTCTGCGGCAGCGAGCGGCCATCGTCCGAGCGCAGGATCGGCAGTACCGGCATCCACTCGCCCACTTTCAGCTCGGTTTCGGACAGCTTGGCTTTCAGTGCCACGCCCAGGCGGCCGAAGTCATCGGCGGGGCGGCCATCGTCGTGCACCGGCAGCAGGTGGGTATTGGTGGTGCCTTTGCCGCCATCGAGCTTGACCGAATACAGGCCCAGTACGTCCACGCCGAAACCGACGGTGCCCTGGGTAAAGCCGGAGCGGGCGTCGAGGATGAAGCTCTGCGTCCACTCTTCGGCCTTGGCCTGCGGATGGGTCGGGTCGACGAAGTTGCGGTTGATGTAGAAGTTTCGCAGGTTGAGGGTGGCCTTGGCGTCCTCCAGGAAACCACCTTGGTCGGCGGCGAATACGGGGAGTGCGCAGGACATGGCCAACAGGCCGGGAAGCAGCTGGCGTGCGGGTTGCAAAGTGCTCATCTGTCGTGGATCTCTTGTTTTTATGGGCGAGCCGGTACGCTGCAGGATGCGGCCTGCAGGTGCGGGTCTTTTGGGATGAACCGGGGCAACGTTGCGTGGGAGGATGGTGCGGGGTATGGCTGGGGTGAGGCAATTCGCCACAAGCGGAAGCGGGCGATAATCGAACGGAATGTTCTGGTTGGTTAATTGTTCTTCTGCACTGGCCTCTTCGCGGGTAAACCCGCTCCCACAGGTACTGCACAGCCTTCAGCATTTATGCAAAACATTGTGGGAGCGGGTTTACCCGCGAAGAGGCTTGTACAGGCAACCGACAAACAAAAAGCCCACCGTTAAAGGTGGGCTTTTTGCTGTAACAGGGCTGATCAGCTCTTCGGTGCTTCCACCGCTGCCTGCTGGTTGCTGGCCTGCCCGGTCTGCTCGTACCAGCCACCGCCAAGCGCCTTGTACAGGTTGACCTCGCTGGTCAGCTGCGACAAGCGGTCACCGATCAGTGCCTGCTGGGCGCTGAACAGGTTGCGCTGGGCGTCGAGGAAGGTCAGGTTGCTGTCTATACCGATGCGATAGCGGCGCTCAGCCAGGCGGTAGTAGTCCTGGTTCGCCTGCACCAGGTCACGTTGCGCCTGCAGTTGCTCTTCGAAGGTCTTGCGCGCCGCCAGGCCATCGGAGACTTCCTGGAACGCGGTCTGGATGGTCTTTTCGTACTTGGCGACGTTGATGTCCTTCTGGATCTTCGAGTAGTCCAGACTGGCCTTCAGGCTGCCGGCGTTGAAGATCGGCAGGTTGATCTGCGGCTGGAACAGCCAGGTGCCCTGGCCGCCCGAGAACAGGTGGCCCATGTCGGGGCTCAGGCTGCCGGCATTGGCGGTCAGGCTGATGCTCGGGAAGAACGCTGCGCGGGCCGCGCCAATGTTGGCATTGGCGGCCTTGAGCAGGTGCTCGGCTTCCTGGATGTCCGGGCGACGCTGGAGGATGTCCGACGGCAGGCCGGCCGGTACTTCGGCCAGTTGGTCGGCATTGAGCTCCAGCGGCTTGGCCAGGTCGGCGGGAATGCCGGTGCCCAGCAGCACGGTCAGGCTGTTGACGTCCTGGGCGACCAGGCGCTGGTACTGCGAGTACTTGACCCGGGCGCCTTCCACGGCGGTACGCGCCTGGCTGACGTCCAGCGCCGAGGCTACGCCGACTTCGTTGCTGCGACGGGTGAGGTTGTAGCTTTCCTCGTAGGTCTTCAGCGTTTCTTCGGTCAGCTTGAACAGCGCCTGGTCGGCCTGCCAGGTGTAGTAGGCGTTGGCCACGCTGGCCACCAGGCTGATCTGCGTGGAGCGACGCGCCTGCTCGCTGGACAGGTAGGTTTCCAGGGCCTGCTCGGTCAGGCTGCGCACGCGGCCGAACAGGTCCAGCTCATAGGCGCTGACGCCCAGGGTGGCCGAGTACTGGCTGGTGATGCCTGCCTCGCCCGTCTGCGACATGTTCGCCGGTACGCGCTGGCGGCTGCCGCTACCGTTGGCCGAAACCGCAGGGAACAGGTCGGCACGCTGGATGCGGTACTGCGCACGGTAGGCGTCGATGTTCAACGCGGCAACGCGCAGGTCGCGGTTGTTCACCAGCGCGGTCTGGATCAGCTGCTGCAGGGCCGGGTCGTGGAAGAACTGACGCCAGCCCTGTTCGGCGGCGGCAACCTCCGCCGACTGCGTCGGCGAGTAAGCCGGGCCTTGCGGCCACTGCGCAGCCACCGGCGATTCCGGGGTCTGGTAGTCAGGGATCAACGAGCAGCCGCCAAGAATGAAAGCGGTTACTGCCAGGGACAACAAAGACTTGGTCATTGCCCAGCCTCATAACGTGGAGTTTCAGGGGTGACGTCTTTTTCCGGCTCTTTGCTGCCGAACAGTGACGACACTGCGACGAAGAACAGTGGTACCCAGAAGATAGCCAGCACGGTCGCACTGATCATGCCGCCGATCACGCCAGTACCGATGGCGTGCTGGCTGCCGGCGCCGGCGCCGCTGGCGATAGTCAACGGTACCACGCCGAGGATGAACGCCAGCGAGGTCATGATGATCGGGCGCAGACGCATGCGGCACGCCTCGATCGCCGCGTCGTACAGGCTGCGGCCTTGTTCGTGCAGTTCCTTGGCGAACTCGACGATCAGAATGGCGTTTTTCGCCGCCAGGCCGATGGTGGTCAACAGGCCGACCAGGAAGTACACATCGTTGGACAACCCACGCATGCTGGTGGCGATCAGGGCACCGATGATACCCAGCGGTACTACCAGTACCACGGCGATCGGGATCGACCAGCTTTCGTACAGGGCTGCCAGGCACAGGAACACGAACAGTACCGAGAGGGCGAACAGTGCCGGCATCTGCGAACCGGAGAGTTTTTCCTCGTAGGACATGCCGGTCCAGGAGAAGCCGATGCCGCTTGGCAGTTCGCCAGCAATGCGCTCGACCTCGGCCATGGCTTCACCGGTGCTGTAGCCCGGGGCCGGAGCACCGAGGATTTCCATTGCCTCGACGCCGTTGTAACGCGACAGCTTCGGCGAACCGTAGGTCCATTCGCCCTTGGCGAAGGAGGAGAACGGCACCATTTCGCCGGCGCCATTGCGCACGTACCACTTCTGCAGGTCTTCCGGGCTCATCCGCGCGTTCGGCTCGCCCTGGATGTACACCTTCTTGACCCGGCCACGGTCGATGAAGTCGTTGACATAGCTGGCACCCAAGGCAATCGACAGGGTGTTGTTGATGTCGGCGATGGTCACGCCCAGGGCGCTGGCACGCTCGTCATCGATGGTCAGCTGGTACTGCGGCTCGTCGTTCAGGCCGTTCGGGCGCACGGCGCTGAGGATCTTGCTCTGCGCGGCCTTGGCCAGGAACTGGTTGCGCGCTTCCATCAGCTTGGTATGGCCGACACCGCCGCGGTCCTGCAGGAACACGTCGAAGCCGGTGGCGTTACCCAGTTCGAGCACCGCAGGCGGGGCAAAGGCGAACACCATCGCATCGCGGAAGGTGAAGAAGTGCTGCTGGGCGCGCTGGGCAAGGGCGAACACGCTGTTTTCCTTGGAGCGTTCATCCCACGGCTTGAGCATGATGAATGCCATACCCGAGCTCTGGCCACGGCCGGCGAAGTTGAAGCCGTTGACGGTGAACACCGAAGCCACGGTGTCGGCCTCTTCGCTGAGCAGGTACTCACGCATCTGGTCGACCACCACCTGGGTGCGCTCGGCACTGGAGCCGGCCGGGGTCTGTACCTGGGCGAACAATACGCCCTGGTCTTCTTCCGGCAGGAACGCGGTAGGGATGCGGGCGAACAGCCAGATCATGCCGACCACGATCAGCGCGTAGGCCAGCAGGAACGGTACCTTGTTGCGCAGGATGGTGCCCACGCTGCGCTCGTAGCCGGTTACGCTGCGGTCGAAGTTGCGGTTGAACCAGCCAAAGAAGCCACGCTTGGCCACATGGTGCTCGCCCTTCTTCAGCGGCTTGAGCATGGTGGCGCACAGGGCCGGGGTGAAGATGAGCGCCACCAGCACCGACAGGCCCATGGCCGAGACGATGGTGATGGAGAACTGCCGATAGATCACACCCGTGGAGCCGCCGAAGAACGCCATGGGCAGCAGTACTGCCGACAGCACCAGGGCGATACCCACCAGGGCACCCTGGATCTGCTCCATCGAGCGCTTGGTCGCTTCCTTGGGCGGCAAGCCTTCCTCGGACATCACCCGCTCGACGTTCTCCACCACGACGATGGCGTCGTCCACCAGCAAACCGATGGCCAGGACCATGGCGAACATGGTCAGGGTGTTGATGCTGAAGCCGGCAGCGGCAAGGATGCCGAAGGTACCCAGCAACACAACCGGTACGGTCATGGTGGTGATGATGGTGGCGCGGAAGTTCTGCAGGAACAGGTACATCACCAGGAACACCAGGACCACGGCTTCGATCAGGGTGTGGATAACGCCACTGATCGATTCGGTGACCACCGGGGTGGTGTCATACGGGAATACCGCTTTCACCCCAGGCGGGAAGAACGGTTCCAGGTCAGCGATGGTCTGGCGCAGGGCCTTGGCGGTGTCCAGGGCGTTGGCACCGGTAGCCAGTTTAACTGCCAGGCCGGAGGCCGGCTTGCCGTTGAACTGGGCGCTGACGGCATAGTTTTCACCACCGAGGCCAACCTGGGCGACATCACCCAGACGCACCTGCGAACCGTCGCTGTTGACCTTGAGCAGGATCTTTTCGAACTGCTCGGCAGTTTGCAGGCGGGTCTTGCCGATGATGGTGGCGTTCAGCTGGGTACCCGGCATGGCCGGCAGGCCGCCGAGCTGGCCGGAGGATACCTGCACGTTTTGCGCGGCCACGGCGGTCTTGACGTCGACCGGGGTCAGCTGGAACTTGTTCAGCTTGGCCGGATCGAGCCAGATACGCATGGCGTACTGCGCACCGAACACCTGGAAGTCACCCACACCCGCGGTACGCGAGATCGGGTCCTGCATGTTGGAGACGATGTAGTTGGCCAGGTCGTCCTTGGTCATGCTGCCGTCTTCGGACACCAGGCCGATCACCAGCAGGAAGTTCTTCACTGCCTTGGTGACGCGGATACCTTGCTGCTGCACTTCCTGCGGCAGCAGCGGGGTGGCCAGGTTCAGCTTGTTCTGCACCTGCACCTGCGCGGTGTCTGGGTTGGTGTCCTGCTCGAAGGTGGCGGTAATGGTCATGCTGCCGTCGGAGTTACTTTCCGACGACACATAACGCAGGTTGTCGATACCGTTGAGCTGCTGCTCGATCACCTGTACCACGGTGTCCTGCACGGTTTGCGCCGAGGCGCCCGGGTAGGTCACGGCGATGGCGATGGCCGGCGGCGCGATGCTGGGGTACTGGTTGATCGGCAGCTTCAGGATCGACAAGGCGCCGACCAGCATGATCACCAAGGCGATCACCCAGGCGAAGATCGGGCGATCGATAAAGAACTTCGACATGGTTTACTCCGCTTTGGCGTCTGCTTTCGCCGCGTTGGCCTGAACAGGGCTGGCCGGCTTCTTGACGTTGGTGGCTTCGCTGACCTTGACCTCGACGCCCGGGCGCACGTACTGCAGCCCTTCGGTGATCAGGCGGTCACCCGGGTTCAGGCCTTCCTCGATCAGCCAGTCGCTGCCCAAGGTACGGTTGGCCTTGAGCTGGCGCAGTTCGACCTTGTTCTCCTGGTTGACCACCAGCGCGGTCGGCGCGCCTTTCAGGTCGCGGGTCACGCCCTGTTGCGGGGCCAGGATGGCGTTGGCGTTGACCCCGGCCTTGAGCCGCGCATGCACGAACATGCCTGGCAGCAGGGTGTGATCGGGGTTGGGGAAGAGGGCGCGCAGGGTGACCGAGCCGGTGGTCTCGTCGACCGCGACTTCGGAGAACTCCAGGCGGCCTTCCTGCTTGAACAGGCTGCCGTCTTCCAGCACCAGCTGCACCGAGGCGGCGTTGTCGCCGGCTTTCTGCAGCTGGCCGCTTTCCAGGTCACGGCGCAGCTTGAGGAGTTCGGCGGTGGACTGGGTGACGTCGACGTAGATCGGGTCGAGTTGCTGGATGGTGGCCATGGCGTTGGCCTGGCCATTGCTCACCAGTGCACCTTCGGTGAACGAAGAACGGCCGATACGGCCGCTGATCGGTGCCAGGACCTTGGTGTAGCGCAGGTCGATCTGCGCGCTTTTGAGCGAAGCCTCGGCCTGCAATCGTTTGGCATTGGCGTCGTCGTATTCCTGCTTGGAGACAGCCTGTTCGTCGATCAGCTGCTTGTAGCGCTCGGCCAGCGAGCGGGTGGCCTGCAGGTTGGCCTGGGCATTGGCCAGGTTGGCTTCGTACACGGCAGGGTCGATCTGGTACAGCTGCTGGCCTTCCTTGACCTCACTGCCTTCCTTGAACAGGCGCTTGAGGATGATGCCGTTGACCTGCGGGCGCACTTCGGCGACGCGGTAGGCAGTGGTACGCCCCGGCAATTCCGAGGTCAGGGTGAAGGCTTGGGGCTGGATGGTCACGACGCCGACCTGAGGAGCCTGCGCCGCTGGCGCTGCTTCTTCTTTCTTACAGCCACTGAGCAGGGTTGCCAGGGCGACGGCGGAAACCAGAGCGGTAACGGCTGGCTTGAATTGCATGAGGATCCTCGGGTCGCTGGAGCTGGGAGACGCTCAAGAGTAATGGAAGAGTCTTGATCTGGAAAAATTGCTATCCGGTGGATAAATAGCTTGCTAAGGAATATACTTACATTCATGGTTGTTTGTAAATACCGCTGGGTTGTACTCGGGTACTGCCACAGCTCTTGATTAGCTCCCCCGCGAGGCACCCTGCAGAGGTGCCCCCGGAGTGTTCCCCGCACGCGCCGCGCGTTCGGGGCAGATGAGGTTTGTACTGCCATGGTCCGTCGAACCAAAGAAGAAGCCCAGGAAACCCGCGCCCAGATCATCGAGGCGGCGGAAAAGGCCTTCTACAAGCGCGGGGTTGCGCGAACCACCCTGGCCGACATCGCCGAACTGGCGGGTGTGACGCGAGGAGCGATCTACTGGCACTTCAACAACAAGGCCGAGTTGGTGCAGGCGTTGCTCGACAGCCTGCATGAAACCCATGACCACTTGGCGCGGGCGAGCGAAAGCGAGGACGAAGTGGACCCGCTTGGCTGCATGCGCAAGCTGTTGCTGCAAGTGTTCAACGAGCTGGTGCTCGATGCCCGAACCAGGCGTATCAACGAAATCCTGCATCACAAGTGCGAGTTCACCGATGACATGTGTGAAATTCGCCAGCAGCGCCAGGCTGCTGTGCTGGATTGCCACAAGGGCATCACCCTGGCGTTGGCCAATGCCGTGCGCCGGGGCCAGTTGCCAGGCGAGCTTGATGTCGAGCGCGCGGCGGTGGCCATGTTTGCCTATGTCGATGGCCTGATCGGGCGCTGGTTGTTGCTGCCTGACAGTGTCGATTTGGTGAAGGATGTCGAAAAATGGGTCGACACCGGGCTGGATATGCTGCGCTTGAGCCCGGCTCTGCGCAAATGACACTTTGTTAAGGATTGTGAGGGAGTGTTACCCCTTTGTGTTAAGGGGGGATTAATGCTTTCGGAATGCTCAGCTGTGCAGGTTCTGCCGGCGCGCCGAGATCTCTGTGGGAGCGGGTTTATCCGCGAACACCGGCGAAGCCGGTGCCATTCACCGCGCTGCCTTCTTCGCGGGTGAACCCGCTCCCACAGGGATCGCACAAGATGCAGGTTTGCAGCAAGGCAGCAGCCCACACAACGGTGTGGCCGACTTCAGCGTCCGCGCAGTTGCCGGTCGGGCAATGCAAGCGCTGCAAACAGTCCCAGCACAGCTACCCCGGCACTCCCCATCAGCAAATGCTGGAACGTTTCCAGCAACCGCCCTTGTGTCACCAGGTCCACTTCTCCGGCCTTCAGGCTCCCCAGCAACGGATTACCCAGCGACTCGAACCCGCCTTGGTGCAGCAGCGCCAGCAGCAGGCTGGACATGCACGCCACTCCCATGGCCCCGCCAAGCGAGCGGAACAGGTTGGTGGTGCTGGTGGCCACGCCGATGTCCTTGCTGTCCACCGCGCTTTGCGTGCCTACCAGCGAGGTCGGGAACTGCAGCCCGCAAGCGATGCCGGTCAGCAGCATGAACAGTGCACTGAGCAAGACCGACTGCGGCGGGGTCAGCGCCATGGCGAAAATGGCCAGTGGTATCAGCAGTGCGCCGGCCAGGATCTGCGGCTTGTAGCGCCCGGTCAGGCTGGTCATGCGCCCTCCGGTGAAGGCACCCATGGGCAGCCCCATCACCAGCGGCAGGAGGTGCAGGGCAGCACTGTCGGCGCCGGCACCGGTGATGCCCTGGTAGCGCAACGGCATGAGCATGGTCAGGGAGATCGACTGGAAGCTTGCGAAGAAGATCACGCCCCAGCACAGCACCGCCACGCGATTGCCGAACAGGCCGAGCGGCAGCAGCGGCTCCGGGCAGCGGCGCTCATGGGCGATGAACAGCATCAAGCCCAGCGCGGCGCAGGCGAACAAGGCCAGCACGGCCGGGTCGACCCAGGCGTGGCCCTGGCCGACCAGGGTAATGCCCAGCAACAGGCTACCCAGGCCGAGAATCAGCAACACGGCACCCAGGTAATCCACCTGCGCCTCGCGGCGCTGCACCGGCATGCTTCCGAGGGCGCGGCGGATCGCCCACAGTGCAACCAGCCCCAGCGGCAGGTTGATCCAGAACACCCAGCGCCATGACAGGTATTCGGTCAACCAGCCGCCCAGCACCGGACCGGCGACACTGGCCACCGCGTACATGCTGCTGAAGTATCCCTGGTAGCGGCCGCGCTCCCGTGGGGGTACGAAGTCGCCGATGATCGCCTGGCTCACCGAGACCATGCCACCGGCACCAATGCCCTGCAGTACCCGGGCCAGCACCAGCTGTTGCATGTCCTGGGCCAGGGCGCAGGCGATCGAGGCCAGGGTGAACAGGCTGATGCCGGTGAGGATCATCCGGCGCCTTCCGTACAGGTCGCCCAGCTTGCCGTAGATCGGCACGGCGACAGTCATCGCCACCATGTAGCCGGAGATGACCCAGGCCAGCAGGCCGACATCGTTGAACTGCGCCGAGATCGCCGGCAGCGAGACAGCGACGATGGTCTGGTCCAGGGCGCCGAGGAAGATCGCCAGCATCAGGGCGGTGAGCACGTTGCGCAGGGTGGTGGGGGGCAGGGCGGCGGTCACGGGGATACCTTGTATGACGGTGGCGGCCTTCTTCGCGGGTAAACCCGCTCCCACAGGTCCGGTGTCGCTTCTGAGGACGGCGCGGTCCCTGTGGGAGCGGGTTTACCCGCGAAGAAGCCAGCATGAAGTCCCCGAATTGTAACCTGAGTTAGGTAGCTTCCTATCCACTATCTGCATCCCCTATGCAAGATCGGCATTGGCGCATTCATTCAGTGCTGCATGGCTGCGTGATATCGTTGGTATGCCACAGAGGCTGAAAATCGGGGGTTTGCACCAGCTTGGTGCAACATTATGCCGCAGGTTTTTGCGCCGCTGTCTCCCACACCTTTTATTCCTCTGCCTGCATGTCGAGCATGACCGCCCAGATGGCGACGGTTGGAACAGGCCAGGTAGACCCGATTACAGGGGTCGGTAGTTACCGTTCGAATTTCAACTTATTTTGCGGAGTGATCATGCCCAAGGCTTCCCATCAAGATCTGCGTTTTGCCTTCCGCGAGCTGCTCGCTTCAGGTTCCTGTTATCACACCGCATCGGTATTCGACCCGATGTCGGCACGCATTGCCGCAGACCTGGGCTTCGAGGTCGGCATCCTCGGTGGCTCCGTCGCTTCGCTGCAGGTACTGGCTGCACCGGACTTCGCCCTGATCACCCTCAGCGAGTTCGTCGAGCAGGCCACCCGTATTGGTCGCGTGGCACAACTGCCGGTGCTGGCTGACGCCGACCACGGCTATGGCAACGCGCTGAACGTCATGCGCACGGTCATCGAACTGGAGCGCGCCGGCGTGGCTGCGCTGACCATCGAGGACACCCTGTTACCTGCCCAGTTCGGGCGCAAGTCCACCGACCTGATCCCGGTTGAAGAGGGCGTCGGCAAGATCCGTGCGGCGCTGGAGGCACGGGTCGATTCGTCGCTGTCGATCATTGCCCGGACCAACGCTGGCGTGCTCACCACCGAAGAAATCATCGTGCGTACCCAGAGCTACCAGAAGGCCGGAGCCGACGGCATCTGCATGGTGGGGGTGAAGGACTTCGAACAACTCGAGCAGATTGCCGAGCACCTGACGGTGCCACTGATGCTGGTGACCTACGGCAACCCGAACCTGCGTGACGACGAGCGCCTGGCACGCCTGGGCGTGCGCATCGTCGTCGATGGTCACGCGGCCTACTTTGCCGCCATCAAGGCCACCTACGATTGCCTGCGGCTGCAGCGCGGCCAGCAGAACAAGTCGGAAAACCTCAGCGCCACCGAACTCTCGCACACCTACACCCAGCCAGAGGACTACATCCGCTGGGCGAAGGAGTACATGAGCGTCGAGGAGTGACAGTGCCATTCCTGTAGGAGCGGCTTTACAAGTCCTGATCCCACTCCGGTTCGTCCTTGAACCGCTGCACCAGAAAATCCAGCATGCTGCGCAAGGTCGCCGGCATGTGCTTGCGTGAGGTGTACACCGCATTCAGGTTCAGCTCGCGTGGCCTGGCTTCGGGCACCAGGCGCACCAGTTCACCCCGGCGCAGGGCCTCTGCGGCCTGGTAGGTCGGCAGCATGGCGATACCTGCGCCGGCCAGCGCCGCTTTCTGCAGTGTCATCGCCTCGTTGGCACTGATGTTCCCCGCCACTGGCACGGCGACTTGCTGGCCGGCTACCTCGAAATGCCACAGGCTGTGGCCGAAGTAGGCATGTGTCAGGCAGTTGTGCCGGCTCAGTTCCTCGACCCGTTGCGGCGTGCCGTGCTCGCGCAGGTAGGCCGGTGCCGCACACACTGCCGAGCGGCATACGCTCAGGCGCCGGGCGATCAGGTTGGGGTCCAGGTCATTGCTGGTGCGGATGGCCAGGTCGATGCGCTCGTCCACCAGGTTGACCGTGCGATCGAGCATCTGCAGTTCCACCTTCACCCCGGGGTAGCGCCGGACGTAGGCGGCCACTGCATCCACCAGCTGGGCCTGGCCGAACGAGGTGCTGACGCTGATGCGCAGCGCGCCCTTGGGCGCGTCATCCGGCTGCTGCACCGCGGCCTGCAGGTCGCCAGCCAGTTCCAGCAATTGCCGGCAGCGAGGCAGGGTTTCCTGGCCGGCGGCGGTGAGGCTGAGCTTGCGTGTGGTGCGCTGCATCAGCCGTGCGCCAACCCAGTCTTCCAGCTCTGCCAGGTAGCGCGAAACCACCGGCCGCGACAGTTGCAGATGATCCGCCGCCGCCGACTGGCTACCCAGGTCGACGACGGTGACGAAAACGCGCATGGCGTTGAGACGGTCCATGATTTGCCCGGTTTCAGAAACAAACTATGTTCGAGCATCGCATTTTTTGTCACGGATTGGGCAACTAAGCTGTTGGGCATTGTTCATCTGACGGGCGTTTGCGATGTCTCTTTTCACTCCCTTGCGTGGCCTGCTGCTGGCCTGTGTGACCCTGGCCGGCCCGGCGCTGGCTGCCGACCCCTTGCGGCTGGAGGTTTACAACCCCGGGCATGAGGCGATCTTCCCGGTCAGTTCGGTGATCGTCAGTGGCGAGCACGACGCCATCCTCGTCGATGCCCAGTTCGGCAAGGCCCAGGCCAAGCAACTGGTGCAGCGCCTGCGGGCAGGCGGCAAGCAGCTGACCACTATCTACATCAGCCATGGCGACCCGGACTACTATTTCGGCCTGGATACCCTGACCCAGGCCTTCCCGGACGCCAAGGTGCTGGCGTCGGCCGCCACGGTTGCCCATATCCGCCAGACCAAGGATGCCAAGCTGGCCTACTGGGGCCCGCAGATGGGCGCGGACAAGCCGGCGCGGCTGGTGCTGCCACAGGTGCTCGAAGGCAACCGCCTGACGCTGGAAGGGCAGGTCCTTGAGGTGGTCGGCCTGGACGGCTCGCAACCTGACCGCAGTTTTGTGTGGATCCCGTCGATCAAGGCGGTGGTCGGTGGCGTGGTGGTGTCGGAGAACATTCATGTATGGATGGCCGACACGCAAACGGCCAAGTCCCACGCCGACTGGCTCGGCACCCTGGCGCACATCGAAGCGCTGGCGCCGCGCACGGTCATCCCCGGGCATTACCTGGAAGACAGCAGTCGATCGCTGGAGGCCGTGCATTTCACGGCGAACTACATTCGTGACTTCGATGCCGAGACCGCCCAGGCGAAAGACGCCGGTGCGTTGATCGCGGCGATGAAGCGACGTTACCCGAGCCTGGCCGATGAAAGCTCGCTGGAGCTGGGGGCCAAGGTCGCCAAGGGCGAGATGAAGTGGTAATTCCGTTCAACTGATGGAGAGTATCCCATGAGCAAGATTGCAATCATCGGTGCCACTGGCCGCGCTGGCAGCCAGTTGCTGGAAGAGGCCCTGCGCCGTGGCCACAGTGTGCTGGCCATCGCCCGCGACCCGTCGCGGTTGCAGGGGCGGGACGGGGTGACGGTCAAGGCGCTGGATGCCAAGGACAGCGCGGCCCTGCAAGCGGCGGTCGCGGGTGTGGATGCGGTGCTGAGTGCGGCGCATTTCTCTACCATCGAGCCACACGCCATCATCGAGCCAGTCAAACGGGCCGGGGTCAGGCGCCTGCTGGTGGTGGGGGGGGCCGGCAGCCTGTTGCTGCCGTCTGGGCATCGGGTGATCGACAGCCCGGACTTTCCCGAGGCATACAAGGCCGAGGCCACTGCCGGAGTGCGTTTCCTGGAAGCGTTGCAACGGGAGCCGAACCTGGACTGGACCTTCCTGTCGCCGTCGGCGGAGTTCGTTGAAGGTGAGCGCAGCGGGCATTACAAGCTGGGCAAGGATCATCTGTTGATCGGCGCGGATGGCAAGAGCTGGATCACCTTTGCCGATTACGCGATTGCCATGCTCGACGAACTGGAAAAGCCGGCGCATTCGCGGCAGCGTTTTACTGTCGGCTATTGAGTCGCCTGCTTCGTTTGCATGAATGTATCTGGTGCAGGCAGCTCGCCTGTAGGAGCGGCCTTGTGTCGCGAAAGGGTCGCGCAGCGGCCCCAGGATATCCGCCACAGTGCAATATCGCCGGGGCTGCTGCGCAGCCCTTTCGCGACACAAGGCCGCTCCTACAAGGGCTTGTGCACATCGGCGAATAGCGAAAACGGGCCTTAGAAGCTGGCCTGTTCCTCCAGCCAATCCAGCAACTCCCCCAACCCCGCCGGCAAGCTCTTGGCCTGGCTCACCAGGTAATACCCCTTGCCGGTCATCACCTTCAGCGCAAACGGCATGCACAACCGCCCCCCGCGCAAGTCATCGCCGATCAGCGACCAGTCGCCGATGGCCACGCCGGTGCCCTGCGAGGCCATGGCCATCGCCATGTCCAGCGTCTCGAAATGCTGCTTCGGACCTTGAATGGCCAGCGTTGCCCCGGCTGCCTGCAGCCACAGCTGCCAGTCATGCTCATTCCGCGAGGGGTGCAGCAGCATGTGTCGCGCCAGGTCCTCGACCTGCTGCAACGGCACCGGCCCCTCGCGCAGTGACGGCGCGCACACCGGCGTCAGTTGCTCATCGAACAGCTTGCGCACGCGCAGCCCGTGGTTCGGCGCATCGCCATACACCACCGCCGCATCGAAACCCTCGCGGCGAAAGTCCACTCCATGTTGCACCGTGGTGGTCAGCTCCACCGGTACATCCGGGCGTAGCGCCTGCCATTCCATCAGGCGTGGCAGCAGCCAGCGCATCACGCAGGTCGGTGCCTTGAGCTGTAACGTAGCGCTGCGCCCACCCACCTCGCGCACCCCTTGTTCAATCAGCGCAAATACCTGTTGCACCCTTGGCAGCCAGTCCTGGCCTTCACGGGTCAGGCTCAACCCACGGGCCTGGCGCTGGAACAAGGCATAGCCCAGATGCTCTTCGAGGGCCGCGATCTGCCGGCTGACGGCGCCCTGGGTGATATGCAACTGCTGCCCGGCACGGGTGAAATTGCAGTGCTGGGCGGTGACCAGGAAGGTATGCAGGGCGGGCAGGGGCGGGAGGCGTTTCATTGTGCTGAGCCATGATTGCAGAACATGGCTAGTATGTGTTTTTTTGCATTGTGGCGATAGCCGTCGCTGGGTCCAATAGGGGCATAACCCAACCAAGATTCACGGTGAAACCCAATGGCGACCTGCGGCGAAGTACTGGTAAAACTCCTTGAAGGCTATGGCGTTGACCATGTCTTCGGCATCCCTGGCGTACATACCGTGGAGCTCTACCGCGGCCTGGCGAGCTCGTCTATCCGCCATGTCACCCCGCGCCACGAGCAGGGTGCCGGGTTCATGGCCGACGGCTATGCGCGGACCCGCGGCAAACCGGGGGTGTGCTTCATCATCACCGGCCCGGGCATGACCAACATCACCACCGCCATGGGCCAGGCCTATGCCGACTCGATCCCGATGCTGGTAATTTCCAGCGTGCAATCCCGCGACCAGCTGGGCGGTGGCCGTGGCAAGCTGCATGAGTTGCCCAACCAGGCCGCGCTGGTGTCGGGTGTGGCGGCGTTTTCCCACACCCTGATGAGTGCCGATGACCTGCCGCAGGTGCTGGCTCGGGCATTCGCCGTGTTCGAAGGCGCCCGACCGCGCCCGGTGCATATCGAGATCCCGCTCGACGTGCTGGTCGAACCGGCCGATCACCTGCTGCCGGGGCGCGTGGTGCGCAGTAGCCGGGCAGGGGCAGCGCCGCAGGCCGTGGCGCAGATGGCTGAGCGCCTGGCCAATGCACGGCGGCCATTGATCCTGGCCGGGGGCGGCGCATTGGCCGCGGGCGCTGCGCTGGCGCGCCTGGCCGAACACCTGCAGGCGCCGGTGGCGCTGACTATCAATGCCAAGGGGCTGCTGCCGGCCAGCCACCCGCTGCAGATTGGCTCGACCCAGTCACTGCCTGCCACGCGGGCGCTGGTGGCCGAGGCCGATGTGGTGCTGGCGATCGGTACCGAACTGGCCGAAACCGACTATGACGTCACCTTCAAAGGTGGCTTCGAGATCCCGGGCAGCCTGTTGCGCATTGACATCGACCCGGACCAGACCGTGCGCAATTACCTGCCGACGCTGTCGCTGGTGGCCGATGCCGAACTGGCCGCCGAGGCGCTGCTCGGTGCCTTGCAGGCGCTGCCGCAACCCGTGCGTGAAAGCACGTGGGGCGCGGCCCGTGTGGCCAAGCTGCGCCAGGCACTGGCGGCGGGTTGGGACCAGCCGACCCTGAGCCAGACGCGTTTGCTGAATGCAATTATCGAGCGCCTGCCCAATGCCATTCTGGTGGGCGATTCGACCCAGCCGGTGTACACCGGCAACCTGACCCTGGACATGGACCAGCCACGCCGTTGGTTCAACGCCTCGACCGGCTACGGCACCTTGGGTTACGCATTGCCGGCTGCCATGGGCGCCTGGCTGGGCAGCGCGGAGCAGGTCGGTGAGCGTGCCCCTGCGGTGTGCCTGATTGGTGATGGCGGTCTGCAGTTCACCTTGCCGGAGCTGGCCAGCGCGGTGGAAGCGCAGGTGCCGCTGATCGTGCTGCTATGGAATAACCAGGGGTACGAGGAAATCAAGAAGTACATGGTCAACCGGGCCATCGAGCCGGTCGGGGTGGATATCCATACGCCGGACTTCATCGGTGTGGCGCGGGCCCTGGGCGCGGCGGCGGAGCAGGTGGCAGATGTGGCGCAGCTGCAGGTGGCGTTGGGGCAGGCAGTGGAGCGCAAGGGGCCGACCTTGATCCAGGTTGACCAGAATCAGTGGCAGGGGGCTGTGTTGGGTTGAGGTGAAGCTATTGTCTGTACCGGCCCTTTCGCGGGTGAACCCGCTCCCACAGGTACTGCACAGTTATCAATATCTGTGCAAAACCTGTGGGAGCGGGTTTACCCGCGAAAGGGCCGGCACAGGCAAAGCCAAACTCAGCCAGCAGTCGCCCGCAACCTGGCCACATCACGAATCGGCGGCGCGCCATACAGCCGGCTGTATTCACGGCTGAACTGTGACGGGCTTTCATACCCCACCCGGTAGGCCGCCACCGCTGCCTCGAGGCCGTCATTGAGCATCAATCGCCGCGCCTCCTGCAGGCGCAGTTGCTTCTGGTACTGCAACGGGCTCATCGACGTCACGGCCTTGAACCGGTGGTGCAAGGTCGAGGTGCTGAGGTTGACTTCCCGCGCCAGATCCTCGATGCGCAAAGGCCGCTGGTAGTTCTGGTTGAGCCAGGTGATGGCCTGACAAACTCGGTGGGTCTGGCTGTTGGCCAAGGCGATTTCGTACAACCGATAGCCCTGCGGCCCGCGCAGCAGGCGGTACAGAATCTCCCGGCGGAACAGCGGCGCCAGCATCGCGATGTCGCGAGGGGTGTCCAGCAGGCGTATCAGCCGCAGCAAGGCGTCGAGCAACGCGGCGTCGGTTCTCTCCACATACAAGCCACGACCGGAAGGCCGGTTGGGCACCAGCATCGGCCCGCTTTCGGCGATCAGCTGGCTGATTTCGGCCGGGTCAAGGTCCATGCGCAGGCCAAGGCTCGGGTGCTCGGGGCTGGCGTCGAGCTTTACGCCGCTAAGCGGCAAGGTTACCGAGACCACCATGTAGTGCAGCGGGTCATAGGCGTACTGCTCGTCACCCAGGAACAGGCTTTTGCTGCCCTGGGCGAGGATGCACAGCGCAGGTTGCGCCAGCGTCGGTACCGAGCGCACGTTTTCGGTGTACCGGACCAGGTACAGGTCATCGATGGCCGATGCCGGGCCGTGAGGCTCCCCGGCGTGGCGGCGGATCAGCTCGGCCAGCTCCTGGCGTTGCAGTTCCAGGCTTGGGTCGATGGACGTGGCGATGGTCATGATGGCTTTCCTCTGCTGACCGACGCAGCATAGGTTTGGGCAATGGCGGGCGCTAGTCAAAAGCTGCACGCCGATTGCCTGATCCTGCCGCGCTGCAGGATCAGGCAATTGGCGAGCAGTAATGGCCTAACGCGTCGCGCGGGCGAGGCCCTAACCTTGGCAGCCTGGCTTTTTCGTCCGCCTGCTTCAAGGAGATTGTGCAATGACCCCGACACAACCGGTCACCCACCTTGCTTTCATCCGTGCCAGCAGCGGGCGCTCGGCGGAGCTGGGCGCGCGCCTGCGTGACCTGCTCGAGCCCTCGTTGCGGGCACCGGGCTGCCTGAGTTTTTCGGTGCAGCGTTCGCAGGCTGATGCCGATTTATGGTTGCTCAGTGGCAGCTGGCAAGACCAGCAGGCGATGAGTGGCTATTTTGCTTCGCCGACACTGGAGGTGTTTGGTGAGTTGGTGCAGGAACAGGTGGTCAGCAGCCTGGACCTGCATACCTTTGATTGAGGTGTTGCCTGTACCGGCGATAGGGCCTGTACAGGCAAATAGGGTAAAATGCCGGCCCCCGATCAACGAAGCGGATAGCAATATGGCACGTAGGGAATTCCCGCATTTCGAAGCGGTTTCGGCGATGGTCCCGGTGGAAGGTGGCGGCTACAACGCGGCCATCGCGGTCAAGGCCCTGGGCATGGGCGGTGCGCCGCGCTTTCACAAGATTCTCGACGGCCAGGTGTTCCAGGGCGCCGTGGCCGCCGATGAAGCGGCCACGGCCGAGCTGCAACGCCTGCAGGGCGTCAGCGAAGAGGGTGAGCTGATCTGGTGATCAGGCCGGTGGGCGGGCCATCTTGAACAGGTTGCCCAGCTCGAAATAGTCTGCCGGGCCACCACCACGCAGGATCGGCTCGGCGGCAGCGGTATCGTAGATACCGTTCTTCAACAGGTGCTCGGCAATGTGCACCGCCACCACTTCACCCAGGATCAACCAGCTGGGCACCAGTTCCTGGTCGGCCCGCTTGAGCTGGACGATCTGGCTGACCTTGCACTCGAAGGCCACTGGGGTTTCGCCGACACGCGGCACATTGACGATGCTCGATGGCGTGGCGGTTAGGCCGCTCAATTCGAATTCGCTTACCTCGGCGGCAACCGGTGCGCAGCTCTGGTTCATCTGCTCGGCCAACGTGCGAGTGGCGAGGTTCCAGACGAACTCGCCGGTCTGCTCGATGTTGTTCAGGCTGTCTTTGCGCCCGACGCTGCAGAAACCGATGATTGGCGGGATGTAGTTGAAGGCGTTGAAGAAGCTGTAGGGCGCCAGGTTCAGGCGGCCTTCGCGGTCGTGTGAGGAGATCCAGCCGATAGGGCGGGGGCCGACGATGGCGTTGAACGGGTCGTGGGGCAGGCCGTGGCCTTTTGCGGGTTCGTAGTAATACATCTGTGCTGGGCTTGCTGGCCCTACCTCCTGGTGGACAAGGCGCCTAGTGTGCCAAGCCTGTGCCCGCCTGAAAATGATCAAGCCCGGCCGAAGCCGGGCTGGGTGCTCGCATCAGGGATCAGCTGATGCGGTGGGCGTTGGTGCGGTTGAAGCCGTCTTCGGCGAAACGCTGGCCACCAGTGCGGTCGAAGCCGTCTTCGGCGAAGCGTTGACCACCAGTGCGGTCGAAGCCGTCTTCGGCGAAGCGTTGACCACCAGTGCGGTCGAAGCCGTCTTCGGCGAAGCGCTGGCCACCGGTGCGGTCGAAGCCATCTTCAGCGAAGCGCTGGCCGCCAGTACGGTCGAAACCATCTTCAGCGTAGGCAGCGGATTGGCTCTGGGTCGCTGCGAAGGTGTGGGCGTTGGTGCGGTTGAAGCCATCTTCGGCGAAAGCGCCAGCAGCGAAAACCGAGAGGGCCAGGGTGAGGATCAGTTTGTTTTTCATGGTCGTTGCTCCAGGGGTTTTTGAGGTTGTTTTGTTTCTATGGGTTTAATCCTACGCTTATTAATTTGATTAAAAAGCGCAAATAGTAGTGCTTAAAAATCGAATAGTTCGATATGTGTTGGCGTGCATCTTGTGGCTCGGGCAGCGGTTCTGGCTCAGGATGTGCCCGCCCATGCGCCGACGTTCTGCCAGCCATTTCAGCTTGAGGCGGTGGAATTAATGGGGCGTTAAGGATGAAAAATTTGTCATTGAAGGCTGCTGAACGCATTTTTCATACATCACCAACCGATTTTTCAAATGCTGTTCAGCACCATCGCCGCACCTCAAACCGGAGCGGCACAACAATGAACAAACTTCCGCAAATCACCTTGGCCTTCTGGGTCATGAAGATCTGCGCTACCACCCTTGGCGAAACGGCGGGGGATTTGCTGTCGATGACCCTGAACATCGGCTATGCCCTCAGTTCGTTGCTGCTTATCAGCGTGTTCCTGCTGACCTTGCTCGGCCAGCTGTACTCGCGCCGCTACCACCCGATGCTGTACTGGCTGGTGATCCTCTCCACCAGCACCGCAGGCACCACCATGTCCGACTTCATGGACCGCACCCTGGGCCTGGGCTACGCCGCGGGTTCGGCCATCCTCATCGGCATCCTGCTGCTGACCTTCCTGGTATGGCGCCTGAGCGGCAACCCGCTGGATGTCACCCGCATCAAGAACCGCACGGGCGAATTGTTCTACTGGGTGGCGATCCTGTTTTCCAACACCCTCGGCACGGCGCTGGGCGATTACCTGGCCGATGACTCGGGGCTCGGTTTTGCCGGTGGCGCACTGTTGATCGGCAGTGCCATCGCCATGGTAGTGGTGGCCCGCTACTGGACACGCATCCCTGGCGTGGTGTTGTTCTGGGTCGCGTTCGTGCTTACCCGCCCGTTCGGCGCCACCTTGGGCGACTTCCTCACCAAGCCCCACGAGAAGGGCGGTTTGGACTTCGGCACGGTCGGCTCTTCGGCGGTGCTGGGAGGGGTGTTGTTGGTACTGGTGCTGATGGCCACCTGGTACCAGCGCCGTGAGCCGCGTCAGGCGTTGGAGATGTCCTGAGTGTTGATGCGGTAGCGGGTACTGCGGCCCCCGCCAGGCAGGCGAACCAGACAGGCTTTGTCGAGCAGATCGGTCAGGTGGCGGGTCGCAGTGGCCTTTGATACCTTCGCCACCGCCTGGTATTGCGCTGCGTTGATACCTTCCTCGAATCCTCGGGGGCCGCCATCGAGCAACCTGTTGAGCACCTTTACCTGTTCGGGCAGCAAACCATCTGAGCGATGTGCTTGCCAGAACCTGGCCTTGGCCAGTATCCGGTCGATATTGGCCAGGGCCTTCTCCAGGCTGCGCAGCAGGGTAGCAAGAAACCAGGATAGCCAGCGGGTGATATCCAGGTCTCCTTTCTGGCTGTTCTCCAGCACTTGGTAATAGCCGGCCCTGTCTTCGAGGATGCTTGCAGACATGGCATAGAAGCGAATGGCCTGTCGCTCACCTTGTGCCAGCGCCAGGTCGGTGATTGCCCGAGTCAGACGGCCATTGCCATCGTCGAACGGATGCAGGGTGACGAACCAGAAGTGGGCGATGCCGGCACGTAGCAGTGGGTCCAGGCTGGTGGAATCGCGACTGTTGGCAAACCAGTCGAGAAACTCGTTGAGCCGGGCTTCCAGGCCATCGCGCGGTGGTGCTTCGAAATGCACGGTAGGCTTGTCGAGCCGGCCGGAGATCACCTGCATGGGCCTTTCATCACGCAACTGGCCGACCAGTATCGCTTTGCTCAAGGCGCCTTGTGCCAGCGGGAAAAGCCACTGGTGCCAGGTGTACAAGCGCTGCAGGGTCAGAGGTCGGTCATACCCTTGCGTTGCATCCAGCATCAGCTCCGCCAGCCCTTCACTCCGGGCATTGGTAGGTCCTTGCTCCTCGATGCCCAGCCGGCGAGCGAGGGAAGAGCGGACAGAACCCACGTTCAACTGCTCACCTTCGATTGCCGAAGAGGTGACGATGTTTTGCAGCAGCGTATCGAGGATGTTCTGGCACTCGCTGAGCGCATCGACGCTGCCGATCTTGCCCAGCAGGCGTCCTTGCATGTCGATGCAATTGCGTAGCATTGGGGCGATGGCTTCGTTTTGCCAGGTGAAGCGTGGCCAGGCAGGTTGCTGCCAGATCCATAAGGGGCTATTCATGATCCGTCCCATGAGCCAAATAAGCCGGCTATTCGGCTCATTCTGTGAGCCGAATAATAGCGCTATTCGGCTCATCCTGTGAGCCGAATAAGGCCGTTAATCGGCTCACAGGCTGCCGCGTATCACAAAAAAGGGGGCGCCCCATGCACTGGAGCGCCCCTTTTCAGTACTGCCAGGCCAGCATCACTCAGTGGTAATCCGCGAGTGCTGCTTGGTGTCCTTCATGGTTGCGTAAACCAGCAGCGAGCAGGCGATGCAGGCGGTCACGTACCAGTAGAAGCCACTCTCCATGCCGGCGCTCTTGAACCACAGGGCCACGTACTCGGCGGTGCCGCCGAAGATCGACACGGTCAGCGCGTACGGCAGGCCCACGCCCAGAGCGCGGATTTCGGTAGGGAACAGCTCGGCTTTGACCACGGCGTTGATCGAGGTGTAGCCGCTGACGATGATCAGCGCCGCCATGATCAGGAAGAACGCGCCCCACCAGGTCTGGATGGTGTGCAGGGTGCTGAGGATCGGTACGGTGAACAGGGTGCCGAGCACGCCGAAGGCGATCAGGATCGGGCGTCGACCGATCTTGTCGGACAGGCCGCCGATCACCGGCTGCAGGCACATGAACAGGAACAGCGTGGCGGCCGAGATGGTGGTCGAGTCGCTGATGCTCATGCCAACGGTGTTGACCAGGTACTTCTGCATGTAGGTGGTGTAGGTGTAGAAGGCCAGGGTGCCGCCCATGGTCAGCCCGACCACGGTCATCAGCTCCTTGGGGTGGCGCAGCAGGGTGCGCATCAGGCTTTCCTTGGCCTTTTCCTTCTTGGTGAAGGAGGCGGTTTCTTCCATGCCGCGACGCAGGTACAGCGCCACCACGGCGCACAGCGCACCGATCACGAACGGTACGCGCCAGCCCCAGGCATACAGCTGCTCGGTGGTCAGGGTCTGTTGCAGGACGATCAGTACCGCCAGGGCGATGAGCTGGCCGGAGATCAGGGTCACGTACTGGAAGCTGGAGAAGAAGCCACGGCGGTCCTTGCTGGCCATCTCGCTGAGGTAGGTGGCCGAGGTGCCGTATTCACCACCCACCGACAGGCCCTGCATCAGGCGTGCAATGACCAGCAGGATGGGTGCGGCGACTCCGATGGTTTCGTAACCCGGGGTCAGGGCGATGACCAGCGAGCCTGCGCACATCAGCAGTACCGAGGCCATCAATGCGGCCTTGCGGCCTTTGCGGTCGGCGTACAGGCCCATCAACCAGCCACCGATCGGGCGCATGAGGAAGCCCACGGCGAAGATCGCGGCGGTATTGAGCAATTGTGCGGTGGAATCGCCGGCCGGGAAGAAGGCCTTGGCGAAGTACAGCGAGAATGCGGCGTAGACGTACCAGTCGTACCATTCGACCATGTTGCCGATGGACCCGCTGAAGATCGACTTCAGGCGGCTGGCGGTGGTTTTTTCTGTGGCAGGCGCGGTGGACGCCCCGGCTGGCAGGGAGGTGGCATTATCCATCAGGGATACCTTCTCGTTGTTTTTGTGGAGCGCGCCGTGGCGCAGCTTGCACAGGTGATTGCAGAAGGTGTGCCAAATGGGTGCATTGGGTTTCAAATGGGGGCGCTGTGCGCCCCTTCGCGGGCACGCCCGCTCCCACAGAAGCCGCGTTATTCCTGACGTGGCGCATTTCCTTGTGGGAGCGGGCGTGCCCGCGAAAGGCTGCAAAGCAGCCCCGGAAAATCAGATTAATGAGCGGTTTTTTGCTTGCTGATTGAGCGAGATAAGCGGATTTCCGCTCATTCCCGCCCGATGAAGTCCTCGCGCACCAACCCATGCCGCTGCATCTTTTCGTTCAGCGTGCGCCGCGGCAGCTGCAAGGCCTCCATCACCGCCTTGATTTCGCCCCCGTGCTGGCGCAGCGCCGCGCGCAGGCATTGCGCCTCGAACGCTTCCATCTGTTCGCTCAACGACTGCCCGGCAGGCGTCACCTCGATGTTCGGCGAGCCCAGCCCCAATGCATGCCGCTCCGCCGCGTTGGCCAGCTCACGCACGTTGCCCGGCCAGTCATGCGACAGCAGCTGCGCCAGTTGCGCGCCCGACAGTGGCGGGGCTGCGCGACCAAGCTTTTCGCCGGCGGCACGGGCAAAGTGCTCGAACAGCAGTGGAATGTCCTCACGCCGTTCACGCAACGGCGCCAGGCGCAACTCGGCCACGTTCAGGCGATAGGCAAGGTCTTCGCGAAAGCGCCCAGCGCGGGCTTCTTCGAGCAGGTCGGGCTTGGTCGCGGCAATGATGCGCAGGTCGACGCTGATGCTCTGGTTGGCCCCCAGGCGTTCCAGCTTCTGTTCCTGGATCACCCGCAGCAGCTTGGCCTGTTGGGCCAGTGGCATGCTTTCGATTTCGTCGAGGAACACCGTGCCACCGTTGGCGTACTCAAGCTTGCCGATGCGCTTGCCCTGGGCGCCGGTAAAGGCGCCGCTTTCATGGCCGAACAGCTCGGCCTCGAACAGCGACTCGGGGATGGCTGCACAATTGAGGGCGACGAACGGCTTGTCGGCGCGCGGGCCAAAATCGTGCAGGCAGCGGGCCACGCGCTCTTTGCCACTGCCGGTTTCGCCGCGGATCAGCACATTGACCGGCAGGCTGGCCAGGTCCAGCACTTGCCGACGCAGCTGTTGCAGGCCCTGGGACATACCCAGCAGTGTGCCTTCCAGGCGTGACTTGAGATCGGCCTGCTCGTGCAGCCGGCGGTTTTCCAAGACCAGCTGGCGCTTTTCCAGGGCCCTGCGCAGGCTGCCCAGCAGGTGCTGCGGGGTAAAGGGTTTTTCCAGGAAGTCGTAGGCCCCGCTGCGCATGGCTTCCACTGCCATGGGCACATCGCCGTGGCCGGTCAGCAGGATCACCGGCAAGTCGGGGTCGTCCGCCTGCAGGCGTTCGAGCAACTGCAGGCCATCCATGCCCGGCATGCGTACATCGCTGATGATCACCCCGGGAAAGTGCCGTGGCAGGTGTGCCAGGCATTCTTCGGCGCGGGCGAACAGTTGCACGCTGAAGCCCGACAGGCTCAGCCATTGCTCGACCGCCGTGCGGATACTGGCTTCATCATCGACGACGATCACTGAATTCAACATGCAGGCTCCAGTTCACGGGGCAGGGTAAGGCTCAGGCGCGCGCCGCCAGGCAGGTTTTCGGCCTGCAGCTTGCCGCCGGCCTCGTGGACGATGCCGTAGGAAATGGCTAGCCCCAGCCCAAGGCCTTCACCCACCGGCTTTGTGGTGAAGAATGGGTCGAAGACCTTGGCCAGGTTGGCCTCGGCAATGCCGCCACCCGAATCCAGCACGCTCAGGCGCCATAGCTCGCCGTCGGGCTCGATGCGGATCTCCAGGCGTTTGTAGCGCTTGTCGGCCATGGCGTCGAGGGCATTGCGCAGCAGGTTGATCAGCACCTGCTCCAGGCGAATGGCATCGCCGCGCACCCAGGCCGGGCGCGCCAGGTACAGGGCTACCTCCACTTCTTCGCTGCGAATACGCGCCTCCAGCAGGTGCAGTGCCTGGTCGACCACGGTGGCCAGGTCGAGGCGTTCGCGCAGGCCGACCGGGCTGTTGCGGGCGAAGGTTTTCAGGTGACTGGTGAGCGCGGCCATGCGCGTGAGCATCTGCTCCAGCGGCTCCAGTGCCTGGCGTGCTTCGTCATATCGGCCATGGTCGAGCAGCAGACGCAGGGTTTCCAGCTGCATGCGCTGGGTGGTCAGCGGCTGGTTGATTTCATGGGCCATGGCCGCCGACATCTGCCCAAGCGCCGCCAGCTTGGCCGATTGCACCAGCCCCTCCTGGGCGGTGCGCAGCTCACGGGTGCGTTCCTCGACCTGGCGCTTGAGCTCCTCCCGGCTACGCTGGCGCAGGCGGGCAAGGCGCAGGCGCTGGCTGACGAACAGCGCAGCGAACACCAGGCTCAGCCACACGGCGGCGGCGCCGAGGGCGGCATTGCGACCGTCGGCGGCCACCTGCGGCTTGCGCAGCAGATGCAAGGTCCAGTTTTCACTTTCCAGCGGCAGGCTTTCCCACAGGTACTCGGCGCTACCCTCCGGGCCTTGCACGCGGCTGAGGGTGCTGTTGGCGGCAAAGCGGGTCAGCACCTGGTGCTGTAGCGGCACCAGCGGTTGCTTGTCGTACTGACGGGTTTCGGCCAGTTCGGCACGGTCGGCACCATTGAGCGGCTGCAGCTCGCGGTAGCGCCAGCCGTCCTGGTTGGCGATGAAGGTGATGCCACGGGCATCGCTGACCAACAGGATGTCGCTGCCCTGGCGCCACTCGCGCTCCAGTTCGGGGAACTCCAGCTTAACCACCATGGCGCCGAGGAAGCGGCCATGCTCGTCGTTCACCGCGCTGGCGAGGAAGTAGCCCGGCACGCCACTGGTCACACCGACTGCGTAGAAGCGGCCACTGCCTTGGCTGCGGGTTTGCTTGAAGTAGGGGCGGAAACCGTAGTTGGAGCCCACATAGCTGCTGGGCAGCCGCCAGTTGCTGGCGGCGATGGCCAGGCCGGTGCGGTCGAGCAGTTCGAGGGTGGAGGAGTTGGCAGCGCCGTTGATGCGTTCGAGCTTGCGGTTCAGGGCGTCCTGCATCGGTTCGCTGACCGGGCCGCGCAGGGCGGCGATCAGTTCCGGGTCCAGCGCCAGCACGGCGGGCAGGGCGCGGTAGCGGTCGATCAGCGTGTGCAGGGCATTGGCATACAGGCCCAACTGCTGGCTGGCACGCTGGGCGTCGGCTTCCATGGCCTGGCGCTTGGCCTGGTGCATGGCCCAGCCGGCGCTGAGGGCGGTGCCCAGCACGATCAGCAGGGAGATCAGCCCCAGACGCAGGGCGCGAACGGAAAAGGGCATGGGGCGGATCCGAATAAATGGGGTATCAGGGCTGGCCTATTCGCGGGCTTGCCCGCTCCCACAGAAGATTCACAGCCCGATGGACCTGTGCATTACCTGTGGGAGCGGGCAAGCCCGCGAAGGGGCCGGTACAGGCATAACCTGTCAGTTACAGCAGTTCAAAGCTCTGCTGTTGCACCGCCTGGGAATCCAGGCCGACCTGGACATTGAATTCCCCTGGCTCGGCAACCCGCTGCAGTTGGCCATTGTAGAACTTCAGGTCTTCTTCGCTGATGCGGAAGCTCAACGTGCGCGATTCGCCAGGCTTGAGCATCAGCTTCTGGAAGTTCTTCAGTTCCTTCACCGGGCGGCTCATCGATGCCGATACATCCTGCAGGTACAGCTGCACCACGGTCTCGCCTGCCACCTTGCCGGTGTTCTTCACCGTCACCTTGGCCTCCAGCGTGTCGCCACGCCTGAGGTCCTTGTTCGACAGCTTCAGCCCCGACAGCTCGAAGCTGCTGTAGCTCAGGCCATAGCCGAACGGGTACAGCGGGCCATTGGGCTCTTCGAAGTACTGCGAGGTGTAGTTGCCCGGCTTGCCCGGTGTGAAGGGCCGGCCGATACGGGTGTGGTTGTAGTACATCGGGATCTGCCCGACCGAACGCGGGAAGGTGATGGCCAGCTTGCCGGACGGGTTGTAATCGCCGAACAGTACGTCGGCGATCGCGTTGCCGCCTTCGGTACCGGCGAACCAGGTTTCCAGGATGGCGTCGGCCTGCTCGCGTTCCCAGGCAATCGACAGTGGGCGGCCGTTCATCAGCACCAGCACCAGTGGCTTGCCGGTGGCTTTCAGGGCCTTGATCAGCTCCCGCTGGCTGGCCGGGATTTCCAGGGTGGTACGGCTCGACGACTCGTGGGACATGCCGCGGGATTCGCCGACCACTGCCACCACCACATCGGACTGCTTTGCCGCCTTCACCGCCTCGTCGATCAGCACCGCGGGCGGGCGCGGGTCGTCGACGATTTCCGGAGCATCGAAGTTGAGGAAGTTCAGGTAATCGAACATCGCCTTGTCGCCGGTGACGTTGGAACCTTTGGCGTAGACCAGCTTGGCCTTGCCCTCCACGGCGCGGCGCAGGCCTTCGCGCACGGTCACCGAGTGCACCGGTTTGCCGTCGGCAGCCCAGCTGCCCATCATGTCGATCGGGGCATCGGCCAGCGGGCCGACCAGGGCGATGGTGCCGGCCTTTTTCAGCGGCAGGGTCTGGTTGTGGTTTTCCAGCAGTACCAGGCTGCGGCGCGCCACGTCACGCGCGGCGTCGCGGTGCAGGCGGTCGTTGCCGTAGTAGTCCTTCAGGTCAGTTTCGGCCTTGCCGATGCGCACGTACGGGTCCTTGAACAGGCCCATGTCGTACTTGGCGCCCAGTACTTCGCGCACTGCCTGGTCCAGTTCGGCCTGGGTCACTTCGCCAGACTTCAGCAGGCCTGGCAGCTCTTCGCCGTACAGGGTGTCGTTCATGCTCATGTCGATGCCGGCCTTGATCGCCAGCTTGGCGGCTTCGCGCCCGTCGCGGGCGACGCCATGGCGGATCAGCTCCTGGATGGCGCCATGGTCGCTGATGGTCACGCCCTTGAAGCCCCACTCCTTGCGCAGCAGGTCGTTCATCAGCCAGGTATTGGAGGTGGCCGGCACGCCGTTGATCGAGTTCAGCGCCACCATCACCCCGCCGGCACCAGCGTCGAGCGCGGCGCGGTAGGGTGGCAGGTAGTCGTTGTACATTTTCGGCAGGCTCATATCGACCGTGTTGTAGTCGCGCCCGCCTTCCACCGCGCCATACAGGGCGAAGTGCTTGACGATGGCCATGATGCTGTCGGGGTTGGCCGGGCTGCTGCCCTGGAACGAGCGGACCATCACCTGGCCGATCTTCGAGGTCAGGTAGGTATCCTCGCCGAAGCCTTCACTGGTGCGGCCCCAGCGCGGGTCGCGGGCGATGTCGACCATCGGTGCGAAGGTCATGTCCAGGGCGTCGGCCGCGGCTTCGATGGCGGCGGTGCGGCCGACCTTGGCGACGGCGTCCATGTCCCAGGTCGCGGCCATGCCCAGGCCGATCGGGAAAATGGTGCGTTCGCCGTGGACGGTGTCGTAGGCGAAGAACATCGGAATCTTCAGCCGGCTACGCATCGCCGCGTCCTGCATGGGGCGGTTCTCGGGGGCCGTGCGTGAGTTGAAGGTACCGCCGATGCGCCCGGCGGCAATTTCCTCGCGGATCTTATCCTTGGGCATTTCCGGCCCGATACTGATCAGGCGCAGTTGGCCGATCTTCTCGGCTTCGGTCATCTGGCTGATCAGATGGTCGATGAACGCCTGCTTGTCCTGCAGGGGCGGGGCGGAGGGGGCGGCGAGTGCCGCCTGACTGGCAAGGCCCATGGCCAGGCCCAGCAAAGACAGTTTCATCATCAATTCCGTTGTGAGGCCTGTGCCGTATCCACGGTGATACGCGCGCGGCCGAAGTTTTCAGGCGGCTATTGTTGTACGATTTGCAGGCATTTCTTCCAGCGGCGGATTATGCCTGAATATGTCGCCTGCGGATGAAGCCCCGAATGCCGGGACAACAACTATAAGAACGCTCAAGAGACCGACGGCATGACCCCCCTCGACGAATACCATCAGCGCCAGATCGCCGAAGCCATTGCCCGTGCCGAACGGCGCACCGATGCCGAACTGGTGACGGTGCTGGCCCGCCGGGCCGATGACTACGCCTACTGGCCGTTGTTCTGGGCCGCCGTGCTGGCGCTGGCCGTGCCGGCCCTGTTGCACTGGCTGCTGGGTTGGCCCGGAGTGCGTGGCTTGCTGGTGGCCAATGTGCTGCTGTTCGTAGGCTTGTGCCTGCTGCTGCGCAGCCCGCGCCTGGCCGGCTGGCTGATCCCCCGGGCCCTGCGCCGCTGGCGCGCCTCGCGCCTGGCCCGCCAGCAGTTTCGCGAACAGAACCTGCAGCACACTGCCGGTGCCACGGGTGTACTGATCTTCGTCAGCGAGGCGGAGCGGCATGTGGAGATCCTGGTCGACCGCGGTATCGAGCGCCATCTGGATGCCACCGCCCGCGCGGCCATCGTCGCCCGCCTTGCCGAACAGGTACGCCAGGGCCGCACCTTGCAGGGGTTTGTGGAGTGCATAGAAGCGTGCGGCGAACTGCTCAGCGAACATGTGCCGCCTACCCATGCGCGTAACGAGTTGCCCAACCGGTTGGTGATTCTCGATTGAGCCGACCCCGATGGCTTGACGCGCCCCCCTGTAGGAGCGGCTTTAGCCGCGAACACCGGCGCAGCCGGGGCCATGCACCGCGTTGGATTCTTCGCGGCTAAAGCCGCTCCCACAGGGTACGCGTACCGCTTGCGAATTCAGCTCCCTACGCGACAGCGCAGCCCAAAGGACTGGGCGATCTCCCACAGGAAGTTAGCCACCCTGTAGAATGCGTGCATTGCGCCATGCGCTCCCCGCTACCCGAGGCACCGTTTTTCCATGTCCGCCAGTTCTTCTGCCCCATCCGCGCCGGATGCGCGCACCCAGTTTCTCGACCTGCTGAACGCCGCCCTGCATGGCAATACCCTGGTCAAACTGGTATTGGCGCGCCATGTCGGTGCCGACCAGACCCTGCAACGGATCATTGCCAAGCCGCTGCAGGTCAAGGGCCAGCCGTGCCTGTCGCTGGTCTATCGCCACCAGACCCGCGACATCACCCGCAACCTGGCGCTGGAGCAGGCCCAGGCGCTGGTCGCCGAGCTGCTACCGGACAGTTTCCGCAACGCGCACCTGTTCGATGCCGACGGTGAAGTGCAGTTGACCTTCAGCAAGAAGGGCAAGCCCATGCTCCAGCGCCACGGCGCACAGGCGCCACGCGAAGCTGCCAGCAGCAGCGGCCATGACCGCGAGAAGAAGCGCTATCTGGAGCTTTCACGGCCGTTCCTGCGTGATCTCGGGGTTACTGACGCACAAGGCGCGCTGATACCGTCGATGTCGCGCAAGTGGAAGCAGATCAACAAGTTCATCGAAGTCTTCGACCACGCCCTGGCCAGTGCACCGGTGCCGGCGGAGCAGGCGCTGCGGGTGGCCGACTTCGGCTCAGGCAAGGGCTACCTGACCTTTGCCATGCACGACTACCTGCGCAATAGCCTGGGCCGCGAAGCGCAGGTAACCGGCGTCGAGCTGCGCCAGGACATGGTCGACCTGTGCAACGCCGCCGCCTTGCGCCTGGAGCACCCGGGCCTGGAGTTCCAGTGTGGTGACGTGCGTAGCGTGGTGCCCGAGGCCATCGAAGTGATGATCGCCCTGCATGCCTGCGACATCGCCACCGACTACGCCATCCACACCGGCATCCGCTGCAACGCCGCGATCATCATGTGCTCGCCGTGCTGCCACAAGCAGATCCGCCCGCAACTGCACAGCCCGGGGTTGTTGCAACCGATGCTGCAGTACGGCCTGCACATGGGCCAGCAGGCCGAAATGCTGACCGACAGCCTGCGCGCGCTGTACCTCGAAGCCTGCGGGTATGAGACCAAGGTGTTCGAGTTCATTTCGCTGGAGCACACCAACAAGAACAAGATGATTCTTGCGGTGAAGCGGCGTCAGGCAGGGGACAACGGCGCGTTGCTGGAGAAGATCGGGCAGCTCAAGGCCTTTTACGGGGTGCAGGAGCATTGCCTGGAGACGTTGTTGCGTGCGGATGGGTTGCTCTGACGTTGCGACACCAGGCAGCTCCTGCAGCTGACTGCGTTGAGCGATCAGGTGCGAGCTGGCGCCTCGATAGCCAGTTCTGCCTGTCCCAACGGATGCGTACTGGCATCAAAGAAGTGCAGCACTGTCCCCGGCATATCCCCGAACCTGTCGACAAAATGCTGCTTCTGGTTGATCACCGATGCCTCGCTCAATGGCCGTATGGCAATCGACAGATGCTTCGGCCGGGCCTGTCGGATGGCTTCGAGCAGATGCTGGTCACTGCTGCCCAGGTGCAGCCCGAACAGGCATAGCCCCTGGCTTTCCCGCGCCAGTTGCCCCAGGCACCAGCCCAGGTAGTCAGAGTTGCGGATGGCGCGCAGCTTCTCGTCGCTGCGGTCTTCGTTGACGAACAGCGGCACTTCGCCCGGGATGTTCACGGCAAAACCATCGAGCAGTTCGGCGCTGTCGGCACTGCGTTGGCGGGTGGTGCCGTCGGGCAGCTTGAGCAGGTGCAGGCCGCCATGCAGGTGCAGTACCCGCGTGCTTTCGCCGTTGGTGCGGCGCACGTCGAAGAAGCCTTGCTCGTCGAACAGTTCGGCGAAACCCTGCGGGGCGTGTTGCACGGCCCACGGTAGCAGCAGGTCGTAGTTGCTGGTGTAGACGCTGCGGTAGCCGCGCAGGGCCTGGTTGAGGGTTGCCAGGGTCGTGGCCGGCATGAGTGGCCACGGCAGGTGCACCGTGCGTACGGCGTGGATCAGCGCTTCCTTGATCGAGTAGTAGCGGTTCAGCGGCGCGGTGGAGTTGATGGCCAGCGCGGCGTTGGTGCGCACGGTGGTGTTGAGGGCGCTGAGCACCGGCTCGAACAGTTCCGTACCCAGTGACTTGAACAGTGCCTGGTCGCTGACGGCCAGGCCTTTCTTGCGCCCGGCACGTTGCGCTTCCTCGAACAGCGAGAAGTAGCCGAACGGCTTCCACAGCACGCGGCTGGCGCCGTTGCCCAGCATCAGGGCGTCGCAAGGGTGGCGGGCGGCGAGTTCCGGCCAGGGGGTGAGGGTGGCGTCTAGTGCGGGCATGCTGGGGTCCGTTGGGTGGAGCGGGAACGGGGGCGACTTTAGCATGTCATGCAAGGTGTGCGAGGGTTGGTGTCCAGGCAACTGCTTTGTGCAGCCTGTACTGGCCCTATCGCCGGCAAGCCAGCTCCCACGGTTCGCCACAGGCCTTGAGAGCAGTGCAGTACCTGTGGGAGCCGGCTTGCTGGCGATATGGCCAGTAGCAACGACGCAATGCTTCAACCTTGTTCAGCCCGTTGCTCAACGCGACTCCTGTTACGCCAAACCCGATAGGCGCGAATGCCCGCCCGCACCGAGCCGAACAGCAGTTTGTCTTCCATCTCCCGGGCCATCCCCGAGCGCACCAGCATGCGCAGGAAGGTGCCGCGGGCGCGGGCGATGGCGAAGAAGATGCCCTGGGCGGCCAGGGTGTCGCGCACTTCGCGCAGGGCGGCGATGCCGCTGACGTCGATGCTGGTCACCGCCTCGGCATCGAACAGCACGGCCCTGGGTCGTTCCTGGCTCTGCACCGCTTCGAGCAGGCGCATCTTGAAGTAGTCGGCGTTGAAGAACAGGATCGCGTCGTCGAAGCGGTACACCACCAGGCCTGGCACGGTGCGGGCATCCTTGTGTTTGCGGATGTCCACCTGGCCTTCGGTGCCGGGCAGCCAGCCCAGCACCGCGTCGGTGGGCTGATAGATGCTGTACAGCAGGCGCAGGATCGCCAGGGTCACGGCAAACACGATGCCGGGCAGCACGCCCAGGCTCAGCACACCGACCGTGGTCAGCAGGCACAGCCAGAACTCGAAGCGGCTCAGGCGGCGAATGTGCTTCAGCGACTTGATGTCGATCAGCCCCCAGCCTGCCATCAGCAGCACGGCACCCAGCGCTGCCTGCGGGATCCACGCCATCGGCGCGGTGAAGAACAACAGGATCAGGGCGATGACCAGTGCTGCGATGATGCCCACCAGTTGGCTCTTGCCACCGACCATGTCGTTGACCGCAGTGCGCGAGTCTGCACCGCTGATGGCAAAGCCCTGGGAAACCCCGGCAGCCAGGTTGCTTACGCCCAAGGCGACGAATTCGTGGTTGGCGTTGATCGCGTAGCCGTGCCGGGCGGCAAAGCTGCGTGCGGTGAGCATGGCGCTGCAGAAGCTGACGGTGGCGATACCCAGGGCGTCGCGCAGCAGGCTTTTCATTTCTGCCAGGTTACTGTGTGGCCAGGCCAGCTGCGGGATGCCGGCAGGTACCGGGCCGAGAATGGCGACGCCAAAGCGGTCAAGGCCGAGCAGGCCGACCAGCAGCATGAACAGCGCCACTACAGTTAGCGCCGCAGGCAGCTGGGGGTAGCGTCGTGGCAGCCAGATCAGCAGGCCCAGTGCGGCGATGCCGATGAGCAGCGTCACCCAGTGGATTTCGCCCAGGCGCTGGAAGAAGTTGATCAGGCTGAGGATGAAACCGTCGCCCTCGATCTTGAACCCCACCACCTTGGACAACTGCCCGGCGATCAGGCTCAGGCCGATACCGTTGAGATAACCGATCAGGATCGGCCGCGAGAAGAAGCTGGCGATGAACCCGGCCCGGGCCACCCCGGCCGCGATCAGCATTACCCCGACCAGCAAGGTGACGATCACCGACAGCTCGGCAATCCGGTGCGGTTCGCCCATGGCCAACGGCGCCACGGCGCCGGCGATCATCGCGCAAGTGGCGGCGTCTGGGCCGACCATCAGCTGGCGCGAGCTCCCGATAAGGGCATAGACCATCATCGGCAGCACACAGGCATACAGGCCGTACTGCGGCGGCAGGCCGACGATCTGCGCGTAGGCGATGGCAATGGGAATCTGGATCGCCGCCACCGAGAGGCCGGCCTGCAGGTCGGCGTGGAACCACTCGCGGCGGTAGTGCAGCAGGTTGGCAAGGCCCGGTAGCCAGCGGGAGAGAAACATGCGTCGTCCTTTCGAAATGCTTCACGAATCCATCCACGCATTGAAGCGGATCGGCAGGCAAATGGCCATGGGGCAGGTCAAAGGGAGGGGGAGAAACGAAAAAAGGAGCCTGGGCTCCTTTTGACAGCGATGACGTTGCTGGAACGCCATGCGGGAATGCGATGTGGAGCGGGTAGAGGGAATCGAACCCTCAACTAAAGCTTGGGAAGCTTTCGTTTTACCACTAAACTATACCCGCGTTTGCGCAGCACTTTTTACCAGAACCCTCAACGAATTAGAAGCCCAAGTTATTAAAAAGCTTGTCGGCGCCCCATGGTTGCGGGTTTGAGCCACAGGACGCCGAGTTGCTCAGATGGCCAATGCATGCTGCCCCTGTTTTACAGGCTGGTAACGTTGACGAGGTTCACGCACGGTTGGCTTCAGGAACCCCAGCATGACACTGCGAGTGTCCTCGCAAGCGGCCTTGTTTTCCATATCCAGGAAGTGGCCTGCATCGCGGATCACGCTGAAGTGGCTTCGGCCCACGTGCTTGCTGAACTGCCGCGCATCTTCGACCGTGGTGTACTCGTCGCGGTCACCATTGATGAAAAGTACCGGGATGTCGATATTGCGTGCACCATCCAGCGCCCGCTCCAGGTCATGTTGCAGCACCTCGTTGATATGGAAGTGCATCTGCGCATATTCGTGGCTGTCCAGGCTGCTGACATGGCGGTAGTTGAAGCGCTTGAACAGTGACGGCAGGTGTTTGCCGATGGTGTCGTTGATCAAATTGCCGACCTGATAACGGTCGCAGGCGGCCAGGTACTGGCAACCACGGTCCAGGTAGTCGCGCATCGGTTCGTTGATCACCGGTGAGAACGAACTCACCACTGCCTTCTTCACGCCCCGCGGCTGGTGCGCCAGCGCCAGCAGCGTACTTGCGCCACCCCACGAGAACGACATCACGTGGTCTGCCTGGAAGTGCTCGATCAGCTCGAGGAGAATATGCGCTTCGGTCTCCTTGCTGATAAAGCGTTCCTGGCGATTGTGCGGCTTGGATTTGCCAGCGTATGGCTGGTCGAACAGTACAACGTTGAACTGCGGGTGCAGGTTACGTACCGTCTGGGCGAACGAGGCCGTGGTGGCAAGCGAGCCATTGATCAGGATGATCGTATTCTCGGCCGCATCCGCGCGATAGAACTCCGTGTAAACCCGATACTGACCTTGGATATCAAGTACAGCGATTTCTGGCCTCATGTCATCGACTCCTGGCGCAAAAAGGGTATTCGCGTCACCTAGGGTGCACGTTCTTTATGACAGGTAGGCATTTGCCTGAAGAGAAACCGGGGGGCCCTGTGTCGATCCTTGGCACGTGCGTCGACGGTATTGTTTTTGGCGGGCAATTCGCCGTGCCCCAAGGCATCGAGGCCTTGGGTGGCCGGCAAAAAGTGTCTTCGGCTGCGGGCGTGACTTGGTAGTCACATGCAGACTGACGATTTGGATTCAAGCAGTGGGTCGGGAATCCCGCAAGTGCCGTTCGGGGGAAAATGTGACTTTTGTCGCTGAGCGGTCGTATGACGACCCCTGATCTGTCTGGTCCGGCCTCTTCGCGGGCTCGCCCGCTCCCACAGGGATTACACCAGCCCGGAGGCCTGTGGTGTACCTGTGGGAGCGGGCGTGCCCGCGAAGAGGCCGGTACAGGCTGATTAGACCGTCGCTATTTCATCCGCCGTCAGCTCACGAAACGCCCCAGGCGCCAACCCCGGGTCCAGCCGGATCGCCCCCATGCTCTCCCGATGCAACCCCACCACCTTGTTGTCGAAATGGCCGAACATGCGCTTCACCTGGTGATAGCGCCCTTCGATGATCGACAGCCGTGCCTGGCGCGGCCCGAGGATGTCCAGCTGGGCGGGCAGGGTGGTGAGGTCTTCGAAAGCGAAGTAGAAGCCCTCGAGGAACTTGGCCACATAGTGCTCGCCAATCTCGTCCTCGGTTTGCACCAGGTAGTGCTTGGGCAGCTTGGTCGCGGGCTGGGTAAGCCGGCGTGACCATTGGCCATCGTTGGTCAGGATCATCAAGCCCGTAGTGTTGAAGTCCAGCCGCCCGGCAATGTGCAGGTCCTCACGCAAACCGGCTGGCAGCAGGTCGAGCACGGTGCGGTGTTGCGGGTCCTGGGTGGCGCTGACGCAGCCTGCGGGCTTGTGCAACATCAGGTAGCGTGCCGGGCGGCCAGCCTGCAGCAGCTGATCGTCCAGCTCCACGCGGCTGAATTCGCGCACTTCGGCCAGTGGGTCGCTGACCACTTGGCCATCCACCCGCACACGGCGTTGCGCCAGCATCAGACGGACTTGCTGGCGGTTGTGGCTGGGCAGGTTGGCGAGGAAACGGTCGAGGCGCATGGCAAACGGTCAGTCGGAAGCGGGGGAGCGAAGTTGTTCTTCGACGGCGGCGCAGCGCGGGCACAGGCAGGCTTTGTCGCGCAACTCGGCGGGCAGGGCTTCGAGCACGGCAGGGTCGATGGTCACGCTGTAACACCAGCAGGCCTGGGTGGCTCGGCGCGGATCGGCCAAGCTGCACTGGTTGAGGGAGCCACAAGCGGGGCAGTGCTGGTTGTCGGGCATGGCCGCCATTCACCTGTATCAAATTGTTGCAGAAATGGCACTGCACCTTGGCGGCACTGTCTTATTCAGTGTCGATGATCGCATTTCGCATCGACGCTCGCCAGCGCCGCTGTTCGGGCACTCCAGCGGTCCAGGAGGCCGCCATGTCCTATCGAATCCTGTTGATCGCCCTGCTGGGGCTGATGACTTCCGCCTGCGTTCCGTACTACGAGAGCGGGGGCTATTACCGATCGGACCACTACTACTCCGACCGTTATGTGTCACCGGATTATTACCGTTATGACCGCTATTACGTAGCGCCGCAGCCCCGTTATTACTATCAGCCTGCGCCACGCTACTACTACCGCTCGGCGCCCGCGCCTCACTACCGGTCTCATCCGCAGCCGGGGATGAAGCAATGGTATGGCAACCCACGCAACGACTATGGCAACCGCCAGCGGTATGACTATGGGCGCGACCGGGATCGTCATGATTATCGCGATGGCAGCCAGCGCTATCAGCAGAAGGACCGTTGGCACTCCAACGGGCGGGGGGATGGTGACCGGCGCGGGGACGGGCGGCGTGGGCACGGGCAAGGGGGGAACTGGCAGCGGTAGGTGAATTGAAAACCGGGGGCGCGTTGCGCCCCTTTCGCGACGCAAGGCCGCTCCCACAGGTACGGCGCAGCATTGGAAACCATCGCTGTACCTGTGGGAGCGGCCTTGTGTCGCGATGGGCTGCAATGCAGCCCCAACTTCTCGAAGCTACCCGAGATCCGCCAGCGGATGCCGCCCCTCCCACACCTTGGCAAAATGCGCCTCCACCACCGCCGCCGGCACTTGCGCCACATCGGGCCAGTGCCAGTGCGGCTGGTTGTCCTTGTCCAGCAGGCGCGCACGCACGCCTTCGCTGAATTCCGGGTGGCGGCAGCAGTTCAGGCTCATGTTGTATTCCATCTGGAATACCTGCGCCAACGACAGGTGCCGTGCCCGGCGGATCTGTTCCCACACCAGATGTGCGGTCAGTGGGCAACCTTCATGCAACCGTTGGCCGGCATCTGCCAGCAGCGGGTCGCCGTGGTGCTTGAGCCCCTCCAGCGCACGCCAGGCGGCAGCTGCGTCGGCCACGTCGAGCAACTGATCGATCACCTGTCGCCTTGGTAGCCACTGGGCCTCGGGCAACTCGGCGCAGACGCGGTGCTGTTCGGCCTTGAGCAGGCTGTTCAGTTGCAGGGCGGTCTGTTCCTGCCAGTTCAGTTGCAGCAGTTCCTCGATCAGCGCCTCTTGCTGGTACTCGCCCAGAAATCGGTCGGCCAGGCCCAGGTCCAGGGCGTCGTGGGCATTGATCGGCGCACCCGTCAGGCCGAGGAACAATCCCAGCTTGCCCGGCAGGCGGGCAAGGAACCAGCTGGCGCCCACATCCGGATACAGGCCGATGCTGATTTCCGGCATGGCCAGCCGACTGCTGGGGGTGACAATACGCACATTGGCGCCCTGCAGCAGGCCCATGCCGCCGCCCAGCACATGCCCGTGCCCCCAGCACAGCAGCGGCTTGGGATAGGTGTGCAGGGCAAAGTCCAGGCGATATTCGGCGGCGAAGAAGGTGGCGGCCAGCGGGGGCACGCTACCAGGGTGGTCGCGGCAGGCTTGTACCAGCGCACGCACATCACCGCCGGCACAGAAGGCCTTGGCACCGTTGCCGCGCAGCAGCACGCAGACGATTCCTGGGTCGCGGGCCCAGGCGTGCAACTGTTCGCCCAATACTTCGATCATCGGCAGGCTCAGCGCATTGAGCGCCTTGGGCGCATCCAGGGTGGCGATGCCGATGCGGGCGCCATCGGCGCCGGTGAGTACCTCGCAATGAATGGCCATGGACTACCTCGCGCAAGTCATCGCCCAAGTATGGCTTGCCTGGCCGAACATGCCGGTCGTCGGTCGGATCGTTTGACAAGCGGGAAGGGCTTACCTAGTGTCGCGCCATTGTTTATGGAAGGCCCCATGACTGACGACGATCGCATCAAACTCGAACCCAGCTGGAAGGCCGCCTTGCGCGCGGAATTCGACCAGCCCTACATGCATCAGTTGCGCGAGTTCCTGCGCAGCGAGTACGCCGCCGGCAAAGAGATCTACCCGCCAGGGCCGTTGATCTTCAACGCACTCAACTCGACGCCGCTGGACCAGGTGAAGGTGGTCATCCTTGGCCAGGACCCTTACCACGGGCCGGGCCAGGCGCATGGCCTGTGCTTCTCGGTGCAGCCGGGCGTGGCCACGCCACCGTCGCTGGTCAACATCTACAAGGAGCTGCAGCGCGACCTGAACATCCCGATTGCCAGTCATGGCTACCTGCAGAGCTGGGCCGAGCAGGGTGTGCTGTTGCTCAACACGACCATGACCGTGGAGCGCGCCAATGCCGCGTCGCATGCCAAGAAGGGCTGGGAGTTCTTTACCGACCGGATCATCCAGGTGGTTAGCGAGCAGTGCCCGAACGTGGTGTTCCTGCTGTGGGGCTCGCATGCGCAAAGCAAGCAGAAGCTGATCGACGGGACCAAGCACCTGGTGCTGAAATCGGTGCATCCATCACCGTTGTCGGCTTACCGTGGGTTCCTGGGGTGCGGGCATTTCAGCCGGGCCAACAGTTTCCTCGAGCAGCGTGGGCTGGCGCCGATCAACTGGGCATTGCCACCCTTGTAAAGGCCTGAAATGTCGCGTTGCCTTCTTCGCGGGTGAACCCGCTCCCACAGGTTCTGCACTACCCTCAGGGCTTGTGTGGTCCCTGTGGGAGCGGGTTTACCCGCGAAGAGGCCGTCACAGTCATTCCGGGGTTGCGTTCCACACCCGGAACAACGGCTCTGCCAGAAACAGCACAAACAACAAGCGCATCACCTGCAGCGCCGTCACCAGCGGCACCGACAGCTGCAGGGTCTCCGCCGTCAGGCTCATCTCGGCAATTCCGCCCGGCATCATCCCCAATGTCAGCGAACGCAGATCCAGCGCGGTCATCATGCTCAGCACCCATGCGGCACTGCCGGCAATCGCCATGCACAACGCCGTGGCCACCAGGGTGCGGCCCAGGAACGACGGTGCGCGGCGGAAGAACGCGCGGTTGAAGTGGCAGGCCAGGCCGCTGCCGATCAACCACTGGCCGATCTGGCTGGCGCCATTGGGCAGGGTTATCTGCAGGTCGCCCGCCAGGCTCACGGTGGCTGCGACCAACAATGGCCCGAACAACCACGGGTTGGGCTGGCGCAAGCGCTGCCACAGCAGGGCGACGGCAACGCCCAGCGGTGCAATCAGCGCCAGCCAGCCCCAGCTCACACTGCCGGTGTGATTCAGCGGTACCCCGTCACCCAGCAGGAACTTGAACAGCGCCGGCACGCACAGTACCACCGCCAGTACGCGCAGGCTTTGCGCCGCCGCCACCTGGCTGAGCACTGCGCCATTGCGGGCGCCAAGGTTGACCATCTCCCCCGAACCACCCGGCATGCTGGCGAAGAACGCCGTGGCACGGTCTTCACCGGTGCGCCGCAGCAGCCATACGCTGATCACGCTGGACAAGGTGGTGAACAGCGCGCCGAAGAAGATCAGTGCGAAATGGCTGGCCACCTGCTCGATCACCGCCGGGGTGAAGTGCAGGCCAATGCCGATGCCGATGATGCATTGCCCGCATTTGCGGCCATTGGGGATTTCCGGGAGCTGCCAGGGTGTCAGGCAGCGCACCAGGATGATCGCCAGCAACGAGCCGACCATCCATGGCAAAGGCCAGCCGACCTTGCTGGCGGCAAAACCGCCAGCAAGGCCGACCAGCCCGGTCGCGACAAACAACGGCAACGAGCGATCAGGCATCGGCCATCGCCCGGCGCTGCAGGCTGCGTTTGCGCCAGATGCGCAGCAGCGGCAGGGTCAGCATGCAAATGGTCAGTACCCATACCGACATGCTGATCGGGCTCGACCAGAGGATGCCCAGTTCGCCGTTGGAGATAGACAGCGCCCGGCGCAGGTTCTGCTCCATCAGCCCACCGAGGATGAAACCGAGCAGGATCGGCGACAGCGGGAAGTCCAGCTTGCGCAGGATATAGCCCATGATGCCGATACCGACCATCAGGAACAGGTCGAAGGTAGTGGCATGCACGGCGTAAACGCCGATTGCGGTGATGATGGCGATCACCGGTACCAGCGCCCAGTTTGGCACGGCGAGGATGCGGGTGAAGATGCGGATCATCGGGATGTTGAGGATCACCAGCATGATGTTGGCGACGAACAGCGAGGCGATCAGGCCCCAGACGATGTCTGGCTGCTGTTCGAACAACAGCGGGCCCGGGGTGATGTTGTACAAGGTCAGCGCGCCGATCATCACCGCGGTGGTGCCCGAGCCAGGTACGCCCAAGGTCAGCATCGGTACCAGGGCGCCACAGCAGGAGGCGCCGATGGCGGTTTCCGGTGCGGCCAGGCCGCGGGCGTCGCCCTTGCCGAACTTGCCCTTGTCGCCCGCCAGGCGTTTTTCGGTCATGTAGGCCACGGCGCTCGCCAGTGTTGCACCGGCACCAGGCAGCACACCCATGATGAAGCCAAGCAGGCCGCAGCGGATGTTGACCACGAACACCGAGGCCGCTTCCTTGAAGTTGAACAGCATGCGGCCGGTGGCTTTGACTGCCTGGTGGCCATGGTGGGTCTTTTCCAGCAGCAGGAGGATTTCGCTGATGGAGAACAGGCCCAGCACCAGTACCACGAACTGGATGCCGTCGGCCAGGTGCACGCTGTCGCCGGTGAAGCGGTACACGCCACTGTTGGCATCGATGCCGACTGCCGACAGGAACAGGCCGATCAATGCGGCAATGAAGGTTTTCAGCGGCTTGTCGCCGGCCATGCCGCCGAGCGCGACGATGGCAAACACCATCAGCACGAAGTACTCCGCCGGGCCGAAGGCGATTGCCCATTTCGCCAGCAGCGGTGCGAACAGCACCATGCCGCAGGTGGCGATCAGCGCACCGATGAACGAACTCCAGGCCGACAGCGACAGCGCTACGCCAGCCAGACCATTGCGGGCCATCGGGTAGCCATCGAGAGTGGTCATCACGGTCGAGGCTTCGCCGGGGATGTTCAGCAGGATCGAACTGATACGTCCGCCGTACTCGCAGCCCAGGTACACCGCTGCCAGTAGGATCAGCGCCGATTCCGGCGGCAGGCCGAGGGCGAAGGCGATGGGGATCAGCAAGGCCACGCCGTTGATCGGGCCCAGGCCCGGCAGCAGGCCGACCACGGTACCGATCAGCGTGCCGGTGAGGGCGGTGACCAGGTTGTAGGGGGACAGGGCGACGCCGAAGCCCTGGCCCAGGTAGCTCAAGGTATCCATGTGTCAGTTCTCCAGTACGCTCAGCAGGCCAAGGGGCAGGGGCACGTCCATCACGCGGTCGAACAGCCAGTAGAGAAACAGGCTCATGCCCGCCACCACGATGGCGCTGTGCAGCCAGCGGCCGCCGTACAGGCGGGCCATGGGCACGCCGACCAGGATGGCGCTGAGGATGAAGCCCAGGGCTTCGAAGGTGCTGGCGAACACGATCAGCAGGCCGACGCAGGCGGCGATCTTGATCAGGGTCTCGCGGTCCAGTTCCGGTTCGTCGTCCTTGCGCACGATGGGGGTGGGGCGGAACACCAGGTACAGCAGGCCCAGGCCGAGCAGGCCGAGCGTCAACAGCGGATAGGCGCGCGGGCCCACCGGTTCATAGGAAAACGCCGCCTGGTAAGGCCAGGCCATCACGGCCAGGGCGGCGCACACCGCCAGCAGGGCCAGGGCGAAGATGCGTTGCAGGATCATCAGAGAGTCCTCATTGAGCACGGGCCCTGTGGGAGCGGGCATGCCCGCGAACACCGGCAACGCCGGTGCCAGGCACCGCGGTGTCTTCTTCGCGGGCGCGCCCGCTCCCACAGGGTCGGTGAAAGGGCGTTGGCGTGTTACTGGATCAGGCCAAACTCCCTGGCCAGTGTCTTGTAGTCAGCCACTTGCTTCTTCACATAGCCGTCCAGCTCTGCACCGGTCATGGCGAACGGGAACAGTTCGCGCTGGTCACGCAACTTGGCGAAGTCTTCCGAAGCCAGCATCTTGTCGAATGACTGCTTCCACCAGGCGTATTCTTCGTCGCTCACCTTTGGCCCCAGGTAGAAGCCGCGTACCACTGGCCAGACGATGTCGTAACCCTGTTCCTTGGCGGTGGGGATGTCTTTCATCTCGGGCTCGTCCAGGCGCTTTTCCGAGAACACCGCGAGGATGCGCATGTTGCCGCTCTGAATGTGCGGCATGGAGTCGGAGATGTCGGTCGAGCCTACCTGGATATGCCCGCCCAGCAACGCCGTGGCGATCTCGCCGCCACCTTCCAGGGCGACGTAGCGCAGGTCACGCGGGTTGATGCCGGCGGCCTTGGCAATCAGGGCGGTCTGCATCCAGTCCTGGCTGCCGACGGTACCGCCGGAGCCGATCACCACCTTGCTCGGGTCTTTCTTCAACGCTGCGACCAGGTCGTCGAGGGTCTTGTAGGGCGAGTCGCTTTTCACTGCGATGGCGCCGTAGCTGGTGCCGACGGCGGCCAGCCATTTCACCGCGTTCTCGTCGAAGCGGCCGAACTTGCCCTGGGCCAGGTTCAGCAGCGAACCGCTGGACCAGGCCACCAGGGTGCCGGCATCGGCCGGGCGCTGGGCGACCACGGCGTTGTAGGCCACCGCACCAACACCGCCGGGCATGTAGGTGACGCGCATCGGCTTGGTGAGGATTTTTTCCTGCACCAGGGCGCTCTGCACCAGTTTGCAGGTCAGGTCGAAGCCGCCGCCGGGCGAGGCGGGGGCAATGCATTCGGGGCGTTTCGGTTCGGCAGCGAGGGCGTTGCCGGCCAGCAGCAGGCAGCCGGTAGCGAGGACGAGGCGGCGCAGTGAGTAGGTCATCGTCTTTCTCCGTGAGCGTTGTTGTTATCAAGTTATCGCTATGGGGTTACCACAGCGCCACGCTGTAGCTCACCAGCAGCCGCACCTCGTCCGCGTCGCGGGCGAAGTTGGAGCGGAAGGTGGCGTTGCGCAGGCGCACGGCGACGTTCTTCAACGGGCCGCTTTGTACCACGTACTTCATTTCGGTATCGCGTTCCCACTCCTTGCCCTCGCCACCGACGGCGCGGCTGACGTTGTCGCCGCTGATGTAGCGGGTCATGAAGGTCAGGCCGGGCACGCCGAGCGCGGCGAAGTTGTAGTCGTAGCGCGCCTGCCAGGAGCGCTCGTCGGCGCCTGCGAAGTCGTTGATCTGGACGAAGTTGACCAGGTACGGGTCGGCACCATCGACGTACGGGAAGGCGCTGTCGCCTGACAATTGCTGCCAGGCGGCGCTGACCTTGTGCCCGCCCAGGGCGTAGCTGAGCATGCCATTGACGGTGGTGTTGTCGATGTTGCCGGCCTTGGCGGCGCCGGCGTCGTCACTCACAGCCAGGCGCAGGTCGGCGCCCAAGGTGCCGGGGCCCCATGGCTGGGTGGCGACCATGCCGATGAAGTGCTGGCGGTAGATATCGTCGAGCTGGGCAAAGTGGTAGCTGCCGGTGATGCGATCGGTGAACTGGTAGTCGAGGCCGGCCAGGTCCAGGTTGTCGGCGCTGAACGAGCCACCGAAGCGGCCGTTCTTGTTGTTCAGGGCCAGGTCTTCCCAGTTGGTGTCGTTGCGGTCCTTGGCCTTGTCCAGTCGGCCTCCGGTGAAGGTCAGGCCCTTGACCTCCTTCGAGGTGAGCAGGCCGCCTTCGAAGGTTTGCGGCAGGATGCGCCCATCGTTGGGCTGCAGGGTCGGCAGTTCGGGGATCAGCGTGCCGATCTTCAGTTCGGTCTGCGACACCTTCACCTTGCCGGTCAGGCCGAGCTTGGAGTACTCGTCGGCGGCCTTGCCATCATCGTGCGTCGGCAGCAGGCCGGTGTCGGTGCGGTCGGGGCTGGAGTCGAGCTTGATGCCGAGCATGCCCAGCGCATCCAGGCCGAAGCCCACGGTGCCATCGGTGTAGCCAGACTCGAAGTTGAGCATGAAGCCCTGGGCCCACTCGTCGCGCTTGGATTGCTGCGCACTAGTGCCGTCGCGGAAGTCGCGGTTGAAGTACATGTTGCGGGTTTCGAAGGTGGCCGTGCTGTCTTCGAAGAAGGCGGCCTGGCTCATCGGCGCGACACCGGCAAGCGCAAGGGCGCTGACGATGGCGGAGGGGCGTGCGGCAAAGGAACGGGTAGGCGCGAACGCCTGAGGCTGCGATGACAGCATCACTGATGGCTCCGTTTATTGTTCTTATTCGTTGCACCTTGCTGGTGCTTTTTTTCGGCGCGTAGGGCGACCGTGGTGCGATGCTAGGTAACCAACCTTTCGCTAACCTTTCAGCGTGAAAGGTTTGTCGACAGGGCTTCACAGGCCTGCCGACAGCGGTACACTCCGCGCCACCGTCCCACCCGAGCAGGGAGAATCCGATGCGTGTGCTGCTGGTCGAAGACCACCTGCAACTGGCCGAAAGCGTGGCCCAGGCCTTGAAAAGCCATGGCCTGACCGTGGATGTGCTGCATGACGGCGTGGCCGCCGACCTGGCCCTGGCCAGCGAGGAGTACGCCGTGGCCGTGCTGGATGTCGGCTTGCCGCGCATGGACGGCTTCGAGGTGCTGGCGCGCCTGCGCAGCCGTGGCAAGACCCTGCCGGTGCTGATGCTGACCGCGCGCAGCGACGTCAAGGACCGGGTTCATGGGCTGAACCTGGGCGCCGACGACTACCTGGCCAAGCCGTTCGAGCTGACCGAGCTGGAAGCACGGGTCAAGGCCCTGTTGCGGCGCAGCGTGCTCGGTGGCGAGCGCCAGCAACGCTGCGGGCCGCTGGTGTACGACCTGGACACCCGGCGCTTCGCCCTGGGTGGCGAAAACCTGACCCTGACCTCGCGCGAACAGAGCGTACTGGAAGCGCTGATCGCCCGACCGGGCCGGGTGATGAGCAAGGAGCAACTGGCCGCCCAGGTGTTCGGCCTGGACGAAGAGGCCAGCCCCGACGCCATCGAAATCTACATCCACCGCCTGCGCAAGAAGCTCGACGGCCACCCGGTGGCCATCGTCACCTTCCGTGGCCTGGGCTATCTGCTCGAGCACCGCGATGCGTGACAACGGCAGCCTGCGCGGGCGCTTGCTCGGCAACCTGGCCTTGCTGCTGGTGGTGCTGATGCTGGCCAGCGGCCTGAGCGCCTACTGGAACGGCCGCGAGGCCGCCGATACTGCCTACGACCGGACCCTGCTGGCCTCGGCAAGGACCATTGCCGCAGGCCTGTCCCAGCGTGACGGTTCGCTGAGCGCGGATGTGCCCTACGTGGCCCTGGACACCTTCGCCTACGACAGTGCCGGGCGCATCTACTACCAGGTGCTGGACATCCAGCAGCGGCTGATTTCCGGCTACGAGAACCTGCCAGCACCGCCGCCGGGCACGCCGCGTACCGACGACTACCCGGCGCTGGCGCGGTTCTACAACGCCACCTACCTGGGCCAGGACGTGCGCGTGGTCAGCCTGCTGAAGCCGGTGAGCGAGCCGAACATGAACGGCATGGCGGAAATCCGCGTGGCCGAGACCGAGGAAGCGCGGGTGCGCATGGCCCGTGGCCTGATGGCCGATACCCTGCTGCGCCTGGGGATGCTGGCGCTGGGCGCGCTGGTGATGGTGTGGTTTGCCGTGAGTGCCGCGTTGAGGCCGCTGGAGCGCCTGCGCACGGCGGTTGAAGAGCGCCAGCCGGATGACCTGCGGGCCTTGCCGGTTGTGCAGGTGCAGCGTGAGCTGGGCCCGCTGGTGCGGGCTTTGAACCATTTCACCGAGCGTTTGCGCGGCCAGTTCGAGCGCCAGGCGCAGTTCATCGCCGACGCCGCCCACGAGTTGCGCACGCCGCTGGCCGCGCTGAAGGCGCGGGTCGAACTGGGCCTGCGTTCGGGCGAGCCGCAGGAGTGGCGACAGACGCTTGAGTCCGCGGCCCAGGGCACCGACCGGCTGACCCATCTGGCCAACCAGCTGCTGTCGCTGGCGCGGGTCGAGAACGGTGCGCGCGCGATTGCAGAAGGCGGCGCGCAGCGCCTGGACCTGAGCCAGTTGGCTCGTGAGCTGGGCATGGCCATGGCACCGCTGGCGCACAAGCGCGGGGTGGCGCTGGCCCTGGAGGCCGAGGCGCCGGTGTGGCTGAAGGGGGAGCCGACGCTGCTCAACGAACTGTTGAGCAACCTGGTGGACAATGCCTTGGCGCATACGCCGGCTGGCGGCAACGTGATCTTGCGAGTGCTGGCGCCGGCGGTACTGGAGGTGGAGGATGACGGACCGGGGATTCCCGAGGCCGAGCGTGAGCGGGTATTCGAGCGCTTCTACCGGCGCAGTGCGCAGGGCAGTGGGCTTGGCTTGGCGATTGTCGGCGAGATCTGCCGGGCGCACCTGGCACAGGTGAGCCTGCATGACGGTGCGAAGGGCGGGTTGCGGGTGCGGGTGAGTTTTATCGCGGATTGATGTGTTGCCTGTACCGGCCCTTTCGCGGGTGAACCCGCTCCCACAGGTACAGCGCAGCCTTCAGCAGCGGCGCGGTCCCTGTAGGAGCGGGTTTACCCGCGAAGAGGGCCGAACAGGCTGACACCGGTCAGCGCAACATGCTCCGCGCCTCGATCAGCTCACCCACTTCAAGCTCGGTGCCGTACGGCAGGCCCAGGTGGCGGTATGCCGGCAGTGCCGCCAGCGGTCGGTGACGGCCTCGCTGGCTGATGCAGCGGGCGATCTGCACGATGTCGATGTAGTCGATCTTGTCAGTCTGCCGGTCCAGGTCCTGCACCTGGCTCGGCAGGTTGACCAGTTGCTCCGGAAACTCCCAGGCCTTGAGGATCTTGTCGCCGAGCACTGGCTGGATCTGTTCGATCACGTAGTGTAGGCACACCGGGTCGGACAGCAGTTCGTTGTGCTCTTCGGCGTAGATCAATACCGGCAGCGCGCCAATCTGGTTGACCAGCCCGCCAAGGGTGGCCTGGTCGGGTTTGAGTTGTGTAAAGCGCCGGCAGATTTCGTAGCTGATGCCCGCCACATCCAGGCTGTTGGCCCAGATATCACGTAACTTCTGCTCCACCGCCGGCGCCCGTGCGTGGAAAATCTGCTCGATCACCAGGCCAATGGCCAGGTTGCAGCTGTAGTTGATGCCCAGCCGCGTGATGGCAGTGTGCAGGTCGGTGACCTCGACCGCCGCGCGCAGCAGTGGGCTGTTGACGACTTTGATCAGGCGCGCTGAAAGGGCCGCATCGCGACCGATCACCTTGCTCAGGGCCGCTACGCTGATCTCGCTGTCTTCCGCCGCCTCGCGGATGCTCAAGGCAACCTCGGGCAGGGTCGGCAGGACCAGGTCATCCTTTTCGATGGCATCGAGCAACTGTGCTTGAACCATCTCGGCCAGCTTGTTCATGGGCGTGTCTACCGCAGTGGTGGTGCGGCCCCGCCATGTAGGCGGGGCAGGCTGGTCAGCGCTGGATTTCCCGGTCGCGGTCCAGTTCGTAGGGCAGGGTCAACACCTGCAGGCGTGGGCCTTCGAGGCTGCCCAGGTGCAGGTTGTCGTCTTCCACCGCTTCGGCGCTGAGCACCGCGAGCAGTTCGCAGCCTGTGCCGTTGCTGGCAGCAATGACCACTTCACCGACCGACGAACCATGGGTGGGCGAGAAGATCTCGACGCCCGGGGCCGGAATGGCCTGCTGGTCCAGTGCCAGGCGGTACTGGCGGCGCTTGAGCTTGCCCAGGTACTGCATGCGGGCAACGATTTCCTGACCGGTGTAGCAGCCTTTCTTGAAGCTGACGCCGTCGACGGCCTGCAGGTTGATCATCTGCGGGATGAACAGCTCGCGGGTCGGCCCCATGACCTGGCCGATACCGGCGCGAATCTGCCCCAGCAGCCAGTCGTCCAGGCTGCCTTCGGGCAGCGCGGCGGCCAGCACCTGGCGAACGCGGTCGGCGTTGTCTGCCGGTACCCACAGTTCCACGCGGTCGGCGGACACGGCGATGGCGATCAACCCGTCGTGGCGCACGGTGCTACCGGCTGCCGCAGGCACATCGAGCCCCAGGGCCTGCAGCGCCGCATCGCCGCCTTGCAGGCCGAAGCGTGCCCAGGCAGCGCTTTCATCGGTCAGCGTGGCCTTGGAGAACACGGCGTACTTCTTGAGGTCGGCCAGCTGGGCGTCGAGCAGCTCGCTGGCCATGGCCAGCAGGTAGCCGTTGCCTTCGGGCAGGATGCGGAAACTCGACTGCATGCGCCCCTTGACCATGCAGCGGGCGCCGAGGCTGGCGTGTTCCGGGCTGAGGTAGTTGATGTTGCAGGTCAGCTGGCCTTGCAGGAACTTGCCTGCATCGGAGCCGCGGACGGCGAGGATGCCCTCGTGGGACAGGGGGCAGAAGAAAGCGGAATCGGCCATGGGTCATCGCGGTGGCTAAAGACTGGCGGCCATCATAGAACGCCGGTAACAAAATAGGTAGTTGACTAGACCAACGCCCGGTGTCGCTTCGCTCGCCTGGCTGTATACTGGCGGGCCATTCGAGGAGGGCCCCATGGTCGAACAAACTGAACTCAACCGGCTTTTCTGGCACAGCCGCCGCGGCATGCTGGAACTGGACGTACTGCTGGTGCCTTTCACCCAGGAAGTCTACCCCACGCTCAACGAAACCGACCGCGAACTCTACGTGCGTCTGTTGAGCTGCGAGGATCAGGACATGTTCGGCTGGTTCATGGAGCGCACCGAGTCCGAAGACCCGGAGCTGCAGCGCATGGTCCGCATCATCCTGGACCGTGTCCAGCCCAAGTGAGTGCTTCGAGTGCCGCTGGCAAGGCTCGCGCCTGCTGCTGGCGGCCTACCTGGGTTGCCAGGTACTGGCGTGGTTCGCCGTATGGGCGAGCCCGCTGCCTGGGTGGTCGGCCCTTGCTGTTGTCGCCGCCTGTATTGCCCACGCTGGCTGGGCCATTCCCCGACGTATTCTGCTGACGCATGAGCATGCCGTTGTCGGCCTGCGCCGTGATGTGCGCGGCTGGCAGGTGTTCAGCCGTGCCCGTGGCTGGCAGCCGGTGCGCTTGTGCCGGGACAGCGTGGCGTTGCCGGCGCTGGTGGTGTTGCGCTTTGTGCGGGCGGGGCGCTGGTTGGGGGAGAGCCAATGCGTGCCACGGGATGCGCTGGGGGCTGATGAGCACAGGCGCTTGCGGGTGCGGTTGAAATTCAGCCGGCGCAGGTGGGCAGGGGTGGGGGCGAGTCAGGGCTGACAGGTGTTCGTCGTGGCAGCTTCAGCGCCTGCGAGATCGAGCGCCGCCCGCGCGGCGCTTCGCAGCACAAGGCTGCTCCTACCGTTTGTTTCGGGCCAGTTATTCCTGTGAGCGCGGCACGCGGCCCCTGGCGTACGCCTCGATATCGTGTCGGGCAAACAAGGCGGTCGCGTTCGCAGGCACAGGCGTTACTGGCCCGAAACAGATGTAGGAGCAGCCTTGTGCTGCGAAGCGCCGCGCGGGCGGCGCTCGATCTCGCAGGCGCTGAAATTGCCGCGCCAGGGGCCGGACTTAGATCGGACTAAGGATGGTGTCCTTGGCCTCGTCCAGCATCCCCGGGTAATCCAGTGTGTAATGCAGTCCTCGGCTTTCCTTGCGCTGCATGGCCGACAGGATCATCAACTCGGCCACCTGCGCCAGGTTGCGCAATTCGATCAGGTCGCGGCTGACCTTGTAGTTGCTGTAGAACTCGTCGATTTCGTCCAGCAGCAGGCGAATGCGGTGCTGCGCTCGCTGCAGGCGCTTGCTGGTGCGCACGATGCCGACGTAGTCCCACATGAAACGCCGCAGTTCGTCCCAGTTGTGCGCAATGATCACGTCCTCGTCCGAATCGGTTACCTGGCTGGCGTCCCAGCCGGGCAAGGCCTTGGGCATGGTCACCTCATCCAGGTGCGCCTGGATGTCGGCGGCGGCGGCACGGCCATAGACGAAGCATTCCAGCAGCGAGTTGCTGGCCATGCGGTTGGCGCCGTGCAGGCCGGTGAAGCTGGTTTCGCCAATGGCATACAGGCCCGGCACGTCGGTGTGGCCGCGGTCGTCGACCATCACCCCTCCGCAGGTGTAGTGCGCCGCTGGCACCACCGGGATCGGCTGACGGGTGATGTCGATGCCGAAGGCCAGGCAGCGCTCGTACACGGTGGGGAAGTGGCTCTTGATGAAGTCGACCGGCTTGTGGGTGATATCCAGGTATACGCAGTCCACGCCCAGGCGCTTCATCTCGTGGTCGATGGCGCGGGCCACGATGTCGCGCGGCGCCAGTTCTTCGCGCGGGTCGAAGCGTGGCATGAAGCGTTCGCCATTGGGCAGGCGCAGCAGGGCACCTTCGCCACGCAGGGCTTCGGTGATCAGGAAGCTCTTGGCCTGTGGATGGTACAGGCAAGTCGGGTGAAACTGGTTGAACTCCAGGTTCGCCACCCGGCAGCCAGCCCGCCAAGCCATGGCGATGCCGTCGCCGCAGGCACCGTCGGGATTGCTGGTATACAGGTACACCTTGGCCGCACCACCAGTGGCCAGCACGGTGAAGCGCGCACCGAAGGTGTCCACCTCGCCGGTGTTGCGGTCGAGCACGTAGGCACCCAGGCAGCGCTCGCCGGGCAGGCCGAGGCGGCGTTCGGTGATCAGGTCGACCGCCACGCGCTGCTCCAGCAACTGGATATTCGGGCGTTTGCGGGCCTGCTCCAGCAGCGTGGTGAAGATGGCTGCGCCGGTGGCGTCGGCGGCGTGGATAATGCGCCGGTGGCTATGGCCGCCTTCGCGGGTCAGGTGGAACTCGAAGCCGCCGTCGTCGACGCTGTAGTGCTCGTCGCGGGTAAAGGGCACGCCTTGCTCGATCAGCCACTCGATGGCCTCGCGGCTGTGCTCGACGGTAAAGCGCACGGCGTCTTCATGGCAAAGGCCGCCGCCGGCATTGAGGGTGTCCTCGACATGCGACTGCACGGTATCGGTATTGTCCAGCACCGCCGCGACACCGCCCTGGGCCCAGAAGGTCGAGCCGTTGGCCAGGTCGCCCTTGCTGAGTACGGCGACTCGAAGGTGGCTGGGGAGGTTCAGTGCCAGGCTGAGACCGGCGGCACCGCTGCCGATCACCAGGACATCATGTTGGAATTGTTGGCTCATGTCGGGACACTAGTATTCTTTGGAAGGGGCGCGGCACAATAGTCACGCGCCGATGGCATTGTGAAACTATCGTAAAAGCTGGCCGGGTTGCCTTTATAGCAGCCCCGGGTGGCCAATTTCCATGCCACTTGCCTGGTCGCGACAACCTTTGTGGGAACTTTCCGACATGGCCGGAAATCCTATGAAGGCTGCCCACGCGCCACAACTTGCCGCGGCGACGCAGGGCGGCAGGCCTGTCCGGGCTGTCCCTGCGTACTCGAAACCTGATTATCGACGTAGCCGGCCGTGACCGTGCCGCGTCTTTCGTGCAAGCCGACCAAGGGCTGCAGGAAACTTGCTTGGAGGGGAGAACTTTTGCGCAAAGCCCGAGTCTATGGTTGCAAGCCTGAACGATGGCTGATGCAACGCTCCTTCGAGTTCACTGAGGAGTGTTCATGCTAACCCAGGAAGAGGATCAGCAGCTTGTCGAGCGCGTTCAGCGTGGTGACAGGCGAGCGTTCGATCTGTTGGTGCTGAAGTATCAGCACAAGATTCTCGGGTTGATCGTGCGGTTCGTTCACGACACCCACGAGGCCCAGGATGTAGCACAGGAAGCCTTCATCAAGGCCTACCGTGCGCTTGGCAACTTCCGCGGAGACAGTGCGTTCTATACGTGGCTGTACCGCATCGCCATCAACACGGCGAAGAACTACCTGGTGTCCCGTGGAAGACGGCCGCCAGACAGTGATGTGAGCTCCGAGGATGCGGAGTTTTACGACGGCGATCATGGTCTCAAGGATCTCGAGTCCCCAGAGCGCTCGTTGTTGCGGGATGAAATCGAAGGCACTGTCCATCGCACCATCCAGCAACTGCCTGAAGACCTGCGCACGGCGCTGACCCTGCGCGAGTTCGACGGGCTGAGTTACGAAGACATTGCCAGTGTCATGCAATGTCCGGTGGGTACCGTGCGCTCTCGAATCTTCCGCGCTCGGGAGGCAATAGACAAAGCCCTGCAACCTTTGCTGCAGGAAACCTGAGACAGCGGCGACAGCCAAGAGAGGAACCGCCATGAGTCGTGAAGCTTTGCAGGAATCGCTGTCCGCGGTGATGGATAACGAAGCGGACGAGCTTGAACTGCGTCGTGTGTTGAACGCCGTAGACGATGCTGAAACCCGTGCCACCTGGTCGCGTTACCAGGTAGCCCGCGCAGCCATGCACAAGGAGCTGCTGCTGCCTAACCTGGATATCGCCTCGGCGGTGTCTGCAGCGCTGGCTGACGAAGCCGTGCCGGCCAAGGTCAAGAAAGGGCCATGGCGCAGCATTGGCCGCCTTGCGGTAGCTGCCTCGGTCACCGTAGCCGTGCTGGCCGGTGTGCGCATGTACAACCAGGACGAGATCACTGGCGCCGAGCTTGCTGCCCAGCAACCTGCCCAGCAAGGCCTGAGTGTGCCACAAGCACAAGGCCCTGCCGTTTTGGCAGGCTATAGTGAGAGCAGTGAGCAACCGACCGGGCCGATGGCCAACGGCGTGCTGCAGAACCAGGCCGGCTGGGACCAGCGTCTGCCGGGCTACCTGCGCCAGCATGCCCAGGAATCTGCGCTCAAGGGCACTGAAACCGCATTGCCGTATGCCCGCGCCGCCAGCCTGGAAAACCGTTAAGTAAGGAGGATCATGCGCGCGCTACCTCTCCTGTCGCTGCTGATTGGCAGCTGCGTGACGGTGCCAGCATTGGCGGCCAATTCTTCGCCCGAGGCGAGCGAGTGGCTGAGCAAGCTGGCACAGGCCGAGCAAAAGCAGAGCTACCAAGGCTCTTTTGTCTACGAACGGAACGGCAGTTTCTCTTCCCACGAGATCTGGCACAGGGTCGACGACGGCAAGGTCAGCGAGCGGCTGTTGCAGCTCGATGGTGTCGCTCAGGAGATCGTGCGCGTGGATGGCAAGGTGGAGTGCGTCAGCGGGGCCTTGGTCAGTGGAGTGACGACGCCCCCGAACACTACGCAGCGTGTACTTGATCCGCTGAAACTGATGGGCTGGTATGACTTGAGCGTGGCGGGCAAGTCACGGGTCGCTGGGCGCGATGCCGTGATCGTGACGCTCACCCCGCGTGACCAGCACCGCTATGCCTTCGAATTGCACCTGGACCGTGCTACCGGCCTGCCGCTGCGCTCGTTGATGATCAACGACAAAGGGCAGTTGCTGGAGCGCTTCCAGATGACCCGTCTCGATACTGACGCACCCAGCGATGATGACCTGCGCGCCAGTGCTGCATGCAAGCCGGTGCAGCATGTGGCTGCTGCCGCCAATGACACGGTCGCCGGCTGGCGTTCGGACTGGCTGCCGCCCGGCTTCGAGCTGGTCAACAGCTCGGTACGCCGCGACCCTAAGAATGACAGCACGGTCAGCAGCCTGATGTATGACGATGGCCTGGCGCGCTTCTCGGTGTTCCTCGAGCCGGTAAAGGATGAGGGCGGGACCGACATGCGCACCCAGCTTGGCCCGACCTCGGCGGTCTCCCGTCGGCTGAACACGCCCAAAGGCAAGGTCATGGTCACTGTGGTCGGCGAGATTCCGCTGGGTACCGCAGAGCGTGTTGCGCTGTCGATGCGCCCCCAGGATGGCCAGGCGCGCCAGTGATGGCGTGCATTTGCGGGCATGGCGTGCAGGCCATGCCAAGGCGTGCGGACATGCCGCTGAAATGAAATTAAAGCATTGTCATTTGCAATCCATCGGCAAATTTTCTATAGGTCAGGCTTCTAGGAGCCTGGCCTTTCCTGTTTTGTGCAGGGGCCTTTCTAAACTACCGCTCGTTGTGACGGGAGCCGTATGTCAATACCACGCTTGAAATCCTACCTATCGATGTTCGCCGCCGTGCTGATGCTCGGCCAGGTGCTCAGCGCCCAGGCCGAGGAAGCCCTGCCGGACTTCACTACCCTGGTCGAGCAGGCCTCGCCAGCCGTGGTCAACATCAGTACCAAGCAGAAACTGCCGGACCGCCGCATGGCCGCCGGGCAGATGCCCGACCTGGAAGGCCTGCCGCCGATGTTCCGCGAGTTCTTCGAGCGCAACATGCCGCAGCAACCGCGCTCACCGCGTGGCGACCGCCAGCGCGAGGCCCAGTCGCTGGGTTCGGGCTTCATCATTTCCAGTGATGGCTACGTACTGACCAACAACCACGTGGTAGCCGATGCCGACGAGATCATCGTCCGCCTGTCGGACCGCAGCGAGCTGCAGGCCAAACTGGTCGGCACCGACCCGCGCACCGACGTGGCCCTGCTCAAGGTCGAGGGCAAGAACCTGCCGACCGTCAAGCTGGGTGATTCCGAGAAGCTCAAGGTGGGCGAGTGGGTGTTGGCCATCGGTTCGCCGTTCGGCTTCGACCATTCGGTGACCAAAGGTATCGTCAGTGCCAAAGGCCGCACCCTGCCCAATGACACCTACGTACCGTTCATCCAGACGGACGTGGCCATCAACCCCGGCAACTCCGGCGGCCCGCTGTTCAACATGAATGGCGAAGTAGTGGGTATCAACTCGCAGATATTCACCCGTTCCGGTGGTTTCATGGGCCTGTCGTTCGCCATCCCGATCGATGTGGCGATCGATGTCTCCAATCAGCTGAAGAAAGACGGCAAGGTCAGCCGCGGCTGGCTGGGCGTGGTGATCCAGGAGGTCAACAAGGACCTGGCTGAATCGTTCGGCCTGGACAAGCCGGCCGGTGCCCTGGTGGCCCAGGTGCTGGAAAACGGCCCAGCAGCCAAGGGCGGCCTGCAGGTGGGTGACGTGATCCTGAGCATGAACGGCCAGCCAATCATCATGTCGGCCGACCTGCCGCATCTGGTCGGCAGCCTCAAGGATGGCGAAAAGGCCAAGCTGGAGATCATCCGCAACGGCAAGCGCCAGAACCTCGACATCAGCGTTGGCGCACTGCCCGACGAAGATGCCGACATCGGTACCGGCGCCGAAGGCAGCGCCGAGCGTAGCAGCAACCGCCTGGGCGTCTCGGTTGCCGACCTGACCGCCGAACAGAAGAAAGCCCTCGAACTCAAGGGGGGTGTGGTCATCAAGGAAGTTCAGGATGGCCCGGCCGCGATGATCGGCCTGCGCCCGGGTGATGTGATCAGTCACCTGAACAACCAGGCTATCGGTTCGGCCAAGGAATTCACCGAAATCGCCAAGGAACTGCCGAAGAACCGTTCGGTGTCGATGCGTGTGCTGCGTCAGGGCCGTGCCAGCTTCATTACCTTCAAGCTGGCTGAATAAGGTGTAGTTGCCTTCGCAGGCATTGTCCGGCTTGACAAGCCCGGTGCGTGAGCGCCGGGCTTTGTCATTCAGGGGGGGCTCAGTTGAAAATGGACATCAACGTGCCGAGGTATCCAGCAACTGCGGTTGAGTTGAAACCGATCGCAGTGCGCTGCCCGTTGTCCAGGCAAGTCATGGCATCGGGTATGCCAACAAGATCATTGATCGGTCGGAAGGATGTATCAATGGAGCCATCCGCAAGATAGCGACGGTTTTCCAGGCTCCTGCCCAGGCCGAACGCAAACAGCCGATGTTGCCCATCGATGGCCACTGCACACCAATCTGTAAAGCCTGAGTCGTCCAGGATCGGTGCACCGCCGTTAAATGTCGGGTCCTTCGCGCCACTGGCATCGAACTGCCAGAGCAGTGCTTGTGATGAATTGTCTCCGTTTGTCGCTTTACCAGCGACCAGCAGCTGTCCTTCCGGCCTTGCTAGCAGCGCGTTGAGTTCGGTAGCGAAACCCTCAGCCCGGAAATACACTGTGCCGCCTTCACCGAAGGCTGAATCCAGCTCGCCGTCGTGACGGTAGCGAGCGAGAAAGCTTTCTGCGGGCTGCCCCTGCTGCGAGCGGGTTCCGCTGACCACGAACCCGTCAGGCAACTGAACGATTCCGGCGACAGCAATTTGGCCTGCGTCCGGTAGAATATCGATGAATTCCTGAAGCCCTGCTGCTGGCTGGCCGGAGTGTTCCCGCAGGTACACCCTGGCCATCGTGGCACGCGCGCCTTGAGCCTTTTGGAGGTTCAGGGAAACCATGAGGTATGGCCCATCGCTTGCAAGGCGACCGCTACCAATCACCATGCCCATATCCGGCGGCACGTTCAGGAGCTGGTGTTCACCTCCTCGGCCATCGCGGTCGTAACAGGTGAGCCTGGGCTTTGCCAGCAGGTTCGAGGTAGGGGCACTCCATCCCAGCACTGTGAAGCGTTGGTCAGCCAGTACCGTTAGCGCTTCAGTCGATGCATGCTCGTCAATCACGTAACGGCCAACGATCACGCCGCCCTGTGCAAAGTCGTTGTCAACTGAACCGTTTGCGGTAAAGCGGGTCAGGGCAAAATGACGCCCCCCGGAGGAGTCAAAGGCAAGCGCGCTGACAAGCAGGCTGCTCCCTTGTAGCGCCATGCCAGTCAGGTTTCGGCCTATTGAAGCGCCATGGAACGAAGGGAGCTCGGCCCTGCCATTCATTCCAAATGCAGGGTCGTAATCCCCCGGTGTCATGTGTTGTTCGGGCATGCTGGTCACCTTGGTCGAGAGATTGGCAAGGATGGTCGACTCCCGATGCGGTGAGTACTGGCAGAAATGTCAGGTAGCACCTCTGTCAGGCAACCATGTTCACCAACGGCTGGATGGCGTGGCGGCCTGCTGCGGCTTAAGGTACAATTCCCGGCTATTTTTCGGCGGGCGTCCGGCTCGCAGCCTTTTCGAGTGTTGACCCGTGAGTGATTTGAGTCATATCCGCAATTTCTCCATCATCGCCCACATCGACCATGGCAAGTCGACGCTGGCCGACCGTTTCATCCAGATGTGCGGTGGCCTGTCGGCACGCGAGATGGAAGCCCAGGTGCTCGATTCCATGGACCTGGAGCGTGAGCGCGGTATCACCATCAAGGCCCACAGCGTCACGCTCAACTACAAGGCGCAGGACGGCAAGGTCTACCAGCTGAACTTCATCGATACTCCTGGCCACGTCGACTTCACCTACGAAGTCTCGCGTTCGCTGGCGGCCTGTGAGGGCGCGCTGCTGGTGGTGGATGCCGGCCAGGGCGTCGAGGCCCAGTCCGTGGCCAACTGCTATACCGCCATCGAGCAGGGCCTTGAGGTCATGCCGGTACTGAACAAGATGGACCTGCCCCAGGCCGATCCGGATCGCGTCAAGGACGAGATCGAGAAAATCATCGGCATCGACGCCACCGACGCCGTGGCCTGCAGTGCCAAGAGCGGCATGGGCGTGGACGAGGTGCTCGAGCGCCTGGTGCAGACCATTCCCGCGCCGGAAGGCGATATCGAGGCGCCGCTGCAGGCGCTGATCATCGACTCCTGGTTCGACAACTACCTGGGCGTGGTCTCGCTGGTGCGCGTGCGACACGGTCGCGTCAAGAAAGGCGACAAGATCCTGGTCAAGTCCACCGGCAAGGTGCACCTGGTCGACAGCGTGGGCGTGTTTACCCCGAAGCACACCCAGACCGCCGACCTGAAGGCCGGCGAAGTGGGCTTCATCATCGCCAGCATCAAGGACATTCACGGTGCCCCGGTCGGTGACACCCTGACCCTGTCCGCGACCCCTGAGGTCGAAGTGCTGCCAGGCTTCAAGAAGATTCAGCCGCAGGTCTACGCCGGCCTGTTCCCGGTCAGCTCCGACGACTTCGAGGACTTCCGCGATGCGCTGCAGAAGCTGACCCTGAACGACTCGTCGCTGCAATACATGCCGGAAAGCTCCGACGCCCTGGGCTTCGGCTTCCGTTGCGGCTTCCTCGGCATGCTGCACATGGAGATCATCCAGGAGCGCCTGGAGCGCGAATACGACCTGGACCTGATCACCACCGCGCCAAGCGTGATCTATGAGCTGGAACTGAAAACCGGCGAGACCATCACCGTCGACAACCCGTCGAAGCTGCCGGACGTCTCGGCGGTCGCCGATTTCCGCGAGCCGATCGTCACCGCCACCATCCTGGTGCCGCAGGAACACCTGGGCAACGTCATCACCCTGTGCATCGAGAAGCGTGGCGTGCAGCGCGACATGCAGTTCCTCGGTAGCCAGGTGCAGGTGCGCTACGACCTGCCGATGAACGAAGTGGTGTTGGACTTCTTCGACCGCCTCAAGTCCACCAGCCGCGGCTATGCTTCGCTGGACTATCATTTCGATCGCTACCAGTCGGCCAATCTGGTCAAGCTGGACGTACTGATCAACGGCGACAAGGTCGATGCCCTGGCATTGATCGTGCACCGCGACAACGCGGCCTACAAGGGCCGTGCGTTGACCGAAAAGATGAAGGAACTGATCCCTCGGCAGATGTTCGACGTGGCGATCCAGGCAGCTATCGGCGGCCAGATCATTGCGCGGACAACCGTCAAGGCGCTCAGAAAGAACGTACTGGCCAAGTGCTACGGTGGCGACGTCAGCCGTAAGAAGAAGCTGCTGGAGAAGCAGAAGGCCGGTAAGAAACGCATGAAACAGGTGGGTAACGTGGAAATTCCACAGGAAGCCTTCCTCGCCGTGCTCAGGTTGGATAGCTAGGTCCTATGTCGCTAAATTTCCCGCTGTTGCTAGTCATCGCCGTCTTCGTCTGCGGCCTGCTGGGCTTGATCGACCTGCTGTTCCTGGCCCCGCGCCGGCGTGCGGCAATCGCCAACTACCAGGGCAGCGTCAGCCAGCCCGAGATGGCGGTGGTCGAGCGCCTGGGCAAGGAGCCGTTGCTGGTCGAGTACGGCAAGTCGTTCTTCCCGGTGCTGTTCATCGTGCTGGTGCTGCGTTCGTTCCTGGTCGAGCCGTTCCAGATCCCTTCGGGGTCGATGAAACCGACCCTGGAAGTGGGCGACTTCATCCTGGTGAACAAGTTCTCGTACGGCATTCGCTTGCCGGTGATCGACAAGAAGGTCATCGAGGTGGGTGACCCGCAACGCGGTGATGTGATGGTGTTCCGCTACCCGAGCGACCCGAACGTCAACTACATCAAGCGTGTGGTCGGCCTGCCGGGCGACCAGGTGCGCTACACCAGCGACAAGCGGTTGTTCGTCAACGGCCAGCCGATTGCCGAACAACTGGTGGGCACCGAGCCGGGCACTTTGGGCAGCGCCGAGCTGTACAAGGAAAAGCTCGGCGAGGCCGAACACCTGATTCGCAAGGAAATGAGCCGTTATCGCATGCCGCCGGACCAGCAATGGACCGTGCCGGCAGGCCATTACTTCATGATGGGCGACAACCGCGACAACTCCAACGACAGCCGTTACTGGGATGACCCGAACATCCCGAAGGAACTGCACGGCATGGTTCCCGACCGGAACATCGTCGGCAAGGCCTTCGCGGTGTGGATGAGCTGGCCAGAGCCCAAGCTCAGCCACCTGCCCAACCTGTCGCGGGTCGGTCTGATCCATTGATACCCATCGGCGCTGGCCTGCAGGCAGCGCCGAATGCATTTCTGACATAGGCTGTGTTCTCAGGGATCGGGAGATTCGTCGCACATCGCGGCGGGCCACAGCCAAACAGTCTTTCAGGATGTTGATTTGAACAACGCGTTGAACAACGAACGGGTGGCTGCATGAGTGCTCCCCTTGCCCGTCTGGAGCGAAAGCTCGGTTATACCTTCAAGAACCAGGACCAGATGCTCCTGGCACTGACCCATCGCAGCTACGCCGGGCGCAACAATGAGCGCCTGGAGTTTCTCGGTGACGCCATTCTCAACTTCGTCGCCGGCGAAGCGCTGTTCGAGCGCTTCCCGCAGGCCCGCGAAGGCCAGCTGTCGCGCCTGCGCGCGCGGCTGGTCAAGGGTGAGACCCTGGCCCGCCTGGCCCGTGGTTTCGACCTTGGCGATCACCTGCGCCTGGGCTCGGGTGAGCTCAAGAGCGGTGGCTTCCGCCGCGAGTCGATCCTGGCCGACGCCCTGGAGGCGCTGATTGGCGCCATCTACCTGGACGCCGACATGGAAACGGCCCGGGAGCGCGTGTTGGCCTGGCTGGCCGATGAATTCGAAGGCCTGACCCTGGTCGATACCAACAAGGACCCGAAAACCCGCCTGCAGGAGTTCCTGCAGTCGCGCAGCTGTGAGCTGCCGCGTTACGAAGTGGTGGATATCCAGGGCGAACCGCATTGCCGGACCTTCTTCGTCGAATGCGAAGTGGTGCTGCTGAACAACAAGAGCCGTGGCCAGGGCGTTAGCCGGCGTATCGCCGAGCAAGTCGCCGCCGCGTCTGCACTGATCGCCCTGGGCGTGGAGAATGGCAATGACTGATAGCAACCCGACCCGCTGCGGCTATGTGGCCATTGTCGGCCGCCCGAACGTGGGCAAGTCGACCCTGCTCAACCACATCCTCGGCCAGAAGCTGGCGATCACCTCGCGCAAGCCGCAGACCACCCGCCACAACATGCTCGGCATCAAGACCGAGGGTGACGTGCAGGCGATCTACGTCGATACCCCCGGTATGCACAAGGCCAATGACAAGGCCTTGAACCGCTACATGAACCGCAATGCCTCGGCGGCCCTGAAGGACGTCGACGTGGTGATCTTCGTGGTCGACCGCACCAAATGGACCGACGAGGACCAACTGGTGCTGGAGCGCGTGCAGTACGTGACGGGCCCACTGATCATCGCGGTCAACAAGACCGACCGCATGGAAGAGAAGGCCGAACTGATCCCGCACCTGCAATGGCTCCAGGAGCAGTTGCCGAACGCCGAAGTGATGCCTATCTCCGCGCAGCAGGGGCACAACCTGCAGGCGCTGGAAGCACAGATCGCCAAGCACCTGCCCGAGAACGAGCACTTCTTCCCCGAAGATCAGATCACCGACCGCAGCAGCCGCTTTTTGGCCGCGGAACTGGTGCGCGAAAAGATCATGCGCCAGCTGGGTGCGGAATTGCCGTACCAGATCACCGTGGAAATTGAAGAATTCAAGCAGCAGGGCCACGTGCTGCACATCCACGCGCTGATTCTGGTCGAGCGCGATGGCCAGAAGAAGATCATCATTGGCGACAAGGGCGAGCGCATCAAGCGCATCGGCTCCGAGGCGCGCAAGGACATGGAGGTGCTGTTCGACTCCAAGGTCATGCTCAACCTGTGGGTCAAGGTGAAAGGCGGCTGGTCCGATGACGAGCGCGCCCTGCGCTCGCTGGGCTACGGCGACCTGTAAATTCGCCTGACGGCTCAGGTTACTCTGTGGGAGCGGGTTTACCCGCGAATGCGTCAGTGGGTTCACCATCGCATTCGCGGGTAAACCCGCTCCCACAGTTGTCTGGGGCATTTAGAGAACGTTTATGGAACAACCTGTCGGCCAGCCAGCCTACGTGCTGCACAGCCGCGCCTACAAGGAAACCAGCGCGCTGGTGGACTTCTTCACCCCGCAGGGCCGTATGCGTGCCGTGCTGCGCCGTGCGCGTGGCAAGGGTGGCAGCCTGGTGCGGCCGTTCGTGCCGCTGGAACTGGAGCTGCGCGGGCGTGGCGAGCTGAAGAATGTCGGGCGCATGGACAGCGCTGGCATCGCCGCCTGGCTGCATGGCGATGCCCTGTTCAGCGGGTTGTACCTCAACGAACTGCTCATGCGCCTGCTGCCCGCCGAAGCGCCTTTCCCGGCGCTGTTCGAGCACTACACCCTGACCTTGCAAGCCTTGGCCGCCGGTCGCCCGCTGGAGCCGCTGCTGCGCTCCTTCGAATGGCGGCTGCTGGACGAGCTCGGTTACTCGTTTTCGTTGCACCACGACGTCAATGACCAAGCGATCGCGGTCGATGGCCTGTACCGCTTGCGTGTGGACGCCGGCCTGGAGCGGGTCGAGCTGGTGCAACCCGGGCTGTTCCGCGGCACCGAACTGCTGGCCCTGGCCGAAGCCGACTGGGATGCCCCAGGTGCCTTGCTCGCCGCCAAGCGCCTGATGCGCCAGGCACTGGCGGTTCACCTGGGGGCAAAACCACTGGTCAGCCGCGAACTGTTTCGCAAGCGCTGATCACGACGTATGCTGTGGGGCTCAATCTTCAGGAGAGCCTTTCGTGACTCACAGCAACCGCATGCTTCTCGGCGTAAACATCGACCACGTGGCGACCCTGCGCCAGGCCCGGGGCACACGTTACCCCGATCCGGTCAAGGCTGCCCTGGATGCCGAGGAAGCGGGCGCCGATGGCATCACCGTGCATCTGCGTGAAGACCGCCGGCACATCCAGGAGCGAGATGTGGTGCTGCTGAAGGACGTGCTGCAGACGCGCATGAACTTCGAGATGGGCGTCACCGAAGAGATGATGGCCTTTGCCGAGAAGATCCGCCCGGCGCACATCTGCCTGGTACCCGAAACCCGTCAGGAACTGACCACCGAAGGCGGCCTTGACGTGGCGGGCCAGGAGGCACGGATCAAGGCTGCGGTTGAGCGGCTGTCGCGTACTGGTGCCGAAGTGTCGCTGTTCATCGATGCCGACGAGCGGCAGATCGAGGCGTCGCGTCGCGTTGGTGCGCCTGCCATCGAACTGCACACCGGGCGTTACGCCGATGCCGAAACCCCGACCGAAGTGGCCGAGGAGCTCAAGCGTATCGTCGATGGCGTGGCGTTTGGCGTGGGGCAGGGGCTGATCGTCAATGCTGGCCACGGGCTGCACTACCACAACGTGGAGGCGGTGGCGGCGATCAAAGGCATCAATGAGCTGAACATCGGTCATGCGCTGGTGGCGCATGCGCTGTTCGTCGGCTTCAAGGCCGCTGTGGCCGAGATGAAGGCGCTGATCGTGGCGGCTTCGCGCTAATCGTTGGTCGCCTGTACCGGCCTCTTCGCGGGTAAACCCGCTCCCACAGGTACCCCACAGGCCTTGAGGCTTGTGCAATCCCTGTGGGAGCGGGTTTACCCGCGAAGAGGCCGGCACAAGCGATGTATTACTCGGCAGGAAACACAAGGGTAAACCGGGTAGGCCCCAAGGGCCTGCTGCTGACCTCGACCCGCCCGCCATGCAACTGCATGATCGATTTCACGATCGCCAGCCCCAACCCGGTCCCTCCCTCCAGCCGCGAGCGCCCCGAGCCTACCCGGTAAAATCGCTCGAACAAGCGCGACTGGTGCTCTTCAGCAATACCAGGCCCCTGGTTTTCCACCGAAAGCCGAACTTCGCTGCCCACGCGCTCGATACGTAGTTCCACAGGCTTGTCATCGGGGCAGTGCCGAATGGCATTGCTCAACAGGTTCGACAGTGCCCGCTGAAACATCAGCCGATCACCCTGCGCCGTCCCCCAGCCTTGCACACGCAACTCAACCCCTTTCAGCTCGGCACTGAAGGCAAACAGCTCGACAACCCGCGCCGTCTCGTCGGCCAATGCCATGGGCTTGAGCGCGACCTGGGCCTGGGGTTGGCTGACCTGGGCGAGAAACAGCATGTCATTGATGATGCGGTTGAGCCGGGTCAGTTCTTCGATGCTGTCTTCCAGCACTTCGCGGTAATTCGCGTTGTCCCGTTCGCGGGCCAGCGTCACCTGCGCCTTGCCCATCAGGTTGCTCAACGGTGTGCGCAGTTCATGGGCCAGATCATCGGAAAACTGCGACAGCTGGCTGACGCCCTGATCGAGGCGGTCGAGCATCACGTTGATGCTGCTGGCCAGCTCTGCCAGCTCCAGCGGCAGGCCGGTAGCGGGAAGGCGATGTTGCAGGTCCTGGGCCGACACCCGCCCGGCGATGCGCCGGAAGTGCCGCAGTGGCCTCAGGCCGCGCTGCATCAGCCACCAGGCACCGGCCCCGATCAGCGACAGCAGCAACGGCAGCGCGAGCAAGGTGGAGTGCAGATAGGCCTGCAGCAGGGCGTTGTCGTCGGCGCGGTTGAGCGACATCATCACCTTGACCGGGGTGTCGTCGCGCAGGCGCATCAGCCGGGTCACGGTGAGTATCTGGTTGCCATTGCTGTCGCGCCACGCATGAAAGGCCAGACGGGCATCGGTGCGCAGATCGCCTACCTGTGATTCCAGCGCTGGCCCCAGGCTGAGCAGGTGCGGATGGCGGCCTTCGAGGGCCAGCACGCTGAGGCTGAGGTTGTCATGCCCCATCACCAGGTCGAGCAAGGGATGGGCGCGGCTGCCCAGGTCTTCGCTACGCAGGTCGACGCGCAGATTGTGCTCGACCTGCAGCATCTTGCGAGCCAGGTCCTTGCGTGCGCGGCTGTCCAGTTCGTGATCGAGGGCGAACACGGCCAGGCAGGCCAGCAGCAGCACCAGTGCGGCGCCCATCAGCGTCACGCTCAGGCCCAGGCGCAGTGACAGGCTGGCGTTTTTCAAAAGCGTGCCTCGAGCACGTAGCCGACGCCACGCAGGGTATGGATCAGCTTGTTGTCGAACGGGTCGTCGATCTTTGCCCGCAGGCGCCGGATCGAAACCTCGACCACATTGGTGTCGCAGTCGAAGTTCATGTCCCACACCAGCGAGATGATCTGGGTGCGCGACAGCACCTCGCCGGTCTGACGCATCAGCAGGTGCAGCAGGGCGAATTCCTTGGCGGTCAGGTCGATACGCTGCCCGGCGCGGTAGGCGCGGTGGCGGCCGGGGTCCAGCTCCAGATCGGCGACGCGCAGGGTGCTGGGCTGCAATTGCTGGTCGTTGCGGCGCAGCAGGCTGCGGATGCGGGCCAGCAGCTCCGGGAACTCGAAGGGCTTGAGCAGGTAATCGTCGGCACCCAGGTCCAGGCCCTTGACCCGGTCGGCCAGGCGGCCATGGGCGGTCAGCATCATGATGCGCGTGGCCGATTCGGCGCGCAGCCGCTGCAGCACGGTCCAGCCATCGAGCTCGGGCAGGTTGACGTCGAGGATGACCAGGTCGTAGGGCTGCTGGCGGGCCAGGTGCAGGCCATCGGTGCCGGTGTGGGCGCAGTCGACCACGTAGCCGTTCTCGCGCAGGCCCTGCTGCAGGTAGTCGGCGGTGCGCAGTTCGTCCTCGATGATCAGTAGACGCATGGGTGGGCTCGGTGTGATGAAAGGGGGGCGATTCTCGACCCTGTAGTGGCATCAGGGTCAAGGAGCGGGATGTTACGGCATGAGTAAGGGCGCGCGGCGCAGATAACGGATTTGTAATGCTGCTGTTATCTGGCTGTCTGTTCGGCCCTATCGCCGGCAAAACAAGGCCACATTGCAAGACTGTAATCCCCGCCTCACCTTGCCGTTAGCTAGCCCTCGCTAGGATGGCCGCATCTGATCGGTTATCACGAGGCAACCACGATGAACCTGACCAAATACCTGCTGTTGGCCACCCTTGCCCTGGGCAGCGCCAGTGTTCACGCCGAGGGCGGTGCGGAACGTTCGAAACAATTCTGGCAAGCGTTCCGCGAAGACCAGCAGCGCCTGTACGGCGACAAGCAACAGGCCGTCGCAGAGCGTGAGCGCAAGGCACAGGAGAAGGCCCGCGAGTTGGCCAAGGATTGAGGTAACACCACCTGCGCCGCGACAGCTCCTCGGCGCAGGTATATTCAGGCGCCCAACCGGGCGCCTTTTTCATTTGCGTGCCAGCAGGGTGGCGCGGCGCGGAGCCGGCAGGCCTTCGATGGTCTTGCTGTGGTCGTTCGGGTCAAGGAAGTCGCCCAACGACTGGTAGCGCATCCACTCGGTGCTGCGCTGTTCCTCGACGCTGGTCACGCTCACGTCGACGCATCGCACATCGCTGAAGCCGGCGCGGCGCAACCAGCGCTCCAAGGCCGGTACCGACGGCAGGTACCAGACGTTGCGCATCTGTGCATAGCGGTCCTCAGGTACCAGCACCTGGTTTTCGTCACCCTCGATCACCAGGGTTTCCAGTACCAGTTCCCCGCCTTTTACCAGGCAGTCCTTCAGCGCCAGCAGGTGCTCGATGGGCGAGCGGCGGTGATAGAACACCCCCATGGAAAACACCGTGTCGAAACCTTCGAGGTTGGCCGGCAGGTCTTCCAGGGCGAACGGCAGGTGCCAGGCGGGCAGCTCTGGCAGGTATTGCTGGACGGCCTGGAACTGGCAGAAGAACAGCCAGTTGGGATCGACGCCAATCACCATGTCGGCACCGGCACCGAGCATGCGCCACTGGTAGTAGCCGTTGCCGCAGCCCACGTCGAGCACGCGCTTGCCCTTGAGGTCCAGGTGCGGGCCAACCCGCGACCATTTCCAGTCCGAACGCCATTCGGTGTCCACATGCACGCCGAACAGGTCGAAGGGGCCTTTGCGCCAAGGCGACAGGCCCATCAGTGCCTGATGCATCTGCGCGCGGGTCGCGTCGTCGCAATCGCAGTCCAGGCGCAGCCCGTTGACCAGGTCGACTTCGCTCGGCTGCAGGGTGGGCAGGGCTTCCAGCGCACCGCGCCAGCGGTCGAGGTCACCGTGGCCCTTCTCCAGCTTGGCTTCCAGTTGCGCTTGCAGGCCTTGCGACCAGGAAGCCAGGGGCGTGCCCGCCAGGCGGCGGACGAGGGGGGACAGATCGATCATGGCAGGGCAATCAACGAGGCGAAGTTAAGGCATTGGAACCAGGGCACCACCTTCGAGAACCCGGCTGCGCGCAGGCGCGCCTGGTGGGCTTCGAGGGTGTCGGGCTTCATCACGTTCTCGATGGCGCTGCGCTTCTGGGCAATTTCCAGTTCGCTGTAGCCATTGGCACGTTTGAAGTCCAGGTGCAGTTCATTGAGCAGGTCTTGCTGTTCCGCATCGGCGAAGCGCAGTTTTTCCGAGAGGATCAGCGCACCACCGGGCAAAAGCGCCTGGCGGATGCGGCCAAGCAGTTCCAGACGCTGGTCGGGGGCGACGAATTGCAGGGTGAAGTTCATCGCCACCACCGAGGCGGGCTCGAATGGCAGGGCCAGGATGTCGGCTTCCAGCACCTGCACTGGCAGCAGTTCCTGGAACATCGAGTCCTGGGCAGTGAGGTACTGGCGGCAACGCTCGACCATCGCCGCGGAGTTGTCCACGGCAATCACCCGGCAGCCATCACTGCGCACATGGCGGCGCAGCGACTGGGTAACGGCACCCAACGAGGCACCGAGGTCGTACAACGCGGTGTGCGGCTGGGCGAAGCGCGCGGCCAGCACGCCGAGGTTCTCGACGATGGTCGGGTAGCCTGGCACCGAGCGCTTGATCATGTCCGGGAACACGCGCACCACATCCTCGTTGAAGACGAAGTCGGGCACTTGCTCCAGGGGCTGGGCGAAAAGGCGGTCGGGTTGTTTGCTCACGGGAGGGCTCGATACAGGGTGAAACGGAGGCGCATTTTAGCCAAAGGCCGCGATTCTTGCCATGGCAGCGCTTCAGGGGCGGGGCGCCGAGGGGCCTCTGCCCCTAACAAGTGGCCGTTCAGGTTGCCCGGGACGGAGCTGCGGCCTTTAGCGGACGATGATCTTGCAGTCGAAGGTTTGTACGGGCGCAATATCTGCGGCCCACGGCTGCTGGTACACAAGCACCAACTGGCCATCGCCGGTTCCACTGGCCTGGTAGCGCCAGGTGGAGACACCGGCATTGCCGACCAGGTCTTCCTCCTCGGGAGCGCTGTACACCTCCGGGCCAAGGCTGCGCAGTACATTGGCGGCGGGGTTTTCGACGCGCCAGCGATAGCCGGTGGATGGGTTGCTGGGCAGGGTCAGTGTCAGCACCTGGCCAACCTGCAGGCGTGTCGGGCATTCGCTTTCTGCGTCCAGTTCGACGGGTTGCGTAGGCTGTTGAGCGCAGGCGGAAATCAGGGCGAAGCTCAGGGGAACGAGCAGACGAGGGGCGGTCATGTTGGCTCCGGAGGCTGGCGATGGCCTGAGGATAACCGATGATCGAGGAGATTTGTGTTGCCTGTGCCGGCCCTTTCGCGGGTAAACCCGCTCCCACAGTGATCTCACTGGGCTCAAGCCCTACGCTATCCCTGTGGGAGCGGGTTTACCCGCGAAGAGGCCAGTGCTGGCTAGAACAGCACTTTGGCTACATCGGCAAAGCGCTTGGCGAAATGCACGGTCAGGCCTTCGCGCAGGTAGTCCGGCAGTTCTTCATAGTCCCCGCGGTTAGGCTCCGGCAAGATCAGCTCGAAGATCTTCTGCCGTCGTGCTGCAATCACCTTCTCGCGCACACCGCCAATCGGCAGTACCTGCCCGGTCAGGGTCAGCTCGCCAGTCATGGCCACCCCTTTCTTCGGCGCCTGGTCACGGGCCAGCGACAGCAGGGCGCTGGCCATGGTGATACCGGCACTCGGGCCGTCCTTGGGCGTGGCGCCTTCGGGCACGTGCAGGTGAATGAACGCTTCGTTGAAGAAACCAGGGTCACCACCAAACTGCTTGAGGTTGGAGCTGACGTAGCTATAGGCGATTTCGGCCGACTCTTTCATCACCTCACCCAGCTTGCCGGTCAGCTTGAAGCCGCGGTTGAGGCTGTGGATGCGGGTGGCTTCGATCGGCAGCGTCGCGCCGCCCATGCTGGTCCAGGCCAGGCCGGTGATCACACCTTTGCCGGCCAGCACCTGCTCGCTGCGGAACACGGGCATGCCGAGCGCAGCTTCCAGGTCCTTGGTGCCAATCTTCAGCTTGGCTTCGGGGTTGTCCAGCAACTTGACCACTGCCTTGCGCACCAGCTTGCCCAGTTGTTTCTCCAATTGGCGTACCCCGGCTTCGCGGGCATAGCCTTCGATCACCGCGCGCAGGGCGCTGTCGCTGATGCCGAGGCTGGTCTTGGCCACGCCAGCCTTTTCCAGCTGTTTGGGCCACAGGTGGCGCTTGGCGATGGCCAGTTTCTCTTCGGTGATATAGCCGGACAGGCGGATCACTTCCATGCGGTCGAGCAACGGCCCGGGGATCGAATCCAGGGTGTTGGCGGTGCACACGAACAGCACCTTGGACAGGTCCAGGCGCAGGTCGAGGTAGTGGTCGAGGAAGTCGACGTTCTGCTCCGGGTCCAGGGTTTCCAGCAGCGCTGAAGCCGGGTCGCCCTGATAGCTCTGGCCCATCTTGTCGATCTCGTCGAGCATGATCACCGGGTTCATCACTTCGACGTCCTTCAGGGCCTGCACCAGCTTGCCGGGCTGGGCGCCGATGTAGGTGCGGCGATGGCCCTTGATCTCGGCCTCGTCACGCATGCCGCCGACACTGAAGCGGTAGAACGGCCGGCCGAGCGATTCGGCGATGGATTTGCCGATGCTGGTCTTGCCTACCCCGGGCGGGCCCACCAGCAGCACGATCGAGCCGCTGATCTCGCCTTTCCAGGCGCCCACGGCAAGGAACTCGAGAATGCGCTCCTTGATGTCATCGAGGCCGGCGTGGTGCTGGTCGAGGACCTTGCGCGCGTGGTTGAGGTCGAGCTTGTCCTTGCCGTACACACCCCAGGGCAGGGCGGTTGCCCAGTCCAGGTAGTTGCGGGTGACGGCGTATTCGGGCGAGCCGGTTTCGAGGATGGCCAGCTTGCCCATCTCTTCGTCGATGCGCTTGCGTGCCTGGTCCGGCAGGGTCTTGCCTTCGAGGCGCTGCTCGAACTGCTCCAGGTCGGCGCTGCGATCGTCCTTGGTCAGGCCCAGTTCCTGCTGGATGACCTTGAGCTGTTCCTTGAGGAAGAACTCGCGCTGGTGCTCGCCGATCTGCCGGTTGACTTCGGCCGAGATCTCGTTCTGCAGGCGCGCCACCTCGACTTCCTTGCGCAGCATCGGCAGGACCTTTTCCATGCGCTTGAGCATGGGGACGCAGTCGAGCACTTCCTGCAACTGGTTGCCGGTGGCCGAGGTGAGGGCGGCGGCGAAGTCGGTGAGCGGCGAGGGGTCGTTGGGGCTGAAGCGGTTGAGGTAGTTTTTCAGCTCTTCGCTGTACAGCGGGTTGAGTGGCAGCAGTTCCTTGATCGCGTTGATCAGCGCCATGCCATAGGCCTTGACCTCGTCGGTCGGCTCGGCGGGCTGGCGCGGGTATTCGACCTCTACAAGGTACGGCGGGCGGTGGTGCTTGAGCCAGGTACGGATGCGTACCCGGGTCAGGCCCTGGGCGACGAACTGCAGCTTGCCGTTTTCGCGGCTGGCGTGGTGCACCTTTACCAGCGTGCCGTACTGCGGCAGCGCCGAGGTATCGAAGTGGCGGTGGTCTTCTGGCGGGGTATCCATGAAGAACAGGGCCAGGCTGTGGTCTGGCGACTTGGCTACCAAGTCCAGGGTTTCTGCCCAAGGGTCTTCATTGACGATGACCGGCAGCACCTGGGCCGGGAAGAACGGACGGTTGTGGATCGGGATCACGTAGACCTTGTCCGGCAGCTGCTGGCCGGGCAGGGCGAGGGCGTGGCCGGTTTCGGCCTGGGGTGTGGTGTGTTCGACTTCGCTGTGTTCGTCGGGATGTTCCGGGAAATCCTGCTGGTCGCTCATGGGGCACCTGCGTGAATGACTATGGTGCTTAGATGGGGCGCGGGGGGATGGGTTTCAATGGTAGTTGAAGGGTGCAGATAGGAGTGATGCCTGTACCGGCCTCTTCGCGGGTAAACCCGCTCCCACAGGTACGGCGCCGAACTTGGGGGGAGCGCCGTACCTGTGGGAGCGGGTTTACCCGCGAATGCGGCAGCAGGTTCACTGCCGCATCTCTGGATTACTCAGCCAGTTTGTAAGCGATGATGTAGTCGCCCATCCTGGTGCCCAGCGAGCCATGCCCGCCGGCAGTCACCAGCACGTACTGCTTGCCATCCTTGCCGCTGTAGGTCATCGGCGTGGCCTGGCCACCCGCGGGCAGGCGGGCTTTCCACAGTTCCTTGCCGTTGTTCACGTCATAGGCGCGCAGGTACTGGTCCAGGGTACCGCTGAGGAAGCCGACGCCACCAGCGGTGACGATCGAACCACCCATGCTCGGCACGCCAACCGGCAGGCCGATCGGCACCGGGGTGCTGTCGCGGGTGGTGCCGTTCTTGTGCTTCCACACTACCTTGTTGGTGAACAGGTCGATGGCGGCGACATAGCCCCAGGCCGGGGCCTGGCACGGTACGCCCAGTGGCGACATGAACGGGTGCATGGTCACCGCGTACGGCGCACCGGTGTTCGGCTGCACGCCGCTGGTCTCGCTTTCGCGCTTGCTGCCCTCGGCCACCTGCTCACGCGGGATCATCTTCGACACGAAGGCCATGTAGTTGGGCGAGGTGAACAGCAGTTGGCGCACCGGGTCGACCGACACGCTACCCCAGTTGAACACACCGACGTTGCCCGGGTAGACCAGCGAGCCTTGCTCGGACGGCGGGGTGTACTGGCCTTCGTAACGCAGCTCGCGGAACTGGATGCGGCACAGCATCTGGTCGAACGGCGTGGCGCCCCACATGGCCTGTTCGGTCAGTTCAGGGCCGAGCAGGTTGAGGTCGGAGCGGGCCTGGGTCGGCGAGGTGTGGTCGCCTTTCACCGCACCTTGCGGGGTGGGGATCTCGCGGATCGGCACGATTGGCGTACCGTCGCGGCGGTCGAGCACGTACAGGCTGCCTTGCTTGGTCGGCACGATGATTGCCGGCTTCACGCCATCGTCGGTCTTCAGGTGGACCAGGGTCGGCTGGCTGCCGACGTCCATGTCCCACAGGTCGTGGTGGGTGAACTGATAGTTCCAGCGAGCCTTGCCGGTGGCCAGGTCGAGTGCGACCACGCCGGCGCTGTACTTCTCGGCGCCCGGGGTGCGGTCGGCGCCCCACTGGTCCGGGGTCTGGTTGCCCAGTGGCAGGTAGATCATGCCGAGGTCTTCATCGACGCTGGCGATCGACCACATGTTGGCCGAGTTGCGGCTGTACATCTTGCCGGGGGCCAGTGGCTGGGTGTCGTCCGGGTTGTTGCTGTCCCAGTTCCACACCAGGTGACCATCGTGTACATCGTAGGCGCGGATCACGCCGGATGGCTCGTTGGTCGACTCGTTGTCGGTGACGTGGCCACCGATGATCACCAGGTCACGGGTGATTGCGGCTGGCGAGGTGGAGTAGTAGCCGCCAGCGGTGAACGGGCCGATGCCGGTGGTGAGGTCGATCACGCCCTGGTTGGCGAAGCCTTCGCAGACCTTGCCGTTGTCGGCATTGATGGCGATCAGGCGGGCGTCCGCAGTCGGCAGGTAGAGGCGGCGAGGGCAGGCCTGGGCCACGGCTTGGCCGGCGTCGGTAATTTTCGGTGCCGGGCTGCCGTCGCGGCTGACGTAACGGTTTTCGTCATAGTACGAAACGCCACGGCAGGTCATGTGGGCAAAGCCTTTGAAGGTGCCGACGGGGCTCTTGACCTGTGGATCAAAGCGCCAGATTTCCGCGCCGGTGTCCGGGTCCAGGGCCAGCAAGCGGCTATGCGCGGTGCAGGCATAGAGCATGCCGTTGACCTTCAGTGGGGTGTTCTGGTTGGTCAGCTCCACAGGGTCGTTTTCGGTCGGCAGGTCACCGGTGCGGATGCGCCAGGCCTCTTCCAGGCGGTAGGCGTTCTGCGGGGTAATCTGGCGCAGTGGCGAATAGCGGTCGCCATGCTCGGTGCGGCCGTAGGCCTGCCATTCACCGTCGGGCATGGCCGGGGCGGCGCTGGCCATTTCGCTGCTGTCGCGGCCCAGTTCGCCAAACACTTCACCGGGGTGGGTGAACTGGCTGCCCAGGGCACAAGCGCCAGATGCTACCACTGCAACGCCGAGCAGCGCAGTGTTGGCCTTGCTGGCCGGGCCGACCAGCGGACGACGCGCCCAAGGCAGCAGCAGGACCACGCCGATGGCAAACCAGATGGCCAGGCGTGGCACCAGTTGCCACCAGTCCAGGCCCACTTCGAACAGGGCCCATGCGGTGCTGCCCAGCAGTACCAGGCCGTACAGGCCCAGGGCGATGCGGCGTTGGGCCAGCAGCAGAATACCAGACAGGGCAAAGCCGATTCCGGCGATCAGGTAGTACAGCGATCCGCCCAGCTGGCTCAGCTTGATGCCGCCAGCCAGCAGGGCCAGGCCCATCAGCAACAGCAGCGCGCCGATCAGGCGCGGTAGCCAGCGGCTTCCATTGTTGGCACCTTCAGTGCTCATCGTAGGTTCTCCGTCAGGTCAAGAAAGGGGTTAGAAACTGCTCTGGATCTTCAGGCCGCCGATCAGGGCGCCATCGACTTGCGACACCCCGCCCGGGTGGCGGATGTACTGCAGGTTGGGGCGTACCGTGAGCCAGTCGGCCAAGTGGATGCCGTAATACAGCTCGGCGCTGTACTCGGTGTCCTGTACCGGCAGGAAACCGGGGTTGTCATAGTCGTCGATGCCGGCGGCCTGGTTGACCAGACGCGCGTTCTTGCGATAGGCAGGGTTGACGTGCACGCGGGCGAGGGCGAAACCGATGTCGTCCTTGGCGCGGGCGTCGAATGGCCCTTTGTATACCAGTCCTGCCTGAACATAGTTGTCGATGGCATTGGTCTTCTTGTCGTGCACCGTGGCGTTGGCGAACAGGCTCAGGCCACGCGACTGGTCGGACGCCAGCGAAGTCACCTGCTGCTGGGCGCCGAGCCACAAGCCGTGCTTGCTCGAACTGCTGCGGTAGGCGGCGCCGCTGAGTGCTGCCGGCTGGCCATTGCTGTCCTTGAGAACATCCTGTGCCTTGGCATTACTGTAGTAGTAGCCGGCGCGATATTCCCCTTTCAGGCCATTGACCTGTGGGCTCCATACCAGTTCGATCGGCATTACCGCGCCTTGGGTGCCGCTGCCGCTGAGCTTGAAGCCGTTGCCCGACTCCAGGTTGGAGGGGTTCTGCTCGTACACGCCGACCTGGGCGTAGAGCGCATCGCTGAGGTTGTAGCGGACGCGCAGGGCCCACTGGCTGACCGGCCAGTTGTACCAGATGCCACCTACCCAGTTGCCTACCTGCGAGCCGCAGAAGGCCAGGTTCTGGAAGTCGCAGGGGAAGCTGTTGAAGTCTTCGCCTTCGCCGAAACGGCCGAATTTCACATCCAGTGCGCCATCGAAGTACTTCTGCTTGATCCACATCTGCGTCAGCCGCCAGGTTTCGCCACGGCCCCAGACCTCCTGGGCCGAGGTGAAGCCGCCGACACGCGGGTCGTTGATACGGTCGTTGCTGATGTTGTCGCCGTGGCGCTCGGTAATGGTCAGCTGGAATTCGGTGTCGTTCCAGCCGAGGATCTTCTCCAGGTCCAGGTGGCTGCCGAAGGTGAACTGGTCGCTGTAGCGCGCGGTGCGGTCGTGATCGTAGCCACCGTGCAGGTTGCTGCCCATCTCGCCGGTGTAGCCAAGGGTGAAGTCGTAGCCTTTTTCCAGCAGTTCGCTGCGGGTGCCACCCCAGTCGCCAAGCATCCATGGCGAATCGCTGGCGAACATCTCGCTGGCGCTGCTGGGAGCCGCCAGGGCGCTGAGGGCAAGGCCGATGTAACAGGTTTTGGGCAGTTGGAGCATGAGATAGCGCTATCTTTTGATTATTGAATAAACGGCAGGCGCATCGAAGGGCGGGCCCCTCAATGAATATGGCGACAAGATGGTTTCGATGAAGCGATTCAGCTTGCGGCGGGGAGGATATAGGGGAAGTTGTAAGAAAAAAAGACAAATTGTCGCAGTGGATTGTTGTTGATATGGCAACAGTCCAGAGCTTGCGAGCTCTTTTGTGGGAGCGGGCGCGCCCGCGAACACCGGCGGAGCCGGTGCCATCCACCGCGTCGGTTTCTTCGCGGGCATGCCCGCTCCCACAGATACTGATTTGCAATCAGAAGGTGGTACGCAGACCCACTTCCACACTACGCCCCGGCGCCGGGGCGATGTCGCGCAGGATCGAACTGGCATAGCGCACGGTCTGGTCCGTCAGGTTTTCGCCGCGCACAAACGCCAGCCACTGGCTCTGGCCAACTTCGAAGCGGTAACCAACGCTGGCCCCTAGCGTGGTATAGCCATCAGTGCTGGTTTCGTTGGCCGGTTTGCGATGCTGAGACGCAGCGTGTTGCACGTCGACCCGCGCCTGCCAGTGGTCCAGCTCCCAGACCAGGCCGCTGTTCAGGCGCAGCGGGGCGATGCGGGGCAGCGGCTCGCCACTGTCCAGGTTCTTGGCCCGGGTGTAGTCACCAGACACTTCCAACGCGAAGCTGCCGTAACGGTTCTCGGCCAGCTGCCAGCGATCCTGGGCCTCGATGCCATAGAATCGCGCCCGCACGCCCTGATACTGGTACTCCGGGAAACCGCCGTGGTCATGATCGTGATCATGGTCGTGGTCATCCTCATCATGATCGTGGTCATGCCCCTCGCGGATGTTGCCGGTGCTGATCAGGCCGATGTAGTTGCGGAAGTGGCTGTAGAACACCCCGACACTGCCCTTGTGGGTGCCGTTGTCGAAACGCAGGGCCAGGTCGGCGGAAACGGCTTTTTCCTTGTTCAGGGTGGCATCGCCGACTTCAAAGGCTCCGGTGGCCACGTGGGCACCATTGGCATACAGCTCGTAGAAGGTCGGGGCGCGCTCGGTGTAGCCGAGGTTGGCGGCCAGCGACCAGACCGGGTCGAGCTGGTACACCGCCCCGGAAGACAGACTGAAGGCGTTGAAACTGCTGGCGCTGTCGGCGTCGGCGAAGTTCTCGTTGCCTTTGGCATCCGGATCGACCCGGGTGTGCTCCATGCGTGCACCCAGGCTCAGGTTGAGGCGCTCGGTGGCTTGCCACTGCTCCAGCATGAACAGCGCCAGGCTGTCGGTGTCGGTGTGCGGGACGAAGGCTTCCTCGCCCAACGCGGAGAATTCGTTGCGGCTGACCTGGGCACCAATCACGCCTTCTACCGGCCCGAGCGGTTGGTGGCGAGCTTCGATACGTGCTTCATAGCCCTTGTTCCTGAAGGTGGTGTGGACCTCGCCTTCTTCGATTTCACGATGCTCGTAGTCGGTGTAGCCAGCATCGACCTTGATCGAAGTGAGCGGGCCGTCCAGGTCGCGCAGCTCGGAGGCGAAGGCGTAATGGTCCTGCTTCATGTCCAGGCGCACACCTGGCTCGGCCACCGAGCCATAGTTACTTTCGTAGCGGCTGTACGACAGGCCGGCGTAACCGTGGTCCCAATGGTAGGCGCCACCCACGGCGCCACCGTCCTGGCGGCCGTCGCTGTTTTCCAGGCGGTGCTTGCTGCCGGGTTCGTCGGCATCGCGCACCTTGGAACTGCGCGCGTAACCGGGGATGCGCAGGTCGTTGAACTGGCGGCTGTTGGCATCCAGGTGCAGGGCGAAGGCACCGTTGCCGGCCTCCAGCTTGCCAGCGCTGCTACGAGTGGTATCGGCGCCGCCGTAGCGCAGTTCACCGGCACCGTGGATGCCCTCGATGGGGGTATCCGGGATGCGGTTGTCGAAGGTATTGACCACGCCGCCGATGGCGTTGCCGCCGTAGAGCAGGGCGGCCGGGCCACGGACGATCTCGACACGGTCGACGGTCACCGGGTCCAGCGGCACGGCGTGGTCGTAGGACAGTGATGAAGCGTCGAGGGCGCCGACGCCATTGCGCAGGATGCGAATGCGGTCGCCATCCAGGCCACGAATTACCGGGCGACTGGCGCCAGGGCCGAACCAGGTGGAGGCGACTCCGGGCTGCTTGTTCAGGGTTTCACCGAGGCTGCCGTGCTGCTGTTGCAGCAGGTTGTCGCCTTCGAGCACGGTGCTGGGGGCGGCCAGCTGGCTGTTACCCAAAGGGTTGGCGGTGATGACCTGGGGCTCGAGCTCCACCGCTTGGCTGGGTGGTGCGGCAAGCCAGAGCGCGACGGCGAGGGGAGAGAGGCGAAGCGGTGTGTGCAGCATGGGGATGGGGCGTTCCTTGGCAGATGCTTTGGTATTGTTACAATATAACATCTCTATTTCAGCACAGAGGTTTTGCGCCTGGCCAGCGGTTTTTCTGTTGACTCACCTGATCCCACCCACCACTACACTCGTGTAAGGTGCGCATCTTTCCTACGGAGCACTGGCATGAGCACGGCCCAACACAACGCGCTGCACGGCAAGACCCTCGAACAGATCCTCACCGAGCTGGTGGCGCACTACCAATGGCAGGGCCTGGCCGAGCGCATCGATGTGCGCTGCTTCAAAAGCAACCCGACCATCAAGTCGAGCCTGACCTTCCTGCGCAAGACGCCGTGGGCACGGGAAAAGGTCGAGCAGCTGTACGTGAAGCTGCAGCGTCAGGCCTGACATGCCGCGTCGCCCCTGGCTGACCGGCATGGCCGTGCTGGGCTGGTTCGGCCTGACCGTGCAGGTGTATCTGGTGCTGCTGGCGCGCTGGCAGGAGCAGGCCAGCCTGGTGGGTGGCCTGATCAATGTGTTCGGGTATTTCACCGTGTTGACCAACACCTTGGTGGCAACGGTGCTCAGTTATGCGGCGTTTGGCCGGGAAGGCCGTGCCAAACGCTTTTTCCTGTCGCCTTCGGTGAGTTCCGCAGTGGCTGCCAGCATCGTGCTGGTGGCATTGGCCTACAGCGTGCTTTTGCGTCACTTGTGGCAACCGCAGGGCTGGCAATGGCTGGCGGACGAGTTGCTGCACGATGTGATGCCCGTGCTATATGCCTTGTACTGGTGGTGCGAGGTGCCCAAGGGCAGGTTGCGGCTATGGCATCTGCTGGTCTGGGCGGTTTACCCGGCGACGTATTTTGCCTACGCGCTTTGGCGTGGGAGCGAGATTGGCGTGTATGCCTACCCGTTCATCGACGTGGCGAGCCTGGGGTATGGGCAGGTAGTGCTCAATGCCCTGGGGGTGTTGGCGGGGTTCTGGGGGATTGGGCTGGTGTTGCTGGGGCTGGATCGGTGGCGGGGGCTGCACAGATTGGCTTGACCTGCACTGGCCCTATCGCCGGCAAGCCAGCTCTCATAGAACAACACATGACTCATTGGTTCGGCGAGGTTCTGTAGGAGCAGCCTTGTGCTGCGAAGAGGCCGGTGCTGACAAAGCCTGTCTATTGGCTCTACCGGCCTCTTCGCAGCACAAGGCTGCTCCTACAAAGGACGCGTCAGACGTGCGATATTGGTTCTCTGCACGACAGCGCAGCCCTTGAGCGCTGCGGGTACCTGTGGGAGCCGGCTTGCCGGCGATAGGGCCAGTGCAGGCGATAAACAATCATTCGTCGTCCGCAGTCCCGTCGGCACGCCAGTAGGCCACAGCCTTGAGCGCATCCTCAGGCAAACCTTTCTCCAGCAACAGTGCCTTGGCCTGGCGGGTCAGGGCTTTTTCCAGTGCTACCCAGCCGTACAACCGGCCTTGCGGCAAGGTCAGGTTCTTCACCAGCGCCAGCAAGTCTTCCTGTTGGCGACGTACCCAGATCACTTCCACCTTTGCCTTGCTTGGCAGTGGCTGGCGTTCCTGCTCGTCTTCGATCTGGATAACCGCCAGTACCTGCCGGCCCGCTGGCAATTCCTCCAGGCGGCGGCCAATGGCCGGAATGGCGGTTTCGTCGCCGATCAGCAGGTAGCTGTCGAAGATGTCCGGCACCACCATCGAAGCCCGCGGCCCGGCGATGTCCAGGGTTTGCCCGGGTGCCGCCTGGGCGGCCCAGGTGGATGCGGGGCCATCGCCGTGCAGCACGAAGTCGATGTCCAGTTCATTGGCCACCAGGTCGATGCGCCGTGGCGTGTATTCGCGCATGGTAGGCCGTGCGCCACCTTCTCGGCCCAGGTTGCGAGCCTCGATGGCTTGTTGTTGCTTCGGCGTTTCGGCGAACAGCAGTTTGATATGGTCGTCGCTGCCCACGCTGGTGAAACCTTGCAGCTCGGCACCCCCGAGAGTGATGCGGCGCATGCGCGGGGTCAGTTCGGTGACCCGCAGCACCTGCAGGCGGCGTTGGCGGATTTCGTGGTTGACGCGGTGAATGGTGTCACTCATGGGGTGTCTCCCTGGCATGTTCAGCCGGCGAGGAGGCGATGGCCTTGGCGGCGTGATTGAGCAGGTCGCGGACCCGCTCGATTTCTTCCGGTGTCCAGCGGCCACTGTGCATGTGCAGTGCGTGGCGCAGGTTGCCGACCGCTTCATGAATCTCTGGTGGGCGGTCGTGGCCGCGCAGAGCGCGCTTGCTGACTTCGATGCGCATGCGCACGCCGTCCAGTGCGACGGCCTGTTCGGCCAGGGCGGTGCGGCCGGCTGGTGTGATGGCATAGAGGCGTTTGCTGCCCTGCACCTGGCCGCTGATCAGCTCGGCCTCCTCGAGGAAGTTGAGGGTGGGGTAGATCACCCCGGGGCTTGGGCTGTAGCTGCCGTCGAACAGGTTTTCGATCTGGCGGATCAGGTCGTAGCCGTGGCCTGGCTGCTCGGCGAGCAGGGCCAGCATCAGCAGCTTGAGGTCGCCGGGAGCGAAGACGCGCGGGCCGCGTTCGCCACGACCTGGGCGCCGCTCGAAGGGGTCATGGGGGGTATGTTCGCGCATGGGGGCTGGGCTCCGTCGTTTGCGATATATCGTAAGATATTACTCAAGATATATCTAAAGACAAGCCCTCAATTGCAGATGATTATCATCTATTCGTTCGATGTGTCCCCTTGCGGTGTGGCTGTATGCACGGCAACCTGCGGCGGCTTGCACTCGTTCGGATTGCCCGGTTGCAGGTAAGGCATGAGAATCGGCGCCATGCCCTTGAGTACCTGCACCGGCAGCGCCGAGGTGAACTTGAAGGCCTCTGCCGAGCGCCCCGGCACGAATGCGGTCAACGTGCCGAAATGGTTGTCACCCAGGAAGAACACGAAGGTGGCGGTACGGTTCAGCGAGCGCGAGCCGATCAGCCGGCCGCCAGCACCAAAGCTTTCGATGCGGTTGTCACCGGTACCGGTCTTGCCGCCCATTACCAATGGCGTGCCGTCCTGCAGCTTGAAGCTGCCGGAAATACGCCGCGCGGTGCCCGCATCCACCACCTGCGACATGGCGCCTTTGAGGGCGCGCGCCACTTCGACCGGCAGAATCCGTACACCCCGGTCCGGGTCGGTGACCAGCTTGGTCTCGTAAGGCGTGTTGGCCGCAAAGTGCAGGGTGTCGATACGCAAGGTCGGCAGACGCACGCCGTCGTTCTGGATGATGCCAACCAGTTCGGAGAGGGCGGCAGGGCGGTCGCCCGAGCTGCCGATGGCGGTGGCCAGCGAAGGCACCAGGTGGTCAAACGGATAGCCCACGCGCTTCCAGCGCTGGTGAATGTCGAGGAACGCTTCGATCTCGACCATGGTGCGAATACGGCTGTCACGGGCGCCCTGATGGCGGCTCTTGAACAGCCAGCCGTAGACCTCCTGGCGCTCGAAGCGGCTGGCATTGACCATTTCGGTCAAGGTCGAACCGGGGTTCTTCAGCAGGTAACCCAGCAGCCACAAGTCCAGTGGGTGGACCTTGGCGATATAGCCCTGGTCGGGCAGGTCGTACTTGCCCGGGCCATAGGCGTCGTACATCTCCGACAGGCGGCCATCGGTCAATTTGCCCAGGACGATCTTGTCACCCTTGAGGTGGGCACGGACGAAGGCGTTGAAGGTTTCCTGGCCAGCCTCGGGGAACAGGTAGCGGTGCACGGCCGCCAACCGTTGCGGGGTCACGCGCATGCTATCGAGGAAGGTGTCCAGGCGCTGCTGCGAGGTCTTGCGCTGGTATTTCTTCCAGAAGCGCATCAGGTAGTTGGTGCCTTCCTTGTCGGCGAAACGGGCCAGGTATTCCTGGCGGCGCGGGTCGGAGTCGTCCTTGAGCAGCGGCACGCGGTTGTACGGTTGCTGGTAGGTCACGTAGCGCACCAGGTCGCGCATCAGGCGGATGAACGGCAGGTTGATCGATTCGCGCAATGCATCCTTGAGGGTTGGGTTGCGGCTGTTGTCTTCCTTGCGGAAGTTGTTGAACACATGCATGCCGCCGCCGGTGAAGAAGGCTTCGCCGGTGTTGGCCGAATACTTGCGTTCCAGCGCGGCATCGAGCATGGCGTCCAGGCTCTGGTTCTTGCTGTTCTGCGCCAGCCATTCCAGCGACCACTGGCTGATGCGGTCTAGCTCGGCGACTTCGACTTTCTTCAACTCGGCGGCTGGCTTGCCGGCGTATTTGTCGTGCAGTTCGGCGATGATCTCCAGATAGGTGGTGAGCACCCGCAATTTGGCGGTTGAGCCCAGCTCCAGCTTGCTGCCTTCGTTGATGTCGAATGGCTGGTCGGTGCTGTCGGTCTGCACCCGCACCCGCGAGCCGTCGGCGGTGCGCTCGAACAAGGTGAAGCTGTAGCTCACCTGATCGGTGGTCTTGGCGGTGAGCAGGCGTTCGCCGATCAAGCCGATCTGCGCCGCGAATTCAGGATCGGCAAGGTTTTTCAGGTACTGGCTGACCTGCAGCTGCAGGTCGGACTGCAGGGTGCTGGTGGCCGACACATCCAGCCGGTCGAGATCGTAAAGCGGGCGGTTGAGCATGGCTGCCAGGCGGTTGCGTGCCAGGCTGATGCCCTTGTTGGTGACGATCGGCACGATGGTCGGTTGCGCCACCCAGTCGCGGTATACCGCCTTGCTGGCCAGTGCAGCGTCGGCCAGTGGCTGCTCGATGACCTTGTTGGCGGCCAGCACGCGGATGTGCGCGTCGGTCAGTTCGGCCAGTTCGAGCCGCCCCTTTGACAGGTAGTGCGACGGCCGGCGCTGGGCAATCATCAGCGACAGCACCTGGCGCAGGGCCAGGCCGCGTGCGGCCATGCTCTCAGGGTCGCTGGCGGTGGAACTCAGGGCCTGGTTGACCTGGTCGAAATCGGCGCCGTACCACACCCGTAGGCCTTCGGCCATGCCATGCACTTCGCCATGCCCAGGTACTGCCGACAGCGGCACGCTGTTGAGGTAGTCCCGCACGATGCGCTGGCGCGCCTCGGTTGTATCAGGGCCGCCCTGATAGGCACGCACGCTGGCGGAAATCATCTGGCGGATCTTCTCGGCGCCGGAAACGGTCAGGCCGTCCGGTGAATGGCGGTACTTTTCAAGCTGCGTGGCCAGGGTGCTACCGCCAGCGGACTGGCCGGGCAGGGCCAGGTACTTGGCCACCTGGCTGTAGGCGGCCTTGGCGAAGCGCGGCCAGTCCACGGCCGGGTTGTTGCGCGGGTCCTTGGTGTCGAGCAGGTCGCGGTTCTCGATGAACAGCAGGCTGTTGACGATAACCGGCGGGATCGCCGCAAAGTCCGGGTACAAGTGTTGCGGGTAGTTGTACTGGTACAGCATGTCGCCACGGCAGTCGGTGATCGACAGGCCAGCCTGGATTTTCTCGATATAGGGGGCGAACAGCCCATGATCGACGTAGTTCATCAACGCCGGCGAGAACTTCACCTGCTCGCTGATCAGGTAGTCGCGCTTGAGCAGCCGCGGCAGGAATTCGCCCAGGGCGCTGTAGCCCAGGCGTTTGTCGAACGGCCCTTCGCCGGGGTAGACGATGGCATCGCTGGGGCCTGGTTGCAGCGAATAGGTGAGGGTGCTGGCCAGTTTGCTGAATTCCCGCGACTGCAGGTTGGAGGTGCGGAATTCGTCATATGCAGCGAAGCCGATGGCAACCAGCGCCACCAGCAGGATGAGGATGATCAGCCGCCACCATAGCCGACGCTGACGGGGGGACTTTGGTTGTGGCGTCTCGGCCGGAGGTATCTCGGGTGCTTCCGTTCTGCTTGGTTCCGATTGCCACAGTGCGCCCATAGTCTTCTATCCGGCCAGGTATTTTCGTCTTGCTTGTCTGAAGCTTAGACGTTGAGCGGGTCAGGTGAAAAATTTGTAAGAGACGGAGAAGGTGGCGTAGGGCTATGCGGCTTTGGTGTGGGTTTCTTCATACGGCGATGTTGCTATGGTGGCCGGGCGATTTTGGGCCGCTTCGCGTCCCATTCGCAGCACAAGGCTGCTCCTACAGGGGAATGCGTATCCATTGTAGGAGCAGCCTTGTGCTGCGAATGGGGTGCGAAGCGGCCCCAGAGATCTAGCTGAATATTCCTGTTTATACAGCGAAAAAACCTGCAAGGGTCTTCCTATACTGCTCGCCCCCTTCGCCTCGCCGGGCGCTCTATTCCGGCACTCGGGCCGGCCCACAAGGCCAGTTCGGCAAGCCAATGCCACGCCTATCGGCCTGGCTGGTGCTGCACGAAGGTCAAATCCAATAACAAAATGAGGTTGTATTGCTATGCCAGTCGGCAACCACCCTGCCCACGGCCAGGCCGCTGAAGGCGGCTCGCTCAAGCGTGAACTGGGCGAACGGCACATCCGCCTGATGGCGCTGGGCGCCTGTATCGGTGTCGGTCTTTTCCTCGGTTCGGCCAAGGCCATCGAAATGGCCGGCCCCGCCATCATGTTGTCCTATGTCATCGGCGGCCTGGCCATCCTGGTGATCATGCGCGCCCTTGGCGAAATGGCCGTGCACAACCCTGTCGCCGGCTCGTTCAGCCGTTATGCCCAGGACTATCTAGGCCCGCTGGCGGGCTTCCTTACCGGCTGGAACTACTGGTTCCTGTGGCTGGTGACCTGCGTTGCCGAAATCACCGCGGTGGCCATCTACATGGGCATCTGGTTCCCCGACGTACCACGCTGGATCTGGGCCCTGGCGGCGCTGGGCAGCATGGGGGCGGTCAACCTGGTGGCCGTCAAGGCCTTTGGTGAATTCGAGTTCTGGTTCGCCCTGATCAAGATCGTCACCATCATCGCCATGGTCCTTGGCGGCATCGGCATCATTGCCTTTGGCTTCGGCAATGACGGCGTGGCAGTGGGTATTTCCAACCTTTGGAGCAACGGCGGCTTCATGCCCAATGGCGTGACCGGCGTGCTGATGTCGCTGCAAATGGTCATGTTCGCCTACCTGGGCGTGGAAATGATCGGCCTTACCGCCGGTGAAGCACGCAACCCGCAAAAGACCATCCCGCAGGCCATCGGCTCGGTGTTCTGGCGCATTCTGCTGTTCTATGTCGGTGCGCTGTTCGTGATCCTGTCGATCTACCCTTGGAGCGAAATCGGCAGCCAGGGCAGCCCGTTCGTCATGACCTTCGAGCGCCTGGGCATCAAGACCGCCGCCGGCATCATCAACTTCGTGGTCATCACTGCAGCGCTGTCGTCGTGCAACGGCGGCATCTTCAGCACCGGGCGCATGCTCTACAGCCTGGCGCAGAACGGCCAGGCCCCGGCGGCCTTCGCCCGTACGTCGAAGAACGGCGTGCCGCGCAACGCGCTGCTGCTGTCGATCGGCGCGCTGCTGCTGGGCGTGCTGGCCAACTACCTGGTGCCGGAGAAGGTCTTCGTCTGGGTGACTTCGATCGCCACCTTCGGCGCGATCTGGACCTGGGTGATGATCCTGCTGGCGCAACTGAAGTTCCGCGCCGGCCTCAGTGCCACTGAACGCAAGGCACTGAAATACCGCATGTGGCTGTGGCCGTTGAGCTCGTATCTGGCGCTGGCCTTCCTGGTGCTGGTGGTCGGCCTGATGGCGTACTTCGAGGATACCCGCGTGGCGCTGTACATCGGCCCGGCGTTCCTGGTGCTGCTGACGGTGCTGTACTACGCATTCCGCCTGGCGCCGAAAGATGCGCAGGGTGTGGCCAGTACTGCTTCCTGATCTGAAATGGCTGGGGCCGCCTTGCGGCCCTTTCGCGACACAAGGCCGCTCCTACAGGCGACCGCGACCCATGCAGCTGGCGCGGTCGCCTGTAGGAGCGGCCTTGTGTCGCGATGGGCTGCGTAGCAGCCCCAGGGTTCTATCAGGCCGCCACTTCGCTGTTCGGTTCAAAGCTGTCCGCCCGCGCCAATTGCCACATGCGCGAATAGAACTGCCCGTTCACCTCGCCAGTCAGCAGCTCACCCGGCTTCAAGAACACATGCATCTGCGAGAACAGTTTGATCTCGGTGGCCGAGATGCGCCGTACCAGGTGCTTGGCTTCCAGCTGCGCCGGGTGCTCCAGGCCCGCTGCCGCAAGCATTTCGGCCAGGGCACGCAAGGTATTGTGGTGGAAGTTCAACACCCGCTGGGCTTTGTCCGGCACCACCAGCGCACGCTGGCGCAGAGGGTCTTGCGTGGCCACACCGGTCGGGCACTTGTTGGTGTGGCAGCTCTGCGACTGAATGCAGCCGATGGCGAACATGAAGCCGCGCGCCGAGTTGGCCCAATCAGCGCCAATGGCCAGCACGCTGGCAATGTCGAACGCGCTGACGATCTTGCCGCTGGCGCCCAGCTTGATCTTGTCGCGCAGGTTCAGGCCAACCAGGGTGTTGTGCACGAACAGCAACCCTTCGCGCAGCGGTACGCCAATGTGGTCGGTGAACTCCACCGGCGCCGCGCCGGTGCCGCCTTCCTTGCCGTCGATGACGATGAAGTCGGGCAGGATGCCGGTTTCCAGCATGGCCTTGGCGATGCCCATGAACTCCCACGGGTGGCCCAGGCAGAACTTGAAACCTACCGGTTTGCCGCCAGACAGCTCACGCAGCTGGGCAATGAACTGCATCATCTCGATGGGGGTGGAGAAGGCACTGTGGCGCGACGGCGATATGCAGTCTTCGCCCATCAGCACACCACGGGTTTCGGCGATTTCCCGGGTCACCTTGTGCTTGGGCAGGATGCCGCCATGGCCGGGCTTGGCGCCCTGGCTCATCTTGATTTCGATCATCCGCACCTGCGGGCTGCGTGCCTGGGCGGCAAAGCGTTCGGGGTCGAAGCGCCCGTCTGGCGTGCGGCACCCGAAGTAGCCGCTGCCCAGTTCCCAGACCAGGTCGCCGCCATGCTCGCGGTGATAGGGGCTGATGCTGCCTTCGCCGGTGTCATGGTGGAAGTTGCCCAGCTTGGCGCCCTGGTTGAGGGCGCGGATGGCGTTAGCGCTGAGCGAGCCAAAGCTCATCGCCGATATGTTGAAGATCGACGCTGAGTATGGCTGGCTGCACTGCGGCCCGCCGACGATGACCCGGAAGCTTGCCGGGTCGGCCAATGGCGCCGGGCGCATGGAGTGGCCGATGAATTCGAAGCCGGACTCGTACACGTCGATCAGGGTGCCGAATGGTTTGTCCGAGGCTTCGTTCTTCGCCCTTGCGTAAACCAGCGAGCGCTGGGCGCGGGAGAATGGCAGGGCGTCGCTGTCTGCCTCCAGCAGGTACTGGCGAATTTCCGGGCGAATGGCCTCGACCAGATAGCGGATGTTGCCCAGGATCGGATAGTTGCGGCGTACTGCGTGGCGTTGCTGCAACAGGTCGAACAGACCGATGAGGCTAAGGATGCCGGTGCTCAGGGTGAGCGGCCACAACCATTCGTGGTGGGTGAAGGGCAGGCTCGCCAGGGTGAACAGCACACAGGCGGCGAAGAAGGCATAGCGACTGAGAAGTGACAGGCTCATACAGGGTCCTTGCGATGGAGCGGTCAGGCTCAGGGCCTGGGGCAAACCCCGACCATAGCCAAGTTGCTCGGCTGTGCAAATTAAAATCGGGGTAGCGAAAATCATTCTCGCAGAGCCTGGCGATAGTCTTCAGGCCAACACGGGCTTTTGTAGGAGCAGCCTTGTGCTGCGAAGAGGCCAATAGGGAAACAGATTGTCTTCGGCAATAATGGCCTCTTCGCAGCACAAGGCTGCTCCTACAGGTGCTGTGCATGCCCTGAAGTCAGCAACAAGGGATTCAGATAGTGTCGCGCAGCAGCTTCTGCCGCCAGCTTTCCTGCTCTTGTGCCGGCGCTTCGACCAGGTACGAATAGTGCCCTGCCACCCGCATCGCCACTGGCACCCCGTCGCGGTACAGCAGGCGGTTGCCGCTCACCGCCGGCACTTTTGCCCCCGGCAGCAGCGACCCGACCAGGTTCAGTGGGTCACTGGCACTCACCACCACCAGTGCCCCGTCCAATTCACGCCGCCGTACCTGCCGCAGCAGCCCCACCGCCTCCGGCAAGGCGAACTGTTCGCCGGCCAGCCCGGCAATGAAGCGCCCGCCACGAATCTCGCCACGCGCTTCCAGCCGGTGATAGCAGCGCAGCAGTTCGCGCCAGGGCGGCAGCACATCGCTTTCGCGCTCCAGCAGGCGCCAGCACACCACGCCATAGCGCCGAAGCAGGGCCCGGGCGATGTGCTCCAGGCGCTGGCTGTCGTCTACAGCGCCCCTGCGCAGCAACGCCCAGCGCCCGGCATGGGACATGCTGCTGGACAGCGGTGGGTGGCCGCGTCGGCTGTTGCGCGATGTGCGTTTCGCCGCCGGGGTGATCAGGCTGCGCAGGCCGGTGAAGCTGTCGGCCCCCACCAGGCCTGCGCCTACCAGCTCTTGCAAGACCGTCTCCAGTTCGCTGGGCAGCAGGTGGGCGTCGTGTGCCAGCTCGTCGAAGAACAGCGCGCCATGTGCGTTCAGCACCTCGTGGACGCGTTGCGCTCGTGCGCCGAGGCTATCCAGGGCGGGTACGGGGGCAAGGCTGCGCCACAACCCAAGATGCTCGCGCGGCAGCAGCACCAGCGGTGTGCTCGACAAGGTGTTGCTCGACACGGTCGCCGCCAGCCGGCTCCAGGCAAACTGCCCGCTACGGCAGGCATCGTCGAGCCAGTGCGGGCTGTAGTCCTTGATACGTGCCGGCAGCAGTTCGGCCTCCCAGGCTCCGGCTGCACTCGGGAACCCTTGCAACTGGCCAAGTACCTCGGCCACGGCTTGCGGGCCGCGCAGGCGCGTGTCGTCAGCCAGGTGCTGCCAGTCGAACAGAAAGCGCACGAAGTCCTGCAGGCTGACCGGCTCGATCTCCCGGCGCAGGCGTTTGACTGTGTAGCGGTGGATGCGCGCCAGCAAATGGCGCTCGCACCACTGCAGTTCGCTTGCGCCGGGGCTGAAATGCCCACGCAGCACATAGCCTTCGGCCTCCAGGCGGGCCAGGGCCTGTTCGATGGCCGGCAGCGGCTTGCCAAGTGCTGCCGCAATCTGCGCACGGGTCAGCGGGCCATGGCCGCTCAGGCGGGCTCGCAACAGTTCGACCAGCGCAATGTCCGGCTCGATGGCCTGATCGAAGCCTGGCAGTACCTGCAACGCAGGTTCCAGCCGGGAGCCGGGATACAGCACCTGCAGCAGACTCAACCGCTCGCGTGCCAGCCACAGTTTTTCATCCACCAGCCGCAAGGCCCGGCCAGCCTTGGCCAATTGTCTGAGCAGCAGCTCCCAGCCGGCATTGCCCTGCACTTCGTCCTGGCTGATGACACCCAGGCCCATCAACGCTTCATGCATTTCGTCGGCGTTGCCCGGCTGCGGCCAGGCCTCGGCCGCCACGGCGGCAATCGCATCGGCGTCCAGCGCGCCCAGGTCGTCGCCGTTCTGCACCTCGTTCCAGCGCCGGTTGAGCACTGCCTGCGTGCGACGCTCTTCCAGTGGCGCGTCATCCAGGAAGGCATATGGCCGAGCATTGAGGACGGCCGCCGCCAACGGCGAAGGGGCGGGTAGATCGCGGCACAGCAGGCGTACCGTGCCGCTTTCCATGCGCCGCAAAAGTGCTAGCCAGCCTTCGCTGTCCATCGCCTCGTGCAGGCAGTCGTCGAGGGTTTGCTCGACCAGCGGATGATCGGGAATCTGCCGCTCGCCGACGATGTTCTCCAGGCAGGCGATCTGGTCGGGAAACACGGCGGCAATCAGGTCTTCACTCTTCATCCGCTGGATCTGTGGCGCCACCTTGCGACCGCCGACAAAGCGCGGCAAGGCCATGGTCACGCTGGCGTTCCAGCGCCAGCGCACGCCGAACAGCGGCGCATCGAGCAGTGCCTGGACAAGGATCGACTCGGCGTTGCGGCTATTCAGGTAACGCCACACGTCGTCCAGTTCGAAGCTGTGGCTGGAGGACAGCGACAGCACGATGGCGTCCTCGCTGGCCGCCGCCTGCAACTCGAAGTTGAAGGTGCGGCAGAAGCGCTTGCGCAGGGCCAGGCCCCAGGCGCGGTTGATGCGGCTGCCGTAGGGCGAATGGATGATCAACTGGGTACCGCCGGACTCATCGAAGAAGCGCTCCATCACCAGCGTGTCCTGCGAGGGCAGGGCACCAAGCACTTCGCGGGTGCGGGCCAGGTAGTCGAGCAACTGGCCGGCGGCGTCTTCACCCAGTTCGAAGGTGGCCTGCAACCATGCCAGCACCTCGGCCTGGTTGTTGTCAGCCAGCTGTTGGTCGATCTGCGCCTGCAGCCGGGCCACCGCGGCGGACAGCTCGTCGCTGCGCCCCGGCGCCTCGCCCAGCCAGAATGGAATGGTCGGTGGAAGGCCATGGGCATCCTCCACCCGCACCCGGCCCGGTTCGACGCGCAGGATTCGATAGGAGGCATTGCCAAGCTGGAAGATGTCGCCGGCGATGCTTTCCACGGCGAAGTCTTCGTTGACGCTGCCGATGTTCAGCGCCTGCGGTTCGAGCAGCACGGCGTAGTCGGCGTTGTCGGGGATGGTGCCGCCGCTGGTCAGGGCGGTCAGCTGGCTGCCGCGGCGGCCACGCAGGGTGCCGCTCACCGCATCGCGGTGCAGATAGGCACTGCGCACGCCCTGGCGGCCGTTGTAGCCCTCGGCGAGCATGCGCAACAGGGCCTGGTAATGTTGCTGGTCGAGTTCGGCATAGGGCGTGGCCTGGCGCAGGCAGTCGAACAGGGCTTGTTCGTGCCAGGGCTGGTTGCTGGCTTCGGCGACGATCTGCTGGGCCAGCACGTCCAGCGGCGCCCGGGGAATGTGCAGCTCGTCCAGCTCGCCCCGGCGTATGCAGTCGAGCAGGGCCACGCATTCGATCAGGTCATCGCGCGAGGTCGGGAACAAGCGGCCCTTTGGCACGCCATCGACCTGGTGGCCGGCGCGGCCGACCCGCTGCAGAAAGGCCGCTATCGAACCTGGTGAAGCGATCTGGCAGACCAGATCGATGTCGCCGATATCGATACCCAGCTCCAGCGATGCAGTGGCCACCAGCACCTGCAGTTGGCCGCTCTTCAGGCGTTGTTCGGCATCCAGGCGTAGCTCCTTGGCCAGGCTGCCGTGGTGCGCGGCAACCGCGTCCTTGCCCAGCCGGTCGCTGAGGTGGCGGGTGATGCGCTCGGCCAGTCGCCGGGTGTTGACGAACACCAGAGTGGTGCGGTGTTCGCGCGCCAGGGTGGCCAGGCGGTCATAGACCAGGCCCCAGACATCGGTGGCCATCACTGCACCCAGCGGCACTGGCGGCACCTCGATGGCCAGGTCGCGCTGCCGAGCATGGCCGACATCGACGATTGCGCAGGGGCGGCCGTTGCCGACCAGAAATTGCGCCACCCGTTCGACCGGGCGTTGCGTGGCCGACAGGCCGATGCGCCGCAACGGCCGGTTGCACAGGGCCTGCAGGCGCTCCAGGGTCAGTGCCAGGTGGGCGCCGCGCTTGTTGCCGGCCAGGGCATGGATTTCGTCGACGATTACCGTGTGCACGCTGGCCAGGCCTTTACGGCCAGAAGCCGAGCCCATCAGCACGTAGAGCGATTCGGGGGTGGTCACCAGGATGTGCGGCGCCAGCTTGCGCATGGCGGCACGCTCCTTCTGCGGAGTGTCGCCGCTGCGCACGGCCGTGGTGATGCGCGGGGCGTTCAGGCCCTGGTCCGCGATGGCCTGGCTGATGCCTTCGAGCGGGGCTTGCAGGTTCAGGCGGATATCGTTGGACAGCGCCTTGAGTGGCGAAACGTAGACCACCTGGGTTTGCGCTGGTAGCTCGCCTTGGTGCTTCAGGCCTTGGCGGAACAGTTCGTCGAGTACGGCCAGAAACGCACTGAGGGTCTTGCCCGAGCCGGTCGGTGCGGCCAGCAGCATCGACTGGCCCGCATGGATCAACGGCCAGGCCTGGGCCTGGGCATCTGTCACCGTGGCGAAGTGGCGACGGAACCAGGTGCGCACGGCGGGGTGGAACAGCTCGAGCACCGGGTGGTGTTTGGCGGGCAGGTTCATGTGTTGGTTATGGAGGGTGTGGGACGGGTTGGCAAGGGGCCGTTCGTCTGCCAGATCTGCTATGACCTGTGCCGGCCTCTTCGCGGGTAAACCCGCACAGGTACTGCGCCGCTCTCTGGCCTTGTGGTGCACTTGTGGGAGCGGGTTCACCCGCGAAGAGGCCGGCACAGGAAACACTGGCCTTGTCAGGCCAGGAACCCCATGGGATCCTCCCCGGCCATTGTTTCAGGTGAGCCCCCCATGCCCAACACCATCCGCATCGCCGCGGCCCTGCTGATCGATCCCCAAGGCCGAACCCTGCTGGTACGCAAACGCGGCACCCAGGCTTTCATGCAGCCCGGTGGCAAGATCGATGCTGGCGAAACACCCGTGCAGGCGCTGGTGCGCGAGCTGCATGAGGAACTGGGCCTGCACATCGACCCGGCCCAGGCCGTGCACCTGGGCCAGTTCAGCGCCCCGGCCGCCAACGAGCCGGGCTTCGAGGTACAGGCCGAACTGTTCCGTGTCGACAGCGCCGCAGCCGTGCTGCCGGCCGCGGAGATCGAGGAGGTGGTGTGGCTGGCCGCAGACCAGGCACCCGCCATGCAGCTGGCACCCCTGACCCGCGACCTGATCCTGCCGCTATACCGCCAGGCCGTCAGCGCACCGCGCTGACACCATCGAGGGTGGCGAACGAGGTGTCCTTCGCCGTCAGCAGGAAGTCGCGCATGTATGGCGCATCGAGCATGTCGGTGCGCACGGCGGCATACAGCGTGGCGAACAGGCCTTTTTCACCCAGGCGCTTGCCCTTCACATATCCGCGCGAACTGTACTCGTGCAGCGCCCAGTGCGGCATGCCGCACACGCCACGGCCGCTGGCCACAAGTTGCATCATCATCACCGTCAGCTCCGATGTGCGCACGGCGGCGGGCTCGATGTCGGCTGGCTCCAGGAAGCGGGTGAAGATGTCCAGGCGGTCGCGCTCCACCGGGTAGGTGATGAGGGTCTGGTCGAGCAGGTCCTGCGGCACGATGTAGGGCTTGCTGGCCAACGGATGCTGGTTGGCCACCGCCAGCATCGCCTCGTAGGTGAACAGCGGCACGTAGGTGATGCCCGCCAGGTCCAGCGGGTCGGAGGTCACCACCAGGTCGAGGTCGCCGCGGGCCAGGGCCGGCAGTGGGGCGAAGGCAAAGCCGGAGGCCAGGTCCAGCTCCACCTCCGGCCAGGCGTCACGGAACTGGTCGATGGTCGGCATCAGCCACTGGAAGCAGCTGTGGCATTCGATGGCCATGTGCAGACGACCGGCGGTGCCGCCGGCCAGGCGCGCGATGTCACGTTCGGCGCCGCGCAGCAGCGGCAGGGTGGCATCGGCCAGTTGCAGCAGACGCAACCCGGCGCTGGTGAAGCGGATCGGCTTGGTCTTGCGCACGAACAGCGGCAGGCCCAGGCGCTCTTCCAGCTCCTTGAACTGGTGCGACAGCGCCGACTGGGTCAGGTGCAGGCGCTCGGCGGCCTCCACCAGGCTGTCGGCCTCGCGCAGGGCATGAAGGGTTTTCAGGTGACGGATCTCCAGCACAGCTGACTCCGGTGTGTGGACTTGAGGAAACAGGGAATGAGTTGAGTTTCCCTCATGTTGCCGCGCCTGTCGACTGGGCGTACCGCCGCACCGCCTGGCGGGAGTCATCAAACTGTCACTGAACTGTGGCAGCGCGCCCGAACAGAATTCATCAGACTCGCGCTCTACTGGGGATCTGCATTCTGGTGTTTCTTTCATGCGGGCTTTTTGGCTTTTTCTTTTCTTTGTATTCGGCGTACCTGCAAGTTTCGCTGAACAGCGTTGTGACGCCCACGTGTCGGTGCAGCGGGCCGAGCTGGGCGCGGTCAGCCTTGTCTACCAGAGCGTCGGTGCGCCACGCGACCCGGCCTTGCTGCTGGTGATGGGCCTTGGCGGGCAGCTGATCCACTGGCCGGACGACGTGGTCGAAGCGTTGTGCCGCCAGGGCTTTCGGGTGATCCGCTATGACAACCGCGATGTCGGCCTGTCACGCTGGAACCAGTTGCCACCGACGGCCAACCTGACGGTCGAACTGCTGCGCTACAAGCTGGGCCTGTCGGTGGCTGCGCCCTATACGCTGACCGACATGGCGGACGATGGCCTGCGCTTGATGGATGCGTTGGGCGTGCGCCAGTTTCATGTGCTGGGGGTGAGCATGGGCGGCATGATTGCCCAGCACCTGGCGGCCATGGCGCCCGAGCGCGTGCGCAGCCTGACGCTGGTCATGTCCAGTTCAGGGGCGGCGGGGTTGCCGGCGCCGGATCCGGCGCTGGTGCAGTTGCTGGCCCGGCGCAGCGCGCCGAACCGCGAAGTGGCCATCGAGCAGCAGGCTGATCTGCTGGCGGCGCTGGGTAGCCCCGAGGTGCGTGACGACCGTGCGGCCTTGCTGCAGCAAGCGGCCGTGGCCTACGACCGGGCGTTCAACCCTGAAGGGGCCAAGCGCCAGATCATGGCGATACTGGCCGAGCCGAGCAGGGTCGAGTTGCTTAACCAGTTGCGGGTGCCGACCCTGGTAGTGCATGGCACGGCCGATCCGTTGCTGCCGGTGATGCATGGCGTGCACCTGGCAGCACATATCCAGGGCAGCCAGCTGCGCTTGATACCGGGGTTGGCGCACCGCTTCCAGGAGCCGTTCAAGGCGCCGTTGCTGGGGGCGGTGTTGCCTTACCTGCAGGCACATCGGCAGGATGTCACGCATATCGCAGGGCTGTGAATCGAGGTCTGGCGCGGTCCATTGTGGGAGCGGCCTTGCGTCGCGAAAGGGGCGCGTAGCGGCCCCAGGATTCAAGCCCCCCTGCAAAAATGCCGGGGCCGCTTTGCGGCCCTTTCGCGACGCAAGGCCGCTCCCACAGGGTTGCGTGCGCCTTCAGGCTAGTGCATCCGCACCCACAAGGTCACCAGCACGGTCGCCGCCATCAGCCAGGCTACCGTGGCCAACGCCAGCGATGCCTCCAGGCGCATGCGGTCGACCAGTACATACAAGGTCGCCAGGTACACGAAGTACGGAATGATCGACCACATGCCGAACAGGATGGTGGTCTTCAGGTCGGCAATGCTGCGCCCCTTGCCGACAATGTAGTGGGCAATCAGCGCGAAAGTGGGGAACAGCGGCACCAGCCCGGCGATGTAGTAATTGCGCGTCTTCGACAGCACCGCCAGCAGCACCACCACACCAGCACCCAGGGCAGCTTTGAATACCAGGTCCACGTTGTATTTCCAGGTTGGGTTGAGGTCAGCCGAGGCCGTATTTCTTCACTTTGTCGAACAACGTGGTCTTGGCCATTCCCAGCTCCTGGCTGGCCTGGCTCAGGTTGCCACCAGTACGTTGCAGGGCATCACTGAGCAGGTTGCGCTCGAACGCTTCCACCGCCTCGGCAAAGCCCAGACCTTGGCTGGCACCACCGCTGGGGCCTTTCTTGAACGCAGGCAGGCCGAGGGCATAGCGTTCGGCGACGTTGCGCAGCTCACGCACGTTGCCCGGCCAGTCGTGGGCCATCAGGCGCGACAGGGTCTGGCTGTCCAGCGCAGGTGTTTCACGGTCGAAGCGCAGGGCCGACTGCTGCAGGAAGTGTTCGAACAGTTGCAGGATATCTTCGCGGCGCTCGCGCAGCGGCGGCAGCTCCAGTGTCACCACGTTCAGCCGGTAATACAGGTCGCTGCGGAACTGGCCACTCTGGCCCATGGCATCCAGGTCAGACTTGGTGGCGGCGATCACCCGGCAGTCCACCGGAATGCTCTGGTTCGAGCCCAGCCGCTCCAGGGTGCGCTCCTGCAGCACGCGCAACAGCTTGATCTGCAGGTTGATCGGCATGCTCTCCACTTCGTCGAGGAACAGCGTGCCGCCATTGGCGTGTTCGATCTTGCCGATGCGGCGTTTGCCGGCACCGGTGAAGGCGTTGGCCTCGTGGCCGAAAATCTCGCTTTCGAACAGGTTTTCCGGCAAGCCACCACAGTTAAGTGCCACGAACGGCTGGCCCTGACGACGGCTGAAGTCGTGCAGGCAGCGGGCGACCAGTTCCTTGCCGGTACCGGTTTCGCCTTCGATCAGCACGTTGGCCGAGGTATCGGCGACGTTGGCGATCAGCTCGCGCAGGTGCTCCATGGCCGGCGAACGGCCTATGATGCGCCCCTCCAGGCTGCTTTGCTCCGCCAACTGGCGGCGCAGGGCCACCACTTCGCGCGACAGCCCGCGCTGTTCGAGGGCGCGGCGCACCACGTCGACCAGGCGCTCCGGGGAGAAGGGTTTTTCCATGAAGTCGTAGGCGCCATTGCGCATGGCGCCCACCGCCATGTCGATATCGCCGTGGCCGGTGATCAGTACCACCGGCAGGCTGCGGTCGCGGGCCTTGAGGCGGTTGAGCAGCTCCAGGCCATCGATGCCCGGCAGGCGTATATCGCTGACGACGATGCCGGCGAAGTCGTCGCCGATGCGCTCCAGCGCCTGCTCGGCGCTGCCCACACCTTCACAGGCGATGTCTTCCAGGGCCAGCGCCTGTTGGCAGCCGAGCAGCACATGCGGGTCGTCTTCGACGATCAGGACGGTAAGAGGCGCTTGGTTCATGGGTGCTCTGCCGATTCGCTAGGGGGTGAGACCAGGGGCAGGGCCAGGACGAAGGCCGTGCCGCCGCTGGCGGGGTGCTCGACGTTGAGGCTGCCCTTGGCGGCGGCGGCAAGGCTCGCCGACAGGGTCAGGCCCAGGCCCAGGCCATGTTCGCCCGGTTTAGTGGTGAAGAAAGGTTCGAACAGGTGCTTGCGCGCCTCGGCGTCGATGCCGTGGCCATTGTCGCGCACCTGCAAACGGTACTTGTCGCCCTGCAGCTCGCCTTCCAGCCACAGTTGCGGCAGCGGCTGGGCGGCCATGGCATCCAGGGCGTTGCCGATCAGGTTGACCAGGATCTGCTCCAGGCGGGTCTGGTCGATGGCCAGCTGCTGGTCCTCGAACTGATTGTGCAGCTGCAGGTGGCAGGCGCTGATGCGGTTGGCCAGCACCTGCAAGGTAGCGTCCACTGCCTTGGCCAGCGAAGCCTGGCCGCTGTCGTCACTGCGTCGGGCGAACGAGCGCAGGCTGGCGGTGATTCGGCCCATGCGGTCGATCAGGTCGTTCATGGTACGCAGGTTGGTGCTGGCGGTTTCCAGCGCCCCGCGTTCGAGGAAGCGCACGGTGTTGCCGGACAACGTACGCAGCGCGGCCAGCGGTTGGTTCAGTTCGTGGGCAATGCTGGTGGACATCTGCCCGATGGCGGCCAGCTTGCCAGCCTGTACCAGTTCATCCTGGGCGTGACGCAGGGTCTGCTCGGCATGCCGGCGCTCGCGAATCTGGCCCTTCAGGCGTTCGTTGCTGGCACGCAGGTCGGCCGTGCGTTCGGTAATCCGTCGTTCCAGCTGGCTGTTGGCTTCCTGCAGGGCCTCGCGGGCTGCCAGGCGAGTGGCGATGACCTTGCGCCGTTCGTTCCAGGCGATGCCGAGGATCGCCAGCAAGGCGAAGGCCACGCCTGCCAGGATGCCCTGTACCATGGATTCGCGGCGCAGGTCCTGCAGCGGGGTCAGCAGGGTGAAATGCCAGGGCGTGTCGACCAGGCGCCGGGTCTGGGCCAGGTAGGCCATTTCGCGGGCCTTGCCCTGTGCGGTTTCGCTGTTGGCCGGGAAGGTCAGCTTTTCCACACCATCGGCCAGGGTTTCCCGGGCCAGGGGCTGCAGCTCGTTCAGCGGCCACCAGTAGTACTGCAGGCTACGGGCCAGGCGCTCCTTGATCTGCGGGGTCAGCGGGCGTACAGATTTCAGGCGCCGGGCTGGGTCGCTGGAGAGAATGATGATGCCGTTCTCGTCGCTGACGAAAGCTTCCAGGCGGGCACGCTGCCAGCGCTCCTCGAGGGTGTCCAGGCGCACTTTGATCACCGCCACGCCAATGATCTTGCCGTGTTCCTCCAGGCCGTGGGCCAGGTAATAGCCGGCCTCGCCGGTTGTACTGCCGATACCGTAGAAACGCCCGGGTTCGCCGCGCACGGCAGTCTGGAAGTAGGCCCGGAACGACAGGTCCTCGCCGAGGAACGAGTCGGCATCGCGCCAGTTGCTGGTAGCCTGGACACGGCCGTTGGTGTCGAGGACGAAGATGGCCCGGCTGCGGCTGCGCCGGTTCAGGCCTTCGAGGTATTCGTTGACGGTCTGCCGCGAGCCGCCGTCAGGGTCGGTGAGCAGATGCGAGACGCTGTCTTCCAGCTCCAGCAGGCTCGGCAGGTAGGTGTACTTGCTGATTTCGCTCTCGACCGTGCGCGCGTGCAGCTCCAGCTGGCGCTCGCCGTTTTCGCTGAGGGTGCGGATGCCGCTGCTCTCGCTGATCAGGTAGCCAGCCATTCCCAGGCCGACCATCAGCAGGATGATCAGTGGCGGTAACAGCAATTGGCGGAGCAGGCGGGATTTCACGGCAGGCTTGGCAGGGAGAAGAAGCGAAGGATCGCATTTCATCACAGTGGCCTTGTCACGACCAGCGCCTGCTGCCCGAAAGGGCAGCGGCGCCGACCGCTTCAGTGAAGCAAAATCAGTGTTGCAGGATCTTGCTGAGGAAGTGCTGGGTACGTTCGTGGCGGGCACTCGGGTTGCCGAAGAAGTCTTCCTTCTGGCAATCCTCGATGATGTTGCCCTTGTCCATGAAGATCACGCGGTTGGCCACCTTGCGGGCGAAGCCCATTTCGTGGGTCACGCACATCATGGTCATGCCTTCGTGGGCCAGCTCGACCATCACGTCCAGTACTTCGTTGACCATTTCCGGGTCCAGGGCCGAGGTCGGTTCGTCGAACAGCATGACGATCGGGTCCATCGACAGGGCGCGGGCGATGGCCACGCGCTGCTGCTGGCCGCCGGACAGCTGGCCGGGGTGCTTCTTGGCGTGGGCACCGAGGCCGACGCGGTCGAGCAGGGCCAGGCCCTTCTTGGTCGCTTCTGCTTCGCTGCGGCCAAGCACCTTGCGCTGGGCGATGGTCAGGTTCTCGGTGATGGACAGGTGCGGGAACAGCTCGAAGTGCTGGAACACCATGCCAACGCGCGAACGCAGCTTGGGCAGGTTGGTCTTGGGGTCGGCGATCGAGGTGCCGTCGACCACGATGTCACCTTTCTGGAACGGCTCCAGGGCGTTGACGCACTTGATCAGGGTGGACTTGCCCGAGCCCGACGGGCCGCAGACCACCACCACTTCACCCTTCTTGACCTCGGTGCTGCAGTCGGTCAGTACCTGGAAGTCCCCGTACCACTTGTTTACGTTCTTGATGGAAATCATACGGCGATCCTTTTTTGCAGGCGCTTGACCAGCCACGAAGCGGAGAAGCTGATGAGGAAGTACACGACACCGGCGAAGATCAGGAACTCATGGGAGCGCCCGATGATGTCGCCGTTGGAGCGTGCCGAGTTGAGGAAGTCCACCAGGCCTACGGTGTAGACCAGCGAGGTGTCCTGGAACAGGATGATGCTCTGCTGCAAAAGCAGCGGCGTCATCTTGCGGAAGGCCTGGGGCAAGATGATCAGGCGCATGGTCTGGCCGTAGGTCATGCCCAGGGCCTGGGCGGCGCCCATCTGGCCTTTGGAGATCGACTGCACGCCGGCGCGGACGATTTCGCAGAAGTACGCGGCCTCGAACATCATGAATGCCACCACGCAGGAGGTGAAGGCACCTACCGGGGTGTCCTCGCCGGTAATCCAGCGCAGCACGAATGGTACCGCCAGGTAGAACCAGGTGATTACCAGCAGCAGCGGGATCGAGCGGAAGTAGTTGACGTAGGCGCCGGCCACGTTCGACAGCAGCTTGCTCGACGACAGGCGCATCAGGGCCAGGATGGTCCCCAGTACAATGCCGCCAACCACGCCCATTATCATCAGCTGCAGGGTCATGACCATGCCTTCCCAAAGGGCAGGCAGGGCCGGGATGATTTCGCTGAAATCCATGTCCATTTATTTGCCCCCTACGGAAATCAGGCCGGGCACCGAGACTTTCTTCTCGACCATGCGCATCAGCAGCATCAGGCCCATGTTCAGGGTGAAGTAGATCAGCGTGGCCAAGGTGAAGGCCTCGAACAGGTTCGCCGAGAACTCAGCGGTCTGCTTGGTTTGTGCCAGCAGTTCCATCAGGCCGATCAGCGACGCCACCGACGAGTTCTTGAACACGTTCAGGAATTCCGAGGTGAGCGGCGGAATGATGATCCGGTAGGCTTGTGGCAGCAGCACATTGGTGTAGATCTGCGACAGGCTGAAGCCCATGGCGCGGGCGGCGGCTTCCTGGCCGCGGGGCAGCGCCTGGATGCCGGTACGCACCTGCTCGCACACGCGGGCGGCAGTGAACAGGCCCAGGCAGATGACCACGCTGATCAGCGCCGAAGTGGTCGGGTTGAGGTCCTGCTTGAACCATTCCTGCAGGCCTTCTGGCAGCAGGTCTGGCACCAGGAAGTACCAGATGAACAGCTGCACCAGCAGCGGTACGTTGCGGAACAGCTCCACATAGGCGGTGGCGATACCCGATACCAAACGGTTCGGCACGGTGCGCATGACACCGAGGACCGAGCCCAGCAGCAAGGCGATGATCCAGGCGGAGATGGCGATGGCGATGGTCCAGCCCAGGCCGGTGACGTACCAGTCCAGATAGGTTTCGCTGCCCACGCCGGTGGACTTGAAGAACACGCCCCAGTCCCAGTTGTAATTCATCGGGATTTCCCCTCAGACGATTGTTTCACGGGCACCTTCGAGCATCCGAGAGCGCTTGGCGCCCTCGGATGAAAGGTTAGACACTAATGAGTGGCCTGCAGTATTGATTGGTGCTGTTGAGCACCAGGCCACTATCTGAGAGTCAGGACTTCTTCTCGTCCGCAGCCTTGTCGGTCGGCTCGGCGATCAGTTTCTTCAGCTCGTCGCTCATCGGGAACTGCAGGTTCAGGCCCTTTGGCGGGATTGGCTGCTGGAACCACTTGTCGTAGCTCTTGTTGACTTCGCCCGACTTGAAGTAGCCGACGATGGCGTCATCGACCGCTTTCTTGAAGGCCGCGTCATCCTTGCGCACCATGCAGCCGTAGATTTCGTACGATTGCGGGGTACCGGTGATGACCCAGTCCGACGGTTTGCGAGCCTTGGCCATTTCGCCGGCGAGCAGGGCGTCGTCCATCATGAAGGCCACGGCGCGGCCGCTTTCGAGCATGTTGAAGGCTTCACCGTGGTCCTTGGCGGAAATCACGTTCATCTTCATCTGCTTGTCGGCGTTCATCGCCTTGAGGATGCGCTCGGAGGTGGTACCTGCGGTGGTCACCACGTTCTTGCCGGCCAGGTCCGGGAAGTCCTTGTATGCCGGCTGACCGTCCTTGACCTTGGTCAACAGGCGGGTACCGACTTCGAAGATGCCGACCGAGAAGCCGACCTGCTGCTGGCGCTCGACGTTGTTGGTGGTGGAGCCGCACTCGAGGTCCACGGTGCCGTTCTGCACCAGCGGGATGCGGGTCTGGGAGGTGACGAGGTTGTAGCGGACCTTGATGTCCGTGCCCAGCTGCTTCTTCAGGGCGTCGACGACAGCCAGCTGGATGTCATGCGAGTAGCCCACGGGCTCGGGCTTGCCGGCCAGGTAGGAAAACGGGATGGAGGAGTCGCGGTGGCCCAGGGTGATGGTGCCCGACTCCTTGATCTTCTTCAGGGTGCCGGTCAGTTCTTCGGCCATGGCCGGCGAAGCGATCACGGCGGCCGCGATGGCGGCGCCCAGCAATTGACGAACGATGCGCATCAAATTTTCCTCGACGTGTTTGTTTTTTTTATGGAGCCGTTGGCGGACTCTTCGTTCAACGAATACAGAAATAAACGATTGCATTCGGCTACCAAGTGTAGAGCATGAGTCGTGCCAAGCTCTGGCATTGATCATAACGCCTCGAATTCATTGGGAATCAACCTTTTGCTTTCATCGTGTGACGGTAAGTTTCATTCGCCATGCCGAATGAATGGCGGTTAATCGTTCGGAAATCCGAACGGATTTGCCAGCCCTGCATCGCAATGCACGAGCGATCAGGACCGCTGCCATGCTGAGCCTGATCGCAGTGCTGCCAGCCTGGTCAGTGGGGCATGAGCCGCTCTTTCGGCGTCTGGTTCCAGCGCGCCCAGGCCTCGGTAGTGAGGGTGCGTATCAGCACTGACTCCTCGGCGGCAAGTTCGCGCATCAAAACCCTGGCCTGGTCTTCATAGCCCGCTTCCTGGCCGGCCACGGCCCGTGCCTCGAGCGCTTCCATTCGCTCGTAATAAGGCCTTGCGGTCGCCTCGAAACGGTCAGCATAGGTTTCTCGCAGGTAGTTCTGCCAGTAAGGGCGGCCTGCAAGCGCGTCCAGCATCGACAAGGTGCTGTAGCTTTGCAGTACTTCTATTTCTGCTGCGTTCAGATCCCGCGTTGTCACGTGGGCGAATGATGCGAAGTGCATCTCATCCGGTGGTGCTGGCAAGTCGAGTGGCCCTGTCAGCCGCAGGCGATAGAAAAGCCGAACTTCGATTTCATCTACTCTGCGTCCTGCTTCGCGCATGGCCTGGATGTGCCGGTTGGCAATATCGTCAAGCAGGTCCAGGCGGTGCAGCTGGCCGCCCAGATACAGCAGGTGGCTCTCTCTCATTTCCGCTGGCACCCCTTCGATGCCCTGGAAGGCCAGCACGCCCACTTCCATCTGGTTGAGCAGCAGCAACAGGCGGTCCTCGCAGGTACGCGGCCCGTCGGCCTCGCGAAACAACTGCTCGCGTAACGCTTCATTGTTTTCGCAGGCTTCGAGGATGTGCCAGAGACGGCGTCGATAATGCCGCGGATGGGCCTCGAAGTCTTCGCTCTGGGCAAAGTCGGCCAGGAATCTGAACAGGCCTCCAGAGCCCGGCTCCTCGCTCAGGCAGTCCCAGGCTGCCTCCCGTTCTGCACGGAGGAGCTCGTTTCTGGACGCTACCCAGGTTGCACGGGTTTCCTCATCTATTGGCTCGTGGGCATACGACGCGCTGCCTCGGGCGCCTGTTTCGCTGGCACCCTGTGCTTCGTCCAGATACTCGATGCTGCCTTCGCTCAACGGATTGTCATGCAGGTTCAGCCTTTGCAGGCGCAGGCGCAAGCCGCGCATCTCGCGCTGCAACTCGCTGATTCTGTTGTCGCGCAAGTCGATATGGGCGCGTAGCGCTACGCTCTGGTGGACCAGGCCAATATCCGCCTGGCCCGTTGCTCGCAAGCGCAGGTCCCGCACATGTGGCAAGGCCGAGAGGTCGGGCATGCCGTTGAGGGGGTTGTAATTGAGTATCAGGGTATCCAGCCGCTGCAACTGAGCCAGGCGGCTGCTACCTGCTGCGTCCATCGCAATCAGGTTGTTGCTCAGGTTCAAGCGCCGTAGCTGGCTGAGGCCCTCGATGCCCTCGGGAACCAATGTCAGCCGGTTGCCGCTCAGGTCCAGGTCCACGACGTTGGGAACAGCCTTAGGAAGCGCGCATCGATCTGCTGCAGGCGCATGTTGCGTAACGTCAGCCGGCGCACGTGTCGGTATTCAACACCCTCCGGCAGGTCTGGCAAGGCATCGATGTGCTCGCCGTCTATGGTCAGTTCATATTGGTCGTTGCCGTCCACCAGTTTGCGCCGCCAACTGCGGCGAAGGGTATCGGCTACCCGGCGTCTGCGAATGGCGTCGATCGGAGATTGCCAACCGGCCTGCCAGACCCGAAGTGTTTCGCGCAGGTCGGCGAGCTGGCGTTGCAGCGTCTGGTAATGGTCCCACAAGCTCTCCCCGCGCTGGCGGACTGCTTCGAGGTAAGCGTCCAGTTGCAGTTCGGAGAGTGTGGGGAATATTTGATGGATCCCTCGGCGAATAGCGCTTTGGCTGCTTTCACCACCGCCGCTGAGTGTATAGGCCAGCCTGCCGTCGGCGAAACGCCGGGGCGGCCTGACAGTTGCGCGGATGCCGGGCAGGTCGAGCAGGCCAGCCGTGGTGTCGCGATCCTGTTCGGCTGCCATGGCCAGTTTGTCGCGCAGTTCCCTGAACTGCAGGTTGCGGTTCCCCAACCGGGTTTTCTGCTCGTCGTCCAGGCACCGCAGGAGCGCTGCCAGCAAGGACTTGCCCTGGGTTTCTTCGCCAGCCAGGGCGTAGCCTTGCTCATTTTTGACAATGGTGCGCACCTTCTGCGCGGTCTCGCTCTGGCTGGCGAATATCTGTAATCCCTCCAGGCCGCCGTGGCGTAATTCGACCCGTACTGAGTCTGGCCACGGGGCTTCCCGCTCGATGAGGCGTAGCGCCAGTATTTCGCTATCGGTGTTGGTCAGGTTCTGTAGGCGCAAGCCGAGACAAGCCCGGTCGATACGGCTGGCATGTTCATACCATCGTGCATGTTGCGCCATGCTAAGTGGTATCCGCCCGGAAGCATGCAACTGTTCTATCTGGGCGCTACTGCAGTGGTCGATGACTTCCTGGGCGCCCCTTGGCGACAGCCCCCGAAAAGCGCCGATCAGCTTGGCCTGGTCGATGGATAGCGGTGTTTGCCATGCCTGAAGTTTCTGCTCGAAGGCCAGCCCTTTCAGGGTCGGATCCTGCTGGTGCAGCTTGATCCGGTCGTGGATGTCTAGCAGCCGCGCGGGTGGTGGAGCGTTCTCCAGGCAAAGTCGGCGCAGCTGGTCCACGGACAGGCCTGTGACCTGCAGAAGCATCCGGCCATGGTCTGATAAAGTGTCGGCAAAGTGCTCCCCTTGCAGGCCTTCCAATAATATCGAGACATCTTCCTCGGCAGGCAGGTAGCGGAGGTTTCTGGCCAGCCTTACGCCGCGGCCGGGCAACACCGTTGGCGCAAGCCTGTCGACAAAAGGTATTCGTCCCAGCGTATGCAGCGCACCTGCAGTCAGGCCTGTGGTCGCCAGGCCCTGGGCTACGTTGAACAAGTGGTCCAGTGCACCTTGGCGATCACCTAGCTGCCAGTCCTGGTAGCCTTCGTAGACTTCATCGAGCAATTGCGCCGCGCTGACGACCAGCAGCAGGTCTCCCATTACCGGCACGACCAGAGCTGCCAGCCCCAGCAGGTCCAAACCGGCGCTGAGCATGCCCTGCAAGCGCTGATGTCTGCTCAGGCGGTCTTCGACGTCCGTGGGCACAGCCAGGTAGGCTGCATCATCGAACATTCGTCCGAGCAAAAGCGCTCGTACATGTGCGAACACATCCCCCTCTATTGGCAGGTTTCGCCCGTCGAGCTGCAGTTTCTTTGCTCCAGGCGACGCTACCAGCCGTTGTGCAAGTTCCTTGTCGAAAGCGCTTGTGTCCCGCGCCTTGATGAAACGCTTGAAAAACCTGCGGAATGGTTGCTGTTTGAGGCGAGTGGCCAGGTCGCTGTACACATCGTTCCAACTGTCGTAAAAGCACAGGCTTTGCCCGGGGGCATCGGGTATCCAGACGATGATCTCGTCGATGTCGGCAGCCAAGGCAGGGCGCCACTCGAGAGTGATGACCCCCGTCACGCACTTGCCGAGCAGATAGAGTTGGCGAGGTGTCAGCGTGCCTTTGCCATAGGTTGCGAGCGCAGGGGGTTCCAGCATCGACCGCAGCCGAAGCAAATCCCGCTCATCCAGTTGCCGCTTGAACCTGGCCTCGTAAACCGCTGCTTGCATGCGCGTTCGTACGCCGGTTTCAAACAGGTGCCTTATTGTCGTGCGCGCCTGATCGCCCGGCTGGCCACGCCCAGCCTTGGGTTCGAGCACTGTCTTGAGCAGCACCTGATACTTGCCGCCCAGATCCAGCGAGCGGCACAGGCGAACGAATTGCTCGAAGGTCATGGCCAGCTTTTCGCCTTTCTCGTTTTCCAGATGCGCTTTACGCAACAGCCACGGTTCAGCTTCGTGTGCTTCGAAGTTATGCAGGGCGGCAGCCAGCAGGGTTTGTCGTGTGCTATGGATTACGGTCGGCTTGTAGAAATGCTCTGCGGCCGAAGGTAGTTGGAACTCTTCGCTCACGACCACGTGACCCCGTCGCGCGTCGATATGCCCCACTCTCTGCTCACGCAGCGCGCGTTCGAGCAGGGGCAGTGCGAAGTCTTCGAGGCGAGGGATTCTTTCGAGCAGATGGCGAAGCCTGTCCGCTGCCTGTTGTTGTGCACCCAAGGCCTTGCCGTAGGCTTGCAGGTGCGTTGTGTCGGCGCTGGTCAACCAGTCTGGCAGTTGCTGGGCGATCAGGGCGTCGACTGAATAGGACGGGTTGTATTCGGTGGGTGGCATGTGATGTTCTCCGGGGTTTGAAAGACCCCAGAGCATCACGCCGATAATGTGGTTTGGCGGTAGTTACTGCTGCGCCGAATGGCACGCTTGACAGCCAGGCGCTTGCGCCTGGCGCGTGTGGGCGGGCCAGGGAGTCACGCTGCCTGGGTGCGCGCCTGCTGCTCTCGTTGCAGGTAGTCTGCAAGCACCTGTTGTTCGCCCGCGCTGGTGAACAGGCCCAGCTTGGTGCGGCGCCAGAGAATGTCTTCAGCGCTGCAGGCCCATTCGTTGCTGGCGAGGTAGTCGACCTCTCGAGCGAACAACCCACCACCAATTGCCTGGCCCAGGTCTTCCGGCCCTTGCACGCCCTCCAGCAACTGCCATACACGGCTGCCATAGGTCAGCACCCAGCGCCTGGCGATATCGACCGGCAACCAGCCACAGCGCGCCAGCACCGCATCTACCAGAGCCTGCACCGTGGTCATTTGCTCACCACCAGGTAGCGGCGCGCCAGCGGTCCAGCTGCCGCGCATCTGTGGGAAGTGCGGCTTGAGCTCGGCCATCGCCGATTCGGCCAGTTTGCGGTAGGTGGTCAGCTTGCCACCGAATACCGACAGCAACGGCGCTTGCCCTTCACTGGCGGACAGCGCCAGGGTGTAGTCGCGAGTGACCGCGGACGGATTGTCCGATTCGTCGTTGCACAGTGGTCGCACGCCGGAATAGGTATGCACGATGTCGCTGCGGCTGATCTGGTGGTTGAAGTGAGCGTTGACCACTTTGAGCAGATAATCGGTTTCCTGCTCGGTGATCGCGACTTTGGCTGGGTCGCCGCTGTATTCGCGATCGGTGGTGCCGATCAGCGTGAAACGCTCCAGGTACGGGATGCAGAAGACGATACGCTGGTCCTCGTTCTGCAGGATGTAGGCATGTTCGCCTTCGTACATGCGCGGCACGATGATGTGGCTGCCCTGGATCAGGCGGATGCCGTAGGGGGCATCGAGCTTGAGGTCGTCCTTGATGAAGCTGGCCACCCACGGCCCGGCGGCATTGACCAGGGCACGGGCGCGAATGGTCTGCAGGCGGCCGTCAGCGTGCTGCAACTCCACTTGCCACAGGCCATCCACACGCTCCGCGCGCAGGCAGCGGGTGCGGGTATGGATATGGGCACCTTTTTCCCGTGCGGCCATCGCATTCAGCACTACCAGGCGGGCATCGTCCACCGCGCAGTCGGCGTATTCGAAACCACGGCTGATTGCAGGCTTGAGCGGGTATCCCGGGCCGAAGCGCAGGCTGCGCGAAGCACCCAGGCGCTTGCGCTTGCCCAGGTGATCGTAGAGGAACAGGCCGGCGCGAATCATCCAGGCAGGGCGCAAGTGCGGGCGGTGCGGCAGCACGAAGCGCATCGGCTTGACGATGTGCGGGGCTTTGGCCAGCAGCACTTCGCGCTCGGCCAGCGCTTCACGCACCAGGCGGAACTCGTAGTGCTCCAGGTAGCGCAGGCCGCCGTGGATCAGTTTGCTGCTGGCCGACGAGGTGTGCTGGGCCAGGTCGTCCTTTTCGCAGAGGAATACCTTGAGGCCACGCCCGGCGGCGTCGGCAGCGATGCCCACGCCATTGATGCCGCCGCCGATCACGGCGAGGTCATAGCAGTCGGCGACTGGGGGCTGGGACGAAACGGGCTGGGACACGGGCAAGGCCTCCTGGTGCTGTTCACATCGAATATGAACATTTATGTTCGTTTTCGAAAATACTAGCGCAACAGAAAGCTGGTCGCCAGTCAGTCTTTATAGAAAAAACTGATCAGATGACAATGAAATGAACATTTACGAAAGTTTTGGATGATCGGTTTGAAAGGTATCGCGCCTGTGAGATCAAGCGCGGCGTGGGCGACGCTCGATCTCACAGGCGCGACAAACCTTGCGGCATGCGCCTGTCAGCCCTCAAACCACCTCAAGCCGGATCTTGTACTGGTTCAGCAGCTGGGTGAGGGCGGCGGTTGGCGCCTGGTCGGTCACCAGGCAGTCGACCAGGCTGATCGAGCCCATGCGCACCATGGCGTTGCGCCCGAACTTGCTGGAGTCGGCGGCAAGGATCACTTGTCGGGCATTGGCGATGATTGCCTGGGATACCCGCACTTCCTGGTAATCGAAATCGAGCAGGCTGCCATCTTCGTCGATGCCGCTGATGCCCACCAGGGCGAAGTCGACCTTGAACTGGTTGATGAAGTCGACACTGGCCTGGCCGACGACGCCGCCATCACGGCGCACCGTGCCACCTGCCACCAGCACTTCGAAATCGTCCTTGGCGGCTAGGATCGCGGCCACGTGCAGGTTGTTGGTGATGACTTTCAGGTGGTTGTGGTTGAGCAGCGCCCGGGCGATGGATTCGGTGGTGGTGCCGATGTTGATGAACAGCGAGGCATGGTCGGGAATCTGCCGGGCCACGGCTTCGGCGATGCGTTGCTTTTCGTCGCGCATCTGATCGGCGCGCATGGCGTAGGCGGTGTTCTCGATGCTCGAGTCGTAGGCCGCGCCCCCGTGGTAGCGACGTAGCAGATTGAGCTCGGCCAGCTGGTTGATATCACGGCGGATGGTTTGCGGTGTGACGACGAACAACTGCGCCATTTCTTCGATACTGACGTAACCGCGTTCGCGCACCAGTTCGAGGATTTGTTGTTGGCGAGGGGGCAGATTCATGGGCGGTCCTTTGGGGCTGCCGGACAAATGCTGCAATGATGCCGTAGGACGCGGACTACGACCAGTAGACTATCGGGGCGGCCGCGGGGACAAATGCCCTGCATCGATTCTGTGGCCTGCGCTGGCGCTTTTTTGTAGGAGCGGCCTTGTGTCGCGAAAGGGCCGCGAAGCGGCCCCAGCAACATTTGCAATGACACGAAAATCCTGGGGCCGCTTTGCGGCCCTTTCGCGACACAAGGCCGCTCCTACACGTGGTGTAGCGCCTGTCAGGTAGGATCAGGCCTCGTGATCTTCCCAGTCACGGGTACGGTCGACTGCCTTCTTCCAGCCGGCATACAGCTTCTCTTTCTGCGTTTCATCCAGCTGCGGGCTGAACTCGCGCTCGATGATCGCCTTGTCGCGCAGTTCGTCCAGGCCGCTCCAGAAGCCACAGGCCAGGCCTGCCAGGTAGGCCGCCCCCAGCGCCGTGGTTTCGCGCATCTTCGGCCGCTCTACGCAGGTGCCGAGGATGTCGGCCTGGAACTGCATGAGGAAGTTGTTGGCAACCGCACCGCCGTCCACGCGCAGCTCGGACAGGCGCTGGCCGCAATCCTGCTGCATGGCATCAAGCACGTCGCGAGTCTGGTAGGCGATGGATTCCAGCGCGGCGCGGATGATGTGGTCCACCTTCACGCCACGGGTCAGGCCGAACAGTGCGCCACGGGCATACGGGTCCCAGTACGGGGCACCCAGGCCGGTGAAGGCAGGCACCAGGTATACGCCGTTGCTGTCCTTGACCTTGCTGGCGAAGTATTCGGTATCCAGTGCGTCGTTGACGATCTTCAGTTCGTCACGCAGCCACTGCACGGTGGAACCACCATTGAACACTGCGCCCTCCAGCGCATAGGCCACTTCACCACGCGGGCCGCAGGCGATGGTGGTTAGCAGGCCATGGGACGACTTCACCGCCTGGTCACCGGTGTTCATCAGCAGGAAGCAGCCGGTGCCATAGGTGTTCTTGGCCTGGCCCGGTTCCACGCACATCTGGCCGAACAGTGCCGATTGCTGATCACCGGCGATACCGGCAATGGCGATACCGCTCTTGGTATGGCCGTAGACCTCGGAGGAAGGGCGTACCTCGGGCAGCATCTGCCGTGGGATGCCGAGGATTTCCAGGAGCTTGTCGTCCCACTGCAGGCTGTGGATGTTGAACATCAGCGTGCGCGAGGCGTTGGTGTAATCGGTGACATGCACCTTGCCGCCGGAGAACTTCCAGATCAGCCAGGTATCGATGGTGCCGAACAGCAGCTCGCCGCGCTCGGCGCGTTCGCGGGCACCCTCGACATTGTCGAGGATCCACTTCAGTTTGGTGCCGGAGAAGTATGGGTCGGTGACCAGGCCGGTGGTTTCGCGAATGTAGTCTTCATGGCCGTCGCGCTTGAGCTGGGCGCAGATCTCGGTGCTGCGGCGGCACTGCCAGACGATGGCGTTGTACACCGGGCGGCCGGTTTCCTTGTCCCACACCACGGTGGTTTCACGTTGGTTGGTGATACCCAGTGCGGCGACCTGGGCGTGGCTGATGCCCGCCTGGGCCAAGGCCTCGACCATGGTCGCGCTCTGCGTGGCAAAGATTTCCATCGGGTCGTGCTCGACCCAGCCCGCCTGCGGGTAGTGCTGGGCGAACTCGCGCTGGGAGGTCCCCACCACATTGGCGTCGCGGTCGAAAATAATGGCCCGCGAACTGGTGGTGCCCTGGTCCAGGGCGATGATGTAGTTCTTATCCTGGGTGTCTGTCATGGTCGTAGGCCTTGCGAAAATAGGGGGTCAGGGCTGGGCGTGATGCCGGCGTCAGTTGACTTGAGTATCGCCCTGGCGATTGTCATTTGTCTCAGGGTTCACGGCGGCTGCCATTGGCAGGTTGCGTGCGATCAGGCCGCGATAGGTCGCGGCACCCAGGCAGGCGCCAAGGATCGGTGCGAACACCGGAACCAGGAAATAAGGCATGTCCCGACCGCCAGTGAAGGCGATTTCGCCCCAACCGGCCAGGAAGGTCATGAGTTTTGGCCCGAAATCGCGGGCCGGGTTCATGGCAAAGCCGGTCAACGGGCCCATGGCGCTGCCGATCACTGCGATCAGCAGGCCGATCAGCAGCGGGGCCATGGCGCCGCGCGGCAGGCCGTTGTTGTCGTCGGTCAGGGCCATGATCACGGCCATCAGGATGGCGGTGATGATCACCTCGACCAGAAACGCCTGGCCGGTGGACAGCGATGGGTGCGGATAGGTGGAGAAGACCGAGGCCAGTTCCAGGCTGGCTTCGCTACCGCGCAACATGGCGTGGGCCTGTTCGAAATCGAAGAACAGGTTGCTGTACAGGGTGTAGACCAACGCTGCGCCACAGAACGCGCCGCATACCTGGGCCAGCATGTAGAAGGGCAGCTTGCGCTTGTCGAAGCCGGCGAACAGGGTGAGGGCGATGCTCACCGCGGGGTTCAGGTGCGCGCCGGAAATACCGGCGGTGAGGTAGATCGCCATGCTGACGCCCACGCCCCAGATGATACTGATTTCCCAAAGGCCGAAGCTTGCGCCCGCGACTTTGAGCGCGGCGACGCAGCCGGTACCGAAAAAGATGAGCAGTGCAGTGCCCAGGAACTCGGCCAGGCATTGGCTGGAAAGCGTGGGTTGGCGTAGAGCAGTCGTCATGTATGACCTCGTTTTTTTTGTTGTGAGGCGCGTGGCGCTCGACAGCAAAGCCCGGAGTCTATCCCCGTTGACCCGGGCAGATGTTGGAAATGCACCTTAAAAGTGCACCATTTATTCAGAAACGAAAAAATATAGACAAGAAACGCTGATGTCAAAGGTCGAAAGTGAACGGTCGGTCACGATCTGGATGCTGATTTCAGATGCGGATCCGCGTACTAGAGCCGCGCAATTGCGGTGCGCTGGCTGCGGTGTGGGAATTGTCCTAAAGTAGCCGCCGAGCTGTCCCGACCGGAGCCCCCGCATGACCCCCGCCCTAGACCTGTTGAAGAAACACCGTGCCGAGCATCGTGTGCACAGTTACGAACATGACCCCAAATCGGCGTCATATGGCCTGGAAGCGGCGGAGAAACTCGGTCTCGACCCGCAGCAGGTATTCAAGACCTTGCTGGCGAGCAGCGAGAAAGGTGAGTTGCTGGTAGCAGTGGTGCCTGTGGTGGGTACGCTCGACCTCAAGGCCCTGGCCCAGGCTGCCGGGGTGAAAAAGTGCGAGATGGCCGACCCGGCGTCGGCGCAGCGAGCCACGGGGTACCTGGTGGGCGGGATCAGCCCGCTGGGCCAGAAGAAGCGCCTGCGCACATTCATCGATGACTCGGCGCAGAACTTTGCAACCATCCATGTCAGCGCCGGGCGGCGTGGGCTGGAGGTGGAGTTGGCGGCGGTGGTGCTGGCTGAGCACACTCAGGGCAAGTTCGCCGGGATTGGTCGGGGCTGAGATTTCTGGGGCTGCTTTGCAGCCCATCGCGGCACAAGGCCGCTCCTACAGGGGGAATACGTACCCTTGTAGGAGCGGCCTTGTGCCGCGATGGGCCGCAGAGCGGCCCCAAAATTTCGAATCAGGTCGCCGAGCTGTACCGGCGAACACCGTTGTCCTGCCGCGGCAACTGCGCCGCCACGCTGCCCGGCACCGGGAACAGCACCAGGTGATCGGCCTTGACCGCAATCCCCACATCTTCACCGACCTGACGGTCGTCATGGCTAGGGAAGATCGCCTCGAGCTGGCTGCCGGTCGGCAATTGCAGGCGGTACAGGGTCGATGCCCCAAGGAAGCTCTTGCCGACGATGTTCGCCTGCAGCGCACTGCCCGGTGCGTGGACGATATCGTCAGGGCGCAGCAGCACATCCACCGAGCTGCCCGGCGCCATGATGTAGGCACGGTTGCCGCGTAATTCACCCAGCTCGGTATTGACCGCCTCGTGGCTGATCATCTGCCCACGGATGAAATACCCCTGGCCAATGAAGCTGGCCACGAACGGCGTCTGCGGCTCGTGGTAAAGGTTGTAGGGCGTGTCCCACTGCTCCAGGCGGCCTTCCTTGAACACGCCAACCTGGTCGCTGACGGCAAAGGCTTCTTCCTGGTCATGGGTCACCAGAATGGCACTGGTGCCGCGGCTCTTGAGAATGTCGCGAACCTCATGGCTCAGGCGTCGGCGCAGCTCTACGTCGAGGTTGGAAAATGGCTCGTCGAGCAGCAGCAGTTGCGGCTCCGGTGCCAGTGCACGGGCCAGGGCGACCCGTTGCTGCTGGCCGCCGGACAGTTCATGCGGGTAGCGCCCGCCCAGACCGCCCAGCTTGACCAGCTCGAGCATCTCTTCGATGACCTCGGCCTGGCGGGGGTGCTTGGCGATGCCGAAGGCAACGTTCTGCGCCACGGTCAGGTGCGGGAACAGCGCGTAATCCTGGAACACCATGCCGATGCGGCGTTTTTCCGGGGCCAGTGTGAAACCGGCCCGGGAAATGACTTCGCCAGCCAACTGGATCTCGCCATCGTGCACGGGTTCGAAACCGGCGATGGCGCGCAGGGTGGTGGTCTTGCCGCAACCGGATGAACCCAGCAGGCAACCGATGTCGCCTGCGTTCAGGTGCAGATTGAGGTTCTGAACGATGCGCTGGTCGCCATAGCCGCAGGCGAGGTTGCGCAGGTTGAGCAGTAGGGGTTGACTCATGCGTGGTGGTAAGCCGGTTCTACAAGGAATTCGAGAAGGGCCTTCTGTGCATGCAGGCGGTTTTCAGCCTGGTCCCAGGCGACCGAACGTGGGTCGTCGAGCAGGTCATGGCTGATTTCCTCACCACGGTGGGCTGGCAGGCAGTGCATGAACAGGGCGTCGGGTGCCGCCAGGTCGAGCAGTTCGCGGGTGACCTGGTAAGGCGCGAAATGCGCCAGGCGCCGTGCAGTTTCCTCCTCCTGGCCCATGGAAGTCCAGACATCCGTGGTTACCAGATGGGCGCCGCGCACGGCTTCCTTCGGGTCACGCACGATCTGCACGTGGTCACCACCAATGGCCATGAAGCGTGGGTCCGGCTCGTAGCCTTCCGGGCAGGCAATGCGCAGCTGGAAGTCGAACTGCCTGGCTGCCTCGATGTACGAGTTGCACATGTTGAAGCCATCGCCGATCCAGGCGACGGTCTTGCCCTGGATCGAGCCGCGATGTTCGAGGAAGGTCTGCATGTCGGCCAGCAGCTGGCACGGGTGCGACTCGTCGGACAGCGCGTTGATCACCGGCACACGCGAGTTGGCGGCGAATTCGGTCAGGGTGCTGTGGGCGTGGGTACGGATCATCACCACGTCGAGCATGCTCGACAGCACGATGGCGCTATCGCCGATCGGCTCGCCACGGCCCAGCTGGGTGTCGCGTGGGGACAGGAAGATGGCCTGGCCGCCGAGCTGGATCATGCCGGCCTCGAACGACACGCGGGTACGGGTCGAGGATTTTTCGAAGATCATGCCCAGCACGCGGTTCTTCAGGGGCTCGAACAGCACGCCTCGCTTGCGCAGGTCCTTCAGCTCGATGCCGCGGCGGATCACACCGAGCAATTCGTCGGTGGTGAAGTCCAGCAGGGAGAGAAAGTGCCTAGCGCTCATGATTGACTACCTTATCTGCAACGGTATGCAGGTCGACCGTATGGTTTTTTTTGACAACGGGAGTGACCTGCGGCGTAAGCCGCACGGGGGCGGACGAAATAGGGAAAGGCGCAATACTATAAGTAAATGTCGCCTGAAGCCAAGAGGGGAAACAGCTGCCCAGTACCAAAGGGTGTTGCAAAGGGTGTCTTTTCCCGACGGGCAGTGCTGTTTTTTATTTGCTACAGAGGGTTGTACACGGCTTGCCGGCAATTTGGCAAATGGCTGTCGCAAATCGTGTGCCTGATGTCGGTGGATTCACGCCGCGAAGGGCGCTGGCCGGTGGCGGGGGCTGGGCGCATAGTCGATGTTCGACAACCTTCTACACATCCTCCACAACAACAAGGCAGAGGCGGCCATGACCAAGACCCTGCATCACCGTGCCTGTCACCTGTGCGAAGCGATCTGTGGGCTGAACATTGAAGTCAGCCATGACGACGATGGGCGGGCGCTGATCAGTTCGATCAAGGGCGACCCCCAGGACCCGTTCAGCCGCGGCCATGTCTGCCCAAAGGCCGTGGCCCTGCAGGACATCCAGAACGACCCCGACCGCCTGCGCCAACCGCACAGGCGGGTGGGCGAGCACTGGCATGCCATCGGCTGGGACGAGGCCTTTGCCCTGGCCGCCGACAGGCTGTGGGCGATCCAGCAGGCCCATGGGCGCAATGCCGTGGCGGTGTACCAAGGCAACCCGAGCGTGCATAACTACGGCCTGATGACCCACAGCAACTACTTCCTGGGCCTGCTGAAAACCCGCAACCGCTTCTCTGCCACCTCGGTGGACCAGTTGCCGCAGCACCTGGTCAGCCACCTGATGTACGGCCATGGCCTGCTGCTGCCGATCCCGGACATCGACCAGACCGGTTTCATGCTGATCCTCGGCGGCAACCCGCTGGCCTCCAACGGCAGCATCATGACCGTGCCGGACGTGGAAAAACGCCTGAAAGCCCTGCAGGCCCGGGGTGGGCGCCTGGTGGTGGTGGACCCGCGGCGCAGCGAAACGGCGGCGATGGCCGACAGTCACCTGTTCATACGCCCCGGAGGGGATGCCGCCTTGTTGTGTGGCTTGCTCAATACCCTGTTCGCTGAAGGCCTGGCGCGCGGCTCGCACTTGCCGGTCGTCGGCCTGCAGCAGGTGCGCGAAGCGATCGTGCCGTTCAGCGCGGAGGCCATGAGCGCGCACTGTGGCATTGCCGCGACAGACATTCGCCAGCTGGCAAGGGACTTTGCCGCGGCCGACAGGGCGGTGTGCTACGGCCGCATGGGGGTTTCGACCCAAGCCTACGGCACCCTTTGCCACTGGCTGGTGCAACTGATCAACCTGGTGACCGGCAACCTTGACCGTGAAGGCGGCGCGCTGTGCACCGAGCCTGCCGTCGACCTGGTGGCGACCACCTCCGGTGGTCATTTCAACGCTTGGCAGAGCCGGGTGTCGGGCTTGCCCGAATACGGCGGCGAACTGCCCGTGGCGGCCTTGGCCGAGGAAATGCTGACGCCCGGCGAAGGGCAGGTGCGTGCGCTGGTAACGGTGGCTGGCAACCCCGTGCTCTCAACGCCCAATGGCCGCCAGCTGGATGTGGCGCTGGACGGGTTGGAGTTCATGCTCAGCATTGACCTGTACATCAACGAAACCACCCGCCATGCCGACCTGATCCTGCCCTCTACCTCGGCGCTGGAAAACGACCATTACGACAGCACATTCAACTTGCTGGCTGTGCGCAACGTGACCCGCTTCAACCGGGCGATCCTGGCCAAGCCCGAAGGGGCATTGCATGACTGGGAGATTTTTGTCGGACTGGCACAAGCGTTCGCCAAACGCGCCGAGCTGGAATTGAAGCCGACCTTGGCACCAGCGCAGATGATCGACCTGGCCCTGCGCAAGGGGCGTTATGGTGACGCGACACCCTGGCAGCTGTCGCTGGCAGCGCTGGACGAGCACCCGCATGGCCTCGACCTGGGGCCATTGCGCGCCAACCTCGCTGCGCGCCTGACGACTGCCAGCAAGGCCGTTGAAGCGGCGCCCCAGGTGCTGCTGGATGACTTGGGGCGACTGGCGCAACAGCCCCCTCCGGTGCCGGGCGAACTGCTGCTGATCGGCCGTCGCCATGTTCGCAGCAACAATTCATGGATGCACAACTTTCATCGACTGGTGAAAGGCAAACCGCGCCATCAGTTGTTGATGCATCCGCAGGACCTGCAGCATCGTCAGTTGCAGGACGGCCAGCGAGTTCGTATCCGCTCGCGTACCGGGGATCTTGAAGTCGAGGTTCAGGCCTGCGATGACATGATGCCCGGTGTAGTCAGCCTGCCCCATGGCTTCGGTCACTCTCGTCAAGGCGTGCACATGCAGACCGCCCAGGCGCAACCTGGGGTGAGTGCCAACGACCTCACCGATGAGCGTCTGCGTGACCAGGTTTCCGGCAACGCCGCCCTCAATGGCGTACCCGTGCAGGTAGAGGCCGCGTAAGGAATGGTAAGGCCGAGCATGCTGCTCGGCTTTCCGTTACAATGCGTCACCGTGCCGACGACCGCGTCGGAAAGTTCAGCCGAGGTGCTACATGGATATCATCGAAACGATCAAAGAGCAGATTGCCAACAACACCATTCTGCTTTACATGAAAGGCTCGCCGAATGCCCCGCAGTGTGGCTTCTCTGCGCGTGCATCGCAGGCCGTGATGGGTTGTGGCGAGAAGTTCGCCTACGTCGACATCCTGCAGAACCCGGAAATCCGTGCGAACCTGCCAAAATACGCCAACTGGCCGACCTTCCCGCAGCTGTGGGTAGCCGGTGAACTGGTCGGCGGCAGCGACATCATGCTGGAAATGTTCGAGAAGGGTGAGCTGCAGACCCTGATCAAGGAAGCGGCTGCCAAGGCCAAGGCTTCCGAGGCCTGATTTTTCGGCAAGCATGAAAAAACCCGCTGATCGCGGGTTTTTTCATGGGGCGAATATTTATTCTTCGCCCATCTGCGACTGCAGGTAGTTCTCGATACCAATCTTGTCGATCAGTCCCAGCTGGGTTTCCAGCCAGTCGATGTGTTCTTCCTCGGACTCGAGGATATCTTCGAGCATGTCACGCGAGCCAAAGTCGCCAGCGGTTTCGCAATGGGCGATGGCCGCTTTCAGGTCGACCAGGCCTTTCTGTTCGATCTTCAGGTCGCATTCGAGCATCTCTTTGGTGTGCTCGCCAATCAGCAGCTTGCCCAGGTCCTGGACGTTGGGGATGCCTTCGAGGAAGAGAATACGCTTGATCAGTTTGTCAGCGTGCTTCATCTCGTCGATGGATTCCTTGTACTCGTGCTTGCCGAGTTTGTTCAGGCCCCAATCTTCGTACATGCGTGCGTGCAGGAAGTACTGGTTGATCGCGACCAGCTCGTTTCCGAGGATCTTGTTGAGATGCTGGATGACGCTTACGTCGCCTTTCATGTCGGGTTCCTGCCCTGTAGAAGTGTGCCAATACAGTGAAGTTTGAGCCCGATACTTAGGTGTGTCAAACCTAAGTTCTTGAATAATAAGTGAAAATTAATGGAAATAAGAATGTTTGTGAACCGCGTTGGAGCGCTAACTTGTTGAATTGCGGGCATAAAAAAACCGGACACAAGGTCCGGTTCTTCGAATTCTTTGTTTTCAGGCTGCGGTAAATTCCACGGGGTAGGGCAGGGCTGCCTGGCTGACCTGGAGCTCGGTCAGGGTCTCGCGGACCACCTGCTTGGCCACGCAGGCACATTTGCCGCACTGGCTGGCGACGTTGGTGGCGGCTCGCACTTCCTTGTAGCTGCAGCATCCTTCATAGATCGCATCGCGGATCTGTCCGTCGGTAACGCCGACACAAAGACACACATACATAAAGGCTGACCATCGTTGGTGGGCTCGATGGAGTGGAGCTTAATGTTAATGAGAATGCTTGTCAAAGGAGTTTCTGAAAGGGCCGTGCTTGAGCGACCGGCGGTTGCTTCGTCGTTGGAGTCGGCCTGTCACCAGAAGCCGTGTATGATGGACGGCCTTTGTTGGATGTCGGGCAAGCCCGTCTGGCCCGGCAAACGGTTTTTCACCCTCATCAGGAGATTACAATGAGCGTACTCGTTGGTAAGAAAGCCCCCGATTTCACCGTTCCGGCCGTGCTGGGCAACGGCGAGATCGTCGACAGCTTCAACCTGGCTTCGGCCATCAAGGGCAAGTACGGCCTGGTGTTCTTCTACCCGCTGGACTTCACCTTCGTCTGCCCGTCCGAGCTGATCGCCCTGGACAACCGCATCCCTGACTTCCAGGCGCGCAACGTGGAAGTGATTGGCGTGTCGATCGACTCGCACTTCACCCACAACGCCTGGCGTAACACCCCGGTCAACAACGGCGGTATCGGCCAGGTCAAGTACACCCTGGCTGCCGACATGACCCACGAAATCTGCAAGGCCTACGACGTCGAGTCCGAAGGCGGCGTAGCCTTCCGTGGCGCCTTCCTGATCGACACCAACGGTGTTGTCCGTTCGCAGATCGTCAACGACCTGCCACTGGGCCGCAACATGGACGAGCTGCTGCGCCTGGTCGACGCCCTGCAGTTCCACGAAGAGCACGGCGAAGTCTGCCCTGCCAACTGGAAAAAAGGCGACAAAGGCATGAACGCTTCCCCAGAAGGCGTTGCTGCCTACCTGAGCGAGAACGCTGGCAAGCTGTAATTGCCGCGTGCATGAAAAAACCGGCCCTTGTGGCTAATGCCAGTCAGTTAAGACTGACGCTTTGAGCTTTAGCCCGTAGGCCGCAAAATCCGATGCTTGGAAACGAGCATCGGATTTTTTATGCGCCTGTCACAAGCCCTCTCCCTCACTCACGAAATGGCATCGCGGCCACATGCCCTCGAGGGGCTGGGGGCGTTGCTCGATCCTGATCTTGTGCAACAAGCTTTTGAGACGGCAGGTGTCGCGACCATTCGCAAGCGACGCCTCCCGCTTGAGAGCCTGGTGTGGTGCATCATCGGCATGGCGCTGTTCCGCCGTATGTCGGCTTGGGATGTCGTAAACCACATGGACATCATGCTGCCGGGCAAGAGGCCTCTGGTGGCCCCCAGTGCTGTTGTACAAGGGCGGCAGCGACTGGGCAGTGAAGCTGTACGTGAAGTTTTCACGCTCACTCAGCAGCGGTGGCACGAAGAAACCAAGCACCCGCACTGGTTGGGCTTGACGCTGCTTGGTGTGGACGGTGTTGTCTGGAGTACGCCTGACACAGCTGAAAACCGTGCGTTTTACGGGGGCGCTACCAATCAGCATGGGGATGGCGGTTTTCCTCAGGTTAGGATGGTCTGCCAGATGGAGCTGACCAGCCACTTACTGATAAACAGCACTTTCGAGAGCTACCACAGTAGTGAAATGAAGCTGGCAGAGCAGCTGATCGCGACCACGCCGAACCACTCGCTGACCCTGTTCGATAAAGGTTTCTATTCGTTGGGCTTGCTGCACCACTGGCAGTCACAAGGTGAGCATCGACACTGGCTGATCCCTGTGAAAAAGGGCACTCAGTACGAGGTGGAACACACGCTAGGACGCAACGATGCCGTGGTCGTCCTGCGCACATCGCCCCAGGCCCGCAAGCAATGGCCAGGCTTGCCGCTGGAAATGCGGGCACGACTGCTGAGCAAAACAATCAAAGGAAAGGTTGTGAGTGTCTTGACCTCAATGACCGATGCGCAGCGCTTCCCTGGCGATGAGATCGTTGATCTTTACAGTCAGCGCTGGGAAATCGAGCTGGGTTATCGGGAGATCAAACAAGGACTTCTGGGGGGCGAATACACCCTGAGAAGCAAGACGCCGGAGATGATTGCGCAAGAGCTGTGGGGCGTGCTGTTGGGCTACAACCTATTGCGTTATCAGATGGTGCAGATGTCGAGACAGTGCCCAGGCGTGTACCCATGCGAGATGAGCTTTACCGCTTGTAGCTGGGCGATTCTGGGCTTGCTGCATGGCACGTCATTAAACCATCCCGGCAACTTGCCAGGTTTTTTGGCAGATCTGCAGGCGTCAGCGGCTCAGTATGTCCTACCCCATCGGCGACCCGATCGATGGTTCCCCAGAGTGGTGAAGCAGCGCCCTGCAAAATATCCGACCCGAAAATGAAAATGCCAGTCAGCTTAACTGACTGGCATTAGCCCTTGTGGCCGGTTTTTTTTGTGCCGTCCTGTGCCGGCCTCTTCGCAGGCTTGCCCGCTCCCACAGGAATCGCACAATGGCTGAGGCCACTGCAGTGCCTGTGGGAGCGGGCATGCCCGCGAACGCTTTTGCAGATCAATCGTTGAAATCGCGCCAGCCGCCCATCTCTTTCCAGCGGTTGACGATGCCGCAGAACAGCTCGGCCGTCTTCTCGGTGTCATAGCGCGCCGAGTGCGCCTCACGCCCGTCGAAGTCGATGTCGGCGCTCTGACAGGCCCGCGCCAGTACGGTCTGGCCATAAGCCAGGCCCGCCAGGGTAGCGGTGTCGAAGCTGGAGAACGGGTGGAACGGGTTGCGCTTCAGGTCATTGCGCGTCACCGCCGCATTGAGGAAGCCCAGGTCAAAGCTGCTGTTGTGGCCGACCAGGATCGCCCGCTTGCAACCATTGGCCTTGAGCGCCTTGCGTACGCCACGGAAGATGTCGGTCAGCGCACTTTCTTCGCTGACTGCCATACGCAGCGGGTGGTCCAGCTTGATCCCGGTGAATTCCAGCGCGGCCGCCTCGATGTTGGCGCCCTCGAATGGCTCCACGCGGTGGAAGTAGGTGTGCTCGGGGAACAGGAAGCCCTTTTCGTCCATGCCGATGGTGACTGCGGCAATTTCCAGCAGGGCATCGGTAGCGCTGTTGAAGCCGCCGGTTTCAACGTCTACCACTACCGGCAGATAGCCGCGGAAACGCTCGGCCATCGGGTGGCGCGAGCCGCTGCTGCCTTGGGTGTCGAGGTCGTCTTCGTAGAGGTCTTCGCTCACGCGTTTTCCTCCAGCAGGCGCCAGCGCAGTTTTTCGCCGGCGCGCAGCGGGACCACGGTCTGCTCGCCAAACGGCAGGCTATCCGGGGCGGTCCATTCTTCGCGGACCAGGGTAATGGTGTCGGTGTTTGCCGGCAGGCCGTAGAACGCCGGGCCGTGCAGGCTGGCAAAGCCTTCCAGCTTGTCCAGCGCGTTACGCTGCTCGAAGGCTTCGGCGTACATCTCGATGGCTGCGTAGGCGGTGTAGCAACCGGCGCAACCGCAGGCGGCTTCCTTGGCGTGTCGGGCGTGCGGGGCCGAGTCGGTACCCAGGAAGAACTTCGGGTTGCCGCTGGTGGCCGCATCCAGCAACGCCACCTGATGGGTGTTGCGCTTGAGGATCGGCAGGCAGTAGAAGTGCGGGCGAATGCCGCCAACCAGCATGTGGTTGCGGTTGTACAGCAGGTGCTGCGCGGTGATGGTCGCGCCGACGTTGGCCGGGGCCTCGGTGACGAACTGCGCGGCATCGCTGGTGGTGATGTGCTCGAACACCACCTTCAGTGTCGGGAAGCGCTCGACCACACGGCGCATATGCTCGTCGATGAAGCGCTTCTCGCGGTCGAACACGTCGATCTCGCTACGGGTCACTTCGCCATGCACCAGTAGCGGCATGCCAACTTCCGCCAGCGCCTCGATGGCCGGGAAGATGTTGTCGATGCTGGTCACGCCCGAGTCGGAATTGGTGGTGGCGCCAGCAGGGTACAGCTTGGCGGCATACACGAAACCGCTGGCCTTGGCCGCGCGGATGTCCTCGGGGCTGGTGCGGTCGGTGAGGTACAACACCATCAGCGGCTCGAAGCGGCTGCCAGCCGGGCGGGCGGCCAGGATGCGCTCACGGTAGGCGCCGGCCTCTACGGCATTGCGTACCGGCGGAACCAGGTTGGGCATGATGATGGCACGGGCGAAAGTACGCGCCACATCGCCAACGGTGTGGGGCAGGACGGCACCATCGCGCAGATGGATGTGCCAGTCGTCGGGACGCAGGAGGGTCAGGCGATCGGACATTGGGGATTCCAGGCGGGTCGAACTCAAGCCCCAATGCTACCGGAAAACCCTGGGTGGAGCACGGCTATCAAGTTTTCCGCCAGGCGTCCGATAGCCTGCAGGTAAGCCGTCAGAATTTGTGGAGCCGCCCGTGCGCCAGCGTTACCTAGCCCTGTTGACCCTGTTCGCCAGCCTGCCGGCCGGTGCGCTGACCTTCCAGACGCGCATGGAAAACATTGCCTGGAAGGTCGAGGGTGACCAGTTCGAATGCCGGCTGATCCAGCCGATCGATGGTTTCGGCAGTGGCGAGTTCGTGCGCCGCGCGGGCGAGCAGCCGGTGTTCCAGTTGCGCTCGGACAGCAACGTACTGGGGACGGGCACGGCCACATTGCTGGCAGCTGCTGCGCCGTGGCAGCCTGGGCGCAGCGACATCAATCTGGGCAGCGTGCGCATGGCCCGTACCGGGGTGTTGTTCAGTTCGTCCCAGGGCCAGGCCAGTCGCCTGATCAACGGCCTGCTCGATGGGCGCAGCACGGTGGTACGCAATTATGCCGGCGAGGCGGGCAGGCCGATGGAAGTGCGTGTGCTGCCGGTCAGCTTCGCCAAGGCCTACAACGACTATCAGGCCTGTGCCGGCAAGCTGCTGCCGATGAACTACGATCAGGTGCGTCAGACCCAGGTGGGCTTCCCCGGGGGAGGCTTCGAGCTGGATGGCGCGGCCAAGGCACGGCTGGATGTGATCCTCGACTACATCAAGGCTGACCCGACCGTTAACCATGTAGAGCTCAACGGCCACTCCGACAACAGTGGCAATCGCCTGACCAATCGCGACATGTCGCGCCGCCGGGCACTGGCGGTAGCCGACTACCTCAAAGCCCACGGCGTTCCGGAAGAGCATATTACCGTGCGTTTCCATGGCGAGCGTTACCCATTGGCGAAGAACACCAATGCTGCCAACCGGGCGCGTAATCGTCGGGTGAATATCGAACTGGATCGGGTGGCGGTCATCGAGAAGCCGGCTGAGAAGCCTGTCGAAAAGGCCCCTGAGCCAACACCTGCCAAGTCCTGAAGGCTGCTCCCACAGGGCATTTCATAATTTCCGACGGTAAGTCGCCCTTCCGAAACTTCTTGTCGCTTTGTCGTCAGAAGCTGTCGCCCCACTGTAAATTTATCCGTAACGTCGTTAGAATCGATCCCTTTCCGTACAACCCCGTGGAGTGATGGCATGGCGGACGTAAAAAAGGTCGTACTGGCGTATTCCGGCGGCCTTGATACTTCGGTGATTCTCAAGTGGCTGCAGGATACCTACAACTGCGAAGTGGTGACCTTCACCGCTGACCTGGGGCAGGGCGAAGAGGTCGAGCCGGCTCGTGCCAAGGCCCAGGCAATGGGCGTTAAAGAGATCTACATCGACGACCTGCGCGAAGAATTCGTGCGTGATTTCGTGTTCCCGATGTTCCGCGCCAACACCGTCTACGAGGGCGAGTACCTGCTGGGTACTTCCATCGCCCGTCCGCTGATCGCCAAGCGCCTGATCGAAATTGCCAACGAAACCGGCGCCGACGCCATTTCCCACGGCGCCACCGGCAAAGGCAACGACCAGGTGCGTTTCGAGCTGGGTGCCTACGCGCTGAAGCCAGGCGTCAAGGTAATCGCCCCATGGCGTGAGTGGGACCTGCTGTCCCGCGAGAAGCTGATGGACTACGCCGAGAAGCACGGCATCCCGATCGAGCGCCACGGCAAGAAGAAGTCGCCGTACTCGATGGACGCCAACCTGCTGCACATCTCCTACGAAGGCGGTGTCCTGGAAGATACCTGGACCGAGCACGAAGAAGACATGTGGCGCTGGAGTGTCTCGCCTGAGAACGCCCCGGATCAGGCTACCTACATCGAGCTGACCTACCGCAACGGTGACATCGTTGCCATCGACGGTGTCGAGAAGACTCCGGCCACCGTCCTGGCCGACCTGAACCGTATCGGTGGTGCCAATGGCATCGGCCGTCTGGATATCGTCGAAAACCGTTACGTCGGCATGAAGTCGCGCGGTTGCTACGAGACCCCTGGTGGCACCATCATGCTCAAGGCCCACCGTGCCATCGAGTCGATCACCCTGGACCGCGAAGTCGCTCACCTGAAGGATGAGCTGATGCCGAAGTACGCCAGCCTGATCTACACCGGCTACTGGTGGAGCCCGGAGCGTCTGATGCTGCAACAGATGATCGACGCTTCGCAGGTCAACGTGAACGGCGTGGTACGCCTGAAGCTGTACAAGGGCAACGTCACCGTTGTCGGCCGCAAGTCGGACGACTCGCTGTTCGACGCCAACATCGCTACCTTCGAGGAAGATGGTGGCGCCTACAACCAGGCGGATGCAGCTGGCTTCATCAAGCTCAACGCCCTGCGTATGCGCATTGCTGCCAACAAGGGCCGCTCGCTGCTCTGATTGCCGTCATGTGCAGCAAGAACCCCGGCTCAGGCCGGGGTTTTTTTTCTGTGGAATCAGTGGCCGTCGTTTGCCACCTGTTCATCAAGCGCGCTGATCGATAGTTGCGCGCACTGGCGTCTGTCCAGGTTGCAAAAGCGCCAGGTGCGAGATTGCTGAGGCGGTTGGGCGAGGGCGGACAGCAATTGCTGCTCCATCATGCGATAGGCATCGGGGCCGGAAAACATGAACGTGACAGGCTCGCCCTGCAGCGCTTCGCCGGTACTACCGGGAATTGCATGCTTGGCCACATCACTCGGTGTCGATGTGTTGTCGTTTGGCGTCCTGTTTGGCGACGGGTCGTAGAACGACTTGTAATTGAAGTTGAGCGTGAGGAAGAACAGTGCCGTCAGGAAGAATGGGAAGCCCACCAGGAACCAAGTATAGAGCTTTTGACTGGACTCGCTGAGAAACGGCAATGTGGCAAGGGCGGAGGCTTCGATAATCCCTGCGAAGATGGCAATGATCGTCAGCGGGGCGACAGGTTGTACTTGGTGCATATGGGTCGTCTCCAGCGATTTTGCATATCTTTGCCTTACCGCGCTGCTCAACTAAAGACTGGATTGTTTCCCGTGAGAATAATCGCTCGAAATCCTGGTGATGTTGCCTGTTCAGGCATTTGAATTGAACATTTCCCGAGGTATCGGCCGGTTTTCAACTGGTGCACTTTTACAGGCCGGTGATACCGTTCATTCGGTAACAGGGAATTTGATTGTTACAAGTACATCAGTTGAGTGTAGGAAATTTCTGTAAGTGTTGTAGGTTCCATCTGTTCATATATTTCGCCGGTAAATCACCGCGCCAGCAGGCGCTCTGTAGGTTATCTTGGCGGGCCAAAGCAAAAGCAATGAATGGATATCGCATGAATAAAGTGCTTATCGTGGATGATCATCCGGTCATACGCCTGGCCGTACGCATGCTGATGGAGCGGCATGGGTATGACGTCGTGGCGGAAACCGACAACGGAGTGGCTGCGCTGCAACTGACACGGCAACACCTGCCGGATATCGTGGTGCTCGATATCGGCATCCCCAAGCTGGATGGCCTGGAAGTAATCACCCGCATGACGGCCTTCAGTCCGGGCAGCAAGGTGCTGGTGCTGACATCGCAGGCCCCCGGCAACTTCTCGATGCGCTGCATGCAGGCGGGGGCGGCGGGGTATGTGTGCAAGCAGCAGGAACTCACCGAACTGCTGAGCGCCATCAAGGCCGTACTGTCGGGCTACAGCTACTTCCCCAACCAGGCCCTGCATGTATCACGTGGAAGGGGGGGGAGCGAGACGGACATGGTCAACCGCCTCTCGGCACGGGAGATGACCGTGTTGCAGCAGCTGGCGCGAGGGCGTTCCAACAAGGAAATTGCCGACAGCATGTTCCTCAGCAACAAGACGGTCAGTACCTACAAGTCGCGCCTGTTGCTCAAGCTCAATGCACGATCGCTGGTCGACTTGATCGAGCTGGCGCAACGGCAAGGGTTGAGCTGATCGCCAAGGCCGTAAAGCCTCCAGCCAGGAGGCTTTGCCAAGGTTACAGATCGTAGTCGAAGTCGGCCAACTGCTTCTGCAGGCGCCTTTCCTCCAGCATATTGTCGATGGTGCGGCGCTTGCTCAGGTTGGTCTTTGCGGTTTCCACCTGGGGTTCCGCTTCGTCATCTGCGGCAACAAAATCATCTTCGATCGACAGGTCGTCTTTATCGCTACTCATGAGTCGCTCCAAGCCAAGGGGCCATTGGCCGTCCTTATAACCAGAAAGCAGACGCTGGTAAAAAAGATTTTTTCAATCGCAGTGGGTGGTTTCGAGCTATCGACTCAATCGTCGGAGGTCTTGTGCTTGTACTCGCACAAGTCTTCAATCCGGCAACTGCCGCAGCGTGGCTTGCGTGCCTGGCACACATAGCGCCCGTGCAGGATCAGCCAGTGGTGGGCGTCGAGCAGGTAATCCTTTGGTACGAACTTGATCAGCTTTTTCTCCACTTCCAGCACCGTCTTGCCTGGCGCAATGCCCGTACGGTTGCTGACCCGGAAGATATGGGTATCCACCGCCATGGTCGGCTGGCGGAACGCTGTGTTGAGCACTACGTTGGCGGTCTTGCGGCCAACGCCGGGTAGCGCCTCCAGGGCTTCGCGAGTCTGCGGGACCTGGCTGTCATGGTGTTCGATCAGCAGCCGGCAGGCTTCGATAACGTTCTTCGCCTTGCTGTTGTACAAGCCAATGGTCTTGATGTACTCACTCAGGCCTTCGACGCCCAGCGCATAGATGGCCTCGGGGGTGTTGGCGACCGGGAACAGGCGTGCGGTGGCCTTGTTGACGCCGACATCGGTGGATTGCGCAGACAGTGTCACGGCGACCAGCAACTCGAACGGGGTGGTGTACGCCAGTTCGGTCTTCGGGTCGGGGTTGTCTTCGTGCAGCCTGCGAAAGATCTCCAGGCGTTTGGCGGCATTCATGAAATCAGAGCTTTCCTTGATGACGTGATTGGGCAGGGCCCGGACGCAGGCGATTGTACAAGGCCAACAGCAGTCCGAGCAGTAGCAAGGCGCCCGGGGCCAGGCTGGCCAGGTGCAGGCCGATACCGTCGGCCAGCCATTGGCGGCTGGCACCAAGCAGCAGGCATGTGGCAAGCAGCGCGCAAAGGTGGCCGGCGAGCAGGCGCCAGCGCCCTTGATCGGGCAGCAGGTAGTCAATGGCCAGGCATTGCAGGCACAGCAGTGCGGGATAGTGGCCGAGGGAGAGTGCCAGTGGCAGCAGCCAGGCACGCAGTGCCAGTTGCAAACAACTGGCCAGGGCCGCCAGAACCAGCAGGCTGGCCAGTACATAGGTCCAGGTGACAGACCGTCGGCGCAGGGGGGCCATTGATAGCTGGTGAAGGCTGCTCAGCAGCACTGCGCACACGCCTATGGTGGCGCCGTCGCTCAGTGTTCGGGTGGCGCCCAGCAGAGGCACCAGGCTTGCGCCGAGCAGGTAGAGCCTATTCATGCGTGGCGCCCTCCAGCAATACGCTGCGCTGCTCATCGAAGTAGCTCAGCGCTTCCTGTAGCGCGACGATCACTGCACGTGAGGTCACGGTTGCGCCGGCCAACTGATCAAAGTCGCCCTGGTCGCGCTTCAGCGCCCAGTGATCGCCCAGCTGACGGTTGGCAAATTGCCCCAGCCAGTTCAGCTGCGCATCACCCAGGCGTGCACCCAACCCAGGGCTTTCCTGTTGCTCGACCACCTGGCTGCCGATCAGTCGGCCGTCCGCTGCGATGGCCACGCTCAGCACGATAGGCCCGGCATAGCCCTGGGCCTTTGTGACCAGTATGACGGCGGCCGGTTTACCCGCCAGCGTTGCCCGGTAAGCTGCCAGGATGCGGCTGTTTGGCCGCTGTGCGGCGGGCCTGGGCAACGGGCTGTCCAAAGGTTGGTTGTCGTAACTGCCTTCTGGCAACACCGCCAGCCGCTGGCGGCTATTCAGTTGCTTCTCGGCGTCGGCGATGGCTGCGCTGGTCCAGTGCCGCCAGGCCAAAGTGGTCGACAGCGCCAGTGCTCCGGTCAGGAGCAACAAACCCACATCACGTACCAGGCGCTTCATCGGGCAACCTGCTGGCGCTGCAGAGCCAGGCGTTCGAGGCTCGGCGCCATGAGGTTCATGAGCAGGACGGCGAACGCTGTACCGTCCGGGTAGCTACCCCAGGTGCGGATCAGATAGATCAGCAGGCCCGCCCCCAGGCCGAAACCCAGCTTCGCCCACTCCTGCCGGGGCCCGGACACCGGTTCGGTGGCAATGAAGAACGCCGCCATCATTGTCGAGCCGGAGAACAGGTGCACCAGGGGAGAGCCGTTGGAGTCCGAGCCCGAGCCATTCCAGCCCAGCAGGCTGAACAGGAACAACCCAGCCAGCAGACCGGCCGGCGCATGCCAACTGATAACCTTGCGTTGCAGCAGAAACAGGCCACCCAGCAGGAACGCCAGGTTGACCCATTCGCTGCCCCGTCCACCGATGCTGCCGAAGCCCGGGTGACCGGCGAACAGTTCATCGATGGTCAGGCTGTGGTTGTGGCGAAGGCCGTCGAGCAGCGTCGGCCTGGCCCAGGCATCGATCTGCTCGCCGCCGGCGAACACCAGCTGCAGGCTGTCGAGCAGGCCTGGTGCCGGCCCCGGCCAATGGCTCATCTGCAACGGGAAGCTCAGCAGCACGAAGGCGTAGCCGACCATGGCCGGGTTGAACAGGTTGCGCCCAACCCCGCCAAAGGCCTGCTTGCCGATGCCGATGGCAACGCTGGTAGCGACCACCGGCAACCACCAGGGTGCCAAGGTGGGCAGGGCGGCGGCCAGCAGCACGGCGGTCACCAGCGCGCTGCCGTCGTTCAGCGCCGTGCGCAGCGGTTGTGCTCGCAAGGTAAGCAACAGCGCCTCGCACAGCAGCGCGGTGCTTGCGCACAGCAACAGGTTCAGTAGCAAACTCCAGCCATGCAGCCAGAACAGCGCCAGCAGGCCAGGTACGCAGGCCAGCAACACCAGGCCCATGCTGGTGCGTAGCCGCGGGTCGGGCTTGGCGGTCATTGGGCGAACAGCCCGTTGAAGCCGGAAAACGCCATGGCCATTACTCCGGCCCCAAGCAGTTCGATGGGCAGGCCGCGCATTGCCCCGGGGACGTCGGCATGAGCGCTGCGCTGGCGCAGGTCGGCGAACAGCACCAACGCCAGCCAGAAGCCGCCGCCGACCAGCAGGCCTTGCAGCAAGGTAGCGAGCCATGTGCTTTCGTCGCTTGCCTGTTGCAGGGTCAAGCCCAGTACGACCGCGTTGCTCAACAGCAGCGCGGGCAGTTGCGTCACCGGCCAGCTCGGGCGCCATCTTGTCAGTAGCCATGGTACGCCCCAGGCAAGCACGGCCAGCCAGGGCAACAACAGGAACAGGGCAAGGTCCTGGGCTTGCAGTGGGGCAAGCACCCCGCGCACCAGTAGTTGTGCGCCGATCACGCCCAAGGCAATGCACAGTGCGCAGGCGAGGCCGTGCACGTGGAGGTGCAGCCTTGGGAATGGCTGTTGTTGCAGGCACAGGTGATTGACCAGCGCAGCGCTGATCAGTACCAGGATGTAGTCGCTCATGAGATGACGATAGCCGGGAATCGGGGCGATTGTCCGGGTTTGGCATCAAGGTGCCGGAGTCATTGTGAGAGCGGGCGTGCCCGCGAACACCGGAAACGCCGGTGCCATGCACCGCGTAGTCAGTTTCGCGGGCACGCCCGCTCCCACAAGGTCCAGCAGGTTTTGTTACTTGATGCGCTGGCCTGGCTTGGCACCGCTGTCCGGGCTCAGCAGGTAGATCTCTTCACCGCCAGGCCCGGCCGCCATGACCATCCCTTCGGACACCCCAAAGCGCATCTTCCGTGGCTTGAGGTTGGCCACCATCATGGTCAGCCGGCCTTCCAGCTGGGACGGGTCGGGGTACGCCGACTTGATGCCGGAAAACACGTTGCGGCGCTCGTCACCGATGTCCAGTGTCAGTTGCAGTAGCTTGTCCGCGCCCGGTACGGCCTCGGCCTTGACGATCAGCGCCACGCGCAGGTCGACGGCAGCGAAGGTGTCGAACTCGATTTCCGCCGACAGTGGGTCCTTGGCCAGCTCGCCATTGCCGGCCGGGGCCTTGGCTTCGGCGGCCAGCAGGTCTTCCTTGCTGGCGGCGACCATGGCTTCGACCTTGGCCGGTTCGATGCGGCTCATCAGCGCCTTGAACGGGTTCAATTGGTGGTTTTCCAGGCGCGACAGGTGGTCGTTCCAGGTCAGTGGTGCCACGTTGAGGAAGGCCTCGGCGTCGGCAGCCAGTACCGGCAGCACCGGCTTGAGGAAGATCACCAGCTGACGGAACAGGTTGATGCCTTGGGCGCAGATGGCCTGAACTTCATCCTGCTTGCCTTCCTGTTTGGCCAGCGACCATGGGGCCTTGTCAGCGATCCAGGCGTTGGCGCGATCGGCCAGCGCCATGATTTCGCGCATGGCACGGCCGAAGTCGCGGCCTTCATAGGCGTCGGCGATCGACGGGGCGGCGGCCAGGAAGGCTTCGGTCAGCTCCGGTGCAGCATCGCCAGCCACCATCACGCCTTCATTGCCCTTGTGGATGAAACCGGCGCAGCGGCTGGCGATGTTGACCACCTTGCCGACCAGGTCGGAGTTGACCTTCTGCACGAAGTCTTCCAGGTTCAGGTCCAGGTCATCGACGCCACGGCCCAGCTTGGCAGCGTAGTAGTAACGCAGGTATTCCGGCTGCAGGTGGTCGAGGTAGGTGCGGGCCTTGATGAAGGTACCGCGCGACTTGGACATCTTGGCGCCGTTCACGGTCAGGTAGCCGTGCACGTTGACCGCGCTCGGCTTGCGGAAGCCCGCGCCTTCGAGCATGGCTGGCCAGAACAGGGCGTGGAAGTTGACGATGTCCTTGCCGATGAAGTGGTACAGCTCGGCCTTGGAGCCTTCGTTCCAGAACGCGTCGAAGTCCAGCTCCGGGCGGCGTGCACAAAGGTTCTTGAAGCTGGCCATGTAGCCGATCGGTGCATCCAGCCACACGTAGAAGTACTTGCCTGGCTCGCCTGGGATCTCGAAGCCGAAGTACGGCGCGTCGCGCGAGATGTCCCACTCCTGCAGGCCCGAGTCCAGCCATTCGGCCAGCTTGTTGGCTACCGCGTCCTGCAGCGTGCCGCTACGGGTCCACTGTTGCAGCATGGCCTGGAAGTCCGGCAGCTTGAAGAAGAAGTGCTGGGAATCACGCAATACCGGGGTGGCACCAGAGATGGCCGACTTGGGGTTCTTCAGCTCGGTGGGCGCGTAGGTGGCGCCGCATTTCTCGCAGTTGTCGCCGTACTGGTCTTCGGCCGCGCACTTGGGGCAGGTGCCCTTGATGAAGCGGTCGGCGAGGAACATCCCCTTTTCCGGGTCGAAATACTGGGTTACCGAACGGGTGGCGATGTGCCCGGCGTCTCGCAGGCGCGCGTAGATCAGGCCCGACAGCTCGCGGTTTTCTTCGCTGTGGGTGGAGTGGAAGTTGTCGAAGTCCACCAGGAAGTCGGCGAAGTCGCTGCTGTGTTCGGCCTGGACGTTGGCGATCAGCTGTTCCGGGGTGATGCCTTCCTTCTCGGCGCGCAGCATGATGGCCGAACCGTGGGCGTCGTCGGCGCAGACGTAGATGCACTGGTTGCCGCGCAGCTTCTGGAAGCGGACCCACATGTCTGTCTGGATGTACTCGAGCATATGGCCAAGGTGGATCGATCCGTTGGCATAGGGCAAGGCGCTGGTGACGAGAATCTGACGTGGCTCGGACATGGTGGCTCGGCTACTTATCTGGCGACGGGGTAAAAATGAGGTTGATCGGCCACTATAAAGGGCTGGCGAAGATATTTCACCCCGCATGCGCATCTGCTGACGATTGACGGGTTAGGATAGGCGTCTGTTTTACATTCAGTTTGCCATTGGGAGTCTCCATGAGTGCCGTCACCCGTGCCGCCGTCGAAGGCGTGCTTCGCCAGTACACCGACCCCTACCTGAACCAGGACCCGATCAGCGCCGGCTGTGTGCGCGCAATCGATATCCAGGGCGGCCAGGTCAGCGTGCAATTGCAACTGGGTTATGCCGCAGGGCTGTTCAAGAACGGCTGGGCCCAGGTGCTGCAGACCGCCATCGGCAACCTGGAGGGCGTCAGCAGTGCCCAGGTGTCGATCGACTGCGTGGTGGCTGCGCACAAGGCCCAGGCTCAGGTGCCGGCAATGGCCAACGTCAAGAACATCATCGCCGTGGCCTCGGGCAAGGGCGGTGTGGGCAAGTCGACCACCGCGGCCAACCTGGCCCTGGCGCTGGCTCGCGAGGGCGCGCGGGTGGGTATTCTCGATGCCGATATCTATGGCCCCAGCCAGGGCGTGATGTTCGGCATCGCCGAAGGCACCCGCCCGCAGATTCGCGAGCAGAAGTGGTTCGTGCCGATCAAGGCCCATGGCGTGGAAGTCATGTCCATGGCGTTCCTTACCGACGACAACACGCCGATGGTATGGCGTGGCCCTATGGTTTCCGGCGCGCTGCTGCAGCTGGTGACCCAGACTGCCTGGGACGACCTGGATTACCTGGTGATCGACATGCCGCCGGGCACCGGTGACATCCAGCTGACCCTGGCGCAGAAGGTACCGGTTGCCGGTTCGGTGATCGTCACCACCCCGCAGGACCTGGCCCTGCTGGATGCCAAGAAGGGCGTGGAGATGTTCCGCAAGGTCAATATCCCGGTGCTGGGCGTGGTGGAGAACATGGCCGTGCACATCTGCTCGAACTGCGGTCATGCCGAGCACCTGTTCGGCGAAGGCGGTGGCGAGAAGCTGGCGAGCCAGTATGGCGTCGACCTGTTGGCGTCGTTGCCGCTGTCGATGCTGATTCGCGAGCAGGCCGATAGTGGCAAGCCGACGGCGATCGCCGAGCCGGAAAGCCAGATTGCGATGGTCTATCAGGAGCTGGCCCGTCAGGTGGGCGCGCGGATCGTGCTGCAGGAAGCTGCTGCGCCGGCGATGCCTAGCATTACCATCAGCGAAGATTGACTGGCAGACCGAGTCGCCTGCTTCGCGGGTAAACCCGCTCCCACAGGTACAGCGCAGACTTCAAGTACCGCGCTGTCCCTGTGGGAGCGGGTTTACCCGCGAAGAGGCAGACTCGGTCTTTCGACCAGGCATAAAAAAACCCGCCGGAAGGCGGGTTTTTTGAAAGCTAGGAAGCTTCGATCGACTTAGGCGATCTGAACTTCTTCAGCCTGCATGCCTTTCTGGCCGCGGGTAGCGACGAAAGTAACAGCCTGGCCTTCTTTCAGGGTTTTGAAGCCGTCAGCTTGGATGGCTTTGAAGTGCACGAACAGGTCGTCGCCCGACTGAGGGGTGATGAAGCCGTAGCCTTTCTCATCGTTGAACCACTTAACAACACCGGATTGACGGTTGGACATTTTTCTGTCTCCTTGGACAATTTGATAACGGTCAGGAAAAACCCTGGCCGGGACTGAGCGCAAAGAGAGCAGAAAATTCAGCGATGGGCCGATCAGGATCGTGCATCAAACTAGAGATTCTCGGTGTCACGTGCAGCACAGTGGCGCCACCTTACCCCACTTTCCGCAACCTGCCAATGGTCAGAAGGCGCTTTACGCAAATTCGGATCGACGGCGGCTGAAGCCCCCGCCCGGCGCGGGATGAGGCATGGAACTTTAACCTGGGCGCCGGGACCGGTAAGATGCGCGTCTCGAATTTTCACCTCGCAACTCTTCAGGACACCCCGCCATGAGCATCAAATCGGACAAGTGGATTCGCCGCATGGCGCAGGAACACGGCATGATCGAACCGTTCGTCGAGCGCCAGGTGCGCGGCGAACAGGACAGCCGGGTGATCTCCTTCGGCGTCTCCAGCTACGGCTACGACGTGCGCTGCGCCGACGAATTCAAGGTGTTTACCAACATCAACTCGGCCACCGTCGACCCGAAGAACTTCGATGCAGGCAGTTTCGTCGACATCAAGAGCGACGTGTGCATCATCCCGCCGAACTCCTTCGCCCTGGCGCGTACCGTCGAGTATTTCCGCATTCCGCGTGATGTGTTGACCATCTGCCTGGGCAAGAGCACCTACGCCCGTTGCGGCATCATCGTCAATGTCACCCCGCTCGAGCCCGAGTGGGAAGGCCATGTGACACTGGAGTTCTCCAATACCACCACGCTGCCGGCGAAGATCTACGCCAACGAAGGTGTGGCCCAGATGCTGTTCCTGCAGTCCGACGAAGAATGCGAAGTGTCGTACAAGGACCGTGGCGGCAAGTACCAGGGCCAGCGCGGCGTCACCCTGCCGCGTACCTGAGCCGACAAGCGCGGGGAATTCCCCGCGCCTTTGGCACTCCAACTGGATAACGCCGGTACGCATGACGCGTAGCGGCCTTGCCAGGAGCAGCCAATGAAACTCCACCCCGCAATCAGTGCCAAGCTGGCAGGCCTGCAGCCCAACCACGTCGGGTTGCTACCATGGTCACTGCTGGCACACCCGCTGCCGATGCAGGCGGGGGGCGTGCCCCACCAGCCTGACCCGGATACCCCACAACCGCCGGAGCCCGGTGAAACACCACCCATGGAGCCGGGCGAGCCGACCCTGCCGGACGAGCCTCCACCGGCACCTGTAGCCTGAGTGATCTGGGCTAGAGCGGCCAGACGCGGTCTGCACCGGTCAGGAACACCCGGCTGGCGCCCGTGGGGGCAATTTCCCAACCCCCGGTAAATTCACCGAACGCCGGCAGCAGGCTGACCTGTCCATCGATCAGGAAGCATGGCAATCGCAGGCGTTGCCGGGCCTTGCCGCGCAGGACGAATACCGGGTGTACGTGCCCTGCCAACACCGGTTGGGTCGGGTGGGGGCGGGGTTCGTGCTGTAGCGCAAAGGGTCCCAACAGCCAGGGTTCGCTCACGACTTCGATACCGAGTGACGCGGGCGGGTCACCGGCGTTTCGATCATGATTGCCGCGGATCAGCACGATTTTCAGGGTTCTGTGGCGCTCTCGCCAGGCCTGCAGCGTTGCCAAAGTTGCCGGTGCCTGCGCTGCGCGCGCATGCAGAAAATCGCCAAGAATGATCAGTTGCTCGCAATCATGCCTTGCCAGCAATGCATCCAGGCGAGCGAGTGTCGCCTCGGTGGTGCCGCGCGGTACCGGTTGGTGCAAGGCGCGATAGCTTGCTGCCTTGCCGATGTGCAGGTCGGCCACCAGCAGGGCATGACGGGCTGGCCAGTAAATGGCCTTGTCCGAAAGCAGCCAGAGCACTTGGCCATGGTGTTCGATGGGTAAAAGGTTGGTCATTCCGTAGCGTCCGCCGCACTGTTCAGCTCCGCGACCATCCTCGCAATCCGGTCCGCCAGTCTCTCGGTGCTCAACGTTTCGCGCATGCCTTCCACCAGCAAGGCAAATGCCAACGGTCCGGGCCGTTTGAGTGGTCGCAGTTCCAGCTGTAACTTGCCCATCTTCAGCAATTGCCGGTGCAACCGCTCGATCTCCAGTTCCTCATTCAGCACCTCGTCCCGTGCCTGGGCCAGCAGCAGGTTGCCGGTGTCATGCTTGCGAAATACCTCATAAAACAAGCCGCTGGAGGCCTGGATCTGCCTGAGGCTTTTCTGCGCCGCCGGATACCCGCCAAACACCAACCCGGCAATCTGTGCGATCTCGCGAAAACGACGCAACGCCATTTCTCCTGCGTTGAGGCTGGCCAGTACATCATCCAGCAGGTGTTCGGTACCAAGTGCCTGCGGAAGGTGTGTGGCCCAGTCCACGTTGCCCGGGCTGAGCAGTTCGAACCCGTAGTCATTGACCGCAATCGAAACCGAAAGCGGCTGCACGCGGCTCACCCGCCAGGCGATCAGGTTGGCCAGGCCAAGGTTGGCCATGCGCCCGGCGAACGGATACAGGAACAGGTGCCAACCCTGGCGCGACTTGAAGGTTTCTGCCAGCAGCGTTTCGGGGGTGGGCAGCGCCGACCATTGCGCCTGCAAGGCAAGCAGGGGGCGTACTGCACGCATCTCCGGGCTTTGAAAGCGCCCTTGGGATGCTGCGCCGAGCTGCTCGACCAGTGCGTCGGCCAGTTCGCTGGAGAGCGGCATGCGGCCACCATTCCAGCGTGCAACCGCTGCCTTGCGCGCGGTACTGCGGCGTACGTAGGCCGTCATGTTTTCCACGCGCACCAGTTCCAGCACTCGCCCGGCGAACACCAAGGTGTCGCCAGGGCGCAAACGGGCAATGAACGCCTCTTCGACGCTGCCCAGCGCCTTGCCCCCACCGCCCTTGCTCCAGTACTTGAGCTGCAGGCTGGCGTCGCTGACGATGGTACCGATACTCATGCGGTGGCGACGTGCCAAACGTTCGCTGGCAACCTTGTAAGTGCCGTCGGGCTGGCGCTCGACGCGCTGGTAGTCTGGGTAGGCGCTGAGTGAGCTGCCGCCATGGCAGACGAAGTCCAGCGCCCATTGCCACTGGCTGTCGCGCAATTCGCTGAAGGCCCAGGTACTGCGCACTTCGGCCAGCAACTGCTGCGGGTGAAAGCCGCTGCCCAAAGCCATGCTTACCAAGTGTTGCACCAGCACGTCCATGCACAAGCGTGGCGAATGCCGGGCTTCGATGTGCCCGGCTGCCAGGGCGTGCCTGGCGGCGGCTGCTTCCACCAGTTCCAGGCTGTGGGTGGGCACCAGAGTAACCCGGGAGCGCCGCCCCGGCGCATGGCCGGAGCGCCCGGCCCGTTGCACGAGACGGGCAATGCCCTTGGCGGAACCGATCTGCAGTACTCGCTCCACGGGAAGGAAGTCCACCCCCAGGTCCAGGCTGGAGGTGCAGATCACTGCCTTCAGGTTGCCTTGCTTGAGGCTGCGCTCGACCCAGTCACGGGTATCGCGGGCCAGTGAGGCATGGTGCAAGGCAATCAGCCCGGCCCACTCGGGGCGTACCTCGAGCAGGGCCTGGTACCAGAGTTCGGCCTGCGCCCGAGTGTTGGTGAAGACAAGGCAACTAGTGCTGGCATCTATCTCCCGGCTGACCTGATCGAGCATCTTCAAACCCATGTGCCCAGCCCAGGGGAAGCGCTCGATGGCCGTTGGCAGCAGGGTATCGATCTGCAACTGCTTGTCCTGTCGGCCTTGTACCAGCAGGCCGCCTTGTGGCTGCAATACGTCCAGCGCATATTGGAGATTGCCGAGGGTCGCGGACAGGCCCCAGGTCGGCAGGCTCGAGTGCCAGTGGCGCAGGCGGGCCAAAGCCAGTTGCAGTTGTACCCCACGCTTGTTGCCCAGTAGTTCGTGCCATTCGTCCACCACTACCAGGCGCAGTGTGGCGAAGTCTTCGCGAGCTTGTGCCCGGGTCAACAGCAGCGTAAGGCTTTCAGGTGTAGTGATCAGTACACTGGGCAGGCGCCGTGCTTGCCGGGCACGTTCGGCACTGCCGGTGTCGCCGCTGCGAATGCCCACGCTCCAGGGCAGGCCCAGGTCGTCCAGCGGCATTTGCAGTGCGCGGGCGGTGTCGGCGGCCAAGGCTCGCATGGGGGTAACCCACACCACCTGCAAGGGTGCAGCATGACGTCCTTGGGCTTCGGCCTTGAAGGCCCTCAGTGCGGCGAGCCATACCGCGTAGGTCTTGCCGGCACCGGTACTGGCATGCAGCAAGCCGGATTCGCCCCGTTCCACGGCGGCCCAGACACGGCGCTGGAAAGCGAAAGGTTTCCAGCCACGCTTGGCGAACCAGGCCTTGGCAAGGTCGGTGGCGGCTGGCATGGGGCATAGGGTCCTTCGGTGGCTGTGTTTCTACAGACAACCAGCCAGGCGCAATGGTTTTACCGGATCAGTTTGCCAGCAGATAGCCGCTGCGGCACACCTGCTCGCCTGCGACGTGGGCGATGACCATGCCTGCGGTAGCCATGCGCCGTACGTTACGTGCATACAGCAGGCCGGGCTGGCTGTTGCGGATGGCCGTCACCCGGTCGTTGAGCGGGTCGATGACTTCAGCGATCAGCTGGCCCGCTTCCAAGTGCTGGCCTGGCCGGGCGTGGTACACCAGCAACCCGCCCAGTGGCGTTATCACCGGTTCTACTGCGGCCAGTGGCGTGGCCGGGCAGCGGTAGGCGGGCAGGGCCGGGCTTGCGCCTTCGATGACCCCCGCATGGGTAAGGAAGTCGAGGATCGCCTGGCAGTCCTTGCTGGCCAGGTCGTGGCTAACATCGGCCTGGCCGCGCAACTCGACGGTGACCGAGCAGCAGCCCAGCGGAATCGGGAAACGTTTGCCGAAGCGTTGTTGCAGCTGCCACCAGACCAGGCTGAAGCATTCATCGAACGACTGCCCGCCAGAGTCGGTGGCAAGCAGGCTGGCTTGGGCACCCAGGTAGCGGGCCAGAGGTTCGATCTGCGGCCAGGCGTCTGGCGTGGTGTACAGGTGCTCGACCGCCTCGAAGTCGCAGTGCAGGTCCAGCACCATGTCGGCATCGCAGGCAAGGCGCTGCAATATCAGGCGTTGGGCCTGCAGCGGTGTGCGCGCCGGGTGTGCGTCCAGCCCCCGCCGCAGGTATTCGCGGATCAGCGCGAGGTTGTGTGCCGGGTCTTCGGTCAGGTGTTCTTCGATCTGGTCGCCGATGCTGTCGGAAAGATCGACGAAGTTACGGTTGAAGTTCTCGCCGCTTTGCAGTTCGAAACGCCCCAGCGGCGCGTCCAGCAGCACTTGTTCCAGGCCGACCGGGTTGGCCACCGGCACCAGGATGATCTCGCGCTGCAGGCGGTCTTGCTGTTCCAGTTCACCCAGGCGGCGCTTGAGGTGCCAGGCCACCAGCATGCCGGGCAGTTCGTCGGCATGCAGCGAGGCCTGGATATAGACTTTGCCGCCACCGCGAGGTCCGAAGTGGAAGCTGTGCAACTGGCGGGTGATGCCCGGAACGGGCGAGAGCAGGTCGTGAGTTGAGTGGTGCATGGTGGTCCTGGGTGCGTGGCGAAAACGGTCTGCGACACGGGGCGGCACACAGATAGAAGCACAGTTTTTGGCCTTGCGCCTGCATCGGTGCCCTCCTGGCCACCGTGCTGGCTTCTTCGCGGGTAAACCCGCTCCCACAGGGATCGCACAAAACTCAGCTTTTGTGCATGACCTGTGGGAGCGGGTTTACCCGCGAAGAAGCCAGCACGGTCCAGAAATTGTTTCAGGCCAGCAGCGCCTGCAATGTAGCCAGGTCATCCGCTTCTTCCACTGGCTTGTCCAGCCGCCAGCGCAGCATCCGCGGAAAGCGCACGGCAATGCCGCTCTTGTGCCTCCTGGACAGGGCGATGCCCTCGAAGCCCAACTCGAACACCAGCGTCGGCGTCACGCTGCGCACCGGCCCGAAGGTTTCAACCGTGGTCTTGCGGATGATGGCGTCGACCTTGCGCATTTCTTCGTCACTGAGCCCTGAATAGGCCTTGGCAAAGGGGACCAGTGCCCGACCCGGCGTACCGGCTGGCGCGTCCCACACGGCGAAGGTGTAGTCGCTGTACAAACTGGCCCGCCGGCCGTGGCCGCGCTGGGCATAGATCAGCACGGCATCGACGCTGAACGGGTCGATCTTCCACTTCCACCAGGTGCCCATGTCCTTGGTGCGCCCCACGCCATACAACGCCTCTCGCTGTTTCAGCATCAGCCCTTCCACCCCCAGGCTGCGGGACTGTTCGCGCTGGTGGGCAAGGTCGGCCCAGTCCTGGCCTTCGAGCAGAGGCGAGAGCAATACCGGGGCCAATGGGTGCTGCTCAAGTACCTGCTCCAGCTGCTGGCGGCGTGCATGCTGCGGGCGGCTGCGCCAGTCCTCGCCTTGCCATTCCAGCAGGTCGTAGGCCTGCAGCACGACCGGTGCGTCGCTCAGCAGCTTCTTGCCCAAGGTCTTGCGTCCCAGGCGCTGCTGCAACAGGGCAAATGGCTGCACAGCCAGCTCAGCCGCTGAGCCACCAGGTTTCCAAACCAGGATCTCGCCATCGAGCACGACACCGTCGGGTAATGTCTGCGCCAGGCTGTGCAATTCGGGGAAGCGTTCGGTGACCAGTTCCTCACCGCGCGACCAGACCCACAGCTGGCCTTCGCGCTTGACCACCTGGGCACGAATGCCGTCCCATTTCCACTCGATTTGCCATTCGCTCGGCGGCCCGAGCAGTGTATCGAGCTGTTCGGTTGATACCTGCAGGGGGTGGGCCAGGAAAAACGGGTAGGGCTGGCCGCCACGCAAGCTATGTTCATCGTCTGATTCCGGGGCTATCAGCCGTTGATAGCTGGCTGCCGTCGGGCGGTGGCTGATGTCGGTGTAGCCAACCAGGCGCTGGGCCACGCGTTTGGCATCCAGCCCGGCCAGTTGCGCGAGTGCGCGAGTGACCAACAGTTTCGATACGCCCACGCGAAAGCTGCCAGTGATGAGCTTCAGGCAGAGCATCAGGCTGGGGCGGTCCAGCTGGGCCCAAAGAGGCGGCAGGCGTTGCTGGATCTCCTCGACTGGCAGGCCGCGCAATGGCAGCAGATGGGCTTCGACCCAGCGGGCGAGGCCGTCGTCGCCAGGGTGGTGGCTTTCCGGTACCAGCAGGGAAATGGTTTCGGCCAGGTCGCCAACGGCCTGGTAGCATTCCTCGAACAGCCAGTCAGGCAGCCCCGCCAACCTGCCGGCCAGCTCCCGCAGCACGCGTGTAGGCACCAGTTGGCGAGGGCGGCCACCTGCCAGGAAGTACACCGCCCAGGCGGCATCCCCAGCCGGGGCGGTGCTGAAATATTCGCGTAGCGCCGTGAGCTTTGCAGTGCTGGAGGTAGTCGCATCCAGCCTCAGGTACAGCTCGGCGAATGCTTTCATGCGTCTGGCTCCGCGGCTACCACGTCATCTTCCTCGCCGTACTCGGTCACGAAGGCGCGGGCATCAAGGCCTTGTTCGATGAGGTAGCGCACCAGCACATTGACCGAGCCATGGGTGACCATCACGCGTTCTGCGCCAGTCTGGCCGATGGCCCAGAGCAACCCCGGCCAATCGGCATGGTCCGAGAGCACGAAGCCTCGGTCTACCCCGCGCCGGCGGCGGGTGCCGCGCAACAGCATCCAGCCACTGGCGAAGGCATCGCTGTAGTCGCCGAAACGGCGCATCCAGCTGCTGCCACCCGCCGAAGGCGGTGCCAGGACCAGTGCCTGGCGCAGCAGCGGGTCGTTGCGTGGGATATCGCCCACATAGCGGGTTTGCGGAAGGTAGACGCCAGCGTCCCGGTAAACCCGGTTGAGCGGTTCGACAGCGCCATGCACGAGGACTGGGCCAATGTTGGCGTCCAGCCCGTGGAGGATTCGCTGGGCCTTGCCGAAGGCATAGCAGAACAGCACGCTGGCTTTGCCCTGTTCGCAATTGGCGCGCCACCAGGCATTGATGCCGGTGAAAATCTCGCCCTGGCTGGGCCAACGATAGATGGGCAGGCCGAAGGTCGATTCGGTTATGAACGTGTGGCAGCGCACCGGTTCGAACGGCGTGCAGGTGCCGTCGGGTTCCACTTTGTAGTCGCCAGAGGCGACCCAGACCTCGCCCTGGTACTCCAGGCGCACTTGCGCCGAGCCCAGTACATGCCCGGCCGGGTGCAGGCTCAGGGTTACGCCATGGTGCAGCAGGCGTTCGCCGTACGGCAGGGTCTGCAGGTCGATGTCCTGGCCCAGGCGGCTGCGCAGGATGCCGGCGCCTGGGGCGGCGGTGAGATAATGGCGGTTGCCTACGCGGGCATGGTCGCCGTGACCATGGGTAATAACAGCGCGGTCTACGGGGCGCCACGGGTCGATGTAGAAATCACCGGGCGGGCAGTACAGGCCTTCGGGGCGGGCGATGACGAGGTCCATGGCTCAACGTCTGGAGTAGGGCTTGCTAGGTCAGAGTGTCGAGGCCTGCGACAAGTTCTATGTGTGAGGCAGCCCTCTCGAGGGCTGCCAGACCCGCGTCAGGAAATAGCGACCTTCCAGCCCGATTTTCGGGCTTCTTCGATGCTGATCTTGGCGACGCGGGCGATGTTCAGGCGTTTGCCGCCATGCATCAGATATGGCGAAGCACGGAAGTGATCCCAAGTGGTATCGACGCTGTCGGGCAGCAGGTCCTCGGTGTCATAAGCGATTTCCAGGGTGACAGGTGAAGAAACCGCAGGGGCGCTGGCATCTCCGTCGCTGATCATGCGGTAGTCGGCGATTGCGGTTCCCACCCAAAGTTGTGCATTGATGGTAGCGCCAGCTGGAACTTTGAGCGTATCAGGCCAGGAAATTTCAATTTTCAGGGTTTCTGTAGCCATGTTCATCATCCTCTTGATGGAAAGTGCGCCGCACCTGTCCGGGAACAGTGCGGCACCGAGGATGCTAGGTAGCTGGGCGGCTGCCGGTAAGCAGGAAAGGCTCCACTAGCGCCCAGGCACCAACGTCAAACGCTGGTTGCCATACGCCCGCCCGAAGTTCTGCTGCTGCAGTGGCAGGCTCATGAAGCGCCCTTGGAACCAGGCATCCAGCCCATCGCTGTAATGCGTGCTGGCCGGGTTGCCGGACTGCCCGCTGCTGGTCAGCACCTGCAACGGCTCGGCCTGGCCGAAGTCGACGATCATCCGTGCCGAGGCCGGCAGGCGGGTGTCGAATTCGCTGCCCCAGGCATATGGCGTCAGGGCCAGGGTGGTGAAGTCGCCACCGGCAGCCAGCGGCGGGCGACCGAGGGCATCGCCCAGGCCATGGTAGGCCGGTGCAGGCCAGCGGTACTGGTGCAGCTTGCCCCACTGCCAGGCGCGGCGGTCGGCGCCCAGTTGCGCGGTGCCGGCATCCACAGCGCCCGCCAGGCTGCGGGCGAGAATGGCCGGCTTGTCTTCTTTCTGCGGGGTATTGCGGTCATCCCAGAACGGGCTGTCGTCGCGGCCCAGCAGGTGGTCGGCCTGCGCCGAGAACGACAACCGCGCATTGCTGACGAAGGCCTGCCAGGCCGGGCCGGATTCCGGGCCCAGGTCGTCGAGGAAGGTTTGCCGGGCCATTTCCTGGAGGAACAGTTCGTACAGTGCGGCATCGGCCGACACCGGGCTCAGGCGGCCATCGAAGGCCTTGAGCCGGGCCAGCGCGTCGCGGGCCTTGTCACGCTGTGCGGCGGGCAGGGCATCGATCGCCTGCTTGAGCGGCTGGGCCATGCCCGGGGCGTCGAACATCTGCTTGAGCTTATCAGCCAGCAGGGTGGTCTGGTCGTTCTGCAGGGCCATCAGGCTGCGGCTGTCGTGGCGGCCATTGCCGGCCTTCTGGGCCAGGCGCTCGGCGCGTTCTGGGTAGTACCAGGTGCTGGACAGCTGCATGCCATAGCCGCGCGGCAGGCTGCGCTGGTTGGCGTGGCCGATCCAGCCGGCGGGCGGGTCCTGGTCGTAAGGGTGCAGCATCGGGTCGGCATAGCCGTCCCAGTCGTAGCGCCCGTCCCAGCCCGGCGAGGGCAGCAGGCCCTGGCCTTCGCGGCGGTTGGGGTAGCGGCCACTGACTTGCCAGCCGATGTGCTCGGGTTCGGCGAAGATGAAGTTGAGGGCGGCGGCGGTCACTTCACGGGTGCTGTCGAAGGCACGCTCCACGCTCTTGGCACGGGTCAGGTCGAACAGCGCATCCAGGCTGCGGTCGCCCTTGAACTGTGGCAGGTTCAGCGCCAGGCCCAGGCTGGCATTGCCTGGCTGGGCCAGCAGGGTGCCGTGGCGGGTGTCGTACATCACCTCGCGCAGCGGGCGCTGGCCGCGGACGAAGAAGGTTTCGCTACGGGCACGGGCCGGCAGCCATTTGCCGTCGGCGAGGTAGCTCAGTTGGCTGCCCTGGTAGCGCAGTTGCTCCAGATACAAATCCTGGTTGTCGGCCATGACCGCGCTGCTGCTCCAGGCCAGCTTGCCGTTGTAGCCGGCCAGCACGATCGGCAGGCCAGGCAACGACAGGCCGGCGACCTGGTACTTGCCGGTGTGGATCTGCACCGGGCTCAGGGCCCAGGCGGCTCGGCTGTCGCTGGCCAGCAAGCTTTTGCCGCTGCGGCTGCGCTGCGGCGCCAGGGCCAGGTTGGCCGAGCCCGGGCTGCCCAGAAGGTCGAGGTCGGCCAGCTTCTGGCTGGCGGCTGCCAGGGCTGGCAGCCCCGGCAACTGGCTGGCCAGGTTCAGGCCCTTGAGCTTGTCCACTTCGGCTTCGGCCAACGGCTCGTCCGGGGCGCCGGGTAGCAGCCAGGCCAGCTTGTCGCTGCCGGCTTTTTGCGCCAGGGTCAGGGCGCTCAGTTCTTCCTGCAGGTTCACCGACTGGCTGAACGCATACAGGGTGAAGATCAGTGCCGAGTCCTCGGGCTTCCAGTATTCGGGGCGGTAGCCACTGCTGGCCAGGCCGGCGGGCAGCTTGTCGCGGTAGCGGAACAGGTAGGCGTTGACCCCGCGTGCATACACTTCGAAGAAGCGCTTGAGCCGTGGCGACGCGTCGGCGTACTGCTGGGCGGCGCTTTGCTTGAGGTTGGCCGCGCGCATCAGGCGGTCGATGTCCAGCGCGTCGCTGCCGGCCAGTTCTGCCAGGCGGCCCTGGGCCAGCAGGCGCATGGCGACCATCTGCTCGATGCGGTCGCCGGCATGCACATAGCCCAGGCTGAACAGGGCGTCATGGAAGCTGCTGCTTTCGATCAGTGGTGCGCCCATCGCGTTGCGCCGTACCGAGACGTTCTGCGCCAGGCCCTTGAGTGGCTGCACACCGCTGGTCGGCGGCACGCTGTCCTGGTAGCCGCCCGTCTGGCAGCCGGCCAGCACGAGCATGCCGAGCAGCGTGGCAGTGGTTGCGAACCGCGGGCGGAATGGAGGAAAGGCGGAGGCGGCCATGACAAGGGCTCCTGCAAGGCGTGGCGGGTTTCGAAAGGCGCTAAGGTAGTGAGCGCGCAGGCGCCGTGCAAGGTCCCTGGGCGGTTTATTTTTTGTGCTTGGCGTGGGGTGTGTGGTGCCTGTGAGATCGAGCGCCGCCCGCGCGGCGCTTCGCAGCGCAAGGCTGCTCCTACATCTATTTCGGGCCAATTATTCCTGTGAGGTTTGTGCGCGAACGCTTTGGCGCATGGCTCGATATCGCGTTGTACGAACAAGGCGGTCGCGTGCACTGGCATAGGCATTACTGGCCCGAAACAGATGTAGGAGCAGCCTTGTGCTGCGAAGCGCCGCGCGGGCGGCGCTCGATTTGCGCGCCACCTCAAAAATCAAGACATGCACTCAAACCTTGAAATGTTCGGCCACGGCGTCGGAAAAGTGCGTGCAATTGATGCGAGCAAGGCGTTGATAGTCACGGCTGACGGCGAAGGCCGAGCCCGGCATCAATAGCACTTTGTGCTGTTCCAGGCGACGCATGAAGGGCTGCAGGTCGGCCAGTTCGGGGTGGTAGACCCACAGGAACATGCCACCTTGGGGCGTTATGTCGAATTGCCAGCCACGCGCCCGCAACAACTGCTGGGTCTGCGCCTGCTGCCGGATCAGGCGCTGCTGCAGGTCTTGCATGTGCCGGGCATAGGTGCCGTCGGACAAGATGGTGTTGACGAAGCGCTCGCAAAACGCCGGTACCGCCACGCAGGTCAGCAGCTTCAGGCGTGTCAGCGGCTCCATCAGCTCTGCCGAGCATGCGATGTAGCCCACGCGCAATGAGGCGGACAGGCATTTCGAGAAGCTGCCGATGTAGATGACCCGCTCAAGGTCGTCCAGTTCGGCAAAGGTCTGGCGCACACCCGGACTGAAGTCGCCGTAGACATCGTCCTCGACCACGAAGAAGTCGTGTTCCACCGCCAGGCGCAGGACGCTAAAGGCATTGTGCGGGCTGATGTTGCCGCCGGTCGGGTTGTGGAAGGTACTGTTGCAGAAGAATGCCTTGACCTTGTGCCTGGCCAGGTGCTCCTTCATGTCTTCCACGCTCGGTCCGTCCTGGGTTCGGCGCACCCCGACCACATGGCCCCCGGCCAACTGGATCAGCTTGATCAGGTTGCCATTGCCGGGCTCGTCGACGAACACGTGATCGCCTGGCTTGATCAACAACCGCGCCACCAGGTCCAGCGCTTGTGTGGCGCCCAGCGTAGTCAGCAACTGAGTTGGCCGGGCATCGACACGGGTCAGGCGTTTCAGGTGCACGCACAACTGCTTGCGCATGGGCAGGTAGCCCTGGATGTCGCCATATTCTGCCAGCGAACTCTGCTCCAGGCGTGCCGTGCGCCGAATTGCCCTGGCCAGCAGTTCGGTGTCTCGCCAGGCGGGTGGTAGCCAGCCGCTGCCCAGTTTGGTGTAGTGCTGGCCCCCCTGCAGCAACTTGAACAGCGGGTCGTCGGCCATGCCTGCGGGCGTATCCACTGTGCCGGTTTGCCGTGTGTGGCTGGCGACGAAGTAGCCGCGGCCAGGAATGGCGGTCAACACACCTTCGCTTACCAATCGGGCATAGCTGGAGACGACATCGTGGTAGCTGCAGCCAACCGCCGCCGTCAACTTGCGGATGGACGGCATGCGCTGGCCAGGCAGCCATTCGCCGGCTTCGAGGCGCTGTTTCAACTGGTCATGAAGGCTGTGCGGGCGCATGGCGGGTCCAGCAGCTGTTAGAAAAAACAGCCTAACAGTTAACCGGAAAGCGCGTCGACTGTTCGAGCTTCAGGGCGCGGCAGATGCGACCATGCACCTGTCGGCATCTTTCCCAATACCGAAATCGACCCGTCCACCAACCGTGAGCACACGCTATGTCGAGCACACTCCCGCGGCGCACGTACCTGTATTTCACCGCGCAATCGATCAACCTGACGACTGCGGTCATGTCCGTGACCATGGCGGCTATTGTCGGGGCGGCGCTGGCGCCTGCCGCCACATGGTCCACTGTGCCCTATGGGTTCCAGTTCCTCTGCCTGATGCTGGCTACCTATCCGGTCTCCAGGCTGATGAGCCGCATTGGCCGCAAGCGCGCCTTCATGCTGGGCTCGGTCCCCTTGGCGGTGTCTGGCATCAGTGGTTACCTGGCGGTGCAGTACCAGCACTTCCCGACGCTGGTGATCAGCCATTCGGCATTGGGCATCTACATTGCGTTTGCCAACTTCAATCGCTTCGCGGCCACCGACAATCTGGCCCAGAACCTGAAGCCCAAGGCGCTTTCCCTAGTGGTGGCCGGTGGTGTGATCGCTGCCGTGGTCGGGCCGGCGCTCACCGAGTGGCTGAGGGACGTTGGTGGGTATCCGCTGTTTTCGCTGTGCTACGCCGCTTTTGTCGGCCTGGCGGTGATGTCGTTGCTGACAGCGGCCTGCCTGCCCGGCGATACCGGCACCGCCAGTAACGACCGTGCAGCGAAACCGGCTGGCACGACCGCCGAGCCGCTGAGCCCGGTGGTTGCCGTGGCCATGGCCGTGGCCGCGCTGGGTTACGGGATCATGAATTTGCTGATGATCCAGGCGTCCATGCACATGAAACACATGCATGAGGACTTTTCCGACGTTCGCCTGGCGATTCAATGGCATGTGATTGCCATGTTTGCGCCGTCGTTCTTCACCGGCGCCATCATCCAAAAGCTCGGCATCAGGGCCACCATCTGTCTCGGCCTGTGCCTGCTGATCGGTTGCACGGCCATGAACATGTGGTCGCACAGCTACGCGATGATGACCTTGTCGCTGATAGCCCTGGGCCTGGGTTGGAACCTGACCTACGTGGGCGGTGGGGCGCTGTTGGCGCAGACGCTGCAAAACAGCCCGGCAGCGATGCAGATGCAAGGGAAGAACGATCTGGCCATTGCGGTGTTCGCGACCGTTGGTGCATTCAGCCCATCGCTGTTGCTGGGTACGGTCGGCTGGGATGGCACCAATGCCATTTGCATGGCCCTCTGCATCGTGCTGCTCATGGCCACCGCAGGGTTGCTGCAGCGCAAGGTTTCAGGGCCTGCCAGGGCCAGTTAGACCCCGGCTACCCTCCGCGCGGCCCGCAGCAGGGACGCGCGAGTGCTGTTCAGGTCAGGCGCCGTGGCACTTCTTGAACTTCTTCTGGCTACCGCACGGGCATGGGTCGTTACGGCCAACGTCCTTCAGGGCGTTGCGTACCGGCTCCTGGTGGCCGTGGTTGCAGTGCGGGCCGTGTACATGGCCATGATCGTGGTGGTGATCATGATCGTGGTTGCAGTCAGGGCCATGAACGTGGGGTTGCTGGGACATTGCAGGGTCACTCCGGTTTGTAATCGCCGGGGATTATCTCACCACTGCGCGACAAGTGCAGGTCCCGATGGATGAGCAACCCGGTCGCCAGCTCGCCCTGCAGGCTGTAATGCAGTGGTTGTTCGCTTTTCAGCAGCTTGGCCAGCGGTTTCAGGTGCTGCCACAGGTTGGTCCGTGCGGTGATCTTGAAAGTACGCCGGGCATGCCCGCCGACACTGCGCCACACGCTGGTTTCATCCTGCACCAGCAACAGGTCGTTGAGGCGTATGGCATACGACAGGTTGCGGATGAACAGGCGGCTGTCATTGGGGTTGTCGATTCGCAGATGCAGCACGAACTCCTGCTCCAGCAACCTGGCCTTGACCGTCTCCACCTCGACCAGGTGTACCTCGGGTTCGCGCCAGTCGTCACTGCCCCAGCTGGCGCAGCCCGCCAGCAGTGCGAGCCATGCCATCAGGGTGGCGAGCAGCAGCGGGCGGGTGCGGGCGATCATGGTCAGCTACCCACGTAACTGGCGCAGCATTTCTTGAACTTCTGGCCGCTGGCGCAGGGGCAGGGGTCGTTGCGCCCGGCCTTGAGCCCGACCGTGGGGTCGATGAAGTACCAGCGCCCGGCGTGCTGGACGAATGCCGAGCGCTCGCGGTGCTGATGGTCGCCCTCCTGGTCGTGCCAGCGTGCAGTGAAGGTGACAAAACCGTGCTCCGGCTGGCCGCCCAGCACCTCAGCGCTTTCCACCTCCAGGCCCAGCCAGGTGCTCTGGGCGCTCCAGGCGGCCATGGCGGCACGGTCCAGGCCGGCTTGCTGGGCCGGCAGGGTGGTGGCCACCAGGTAGTCGACCAGGCCCAGCACGTAGGCACTGTAGCGTGAGCGCATCAGCGCCTGGGCATCCGGCGCCGGGGTACCGGCGTGGTAATGCCCGCAGCAGGCGTCGAGCAGGTTGCCACTGCCACAAGGGCAGACCGAGACACTCATCATCACCACCAGTACTTGCCGAAATTTTCAGGGTTGGCCCAGAACTTGGCATTCAGCCAGTCCGGTACCTGCTTGTAGTCATGTAGATCATAGGTGAACAGGCTCAATACCTGCTGGTCACGGCAGAATTTCTCGCTGGCCGACAGGGCAAGGGCAAAGAAATCGGTGTCCTGCCAGCCACAGGCGGCCAGGTCGGCCAGCACCGCGACCCGGCTGGCATTGAGGTTGCGAATGCCACCGAGCAATTCCAGGCCGGTGCGTTTTGGCAGGTGCTCCAGGCAGTCCACCAGTACCGCAAGGTCAAAGCGCTGGGCTGCCAGTTCTGCCGGCAGCGGGCCTGGGGCGGCCGTGGCGATGGTTACCTGTGGGTGCGCCTGGGCGAAGGCGTCCAGCGCCGGGAAGCGCGTGCCCACCAGCAGCAGGCGTTGCGGAGTGAAGCGCTCGAGCAGGGCCGCCAAGGCCTGCTGCGGGGTGCGCTGGGAAAAACCGTCGGTCATTGCCAATCCTCGTTGAAGTCATCCAAGACTAGCGGGCCGCAGCGTGCGGGCAAAGAGGCATGTCACTGTGTCGTGGCTTATTGGTGGCAGGGATCAGATGCTCGGTCTTTACTCCCTGAAATCGGCCTTATGCCGATTCCCCCTAGGAGAAGCAATGAAATGAGCATAGTACGCACAGCGATACCCCTGGTTCTGCTCACCAGTGTGTTGACTGGTTGTGCAGGTTTGCAAAAGACCGACTGGCCGAAATGTGCCGCCGTCGGGGGTGTAAGCGGCGCTGCCCTGGGCGCCATCGAGAGCTCCAGCTGGGCTGGTTGGGGCGCGTTGCTGGGCGGTGGCCTGGCGGCGGGCTATTGCTGGGCCCATGGCGATGGCGACGAGGATGGTGACGGTGTGCCGGACAGCCGTGACAAGTGCCCAGGCACCCCGCGCGGTGTGCAGGTCGATGCCAACGGCTGCCCGCCGGAGCCGGCCGCGGTGGTCGAGGAAGTGGTGGTGCAGAAGGAAGAAGTCATCGTCATCCGCGATGTGCACTTCGAGTTCGACTCTGCGCGCCTGACCGCCAGCGACAAGGAGCGCCTCAACACTATTGCCACGCGGCTGAAACAGGAGGCACCGTCCGCCCGCCTGAGCGTCAGCGGCCATACCGACAGCGTCGGCTCCGACAGCTACAACCAGAAACTGTCCGAGCGCCGTGCCCACTCGGTGACCGATTACCTGGTCGAGAGCGGTGTGCCGCGCAGCAGCTTCGTGTCGGTGGTCGGTGCTGGTGAAACCCAGCCGGTGGCAGACAACGCCACGGCCGAGGGGCGTGCCATGAACCGCCGTACCGAGATCAAGATCCAGCGGTAGACCGGCGTGCGCCCGTGCCTTGAGCAGTGGCACGGGCGCGTCTTCACGGCGGTCAGCCGCCCGTGGCCAATGACACAGGAGCATTCAGCATGAGTGTGACGTCGAAGGCGGGGCTGCCGCTGTTGGTGGCTGCCAGCCTGCTAGCGGGCTGCGCTACCCACAGCGATGGCAGCGCGCCGCTCAACCAGAGGACCTGGCCCATCTGCAGCCTGCTCGGCGGCCTGGTCGGTGGTGGCCTTGGCGCCATCGAAAGTTCGAGTTGGGCGGCTGGCGGCGGTGCCCTTGGCGCCATTGCCGGGGGCCTGATCTGTTACGCCCAGGATGGCGACGAAGATGGTGACGGTATTTTCGACCGTCGCGATCGTTGCCCAGATACCCCCGCCAACACTGCGGTCGACCACATGGGTTGCCCGTTGAAGGTGTACCCCGCATCACCGCCTGCCACTGAACCTGAACCCTCGCCGGAGGTGATCATTCTGGATGACAACGGCGCGGTGATGTTCGCCTTCGATTCCGCCGAGCTGACCCCTGCGGCCCAGCAGCGCCTGCAAGGCCTGGTGGCAAAACTCGACTCACCGACGGTGGCCAAGGTAAGCGTGATCGGGCATACCGATAACGTCGGCTCCGACAGCTACAACCAGGCACTTTCCGAACGCCGCGCCAGCAGCGTGGCCGTTTACCTGATCGGCCAGGGGCTGGAGGCGGGCAAGGTCACCAGCCAGGGGCGCGGCGAGAGTGAGCCGCTTACCGACAACGAAAGCGAGGAGGGCCGTGCCCGCAACCGACGGGTGGAACTGCACCTCAACTGAGTGGTGCTGGCGCCTGTCCGGGCATTGCAGTTAATGTTGGTCGCACGGCCCGCTCGAACGGGCCGTCTCGACATAACAACAATCCATGGGGGCGGGATATGAAGTTCATCCTGGGCTTGGGCAAGGTCCTGACTGTCGCTTTCTGGGGGGTGGTGCTGTTCAATCAGTTCATGCCACAACCCTTGCCCTTCAACCTGCTGATCAACGCCGCCGGCATCACCTTGCTGGGCCTGCACCTGCTTGAAGTGCTGTTCTTCAATGGCAGCTTGCGCGGCCGCAGCCACCGCTGGTTCGATCGTTTGCAGATCCTGTTGACGGGTATCTTCCATGTCATGTCCATCCCCCGTGTGCAGGAGGCGCCGCGAAATGCGTAATCTGATGTTATTGGCCATGTTGGCCGCTCCCCTGGCCCAGGCCGAAAGCCTGGAGGTCGCTGCCAATTCCATGCTGCGCCTGCCCGACAAGTCTGCCAGCGTGCACCTGGCACAGTTGCGTGTCGCCGATGCCGCAACCCTGCTGCTGCCTGCCACGCTCGCGGAATTGAAGGTTGACCAGCTGGAGCTGGGGCGCGATGCGCGTATCGCCATTGCACCTTCCGATAGCCCGTTGCTGATCGAGGCGCGCAGTGCGCGGCTGGGTGAGGGTAGCGAATTCAGTGCGCCGGGAGCGGCGGGTACTTACCAGCGGGGAGCCCGGTCAGGCCGCAGCCTGGACCTGAAACTGGCTGAAGTGGATGCCGAGCGCCTGGCCATCGATGCCCGTGGCGGTGCCGGTGCGCCGGGGTACGTGGGGCTGGATGGCGCCAACGGCCAGGCCGGTGGCTGCACCTGGGGCCAGGCCAGCCGCGGTGCCAACGGCGATGACGGCGGCAACGGGCACGATGGCGCGCCGGGTGGACGCATCCGCCTGAGCGTGCCGCAGGGCTTTCCGCAGGAACGCATCGTGGTGCGCCTGGACGGCGGCGCACCGGGCAAGGCCGGGGCTGCTGGCAAGGCCGGCAAGGGCGGCGCTAGCAAGGGTTGCCTGGTGTACCGCACAGACGCCGGCGCCAACGGCCGGCCGGGGCAGCCGGGCCAACCTGGGTTGGCCGGCGCTGCAGGTGAGCTGATTCTGCAGCGCCTCTGAAGCCTTGCCGCGCCCCCTGTAGGAGCGGCCTTGTGTCGCGATGGGCTGCGCAGCAGCCCCAGGATTTCAGCGCCTTCGCACAAATTGCCGGGGCTGCTGCGCAGCCCATCGCGACTCAAGGCCGCTCCTACAGGGGCCGAGCAGATCCTGTCAGAGCATCAGCCGCGAACTGGCCACGACTACCACCGCAAGACCGAGCAGCAGGTTGATCCCCACCATCCGCCGAATCCGTCCCAGCACTGCCGCACCTGCCGGCCAGTCCTCGGCCTGCACCGCCGCCCTCAACTCCGGCAGCAGCAGCGCCTGGATGCGCATGAACAGGGCAAACATGGCGATGCCCCCACCGATCATCACCTGCACATACTTCGGTGCAGTCTCGAAGCCGCTGAAGCGCATGTGCAACATGCCGATACCACTTATCGCCAAAATCGCCACGGCCAGCCAGACCCAACCGAAGAAGCGTCGGAAAACTTCCACCCACAAGCGCAGCCGGGCAGGCCCTTCAAGGGCTGCAACCGTTGCCGGGCGCAGCACCAGCCAGGCGAAGAACATGCCGCCGACCCACACCAGGGCGGCCAGGACATGCAGTGTGTAGGGCAGGGCAAAGGCAAGCATCCGGATCTCCATGCGGCATAAAGGGCAATAGCGGGGTATGATAGCCGCCCCATGCGAAACACTGAAAATATATCCAGCCCTCCGGGCGCCTGCAGACCATGATCAGCAACGAACTCAAAGCCACCATCCAGGGCGCCTATACGCGTTTTCTCGAAGCCAAGAGCCTCAAGCCGCGCTATGGCCAGCGCCTGATGATCGCCGAAGTGGCCAAGGTGCTCGGCGACATCGCCTGCGACGAAGAAGGCCGCCGTGCCGGCGAGCCTGCCGTGGTGGCAGTGGAGGCGGGCACCGGTACCGGCAAGACGGTGGCCTACAGCCTGGCTGCCATTCCGGCCGCCAAGGCCGCCGGCAAGCGTTTGGTGATCGCCACCGCCACCGTGGCGCTGCAGGAGCAGATCGTCTTCAAGGACCTGCCCGACCTGATGCGCAGCAGCGGGCTGAACTTCAGCTTCGCCCTGGCCAAGGGCCGTGGCCGCTACCTGTGCCTGTCCAAGCTCGACATCCTGCTGCAGGAGGGCCACGCCCAGTCGGCCACCGCCCAGCTGTTCGAGGAAGAAGGCTTCCACATCGAAGTCGACGAGCGCAGCCAGAAGCTGTTCAACAGCATGATCGAGAAGCTTGCCGGCAACCGCTGGGACGGTGACCGCGACAGCTGGCCCGAAGCCCTGGAAGACCAGGACTGGGCGCGCCTGACCACCGACCACAGCCAGTGTACCGGCCGTCATTGCCCGAACTTCCAGCAGTGCGTGTTCTACAAGGCCCGCGAAGGCATGGGCAAGGTCGACGTGATCGTCACCAACCACGACATGGTGCTGGCCGACCTGGCCCTGGGCGGCGGTGCGGTATTGCCCGACCCGCGCGACACCATGTACGTGTTCGACGAAGGCCACCACCTGCCGGACAAGGCTATCGGCCATTTCGCCCACTATTCGCGCCTGCGCTCTACTGCCGACTGGCTGGAGCAGACCGCCAAGAACCTGACCAAGCTGCTGGCCCAGCACCCGCTGCCCGGTGACCTGGGCAAGTACATCGAGCAGGTGCCGGAGCTTGCGCGGGAAGTGCGCACCCAGCAGCAGTTCATGTTCACCCTGTGCGAGCAGGTTGCCGACTTCCGCCCCAGCGAGGACAACGAAGGCCGTGAGCGCCCGCGCTACCGCTTCGAAGGCGGCGTGGTGCCGGAGCAGATTCGCGAAGTGGGCATCGAACTGAAAAAAGGCTTTGCCCGCCTCAACGACCTGTTCACCCGCTTGGCCGACCTGCTCAAGGAAGGCATGGACGGTGAGGTCAACATCGGCATCGCCAGCCACCAGGCCGAGGAGTGGTATCCGCTGTTCGGTAGCCTGGTCACCCGTGCCCAGGGCAACTGGGAACTGTGGACGGCCTTTACCGCCGAAGATCCGGAAGACAGCCCACCCATGGCCCGTTGGCTGACCCTGGCCGAGAGCGGTGCGCTGTTCGACATCGAAGTCAATGCCAGCCCCATCCTGGCCGCCGAAATGCTTCGCCGCAGCCTGTGGAGCGTGGCACATGGCGCACTGGTGACCTCGGCGACGCTGACTGCGCTGGGCAAGTTCGACCGCTTCCGCATGCGCTCGGGGTTGCCCCGTGACGCGGTCACTTGCGTGGTGCCCAGCCCGTTCGTGCATGGCGATGCCGGCCTGCTGCGGGTCCCCGACCTAAAGGCCGACCCGCGCGATGCGGCGGCGCATACCGCAGCGATCATCCGCGAACTGCCGAACATCGTCGAAGATGCCCGTGGCGCGCTGGTGCTGTTCTCCTCGCGCAAGCAGATGCAGGACGTGTTCGATGGCCTGGACCGTGACTGGCGCAAGCTAGTGCTGATCCAGGGCAACCTGTCCAAGCAGGAAACCCTGAACAAGCACAAGGCACGGGTCGACGACGGCCAGCACAGCGTGCTGTTCGGCCTGGCCAGCTTTGCCGAGGGTGTCGACCTGCCGGGTGCCTACTGCGAGCACGTGGTGATCGCCAAGATTCCTTTTGCCGTGCCTGATGATCCGGTCGAAGCGGCGTTGGCCGAGTGGATCGAGGCTCGCGGCGGCAACCCGTTCATGGAAATTGCCGTGCCCGACGCCTCGCTGCGGCTGATCCAGGCCTGTGGCCGCCTGCTGCGAACCGAACAGGATCGCGGTGTCATCACCTTGCTTGACCGGCGCCTGGTCACCCAGCGCTACGGCAAGGCTATTCTCAATGCGCTGCCGCCGTTCCGGCGGGAGATTTCCTGACCGCCGGAGCACACTTGCTCCGGCGCGTTGTCCATTACTCAGTCGTGGGCCATGAGGGCCCTGAAGGAGAGCCCCAGCCTTATGGTCCGCCGTACCCTGCCCGCCGTTTTTGCCCTGTTGTTCAGCTCGCCGTTGCTGGCTGGGCAGCAGACGCTTTTCAGCTTCGTGCGCCCGGCCTCGGTGGTCAATGTGGCGACCGAGGATGCCGGCATGCCGCAGTACAACGCGGAGCAGACGGCCGAAGGCGAAGTGTTGCGGCGCGTGGTGTTCAACCCGGCCCTGCGGCCGACCCTGCGCCTGAGCCCGCAAAGCGGTGTGTGGGACTGGTCCGGCGGTCAGTTCCTGACCTTGCGCCTGCAAAGCGCGATGGATTGGGCGCTGACCGTGGACGTGTTGGTGCAGGGCAGTGATGGGCGCACGTTGACCAGCCGCATCGACCTTCCGGCCGGTCCTGCACAAACCGTGATGGTACCGCTGACGGCCAGTTCGCCGTTGAGCCAAGGCATGCGCGCCGGCCCGCCCATGCCCTGGAACCATGGCGGCCAGCGCCTGCTGCTGACCAGCAGCGCCGGTGCGGTCGACCTCAAGCAGGTGACGTCGGTCAGCCTGAGTATCCCCAACCCCAAGGTGGCGCAGAACCTGCTGATCGAGCGGGTGGGCATTCAGGATGACGACCAGGCATACAAGGCGGCCTACCAGGAGCTGATCGATGCCTATGGCCAGTCCACCCGCGGCCATTGGCCAGAAAAGGTTACCAATGACGAGCAGCTCAAGGCGGCCGATGTACGCGAGCAGCAACAGCTCAAAGGCTGGCTGGCAGAGCGTGGCAAGCAGCAGCTGGACGCGTACGGCGGCCTGCTGGCCGGGCCGGCGTTCGAGGCCAAAGGCTTCTTCCGCACCGAAAAGCGTGACGGCCGCTGGTACCTGGTAACGCCCGAGGGGCATCCGTTCTATTCCCTGGGGGTGAATGCCGTCGCCGCGGATGGCGGGCGTACCTATGTCGCCGGGCGTGAGGGGATGTTCAAGGGGTTGCCGGGTGAGGAGGATGCACTGGCCGCATTCTATGGTGATGGCAACAACGACGATGGCAACCCCTCGTCGCAAGGGCGCAACTTCAAACAGGGGCGCTGGTTCGATTTCTATGCCGCCAACCTGCAGCGCACCTATGGCAAACCCTGCCCGCCCGCGGTAGAGGGGCAGCCGGCAAGCTGCCCACCATTGGCGCTGGATACCGCCCGCTGGCAGGCGCATGCGCTCGACCGCCTGCAGGCCTGGGGTTTCAACACGGTCGGCAACTGGAGCGAGCCGGCCCTGGGCCAGGCCAGGCGCATGCCGTACACCTTGCCGCTATCGATCGTGGGGGATTACGCCAGCATCAGCACCGGCATGGACTGGTGGGGCCGCATGCCCGACCCGTTCGACCCGCGTTTTGCCATGGCCACCGAGCGCGCCGTGGCCATTGCCGCCCGCGATCACCGTGACGACCCCTGGCTGATCGGCTATTTCGCCGACAACGAACTGTCCTGGGCCGCCCCCGGTAGCGACCCGAAGGCGCGTTACGGCCTGGCCTACGGAACCTTGCGTCTGACTACCGATGTACCGGCCAAGCGCGCCTTCCTCAAGCAGTTGCGTGACAAGTACCGCAACCAGGAAGGGTTGTCCAAGGCCTGGGGCATCGAGCTGAGCGCCTGGGAACTGATGGAGGACCCGGGCTTCGAGGCACCGTTGCCGAACCCGGAGCACCCGGAAATCGAGCGTGATTACCAGCACTTCCAGCAGGTGTTCGCCGAAACCTACTTCAGGACCATTGCCGACTCGTTGAAGTGGCATGCGCCCAATCACCTGCTGCTGGGTGGCCGCTATGCCGTCAGCACGCCGGAGGCGGTCAAGGCCTGCGCCGAGTTCTGCGATGTGCTCAGCTTCAACTTTTATACGCTCAAGCCGCAGGACGGCTACGACTTCACCCGCCTGGCCGAGCTGGACAAGCCGGTGTTGGTGTCCGAGTTCCAGTTCGGCTCGCGCGATCGCGGGCCGTTCTGGCCGGGGCCGCTGGAAGTGGCGCGGGAAGAAGACCGTGGCCCGGCCTACGGCAACTTCCTCAAGGCGGCCCTGGCGCAGCCGATGATCGTTGGCGCGCACTGGTTCCAGTACCTCGACCAGCCGGCCAGCGGCCGCCTGCTCGATGGCGAGAACGGTCACCTAGGGTTGGTGGCGATCACCGATATGCCATACCCGGGGTTTGTCGATGCCGTGCGCAAGAGCAACTTCCAGGCAATGAGCCAGCTGCGCGTCCAACTGGAAAAACCGGCGCCCTAGCCAAGGACGACGCGGTCTTTTTGTGGGAGCGGCCTTGCGTCGCGAAAGGACTGCGAAGCAGTCCCCTGAATTCAGCGGCGCTGCATAAATTGCCGGGGCTGCTGCGCAGCCCATCGCGACACAAGGCCGCTCCCACAGTGACCACCCAGCCCAAGCCAGTTTGCAAAACACCAAACTACTGAAACAATGCACACCATTTTCGGAATTGGTCGTACGGAGAACAGCGGGTGCAGATCCAGGGTCACTATGAGCTGAAGTTCGAAGCAGTGCGCGAAGCCTTCGCCGCGCTGTTCGAAGATCCCCAGGAGCGTGGCGCGGCGCTGTGCATCCAGGTTGGTGGCGAAACCGTGGTCGACCTGTGGGCCGGCAGTGCCGACAAGGACGGCCAGCAGGCCTGGCACAGCGATACCATTGCCAACCTGTTCTCCTGCACCAAGACCTTCACCGCTGTCACCGCCCTGCAACTGGTCGGCGAGGGCAAGCTGGCCCTTGATGCGCCTGTGGCCAACTACTGGCCCGAGTTCGCCCAGGCAGGCAAACAGGCGATTACCCTGCGCCAGCTGCTCAGCCACCGCGCCGGCTTGCCGGCCATCCGTGAGCTGCTGCCGGCCGAGGCACTGTATGACTGGCAGGCCATGGTCGATGCGCTGGCTGCCGAAACGCCCTGGTGGACACCCGGCACCGAGCATGGCTATGCCGCCATTACCTACGGCTGGCTGATCGGCGAGCTGATCCGCCGTGCCGACGGCCGTGGCCCCGGCGACTCGATCGTGGCCCGTACCGCTCGGCCGTTGGGGCTGGATTTTCATATCGGCCTGGCGGACGATGAGTTTCATCGCGTAGCGCATATCGCCCGTGGCAAGGGCAACGCCGGGGACGCTGCAGCTCAGCGCCTGCTGCAGGTGACCATGCGCGAGCCCGAGGCCCTGTCGACCCGCGCCTTCACCAACCCGCCGGCGATCCTGACCAGTACCAACAAGCCGGAGTGGCGGCGCATGCAGCAGCCAGCCGCCAACGGCCATGGCAATGCGCGCAGCCTGGCGGGCTTCTATGCCGGGCTGCTGGACGGTAGCCTGCTCGAATCAGAGCTGCTCGACGAACTCACCCGTGAGCACAGCCTCGGCCAGGATCGTACTCTGCTCACCCAGACCCGTTTTGGCCTGGGCTGCATGCTCGACCAGCCCGACGTGGCCAATGCCACGTTCGGCCTCGGGGCCCGCGCCTTCGGCCACCCAGGCGCCGGCGGCTCGGTTGGTTTCGCTGACCCGGAACACGATGTGGCCTTCGGTTTCGTGGTCAATACCCTTGGCCCTTATGTGCTCATGGACCCGCGAGCCCAGAAACTGGTACGCGTCCTTGCCAGTTGCCTTTGATCGGGTAATGCGGGTATTGCCCCAGCCCTTTGACTATCCTCAATGCCAACGCCTGAAGGGCGTAAGCAAAATTTCTTTCTATTTCATGGTGTATCGCTGATGTCTTCACACAAAACCTTAGCACTCGCCCTGTGCCTGACCGCCGTTACCGGCTGCGCCAGTCACCCCCAGGACGGCTCGAAGGACAGCGCCTCGAGCTGGTGGCCCTTCGGTTCGGACAAGGTTGCCGAGCAGGAAGTGAAGCAAGCCGTCACGGAAAATGTGGCCAAGGCCGACGCCAAGTCCGACAACGCCAGCCGTTGGTGGTGGCCGTTCGGCGGTGAAGAGAAGCAGGCCAAGGGGCCGGTGGTGCCGAAGGTCGACCAGAAGGCCACCCAGGCCTGGCTGGACGAGTACGAGCCAAAGCTGCGTGAGGCGATCAAGGGCAGCAAGCTGGAGCTGGAGCGTCGTGACAACGTGCTGGCCGTAACCATCCCGGTGGACAGTTCGTACAACCCCGATCGCCCGAACATGCTGCTGCCGATGACCCTGGGCCCTATCACCCGTGTGGCCAAGACTGTCGAAGGCGATGCCAAGACCGCCGTGCTGGTACTCGGCCATGCCGACAGTAGCGGTGTCGCTGCCGCCAACCAGAAGCTCAGCCTGGAGCGCGCCGCTTCGGTGTCGGCCATCTTCCGCCTCAGCGGCCTGCAGCGTGATCGCCTGAACCTCAAGGGCATGGGCTCGGAAATGCCGCGCGCCGCCAACGACAGCGCCGAGGGCCGTGCCCTGAACCGCCGTGTGGAAATGCTGTTGACCCCGCAGAACACCATGGTCGCCCTGCTGGCCAAGTACCAGCAAGCCGCCCCGGCCCGCGCCCCGATGGTGGCGGTGCAAGATGTCAAAGCACCTGCTGCCAAGCCTGCCGACAGCAAGCCGGCCACCAAGGCTGCGGCGAAGAAGCCTGTGACCAAAGCCAAGGCCAAGGCGCCAGCCAAGACCACGGCCAAGAAAAAAGCTGCGCCGGCCAAGCCGGTTGCCAAGAAAGCTACCACTGAAAAGAAAGTAGCTGCCAACAGCCCTGCGAAGACCAACTGATCGTCAAGGAACGCAGCAATGACCCAATCCCTGGCCGATATGCGCCGCGACTACACCCGTGATGGCCTGGCCGAATCCCAGGCCCCGGGAGAGCCGTTCGCCCTGTTCCACCAGTGGTTCGCCGAAGCGGTGAAAACCGAGCAGGTGCCGGTGGAAGCCAACGCCATGACCTTGGCCACTGTCGACGGTGAAGGCCGCCCGCACTGCCGTATCTTGTTGCTGAAGGGGCTCGATGAGCGTGGCTTCACTTTCTTCACCAACTACGATAGTGCCAAGGGCCAGCAACTGCTGATCAACCCTTTCGCCGCCATGACCTTCTTCTGGCCGGCGCTGGAGCGCCAGGTGCGCATCGAAGGGCGGGTGGAAAAGGTCACCCCCCAGGAGTCTGACGCCTACTACCAGGTGCGCCCGCTGGGTAGCCGCCTGGGTGCTTGGGCTTCGCCACAGAGCCAGGTGATTGCCGGTCGTGAGGAGCTGGAGGGGCTGGTCAAGGCCACTGAGGCGCGCTTTTCCGACACCCAGCCGCATTGTCCGGAGCATTGGGGTGGGTATCGTTTGCTACCTGAGCGCATCGAGTTCTGGCAGGGGCGGGCCAGCCGCCTGCATGACCGACTGAACTACCGGCTGGTGGACGGGCAATGGCTGCGGGAGCGGTTGGCGCCCTGAGTTTGTCGGGGCCGCTTTGCGGCCCCGGCGCTCCATCAGGCTACCCCGGATACCCCGCAGCTTCCCGCTCCAGCCACCTCGCCAACTGCTTGCGCCCCACCTTCTCCACCCGCGCCTGCTCCAGCCTTTGCAGCATATACGCGCGTTTTTCAGGGTCCGACCCTGCCAGCGACAACGCCAGGTCACGGTCCATCCAGCAGCGCATGCGCACATACAGCCACCAGTGGAAATACAGCCCTGCAACGGTGGTGACCACGACGATGAAGTAATCCATGGCTATCCTTGGTCTCACTTGAAAGGCCTCGACACAGCCGTGCAGGCTGTCCCTTGGCTGAATGAAAACAATTTTATTACGTTTGTACCGTGACAGCCGTCAACGTGCAGCGTCTAATGAGCACCTGACTTATGGAGACCTTACCCATGCGTAAATCCGCTTTGCTGGTGGCGACCTTTACCACCATGTCGCTGTTGCTGGGTGGCTGTGCCTCGAGCCTGACCGGTGACAGCTACTCCCGTGATGAGGCCCGCCGCGTGCAAACCGTGCGCATGGGCACTATCGAGTCCCTGCGTCCGGTCAAGATCGAAGGCACCAAGACCCCGATCGGTGGCGGTGCTGGCGCCATCGTCGGTGGCGTGGCCGGGAGCGCCGTGGGTGGTGGCCGTGGCAGCATCGTCGCCGCCGTGATCGGTGCCGTTGCCGGTGGCCTGGCCGGTTCCGCCGCCGAAGAGGGCCTGACCCGTACCCAGGGTGTCGAAATTACCGTGCGTGAGGACGATGGCAGCATGCGTGCCTATGTGCAGGCCGTGCAGCAGAACGAGATCTTCCGCGTTGGCGACCGCGTGCGCATCATGACCGTCGATGGCACCAGCCGCGTCACGCACTGACCGTAGCCCAACAAGACAAAACCCCGACATGGCGCTCGCCAGTCGGGGTTTTGTCTTGTTGGGCTACGGTCAGCCGACGTTGGACTTGCGGCTGGCCATGGCGGTTACCGCATAGCCGATCACGGCGGCGAAGAACGAGCCGGTGAGAATACCCATGCGGTCCATCCCGGCGTAATCACTGCTGCCAGGCACAAAGGCGAGCGAGCCGACGAACAGGCTCATGGTGAAGCCGATACCGCAAAGTATCGCCACACCCAGCAATTGCCCCCAACTGGCGCCTGCAGGCAGCGCGGCCAGGCGCAGCTTGACCGCGACCCAGGTCAGGCCGAAGACACCCACGGTCTTGCCCAGCAGCAGCCCCACGGCGATGCCCAGTGGCACCGGGTGGGTGAAGCTTTCTACGGTCATGCCTGCCAGCGATACACCGGCGTTGGCGAAAGCGAACAGCGGCAGGATGGCGTAGGCAACCCAAGGATGCAGGGCGTGTTCCAGGGCGAGCAGTGGTGAGCGTTCGGCATGGCGCGTGCGCAGCGGGATGCACAGGGCCAGGGCGACGCCGGCCAGGGTGGCATGCACGCCGCTCTTGAGCACGCAGACCCACAGGATCAGGCCAACGACCATGTACGGCCCAAGCTTGACCACGCCAAGCCGATTCATCGACACCAGCAATACCAGGCAGGCGGCAGCCAGCAGCAGCGACATGCTCGACAGGGTGCCCGAATAGAACAGGGCAATGACGATGATCGCACCCAGGTCGTCGATGATCGCCAGGGTCATCAGGAACAGTTTCAGCGACACCGGCACGCGCTTGCCCAGCAGGGCCAGTACGCCGAGGGCGAAGGCGATGTCGGTGGCTGTGGGGATAGCCCAGCCGGCTATGGCGGCAGGGTTGTCACGGTTGATGAACCAGTAGATCAGTGCCGGTATCACCATGCCGCCCACGGCGGCGGTGGCTGGCAGGATCACCTGGGAGGGCTTGGACAGGTGGCCGTCGACCACCTCGCGCTTGACCTCCAGGCCGATCAGCAGGAAGAACAGGGCCATCAGGCCGTCGTTGATCCAAAGTAACAGCGGTTTGGCGATGTGCAGCGCACCGACCTGAACGGCGACGGGAACGTCGAGCAGGCCGCTGTACAGGTAGGACAGCGGCGAGTTATTGATGACCAGGGCCAGGATGGCCGCAGCGATCAGCAACAGGCCACTGGCGGCTTCGAGCTGGAAGAAGCGGGTGAACAGTCTACGCACGGGTTATAGGCTCTCCATGAGCAGTTGACAATGGAACGGGCGTACACCCTAGCCTTTGGCAATATGCTTTCAAACAAAAAACCATATTCGTTTTTGTTATATGGTATTGCCGACTGGGCTGCGGGAAAGCCTAGACGCAGATGGGGAAGGAGTGGGGAGGGGAAGTCTGATGTTTGTTGTGGATTTTTCTGATGTCTGCAGTGGCCCTTTCGCGGGTAAACCCGCTCCCACAGGTACTTCACAGTCTTCAATACTGTGCAGTACCTGTGGGAGCGGGTTTACCCGCGAAGAGGCCCTGGCATGTAAAAGGCTCAGAGGCCGAGCATATCCCGCGCCACCGCCTCGGCGATGCGAATCCCATCGACACCCGCCGACAGGATCCCGCCCGCATACCCGGCCCCTTCACCCGCCGGGAACAGCCCCTTGAGGTTCAGGCTCTGGAAGTCCTCACCGCGAGTAATGCGCAGCGGCGAGGAGGTGCGGGTCTCGATCCCGGTCAGCACTGCATCATGCAGGTTGTAACCCTTGATCTGCCGGTCGAACGCTGGCAGCGCCTCGCGAATGGCTTCGATGGCGAAGTCCGGCAGGCTCGGCGCCAGGTCGCCCAAGGTCACGCCCGGTTTGTAGGACGGCTCGACACTGCCCAGTGCAGTCGACGGCCGGCCGGCGACGAAGTCACCCACCAGCTGTGCCGGGGCCTGGTAGTTGCTGCCGCCCATCACGTAGGCGTGGGCTTCCAGGCGTTCCTGCAGCTCGATGCCGGCCAGCGGGCCGCCCGGGTAATCACGCTCGGGGTCGATGCCGACGACGATGCCGGAGTTGGCATTGCGCTCGTTACGCGAGTACTGGCTCATGCCGTTGGTAACCACCCGGCCTGGCTCGCTGGTTGCTGCGACCACGGTGCCGCCCGGGCACATGCAGAAGCTGTACACCGAGCGGCCATTCTTGGCGTGGTACACCAGTTTGTAGTCGGCGGCACCGAGTTTCGGGTGACCGGCGTACTTGCCCAGGCGAGCCTTGTCGATCAGCGTTTGCGGGTGCTCGATACGGAAGCCCACCGAGAACGGCTTGGCTTCCATGTACACGCCTTTGGCGTGCAGCATGCGGAAGGTGTCGCGAGCACTGTGGCCCAGCGCCAGCACCACATGGCGCGAGTGCAGCTGTTCGCCGCTCTCCAGCACCACGCCGGTCAGTTGCCCATCCTCGATCAGCAGGTCGGTGACCTTCTGCTGGAAGCGCACTTCGGCGCCGAGGGCAATCATGTCCTGACGCATCTGCTCGACCATGCCGGTGAGGCGGAAGGTGCCGATGTGCGGTTTGTTGATGTACAGGATCTCGTCCGGCGCACCGGCCTTGACGAACTCTTCCAGCACCTTGCGGCCGTGGTGCTGCGGGTCCTTGATCTGGCTGTACAGCTTGCCGTCGGAGAAGGTACCGGCGCCGCCTTCGCCGAACTGCACGTTGGACTCGGGGTTGAGCACGCTCTTGCGCCACAGGCCCCAGGTGTCCTTGGTGCGCTGACGTACTTCCTTGCCGCGCTCGAGGATGATCGGTTTGAAGCCCATCTGTGCCAGCAACAGGCCGGCGAAGATGCCGCACGGGCCGAAGCCGACCACGATCGGGCGCTCCTGCAGATCGGCAGGGGCCTTGCCGACGAACTTGTAGGTTACGTCTGGCGCCGGGCCGATATTGCGATCGTCGGCGAACTTGCTGAGCAGCTCGGCTTCGTTGCTGGCTTCCAGGTCGATGGTGTAGATGAACAGCAGTTCGCTGTTCTTCTTGCGCGCATCGTAGCTGCGCTTGAACAGGTTGAAGCTGAGCAGTTGCTCGTCGCGGATGCCCAGGCGCTGGACGATCGCTTCACGCAGGGCTTCGTCGGGATGGTCCAGGGGCAGCTTCAGTTCGGTGATTCGTAGCATGGCAGGGTCCAGTATCCCGGCCATGGGCGGCCGGCGGCTTTACACAAACCGCCAAGTATAAGCTGTTCGCCGCCCCGACTGGCAGGATAAAAGCGCCCGGCGATCAGTTGTCGCGTGCACCGCCATAGTAACCGCAGCCCAGCAGGGTCTTGCCGTCGATGCGCAGTTCGGCACGCAAGTGGTGGATGGCACCGGTGGCGGTGTCTACACAGCGTTGTGGCGCGACCCACAGCTCCACGTGCTGGCCGTTGGCTTCGCTGGTCAGGGTCAGGCCGCCGCCGGGCACTTCTTCTTCCAGAAAGGGCAGGGGCAGGGGGGGCTGGCCGACGCGGTTGAGCACCATGCCTTTGCCGCTGGCCTTGATGTCCCATTCCGGCTCATGGCCGTTGGCGCGCAGGGTCAGCTGCTTGAAGTTGGGGTCTTCACAGGCGCGGGTGGAAGGTTCCAGGCGGTACAGGCGGCGAACTTCAAGCTGGCCGTCGTTGTTGGCCTGTCTGCTGCCGGTGAGGCGGCCACGGACGTCGGCGAACAGTTTGTCGTTGGCGTCCTTGGCGAGGTTGGCGGCTTCCTGCAGGATGCCGGTTGCGGCGACGTCGCTGATCACGAAAGTGCGGTTTTCGCTGCACGGCTTGAACAGCAGCTGACCACCGCCGGCACGCAGCTCGCCCTGCATGCGCGTAGTGCCGATGTTCGGGTCGCTGGGGGCGTCAGCCATGAGCTGGCAGCCGGCGAACAGGGGCAGCAGGGCGGTGAGCAGCAGGGTGGGGGTGAGGCGCATGGGGCGGGCTCCGGGGATCTTTGCCGTGAAAGCAGGCCACGTTACTCAGGCTGGCGCTGGATCACAAGTTAATGGTTGCCTGTGCCGGCGATAGGGCCAGTACAGGCAATACATTTCTGACAGGTAGAAAAAAGGGCCAGTAGATGGCCCTTTTCCCGGTCAACCCCCCAGGTACGCGTCGCGCACCTTCGGGTCGGTCAACAGTGCTTCCCCAGTACCCTGCATCACCACCCGGCCGTTCTCCAGCACATACGCCCGGTCAGCGATCTTCAGCGCCTGGTTGGCGTTCTGTTCCACCAGGAACACCGTCACGCCATCACGGCGCAGCTGTTCGATGATGTCGAAGATCTGCTGGATGATGATTGGCGCCAGACCCAGCGATGGCTCGTCGAGCAGCAGCAGCTTGGGCTTGCTCATCAGCGCCCGGCCAATGGCGAGCATCTGCTGCTCGCCACCGGACATGGTGCCGCCACGCTGGATATAACGCTCCTTCAGGCGCGGGAACAGCTGCAACACCTTGTCCAGCTGCTCCTGGTAATCGCCCTTGTCGGTGAAGAAACCACCCATCGCCAGGTTTTCCTCGACGGTCAGGCGGGAGAACACGCGGCGGCCTTCCGGTACCACCGCGATGCTCTTGCGCATGATGTGCGAGGATGGCTGGCCAACCAGTTCTTCACCCAGGTACTTGATGCTGCCGCTGTGCGCCTGCGGCGAGCCGCAGAGGGTCATCAGCAAGGTCGACTTGCCGGCGCCGTTGGCGCCGATCAGGGTGACGATCTCGCCCTGGTTGATCTCCACATTGACGCTGTGCAGCGCCTGGATCTTGCCGTAGAAGGTGGAAACGTTCTCGAACTTCAGCATTTACGCTTCCCCCAGGTAGGCTTTGATCACATCAGGGTTGTCGCGGATCTCTTCCGGTGTGCCGTGGGCCAGGGGTGTGCCCTGGTTGATCACCACGATATGGTCGGAAATGCTCATCACCAGCTTCATGTCGTGCTCGATCAGCAGCACGGTGACGTTGTGCGACTCACGCAGGTAGGCGATCAGCGCCTTGAGGTCTTCGGTTTCCTTCGGGTTCAGGCCCGCAGCCGGTTCGTCGAGCATGATGATGCGCGGTTGGGTCATCATGCAGCGGGCGATTTCCAGGCGGCGCTGCTGCCCGTAGGCGAGGGTGCCGGCGGTACGGTTGGCGAACTCGGTCAGGTTGACCTTCTCCAGCCAGTACTGCGCGCGCTCCATGGCCTCCTTCTCGCTGCGGCGGAAGCTTGGAGTCTTGAACAGGCCGGCGAAGAAGTTGGTGTTGAGGTGGCGGTGCTGGGCGATCAGCAGGTTTTCCAGCGCGGTCATTTCCTTGAACAGGCGCACGTTCTGGAATGTCCGCACCACGCCCTTGCGGGCGATCTGATGCCCGGCCAGGCCCTGGATCGGCTGGCCATCGAGCAGGATGGTGCCGCCGCTGGGCTTGTAGAAGCCGGTCAGGCAGTTGAACACGGTGGTCTTGCCGGCGCCGTTCGGGCCGATCAGTGCCACCACCTGTTTTTCCTTGACGGTCAGGCCCACGCCGTTGACCGCCAACAAGCCGCCGAAGCGCATGCTCAGGCCGCTGACTTGCAGAATTTCGCGGCTCATCGACGCAGCTCCATGTGTGGACGTTGCATAGGCAGCAGGCCTTGCGGACGCCAGATCATCATCAACACCATCAGCGCACCGAACATCAGCATCCGGTATTCGCTGAACTCACGCATCAGCTCGGGCAGCAGGATCATCACGATGGCCGCGAGGATCACGCCCAGTTGTGAGCCCATGCCGCCGAGCACGACGATGGCGAGGATGATCGCCGACTCGATGAAGGTGAACGACTCCGGCGTCACCAGGCCCTGGCGCGCAGCGAAGAAGCTGCCGGCGAAACCGGCGAAGCAGGCGCCCAGGGTGAATGCCGACAGTTTGATCACGGTCGGGTTCAGGCCCAGAGCACGGCAGGCGATCTCGTCTTCGCGCAGGGCTTCCCAGGCGCGGCCGATCGGCATGCGCAGCAGGCGGTTGATCACGAACAGCGCCAGCAGGGCCAGCAGCAGGGCCACCAGATAGAGGAAGATGACCTTGTTGATCGAGTTGTATTCCAGCCCGAAGAACTCATGGAAGGTCTGCATGCCTTCGGCGGCACGGCGTTCGAAGGTCAGGCCGAAGAACTCCGGCTTGGGAATGTTGCTGATGCCGTTGGGGCCGCCGGTCCAGTCGGTGAGGTTACGCAGGAACAGGCGGATGATCTCGCCGAAGCCGAGGGTCACGATCGCCAGGTAGTCACCGCGCAGGCGCAGCACCGGGAAGCCGAGCAGGAATCCGAAGGTAGCGGCCATGAGGCCGGCGATCGGCAGGCATACCCAGAAGCTCCAGCCCAGGTAGTGCGAGAGCATGGCGTAGCTGTAGGCACCGACGGCGTAGAAGCCGACGTAACCGAGGTCGAGCAGGCCTGCCAAACCGACCACGATGTTCAGGCCCAGGCCCAGCAACACGTAGATCAGGATCAGCGTGGCAATGTCGACCGCGCCGCGCGAGCCGAAGAACGGCCACACCAGTGCCGCGACGATCAGGCCCATGATCACGTAGCGCTGGGTTTTCGGCAGGGTCAGGTAGTTGCTGACCGCCGGCGGGATCAGCTTGCGATCCGAACGGCGGCCCATTACCGAGTTCCACTGCTTGTCGAACAGCACGCGCAGGAACATCAGCACCGAACACACGGCGATGATGCCGATGGTGAACGAACCCTGGCTGTGCACTACCAGGCTGATGCCATCGATGCTCAGTTTCAGGCCCAGTACCGGGAAGGCCACGGCCCATACCAGCAAGGCGCTGAAGAACGCCTGTTTGAGATTTCTGTTCATACTTTTTCAACCTCCGGGCGGCCCAGGATGCCGGTCGGCCGGAATAGCAGGACAAGAACCAACAAGCCGAATGCCACAACGTCCTTGTACTGGTCGCCGAAGATATCGGCACCGAACGCTTCGGCCACGCCCAGCACCAGCCCGCCGAGCATGGCGCCCGGAATGCTGCCGATGCCACCCAGCACCGCCGCGGTGAAGGCCTTCAGGCCCACCAGGAAACCGGCGTTGGGGTTGATCACCCCGTACTGCATGCTCAGCAGCACGGCCGCCACCGCCGCCAGGGCGGCACCGATGACGAAGGTGAGGGCGATGATGTTGTTGGTGTTGATGCCCAGCAGGTTGGCCATCTTGATGTCCTCGGCGCAGGCGCGGCAGGCGCGGCCCAGGCGGGAACGGGAGATGAACAGGGTGAGGCAGGTCATGGCCACCAGGGTGACCACGAACACCAGGATCTGCATGTAGCTGATCAGTACTTCCTCCGCGCCGCCTGGCCCGAACGAGAAGCTTCCGGGGATCAGGTTGGGGATGGACTTGTCCTTGGAATCTTGCGACAGCAGGACGGTGTTCTGCAGGAAGATCGACATGCCGATGGCGGAAATCAGCGGGATCAGGCGGTTGCTGTTGCGCAGGGGGCGGTAGGCAACCCGTTCGATGCTGTAGCCATAGGCACTGGTGACGAAGATCGTCGCGACAAAGGCGACGGTCATCAGGACAGGCAGCGAATGGATACCCATCATGGCCAGGCCCGCCAGGGCGATGAAGGCCACGTAGGAACCGATCATGTACACCTCGCCGTGGGCGAAGTTGATCATGCCAATGATGCCGTACACCATCGTGTAGCCGATGGCGATCAAGGCATAGGTGCTGCCGATGGTCAATCCATTAACCAGTTGTTGGAAGAAATGGTAGATCTCAGGCATTACAGCGCTCCTAAAAACCTGATTTGCATTTCGCTGGCGGGGGTAGGCCAGGAAACCGCGGGTGACGGTTTTAAGATTTTCAGGTGAGCCCGCCCCCGGATCGCGGAGATCAGGCCCATGAACCTCGTAAAACAAAGCCCACTGCTCGCACAGTGGGCTTCTACGGTCAGCTATTAGTCACGCAGTTACTGAGGGGAGACTTCGGTCTTCGGCTTGCCGAAGTGCCATTCGTAGACCACGAATTTGAAGTCTTTCAGGTCGCCTTTGTCGTCGAACGACAGGTCACCGGTCGGGGTCTTGAAGGTACCTTTGTGGATGGCGGCTGCCACCTTGTCGGCATCTTCGGACTTGGCTTCCTTGATGCCCTGGGCGATCAGCTCGACAGCCGAGTAGGCCGGGAACACGAACGGGCCGCTTGGGTCCTTGCCGTCAGCCTTGATGGCGTCGACGATCTTCTTGTTCGCAGGGTCCGCGTCGAACGACTTCGGCAGGGTCACCAGCAGGCCTTCGGAGGCGTTCTGGGCGATCTGCGAGATGGAGTCGTTGCCCACGCCTTCCGGGCCCATGAACTTGGCTTTCAGGCCCTTTTCCTGAGCCTGGCGCAGGATCAGGCCCAGCTCTGGGTGGTAGCCGCCGTAGTAGACGAAGTCGACGTTGTTCTGCTTGAGCTTCTGGATGATCGAGGAGAAGTCCTTGTCACCGGCGTTCAGGCCTTCGAACACGGCAACCTTGGTGCCTTTACCTTCCAGGGTCTGCTTGACCGCGGTGGCGATGCCTTCACCGTACTGCTGCTTGTCGTGCAGGACGGCGACAACCTTCGGCTTGACGTGGTCGGCGATGTAGTTGCCGGCAGCCGGGCCCTGGGCGCTGTCCAGACCGATGGTGCGGAAGATCAGCTTGTAGCCACGTGCGGTGATTTCCGGGGAGGTCGCGGCCGGGGTGATCATGATCACGCCTTCGTCTTCGTAGATGTCGGACGCAGGCTGGGTGGAGCTGGAGCACAGGTGACCGATGACGAACTTGACGCCGTCGTTGACCACTTTGTTGGCGACTGCAACGGCCTGTTTAGGGTCGCAGGCGTCGTCGTATTCCTTGGCTTCGAGCATCTTGCCATCCACGCCGCCCGCGGCGTTGATATCCTTGATGGCTTGCTTTGCGCCGATGAACTGCATGTCGCCGTACTGGGTCACAGGGCCGGTCTTGGGACCTGCAATCCCGATCTTGATGGTATCGGCGGCAAACGAATGGCTGGCTACCCCTGCCAGAACCATTGCGGCGAACAGCTTGGAAATCTTGATCATAGTGCTCCACTCATTCTGTTGTAATTCTTATAGTCCTGGCGGCCAGGGCTACAGACCGGGCGGGATTTGCGGCGTGGCCATGCCAACGCGCAAGCCCACCTTCCCCCGGAACATGTCCCGGAACTGTACCGGTACAGTGTAGAGCGCTGGTCGAGCGCTTGAAAAGCGGTCGAAAAGTGCCTGCTTCCTGGGTTGTCGCATGGTCGACACAAAGATACAGAAAGGCGCCATCAAACTGCCTGCATCTGCGACCCCGCCCCACAAGTTCGGGATCAATCGACCAAATTACATATTTGAAACCGGGTTTTTCTGCAAAAATGCCGACCTTTTTTATTGGCCGATTTTTGCGGAAACCACCCATGACTGATCAAACAAGCACCCTCTATGCCAAATTGCTTGGCGAGACGGCAATCATCGAGTGGAGAGCACTGGAGCGTTTCTGGGCCAAGGGTGACCTGATTTGGGTCGACCCAAGCCTCGACCTGATTGCCGTTGCCGAGGCGATGGCCGAGAATCGCAGCGAGATCTTCGCCAAGTGGCGTAGTGATGGCACTGTTGGTCCGGTAACCGCCGAGCAAGCCCTGGACCTGCAAAGCCGCGATCCAGAGATCTGGGCGGTGGTGGTTTCGCCGTTCATCGTGATTCAGGCAAAGCGCCCGACAGAGGCATGATCGTTTTTGGTGCGCGAAAATGCGCAGCAGCCCCGTTTTGGTGCTTGAAGGCGCTCAAGGCGGGTAGAGGGAAGTAACAATTCGGCGTGGCGGTAACAGTTTACGGGATGCGTAATGGGGGGCTGCCTTGCAGCCCTTCGCGGGCATGCCCGCTCCCACAGGTCAGATGCAGCTCTTCAGACCAGCGCTGGTGCTGTGGGAGAGGGCGCGCCCGCGAAGGCCGCAAAGCGGCCCGGATCGATATCGAATTTGTCCGGAGTCATTGATGAACTCAAAACTACCTTCGCTTGGATTCGCCGGCATCGGCCTGATGGGCCTGCCCATGTGTCGGCGCCTGCTGGCAGCGGGTTACCCGCTGACGGTATGGAACCGCAGCCCGGACAAGTGCGCTGCACTGGTCGCGGCTGGCGCGCGCCTGGCCAGCAGCCCTGCCGAACTGTGCCGCGACAGCGACATGGTGTTGCTGTGCCTGGCCGACACGGCCGTGGTCCGCGAGGTGGTATTCGGCGAGCAAGGTATTGCCCAGGGCGGACGCAGCGGCCAGTTACTGGTCGATTTCTCCAGCCTGGAGCCAACCGCCACTCGTGAAATGGCCGCCGAACTGGCAGCGCTGTGCGGCATGGCCTGGCTGGACGCGCCAGTGTCCGGGGGCACCCCCGGGGCCGAAGCCGGCACCCTGGCGATCATGGTCGGTGGCGAGGCAGCCGACCTGGAGCGTGCGCGCCCGGTACTGCAGGTACTTGGCCAGCGCGTGACGCATATGGGCGCGGTGGGCGCAGGCCAGGTGACCAAGGCCTGCAACCAGATGATCGTGGCCTGCAATGCTCTGGTAATCGCCGAAGTGGTTGCCTTGGCTGAACAGTCTGGTGTCGACGCGACGCTGATCGCCGAAGCGCTGGCGGGCGGTTTTGCCGACTCCAGACCGTTACAGATCCTCGCTCCGCAAATGGCCGAGAGCCGCTTCGAGCCGATCAAGTGGCATGTGCGCACGCTGCTCAAGGACCTCGATGGCGCGGTCAAATTCTCCCGCGAGCAAGGCTCGGCGACGCCGCTCAGTGGCCTTGCCGCACAATTGATGCGCCTGCACGCAAGCCAGGGGTACCTGCAAAAGGATCCGGCGACCCTGGTTGAGCTGTATCGCAGCAAGGGCTGAACACGCCGCCCTTGTGCCGAACCCGCTCCAGTAGCGAGCGTAGTTCGGCCAGCGGCTCCGGGCGGCCCAGCAGGTAGCCCTGCAGGTAGTCGCAGCCGTGGGCTTGGAGAAACGCCAGCTGTTCGGCGGTTTCCACGCCCTCGCTGACCACCTGCAGATGCAGGGTATGCGCCATGACGATGATCGCCTGGACAATTTCGCGATCCTTCTGGCTGCCCGGCACATCCTGCAGGAAGCTGCGGTCGACCTTAAGCACGTCCAGCGGCAGGCGCTTGAGGTAGGCCAGCGACGAGTAGCCGGTGCCGAAGTCATCGATCGACAGCGCCACGCCCAGGGCGCGTATGCGCGTGAGCAGGTTTACCGTGCGCTGGATGTCACCCATCAAGGCGTTCTCGGTCACTTCCAGTTCCAGCTGTCGGGGTGCGAGCCCGGCGTGGAACAGCGCCTTTTCCACTTCGTTGGGCAGTTCGTCGTGGCTGAGGGTGACGGCCGAACAATTGACCGTGACCTTGAGGTTTCCATGACCGTGGCGCTGCAGATAGGCCAGGTCGGCGCAGGCGTGGCGCAGCACCCACAGATCGAGGTCGATGATCAGCCCGTTGGCCTCTGCGATGGCGACAAAACGATCAGGCCCGAGCAGGCCGTGTTGCGGGTGTTGCCAGCGCACCAGGGCCTCCAGTTTGGCCACTTGCCTGCTGCGCAGGTCGAAGATCGGCTGGTAGTGCACGCATAGCCCATGCTCCTCGAGCAGCGCCACCCGCAGTTCCTCTTCCAGTTGCAGGGCAATCGAGGCCTGGGTCTTCAGGCTGTCGTTGAAGAAGTTCAGGCTGTTGCGCCCGTTACCCTTGGACTGGTACAGCGCAAGGTCTGCATGCTTGAGCAGCTCTTCGGCGGTGGTGCCGTCGTCGGGGAAGATGCTGATGCCGATGCTGGTGGTCATGACCATGCGCCGGCCGCCCAGGTTTATGGGCTCTTTCATCCTCTGCATGATGCGCTGGGCCAGGTGGCGGGCTTCGTCGCGGTTGGTGAGGCTGGTGACCACGCAGAACTCGTCGCCGCCCAGACGTGCGACCAGGTCGCGGTTTCGGGTGGCGGCCTTGATGTGTCCGGCGATCACCTTGAGCAGTTCGTCGCCGGCGTCGTGACCGAGGCTGTCGTTTATGCGCTTGAAATGGTCGATGTCGAGGAACATCACCGCCAGGTGGCTTTCCGTGGCCTGGTGCTCGGCCAGGCGTTCGGCGAACACCTGGTTGAAACCGCGGCGGTTGACCAGGTTGGTCAGGGCGTCGTAGTGCGCGGCCTGCTGCAGCGAAGCGCGGGCCTGGTCCAGTTGGCTGAGCAGCACGCTGACCCGGCGCAGGTCGTGCTCCTTGCTTTGCAGCTTCTTGTCGGCCAGTGCGGTACTGATGCTGGCAGCACTGATCAGCATGGTGATGAAGCCGATGCCCAGCGCCAGTTGCAGGCTGTTGTCGCCAGAGGGCAGGCGCAGGGCGGTGTCGGCCGGGATGACCAGGGTCATGGCCGACATCGCGGTGAAGTGGGTGGCAACGATACCACCAGCCATCAGCAGGCTGGCTCCGTATTTCATGGCCTGGTGCAAGGTACCGCTGCCCTGCCGGAAGTAGCGGGCCAGGTATAGCGCGGTCAGGCTGGTGAGCAGGGCAATGGTGGCAGAGGCCAGCAGCAGGCCGGTCTGGTAGTACTGGCGGGCACCGGTTTCCAGGGCGGCCATGCCTACGAAGTGCATCAGGATGATGCCCAGGCCGATCAGTACTGCACTTCGCAGGTAATGGATTGCGCGCATCTGGCTGCGGTCGAGGCTGTGCATGGCCAGCCAGGCGACGGCCAGTGCGATGAGCAGCGAAAGGATGGTCAGGGACGCGTCGTAGTGCATTTCTACTGGCGCCTGGAAGGCCAGCATGCTGATGAAATGCATGGCCCAGATACCTCCTGCCAGGCAGCAGGCACCAAGCATGTTCCATTGTCGGTGGGCGGTGGGGTCTTCGCTGTGGGATTGTCGCTCGGCCATGTCCAGCGTGGCGAAGCAGGCCGCACAGGCGACGAGGTAGGCAAGCAGAACCAGGAACGGTTCATGCCGGCAATCGATGACGATGCGCCCGGTTGCCGGCAGGTCGGCGAACAGTTGCAGCCCCAGCCATTCCATGGAATGCCTCATGATCGAGTTTTCACTCGTCTGCGCTAAACCCTGTGCAGACTGTCCAGAGGCAGTATAGGAAGAGGTGTTTAAGCCTTCCTGACTAATGGCATATTGATTCCTACGATTTGGTTATGGAATCAATCGCCGCCAAGAATATTGGCTCGCATTTTGTAGGAGCGGCCTTGTGTCGCGATGGGCTGCGCAGCAGCCCCAGATTTCTGCACTACCGCAAAAATGCTGGGGCTGCTGCGCAGCCCATCGCGACACAAGGCCGCTCCTACACGGGTGCGGGGAAAGACTAGCCAGCCACCAGCACGCGAATGGCTTCCAGGCGCAAGGCGGCCTTTTCCAGCATCGCCAAGCCCTCTTCACGCTGCTTGCGCAGCGCTTCGATCTCGCTGTCGCGCACGCTCGGGTTGACCGCTTGCAGGGCGATCAGACGGGCCAGTTCTTCGTCGGCCTCCGCTGTAAGGCGGCGCTGGGCCTCGGCCACGCGCTCGACGTGGGCCGGCATGACCTTGGCCTCGCCGCTGCCGATGCGCTGGGCCAGCACGTCACGCTGGGCCTGGACGAACTTGTTGGCGCTGGCGCGTGGAACGCTTTCCAGCTGGTCGTTGAGGGTTTCGAAGGCCACGCGGGACGCCAGGTCGTTGCCGTTGGCATCTAGCAGGCAGCGCAATGCCGCCGGTGGCAGGTAACGCCCCAGTTGCAGGCTGCGCGGTGCCACCACCTCGCTGACGAACAGCAGTTCAAGCAGCACGGTCCCAGGTTTGAGCGCCTTGTTCTTGATCAGCGCCACAGCGGTGTTGCCCATCGAGCCGGACAGCACCAGGTCCATGCCGCCTTGTACCATCGGGTGTTCCCAGGTGAGGAACTGCATGTCCTCGCGCGACAGCGCCTGGCCACGGTCGTAGGTGATGGTAACGCCTTCGTCGTCACCCAGCGGGAAGCTGGCGTCGAGCATCTTTTCGCTCGGCTTGAGGATCAGGGCGTTCTCGGAATGGTCTTCGCTGTCGATGCCGAAGGCGTCGAACAGGGTTTCCATGTAGATCGGCAGGGCGAACTGGTCGTCCTGTTCGAGAATGTCCTCGACCAGCGCCTGGCCTTCGCCGGCACCGCCGGAGTTGAGCTCCAGCAGACGGTCACGGCCGGTATGCAGTTCGGCTTCCAGGCGTTCGCGTTCGCTGCGGGCGTCGGCCACCAGGGCTTCCCAGGCCTTGCTTTCGCCACCTTCAAGCAGTGGCAGCAGGCGCGGGCCGAACTGGTGCTGCAGGGCGTTGCCGGTAGGGCAGGTGTTGAGGAAGGCGTTGAGGCCTTCGTGGTACCACTGGAACAGGCGCTCTTGCGGGCTGTCCTGCAGGTACGGGATATGCAGCTGAATGGTGTGCTTCTGGCCGATACGGTCGAGGCGGCCGATGCGCTGTTCGAGCAGGTCGGGGTGCGCTGGCAGGTCGAACATCACCAGATGGTGGGCAAACTGGAAGTTGCGGCCTTCACTGCCGATCTCGGAGCAGATCAGCACCTGCGCGCCGAACTCTTCGTCAGCGAAGTAGGCGGCGGCGCGGTCGCGTTCGAGGATGCTCATGCCCTCATGGAACACCGAGGCCGGGATGCCGGAGCGCACGCGCAGGGCGTCCTCCAGGTCCATCGCGGTTTCGGCATGGGCGCAGATCACCAGCACCTTGGTACGCTTTAGCATCTTCAGGGTGTCGATCAGCCAGTCGACGCGCGGGTCGAAACGCCACCAGCGCTCGTCATCGGCCACCTCGCCCTGGGCCTGGAAGGCGACTTCCGGGTACAGCTCGGCATGTTCGCCAGCTGGCAGGTCGCGGTACTGCTCGGGCGTTGCCAGTGGGTAAGGGTGCAGCTGGCGCTCAGGGAAGCCCTGGATCGCCGCGCGGGTGTTACGGAACAGCACGCGGCCGGTGCCGTGGCGGTCGAGCAGCTCACGGATCAGGCGCGCGCTGGCCTGGGTATCGCCGTCGCTGACCGCAGCCAGCAAGGCTTCGCCTTCGGCACCCAGGAAGCCCTGGATGGTGGCGTGGGCCTTGGGCGACAGGCGGCCTTCGTCGAGCAGTTCCTGTACGGCTTCGGCCACCGGGCGATAGTGCTCACTCTCGGCGCGGAAGGCGGCCAGGTCGTGGAAACGGTTGGGGTCGAGCAGACGCAGGCGGGCGAAGTGACTGTCCTGGCCGAGCTGCTCGGGGGTGGCGGTGAGCAGCAGCACGCCCGGGATCACCTGGGCCAGCTGTTCGACCAGGCCGTATTCGGCGCTGACCTGGTCTTCGTGCCAGACCAGGTGGTGAGCTTCGTCCACCACCATCAGGTCCCAGCCAGCGGCGAACAGCGCGTCCTGGGCCTTTTCGTCTTCTACCAGCCACTCCAGGGCCACCAGCGCCAGCTGGGCATCCTCGAACGGGTTGCTGGCATCGCTTTCGATGAAACGCTCAGCGTCGAACAAGGCCACCTGCAGGTTGAAGCGGCGGCGAATTTCCACCAGCCACTGGTGCTGGAGGTTTTCCGGTACCAGGATCAGTACGCGGCTGGCGCGGCCAGACAGCAGCTGGCGGTGGATCACCAGGCCGGCTTCGATGGTTTTGCCCAGGCCCACTTCGTCGGCCAGCAAGACGCGCGGCGCGCTTCGGTCGGCGACTTCGCGGGCGATGTGCAACTGGTGGGCGATGGGTTGGGCACGGCAGCCGCCCAGGCCCCACAGCGCCGACTGCATCTGCTTGCTGGTGTGCTGCAGGGTGTTGTAGCGCAGGCTGAACCACGACAGCGGGTCGATCTGCCCGGCGAACAGGCGGTCGCTGGCCAGGCGGAACTGGATGAAGTTCGACAACTGGGTTTCCGGCAGGGTGCGCGGCTGGTTCTGCCCGTCCAGGCCGTGGTAGACCATCAGCCCGTCGATGTCCTCGACCTCGCGCACGGTCAGCTTCCAGCCTTCGAAGTGGGTGATCTGGTCACCTGGCGAGAAGCGCACGCGGGTCAGCGGCGCATTGCGCAGGGAATACTGGCGGGTGTCGCCAGTGGCCGGGTAGAGCACGGTCAACAGGCGGCCATCCTGCGCCAGGATGGTACCCAGGCCGAGCTCGGCTTCGCTGTCGCTGATCCAGCGTTGCCCCGGTTGATACTGCTGCGCCATACTGCCTGAACTCCCGCGATGAAAAAGCCGGTTATGTTAACGGATCGGCCGGTCAGACCAAAGTGCCGAGCGCATCGAAAGGTGCCGAAGTGCGATAGGTAGCAACAGTCTAGCCGCTTCATCGTCCCCCACCGTGCTGCCGACGAGGGCTCCGGATCAACATGTCTGCCAAGCACCGCTGGATCAGCGCTTCGATGGCCGTGGGCAGCTTGTTGCTGCTGGCCGCCTGCGAGCAGAAAAACTTCGAGACCTTGCCCGCCATCCCGATCGAACAGCTCGAGGTGCTGGGCGTGCAGACGCCGATCAAGAGCGTGCACTTTCGTGACCGCGACGGTGAAGGCCTGCTGGTGTTGAGCCGCAGCGATGGCCAGGCCAGCGACCCGGAAAGCGAGCAGGAAGTTGACAAGGTGGTGCTCAAGGCCACGCTGTACGGGCGCAAGGCCGAAAACGACGCTTTCAAGGCGCGCTGGCAGATCGAACAGGAAACCACCTGCCCGGGCCTGGACCTGGATGTGGACTTCTATAACGACGTCAGCGATGTCGGCGACCTGAACAAGGACGGCATCGCCGAGGTGACGGTTGCCAGCCACGCATTCTGTGGCGGTGGCATCGACCCGCATGACATCGCCATCGAGATGCGCGAAGGGCAGGCCAGCTACAGCATCACCGGCCAGTCGCTGATCACCCCGGCAGGTGAAGAGCCGATCGGCGGTGAGCGCGAGGACAGCGCCTCGCTAAAGGCCGCGCCGCAGGTGCTGCGCGAGCACATGGACGCGGTCTGGCAGCAGGTGTACAAGCGGCCCTGGAGCGAGGCCAGCCCACCTAGCGACGATAACCCTGACGACGAAGCCGAATAAGTGTTGTGCATGCCATCAAGGTAAACCCGCGCCTGCCGATACAGGGGGCATAGGAGAACGTCCATGCTGCCACCGATCATTCCGCTCAGTGCCGCCCCGGTGACCTCGCAACAGGACCCGGTCAAGCCGACACCCGACATCAAGCCGGTGGTGCCGACCCAGCCTGCATCCGGTGAAAGTGCCATCGACCTCAAGCAGCAGCGTGACCCGCAGGAGCAGGCGCTGCTGCTGCGCGACGAGCAGCGCCGCCAGCAGCAACGTCGGCAGAAGGGCGACGACGAACGCTACAGTGCAATGCCGGGTGACGAGGTCAACGCCGACAATACCGTGCCGGTGGCGCCGTTGATGGGCGAGCATGTACGCCAGGGGCTGCTGGTGGACATCGAAGTCTGACGCGGGGCTGGTCAGCGCCAGCGCCTGGCTTCATCATGCAAGTCTCAGTTGATCGTCGAGCCCACCCATGAGCCAAGACAACCTCATCGATTTCGATGCCGAACGCGCCAAGCGCGTCCACGACCTCAAGGAAAAGCGCCTGAACGAAATGCGCAATGCGTTCGAGCAAGCCCTGCCGTTGAACAGTGCCAAGAAAAAGAAGCCCAAGGGCAAGCCGAAGAAGCGCTGAAACTTGACGCAGGTCAACCCTGCACCCGCCTCGCGTGCCCGGCCCCGGGCACCATTGACACCGATCAATTTTCCCCGCCCTCACATTGGTTAACTTGCACCCATCGGACAACGGCAAACGAATGGGGAGGCCAGCATGTTCTTCGACAACGTGGTTATCGCCGGAGTGGTAACGGTCGGGTTGATGGTCGTCTTCTTTGCCGGTCTGGGCATTCTCATCTGGAAGGACTCGAACAAGCGCAAACCGCGCTGACCTTCCGGGTACACGAGCACGCAAGGCATTTAGGGCGACTTCGGTCGCCCATTTTTTTGCCTGCAATTTTTGTGTTGCCTGTCCCGGCCCTTTCGCAGCACAAGGCTGCTCCTACACAGTATCTGTAGGAGCAGCCTTGTGCTGCGAAAGGGCCGGGACAGGAAGATCTGCACCTCCTGTAAAGATGATTAGCTAGCTAATTAATCGTTTCCGCTTTATCCTTCCCACCATTGTCTATCTTTCTACAAGACCATCCCCTCAAGGTCCGTCTCGTGCCCATCACCTTCCAGGCCCTGTTCGCTCCCAGCAGCCTCGCCCTCAAGTTCGCCATCAAGACCCTGCTCGGTGGCGGCCTGGCCCTGTGGCTGGCGATGCGCTGGGGCCTGGAGCAACCGTCCTGGGCCCTGATGACCGCTTTCATCGTCGCCCAGCCGTTGTCAGGCATGGTGGTGCAGAAGGGCCTGGCGCGGCTGGCCGGCACCCTGGTCGGCACGTTTATGTCGGTGCTGTTCATCGGTCTGTTTGCCCAGACCCCCGGTCTGTTCCTGCTCACCTTGGCCCTGTGGCTGGCCCTGTGTACCGCTGCCTCCACACAGTTGCGCAGCGCCTGGGCCTATGCCTTCGTGTTGGCAGGCTACACGGCGGCGATCATTGCCCTGCCGGCCATCGATCACCCACTGCAGGTGTTCGACCAGGCCGTGGCGCGCTGTACCGAGATCTGCCTGGGTATCTTCTGTGCCACCGCCAGTAGCGCCTTGCTCTGGCCCATGCGGGTAGAGCAGCAACTGGGCGGGCAGGCCCGTCAGGCCTGGCAGAACGGCCTGCAGGCCGCCAGTGCCATGCTGGGCGGTGAAGACGAGGCACGCAAAGGCCTGCTGGAGAGCCTGGGGCGTATCGTTGCCATCGACAGCCAACGCGAACACGCCTGGTTCGAAGGCAACCGCGGGCGCCAGCGCGCTCGTGCCATTCGCGGCCTGAGCCAGAAACTGATGGTGCTGCTGCGCATTTCCCGTTCGGTGCGCCGCCAGTGGCGGCAACTTGATGAGGGCGAGGCCGAACGCCTGGCGCCCTGGCTGGAGGAGGTGCGCGCACTGCTGGGCAAGCCCGATCAGCCGAGCCTTTTGCTTCTGCGCCAGCGCATCTGGGATGCTGCCCACGATGATCAGATCAGCCCGGCGGAGCACTTTTGCCTGGCACGCATGGCACTGCTGCTGGATTACGCCATGGCTGCCAGCCAGGCGCTGGAGGATGTGGAGGCGGGCAGGGCGCCCAAGGATGTGTCTCAGGGCCTGGCCGCGCACCGCGACTGGTCGCTGGCTTTGCTGTTCGGCTCACGCAGTGCGCTGGCGTTTCTGGTGATGAGTGGTTTCTGGCTGGCCACCGCCTGGCCTTCGGCACCGGGTGGCCTGGTGCTGACCTGTGTGGTCTGCAGCCTGTTCGCCAGCCGCGAGAATGGCGCACAGATCGGCCTGAGTTTTTTGCGCGGGATCCTCCTGGCAATACCGGCGGCGTTTCTGGTCGGGCAAATTCTGCTGCCGCAATGGAGCAGCTTCGCCATGCTCTGCCTGGGTATGGGGGTACCGCTGTTTCTTGGTGCGCTGGGCATGGCTCACCCGCGGACCGGGGCCACGGCTACTTCTTATTGCCTGCATTTCATCGTGCTGGTGTCGCCGCTCAACGCCATGCAGTTCGGCGTGGCCACCATGCTCAACAGTGCCTTGGCCATGCTGGTGGGTGTGTCGGCGGCGGTGATGGCCTTCCGCTTGTTGGTGTTTCGCCACCCGGCCTGGCTGGGCCAGCGCCTGCGCGCGGCGACCCAGAATGACCTGGTGCGCCTGACCCGGCGCGACCTGCGCGGGGCCGACAGCTGGTTTGGCGGGCGCATGGCCGACCGCCTGATGCAACTGGCGCGGCATGCCGGCGACCTGCCCGAGAGCGAACGCAAGCGCTGGGACGACGGCCTGCACGGCCTGGATATCGGCGACGAACTGGTGCATTTGCGCATGTGCCTGGCGGTCGCCAAGGCCCCGTTGGGACGGGCCGAGCGCGAATACCTGCAGCAAGTAGAGGCAGTGCTGGCCAAAGGGCCGGCGCCAGGGCGTGGACAGAGCCTGGATGCCGCAAGCGAACAGTTCATTGGCGCCTTGCGCCGTCTACCCTCCAGCGATCCGCTGCGGTTGGCCGAAGGGGCGGTGCTGCAACTGCAAAAAAGCTGGGGCAAGTGGTGCCGTTGGCAGGAGGAATCCCATGGGGTTGCGTGAGTGGGAATTGGGCGGCGTGCTGTTCAGCCCTTTCCTGGTTTATGTGTTGGTGGCGCTGGTGCTTACCGGCGTGTTGCGTCTGGTGGTGCAGGCCACGCCGTTGGGGCGCTGGATCTGGCATGAAGCGCTGTTCGATGCGGCGTTGTTCGTTTGTGTGTTGTTCCTGGTAGTGCGACTGCTGGGAGCTTTATAAAGGAGTGTTTCGATGCGTGCGGCCGTACGTACCCTGGTCACCTTGTGTGTGGTGGCCCTTGCCGTCTTCGCCGGCTATCAGCTGTGGCAGTACTACATGCTCACCCCCTGGACCCGCGATGCCCGTGTGCGCGCCGATGTGGTGGTGATCGCCCCCGATGTGTCCGGCTGGGTGCGCGAGCTGAAGGCCCGTGACAATCAGCAGGTCAAGGCCGGCGACCTGCTGATGAGCATCGACCGCGAACGCTTCCAGGCGGCTTTCGACCAAGCCAGTGCGGTGACCGAAACCCGCAGCCAGCAGCTGCGCCTGCGCGAACGTGAAGCGGCCCGGCGTACCGCACTTGGGCCGGAGGCGATCAGTGCCGAATTGCGGGAAAACGCCCAGATCAATGCGGCCATCGCCCGCGGTGAGCTGCATGAAGCCGAGGCACAATTGCAGGTCGCCAAAATCAACCTGGCGCGCAGTGAAGTGCGGGCGCCGCGCAGCGGGCATATCACCAACCTGCGCCTGGCCGAGGGCAACTATGTGAATACCGGGGAGGCGGTGATGGCCCTGGTGGACGATTCAACCTTCTATATCCAGGCCTATTTCGAGGAAACCAAGCTGCCACGCATTCGTGTGGGGGATGCGGTGAAGGTCTGGCTGATGGGCGCGGGCGAACCGATGCAAGGGCATGTGGAAAGCATCAGCCGTGGTATCACCGACCGCAACAGCAACCCGGACAGCCAGTTGCTGCCGGAGGTTGAGCCGACCTTCAACTGGGTGCGACTGGCGCAGCGGATACCGGTGAGGATCCGCCTGGACCAGGTGCCGGAGGGGGTGACCCTGAGTGCGGGAATGACGGCCAGTGTGCAGGTGCATGAGGAGCAGAGTCGGCCGTGAGGGCCAAAGGGGCTGCTGAGCAGCCCATCGCGACACAAGGCCGCTCCTACAGGCGATCGCGTATTCCCCGTGCGATTGCGCATTCTTGTAGGAGCGGCCTTGCGTCGCGATGGGCCGCAAAGCGGCCCCAGAAAAACAGAATTCAGAGGAACATCCCGCCCGAAACCTCCAGCCGTTGCCCGTTGATCCAGCCGTTGCCATCTTCCAGCAACAGCGCAATCGCTGCCCCGATATCATCCGGCAAGCCCACCCGCCCCAGCGCCGTGTTGCCGGCAATGTATTCATTAACCTGTCGGTTATCCCGTACCACGCCGCCGCCAAAATCGGTCTCGATCGCCCCCGGCGCCAGAATGTTCACACGAATCCCACGTGCTCCCAGTTCCTTGGCCTGATAGCGGGTCAGCACCTCCATCGCCCCCTTCATCGCGGCATAGGCGGCATACCCCGGTAGCGCAAAGCGCGCCAGGCCAGTGGAAATGTTGACGATGCGGCCATTGTCGACCAGCAACGGCAGCAGGCGCTGGGTAAGGAAGAACGGACCTTTCAGCTGGATGTTCAGCAACTGGTCGAACTGTGCCTCGCTGGTTTCGGTGTATGGCACGTTCAATCCGATCCCGGCATTGTTCACCAGAAAGTCGAAGCGCTCGCGGCCGAAGTGTTGCTGCAGGGTTGCGCCGAGGCATTCGGCGAAACCGGCAAAGCTGGCGCTGTCGCTGACGTCCAGTTGCAGCATGATGGCCTTGACCCCGGCCTGCTCCAGCCGGGCGGCGACGGCATGGGCTTCCTCCGCCTTGCTGTGGTAAGTGCCGATGACATCGATGCCGCGTGCGGCCAGGTGTTCTGCGGTGTTGCGGCCCAGGCCGCGGCTGGCGCCAGTGATCAGGGCAATCTTGCGGGTCATGGTGAAAACCTCATGGTGGGCTGATGAGCACAGGTTATTGGTCGGTGTGGTGCTGTTAAATCCAGCGAATATGGAAATACTGTTCGGTAAAACCGGATAGACGAGGGCTGAATTGAACAAGCTGGAGTTGTTGCGCACCTTTGTTCGGGTCTGCGAGGTCAGCAGTTTCACCCTGGCTGCAGAGAGCTTGGGGCTGCCCCGTTCGACTGTGTCGGAGCAGGTCAGGGCGCTCGAGCGTTTACTGGGTACGCAGCTGTTCAACCGCACCACCCGCCGGGTACAGGCGACCCAGGATGGCGTCTTGCTGTACGAGCGCAGCAAGGACCTGCTGTCGGGCATGGACGAAATCGAGGGCTTGTTCCGCGCCGACGATGCCGAGCTGGCCGGGCGCCTGCGCGTCGATCTGCCGACAATGATGGCCCGGCGGGTCATCATCCCGGCGTTGCCGCAGTTTTTGCAGCGCTTCCCGCGCCTGGAGGTGGAGCTCAGTTGTACCGACCGCCAGGTCGACCTGCTGCGTGAAGGCTTCGATTGCGTGATGCGCATTGGTGCCCTGCATGACCTGGATGTGGTGGCGCGCCCGGTCGGCCAACTAAGCATGCGCAACTGTGCCAGCCCTGCCTACCTTGCACGCTACGGTGTGCCGCGCACGCTGCAGGACCTGGCCGAGCATCACTTGGTGCATTACGTGCGCACCCTGGGGGGGCGTAGTGCCGGTTTCGAATTTCTGCAGGACGGTGAACTGCATTTCCAGGCCATGGCCGGCGTGGTCACAGTGAACAATGCCGAGGCCTACTCGGCGGCCTGCCTGGCCGGGCTGGGGCTGATCCAGGTGCCGGCGGTGGGCGTGGCCGAGCACCTGCAGCGCGGTGAGCTGGTTTCGGTACTGGAAGGCTGGCAGGCGCCGGCCATGCCCGTATCACTGCTTTATGCCCGGCAACGGCACGTGCCACGCCGGGTGCAGGCCTTCATGCAATGGTTGGGCGAGGTGCTGCATTCACAGGTTGACGGTGGTTGCTGATCGATGAAAACCGTGGCGCCTGTGTGATGGCTTGCGTTAGGCTGCCAGTCACGAGTTGCCCGGCAGAGGCAACCCTTTCCCGCCTGGCGTGCGTATCTTCCGATTTCATTGCGAGGTTACGTCATGGCCATCACTTCACAGGACATCTGCAACGCTGCCGACCAGCTCAAGGGCTTCGTCGGTTTTCATGGCAAGCGCGGCGTGCATATCGTGCGTTTTTCCGAAGATTCTTTCGGCATGGACGTGGCCGATGCCAGCATCACGCCCTGCAGCGAGTTTGTCTGGCGGCCCGAGCAAGGGCAGCGCATGGCTCTTTGCCGCGAACGGCTGGCGCTGTTGCTGGAGCAGCATGTGGATGACCGTTTGAACATCGGTGAACCGCTGCGCACCTACCTGCGCCGGCGCGACCTGCCGGAAATCGTGGCTGAGCGCAGCTTGCGGCAGCTGTGCTGAAAATCCCTGTGGGAGCGGGCTGCGCAAGCTTTCAAACTTACGCTACAGGTAGGGCGCCGAGCGCTGGGATGCCTGCTGCAACAACGCCTCGAGCCCCGCACTGTTCAGAGGCCTGCTCAGGTAATAGCCTTGCACTTCATGGCAACGGTCCTTCTGCAGTGCCCTGAGCTGCTGCTCGCTTTCCACTCCTTCGGCCGTCACCGTCAGCCCCATCGCTTCACCCAGGTTGATGATGGCCTGGACCACCGCGCGGTCGCTGCCAGCGGTGTTGTTCAGCCCGCCGATGAAGCGTTTGTCGATCTTGATGCTGTCGAACGGGTAGGTGCGCAGGTAGCCCAACGACGAGTAGCCGGTGCCGAAGTCGTCCATGTTCAGGCGCACGCCCAGCTCCTTGAGCGACAGCATGGTGCCCAGCGCGCCTTCGATGTCATTGAGCATCACGTTCTCGGTAATTTCCAGCTCCAGGCGCTGGGCAGGGAAGGCGGTTTCCAGCAGGATCTCGCGTACATCCGCCACCACATCGCTGCGCTGGAACTGCGCAGGTGACAGGTTCACAGAGACCAGAACATCGGCGGGCCAGTCATGGGCAGTGCGGCAGGCTTCGCGCAACACCCAGCGGCCCAGCGCGACAATGATGTCACTCTGTTCGGCCAAGGGAATGAAGGTGTCCGGCCCCAGCAACCCTTCCTGCGGATGCTGCCAGCGCAGCAAGGCCTCGACTGCGACGATGCGCAGGTCGCTGAGGCGGTAGCGCGGCTGGTAGTGCAGCTCGAATTCCTGGTTGCGCAGGGCTCGCCGCATGTCGTTCTCCAGTTGGCGGCGGTACTGGATCTGCTGGTTCATTTCGGCAGCGAAATAGCGCCAGGTGCTCTTGCCGTCGGCCTTGGCCTGGTACAGGGCGATATCGGCGCAGCGGATCAGCTCGCCGGCATCGAAGCCCTGGGTACGGGTCTGGGCGACTCCGATGCTGGCGCCAACATGGAGGGTCTGGCTATCGAAGGCGATCGGTTGCTGCAGCAGGCTGATCAGGCGCGCACAGAAACGGTCGATCTCGCTGCGGTTGTCCATGCCGCTGAGCACCAGGAGGAACTCGTCGCCGCCCAAACGCGCGACCAGGTCGCAGTCGCGGGTAGTGTCGCGCAGGCGGTTCGCTACCTCCTGCAGCACCGCGTCACCGGCGGCATGGCCGAGAGAGTCGTTGATCGGCTTGAAGTTGTCCAGGTCCAGCAGCAGCAAGGTCAGTGGTGGCGAGTCGCTCCCACGTAACAGCGCCTGTTCCAGGTGGCGGGCTAGCTTGTTGCGGTTGGCCAGGCCGGTCAGCGGGTCGTGCAGCGACAGGTGCTGGATGCGTGCATGGGCATCGACTTCGTCGGTGATGTCACTGGCGGTGCCACGAAAACCGACGGGCTTGTCGTCGTACCAGATGGCGCGGGCCGAAATGCGGCAGTAGCGGTTCTGGCCATTCTGGTCGCGGTAGGTGCAGCGCAGGTTGGCCAGCTGTTGCGGGTCGGCCGCGGCCAGGGCATCCAGCCACGGAGAGAGCGGCGTGGTATCGCAGGCCAGCAACTGATTGAGCGGGTGGCCGAGCCAGTCGCCCACAGGGTAACCGGTAACGTTGACAAAACGTTGTGACAGATAGGTGAGGCGTTGCTGCCGATCGGTTTCCCAGATCCAGTCGGATGCCGACTCAGCCACCGCGCGAAAACGCTGTTCGCTGGCCTCCAGGGCCTGGTTGCTCTGCTGAAGATGGGCGAGCGTGAGGTCGATCGCGCGCGAACTGCGCAAGGCATGACGGAACAGGTAGAGCATGACCAGGCCAAGTATCAGCAAGGCTCCCGACAGCGGGGGCAACACAGCACGCAGCAACTGGTGCCCTGGCAGCGGGCTGCTCCAGGACAGGTGGTAGCCGGTATCGCCGAGGTCGATGCGCAGGTGGCCGTGCTCGCCCACATCATTTTTCTCCACGTGCATACCGGTCAGGCCGGCACCGCTGCTCAGTTGCGCCAGCTTGTCCTCGGTGAGCTGGTCGACAAACAGCATTACCGGCGCCTGGCTGACCTCGCTCTCGGTGACATCCCGGTCCGGGCGCACCGCCGCAGCACTGAGCACGGCCGGCCAACCGTTGAACAGGACGAAACGGGTGATCTGTTCACGTGGGATGGCCGCTGCCCGGGCCTGGTCGATGATTGGCTGCAGCGCTGCATCGATATAGGTATTGGCCGCCGCCTGGGTAGGCTGGCCTCTGAACAAGGCGTAGGTGGTGCGTGCGTCCTCCACCACGAACACTCCCTCATAGCCGCTGGCGCTGTACAGCGACTCGCCCACGTTCTTTTCTTCGTAGGCCCATTTCCAGTCGGCCTGCCCCGCCAGGTGTTCGAAGGCAGCATCCCATACGGCGTAGCTGGACAGGAATTGGCGCGATGCGAGCAACCGTTGCTCCAGCGCCTTGGATGCTTGCGAGGCGCTGCGCTGGCGCTCCTGATGGTCAAGAGTACCCGCGATATTGAACAGGGCGCCGACGATGACCAGGCAAGCCAGGCCGAAAACTGCGCTGAAGCCGGCAATCAAGCGACGCACCTGAAAGCGCGGGGTGGGGCTGGAGGTTGGAAGGTTGGCGGTCCTGGCCATGCGCGAGCGGCTCCTTCAGACAGCCTCCCGCCAGTTAGTCAGGAAGGAGGTTCAATCAGGATAGGCCAGCCTGAGCGTTGCAGCGTCGCTGCGGGCAAAATTGACCTGGTCGCGCCCGGCATGCTTGGCGGTATACAGCGCTTTGTCCGCCTGTTCGAGCCAGTGCTCGGGTGACTCCAGGTCGGCCTCGAATGCCGAAAGGCCGATGCTCAGGCTGATGCGCAGGTGCGGCAACTGCGGGTTGCGGTAGCTGGCGACCCGCTCGCGCAGGCGCTCCATGGCCAGGCACGCTTCGGCTTCGCTGGTATCCGGCAAGATTACGCAGAATTCGTCACCGCCGTAGCGCCCGGCCTGGTCGCCTTCGCGTAGGTTGTGCCGCAGCTCGGCGCCGAGTTGGCGCAGCACACAGTCGCCGACAACGTGACCGAACGTGTCGTTGATGGTCTTGAAGTGGTCGATGTCGATCAGGGCAATCACCGCGTGCCCCTTTTGCTGCTGGCAGGCCTGGAACTTCAGCAGCAGCAGGTCTTTCCAGGCACCGTGGTTGAGCAGGCCGGTCAGGCTGTCGGTGAGGCTCAGTGTACTCAGTCGGCGCTTGTGGTCGGCCAGCTTGATCGCCAGCTGGTAGCAGACCCAGCCCAGCGCCAGTGGGTAGAGCGTCAGCATCGGCAGGCAGGCATAGACCTGCAGGGGCGTGGCGTTCA
>NZ_CP096449.1:0-4457500 GCF_054792385.1 Pseudomonas sp. SA233 | reverse complement strand
TCTTAATAGGGCGTTTAGTCGCTGGGTATAGACCCGAAACCGGGCGATCTATCCATGGGCAGGTTGAAGGTTAGGTAACACTGACTGGAGGACCGAACCGACTACCGTTGAAAAGTTAGCGGATGACCTGTGGATCGGAGTGAAAGGCTAATCAAGCTCGGAGATAGCTGGTTCTCCTCGAAAGCTATTTAGGTAGCGCCTCATGTATCACTCCAGGGGGTAGAGCACTGTTTCGGCTAGGGGGTCATCCCGACTTACCAAACCGATGCAAACTCCGAATACCTGGAAGTGCCGAGCATGGGAGACACACGGCGGGTGCTAACGTCCGTCGTGAAAAGGGAAACAACCCAGACCGTCAGCTAAGGTCCCAAAGTCATGGTTAAGTGGGAAACGATGTGGGAAGGCTTAGACAGCTAGGAGGTTGGCTTAGAAGCAGCCACCCTTTAAAGAAAGCGTAATAGCTCACTAGTCGAGTCGGCCTGCGCGGAAGATGTAACGGGGCTCAAACCATGCACCGAAGCTACGGGTGTCATCTTTGATGACGCGGTAGAGGAGCGTTCTGTAAGCCTGTGAAGGTGAGTTGAGAAGCTTGCTGGAGGTATCAGAAGTGCGAATGCTGACATGAGTAACGACAATGCGAGTGAAAAACTCGCACGCCGAAAGACCAAGGTTTCCTGCGCAACGTTAATCGACGCAGGGTTAGTCGGTCCCTAAGGCGAGGCTGAAAAGCGTAGTCGATGGAAAACAGGTTAATATTCCTGTACTTCCAGTTATTGCGATGGAGGGACGGAGAAGGTTAGGCCAGCCTGGCGTTGGTTGTCCAGGTTTAAGGTGGTAGGCTGAAATCTTAGGCAAATCCGGGATTTCAAGGCCGAGAGCTGATGACGAGTTGCCTCTAGGCGACGAAGTGGTTGATACCATGCTTCCAAGAAAAGCTCCTAAGCTTCAGATAACTGGGAACCGTACCCCAAACCGACACAGGTGGTTAGGTAGAGAATACCAAGGCGCTTGAGAGAACTCGGGTGAAGGAACTAGGCAAAATGGCACCGTAACTTCGGGAGAAGGTGCGCCGGCGAGGGTGAAGGACTTGCTCCGTAAGCCCATGCCGGTCGAAGATACCAGGCCGCTGCGACTGTTTATTAAAAACACAGCACTCTGCAAACACGAAAGTGGACGTATAGGGTGTGACGCCTGCCCGGTGCCGGAAGGTTAATTGATGGGGTTAGCGCAAGCGAAGCTCTTGATCGAAGCCCCGGTAAACGGCGGCCGTAACTATAACGGTCCTAAGGTAGCGAAATTCCTTGTCGGGTAAGTTCCGACCTGCACGAATGGCGTAACGATGGCGGCGCTGTCTCCACCCGAGACTCAGTGAAATTGAAATCGCTGTGAAGATGCAGTGTATCCGCGGCTAGACGGAAAGACCCCGTGAACCTTTACTATAGCTTTGCACTGGACTTTGAATTTGCTTGTGTAGGATAGGTGGGAGGCTTTGAAGTGGGGACGCCAGTTCTCATGGAGCCATCCTTGAAATACCACCCTGGCAACTTTGAGGTTCTAACTCAGGTCCGTTATCCGGATCGAGGACAGTGTATGGTGGGTAGTTTGACTGGGGCGGTCTCCTCCCAAAGAGTAACGGAGGAGTACGAAGGTGCGCTCAGACCGGTCGGAAATCGGTCGTAGAGTATAAAGGCAAAAGCGCGCTTGACTGCGAGACAAACACGTCGAGCAGGTACGAAAGTAGGTCTTAGTGATCCGGTGGTTCTGTATGGAAGGGCCATCGCTCAACGGATAAAAGGTACTCCGGGGATAACAGGCTGATACCGCCCAAGAGTTCATATCGACGGCGGTGTTTGGCACCTCGATGTCGGCTCATCACATCCTGGGGCTGAAGCCGGTCCCAAGGGTATGGCTGTTCGCCATTTAAAGTGGTACGCGAGCTGGGTTTAGAACGTCGTGAGACAGTTCGGTCCCTATCTGCCGTGGACGTTTGAGATTTGAGAGGGGCTGCTCCTAGTACGAGAGGACCGGAGTGGACGAACCTCTGGTGTTCCGGTTGTCACGCCAGTGGCATTGCCGGGTAGCTATGTTCGGAAGAGATAACCGCTGAAAGCATCTAAGCGGGAAACTTGCCTCAAGATGAGATCTCACTGGGATCTTGAATCCCCTGAAGGGCCGTCGAAGACTACGACGTTGATAGGTTGGGTGTGTAAGCGCTGTGAGGCGTTGAGCTAACCAATACTAATTGCCCGTGAGGCTTGACCATATAACACCCAAGCAATTTGCTAGCGCAGATTGCGGTGGTGAAGACGAAACAACCGAAAGTTCGCAACATCACAAATATCGCATATCCGAATTCGCTGGGCTGTCCATCTGGACATTCTGGCAACAGAATTTCTTGACGACCATAGAGCATTGGAACCACCTGATCCCATCCCGAACTCAGCAGTGAAACGATGCATCGCCGATGGTAGTGTGGGGTTTCCCCATGTGAGAGTAGGTCATCGTCAAGATTCATTTCGCAAAACCCCTATCTGCACATGCAGGTAGGGGTTTTGTCTTTGTGGCGCAAAAATTCCCGGGCATACGCAGTCCCTGTGGGAGCGGGTTCACCCGCGAACACCGGCATAGCCGGTGCCATCCACCACGTCGCCCGCTTCGCAGCGGTTCGACGCCTCGACACGCCTGCTCCCACCCCGACCGCAAAATACCCAGGCTGCGAAAATATTCCCGTCACATTCACGTGACTTTCCCGCGTCCACCCTACGTCAAGACTTTGGTTCGGGGCACTCCTGGCCCCGGGCTGAGCGATGCCAGCGTACCGTGCTGCGCATTTCCGGACTTCCACCGTCCCATCACTTGAGGTAGCAAGCAAGATGGCCAAGGCCGCCGATGTCGTTGTGCAATGCCTGGAAAACGAAGGTGTCGAGTATGTATTCGGTATTCCCGGTGAAGAAAACCTCGATCTGCTGGAATCCCTGCGCAAGTCGAAGATCAAGCTGGTACTGACTCGCCACGAGCAGTCCGCAGGCTTCATGGCTGCCACCTATGGTCGCCTGACCGGCAAGACCGGCGTCAGCCTGTCGACCCTCGGCCCTGGCGCTACCAACCTGGTAACCGCCAGTGCCTACGCCTACCTGGGCGGCATGCCGATGATGATGATCACCGGCCAGAAGCCGATCAAGAAGTCCAAGCAGGGCCGCTTCCAGATCATCGACGTGTGCGGCATGATGGACCCCATCACCAAGTACACCCACCAGTTCGCCTCCGCCGACAACATCCCGGCCCGTATGCGCGAAGCCTTCCGCCTGGCCGAAGAAGAGAAGCCGGGTGCCGTGCACCTGGAGCTTCCGGAAGACATCGCCGCCGAGCAGACCGAAAGCCTGCCGATTCCGCCTAGCCTGAGCCGCCGCCCGCTGGCCGAGCACAAGGCCATCGAAGCCGCCGTGGAAAAACTGCAGAAAGCCCGCAACCCGATCCTGGTGATCGGCGCCGGCGCCAACCGCAAGATGACCGCCAAGGTCCTCAAGCAACTGATCGACAAGACCGGTATCCCGTTCATCACCACCCAGATGGGCAAAGGTGTGGTCGACGAGCGTCACCCGCGCTTCCTGGGCAACGCCGCACTGTCGTCGGGTGACTTCGTGCACCGCGCCGTCGAAGCCGCCGACCTGATCGTCAACATCGGCCACGACGTGATCGAGAAGCCACCGTTCTTCATGGTTCGTGGCGGCACCGAAGTCATTCACATCAACTTCCGCTCCGCCGAAGTCGATGCCGTGTACTTCCCGCAGGTTGAAGTGATCGGCGATATCGCCAATGCCGTATGGCAGATCAGCGAAGCGCTGACCGACACCACACATTGGGACTTCACCCGCCTGATGGCGATCCGTGAAGCCAACGAAGCGCAGATCGCCGAAGGTGCCGACGACAACCGCTTCCCGGTCTACCCGCAGCGCATGGTCGCCGACATCCGTCGCGTGCTGCCGTCCGAAGGCATCGTTGCCCTGGACAACGGCATCTACAAGATCTGGTTCGCCCGCAACTACAAGGCGCACAAGCCGAACACCGTGCTGCTGGACAACGCCCTGGCGACCATGGGTGCCGGCCTGCCATCGGCCATGGCCGCGCACCTGGTGCACCCGGACCGCCCGGTGATCTCGGTTTGCGGCGACGGCGGCTTCATGATGAACAGCCAGGAGCTGGAGACTGCGGTACGCCTGGGCATGCACATCACCGTGGTGATCCTGCGTGACGACGGCTACGGCATGATCCGCTGGAAGCAGGCGAACATGGGCTTCACCGATTTCGGCCTGGACTACGGCAACCCGGACTTCGTCAAGTACGCCGAAGCCTACGGTGCCAACGGCCACCGCGTGGAAAGCGCCGAAGGCCTGCTGCCGCTGCTGGAGCACTGCATCAAGACCCCGGGCGTGCACGTGATCGACTGCCCGGTCGATTACAGCGAGAACGACCGCATCCTCAATAGCGAGCTGCGTGAGCGCGCGCTGGCGGTGTAAGGTGTAACGGCTTTATTGACATCAACCCGGCCACCACAGATATCTCCCGATCCTGTGGTGGCCAGTTGGTGATAATTAACAACCTCCTCACGCATCTCTTGATTGATCATTCTCATGTTCCCAACTCATTGAGAACACGAGACCATGACCATCGGCTCAACACACAACCACCCTGCTGATCTGGCTATCGAGCCATCCCTGTCCGTAATGCCATGGGCTGCGCGTTACCCTAACCCTCCTGATCTTTGCTTTGATTATCGCCGTCTACTCGAACAAGAGGGCGGAGTTGCATACGCCACTCAGCCGGATCACCGGATCTGTATTGTCGGTGCTGGTGTTACCGGGCTGACTGCAGCCCGGGAATTGCTTCGTTGCGGCTATACCCGTATCACCTTGATCGAGCAGTCCCGACGTGTGGGTGGGCGTCACCTCACGCTGGTGAATAACGCAGGAAATCACAAACAGCCTGTAACCCCTTTTGAAATGGGGGCCATGCGCATGCCGTTCTTCAACAGGACTGGTGAGCCCCCAAAAGATGGGCGTTCGCTTATGGCTTATTACGCCAAGCTGTTCGAGCTACGAATTTCCAATTTTCCAAATCCAGGGACACCTTGGGTGAATGCCACTGGAATATATCTTCGTGACGGGCAATTAGAGGGTGAGAGAGACCCTGAGCTGTTGGTCTGGCGCAATCCCGAAGGAACGACACCACCCCCTTCTGCAATGCTTCAGCAGGTCTACGATAAATGGCGCCATTTTGCGGAGCAGTTCGCCGAGCGTATTGCTGCGGTTTATGGCACTTATGGTTGGGAGTCGATGTGGTCGGCGATCGTCAAGCGCTATCATCGAATATCGTTTAGAGATCTGGTGCGTTTACCCGCTCTTACTGCTTGGGACCCCGCAACCCCTGGTGATTTTGGCGGGCTAGGCATGAGTGGCGACGAGTCGGCCATCTTCTATGCAATCGGTATTGGAGATGGTAGCTGGGGAGCGTTTTATGACGTCTGCTGCCTTTACCCGCTGCGTACAGCAATATTTGGCTTCAGCAGTCACTTGCAGTTGGTGCATGGGCGTGTTGACCAGGACGGTGTGCCTTACGCTGCGCCCCATCTTGAAGCCAGCAGCGTCCCTGACAGTAAAGGATTGATGTTTCAGGGGCCAGCCTATATCGGGCTTGCGGCGATGGACGAAAGCCTCATGTTTCTGGACGTCGGGATGGGCGGTTCCTCGCTGTATGACCACCTGCTGCAACGAGATGATGGGTTACTGACTGACACTTCGGTCTGTTCCCTGAAAAAGCTGGAGGATGGTCGCGTACGGGTCGGATACCGTTGGCATTGCAGTGATCCGGTGCAGGGGAACGTCCAATACGAAGACTTCGACAGCGTGATCTTGACCATTCCTTCCTGGCTGATCGAAACCAACATCCGCCTCGACGGTTTCAGCCGTCAGATATTGCCGCAGACGATCATGGATGCCTGGAAGCATGCTCATTGGGAGACGAGTTGCAAGGTCTATGCCCCGCTGAATAAGAGCTTCCTGGATCGCAACCCAGCTTTTCCGCAAATCCTGGTCACTGACAGTTTCGTTCACGATGTCTATGCCTACCGCTACAACGACCATTACGCTGATGACTGCATCCTGCTCAGTTACACCTGGGAAGACGATGCAACGAAACTGGCCGCGTTCTCAGATGAAGAACTGGGCGACAAGTGCGTGAAGGAACTCGATCGGATCCTCCTTAGCTGCAGCAACGTGGCTGAACCCATATCGCCTTATATCGATACCCGAAACATTCGCATACAGCGTTGGATGACCGATCGAAACGCGCTTGGCTGCGCAAAGTTGTATCGGGCTGGGACCTATTACGATGCAGTGAGCCTGATGAAGTACAACCGTGATCTGAGTGCCAGTTCAGGGTTGTATCTGGCTGGAGAGTCCTTCTCTGTTGACGCCGGCTGGACCGAGCCGTGTTTACGCACGGCGCTTGATGTGGTCATCAACCTGTGCAACAGAACATCGGCATCGTTCAATGGTGGCTTTACCCTGAACCACTACCCACATTATCAAGTTGGGAAATAGCTGCATCCGGGCGTTTTTGTAGGGAGTTTCCTACTGGAACACCTCTCTTGTCCTTCGATCCCATAGGAACTCCCCGACTGTCACTCCCCCGCCCAACCCCGCTTTACTGGCGCCCTTCCAAAACAACCATAAAAGGAAGCCGCCATGTCTGAACACTGCACGCCCGTCAGCCCCGTACGTATCGCTGTCATCCAGTACGACCCTCAGGTCGGGCTGGAGCATTGTGATGGCAACCTGAGCAAGGGCCTGGCATTGGCCCGGTGCGCGGCGCGTGAAGGCGCCAACCTGATCGTGCTACCCGAGCTGGCCAACACCGGCTACACCTTCCACACGCGTGCAGAGGCCTATGCCCACGCCGAAACGCTGGAGGAGGGGCGCAGCCTGAAAGCCTGGGCGGATTTCGCCAAGGAGTACCAGGTATATCTGGCTGCGGGTTTTGCCGAACGCGAGGGACTGAAACTTTTCGACAGTGCCGTTCTGTTCGGTCCGCAAGGCTTGCTCGGGCATTACCGCAAGGCCCATCTGTGGAACCAGGAAAAGCTCTGGTTCACCCCTGGCGACCTGGGCTTCCCAGTGTTCGAGACACCGATCGGCCGTATCGGCCTGCTGATCTGCTGGGATATCTGGTTCCCGGAAGTGCCGCGGCTGATGGCTGCGCAAGGCGCCGACATCATCTGCAGCCTGAACAACTGGGTATGGACGCCGCCACCGCTGTTCGATGAATCAGGGCGCTGCATGGCGTCCTACCTGACCATGACGGCGGCACACGCCAACAACGTTTACATCGCTGCCGCCAATCGCATAGGTAGCGAGCGGGGCGGTCGCTTCCTGGGCTGTTCACTGATTGCCGGTACCAATGGCTGGCCCATCGGCGAGGTGGCCAGTGCAGAGGAGGAGGGCATTCTCTACGCCGATGTCGACCTCAGCAGCGCCCGCTCGGCGCCGATCTGGAACAGCCTCAACGACTTGCCGCGGGACAGGCGCACCGATCTTTACGATGCGACGCTTGGCTATCGCCTTCATGCACCTATGCCCCGCTGAGGAGTTGCACATGAAAACGCTACTCTTCCCCAACCGGCAGCGTTCGTCGGTGTTGATCCTTGCCTGCCTGCTGGTGCTGCTGGCAGCCAGCCTTGTACAGGGCCAATGGCCGGACTACATGCAACTGGCCGCGACGCTCGATCAGCCGCTAAGCCGCCTGCGCTGGATAGTTGGTGATATCAGCGAAGTGGCCTTCTATAAGCACGAGTTGCCCGCCCTGGGCTTGCTACTGGGAGCTTGCCTGGCGCATTGGGCCCATGTGCATGGGTATCGCTGGCACGGCTTTGCCATCTGCTACGGCAGCGGACTATGGCCGTGGGTGTTCACCAGTTCGCTGCTGGGCTTGTTGCTCAGTCACGCGTTGTGGGGATGGACCTTGGCCAGTGGCACCTGGCAACCAACCTTCGTTGCTTTCGTATCCTTGCCAGCAGCCATGGTGCTGTTGTTTGGTGCGGGTTGGCAGGTGACCATCACCGGCGCACTGCTGGGAGCGCTGTTGGTAACACCAGCCAGCCTGTTGATGGTCAACTACCTGTGCTATCCCCTGCAGTTGCCGGTGGTAGTCGGTAACGTAGGTGGCATGGCGCTGGCAAGCGTGATTGCGTTCATGCTGTGCTGGCGCTTTCCATCATGGGTACGGCCCAGCCACCCGACCGCCGCACCTGAATCCGATGCGGCCCAGCCCGACTACGGTGTGGCCTGGACCTTGCGGCGTGTACTGGCCGATTTCAGCGAAGCGCCATTCTTTGGTAATGAACTGGCCAGCCTCGGGCTGCTGTTGGGGGTGTTCCTGGCATACATGCTGGCCCCCGCTGCGCCAGTCTACGGTTCGCTGCTGCTGATACCGCTGGTTGCCGGGCAGGCGCTGGCATCACTGGTGGGAGTCGTGTTCTGGCGTCGCCAATGGCAGGCCCGAGGCTGGTACCCCACTTACATTCCCATCGTCTCTATCGTACCTGCCGCTGTGCTCACCCACGGTGGAGACTGGCAAGTGGTCGTAGCCAGTGCAGTGCTGGGCGCGCTGGTAGCGCCACCGTTGGCAGTGGCCATCAGTCAGCGCTTGCCGGCCTACATGCATGGTTACATCGGCAATGTAGTGTCGATGGCCATCAGCACACTGGCGATCGTTCCGCTGGTCGGGCTGCTTGCTGGAGGTGGCGTATGAAAGCGCATGCAAACCTGCCCAAGTTGTCGATTGCCAGCCTTGGAGGGACGGTGAGCATGCGGGCAAGTGCGAGCGAATGCGGGGTGATGCCCAAGCTTGACTGCGATGAACAACTGGCCGAGTTGCCGCAACTGCGTGAGATGGCCCAGCTTGAAGCTGCCACTTTGGGTCTGCTCCCCAGTGCCTCGCTGGGCTTTGCGGCGATGCTCGAGGTGCTGGCCTGGGCCCGGGGCGAGGTGGCTCGCGGAGCACAGGCGGTGATACTGACCCAAGGTACCGACAGCCTCGAGGAAACGGCGTATTTCCTCGATCTGCTCTGGCCGTTCGATGCGCCATTGGTAATGACCGGTGCCATGCGCGCGGCCAGCCAGCCGGGCAACGACGGCCCGGCCAACCTGCTGGCTGCGGCGCAGGTTGCACTGGCGCCGGGCAGCCGTGGGCGCGGCGTTCTGGTACTGATGAATGATCAGGTCCACTGTGCTGCAAGGGTTCGCAAGACGGCAAGCCTCGCGATGGCTGCATTCGAATCGCCTGGGTGCGGAGCGCTGGGCGATGTTGTGGAAGGTGCTGTGGTATATCGTCAGCCATCTGGCCCGCGAGAGGTGCTGCCGTTACCGCATCGCACCGGGCACCGGGTTGCAATGCTGGAAGCGTGCCTGGACGCAGATACGGCGTTGTTGAAGGCTACAGCGGCACTGGGCTACGAGGGGCTGGTCATCGCCGGTTTTGGTGCCGGCCACGTTTCCGGTAGCTGGTCCGAAGTGCTTGGCCATCTCGCGCCGACCTTGCCAGTGATTGTTGCTACCCGCACAGGCAGTGGCCCAACAGCCACGGCCTCTTACGGTTTTGCCGGTGCCGAGATCGATCTGCAGAGCAAGGGGGTACATATGGCGGGGCAGTTGTGTCCGCGCAAGTGTCGCATTCTGCTATGGCTGTTGATCGGAACTGGCAGGCAGCAGCTGCTGCATGGCTGGTTGCCACGTTAAGCAATCTGCCCGCAAAGCTGTAAGCGCGGGCAGCCCTTCTGGCGTTGCTGTGCTAGGGTGCACACACTTTTGCTTCCCAGGATGTTCACCCATGCTCCCCGCACTCAGCGAAAAAGAACTCGACCGCCTCGAAGACCTGTTGATCACCTACGGCAATGACTACTCGGTACTCAACCTGGCCGAGCTCAATGGCTTTTTCACTGCACTGGCCAGCTCACCGACCACTGTCACCCCGGAACAGTGGCTGCCCGCGGTGGCTGGCGGCAAGGTGCCGAAATTCAAGAAGCCGGCGCATGAAGAGGCGTATACGGCATTGATGCTGCGCTATGCCAGCCAGGTGGCGGAGGAGTTGGGGGACGACGTCGATCACTTCGAGCCGCTGTTCGAGGAAAGTGAAGGCGAGGCAGGCACGGTGGTCGTGATGGAGGAATGGTGCTTCGGCTATATGCGCGGCACCCAGGTCGCTGGCTGGGCCGAGCTGCCGCCGGAGCAGGACCAACTGCTCAAGGCCATTTCGCTGCATGGGCTGGAGGACAACTTCGAGCTGCTGGACCAGATGAGCGAAGAGGACATCCAGGCCTGTGTGCCGCAGGTGATCGAGGCTGCGCGTGGGTTGTTCCGGTATTTCAACAAGCTGCACTGATCTTGCACCTGCCTTGATAATACCGGCCAATATCGGTTTGTAGGAGCGGCCTTGTGTCGCGATAGGACCGCTCCTACACAGGGCATACGCGGATCTGGATACTTCCATTATTCCGCTCCGCGAAATTATGGTTTCCCCGCCACACGGATTCTGCTGCCAGCCGAACCGGTGCAGCATGTGCTCCACCAGCCCACCCCGGTGCTGATCAGGAGCCAAGCCCATGTCGAACCCGATCAAGCTATACAACTTCCCCAAGTCCGGCCACGCCCATCGCATCGAGCTGATGCTTTCGCTGCTGAACCTGCCCACCGAGCTGGTGTTCGTCGACCTGGCCAAAGGCGCGCACAAGCAGCCGGACTTCCTGGCCCTCAACCCGTTCGGCCAGGTCCCGGTCATCGACGACAACGGCACGGTGATCGCTGACTCCAATGCCATCCTGGTGTACCTGGCCAAGAAGTACGACAACGGCACCTGGCTCCCTGAGGAACCCGCTGCCGCCGCCCGCGTCCAGCGCTGGCTGTCGGTCGCTGCCGGTCCGTTGGCCTTCGGCCCTGCTGCCGCGCGTCTGGTCACGGTGTTCGGAGCCTCGTTCAACACCGACGAAGTGATTACCCGCGCCCATACCCTGCTGAAGGTGATCGACGCCGAGCTGGCCAAAACGCCCTTCCTGGCCGGTAGCACACCCACCATCGCCGATATCGCCAACTACTCCTACATCGCCCACGCACCGGAGGGCAATGTGTCGCTGGAGCCCTATGCCAACGTACGCAGCTGGCTGGCGCGGATCGAGGCGCTGCCGCGCTTCGTGCCCATGCCACGCACCGTGATCGGCCTGCAGACCAGCGCCTGATATCCCGCCACTGCGAGGAACGCCGCCATGCAACAGAACCCGGACCACCACTCCTCGCCCTGGCATGCGGGGGAGAAGACCCTGCAGGAAAAAGCCGGTGTCGCGGAGCGCATGGAGGCGTTCGGGCAGAAGGTCATTCGTGACTACATGCCCGACCAGCATCGTATTTTCTATCACCAGTTGCCGTTCATGGTCGCCGCCAGCGTGGACACACTGGGGCGGCCCTGGGCAACGCTGCTGGAAGGGCCGGAAGGTTTCGTCAGCTCGCCGGACCCGCGCCAGCTGACGATCGACACTCAACTGCCAGCAGACGATCCCGCCACCCCGGGGCTTGCTGCCGGGCAGGCGGTCGGCCTGCTGGGGATCGAATTGCACACCCGCCGGCGCAACCGCATCAACGGCCAGATCCACCAGGCCGGCGACGGGCAACTGCAGGTGACTGTGGAGCAGTCGTTCGGCAACTGCCCGCAGTATATCCAGCTGCGTGACTACACCCGTGTCGCGGAACCCGCCCAGGGGCGTGTCGATGCGACGACACTCGATGCCTCGGCTGTCAGCATGATCCAGGCAGCCGACACCTTCTTTGTCGCCAGCTATGTCGAGCATGTCGACGGCCAGCGTTCGGTGGATGTCTCCCACCGTGGCGGGCGGCCCGGGTTCATCAAGGTCGAAGGCAACCGCCTGACCATCCCCGACTATGCTGGCAACCTGCACTTCAACACCTTGGGCAACCTGCTGGTGAACCCGCAAGCAGGGTTGCTATTCATCGATTTCAGCAACGGCAACGTGTTGCAGCTATACGGGCATGCCGAGTTGCTGCTGGACAGCCCCGCCATCCAGGCGTTCGAAGGCGCCGAGCGCTTGTGGACGCTGGAGGTCGTGCAGGTGGTGCGGCGCCCGGCTGCCGTTTCCCTGCGTTGGGCCTTCAAGGAGTACGCCCCGACCAGCCTGATGACCGGCACCTGGGCCGAGGCCGACATACGCCTGCAGCAACGCCAGCGGCAGCGCCAATGGCAGGCCTGGCGTGTGCTGCGGGTGGAGCAGGAAAGCCGTGATATCCGCTCGTTCTACCTTGAGCCTCCTGCTGGCAGTGCGATGGCCTTTGCGCCCGGGCAGCATGTTCCGGTGCAAGTCCAGCTCGACGGTGAGGCGGCGCTGATCCGCACCTACAGCCTGTCCAGCGCGCCTTCCGACGGTTACCTGCGCATCAGCGTCAAAGCCCAGGGTCGGGCCTCGCGGCACCTGCATGAGCACGTCGTGGCAGGCGATGTGCTGAACGTGCGCTCGCCGATGGGCAGCTTCACGCTGGACCAGCAGAGTACGCGGCCGCTGGTGCTGATCGGCGCGGGTGTGGGTATCACGCCGTTACTGGCCATGCTGCGCGAGCAGTTGAGCAAGGGGCAGGCACGGCGCATTCATCTGTTCCATGGTGCGCGCAGCCTGGCCGACCTGCCGTTCCGTGAGGAGCTGGCAAGTTTGCGGCAACAGGCCGGCGGCCTGCTGCACGTGTACCGCGCCCTGAGCCAGCCGGAAGAGCATGCGCTGGCGGGGCGTGATTACGAGTTTGCCGGTCGGCTGGGTATCGAGCAGGTCAAGGCGATGCTGGCGCTGGACGACTACGATTTCTACCTGTGCGGCCCAGGCAGTTTTACCCAGGACCTGTATGAAGGGCTGCGCGGGCTGCATGTGCCGGATGCGCGGATTCATGCCGAAGCCTTTGGCCCGTCGACGCTCCGGCGGCACACCGACGATGACCAGCCCACCCTGCAACAGCCGCCCGCGGCCAGTGAGCCGGTGCCGGTGTACTTTGCGGCTTCGGCGACAGAGGCGCGCTGGGCGCCCGGTAGCGGGACGCTGCTGGAGCTGGCCGAGGCTCGCGGATTGTCGCCGGAGTTCAGTTGCCGAGGTGGGTCGTGTGGTACCTGCAAGACCCGGTTGGTCAGTGGCCAGGTGCATTACCCGAATCCGCCGGCCGAGCTGCCGGAGGCGGGGTCGGTGTTGATCTGCTGTGCCGTGCCGGCCCGGTCGGAGGAGGGGGCGCAGGCGTTGGTGCTGGATCTGTAAGGTAGCTTGTCCCGGCCCTTTCGCGGGCTCGCCCGCTCCCACAAGTACTTCACTGCCCTCAGAGATGGTGAATAACCTGTGGGAGCGGGCAAGCCCGCGAAAAGGCCGGCACAGGCAACACAAAACGCTCAGATGAAAGATAATCCCGGCACCTCATAGAGCTCAGGAACCCGCATGGACCAGATCCACCTGATGAAGGTGTTCGTCGCCGTAGGCGAGCTGGAAAGCTTCGCCGCCGCTGCCCGCCGCCTGGACATCTCCCCAGCTGCGGTCACCCGTGCCGTCAGCGCCCTGGAGGATCAGCTGGGGGTCAAACTGCTGCTGCGCACCACCCGCAGCGTACGCCTGACCGAAGCCGGTGGCCGCTACCTGGAAGACACCCGGCATATCCTCGCCAGCATCAACGAGGCCAACGAAGCCGCCGCCGGCATCAACGCCACGCCCAAGGGCGACCTGGCCGTCACCGCGCCCATCCTGTTCGGCAAGAAGTTCGTCATGCCGTGCATCGTCCACTACCTGCAGCAGTACCCCGAGGTTGACGTTTCCGCCTACTTCCTCGACCGCATCGTCAACATGGTCGAAGAGGGCATGGATGTGGCCGTTCGTATCGGCCCCTTGCCCGACTCCGGGCTCAAAGCACTGCGGGTGGGCAGGGTCCGGCGCATGCTGTGCGCCTCTCCCGAGTACCTGGCGCGCCACGGCGTGCCGAAGCACCCGTCCGACCTGGCGGAGCATGCGGTGATCGGTACCACCAACCTGTCGCCGCGAGCCGGCTGGCGTTTCGGGGTGACCGATGAGCCGACTCTGGTGCGCATGAAGCCTCGCTTGATGGTGACCAGCAATGACGGGGCAATCGCTGCCGCCAGCGGCGGGTTGGGCATTGCCCGCCTGCTGTCGTATCAGGTCGCGGATGAGGTGGCCAGTGGGCAGTTGCAGGTGATCCTTGCCGAATACGAAGAGGCGCCGTGGCCTATCCATATACTACACCGGGAGAGCAAGTACGGTTCGGCCAAGGTCCGCGCCTTCATTGACATGCTGGCGCAGGCGCTGAGGGCTCGGCAGCTGGACTGATTCAACCGAGCAGGGTGAATGTAAAGCAACCTGGGCACTGCTGTTCCAGCCACTCCTTGGCGCGTTCGCTCAGGAAATACCCACGATAGACATCCCCTTTGAATAAATCGGCTTGCTCGTCGGCCTTGAGCACCTTGAGATACTGGCCGAGGTCGGCAGGGTCATGCTGCGGGTCCTTGAGCAGGTTGAGCTTGCCCACCACGAATGCCTGCCAGTACTCCGGCATACGTGCGGCAAGCTCAGGGTCATGGGGCAGGGAATCGATGATCCAGGTCGGCTCGCCTTCCAGATCGAGGTATTCGGTAATGGGTTTGCTGGTATCCCAGTGCAGCCAGTCGATGTGCACGATATGGGTCTTCTCCAGGTGCTCGTAACGCCCGACCCCCTTCAGCCCGCTTTTTTCCAGGGCTTCCTTGACCGGCTGGGTGAGCACCAGAGAACCCGAACGTATGTAGGCGGCCGGGGTATACGGGCCGGCCCGCTTGATGCTGTCTACATCGGTATCTTCGTCCCAGGCGATCATGCCCTGGACCAGTGCCGCGCCCCAGTCTCCCCAGGGCGCTGGCGCGTTGTCTAAATGGTAGATATTCATACCAGGCCCCCGATATCTTGCCATTCGTGCCGTAGCTATGTTCATGGGTGGGCCTTGATCCTGGCTGGTCATTCAGGCGAACTGAATGAAGAAGAAACCGGCGTCGTCGCCTTGCTTGCCACGGCGTGCCTGCATGTCCACGAACAGATAGCCGATACCTTCGCCGAACAGCCCCGCATGCTGAGGGCTGGCTTCGGCCACGTCAGCATCTATCAGTTGCATCATGAACATGTAGCGCATTGGTTCGTAGATCGTGTCCTGCATCCAGCAGGGCCTACCGCTGGGTTTGCTCAGGCCGATCCCGCTGTCCTCATCCTGATGTTCCTCGTCATGCTCTTCGTCAGTCATTTCTTCGAAATCGATGAACGCTCGCTCCAGCAGCAAGGGGGGATTGGCGGGTTCCAGCGGCTGGCTGGCGAGTTCGTGCAGGATGACCCGGGTAAATTCGCTACTGAGGACGTTCAGCAGTTCGATTTGTTGATTGACCGTATAGCGACGTTGGAGAGGGCGGCTGAAACTGCCATCCTGATGTTGCTCGACGGCGAGGAAAACCGTGATGGCCATGCCTGGTGGGACGAACATGGCCGGTTGGAAGTGCTCGCTCAGGGTCAGGATGGGCGTCAGCAACATGCCGGTTTCAGGGTTTCTCGGCCACAAGGAGAGGTCCTTGAGCAAAGCCGCGCCACCGATCTGGCCGAAGCCGCGATCTTGTTGGGACAAGAGGATTTTCTTCATGGCTGGTAACACCCTTTGCGCTTGCGGACGACCTGGCGTAGCGACGGCTAGTCAGCGATTTCGGTTACCACCCGAACAGCCCTACGAAGTTTTTCTGGTCCACAGGGCCGCTTGAGCAACTGGCGCCACGTGCCAGGATGGAAGGCTCGAGGCGGTTGCCCACCTGGCGAACAGCCTGGTACTGGCTATCGCAACCTCCGGGCAGCGACGGGGCTGGCTGCACATGGCTGACAATGATGATCTGCACACCATTGAACTGTTCCACGCGAGGCTTGCCTCCATCCCTATCCGGGCTGAATTGGCAGGGCCAGGGCATGTCCAACTCTAGCAGTGATGCATCGGAGCTGCGCAGTGCGCAACGACCTTCGTGGTTCACAAGTGCAAGCTTGTGCCCGGCAAGGATAACTTCAGGCCCCGCATTCGATGACGGGGCGGGCGCCTGCGCGCATGCATTCAGGGCGATTGCAGCCAGCAGCGTCGGCAGGGCTTTGGACACACGCTTCATTTCAGTTCCCCAGAACCGGCCTGCGGGAACAGCGCTGAAAGCAACGGCGATTCATTCACCAGAATTCGATCTCCTATCGGCCCTGGGGAGGGCGTGTGCCTGTGCGGAGTTGTTAATATGCACAGGTGCGAAACTTACATAAAGTGCCAAAGTGATATCGCGCTGGCAGGCACTTCGAAGTCGGGTTTTATGGTTTATTCATTCGCAATTGTCAAGGTAAGCTAGCCGCGCTCTACGGTTTTCAAGGACGACAGTGCTCACTCATATGAATGGATCGAAGTTTCAAAAGCGTCAGGAACTGCAAAGATTTCTTTCCCGCTATTTCGGCGTTTTCATCGCCGAGTTCCTGCTGTCCTGCTTCGCCATTGGCGGCAGTGTTTCACTGGTGTTCTCCACCTGGCTGCGCAGCCCGGACCGGTCGCTGTCGGTGCTGGCACTGGCGCTGGCAGGGGCGCTGAGCGCCGCTTCGCATATCGCCATGGTGCGGGGCTATGCATGGGGCGTGCGCGGGCTGGTCGGCCTGAACGGGCTGGCCGTGTTGGCCGCGCTACCGAGCTACGCTTACCGGCCGCACATGGGCGGCTACGTCTCGGTTTTGCTGTTCGGGCTGCTGGCCTTGCTGGTCATCAATACCCAGCGCTACCGGGAAATGCGCGTGCGCCTGGTCGGCTACCGGGACATTCGCAGGGCCAACCGGCAGGCGGCGAAAGCTGCCAAGTAACATTTTTGCTGGTGTAGCGAGGCTTCTGTATGAATGTGCGCCGCGCGGTGTATGGCACCGGCTGCGCCGGTGTTCGCGGCCACGGCCGCTCCCACAGGTACAGCGTGAACCCTAAGCCAGCGCAGTACCTATGGGAGCGGGCAAGCCCGCGAAGCAGGCGACGCAGTGGATGGCACCGGCTGCGCCGGTGTTCGCGGCCACGGCCGCTCCCACAGGTACAGCGTGAACCCGAAGCCAACGTAGTACCTGTGGGAGCGGGCAAGCCCGCGAAGCAGGCGCCTCGGTGGATGGCACCGGCTGCGCCGGTGTTCGCGGCTAAAGCCGCTCCCACAGGTACAGCGTGATCCCGAAGCCAGCGCCGTACCTGTGGGAGCGGGTTCACCCGCGAAGAGGCCCGCCCCGGCAAACCTGCCGCTTAAACCCCATGCAACCGCAACGCCCGCTGCGCACACTCCCGCCAACTCAACTTCGGCTTCTCTACCGGCGGCAGCTGTTGCACTTCCCCAGCCAGCACCACCGGCATATCCCGCATCCTCACCCAAGGCTCACTCTGCCAATACAACAACGTCGCGCTCCGCCCCCCAGGCCAGCACATCTGCCCCAGTCGCGGGACATCCTCCACGCCGTCCGCCTGCCGATCACGCAGCACCGCCACCACCTCATGCGTCAGCCACCAGCGCAAATGCCGGTTCTCCGGTACATGGTGATGCGCCAACAAGGTATAGGCCCCGGATTCGCTGACCATCGTGGTTTCCTGGTACTTGCCATAGCGCAGCAACTGCACGGAGCGGTACTGATCCGGGTCGAGCTTGCGCATGCAGTGTTCGTCATAGAAGTGACCACTCAGCCGGCCAAGTTCGTGTGCGCAGAACCAGGCTTGGGATTCGAGCCAGAGGGTGTGGAGGGGGCGGTTGCGGCGGGTGAATAGGGTAGGTGTATTGAAACTGTTCATCTTGGCCATCCTGATTTGGAGAGCCGCTGCTAACGGGAACGGAATACCGCTGCGTGAGCGTTCTTAAGCGCCGACAGACGTTATCGCGACGATACAAAAGTCACAATGAGAACCTTGTAGGAAGCTTCCTCTTCGGCTTTTTTCCTGCCAATAAAAAAGGCTGCCAATCGGCAGCCTTCTCTATGCTTCGCTCGGATTATCAATCCCAGCTCAACGCCCCACCAGTTTGATACTCGATCACGCGGGTCTCGAAGAAGTTCTTCTCTTTCTTCAAGTCCATGATCTCGCTCATCCACGGGAATGGGTTGGTAGTCCCTGGGTACTCTTCCTTCAGACCAATCTGGGTCAGGCGACGGTTGGCGATGAACTTGAGGTAGTCTTCCATCATCGCTGCGTTCATGCCCAGCACGCCGCGTGGCATGGTGTCACGGGCGTATTCGATCTCCAGCTGGGTCCCTTGCAGGATCATCTGGGTCGCTTCTTCCTTCATCGCCGCGTCCCACAGGTGCGGGTTCTCGATCTTGATCTGGTTGATCACGTCGATACCGAAGTTCAGGTGCATCGACTCGTCACGCAGGATGTACTGGAACTGCTCGGCCACGCCGGTCATCTTGTTGCGGCGGCCCATGGACAGGATCTGGGTGAAGCCGCAGTAGAAGAAGATGCCTTCCAGCACGCAGTAGTAGGCGATCAGGTTGCGCAGCAGCTCTTTGTCGGTTTCGACGGTGCCGGTGTTGAATTCCGGATCGGAGATGGCGCGGGTGTACTTCAGGCCCCAGGCGGCTTTCTTCGCTACCGACGGGATCTCGTGGTACATGTTGAAGATCTCGCCTTCATCCATGCCCAGCGACTCGATGCAGTACTGGTAGGCGTGGGTGTGGATCGCCTCTTCGAAGGCCTGGCGCAGGATGTACTGGCGGCACTCCGGGTTGGTGATCAGGCGATACACGGCCAGGGCCAGGTTGTTGGCTACCAGCGAGTCGGCAGTGGAGAAGAAGCCAAGGTTGCGCATGACGATGCGACGCTCGTCTTCGGTCAGGCCGTCCATGCTCTTCCACAGGGCGATGTCGGCGGTCATGTTGACCTCTTGCGGCATCCAGTGGTTGGCGCAGCCGTCCAGGTACTTCTGCCAGGCCCAGTCGTACTTGAACGGTACCAGCTGGTTGAGGTCGGCGCGGCAGTTGATCATGCGCTTTTCGTCAACACGCACGCGGGCGCCGGAGCCTTCCAGCTCGGCCAGGCCTTCGGCGATGTCGAGGTCGTTCAGGGCAGCCTTGGCGCGCTTGACAGCGTCGGAGTCGTCGGCGGTGGCGGCGCGGGCTTCCAGGGCGGCGGCACCACCGGCGCTGTCGAGCTTGTCGAGGGTGGCGGCGGCAGCGGCCTGCGCAGGGGTGTTGCCTTTGGCGGCTACTTCGCCGTCTTCTTTATCGAATTCGTCCCAACTCAGCATGGTGAGATTCTCCTGCTTGAGGGCCATCTATCAAGTATGGCCGGTGGATCTTGGTTGCGGTGCGGTGCACGCAAATCTGAGGTGCCCGAAAAGGGCTGGCCGCGGCTTTGTAGCCACGGCTTGTTGTGTCTGGCTGTGGAGAGGCGGCGGGAGAGCCGGCCTCATCGCGGGTGAACCCGCTCCCACAGGGTCCGCAGTGGTGCGGAAAACGCGTTGAGGCTTCCCGCAGGAAGCCTCGGCCTGGCCTTACTGGCAGGCTTCGCAGTCAGGCTCGTCGATCGCGCAGGCCTTCGGCACTGGCGCAGGGCCGGCTGCCTGGACCGGGGCGCTGTCGCCACCGCTGGAAACGGCGTTGAGCTTGCCGGTGTTGATGGTCGACTTCTCGGTGCTGGTCGCGGCCAGTGCACGGAGGTAGTAGGTGGTTTTCAGACCACGGTACCAGGCCATGCGGTAGGTCACGTCCAGCTTCTTGCCCGAGGCGCCGGCGATGTACAGGTTCAGCGACTGGGCCTGGTCGATCCACTTCTGGCGACGCGAGGCGGCATCGACGATCCACTTGGTCTCGACTTCGAACGCGGTGGCGTACAGGTCCTTCAGCTCTTGCGGGATACGCTCGATCTGCTGCACCGAACCGTCGTAGTACTTCAGGTCGTTGATCATCACCGAGTCCCACAGGCCACGGGCCTTCAGGTCGCGGACCAGGTACGGGTTGATCACGGTGAACTCGCCCGACAGGTTCGATTTCACGTACAGGTTCTGGTAGGTCGGCTCGATGGACTGCGACACGCCGGTGATGTTGGCGATGGTCGCGGTCGGCGCGATGGCCATGATGTTCGAGTTACGAATACCTTTTTTGACGCGCTCGCGCACCGGGGCCCAGTCCAGAGACTCTTCCAGGTTGACGTCGATGTACTTGGCGCCACGGGCCTCGATCAGGATCTGTTGCGAATCCAGCGGCAGGATGCCCTTGGACCACAGCGAACCCTGGAAGGTCTCGTACGCACCGCGCTCGTCGGCCAGGTCGCAGGACGCCTGGATGGCGTAGAAGCTGACCGCTTCCATCGACTTGTCGGCGAACTCGACGGCAGCATCGGAGCCGTACGGAATGTGCTGCAGGTACAGCGCATCCTGGAAGCCCATGATGCCCAGGCCGACCGGGCGGTGCTTGAAGTTCGAGTTACGCGCTTGCGGCACCGAGTAGTAGTTGATGTCGATCACGTTGTCGAGCATGCGCACGGCGGTGTTCACGGTGCGTTGCAGCTTGGCGGTATCCAGCTTGCCGTCGACGATGTGGTTCGGCAGGTTGATCGAGCCCAGGTTGCAGACCGCGATCTCGTCCTTGTTGGTGTTCAGGGTGATCTCGGTGCACAGGTTCGAGCTGTGGACCACGCCCACGTGCTGCTGCGGCGAACGCAGGTTGCACGGGTCCTTGAAGGTCAGCCACGGGTGGCCGGTCTCGAACAGCATCGACAGCATCTTGCGCCACAGGTCTTTGGCCTGGATGGTCTTGAACACCTTGATCTTGTTGTACTCGGTCAGGGCTTCGTAGTACTCGTAGCGCTCTTCGAAGGCCTTGCCGGTCAGGTCGTGCAGGTCTGGTACTTCCGAAGGCGAGAACAGGGTCCACTTGCCGTCATCGAAGACACGCTTCATGAACAGGTCAGGGATCCAGTTGGCGGTGTTCATGTCGTGGGTACGACGACGGTCATCACCGGTGTTCTTGCGCAGCTCGATGAATTCTTCGATGTCCAGGTGCCAGGTTTCCAGGTAGGCACACACGGCGCCCTTGCGCTTGCCACCCTGGTTGACGGCAACGGCGGTGTCGTTGACCACTTTCAGGAACGGAACCACGCCCTGGGATTTGCCGTTGGTGCCCTTGATGTAGGAGCCCAGTGCACGCACAGGGGTCCAGTCGTTGCCCAGGCCACCGGCGAATTTCGACAGCATGGCGTTGTCGTGGATCGCGTGGTAGATGCCCGACAGGTCGTCCGGCACGGTGGTCAGGTAGCAGCTGGACAGCTGCGGGCGCAGGGTGCCGGCGTTGAACAGGGTCGGGGTCGAGGCCATGTAGTCGAAGGACGACAACAGGTTGTAGAACTCGATGGCACGGGCTTCTTTGTCTTTCTCTTCCAGCGCCAGGCCCATGGCCACACGCATGAAGAACACCTGTGGCAGCTCGAAGCGCACGCCATCCTTGTGGATGAAGTAGCGGTCGTACAGAGTCTGCAGGCCCAGGTAGGTGAATTGCTGGTCACGCTCGTGGTCGATGGCCTTGCCCAGGCGCTCCAGGTCGTAGCCTTTCAGGGCCGGGTCCAGCAGCTCGAACTCGACGCCTTTCTCGACATAGGCCGGCAGGGCCTTGGCGTACAGGTCGGCCATTTCGTGGTGGGTGGCGCTCTCGGCCACGTTCAGGAAGCCCAGGCCTTCGGCACGCAGGGTGTCCATCAGCAGGCGGGCGGTCACGAACGAGTAGTTCGGCTCGCGCTCCACCAGGGTACGGGCGGTCATCACCAGGGCAGTGTTGACGTCCTTGATGGCCACGCCGTCGTACAGGTTCTTCAGGGTATCGCGCTGGATCAGGTCGCCATCGACTTCGGCCAGGCCTTCGCAGGCTTCGCTGATGATGGTGTTCAGGCGGGCCATGTCGAGCGGCGCCAGGCTGCCGTCGGCCAGGGTGATGCGAATGCTCGGGTGCGGCTCGACCACGGACTCGGTGTTGACGCGGGTGGCACGCTCCTTGGCGCGCTGCTCACGGTAGATCACGTAGTCACGGGCGACCTTCTGCTCGCCGGCGCGCATCAGGGCCAGTTCGACCTGGTCCTGGATTTCTTCGATGTGGATGGTGCCACCCGATGGCATGCGACGCTTGAACGTGGCGGTGACCTGCTCGGTCAGGCGCGCGACGGTGTCGTGGATGCGCGACGAAGCGGCGGCGGTGCCGCCTTCAACTGCGAGGAACGCCTTGGTGATGGCCACGGTGATCTTGTCGTCGGTGTAGGGGACGACAGTGCCGTTACGCTTGATCACGCGCAGTTGGCCGGGAGCGGTGGCGGCCAGATCCTGGTTGGAATCGGCGGCCTGCGGCACCTTGGCCTGCGGGTTCTCGCGAGTTGTGTCGGTTTGCATGGGTGGGTGTCTCCACAGTTTCTATATTGTTCAGGCGCCTTTTGGGCGCCCACCGTTCCGTCCACTTGCTCGATGGCCTGGCGGGGATGGGCAATGCATGCGCATCCGCCCGCGCGGGCGTACCAACTTCGGGACAGACTCAGGAATAAGGGGCAATGGCTCGCCGCTCCCTGGCCGAAGTCAAAGGTTCTGGGCCGGGCCCAAAAACTGTTGCTGATGGATGTCAGGCCTGGCCTGCAACACCCATACCCGAACAAGGCCCCGGAGGGGCTTGCCTCGGTCGCCCTCCGCAGGAGCGGTTTGGCTGCTGGAATCACTTGAAGTTCACCCGAAAAATCGCCTGATTTTGCGGGTTGACTTTTGTGTGTGATTTTGCACGAAACCCTATATCTAGTGGTTCGCTGCGATCGGGATACAAGATAATGCGGTATCGGGGGCTTTGCAAGGCGAGCGCCTGTGGATAACTTGTGCGTACTTTGTGAGTGAATGGTGGGTATTCGCTGTAGGCCTTGTGCCAAGTGGTTTGCAGTATTTTTCTGCGTCTTGCTGCCCCGGGGCAGAATTTTTCGGGCGCGAACCCTATCACAAAAAACGGTTCAGTCGAGGGGCTGCTGGAAGGTTGGCAGTGCCCGGGGGCGGGACGTAGTATCCGAAGCAGATGTTGCCTTTTGGTTAAAGGGTTATGTTGCCTGCACCGGCCCCTTCGCAGCACAAGGCTGCTCCTACCGGGGAGCGCCATACCTTGTAGGAGCAGCCTTGTGCTGCGAAGGGGCCGGTGCAGGCAACAGAAGAACAACAAGATAAGGCACAAGCCATGGACCACCCCGCACCCCGCATTCTCATTGTCGAAGACGACCAGCGCCTGGCCGAGCTCACCGCCGAGTATCTGCAGGCCAACGGCTACGAAATCAGCGTCGAGGGCGATGGCGCTCGCGCCGCGCGGCGCATCGTCGACAGCCAGCCTGACCTGGTCATTCTCGACCTGATGCTGCCCGGCGAGGACGGTCTGAGCATCTGTCGTCGGGTGCGCAGCCAGTATCCCGGCCCGATCCTCATGCTGACCGCCCGCAGCGATGAACTCGACCAGGTCCAGGGCCTGGACCTTGGGGCCGATGACTATGTCTGCAAACCCGTACGCCCACGGCTCCTCCTGGCGCGTATCCAGGCACTGCTGCGCCGCAGCGAAGCACCGGACAGCAAGCGCCAGGACCTGGCCTTCGGCGCGCTGCGCATCGACAATCGCCTGCGCGAGGCGCGCCTGGGCGAACAGCTGATAGAGCTGACCGGCGCCGAATTCGACCTGCTCTGGCTGCTGGCCAGCAACGCCGGCCGGGTGCTGACGCGCGAGCAGATCTTCACCGCGCTACGTGGGGTCGGCTACGACGGGCAGGACCGCTCCATCGACATACGCATTTCCAAGATCCGCCCAAAGATCGGCGACGACCCGCTCCAGCCAAGGCTGATCAAGACCCTTCGCAGCAAGGGCTACCTGTTCGTCGGCGAGGCCCCATGAACAATTCGATCTTCCTGCGTATCTATGGCGGCATGCTGGCCGTGCTGGTGCTGGTGGCCCTGCTCGGTGTACTCAGCCTGCACTTGGTCAACGAAGTGCGTGCCGCCCAGCACCGAGAAGGCCTGGCCCAGGGCACCTTCAGCCTGATGGCCGACAACCTGGCGCTGCAGAACGATACCGAGCGCAAACGCTCGCTGCTGATCTGGGAGCGCCTGCTCGGCGTGCCACTGGCGCTGCAGCCCATGACCGCGCGCACACTCGATGGCGGCCAGCGGGCGCGCCTGTACCGCGGCCTGGTGGTGGTCGAGAAGACTGGCCCGCATGCGGCCGAGGTGCTACGCAAGGTCGGCCAGGAAGACCTGATGCTTGTGGCGCAGATCAAACAGATCAGCGAGCAACTGGCGCGGGCCACCCTCTATCTGCTGGCCGACGAACTGGTGCGCTACCCGGTGACCGAACAGCAGCAGCGCCTGGCACAGATCAAGAAAGAAAAGGGCTTCGGCTTTGGCGTGGCCCTGCAGCGCATCGAGCGGGTGAGCCTGGACGATGACCAGCGGCGCCGGGTCGAGGAGGGCGATACGGTCATGGCCCTGGGCAAGGATGGCGACTCGATCCGTGTGTTCGCCGGGCTGGCGGGTTCGCCCTGGGTGCTGGAAATCGGCCCGCTGTACCAGCTCAACCCCTATCCGCCGCAGTTGCTGATCCTGATAACCTTTCTTGGTCTGTGCCTGATCGGCCTGGTGGTCTACCTGCTGGTACGCCAACTGGAGCGGCGCGTGTCGGGCCTGGAGATTGCCGCCACGCGCATCGCCCAAGGCAGCCTGGACACCCGCGTGCCGGCCGGCGGCGCCGACTCGGTGGGGCGTCTGGCCGCGGCCTTCAACGGCATGGCCGAGCACCTGCAGCGCTCGCTGACCATGCAGCGCGAACTGGTGCGGGCGGTTTCCCACGAGCTGCGCACGCCAGTGGCACGTCTGCGCTTTGGCCTGGAGATGATCGAAAGTGCCACCACCGAGCAGGCCCGGGCCAAGCACCTGGCGGGTATGGACGGCGATATCCAGGACCTCGACAAGTTGGTCGACGAGATGCTCACCTACGCCCGCCTGGAGCAGGGCGCACCGGCGCTGAAGTTCGAGCGGGTAGACCTGGATGCCTTGCTCGACCGGGTGATCGAAGAACTCGCGCCGTTGCGTGCCGAGGTAAGGGTGGTGCGCGGTGAGTGCCAGGGTGCCGATGGCGGAGGCGCCTGGGTCGAAGCCGAACCGCGCTACCTGCACCGGGCGCTGCAGAACCTGGTGGGCAACGCCATGCGCCACGCCGAGGCCGAGGTGCGCCTGAGCTACCAGTTGGGGCAGCAACGCTGTCGCATCGATGTGGAGGATGACGGCCCGGGGATCCCCGAGGGCGTCTGGGACCGTATCTTCACACCGTTCACCCGCCTCGACGACAGCCGTACCCGCGCTTCGGGCGGGCATGGCCTGGGCTTGTCGATCGTGCGGCGGATCATCTACTGGCACGCGGGCCGGGCCACAGTGGGGCGCAGCGTCGCGCTGGGTGGCGCCTGCTTCAGCCTGAACTGGCCACGGCAGCAGGCACCGCTGTGACGGTCAGACGCTGACCAGGCTGAGCAGGTGGCCGTCCTGCAGGCAGAACTGGCCCTGCAGTTCGGCGCCATGCCGCCACTGCGGCGACAGGTCGGTGAGCAGGCGCAGGTGGGCCAGGCCTTCGGCGGACCAGTCCAGTACTTCGGCATGCTCGAAGTAGAAGCGCTGGCGGGTCAGCGGGTAGAGCGTCTTGAACAGGCTTTCCTTCAGCGAGAAGGTCAGGGTGACGGCAAGGCCGAGCTGGCTGCGGTCGAGGCGTTCGAGCTCGGGCGGGGTGAGGATTTCGCCCATCAGCCGCTCGGCACGCTGGTCATCCAGCAACGCTTCCTGATCCAGGCCCAGGCCCCGGCAACTGCCCTCGGCAGCAACCACGGCAGCAGCCCAGCCTTTACCGTGGGTGATCGAGCCGTGGATGCCGGCGGGCCAGATGGGTGAGCGGTCCTCGTGGGTGCCGGGCACGTAGTCACGGCCGTCCAGGCGCTGCAGAGCGGCGCGGGCACATACCCGGCCGGCCAGGTACTCGGCCTGGCGCTTGGCCACCGAGCGTTGCAGGCTGTCGCCTGGCACGACACCGGCGCGCTGGAAGTCATCGGGTGCCAGGCGGGCGGGGTCGAAAGCGCAACTGACCAGCACCGCGCCGGGTAGGGGGCGGGGCAGGGGCCAGTGGTGCTGGAGCGGGGCGCAGCAGGCGGGGAGTGTGTTCATGGGGGGTATTGTGCCAGCCGCAGCGGTGGTGTGGGAGGTGAAATAGCTGGGGCTGCTTTGCAGCCCATCGCATCGCGACACAAGGCCGCTCCTACACAAAGCGACGCGGTACCTGTAGGAGCGGCCTTGTGTCGCGATGGGCCGCAAAGCGGCCCCGGCAATCCTTACTTGAACACCTTCTTGAAGAACGCCTGCATATCCGCCCAGGAGCTCTCGTCCGCCGCCTTGTTGTAGGCAATATCCGGCCCACCATGTTCGCCGTGCCCCATGCGGTCCGAATCCGGGTTGCTGAACCCGTGCTTGGCCCCGGGAATACTGACGAACTGGTAGTTGACCTTGGCTGCATCCATCTCCGCCTTGAACGCTTCCACCTGCTGCTCGGTCACCAGCGTGTCCGCCGCACCATGCTCCACCAGGATATCGGCCCGCACCACGCCCGGCCTGGCCGGTGTCTGCGTACCCAGCGGGGCGTGGAAGCTCACCACGCCATCGAGCTTTTCCCCTCGCCGCGCGGCATCCAGCGCCACCTTGCCGCCAAAGCAGTAACCCACTGCCCCCAACTGGTGCTTGTTGGTGTTCGGCTGCAGTTTCAGTAGTTCGAGGCCGGCATCGAAGCGCCGCTCCGCGGCCTTGGGGTCTTTCATCGCTGCTGTCATGAATGCCTTGGCGTCGGCAGGGTGCTCGGTTTGCTTGCCGTCGCCATACATGTCGATGGCCAGGGCGTTGTAGCCCAGTGCTGCCAAGTCGCGGGCGCGGCGCTTGGCATAGTCGTTCAGCCCCCACCATTCATGCACCACGACAATGCCGGGGCGCTTGCCTTCGATGGCGTCGTCATAGGCGTAGTAGCCGACCAGGCGATTGCCGTCGGCGTCCTGGTAGGGGATCTCGCGGGTTTGTACCGCCGCTTGGGCGAGGGCGGCGCTGCACATCAGGGTCAAGGCCAGCAGGGCGCGCATGGTCACTACTCCTTGTTCTTCAAACGGTTCGTTCAGCCGGGGTTCAGCCAGGGTTCAGTCGCGGTTCAGGGTGCCCTGCTTACTCTAGCTTCCAGACCGAAACAGCGCACTCAACTGGAGTATCCAGCCATGAAAACCTTCAACACCCTGCTTGCCGCCATGGCCGTCTGCGCCGCTGGCATCACCACCGCACAGGCCGCTGACGACAACTTCGCCAGCCTGACCTACGGCCAGACCAGCGACAAGGTTCGCAAGTCCGGCCTGCTGCAGCGCAACACCGACCACCTCAACGCCGACGGCATCATCGGCAAGGACGACACCTGGGGTTTGCGCGTGGGCAAGATCAATGACCAGGGCCGCTACTACATGACTTACGACAATGTCTCGGGCGACCACAGCGGCCTGAAGCTGCGCCAGGAAAACCTGCTGGGCAGCTACGACCTGTTCCTGCCGGTGGGCGATACCACCAAGCTGTTCGGCGGCGGCAGCCTGGGCGTGACCAAGCTGACCCAGGACTCGCCGGGGGCCAGCCGGGATACCGACTACGGTTACGCCTATGGCCTGCAGGCCGGCGTGATCCAGGACATCACCGACAAGGCTTCTGTGGAACTGGGCTACCGTTACCTGCGTACCAATGCCGCCACCGAAGTGGGTGCGCACGGCGGGCCGAAGGACGGCACCCTGCGCCTGACCAGCAGCGCGCAGACCTACCTGGCTGCAAGCTACAAGTTCTGACGGGCGAGCCGGGTTATCCTGTACCGGCCTCTTCGCGGGTAAACCCGCTCCCACAGGGATCGCGCAGTTCTTCAAACCTGTGCAGTACCTGTGGGAGCGGGTTTACCCGCGAAAGGGCCGGTACAGGCAATACATATCAAGGAGCTGCACATGAAACTGCTGGTGGTCGAGGACGAAGCCCTGCTTCGCCATCACCTCTACACCCGCCTGGGCGAAGGCGGCCATGTGGTCGAGGCGGTCGCCGATGCCGAGGAGGCGCTTTACCAGGCCGGGCAATACCACTTCGACCTGGCCATCATCGACCTGGGCCTGCCCGGCATCAGCGGGCTGGAACTGATCACGCGCCTGCGCAGCCAGGACAAGACCTTCCCCATTCTCATCCTCACCGCCCGCGGCAACTGGCAGGACAAGGTCGAGGGCCTGGCCGCCGGTGCCGACGACTACCTGGTCAAGCCGTTCCAGTTCGAAGAACTCGAGGCACGCCTGAACGCCCTGCTGCGCCGCTCCAGCGGCTTCACCCAGTCGACCATTGCCGCCGGCCCGCTGGTGCTCGACCTCAACCGCAAGCAGGCGACGTTGGACGAGCAGCCCCTGGCCCTGACCGCCTACGAATACCGCATCCTCGAATACCTCATGCGCCATCACCAGCAGGTGGTGGCCAAGGACCGCCTGATGGAGCAGCTGTACCCGGGTGACGAGGAACGCGACCCCAATGTCATCGAAGTGCTGGTCGGCCGCTTGCGGCGCAAGCTTGAGGGCGAGCACGGCTTCAAACCGATCGACACCGTGCGTGGCCTGGGCTACCTGTTCACCGAGCGCTGCCGATGATCCGTTCGCTGCGGGTGCGCCTGATGCTGGCGGCCGCGGTGCTGGCGCTGCTGTTCATGCTGGCGTTGCTGCCGGCCTTGCAGAAGGCCTTCAGCCTGGCCCTGCAGGAGTCGATCGAACAACGCCTGGCCTCGGATGTGACCACGCTGATTTCCGCAGCGCGTATCGAACACGGCCAACTGCAGATGCCGACGCTGCTGCCGGACGAGCGCTACAACCTGCCGTACACCGGCTTGCTCGGCTATATCTTCGACCGCGACGGCAAGCTGGTCTGGCAGTCGCGGGCAACCGCCGCGCAGAACATCAACTACCGCCCGCGCTACGACGGCCGCGGAAACGAATTCGCCCGCATTCACCAGGCCGATGGCGAAGAGTTTTTTGTATACGATGTCGAGATCAAGCTGCTGGGTGGCCAGAGCGCCGCCTACAGCATCGTTGCCTTGCAACCTGTGCGCGAGTACCAGCACACCCTTGATGGCCTGCGCGAAAAGCTCTACCTGGGCTTTGGCGCGGCCTTGCTGGCGCTGCTGGTGCTGCTGTGGGCCGGCCTGACCTGGGGCCTGCGTTCGTTGCGCCGGCTCAGCCGCGAGCTGGACGACGTGGAGTCGGGGGCGCGGGATGGCCTGAGCCGCGAACACCCGCGTGAGCTGCTGCGCCTGACCGGCTCGCTGAACCGCCTGTTGCGCAGCGAGCGCGAGCAGCGCCAACGCTACCGCGATTCGCTCGATGACCTGGCGCACAGCCTGAAGACGCCGCTGGCGGTGTTGCAGGGGGTGGGCGAAAGCCTGCAGCAGCGTAGCGGCGAGCGCGAGCAGGCGCGCGTGCTGCAGAGCCAGATCGAGCGCATGAGCCAGCAGATCGACTACCAGCTGCAACGCGCCAGCCTGCGCAAGAGTGGCCTAGTGCGCCACAGCGTGTTGCTGCGACCGTTGCTCGACAGCCTGTGCAGTACCTTGGCCAAGGTGTACCGGGACAAGCGGGTGAACGTGACGCTGCAACTGCCCGATGCGGCGCAGGTGCCGATGGAGCAGGGCGCGTTGCTGGAGCTGCTGGGCAACCTGCTGGAGAACGCCTACCGCCTGAGCCTGGGCCAGGTGCGCGTGAGCCTGGAGCAGGCGCCTGGGCGGTTGACCTTGTGCATCGAGGACGACGGGCCGGGGGTGCCGGCGGACCAGCGTGAGCGGATTCTGGAGCGTGGGGAGCGGCTGGACAGCCAGCACCCGGGGCAGGGGATCGGGCTGGCAGTGGTCAAGGATATCGTCGACAGCTATGACGCCGAGCTGAGCCTGGGGGATTCTCCTCTGGGGGGCGCGGCGTTCAGGATCACCTTCAACCTCGAGTGATTTGCTGGCTTGGCCGGCCTCTTCGCGGGTAAACCCGCTCCCACAGGGGTGCACTGCACTCGAGACCTGTGCGGTTCCTGTGGGAGCGGGTTTACCCGCGAAGAGGCCGGCACAGGCAAACCACAATGGGCGGATTCCCGCCAATGCCCCTGTACAAATCCCGCCAACGGGCGGAAATCCGCCAGCCTTCCTCAGGAAATTCGCCCCGTCGTTGGGCGTTTATCCCTCGCAAATACGGCACTTGCACCCTTCGTGGGCATTTTGGCACCACCCTTGCTATTGATCCTCGCAGAGGCCTGCCCAGGCAGCTCGAACACAACGACAAATCCCTCCGGGTGCAGGAGGGTTAGCGATTCAGGTGCCCCATCGCCCTGGGAAGGGTGAACCGGCACACTTGAGGAAAATTAGCCATGACGACACGTCAGCCGCTGTACAAATCCCTGTATGTCCAGGTGTTGGTCGCCATCACCATCGGTATCCTGCTCGGCCACTACTATCCGGAGACGGGCGTCGCCCTCAAACCCTTGGGGGACGGCTTCGTCAAACTGATCAAGATGGTCATCGCCCCGATCATCTTCTGCACCGTGGTCAGCGGCATCGCCGGCATGCAGAGCATGAAGTCGGTCGGCAAGACTGGCGGCTACGCGCTGCTGTACTTCGAAATCGTCTCCACGGTCGCCCTGATCATCGGCCTCGTCGTTGTCAACGTGGTCAAGCCGGGCGCTGGCATGCACATCGATGTCAGCACCCTGAACGCCAGCAGCGTGGCTGCCTACGCCGCCGCCGGCGCTCAGCAGACCACCGTCGGCTTCCTGCTCAACGTCATCCCGAACACCGTGGTCGGCGCCTTCGCCAACGGCGACATCCTGCAAGTGCTGATGTTCTCCGTGCTGTTCGGCTTCGCCCTGCACCGCCTGGGCAGCTATGGCAAGCCGGTGCTGGACATGATCGACCGCTTCGCCCATGTCATGTTCAACATCATCAACATGATCATGAAACTGGCCCCGGTCGGTGCCTTCGGTGCAATGGCCTTCACCATCGGCCAGTACGGCGTTGGCTCGCTGGTGCAACTGGGCTACCTGATGGCCTGCTTCTACATCACCTGCCTGCTGTTCGTGCTGGTGGTGCTGGGCGGTATCTGCCGCGCCCACGGCTTCAGTGTCCTCAAGCTGATCCGCTACATCCGTGAAGAACTGCTGATCGTGCTGGGCACTTCGTCCTCGGAGTCGGCCCTGCCACGCATGCTGGCCAAGATGGAGCGCCTGGGTGCGAAGAAGTCGGTGGTTGGCCTGGTGATCCCGACCGGTTACTCGTTCAACCTCGATGGCACCTCGATCTACCTGACCATGGCTGCGGTGTTCATCGCCCAGGCCACTGACACTACCATGGACATCACTCACCAGATCACCTTGCTGCTGGTGCTGTTGGTGGCTTCCAAAGGTGCTGCCGGTGTTACCGGTTCGGGCTTCATCGTCCTGGCCGCCACCCTGTCGGCCGTTGGCCACCTGCCGGTTGCCGGCCTGGCGCTGATCCTCGGCATTGACCGCTTCATGTCCGAAGCCCGCGCGCTGACCAACCTGGTTGGCAACGCCGTTGCCACCGTGGTCGTGGCCAAGTGGGTGAAGGAAATGGACAACGACAAGCTGGCATCGGAGCTGGCCTCCGGTGGTGCGCCGCTGGTCGATACCCGTCCGACCGACGACCTGGGCGTGGCTGAAGGCCCGGCTCGCTGATCGCGGGATGGTGAAAAGAAAAAGGCGACCTCAGGGTTAATGCCAGTCAGTTAAGACTGACGCTTTGAGCTTTAGCCCGTAGGCCGCAAAATCCGATGCTTGGAAACGAGCATCGGATTTTTTATGCGCCTGTCACAAGCCCTCTCCCTCACTCACGAAATGGCATCGCGGCCACATGCCCTCGAGGGGCTGGGGGCGTTGCTCGATCCTGATCTTGTGCAACAAGCTTTTGAGACGGCAGGTGTCGCGACCATTCGCAAGCGACGCCTCCCGCTTGAGAGCCTGGTGTGGTGCATCATCGGCATGGCGCTGTTCCGCCGTATGTCGGCTTGGGATGTCGTAAACCACATGGACATCATGCTGCCGGGCAAGAGGCCTCTGGTGGCCCCCAGTGCTGTTGTACAAGGGCGGCAGCGACTGGGCAGTGAAGCTGTACGTGAAGTTTTCACGCTCACTCAGCAGCGGTGGCACGAAGAAACCAAGCACCCGCACTGGTTGGGCTTGACGCTGCTTGGTGTGGACGGTGTTGTCTGGAGTACGCCTGACACAGCTGAAAACCGTGCGTTTTACGGGGGCGCTACCAATCAGCATGGGGATGGCGGTTTTCCTCAGGTTAGGATGGTCTGCCAGATGGAGCTGACCAGCCACTTACTGATAAACAGCACTTTCGAGAGCTACCACAGTAGTGAAATGAAGCTGGCAGAGCAGCTGATCGCGACCACGCCGAACCACTCGCTGACCCTGTTCGATAAAGGTTTCTATTCGTTGGGCTTGCTGCACCACTGGCAGTCACAAGGTGAGCATCGACACTGGCTGATCCCTGTGAAAAAGGGCACTCAGTACGAGGTGGAACACACGCTAGGACGCAACGATGCCGTGGTCGTCCTGCGCACATCGCCCCAGGCCCGCAAGCAATGGCCAGGCTTGCCGCTGGAAATGCGGGCACGACTGCTGAGCAAAACAATCAAAGGAAAGGTTGTGAGTGTCTTGACCTCAATGACCGATGCGCAGCGCTTCCCTGGCGATGAGATCGTTGATCTTTACAGTCAGCGCTGGGAAATCGAGCTGGGTTATCGGGAGATCAAACAAGGACTTCTGGGGGGCGAATACACCCTGAGAAGCAAGACGCCGGAGATGATTGCGCAAGAGCTGTGGGGCGTGCTGTTGGGCTACAACCTATTGCGTTATCAGATGGTGCAGATGTCGAGACAGTGCCCAGGCGTGTACCCATGCGAGATGAGCTTTACCGCTTGTAGCTGGGCGATTCTGGGCTTGCTGCATGGCACGTCATTAAACCATCCCGGCAACTTGCCAGGTTTTTTGGCAGATCTGCAGGCGTCAGCGGCTCAGTATGTCCTACCCCATCGGCGACCCGATCGATGGTTCCCCAGAGTGGTGAAGCAGCGCCCTGCAAAATATCCGACCCGAAAATGAAAATGCCAGTCAGCTTAACTGACTGGCATTAACCTCAGGGTCGCCTTTTTCATGTGCCTTCATACCTGTGCGCGGTCCTCTGTAGGAGCGGCCTTGTGTCGCGAAAGGGCTGCGTAGCAGCCCCGGCAACCTTGCAGGATGGCCGAGATCCTGGGGCCGCTACGCGCCCCTTTCGCGACACAAGGCCGCTCCTACAAGGGACCGCGTACAGGCGCGAAGACCGCGTACAGTCCAGAGGTCAGGCCAGCACCACCTCCAGCACCCGGATCACGTCCGGCTGCGGGTAATGCCACCTTACCTGCACATCCCAGAACTTCACCCCATACACCCGCTCGGCCGGCGGCATCTGGTAGGCCGGCCGTGGGTCCTGCGCAAGGCACTGCTCGATCAGCTCCACCAGCGGTTCACCCAGGCGCAGTGCATGTTCGCGGGCCTGGGGCAGGGCGTTGTCGCCCCACTGCACGGCGATCGCGGCAGGCGCTTGGCTGGCCATCTGGTTGCTGGCGCCAGCGATGCTATCGGCGTAAGGCACATACGGTTTGATATCCAGCACCGGCGTACCGTCGAGCAGGTCGATACCAGACAGCAGCAGGCGCCCTGGCTCCACGCCTTCCAGGCGCACCACCGACTGGCCGATGCCATTGGGCCGGTGAGTGGCGCGGGTGGCGAACACACCCATGCTCTTGTTGCCACCCAGGCGCGGTGGCCGCACCTTCAGGCGGGGTTTGTCTTCCAGCGCCTGGTGGAACAGGAACAGCAGCCAGACATGGCTGACCTGTTCCAGCCCCTCGACCGCATCGCCCTGGTCGAACGGCGGCAGCAGCTCGAGTACACCGCGTGCGGCGGGCGCCAGTTGCGGCTGGCGCGGGATGGCGAACTTTTCCTTGAAACAGGAGCGGATGATGCCGACCGGGGTAACCGTATGCTGCATGGCCAATCAGCCGCGCACGCGCAGGGTCAGGCCCTTGAGGAAGTTGCGCAGCAGCTGGTCGCCGCACGGGCGGTAGTTGTCATGGCCGGCCTTGCGGAACAGCGCGCTGAGCTCGGGTTTGCTGACCGGGAAGTTGACCGACTTGAGGATCGCATGCAGGTCATCTTCCTTGAGCTCGAAGGCCACCCGCAGCTTCTTGAGGATGAGGTTGTTGGTCACCGGCAGCTCGATCGGCTGCGGCGGGCGGCTGTCATCCTTGCCGCGGCGGTGGATCACCAGGCCGTCGAGAAAGTGCGCCATGACCCGTTCCGGGCAACGCACGAAGCCTTCCTCGTCTTCCTTCTTCAGGTAGGTGGCCAGCACCAGGGGATGCACGTCGAGGCCGGATAGCCCGATGATTTCGGCCATCTTGGCGTCATTCACCTTGAGCATGTAGCGCAGGCTGCGCAGGACGTCGTTGTGGTTCATTGTTGCAGAATCCTGTTCAGGTGCCGCACCTGTGGCGCGGCGTATTGCTTAGAAACGTTCGGTAGTGGCCAGGTAGCGCCACTGGCCCAGGGGCAACTTGCCCATCGATACGCCACCCAGGCGAATGCGGCGCATGCCTACCAGCTCCAGGCGCAGGTAGGCGCACAGCTCGGCGATCTGCCCTGGCTGCGGGTTTTTCAGGGCCATGCGCAGGTGGGTTTCGTTCTGCCAGCTGGCCTTGGCTTTAGGCAGCTCGCGGTCATTGCGGGTGGCGCCGCGCGCCAGGCGTTCCAGCGCCTGGGGCGTGGTCTCGCCGCGCACTTCAACGATGAATTCCTGTTCCAGGCGGCGCAGGTCGGCGTCGATCTTGCGGGTTACCCGCCAGTCCTGGGTGAATACCTGCAGGCCGCTGGCACCGCGCTCCAGCGGCGCCACGCAGGCCTGCCGGGCAAAATGCCCGTGCAGTGCGCGCACGCCTTCGCGGTGGGCTTCGCTGAGGTTGCTCATGTTCATGCTGGCGCGGGCGGTTTCGCTGTCCACGCTGGCCGGCTGGTTCAGCAGCAGGGTTACCGGTTCCAGCGTTTCGGCACGGGCACCCGGCAGCAGTTCGACGCGCTGCTGCTCGACCTTGAACTGCGGTTGCTCGACCACCACGCCATCGACCGTGACCCAGCCGCCCTCGATATACAGCTCGGCCTCGCGGCGGGAGCAGCCAAGCTGCTCGATAAGGCGTTTGGACAGGCGGACGGGTTCGGACATGACGGCAATTCGCAAAGGCAGGGAAAGACCTGCATTGTACCTGCCCGCGCGGCAGAGGGGCTGGGAATCTGTGTCATTTACGCCGTTTTGCGCAGGCGCATGTGCAGCAGTGGGTAGGGTTGCCCCAGGCCGTCGGTTTCCGAACGGCCGATCACCTCGAAGCCCTCATGCAGGTAGAAACCCAGGGCTTGCGGGTTCTGTTCATTGACGTCCAGGCGCTCGGCATTCAGTTCGTCGATCGCATAGTGCAGCAGGCGCTTGCCAACCCCTTTGCCACGGTAGTCCGGTGCGACGAACAGCATGTCCACGCGCCCGTTGGCGACCCCGGCGAAGCCGCAGATGCGCTGGCGGTCCTTGCAGCAGATCAGCATCACTGCATCTAGGTAGCGACGCAGCACCTGGTCGCGCAGCAAGACGATGTAGCAATCCGGCAGGAAGTCGTGGGTGGCGCGTACCGAGTCCTCCCACACCTGTACCAGTTCGCCGTAGTCACTCAAGCGCGGGGTTTGCAGCGTCAGTACCGAATGCATGCCGGTGTTCCTCCATGACGATAAGGCAAACATAGCAGGCCAACCACCGGTCGGCTTCTCCGTGCGCTGCTTGAATCTCGGGGGGTGGCGGTCTATTAATTTCCTGTGGGAAAAATTCCCACAAAATGAAAAGCAAGAACCTGACACAGGATTCCCGGCTTGATTTGGCGTTTCTCACGGCGACGACCTGGAGACGAAATATGCAAATCCATGTGCTGTTCAAAAAAGCGATATTGGCGGCTGCCGTTGCTGGCGTGCTGTCGACTTCCATCGTTCTGGTCCCTGACTCGATTTCCAATGGCTCCAGCGCCTACGCCAAGGATGGTGGTGGTGGAGGCGGTCACGGAGGTGGCGGCGGTGGCCATGGTGGGGGTGGTGGTGGCCATGGCGGCGGCGGTGGTCACGGTGGCGGCGGTGGCGGCGGTGGAGGCCATGGTGGTGGCGGCGGTGGCCACGGTGGTGGCGGTGGAGGCCATGGTGGTGGCGGTGGTGGCGGTGGTGGCCACGGTGGTGGCGGTGGTGGTCACGGCGGTGGTGGTGGCGGCCATGGCGGTGAGGGCGGCGGCCACGGCGCTGGTGGGGATGGAGATGGCCATGCCGGCAACAGTGGGCGCGGCCATGACGGTTCCTCGAACTCTGGGCGCAGCGGCAACCACGCTGAAGCGGGTGACGATCATGGCAATCACGTTGGCGGTGAGCCTGGGGACGATCACGGCAATCACGTTGGCGGTGAGCCCGGTGACGATCATGGCAATCACGTTGGCGGTGAGCCCGGGGACGATCATGGCAATCATGTTGGCGGTGAGCCTGGCGATGACCACGGCAATCACGTTGGTGGTGAACCTGGTGATGATCGTGGCGACCATCTGGGTGGCGAACCGGGTGATGACAACAGCAGGAGCTGACTGGCTCTGAACGGTCTCATGCAGCGCCCACGGGGCGGGCCTGTATGAGGCCAGGTTCGGATACACGGCAGCCCCACTCAACGCGAATGCAATGAGCGCCGACGACTATCCCTCATCTCGTCAGGGATATGGTCACAGTTGGTGTGGGATCTTTTCCCGCGTCGTATACTGGGTTCATCTGTCAAGGAATGCGCTCAATGCAATCGCCTACCATCCCCCCTTCGATGTTAAGCGCACTGCGGCGTGTCATGCGTCCTCTGGTGCGCCTGATGCTGCGCAAAGGGGTCACCTACACGATGTTCGCCGACCTGCTCAAGGAAGTGTTCGTCGATGTAGCGCATCGCGAGTTTCGCCTGGACGGTACAGTGCCGACCGACAGCCGCATCAGCCTGCTCACGGGCGTGCATCGCAAGGATGTCCGGCGTTTGCGTAGCGAGGGGGGGGCGTCGCTCGCCGCGCTGCCGGAAAACATTACATTAGGTGCACAGTTGGTCAATATGTGGACCACTGGCAAGCCGTTCTGCTCGGAGCCTGGCCAGGCGCTGCCGTTGCCGCGTCTGGCGAGCGTTGGCGGCGATCGTTCCTTCGATGCGCTGGTGGCGAAGATCAGCACCGACATCCGCGGGCGGGTGGTGCTGGATGAGTGGTTGCGCCTGGGTATCGTCCGGCTCGACGACCAGGACTGTGTCCACCTGGAAGCCCAGGCATTCGTGCCGCAGAAGGGCTTCGACGAAAAGGCCGCGTACTTTGGGCACAACCTGCATGACCATGCCTGCGCAGCAGTGCACAACCTGAGTGGGGACGGCCAGCCGTTCTTTGAACGCAGTGTGCACTACGACGCCTTGAGCCCGGCCAGCGTCGACCATTTGCGTGCAGCGGTGGACAAGGACGGCATGCAGATGCTGCTTGCCTTCAGCCGGCTTGCATCAGACCTGGAAGATGCCGATGTGCCCAGCGCCGAGCAACGTCAGCGCATCACGGTAGGGCTTTATTTCTACACTGAAACTACCGACCCCGATTTGTCGAAGACACCCGACCCATGACTTCCCTCGCGCGCTGCCTCAGTGTGGTCACACTGGTCCTGGGTTTCGGGCTGAACCTGGTGGCGCCTGCCGAGGTGGCCGCAGCACCGGTATGTGTCAGCCGTGACGAAGTGGGTATGGCGGGGGCGGCGGGCTTGCAGTTTCCCGGCGGTATTGGTGGTACCGGGGCCAGGACGGGCGGTGTCGGTGGTACCGGTGTACGCAGCGAAAACGGCGGAGTGGGTGGCACCGGTGCGCCGCTGCCGCAGCGTCCCGGCGGCACGGGGGGGACCGGTGCGGTGGCCGACGGTGTGGACGGCACCTTCATCGATCACGGCGGGGCAGGCGGTACCGGCGCACCGATCCTGCGCCCGGGCGGTACCGGTGGCACGGGCATCGTCGGCACCATTACCGGGTTCGCCTCGATCTGCGTCAATGGCCTGGAAGTGCACTTTGGCAAGGACGTACCGGTGAGTGAAAACGGTGCGCCTGCCAGTAGCGCTCACCTGGCAATCGGCCAGGTTGTCGCGGTTGAGGCATTTGCCGGCAAACGCGGCCTGCAAGCAGGGCGCATCTCGATCCTCAACGTTTACGAAGGGCCGCTGACGGCACTGCCCAATGCATCGGCCCCCCTGCGGGTCATGGGCCAACCCGTGCGGCTTGCTGCAGGGGCGCGGGTGGCTGAAGGGTTGCGCCCGGGCGAGCCGGTCAGGGTCAGTGGCCTGCGCGATGCCAAGGGTGAAGTGGTAGCCAGCCGTATCGAGCGGGCGCTGGGGCTCAGGGAAGCCAGTGCCATCGGTGCGGTAGACCGTGCCGGCAGCCTCCAGGGGCTGAAGCTGGGAACCCGTGTGGCACCTGCGAGGGAAGTGCTGGTACGTGGGCAGTGGACCGGACGCCAGCTGGAAGTGGCGCAAACCCGCCCAGACCCGAGCCTGCCTTTTGCTGGCCGTGTGCAGACGGCGGTGATCGAGGGGCTGGTACAGCGCAGCCACGCTCAACAACTGGTGGTGGCAGGCATCAAGGTGACGCTGGGGCAGGGTACCGTGATCGTCGGCAAGCAGCCCGGGGCATTGGCGCTCGATCAACGTGTGCGGGTGAGCGGGGTGTTCAATGGCAAGCACGAGCTGCGGGCAACCCGTGTGGAGTTCGATGACAGCCGTGCCGACAACCCGGACCGAGGGCATTCGGGGCGTGGCAGCGGGCACGGCACCCGTGACGCTGACGGTTCCAGCAATAGCGGGCATGGCGGACGCGATGCGACCAGTGATCGCATTGAAAGCAGTGATGACCACAACGGGCACGGCGGTGTTGACGATTCCAGTGGTCGGGACGGTACTGAGCGCGTGGACAAGTCCGGAAAGTCGGAACATGTCGACACCTTGGAGCAACCCGAGAGCAGCAATAGCGGAAGCTCTGACCGGGTAGAGAAGGTCGAGCTCGAAAAGGTGGAAAAAATTGAATAAGCAGAGAAGGTAGAAAAAGTAGAGAAGATCGAGAAAGCCGAGAAGCCCGAAAAGGTCGAGAAGATCGAAAAGCCTGAAAAAGTCGAGAAGGTCGAGAAGGTCGAGAAGGTCGAGAAGGTCGAGAAGATCGAGAAGCCTGAGAAAGTCGAGAAGGTAGAAAAAGTTGAGAAGGTCGAGAAAGTAGAGAAGGTCGAAAGACCCGAGACAGTAGAGAAAGCCGAAAAAGTGGAGCATCCAGAGCGATCCGGGCATTAGGCAACTAGGCTGGGTAGGTGCGATCACCTTTCCAGTTCGGGATACCGAGGTGCAGATGAGACCCACGCTCCCTCTTTTCGCCTGCTTGCTGTCATGCGCCAGCGCGTCGGTCCTGGGCGATACCTTCAGCGCCGCCATAGGCATGGACTATTCAAGTGGCGATTATGGCACGGGTACAACCTCGGAAATCTGGTACATCCCCGTGGTCGGCAAGTATGAAACCGGCCCAATGACCTACAAGGTCACTGTGCCCTGGCTGCGCATCACCAACCCTGAAGTGGGCCCGAATGGTGACCCCTTGCCCGGTGGCTGCCGGGATGTGGAAAGCGGGCTGGGAGACACGGTTGCCAGCGCCGGTTACGCCCTGCTCGACGGCAGTGACGGTGGCCTGATGCTGGACCTGATCGGCAAGGTCAAATTCCCCACTGCCGATGAAGACCAGTGCCTGGGCACCGGTGAATACGACTACACCGGCCAGGTCGACATCGCCAAGGCCTTTGGCCCGGTGACCGGCTTCGCGACCCTGGGCTGGAAGAAGTTCGGCGACCCGCCGGACAGTGATTTCGACGACCCGATATTTGCCAGCCTCGGCTTCGCCATGCCCGTGGCTGCAGGCACTTCGGCGGGTGCCTCCTACGACTGGCGGCAGAAGGTCGTTTCGACGGGTGCGCAGATCAAGGAACTTACCCTGTTCCTGACACACAAGCTCAACCAGCAGTGGAAAGTGCAACTCTATGCAGTCAAAGGCTTCTCGGATGCCAGCCCGGATGCAGAGGGCGGCCTGATGCTTTTTCACGCGTTCTGACGAAAAAGCCCCTGGCCCGGGAGTTCCTTGTGGGGAATGGCGGGGCAGGGGCTTTTCAGTTTGCTGCTGCGTTAGATGGGTTCAGCCCACATGTCGTATTCGTCGGCATCCACCACGCGGCAACGTACCTTGTCACCCGGCTTGAAGCCGTGGTCGCCATCGATGAACACGCTGCCGTCGATTTCCGGGGCATCGAAGAAGCTGCGGCCAACCGAACCTTGCTCCTCCACTTCATCGATCAGCACGTCGATTTCCTTGCCGATGCGCAGTTGCAGGCGGGCGGCGCTGATGGCCTGCTGGTGGGCCATGAAGCGGTCCCAGCGGTCCTGCTTGACGTCGTCCGGCACTTCTTCCAGGCCCAGGTCGTTGGCCGGGGCGCCTTCTACCGGCGAGTACTGGAAGCAGCCCACGCGGTCCAGCTGGGCTTCGGTCAGCCAGTCCAGCAGGTACTGGAAGTCTTCCTCGGTCTCGCCCGGGAAGCCGACGATGAAGGTGGAGCGAATCACCAGCTCCGGGCACTGCTCGCGCCAGTTCTTGATACGTGCCAGGGTGCGGTCTTCGAAGGCCGGGCGCTTCATGGCCTTGAGCACTTTCGGGCTGGCGTGCTGGAACGGGATATCCAGGTACGGCAGGATCTTGCCGGCGGCCATCAGCGGGATCACGTCGTCGACGTTCGGGTACGGGTACACGTAGTGCAGACGTACCCAGGCACCCAGGCTGCTCAGGGCTTCGCACAGCTCGAGCATGCGGGTCTTGACCGGGCGGCCGTTCCAGAAGTCGGTCTTGTACTTGACGTCGACGCCGTAGGCGCTGGTGTCCTGGGAAATCACCAGGATCTCCTTGACCCCGGCCTTGACCAGGCGCTCGGCCTCGCTCAGCACTTCGCCGACCGGGCGGCTGACCAGTTTGCCGCGCATCGACGGGATGATGCAGAAACTGCAGCTGTGGTTGCAGCCTTCGGAAATCTTCAGATACGCATAATGGCGCGGGGTCAGCTTGACGCCCTGCGGCGGCACCAGGTCGATCAGCGGGTTGTGGTCCTGGCGTGGTGGCACCACTTCGTGCACGGCGTTGACCACCTGCTCGTACTGCTGCGGGCCGGTGACCGACAGCACGCTCGGGTGCACGTCACGGATGCTGCCTTCCTCGACACCCATGCAACCGGTGACGATGACCTTGCCGTTTTCCTTGATCGCTTCGCCGATCACTTCCAACGACTCGGCCTTGGCGCTGTCGATGAAGCCGCAGGTGTTGACCACCACTACGTCGGCGTCCTCGTAGGTGGGCACGACTTCATAGCCTTCCATGCGCAGCTGGGTCAGGATGCGCTCGGAATCGACCAGGGCTTTTGGGCAACCCAGGCTTACGAAACCTACCTTGGGGGTGGCGGGCGTGGTGGACATGACTAACCTCGGTATTGAATGCAGGTCGCCCGGCCGGAATCGGGGGCGATCTTGACGGGCGCTTTTGGCGCCTCTGATCAAAAAGTGCGCAATTCTAGCGAGCGCAGGGTCGCTTGACCAGCAGAAATGCGACGAACGCTGCGCTATGCTTCGCGCCATTGCGCCGGGGGTATCAGTATCACCTGGCGCATCGGGAATTTTACTGGCCTTGCAAGGCCGTCTGCGGGAGTGGTCGATGGTTCAGGCAAGCAGTCACGCCGAGGGCGGGCACGAGGGGAAGCAGGGTGCGACGCGGTCGTTGAGCCTGCTCGTGGCGGCGGTCGGGGTGGTTTATGGCGATATCGGCACCAGCCCGTTGTATACCCTCAAGGAGGTCTTCAGCGGCGGGTACGGAGTGCCGGTCAACCATGACGGCGTGCTGGGGATCCTGTCGCTGATCCTGTGGTCGCTGCTATGGGTAGTGTCGTTCAAGTACGTGATGTTCATCCTGCGCGCCGACAACCAGGGCGAGGGCGGCACCATGGCGCTGACCGCGCTGGCGCGGCGGGCCACGGCGGCCTACCCGAGGTTGCGTACGTTGATGGTGGTGTGCGGGTTGATCGGCGCTTCGCTGTTCTATGGCGACAGCATGATCACGCCGGCGGTGTCGGTGCTGTCGGCGGTGGAAGGCATGGGCCTGGCGTTTGATGGTATCGATCACTGGGTTGTACCGATTTCGCTGGTGATCCTGGTGGCGCTGTTCCTGGTGCAGAAGCACGGCACCGAGAAGATCGGCAAGCTGTTCGGCCCGATCATGGTCACCTGGTTCCTGGCGCTGGGCTCGCTGGGCGTGTACGGCATATCGCAGAGCCCGGAAGTGCTCAAGGCTTTCAACCCGGCCTGGGCGGTCAACTTCTTCGTGGTTCACCCCGGCATGGGCGTTGCCATTCTCGGCGCGGTGGTCCTGGCGCTGACCGGTGCCGAGGCGCTGTACGCCGACATGGGCCACTTTGGCCGCAAGCCGATCGCTCGGGCCTGGTTTGCCCTGGTGCTGCCGGCGCTGGTGCTCAACTACTTTGGCCAGGGCGCGTTGCTGCTGCAGGACCCGGATGCAGCACGTAACCCGTTCTACCTGCTGGCGCCGGGCTGGGCACTGCTGCCGATGGTCGGCCTGGCTACCATGGCCACGGTGATCGCTTCGCAGGCGGTGATCTCGGGGGCGTTCTCCCTGACCCGCCAGGCCATTCAGCTGGGCTACATCCCACGCATGCAGATCCAGCACACTTCCAGCGATGAACAAGGGCAGATCTATATTGGTGCGATCAACTGGACACTGATGGTCGGCGTGGTACTGCTGGTGCTCGGTTTCGAGTCATCCGGTGCCCTGGCGGCGGCATACGGGGTGGCTGTGACCGGTACCATGCTGATGACCACCATCCTGGTTTCGGCGGTGATGCTGCTGCTATGGAAGTGGCCAACGGTGCTGGCGGTGCCGATCCTGATGGGTTTCCTGTTGGTGGATGGGCTGTTCTTTGCCGCCAACGTGCCGAAGATCATCCAGGGCGGGGCCTTCCCGGTCTTGGCCGGCGCTGTGCTGTTCCTGTTGATGAGCACCTGGAAGCGTGGCAAGCAGATCCTGATGGAGCGCATCGACGAAGGCGCGCTGCCGCTGCAGCTGTTCATCAGCAGTATCCGCATTCAGCCTCCGCACCGGGTCGAAGGCACGGCGGTGTTCCTCACGGCACGCTCCGATGCGGTGCCCCATGCGCTGTTGCACAACATGCTGCATAACCAGGTGCTGCACAGCCAGGTGGTGCTGTTGACGGTGGTCAGCGAGGACCGGCCACGCGTGCCGGAACAGGAGCGCTTTGAAGTGGAGGCCTATGGCGATGGGTTCTTCCGCGTGTTGCTGCACTTCGGCTTCATGGACGAACCGGACGTGCCGGCGGCGTTGAAGCTGTGCCACCTGGAAGACCTGGACTTCAGCCCGATGCGCACCACCTTCTTCCTCAGCCGCGAGACCGTGATCGCCTCACGGCTGGAGGGGATGTCGCGCTGGCGGGGCAACCTGTTCGCGTTCCTGCTGAAGAATGCCAACGGCAACTTGCGCTTCTTCAACCTGCCGCTGAACCGGGTGATCGAGCTGGGGACCCAGGTCGAGATCTGAGGGGCAACACAGATTTCAAGGCAGTACCCGCTCCCACAGGGAGCGCATAGCTTTCAAAGCTTGCGCTGTACCTGTGGGGGCGGGTTTACCCGCGAATGGGCCGCAAGCCTTATCAGTTCTGCTCAGCCACACTCGACTTGCCCTGGCGCGTCTCGATCTCACCGATCAGGCGCTTGGCCAGTGCCGGGTAGTTTTCGTCGAAGTGGTGCCCCCCCGGCAGCTTCAGGCGTTCACCCACCGCAGTCTTGTCGGTGCAACCGCTCTCGTCGGTTTCTTCCACGCCATACACACACACCACCTTGGACGCCGGCAGTTTGGCCATTTCCGGCCCGGTTGGCGCTTCCTGGCCTTCCTTGCCCAGCCAGCCCTCGACTTCGATCTCGAAGCTGCCGCTGCGGGCAAAGGCCAGCAGCATCACCGCGTCGATACGCTGCTGGTCCTCGGCCGGCAGGCGGTTGTAGATCGCCGGCAGGACGTCGGCACCGAACGAATAGCCGGTCAGCACGAAGCGCTTGGTGCCCCACTTCTGTCTGTAGTGCTGCATCAGCTCGGACAGGTCGGCGGCGCTTTGTTCCGGGGTCTTGTGTTGCCAGTAGTAGCGCAGCGTGTCGATGCCGACCACCGGGTAACCAAGCTTGGCCATTTCCCCGGCCACGTCGCGGTCCAGGTCTCGCCAGCCGCCATCACCGGAAAGGAACAGGGTGACCGTGTCGGTGGTCTGCCCGGCTGGCACCTCGACTACCGGAATGGCCAGGGCGTTGCCGTCGTGGCCGACCAGGGCCTGGGTCAGTTGGGCCTTGAGCACTTGTGGCAGGTGGATGTCGTAGTCACTGATGCTGGTTTCGGCATTGGCCTGGTCGCGCACGAAGGCGGCGCTGGCGTCATCCGGGTTATCGTTCCAGGCGACGTTCCAGTGGCCGTGGGCGGCCGACTTCGGCAGCGCTGTCTGGCAGCCCGGCTGTTCCAGGCTGAAGCCCACGGAAATCGCCCGCGCCTTGTCGTTGTTCTGGCTGGCCAGCCAGCGCCAGGCCTGGGCGGCGCCAGGGCCGATACCGGCAACCAGGGTCGGCTTCTCCGGTAACTGGCCCAAGGCCTGGTCCAGGGCCTGTTGTTGTTTGCTGCAGTCATTGGGCGGCAGGATCACCTGCACCAGTTGCGCTTCGCCAGCCTGGGCCAGGTCCAGCAGCTGCCTGTCGGTCAGCGCCTGGTCCTGGGGTACGCCGATGGCCACCCGGGCCTTGGGGTGCACGGCTGGGGTCACACGGGTGATGCGGGTGTCATTGATGCTCAGTTGTTCCAGGCGTGCCTCGGGAGCCGGGCGCGTCCATAGCCAGAACGCCAGCGCGCCTCCCAGGGCAGCCAACAGCAGGGGAACCAGCAGGTACAGCCAAAAGCGTCGGGTCATCAACGTTTCACCAATCCAGTCAGGCCGCCTGCGATCAGGGCGGCGGTGTCAGCCAGTGCCACCAGCGGGTCGAGCCCGGCCGGCACGGCCATGTAACGGGGTTCCCAGTCCGGTTGGAACTTGTCCTTGAAGCGTCGAAGCCCCTGGAAGTTGTACAACTGCTCGCCACGGCGGAACACCATCGAGCCCAGGCGCTGGGTCAAGGGCGCCCCACGCCGTGGCTGCAGGCCGGAAAGCGGCACCATGCCCAGGCTGAAGCGGGCGTAGTCATGGCTTTTGTAGTGCAAGATCAGGCCGATCATCATGAATTCCATGGTCAGCTTCGGGGCCTCGGGGTGCGCACGCATAAGGTCGAGGCTGGCCAGTTCCTTGCCATGGGTTTCCAGCAGGTTGGCGAAAGCCACCGGGCGGCCTTGGAAGCGGATCAGGGCAATGCGAAAATGCTGCAGGTATTCAGGGCTGAAGCGCCCCAGCGAGAAGCCTTTCTCGCGCACGTTCTTGCCGCCAAGCCAGGCGTCGGAAATTTCCTTCAGCTCTGCCAGCGGGGCATGCCCGGGTTCGTGGATTTCCAGACTCAGGCCGTCACGGCCGCCGCGGTTCCAGGTGTAGCGCAGGTCCTTCATTTCCTTGCCCTTGGCTTCGAGATCGAAACGGCGCAAGTCGACCCGGGCTTCTTCACCCAGCTTCAGCGCAGTCAGGCCGATGTCCATGTAGAACGGCAGGTTCTCGGCGCGCACCTGATAGAACACCGGGCGGGCATGGTGCAGGTCGCACAGGTCACGGAACTGCCAGATCATCTCGGCGCGCTCCTGGGCCGGGCCGATCGGGTCGTACAGGGCTACCAAGCTGCGACCGCGACGGGCGTACATAAGGAAGGCGTTGTTGCCAGGGTGGAACAGCAGCGCCTTGTCACCGGTCAGCGCCAGGCCGCCATCTGGCTGGTCGGATGCCAGCAGAATGCGGTTGGCACGCAGCAGCTCTTCTTCGTCAGGCAAGTGGATCACCGGTGGTGCGGTACGCAGCAGCCAGGTCAGGGCCACGGCCGCCAGCAGCAAGGCGCTGCCCATGGCGGCGCGCAGACCACGCGGGGCATCAGCATCGAGGGTGAACTGCCACCACAGCTGATGGCTGTAGGGAACATCCTGGTAGGCGAACAGCAACAACCAAACCGATGCGCCGACCACACAGGCGCTGGCTACCAGAAACACCGGCGAGAACGGCAACTCGAGCAAACGACTGGGGCGGTAGAAGGAACGGCGGAACAGAGCGAGCAGGGCGGCAGTGAGGGTCAGCAAGCAGGCCTCTTCCCAATCGAAGCCCTTGAGCAGCGACAGCAGGGCACCGACCAGCAACAGCACGGTGGTCAGCAGCCAGGCGGCGGACAGGCGCCGGCGCAGGCCTTGGGCCAGCAGCAGGCACAGCACGCCGATCAGGCTGGCGCCAAAATGCGAAGCATCGATCAGGCGGTGCGGAACCAGGAAACCCATGTGCTCCAGGCGGGTGTCGATTTCGGGCGTGGCACCGGAGAACAGCAGCACCACCCCGGACAGGAATACCAGGATCGAAAGGATCGGTGCAGCCAGCCCGGAAGCGGCCTTGATAGCCTGTTGCGCGAACAGCAAGCGCCGGGCCTCGTTGGCCAGCAGCAGCGCGCAGGCCAGCAGCAGCGGCAGCACCACGTAGATCAGCCGATACAGCAGCAGTGCCGCTGCCAGCGGCGCCGCGCCAAGTTGGTCGGCAAAAGCCGCCAGTAGTATGGCTTCGAATACCCCGACGCCGCCCGGTACGTGGCTGAGCACACCTGCGGCCAAGGCCAGCAGGTACACCAGGACAAAGGCACCGAACGGCGGTGCTTCGGGCAGCAGCAGATACAGCACGGTGGCGGCAGCGGCGACATCCAGTGCGGTGATCAGCAATTGCAGGGCCGCCAGGCGTGCGCCCGGCAGGCGCAGCGTGCGGCGGCCCAGTTGTACCAGCAGGTTGTTGGCCAGTGGCTGTTCAGCCAGGCGTCGGCGGTACAGGCCGAACACCAGCACGCTGCACACCAGCAACACCGCTATGGCGATACCCGCCAGCAAGCCTGGCGCCAAACCCAGTGCGGCCGAGGCCGCCGGCAGGTCGCTCAAGGTCGCCAAGGCGGCCAGGGGCGGTAGCGCGCAGCCCAGTGACAGGCTGGCAAAAACGGTCATCCGTGCAACTTCACCTGCGCCAACCCCTTGGCGCGCATACAGGCGATAGCGCACCGAACCGCCCGAAAGCATCGACAGGCCGATGGCGTTGCCTATGGCAAAAGCGCTGAAGCCGCCCAGCACCAGGCTGCTCGCGGGCAGTTTCACGCCGGCATAGCGGCTGGCCGACCACTCGTAACCGAGCAGAATCACGAAACCGAGCACAGTTGCCAGCAAGGCGCCAAGTAACGACTGGGTAGGCACGCTGAGCATGGCATCGTGCAAGGCATAGATGTCCAGCTCGCTCAACAGGTGGCGACAGGCGACCAAGGCCATGGTGAACAACACCAGGGTAACTACCAGGCCGATGGGCTGGCGGTAACGGCTCAGACGCTCCAGCAAGGGCAAACGTTGCGCGGCGCCAGGCAGCGTTGTGGCAAGCGGCACCGGGGATTCGGGATTGTGCGAAGTCATGGATTGCCCCGGGCATGCAGCGCGAGGTGAGGGAAAGGTGTGGCCAAGTGAAAGTCCCTTAGGAAAAACGTATCCAATGTTACTCCGGCCTCGAGCGCTTTCAGCGGCCTGGCAGGGTTAAAGATAGTTCATCCTGGGCATGACCTCTCAAGCCTGCGGGTTGGCTGGAGGACGGGAGAATCGGGGGCGACGAAAAGCAGGAGGGGAGAAACAACAAACCCCGCGCTGCTGTTACACAGGCGGGGTTTGTTCTGACGAATATGGTTGCGGGAGCCGGATTTGAACCGACGACCTTCGGGTTATGAGCCCGACGAGCTACCAGGCTGCTCCATCCCGCGTCAGTGGGGCGAATTCTACAGTTTTCAGAATGGGTGTCAAGCGCTAGTCGTTGATTTTTTTGAAATTTCTATCAGCGCATTATTTGACGCAAAGAAAAAGGCCACTGCGTGAACAGTGGCCTTTTCTCGAATCTGGTTGCGGGAGCCGGATTTGAACCGACGACCTTCGGGTTATGAGCCCGACGAGCTACCAGGCTGCTCCATCCCGCGCCTGTGAGATCGAATTCTACGGATTTACCCGCGGGTGTCAAGCTTTTTTCTGAAAAAACCTTTCCTGTTCAAACTCTTAGCGTCTGTATATGGCTCGCAGCTCAGGCGCGACGGGGCTTTCAGGCCGATTATCGAGCAATGTCGCGCACAGGCTGCATACCCGAGGGCGCATGCGATACTATCTGTATGAATTTACAGTGCTGACGGTCATCCATGTCCTTGCGCAAGATCATCCACGTCGACTGCGATTGCTTCTATGCCGCGATCGAAATGCGTGACGACCCGCGCCTGGCCGGGCGGCCCATGGCGGTGGGGGGCTCGGCCGACCGCCGTGGGGTGATCGCCACCTGCAACTATGAAGCGCGTGCCTACGGCGTGCGTTCGGCCATGTCGTCGCGGCACGCGCTGAAGCTGTGCCCGGACCTGCTGATCGTCAAGCCGCGCTTCGAGGCCTACCGTGAAGCCTCGCGGGAAATCCACACGATCTTCCGTGACTACACCGAGCTGATCGAGCCGCTATCGCTGGACGAGGCCTACCTGGATGTAAGTGACAGCCAGTGGTACTCGGGCAGCGCCACGCGCATTGCCGAGGATATCCGCCGCCGTGTCGCCCGCACCCTGCATATCACTGTCTCGGCCGGTGTGGCGCCAAACAAGTTCCTGGCCAAGATCGCCAGTGACTGGCGCAAGCCCAATGGCCTGTTCGTGATTACCCCGGGCGAAGTGGAGGCATTCGTCGCCGCCCTGCCGGTGGCCAGGTTGCACGGGGTGGGCAAGGTAACGGCAGACAAGCTCGCGCGGTTGGGTATCGAAACCTGCCTGGAGCTGCGCGAATGGTCGCGTCTGGCACTGGTGCGCGAGTTCGGCAGCTTTGGCGAGCGTTTGTGGGGGCTGGCACGGGGTGTCGATGAGCGTGCCGTGCATAATGACAGCCGTCGGCAGTCGGTCAGCGTGGAAAACACCTACGACACCGACCTGCCGGACCTGGCCAGTTGCCTGGCACGGCTGCCCGAACTTCTGGAGAGCCTGAACGAGCGTATCGCCCGCATGGACAGCAGTTACCGGCCGGAAAAACCTTTCGTCAAGGTCAAGTTCCATGACTTCAGCCAGACCACCATGGAGCAGGCGGGGGCGGGCAGGGACCTGGAGAGTTATCGCCAATTGCTGGGGCAGGCGTTTGCCCGTGGTGGCAAGCCGGTGCGCTTGCTGGGGGTAGGCGTGAGGTTGCGCGACTTGCGCGGGGCGCATGAGCAGTTGGAGCTGTTCCCGCCGAAATGAAGGGGCTGCATGGCAGCCCCAACGTGTTACTGCGCGCCCGGGTCGGCCACCAACCGGCCAGTGGCCTTGGTCAGCGACTGCAGAAACTCCTGCTGCAACTCCGGATCGTTGCGGGTCAGTTCGATCAGGCTCTGTTCCATTTCACTGGCTTCTTCTTCCAGGCCGAGTTCGGACAAGCGCTTGACCCGGTGAACCCATTGGCCGACATCGTCATCTTCGAGGTCATCGAAGATCAGTTCATGGGCCTCGAGCAGTTTGTTGCGCAGGGTGGCGCTGACCAGCAGGCTGGCATCGCCACGTACCGCGTTGTCCTCGTCCAGCACCTGCAGGTGCAGGGTACCGATGTGGTTGAGGTTCTGCTCGGAGAACGGGCTGTCGAGCAGGTTCAGGCGTAGCACGCCGTTCCTGTCGGTGGTCAGCTCGTGGGTCATCTTGCCGGCCTTGACCTCGACCAGGCGTTCGCTCCAGGGCACGCTGGTAGATTCCTCGCGCTTGCCTTTCTGCACTTCGCTGATCCCGGCCAGGTTCTGCTGGGCACGGCCGTTGGACGGCACGTTCATGAACGGGTTGAGCCCGTCCACGCCGTAGCTGAGCCAGTCGTGGGTCATGCTTTCCGGGAGGTTGCCCAGGGCGAAGACATTGACCACGTTGGCACCCACGCCTGCCACCACGGCCACCGCACCCAGCGGGATCTCGTAGATCTCCCGCCAGGGCTGGTAAGGCGTATAGCGGTCATAGCTGCGGGTGACTTCGAATTCGGTGACTTCGAAGCGCTTCTGCTCATGCACGCGCACACGTCGTTGCGGAAGCTCCATCACCTTCGGCTCGCCGACATCGATCTGCAGGGTGTGCTCGAGCAGTTTGCGCTCGACGCGCTCCTCGTGGTCGCTGCGCTGGGACATCTGGTTGGCGCAGCCGCTGACGAGCAGGGCGCCGCACAGTGCGGCGCCCCCCAGGGGAAAGGTACTTCGCTTGAACATGATCACTCGTGCATTGGTTATCAGCGGCGAACGCGGGCCTGCAAGAAGGTCAGCACTTCATCGAGCGGCAACGACTGGGCGTCTTGCTCGGTGCGGTGCTTGTACTCCAGGTTGCCTTCGGCCAGGCCGCGATCGCTGACGACGATGCGGTGCGGGATGCCGATCAGCTCCATGTCGGCAAACTTGATGCCTGGGCTGGTCTTCTTGTCACGGTCGTCCAGCAGCACTTCGTAGCCGGCAGCGGTCAGCTCGGCATACAGCTTGTCGGTCGCCTCGCGAACCACCTCGGTTTCGTAGCGCAGCGGTACCAGAGCGATCTGGAACGGGGCCAGGGCGTCGTTCCAGATGATGCCCTTGTCGTCGTAGCTCTGCTCGATGGCGGCTGCGACCACGCGGGACACACCGATGCCGTAGCAGCCCATGGACAGGGTTACCGGCTTGCCGTTCTCGCCCAGCACCTGGCACTTCAGCGCCTCGCTGTACTTGGTGCCGAGCTGGAAGATGTGGCCCACTTCGATGCCGCGCTTGATCACCAGGGTACCCTGGCCGTCCGGGCTCGGGTCGCCTTCGACCACGTTACGCAGGTCGGCGACCTGTGGAACCGGCAGGTCACGCTCCCAGTTCACGCCGAAGTAGTGCTTGTCGTCGATGTTGGCGCCAATGCCGAAGTCGCTCATCAGGGCAACCGAGCGGTCAATGACGATTTCCAGCGGCAGGTTCAGCGGGCCGAGCGAGCCGGCGCCGGCACCGATGGCCTCGCGCAGTTCGGCGTCGGTGGCCATGACCAGCGGGTCGGCAACCTGTTCCAGCTTGGCCGCCTTGATTTCGTTGAGTTCATGGTCGCCACGCACGATCAGTGCTACCAGCTTGCCTTCTTCGGCGCCGCGCACGATCAGGGTCTTGACGGTCTTCTCGATCGGCAGGCCGAAGTTTTCCACCAGCTGGGCGATGGTCTTGGCGTTCGGCGTGTCGACCAGGCGCAGTTCCTCGGTAGGAGCTGGGCGCACGGTTTCACGCGGGATGGCCTCGGCCTTCTCGATGTTGGCGGCGTAGTCGGAGCTGTCGCTGAAGATCACGTCGTCTTCGCCGGACTCGGCCAGTACGTGGAACTCGTGCGAATAGCTGCCACCGATGGAGCCGGTATCGGCCTGCACCGGGCGGAAGTCCAGGCCCAGGCGGGTGAACACGTTGCTATACGCCTGGTGCATGCGGTCGTAGGTTTCCTGCAGGGAAGCCTGGTCGGCATGGAACGAGTAGGCGTCCTTCATGATGAACTCGCGACCGCGCATCAGGCCGAAGCGCGGGCGGATCTCGTCACGGAACTTGGTCTGGATCTGGTACATGTTGAGCGGCAGCTGTTTATAGCTGGACAGCTCGTTGCGGGCCAGGTCGGTGATCACTTCCTCGTGGGTCGGGCCGACGCAGAAGTCGCGCTGGTGGCGGTCCTTCAGGCGCAGCAGCTCGGGGCCATACTGTTCCCAGCGGCCGGATTCCTGCCACAGTTCGGCGGGCTGGATGCTGGGCATCAGCACTTCCAGGGCGCCGGCGGCGTTCATTTCCTCACGCACCACGGCCTCGACCTTGCGCATCACCCGCAAGCCCATCGGCAGCCAGGTGTACAGGCCAGAGGCCAGTTTGCGGATCATGCCGGCACGCAGCATGAGCTGATGGCTGATGACCACTGCGTCGGCAGGGGTTTCTTTCTGGGTGGCGAGCAAATATTGACTGGTGCGCATGGTGAGCCGTGTCGATTGCCTAAGACATTGAAATGACCCCGCATTGTACGGGGGCGAAACGAAGGCGTACAGGATGCCCCAGGGCGTGACGCTTGTCAGCCAAGAAAAAGCCCGGCGTGATCGCCGGGCTTTTTCAGGTGCGGGGCACTGCAAGCCAGGCTTACAGGATGCTCAGCGGGTACTCCACGATCAGGCGCAGTTCGTCGATCGATGGGGAATCGTAGTAGACGCCATCGGAAGAGCGATAGGTGGCTTGACGCACGCGGAAGCTCAGGTCTTTTGCCGGGCCGCTCTGCAGCACGTACTTGATGTCGACGTCGCGTTCCCATTCCTTGCCGTTGCTGGTGCCGGCGACGTTGGCGTCGGTACCGCGTACATAACGGGTCATGAAGGTCAGGCCCGGGATGCCGTATTCGGCGAAGTTCAGGTCGTAGCGAGCCTGCCAGGACTTCTCGTCTTCGGCGTTGAAGTCGGAACGGGCCACGGAGTTGGCCAGGAAGATGGTACCGCCGCCGTCGATGCCATAGCCATAGTCGCCGTCGCCGGTGACTTTCTGGTAGGCCAGGGTGAAGGTGTGAGCGCCGATGTTGTAGGCGCCCGACAGGCTGAACGCGCGGTTGTCCAGCTTGTCGCCATCGAATGCGCGGTACTCGGCCGAGCCTTCGCTCTTGGTGTCATAGATGTTGAAGTCGAACACCAGGCCTTGTTTGTCCGAGATTGGCAGTGCCCAGTTGACGTTGGCGTAGTATTTGCGCCAGTAGTCTTCAACCTTCGAGTAGTACAGGCTGGTGCTGAGGTTGTCGGTGAAGGCGTAGGTACCACCTACCACGTTGGCTTCCTTCAGGCCGAAGCTGTCGCGGTTGGTCTGCTCCTGGGCGGTCAGGCTGGTGAAATGACCAGCGTGCAGGGTCAGGCCCTCGATCTCGTTGCTGGTGATCAGGGTGCCTTGGGCAATTTCCGGCAGCAGGCGGCTGTCGTCGGTGGCGAAGACCGGCAGAGCGGTGAACTGGTCACCCACTTTCAGCACGGTGTCGGAGATGCGGAATTTAACCGCGCCGCCGGCTTTGGAGTAGTCATCCTGCGAACGGCCGTCAGAGCCGGTAGGGAACAGGCCGGTACCGGCGCGGCCCTTGCCGCTGTCCAGTTTCAGGCCGAGCATGCCGATGGCATCGACACCCACACCCACGGTGCCCTGGGTGAAGCCGGACTCGAAGGTGCCGAGGAAGCCCAGGCCGGTTTCTTCACGACGGCTCTGGGTGCCGGCTGGGTTGTTACGGAAGTCACGGCTGAAGTACAGCATGCGGGTCTTGACGTTCAGCTTGCTGTCTTCGATGAAACCTTTGGACTCGTCCTGGGAAGAGGCCAATGCCAACTGCGAGGTCCCTGCCGCAACGGCCAGGGCGATCATGCTCCACTTCATCACGCGCATCGTGATTTGCTCCTTTGGTTTTTAGGAAGAGTACCGCTGCGTCCAAGTGTTCTAGTTATATGGGGCAGCTCTTTCTTGTTATGTCGGCGAAAATGTATAGCACGCTGACTGTTCTTGGCGATATGGGTATAAGCATCCTTTTCGGAACTTTTTCACCATGTCGCTTCTAGGTAGTTCCATGTCGCAAATCACGCCCCGGTTTAAGGGCCGTCAACACCAGCGCTGCTTCTTTCACCGTAAAGAACCTGTAACTACCGATTCCGGTTGGGAAACTCCCTGGTAACCACTGTCGCTGTTGTTATTTGTCGCGTTCACCCGCCGATGCAGATGTCGTGCCGACTTGGCGTGAAAGGAATGCAACAAGCGTGCTCAAAATTCACAACGCTTCATGAAATTTTCACAAAACCTGCTACCGGGGGTCGGAAAGTGCCGTAAACACGGGGCGCGAGCCGCCTGATGCAGTAGTACAGTCAAGAATCATTAAATTTTGAAAAGCTGTCATGAAAGTCAATGTGTTACCGCAACTTGTTCATGCAGCGTCACCCGTGGGGTGACAAGTGTGGGGCGAGGGGTATCGGTAGCCTCATTTTGGTGCGAAAAGTAGCGCTGTGTTACCGGGAACGTGCAGGGTATCCTTGCAGGCCTGTTTTCCGCGTGAAGCGGGTTGGTTCTGCCAGAAGGAGATTTGCCGTGTTCGTCCTCGATTCGCGTTTGCAGCAGGATTCGCTGGTGCTGGGGGAGTTTGCGCTGTGCCAGTTGCTGCTGAGCAAGGATGCCAACTATCCATGGTTCATCCTGGTGCCCAAGCGCGCTGGCATCAGCGAAGTGTTCGAGCTCGATGCTGCAGAGCAGCAGCAGTTGTGGCAGGAAACCACCGGTCTGGCCGAAGCGCTGAAAGCCAGCTACAGCGCCGACAAGATGAACGTGGCTACGTTGGGTAATGTGGTCAGTCAGTTGCACATGCACGTGATCGTGCGCATGCGCGACGACGCGGCCTGGCCGGCACCGGTGTGGGGCAAGTGCCCGGCGACGGCGTACACTGACGACCAGGTGCAAGCCATCCGCCAGCGCCTGCGCGGGCTGCAGCTCGCCGGTTACCAGGAGGCCTGACATGTCGCTTGAATCACGAGTGGTCGAACTGGAAACCCGCCTGGCGTTTCAGGATGACACCATCCAGGCGCTGAATGACGTGGTGGTCGAGCAGGGGCGGGTGATCGAGCGGCTGCAATTGCAGATGGCGGAGCTGATCAAGCGTTACGAAGAGATGGTTGGCCAGTACGGCAGCGAAGGGGACGAGGCGCCACCGCCTCATTATTGATACCTGAACCCCTGCGGGAACGGGCATGCCCGCTCCCGCAGGGGATGGTTTCTGCAAACAAGATCAGCGGCGGGTTACCGCAACCACATCCTCGGCCTGCAGGCCCTTGTCGCGGTGCATCACGGAAAACTCCACGCGCTGGCCTTCCACCAGGATGCGGTGGCCTTCGCCACGAATGGCGCGAAAGTGCACGAAGATATCATCGCCCGAGTCGCGGGAGATGAAGCCGAAGCCTTTGGACGTGTTGAACCATTTCACGGTGCCGGTATCACGATTGCCGGCATCCTGCGCGGTATGCTGGCTGGCGCGTGCCTTACGTGCGCTGCGGGCAAAGCCTACGGCCAGGTGCACGGCCACGGCCAGCGCTGCGCAGACCAGTGCGGCCAGGTTGCCCATTTCCGGGCGGGCCAACAGTGTCAGGGTCTGCAGCACCACAGCCACCACCAGCAGGGCGCAGGCCAGATACTGCAGTTGTTGCCGCGCGCCACGGTAGTACAGTGGCACGACGGGGGCCAGTACGAGGTTGAGCAGGCCGAGCAGGGCGAGGTAGACCGCGTCGGGTTGTTGCAGGAAGGGTAACGCATCGGTTTTCAGGCTGGGCATGAGCGATAGCAGCAAGGCTGCCACGCCCGTCACCAGATGGACGATCTTGAACATGGGGTTGGCTCACAGTTGATAAGGCCGATCACAGGAAGAGCTGGCAGCACGGTGCGCATGAGGTGTAGAGCGCGAACACGTGACAGGCCAGCCTATGCACCCGGCAATGACAATCCGCACGGGTGGCACCATGCCTATTTAACAGTAAAGCCTCAGGCTACTCAAACCGCTGTCCCCGAGGGGCGATGTGTTGCGCCATGTCACATGCGGTGCAGACCAAGTGTTGCTACAGTGGTCGGCACCCGCTTGGGTCTCAAGCCTTATGGAAAGGGGAACTTCATGGCAATCGATATCGGTATCAGTGAAGAAGATCGCAAGTCCATCGTCGATGGGCTGTCCCGCCTGTTGTCGGATACCTACGTGCTGTATCTGAAAACCCATAACTTCCACTGGAACGTCACCGGTCCGTCGTTCCGCACCCTGCACCTGATGTTCGAAGAGCAGTACAACGAACTGGCGCTGGCGGTCGACTCGATCGCCGAGCGCATTCGCGCCCTGGGCTTCCCGGCACCGGGGTCTTATGCATTTTATGCGCGACACTCCTCGATCAAGGAGGAGGAAGGGGTGCCGCATGCCGACGAGATGATCCGCCAGCTGGTGCAGGGCCAGGAAGCCGTGGTGCGTACCGCGCGCAGCATCTTCCCGGTGGTGGACAAGGTCAGTGACGAGCCTACCGCCGACTTGCTGACCCAGCGCATGCAGGTGCACGAGAAGACCGCCTGGATGCTGCGGGTGCTGCTCGACGGCAAGTAGATACCCAACGCTGTATCGGCCCTTGTAGGAGCGGCCTTGTGTCGCGATGGGCTGCGATGCAGCCCCAGCAATTTGTGCAATTGCACTCAAACCCCGGGGCTGCTTCGCAGCCCATCGCGACACAAGGCCGCTCCTACAGGCCCTGCGCAATTTGTGCAGGAAGATTTTGCCGCTGCTTTAAGCTCGCCCATCAGCGCTTCATAGGCCACCTGGTACCTGTGACGAGGAAGTGTGGCGCATGATGCAAGCAAGCAAACGTGTGGCTGGCCAGGGGCGTTGGCCGGGTAAACAGTGCATCGACCCGTTCAAGGCGGATTTCGACATGTTGCAGACCCAGCCCGTGTCACGCTCGGTGCGGCTCAACGGCTTTTCCACCTGCCTGCGGCTGGAGGCCGTCTACTGGGGTATCCTGGAGCGCATCGCCGCGGCCAACCGCTGCTCGGTCAGTGCGGTCCTGTCCTACGTGGACCGTGAGGTGCACCTGCGACAAGGCGGGGTGCGCAACTTCAGCGGGCTGATCCGGGTGATCTGCGTTGCCTGGCTGCTGGACCCGCCAAGTGTGCGCTGATCGCCTGGCGGGCTGCGCAGTGCTTGTTAACCATATATAATCCCGCTTTTTGCTGCCCCGGCAGCCAGCGTTGTGGTTGACGAGAGACACCCATGCCCCTTTATGACTATCAATGTGCATCCTGCGAGCACCGCATGGAAGTGCTGCAGAAGATCAGCGCCGCGCCTCTGACCGATTGCCCGGCCTGCCAGGCGCCGGCGCTGAAGAAGCTGCTGTCGGTGCCAGGCTTCCGCCTGAGCGGTAACGGTTGGTACGAAACCGACTTCAAGACCGGGGCGAAAAAGAATCTGGCAGGCGGCGACAAGGCCGACTGAGTTGAATGCTGTGACCGGGTCTTGCAGTATTAGCCCTCTCCGGGCGGCCAAGGCCTCCACCGAATACACGAATCACGAGAAGCGAAACCACCATCATGATGCGCAGCCATTATTGCGGCCAACTGAACGAGAGCCTGGACGGCCAGGAAGTCACCCTTTGCGGCTGGGTCCATCGTCGCCGCGACCACGGCGGGGTGATCTTCCTCGACATCCGTGACCGCGAAGGCATGGCCCAGGTCGTGTTCGACCCGGATCGCGCCGAAACCTTCGCCGCTGCCGACCGCGTGCGCAGCGAATACGTCGTGCAGATCACCGGCAAGGTCCGCAAGCGCCCTGAAGGTGCGGTGAATGCCAACATGGCTTCCGGCGCCATCGAGATCCTCGGCTACCAGCTGAACGTGCTCAACGAAGCGGAAACCCCACCGTTCCCGCTGAACGAATACTCCGACGTCGGCGAAGAAACCCGCCTGCGCTACCGTTTCATCGACCTGCGTCGCCCGGAAATGGCCGACAAGCTGCGCCTGCGTTCGCGCATCACCAGCAGCATCCGTCGCTTCCTCGACGAGAACGGTTTCCTCGACGTCGAGACGCCGATCCTGACCCGTGCCACCCCGGAAGGCGCGCGTGACTACCTGGTGCCTAGCCGTACTCATGCCGGTAGCTTCTTTGCCCTGCCGCAGTCGCCGCAGCTGTTCAAGCAGTTGCTGATGGTTGCCGGCTTCGATCGCTACTACCAGATCGCCAAGTGCTTCCGTGACGAAGACCTGCGTGCCGACCGCCAGCCGGAATTCACCCAGATCGACATCGAGACCAGCTTCCTCGATGAAAGCGAGATCATGGGCCTGACCGAAAGCATGATCCGCAAGCTGTTCAAGGAAGTGCTGGACCTGGAATTCGGCGAATTCCCGCACATGACCTTCGAAGAAGCCATGCGCCGCTACGGCTCCGACAAACCGGACCTGCGTATCCCGCTGGAACTGGTCGACGTTGCCGACCAGCTCAAGGATGTCGACTTCAAGGTGTTCGCCGGCCCGGCCAACGATCCGAAGTGCCGCGTTACCGCCCTGCGTCTGCCTGGCGGCGCCAGCATGCCGCGCAGCAAGATCGACGAGTACACCAAGTTCGTCGGTATCTACGGTGCCAAGGGCCTGGCCTACATCAAGGTCAACGAGCGCGCCAAGGGTGTCGAGGGCCTGCAGTCGCCGATCGTCAAGAACATCCCCGAGGCCAACCTCAACACCATCCTCGACCGCGTTGGCGCCGTTGACGGCGACATCGTGTTCTTCGGTGCCGACAAGTTCAAGGTGGTCAGCGAAGCCCTGGGCGCGCTGCGTATCCGCCTGGGCCACGACTTCGAGCTGCTGACTTGCGAGTGGGCACCGATGTGGGTGGTCGACTTCCCGATGTTCGAAGAGAACGAGGACGGCAGCTTCACCGCGCTGCACCACCCGTTCACCGCGCCGAAGTGCACCCCGGAAGAGCTCGAGGCCAACCCGGCCGTGGCCCTGTCCCGTGCCTACGACATGGTCCTGAACGGTACCGAGCTGGGTGGCGGTTCGATCCGTATCCACCGTAAAGAGATGCAACAGGCTGTGTTCCGCCTGCTGGGCATCGAAGCGGCAGAACAGGAAGAGAAGTTCGGCTTCCTGCTCGACGCCCTGAAGTTCGGTGCACCGCCTCACGGTGGCCTGGCCTTCGGCCTGGACCGCCTGGTCATGCTGATGACCGGTGCCCAGTCGATTCGTGAAGTGATCGCCTTCCCGAAAACCCAGAGCGCCGCGTGCGTCATGACCCAGGCCCCTGGCCTGGTCGATGCCAAGGCCCTGCGCGAGCTGCACATCCGACTGCGCGAACAGACCAAGGTCGAGTAAGCAGTCCCCGGGCGCATCCACATGGATGCGCCTTTGCGTTCCGGCGCAGGCAATTTCCCGTCCCGCCCCCTACAGGGGCGGGGCTGTTTGTGATTCAAAGGATTCGGAGTCGTTATGGCTGGTCATTCCAAGTGGGCGAACATCAAGCACCGCAAAGAGCGCCAGGATGCCAAGAGAGGCAAGATCTTCACCAAGTGGATCCGCGAACTGACAGTCGCTGCCAAGCAGGGTGGTGCTGACCCGGCATCCAACCCGCGCCTGCGTTTGGCGCTGGACAAGGCCTTGGGTGCCAACATGAGCCGCGACATCATCGATCGTGCCGTGGCCCGTGGTGCCGGCACCAACGAAAGCGATAACGTCGAAGAGCTCAGCTACGAAGGTTACGGTCCGGGTGGCGTGGCGATCATGGTCGAGGCCATGACAGACAACCGCAACCGTACTGCCGCCGCCGTGCGTCATGCCTTCACCAAGTGTGGTGGCAACCTGGGCACCGACGGTTCGGTGGCCTACCTGTTCGAGCGCAAGGGGCAGATCAGCTTTGCTCCGGGCGTGGAAGAAGACGCGCTGATGGAAGCGGCGATGGAAGCCGATGCCGACGACGTGGTGGCCAACGACGACGGCTCGTTCGACGTGTTCACCTCGTTCAACAGCTTCTACGCCGTGCGCAATGCCCTGGAAGAGGCGGGCTTCAAGGCCGCTGACGCTGAAATCGTCATGCAGCCGACCACCAGCGCCGAACTCGACCAGGACGGTGCCGAGAAAGTACTCAAGCTGATCGACATGCTCGAAGACCTGGATGACGTGCAGAACGTCTACTCCAATGCCCAGATTTCCGATGAGATCATGGAAAACCTCGGCTAAGGTGTCCTGGCGATCCATGCCAGTTCTTCAAGTTTGTCAGCGCCTGTACCGGCCCTTTCGCGGGTAAACCCGCTCCCACAGGTACTGCACCACATTCAGAGTCGGTGCAGTACCTGTGGGAGCGGGTTTACCCGCGAAAGGGCCGGTACAGTTTGCAGAGATGCATCAATTTTTCGACAGGCACTATGACTCTGATTCTTGGTATCGACCCCGGCTCGCGCATCACCGGCTATGGCGTGGTACGCCAGACCGCCCGTGGTTGCGAGTACGTGGCGTCGGGCTGCATTCGCACCGGCAGCGGCGAGCTGCACGAGCGATTGCAGATCGTTTTTCGTGGCGTGGGTGAAATCATCGCCCAGCACGGCCCGGTAACCATGGGCATCGAACGGGTGTTCATGGCCCGTAACGCCGACTCGGCGCTCAAGCTCGGCCAGGCCCGTGGCGCGGCCATCGTCGCCGCCGCCGAAGCTGGCCTGGAAATCGCCGAGTACAGCGCCACCCAGGTCAAGCAGGCGGTAGCCGGTACCGGTGGGGCGAACAAGGAGCAGGTGATGATGATGGTCATGCACCTGCTGAAACTGACGCAGAAGCCGCAGATCGACGCTTCCGACGCCCTGGCTATCGCCCTGTGCCACGCCCACACCCGTTCCAGCCTGGTGCCGCATGGCCTGGTCACGGCACGGCGGCGCGGCGGGCGCTTGCGTCTGTAGGCGCTTCATGCGCTGATACACATTTTGTTCGGGTGATGCGTTCACCCGCTGCATTTGCTGATAGGGTTGAGCGGTCTTTGACCGGCTCCCCGAGAGGAAGGATCGGAACGTGATTGGACGTTTGCGCGGCACCCTGGCGGAAAAACAGCCGCCGCACCTGATTATCGACGTCAACGGCGTAGGTTACGAACTGGAAGTTCCCATGACCACGCTGTACCGTCTGCCCAAGGTGGGCGAACCCGTAACCGTGCACACCCACCTGGTGGTGCGCGAGGATGCTCACCTGCTCTACGGTTTTGCCGAAAAGCGTGAGCGTGAGCTGTTCCGCGAGCTCATCCGCCTGAACGGCGTAGGGCCGAAGCTGGCCTTGGCGCTCATGTCCGGGCTGGAAGTGGACGAGCTGGTGCGCTGCGTGCAGGCCCAGGATACTTCGGCCCTGGTGCGCGTGCCCGGCGTCGGCAAGAAGACCGCCGAACGCCTGCTGGTCGAGCTCAAGGACCGCTTCAAGGCTTGGGAAACCTCCCCGGCCATGTTTACCCTGGTCTCCGACGGGCCGCTGCCGGTTGCCAGCGCATCCACAGCCGAAGCCGATGCCGTCAGCGCCCTGGTTTCGCTGGGCTACAAGCCGCAGGAAGCCAGCAAGGCAATCGCCGCGATCAAGGACAAGGCCGGCCTGAGCAGTGAGGAACTGATTCGTCGCAGCCTGAAAGGGATGATTACCAAGTGATCGAAGCCGACCGCCTGATCGCCGCCAGTGGCCGCGACCGTGAAGAAGTCCAGGACCGTGCGATTCGCCCGCTACGGCTGGACGAGTACATCGGCCAGCCGGTGGTACGCGAGCAGATGGCGCTGTTCATCCAGGCCGCCCGTGGCCGCAGCGAGTCGCTCGACCACACGCTGATCTTCGGCCCGCCCGGCTTGGGCAAGACCACCCTGGCCAACATCATCGCCCAGGAAATGGGCGTGTCGGTCAAGAGCACTTCGGGGCCCATTCTCGAGCGCCCGGGCGACCTCGCGGCCATGCTGACCAACCTCGAACCGCACGACGTGCTGTTCATCGACGAGATCCACCGGTTGTCACCGGTCGTCGAAGAGGTGCTGTACCCGGCGATGGAGGACTTCCAGCTCGACATCATGATCGGCGAAGGGCCTGCGGCCCGCTCGATCAAGCTGGACCTGCCGCCGTTCACCCTGGTCGGTGCCACCACCCGTGCCGGCATGCTCACCAACCCGCTGCGGGACCGCTTCGGTATCGTCCAGCGCCTGGAGTTCTACAGCGACAAGGACCTGGCCACCATCGTCAGCCGTTCGGCCGGCATCCTTGGCCTGGCCATCGAAGACCAAGGTGCCTACGAGATCGCCCGCCGGGCCCGTGGCACGCCACGTATCGCCAACCGCCTGCTGCGTCGCGTGCGCGACTACGCCGAAGTGCGCGGCAAGGGCCAGATCACCAAGGCCGTGGCCGACATGGCGCTCAACCTGCTGGACGTCGACGAGCGCGGTTTTGACCACTCCGACCGCCGCTTGCTGCTGACCATGATCGAGAAGTTCGACGGTGGCCCGGTCGGCGTGGACAACCTGGCGGCAGCCATCAGTGAAGAGCGCCACACCATCGAGGACGTGCTCGAGCCGTACCTGATCCAGCAAGGCTACATCATGCGCACGCCGCGCGGCCGCGTGGTCACCCGACATGCCTACCTGCACTTCGGCCTGAAGGTGCCCGGGCGCCTGGGGGAGGGTGGGGATTTTTCCGAAACGGGCGATGAGTGACAGATCGAAAACGGCTTTTCGTGGTCCTACCGCTGGCATGCCGAGGGTGCGCTGGCAATAAGACATTAATGAAGAAAAAACAGTTGCCACAGCGGATTGGCAAGCTGAGGAGTAAGCACTAGAGTATGCGCGCGCAAAATGGCCTGGAACCGTTCGCACACCGTTGTCGAGTCTATTACGAAGATACCGATGCCGGTGGCGTGGTGTATTACGTCAATTACCTGAAATTCATGGAGCGCGCGCGTACCGAGCGGCTGCGGCACCTGGGCTTTTCCCAGGCGCAGCTGGCCAAAGACAACCTGCTGTTCGTGGTCCACTCCAGCGAAGCGCGCTATCACGCGCCGGCGCGGCTGGACGACGAGCTGCGGGTGACCGCGCAAGTACTTGAACTCAATCGCGCCAGCCTGCGCTTCGTGCAGCAGGTCTGGCGGGAAAAGGATGAAACGCTGCTCTGCGAAGGGCAGTTCCTGGTGGCCGCCGTGCGCGCCGACACTTTCAAACCCCGAGCCATACCCCCGGAGCTGCGTGACGCCTTTGCGGCGGACGGCTCGGGTACTCAATCGAATGCAGGAGAATAAGCGTGGAAGCTAACGTCGTCGACCATACCTCCATGTGGAGTCTGGTCAGCAATGCCAGTGTGCTGGTACAGCTGGTAATGCTGACCCTGGTGGCCGCCTCGGTCACCTCATGGGTCATGATCTTCCAGCGCAGCACCATGCTGCGCGCCGGTCGTCGTGCGCTGGATGCCTTCGAGGAGCGCTTCTGGTCGGGCATCGACCTGTCCAAGCTGTACCGTCAGGCAGGCAGCAACCCAGACCCGGATTCCGGTGTCGAGCAGGTCTTCCGTGCCGGCTTCAAGGAATTCTCGCGCCTGCGCCAGCAGCCTGGCGTTGACCCGGACGCGGTCATGGAGGGCGTTGCCCGTGCCATGCGCGTAGCCATCTCGCGCGAGGAAGAAAAACTCGAGCAGAGCCTGCCGTTCCTGGCCACCGTCGGTTCGACCAGCCCGTACATCGGCCTGTTCGGTACCGTATGGGGCATCATGAACTCCTTCCGCGGCCTGGCCAGCGCCCAGCAGGCCACCCTGGCCACGGTCGCCCCGGGTATTGCCGAAGCGCTGATCGCCACCGCCATCGGCCTGTTCGCGGCAATTCCGGCGGTCATCGCCTACAACCGCTTCTCGGCGCGCAGCGAAGTGCTGATCGGCCGTTACTACACCTTCGCCGACGAGTTCCAGGCGATCCTGCACCGCAAAGTGCACACCAGCGAAGAGTAATCAGGTAGAAGCCCATGGCCCGAGTTCGCCACAAACGCAAGCCCGTCGCCGAGATGAACGTGGTGCCCTACATCGACGTGATGCTGGTACTGCTGGTCATCTTCATGGTGACGGCGCCCATGCTCAACCAGGGCGTCAAGGTAGACCTGCCCAAGGTTTCCAGTGAAGCCTTGCCGCAGGACAACAACGTCCAGATCCTCACCATCTCCATCAAGGCCGACAAGACCTACTACTGGAACCTCGGCAGCGAAGTCGATACCGACAAGCAGATGGACAAGGCCATGACCTTGCCAGCCATGACCGACGCGGTGACCAAGATCATTGCCGCCGGCCGTGACCAGGGCAAGCAGACCCAGGTGTTCATTCGTGGCGACAAGGCTGTCGACTATGGCGCGGTCATGGGTGCCATGGGCGGGTTGCAGAAGGCCGGTGTCGGTAACGTTGGCCTGATTACCGAGGCGCCCTGATGCAACAGCGAGAGCCATCCGCCTCGGAAAGCTACTTCTGGCCCAGTATCTGGGCCATCGGCCTGCATGTGCTGGTGTTCGCCCTGCTGTTCGTCAGTTTTGCCATGACGCCTGAGCTGCCGCCATCCAAGCCGATCGTCCAGGCTACCCTGTACCAGCTCAAGTCCAAGAGCCAGGCGACCACCCAGACCAATCAGAAGATTGCCGGGGAAGCGAAGAAAACCGCTTCGCGCCAGACCGAAGTCGAGCAGCTGGAACAGAAGAAGGTCGAGCAGGAGGCCGTGAAGGCCGCGGAACAAAAGAAAGCCGACGCTGCTCAAAAGGCCGAGGAGGCCCGCGAGGCCGCCGAAGCCAAGAAAGCCGAGGCAGCTGCCGAGGCCGCCAAGGCCGCCGAGGCCAAGAAAGCCGCCGAAGCCAAGAAGGCCGAAGAGGCGAAGAAGGCTGCCGAGAAGCAGCAGGCCGACATCGCCAAGAAGAAGGCCGAGGAAGAAAAGAAAAAAGCCGAAGAAGAGGCCAAGAAAGAGGCCGCTGAAGAGGCGAAGAAACAAGCCGCCGAGGACGCCAAGAAAAAGGCGGCCGAAGAGGCCAAGAAGAAAGCAGCCGAGGACGCCAAGAAGAAAGCGGTAGCCGAGGAAGCGAAGAAGAAGGCAGCTGAAGAGGCCAAGAAAAAGGCCGCTGCAGATGCCCAGAAGAAAAAGGCACAGGAAGCGGCCCGCAAGGCGGCGGAAGACAAGAAAGCCCAGGCCCTGGCCGAGCTGTTGTCCGACACCACCGAACGGCAGCAGGCGCTGGCCGACGAGCAGGGTGACCAGGTGGCCGGCGACTTCGACGACCTGATCCGCATGCGCGCGGCCGAGGGCTGGGCTCGTCCGCCTTCCGCGCGCAAGGGCATGACGGTGGTCCTGCAGATCAACATGTTGCCGGACGGTACCATCACCAGCGTCAGCGTGGCCCGGTCCAGTGGTGACGGCCCGTACGACAGCTCGGCGGTGGCAGCAGTGAAGAACATCGGTCGTCTGACCGAGATGCAGGGTATGAAGCCGAGCGATTTCAACCAATATCGTTCGTTCAAGATGACATTTACACCTGAGGATCTAGCGTTGTGATTAAACGTCTGAGAGGACTGCTGGTCATGCTGTGCTGCGTGGCAGGCATGGCCGTGGCAGAGGAAAAGAACATCCTGGTCACCAGCGGCAGCGACCGGGCCACGCCCATCGCGGTAGTGCCGTTCGGTCTGCAAGGCGGCAGCGTGCTGCCGGAAGACATGGCCGACATCATCGGCAACGACCTGCGCAACTCCGGCTACTACTCGCCGATTCCGCGGCAGAACATGATCAGCCAGCCGTCGCAGGCCAGCGAAGTGATCTTCCGTGACTGGAAAGCGCTGGGTGCGCAGTACGTGATGGTTGGCAGCATCGTGCCGTCGGGCGGTCGCCTGCAGGTGCAGTACGCGCTGTTCAACGTCGCCACCGAGCAGCAAGTGCTGACCGGTAGCGTGGCGGGCAGCGTCGACCAGCTGCGTGACATGGCGCACTACATTGCCGACCAGTCGTTCGAGAAGCTCACCGGCATCAAGGGTGCTTTCTCCACCCGCATGCTGTACGTGACGGCCGAGCGCTTCTCCACCAACAACACCCGCTATACCCTGCAGCGTTCGGACTATGACGGTGCACGCGCGGTCACCCTGCTGCAATCGCGCGAGCCGATCCTGTCGCCACGCTTTGCACCGGATGGCAAGCGCATCGCCTATGTCTCGTTCGAGCAGAAGCGTCCGCGCATCTTCGTCCAGCACATCGATACCGGTCGCCGCGAGCAGGTCACCAATTTCGAAGGCCTGAACGGTGCGCCAGCCTGGTCGCCGGATGGCACGCGCCTGGCGTTCGTGCTGTCGAAGGACGGCAACCCGGACATCTACGTGATGAACGTGGCTTCGCGCCAGATCAGCCGTGTCACCGCTGGCCCGGGCATCAACACCGAGCCGTTCTGGGGCAAGGATGGCAACACCCTGTACTTCACCTCCGACCGTGGCGGCAAGCCGCAGATCTACAAGCAGTCGGTCGGTGGCGGTGGTGCCGAGCGTGTAACTTTCGTGGGTAACTACAACGCCAACCCGAAACTGTCGGCGGACGAAAAGACCCTGGTGATGATCCATCGCCAGCAGGGCTTCACCAACTTCAAAGTTGCGGCCCAGGATTTGCAACGCGGAAGTGTAAAGATTCTCTCTGAAACGAGTCTTGATGAGTCTCCCACTGTTGCGCCAAACGGCACCATGCTAATCTACGCCACCCGCCAGCAGGGCCGGGGAGTCTTGATGCTCGTGTCGCTTAATGGCCGCGTGAGGCTCCCACTTCCTACCGCTCAAGGCGAAGTCAGAGAACCGTCCTGGTCCCCTTACCTGAACTGATTGCGGCGTAATACTTTTGCTTAACACACTGGGGTTTCATTAGGAGTTTCACGATGGAAATGCTGAAGTTTGGTAAATTTGCTGCGCTGGCTCTGGCCATGGCCGTAGCTGTAGGTTGCTCCTCGAAGGGCGGTGACAACGCAGGCGAAGGCGCTGCTGTAGATCCGAACGCTGGCTACGGTGCCAACACTGGCGCTGTTGACGGCTCCCTGAGCGAAGAAGCTGCCCTGCGCGCAATCACCACCTTCTACTTCGAATACGACAGCTCGGACCTGAAGCCAGAAGCCATGCGCGCCCTGGACGTTCACGCCAAGGACCTGAAAGCCAACGGCAACCGCGTTGTCCTGGAAGGCAACACCGACGAGCGCGGCACCCGCGAGTACAACATGGCTCTGGGTGAGCGTCGTGCCAAGGCCGTTCAGCGTTACCTGGTTCTGCAGGGCGTTTCCCCTGCTCAGCTGGAACTGGTCTCCTACGGTGAAGAGCGTCCGGTTGCCACTGGCAACGACGAGCAGTCCTGGGCTCAGAACCGTCGCGTAGAACTGCGTAAGTAAGTTCTTATGCGTATGTGCCGCCGTGTAGTAACCGTCCTCGCACTCAGCCTGCCGCTCGCGGCCTGGGCTGAGGTCCCTGTAGTTGATGACAACGCAGGCAGCTATCCGCCTGCGGGTTATGGCACGAGCGGCGCCTATGCCGGGTCAGGGGCTTCGGCCCCTGCCTCTGCACAGGGCCAGCTGTTCATGCAGCTGCAACAGATGCAGGATCAGCTTTCCCGCCAGCAAGGCATCATCGAAGAGCTGCAGAACGATGTGTCGCGCATGAAGCAGGAAAACCTGGAGCGTTACCAGGACCTGGACCGTCGCATCAACAGTGGCGCCGCGCCTGCCGCGACCCCTGACAATTCCTCCGGTGGTGGTGCATCCAATGCCGCCCCCGATGCAGCAGCAGGTGCTGCTGCGCAACAACCGGCCGCCAGTAGCGAGCCCGGTGATCCGGCGAAAGAAAAGCTCTACTACGATGCCGCTTTCGACCTGATCAAGCAGAAAGACTTCGACAAGGCCAGCCAGGCGTTCAACGCCTTCCTGCGCAAGTACCCCAACAGCCAGTACGCCGGCAATGCCCAGTACTGGCTGGGTGAAGTGAACCTGGCCAAGGGCGACCTGCCGGCTGCCAGCCAGGCCTTCGCCCAGGTCAGCCAGAAGTATCCGAAGCACAGCAAGGTGCCGGATTCGCTGTACAAGCTGGCCGACGTCGAGCGCCGCATGGGCCACACCGACAAGGTCAAGGGTATCCTGCAGCAGGTCATCACCCAGTACCCCGGCACCTCCGCCGCGCAACTGGCCCAGCGTGACCTGCAGAAGCTCTAAGCAGTACCGCTTGAAAGAAACCCGCGCTTGTCGCGGGTTTTTTCGTTAGAATCAATGCCCTTTTTTCGTAAACACGCTGCTGCGGATAACGCTATGTCGAGTCCGCGACAGTGCCTGACGGAGGCGGGCAGCCTGTTTAGCTGTCACGCCCGTGGCGAGCATGCAAGACACATTACGCATCACCGAAGTCTTTTACTCTTTGCAGGGTGAAACGCGAACGGCTGGGTTGCCCACGGTATTCGTGCGCCTCACCGGTTGCCCCCTGCGCTGCCAGTACTGTGACAGTGCCTATGCCTTCAGTGGCGGCACCGTTCGCACCCTCGATTCGATCCTTGAGCAGGTCGCCGGCTTCAAGCCGCGCTACGTTTGCGTCACCGGCGGCGAGCCATTGGCCCAGCCCAACGCCTTGCCGCTGTTGCAGCGCCTGTGTGACGCCGGTTACGAAGTGTCGCTGGAAACCAGCGGCGCGCTGGATATTGCCGGCACCGACACCCGCGTCAGCCGCGTGGTCGACCTGAAGACCCCAGGCTCCGAAGAGTCGCACCGTAACCGCTACGAGAACATCGAGCAGCTGACCCGCAACGACCAGGTCAAGTTCGTCATCTGTTCCCGTGAGGACTATGACTGGGCGGTCTCCAAGCTGATCCAGTACAACCTGGCCGAGCGTGCCGGTGAGGTGTTGTTCTCGCCCAGCCACCACCAGGTGAACGCCAGCGAGCTGGCGGACTGGATCGTCGCCGACAACCTGCCCGTACGCTTCCAGCTGCAGCTGCACAAGCTGCTGTGGAACGACGAACCCGGACGTTGATTGAGGAGCAAGTACACATGACCGACAAACGCGCAGTAATCCTGCTGTCCGGCGGCCTGGACTCGGCCACCGTGGTCGCCATGGCCAAGGCCGAAGGCTACAGCTGCTACACCATGAGTTTCGACTACGGCCAGCGCCACCGCGCCGAACTGAACGCCGCCGCCCGCGTTGCCCGTGACCTGGGTGTGGTCGAGCACAAGGTGATTGGCCTGAACCTGGACGGCATCGGTGGCTCGGCATTGACCGACAGCAGCATCGACGTACCGGAAACCCCGGGTGAAGGAATCCCGGTCACCTACGTGCCGGCGCGCAACACTGTGTTCCTGTCCCTGGCCCTGGGCTGGGCAGAGGTGCTGGAAGCCCGTGACATCTTCATTGGTGTGAATGCCGTGGATTACTCCGGCTACCCCGATTGCCGCCCCGAGTTCGTCGAAGCCTTCGAGCGCATGGCCAACCTGGCGACCAAGGCCGGCGTCCAAGGGCAGGGCTTCCGTATCCAGGCGCCCCTGCAGAACCTGAGCAAGGCGCAGATCGTGCAGGCCGGCATGGCTCGCGGTGTGGATTACAGCCTGACCGTTTCCTGCTACCAGGCTGATGATGACGGCCGTGCCTGCGGCAAATGCGACAGCTGCCGCCTGCGTGCCGACGGCTTCAAGGCAGCTGGTGTCGAAGACCCGACGCGGTACTTTTGAAAAAAGTTTGATGGGGTGTTGATTTCCCGTTAGAAATCAGTATTATACGCGCCATCCAACGGGTCGTTAGCTCAGTTGGTAGAGCAGTTGGCTTTTAACCAATTGGTCGTAGGTTCGAATCCTACACGACCCACCATATGCAGTACGTCAAAGCCCGCTACCGGCAACGGTGGCGGGCTTTTTCGTTTTCCGTTGGCCGAGTTTTATTGCTCGGTTTGCGCGATCGCTTGTAGGAGCGGCCTTGCGTCGCGATCGGGCTGCGTAGCAGCCCCAGCAATTTGTGCGTTTTTGCTGAAACCCTGGGGCTGCTGCGCAGCCCGATCGCGACGCAAGGCCGCTCCTACAGGGGGCTGTGCAGACTCCAGATGTCTTACTCAGCCCACTCCGGATCCCCGGTAAACACCACCGTCAGCCAGCGGTCCGGCCCTTCACCACCCACGTCATCACCGATCTCGTTGCGCCACGCATCCCATTCATCGATGGTTTTCGCGGCCATGGCCTTCGGCACGATGAAATACAGTTCGATCTCCCGCGAGCGCCCGACCTTGGCTACATAGGCGCGGTACGACTGCAACCCATGGCGTGCGACGAAGGCCTTGGCGACTTCATCCACGTGCAGCTTGAGGTCGCCAGGGTTCACCAGGAAAATTTCCGACAGGGCCTGGCGCACCACCGACATCGGCAACGGCACGATCACCAGGCAGACCAGCGCCAGCACCGCCGGGTCGATATACGGCGACACCCACTCCAGCGATGTGCCTTGCACCGCATAGCCAAAGCAGAAGGCGATCAGCAGCGCGGCGGTGATGCTGGCCGACATCACCCAGCCCTTGACGTCCATGCGCACGAAGTCCGAGCCCAGCTTGCGGTTGGCGCGGGCCTCGACAACAGCGATGGTCACGCAGGCGATCACGGTCAGCACCGCGTAGACCATGGCGATGCCGAACTCCAGGTGGCGCCCGCCTTGCAGCAGGCTGCTGACGGCGTTGATCAGCGCATAGATGGCCACGCCGCTGAGCAGGATGCCGTTGAGCGCCAGCACCATCGGCTCCAGGTGCCAGAAGCCCATGGTGAAGCGCTCACGCAACTTGCGTGACATCTGCACGCTGGTGGTGTGCGCGGTAATCAGCCTGACCACCACCAGCGACAGCCCGCTCATGCTGGCATCGACCAGCGAATAGACGCCGTCGAATACGATGGAGAACGAGCCGGAGGCCAGGCCGAAGGCGATGCCGATGACGGCGATGAACAGGGTGACGGCGATCGAGGTGCGTAACAGGCCCTGTTCGCTGGTGATGTCGAAGAAGGAAGATCTGGTTGGGGTTTGCATGATTGTGCTCGGTAAATAGCCCTGCTGCTATGTTGTATGTGCTGGCCTCTTCGCGGGTAAACCCGCTCCCACAGGGTTATGCTCTGACCTTGAAGGCAGCGCCGGGCCTTGTGGGAGCGGGTTTACCCGCGAAGAGGCCCTGACAGGTTAGACGCGGAACTGCTCCATCAGCGCCTGCTGCTGGTTGGCCAGCCGGTTCAGGGCCTGGCTGATCCGCGCCGACTCATCAGCCTGGCCTGCCAGCGATTCGGTCACATCGCGAATGCCGGCCACATTGCGGTTCACCTCTTCGGCTACGGCGCTCTGCTCTTCAGCCGCCGAGGCAATCTGCAGGTTCATGTCGCTGATCACTGCCACTGCCTCGCCAATACGTTGTAGCGCCGGCAGCGCCTGTTCCATCCGTGCGGCGCTGTCCTGGGCCTGACGCTGGCCTTGCTGCATCGCGCCCACCACATCCTGGGTGCCTTGCTGCAAGCCTTCGATGACCTGGCGAATTTCCTCCACCGACAACTGGGTACGCTGGGCCAGACCACGCACTTCATCTGCCACCACGGCAAAACCACGCCCGGCTTCGCCTGCACGGGCGGCTTCTATGGCGGCGTTGAGCGCCAGCAGGTTGGTTTGCTCGGCAATGGTGCGGATCACTTCCAGCACCGATCCGATCTGCCCGCTGCGGCCTTCCAGCGCGCGCGCCTCGTCCATGGCGGTGTTCATGCCAGCGGCCAGGCGGTCGATGCCCTGCCGGGTGCTGTCGATCAGCTGCAGGCCCTCGCGGCTGGCTTGGTCGGCAGCGCGTGCGGCCTGGGCCGCCTGCGAGGCGTTATGGGCGACATCCAGGGCGGTGGCGCTCATTTCATTGGCGGCGGTGGCCACCTGTTCGATTTCGCGGTGCTGTTGCTGCATGCCGCTGCTGGTCTGGCTGGCGATTGCTGCCGACTGGTCAGCGGTTCCGCGGGCTTCCTGCAGTGAGCCTTTGACCTGGGCTATGACTGGCTGCAGCTTGTCGAGAAAGCGGTTGAACCAACCGGTAAGCTGGCCCAGTTCGTCCTGGCGGGCATACTCCAGGCGGCGGGTAAGGTCGCCTTCGCCGCTGGCGATGTCTTCCAGGCGCGCGGCCACGGCCAGGATTGGCCGGGTCACCCCGCGTGCAGTCAGCCACACCAGCAGCAAACCGACTACCGCAGCGCCCAGGCCAACCAGCAAGCTGGTGAAGTTGGCGCTGTGGTTGTGCGCATCCAGGCGCTGGTTGAGGGCGACGGCAGGCGCCTGCAGCACGCTTTCCGGCAGTTCCAGCAATACCTGCCAGGGGGCGGCATCAGGGATTGGCGTGAACGGGTGGGCAACACGCAGCAGGCCGTCGGCTACCACCTTGTCCATGGGCTCGCCGAGCTTGCTGTCGTCGCGGCTGTTGCCGGCCAGCAGGCCGGCCGCGCTGGCGATACTGACCTGGCCCTGGCCGTCGAACAGCTCCCGGCGGCCGTCCACGCTCAACTGCTGCAGGTTGGCCAGGCCGATGTCCAGACCGACCACGCCGACCACCTTGCCGTGTTCCAGCAGTGGCAGGGCGATGCTGGTCATCAGTACCTGGCGGCCATTCACCTCGTCGAGATATGGCTCGAGCATGCAGGTTCTGGCGGTGTCCTGCGGGCAGGTCAGCCAGCGGTTCTTCGCCACGCCGTTGCTGCCGATGCTGGCATCACCGAGCATCGATTCCGGCATGGCTTCAAGCTCCAGGGTGCCGGGGCGGGGTTGTGACCAGTACAGCGAGAAGCGCCCGCTCTCATTGCTGCCCATTGCATCCTGGCCGAGGTACTGGCTGTCCGGGTCCAGGGCGTTGGGCTGGAACACCAGGTACAGACCGATCACATCCGGGTTGCCCGCCAGGCTGGCGCGGGCCTGGCGCGTCAGTTCGGCGCGCAGGTCGTTGCCGCCACGGGCCTTGAGCACCTGCACCAGGCGGGCAAAGCCATTGCCGTACTGGTAGGCGTCCATGAAATAGCGCTGGATGCGCAGAGCCTGGGTTTCAGCATGGGCCTGCAGGCGCAGGCGTGCGCTGCTGTCGAGCATTTCGGTATTGGCCTGGTTGACCAATGCCGCGCTGCGCCGCGCCTGGGCCAGCGATGTGGTTACCAGCAGGGCGACAATGGCCAGCAGGCACAGGCCGGCGAGCAGGGTTATCTTCCACTGGATGGAGAGGCGACGCAGCGGCATGAGGGCTTTCCTTTTCGATCAAATGCAACGCCCGCGATCAGGCGCGGGCGTTGTCGGCAGCATGGTTCATTCAGCGATGTAGTTGGGCGGCGAGTCCCTGAAGGCTTTGGTCAGCCAGGCCAGGTACAGCAGGCCGAGCAGTGCCCAGACGCCACCGAACAGCAGCGAGTGTGCGTTCAGGTCCAGCCACAGCGAGACGATGATGCAGAAGCCGATGGTGGGTGCCACCAGGTATGTCAGCTGGTTGGCCAGGCCCTGGCGCCTGCCTTCACGCAGATAGCAGTGGTTGATCACCGACAGGTTGACGAAGCTGAACGCGACCAGTGCACCGAAGTTGATGATCGAGGTGGCGGTAACCAGGTCGAAGAAGATCGCCGACAGCGAAATCAGCCCCACCACCGCAATATTCAGCACTGGCGTCTTGTAACGCGAGTGCAGGCGGGCGAACAGGCTGGCCGGGATCACATTGTCGCGGCCCATCACGTACAGCAGGCGCGACACGCTGGTCTGCGAGGCCAGGCCCGAGGCGATGGTGTTGATCACGGTGCAGGCGATGAAGATCGACTGGAACAGCTTGCCGCCGACGTACAGGGCGATTTCCGGCAGTGCTGCTTCCTGGTCGTGGAAACGGGACATGGTCGGGAAGTAGGCCTGGATGAAGTACGACACGGTGATGAACACCAGGCCGCCAATCAGGGCGGTGAGGAAGATCGCGCGAGGGATGGTCTTGCCCGGGTCGCGGGTTTCTTCGGACAGGCAGGTCACCGCGTCGAAGCCGAGGAACGAGAAGCACAGGATGGTCGCACCGGCGGCCAGGGCGCTGAGCTGGGTCTGATTGTCGGCGAACGGCAGCAGGCTCCAGGCGGTACCTAGCCCTTCACCCTGGTCCAGGCCGCGCACGCACAGGTAGATGAACACGGCGATGATCGCCACCTGCACGGCCACGAACAGCAGGTTGAAGTGCGCCACCAGGTTCACGCTGCGCATGTTGATCAGGCTGATCAGGGTGACGAAGCCGGCCACCCACATCCACTCCGGTACTTCCGGGAACATGGCCGAAAGGTACAGCTTGGCCAGCAAGGCGTTGACCATTGGCAGCAGCAGGTAGTCCAGCAACGACGACCAGCCGACCAGGAAGCCGACGTGCGGGTTGATCGCGCGCTGGGTGTAGGTGTAGGCCGAGCCCGCCTGCGGGAAGCGCCTTACCAAGGTGCCGTAGCTCACGGCGGTGAACAGGATCCCGGCCAGTGCCAGGATGTAGGCGCTGGGTACGTGGCCGGCAGTAATCCCGGAAACGATACCGAAGGTGTCGAACACGGTCATCGGGGTCAGGTAGGCCAGACCAATGATGATCACGTGCCAGAGACGCAGGGTTTTACGGAGTTGGCCGTTGCCGGAAGCGCTGTGGTCAGGCTGCATGCTGGCATGGCTCCTGCGGCTGGGCGTAAACGGCGGGCACGGTGTACTGCGCATGCGGCAAGGGCGAGCGGGTGGGCTCCATGTTGTTCACCTTTATTGTTGGAGCAGCGGGGCGCGGGGGAGCGCGCAAAGTGGTGAAAATAAAAAACGATGGGTAGCTTGGTGTCAAGTTAAACATGACAAGATGTTGCTGGATTGAAATATTTATCGATTAAAGTGGGGTTTTGTTCGGTTTTTGCGCGTTTTTTTGCGGTTATGATCAATTTTGGTGTTCGCAAAAATTAACGAATGCCGGTCTCCCTTGGCAGGTCTGTCAGGCGTTTCCCAAAAACCGGATTTATCGAGCCTGGCCAGCGCCAGGGCTGGGCGGCAGTGGTACTCTTGGCGTCCTGTGTGGCCCTTGGCCGCCTACGAAGCCCATATGGACAGCAATCGGTTCTATTCATGAAGAAATCAGTTGGCATCCTTTCCGGCTTGGCTATCGCCATCGCCGTCGCAACCACCGCTGGCGCCTGGTACACCGGCAAGCAGCTGCCTGCGGAGCTGGACAACGCGCTGGTCCGCAGCAACGCGGAACTCAAGAAGGCCCTGGTGAGTACCGGTGGCAGCATGAGCATCGAACGGGTATCGCTGGAGCAGCATTTCTTCAGCAGTACCGCCCAGTACCGGCTCAAGGCCCGCGATATCAACCTGGGCGAAGGCGAAGTGGTGAATTTCGACGTTGGCGTGACCGACCAGATCGAGCACGGCCCGTTCCCCTGGTCGCGAGTAAAGGCACTGAAGCTGATGCCGGTGCTGGCAGTCAGCAACAGCACGCTGCAGAAGGACGACGCCACCGCGCCGTGGTTCGCCGCAGCGGGCGAGCAGGCCCCGGTCAGCGCACAGACCAGTCTGGGCTACGACGGCAATGTGGTCAGCCAGGTGCAGCTGGCCCCGGTCAAGCTCGACGAAGCGGATGGCAACAGCCTCGACTTCTCGGGCATGCAACTGCAAGTCAGTGGTGACCAGGAAGGCAAGGCCTCGAGCTTCCACGGCCAGGCCGATCGGTTCGTGATGAAACTGGTACGCGATGACCAGCCGCCTGCCACCTTCGAGCTCAATGGGCTGAAGGTCGGCGGCCAACTGGCGGCCACCGCGCACGAGGCCATCTACGTTGGCAACGTCGACCTGGCACTGGCCGAAACCAAGGTCACCCTGGGGCCGAAACAGCAGGTGCTGGTGGTCAAGGGGCTGGAGCAGAACGCCCTGCAAACCCTTGAGGGCCCGGATACCGTGGGTGGCCGCGTGGAGTACAAGGTCGGGGATATCACCTGGGATGGCCGTGCGGTGGGCAAGGCGCAGATGGCGGTGAGCATCACGTCGGTCAACGCGCCGGCGCTACAGGCGTTGTCGACGTGGTACCAGGCGCACCTGCCGGAATTCGAGGCCGCAGCTGCCGCTGGCCAGCCGGTGCCGGAAATCCAGATGGACGATGAGGAGAAGGCCAGGTTCCAGGGCGAGCTGCAGAAACTGCTGGCTGCCAAGCCCCGGGTGGCGGTGGAAAACCTGTCGTTCAGGACTGCCAATGGTGAAAGCCGCTTCGACCTGTCGATGGGCTTCGCCGCCCCGGCCAGCTTCGACCTGCCGCCTGACCAGTTGAGCAAGCAACTGATCACCGAGGTGAAGAGCAAGCTGTCGTTGTCCAAGCCGATGATCGGTGACCTGGCAACCTTGCAGGCACTGCTGGATGGCCAGACCGACGCCCAGGCCATTGCCATGCAATCGAGCCAGGCCGGGGAAATGGTCGGCATGATGGCGCTGCAGAGCGGCATGGCCACGGTGCAGGGCAATGATGTGGTGAGCAGCCTGCACTATGCCGACGGCATGGTCGACTTCAACGGCAAGAAGATGACCGTGGAAGAGTTCGCGATGCTCATGGCCTCGCACCTGGCGGCCCTGTCGCCGCAGGGCTGATTGAAAGCCTGTACCGGCCTCTTCGCGGGTAAACCCGCTCCCACAGGAGTTTGGCAGACGCTGTAGGAGCGGGTTCACCCGCGAAAGGGCCAGTGCAGGCAACACAAAAACCACTTTAGAATTCGCTGGATTGTCTGTAGCCTTCGGCCTCCGATAATAATCCGCGCCCGCAGAGGGCCGTGGCGGCCTTTGTGCCGTCCGGCACCCTTAGCCGATCTGTCAGGGCCGGGTGATACACTCGATTTGACGCGCGCACGCGCCTGCAGGTCCAGCGATCATGACCCAGATTTCCGAACGCCTGTTGGTTCAGGCCCACCTCGACGCCAAGCAGCCAAACCCGCTGACAGCCGAGCAGGAGGCCGAATACCGTGCGGCCATCGCTGCCGAGCTCAAGGCCCAGAACGCCGTGCTGGTCGCCCACTATTACTGCGACCCGGTCATCCAGGCGCTGGCCGAAGAAACCGGCGGCTGCGTGTCCGACTCGCTGGAAATGGCCCGCTTCGGCAAGAACCACCCGGCCGAAACCGTGATCGTTGCCGGCGTGCGCTTCATGGGCGAGACGGCGAAAATCCTCACTCCTGAAAAACGCGTGCTGATGCCTACCCTGGAGGCCACCTGCTCGCTCGACCTGGGCTGCCCGGTAGAAGAGTTCTCAGCCTTCTGCGACCAGCACCCCGAGCGCACCGTGGTGGTCTACGCCAACACTTCTGCAGCCGTGAAGGCCCGTGCCGACTGGGTGGTGACCTCGAGCTGCGCGCTGGAAATCGTCGAAAGCCTGATGGACAACGGCGAAACCATCATCTGGGGCCCGGACCAGCACCTGGGGCGCTACATCCAGAAGCAAACCGGTGCCGACATGCTGCTGTGGGACGGTGCCTGCATCGTTCACGAAGAGTTCAAGTCGCGCCAGTTGGCCGACATGAAGGCGCTGTACCCGGATGCGGCGATTCTGGTGCACCCCGAGTCGCCTGAAGCGGTGATCGAGCTGGCCGATGCGGTGGGCTCCACCAGCCAGCTGATCAAGGCTGCCCAGACCCTGCCGAACAAGACCTTCATCGTCGCCACCGACCGCGGCATCTTCTACAAGATGCAGCAGCTGTGCCCGGACAAGGAGTTCGTCGAAGCCCCCACCGCCGGTAACGGCGCGGCGTGCCGCAGCTGCGCGCACTGCCCGTGGATGGCGATGAACACCCTGGAGCGTGTGCTGGATTGCCTGCGTAATGGCACGAACGAGATCTTTGTCGACCCGGCGCTGGTGCCGAAGGCGATCAAGCCGTTGAACCGGATGCTGGACTTTACCCAGGCAGCGCGCCTGAAGTTGTCCGGTAACGCCTGAGATTACTGGGGCCGCTCTGCGGCCCATTCGCAGCACAAGGCTGCTCCTACAAGAGATCACATTCCCTTGTAGGAGCTGCCTTGTGCTGCGAATGGAGCGCGAAGCGCTCCCTCAATATTCAGCGCCCCATCATTTCCTGAACCATGCGCTTCTGCTCCATGATCTCGCGCTGGCGCTGATCAATCTGTGCTGCCAGCGGGAAGTTCCCGCCCGACCGGCGCTTGGCGTAATCCAGCTGCTGGATGGCCTGGTCGAAATCGCCCACCAGGGTGAAGTACTCGGCCCGCGCCCGGTGCAAGCCAATGGTATTGCCCGAAAGGCCCCGCACTTCGGCCATGTCGTACCACACGTCCGGGTCATCCGGCCGGCTCTTCACCAGTTCGTTCAGCACCTTTTCCGCCTCGGCGGGCTTGTTCAGTTTCACCAGCAGATCGGCACGCACCTGCTTCAGCGGGTAGTTGCCCGGGTACAGCCCCTGCATGCGTTCAGCACGCTGCTGCGCATCCGCCAGGCGGTTGTTGGTGATGTCCAGGTCGATCTGCGCCAGGTTGTAGGTAATGTCGTTGGGGGCCTTGGCCAGCAGCGGCTTGAGCAGTTCACGCGCCTCGTTCAGCTGGCCGCCCTTGATCTGCGCCAGGGCCAGGCCGTAACGCGCGGCGTCCAGCTTGGGGTCTTCGTCCAGCTGGGCGCGGAAGCGTTTGGCCGCCAGCCCCGGGGTGCCTTCGTAGGTAAGCGCCACCCGGGCACGGATCAGCTGGTAGCGCATGCTGTCCTCGACGCCGCCCTTGGGGGCCTGCTCGGCACGGTTGCGGGTGTCGGCGATACGCGACTCGGTTACCGGGTGGGTCAGCAGGAATTCCGGCGGCTTGGCGTCGTAGCGGTACTGCCGGGCCAGGCGCTCGAACATGGTCGGCATGTTGCGCGGGTCGTAGCCGGCCTTTTCCAGGTTCTGGATGCCGATGCGGTCGGCTTCCTGTTCGTTCTGCCGCGAGAAGCGCCGCTGTTCCTGGATCGCCGCCGCCTGGGTGCCGGCGATCACACCGATACCGGCATCACCGCCGCCACCGGCCGCCAGCACGATACCGGCCAGCAGCGCCGCCATCATCGGCAGTTGCATGCGCTGCTGGGCCTCGACGCCGCGGGCGAAGTGGCGTTGCGACAAGTGCGCCAGTTCGTGGGCCAGTACCGAGGCGTACTCGCCTTCGGTCTGGGCGTTGAGGAACAGCCCGCCGTTGACCCCGACGATGCCGCCGGGGGCGGCAAAGGCGTTGAGCTCGCGGCTATCGATGAGGATGAATTCCAGGCGGCGGTCCTGCAGCTGGCTGGTTTCGGCCAGGCGGTACACACTGGTCTCGACGTAGTCCTTCAGCTGCGGGTCGTTGAGCTGGTTGACCTGGCCGCGCAGCAGGCTCAGCCAGGCACGGCCAAGCTGGTGCTCCTGTTGCGGCGAGACGATCGCGGAACTGGCATCACCCAGTGATGGCAGGTCGTCAGCATGGCCGGGAAGGGCCAACAGGCAGGCCAGCGTCAGCAGGGTAGGGCGCAGTAGATTCATGCATGAAGCTCGCGTCGGTCAAAGATACCTACTGTAGCGGGCTCACACGTTGGCGACCAGTGGCGCTATCCTAGCCGGCCAAATCCAGATACAGCCTGGTAATGCCTTTGGAGAGTTCCGCAATGAGTGAAACCCTGACCTGTGACGCCGAACTGGACGCCAGCGGGCTGAATTGCCCTTTGCCGCTGCTGAAGGCCAAGATGGAGCTCAACCGCCTGGCCAGCGGCGCGGTGCTCAAGGTAATCGCCACCGACGCCGGCTCCCAGCGCGACTTCCGCACTTTCGCCCAGTTGGCCGGTCATACCCTGCTGCGGGAAACGGCCGAGGCCGGTACCTACACTTACTGGCTGCGCAAGGCCTGAGTCTTTCCAAGGATCGTCAATGTTCAAAGTGCTTCGCGACTGGATGCAGCGCTACTTCTCCGATGAGGAAGCGGTGGTGCTGGCGGTCCTGTTGTTCCTGGCTTTTACTGCGGTACTCACCCTGGGTGGCATGCTTGCGCCGGTGCTGGCGGGCATGGTGCTGGCGTTTCTGATGCAGGGGCTGGTCAATGCCCTGGAGCGCTTGCGGGTACCCACCCGGTTGGCGGTGATGCTGGTGTTCGCCCTGTTCATGGGCGCGCTGGCGGTGTTCATGCTGGTGCTGGTGCCACTGCTTTGGCACCAGTTGATCACCCTGTTCAACGAGCTGCCGGGCATGCTCGGCAAGTGGCAGTCGCTGCTGTTGCTGTTGCCCGAGCGCTATCCGCACCTGGTGTCGGACGAGCAGGTGCTGCATGCCATCGAGTCGGTGCGCGGAGAAATCGGCAAATTCGGCCAGTGGGCACTGACCTTCTCGTTATCGAGCCTGCCGCTGCTGGTCAACGCCATGATCTATCTGGTGCTGGTGCCGATCCTGGTGTTTTTCTTTCTCAAGGACCGCGAACTGATCGGCCGTTGGGTCAGCGGCTACCTGCCACGTCAGCGCAGCCTGCTGAACCGGGTGGGCAGCGAGATGAACCGGCAGATCGCAAACTACATCCGCGGCAAGGGCATCGAGATCCTGATCTGCGGCATTGCCACCTACATCGCCTTCATCAGCCTGGGGCTCAACTACGCCGCGTTGCTGGCGCTGCTGGTGGGGCTGTCGGTGGTGGTGCCTTACGTGGGCGCGGTTGTGGTGACCGTGCCGGTGACGTTGATCGCACTGTTCCAGTGGGGCTGGGGTGACCAGTTCATCTACCTGATGACGGTGTACGCGATCATCCAGGCGCTGGACGGCAACGTGCTGGTGCCGCTGCTGTTCTCCGAGGCGGTGAGCCTGCACCCGGTGGCGATCATTTGCGCGGTGTTGCTGTTTGGCGGGTTGTGGGGGTTCTGGGGGATCTTCTTTGCCATCCCGCTGGCGACCTTGATCAAGGCCGTGCTGGATGCCTGGCCGCGGCAGGAGCCTAGTGTGTCACCGATGCTGTAATTTTGGGGCTGCTTTGCAGCCCATCGCGACACAAGGCCGCTCCTACAGGGATACGCGATTTCCTGTAGGAGCGGCCTTGTGTCGCGAAAGGGGCGCAAAGCGCCCCCAACGATCTCAAGCCTTGTTCAGGGCCTGGGCAGCAGCCAGTACTGCATCCACATGCCCTGGCACCTTCACCCCGCGCCATTCGTGGCGCAGCACACCGTCCTTGTCGATCAGGAAGGTGCTGCGGTCAACGCCCATATATTCCTTGCCATACAGCTTCTTCAGCTTGATCACATCGAACAGCTGGCACAGGGCTTCGTCCTTGTCGCTGATCAGCTCGAACGGGAAGCCTTGCTTGGCCTTGAAGTTCTCGTGCGACTTGATGCCATCGCGCGACACGCCGAACACCACGGTGTTGGCTGCGGCAAAGGCATCGTGCTGGTCACGGAAACCCTGGCCCTCGGTGGTGCAGCCCGGGGTGCTGTCCTTCGGGTAGAAGTACACCACCACCTGTCGGCCCTTGAGCTCGGCCAGGCTGACGGTTTGCCCGCTGGTGGCCTGGGCCTGGAAGTCGGCAACGGGTTGGTCGAGTGCTACGGCCATGGTCGGTTTCCTTACATTGGGTTCTGTGGACGCCATGGCTCGATCAGCGCATCGAGGTTCAGGGCATCGGCAAAGTCCAGGAACTGGTCACGCAGCCAACTGATCTGGGTGCCGGCCGGCAGAATCACGGTGAACTGGGCGTTGAGCATGCTGCTGCCGGTCTGCGGTGCCAGGTAGGTATCGCAGGTCATGGCTTCCAGCTCGACGCGGTGGTCGAGGAAGAACTGGCACAGCTCGTTGATGATGTCCGGCCGGTAGGCGGCGCTGACGTAGGCGACGTAGGGCAGGGCCTGCGGGCGCACTTCCTGGTCGGCGCTGCGCACCACGTCCAGGGTCAGGCCGTGCTTCTTGCCCAGGCCCGGCAGCATGGCTTCGAGGCGTGCCAGGGCGTCCCAGCTGCCACCAACCTGCAGTACCAGGGCGCTGGTCTCGCCGTGGCGGCTCAGGCGCGAGGTGACCACCGCGCAGCGGTTCTCGAACGCAGCGCGGCTGAGGACGTTGGCCAGTTCCATGGGGTTCGGGCCCAGGGCACTGATGACAAGGAATTGTTCGCGGACGGTGGGGGTGGACATGCAGCATTCCTAAAGCGATGAGCGGTCGGCACAGGACGGGCGAAAGCCTCCTGTCGGCAGGGCCCGGGGCTCGCATGCGAGGTCGTGGACGCTGGCGGGGAGCAAGGTCGACGGCCCGGCGGGCCGCGCTGCACCGATCAAAGCATCAAGGGTAGCGAAATAAGGCGCCGAGGGGAATGCTCCGCCCGCCTGCTTCGCTTGTGCAAGGCCGATGCCCCCAGTACCATTACCGCTCTCTTTTTCCGGCAGGAGCAGTTACATGATTGCGGGCAGTATGGTGGCATTGGTCACACCCATGGATGCACAAGGGCGTGTGGACTGGGGCAGCCTCGACAAACTTGTAGACTTCCACCTGGAAAACGGCACCCACGCGATTGTCGCTGTCGGCACAACCGGTGAGTCCGCCACGCTGGATGTCGAAGAACACATCCTGGTCATCAAGCACGTGGTCGAGCGCGTCAAGCGCAGCAACAAACCGATCCCGGTCATCGCCGGCACCGGTGCCAACGCCACTGCCGAAGCCGTGCACCTGACCCAGAACGCCAAGAATGCCGGCGCCGACGCCTGCCTGCTGGTGGTACCGTACTACAACAAGCCGACGCAAGAAGGCCTGTACCAGCACTTCAAGCACATCGCCGAAGCCGTCGACATCCCGCAGATTCTCTACAACGTACCCGGCCGCACCTCCTGCGACATGCAGGCCGATACCGTGATCCGCCTGTCGAAGGTCAAGAACATCATCGGCATCAAGGAAGCCACCGGCGACCTGGCCCGTGCCAAGGCCATCCTGGATGGCGTCGACAAGGACTTCCTCGTCCTGTCCGGCGATGACCCGACCGCCGTCGAGCTGATCCTGATGGGCGGCAAAGGCAACATCTCCGTCACCGCCAACGTCGCCCCGCGCGAAATGGCCGACCTGTGCGAGGCCGCCCTTGCGGGCAATGCCGAGAAGGCCCGCGCAATCAACGAAAAACTCATGCCGCTGCACAAGGACCTGTTCTGCGAAGCCAACCCGATCCCGGTGAAATGGGCGCTCGTCGAGATGGGCCTGATGCAAAAAGGCATTCGCCTGCCGCTGACCTGGCTGAGCGAAGGCTGCCACGAAAAAGTCCGTACTGCCTTGCGCCAGTCCGGCGTACTGGTTTAAGAGGAAGTACACCGCATGAAGCGACTGGCTGGTCTTTCCGCCCTTGCCCTGATCATTTCCAGCACCAGTGGGTGTGGCTGGCTGTGGGGCGAGGATGGCTATTTCCGCGACCGCGGCAGCGATTACCTGCAGGCGCGCCCGACTGCGCCGATGCAGCTGCCGCCGGACGCCAGCAACGTCAAGCGCCTTGACCCGCTGCTGCCGATCCCGCGCAACGTCGCCGACGACAGCGCCACCGGTGAGTTCGAGGTGCCGCGCCCGCAACCGATGACCGGTGGCGCCGCCCAGATTACCGACTACAGCCTGCAGCGCAGCGGCAGCAGCCGTTGGGTGCTGGCCCAGCATTCGCCGGCCGAGGTATGGCCGGTGGCTCGCCAGTTCTTCGAGGACAATGGCTTCCGCATCGCCGAAGAGCGCCCGCAGACCGGTGAATTCAACACCACCTGGCAGCGTTTCGACGAACTGTCGGCTTCGCTCGGCCAGCGCCTGGCCAGCACTGCCAGCAGCGCTGACAGCGAAGTGCGCGTGCGTGTACGCATGGAACCTGGCGTGCAGCGCAACACCTCCGAGGTGTATGTGGTCAGCGTCGAGCGGCCGGCTGGCAGCACTGCCGAGCCCGATTTCCCGTCCACCTCCAGCAACACCGGTGCCGATGCCCTGCTGGTCGACGAAATGCTTGCCAGCATGAACCGCAGCGCCGAGAAGGGCGGTTCGGTATCGCTGCTGGCCGCGCGCGATTTCGACGCGCCAAGCCGCGTCAGCCTGAGCGAAGACGGCAGCGGCAACCCGGTGCTGTACCTGGGCGCCGACCTGGACCGCGCCTGGTCCAGCGTGGGTCGTGCCCTGGAGCAGGGTGGCGAGTGGCGTGTCGAGGACATCAACCGCAGCCTTGGCCTGTACTACATAAACCTGTCTGAAAAGCCTGAAGACAAGCAGAACCAGCCTGGCTTCTTCGGCCGCATGTTCGGCAGCGAACCGACCAAGGAAGAGCGTGAAGCCCGTGCCGAGCGCTACCAGGTTCGCCTGAGCAAGGTGGGTGAGAGCGTGCAGGTCACGGTCGAGAAGAACATCAACACCGTGGCCCCGGCCGATGTCGCCCGCCGCGTGCTGAGCGCCATTCAGGACCACCTGGGCTAAGTGCGCTTCGCGGTACTCGGAAGCGGCAGCCAGGGAAACGGCACGCTGATCGCCAGTGGTGACACGTTCATCCTGGTCGATTGCGGGTTCTCCCTGCGCGAGACCGAGCGGCGCCTGGCGCTGCTCGGCGTGTCGGCAGCCCAGCTCAGTGCGGTACTGGTCACCCACGAACATGCCGACCACGTGCATGGGGTCGGCTTGCTGTCACGGCGCTACAATGTACCGGTCTACCTCAGCCAGGGGACCTTGCGCGGCATGCGCAAGCCGGTGGAGGTGGCCGGTTTTCTCGCTTGTGGCCAAAGCCTGCGTATCGGCAGCCTGGAAGTGACCGCGGCGCGGGTCGAGCACGACGCCTACGAGCCGCTGCAGTATGTGGTCAGTGACGGCCAGCGGCGCTTCGGCATGCTGACCGACCTGGGCTCATACGACGCGCTGCTGCTGGAGCGTTACCAGCGCCTCGATGCGCTGCTGATCGAGGCCAACCACTGCCGCGACCTGCTGGCACGCGGTCACTACCCGGCCTTCCTGAAGCAGCGGGTGGGTGGCATGCAAGGACATTTGAACAATCACCAGGCCGCGCGCCTGGTGCACGAGTTGGGCTGGAGCAACCTGCAACACCTGGTGCTGGCCCACCTCAGCAGCAAGAACAACCTGCCACACTTGGCTCGCCAGTGCTTCGTCGACACCCTTGGGTGCGACCCGGACTGGCTCCAGGTGGCGAATCAGGAACACGGGCTCGACTGGCGCGAAATCGCCTAGCCCAACACCTCAAGCAAGCGGAGCCCAATCATGGAAAAACGCGACGAACTCTACCGCGGCAAGGCCAAATCGGTTTACAAGACCGACGACGCCGACCGCTTGATCCTGCTGTTCCGTAACGACACTTCGGCGTTCGACGGCAAGCGCATCGAACAGCTCGACCGCAAAGGCATGGTGAACAACAAGTTCAACGCCTTCATCATGCAGAAACTGGAAGAAGCCGGTGTGCCGACCCAGTTCGACAAGCTGCTGGGCGACAACGAGTGCCTGGTGAAGAAGCTGGACATGATCCCGGTCGAATGCGTGGTGCGCAACTACGCCGCCGGCAGCCTGGTCAAGCGCCTGGGCGTGGAGGAGGGCATCAAGCTGGAGCCGTCCACCTTCGAACTGTTCCTGAAGAACGACGAGAAGGGCGACCCCTTCATCAACGAATCCCACGTTGTCGCGTTTGGCTGGGGCACTGCCGAGCAGCTGGCCGAAATGAAAAAGCTGTCGCTGAAAGTCAACGAAGTGCTGAGCAAGCTGTTCGATGACGCCGGCCTGCTGCTGGTCGACTTCAAGCTGGAATTCGGCGTATTCCATGGCCAGATCGTGCTGGGCGACGAGTTCAGCCCGGACGGCTGCCGCCTGTGGGACAAAGAGACCCGCAAGAAGATGGACAAGGACCGCTTCCGTCAGGGCCTGGGCGACGTTATCGAAGCCTACGAAGAAGTTGCCAAGCGCCTGGGCGTGCCGCTGTAAGCGGTGCGTTCACGCAAGCGCCTGATAGCACGCGATTTTTTTTAAAAAAAGGTTTGCGTTTTAAAAGAACGCTGGTATGATGCGCGGCATTGGAGAGATGCCGGAGTGGTCGAACGGGACGGATTCGAAATCCGTTGTACTGGCAACAGTACCTAGGGTTCAAATCCCTATCTCTCCGCCATTATACGTGAAGCCCCGCAGATTAAGGTCTGCGGGGCTTTTTCGTTTTTGGATTGTACGTAGCAATTGTACGTAGGTTCGGCCCACGGAACCTGCCCGAAGGGGGGGCGATGCCCGGATCGCTCACCCCCGAAAATCAGGCGGTGTTGTGGGGCGGTCAGGTGTGTACACGGTCATTCTTCTTCGCAGATTGATGCACGTAATGGCATCGCGCAGTCCCCATCTGTAACCCTTCGCCAAGCGGCAAATTCGACAAGCCTTTCTCCTTTACAAACCTCATGAAATGCCTGCCATTGGTGTCATTCATCTGGATCATTTTATTTGTAAAATTGTCGCCCTTGTCCCTGGCATAAATGAGTGACATGTTTGCAGGCAAGAAATGCTCTCGGTAATAAGGCTTAGTTCTTGAGTTGATGTCAATGTGCTCGCCCAGTTCGCTATCAGTCACAATACCAATACGCTTACCTTTGAGATATGGCGTATTCAAGTGCACAGTGGCTACTAAGTGCCAGCCAATTCGTTCAGCATTACCTTCGTCCTCCTGGTCAAGGATGAGATATGCCGCCAAGTGCTGATACCTTATTGGGTCTTTGAGTTGCGAAAGTGGCTCAACTATGCAGCAGATGAGGCACGTGCTTACCTTAAGTCCGTTAATACGTTCCTGGTTGGTGTTCGTGTCAACTGCTATTATGTAGTCAAACTGGCGCTGCATCCTTGCGAGGAAGTCTTCGCCCAAAGAATCAAATCCGTCAACTGGCATTGACGAAATTACTTTGTCTTTGCCATTGTCACGGGGGTGAGATATCTGGCTCCGCAGTGAAGCTGGATTGAGCTCCTTGATACTTGGTGTTCCAGTAACAGGGTCGTAAGTTACAGTAAGCTCCGATACGAGTTCTGATGAGTGTCCGATAATCCAATGATCCCTTGGGGCTTTCTTTTCCTGATCGGGCTTTTTCCTTGGCATCTTAACTCTCCTTGGTTAGGCGATTATGTGTAATTTTCCTGGTGCACATTAGCAGGGGGATTCGTACGAAAACTTATATCCTAGTTTTCATCTTTCGCCTTCGCAGCCAGTACGAAGACGTTCAATTGCGTAGGCAATGCCGCTGGCATTGATATCGAGTGCTTGTAGACAGGTCATTGCGTTGTCGTGGACGTTCACGGAACCACGCTGGCGGACCCAGGTACTCAGCTCCTCGATTGCAGCTCGCAAAGCGTTTTGATTTATCATCAGCAGCTCAAGGGCATCAGCGGTGGCAGCGGCCTTGTCGTCCATGTCGATGACTCCCTTGTGGCGGTGGTTGTGCAGGATTAAGGGAGTTAGTGACGTGCTGAGGCTGTTCGCCCGAGGTACACTCCCGATCAAGCTGTATGGGTTATAGTCGTCTACCAGATAACGAAGCTAGTCGATAATTCATTTGCACGCAAGGAGCGGCGGAGATTATGAACAGAGTTAATACCTATTCCTTGTTGGCTCAGGAGGGTTATTTAATTAGCTCCTGTCTCGCTACAGGTTTAACTGAACTCCGAAAAGCCGACGTGCACCGTAAGGGAGCTTTCTATACGGCGCTTTTTAATTTATCAATCGGTCTGGAACGACTGATGAAAGCAGTTGTGATAATTGATCACATGCTTGAGCACAACATGAAAGCACCAACGACGAAGACTCTTAAGTCTTATGGGCATAACATCCTGGATCTGCACGTTACTTGCGTTGGCATTTCGGCTAAGCGGGAGATTCACATAAAGCCATATGCGGAGTTTGATGCGATCGACCAAGATGTGCTGCGCTCGCTTAACGACTTTGCCCTAATGAGTCGATATCATAACCTTGATTCGTTGAGTGCTCCGACAGGCAATCGTGATCCTCTGGAGTTCTGGGGTGACATTCTGTCGAGAATCGTCGAGGCTGATGTTTCAAATCGGTGCATAATCAAGATTTTACGCGAGGCTAATTTCGTTTCGGCGGCAATTTTTGATATGACCCACATAGATATGATCGGGCTGAGTAAGGAACCGCTAACTCTGGAGAAAGCTTTGGCTCTACCTGGGCTGCACGCGCAAGCGGCTCGTTTTGCAGTTCTCCGCCTAATCAAAATCCTTGTACCGATCCGTGATTTGCTGAGCGATATTAGCCAAGCAGCATTTTACCATAATGGTTTCTCCAGCCCGCCAGTGCCCTTGATGGGGGAGTTCGTAGATTGGATTTGGGATGACCGCAGCTCCGTACTCAGAAAGCGCCGCTGGCCATAAGGGTGAGCTTACGATACGAGGGATTCCGTAAGCCTAGCGTGATATTTTGCAAAGCCGGAAACTTGAAATCTATTTCTGGACACATTGCTCTGGCAAAAGTGGCACCCGAACAGGTGGGCCAAACTATCAAGGCGGGAGCGGGAAATCGGTAAAAATTGTGCAACAGGCTTGCGAGGCTTAATGCCAATTTTGTGCCAGTCCTACGACGTTAACCACAATTTTAAAGTATCTCCAGCCCATCAACGACAAAGCCCCGCACGAGGCGGGGCTTTGAAGTGAACCAGCTGAGTTACCAGCTCACTGGTTCCGGAGTCGAGGGGAACTCCTGGTTTAGCGGCCTGGGCATCTCGACTCCACGGCACAATGTAGGCCTTACCCCCTTGGTTGTCTACTGCTCCACCCCCGAGGTCGCTGAAATCGCTTCTTACGAGTTTGCAGGTGCGTTGGCGGCCTTGGTCAGCTCCAAGCCCAGCCGCTGCATCACACGCATCACTGCCGTTGGCGACCATTGGCCACCACGAGCGGTGGGTATGTTGCGTGCTATCAGGCAGTCGGCCACGGCCTGTAAACTACTTGCCCCCTTGAGCACACACAGTTCTATGGCGTCCTTGACCAGGGCTGCACGGTCGTTGGCCTGTTGGCGTTGCGTGGCGTGGCCCTTAACCCTGTTCAACATGCTACGGCCCTTGGCGAGTGCCTGTGTGCGGTTTTCAATCTTCCGCACTGCTTCGGCATCACCGCTGGCTGCTCGGGCTTCCAACGACCTCAACGCGGCCTTGGTGCGTTCGCTGATGAAAGTGCGTTCCTGCTCGGCTAGAACGGCATATATATGCAACTGGAACGTGTCGGCAGTAGGCATAGTGGCCACACGAAACTTGTGGCGCTTCATTAAGCCCGCTATGTGCTCTACGTCGCGGCTCAAGCGGTCAAGTTTGGCCACCACCACCGGGTGCCCAGTTGCGAACGCCTTGGCCCCTGCTGGGCGCTCTAGCGGGTGAATCGAACCAGACACGCCCACGTCTTCGAACTCAGCCACCACCACCCAGCCATGCTGTTCAGCAGCGAACTTGATGTATTCCCGTTGGGCGTCCAGACCCAAACCGGACTCGCCCTGGCCCTTGGTGCTAACGCGATAGTAGGCGACGACTTCCATGGTGGCGATTCCTTGCGGATGGCTGATGCAGTAACTTTACAACTGTTAGAACGACCGATCAATTATTGTAATGAGTTTTCCACGGGCGTAAAAATGCCCCGCCTTGAGCGGGGCAGTGTCACGGTAAGTTGGTATGTACCAGGCAGCAGGGGATTATGACGAAAATCCTACAAAATCAGTAGGATATTGCATCAAGGGCGCGATTTTCTTAACCCCACCGCCAGCAATCCCTTGGAAATAGGGGCCTGTAGGCGTGTAAGGGCTTGCAAGGGGCAGAACATACCCACGCAGGGGGCAAGTTATCGCCTGGTTATGCAGTAGTTATTCCGGGGTTTTATGCAGCCTGCGGTACTGGCAAATCAATTGCTTCTGGCAGCATCAAGTCGGAAAGCCAGGCCGGGTACTCAAGGTGCTCAGGGTAGCCTTTCCAGCCCCAGCGCTTGTAATACTTGCCTCTGTAAGTCCGCTTGAAACATTCCGAATTCCGGTATTCGTGGCGAGCCTTTTCAATTGCGCCCTGGAGGCTCCACATCAAGCCCGTGCGTGCTTCTTCGATTTGTTCGGGGGTGCACAGGTCCAGGGCCAGCAGCGACTGCCATACCGGCCCAGCGTCTGCGTATAGGCTTTCGGTGAACTTCTCCCAGGTGCCGAAGGCTTCGTAACGATACTTGCCCGGTGCTTGTACCGTGGGAACCAGATTGGTGGCGTCGATACGCTTTAACAGGCGCTGCCGCAACAAGCCTTTCGGGATATCTGCCCCAGCGAGTGCGTGATAGCAATGTTCGGTGATGCTTTCGATCAACATGCGGTGGTCTGCATCAATCCGCTGCTGGTTGGGCTTCCCCCAAGGCTGCTGCCAGTTCATGTAGGCCAGTGGCTTCCATTCAGCATCTCTCATCGGCAAGAAACTTTTATGTTCGATGCCCTGCTGAGTTTCCATTTGTGCGACGTAGATACCCAGCACTCGCACCAAGTCCAGCATAAAGCGGCAATTGTCCCTGTGGCGCTGTGAGGGCGATACCGCTGCCATCCGTTCCAACTCATCGGCATAAACGCATAGCGTGGCACGGGTGTACAGTTCTGGTTTGAATCTCGAAACGGAACTTTTACCCCGTTGGATTGCATCCATAATTTCCAGATTTTCAAGTGACTCTTGCTCCAGCTGGGCGAGCGTGTAACGTTGCTCCAGCTTCTTTACTGCCGTGTCTTTCTGCTGCCTGTTATATATCCGCTGGGCCAGGGTGTGTACCTGATCCATCTTGATCGCACTAGACTGGGAGAGGTATTCAATGAACTCGTTACCCAGCAGGGTGCGAACCTTCTTTGCTATCTGCTCGTTGGTATCACCAAGCGCCACTTGCCATTTCTTTACCAGCTTGTGAGCGGGGATGCTCAGCCCCGCATCTGCGGATATAAACTTGTTACCAGCTTGCTGGTTGGGCAGCCAGTGTGCGATGACCAGGTTCAACGGGTGTAGTGCTCCTACTGATCCATCTGCACCCTTACGAGCCTGAATGTGGCAGCGGTGATATACAGACTTCCGTTCATCTGCGTTGAAGCCGTAACACTTGTAATATCGGTTGTGGAACTGCTCAAGTTCAAATAGCGAATCGGTAGTGTGGCCCATCATGATGCAGACGGTATCTGCCTTGACACATTCCCTGATAATCCACTGCCCAAAACTGCCTTTATAGAATCGGGTGAACTGTTCTTCAATGCGAGACTGCCGCTTTACTTCTTTCGTGCTGGACTGCTTCGCCCGGTGGGTTTTCTGTTTGCAGGCTGCATTGCAGTACCGCTTGGTTGGCTCAACGTATTTCTTAGCATGGTACTCGCTGCCACATTGGCAGCAGATGTAGTTACGTTGCGTGGAGTGTTGCTGGCTTTCCATTACTTCCCTCTGACTTTGGGATTTCAATAAACTGTTTATATGCTTCTGTTACCAGAAGGTTGATGAAGTAGGTGGGGTTGTATTTCCCCCTAGCTTCCATCATCTCTACCAGCTCCCGCTGGGCTTGCTCGTTAATGGTCAATTTCATCGGTTATGCTCGATTTCTGTAAGGCTTGATTTGCTGAAAGCCACGTAATACGCGGCCTGGAGCAGATTAGCGTAACGAATGTCTATACTACCCCCGGCCTTCAACTACTTTCCCAAGGCCGCACGAAGCCCGATGGAATCAGCGGCCTAATTGGCTTGATTGACGAGGCGATTGGCTGGGTAGGTGAAGCTGATGGCTCAGGACGAGCCGGGGGAGTGAATATGCTACGACACTTTTCCAGGGCGTCAAGGGCGTCGGTTAGTCCGCCCGTACCGCGTTTACATAACACCGTGCCATATACTCTATGAACGCACGAAGGTGCATTTTGTGTTTGCGTGCCTGGCGATTCAGTTCGGCAAATTCGGCAGGGGTGAACGCGATTCGCAGCCCCTGGCGGTGTTCGTATTCGTTGTTCACGCTGCTGCACCTTGCTCGGTTGCCGCTGGGGTGGCGTAGGCACGCAGCAGGTCGGCTAGGGCGCTTGCTTCCTCGTCGGCTTGTTGTTCTGCTCTAGCTGCGGCGGCCTCTGCGGCGGCTGCGGCTTCTTCGCGGCGGCGCTTAGCGAAAATGGTAATTTCCATCTGGCGGGCTGTTTCAGCAACGTTTCGCTCGTAGCGATCTTTCTCGTAGTTTGCAGTTACGGTTTTGGTCAAGTTGGCAAGTTCCGCTTTGATGACTTTTTCCGGCTTCCGCAAGATAACTTTCAAGTACAGGGCTTGTGAAATAGCTTTTACAATCGTATACCCTTGCTTCCACTCATCTTGGAGTTCGATTAGAGCAAGTTCCAAAGGTTTGTGGCGCACCCAGTCTACGTGAGCGGCCATACCCTTGTGATGAAGCCCCTCGGAACGGCCATTGTAAAGGGAGATTTCTTTATCCAGTAGGCGTTGAAGTTCGGCGTCATCGCGTTTGAAGAACTCGACTACTTTTTCACCGTAAGTGTATGTGTCTTTCATTATTCGTATCCGTATTTCGGTTGGGTGCGGACTTTCTTAAAGCCCTTCATGAATTCGGTTTTGCTCGCCAGCTTGGTGCTTTTCTGCTGTTGGTCCTTAAGCTTGCTGGAAGCCCCGGAATCGCGTTGTGATGCGCTTTTGCTGGAAGCTGTGGATGTGGCTGTGCTCGCTTTCTGCGTTGCTGATACGCGCTCCCTGAATGCGAGAAGGTCGCTTAGCTGGGCAACTGTGCCTGCTGGGAAAATGTAATCCTCCAGGGATGATAGGTATGTGAGTTCAGTCATTGTGGCTTGCACATAATCAATGTGGCTTGATTGCTGTTTTGGTAGTTCGTTGAAGTAGGACAAAATTGCACCGTCCCCCTTGCGTACTTCTAGGTAAATCGTTTCCGACATTATGCGGCTTCCTGTTTGGTGGGTTGTTCTTTCCGTGCTTCCTGGGCTAGATACTCTTTCTCAAGCTCCGCTTGGGTCGCTTTGTTGTTCTGCTTCCAGATGCGTGACTGGCAGGTGCCACCACAGAATCGGGTAAGTGGGCTACGTGAGTAGTGCGTTCTACCGCAGCCTTCACATGTGTTGCGTCGTAGTGGGCGCTTGGCCATAACAATTTCCTGAATGAATTAATGAATGATGTTTTTTCGTAGGTAAAAGAAAACCCGTTGCTCGGCTAAGAGTTTCGGGTAAAAGGCATTTTAAGTTTGGTGTTGCTGCTGTGCTTGCGATTGCAAGAACGGGATCACCCGTGCGGGTGTATCAGGGGATTAGTGGCTAGTTGCGTTGCAGCCCTAGCCTGGCTTACCTTGAAGTTAAGAACATGAGACTCAACTAACCGGTACAACTTTCCCAATGAAGCATCAGTCTTTACCTGGACTGGTAACAGGCGGTAAACACGCACTGGCCATGCCAGAGACTACCAGTGCGTATATACAGTTCGGGGATTTTGCGAGGTGGCGAGAAAGTTTTCTCGAAAGAGCGTATAGATTAACATGGAACTTGATTTTGTCAAGCATAATTCAGTAAGTAATGCAAGCATTTTTTGTTGCGTTTATTGTTTGTAGGGCGTGTGCCCCGCAACAATAGAAAGTTGTGGGGCGGGGTAAGCGGTATTGGTTGGGCTACTGCACAGGCAGGGTAGGGATTTTTGAAATGGCCGTAAGTTTCTGTGCGGCGCTGGCGCCCTGGCTATAAATGTCGAAAGTTACTGTGCCCGTTTCGTGACCAACCAACTCGGCGATAAGCGGGCCAGAGACCTCCGCCCGTACCAGCTGAGTGATGGCGGTTTTCCGGATGCTGTGGAAGACGTGCTTAGCGCTGAACCCCAAGGCCTTTTTGAGCCTACCGAATGCTTTGCTATGCAAGTCAGACCGATTGCCGTACTTGTTGCGGGAGGTAGATGGCACAAGGTAATCACCTGACGATTCGGCCATCAGGCGCTGCACCAGGTCAGTCAGGGCGGGGTGAACTGGCACGACACGGATACCTGCAACGGTTTTACTATCAGTGATATCGAAGCTGAGGATGCCATCGACCTCAATGACATGCTCGGCACGTAGCTGGCAAAGTTCTTCGATCCGGGCGCCTGTGTACGTGCCCAGCAGAATTAGGTCAGCAAGCGTGTTGTGCCCACCGGCACTGGCGGCTGAATGCAGCTTGGTGAGGTCGGAAAGCGAGAAGTCCACACGTTGGGCATCCGCCTTCGCCTTACCCCTGGCCTGGGGCAGTTCGTGATGGTCAAACGGGTTAACGGCACCCTTGAAGTTTTCCCGCCACTGGGCATCGTACTTCATCGCCCACTTCCAGAAAGTGGTTCCGGCGTTGATGTACTGCGCCTTTGTCTTAGCAGCGACATTCAGCGAATCAAGCCAGGCCGTCACGCAGTCGAAGTCCAGGGGCTTACCCGTCTCCGCGAGAAATGCGGACAACTTTTGAAGCTTGGATTCCTGTTGATCGACATTTTTCGCGGAAATGTTCTTTTCTTCGCGTGCCGTGCGGAACGCGGCTAGCCGGGGCTTGGTAATTGGCGACTTGGGCTTGTAACTGGTTGGGGCCAGTACGATTGTATTGGCCTCGACAGTTTCGCTTGAGGACAGGCCGTACTTATATGCGGTTAGCTGAGCTTCGATTGATTGAACAAGCTCGGCAGACGCTTGCACTGCTTCCACCATATTGGACGGGAGCCGATCAAAGTGAGCAACAACTTGTGCAACAATGCCCTTCGGCCCATTTTCTTCCCACTTGCGGGCGGCCTTAATGAGTGCGTCCCGGCCTTGCAAGAACTGGTCGATATCGGCATCGGAAACGTTGCCTACAGACAATTTCTGCTGACCTTGCGGAAGTTTCACAGCCGCCAACAATTCCTCGTCAACCAGTTGGTGCAGTGCCATGCTGCGAGTCGCCAATTCGGGGCGCCAGTTTTCCTTGAGGGTCTTGGCCTGGGCACGGGCCTCCGAGATTTGAGCCTTCCACAACGCCAGATATGGTAAGCGGCGATTCATCGCCTCGGATCGCAGTCCGGTCTCCAGGGACTTCGACATAATCCTCCTGCCGCCGAACGCCTTGCGGGCATCTGCGGGTATGGAAAGGCGAACGTGCCAGGTGCTGCCTTGTAATTCGAGGTGGTCTGCCATGGCAGCGGTTCCGGTGGTGATTGTACGTAAAAATTGTACGTAAATTAGGCCTGGAAGCCAATGTTTTCAACGTTTTCAGGGGGTTGAGGTGATTAATGTCGAGTCCCTATCTCTCCGCCATACGCGAAGTAAGCGAGGCCCCCGAAAACGTTAAAGTTTTCGGGGGCTTCGTCGTTTCTGGCCATTGGGTTAGGGCAAATTCAGGGCAGAAATTGAACATGCGAGGCCGTGTCCGGCACAGCTTTCGGCAAAGAGCACCGGCGTTGCTCGAACGTGCGGCTTGGTTACTCAATGGCAAACACCATACCGGCCAGAGGCGCGTTTAAGGCCGCCGCAATGCCCGCTGCGCCCCCGGCAAGTATCGAACCCCACTTGCGTGATAGAAGTGGGTCGCCAGTCAGGTTTTCTAGGTCATCGAACTTGCTTTGGTCATGGCAGATGCTTTACGGATGCTGTATGCACCCCAGGCCAGGCCAAGCAATGCTGCAATCACCGATGCCGAAAGCACGCCAAGTTTCGCCGCCCCCAGCGCGCCAGGATCGACGAAGGCGAGATTGGCAATGAAGATCGACATGGTGAAACCGATGCCGGCCAGCAGCCCGACCAAGGTGATGCTGCGCCAGCTCACCTCGGCGGGAAGCGCGCACCAGCCCAAGCGGACCATCAGCCAACTGACGCTGACGATGCCCAAGGGTTTGCCAACTACCAGAGCGACAGCGACGGCGATCATCACCCACTGCGGGGCCTCGGCTGACAAATCGACACCCGAAAGATTTACCCCGGCATTGGCCAAGGCAAACACCGGCATGATGCCGAAGGCTACCCAAGGGTGCAGGGTGCCTTGCATGCGCACCACTGGCGGCACCAGTTCGCGCTGGGCCAGGCGCAGGCGCTTCAACGGGTCCATGAGGTCGCTGGCATCGCGCTCGGGCGCCCTGGCGCGCCCCAGCAGCTCTCCGGTGAATCGGCTGATTGCATCCAGTGGCCGCTCGCGCATCGGCATTGCGACCACTGGCGTCATCAGGCCCAGCACAACGCCTGCAAGGGTGGGGTGGGCTCCGGTCAACAGGATGCCCAGCCAGGTGACAAAGCCGGGAATGATATACGCGTAGGCCGAACCCACTCCGATCTTCTGCAGCCCGATCACCATCAGCAGGCCGATCAGCGCAACCCCGAAACCGCTGTAATCGAGGCCGCCCGAATAGAAGAACGCGATGATCAGCACCGCGATGATGTCATCGATGATGGCCAGGGCCAGCAGAAACACGCGGACATTGGACGGGATCGACTTGCCGAGCAGCGCCAGGACACCTACCGCAAAGGCGATATCCGTAGCCGTCGGTACGGCCCAGCCTTGTTGTTCCGCCGCAGCGTGACCAAAACCCAGGTAGAAGAGCGCGGGTACGGCTACACCGCCAATGGCGGCTGCCATGGGCAGCATGGCCTGCCGAAGGCTGGACAGTGCGCCCTCGTGGATCTCGCGGCGGATCTCCATGCCCACGACAAGGAAGAAGATGGTCATCAAGCCATCATTGATCCAGAAATGCAGCGACTGTGAATAGATCAGCGAACCCACGCCGATCGTCAACGGTGTATGCCAAAGGGCGTCGTAGCTTTCGGCAGCCGGGGAGTTGGCCCAAATAAGCGCAGCAATAGCTGCAACCAGTAGAACGATGCCGCTGACCGCTTCAATGTGCAGAAAGCGTTCAAGGTTGGCGAAGGCACGCTCGGCCAATTCCTGGGCGCGAGACAATTCCTTTTTTTGCATAGGCGCAAGTACTCCCGCATGGCGGCCCGACCTGCGCTGTTCTTTAACCTGCCCCACTGCACCGTGCAGCTGGCACCCGTGCGGTAGTCTACCGAACAACCGCTACTCAAGGCTATGACGTGACCGTGAATGAGCACGAAGATGGGCGGGTAACCTCTGGCCTAGAATCGCCAGAAAGCTGGAGAGACGAGTACCAGTACGGTCAGGATTTCGAGCCGTCCAAGCAGCATGCCGACAGTCAGCAGCCATTTGGCAGCGTCCGATAACGAGGCGAAATTACCTGCAGGACCGATAAGCGTTCCCAGCCCCGGGCCGACGTTGCACACGGCGGTAGCGGCCCCGCTCAATGCCGTTGTCCAGTCGAGCCCTAGCAGCGAGAGGCCAAGGGCGATGACCGCGATGGTGACTGAGAAGAAGAACGAAAACGTCAGCAGTGAGCGCACGATCTCTTCATCGATCGGGTGCCCATTGTATTTCTTCGAGATTGTTGCCCTTGGATGGATCAACTGTTTCAGGCTGCTGACAAGCAAGGCCGCGGCCACCTGGAAACGGAATATCTTCAGGCCTCCAGCGGTAGACCCCGAGCAGCCACCGACGAACGTCAGGTAAAAGAACAGCATGATGGCGAAGCTGCCCCAGAGCGTGTAGTCGCCCACGGCAATGCCCGTGGTGGTCACCACGGAGGTGACGTTGACCGCCACGATACGGAACGCATCCCACCATGACAGATCGCTGTGCAAGCAGAGCCAGGTTCCGACCGTGAGCCAGATGAAGACGAGAAAGCCAATGAAACCACGGACTTGATGGTCATCGAGCAGGATGCGCCGATGGCCACGTAGCGTGGCCACATACAGGGTGAAGGGGAGGCTGCCGAGGATCATGATGACAACGGCTACCCAATGCACCGCAGGCTGCCCCCAGTGGCCCAGCGAGGCATCGGAGGTAGAGAAACCACCGGTTGAAATCAGTGCCATCGAATGATTGATGGCTTCGAACGGGGTCATGCCGGCAGCCCACAACGCCCATGTTCCCAAGACTGTCAGGCCCACATAGATGATCAGGATCATCTTGGCCGCAACATGCGAGCGGGGTGTCACTTTGTCTGACCAATCCGAAGATTCGGTCTGGAACAGGCGCATGCCACCTACGCGCAGCAGGGGCAGGATCGCGACAGCCATGCCGATAAAGCCGATGCCGCCCAGCCAGTGCAGCAAAGACCGCCAGATAAGCAACCCAGGCGATGCATTGTCCAGCCCGGTCAGTACCGTCGAGCCGGTGGTGGTGATCCCTGACATGGTTTCGAAGAACGCGTCCGTGTAACTGATGTGCCGGATGAACACCATCGGCAAGGCCGCAAATGCGCAAACGATGACCCAGCTTGCCGTTGTGAGCAGGTACATGTCCCTGGCGCGCAGTTGCGGTACGCCGGGAGCGCCTCGGGCCACCATGACCAGGCCTGCGCAGAGCACGATAAGGCTTGACCAGACGAAAGCGCCGAGATCATCGCTGCGGTCGTACAGCAGCAGTGTCAGCATCGGGATTACCATGCTGACGGCCAAGGTGATCAGGAATACACCAATAATGAAGGCTATGAAGCGCAACGCTGGAAGCGGCATTAGTTGAGCTCGTGCGGACAATGCCGGCAGTATTGCCTGCCGTACAGCAATGTCGAGTAAAAAAGCCGTAATGTCTTAGGACAGTTCATACAGAGCCACTCGATTGTTGCACAGGTGCAACTAGCCAGTGCACCTTGCGGCTTGGATCCAATGCCAGGGTTCTGTATCATCCCGCCGCCATCAGACGATGGCCGAAGATGATTCATTTAAAGGACTTAGTATGAAAAAGCTGTTCAAGGCTACTGTAGCCGTTGCTGTCGTTTCGGGTGTTGCCCTGCTGTCGGGTTGCACTGGTCAGGTTTACAACCAGCCAAAAAACTGCACCTACGACTACCTGTTCCACCCTTCGGTTTCCATCTCCAAGATCATCGGTGGCTGCGGCCCGATCGATAAACTGCCTCAGCAGCAGTAATCTTGGCGGTTCCCTGATCGCGACGCTTGCGGCGTGATCCAAGGCCCCCGGTCATGTACATGGCCGGGGGTTTTTGTTTGTGGCCACTTCAGATGCAGGTCTTTCCAGAAGGTCCGGCTCGCGGATACCAGTGCATTGAACGCTGCCTGGGCTCAGGCCCAGATATCACCGATGGTAAAGCCTTCGGGGAACGGGTCGTCGTGGTCGAGCACGAAGGTGTTCAGGCCGTAGATCCAGCTTTTGCCGGTGATGGTTGGTACCACGGCCTCGTTGCCGCCGATGCTGGTTTCATCGATCAGGCGGCCGGTGTAGATGTTGCCGAGCAGGCCCTGATGGCGGAAGTCCTGGTGCAATGGCAGCTCACCCTTGGCGTGCAGGGTGGCCATCTTCGCCGAGGTGCCGGTACCGCACGGGGAGCGGTCCAGCGCCCCGGTCCAGGTGGCCGGGTCGTCCCACGAGAACTCGCCGCAGGTCATGGTCACCGCGTTCTTCCAGTCGGCGTTGGGGTCTTCGCTGGGGCCGGATAGCTGCGAGATGGTAATGCCGATGCCCGGGTAGTCGGGGTGTGCCACCGGCAGTTGCTCGATAGCCGCCTGGCGGATCATCGACGATACCCGGGCGATTTCGGCGCCGTGCTGCGGGATCAGTTGCAGGCCTTTGAACTGGCGCACGTCGGCGATCACATAGAACATGCCGCCCCAGCCCACGTCCACGCGCACCTTGCCCAGGTGCGGTACGTCGATTTCGGCATCCAAGTGTGCGGCGAACGCCGGTACGTTCTGGAAGGTGACGGCCTTGACCTTGCCGCCCTCGCATCGGGCCTTGATACGGATCAGCCCGGCCGGGGCCTCCAGCACCAGCTCGGTGAGCGGCTCCTGCATCGGCAGCATGCCCATCTCCAAAAGCACGGTGGCCACCGAGATGGTATTGCTGCCGGACATCACCGGGTACTCGATCTGCTCCATGATGATGTAGCCGGCGTCGGCCTCGGGGTGGCTTGGCGGGACGATGATGTTGCAGCAGTGCGCCGGATAGCCGCGCGGTTCACGCAGCATCAGCTTGCGCAACTGGTCGTCGTTGGTTTCGAGCCATTTCATCTTGGCGTGTACGCTGTCACCGGGGATGTGCGGTACGCCGCCTGTGATGACGCGCATGGGGATGCCGGCGTGGGTGTCGACGGCGTGGATGGTGCGTTTGAATGACATATGGGCGGCCCTGTTCAGGTCGGATTGAGGCGGGGGCTGGGGCGCAGGATAAAGCGGTAGGGCGGGGCTGTAAGTCGAATAAATCCGATCGGGTGACCGGTTTTTTGAATGGCATTTGCGCAGGCCTGTGCCGGCCCTTTCGCGGGCAAGCCCGCTCCCACACGGGCGCACAGGCCTGAGACAACCCGCCACCTTGACTCCCGGGCCGGCAATTTGTTTGTGCTGGCATTTAAGTTACAATCGGAAAAACGATTCAGCCTTGTCGGTCAATTCGACAAAAGGCCGAGTCGTTTTCTGGTTCTCTGGCTGCTGAACAATGATCAACAACAAGCCTGCGCTGCAGAACATGCTTTACCTGGGCCAGCCACAGGCCCGCCCTCTGTTCTCCTGACTGGAATCGATCAATGTTCAAAAAAGCTGGCAAGACCTTGCTGGGTCTGGCTGTCGCTGCAAGCGTCATGCAAGCGCACGCCGCAGAAACCAAGAAAGTAGATGTGCTGCTGGTCGGCGGCGGCATCATGAGCTCGACCCTGGCCGTGTGGCTGCACGAGCTGGAGCCAAGCTGGTCGATGGAAATGGTCGAACGCCTGGATGGCGTGGCCGAAGAAAGCTCCAACGGCTGGAACAACGCCGGTACCGGCCACTCCGCGCTGGCCGAGCTGAACTACACCCCGGAAGACAAGGACGGCAACGTCAACATCGCCAAGGCCATCGAAATCAACGAGGCCTTCCAGATCTCCCGCCAGTTCTGGTCGTGGCAGGTCCGCCAGGGCGTGCTGAAGAACCCGCACTCATTCATCAACACCACGCCGCACATGAGCTTCGTGTGGGGCGATGACAACATCAAGTTCCTGAAAAAGCGTTATGACGCGCTGCAGGCCAGCCCGCTGTTCCGCCCGATGCAGTACTCCGAGGACCACGCGCAGATCGCCAAGTGGGTCCCGCTGATGATGGAAGGCCGCGACCCGAACCAGAAGCTGGCCGTGACCTGGACGCCAATCGGCACCGACGTCAACTTCGGCGAGATCACCCGCCAGTTCGTCGGCCACCTGAAAACCCAGGAAAACTTCGACCTGAAGCTGTCCAGCGAAGTGCAGGACATCACCCGCAACAAGGACGGCTCGTGGCACGTCGAGTACAAGAACCTGAAGGACGGTAGCGAATCGGCTACCGACGCCAAGTTCCTGTTCATCGGTGCCGGTGGCGGCGCGCTGAAGCTGCTGCAGAAGTCGGGCATTCCTGAAGCCAAGGAATACGCAGGCTTCCCGGTAGGCGGCTCGTTCCTGGTGACCGAGAACCCGACCGTGGCCATGCAGCACATGGCCAAGGCCTACGGCATCGCCTCGACCGGTGCGCCACCCATGTCGGTTCCGCACCTGGACACCCGCGTGCTGGATGGCAAGCGCGTGATCCTGTTCGGCCCATTCGCCACCTTCTCGACCAAGTTCCTGAAGAACGGCTCGTACCTGGACCTGCTGAGCAGCACCACCACCCACAACGTGTGGCCGATGACCAAGGTCGGCATCGATCAGTACCCGCTGGTGGAATACCTCGCTGGCCAGTTGATGCTGTCTGACGACGACCGCTTCGAAGCCCTGCGTACCTACTTCCCGACCGCCAAGAAGGAAGACTGGCGCCTGTGGCAGGCCGGCCAGCGCGTGCAGATCATCAAGCGTGATGCCGAGAAGGGCGGCGTGCTGAAGCTGGGCACCGAAGTGGTCGCTTCCGAAGACCGCACCATCGCCGGCCTGCTGGGTGCATCGCCAGGTGCTTCGACTGCGGCCCCGATCATGCTGAACGTGCTGGAAACCGTGTTCAAGGAGAAGGTCGCTACCCCAGAGTGGCAGGCCAAGATCAAGCAGATCGTGCCAAGCTACGGCACCAAGCTGAACGACTCGGCGGCGGCGACCCAGAAAGAGTGGAACTACACCGCTGAAGTGCTGCAACTGGAGAAACCACCGGTGATCGACGAGAGCGTCGGCACCACGGTTGCACCTAGCCAGCCGGTTGAAAGCAAGCCTGAGAATGACATGGCGCTGTAATCGGCCATTGTTGTAACAGAAGCCACGGGGGGAGACCTCGTGGCTTTTTTGTTGCCTGTGTCCGGCCCCTTCGCAGCACAAGGCTGCTCCTACAGGTACGGCGCCGTATCTGTAGGAGCAGCCTTGTGCTGCGAAGGGGCCAGCTCAGGAAACCACTGATCGGAAACCCAGCTCAGCCCCAATAAAAACATATTTTGATGCTTAAATTAATCTTGTCAGTCGATCCCCTCCAGGAGGGTGCCGTCATGAACATCAAGATTGCCGCCTTACTGCTGCTCGCCCTGTGCGCCCAGCCGGCATGGAGCCAAAGCTACTCCTACTCCAGCGAACCCCCTGCCGCCAAACCTGCCGAATCTGCTGCAATGACCACGCGCATGGCCCTGCGCGACCTTTGGGTCGAGCACATCTTCTGGGTGCGCAACTATGCCGTGGCCAATCAAGCCGGCAACGCCAAGGAGGCTGAAGTCGCTGCCAAGGAAGTGGTCACCGACGCCACCAGGATCGCCAACAGTATTGCCCCGCTGTACGGCCAGCCTGCCGCCGATCAGTTGCTGAAGCTGCTGGCCGGCCACTGGGGCGCCATAAAGCACTACAGCGACGCCACCGTGGCCAAGGACAAAAAAGGCCAGCAAGCCGCGGTCAACGAGCTGACCAGCAATGCCAAGGCCATCGCCGCGTTTCTGGCCAAGGCCAACCCGAACCTGCCCGAGCCGACCCTGCTGACGCTGCTCAGCGCCCACGGCGGACACCACGTGGCCCAGATCGACCAGTTGGCGGCCGCTGACTACGTAGGCGAGGCGCGCACCTGGGCGATGATGCGCGAGCATATTCTGACCCTGTCCGATGCTCTGGCTGCGGCGTTGGTCAAACAGTTCCCGGACAAATTCTGATGCTCGAAGGCCTGGGCCGTACCCAACAGGACCTGCTCCATGCGTTGCTGCTGCAGCCGGCCGGCATGAGCATCGACGACCTGGCGCAGGCCCTGGCAATCACCCGCACGGCGGTGCGCCAGCACCTGGCAGCGCTGGAGCGCGACGGCCTGGTCAAGCGTGGCGCTACCCGGCCCACCGGGCGACGCCCGGAGCAGCTGCACGAGCTGACCGAACAGGCCCGCGAACTGTTCCCGCGGCAGTACCCGTTGCTGGCCAACCTGCTGATTGCGGAAGTGGCCGGCTTGCTGGGGCAGGAGGCGTTGCTGGCGCTGATGCGCCAGCTGGGGCGCAAGCTGGCGGCGGACCTGGAGCACCAAGTGGTGGATGAGGCACGCATCGTCGAGCACATGAACAATGCCGGGTACGAGGCACAGGTGTTCTTCCGCTCGGGGGGCGAGCCGCAGATCGTTGCGCACAATTGCGTGTTCCATCACCTGGCCAAGGCTCACCCGGTGGTGTGCGAGCTGGACCTGGCGCTGATCGGGGCCTTGGGTGGGGCCGAGGTGAGCCATGAGGAGTGCATGCTCAGGGGAGGGCAGGTATGCCGGTTTGCCCTGGGCAAGAAAGAAGATTGATTTTGCCTGTTCTGGCCCTTTCGCGGGTAAACCCGCTCCCACAGAGATCGCACAGGTCTTGAAGACAGTGATTACCCTGTAGGAGCGGGTTTACCCGCGAAGAGGCCGGCACAGGAAAATCACTGCTGCCGCAGAATGCAGTCCAGCAGCCCGGGAAACCGCTCCCCCAGCATCTCGCTACGCAACGAATTCATGTGGGTAGTCCCCACATTGCGGGTATGCACCAACCCCGCATCACGCAGCACGCGAAAATGGTGGGACATGCTCGACTTCGGCCGGCCGCCGTCCAGCTCGCCACAGCTGGCTTCGGCCACGCCCGCCAGGTGGCGCACGATACCCAGGCGCACCGGGTCGCTCAGGGCATAGAGCAGGCGTTCCAGGGTGAGGTCTTCAGAATTGGGATGTTGATAGGCTCGCATGGTCGTCATGATAACGGGGCTATCATTAATTGCCATAGTTCGATTATGATCGAACTATCGTAATCAGACAGCCCGGGAGCTTGCCCATGTCCGCCTTGTTCGAACCCTATACCCTCAAGGACGTCACCCTGCGCAACCGCATTGCCATTCCACCGATGTGCCAATACATGGCCGAGGACGGCATGATCAACGACTGGCACCACGTGCACCTGGCCGGCCTGGCCCGTGGCGGTGCCGGCCTGCTGGTGGTCGAGGCCACTGCCGTGGCACCGGAAGGGCGCATCACCCCCGGTTGCGCCGGTATCTGGAGCGATGCCCACGCCCAGGCTTTCGTGCCGGTGGTGCAGGCAATCAAGGCCGCCGGTTCCGTGCCGGGTATCCAGATTGCCCACGCCGGGCGCAAGGCCAGCGCCAACCGCCCGTGGGAGGGTGACGACCACATTGCCGCCGACGACGCTCGCGGCTGGGAAACCATTGCCCCGTCCGCCATCGCGTTCGGCGCGCACCTGCCACGAGTGCCGCGCGAGATGACCCTGGACGACATTGCCCGGGTCAAACAGGACTTCGTCGATGCCGCCCGCCGTGCACGCGATGCCGGTTTCGAGTGGATCGAGCTGCACTTTGCCCATGGTTACCTGGGCCAGAGCTTCTTCTCCGAGCACTCCAACAAGCGTACCGACGCTTACGGTGGCAGCTTCGACAACCGCAGCCGCTTCCTGCTGGAAACCCTGGCAGCGGTGCGTGAGGTATGGCCAGAGAATCTGCCACTGACCGCGCGTTTTGGTGTGCTGGAGTACGACGGCCGGGATGAGCAGACGCTGGAAGAGTCGATCGAACTGGCGCGCCGTTTCAAGGCTGGCGGCCTCGACCTGCTGAGCGTGAGTGTCGGCTTCACCATTCCCGACACCAATATTCCGTGGGGCCCGGCGTTCATGGGGCCGATTGCCGAGCGCGTGCGTCGTGAGGCGAAGCTGCCGGTAACCTCGGCGTGGGGTTTTGGTACGCCGAAACTGGCGGAAGCAGCGCTGCAAGCCAATCAGCTGGACCTGGTATCGGTAGGGCGTGCGCACCTGGCAGACCCGCACTGGGCTTACTTTGCGGCCAAGGAGTTGGGGGTGGAGAAAGCCTCCTGGACCTTGCCTGCACCGTATGCGCACTGGCTCGAGCGTTATCGCTGAGGCATGAAGGGGGCTGCTTTGCAGCCCATTCGCGGGTAAACCCGCTCACACAGGATCTCCACTGCCCTCAAGGCCAGCGCGATCCCTGTGGGAGCGGGTTCACGCGCGAAGAGGCCAGCACAGGCTAAAACCGGTCCAACCGGTAAGCCGCCATATCAGCCCCCCTCTCCCTGTCAGCCAACCGCCCCACCCATTCCGCTGTCACCGCCGCCTGGGTCAAACCCAGGTGCTGATGCCCGAATGCCAACAAAACCCGCCCATCACACTCCCGGTCGATCACCGGTAACGAATCTGGCAACGAAGGCCGGAAGCCCATCCAAGGCGTCGCTCCCTCAACACTCAGGTCCCTCCGGAACAACCCCTTGCTCAAGCGGTGCAACTGCCAAGCCCGCTGCATGCTCGGCGGCGCGTCCAGCCCGGCGAACTCCACCGTGCCGGCCAGGCGCAGGCCCTCGGCCATGGGCGTCATGATGAACTTGCGCTCCAGCGATGTGACTGCAAACGGCAAACGCTGATGCTCGCCAGGCAACATCAGGTGGTAGCCGCGCTCGGTGTCCAGTGGCACCTGCTTGCCGGTCAGTGTGGCGGTCAACTGCGCGGAATGCGCACCACAACTGATCAGCACCTGGCGGGCATCGAACGTGCCCTGATCGCTGGCCAGCCTGACCCCGCCGCTGTGCAGCCGCCCGCCATCGACCTGCGCCTGGACAAAGCGCACACCACTGGCCTTGGCCGCTTCGAACAGTTCGCACACCACCCGGTAGGGGTCGATGAAGTGCCCGGTACGTGGGAAGAACAGCCCACCCAGCAACGACGGGCTCAGTTGCGGCGCCGCCTCGCGCACGGTGTCGGCCGACCAGAAGTCCACCGCCACCGCCTGCTGTTGCATGCGTGCGCGCAAGGCCTCCAGGGCCTGGCGCGACTCTGGCCGCTCGAATACCAGCAACGAGCCATCTTCCTGAAACAGTTCGCCGCGCCCGATCGAGCCTAGCAGCCGCTGCCAGGCACCCAGGCTGCCTTCGTTCAACGAGCGGATGCCGGCCACGCTGCGCTGGAACGGGCCAGGGCGCAGGTTGAGCAGCAGGCGGGTGAACCACGGCATGGCCTTGGGCAGGTACTTCCAGTCCAGGCGCAACGGGCCCATCGGGTCCAGCAACATGCGCGGCAGGCGTTTGAGAATCGACAGGTCGGCAATCGGGAATACCTGCTCGGTGGCCAGGTGCCCGGCGTTGCCGTAGGACGCGCCTCGACCGGGTGCCTGGCGGTCGACCAGGGTTACCCGGCGGCCTTGGCGGGCCAGTTGCAGGGCACAGGCGACGCCGACTATGCCGGCGCCGACCACGGCGATATCGGTTTCAGCGGTTTCGACCATGCTCAGCCTTCCCGTTTGCCGTCGAGCAGGCGCCGAAGCTGCAGCGGGTTGCCGTGTTTCAGTGCCTGCGGCAGCAGGGCATCGGGGAAGTCCTGGTAGCACACCGGGCGCAGGAAGCGCAGGATCGCCGCCGTGCCCACCGAAGTGGTGCGGGCATCGGAGGTGGCCGGGAACGGCCCGCCGTGGACCATCGCGTCGCATACCTCTACACCGGTCGGCCAGCCATTGACCAGGATGCGGCCAGCCTTGCGCTCAAGGGTCGGCAGCAGAATGCGGGCGCTGTCGAGGTCGGCATCGTCCAGTTGCAGGGTGGCGGTCAGTTGGCCTTCCAGATGCTCGGCCACCTGGCGCACTTGCTCATCGTTGGCGCAGGCCACCACCAGCGACGCCGCGCCGAAGACTTCGGCCTGCAACGCCGGGTCGGCGAGGAACGCTTCGGCCTGGGTCACGAACAGCTGCGCCTGGCACTGGTTGGGGCCTTGCCCGGCCTGGCCACTGGCGGCGGCCTGGGCATTGGCGTTTGCGGTCAGGGCGCCGACCCCGGCCTGGTAGGCACTGAAAATGCCCGGGGTGAGCATGGTCTGCGCCGCAGCCTGGCGCACGTGTTCGCTGGCGGCGTCGATGAAGCGCTGCAACGCCGGCCCCTGGCGGGCAATCACCAGGCCGGGGTTGGTGCAGAACTGGCCGGCACCCTGGGTCAGCGAGGCGACGAAGCCTTGTGCCAGTGCCTCGGCGCGGGTCTGCAGGGCGGTGTCGAACAGGAACACCGGGTTGATCGAGCTCATTTCGGCGTACACCGGGATCGGCTCGGGGCGGGCCTGGGCCGCCTGGCACAGCGCAATGCCACCGCTGCGCGAGCCTGTAAAGCCAACGGCCTTGATGCGCGGGTCGCTGACCAGCGCAATGCCCACTTCACGACCGGAGCCGTACAACAGCGAAAACACACCGGCCGGCAAGCCGCATTGCTTCACGGCCTTTGCCACTGCCTGGCCGACCAGCTCGCTGGTGCCCGGGTGGGCGCCGTGGGCCTTGACCACCACCGGGCAACCGGCGGCCAGGGCCGAGGCGGTGTCGCCACCGGCCACCGAGAAGGCCAATGGGAAATTGCTGGCGCCGAATACCGCCACTGGCCCCAGGGCCACCTGGCGCTGGCGCAGGTCGGCACGCGGCAGGGGCTGGCGCTCAGGCAGGGCATTGTCGACCCGTACGTCCAGCCATTCGCCAGCCCGCACCACACGGGCGAAGGTGCGCAACTGGGTGCAGGTGCGACCACGTTCGCCCTGGATGCGCGCCTTTGGCAGGCCGCTTTCTGCCACGGCGCGATCGATCAGGGCATCACCCAGCGCTTCGATCTGCGTGGCGATGGTTTCGAGGAATTGTGCCCGTTGCTCGAGCGAGGTTTCGCGGTAGGCATCGAACGCCGCCCAGGCCAGGGCGCAGGCCTGGGCCACGTGTTCGCCGGTGCCACCGAGGTAGGCCGGTTCCAGCGCCTGGCCGGTGGCCGGGTCGATGCCACGGATGGCTTCGCGGCTGCCGGTTACCGGCGTCTGGCCGATCAGCAGGTTGCCTGTGAGGGTCATGGAGCCTCCTTTGGAATCAATATCAAGAGAGAGCGCGGCCTTTGTAGGAGCGGGTTTACCCGCGAAGCAGGCGACTCGGTGCCTGGCACCGGCTTCGCCGGTGTTCGCGGGTGAACCCGCTCCCACAGGGGCTGCGGCTCGGCCTGGAATCAGGTGATCAGGCCAGGTTCTGCTCAGCCGACCAGCTGGCGTACCAGCTGCGGAACAGCGCGTACTGCTGCTCGGCATAGTTGCGCTGGGCGTCGGTCAGCACGTCGGTCTCGTTGAAGTGCAGGCTGTATTCGCTGTCACCGTTCAGCACCATCAGGTGCTTGTAGTAGAGCACCAGGTCGCAGCCTTCATCGAACGACGACAGCACCGCCAGCGCCGCCTCCAGTTCACGCGCCAGTCGGCGGGCCTTGGCATCACCTTTGGCCGCCTGTTTGCTCAGGCTCACCAGGTGCAGCACCTCACGCGGCAGGGCGTTGCCGATGCCGGTGATGGCGCCGGTGGCGTTGCAGTTGACGAAGCCATGTACCACCTGGGTGTCGACGCCGACCATCAGGGTCACGTCGTCATCCTTCGAGGTGATGTGCTCGGCGGCGTAGCGCAGGTCGGCGCCACCGCCGAACTCCTTGAAGCCGATCAGGTTGGGGAACTCGCTGCGCAGTTCGAAGAACAGGTCGGCGCGGGTGGCAAAGCCGTAGTACGGGCTGTTGTAGATCACCGCCGGCAGCTTCGGCGCGGCTGCCAGGATGGCCGAGAAGTGGTGCTTCTGGGCAATCAGCGAGGCGCCGCGGCTGAGCACGCGGGGGATGACCATGAGGCCGGCGGCACCAACCTTGGCCGCGTGGGCGGCGTGAGATACTGCTTCACGGGTGTTCACCGCGCCGGTACCGACGATGGTCGGGATGCCGGCGGCCACCAGGCGCGCCACGCCTTCCTGGCGCTCTGCTTCGGTCAGCAGCGGCCAGTCGCCCATCGAGCCGCAGTACACCACGGCGCTCATACCGGCCTCGATCAGTTCGCGGCCCTTGCGTACCAAGGCGTCGAAGTCCGGCTTGCGCTCGGCGGTGCAGGGGGTCATCAGGGCGGGCATGGTGCCGGTGAAGATGTTGTTGGTCATTGTTGTCACTCCTCGCGATATTCGTTTTTTTGGAAATAGCCGGGGTCAGATGCCCCAGGCGAACGGGTCCTGTTCGTCGATCAGCAGGGTGCTGTCGGCGGTGATGTAGGCGCGGCCGGTGATGAACGGGCGAATGCGTTCGCCGTCGCGCTCGTAGCGGCCCTGGAACTGGCTGCCGGTGATACTGGCCTGTACCCAGGTCTGGCCTTCGTCGAGCTTGCCGTCGGCGGCCAGGCAGGCCAGCTTGGCGCTGGTGCCCGTGCCGCAGGGCGAGCGGTCGTAGGCCTTGCCGGGGCACATCACGAAGTTGCGGCTGTCGGCGTTGGCGTCGTCGGCGAACAGTTCGACGTGGTCGATGGGGGCACCGTTTTCACCGGTGATGCCCTGGGCTTCGAGGGCCTTGAGCATCGCCCAGGTGTATTCGGTCAGCGCCTCGCGGTTGCCCAGCTCGATGCGCTGGCCGTGTTCGGAGACGAGGAAAAACCAGTTGCCACCCCAGGCGATGTCGCCGCGCACCGGACCATGGCCGGGCACGTCCACCAGCACTTGCTGGCGGTAGCGGTAGGACGGCACGTTGCCGACGGTTATGGCGCCGTCTTCATGCAGGGTGGCGCTGACCTGGCCGACCGGGGTATCGATCTTGTGCACGCCCGGTGCGATCAGGCCCAGGTGCTGCAGCGAGGCGACCAGGCCGATGGTGCCGTGCCCGCACATGTTCAGGTAGCCAGCGTTGTTGAAGAAGATCACCCCGCACGTGGCGTCGGCCGATACCGGTGGGCAGTACAGTGCACCGACCAGCACATCGTTGCCGCGAGGCTCCAGCAGGCAGGCGCGGCGCCACTGGTCGTGCAGCTCTCGCAGTTCATCGCGCTGCTCGGCCATGCTGCGGCCATGCAGTTGCGGGAAGCCTTTCATCACCAGGCGGGTCGGTTCCCCGCCGGTGTGCGAGTCGATGACGTGAACGTGTTTCATGGGCATATCCATTCGAGAGTGGGTCAGGAGGCGACGGCGGCAGGGCGCTGGCCTGGGTAGCTTTCGGAGGAGGCTTCGCTTTCATCCTCACCTTCCAGGCGCACCAGGTGGGCAGGCACGCCGGTGGCCGCGCCCCAGTAGTAGATGCCCAGCGCACAAGCGGCCACGACCACGGTGTCGAACGGGTGGCCGAGTACTCCCAGGCCGCCGAAGCTGCCCAGCCACGACAGCAGGATGGTCACCGCGTAGAAGCCGATCAGCCACGCCGACGAGCGCACTTGCTGGGCCAGCGACAGGTGCTGGGTCGGCACGAAGCGGCCGCACAGCAGGTAAAGCACGAACATCACGATCTGCAGGGCCAGCAGCCACGACACGGTCTTCCAGCCCGACCAGTACACGATCAGCGCGGCGATGATGAATGACAGCGGGCCGAGCACGCCCATGCCCTTGACCCGGAACGGGCGCGGCATGTCAGGGGCGTTGCGGCGCAGGGCGGCGACGGTGACCGGGGCCACGGCGTAGCTCAGTACCAGGGCGGCGGAAACCACGTTGATCAGCGCTTCCCAGGACGGGAACGGCAGGGTCCAGAACACCGACAGGCCAAAGGTCAGCCAGAGCGCCGGGCGCGGGATGCCGGACTCGGCGTCGATACGGGTGAAGTACTTGAAGAATGTGCCGGTCTGCGCCCAGCCATAGACCACGCGCGGGGTGGCGTTCATGTAGATGTTGCCGCAGCCGCTGGGCGAGATCACCGCGTCGGCCACCACCAGATAGGCCAGCCAGCCCACACCCAGGGCCAGGGCGATGTCGCGATAGGGCAGGGCCAGTTCCTTGGTCACCGCGGCCCAGCCGTTGCTCAGCATTTCGGTCGGCACGCTGCCGAGGAAGGCCAGTTGCAGCAGGGCGTAGATCGCGGTGGACAGCAGTACCGAGAGGATCAGCGCGATGGGGATGGTGCGTTGCGGGTTCTTCACCTCGCTGGCCACCGAAATGATCGGCGTCAGGCCCAGGTAGGCGAAGATGATGCCACCGGCCGATACCGCCATTTCAACGCCGGACAGACCGAACGGGGCAAAGCCCTGGACCTCGAAGTTTTCCGGTTTGAAGAAGGTGAACAGCACGCCGATCACCAGCAACGGCACGATGAACTTGAACACACTGACCAGGTTGTTGGCCTTGGCGAAGGTTTTCACGCTGCGGTAGTTGAGGAAGAAGAACAGCCCCAGCAGGGCGAACTGCACCAGCCAGCCGAGCACGGTCGGGTCGCTGGAGCCGGCCTTGGTCAGCCCGGGGAACCAGGCGGCGGCGTATTGACGCGAAGCGACCACTTCGATGGCGATCAGGCTGGAAAAGGCGATCAGGGTGATAAAACCCATCAAGTAGCCCAGCAGCGGGCCGTGGGAGTACACCGGGTAGCGCACCACGCCCCCGGCACGCGGCAGGGCAGCGCCCAGTTCGCAATAGACGATGCCCAGCAACAGTACGGCGAAGCCGCCAAGGAACCAGGACAGGATGCCGGCCGGGCCGGCGATGGCCGAGACGTGGCTGGCGGCGAACAGCCAGCCGGAGCCGAAGATGGCGCCTAGGCCGATGAAGGTGAGGTCCAGCAATGACAACTGTTTTTTGAATTTGCCTGACATGGGTTCGCCTTTTTGTTGGTTATTGGATAGGCAGGTCTGATGTCACGAGATGCGGCTTTTTGGGCCGCGCTCTTGTAGGACTTGGGGCGGCTTGCGTGGGGCATAGAGTGGACCGATCGGGGCGGCGGTTCTTGATGGTTTTCTGCAGGGGGGATGACGAAATCGGCACAGTTGCAAAAAAGCAGTAGCTAGGTGCTGGGGGGAGGAATACGCTCTAGGCCATACTGGGCAAGGGTTTGAGAGATGCAGTGCTGGTGCCTGCCTCTTCGCAGCACAAGGCTGCTCCTACAGAGTCCGCATAAGTCTCGAAGGCAGTGCGCCCCTTGTAGGAGCAGCCTTGCGCTGCGAAGAGGCCGGCACAGCCAACAGAGAACCGACAGATGACCGACACTCCCCTGGCAACCCTGTACCAGTCCCTCGACCAGCACCGCCCCGCCAACCTCGAGGCCCTGCTCGCCGGTGTGTCCCTGCTGCTGCCGATCCTCGACGCCATCCCCAACGCCGCGATCTTCATCAAGGACCCGGCCGCCCGCTATGTGCTGGCCAACAACACCCTGGTCCAGCGCTGTGGCCTCAAGCGCCTGCAACCGCTGCTGGGCAAGACCAGCGCCGAAGTGTTCCCGGCACAGCTGGGCCCCGGCTACACCGAGCAGGACCGTCGCGTTCTCAAGGAGGGTTTGGTGCTGGAAGACCAGCTGGAGCTGCATCTTTACGGCAGCCGCGAGCCTGGCTGGTGCTTGACCCACAAGCGCCCGCTGTACAACCGTGCCGGCGATATCATTGGCCTGGTCGGCATCTCGGTCGACTTGCAGTCAGCCGCCGACAGCCATCCTGCCTACCAGCGCCTGGCGGCGGTGGACGAGCATATCCGGCGGCATTTCCACCAGCCTATCAGCATGGGCGAGCTGACCCGTATCGCTGGCATTTCCGTGGCCCAGCTGGAGCGCTACTGCAAGCGGGTGTTCCACCTCACGCCACGGCAGATGATCCACAAGGCACGCCTGGAGCACGCCCACCGTTTGCTGCATTCGGAACTGCCGATCACTGAAGTGGCGATGTGCTGCGGCTATACCGACCACAGTGCCTTCAGCCGCCAGTTCAAGCAACTGACCGGCTTCACTCCGCGCCAGTACCGCCAGGCAACCAGCGCTCAGTTGGCCTGAAACAGCGCCCGCGCCTCATCGAAGCACTGCTCGGCAATTGCCGAACGCGGTTCGCTGCGGCGCAGCAGCAGGCCGACCGGGCTGTGGATGGCGGCGTCGGCCACCGGCAGGATGCGCAGGTGCTCGCTCAGGTCTTCCAGCCCGCAGTCCAGTGGCATGACCGCACAGCACATGCCGGTGTTGATGGCCTGGATCAGCTGGAAGCTCGAGTCGCTTTCCAGTACCGCATTCGGCTCCAGGCCACGGCTGCGAAAACTCAGGTCCAGCGACTGGCGGTAGTGCATGCCCTTGCTCAGCAGGCCCAGCGGAATGTCGCCCAGCTCGTCCCAGCGCAGGGTGTCGCTGGCGAACTGGAAGTGCCGGGTATCGTGCAGCAGGCCCATGGTGGTGGTGCCAAGTTCGATCACTTCAAAGAAGCTGGTGTTGACCTGGTCCAGGTAGCAGATGCCCAGGTCGAGCTGGTTGCGGCTGAGCCCGTCGATCACCTGTTCCGAGCTTAGCGAGCTGATCTGGAAGTGCAGTTCGGGGTATTTTTCACGCAGCGGCAGCAGCAGGTGCATGGGGTTGAAGCTGGCCAGCGGCACCGTGCCCAGGCGCAGGCTGCCGACCACCTGGCCGCGGCAACTGGCGGCTTCGGCCTGCAAGCCATCGTGCGCGGCGAGCAGGGTACGGGCCCAGGCCAGGATTCGCTCGCCCGCTTCGGTGAAACCTTCGAAGCGCTGGCCGCGCTTGACCAGTACCAGGTCCAGCTCGTCCTCCAGGTTGCGCAGGCGCATGGACAGCGTCGGCTGGGTGATATGGCACAGCGCCGCCGCCTGGCCGAAGTGGCGGGTCTGGTCGAGGGCGATGAGGAATTTGAGCTGCTTGATGTCCATGGAGGTGCCTGGTATCGGGTTATGCAGACCTTAACCCACGTCTGCGATAGATGTCATTGATGAGTCGGTACGCCATATCGATTGGACGCCCCCGGGCCATGCCTCTAGCGTGGCGGCAATGCCACTCGAGGAGCCCCACCGTGCGCGTCCAACCCGATGCGGTCTTCGTACCGCTCAACATCGCCGTGCTGACAGTCAGCGATACCCGTACCTACGACAACGATACTTCCGGTGAGCTGCTGGCCAGCCGCTCGGTGGAGATCGGTCACCGCCTGGTGGCGCGGGCGTTGCTCAAGGACGACCTTTACAAGATCCGCGCCCAGGTCGCCACCTGGATTGCCGACGAACAGGTGCAGGTGGTGCTGATCACCGGCGGTACCGGTTTTACCGGGCGTGACAGCACGCCGGAAGCGGTCGAGTGCCTGCTGGACAAGCGCATCGATGGCTTTGGCGAACTGTTCCGGGCCCTGTCGATTCTCGATATCGGCACCTCGACCGTGCAGAGCCGGGCGCTGGCCGGGCTGTCCAACCGCACGTTGGTGTGCTGCCTGCCGGGCTCCACCGGGGCCTGCCGTACGGCGTGGGAGGGCATCCTGGCGGAGCAGCTGGATGCGCGGCACCGGCCGTGCAACTTCGTCAAGCACCTGAAACCGATCGAGGCCTGTGCAAGCCGGGGCTGAGTTTTCTCCTGTACCGGCCTCTTCGCGGGTAAACCCGCTCCCACAGGTATCGCGCAGGGTTCGAAACCTGTGGGGGCCCTGTAGGAGCGGGTTACCCGCGAAAGGGCCGGCACAGGCCACTGCATTCAGTCAGCTCAATACATGGTCCACCGGCAACAACACCGGCGGTAGCTGTTGTTCCCCCAACCCCGCCAGCACATCGCGCTCCACGGTCCGCACCATGGCATCGGTCGGCAGGTCGTTCTCATCGCGCCCGAACGGGTCTTCCAGTTCGTTGCCTATCGCATCCAGCCCGAAGAACGTGTACCCCACGATGGTGGTGAACAGCGGCGCCAGCCATCCCAGCGGCTCGGCCAGGGCAAACGGCAGCAGCAGGCAGAAGATGTAGATGGTGCGGTGCAGCAACAGCGTGTAGGGGAACGGCAACGGCGTGCCCTTGATCCGCTCGCAGGTAGCCTGCACTTCGGTCAGCCCCACCAGCCGCTGTTCCAGTAGGCTGTAGCGCCAGTCACTGATCTGCTGCTGTGTTGCCAGCCGCGAGCAGTGCCCGCCGATTTCGCGCAGGATGGCGTCGCACACGTTGTGCGGGCTGATCGCATCGGGCCGGGCCAGCCAGGGCCGGGCGGCGGCCAGTTCGTCCTCGCTGCGCAGCCGTGCATTCAGCGCATGGGCAAAGCCGCACAGGCTGCGCAACAGTTCGGCACGCAGGGTTTCGTCGGTGATCACCAGGCTTTCGCGCACGAACGAACGGGTCTCGATGATCAGCTTGCCCCAGGCCTTGCGCCCCTCCCACCAGCGGTCATAGCAGGCGTTGTTGCGAAAACTCATGAAAATCGACAGCGACAGGCCCAGCAAGGTGAACGGGGTGGCGCTGACCGGGTAGAAAAACGCCGGGAAATGCCGCTCGACCAACACGATCAGCGCGGCCAGCAGGGTGATCGTCAGGCAACGCAGGGCGATGCGCTTGACGATCGAACCCTTGAGGGTGAACAGCACACGCAGCACATCGGGGGTGGGGTGGACGATCATGGAAATCCAGAGACGGCTGCCTAGCCGCCGGTCATGTTCATGAAACGCAGGATCTGCACGTCGCCACCGACCTCGAAATGATGGCGGTAGGGCTTGAGGTGCAAGGAATCACGAATGGCCTTTTCCAGGCGTTCGGGGTTGCCGGGGTGGGCGCGCAGAACCTGCTTCAGGTCCACCGAGTGTTCATTGCCCAGGCACAGCAGCAGGCGGCCTTCGACGGTGAGGCGCACGCGGTTGCAGGTGGCGCAGAAGTTGTGGCTGTGTGGCGAAATGAAGCCGACCCGAGTATTGGCGGCTTCGGCCAGGCGCCAGTAGCGGGCGGGGCCCTGGGACGACTCGGTCGATTCGACCAATGTGAACTGCTCGGCCAGCAGCGCACGTACTTCGTCACTGGAGCAGAACGACTCGCCGCGTTCATGTTCGCTGATCACGCCCAAGGGCATTTCTTCGATGAAGGTGATGTCCAGTTCGCGGTCGATGGCAAAGCGCACTAGGTCGACCAGTTCGTGGTCGTTGCGGCCTTTGAGGACTACACAGTTGAGCTTGGTGCGCTTGAAACCGGCCTGGCGGGCGGCGTCGATGCCGGCGATCACCTGGTGCAAGTCGCCGGTGCGGGTCAGTTGCTTGAAGCGCTCGGCGTCCAGGCTGTCGAGGCTGATGTTCAGGCGCGTGACACCGGCGTCGAACAGCGGTTGGGCCAGGCGCCCGAGTTGCGAGCCGTTGCTGGTCAGGCACAACTCGCGCAGGCCGGGCAGGGCGGCGATGCGCCCGCACAGGTCGACGATGCCCTGGCGCACCAGCGGCTCGCCGCCGGTCAGGCGGATCTTGCGGGTACCAAGGGCGACGAAGCGCTCGGCCACCTGGAGCAGTTCCTCGAGGCTGAGGATTTGCTGGCGCGGCAGGAACTGCATGTCTTCGGCCATGCAGTACACGCAACGGAAGTCGCAGCGGTCGGTGACCGACATCCGCAGGTAGTCGATTTTCCGGTTGAAGCCGTCGATCAGGGCCCGGCTGTTCTGTTCCACGTTCGCGCTCGAATGGATTGGGACTCGATCCAAGCTATAACTTGGGCGCAGGGCCGTCAAATTGCTTTGTCCGACCGATTGATCGATGGCCTCTATCATGGCTGCAGGCCACGTATTTCAAAGTGTTGACCGCGTCGCCCAATTCGCGGGTAAACCCGCTCCCACAGGTAAAGCGCAGGGCTCGAAACCTGCGGGGGCCCTGTGGGAGCGGGTTCACCCGCGAAGGCCGTGGCGCGGTTCCAGCCCATGATCGAAACCGCCTATCACCCCGTAAGATCTTTCGATTGGACGGCTCTACCCCACGCTCCATAGGCTGAAAAAAAGCATCGAAGCGTGAGGATTCACCGCATGAGCCAGGACCAACATATCAGGGACTACAAGGGCGCCGCCGCTGGCTGGGGGGCGCTCAAGAGCGTGACCAAGAGCTGGCTGGGCAGCGACAATGCCTTCAAGAACCTGCGGGCCATGCTCAAGACCAACCAGAACGGCGGCTTCGACTGCCCCGGCTGCGCCTGGGGCGAGTCGCCGGAAAACGACATGGTCAAGTTCTGCGAGAACGGCGCCAAGGCGGTCAACTGGGAAGCCACCGGCCGCTCGGTGGACCCGGCATTCTTCGCCAGGTACAGCGTCAGTGCGCTGGCCGAGCAGACCGATTACTGGCTGGAGTACCAGGGCCGCCTGACCCACCCGATGCGCTACGACGCGGCCACCGACCACTATGTCGAAACCAGCTGGGAAGAAGCCTTTGCGCTGGTTGCGCAACACTTGCGCGCACTCGAATCGCCCGACCAGGCCGAGTTCTACACCTCGGGCCGGGCCAGCAACGAGGCGGCGTTCCTCTACCAGCTGTTCGTCCGCGCCTACGGCACCAACAACTTCCCCGACTGCTCGAACATGTGCCATGAAGCCAGCGGCGTGGGCATGTCGGAGACCCTCGGCGTTGGCAAGGGCACCGTGGTGTTCCACGATCTGGAACTGGCCGATGCCATCTTCGTCATCGGCCAGAACCCCGGCACCAACCACCCGCGCATGCTCGAACCGCTGCGTGAAGCGGTGAAGCGTGGTGCCCAGGTGGTCTGTTTCAACCCGCTCAAGGAGCGCGGCCTGGAGCGCTTCCAGCACCCGCAGCACCCGTTCGAGATGCTCAGCAATGGCTCCGAACCAACCAACACGGCCTACTTCCGCCCGGCCCTGGGCGGCGACATGGCAGTGATGCGCGGCATTGCCAAGTACCTGCTGCAGTGGGAACGCGAAGCCCAGGCCAATGGCGAACCGGCGGTGTTCGACCATGCCTTCATCGCCGAGCACACCAGTGGCATCGACGCATACCTGGAAACCGTGGATGCCACGCCTTGGGCGCACATCGTCGAGCAATCGGGCCTGACCCAGGCCGAGATCGAACTGGCAGCGCGCATGTACCGCAAGGCCGAACGAGTGATCATGTGCTGGGCCATGGGCGTCACCCAGCATCGCCACTCGGTGCCGACCGTTCAGGAAATCGTCAACCTGCAGCTGCTGCGCGGTAACGTCGGCAAGCCCGGTGCCGGCCTGTCACCGGTGCGCGGCCACAGCAACGTGCAGGGCGACCGCACCATGGGCATCGACGAGAAGCCCGGGGCGGCCCTGCTCGATGCCATCGAAAAACGCTTCCGGTTCCGCGTGCCGCGTGCCCACGGGCACAACGCCGTGCTGGCGATCAAGGCCATGGAAGAGGGGCGGGCCAAGGTGTTCATCGGCCTGGGTGGCAACTTTGCCCAAGCCACGCCGGATACGCCGCGCACCCATGCGGCCATGCGCAATTGCGCGCTGACCGTGCAGATTTCCACCAAGCTCAACCGCTCGCACCTGGTCACCGGCCGCGATGCGTTGATCCTGCCGTGCCTGGGCCGTACCGAAATCGACATGCAGGCCAGCGGGCCGCAAGGCGTGACCGTGGAGGACACCTTCAGCATGGTGCACATCTCCCACGGCCAGCTGCGCCCGCGCTCGCCGCACCTGCGCTCGGAGCCGTGGATCATCGCCGGCATGGCCCAGGCGACCCTGGGCAAGCAGCCGATCGACTGGGAGTACGCTGTTGCCGACTACGGCCGCATCCGCAGCATGATTGCCGATGTGATCCCCGGCTTTGCCGCTTTCAACGAGCGCCTGCAGCACCCGGGCGGCTTCCACCTGGGCAACAATGCCGCCGACCGTACCTGGCGCACGGCCACAGGCAAGGCGCGCTTCAGCCCGCACCGGCTGCCGGAGCAACTGGTGAATGCCAAGGTGCTGGCGCGCGGTGACAAGCCCGACCTGATCCTGCAGACCCTGCGCTCGCACGACCAGTACAACACCACTCTGTATGGCCTGGATGACCGTTATCGTGGGGTGTTCGGTCTGCGTGAAGTGGTGTTCGTCAACGAGGTGGACATCCGCCGGATGGGCTTCGAGCCGGGCGAGCATGTGGACTTGGTGTCGCTGTGGGAGGATGGCGTGGAGCGGCGCGTGTCGGGCTTCCGCCTGGTGGCGTATGACGTACCCGAGGGGCAGGCGGCGGCGTACTACCCTGAGACCAACCCGCTGGTGCCGCTGGAAAGCTATGGCGAGGGGACCTATACCCCGACCTCGAAGTTCGTGGCGATCAAGTTCGAGAAGGCCAAGGCCGGCAACCGGATTGCGGCGGTGCTTGCCGCGGATTGATCGGTTGCCTGTGCTGGCCTCTTCGCGGGCTTGCCCGCTCCCACAGGGAGCCCACAGTTTTCAGCACCTGTGGTACTCCTGTGGGAGCGGGCAAGCCCGCGAAGAATCCAGCACCGATCAGGAACGATGCACCGGGTAGGCCGTGGTGTACTTCATCTGCTCCATGGCAAAACTGGAAGTGATGTTCGACAGCCCATCAGTACTGGTGATCAGCTTTTTATAAAACCGGTCATACGCCGCAATATCCCCCACCACCACCCGCAGCATGTAATCCCAGTCCCCCGACATGCGGTAGAACTCCATCACTTCCTCGAACCCGGTCACGGTCGCGGCAAACTGCTCCAGCCAGGCGCTGTCGTGGCGCTGGGTCTTGAGCTGGACGAACACCGTCAGCCCCAGCCCCAGCCGTTCCGGGTCGAGCAAGGCGACACGGCCGACAATGTAGCCGTCTTCCTCCAGGCGTTTGACCCGCTTCCAGCACGGCGTGGTGGAGAGGTTGACTGCCTCGGCCAGGTCCTTGAGCGAGATCGAGGCGTCGCGCTGAAGCAGGGTGAGAATGTGCTGGTCGAAGCTGTCCATATCGCGCGTGGGCCGTGGAGAAAAATATTTCACAGATTACCCCAAGGCTAGAAGATTTGGGTTGTGCGATAGTGGCGACTTTCACTCTGCCAATGGGCCTGACCATGTCCGACAAGCCGCGCAATTTCGCCACCCGTACCATTCACGCCGGTGAGCAGTTCAGCGTCGCCGATAACGCTATTTTCCCGGCGATCGTCACCGCCAGCTCGTTCACCAAGCGCAGCCTTGACGACAAACCGGAATACTCCTACAGCCGCGTCGGCAACCCCACCCGGCATGCCTATGAAACCTGTGTCGCCGCCCTGGAAGAGGGCGTTGGCGCGGTCGCCTGCGCCTCGGGCGTGAACGCCACCGCCACCGTGCTGGAGCTGCTGCCCAAGGATGCCCACGTGGTGGTGATGAACGGCGTGTACGGCGGTACCTTCCGCATCATGGAAGACTACCGCAGCCGCACCTCGGGCCTGACCACCACCTACGTCGACCTCAACGACCTCGAGGCGGTGGCCGCCGCCATCAAGCCGGAAACCCAGCTGATCTGGATCGAATCGCCGACCAACCCGTTGCTGCACCTGGTCGACATCAAGGCGGTGTGCGACCTGGCCAAGGCACGGGGCATCCTCACTTGCATCGACAACACCTTCTGCTCGCCGTGGAACCAGCGCCCGATCTCCCTGGGCGTGGACCTGGTGATGCACTCGGCCAGCAAGTACATCGGCGGCCACTCCGACCTCACCGGTGGCGTGGTCGTAGCTGCCAATGATGCGCTGTTGGCGCGCCTGCGCCGCATCAGCATGGCGATTGGCGCAGTGCAGGGGCCGTTCGACTGCTACCTGGCCCTGCGCGGTCTGAAGACCCTGGATGTGCGCATGGAGCGCCAGTGTGCCAATGCCCTGCAGGTGGCGCGCTTCCTCGAAAGCCACGCGCAGATCGAGCAGGTGTATTACCCGGGGCTGGAGAGCCACCCGCAGCATGAGCTGTGCAAACGGCAGATGCGCAGTGGCGGGGCGGTGGTGGCGATGAAGGTCAAGGGCGACCGCGCCGCGCTCAACCGCCTGGTGGAGGCGCTGCAGATCTTCGTGCTGGCCGACTCGCTGGGCGGGGTGGAAAGCATGATCAACCACTCCTGGAGCATGTCGCACTGCTCGCTGAGCCCGGAGCAGAAGGGCGTGATGGGGATCAGCGAGAACCTGCTGCGGTTGTCGGTGGGGATCGAGGATTATCGCGACCTGGTCGACGACCTGGATGGGGCGTTGAAGGCTGCGGCTGGTATGTGAGGGCTGCTGGCCTCTTCGCGGGTGAACCCGCTCCCACAGGTATTGCGCTGCCTTCAGGTTTGGCGCTGTACTTGTGGGAGCGGGCAAGCCCGCGAAGAGGCCGGTGGATTCAATGAATTCCTGTCAGGATTTGGGCGGATGAATGATCCGTTCGATCTTGTCCTTGATCAGCAAGCGCTCCTTGCGCAGGCGGTTGACGGTTTCGTCGTTGGTGCCGTTGCCTTCGGCAGCGACCACCTCTTTGTCTTTTGCGTTGTATTCCTTGTGCAGTGAGTGCAGCGTCTGGTCCTTGTCCATGAGCGCCTGGAATGCATCAGCGGTAACGTGCAGGTCAGCGAGCAGATCATGCGGAACTGGCATTTCTTCACCTCTGTCGGGGGTTGGCGGATGGTTCTGACCTTTGAGGATAGTCGTCTTTGCGCAGGTAGGGGACTGGGGTAGGCTGTCGCATCTCCCCCGTGACCCGGAACCTGCGCCATGCCTCACCTGAACCTGGAATACAGCGACAACCTGCGTGAGCTGAATGTCGACGTCCTGCTGCTGCGCCTGAACCATGCCCTGGTCGGCAGTGGCCAGTTCGCCGACGAGGCCGATATCAAAAGCCGTGCCGAAGCCTTCAAGCACTATCGAGTGGGCACTGCGCCCGGCGAGCGTGCCTTTGCCCATGTGCGCCTGGCCATTCTCAGCGGGCGCTCGCCCGAGGTGAAGACGCAACTGTCCGCCAGCCTGCTGGATGTGCTGCGTGAGGCCATCCCCGAGCAACCGGGGCTGGATATCCAGCTATGCGTGGAAGTGCTGGACATCGACCGCGGGCCGTATGCCAAGGAACGCCTGCCAGGCTGAACAAGCGCTGAATGAACTTCTTTTAATGTAGAAAAGGCGCCTGCTCACGAATTTGTTGGCGTCTTTTTCACAAAATATTGATGGCACGCCTTCTAGAGTTCAGCCAAGTTTCCCCGGTGCCGCGCAGGCCCTCGGGCTGATAATCACTCTTGATTGCGAACACTGATGCTCAACTTCAAATCCCTGCGGACTGAATGGGTCACGCTGCTGGCCAGCCTTTACCTGCTGATCGGCTTCAATGTCTTCCTCTGGCAGCATCTTGAACAGGTCGTGCCGCCCGGTTTGCCGGGGCTTTGGCTGAGCCTGGCGTTTGCCGTGCTGATGCTGTTCGCGTTCAACCTGATCCTCACGTTGTTCGCCTTCCGTTATGTATTGAAGCCAATACTTGTCGTGTTGTTCATGAGTGGCGCGGGTGTGGCTTACTTCATGAACCAGTACGGCGTACTCATTGACGCGGGCATGTTCCGCAATATTGCGGAAACCAACGTGGCGGAAGTGCGTGACCTGCTTTCGTTGAAGTTTGCCTTGTATATCCTGGGCCTCGGTGTAGTGCCTTCGCTGCTGTTGTGGAAGGCGCCGATCGCCTATCGCGCCTGGCACCGTGAACTGCTCGGCAAGCTGGTGGTTGGCGGTGCCTGCGTGGTGGCCCTGGGCTCGGTGGCACTGGTCAACTACCAGGGCCTTTCGTCGCTGTTTCGCAACCACCACGAACTGCGCCTGATGCTCACCCCCAGCAATATCGTGGGTGCCTCCATCGGTTATGTCAGCGAGCGCGTCGGTACCGCATCACGGCCCTTCCAGCATTACGGCGAAGATGCCAAGCGTGACGCTGCCTGGCAAAAGCATGAACGCAAGTCGCTGACTGTGCTGGTGGTGGGTGAAAGTGCGCGGGCAGATCACTTCGGCGTGCTCGGCTACGACCGCGATACCACACCGAACCTTGCCAGGGAGCAGGGCCTGCTGGCGTTCTCCGATGTTCACTCCTGCGGCACGGAAACCGCCGTTTCGGTGCCGTGCATGTTCTCTGGCATGAAGCGCAAGGACTACGATGCCCGCGTGGCGAAGAACCGCGAAGGGTTGCTGGACATCCTCCAGCGGACCGGCCTGGCGGTGCAGTGGCGTGACAATCAATCGGGCTGCAAGGGTACCTGCGACCGCGTGCAGTTCATCGATGTCAGCAAACTCAAGGACCCGCAGTTGTGCGCTGATGGTGAATGCCATGACCAGATCCTGCTGCAGGGCCTGGGTGAGCTGATCGACAACCTCGACAAGGACACCGTGCTGGTGCTGCACCAGATGGGCAGCCACGGGCCTGAATACTTCAAGCGCTACCCCGGCGCCGACCAGCGCTTTGCCCCGGTGTGCCAGAGCAACGCGCTGGACCAGTGCAGCGAACAGGAAATCGTCAACGGTTACGACAACACCCTGGCCTATACCGACAAGGTGCTGGCCTCGCTGATCGATACACTGCGCAGCAAGCAGGACAAGGTCGACACGGCGATGATCTACCTGTCCGACCATGGCGAGTCGCTGGGTGAGTACAACCTGTTCCTGCACGGCACGCCTTACGCCATCGCCCCCGAGCAGCAGAAGCACGTGCCGTTGCTGACCTGGTTCTCCGACAGCTACAAGGAGGACTTCGGCGTCGACACCGATTGCCTGGCCAAGCTCAGCGATGCGCCGCTGTCGCAGGACAACCTGTTCCACTCGATGCTCGGCCTGTTGCAGGTGCGTACCGAGGTCTACCAGCAATCGCTGGACATGTTCGCCAGCTGCCGGCCGTGGCTGGCGGCCAAGCGCTGAGTCTGACTGCACCGTTTATCCATTCCAGGGATGGCGCAGGTTTCACCAGCAGTGCCCGCGCCGTATATACTGCGCGCCAATGTTAGTGGGAGAGCCTCGTGGCCATCGAAATACACTGGATCCGTGACGACCAGAGCCTGGCCGAACACTGCCGCGACTGGCATCAGCTGCCCTTTGTCGCCGTCGACACCGAATTCATGCGGGTCGACACCTTCTACCCGAAAGCCGGGCTTATCCAGATCGGCGACGGAAAGCGTGCCTTCCTGATCGACCCGTTGCTGATCGGCAACTGGCAACCCCTGGCCGAACTGCTGGATGACAGCGGCGTGGTCAAGGTGCTGCACGCCTGCAGCGAAGACCTCGAAGTGCTGCTGCGCCTGACCGGCAAGCTGCCACAGCCGCTGTTCGACACCCAACTGGCCGCCGGCTACCTGAACCTGGGCTTCTCCATGGGCTATTCGCGCCTGGTGCAGGAAGTGCTGGGGATCGACCTGCCCAAGGGCGAAACCCGCTCCGACTGGCTGCAGCGCCCGCTCTCGGAAACCCAGGTCAGCTATGCCGCCGAGGATGCCGTGCACCTGGCCGAGCTGTTCACCGTGTTGCGCCCGCGCCTGAGTGACGACAAGTACGCCTGGGTGCTGGAGGACGGCGCCGAGCTGGTGGCCGCATTGCGCCGCGAGGTCGAGCCCGAAAGCCTGTACCGCGACGTCAAGCTGGCCTGGAAGCTGGCCCCCCAGCAACTGGCAGTGCTGCGTGAGCTGTGTGCCTGGCGCGAGCGTGAAGCGCGCAACCGCGACGTACCGCGCAATCGCATCCTCAAGGAGCACTCGCTGTGGCCCATGGCCAAGAGCCAGCCGAGCAACCTGTCGGCGCTGGCCAAGATCGACGAGATGCATCCGCGCACCATTCGTCAGGACGGTGAGTTCCTCATCCAGCTGATCAAGCGTGCCGCCAGCCTGCCAGCCGAGCAATGGCCACAGGCCTTGCCCGAGCCTTTGCCGATCGAGGCCGCAGGTATCCTCAAGCAGCTGCGTGCCATCGGCCAGGCCGAAGGTGAGCGCCTGGGCATTGCCCCGGAGCTGATGCTGCGCAAGAAAGCCCTGGAAGCGCTGCTCAAGAGCGGCTACCCCAATGGCCCCTATCAATTGCCCGATTCGCTGCGCGGCTGGCGCCGTGAGCGTATGGGCCAGGCCCTGCTGGACAGCCTCGCAGGCGCCGGAGAGACCCGATGAAACGCATTTGCTCTATCTACAAGAGCCCCCGCAAGAACGAAATGTACCTGTACGTGCTCAAGGCCGACGGCCTGGAGCGCGTGCCCGAAGGCCTGCTGCCGTTCTTTGGCACCCCCGTGCACGCCTTCGACCTGGTGCTGACTCCCGAGCGCAAGCTGGCCCGCGAGGACATCGCCAAGGTGCTGGAAAACCTCGACAACCAGGGTTACCACCTGCAGATGCCGCCGCCGGAAGACGACTACATCGAGCACCTGCCCGAAGAGTTGCTGCGCCGTAACGACCCTGCCTGATCATGCGAGTACTGATTGCTGAGCATGATCATGCTCGATACGCCGAGATCTTGCGCGCAGCCGCGCCTGAGCTGGAAGTCCTGACCAGCGGCGACTCCGCCGAACTGGCACGCCAGGCGCCACAGTGCCCGGTGTGGCTGGGCCAGCCGGACCTGCTGGCGAGCCTGCTGCGCCAGGGCCACAAGCCGGGCTGGATGCAGTCCACCTGGGCCGGTATCACCCCGCTGCTGGCCGAGGGCCTGCCGCGCGACTATCGCCTGACCCGCGCCGTGGGCATCTTTGGCCAGGTGATGGCCGAGTACATGCTCACCTACATGCTCGGCCATGAGCGCGAGGTGCTGTCGCGGCTGGTCAGCCAGGTCGAGCGTCGTTGGGACGACCGCCCGGGGCGTACCCTGGAAGGGCGCAAGGTGCTGATCGTCGGCACTGGCGACATTGGCCAGCGGGTGGCCGAGTTCCTGCAGGCGTTTGGCGTGGTGCTGTATGGCGTTGCCAGCAGCGCCCGCGAGCAGGCGCCGTTCGTCGAGGTAGCGGCGCTGGCCGACCTGCCGCGCCTGGTGGGTCAGGTTGACTACGTACTCAACCTGCTGCCGGATACCCCGGCAACCCACGACCTGTATGACGCGGCACTGTTCAAGCGCTTCCAGCCCACGGCGCTGTTCATCAATGCCGGGCGCGGCGCTGCGGTGGTCGACGCTGACCTGGTCGAGGCACTGAAGGAAGGGCACTTGGCGGGGGCGGTGATCGATGTCTGCCGGCAGGAGCCGTTGCCCAGGCAACACCCGTTCTGGACGGCGTGGGGCTTGCTGCTGACCGGGCACAGCTCGGCACCCACCTCGCCGGCGGCGATGGTGCGGTTGTTTGTCGAGAATGTGCGGGCGTTCACGGCGGGGCAGGGCTTGCGAGGTGAAGTGGACTTCGCCCGGGGCTATTGATTTTGTAATGCCTGTGCTGGCCTCTTCGCAGCACAAGGCTGCTCCTACAGGTTTTTCACTGTGCTGTAGGAGCAGCCTTGCGCTGCGAAAAGGCCGGTACAGCCAATGCAAGGCTTACAGGCTGAAATCACCCTCGGCAGCCAGCTCGCTCAGTGGCTTGCGCGGGCTCGGAACTTCACGCGCCTGCAGCGCTTCGTTCAGGCTGGCCTTATCGCCCAGCTTGCCGATTGCCACCATGGCATGCAGCACGTAGCCTTCAGGAACCTTCAACTCCTGACGCGCCAGCTCCTGGTCGAAACCGGCCATGCCATGGGTATGCCAGCCGCTGATGCTGGCTTGCAGGGCCAGGTGCCCCCAGGCGGAGCCGGTGTCGAAGGTGTGCCAAAGCGCCGGCTTTTCTTCCGTGGCGCCCGGGGCGGCGTAGGTGGTCTTGGAAATCACCAGCACCAGCGCCGATGCCTGTTGCGCCCAGCTGCGGTTGGCCGGCACCAGCAGGTTCAGGTAGCGCTCCCAGTTCGGCGTGTCACGGCGGGCATAGAGGAAGCGCCAAGGTTGCGAGTTGTTCGCCGAGGGCGCCCAGCGTGCCGCTTCGAGGAAGCTCAGCAAGGTTTCCTCGCTGATCGGCTCGGCGGTGAAGGCACGTGGCGACCAGCGGTTGATGAACTGCTCGTTGATGGCGTAATCGGCAATGCGGGGGTTGGCGCTCATGGCGGCTCCTGCAAAAGGGCGGTAAACGCGCACGCTACTGCGTCGCGTCGCGACTGACAAGCGGTCTGGCTTTGCCGAAGGCCAGGCTCTAGACTGGCGCCGCCGCGCGCCGTGGCCCCAAGATGAATGCAGGAAACCCGTGTCATGATCGCTGAAAACGCGCCGTTCTGGCAGCGCAAGACCCTCGAGCAACTCAGCCCGCAAGAGTGGGAGTCGCTGTGTGACGGTTGCGGCCTGTGCTGCCTGCAAAAGCTCGAGGACGAGGACGACAACAGCGTCTATTACACGCGCATCGCCTGCAAACTGCTGGATCTGCACACCTGTCAGTGCAGCGATTACCCCAACCGCTTCGCCCAGGTACCTGACTGCATACAGCTCACCCCGGGCAAGGCCGACCAGTTCAAGTGGCTGCCGAGTACCTGCGGCTACCGCCTGGTCAGTGAGGGCAAGGACCTGCCGGCCTGGCACCACCTGGTCTGCGGCGATCGCCAGCAGGTCCATGAACAGCGTATTTCCCAGTCGGGGCGCATGCTCAGTGAACACGATGTGCACGAAGACGACTGGGAAGACCACCTGATCTTCCGCGCCAGCTGACCGGCGCGGCCCGCTGCCACGGGGAAACAAGGAGTTTCTGTATGCGTTGCCAGCTGTTGTTGCTGTTGGGCCTGATGGCCAGTTCGCCGGCCTGGGCGAAAAAGGTCGACCTCGACTATCAGGTGCGCCTGTTGCCAGCCAGCGGCCAGGCGGAGGTCCGCCTCACCTTGGCCGAAGGCAGTGCCGTGCGCAGTCTGGACTTCGACCTGGGCAAGGCCGGGGCCTACAGCGGCTTCCAGGCTGATGGCCAATGGCAACTGCAGGGCCAGCGCGGCGTGTGGCAACCGGCGGCCGGCAAGACCAGCCTCAGCTACCGCGTGCAGCTGGACCAGAAACGCGGCAGCGGCGCCTATTCATCGCGCATCACCCCGCATTGGGCGCTGTTCCTGGGCGACCAGCTGGTGCCGCCTGCGCGCCTCGACCAGCAGGATGGCACCGAACTGGTGGCGCGGCTGGCGTTCGACCTGCCGGAGGGCTGGAAGAGCATTGAGACCTCCTGGCCGCGCATCGGCAAGGACAAGTTCCGCATCGACAACGTTTCGCGCCTGTTCGACCGCCCCACAGGATGGATGCTCGCCGGCGACCTGGGCAGCCGCCGCGCCCGCCTGGGCGAAACCGAGGTCACCGTGGCCGCACCGGTGGGGCAGGGTATGCGGCGCATGGACAACCTGACCATGCTGACCTTTGTCTGGCCGCAATTGCAGGCGGTTTTCCCGCGCAACCCGCCGAAGCTGCTGTTGGTCGGCGCTCGCGACGGCATGTGGCGTGGGGCGACCGCCGCGCAGGGCTCGTTGTACCTGCACAGTGCCCGGCCGATGGTCAGCGAGAATGGCAGCAGCCCGTTGCTGCGCGAAGTGGTGCAACTGTTTGCGCAGATCCATGGGCGCGATGGCAGTGACTGGCTGGTGGAAAGCCTGAACGACTACTATGCCAGCGAGTTGCTGCGCCGCTCGGGCGGGGTGAGTGACGACCGTTACGAGGCTTGGCAGGCGCGCCTGAGCAAGCAGGGCGCCAAGGTCACCCGGCTCAAGGGCGAGCATGCCACCCCGGCGCAGGTGGCGCGCGGAGTGATGCTGTTGCAAGCGCTGGACAAGGAAATCCGCATCCACACCCAGGCCAAACGCTCGCTGGACGATGTGGCACGCGGGTTGATGCGCCTGCCCAGCGTCAGCACCGAAGACTTCGTGCAGATCAGCGAGAACGTGCTGGGGCGGCGCTCAGAGGTGTTGCAGAGCAAGGCGTTGCGCTAGCCATTTCTGTACCTGTGCCGGCCTCTTCGCGGGTAAACCCGCTCCCACAGGTACGGCGAAGAGGCCGAAGCCTTGGTGATCCTGTGGGAGCGGGTTTACCCGCGAAAGGGCCGGCACAGGCGGTGCAAAATCAACTGGCCAACGGATCCTTCCCGGTTATCGTCACCCCCCGCGTCGCCGCCTCGGCACTGGCCTTCAACGCCTCCAGTTCCGCAGCACTGCGCTCGATGTCCGAACGCAAGCGGTGATACTCCTGCCGGTGCCGCTGCCACCAGGCCTTGGTCGCACAATGCCCGCTGAAGCCCCGAGCCAGTGCCAAGCCGCCAACTGCGATCTGCAACAACCCGACCAGGCCGCCGTGGCGCAGCCCCTTGCTGACCATCAACGCGCCGCCAGCCAGCGAACTGGCGCGCTCCAGGCCGTGAACGTTCTTGTCTTGCGATGTCGCTGCCGAATGGATATCAAGCATGGCAAGGTCTCCGTCTGAAGTGTATGCAGGTGACCTGTCGGCCGCCGCCATCGTTCAGTCGGCTATTTGAACCTGGGCCCCGAACGGGTATTCAGCCCCTTGGCCATGCGGTCATACAGCACCACATTCACCGTCGCTGCGAGGTTCATGCAGCCCTCGGTCGGAATGTAGATGGTCTCTTCGCACCATGCCCGCACATCGGCACTGAGGCTGCCGTCTTCCGGCCCGAAGATGTAGATGGCCCGATCCGGGTGGGTGTATTCCGGCAATGGCCGCGCGCCTTCCACCAACTCCACGGCCACCGGCGTGCAGCCCAGCGGGATGATGCGCTGCAGGTCATCGATGCCGATCAGCGGGATGTCGTAGTGCACGCGCTTGGTGTCGGTGACGAAGTCACGCGCACGCTCGTAGCGTTTGCCGGTGTAGAACACCGAATTGACGCCATAGCAGCCCGCGGCGCGCATCACCGAGCCGACGTTTTCTGCCGACTTGGGGTTGAACAGGCCAATGCAGCTGTATCGTTTGTTTGCCACGTACCGGGGCCCTTCGCGAAAAAAAGCGCGATTATACGGGCTGCCCGGTAGCAGCGGGGCGGTGAATCGATGGTCAGTCTTTCTTCAGCATGCCCGCCAGCCCGGCGAACGGGTTGTGGGTGGCCTTGGCGATGCTCGGGGTGCTGGTGGAGCCTTCGCTGAAGTACTGCTGGTCGGTATAGCGCGAGTGCTCGTTGTCGTGGCAGTACAGGCACAGCAGCTCCCAGTTGGAGCCGTCCTGCGGGTTGTTGTCGTGGTTGTGGTCGCGGTGGTGCACGGTCAGCTCGCTCAGGCGCTTGCCGGAGAACTCGCGGGCGCAGCGGCCGCAGACGTGCGGGTACATTTTCAGGGCCTTGTCGCGGTAGCCCATTTCCTTGTCGCGCTTGGCATCGGCCAGGATGCGGTCCAGGCGCGCGGTGGCGGCGGCGGAAGAGGTGGAGCTCATGGTGTTTCCTTTGTTCTGATCAGGCAAATGACGATTATGCGCTGAGTCTAGCGCGCTTGCGTGGCAGGCGGACAGGCGAAAGCTTTGATTTAGGCGTAGCCTGTAGGAAGGTTCCCGACAGGAGGTTGCTGATGTTTCGCGCGATCCTCGTTGTGCTGTTGTTGGCCGGCCTGCCCATGGCCGAAGCTGCCAGCACGCCACCCCGGTTGAGCACGCCGGTGCCCGGTGCACCGGGTACGCCTACGCCTACGCCATATCCGCAGATTACCCCGAGTACGCCGCCCAAGGCCTATGACAGCCAGCCGGGGGCGCCACTGTTACCGCCGATGCCGGTGCCCGGGCCACCTAAAGACCAGCCATTGCCGGGGTTGCGCCAGGACCCGCCGAAGCAGCCGGTGCAGGATGATTGAATTCAGCCGGCTGCCCCGATTTTCTGTGGGAGCGGGTTTACCCGCGAAGCAGGCGCCGCGGTGGATGGCACGGGCTTCGCCCGTGTTCGCGGGTAAACCCGCTCCTACAGGGATCGCGCAGGATTCAGGACATGCGCAATACCTGTAGGAGCGGCCTTGTGTCGCGAAAGGGGCGCAAAGCGCCCCCAGCTTTCTCAAACGATACCTAGCTCACCAAACACGAACGCATATTCCAAGGCCACATCCTTGAGCCCCTGATACCGCCCGCTCATCCCGCCATGCCCAGCCCCCATCTCGGTCTTGAGCAGCAGCAGGTTATCGTCGGTCTTTCGCGTGCGCAGCCGCGCCACCCACTTGGCCGCTTCCCAGTACTGCACGCGGCTGTCGTTGTAGCCCGCCACCACCAGCATCGCCGGGTAGGCCTGTTCCTTCACGTTCTCGTACGGTGCATAGGCCTTGATCCGCTCATACACCTCCGGCTCCTCAGGGTTACCCCATTCGTCGTACTCGGTCACGGTCAGCGGCAGCTCGGGGTCGAGCATGGTGTTGAGCACGTCGACGAACGGCACTTCGGCAATCGCACAGCGGAACAGCTCGGGGCGCAGGTTTAGCACCGCGCCAATCAGCAGGCCACCGGCGCTGCCACCACTGATGGCCAGGCGGTCGGCAGCCGTGACACCCTCGGCGATCAGGTGCTCGGCACAGGCGATGAAGTCGCTGAAGGTGTTGTGCTTGTGCTCCTGCTTGCCGGCGCGGTACCAGGCTTCGCCCAGTTCGCCACCACCACGCACATGAGCGATGGCAAAGGCCACGCCGCGCTCCAGCAGGCTCAGGCGCGCGTGCGAGAACCACGGGTCGAGGCTTTCGCCATAGGCGCCGTAGCCATACAGGTACAGCGGCACGGTCTGGCCCAGGTCCTGGCGGCGGCGCACCAGACTGATCGGCACCCGGGTGCCGTCCGCTGCGGTAGCCCACAGGCGCTCGCTGACATAGTCGTCGGCATCGAACGGCCCCAGCACCGGGGTTTGCTTGAGCACCGCCTGGGCACCGCTGGCCAGCTCCAGCTGGCGTACCTGGGCCGGGCGGTTGAGGGCTTCATAGCGCAGGCGCAGGCGTGGGCTGGCGAATTCCAGGCTGTCCTGCACGTACAGGCTGTAGGCCGCGTCGGGCAGTTCGACGCGGTAGGGGGCCAGGCCCTGCGGGCGTACCTCGATGATCGGCAGGCCGCCTTCGCGCAGGCTCAGGGTCAGCGCGCCGGCATTCAGGCTGAGGCCTTCGAGCATGATCGCGTCGCGGTGCGCTACCAGCACCTGCCATTGCTCACGGCTGGGCACTGGTGCGACCGGGGCGTGGTACAGGGCGAAGTTGATGCCGTCCTGGTTGGTGCGGATGAACCAGCGCCACTGGCCGTCGAGCTGGCCGTGGTCGGGGAAGTACTCGTGGCCTTCGACCCGTGGCGCCAGGCAGGTGAACGGTGCCTGCGGGGTTTCCGCGTCCAGCACCCAGGCTTCGCTGGTGGTCTTGCTGTTGAGCAGCAGCACCAGCTGGCGTTCGGAACTGGTGCGGTAGCAGTGCAGGAAGAAGCGCCCATCGGGCTCCTCGAACACGGTCTGCGCGCCGTCGTTGCCCAGGGTGTGGCGACGCAGGCGCCACGGGCGGTGGGTGTCGTCCAGTTCGGCGAAGAACAGCGTCTGGCTATCGTTGGCCCAGGTCAGGCTGCCGTCGCAGTCGTCGAAGGGCAGGGTAGTGACGCTGCCACTGGCCAGGTCCTTCACGTACAGCGTGAAGATTTCGTCGCCGCTGGTGTCCAGGCTGTAGGCCAGCAGGCGGTGGTCAGGGCTGACGTTGAACGCGCCGAGGGACAGGAAACCGCCATTGGCCAGGGCGTTGGGGTCGAGCAGCAGTTGCTCCTGGCTTTCATCGACCGTGTTGGAGTCGTCGGCCGGGCGCGGGCAGCGGTAGTGACGTGGGTACTCGTCGCCTGCGGTGGTACGGGTGTAGTACAGGTAGGGGCCCCAGGGCGCCGGCAGCGACAGGTCGGTTTCCAGGATGCGGCCCTTGATCTCTTCGAACAGTTGTTCGCGCAGCGGCGCCTTGTCGGCCAGGCAGGCTTCCTGGTAGGCGTTTTCGGCCTGCAGGTAGGCAAGCACCTCGGGGGTGTCACGCTGTTGCAGCCAGGCGTACGGGTCGGTGGCCTGGGCCTGGTGGGCAATCGGGGGTTGGGGCTTGGTTGGCATTGAGGATCTCTTGATTGGGGTTGCCTGTGCCGGCCTCCTTGCGGGCAAGCCCGCGAAGAGGCCGGCACAGGCAAACACTGTCTGCGCCCGGAAAAGTGTTTATCATAGGCATCTCTTTGCCTGGCTTGCACGAACACCATGACCGAGAACGACTACACCCTCGCCTGGGGCCTTTACGCCGTTGCCGCCCTGGGCTGCCTGATGGTGGGCTTCAAGCTCACCGGCTGGATGTGGCGCTGGCTGCGCGAACCGCTGCGGGTGGTGCTGGCGGTGCTGCTGCTGACCCCGACCATCGTCGACCCGGTCAAGGACAGCTTCGCCCCGGCGATTGCCATCACCGCCCTCGACGTCGCCTTCAAGGTCGGCAACAACGCCTGGCGCGCGGTTTCCGACTTCGCCATGTACGGCATGGGCGCGTTTTCCCTGTATTTCCTCTTCGTGCTGCTGCGCTTTCCGCTGGAGAAACGCGCCCGCGAGCGCCGCGCGCAGGTCGAGGCCGCTGCCCAGCGCCAGGCTGCCGAAGATGACCAGCTTGGCGCCCAGGCCCCGCTGGCCGCAGAGCGCCGCGACCGTTACCGTGATGCGCCACCACCTGTCGCCCCAGCCGTCTCCCGCGGCAGCGGCCGGGTCGAGCCCCGTCTGTAAGCGGAGACACGCCTATGTGCGAACTGCTGGGCATGAGTGCCAACGTCCCCACCGATATCGTCTTCAGCTTCACCGGCCTGATGCAGCGCGGCGGTCGTACCGGCCCGCACCGTGACGGCTGGGGCATCGGCTTCTACGAAGGCCGTGGCCTGCGCCTTTTCCAGGACCCGGCTGCCAGCAGCGAGTCGGAAGTGGCCAACCTGGTGCAGCGTTACCCGATCAAGAGCGAAGTGGTCATTGGCCATATCCGCCAGGCCAACGTCGGCAAGGTATGCCTGTCCAACACCCACCCGTTCGTGCGGGAGATGTGGGGTCGCAACTGGTGCTTCGCGCACAATGGCCAGCTGGGCGACTTCAAGGGCCAGGCCAGTTTCTACCGGCCGGTGGGCGATACGGACAGCGAGGCGGCCTTCTGCGACCTGCTCAACCGCATCCGCAGCGCCTTCCCCGAGCCCGTTCCGGTGGAACAGCTGCTGCCGGTGCTGGTCGAAGCCTGTGCCGGCTACCGCGGCCAGGGCGTGTTCAACTGCATGCTCAGCGACGGCGACTGGCTGTTCTGCTTCTGTTCGACCAAGCTGGTGCACATTACCCGCCGGGCACCTTTTGGTGCGGCGCGGTTGAAGGACGTCGACCTGATCGTCGATTTTCACACCGAAACCACCCCAAACGACGTGGTCACGGTGATCGCCACCGAGGCCTTGACCGAGAACGAGACCTGGCAGCGTTACGAGCCGGGTCAGTGGGCCCTGTGGCGGCACGGCGAGTGCGTGGCGCACGGCCAGAGCTAAGGACGCGGCATGTTCAGAAGTTACCTGCGGTTGCTGTTGTTCACCTTCGGCCTGCTGGCCGGTATCCAGGTCCCGGGGCTGGTGAAGGACTACAGCCAGCGGGTCGAGGCGCACCTGTTCGAATCCCGCGAGGCGCTCGACGGCTTCCGGCAGACCGCTGAACGTTTCTTCAATGGCGACCTGCAGGCGCTGCTGCGGCATTATCGCAGCAGCGACGACCCAGTGTTCAACAGTGATGCCAACAGCATTGAAAGCCTGATGATCCGCAACGAACTGCTGGAAAACGAATGGCAGGCGCTGCAAGCGCCATGGGCGCAGCGTACCTGGCACGTACTGGTACAGGCCGACCCGCAGTTGCGCGAAGAAACCCTCAATGGCTACAGCTACCAGATCCTGCTGGTGCCCGAGGCGGTTGGCTGGGGGCTTGGTGCAGGGTTTGTGCTGGCATTCGTGATCGAGAGCCTGTTGATGGTAATTGGCTGGGTGATCCTGGGCGGGCGGCGTGGGGCGGTGAAAGAGAGCTGGCGCTGAGCTGATTCGATTTGCCCGAGCGACGCGGTCTTTGTAGGAGCGGCCTTGTGTCGCGAAATGGCCGCAAAGCGGCCACAAGGTTCTGCAGCGCTTCACAAATTGCTGGGGCTGCTCTGCAGCCCTTTCGCGACACAAGGCCGCTCCTACAGGGGCTGCGCCAGTCGTTCAAAAGTGAGTCAGCAGCTGAAAAGGTATTCAGTCAGACCAACACAATCCGCTGCCCACCCACATCCCGCGCATACCGCTCCAGCACCTGGCGGCAAACCCCGACCACTTCATCCACCAACGCCACCCCGGTCTGCCAGGCCACCACCAGCTCCAGGCTCGGCGGCGGTTGCAGCCCCTGCAGCAATACCAGCTCACCCCGGCTCAACTCGGCATCCACCAGCGCCGGCGGCAACGCACCAATGCCAAAACCGTCACGCAACAGCCGGGTAATCGCCGCCACCGAGTTCACGCAGTTCAGCCGCGGCGTTTCGGCCCCGGCACTCAGCAGCAGGCTCAGCACTTCCTGGTGCGGCCGCGAGTTCTTCGAGAAGGTGATGATCCGCTCACGCCCAAGCTCGGCCAGTGAGGCGTAGTCGCGGTGCTGGTGCGAGCCGGCGGCCACCACCCAACCCATCGGGTAGCGCGCCAGGTCCAGGCTGCGGATCGATTGCTCGCGCAGCAGGTCGGTCTGCAGGATCACGTCGAGAAAGCCCTTCTGCAATTGCTCGCGAAGGTTCAGCGCGGTGTCGGCCACCAGTTCGATCTCCACCTGCGGGTAACGCTCGGTCAGCTCCGCCACCAGTGCGCTCATCCAGGTGTGGATCACCGTGTCCATCACCCCGATACGGATGCGCCCGACCTTGGCCCGGTCGCTGTCCAGCGACTGCTTCATGGCCTTGGCGGTTTCCAGCATGCGCTCGGCATATTCCAGCACCTTGCCGCCTTCCGGGGTCAGGCTGACGCCACGTGAGTCGCGCAGCAGCAGCTTCACGCCCAGGTCGGCCTCCAACGCGGCGATGCGGCTGGAAACCGAGGCCTGGGTAGTGAACAGCTTTTCCGCGGTCAGGCGGAAGCTCTTGAGCCGGGCGACCCAGACGAAGGTTTCGAGGAAGCGAAGGTTCATGATCAGTTTTTCTTGTTCCAGACCGGCGGTTTTTCTCGTTGGACGCAGGTGGCGCGGCCTCTGAACAATGGCAGCCAGGCCGCGACTCATTGTCGCCCATAAAACAATACCAACAAGCCGAGGCAAGCATGAACCCCACCGGCGTGCAGCAGCAGGTCAGTTCCCCATCTTCGTCCGGGCCCTTCGCCTGGTATCGCGACATCGACTCACAGCAGCGCCGCACCTTCTGGAGCTGCAAGATCGGCTATGGCCTGGACGGCATGGACACGCAGATGCTCAGCTTCGTCATTCCGACGCTGATCATGCTGTGGGGCATCACCACCACCGAAGCCGGGTTGATCCACACCAGCACCTTGATCGCCTCGGCCGTGGGTGGCTGGGTGGCCGGCATTCTCTCCGACCGCATTGGCCGCGTGCGCACCCTGCAACTGACTGTGCTGTGGTTTGCCTTCTTCACCTTCCTCTGCGGCTTCGCCCAGAACTACGAACAACTGCTGATCGCCCGTACCCTGATGGGCTTCGGCTTTGGCGGTGAGTGGACCGCCGGCGCGGTGCTGATCGGCGAGGTGATCCGCGCCCAGGACCGTGGCAAGGCGGTGGGCATGGTGCAGTCCGGTTGGGCGCTTGGCTGGGGCCTCACCGCCATCCTCTACGCGCTGCTGTTCTCCTGGCTGCCAGCAGAGCAGGCCTGGCGCGCGCTGTTCCTGCTGGGCCTGGTACCGGCGATCTTCGTGATCTTCGTCCGCCGCCTGGTCAAGGACCCAGAGGTATATCGCGAGGCCAAGGCGGTGGAAAACGCCGAGGCACCTGCGCAGTTCTACGAAATCTTTGCCCCGGGGATGCTCTGGACCACCGTGCGGGCTTCCCTGCTGACCACCGGCGCACTGGGCGGCTACTACGCCATTACCTCGTGGCTGCCGACCTTCCTCAAGAACGAGCGCGGCCTGAGCGTGCTGGGTACCGGTGGCTATCTGGCCATGGTGATCGTCGGCTCCTACGTCGGCTATGTGGTCAGTGCGTACCTGTCCGACCTGCTGGGGCGCAAGAAGAACTTCATCCTGTTCGCCGTGGGCTCGTTCGTCATCGTGCTGCTGTACACGCAAATGCAGGTCAGTGATGGCGTGATGCTGTGGCTGGGCTTCCCGCTGGGCTTCTTCGCCTCGGGTATCTTCAGCGGCATGGGCGCGTTTCTCACCGAACTGTTCCCCACGCGTATCCGTGGTTCGGGGCAGGGCTTCTGCTACAACATCGGCAAGGTCATTGCGGCACTGTTCCCGCTGCTGATCGGCGTGCTTGGCCAGAAGGTACCGCTGGGCCTGGGTATCGGCGTGTTCTCCGCCGTGTCCTACGGGGTGGTGATCGTGGCGGCGCTGAGCCTGCCGGAAACCCGCGGCAAACAGCTGCAGGCGCGTTAAGGTAGGCATATGAACAACGACAACGGAGGCCGTGCAGTGGAACGCCTGCTACTCAATTGCGACATGGGCGAGAGTTTCGGCAGCTGGCGCATGGGCCTGGATGCCGAAGTCATGCCCTACATCGATTGCGCCAACATCGCCTGCGGCTACCACGCCGGCGACCCCACCATCATGCGCCGCACCGTGGCCCTGGCGCTGGAGCACGGCGTGACCATCGGCGCGCACCCGGCCTACCCGGACCTGGTCGGCTTCGGCCGCCGTTCCATGGCCTGCAGCCCGGAGGAAATCCGCGACCTGCTGCATTACCAGATCGGTGCGCTGGACGGTATCTGCAAAGTGTTGGGCGGCCGCGTGGCCTACGTGAAGCCCCATGGTGCGCTGTACAACGACATGATGGCCGACCCGCTCAAGCTGCGTACCGTACTGGAGGCTGTGGCGGCCTATGGTGGCGACCTGCCGCTGATGCTGATGGCCACCGCCGACAACCGCGCCGCCCAGGCCCTGGGTGATGAGATTGGCGTGCCGCTGTGGTTCGAAGCATTCGCCGATCGCGCCTACACCGCCAGCGGCCATCTGGTGTCGCGTCGCCTGCCCGGCGCGGTGCACCACGACCCGGCACTGGTGGTGGAGCAGGCCGTGCGCCTGGCCCGCGGCGATACGCTCGTCGCGGACGATGGCAGTGCACTGAGGCTTGCGGCCAGTACCCTGTGCGTACACGGTGACAACGACAGTTCGGTGGCGGCTGTGCGGCAGATTCGCCAGGCTCTCGATGCCCTGGAGTCGCGATGAAACCCCGTATTGAAGTCGTGGCCATCGACAGCCTGATGGTGCGCCTGTTCGACTCCATCGATGAGGGCAACATGCCGTGGATGCTTGCCGCCAGCCAGCGCTTGCACGCGACGTTCGGCAAGCACTTGCTGGACCTGGTGCAGTCCTACACCACGCTGATGGTGCAGTTCGACCTGCCGCCGGGGGAGGCGAGGGCGCTGATCATCCGAGCGCTGGAAGGCTTGCAGCCAGACACGGGCAGCGGTGGCCGCCGCCATGAGATCCCGGTGTGGTACGACGCCAGCGTTGGCCCGGAGCTGCCGGTGTTGGCGGCCCGCAGTGGCTTGAGTGAAGCAGAGGTGGTCCGCTTGCACAGCGAGCGCGAGTACCCGGTGTTCGCCCTGGGTTTCGCCCCCGGTTTCGGCTTCATGGGCCTGGTGGACGAACGCCTGGCCAGCCCGCGCCTTAGCACCCCGCGCAAGCGCGTGGCGGCCGGCAGCGTCGGCATTGCCGAGCGCCAGACGGCGGCCTATCCAGCGGTATCGCCGGGTGGCTGGAACCTGATCGGGCGTACCCCTGTGCGCCTGTTCGACCGTGAACGCGAGGGCTACAGCCTGTTGCAACCCGGTGACCGGGTGCGCTTCGTGCCGGTTTCGCGCAGCGAGTTCGTGGCGTTGGGCGGTGATGTGGAGGCACAAGCATGAAGCAGTTGAAGATCGAGGCCAGTACGCCGCTGTGCCAATTGCAGGATGCCGGGCGTTTTGGCGTACGCCATTTGGGCGTGACCCAGGGCGGGGCGCTGGACTGGGTGGCGATGCACTGGGCCAACTGGCTGCTGGGCAACCCGTTGGCGGCGCCGGTGGTCGAGGTGGCGCTAGGTGGTTTCTGTGTGGTCGCCGAGCAGGATTGTGTGCTGGCCCTGGCCGGTGCCGACCTGGATGCGCGGGTAGATGATCAGCCGCTGGCGCCCTGGCGCAGCTTTGCGTTGGTCAAGGGCCAGCGGTTGACCCTGAAGCAGCCGAAGCAGGGCGTGCGAGCGTATCTGGCGGCGCCTGGCGGGTTCCTCGGCGAGGATGTGCTGGGCAGTTGTGCCACCGTTGTGCGGGAAGAACTTGGCGGTATCGATGGTCAGGGTTCTGCGCTTGGCAAAGGCCACGTTCTGGCATTCTCAGGCACTTCGCCCACCCTGCGTGAGGTACCCGAAGCGCTGCGGCCACAGTACCCACAAAAGCCAGTGCTTGACCTGGTGATCGGCGCACAGATCGGTGACTTCAGCGGTACCAGCCTGTTCGAGGCGTTCAACCGCGAGTGGACGCTGGACAGCCGTGCCGACCGCATGGGCATCCGCCTGCTGGGGCCGCAACTGGTCTACCAGGGCGCGCCGATGATTTCCGAGGGGATTCCGCTGGGGGCGGTGCAGGTGCCGCCGGATGGGCAACCGATCGTGTTGCTCAATGACCGGCAGACCATTGGCGGTTATCCGCGGCTGGGGGCATTGACGCCTCTGGCGCTGGCGCAACTGGCGCAGTGCATGCCGGGGGCGGTGGTGCGGTTCAGGGCGGTGGTGCAGGATGAGGCGTGGCGGGAGCAGCAGGCTTACCTGGACCGCTGGTTGTAAGGCCGCTGGCCCTTTCGCGGGCTCGCCCGCTCCCACAGGTATCGCGCAAGCCTTGAGGCCTGTGGGAGCGGGCGAGCCCGCGAAGAGGCCGGTACCGGCAAAATCACTTGGACAGGTAACGCATCCCTTCCTCCAACCCCTGCACGGTCCGCGGTACGGGTTCATCTACATGACCTTCCTGGAATTTTCCATGCCTCGCCGCATTCACCCTTGTGGGGGCTTTTGAGGGCGCTGCAGGGGGAACTGATATTTTTGCCAGTATTAACTTTCTGCTTCAGGTGCTAATAATTCTGGGTATGGTCATTTCTTGAGGGGCTATGTGCATGCCTGGAGCCAAGTACTTCTATTTGAAGTCTCAATTAAGGCAAGTGCTTAGGGATAAGGCTTGTCAAGTTTGCTTTCGCATAGCTCAGCGTGTGTTTGCAGAGCTTTCTAAAGTGGAAGTTGCTACTCAGCAGGTTTTGATTTATCAAGACTCGGCTGGCTCGATAATTGGCAGATCTTACTCGAAAGCTACTGTGAGCCTTATGTATGCGCCTTATGGTTGTTCTGCGCGCGAGACGGCGCTCGAGGCGCTACTCCAGTATAATGGAGAGCGGTTGGACTCGTTGGTGAATGGCTACTTCCTAGGTAATGGGGAGCGGCTTTATAGCGTTGTAAGGCCTGGTTTTCTTTCATATGATAGCCCTGGTAGTCCTTTTGGTAATGGCGGTCTGAATGGCTATGCCTATTGTGGCGGGGACCCCATCAATCATAATGATCCGAGTGGTAAGACGCGAATGCGCACGGGTACTGCAAAACCACTCAAGCGTACATGGGCGGAAACAAGGCGTAAACTTAATCAGTCCAGTCCAGAGGCATTGGTTAACCTTATTGAAGAATCTCCGAAGTACCTGCCGCATATTAAGGGGGCTGAGGCGGCAAATGCTCTGAATCATGTCCTGGCTTTAAGCTATGATCCGCTTGCTCCAATACCTAAAGGTCTGTTTGCTTCCACCAGGGAAATGTTTATGGGTGTGCGTGAACGCCGACTGAAAGTTAATGCGAGAATCAGTGCGTTTTTACAGAGCCCGTCTCCTGCGGAAGCGAAGTGGATACATCGGCAGCTTTTGGGTATTAGGAATTTGATTAAATTTGAAAGGGACCGTGCACATGTGCGGCTACATTCAGTTACCAGGGAATTACTTTCCCCGGCTCTTGAAGATATTAAGTCCTGGCGTCAGCAGTAGGTACTTCAGCGTTTTGATATGCCGTCCCCCCCCCGGATTTATCACAGGGAAGAGTGCATAAGCGGCTACAGGCAAGTACGGGCTCCAATATCGCGTGCGTCATGGTAGCCCGTTGCCAACCTCACTTGGACAGATAACGCATCCCTTCCTCCAACCCCTGCAAGGTCAGCGGGTACATCTTGTCTTCGATCAAGTCCCGCACCAGATGGGTCGATGCGGTGTAGTCCCAGGCCTGCTTCGGATAGGGGTTGATCCAGATGATCTTCCTGAATTTTTCCATAAAACGCTGCATCCACACATAACCGGCTTCTTCGTTCCAGTGCTCCACGCTGCCACCCGGCTGGGTAATCTCGTAGGGCGCCATGGCCGCATCGCCAACGAACACAACCTTGTAGTCATCGCCGTACTTGTGCAGCAGGTCGAAGGTGGAATAGCGCTCCGAGGTGCGGCGCAGGTTGTTTTTCCACACCGACTCGTACACGAAGTTGTGGAAGTAGTAGTACTCCAGGTGTTTGAACTCGGTCTTGCACGCCGAGAACAGTTCTTCGCAGACCTTGACGTGGGCGTCCATCGAACCACCGATGTCGAACAGCAACAGCAGCTTCACCGTGTTGCGCCGCTCGGGGCGCATCTGGATGTTCAGCAGCCCGGCATCCCGCGCGGTGTGGTCGATGGTGCCGTCGATGTCCAGCTCTTCGGCGGCGCCTTCACGGGCGAACTTGCGCAGCCGGCGCAAGGCCAGCTTGATGTTGCGCGTGCCCAGCTCCACCTGGTCGTCCAGGTTCTTGTATTCGCGCTGGTCCCACACCTTCACCGCCTTGCCTTGGCGCTTGCCGGCCTCGCCCACGCGGATGCCCTCGGGGTTGAAGCCACCGGAGCCGAACGGGCTGGTGCCGCCGGTGCCGATCCACTTGTTGCCGCCGGCGTGACGCTCCTTCTGCTCCTCGAGGCGCTTCTTGAACTCCTCGATCAGCTTGTCCAGGCCACCCAGCGACTGGATCTGCGCGCGTTCCTCGTCGGTCAGCGAACGCTCGAATTCCTTGCGCAGCCAGTCTTCGGGGATCAACGCCTCGATGTGCCGGTCCAGGTTCTCCAGGCCTTTGAAGTAGGCGGCGAAGGCACGGTCGAACTTGTCGAAGTGGCGCTCGTCCTTCACCAGGATGGCGCGGGCAAGGTAGTAGAACTCGTCCATGTCGGCGAAAACCACGCGCTTTTGCAGGGCCTGGTGCAGGTCGAGCAGTTCGCGTACCGACACCGGCACCTTGGCCGCGCGCATTTCATTGAACAGGTTGAGCAGCATGGCCCGGCTCCTGTCAGCGGTTGCCGCGCCGGCTCATGAAGGCCAGGCGCTCGAGCAGTTGTACGTCCTGCTCGTTCTTCACCAGCGCGCCGGCCAGCGGTGGAATGGCCTTGGTCGGGTCGCGTTCGCGCAGCACCGCTTCACCGATGTTGTCGGCCATCAGCAGCTTGAGCCAATCGACCAGTTCGGAGGTGGACGGCTTTTTCTTCAGGCCTGGTACCTTGCGCACGTCGAAGAACACGTCCAGCGCCTCGCTGACCAGCGACTGGCTGATGTTCGGGTAGTGCACGTCGACAATCTGCTGCAGGGTGGTGCGGTCGGGGAAAGCGATGTAGTGGAAGAAGCAGCGGCGCAGGAAGGCGTCCGGCAGCTCCTTTTCGTTGTTGGAGGTGATGATGATGATCGGGCGCTGTTTGGCCTTGATGGTCTCGTCGATTTCGTAGACGTAGAACTCCATCTTGTCGAGCTCTTGCAACAGGTCGTTGGGGAACTCGATGTCAGCCTTGTCGATTTCGTCGATCAGCAGGATGACCCGCTCCTCTGCCTCGAAGGCCTCCCACAACTTGCCTTTTTTCAGGTAATTGCGCACATCGTGGACCTTGTCCACGCCCAGCTGCGAGTCCCGCAGGCGGCTGACCGCGTCGTACTCGTAGAGGCCCTGGTGGGCCTTGGTGGTGGACTTGATGTGCCAGGTGATCAGACGCGCACCGAACGAGGCCGCCAGCTGCTCGGCGAGCATGGTCTTGCCGGTGCCGGGTTCGCCCTTGACCAGCAAGGGGCGTTCGAGGGTGATGGCCGCGTTTACCGCCAGTTTCAGGTCGTCTGTGGCGACGTAGTCGCGGGTGCCTTCGAACTTCATGGGTCTGTCCTCTGCTGGAAGCCTGCACCGGCCCTTTCGCGGGTAAACCCGCTCCCACAGTTACCCCACCTTTTCTGAGGTTTGTGGAATACCTGTGGGAGCGGGTTTACCCGCGAAGAGGCCAGCACAGGCAGCACATATTTTGGATTTGTCACCGACTATAACGCGGGGTTCGCCGACTGGAAACGCAGACCAGGTATTCAGTCCCTGAATGCCCCGTCACTCGATCCTAGTCGGAATCCGGCGCATCACGCTCATACCGCGCATTGAACGCCTCGATGAACCCGTTGCGCAGTATCTGCAGAAACGCCTCGAAGGCGCTGATATCCTGTTTGTGCACGCTGCCGCTGAGCTCTACCCGGGTCGCGAACTGGTTCTTCGGCTGGTTCTTCAATACTGTCTCGGTTGCACCTACCAGCGCTTCCCAGACCGAGCGGAAGAAGCCTTTGTCCTTCTCCTGCACATCCTGCTGCCAGTCGAACACATCCACATCCCGCAACAGTGGCTTGATGTACCCGTTCAATCGCCCGTTGGTCGCCTCGGCCTCTATCACCACATCGCCGTGCCCGGCATTGAAATCGAACTTGCCGTAGGCGCTGGCGAAGTCATTGAGCTTGCGCAGCTCGATACCCGTGGCGCGCAGGCGGAACTCGAAGTCGTCGAAATCGCTGAACGGGTCGAAGGTGGCGCGACTTTCCACCTTGGCGTCGCCTACGATCAGCGCCGTGCCATCAAAGCTGGCATCACGTCGGCCCTTTTCGTCACGAATGTTGGTGAGGTTGCGAATACTGGCATCGAGCTGAGTGGCCTTGAGGTTGACTGGTGGTTTGGAGTTGAAGTTGCGGAAAGTCAGCACGCCGTTGTCGATGCGAACCTCGTTCAGGGTGATCGGCAGCAGTTTTTCCAGTTGCTGGCGCCAGTCGGTGCCCTGACCGGTCTGCGAGTTCTGTTTGTTGCCGCCATCGACGAAGTTGAGTTCCGGCCGGTCGAATATGACTTCGGCAACCACTGCGCGGTCGTACCAAAGGGCGTGCCAGCTCACCGACAGGTCGATCAGCGGTGCATCGAGAAACGGTACCGGCACCTTGCCGGTGGTCTTGACGATCTTCAGCCCGTTGATCTGGTATGCACCGCGCCACCAGGCCAGGTCCACATCGGCCACCTGGCCACGGTAGTCGCCCATGTCGGCCAGTTTGTCATTGAGGTAGTCGCGCACCAGATAGGGCAGGGCCAGGTGCAGCGCCAGCAACAGCACGATCAGGCTGGCCAGGCCGATCAACGGCCAGCGATAACGGGCTCTCATCGAAGTGTCTCCAACGCAGGATATGCGGTTGACCGCAACGAGTCCGCGTGAGTTCGAACAGGCTTTACGGGCCACCGGTGCGGGCTTACCCTTGAGGTCTTTCCCTGCTTTTTTTCATGCCAAGGACCCCTGCCATGAGCCGTATCTTTGCAGACAACGCCCACTCCATCGGTAACACGCCGCTGGTGCAGATCAACCGCATTGCCCCGCGCGGCGTGACCATCCTGGCCAAGATCGAAGGGCGTAACCCGGGCTATTCGGTCAAATGCCGCATCGGCGCGAACATGGTCTGGGACGCCGAAAGCAGCGGCAAGCTCAAGCCGGGCATGACCATCGTCGAACCGACCTCGGGCAACACCGGCATCGGCCTGGCCTTCGTCGCCGCAGCCCGTGGCTACAAACTGTTGCTGACCATGCCCGCATCCATGAGCCTGGAGCGCCGCAAGGTGCTGAAGGCTCTGGGCGCCGAGCTGGTGCTGACCGACCCGGCCAAGGGCATGAAGGGCGCCATCGAGAAGGCCAACGAAATCGTCGCCTCCGACCCGGCCCAGTACTTCCTGCCGGGCCAGTTCGAAAACCCGGCCAACCCGGCGATCCACGAAAAAACCACCGGCCCGGAAATCTGGAACGACACCGACGGCGCGGTCGACGTACTGGTGGCAGGGGTCGGCACCGGCGGCACCATCACCGGTGTTTCGCGCTACATCAAGCATACGCAGGGCAAGGCGATCCTGTCGGTGGCGGTGGAACCAGTGGCATCGCCGCTGATCAGCCAGACCCTGGCCGGCGAAGAGCTCAAGCCCAGCCCGCACAAGATCCAGGGCATCGGCGCCGGCTTCGTGCCGAAGAACCTCGACTTGTCGATCGTCGACCAGGTGGAAACGGTGACCGACGAAGAGTCCAAGGCCATGGCCATCCGCCTGATGCAGGAAGAGGGCATCCTCTGTGGCATTTCCTGTGGTGCGGCGATGGCAGCGGCCGTGCGCCTGGCTGAAAAGCCGGAAATGCAGGGTAAGACCATCGTCGTGATTTTGCCGGACTCCGGCGAACGCTACCTGTCGAGCATGCTGTTCAGCGACATGTTCAGCGAGCAGGAAAACCAGCAGTAATGGCCTTGCCGCTGATCCCGCGCAACGTTCGGCGGCTTGGTTTATTGCAAAATCTTCATGATTGAGTTGCTGCCCGGGCTGTTTTTACCCTGGCGGCATCAGTTTATGATGGCAGGATGATTTATCGGAGAGCAGGGCGCGCAGCCCTGTTTCTTCCTCAAGGAGTGAAAGCATGACCTTTTCCTTTGCAGCCAAGGCGGGTGTCTTGCTGGTGTTTTTTGGCAGCGTGCTGTTCGTGCACCTGCGCGGCAAGGCTCGCTTGCCGGTGTTGCGCCAGTTCGTCAACCATTCGGCGCTGTTCGCCCCTTATAACAGCCTGATGTACCTGTTTTCCGGCGTACCGTCCAAACCCTACCTGGACCGCCAGCGCTTCCCCGAACTGGACGTACTGAAGGACAACTGGCAGGAAATCCGCGAAGAGGCCATGCGCCTGTTCGACGAGGGTTACATCCGCGCCGCGGAGAAGGATAATGACGCCGGCTTCGGTTCGTTCTTCAAGAAAGGCTGGAAGCGCTTTTACCTGAAGTGGTACGACAAACCGTTGCCTTCTGCCGAAACCCTGTGCCCGCGCACCGTCGAGCTGGTCAGCAGCATCCCCAACGTCAAGGGTGCGATGTTCGCCCTGCTGCCCGGCGGCAGCCACCTGAACCCGCACCGCGACCCGTTCGCCGGCTCCCTGCGCTACCACCTGGGCCTGTCCACCCCCAACTCCGATGCTTGCCGCATCTACGTCGATGGCGAGGAATATGCCTGGCGTGACGGCGAGGACGTGATGTTCGATGAAACCTACGTGCACTGGGTAAAGAACGAGACCGACGTTACCCGGGTTATCCTGTTCTGCGACATCGAACGCCCGCTGAGCAGCCCGCTGATGACTCGCATCAACCGCAAGGTCAGCGCCTTCCTCGGCCGTGCCACCGCGCCGCAGAACACTGATGACGAGCGCGTTGGCGGGATCAACCAGGCCTACGCCTGGAGCAAGCGCTTCAGCAACCGGATCAGTAGCCAGGTCAAGCAGTTCAAGCGCGCCAACCCCAAGGCCTACCGCGTGCTGCGGCCGGTGCTGGCGGCGGTGGTGGTGTACCTGTTGTATCACTGGCTGTTCTGATTTCTGCCTGTTGGGGCTGCCTTGCAGCCCATCGCGACACAAGGCCGTTCCTACAGGTGATCGAGTACTCCTGTAGGAGCGGCCTTGTGTCGCGATAGGGGCGCAAAGCGCCCCCAGCGTCCTCTCAGAAAACCACTCAGGCAAGACCTTCCAGCAAACCGTCCGCTCGCACGATATCGACTATCACCTGTTCATCTACCGCGTACACCCCCCGCGATGCTTTCCACACCAGGTTCTTGTCCTGCAAGGCGATAAGCGCTTGCTGCACCCCCGGTACCTCGGCCTTCACTTCGCTCGCACCCACGCCAGCCTGTTCCATCGCTTTGGCGTACAGTGCCAGGGTCGGGGCCTCGAACGGCGCGTAGTCGTTCCCCTTTGCGCACATGACACGTAGAACCGCAGCCTGGATAGGCGTGAGGCTGTGGATCACCTTTTTCAGGTTTGCGTTCAAGTCATTGGCTTGTGCCTGGACAAGCTCTCTGAAGCGTGCCGGAATGGCCTCGGGTTCAATGCCGAAGTCGAAGCGGATTTCATCCGCGGCCGCACCCAATAGCTCCGGGCGATAGCCGCTTTCCTTGAAGAGCTGAAACACCTCCGTTGAATCGAGTGCGCATGGCAGGTCGATATTGGCGCACAGCCAGTCGATGAAGTCTTGGTCCAGGGTCGGGAACTGCACCATGGAGGCGCCGAAGAACGCCTGGTCCTTGCTGTTGCGCAGCATGGCCAGCTTGTCCCGGTTTGAACCGGTGCAGACGATTCGCAAGCCATGGTGCTTCGAACTGTTGAGTTCGTCTCTGGCTGCCTTGAGGGCGAACAGCGCCGCTATTCCTTGCTCGGTCGTGATTGCATGCTGTGCTTCGTCGATGATCAGTACGATGATCTTGCGGGATTCATCGGAGAGCGCCACCAGGGCGGTGGTCAGGTCGACATCTTGCCCCAGCCCGATCTTGTCCACGCTGAAATTCAGGCCGCCGAGAGTGACCTTCTCCATGCCAGATGACTTTGCCAGCCGCGTGATGAAGCCTTCGTTACGCCCGACCGCCTCACGCACCGCTTCTACGATGACTTGCCCGGGATCTTTGGTCAGGTCTTTCCACAGATCGGCATACAGCACAATGGCCCCGGCTGTTTCGAGGGCCGGGCGCAGGTCTTCGCGGGCAAAGGTGGATTTCCCGGTACGCCGTGGCGCAGCGAGAAACACACCAGAGCTTGCTGCGCTGCCCACGGCGACCTGCAGGATCAATTTCGACAGGCGGGACGCAAGCGCCGGGCGGTGATAGACAGTTTCAGGCATCTCGGCCCCTCCGTTTCAATTTATAGTCGATTATAGATTGATTATAGAGGAATTATAGATCTGACAGGGGCGGTGTTTATAGGGAATTATAGACAGACTATAGAGCGATTATAGACCCTGGTTGATGAGGGGGGGGGCGCAGCCCCCCTTTGCTGCCTCAAGCCGGCTCCAACGCCTCCACCACTTTCCCCCGGCTAAGGTGCACCACCTTGTCCGCCGTATCGAAATACCGGTCATCATGTGAAATCACGATGATGGTCTTGCCCAAACGCTTCAGGTCCGGCAGCAGCTCGGTGTAGAACACCCGGCGGAAGGTCGGGTCCTGGTCCGCCGCCCATTCGTCGAACACCAGCACCGGCCGCCCGTCCAGCCAGGCATTGACCAGTGCCAGGCGCTTGCGCTGGCCGGTCGACAGGTCGGTGGTGGTAAAGGCACCATCGCGCACGCTCACCTTGTGGGCGATCTCCAGCCGCTCCAGGTAGCGCGTGGCATCGCTGGGCAGGCTGTGTTCATGCTCGGGCAGGTCGTCGAACAGGTAGTAGTCGGCGAACACCGTGGTGAACAGCTGGCGATAGTCATCCAGCCCCTCCGGGCCGACGGCCTTGCCGTTCAGGCGCACTTCGCCGCGTTGCGGGGTGTACAGGCCGAGCAGCAGCTTGATCAGCGAAGTCTTGCCGCAGCCGTTCTCACCGACGATGAACAGGATCTCGCCCGGTTCGATGCTCAGGTTTACCGGCCCCACGCGGAACGGCTCGTTGCCGTCCACCGGCGGGTAGGCATACTCGACATTGTGCAGTTCCAGACGCGCGCTGGCCGGAGCAGGGCGCTTGACCGGCGGCTCCAGCAGCAGGTGCGGCTCGGGCGAGGAGAAGCGCTCGGACAGGTCGGCAATGCGGCGGAACGCCACCTGGGCGCGGCCAAGGATAGGCAGGTTGCCGATCAAGGTTTCCAGCGGGCCTTTCATGTACAGCAGCACCAGCACGAAGCCGCTCATCACCGCCGGGTCGTTGCTCGGCCATAGCGATTGCAGGGCCAGGGTCAGGCCGATGACCACGAAGAACAGCATCGACCCCAGGCTCTTGGCCGCGACGAAGATGTTGATGGCGCGGATATGGGTGTTGGCGATGAAGTCGGCGGTGCCCTGGATGTTGCGGGTCAGCATGGCGTGGCGGCGGCGGCGGTCGATGCGCAGCTCCTTGGCGCCCTCGGCGATGGCCGAGTAGTGCTTCTGCAGGTTGTCTTCGGCATCGCGGGCGGCGTTGAAGCCGGCCACGCCTTTCTGCCTGGCCACGTACTGAATGCCACTGCCAATGCCGATGGCCGCCAGGGTGATGAGGAAGATCGGCCACGACAGCCAGGCCAGGTAGGCCATGCAGCCAGTCACGGTGGTGAGCGAGATGGCCAGCGGGGCGAAGGCGAAGGCAAAGTCGCTGATGGTGTCGACGTCGCGGGTCAGCACCGGGATCAGGCGGTGGGTGCGGTAGCGCTCGATCTGCTCGATCGGCGCCGACAGCACCTTGGCGCCGAGGTCCTTGCGCAGCCTGGCGATGACTTTCTGCCCAACGTAGTTGGTGCCGCTGTCGGCCGCCACACTGCTGACCAGGGCCAGCACGCACAGGCCGGCGAAGGCCAGGATCACGCCCTGGCTCATGCCGCCAGCGGCATGCAGGCCCCGGTTGACGGTGGCCAGCAGGGCGGTCACGGCCAGGCCGCCGAGCATGCCCAGCAGCACCGAGACGATTACCGCCGGGCGGTAGGGTTTCAGCAGGCCCAGCAATTCGCGGATGGCCCCGGGGGAGGAGGTTTTCATGAAGCATGATCTCGCTGGTGAGGTGGGGGCGGGTCAGCTGCCGAGGGTCAGGGAGCCTTTCATCAAGGTGCTGTGGAACGGGAACGAGCAGTAGAAGCTGTACGCGGTACCTGCCTTCAGCGACCGGACGTCGAGGCTGATGCTGTCTGTTTCACCGCCGCCGATCAGGCGGGTATGGGCGAGCACCCGGGTGTCGCCGGGCTTCACGTAGTCCAGGGCCTCGCCGGCTTTCTGGCCGTCGTCGAGCACGCCTTGCATGTCGGCCTGGGTACTCAGCACCCAGTTGTGGCCCATCACGTTCTTCGGCATGTCGCCAGGGTGGGTGAGCGTGACGGTGAACACGGCGCAGGCCTTGGGCACGGTGATGGCGGCCTTGTCGAAGGTCATCTGGTCGGTGCCATGGATTTCCACGGCGCATGGCTCTGCCGACCACGCGGCAGGGGCCACGGCGAGCAGGGCGAGGAGCAGAAGCTGGCGAGTCATGTACGGTTCCTGGGCGATAGAAGGGTGCACATCGTTCAGACGAACCGGCGCGCGCCGGCTTTACCTGTGCGTGCGGCCCAGCTGAATTTCCCTGGCGCCCGCTCGTTCATTCAGTCAGGCGCCGACATGGCGCACATCCCGATTTCGCCGCCTATGCGGCCCTGGCCTGAGGTGACCGGACATGAGTGAACTGCTGAGCTTTGCGATCGAACCCCTGGACGCTGCACGCGGCAACCTGCCGCTGCTGGTGCGCGCGCCGGAGCCGGGTCTCGACCTGCTGGAAGCCTTTGCCGAGTTGCAGCCGCTGGTAGACCGGCACCTGCTGCAGGCTGGCGGTATTCTGTTTCGCGGCTTCGAGGTGGGTGGTGCCGAAGCTTTCCGCCAGTTCGCTGCTTCTTTCGGTCACCCGCTGCTCAACTACGAGTTTGGCTCCACCCCGCGCAGCAACGTGACCAAGGGCGTGTACACCTCCACCGAGTACCCGGCGCACCAGAGCATCCCCCTGCACAACGAGCAGGCCTATACCCTGGAATGGCCGATGAAGATCTGGTTCTACAGCGTGATCCCCGCCGAGACCGGTGGCGAGACGCCGATTGCCGACAGCCGCGAGGTGTACCGGCGCATGCCGGCGCGCATTCGTGAGCGGCTGGTGGAGAAGGGGCTGATGTACGTGCGCAACTACGGCAACGGCCTTGATGTGGAATGGTCGCAGGTGTTCAACACTGAAGACCCGCGCCAGGTCGAGGCCTATTGCCGGGCGCATGCCATCGAGTGCATCTGGAAGGATGACGGCGAATTGCGCACCCGCCAGCGCTGCCAGGTGGTGGCACGCCACCCGGTGACCGGGGAGGATGTGTGGTTCAACCAGGCGCACCTGTTCCATGTGTCGAACCTGCAGCCAGAAGTGCGCGAGTCGTTGATGGACATCGTCGAGGAAGAGGACCTGCCGCGTAACGTGTACTACGGCGACGGTACGACCATCGAGGATTCGCTGCTCGATGAAGTGCGCGGGGTGCTGGACGAATGCACCATCAGCTTTCCGTGGCAGGCAAACGATGTGCTGATGCTGGATAACATGCTTGCAGCGCATGCGCGGTCGCCGTTTACCGGCAAGCGCAAGGTGGTGGTGGCGATGGCGCAGGGGCATTCCGAGTTGTTGCGCTGACAGGTGTATGCCTTGGGTTTTCTAGCGCCTGTTAGATCGAGCGCCGCCCGCGCGGCGCTTCGCAGCACAAGGCTGCTCCTACATCTGTTTCGGGCCAGTAACGCCTGTACCAATGCGCGCGACCGCCTTGTTTGTCCGACACGATATCGAGGTGAACGCCAAGGGGCCGCGTGCTTGTATCGCAGGAATAACTGGCCCGAAACAGATGTAGGAGCAGCCTTGTGCTGCGAAGCGCCGCGCGGGCGGCGCTCGATCTAACAGGCGCTGAACCCGTCATGGCGAACACCTGTCAGCCCTGACGCATTCTCAAGACATGCCCCCAGCAACCTACAACAATCCCAGGCTCTTCCTAAGCATCGGGACTGGCTGGCCCTTTCGCGGCTAAAGCCGCTCCCACAGGGATGGTGCTGGGCCTTAGGTTGGCGCGACTAAATCACCCCCCCACACCTTCGTCTGACAGTTACCGCTCGACTGCCAGGACACCGCTCGACATGAATGCCGACCAAACGCTCAAGCTCGCCCGCCGCTTCATCGAACTCAGCCCCGACAAGCGCCGCCTGTTCCTCAAGGCGCTGCAGGGCGAGGGCATGGATTTTTCCGTGCTGCCGATTGCGCCCGGGGTGGAGGTGGCCGAGCGTGACCAGCTGTCGTACGCCCAGCGGCGCATGTGGTTCCTCTGGCAGCTCGACCCGCAAGGCGCGGCGTACAACCTGCCCATGGCCGTGCGCCTGAATGGCTCGCTGGACCTGGCCGCCCTGCAGCACGCCTTCGATGCCCTGGTGGCCCGCCACGAAACCCTGCGCACCCGCTTCGTCGCCGACGGCGATGACGTGCGCCAGCAGATCGAGGCCAGCGCCGCCCCGTTGCAGCTGCACCAGGATGCCTTGGCCGGCCTGGACGAGGGCGCCCGTCAGGCCGCCATCGAAACCATCGCCGAAGCCGAAGCCCTGGCCCCCTTCGACCTGGCCAGCGGCCCGCTGCTGCGGGTGCGCCTGCTGCAACTGGCCGCGCAGGAGCACATCCTGCTGCTCACCCTGCACCACATCGTCGCCGACGGCTGGTCGATGAACGTGCTGATCGACGAATTCCTGCACCTGTACGACGCCGCCGTGGCCGGCAGCGAAGCCCGCCTGGAACCGCTGCCGATCCAGTACCGCGACTACGCCCTGTGGCAGCGCAGCTGGCTCCAGGCCGGTGAGCAGGAGCGCCAGCTGGCCTACTGGCAGGCCCGCCTGGGCGACGACCATTCGCCGCTGGAATTGCCACTGGACCGAAGCCGCCAGGGCCGCCCCAGCTATCGCGGCGCGCGTCACGAGTTCCCCATCGCAGCAGATGTCGCCGAGCGGCTGCGCGGCCTGGCACGCAAGCATAACGTCACCCTGTTCATGGTCCTGCTGGCCGCCTTCAAGCTGCTACAGCAGCGCTACAGCGGCCAGTCGGCGATCCGTGTCGGCGTGCCCATCGCCAACCGCAACCGTGCCGAAAGCCAAGGGCTCATCGGCTGCTTTATCAATACCCAGGTACTGCACACCGAAATCGACCCACTGCTGGATATCACCGGCCTGCTCAAGCGCGTGCGCGAAACCGCCGTAGGCGCGCAAAGCCACCAGGACCTGCCGTTCGAGCAACTGGTCGAAGCCCTGGACCTGCCGCGCAGCAGCGAGAGCCCGCTGTTCCGCGTGCTGTTCAACCACCAGGCGCAGGTGGCGGATGTGCAAGCCATCGAGACCCGCTCCGGTTTGCACTTGGCGCCGGTCAACCTGGCAAAGCACAGCGCCCGCTTCGACCTGGCGCTGGACACCCATGAGCGAGCGGGGCAACTGCATGCAGCGTTCACCTATGCGACCGACGTGTTCGATACGGCCACTGTCGAAGCCCTTGGCGAGCAGTGGCTAGCCCTGGTGCAGGCATTGGCCGACGAAGCGGCTGGCGCAGTTGGCGAGTTGCCACTGCCAGGCCTGGCCCCTGCCGTTGGCGCGCCTGCGCAGGCTGACGCAACGCTGCTGGTTCACCAGCGCTTTGCCGCCGCCGCCAGCCGCCACCCCGAGCGCACAGCGGTGATGGCTGCGGACGAGCAGGCGAGCTTCGCCGAACTCGATGCCCGCGCCGAAGCCATTGCAGGCCGGCTGGTGGAAGCCGGAGCAGGGCCGGACACACTGGTCGGCGTGCTGGCCGACCGCAGTGTCGGCATGCTCGCCAGTATCCTCGGCGTGCTCAAGGCCGGTGGCGCCTACCTGCCACTGGAGCCCGAGCAGCCGGCCGAACGCTTGGCCTACATGCTCGCCGACAGCGGTACGCGCCTGGTACTGGCGCCCGGTAACTGGCAGGCCGAACTGCCCGAGGGCGTGCAGCGCCTGGACTGGGCGCAAACCGGCAATGGCAGCGCCGCGTGCATCGCCCCGGCGCCGGCCAACCTGGCCTACGTGATCTACACCTCCGGCACCACCGGCCAGCCCAAGGGCGTGGCGATCAGCCACGGCGCCCTGGCCAACTACGTCGAAGGCATCGCCGCGCGCCTGCCGCTCGAGCGTATCCGCAGCATGGCCCAGGTCTCGACCCCTGCTGCCGACCTCGGCCACACCATGCTGTTCGGCGCCTTGTGCGGCGGCCACACCCTGCATTTGCTGCTACGCGAGCAGGTACTAGATGCCGAAGGCTTTGCGGCCTACCTGGCCGAGCACCAGGTAGACGCGCTGAAGATCGTACCGTCGCACCTGGAGGCCATGTTGGTGGCTGGCCGCTCGGCGCTGCCGGCCCAGTGCCTGGTGCTCGGCGGCGAGGCCATCAGCCCGAGCCTGCTGGGCAAGGTCCGCAACCTGGCCCCGGCGCTCAAGGTGTTCAACCACTACGGCCCGACCGAAACCACCGTCGGTGTGCTGGTCGCCGAACTGAACGGGCAGGCCAGCCTCGGCCAGCCACTGGCCAACACCCGCGTCGCGGTGCTCGACCGCTGCCTGCAACCCCTGCCGGCCAAAGCCAAGGGCGAGCTGTACATCGGTGGCGCCGGCCTGGCCCGCGGCTACCTGAACCGCCCGGCACTCACCGCCGAGCGCTTCGTTCCCGACCCGAACGGCCACGGCCAGCGCCTGTACCGCAGCGGTGACTGGGTTCGCCAAGGCAGCGACCTGCAGTTCGCCGGGCGCATGGATGGCCAGGTCAAGGTCCGTGGCTATCGCGTGGAACTGGCCGAAATCGAAAACCAGCTGCGTGCCCTGGGCGGTGTCGCCAATGCCCTGGTGCGTGTGCATGGCCAGGGGCCGCAACTGCAACTGGCTGCCTGGCTGGTGCCCGTTCAGATGCTGGCCGATAGCCTGGCCTGGCAGGAATCGATCCGCGCCAGCCTCAAGCGTCTGCTGCCCGAACACATGGTGCCGACACACCTGATGGTGCTGGAGCACCTGCCGGTCACGGTCAACGGCAAGGTCGACGTCAAGGCGCTGCCGGAACCTGCCGCCACGCAGGTGGCCTATCAGGCGCCGCAGACCCCGCTGCAAACGCAATTGGCACAGATCTGGGCGCAAGTCCTGCAAGTACCGCAGGTAGGCCTGGGCGACAACTTCTTTGCCCTGGGCGGCCATTCACTGCTGGCCACCCAGGCGGTATCGCGGATACGCAAGCAATTGGGCGTGGATATTCCGCTGCGCAGCCTGTTCGACACCGTCGACCTGCAGGCCTTCGCCCAGGCCGTGGCCGAAGGCGAGCAGGGCGCAGGCCTGGACATCGAAATCCTCGATCGCCAGCAACCGCTGCCAGTGTCCCCCTCGCAGAACCGCCAGTGGCTGTTCTGGAAGCTCAACCCCGAAAGCCTGGCCTACAACACGCCGATGGCCGTGCGCATGCAGGGCCACCTCGACCACTGCGCCGTGCAGGCTGCGCTGGATGCCTTGGTAACCCGCCACGAATCGTTGCGCACTGTTTTCGTCGAGGCCGACGGCCTGCCTTGGCAGCGCATCCTGCCGGCTGCCACGGTACCAATCGGTTTCGAAGACCTCACTGGCCAGGACCACGCCGCGCAGATGCGCAAGCTGGAAGCCGAAGCCTTCGTCCCGTTCGACCTGGAGCACGGCCCGCTGCTGCGCGCACGCTTGTTCAGGGTGCATGCGCAGGAGCACCTGCTGTCGCTGACCTTGCACCATATCGTCTCCGATGGCTGGTCGATGAGCCTGCTGGTACGCGAGTTCGCCGCCGCCTACAACGCCGCCGCCACGGGCCAGGCGCAAGCCGTCGAGCCGCTGCCGGTGCAGTACGCCGACTTCGCCGCCTGGCAGCGCAAGTGGCTGGCCGAGGGGCAGATGCAGGCGCAGATCGACTACTGGAAGGCCCGCCTGGAAGACGACTTCGAAGTGCTGGAACTGCCTGCCGACCGCATTCGTCCGCAGGTCAAAAGCTATCAGGGCAGCCGCTTCGACGTGCGCCTGCCACAGGCCCTCACCGAGCGCCTGCGAGCACTGGCGGTGGCATCCAACGCCACATTGTTCCATGTGTTCCTGGCGGCCTATGCCATCGTGCTGTCGCGCTACAGCCGCAAGGGCACGCTCAACATCGGTGTGCCGGTCACCAACCGCAACCGCCTGGAGCTTGAAGGGCTGATCGGCTTCTTCATCAACGTGGTCGTGGCTCGTATCCGTGTCGATGGCAGCCAGCCGTTCTCGCAGCTGCTGGCGGCGATCAAGGAGACCACCCTGCAGGCCCAGGCCAACAAGGATGTGCCGTTCCTCGAAGTAGCCGAGGCGCTGTATCCGGAGCGTGACCAGGGTGTGAACCCGATCTTCCAGGTGCTGTACAACCACCTGCGCGACCTTGGCGAGCAGGTATCCAGCGATGCCCTGCACGGCCTGCAGGTCAAGGAAGTGGACCTGCAGGAGCCGGGCGCGCAGTACGACATATCGCTCAACACCCTGGAGCGCTCCGATGGCGTGACGGCCTCGTTCAACTATTGCACCGACCTGTTCGATGCCGCGCGTATCGAGCGCATGGCCGGGCATTGGCAAGCACTGCTGGAAGCCATCTGCGCCGAACCACAATGCTGCATTGCCGAGCTGGACTTCCTTGGCAGTAGCGAACGCCAGCAACTGACCCACGGCTGGAACCCGGCGCCCCAGGCTGGCAGCGGCTTGTGTGCGCACCAGCTGCTGGCGCGACAGGCCCACGAGCGGCCGGATGCGCTGGCGCTGATCTTCGACGACCAGCAGATGACCTACGCCGAACTGGACCGCAGCAGCAACCAGTTGGCCCACCGCCTGCGGGCACTGGGCGTGGGGCCGGACTGCCTGGTTGGCGTGGCTGTCGAGCGCGGCCTGGGCATGGCCCTGGCGCTGATCGCCATTCACAAGGCGGGTGGCGCCTATGTGCCGCTGGACCCGGACTACCCGCAAGAACGTCTGGCCTACATGGTCGAGGACAGCAATATCGGCCTGCTGCTGGCCGATGCGCCCTCGCGTGAGCGCCTGCAATTGGGCAAGCAACTGCCCTGCGTGGTACTGGAGCCGGGCACCGAGTGGCTGCAAGCCTGGCCCGTCGAACCGCTGGCCAACCTGGCGGCACCGCACAACCTCGCCTACGTCATCTACACCTCCGGCTCCACCGGCATGCCCAAGGGCGTGGCCATCGACCACCACGCGCTGTCGCTGTTCTGCCAGGTGGCCGGCGACTATTCGCGCCTCACCCCGAGCGATCGCGTGCTGCAGTTCGCCACCATCAGCTTCGATGGCTTCATCGAGCAGTTCTTCCCGCCGCTGGCCCAGGGCGCCTGTGTGGTGCTGCGCGACCTGCGGCTGTGGGACACCGCCACCCTGCTGGACGAGATCAACCGCCACGGCGTGACCGTGGCCGACCTGCCAGCGGCCTACTGGCGCCTGCTGGCGCTGGAACGCCGGGCCCCCGAGGCCTATGGCCGGCTGAAGCAGATTCACGTGGGGGGAGAGGCGGTGCCGGAAGATGCCCTGCGCGCCTGGCTGGCCGACGGCCCGCCAGCGGTGCGCCTGCTGAACACCTACGGCCCGACCGAAGCCACCGTGGTCGCCACCACCTACGATTGTTCGCAGATGACCGTGGAGCAGATCAGCCTGGGCGGCGTACCGATCGGCCGTGCCTTGCCGGGGCGTACCCTGCATGCTCTGGACGATGGCCTGGCGCCGACACCGGTGGGCGTGCCCGGCGAGCTGTTCATCGGCGGGGCAGGGTGCCTGGCGCGCGGTTATCACCAGCGGCCGTCACTCACCGCCGAGCGTTTCATCCCCGACCCGTTCGACCCGGTTGGCGGTGGCCGCCTGTACCGCACCGGCGACCTCGGCTGCTACGACGAAAACGGCCAGCTGGCCTATCGCGGCCGGGTCGACCACCAGGTGAAGGTGCGCGGCTTCCGTATCGAGCTGGGCGAGATCGAGCAGTACCTGCGGGCGCACCCGGACGTTCGCGAAGCCACCGTGCTGGCCATCGACCTGCCCGGTGGCAAGCAGCTATGCGCCTATGCGGTGCCGGCCGAAGGCTACCGCGGCGATCTGCGCCAGGCACTGAAGCAGTACCTCAAGGCCAGCCTGCCGGACTACATGATCCCGGCCTACCTGGTGACCCTGCCGAGCATGCCGCTGACCCCCAGCGGCAAACTCGACCGCAAGGCGCTGCCGCTGCCCGACCCGAACCAGCCACAGCATGACTACCAGGCGCCGCAGACCGAGCGGCAGCAGCAGCTCGCGAACATCTGGGCGCAGTTGCTTAACGTTGCCCGGGTCGGCCTGAGCGACAACTTCTTCGAGCTGGGCGGCCACTCCTTGCTGGCGGCCCAGGCAGTGTCGCGGATCAACGTCGAGCTGGGGCTGGACATACCCCTGCGGCTGATCTTCAGCCACCCCGAACTACGCGCGTTCGCCCAGGCACTGGACGAGCAGGGCCTGTCGCTCTCCGACGATGGCCTAAGCGATATCGAACACATGATGAATGCATTCACAGAGGCCTGACATGGAACTCACTGCCGCACAACGTATCGCCCAACGTTTCGTTGGCCTCCCTGTGGAGCAACGCCAGCAGATCCTGGAAAAGATGCAGGCTACCGGCCAGAGCTTCCGCCTGCTGCCCATCGTGCCCGCGCGCCAGGGCCTGGCGCGTATTCCGCTGTCGTACGCCCAGCAACGCCTGCTGTTTCTCTGGCAGCTGGAGCCCGACAGCCCGGCCTACAACGTGCCGATGGCGGTACGCCTGAAGGGCGCGCTGGACCAGGCGGTGCTGCAGCAGGCGCTGGATGCGCTGGTGCAACGCCACGAATCGCTGCGCACGCGCTTTGCCTCGGAGGAGGGCGAGTTCTACCAGGAAATCCTCGAGCACTGCCCGCTGGCGCTGGAATTGCTGATGCTCGACGGTGCCGCCGATGAGACAGCGCTGAGCGTGGCCGTGGACGCCGCCCTCAAGCAGCCCTTCGACCTGCTGAGCGGCCCGCTGCTGAGGGTGACCCTGCTGCGCGTGGCCGCCGATCACCACGTGCTGGCAGTGAGCATGCACCACATCATCTCGGACGGCTGGTCCAGCGATGTGCTGGTGCAGGAATTCATCCAGCTGTACAGCGCCCTGGCCGAAGGCCGGCAGGCCGAGTTGCCGGCCTTGCCGATCCAGTACGCCGACTACGCCATCTGGCAGCGCGCCTGGCTCGAGGCCGGTGAAGCGCAGCGCCAGCTGGCCTACTGGCAGGCCCAGCTGGGCGACGAGCAGCCGGTGCTGAGCCTGCCGCTGGACTTCGAGCGCCCGGCCACGCCCAGCCAGCGTGGCGCGGTGGTGCGCGTGGACATCGGCGCCGAACAGGCCGAGGCCCTGCGCAGCCAGGCGCGCAAGGGTGGCCACACGTTGTTCGTGCTGGTACTGGCAGCCATGGCGGTGGTGCTGTCGCGCTACAGCGGCCAGGCCGACATCCGCATCGGCGCCCCGAACGCCGGGCGCAACCGCAAGGAGCTGGAAGGCCTGATCGGCTTCTTCATCAACACCCAGGTGCTGCGCGTGCAGGTGGACGAGCGCGCCACCTTCGCCGCACTGCTGGAGCAGGTAAAAGACGTGATCGGCGGCGCCCAGTCGCATCAGGAGCTGCCGTTCGAGCACCTGGTCGATGCCTTGCTGCCCGAGCGCAACCTGGCCCACAACCCGCTGTTCCAGTTCAAGATCAACCAGCACGTGGCCGCCAGCGATGCAGGGCGCAAGCGCCTGGGCGCGCTGGAGGTGGAAGGCTTTGCCCGTGACGGCGGCGATGCCCGCTTCGACCTGGCGTTCGACTTCTCCGACAAGGCCGACGGCATCGAAGGCTACTTCACCTACGCCACCGACCTGTTCGAGCAGGCCACCATCGAACGCATGGCCGCTTCGCTGCGCCAGGTGCTGGATGCGCTGATCCGTGACCCGCAGCAGGCGATCGTCGACAGCCCGCAAGTGGCGACGCTGCTGCCGGCGGCCACGCAGGCCTACCCGCACGGCGACTTCCTCGCCTTGTGGCGCCAGGCAATGGCGCAAGGCCAGGTCCACGGCGGTGTGCGTGCCGGTGACCGGTTCATGACCCAGGCCGGGCTGGAGGCGGCGTCCAACCGCCTGGCCGACTACCTGCGCCAGCACGGCGTCGGTGCTGGCAGCATCGTTGCCCTGTGCCTGCCGCGCTCAATCGAGTGGGTCGGCGCCTTGCTCGCGGTGCTCAAGACCGGCGCCGCCTACCTGCCGCTGGACACCCAGCAGCCGCAGGAGCGCCTGCAACAACTGATTGCCGACAGTGGCGCCGCCATACTCCTGCATGAGCCGGGCGACCAGCGCCTCGCCGGCCTGGACGGCGTGCAGCGGATTGCCTGCGATCACACCGCCTGGGCAACCTGCAGTGACAGCCCGGTCGAGGTGGCTATCGCCGCCGAACAACCGGCCTATCTGATCTACACCTCGGGCTCGACCGGCCAGCCGAAAGGCGTGGTGGTCAGCCACGGGGCGCTGGCCAGCTACACCCAGGCGGTGCTGGAGCGCCTGCAACTGCCGGCCGCGGCGAGCATGGCGATGGTGTCCACCACCGCGGCCGACCTGGGCCACACCGTGCTGTTCGGTGCCTTGGCTTCGGGCCGCCTGCTGCACCTGCTGCCACAGGAACTGGCGTTCGACCCGGATGGCTTCGCCAGCTACATGGCGCAGCACCAGGTCGGCGTGCTCAAGCTGGTGCCGAGCCACCTGCAAGGCTTGCTGCAAGCGGCCCGCGCCGCCGATGTGCTGCCCGCCGAGGCACTGATCCTGGGGGGTGAGGCATGCAGCTGGGGCCTGTTGGAAAAAATCCGCGAACTGCGCCCGGCCTGCCGGGTCATCAATCACTACGGCCCGACCGAAACCACTGTCGGCGTGCTCACCTTCGAGCCGGGGCTGCCGCTGCCAGGTTGCCGCACGGTGCCGGTCGGGCGCCCGCTGGGCAATGGCTGCGCCCAGGTGCTGGACGGCTATCTCAACCCGTTGGCGGCGCAGGTGCCCGGTGAGCTTTACCTGGGCGGGCAGGGTGTCGCCCAGGGCTACCTGGGCCAGCCCGCATTGACCGCCGAACGCTTCGTGCCGACCGAGGGTGGTGCCCGCCTGTACCGCACCGGCGACCGCGCGCGGCTGACTGCCGATGGCCTGGTCGAGTTCATCGGCCGTGCCGACGACCAGGTGAAGATCCGCGGCTATCGCGTGGAGCCAGGTGAAGTCGGCCGGGTGCTGGCCGGCCTGCCTGGTGTCAACGAGGCCGTGGTACTGGCCTTGCCACTGGAGGGCGATGCCGAGCGCTTGCAGCTGGTGGCCTACGGGGTGGCCGACGCAGGCGTGACCGTGCAGCAACTGCAGGCGCAATTGCAGGCACGCCTGCCGGACTACATGGTGCCGGCGCAGATACTGCTGCTGGAGCGCCTGCCACTGACCGCCAACGGCAAGCTCGACAAGCGCGCCTTGCCGGCACCGGGCGCGGTCAGCCGTGGCTATGTGACGCCGCAAGGCGATATCGAGGAGAAACTGGCCGCAGTGTGGGCCGATGTGCTCAAGCTGGAGCAGGTCGGCAGCACCGACAACTTCTTCGAACTGGGCGGCGACTCGATCCTCAGCCTGCAGATCATCGCTCGGGCCAAACGCCAGGGCATCAGGATCACCCCCAAGCAGTTGTTCGAACAACAAACCATCGCCCAGCTGGCCCAGGTAGCCAAGCGCATCGAGGCCAAGCAAGCGGTTGCGGCCGCAGCCGTGGACACTGCCACCAGCGGCGAGGTGGCATTGCTGCCGGCCCAGGCGCGTTTCTTCGAGATGGAGGTCGCGCAGCCGGCGCATTGGAACCAGTCGGTGCTGCTCAAGCCGGCCGGCCCGGTGCAGGTGCAACACCTGGAGGCAGCCCTGCGCGCCGTGGTCGAGCAGCACGATGCCCTGCGCCTGCGCTTCAGCCGTGGCGAAAGCCAGTGGCAGGCGCGCTTCCAGCCGCTGGACAATGCACCACTGCTGCACCAGCGCAACCTGGCCGCACTGAGTGAGCTGGACGCCGCCGGCAACCAGGTGCAGGCCAGCCTGAACCTGGAGCACGGGCCGCTGCTGCGTGCCGAACTGTTCGACTTCGCCGATGGCCAGCAGCGCCTGCTGCTGGTGGTCCATCACCTGGTGGTCGACGGTGTGTCGTGGCGGTTGTTGCTGGAAGACCTGCAAGCGGCCTACCGGCAATTGCTGAACGGCCAGGCCGTGAGCCTGCCCGCCAAGACCACCTCGGTGAAGACCTGGGCCGAGCGCCTGGCCAGCCATGCCGGCAGCCCCGCATTGCAAGCACAGCGCGACTACTGGCTGCAGGCGCTGGCCGGCGACCACGCCGAACTGCCGCGTGACAACCCGCAGGGCAGCCTGGCCAACACCCATGCCCGTACCGCCGCCACACGGCTGGATGCCGAGCGCACCGCCAAGCTGCTGAAACAGGCCCCGGCGGCCTACCGCACGCAGATCAACGACCTGCTGCTGACCGCGCTGGCGCGCACCCTGTGCCAGTGGAGCTCACAGGACAACGTGCAGGTACTGCTGGAGGGCCATGGCCGCGAAGACCTGTTCGACGAACTCGACCTCAGCCGCACCGTAGGCTGGTTCACCAGCCTGTTCCCGGTGCGCCTCACACCCGGCCAGGACCTTGGCCAGTCGATCAAGGCGATCAAAGAGCAACTGCGCGGCGTGCCGGACAAAGGCCTCGGCTACGGCCTGCTGCGCTACTTCGGCGATGCTGAAGTGCGTGAACAGCTCGAGCGTGCCGCCCAGGCCCGTGTCACCTTCAACTACCTGGGCCAGTTCGATGCCAGCTTCGATGCCGAGGCCGGCGCCCTGTTCACCCCGAGCGGGGAAAGCGCAGGCCGTACCCAATGTGCCGGCGCGCAGCTGGGCAACTGGCTGAGCATCACCGGCCAGGTGTACGGCGGCGAGCTGTTCCTGGAGTGGACCTACAGCGCTGACGTTCATCACCCGGCCACCATCGAGAAGCTGGCCCAGGCCTACGGGCAGGCCTTGGCAGAGCTGGTCGAGCACTGCTGCGATGCGCGGCACCAGGGCGTGACGCCGTCGGACTTCCCGCTGGCCGCGCTGACCCAGGCGCAACTGGACAGCCTGCCGCTGGAGGCCGGGCAGATCGCCGATGTGTACCCGCTGTCACCCATGCAGCAGGGCATGTTGTTCCACACCCTTTACGACCAGCAGGCCGACAACTACATCAACCAGCTGCGCGTGGATGTGGAGGGGCTGGATGTGCAGCGGTTCCGCCAGGCGTGGCAGGCCACGCTCGATGCCCACGACATCCTGCGCAGCGGTTTCGTCTTGCAAGGCGAACTGGAGCAGGCCGTACAGGTGGTACGCAAGGCCGTCGAATTGCCGTGCAGCGAGCATGACTGGCGTGGCCAGCCGGCGTTGGAGCAGGCATTGCAGGCCCTGGCCGAGGGTGAACGCCAGCGCGGTTTCGACCTTGCTGCCGCGCCATTGCTGCGCCTGGTGCTGGTACGCACGGGCGATGCTCGCCACCACCTGATGTACACCAACCACCACATCCTGATGGACGGCTGGAGCACTTCGCGCCTGTTGGGCGAAGTGCTGCAGCGCTATGCCGGCCTGGCGCCGCAGGCCCAGGCCACGCACTATCGTGACTACATCGCCTGGCTGCAGGGCCAGGACGCGGCCGTTGCCGAAGCCTTCTGGAAAGCCCAGCTTGCCGCCCTGGACGAGCCAACCCGCCTGGCCCAGGCCATCGCCGGCAGTGCAGGCACAAGCGGTAGCGGCCATGGCGACCACCGTCTGGCCTTCGACCCTGAGCAGACCGCACGCATCGAAGCCTTCGCCCGGGCCAACCGGGTCACGGTCAACACCCTGGTGCAATCGGCCTGGCTGCTGCTGTTGCAGCGCTGCACCGGCCAGGCCAGCGTGTGCTTCGGCGCCACTGTCGCCGGCCGCCCGGCAGACCTGCCGGGGGTGGAAGAACAGATCGGCCTGTTCATCAACACCTTGCCGGTGATCGGTGCCCCGCGTGCCGAGCAGACCGTGGCCGAGTGGATCGGCCAGGTGCAGGCCGGCAACCTGGCCGTGCGCGAGTTCGAGCACACCCCGCTGTACGACGTGCAGCGCTGGGCGGGGCAGGGCGGTGACGCCTTGTTCGACAGCATCCTGGTGTTCGAGAACTACCCGGTGGCCGAGGCGCTGCAACAGGGCGCGCCCGGTGGCCTGCGCTTCGGCGATGTGGCCGTGCAGGAGCAGACCAACTACCCGCTGACCCTGGTGGTGGAACTGGGCACCACGCTGTCGATGCAGTACAGCCATGACCGTGCGCTTTGGAGCGACGAGAGCATTGGCCGCCTGGCTGGTTACTTTGCCAACCTGCTGCAGGCGCTGACGGAGAATACTGACGCGGTGATTGGCGAGCTGCCAATGCTGGGCCTGCCAGAACAGCGACAGATGGTAGAGGGCTGGAACGAAACCCAGGCGACCTACCCGGACGAGCGCAGCATTCACCAGCTGATCGAGGCGCAGGTCTTCGCCACCCCGGATGCCCCGGCGCTGGTCTTTGGCGAGCAGACCCTGAGCTATGCCGAGCTCAACCGCCGTAGCAACCAGCTGGCGCACAAGCTGCGCGAGCAGGGCGTTGGCCCGGACATGCTGGTGGGCATCGCCATGGAGCGCAGTCTGGAGATGGTCGTCGGCCTGCTGGGCATCGTGAAGGCCGGCGGCGCTTATGTGCCGCTGGACCCGGAATACCCCCAGGATCGCCTGAGCTACATGTTCGAGGACATCGGCATCGCCTTGCTGCTGACCCAGTCGCACCTGCATGAAGCCCTGCCGATCCCGGCCGGCCTGCGCAGCCTGGACCTGGACACCGAGAACTTCGACGGCTACAGCGATGCCAACCCGAATGTCGACGTGGCCCCTCTGAACCTCGCCTACGTGATTTACACCTCCGGCTCCACCGGTCGCCCGAAGGGCGCTGGCAACAGCCATCAGGCGCTGGTCAACCGCCTGTGGTGGATGCAGAAGGCCTACGGCCTGGACGCCAGCGACAGCGTGCTGCAGAAAACCCCGTTCAGCTTCGACGTGTCGGTGTGGGAGTTCTTCTGGCCGCTGATGACCGGCGCGCGCCTGGTCATGGCCCAGCCCGGCGCGCACCGCGACCCGCAGCTGCTGGTCGAAACCATCAACCACCACGGCATCAGCACGCTGCACTTCGTGCCGTCGATGCTGCAGGCGTTCATGACCCACGAAGCGGTCGAAAGCTGCGCCAGCCTCAAGCGCGTGGTGTGCAGCGGTGAAGCGTTGCCGGCCGAACTGGCCCGCCAAACCCTGCAACGCCTGCCGGCGGCGGGCCTGTACAACCTGTACGGCCCGACCGAAGCGGCGATCGACGTGACCCACTGGACCTGCCAGCCGGACGAAAGCATCAGCGTGCCGATCGGCCAGCCGATCGACAACCTCAAGACCCATATCCTCGAAGGCAGCCTGCAACCGGCTGTGCGCGGCAGTGCCGGCGAGCTGTACCTCGGTGGTGTCGGCCTGGCCCGTGGTTACCACCAACGCCCGGCGCTGACCGCCGAACGCTTCGTGCCGGACCCGTTCAGCGACAACGGCGGGCGCCTGTACCGCACCGGCGACCTGGCGCGCTACCGCGCCGATGGCGTGATCGACTACGCCGGGCGCATCGACCACCAGGTGAAGATCCGCGGCCTGCGTATCGAACTGGGTGAGATCGAGGCGCGTCTATTGGAACTGCCGAGTGTGCAGGAAGCCGTGGTGCTGGCCCAGGACGGGCCAAGCGGCAAGCAGCTGGTGGGCTATGTGGTGCCTGCCGACAGCACGCAAGACGAAGGCGCATTGCGCGACAGCCTGCGCGAGGCGCTCAAGGCCGGTTTGCCGGATTACATGGTGCCCGCGCACCTGCTGCTGCTCGGCAAGCTGCCGGTGACGCCGAACGGCAAGCTGGACCGCAAGGCCCTGCCGCAGCCGGATGCCAGCCAGTCGCAGGGCGAGTACATCGCGCCGCAGAGTGATCTGGAGCAGCAGATCGCGGCGATCTGGGCGGATGTGCTGAAGCTGGAGAAGGTCGGCCTGACCGATAACTTCTTCGAACTGGGCGGCGATTCGATCATCTCGTTGCAGGTGGTCAGCCGTGCGCGCCAGGTGGATATCCAGTTCACGCCCAAGGACCTGTTCGAGGCCCAGACGGTGCAGGCACTGGCCCGGCTCGCCAACCGCGGCGGCAGTGTATCGATCGATCAGGGTGCGGTAACGGGCGTGACGCCGCTCACGCCGATCCAGCACTGGTTCTTCGAGCAGCCCGTTGTCGTGCGCCATCACTGGAACCAGTCGGTGCTGCTCACGCCGGGTGAAACGCTGGACCCGGCGACGCTCGATGCGGCATTGCAGGCATTGCTCGAACATCACGATGCCCTGCGTTTGCGCGTGTTCGGCCATGGGGTGGGCTGGCAGGCTGAATTTGCCGATGCGGGCTACTCCCAGTTGCTGTGGCATCGCGATTTCGCCAGCGTCGAGCAGTTGCAGCAAGCCGCCACTGAAGCCCAGCGCAGCCTTGACCTCGAGCACGGGCCGTTGATGCGTGCCATGCTCGCTGCGCTGCCTGACGGTAGCCAGCGACTGCTTTTGGTCATCCATCACCTGGCGGTAGACGGTGTGTCGTGGCGTGTGCTGCTGGAAGACCTGCAGCAGGCCTACCAGACCCTGGCTGCCGGGCAGCCACTGCAGCTTCCGGCCAAGACCACTTCGTACAAAGCTTGGGCCGAGCGTTTGCAAACCTATGCCGCCGCGCCCGCATTGCAACAGCAACTGGGCTACTGGCAGGGGCAGTTGCAAGGGGCCAGCGAAATGTTGCCCTGCGACAACCCGCAAGGCAGCCGGCAACTGAAGCATGCGGCTTCGGTCAGCACGCGCCTCGACGTGGCAAGCACCCGACGGCTGTTGCAGGATTGCTCGGTGGCTTATCGCACGCAGATCATGGACCTGCTGCTGACGGCCCTGGCGCAAGCAGTTGGCCGCTGGAGCGGCCAGCCCGAAGTGCTGGTGCGCCTGGAAGGGCATGGCCGTGAAGACCTGTTCGCGGGTATCGACCTGACGCGTACGGTGGGCTGGTTCACCAGCCTGTACCCGGTAAAGCTGAGCCCGCAGGCAGACCTGGCAAGTTCGATCAAGACCATCAAGGAACAGCTGCGCGCCGTGCCTGACAAAGGCCTGGGCTATGGCGTGCTGCGCTACCTCGGTGATGCCGCGAGCCGCGAGGCCCTTGCAGCATTGCCTGAAGGCCAGATCGTCTTCAACTACCTCGGGCAGTTCGACGGCAGCTTCGATGGCGAAGCAGGCCTGTTCACCCCCGCCAAGGAGAACGATGGCGCCAGGCAGGATGCCGAAGCACCGTTGGCCAGCCTGTTGACCGTCAACGGTCAGGTATATGGCGGCGAGCTACGCCTGGAGTGGACCTTCAGCCAGGACATTCATTGCCGCGAAACCATCGAGCTGCTGGCGCAGGCTTACCAGCAGGCCTTGGCTGAAATAATCGAGCATTGCTGTGAGGGTGGACATCGCGGCCTGACCCCGTCCGACTTCCCGTTGGCCGACCTGACCCAGGCGCAGCTCGACCAGCTGCCGGTTGCCGTGTCGCAGATCGCCGACGTCTACCCGCTGTCGCCGATGCAGCAGGGCATGCTGTTCCACAGCATCTACGAGCAAGGCAGCGGCAACTACATCAATCAGATGCGCGTGGATGTGGATGGCCTGGATGTACAAGCCTTCCGGCAGGCCTGGGATGCTGCCTTGCAGGCCCACGACATCCTGCGCAGCAGCTTCATCTGGCAGGGGGACCTGGGCCAGGCGGTGCAGGTCGTGCGCAAGCAGGTGACACTGCCGTTCAGCGAATATGACTGGCGTGCCGAGAATGAGCTGGCGCGGGCGCTGGACACCCTGGCGGATGCCGACCGGCAGCGTGGCTTCGACCTGGTCGAGGCACCCTTGTTGCGCCTGGTGCTGGTGCGTACGGCGCAGGCACGTCACCACCTGATCTTCACCTGCCATCACATCCTGATGGATGGCTGGAGCACCTCGCAGTTGCTGGGTGAGGTGTTGCAGCGTCATGCCGGTAAACCTGTGGTGGCAGCGGCGGGCAGCTACCGTGACTACATCGCCTGGTTGCAGCGCCAGGATGGGGTGGCGGCAGAGCGGTTCTGGCAGGGCCAGATGGCCAGCTTCAACGAGCCGACGCGCCTGGCCCAGGCCGTGCGCAATGGTGAGCCTGATGGCCATGGCCATCACGTTCATCACCAGGCATTCGATGCAGGGCGTACCGAGCGGGTTGAAGCCTTTGCCCGTGCCCAGCGTGTCACCGTCAACACCTTGGTACAGGCTACCTGGCTGTTGCTGTTGCAGCGCTATACCGGGCAGTCGTCGGTCTGCTTCGGGGCCACGGTCGCCGGCCGGCCAGCGGAGCTGGCGGGCGTGGAAGCGCAGATTGGCTTGTTCATCAACACCCTGCCGGTGGTTGGTACACCACAAGGCGAACAGAGCGTCGCGCAATGGATCGGGCAGGTGCAGGCCAGCAACCTGGCCATGCGTGAATACGAACATACGCCGCTGTACGATGTGCAGCGCTGGGCCGGACTTGGCGGTGAAGCCCTGTTCGACAGCCTGGTGGTGTTCGAAAGTTACCCGGTGTCCGAGGCCCTTCGGCAGGGTGCACCGAGTGGCTTGCAGTTTGGCCCAGTGCAGGTGCGCGAGCAGACCAACTATCCGCTGACCGTGCTGGTGAGCCTTGGCGACAGCCTGGCTATCCAGTACCGGCATGACCGTGCGCACTGGAGCAGCGAGGCGATCGAGCAGCTGGCCCATCACTTCGGTACGCTGCTTGACGCGCTGGTGAGTGACCCGTGTGCTGCACTCGGCGACCTGCCGCTGCTCGATACCGCGCAGCATCAGCGTATCGTGCAGGACTGGAACCGCACGGCGGCCAGTTACCCGGCCGACCGCTGTATCCATCAGCTGTTCGAGGCGCAGGTGGTTGCTGCGCCAGGTGCAGTGGCACTTATCCACGGCGAGCAGACGCTCACGTATGCCGCGCTCAATGTACGGGCCAACCAGCTGGCCCACAAACTGCGCGAGGCTGGCGTGGGCCCGGAGGTGCTGGTAGGTGTCGCCATGGAGCGTGGCCTGGACATGGTGGTCGCGCTGATGGCCATTCTCAAGGCGGGCGGCGCCTACGTGCCGCTCGATCCTGGCTACCCGCAGGACCGCCTGGTGTACATGCTCGAAGACAGCCAGTCGATCCTGCTGCTGTCGCAGTCGCACCTGCTGGAGCGTGTGCCGGCCAGCTTCCAGGCGCGCACGCTGCTGGTGGACCAATTGCTGCTCGACGGCTACGAAGCGGCCGACCCGGTGTGCGTGAGCACGCCGGACAACCTGGCGTACTGCATCTACACCTCAGGCTCCACCGGCAAACCCAAGGGCGTCCAGATCGAGCATCGCAATGCCGTGGCAATGATCGGCTGGGCGCAGTCGGTGTACAGCCAGCAGGACCTGTGCGGCGTGTTGGCGTCCACATCGATCTGTTTCGACCTGTCGGTCTGGGAGCTGTTCGTGACCCTGGGCTCGGGTGGTTATGCGGTACTGGCGGCCAATGCCCTGGAGCTGCCGCACCTGCCGGCCAAAGACCAGGTACGCCTGGTCAACACGGTGCCATCGGCCATCAAGGTGCTGCATGAAACCGGCCAGCTGCCGTCCGGTGTACGCATCATCAACCTGGCGGGGGAAGCCCTCAAGCAGGGGCTGGTCGACGCGCTGTACGGCACTGGCCATGTGCTCAAGGTGTACGACCTGTACGGGCCTTCGGAGGACACCACCTACTCGACCTTCACCCTGCGCACCCAAGGTGGCCAGGCCAATATCGGCCGGCCGCTTTCCAACAGTGCCGTGTACCTGTTGAGCGAGGACGGAACGCCGCTGCCGGTAGGGGTGGTGGGGGAGCTGTACATGGCGGGTGCGGGCCTGGCGCGTGGTTACCTGGCGCGCCCTGGGCTTACCGCCGAACGCTTCATCCCCGACCCGTTCGGTGGGCAGGGTGGCCGGCTGTATCGCACCGGCGACCTGGCGCGCTATGACGCCGACGGGGTCATCGAATATGCCGGGCGTATCGACCATCAGGTGAAGATTCGCGGCTTCCGTATCGAACTCGGTGAGATCGAGGCGCGCCTGCAACAACAGGACGCAGTCCGCGAAGCCGTGGTACTGGCACTGGATGCGCCGGGCGGCAAGCAACTGCTGGGCTACGTGGTGCCAGCCGATGCAGCGTCGGTTGCCAGCGAGGAAGCCCGGGCGGCGTTGCTTGACACCCTGCGCGCCAGACTGAAGGCCAGCCTGCCGGACTACATGGTGCCCGCGCACCTGTTGCTGTTGGAACGCCTGCCACTGACACCGAACGGCAAGCTGGACCGCAAGGCCCTGCCACAGCCTGACGGCAACCTGCGCCGGGCGGCCCATGTGGCGCCGGAAACGGAGCTGGAGCGGCGCATCGCAGCGGTATGGGCTGAAGTTCTTGGCCTGGAAAACGTATCTCTTACCGACAACTTCTTCGAGCTGGGGGGCCACTCCTTGCTGGCAACCCAGGCGGTAGCACGACTGCAGATCGAACTGGGTACGAACCTGCCACTCGCGTTGTTGTTCCAGACAGAGAACCTGAAGGCCTTTGCACAAGAGGTCGGCAGTCTCGGTACCCGAAACGACGGAGACCTGGATGAGCTCCAGGACTTCATGGCAGAGCTCGAGGCGGTTTGAGATGCACATGGACAACAGAAACGCAGACCTGGTTTATCGCTTTATCCGTCTGCCCCTGGCGCAGCAGAAGCTGTTTCTCGAAAAACTGGCGTCCAAGGGCGTCACGCTCGCGCAACTGCCCATCCCGGTGGCCAGGCACGATGTCGAACGCCCTGTGCTGTCCTATGCCCAGCAACGCCAGTGGTTTCTCTGGCAGCTGGAGCCCACCGGCTCGGCCTACAACATTCCGACCGCGCTCAGGTTCAGGGGGCAGCTCGACCTGGCAGCCCTGCAGCGCAGCTTCGCGACGCTGATCCAGCGTCATGAAGCCCTGCGCACGACCATTGCCGAGGAAGATGGCCAGCTGATGCAGGTCATCCACCCGAACCAGCCTTTCCAGCTGGCCCGCCAGGCCTTGGGGGCCGTGGAGGAGCAGGTTCTGCAGGCGCAGGTCGTGCTTGAGGTCCAGCAGCCGTTCGATCTGGTCCATGGGCCGCTGCTGCGGGTAAAACTGCTGGAACTGGCGCAGGACGAGCACGTGCTGGTGCTCACCTTGCACCATATCGTCGCCGATGGCTGGTCGATGCCCTTGCTCATCGATGAGTTGGTGCAGCTTTATGAGGGCTATAGCCAAGGTCGGCAGGTGGCGCTGGCCGAACTGCCGATCCAGTACGCCGATTATGCGATCTGGCAGCGTGCCTGGATGGACGCCGGCGAGCGTGAGCGTCAGCTGGCGTACTGGATGGCGCAGCTGGGCGACGACCACCCGGTGCTGGAACTGACCACCGACAGGCCACGCCCGGCGCTGCAAAGCTACCGCGGTGAGCGGATCGACGTTGACCTGGGCGAAGCGTTGAGCCAGTCACTCAAACAGCTGGCGCAGCACCAGGGGGCGACACCCTTCATGCTGCTGCTGGCGAGTTTCCAGGTACTGTTGCACCGCTACTCCGGGCAGGCCGATGTGCGCGTGGGCGTGCCCATCGCCAACCGTAACCGCGTAGAGACCGAGCGGCTGATCGGCTTTTTCGTCAATACCCAGGTGATGCGTGCCGAGTTCGATACGCAGCTGACCTTCACCGAGCTGTTGGCGCAAGTGCGGCAACGAGCCTTGGGCGCGCAGGTGCATCAGGACCTGCCATTCGAACAGCTGGTCGATGCCTTGCAGCCTGAACGCAGCCTGAGCCACAGCCCGTTGTTCCAGGTGATGTACAACCACCAGACCCGGGGCAAGGGCGAGCGCCGCAGCTTGCCCGGCCTGGAGGTGGAGAGCCTGCAATGGAACGTGCACGCGGCGCAGTTCGACCTCACGCTGGACAGCTTCGAACATGAGCTGGGCATCAGCGCCACGCTGACCTTTGCAACCGACCTGTTCGATGCCTCGACCATACAGCAGATGGCGCGGCACTGGCTGAACCTGCTACAGGGCATCGTCGGCAACCCAGGCCAGCGAGTGGCTGAGCTGCCATTGCTGGATGACGGGGAGCGGCAGCAGATCGTGCATGGCTGGAATGCCACGCAAACCGATTACCCAGGCGAAGCCAGCATCCACCAGCTGGTCGAAGCCCAGGTACTCGCCACCCCGGATGCCCCGGCGCTGGCCTTTGGCGAGCAGACCCTGAGCTATGCCGAGCTAAACCGCCGTAGCAACCAGCTGGCGCACAAGCTGCGCGAGCAGGGCGTGGGCCCGGACGTGCTGGTGGGCATCGCCATGGAGCGCAGCCTGGAGATGGTCATCGGTTTGCTCGGCATCGTGAAGGCCGGCGGCGCTTATGTGCCGCTGGACCCGGAATACCCCCAGGATCGCCTGAGCTACATGTTCGAGGACAGCGGCATCGCCTTGCTGCTGACCCAGTCGCACCTGCACGAAGCCCTGCCGATCCCGGCCGGCCTGCGCAGCCTGGACCTGGATACCGAGAACTTCGACGGCTACAGCGATGCCAATCCGAATGTCGACGTGGCCCCGTTGAACCTCGCCTACGTGATCTACACCTCCGGCTCCACCGGTCGCCCGAAGGGCGCTGGCAACAGCCATCAGGCGCTGGTCAACCGCCTGTGGTGGATGCAGAAGGCCTACGGCCTGGACGCCAGCGACAGTGTGCTGCAGAAAACCCCGTTCAGCTTCGACGTGTCGGTGTGGGAGTTCTTCTGGCCGCTGATGACCGGCGCGCGCCTGGTCGTGGCCCAGCCGGGCGCGCACCGCGACCCGCAGCTGCTGGTCGAAACCATCAACCATTACGGCATCAGCACGCTGCACTTCGTGCCGTCGATGCTGCAGGCGTTCATGACCCACGAAGCGGTCGAAAGCTGCGTCAGCCTCAAGCGCGTGGTGTGCAGCGGTGAAGCGTTGCCGGCCGAGTTGGCCCGCCAGACCCTGCAACGCCTGCCGGCGGCGGGCCTGTACAACCTGTACGGCCCGACCGAAGCGGCGATCGACGTGACCCACTGGACCTGCCAGCCGGACGAAAGCATCAGCGTGCCGATCGGCCAGCCGATCGACAACCTCAAGACCCATATCCTCGAAGGCAGCCTGCAACCGGCGGTACGCGGCAGTGCCGGCGAGCTGTACCTCGGTGGTGTCGGCCTGGCCCGTGGTTACCACCAACGCCCGGCGCTGACCGCCGAACGCTTCGTGCCGGACCCGTTCAGCGACAACGGCGGGCGCCTGTACCGCACCGGCGACCTGGCGCGCTACCGCGCCGATGGCGTGATCGACTACGCCGGGCGCATCGACCATCAGGTGAAGATCCGCGGCCTGCGCATCGAGCTGGGCGAGATCGAGGCGCGTCTATTGGAGCTGCCGAGTGTGCAGGAAGCCGTGGTGCTGGCCCAGGACGGGCCAAGCGGCAAGCAGCTGGTGGGTTATGTGGTGCCTGCCGACAGCACGCAAGACGAAGGCGCATTGCGCGACAGCCTGCGCGAGGCGCTCAAGGCCGGTTTGCCGGATTACATGGTGCCGGCGCATCTGCTGCTGCTCGGCAAGCTGCCGGTGACGCCGAACGGCAAGCTGGACCGCAAGGCCCTGCCGCAGCCGGATGCCAGCCAGTTGCAGGGCGAGTACATCGCGCCGCAGAGTGATCTGGAGCAGCAGATCGCGGCGATCTGGGCGGATGTGTTGAAGCTGGAAAAGGTGGGCCTGACCGACAACTTCTTCGAACTGGGCGGCGATTCGATCATCTCGTTGCAGGTGGTCAGCCGTGCGCGCCAGGTGGACATACGGTTCACCCCCAAGGAGCTGCTGCAGCATCAGACCGTGCAGGGGCTGGCCTCGGTTGCCCGGCGCAGCGAAGCACAAGCGCTGGAGCAGGGCGTGGTCACCGGGCCTCTGCCACTTGTTCCGGTGCAGCACTGGTTCTTCGAGCAAGCGGTTGTAGCACGTGACCACTGGAACCAGTCGGTGTTGCTCGAGCCCGGTGAGGCACTGGATGCGCAGCTGTTGAGCATGGCGCTGGGCAACCTGCATGCCCATCACGACCTGCTGCGGCTCAATGCCTGGCAGAGTGCCGGGCGCTGGCAGGCCACGATCGGCGCGCCGGTATCGACCGAGCTGCTGTGGGTACGCGAATGCGTTGATGCCGAGGCGCTGGAACGCTTGGCCGATCAGGCCCAGCGCAGCCTGAACCTGGCTCAGGGGCCATTGTTGCGCGCCGTGCTGGCAACGCTGGCAGACGGCAGTCAGCGGCTGCTGCTGGTCATTCATCATCTGGTGGTCGATGGCGTGTCATGGCGGATCCTGCTAGAAGACTTGCAACAGGCCTACCAGGCTCTTGTCCTCGGCCAGCCGTTGAAGTTGCCGGCCAAGACCAGCGCGTTCAAGGTCTGGGCCGAACAGCTGCAGGCCTATGCCAGCAGCCAGGCACTGCAACATGAACTGCACTACTGGCGTGATCAACTACAAGGCGCCAGCGATGCTTTGCCTTGCGATCATCCCCAGGGCGAAAACCTGCAGAAGCATGCAACGTCGGTCAGCACTCGCCTGGACCCGCTCTGGACCCGCAAGCTGTTGCAGCAGGCACCGGCAGCCTATCGCACGCAGATCAACGACCTGTTGTTGACGGCATTGGCCCGTGTGGTCAGCCGTTGGACCGCTCAGCCGCAGGTACTGGTGCGCCTGGAAGGCCATGGCCGCGAGGAACTGTTCGACGGTATCGACCTGAGCCGCACGGTGGGTTGGTTCACCAGCATGTACCCGGTCAACCTCAGCCCTCAGCCCGAGCTGGCCAGCTCGATCAAGACCATCAAGGAGCAACTGCGCGCGGTGCCCCACAAGGGTCTTGGCTATGGTGTGCTGCGTTACCTGGGGGCTGGTGAAGCTCGGCAGACGTTAACGGCGCTGGCCCAGGGGGCGATCATCTTCAACTACCTGGGGCAGTTCGATGGCAGCTTCGACCAGCAGGCGAGCCTGTTCAGACCGGCCAGCGAGAATGCCGGGCTGAACCAGGATGAGGATGCGCCATTGAGCAGCCTGCTGGCGCTCAATGGCCAGGTGTACGGCGGCGAGCTGACACTGGGCTGGACGTTCAGCCGTGAAGTCTTCGATACCTCGACCATCCAGCAACTGGCCGATGCCTATGCAGAAGAACTCAAGGCCTTGATCAACCATTGCTGCCAGGATGACACCCAAGGCCTCACGCCATCGGACTTCCCCTTGGCCCGTCTGAACCAGGCGCAACTGGACGACCTGCCGGTACCTGCTGCTCAGATTGCCGATATCTACCCGCTGTCGCCGATGCAACAGGGCATGCTGTTCCATACCCTGCAGGAGAGCGACGCCGCGCTGTACATCAACCAGACTGCGGTCGATGTGCACGGCCTGGACATAGACCGCTTCGTCGCGGCCTGGAACCAGGTGATCGCCAGCCACGACATCCTGCGCACGGTCTTCCTGTCATCGGCCCGGTGGGCGGAGCCCTTGCAGGTGGTTCAGCGTCAGGCCAGCCTGCCGCTGCGCGTGCTCGACTGGCGTGGGCGTGAGGTGACCAGCGACGCCTTGCAGGCGCTGGCCGCCGAAGAGGCCGCCGAAGGCTTCGACCTGGCGTGTGCCCCCCTGATGCGCCTGACACTGGTTCGAGTGGATGAGCAACGCCTGCACCTGATCTGGTCCCGCCACCACATCCTCATGGATGGCTGGAGCAATTCACGGTTGCTGGGCGAGGTGTTGCAGGTTTATCACGGCCGGCCCGCCAGCCATGCGGGGGGGCGCTTCGGTGACTACATCCGTTGGCTCGCCGAGCAGCCGATGGGCAAGCTGGAGCAGTTCTGGAGCGAGAAGCTGCGTGCCCTGGAGGGGCCGACGCTGTTGGCCGACAGTGTTGCACCGCAGGCGGACGGCAAGCTTGTCGGGCACCATGCGCTGTACCTGCATTGGGATGCGCAGCGCACGCAACACCTGCGTGACCAGGCCCGGCGCCTGAGGGTTACGGCCAATACCCTGGTCCAGGCCACCTGGCTGTTGCTGCTGCAACGCTACACCGGCCAGGCCAGCGTGTGCTTCGGCGCCACAGTGGCCGGGCGCCCCAGCAGCCTGGCCGGTGCAGGCGAGATGCTGGGGCTGTTCATCAACACGCTACCGGTGGTGCAGGCGCCGCAACCCCAGCACATTGTCAGCGACTGGCTGCACCAGCTGCAGCACTACAACCTGGAACTGCGCGACCACGAGCATGCAGCGCTGGCCGATGTGCAACGCTGGGCCGGGCGGCCAGGGCAGGCGCTGTTCGACAGCATTGTGGTGTTCGAGAACTACCCGGTTGACGACCGCCTGCGCGAGGGCGGCGGCGGAACGTTGCGCTTTGGCGAAGTACGTAACCGCGACGTCACCAACTATGCCATGGACCTGGCCGTGCAATTGGGCGAAACCTTTTCGGTAGAGTTCCTGTACCTGCGCAACCGCTTTACCGAAGCCGCTGTCGAGTGCCTGCGCGGCAGTTTCGAAAGCCTGCTGAGCGCCATGCTGGACAATCCCCAGGCCACGCTGGGCAGCCTGGGCATGCTGACGCCGGCGCAGGCAAGGCACGCCGACCTGCGCAACCAGCTTGCGGCACCTGGGCGCGAGCAGCCGCTGCTCGCCGAGCGTGTCGCCGGGCATGCCCGTGAGCGTGGCGAGGCCATGGCGGTAGTCTGCGGCGGCCAACAGTTGACCTATGGCCAGCTGGACGCGCGCGCCAACCGCCTTGCCCACCACCTGATCGCGCAGGGCGTGCGCCCGGAAAGCTGCGTGGGTATTGCCCTGGAGCGGTCGGTGGAGGTGATCGTGGCCTTCCTGGCGGTGATGAAGACCGGCGCAGCTTATGTGCCACTGGATATCGACTACCCACAAGAGCGCCTGCAGTGGATCGTCGAGGACTCGGCAATGCACCTGCTGGTCACCAGCAGTGGCCTGCGCCAGCGCTTTACCCAGGTAGCGCGGTGCGTCGAGCTCGACCAGCAAGCGCTGGACCATCTGCCTGCTACTGCACCTGAACAGCGCGCGTGTGCGGATAACCTGGCCTATCTGATCTACACGTCTGGTTCTACCGGCAAGCCCAAAGGTGTGGCGGTGAGCCACGGCCAGATTCGCATGCACTGCCAGGCCATCGCCGGGCTGTACGAGATGGACCTGCAGACCCGCGAGCTGCTGTTCATGTCGTTCGCCTTCGACGGGGCGCAGGAACGCTGGCTGTCGACGTTGTCCTCGGGTGGTTGCCTGGTGGTGCGTGACAACCGGCTATGGACGGCAGAAGAAACCTGGCAGACCTTGCATGCCCAGCGTATCGATATCGCCTGCTTCCCGCCGGCCTACCTTCAACAGTTGGCCGAATTCGCCGATAGCCAGCAGCAGCCCGCGCCAGCGGTGCGGGTGTACTGCTTTGGCGGCGATGCGGTACCGGACGCCCTGTTCGAGCACGTCAAGCGCACGCTGCGTCCGCGCTGGTTGACCAACGGCTATGGGCCGACGGAAACCGTGGTTACGCCTCTGCTGTGGAAAGTGCCGGTGCAACGAACCTGTGAGGCTGTGTACGCGCCGATTGGCGACCGCGTGGGCGAGCGCACGCTGCACGTACTGGACCCGCACCTCAACCCGCTGCCCGATGGTGTGGCCGGTGAGCTTTACATCGGCGGAGAGGGCGTGGCGCGTGGCTATCACCAGCGGGCCGCACTCACGGCCGAGCGCTTCGTGGCCGACCCGTTTGCCCCGGGTGGCCGCCTGTACCGCACCGGTGACCGGGTGCGTCGCCGCGCCGATGGCGTCATCGACTTCCTTGGGCGCCTGGACAACCAGCTGAAGATTCGCGGATTCCGCATCGAACCGGGAGAAATCGAGGCACGCCTGCGCAACCTGGTTGGCGTGCGCGATGCCGTGGTGGTGGCGCGTGACATCAGCACGGGCAAGCAACTGATCGGTTACGTGGTGACGGACAATGCCGATACCCGCGCCGAGCAATTACGTGATGCCCTGCGCGCCGACCTGCCGGATCACATGGTGCCGGCACAGCTTGTACTGATGCCGGAGCTGCCGCTCACACCCAATGGCAAGATCGACCGCAATGGCCTGCCGGCACCCGAGTTTGCAGGCCGGGCATGGGTTGCCCCGCGTAATGCAATCGAGCAGGCGCTGGCAGCGATCTGGCAGGAAGTGCTGCAAGTCGAGCAGGTCGGTGTTGATGACAACTTCTTCGAACTGGGTGGTGACTCGCTGCGCGTGCTGAAGATGCTGTCCAAGGTCCGTGCCCGTGAGGATTTGCCGATCGAACTGAAACTGCGTGATGTGATTGCCCGGCCGACCATAGCCGAGTTGTCGGGTTATGCCCCCGACGATGCAAGCCTGGACCCGCTGTTGTTGCTGAACAGCCGAGTGAGCGCGAGTACACCGCTGTTCTGCCTGCATGCCGGGTTTGGCACGGTGTTCGATTACGAGCCATTGGCGCGCCGGCTGGAAGGCCGTTGCACGGTTTATGGCCTGCAATGCCGGATGCTGCTGGATCACGCCTGGGTGGATGATTCGCTGGAAACGATGGCTATCGATTACGCACAGTACATTCGCCAGAAGCAACCCGAAGGCCCTTATCAGCTGGCAGGTTGGTCGCTGGGCGGCACCCTGGCGGTGTTGGTGGCCAAAGAGTTGGAAAGCCAGGGGCAGCGGGTTGCGGTGCTGGCCTTGGTGGACAGCTTCGTGCCCTCGGCCAGGCAAGCCGTGCAGGAAAGTGACTGGAGCGCCGACCTGCGTGGCTTCCTGGCGGTGATTCTCGGGGTTTCGGCCGATGCACTGGTGCTGCCGGTCGTGCCGGTCGGCAGTACTCAGGATGCCCTGGAGCGCGTGATCGAAACGGCACGGGCCGCACAGGTTGCACAGTCGGCCTATGCCGAAATCGGCAACGCTGATCTGGCGCAGACCTTTGTCGTGGCCATGAAACTCAAGGCGCTTTCGCGTCAGTTGCGCCAGCTACCGTCTACCGAGGCAGCGGCAAGTTGCTGGTGGGCGGGGGAGGGCGCGCACGTGGGTGGCATCTCGGGTAGCTGCCAGGACATTGCTGTTGACGCCGGGCACTATGACATCCTTGAGCAGGTGGATGTCCTTGAGGGGGTGATTGCCAGGCTGTTGCTGGCAGATACGATCAGCCAGTAAACCTGCTCACTCTTTGCAGGAGCGGCCTTGTGTCGCGAAAGGGCCGCAACGCGGCCCCAGGGGCTCAGCAGTGATGCAGGAATTGCCGGGGCTGCCTTGCAGCCCTTTCGCGACACAAGGCCGCTCCTACAACGGACCGCGTACCGAAGCGAAGACCATGCAGGCATGAAAAAGGCGACCTCCAGGGTCGCCTTTTTTCGTTCTGCTGATCAGAAATCGTAGCGCAGGTTCAGCGTCGCGTTCCTCGGCGCGCCATAGTGGCCATAGTTGCCGGCCAGGCCTGCGTAGTATTTCTTGTCGAACAGGTTATCCACGTTCAGCGTGGCGGCCAGGTGCTCGCTGATCTTGTAGCGGGCCATCAGGCTGGCCACGGCGTAGTCTTCCTGGGTGATGCGCGTGTTGTAGCGGGTGGCCAGGGATTGCTGGGAGTTCCAGTTGACCCCACCACCAACAGTCAGGCGCTCCCATTCGCCGGGCAGGCGGTAGGTAGTCCACAGGCGGAATGTATCCAGCGGCAGTTGAGACGTCAGCCGAGTGCCATTGGCATCTTCCGTGCGGGAGTGGCTGTAACCGGTATGAACTTCAAGCCCGCGAGCCACTTCGCCGGACAGTTCAAGATCAATGCCCTTGGTTTCGGCGCCGCTGACCGCGCGGTAAGCGGTGGAGTTAGGCACGCCCGGTACGCTGAAACCGGTGTCTTCCTCTGCAAGGTTGTCGCGCTTGATGAGGTAGATCGCCGCGTTGGCGTTCAGGCGACCATCGTAGAATTCACCTTTCCAGCCCATTTCATAGTTCTGCCCGATCACAGGGTCCAGCACCTTGCCGGTACGGTCGCGGCTGGTCTGGGGCTTGAAGATATCGGTGTAGCTGGCGTACACCGATTGCTCATCGGTCAGGTCGTAGATCAGGCCGGCGTACGGTGTTACCTCTCCGTGCTCCTTAAGTTGCGTGGGGTTGCCAGTGCCAGTGGTCAATACCACCTGGTTCGAGTCCGAACGGTAGTTGGTGGTACGGGCACCGAGAATCATGTGCAGGTCGTCGGTGAAGTTGAGCCGGGTGGCAATGAAGTAACCGGTCTGGCGGATGGTCAGGTCGTAGTCCAGCAGTGGCGAATAGTTGCCAGGTTGCGGTATGCGGTTGCCCCAGGTGTAGAAGTTGAATGTGGCTTCCCCAGCTCTGCCGGTGAAGTGGTTGTTCTCGTAATCCATGTAGTCGAAGCCGGTAACCAGTTCGTGGGTCTGGCCAAACAGCTCGAAAGGCCCCTGCAGCGTGATGTTCATGCCCCGCTGAACCTGGTGGGCATCGACTTGCAGCAGGTCGGACTTGGCGTTGCCGGTGGCTTGATCGAGGGTAGATACGCCCGCACCGGTGCGGTAGAACGCCGACAGCGAGTCGCGATCGACATCCATGTAGTTGCCGGCCATCTTCAACTGCCAACCATTGCCAAGCTCCTGGTCCAGGCCGAAGGAGTAGTTCTTGGTGGTGTAGTCTTCATACATCCAGCGCGGCCCGGAACTGGTCGAGCGGGAGAAGTTGGTGGGCTGGCCATTGCTGAAGAACAGCGGCACACCTGGCGCGCCATTGGCGTCGTAGGTCTGGTAGTCCATGCCGAAGCGCACGGTGGTGGTATCGGTCAGGTCTGCTTCGAGCACGCCGTAGACCAGGTCACGGTCCTGGCTGTACCAGTCCATGTAGCTCTGGTTGCTCTGCTTGGCGGCCACCAGGCGGCCGCGCAGCTTGCCGCTTTCGATCAGTGGGCCGGACACGTCGGCCTCGGTGCGATAGTAGTCCCACGAGCCCACACCGGCCTGCACATACGACTGGAATTCACGCGTGGGGCGCTTGCGTACCATGTTGACCACACCGTTGGGCTCGCCCGCACCGGTCATCAGGCCAGTGGCACCGCGGACGATCTCGATGCGGTCGAACATGGCCATGTCCATCAGGGTGTTGGGCATGTTGCGCGTCAGGTAGTCCTGCGCGGTGTTCACGCCATCGAGCTGGTAGGTGCTGATTTCCGAGCCGCGCGAATAGATATGAAAGCGCTCGCCACCGTCCTGGGACATGGTGATGCCCGGGTTCTGCTTCAGCACGTCGGTAATGGTCGCCAGGTGCTGGTCGTCCATTTGCTGGCGGGTGATGACGCTGATGCTTTGCGGTGTTTCGCGTATCGACAGGTTCATGCGGGTGGCCGTGCTGGTCACGCCGGTGGTGTAGGAACCCGTGCCTTCGGTAGTGGCCCCCAGGCCCACGCTATTGACGTTGGTCGCCGAAAGCTCGACCTGGCCGTCCTTTGCGGCTGAACCCGCTGTTACCGTCACGGTGTTGCCGTCGATCTGATAACGCAGCCCGCTGCCGCCCAGCAGGATGCGCAGGGACGAAGCGAGGTCGTGGCGCCCTTTGAGTGCGGAGGAGCGCAGGCCACCGATATCTTCCGGGCTGTACAGCAACTGGGTATCGGTCTGCCTGGCCAGTGCCTGCAACGCCGAGTTCATCGACTGCGCGGGAATATCCAGTGTCCACTCCTGCGCCTGCACCTGGGCAACCATCGCAGCGGATATCGCCAGGCCCAGGCCGATGCGTGTGAACGCGCGCTGGGGACGAAGGGAATGACGGATCAGTAGTGCTTTGGCAAGCGGGTTGAGCGAGCCGGGGAGGGACTTGGACATCTATTGCGGTCTCGTTGGCAGAGGGGTTTTTTACTATGTCAGCTATATGACGCAGCACCTGTGAAAAACCGGAACGATTCTTATTGGCGATTTTTTTGGGCGATGCTGCGTTAACCGCGTCACAACTTCACAGTTCACGTGCTACGCGAAAGCCGAGGAAGTCACCGCGGGTGGTCTTGAGGCGGTCGTTGCGGTTGGCCGAGCGGGAGAAGATCGGCGGCTCGCCCCAGTCGTTGCCGCGCATGTGCGCGCGGATGCACTTGGGGTCCTGGATCCAGGCACTGCCGTCGGTGGGGGCGCCTTCGTAGCTGTCGTGGTAGCAGTCGGCGACCCATTCGTAGACGTTGCCGTGCATGTCGTACATGCCGAAGGCATTGGGCGGGTAGCTGCCCACCGGGGCGGTGAAGGTATGCCCGTCCTTGGGGCCATAGGTGTTGGCGTGCTTGCTGATCTCGTACTTGCCAGGTTCGTCGAAGGGGAAGGGGAACGGGCCGCTGGAACCGGCACGGGCGGCATATTCGCGTTCGGCTTCGCTGACCATGCGGTATGGCTTGCCGGTGGTTTCAGCCAGCCATCGGGTGTAGGCCTGTACTTCGTCGTAGTCGATGCATACCGCCGGCTGGCGGGGGCCTTGCTTGTAGCTGGGCTTGCTGGCTTCGCACCAGCGGCCGGGGCGGTCGTCGCCGCTCTTGATGACGGTGCCGGTGGCCTTGATATAGGCGTCCAGTTCGCCGGCGGTGACCTGATAGCGGCTCATGGCGAAGGGCTTGGCGAAGGTCACGGTGTGCAGCGGGCCCTCGTCGGGCTGGCGGCCGACTTCGTCGTCAGGGGCCCCCATCACGTAGCTGCCGGCGGGCAGCACGACCATTTCGGGGCAGTCCTTGCAATCCTTGAACACGTCGCCGGGCTTGGCGGCATGGGCGTAGGCGCTGACCAGCAGCAGGCAGGTGATCTGGGCTGGCCGGTAGAGCCAGGCGGATACGTTCATCGGTGGTCCTCGAAACGGGTGAATGCGGGCTGCGTTTCGCATTCAGACGAATCGGGGCGGTGACAAATTAGCCAACATCCAAGGTAGCGCGGTCTTCTTGTGGGAGCGGCCTTGTGTCGCGAAAGGGGCGCGCAGCGGCCCCGCACTCTCAGCTTCGCCGCAGATATTGCTGGGGCCGCTCTGCGGCCCTTTCGCGACACAAGGCCGCTCCCACAAAAGCTGTTCCCGCGAGTACCGTAGGCACTGGTTGCAAGGCATGGGGCACCGGGCTATAGTCCAGCCCACTGCATTCTTCCCGAAGACCTGTTCATGCCAGCCAGCCCATCCACCACAAGCTTTGCCATCGCGCCAGTCGCGGGCATGGTCGTGCGTGGCTGCCAGCAGCCGGCGATGATCAGTCACTATCCACCACCACCTGTCAGTGGCGTCGTAGGCGGCGTAGCTCCGCCTCCTTGCGTGGTCGTGTTGGGCTGATCGGCTTCTGGCCGCATCCCTTCGCACACGCAACCTACTGAACACGGTCGGCGACTTCCCACGCTGAAGCGCACGCCGTCCGTCTGGCTTATTCGCCTTGAATCAGGTGGCAATACATGTCTGTCTTTAGCAAAGCATCCGTGGCCTCGGCGGCCACTACCAGCCTGTTCGTCCTGCTGTGGAGCAGCGGGGCGATCGTCTCCAAGCTCGGCCTGGCGCATGCCAGCCCGTTTGCCTTCCTGCTGTTGCGCTCGGCGCTGGCCCTGGCCGGGCTGCTGTTGATCGGCCCGTTGCTGGGGTTGCGCTGGCCGCGCAGTCGCGGGGCCATCCTGCGGGCCCTGGGCACTGGCTGTGTGCTGCTCGGCGCTTACCAGATCTTCTACCTGCTGGCGCTCGATACCCATGTCACCCCCGGCATCATGGCCACGGTGATGGGGGTACAACCGATCCTGACCGTGGTGCTGATGGAGCGCCAGCGCTCCTGGAGCCGCTTGTTCGGCCTCGGGTTGGGGCTTGGCGGGTTGATCATGGTGGTCTACCAGGGCATCAACCTGGGCGGGGTATCGCTGGCGGGGATGTTGTTCGCCTTGCTGGCGCTGGGCAGCATGACCTTCGGCTCGATCCTGCAGAAGCGCATCACCGACAACCCCATGGGCACGCTGCCGCTGCAGTACCTGGCCGGCTTTGCCATGTGCGCGCTGTTCGCGCCGCTGCAGCCGCTGCATGTGGAGTGGACTGGCGGTTTCGTCGGCGCGCTGCTGTGGATGGGGCTGGTGGTCTCGCTGCTGGCGACCCTGCTGCTTTACCGGCTGATCGCCAAGGGTAACCTGGTCAATGTCACCAGCCTGTTCTACCTGGTGCCGGCAGTGACCGCGGTGATGGACCTGCTGATCTTCGGCAACCGCCTGGCGCCGCTCAGCCTGCTGGGCATGGGGCTGATCGTGGTGGGCCTGCTGTTCGTGTTCCGCAAGCCCGCCGCGCGCCTGGCCGAGGCGTAGGCCCTAGCGGAATTCTTCGGGGATGGCGTGGCGCAGTACGCCTTCCTCGAAGTCCAGCAGGCCGGCTTCGCGCTGGGTGAGCAGGTAGTAGAGCAAGGTGTCGAGCGTGCGCTGCGGCGGGACCTCGACCGCCAGCATCTTCACCGCCTGCTCGGTTTCGCAGTTGCAGCCGAAGTCGTGCAAGGCCGCGCATACCTGGTCCAGGGTTTCCGGGGGCTTGACGATCACCCGGAACACCGAGCTGCCGCTGCTGCGGCGTAGTTCGGCGAACCAGGTTTCGCCGGCTTCCTCACGGGTGCCGATCACGTCGCCCGGGGCGATGCCGTAGACATGGAAGGGAATGTTGTCGACGGCATAGCCGCCTTCCACGGCCTTGGCCCACAGGCCCTCGACCGAGGCGGGCGGGTAGCCGTTTTCGTCCTGCTCCAGGCGGAACAGGACCTTCTTGTACGCGTCGTTCATCCTGTACCCCGCTTCAGCTGCGTGCCGGGCGCAGCACCAGCCACAATGCCAGGCCAATCAGCAGGCCGCCATACAGGTGCGCCATCGACAACGGTTCGTCCAGCAGCCACGCCCCCCACAATACGCCGAATACCGGGATCAGGAAGGTCACGGTGCTGGCCTTGACCGGGCCGATCTCCTCCAGCAGGCGGAAGTACAGGATGTAGGCGAACGCTGTGCACAGCAGGCCCAGGCCGAGCAGCGACAGCCACACCTGCCAGCCGCCCCAGCTGGCGGGTGGCTGGCTCAGCGCGCTCCAAGCGAACAGCGGGCTCAGCATCAGGGTGGCGCCGAGCATGCTGCCCAGTGCCGACAGGCGGCTGTCCAGCCCGCTGACCCAGCGGCGGGCGAGGAAGCCGGCAAAGCCGTAGCAGGTGGTGGCCGCCAGGCAGGCGAGGGCGCCTTGCAGCAGGGCCAGGTCCAGGGCCACCGGGCCGGCACCGCTGAGGATGCCGACGCCGAACAGGCCCAGGAAGATGCCGCAGAGCTTGGCCAGGGTCATCGGTTCGCGGAAGAACAGCACGCCGACCAGCACACCCATCAGCGGTGTGGTGGCGTTGAAGATTGCCGAGTAGCCGGCGGGCAGCACCTGGGCGGCCACGGAGTAGAACGTGGCGGGGATACCGGAATTGATCATGCCCAGCACCAGGCAGGCCCCGAGCTTGCCCTGGAAGTCCCAACGCACGCGGGCGGCAGCGAGCAGTGCCACCAGGCCCAGGCAAGCGATGGACACGCGGAAGAACGCCGTCGGCACCGTGCCCAGTTCGGGGGCGATGATGCGCATGAACAGGAAGCTCGCCCCCCAGACGGCGGCAAGGGTCAGCAGGCGGGCTAGGGCGATGGGGCTCACAACGGTCTCCGGAGGCAGGGCAGGGGCGCGAGTGTACGCCAGGGGGGCTGGGGATTCTTGTGCTTTCTTGCGGTGTAAACCTGTGCCGGCCTCTTCGCGGGTAAACCCGCTCCCACAGGATTTCCACAGGGCCGAGCACTGCACAGAACCTGTGGGAGCGGGTTTACCCGCGAAGAGGCCGGTACAGGCGCCGTATTCCGGACAGGCAGACTAAGCTCTGTATCTCACCCCTGCACCGAGGTCTTCGCATGCCCCAGCCCTGGCCCGCTGTCGAAATCGCCCGGACGATCCTTGCCGGCTTCGACGACTACCGCGACCACTTCCAGCGCATCACCCTCGGTGCCCGCCAGCGCTTCGAGCAGGCGCGCTGGCAGGATATCCAGCGTGCCGCCGCCGCCCGTATCAATCTCTATGAAGAGAAGGTCGCCGAGGTCAACGGCTGGCTGCGCCAGAGCTTTGCCGAGGAGGTGCTGCTGGATGTGGAGCAATGGCCGTTGGTGAAGAACGCCTATATCCACCTGATCGACCCAAGGCTGGACGACGAGCTGTCCGAGACCTGGTACAACTCGCTGTTCTGCAGCCTGTTCAGCCACGACCTGATCAGCGACGGCTGCATGTTCATCCACACCACCCGACCGTCCATGCGCAGCCGTGAGCGCGCCGCGCAAACCCGTACCTATCGGCCTGACGGTGGGCTCAAGGGCCTGCTGCGAGCGGTGTTCAGCGATTACCCGTTCGATGTGCCGTACGGCGACCTGGAGGGCGACCTGGTGCGCCTGGAGGATCAACTGCGCGACTGCCTGCCGGACTGGGTATGCAAGGATCCGACCTTGGCGTTGGAGCTGTTTGTGCCGGTGCTTTACCGCAACAAGGGTGCCTACCTGGTCGGCCGTCTGTTCAACAGCGATGAGCAATGGCCGCTGGTAATCCCGCTGCTGCACCGCGAAGGGCACGGTATCGAGGCCGATGCGCTGATCACCGACGAGGCCGAGGTGTCGATCATCTTTTCCTTCACCCGCTCGTACTTCATGGTCGATGTGCCGGTGCCGGCGGAGTTCGTCAACTTCCTCAAACGCATCTTGCCGGGCAAGCACATTGCCGAGCTGTATACCTCCATCGGTTTCTACAAGCATGGCAAGTCGGAGTTCTACCGGGCGCTGATCAACCACCTGGCCAGCAGCGACGACCGCTTCGTCATGGCGCCCGGGGTGCGCGGCATGGTCATGAGCGTGTTCACCCTGCCGGGCTTCAACACCGTGTTCAAGATCATCAAGGACCGTTTTTCACCGTCGAAGACGGTCGACCGTGCCACGGTGATAGACAAGTACCGGCTGGTGAAAAGCGTCGACCGCGTCGGGCGCATGGCCGATACCCAGGAGTTCGCCGATTTTCGATTCCCGCGCAGCAAGTTCGAGCCGGAATGCCTGGCCGAACTGCTGGAGGTGGCGCCATCGACCGTGGCGCTCGAGGGTGACACGGTGCTGATCCGCCACTGCTGGACCGAGCGGCGCATGACGCCGCTGAACCTGTACCTGGAACACGCCAGCGAGGGCCAGGTGCTGGAGGCCCTGGAGGATTACGGCCTGGCCATCAAGCAGTTGGCGGCGGCGAATATCTTCCCTGGCGACATGCTGCTGAAGAACTTTGGCGTAACCCGCCATGGCCGGGTGGTGTTCTATGACTATGACGAGATCAGCTTCCTGACCGAGGTGAACTTCCGCCATATCCCGCCGCCGCGTTATCCGGAGGACGAGATGTCGGGCGAGCCGTGGTACTCGATCGGGCCGCATGACGTGTTCCCCGAGGAGTTTCCGCCGTTCCTGTTTGCCGATATCGGCCAGCGGCGCTTGTTCAGCCGCCTGCATGGGGAGTTGTACGACGCAGATTACTGGAAGGGGCTGCAGGCGGCGATTCGTGACGGGAAGGTGATCGATGTGTTTCCGTATCGGCGCAAGGGGCGGTGACTGTGCTTTAACAGGCCTGGCCCCTTCGCGGGTAAACCCGCTCCCACAGGTACGGCTCAGGATTCGAAACCAGTGGGGGCCCTGTGGGGGTTTACCCGCGAAGAGGCCAGGCCTGCTTTTCCCAGTTACCCCTTCAAACACTTCAATTCACTGAAATCGGTACGCACCTTGCCCAACCGTTCCTGCAGGTACCGCCGCTGCTGCGGGGTACTCTGGTGCACCAGGTCCACCAGCAAGCTGCGCGCCTGCTGCTCGGTATTCTGATACGCCGCCCGGTACTCCGGCGTCCACAAACTCTCCTTGCGCTGCAACAGCGTTGCCAGGCGCGGCTCGAAGCTGGCGTCGTTGCGCTGGTTCATCGCCAGCAGCAATTGCTGCTGCCAGTGCGCGCGGTTGGCGATCCATTCGCGGTTCTGGTCGCCCAGCGCCTGGGACCAGGCCTGCACGCGCTGCTTCTGTATCGCGGTCAGCTCGCCAAACCACGGCGTCAGGCGTTTCTCCATGCGTTCGGTACGGCGGGCTATCTGCTTGTCCAGCGGCGTATCCACATACTTCTTCTGCCGTTCGCTGATGTCCTCGCGGAACGCCTCGCGCATCTCCGCCACCTGGGCATCGCTCATGCCGCGCAGCAGCTCGGTGGCCGAAGGGGTGATTTCCTCGGCTACCCGGCCAATCGCCTCGCGGGCTTCGCGGGTACGCTGCTGCAGGGATTGGTCGGTCACCTGGTCGTCGGCGACCATGCCGCGTACCCGGTCCAGCCAGTCGAGGTAACCAGGCAGCTGGGTCTTGCAATGCCAGGCCAGGTGCTCCCGCAGGCGGTCGTCAAGCATGGCCTTCTGCTCGCTGTTCATGGCCAGGTAGTCGCCCAGCGACCACGGCACCAGGCGGTCGAGGTTGCGGTAGGCCAGGTCGATACGGCTGCAGGCGGCCAGGGCCAGGGCGCAGCCGATGGCGACGAGCAGGGCTTTGGACAGGCGTAGCGGCATGGGCTGCTCCTTGCGGGTGCTTGCCCGTCGGTAGACGCAAGAGGGACGCTGACGGTTCCACTGCATCAGCGGTCGGGCGGCGCGCTGGCTTCAGGTGTAGAATAGCCGCCTTGTCTTGAGGAACATCGGAAATGGCTCTGCTTGGGCGTTACAACAGTTTGCAAATCGTGAAACACGTGGACTTCGGCCTGTACCTGGACGGCGGCGCCGACGGCGAGATCCTGCTGCCCGGGCGCTACATCCCGAAAAACGCCGAAACCGAAGTGGATGACTGGCTGAACGTGTTCATCTATCTGGACAGCGAAGACCAGTTGATCGCCACCACCGAGAAGCCCAAGGTGCAGGTTGGCGAGTTCGCCAGCCTCAAGGTCAAGGATATCAACGGTGCCGGCATCTTCCTCGACTGGGGCCTGTCCAAGGACCTGCTGATGCCGTACTCGGAAGAGGCGCGGCCGCTGAAAATCGGCGACTACTGCGTGGTACACGTGTACCTCGACAAGCGCACCCGCCGCATCACCGCCACCTCACGCCTGGACCGTTATCTGGACCGCACCCCGGCGGACTACCAGGTGGGCCAGCCGGTCGAGCTGCTGGTGGCCGGCGAGACACCGATGGGCTTCAAGGCGATCATCAACAACCGCCACTGGGGCCTGATCCACAAGAACGAGGTGTTCAAGTTCTTGCGCTCGGGCATGCACGAGAAGGGCTTCATCAAGGAAGTGCGCGCGGACGGCAAGATCGCCTTGAGCCTGCAACCGGTGGGTGCTGCCCTGGCCGACAGCCTGCAGGAGCAGATCATGGCGCGCCTGGAGGCCGAAGGCGGGGTGCTGGGGGTGTGCGACAAGAGCGACCCGGCGCTGATCAGCAAGCTGTTCAACGTAAGCAAGGGCAACTTCAAGAAGGCCATTGGCGGATTGTTCAAGCAGGGCCGCATCGTCATCCATGACGATCGCATCGAAAAGGCCTGATCAGGCCTGCACGAAGGTACGGAAGTCCAGCTGCTCGCCACCCGGGCGGGTGTCGCGCAGCAGCGAGTCGCGGTCGGCGCTGAGGGCCAGGCTGATGGTCGAGCGGCGCTTGCCGGGGTTGCGCACTTCCATCTGCTCCTGGTGAGCGCGCAGGAAGTTGGTCGGCACCTTCAGGTGCTGCAGCTCGTCGCTTTCCGGGGTGTGCAGCAGCAGGTTGACCCAGTCGGGCTGGCCCTTGCGCAGCAGCGCCACCGGCACCTCGAACCACCACAGGTTGCGCTTGCGGTCGAGGATGGCGAACAGGGTGTTGCTGCTGGTCAGCACCGGGCGGGCCAGTGCTTCGTTACGCCGGGCGATGGCGGCGGGTTTGTCGAGTTTCATGCAGGTTCCTGCGGGTTGACGCTATGAAGGCCTGCATTGTGAGGGGTGGCGGGTAGCGGGGGCAAGGTTTGCCAACCGCCTTGCCGCTCGGTTCGAAGGCGAAAAAACTGTTGGAACGCTTGGCGAAGGCGTCGGGTCCACCGACTGTCGGCACGGTCCACGTGCCCCCAATTGCAGGAGTTTTGCCATGAGCGGTACCAAAGACAAAGCGAAAGGCCTGGCCAACGAAGCGATCGGCAACGTCAAGCAGGGTGTCGGCAAAGTTACCGACAACGAGCGGCTGCGGGCCGAGGGTGAAGCGCAGGAGCTCAAGGGCGAGGGGCAACAGATAAAGGGCAACGTGAAGGACGCGGTGAAAAAGCCTTGATGTGAGTGGCCTGTCCCGGCCTTTTCGCGGGCATGCCCGTTCCCACAGGTACTGAACAGATTTCAAGCACTGTGCGGTATCTGTGGGAGCGGGCGTGCCCGCGAATAGGCCGCTACTGGCGTAAGCAAATTCTTGCAGCATGGCCGGGATCAGCACAGCAGCGGCATGGTCTATTAGACTTACCCGTGGTACTCACGAATCAAGCGGCGAAAGGAGACGCTATGATTTTCCCCGACCTGCGCGGCCTGCCCCTGCACCGCGTGCTGGTACGCACCGTCAAGGAATTCCTCGACGACGAGATGTCGACCTACGCTTCCGCACTGGCCTACCAGATGCTGTTCTCGTTGTTCCCGTTCCTGCTGTTCCTGATCGCCCTGATCGGTTTCCTGCACCTGCCGGACTTCTTCTCCTGGCTGCGCCTGCAATCGGAACTGGTGCTGCCACCCCAGGCGCTGGAGCAGGTGAACCCGGTGATCGACCAGTTGCAGCAGTCCAAGGGCGGGCTGTTGTCGGTGGGTATCGTGATTGCCTTGTGGACCGCATCGGCCGGTGTGCGCCTGATGATGAGCGCGATGAACGCCGCCTACGATGTGCCCGAGGGCCGCCCGGTGTGGAAGCGCATTCCGTTGTCGATCATCTACACCGTGGGCATTGCCGGCATGTTGCTGGTGGCAGCGGCGCTGATGGTGCTGGGCCCGCAGGTGATGGAGTGGATTGCCGCCCAGGTCGGCATGCAGGAGGTGATCGTCACAGTGTGGACCATCCTGCGCTGGCCGGCGATCATTATCCTGATGATGGTGGCGGTGGCGCTGATCTACTACGTGATGCCCGATGTGAAGCAGCAGTTCCGCTTCATCACCCCGGGCTCGGTGCTGGCGGTGGTGGTGTGGATCTTGGCGTCGCTGGGCTTTGCCTACTACGTGAAGACCTTTGCCGACTACAACGCCATGTACGGCAGTATCGGTGCAATCATCGTGCTATTGCTGTATTTCTATATCTCCGCCGCCGTTTTGCTGCTGGGCGCGGAGATGAACGCAGTGATCGAGCACATGTCGAGCGAGGGCAAGAACCCTGGCGAGAAGGACGTCGATGAGCACAAACCCCGCGAAACCATTACCGTGCTAGGCCATGAGCACCCCGTTCCGAGCGAGCACCCATCTTCAGAGCCGAACCCCCGATGATCCGTGACATTCTCAAGATGGGCGACGAACGCCTGCTGCGCATCGCCCCGCCAGTGCCCGAGCACATGCTCGGCAGCGCCGAACTGCAGCAACTGATCGACGACATGTTCGAAACCATGCGCCATGTGGGTGGTGTGGGCCTGGCCGCCCCACAGATCGGTATCGACCTGCAGCTGGTGATCTTCGGCTTCGAGCGCAGCGAGCGTTACCCGGATGCCGAACCGGTGCCGCAGACTATCCTGCTCAACCCGGTCATCACGCCCACATCCAGCGAGATCGAGGACGGTTGGGAAGGCTGCCTGTCGGTGCCCGGCCTGCGCGGCGTGGTGCCGCGTTTCAAGCACATCTGCTATGAAGGCATCGACCCCCAGGGCAACCCGATCAACCGTTTTGCCGACGGCTTCCATGCGCGGGTGGTGCAGCATGAATGCGACCACCTGATCGGCCGGCTTTACCCGTCACGCATCCAGGACTTTTCCCGGTTCGGCTACACCGAGGTGCTGTTCCCCGGGCTCGACGCCAGCGACGACTGACCCCGTTGCAGTGCCACCAGGCGTTTGCTGCGCTGGTAGCGCTGCAGGCGGCCAGCCAGGGTTTCCGGCAACTGCTGGGCGATGTCGAAGCCCAAGCGCTGGTAGAAGGGCGCAAGGTCCGGGTGGCAGAACAGCCAGGTGGGCCCGCCAACCTGCGCCAGCGCCGCCTCGACCAACCGCCCGGCCACCCCTTGGCTGCGCCGCTGCGGGTCGACGAATAACCCGGTCAGCCAGAAGCCTTCGCCCACCGGGCTCAGGCTCAGGCCCGCGATGATGCCGGGACCCCGCGCCACCCATAGCTCAGCGTCGCCCGCAGCACGCATGCGTGAGCCGTGCTGGCGGTAAAAGTGGTCCAGCAGCCGGCGTTCCGGGGCCGAAAGTTTCGAACAGTACAAATTTTCAGAAATTGCGCGCCCTGCCCTGAAAGGTGGCCAGAGGCTCTGGCCCGATGTTTTGCGGTCAACTTGTCGCAGATTGTTGCATATCTGGCAAGGGTGAATGTCCGAGTTCGGGGTTCAACTATTCCAGGCCGGGAGTAGACTTTTAGCCATCCCCACTGGCAGTACGAAGCGGGATCGGTACTTCGTGCCATCTTCACCGTAGATGGCAACTTCTCCGCGCCGGGCACGGCAATAGAAGTCAATCGATCAGCTTGAATGCTCAAAAGGCAAACTCACATGAAACCATTACTGATTCTTGCATTGGTCGGTATGTCCTCGTTCGCCCTCGCCGATGAGGCCAGACCCGTCTCCAGCGAGCCCGTCGCCCAGCAGTACGACTACTCCATGAACCTGGACATCAAGCGGGTGATCAACCTGTCGACCATCCCCAACGTCTGCGAAGTGGTACCTGCGACCATGACCTACGAAGACCATCAGGGCCAGGTGCACACCATCCAGTACCGTGCCATGGGTGAGGGGTGCCAGCAGGGTTGAGCCCGCCAAGGGCCTGCCACAGCATTTTCAGCGCCTGTGAGACCGAGCGCCGCCCGCGCGGCGCTTCGCAGCACAAGGCTGCTCCTACATCTGTTTCTGGCCAGTAACGCCTGTGCCAGAGCACGCGAACGCCTTGTTTGTCCGACACGATATCGAGATGGACGCCAAGGGACCGCGCGCCTTTGCCTCAGGATTAATTGGCCCGAAACAAATGTAGGAGCAGCCTTGTGCTGCGAAGCGCCGCGCGGGCGGCGCTCGGTCTCACAGGCGCCACATCACCCAAGGCATGCACCTTGTCGCCCCGACGCAATCCCCCATATGCATTTCAAACCACAACCAACCCAGAATAATTTCCTCGACCTGTCGATTCCTCCGTCCCTCGTTCGACCATAGGTGAGAGCACGTTGCCCCCCCGTGCCCAATCACCCATGACCTGTCGGAGGAACCCCCGATGAGCACCGCAGCCGAAACCGAGATCCGCCAATTGATCGAGCGCTGGATGCAGGCCGTGCGCGATCGCGACATCCCCAACATCATCGCTCCCTATGCCGACGACATCGTCGCCTTCGATGCCATCCAGGCCCTGCAGTTCAAGGGCAAGGCAACCTACCGGGCGCACTGGGAAATGTGCATGGGCATGTGCCCCGGCCCCATGGTTTTCGAATACGCCGAACTCACCGTGCATGCCGCTGGCGACCTGGCCCTGGCCCACTGGCTTAACCGCTGTGGCCCCGCGGACAACGAAAGCCAGTGCGGCTTCATGCGCGCCACCGTGGGCTATCGTCGTCAAGGTGGTCAGTGGCGGGTAATCCACGAACACTGGTCGGCGCCATTCGACATGGAAACCCAGAAAGCCCTGTTCGATCTCAAGCCCTGAGCCGTTATCGCCAATCGCACTTTGCCAATGCCCTGGAGGCGACCATGAAATACCTGTGTCTGGTCTATTGTGACGAGGGGCTGTTGCACAGCCTGCCCGACAGCCCGGAAGACGCCGAATGCATGGCGTATGCCGAATCCATCCAAGGCTCCGGGCGAATGCTGGCGGCCGAGGCGCTGAAGCCGGTGCAGACCGCCACCACAGTGCGCATGCGCAACGGGCACATGAGCCTGACCGACGGCCCGTTCGCCGAGACCAAGGAGCAGTTGGCGGGCTTCTACCTGGTGGAAGCCCGTGACCTGAACGAGGCGCTGAACATCGCCAAGGGCATCCCCGCCGCACGGGTCGGCAGTGTCGAGGTGCGGCCGGTGCGCGAACTGCAACCCTGACAGCAATGGAGACTTCCCAGCATGAGCCTGGCACACCCCGCGCAAGTGCAACACGAGTTGTCCATCAGTCGCCTGATCGACGCACCGCCGTCCAAGGTGTTCCGCGCCTGGACCGACCCTCAGTGGCTGATGCAATGGTGGGGGCCGCACGGCATGACCACCCCGGAATGTGAGATGCAGTTGTGGATCGGTGGCCTGTTCCGCACCGTGATGCGGGCGCCGGATGGCAGCGATTACCCGAACCAGGGCGTATTCCTGGAGATTGCTGCGCCGCGACGGCTGGTGTTCACCGATGCCTTCGGCCCAGGCTGGGTGCCTTCGGACAAGGCGTTCATGACTGCCGTGATCAGCTTTGACGAGGAGCAAGGCAAAACCCGCTACACCGCCCGCGCCTGGCACTGGAATGCCGCCGACTGCCGCGCCCATGAGGAAATGGGCTTCCACCAGGGCTGGGGAGAAAGCCTGGACCGCCTGGTGGAGGTGGTGACCCAGCGGATGCCCGACTGATGACGGCACTGGCGCAGGTGCGCGCCGAGGTCGAGGCGGTCTACCGGAGCGAGTCACGGCGCATCCTGGCGACGCTGATCCGCCTGCTGGGTGATTTCGACCTGGCCGAGGAGGCCATGCACGATGCCTTCTTCATCGCCGTCGAACGCTGGCAGCGCGACGGTATCCCCGATAACCCGCGGGCGTGGCTGGTGTCCACCGGCCGCTTCAAGGCCATCGATGCGCTGCGCCGGCGCGCCCGGTTCGACCGTTCCCAGGCGGACCTGAGCATGCTGCTCGACGGCCAGGCGCAGGACCCCAGCGAAGAAGAGCTGCTGGCCGACGACCGCTTGCGGCTGATCTTCACCTGCTGCCACCCGGCCTTGTCCGCCGATGCCCAGGTGCCGCTGACCCTGCGTGAAGTCTGCGACCTGACCACCGAGCAGATCGCCCGTGCTTTCCTGCAGAGCCCGGCCACCATCGCCCAGCGTATCGTGCGCGCCAAGGCCAAGATCCGCGATGCCGGCATCCCTTACCAGGTGCCGGAACTGAACGAACTGCCCGAGCGCCTGGAGAGTGTGCTGCGGGTGATCTACCTGGTGTTCAACGAGGGCTATTCGGCGTCGTCGGGCGAGGCGCTGTTGCAGCAGGAGCTGAGCGATGAAGCCATACGCCTGGCGCGGCTGCTGGTGCAGTTGCTGCCCGACCCGGAGGCGGTCGGCCTGCTGGCCTTGATGTTGCTGCAGGCATCCCGGCAGCGGGCGCGTACCGATGGCCGGGGTAACCTGGTGTTGCTGGAGCAGCAGGACCGTAGCCTGTGGGACCGGCAACGCATTGCCGAAGGTTGCGAATTGGTGCGCCAGGCCTTGCAAAGCCGGGCGTTCGGGGCCTATACCGTGCAGGCGGCGATTGCGGCGGTGCATGCCGAGGCGGCGACGGCCGAAGCGACCGACTGGGCGGAGATCGTCGGGCTGTATGACGTGCTGCAGCGGCATTGGCCGTCAGCTGTGGTTGAACTGAACAGGGCCGTGGCGCTGGCGAAGCGGGATGGGCCGGAGGTTGGCCTGCGGGAGGTCGAAGGGATTCTGGCGCGGGGAGAGTTGCTGGACTATCACCTGGCGCATGCGACGCGGGGTGAGCTGCATTACCAGCTGGGGCATATGGAAGAGGCCCGGGCGGCCTGGCGGCAGGCGCTGGCGTTGACCCGGCAGGAGCCGGAGCGCAGGCATATCGAGCGGCGGTTGCAGGCTATTGAATGATGTTTGCTTTACTGGCCCTATCGCCGGCAAGCCAGCTCCCACAGGGTCACCACAGGCTTGAACATTGTGGTGATCCAGTGGGAGCTGGCTTGCCGGCGATAGGGCCGGTACTGCCTACATCACTTTTCAGCTAGCCACAAAATTCGGCGGCGAAACCAGCTCGACGGTCTGCTGCTTGCGCGGTGCGAGGATCTCGGCCTCACCCTGAACCACCAGCTCATCGTTCTGGTTGTAGACATTGGTGGCGATACGTACCTTGAACTTGGGCAGCTTCTCCAGGATTTCCAGGCGCACGGTCAGGGTATCGCCAATTTTCACCGGCTTCTGAAAGCTCATCTGCTGGCCCAGGTAGATGGTGCCAGGGCCAGGCAGGGTGCAGGCCACTGCAGCACTGATCAGCGCGCCGCTGAACATGCCGTGGGCAATGCGCTCGCGGAACATGCTCTTGGCAGCGAACTCGGCGTCCAGGTGTACAGGGTTGTGGTCACCGGACATCGCGGCGAACAACTGGATGTCGCGTTCTTCGACCGACTTTTTGTACTCGGCCTTCTGGCCGACTTCGAGGGCTTCGTAAGGCGTGTTGGTGACCTGGGACATCGGGGCTTCCTTAAGGGGTAGGCGAGGGCGGCTATCATTCACTGCGCACAGGGCGGCCAAGGGCCAGTGCCTGTTCAAGCCAGCCAAGGATATCGCTGGTGACCTCGTCACGGTTGGTTTCGTTGAGTACTTCGTGCCGCGCCTCAGGGTAGACGCGCAGCTGTACATGTCGATTGCCGGTCGCGCGCAGGGCGTCGGCCAGATGGGTGAGACGCTTGCCGGCACTGACCGGATCACATTCACCACCTATCACCAGCAGCGGCAGGTTAGGATCGATCTGCGCGAGGTTACTCGGCTGGCTGATCTGCGCCAAGCCTTGCAGCAGGTCGAGCCACAACTGGTTGCTGCAGCGAAAGCCGCAGAGCGGGTCGTTGACATACAGGTCGACCTGCGCCGGGTCGCGGCTGAGCCAGTCGAACGCCGTGCGGTTGGGCTTGAAAGCCTTGTTGAACGAGCCGAACGACAACCACTCTATGAGCGCGCTCTTTCCCAGCGGCCCTTGGCGCCAGGCCTCCAGCCGGGCAATCAGGCGCGCCACACGGTAGAGCGCTGCCGGCTGGTAGTTGGAACCACTAAGGATCGCCCCGTGCAGGCTGCCACTGTGGTGCAGCAGGTAGGCCTGGGCGATGTAGCTGCCCATGCTGTGGCCGAACAGGAACAGCGGCGTGCACGGGAATTGCTGACCAATGTGCTGGGCCAGCAGCCCGATGTCGTTGACCACGGCATTCCAGCCATGATGGCGGGCGAACAGGCCGAGGCTGCCCAGCTCGGCCGTGCGTCCATGGCCGCGCTGGTCGGGGGCGAACAGGGCGAAGCCGGCCTCGCTCAAGGCATGGCCCAGGTGCTGGTAGCGCCCGGCGTGCTCGGCCATGCCATGGGCCAGCAGCACCACGGCTTTTACCGGTGTGGCCGGCAACCATTGGTGCACATACAGGCTGCAGTGCTCGCTGGCGGGTAGCCAGAAGGCGTCGTGAGGCATGGCGGGTCCTTGTGCGCACAGGTACCCGAACAGTGTATGCACAACCGACCGGATTGCAGGAAGGGCACAAATAAGATTCACAATGTTAATGGCGGCACTTGGCGTATATGCCACCTGGGGCTTACCTGCTAACGTCGGATCAACGCCTTTTCGCTTTCGGGCGGGCAGGTGAAAGGATTACAGGACTCACAGCAGGTCCAGGCAGAGGAACAATAATAAATGCAAGCCGACTTCTGGAATGACAAGCGCCCGGCGGGCGTGCCTTCCACCATCGACATCAATGCCTACACCTCGGTCGTCGAGGTGTTCGAGCGCTCCTGCAAACGCTTCGCCGACCGCCCGGCCTTCAGCAATTTGGGCGTGACCCTGACCTACGCGGACCTGGAACGCCATTCGGCGGCCTTCGCCGCCTGGCTGCAGCAGCACACCGACCTCAAGCCGGGCGACCGCATCGCGGTGCAGATGCCCAATGTGCTGCAATACCCCATCGCTGTGTTCGGTGCCCTGCGCGCTGGCCTGATCGTGGTCAACACCAACCCGCTGTACACCGAGCGCGAGATGCGTCACCAGTTCAAGGACAGCGGCGCACGTGCGCTGGTGTACCTGAACATGTTCGGCAAGCGCGTGCAGGAGGTGCTGCCCGATACCGGCATCGAGTACCTGATCGAGGCGAAGATGGGCGACCTGCTACCCACCGCCAAGGGCTGGCTGGTCAACACCGTGGTCGACAAGGTCAAGAAGATGGTGCCGGCCTACCAGCTGCCCCAGGCTGTGTCGTTCAAGCAGGTGCTGCGCCAGGGCCGCGAGCTGTCGCACAAGCCGGTGCCGCTCAGCCTGGACGACACTGCCGTGCTGCAATACACCGGTGGCACCACCGGCCTGGCCAAGGGCGCCATGCTCACCCACGGCAACCTGGTGGCCAACATGCTGCAGGTGCTGGCCTGCTTCTCGCAGCACGGGCCGGACGGGCAGAAGCTGATCAAGGACGGCCAGGAGGTGATGATCGCGCCGCTGCCGCTTTACCACATCTATGCCTTTACCGCGAATTGCATGTGCATGATGGTTACTGGCAACCACAACGTGCTGATCACCAACCCGCGGGATATTTCCGGCTTCATCAAGGAGCTGGGCAAATGGCGTTTCTCCGCCTTGCTGGGGCTGAACACGCTGTTCGTCGCACTGATGGACCACCCGGGCTTCCGCCAGCTCGACTTTTCGGCGCTGAAGGTCACCAACTCCGGCGGCACCGCACTGGTCAAGGCCACCGCCGAGCGCTGGGAGGCGCTTACCGGTTGCCGCATCGTCGAAGGCTACGGCCTGACCGAAACCTCGCCGGTGGCCAGCACCAACCCCTATGGCCAGCTGGCGCGTCTGGGTACGGTGGGCATCCCGGTGGCGGGCACCGCCTTCAAGGTGATCGACGATGACGGCAACGAGCTGCCGCTGGGCGAGCGGGGCGAGCTGTGCATCAAGGGCCCGCAGGTGATGAAAGGCTACTGGCAGCAGCCCGAGGCCACGGCCCAGGCCCTGGATGCGGAGGGCTGGTTCAAGACCGGCGACATCGCGGTGATCGACCCGGACGGCTTCACCCGCATCGTCGACCGCAAGAAGGACATGATCATCGTCTCGGGTTTCAACGTGTACCCCAACGAGATCGAGGATGTGGTGATGGGCCATCCCAAGGTCGCCAACTGCGCGGCCATCGGCGTACCGGACGAGCGCTCCGGCGAGGCGGTGAAGCTGTTCGTTGTGCCGCGCGAGGGCGGGCTGAGCGTGGATGAGCTGAAGGCCTACTGCAAGGCCAACTTCACCGGCTACAAGGTGCCCAAGCACATCGTGCTGCGCGAGTCGTTGCCGATGACGCCGGTGGGCAAGATCCTGCGGCGGGAGCTGCGCGACATAGCTTGATACCGGGTTGGCTTCTTCGCGGGTGAACCCGCTCCCACAGGGGGCTTGCAGTTCTCAAGGCCTGTGCAGCACCTGTGTGGGAGCGGGTTCACCCGCGAATGCTTTCAAACCGCTCTAGCAGGCTATTTACAGCCCGATCTGCGACATTTTGGATAATTACTCTAAAAATGACCTGTATTGTTCATTGAGTCATTTTTATGACCGTGAGGCCTGTTTTGGCCTCTAGGCGACCCCAGGCAAAGCTGTTACTCTCGGCCCGCTTTCAGATGATCCGGTTTGCAACGAGCCGTCATCCCATATCAATAATAAGCGCATCGACGCGTGAATCGAACTTCGCTGTTGCTGAAGGAGTGGGCTTCCATGATCGAAAATTTTTGGAAGGATAAGTACCCAGCCGGGATTACGGCGGAAATCAATCCTGACGAATTCCCCAATATCCAGGCGGTACTCAAGCAATCCTGCCAACGCTTTGCCGACAAACCGGCCTTTAGCAACCTGGGCAAGACTATCACTTATGGCGAGCTGTATGCGCTGTCGGGAGCGTTTGCCGCCTGGTTGCAGCAGCATACCGACCTCAAGCCGGGTGACCGCATTGCCGTGCAGCTGCCTAACGTACTGCAATACCCGGTGGCGGTATTCGGTGCCATGCGTGCCGGGCTGATCGTGGTCAACACCAACCCGCTGTACACCGCACGGGAAATGGAACACCAGTTCAACGACTCCGGCGCCAAGGCCTTGGTGTGCCTGGCCAACATGGCCCACCTGGCCGAGAAGGTAGTGCCCAAGACCCAGGTCAGGCACGTCATCGTCACCGAAGTGGCCGACCTGCTGCCGCCGCTCAAGCGCCTGCTGATCAACAGCGTGATCAAGTACGTGAAGAAGATGGTGCCGGCCTACAACCTGCCGCGTGCCGTACGCTTCAACGACGCTCTGGCGCAGGGCAAGGGCCAGCCGGTGACCGAGGCCAACCCGCAGGCCAACGACGTGGCGGTGCTGCAGTACACCGGTGGTACCACCGGCGTGGCCAAGGGCGCGATGCTGACCCACCGCAACCTGGTGGCCAACATGCTGCAGTGCCGGGCGCTGATGGGCTCCAACCTGCACGAAGGCTGCGAAATCCTCATCACCCCGCTGCCGCTGTACCACATCTACGCCTTTACCTTCCATTGCATGGCAATGATGCTGATCGGCAACCACAACGTGCTGATCAGCAACCCGCGTGACCTGCCAGCCATGGTCAAGGAACTGGGCAAGTGGAAGTTCAGCGGCTTCGTCGGCCTCAACACCCTGTTCGTTGCCTTGTGCAACAACGAGGCGTTCCGTGCCCTGGACTTCTCGGCGCTGAAGATCACCCTTTCTGGCGGCATGGCCCTGCAACTGAGCGTGGCCGAGCGCTGGAAGGCCGTGACCGGCTGCGCCATCTGCGAAGGCTATGGCATGACCGAGACCAGCCCGGTGGCTGCGGTGAACCCGGCGGAGGCCAACCAGGTCGGCACCATCGGTATTCCGGTGCCGTCCACCCTGTGCAAGGTCATCGACGACAACGGCAACGAGCTGCCGCTGGGCGAGGTGGGCGAGTTGTGCGTCAAGGGCCCGCAGGTGATGAAGGGCTACTGGCAGCGTGAGGAGGCCACTGCCGAGATTCTCGACAGCGATGGCTGGCTGAAGACCGGCGACATCGCCGTGATCCAGCCAGATGGTTACATGCGCATCGTCGACCGCAAGAAGGACATGATCCTGGTCTCGGGCTTCAACGTGTACCCCAACGAGCTGGAGGATGTGCTGGCGGCGCTGCCGGGCGTGCTTCAGTGCGCGGCCATCGGCGTGCCGGACGAGAAGTCCGGTGAAGTGATCAAGGTGTTCATCGTGGTCAAGCCGGGCATGACCCTGACCAAGGAACAGGTGATGGAGCACATGCGCGCCAACGTCACCGGCTACAAGGTCCCGCGCCAGATCGAGTTCCGCGACGCGCTGCCAACTACCAACGTTGGCAAGATTCTGCGCCGTGAGCTGCGCGATGAAGAGCTGAAGAAACAGGGCTTGAAGAAGATCGCCTGACGCCCAGCCAGCGCGGTCTGTGTAGGAGCGGCCTTGTGTCGCGATCGGGTCGCGAAGCGGCCCCAGGTTTTCAGCCGTGATGCTGAAATTGCTGGGGCCGCTTCGCGGCCCGATCGCGACACGAGGCCGCTCCTACAGAGGTTGCGCAGGCCTCAGGTTCAGCGCAGTTTCTCCAGCATCTGGTAGTACCACATCCCCGCCGCCAGCAGCGGATTGCCCAGCAAGTCCCCCATCGGCACCCGCACATGCTTGCACTGGGCGAAGGTGTCGAACTTCTCCAGCGTCCCGGTCAACGCTTCGGCCATGATCTCGCCCATGATGTGGCTGGTGGCAATGCCGTGCCCCGAATAACCCTGGCAATACCAAACGTTGTCCGACAGCTTGCCCAGCTGCGGGATGCGGTTGACCACGATGCCCATGGCGCAGCTCCACTGGAATTCGATCGGCACACCTTTCAACGCCGGGAAGGTGCGCTCGATGCACGGGCGCAGTTCGCCTTCGATATCCCGTGAATCACGGCCGGAATAGTTGGCGCCACCGCCAAACAGCAGGCGCTTGTCGGCGGTCAGCCGGTAGTAATCGAGGACGAAGCGGCAGTCGTATACCGCCAGGTCCTGCGGGTTGATCTGTTCGGCCAGTTCCCCCAGCGGTGCGGTAGTGACGATGCCGCCCATGGCCGGGAAGATCTTGCCCTTGAGCTGGCGCTTTTCCAGTTTGTGGTACACATCGCCGGCCAGCATCACCTGGCGCGCCTCGACCCGCCCGTGGGCAGTGACCACCGCCGGGCGCGGGCCGTGGACGATGTCCAGCACTTCGGAGTTTTCGAAAATCAGCGCCCCCAGGCCATGGGCAGCACGGGCCTCGCCCAGGCACAGGTTGAGCGGGTGCAGGTGCAGGTTGCGCAGGTTTTTCAGCGCGCCCAGGTACAGCGGGCTTTGCAGGTGCTCGGCCACGCCATCGCGGTCCAGCAGTTGTACCTGCTCGCCCATGCCGCGCCGCCGGGCCTCGGCTTCGAATGCGCGCAGCTCGTCCATGTGCGAGGGCTTCATGGCCGCGTGCAGGTGGCCGCGCTTGAGGTCGCAGTCGATGTTGTAGCGTGCCACGCGCTGCTCGATCACCTGGTGCCCGCGCCAGCGCAAGTGCCAGATGAAGTCATCGACCTCGGTACCGAGGCGGTTGCGCATCTGCGAGCGCATGGCTTCGTCGCCCGACAGGCTGCCGGTGACCTGGCCGCCGTTGCGCCCACTGGCACCCCAGCCGATGCGGTTGGTTTCGACGATGGCCACCTTCAGGCCACGCTCGGCCAGCTCCACCGCCGTGGCCACGCCGGTAAAGCCGCCGCCGATGATCGCCACATCCACCTGTACCGTGCCCTTGAGCTGCGGGTACTCGGTGTGGTCGTTGAGGGTGGCGCTGTAGTAGGACGGCGCGCGTTGCGCCGGCCCTTTGTTCAATGCTGCATTCATGGGTGTTCCTTGTTATCCGGGGATCAGGCCTGGTGCAGGTACCAGCGCCAGTCCTGCTCACTGACTTCGGCCATGAACTGGCGGTACTCGGCGCGCTTGACCTTCAGGTACACGCCAAGGAAGTCCTCGCCCAGTGCTTCGCGAGCCCAGCTCGAATGCTGCAGGGCGTCGAGGGCAGTCAGCCAGTCGGTGGGCAGGTGTTCGGTGGCCTGGGCATAGCCATTGCCTTCCACCGGTGCCCCCGGGTCCAGCTGTTGGCGAATGCCCCAGTGGCTGGCGGCAAGGATCGCCGCAGCGGCCAGGTAGGGGTTGGCATCGGCGCCGCAGATGCGGTGCTCCACGTGCCGGCTGTTGGCTGGACCGCCCGGTATGCGCAGGCTCACGGTGCGGTTGTCGACGCCCCAGGTTGGCGCCAGCGGGGCATAGCTGTTGGCCTGGAAGCGGCGGAACGAGTTGGCGTTGGGGCAGAACAGCAGCAGCGAGTCGCGCAGGTGTCGCAGCATGCCTGCCACGGCCTGGCGCAGCAGCGGGGTACCGGCTTTGTCCTCACTGGCGAACAGGTTGTTGCCGGCGCTGTCGGCCAGGCTCAGGTGCATGTGCATGCCGGTGCCGGCCAGTTGCGCGAACGGCTTGGCCATGAAGCAGGCCTGCATGCCATGGGCATGGGCAATGCCTTTGACCAGGCGCTTGTAGCGCACGGCCTGGTCCATCGCCTGCAGGGCGTCGCCGTGCTCGAGGGTGATTTCCACCTGGCCGGGGGCGTATTCCGAAATCGCCGTGCGCGCCGGGATGCCCTGGGCCTTGCAGGCGGCGTAGAGGTCGGCAAGGAACGGCTCGATCTGCTCCAGTTCGCGCAGGCCATACACCTGGGTGGTGCGTGGGCGGCCGCCGTCATTGTCCAGTGCCGGTTGCGGGCGGCCCTGGGCATCAGGTTGCTGGTCCAGCAGGTAGAACTCCAGCTCGCAGGCCATCACCGGATGGTAGCCGTCGGCCTTCAACGCCTCGATGGTACGCAGTAGCACATGGCGCGGGTCGGCGATGCTGGCCGGCAGGCCCTCGTTCGGGTGCATGCTCACCTGCACCGCGGCGGTCGGCACCCGGCGCCAGGGCAGGCGCACCAGGCTGCCTTCAAGCGGGTAGGCGCGGCAGTCGATGTCGCCCACGTCCCACACCAGGCCGGAGTTTTCCACGTCGTCGCCGTTCAGGGTCAGGCCGAGAATGGTGCTGGGCAGCGGCCGGCCGGTCTGGTACACGGCCAACAGTTCGTCGCGGTGCAGCAGCTTGCCGCGCGGCACGCCATTGGCGTCGAGGATGAACAGTTCGAACAGTTCGATATCGGGGTTGTCGGCCAGAAAACGGCTGGCCTGCTCTACAGGTGCAAAGTGCATGATGGATTCGCTCACGGGCGCACGGGCCACCGCGCATGCTGGCGGCCCGGCTGAGTCAAACGGCCGGAAGACGGCCGGGTCTGGTCACAACGGCGTGAGCGAGAAATCCGGTGGGCGTGCGTGACGGCAGTGCCACAGGGCCCAGAAGGCGAGGATGATGTGGACCAGCGGATTCTCACCAGCACGGCGCCGGGCCTTCGCTTGCGAAGGGCGGGACGACGGTGGGGCGATGGGCTGGACGGGAGTCATGCCTTTGATACTCACATGCGGCGTAAGGTTGATTAAAGCAGTGAATGGCAACCTTTACATCGCACCTGGCTAAACATTTGTGCCGTTGCACCTGGCCTCTTCGCGGGTAAACCCGCTCCTACAGGATTGCATCAAGGCTGGGTGCTGTGCGGTCCCTGTAGGAGCGGGTTTACCCGCGAAGAGGCCGTCACAGGCAGCAGAGAACCGGCAAATCTGCGACAATCGCGCATCCTTCGAATGCCGATCATGAAAAAGCAGGCCCACCTGCATCACTAAAAAGCCCCATGACTGACCACGCCATCGACAAACTGCTGCAAAACCTCGACCACGCCATGATCGCCGACCGCCATCGCCTGCGCCGGCAATTGCACGAACTGCGCAAGCGCCCCGACGAGGCGAAGCTGGCGCAGTGGGTGGAAAAGGTCCAGGCGTCCTGCGCCCAGGTCACCGCGCGCCAGCAGAGCGTGCCGACCGTGCTCTACGACGACAGCCTGCCAATCGCTGCCAAGCGTGACGAAATCAAGAAGGCCCTGGCCGAGCACCAGGTGCTGGTTATCGCCGGCGAAACCGGCTCGGGCAAGACCACCCAGTTGCCGAAGATCTGTCTCGAACTGGGCCGTGGCAGCCATGGCCTGATCGCCCACACCCAGCCACGCCGGATCGCCGCCCGCAGCGTTGCCGCGCGGGTCGCCGAAGAGCTGGGCACGCCGCTGGGCGGGCTGGTCGGCTACCAGGTGCGTTTCGAAGACCAGAGCGACGCCAACACCCTGGTCAAGCTGATGACCGACGGCATTCTGCTGGCCGAAACCCAGCACGACCGTTTCCTCGAGCGCTACGACACGGTCATCGTCGACGAAGCCCACGAACGCAGCCTGAACATCGACTTCCTGCTCGGCTACCTGAAGACCCTGCTGCACCGCCGCCCGGACCTGAAGCTGATCATCACCTCGGCGACCATCGACCTGGAGCGCTTCTCCAAACACTTCGACGGCGCGCCGATCATCGAGGTGTCCGGGCGTACCTTCCCGGTGGAAACCTGGTACCGCCCGCTGACCAGCGAGCAGGACGAGGAGGGCAACCAGATCGAGGACGACCTCACCGTCGACCAGGCCATCCTCGCCACGCTGGATGAGTTGGCGCACCACGAGCGGAGTGAGGGCAAGGGCCCCGGCGATGTGCTGATCTTCCTGCCGGGCGAGCGCGAGATCCGTGATGCCGCCGAGATCTTGCGCAAGGCGCAACTGCGCCACACCGAGATCCTGCCGTTGTACGCGCGCCTGTCGCCGGCCGAGCAGCAGCGCATCTTCCAGCCACACACCGGGCGCCGTGTGGTGCTGGCCACCAACGTTGCGGAAACCTCGCTGACCGTGCCGGGCATCCGCTACGTGATCGATACCGGTACCGCGCGCATCAGCCGCTACAGCTACCGCGCCAAGGTGCAGCGCCTGCCGATCGAGGCCGTGTCGCAGGCCAGTGCCAACCAGCGCAAGGGCCGCTGCGGCCGGGTCGAGCCGGGTATCTGCGTGCGCCTGTACAGCGAAGAGGATTTCAACAGCCGGCCGGCGTTCACCGACCCGGAGATCCTGCGCACCAACCTGGCGGCAGTGATCCTGCAGATGCTGCACCTGCGCCTGGGCGCAATCGACGCCTTCCCGTTCATCGAGCCGCCGGATGGCAAGGCCATCAGCGATGGTTTCAACCTGCTGCAGGAGCTGTCGGCGGTCAACCGCGAAAACCAGCTGACGCCGATCGGTCGCCAACTGGCGCGCCTGCCAATCGACCCGCGGCTGGGGCGCATGCTGCTCGAAGGCGCCCGCCTGGGCAGCCTGCAGGAAGTGCTGATCGTCACCAGTGCGCTGTCGGTGCAAGACCCGCGCGAACGCCCGCCGGAGCGCCAGCAGGCCGCCGACCAGGCGCACGCGCAATGGAAGGACGTGGATTCCGACTTCGCCGCGTTGGTCAACCTGTGGCGTGGCTTCGAGGAACAGCGCCAGGCGCTGACCGCCAACCCGCTGCGCAACTGGTGCCGCAAGAACTTCCTGAACTACCTGCGCCTGCGCGAATGGCGCGATGCCCATCGCCAGCTGGCGCTGATCTGCCGTGACCTGCAGCTGACAGTGAACAAGGACCCGTCCGACTACCCGAAAATGCACAAGGCCATTCTCAGTGGCCTGCTCAGCCAGATCGGCCAGAAGACTGAAGAGGGCGACTACCAGGGCGCCCGCCAGCGGCGCTTCTGGGTGCACCCGTCGTCGGGCCTGGGGCGCAAGCGCCCACAGTGGGTAATGGCTGCCGAGCTGGTCGAAACCACCAAGCTGTACGCCCGCATGGTGGCCAGGATCGAGCCGGACTGGATCGAGCCGTTGGCCGGCCACCTGGTCAAGAAGAACCACTTCGAACCGCATTGGGAGAAGAAGCGCGGGCAGGTCGTGGCCTACGAGCAGATCACTCTGTACGGGCTGATCCTGGTCGGCCGTCGGCCTGTGCATTTCGGCCCGATCGACCCGGTCACCTCGCGCGAGCTGTTCATCCGCGAAGGCCTGGTGGGTGGCGAAATCCAGTCGCGGGCCAAGTGCCTGGCGGCCAACAAGCGCCTGCTGGAAGAGCTCGACGAGCTGGAGGCCAAGGCCCGTCGCCGTGACATCCTGGCCGACGAAGAGACGCTGTATGCCTTCTACGAAGCGCGTCTGCCGGCGGAAATCCACCAGACGGCGACCTTCGACAGCTGGTACCGCATGGGCAGCCAGAAGGACGCCAACCTGCTGATCATGCGCGAGGAAGACGTGCTGGCCCGCGAGGCCAGCGAAGTCACCGCCGCGCAGTACCCCGACAGCCTGCAGGTGGGCGAGCTGCGCCTGCCGCTGAGTTACCACTTCGAGCCCGGGCACCCCCGCGATGGCGTGACCGTGCGGGTACCGGCGCCGCTGCTGCCGAGCTTGCCGGGCGAGCGCCTGGAATGGCTTGTGCCCGGCCTGCTGGAAGCCAAGTGCGTGGCGCTGGTGCGCAACCTGCCCAAGGCGCTGCGCAAGAACTTTGTGCCGGTGCCGGACTTCGTCAAGGCCTCGCTGGCGCGCATGACCTTCGGCCAGGGCGCATTGCCGCAGGCCCTGGGCCAGGAACTGCTGCGCATGACCGGCGCCCGTGTGCCCGACGAGGCATGGGACGAGTCGGTCAACCTGGTCGAAGGCCACCTGCGCATGAACATCGAAGTGGTCGATGGCCAGGGCAAGTTCCTGGGTGAAGGCCGCGATCTGGCCGAGCTGACCGCGCGCTTCGCTGCAGCCAGCCAGGCAGCGTTGGCCGTGCCGCGTGACGCCAAGAGCGAGCAGCCGGTACAGGCCAAGGCTTTCAGCGAGGTTAAGCAGACCGCGCAGCAGAAGATCGCCGGCCTGTCGATGACCGTGTACCCGGCACTGGTGGAAGAGGGCGGCACCGTGCGCGAAGGGCGTTTCTCGACCCAGGCCGAAGCCGAATTCCAGCACCGCCGCGCGTTGCAGCGTCTGTTGCTGCAGCAGCTGGCCGAGCCGGCCAAGTACCTGCGCGGCAAGCTGCCGGGGCTGACCGAGCTGGGCCTGCTGTACCGTGAAATGGGCCGGGTCGAGGCGCTGGTCGAGGATATTCTGCTGGCCAGCCTGGACAGCTGCATCCTTGAAGGCGAACAGCCGCTGCCACGCGATGGTGCGGCCCTGGCTGGCCTGGCCGAGCGCAAGCGCGGCAGCTGGGCCGAGCATGCCGAGCGCCTGGCACGGCAGACCCTGGAAGTGCTGAAGCTGTGGCATGGGCTGCAGAAGCGCTTCAAGGGCAAGATCGACCTGAGCCAGGCAGTGGCGCTTAACGACATCAAGCAACAGCTCGGCAACCTGGTGTACCCGGGCTTCGTGCGCGAAACCCCTGGGGGCTGGTTCAAGGAGCTGCCGCGTTACCTCAAGGCGGTGGAACTGCGCCTGGAGAAGCTGGGTTCGCAGGTGCAGAAGGACCGGGTGTGGAGCGGTGAGCTGGCCAACCTGTGGGCGCAGTACAAGGCCCGTGCCGACAAGCATGCCCAGGAAGGCAAGCGCGATGAGCAACTGACGGTGTACCGCTGGTGGCTGGAGGAATATCGGGTTTCGCTGTTTGCCCAGCAGTTGGGGACAAAAGTGCCGATTTCCGACAAGCGATTGAGCAAGCAATGGAGCCAGGTGGAGGGCTAAACTTCCACAGTTGTGGCAATATTGATGCAATTTGGGGCCGCCTGGTGGCCCCTTCGCGGGTAAACCCGCTCCCACAGGTGCAGCAGTGTCCTCGGGAGCGGCGCAATCCCTGTGGGAGCGGGTTTACCCGCGAACGAGGGCGCAGCCCTCGCCCCTAAATTGGCACTAAAGTGCCATTAACCTGTCATGTTTCCCAGCCAGCGCCCCGTGGCGATGGCCTTTGACCAGAGGAACGACCGTGCATAACGTCGTGATCAGCGGCACCGGCCTGTACACCCCGGCCCAGAGCATTTCCAACGAAGAACTGGTGGCGTCCTTCAACACCTGGTCGCAGCAGTTCAACCAGGACAACGCCGCCGCCATCGAGCGCGGTGAAGTCGAGGCGGCGCCGCTGTCCGATGCCGCGTTCATCGAAAAGGCCTCGGGCATCAAGAGCCGCTTCGTCATGGACAAGGCCGGCATTCTCGACCCGCAGCGCATGAAGCCGCGCCTGCCCGAGCGCTCCAACGACGAACCGTCGGTGCTCTGCGAAATGGCCGTGGCCGCTGCCCGCCAGGCCCTGGAGCGCGCCGGTCGCACGGCGGCCGATGTCGACGGGGTGATCGTCGCCTGCTCCAACCTGCAGCGCCCGTACCCGGCCATCGCCATCGAAGTGCAGCAGGCGCTGGGCATCCAGGGCTTTGCCTTCGACATGAACGTGGCCTGCTCGTCGGCCACTTTCGGCATCCAGACCGCCGCCAACAGCGTGGCCCTGGGCCAGGCGCGCGCGGTGCTGATGGTCAACCCGGAGGTGTGCACCGGCCACCTGAACTTCCGTGACCGCGACAGCCACTTCATCTTTGGTGATGCTGCCACTGCGGTGTTGCTCGAGCGTGCTGACAAGGCCACCTCGGCGCACCAGTTCGACATCGTCAGCAGCAAGCTGTGGACCGAGTTCTCCAACAACATCCGTAACAACTTCGGCTTCCTCAACCGCGCGGCGGAAGAGGGCGAGGGCGCGGCGGACAAGCTGTTCATCCAGGAAGGCCGCAAGGTGTTCCGCGAGGTGTGCCCGAAGGTGGCCGAGCTGATCGGTGAGCACCTGCAGGAAAACGGGCTGCAACCAAGCGATGTGAAACGCTTCTGGCTGCACCAGGCCAACCTCAGCATGAACCAGCTGATCGTCAAGAAGCTGCTTGGGCGTGAAGTGGCCGAAGAGGATGCACCGGTGATTCTCGATCGCTATGCCAACACCAGTTCGGCAGGGTCGGTGATTGCCTTCCACCTGTACCAGGACGACCTGGCCAAGGGCTCGCTGGGTGTGTTGAGCTCGTTTGGTGCGGGGTATTCGATTGGTAGCGTGATCCTGCGCAAGCGCTGATTGCTTCGAAATATCGGGGCCGCTTTGCGGCCCATTCGCAGCACAAGGCTGCTCCTACAGGAAAACGCGCCGGTTGCAGGGTTCGCATTCCTCTGTAGGAGCAGCCTTGTGCTGCGAATGGGCTGCAAGGCAGCCCTCTGCAATCTCACAAAAAAAGCGGGAAACGCCGGATGGGGTCGGCATTTCCCGCTTCAGGTGAAGCGCTGCAGGGTTTTGCTTAGAACTTGGCTTCCAGGTCTACCTGCAGGGTATCTACATCGGCATCGCTGTTGGGCAACTGCGACAGGTCGGTCTTGGCCATCAGGTAGGCAGCGCCCAGGGAGAAGTTCTTGTCGATTTCATATCCGACCTTGAACTTGTGCCCGCGCGAACCGGTAAAGCCGTTGCCAAAGTCAGAGTCGGTGAACAGGCTGACCACGGCGTTACGCTGCACGTCGCGGTAGTTGTAGTCCAGGCTCCATGCCCCGACCTTGGTTTTCAGGCCCGCCAACCAGGCCTGGTCTTCGCCATCGGTGCTTTCGGTGTTTTTCACATACTGACCGTAAGCAGAGAGCGGGATGGCAAAGCCGGTGAAGTCCAGCTGGCCGAAGCCTTCCACGAGGTTGAACTCGTTGGTGGTGTTGCCGAACGACTGCAGGATGGTGGCTTCCTTGTCGTTGTCGTAGCCATAGATACTGGCACCTACGGTCAGCTTGAGCACATCGGCCGGGGCGAATTTGGCGCCCAACTGGCCGTGATAGACCTGTGCGTCATGCTTGTATTGCACGCCGTCGCCATCGACGTTGTCCTTGAGGGTGTACTGACCGGCGCTGGCGAACACTTCGGCCCCGCCCAGGTCGGTCTTGTAGGTGGCTGCCACGCCTTCCGGGTTGATGTCGCTATCCCAGATGATGTCGCCCATGCTCACCCATGGCTGCGCCATCTTGCCGCCAATCAGGTGCAGGTTGGGAACTGCAGTCGGGTGCCAGTCGAGGTAGGCCTGGTCGACCCACAGCGACTTCTTGTCGAAGTAGTTGTCGAAGCTCTGGTTGGTCGAACGGCGGTCGGCACTGCTGCCGGTGGCGATACGGATGCCCGCGTCGACCTGCGGGTTGATTTCGCTGTAGAAGCCGACACGGGCACGCACGCGCTGGCGGTCCTGGTTGCCGCTGCTGCTGTTCGGGTCGTCGACGTTGACGTCTTCGTAACGCAGGCGCAAATCACCCTTGACCTGGGTCTTGGCGGCCCATGCCACTTTCTGTTCAAAGGAGCTCATCCGTTCGGACTGAGCTTTCTGAGCGGCCTTTTCCTTGGTTTCTTGAGCCAGGTCCGCCTGCAGTTCGTTGTACTGCGCCTGGTTGATCGAGCCATTGGCGCGGAGCATTTCGAGCAGCTTGGCGTCGACAGCTGCACTGGCCGGAGTACTCAGAGCCAGCATCATGCCGGTGAGGCTCACTCCGGTAAGTGTAGAAACAAGACGCATAAGGTTCTCCCTGTTGAATAAGATGGGGAGGCTCAAGCGCCCGCCCCTGTGTTGGCATGTCTTCGGAAAGGGCCTGAATAGACAGGTTCTGGGGTTCCGGAAAACAGGCGCAAGTATTGCGGGGGCGAATGACAGATTAATGTCGAATTGGTGGCACTGCGGTTAAGTAATTGAGAATAAAAGGATCTGTCCCGGCTATCGTGATTTGAGTGGCGGGCCTTCCTTGGGGATACTGGGTACCTTGAAACAGCGAGCCGAAACCGTGACCAGCCTGTACAGCCTTGCTCATTTGCGTGATCTTCCGGCGGCCACCTGGGATGCCCTGGTGCCCGCTGGCCAACCGTTCCTGCGCCATGCGTTTCTCAGCGCCATGGAGGACAGCGGCAGCGTCGCGCGCAACACCGGCTGGGCCGCCGAGCACCTGGTGCTGGAAGGTGACGGGCGGGTACGGGCGCTGCTGCCGGCGTACCGCAAATGGCACTCGTTTGGCGAGTACGTGTTCGACCATGGCTGGGCCGATGCCTGTGAGCGGGCCGGCATTGCCTACTACCCCAAGCTGCTCGGTGCCGTGCCGTTCAGCCCGGTCAGCGGCCCGCGCCTGCTCGCCGCCGACCCAGCCGATGGCTTGCTGGTGCTGCAGGCGTTGCCGGAGTACCTGGCCAAGGGAGGGCTGTCTGGCGCGCACATCAATTTCACCGAGCCGGCGCTGGACGAGCAACTGGCAGGCCAGCCTGGCTGGATGGAGCGCCTGGGCTGCCAGTTTCATTGGCGCAACCACGGCTACCGTGACTTCCAGGATTTTCTCGACAGCCTGAGTTCGCGCAAGCGCAAGCAGATGCGCAAGGAGCGTGAACAGGTGGCCGGGCACGGTATTGAATTCCGCTGGTACCGTGGGGCTGAACTGGATGAGGCGCAGTGGGATTTCGTCTACCGCTGCTACGCCAATACCTACGCGGTGCGCCGCCGTGCGCCCTACCTGACACGCGAGTTCTTCAGCCTGCTTGCCGAGCGCATGCCCGAAGCGTTGCGCGTGGTGATGGCGCGGCAGGGTGGCCGTGATGTGGCCATGGCCCTGAGCCTGGTGGGGGGCGACAGCCTGTTTGGCCGTTATTGGGGGTGCCTGGACGAGTTCGACCGGCTGCATTTCGAAACCTGTTTCTACCAGGGCATGGACTTTGCCATTGCCGAAGGGCTGCAGCGTTTCGATGCCGGGGCACAGGGGGAGCACAAGCTGATTCGAGGGTTCGAGCCGGTGCTGACGCGGTCGTGGCACTACCTGCTGCACCCGGGGCTGCGGCGGGCGGTAGAGGATTTTCTGGCGCAGGAGCGGGAAGGGGTGCTGGCGTATGCCGAGGAGGCCAGGGGGATGTTGCCCTATCGCCGGGACTGATCCATTTGTAATGGCTATCCAGGACCTGTAGGAGCAGCCTTGTGCTGCGAAGAGGCCGGTAGGGCAAAAAATCTCCTTTGGCACTGATGGACTCTTCGCAGCACAAGGCTGCTCCTACATGGACCGCACAGGCTTCAAGGGGGCTGTGAGGCCTGAGCAGGGGTCAATCCACTCCGACAAACCCCCCGGTCTGGTGATGCCACAACCGGGCATACAAGCCTTGCTGCTCCAGCAGTTCACTGTGGCTGCCACTCTCGACAATCCGCCCCTTGTCCAGCACTACCAGCCGGTCCATCCGGGCGATGGTGGAAAGCCGGTGGGCAATCGCGATCACCGTCTTGCCCTGCATCAGCGTCTCCAGGCTTTCCTGGATTGCTGCCTCTACCTCCGAGTCCAGCGCCGAAGTGGCCTCGTCCATGATCAGGATCGGTGCATTCTTCAGCAGCACCCGGGCAATGGCGATGCGCTGGCGCTGGCCACCCGACAGCTTGACTCCGCGCTCGCCCACATGGGCATCGAAACCGGTGCGCCCCTGAGCGTCCGACAGCTGCGGGATGAACTCGTCGGCGCGGGCCCGGCGCACCGCTTCATGAAGCGCGGCCTCGCTGGCATCGGGGCGGCCATACAGCAGGTTGTCACGGATTGAGCGGTGCAGCAGCGAGGTGTCCTGGGTGATCATGCCGATCTGCGCGCGCAGGCTGGCCTGGCTCACTTCGGCAATGTCCTGGCCGTCGATGAGGATGCGCCCGCCCTGCACGTCATACAGCCGCAGCAGCAGGTTCACCAGGGTCGACTTGCCTGCCCCCGACGGGCCGATCAGGCCGATCTTCTCGCCCGGGCGTATGTCCAGGCTGAGCCCTTCGATCACGTTGGCGGCCTTGCCGTAATGGAAGTCCACATCATCGAAACGCACCGCACCGCGGCTGACCTTGAGCGCTGGTGCGTTGGGCCGGTCGGTGACGGTGACCGGCTGGGCGATGGTCTGCAGGCCGTCCTGGACCATGCCGATGTTCTCGAAGATGCCGTTGACCACCCACATGATCCAGCCCGACATGTTGACGATGCGGATCACCAGGCCGGTGGCCAGGGCGATGGCGCCGACGGTGATCAGCGACTGGCTCCACAGCCACAGCGCCAGGCCTGTGGTGGCGACCACCAGCAAGCCATTGAGGGTGGTTATGACCACGTCCATGCTGGTGACCACACGTGCGGCCAGCTGGGTTTTCTCTGTCTGTTCGCGGATCGCTTCGCGCGCGTACTGCTGTTCGAAGTCGGTGTGGGCGAACAGCTTGAGGGTGGCGATGTTGGTGTAGCCGTCGACGATGCGGCCCATCAGCTTGGAGCGGGCGTCGGAGGAAATCACCGAACGCTCCTTCACCCGGGGGACGAAGTAGAACAGCGCGGCGATGTAGCCTGCGATCCATAGCAGCAGCGGCAACATAAGGCGCCAGTCGGCCTCGGCGAACAGCACCAGCGAGGTGATGGCGTAGATCAGCACGTGCCATAGCGCATCCACCGCCTGCACCGCAGAGTCTCGCAGTGAGTTGCCGGTCTGCATGATGCGCTGGGCGATGCGCCCGGCGAAGTCGCTCTGGAAGAAGTTCAGGCTCTGCTTGAGTACATAGGTGTGGTTCTGCCAGCGGATCAGGCTGGTCATGCCGGGGTTGATGGTCTGATGCACGAGCAGGTCGTGCAGGCCGAAGAACACCGGGCGCAGCAGCAGGATCACCACCAGCATCCAGATCAGTTCGCCGCTGTGTTCGCTGAAGAAACTGGCATTGGGCGTGCCCTGTGCCAGGTCGATGATGCGGCTGAGGTAGCTGAACATCGCCACCTCGATCAGCGAGGCGACCAGGCCCACCACCAGCAGGGCGACAAAGCTCGGCCACACCTGGCGCAGGTAGTACAGGTAGAACGGCCAGACCTGGCCGGGTGGCGACTCGCTGGGCGCGTCGCGGAAGATGTCGATCAGTTGCTCGAAACGGCGGTACAGCATGGGTGACGACACTCCTGTTTCATCCGACCCTCAGGCGGTTTCACGTCCCTGTGAAGCCTGCGGTCAGTCGATGCGTTTGGCCGACTTGATGTAGACCGGATCGGCCGGCACATCGCGCATGCCTTTCTTGACGGTGGTCGGTGAATTGACGATCTGGTCTACCACCTCCATGCCTTTGGTCACTTTGCCGAATACGGCATAGCCACGGTCACGCCCAGGGTTGAGGAAGTCGTTGTCGGCCACGTTGATGAAGAACTGGCTGGTGGCCGAGTTCGGGTCCTGGGTACGGGCCATGGACAGCGTGCCACGGGTGTTCTGCAGGCCGTTGCCGGCTTCGTTGGTGATCGGGGCTCGGGTGTTCTTCTGCACCATCTGGTCGGTGAAGCCTCCGCCCTGGACCATGAAGCCCGGAATTACACGGTGGAAGATGGTGTTGTTGTAGAAGCCGCTGTCGACGTATTCGAGGAAGTTCTTGGTACTGATCGGTGCCTTCTCGGCGTTCAGCTCGATTTCGACCTGGCCGAAGCTGGTGTCCAGCAGTACGTGCGGGGTCTTGTCGGAGGCCATGACGCTGGTGGCGAAGGCGACCGAGCAGGCGGTGAGCAGGAGTTTTTTCAGCATGGGCTCAAAGATCCTTGAGAGGTGGAAGCGGCTGCAAGGAACTGCAGCAGGGTCTGGTTGAAGACCTCGGGTTGGTCGAGGGGTGTAGCGTGCCGGGAATCGTCGATGACCACCAGCCTGGCGTGGGGCATCAGGGCGACGTAGCGTTCTTTCAGTTGTATCGGGGTGTAATCGTGGTCGGCGGCGATCACCAGGGTAGGACAGTGGATCTGGCCGATGCGTTCCTGCACGCCCCAGTCGACGATGGCGTCGAAACTCTTAAGGTAGGCGCGCTTGTCGTTGCGTGCCCAGCGCTGGGCCATCTTGTGCCGCAGTTCGGCCTGCTGCGGTTTGGGAAACAGCCGCTCAGCCAGGCCCTTGCCGACGGTTTCGACACTGAGCAGGCGCGCCAGGCCCCAGCGCTTGAGCCACCATGCCCAGTCACTGCGGGTGCGGCGCTTGACCTCGGGGGCGCTGTTGACGATGCACAGGCTGCGCAGCCACTGCGGGTGGTCGACAGCGAACTGGAAGGCGACCATGCCACCCATGGACAGGCCGACGATGTGCACGGGGCCGGTGTGCAGGTGTTCGAGCAGGGCCAGCAGGTCGGCACTGAAAGTGGCAATCTGGTAGCCGTCGCGTGGCTTGTCGGAGCGGCCGTGGCCGCGGATGTCCATGAGGATTACCCGGTAGTGGCGGCTGAGCACCGGCACCTGCAGCTCCCAGTCCTGGCAGCTGGAGCCCAGGCCATGCAGCAATACCAGGGGTTCGCCCTGGCCGTATTCCTCGTAATGCAGTGTGCATCCTTCGTGTTCGAAATAGGCCATGGGCGCGGTCCTCTCAGGCTTGCGGGGGGGCTGCGAAGGGCACGTCCAGTGGCGCGGTGTCGAAATTGCGCAGCAGGTCGATGAGAATCTGCGTAGCCGGGCCCAAGGTCTTCTCTTTGCTCGAATAAAGGTAGAACAGTGGGTGGCGGCTGCCACCCTGATCCAGCGGCAACGGCTTGAGCACGCCTTCGCGCAGCTCGCGCTCGATCATGTGGCGGGGCAGCCAGGCAAAGCCCAGGCCACTGCTGACAAAGGTAGCGGCGGTGCCCAGGCTGCCGACGGTCCAGCGTTGCTCGGCACCCAGCCAGCCGACATCGCGCGGCTGGGCGCGGCCGGAGTCGCGGATTACCACCTGCAACTGGCTCTCCAGGTCCTGGAAGGTCAGTTCGCGGCCCAGGCGGTGCAGGCTGTGTTCGGGGTGGGCGACAGCGACGAACTCCACCGCGCTCAGTTCGGCGCCCAGGTAGCCGCCGATGCTGTAGCTGCTGATGGCCAGGTCGGCGATGCCTTCGTGCATCACTTCCTCGACGCCAGACAGCACTTCTTCACGCAGGCGCACCCGGCAGCCACGGCTCTGCGGCATGAATGCGGCCAGGGCGCGGACCAGGCGGGCGCTGGGATAGGCGGCATCGACCACCAGGCGTACCTCGGCCTCCCAGCCCTGTTCCATGTGGTGGGCAAGGTCTTCGAGCTGGCTGGCCTGCTTGACCAGGTGGCGCGAACGGCGCAGCAGCACACTGCCGGCCTCGGTGAGCACCGCCTTGCGGCCGTCGATGCGCAGCAGCGGCACGCCCAGTTGCTCCTGCATGCGGGCCACGGTGTAGCTGACCGATGACTGCGAGCGGTGCAGTGCCTCGGCGGCCTGGGCAAACCCACCGTGATCGACCACTGCCTGCAGGGTTCGCCACTGGTCAAGGGTTACGCGCGGCGCTTTCATCTTTCGCTCCTGTTGTCCTAAGCTGCGCTCTTTCAAGGAGAGCGGCCCATGAAGAAATGTTGTGCGGCAATACTGATGTGCCTGCCCCTCGGGGCCATGGCTTATCCCATCGACGTTGAGAAGGAACTGACCGGGGTAAAGCTCGATTACACCGCCTATGACACGGCCTATGACATTGGCGCCATCACCCTCAACAACTATGGGCAGGTACCGGCCGCGTGCAAGGTGACTTTCCGCAATGGCCCCGAGGCACCACGGGTGCGCCGGGTGAGCGTACCGGCCGGTAAAAGCGTCGATGTCACTGCCAAGTTCAACCGGCAGATCATCAAATTACGGATCGCCTTGAACTGTAGTGCAGAATAAACTGATAAATCGATAGATTGAACCCATTTTTTACGCTTTTTTATCGATAGGTCAACCCGTAATCTCACCTCCATCGAATCGCAACCCTTTTTGCCGATGGAGGCACCCCATGTCCCGCGTACTGATCATCGAAAGCAGCGCCCGCCAGCAGGATTCCGTTTCCCGTCAGCTGACCCGTGATTTCATCCAGCAGTGGCAGGCCGCCCACCCGGCCGATCAGATCAGTGTGCGCGACCTGGCCGTGAACCCGGTGCCCCACCTGGACGCCAACCTGCTGGGTGGCTGGATGAAGCCCGAAGAACAGCGCAGTGCTGCCGAACTGGACGCCTTGGCCCGCTCCAACGAACTGACCGATGAACTGCTCGCCGCCGACGTGCTGGTGATGGCTGCGCCGATGTACAACTTCACCATCCCCAGCACCCTGAAGGCCTGGCTGGACCATGTGCTGCGTGCCGGCATCACCTTCAAGTACACCCCCACCGGCCCGCAGGGCTTGCTGACCGGCAAGCGCGCCATCGTCCTGACTGCCCGTGGCGGCATCCACGCCGGTGCCACCAGCGACCACCAGGAACCGTACCTGCGCCAGGTCATGGCCTTCATCGGCATTCACGATGTCGACTTCATCCATGCCGAAGGCCTGAACATGAGCGCTGACTTCCACGAGAAGGGCGTGAACCAGGCCAAGGCCAAGCTGGCGGCGGTGGCCTGAGGCTTAGCGAATTCCCAACCCTGACACCTGTTTTTGCTCCTTTGGGTGTACCTGCCCGGCCTGCATGGCCGGGCTTTTTTTTATGCCTGGAATTTCATGGGTGCCTGTGCCGGCCTCTTCGCGGGTAAACCCGCTCCCACAGGGATATCACGGCACCTGAGGCCTGTGGTGTCCCTGTGGGAGCGGGTTTACCCGCGAAGAGGCCGGCACAGCCCTTACATTCCTCATGGTTGAACTCATTTGCCGCAACCCGCTAAGGTCGCGGCCTTGATCCACGAGAGGCAACCATGGGCTACCTGATAATCGTCGCGCTGATCCAGGCGTTTTCCTTCAGCCTGATCGGCGAGTACCTGGCCGGGCACGTCGACAGCTACTTTGCCGTGCTCGCGCGCGTGGTGCTGGCTGGCCTGGTGTTCCTGCCGCTGACCCGCTGGCGCCAGGTCGAGCCGCGCTTCATGCGCTCGATGCTGCTGATCGGCGCGCTGCAGTACGGCATCACCTACGTCTGCCTGTACCTGAGCTTTCGCGTGCTCACCGTGCCGGAGGTGCTGCTGTTCACCATTCTCACGCCGTTGCACGTGACGCTGATCGAAGACGCCATGAACCGGCGCTTCAACCCGTGGGCCCTGCTGGCAGCGCTGGTGGCGGTGGCCGGCGCGGCGGTGATCCGCTTCGACACCATCAGCGGCGAGTTCTTCATCGGCTTCCTGCTGCTGCAACTGGCCAACTTCACCTACGCCGCCGGCCAGGTGCTGTACCGCCATCTGGTTGCACGCCACCCGAGTGACCTGCCGCACTACAAGCGCTTTGGCTACTTCTACCTGGGCGCGTTGATCGTGGTATTGCCGGCCTTCCTGCTGTTTGGCAACGCCCAGCACCTGCCGACCACTGATGTGCAGTGGCTGGTGCTGCTGTTCCTGGGCCTGTGCCCGACGGCGCTGGGGCTGTACTGGTGGAACAAGGGCGCCTGCATGGTTTCGGGCGGGACGCTGGCGGTGATGAACAACCTGCATGTGCCGGTAGGGTTGCTGCTCAATTTGCTGATCTGGAACCAGGACGAGCCATTGGGCAGGCTGTTCATCGGCGCGGCGGTGATCCTGGCGTCGGTGTGGATGAGCCGCCTGGGTACCCTGACGTTATCAAGCAAGCCATGGCGCAGTCAGCTATGACACGTTCGTTACTGAACCCAAATTCCGCCGGTCCCTACCCGATAATCAGGAAAACAAAATCGGGAGACCGGCGTGAAGCTAGAAACGCGAAGTATCGAATTTGTCCCACACGCAGAGCGTTATGGCACGCCTAAACGATTGTTCACTATCTGGTTCAGCTCCAACTTCCAGATAACCGCGCTGATGGTCGGCACCCTGGGCATTGCATCGGGGCTAAGCCTAGGCTGGACCTTGTTGGGCCTGTTGGTCGGCAACCTCATCGGTACCGTGTTCATGGCCGCGCACTCTGCCCAGGGGCCTCACCTGGGCGTGCCACAGATGATCCAGAGCCGGGCCCAGTTCGGTGTCCATGGTGCCGCGCTCCCTCTGCTGGTGATGGTCACGGCCGCAGTCCTGTTCCTCGCCGCCAGCGGCGTGCTGATGCGCAGTGCCTTGCAGGCGCTGGTGCCCATGAGCGATGACCAGGCGATCGTGGTGGTCGGCTTGCTGACCTTTGTCATCGGCTTTGTCGGCTACGAGCTGATCCACCGCCTGGGCGCGTGGATGAGCCTGTTGTCCACACTGGTTTTTGCCGGCGCCCTGGTGCTGATCCTGCTGCACCCCGGCGACATGGCAACCACAACGGCAGTGAGTACCGGCTTCTCGTTCACCGCCTTCAACCTGATCGTGGCACAGTCGGCCTCCTGGACGCTGGGGTATGGCCCCTATGTAGCCGATTACTCGCGCTACCTGCCGGCCAACGTCAACCCACGCGCCACGTTCTGGGCCACCTATTGCGGTTGTGCGCTGGGCTCCTTCGCCATGATGGCACTGGGCGCGTTGGTGGCGGTGGAATTGCCCTCGGCACTGGGGCATGACCCGGCCACAGCCATTGCCGCGTTGTTCGGCCCGTGCGCGCCGTTGGCGCTGGCAGTGATAGCGCTGGGGGTGATCCAGTACAACGTGCTGTGCCTGTACAGCGCCTACATGTCGTCGGTCACGATCTTTGGTGCCTTCAAGTCCATCCGGCGCGTGACCGCGACGGCCAAGGCCTTGGTAATGGCTGGGCTGACCGCAGCGGCAACGGTGATCGCCATCGCCACCCAGTACAATTTCGATACGTTCTTTGCCGACATCCTGATCGGCCAGCTGTACCTGTTGATCCCATGGAGCGCGATCAACCTGGTGGATTACTACTGGGTATGCCGAGGCCACTATGATGTGGGGGCGCTGTATGACTCCAAGGGGCGTTATGGCTGCTTCAATCGTCGAAGCCTGGCGGTGTACGCCGTGTCGATCATCGGTACCATCCCGTTCATGAAGCTGTCGTTCTACACGGGCTTCGTGGCCGAGTGGCTGGGGGCGGACATCAGTTGGGCGATGGGGTTGATCCTGGCCGGTGCGCTGTATTGCATGGTCCATGGGCGCGGGAGCAACCGGCTTTCGACAACCATGAATGCGCACCCCTGACTCGGCCCTTACACGAAAAGGGCTGCTTAAACACCACCCTCGTAATGCCTGTCAGTCAAACAATTTGGGGCCGCTTTGCGGCCCATCGTCGGCAAGCCAGCTCTCATCGAACTGCACATAACTCATTGAATTAGCAGGGGCCCTGTGGGAGCGGCTTTAGCCGCGAACACCGGCGCAGCCGGTGCCATGCACCGCGTTGGATTCTTCGCGGCTAAAGCCGCTCCCACAGATACAACGAAGATCTCACGATCTGCGTGAGCTCTGTGGGAGCTGGCTTGCAGGCGATGGGCTGCGAAGCAGCCCCGGCAATATCAAGCCTCGCTCATGTCTTCCAGCCGACGCGGCACAGGCTCTTGCGATACACGCCCGCTCAACCCCGCCCGCATGTCGTTGCCACTCGGCTGCTGATACAGGCTCAAGCCAAACTCCGGCAACACCGCCAGCAGGTAGTCGAAGATATCCCCCTGAATCCGCTCGTAATCCGCCCACACCGTGGTGGTGGTAAAGCAGTAGATCTCCAGCGGCACGCCCTCGGCGGTGGTCTGCATCTGCCGCACCATGCAGGTCATGTTCGGGTGCACGTTGGGGTGGTTTTTCAGGTAGGCCAGGGCAAACGCCCGGAAGGTGCCGATGTTGGTCAGCTTGCGGCGGTTGGCCGACAGCTCGGCCACCGGCCCCATGGCCTCGTTCCAGCGCTGCAGCTCCTGGCGCTTGCCGGCCAGGTAGTCGGCCAGCAAGTGCACCTGGCTCAGCCGCTGTTCTTCCTCGCGAGTCAGGAACCGCACGCCGGCCGCGTCGATGAACAGGCTGCGCTTGATGCGTCGGCCACCGGACTGCTGCATGCCGCGGTAGTTGCGGAACGACTCGCTCATCAGGCGCCAGGTGGGGATGGAGACAATGGTCTTGTCGAAGTTTTGCACTTTCACGGTGTGCAGGGTGATGTCCACCACATCGCCATCGGCGCCCACCTGGGGCATTTCGATCCAGTCGCCCACGTGCAGCATGTCGTTGCTGGTCAGCTGCACACTGGCGACGAACGACAGCAGGGTGTCCTTGTACACCAACAGCAGCACCGCCGACATGGCACCCAGACCCGACAGCAGCAACAGTGGCGAGCGGTCAATCAGGGTGGCGACGATGACGATGGAGGCGAAGATCCACAGCATCATCTTGGCCAGTTGCACGTAACCCTTGATCGAGCGGGTGCGGGCGTGTTCGGTGCGGGCGTAGATGTCGAGCAGGGCATCCAGCAGGCACGACAGCGCCATGGTCATGAACAGCAGGGTAAAGGCCAGGGCGACATTGCCGAGGAAGTGCTGGGCGGTGTCGGACAGCTCGGGCACCAGTTTCAGGCCGAACTGCAGCACCAGTGACGGCGTGGTCTGTGCCAGGCGGTGGAACACCTTGTTGTTGCGCAGGTCGTCCAGCCACTTCAGCGCTGGCTGGCGGGCCAGCAGGCGGGCGCCGTGCAACACCAGGAAGCGTGCCAGGCGGCCGATGACCAGGGAAACCAGCAGCAGCACCGCCAGGCCGATGGCCGCGTGCAGCATCGGATGTTGGTCAAGGGTGCCCCACAGGTCGAGGGAGTCGCGCCAGATTCGTTGGATATCCATGGGCTTGCGTACAGTCTTGTTGCCAAACGAAGCGCCATTAGAGCGCGGATGGCGACAAAGTTGCCAAAAGAAATTCGGCTAAGGCGGCAGAAAACGTTACCCTATGCAACTGAATTTTCCGCACTTGCCTGAGGTTACCTCCGTGTTCTCCCAATTCGCCCTGCATGAACGCCTGCTTAAAGCCGTGGCCGAGCTTAACTTTGTCGAGCCAACCCCGGTGCAGGCCGCGGCCATCCCCCTGGCCCTGCAAGGGCGTGACCTGCGCGTGACCGCGCAGACCGGCAGCGGCAAGACCGCGGCCTTCGTGCTGCCGTTGCTCAACCGCCTGGTCGACCTGCGCGAACGCCGCGTCGAGATCCGCGCGCTGATCCTGCTGCCGACCCGTGAACTGGCCCAGCAGACCCTCAAGCAGGTACAGCTGTTCTCGCAGTTCACCTACATCAAGTCGGGCCTGGTTACCGGCGGTGAAGACTTCAAGGAACAGGCCGCCATGCTGCGCAAGGTGCCGGATGTGCTGATCGGCACCCCGGGCCGCCTGCTCGAGCAGCTCAATGCGGGCAACCTCGACCTGTCCCACGTGCAGGTGCTGATCCTCGACGAAGCCGACCGCATGCTCGACATGGGCTTTGCCGAAGACATGGAGCGCCTGTGCAAGGAGTGCGAGAACCGCCAGCAGACCCTGCTGTTCTCCGCCACCACCGGTGGTGCGGCTTTGCGCGACATCATCGGCAAGGTGCTGAAAGACCCAGAGCACCTGATGCTCAACAGTGTCTCGCAGCTGGCCGAAGGCACTCGCCAGCAGATCATCACCGCCGACCACGACCAGCACAAAGAGCAGATCGTGCAGTGGCTGCTGGCCAACGAAACCTTCGACAAGGCGATCATCTTCACCAACACCCGCGCCCTGGCCGACCGCATCTACGGCCACCTGGTGGCCAAGGACGTGAAGGCCTTCGTGCTGCACGGCGAGAAGGACCAGAAGGACCGCAAGCTGGCCCTGGACCGCTTCAAGCAGGGCAGCTCCAAGGTGCTGGTGGCTACCGACGTTGCGGCCCGTGGCCTGGACATCGACGGCCTGGACCTGGTGATCAACTTCGACATGCCGCGCAGCGGTGACGAATACGTGCACCGCGTGGGCCGTACCGGTCGTGCCGGTGGCGAAGGCCTGGCGATCTCGCTGATCACCCACAACGACTGGAACCTGATGTCGAGCATCGAGCGCTACCTCAAGCAGCAGTTCGAGCGCCGGGTGATCAAGGAAGTGAAGGGCACCTACAACGGGCCTAAGAAGGTCAAGGCCTCGGGCAAGGCGGCTGGCAGCAAGAAGAAAAAGGTCGAGAAGAAGACCGGTGACAAGAAGGTGGCCGCCAAGCGCAAGCCAACCGCCAAGCCGAAGGCCAATGCACCGCTGGCCAGTGCTGACGGCCTGGCGCCGCTGAAGAAGCGCAAGCCTGCGGCTGAGTAACGCTCGGTAACGGTGTTAGTTTCTTCGCGGGTGAACCCGCTCCCACAGCGACCCCACAGGCTTCCAGGCCTGTGCGATCCCTGTGGGAGCGGGTTTACCCGCGAAGAGGCCAGCACAGGCGACAACTATTCAGCCTTTTTCTCCGCCTCTTTCAACTCCTTGATCCGCTTGTCGATCAGCTGACACTTGTCGGGCAAATCCTTGCTCGCCGTCCCAAGCTCCATCCCTTGAAGCTCGTCATTGATCTCCTTGGCCTTCTGCGGGTTCTGCTCGGTCAACTGGGTGACCAACCCGGCCAGCTCTTCGCGTTTCTGCGTTGCTTCTTCCGGTGTGCAGGCCCAGGCGGGCAGGGCGCAGGACAGGGCAGTAGCACAGGCAATGGGCAGCAGCAGTTTCATCCTTCCTACCTCCGGCGGTGGTGATGCCCGGTGGAGGCATGTGCCTGGCCGTTAGTTCAGCGCCTTCGACCGGTGGCACTTCATGGTCAGCCTGTCCCCAGCTGGGCATCTGACCTAGCCTCGATTCCGATGTCCTCGCCTGGTTCAAAGAGCAGGGTAGCGGCTACCAGACCCGGATCAACCAGTTGCTGCGTCAGTACATGCAAGCGCAAAAACGCCAGCGCTGAGATATTTCGGAACGCCGGGCAACCTCGGCAGGTCCCAACCTGTGTACCCCTTCCGTCCACAGCAGGAGCCCGTAGCCATGAGCATCGCCTACGACTGGGACCTGATCGAGCGTTTGCTGCACGAGGTGCAGAACGGCGCCGGTCACAGCTTCACGCCACGCCCCTATGCCGAGCAGCACGCTGCGGCACTGGCTGCCAAGGGGGAGCCGGTGGGCGACCTGGACCACCTGAAAACCCGTGCCTGCGAATACGAGAAGCTGTTGTTCGAGCGTGGTTTCATCGAAACCCGACCCGAAGAAGATGGCGGTAATGGCGAGAATTTCGTGCTGACCGAACGAGGCTCGCGGTTGATGAGCCTGATCGACAGCAGCATCCCCGGCTTCGAGCACCCGCGCCAGGTGCTGGACGAGCAGGAGGATGCGCTGGATGAAACCACCTTCGAGCAGGTGTCGGCGAAGGCACAGATCGCCTGAGGTCGTTTTGAGGCTGGCAAGGGCGGCCATGGAAACCCGATAATCGGTAGTTCCTGAATAACTGCCGAGCCCTCGCCCATGCCAATGACCATCGCAGAGGCCCGCTCATGAGCGCGGCCCGCAAGAACCCTGATGCCTTTGCCTTCCAGGTGATGCTGGGGCTGTGCCTGATCTGGGGCTGCCAGCAGGTCCTGATCAAGACTGCCGCCATTGATATCGCGCCGGTGATGCAGGCGGCCTTGCGCAACGGTATCGCCGCCGTGCTGGTGGGCCTGATGCTGTGCTGGCGCGGGGGTTGGGAGCAGGTCGGCAGCACCTGGCGTGCCGGGGTGGTGGCGGGCGGATTGTTCGGCCTGGAGTTCCTGTTCATTGCCGAGGGGCTGAAGCTGACGTCGGCGGCGCACATGTCGGTGTTCCTCTATACAGCGCCGGTGTTTACCGCGTTGGGCCTGCATTTCAGGCTGCCCAGCGAACGCCTGCGGCTGCTGCAATGGCTTGGGATCCTGCTGGCGTTCGGCGGCATTGCCATGGCGTTTGCCGGCGGTATGTCGTTCGAGCACATGGATGGCCGCACTCTGCTGGGGGATGCCTTTGGCGTGATCGCCGGGCTGGCCTGGGGAGCGACTACGGTGGTGGTGCGCTGCTCGCGGCTGTCGGAAGCACCGGCGACCCTGACCCTGTTCTATCAGCTGGCGGTGGGCTTTGCCGGGTTGCTGCTGATTGCCTTGCTCAGCGGCCAGATCGGCGCGGTGACGCTGACCCCGCTGGCGATGGGCAGCGTGCTGTTCCAGGGGATTGTGGTGTCGTTCATCAGCTACCTGACCTGGTTTTGGTTGCTGCGCAAATACCTGGCGTCGAACCTGGCAGTGTTCTCGTTCATCACCCCGCTGTTCGGGGTGACCTTCGGCGTGTTGTTGCTGGATGAGCCGCTGAGCCTGAACTTTGTGGTTGGCGCGTTGATGGTGCTGCTGGGGGTGGTTCTGGTGAGTGCCGAGCCTTGGGTTAAGCAGCAGTTGCGTAAGTTTGTGGGGTGAGGTTTAGCCTGTTACGGCCTCTTCGCGGGTTTACCCGCGAAGAGGCCGGCACAGGCAACCATGATTCAGGATGCTGCCTTGGCCTGACAGGCGCTGCCCTGCTGTGCAGCGCTGCCAAACAGCACCAGCCCCCCAGCCACCACCAACCCACCCGCAGCCACCATCAGCGCCGGCTGCAGCCCGCCGCTGTAATGGCTGCTGACCGCAGCCAGCAGCGGCCCACTCAACTGCCCCAGGGCAAAACAGGCTGTCAGCAGCCCGGCATTGCGCTGCGTGGCATGCGGCGCCAGCTCCCGCGAACGTTGCATCACCAGTTGCATGCAGGCCAGGAACGGCCCGCCACACAGCACCACGCCCAACGCCAGCCCGACACCTCCGCCCATCAGGCAGGCCAGCACACCCAGCCCCTGCAGCCACAGGGTGGCGGTGAGCCAGGTCGCGGTTCGGCCGCCACGCCGCAGGCTCACGAGCAGAACCCCCAGCGCCGCCGCCAGGCCGAATGCCGGCCAGAACAGGTCTGCGAGCCACTGCCCGTGGAACTGCTGGTTGGCCATCTGCGACAGGAAGGTGGCCGGCAGGATGTAACCTACGCCATACAGCGCATATACCAGCCCCAGGCGACCGATGCCGACACTGCGGGTCGGGCCCAGGTGTATAGCGGGCGATACCGGCGCGGCTTGCAGCGCCCTGGGCAGCCAAGGCCGCACCGCCAGCAGCATCACCAGCGCGGCCATGGCATAGATCAGCCACAGCGCTGCCGAGCCGAGCCCCCACAAATGCGCCACCAGCGCCAGCAAACCAGTCAGCGCAATGCCCAGGCCGGGCCCCGCGAACACCAGGGCACCCAGGCGCTGGCGGTTGTCGGCATTGGCCACCTGTTGGCTGAGGCTGGTGATCATCACCAGCACCCAGGCGCTGGCCACGCCGGTGCCGAAGCGCAGCAGCAGGTGGCTCCAGAACCCGTCTGCGGCCCATGAGGCCAGAGTCAGCAGTACGCACAGCCACAGCCCACCGTGCAGGCGCAGGCGCACCTGGCCCGGCGAGCGGGCGAACATGGCATCGACCGCGCCGATGAAGTAACCCAGGTAGTTGGCCGCGGCCACCAGCCCGGCGACCGTCAGGTCGAACTGGCCTTCGGCGATCAGTTGCGGCAGCTGCGGGGTCAGGGCGAAACGGCCGATGCCCATGGCCATCATCAGCGCCACGGCGCTGGCCAGCAGTTGAATGAGTGGCGACATGACAAGTCTCCTGCACGGATGTAAGCGATGGCTGGCAGGTTAGGGCGGTTTCTTTTTCAATAAAATTGAATAATGATGATCAAGTTGTTCTGTTTTGGAGAATGCCGTGGAATTCAGCCAACTGCGTATCTTCCAGGCCGTGGCCGAGGAAGGTTCGGTCACCCGCGCCGCAGAGCGCCTGCATCGGGTGCCGTCGAACCTGTCGACGCGCTTGCGCCAGCTCGAAGAGCAACTGGGTGTCGAGCTGTTCCTGCGCGAGCGCCAGCGCCTGCAGCTGTCGCCCGCGGGCAAGGTGCTGCTGGATTACGCCAACCGCATGTCAGCCTTGCGCGACGAGGCGCTGGCCGCCGTGCGGGGCGGCCAACCGGCCGGGGACTTCGTGCTGGGGACCATGTACAGCACGGCGGCGACCCATTTGCCGGGGTTGCTGGCGCGTTATCATCAGGCCTACCCGGCGGTTAACTTGCAGGTGCGTGCGGCGCCCAGTGGCGAGTTGCTGGAAGGCCTGCTCAACCACACCTTGGACGCGGCCCTGGTGGATGGGCCACCGAGCCTGGCCGGGCTGGATGGCGTGCCGCTTTGCGATGAGCAGTTGGTGCTGATCACCAGCCCCGAGCACCCTGCGGTACACACTGCCAAGGATGTGGCCGGCAAGGCGGTGTTCACCTTTCGCCAGGGCTGCTCGTACCGCATGCGCCTGGAGGCCTGGTATGCCCATGCCCATACGCCCATGGGCCGGGTGATGGAAATCGAGTCGTACCAGAGCATGCTGGCCTGCGTGATCGCTGGCGCGGGTGTGGCGATGATGGCCAGGTCGATGCTCGACAGCCTACCCGGGCGCGACCGGGTGCGGGTGCACCAGCTGCAGGCACCGTTCGATCAGGCGGTCACCTGGTTGATGTGGCGCCAGGGCATGCGCGGGGCAAATTTGCAGGCCTGGATCGACCTGCAACAAAGCGAAACGATTAACCAGTCGTCGGAATGCGCCGTTACGGCTTGATCCGTATCAAAATGGCCCGTATCTGTAGCTTTAGAGGCATGCGTAATACAGGACATAGGGCTATGATCTGTATGAAACATCGCAGGATTGAATTGCCGTGAGGCTGACCCGTCAAGGGGGCATTATGAATAAACCACTGTCCAACTGGCTCCATGACCTGGCTGTCGCCTTGGGGCTGATTCCACCACCCTTGCAGCCGGTGCCGATCCCGACTGATGAAGAGCAGCGCAAACGCCAACCGCGTCGTCGCTGATACAGACAAAGGCCGCTGCACCTGGGTGGGTGCAGCGGCCTTTTTGTGTCTGCCAGTTGTGTGTTGCCTGTACCGGCCTCTTCGCGGGCTTGCCCGCTCCAACAGGTACCCCACAGCACTCGAGGCCTGTGATATTCCTGTAGGAGCGGGTTTACCCGCGAAAGGGCCAGTACAGGCAACCGGGACCTATCAGGCCAGCTTAACCGCCGCTACCGATTTACGCGACATCAGGCTGACCACCACAAAGCTGACCAGACCAACTGCCAGGCTGTAGTAGATCGGCGTATTGGCCTCCAGCCCATCCTTGAACATGAACAGCAGCGCGGTGGCAAAGCCCAGCGACATGCTGGCGATAGCCCCGGCGGTGGTAGCGCGCTTCCAGAAGATCGCCCCGATCAGCGGGATCAGCATACCGCCGACCAGCAGGTTGTAGGCCAGGGTCAGGGCGTTGATCACATCGTTCACCACCAGCGCAATGCCCAGCACCACCAGGCCGGTGAGCAGGGTGAACAGGCGGCTGACGCCCAGGCTCGACGCCTTGCCGCCACGCAGCTTGGGCAGCAGGTCTTCGGTCAGGGTGGTGGACGCAGCCAGCAGGCCAGCGCTGGCGGTGGACATCATGGCGGCCAGCGCCGCTGCCATCAGCAGGCCACGGATGCCATCGGGCAGCGTGGTCTTGATCATCTCGGCAAAGGCATTGTTAGGGTTGGCGAGGTCGGGCATCAGCACATGCGCAGCCATGCCGATCGCGGCGCAGGCCAGGCCGTACAGTATGCAGTACACACCGGCGGTGGTGCCGGCACGCTGGCAGACCTTCTCATCACGGGCAGTGAACACCCGCTGCCAGATGTCCTGGCCGATGAGGATGCCGAAGAAGTAGATCAGGAAGTAGGTGATGATGGTGTCCCAGCCAATGGTGGTCAGCTGGAAGCTGGCCGCCGGCAGCTTGGCCACCAAGGTGTCCCAGCCACCGGCCTTGTACAGGCACACCGGCAGCAGGATGAACATCAGGCCGACGGTCTTGATCACGAACTGGACGATGTCGGTCAGCGTCAGCGACCACATGCCACCAATGGTCGAGTACAGCACCACCACACCACCGCCCAGCAGCAGCGAGGCCCAGAACGGCAGGTCGAGCAGCACCTGCAATACGGTGGCCATGGCCAGGGTCGAGGTGACGCCGATCATCAGTGCGTAGGCCAGCATGATCACGGCGCTGGCCTGGCGTGCGGCCGGGTTGTAGCGCTGTTCCAGCACCTGGGTCACGGTGAAGATGCGCAGGCGCAGCAAGGGTTTGGCCAGCACCAGGTTGAGGGCGATGATGCCCAGGCCCAGGGCTGCGCACAGCCAGAAGCCGGAGATGCCGTGGACGTAGCCCAGGCGTACGGTGCCGACGGTGGAAGCGCCACCGAGTACGGTGGTGGCCATGGTGCCCATGTACAGGACCGGGCCGAGGTTGCGCCCGGCCACCAGGTAGTCCTCATGGGTTTTCGCGCGCCGCATGCCGTACCAGCCAAGCCCGAGCATGCCGGCGGTATAGATCATTACAACAATGATGTCCAAGGCCATTGGGGGTCTCCCGATTATCTTTATTATGGCGAGATCGACCACGCGGGCGGGTTCACGGCGCCCGGCGGTCTTGTCGTATTGTTGGCGGGCCTCTGTGGCCCTCCCTCATGGCTCCTGCCGGGGTATAGCGGTATTAACGACGCACTACGCCCGGTAGCACGCAGAGCATCTCGAACAGCAGGTTGGCACCGAGCAGCGAGGTGTTGCCGGTGGTGTCGTAAGGCGGGGAGACTTCGACGAGGTCACAGCCGATCAGGTCCAGGCCGTGGCAGCCGCGAATGATCTCCATCGCCTGGATGGTGGTCAAGCCGCCGATTTCCGGGGTGCCGGTACCGGGAGCCCAGGCCGGGTCGATGCCATCGATGTCGAACGACAGGTACACCGGGCCACCGCCGACCTTTTCGCGCACTTCGGCCATCAGCGGTTCCAGCGACTTGTGCCAGCACTCTTCGGCCTGGACTACACGGAAGCCCTGGCGGCGGCTCCAGTTGAAGTCATCGGCGGTGTAGCCCTGGGCGCGCAGGCCGATCTGCACCACGCGCTCGCAATCGAGCAGGCCTTCTTCCACGGCACGGCGGAAGGTGGTGCCATGGGCGATCTTCTCGCCGAACATGTGGTCGTTGACGTCGGCGTGGGCATCGATGTGCACCAGGCCGATCTTGCCGTGCTTCTTGTGCAGCGCGCGCAGGATCGGCAGAGTGATGGTGTGGTCGCCACCCAGGGTCAGCGGGATGATGTTGTGCTCGAGGATCTCGTCATACGCTTCTTCGATGATGCGCACTGCGTCCAGCAGGTTGAAGGTGTTGATCGCCACGTCACCGATGTCGGCCACCGACAGCGAGTCGAACGGTGCAGCTCCCGTGGCCATGTTGTACGGGCGGATCATCACCGATTCGGCGCGGATCTGACGCGGGCCGAAACGGGTGCCGGAGCGCAGCGAAGTACCGATGTCCAGTGGCACGCCGATGAAGGCGGCGTCCAGGCCTTGGGCACTTTGCAGGTGGGGGAGACGGAGCATGGTGGCGATGCCGCCGAAACGCGGCATTTCGTTGCCGCCCAGTGGTTGGTGGAGGATCTTGTCCACGGTGGGCCTCATCAGTCGGTCGATTGTTCTGTTTGTTCGAACCTGTGCCGCCGCGCGCCTTCCAGGTGTGGTCTTGCCGGCGGGCAGGGACATTTCGGCCAAGTCTGCTGAAGGTAGTGCCGGGGAAAAATCGCTACCGGCAAATACTTAGTTCAGGAATTTCTGAACTAAAGGCGGCAGAGCGGTTAGACTGCGCGCTAATACCCCCTGCGGAACCGTTGCACCATGGCCTCGACCTTGCCCGACCTGAAACTGCTGCGCATCTTCGTCAGCGTGGTGCGCCACCAGGGCTTTGCCAATGCCCAGCGCGAGCTGAACCTGTCGACCTCGGCCATCAGCACCTACATGAGCCAGCTGGAAGGTGCCCTGGGGATCGTGCTGTGCCACCGTGGCCGTGGCGGCTTCAGCCTGACCAGCAAGGGTGAGCTGTTCCACCAGGAAACCCTGCGCCTGCTGGCCGAGCTGGACGGCTTCGAACAGTACGCCGCCGCCCTCAAGGGCGAGTTGCGTGGCACCCTCAACCTGGGGGTGATCGATTCCACGGTCGGTGACAGGGCCTTGCCGCTGGCCGAAGCCATCGGCGCCTACAGCCAGGAACACCCGGCGGTGCACCTGCATTTGTCGGTATCCAGCCCTTACGAGCTGCAACTGGGTGTGCAGGACAACCGTCTGGACCTGGCGATCGGGGCGTTCTCCTCGCGCATGAGCGGGCTGCTCTATCAGCCGCTGTACCGTGAGCAGCACTGGCTGTACTGCAGCAGCCGCCACCCGTTGTATGCCGAACGGCGCATCCCCGAGCAGGTGGTGACCCAGCAGCGCATGGTCGGGCGTGGCTACTGGAGCCAGGCCGAACTGGCCCGGCATGGCTTCAAGCACAGCGCGGCGACGGTGGAGAGCATGGAGGCGCAGTTGATCCTGATTCTGTCCGGGGCCTACATCGGCTACCTGCCCGAGCACTATGCCCAGGCCTGGGTCGACAAGGGCGACTTGCGCGTGCTGTCGCCGTCGACCTTCGGCTACCAGGCACCATTCTCGCTGATCATTCGCCGCGGGCGCAGCCGCGAGCCATTGATCCAGACCTTCCGCGACCTCCTCAAAAGCCAGCTCAACGTGGGCTGAAGCCCGGCATATGCTGTATTTCGTCGGCACCCGTTAAATTGTTGGTGCTGTCGACCGACAACGTAATGGCGTCCTGCTATATATCAAATTTGCGTGTGCTGCTGTCTACCTCCCTTTCATCCTGCAAGGATTGCCCAAGATGCGCATGAATTTGCCCGTCACTGAGCACGAAAGAACCTTTCCCAACGATCAACGCCTGATTTCCACCACTGACCTCAACAGCCGCATCACCTACTGCAACGACGCTTTCGTGGCGATCAGCGGGTTCACCTACGACGAGCTGGTCGGCCAACCCCACAACCTGGTGCGCCACCCGGACATGCCGCCGGCAGTGTTCGGCCACATGTGGGAAACCATCAAGCAAGGCAAACCGTGGATGGGGGTCGTCAAGAACCGGGCGAAGAACGGTGATTACTACTGGGTCAGCGCCTACGTCACGGCCATCTATGAGCAGGGCCGCATCAGTGGTTACGAGTCGGTGCGCTCGGTGCCCACTCGCGAGCAGATCCGTCGCGCCGAGGCGTTGTATGCGCGCCTGCGGGCCGGCCGCACACCGGTGCCGTGGGCGGCCCGCCTGCTGCATGGCCTGGGCCACGGTTGGCCATTGATAAGTGCGGGCCTGCTGTCGGCGGCGGGCTACCTGTGGCTACCGCCCTACGCGGCGCTCGGGGTGCTGATGGCCAGCCTGCTGGTGGCCTGGTATCTGGTCGAGCACCGGCAGAACCAGGCGGTCCGCCGCACGCTGGCCGAGCATCCCAAGGCCTTCACCAGCCCGCTGGTGGCACTGACCTACAGTGATAACCCAGGCCTGCAAGGCCAGCTGGATCTTGCCATCATCAGTGAAGAAGCACGCCTGCAAACGGCCTTGACCCGCCTGGTGGATGCCGGGGTCGGGGTGAAGTCGCGGGCAGCGCAGTCGTCCGACTTGTCCGATGCCCAGGCACAGATGCTCGACCGCCAGCGCAACGAGACCGACCAGTCCGCCGCCGCCATCGCGCAGATGGCGGCGACCATCCAGCAGGTTACCCACAACGTGCAGAGCACGGCGCACGCAGCGGGCGATGCCGACCAGCTGGCGCAACAGGGCAGCGAGCTGGCGATGCAGAGCCTGCAAGCCATGGGCAGCATGAGCAATGCGGTCAACGACATCGGCCAGGCGGTCAATGCCCTGGCCGAGCAGACCCAGTCGATCGGCAGCGTGGTCGATGTGATTACCTCGATCGCCGAGCAGACCAACCTGCTGGCGCTCAACGCAGCCATCGAGGCGGCGCGTGCCGGCGAACAGGGGCGCGGGTTTGCCGTGGTGGCCGACGAGGTGCGTTCGCTGGCCCAGCGCACCCGTGCCTCGACCGAGGAGATCCACCAGATCATCGCCTCGTTGCGCGCCGGTGCAGAGCGCGCGGTCAGCACCGCCAGCCGTGGCGAGCAGATCTCGCGGGACAGCGTGCACAGCGTCGAGGCGGTGCAGGCAGCGTTGAGCGGGATTGCCCAGGCGGTCAGCCGCATCACCGGCATGAGCCAGCAGATGGCGACGGCGTCGGAGCAGCAGAGCCATGTGGCCGAGGACATCAACCAGCAGATCGTGCGCATAGCCCACCTGTGCGACCAGAGTGCCGGGCAAGCCAGGCAGGGCGCTGAAATCAGCCAGGACCTTGAGCGCATGGCGGAATACCTGCATAGCCTGGCAGAGCGGTTCAACCGTTGAGATCGCCGGGGCCGCAAAGCGGGCCCCGGTTCTGTGGCAAACTGTTCCCGCCAAGGAGAACCCCATGCCCAGACCCCGCTGCGAGCGCTGCCAGCGCCCGCTCGACCATTGCCTCTGCTCACTGATCCCTGCGCTCGACAGCCGTACCCGCGTCATCCTGCTGCAGCACCCCAGTGAAACCGCCCATGCCTTGAATACCGCCCGCCTGGCCGCCCTTGGCCTGAACAACGCCGAGTTGCGGGTAGGCGAGGTATTCGATGACCTGAACGAATTGCTGGCGACCCCCGGTTACCGGCCGGCCCTGCTGTTCCCGGGCGACGACGCCCAGGAGTTGGTGGCCTATGGCGAGACGGACGACAAACCCTTGCTGTTGATCGTACCCGACGGCACCTGGCGCAAGGCGCGCAAGCTGCTGTACCTGAACCCGTTGCTGGAGGCGTTGCCGCGAGTGACGCTGGGGCCTGTCGCGCCTTCACGCTACCGCTTGCGCAAGGCGCCGGAGGCGGGGGCGTTGTCGACTATCGAGGCGGTGGTAGGAGCGCTGAACGCGTTGGAGCGGCCTGCCTGTTTCGATGCGCTGCTGGCACCGTTCGAGGCGTTGATCGAGGGGCAGATCAGGGCCATGGGTTTGGAGACGTTCCAGCGTAACCATGGTAGTGAGTGAGGGCAGGGGGCTGCTTTGCAGCCCATTCGCAGCACAAGGCTGCTCCTACAGGAAAGCGCGCAACATCTGTAGGAGCAGCCTTGTGCTGCGAATGGGCCGCAAAGCGGCCCCGGCTATCTCGAACCCGATCAACGCATATCAGGCAAACGCGCCTCGGTGCGTACTTCGGTGGTAGCCAGCGCTTCCGGCGGCAGCGAAATACGTTGCTTGGTCAACAGCTCGCCCATGGTCGCAAGCACGCGGTAGCGCGAGAACTCCTCGGTATAACGCACCTCGGTGTAGCGACGGTCGGCGTTGTACAGCTCGTTTTCACTGTCCAGCACGTCAAGCAGGGTGCGCTGACCCAGGCCGAACTGGTCCTGGTAGGCGGCACGCACGCGCTTGGTGGTCTCGGCGTATTCACGCGCAGTCGGCAGCTGCTTGCTGGCGTTGTTCATGGCGTTCCACGCCAGGCTCAGGTTTTCGGTCAGCTCACGCAGGGCGTTGTTGCGGATGTCGAGGGCCTGGTTGATCTTGTGCGCGTCGGACTGCAGGCGAGCCTTGTCGCTGCCGCCGCGGAACAGGTTGTAGTTCATCTCCACGCCGGCTTGCCAGTCGTTGTTGTTGTGGCCCTTCTCGCCACCGGTGTTGTTGTTGGCACCGGTAGCCAGAATGGCGTCGAAGCGTGGGTAGAAGGTCGACTTGGCCACTTCGTATTGCTGCTCGGCAGCATTGACGTCAGCCTGGGCAGACTTGATGTACGGGTTGTTCTGGCGCATGCCGTCGCGGGCTTCGTCCAGGGTGCCAGGCACTTCGCCCTTGATGGACTGCGGGCTTTCCAGCTCGTCCGGCATGCGGCCGACGACGCTGAAGAAGTTGGCCTCGGCATCGGCCAGGTCGACTTCGGCGGTGTCCAGGTTGTTTTCCGCCAGGGCGCGACGTGCGCGGGACTGGTCAAGGTCGGCGGTGCTGCCGACGCCGCGCTCGTTGCGCAGGCCGATCTGGTCGTTGACGCGCAGGTGGGCTTGCAGGTTGTTCCTGGCCAGGGTCACCAGTTCACGGCGTTTGAGCACTTCCAGGTACACCTCGACTGCACGCAGGGCGACATCCTGGGCAACGGCCTGGGTGTAGTAGGCGCGGGAGGTGGAGACCGCTTCGGTGCGGCCCACTTCATTCGAGGTGTTGAAGCCGTCGAAGATCATCTGCCGCAGGCGCAGCTCGGACTGGGTGTAGTTGAGGGTTTCCTTGTTGTGGTTGCCCTCGGCACGCGTCGTGGTGTTGTCAGAACGCTGGCGGCCATAGCCGGCAACCAGATCCACGGAAGGGTAGTAGCCACCACGCGCAAACTTCACATCTTCATCGGCAGACAGCTTGCTGTTGCGGTTGGAGCTGACCTGCGGGTGGTAGTCCACGGCGCTCTGGACAGCCTCGGTGATCGACATCGCCTGTACGTTGGCACTCGCCAGGGCCAACAGTAATGCACTGGTGATGGGGTTCAAAACGCGCATGGTACATCTCCCTGATCCTGGAATTGATCCTGCTGTTCGCCAAAAAAATGACGATAAAGTTATTTCATATAGTGTTGCAGGTTTTTAATAACACAGCTAAGTACATTCAACGCGATAGGCAAGAAGATTTATTCATATCAGATTGCCATAACCTAATTAAATTATCTAACAGGCTCGCAGGTGAACCTTGGAAATGGCGGCGTAAAACTCCATTAAGGCCAATGAATACAGGGCTTTAACCGAGTTCCAGAATCATTTCGGATAAGGGAAGCACGAATTAGGCGAAAGTGATATTTGGCGACAGAATATTGTCACTTTGGCTTGTGCAGGGTTTTCTGGCTGAGGATATACAGGCTTACCAGGACGGCACTGGACAACATGAAGATGCGTGCCCAGAACAGGGGCACCAGATAGCACGACAGGCCGATGCTGGCCCACATCAGGCCGATGGCGTAGACCTTGCCCTTGAGGGGGATACCTTCACCACTTAGGTAGTCACGGATCCATGGCCCGAGCTTGGGGTGATGAACCAGCCAGTGGTGAAAGCGCGGCGAACTGCGGGCAAAGCAGGCAGCCGCCAATAGCAGGAACGGGGTGGTGGGCAATACCGGCAGGAATATCCCCAACACCCCCAACGCGACGCTGAGCCAGCCGGTGGCCAGCAGCAGGTAGCGCACAGGCGACTTAGTGGTGACGTGGCTTGAGCAGTGCCGGCTTTTCGTCAGGGGCATGCAGCAGCAGGAACAGCGCCGTCAGTGCTTCGGGGATCTGTACGATCATGTCGTCCTGCAGGTTGGCGTTGCTGGCGATGTCGGCGAACTCCGGCTGCTCGTCGAACAGGCCCGAGCCGACCATGATTGGCAGCAGCATCTCGCTGACTTCTTCCTCGGCGTTTTCGAACCAGGCCTCTTCACGCAGGAATACGCCTTCCATGAAGCCGATGCACCAGCCGCGCAGGTCGGAATCGTCCGGCTCTTCGGTCAGGTCGAGGTCGCACGGCAGCTCGAATTCGTCGTCGCTGGCCAGCTGGCGGGCGATGTGTGCCTTGAGCGCCACCAGGGTGGCCTCGATCTCGGTGCGCTGAGCGTCGCTGGCGTAGTGCGGCTCTTCGGCGAACAGGGCGTCGATCCATTCGCGCTCGGGCACTTCCTCGGCATTGATCGACAGGGCGGTGAGGTAGCCGTGGGCGGCGACATAGTCCAGCGCTTCTTCGTGCAGCTCGTCGGCGTCGAGGAAGGCTTGCAGGCGGGTCAGTTGCTCGGCGAAGGACATTACAGGGCTACCTTGGGGAATAAACGATAACGAATTCTAGCACCTTGCGACGGCAGCGGGGCAAAGGGAACGTCTATCGCCGTGGTGCCCTGCGCGGGGCGGTGCTGCGGTATACTCCGCGATTTTTCATCCAGGGGCAGGATTTGCCGGCCGCCTGGCAAAAACCGCTTACGCATTTGGCGTGTGCGGGGCGGGTTTTTCGTCCAGCCTGTATCCGGGATGGTACGGCGATTTGTGGAGTTGCACATGCTCGAACAGGCTCAGCGCGTTCTCAAGGACGTCTTTGGCTACGACAGTTTCCGCGGGCGCCAGGCAGCGATCATCGACTGCGTGGCCAATGGCGGCGATGCCCTGGTGCTGATGCCCACCGGCGGCGGCAAGTCGTTGTGTTTCCAGGTGCCGGGGCTGTTGCGTCCGGGCCTGACAGTGGTGGTCTCGCCACTGATCGCGCTGATGGACGACCAGGTCGCCACGCTCGACGAACTGGGTGTGCCGGCCGCCGCGCTGAACTCCACGCTGACCCCCGAGCAGCAGCGTGACCTGGCCGGGCGCCTGCGCCGTGGCGAAGTGAAGATGCTGTACCTGGCGCCGGAACGCCTGGTGCAGCCGCGCATGCTCGACTTCCTGCGTGATCTGGATATCTCGCTGTTCGCCATCGACGAGGCCCACTGCGTGTCGCAATGGGGCCACGATTTCCGCCCCGAATACCTGCAACTGGGCCAGTTGGCCGAGCTGTTCCCGCATGTGCCGCGCATAGCGCTGACCGCCACCGCCGACATGCGCACCCGTGAAGAGATCGTCCAGCGCCTTCACCTGCAAGGCGCCGAACGCTTCCTGTCGAGTTTCGACCGGCCCAACATCTTCTACCGCATCGTGCCCAAGGAGGCGCCGCGCAAGCAGCTGATGGCGTTCCTCGGCGAGCGCCGCGGCAACGCCGGTATCGTCTATTGCCTGTCGCGCAAGAAAGTCGACGAAACCGCCGCCTTCCTCTGTGACCAGGGCTTCCCCGCGCTGCCGTATCATGCCGGCCTGGCGGCCGAGACGCGCGCGGCCAACCAGCACCGTTTCCTCAACGAGGAAGGGCTGATCATGGTCGCCACCATTGCCTTCGGCATGGGCATCGACAAGCCGAACGTGCGTTTTGTTGCCCACCTTGACCTGCCCAAGTCGCTCGAGGCGTACTACCAGGAGACCGGCCGTGCCGGCCGTGACGGGCTGCCGTCCGATGCCTGGATGGCCTACGGGCTGCAGGACATGGTCATGCTCAAGCAGATGCTGCAGAACTCCGAAGGGGACGAGCGCCACAAGCGCATCGAGCAGCACAAGCTCGATGCCATGCTGGCCCTGTGCGAAGAAACCCGCTGCCGCCGCCAGTCACTGCTGGCCTATTTCGACGAAACCCTGGAGCAACCGTGCGGGCACTGTGACAACTGTGTCGACCAGGTGCAGACCTGGGATGCCACCGAGCCTGCCCGCCAGGCGCTGTCGGCGGTGTTCCGCACCGGCCAGCGCTACGGCGTCGGGCACCTGGTCGACGTGCTGCTGGGCAAGGACACCGAAAAGGTGCGCAATTTCGGCCACGAAAAACTCTCGGTTTTTGGCGTCGGCAAGGGACTGGCCGAGGTCGAGTGGCGTTCGCTGTTCCGTCAGCTGGTGGCGCGCGGCCTGGTCGATATCGACCTGGAAGGCTACGGTGGCCTGCGCCTGTCCGACAGCTGCCGGCCGCTGCTGCGGGGCGAGGTGACCTTGCAGCTGCGCCGTGACCTCAAGCCGCAGACCACCGCCAGGACGTCGTCGTCCAGTGGCGGCAGCCCGGCCAGCCAGCTGGTGCGTGCCGAAGAGCGCGAGCTGTGGGAAGCACTGCGTACCCTGCGGCGCAAGCTGGCCGAGGAGCACAGCGTGCCGCCCTATGTCATCTTCCCCGACTCGACGCTGCTGGAGATGCTGCGCAGCCAGCCGGTCAGCCTCAGCGACATGGCCCAGGTCAGCGGCGTGGGTGCGCGCAAGCTGGAGCGTTATGGCCAGGCCTTCCTCGAGGTGCTGAACAATAGCGGTGGCACCGACGAAGCACCGAAAGTGGTGCTCGACCTGCGCCACGAACTGGTCAGCCTGGCCCGCGCCGGCATGACCCCGGCGCAGATCGCCGGCCAGCTCAACTGCAGCGAGAAGAACGTCTACAGCCTGCTGGCCGAGGCGCTGGGGCGCCAGGAACTGAGCCTGGAACAGGCCCTGGACCTGCCGGAAGACCTGTTGATGGAAGTGCAGGATGCCTTCCTCGATGGCGAGGGCGAGCTGCCACCGGTGTCTGCGATCGTGCCGCTGTTCGGGGGACGGGTGCCGGAGGGCGTGCTGTACTGCGTGCGGGCTGCGCTGGCGGCCGAGTTCGAGCTGTAAGTGGTGGCAGGATCGGAGGCAGAACTGCCATCTGCTGACCTTTGTCATGTTTTTTGACGATTATCGAACATTCCAGAGTGCCCGAGCCTTGCCTCGTGGGACGGGCCATGGTTAGCTGCCTAATAATTAGATCTATTCAATGAGTTGCTTATGCCCCTGACCGACAACCAACACCGCTTCGGCATGCAGCTGGCCCAGATGTCCCGGGGTTGGCGTGCCGAGCTGGACCGCCGCCTGGCCGGGCTCAACCTTTCACAGGCGCGCTGGCTGGTGTTGCTGCACCTGGCCCGTTTCGAAGAGGCCCCGACCCAGCGTGAGCTGGCCCAGAGCGTGGGCGTCGAAGGCCCAACCCTGGCACGCCTGCTCGATAGCCTGGAAGCGCAGGGGCTGGTACGCCGGCAGGCGGTGCTGGAGGACCGGCGGGCGAAGAAGATAGTGCTGTGCCCGCCGGCCAAGCCGCTGATCGACCAGATCGAGACCATTGCCAATCAACTGCGGGTAGAGCTGTTTACCGGGGTGGATGAGGCGGAGCTGCAGGTGTGCATGCGGGTGCATGCCAAGATTCTGGCCAACCTGGAGAAATCCTGATCAACCTGCACTCGCGATCGTTGTAGGAGCAGCCTTGTGCTGCGAAGAGGTCATTCCAGGCACAGAACATCTTCTGTCAATCCAGCCTCTTCGCAGCACAAGGCTGCTCCTACAGGGTCAGTGCAGGCCCTAGAAGGTATGCCCAAGGTTCAGGTACACCGCCTGCTCATGCGCACTGTTGGCACCATAAGTGAAGTTCAAGGGCCCCAGCGGCGTCTCCAGCCCCAGGAAGATGCTCGCCGCATTGATGTACCCACTGTCGAACTCGTTGTCGTTGTTCCACGCCCGCCCTCGCTCCAGCGACCCGCCGATGTACAGCGGGAAGTCCAGCGGTACGTAGGCCCGTGGCGTCAGGCGGCGGTAGTAGACCATGCGCATCAGGCTCACGTTCTGCCCTGACACCGAGTCCTGGCGGAAGCCTGACAGCTCCCGCGCGCCACCCAGCACGAAGCTCGACGTCACCACCTCGGTATCATCCAGCGTGCGCCCGTAGCGCCCGCCCAGCACGAAGGTGTTCGGCCCGCTGCTGATGGCCTTGTCCAGGTTGAACATCCACTGCCGGTAATCCTGGTCGGAATCCAGCGACTGGTCGTACTTGCGCAAGGTCAGGCCGATATCCTCGCCACTGTGCGGGAAGTACACGTTGTCCAGGGTGTCGAACGAGTACTTCAGCTCGTAGAAACCTTCGTTGAAACTGACCTTGGGCAGGTCCTGGTCGCCGATGCGCACCTCGGCCTCGCCCCAGGCCTTGCCCACGCCCAGGCGCACTTCACCGTTGGTACCGATCTGCCGCCCCACGTTAAGGCCAAAACCGTAACGCTCCAGGCGGTACTCGGCCACCGGGTCGTTGTCCAGGGTGGCTTCGATGTTCTGCGAGCTGAAGTCCAGGTACGGTGCGATGAAATAGCGCGAGCCCACGTCCAGCGGCTGGTAGAACTCGCTGTACAACTCCTGCTGGTCGCCGATCTGGCCACGGGTCAGCCATTCGGCGCCGAGGCTGTTGATGCCGTTTACCCGGTAGCTGGCGCCCAGATTGAAGGCGCTGTCGCCGCGCAGGTCGTCCGACAGGTTCAGGCCCAGGCGCAGGTAGTCGGTGCCACCGCGTCGGCCGCGGGCGTTGATCACCAGGGTGTTGTCGTCGCCCTTGTGCACCACGCGGTACTGCACCCGGTCGAAGTAGTCCAGGCCGTACAGCGTGCCCATGTCGGTCTGCAGGCGACCTAGCTCCAGCGGCGCACCGATCGGCTGGCGGATGTACGAGCGGATGACCTCGTCGCTGACCTTGGAGTCGTTTTCGATCCTGATCGCGGTGATCGTCGGCGTGCGTTGGCGTGGCGAGCGGGCCACGGCCAGGCTGCTGTCACCTTCGGGCTGGCGCAGGGCGACAAGGCGCGGGTCGAGCAGGCGGGTGGCGCGGTAGCCGGCCTCGATCATTTCCCGGGCGCGGCCAAAATCGGTGACGCCGAAGGCGGTCAGCGGTGGCTGGATGAGGATGTCGTCGCGGTGCAGGCTGGCCAGTTGTTCTTCCGAGTTGCGCCGGGTCATCAGGGTGATCGACTGGTTGAGCACGTCGACTACCGTGGCCAGCTGCTTGCGGTCACGCAGCGGCGTACCGATGTCGACCACGATGGCCAGGTCCACACCCATTTCGCGGGCGACGTCCACCGGGATGTTGTCGACCATGCCGCCGTCCACCAGCAGCCGGCCGTCCAGTTCGACCGGGGCGAACACCGCCGGGATCGACATGCTGGCGCGGATCACCTGGGGCAGGTGGCCACGGCGGAACACCACCTTTTCGCCACTGGCAATGTCGGTGGCCACGGCGCGGAAGGGGATTGGCAGCTTGTCGAAGTCACGGGTGTCGGCGGTGTGCGCCAGCTTGCTTTCCAGCAGCAGCGCCAGGTTCTGGCCCTGAATCACCCCCAGCGGCAGGCCCAGGCTGCCGTCGTCGCGAAAGCTGAGCTTCTGTTTGACCAGAAAGTCGCGGTCATCCTGCTTGCGCCGGAACGGCACGTCCTTGCGCGGCGGGGCATCGGACAGCGCCTGTTGCCAGTCGAGGGTGGTGGCAAGCTTTTCCAGCTCTTCGACGCTGTAGCCAGAGGCATACAGGCCGCCTATCACCGCCCCCATGCTGGTGCCTGCGATAGCGTCGATGCGTACCCCCTGTTCCTCCAGGGCTTTGAGCACACCGATATGGGCCAGGCCGCGGGCCGCGCCCCCCGACAGCACCAGGCCAACCTTGGGCCTGGCCGGTTCGGCGGCGAATGCTGTGAAGGAGGAGAGGGTGAGCAGGAAACAGAACAGCAAACGGCGCATCGTGAGTCTCAAACCGTGGGCTAAAGACCGCTAGTATAAGCGGCCCCTCATCTGGAGATGCCTCACCATGGCCGACAGCAAACCGGAAATTGTCATCACGTATTGCACCCAGTGCCAATGGCTGCTGAGGGCCGCCTGGCTGGCCCAGGAACTGCTCAGCACCTTTGCCGACGACCTCGGCCGAGTGGCCCTGGAGCCTGGCACCGGCGGTATCTTCCGCATTACCTGCAATGGCGTGCAGATCTGGGAGCGCAAAGCCGACGGTGGCTTCCCCGAAGCCAAGGTACTGAAGCAGCGGGTGCGCGACCAGATCGACCCGCAGCGTGACCTGGGCCATAACGACCGCTGAATCAGGCGCTTTCGGCCAGAGGCCGCTGCCTGGGCGGTTGTTCGGCGGCCAGGCGGCTCGAAAGCACGATGGCGAAGATGATCAGTGCACCGCCCAGCAACATGCGCAGGGTGGGGGTTTCGGCGAACACCACCCAGGCCACGGCGATGCCGTAGATCGGTTCCATGCCGAACACCACGGCGGCAGTGCGCGCCTTGATCACCGACAGGCTGGCGACGAACAGGCTGTGCGCCACGCCGGTGCAGAAGACGCCGAGCAGGGCGATCCACAGCCAGTCCATGGTGGCTACGCCGGCCAGGTCCGGCGCCGCGAACGGCAGCAGGCACAGGCCCACCACCAGGTTCTGCCACAGCGCCGCCTGCACTGCAGGCAGGCGGCCGGAGCCGGCGCGGTTGGTGAGTGACAGCAGGGAGAACAGCAGCCCCGACAGCAATGACCAGAGCAGGCCACCGGTGGCTTCACTCGCCAGGTCGAATGCCGGCGTGACCAGTACCAGGCCGATGCTGACCAGCAGTACCAGCAAAGCCTCATTGCGGCGGATGCGTTCGCGGAACAGCAGGCCCTCGAGGATCACGGTAAAGGCCGGGAAGCTGGCGAAGCCGAGGGTGGCGATGGCCACGCCGGCAACCTTTACCGCGATGAAGAAGCTGACCCAGTGGCCGGCCAGCAGCACGCCACCGAGCAGCAGGCGGCGGGCGTCCTGGCCGCTCAGGCGTTGCCAGCCCGGGCCGGCCAGGCTGGCGAACAGGGCCAGGGCGAGCACGGCGAAGGCGGCGCGGCCGAAGACGATGATCACCGGGCTGGCGCTGGCGGCCAGTTTGCCGAAGACGCCGGTGAGGCCGAAGAACAGCGCGCCGATGTGCAGGGCGCCGAGGGCGGTGCGGTGGTTCATGGGTGGTCCTTGCTCAAGATCTCTACTGGCTGTGCCGGCCTCTTCGCGGGTAAACCCGCTCCCACAGCTACTGCACCGCTTTCGAAGCCTGCGCAGTACCTGTGGGAGCGGGTTTACCCGCGAAAGGGCCGGCACAGGCCAAGTGTATAGGCTCAGGAGAATGCATTCTGTCGCAAGGCTAGTGTGGTTTGTCGCCAGACTCTCGCCGCAAAGCCAACGGCGTACACCCGAACGCCCGCAACATCGCCGCCGAAAACGCACTCTGCGAGCTGTACCCCACCTGCGCCGCAATCTCCCCCATCGGTAGCAAGGTCTGCATCACCAGCCGTCGCGCCTTGAGCAAGCGCCGCTGGCGAATGTAGTCCATCGGCGTCATCCCGCATTCCGCAGTAAAGCGCGCATGCAGGCGGGCACTGGACAACCCGGCAATGCGCGCCAGGTCAGCCACTTGCAGCGGGTAGGCGGCATGCCGCTCGATATGTGCATCGAAGGCGGCATAGGGCAGGCGCTGGCTGGCTGTGACGCTGGCGGCCGCCGTCGGGTTGAGGCTGGCCAGCAGCAGCGCTGCCCCTTGCCGGGCAATCAGCGGGTCGTGCATGGGGCTGGCCGCCAGCCAGTCCACCAACTGTTGCTGGCGCTCATCCAGGCCCAGGGCGGCGGGGCGGTCGAGCAGGCGGCGGCTGGCATCTGCATGTTCGCCCAGTTGCTCGCGCAACCAATGGTCCCCTGGTACATCCAGCACCAAGCAATCGCTGCCGCCATCGCTGGCGCAGGTGTGATGGGCGCCCGCTGGTACCACGATCAACCCCTGTCGATCGATCCCGGCGCCATGCCCCTGCACCTCGAAGTCCAGGCGACCACGCAGGCCGAACACCAGTTGCGGGTGTTCGTGGCTGTGGGCGATCAGGCTGTCGCGGTAATGGCGCAGCGAGAGGATCGGGCCGGCGGTCATGGGGAGAGTCGTCCTCGCAGGGCAGAGGCGCATTGTGCCTCATTCCCCGCGGTCCATCACTCGTAACGGTTTTGCCACCGATCTGTCATCCGCGCCTGCCAGTCTCCAGCAAACTGCGCCGGAGCCTGCCCATGACCCATGCCGAACTGTCACGTCCCTCGCGCAAGCAACGCGTGCGTACTCTGTGGATTTCCGATGTGCATCTGGGCACCCGCGACTGCCAGGCCGAACACCTGTCGCAGTTCCTCAAGGGCTACCAGGCCGACCGTATCTACCTGGTGGGCGATATCATCGATGGCTGGAAGCTGCGCGGTGGTATCTACTGGCCTCAAGCCCACACCAACGTGATTCGCCGCCTGTTGACCATGAGCAAGCGGGGCACCGAGGTGATCTACGTCACCGGCAACCATGACGAATTCCTGCGCCGTTACTCCAGGCTGATCCTCGGCAACATCCAGCTGGTGGACGAGGCCGAGCACCTGACCGCCGATGGCCGCCGCCTGCTGGTGATCCATGGCGACCAGTTCGACGTGATTACCCGTTACCACCGCTGGCTTGCGTTCCTCGGTGACCGTGCCTACGAGTTCACCCTGGTGCTCAACCGCTGGCTCAACCACTGGCGTGCCCGCTATGGATACGGCTATTGGTCACTGTCGGCGTACCTGAAGCACAAGGTCAAAGGTGCGGTGAACTTCATCAGCGACTTCGAGGATGCCATTGCCCACGAGTGCACCCGTCGCGGTTTTCATGGGGTGGTGTGCGGGCATATCCACCATGCCGAGATTCGCCAGGTAGGGGAGGTGGAGTACCTCAATTGCGGGGATTGGGTGGAGTCGTGCACGGCGTTGATCGAGCATTGGGATGGCACGATCGAGCTTTATCGGCTGGCGGAAATACAGGCGCGAGAGGTGAAGGCAGCAGCGGCGGTGCGCGAACCGGCTTAGGGCTTGATAGCCCAGGGGCTGCAAAGCAGCCCCAAAAGATCTACAGGCTGATCTTGCCCAGCAGGATATCCCTGAACATCACGAAATCCCCGATCAGGCTGTACAGCGGATGGGTAAAGGTCGCAGGTCGGTTCCTTTCGAAAAAGAAATGCCCGACCCAGGCAAAGCCGTAGCCGAACACCGGCAAGGCCAGCAGCAGCAACCATTTGCCACTGCCGATGGTGTAGGCCAGCAGGGCAATCACCAGGCTGGTGCCGACGAAGTGCAGGCGGCGGCAGGTGGGGTTGCTGTGTTCCCCCAGGTAGTAAGGATAGAACTCGGCAAAACTGCGAAACTGCGCTGTGCGGTTCATGGCTGTGCTCCGGGATTAACACTTCTGGACAAGATGCACGGCGTGGAGCCTGATTCGAGTCTAGAGTGACTGGCGAAGCCTATCAGTGACAATAGGCGCCAATTGAATATCCTTGGGGTTCACCGCAGGAGCGGTCAGCATAAGAAGCCTGTCATGAGCGAAAGAACCACGTCAGCCAGCTGGGCATCAGGGATCGTGAAGGCACTCGAACTGGAAGGGCTGGACTGCCGGGCCATGTTCAAGCAGCTGGGGCTGGATTTCGCTGCCCTCGACGACCCCGACGCGCGCTTCCCCCAGGACTCCATGACCCGGCTGTGGCAACTGGCGGTGGAGCTGTCGGGCAACGAGGCCATAGGCCTTAACATGGCGCGGGTGGTGCGCCCGGCATCGTTCCATGTGGTGGGTTATGCGTTGATGTCCAGCCGCACCCTGGCCGAAGGCTTCGAGCGCCTGGTGCGTTACCAGCGCATCATTGCCGAAAGCTCTGACCTCAGCTTCGTCCTCGGCCCCGAGGGCTATTCGCTGATCCTGACCGTACACGGCGACCACCTGCCACCGACCCGGCACAGCGCCGAAGCATCGCTGGCCTGTGCGCTGGCGCTGTGCAGCTGGCTCAGCGGTCGGCCGGTGCAACCGCGCCGGGTGCTGGTGCAGGGGCCGCAGCCAAAGAATATCGAACCCTACAAGGTGGCGTTCCATTCGCCGCTGGTGTTCGGTGCGCCGCACGATGCGCTGGTGTTCGAGCGCGCCGACATGGAGGCACCGCTGCCCACCGCCAATGAAGCCATGGCGATCCTGCATGACCGCTTTGCCGGCGAATACCTGGCGCGTTTCTCGGAAAGCAGGGTCACCCACCGGGTGCGCCAGGTATTGTGCCGCATCCTGCCGCAGGGCGAGCCCAAGCGCGAAACCCTGGCCCAGGCCCTGCACCTGTCGCAGCGCACCTTGCAGCGGCGGCTGCAGGAGGAGGGCACCAGCTTCCAGACCCTGCTTGACGACACCCGCCGCGAACTGGCCGAACAGTACCTGGCGCAGCCGGGCATGACCCTGCTGGAAACCGCCTACCTGCTGGGTTTTGCCGACCCCAGCAATTTCTACCGTGCGTTTCGCCGCTGGTTCCATGTCACGCCCAGCGAGTACCGCGCCCGCCTGGGCGCCGAGCCCGAGGTGGTCAGTGGCGCCAGAACGCCGGCATGCACAACACTAGCACGGTGATGATTTCCAATCGGCCGAGCAACATGCCGCTGGCGAGAATCCACTTGGCAGCATCCGGCAGCGTGGCGTAGTTGCCCGATGGGCCGATCACTTCACCCAGGCCCGGCCCCACACCCGAAACCGTACCCGCAGCGCCGGTCAGGGCGGTCATCCAGTCCACGCCAAGCAAAGACAGCAGCAGCGCCATGACGCAGATGGTGATGGCGAAGAAGAACGAGAAGGTCAGGATCGAACGCACGATTTCTTCGTCAAGGCGGTGGCCGTTGTACTTCTGCTTGATCACCGCGCGTGGGTGGATCAGCTGATTGAGGCTGGCCTTGAGCAGGATGTAGGCGACCTGGAAGCGGAAGATCTTGATGCCACCCGCCGTCGAGCCGGAGCAGCCGCCGACGAAGCCCAGGTAGAAGAACAGCATCAGCGAGAAGTTGCCCCACAGGCTGTAGTCACCCAGGGCGAAGCCGGTGGTGGTGACCACCGAGGTCACGTTCAGCGCCACGTGGCGCAGCGCGTCGAGCCAGTGCAGGTTGGTGGTGGCCCAGTACCAGGTGCCGAGCACCAGCCAGGTAACCACCAGCATGCCCAGCAAACCCTGCACCTGCTGGTCGCGGATCAGTGCCTTGCGGTTGCCGCGCAGGGTCGCCACGTAAAGGGTGAAGGGCAGGCTGCCGAGGATCATCACCACCACCGCGACCCAGTGCACGGCCGGGATATCCCACTTGGCCAGCGACTGGTCGGAGGTGGAAAACCCGCCAGTGGAAATCGCCGACATGGCGTGGTTGATCGCATCGAACGGGCTCATGCCGGCCCACCAGAAGCCCAGCGCGCCCAGGATCGAGAAGCCGACGTACACCCCCACGATCGACTTGGCGACCATGTGCGATCGCGGCATTACCTTCTCCGAACGGTCGGACGATTCGGTCTGGAACAGGCGCATGCCACCGATGCGCAGCAGCGGCAGGATCGCTACCGCCATGCCGATGAAGCCGATGCCGCCGAGCCAGTGCAGCATCGACCGCCACATCAGGATGCCCGGTGACATGTTGTCCAGCCCGCTGAGCACGGTGGCGCCGGTGGCGGTGATGCCCGACATGCTCTCGAAGAAGGCGTCGGTGTAGCTGATGTGCTGGGTCAGCAGGAAAGGCAGGGCGGCGAACACGCACACCACCAGCCAGCTGCTGACGGTCAGCAGGTACATGTCGCGCGGGCGCAGGTGCACATGCTCGGGGCGACCCTGAAGCACCAGGGCCAGGCCGGCAATGAAGGTGATCAGGCTCGACCAGAGGAACGACGGCATGTCACGGGTGCGTTCGAAGATCACCAGGGTCGCCATGGGCACGGCCATGCTGACGGCGAGGGTAATCAGGAAGATGCCGATGATGAAACCAATGATCCTTAAGGTCGGCAACGCCATGTGATCTGCTCTGACTCGAAACGGAAGGGCGCCATTCTACCTATGGGTCTGGTGATGTAAACGCTAGAATGGCCGCACATTTACCTGCCAGGAGGGTAGCCGATGGAGGCTCTCGACGCATTGCTCAACCGTGTTTCCGTGCCACGCCTGACCGACCCGGCGCCCAATGCCGCCCAGCGCGAGGCGCTGTTCCAGGCCGCCCTGCGCGCCCCGGACCACGGCCAGCTGCGGCCGTGGCGCTTTCTCACCATCGAAGGCCAGGGCCGCGAGAAGCTGGGTGAGCTGTTCGCCGAAGCGCTGCAGCACAAGGGGGATGCCACCCAGGCAGCTCTGGACAAGGCCCGCGCCATGCCCCTGCGGGCGCCGTTGCTGATCGTGGTGATTGCCAAGCTGCAGGACCACTTCAAGGTGCCCAAGTCCGAGCAGCGGCTGGCGGCGGGCTGTGCCGCGCACGGCATCCTGATTGCGGCGCATGCGCAAGGTATCGGTGCGGTATGGCGCACCGGGGACATGGCTTTCGATGCCCATGTGCACAAGGGCCTGGGGCTGGCCGCGAACGAGGAGCTGATCGGTTACCTGTATGTGGGTACGCCGCTGACCGAGCCGCGCACCGCGCCGATTCTGGAAACCGCTGATTTCGTCAGTGCCTGGGGCGAGTAACGCAGCCTTGGGCTGATTGCAGTATCAAGGCATCCGGCCCTTTCGCGGGTAAACCCGCTCCCACAGGGTGTGGCGCAAGTTTCAGGCCTTGCGCGGTTACCTGTGGGAGCGGGTTTACCCGCGAAGAGGCCGGATGCATTTACATCAAATCAACTGCCTGTCGCTTCAGTCACAGGCAACTCCAGCCGCGCCACGAAGCCCCCCTGTGGATGGTTCTCCAGTACCAGGCTGCCACCGTGTCGCTCCGCCGCCTTGCGTGCAATCGCCAGCCCCAGCCCATGTCCCGGCGCATCCTGCCCCGGTGCACGGAAGAACGGTTCCCCCAACTGCGCAAGGTGCTCCGCCGCCGCCCCCGGCCCATGGTCACGCACGCTGATCAGGATACGGTCCTGCTCGCGCGCGGCGCTGACTTCGATCGGCTGGCCCTGCGGGTTGAAGCGCAGGGCATTGCGCAGCAGGTTGTCCACGGCACGCTCGATCAGCGTTGGCCAACCTTGCAAGGTCAACCCCGGCTGAGCCTCCAGGCGCACATCCTGCTCCGGTGCGCTGAGCTGGGCATCCTTGCGCACGCTGCCGAGCAGGGCGTTGAGGTCCACCGGCTCGGCATGGGCCTGTTCGGCATCGACCCGTGCCAGGGCGAGAATTTCGCTTATCAGGTCTTCCAGGCGGTCGCATTCGCGGGTCAGGCGTGGCCACAGCGCCTCACGCTGCTCAGGCTCGGCGCGCTCGGCCAAGGCCAGGGCAATACGCAGCCTGGCCAGCGGTGAGCGCAGTTCATGGGACACATCGCGCAGCAACTGGCGCTGGCTGCCGATGGTGCTTTGCAGGCGCGCGCCCATCTTGTTGAAGTCCTTGGCCAGCACGCCGAATTCGTCACGCCGCGCCGCCAACTGCGCCAGGCTGTTCTGCTGGTAAGTGGTCTGGCCCAGGTCGTGCACGGCGCTGCGCAGACGGCTGAGCGGGCGGGTAATGGACAGGGTCACCAGCAGGCTGAACAGGGTCAGCACCACCAGGGCAATGCCCAGCGCACTGAGCGGCCACAGCAGGCTTTCGCGGTGCCAGGCATCCAGCGCCGGGTGGGGGATGCGGTAGATCAGCAGGTACGTCTGGCCGGTGTCGGGGCTGGTGTATTCCTCGGTCAACCGGCGCCACGGCAGGCGCCGCTGGTCATTGTGCTGGCGTGCCTCGAAGGCCGCCGCACGGCGCGGGAAGGTGCCGGGCACCACGGCTTCGCCACTGTCGTCGAGCACCTGCACGTCGATCTTGTAGCGGTCCTTGCGCCGTTCCAAAAAATGCTGTGCCGAAGCCAGGCCTTCCTGTTCGTAATGCTTGGCCCACTTGCTGGCCAGGGTATTCAGGCCCGGGTGGCGGCTGAGGATCCAGGCGTCCTGGTTGAGCATGTGGCCCAGCAGGATCGACAGGCCCGCAACCAGGGTGATGGCCAGCCAGAAGCTGGCCAGGATGCGCCAGAACAGTGAACGCAAGTGCACCTCCTGCTAACAAGAAAAGCCCGGCTCGCACTGAGGCGGGCCGGGCATCGGGCGGACAGCTTACTGGGCCTTGTTGCCTTTTTCAGCTTTCCAGGCCTGGAACTCCTGCCACTCGGCTTTCCGTGCGGCGCGTTCCTTCTGCAGTTCGTCGAACTTCTTCTGCTGATCAGGCTTGAGCAGGGCGCGGACCGCGCTGTCGGTCTTGTCGCGGTTGGCCTGCAGTTCGTCCTTCATCGCCTTCTGGTCGGCAGCCGGCAGTTTGGACAGGTAGCGCTCGGTGATGTCGCGGCGCTGTTTCATCTGCTCGCCCATCAGCTTGCCGATCTGCTGGCGCTGGTCACGGCTCAGGTCCAGCTGGTGGAAAGGCGCATCACCGCGATGATGTGGGCCATCGTGGCGCATGCCGCCTTCAGGCATGGCCATGGCCACGGTCGGCAGGGCGGCGGCGAACATCAGGGCGATAAGGGTCTTGCGCATGGTGTCTCTCCTTTCATGGGCCGGTGGTTACCGGATGAGCACAGTCTAGGGAGATCACCGTCAAGCGCGGTCAGCGGATGGTAAAGGCTCGGTAAAGATGTTCAGAGGCAGTAGTAATAGCCACGGCTGCGCAGGGCGACGATGCGTGGCCGGCCATCGGCGTGGGGGCCGATCTTCTTGCGCAGGTTGCTGACGTGCATGTCCAGGCTGCGGTCGTACAGGGTCAGCTTGCGGCCCAGGCTGATCTGCGCCAGTTCCTGCTTGTCCAGCGGCTCGCCGGGTTGGCGCAGCAGGGCTTCGAGAATGCGGCTTTCGGACAGGGTCAGGGTCATTTCGCGGCCATCGATGCTGGCCACGCCACGGGCAGGGCTGTAGACCAGGTCGCCCAGTTCCACCTGGCTGGTGGTGGCGGTGGGGTGGCTGCGGCGCAGCACGGCACGCAGGCGAGCGGTGAGTTCACGCGGGTCGCAAGGTTTGGCCAGGTAGTCGTCGGCGCCCAGTTCCAGGCCGAGGATGCGGTCCAGCGGCTCGCCGCGGGCCGAGAGCATCAGCACCGGCAGTTCGGCATGCTCGCTGCGCAACTGCTTGAGCAGTTCCAGGCCACTGCCGTCGGGCAGCATCACGTCCAGCACCACGGCCGCCGGGGCATGCGTGGCCAAGGCCTGGCGTGCGCTCTGGCCATCGTGACAGGCGCGCACGGTAAACCCTTCCTGGGACAGCCAGCTGCCGAGCAGCTCGCACAGCTCCTGGTCATCATCTATCAGTAACAGCTCGCTCATGACTCACTCAATTCAACCATTGACGGCGGCTATTCGGCCCGCCAGTGGCAAAGATACCGCAGACTGATGGCAACAGTATAACTGCCGGTACCGCGTGGGCTTCTTCGCGGGTAAACCCGCTCCTACAGGAGCAGTGCAAGCTCGAAGCCTGCGCCGTCTCTGTGGGAGCGGTTTTACCCGCGAAGAAGCCCACGCGGTCTCAGATCAAGGCAGCACTTGCTTGAACGGCTTGACCACCACCTTGTCGTACACGCCCGCGGCAATGTAAGGGTCGGCATCGGCCCAGGCCTGCGCCGCGGCAAGGGAGTCGAACTCGGCAACGATCAGGCTACCGCTGAAACCCGCTTCGCCCGGGTCGTTGCTGTCGATGGCCGGGTGTGGGCCGGCCAGTACCACGCGGCCCTCGGCCTTCAGCTGCTGCAGGCGTTCGATGTGCGCCGGGCGGGCAGCCAGGCGCTTTTCCAGGGAGTTTGCGACGTCGCTGGCGATGATGGCGTAGAGCATGTCAATCCTTGGGTTTGGAGGTAGAAGGGTCGTCGTGCAGGTGGCGCGACAGGTACACGCCCTGCGCTACCAGGAACATCACGGTCATGCCCAGGCTGCCGAACACCTTGAAGTCGACCCAGAAGTCCTGGAAGGTGAAGGCGACGAACAGGTTGGCCGCGCCACAGAACAGGAAGAAGCCGATCCAGGCCAGGTTCAGGCGGGTCCAGATGGCATCGGGCAGGTTCAGGGCGTGGCCCATGATGCGCTTGATCAGCACCCGGTCGCCGATGAAGTGGCTACCGGCGAAGCCCAGGGCGAACAGCCAGTTCACCACCGGTGCCTTCCACTTGAGGAAGGTTTCGCTGTGGAAGGTCAGGGTCAGGCCGCCGAACACCAGGCAGGCCACCAGGGTGAGCCACTGGCCCTTTTCCAGCTTGCGCTGGCGCAGGAACAGCGCGCCGTAGACCACCAGCGAGCTGATGATCAGCATGGCCGTGGCGCTGTAGATGCCGCCGAATTCGAAGCTGTGGCCGGCGACTTCCATGGGGCGCGGGTCGAGCTTGTAGACGATGAAGAACAGCAGCAGCGGGATGAAATCGATGAATTGTTTCACAATGGCAGCCAGAATCGGGATGTGACGGCATAATAACAAACATCGATTCCAGCGAAAGCGCTCCTCCATGAATGTTGATCTGCACTGTCACAGCACGGCCTCCGACGGCGCCCTGTCGCCCTCGATACTGGTCGCCCGGGCCCATGAGCATGGGGTGCAAACGCTGGCACTGACCGACCATGACACCATCGAAGGCCTGCCCGAGGCGCGCCAGGCGTGCCGCGACAAGGGCATGCACTGGGTCAGCGGGGTGGAGCTATCGTGCACCTGGGGTGGCGCGACCATCCATGTGCTGGGCTATGACTTCCCGCTCGACGCACCGCCCCTGCTGGCGGCGATCGAAGCGCTGCACCGTGGCCGCTGGCTACGCGCCGAAGAAATCGACAAACGGCTGGCGGCCAAGGGCATGCGCGGTACCCTCGACGGCGCTCGCGCCGTGCAGCACGAACTGGGCGATAGCGGCAACGCCCCGGCGCGCCCGCATTTTGCCGAGTACCTGGTGCGTGCCGGGCACGTCAAGGATCGCGGCGAGGCGTTTCGCAAATGGCTGGGCGCTGGCAAGCTGGGGGACGTCAAGCAGCACTGGCCGACCCTCGATGAAACCGTCGCCACTTTGCGCCAGTCCAATGCATGGGTGAGCCTGGCGCATCCCATGCACTACGATCTGACCCGCAGCAAGCGCAGAAGGCTGATTGCCGACTATATTCAGGCAGGCGGGCAGGCGCTTGAAGTGGTCAACGGGATGATGCCTGCCGAGCAGGTGGGCACCATGTCCATCCTCACCCGTGAGTTCGGCCTGCTGGCAAGCGCTGGCAGTGACTTCCACGGCCCCGGCACCTGGGGCGAGATCGGTGCCTACCGGCCTTTGCCCGAGGACCTGCCACCTCTGTGGCGCCGATTCAGCCATGAACAGCCTTTGGCGGTATGAACAGGACGACTACGTGAGCCAATTTTTCCAGATTCATCCGGAGAACCCGCAGCAGCGCCTGATCAAGCAGGCCGTCGAGATTATCCGCAAGGGCGGTGTGGTGGTGTACCCGACGGATTCGGCCTATGCACTGGGTTGCCAGATGGGTGACAAGGCGGCCATCGAACGGGTGCGGCGCCTGCGCGGGCTGGACAAGACCCACAACTTCACCCTGATGTGCTGCGACATGTCGCAGCTGGGGTTGTACGCCAAGGTCGACACCGGCACCTTCCGGCTGCTCAAGGCACATGTGCCGGGGCCTTACACGTTCATCCTCAATGGCACGCGCGAAGTGCCGCGCCTGCTGTTGCACGACAAACGGCGCACCATCGGGCTACGGGTGCCGGCCCATGCCATCACCCTGGCCTTGCTGGCTGAACTGGGCGAGCCGTTGATGAGTGTGAGCCTGATCTTGCCGGGCGACACCGAGCCAATGACCGACCCTTACGAGATCCGTGAGCGCCTGGAGCACCATGTCGACCTTGTGATCGACGGCGGTTTCGGTGACCTCAAGGCATCGACCATCATCGACCTGTCCGGCGATGAACCGGAACTGGTCCGTGAAGGCTGCGGCGACCCCACGCCGTTCCTGGTCAACGCGTGAGCCAGGTGGAAACGCCCGAGGCACCGGCCGAACAGGCCGAAACGCCTCGGCAGCTGCAGTTGGCACTGGTCTATGGCGAAGCCCTGACCGAGCTGCCACTGGACCTGTACATCCCGCCGGACGCTCTGGAAGTCATCCTCGAAGCCTTCGAAGGCCCGCTGGACCTGTTGCTGTACCTGATCCGCAAGCAGAACATCGACATCCTCGACATCCCGGTGGCGGAAATCACCCGCCAGTACATGGGCTACGTGGAGCTGATGAAGAGCGTGCGCCTGGAGCTGGCCGCCGAATACCTGGTGATGGCTGCCATGCTCGCCGAGATCAAGTCGCGCATGTTGCTGCCGCGCTCGGCCGAGGTCGAGGAGGAGGAGGGTGATCCGCGCGCCGAACTGATTCGCCGGCTGCAGGAGTACGAGCGTTTCAAGGCCGCCGCCGAAGGTATCGATGAATTGCCACGGGTTGGCCGCGAGTTGGTGGTGCCGCGGCTGGAGGCGCCGCAGGCCAAGGTGCGCAAGCTGTTGCCCCAGGTCAGCCTGGAAGAGCTGCTGGTGTCGATGGCCGAGGTGATGCGCCGCAACGACCTGTTCGAAAGCCATCAGATCACCCGCGAGACCTTGTCCACCCGCGAGCGCATGAGCCAGGTGCTGGAACGCCTGAAGGGCGGCGGTTTCGTGCCGTTCGTCGAGCTGTTCGCCGCCGAGGAGGGCAAGCTGGGCGTGGTGGTGACCTTCATGGCGATTCTCGAGCTGGTGAAGGAATCGCTGATCGAACTGGTGCAGAATGAACCCTTCGCCGCCATCCACGTGCGGCTTCGCCCGGCGCTTGTTGAAGACCCTGATGAACCTGAATGAACCCCGCGACCTGGCGTCGCTGATCGAAGCCTTTCTGCTGGCTTCGGGCAAGCCGCAATCCCTGGAGCGCCTGTACGAACTGTTCGAGGAAGCCGAGCGACCGGAGCCCAAGGTCTTCAGGCAGGCGCTGGAGCTGCTGGGCAAGTCGTGCAACGGCCGCGCCTTCGAGCTCAAGGAGGTGGCCAGCGGTTACCGCCTGCAGATTCGCGAGGACTTTGCGCCGTGGGTCGGGCGCCTGTGGGAAGAGCGCCCGCAGCGCTACTCGCGCGCGCTGCTGGAAACCCTGGCCCTGATCGCCTACCGCCAGCCCATCACCCGTGGCGAAATCGAAGATGTGCGCGGCGTGGCGGTGAACAGCAACATCATCAAGACCCTGATGGAGCGCGAGTGGATCCGCGTGGTCGGCTACCGCGAAGTGCCCGGGCGGCCGGCGATGTTTGCCACTACCAAGGCGTTTCTCGACCATTTCAACCTCAAGAGCCTGGACGAGCTGCCAGCCTTGGCCGAGCTGCGGGAGATGGAGCCCGAGCCGCTGCTCGACCCGGATGATGCGCCAGTGCCGGCGCACCTGCAGGCATTGGCGGATGCCAGCCTTGGGGAAGAGGAAGAGGTTGCCGAGCCGAAGGAGGAGACCAGCTTCCGTAGCCTGCTGGTGGAGCTGGATGCGATGGAAGAGGGGCTGAAGACCGATTTCGATGATTTGCGCGAGGAAGAGACTGAGGCTGCTGTTGAAGAAGAGGGCAAGGTGCAGCCTTGAATCTTCTGTTGTCTGTGCTGGCCCTTTCGCGGGTAAACCCGCTCCCACAGGGATATCACAGGCCCTGAGAGTGATGCGGTACCTGTGGGAGCGGGTTTACCCGCGAAGAGGCCGGTACTGCCAATACATAACCATTAGGCAGAAACCCCTCGCAAAGCCCACAAAACCCTCTACCCTCCAGTGCGTTCCCCCGCCGAACCGCGTATGATGCGCGGCCTTTTGGCGCGTTCGTCGCCAGAACCCTTATTTCATTCCTACACCGGGAGGTGCCCAGATGAGTGAGCAAGACCTGCAAGATACCGAGATCACCCCTCCATCCGGCGAAAAGCTGCAGAAAGTGCTGGCGCGCATTGGCGTTGGCTCGCGCCGTGACGTCGAGGCCTGGATCAGCCAGGGCCGCATCAAGGTCAACGGCGTCGAGGCCACCCTCGGCCAGCGCGTCGACCTGCACGACGCCATTGCCGTGGATGGCAAGCTGATCAAGCGCGAAGAGGCCGCCGAGGCCACCCGCCGGGTGATCATGTACAACAAGCCCGATGGCGAAATCTGCACCCGTGACGACCCGGAAGGCCGCCCGACCGTGTTCGACCGCCTGCCACGTCCGAAAGAAGGCCGCTGGATCAACATCGGCCGCCTCGATATCAACACCACCGGCCTGCTGCTGTTCACCACCGACGGTGAACTGGCCAACCGCCTGATGCACCCGTCCTACGAGATGGACCGTGAGTACGCGGTACGTGTGCGTGGTGAGGTCGACGACGAGATGATCGAGCGCCTGAAGGCCGGCGTGATGCTGGAAGATGGCCCTGCCAAGTTCACCGACATCCAGAAGGCACCCGGTGGCGAAGGCTTCAACCACTGGTACCACTGCGTGGTGATGGAAGGCCGTAACCGTGAAGTGCGTCGCCTGTGGGAGTCCCAGGGCATGGTGGTCAGCCGCCTGAAGCGCGTGCGTTTCGGCCCGGTGTTCCTCAACTCCGACCTGCCGATGGGCCGCTGGCGTGAAATGACCCAGGGCGAAATCGACATCCTCGCTGCTGAAGTGGGCCTGCAGCCGGTGGCGCTGCCAGCCATGAAGCTCAAGGCCAAGGACAAGATGGAGCGCCTGCAGCGCAAATCGACCCGCCCGCTGGGCCGTGGCGAGCGCGTGCGCAGCCTGCGCCCGGCCCACGAAGGTGCTGCTGCCGGCGAACGCCCGGCGCGCCAGGCGCGTGAAGAGGCCCCGCGCAAGACCGGCCGTGGCAGCACCGTGGCCGAACGCCCGAGCGAAATGCGCAAGCGTCCGGCCAAGCCTGAAGGTGACAAGCCGGCAGGCCGTGGCCGCGGCAAACCGCGTGGCTGATTGGCCTTTGCGTTGAAACAGAACCAGCCTTCGGGCTGGTTTTTTATGGCTGTGAGAATTTGGGGCTCCTGCGCAGCCCATCGCGACACAAGGCCGCTCCCACAGAAAACGCGTCACCTGTGGGAGCGGCCTTGTGTCGCGAAAGGGCCGCAAAGCGGACCCAAGATACTGAACAAAAAGAATTTTTCGGACGACTGGCAAGTTCCTGAACCACCTTGTAAAGAAAATTGTACGAATGTGGTCGGTTTCAGCCCGGATTTCAGATTAGGTCGAATCGTGTAAACAAACCTTGCCGCCGGCTCACCGTCAAAACAGCCAGCCAAGCCCCGCCCACCCTTGCCCAAAGCCCCGCCCCACGGTGTTATAGCCGCTATTGCCGTGTGCAAAAGCCTGTCCACAGAGCCAGGCTGACAAAACAACAAATGGAGGCGCCATGTACGCCGATCACTTCGCCTTTCAAGGCCCACACCACAGGATCGCTGCGTTTTTTCCCGAGGAAACGATGCAACGCGTTGACGCCTGCGCGTTTGCAGGGGTATACAGTGCGCCGCGTTTTACCTGTGACTCCTTTGCGTACCGCGCACTCTTGATCACGCCTGGTTGACCCGCCCCGGCGGCACCTGAGGTCAGGAAACCCAAGGTAACCACCTTGCCCATTCCGCTGCGCCACGAGCGCGGTGGGTCCGATTCCGTCACAGATAAAAACAATGCAGGTGACTTCGTTCATGAGTGGACAAAACATGCATTCAGGCGAGCTCAAGCGCGGCCTGAAGAACCGCCATATCCAGTTGATCGCCCTCGGCGGTGCGATTGGTACCGGCCTGTTCCTCGGCTCGGCAGGCGTGATGAAATCCGCTGGTCCGTCGATGATCCTTGGCTACGCCATCTGCGGCTTCGTCGCCTTCATGATCATGCGCCAGCTCGGCGAAATGATCGTCGAAGAGCCGGTGGCCGGCTCGTTCAGCCATTTCGCCCACACCTACTGGGGTGGTTTCGCCGGCTTCCTGTCGGGCTGGAACTGCTGGGTGCTGTACATCCTGGTGGGCATGTCGGAGCTTTCGGCGGTCGGCAAGTACGTCCACTACTGGTGGCCGGAGATCCCCACCTGGGTCACGGCGGCAGCGTTCTTCGTGCTGATCAACGCCATCAACCTGATGAACGTGAAGTTCTTCGGTGAGGCCGAATTCTGGTTTGCCATCATCAAGGTGGTGGCCATCGTCAGCATGATCGGCCTGGGTGCCTACCTGCTGACCAGCGGCAGCGGCGGCCCCGAGGCAACCGTGGCCAACCTGTGGTCGCACGGCGGCTTCTTCCCGAACGGTGTCAGCGGGCTGGTGATGGCCCTGGCCTTCATCATGTTCTCCTTCGGTGGCCTGGAAATGCTCGGCTTCACCGCAGCCGAGGCCGACAAGCCGAAGACCGTGATCCCCAAGGCAATCAACCAGGTCATCTACCGTATCCTGATCTTCTATGTCGGTGCCCTGGTGGTGCTGCTGTCGCTGACCCCATGGGACAACCTGGTAGCCAGTATCGATGCCTCCGGTGGCAGCTATGGCAGCAGCCCATTCGTGCAGGTGTTCTCGCTGCTGGGCAGTGACGTGGCCGCGCACCTGCTGAACTTCGTGGTCCTGACTGCAGCGCTGTCGGTGTACAACAGCGGCACCTACTGCAACGCCCGCATGCTGCTGGGCATGGCCGAACAAGGTGACGCTCCGGCGTCGCTGGCCAAGGTCGACAGCCGCGGTGTGCCGGTGCGCTCGATCCTGGCGTCGGCAGGCGTGACGCTGATCGCGGTGCTGCTCAACTACCTGATGCCGCAAAACGCCCTGGAACTGCTGATGTCGCTGGTGGTGGCTACCCTGGTGATCAACTGGGCGATGATCAGTTACTCGCACCTGAAGTTCCGCCAGCACCTGGACCGCACTGGCCAGAAGCCGCTGTTCAAGGCGCTGTGGTACCCCTATGGCAACTACATCTGCCTGGCGTTCGTGGTGCTGATCCTGGGCATCATGGCGATGATCCCGGGTATCCAGGTTTCCGTGTATGCGATCCCGGTGTGGCTGTTTGCCATGTTCGTGGTCTACATGGTCAAGCCGCGTCGCAAGGCGCAGGCGCTTGGGGCTGCTGGTAGCGTGGCCAAGTAAGGCGCTGCGGCGATAGAAAAACCCGAAGCCGGGTGACTGGCTTCGGGTTTTTTGTTGCCTGTGCCGGCCCCTTCGCGGGTAAACCCGCTCCCACAGGGACATCACCTGACCTGAAAGCAGCGCTATACCTGTGGGAGCGGGTTTACCCGCGAAGAGGCCGGCACAGGCAAAAATCAGATCTGCTCCAGCAACCAGCTGCGAAACGCCCGCAGCGACGGCAACGCCTCATTGCGCGGCGGGTAGATCAGGTAATAACTGCGCTGGCTGGCAAATGCCACCCCTGGGCTGTAGAGCTCACCCTTGGCCAGTTCTTCCTCCACCAGTATGCGCGGCACCAGGCCGATGCCGATCCCGGCCCGTACCGCCTGGATCAGGTGCGAGGTCAGCTCGAAGCTCGGCCCCAGGCGCATCGCCCGGTGCGCCAGGCCATGGTGCGAGAACCACTCGCCCCAGGCATGCGGGTTGTTGGCCACATTCAGCAGCACCTCTTCACTGATGCGTGCAGGGCTCCAGCCTTGGCTGTCCGCACCAGCCTCAGGCGGCAATATCACCACCAGTTCCTCGGCATGCAGGCGATGGCAGATCAACCCCGGCAGGTCGTGGCTGGCCACGCCGATGGCGGCATCGATCTCGCTGGTGTCGAAGTTGATGGCTTCGATGCGTGAATGTATGTGCACCAGCATGCCCGGGTGTGCGCTGTAGAAGGCATGCAACCGCGGCAGCAGCCATTTCGAACCGAAGGTGGGCAGGGTGGCCAGGCGCAAGGTGCCTACCCCCGACTGGTAGGCCAACGCCTGCAAGGTGGCGCTGCGGATGCGCCCCAGTGCCTCGCTGAGCTCGCGCTGGTACAGGCGGCCGACATCGGTCAGCTGCACCTGGCGCCCCTCGCGGCGGAACAGGGTCAGGCCCAGTTGCTGCTCCAGCGCCTGCACCTGGCGGCTGACCGCGCTCTGGGTCAGCGATAGCTCGGCGGCGGCTCGGGTGTAGCTTTCATGCCGGGCGGCAGCCTCGAAAGCCAGTAGCAGCGACATGGACGGGGTGAGATGGCGGTAATTCATTCATGAAAGTCATTAATAGCGGCAGGATTATCCGTTTGCCCCTGAAACGAAACTACAGGAACATTGGCCTGCACGTCACCTCCGCATGTCATCACCCATGCCGGAACGACAGGAATCCCGTGAATTAGCCAATATCAAGAGGCCATCCTTCGATGATCGCCCAGCTGCCGACCGTTGCCCCGAGCGCCAACTACCCCGAATTCCTCGAAGCCCTGCGCAACAGCGGCTTCCGTGGCCAGATCAGTGCCGACTACGGCACCCGCACGGTGCTGGCCACCGACAACTCGATCTACCAGCGCTTGCCACAGGCGGCGGTGTTCCCGCTGGACGCCGACGATGTGGCGCGGGTCGCCACGCTGATGGCCGAGGGGCGCTTCCAGCAGGTCAAGCTGACCCCGCGCGGTGGTGGTACCGGCACCAACGGGCAGTCGCTGACCGACGGTATCGTCGTCGACCTGTCGCGGCACATGAACAAGATCCTCGAAATCAACGTCGAGGAACGCTGGGTGCGGGTGCAGGCCGGTACTGTCAAGGACCAGCTCAACGCTGCGCTCAAGCCGCACGGGCTGTTCTTCGCCCCCGAGCTGTCCACCTCCAACCGTGCCACTGTCGGCGGCATGATCAACACCGACGCCAGCGGCCAGGGCAGCTGCACCTATGGCAAGACCCGCGACCACGTACTGGAGCTGCACAGCGTGCTGCTCGGCGGCGAGCGCCTGCACAGCCTGCCGATCGACGATGCCGCGCTGGAGCAGGCCTGTGCTGCGCCCGGCCGGGTCGGCGAGGTGTACCGCATGGCGAGGGAGATCCAGGAAACCCAGGCCGATCTCATCGAAGCCACCTTCCCCAAGCTCAACCGTTGCCTGACCGGTTATGATCTGGCCCACCTGCGCGACGAGCAGGGCCGCTTCAACCTCAACAGCGTGCTGTGCGGTGCCGAGGGCTCGCTGGGCTATGTGGTCGAAGCCAAGCTCAATGTGCTGCCGATCCCCAAGTACGCCGTGCTGGTCAACGTGCGCTACACCAGCTTCATGGATGCCCTGCGTGACGCCAACGCGTTGATGGCGCACAAGCCGCTGTCGATCGAGACCGTCGACTCCAAGGTGCTGATGCTGGCGATGAAGGACATCGTCTGGCACAGCGTCGCCGAATACTTCCCGGCCGACCCCGAGCGCCCGACCCTGGGCATCAACCTGGTGGAGTTCTGCGGCGACGAGCCGGCCGAGGTCAATGCCAAGGTGCAAGCGTTCATCCAGCACCTGCAGAGCGACACCAGCGTCGAGCGCCTGGGCCATACCCTGGCCGAGGGTGCCGAGGCGGTGACCCGCGTCTACACCATGCGTAAACGTTCGGTGGGCCTGCTGGGCAACGTCGAGGGCGAAGTGCGCCCGCAACCGTTCGTGGAAGACACCGCGGTACCGCCGGAGCAACTGGCCGACTACATCGCCGACTTCCGTGCACTGCTCGATGGCTACGGCCTGGCCTACGGCATGTTCGGCCACGTCGATGCCGGCGTGCTGCACGTGCGCCCGGCGCTGGACATGAAGGACCCGGCCCAGGCCGCGCTGGTCAAGCCGATTTCCGACGCCGTGGCGGCGCTGACCAAAAGCTATGGCGGCTTGCTGTGGGGCGAGCACGGCAAGGGCCTGCGTTCGGAATACGTGCCGGAGTACTTCGGCGAGCTGTACCCGGCGCTGCAGCGCCTGAAAGGCGCCTTCGACCCCCACAACCAGCTCAACCCGGGCAAGATCTGCACCCCGTTGGGCAGTGCCGAGGCCCTGACCCCGGTCGATGGCGTGACCCTGCGCGGTGACCTCGACCGCACCATCGACGAACGCGTGTGGCAGGACTTCCCTAGCGCCGTGCACTGCAACGGAAACGGCGCCTGCTACAACTACGACCCCAACGACGCCATGTGCCCGTCGTGGAAGGCCACCCGCGAGCGCCAGCACTCGCCCAAGGGCCGTGCCTCGCTGATGCGCGAATGGCTGCGCCTGCAGGGCGAGGCCAACATCGACGTGCTGGCGGCGGCACGCAACAAGGTGTCGTGGCTCAAGGGCCTGCCGGCACGCCTGCGCAACAACCGCGCGCGCAGCCAGGGCCAGGAAGACTTCTCTCATGAGGTGTACGACGCCATGGCCGGCTGCCTGGCGTGCAAGTCGTGCGCCGGTCAGTGCCCGATCAAGGTCAACGTGCCGGACTTCCGCTCGCGCTTCCTCGAGCTGTACCACGGCCGCTACCAGCGCCCGCTGCGTGACTACCTGATCGGTTCGCTGGAGTTCACCATCCCGTACCTGGCTCACGCGCCCGGGCTGTACAACGCGGTGATGGGCTCGAAGTGGGTGAGCAAGCTGCTGGCCGACAAGGTCGGCATGGTCGACAGCCCGCTGATCAGTCGCTTCAACTTCCAGGCCACCCTGACCCGCTGCCGCGTCGGCGTGGCCAGCGTGCCGGCCCTGCGTGAACTGACCCCGGCCCAGCGCGAGCGCAGCATCGTGCTGGTGCAGGATGCCTTTACCCGTTACTTCGAGACACCGCTGCTGTCGGCCTTCATCGACCTGGCGCACCGCCTGGGCCACCGGGTGTTCCTGGCGCCGTATAGTGCCAACGGCAAGCCACTGCACGTTCAGGGCTTCCTCGGTGCGTTCGCCAAGGCGGCGATCCGCAATGCCACCCAGCTCAAGGCCCTGGCCGAGTGCGGCGTGCCGCTGGTGGGCCTGGACCCGGCGATGACCCTGGTGTATCGCCAGGAGTACCAGAAAGTGCCGGGCCTGGATGGCTGCCCGCAGGTGCTGTTGCCGCAGGAGTGGTTGATGGACGTGCTGCCGGAGCAGGCACCGACTGCGCCGGGCACTTTCCGCCTGATGGCGCACTGCACCGAGAAGACCAACGTGCCGGCCAGCACCAGGCAGTGGGAGCAGGTGTTTGCCCGCCTTGGCCTGAAGCTGGTGACCGAGGCGACTGGCTGCTGCGGTATGTCCGGTACCTATGGGCACGAGGCGCGCAACCAGGACACCTCGCGGACCATCTTCGAGCAGTCGTGGGCGACCAAGCTGGACAAGGAAGGCGAGCCGCTGGCGACAGGCTACTCGTGCCGCAGCCAGGTCAAGCGCATGACCGAGCGGCAGATGCGCCACCCGCTGGAAGTGGTGCTGCAGTACGCTCAGCGCTGACCTTCACGGCCCCGGGGGCTGCCTTGCAGCCCATCGCGACACAAGGCCGCTCCTACAAGAAAAACGCGGTCTCTTGTAGGAGCGGCCTTGTGTCGCGAAAGGGGCGCAAAGCGCCCCCCTGTTTTTAAAGACCCCGCTGACGCCGCGCCTGCCGATACAGATACAGGCTCAACACCAGCCCGCAAGCCGCCGCCGCTGCCGCAAACAGAAACATCGAAGCAAACCCGAACCCCGCCGCCACCGCGCCCACCAGTGGCCCGGTCACCCCCAGCGACAAATCGATGAACAGCGAATAAGCCCCCACCGCCGCCCCGCGGTTGGCCGCCGACACCTGGTTCACCGCCTCCACCCCCAGTGCCGGGAACACCAGCGAGAAGCCGAACCCGCTCAGTGCGGCCCCCGCCAACGCCAGTTCGGCGCTAGGCGCCAGCCACAGCATCAGCAGCCCGAGTGTTTCCACCGACAGGCAGGCGATCGCCACCCGGAACCCGCCAAGCCGGTTGATCAGGTTGCCGAACAGTAGTCGCGCACTGATGAAACTGGCGCCGAACAGGCTCAGGGTCAGTGCCGCATTGGCCCAGCCACGGCTGGCGTAATACAAGGTGATGAAGGTGGCGATGGTGCCAAAGCCGATCGAGCCCAGGGCAAGCCCCGAGCCGTGCGGGAACACCTTGCCCAGCACCCGCAGGAACGGCAGGCGCACGCCACTGACGATCGGTGCGGCCTGTTTGGGCCAGGCCAGCAGCAACCCGAGCGCACACAGCAGGATGATGCTCACGCCCATGCTCCACAGGCCCAGGCTCTTGACCATCAGCACGCCCAACGGAGCGCCGATGGCCAGCGCGCCATAGCTGGCGATGCCGTTCCAGGAAATGACCTTGGCCGTGTTTTCAGCACCTACGCGGCCAATGCCCCAACCAATGGAACCGGAGCCCACCAGGCTTTCCGCACTGCCGAGTACCAGGCGGCCTACCAGCAGGCAGGCCAGGCTAAGCCAGGGGAGGTGGGTGAGGAAGGCGCAGGCCAGCATGAACACCCCGCTGAGCCCGCAGCCGGCCAGGCCATACATGACCGCCTTCTTGCTGCCGTGGTTGTCGATGATGCGGCTGGCGGTAGGCCGGCTGAGCAGGGTGGCCAGGTACTGCACGCTGATCACCAGGCCCGCGACCACGGCACTGAAGCCCAGGTCGTTGTGCACATAGCCGGGCAATACGGCCAGCGGGATGCCGATGTTCAGGTAGCCGATGAAGGTGAAAAGGACGATGGAGACGACTTGCAGGGTGACCGCAAGGGGGCGCGGTGAGTGGGGCATGAGGGCCTACGTGGGTTCTGGACGGTGTGAAAACGTGATGACGGGGGGTAGCCCGCAGGTCAGCCGTTTTCACACAGTCGGGGGATGCGCGGTTATTCCTGGTCAGCGCTGGATTGATCGTCACCATCCTGCTCGACGGCAGCTGCCGGTTCGGCGTGAACGGTAACGGTTGGCTCTTCTGGGTTCAGGCTTGGGAAGGGAAGATTCGGGATTTCATGCATCTCGTCGTTCCTCGCAAGTGTGAGTGAAAAGTCTGCGCCAGGCGCGTTTGAAGCTTTGCAAAGCTGGGGCAGGATACACAAGTCTGGATGACAGTTTGGGTTTTTTTGGCGGTCGCTTGTCGGTTTTGCGGGCGAACAGCGGACATTTTTTCCATAAAAAATGGGGCCACCGGGCTAATGCCAGTCAGTTAAGACTGACGCTTTGAGCTTTAGCCCGTAGGCCGCAAAATCCGATGCTTGGAAACGAGCATCGGATTTTTTATGCGCCTGTCACAAGCCCTCTCCCTCACTCACGAAATGGCATCGCGGCCACATGCCCTCGAGGGGCTGGGGGCGTTGCTCGATCCTGATCTTGTGCAACAAGCTTTTGAGACGGCAGGTGTCGCGACCATTCGCAAGCGACGCCTCCCGCTTGAGAGCCTGGTGTGGTGCATCATCGGCATGGCGCTGTTCCGCCGTATGTCGGCTTGGGATGTCGTAAACCACATGGACATCATGCTGCCGGGCAAGAGGCCTCTGGTGGCCCCCAGTGCTGTTGTACAAGGGCGGCAGCGACTGGGCAGTGAAGCTGTACGTGAAGTTTTCACGCTCACTCAGCAGCGGTGGCACGAAGAAACCAAGCACCCGCACTGGTTGGGCTTGACGCTGCTTGGTGTGGACGGTGTTGTCTGGAGTACGCCTGACACAGCTGAAAACCGTGCGTTTTACGGGGGCGCTACCAATCAGCATGGGGATGGCGGTTTTCCTCAGGTTAGGATGGTCTGCCAGATGGAGCTGACCAGCCACTTACTGATAAACAGCACTTTCGAGAGCTACCACAGTAGTGAAATGAAGCTGGCAGAGCAGCTGATCGCGACCACGCCGAACCACTCGCTGACCCTGTTCGATAAAGGTTTCTATTCGTTGGGCTTGCTGCACCACTGGCAGTCACAAGGTGAGCATCGACACTGGCTGATCCCTGTGAAAAAGGGCACTCAGTACGAGGTGGAACACACGCTAGGACGCAACGATGCCGTGGTCGTCCTGCGCACATCGCCCCAGGCCCGCAAGCAATGGCCAGGCTTGCCGCTGGAAATGCGGGCACGACTGCTGAGCAAAACAATCAAAGGAAAGGTTGTGAGTGTCTTGACCTCAATGACCGATGCGCAGCGCTTCCCTGGCGATGAGATCGTTGATCTTTACAGTCAGCGCTGGGAAATCGAGCTGGGTTATCGGGAGATCAAACAAGGACTTCTGGGGGGCGAATACACCCTGAGAAGCAAGACGCCGGAGATGATTGCGCAAGAGCTGTGGGGCGTGCTGTTGGGCTACAACCTATTGCGTTATCAGATGGTGCAGATGTCGAGACAGTGCCCAGGCGTGTACCCATGCGAGATGAGCTTTACCGCTTGTAGCTGGGCGATTCTGGGCTTGCTGCATGGCACGTCATTAAACCATCCCGGCAACTTGCCAGGTTTTTTGGCAGATCTGCAGGCGTCAGCGGCTCAGTATGTCCTACCCCATCGGCGACCCGATCGATGGTTCCCCAGAGTGGTGAAGCAGCGCCCTGCAAAATATCCGACCCGAAAATGAAAATGCCAGTCAGCTTAACTGACTGGCATTAGGCCACCGGGCCCCATTTTCTCAGTGCTTACTTGCGGCCTTCAGCCGTCTCCGCCACCTTGTCGGTGCGTGCGCACATGATGAAGTCATTGCGGTGCAGGCCTTTGATCGAGTGGCTCCACCAAGTCACGGTGACCTTGCCCCACTCGGTCAGCAGGCCCGGGTGGTGGCCTTCGGCCTCGGCGATCTCGCCCACGGCATTGGTGAACGCCAGGGCGTGCTTGAAGTTCTTGAACAGGAACACGCGTTCCAGCTCCATGTGGCCGTCACGTACTTCGATGTTCCAGTCCGGGATTTCGCGAATCAGCTCGGCCAGCTCTTCGTCGGTGACCTTTGGTGCGTCGGCGCGGCAGGCTTCGCAATGGGCTTGGTTCAAGGCATTCATGTGGTGTTTTCCGGTTCGAGTTGTTATCGGCAAGGTCGCTCAGGCAGCGACCTTGGGTGGAAACTTCGGTGCGTGCAGGCCCAGCTGCATGGCTTTGTGAACCATGCCCATGATGTCTTCGTGGGCCAGGTCGAACAGACGCTTCATATTCGGTAGCACGAAATACAACGGCTGCAGGATGTCGATGCGATACGGTGTGCGCATGGCCTCGATCGGGTCGAAGGCCTGGTGCTCGGGCTCGCCAGACAGACTGTAGACGGTCTCCTTTGGCGACGAGAGGATGCCGCCGCCATAGATCTTGCGGCCCTGCGCGGTTTCCATCAGGCCGAACTCGATGGTCATCCAGTACAGGCGCGCCAGGTAAACGCGTTGTTCCTTGGTCGCGGCCAGGCCGAGCTTGCCGTAGGTATGGGTGAATTCGGCGAACCAGGGGTTGGTCAGCAGCGGGCAGTGGCCGAAGATCTCGTGGAAGATATCGGGCTCTTGCAGGTAGTCCAGCTCTTCCGGGGTGCGGATGAAGGTGGCCACCGGGAAGCGCTTGCTGGCCAGCAGTTCGAAGAAAGTCTGGAAGGGGATCAGCGCCGGGACCCGGGCAACCTGCCAACCGGTGGTGGCGCCCAGCACCTTGTTGATCTCGCCCAGTTGCGGAATACGGTCATGGGGCAGCTTGAGCTGGTCGATGCCGTCCAGGTATTCCTGGCACGCGCGGCCTTCGATCACTTTCAGCTGACGGGTGATCAGGGTGTTCCATACCGCATGCTCTTGCTGCGGGTAATCGATAAAACCATGCGCATCGGGCTCGCGTGCCACGTATTGCGTCTGTTTCATGTGGCTCTCCTGGTGAGGGCTTTTCTTGTTATGTGCAGGACATGCCTAAGGAATATCCCTTCGCTGGCCACTTTGCACGGGGTGGGCCATTGGGCGGGACCGGCATTCGGCGATGTTTTCGTAACGATAATTTTACAAAAAGGCGCAGGTGTCGGAAAATCCGAGGCATCTGGCTGAAGCTTCGGCTGTTTTTGTCAGCTTATCTTTACGACTTTTCCGCGCGGTGTTGAAAAACATTGGCGCTTCGAGAGCCCTCATGCGTATCAAAGTGCATTGCCAGAACCGTATTGGCATCCTGCGCGACATCCTCAACCTGCTGGTGGAGTACGGCATCAACGTGCTGCGCGGCGAGGTGGGTGGTGACCATGGCAACGCCATCTACCTGCATTGCCCGAACCTGATCAATCTGCAGTTCCAGGCGCTGCGGCCGAAGTTCGAGGCGATTGCCGGGGTATTCGGTGTCAAGCGCGTGGGGCTGATGCCCAGCGAGCGCCGGCACATGGAGCTGAATGCGCTGCTGGGGGCGCTGGACTTCCCGGTGCTGTCGATCGACATGGGCGGCAGCATCGTCGCCGCCAACCGTGCCGCTGCGCAGCTGCTGGGGGTGCGGGTGGACGAGGTGCCGGGCATGCCGCTGGCGCGCTATGTGGAGGACTTCGACCTGCCAGAGCTGGTGCGCGCCAACAAGTCGCGCATCAACGGCCTGCGCATCAAGGTCAAGGGCGATGTGTTCCTGGCCGATATCGCGCCGCTGCAGTCCGAGCACGACGACAGCGAGGCGCTGGCCGGCGCGGTGCTGACCCTGCACCGCGCCGACCGTATCGGTGAGCGCATCTATAACGTGCGCAAGCAGGAGCTGCGCGGTTTCGACAGTATCTTTCAGAGCTCGCGGGTGATGGCTGCGGTGGTGCGCGAGGCGCGGCGCATGGCGCCGCTGGACGCACCATTGCTGATCGAGGGCGAGACCGGCACCGGCAAGGAGTTGCTGGCGCGTGCCTGCCACTTGGCCAGCCCGCGCGGCCAGTCGCCGTTGATGGCGCTCAACTGCGCCGGGTTGCCCGAGTCGATGGCCGAGACCGAGCTGTTCGGCTACGGCCCCGGGGCATTCGAAGGGGCGCGGGCCGAGGGCAAGCTGGGGCTGCTGGAACTGACCGCCGGTGGCACGCTGTTTCTCGACGGGGTAGGGGAGATGAGCCCGCGCTTGCAGGTGAAGCTGCTGCGTTTTCTGCAAGATGGCTGCTTCCGCCGCGTAGGCAGCGATGAAGAGGTGTACCTGGATGTGCGAGTGATCTGCGCGACCCAGGTGGATTTGTCCGAATTGTGTGCCCGGGGCGAGTTTCGTCAGGACCTGTATCACCGGCTCAATGTGTTGTCGCTGCACATTCCACCATTGCGCGAATGCATGGATGGCCTGGAAGGGCTGGTACAGCACTTTCTCGACCAGGCCAGCCGACAGATCGGCTGCGCCATGCCGCGCCTGGCGCCGGCGGCGATGGACAAACTTGGCCAATATCATTGGCCGGGTAATGTAAGGCAGTTGGAAAACGTGTTGTTCCAGGCGGTTTCGTTATGCGAAGGCGGCGTGGTCAAAAGTGAACATATACGTTTGCCGGATTACGGCGTGCGCCAACCGCTGGGTGAGTTTTCGCTGGACGGGGATCTTTCGCAGATTGTCGGGCGCTTTGAAAAAGCGGTGCTGGAAAGTTTGATGGGGGAATTCCCGAGTAGTCGGGCTTTAGGTAAAAGACTGGGTGTTTCGCATACTACTATTGCCAACAAGTTGAGGGATTATTCACTTGGCAAGTCTGCAGATTAATCCGCCTTTATAAAAGGCGGGACTGCTGCGCAGTCCTTTCGCGACACAAGGCCGCTCCTACAAAGGCCTGCGTACGCCTATCAATGTAGGAGCGGCCTTGTGTCGCGAAAGGGGCCCGCAGGGCCCCAAATTCACAAGGTATCAGCCGTTCGAGCAGCCGTTCCCCATCACGCGATATTCGAGAATGTGCTTCTGGCCCTTGGAGTCTTCGTAGGTCATGCGGGCTGGCACGACTTCGCACACATTGGGCACTTCGCTCATGGAAATGACGCGGGCAATGTCCAGGTGCTGCGAGTAACTGTACTGTTCAACCGGAATCTGCTCGGCATCTTTGGCTTCGCCGGCCATCGCCGCGCCGCAAAGACTGCCAAGTACCAATACCAGTAAAGCTTTCATTTTCAATTTACCTGTCTAAGGTCGTGAGGGGGCACGCGGCGCTTATGGCGCCGCGAGTATTGCTAGTTTTAACTATCAGGTTTGGAGGGGGATTAACGCTTGCCTTCGTGGGGGCTGTTACCAGTTGTTAATCGCCTTGCCGTTGCTGGCGAGGTGAATTTTATGGCTGAGGCCAAGGCCGAAACAGTGGGTCTTTTGATAAAGTGTTTTGACAGAATCTGTAACAATCCTCTGGTAAACCGCGCCCGTAATTTCTCGCCTGGGCTCTAAGGTGCGTGCCAGAGCGCTTTGTCGGGACGGGCGTACCAAATTACTACCAACGTCGAATGGCTTTTGTCGCTCTGGTACAGTTACAAACGGTTCCATACAAAAACAACTATTACACCGAGGTAACACAGATGAGTGCGGCTCCACTGTATCCCGTTCGTCCCGAGGTTGCGGCCACCACCCTGACCGACGAGGCCACCTACAAGGCCATGTACCAGCAATCGGTGATCAACCCGGACGGCTTCTGGCGCGAGCAGGCCCAGCGCATCGACTGGATCAAGCCATTCACCAAGGTCAAGCAGACCTCCTTCGACGACCATCACGTCGATATCAAATGGTTCGCCGACGGCACTCTGAACGTTTCCTCCAACTGCCTGGACCGCCACCTCGAAGAGCGCGGTGACCAGCTGGCCATCATCTGGGAAGGCGACGACCCTTCCGAACACCGCAACATCACCTATCGTGAACTGCACGAGCAGGTCTGCAAGTTCGCCAACGCCCTGCGTGGCCAGGATGTGCACCGGGGTGACGTGGTCACCATCTACATGCCGATGATCCCCGAAGCCGTGGTCGCCATGCTGGCCTGTGCCCGTATCGGTGCCATTCACTCGGTGGTGTTCGGCGGCTTCTCACCCGAAGCGCTGGCCGGCCGTATCATCGACTGCAAGTCCAAGGTCGTGATCACCGCAGACGAAGGCGTGCGCGGTGGTCGCCGTACCCCGCTCAAGGCCAACGTCGACCTGGCGCTGACCAACCCTGAAACCAACAGCGTGCAGAAGATCATCGTGTGCAAGCGCACCGGGGGCGACATTGCCTGGCACCAGCACCGCGACATCTGGTACGAAGACCTGATGAAAGTCGCCTCCAGCCATTGCGCGCCGAAAGAGATGGGTGCCGAGGAGGCGCTGTTCATCCTTTATACCTCCGGCTCCACCGGCAAGCCGAAGGGCGTGCTGCACACCACCGGCGGCTACCTGGTATACGCCGCGCTGACCCATGAGCGCGTGTTCGACTATCGCCCGGGCGAGGTGTACTGGTGCACCGCCGACGTGGGTTGGGTCACTGGCCACAGCTACATCGTCTATGGCCCGCTGGCCAACGGCGCCACCACCCTGCTGTTCGAGGGCGTGCCGAACTACCCGGACATCACTCGTGTGTCGAAGATCATCGACAAGCACAAGGTCAACATCCTGTACACCGCGCCAACCGCTATCCGCGCGATGATGGCCGAAGGGCAGGCTGCAGTCGAAGGTGCCGATGGCTCCAGCCTGCGCCTGCTGGGCTCGGTGGGTGAGCCGATCAACCCCGAAGCCTGGAACTGGTACTACAAGGCCGTGGGCAAGGAGCGTTGCCCGATCGTCGACACCTGGTGGCAGACCGAGACCGGCGGCATCCTGATCAGCCCGCTGCCTGGCGCCACCGGCCTCAAGCCGGGCTCGGCAACGCGTCCGTTCTTCGGCGTGGTGCCGGCGCTGGTGGATAACCTGGGCAACCTGATCGAGGGCGCTGCCGAGGGCAACCTGGTGATCCTCGATTCCTGGCCGGGCCAGTCGCGTTCGCTGTACGGCGACCACGACCGTTTCGTCGATACCTACTTCAAGACCTTCCGTGGCATGTACTTCACCGGCGACGGTGCGCGCCGCGACGAGGATGGCTACTACTGGATCACCGGTCGCGTGGATGACGTGCTGAACGTGTCCGGTCACCGCATGGGTACTGCCGAAATCGAAAGCGCCATGGTGGCGCATGCGAAAGTGGCCGAGGCCGCGGTGGTGGGTGTGCCGCACGACATCAAGGGGCAGGGCATCTATGTGTATGTCACCCTGAATGCCGGTATCGAGGCCAGCGAGCAGCTGCGCCTGGAGCTGAAGAACTGGGTGCGCAAGGAAATCGGCCCGATCGCCTCGCCGGATGTGATCCAGTGGGCGCCGGGGCTGCCGAAGACCCGGTCGGGCAAGATCATGCGCCGCATCCTGCGCAAGATTGCCACCGGTGAGTACGATGCCCTGGGTGATATCTCGACCCTGGCCGACCCGGGTGTGGTGCAGCACCTGATCGATACCCACAAGGCCATGAGCCTGGCTTCGGCCTGATAGCGAAGCTCGCAAACGCTGGAGGCGTTGCGCTATCTCTGTGGGAGCGGCTTTAGCCGCGAAGAACCCAGCGCGGTGGATGGCACCGGCGTTGCCGGTGTTCGCGGCTGAAGCCGCTCCCACAGGGTGAGGTATATGCCTGAGGGCTGTGTTGTATCAGTGAGGCCAGCCAACAAGAACCCCGCCCGGGCAACCGGCGGGGTTTTTGCTTTACTGTTACCCGACATTCATCGGTAACTGTTCTGTCACCGGCGTCGCACAACATCGGGGCGCCAGGAAACAAATCCGGCCTGTTTCGGTGCGTTTTCGCAGTGTTTTTTGCGACCCGGCACGCTGCACTTGCCGTAATACAAGGCTTTGCCAATAATAGGCCCGGGAATTGCTAGTACTATAGGTTCTATTTCTTGCGCTCTTGCATATTTTGCAATGGCTGTCAACATCGCCCGTTGCCGTTTCAAGCGCTTCTGTAAGTAGTTGTCGCTTTGAAGAAATATCGACTACCGGGCTGTCGTTAAAATGCCACTCACTCGCTCGTGGTCTGCGGCCTTGGTCGAACCCTGCGCGGCTCGCGTTGTACCCATTCGCATATCGGGCAGCCGTTACCTGCCTTGTATTGCCCCGTACCGATGGAGTTACCTGATGAAGAAGCTCGCACTGCTTGGCGCCCTGGCGCTGTCCGTGTTTTCCCTGGTGTCGCAGGCCGATGAAAAACCGTTGAAAATCGGCATCGAAGCCGCCTACCCACCCTTCGCCTTCAAGCAGCCAGACGGCAGCATTGCCGGTTTTGACTACGACATCGGCAACGCCCTGTGCGAAGAGATGAAGACCAAGTGCACCTGGGTCGAGCAGGAGTTCGACGGCCTGATCCCGGCGCTGAAAGTGCGCAAGATCGACGCCATCCTGTCGTCCATGTCGATTACCGAAGACCGCAAGAAATCGGTCGACTTCACGAAGCGCTACTACCTGACCCCTGCGCGCCTGGTGATGAAGGAAGGTACCGCCGTCAGCGACAGCCTGGATGAGCTCAAGGGCAAGAAGATTGGTGTGCAGCGCGGCTCGATCCACGACCGCTTCGCGAAGGAAGTACTGGGCGCCAAAGGTGCCACCGTGGTTCCTTACGGCACCCAGAACGAAATCTACCTGGACGTGGCAGCTGGCCGCCTCGATGGCACCGTGGCCGACGCTACCCTGCTGGAAGACGGCTTCCTCAAGACCGACGCCGGCAAGGGCTTCGCCTTCGTAGGCCCGGCCTTCACCGACGCCAAGTACTTCGGCGACGGCATCGGTATTGCCGTGCGCAAGGGTGACAAGGCCAACGTCGACCGCATCAACGCTGCCATCGACGCCATCCGTGCTAACGGCAAGTACAAAGAAATCGAGAAGAAGTACTTCAACTTCGATATCTACGGTCCAGACTCGAACTAAGACGTCGGGTTTCACCTGTGCAATGGTGCAAACAGCAGAGGCTCTGAGGTTTGCACCATTTTTCATTCTCTAGGTCGAGGACCTCATCATGTTGAAAGGCTACGGGGCAGTCATCCTCGACGGGGCGTGGCTGACGCTTCAGCTCGCCCTGTCGTCGATGGCCCTGGCCATCGTGCTCGGCCTGATCGGTGTGGCGCTGCGCTTGTCGCCGGTGCGCTGGCTGGCCTGGCTGGGCGATCTGTATTCCACGGTGATTCGTGGTATTCCGGACCTGGTCCTGATCCTGCTGATCTTCTATGGCGGGCAGGACATCATCAACCGGGTTGCGCCGCTGCTCGGTTATGAAGACTACATCGACCTGAATCCGCTGATCGCGGGTATCGGTACCCTGGGCTTCATCTTCGGTGCCTACCTGTCGGAAACCTTCCGCGGTGCGTTCCTCGGTATTCCCAAAGGCCAGGCCGAAGCGGGCGTGGCGTATGGCATGAGCAACCGCCAGGTGTTCTTCCGCATCCAGGTGCCGCAAATGATTCGCCTGGCGATCCCGGGCTTCACCAACAACTGGCTGGTGCTGACCAAGGCCACCGCGCTGATTTCGGTAGTGGGCCTGCAGGACATGATGTTCAAGGCCAAGCAGGCGGCCGATGCCACCCGTGAGCCTTTCACCTTCTTCCTGGCGGTGGCGGCCCTGTACCTGGTGCTGACCAGCATCTCGCTGCTGGCCCTGAAGTATCTCGAGCGCCGCTACTCGGTTGGCGTCAAGGTGGCTGAACTATGATCTTCGACTACAACGTCGTCTGGGAGGCACTGCCGATGTACTTCGGCGGCCTGCTGACCACCCTCAAGCTGCTGGCGATTTCGCTGTTCTTCGGGCTGCTGGCGGCCATTCCGCTGGGCCTGATGCGGGTGTCCAAGCAGCCAGCGGTCAATCTCGTGGCGTGGCTTTACACCTACGTGATCCGCGGCACGCCGATGCTGGTGCAGCTGTTCCTGATCTACTACGGCCTGGCGCAGTTCGAGGCGGTGCGCGAAAGCTTCCTGTGGCCGCTGCTGTCCAGCGCTACCTTCTGCGCTTGCCTGGCGTTCGGCATCAACACCAGTGCCTACACCGCCGAAATCATCGCTGGCAGCCTCAAGGCCACGCCGCATGGCGAGATCGAGGCGGCCAAGGCCATGGGCATGTCGCGCATGAAGATGTACCGGCGCATCCTGCTACCGTCGGCCCTGCGCCGGGCGCTGCCGCAGTACAGCAACGAAGTGATCATGATGCTGCAGACCACCAGCCTGGCGTCGATCGTTACCCTGATCGACATCACTGGCGCTGCGCGCACGGTCAATGCCCAGTACTACCTGCCTTTCGAGGCCTATATCACGGCGGGCGTGTTCTACCTGTGCCTGACCTTCATCCTGGTGCGCCTGTTCAAGATGGCCGAACGCCGCTGGCTCGGCTACCTGGCGCCGCGCAAGCACTGACCGCTTTGTGAGAATCGACAGCATGTACAAACTCGAAGTCCAAGACCTGCACAAGCGCTACGGCAGCCATGAAGTGCTCAAGGGCGTGTCCCTGTCGGCCAAGGCAGGCGATGTCATCAGCATCATCGGCTCCAGCGGTTCGGGCAAGTCGACCTTCCTGCGCTGCATCAACCTGCTGGAGCAACCGCACGCCGGCAAGATCCTGCTCAACAACGAAGAGTTGAAGCTGGTGCCGGGCAAGGACGGCGCGCTCAAGGCAGCCGACCCGCGTCAGCTGCAGCGCATGCGCTCGCGCCTGTCGATGGTTTTCCAGCACTTCAACCTGTGGTCGCACATGACCGCGCTGGAAAACATCATCGAAGCGCCGGTGCATGTGCTGGGTGTGAATCGCAAGGAGGCCCTGGAAAAGGCCGAGCACTACCTGGCCAAGGTGGGTGTCGCTCATCGCAAGGATGCCTTCCCGGGGCACATGTCCGGTGGCGAGCAGCAACGCGTGGCAATTGCCCGGGCGCTGGCCATGGAGCCGGAGGTCATGCTGTTCGACGAGCCGACCTCGGCGCTGGACCCGGAACTGGTGGGCGATGTGCTCAAGGTGATGCAGGCGCTGGCCCAGGAAGGCCGCACCATGGTGGTGGTGACCCACGAAATGGGCTTTGCCCGTGAGGTTTCCAACCAGTTGGTGTTCCTGCACAAGGGCCTGGTGGAAGAAACCGGCTGCCCGCGCGAAGTGCTGGCCAACCCGCAGTCGGAGCGCCTGAAGCAGTTCCTCTCCGGCAGCCTGAAGTAAAAGCTGCATTTTTGCACCAGAATAGGGCATGCTGCGCGGCGAGCGCAGCCTGACCCGGCGCACAGACTCGAACGACCTCAGGTTTCGGACCGCACCTATGACCACCCAGCGAATCGGTTTTCTCATCTGGCCAAGCACCAAGCCCTTGACTCTGGCGCTGGCCGAGGAAGTGTTGCAGGTGGCGCAGCGGGTGCACCCGGAGGTGGTCTACGATCTGGTCTTCCTGCAGGCGGAGCCGGCGCAAGAGGGTAGCTGGCGTTTGCCGGGCGAGCCGTGGAACGGTCGCCTGGAGGGATGTCACAAGCTGTTCCTGTTGTCTGACGAGCAGCCATTGGCGGTGGGGGCTGCGTTGTCGGCGGCGCTCAAGCAGTTGGCGCGCAGTGGCTGCATGATTGGCGGCCTGTCGGCCGGGGTCTACCCTCTGGCGATGCTGGGCCTGCTCGACGGTTACCGGGCTGCGGTGCACTGGCGCTGGCAGGATGATTTTGCCGAGCGCTTCCCCAAGGTCATCGCCACCAGTCACCTGTTCGACTGGGACCGCGATCGCCTGACCGCTTGTGGCGGCATGGCCGTGACCGACCTGCTGCTGGCAGTGTTGGCCCGTGATCACGGGGCGGAGCTGGCCGGGGCAGTGTCGGAGGAGCTGGTGGTCGAGCGCATTCGCGAGGGTGGCGAGCGCCAGCGTATTCCGCTGCAGAACCGCCTGGGCTCCAGCCATCCCAAGCTGACCCAGGCGGTGCTGCTGATGGAAGCCAACATCGAAGAGCCGCTGACCACCGACGAAATTGCCCAGCACGTGTGCGTGTCGCGCCGGCAGCTGGAGCGCATCTTCAAGCAGTACCTGAACCGCGTGCCGAGCCAGTATTACCTGGAGCTGCGGCTGAACAAGGCGCGGCAGATGCTGATGCAGACCAGCAAGTCGATCATCCAGATCGGGCTGTCCTGCGGCTTCTCCTCGGGGCCGCATTTCTCCAGTGCCTACCGCAACTTCTTTGGCGCAACGCCGCGGGAGGACCGCAACCAGCGGCGTAGCAGCAGCCCGTTCGAGCTGAGCTCGGCGCCTGCCGAAAAAGGCTGATATTTTGAGGGGGTTCGGGGCGTATGCCTTGGGTTTGATGGTGCGGCGGAAATCGAGCGCCGCCCACGCGGCGCTTCGCAGCACAAGGCTGCTCCTACATCTGTTTCGGGCCAGTTATTCCTGAGGCGGGGGCGCGCGACCACTTGGTGTTCACCTCGATATTGCGTCGGACCAACAAGGCGGTCGCGTGCGATGGTGCAGGCGTGACTGGCCGGAAACAGATGTAGGAGCAGCCTTGTGCTGCGAAGCGCCGCGCGGGCGGCGCTCGATCTTGCAGGCGCCACACGCCTCTCGCCGGAGATCCCGCACGATTCACCAGATAACCAGCCCCTCACAAACCTTCGTGTACACCCGTTCACCCAGCCCCCTCTCTCCCGTACACTGCGCGATTGCGACAGTGTTTGTCGCATTGCCGAAAGCCTTGTCAAAACTGGGTTTTGCGCTGTAACAAGTTGTCGCTTGGCCGCAAGGACAGGCGCGGATCAGTCCTTACAATCCCCCCATCGCTCGCCACTTCCAGGCCAGCGTTCCTCTTCAGGAGACTCAGATGTCCGTTGAGCAAGCCCCGGTGCAACGTGCCGATTTCGACCAGGTCATGGTCCCCAACTATTCTCCGGCGGCCTTCATTCCTGTGCGAGGCGAGGGTTCCCGCGTCTGGGACCAGTCGGGTCGCGAATTGATCGATTTTGCCGGTGGCATCGCGGTCAACGCTCTGGGCCACTGCCACCCGGCACTGGTCAAGGCCCTGACCGAGCAGGCCAATACCCTCTGGCACGTATCCAACGTGTTCACCAACGAGCCGGCCCTGCGCCTGGCCCACAAGCTGGTGGACGCCACCTTTGCCGACCGTGCGTTCTTCTGCAACTCCGGCGCTGAGTCCAACGAGGCCGCCTTCAAGCTGGCCCGTCGTGTTGCCCACGACCGCTTCGGCCCGGAAAAGCACGAAATCATCGCCACCGTGAACAGCTTCCACGGCCGTACCCTGTTCACCGTAAGCGTCGGTGGCCAGCCGAAGTACTCCGATGGTTTCGGCCCGAAGATCACCGGCATCAGCCATGTGCCGTACAACGACCTGGAAGCGCTGAAGGCACAGATTTCCGACAAGACCTGCGCCGTGGTGATCGAGCCGATCCAGGGCGAGAGCGGCGTGGTGCCGGCCGACAAGGCCTACCTGGAAGGCGCGCGCAAACTGTGTGACGAGCACAACGCCCTGCTGATCTTCGACGAAGTGCAGACCGGCGTTGGCCGTACCGGTTCGCTGTATGCCTACCAGCACTACGGCGTTACCCCGGACATCCTGACCAGCGCCAAGAGCCTGGGCGGCGGTTTCCCGATCGGTGCCATGCTGACCACCACCGAACTGGCCAAGCACTTGGCTGTCGGCACCCACGGCACCACCTACGGCGGCAACCCGCTGGGCTGCGCCGTCGCCTGCGCGGTGCTGGACGTGGTCAACACCCCGGAAACCCTGGCCGGTATCAAGGCCAAGCATGAGCGCTTCAAGGTCCGCCTGGAGCAGATCGGCCAGGAGTACAACCTGTTCAGCCAGGTGCGTGGCGTTGGCCTGCTGCTGGGCTGCGTGCTGACCGAGGCCTGGAAAGGCAAGGCCAAGGACGTGCTCAACGCCGCCGAGAAAGAAGGCGTGATGGTGCTGCAGGCCGGCCCGGACGTGGTCCGCTTCGCGCCAAGCCTGGTAGTTGAAGACGCCGACATCGACGAAGGCCTGGACCGCTTCGAGCGCGCCGTGGCCACCCTGACCAAGGGCTGATCCGCCCGCGGTCTCTTTGCCGGCCACGGTGCAGGCTCAGCCCGAGTCTGTACCGGGCCGGTGATACCCGATTCCAGTGCAGGTGCCAGTGCATCTGCCGTTTTTCCGTGCCGCCGTGAGCGGCCCGATTCCAAAGGAGTGACACCATGCTGGTGATGCGCCCCGCGCAAATGGCTGATCTGAACGAAGTGCAGCGCATGGCTGCAGACAGCCCCATTGGTGTCACCTCGCTGCCGGACGACACCGCTCGCCTGGGCGACAAGATCGCCGCATCCGAGACTTCCTTCGCCGCCGAGGTCAGCTTCAACGGTGAAGAAAGCTACTTCTTCGTGCTCGAGGACAGCGAAACCGGCAAGTTGGCCGGGTGCTCGGCCATCGTCGCTTCGGCCGGCTACTCCGAGCCGTTCTACAGCTTTCGTAACGAGACCTTCGTGCACGCCTCGCGCGAGCTGAAGATCCACAACAAGATCCATGTGCTGTCGCTGTGCCATGACCTGACCGGCAACAGCTTGCTGACCAGCTTCTATGTGCTGCCGGAACTGGTGAACAGTGGCTGGGCCGAGCTCAATTCGCGTGGCCGCCTGCTGTTCATGGCCGCTCACCCGGAGCGTTTCGCCGACTCGGTGGTGACCGAGATCGTCGGCTACAGCGACGAGCAGGGCGAATCGCCGTTCTGGGATGCCATCGGCCGCAACTTCTTCGACCTCAACTACGCCGACGCCGAGCGCCTGTGCGGCCTGAAGAGCCGCACCTTCCTCGCCGAACTGATGCCGCACTACCCGATCTACGTGCCGCTGCTGCCTGACCTGGCTCAGGAAGCCATGGGCCAGGTGCACCCGCGGGCGCAGATTACCTTCGACATCCTCATGCGCGAAGGCTTCGAGACCGAGCACTACATCGACATCTTCGACGGTGGCCCGACCCTGCATGCGCGTACCTCGGGTATCCGCTCGATCGCCCAGAGCCGGGTTGTGCCGGTGAGGCTCGAGGAAGCCCCGGTCAAGGGCGGGCGCCCTTACCTGGTGTGCAACGGCCAGTTGCAGGACTACCGCGCGGTGCTGCTGGACCTGGACTGGGTGCCCGGCAAACCGGTCAGCCTGAGCCCGGCAGCCGCCGAGGCGCTGGGGGTGGGCGAGGGTGCCAGCGTGCGCCTGGTTGCGGTCTGAGGTCTGGCAACAGACGTTTCGGGATTGATGCGTTAGAAGAGTTTCGCGCCGGCCGCCGCCGCCGCAAAAGGAGATAGCATGATCGTTCGTCCTGTACGCAGCAGCGATTTGCCTGCGTTGATCGAATTGGCACGCAGCACCGGTACCACCGGGCTGACCACGCTGCCGGCCAACGAAGAGCGCCTGGGGCATCGCGTTGGCTGGGCGGAGAAGAGCTTCCGCGGCGAAGCCGAGCGTGGCGACACCGACTACCTGTTCGTGCTGGAAAACGACGAAGGCATGGTGGTGGGCATCAGTGCCATTGCCGGTGCCGTCGGCCTGCGCGAGCCCTGGTACAACTATCGGGTCGGCCTGACCGTCAGCGCCTCGCAGGAGCTGAAGATCTACCGCGAAATCCCCACCCTGTTCCTGGCCAACGACCTGACCGGCAACTCCGAGCTGTGCTCGCTGTTCCTGCGCAGCGACTACCGCTCCGGCCTCAACGGCCGCCTGCTGTCGCGGGCGCGCATGCTGTTCATTGCCGAGTTCCCCGAGCTGTTCGGCAAGAAGATCATCGCCGAAATGCGCGGCATGTCCGACGAGCAGGGCCGCTCGCCGTTCTGGGAAAGCCTGGGCCGGCACTTCTTCAAGATGGAGTTCAGCCAGGCCGACTACCTCACCGGCGTGGGCAACAAATCGTTCATTGCCGAACTGATGCCGAAGTTCCCGCTGTACACCTGCTTCCTGTCCGAGGCGGCGCGCAACGTGATCGGCCGCGTGCACAAGGACACCGAGCCGGCGCTGGCCATGCTCAAGCAGGAAGGCTTCAACTACCAGGGCTACGTCGACATCTTCGACGCCGGCCCCGCCATCGAGTGCGACACCTCCAGGATCCGCGCCGTACGCGAGAGCCAGACCCTGGTGCTGGCGGTGGGCACGCCGGGCGATGACGCGACGCCTTACATCATCCACAACCGCAAGCGCGACGACTGCCGCATCACGGCCGCACCTGCGCGGCTGGCTGCCGGTACCCTGGTGGTCGACCCCTTGACCGCCAAGCGCCTGCGCATGGGCGCCGGCGACAACGTGCGCGCCGTGCCGCTGTCGGCAAGCCGGGAGGCCCAGTAAATGACCACGCATTACATCGCAGGCAATTGGCAGGTTGGCCAGGGCGAAACCCTGCAGTCGCTCAACCCGTTCACGCAAGCCGTCGTCTGGCAGGGGCAAGGCGCTGACGCCAGCCAGGTGGATGCCGCCGTGCAGGCTGCGCGTCAGGCCTTCCCGGCCTGGGCGCAATTGAGCCTGGAGGCGCGTATCGATGTGCTGGAGAAGTTCGCCGCGCAACTGAAAGCGCATGCCGAAGCCATGGCCCAGTGCATCGGCGAGGAAACCGGCAAGCCCCTGTGGGAGTCGGCGACCGAAGTCACCAGCATGATCAACAAGGTCGCGATCTCGGTGCAGAGCTACCGCGAGCGCACCGGCGAAAAGAGCGGCCCGCTGGCCGATGCCACGGCCGTGCTGCGGCACAAGCCCCATGGCGTGGTGGCGGTGTTCGGCCCGTACAACTTCCCTGGTCACCTGCCCAACGGCCATATCGTGCCAGCGCTGCTGGCTGGCAACTGCGTGGTGTTCAAGCCCAGTGAGCTGACGCCCAAGGTGGCCGAACTGACCGTCAATTGCTGGATTGCCGCCGGGTTGCCGGAGGGTGTGCTCAACCTGGTGCAGGGCGCGCGCGAAACGGGTGTGGCACTGGCCGCCAACCCAGGTATCGATGGCTTGTTCTTCACTGGCTCCAGCCGCACCGGCAACCTGCTGCACCAGCAGTTCGCCGGCCGCCCGGACAAGATCCTGGCCCTGGAAATGGGCGGTAACAACCCGCTGGTGGTGGACGAGGTCAAGGACCTCGATGCGGCGGTGTACACCATTATCCAGTCGGCGTTCATTTCCGCCGGCCAGCGCTGCACCTGCGCCCGTCGTCTGCTGGTGCCGCAAGGCGCCTGGGGTGATGCGCTGATCGCGCGCCTGGTCGAGGTGAGCAGATCCATCACGGTCGGGGCGTTCGACCAGCAGCCGGCGCCGTTCATGGGTTCGGTGATCTCGCTGCAGGCGGCGCGGGCGCTGATTGCGGCCCAGGCCGAACTGGTCGCCAAGGGGGCCGTGAAGCTGCTGGAAATGACCCAGCCGCAGGCCGATGCCGCACTGCTGACCCCAGGCATTGTCGATGTCACCGCTGTGGCCGAGCGCCCGGACGAAGAGTTCTTCGGCCCGCTGCTACAGGTGATCCGCTATGCCGACTTCGATGCCGCCATCGATGAGGCCAACAACACCCAGTACGGCCTGGCCGCCGGCTTGCTGTCCGACTCCCACGCCCGTTACCAGTACTTCTGGCTGCGCAGCCGCGCCGGCATCGTCAACTGGAACAAGCAACTGACCGGTGCCGCCAGCAGTGCGCCGTTCGGCGGAGTGGGTGCCAGTGGCAACCACCGCGCCAGCGCCTATTACGCAGCGGACTACTGCGCTTACCCCGTGGCTTCGCTGGAGACCGCCAGCCTTGCCTTGCCGGCAACCTTGACGCCGGGCGTCACCCTATAACAACAGGTCACGGAGCCTAGCCGATGAAATCCTACGAAGTGAATTTTGATGGCCTGGTGGGGCCTACCCACAACTATGGCGGCCTGTCCTACGGCAACGTGGCTTCGCAGAGCAACAGCCAGCAGGGTTCCAACCCGCGCGAAGCCGCGCGCCAGGGCCTGGCAAAGATGAAAGCGCTGGCCGACATGGGCTTCAAGCAGGGCGTGCTGGCGCCGCAGGAGCGCCCGGACGTGGCTGCACTGCGCCGCCTGGGCTTCAGCGGCAGCGATGCCGAAGTGATCCAGCGTGCCGCCAAGGAGGCCATGCCATTGCTGGTGGCCAGTTGCTCGGCTTCGAGCATGTGGGTGGCCAACGCCGCCACGGTCAGCCCCAGTGCCGACACTGCCGATGGCCGCGTGCATTTCACTGCTGCCAACCTCAACTGCAAGTACCACCGCAGCATCGAGCACCCGACCACCAGCCGTGTGCTGGGGGCCATGTTCAGCAACGACAAGCACTTTGCCCACCACGCGGCACTGCCTGCCGTGGCACAGTTTGGTGACGAGGGGGCGGCCAACCACACGCGCTTCTGCCGTACGTATGGCGAGGCCGGCGTGGAGTTCTTCGTCTACGGCCGCAGCGCCTTCGACAGCCGCTACCCGGCGCCGCAGAAGTACCCGGCCCGGCAGACCCTGGAAGCCTCCCAGGCCGTGGCCCGGCTGCATGGTCTGAGCGATGACGGCGTGGTCTACGCTCAACAGAACCCGGCGGTAATCGACCAGGGCGTGTTCCACAACGATGTGATTGCTGTGGGCAACGGCGAGGTGCTGTTCTACCACGAGGACGCTTTCCTCGAGACGGACGCGGTACTTGGCCAGCTGCGAGCTAAACTGGCCAGCAAGGGTGGCAACTTCCAGGCCATCTGCGTGCCGCGGGCGGCGGTGACGGTAGAGGACGCGGTGCGTTCATACCTGTTCAACAGCCAGCTGCTCAGCCGCGGCGACGGCTCCATGCTGCTGGTGGTGCCGGAAGAGTGCCGCAACAACGAGCGGGTCTGGGCCTATCTGGGCCAGTTGACCAGCCAGGGCGGCCCGGTGCGGGAGGTGAAAGTGTTCGACCTCAAGCAGAGCATGCAGAATGGCGGTGGGCCGGCTTGCCTGCGTTTGCGCGTGGCGTTGAAGGAAACGGAACTGGCAGCGGTCAACCAAGGCGTTATCATGACCGCCTCGCTGTACGACACCCTGTTGCAGTGGGTCGACAAGCATTACCGCGATCGCCTTGGCGAGGCGGACCTGGCCGACCCGCAATTGCTGGTGGAATGCCGTACGGCACTGGACGAATTGACCCAGATCCTGAAGTTGGGCTCGGTGTATCCGTTCCAACGCCAACCTTGAAGAGAGACTTTGCAATGACCGACGCCCTGCGCCTTATCCTGGAAGATGAAGACGGCACCCAGCTGGAAACTTCCTGCACCCGCTTTGCCGTGGTCTGGCAAGGCAAGGAAGTGTGGATTCAGCAGGATGGTCGTGGCCAGCTGCTGATCGGCGTGGATGTCGAGGAAGACGACACCGAGTACGCCAACCTGCTGCTGCGCCCGATGGCCACCAACCTGGTCAGCCTGCAGCTGGAAATGGAACCGGCGGAGGTCGGCGAAGACGACGATCACGTCCATGGCCCCGATTGCGGCCACCACCACTAAGGAAGTACCTATGCTCGCCCTTGGCAAATTGCTTGAGCTGACCCTCACCGATCACGAACCGGCCGAGAAGACCCAAGTGACACCCAAGGGCGCGCGTTTGCGCTGGCTGGGGGAGGGCGCGCTCGAAGTGCGCCCGGCCGAAAACGAGGATTGCGGGCTGGACCTGCTGCTGTCCGCCGGCATCCACGGCAACGAAACGGCGCCGATCGAGTTGCTCGAGCGGCTGTTGCATGGCGTGGCCAACGGCAAGATCAAACCCAAGGCCCGGGTGCTTTTCCTGTTTGGCAACCCCGCAGCGATCCGCAAGGGCGAGCGCTTCATCGAGCAGGACATCAACCGCCTGTTCAACGGCCGCCACGAGCTGTCCAGTGGCTTCGAGGCATTGCGTGCCGCCGAGCTGGAACAGTTCGCCCGGGTGTTCTTCAGCAAGGCGGGGCGCAGCCGCCTGCACTACGACTTGCATACCGCCATCCGCGGCTCGAAGATCGAGCAGTTCGCCTTGTACCCTTATAAAGAGGGGCGCAAGCATTCCCGTCGCGAGCTGGCACGCCTGGCGGCGGCGGGCATGGAGGCGGTGTTGTTGCAGAGCAAGTCTTCCATCACTTTCAGCGCCTTCACCTACGAGCAGTTGGAGGCCGAAGCCTTCACCCTGGAGTTGGGCAAGGCCCGCCCGTTCGGCCAGAACGAGGAGGTCAACCTCGACAAGCTGGAGGAGCGGCTGATCCGCATCATCGAAAACACCGAGCCCGAAGGCGAAGGCTCGCTGGATGGCCTGCAGCTGTTCAGCGTTTCCCGCGAGATCATCAAGCACAGCGACAGCTTCCACCTGCACCTGCCTGCAAACATCGAGAACTTCTCCGAGCTGAGCAAGGGCTATTTGCTGGCCGAGGACCTGGCCGAGACGCGTTGGGTGGTCGAGGAGGAGGGCGCGCGCATCATCTTCCCCAACCCCAAGGTCAAGAATGGCCTCAGGGCGGGGATTCTGATCGTTCCCGACTCCGGCCAGCGATTAGGCTGAGCTGGCCCCGATAGCCTGGGTTCACGGCTGTGTGCGCAGCTCCAGTTGCAACGCCTGACGCAGCCCGTTTTCAGTGAAGGCGGGTGGGTTGGTGTTCAGGGCGGTGCTGCCGCCGAATGTGAACCTGCAATCGGTGGGTAAGCCGATGCTCTGTAGCAGCAGGTTGTCCACCGGATAAGCGCCGTTTTTGCCTTGAACCTCGGTCTGGCCCGGAAAGACGGTGCCTGACATCGAGTTCCAGCCTTGGCACAGGCAACGATACAGGTCGAGTAGTGGCAGTTGCGCTGCGGTCGACCAGCCTGGGTTGTATGCCAGGGTGCCGCCGCTGTAGCCCCAGCTACTCTGGTTTTCGTCGATGATGAAGTGGCCTTCGTCTTCATCTTCTTCGTGGTCGCTGGGTGTATAGGTCGTGAATTGGTGTCTGGCTGCTTCGATCACGCTGATCGGGGCTCCGGACTGCCCGGCCTTTTTATCCAGGGCCGCCAGTAGCGCCTGACCGCAGGGTAGTTTGCGCAGCAGTTCCAGCGCATCCTCTGCCGCTTGGCTGAACTGGTCGCTACCCGTCACTCGCACGCCGATATTGCCCAGGGCCTGATGTTCGGCCATCACGGGCCGGGCCAGTCGTGCATCGTTTTCGGCATTGCGGTAGAGCTCGACCCTGGAGGACTCGCGGCCAAGCAGGCGGTGCCCCGTGACGTTGACAACCGCGTCGCCCTTGTCGATGAGTACCGGGCCGCTACCGACCACAATCTGGTGCGTGCCGGTATGGGCGTCGATGTGGACGATACCTGCGCCGGTCTCGATCCTGCTGCCGGTCCCTATCATGTCGATCAGCACCGTCTTCTTCACCTCCGGGGCTATGACCACGTGGTGATTGCCATCGGTGAGGCGAATGGCAATGGCTTGGGCGGTATGCGCGGGGACCATGAATACCGCATCGTTGATGGTCACTTCCAGCAGGCATTCGCGAGGGGCGATACGTACGCGCTTTTGCTGTTCATTCGCGCGCAGCGCACGCGGGGCCACGTTGAAGACCAGCAGCTCGCTGTTCTGGGTGCTGCGGCGATAGCGCCGCCCCACTGGATAGGCGCGCTCGAGGGTGATTCGCACATTTTCGTCGGCCTGGATGTACTTGACCTCGGTCTGCTGCCGAGGGTTGTCTTCGTTATTGTCGAAGGCGGTTTGCGAGTGGCCGGGTTCCCGGGCGTCGATGTAGTAGATCGGTCTCGGGTTGGCCTGCATGGTGCCGTGGGGTAGCGGATGCGGGTCCGAATGGAGTTTGGATATGTTCAGCTCAGGCATGGAGTGCTCCGGCAGCGAGGGTGGGTCGGCAGGATCCCGTTCCACTGCGCGGGTCAGGTGTTGCTTATGTACCGCATGGGTGGGCCCGCAGGTGTGCTTTTCCGCCCTGGCCGTGCTAATGAACGGCTTTTCATCCGCCGATTGCTGTTCTGGTGTACAAACACACTGTATCTCCCGTTCAGGCTGGATATAATGGCGCCCTTTGCCGTCGTTTCGTCGATTCGACGTATTAGCCCAAACGGCCGCCGTTTCCGTGGAAGAACCTATGAAAAGCGCAGAAATCCGTGAAGCCTTCCTTCGCTTCTTCGAAGAGCAGGGACATACCCGAGTCGCCTCCAGTTCGCTGATCCCGAACAACGACCCGACCCTGCTGTTCACCAATGCCGGCATGAACCAGTTCAAGGACTGCTTCCTCGGTGCGGAGAAGCGTGCCTACACGCGTGCCGTCAGTAGCCAGAAGTGCGTGCGCGCAGGTGGCAAGCACAACGACCTGGAAAACGTCGGTTACACCGCGCGTCACCACACTTTCTTCGAAATGCTGGGCAACTTCAGCTTCGGTGACTACTTCAAGCGCGACGCGATCACTTTCGCCTGGACCTTCCTGACTTCGGAAAAATGGCTGAACCTGCCCAAGGAAAAGCTCTGGGTCACCGTCTACGCCACTGACGACGAAGCCTACGATATCTGGACCAAGGAAGTCGGCGTGCCGGCCGAGCGCATGGTGCGCATCGGCGACAACAAGGGCGCCCCGTATGCTTCCGACAACTTCTGGACCATGGGCGACACCGGCCCATGCGGCCCGTGCACCGAGATCTTCTACGACCACGGCCCGGACATCTGGGGCGGCCCACCCGGCTCGCCGGAAGAAGACGGCGATCGCTACATCGAGATCTGGAACAACGTCTTCATGCAGTTCAACCGTACTGCCGACGGCGTGCTGCACCCGCTGCCAGCGCCGTCGGTGGACACCGGCATGGGCCTGGAGCGCGTCAGCGCCGTGCTGCAGCACGTGCACTCGAACTACGAGATCGACCTGTTCCAGAACCTGCTGTCGGCCGCGGCCAAGGCCATCGGTTGCAGCAATGAGGGCCAGGCCTCGCTGAAAGTGGTCGCCGACCACATCCGTTCGTGCGGCTTCCTGATCGCCGACGGCGTGCTGCCGTCCAACGAAGGCCGTGGCTACGTGCTGCGCCGCATCATTCGCCGCGCCTGCCGCCACGGTAACAAGCTGGGCGCCAAAGGCAGCTTCTTCTACCAGATCGTTGCCGCGCTGGTCGCTGAAATGGGCGAGGCCTTCCCGGAACTGAACAGCCAGCAGGCGCACATCGAGCGCGTGCTCAAGGCTGAAGAAGAACAGTTCGCCAAGACCCTGGAACAGGGCCTGCGCATCCTCGAGCAGGACCTGGCCCAGCTCGAGGGCGACGTGGTGCCGGGCGACGTGGTGTTCAAGCTGTACGACACCTACGGCTTCCCGATGGACCTGACCGCCGACATTGCCCGTGAGCGCGAGCTGACCATCGACGAAGCCGGTTTCGAGCGCGAGATGGACGCCCAGCGTGAACGTGCCCGTTCCGCCAGCGCCTTCGGCATGGACTACAACAGCCTGGTCAAGGTCGACAGCGCCACCGAGTTCCTCGGCTACGAGGCCACCGAAGGCCAGGGCAAGATCATCGCCCTGTACAAGGACGGCCAGGCCGTCGACCAGCTGGGTGAAGGCGAGCAGGGCGTTGTCGTGCTCGACCGCACGCCGTTCTACGCCGAATCCGGTGGCCAGGTGGGCGACACCGGCTACCTGCAGGCTGGCGCTGCGCGCTTTGACGTGCGCGACACCACCAAGACCGGTGGTGCCTTCCTGCACCACGGCGTGGTTGCCAGCGGTGCGCTGGTGATCGGCTCCCCGGTGGAGGCCAAGGTCGATGCCGACGTGCAGCACGCCACCTCGCTGAACCACTCCGCCACCCACCTGCTGCACGAAGCGCTGCGCCAGGTACTGGGCGAACACGTACAGCAGAAAGGCTCGCTGGTCGACAGCCAGCGCCTGCGTTTCGACTTCAGCCACTTCGAGGCGGTGAAACCGGAGCAGATCAAGGCCCTGGAAGACATCGTCAACCGTGAAGTGCGCAAGAACACTGCGGTGGAAACCGAACTGACCGACATCGAAACCGCCAAGGCCAAGGGTGCCATGGCGCTGTTCGGCGAGAAGTACGGCGACACCGTGCGTGTGCTGAGCATGGGCGGCGATTTCTCGGTAGAGCTGTGCGGCGGTATCCACGCCAAGCGCACCGGTGACATCAGCCTGTTCAAGATCATCAGCGAAGGCGGCGTGGCCTCTGGCGTGCGCCGTATCGAAGCGGTCACCGGGGCTGCTGCGCTGGCCTACCTGAACGCTGCCGAAGAGCAGGTCAAGGAAGCCGCGCAGCTGGTGAAGGGTAACCGCGACAACCTGATCGACAAGCTGTCGGCTGTGCTCGAGCGCAACCGCCAGCTGGAGAAGCAGCTGGAACAGCTGCAGGCCAAGGCCGCCAGCGCCGCCGGGGATGATCTCTCCAACGCGGCCGTTGAGGTCAAGGGCGCCAAGGTGCTCGCCGCCCGCCTGGATGGACAGGACGGCAAGGCACTGCTGGCGCTGGTCGATCAGCTGAAGAACAAGCTCGGCCACGCAGTGATCCTGCTGGGCAGCGAGCATGAGGGCAAGGTTGTGCTGGTGGCCGGCGTGACCAAGGACCTCTCCAGCCAACTCAAGGCTGGCGATCTGATGAAACAAGCCGCTGCGGCGGTGGGTGGCAAGGGCGGTGGTCGTCCGGACATGGCTCAGGGTGGCGGCGTCGACGTCGCCGCACTGGACCAGGCCTTGGCGCTGGCCGTGCCATTCGCAGAGCAGGGACTTTGAGATGAGGGGGCCGGCGGTCTAGTGGCCTGTACGGCTAATTCTTGCGCTCAAATTCGAGTGCCAGGGTTTGCCGCGCAAGGCGCCGCGACGAGTCGTAGCCGGGCTACGGCGAGGAGTGGCAACGCAGCGAGGCGAATCCTGGCACTCGAATTTGGGTGCAAGAATTAGCCACACAGGCCACTCCCATCCGGCCTCTTCATGTTGGATTGTTTTTTGGGGCCCTGTATGGGCTGAGGCACCATTGAAATGGCGTTGATCGTACAGAAATTTGGCGGCACCTCTGTCGGTTCCATCGAGCGGATCGAGCAGGTAGCCGATAAGGTCAAGAAACACCGTGAAGCGGGCGACGACCTGGTGGTTGTGCTGTCGGCAATGAGCGGTGAAACCAATCGCCTGATCGACCTGGCCAAGCAGATCACCGATCAGCCGGTTCCGCGTGAACTGGACGTGATCGTGTCGACCGGTGAGCAGGTCACCATTGCCTTGCTGACCATGGCCTTGATCAAGCGCGGTGTGCCAGCGGTGTCCTACACCGGCAACCAGGTGCGCATTCTCACCGACAGCGCACACAACAAGGCGCGCATCCTGCAGATCGACGACCAGAAGATTCGTGCCGACCTCAAGGAAGGCCGCGTGGTCGTGGTAGCAGGCTTCCAGGGCGTAGACGAGCACGGCAGCATCACCACGCTTGGCCGTGGCGGCTCCGACACCACGGGTGTGGCCCTGGCGGCTGCGCTGAAGGCTGACGAGTGCCAGATCTACACCGACGTCGATGGCGTCTACACCACCGACCCGCGTGTTGTGCCGCAGGCCCAGCGCCTGGAGAAGATCACCTTCGAAGAGATGCTGGAAATGGCCAGCCTCGGTTCCAAGGTGCTGCAGATCCGTTCGGTGGAATTCGCCGGCAAGTACAACGTTCCGCTGCGCGTGCTGCACAGCTTCAAGGAGGGTCCGGGTACCCTCATTACCATTGATGAAGAGGAATCCATGGAACAGCCGATCATTTCCGGTATCGCCTTCAACCGTGATGAAGCCAAGCTGACCATTCGCGGCGTGCCGGACACCCCGGGCGTGGCCTTCAAGATCCTCGGCCCGATCAGTGCCTCGAACATCGAGGTCGACATGATCGTGCAGAACGTTGCCCACGATAACACCACCGACTTCACCTTCACTGTGCACCGCAACGAGTACGAGAAGGCGCAGAGCGTGCTGGAAAACACTGCCCGCGAAATCGGTGCCCGTGAAGTGATCGGCGACACCAAGATCGCCAAGGTCTCGATCGTCGGCGTCGGCATGCGTTCGCACGCCGGTGTTGCCAGCCGCATGTTCGAAGCCCTGGCCAAGGAGAGCATCAACATCCAGATGATCTCCACCTCCGAGATCAAGGTTTCGGTCGTGATCGAAGAGAAGTACCTGGAGCTGGCCGTACGCGCGCTGCACACCGCGTTCGAGCTCGACGCCCCGGCACGACAGAGCGAGTAATACGCTGCCTGGAAGGGCGCGGCTTGCCGCGCCCTTCGCGTTTCTGCTCGCCACGCAGGCCCGTCCTGCCCTGTGTGGCGATCAACCAGGCCCAGGTCGTCGTCCACGACCAGGCCGCGACACCCAAGACTGTTACCCCTGAATGTTTTGCGTAAGGAGAAAGCTATGTTGATTCTGACTCGTCGGTGCGCCGAGAGCCTGATCATTGGAGACGGCGAGATCACCGTGACGGTGCTCGGCGTAAAAGGCAACCAGGTGCGTATTGGCGTCAGCGCCCCGAAAGAAGTGGCTGTGCACCGCGAGGAAATCTACCTGCGGATCAAGAAAGAGAAGGACGAGGAGCCAAGCCTTTAATTTTTTTGAAGTTTTTTTCAAAAAAAGGGTTGCAAACGAGGAAGAGCCTGTTTAATATTCGCCTCGTGTTGCGGTGAGGTGGCCGAGTGGCCGAAGGCGCTCCCCTGCTAAGGGAGTATACCTCATAAGGGTATCGGGGGTTCGAATCCCCCCTTCACCGCCATTATTCGCTTAGGGCGCTGTAAACGGTAAGAACGCTAAGTAGTTGATTTTAAACGAAAAAGTTCTTGCAAAAATGTTTCAGCGACCTATAATGCGCGGCAAGACACGGACTCATAGCTCAGCTGGATAGAGTACTCGGCTACGAACCGAGCGGTCGGAGGTTCGAATCCTCCTGAGTCCGCCACTTTTGAAGTGGCTTTGCTTGCAAGGCTGCTTCAATCAACCAGTGGTAATCTGGTCTAAAACTACCATCGCGGACTCATAGCTCAGCTGGATAGAGTACTCGGCTACGAACCGAGCGGTCGCAGGTTCGAATCCTGCTGAGTCCGCCACTTTTTGAAGTGGCTCTGCTTGCAAAGGCACTTCAACCAACCAGTGGTAATCTGGTCTAAAAATACCACCACGGACTCATAGCTCAGCTGGATAGAGTACTCGGCTACGAACCGAGCGGTCGGAGGTTCGAATCCTCCTGAGTCCGCCACACCAAATCAAGAAGCCCGCTCAATTGAGCGGGCTTTTTGTTTTTCTGCGCCAATGAATTGTTGCTGATGTCGATCTAAGCTCTTCTGTAATGATTGTGGTGCAGGTGCCGCGCTCTTCTGTGGGAGCGGCCTTGTGTCGCGATGGGGCGCGCAGCGGCCCCAAAATCGACCAGGCGCCACACTTCTGAAATGAATGTGCTTTCCCACCCATGACAACCGTCGCACTGATAGCTTCGAGCGTTGTCCCAGCTTTATCACGCAAACGATTGTTCTGGCCAAAAATTTTAAGCGATCTGACAGCTTTAGCAGTGTATGATTGCGCCCGTCAGCCCCGCCGGGGCTTGTGGAAAACCACCATGGACTTACCCAGTAGTTACTCGCTAACAAGATTCATACAGAAAGATCTGACCGATTGATTCTCCCGGCGTGCTCCGCTGCTGGGAGTGGAGTTCGCCTATGACTGAAGTAGAAGTAAAAAAAGCGCAGGAAAGCCTGCAGGACCGCCTGGCCCAGGTGGTCGAACTGCTGCAGCGCCAGCGCGTGGTAGAAGACCTGACCCATCGTCAGGAAGGCGCCCACCACGACCTGGTGGAAAACCTGGTCCACCGCCAGAACCTCGTCGAGCTGCAGCGCAAACTCGACGACCTGCACCCCGCCGACATCGCCTACATCCTCGAAGCCTTGCCCCTGGAAGACCGCCTGACGGTCTGGCAGCTGGTGCGCTCGGATCGCGATGGCGACATCCTGCTGGAAGTGTCCGACGCCGTGCGGCAATCGCTGATCGCCGACATGGACGATCACGAGCTGCTCGCCGCCGCCAAGGAAATGGACGCCGACGAGCTGGCGGACCTGGCTCCAGAGCTGCCGCGTGACGTTGTTCACGAGCTGATGGAAACCCTCGATGCCCAGCAACGCGAGCGCGTGCGTTCGGCGCTTAGCTACGACGAGGAGCAGGTTGGTGCGCTGATGGACTTCGAGATGGTCACCATCCGCGAAGACGTCAGCCTGGAAGTGGTGTTGCGCTACCTTCGCCGCCTGAAAGAGCTGCCGAACCACACCGACAAACTCTTCGTGGTCGACTATGACGGCATTCTCAAGGGCGTATTGCCGATCAAGCGCCTGCTGGTCAACGACCCGGAGAAGAAGGTGGCGGAGGTCATGGCGACCGATCCGGTCTCCTTCCACCCCGAGGAGGATGCCTATGATGCGGCGCAGGCCTTCGAGCGTTATGACCTGGTATCTGCGCCAGTTGTGGACAAGAACGAACGCCTGATCGGCCGCTTGACCATCGACGAGATGGTCGACCTGATTCGTGAGGAAAGCGAAAGCGAAGTGCTGAACATGGCCGGTTTGCGCGAGGAAGAAGACATCTTCGCCTCGGTCTGGCGTTCGCTGCGCAACCGCTGGGCCTGGTTGGCCATCAACCTGATTACCGCTTTCGTTGCCTCGCGAGTGATCGGCCTGTTCGAAGGTTCGATCGAGAAACTGGTGGCCCTGGCTGCGCTGATGCCGATCGTGGCTGGTATTGGTGGCAACTCCGGTAACCAGACCATCACCATGATCGTGCGCGCCATGGCGCTGGACCAGGTGTCGCCGGGCAACACCAGCCGCCTGATGCGCAAGGAGCTGGCGGTATCGCTGCTCAACGGCCTGATCTGGGGCGGGGTGATCGGTGCGGTGGCGTTCTGGCTGTATGGCAGCTGGTCGTTGGGCCTGGTGATGACTGCGGCGATGACCTTGAACCTGCTGTTGGCGGCCTTGATGGGGGTGTTGATCCCGATGACCCTGACACGCCTGGGGCGCGACCCGGCGATGGGCTCCAGCGTGATGATTACCGCGGTGACCGACAGTGGTGGGTTCTTCATCTTCCTCGGGCTGGCCACGCTGTTCCTGCTGTAGCCCACGCTCCTACAAACAAACGGATCGCGTCTCTTGCAGGATCACCATTCACAAAAAAGCCAGCTTACGCTGGCTTTTTTGTGTTCGGTTGCAAACCTCAGGAGGCGTCGGCAGCCATTTCCACATCGTGAGCGATGAGGGCCACCAGCGCGTTCTGCTGGCGGTGCGACAGTTGGCGGAAGCGTTGCAGCAACTCGCGTTCATGCAGGGACAGTTCGGGGCTGTCCAGGCGCATGCTCAAATCGTCACCCAGCGCACCTTCCTGGATAAGGCTCTGTTCCAGGCGCGCGATGATTTCGGAGTTCATGCTGCGGTGATGGTTGCGCGCTACCTCGGCAATGCGCTCACGCATCCCGTCGGGCAGGCGGACGACGAACTTGTCAGCGGTGCGGCTCGAATAAATAGCCTGTTTCATTGGGCGCATATAAATTGACCGGATTTTGGTTCAGGGGAAGCGGTTCTCAAATTGGCCGCACGGGGTGGTAGTACGACCGTGGCGACGACGAAATGTTCAACCGTCTGTGAAAAATGGATGCTCATCTTGCCTCATGGTCGCCGTTTCCTTGGCGTCAATTCTGTGACAAATAGTGAGCCGGATAAAGGCTTTTTGCCAGTACCAATTATCAGAAATGAGTACTGGTTTGAAAAGTTTTACATGTACCGGCTTGCCCAATCGTCAGACTTTTGCCGTCAAAAACGGGTAAAACGCACCAAAAGCCCGGGAAAGTCCCTAGAATGTGCGGGTTTTCCTCCATAGAGCATAGTGGCTATGCAACATGACGCAAGCGACCGCCAATCAGGCACAGGCCGGTTGATATATCTGGTAGGACCGTCGGGTTCCGGGAAAGATTCCCTGATTGACGCTTCCCGTGAGCGGCTTTCAGCCGCCGGGGTGGAAATCGCTCGTCGCGTCATTACCCGTTCGGCTGAAGCCAAGGGCGAAGCCGCCCATGGCGTAACGGCCGAACAGTTCGAAGTAATGCGCGCACAGGGCGCGTTCGCCATGCATTGGCGCGCCAATGGCCTGGATTACGGCATTCCACTGCAGGTGGATCAGTGGCTGTCGGCGGGCAGGTCGGTGCTGGTGAATGGTTCGCGGGCTTATCTCGCCGAGGCGCGCCGGCGCTACCCGAACCTGTTGGCAGTGCTGGTGGAGGTCAGGCACGGAGTGCTGCGCGAGCGCCTGTTGGCCCGCGGCCGGGAAAGCGCAGAAGAAATCGAGCAGCGCCTGGCACGTAATGCACGCTTGCAAGCGTTGGCTGATCCGTCGCTGCATGTGCTGGACAACTCCACCACCCTGGAAACCGCAGTCGCGGCATTGTTCACGCTGCTGCATGATGAAGGTGTGCTGCCGCAGGTGTAGCATTGGCAGAAAAGGATTACGCGAAAAAGCCCGCTTGAGGAATGACAAACGCCAGCATGCTGGTTAACATGCTGGCCGTCCCGCTATGCAGCGTTCGCTGCCGGCACTTGCGTCTCAGTAGCTCAATTGGATAGAGCATCCCCCTCCTAAGGGGAAGGTTGGCAGTTCGAACCTGCCCTGGGACGCCATATTTCTCAAGGCTCGTGGCGATTTCAGGATTTTTTCATTATGCACCCTGGGTGCAGGATGGGTGTAATCAGTGTTTTTTCTACCGATGCTACCCCTATCGAATGCTTTACTAGGATCACCCTGATAGCCACTTCGGTGCGGGGGAACAATGGATCTGAAGGTGGAAAATGCAGGAATTCCTGAGCAATAACTGGCTATCGATATTCTCCATCGTTATCGGTTTTTTCGTTGCCTACATTTTCTATCGATTGCAAAAAAAGGATTCCGCGTCTGCATCTGCCGAGCGAAAAAAGCATGCAAATGCGGAGCTCATCGATGTAGTCGAAAGCTACATTATCAACAAGCAAGAAATTTCGCGGAGTGTTATTAACAATCTGATAGACGCATCTGAGCGCTTTCATTCGGTTGTGCTGCGCCCGAACTGCACAGCGATCACGTTGCTCCAGGATGTGGCCTTGAGATTGCAGAGAAGTAGGCATCTCGACATACCGCAGAAGTCCGAGTACTCGGTGAAAATTGACGCGCTAATCCGGCAAGTAAAAATGGAAATGACGCCTCTGACGTGGGAAACAATGACTTCAGATGCTAAGGCCATTATTGAAGAGGTAGTTTCTCTGGTTCCGGAGGAAAAACGTCCGGAGGTTGAGGAAAAACTGGGTGTTTTAGCGTCGCTTAGTGAGCTTGTGAGCAATCACGGCGAACTCATAAAGCTAGTTGGCGAAAACTCAAAATTGAGTTGGTTTACCGCTGCCTTGGCCGGCGTTACTGCTGCGCTGCTTGCGTCGGCTGTCGGCAGGAAGGTGTTTGCCACGTTAGAAGAACCTACTTTTTTCATTGTCGCCAAGTCAGGCACTCTTTTTGTCTGGATTTCGGCTCTACTAATTCTCGGGGGGGTGGCGGTATATTTTCTTCGTGACAAGAAAAAAGCCGAAGTACCGGCGGGTGAAAATTAGAGGTTACCCCGTATACGCAGACTGTGGTGGTTGAGCAGTCAGCGTGTCTGGCCGTTGCTCGGATGCCTAGGCCGGCGTTCAGCAACTCCCTCACCCGCTTGTGTACTTCCTCGTCCACTGGGCTGTTTCCCCTCGGCCAGTTCTGGGTCACATCAGCCGCCGCACTGATTGCCCTGCGCTCGTGGCCGGTTTGTTGCCGGCCTGTAGCCCGGGGTTCGGCTGGCCTGGCAACTTCCCTGTCGCGTATCGGTGCCGCCATCGGCACCTACCTGGTGCCCATGTCGCTGGAGTCGCTCGGCATTGCCAACACCATGATCGTGGCGTTTGGCATTTCGATGGTCGGGCTGCTCTGCACCTGGCTGATGGCGCCGGAGACACGCTCGCTGGACCTGGCCAAGGCCAGCGCAGTCTGATACTGCAAGCAGTCGCCGAGCTGACGCTGGCCGTGTAAGAGCGGCCTTGTGTCGCGAAAGGGCTGCGCAGCAGCCCCGGCCATATCAGCTGTGAAGCCAAAATCCTGGGGCCGCCTTGCGGCCCTTTCGCGACACAAGGCCGCTCCTACAGGGGCCGTGTAGAGCAGGAATATCAGTTTACCGGCCAAGCGCTGACGCACCACGAAGTACCCCGCCACGTTCCGCCTTGAAGCTGCGTATTCCTACATCCCCAGATGCTTCAAGGCCCACAGCACTCCCATGCCTACAATTAGCGTCAGCATCGTGCTGCGCGTACGCCACGCCACCAGCGCGGCAAGTATCGCCGCTGGTATCTGTGGGTTCATCCAGTCGAACCCCGCCTGCCGGTCCGGGAATACCACGGCCGGCAGTACCAATGCGGCCAACACGCTGGCTGGCACATACGCCAGGGCGCGGCGAAACAGTGGGGGGATGCGCAATGCCGTGTGCAACTCGATGAACGACAGGCGGATGGCGAAGGTGCCCAGGCTGATCAGAATGAAGGTCATCCACTGGGTCGTTTCGCTCATGATGCTTCCTGCTCGGTATTGGCTTCTGCCGCAGTTTGCTGTTTTTGCCAGTTCTCGATGGCTAGCCCAGCGACGATGCCGCCCAGCGCGCCAGCCAGCAGGCCGAGGTTGTAGGGCAGGTCGACGGCCAGTACGGCGAGCACACCGCCGGTCAGCGCTGCGCCAAGCGTGGCTGCATTGCGAATGCCGGGTATCAACAGGGCCAGGAACGACAAGGGAATGGCAAAGCCGAGCGACCAGTCTTCAGGAATGCTCGCTCCCAGATACATGCCCGCCAGCACCGAGAGGTTCCAGCCGAAGAACATGGTGATTGCCGTACCGGCATAGTAGGGGTAGGCATACTGTCCCAGCCCGCCCGTGCCCATCTTCAGCATGCACAGGGCGAAGGACTGGTCCGACAGCATGTACGCCATCGGCCACTTGCGGCGGCGGGGCAACTGGCCCAGGTGCGGGGCCAGGCTGGCGCTGTACATCAGGAAGCGCAGGTTGATCACCAGCGCGGTGACTACCATGGTCACCGGCAGGGCGGCGCTTTGCATCAACTGCATCACCACCATCTGCGCCGAACCGGAGTAGAACAGCAAGGTCATGCCGATGGCATCGGTTGGCGACAGGCCCATGCCGATCGCCGTGACCCCGGTGATCAGGCCGAAGGGCACGATGCCGGAGGTCAATGGCAGGGCGCTGCGGGCACCTTGCCTGAACGCTTGGGGCGCGCTTGGATACGGCATTTGAAATCCTTGAAAGTGTGCAGGCGGTACAGGGGCGGCACGTTAATGCGCGCGACAGTTGGCCACAACGCCAGATTTCTGGAATAGTAGGCCTAAAAAAAATAGGCCTGAAACCGTGTACCTCGATACTTCTACCCGGCACTCGCTGCAGCTCAATGCCTTGCGTGCCTTCGAAGCGTCAGCCCGCCTGGGCGGTTTCGCCCGTGCTGCACTCGAACTGAAGGTGACACCGGGGGCCATCGCCGCCCTGGTCAAGACCCTGGAGAACGAATACGGCGCGGCCTTGTTCGAGCGCCATGCCAAAGGCGTACGGCTGACGCCCTTGGGCCAAAGCGTGAAAGGCCAGTTCACCGAGGCATTCGACGCCGTGGAAGCCGCTGCGCGCGCACTGCGCCGCCTGGCGGCACCACAGCGGGTGCATATCGTCACATCGCCTGCTCTGGCGCAGTTGTGGATCGGGCCACGCTTGCCGGAACTGACGCGCTTGCTGGCACCCATCGAGATCTCGGTGACTGCGGTGGATGAGCCGCCCAACCTGAAGCGCAGCCCGTTCGATCTGTGCCTGTTCTACACCGAAAAGCCCGAGCGCTGGCAACGCAGGATAGCCACGGAAGAAATCCTGCCCGTGTGCGTGCCGGCCCTGGCCACCAGCATCACCAAGCCCGAGGATCTTGCCGACGCCCGTTGCATCGCCGACGTGGGCTGGAACGACTGGGCGGTGTGGACGGGGGCGGTGATGCCCGGGCACAAGTTCGTTGCCCGTGGGCCGGGTTTTTCCCTGTACTCGATCGCCCTGCAGCAAGCCTTGCTGGCTGCAGGGGTGCTGATAGGGCGCAGAAGCCTGGTGCAGCGCTACCTGGACAGCGGTGAACTGGTCGCCCCCATCGACCGCGCTGTGCCACTGGGTGTGACCATCGCCGCATGGCGGCTGCCGGGTGCCAAGGGCAACCAGGTGGTTGCCGCGGTGGAGGAGGCGCTGTTGCATCTGGCTTGAGCGTCCTCGATCCATGCCTGCTCTCACAGCGCCGCAAAAACAGGGCGTCGGGGCTATTCTGTTCGGGTGCGCCAGCCGTCAGGGAGAGCGTCAATGAGTCAGGAAACCCGGCCGGTACCTGCCGGCTTCAGTGCGCAGCAGTTGCGTACGTTGTTCGATCTTATCAGCGATGGTATCTGGGACTGGAATGCCAATACCGGCTACGTCTATCGCAACCCGGGCTGGTACGCCATGCTTGGCTACCCCAGCCACTCCATGGCCAACTCGGTGCTCACCTGGGAAAGCGTGATCCACCCGGAGGACTACCCACGGGTGATGGCGCATTTCGAGGCGTACATCAACCAGCGTAACGAGCACTATCTGGTCGAATACCGCTGCCGTTGCCAGGATGGCAGCTATCTGTGGATAGAAGACAGCGGTTACATCATCGCCCATAACGAGGACGGCTCGGTGGCGCGCATGCTTGGTGCCCACCGCAACATTGACGCCAACAAGCGCCTTGTGGCGCAACTGCAGCAGAGGAACCAGTCGCTGGAAAGCCAGGTGGCCGAACGCACTCGCGAGCTGTCCTGGGTGAACCAGCAGTTGCAGCGGCAGTTGGACGAAAACCGCGAGCTGGCCGAGCGTGATGCGTTGACCCGCATTGCCAATCGCTATCGGCTGGAGAAGGCGCTACAACTGGAGTGCGAGCGTGCCCAGCGTTTTCGCCAGCCGTTGTCGCTGATAGCCATGGACCTGGATGACTTCAAGCCGATCAATGACCGCTATGGCCATGCCCATGGCGATGCGGCGCTGTTGCGGGTGGTCGACGTCCTGCGTGCCTGCCTGCGGGAGCAGGACCTGCTGGCGCGCTGGGGTGGGGACGAGTTCGTCATCGTATTGCCGCAGGCCTCGCTGGGCGAGGCGCTGGAGGTGGCTGCACGCTTGCGCCAGGCGATGGCGCAGATAGAGCCGGTGGGCGATTGCCGGCTGACCATGAGCTACGGTGTGGTGCAATGGGAGGAAGGGGAGGACCAGCATACACTGCTGGCGCGTGCCGACAAGGCGCTGTACCGGGCCAAGGGGAACGGCAAGAACGCCATAGCCGAGTAGCCTGTGCCGGCCTCTTCGCGGGTAAACCCGCTCTCATCAAACAAAATGCAACCCGCTGTTTTTTAAGCACCTTAGGCTGCCACCAATTGATATCCCAGCTTTCGGGCTTTGCGAAGCAAAGCCCGAAGCTGTCGGTCTTGGCTTTTGGCTTCGAATGCTTCGAGCCCCTGTTCAACATAAGTCTGTTTTTTTGTCAGCAGTGTGTAGACCAGTCGAGCCAGTTGGTGTGCAGTGGCTTTGATGGCGCAACTGGTGTCCATGCGAGTCAATCTGGCTCGATGCGATGCCCCGATGAAACCCTTGTCGTTGCGTGCATTTGAAGCGGCCTGCTTGAGCGCCTGTGCCGCTCGGTTAATGACCTTAGGACCGCCCCCTGATAGCTGGCGGCCGCCTGAGATACGAGTCGGCGGGGCCAACCCTAGCCAGGAGCAAAAGTGCTGGGATGATGGAAATCGTGAGAGATCAGAGCCGATCTCTCCCGCCAGCACCAGGGCGGTGTCCACGCCAATTGTTGGAATAGCGGTCAAATCGACCCCTAGCACCTGCCAGAGGGCTTGGTGTAGCGCTGCCTGTTGAGCGCTCGTCCGGTGTGGGCTTCGCAGCGCTTTCCTGGGTGGTTGTGGTTCATGCTCCAGTACGGGTAGTTGTTCCAATGCCTTTCCGATGACGGCATCGCATTCAGCGATCTGTTGCTCAAGAAAGTCATAGGCTGCGAGCTCCTGCGCCAATGCATGCAGGTGCTCTCGTCGCCAATTGCCATGCAGGCTACGCGCAATGGTGTCTTTACCTGCCTTGATGCGGCCATCGGTCAGCTCAGCCAATCGAGCAGGATCTCGCTCACCCGCGATGATTGCTCGCAAAATTCTCATGCCCGTCACGCCTGAAATATCACTGATGACATTGGCCAACTGGATGTTCATTTGGCTCAGTGCCTTCTGTATCCGGTTCAAGGTTTGAGCCTGGTCTTTCACTTTGAAAGCCCGTTGCCTGACCAGTGAGCGAACGCAGCATGTTGGGTCGCTTGGGCGAAAAGCGCCTCGCAAGAGACCATGAGTCATCAGTTGCCAGATCCATTGGCAATCCAGCACGTCAGACTTGCGTCCAGTTATTTGCCGGGTAGCTCGGGCATTAACAAGATAGACCTCGAATCCCCGTTCGCTGAGGATTTCGTAAATCGGAATCCAGTAAACGCCTGTGGACTCCATGGCTACGACCTTGATGGCCAAGCTATCGAGCCAATCGGCCAGCTTGTACAAGTCGTCGGTAAAGGACGTGAATGACTGAACGGCGTTCTCGTACTGGGGATCAACCGCGACAAAGTGTTCTCGACTACCTACATCAATCGCAGCGCAGTCGGGATGAACGATGGTGAAGCGTTGCTTGGAAGGCTTGCGCGCCATGGTGAATACTCGCAGGATAAAGGGCGCGCGGGGCACACGGTGGCGAAAGGGTTCACTCTCTCATACGTGGTCACAGCTGATTCAGCTGATGCCTACAGGGACTTCACGCCGATACCGTGCGGATCACTCTCCCACGCGGGTGTGCTGACACACACCAGTGCTGGCTACGATCTCTGTCCCGCGCGCTCAAACCCTAACAAAGCGAAAGGCGGCTGGCCCTAATAGGCCAGCCGCCTTTTCTTTTTCAAAATGTCAGCGCTGCCACAGATCTGAAGTCATGCGCCTCATGTTTGCTGCGCGACAGCGCAGCCCGGAAGGGCTGGGTGATCTCCCACAGGTGCGCCACTGCTCTCACGGGCAGTGATGTCCCTGTGGGAGCGGGTTTACCCGCGAAGAGGCTGGCACTGACTCGCCCATGAAAAAAGACCCGCAACGCCTGGGGCGCTGCGGGCCAAATCGGCCTCGGCCGCTTCAGTGTCAGATATGCAGGGCGTGGCCCAGCGCGCGCAGCGCCGCTTCCTGTACCGCCTCACCCAGTGTCGGGTGGGCATGGATGGTGCCGGCCACATCCTCCAGGCACGCGCCCATTTCCAGCGACTGGGCAAACGCCGTCGACAACTCGGAAACCGCCACGCCAACCGCCTGCCAACCCAGGATCAGGTGGTTGTCACGGCGCGCCACCACCCGCACGAAACCGCTTTTCGATTCCAGACTCATGGCCCGGCCATTGGCGGCGAACGGGAACTGCGCGACGATGCAGTCCAGCCCTTGCTGGCTGGCTTGCTCCGGGGTCTTGCCGACCACCACCACTTCCGGGTCGGTGAAACACACCGCGGCGATCGCGCTGGGTTCGAAACGGCGCGCCTTGCCGGCGATGATCTCGGCGACCATCTCGCCCTGGGCCATGGCCCGGTGCGCCAGCATCGGTTCGCCGGCCACGTCGCCGATGGCCCAGACGTTGCGCATGCTGGTCTGGCAGCGCTCGTCGATGGCGACGGCGGCGCCGTTCATCTTCAGGTCCAGGCACTCAAGGTTGAAACCTTGCGTGCGTGGCCGGCGGCCCACGGCCACCAGCACCTGGTCGGCTTCCAGGCGCAGTTGGCCGCCCTGGCCATCACGGGCCAGCAGGCAGCCGCCTTCGTAACCTTCGACGCTATGGCCCAGGTGCAGGGTGATGCCCAGCTTCTTCAGCGATTCGGCCACCGGGGCGGTCAGCTCGCTGTCGTAGGTTGGCAGGATGCGCTCGCGCGCCTCCACCACGCTGACCCGGGCGCCCAGCTTGCGGTAGGCGATGCCCAGCTCGAGGCCGATGTAGCCGCCGCCCACCACTACCAGGTGCTGCGGCAGGGTTTTCGGCGCCAGGGCTTCGGTCGAGGAAATGATCGGCCCACCCAGCGGCAGCATTGGCAGTTCGACGCTGCTGGAGCCTGTGGCCAGCAACAGGTGCTCGCACTGGATACGCTGGCCATCGACCTCGACCTGCTTGCCGTCGAGCACCTTCGCCCAGCCATGGATCACCTTGACCCCGTGCTTTTTCAGCAGCGCGGCGACGCCGGTGGTCAGGCGGTCGACAATGCCGTCCTTCCAGGCCACGCTCTGGCCGATGTCCAGGCGCGGCGAGGCGACGCTGATGCCCAGCTCCGACGGCCCGGCAAAGCGCGAGGTCTGGTGGAACTGCTCGGCCACGTGGATCAGCGCCTTGGACGGGATGCAGCCGATGTTCAGGCAGGTACCGCCCAGTGCCTGGCCTTCCACCAGCACGGTGGGGATGCCCAGTTGCCCGGCACGGATGGCAGCCACGTAGCCGCCAGGGCCGCCGCCGATGATCAACAGGGTAGTCTGGATAGTCTGTTGCATGCTCACTCCACGAACAGGCAGGCGGGTTGTTCGAGCAGGCCGCGCACGGCCTGGATGAACAGCGCGGCGTCCATGCCATCGACCACGCGGTGGTCGAACGAGCTGGACAGGTTCATCATCTTGCGCACGACGATCTGGCCGTCGATCACCACAGGCCGCTCGACCATGCGGTTGACGCCGACGATCGCCACTTCCGGGGTGTTGACCACCGGCGTGCTGACGATGCCGCCCAGTGCGCCCAGGCTGGTCAGGGTGATGGTCGAACCGGACAGCTCATCGCGGCTGGCCTTGTTGTTGCGAGCAGCGTTGGCCAGGCGCGAGATCTCGCCGGCATTGCTCCACAGGCTGCCAGCTTCGGCATGGCGCAGCACCGGCACCATCAGGCCGTTGTCACCCTGGGTGGCGATGCCCACATGCACCGCGCCATGGCGGGTGATGACCTGGGCTTCGTCGTCATAGGTGGCGTTGATCTGCGGGAAGTCGCGCAGTGCCACGACCAGGGCGCGCACCAGAAACGGCAGCAGGGTCAGCTTGCCGCGGCTGTCGCCGTGCTTGCTGTTGAGCTGCTGGCGCAAGGCTTCCAGGGCGGTGACGTCGATTTCTTCCACATAACTGAAGTGCGCGACCCGGCGCTTGGCGTCCTGCATGCGCTGGGCGATCTTGCGGCGCAGGCCGATCACCGGTACCTGCTCGCTGTCGGTGCGCTTGGCATAGCCGCTCGGCGCTTGCCCGCCAGCGCTGTGCGGCTTGCTCATGAAGGCGTCGAGGTCTTCGTGCAGGATACGCCCGGCCGGGCCGCTGCCATGCACGTAACGCAGTTCGATACCGGCATCCAGGGCGCGCTTGCGCACCGCCGGCGAGGCCAGCGGCTTGTCGCCTGGCTGGCGCGGCACGATCGGGGCTGCCTCGTGGTTGACGGCGGCCTGGCACGCGGCCGGTCTTGCTTCCTTCTGCGGCTCTGGCCTGGCTGCCACAGGGGCTGCGGGGGCTTGGACCTGTTCGGGCTTTGGCGCATCCTTGGTGGGAACATCCACATGGTTGCCGCTGCCTTCCACTTCGATGCGGATCAGCTCGCTGCCGACCGCCATCACTTCACCGGGCTGCCCACCCAGGGCCAGCACCTTGCCGCTGACCGGCGAAGGGATTTCCACGGTGGCCTTGTCGGTCATGACGTCGGCCACTACCTGGTCTTCGGCGATCATGTCGCCGACCTTGACGAACCACTCGACCAACTCGACCTGCGCGATGCCTTCGCCAATGTCCGGCATCTTGATGACGTGCGTGCCCATTCAGACCTCCATGACCTTTTTCAATGCCGCACCTACCCGCGAAGGCCCTGGGAAGTAAGCCCATTCCTGTGCGTGGGGGTAGGGGGTGTCCCAGCCGGTGACGCGCTCGATCGGCGCCTCCAGGTGGTGGAAGCAGTGTTCCTGCACCAGCGATACCAGTTCGGCGCCGAAGCCGCAGGTGCGGGTGGCCTCGTGTACCACCACGCAGCGGCCGGTCTTTTTAACCGACTCGACGATGGTCTCCAGGTCCAGCGGCCAAAGGCTGCGCAGGTCGATCACCTCGGCGTCGACGCCGGTTTCTTCGGCGGCCACCTGGGCCACGTACACCGTGGTGCCGTAGGTCAGCACGGTCACGTCATTGCCGGGGCGGGTAATGGCCGCCTTGTCCAGCGGCACGCTGTAGTAGCCATCGGGTACGGCGCTTTGCGGGTGCTTCGACCATGGGGTGACAGGGCGGTCGTGGTGGCCGTCGAACGGGCCGTTGTACAGGCGCTTGGGCTCCAGGAAGATCACCGGGTCATCGCATTCGATCGAGGCGATCAGCAGGCCCTTGGCGTCATACGGGTTGGACGGCATGACAGTGCGCAGGCCGCACACCTGGGTGAACATCGCTTCCGGGCTCTGGCTGTGGGTCTGGCCGCCATAGATCCCGCCACCGCAGGGCATGCGCAGGGTCAACGGGGCGATGAACTCGCCGGCCGAGCGGTAACGCAGGCGCGCCATCTCGGAAACGATCTGGTCGGAGGCAGGGTAGAAGTAATCGGCGAACTGGATTTCCACCACCGGGCGCAGGCCATAGGCACCCATGCCCACGGCGGTGCCGACGATGCCGCTCTCGGAGATCGGCGCGTCGAACACGCGGGACTTGCCGTACTTGTTCTGCAGGCCTTCGGTGCAGCGGAACACGCCGCCGAAGTAACCGACGTCCTGGCCGTAGATCACCACATTGTCGTCGCGCTCGAGCATGACATCCATGGCCGAGCGCAGGGCCTGGATCATGGTCATGGTAGTGGTGGCCATGGCGGTTTCCGGGTTGATGCTGTTGTTGTGGTCGTTCATCTCAAACCCCCAGTTCCTGGCGTTGACGGCGCAGGTGATCGGGCATTTCCTTGTACACGTCCTCGAACATCGAGGCAGCACTCGGGATGTGACCGTTGGCCAGCGTGCCGTACTGCTCGGCTTCCTTCTGCGCGGCTATCACCGCGGCTTCCAGTTCGGCAGTGGTGGCCTGGTGTTCTTCCTCGGACCAGTGGCCGATCTTGATCAGGTGCTGCTTCAGGCGGGCGATCGGGTCGCCGAGCGGGAAGTGGCTCCAGTCATCGGCCGGGCGGTACTTGGACGGGTCGTCCGAGGTCGAGTGCGGGCCTGCACGGTAGGTGACCCACTCGATCAGGCTCGGGCCCAGGCCACGGCGGGCGCGTTCGGCGGCCCAGCGCGAGGCAGCGTACACGGCGACGAAGTCGTTGCCATCGACCCGCAGCGAGGCAATGCCGCAACCCACGCCACGGCCGGCGAAGGTGGTCGACTCGCCACCGGCGATGGCCTGGAAGGTGGAGATCGCCCACTGGTTGTTGACCACGTTGAGGATCACCGGGGCGCGGTACACGTGGGCAAAGGTGAGGGCGGTGTGGAAGTCCGACTCGGCGGTTGCGCCGTCGCCGATCCACGCCGAGGCGATCTTGGTATCGCCCTTGATCGCCGAGGCCATGGCCCAGCCGACCGCCTGCACGAACTGGGTCGCCAGGTTACCGCTGATGGTGAAGAAACCGGCCTCGCGCACCGAATACATGATCGGCAACTGTCGGCCCTTGAGCGGGTCGCGCTCGTTGGACAGCAACTGGCAGATCATCTCGACCAGCGACACGTCGCGGGCCATCAGGATGCTTTGCTGGCGGTAGGTGGGGAAGCACATGTCGGTGCGGTTCAGCGCCAAAGCCTGGCCGCTGCCGATGGCTTCTTCACCCAGGCTCTGCATGTAGAAGGACATCTTCTTCTGGCGCTGGGCGACCACCATGCGGCTGTCGAAAATCCGCGTCTTGAGCATGGCGCGCATGCCCTGGCGGAGAACCTGCGGGTCGATGTCTTCGGCCCACGGGCCTTGTGCATCGCCTTGCTCGTCGAGCACGCGGATAAGGCTGTAGGACAGGTCGGCGGTGTCGGCAGCGTCGACATCGACTGGGGGTTTACGGGCTTGACCTGCATCGTTCAGGCGCAGGTAGGAGAAATCGGTCTGGCAGCCTGGCCGGCCGGTAGGCTCGGGCACATGCAAACGCAGGGGGGCGTACTCGTTCATGCTTTTTACGCTCGCTCGGGTATTTGTTTTTGTGAGCTCTGAAGCGGCCGCCGCTGAGTACCGGCTTGTGACTGGTAGGTCAGCGTCCCCTACATCTTAGTGGTCCGGCAGGAGAATTTTTCTCTCAAGTTGGTTGCCTTTGCCGAGCAGGGCAGATAAACATTCCGCATAAACACAAAAAACCGGTGATTTTGTCTCATGCGCAAACTCGATCGTACCGATATCGGCATTCTCAACAGCCTGCAGGAAAATGCCCGCATCACCAACGCCGAACTGGCCCGCTCGGTGAACCTGTCTCCCACGCCCTGCTTCAACCGGGTTCGGGCCATGGAGGAGCTGGGGGTGATCCGCCAGCAGGTGACCTTGCTGTCACCCGAGGCGTTGGGGTTGGATGTGAACGTTTTCATCCATGTGAGCCTGGAAAAACAGGTCGAGCAGTCGCTGCATCGATTCGAGGAAGAGATTGCCGAACGGCCCGAAGTGATGGAGTGCTACCTGATGACGGGCGATCCGGACTACCTGTTGCGGGTACTGCTGCCCAGCATCCAGGCGCTGGAACGGTTTCTGGATTATCTGACGCGGTTGCCGGGGGTGGCCAATATCCGTTCCAGTTTTGCCTTGAAGCAGGTGCGTTACAAGACGGCCTTACCGCTGCCGGCCAATGGCATGACCTTGCGGGAATGAGGGCGGCTTTGACGGGGGAAGCCGGTTATCAGGCCAGCCGGATATTACTCAAATAGAAGTTGAGTATTTCTCCCGGTATTGCGCTTGCATTCAAAAACCGTGAGAGCGAAACGCTTGAGTGCAGTCCGGTGCACGTGCATGAACACGACATGACCGACACTGGACGCGCTCTTGATTCACGAATTGTCAGGCAGGGGACTGCGCCGCAGCAATTTTGCTTTTATGCTTGGCTGCAACCCATCGCCACCTGACCCGGGAGCCGCAAGGGACCTATGCGAAATATATGGAAGCCGTTTCAGTCGTTGTATTTCGCCGCGCTGATGATGTTGATCGGCTCGGGCCTGCTCAGTACCTACCTGGCCCTGCGCCTGGCAGCCGATCATGTCGACAGCCTGTGGGTGGGTGCCTTGATGGCGGCCAACTACTTTGGCCTGGCGGTAGGTGGCAAGGTCGGCCACCGGTTGATTGGCCGGGTAGGGCACATTCGCGCCTACGCCACTTGCGCAGGCATCGTCGGTGCGGCGGTGCTCGGCCATGGTTTGACCAGCTGGTTGCCGGCCTGGGTCGGGCTGCGGATGATCGTGGGCCTGGGAATGATGTGCCAGTACATGGTCATCGAGAGCTGGCTGAACGAGCAGGCCGACGTCAAGCACCGCGGCGCGGTGTTCAGCGGCTACATGATCGCCTCTTACCTGGGCCTGGTGCTCGGCCAGCTGATCCTGGTGGTGCACCCACAGCTTGGCCTGGAGCTGCTGATGCTGGTGGCCATGTGTTTCACCCTGTGCCTGGTACCGGTCGCCATGACCCGGCGCATTCACCCCGCACCATTGCGCCCGGCACCGATGGAGCCGAAGTTCTTCATCAAGCGGGTGCCGCAGTCGCTCAGCACGGTGCTGGGTTCGGGGCTTATCGTCGGCTCGTTCTATGGCCTGGCGCCCTTGTATGCCTCCAGCCAAGGCATGACTACCGAACAGGTCGGTCTGTTCATGGGTAGCTGCATTTTTGCCGGCCTGCTGGTGCAGTGGCCGCTGGGCTGGTTGTCTGACCGCTACGATCGGGCGGTGCTGATCCGCAGCGTGGCGGTGGGGTTGGCGCTGGCCTCGGCGCCGCTGGCGATGCTGCCCAGCGTTCCGCTGGAGTTGCTGTTCGGCATAGGCTTCGTGATTTCGTTGCTGCAGTTCTGCCTGTACCCGCTGGCGGTGGCGTTTTCCAACGACCATGTGGAAAGCGAGCGGCGGGTGTCCCTGACCGCGATGCTGCTGGTGACCTACGGCGTGGGGGCGAGTATCGGGCCGCTGGCGGCAGGCGTGCTGATGAAGGTGCTGGGCCCGCAGATGCTGTATGCCTTCTTCGTGTTCTTTGCCCTGGTGCTGGTGTGGCGCATTCGGCCGAAAGCGGTTACCGGGCTGCACCAGGTGCAGGATGCGCCTTTGGGCCACGTTGCGATGCCGGCTGCCGGTTCGCCACTGTCGGCGGCGCTGGACCCACGGGTGGATGAGCAGACGGTGCAGGAGGTAATGCAGGCGCCGGTGGCGGCCGAGGATACCGAGGCGGAGGAGAAGGGGGCTGACAAGGAGCCTGAGCCGGAAGGTGAGGTCAGCAAGTCGGTGTAGGCCTGTGCCGGCCTCTTCGCGGGCGCGCCCGCTCCCACATGAAGTTGCGCCGGGCTCAAGGCTTGCGCTGTACCTGTGGGAGATCTGTCGCGTAGAGAACAGAATCCGCAAGCAGTACGCGTACCCTGTGGGAGCGGCTTTAGCCGCGAAGAATCCAACGCGGTGCATGGCACCGGCTGCGCCGGTGTTCGCGGCTAAAGCCGATCCCACAGAATCCCTGCTATTCAATGAGTTATGTGCAGCTCTATGAGAGCGGGCGTGCCCGCGAAGAGGCCGGCACAGGAGAATCACAAATGAAAACGCCACCTTGATAGGTGGCGTTTTTTTTCATTCAGCCGACGATCAATAGTCGTCCTTGTCGAACCGCCGCGCTTCACGCTGCAACTGGTACACAAAGCTCTCGACCTTGCGCTGCGCCTGCCCGGTAAGGTTATGGAAGCGCACGCCGGCAAAGGTGGTGTTGATCCGCTCTTCGTAATGCAGGTGGCGCAGCTCGACCATGGTGTCGACCAGGCCCAGCGGGTTCCCCGCCTTGAAACGCTCGTACACCTGGCCCAGTTGCAGGCGATCCTCGACATTGCCTTCGAAGCGCAGTTTGCAGCCGGTGGCGGAGATGTCCAGCAGCTTGCCACGCAGGGCGCCGTTGCCCTTGAGGTGGGTGCCATCGAGGATGATATCGACCAGCTGCGACAGCTTCAGCGCGGCGCGGAAGGCATTGCGGCGCTGGTGGTAGGTCATTTCCAGGGGCATGGCGCCGCGGTAGCAGCGGTGACCGTCGACTTCGCTGATCTTCAACTCGTGGTTGCAGTCCCAGGCGATGCGCACACCATCGTGGAAGCCTTCGACGCGGAAGTGTTCGCCGTTCTCGATGAACTTCTCACCGTCGCGCGGGATCATTTCGTCCAGCGCCAGGGTATTGCTTTCACGGTCCACGTGCACCACGTAGCTCTGGAAGCGCTGGCTGCGGTCGTGGAAGGTGATGATCAGGGGGTCGTGGCTTTCCTGCAGCTGCCGCAAGTTGGCCGCAATCTCCAAAGGGGTGTTCAGCACCTTTGGCGGCTGCGGGGCATCGGATTCATTGAACACGGCTTATCGTTCTCCAGGCAAAAGCGACACACGCAATTAACGGCATTTTGCCAGTATGTTCCGTGCCTTGATAGAAAAAATCACACTTGGCTGAGCGCCCGTGGCTTGGCCAGCGGCGAGGTGCTGCCGCGGCTGTCGTAGAGCGACGGAGAATCGCCACCCATGAGGATCCGGATCTGGTTGTTGGTGACGTGCTGCTGCACCTGGATGATCCGGCCATTGGTCTCGTTGAGCTGCTGGCAGGCTTGCATCAGCTGGCTGATCACATCGAGTTGCTGCAGCAGCAGTTCACCGTTCGGCGATTGTGCCGCCACGGCCTCCACTCCGGCGCGATCAGGGCTCAGGCCAAGGCTGGAAAGCAGGTTGTTGCGCCGCAGGCCTTGCTGCTCCAGCAGCACGATCAAAGACTGCTTGCGGGCCAGGATATTCTCCAGTGGCGCCATGTCGCGGCCGTGCAGGGCGATCGCTTCCTTTTGCAGAAGGTCCAGCAGTTCCTGCATAGGGGCAATGTCATCTTCGATCAGTTGCAGCAAGGTGGTGTCGTGCATGGCTAACTCTTGGCTTTTCTAGCGTCCGTGAAGTCAGCGCGCCGAACGGTCAGCGCTGGGCTTCGAAATCGAGCAGTTTGCTGGCGACCCGGCCGGCATCGACCTGGTAGCTGCCGTCGGCGATCGCCTGTTTCAACTGGGCCACACGGGCACTGTTGACCACCGGCTCGTCGCGCAGCTTGTCGCTGATCTTCTGCAACTGCTGGGCCTCTTGGCTGAGGTGTACCGCTTCTCCGCTGGCGCTGGTGGCGGTTGCCGCTTCCTGGCTGGCTGCCGGTTTTTCGGCGCTGCCGTTCGCGGTGTTGCCGCGCACGCCGCCCGTGACGGACGGAGAGTTATTCAAACGACTGAAGTCGATGACCATGATCAGAAACCTCTGGGTATTTGGACGCTTGCCTTGTTTTCGGCCAACCCGAAAGAAACTTTAGGCACAAATGCATAGCCGCCTGTCAGCAAGCTCGCGAACCCGTTTTCTGACACAGTTTAGGAAAAGCGGTTCCTCACCGCCAGCGCAAATCAGTGGGCTGGCTACATACTTACCTCGACCTGCCCAGGGCCGGTCACCCTGGCCTTGATCACCCGTTTGGAATTGAGGTTGCGCACCCGGATCTGTTCGCTCAGGCCACCCTTGCTCAGGGCTTCGCCGGGCATGCGTACACTCAGGCTGCCACTGCGGGCGATGATCACCACGTGGTCACCCTTGCGCACCACCTCGGCCTGTTCCAGGTGTTGCGGGGTGAGTACCTGGTCGATCACCGTGGGGCGCAGCATCTTCATGCCTACCGCCTGTTCCAGTTCGGTCAGGAAGCCTTGGCCCAGGGTGCCGACATCCCGCTCGCGCAGGGCCACATCGCCTTCGCCCACCACGTTGTCGCGCTTGAGCGGCCGGGTCACCACCACCACATCGCGGAACAGCCGCACGGTGGCCGGCACGAACACGGTCCAGGGCGCTGAGCCTTCGCAGCGTACCTTCACCGTGACGCGGCCCAGCGGCTGAGCCGGGCTTTCCAGCGAGGCGTCCAGCTGCTGGCTGCACAGCGGCATACGCAGGCGCGGATCCAGCGGGTTGACCTGGATCTCGTAACGGCCGGCGGTCTGGGTGGTGGCCAGATAATCTTCGACGCTGAATTCAAGAAACCCTTGAGTGACACCGATAAGCTGTTCAGGCAAGGTAAACGCGTCTGCTACCGTGCGAACGCCGGGCACCAGAAGGCACAGCATGGCCAGCGAGCCAGTCAGCAGGCGCGTCAATCGTCGGAAAAATGTCGTTTTCGTGTACATGGCGCTCAAAAAAGCAAAGCCCGTGCCGACTCGCTACCTGAGTTGCAACGAAAGGCTGAAACATAAAGGAGTCTGGCATGGCAGGTGTTATGGATTCGGTCAACCAGCGCACGCAGCTGGTGGGGCAGAATCGCCTGGAATTGCTGCTGTTCCGCCTCAATGGCGAGCAGCTTTACGGCATCAACGTATTCAAGGTCAGGGAAGTGCTGCAATGCCCTGCGCTGACCCTGCTGCCCAAGGCGCACCCGGTGGTGCGCGGTGTTGCCAATATTCGCGGGGCGACCATCCCGATCCTCGACCTGTCGATGGCCACCGGGTTGCGGCCGCTGCAGGAAGACACGCGCAACAGTTTCGTGATCATCACCGAGTACAACACCAAGACCCAAGGCTTCCTGGTGCACTCGGTGGAGCGCATCGTCAACATGAACTGGGAAGAGATCCATCCGCCACCCAAGGGCACCGGCCGCGACCACTACCTGACCGCGGTCACCCGGGTGGACAACCGCATGGTCGAGATCATCGATGTGGAGAAGGTGCTGGCCGAAGTGGCGCCGTCGTCCGAGTCGGTGTCGGCCGGGGTGATCGATGCCGAGGTGCAGGACAAGGCCGTGCTGCTGCGGGTGCTCACCGTCGACGATTCGTCGGTGGCGCGCAAGCAGGTCAGCCGCTGCCTGCAGACGGTGGGGGTCGAGGTGGTGGCGCTCAATGACGGCCGTCAGGCCCTGAACTACCTGCGCCAGCTGGTGGATGAGGGCAAGAAGCCGGAAGAAGAGTTCCTGATGATGATCTCGGACATTGAAATGCCGGAAATGGACGGCTATACGCTAACGGCAGAGATCCGCAGCGATCCGCGCATGCAAAAATTGCACATCTGCCTGCATACTTCGCTTTCCGGGGTGTTCAACCAGGCGATGGTCAAGAAGGTCGGTGCCGATGACTTCCTGGCCAAGTTCAAGCCGGACGACCTGGCCCAGCGGGTGGTCGACCGGATCAAGGCAACGCATTGAAGCAGCCGGGGGCAGGCCCCCCGGCACCAGTGATTTAAAAGAGGCGGCAGTAGTGTCTACGGGTAATTTGGATTTCGAACAGTTCCGGGTCTTCCTGGAGAAAGCCTGTGGCATCCTGCTGGGCGAGAATAAGCAGTACCTGGTCTCCAGCCGTCTCAACAAGCTGATGGAGCAACAGGGCATCAAGAGCCTGGGCGAGCTGGTGCAGCGCATCCAGGCCCAGCCGCGCGGCGGTTTGCGCGAGCAGGTGGTCGATGCCATGACCACCAACGAGACCCTGTGGTTTCGCGATACCTACCCGTTCGAGGTGCTGAAGAACAAGGTCATCCCAGAGTTCATCCGCAACAACCCCGGCCAGCGCCTGCGCATGTGGTCGGCGGCCTGTTCGTCGGGGCAGGAACCGTATTCCATCTCGATGGCCATCGACGAGTTCGAGCGTAGCAACCTCGGCCAGTTGAAGATGGGCGCGCAGATCGTTGCCACCGACCTGTCCGGCACCATGCTGACCAACTGCAAGACCGGCGAGTACGACAGCCTGGCGATTGCCCGAGGCTTGTCCCAGGAGCGCCTGCAGCGCTACTTCGACACCAAGGGGCCGGGGCGCTGGGCGGTCAAGCCGGCGATTCGCAGCCGCGTCGAGTTCCGCTCGTTCAACCTGCTCGACAGCTATGCCAGCCTGGGCAAGTTCGATGTGGTGTTCTGCCGTAACGTGCTGATCTATTTTTCGGCGCAGGTGAAGAAGGACATTCTGTTGCGTATCCACAGTACCTTGAAGCCGGGTGGGTATCTGTTCCTCGGGGCTTCCGAGGCGCTGAACGGGTTGCCGGACCATTATCAGATGGTGCAGTGCAGCCCGGGGATCATTTACCAGGCGAAGTAACCAAGAGGGCCGGCAGCGAAAGTTGCCGGCCTTTTTGTTTGCCTGTGCCGGCCTCTTCGCGGGTAAACCCGCTCCCACAGGTACCGCGCCGACCTTGAAAGCTGTGCAGAACCCGGTGGGAGCGGGTTTACCCGCGAAGAGGCCGGCGCAGGAGAAATGCTGACGTCAATTTTTTGTTTTGCCGCTTCTGCCGCCCGGCAATTGCCGCTTTCGCGCCCGAAGGCGGAAGGCCTTTGCCGCTTTTCTGGCATCACTCTGACAGCACCTTGCCCTGCAAGCCCGTATTTCCGGGCTTTCTGTTGGTTGGCACAGCCCTTGCTAAACCTTGCCCAACGATATTCCGGTCAACCTCCGAAGGTTTCCCCGACATGAGCATCAGCTTCGACAAGGCGCTTGGTATTCACGAAAAGGCCCTGGGCTTCCGCGCCCAGCGCGCCGAAGTGCTGGCCAACAACATCGCCAACGCCGACACGCCCAACTACAAGGCGCGCGACATGGACTTCGCCTCGGTGCTCGCTGCCGAAAGCGACAAGCAGCAGAGTGGCGGCCGTTTCAGCCTCGATCGTACCAACAGCCGCCATATCGAGGCCGAGGGCTTGGCCATGGCCGACGATACCCTCAAGTACCGCACGCCAACGCAGCCGTCGATCGACCAGAACACCGTGGACGCGCAGATCGAGCAATCGAACTACACCGAAAACGCCGTCGGCTTCCAGGCCAGCTTCACCTTGCTCAACAGTAAATTCAAAGGGCTGGTTTCGGCCCTGCGGGGAGAATGATCATGTCCCTTTCCAGTGTCTTCAACATTGCCGGTAGCGGCATGAGTGCGCAGAACACGCGCCTGAACACCGTTGCTTCCAACATCGCCAACGCCGAGACCGTGTCCTCGAGCATCGACCAGACCTACCGCGCTCGCCACCCGGTGTTCGCCACCACCTTCCAGGACGCACAGGCCGGCGGCAGCCAGTCGCTGTTCGAAGACCAGGGCGAGGCAGGGCAGGGCGTGCAGGTAAAAGGCATCGTCGAGGACCAGAGCAATCTGGAGGCCCGTTACGAGCCCAACCACCCGGCGGCGAACAAAGACGGCTACGTCTACTACCCGAACGTCAACGTGGTTGAAGAGATGGCTGACATGATCTCCGCCAGCCGCGCGTTCCAGACCAACGCCGAGCTGATGAATACGGCCAAGGCCATGATGCAGAAGGTCCTGACCCTCGGTCAGTGATAAGGAAACCAGACCATGGCAATCGATACCAACGGTGTGAACCTCAACGACGTGCTCGCGGCGTCGGGTGTAGGCACCAGCACCAAGAAGACCACGGACACCGCATCCAAGACCGGCAACGACTCGCTCGGCAAGGACGCGTTCCTGCAATTGCTGGTCACCCAGATGCAGCACCAGAACCCGCTGGACCCACAGGACAACGGTGAGTTCGTTGCCCAGTTGGCGCAGTTCAGCAGCCTGGAAGGCATTACCTCGCTGAACGAATCGGTCAACTCCATCACCAGCGCAATGGCCTCGTCCCAGGCCCTGCAGGCGTCCTCGCTGGTCGGGCGTTCGGTGGTAGTGCAGAACGACAAGGCCGTGGTCGACACCGCAGAAAGCTTCAATGCGCAGTTCGTCGTGCCGCAAGCCATCGGCGAAGCGAAGATCACCATCAAGGACAAGGACGGCAATACCGTCAAGACCATCGAGGTGGGCGAGCAGAAAGCCGGTTACGCCGATTTCATCTGGGACGGTACCAACAGCAGTGGCGAGAAAGTCGACCCTGGTACTTACACCTTCACTGCTACCACCACGGTGGATGGCAAGTCGGTGCAGATGAACACGCTGTTGCCAGCCAAGGTGACCAGCGTCAGTTTCAGTGCCGCCGGCGAAATGGTGCTCAACCTCGCCGGTGTTGGCAAAGTGTCCCTCTCCGACGTGCAAACCATCGGTATCTAAGGCCCGCTAGAGCGGCAAAAGGAGCGAATTCATGTCTTTCAATATCGGCCTTAGCGGTCTGTACGCAGCAAACAAGCAACTGGATGTCACCGGCAACAACATCGCCAACGTCAACACCAATGGCTTCAAGTCGTCGCGTGCCGAGTTCGCCGATGTCTATGCAGGTTCCAACCGCCTGGGTGTTGGCAAGAACCAGGTGGGTAACGGCGTGCGCCTGGCAGCGGTTTCCCAGCAGTTCACCCAGGGTGACGTCAACACCACCGGCAACGTGCTGGATATGGGGATCCAGGGGCAGGGCTTCTTCGTGCTGTCCGATAACGGCTCGCGCGTGTACACCCGTGCGGGTGCTTTCCAGGCCAGCAAGGACAATTTCGTGGTTACCTCGGACGGCCTGCGCCTGCAGGGCTATGCCGCCGACTCGACTGGCAAGATCCAGAAGGGCGTGCTGACCGATCTGCAGATCGATACGTCGGCGCTGCAGCCAAAGGCAACATCGCTGATCGACCAGGGCATCAACCTGAATTCTTCGGCCGCCGACATCCCGCTGGAAGTGGACGATGGCACTGGCGTGATGGTGCCGAACCTGCCGTTCGATCCTTCCGATCAGACGACTTACACCAAGTCTTTCCCGACCAAGGTGTACGACAGCCAGGGTAACGAGCACACCATGGAGCAGTTCTATCGCAAGACTGGCACCAATGAGTGGACCATGTACACCCTGGTCGATGGGCGCAACCCGTTTTCCCCATCCTCCACTGTGCCGCTGACTGGCACCATCAGCTTCAACAGCGATGGCTCGGTCAAGAGCATGACTGCGGACAATACCGGCCACCCGGCGGGCTCGTCGTTCACCGTGACCAACAACACCTTCACCATGACCGGCTGGGTGCCGGCGGTGGAAGATTCTGCGGGTAACTGGATCTCCAACGGCGCGGTGGGCAATGCCGATGGCATGCGCCTGGCGATGAACAGCACTACCTCCTACAACACCGAGACCGCGCGGATGTCGCAGTCCCAGGACGGCTACGCGACCGGTATCCTGTCGAGCCTGAGCATCGACTCGACGGGTGTGCTGTTCGCCAGCTTCAGCAACCAGCAATCCCGCGCCATCGGCCAGGTGGCCCTGGCCAGCTTCGCCAACGAGCAGGGCCTGCAGCAGATTGGTGGTACCCGCTGGACCGAAACCTACACGTCCGGCATCCCGGGCATCGATGCGCCGAAGACAGGTACCCTGGGCAGCGTCGAGTCCAACGCGCTGGAAGGCTCGAACGTGAACCTGACTCAGGAATTGGTCGAGCTGATCAAGGCGCAGAGCAACTACCAGGCGAACGCCAAGACTATCTCCACTGAAAGCACCATCATGCAGACCGTCATCCAGATGGCTTGATGCTTGCTGGCTGAGTGCATGTGGGCGAACCCCTTTGTCATGAAGGGGTTCGTCGTCTTTGCCGGAGGGGTCATGAAAAGGCTGGTTGTCACGTTGGTCGCTGCGTTCTGCCTGTACCAGGCCCAGGCCGGTACCGCGCCCTGGTGGCGCTGGGAAAGCCAGGTGGATGGGCGCCTGGTCTGCTCGCAATGGCCGCCGGGGGATGGCTGGAAGAAATTCGCCGGGCCCTACAGCAATGGCGCTTGTCGCGAGCCTTGATGAAGCCGGTACCGGCCCTTTGTTCATGACCGATTGATTTGGCAAGGCCGCTCAGTGGGACCGTTGCTCCCGAGGTTGGCGCTGTACCTGTAGGAGCGGCCTTGTGTCGCGAAAGGGCTGCAAAGCAGCCCCAGCAATCTATGCGGCGAAGCTGAAATCCTGGGGGCGCTTCGCACCCCTTTCGCGACACAAGGCCGCTCCTACAGATACAGCGCCAAGACAGTTGCTCCCGCAGAGGCCGGTACAAGTTTGCCGCCATCGGCAACCCGGCGCCGGATAACCGGCGTTCGCGACTTGAGCAAGGCCTCCAAAAGCCCGTATCCACGGGCTTTTTCATGATTTCGCAAAGTTGGTTCGGAACTTGCTTTCTAGCTCGCATAGCAACGGCGAGCGGCAAACGACCGCCAGTGCAATGGAGGATGACTGTGGACAAGATGCTTTACGTGGCCATGACCGGCGCGAGCCAGAATGCGCTGGCTCAGAAGGCGCACGCCAACAACCTGGCGAACATTTCCACCAACGGTTTCCAGCGAGATCTGGAGCAGGCCCGCTCGATGCCGGTGTTCGGTGACAGCTTTCCGTCGCGCGCCTTTGCCATGACCGAGCGCCCGGCCACCGACTTCAGCGAAGGTCCGATGGTTGAAACCGGCCGCGATCTGGATGTGACGGTGACCGGCAAGGGTTTCATTGCCGTGCAGGCACCCGATGGCAGTGAAGCCTACGTACGCACCGGTAGCCTGAACATCGATGCCCTCGGTGTGCTGCGTGCCGGCAACGGCATGCCGGTAATCGGCAACGGCGGCCCGATTGCGATTCCGCCAGAGCAGAAGGTCGAAGTCGGCGCCGACGGCACCATCAGCATCCGCTCCATGGGGGAAGACCCGCGCGTGATGGCCGAAGTCGACCGCATCAAGCTGGTCAACCCCGATACCAAAGGCCTGACCAAGGGCCTGGATGGCCTGATCCATACCCGCGACGGCCAGCCGGCAGACGCCGACGTCAACGTGCGGGTGGTGTCGGGCTTCCTGGAAGGCAGCAATGTCAACGCCGTGGAAGAAATGACCTCGGTGCTGGCGCTGTCCCGTCAATTCGAACTGCACGTGAAGATGATGAACGCGGCCAAGGAAGGCGACGAAGCCATGGCGCGTGTTTTGCAAATCGGCTAATCACTTTTGAACGAGTGCCGTAAAACAGGCGCACGAGGAGAACTTACATGCTTCCGGCTCTTTGGGTCGCTAAAACCGGCCTGTCCGCCCAGGACACCAACCTGACGGTCATCTCCAACAACCTGGCCAACGTCTCGACCACCGGCTTCAAGCGTGATCGCGCCGAGTTCCAGGACTTGCTGTACCAGATCAAACGCCAGCCGGGCGCGCAGTCCACCCAGGACAGCGAGCTGCCTTCCGGCCTGCAGGTCGGTACTGGTGTGCGCATTGTCGGCACCCAGAAGAACTTCCAGACCGGCAGCCTGCAAACCACGGAAAACCCGCTGGACATGGCGGTCAACGGCCGCGGTTTCTTCCAGGTATTGCAGCCGGACGGCACCGTTTCGTATACCCGTGACGGTACCTTCCACCTGAACTCCGACGGCCAGATCGTCACCGCCAACGGTTTCGCCCTGGAACCTGCCATCGTCGTGCCGAACGACGCGCAGACCTTCACCGTCGGCCAGGACGGCACCGTGTCGATCACCACCGCCGGCAACCCGGCTGCGCAGGTGATCGGCAACATCCAGACCGCCGACTTCATCAACCCGGCCGGCCTGCAGGCGATTGGCGACAACCTGTTCCTCGAAACCGCCGCCAGTGGCGCGCCGCAAGTCGGCACCCCGGGCCTGAACGGTTTTGGCACCACCCTGCAGCAGACCCTGGAAAACTCCAACGTCAGCACCGTGGAAGAGCTGGTGAACATGATCACCACCCAGCGTGCCTACGAGATGAACTCCAAGGTCATTTCCACTGCTGACCAGATGCTGTCGTTCGTTACTCAACAGCTCTGAAGCAGGCAGCTCTAACCCCGTCACTCCGTTGCACCCGTGAGGTAAGCGTCATGAATCGTCTGTTGTCCGTTTTTGCCCTGGGGGGGGCGGTGTTGCTGGCAGGTTGCGTCGCGCCGACGCCCAAGCCCAACGACCCGTACTACGCGCCGGTACTGCCGCGCACCCCGCTGCCGGCAGCGGCCAACAACGGTTCGATCTACCAGGCCGGCTTCGAGCAGAACCTGTACAGCGACCGCAAGGCGTTCCGGGTGGGTGACATCATCACCATCACCCTCAACGAGCGCACATCGGCCAGCAAGAACGCCGGTTCGCAGATCCAGAAAAACAGCAACGCCAACATCGGCCTGACATCGTTGTTCGGCACTACGCCGAACACCAACAACCCGTTCGGCAGTGGTGACCTGTCGCTGGAGGCCGGCTACAGCGGCGAGCGCGCCACCAAGGGCGACAGCAAGGCCACTCAGGGCAACACCCTGACCGGTTCCATCACCGTGACCGTAGCCGAAGTGCTGCCCAACGGCATCATCGCCGTGCGTGGCGAGAAGTGGCTGACCCTGAACACCGGCGAAGAGCTGGTGCGCATTGCCGGCATGATCCGCGCCGACGACATCGCCACCGACAACACCGTGCCGTCCACTCGCGTGGCCGACGCGCGCATCACCTATTCCGGTACCGGCTCGTTCGCCGATGCCAGCCAGCCCGGATGGCTGGACCGCTTCTTCATCAGCCCGCTTTGGCCTTTCTGAGTACGGATGACCATGTTCAACGTGAGGCAGCTGATTGCCGCAACCCTGCTCCTGTCCTGTGCCTTCGGCGCCCAGGCCGAGCGCCTGAAGGACATCGCCAGCATTTCTGGCGTGCGCTCCAACCAGCTGATCGGTTACGGCCTGGTGGTGGGGCTCAATGGCACGGGTGACCAGACCACCCAGACGCCGTTCACCCTGCAGACCTTCAACAACATGCTGTCGCAGTTCGGCATCAAGGTGCCGGCCGGCTCCGGCAACGTGCAGCTGAAAAACGTTGCGGCAGTGTCGGTGCATGCCGACCTGCCGGCGTTCGCCAAGCCAGGCCAGGTGGTGGACATTACCGTGTCCTCGATCGGCAACTCCAAGAGCCTGCGCGGCGGCAGCCTGCTGATGACCCCGCTCAAGGGTATCGATGGCAACGTCTATGCCGTGGCCCAGGGCAACCTGGTGGTGGGCGGCTTCGATGCCGAGGGCCGTGACGGTTCGAAGATCACCGTCAACGTTCCGTCGGCCGGTCGTATCCCTGGCGGTGCTACCGTCGAGCGTGCAGTGCCGAGCGGCTTCAACCAGGGCAACAGCCTGACCCTGAACCTCAACCGCCCCGACTTCACCACTGCCAAGCGCATCGTCGACAAGGTCAACGACCTGCTCGGTCCGGGCGTGGCCCAGGCCGTGGACGGCGGTTCGGTACGGGTCACTGCGCCGATGGACCCGAGCCAGCGCGTGGACTACCTGTCGATCCTCGAGAACCTCGAGATCGACCCGGGCCAGGCGGTCGCCAAGGTCATCATCAACTCGCGCACCGGCACCATCGTCATCGGCCAGAACGTCAAGGTGTCGCCGGCCGCGGTGACCCACGGTAGCCTGACCGTGACCATTACCGAAGACCCGATCGTCAGCCAGCCGGGGCCGTTCTCCAATGGGCAGACCGCCGTGGTGCCGCGCTCGCGGGTCAACGCCGAGCAGGAAGCCAAGCCGATGTTCAAGTTCGGCCCGGGCACCACGCTGGATGAAATCGTCCGTGCGGTGAACCAGGTGGGCGCAGCGCCCAGCGACCTGATGGCCATCCTCGAAGCCCTGAAACAGGCCGGCGCCTTGCAGGCCGACCTGATCGTGATCTGAGGACGGCGCGGATGAACAGCAAAAGCCTGGTTTCCGGCAGCGCCGACAGCGGCGCCTACACCGACCTCAACCGCCTGAGCTCGCTCAAGCATGGCGATCGCGACAGCGACGCCAACGTGCGCAAGGTGGCCCAGGAGTTCGAGTCGCTGTTCATCAGCGAAATGCTCAAGGCCTCGCGCAAGGCCAGCGACGTGCTGGCCGACGACAACCCGATGAACACCGAAACGGTGAAGCAGTACCGCGACATGTACGACCAGCAGCTGGCCGTGAGCATGTCCCGCGAAGGCGGCGGTATCGGGCTGCAGGACGTACTGGTGCGCCAGCTGTCGAAGAACAAGGGCACGCCGGCCAACACCAGCCCGTTTCCGCGCATCGAGGGCAATGCCCCGACGCTGTGGGGCAACAAGGTGGCCGAGCCCGTGCATGCCGCCCAGTCGACCGCCACCCGCAACGACGTCGCCGCGCTCAATTCGCGACGCCTGGCGCTGCCGAGCAAGCTCACCGACCGCCTGATGGCCGGCATCGTGCCGTCGGCGGCCAGCACCAATACCGCAGCCGTGCCGGCCCGTGACGGCCAGCAGGTGGCCAAGGCCTTTGCCGTGCCGGACAACGGCCTACGCATCCTCGGACGCGCCGTGGCTCAGCCGCCGCTGGCACCGAAAAAGGCCTTTGCCGACAGTGACGAGTTCGTCGCCACCATGCTGCCGATGGCCGAGCAGGCGGCCAAGCGCATCGGTATCGACCCACGCTACCTGGTGGCACAGGCCGCCCTGGAAACCGGCTGGGGCAAGTCGGTCATGCGCAACACCGATGGCAGCAGCAGCCACAACCTGTTCGGCATCAAGGCAACCGGCAACTGGGAAGGTGGCGAGGCGCGGGCGATCACCAGCGAGTTCCGCGATGGCCAGTTCGTCAAGGAGACGGCGGCGTTCCGCTCCTACGATTCCTACCAGGACAGCTTCCACGACCTGGTCAGCCTGCTGCAGAACAATTCGCGCTATCAAGATGCAGTGAAGGCCGCCGATAAACCAGAACAGTTCGTGCAAGAGTTGCAAAAGGCCGGGTACGCCACCGACCCGAATTACGCCAGCAAGATCTCGCAGATCGCAAGACAGATGAAGTCGTACGAGCACTACGCGATGCTCGGTACCGCAACGAAACTTTAAGGGCATGGAACCATGGCGAGTCTGATCAACATTGGTATGTCGGGGCTTGGCGCCGCGCAATCGGGGATGTACACCCTCGGTAACAACATCGCCAACGCCGATGTCGAAAGCTACTCGCGCCAGCAGAACGTGCAGAAGACCAAGGGCGGGCAACAAGTCGGCCAGGTGTTCATCGGCAGCGGTACTACCCTGGCGGATGTGCGCCGGGTCTATAACGCGTTCCTCGAGAACCAGCTGCGCAGCACCACCTCGCTGAGCAGCGATGCCACCTCGTACCTGAACCAGATCACGCCGCTGGATACCGCCCTGTCGAGTAGCGACACCGGTATCACTGCTGCACTGAAAAGCTTCTTCAGCGCCATGCAGGATGCTGCGGCCAAGCCGAGCGAGGACGCCTCGCGCCAACTGCTGCTGACCAGCGCGCAGTCCCTGGCCAAGCGCTTCAATACCCTGTCGGCGCAGCTCAACCAGCAGAACAGCGACATCAATGCCAACATGGCGTCGATCGCTGACAAGGTCAACGCCCTGACCCAGTCCATTGCCGACCTCAATGGCCAGATCTCCAAGATGACGGCCGTCAATGGCCAGCCCAACGACCTGCTCGACCAGCGCGACGGTGCGGTGCGCGAGTTGTCGGCGCTGATCGGTGCCGACGTTGTAGAGCAGAAGAACGGCAACTACGACATCTACCTGAAGAACGGCCAGGCCCTGGTGCTGGGCAACACCACCCAGACCATCGGCGTGCAGCCGAGCGCCACCGACCCGACCCGCATGAGCCTGATCCTCAATCGCGGCTCGACCAAGATGGACATCACCAGCACCACTACCGGTGGTGAACTTGGCGGCCTGATCCGCTACCGCAAGGATACCCTCGACCCGGCGCTCAACGAGCTCGGTCGCGTGGCCCTGGTAGTAGCCGATGCGATTAACAGTCAGCTGGCCCAGGGCATCGACAAGAACGGTGACTTCGGTGCCACCCTGTTCGGCGATATCAACAGCGCCGCTGCCATCAGCCAGCGCAGTGTCGCCAAGACCGGCAACAGCGCCGGTTCCGGCAACCTCGATGTGACCATCAAGGACACCGGCAAGCTCAGCACCAGCGATTACCAGGTGACCTTCACCAGCGCCACTGGCTACAGCGTCCGCAAGTTGCCGGAAGGCACCGACATGGGCAGTTTCGACCTAACCGACACGCCGCCTCCGGTGATCGACGGGTTCACCCTGTCGCTCAATGGTGGTGGCCTGAGTGCTGGCGACAGCTTCAAGATCACCCCGACCCGCAATGCCGCCGCAGGCATCGACACTGTCCTGACCGACCCGAAGCGCCTGGCCTTGGCTTCGCCGCTGACCGCCACCAGTGGATCGGGCAACAAAGGTACCGGCGTCATCACCCAGCCGACGCTGACCTCGGAGATGGACATCTACGATGCCGCCCAGCGTTCGCAATTGCAGGCTGGCCTGAAGTATTCGACCCCGGTCAAGCTGGTGTTCGGCGATGACACCAGTTCGCCCCAGGCCTACAAGATGTACGACGCCAAGGGCACCGAAATCGGCAGTGGCACCATCGTGCCGGGGCAGGAGAACAAGTTGCAGCTGTCGGTGCCGATGGTCGATGGCAGCGGCAATTCGCTGGGTGGCAATTTCACCTTCGAGATGAGCGTTTCCGGCGCGCCGAAGAACGGCGACAGCTATACCGTGGCGCTGAGCGGCGCAGGTTCGGCAGACAACCGCAACGCCTTGTCGGTGATCGACCTGCAGACCAAGTCCACGGTCGAGGTTGGCGCCAACGGCAAGGGCATCAGCTTCACCGATGCCTACGCCAAGCTGGTGTCCAATGTTGGCGGCAAGGCCGGCCAGGCGCAGATGGACAGCGATGCCACCACTGCCCTGCATGCCTCGGCAGTGGAAAGCCGTAACGGCCTTTCGGGTGTGTCGATCGATGAAGAGACCGGCAACCTGGTCAAGTTCCAGCAGTACTACACCGCGTCGTCGCAGATCATCAAGGCGGCCCAGGAAACCTTCGCCACCCTGATCAACAGTCTTTAAGGAGCCGTAGATCGTGAGCGTACGCATCTCTACTTCGCAGTTCTACAACACCAACCAGGCCAACTACCAGAGCAACTTTGCCAAGACGGTGAAGAGCCAGCAGGAGGCAAGCGATGGCATTCGCGTGCGTTCGGCCAAGGATGACCCGGTGGGGGCGGCGCGTCTGCTGCAACTGGAACAACAGCAGAACATGCTGAAGCAGTACAGCGGCAACATCGTCAACGTACGTAACGCCCTGGGCACTGCCGAAAGCACCCTGAACTCCATCGGCACCATCCTGCAGCGGGTCAACGAGCTGGCGGTGAGCTCTGGCAACGGTACGTTCACCGATGCCGACCGCAAGGCCAACGCCGACGAACTGGCGTCGCTGGAAGACCAGCTGTTCTCGTTGATGAACAGCAAGGACGAGAACGGCAAGTACATCTTCTCCGGCTCCAAGGGCGATACCCCGCCTTACGCGCGCAATGCCGATGGCACCTACAGCTACCAGGGCGACCAGGGCAAGCTCAACCTGCAGGTGGGTGACATGCTCAGCCTGGCGGCCAATGAAACCGGCTACGACGCCTTCGAGCAGGCGCTCAACACCAGCCGTAGCCAGACCAGCCTGACCGCGCCGGCCACCGACGATGGCCGCGTCAGCCTGTCCAACGGCCAGGTATCCGGCAACAGCCTGTACAACGATCGCTTCCGCAGTGGCGAGCCGTACACCATCGAATTCCTCAGCAGCACCGAATACAAGATCACCGATGTCGACGGCAATGACGTCACGCTCGAGGCCAGCCAGGGCGGCAAGTTCGACCCCAATGGCGACAACACCAGCATCAGCTTCCGCGGTGTCGATCTGCGCCTGGACATCACCTTCAAGGACGGCGACAAGGGTAATGAAGATGCCGCTATCGCAGGGCATACGTTCAACCTGAGTTCCAAGGCCGATGAGGTTTCCGGCACCCGCAGCCCTGGCAATACCTCCTCCGAGCAGGTGACGGGCGCGACCATCACCGATCAGGCTGCCTACAAGGCCGCTTTCCCGGGCGGTGGCGCGGTGCTCAAGTTCACCGGCAGCAGCACCTTCGAGCTGTATGCAACTCCGGTTACTGCCAATAGCCGCCCTATAGCGTCTGGGGCGCTCGGCGGGGCGAGTGGCACTACCGCGACAGCGGCTGGCGTCAGTTTCGAATTGTCGGGCGCGCCAAGTGCGGGCGATTCGTTTGCGGTCAAGGTCGATACCCACCAGACCCAGAACCCGCTGGACACCATCAGCAAGCTGCGTACCGCATTGACCACGCCGATGGATAATGATCCGGTTGCTCGACAGAACTTCCTGGCTTCGCTGGATTCGGCCGTGGGTAACATTACCAGCGCTATCAATCAGGTTTCGTCGTCCGTCAGCGCCATCGGTGGCCGTGGACAGGCGCTGGACGTTCAGTCGGAGACCAACGAGGCGCTGAGTACCGAGAACACCAAGACTCAGAGCTCGATCCGTGAAAGCGACCCGGCAGAAGTGATGCTGCGCCTGCAGATGCAGACCAACATGCTGCAAGCTTCGCTGCAAGCGTATGCGAAAGTCGCCGGGCTTTCGCTGGTCAATTACATCTGATTCTTTCCCCTCCTGTTTCAACTTCGCTGTGTCAGTGTGCCCGCTCTGACGCAGCCCCTTTTTTCAAGGCTCCAACGTGAACGAACAACCCCTCGTCAGCATCGTCATTCCTGCCTACAGCGCGCGCTTTTTCGCCGTGGCGTTGCAGAGCGCGGTGGGGCAATCCTACGAGAACCTCGAGGTCCTGGTCTGTGATGACAGTGAAGGGGATGAGATCGAAACGATCGTGCGTTGCGTTGAAGAGCAGAGCGGTAGGACGGTGCGTTATGTTCGTAACGAGCGCCGTCTTGGGTTTGTCGGCAATCTGGTCCAAGCTGTGCAGATGGCATCTGGCGAGCTGGTCAAGGTGTTGTGTGACGATGACCGGCTGATGCCGCTATGCGTGGCGCGCCAGGCAAAGTGTCTGGCAGATGATAGCGAGGTCAGCCTGGTTCTCGCTCAGCGCATGTTCGTCGACGAGAACAGCTATGTGCTGCCGATGCGCTTGGCCAATGCCCGGTTTGTTGACACCGACAGCCTGTTCAATGGCAACGACATATTGTCGATCCTGAACGATAGCCCGGCTAATTTCCTCGGCAACTTCTCCTCAGCGATGATGCGGCGTGAGCAGGTCTTGAGCTTCTTGTGCGCATTGACGCAGGATGATCAGGGGTTCGTGGCATTGCTGGATATGGTGCTCTTCTGCTGTTTGATGCGCACCGGGCAGTTGATGCTGGTCGGCGATGTCCTGGTGATTGAACGCCTGCATGCCCAGCGCTTGAGCAAACAGTCAGCGGTGAGGGCATCGCTCGTGCGCGAATGGGGCTGGCTGCGTCAGATGCTGGAGCAGCGTGGTGGCGAGCAAGCGCCGGCGCAAGGGTGGGTACGTTATCGGGCACTGTCGGACACCTCGCTCATGCCGGGTCAATGGCGCGAGATGAATCTGGTGTTGCTGTTGGGCAACTGGCAGCAGACCATGCGTTGCCGTATCGGTAGTGACAGTGAAAGTTACGCCGAGCTTTATCAGGCCTGGGTGGATGAGCGTCAACTGAGTGCTGCACAGCTCAAGCGGCTGCCCCGTACCTTCGAGTCCTGGCCCCGCAAACCCCGAGTTGCCGTAGTGATACTGGATCTGGCCGGTAGCCTGGATGAGCTCAGTCAGACTGTGTACAGCGTTCAGGCGCAGTGCTACGCAGCCCAGGATTGCGTTGTGTTATCTGATGTCAAAGGCTGTGTGTGGTCGGGGGTTGCCCAGCATGCGCTGGAGGGGGACTGGGTCGGCCAGATCAATCGAGTCGTAGCCGCTTTGCCTGAAAGCGATTGGGTCTACCTGTTGCATGCGGGTGACAGGCTTGTCGACGCCGCGTTGCTGTTGCTGGCGGAGCGCATCGCCGTCATGCCGGGGTTGGGCTGTATCTACAGCGATGAAGATAATTGGGTGGATGGCGCGCTCTGCGAGCCGATTTTCAAACCTGCTTTCAACATCGACCTGATGCGTAGCTATCCGTACGTCGGGCGTACTCTAGCTTTCGATCGAGCAGCGTTCGCTACGCTGGGCGGCCTAGATTCACGTTTTGCAGACCTGGCGGCGCATGATCTGCTCTGGCGGTTGGTGGAGGCCAAAGGCCCTCAGGCAGTTGAGCATATTGCCGAGATTCAGGTGCATTCGACCCTCGGATTCGCGCAGTGGCTGTCGCAAGATTCGGTAATTGCCCAGAGCGAGCCCGTGCTTCACGAGCACTTGAATCGTCTGGGTGTCGCTCACCAGATACGCCACGATGAAGTGCCTGTACTTAACCGAGTCGACTATCTGCACACCGAGCAGCCACTCGTCACGCTTGTGCTGCCCTGTAACCAGCCGTTTCAGATAGTTCAGCGCTGCGTCATGTCGGTGCTGGAGCAGACCACGTATTCGCGCTATGAATTGGTACTGGTCGCGGCTGATGATATCGAGCCCGCTGCAGGCAACTGGCTTCATGCAATGGCCGAGGTGGGCGGCGCGATACTTCGGGTATTGCGTTTGAGTGGGGCTGCCGATGTCGGGCGGATGATCAACGAAGCCGCTAAGACAGCGCGCGGCGATTACCTGCTGATGCTTTCATCGGGGCTGCAAGTTCGCGAGGGCCAATGGCTAGGTGAGTTGCTCAACCATGCTCAGCGTCCAGAGGTGGCAATCGTGGGCGCCAAATTGGTGGATGTGCATGACAGGGTCGTTCACGCAGGCCTGGTTCTAGGCGGCAGTGGTGGCGTAGGGCTGGTATGTGCGGGTGAAGAAGGACAAAGTCGAGGCTATTTGCAACGTCTGCAGGTCACTCAGAACTGGAGTGCGGTGGCAGGTGACTGTCTGATTGTGCGCAAGTCAGTTTTTGACGCATTAGATGGTCTGGATCTCACCCAGTTTTCCGCGGGGTTGGGTGAAGTCGATCTGTGCCTGCGCGCGAGAAGCCTGGGTTATCTGGTCGTCTGGACGCCCTATGCGTGTTTGTATGCGATTGGAGCAGCCTCTGGCGAGCCTCACGCAAACGCGACGTTCGAGCAGCAGTCGGTCTTTTTCGAGCGTTGGCGTTCGTTGGTCGTGCGCGATCCCGCATATAATCCTAACCTGGGGCTGGGGCGTGTCAATTTCGACCTGGATGCCAGCCAGCAAGGCAGTTGGGACCCGTTCTGCGCGCGGACGCTGCCTTCGGTGCTCGCTTTACCTGTGAACGCCTCGGCAGTTGGCGCGTATAGGGTCACCGAACCGTTCGCCCGGCTGGAGGCTGGCGGGCGTATTGTCGGACGGGTTTCGTACGAGTCCCCGGATACCGTCCAACTCGCCCGCATGAATCCCGATATCATCGTGGTGCAGTTGCGGCATAACGAAAACTCGGTCAGCGACCTTGAACGGCTGGCCAGGTTTTCCAGTGCGCGGCGTATCTACGAGATCGACGACTATGTGCTCAAGGCGCCGAAGAAGAACAAGCATGCCCGTAACAAGCCGGCAGATATCGAGCAGCACCTGCGCCGCGCAATCGGGTTGTGTGATCGTGTCGTCGTTACCACCCAGGCGCTGGCAGATGCGCTGGGCTCGATGCACAGTGATTTCCGCGTAGTCCCGAACATGCTCGACCCGGAGGTCTGGGGCGCTTTCAAGTGCGAGAGGGCAACGGCCTCGAAACCACGTGTGGGTTGGGGTGGCGGCACCAGTCATTCGGGAGACCTGGAAATCATTGCTGAAACAGTTCGGCTTTTGGCGGATGAGGTTCATTGGGTGTTCTTCGGCATGTGCCCAGATGAGCTTCGCCCGTACGTGCATGAGTTTCATCCGCCGGTAGCCTTGGCCAACTATCCGGCCAAGCTTGCCAGCCTGAATCTGGATCTGGCCCTGGCCCCGCTGGAGTTCCATATCTTCAACGACTGCAAGAGCAACCTGCGCTTGCTGGAATACGGCGCCTGTGGTTACCCGGTTATCTGTACCGATACCGAGGCGTACCGCGGTTATTTGCCTTGCACGCGGGTGTATGGCAACAGCACCAAGGAATGGGTCGAAGCGATTCGCTCGCATCTCGCAGACCCGGCCTCCAGTTATCGCATGGGGGATGAGTTGCGCGAGGCGGTGATGCGTGATTTCGTTTTGCGCGATGACAACCTGCGCCATTGGGAGTGGGGCTGGTTGGCGGATTGATACGGCTTTCTGGTCACCGTGATAGCGCTCTGTGTATTGTGATAAGGCTGCCTTATGGCCCTTTCGGTTTGCTGCTCTGTTAAACGTCAGTGTGTCGTTGCGGGCAGTCATCTTTCATGGCCGGCGCCGCTGCCGGAAAGGCCTGCGTTGTCTACCACATCGGATTAAAAAACTGTTGGCCCTTTAAGCGGGTTGGCGCATTTCCTGCAAATACCCATCGATATCGCCATAAATCCTTCACCCGGGCGGACCTGGGGCGCGAAGCACATGAGGAAATCGATGAAGGCAGTCATTCTGGCGGGTGGGCTCGGCACGCGTATCAGCGAAGAGTCACACCTCAAGCCCAAACCGATGATCGAGATCGGTGGCAAGCCAATTCTTTGGCACATCATGAAGCAGTATTCGGCGCACGGCATCCACGACTTCGTGATCTGCCTCGGCTACAAGGGGTACGCGATCAAGGACTTCTTCGCCAACTACTTCCTGCATACCTCCGACGTCACATTCGACATGCGTGCCAACCGTATGGATGTGCATCAGAACTACAGCGAGCCATGGCGTGTGACGTTGGTGGATACTGGTGACGATACCATGACCGGTGGCCGCTTGCGTCGTGTTGCCAGATACCTGGAAGACGAGGAGTCCTTTTGCTTCACCTATGGTGATGGCGTCTCTGATCTGAACATCGGTGCGTTGGTTGACTTCCATCTCGGTCACGGCAAACTCGCCACTGTCACAGCGGTACAGCCACCAGGTCGATACGGAGCACTGGAGCGCGAGGGCGACCGGGTGCGAGGTTTCAGCGAGAAACCGCGCGGTGATGGAGGTTGGATCAATGGCGGCTTCTTCGTGCTCTCTCCCAAGGTCATCCCCTATATTGTCGGTGATGCGATGCCGTGGGAGGCCGAACCGTTGGCCACCCTGGCCCAGCAAGGCCAGCTGATGTCGTTCGAGCACGACGGCTTCTGGCACCCCATGGATACCTTGCGCGACAAGAACCACCTCGAACAGTTGTGGAGCAGCGGGGAGGCGCCATGGAAACAGTGGGCTTGAGTCCCGCGTTCTGGGCCGGTAAGCGCGTCCTGGTCACTGGTCACACTGGTTTCAAGGGCAGCTGGCTGGTGCTCTGGCTGCAGAGCCTGGGCGCTCAGGTCACCGGTTTCGCCCTCGACCCATCGACCGAGCCGAACCTGTTCGATCTGGCACGGGTTGGCGAGGGCATCGATGATCGCCGTGGTGATGTGCGTGATCTTGGCGTTCTGCTGGAACTGGTCGCCGAAGTGCAGCCGGAAATTGTCTTGCACCTGGCAGCCCAGCCGCTGGTGCGTGAAGGGTACCGCGACCCGTTGGGCACCTATTCGAGCAATGTCATGGGGACCCTCAATCTGCTAGAGGCCGTGCGGCAGGTAGGCGGCGTGCGCGCCTGCGTGGTGGTCACCACCGACAAGGTCTACGCCAACCAGGAGTGGGTCTGGTCCTACCGCGAGAACGAAGCGCTCGGTGGTCATGATCCGTACAGCAGCAGCAAGGCCTGCTGCGAAATTCTTGCACAGTCCTACGCGGCGTCATTCTTCCCGGCCGAGCGGTACGCCGAGCATGGCCTGAGCCTGGCAACCGCACGCGCCGGCAATGTGCTGGGCGGAGGAGACTTCTCGCCCGATCGGCTGATCCCCGACGTGCTCAAGGCGTGGTCTGCTGACGAGCAGGTGACGCTGCGTTTTCCCCAGGCGGTGCGCCCTTGGCAGCATGCCCTGGAGCCGCTGGCCGGATACCTGCTGCTGGCCGCCAGTCTATACGAGCAGGGCCAGCGCTATGCAGGTGCATGGAACTTCGGCCCGGGTGACGACGACATGCGCAGTGTCGGTGAGGTGGTCCAGTTGCTGGCTGGGCAGTGGCCTCTGGCCCCAGGGGTCAAGGTCGAGACGAGCGACCTGCACGAAGCCGGGCTGCTACGCCTGGACAGCTCTCGAGCCCGCCAGCTGCTTGGCTGGCGACCACGCTGGACGCTCAACGAATGCCTGGAGCGAACCCTGGGCTGGCACCTGGCCTGGCGTAAGGGTATGGACATGCGTGCAGTCTGTCTGACCCAGTTGAGCTTGTATCAGGAGTCGTTGTGAGCGAGTACACCTTGCACCCCTTGCCATTGCAGGGCCTAGCCCGCGTCGATCATCGCCGCCATGAGGATGCCCGTGGTGCATTCTCGCGGCTTTACTGTGAAGGTAGCCTGGAGCGTTTCGGAGCGCCGTTCCACATCCGCCAGATCAACCGCTCGCTGACTCGCGGGCGCGGTAGCGTGCGTGGTTTACATTATCAGGTCGGGCCGCAGCCGGAGAGCAAGTACATCACCTGCCTGCAGGGTGAAGTGTGGGACGTGGTGGTTGACCTGCGTGCCGATTCGCCGACTTTCCTGCAATGGCATGCCGAGCACCTCAAGGCCGGTGAGGGCAACAGCTTGCTGGTACCGGCCGGTTTCGCCCACGGTTTCCAGGCACTGAGCGACGATGCCGAGCTGCTTTACCTGCACAGCGCCGACTATGCCCCGGAGCATGAGGGGGGGCTGTCGGTGCTGGACCCGCGCTTGGCCATCGCCTGGCCGTTGCCCGTGATCAACCTCTCGGCCCGGGATGAAATGCATCCTTGGCTGGACAGCCGCTTTACCGGAGTGACCGTATGAATTGCCGTGGTTGTGGCAGCGCCCTGCACCTGCCGTTGATCGATCTGGGCACAGCGCCGCCTTCCAACGCCTACCTGCGTGCCGAGCAACTGGCCGGGGCTGAACAGTGGGTACCGCTGAAGGTGTCAGTGTGCGAGCAATGCTGGCTGGTACAGACCGAGGATTATACCCGCGCCGAGCAGCTGTTCGATGCGGACTATGCCTACTTCAGTTCCTATTCCAGTTCCTGGCTGGGCCATGCCGAAGCCTATGTGGCTGGCATGGCCGAGCGCTTCGCGCTGAGCGCCGACAGCCGTGTGGTGGAGATCGCTGCCAACGATGGCTACTTGTTGCAGTACGTTGCCCGGCGCGGTATTCCCTGCCTCGGGGTCGAGCCGACCCGCAGCACTGCCGATGCGGCGCGTGCCAAAGGGCTGGAGATACGCGAGGTGTTCTTCGGTCGCGACGTGGCGACGCAACTGGTGGCCGAAGGCTGGAGTGCCGACCTGATGGCGGCCAACAACGTGCTCGCCCATGTGCCGGACATCAATGACTTCCTCGGTGGCTTCGCCACCTTGCTTAAGCCGACCGGCGTGGCCACGTTCGAATTCCCGCATTTGCTGTCGCTGATCGCCGAGCACCAGTTCGATACGCTTTATCACGAGCACTATTCCTATTTGTCGCTCACGGCGGTGCAGATCCTCTGCCAGCGCAACGGCCTGGAAATATTTGACGTGCAGGAGCTGCCGACTCACGGTGGTTCACTGCGGGTGTTCGTGCAACGCACTGATGGCCAGCGCCGTACGGTGGAGCCGGCCGTCACCGGCCTGCTGGCGCTGGAGAACGACGTGGGCGTGCGCAGCGCTGGCTTCTACTCCACCTTGGCGCCTGCCGCCGAGCGTATCAAGCTGCAGTTGCTGCGTTTCCTGCTCGACGCCAAGGCTGCTGGCAAGCGCGTGGTGGGTTACGGCGCTGCCGCCAAGGGCAACACCTTACTCAACTATGCCGGGGTCAAGGCTGACCTGTTGGCCTGGGTGGCCGACGCCAGCCCGCACAAGCAGGGCAAGTTCCTGCCTGGTAGCCGCATTCCGATAGTGGCGCCCGAGCGTCTGGCCGAGGAACAGCCGGACTATGTGCTGGTGCTGCCGTGGAATCTGCTGCACGAAATCAGCGAGCAGCAGGCCGGCATCCGTGAGTGGGGCGGGCAGTTCGTCATCGCCGTCCCCGAGTTGACCGTGCTATGACCGCATTGCATGTACTGGTAACCGGCGCCACAGGTTTCGTTGGCCGCCATCTGGTGGCCGAACTGCTGGCACGCGGTTGTCGCGTGCGCGCCTTGGCGCGTGACGTCGAGCGCGCGCGGGGGATGGCGTGGTTCGACCAAGTGGAGTTCGTTGCCGGTGACCTGCAGTTGGCCGACGCCGCAGCGGTGGCCAGTTGGGTCGATGGTATCGATGCCCTTGCTCACCTGGCCTGGCCGGGACTGCCCAACTACCAGGCGCTGTTCCATCTGGAGCAGAACCTGATGGCCGACTACCGCTTCATCAAGCACGCGGTCGAGGCTGGTGTACGACAGGTGCTGGTCACCGGCACCTGCTTCGAGTACGGGATGCAGAGCGGCCCGCTGGACGAACAATGTCCGGCGCGCCCGGCCAACCCCTATGGCTTGGCCAAGCACAGCCTGCACCAGTTCCTCCAGGCATTGCAGTTGCATCGGCCATTCACTCTGCAATGGGCGCGACTGTTCTACCTGTATGGTCAGGGGCAGAACCCCAAAAGCCTGCTGGCAGGGCTCGATCGAGCCATTGATAGCGGCGAGGCATCGTTTGCCATGTCCGGTGGCGAGCAGTTGCGCGACTTTCAGCCGATTACCGATGCTGCCCGCCAGTTGGCTGGTGTGTTGCACTGTCGCGAATTCTCAGGGGTGGTCAATTGCGCCAGTGGTCAGCCGGTTGCAGTGCGCAGTCTGGTCGAGCAGCGTCTGCGTGAGCGAGGTGCCAGCCTGAGCCTGAATCTTGGTTATTACCCTTATCCAACCCATGAGCCGATGGCGTTCTGGGCGGTGACCGATCGTTTGCAGCGCATGCTGCAATCCACTATCGAGCCCTTGCACCGCTGACGCTGTCGGGCCAACACTTTTCAAGAGGCTGCAAATGAGCGACAAAACGCCACTACAGGTATTCGCCGAAGAATGCCAGGCCGAGATCCGTGCCCAAGGCAACGATGCGGCGCTGGGCGAACTGGCCCAGGTCTTCTACAACGAATCGGCCAAGCACAAATACACCTACCACTTCAGCTGGATGGGCCGCCCGATCATCCAGCTGCCCCAGGACATGGTTGCCATGCAGGAGCTGATCTGGAAACTCAAGCCTGACTTGATCATCGAATGTGGCATCGCTCATGGCGGTTCGATCATCTATTACGCGTCGATGATGGAGTTGGTGGGGCATGGTGAGGTCCTTGGCATCGATCGCGATATCCGTCCACATAATCGCGAAGCCATCGAAAGTCACCCAATGTTCAAGCGTATCAGCATGATCGAAGGCTCCAGCATCGACCCGGCCGTTGTCGAGCGGGTGCGGATGCTGGCTGAGGGCAAGAAGGTCATCGTCGTGCTCGATTCCAACCACACCCACGACCACGTGCTGGCAGAACTGCGCGCCTACGCGCCGTTGGTGTCGCAAGACTGCTACTGCGTGGTGATGGATACGGTGGTCGAGGACATGCCTGCCGATGCCTTCCCTGATCGGCCATGGGGTGTTGGCGACAACCCGCGCACTGCTGTGTGGGCTTACCTGAAGGAAACCGAGGACTTCGTCATTGATGCCGAAATCCATGACAAGCTGCTGATCACCGTGGCGCGTGATGGCTACCTGCGCCGAGTGCGCTGAACCAACCAACAGGCAGAAGCAGATATGCAAGCACATGTACAGCACCGGGGCGACGCATCGCTCAAGGATCGCCTCACATTGGTGTTGCTTACCCACAACCGCCCAGATTTTTTGCGCCGGGCCTTGTGCTACTACCGCAACTACCCGGCCAGCATCCTGGTGCTGGATTCGTCGCTGAAGGCTGACGATGAAATTGCTCGCGATTACCCAGATGTCGATTACCGCCATCTACCGCAGTTTTCTTACACTGCATTGCTGGAAAAGCTGGCTTTCGGGGTCAAGCAGGTCGTCACGCCGTTCATGCTCTTCATTGCGGTCGACGACTTCCTGCTGCATGACAGCATAACCCGCTCCGTGGAGTTCCTTGAGCAGCACTCTGATTATGGTCTTTGCCATGGTTACGGGATGATGTATGTGCCCGGTGGCGCGCAGGTCGAGTACTACAAACGTGATAATCGGGTGCAGGAAGACTACTGTTCGCAAGATCCAGAGCAGCGCTTGCTGGAGTTCATGGGCCAGTTCCTCCCGCCTTTTTACGCCGTTACCCGCACTGACCTGTTGCAGCAGTGGTATGAGCTGCTGCCGTTGGGCACCAGCTTCGAATGGCAGGAAATCGGCCACGCTTTCTACCTGCTGGCCAATGCCAAGGCTCGAATTCTGCCGATTCCCTTTGCGGTTCGAGAGGGCAACTATGGCGGTTCTGAGCATGGCACCAACGTACTCACGGTGCTTGCCTTGCAGGACGAGAAGTCACGCCAGGGGCGTGAAGTCTTTGCAGAGTTTCTTGCATCGATTCCTACCGAGTTGAGCAGCAGGGGCGCCGCTGCGGTCAAGCAGATCGCCCTCGAAAGCTTCAAGAGCATGGCCGACGGGTTGCTGACGGGGCGTGCGCTACAAGCTTGCCCGATTGTTCGCTCCGAATGGCAGCGACCGATGTACGAACCTAAACGAATCTTTGGCGAGCAGCAGTTCGTGGAACTTCCGTTCTACAACAAGGCGTTCTTCGACTTGCTGACCGAGATCGAATTCCATATCCATGCCATGCCGGCCGGGCGTCATCAGCTCACCGAACTGGAATCGATCCTGCAAAGGCAATGGCGTTTGCTCCAGGCGCGTGCCAGTGATGATACCACTGCCCTGCGCACTCGCCTCTGGGAGGCGCTTGTCATCAACCCGTTCAACCGGACGGTGGTCGAGCGCCTGTTGATGCAACTGGAGCAGGACGACCAAGCCCAGGCCGAAGCGGAGCAATTACGTGACTGGTTGTGCCGGTTGGACTCGCTTCCTGGCTTCGACAACGAGGTGTTGTTAAGCAGTATGTCCTCGGGGCGGCTGCTTAATTGGCTCAAGGCTCGTGAGCCAGGCGACGAGTTGGTACGCCAGGCTGCCAAGCGTCTGGACAAGCATCATGGCGGTCCAAGCTTTGGCATTTTATTGCTCGATCTGGAAGCCGACATCGTCAAGCTCCAGGCTACCTTCGACAGTCTCATGAACGGCTACTCGCGCGCCTTCAAGGTGGTTGTATTGACCACTGGAGAGCTGCCGTCGGTGACAAAGCCGCAGCAGACTGTGCATTTCATCAAGGTTACCGAGCAGGATCATGTTCAGCGCATGAACGAGGCGGCCAGGCAACTGGGCACTGACTGGATCATGCTGGCCGAAAGTGGTGATCAGTTCACCGCCGGCGGCCTGATGCGTGCTGGGCTCGAGTTGCTAGGCGTCGAAGGGGTGCGTGCCGTGGCGATGGACGAATTGCAGGAACAGGCCAACGGCTTGCTGAGCGATGTCATGCGTCCAGGCATCAACTTGGATATGCTGCAGAGCGTGCCTGGGCTGATGGCTCGGCACTGGCTGGTGCGTCGCGACCTGTGGTTGGAGGCAGGTGGGTTCGACGCGCGTTACCCGCAGGCGCTGGAGTTCGATCTGTTACTGCGCTTGATCGGCAAAGGAGGTATGGCGGGCCTTGCCCACCTGGCGGAGCCACTGTTGCTCTGCTCTGCGCCTGACAATAGCCGGCACGATCAAGAGCGTGCCGTGCTGGTACAGCATGTGGCCCAGCGGGGGTATGCGGTGTCGGTCGGGTCGGTCCGTCCGGGAACGTTGGCCGTTGACTATCGGCATGAGGCGCGGCCGATGGTTTCGATCATCGTGCACTGCCAGGACAACTTCACAGCGTTGCAAGCATGCCTGCTCAGCCTGTTGCAGCGCACCCGCTATCAGCAGCATGAAATTCTCGTTGCTGACAATGCCAGCCAGTCGCCCGAGCTGTGCGATTGGCTGGCTAGCTTGCAGGTAGGAGGGAGCCGGTTGCGGGTGGTCCGTAGCGAGCGCGCCCTGGCGCCGGTTGCGATGCTCAATCTGGCCATTCAGCAGGCGCAGGGCGAGTATCTGGTGCTGCTGGACAGCGAGCTCGAGGTGCTTAACGCCAACTGGCTGGAAGGTATGCTCAATCACGCCCAGCGTCCGGAAGTGGGTGTGGTGGGTGGCAAGTTGCTGAACCCCGAGGGACGGGTGGTCGAGGCTGGGCTTGTGCTGGCAGGGCAGGCGGGTGTACGTGCCGCGTTCGTCGGCGAATCCAGGGATGCGCCTGGTTACATGCAGCGCCTTCAGGTGGAACACGGTGTTTCGGCGGTGTCGGGTTGTATCATGCTACGTGCGGAACTGTTGCACGCTGTCGGTGGGCTCGAAGAGCAGTCACCGAATCTGCGCGCCGCGCACGTCGACCTGTGCCTGCAAGCAGTGGCGGCGGGCCTATTGATAGTGTGGACACCACAGGCCCAGGCCGTACGGCATGTTCTGGTGGGCGACGATGCGATGGCCTGCCCACACATGCGTGAGCGCTGGGCGCACGCATTGGCTCAGGACACTTGCTATAACGCCAACCATAGTCTGGACGGCAAGCTGTTCAGTCTTGATCTGGAAGGCCGGGTTGATTGGCAGGCGTTGATCGCCTGACATCTGTTGCGGAACTACGCCAGGCCATGACCGCCTCGCGGCGGTTATGGCTTTTTTGTGGGCGCAGCCGCACCGGTTTGTCGATTCGACAAAAAGAGCGTGACTTGAGAGTCAGAACGCGCATCTTCACTGTATATTGTCGAAACCGGGAACCGCCGCGCCGCTCCGAACAAATTGTCAGGGATCGGAAACCACCGCATCGCCTGGCGTTTTGCCGTTTGGTTCCGTGGCGGGTATTTCGCTGTTACTGAATTGGGAAGCCATATGATTGGCATTAAAAGTATCGCCAGTTACGTGCCGACTGACGGCGTGGACAACTACGCCCAGGGCGCGAAATTCGGCAAGGACCAGGATTTTATCTTCGGCAAGATCGGTTCGACCTTTTTGCCACGCAAGGATGCTGCCCAGGAAACGTCCGACCTCTGCGTAGAGGCCGCGAAAAACCTGTTCGCTGTCAATCCATCCCTGGACCCGGCATCCATCGATGTGGTGATCGTGGTCACTCAGAACGGTGATGCCGAAGGTTTGCCGCATACGGCGGCGATCGTCCAGCACAAGCTCGGCCTGTCGACAGCGGTTGCCGCTTTTGACATCTCGCTGGGCTGTTCGGGTTATGTCTACGGCCTTTATGCGATGAAAGGCTTCATGGAGGCCGCAGGCCTGAGAAACGGCTTGTTGATCACCGCCGACCCCTATTCGAAGATCGTCGACCCGGAGGATCGCAACACCACCATGTTGTTTGGTGATGCCGCCACGGCCACTTGGATGGGTGAGGGTGCCGCCTGGCAGTTGGGCAGGTCGTTGTTCGGCAGCGATGGTGCCGGTGCCGAGCACCTACGTACCACCGACGGCAAGTTCTTCATGAATGGTCGCCAGGTTTACAACTTCGCCTTGGTCAAGGTGCCTGCACACCTGCAGCAGTTGCTCGAAGCCAGCAAGTTGCAGGCTGACGATATCGATCTGTACTGCTTGCATCAGGGGAGCGCCGCGATCGTCGACGCGGTGTCGTCGCGCTTTGTCGAGGGCGAATATAAGCAGAAGTTCGTCAAGGATATGGTGGAAACCGGCAACACGGTGTCGTCAAGCATTCCACTACTGCTCGAAAAGCACGTGCTCGGTTCGCAGCACAGGCGCGTGGCGCTCAGCGGCTTTGGTGTGGGGCTGTCTTGGGGGTCGGCGATCCTCGAAAGGGCGCCTGAGTAAGATTGTGCCGATGGATCGTCCGATGCCACTGCAAGGCATCGGACGATTGTTGCGGTATCAGACGCGGAAATAGCCCACGGTTGAATCGAACGGGAGACGCTTGAGTTCGATTTTGTTCAGATCCAGCACGTCGCGCAATGCAGCGGTCTCGCCGGGGAAGTTACGGTAGGCGACTTCGTCGAGTACAACGATCGCACCTTTTGGCATGTAAGGCAGGAAGGTTTCCAAGGCTACTTTGGTCGAAGAATACAGGTCGGTGTCAAGAATCAGCATCGCCACCACAAGGTCGGGGCGGGTCTTGACGAAGGCAGGTACGGTCTCGAGGATGTCGCCTTTGATGATCTCGCAGCGCGGAATGCGATTGACCGGGCGCACCAGGTCATTAGTGTCGATCATTTCCTGAAGAATCGAGTCATCGGTGTCGGAGAACATCGTTTCGTTGATGTCCGTCGGATCATTCTCTTTGTCGATGCTGGCAAATCCTTGGAAAGTATCGAAACCAATGATCGAGCGATTGATTGCATATGGTTCCAGAATCATTGACAGGTGCATGTAGAGCATCAATGAGTTGCCCTTGTAGACGCCGCATTCGACGATTGCGCCGGGTACGTCCTGCACCATCTTGAACAGCTCCATGCGCGATAGCGCGGCTGTCACGGTGATTCGGTTGGCAAACACGAACGGTGCATCGGCAACGTACTGCGCGTCTACCTTGCTCAGCACGGTGGCGCGTTTTTCGTTGTACTCAACTTCCGCAGCAGTCAGGCGGCGCTTTGTCATGGGTTGACTCCCTGGAATCTGGAAAAATCTTTGGCGTGGAAAAGGTCTTTAAAACCGGCGTGGGCGTCGACGCAGCCATTGTCTACGTTGGGTGCGCCGCGCTTGTTGATCAGATCTTGCAAGTGAATCAGGCGGAAATCGACACTGAAACGCACTTGATCGGTGGTGTTGGCCACGGTGCCATGCAAGTGGGAGCCACTGAATATCAGCATCTCGCCGCTGTTGCTGGCAATGCGCAGTTCTGAGCGGTCATCAATTTCTTCCAAGGGAACCGGGTGCACGCGGTTTTCCTGCGTGATGTTTTCCTTGGCTTTGAAGCGTTGTTCGGTGATCCAGTGCTCCAGGCTCCAGCCGTCGGATGAGTTGTTCACCGGGCGGTTGAAGTAGGCAGGGTTGATCATCATGGTTTGTTCGGGCTTGAGCGAGTACAGCGGCATCCAGGTATTGATCTGGCAGTCGACATTGCCGTACCAGGTGTCCCGGTGGGGTTTGTAGGCATAACTGACGCCTGCATGCAGGTAATCGTAATGTGGCACTACCCGTACGCGTGGCACATCGAACAAGTATTCGCCTGGATCGGCCCCGATTTCCAGAATGAACGCCTGGATCAGCGCCTTGGCTTCTCCGCCATTGGTGAAATGGCGTTTGAGGGCGGTTACCCGCTCAACGAAACTTTCCACCGGCATCATTTTATGCAGCGATTGGTGATCGGTTTCTCCATCGAACGCTTGAGTGATAGAGGCCCGGGCAAGGGCGCACAGGTCGTATGCACTGCGCAGGGATGTGTCGAGAAAAATGTCGCCCTGGTAAATGTCATCTCGCAGCGCCGGCCTGCTCTTCGTCTGGTTTACGTATAAATTCATGGCTGATCAGCTCTTGGAGGGTTCCAGAAGGTATCGAGCCTTTATTGCGCGGCTCTATTTGGGTCCTGGCTGCCAGGCGCGGGCTTTCGCGTGCTGACAGCGGAGAGTGAAATTGGGATCGGCCGCGTGGCGGGCAACTTTAGAGTATGTTGACCATTTTCACAGGGAGGTGGAGTGAGGCGTCATTTGTCACGGCTGATGCTATCTCTGAGGTGATGCTTCACGCGTGCGAAGATTTTTTGGCGTCAACGTATTGATTTTCTTGGGCTGGCAGGTGGCCAGTAAATTTTTTTAAAAAAAACCTCAAGCAACGCGCCCTGACGACGATAACCATGACGAAGGTTCTCTGTGCCACACCCGGCGAATTGCCAAGGCCGGAAGCCGTAGTACCCAATCCAACGAGGAATTCGTCATGGCTTTGACCGTTAACACCAACACCACCTCTCTGGGTGTTCAGAAAAACCTGAACCGTGCTACCGATGCACTGAGCACCTCGATGACCCGCCTGTCTTCCGGCCTGAAAATCAACAGCGCCAAGGACGACGCCGCCGGCCTGCAAATTGCCACTCGTATGACCTCGCAGATTCGCGGTCAGACCATGGCTATCAAGAACGCCAACGACGGTATCTCCATCGCCCAGACCGCTGAAGGTGCGATGCAAGAGCAGACCAACATCCTGCAGCGCATGCGTGAACTGGCCATCCAGGCCAACAACGCTTCGAACAGCGACAAGGACCGTGATGCTCTGAACACTGAGTTCGCCTCGATGTCCGACGAGCTGACTCGTATCGCCAACAGCACCCAGCTGAACGGCAAGAACCTGCTCAACACCACTGCCACCTTGAGCTTCCAGGTTGGTTCCAACACTGGTACTGAAAACCAGATCTCCATCAAGCTGGCTAACCTGACTGCTTCCGCCCTGGGTGTTAACTCGGGTGCTATCGCGATTTCTGGTGCTGACAGCACCATCAGCGCTAACTTCAGCGCTGCTGTGAACGCTATCGACTCCGCTCTGCAAACCATCAACAGCACCCGTGCTGATCTGGGTGCTGCTCAGAACCGTCTGACCAGCACCATCAACAACCTGCAGAACATCAACGAGAACGCTGAAGCCGCTCGTGGCCGTGTACAGGACACCGACTTTGCTGCTGAAACTGCCCAGCTGACCAAGCAGCAGACTCTGCAGCAAGCTTCGACCTCGGTTCTGGCTCAGGCCAACCAGCTGCCGTCGGCAGTACTGAAGCTGCTGGGCTAATCTGCCTAGTCGCTGGCGGGGAAGCGCATGCGTGGCGCTTCTCCGCCTTTTCATCGTGAGGTGGTGGGCATGGACATGAGTGCCAAGCTGAACCTGAGTTACCCGGTCGCACGTTCGGTTGAGCAGGTTGCCGAAAAGCCGGTTACCCGGGCAGTTGAAGCTGCAGTACCCAGTGAAGACGACAAGAAAGACTCGCTGGCGGCGAAGGATGCCGATAAGGTCAAGAATGCCGTCTCTGAAATCGAAAAATTTTTGAAAGCGTCACAGCGCAATCTGGAGTTCTCCACGGACGAAGAATCCGGCAAGATCGTCGTCAAAGTCATCGCCAGCGACAGTGGTGAGTTGATTCGCCAATTGCCCTCGGAAGAGGCGTTGCGAATTGCCCGCAGCCTGAGTGATGCCAACAGTGTTCTGTTCGACGCCAAGGTTTGACTGGCGGCGAGCACCAATGAAGTAAAGCATGTCGGCCCCGCAGGAGTGGGCTGGCGGTTAACGAGAGGGAGAACAGCATGGCAAGCCCAATCGCCTCCAGTACTGGCCTCGGGTCCGGTCTGGACATCGGTTCGATCGTCAAGGTCCTGGTCCAGTCCGACACTGCCGCCAAGCAGGCGCAGATTACCCGGCAGACCAGTAACAACAGTGCGATGATCTCCGGAATCGGGTCGCTGCGTAGTGCCCTCACGGCCTTCCAGACTGCCATGACCAAGCTCAACGACAAGACCGCGCCGTCGTTCAATGCCTATGCGGCTACTTCGGCCAATGACAAGGTCGTCAAGGTCACCTCGGGCAACACCGCAGTCGCCGGTAGTTACGACATTCAGGTAGCAAAGCTGGCAACAGGTTCGAAAGTGGCTAGCCAGGCGTTTGTCGAAGGTGCCTCCAAAGCGATTGCCGCGGGAACCCTGACGATCGAACAAGGTGATCCCGCAGATGGCGGCACGGCCTACACGATCGAGGTCGGTGCTGGCGCCACGCTGCAAAGCGTGCGCGACCAGATCAACAAGGAAATGAGTACCAACGGCATCAGTGCCAACATCATTACGGGTGAGGATGGCGCTCGTCTGGTGTTGACGTCCTCAAAGACTGGCGCGGGCAATGATCTCTCATTGAAGGGGGATGTCGATCAGACTGAGCTGAATATTGTCGGCACCCAGAAGATGGTAGGGACGGGGGCAGGCTATATTACCGATATAGCTCAGGACGCCGAGCTGACGATCGATGGCCTGAAGATCACCAGCACCACCAATACCATCAGTGATTCGATCAGTGGTTTGAGCCTGGAGTTGATCAGTGAGAGCGCGGCGGCCACCAAGGTCACCGTAGCGGCCAACAATGATGGCCTGAAGACCTCCATCCAAAGTTTTGTCGATGCCTACAACACGCTGCAGAAGGCTATTACGTCGCTGACTTCGACCAGCCGTGATGACGATGACAACCTGGTGCTGGGGCCGCTGACCAACGACCCTACCACCCGGTCGCTGTTGGGTGATATTCGTAAGGTGCTTTCCGAAGTGGGGGCAGGCGATCAGCTGACCACTCTGAGTCAGTTGGGTATCAACACACAAAAAGACGGCACTCTGGAGTTCAACAGCACCAAATTCGCCGCAGCGATGAATGACAAGAAGTTGGGGGCGGAAGTGCAGGAGTTGTTCACCGGCACGAATGGCATTTTCGAGCGGATGAACAAGGCCATTGACCCGTACAATGCCACTGATGGTAGTTTGGCTAGCCGTAATAGCGCATTGAGCAACGTTGCAAAGAACTTGAGTGAGCAGCAGGCTGCCCTCGATCGGCGCACCGACTCGTTGACCGAATCACTGACCAAGAAATACGTGGCCTTGGACACTGCCCTAGGCAAGATGAAAGCCCAGGCCGACCAGATCACGTCGATCTTCGAGGCGATCAACGCGCAGGCCAAGAAGTCCTGATTCTTTCCGTGTGACAAAAGCCCGGCAGCGTTTGCCATACGCGCCGGGCTTTTCGTTTTAACCCTAAAGTTTTTTGACGTGGCGGCGATACACAGGGTAGACGCAACCTTTTTCGCAGCAACGAGGCAGATCCATGAACCCGATGTTGGCCCTTCGGCAATACCAGAAAGTCAACGGCGTGGCACAGACATCCGAAGCCAGTCCGCACCGCCTGGTGCAGATGCTCATGCAGGGCGGCCTTGATCGCATGGCGCAGGCGAAGGGCGCGATCGCGCGCAATGATATCGCCCAGAAGGGTATCCTCATCGGCAAGGCCATCGACATCATCGGCGGCCTGCGTGAAGGCCTGGATCTGGAAAACCATGCCGACACCCTGGCCGATCTGGACAACCTGTATACCTACATGAGTCGTCGCTTGATCGAAGCCAATGCAAAAAATGACCCGGAGATCATCGACGAAGTGGCGCGCCTGCTGATCACCATCAAGGAAGGTTGGGACGCGATCGGCGATCCGTCGGCGGCTTCCTAAGCCAGGAGGATGACATGAGCGAGGTTATCGCCCGTATAGAGCACACCCGAGAAGCCTTGCTGGCGGCGCTGGCTGATCGCGACTGGGGTACAGTTGGCGAGCTCGACCTGGAATGCCGGCTGTGTGTCGACGATGTGCTTGCCGAGGCTCATGAAAACGAAGCGGAAGTACGTGGTAGCCTAGAGCAGTTGATGGCTGTCTACCGCCAACTAATCGCAGTTGCAAGTGGCGAACGTCAATCCCTGGTCGATGAAATGACGAAAATCCGTCAGGCGAAGAACGCGGCAAAGGTATACCATTTGTTTACCTGACCACAGATGTTGCCAAAAGCCATGCGCCATTAATTTGACTGGCTGGTGTTTTTTGACTTTACTAGTGGCTGTTTTCGAATTTCAGACGTCCGAACACTGACCATTCAGTCGGAATGATGTCGAGCACGCCCTCGGGCGCCGATATGACTAGGGAAGTTGCTATTGCATGTGGCGTGAAACCAAGATTCTGCTGATCGACGACGACAGCGCACGCCGCCGCGACCTGGCGGTGGTGCTTAACTTCCTCGGCGAAGAAAACCTCGCTTGCTCCAGCCAGGACTGGCAGCAAGTGGTCGAGCCGTTGTCTTCGAGTCGCGAAGTGTTGTGCGTGCTTATCGGCACTGTAAATGCCCCGGGCAGTGTGCTTGGGCTCGTTAAGACAGTGACTGGGTGGGATGAGTTCCTTCCGGTTCTGCTTTTAGGTGAAATTTCTTCTGCGGAGTTCCCGGAAGACCTTCGCCGCCGGGTGCTTTCCAACCTGGAAATGCCGCCAAGCTACAGCCAGCTGCTGGATTCGCTGCACCGTGCCCAGGTCTATCGCGAGATGTACGACCAGGCGCGCGAGCGTGGTCGCCAGCGCGAACCCAACCTGTTCCGCAGCCTGGTCGGCACCAGCCGTGCCATTCAGCACGTGCGGCAGATGATGCAGCAGGTGGCCGACACCGATGCCAGCGTGCTGATTTTGGGTGAGTCCGGCACCGGCAAGGAAGTAGTCGCGCGCAACCTGCACTACCATTCCAAACGCCGCGAAGCGCCGTTCGTGCCGGTCAACTGTGGCGCGATCCCGGCCGAGTTGCTGGAAAGCGAACTGTTCGGTCACGAGAAGGGTGCCTTCACCGGGGCGATCACCAGCCGTGCCGGGCGTTTCGAGCTGGCCAACGGCGGTACCCTGTTCCTCGACGAAATCGGCGACATGCCGTTGCCGATGCAGGTCAAGCTGTTGCGCGTGCTGCAGGAGCGTACCTTCGAGCGCGTGGGCAGCAACAAGACCCAGAGCATCGATGTGCGCATCATTGCCGCGACCCACAAGAACCTCGAGACCATGATCGAGGAGGGCACGTTCCGCGAAGACCTGTACTACCGCCTGAACGTGTTCCCTATCGAGATGGCGCCGCTGCGTGAGCGGGTGGAAGACATCCCGCTGCTGATGAACGAGCTGATCTCGCGCATGGAGCATGAGAAGCGCGGGTCCATCCGCTTCAACTCCGCGTCGATCATGTCGCTGTGTCGCCACGGCTGGCCGGGTAACGTGCGCGAGCTGGCCAATCTGGTCGAGCGTATGGCGATCATGCACCCGTACGGGGTGATTGGCGTTTCCGAGCTGCCGAAGAAATTCCGTTACGTCGATGACGAAGACGAGCAGATGGTCGACAGCCTGCGCAGCGACCTGGAAGAGCGCGTCGCAATCAACGGCCATACGCCGAACTTCAGCAACCACGCCATGCTGCCACCTGAAGGCCTGGACCTGAAGGACTACCTGGGTAGCCTGGAGCAGGGCCTGATCCAGCAGGCGCTGGACGATGCCAACGGTATCGTTGCACGTGCAGCTGAACGTTTGCGCATTCGCCGTACCACTCTGGTAGAGAAAATGCGCAAGTACGGCATGAGCCGTCAGGGGGGCGAGGACCAGGCGGAGGATTGACGGCCGCGGCGGGGTGTCCGGTTTGGTCTTGATGGTGTCCGTCAGATCGCCAGCGCGGCCTCACTCGCCTCCTCAGGTCATTTTTGAACTTGAACGCTCAACTTCCCCGGGTAGCACAGCGGCCCGCTCAAAAGGGGAGCAGGCGTGCTTAAGGGGGCATCACCGTCTGGTTTGTTCTGCCTCATGTATTGGTACCTCTGACAGTGGTTCGTCGAATCAATGTACCCAAGGTCTGTACGGGTGTAGTCATTTGAGTTGCTTGGGCCGGTATGTTTGGTGGGTTTACCTGGGGCGCAGGAACGTTTTCGTATTCGGTCAGAAGCAGGGCAATCCGGGTTCGAGCCAATCTTTCGGCTTCGCTCGTAAGAGAGAGGTTATGTGTCCAGTGATTCACGCTGCTGGCAAGTAAACTCGATCGTTGTTGATGATTCATATCCGCAACGCTACTAAAAATTTCTCGGTGAATCGGATTGTTCGTGTTGTTCATCTCCGCCCTGGAATGTGCCTCGCGCTCTGCTGCGGCTTGGGCTTCTCGAGTTTCTCGTCTTGCGTTCGCACGGGCTTGTCCAGCTTGGGCCCTGAGGGATCTCTCACGCTGACGCAAACGCGAGGATTCGCGGAGAGTGGGATTGCCTCCATAGCGACGTTGGGGGGTGTTGACAGGTCTGAGCGGGGTGCGCATTTGTCCACTTGGGTCTGAAAAATTGATCGGGTCGCCGTTGCAATAGCAGTAGCTGTTGAGCCCTCCCAGTAAAAAAGGGCTCTGTGAGTCAGATGTGTTGAATCTCATCAATCGACTGCTGTAGGGGCGATGGCCGTTTCCCAGGAGATAGAGCCTGGAAAACGGGTCGTGATGCTCACCGTTGTAGGCAAGTGCTGGAGCCGCTGAGCCGCAGTCGGTATGTAGGCCGTAGGCGCTGTAATTCATCGTTGTGTGATGACTCTTCTGTTTCATTTCCAGGGGGACTTTCTGGTCGGGCGGTTGGGTATGCATGATCAATGGCTCCGTTGTTGGACACACCGGGTTCAAAGTAGATTTACAACGTGGGGCGTCACAACTAGCAGTTTTGTCAGGCCCGGAAACGGTGACGGAAGCCGGTGAAGGGGCCGCAAGCGATTGACCAGGCTGTCTTGATGCAGAGGCGGCTGGGCAGGCCTGTGGCGAGTTTGAAAGCGGGCACCGGGGCAAATACCACGTCTCTCCCATGGGCATGGCCATCCGCGAGGGGCTGCGCGATCTGCTCCTGACTCCAAAGCGCAAGCCCTGTACAAAACCCCATCTCCGGCACGGCTATTGCTACACCGCTGGCAAACACCGTTTTTATGACGGTCAGCCATGCGAGAGAGCAAGATGCCCCAGGCCGCCCACGTAATCCGAGCCCCTGATCCGCAGGGGCAAACCCCGGTCGAGCAGGACAGCCGCCAGGGTGTCGAGCAGGCGTTCGCCCTGTTCAATCAGGTGTCCAGCCAACTCAGTCAGTCCTACAGCCTGCTCGAAGCCCGGGTCAGCGAACTTAAGGGCGAGCTGGCGGTGGTCAGTGCCCAGCGTATCGCTGAGCTCAGTGAAAAAGAGCGCCTCGCCAACCGCCTGCAGAACCTGCTGGACCTGCTGCCCGGCGGGGTGATCGTGATCGATGGCCAGGGCCTGGTGCGCGAAGCCAACCCGGCCGCCTGCGAACTGCTCGGCGAGCCGCTGGTCGGCCAGCTGTGGCGCCAGGTGATCGCCCGCAGCTTTGCCCCGCGCAAGGATGACGGTCACGAAGTCTCGCTGCGCGACGGCCGCCGTCTGTCCATTGCCACTCGCTCGCTGGATGCCGAGCCTGGCCAGTTGGTGTTGCTCAACGACCTGACCGAAACCCGTCGCCTGCAGGACCAGCTGGCTCGCCACGAGCGCCTGTCTTCGCTGGGGCGCATGGTCGCCTCGCTGGCGCACCAGATCCGCACGCCACTGTCGGCGGCGATGCTCTACGCCAGCCACCTGGCTGATCCCGAACAAGAGCTGAGCGCGGAAACCCGCCAGCGCTTTGCCGGTACCCTGAAGGAACGCTTGCACGAGCTGGAACACCAAGTGCGCGACATGCTGGTATTCGCCCGTGGCGAGCTGCCGCTGAATGATCGAGTCACGCCAAAAGCCTTGTTCCAGGCCCTGCAGCAGGCTGCCCAGGCGCATGTGCAAGGGCACGCCGTGCGCTGGCAGTGCGACAGCCACCTGGGTGAGCTACTGTGCAACCGCGACACCCTGGTTGGTGCATTGCTCAACCTGATCGAAAATGCGCTGCAAGCCAGCGACGGCCCGGCGCGACTGAAGGTGCACCTGTTCCGCCGCGAGTGCAGCCTGCACCTGTGTGTAAGCGACGCCGGCAGTGGGATCGATGGCGACCTGCTCGGCCGCCTGGGCGAGCCGTTCCTGACCACCAAGGCCACTGGCACCGGCCTGGGCCTGGCCGTGGTCAAGGCCGTGGTGCGCGCGCACCAAGGTACGCTGCGCCTGCGCTCCAGGGTTGGCCGTGGCACCTGTGTGCGGGTGGAACTGCCGTTGATCGACGGGCAGCTGGCGGAGGGCATGTAATGACGATCAAGGTGCTGCTGGTCGAGGACGACCGCGTATTGCGCCAGGCGCTGGGCGATACCCTGGAAATCGGCGGCTTCGCCTACCAGGCGGTGGGCAGTGCCGAAGAAGCGCTGGAAGCGGTGCTGGAGGAGGCCTTCAGCCTGGTAGTCAGCGATGTGAACATGCCAGGCATGGATGGGCACCAACTGCTGGCCCAGCTGCGCCGCCAGCAACCGCAACTGCCCGTGTTGCTGATGACTGCGCATGCCGCGGTGGAGCGTGCCGTCGAGGCGATGCGCCAAGGCGCCGCCGACTATCTGGTCAAGCCGTTCGAGCCCAAGGCGTTGCTCAGCCTGGTCGAGCGGCATGCCGCCGGGCGCGTGGCTGAAGAAGAAGGCCCGGTGGCCTGCGAACCAGCCAGTCGACAGTTGCTGGAGCTGGCCGCGCGGGTGGCGCGCAGTGACTCGACCGTGCTGATTTCGGGCGAGTCCGGCACCGGCAAGGAAGTGCTGGCGCGCTTCATTCATCAGCAATCGTCGCGGGCAGCGCAGCCCTTCGTGGCGATCAATTGTGCTGCCATCCCCGACAACATGCTCGAGGCCACGCTGTTCGGCCACGAAAAGGGTGCCTTCACTGGCGCCATCGCTGCCCAGGCCGGCAAGTTCGAGCAGGCCGAAGGCGGCACCTTGCTGCTTGATGAGATCTCGGAGATGCCGATGGCCTTGCAGGCCAAGCTGCTGCGCGTGCTGCAGGAGCGCGAGGTGGAGCGGGTAGGCGGGCGCAAGCCGATTAGCCTGGATATCCGTGTGCTGGCCACCACCAACCGTGACCTGGCTGGCGAAGTGGCGGCCGGGCGTTTCCGTGAAGACCTCTACTACCGCCTTTCGGTGTTCCCCCTGGCCTGGCGCCCGCTGCGCGAACGCCCGGGTGACATCCTGCAACTGGCCGAGCGCCTGTTGGCGCGTCACGTGGCCAAGATGAAGCACGCCCCGGTGCACCTGTCGCCCCAGGCCCGGGCCTGCCTGCAGGCGTATGCCTGGCCGGGCAACGTACGCGAACTGGACAACGCCCTGCAGCGGGCGCTGATCCTGCAGCAGGGCGGGGTGATCGAGGCGGCGGATTTTTGTCTGGCAGGCGCCATTCCATTGTCAGCTGGCATCGAGCCATCACCTGAAGTGGTGGCCGAGCCTGGCGGGCTGGGCGATGACATGCGTCGCCATGAGTACCAGATGATCATCGACACCCTGCGAGCCGAGCGCGGCCGCCGCAAGGAGGCGGCCGAACGCCTGGGGATAAGCCCGCGTACCTTGCGCTACAAGCTGGCGCAGATGCGCGATGCCGGGTTTGACGTCGAGGCCAGCCTGTTCGGCTGACAAAAACCTCAGAGCTTGCGCAGCCTTTGTAGGAGCAGCCTTGTGCTGCGAAGAGGCCAGCAAGGCAGAAGGTGGTCTGTTGCATCAAACGCCCCTTTCGCTGCACAAGGCTGCTCCTACAGTGAACCGAGGTGCGCGTGCCAAGGCTGGCACCTTTGTTGCTTTACGTTGGCTATCCGCCGCATCACTGTCAAAAAAATGCGGCCGCAGGAGAGAGAAGGGTCATGAGCCAAGGTGTTGAATTCAATCGTCTGATGTTGGACATGCGGGCCATGCAGGCCGATGCCATGTCGCTGCCCAAGGTGGCCGCCGCTCCCGAGCTGGCACCGGGGCAGAGTACCTTTGCCGACATGCTCGGCCAGGCCATCGGCAAGGTGCATGAGACTCAGCAGGCTTCGACCCAGCTGGCCAACGCCTTCGAGATCGGCAAGAGTGGCGTCGACCTGACCGATGTGATGATCGCTTCGCAAAAGGCCAGCGTGTCGATGCAGGCCCTGACCCAGGTACGCAACAAGCTGGTCCAGGCGTATCAGGACATCATGCAGATGCCGGTTTGAGGACGGACGTAAACCATGGCTGAAGCAGTCGTCGACAACGCCCCTGCCAAGAGCGGCCCGCCCGCGGCCAAGCCGCCGCTGTTCGGCATGGCGTTTCTGGAAAATATCGCGCAGATGCCCATGCTGCGTCAGATCGGCCTTCTGGTCGGTCTGGCCGCCAGCGTGGCGATCGGCTTTGCCGTGGTACTGTGGTCGCAACAACCTGATTACCGTCCGCTGTACGGCAGCCTGGCGGGCATGGACACCAAGCAGGTCATGGATACCCTGGCCGCTGCCGACATCCCCTACAACGTCGAGCCCAACTCCGGGGCTCTGCTGGTCAAGGCCGACGACCTCTCCCGTGCGCGCCTGAAACTGGCGGCCGCCGGCGTGGCGCCAAGCGATGGCAACGTCGGTTTCGAATTGCTCGACAAGGAACAGGGCCTGGGCACCAGCCAGTTCATGGAAGCCACCCGTTACCGTCGCAGCCTGGAAGGCGAGCTGGCGCGTACCGTGTCCAGCCTGAACAACGTCAAGGGCGCGCGCGTGCACCTGGCCATCCCGAAAAGCTCGGTGTTCGTGCGTGACGAACGCAAGCCCAGCGCCTCGGTACTGGTCGAGCTGTACCCGGGCCGTGCCCTGGAAGCCGGGCAAGTGATGGCCATCGTCAACCTGGTCGCCACCAGCGTGCCGGAACTGGACAAGTCCCAGGTCACCGTGGTCGACCAGAAGGGCAACCTGCTGTCCGAGCAGATCCAGGACACCGCCCTGACCCAGGCAGGCAAACAGTTCGACTACAGCCGCCGGGTAGAAAGCATGCTCACCCAGCGGGTGCACAACATCCTGCAGCCGGTGCTGGGGAATGACCGCTACAAGGCCGAAGTGTCTGCCGACCTCGACTTCAGCGCGGTCGAATCCACCTCCGAGCAGTTCAACCCCGACCAGCCGGCACTGCGCAGCGAGCAGTCGGTCGACGAACAGCGTGCCAGCAGCCAGGGCCCGCAAGGTGTCCCCGGCGCACTGAGCAACCAGCCGCCAGGCCCGGCCTCGGCACCGCAGACCACCGGTGGTGCCGCTACCCCGGCCGCGGCCATCCAGCCTGGCCAGCCGCTGGTGGATGCCAACGGCCAGCAGATCATGGACCCGGCCACCGGCCAGCCGATGCTCGCGCCGTACCCGTCGGACAAGCGCCAGCAAAGCACCAAGAACTTCGAGCTGGACCGCTCCATCAGCCACACCCGCCAGCAGCAGGGGCGCATGACCCGCCTGTCGGTGGCGGTGGTGGTGGACGACCAGGTCAAGATTGACCCGGCCACCGGCGACACCACCCGTGCGCCATGGGGCGCCGAGGACCTGGCACGCTTCACTCGCCTGGTACAGGACGCGGTCGGCTTCGATGCCAGCCGTGGCGACAGTGTGACGGTGATCAACGTGCCGTTCGCCGCCGACCGTGGCGAAGAGATCGCCGATATCGCCTTCTACCAGCAGCCGTGGTTCTGGGACATCGTCAAGCAAGTGCTGGGCGTGGTGTTCATCCTGGTGCTGGTGTTCGGTGTGCTGCGCCCGGTGCTGAACAACATTACAGGGGGCGGCAAGCAGGCTGCCTCGGATAGCGACATGGAGCTGGGCGGCATGATGGGTCTGGATGGCGAACTGGCCAACGACCGCGTCACTCTGGGTGGCCCGACAAGCATTCTGCTGCCTAGCCCGAACGAGGGTTACGAGGCACAGCTCAACGCAATCAAAGGCCTGGTGGCCGAAGACCCGGGCCGCGTTGCCCAGGTCGTGAAAGAGTGGATCAACGCCGATGAGTGATAACCGAGCCGTTACCGCCAAGCTGAGCCGCGTCGACAAGGCGGCGATCCTCCTGCTTTCGCTGGGCGAGACCGATGCCGCCCAGGTGCTGCGGCACATGGGGCCCAAGGAAGTGCAGCGTGTGGGTGTGGCCATGGCGCAGATGGGCAATGTGCACCGTGAACAGGTCGAGCAGGTGATGAGCGAGTTCGTCGAAATCGTCGGCGACCAGACCAGCCTGGGCGTGGGCTCCGATGCCTATATCCGCAAAATGCTCAACCAGGCCCTGGGCGAGGACAAGGCCAATGGCCTGGTCGACCGCATCCTGCTCGGTGGCAACACCAGCGGCCTGGACAGCCTGAAGTGGATGGAGCCGCGCGCCGTTGCCGACGTGATCCGCTACGAGCACCCGCAGATCCAGGCCATCGTGGTCGCCTACCTCGACCCCGACCAGGCCGGCGAAGTGCTGAGCAACTTCGACCACAAGGTGCGCCTGGACATCGTCCTGCGCGTGTCGTCGCTGAACACCGTGCAGCCGGCGGCGCTGAAGGAGCTGAACCAGATCCTCGAGAAGCAGTTCTCGGGCAACTCCAACGCGGCGCGTACCACCTTGGGTGGCATCAAGCGCGCCGCCGACATCATGAACTTCCTCGACAGCTCGGTGGAAGGTGCACTGATGGACGCGATCCGCGAAATCGACAGCGACCTGTCGGAGCAGATCGAAGACCTGATGTTCGTCTTCAACAACCTGGCCGACGTCGACGACCGAGGCATCCAGGCGCTGCTGCGCGAAGTCTCGTCCGACGTGCTGGTGGTGTCGCTCAAGGGCGCCGACGAGCGGGTCAAGGACAAGATCTTCAAGAACATGTCCAAACGTGCCTCGGAACTGTTGCGCGACGACCTGGAGGCCAAGGGGCCGGTGCGGGTCAGCGATGTGGAAACGGCGCAGAAGGAAATCCTCACCATCGCCCGCCGCATGGCCGAGGCCGGCGAGATCGTGCTCGGCGGCAAGGGCGCCGAGGAAATGATCTAAGGTCTTCGCGATCTGAAAGCCGACGCCGCCCCTTGTGGGAGCGGGTTTACCCGCGAAGGCGTCGGACCTGGCGATAGAGGTTGTCGCTGCCGACGCATTCGCGGGTGAACCCGCTCCCACAGGGACCGTGTCGGCTGAACATGGTTTGAGAACATGACAGCATGCCCACCAAAGAACATCACCCCAGCGACCTGATCCGCGCCCGCGACCTCGAGGGCGTGGACGTATGGGCGCTGCCCAGCTTCGACCCGGAACCCGAGCCTGAGCCCGAACCGGAGCCGGAGCCCGAGGTAGTCGAGGAAGAAGTCGAGGAAGTGCCGCTGGAAGAAGTCCAGCCGCTGACCCTGGAAGAACTCGAGGCCATCCGCCAGGAAGCCTACAACGAAGGCTTTGCCACCGGTGAGCGCGAGGGCTTCCATAGCACCCAGCTCAAGGTCCGCCAGGAAGCCGAAGAGGCCCTGAAGACCAAGCTGGAGAGCCTCGACCGGCTGATGACCAACCTGATGGAGCCGATCGCCGAGCAGGACACGCAGATCGAGAAAGCCCTGGTCCACCTGGTGGCTCACATGACCCGCCAGGTGATCGGTCGCGAACTGCGGGGCGATTCCAGCCAGATCACCCAGGTACTGCGCGAAGCGCTCAAGCTGCTGCCCATGGGCGCGGACAATATCCGCATCCATCTCAACCCGCAGGATTTCGAGCTGGCCAAGGCCCTGCGCGAGCGCCATGAGGAAAGCTGGCGGCTGCTAGAAGACAGCGCGCTGCTGCCGGGCGGCTGCCGTATCGAGACCGCGCACAGCCGCATCGACGCGACCATGGAAACCCGCATCGAGAAAGCCGTGGCGCAACTGTTCGATCAGTTGCACGACCATTCGCTGCACCCGGCAGCGCCGGACATGTCGGTAGACCTGGACAGCCTGCCAGAGCGTGCCATGGGTAGCCCGGATGCATCTTGAACGCACCAGCTTCGGCAAACGCCTGGGCAGTTACGCCGAGGCCATCGAACTGCCGGCCCAGCCCATCGTCGAAGGCCGCCTGCTACGCATGGTCGGCCTCACCCTGGAAGCCGAAGGCCTGCGCGCTGCAGTCGGCAGCCGCTGCCTGGTAATCAACGACGACAGTTACCACCCGGTGCAGGTGGAGGCCGAAGTCATGGGCTTTGCCGGGCCCAAGGTATTCCTCATGCCGGTCGGCAGCATTGTCGGCATCGCCCCCGGCGCGCGGGTGGTGCCGCTGGATGACAGCGGCCGCCTGCCCATGGGCATGAGCATGCTCGGCAGGGTGCTCGACGGCGCCGGTCGCGCGCTGGATGGCAAGGGCGGGATGAAGGCCGAGGACTGGGTGCCGATGGATGGCCCGGTGATCAACCCGTTGAACCGCGACCCCATCAGCAAGCCGCTGGACGTGGGAATTCGCAGCATCAATGGCCTGCTCACGGTCGGTCGCGGCCAGCGCTTGGGCCTGTTCGCCGGTACCGGTGTGGGCAAGTCGGTGTTGCTGGGCATGATGACCCGCTTCACCGAAGCCGAAATCATCGTCGTCGGCCTGATCGGCGAGCGGGGTCGCGAGGTCAAGGAATTCATCGAGCATATCCTGGGTGAGGAAGGCCTCAAGCGCTCGGTGGTGGTCGCTTCGCCCGCCGACGATGCGCCGCTGATGCGTCTGCGCGCCGCCATGTACTGCACACGTATTGCCGAGTACTTCCGCGACAAGGGCAAGAACGTGCTGTTGCTGATGGACTCGCTGACCCGTTTCGCCCAGGCCCAGCGTGAAATCGCCCTGGCCATCGGCGAGCCGCCGGCCACCCGGGGTTACCCGCCGTCGGTGTTCGCCAAGCTGCCCAAGCTGGTGGAGCGGGCCGGCAACGGCGAGCCAGGTGGTGGTTCGATCACCGCGTTCTATACCGTGTTGTCCGAGGGCGACGACCAGCAGGACCCGATTGCCGACGCGGCGCGCGGTGTGCTCGATGGCCACTTCGTGCTGTCGCGGCGGCTGGCCGAGGAAGGCCATTACCCGGCCATCGACATCGAAGCCTCGATCAGCCGGGTCATGCCCCAGGTGGTCGATGCCGACCATTTGCGCCAGGCGCAAAAGTTCAAGCAGTTGTGGTCGCGCCTGTCGCAGAGCCGCGACCTGATCAGCGTGGGTGCCTACGTGGCGGGTGGCGACCCGGAAACCGACCTGGCCATCGCCCTGCAATCGAAGCTGGTGGAGTTTCTGCGCCAGGGCCTGCGCGAGAGCGTGGGCATGGCGCAAAGCCGCGAACAGCTGGGGGCTATCTTTGCGCCCCCGGCGGGCGGTTGATAGGCCATGGCGCTGCCCGGACGTGCCGCGCGCCTGGCGCCGGTGGTGGACATGGCCGAAGAGGCCGAGCGCCAGGCGGCCCAGCGCCTTGGGCAGTTCCAGCAGCAGGTGGCCACGGCCCAGGCCAAACTGGCCGAGCTCGAGCGGTTTCGCGAGGATTACCAGCTGCAGTGGATCAATCGTGGCGGGCAGGGGGTGAACGGTAGCTGGCTGGTCAATTACCAGCGCTTCCTCGGGCAGCTGGAAACGGCCATGACCCAGCAGCGCCAGAGCCTGGTCTGGCACCAGAACAACCTCAACAATGCCCGAGGCACCTGGCAGCAGGCCTATGCCCGGGTGGAAGGCCTGCGCAAGCTGGTGCAGCGCTATCTGGAGGAAGCCCGGCGGGCCGAAGACAAGCGCGAGCAGCGCCTGCTCGACGAGCTGTCACAACGCCTGCCGCGGCAGAACCACCTATAGCCTGTACTGGCCTCTTCGCGGGTAAACCTGCTTCCACAGGCACGGCGCAGGATTCGAATTTGTGGAGATCCTGTGGGAGCGGGTTCACCCGCGAAGAGGCCGGGACAGGCAGCCCACATGCTTGCCACCCCCGCCATCGCCTGCTAAACCTTTATGGAGTTGCATCCGCCATCATCGAAGGAATCGCTAGCATGGCAGTCGAGACTGATTTTTCGCAGGACGGGAAAAAGCTGACGATAAAGATCAAGGGGCGCTTCGATTTCGGCAAGCACCAGGAATTTCGCGACGCCTACGAACGCCAGCCCAGCCGGCCAGATTCGGTGGTCGTCGACCTGAAGGACACTACCTACCTCGACAGTTCCGCGCTCGGCATGCTGCTGTTGCTACGTGACCATGCGGGCGGCGATGAGTCGGATGTGCGTGTGGTGCATGCCAGCTCCGACGTGCGCAAGATCCTCGCCATCTCCAATTTCGAAAAACTCTTCGATATCAGTTGAGCGCCGACATGCCGGCCGAACAGGCGTTGACCGTGCTGGTGGCTGAAGACGGTGCCGCCGACCGCCTGCTCCTGGCGCAGATCGTGCGCCGTCAAGGTCATCAGGTACTTACCGCGGAAAACGGCGAGCAGGCGGTGGCGTTGTTCGTCGAGCGTCGCCCGCAACTGGTGCTGCTGGATGCGCTGATGCCGGTGATGGACGGCTTCGAGGCGGCGCGGCAGATCAAGGCCCTGGCCGGCGAAGCGCTGGTGCCGATCATTTTCCTGACTTCATTGAACGAGGAGGAAGGCCTGGTGCGCTGCCTGGAGGCAGGGGGCGACGACTTCATGGCCAAGCCCTACAGTGCGGTGATTCTCGGCGCCAAGATCCGCGCCATGGACCGCCTGCGCCGGCTGCAGGCCACCGTGATGGAGCAGCGTGACCAGATTGCCCGGCACCACCACCACCTGCTCAACGAGCAGCGGGTTGCCAAGGCGGTGTTCGACAAGGTGGCCCATTCCGGCTGCCTTGCCGCGCCCAACATCCGCTACCTGCAATCGCCGTATGCGCTGTTCAATGGCGACCTGATGCTGGCCGCGTTCACTCCGTCCGGCGACATGCGAGTGCTTCTCGGCGATTTTACCGGCCACGGCCTGCCAGCGGCGGTAGGGGCGATGCCGCTGGCTGAAGTGTTCTACGGCATGACTGCCAAGGGCTACGGCATGGCGCAGGTCCTGCGCGAGATGAACGCCAAGCTCAAGCGCATCCTGCCGGTGGACATGTTCTGTTGTGCGCTGCTGCTCAACCTGAGCATGCAGCGCGGTTCGGTGGAAGTGTGGAATGGCGGCATGCCTGATGGCTATCGCCTGGCAGTAGATGGCCAGGTGCTGTCGGCGCTGGGTTCGCGGCACCTGCCGCTGGGCATCCTGAACGCCGAGCGTTTCGATGACAGTACCGAAGTGTTGCCGCTGGCGCCGGGTGAACGCCTGCTGCTGCTATCGGACGGCGTGCTCGACACGGCCGACGACCAGGAGCGCCTGTTCGGTGTGCAGCGCCTCCACACGGTGCTGGCCGACAACCGTGACCCGGCGCGGCTGTTCGACGAAGTGATGCAGGCCCTGGAGCGCTTTGGCGGGCGCCCGCGCGATGACATCAGCCTGTGCGACATTCGTATGTTCAGTGCCGAGGAGCGGGTACCGGCGCCGATGATCTACTCTGATAGCGGTCGTTCCAGCCCGCTGGACTGGTCGCTGGGGTTCGAGGTGCGTGGCGAGAGCCTCAAGCGCTTCAACCCGGTGCCGTATCTGGTGCAGTTGTTGCAAGAGATTCATGGCCTGCGTGCGCGCACCGGCAACCTGCACAGTGTGCTCAGCGAGCTGTATTCAAACGCCCTGGAGCATGGCGTGCTGGGTCTGAACTCGCAGCTCAAGCGCGATGGACAAGGCTTTGCCGACTATTATCAGGAACGCGCCCGGCGCCTTGGGGTGCTGACCGACGGTTACGTGCGCATCGATTTCAAGGTTGAACCGCATGCCGACGGCGGGCGTCTGATGATCGAGGTCCGTGACAGTGGTGCCGGGTTCGATGTGCAGCGCGTGCTGTCGCGGCCCACGCTGGAGCAGGGGCTGAGTGGGCGTGGCCTGAATTTGGTAAGGCGGCTGGCCAGCAGCGCTTGCTGGAGTGAGGGCGGGCGTTGCGCGCATGTGGAGTTCGTCTGGTGAGCCACGGGTTGGCTCGGGCATAATCTGGCTTGATCAAGGAGTGAACAAGTGACTGACATGCATATTGACCATAAGGTACTCAGCGACCTGCGTGAGGTCATGGAAGATGGCTACCTGCAGTTGGTGCAAACCTTTCTTGACGACTCCGAGCGGCGCCTGGGCCAGCTGCATGCGGCCAAAAGTGCCGAAGAGCTCGGTTCTGCGGCCCACAGTTTCAAGGGCAGCAGCAGCAACATGGGCGCGGTTGCACTGGCCAGCCTGTGCCAGCAACTGGAGGAGCGCGCGCGGCGGCCTCCGCTGTATGGCATCGAGGACCTGATCAACCGCATCGACCTGGAGTTCGTCGAGGTGCAGCGCTTCTACCGAGGTGAGCAGCAACGCATTTCGGCGGGTTGATACACGACTTGGCGCGAGTCTTGCCTGTCTCTGGCTGGATGATTTTTTTGTTTCTGGCGCGGAGACCGCTCGATGCCTGTCGCACCCAACCCATTGTTGCAAGGCAACGCCATTGCCAATACCTCGCGTTCGGCCACCGCACAGGCCGACAAGCCGCTGCAGGCGCTGGGCGACAAGGGCGACGGCTTCGGCCAGGTGATGGCCAGGCAGGGCCGCGACAAGGCCGCAGGGCAGGACGACAAGGTCGCCCAGGCCAAGCCCAAGGACAAGCCCGAGTCGGCGCAGGGCGGCAAGAAAGCCGCTGCCGACAAACCCGCGGTTGCCGATGACGGCAAACAATTGCCAGCCGATGACCAGGCCCAGGCTGACACCGGCTTGCGCGATGCCAGCCTGGTGGCCGGCCAGGTAACCGACGCCCAGCCTGGCGCTCAGCTGATCCAGGCGCAGGCCGAGGCGGTGGCGCCGGTGTTGCAGGCCGCCGCGGCGCAGGTCACCGCCGAGCTGCCCGAGGAGCCGGCCGCCGAGGAAGCCTTCGATCCCGACGCCGATCCTCTGGCCAACCTGCCGACCTTGCGCCTGGCGCTGGAGCAAAGTGCCCAGGCCAAGGGAGCGACCTCGGCGCATGCCCTGGATCCTTCGCAGGCTCAGGGCGAGGAGGGGCAGGCCGCCGTCAATACCTTGGCGAATCTGGTCGAGAATGCCGAGGGTGAAGCGGGCGAGCCCGGCGACAAGGCCTTTGCTGCCTTGCTCGAAGATGGCCTGAAGGACACCAAGAGCGCTGGCAGCGATACACGCGTAGACGATTTCGCCAACCGCCTGGCCAACCTGACCCAGGCCGCCACGGCCAAGACCGCCAATGCCGTGCCGGCCAGTGCCAGCCCATTGCACCAACCGCTGCCGATGAACCAGAACGCCTGGGCCGAGGGCCTGGTCAACCGGGTCATGTACCTGTCCAGCCAGAACCTCAAGTCGGCGGATATCCAGCTGGAACCGGCTGAACTGGGCCGCCTGGACATTCGCGTCAATGTTGCGACGGACCAGTCGACCCAGGTCACCTTCATCAGCGGCCACGCCGGCGTGCGTGACGCCCTCGACAGCCAGGTGCACCGCCTGCGCGAGCTGTTCGCCCAGCAGGGTCTGGCACAGCCGGATGTCAACGTGGCCGACCAGTCGCGCGGGCAGCAGCAACAGCAGCAGGGTCAGGCGCAGGGCAGCAACCTGTCCGGGGTGGCGGCGCGCCGGGCCGAGCAGGGCGGGGCCGAGGCAGTCGATAGCGCCCGGCCTGTGGAGCAGCAGGTGGTTGTTGGTGACAGTGCGGTCGATTATTACGCCTGATATTTCTTTTTTTTCCGAACCGGCCTCTTCGCAGCACAAGGCTGCTCCTACAAGGGAATGCGTTCCCTGTAGGAGCAGCCTTGTGCTGCGAAGAGGTCGGTTCAGGCTTTCCAGTTCCATTCTGGCATAACACTTGCTCAAGCCAAGCCATCCTCCCTTGAACCCCCGATGGACGACGGATTATTGGCATGGCGAAGAGCGAAGCAGTCAAAGACCCCGCCACTAAAGGCAAACTCAAGCTGATCCTGCTGGCAGTAGTGGGCCTGTTGCTGGCGATCGGCCTTTCGGTGGGCGCTACCTGGTTCATCATGCACAAGAGCGAGCCAGCCCCGGCCGCCGACCCTGCAGCCAGCAACGTCAAGCCAGCGGCCATCTACGAAGCATTGGCCCCGGCCTTCGTGGTCAACTTCAACCAGAACGGCCGCCAGCGCTACATGCAGGTGAGCATCACCCTGCAAGCGCGCAGCCAGGCTGACCTGGACGCCCTCAAGGTGCACATGCCGGTAATCCGCAACAACCTGGTGATGATGTTCTCCGGGCAAGGCTTCGACACCCTGGCCGGTAGCCCGGTGGGACAGGAAATGCTGCGCCAGAAGGCCACCGCAGTGGTCCAGGAAGTGGCGCAGAAGGAAGTCGGCAAGCCGGTCGTCGACCAGTTGCTGTTCACCAATTTCGTATTGCAGTAGGAGTCCGCAATGGCCGTACAGGACCTGCTGTCCCAGGATGAAATCGATGCCCTGTTGCATGGCGTCGACGACGGGCTGGTGCAGACCGAGAGTGCATCCGAGCCTGGCAGCATCAAAAGCTACGACCTGACCAGTCAGGACCGTATCGTGCGGGGTCGCATGCCGACCCTGGAAATGATCAACGAGCGCTTCGCCCGTTACACCCGTATCAGCATGTTCAACCTGCTGCGCCGCTCCGCCGACGTGGCGGTGGGTGGCGTGCAGGTGATGAAGTTCGGTGAATACGTGCACTCGCTGTACGTGCCGACCAGCCTCAACCTGGTCAAGATCAAGCCGCTGCGCGGTACCTCGCTGTTCATCCTCGACGCCAAGCTGGTGTTCAAGCTGGTGGACAACTTCTTCGGCGGCGACGGCCGCCACGCCAAGATCGAAGGCCGCGAGTTCACCCCCACCGAGTTGCGCGTGGTGCGCATGGTGCTGGACCAGTGCTTCGTCGACCTCAAGGAAGCCTGGCAGGCAATCATGCCGGTCACCTTCGAGTACATGAACTCCGAGGTAAACCCGGCCATGGCCAACATTGTCGGCCCCAGCGAGGCGGTGGTGGTGTCCACCTTCCACATCGAACTGGACGGCGGTGGCGGCGACCTGCACGTGACCATGCCGTACTCGATGATCGAGCCGGTGCGGGAAATGCTCGACGCCGGTTTCCAGTCCGACCTGGACGACCAGGACGAGCGCTGGGTCAAGGCCCTGCGCGAGGATGTGCTGGACGTGGCCGTGCCGCTGACCGCCACCGTAGCCCGGCGCCAGCTGAAGCTGCGCGACATCCTGCATATGCAGCCTGGCGACGTGATCCCGGTGGAGCTGCCCGAGCACCTGGTGCTGCGTGCCAACGGTGTGCCGTCGTTCAAGGCGCGCCTGGGTTCGCACAAGGGCAACCTGGCGCTGCAGATCATCGACCCGATCGAACGCCGCTGACGGCGTGCCGGTCGCACATAACGAATTGAATGCCTGTCGAGGAAACCATGGCTAACGAAAACGAGATCACCTCCGCAGAGGACCAGGCACTGGCCGATGAATGGGCTGCGGCACTGGAAGAAACCGGTGCAGCCGGCCAGGCCGATATCGATGCACTGCTGGGTGGTGACACCGGTAGCAGCACCGGCGGCGCGGGCCGCCTGCCGATGGAGGAGTTCGCCAGCTCGCCGAAGCCGAACGAAAACGTCAGCCTCGAAGGCCCTAACCTGGATGTGATCCTGGATATCCCGGTGAACATTTCCATGGAAGTGGGCAGCACCGAGATCAACATCCGCAACCTGCTGCAGCTCAACCAGGGCTCGGTGATCGAGCTCGACCGCCTCGCCGGCGAGCCGCTCGACGTGCTGGTCAACGGCACGCTGATCGCCCATGGCGAGGTAGTGGTGGTCAACGAGAAGTTCGGCATCCGCCTGACCGACGTGATCAGCCCCAGCGAACGTATCAAGAAGCTGCGCTGAGTGAAGGGCACGATGCGCGCCATCGCGGCGGCTGCCGCGCTGCTCGCCAGCCAGGCTTGCCTGGCCGCGGCCACACCGGCGGCAACCCCGGCAACCGCGCCTGGCAGCCTCGGTGGGCAGCTGGCGCAGATGGTCTTCGGCCTGCTGCTGGTGGTCGGCCTGATCTTCTTCCTGGCCTGGTTGCTGCGGCGCATGCAAAGCACGGCGGTAAAGGGCGGGCAGGTGATCGAGATCGTCGGCAGCCGGGCCATCGGCCCGCGTGATCGGCTGCTGCTGGTGCAGGTGGGCAAGGAGCAGATCCTGATCGGCCATACCCCTGGCAGCATCGAGGCCCTGCATGTGCTGGCCGAACCCGTGGAAGTGCCGGAAAACGCCCGCCAGGCGACGCCGGAGTTTGCCCAGCGGCTGATGGAGCTGATGGGCAAGGACCCTAAGGACAAGAAGTGATGAGTGGCGCGCTGCGTGTGTTGTTGACTCTGGCGCTGCTGCTGGCTGCGCCGCTGGCCCTGGGTGCCGACCCGCTGTCGATCCCGGCCATTACCCTGTCCAATACCGCGGACGGGCAGCAGGAGTATTCGGTCAGCCTGCAGATTCTGCTGATCATGACGGCGCTCAGCTTCATCCCGGCGTTCGTCATTCTGATGACCAGCTTCACCCGCATCATCATCGTGTTCTCGATCCTGCGTCAGGCCCTGGGCCTGCAGCAGACGCCGTCGAACCAGCTGCTGACCGGCATGGCGCTGTTCCTGACCATGTTCATCATGGCGCCGGTGTTCGACCGGGTGAACCAGGACGCCCTGCAGCCGTACCTGAAGGAGCAGATGACCGCCCAGCAGGCCATCGACAAGGCCCAAGGGCCGCTCAAGGACTTCATGCTGGCACAAACCCGGCAAAGCGACCTCGACCTGTTCATGCGCCTGTCCAAGCGTACCGACATCGCCGGCCCGGACCAGGTGCCGCTGACGATCCTGGTGCCGGCGTTCGTGACATCCGAGCTGAAGACCGCGTTCCAGATCGGTTTCATGATCTTCATCCCGTTCCTGATCATCGACATGGTGGTAGCCAGCGTGCTGATGGCCATGGGTATGATGATGCTGTCGCCGCTGATCATCTCGCTGCCGTTCAAGATCATGCTGTTCGTGCTGGTCGATGGCTGGGCGCTGATCATGGGTACCCTGGCCAGCAGTTTCGGCGGCGTCTGACGCCGTCAAGGAGAGCCGCCGATGACACCTGAAGTCGCTGTCGACCTGTTCCGTGATGCCTTGTGGCTGACCACCCTGATGGTCGCCATACTGGTGGTGCCCAGCCTGCTGGTGGGCCTGGTGGTGGCCATGTTCCAGGCCGCCACCCAGATCAACGAACAGACCTTGAGTTTCCTGCCGCGCCTGCTTGTGATGCTGGTCACGCTGATCATCGCCGGGCCGTGGCTGGTGCAGAAGTTCATGGAGTACTTCACCAGTCTCTATACCAACATTCCTCAGCTGATCGGTTGACGCGCCGATGCTGGAGCTGACCGACACGCAGATCGGCACCTGGGTCGCGACCTTCATCCTGCCGTTGTTCCGGGTGACGGCGGTGCTGATGACCATGCCGATCTTCGGCACCCGTATGCTGCCGGCGCGGGTGCGCCTGTACGTGGCGGTGGCCATCACGGTGGTGATCGTCCCGGCCCTGCCACCCTTGCCCGAGTTCGACCCGTTGAGCCTGCGCGGCCTGCTGCTGTGTGCCGAGCAGGTCATCGTCGGGGCGTTGTTCGGGTTGTCGTTGCAGTTGCTGTTCCAGGCTTTCGTGATCGCAGGCCAGATCGTCGCGGTGCAGATGGGCATGGCCTTCGCATCGATGGTCGACCCGGCCAACGGCGTCAACGTCGCGGTGATCAGCCAGTTCATGACCATGCTGGTGAGTGTGCTGTTCCTGCTGATGAACGGCCATCTGGTGGCGTTCGAGGTACTGACCGAAAGCTTCACCACCTTGCCGGTAGGCAACGCGCTGGTGGTCAATCAGTTCTGGGAACTGGCGGGGCGCCTGGGTTGGGTGTTCGGTGCCGGCCTGCTGCTGATCCTGCCGGCTATCGCCGCGCTGCTGGTGGTGAACATCGCTTTTGGCGTGATGACGCGTGCCGCGCCGCAGTTGAACATTTTCTCCATCGGTTTTCCGCTGACCCTGGTCATGGGCATGTTCATTTTCTGGGTCGGCCTGGCCGACATACTTTCCCATTACCACGCATTGGCCAGCGAAGCGCTGCAATGGCTGCGTGATCTGGCAAGGGCGCGCTGAGCATGGCGGAAAGCGAAAGCGGTCAGGACAAGACAGAAGAACCCACCGACAAGCGCAAGCGCGATGCCCGCGAGAAAGGCGAGATCGCGCGTTCCAAGGAGCTGAACACGGTGGCGGTGACCTTGGCCGGCGCTGGTGGCCTGCTGGCGTTCGGCGGCCACCTGGCCGAGACACTGCTGGCGATCATGCGCATGAACTTCAGCCTGACCCGCGACTTCATCGTCGATGAGCGCGCCATGGGCGCCTTCCTGTTGGCCTCGGGCAAGATGGCCATCTGGGCGGTGCAGCCGATCTTGATCCTGTTGTTCGTGATTTCCTTCGTCGCGCCGATAGTCTTGGGCGGTTTCCTGTTTTCCGGCAGCCTGCTGCAGCCGAAATTCAGCCGCATGAATCCCTTGTCGGGGATCAAGCGCATGTTCTCGATGAACGCCTTGACCGAGCTATTGAAGGCGCTCGCCAAGTTTTTCGTGATCCTGGTCGTGGCGGTAGTGGTGCTGGTCAACGACCGCCAGGCGCTGCTCGCCATCGCCAATGAGCCGTTGGAGCAGGCGATCATCCATAGCCTGCAGGTGGTGGGCTGGAGCGCGTTGTGGATGTCGGCCGGGCTGCTGTTGATTGCGGCGGCGGACGTGCCGTTCCAGCTGTGGCAGACGCACAACAAACTGAAGATGACCAAGCAGGAAATCAAGGACGAGTACAAGGACAGCGAAGGCAAGCCCGAGGTCAAGCAGCGTATCCGCCAGCTTCAGCGTGAGGCTTCGCAGCGGCGCATGATGGCGGCTGTCCCGGAAGCCGACGTGATCATTACCAACCCGACGCATTATGCGGTGGCCTTGCAATACGACCCTGAGAAAGGCGGGGCGGCGCCGTTGCTGCTGGCCAAGGGGACGGATTTCATTGCCTTGAAGATTCGCGAGATCGGCGTGGAGCACAAGGTCCAGATCCTCGAATCGCCGGCGTTGGCGCGGGCGATCTACTACTCCACCGAACTCGAGCAGGAAATCCCTGCCGGGCTTTACCTGGCGGTGGCGCAGGTGCTGGCCTACGTGTTCCAGATCCGCCAGTACCGGGCTGGCAAGGGCAAGCGGCCAGAGCCGCTGAAGGACGACCTGCCGATTCCACCGGACCTGCGCCGCGACAGTTGACCTTGTGTCAGGGCTTCTGGCCCTTTCGCGGGTGAACCCGCGAAGAGGCCGGAACAGGCAACATAAATCACCCATCGAGCAAAGTTGGAAAGCTTCTTGCAAAGCCAGCGCCAGGCGCCCCCTGTGCGTCAAAGTTTTGCATCAAGAGGACTCGCGGTGGATCGCACTCAGTTAATCAGCAACGCCCGTAACAACCTGGCCGGGCTCGGCCGGGGCAACCTGGGTGTGCCGCTGTTGCTGCTGGTGATGTTGGCAATGATGATGTTGCCGATACCGCCGTTCCTGCTCGACGTGTTCTTCACTTTCAACATCGCCCTGTCGATCGTGGTCCTGCTGGTCTGCGTCTACGCCCTGCGCCCGCTCGACTTCGCCGCATTCCCCACCATCCTGCTGGTGGCCACGCTGTTGCGCCTGGCCCTGAACGTGGCCTCCACCCGGGTTGTGATGCTGCATGGCCAGGAGGGCCACGGCGCCGCCGGCAAGGTGATCCAGGCCTTCGGCGAGGTAGTGATCGGCGGTAACTACGTGGTCGGTGCCGTGGTGTTCGCCATCCTCATGATCATCAACTTCGTGGTGGTGACCAAGGGTGCCGGGCGTATTTCGGAAGTGAGCGCGCGTTTCACCCTCGACGCCATGCCCGGCAAGCAGATGGCCATCGACGCCGACCTCAACGCCGGCCTGATCGACCAGGCCCAGGCCAAGCACCGTCGTGCCGAAGTGGCGCAGGAAGCCGAGTTCTACGGTTCGATGGACGGTGCCAGCAAGTTCGTTCGCGGTGACGCCATCGCCGGTTTGCTGATCCTGTTCATCAACCTGATCGGCGGCATGCTGATCGGCATGCTGCAGCACGGCATGAGCTTTGGCGATGCCGGCAAGGTGTACGCCTTGCTGACCATCGGTGACGGTTTGGTGGCGCAATTGCCATCACTGTTGCTGTCCACCGCTGCCGCGATCATGGTTACCCGTGCTTCGGGCTCCGAGGACATGGGCAAGCTGATCAACCGGCAGATGTTCGATTCGCCCAAGGCCCTGGCGGTGTCCGGCGCGCTGATGATCGTCATGGGCCTGGTGCCGGGCATGCCGCACGTGGCCTTCCTCAGCCTTGGCCTGCTGGCCGGTGGTGGCGCGTACCTGGTGTGGAAGAAGCAGCAGAAGGCCAAGGCGCAGGCGCTGCAGGAAGCGCAGCGCCAGCAGGACCTGCTGCCATCGCCACAACGCGCGCTGGAAACCAAGGAGCTGGGTTGGGACGACGTCACACCGATCGACATGATTGGTCTGGAGGTCGGCTACCGGCTGATCCCGCTGGTCGATCGCAACCAGGGTGGCCAGTTGCTGGCGCGGATCAAGGGCGTGCGCAAGAAGCTGTCGCAGGACCTGGGCTTCCTCATGCCCACCGTGCACATCCGCGACAACCTTGACCTGCAGCCCAGCGCCTATCGCCTGACCCTGATGGGGGTGATCCTGGCCGAAGCCGAGATCTACCCGGATCGCGAACTGGCAATCAACCCGGGGCAGGTGTTCGGTACCCTCAACGGCATTGCCGCGCGTGACCCGGCGTTTGGCCTTGAAGCCGTGTGGATCGATGTCGGCCAGCGCTCCCAGGCGCAGTCGCTGGGCTACACCGTGGTCGACGCCAGTACCGTGGTGGCCACCCACCTGAACCAGATTCTGCAGAAGCACTGCCACGAGCTGATCGGCCATGAAGAGGTCCAGCAACTGCTGCAGGTGTTGGCCAAGGCATCGCCTAAACTTGCAGAAGAGCTGGTGCCGGGTGTCATTTCGTTGTCGGGCCTGCTCAAGGTGCTGCAAGCGCTGTTGTCGGAACAGGTGCCAGTGCGCGATATCCGCAGTATCGCCGAGGCGATCGCGAACAACGCCGGCAAGAGTCAAGATACCGCCGCGCTGGTGGCGGCGGTGCGCGTCGGATTGTGTCGCGCCATCGTGCAAAGCATTGTCGGCGTTGAGTCGGAGCTGCCAGTGATTACCCTGGAGCCAAGGTTGGAACAGATTTTGCTCAATAGTCTGCAAAGGGCCGGGCAAGGTCAGGAAGACGGTGTTCTTCTGGAGCCGAGCATGGCCGAGAAGCTGCAGCGTTCGCTGATCGAGGCGGCCCAGCGCCAGGAAATGCAGGGCCAGCCGGCCATCCTCCTGGTCGCCGGCCCGATCCGCGCCATGCTGTCGCGTTTCGGCCGCCTGGCTGTACCGAATTTGCATGTTCTGGCGTATCAGGAAATACCGGACAACAAGCAAGTCACCATCGTTGCCACCGTGGGCCCTAACGGCTGAGGTAGGGGATAATGCAAGTTAAGCGATTTTTCGCCGCCGATATGCGTCAGGCCATGAAGCTGGTCCGTGATGAGCTGGGCGCCGATGCCGCCATCATCGGCAACCGTCGCATCGCCGGCGGTGTCGAGCTGACGGCCGCGCTGGACTACAAGCTGTCCGCCCTGGCTCCACGTGTGCCCAACGCCGAACTGGAAGAAGAGCTGCGCAAGACGCATACGCGCATCGCCACTGCCCAGGCCGAGCTGGGCCACCGCCAGGACAGCAGCGACAACAACCGCCAATTGTTCGCCGGGCAGTCGCTGACCGCCGCCGAGCCGTTGATCGAACCGCATGTCGATGTTCCCGAGGCTGCTGCAGCGCCTGCGTCGGCGCCGGTCGACCCGCGCCTGTTCGATGCCATGCGCTCCGAGCTGTCGGGCCTGCGCGAGCTGCTGGAAGTGCAGCTCGGCTCGCTGGCCTGGAACCAGCTGCAGGGCAGCAAGCCGCAGCAGGCCACCGTCTGGCGCCGGCTGCAGCGTATCGGCCTGTCCGGGCCGATCGCCCGTGAACTTTTGGACCTGACTGCCGAGATCGACGAGCCACGCCAGGCCTGGCGCATGTTGCTTGCGCACCTGGCGCGGATGATCGAAATCCCCGAGGTCGAGCCGATCGAAGAGGGTGGGGTGATTGCCATGGTCGGCCCGGCCGGCATGGGCAAGACCACCACCCTGGCCAAGCTGGCCGCCCGCTACGTGCTCAAGTACGGCGCGCAGAACCTGGCGCTGGTGAGTATGGACAGCTTCCGAATTGGCGCCCAGGAGCAGCTCAAGACCCTGGGCCGCATCCTCAACGTGCCGGTGACCTACGTCGACCCGGGCCAGTCGCTTGCTGCGGCGCTGGAGCCGCTGCTGCGCAAGCGCGTGGTGCTGATCGATACCGCCGGCCTGCAGGCCAGCGACCCGGCCCTGCGCATGCAACTGGATACCCTGGCCGGGCGTGGCATTGCCGCGAAGAACTACCTGGTGCTGGCCACCACCAGCCAGAAGCAGGTGCTGACCGCCGCCTACCACAGCTACAAGCGCTGCGGCCTGGCTGGTTGCATCCTGACCAAACTCGATGAAACGGCGAGCCTTGGCGACGTGCTGAGCCTTGCCATCAGTCATGAACTGCCAGTGGCCTACCTGACCGACGGGCCGCGCATTCCTGACGACCTGCACCTGCCTCGGGGGCACCAGTTGGTCACCCGCGCGGTCAATGTGCAGCAGCAGGACGAGCCCAGCGAAGAGGCCATGGCCGACATGTTCGCTGATCTCTATCACAACCCACGGCGAGCGGGTTGATGATGAAGTGTGTGCAAGGTAGCTATGCCAAAGGGTACGCAGAATTGCCCTACGTGTGGCCTGAGTCCCAGCGAGACAAGGTAAAGAACAGACATGGGTAGCATGCATCCCGTACAGGTGATCGCCGTGACCGGTGGCAAAGGTGGCGTCGGCAAGACTAACGTTTCAGTGAACCTGTCCCTGGCGCTGGCCGAGCTTGGCCGCAGGGTCATGCTGCTCGACGCCGACCTGGGCCTGGCCAATGTCGACGTACTGCTGGGCCTTACCCCCAAGCGGACCCTTGCCGATGTCATCGAAGGGCGCTGCGAACTGCGCGACGTGATGTTGCAGGGCCCTGGTGGAGTGCGCATCGTGCCGGCTGCCTCGGGCACGCAGAGCATGGTGCACCTGGCCCCGGCCCAGCATGCCGGGCTGATCCAGGCGTTCAGCGAAGTCGGCGACAACCTCGACGTGCTGGTGATCGACACCGCGGCCGGTATCGGTGATTCGGTGGTCAGCTTCGTCCGCGCCGCCCAGGAAGTGCTGCTGGTGGTATGCGATGAACCCACCTCGATCACCGATGCCTACGCCCTGATCAAGCTGCTCAATCGCGACTACGGCATGAACCGTTTCCGCGTGCTGGCCAACATGGCGCAGAGCCCGCAGGAAGGCCGCAACCTGTTCGCCAAGCTGACCAAGGTCACCGACCGCTTCCTCGACGTTGCCCTGCAGTACGTGGGCGCCGTGCCGTATGACGAGTGCGTGCGCAAGGCGGTGCAGAAGCAGCGTGCCGTGTACGAAGCCTTCCCACGCTCCAAATGCGCGCTGGCCTTCAAGGCGATAGCCCAGAAGGTCGACAGCTGGCCGCTGCCTGCCAACCCGCGTGGCCATCTGGAGTTCTTTGTCGAGCGTCTGGTGCAACCCACCAGCGCGGGTCCAGTGCTATGAACGCCAGCGGTTTCAAGATGTACAGCCGAGCGTCGAAAGACGCCCAGTACGAGCTGATCGAACGCTACGCCCCGCTGGTCAAGCGCATCGCCTACCACCTGCTGGCGCGGCTGCCGGCCAACGTGCAGGTCGAGGACCTGATCCAGGCCGGCATGATCGGCCTGCTGGAAGTGGCCAACAAGTACGACGCCAGCAAGGGCGCCAGCTTTGAAACCTACGCCGGCATCCGCATCCGCGGGGCCATGCTGGACGAAGTGCGCAAGGGCGACTGGGCACCGCGTTCGGTGCACCGCAACACCCGCATGGTCAGCGACGCGATGCGTGCGGTTGAAGCCAGAACCGGCCGTGACGCTAAAGATCATGAAGTTGCTGCCGAACTCCAATTGAGTCTCGATGATTACTACGGGATCTTGAACGATACCCTGGGCAGCCGCCTGTTCAGCTTCGACGACCTGTTGCAGGACGGTGAGCACGAAGGGCTGCATGAGGATGGCGCCAGTGGCCAGGTAGAACCTGCGCGCGGCCTGGAGGACGAGCGCTTCCAGGCCGCCCTGACCGAGGCCATCTCCAACCTGCCGGAGCGTGAGCGCCTGGTGCTGGCGCTGTACTACGACGAAGAGCTGAACCTCAAGGAAATCGGTGAGGTGCTGGGGGTCAGCGAGTCGCGGGTCAGCCAGTTGCACAGCCAGTGTGCCGCGCGCCTGCGCAGCCGCCTGGGGGAATGGCGGGCGCGTTGAGCCCGTTGTCGTTGCAGTCGTTTTCTACGTTGTACCGAATTGTGAATGCGCGCTCGGGGCCGAGCGCGTTTGAGACTGCTTGGAGGTCTACTTGAACAAAGACATGAAAATCCTCATCGTTGACGACTTTTCGACGATGCGGCGGATCATCAAGAACCTGTTGCGTGACCTGGGCTTCACCAACACCGAAGAAGCCGATGACGGCACTACGGCGCTGCCGATGCTGGAGAACGGCCACTACGACTTCCTGGTGACCGACTGGAACATGCCTGGGATGTCCGGCATCGACCTGCTGCGCAAGGTGCGTGCCCACGATCGCCTGAAAACCATGCCGGTGCTGATGGTGACCGCCGAAGCCAAGCGCGACCAGATCATCGAAGCGGCACAGGCCGGCGTCAATGGCTACGTGGTCAAGCCGTTCACCGCCCAGGTGCTCAAAGAAAAGATCGAGAAGATCTTCGAACGCGTCAACGGCTGAGTCACGTCAGGGGGGCGCGCCATGGATTCATCACAAACGTCTTTGGGCGAGTTCGAATCGACCCTGAAGAAGCATGCCCAGGAGCTGGTCGAAAGCCTGGAGCGGGGCCGTTTCGGCGAGGCGGTGCAGCTGATTCACGAGTTGAACCAGACCCGCGACCGCGGCCTGTACCAGGAAGTCGGCAAGCTGACCCGCGAGCTGCACAGTGCCATTGTCAGTTTCCAGATCGACCCGACCATGCCGCAGGCCGAGGAGGTGTCGCAGATAACCGACGCCACCGAGCGCCTGTCGTACGTGGTCAGGCTCACCGAGGGCGCGGCCAATCGCACCATGGACCTGGTCGAGGAAAGCACCCCGGTGCTCAACGACCTGGCCAGCGAGGCCCAGGCACTGAGCACCGACTGGCAGCGTTTCATGCGCCGCGAAGTGGCTGCGCCGGAGTTCCGTGAACTGGTCAAGCGCGTCGACAGTTTCCTGACGCACAGCGCCGAAGGTAACCGCAAGGTCGCCGGCCACCTCAACGACATTCTGCTGGCCCAGGACTATCAGGACCTGACCGGCCAGGTGATCAAGCGCGTCACCACGTTGGTCACCGAGGTGGAAAGCAACCTGCTCAAACTGGTGCTGATGGCCAGCCAGGTCGACCGCTTTGCGGGCATCCAGCATGACCACGATCAACTGCGCGCAGAAAAAGATCGAGAAAAACATCCGACTCGGGGTGAAGGTCCGCAGATTCATGCCGATAAGCGTGAAGACGTCGTGTCCGGTCAGGACGATGTCGATGATCTGCTGTCCAGCCTGGGTTTTTAAGGAGCACGTTTGATGAGCTTCGGCGCCGATGAAGAAATCCTCCAGGATTTCCTGGTAGAAGCCGGCGAAATTCTTGAGCAACTGTCCGAGCAACTGGTCGAGCTGGAAAGCCGGCCCGACGATGCCGACCTGCTCAATGCGATCTTTCGCGGTTTCCACACTGTAAAAGGGGGCGCCGGCTTCCTTCAGCTGAACGAGCTGGTGGAGTGCTGCCATATCGCCGAGAACGTGTTCGACGTTCTGCGCAAAGGTGAGCGCCGGGTCGACGCGGAACTGATGGATGTGGTGCTCGAGGCACTGGACACGGTCAACAGCATGTTTGGCCAGGTGCGCGAGCGCGCCGAAGTGACCCCGGCTACCCCCGAGCTTTTGGCGGCGCTGTCGCGCCTGGCCGAGCCGGGGGGCGCCGTGGCCGTTGAAGCGCCTGCCGCCGCGGCACCGGCACCGGTTGCCGAAGCGCCTGCCGAGGAGCAGGACATCACCGACAGCGAGTTCGAACAGCTGCTCGATTCGCTCGATGCGGTCAAGGCGCAAGCTGCGGCCGACGAGCAGATGCAGGGCGAGACCGTGAGCGGTGAAGGTGACGAAATCACCGACGCCGAGTTCGAGTCGCTGCTCGACCAGTTGCACGGCAAAGGCCAGTTCAGCGCCGAAGTTGCCGCGCAGCCGGTTGCCAGCGCGCCGGAAGCGGCCAGCGACGAAATTACCGACGCCGAATTCGAATCGCTGCTGGACCAGTTGCATGGCAAGGGCACCTTCCAGGCCGATGCCTTGCCCGCTGCCAAGGCGCCGGCGCCTGCTGCAACTGACACCAGTGCAGCCAGCGATGAAATCAGCGAGCACGAGTTCGAGGCGCTGCTGGACCAGTTGCACGGCAAAGGCAAGTTCGGCGGCGACGTGGCCGCCGTCGAAGCCCCGGCTGCAACCAAGGTGCAAGTGCCGGCAGCGGCCAAGGCCGACAGCCCGCCCGTGGCCAAGCCAGCAGCAGCTGCCCCGGCTCCTGCGCCGGCGCCTGCCAGCAAACCTGCCGCAGCACCCCGCGCCCCGGCCCCGGCCGCCGACAAGCATGGCGCCAGCGAAGCGGAAACCACCGTGCGGGTCGATACCGCGCGCCTGGACGAGATCATGAACATGGTCGGCGAACTGGTCCTGGTGCGTAACCGTCTGGTGCGCCTGGGCCTTAACAGCGGTGACGAGGCCATGTCCAAGGCCGTGTCCAACCTCGACGTGGTCACCGCCGACCTGCAGACCGCGGTGATGAAAACCCGCATGCAGCCGATCAAGAAAGTCTTCGGCCGCTTCCCGCGCCTGGTGCGTGATCTGGCCCGCCAGCTCAAGAAAGAAATCAACCTGGAGCTGGTCGGCGAAGAGACCGACCTCGACAAGAATCTGGTCGAGGCCCTGGCCGACCCGTTGGTGCACCTGGTGCGCAACGCTGTCGACCATGGCGTGGAAATGCCCGAAGAGCGTGAAGCCTCCGGCAAGGCGCGCACCGGCCGCGTAGTGCTGTCGGCCGAGCAGGAAGGCGACCACATCCTGCTGTCGATCTCCGACGACGGTAAGGGCATGGACCCCAACATCCTGCGCGCCAAGGCCGTGGAAAAGGGCCTGATGGACAAGGATGCCGCCGATCGCCTGAGCGAGTCGGACTGCTACAACCTGATCTTCGCCCCGGGCTTCTCGACCAAGACCGAGATTTCCGACGTGTCCGGCCGCGGTGTGGGCATGGACGTGGTGAAGACCAAGATCTCCCAGCTCAACGGCTCGATCAACATCTTCTCGGCCAAGGGCCAGGGCTCGAAGATCGTCATCAAGGTGCCGCTGACCCTGGCGATCATGCCCACCCTGATGGTGATGCTGGGCAACCAGGCGTTTGCCTTCCCGCTGGTCAACGTCAACGAGATCTTCCACCTCGACCTGTCGCGCACCAATGTGGTCGACGGCCAGGAAGTGGTGATCGTACGCGACAAGGCGCTGCCGCTGTTCTACCTCAAGCGCTGGCTGGTCCAGGGCCAGGTGCACGAAGAGCAGCACGAGGGCCACGTGGTGATCCTGTCGGTCGGCACCCAGCGCATCGGCTTTGTCGTCGATCAACTGGTTGGCCAGGAAGAAGTGGTAATCAAGCCGCTGGGCAAGATGCTGCAGGGCACCCCGGGCATGTCCGGGGCCACCATCACCGGCGACGGTCGCATCGCGTTGATTCTCGACGTACCGAGCATGCTCAAGCGTTACGCCGCGCGGCGTATTTGATTTCGGTGGCGCACCCTGGCGGGTAGCGCCGCCTAATGGAGTGTTTATGGCAGTCAAGGTCCTGGTGGTGGATGATTCCGGTTTCTTCCGCCGCCGCGTCTCGGAAATCCTCTCGGCGGATCCGACGATCCAGGTAGTGGGTACCGCGACCAACGGCAAGGAAGCAATCGACCAGGCGCTGGCGCTGAAGCCCGATGTCATCACCATGGACTACGAAATGCCCATGATGGACGGCATCACCGCGGTGCGGCACATCATGCAGCGCTGCCCGACGCCGGTGTTGATGTTCTCGTCGCTGACCCATGAAGGCGCCCGTGTCACCCTCGATGCGCTGGATGCCGGTGCGGTGGATTACCTGCCGAAGAACTTCGAGGACATCTCGCGCAACCCCGACAAGGTCAAGCAACTGCTGTGCGAGAAGGTGCATACCATTTCCCGCAGCAACCGCCGTTTTGGCAGCTACGCCAGCCATGCGCCGGTTGCCGCACCCGTACCCGCGCCAGCAGGCAGCGGTCACGCAGCTGCCAGCAGTTTCGCCAGCCCGGCAGCGGCGCGCACGCCTGCGCCTGCCCGTGCAGCGGCCCCGGCTGCGGCGCCAGCACACTCGCCGGCACCCAAGCGCAAGCCTTACAAGCTGGTGGCCATCGGTACCTCCACGGGTGGCCCGGTCGCGCTGCAGCGGGTGCTGACCCAGCTTCCGGCCAACTTCCCGGCGCCGATCGTGCTGATCCAGCACATGCCGGCGGCGTTCACCAAGGCCTTTGCCGAGCGCCTGGACAAGCTGTGCCGCATCAGCGTCAAGGAAGCCGAGGACGGCGACATGCTGCGCCCGGGCCTGGCCCTGCTGGCCCCAGGTGGCAAGCAGATGATGATCGACGGCCGTGGGACGGTGAAGATCCTGCCCGGTGACGAGCGTCTGAACTACAAACCGTGCGTGGACATCACCTTCGGCTCGGCGGCCAAGTCGTATGGCGACAAGGTGCTGTCGGTGGTGCTTACCGGCATGGGTGCCGATGGTCGTGAAGGGGCGCGCCTGCTCAAGCAGGGCGGCAGCACGGTCTGGGCCCAGGATGAAGCCAGCTGCGTGATCTATGGCATGCCCATGGCCATCGTCAAGGCCAACCTTGCCGACGCGGTGTACAGCCTGGACGAAATCGGCAAGCACCTGGTGGAGGCGTGCGTCTGATGGACGTGCTCAGCCTGATCGGACTGATCCTCGCGTTTGTCGCCATCGTCGGTGGCAACTTCCTCGAAGGCGGCCATGTCGGCGCCCTGATCAATGGCCCGGCGGCACTGATCGTGCTGGGCGGCACCCTGGCGGCGGCCTTGCTGCAGTCGCCGCTGTCGTCGTTCAAGCGTGCCTTGCAGATTCTGCGCTGGATCCTGTTTCCGCCACGGGTAGACCTGGCGGGCGGGATCGACCGCGTCGTCAACTGGAGCCTGACCGCGCGCAAGGAAGGCCTGCTGGGCCTGGAAGGGGTGGCCGACAGCGAGCCTGACCCTTATGCGCGCAAGGGCCTGCAGTTGCTGGTGGATGGTGCCGAGCCGGAGGCCATCCGCAGCATCCTCGAAGTCGACTTCCTGACCCAGGAAAGCCGTGATATCCAAGCCGCCAAGGTGTTCGAGAGCATGGGCGGCTACGCGCCAACCATCGGCATCATCGGTGCGGTGATGGGCCTGATTCACGTGATGGGCAACCTGGCCGACCCGTCGCAGTTGGGCAACGGCATTGCCGTGGCCTTTGTCGCGACCATCTACGGCGTGGCCAGCGCCAACCTGGTGCTGCTGCCGATCGCCAGCAAGCTCAAGGCCATCGTCATGCGCCAGTCGCGCTACCGCGAGATGCTGCTCGAGGGCCTGCTGTCGATTGCCGAGGGTGAGAACCCGCGCTCGATCGAGCTGAAGCTGCAAGGCTTCATGGAGTAACCCATGCGTCGCCGTCGTCATACCGAGGAACACGAAAACCACGAACGCTGGCTGGTGTCCTACGCCGACTTCATCACCTTGCTGTTCGCCTTTTTCGTGGTGATGTATTCGATTTCCTCGATCAACGAGGGCAAGTACAAGGTCATTTCCCAGGCCTTGCTCGGGGTGTTCAACGACCCCGAGCGCAGCATGAAGCCGATCCCCATCGGTGAAGAGAGGCCGCTGAGCGTGCGCCCGGCCGAGCCGTTGGTGAAGGACAGCGAGCAGACCGATGCGGGCCTTGGGGCGACCAGTATCGACCCGCTGAAAACCATCAGCGATGACGTGCGCGATGCCTTTGGCGACCTGATCAAGAGCGACCAGATGACTGTGCGCGGCAATGAACTGTGGATCGAGATCGAGCTCAATTCCTCGTTGCTGTTCGGCAGCGGCGATGCCATGCCCAGCGACAAGGCATTTGCGATCATCGAGAAAGTGGCCGGCATTCTCAAGCCGTTCGCCAACCCGGTGCACGTCGAAGGCTTTACCGATAACCTGCCGATCCGCACTGCGCAGTACCCGACCAACTGGGAGTTGTCTTCGGCTCGGGCGGCAAGCATCGTGCGCCTGCTGGCGATGGAAGGTGTCAACCCGGCACGCATGGCCTCGGTCGGCTATGGCGAGTACCAGCCCGTGGCCAGCAACGACACTGCCGAAGGCCGTGCGCGCAATCGCCGCGTGGTGCTGGTGATTTCGCGCAACCTCGAAGTACGCCGCAGCCTGACTGGCTCGGGCAGTGCCAATGCCACGCCGGATGCTGCATTGCGCCGGGCTGGCACACAAAGTGCACCGGCAACGCCAGCAACGGTGGCGGGGCAGTGATCCGTCAATTCCCCGACGTTGCCACGAACACAAATTTGAAGGCAGTACTGTCCCCTGTGGGAGCGGGCGAGCCCGCGAATCAGGCGATGCGGTGAATGGCACCGGCTGCGCCGGTGTTCGCGGGCGCGCCCGCTCCCACAGGGATCGCGCCAGCTTTCCGATGTTGAGCAAGACAGTTGCCCCAGCAGTGTCCCTGCCAAATCAATAGATAGAGTTTGCTTGATGAGAGTCTGGGCAGTAGCCAATCAAAAAGGTGGCGTCGGCAAGACCACCACTACCATCGCCCTGGCCGGCCTGCTGGCCGAGGCCGGCAAGCGCGTGGTCGTCGTCGACCTCGACCCGCACGGCTCGATGACCAGCTATTTCGGGCACAACCCCGATGCCCTGGAGCACAGCTGCTACGACCTGTTCCTGCACAAGGGCGCGGTGCCCGAGGGCCTGCCCGGGCAACTGCTGCTGCCTACCAGTGACGAACGCATCTCGCTGTTGCCGTCGAGTACCGCGCTGGCGGTGCTGGAGCGCCAGTCACCGGGGCAGAACGGCCTGGGCCTGGTGATCGCCAAGAGTCTGGCGCAGCTGTGGCAGGATTTCGACTATGCCCTGATCGACAGCCCACCCTTGCTCGGTGTGCTGATGGTCAATGCCCTGGCAGCCAGCCAGCAGCTGGTGATTCCGGTGCAAACCGAATTTCTCGCGGTAAAGGGCCTGGAGCGCATGGTCGGGACCCTGGCCATGGTCAACCGCTCGCGCAAGCAGGCGCTGCCGTACCAGATCGTGCCGACCTTGTTCGACCGCCGCACCCAGGCCTCGCTGGCCACGCTCAAGCTGCTGCGTGACACCTACGGCCAGCATGTGTGGCAGGGCTATATCCCGGTGGATACGCGCCTGCGCGATGCCAGCCGCAAGGGCGTCACGCCCTCGCAATTCGACAGCAAGAGCCGCGGGCTGGTTGCCTACAGGGCGCTGCTCAAGCACCTGCTGACCTACAAGACTGCGGCGCAGGTGGCCTGATGACCCAGACCCGGCAAACCAGTACCCGGCCACAGATGGCCCTGCAGTCGTACCTCGACGGCCTGCTGCAGGACGCCACCGAAGCCGAAGACTTGTTCGAGGCGCCAGCGGCGGCGGACGAGTTCGCCGAAGCGGTGCGCGAAGAGCAGGCGCGTGATGCCTTGCAGCAAGCCAGGCCGGCGTCAGCCGAAGCAACTGTCAGCCCCGCACCACGGCCGTTCGCCGAGCCCAGGCTGGCGGTGCTGCCACAGGTGATGCCGGTGGAGGCACCGGTAGTGACGGTAGTCGAGCGCGAGGTGGTGGCCGAGGCCAGCATCCCGGTGCTGGTCGAGGAGCAGACCGTGGAGCCGGCAGTGCCGCTGGTGGACGTACACCTGCCGGCGCCGCAGGTACCCGTGCCCCCGGCCACGGTCGATGGCCGCCCGGCCTGGGCCGCCGAGCCGTTCGAATGCCTGCTGTTCGACGTGGCGGGCCTGACCCTGGCGGTGCCGCTGGTGTGCCTGGGCTCGATCTACACCCTGGCCGGCCAGGAACTGACACCACTATTCGGCCAGCCGGATTGGTTTCTCGGCATTCTGACCTGCCAGGCCGGCAACCTGAAGGTGCTGGACACCGCGCGCTGGGTGATGCCCGATCGCTACCGCGATGATTTCCGCCAGGGCCTGCAGTACGTGATTTCCGTGCAGGGCTATGAATGGGGGCTGGCCGTACACCAGGTCAGCCGCTCGCTGCGCCTGGACCCGTCCGAGATCAAGTGGCGCAGCCAGCGTGGCCAGCGCCCGTGGCTGGCCGGCACGGTTATTGAACACATGTGTGCGCTGCTCGACGTCGCTGCACTGGCCGAGCTGATCGCCAGTGGTGCGGTCAAGCAGATGCACGCCAAACAGAAATGACACCGAACACACCGCCTGTGGCGGATTTTGAGGGTAGGGGAATGAAAAAGTCGTCTGCACAAGGTTCCGAAGATCCGATCCTGCAATGGGTTACCTTCCGTCTGGACAATGAGTCCTACGGCATCAACGTGATGCAGGTGCAGGAAGTGTTGCGCTACACCGAGATCGCCCCGGTGCCGGGTGCACCAAGCTACGTGCTGGGCATCATCAACCTGCGCGGCAACGTGGTGACCGTGATCGACACCCGCCAGCGTTTTGGCCTTATGCCGACTGAAGTCACCGACAACACCCGTATCGTCATCATCGAGGCCGACAAGCAAGTGGTCGGTATCCTGGTCGACAGCGTGGCCGAGGTGGTCTACCTGCGCCAGTCCGAGATCGAGACCGCGCCGAACGTGGGTAACGAAGAGTCGGCCAAATTCATCCAGGGCGTGTGCAACAAGAACGGCGAACTGCTGATCCTGGTCGAACTGGACAAGATGATGACCGAGGAAGAGTGGTCCGAGCTGGAGAACATCTGAGTTGATCCTAGAGGTTGCTGTCATCTTCCTGGCGCTGGTCTGGGCGCTGAGCCTGTGGTTTTTCCTCAACTACAGCAAGCGCCAGCGCGAGCTGGCTGCGCAGCAGGCAGCGGGTGACGCGCTGCGTGACCAGCGCATCAAGGACCTGGCCAAGCGCCTGGATGATTACCAGAACGGTACCGTGCGCATGGGCGAGGCGCTGCATGACTTGCGCGTGGCGGTTGCGCCGCTGCCCGACAAGATCCAGCAACTGGAACAGCGCGACCCGCACAACGTCACCTTCACCCAGGCGGCCAAGCTGGTGGGCATGGGCGCCAGCGTGGCCGAGCTGACCGAAAGCTGCGGCCTGACCCAGGCCGAGGCAGAGCTGATGAGCAAGCTGCATCGCGGCAACTGATTGCCATGAGTCTTGTGCGGCCCCAGGCACAGCGGCCGCGCAAGCCCGTCCGGCCGTCAGTAACCCTGAGCGTTTCCGGCCATTGCGACCTCTTCCAGGGGTAGCAACCGCAGCTCCGCACGCCGTTGTGCTGCTTCATCCAGCAGCGCGTCGTAGTTCAGGGTGTGCATGTTTGCCAGGTCCGCCACCTGCCTGAATGTGTACAGCTCAGGTAGACGTTGGTCGATCACATGGTTGAGCACCGCAGGCCCGGTTAGTCTGTTGAGCCTTTCGGTATAGGCCTGGAATGCCGCCGCATGCTGTCGCGGAGGTTTGGGGGCCTCGTAGAACGCCTGGCCCTCCGGGGTGAGGTAACGGCCCAGGATTTCGTCGGAAATGGCGTTCAGCACTGGATTACCAGCACGGCTGCCAATCATGCTGGTGTTGTAGCTGGTATACATGCCCAATTGCGCATTGCACACCGGGCTCCTCAACAGCAGCCCGTCGAGGGGCGTGGTGAGCGGTACGCTGTCGATCTTTGCCCGCAGCTGCCCGGTTGCGTCCGGCTCGACCAGCAGATGGTCGTCAATATCCAGGTAGATGCCGCCTTCGCTGTGCAGGACGCGGTAGCGCAAGATGTCCGAGGCCGAGGAGAAGTTGCTCGCCACACCGCCATTCCCTTCCAGCGCAGCCTGGTACTGGTCGAAGTATTCACTTGCCGCGAATTGATGATAGAAAGTCTGCTGCTCCAGTACTGCAACCTTCAACCCCCCGTCGATGCGGGGCTGCAGCAGGGTCATGTTGCGTTCGAATGCCCGAGGGTTGGCGTTGGAGAGGTAGAGCTTGAGCGTGAAATCGCCGTTGCGCAGTGCCTGCACGTTGTTGTCGAGCGCAGTCAGGTAATCACCGGCGATCGTCCTGTCACCCAGCCAGATGTGTAATACCTGTCTGGGGACGGGTATGCCCGGTGCAGTCCCCAGTGCATCGAGGTCGACGGGCAGCTGCAGATCGATACCCAGTGCCCGCAGTGTGCGCGAGCGCGATGCCGGGCTGATTTCCCGCAACGGGTCCGTATCGGGCAGCAGTCGGCTGATCGAGGGCTGCAGCGGATCGGCACTGGCCACATAGTGTTGGGCGCCGCGTGTGCCGTTGGGGTACTTGAGCACGAAGCTGTCCCGTCGGGCGTCGTAGTAGAGCGGGTGCGGGCCATTGCCCACATCGCCGATCAGTTCGTCACCCGTGCCGAATGCCCTGCGCCGCGTTACGCAGCGGGCAATGTGTGAATCGGCGCCGGACCAGCTGGCGGCTACCTGGTCGCCCGCTACTGCCAGGTCCTGGAAATAAGGTGTCATCGCAGGCCCGGGCCAGCGTGGCGGCGAGACCGGGCTCAGCGGGTAGCCTATACGGCCATTGAGCCTCTCCGGTTTGATGAAGCCAATGGGGCGTTGGCCGAACAGCGCCTTGCTCGCCTTGACTCCGCGCGCCAGCCCCGGGGCTGCGTTCAGCAGGCCGAACACGGCCTGCTCCGCGCCTTCGAGCTGTTGGTTCACATCCTTGCCGTGCAGCGCCTGGTCCAGGCCCACTGTAAATTGTGCCACCCCGGCCACGGCAGCCAGGGGTAGCAGTCCGGGAACCACCAGCAGAAACGGTGTGGCCAGGTTCATGGTCAGGTAGAAATACCTGCGCCATGCGGCCTTGGTTACTTCACTGTCGCGCGTGATCAGGAAGTCGGCGTCGGATTGGCTGCGTTGACGTTGAGCCACCGTCAATGCCTCGAACAGGTTGTATTCGATGCGCGGGCTGTAAGTGTCCGCCTTGTAGTTGATCAAGGTGTGCGGGTTCCACACCCTGGACAGGCGATACACGCTGGTTGCAGGCAGGATGATCCGGCGGGGCGGGAAATCGCCCATGCCCTGAATTACCCGACGCAACCCCGACCGGCCAATCCTGTCCGGAATATCGCAGGCCCTGAAGTGGGCAAGCAGGGCCGCCCGTTTGTCGGCGTCGCGGCACTGCCTGGCAAGCCACGCACGCATGGCACCCGGGTTGGCGAACTCATGCAACGGCGCCGCATTGCCCGGTAGGTACAGCAAGGTCAGGCGGCTGCACATATCGCTCAGGCAAAGGATGTCGCTTGATGGGTAGCCATTGATGTTCAGCAGCCTGGCGTCTACCCCGTTGGCACTGAGGCTGGCGCCGTGGTGCCAGCGTTCCACGCCTGCCGCCCGCCATGCCAGGCTGCGCCCCTGTTCACTGAGGTTGCCCCGCAATGCCTGCCGGTTGCAGGCAGCGAGGAATGCGATGCACGCGCTGACGCTGTGCTGGCTGGCGGCATGGGCCCAGAAGTCATCGAGCTGGCGTTTGAATACGCCTTGGAAGTCGAGTTGCCAGATGTAGGACTGGAAGGTCGTGGCATCGAATTGCACATAAGTGCTGGCGTCGTAGCGCATGGGTGCGCTCTGGCGGAAAAGGCCATGGAATTCGGTGTGCACATCGATGTCATGGGCCAGGCCGCTTCCTGGCAATTCATCGACGATCGTCACCTGACCATGACTGAAGGCCTCGGCCCAGGGCGCTCGACCGTGTGGCAGGGACAGCTCCGGCAGTACATCGAGCAGGTCGACGCTGGCCGTCCCGCCTCTTAGCAGTAGCTGCGCGGTTTGCTCGGCAACCTTGGAATAGCCGCTTTGCTGCCAGTTTCCAAGCAGCGCTTCGGTCATGCTCATTTGTTGGACAACTTTGGCCAGCCAGCCCCGCTTGGGAACGAATTTGCAATGCAAGGTCACTGCAAGCGTGTTGTCGGGTTCCAGATCAAGCCGCTGCTTGCGTGCCCATTCGCGGATGGCTGCACTGGCACTGCGGTCAGGGCGAGGCACGGAACCCAACATTGCCTTGACGTAGTCTTGGCCGGCTGCGCCGACCACAGCTTGGCGCTGGTTCATGTTCGGCTCCAGGAATGGTTGCCACCCACGCTGGCGATCCGGTTCAGGGGCAGGAGCGTACGCACCGAATCGCGCATGCGTGGCAGGTCGACGAACTGGTAGGCGTTGATGCGCGGCATGCCATAGAGATTGGTGAGCTGTCGCAGGATGCGCAGGCTCGGCAGTTGCCGATCTACAACGTCGCTGAGCAGGGCAGGGCCGGTGAGGTAGCTCAGGCGGCTGGCATATTGATAGAAACTTTCCGGATCATCCTCCAGGCTGGGCTTGCTGTCGTAAAATTCCCGATTGAGCTGGTAGCGTGCGAGCATCTCTTCGGAAATGGCCTCCAGGGTTGGGTTGCCGGGGTGGCTGCCGATAAGGCTGGAATTGTAGAGGCTGTTCATGCTCATCTTTTCATTGGACATGGGCGGTACCAGCAGCAGCCCTGTGGCGTCCGTGCTCAGTTCGACCTGATCGATGGGTTCACCGGCGGGCCCTACCGGCTGCCCGTCGATGATCAATGAGTACTCGCCTGGCGCGAGCAAGGTGTCATCGACATCCATGTACAAGCCACCTTCGTGGTGCAGCATTGGGTAGCGCAGCACATCGCATGCCGATGCATAGTTGCTGGCAACGCCGCCGTTGCCATCCAGGGCAGCGTCGTACTGCGCGTAGTATCTGCTTTGTCGAAAAGCCCTGAAGAAGGCCTGCTCCTCCAGCGGCAGCACCTGCAAGCCCGGAGCATGACTGGCCAGCAGATCCAGGTTTTCGGCATAGGCGTGCCGGGCAGTGCTGGAAAGGAACAACCGTATGCTGTATTCGCTGTCTTGCAACTGTGCTGCGTTCTGGCCCAGGTTGGCCAGCAGCTCCGGGCCGATGACCCGGTCACCGACCCAGAGGCAGGAGATGCGCTTGGGTATTGGCCAGCTGCCCGGCGCTCTGGCAGGCACCTGTAGCGGCAGTGGCAGGTCCACGCCCAGCGCCCGCAGGGTGCGAATGCGCGTTGCATGGGTAACCACACGCCCTTGTGGCGCGGGGTGCAGGTTCCTGCTGCCAGGTACCGCCACGAAGCCGACAGGGTCGACCCGGTTCAGGTCTTCGGCCCGAATGAATACGTCCCGCGCCATGTCATAGATGACCCTGGTGTTGTAGCCATCGATGGTCGCTGCGAGGGTGTCCGGCTCACCGTCGTACTGGGGGGTTCGGACAACGGAGTCGGCAACCGCCTGGTCACCGTCGGCCAGTGGCTCAATCGGGTCGGTGATATGGAAGTAGCATGCACCCTCGGGCTCGGGGAAGCGCGGTGGCGACAGCGGACTCAAGGGGTAGCCGATTTGCTCATGTAGCCGCGTCGGCGGTGCGAAACCCTCGATCTTGAATTCGAATAGTGCCTTGGCCCTTGCGGCAGCGCCTGCCGCCAGGGGCAAGGCGTTGAACAGGCCCCAGGTGATGTTGCCGATGCCTTCCTGACGCTGCTGCAGTGACTTGCCGTTGATTGCCTGGTCGAGCCCCAGGCCAAGCTGGGCGATACCGCCGACGGCCAGCAGTGGCCCCAGGCCGGGTACCACCAGGCACAGTGGCGCCAGCAGATTGAGCGTTGTGGCCAGGTAGCCACGCCAACTGGCCTTGATGATTTCGCTGTCAGCCGTGATCAGAAACGCGGCATCGTCGTAGCTGCGCTGACGCTGGCGCTCGGCCAATGCCTGGAACAGGTCGCCCTTGATCTTTGGGTTGTACCTGGCAGGTCGATAATTGACATAGGTCTGCGGCGGCCAGGTGCCGTCGTCGTTGAAATAGCCGTGTTCTGGCGGCAGCAGGTGACGCTCAGGGTAGGCGCCCAGCCCCTCCATGGCAGTGTCCAGGCCGCTGAAATCAGGGCCTTGCGGGCAATCGGCCAAGCGAAAGTGCTGTTTCAGGGCCTGGCGCCTGGACGGGTCTTTGCATTGTTCGCCGACCCACGCCTTCAATTCTCGTTCGCTGTTGAACGTCAGCAGAGGTGAGCTGTTGCCAGGTACATACAGCACTGTCAGGTCGGTGGCGGGGTCGTTCAGGTACAGCAGGTCGGTAGCGGCATAGCCATAAATGCTCAAGGTGCTGCGTCGCAGCCTGTTGCGCCTAGGCATCAGCCCGGCCGCTTGCCAGACCAGTTGCCGTGCGGGCTCGCTGAGGCTGCCCTCGCTGACCTGTCTGTTGCAGGCTGCGATGAAGTTGAGCTTGAGTGCCAACCTGTGGCTGTGCAGATGGTCACGCCAGTAGGCATCGAGCGACGCCTTGAAAGGCTGCTGGAAATCCAGGTTGGTAATGAACTGCTGGAAGGCTTCGGCGCTTACCGGCAAATGGGTGGAAGCGTCGTAGCGTTGCGGGGTAGTACGCCGGAACAGGCCGTTGAATACTTCGAAGGGTGCCCCGTAGTGATTGAAGACGGGTTGCGGGAGGGTTCCCACCAACCGTATCGGGCCTGCGGGTAACGCACCGGCCCACGGTGCTTGCAGCAGCTTGCCGAACATGTCGCTGGCAGACTCGCCCTGCCAGTTGCCCAGTAGTGCCTGGGTCAGGCTGGTGCGCTGGCTGATTGCGGCCAGCTGGCCACCTGCGCCATCCGAACAGTAGTGGAGGGTAACGACGTCGAGCTGGTCCGGGTCCAGGTCATGGCCTTGCTGCGCAAGCCATTGGCGGATGGCGCGGTTGGCTTCACGATCGGGGCGAGGCACATGGCCAAGGTGGTCTATAACGTAATGCGTGCCCATCACGTTGATGCGGGTCGAATGCATGGGGGGTAATACCTTGCGCTGAGATGAGGTCGGCAAGGTTGAAACAGGGGCGCGGGAAAACGGTGGTAGATATTTCGGTACAGGACCTGACCGGTCTCATCGCACCTGGCCTTGGTCGCTGATGGCATTTTGCATGTATGTCACTATCCTTCCGTTTCCTGTCCGGTTCCCTTCTTACCCGGGGTCTTACTTAAACGTTTAAATCCCTGCCTGTACGCACAAGGGATTTACGCAATGAACACCCTCTCTTCAAAGCAGTTGGCCCCCGGCGAACCACAGTTGCAGTGGTTGCGCCAGGCTGACAGCGATACCGCGCCAGCCATCATGCAACTCATCAACAGCACGGTTGGCGATGGCGGTGTTCTGGGTTACGAGCACGAGATGTCTGCCGGGCAGAGCGTCGAATTCACGGCCTCGCTGCAAGAGCGCATCCGTGGCGGCGATACCCACGTCCTGCTCGGCCAGGCAATGGCAGGGCCGGCATGCCTGGTCATCCTTTCGCGCAGCAGCATGCCGAACTGCCGGCATATTGCCGACCTTAGCAAGGGCGTGGTGCATCCGTCCTATCGCGGGTCCGGCCTGGTGGCACGGGCTTTCAGCGAAGTCGTGCGCTTGTGCCAGGCCCAAGGTATCGAGCTGTTGACCCTGGATGTGCGCGAGGGCACTCGTGCACACCGGTTATGGCAATCCTTCGGGTTCCAGACCTACGGCGTGCTTGACGACTACGCGCGGGTCGATGGCGTGAAGCATCGCGGCCATTACATGGCCCAGACCGTGGAAAGCCTTGCGCTGCGACTCAACCTGCACTGAATTGCCCTTCATTGACCCCGCCTGCGGTCATCCCCGTCAACGGCAACTGCTCATTCACCAAGGAACGCCCCAATGGCCTTATCTACCGCAGATTTTCGCGATCAGTTGGAGCAGAAGCTGCACCACCATCTGACCTTGTCCCACCCCATATTCGAGGAATTGCTTGCGCCTGAGGGCAACCGGCTGCTGCTGCGCAAGGTCGCGCTGCAAGGCTACCAGCTCACCAAGTATTTCCTGACTTATGTCGAGCACCTGTTCTTTCATTGCCCGCTGCCCGCCCACAAGCGGGCATTGATCACCAATTGCTTCGAAGAAGAAACCGGCCGGCTTTCGCGCACCGATAACCATGTCGTGCTCATGCAGAACTTCCTGAGGGCGCTCGGTATCACCGATACCGAGCGTGATGCCGAGCAACCGCTGCCAGCCACCCGGGAGTTGATCGATTTCCGCCTGCAGGCGGTACGGGACCCGGCGCGTTATCACATTGGTGCAGCAGCAGTGATGATCGCCAGCGAGGGGCAGAACCTCGAGACCGTCGCTGGAGATGCACGGCACGTGTTGCTGGGGCGAGCGTATGGCCTGACCGAACAGGACCTTCTGTTCTTCTCGGTGCACCAGAAGGAAGACGTGGGCCACGTCAATGAAGGCTTGGACCTTGTCTCGCAGTTGTGCACCACCGCGCAGATGCAGGAAGAGGCGTTGCAGGCGGTAGACCACACCTGCCGGCTGTTCTACGCAATGTACGAAAACATGTACCAGGCCTATTGCCGAGCTCCGCAAGCCGAGGCGGTGTAATGCCCACACGATAAGGATTGGCCATGAAACAGAAATTCAGCTCTACCTTGATCGTCTCGGTGCTGGTAGTCGGCTTCGTGGTGATGTTTCTGTCCAGCGCATTGAAAGGGTTGTACCAAGTCTACTTCGTCGACCTGGCCTCGCACTTTGGCGAGGGGCGCGCAGCCTTGGCCACCGCTGGATCGCTGTTCGTCCTGACCATTGGCCTGGTGTCGCCCGTGGTGGGGTGGCTGAGCGACCGGGTTGGCCCCTTGAGCACGGTGGCCCTTGGCAGTCTCAGCGGCGGGGTGGTGCTGCTGGGCGTGACTTTCGCCGGCACGCACCTGCTGGTGTTCACCCTGGTGTATGGCCTGCTTGGAGCCTTTGCCCTTGCGGCGATGACCTATGTACCCATGGGTATTCTGGTCGATCGCCTGGTTGCCGAACGGTTCAAGGCCTTCGCTTTCGCATTCGTCACCAACGGCACGTCCATCGGCTTCATCGTGCTGTCGCCGTTGTGGATCATGCTGCAGCAGAGCGTGCCCTGGCAGTCGGTGTTCTCTTGGGTTGGTCTGATCTTCCTGGTGCCTTTGAGCCTGGCGCTGTATTGGGTATCCCGCACCGTGCCGCTGAAGCCCGACCCGCAGGCAGCAAAGGTCAGGCATCCGGTGATGTTTCTGCTGCGTGACCCGCGCTTCTTCGTGCTGGCGCTCAGTTTCGCCAGTTGTGGTGCCACCATGGCGTTCATCGATGTTCATCTGGTGTCGTTCTGGCAGGGTGAGGCGCTGCCCAGTTCGGTGCAGGCCAGCGGCCTGAGCCTGCTGGGTGTGCTGGAACTGGTCAGCGGCCTGCTCGCGGGTTGGTTGGCCACCCGCTACAACAAGGGCCTGCTGCTGATGATGTTCTACCTGCTGCGAACCGCTGCTGTCATCGTGCTGCTGACCACGCCCGGGCCCCTCGGAACGTACGTGTTCGCTGTGCTGTTTGGCGCCAGTTACCTCGGAACGGTGGTGCTCACATCTGCCTTCTGCTTCGCGCTGTATGGCGCCGAAATCAAAGGCAAGGTGTTTGGGATGCTGTTCCTGGTACACCAACTTGGCGCTTTGGTAGCCACGCAGCTGGGCGCACTGGATTTCGACCGGCATCAAAGCTACCAGCTGACCTTGGCCGGCCTGGCCACGGCCACGGCGGTGGCTGCCCTGGCATCCTTGTGGCTGGTAGCGGTTCGCCCATCAAGCGAAACCCTGGCCACTCAACTCGCCGAACCTGAATAGTCCACCGATCAATTGCGCATTGTTCAATGCAAACAAGGAGGCGCAAAACCATGCAATCGACCGTGATTGGCCTGGATGATTTCAACGCAACTGATTTCAATGCAACTGGGGCACTGCATGCTCACCGGGTCAGCGACCTGTCCGATGTGTTCTGTGAGCCGTTGGCCATGACGTCCGCCTATACCTTCGCTTCAGCCAAAGAGGCATGCGAGCGCTTCAGCGGCCAGCAGCAAGGCAATGTATACAGCCGGTTCACCAACCCGACTGTCCAAGCGTTTGAAAGCCGTGTGGCAGCGCTCGAACGCGCTGAAAGCGCAGTGGCGTTCGCTTCTGGTATGGGCGCTTTCACCGCGCTTTGTCACGCCTTTCTCCAGCAAGGCGACAACATCGTCTGCAGCCGGGACGTGTTCGGCACTACGGTCAATGCCTTCAGCTACTACATGGCCCGCTTCGGGATCGAGGCCCGATTCGTCGATTTGACAGACCTGGCGCAGTGGAAGTCAGCAATCGACGGCAGGACCCGCCTGGTGGTGTTGGAGTCGCCCTCCAATCCGCTGCTGAAAATTGGTGATATCCGCGCCATAAGCATGCTGGCACATGAAAAAGGGGCATTGCTGGTGGTGGACAACACCTTGCTGACCCCGGTTTTTCAGCGGCCACACACGCAGGGAGCGGACCTGGTCATCCACTCCGCTGGCAAGTACATGGATGGCCAGGGGCGTGCATTGGCGGGCGTCGTGACCGGTTCGCAAAGCCTCCTGCAGGTGTTGCGGGGTGTTCTGCGTACCTTGGGCATTTCTTGCAGCCCGTTCAACGCCTGGCTGCTGCTCAAAAGCCTGGAAACCCTCGAAGTCAGGATGATGCGGGCGCAGGAGAGTGCCTTTGAGCTGGCACGCTGGCTTATGGATCAGGACCTGGTGACTGCAGTCCATTACACCGGCCTTGAACACCACCCCCAGCATGCATTGGCGTGCCGCCAGCAGGACGGCCATGGCGGGCTATTGGCTTTCGAGATCGTCGGGGGCCAGGCCGCAGCCTGGCAATGGATTGACCAACTGCGTTGTGTGGCGCGCTGTACCAACATCGGCGACACCCGCAGCATGGTCACGCATCCGGCCACAACCACACACGGGCGGTTGGACGCACAGGCACGCCAACAGGCGGGTATCTCGGATGGTTTGATCAGGTTGTGTGTCGGCCTGGAGCGTGTTGACGATATCAAGGCCGACCTGCAACAGGCCTTCCAGGCCGTGTCCTCGCAAAGGTCCATGGTACCGACGGCCGGCCGTGCCCAAAACGCGGTGTTCAATGGCTGAACTGCTCGCTTCAGGATTCGGCATCGGCGTGTTCGCCGTGGGGGTGCAGATCCTTGCATTGATCGCGGTTTATGGCACGGCCTGCGCGAAGGAGGTGCGTTTTTATGCCGTGGCTTTTGTGCTGGCGAGTTGCGTGATGACAGGTATGGCGATGCTCGACCCGTTGGCATTCACCCAATGGCATGTTGATGGCCTGGCACTAATGACGATGTGCGGCTGATGCCGGGCGCCGTCAATTTTCGATAACGGGTGCCGGTTCAACACCCGCTCATGACGTTCAGGGGTAACCAGATGTTCAAAGTAATGGCCATCAGCTTGGTGCTGGGCTGTGCCCTTCAGTTCGCAACGGCCCGGGCTGAGGTCGCCGCCACCGATAGCGGTACCGTTGCCACTGTCAGCAAACGGTTGGTCTCTTTCTATAGTCAGCCACTGCCATCCGCCGGCAAGGCGATACCGATTCGGGTTCCGGCTGTATTGTCGCTGCCGGCCAACGCTGCGGGCCCGGTACCGGCGGTGATCATCCTGCATGGCTCGGCGGGCATGGATTCGCGCGGCCCGTTGCATGGCGGCGACCTCAATGCCCGCGGCATCGCTACGCTGGAGTTGGATATGTGGGGCGCGCGCAGGCTTGCGGGCGGTGCACAAGGGCGGCCACCACGCGTGCACGATACCCTGCCGGACCTGGCAGGCGCCCTGGCTTACCTGGCCAAGCAACCCGGTGTCGATGACAAACGCGTTGGCGTGCTCGGGTTTTCCTGGGGTGGCGTACAGGCCGTGCTCGCCGCCTCTGCTCCCATCAATGACGAACTGGAGAAAGCCTCAGGCGTACGCCCCATCTCGATGGCCGCGTTCTACCCCGTGTGCTGGGGTTACAACCGTGTGCCAGGTTATACCTTCAAGCATCTGGCCCCGGCGCGCTTGCTGGTGCTGGTGGGCGAAAACGACCAGTACGACGATGACCCGCGTGCCTGTTCGTCGCTGATTTCAAACCTGCCCAGCGAAGACCAGGCGCGTGCGCAGGTGCTGGTATACCCTGGCGCAGAGCACGGATTCAATGGGCTGGAGGCCGCCCAGGAGTACCAGGACCCGTTTCTGCACCGTGGCCAGGGAGGCGTGGGGCGTTCGGCACCTGACCCGGCAGCGCGCGACGCTTCGCGCCGGGCCGTGGTGGAGTTCTTCACCGAAAGCTTCGCCCCGACTGCGATAAGCGAGCGGTAGCAGCGCAAAGATCTAGGCGCCCTCGTGAGCCAGAGCATGGCGAAACTGCAGTGGTGGCTGCGGCATTTCCTGGCGCCATGCCAGGCGAAAGGCATGGCTGCTGCCGTAGCCGCAACGCTCGGCGATCTGTTCCACGTTGAGATGGCTGCCACGCAAAAGCTCACGGGCCAGGTCGATGCGTTGGGCGCGCAGGTAGTTCTGCAGTGTCTGGCCGGTATTATCGCGAAACAGCCGCGCCAGGTGCCGGTAGCTCACATTGAACTGGCTGGCCAGTTGTTCGAAGCTGAAGTTGGTACCCAGGTGTGCATCGATGTAGTCCTGGGCTGCATGCACCAACGGGTGGATGTGGTTGCGCGCCAGGTCTGCCGCGCGCAGTTGCACATCTTCGCCGGCGCGGCGACGGTAGATGACCAGTTCCTGCGCCACCTGGTTGGCTACTACCTTGCCAAATTGCAGGCTGACGATGTGCAGCGCCAAGTCGGTTCCGCTGGACACGCCTGCCGAGGTGAACACGCCATCATCCTCGACGAACAGGCGGTTTTCCAGCACCTTGGCTGCTGGGTAGCGCGTTCGAAGCAAGTCGACGTAACGATGGTGCGTGGTGCATTGCCGGCCATCCAGCAAGCCAGCTTCGCCCAGCAGAAACGCACCGGTGCATATGGAGCACAGCTTTATATCCGGCGTTTGCCTGACCACCTTCGCCAGCCACCGGGCTGTGGCGGTCAATATCGCGGTATCGGCGGGTGTCGCAGAGAGCTTGTTGCCCACCACGAACAGCAAGTCCTGCGGTGCCAGCCGGTCAGGCAACTGGTGCAGGCCACTCAGTGTCACGCCCTGAAAACTGCTGACCTGTTGTCTGGCGGCTATGCAACGTACGTTGACCGGTGCCAGCTGGAGTTCTTCGAGGCTCGCCATGATTTGTAACGGGCCGCCGAGATCAAGGATGTGGGTGCCCGGGAGCAGCAAGAACCAGATGGTACGCATTACAGTATTCCTTACATCGCCAAGCGCCTGACCTTGAACGGCACGTTACCAATATGGCGCAAAAAGGCAATTTGCATGAATACCAGGGTGGTCAGGTGCCTTCGCCTCCTGGCAGCAGCCTTCCCAGGAGCGGTGGAACAGGCCCTGGGGCGGCAGGTTCGTCATCGAAGCCCGCGGGCACCTTGCCCCGCAGGTGCCAGGCAAAGGCGATGATTTCGGCGATGGTCAGGTACAGCGCCTCCGGTATCTGGTCCCCCAGCTCCAGGCGCGCCAGCAGACGCACCAGCTCGGCATTTTCGTAGATCGGCACCTCGTGTTCCCGGGCCAATGCCAGGATGGCCTCGGCCAGTGCATCGTCACCCTTGGCGGTGAGTGTCGGGGCTTGCTGCCCGTCGTAGAACAGGGCAATCGCCTGGCGTGCAGGTTGGTGCGTCATGCGTTCTCATCCACCCAGCGTTGTTCTACCCGCGTACGCGGGCCTTGTGGCGGGATACCAGGATGGCATTCCAGATCACCCACATCCAGGCCCCGCGCCAACAGGCGTTCGCGCAAGCTGCCGAGCTGGCTGTCGATCAGCCGGGCTGTCGCCTCGCGTTCCGCCCAAAGCTGGCCACCCAGGCGGCCTTGGCTCAGTTGTGCCTGGACTTGCACCGGGCCAAGGGGCGAGAGGTCGAAAGCCAGCTCGATACGCCACAGGGCTTGCAGCGGGTCGGCTGCTTCCTGCTGGCGGTCGGCCTGCTGTTGTGGCGTTTCCTCGCGTTGCAGCTTGACCTGCAACGGGATGAACTCCTGGCCGTGACGGATCGGCACTTCGGTTTGCCAGGTGGTCTGCAGGTTGCCGTTTTCCAGGGTACCGGTTTGTTGCAGGCTGCTCATGGCATGGCTTTGCAGGCGCGATACAGCAGCGGCGGCCAGGCGTAGCAATTGTTGCAGGTCGCCTTCGTCCTCCATGGCCTTGAGCAGGCGCGACGGCAGCGGGAATGCGCCCGGCTGCGGCTTGGGGCTGACCCGTTCGAGCATGCCCAGTGCGCTGCGGGCCAGGGCCGGCATGGTAACGGCCAGGCTGGCGGGCGCCAGGTTGGGCGCCCCGGGTACGCTTGCCGGCGTGATGGTGATCAGTCGCAGCAAGTGGGCCTTGAGGTCGGTGGCGACGCTGGCCGGGAAACCGCCCAGCAGTTTGGCTTCGAGAAAGGCACCGCTGTTGTTCAGGGCCTGCGCCACTGCCTTGGCATCACCCAGTTGCCGGGCTTCTGGCAGGCCAGCCAGCAGGCGTTCGGCGCTGGCTCGCAATTCGCCATCGGCGCCCGGGTCGCGGGCCACCTGTTGCAGGGCATTGAGCAGGCCGGGCAGCGAAGCCTGGCGGTTTTGCTGGGTCAGCAGCTGCTGGGCAATGCTGAGCTGGTCCTGGCGGCCGCTGAGCGGTACGAAACGCAACGACTGGTCGCCCTGCACCAGCGCGCTGAGCAGGCTGCCGACGGCCAGCGGTCGCGGGCTGTCCACGCTCAGGGTAGCGCCGGCCTGGGCGCTGTTGAGCAGGCTGATCAGCGCCCGGTAGACGGCCGGCTGGCCGGGCGCCTGGGCCAGCGCCTGGTTGGTCAGGACCTTGCCCTGCAGCAGGGTGCCGACCGGCACTTTGCTGGTGTCCAGGTGGGTGAGGGTGGCGACCTGGCTGGCGCTGGCCTGCTGCAGCATGATCGCCAGGCGGTTGCTTTCGGTCTGGCTGACCGTGACCTGGCTGCCCTGGGGCAGGGGCTGGCTGGCGCTGGCTTGCAGCTGGGTCTGGGTGCCGTTGGCCTGCATCAGCCGCAGCACCAGCTGAAAATCCTGGCCCACCTGGCGCAACGACATGACTTCGGCCTGGGCGGTCTCGCCGGGGGCCATCAAGCCGGGTTGCGGTTGTGTCAGGCGCAGCAGTTCGCCGGTCATGCCCGCCTTGATGGCCTGGGGGCTGATTGCGGTTTGTGCGCCGAGACTATTGATTTCAGTCATGATTGTATACAACCTGTCGAACCCGCCCTCTTGGCAGCGCGGCGGCGCGTGTAATAATGCCGACCGTCCGTCGTTGCCAGTATAACGGCAGCGAGGGGGGCGACTTGAGATACAGGGCTAGAGGTCGGCGTCGCCTGCTTCGCGGGTGAACCCGCTCCTACAAGGGTTTGCGCAGCTTGCAAACCCTGCGTTGAACCTGTGGGAGCGGGTTTACCCGCGAAGCAGGCGACGCCGACCTCTAGCCCTACAAAGATAAGGCGAAACCGTGACCCTTCACCTCCAAGCCGCGGGCCTGGCCTGCGAGCGCGACTGGCGCCTGCTGTTCGAGCACCTCGCTTTCGAGCTGCGGCCCGGCGACATGCTGCAGATCAGCGGCCCCAACGGCAGCGGCAAGACCAGCCTGCTGCGCTTGCTGGCCGGTCTGATGCAGCCGACGGCCGGGCAGATCCTGCTGGGTGGCAAGCCACTGGCCGAGCAGCGCCACGCCCTGGCCAGCATCCTGTTGTGGATCGGCCACGCCGCCGGCATCAAGGACCTGCTCACCGCCGAGGAGAACCTCACCTGGCTATGCGCCCTGCACCAGCCGGCCAGCCGCGAGGCGATCTGGGCGGCACTGGCGGCCGTCGGCCTGCGTGGTTTCGAAGACGTGCCCTGCCACACCCTGTCTGCCGGACAGCAGCGCCGCGTGGCCCTGGCCCGGCTGTACCTGGCCAGCCCGCCGCTGTGGATCCTCGACGAACCCTTCACCGCCCTCGACAAGCAGGGCGTGGCGCAGCTCGAGGCGCACCTGGCGGCCCACTGCGAGCAGGGCGGCACCGTAGTGCTGACCACCCACCACACGCTGGAACGCAAGCCCTCCGGTTACCGTGAACTGAACCTGGGGCAATGGGCGGCATGAGCGTATTCATCCTGTTGTTGCGCCGCGAAGCGCGCCTGCTGTTCCGCCGCCCGGCCGAGCTGGCCAACCCGTTGGTATTCTTCGCCATCGTGGTTGCGCTGTTCCCGCTGGCAGTCGGCCCGGAAAGCCAATTGTTGCAAACCTTGTCGCCAGGCTTGGTCTGGGTGGCGGCACTGTTGGCGGTGCTGTTGTCGCTGGATGGCCTGTTCCGCAGCGATTTCGAGGATGGCTCGCTGGAACAGTGGGTGCTGTCGCCGCACCCGTTGGCGCTGCTGGTGCTGGCCAAGGTGCTGGCACACTGGATCTTTTCCGGGCTGGCGCTGGTATTGTTGGCGCCGCTGCTGGCGCTGATGCTGGGCCTGCCGAGCCATTGCCTGCCGGTGCTGCTCGGTTCGCTGCTGCTGGGTACGCCCGTGCTGAGCCTTTTGGGCGCGGTGGGCGCGGCGCTGACAGTCGGTCTGAAACGCGGCGGTTTGCTGCTGGCATTGCTGATTCTGCCGTTGTATATCCCTGTATTGATCCTGGGCAGTGGTGCGTTGCAAGCGGCGTTGCAGAATATGCCGGCAACCGGCCACCTGCTCTGGCTCGCCAGCCTGACGGCCCTGGCCGTGACCCTGGCACCCTTTGCGATAGCGGCCGGCCTGAAGATCAGCGTCGGCGAATAACGAGTCCCGGGCTTTCAAGCCCGGCCAATACCCTGGATGTACCCTGATGAAAATAAGCTGGACGTGGTTCCACAAGCTGGGCTCCCCCAAATGGTTCTATGCCATCAGCGGCCGCATGCTGCCGTGGCTTGCCGGCGCTGCCGTGCTCCTGCTGCTGGTCGGCATCACCTGGGGCCTGGCATTCGCCCCCCAGGACTACCAGCAAGGCAACAGCTTCCGCATCATCTACATCCACGTGCCGGCGGCGATGCTGGCGCAGTCCTGCTACGTGCTGCTGGCAGTGGCCGGGGTGGTGGGGCTGGTATGGAAGATGAAACTGGCCGACGTCGCCTTGCAATGCGCCGCCCCCATTGGCGCCTGGATGACCGCCGTGGCGCTGGTCACCGGGGCTATCTGGGGCAAGCCCACCTGGGGAAGCTGGTGGGTCTGGGATGCCCGGCTGACGTCCATGCTCATCCTGTTGTTCCTGTACTTCGGCATTATTGCGCTGGGCCAGGCAATCAGTAATCGTGACAGTGCAGCCAAGGCCTGTGCGGTACTGGCGATCGTCGGCGTGGTGAACATCCCGATCATCAAATACTCGGTGGAGTGGTGGAACACCCTGCACCAGGGCGCCACCTTCACCCTCACCGAAAAGCCGGCGATGCCCGCAGAAATGTGGTTGCCGCTGCTGTGCACGGCGCTGGGCTTCTACTGCTTCTTTGGCGCGGTGCTGTTGCTGCGCATGCGCCTTGAAGTACTCAAGCGCGAAGCGCGCGCCAGTTGGGTCAAGGATGAAGTATTGAACAGCCTGGGGCGGAGGGCCGCACAATGAGTTTCGCCACCTTCGGTGACTTTCTCGCCATGGGCCACCATGGCCTGTACGTGTGGACGGCCTATGGCATCTGCCTGGCGGTGCTGGCGCTGAATGTCGCCACGCCCGTGCTGGCCCGCCGTCGCTACCTGCAAGATGAGGCGCGCCGTTTGCGCCGGGAGAACAACCAGTGAATCCGCAGCGCAAGAAACGCCTGTTGCTCATCGTCGGCCTGCTGGGCGGCGTCGGGGTTGCCGTCGGCTTTGCCTTGAGCGCATTGCAGCAAAACATCAACCTGTTCTACACCCCGACCCAGATCGCCAACGGCGAAGCGCCGCTGGACACCCGCATCCGCGCCGGCGGCATGGTCGAGAAAGGTTCGGTACAGCGTTCGTCCGATTCGCTGGACGTGCGCTTCGTGGTCACCGACTTCAACAAGTCGGTGCCGATCACCTACCGTGGCATCCTCCCCGACCTGTTCCGCGAAGGGCAGGGCATCGTCGCCCTCGGCAAGCTCAACGCCGATGGCGTGGTGGTGGCCGATGAAGTACTGGCCAAGCACGACGAGAAGTACATGCCGCCCGAGGTTACCAAGGCCCTGAAGGAAAGCGGCCAGGCCGCCACCGGCGGGGAGGCCAGGCCATGAACGCGGCGCTGGTGATCCCCGAACTCGGCCAGCTGGCGATGATCCTGGCCATCTGCTTTGCTGCCGTGCAGGCCAGCGTGCCGCTGCTCGGCGCCTGGCGTGGCGACAGCCTGTGGATGAGCCTGGCGCGGCCGGCGGCCTGGGGGCAGTTCGCCTTCCTGGCCTTTGCCTTCGCCTGCCTGACCCATGCCTTCATGACCGACAACTTCTCGGTCGCCTATGTGGCCAGCAACTCCAACAGCGCCTTGCCCTGGTACTACAAGTTCAGTGCCGTGTGGGGGGCGCACGAAGGTTCGCTGCTGCTGTGGGCGCTGATCCTCGGCGGCTGGACCTTCGCCGTATCGGTGTTCTCGCGGCAGTTGCCGCAGGTGATGCTGGCCCGCGTGCTGGCGGTAATGGGCATGATCAGCGTGGGCTTCCTGAGCTTCCTGATCATCACTTCCAACCCGTTCCAGCGCCTGCTGCCGCAGGTGCCGACCGATGGCCGCGACCTCAACCCGCTGTTGCAGGACTTTGGCCTGATCGTCCACCCGCCGATGCTGTACATGGGCTACGTCGGGTTCTCGGTGGCCTTCGCCTTCGCCATCGCCGCCTTGCTCGGTGGCCGCCTGGACGCCGCCTGGGCGCGCTGGTCGCGGCCCTGGACCATCGTTGCCTGGGCCTTCCTCGGTGTCGGCATTACCCTGGGTTCGTGGTGGGCCTACTATGAACTGGGCTGGGGTGGCTGGTGGTTCTGGGACCCGGTGGAAAACGCCTCGTTCATGCCTTGGCTGGTGGGTACGGCGCTGATCCACTCGCTGGCGGTGACCGAAAAGCGCGGGGTATTCAAGAGCTGGACCGTGCTGCTGGCGATCGCCGCGTTCTCGCTGAGCCTGCTGGGTACCTTCCTGGTGCGCTCCGGTGTCCTGACCTCGGTGCATGCGTTTGCCGCCGACCCGTCGCGGGGTATTTTCATCCTGATCTTCCTGCTGTTCGTGGTCGGTGGTTCGCTCACTCTGTTCGCCCTGCGCGCACCGGTGGTAAAGAGCCAGGTCGGCTTTGCCCTGTGGTCGCGCGAGACCCTGCTGCTGGCCAACAACCTGGTGCTGGTAGTGGCGGCCTCGATGATTCTGCTCGGCACCCTCTACCCGCTGGTGCTCGATGCGTTGACCGGTGCCAAGCTGTCGGTCGGCCCACCGTATTTCGACGCCTTGTTCCTGCCGCTGATGGCGCTGCTGATGGTGGTGCTGGGCGTGGGCGTGGTGGTGCGCTGGAAAGACACCCCAGGCAAATGGCTGGCCAGCATGATGACCCCGGTGCTGCTCGGCAGCGCCATCCTTGCGCCGGTGGCAGGCTTTATCGTCGACGACTTCGACTGGCCGACCCTGACCGCCTTCGCCCTGGCCGCCTGGGTGGTGCTTGGCGGGCTGCGCGACATTCTCGACAAGACCCGCCACAAAGGCCTGCTCAAGGGCCTGCCTGGCCTGGGCCGCAGCTACTGGGGCATGCAGCTGGCGCACCTGGGCCTGGCGGTGTGCGCGCTGGGCGTGGTGCTGTCGAGCAACAACAGCGCCGAACGCGACCTGCGCATGGCACCGGGCGAGAGCGTGGAACTGGGCGGTTACCACTTCCTGTTCCAGGGGGCCCGGCACTTCGAAGGGCCGAACTTCATTTCCGACAAGGGCACCGTGGTGGTCAGTCGCGATGGCCGTGAAGTGACCACCCTGCACCCGGAGAAGCGCCTGTACACCGTGCAGCAGTCGATGATGACCGAAGCCGGCATCGACGCCGGCTTTACCCGCGACCTGTACGTCGCCCTCGGCGAGCCGCTGGAGAACGGCGCCTGGGCAGTACGCGTGCATATCAAGCCTTACGTCCGCTGGATCTGGCTGGGCGGTCTGCTGACCGGCCTGGGCGGGTTGCTGGCGGCCCTCGACCGGCGCTATCGCGTCAAGGTCAAGACCCGGGTGCGTGATGCCCTGGGCGTGTCTGGAGCAGCTGCATGAAGCGTTGGATCATGGTAGTCCCCCTGGCGGTATTCCTGCTGGTGGCGGTGTTCCTCTACAAAGGGCTGTTCCTCAAGCCCGACGAGCTGCCCTCGGCAATGATCGGCAAGCCGTTCCCGGCGTTTTCCCTGGCCTCGACCCAGGGCGACCGTACCCTGACCGAGGGCGACTTGCGTGGCCGCCCGGCACTGGTCAACGTGTGGGCCACCTGGTGCCCGTCGTGCAAGGTAGAGCACCCGTACCTGAACCAGCTGGCCCAGCAGGGCGTGGTGATCCACGGCGTCAACTACAAGGACGACAATGCGGCGGCCCTGAAGTGGCTGGCCGAGTTCCACAACCCGTACCAGCTGGACATTCGTGACGAGCAGGGCAGCCTGGGCCTGGACCTGGGCGTGTATGGCGCGCCGGAAACCTTCCTGATCGATGCCAAGGGCATCATCCGCTACAAGCACGTGGGCGTGGTCGATGCCACGGTCTGGCGTGAGCAGCTGGCGCCGCTGTACCAGGGCCTGGTCGACGAGGCCAGGCCATGAAGCGGGGGCTGGCAGCTGCCGTGCTGGGGCTCTTCATGGGGTTGAGCCTGGCAGGCGTGGCCAAGGCGGCCATCGACACCTACCAGTTCCGCGACGATGCCGAGCGTGAGCGCTACCAGCAGCTGACCAAAGAGCTGCGCTGCCCCAAGTGCCAGAACCAGGACATCGCCGACTCCAACGCGCCGATTGCCGCCGACCTGCGTCGGGAAATCTTCCGCATGCTCGGCGAGGGCAAGAGCAACCAGCAGATCGTCGACTTCATGGTCGACCGCTATGGCGACTTCGTGCGCTACAAGCCGGCGCTCAGCGGGCGTACCTGGCTGCTGTGGTTCGGCCCGGGGATTTTGCTGGCTGGTGGTTTCGTGGTGCTGGCGCTGATCGTGCGCCGGCGCCGCAGTGCGGCCGTGCAGGGCGCCAATGAGTTGTCCGCCGAAGAACGCGAGCGTCTCGCCAAATTGCTGGAAAAAGAACAGACCCATGATTGAATTCTGGCTTAGCGCGGGCCTGCTGCTGCTCGCTGCCCTCAGCTTCCTGCTGATCCCGATCCTGCGTGGCCGTGGCCGCCAGCAGGAAGAAGACCGCACCGCCCTGAACGTGGCCCTGTACCAGGAGCGCGTCGCCGAACTGGCTGCCCAGCAGGCCGCTGGCGTGCTCGACGAGGCGCAAATGGCCAAGGGCCGCGACGAGGCCGCCCGTGAGCTGCTGGCGGATACCGAAGGTGCCGAGGCCCCGCGTCAGGGCCACTTGGGCAAGGCCCTGCCGTTGCTGGCGGCGCTGCTGGTGCCGCTGCTGGCATTGGGGCTGTACCTGCATTTCGGCGCGGCCGACAAGGTTGAGCTGACCCAGGAGTTTGCCGAAGCGCCCAAGTCGATGGAAGAAATGACTGCCCGCCTGGAACGGGTGGTGCAGGCCCAGCCGGATTCGGCCGAGGCCATGTACTTCCTGGGCCGAGCCTACATGGCCGAGCAGCGCCCCGCCGATGCCGCGCATACCTTCGAGCGTGCCGTGGCCCTGGCCGGTCGCCAGCCCGAATTGCTCGGGCAGTGGGCACAGGCGCTGTACTTCGCTGCCGACAAGAAATGGAGCCCGCAGCTGCAGGCGCTGACTGACGAGGCGCTGAAAGCCGACCCCAACGAAGTGACCAGCCTGGGGCTGCGTGGTATCGCTGCCTTCGAGGGCGAGCGTTACCAGGAAGCCATCGAATACTGGAAGCGCCTGCTGGCGCAGCTGCCGGAAGGTGATGCCTCGCGTGCGGCGCTGCAGGGTGGTATCGACCGCGCTGCCGAGCGCCTGGGCGGTTCGCCGGGGCAGGCTGCGGCGCCCGTGGCGGCTCGCTTGAAGGTGCGCGTGGAACTGGCTGCGGCGTTGAAAGACAAGGTCAAGCCTGACGACACGGTGTTCATCTTCGCCCGCGCCAGCAATGGCCCACCCATGCCGCTGGCGGCCAAGCGGGTGACCGTGGCGCAGTTGCCCATCGAGGTGGAACTGTCCGATGCTGACGCCATGATGCCGCAGATGAAACTGTCGGACTTTGCCGAAGTCCAACTCGTTGCACGTGTATCACGCGCTGGCCAGCCAACCCATGGTGAGTGGATTGGCCAGGGCACGCCATTGCCCAGCGCCACCCAGGCCATCCAGCACCTGACCATCGACAGCCCCGACCCGTAAGAGAGCAATGCCATGCACAGCATCGTCCGCCTGACCCTGATCACCCTGGCCCTGGGTTTGTCTGCGTGTACGGTGCATGAGCCGTACGAGCAGCCCGAACCACCGATCGAGCGCCTGCCGCCGCCGGGGCCGGCGGTCAAGCCCTTGCCGGACAGGCAGCCGGCCCCCGCGCCGAGCAAGCCCGCGGCCACGCCCAAGCCGATGCCTCGCACCTCGGCCAGCTTCGCGCCGCCACCTGGCGGGGCGAGCCATTGGGACCCGAAGCTGGGTGTGTATGTGCTGGAGAAGAAGCCCAATACCTTCTACCGCCAGCGGACCTACTACCGCTTCAACAACGGCTGGAGCTGGTCGCTGAGCCCGGATGGACCGTGGCAGGAGACTGACAGCAGCGGTGTGCCGGGTGGGCTGGGGCGTGCGTTCGCCCAATAATTGCAACGTTGCCGTTGCCGTTGCTTTTGCTTTTGCTTTTAAGCGCGCGGTAGTCCAGGCGCCGCCGATTGCGACTTCAGGAGGCCGAGCGAAGGGACTGCGGAGGGAGGTGACGGGCATGGATGCCCGTCAAGCGCTGAGGCCCCATGGATGGGGCCTGCAGCGCGTACTCCCGGGAGCAGGCCCGTAGCGAGGGAACCCCGGAGCGCAGCGTAGGGGCCGGATGATGGGAGCGCAGCGTTTTTTGGTTACTTTTTGTCGCGTTTGACAAAAAGTGACCCGCCGTAAGGGCGGAAAGGTGAATAAGCGCCACCTTCGAAAATGAATGTTGACCTTGTTGTTGATGCCCACGCTTGAAAGCGAAGAGCGAAGAGCGAAGAGCGAAGAGCGAAGAGCGAAGAGCGGAAAAGTACCGGTCTTGATCTCGCGCATAGTCCATTTACGATGGCGACGCTTACTCACCTTTTCGCCCTTACGGCGAGTCACTTTTTGCCAAACGCGGCAAAAAGTAACCAAAAAACGCTGCGCTCCCATCATCCGGCCCCTGCGCTGCGCTCCGGGGTTCCCTCGCGCCGGTCTTGCTCCCGGGAGTACGCGCTGCAGGCCCCATCCATGGGGCCTCAGCGCTTGACGGGCATCCATGCCCGTCACCTCCCTCCGCAAGACCTCTGCTCGGCCTCCTGAAGTCGCGAAGATCAAGATCAAGATCAAGATCAAGATCAAGATCAAGATCAAGATCAAGATCAAGATCAAGATCAAGATCAAGATCAAGATCAAGATCAAGAGCAGAGCAGAGCAGAGCAGAACAGTGCAGTTTCACCTCTTTATTTCGGTTGACTGTACTGGCCGGTGACTCCGCATAATGTCGCCTCGAACTGACCCGGAGGTGGCATGCACAAGACAGTCCTGGTGCTGGTGGAAACCGTCGATGATTACCTGCCCATGCTGGAGCAGGCCGGCTACCGTTTGATCCGTGCCCCTTCGCCGCAACTGCGGGCCGAGGCCATCCAGCGCCATGGCCATGAAATCGATGCCGTGCTCACCCGCGGCCCGCTGGGCCTGACTGCCAGCGAAATCGACACGCTGTCCAAACTGCAGATCATCTGCGTGATCGGTGCCGGCTACGAGCAGGTCGACCTGGCCGCGGCCGCTGCGCGCGGCATCACTGTCACCAACGGCGCCGGGGCCAATGCCGAAGCGGTCGCCGACCACACCCTTGCCCTGCTGCTGGCGTTGTTGCGCGACATTCCCCGCGCCGATGCCAGTATCCGCCAGGGCGAATGGAACCGGGTGATCAACCCCTCGGTGAGTGGCAAGCGCCTGGGCATTCTCGGCCTTGGTGCGGTGGGCCTGGCCATTGCCAGGCGCGCCCATCTGGGCTTCGCCATGCCCGTCAGTTACCACAGCCGCACGCCGCGCCAGGATGTGCCCTACACCTGGTACGACAGCCCGCAGCACCTGGCCGACGCCGTCGACATCCTGGTGGTGGCAACCCCCGGGGGAGCCAACACTCGTCACCTGGTCGATGCACAGGTGCTCGAGGCGCTGGGGGCCGAGGGCTACCTGGTGAATATCGCCCGAGCCAGCGTGGTCGACACCCAGGCCCTGGTGGCCGCGCTGCAGCATGGCCAGCTGGCTGGTGCGGCACTGGATGTGTTCGACGACGAGCCGGCTGTACCCGATGCCCTCAAGGCCCTTGGCAACACCGTGCTCACCCCCCACGTGGCTGGCCAGTCGCCGGAGGCGGCGCGCGACACGGTGACCCTGGTGCTGCGCAACCTGCAGGCGTTCTTTGCCGGCGAAGCCGTGTTGACTCCGGTACGCCAGTAACCCTTTTCATACATCTGCCTGGCAGCGATCGGGCAACAAGGAGTGTGTGCATGCAACTTGAAATCTTCCAGGTCGATGCGTTTTCCGCCGAGCCGTTCGGGGGCAACCCGGCGGCAGTGATCCCACTGAAAAGCTGGCTGCCGGACGACGTGCTGCAGCGCATTGCCGAAGAGAACAACCTCTCGGAAACCGCCTACTTCGTGCGCAACGGCGAAACCTTCGACCTGCGCTGGTTCACCCCGACCGTGGAAGTCGACCTGTGCGGCCATGCCACCCTGGCCTCGGCCTATGTGCTGTTCGAACAGCTGGGCGAGCAGGCGCAGGTGCTGCGTTTCAACACCCGCAGTGGCGAGCTGCGGGTAAGCCGCAACGCTGACGGGCTGCTGGCCATGGACTTCCCGGCCAAGCATCCGGTCGCCGTGGACATGCTGCCGGGCCTGTTGCAGGCGCTGGGCCTGGGCCAGGCACAGGCGCTGTACCGCAGTGACGACTATGTGGTGGTGATCGATGACGCCCTGTTGCTCGACACCCTGAAGCCGGATTTCGTTGCGCTGTCGGCCTTCGATGTGCGCGGTATCGCCGTTACCGCGGCAGGCCGTGGCTTTGATTTCGTCACCCGCTGGTTCGGCCCGCGGGTCGGCGTGAACGAAGACCCGGTGACTGGCTCGGCGCACACCTCGCTGGCGCCGATATGGGCCGAGCGTCTGGGTAGGAACGTGCTGAGCTGCGAGCAGGGTGGGGTGCGCAAAGGGCAGCTGCAGTGCGAAGTGCCGGGTAATGGCCGGGTGATCATCAGCGGGCGGGCGGCGTTGTACCTGCGCGGTACGGTGTACATCTGACCTTGGGCAACTGTCTTGTGCTGCCTGTGCCGGCCTCATCGCCGGCAAGCCGACTCCCACCCCGACCGCGCCGTTCTCAGGCCAGTGCAGTACCTGTGGGAGCTGGCTTGCCGGCGATGAGGCCGGTACAGGCATCTATACTTGCTGGCCCATCTTCCGCTCAAGGAGCCAGCCATGGCCCTGGAAAAACACGGCACCTGCCTGTGCGGCGCCACCCGGCTCAAGGTCACCGTCGACAATACCCATATCAGCGCCTGCCACTGCAGCATGTGCCGCAAATGGACCGGCGGCCCATTGCTGGTGGTGCATTGCAGCCAGCCACCGGTGATCGAAGGGCGCGCACCCAGCGTCTATGAGTCTTCCGATTGGGCCCAGCGCGGCTTCTGCGGCCAGTGCGGCACGCACCTGTACTACCGGCTCAAGGCCAATGACTTCCACGCCGTGCCGGTCGGCCTGCTCGACGGCGACCAGGAATGGCATTTCGACTTGCAGATCTTCGTCGAACAGAAACCCGCCTGGTATTGCTTCGCCAACCAGACCAAGGAACTGACCGGCCAGGAAGCCTTCGAGCAGCTCGGCTGATTCAGGCGGCGTGCTGTGATCGATGCGCCAGCACGAAACGCCACGCGAACTTGCCAAACCGGTGCATTCCTGAGAAAAGGGCGGCTTTGTTTCCAGCGTTGGAGTATGCCCCGTGAGCCAAGAACTGCAGATCATCGACCTTGTGGAGGGGGATGGCAAAGCCGCCGTCAAAGGCGCCCTGATCACCACCCAGTACACCGGCTGGCTGGCCGACGGCAGTGAGTTCGACTCGTCCTGGTCGCGCGGCAAGCCGTTCCAGTGCGTAATCGGCACTGGTCGGGTAATCAAGGGGTGGGATCAAGGCCTGATGGGCATGCGCGTTGGCGGCAAGCGCAAGTTGCTGGTACCGGCGCACCTGGGCTATGGCGAACGCAGCGTGGGGGCGATTCCGCCGAATTCGGATTTGACCTTCGAGATCGAATTGCTGGAAGTGCTGACACGGGATGATTGAGGAAAAGGACTACACGCGCTGTCGGCCAGTGTCTGATTGAGGTGCCGCCCGGGTATGGCTAACCTTGCAGACTCACTGAGTGAAGAGGGTAGCCTATCCATGAAATCGCATTTTTCCTCACGGGTGGTACGCAAAGCGAACGCGCTGTTGGTGGCATCAGGCGCGCGAATGGAAATCTCGTTACCACGCGAACTGGCGAGTGTGGTTACCAACTCCCGAAAAACCCGTTCGGAACTGAAGGCAGCATTCGCGGCTGCGTATTCCCGCCTGCGCAAAGGGTAAGAGCCATATGGCCGATGGCTGTTACAACCACATATACTCGGTGCTTGTGGAGAATGAGCAAGATACACTCGGTATCATTGCCTATTCGTTGTACAAGAGGCAGAAAATCGAGTTTATCCAGGCTTTCAAGATAAAGCATGACCGGGAGCCGAAGGATGAAGACTTGGCCCCTTTCCATGATGTCAGCAACAGCCCCTCGCAGATCGAGAGCTACCGCAATCAGGCCAGCCAGCTTGCTCAAGGCTTTCTTGATGCCTCGATCGCGGCGCAAGCAGTGGAGCTTGAACAGTACTATTCCGATAAAGCAAGCAGCGAAGTCAGGCAGGCCAAGCCAGGATTTTGGTCGGGTGTGGCACAAAGTCTCGTGGGCTCGATTCTCTTCGTGTTCTTGCTGGGCTTTCTGGTGTTCTTCACCTGGAGCCTGAATCAAGGCCCCAAGCAGGTTATCGAGCAGGTATTTGATGTAACCATTCTCGACTCTGTCTCTATGGAACAAGCAGCCGGGCCACCGTAGCGGTAATCAGCGAGAGCAACGAGTAACGAACGGACACATTTCAGCAACACCCATCCTTTAATCTAAGCCTTGCCTAGGGAACGGCATCCACCTCCAGGGAGGAACCAAACGGGTTCAGGGCACTCTCACCCTGACTCGTTGCCAAGGACGGCATTCACTACAAGGATGCCCCGCGGTGCTGTTGGCGGGGTGATGTGGCGGGTCTACCCGATTCTTTCTGCCACATGGGCCTGTCTTGATGAAGTTGCCAACATTCTTCCGCCGTCGTCGTCACTGGTTGCTGAGCCTGACGCTTGCAGCCATAGCCGTGCCGCTGGCGCTGGAAGCTGTCGAAAGCCGGGCGCAACCGGTGGATGGCACCCAGACCCTTGTGTTCCTGCGCCACGCCGAGAAGCCGGGCGAGGGGCTGGGCCAGTTGAACTGCCAGGGCCTCAACCGTGCGCTGGACCTGGCGACCGTGCTGCCCGAGCGCTTTGGCAAGGCTGACTACGTGTTCGCTGCCAACCCCTCGCGGCATGTCGAGGAAGGCAGCAAGGACCAAAGCTACAGCTACATTCGCCCGCTGATGACCATCACCCCCAGCGCCATTCGCCTGGGCCTGCCGGTAAACATCGACTATGGCGCCAACGACACCGACGCGCTGGCCGAAGAGCTGCTGCGCGACAAGTACCGTAACGCGACCGTGTACACCGCCTGGTCGCATGGCTACCTCCCTGACCTGATCAATGCCGTGGCTGGCAAGGCCCTCGGTGAGGAGCGGGTGATCACCGACGACTGGAGCGGCGACGACTTCGACACCCTCTACGTCCTGACCCTGACCTGGCACGACGGCAAGGCCAGCCTGCTCAGCCGCAACGTGCGTCAAGGCTTGAATGATGGTGCGCATAGTTGCCCGACCTGATCCGCTGGTACTGTTCTGCCGGGAAGCCTGTACAGAGTGACGATGAAGTTGTGTACACAGCGGTTGACCAGAATGATGCTTCGACAGGACCGGCCTCTTCGCGGGTAAACCCGCTCCCACAAGTACTGCGCAGGCCTTGAGAGCAATGCGGTCCCTGTGGGAGCGGGTTTACCCGCGAAGAGGCCAGGACAGGCGAAAGACTCCTAACGCCCGAACCGCATCGGCCAACCCACCACTTTCTTCACCCGTGGCGTGGCAAAGGTACGGACCTTGGAGGTACTCAAGCCCATGCGCACCAGCGATTCGGCCATGGTCACCGCCGCGCTCACGCCATCGACTACTGGCACGCCGGTGCGCTGGCGGATCTGCTCGTCCAGCCCGGCCATGCCGCCGCAACCCAGGCAGATCACCTCGGCCTTGTCGTCACGCACGGCGCGTTCTGCCTGCTCGACAATCGCCTCCACGGCGCGCTGTGGGTCGGCTTCAAGCTCCAGCACCGCCAGCCCGCTGGCCCGCACCGATGCGCAGCGGTCATACAGGCCGGAGAGCTTCAGGCGGTCTTCGATCAGCGGCACGGTGCGGTCCAGGGTGGTCACCACCGAGTAGGCATGGCCCAGGTACATCGCCGTGCTGGCGGCTGCATCGGTGATGTCCACCACCGGTACGTTCAGCAGTTCCTGCAAGCCTTCGCGGCCATGTTCGCCGTAACCCGCCTGGATCACGGCGTCGTAAGGGCCTTCGTAGGCCAGCACCCGGTCCATCACCGCGATGGCGGCCAGGTAACTTTCGAAGTTGCCTTCCACCGACTCGGCACCGAACCATGGGGTGAGGCCGATGATTTCGGTGCCGGGCGCTGCCACCGCACGGGCCTGTTCGGCAATGGCTTCGGTGATGGCTTCGGTGGTGTTGACGTTGGCGATCAGAATGCGCATGGGTAGTCCTCCCTGGTCAATGGCTGCTGTGGTCCACGGCGATGCATTCGCCGCTGACGTCCTGGTATTGGTGTTTGCGTGGGGCGATCAGCAGGTAAAGTGCGGCGGCGATGCCGGCACCGATCAGCCAGGAGAATGGCGCCACGCCATGGAAGTTGGGCACCAGGGCCAGGACGATGGCCAGCAGGGCGGCCGGCACGAAGGCGGCCACGGCGCGCAGGTTGATGCCCTTGGTGTAGTGGTAGGCGCCAGCCGGGTCTTCGCTGTACAGCTGCGGCACGTTGATGCAGCCTTTGCGCAGCAACCAGTAGTCGGACATGATCACCCCGTACAGCGGGCCGAGCAGGGCACCCAGGCCGGACAGGAAGTACACGATCACCAGCGGGCTGTTGTACAGGTTCCACGGCAGGATCAGCACCGCCAGAGTGGCGCTGATCAGCCCGGCGCGGCGGAAGTTCAGGTGACGCGGTGCCAGGTTGCTGAGGACGAAGGCCGGGGCGACGAAGTTGGCCATGATGTTCACCGCCACCGTCACGATCAGGAAGGCCAGGCAGCCCAGTACCAGGAACGCTGTACTAGGGATGGCCGCGACGATCTGGGTCGGGCTGTCGATGATCTGGCCGTTGATCTGGAACTGCGCGCCGCACAGCACCACGGTGATCACGGCGAACACCAGGATGTTCACCGGCAGGCCCCAGAAGTTGCCGACGCGGATGGTCTTGCGGCATGGCGAGGAGCGGGCGAAGTCACAGAAGTTCAGCACCAGGGTGCCGTAGATCGCCAGCCACAGTGCGCCGCCGGCAAATATGTTGCGCCACATCTCGTAGCCGGTCAGCGGTTCGGCAACTGACCAGGCGATGCGGGCGTCGGCCTTGAAGTACATGAACACCGCCAGAGCGGCGACGGTCAGCAGGATCACCGGGCCGGCAAAGGCCTCGTAGCGGCGCACCATCTCCATGCCATAGGCCAGGATCACCAGCTGTACCAGCCAGATCGACACGAAGCACACCCAGCCCAGGCTCGACAGGCCGAGGATGCTGTCGTGGTCGTAGGCTGCCATCTGCGGCCATACAGCGGTGAGCAGCACGCGCAGCACCACCGAAGCCAGGTAGGTCTGGATGCCGAACCAGGCGATGGCGATGACCGCACGAATCAGCGCCGGAATCTGCGCACCATGGATGCCGAAGGCGATGCGGCTGATGACCGGGAACGGTACGCCGGTCTTCTGCCCCATGTAGCCGGACAGGTTCATGAAGAAGTACACCAGCGCCGCGCCGATGGCCAGCGACAGCAGGATCTGCCAGCCACCCAGGCCGAGGGCGAACAAGCCCATGGCGAACGAGTAGTTGGCGATGTTGTGCACATCGTTGGTCCACAGCGCAAAGATGCTGTAGCCGCCCCAGCGGCGGCCTTCGATGCGCGTCGGGGCGAGGTCGCGGTTATGCAGGCGCGGGCTCAGGGCAAGTTCCGGCTGGCTGCCGGCGAGAGTGGACGCGGGGTGGGTGCTGGCGACGGATAGTTCAGGGGCAAGGTCGAAGCTGGTACTCATTCCGGCGGGCTCCTGATGCACGTGGACTGCGATGAGCGGGCATGCGCACGGGCTCGCCATCTCGTCGGTGCAGCGTTGGCATCTCAGGGTTTGGGGCGCGGCGGCCGATGTTGGGTCGGCGTCGCGGGTTCTTGTGTATTTATGTTTTGTTTGGTTTGTATACAAAACACGAACACACAAAAGCGAGTTCCGTGCCAAGGAAAAAGCGAACTTCAGTTGGCCATCATTTCGAATCTATCTTGTTGAAATATAAGTTGATGAAATGAAGGGGATATAAGTTGACCAAATGAACAGGTTTAAATTTTTCGAAGATGATTTAGTTGATCATTTGGTCAGAATAAGTTGTGGGAAGTGTGTAACGTATTGGGGCGTGATCTTGGAAAGTGCACACAAAAACGGCACTTATGGTTACATTATTGTGTACAAAAAATAGTCAGCTTTTTCCTGTGCTGGCCTCTTCGCGGGTAAACCCGCTCCCACAAGTACCCCGTAGCATTCAGGTCGGTCGAAATCCTGTGGGAGCGGGTTTACCCGCGAAGAGGCCCGCACAGGCAGATTCAATCCATCGGCGGCAACCGCCGCTTGACCGGTGTCTTCTTGATGATCGCCGTATTGGTCTCGGCCACCGTATAGAGGCGGTCGAGCAGGGTGTCCAGTTGCTCCATCGAGCGAACATGCAGGCGGGCAATGAAGCAGTCTTCGCCAATTACCTTGTCGCACTCGGTGAATTCGGGAATGGCGATGATCTGCCGCTCCACCTCCTGCAGCTTCCCGGGTAGCGGACGGATGCGCACGATGGCCTGCAGCTGGTAGCCAAAGGCGCGTGGGTCGACCTCTACGGTGTAACCGCGCAACACGCCGCGTTCTTCCAGGCGGCGCAGGCGTTCGCTGACGCTGGGTGAAGACAGCCCGCTGATCTGCGCCAGGGCTTTGAGTGAGCGGCGCGAGTCTTCCATCAGCGCGTTGATCAGCAGTTGGTCGATGGCATCGGTCATGGTCACCTCAATCAGGTTATTCGCGTGATTTGCCTTGATAGTAAAGGCAAACTGGCCAATTTTCCTTCGTTATGCGCTGGAGGGCTCACCGACAACCTTTGCATACTGTCGCCATCGTCAACAGGAGGTTTGAGATGGACAGTTCATTGCGTCGTGGCTCGCTGGAAATGGTTGCCGCCATGCTGATTTCCGGGACCATCGGCTGGTTCGTGCTGGTGTCAGGCCAGCCGGTGCTCGAGGTGGTGTTCTGGCGCTGCGTGTTCGGTGCCGTGACCTTGCTGGCGATTTGCGCGGGGTTCGGCTTTCTGCGGCCGGGCGTGATCAGCCGCACGGCGTTCCTGCTGGCGATTGCCAGCGGTGTGGCCATTGTCGGCAACTGGGTGTTGCTGTTCGCCTCCTACTCGCGGGCGTCGATTGCCATCGGCACGGCGGTGTACAACGTGCAGCCGTTCATGCTGGTGGGGCTGGCGGCGGTGTTCCTGGGCGAGAAGATCACCCTGGCCAAAGTTACCTGGCTTAGCGTGGCGTTCCTCGGCATGCTGGCCATCGTCAGTGCCCATGGCGCGGGGCAGGGTGGCGGTGAGGACTATTTGCTGGGCATTGCGCTGGCGCTGGGGGCGGCCTTCCTGTATGCCATCGCGGCGTTGATCATCAAGCGCCTGAGTGGCACGCCACCGCACCTGATCGCGCTGATCCAGGTGGCCACGGGTGTGCTGTTGCTGGCGCCGTGGGTCAAGCTTGGCGGGTTGCCGGGTGAAGTGCCGGCGCTGGCCAGCCTGGTGACCTTGGGCATGGTGCACACCGGCTTGATGTATGTGTTGCTGTACAGCGCCATCCAGCGCTTGCCCACGGCGTTGACCGGCGCGCTGTCGTTCATCTACCCGATTGCGGCGATTCTTGTGGACTGGGTGGCGTTCGGGCACCGGCTGGCACCGTTGCAGTGGCTGGGGGTGGCGTTGATCCTGCTGGCGGCGGCGGGGATGCAGCAGGGGTGGTGGTTCCGGCCAGCGCGGGTTGTGGCCGAGTAAAGAGATGGTCTTGCGGGCCCTTTCGCGGGTAAACCCGCTCCCACAGGATCATTACAGGCCCGAACCGTGCGCAGCATCTGTGGGAGCGGGTTTACCCGCGAAAGGGCCCGCAAGGTAGAATGCCGCTTTTGCCAGCTTGCGACCCATGATGACTTCGCCGATCCAGACCCTGGAGCAACACCTGCTCGCCGCCCTCGACCCTGCCCCGCAGGAAACCCGCCGCCTGTTCCACGGCCGCGGCCGCTGCTGGGCGGGCCTGGAGCAGGTCACAGTCGACTGGCTGCAAGGCGTGCTGTCGGTCGCTCTGTTCCGCGAGCCGGCGGAAGGCCAGCTGGCCGAACTGGAGGCCATGCTGCGCACAATCGCCGAGCGCCCGCAGTGGACTGGTCAAGCCATCCTTCTCCAGCATCGCTACCTGCCCGACAGCCCCGGCCAGTGGCTGCTGGGCGAACCGTGCCAGCAGCGCGAGGTGGTCGAGGATGGGCTGACCTACCTGCTGGACCTGGGCGTGCGGCAGAACAATGGCCTGTTCCTCGACATGCGCTATGGTCGGCGCTGGGTTCGCGAGCAGGCGGCGGGCAAGCGCGTGCTGAACCTGTTCGCCTACACCTGCGGTTTCTCGGTGGCGGCGATTGCCGGTGGCGCCGAGCAGGTGGTTAACCTGGACATGGCCAAGTCGGCGTTGTCCCGGGGCCGCGACAACCACCGCCTCAATGGCCACGATGCGTCGCGGGTGGCCTACCTGGGGCACGAGCTGTTCAAGTCATGGGGCAAGGTGCGCAAGTACGGGCCTTACGACCTGATCATCATCGACCCGCCGACCTTCCAGCGCGGCAGCTTTGTGCTGACCCAGGATTACGCGAAGATCCTGCGGCGCCTGCCGGAGTTGTTGAGCGAGGGCGGAACGGTGCTGGCATGCGTGAACGATCCGGGCATCGGGCCAGAGTTTCTGATCGAGGGGATGGTGGAGCAGGCGCCGTCGCTGAAATTCGTCGAGCGGCTGGAGAACCCACCGGAGTTTCCTGACGTGGACCCGGCGGGGGGCTTGAAGGCTCTGGTGTTCCGTCAGGCCTGATGTTGCCCTTGCTGGCCTCTTCGCGGGTAAACCCGCTCCCACAAGTACAGTGCAAAACCTGAGGGCTGTGGGGTTCCTGTGGGAGCGGCTTTAGCCGCGAAGAGGCAGGTAAGGCTTACATCAATTACTGATTGTTGGTGTAGATCTGGTCAAACACCCCACCATCATTGAAGTGGGTCTTCTGCACGGTGCGCCAGTCACCAAAGGTCTTCTCCACCGACAGGAAGTCCACTTTCGGGAAGCGGTCGGTGTACTTGGCCAGTACCGTCGCATCACGCGGGCGCAGGTAGTTCTGTGCGGCGATTTCCTGGGCGGCTGGCGACCAAAGGTACTTCAGGTATTCCTCGGCCGCGGCCTGGGTGCCTTTCTTCGCCACTACCTTGTCGACCACGGTGACCGGTGGCTCGGCTTCGGCCGACACGCTCGGGTAGACCACTTCGAACTGGTCGCGGCCGAACTCGCGGGCGATCATTTCGGCTTCGTTCTCGAAGGTCACCAGCACGTCACCGATCTGGTTGGTCATGAAGGTGGTGGTGGCGGCGCGGCCACCGGTGTCCAGCACCGGCGCCTGCTTGAACAGCTTGCCGACAAAGTCCTTGGCCTTGTTTTCATCACCGCCTTGCTTGAGCACATAACCCCAGGCCGACAGGTAGGTGTAGCGGCCGTTACCCGAGGTCTTTGGGTTGGGCACGATTACCTGTACGCCATCCTTGAGCAGGTCGGGCCAGTCTTTCAGCGCCTTGGGGTTACCCTTGCGCACGATGAACACAGTGGCCGAGGTGAATGGCGCGCTGTTGTTCGGCAGGCGGCTGACCCAGTTGTCCGGCACCAGTTTGCCGTTGTCGGCCAGGGCGTTGATGTCGGTGGCCATGTTCATGGTGATGACATCGGCCGGCAGGCCATCGATCACCGCTCGCGCCTGCTTGCTCGAGCCGCCGAACGACATCTGCACGTTGACCTTCTCGTTGTGCTCGGCTTCCCAGTGCTTCTGGAAGGCCGGGTTGTAGTCCTTGTAGAAGTCGCGCATCACGTCGTAGGAAACGTTGAGCAGGGTGGGGGCAGCCTGGGCGAAATTGCCCAGGGCAAGGCCTGCGGCGAGCAGCGAGGCGGTGAAGAGTTTTTTCACGTTGCTTCCTTGTTATCGAGAAGGTGTTGGCAGTTTGCCTGCGACTATAGCGGGTGGAGTAGTGGTAGTTAAAGAACAAAAAATACTTTGTTTATGCCAACAGCAGCGCTGCTGTTGAGGTCAGTCACGTTGATCGCATGGAACTTAAACCATACGCGATCTTGGTAAGGATGGCGTGCTGGCGACAGGCGCTGGGCTGAGGGCTTTGGCATAAGACCTGATAAATTTACCAGTAGCCAGGTCAAATAAAAAGTGCCCAGAATAGGCCTGAAACTGCGATTGGAGTTAATGGGGCGGTTTGATGTCATTGCGACAATCAAGGCAGAATTATTGTGTAGAATTAAAGGCTTTAAGGGGGATTTGTGAGAAGGGTTCGATTTTTTTATTGTAAAAATAGGTTGGTAGTCGAAGAGGGTGAGAAAAACCTGAATTTTTTCTCTGTATCAAGATGGCCGCTTGCGTCGTTGGGGGCCAGCACCAAGCTGCTAATGAGTAGTGATACAGGGACAGTGTATGGGGAGGTTGCCAATGAAATTAATGAACTCTCATATACGCCCTACGGATTTGGCGCGTACAATGATATGGAGGGTAGGAAAGCTTTCAATGGTGAAAAACTGGATTTTGTAACAAGTGGTTATCTTCTAGGAAACGGGCATCGTCAGTTTGCGCCAAGACTTATGCGCTTCCTTTCCCCTGATAATTTAAGTCCTTTCAATAAAGGCGGTATCAATAGTTATGTCTACTGTGCCTCTGATCCGGTCAATGGTTTGGATCCTTCAGGTCGCGTAAATATTACAAAGCTTTTCATGCCGAGGCTTCGAACTGGTACAACCGGCTTCATGAAAGAAAAAAGTTTGCCGACGGGGCTTTTGAAAAAGCTGCTAAAAAAGAAATCTGCTGATGAACGTAGAAGTATTTATGTATATGAGGCTCAGGATGATGGTTACAAACACTACGGGTTGGCTCGGGGAGAGGCTCCGGAACTGTTGCCGAGGACAGCCACTCATGAGAACTTTGCCGGGCGCGAGATTTATGTTAAGGGTGGGTTGATAATTGATCTGAAAGGCGATTCAATGAAGGATTACAATTTTTCTGCCACTGATCGTGTTGCTGGGAATTATGGTTTCGTCAGAGTGCGCTCAAAGCCGATTGCAATAACTACTTTCGAACCCAATGAGGCTGGGGCTGCTGCGCTGGAAAAAGAGATGCAAAGTTGGTTTACAGCTGAAGAGTGGAATGGGAGCGGCGCTCCGGGTTTCAATAGCAATCAGGACGGACTGAATGCAGAAATTAGACAAATTCGTCGATAGTCAAAGCGTGCGATGGTCGGCTGCGGCTCACAGCCACAGCCGCCAACATCACAGCTTTGGAAACAGTCCGCTTCCGCACCGGGAACAGAACGCCGCGCCGTGCTCGTGAGTCTTCTTGCTGCAGTTCGGGCAGGAGTGCTGCAGCTGCTCCCCGCGCATGGCATTGGCCAGCTCGGCGGTAAAGATCCCGGTCGGCACGGCAATGATCGAATAACCGGTAATCATCACCAGCGACGACAGCACTTGCCCCAGCGGGGTCTTCGGCACGATGTCGCCAAAGCCTACCGTGGTCAGGGTAACGATGGCCCAGTAGATGCCCTTGGGAATGCTGGTAAAGCCATGCTCAGGCCCTTCGATCACATACATCAAGGTGCCGAACACCGTCACCAGGGTCGATACCGTCACCAGGAACACGATGATCTTCTGCTTGCTGCCGCGCAGCGCCTCCATCAGGTAATGGGCCTGCTTGAGGTACGGGCTGAGCTTGAGCACGCGGAAGATCCGCAGCATCCGTATCACGCGGAAGATCCGCAGCATCCGTATCACGCGGATTATCAGCAGGTACTGGGCGTCGCTGTAGTACAGCGCGATGATCCCCGGCACGATCGCCAGCAGATCGACCAGGCCATAAAAGCTGAAGGCATAGCGCAAAGGCTTGGGCGAGCAGTACAGGCGGGTGAGGTACTCGGCCAGGAAGATCGCGGTAAAGCCCCACTCGATGCCGGCCAGCAGGCCGGCGTAGCCCTGGTGCACCTCGTCGATGCTGTCGAGGATCACCGTCACCAGGCTGGCCAGGATGATCAGCAGGAGGATCTTGTCGAAGCGTCTTCCAGCCACGGTATCGGTCTGGAAGACGATGATGTAGAGCTGCTCGCGCAGGCTCGCAGGGTTGTTCATTGGCTCGTTCCACAAAAGCGATGGGCTGAGCCTAGGGGTTGCATTTCAGCTGTGCAAGCGGCTGACGTCACGCTGCCTGGGCTGGGCCAGATGATTACCCAGGTGCATCAGCCAGCAGGCGGCGACGAAGGGCGCGGTCAGGCCGGGCACCGGTAGCAGCTTGAACAGCGGTTGCAGTAGCAGGGCCAGGGCGATGGCCAGCACTGTCAGCCACGGCTTTTCACCTTGTCTACTGAACGCGAGTGCCGCCAGCGCAGCGTTGAAACCGTAAAGGCCCATCCACGCTGCCTGTGCCTGGTCCGCGAGCAGCGCTACACCGCCCCCAATGGCCGAGCCGATCACCGCCCAAATTGCGGCATAAGGGTTTGCGATGAACATGCCGATGACGATCAGCAGGCCGGCCAGGGGCTGGTCGAGCAGGAAGATCTGGCCCACGCCGCGCGCCAACGCGTACAGCGGCTGGGCTTCGACGAAGCCGCTGGGCGAGGGGCTGGCGATCAGCAATACGGCCCAGCCAAGCAGGACGAAGGGTGCGGTGTAGGCGATCAGCAGCTTGCCGCCGCGCTTGCGCCACTGGTGGGTGATGATGCTGGACAGGCCGCCAGCGGCGATGATCAGTGGCGGCAGGATGACCGACCAGGGCAGCACGGCGCTGATCAGGATGCCGATCAGCACGCCGTTGTAGCTGTACAGGCCGGCTTGGCGGTCGGCACGGTCGTAGCCGCGAGCCTGGGCGGTGAGCAGGCCGGCCAGGGCGCCGAGCAGGGCGCCACCGACCAGGCCGGGGGCGGTCAGCAGGATGGCCAGCAGGCAGCACAGGCCGCACAGGGGGTTGCGCAGCAGCAGCACCTGGCTGAAGCCGTTGAGTAACGCCGTGGCCCAGTCGGGGCACGGGTTGACGAAATTTTTGGTGTACATCGGGGCAGTCAGTGAGGTTGATGGGGCGCGGTGGGCCTCTTTGGGCCTCGGGTTTTCCGCAGTTGTGATGTTTCTGTGTACGAGGAGGGCTTTGCCCTCCATTCGCAGCACAAGGCTGCTCCTACAAAGGGACCGCGCAGCGGGAGGTTTTCGCGGTCCCTTTGTAGGAGCAGCCTTGTGCTGCGAATGGGGCGCAAGGCGCCCCCGAAATCTCAGATCAAGGTCTCGATCCGCAGCGTGTTAGTCGACCCCGGTTTGCCGAAAGGCACACCGGCAGTGATCAGTAGCGTGTCGCCACGGCTGGCCATGCCTTGTGCCTGGGCAATCTCCAGTGCGGTGGATACAACCTCGTCCACCTGGCGCAGGCGGTCGTTGACCACCGAGTGCACGCCCCACGCCACGCTCAGGCGACGCGCGGTGGCCAGGTTCGGGGTGAGGTTGAGGATCGGTGCCCGTGGCCGCTCGCGTGCCGCGCGCAGGGTCGAGGCGCCCGACTCGCTGTAGTTGACCAGCACCGCCACCGGCAGAATGCCGCTGATACGGCGGATGGCGCAGCTGATGGCGTCCGATACGGTGGCCTCGGCCTTCGGCCGACCAACGTCGAGCTGGGCCTGGTAGTCCGGGCCGTTCTCCACCTGGCGGATGATCTTGCTCATCATCTGCACGGCTTCCAGCGGGTACTCACCCGAGGCAGTCTCGGCCGACAGCATCACCGCATCGGCACCTTCGGCCACGGCGTTGGCCACGTCGGTGACTTCGGCGCGGGTCGGCGCTGGCGAGAAGCGCATGGATTCGAGCATCTGCGTGGCCACCACCACCGGTTTGCCCAGTTGGCGGCAGGTGCCGATGATGCGCTTCTGGATTTGCGGTACGCTTTCGGCCGGCACTTCCACGCCCAGGTCGCCACGGGCCACCATGATTGCATCCGCAAGTTCCGCGATGGCTTGCAACTGTTCGACCGCCGATGGCTTTTCGATCTTCGCCATCAGGTAGGCACGGTCACCGATCAGCTGGCGTGCTTCGGTGATGTCTTCGGGGCGCTGCACGAACGACAGGGCCACCCAGTCCACGCCCAGCTCCAGGCCGAAGGCCAGGTCGCGGCGGTCTTTCTCGGTGAGCGGGGAGAGGTCGAGCACCGCTTGCGGCACGTTGACACCCTTGCGATCGGACAGCTCGCCACCGGCCAGCACTTCGGTGTCGATGGCGTCGCTGTGCTTGGCGGTGACGCGCAGGCGCAACTTGCCGTCGTCCAGCAGCAGGTCCATGCCCGGCTCGAGGGCGGCGATGATCTCAGGGTGCGGCAGGTTGACCCGGCGGCTGTCGCCCGGGGTGTTGTCCAGGTCCAGGCGCAGGGCCTGGCCGCGTTGCAGCTGCACCTTGCCGTCGGCAAAGCGGCCGACGCGCAGCTTCGGCCCCTGCAGGTCCATGAGGATACCCAGCGGGTAGTTCAGTTGCTGCTCGACTTCGCGGATCCACTGGTAGCGCAGGGCGTGGTCGGCGTGCTCGCCGTGGCTGAAGTTGAGGCGGAAGATGTTCACCCCGGCTTCTACCAGTTGGCGGATGTCGTCGATGCCTTTGATCGCAGGGCCGAGGGTGGCGAGGATCTTTACTTTTTTATCAGGCGTCATGATTGGGCAGTCTCGAGGATCAGGATGGCGCGGAAATCGTTGACGTTGGTGCGGGTCGGCTCGGTGACGATCAGCGCATCCAGGGCGGCGAAATAGCCGTAGCCGTTGTTGTTGTCCAGCTCGTCGCTGGCCGACAGGCCCAGGGCTTCGGCACGGGCGTAGCTGGCCGGGGTCATGAAGGCGCCGGCGTTTTCTTCCGAGCCATCGATACCGTCGGTGTCACCGGCCAGGGCGTACACGCCCGGCAGGCCTTTCAGGCTTTCGGTGAGGCTGAGCAGGAATTCGGCGTTGCGCCCGCCACGGCCATTGCCGCGCACGGTCACGGTGGTTTCGCCGCCGGACAGGATCACGCAGGGTGCCTTCAGTGGCTGGCCGTGCTGGACGATCTGCCGGGCGATACCGGCGTGCACCTTGGCCACTTCGCGTGATTCGCCTTCCAGGTCGCCGAGGATCAGCGGGCTGAACCCGGCCTGGCGGGCTTTGACCGCGGCGGCTTCGAGCGACTGCTGGGGCTTGGCGATCAGCTGGAAGTGGCTGCGGGCCAGGGCCGGGTCGTCGGCCTTGACGGTTTCCGAGGCTGGGTTGTTGAGCCAGTCGATAACCGCCTTGGGTGCTTCGATGTTATAGCGTTTGAGGATGGCGAGGGCGTCGGCCGAGGTGCTCGGGTCGGCCACGGTAGGGCCGGAGGCGATCACCGTGGCGAGGTCGCCCGGGACATCGGAAATGGCATAGGTATACACCGTGGCCGGCCAGCAGGCCTTGGCCAGGCGGCCGCCCTTGATCGCCGAGAGGTGCTTGCGCACGCAGTTCATCTCGCCGATGGTGGCGCCGGATTTCAGCAGCGCCTTGTTGATCTGCTGCTTGTCGGCCAGGGTCAGGCCTTCGGCGGGCAGGGCCAGCAGCGCTGAGCCACCGCCGGACAGCAGGAAGATGACGCGGTCGTCTTCACTGAGGTTGCTGACCAGTTCCAGCACGCGTTTTGCCACGGCCAGGCCGGCGGCATCGGGGACCGGGTGGGCGGCTTCGACCACCTCGATCTTTTGGCAGTTGGCACCGTGACCGTACCGAGTGACAACAAGCCCGGAGACTTCGCCCTGCCAGCACTTCTCGACCACTTCGGCCATGGCGGCTGCGGCCTTGCCGGCACCGATGACGATGACCCGGCCGCTGCGGTCGGCGGGCAGGTAGGGTTCGAGGACTTGACGGGGGTGGGCGGCGGCGATGGCTGTGTCGAACAGCTCGCGGAGAAGGTTTTGCGGATCGACCGACATGGCAGGCTCCCAATTATTGTTGTTCTGCAGAATCAAAAACGCCCCTGGAACTGCCTCCGTGCAGGCCGAACCAGGGGCGGGTGTTGCTCGGTGCCACCGTTGAACCTGTGGTCGCAGGTTCAAAGGTGTTGGCTTCTTCGCGGGCTTGCCCGCGAACAGGCCGGTGAAGGCTAAAAATTACTTACTTGTCGTCGCGGATCGAGAAGTTGGCCATGTGCTCCAGGCCTTTGATCAGCGCCGAGTGGTCCCAGTTGCCGCCGCCCAGGGCCTGGCAGGTGTTGAACACTTGCTGTGCATTGGAGGTGTTGGGCAGGTTGATGCCCAGTTCCTTGGCGCCTTGCAGGGCCAGGTTCAGGTCCTTCTGGTGCAGGTTGATGCGGAAGCCTGGGTCGAAGGTGCCCTTGATCATGCGCTCGGCGTGCACTTCGAGGATCTTCGACGAGGCGAAGCCGCCCATCAGGGCTTCACGTACCTTGGCCGGGTCGGCACCATTCTTGGCGGCGAACAGCAGGGCTTCGGCAACGGCCTGGATGTTCAGGGCAACGATGATCTGGTTGGCCACCTTGGCGGTCTGGCCGTCGCCATTGCCACCGACGCGGGTGATGTTCTTGCCCATGGCTTCGAACAGCGGCAGGGTGCGCTCGAAGGCTTTCGGGCAGCCACCGACCATGATGCTCAGGGTCGCGGCTTTGGCACCGACTTCGCCGCCGGACACCGGGGCGTCCAGGTAGGCAGCGCCGGTAGCCTTGATCTTCTCGGCGAAGGCTTTGGTGGCGGTAGGGGAGATCGAGCTCATGTCGATCACGACCTTGTTCGGGCCCACGCCTTCGGCCACGCCGTTGTCACCGAACAGGACGCTCTCGACCTGCGGGGTGTCGGGGACCATGACGATGATGAACTCGGCTTCCTGGGCAACTTCCTTCGGGTTGGCCAGGGCCACGGCACCGGCGGCGATCAGGTCGGCCGGGGCAGCGTCGTGGTGGGTGGAAATGAAGATGCTGTGACCTGCTTTCTGCAGGTTCTGAGCCATGGGCTTGCCCATGATGCCGGTGCCGATGAAACCAATTTTAGCCATGAGAGATTACCTCGTTGTATTTGTTGAATCTCGATGGAGCAGGCTGCACAGGCCCCCCTTGTTGGACACAAAACTCTGTGGGAGCGGGTTTACCCGCGAAAGCGGCAGTGAAGCCAACATCGCATTCGCGGGTGAACCCGCTCCCACAGGGTCAGGCATGTGTCACGGGACCCGATCAGCCTTAGATTGCGTTATGGGTCTTCAGCCAGCCCAGGCCCGCTTCGGTGGTGGTCAGCGGCTTGTACTCCGCGCCCACCCAGCCCTGGTAGCCGATGCGGTCCAGGTGTTCGAACAGGAAGCGGTAGTTGATCTCGCCGGTACCTGGCTCGTTGCGGCCGGGGTTGTCGGCCAGCTGGATGTGGTTGATCAGTTTCAGGTTGGCTTCCATGGTGCGAGCCAGGTCACCTTCCATGATCTGCATGTGGTAGATGTCGTACTGCAGGAACAGGTTGTCGCTGCCAACCTCGGCCTGGATTTCCAGGGCCTGTTTGGTGGTGTTCAGGTAGAAGCCGGGGATGTCGCGGGTGTTGATCATTTCCATGACCAGGCGGATCCCGGCGGCTTTCAGCTTGTCGGCGGCGTAGCGCAGGTTTTCCACGAAGGTCTTGCGCACGGTGGCGCAGTCCGGGCCTTGTGGGCGAATGCCGGCCAGGGCGTTGACCTGGGTGTTGCCCAGCACCTTGGCGTATTCGATGGCCTTGTCGACACCGGCGCGGAATTCCTCGACGCGGTCAGGGTGGCAGGTGATACCGCGCTCCCCCTTGGCCCAATCGCCCGCCGGCAGGTTGAACAACACCTGGGTCAGGCCGTTGGCGTCCAGCTGCTGCTTGATCTCGGCAGCGCTGAAATCGTACGGGAAGAGGTACTCTACGCCGCTGAAACCAGCATCGGCGGCAGCCTTGAAGCGGGCCAGGAAGTCCTGTTCGGTAAACAGCATGGACAGGTTGGCAGCGAAGCGAGGCATGTTGTGTCTCCTTGCGATGAAGGCCCCCGGCGCCCTCAGGTAGGGGCCGGCACGGGGGCGTCAGGCGATCAGTCCAGCAGCGAGATGGCGGTTGGCGCGTCGTTGCCGACCAGAGCCAGGTCTTCGAACTCGTTGACCGCGTTGATCTCGGTGCCCATGGAAATGTTGGTCACACGTTCGAGAATCACTTCGACCACCACCGGTACGCGGAACTCTTCGGCCATCTTCTGTGCCTTGAGCAGGGCAGGGGCGATCTCGGCCGGCTCGAATACACGGATGGCCTTGCAGCCCAGGCCTTCGACCACGGCGACATGGTCGACACCGTAGGTGGCGGCGTCGGTCGAGTTGATGTTCTCGAACGCCAGTTGTACACAGTAATCCATGTCGAAGCCACGCTGTGCCTGACGGATCAGGCCCAGGTAGGCGTTGTTCACCAGCACGTGCACGTACGGCAGGTTGAACTGTGCGCCCACCGCCAGCTCTTCGATCATGAACTGGAAGTCGTAGTCACCCGACAGCGCGACCACCTTGCGCTTCGGATCGGCCTTGACCACACCGAGGGCGGCAGGGATGGTCCAGCCCAGCGGGCCGGCCTGGCCGCAGTTGATCCAGTGGCGTGGCTTGTACACGTGCAGGAACTGCGCGCCAGCGATCTGCGACAGGCCGATGGTGCTGACGTAGCAGGTGTCCTTGCCGAATACCTGGTTCATTTCTTCGTAGACGCGCTGCGGCTTGACTGGCACGTTGTCGAAGTGGGTCTTGCGCTGCAGGGTGGCCTTGCGCTCCTGGCAGTCTTCCAGCCAGGCCTTGCGGCACTTCAGCTTGCCAGCGGCTTTCCACTCGCGGGCCACTTCGAGGAACACGTCCAGTGCCTTGCCGGCGTCGGAAACGATACCCAGGTCCGGGGTGAACACGCGGCCGATCTGGGTCGGCTCGATGTCCACGTGCACGAACTTGCGGCCTTCGGTGTAAACGTCGACGGAACCGGTGTGGCGGTTGGCCCAACGGTTACCGATACCGAACACCAGGTCGGATTTCAGCAGGGTGGCGTTGCCATAGCGGTGCGAAGTCTGCAGGCCGACCATGCCGACCATCTGTGCGTGGTCGTCCGGGATGGTGCCCCAGCCCATCAGGGTTGGAATCACTGGTACACCGGTCAGTTCGGCGAACTCGACCAGCTTGTCGCTGGCGTCGGCGTTGATGATGCCGCCACCGGCTACCAGCAGCGGGCGTTCGGCGTCATTGAGCAGGGCCAGGGCTTTTTCGGCCTGTACGCGGGTAGCGGACGGCTTGTGCACTGGCAGCGGTTCGTAGGCGTCGATGTCGAATTCGATTTCGGCCATCTGCACGTCGAACGGCAGGTCGATCAGTACCGGGCCTGGGCGGCCGGTGCGCATTTCATAGAAGGCCTTCTGGAAGGCGTAAGGCACCTGGCCTGGCTCCAGAACGGTGGTGGCCCACTTGGTGACCGGCTTGACGATGTTGGTGATGTCGACGGCCTGGAAGTCTTCCTTGTGCAGGCGGGCACGTGGGGCCTGGCCGGTGATGCAGAGGATCGGGATGGAGTCGGCGGAGGCACTGTACAGGCCGGTGACCATGTCGGTGCCGGCTGGGCCGGAGGTGCCGATGCACACGCCGATGTTGCCTGGGTTGGCACGGGTGTAACCCTCGGCCATGTGCGAGGCGCCTTCGACGTGACGAGCGAGGACGTGATCGATGCCACCGACTTTCTTCAGGGCCGAGTACAACGGGTTGATGGCAGCCCCCGGGATGCCGAACGCGGTATCTACACCTTCACGGCGCATGACCAGAACGGCTGCATCGATTGCTCTCATTTTGCTCATGGTTTGTGCCTCATCGATTTTGTAATTGTATACAACTTGCTTTGTGCCAGAGTGTATTCACGGCTGGCCGCTCAGGTCAACGGGTTTTCGTCGGACGAGGTCGCTTTCGTTCAAGCGCCCGTGAAAACGGGTGTTTGCAATCTCGCATACGATCGTTCCAATATATTGTATACAAAAAAAGATTTAGTTGTGTTCTATTGGCTTATCGGTTTTTCACCTGCCCTCAGGGCTTCTCACAACAAGAAGAGGACCTTTCCATGAACGCTTTGAACCTGAAAGTCGCGGTCAGCCTGGTGAATGCCGCGCTGGCGGCGGGCCGCAAGATCAACGCCGCGCCACTGACCGTGGCGGTGCTGGATGCCGGCGGCCACTTGCTGGCGCTGCAGCGCGAGGATGGCGCCAGCCTGATCCGGCCGGAGGTGGCTACCGGCAAGGCCTGGGGGGCTATTGCCCTGGGCAAGGGGTCGCGCCTGCTGGCGCTGGACGCGCAGCAGCGGCCGGCATTTTTTGCCGCGCTGAACGGGTTGGGCGAGCGACCGGTGGTGCCGGCGCCGGGTGGTGTGCTGGTGCGTGATCAGGACGGCAAAGTGTTGGGTGCGGTAGGGATCAGCGGGGATACGTCGGATATCGACGAGCAGTGCGCGATCAGTGCGATCGAGGAGGTGGGGTTGAAGGCGGATGCGGGTGTAGCAGCCTAAATCTCTGTTGCCTGTTCCGGCCTATTCGCGGGTGAACCCGCTCCCACAGGATCATCACAGGCTTGAAGCTCGTGGTGTCCCTGTGGGAGCGGGTTCACCCGCGTAGAAGCCAGCGCCGGGGGTCAGGCTACCTCGGGCTCGCAGCCCTTGAGCACCATGCGGATGATGGTCTCGGCTGCGGCGTCATAATCGCTGTCGGCCAGCTTGGCCTTGCCGGTCACGGCAGAGATCTGCCAGTCGAAATCGGCATAAGTCTGGGTCGCTGCCCAGATGCTGAACATCAGGTGATGCGCATCCACATGGGCGATTTGCCCGCGGTCGATCCAGCGCTGGATGCACTCGATGTTATGGCGCGCCTGCTCGTTCAGCTGCGCTACCTGGTTCGGCGACAGGTGCGGGGCACCGTGCATGATCTCGCTGGCGAACACCTTGGACGCATGCGGCAGGTCGCGCGAAATGCGGATCTTCGAGCGGATGTACGCACTCAGCACTTCCTTCGGGTCACCGTCGGCATTGAACGGGGTCGACGCCTGCATGATCGGCGCGATGATACTCTCCAGGACCTCGCGGTAGAGGTTGTCCTTGGATTTGAAGTAGTAATACACGTTCGGCTTGGGCAGGCCGGCCTTGGCCGCGATATCGCTGGTCTTGGTGGCGGCGAAGCCCTTGTCGGCGAATTCCTCGCTGGCCGCGCGCAGGATCAGTTCCTTGTTGCGCTCGCGAATGGTGCTCATGGTCAGGGATCTTCCTCGTGTCTGGCCACCTCTAAGAGGGATCGGGCATGGTAGCACCGGGCTCGACGGGCGCTCAAGGCAGCGGCTTTGGGCTAGAATCCTGGACACTCACTCTTCTGGATGCAGGCAAACATGGCAGGAAGCAGTCTACTGGTACTGATCGACGACATCGCCACTGTGCTCGATGACGTCTCGGTGATGACCAAGGTGGCGGCAAAAAAGACCGCAGGCGTGCTGGGCGATGACCTGGCGCTGAATGCCCAGCAGGTCACCGGGGTACGTGCCGAGCGCGAGATCCCTGTGGTGTGGGCAGTAGCCAAGGGCTCGATGGTGAACAAGGCCATCCTGGTGCCGGCGGCGCTGCTGATCAGTGCGTTCATTCCCTGGGCGGTGACGCCGTTGCTGATGCTGGGCGGTGCCTACCTTTGCTTCGAGGGCTTCGAGAAGCTGGCGCACAAGTTCCTGCACAGCAAGGCCGAAACTGACGCCGAGCACGAAGCGCTCAAGGAGGCGGTGGCCGATGCCAATGTCGACCTGGTGGCGTTCGAGAAAGCCAAGATCAAGGGCGCGGTACGTACCGACTTCATCCTGTCGGCAGAGATCATCGCCATCACCCTGGGCATCGTTGCCGACTCGCCGTTGACCCAGCAGATCGTCGTGCTGTCGGGCATCGCGGTGGTCATGACCATCGGCGTGTACGGGCTGGTGGGCGGTATCGTCAAGCTCGATGACCTGGGGCTGTGGATGACGCGCAAGGCATCACGCCTGGCCAGGGCGGTGGGTAACGGCATTCTGCGTGCCGCGCCATACATGATGAAGAGCCTGTCGGTGATCGGCACGGCGGCCATGTTCCTGGTTGGTGGCGGGATCCTGGTGCATGGCATCGCACCTCTGCATCATGCGATCGAGGCATTTAGCGAAGGGCGTGGCGGGGCGTTGACCGTGGCACTGCTGAACGGCGGTGTTGGGGTTGTGGCCGGTGCCGTGGTGCTGGCCGTGGTGGGCATTGCGGGGAAATTGTGGCGGGCGGTTCGGCCGGCCACCTGATTTGCATGGCCGGGGCTTTGCCCCGGTTCGCAGGCAAGGCCGCTCTCATCAAACAAAATGCAACCCGCTGTTTTTTAAGCACCTTAGGCTGCCACCAATTGATATCCCAGCTTTCGGGCTTTGCGAAGCAAAGCCCGAAGCTGTCGGTCTTGGCTTTTGGCTTCGAATGCTTCGAGCCCCTGTTCAACATAAGTCTGTTTTTTTGTCAGCAGTGTGTAGACCAGTCGAGCCAGTTGGTGTGCAGTGGCTTTGATGGCGCAACTGGTGTCCATGCGAGTCAATCTGGCTCGATGCGATGCCCCGATGAAACCCTTGTCGTTGCGTGCATTTGAAGCGGCCTGCTTGAGCGCCTGTGCCGCTCGGTTAATGACCTTAGGACCGCCCCCTGATAGCTGGCGGCCGCCTGAGATACGAGTCGGCGGGGCCAACCCTAGCCAGGAGCAAAAGTGCTGGGATGATGGAAATCGTGAGAGATCAGAGCCGATCTCTCCCGCCAGCACCAGGGCGGTGTCCACGCCAATTGTTGGAATAGCGGTCAAATCGACCCCTAGCACCTGCCAGAGGGCTTGGTGTAGCGCTGCCTGTTGAGCGCTCGTCCGGTGTGGGCTTCGCAGCGCTTTCCTGGGTGGTTGTGGTTCATGCTCCAGTACGGGTAGTTGTTCCAATGCCTTTCCGATGACGGCATCGCATTCAGCGATCTGTTGCTCAAGAAAGTCATAGGCTGCGAGCTCCTGCGCCAATGCATGCAGGTGCTCTCGTCGCCAATTGCCATGCAGGCTACGCGCAATGGTGTCTTTACCTGCCTTGATGCGGCCATCGGTCAGCTCAGCCAATCGAGCAGGATCTCGCTCACCCGCGATGATTGCTCGCAAAATTCTCATGCCCGTCACGCCTGAAATATCACTGATGACATTGGCCAACTGCATGTTCATTTGGCTCAGTGCCTTCTGTATCCGGTTCAAGGTTTGAGCCTGGTCTTTCACTTTGAAAGCCCGTTGCCTGACCAGTGAGCGAACGCAGCATGTTGGGTCGCTTGGGCGAAAAGCGCCTCGCAAGAGACCATGAGTCATCAGTTGCCAGATCCATTGGCAATCCAGCACGTCAGACTTGCGTCCAGTTATTTGCCGGGTAGCTCGGGCATTAACAAGATAGACCTCGAATCCCCGTTCGCTGAGGATTTCGTAAATCGGAATCCAGTAAACGCCTGTGGACTCCATGGCTACGACCTTGATGGCCAAGCTATCGAGCCAATCGGCCAGCTTGTACAAGTCGTCGGTAAAGGACGTGAATGACTGAACGGCGTTCTCGTACTGGGGATCAACCGCGACAAAGTGTTCTCGACTACCTACATCAATCGCAGCGCAGTCGGGATGAACGATGGTGAAGCGTTGCTTGGAAGGCTTGCGCGCCATGGTGAATACTCGCAGGATAAAGGGCGCGCGGGGCACACGGTGGCGAAAGGGTTCACTCTCTCATACGTGGTCACAGCTGATTCAGCTGATGCCTACAGGGACTTCACGCCGATACCGTGCGGATCACTCTCCCACGCGGGTGTGCTGACACACACCAGTGCTGGCTACGATCTCTGTCCCGCGCGCTCAAACCCTAACAAAGCGAAAGGCGGCTGGCCCTAATAGGCCAGCCGCCTTTTCTTTTTCAAAATGTCAGCGCTGCCACAGATCTGAAGTCATGCGCCTCATGTTTGCTGCGCGACAGCGCAGCCCGGAAGGGCTGGGTGATCTCCCACAGGGAATACACAGTTTCTGAAACCTGTGCCGTACCTGTAGGAGCGGCCTTGTGCCGCGAAGGGCTGTGCAGCAGCCCCTATGCTCCGATCAGAAGTGAACCTTGAGCAGGAAGCTCATGGTGTTCTGGTCGGTGGTGAAGGCATCGGAATCCTTGATGCCGTACTTGTTCTTCCAGTAGTCGTACTCCACACCCACATACAGCTGCTTCTCGCCCAGGTGCAAGGCCTTGCCCAGGTCATACTTGATCTGCGGGTTGAAGTGCAGGTTGGCCTGGTAGGTGCCGCGGCGGTTCTCGTCGTTGTCCACCACCCAGTCCATGAAACCGTCGATCAGCACATCGGACGAACCGACCGGAATGGTGTACGACCACACCGGGGTGATCTGCCACACGTTGTCGCCGGCGCGGCTGCCGTCGGTGGTGCGGTTGTAGAAGTTCAACTGGAAGTAGTCGAAGCCAGGGATGTCCAGGTCGAAACCAGGGCCGATCAGGTACGACTCGGTATCACCTTCGCCGAACTCGTAGGTCATCGCCAGCAGTACGTCCTTGACCGGGCCAAACCCTATCTTCTGGTCGAAGATCTTGCCGAACGACAGGCGCGGGCTGATTTCGCCGTAGTAGGTGTTCGGGCCGTTGCCCTCATCTTTCTGGCCCTGGTAGAAGATCTTGTCGACAAAGATGAAGTTATCGCCGTACTTCCAGCCATCAGCGTGCTCGAAGGTCACGGTTTGCTGGATCGACGGGTTGACCTTGAAGTTCTTGCCCCACAGGTAGGTCAGGCTGTTGTTCTGCCATTGCAGCAGGTCGCCGCCGAAGGTGGTGCCACAGGCCAGCAGGCCGCCGGCGAGGATCAGGCTGTTGATGGTACGCATTGCGAGTGTCGCTCCCTTGATTGATCTGTTGTCAGCGCTCGTTATTGGCGCTTTTTGTCTTTTGAGTCAGCTTTTTTCGATAGGCCACAGCTGTTTGGCAAGGGTTGAGCCAACTTTCCTGGGCTGGCAAAACCTTCCTGCTCGACTTCGTTCTGAACGGATGAAAAGGGTCTTTCAGGCTGGCAACACGTTGGCCAACCGCCCGTATTCATTGACTGAGCGGTCAGTAAACGCAGGCAGAATCCGTTCTGCCCTGATCGAGGGGGCGCGCAGATTACTGGCTTGCGCGCCTTGCCTCAAGTGCTCCGTCCTGGAGCAGAGTGGAACAAACTTGTGCGTTTGGTCAGTTTTCTAGAAGTGCACTTTGATCAGCGCACTGGCGACACTCTGGTTGCTTTCCAGATTGCCGCGGCTGTCGATGCCGTACTTGTCCTTCCAGTAGCTGTACTCAAAGCCCACGTACAGCTGCTTGGCGCCCAGGTTCAGCGCTTTGCCCAGGTCGTACTTCACCTGCGGGTTGAAGTGCAGGTTGGCGTGGTAGGTGCCACGGCGGGTCTGGTCATTGTCGGTCACCCAGTCCATGTAGCCGTCGATCAGAATGTCGGACCTGCCCACGGGGATGGTGTACGACCAGCCGGGGGTGATCTGCCAGACGTTGTCACCCGGGCGGCTGCCCTCGGTGTTGCGCACGTAGAAATTCAGGGTGAAATAGTTGAAGCCGGGGACGTTCAGGTCGAAACCAGGGCCGATCAGGTAGGCCTCGTTGTCGCCTTCGCCGCGCTCGTAGGTCATGGCCAGCAGTACGTCCTTGATCGGGCCGAAGGCCAGCTTCTTGTCAAAGATCTTGCCGAATGACAGGCGTGGGCTGAACTCGCCGTAGTAGGTGGTGACGCCTTTGCTGGCGTCGGCCTTGCCGTTGTAGAAGATCTTGTCGACGAACATGAAGGTGTCGCCGTACTTCCATTTGTTGGCGTGCTCGAACGTGATGGTCTGCTGGATATCAGGGTTGACCTTGAAGTCCTTGCCGTACAGGTAGGTCAGGCTTTCGCCGTGCCATTGCAGCCATTCGCCTGCATGCGAGGGGAGGGTGGCCAGCAGGCTGCTGCCCAGCAACAGGGACGTGGTGATGCGCTTCATGTTGTGATTCCCGGACTTATTGTTTTTGTTGGCGGTTTATTTGGCGCGCAGGCGCCCCGGGCGGCCCATTCCGGCGGGCCGACGGTGTTGCGTTTACTGCCTGTGTGAATGCGGGGCGGCCATGCGCCGCCCCGTCTGGCTCAATGTTGGTGACAGGCTTCGTTGTGCACCGCGCGGTCGGCACCACCAAGGATGTTGAACAGCACGTTCAACACCAGGGCACTGACCGTGGCCATGGCGATGCCACTGTGGGTGATGGGCTCCATCCACTGGGGCATCTGGGCGAAGAACTCCGGACGTACCACGGGGATCAACCCGAAGCCGACGCTCACTGCAACCAGCAGCTGGTTGCGACGGTCGCCGATGTCCGCCTCCTGGAGAATCTTGATCCCGGTGGCGGTGACCATGCCGAACATGGCGATGGACGCGCCGCCCAGCACCGCAGGCGGGATCGAGGCGATCAGGAAGGCCGCCTTGGGCAGCAGGCTGAGCAGGATCAGCAGTGCACCGGCCACGATGGTGACATAGCGGCAGCGCACCCCGGTCATCTGCACCAGGCCGATGTTCTGGGCGAACGAGGAGTGGGTGAAGGTGTTGAAGAAGCCGGCGATGAACGACGCACCGGCATCGCACAGCAGGCCGCGACGCAGCATCCCTGGGGTAACTTCACGATCGGTCACCTTGCCCAGGGCCAGGAACATGCCGGTGGACTCGACGAAGATGATCACCACCACCAGGCACATGGACAGGATCGGCGCCAGGCTGAAGGTCGGCATGCCGAAGTGCAGTGGGGTGACCACTTGCAGCCACGGTGCGTCGTTCAGGCCCGACAGGTCGACCATGCCGATGGAGCCGGCCAGGATGTAGCCCAGGCCCATGCCCACCAGCACCGACACGTTGACCCAGAAACCGCGCATGAAGCGGTTGATCAGCAGGATTACCGCCAGTACCAGGCCGGCCACCAGCAGGTAGATCGGCGAGCCGAAGGTATCTGCCTGTTGGCCACCACCGGCCCAGTTGACTGCCACCGGGAACAGCGACAGGCCAATCGAGGTGATCACCGTGCCGGTAACCAGGGGTGGGAAGAAGCGTACGACCTTGGACATGAACGGCGCGATCAGCATGCCGAAGAACCCGGCGGCAATGGTCGCGCCGAAGATCCCCTGCAGGCCCACGCCGGGCATGCCGGCCATGGCCACCATGCTGCCGACGGCAGCGAAACTGGCACCCATCATCACCGGCATGCGGATGCCCACCGGGCCGATACCGAAGGACTGGATGATGGTGGCGACGCCAGCGACCAGCAGGTCGGCGTTGATCAGGAAAGCGACTTCTTCACGGGACAACCCGGCGGCCTGGCCGATGATCAATGGCACGGCGATGGCACCACCGTACATCAGCAGAACGTGTTGCAGGCCAACCAGGAACAGTTGGAACAGGGGCAAGGGCTCGCGCGGCGGCGCAACAGGGATGTACGCCTTGCGTGACTCGGACATGCAGCACCTCGAGTTTTGTTTTTATTCTCGGATCCAAGCGCCGGCCTCAGGCGGCAGGCTCGCTGTGAAGAGAGCCTGGGGTTCCCGCCTGACGCTGAACGCTCGATGCTTGCTTGTTGCATATGTCTTGAAACAGAGGCCGGGAGTGCCGGCCTCTTCGCGGGTGAACCCGCTCCCACAGGGGGCGGTGTTATCCCGACAATTGTGTTTCAGTTGACCGGGGCGCCTTTGGCGATCCAGTCACCGACGAGCTTGCGCTCTTCGGTGGTCATCTGGGTGATGTTGCCCAGCGGCATGATCTGGCTGGCGACCGCTTGCGCCTGGATGCGCGCGGCCTGGGCCTGGATCTGCTGCGGGGTGTCGAACATCACGCCGGCAGGGGCGGCGCTGAACAGTGGGCTGGTCGGCTTGGACGAGTGGCACACGGTGCAGCGTTCCTGAATGACATTGTGGATCTTGTCGAAGCTCTCGCCGCCGGCCTGGGCGGTGGCCTGGGCTGGGGCTTCGGCCGGCGCGGCAGGCGCTGCGGCAGCCTTGGCGGCGTCCTCGGCGCGTTGCTCGGCAGCGGTCTTGCCACCAACCGCAGTTGCAGGCAGAGGCTGGTATTCGATCTTCGCCGCAGCTTGCTCCGGGCTGACGGCCATCGGTTTCGGACCGGTGACATAGGCCAGGCAGATCATCGCCAGGGCGCCGACCGGCAGGGTCCAGGCGTACTTGTTGCTGTCGTGGCGGGTGTTGAAGTAGTGGCGGATCAGGACCGCGGCTACTGCGATACCGGCCAGGATCAGCCAGTTGTACTGGCTACCGTAGGTGCTCGGGAAGTGGTTGCTGATCATGATGAACAGCACCGGCAGGGTGAAGTAGTTGTTGTGGCGCGAGCGCAGCAGGCCCTTGGCCGGCAGTACCGGGTCTGGGGTCTGGTTGTTCTCGATCGCCGCAACCAGCTGGCGCTGGGCTGGCATGATGATGCGGAACACGTTGCCGACCATGATGGTGCCGATGATCGCGCCGGTGTGCAGGTACGCACCACGGCCGCTGAACACCAGGCTGAAGCCCCAGCATGCCGCGATGATCAGCACGAACAGTACCGCACCGAGCAGCGCTGGCTTCTTGCCCAGAGGCGAGTCGCACAGGAAGTCGTAGATGAACCAGCCTGCGATCAGCGAGCCGATACCGATGGCCACGCCTTCGGCACCGCTCAAGGTGCTGCCAGGGGCCAGCAGGTACAGGGTCGGGTTCCAGTAGAACACCACGCACAGCAGGGCAATACCGGACATCCAGGTGAAGTAGGCCTCCCATTTGAACCAGTGCAGGTTCTCGGGCATTTTCGGGGGGGCGAGCTTGTATTTCTCCAGGTGGTAGATACCACCGCCGTGAATTGCCCAGAGATCACCCGACAACCCATCGCGCGGGTTGCTTCGGTTCAGGTGGTTCTCCAGCCAGACGAAGTAGAACGATGCACCGATCCAGGCGACACCGGTGATCATGTGAACCCAGCGAATGCTCAGGTTCAGCCATTCGTGAAGGTGTGCTTCCACAGTATGTACCTCTTGCCGGTCACCCGCTCGGGCAATGCCCTTGAATGACCGACCTTTTCTTATTGGTGGGGATTGAGGACCAGCATCTGTTCCTCGGTGAAGTAATGCTCGTCGCAGTTGTTGCCGGAACCACTGCGATCAACCACCAGGAAGTCATCCCGCTTTTCGATCGTCAGCACCGGGTGGTGCCAGACGCCGCGATGGTAATTAACGCCCTGCCTGCCATTACTGCGGAAGGCTCGGACCAAACCTGATACAGGTGCATCGCCAACTGGCGCGACCACGATCAGAAAGGGGTTGCCGAGCAGCGGGATGAAAGCCTGGCTGCCCAGCGGATGGCGTTCCAGCATGCGCACGGTCAGCGGCATGTCCAGCGCGTCGGCGCGGAAGATGCTGATGATCGCCTTGTCTTCAGGCTCGGCGGTTTCGACCGTGGCGAGCTTGTGGAAGCGCATGGTCGAGCCGTTGTTGATCATGAAGTGGTCGCTGCCGTCGGTTTCGATCACGTCTCCGAAGGGGGCGAAGGCTTCTTTGGTCAGGGGCTCGATCATCAGGGTGCGCATGCGGATATCTCTTCTATGTTCGTTGTTCTGGATAAGGCTCAAGCGTTGCGGCGGCTTTACAGCTGCAGCAGGCGGAACAGGGCGATCAGGTTGATCTGCGCCAGGGCTTCCTTGAATTCGGCATCGGCATCGTTGTGGATGCGTTTTTCGAAGGAGGCGAGGATCTGGTGCCGGTTGCTGCCTTTTACCGCCATGATGAACGGGAACTGGAACTTGGCCTTGTAGGCGTCGTTCAGCTCGGTGAAACGGGCGAACTCTTCGGCGGTGCACTGGTGAATACCGGCGCCGGCCTGCTCGTTGGTGCTCGATTCGGTCAGCTCGCCCTGGATGGCGGCCTTGCCGGCCAGGTCCGGGTGAGCGTTGATCAGCGCCAACTGGTCGGCGTGGTTGGCGCTGAGCAGGATGTCGCTCATGCGCTGGTGCAGCGCCTCGATCTCGTCCAGTTCGCCCAGTTGACCCAGGTCATAGGCTTTTTCGGCTACCCACGGCGAGTGCTCGTAGATGTCGGCGAAGGCCTTGACGAAGGCGTCGCGGTCCAGGGCGGATGGCTTGAGGGTCTTGAAGGCGGTCATCAGGCGTTCTCTTTCTTGTACGGATGGGTGGCGTGCCAGTGGCGGGCGATGTCCACGCGACGGGCGAACCAGACCTGGTCATGGCTTTTTGCGTAATCGACGAAGCGCTTCAGTGCGGCCAGGCGCGCCGGGCGGCCGACCAGGCGGCAGTGCAGGCCGATGGACAGCATTTTCGGTGCTTCGGCGCCCTCGGCGTACAGCACATCGAAGGCGTCCTTCAGGTACTGGAAGAACTGCTCGCCGCAGTTGAAGCCCTGTACCTGGGTGAAGCGCATGTCGTTGGTGTCGAGGGTGTAGGGGATCACCAGGTGCGGCTTGCCGGTAGGGTTGTTCGGCTCCCAGTAGGGCAGGTCGTCGTCGTAGGTGTCGCTGTCATACAGGAAGCCGCCTTCCTCCATCACCAGTCGACGGGTGTTCGGGCCGGTGCGGCCGGTGTACCAGCCCAGCGGGCGCTCGCCGGTGATTTCGGTGAGGATGCGGATGGCTTCGAGCATGTGCTCGCGCTCCTGGGCCTCGTCCATGTACTGGTAGTCGATCCAGCGGTAGCCGTGGCTGCAGATTTCATGACCGGCCTCGGCCATGGCACGGATCACGTCGGGGTGGCGCTGGGCGGCCATGGCCACGGCGAAGATGGTCAACGGCACGCCGCTGTCCTTGAACAGTTTCAGCAGGCGCCACACGCCGGCACGGCTGCCGTACTCGTACAGCGATTCCATGCTCATGTTGCGCACGCCCTGCAGTGGCTGGGCGGCGACCATTTCCGAGAGGAACGCTTCGGACTCCTTGTCACCGTGCAGGATGTTGCGTTCGCCACCTTCCTCGTAGTTGAGGACGAAAGACAGCGCGATGCGAGCGTTGCCCGGCCATTGCGGGTGAGGAGGGTTGTTGCCGTAACCGATCAGGTCGCGAGGGTAGTCAGCGCTCACTGCAGTCTTCCTTCTTGTGCGTTTGTGCGGGGGTGGGCGGACCGCGTCGGGATGTCGCACCACCGGATGGGCTGATTGTATACAACTTCTGAAATCTTTTGTAAGCCTGTTTTTCCGCATTTCTTCCCTTTTGTCGCCTCGCAGCAACCTTGAAAAACAGTGCAAGAAACCTGCCTGATTGGTCAGCTAATGATGTTGGTGTCGTTACCAGGCCTGTCTTTGCGATCGGTGGGTCGCTCAGGGGCAAGATTCGCTGCGGGCGACAGATGGGTTGAAAAAATTGTGTACAATCTTGGCTCGGAATGTCTTAATGACGTCATTCCCGCCTGCCGCAGGCGCTATGCGGGTGCGACGGCTGAGTATTTTTTGCCCACAGATTGAACAAGAGGCGACAAGCAATGGGACGTTTGACCACACACGTACTGGATGCCGCGCATGGCTGCCCGGGCAGCTCGATCAAGGTCGAGCTGTACCGTGTCGAAGGCCAGCAGCTTGAGCTGGTGAACACCGCCCTGACCAACAGCGATGGCCGCGTCGATGCGCCGCTGCTGCAGGGTGACGACTACCGTACCGGCGTCTACCAGCTGCAGTTCAGCGCTGGTGACTACTACCGCGCTCGCGGTGTACAGCTGCCGGCCCAGGCGTTTCTGGATGTTGTCGTGCTGCGCTTTGGTATCGACGAGCAGCAGGAGCACTACCACGTGCCGCTGCTGATCTCGCCGTACAGCTATTCGACCTATCGTGGAAGCTAGTTGGTCGCTAGAAGAATCTTCGTAGGTCCTTTGGCCCGCTCTCACACTGGCGGGCTTTTTTTATTGGCGAATGGTGGTTTGTAGATTTGCAGGCGCGGACAGTATCCGGCCTGTTTTGTAGTTCGAATGAACTCCAGCACCTGCCATGATCCCACCTGCAAAGTTGAAGCTGAGCCCCACGGCTGCAGCCCCCGCCTGTTCATTGTTACTGCCTCGCAAGGCCTGTACGGCCACCTGGCCCCACTCGAAACTGGAACCGAAAAATAGCGTCGGCTCACTCAAGCTGTTTTTCTTGTTTGGGCTCAAACTTGCTGAAGCATTCTGTGATCGCAGGATGTACCTGTCAGCCTTCCAGTCAGGAATACTGGTATCCCTATTACTACCCATTGCCTTGTTGATGACCGCTGTCGCTTGTCCCCATTGCGAAGACGTGTCGACCTGTTCGTGCAAGCGTCGGCGGGTGGGGGAGAACTGTTCAATAGGAGCATCGCCTGGGATGAATATATTCTTGAGCGTTTTGGCGACGCCTTTAAAAAAACCATTGCTTCCCTTGGGGTCGATAAGGTTTACCGGGTCTCCTAGACAATATGCATAGGCATTCAAACCGCCTTCTAGAAATGGGCTGTAATCATCGGGACTCACGAACCTCATCAGCACGGGGCTGAATGCCCTGTGGCCGTTGCCGAGCGGGTAAGATCCGGAAACCGTATCCCGAAACTCTCCATTGAAACCAATCCGCCTTTTGTCTGCTCCGGTGAAGCCGTATGCGGTATAGGCCGATGGGAGGAGGGCGATGTTGAGCATTGGTAATGCCTATGGCGATAACGCTTGTGAGATTCCCCTGATTTTTAACCATTTCTGATATACCTTGCACCTGACAAAAATATCAGTACACCGGTATATGCGGTTGCTGCAAATGTGCCGAAAATGACAAAAGGCGCCTGAGCGCCCTTCGTCGATGCAGTGAAGGTCAGAGGAACACAAACTTGGCAATGAAAATCGCGCACAGCACCCACAGACTGGCGGAGATTTCCTTGTACTTGCCGGTACCTGCCTTCAGCGCGACGTAGCTGATGAAGCCCAGGGCAATACCATCGGCGACCGAGAAAGTCAGCGGCATCATGATCACCGTGACGATCGCCGGAATGCTGTCGGTAGCTTCGTCCCAGTGGATATGCGCCATGCTGCCCATCATCAGCATTGCCACGTAGATCAGTGCGCCCGCGGTGGCATAGGCCGGAATCATTCCGGCCAATGGCGCGAAGAACATGGCGGCAATGAACAGCAGGCCGACCACCACCGCCGTCAGGCCGGTACGGCCACCAGCGGCCACGCCGGCAGCACTTTCCACATAACTGGTCACCGGCGGCACACCGACCACGGCACCGAACACACTCGAAGCGCTGTCAGCCTTCAGCGCCTTCGATAAGTTCTCGATACGCCCGTCCGGTGCCACCAGGTTGGCTCGCTGCGCCACGCCCATTAGCGTGCCGGCGGTGTCGAACATGTGCACGAACAGGAACGCCAGCACCACGCTGATCATGCTGACGTTGAAAACGCCAGCCACATCCATGGCCATCCAGGTCGGAGCCAGGCTAGGCGGCATCGACATCACCCCGCCGAATTTCACCAGGCCCAGGCCCCAGCCGGCCAGGGTGACACCGATGATGCTGATCAGGATTGCACCGAACACTCGCTTGTAGCTGAGGATGGCGATCAGCAGGAAGCACACCGCCGCCAGCAGCGGCCCTGGCTCATGCAGCGAGCCCAGCTTGATCAGCGTGGCGGGGCTGTCGACGATGATGCCTGCCGTCTTCAGGCCGATCAGCCCGAGAAACAATCCGACGCCGGCCCCCATGGCATGGCGCAGGCTGACCGGGATGCTGTTGAGCAACCATTCGCGCACTTTCGACAAGGTCAGGAACATGAACAGCACGCCCGAGACGAATACTGCGCCCAGTGCCGTTTCCCAGTTGTAGCCCATGGTGCCGACCACGGTGTAGGTGAAGAAGGCGTTGAGCCCCATGCCCGGCGCCAGGCCCACCGGCCAGTTGGCGTACAGGCCCATCAGCAGGCAGCCCAGCGCGGCGGCGATGCAGGTGGCGACGAAGGCGGCACCGTGGTCGATGCCTGCGTCGGCCATGATGTTGGGGTTGACGAAGATGATGTAGGCCATGGTGATGAAGGTGGTCACGCCGGCGATCATTTCGGTTCTGACGGTGCTGCCGTGTTGCTTGAGTTTGAAAATCCGCTCCAGCCAGCTCGTTTCGAGCGGTGGGGCAAGATCCAGCGTAGGGGCTTCGGATTTGCGGCTTTCCACAGCGAGTACTCCTCAAGTCTTTCTTGTTGTTCTGGAACCATGGGCCTGCGCAATGCACTTGGCGGCTCCGCGAGGGAAGGCAGACGTCTGACCGGTTTGTTGACTTATGGGTCAAGAAGTTGCTCGGTGGATTATGCTTTTGTGTACAAATAAAGCAAATAATGTTTTATCTTTTGTGTGCGCAATACGTCATACAACGGCTATATAGGTAAAAGGCCACCTGCAGAAACGGCTCAGCCTGTGTACAATGGCGCCATACTTTCCTTCGTGCCTCGAGAGCCCATGAACGAACAGCTGCAACCTCTGAAGAAACCTGCGCGTACCGGCAAGGCTGGCCGCAGTGGTACCCAGGACGACATCGTCTACGCGCATATTTTCGAGGCAATCCTCGAGCAGCGTCTGGCACCGGGTACCAAGTTGAGCGAGGAAGCGCTGGGCGAGATCTTCGGCGTCAGCCGCACCATCATTCGCCGCGCGTTGTCGCGGCTGGCCCATGAAAGCGTGGTGCTGTTGCGGCCGAACCGCGGCGCAGTGGTGGCCAGCCCTACGGTGGAAGAAGCCCGTCAGGTGTTCTTCTCCAGGCGCATGGTCGAACGGGCCATTACCGAACTGGCCGTGCAGCACGCTACCCTCGAGCAGCTCAACGAGCTGCGGCAGATGGTGCGGGAGGAGCGCGACAGCTTCTCGCGTGGTGACCGTGGTGCCGGCATTCGTCTTTCCGGCGAATTCCACCTCAAGCTGGCCGAGGCTGCGGGCAATGCGCCGCTGGTCAGCTTCCAGCGCAGCCTGGTGTCGCAGACTTCGTTGATCATCGCCCAGTACGAAAGCGGCAACCGCTCGCATTGCTCGTATGACGAGCACATGCAGCTGATCGATGCCATCGAGGCGCGCGATGCCGAGCAGGCGGTGAGCCTGATGATGCACCACATGGACCACATCGACAGCAAGCTGAACCTGGACGAGGAGAGTGCCTCGGACGATCTGCATGCGGTGTTCTCGCACTTGCTGAAAAAGCCCAAGGTATCGGTCAAGGGTTGATCGTTTGCCTGGTTGACTAAAGGGGGCTGCTTTGCAGCCCATTCGCAGCACAAGGCTGCTCCTACAGGCATTGCATAACCCCTGTAGGAGCAGCCTTGTGCTGCGAATGGGGCGCGAAGCGGCCCCCAGCCATTTCTGGCCATTAGCCTGGTGTCTGCTAAATTCTTGTGAGCAAACCTTCATCAAGCAGTTGGGCTTGCGCATTCGTTGCGTTCAACTTCTTGAGGAATGGACTCATGAGCATGTCCCTCGGTAAACGCATGGGGGCCGAGCTGGTCGGCACCTTCTGGCTGGTGCTCGGCGGCTGCGGCAGTGCGGTACTCGCCGCCAGCTCGCCCATCGGCATCGGTGTACTTGGCGTCGCCTTCGCCTTCGGCCTCACCGTGCTGACCATGGCCTTCGCCATCGGCCATATCTCCGGCTGTCACCTCAACCCCGCCGTGTCGTTCGGGCTGGTGGTGGGCGGGCGCTTTCCGGCCAAAGAGCTGCTGCCCTATGTGATCGCCCAGGTGATCGGCGCCATTCTGGCGGCAGGTGTGATCTACCTCATCGCCAGCGGCAAGTCAGGTTTCGAGCTGTCTGCGGGATTGGCTTCGAACGGCTACGCCGACCACTCGCCTGGCGGCTACACGCTCGGGGCGGGCTTTGTCAGTGAAGTGGTGATGACGGCGATGTTCCTGGTGGTGATCATGGGCGCCACCGACGCCCGGGCGCCGGCGGGTTTTGCGCCGATCGCCATCGGTTTGGCTTTGACCCTGATCCACCTGATCTCGATCCCGGTGACCAATACCTCGGTCAACCCCGCGCGTAGCACGGGGCCGGCCTTGTTCGTCGGTGGCTGGGCCCTGCAACAGCTGTGGCTGTTCTGGGTGGCGCCGCTGATTGGTGCTGCGATCGGCGGCGCACTGTACCGGGGCCTGGCAAAAGAACCTTAGCGCTGGTGCACGCAACGCCCAGCGGCGTAGGTTTCACGCACGGTGCGGTCGTCGCCGAGGGTGGTCAGCACGAACAGGGTTTCCTCGATGCTGTTGGACTGCTGGATGCGGTAGTCCAGCAAAGGCGTGGCCTTGTAGTCCAGCACCACGAAGTCGGCATCGTTACCCGGGCGCAGGCTGCCGATGCGGTCGTCCAGGCGCAGCGCGCGGGCGCCGCCGAGGGTGGCCAGGTACAGTGACTTGTACGGGTGCAGGCGTGCGCCCTGCAGTTGCATCACCTTGTACGCTTCGTTCAGGGTGTTGAGCAGCGAGAAGCTGGTGCCGGCGCCAACGTCAGTGCCCAGGCCCACATTGACCTTGAAGCGCTCGGCCTGGGGCAGGTTGAACAGGCCGCTGCCGAGGAACAGGTTGGAGGTGGGGCAGAAGGCCACCGCCGAGCCGGTTTCGGCCAGGCGCTGGCATTCGTCATCGCACAGGTGCACGCCATGGGCGAATACCGAGCGTTCGCCCAGCAGCTCGAAGTGGTCGTAGACGTCGAGGTAACCCTTCTGCTCGGGGAACAGCGACTTGACCCACTCGATTTCCTTGAGGTTTTCCGACAGGTGCGTGTGCATGTACACGCCCGGGTGCTCCTTGAGCAGTTGGCCCGCCAGCGCCAGCTGTTCAGACGTACTGGTCGGGGCGAAGCGCGGGGTGACTGCATAATGCAGGCGGCCCTTGCCGTGCCAGCGCTCGATCAGCGCCTTGCTTTCGGCATAGCCGGACTCTGCGGTGTCGGTCAGGTAATCCGGGGCGTTGCGGTCCATCATCACCTTGCCGGCGATCAGGCGCAGGTCCAGGCGTTCGGCTTCTTCGAACAGGGCATTGACCGATTCCGGGTGCACGCTGCCGAACACCAGGGCGGTGGTGGTGCCGTTGCGCAGCAGTTCCTTGAGGAAGATTTTCGCCACTTGGTCGGCGTGTTCCTTGTCGGCGAACTGCTTTTCGCAGGGGAAGGTGTAGGTATTCAGCCAGTCCAGCAACTGTTCGCCGTAGGAGCCGATCATGCCGGTCTGCGGGAAATGGATATGGGTGTCGATGAAGCCTGGGGTGATCAGTGCGTCCTGGTAGTGCTCGACCGGGATATCGGCGTCCAGGGTCGGCAACAGTTCGGCGGCGTGGCCTACGGCGCTGATACGGCCATTGTCGACCACCAGCAGGCCGTCCTCGAAGTATTCATGGGAAGCCTCCAGACCCACCTCGGCCGGGTCGGCGATGCTGTGCAGGATGGCGGCACGGTAGGCTTTGCGGGTAACGGTCATAACACACTCGTCAAATGGCTTGGCTGCGCCGGGAGGGCGGCAGCAACTGGGCAATGGGGCCGGCATTGGCGGCAGCGTCGTGCTGGCCGAAGCAGGCGTTGTAGGTGGCGATGATTTCACCGGCGATGGACACGGCGATCTCGATGGGCAGCTTGCCCTTGACCTCGGCCAGGCCCATCGGGCAGCGCATGCGCGCCATCACGGCCTCGTCATAGCCGCGCTCGCGCAGGCGGTGTTCGAACTTGACCCGTTTGGTCTTCGAGCCGATCAGGCCGAACCAGGTGAAGTCGTTGCGCTTGAGAATGGCGGCGGTCAGTTCCAGGTCGAGCTGGTGGTTGTGGGTCATGACGATGCAGTAGCAGCCTGGCGGCAGGTCTGCCACTTCGTCGACCGGATCCTCGCTGACCACCTTGGTCACCCCGTCGGGGATCAGGGCAGGGAATTCCTGCTCGCGCGAATCGATCCAGCGCACCCGGCAGGGCAGCGCGGCGAGCAAGGGTACCAGAGCCCGGCCGACATGGCCCGCGCCGAACACCGCGATCTGCGCCTGCACCGCGGCCATGGGTTCGAACAGCAGCACAGTGACGCCGCCGCAGCACTGGCCAAGGCTGGCACCGAGGCTGAAGCGCTCCAGATGCGGGGTGGTGCGGTGCTCTTCGAGCATTTGCCGGGCGATGTGCAGGGCCTTGTATTCCAGGTGGCCGCCGCCGATGGTGTCGAACAGGCCGCTGGCGCTGACGACCATTTTCGAGCCGGCATTGCGCGGGGTCGAGCCGCGCTCCTCGATGATGGTAACCAGCACGCAGGCTTCGCCACGGGACTGATGGTCGGCGAGGGCGTTGATCCATTGGTGCATGATGCAACCTCTCTATAATCGCGTCGCGATCCCTGTGGGAGCGGGTTCACCCGCGAATGCGGCGGTGAAACCACTATCGCATTCGCGGGTAAACCCGCTCCCACAGGGCCCTGCATTGTCAGTGAGACACGGTTTCCAGCTCCGGCTCGGCAGGTTGCGCTGCAGCCACTGCCTTGCGCATCTGCTCGCAACCCCACAACACCCGCTCCGGCGTCGCCGGTGCATCCACCTGTGGCTGCACGCGGTAGTCGGCGATGCTGGCCACGGCGTCCTTGATCGCGCACCAGGCGGCGATGCCGAGCATGAACGGCGGTTCGCCCACGGCCTTGGAGTGGAACACGGTGTCCTCAGGGTTCTTGCGGTTTTCCACCAGCTTTACCCGCAAGTCCAGCGGCATGTCCGCCACTGCCGGGATCTTGTAGCTGGCCGGGCCGTTGGTCATCAGCTTGCCCTTGGCGTTCCACACCAGTTCTTCGGTGGTCAGCCAGCCCATGCCCTGGATGAAGCCGCCTTCCACCTGGCCGATGTCGATGGCCGGGTTCAGCGAATCACCCACATCGTGCAGGATGTCGGCGCGCAGCATCTTGTATTCGCCGGTCAGGGTGTCGACGATCACCTCCACGCAGGCGGCGCCGAAGGCGAAGTAGTAGAACGGCCGGCCACGTGCCTGGCTGCGGTCGTAGTAGATCTTTGGCGTGCGGTAGAAACCGGTGCTGGACAGCGACACCTGGGCAAAATAGGCCTGCTGCACCAGCTGCTCGAAGCTGACGATCTGGTCGCGCACGCGCACATGGCCGTTGCGGAACTCGACGTCTTCCTCGGTCACCTGGTAGTGCCGTGCGGCGAACTCGGTCAGGCGCTTTTTGAGGATCTCCGCAGCGTTCTGCGCTGCCTTGCCGTTCAGGTCGGCACCACTGGAGGCAGCGGTCGGTGAGGTGTTGGGCACCTTGTCAGTATTGGTGGCGGTGATCTGGATACGGCTGAAATCGACCTGGAAGATCTGCGCCACCACCTGTGCCACCTTGGTGTTCAGGCCCTGGCCCATCTCGGTGCCGCCATGGTTCAGGTGGATACTGCCGTCGGTGTAGATATGGATCAGCGCACCGGCCTGGTTGAGGAAGGTGGCGGTGAACGAAATACCGAACTTGACCGGTGTCAGTGCCAGGCCCTTCTTCAGGACCGGGCTGTTGGCGTTGAAGCGGCGGATCGACTCGCGGCGCTCGGCATAGTCACTGCTGGCTTCCAGTTCGGCGGTCATCTCTTCGAGCATGTTGTGCTCGACGGTCTGGTAGTAGTGGGTGACGTTGCGCTCGGTCTTGCCGTAGTAGTTGGCCTTGCGCACCGCCAGCGGGTCGCGGCCCAGGTGGCGAGCGATGTGGTCCATCACCTGCTCGATGGCGACCATCCCCTGCGGGCCGCCAAAGCCGCGATAGGCGGTGTTGGAGGCTGTGTTGGTCTTGCAGCGGTGGCCGTGCACGGTGGCATCGCCCAGGTAGTAGGCGTTGTCGGAGTGGAACATGGCGCGGTCGACGATCGAACCGGACAGGTCGGGCGAGTAGCCGCAGTTGCCGGCCAGGTCGAAGTTGATGCCGTGCAGGCGCCCGTCGTCGTCGAAGCCCACGTCGTACTCGACGTAGAACGGGTGGCGTTTGCCGGTCATGGTCATGTCTTCGACCCGTGGCAGGCGCATCTTGGTCGGCTGGCCGGTCAGGCGCGCCACCACGGCGCACAGGCACGCCGGGCTGGCGGCCTGGGTTTCCTTGCCGCCAAAACCGCCACCCATGCGGCGCATGTCCAGCACCACCTTGTTCATTGGCACGTCGAGTACTTCGGCGACCAGTTTCTGCACTTCGGTGGGGTTTTGCGTGGAGCAGTAGACGATCATGCCGCCGTCTTCGGTGGGCATCACCGAGGAAATCTGCGTTTCCAGGTAGAAGTGCTCCTGGCCACCGATGTGCAGGGTGCCCTGGATGCGGTGCGGTGCACTGGCCAGGGCAGCGGCGGAATCGCCACGCTGGTGGGTGTGGCTGTCGAGCACGAAGTGCTTCTTGCGCAGTGCTTCGACCACATCCAGCACCGGCTCCAGGTCTTCATACTCGACGATGGCGGCCATGGCCGCACGGCGCGCGGTATCGAGGTCGCGGGCGGCCACGGCGAGCACTGGCTGGCCGAAGAACTCGACCTTGTCGATGGCCAGCAGCGGGTCGCCGGCTACCACCGGGCCAATGTCCTTGAGGCCGGGGATGTCTTCGTGGGTGATGGCGATGCGCACGCCCTCGAAGGCATAGCACGGCGTGGTGTCGATGCGCAGGATGCGCGCGTGGGCGCGGTCGGCGGTGCGCGCATAGACGTGCAGCTGGTTGGGGAATTCCAGGCGGTCGTCGATGTACACGGCCTCGCCGGACACATGCTTGTCGGCGCTGTCGTGCTTGACGCTGCGGCCGACCCCGGTGGTCAGGTCCTGGCTGAACAGTTCGGCCATCTCGGCCTGGCTCTTGGCTACGTGATGGTTAGACATAAGCGGTCACCCGGGTTTCGATGTACGGCGTTTGCTGTTCGATGAAGTACTTGCGCAGCAGGTTCTGGGCGGTCAGCAGGCGGTATTCCTTGCTGGCGCGGAAGTCGCTGAGCGGGGTGAAGTCTTCCGCCAGGGCCTGGCAGGCGCGCTCGATGGCAGCCTGGTTCCACGGCTTGCCGCGCAGCGCCGCTTCGCAGGCACGGGCCCGTTTGGGGATCGCCGCCATGCCGCCGAAGGCGATGCGCACACCGCTGACCACGCCGTCTTCGATGCTCAGGTTGAAGGCGCCGCATACGGCAGAAATGTCATCGTCCAGGCGTTTGGACACTTTATAGGCGCGGAACGCCCAATCGCTGGTGGCGCGCGGCACGATGATCTTCTCGATGAACTCGCTGTCCTGGCGGGCGGTGATGCGGTAGTCGATGAAGTAGTCTTCCAGTGGCATCACCCGCTGGCGATCGCCCTGGCGCAGGACGATCTGTGCATCCAGGGCAATCAGCAGGGGTGGCGAGTCACCGATTGGCGAAGCGTTGCCGATATTGCCGCCCAGGGTGCCCTGGTTGCGGATCTGCAGCGAGGCGAAGCGGTGCAGCAGGGCACCGAAGTCCGGGTATTCCTCGTTCAGCGCACCGTAGCAGTCGGTGAGCGGTGTGGCGGCGCCGATTTCCAGATGGCTGGCGGTTTTCTCGATGCGCTTGAGCTCGGCCACATGGCCGACGTAGATCATCACCGGCAAGGTCTTGTGGAACTGGGTGACTTCCAGTGCCAGGTCGGTACCGCCGGCCAGCAGCCGCGCTTCGGGGTGCGAGCTGTACAGGTCGGCCAGGTCGGCCACGGTCAGTGGTACCAGGCAGCGCTTGTCGCCACTGTTCAGTTCGCCGGTCTGGGTTGGGGCAATGGCCTTAAGGCGGCTGATGGTCTGTGCCTGCTGGGCATCGAACTGGTCGCGGCAGGGCTGGCGGCAGCTCTGCTCGGCGGCGTCGAGGATCGGCCGGTAGCCGGTGCAGCGGCACAGGTTGCCGGCCAGGGCTTCCTGGGCCTGGTGCAGGTCGGGGCCGCTGCTGTTCTTCTGCAGGGCGAACAGCGACATGACGAAGCCGGGTGTACAGAAGCCGCACTGCGAGCCATGGCAATCGGCCATGGCCTGTTGCACGCTGTGCAGCTGGCCCTGGTACTTGAGACCCTCGACGCTGATCAGTTGCTTGCCGTGCAGCGACGAGACGAAGGTCAGGCACGAGTTGAGGCTACGGTAGCGGATGCTGTCGTTGCCCTGGTCGTCCTGGGTCAGTTCGCCGACCACCACGGTGCAGGCGCCGCAGTCACCACTGGCGCAGCCCTCCTTGGTGCCAGGTTTGCCCAGGTGCTCGCGCAGGTACTGCAGCACCGTCATGTTCGGGTCCAGGGCATGCTCACTACGCAGCTCCTGGTTTACGAGAAACTGGATCACGGGGATGGCCTCGCAATGGTTTTATTGTTGTTGGGCGGACTCTAAGCAAGAGCTGTCCAGCTGGTCAATATTTTTCTGACTCAAAGGTCAAGAAGAAATTGCTCATGTCCAAGCCCGGCCGCACACATTGCCCATATTCCAAGCATAGATCGCGCCGGGCGTATGGTTGCCTTGCAGGTCAAATAAACCGCCAGGCCCCTCTGCGCGATTACCGGCCAAGTACGCTACAATCCGCTCCTTGTGCCCAGTTCAATGATTTTGAAGGAAAACCATGACGTTCAAGGCCCCGGACAGCCTCTCCGAGCAGATTGCCGATTACCTGGCCGAACGCATCATCCGTGGCGAGCTGGCGCCAGGCGAGCGTATCCAGGAGCAGAAGGTCACCCAGGCACTCAACGTCAGCCGCGGCTCGGTGCGCGAGGCGCTGCTGATCCTCGAACGCCGCCACCTGGTGGCGATCCTGCCGCGCCGGGGTGCCCATGTGACCGAGCTCGACGAGCGCAGTGTGCGCAGCCTGTGCGCACTGATGGGCGAGTTCTACATCCTGTTGGGTAACGCGGTTGCGCAAAAATGGCGCACCGATGCCGACCTGCGCCCGTTCCTGGAAATCCAGCAGCGCCTGCAGCGAGCCCATGACCAGCTGGACATCAAGGCCTTCGTCGCCGACAGCTTCGCAGTCATGCGGGCGGCCTACCCGTTCGCCGACAACCCGTTCCTGCAGGAAACCGTGGAAAACCTGCAGCCGGCGATGAGCCGTGCCTACTACCTGTCGCTGGACCAGCGCCAGGCCAGCATGATCGACTATCTGGACCTGTTCGCCCGCCTGCTCGACGCCGTGATCGCCCGTGACCTGCCGCGCATTCGCGAGGTGCTCACCGCCTATGGCCAGCGCAGCTGCGAACTGGTGCTGGCGGCGTTGGCCCGAGGCTGACCGATGCGCCTGAAGTGCATTCGCCTGGCCGGGTTCAAGTCGTTCGTCGACCCGACCACGGTCAATTTCCCCAGCAACATGGCGGCCGTGGTCGGCCCCAACGGCTGTGGCAAGTCCAACATCATCGATGCCGTGCGCTGGGTGATGGGCGAGAGTTCGGCGAAGAACCTGCGCGGCGAGTCGATGACCGATGTCATCTTCAACGGCTCCAGTGGCCGCAAGCCGGTCAGCCAGGCCAGCATCGAGCTGGTGTTCGACAACAGCGAAACCACCCTGGTCGGCGAATACGCCGCCTACGCCGAGATCTCGATCCGCCGCAAGGTCACCCGCGACGGGCAGAACAGCTACTACCTCAACGGTACCAAGTGCCGCCGGCGCGATATCACCGACATCTTCCTCGGCACCGGCCTGGGGCCGCGCAGCTACTCGATCATCGAGCAAGGCATGATCTCCAAGCTGATCGAGGCCAAGCCCGAGGAGCTGCGCAACTTCATCGAGGAAGCCGCCGGTATTTCCAAGTACAAGGAACGCCGCCGGGAAACCGAGAGCCGCATCCGCCGCACCCAGGAAAACCTGGCGCGCCTGACCGACCTGCGCGAAGAGCTGGAACGCCAGCTGGAGCGCCTGCACCGCCAGGCCCAGGCGGCCGAGAAGTACCGGGAATACAAAGCCCAGGAACGCCAGTTGAAGGCGCGCCTGTCGGCCTTGCGCTGGCGTGATCTGGACGAACGGGTGCGCCAGCGCGAGGCGGTGATCGGCGACCAGGATGTGTCCCATGAGGCGCTGGTGGCCGAGCAGCGCAATGCCGATGCCAGCATCGAGCGCCTGCGCGATGGCCATCACGAATTGTCCGAACGCTTCAACCAGGTGCAGGGCCGCTTCTACTCGGTGGCCGGTGACATCGCCCGGGTCGAGCAGAGCATCCAGCACGGCCAGCAGCGCCTGCGCCAGTTGCAGGATGACCTCAAGGAAGCCGAGCGCACGCGCCTGGAAACCGAGTCGCACCTGGGCCACGACCGCACCCTGCTGGCTACCTTGGGCGAAGAGCTGGCAATGCTCGAACCCGAGCAGGAAATGACCCTGGCCGCTGCCGAAGAAGCCGCCGCTGCCCTTGAAGAGGCCGAGCTGGGTATGCACGGCTGGCAGGAACAGTGGGACAGCTTCAACAGCCGTTCCGCCGAGCCGCGCCGCCAGGCCGAAGTGCAGCAGGCGCGTCTGCAGCAGCTTGAAGCCAGCCTGGAACGCCAGGCCGAGCGCCAACGCAAGCTGGGCGAGGAGCGCGAGCTACTGGGCAGCGACCCGCAGGATGCGGCCATGCTCGAACTGGCCGAGCAGCTGGCCAGTAGCGAAATGTTGCTGGAAGAGTTGCAGTTGGCCGAAGAGCAGGTGGTCGAGCGCCTGGAAGGCGCGCGTGAACAACTGCAGCAGGCTACCCAGGCTCAACAGCAGGCGCAGGGCGACCTGCAACGCCTGGGTGGCCGCCTTGCCTCGCTCGAAGCCTTGCAGCAGGCGGCCCTGGAGCCGGGTGCAGGTGCTGCGGACTGGCTGCAGGACCAAGGCCTGGAGCAACGGCCGCGGCTGGCTGAAGGGTTGCGGGTTGAGCCGGGCTGGGAGCTTGCGGTAGAAACCGTGCTTGGCGCCGACCTGCAGGCTGTACTGGTGGACGACTTCAGTAACCTGGATTTTGCCGGTCTGGAGCAGGGCGAGTTGCGCTTGCTGCTGGCAAGCGGTACCGGCTCGTCGCTGCCTGGCAGCCTGCTGGAAAAGGTCGAAGGCCGCGTCGACCTGGCGCCCTGGCTGGGCCACGTCAAACCCGTGGAAAACCTTGCCCAGGCACTGGCGCAGCGCGCCTCGCTCGGCGAAGGCCAGAGCCTGGTCAGCCGCGATGGCTACTGGGTCGGCCGACACTTCCTACGGGTGCGCCGTGGCGGCGAAGCAGAAGGCGGCGTGCTGGCACGCGGCCAGGAGATCGAGCGCCTCGGCCAGGAGCAGCTGGAGCAGGATGCGGCGCTGGAGCAGTTGGAACAGCAACTGCAGGCCCTGCGCGAGCAGCAGCTGGACCTTGAAGAACAGCGTGAACAACTGCGCCGTCGCACCCAGGAAGAAAGCCGCCTGCATGGCGAACTGAAGGCCAACCTGTCGGCTGGCCGCGCACGTGCCGAGCAGGTCGAACTGCGCCGCCGGCGCCTGCAGGAAGAGCTGGCCGAACTGGAAGAGCAGCGCGCTCTGGAACATGAGCAACTGGGCGAAGCCCGCCTGCTGCTGCAGGAGGCCCTGGAGCTGATGGCCCAGGACACCGAGCAGCGTGAGCAGTTGATGGCCCGCCGCGACACTTTGCGCGAAAGCCTCGATCGCGTGCGCCAGGAGGCCCGTCAGCACAAGGATCACGCCCACCAGCTGGCTGTCCGCCTAGGCTCGCTGCGTGCCCAGCACGACTCGACCCGGCAGGCACTGGAGCGCCTGGAGCAGCAGGCCGCGCGCCTGATCGAGCGCCAGGAGCAACTGAGCCTGAACTTGGAAGAGGGCGAGGCCCCGCAGGAAGAACTGCGCCTGAAACTTGAAGAGCTGCTGGAGCGGCGCATGAGCGTCGACGAGGAAATGCGCCAGGCCCGCCTGCACATGGACGAAGCCGACCGCGAACTGCGTGACGCCGAAAAGCGCCGTACCCAGGCCGAGCAGCAAGCCCAATTGCTGCGCGGCCAGCTGGAGCAGCTGCGCCTGGAGTGCCAGGGCCTGGATGTGAGGCGCAAGACCTTGCAGGAGCAGTTGCTGGCCGATGGCTACGACCTGCAAGGTGTGCTCGCCACTCTCGAGGCCGAGGCCAGCGAGCAGGGTACCGAACAGGAGCTGGAGCAGCTCGAGGCGCGTATCCAGCGCCTGGGGGCGATCAACCTGGCGGCCATCGAAGAGTACGAGCAGCAGTCCGAGCGCAAGCGCTACCTGGACGCCCAGGACGCCGACCTGGTCGAAGCCCTGGAGACCCTGGAAAACGTCATTCGCAAGATCGACAAGGAAACCCGCAACCGCTTCAAGGATACCTTTGATCAGATAAATGCCGGATTACAGGCACTTTTCCCAAAAGTTTTCGGTGGTGGCAGCGCTTATCTGGAACTGACGGGCGAAGATCTACTCGATACAGGGGTAACGATCATGGCGCGACCACCGGGCAAGAAGAACAGCACCATCCATCTGCTGTCCGGCGGCGAGAAGGCACTGACCGCATTGGCGCTGGTGTTTGCCATCTTCAAGTTGAACCCCGCACCGTTCTGCATGCTCGACGAAGTCGACGCGCCGCTGGACGATGCCAACGTCGGGCGCTACGCCCGTCTGGTCAAGGAAATGAGTGAAAGCGTGCAGTTCATCTACATCACCCATAACAAGATTGCCATGGAGATGGCGGATCAATTGATGGGGGTGACCATGCATGAACCGGGCTGTTCACGTCTGGTTGCCGTCGACGTGGAGGAGGCCATGGCCATGGTCGATGCCTGATGCTCGACGATAAGGGCATATTCCGTAGCGAAATGCCCCCGCCATGTGCGACAGACGGTGTAAAGTTGTCTTTGGTCGTGCTAGCTTAATGTCACTCGTTTTTTGCGTGGGTAAAACGCCTGTCAGAACATAGAGTTGGCGCCACGTGTTAAAGGGCTTTGAACCCTTTGTTTTCAAGCATATTTTTATAGAGGCACGGGATTACATGGAAATCGGTCTGCGCGAGTGGCTGATCGTCATCGGCATCATTGTCATTGCCGGGATTCTTTTCGACGGCTGGCGCCGCATGCGCGGCGGGAAAGGCAAGTTGAAATTCCGTCTGGATCGCAGTTATTCCAACCTGCCGGACGAAGAGGGCAATGCCGAAGTGCTTGGCCCGTCGCGGGTGCTGGATACCCACAAGGAGCCTGAGCTGGATGAAAGCGACCTGCCGTCGCTCAGTGCTTCTGCGCGTGATCGCGAGCGCGAGCCCAAGCCGGCCAAGGCTGCCAAGCGCGGCAAGCGCGCCACCGCTGCCGCGGATGCACAGCAGGGCGACCTGAACCTGAGTGCCGAGCCACGCGAGCCCGACCTGTTTGCCGACAGCGATGACGACTTTGCTGCGGAAAATACCCGCAGCAACGGTGCGGCGCCTGCCAGCAGCAGCGTCAAGGAGTTGCCGCCGGCCGAGGAAGTGCTGGTGATCAGCGTCATCTCCCGCGACGAGGGTGGCTTCAAGGGCCCGGCGCTGCTGCAGAACATTCTGGAAAGCGGCCTGCGTTTCGGCGAAATGGACATCTTCCACCGTCACGAGAGCATGGCCGGTCACGGCGAGGTGCTGTTCTCCATGGCCAACGCCGTCAAGCCCGGCGTGTTCGACCTGGACGACATCGACCACTTCAGCACCCGCGCGGTGAGCTTCTTCCTCGGCCTGCCGGGCCCGCGTCATCCGAAGCAGGCCTTCGACGTGATGGTGGCTGCGGCGCGCAAGCTGGCGCACGAACTGAATGGTGAGCTCAAGGACGACCAGCGCAGCGTGCTGACCGCCCAGACCATCGAGCACTATCGCCAGCGCATCGTCGAGTTCGAGCGCCGTGCGCTGACCCAGAAGCGCTGACAGATCCAGACGAAAGAGCAGCCTCAGGGCGTGCTGGTCGGTTCGGGTGTTGTTATCGCCTGTTCCGGCCTCTTCGCGGGTAAACCCGCTCCTACAGGGACACCACAGCCCTTGAGGTTTGTGGTGTCCCTGTAGGAGCGGGTTTACCCGCGAAGAGGCCGGCACAGGCAATAAATACCTCAAACCCCCGGCACCACCCCCAGGCTGCTCTTTTGCTTTGCAAGAGAAGACAAATCCCATGACCGCCGAAACCCGTATCCACGAACTGCGTGCCGAGCTCGACCAGCACAACTACCGCTACTACGTGCTCGATGAGCCAAGCGTGCCCGATGCCGAATACGACCGCCTGTTCAACGAGCTCAAGGCGCTTGAAGCCGAATACCCACACTTGGTAACCCCCGACTCGCCCACCCAGCGCGTCGGTGGCGCAGCCTTGGCCGCGTTCAGCCAGGTCCGCCACGAAGTGCCCATGCTCAGCCTGGGCAACGCTTTTGAAGAAGCCGACCTGCGTGAGTTCGGCCGTCGCGTGGTAGACGGCCTCGACCAGCCCGGTGCGGTCGACTACAGCTGTGAGCCCAAGCTCGACGGCCTGGCCGTGAGCTTGTTGTACCGCGACGGTCTGCTCGTACAGGGCGCCACCCGTGGCGACGGCACCACCGGCGAAGACATCAGTGCCAACGTACGCACCGTGCGCAACATCCCGCTCAGGCTGCAAGGCGAGGGATGGCCTGCGGTGCTGGAGGTGCGCGGCGAGGTGTACATGAGCAAGGCCGGTTTCGACCGTCTCAACGCCGCCCAGGCTGAAGCCGGCGGCAAGACCTTCGCCAACCCGCGCAACGCCGCCGCCGGCAGCCTGCGTCAGCTGGACCCGAAAATCACCGCCAGCCGCCCGCTGGAATTCTGCTGCTATGGCGTCGGCCAGGTGTCCGCGAGCATCGGCGACAGCCACATCGGCATCCTCGAACAGCTCAAGGCCTGGGGGCTGCCGATCAGCCGCGAACTCAGGCATGCCGCCGGCATCGAAGAATGCCTGGCCTACTACCGCGACATCGGCGAGCGACGCAACAGCCTGCCCTACGAAATCGACGGCGTAGTGTTCAAGGTCAACAGCCTGGCCGCCCAGCGTGAACTGGGCTTCCGCGCCCGTGAGCCGCGCTGGGCGATTGCCCACAAGTTCCCGGCCATGGAGGAGCTGACCGAGGTGCTGGATGTCGAGTTTCAGGTCGGCCGCACCGGCGCGGTAACGCCCGTGGCACGCCTGAAACCGGTCAAGGTGGCCGGTGTGACCGTGTCCAACGCTACCCTGCACAACATGGACGAAATCGCCCGCCTGGGCCTGCGCGTTGGCGACACGGTGATCATCCGCCGCGCCGGTGACGTGATTCCGCAGGTGATGCAGGTGGTGCTGGAGCGCCGCCCGGAAGATGCGCGCCCGGTGCAGGTGCCGAGTGAGTGCCCGGTATGCGGCTCGCAGGTCGAGCGTACCCAGTTGGTCAAGCGTAGCAAGGGCAAGGAAACCACCAGCGAGGGGGCGGTGTACCGCTGCGTCGGTCGCCTGGCCTGTGGCGCCCAGCTCAAGCAGGCAATCATCCACTACGTGTCGCGCCGCGCCATGGACATCGAAGGCCTGGGCGAGAAGAGCGTCGAGCAACTGGTGGACGAAGGCCTGATCGGCTCGCCGGCCGACCTGTACAAGCTGGAATTCGACCAGATCGTCGGCCTGGAAGGCTTTGCCGAAGTGTCCAGCAAGAAGCTGCTGGATGCCATCGAAGCCAGCAAGCGCCCGGGCCTGGCGCGCTTCATCTACGCCCTGGGTATCCCGGACGTAGGCGAGGAGACGGCCAAGGTGCTGGCCCGTTCGCTGGGCAGCCTGGCGCGCGTGCAGCAAGCGCTGCCGCAAGTGCTCACCTACCTGCCGGACATCGGCCTGGAGGTGGCGTACGAGATCCACAACTTCTTCGAGGACGAGCACAACCGCAAGGTCATCAAGCAGTTGCTCGACAGCGGCATGCAACTGCAGGACGAAGGCGAGCTGGCTGCCGAGTTCGCCGCCAGCACCACCCTGGCCGGCATGATCGCCAAGCTCGACATCGCCTCGGTTGGCCCGACCGGTGCCGAGAAGCTGGTTGCCAAGCTAGACAGCCTGGACAAGATCATCGCCGCCGACGGTATCGACCTGCGCCAGGCCCTGGCGGCCAAGCAGGCCGAAGCCGTGCGCGAGTTCTTCAAGGATGAAGCCAACCAGAAGCTGGCCCGGGACATCGAGGCACAGTTGCTGGCGTTCGGCATGCACTGGAGCAGCGAGAAGAAAGTGGCCGAAGGCTTGCCGCTGGCCGGCCAGACCTGGGTGCTGACCGGCACCCTGGAGCGCATGAGCCGCGACATCGCCAAGGAAAAGCTGGAAAGCCTGGGGGCCAAGGTGGCCGGTTCGGTTTCCGGCAAGACCCACTGCGTGGTGGCGGGGCCGGGGGCGGGGTCCAAGCTGGCCAAGGCCAGTGAGTTGGGGGTGAAGGTGCTTGATGAAGATGCCTTCGTCACTTTCCTGGGCGAACAGGGCATCGCTGTCTGACGCCCTGCGCAATCCCCTGTGGCTTGCGCGGTCCTTGTGTGAGCGGGCATGCGCGCGAACACGGGCGAAGCCCGTGCCATCCACCGCGTTGCCTGCTTCGCGGCGGTTCGACGCCTCGACACGCCCGCTCTCACAAGTCCTGCGCTGGTCTTGCTGTCAGTGCTAACCCTGTAGGAGCGGGTTCACCCGCGAATTGCCAGCTCCAGGCCACCCTGGCCCGGACAAGTCATTGAGAAATGATGACTTTTTCTCCTCCAGAGGTTGTATCTGCCCCCAAGACCGGTACAATGGCGCCACTCGCTGTTCAGCGAGCCTTGTAGTGGTGGCCCCATCGGTCCCCCCGCATTGATTACCCGTTAACCTGGTCAGGCCCGGAAGGGAGCAGCCATAGCGGGAACATCGAGTGCCGGGGTGTGGCTGGTGGGGCCGCCTCCATTTCAGGTCCTTGAATTCTCAAGGATTTCTCGCATTACCCAACTTCGCTCTGGTTTGGCCGCCAGTCCTGCCGCGACCGCGCCGATGCAGCGGAGTAGGCGCTGTCGTCCTACCCGCATCGAAAGCCGCTATCAGCAGGCGTTCATTACTTCAAAGAAACCTGTCTGGTCTCAAGTTTGAGTTCCTTCAGGCGCTTCAGCAGCGTGTGGATATTTGTGCGTGCCGAACCTTCATTGGCCAGGCGCAGGCGCTTGATCGCGATAACGGAGTCGCCAACGCCAGCGGTAAAGGGCGTCCTGATGATCTCTCGGAAAATTACGGTGTTTGTAGCGGACTCGGTCAACGTATATTCAGCCTCGCAGGTAACTTCGAAGTCCAGGCCAAAAATGGGTTGGTCGACGCGTAGCAGGTTGGCGCGCAGGGTGTAGGCGGCAGGTGCTTCGCCAAGCAGGTCAGCACTGGCAAGTGATTGTTTGAGTGCAGCGCCAAAGTCCGGGCCGTCGATTTCCGAAGTCCAGAGCGGGTTGGTGGCGTCTCCGCCATTTACTTCGGATACCTGAATATTGCGATGCAGGCGTTGATCGTAAAACTGCGCATCGGTCTGGTCGGATGCCACGGACATTCCGGAGATTTGAGCAGGCGAAGCGCACCCTGTGCAAAGGGCAATAAATACCGAGACCAGAAACACACGGAAGTAGGTCACTTTAATAATCCTTGAGTGAGATGCCGGTAGTGCAAGACGAAAGCCATACATCGTGTATGGCTTCAACTATTGAAAGGCCGAGCGTCGCGCTGTGCGGCAGATGCCCTTACAGGTTGTATTTCTCATCGATTCTGCGTTTGTCGAGCGTGTAGCGCTTGAGGTCGATCGAGTCAGATTCCAGCTTGGCATCGAGCTCGTCCATGTCGTGCTTTTTCAGCGTTGCAACATGGGCTTTGGTGGCTTGGTAGTTGATCATCTCTGCAGCGTCATGCCCACTCACCGGGTCCCACAGAATGGAAAGCGGCCAGAACAGCAGGTTCACCACACCAAAGCCATATGCGCGACCGTAGAACGAACCGCCACCGGGAAGCAGGCCAAGGCCGGCAGCAAGCCCTGGGCTTTTTTCTTCAACCGCGAGGTTTCTGGCGCGATAGCTGGCAAGTTCCGACTCTTGGGCCGAATTGAGGCCGGTAGCACAACCAGTGGTCAGCGCTATCAGTGCGGCAGCGGTCAGATTTCGAATTGTGGACATGCAACATTTCCTGAGTGTGAGTACTGTTCTCGGCGCACGACTGGGCGCGGAGGCGCGTAACTCTACACTGAGTAGTGGCGTAATGATATCGTATTGCCATTACTCTATTCAGATGTTGATGCATCCAGATGATGGTTTATCCTGGCCGCTTAAAGGCAACTGTTGAACTGCCCTGTTTTTTTCCATGCCCCGCCGCCGACAGCTTCATCAGCCGCTGGAATTTCGGGCATTCCAGGTGATCTTCCTCAGGGCACTGCGCCGCATGCCGCAAGCCCTTGCTCATCGCCTGCAAGCGCCTGATTCGTGCATCCAGTTCGTCGGCCTTGGCGATCAGCATCTGCCGGTCGACTTGCAGGTCCACCAGCATCGTCCCCACTTCATCCAGCGAAAACCCCGCAGCCTGGCCCAGGGCGATCAGCGCCAGCCGGTCTGCAACATCGGCTGCGAACTGCCGCCGCTGGCCAGGCCCGGCGAGTGACTTGAGCAGGCCTTTCTTCTCGTAGTAGCGCAGCGTCGAGGCGGGTACGCCTGTGCGTTTGGCGACGTCGGCAATGTCCATTTCGGGCCCTTGACTTGAAGTTGACTTCAACTTCTATGCTGCGCGGCATGGTGATGACCGTCAATCTTCGAGGGCTTGTTCAATGACGTTTACTGCGATGTTGTCCGCTGCTTTGCCAATTGGTATCGGTGCCACGATGGTGATGGACCTGTGGGGGCTGCTGCTGAGGCGAATGGGTGTCGCCACGCTGAACTTCGCCATGGTCGGGCGTTGGGCGGGGCATTTGCTGCACGGGCGTGTGCGGCACCAGGCGATTGCCAAGGCGGAACCGGTGCGGCATGAGCTGGCGTTGGGGTGGGGGATTCATTACGCCATCGGCGTGCTGTTCGCGATGCTGCTGGTCATGATCGTGGGGGAGGGCTGGTTGCTGGCACCTACATTGTTGCCTGCGCTGGTTGTTGGTGTGGTCACGGTCGTGGCGCCTTTGTGCTTCATGCAGCCGGCGATGGGCGCGGGGTTCTTTGCGTCGAGGACGCCGACGCCTGCGCGCAACTGCTTGAAGAGCCTGGCCACGCATTCTGTGTTTGGCGTTGGGATGTTCTTGAGTGCGGGTTTGGTTGCGGCTGTGTGAGAGCGACATTCCTCAAGACGAGCAATCGGTAGCAGGAATGCGATCTGCTTTCAGGATGCTTCCTACAACGGTCAGGGCAATTTCCCGCTTTTTCTGTAGGAGGTGTCGAAATATCCTACGCACTCCGTCGACTCCCGTCTGATTGTCCCGGGAATCACCGCCCACTAGGCTTTTGCGGTCGCTGTCGGTTCAGCGATCGGGTGTGGAAGCCTGGGCAGTACACGGGACAGTTGTCATTTATGGCGGCTGTGCGCGGGAGGTATTCGTACCTGCCGGGTCTACCGTGTACCTGGTCTTCCACCCCGCGTACAGTTGCCACCCTAATGCGTGGAAGCGGAAGGGGACAACACAGCCAACACGGAGCTGTCATGAAAAAACTGGTCCCCGATCCACCCCACGTTTTCGAGCTTCCCCAAGGTAAATCCCTTTCCCGCGCCATCAGCGAAGGCATCGTGCCGATGGAGTTCGCGTTGATGAATGTCACCCACTACCTGATGTTTGCCTATAGCGACAGCCGGCGTGCGCTGGAGCGTATCCAGGACGAGGAGACGCGGCAGTTGCTGGAGCACGGGTTGCGGGCCATGCAGATTGCCTGGGGGCAGGCGGATGCTGTGGCACTGGCAGTTGAGCGTAGAAGCCAGTGAAGTCGGCCTTGGAGTAAGTAGAGATAGCAGGGATATCAATTAACCCTGTGGGAGCGGGTTGACCCGCGAAGAACGCGACGCGATGGATGGCACCGGCTTTGCCGGTGTTCGCGGGTGAGCCCGCTCCCACAGCGGGCGTGCAATTTTCGGGCGGGTTTGTCTTTCATCAGGTATGCGTGGCTCAGGGGCGAGCCACAGACATGGGTTCTTGGTTGCCCGTCCCCCCATACCGCTGCACAATCCGCTCGATCTCCCCCGACTGCTTCATTCGCACCAGCGCCCGCAGCAGCCCTTGGGTCGGTATCGACGGGTCATTGCGTACCATGCACCCCAGGTCCTGTTCTTCCAGTACTGCCAGCGCCTGCAATTGCTGTTCGGTGGGCAGGCCCTGGTTGAACCACTGCAACGACAGCTGGTTGCTTACCGCATGCCGATAGCGCCCGGCTTGCAGCTTCTGCAGTACCAGCAACTGGCTGCGGCTGTCCTCGCGGTGCAGGCGACCCTGGGCGAGCAGCGGTTGCAAGGTCGAATAGGTGTAGCCAAGCACCGTACCGATGGCCTGGGCAGGCAATTGCTCCGGGGGCAGCGGAGTACTATTGCCAGCGCGTCCTACCAGCAGGTCTCGCTGGTGCAGCAGTGGAATGCTCCAGACAAAATCCCCTGGCCGGTCATTGAACCACTGGGTGCTGACATAGCAGCGCACATCGATATCACCGCTGTTCATCGCCTCCTGCAGGCGCAGGCGGGCCATGATGTGGTATTCAGGGCGGATGCCCACTTCCTTGGCCAAGGCCTGCATCAGGTCGTACAGCATGCCTTCCACCGGCTGGTCGCCTTCGATGCGCACCAGCGGCATGCTCCAGCTCTCGGCGACAGAAAAACGCACCAGGGGCTGTTCAGCCTGGTTGTAGGTGCTCCACAGCAGCAACAGGGCCAGCAGTCTTCGCAAAGGCAATCCTCCCTGGATGGCGCGCCAGTTTCAAAGCTTAGACGACTTGCGCAGGGTGCAATTTTGCCCCCGCTCCGCTAGCATTAGCGATCTTCCGCTCGATCAGGCTGCGATGGTTTTTCGATGAGTTATCAGGTTCTTGCACGTAAATGGCGTCCGCGCTCGTTCCGCGAAATGGTCGGCCAGACCCATGTGCTCAAGGCCTTGATCAATGCCTTGGACAACCAGCGCCTGCACCATGCCTATCTGTTCACTGGTACCCGGGGTGTGGGCAAGACGACCATTGCCCGTATCATCGCCAAGTGCCTGAACTGCGAAACCGGCATCACCTCAACGCCCTGCGGTACCTGTTCGGTGTGCCGGGAGATTGACGAAGGCCGTTTCGTCGACCTGATCGAGATCGACGCCGCCAGCCGCACCAAGGTCGAGGACACCCGCGAACTGCTCGATAACGTGCAGTACGCGCCGAGCCGTGGGCGCTTCAAGGTCTACCTGATCGACGAAGTGCACATGCTCTCGACTCACTCGTTCAACGCCTTGCTCAAGACGCTGGAAGAGCCACCGCCCTACGTCAAGTTCATCCTCGCCACCACTGACCCGCAGAAACTGCCGGCCACCATCCTGTCGCGCTGTCTGCAGTTCTCGCTGAAGAACATGAGCCCGGAGCGGGTGGTCGAGCACCTCAGCCATGTTCTGGCCGCCGAGAACGTGCCGTTCGAGCCGGATGCCCTGTGGCTGCTGGGGCGCGCGGCCGATGGTTCGATGCGCGACGCCATGAGCCTGACCGACCAGGCCATCGCCTTTGGCGAAGGCAAGGTACTGGCCGCCGATGTGCGGGCCATGCTCGGCAGCCTTGATCATGGCCAAGTTTACGGGGTGCTGCAGGCGCTGCTCGAAGGCGATGCCCGGGCCTTGCTCGAGGCCGTGCGCAACCTGGCCGAGCAGGGCCCGGACTGGGCTGGCGTGCTGGCCGAGATGCTCAATGTGCTGCACCGCGTGGCCATTGCCCAGGCGCTGCCGGAAGCGGTGGACAACGGCCAGGGCGACCGTGAGCGGGTGCTGGCACTAGCCTCGGCATTGCCAGCCGAGGACGTGCAGTTCTATTACCAGATGGGCCTGATCGGCCGCCGTGACCTGCCACTTGCGCCGGACCCGCGCGGCGGCTTCGAAATGGTCCTGCTGCGCATGCTGGCGTTCCGCCCCGCTGACACCGACGACGCGCCGAAGCCGGTACTAAAGCCAGTGGGGATCAGCCAGGCCACAGCTGATCCTGCAACACCGGTGGCAGCGCCGGCGGTTGCCGTGGCGCCGCCGGCCGCTGCTGTCGTGGCGCCTGTTGCACCGGTTGCCGAGCAGCAAGTGCAGGCGCCCGCACCGGTCGAACCAGCGCCACAGCCGGTTGTCGAGCCTGTGGTGGCAGCTGAGCCTGCCCCGGTCAGTGAACCTGAGCCAGCACCAGAACCCGTGGCAGAGGTGGTTGACCTGCCATGGGAAGAGCCTGCGCCAACGCCCGCACCGGTAGTGGCCGAGCCTGCGCCGGCTCCTGCACCGGCCGCTGTGCCCACGCCGGCACCTGCCGCCCCGGCGCACGACGACGAGCCACCCTTCGACCCGTCCGCCTATGCCGCCGTGGGCATGGACCGCGACGATGAACCGCCCCTGGACGAAGACTATTACGGCGGCGAAAGCGACCCGGTCGGCTTCAGCTACCTGGACGAACTGGCCGAACACGTCCAGGAAGAAGCACCCAAGCCGGCAGCCGAACCGCTGCCCGCAGCCAAGCCGGCCACCGGCCTGGCCCTGCAATGGCTGGAATTATTCCCACAGTTGCCTGTATCCGGGATGACAGGCAACATCGCGGCAAACTGTACGTTGATTGCCGTCGATGGCGACGACTGGCTGCTGCACCTGGACCCTGGCCAGGGTGCGCTGTTCAACGCCACCCAGCAACGGCGCCTTAACGAAGCGCTCAACCAGCACCTGGGGCGCACGCTGAACCTGCGCATCGAGCTGATCCTGCCCGAGCAGGAAACCCCGGCCCAGGCGGCGGCGCGCAAACGCGCCGAGCGCCAGCAGGACGCAGTCACCTCGATCGAGCAGGATCCGTTGATCCAGCAGATGATCAAGTTGTTCGGCGCCAAGGTGCGGCAGGATACTATTGAGCCTGTAGAAGCCCTGGTTAATCAGGGCCAGTAACGGATAACCATGCGGCCGGCCCGGTGCCGGGCCGCATCACATGACCCAATCGAGGTATACCCCCATGATGAAAGGTGGCATGGCCGGCCTGATGAAGCAGGCCCAGCAGATGCAGGAAAAGATGCAGAAGATGCAGGAAGAGCTGGCCAACGCCGAAGTCACCGGCCAGTCCGGTGGTGGCCTGGTGAGCGTGGTGATGACCGGTCGTCACGACGTCAAGCGTGTCAGCATCGACCAGAGCCTGATGTCGACTGATGAAGACGACAAGGAAGTGCTGGAAGACCTGATCGCTGCGGCACTGAACGACGCGGTGCGCAAGGTCGAGCAGAACAGCCAGGACAAGATGGGCAGCATGACCGCCGGCATGCAGCTGCCGCCGGGCTTCAAGATGCCGTTCTAAGGGCATTTGCGTTACCGAAAACCGCCGCTGATACCAGCGGCGGTTTTTTTTGTGCGTTCCTGCAGCCTGCGCGGTCTTTGTAGGAGCGGCTTTGTGTCGCGAAAGGGCTGCGCAGCAGCCCCGGCAATCCATGCTGAGAAGCTGATAACCTGGGGCCGCTTCGCGCCCCATCGCGACACAAGGCCGCTCCTACAGGGACCGCGCAAGCCTTGCGATGTGCGCATGGCTGATTTGACGCCACTGCCCCCGCTGGGTATAAACCGCCTCTTATTGAATTGTCAGGCCTTTCCCATGAGCTTCAGCCCTCTCATCCGCCAACTGATCGATGCCCTGCGTATTCTCCCGGGTGTTGGCCAGAAAACCGCCCAGCGCATGGCCCTGCAACTGCTCGAGCGTGACCGCAGCGGCGGCCTGCGCCTGGCACAGGCCTTGACCCAGGCCATGGAAGGGGTTGGGCATTGCCGTCAGTGCCGTACCCTGACCGAGCAGGAGCTGTGCCCGCAATGCGCCGACACGCGCCGTGACGATACCCAGTTGTGTGTGGTCGAAGGGCCGACTGATGTGTATGCAGTGGAGCAGACCGGCTACCGTGGTCGCTACTTCGTGCTCAAGGGCCACTTGTCGCCGCTGGACGGGCTGGGGCCCGAGGCGATCGGGATTCCGCAGCTGATGGCGCGGATCGAGGAGCAGGGCACCTTCACCGAGGTGATCCTGGCGACCAACCCGACGGTGGAAGGGGAGGCGACGGCGCATTACATTGCCCAGTTGCTGAGCGAGAAGGGCCTGGTGGCGTCGCGGATTGCCCATGGTGTACCGCTGGGCGGCGAGCTTGAGCTGGTGGATGGTGGGACCTTGGCCCATGCCTTTGCGGGGCGTCGGCCGATTTCGCTCTGATTCAGAATTGTTGGGGCCGCTTTGCGGCCCATCGCGACACAAGGCCGCTCCTACAGGCACCGCGCAATATTCAGGTATTCGCGGTCTCTGTAGGAGCGGCCTTGTGTCGCGATGGGCTGCAAAGCAGCCCCAAAACCCAACTCAGTACTCGCTGAGCGAAAACTCGGTCAGGCAGAAAGTCGGTACCCCGGCCGCCTGCAGCCGGCGCGACCCGTCCAGCTCCGGCAGATCGATGATCGCCGCCGCCTCGAACACCTGCGCACCGGTCCGGCGCACCAGGTTGGCCGCTGCCAGCAGCGTACCGCCCGTAGCAATCAAGTCATCGAAGATCAGCACCGAATCCCCTTCGCACAGGCTGTCGGCGTGCACTTCCAGGAAGGCTTCGCCGTACTCGGTCTGGTAACCCTCGCTCAGCACATCAGCCGGCAGCTTGCCCTGCTTGCGGAACAGGATCAGCGGCTTGTTCAGTTGGTGCGCGATGATCGAGCCGATCAGGAAGCCCCGGGCATCCATGGCACCGATGTGGCTGAACTCGGCTTCGACATAGCGCTCGATGAACTGGTCGGCCACATAGCGCAGCCCGCGCGGCGACTGGAACAGCGGGGTGATATCGCGGAAGATCACACCCGGTTTGGGGAAGTCCACTACCGGGCGGATCAGGGCTTTGAGGTCGAAGGCGTCGCTGTGCATTGTTGCGGGTATCCTGGGAAAACGAATGCCCAAGTATACCCGCTAAACGCCGGCCTCAGGCCTCCATTGCTCCACCGGCCAGCGCGCACAGCTGGATCGGGTCGAGAATGTGCACTTCCTTGCCTTCGGCGCGGATCAGGCCATTCTGCTGGAAGCGGGTGAACACCCGCGACACGGTTTCCACCGCCAGGCCCAGGTAGTTGCCGATTTCGTTGCGCGACATGCTCAGGCGGAACTGGTTGGCCGAATAGCCGCGGGCGCGGAAGCGTGCCGACAGGTTGACCAGAAAGGTGGCAATGCGCTCGTCGGCGGTCTTTTTCGACAGCAGCAGCATCATCTGCTGGTCGTCGCGGATTTCCCGGCTCATTACCCGCATCAGTTGGCGGCGTAGCTGCGGCAGCTGCACCGACAGCTCGTCGAGGCGTTCGAACGGGATTTCGCACACCGAGGTAGTTTCCTGGGCCTGGGCCGACACCGGGTAGGCTTCGGTGTCCATGCCCGACAGGCCGACCAGCTCGCTGGGCAGGTGGAAGCCGGTGATCTGCTCTTCGCCGCTGTCGCTGAGGCTGAAGGTTTTCAGCGCGCCGGAACGTACCGCGTAGACCGAGCCGAAATTGTCGCCCTGGCGGAACAGGAACTCGCCTTTTTTCAACGGCCGCCCACGTTTGACGATTTCATCCAGTGCATCCATGTCTTCCAGGTTGAGCGACAGAGGCAGGCACAGGGGGGCCAGGCTGCAGTCCTTGCAATGGGCCTGGTTGTGTGGGCGCAGTTTGACTGGCTCGGACATTTTCATTCGATCCTTGTGGGAAAGCACACATAAGACGTAAGGGTAACTCACGGCATAGGTTGTAGGCCAGCGTGCGCTGTTGTGGTGCGAGCTGGCCCGGCCCCGGCGGGTGTGCGCCGGGGCCTTCGCTGTGCCCATGGTGTGCCTGGCAAGGAACTTTGTCCATGCGGTTGAACGACTCGGTTCAGATCACCCGCGAGAAGCGCTGGCGGTTGTGCATCGCCAGGTAGGCGTCGAACACCATGCATACCGAGCGCGCCAGCAGGCGGCCGGCCGGCAGGATGCGGATGCCTTTGTCATCCAGGCGGATCAGGCCGTCGCGCTGCAAGGTCAGCAGTTCTGGCCAGAGGTCGTTGAAGTAGCCGCGAAAATCAATGGTGAATGCCTGTTCGATCGGCTCGAAATCCAGTTCGAAATGGCAGATCAGTTGCTGGATCACTGCACGGCGGATGCGGTCGTCGTGGTTGCACAGCAGGCCGCGCTGGGTGGCCAGCTGGGCGTTGGACAGGCTGTCCTGGTAGGTGTTGAGGTCGCTGCTGTTCTGGCAGTACAGGTCGCCGATCTGGCTGATGGCCGACACGCCCAGGCCGATCAGGTCGCAGTGCCCATGGGTGGTGTAGCCCTGGAAGTTGCGCTGCAGGGTGCCTTCTTCCTGGGCGATGGCGAGCTCGTCGTCGGGCAGGGCGAAGTGGTCCATGCCGATGTAGCGGTAGCCGGCTGCGGTCAGCTGGTCGATCGTGGCGTGCAGCATCTCCAGCTTGGCGGCCGCGCTGGGCAGGTCATTGCTGTCGATGCGCCGTTGCGGCATGAAGCGCTCGGGCAGGTGGGCGTAATTGAACACCGACAGGCGGTCGGGTTGCAGGCGGATCACTTCTTCGACGGTGCGAGCAAAGCCTTCCGGGGTTTGCTTGGGCAGGCCGTAGATCAGGTCGAGGTTGATCGAGCGGAACTGCAGGGTGCGCGCGGCTTCGATCAGGGTGCGGGTCTGCTCCAGGCTCTGCAGGCGGTTGACCGCGCGCTGCACGGCTGGGTCGAGGTCCTGCACGCCCAGGCTGACGCGGTTGAAGCCCAGTTCGCGGAGCAGGCCCATGGTCGACCAGTCGGCTTCGCGCGGGTCGATCTCGATGCCGTAGTCGCCGGAGTCGTCGTCCAGCAGGTGGAAGTGCTGGCGCAGGGTGGCCATCAGCTGGCGCAGTTCCACATGGCTGAGGAAGGTTGGCGTGCCGCCGCCGAAGTGCAACTGCTCGACACGCTGCTTGGGATCGAGGTGGCAGGCGATCAGCTGGATTTCCTGCTCCAGGCGCTGCAGGTAGGGTGCAGCGCGGGCGCGGTCTTTGGTGATGACCTTGTTGCAGGCGCAGTAGTAGCAGATGTTGGCGCAGAACGGCACGTGCACGTACAGCGACAGCGGGCGCACGGCCCGACGGCTCTCGCGCAGGGCGTGGAGCAGGTCGAACGAGCCCACTTCGCTGTGCAGTTGCACGGCGGTCGGGTAGGAGGTGTAGCGTGGCCCGGCCAGGTCGTAGCGGCGGATCAGGTCGGTATCCCAACGTAGGTCGTCGAGCATGAGGGTGGTCCCCGGAAAGAGCAGCAGTGCCCCGGAGTCTATGGCTGTCTGCAGGAACCGGTGTTGATTTGTATCAAGGGCATAGGGGCTGCTATCAGCCGTTCGCAGGGCCCTGTGGGAGCGGGCATGCCCGCGAAGGGCCGCACGGCGGCCCCCATCAATGCCCCATCAACCAATGCTGATGCGGCCCGGGCAGGGTCCATACCCCAAACAGCATCACCAGCACCCCGCCAGCCACCCGCACACTGCGCCGTTTCAACAACCGGTTTACTCGCTCAGCCGCCAGTCCCGTGGCCAGTAGCACCGGCCAGGTTCCCACGCCGAACGCCAGCATCAGCGCCGCGCTGTACCCGGCATTGCCCTGGCTGGCCGCCCACAGCAAGGTGCTGTACACCAACCCGCATGGCAACCATCCCCACAAGGCCCCCAGCAGCAACGCCCGGGGCATGCTGGATACCGGTAGCAAGCGCGACGCCACTGGCTGAATATGCCGCCACAGTCCCCGGCCCAGCGCCTCAATGCGGGTCAGCCCGCTCCACCAGCCGGCCAGGTACAGCCCCATGGCGATCAATAGCAGCGCCGCCACCACCCGCAGTGCCAGCGCTGCCGGGCTGCTGGCCACGGCCCAGCCGGCCAGGCCCAGCAGCAGGCCGGCACAGGCATAACTGAGAATGCGGCCAAGGTTGTACGCGAGCAGCAGGCGCATGCGCCGACCACGTTGTTCAGGCGGGATGGCAAGGGTCAGCGCGCCCATCAGGCCGCCGCACATGCCCAGGCAGTGGCCGCCGCCGAGCAAACCGAGGATCAACGCCGAGCCCAGCAGGGGCAGCAGGTCAGGCACGGGGCGGGTTTTCCTTGTCGGTGTCGGCCTTGCTGTCGTCAGGCTTCACCGCCGCCTGATGGCGCGGGTCCTGGTCGTCGAACAGGATGCTGTGGGCAGGGCTTTCCAGGTCGTCGTACTGGCCGCTGTCCACCGCCCAGAAGAAGATGTACACGGCCACGCCGACCAGCAGCAGGGCCGCGGGAATCATGACATAGAGGGCGGGCATGGCGACTTCCTCCCAGGCAGGGGCGCTTCGGTCGATGACAAACCCGATGCCGGGGGCTGGCGGGTCAGGCGCAGGGCATTGAGCACCACGATCAGCGAACTGACCGACATGCCGATGGCTGCCCATACCGGGGTGATCCAGCCGAGCGCGGCGAACGGCAACATCAGGCCATTATACAGGGTCGCCCACAGCAGGTTCTCGAGGATGTTGCGGCGGGTGCGGCGGGCCAGCTCGAAGGCCTGTACCAGCGCCTGCAAGCGGTTGGACAGCAGCACGGCGTCGGCGCTGGTCTTGGCCAGGTCGGTGGCGCTGCCCATGGCGATGCTGATGTCCGCGGCGGCCAGTACCGGCACGTCGTTGACCCCGTCCCCCAGCATCAGCACCTTGCGCCCGGCCGCCTGCAGCGCCTTCAGCCGGTCCAGTTTGTCGTCCGGGCGCAGGCCGCCGATGGCCTGGTCGATGCCCAGCTGCGCGGCCACTTCGGCGACCATCGGCGAGCTGTCGCCCGACAGCAGCAGCGTGCGCCAGCCACGGGTCTTGCAGGCCGCCAGCAGGGCAGGGGCATCGTCGCGCAGGCGGTCGTCCAGGCCGAACCAGGCCAGTGGGCCCTGGCGGTCGCCCAGTAGCAGCCACTGGCCGCGCGGCTCTGGCACGCCAGGGATTTCCGCGCCGCTCAAGGCGCAGACGAAGGTGGCCTGGCCAATGCGCAGGCGCTGGCCGTCGACCAGCCCTTCCAGGCCCAGGCCCGGTACGCTCTGCACGTCGTCAGCAGGCGTGGCGGTGCGGCCGAAGGCACGGGCGATGGGGTGTTCGGAGCGGTTCTCCAGCGCTGCGGCCAGGGCCAGGCAGCGGTCGGCGGGCAGGCTGCCGAGCGGTCGAATGCTGCGCAAGGTCAGGCGGCCTTCGGTCAGCGTGCCGGTCTTGTCGAAAATCACCGTGTCGATCTGGTTCAGGCCTTCCAGCACATGGCCACGGGTCACCAGTAGGCCGAGCTTGTGCAGCGTGCCAGTGGCTGCGGTAAGCGCCGTTGGCGTGGCCAGGGACAGCGCGCAGGGGCAGGTCGCTACCAGCATGGCCAGCACGATCCAGAACGCCCGCGTCGGGTCAAGGTGCCACCACCACAGGCCGATGGCCGCGGCGGCCAGCAGCGAGAACAGCAGGAACCACTGCGAGGCCCGGTCGGCGATTTCGGCCAGGCGGGGTTTTTCGGTCTGGGCGCGTTCCAGCAGGCGGACGATGGCCGACAACCGCGAGTCTTGGCCGAGGGCTTCGACTTCCACGTTCAGGGTGCTTTCGACGTTCAGGGTACCGCCTGTGACCCGCTCGCCGACCCGCCGTGGTTGCGGCAGGTATTCACCGGTCAGCAACGATTCATCGACGCTGGAGCGGCCTTCGACGATGCGCCCGTCGGCGGGGATTACCGCGCCTGGCAGCACCTGTACCGTGTCACCGCGCTGCAGTTCGCTGAGCAGGATGCGTTCGCTGCGGCCGACGGCGTCCAGGCGCAGGCACGAGGCCGGCAGCAGGTTGACCAGCTGCGCAGTGGCCGCTGCGGTGCGTTCGCGGGCGCGGCGCTCCAGGTAACGGCCAGTGAGCAGGAACAGCGCGAACATGCCCACGGTGTCGAAATACAGCTCGCCGCTGCCGGTGATGGCGGTCCAGATGCCGGCGCCGAACGCCAGGCCAATGGCCAGCGACACCGAAACGTCCATGGTCAGGTGGCGGGTACGCAGGTCGCGTGCCGCGCCCTTGAAGAACGGTGCGCAGCTGTAGAACACGATGGGGATGGTGAGAAACAGCGCCACCCAGCGCAGAATGGTGTGCAGTTCGGGCGACAGGTCGATGTTGAATTCCGGCCAGGTGGCCATGGTTGCCATCATCGCCTGGAACCACAGCAGCCCGGCCACGCCCAGGCGGCGCAGGGCGCTGCGGTTCTCGCGGGCCAGTTGCTCGGCGGCCTGGTCGGGCTGATAGGGGTGGGCGGCGTAGCCGATCTGGCGCAGCTCGGCGAGCAGGCGCGAGAGCGGCAGTTGCTTGTTATCCCAGTTCAGCAGCAGGCGGTGGTTGGACAGGTTCAGGCGCGCCTCGGCGACGCCGGGCAGGTTGCGCAGGTGCTTTTCGATCAGCCAGCCGCAGGCGGCGCAGCTGATGCCTTCGACCAGCAGGGTGGTCTCGGCCAGGTCGCCAGCATGGCGAACGAAGGTTTGCTGAACGTCGCTGCGGTCGTAGAGGGCCAGTTCGTCCTGTAGCTGCCTGGGCAGGGCCTCGGGGTTGGCGCTGTTGTCGCTGCGGTGCTGGTAGTAGTGCTCCAGGCCACCGGCGACGATCGACTCGGCCACTGCCTGGCAGCCGGGGCAGCAGAACTGCCGGGGCTCACCGAGGACCACGGCGTTGAAGCGGCTGCCGGCGGGGACGGGCATTGCGCAGTGGTAGCAGGGGGTGGGCTGGGTCATCACATCATTGCCTTAAACAAATCGGCTGGGTTGGGCACGGCACCTGTGGGAGCGGGTTTACCCGCGAATGCGTCAGATCAGGCAATGATGTTTTCAGGTTTGACGCATTCGCGGGTAAACCCGCTCCTACAAGGAGCGGCGGAGGTGCGATTATTGGTGCTCGGCACCTTGCAGTGCTTCATCACCCAGCTGCAAGGTCACACCATGCTCGACCTTTTCCTCCTCGAACAAGCGCCACACCTGGCCACCTTCGCTACCCAGCAGCTCGACGAAGCGCCGCCCGTCGACCTTGTCCTCCAGCTGCCCAACATAGCGCCCAGCCTCGACCCGGCTCAACAGCACCTTGCGGTCTTTCACCGGCTGGGTTGGCGAGATCAGGTTCAGCTCCAGGCTCTGCGGGTCGCTGTTGCCGGTCAGGCGCACGTCCACTTCGCCGGTCAGCTCGTCCAGGTGCACGCCGGCCTTCAGGCCCAGCGTCTGCGCCAGCAGTTCTCGGTCCAGCGAGCGGTTGATGCCCTTGCCAGCCTCGTAGTAGTTGTCGTTCACCAGGTTGTCCGGGTTGTGCACGGCGATGCTGACCATGGTCAGGCTCAGGCACACCGAGGTGGCGAGAATGCCGATGATGATCCAGGGCCAGAGGTGCTTGTACCAGGGGCTGGCGGCGGTGGCAGGCATTGTGGGTTATCTCTCTTAGCGGATCTGTGGGCCGATGAAGCGGCTCTTGGCTTCAACCTGGGCGTCGCTGTCATCGGCGCTCTTGAGGATGAAGGTAATTTCGTTGGTGGTCGATGGCAGTTTCTCGGGCGCGATCGACAGCTGCACCGGCAGGCTGACGATATCACCAGCGTCCACGCGGATCTCGCGCTGGCCTTCAAGCTTCAGGTCCGGCAGGCCGGTGGCGTCCAGCACGTAGACGTGGTCACGCTGGTCCTTGTTCATCACCTTCAGGCTATACACGTTCTCGATCCGGCCCTGGGCGTTCTCGCGGTACAGCACGCGGTCCTTGCTGACGTCGAAACCGACCAGCGAACGGGTGGCGAAGGCGGTGGCCAGGCCGACCATCATCACCAGCAGTACCACGGCATAGCCGATCAGGCGCGGGCGCAGCATGTGGGTCTTCTGCCCGGACAGGTTGTGCTCGGTGGTGTAGCTGATCAGCCCCCTTGGGTAATTCATCTTGTCCATGATGTTGTCACAGGCATCGATGCACGCGGCGCAGCCGATGCACTCGATCTGCAGGCCGTCACGGATATCGATGCCGGTGGGGCAGACCTGCACGCACATGGTGCAGTCGATGCAGTCGCCCAGGCCCGCGGCCTTGTAGTCCAGGTCCTTTTTGCGCGGGCCGCGGGTTTCGCCACGACGCGGGTCGTAGGAAACAATCAGCGTGTCTTTGTCGAACATCACGCTCTGGAAGCGCGCGTAGGGGCACATGTACACGCACACCTGCTCGCGCAGCCAGCCGGCGTTGCCGTAGGTGGCGAGGGTGAAGAAGCCGACCCAGAAGTAGGCCCAGCCGTCGGCCTGGCCGGTAAAGAATTCGATGGCCAGTTCACGGATCGGCGAGAAATAGCCGACGAAGGTCATGCCGGTGACGAAACCGATCAGCAGCCACAGGCTGTGCTTGGCGAACTTGCGCAGGAACTTGTTGCCGCTCATGGGGGCTTTGTCGAGCTTCATGCGCTGGTTGCGGTCGCCCTCGGTGACCTTCTCGCACCACATGAAAATCCATGTCCACACGCTTTGCGGGCAGGTGTAGCCGCACCATACCCGGCCGGCGAACACGGTGATGAAGAACAGGCCGAAGGCGGCAACGATGAGGATGCCCGAGAGCAATATGAAGTCTTGCGGCCAGATGGTGGCGCCGAAGATGTAGAACTTGCGCTCGGGCAGGTTCCACCACACGGCCTGGTGGCCGCCCCAGTTCAACCACACCGTGCCGAAGTACAGCAGGAACAGCACAGCCCCGCCGACCATGCGCAGGCGTCGGAACAGGCCGGTGAAAGCGCGGGTGTAGATCTTTTCCCGGGAGGCGTAGAGGTCGACGGAATCCTTCCCTTTGTTGGCAGGCGGGGTGACGTCATGTACCGGAATTTGCTTGCTCATCATCAAGTCCCACGGCAGTGGAGAAGTGCCGCAGCCAGTGCATGCCGGCCGCAGTCTCGCGCAATCTGCTAGCGCTCTGCGGCCCATGATACGCCGCTGATGGCAGTATGGGGCTGCACTGCGACCTTTAGTCGCGTTGGGTTCGTGGTATGAATCGTGTTATGGCAGGTGTCAATTGATCCAGGTCATGGGGCCTGCAACAAATGTGTTTTCAGTACCGGCCTCTTCGCGGGTGAACCCGCTCCCACAGGGATCGCACAGATCCTGACGCGAGCGCAGTACCTGTGGGAGCGGGTTTACCCGCGAAGAGGCCTGGCCTGCTTACTCGGCCTTGGCCGGTGCCTGGTCCTGGTGCGACAGGCTGTACACATAAGCCGCCAGCAAGTGCACCTTGTCATTCCCTTGCAGCTGCTCCTGGGCCGGCATCTGCCCCTGGCGACCGTAGCGGATGGTCTGTTGCAACTGGGCAAAGCTCGAGCCGTAGATGAACGCCTGCGGATGGGTCAGGTTCGGCGCGCCCATGGCTGGCGTGCCCTTGCCCTCGGGCCCGTGGCAGGCCACGCAGTTGGCGGCGAAGATCTTCTGACCGTTTTCGGCATCGGCTTTCACGCCCTCTGGCAGGGTGCGGCCATCGAGCTTGCTGACCACGAACGCAGCCACGTCGGCCACGCCCTGCTCGCCGATCACTTCGGCCCAGGCCGGCATCACGCCGTGGCGGCCGCCCATGATGGTTGCCTTGATGGTGTCCGGCTCGCCGCCCCAGCGCCAGTCGTTGTCGGTAAGATTGGGGAAACCATAGGCACCCTTGGCGTCGGAGCCGTGGCATACCGAGCAGTTGGAGGCGAACAGCCGCGCGCCCATCTTCAGGGCCTGCGGGTCCTTGGCCACCTCGGTGATGGGCATGGCGGCGAACTTGGCGAAGATCGGCCCGAAGCGGGCGTCGGCCTTGGCCATTTCCTTTTCCCACTCGTGCACGCCGGTCCAGCCCGGCTGGCCGTTGGAAAACTCGGTCTGCTTGTCGTTATCCAGGTATGAGTAGCCTGGCAGGACGCCTTTCCAGTTGCCCAGGCCCGGGTACAGCACCAGGTAGCCGAGGGCGAAGATGATGGTGCCGACGAACAGCCAGAACCACCATTTCGGCAGTGGGTTGTCGTACTCCTCGATGCCATCGAAGGCATGCCCGACGGTTTCGTCGGTGACCTCTTCGCGCTGGCCCTTGCGGGTCGACAGCAGCAGCCAGGTCAACGAGAAGATGGTGCCCAGGGTCAGGACGGTAACGTACAGACTCCAGAAGGTTGTCATTGTTTTTTGCTCCCAGAAGCTTTTGCTTGCTCGACGAGCCGGCTGGCTTCGGGGTCATCCGCGAAGGGCAGTTGGGTCGCTTCGTCGAAGTCCTTCTTGCGCCGTGGGTTGAACACCCACAGCGCCAGGCCCACGAAGGCCACCATCACCACGACGGTGCCCAGGCCGCGAATCATCCCGATATCCATCAGCGTCACCGTTTGCTCTTGATGATGGTGCCAAGACCCTGCAGGTACGCGACGATGGCGTCCATTTCGGTCTTGCCCTTGACCGCGTCGCGGGCCCCGGCGATGTCGGCGTCGGTGTATGGCACGCCGAGGGTGCGCAGCACTTCCATCTTCTTCGCGGTGTCCTTGCCGTCGAGCTTGTGCTCGACCAGCCACGGGTACGACGGCATCTTCGATTCCGGTACCACGTTGCGCGGGTTGTACAGGTGCGCACGGTGCCAGTCATCGGAGTAGCGGCCACCGACCCGCGCCAGGTCCGGCCCGGTACGCTTGGAGCCCCACAGGAACGGGTGGTCCCACACGCTCTCGCCGGCCACCGAGTAATGGCCGTAGCGCTCGGTTTCGGCACGGAACGGGCGGATCATCTGCGAGTGGCAACCCACGCAGCCTTCGCGGATATAGATATCGCGGCCTTCAAGCTCCAGCGCGGTGCGCGGCTTCATGCCTTCCACGGGTTTGTTGGTGACGTCCTGAAAAAACAGCGGGACGATCTGGGTCAGGCCACCGACGCTCACGGCGATGACCATGAAGAAGGCCAGCAGGCCTATGTTCTTCTCGACGGCTTCATGCTTCATCAGTGCGCTCCCACGACGACGATCTTGGCGGCTTCCTCAGCCTGTGCCGGGTTGGCGGCACGTACGGTACGGAACACGTTGTAGGCCATCAGCAGCATGCCGGTGGCGAAGAACGCACCGCCCAGGGCGCGGACGATATAGCCAGGGTGGCTGGCCTGCAGGGCTTCGACGAAGGAGTAGGTGAGGGTGCCGTCGTCGTTGATGGCGCGCCACATCAGGCCCTGGGTGATGCCGTTTACCCACATCGAGGCGATGTACAGCACGGTACCGATGGTAGCCAGCCAGAAGTGCGCGTTGATCAGGCCGACGCTGTGCATCTGCTCGCGGCCATACAGGCGCGGGATCATGTGGTACACGGCGCCGATCGAGATCATCGCTACCCAGCCGAGGGCGCCGGCGTGGACGTGGCCGATGGTCCAGTCGGTGTAGTGCGACAGCGAGTTCACGGTCTTGATGGCCATCATCGGGCCTTCGAAGGTGGACATGCCGTAGAACGCCAGCGACACCACCAGGAAGCGCAGGATCGGGTCGGTGCGCAGTTTGTGCCAGGCACCGGACAGGGTCATCATGCCGTTGATCATGCCGCCCCAGCTTGGCGCCAGCAGGATGATCGACATCACCATGCCCAGCGACTGTGCCCAGTCTGGCAGGGCGGTGTAGTGCAGGTGGTGCGGGCCGGCCCAGATGTACAGGGTGATCAGGGCCCAGAAGTGCACGATAGACAGGCGATACGAGTAGATCGGGCGTTCGGCCTGCTTCGGTACGAAGTAGTACATCATCCCCAGGAAGCCGGTGGTGAGGAAGAAGCCCACGGCGTTGTGGCCGTACCACCACTGGATCATCGCGTCGGTGGCGCCGGAGTAGGCCGAGTACGACTTGAACAGGCTTACCGGCAGCGAGATGTGGTTGACGATGTGCAGCATCGCGGTAACCACGATGAAGGCGCCGTAGAACCAGTTGCCGACATAGATATGCTTGGTCTTGCGCTTGACGATGGTGCCGAAGAACACCAACCCGTAGGTGACCCAGACGATGGCCAGCAGGATCGCCAGCGGCCACTCGAGCTCGGCGTACTCCTTGGTGGTGGTGTAGCCCATCGGCAGGGTGATCAGCGCCCCGACGATCACCGCCTGCCAACCCCAGAAGGTGAAGGCGGCCATGCTGTCGGAGATCAGCCGGGTCTGGCAGGTGCGCTGCACCACGTAGTAGCTGGTGCCGAACAGCGCACAGCCCCCGAAGGCGAAGATCACCAGGTTGGTGTGCAGCGGGCGCAGGCGGCCGAAGCTGGTCCAGGGCAGGTCCAGGTTCAGTTGCGGCCATACCAGCTGCGAGGCGATGAAGACGCCGAGGCCCATGCCAAGGATCCCCCAGACCACCGTCATGATGGCGAACTGGCGGACGACCTTATAGTTATAAGCAGTCGGACTGATTGCTGTGCTCATTGCTAAGGTTCCACGGTTTTGATGTTCTTGTTGGTCGAAAAATCGGCGCCAGTATTGATAACCACCGGGGTTACTGCAACGCAACTTTGGTACGCCGACCCGTGCCCGAGCCCGTTCACTGATGTCCCGCAGCGATCGGGTCTGGACGATTGTACACAAATAAATATTTGTAATGTGTACCGTTTTTCGCCTTTTTCTGATCGATCGGTCAAGCTTTTTATCGGGACGGCGACAGGCTACGCGCCGCGTCTGCTTCGGTCCTTTCGGAGCGAGGCCCACTGAGGCAACAAGCTTAGTTGTGTTCGGAGGGGGTGCAAGGGAGGGTAGAGCGGGGGCAAGGTGGGAATGGGGCTGCTTTGCAGCCCGTCGCGACACAAGGCCGCTCCTACAGGAAGTACGCAATCCCTTGTAGGAGCGGCCTTGTGTCGCGATAGGGCCGCAAAGCGGCCCCTGGGCGGTATTACTTGGCAGTCACGGTTTCAGCAGCACCATCCTGCGACAGGCTATACACATAAGCCGCCAGCAGGTGCACCTTGTCGTTGCCCTGGATCTCCGCCTGCGCCGGCATCTGCCCCTGCCGACCATAGCGAATGGTCTGCTGCAGCTGGGCAAAGCTCGAACCGTAGATGAACGCCTGCGGGTGAGTCAGGTCTGGTGCGCCCATGGCCGGGGTGCCTTTGCCTTCAGGTCCGTGGCAGGCCACGCAGTTGCCGGCAAAGATCTCCTTGCCCTTGGCGGCGTCAGCCTTGACCCCTTCCGGCAGGCTGCGGCCATCGAGGTTGGTGAGCACGAACGCGGCCACATCCGCCACGCCCTGCTCGCCGATCACTTCGGCCCAGGCCGGCATCACGCCATGGCGACCGTTCATGATCGACGCCTTGATGGTTTCCGCCTCGCCGCCCCAGCGCCAGTCCTTGTCGGTGAGGTTGGGGAAGCCATAGGCACCCTTGGCGTCCGAGCCGTGGCACACCGAGCAGTTGGAGGCGAACAGGCGGCTGCCCATTTTCAGCGCCTGCGGGTCCTTGGCCACTTCTTCCACGGGCATGGCGGCGTACTTGGCAAAGATCGGGCCGAATTTTGCGTCGGCCTTGTCCATTTCCTTCTGCCATTCGTTGGCGCCGGTCCAGCCATTTTCATAGCCCGGCAGGATGCCCTTCCAGTTGCCCAGGCCCGGATAGAGGATCAGGTAGCCGACCGAGAACACCAGGGTGCCGACGAACAGCCAGAACCACCACTTGGGCAGCGGGTTGTCGTACTCCTCGATGCCGTCGAAGCTGTGGCCCATGGTCTGGTCGGTGGTGTTGTTGCTCTGGCCCTTGCGGGTGGCGAGCAGCAGCCAGGTCAGGCCAATCAGGCTACCGATGGTCAGTACGCAGATGTACGTACTCCAGAAGGTGGTCATTGCCCGTTACTCCTTTTTGCAGCAGGTTCCTGTCCGGCAGAGGGCAGGCGGTCGTCGACGAAGGGCAGCAGGCGCGCTTCGGCGAAATCACGGTCGCGGCGGCGGTTGAATACCCACAGGGTGAGGCCGATGAAGGCGATCATCACCACCAGTGTGCCCAGGCCGCGGATCATGCCGATGTCCATTCCCATCGCATTCACCTCTTGTTCTTGATCGCGGTGCCTAGCACCTGCAGGTAGGCGACCAGGGCATCCATTTCGGTCTTGCCCTTGACCGCGTCGCGGGCCCCGGCGATGTCATCGTCGGTGTACGGCACGCCCAGGGTGCGCAGGGTGCGCATCTTGGTGTCGGTATGGCTGTTGTCGACCTGCTGGGCTACCAGCCATGGGTACGACGGCATCTTCGACTCCGGTACCACGTTGCGCGGGTTGTACAGGTGCGCACGGTGCCAGTCGTCCGAGTAGCGGCCACCGACCCGGGCCAGGTCCGGCCCGGTGCGCTTGGAGCCCCACAGGAACGGATGGTCCCACACGCTTTCACCAGCCACCGAATAGTGGCCATAGCGCTCGGTTTCGGCACGGAACGGGCGGATCATCTGCGAATGGCAGCCCACGCAGCCTTCGCGGATGTAGATATCGCGGCCTTCCAGCTGCAGCGCGGTGTAGGGCTTCATGCCTTCCACCGGCTTGTTGGTGACGTCCTGGAAGAACAACGGGACGATCTGGGTCAGGCCGCCGATGCTGACGGCGAACACCATCAGCAGGGCCAGCAGGCCGACGTTTTTCTCGATGACTTCATGTTTCATCAGGCAGGTCTCCTCAAGCCAGCTGGGCGTTCGCAGGGGCGACATCGAGCGCCGGCGAACGCACGGTGCGCCAGGTGTTCCAGGCCATCAGGAACATGCCGCTGAGGAAGATCGCACCGCCGACGAAGCGCACGATGAAGCCTGGGTGGCTGGCCACCAGGGTTTCCACGAACGAGTAGGTGAGCGTGCCGTCGCTGTTGACCGCGCGCCACATCAGGCCCTGGGCGATGCCGTTGACCCACATCGAGGCGATGTACAGCACGGTGCCGATGGTGGCCAGCCAGAAGTGCGCGTTGATCAGGCCGATGCTGTACATGCGCTCCTTGCCGAACACTTTCGGGATGGTGTGGTACAGCGCGCCGATCGAGATCATCGCCACCCAGCCGAGGGCGCCGGCGTGCACGTGGCCGATGGTCCAGTCGGTGTAGTGGGACAGGGCGTTGACCGTCTTGATGGCCATCATCGGGCCTTCGAAGGTGGACATGCCGTAGAACGCCAGCGACACCACCAGGAAACGCAGGATCGGGTCGCTGCGCAGTTTGTGCCAGGCGCCGGACAGGGTCATCATGCCGTTGATCATGCCGCCCCAGCTTGGTGCCAGCAGGATCAGCGACATCACCATGCCCAACGACTGCGCCCAGTCGGGCAGGGCGGTGTAGTGCAGGTGGTGCGGGCCGGCCCAGATGTACAGGGTGATCAGCGCCCAGAAGTGCACGATCGACAGGCGATAGGAATACACCGGGCGTTCGGCCTGCTTGGGCACGTAGTAGTACATCATCCCCAGGAAGCCTGCGGTCAGGAAGAAGCCCACGGCGTTGTGGCCATACCACCACTGCACCATGGCATCGGTGGCACCGGCATAGACCGAGTAGGACTTGGTCAGGCTGACCGGCAGTTCCAGGTTGTTGACGACGTGCAGCATCGCCACGGTGAGGATGAAGCCGCCGAAGAACCAGTTACCGACGTAGATGTGCTTGGTGTTGCGCTTCATCAGCGTGCCGAAGAACACGATGGCGTAGCTCACCCAGACGATGGTGATCAGGATGTCGATCGGCCATTCCAGTTCGGCGTATTCCTTGGAGCTGGTGTAACCCAGCGGCAGGCTGATGGCCGCCAGCAGGATCACCAGTTGCCAGCCCCAGAAGGTGAACGCGGCCAGGCCTGGTGCGAACAGGGTGGTCTGGCAGGTGCGTTGCACCGAATAATAGGAGGTGGCGAACAGCGCGCAGCCGCCGAAGGCGAAGATCACCGCATTGGTATGCAGGGGGCGCAGGCGGCCGAAGCTGGTCCAGGGGAGGTCGAAGTTGAGGGAGGGCCAGGCGAGCTGGGCGGCGATGAAGACGCCGAGCCCCATCCCGACGATTCCCCACACCACCGTCATGATGGCGAATTGGCGGACCACCTTGTAGTTATAGGCGGTACTGCTGGTTGTGTTCATGTATGGGTTCCCATCCACGGTTATTTGGCAGGCTTTACAGCGAGGCAAGCATGATTAATGGGCAAAGTGCCGGTATTGACGGGGATCAATGGGCGAAGGTCGGAAATGTCCCAGGCTTGCGCTGCGATCCCCCGCACATTCGGGGCAAGGACGGCTACAAGGGCTGCCTGATCCTGGCCCATGGCGCAGGTGCGCCGATGGACAGCGGGTTCATGGACGAAATGGCGCAAAGGCTTGCGGCGCTTGGGGTAGCGGTAGTGCGCTTCGAGTTCCCGTACATGGCCGAGCGCAGGGTTGCCGGCGGCAAGCGGCCGCCGAACCCGCAGAAGGTGTTGCTGGAATGCTGGCGCGAGGTGTACAGGCAGGTGCGACCTTTGGTCGCGGGCAAGTTGGCGGTGGGTGGCAAGTCCATGGGCGGGCGCATGGCCAGCCTGCTGGCCGATGAACTGGAAGCGGATGCACTGGTGTGCCTGGGCTATCCGTTCTATGCAGTGGGCAAACCGGAAAAGCCACGGGTCGAACACCTGGCCGAATTGAAGACGCCGACGTTGATCGTGCAGGGCGAGCGGGATGCACTGGGTAACCGCGAGGCGGTGGCAGGGTATGCGTTATCGCCGGCGATCGAGGTGAGCTGGCTGGTGGCGGGGGACCATGACCTGAAGCCGCTGAAGGCCTCGGGGTTCAGCCATGAGCAGCACTTGCAGGCGGCGGCTGAGAAGGTTGCGGCATTCCTGTCGCAATAGTGCTGGATTCTTCGCGGGCTTGCCCGCTCCCACAGGTTCACTACAGGTCTGAAACTTGTGCAGCACCTGTGGGAGCGGGTTTACCCGCGAAGAGGCCGGACCAGGCTGACGCTTAGTCGCGGTACTCGCACAGGTAAGCGGTATCCACCTTCACCTGCAGCTGGAACTTGCTGTCAGCCGGCACGTTGAACTTGTCGCCCGCCTTGAAGGTTTCCCAGTTGTCGCTACCTGGCAGCTTCACGGTCAGCGCACCCGAAACCACGTGCATGATTTCGCGCTTGGCAGTGCCGAATTCGTATTCGCCCGGGGCCATCACACCGACAGTGGCCGGGCCTTCTTCGCCCGCGAATGCGATCGACTTGACGGTGCCGTTGAAGTACTCGTTGACCTGGAACATGGGCGACTCCTGAAAGGGGGGATGAAAAAGGGCTGGCCAGTATGCCCAAGCCCACCGGCCCCGTCATCTGCTTTCAGGTAGCGTCTGCCGGCAGGCTCAACGGCAGCAGCCGCGCGGTATTGCGTGCATCTTCCAGGGCCCGGTGCTGCTGCCCGCAAAAGTGCATGCCGGCCAGCTGCAGTGCACCATTCAGGCCAGCGGGGCGCTGCAGGTGGCGGGCCTTGGCGAAGCGTTGCTTGAGGTTGATGTGCGGCAGGGTCCGCATCAGGCTGTCCAGCCCATGCTGCTGCCACTCCTGGTGCAACTGCTGGCGGTCGTAGTCGCCCCAGCTGACCCAGGCCTGAAGCTGCCCGCGGTGGTGCCCGAGCCAGCGCTCGAAGCTTGCCCATACCTCGCGGAACGACGCGGCACTGTCCACGCTGGCCTGGCTGATGTGGGTCAGCTCACGGCAGAACGGGGTCAGCTGCGGTCGCCGCCGAGGCTTCACGAAGCGCTGGAAGTGGTCGACCTCGCGGCCATCGCGGGTAACCAGGCTTGCGCCGATTTCAATGACTTCCATCTCTGTGACCGGCCACCCACCATCGTCGGTGGTGGCTTCCAGGTCGATCACCAACCAGTGGCCCATACCAGGCTCCCTTGCAGATCCTGCTAGAGCGTAGCGAAACTCCGGGCATCCGGCATCCCCTGGCAGTTTGCCCGCAGCTTTGGCGCAAAGTGCCACTAACCGGCAGTTGTGTCCGGCCCGGAAAACGCCTAGCTTAGGCGGACCCCGGCATGAACCGTGATGAGTGTCCGTCTTGACTCCAGCGACCGGCCTGAAGGCCCTGTCTTCCCTGATGCTGCTAGCCGTGTTCTGGCTGGCGGCGCCGGCATGGGCTGCCGATGCCGTCGAGGTAAAGATTGGCGCTGCGCATTTCCCTCCGTACACGGTACGCCCGGAGCAGGGCGCCGACAGCGGCCTGCTGCGGCAGTTGGTCGACGCGCTCAATCGCGCGCAGCAGCGCTACCACTTCGTTGTGGTGCCCACCTCCATCCAGCGGCGTTTTGGTGACCTCCAGCAAGGCCGCACCGACATGGCCATTTTCGAGAACCCGGCATGGGGCTGGCAGCAGATTGCCCACCAGAGCGTGGACATGGGCCTGGAAGATGCCGAGGTGTTCGTCGCCCGCAAGGCCAATGGCCGTGACCCGCATTACTTCGACGACCTGCGCGGCAAGCGCCTGGCGCTGTTCAACGGCTACCACTATGCGTTCGCCGGCTTCAACTCCGACCCCGACTACCTGCGCAATGCCTACAACGCGACCCTGACGTATTCCCATGACAGCAACCTGCTGATGGTGCAGGCTGGCCGCGCCGACATCGCCCTGGTCACCCGTTCCTACCTCAGCGATTTCCTGAAGCGCAACCCGGCCAGCCAGGATCAGTTGGTGCCCTCGCAGCGCATTGACCAGGTCTACCACCACTACGCCTTGCTGCGCCCGGGGGCGCCGATCGGCGAGCAGTCGTTCGCGACGCTGCTGCGGGACCTGCGCGACAGTGGCGAGCTGGCGCGCATCTTCGAGCCCTACCACATCACGGTGGCGGCCCCACACGACTAAATTCCCGTGATGCGGCAACGTTCTCAGCAGTGAGCCTTTTCTTCATTGCCGCGAGTCAAGCCCATGCCGTTCGATGCCGCATCACAGCCCCAGTCAGCGCCACGCTGGCGCAGCCTCAGTGCCGAGGAGGGTGAAAGCTGGCTGAGCCTGTCCCTCGAAGGCCGCGCGTTGGTCCAGTTGCGCCTGGAGATGGGTGCTTCTCTGCATGTCCACCTCGAGCGGCTGTGCCCCGAGCGCCCCTATGTGGCCTTGTGGGCCGCCTGTTATTGGCTGCTGGCCCGCGATGCGGCCTGCCAGCGTCTTGCCTGGCACCTGCCCGAGCCGTTGCCTCAGGCATTGACCAGTGGCCTGCTGCTGGCCGGCGAGCAGCCTGGCCAATACCTGTGCGAGCGGGCGCTGTTCTGGCAGCTGCCACAGCCGTGGCTGGGCGAGTCGGCCAGCGTCGCCTACCCACAGCAGATGCAGATCAGCAACGGCAAGCGCCACCCACGCCGCGCGCCCAAGCCTCGTGGCGAGGTGTACCGGCGCTTCGATACGCGCCTGGGCAGTTGGGTATCGCTGCGTACCTTGGAGATCGAGCATGACCTGGAGCGCTTCAACCGCTGGCAGAACAACCCGCGGGTGGAGGCGTTCTGGCAGGAGGGTGGCACCCTTGCGCAGCATCGCGAATACTTGGGCAAGCTCGAGGCCGACCCGCATGCCCTGACGCTGATCGGTTGCTTCGATGACCAGCCGTTTGCCTACTTCGAGGCGTACTGGGCCAAGGAGGATCGCATTGCGCCGTTCTACCCGGCCGATGATTACGACCGTGGCATCCACATGCTGGTGGGGGAGGAGAGCCACCGCGGGCCGCACAAGGTGGCCAGCTGGCTATCGGCGCTGGTGCACTACCTGTTCCTGGATGACCCACGCACCCAGCGGGTGGTGGCCGAGCCGCGTGCCGACAACGGCAAGATGATCGGCTACATGCACGACCAGTGCTTCCATTGCGACAAGGAGTTCGACTTCCCGCACAAGCGTGCGGCGTTGATGATTCTGGGGCGGGAACGGTTTTTCGATAAGTGTAAATTGGCTTGAGTGCCAGGGGGCCGCTGTGCGGCCCTGTGGGAGCGGGTTTACCCGCGAAGAATGCGACATGGTGCATGGCACCGGCTATGCCGGTGTTCGCGGGTAAACCCGCTCCCACACGTGCCCTCAGCAACCTTGAAGGTTCAGGCCTGCCGACTGGCCGTCTTGCGGCAATGCACCAGCGCATCGCGGATCATGAAGTTGACCAGCGTCGGCGACACTCCCAGCTCCTTGGCAATGTCCTTCTGCGGCACGCCATGCAGGCGGTACATCTCGAAGGCATAGCGGGTGCGCTGGGGCAGTTCGTTCAGCGCCTCGGCAATGTCATCCAGCGCGGCAAGGTTGATGTGGGTGGCTTCGGGGGAGGCGTTTTGCACGACCACGTTCAGGCCTTCCTCCTCGCTGCCGGAGTATTTCAGCTCCATGGCCTGCTTGCGGTAGTGGTCGATGGCCAGGTTGCGCACGATCTGGAACAGGTAGCTCAGCTGCGCCTTGAACGACGATGTGATCTGCGGGGCCGCGCTGAGCCGGAAAAAGGCGTCCTGCACCACATCTTCGGCGCGCGATCGGCAGCCGGTGATGCGGGCAGCGATCTTGACCAGAATGCTGCGGTTGTCGACGAAGGCCTGCAGTAATGGTGAATCGCACTTACTTGTGGATAGTTGTTCCGCCATGGAAATCACCTTGTCACAGAGGGGAAAGGACGCACCCAAATTTGGGAAGCTTCCTACGACGGGCGACAAGCTATTCAGAATGATAATGATTGTCAAATGCGAAATGTAATTGGTTTCATGTGGTTTCAGTTCTAAAGCGCAGAGATGGCTGGGTGCATGTCAGGCGCAACATTTCTCAAGGCAAATACCTGGCAACCCTCACGTGCCCCCAAAGCCTCACCACCGCTAATTTCTCCCCCCGCCCATCCGTCCCCTGTGTACACCTCAGGCCGCCACATGCCGCTGCGCCCACGTTCGCGCAGCAGCCGGCCCGACCCAACCAGAAACTGGCAGGAACACCCCATGACGGACGCCTTCGAACTCCCGCTCTCGCTGGTCCAGGCCCTGGCGCAGCGCGCCGTGCAGACCCCGGACAAAGTCGCCTTGCGCTTTCTGGCCGACGCTCCCGGCGAGCAGGCCGTGCTCAGCTACCGGGACCTCGACCAGCGCGCACGCACCATCGCTGCTGCCTTGCAAAGCCGGGCCGGTTTCGGCGACCGCGCAGTGCTGTTGTTCCCCAGCGGGCCAGACTATGTGGCGGCATTCTTCGGCTGCCTGTATGCCGGTGTGATTGCGGTGCCGGCCTACCCGCCGGAGTCCGCGCGCCAGCACCACCAGCAGCGCTTGCTGTCGATCATCGACGACGCCGAGCCGCGCCTGCTGCTGACCGTCGCGGCCCTGCGCGACAGCCTGCAAGGCCTGGAAGCCCTGACAGCGGCCAACGCCCCCGAACTGCTGGCGGTGGATGGCCTGGACCCGGCACTGGCTGCAAACTGGCGCGAACCCGCGCTCAAGGGTGATGACATCGCCTTCCTGCAATACACCTCCGGCTCCACAGCACTGCCCAAGGGCGTGCAGGTCAGCCATGGCAACCTGGTGGCCAACGAACAACTGATCCGCCAAGGCTTTGGCATCGACCTCAACCCCGACGATGTGATCGTCAGCTGGCTGCCGCTGTACCACGACATGGGCCTGATCGGCGGCCTGCTGCAGCCGATCTTCAGCGGCGTGCCCTGTGTGCTGATGTCGCCGGGCTACTTCCTGGCCCGGCCGCTGCGCTGGTTGCAGGCCATCAGCGAATACGGCGGCACCATCAGCGGCGGCCCCGACTTTGCCTACCGGTTGTGCAGCGAGCGGGTCAGCGAGGCCTCCCTGGCCGGGCTCGACCTCAGCCGCTGGCGGGTGGCCTATTCCGGCTCCGAGCCGATCCGCCAGGACAGCCTGGCGGCCTTTGCCGACAAGTTCCAGGCCTGCGGCTTCGACCCGCAGAGCTTCTTCGCCAGCTACGGCCTGGCCGAGGCGACCCTGTTCGTCAGCGGCAGCCGCCGTGGCCAGGGCATCGCCGCGCTGGAGCTGGACGCCGAAGCCTTCGCCGCCAACCGTGCGGAGCCAGGCAAGGGCAGTGTGCTGATGAGCTGTGGCTACCCGCAGCCCGGGCATGCCGTGCGCATTGTCGAACCACAACGCCTGCAGGTGCTGGGCGACAACCAGGTGGGCGAGATCTGGGCCGCCGGCCCGAGCATCGCCCTGGGCTACTGGCGCAACCCCGAGGCCAGCGCCCGCACCTTCGTCGAGATGGGCGGCCAGACCTGGCTGCGTACCGGCGACCTGGGCTTCATGCGCGAAGGTGAAGTGTTCGTCACCGGCCGCCTGAAGGACATGCTCATCGTGCGCGGGCAGAACCTGTACCCGCAGGACCTGGAAAAAACCCTCGAGCGCGAAGTGGAGGTTCTGCGCAAAGGCCGGGTGGCAGTGTTCGCCGTCGAGCAGCAAGGCGAGGAGGGCATTGGCGTGGCGGTGGAAATCAGCCGCAACGTGCAAAAGACGATCAAGCCCCAGGCGCTGATCAAGACCCTGCGCCAGGTGATCGCCGACGCCTGCCGCCAGGCCCCGGCCGTGGTCCTGCTGCTGAACCCGGGGGCGCTACCCAAGACCTCCAGCGGCAAGCTGCAGCGTTCGGCCTGCCGCCTGCGCATGGACGATGGCAGCCTGGACTGCTATGCCCGCTTCCCTGAGGTGGGCGAGCCCGTTGCCACGGATGCCGCCGGCAATGAACTGCAGGCGCGCATCGCCGGTGTGTGGCGCGACATCCTCAAGGTCGAGGCGGTGGCGGCGGACGACCACTTCCTGCTGCTGGGCGGCAACTCCATCGCCGCCACCCACGCCACCGCACGCCTGGCCGATGAACTGGGCATCGAGCTGGGCCTGCGCACCCTGTTCGAAGCGCCGATACTGGCTGACTACGCCAAGGCCGTGGCCGCGATCATCGCCGAAGGCGGTGGCCGGGTCGGTGCCATCGCCACAGTGAAACGCACCCAGGCGCTGCCCCAGTCGCTGGCGCAAAACCGTCTGTGGTTGCTGTGGCAGTTGGACCCGCAGTCGGCCGCCTACAACATTCCGGCCGGCCTGCAGTTGCGCGGTGAGCTGGACGAAAACGCACTGGAAGCAGCCTTCCAGGCGCTGGTGGCGCGCCATGAATCGCTGCGCACCCTGTTTGCCGAAGAGAACGGCCAGGCCCTGCAGCGCATCCAGGCGCAGCAGCCGTTCGACCTTCGCCGCCTGGACCTCGAAGGCCAGGCCGCCGAACAGGTCGCCGCCCAACGTGAAACCGAAGCTCGCCAGCCGTTTGACCTGACCCGGGGGCCGTTGCTGCGGGTGACCCTGGCGCGCCTGGACGATGAGCACCATCAACTGTGGGTGACCCTGCACCATATCGTCGCCGACGGCTGGTCGCTGAACATCCTGCTCGACGAATTCGCCAAACTGTACGCAGCCCATTGCCAGGGCCTTGAGGCCAACCTGGCACCGCTGACCCTGGGTTATGCCGACTACGGCACCTGGCAGCGACAGTGGCTGGCCGCAGGCGAAGCCGAGCGTCAGCTGCAGTACTGGCAGGCGCGTCTGGGGGATGAACTGCCGGTGCTCGACCTGTGTACCGACCACCCGCGCGCCAGCCAGCGCGACCACCGCGCCACTCGCTTCAACCTCAAGGTACCGGCCAGGCTCACCGAAGCGCTCAAGGGCCTGGCCCGCGAACAGCAGGCCAGCCTGTTCATGGTACTGCTGGCCGGCTGGCAGGCGCTGTTGCACCGCTACAGTGGCCAGGCCGATATTCGTGTCGGCGTGCCCAACGCCAACCGCCCGCGCCTGGAAACCCAAGGCATGGTCGGCTTCTTCATCAACACCCAGGTGCTGCGTGCGCAGCTCGACGGCCACCTGCCGTTCGACCAGTTGCTGGCCCAGGTGCGCCAGGCCACCCTTGATGCCCAGGCCAACCAGGACCTGCCGTTCGAGCAACTGCTCGAAGCCCTGCCCGAGGCTCGCGAGCAAGGCCTGTTCCAGGTCATGTTCAACTACCAGCAACGTGACCTGTCTGCGCTGCGCCGCCTGCCGGGCCTGCTGGCCGAAGAGCTGCCGTGGCACAGTCGCGAAGCCAAGTTCGACTTGCAGCTGCACAGTGAAGAAGACCACCAGGGCCGCCTGAGCCTGGCCTTCGACTATGCCGCCGAATTGTTCGATGCCAGTACCGTCAAGCGCCTGGCCCAGCACCTGTTGGCCCTGCTCGAGCAGGTGTGTGCCGGGCCGCAGCGGGCGCTGGGCGAGGTGCAACTGCTCGACGAGCCTGGCCGCGCGCAACTGCTGAGCTGGGGCGAGGCACCCGCTGCGCCGCCGCAGCGCCTGCTGGTCGAGCAGCTCAATGAGCAGGCACGCCTGACCCCGCAGCGCACCGCCCTGGTGTGGGGCGGTGGCAGCCTGGATTACGCCGAGTTGCACCAGCAAGCCAACCGTCTGGCCCACTACCTGCGTGACAAAGGCGTGGGCCCAGACACTTGCGTGGCCATCGCCATCGAGCGTTCGCCGCAGCTGCTGGTGGGCCTGCTGGCCATTCTCAAGGCCGGTGGTGCCTATGTGCCGCTGGACGTCGATTACCCGGCCGAGCGCCTGGCCTACATGCTCGCCGACTGCAACGCTGGCCTGTTGCTGAGCCACAGCAGCCTGCTGGGCAAGCTGCCACAGGTTGATGGCGTCAGCGCCATCGCCCTCGACCAGCTGCACCTGGACAGCTGGCCAAGCCATGCCCCCGGGTTGCATCTGCATGGCGACAACCTGGCCTATGTGATCTACACCTCCGGCTCCACCGGCCAGCCCAAGGGCGTGGGCAATACCCACGCGGCACTGGCCGAGCGCCTGCAATGGATGCAGGCCAGCTATGTGCTGGACGACAGCGACGTGCTGATGCAGAAGGCGCCGATCAGCTTCGACGTTTCGGTGTGGGAATGCTTCTGGCCACTGGTGACCGGTTGCAAGCTGGTGCTCGCCGGCCCTGGCGAGCACCGCGACCCGCAGCGCATCGCCGCGTTGGTGCAGGCCCATGGCGTGACCACGCTGCACTTCGTGCCGCCGCTGTTGCAGGTGTTCGTCCAGGAGCCGCAGGCGGGTGCCTGCGGCAGCCTGCGCCGGCTGTTCTCCGGTGGCGAAGCGCTGTCCGCGGCACTGCGTGACCGCGTGCTGCAGGTGCTGCCACAGGTGCAGTTGCACAACCGCTATGGCCCGACCGAAACCGCCATCAACGTCACTCACTGGCACTGCCAGGCCACCGATGGCGAACGCTCGCCGATCGGCCGCCCGCTGGGCAATGTGCTGTGCCGTGTGCTGGACGACGAGCTGGAACTGACCGCCCCCGGTGTGCCGGGCGAGCTGTACCTCGGCGGTGCAGGCCTGGCCCGTGGCTACCTGGGCCGCCCGGGCCTCACCGCCGAGCGCTTCGTGCCCCAGGCTGACGGCAATGGCGAGCGCCTGTACCGCAGTGGCGACCGCGCCCGCTGGCAGGTGCAGACCGAGGCGCTGGAATACCTTGGCCGCCTCGATCAGCAGGTCAAGGTGCGTGGCTTCCGTGTCGAACCCGAGGAAGTCCAGGCCTGCCTGCTGGCGCAGCCGGGGGTCGAACAGGCGCTGGTGCTGATTCACAAGGATGCCGTAGGTGCGCAACTGGTCGGCTACTACAGTGGCAGCGCCCAGCCTGATGCATTGCTGACGGTGGTGGCTGAACAACTACCGGCCTACATGGTGCCGGCACAACTCATCCCGCTGGCGCAGATGCCACTGGGCCCCAGCGGCAAGGTCGACCGCAAGGCATTGCCCGCCCCGGTGTGGCAGCAGCGGCAGCACGTGGAGCCGCAAACCGAGTTGCAGCAGCAGGTCGCCGCCATCTGGCGCGAGGTGCTGAACCTGCCGCGCATCGGCCTGCAGGATGACTTCTTCGCCCTCGGCGGCCATTCGCTGCTGGCCACTCAAATTGTCTCGCGCACGCGTCAGGCTTGCGATGTCGAGCTGCCGCTCAAGGCCCTGTTCGACGCCAGCGAGCTGGGCGCCTTCTGTGCCGAGATCACGCGTATTCGTGCTGCCGGTGAGCGCAACCTGCAAGGCGTAATCACCCGCGTCGACCGCCGCCAGGCGGTGCCGCTGTCGTACTCGCAGCAGCGCATGTGGTTCCTCTGGCAAATGGAGCCGGGCAGCCCGGCGTACAACGTCGGCGGCATGGCGCGCTTGCGCGGCACCCTGCATGTGGATGCCTTCGAGCGTGCGCTGCAGGCGCTGGTGGTGCGCCACGAAACCCTGCGCACCACCTTCCCCAGCATCGATGGCGTGCCGTATCAGTGCGTGGCCGAAGACAGCAGCCTGCACCTCGACTGGCAAGACTTCAGCGCCTTGCCCGCAGATGCCCGCCAACAACGCCTGCAGCAACTGGCCGACGACCAGGCGCACCAGCCGTTCGACCTGGAGCGCGGCCCGCTGCTGCGTGCCTGCCTGGTCAAAGCCGAAGAGCGCGAGCATTTCTTCGTGCTGACCCTGCACCATATCGTCACCGAGGGCTGGGCCATGGACATCTTCGCCCGCGAACTGGGCGAGCTGTACGAGGCCTTCGTCGATGACCGCGAATCGCCGCTGGCGCCGCTGCCGGTGCAGTACCTGGACTACAGCGTGTGGCAACGGCAATGGCTGGAAAGCGGCGAGGGCGCCCGCCAGCTGGCCTACTGGCAGGCCCGCCTGGGCGATGAGCACCCGGTGCTGGCGTTGCCTGCCGACCGCCCGCGCCCGGCAGTGCAGAGCCACCGTGGCGAGCTGTACCGCTTCGAGCTCGACCCGGCGCTGGTTGCCCGCGTGCATGCCTTCAACAGCCAGCGCGGCCTGACCCTGTTCATGACCATGACTGCCACCCTGGCCGCCTTGCTGCACCGCTACAGCGGCCAGCGTGACCTGCGCATTGGCGCGCCGGTGGCCAACCGCATCCGCCCGGAAAGCGAAGGGCTGATTGGCGCGTTCCTCAACACCCAGGTGCTGCGTTGCGAGCTGGACGGCCAGATGAGCGCCGCACAGTTGCTGGAGCAGGTACGCCAGGTTGCCATCGAAGGCCAGTCGCACCAGGACCTGCCGTTCGACCAACTGGTGGAAGCCCTGCAGCCACCGCGCAGCAGCGCCTACAACCCGCTGTTCCAGGTGATGTGCAACGTTCAGCGCTGGGCCTTCCAGCAAAGCCGCCAGCTTGCCGGCATGCAGGTGGATTACCTGGTCAACGACGCCAGCGCCACCAAGTTCGACCTGTACCTGGAGGTGACCGACCTCGACGGCCGCCTGGGTTGCTGTCTGACCTATAGCCGTGACCTGTTCGACGAACCACGCATCGCACACATGGCCGAGCACTGGCAGCAATTGCTGGCGGGCCTGCTCGACAACCCGCAACAGCGCCTGTGCGAGCTGCCGATGCTGAGCAGCGCCGAGCAGCAGGTGCTGGCGGGCCAGTTGCAGGGCGAGCAGGGTCTCGCTCTCGACCAGACCGTGCACGGCCTGTTCACCGCCCAGGCTGCGCGCACGCCACACGCTGGCGCGTTGACCTTCGCCGGCCGGCACATGACCTATGCCGAACTCGACCAGCAGGCCAACCGCCTGGCCCGCGCCCTGCGCGAGCGTGGCGTCGGCCCGCAGGTGCGTGTGGGCCTGGCGCTGGAGCGTTCGCTGGAAATGGTCGTCGGCCTGCTGGCCATCCTCAAGGCCGGTGGCGCCTACGTGCCGCTCGACCCCGAATACCCGCTCGACCGCCTGCGCTACATGATCGAGGACAGCCGCATTGGCGTGCTGCTCAGCCAGCGCGCGTTGCTGCAAACCCTGGGCGAGCTGCCCGAGGGTGTGGCGCGCTGGAGCCTGGAGGACGACAGCGCGAGCCTGTCGGCCTACAGTGATGCGCCGCTGGACAACCTCAACCTGCCGCAGCACCAGGCCTACCTGATCTACACCTCTGGCTCCACCGGCAAGCCCAAGGGCGTGGTAGTCAGCCACGGCGAGTTCGCCATGCATTGCCAGGCGGTGATCGACGCGTTCGGTATGCGCGGCGATGACTGCGAGCTGCACTTCTATTCGATCAATTTCGACGCCGCCAGCGAACGCCTGTGGGTGCCGCTGCTGTGTGGCGCCCGCGTGGTGCTGCGCGCCCAGGGGCAGTGGGGTGCCGAAGACATCTGCCAGCTGGTGCGCGAGCAGCAGGTGAGCATCCTCGGCTTCACGCCAAGCTACGGCAGCCAGTTGGCGCAGTACCTGGCCGGGCAGGGCGAGCAGTTGCCAGTGCGCCTGGTCATTACCGGTGGTGAGGCGCTGACCGGCGAACACTTGCAGCGCATCCGCCAGGCCTTTGCGCCGCAGCAGTTCTTCAACGCCTACGGACCGACCGAAACCGTGGTCATGCCGCTGGCCTGCCTGGCACCACAGACACTGCCGGCGGAGCTGGGCAGCGTGCCGATCGGCCGTGTCATCGGTAGCCGCACGGCCTACATCCTCGACGAAGACCTTGCCCTGTTGCCGCAAGGCGGTGTTGGCGAGCTGTATGTCGGCGGTGCCGGCCTGGCCCAGGGTTACCACGACCGCCCGGGCCTAAGCGCCGAGCGCTTCGTCGCCGACCCGTTCGGCAGCGAAGGCGGGCGCCTGTATCGCACCGGTGACCTGGTGCGCCTGGGCAGCGATGGCCTGGTCGAGTACGTCGGTCGCGCCGACCAGCAGGTGAAGATTCGCGGTTTCCGTATCGAGCTGGGCGAAATCGAAAGCCGCCTGCAGGCGCATGCCGATGTCGACGAAGCTGTGGTGCTGGCCCTCGACCTGCCGGGCGGCAAGCAACTGGTGGGTTACCTGGTGTGCAGGCAGGCCGCTGCCGACAGCGAGGCCCAGGGCCTGCTGCGCGACGCGGTGAAAGCCGATGCCCGCCAGCACCTGCCGGACTACATGGTGCCGGCGCACTTGGTGCTGCTCGACAGCCTGCCGCTGATGGGCAACGGCAAGCTCGACCGTCGTGCGCTGCCGCTGCCGGACCTGGAACAGGCACGCCAGCAGTACCAGGCGCCTGGCAACGAGCTGGAAGCGCAACTGGCGCAGATCTGGCGCGACGTGCTCAACATTGCCCGGGTCGGCGTGCAGGACAACTTCTTCGAACTGGGCGGCGACTCGATCCTGTCGATCCAGGTGGTCAGCCGTGCTCGTCAGGCCGGCTTGCAGTTCACCCCGCGCGACCTGTTCCAGCATCAGACCATCCAGACCCTGGCCGCCATCGTTCAGCGCAGCGAAGCCGCCAGCAGCATCGAACAGGGCCTGCGCCAGGGCCAGGCCGGCCTCACGCCGATCCAGCACTGGTTCTTCGACAGTGAAGTGCCACAGCCGCAGCACTGGAACCAGGCTGTTCTGCTGGAGGCACGCAAGCCGCTGGATGAGGGGGTACTGAAGCGAGCCTTGGCCGACCTGGTGCAGCACCACGACAGCCTGCGCCTGCGCTTTGGCCAGGCCCAGGGCCGCTGGCAGGCCGAATATGCTTCGCCTGCCACCGGGCAGTTACTGTGGACAGCCACGATCGCCGACTTCGCCGATTGCCAACCGCTGTACACCGACCTGCAACGCAGCCTCGACCTGGAACAGGGCCCACTGTTGCGCGCCTTGCTGGTAAATGACGGCCAGGGCGGCCAGCGCCTGTTGCTAGCTATCCATCACTTGGTGGTCGATGGCGTGTCGTGGCGCGTGCTGCTGGAAGACCTTCAGGCGCTGTACCGAGGCCAGCCGCTGCCGGCCAAGACCCACGCCATGGGCGACTGGGCCGCACGCCTGGCCAGCTATGCCGGCAGTGATTCGCTGCGCGACGAGCTGGGCTGGTGGCAAGGCCAGTTGGGTGGTGTGCGCCGTGAACTGCCATGTGATCACCCGCAGGGCGGCAACCTGCACCGCCACGCCCGTACCCTGGCCATCGGCCTGGATGTGGCGCAGACCCGGCAGTTGCTGCAGCAGGCCCCGGCGGCCTATCACACCCAGGTCAACGACCTGCTGCTGACCGCGCTGGCGCGTGCCCTGTGCCGCTGGAGCGGTGATGAAGAAGTGCTGGTACAGCTTGAAGGCCATGGCCGTGACGGGCTGTTCGAAGACATGGACCTGACCCGCAGCGTCGGCTGGTTCACCAACGCCTACCCGCTGAGCCTGCGCCCGCTGCCAGGCGAGGACGATGCAGCGCGGGCAGGCTCGATCAAGCGCATCAAGGAGCAACTGCGCCAGGTGCCGCACAAAGGGCTGGGTTATGGCGTGTTGCGCTACCTGGCCGATACGGCAGTGCGTGAGCAGATGGCGGCCCTGCCGCAGGCACGCATCACCTTCAACTACCTGGGCCAGTTCGACCAGCAGTTCGACAGCACAGCCCTGTTCCAGCCGCTGGACGCCCCGGCCGGCCTGGCCCACGACCTCGATGCACCGCTGCCCAACTGGCTGAGTGTCGATGGCCAGGTGTACGGCGGCGCCCTGCAACTGCGCTGGACCTTCAGTGCCGAACGCTACGACGAGCGGACCATCGCCTGCCTGGCCGAGGCCTATCGTCAGGAGCTGCTGGCGCTGGTCGAGCATTGCCTGGCTGATGGCAACGGCAGTTTCACGCCATCGGACTTCCCGCTGGCGCACCTGACCCAGGCGCAGATCGACGCGCTGCCGGTACCGGCCGCGCAGATCGAGGACGTCTACCCGCTGACGCCGATGCAGGAGGGCATGTTGCTGCACACCCTGCTGGAGCCGGGTACTGGCCTCTACTACATGCAGGACCGCTACCGCATCAACAGCGCGCTCGACCCCGAACGCTTCGCCCAGGCGTGGCAGGCGGTGGTGGCACGCCACGAGGCGCTACGCGCATCGTTCAGCTGGAACACCGGCGAGGCGATGCTGCAGATCATCCACAAACCGGGCAACATGCCGGTGGACTATCAGGACTGGCGTGGCCTCGACGATGACGCCCAGGAGCAGCGCCTGCAGGCCCTGCACAAGCAGGAACGCGAGGCTGGTTTCGCCCTGCTCAGCGAGGCGCCGTTCCACCTGCGCCTGGTGCGTGTGGCCGACGAGCGCTACTGGTTCATGATGAGCAACCACCACATCCTCATCGATGCCTGGTGCCGTTCGCTGTTGATGAACGATTTCTTCGAGATCTACCAGGCCCTCGGGGAGGGGCGCCAGGCCCGCTTGCCGGTGCCACCGCGCTACCGCGACTACATCGGCTGGCTGCAACGCCAGGGCCTGGACGACGCGCGAACCTGGTGGCAGGCCAACCTGGCCGGCTTCGAACGCGCCACCACCATCCCCAGCGACCGCCCGCTGCGCCACGATCATGCCGGTAGCGGCATGATCGTCGGCGACTGTTACACCCGCCTGGCGGTGAGCGACGGCGTGCGCCTGCGCGAACTGGCCCAGGCCCACAAGCTCACCGTCAACACCTTCGCCCAGGCGGCCTGGGCACTGGTGCTGGCGCGCTACAGTGGCGACCGCGACGTGGCCTTTGGCGTGACCGTGGCCGGGCGCCCGGTGAGCATGCCGCAGATGCAGCGTACCGTCGGCCTGTTCATCAACAGCGTCGCCCTGCGCGTGCAATTGCCGGTGGCGGGTGAGCGCTGCAGTGTGCGGCAGTGGTTGCAAGGCCTGTTGGAGCACAACATGGAGCTGCGCGAGTATGAATACCTGCCGCTGGTGGCCATCCAGGAATGCAGCGAACTACCCAAGGGCCAGCCGCTGTTCGACAGCCTGTTCGTGTTCGAGAACGCGCCGGTGGAAACCGCCGTGCTCGACCACGCCCAGCACCTGAATGCCAGCTCCGACTCGGGCCGTACCCACACCAACTTCCCACTGACCGCAGTGTGCTACCCGGGCGATGACCTTGGCCTGCACCTGTCGTTCGACCAGAGGTACTTCGACTACCCGACCGTCGAGCGCCTGCTGGCCGAGTTCAAGCGCCTGCTGCTGGCGCTGGTGCAAGGCTTTGAAGGGGAGATGAGCGCACTGCCGTTGCTGGGCGCCGAGGAGCAGCGTTTCCTGTTAGAGGACTGCAACCGTACCGCGCGCGCCTATCCGCTGGAAGACAGCTACATCGCGCAGTTCGAGGCGCAGGTGGCCGCGCATCCGCAACGTACCGTGGCCCGCTGCCTGGACGCGTCCTACGACTACGCCGGCTTGAACCTGGCGGCCAACCGTCTGGGCCATGCCTTGATCGCGGCGGGTGTGAGCGTGGACCAGCCGGTGGCACTGCTGGCCGAGCGTGGGCTACCGCTGCTGGGCATGATTGTCGGCAGTTTCAAGGCCGGTGCCGGCTACCTGCCACTGGACCCGGGCCTGCCGGCGGCGCGCCTGCAAAGCATCATCGAGCTCAGCCGTACACCCGTGCTGGTGTGCAGCGCGGCCTGTGCCGGGCAAGGGCGGCAGTTGCTGGGCGAGCTGGAGGCGGCGGTGCGGCCGCAGCTGCTGGTCTGGGAAGACATTCAGGCCAGCCCGGTGGCCAGCCACAACCCCGGCATTCACAGCGGGCCGGATAACCTCGCCTATGTGATCTACACCTCAGGCTCCACCGGCCTGCCGAAGGGGGTGATGGTCGAGCAGCGCGGCATGCTCAACAACCAGCTGAGCAAGGTGCCTTACCTGGCGCTCGGCGAGCACGACGTGATCGCCCAGACGGCCTCGCAGAGCTTCGACATTTCGGTGTGGCAGTTCCTTGCCGCACCGCTGTTCGGCGCCAGGGTAGAGATCGTGCCGAACGCCATCGCCCATGACCCGCAGGGCCTGCTGGCGCATGTGCAGGCCACCGGCATCAGCGTGCTGGAAAGCGTGCCGTCGCTGATCCAGGGCATGTTGGCCAACGACCACCAGGCCCTCGATGGCCTGCGCTGGATGCTGCCGACCGGCGAAGCCATGCCTCCGGTGCTGGCGGCGCAGTGGCTGCAGCGCTACCCGCAGATCGGCCTGGTCAACGCCTACGGCCCGGCGGAGTGCTCCGATGACGTGGCGTTCTTCCGCGTCGATGCAGCCTCGACCCGTGGCAGCTACCTGCCGATCGGCACGCCGACCGACAATAACCGCCTGTATCTGTACGGCGAGGACCAGACGCTGGTACCACTGGGTGCGACAGGTGAGTTGTGCGTGGCCGGCACCGGCGTGGGCCGTGGCTATGTCGGCGACCCGGTGCGCACAGCGCTGGCGTTCATTCCCCATCCTCATGGTGCACCGGGCGAACGCCTGTACCGCACCGGAGACCTGGCGCGGCAGCGCCCGGACGGGGTGCTGGAGTATGTCGGACGCATCGACCATCAGGTGAAGATTCGCGGCTACCGCATCGAACTGGGCGAAATCGAAGCCCGCCTGCACGAACAGCCGGAAATCCGCGACGCTGCCGTTGGCGTGCAGGAGAGCGTCAATGGCAAGCACCTGGTGGGTTACCTGGTGGCGCATCAGGGTGTTGCAGCCGACGCTGCGTTGCTGGAACAGCTCAAGCTGCGCCTGCGTGCCGAGTTGCCGGAGTACATGGTGCCACTGCACTGGGGCTGGTTCGACAGCCTGCCGCACAACGCCAACGGCAAGCTCGACCGCAAGGCCTTGCCGGCCATCGACATCGGTGGCCAGCACAGCCAGGCCTACCAGGCGCCGCGCAATGAGCTGGAAGAGGTACTGGCCGGTATCTGGGCGGATGTGCTCAAGGCCGAGCGGGTCGGGGTGCACGACAACTTCTTCGAGCTGGGCGGGCATTCGCTGCTGGCCACGCAAATCGCCTCGCGGGTGCAGAAGCAGCTGCAACTGAACGTGCCGCTGCGGGCGATGTTCGAGTGCAGCACGGTGGAGGAGCTGGCGGTTTATGTGCAGGGGCTGCTGGGCAGTGTGCTGGATGACGACAAGGTCGACCGGCTCAGTGACCTGATGGCCGAGCTGGAGGGGTTGTGACCTGAGCAGGTGCACAAACGTTGAAATTGTTGGGGCCGCTATGCGGCCCTTTCGCGACACAAGGCCGCTCCTACAGGTGCGGCGTTGTTCTCGAGGTTTGGCGCTGTATCTGTGGGAGCGGGCATGCCCGCGAACACCGGCGCAGCCGGTGCCATACCTGCAACCCCACCTTTCCCATGGTTCTTCGCCGTCATGATGCAGCCCCGATTTCTTCCTGCGACATCGACGCATTGATGAATGCTTCATCATAAGAGTTCGCATGGTAGCGAGCGAGAAACTCATGAGCATTCTCAAATGGCTCGAGGTGTTGATGAGCGAGCATGTAGAAACGATGGCAGTTTGTGGCAATTTCCTCGGTGTAGTGGGATGAAATCAAAACACCAGCGCCGTTTTTGCACGCGTTCTTTATACCTAGCCATATGTGGTGTCTGAATTCTGGGTCTACCCCCGCAGTAGGCTCGTCGAGGATGATCAGGTCGCTGCCCATTAGCAGTAGCGTCAGTGTGACAAAACTCCGGACTTCGCCATAGCTGCAAGTAGATGCCTTCTTCTTGTAGATTTCAGCATACCGTTTCGACAGGGAAGGTGACCATTCAGAGAGGCGTGAAAGCACCTCGCAGTGATCCGGTGCTGATCTGGAGTTTAAATGTGTAATCAGTTGGTAGACTTCGCTCATCCTGAGCAAGGGCGGTGGTGTCAGTACTTGAGTCAGATAAGCCTGCTGTCTGGATGAATTTATGATTGTGCCGTTGCTTGGTTTTCTGATGTTGCAGATCAGGTCGAAAAGCGTGGTCTTTCCTGCTCCGTTACTGCCCAGTACGCCAACGGTTTCTCCTTTTTTCAACTGTAGCGTGATGTTCTGTAGTAGAGGGCTGCTGTTGTATGAAAAGTCCAGGTTTTTGATGGTGAGAAGGTGCATTTTAATAGCGGCTCCATATGGGGTGGATTCTGAATAGCTTTCCTGTTGCATAGAGTCCCGCTGTTGAAATGACAAAGGCTGTCAGAAAACTAATGGTGAGAGGTATCTCTCCGGTAATTATTCTTGTGCTCAGGTGCAAGGGGTTGATCAACGTTGACCAGTGGGTCAGTTCGTCTTGCGTGGTACCCAAATAGCCGGAAAGTAACATCAGGAATGAAAGAAGCGAAAATAGCGTGCCGGCTGTGCTGAATTTGATGGGCATCGCTGCGATCGCCAAGCCGATGCAGGAGAATATCAGGTAACTCGTATAGAACGCGGCTGTAAGGTACAGGAGTTCTGATAGCGAGTAGGAACCGTATAGAGGCTTGGAGATGAAGTAGAAAAAGCTAGAGTACACGACACTGACCAATGTGTAGCTGACGGCGTGCGATGTGAGGAAAAGTGCAATTGCCTCGCGTTGGTAAATGAATGACCGGACGAAGCCACTTTCTCGTCGCCCGATTAGATAAAAGCCGAGGCCGAAGAAGGCAACGTTTGCAGCGATGTAGGCGTAGAACCACGCGGCAGAGGATATATAGAGAGAGTCTGGTGGCGCTGCAAGGGAACGGCTTTGCCTCAGTAGTATGAACATCAAGCAAGGCGCCGCCGCTGTCCACAGCAACGCAGTGGGTTCTCGCAGGTGTTCCAGGATCAACACCTTGGTGATCATGAGGATCTGTTTTGTTCGCGTTATGGGGCATGGCTTTTTGTTCATTTTTCTCGCCTTTAGTGTCTTCGCGAATGCAGGGGGTAAGGTTTTATATTCACGCTGCATGTACGTCAAGTTTGATGGAGGCGATGTATTGGCGGGGTGTAATCTAGTTGTTTGAATTGCAGTTGGTATTGTGGGATCTATCTGAGGGGTATGTCTGATCGCGATCTGTTCACTGATCATGGGAGTGAAAAAGACTTCTGTTTTTTGTAGGGCGGATCTGAAGTTGTTGTGGGATTGTTATATGTTTTATTGCCGGGCGTTGTTTCCCGATGATCGGTTCGGAAAAGTGTTTGTCGCCTTAGGTGGTATAACTTAGTGTTGCCAAATGTAAACTTGGCCATTGGCTGGCATCTGGGCCGATGTGCTCAAGGACGAGCTGGAGGGGTTGTGACATGAGCGGGTGAGGCCTGCACGCCCCTTGTAGGAGCGGCCTTGTGTCGCGAAAGGGCTGCACAGCAGCCCCAGCAATTTCAGCTTTTATGCAGCAATTCTGGGGCCGCTATGCGGCCCTTTCGCGACACAAGGCCGCTCCTACAGATATGGCGTTGTTCTCGAGGTTTGGCGCTGCACCTGTGGGAGCGGGCATGCCCGCGAACACCGGCGCAGCCGGTGCCATAACACCGCGTTGAGTTCTTCGCGGGCTTGCCCCACAGGTCCGCCACAGCCTTGTGCTACGAATGGGCTGCAAGGCAACCCCGGCGATTTCACATCAGCGCTTGCCGAGAATCTTTCCAAGCAACTCCGGCCGCGGTGCGCCTTGCTGGCTTTGCAGGTTGCCCTGTTCATCCTGATAGAAGATCGCCGGGGTCGCCTGCAAGCCCATTTCTTCCATCAGCGCCATGTTCGCCGCCAGCTTTTGCTGCACCGCCTCCGGCACCTGCTCCAGCGCCTTCAACTTGCTGGCCTTGCCGGCCTTTTCATGTTCCTGCAGTGCCTTGGCCGGGTCTTTCGCCGCCAGCAGTGCCGCCGATTTGCCCGGGCTGTCCTCGCGGATGATGCCGACCATGATATGGCGCAACTGCACCTTGCCCGACTCCACCCATGGCCGCGCCTGTTCCCAGAACATGTTGCAGTACGGGCAGTTGGGGTCGCTGAACAGGTACACCTTGCGCGGTGCATCGTCCTTGCCGTCGGCGATCCAGGAGGTTTTCTCCATCTTCGCCCAGATTTCCTTGCTCATCGGCGCATACACCAGCTTTTTCAGCGGCTCGGCACTGAGGTCGTTGCCCTGTTCGTCGAACAGGCTGCCGACCAGTACATGCTTGCCGTCAGGGGTGAGGTACAGCGCCAGGCCGTTGTTCTGGTATTCGGCGGCATACCCGCGCAGGCCGTTGGGGGCGTCGAAGCTGCCTTTGATCACGGCGCCCTTGGCTTGCAGTTGCGCAATCGCCTTGGGCAGCTCTTCGGCCTGCAGGGGAGGGGCAGCTAGCAGAGCCAGGGACAGGGGCAGCAGTGCAGTCAGTCGCATGTCAGTTTCCTTGTGCGGCAGGGGCGGGCGCGGTGGCCCGGTCGAAAGGCTCCAGGGCGTGGCGCAGGCTGGCCCGGGACAGCTCGCCCAGATGGCTGCCGACCAGGCGCCCGTCGGCGTCGTAGAACAGGGTGGTGGGCAGGGCCATGGAGCCGACGCGCTGGGCCAGCAGGCCGGTGCCGTCGAACAGCACGTGGGTCAGGCTCAGGCCGGTGGTGGCGAGGAAGGTGCTGACGTTTTCCGGGGTCTCTCCCTGGTTGACGAACAGGAAGGTCACGTGCGGGTAAGCGCTTTGCGCCTGTTGCAGCACCGGCATTTCGCGTCGGCAGGGTGGGCACCAGGTGGCCCAGATGTTGATGACCAGCGGTTTGCCGCGGTAGCTGTGCAACGCCACGGATTGGCCGTTGGCCTTGCGCAGGCTCAAATCGGGCAGTTCGGTGCCCTTGCTGTACAGGTGGCCCCCGAGGCTGGCCAGGCCCCAGAACAGCGCGCCGCTGAACAGCGCCCAGCCCAGCGGGCGGCGCAGGCCCGGATGGCGCCAGCCTTGCCACAGGGCGCCGAGCACGATGCCGGCAAGGCCCGACCAGAACAGGAAGCCGCCATCACGGATATCGATGATCTGCAGCGGGTCGTCCTGGTACATCGGCCAGTACGCCAGCACGAAGCCGGCGCGTGCGCACAGCAGGCCGATCAGGAACAGGTTGAACAGTGCCGATTCCGGGCTCTCGCCGCCACGCCGGGCGACCCACCAGCCGACCATGCTGGCGATCACCAGGGCGGTGAGCATCAGCAGGTGGTTGAGGGCCATGGTCAGTGGCCCGAGGGTTACGGTCAGCATCAGCCTTGGCTCCTGGTCTGGGTCCAGTGTTGCAGGAAGGCGGCTGCATCCACCTCACCAGTGATGCGCCGCGCGCGGCGTTCGTCGCCTTCCGGGCCGACCCAGATGATGCTGGGCGGGCCAGGTACCTGGTAGCGCTGCAGCAGGGCCTGGCTGGCCGGGGTGTCGGCGGTCACGTCCAGGCGCAGCAGGTGCACACCGGCCAGGCCGGCCTGCACGTCGCTGCGGGCGAACACCTGTTTTTCCATGACCTTGCACGACACGCACCAATCGGCATAGTAGTCGAGCATCACCCACTGGCCACGGGCCTTGGCCGTATCCAGTTCGCGTTGCAGGTCTTCGGGGCGGCTGACGGTGACGAAAGCGTCCTTGATGTGCTGGCCGGTGGCCGGCGCAGCGCCGCTACCGGCGAACGGGCGCAGCGGCTGCCAGAGGTCGTCGCCACCGGCTGCCGCCCCCACCAGCAGCAGGCCGCCCCACAGGGCACCCAGCAGTGGCAAGGCGCGCAACGCCGGCAACCGCTGCAGGGCCGGCCAGGCAGCCCAGGCCAGGGCAATCAGCAAGGCGCCGCTCAGGGCCAGCAGCAATGCTGCGGGCAGCAGGCTGCGCAAGGTGTATAGCGCCATGCCCAGGAACACGAAGCCGAACACGCCCTTGACCCGGTTCATCCAGGCGCCCGGGCGGGGCAGGTAGCGGTTGCCCAGGGTTACCAGCAACAGCAGCGGCACGCCCATGCCCAGGCCGAGGCTGAACAGCACCAGCGCCCCCTGCAATACGTCGCCGCTCTGGGCGATGTACAGCAGCGCGCCGGCCAACGGCGCGGTCATGCACGGGCCCATCAGCAGGCCGGACAGCGCGCCCAGCAGCGCCGCGCCATACAGGTTGCCGCCACGGGTGCCTTGCCCGGCGCGGTCGAGGCGGTCACGCACGGCGGCGGGCAGTTGCAGTTCGAAGGCGCCGAACATCGGCAGGGCCAGCAGCACGAACAGCCCCGCCAGGCTGCCCAGCAGCCAGGGTTGCTGCAGCCAGGCCTGCAGGCTGGCACCCAGCAGTGCGGCGACCACGCCCAGGGCGGCATACACCAGGGCCATGCTCAGTACATAGACCCCGGCCAGTATCCAGCCGCGCCGGGCACTGGCGCCATTGCCCAGCACCAGCCCGGCGAGGATCGGCAGCATCGGCAGCGAGCAGGGGGTAAAGGCCAGCAACAGGCCCAGGCCGAAGAACGCGAGCAGGCTCCAGGCCAGGTGGCCTTGTTGCAGGTCGCTGGCCAGGGCCTGGTCACTGGCTTGTTCGGCTGCCGGCGCCACACTGCCACCCAGGTCGACCAACGTGGTTTGCGGGGGGTAGCACAGGCCGGCGTCGGCACAGCCCTGCCAGCCCAGGCGCAGCTGGCCCTGGGCATCGGCCGGGAGCAGCAGTTCGAGCTGGTCGCGGTACACCGCACTGTCGCCGAAGAACTCGTCGTGGTGGTTGAGAGCGGCCGGCAGTTGCGGGTGCTGTTCGGCAGGCAGGCCGTCGAATTTCAGGCGCTTCTGATACAGGTAGTAGCCAGGCTGGATCTGGAAGAACAGGCGCATCTGGCCGTCTGCCTGGCGGTCGTGGGTAAGCACGAAGGCCTGGTTGACCGGCAGGAAGTCCGGTTTGACATCGAACGGGTTGGCCTGCAACGGGCCGGCCAGCAGCAGTGTCAGGAAGAGCAGGAGGACGCGCATGTCTTCGCCTTGGCAGTACGTTGAAAGGGGTCATGCTGGCTTGGGTCGATTAACCCAAGGTTAACTCTGGTTCTTGGTCAGGGGGGCGCATCAGGGCTTGCAGGTGTTTGCCGCGGGATTGTCTGCGCCTGGGAGATCGAGCGCCGCCCGCGCGGCGCTTCGCAGCACAAGGCTGCTCCTACATCTGTTTCGGGCCAGTCACGCCTGTGCCAGTGCACGCGACCGCCTTGTTCGTACAACGCGATATCGAGACATGCGCCAAAGCGTTCGCGCACAGACCTCACAGGAATAATTGGCCCGAAATAGATGTAGGAGCAGCCTTGTGCTGCGAAGCGCCGCGCGGGCGGCGCTCGATCTCCCAGGCGCCGAAGATCCTAAGACAAACACCTACCAGCCCCAGAGCAAATTCCGCCCCAGATCCCAGGCATGTCGCGACATATTGTCGACTTGACTTTGCCTGCGCCAACACAATTGCTGTAAAGTTGACGCAAGGGTCAGCTTTTCGGGCTAGTACCAGAATCAAAAAAAGGGCAGTACCCCTGCTGCCCAGAGGATCAAGCATGTCCAACCGTGATATTTCCCGGCGCGCCTTCCTGCAAGGCGGCCTGATCGCTGGTGTCGGCGTGACCATGGCGCCGCTCGGCAGCCAGGCATTCGCCGCGCTGATGGAGGAACGCGTCACCACCTCGCCGCAGAAGTGGATGAACCATGATGGCAAGGCACGTTTCCGTAACGATGCCTTGTCCAAGGTGTGCGGCGACAAGGTGTTCGCTCGCGACATCCGTGCCAAGGACATGCCCGGCTGGCCCGCACAGCAGGGCCATGCGCTGCTGCTCAAGGCGACCAAGGCCGACCGTATCTATGCCGGCCATGACCTCAGCCTGCTTGGTGCCGACCTGCAGCCGGACCGCATCGTCACCGCTGCCGACCTGGAAAAGGACGGTATCGCCTGGCCAGAGGCCCACTCGCCCGACCCGCTGCTGCCGCCCGGCAAGGTGCCTATGTTCATCGGCCACCCGGTGGCGATCCTGATCTGGCACGACTTCGAGCGCTTCCGTCAGGCCAAGCGCAAGCTGCAGTTCAATGACCAGGCGATCCGCTATGGCGCCCAGGCGCCGCTGTACCAGCGCGACCCTTACGGCAGCTTCCGCTTCGTGCGCGTGGGCGGTGCCACACCGTTCGACGACGATGAATTCTCCAGCCTGAAGAATTCCATGCTGTTCCCCACCATCCTCAACCGCAAGCCGGTGTGGTCGAAGCAGCCCAACCAGCATGGCGACCTGACCGAGCAGGGCCTGTTCCATGCCAAGCGCATGGCCGAGCAGCTGGACAACCCACCCGAGGACTGGCTGGTGTTCGACGAGCGCTACAAGACGCCGTCCATCGAGCCGGCCGCCCTGGAGCCGGACAACGGCAACGGCTGGTACGACCCGGCCAGCGGCACGCTGCACTTCGTGGTCGCGACCCAGTGCCCGTTCGAAGTGGCGCAGGAATGCGTGCACATGATCAAGCCGTCGCGCTTCGCCCTGAACACGCTGAACATGCACCCGGGCTATACCGTGGGCTACGGCTCGAAAGACAACAACATCTTCGTCTTCTACGCCGCCGTGGCCGCGCTGTATGGCGCCGGTGTGCCGATCCGCCTGGCCAATGACCGCTACGAGCAGTTCCAGAGCGGCATCAAGCGCCATGCCTTCGATATCCGCTACCAGTTGGCGGTGGACAAGAAGGACAACAGCTTCAAGATCTTCCGCGCCGACATGAGCTGCGACGGCGGCGGGCGTATCAACTACAGCCCGTCGGTGGCAGCGGTGGGTGCCACGGCAGCGCAGTCGATCTACTACATGCCGCAGAACGACCTGTCTGTCACTGCCTATCATTCCCGTGGCGTCGAGGCCGGCTCCATGCGCGGCTACGGCACCCTGCAGACCATGGCCGCCACCGAAATGATGGTGGATGAGATCGCCGGGCGCCTGGGCGTCGATGCCATCGACCTGCGCCGAGCCAACGCGCTGAAATCGGGCATGAAGAACACCCAGGGCGCGGTCCCGGCCGGCGCCCTGCGCCTGTACGAGATTCTCGACAAGGCCGCCGTGCACGACTGGTGGCGCAACCGCGACACGCGCAAGCAGCAGATGGATGCCAAGGACCCGGACCACTGGTATGGCGTGGGCTTTGCCATCTGCCAGAAAGACTTCGGCACCGGCTCCGAAGCCCCCATGGCCAGCATCGAGTTCAGCCGCGACGGGCGCATCAGCCTGCGCCACATCGGCACCGAGCTGGGTACCGGCATGTCCACCTCCCAGGCCCTGGTTGTCAGCGATTTCCTCGGCCGCTCGGCCGACGAGGTGAAGACCGCGGTCACCGAATGGCCGGAGCTGCAGCTGACCACCAGCGGCAACCCCTACCTGATCAGCCAGCCCGAGCAGGACGCCGCGCTGCGCAACCCGCGCTGGGTCGGCAAGCTTGCTTCGCCGTCGTCGGCGACCAACTCGGCCTTCTACTTCAGCCATGCCACCCGCGAAGCGGCACGCGTGCTGTTCAACCACGGTCTGTGGCCGGCGGCCATGGCCATCTGGCGCCAGGGCCCGTACGGCGGCCAGGCCAACCCGCTGGTGGTGCGCCGCGAGAATGCGGTATGGGTCAACGGTGAGCTGACCGGCAACGGCCTGTCACCGATCCCGTTCGCCCAGCTGGCCCAAAAGGCCCATGACATGGGCCTGGTCACCGGCGTCAGCGTGCACGGCTTCAACCGCTGGAGCTGGGCCGAGGCCGACTTCGTCATCGATGGCGTGCGCGAACGCTTCCCGCTCGATGCGGTGGCAGTCAAATACGGCGATGGCGCGGTGAGCGCCAAGAAGGCGCAGATGAGCAGCCACGGCTATCACCTGCTCGACCGGCAGAACGCCGCCTACCCCGACACTCAGCTGAACAACGCCATGGTCACCTACTACAGCCCGGTGGCGACCATTGTCGAAGTCAAGGTGAACAAGGGCACTCACGAAGTGCAGGTACTCAACCACCACAGCTGGGTCGAGTGCGGCCGGGTGCTGGTGCCGGAACTGGTCAAGGGCCAGCTCGAGGGCGGTATCGCCATGGGCATCGGCCATGCCTTGACCGAAGAAATGCCGTTGTACGAGGGCGGGCCCGGGGAGGGCGACTGGAACTTCAACCGCTACCGCCTGCCGCATGCGCGCGACGTGGCGGTCTGGCAGCAGACCAGCGAAATCCTCCCGCCGCTGTCACCGACCGACCCGTCCAAGGGCATCGCCGAGGTGGTGATGATCCCGGTCGTCGGTGCCATCGGCAATGCTGTCGCGCATGCCATCGGCAAGCGCGTTCGCGATCTCCCCATCACCCCAGCCCGTATCAAGGAGGCCCTCAATGGCTAACCGTCCACTGCAACTGACCCTCAACGGTCAACCGGTCGGCCCGGTCGAGGTCCCCGACGACCTGGCGATGATCGACTACCTGCACGAACACCAGAACCTCACCGGCTCGCGCCTGGGCTGCGGCCAGGGCATCTGCCACGCCTGCGTGGTGATCGTCGACAACCCCGACGGCACCAGCGAGGAGGTGCGTACCTGCATTACCGGCGCGCATTACTTCGAGGGCAAGAAGGTCCGCACCATCGAGGGCCATGCCAAACAGGACGAGACCGGCAACCTCACGCTGAACCCGATCCAGCAGAAGTTCGTCGACCTGTTCGCCTTCCAGTGCAGCTACTGCGCGCCGGGCTTCGTCAATGCCGCCACGGTGCTGGTGGAAACTGCCCAGCGCCAGCCGCTGAAGAAGAGCGAGGTGGAAGACCGCATCGAGGCGAGCCTGGGCCACCACATCTGCCGCTGCACCGGCTACGTGCGTTACTACGACGCCACCCGTACGGTGCTCAACGACCTCGGCCTGGTCAAGGAGGGTTGAGCATGGGTCTTGTTCGTAGCGCAATGGCGCTGGCTCTCGGGCTTGCCGTTACCTCGGTTGCCCAGGCAGCCGACCAGGCGCAGGTCAAGCGCGGTGAATACCTGGCCCGCGCGGCCGACTGCATGGCCTGCCACACCGCTGAAGGCGGTGCGCCGTATGCTGGCGGCCTGCCGATCCATTCGCCGTTCGGCACCATTTACGGCAGCAACATCACCCCGGACAAGCAGTACGGCATCGGCAACTACAGCGCCGACGAATTCTTCGCCGCGGTAACCGAGGGCAAGCGCAAGGACGGCGCCAACCTCTACCCGGCGATGCCGTACACCTCGTACCACCTGATCAAGCGCGAAGATTCGGACGCGATCCTCGCCTACCTGATGACCGTGCCACCAATCAACCGCCCGGCACCGCAGACTGCGTTGCGCTTTCCGTTCAACGTGCGCCAGGGGCTGAGCGGCTGGAACATGCTGTACGGTAAAAGCGTGCAGTTGCAGCCGACCGAGGGCAAAAGCCCGGCCTGGCAGCGTGGGCAGTACATGGTCGAAGTCATGGGCCATTGCGGCGAGTGCCATACCCCGCGCAACCCGATCGGTGCATTGCAGCAAGACCAGCGCCTGAGCGGCGGCCTGCTGGGTGGCTACCTGGCCCCGAGCCTGCTGGCCCAGGACCTGGCCGAGCGCGGCTGGACCCAGCCGGACCTGACCACCTTCCTCAAGCACGGCATCAGTGCCCAGGGCAGCATGTTCAACGAAATGTTCCCGGTGGTGCACCACAGCACCCAGCACCTGGAGGATGCCGACCTGGCGGCCATGGCCACTTACCTGCTTGGCGACCAGCCACCGCCGGCCAAGGCCATCCAGACGGTGGCACTGGAGCAGATGAGCGACAGCGCCAGGCGCGGCCGCCAGCAGTACCTGAACGTCTGCGCCGGCTGCCATGGGGTGGACGGCGAGGGCAAGCCGCACATCGCCGTGGCCATGCGCGGCAACACGGTGCTACGTCAGGCCGACTCGCGCAACCTGGTCAAGGTGGTCCTCGAAGGCATCCGTGAGCAGCAGTTCACCGGCTTCGAGCGCATGCAGCCGATGCCGGGCTTTGCCGACAAGCTCGATGACCAGCAGGTGGCGGATATGGTCAACTACCTGCGCCAGGCCTGGGGTGGATTGCCCGGTGACCTGAGCGTACAGCAGCTCGCCGAGCTGAAGGCGGAATAAAGGGTGCAGCATCTCGATCTACAGGTGGTTCGCCAGGCGTTGCAGTGGTCGCGCGGCGGCCAGCGGGTGTGGTTGTGCACGGTGCTCGCCACCTATGGCTCGGCGCCCCGTGCACCGGGCTCGCTGCTGGCGGTGAACGCCAGCGGGCAGTGGCTGGGTTCGCTGTCCGGTGGTTGCGTCGAGGACGACTTTCTCGAGCGCGTGGGTCGGGGGGAGTTTCCCGAGCCAGTGGCCATCGTGCGTTATGGCGATGGCAGCGACTCGCGTTCGAGCATCCGCCTGCCGTGTGGCGGCGTTCTGGAAGTGCTGGTTGAGAACCTGCCGGCCGAATGCGAGGTGCAGGCGCACCTGCGTGAGCTGGAAAGCGCATTGCAGGGCCAGCGCCGTGTGCTGCGTGAAGTGAGCCTGCCCGAGGGCAGGCGCCTGCTTGCCGATGACCACAGCCAGGGGCCGCGTGTGCAGCGTGAAAGTGCCTGTGTACGCTTGCGTGTGGGGGCCGCCCAGCGTCTGCTGCTGGCCGGGTACTCCAGCGTCGCGCATTTCTGTGCCGAGTTCGGCAAGGGCATGGGCTTCGAAGTCATCCTCTGCGAGCCGCGTGACGAAGTGCTCTATGGCGTGCGGCTGGATGGCATCGAGGTGCGCCGCGAGCTGCCATCGGAGTTCATCGCCCATGGCGGTTGCCATGCCGACACCGCGGTGGTGGCGCTGACCCACGACCCGAAGATCGATGACCTGGCCATGCTCGAAGCGGTGCGCACCGAGGCGTTCTATATCGGTGTGATGGGCTCCCGGGCCACCTCCGACAAGCGCCGCGAACGCCTGCGGCGGATCGGTGGCCTGGGCGAGGTCGAACTGGGCCGCATCCACGCCCCGATCGGCCTCAACCTGGGCAGCAAGACCCCGGCCGAGATCGCTTTGGCGGTGCTGGCCGATATCCTTCGCGTGCGCAATGGTATCGAGCGGGAGGCGCTGTGAGCGTGGTTGCACTGATATTGGCTGCTGGCAGCAGCGTGCGTTTCGGGGCTGACAAGCGTCGGGCGCTGTTGGTTGATGGTCGCAGCTTGCTGGTGCACAGCGTGGAGCGGGCCTGTGCAGTGTTCGACGATGTACGGGTGGTGTTGCGCGAGGGGGAGCGGGGCGTGGATCTGGGGCTGCCTGCGGGGTGCCGGGTCGTCTCCAGCCCGGACTTTGCGTTGGGCATGGGCCATAGCCTGGCGGCCGGCGCCGCCTCGCTGGCCGACAGTGAGGCGCAGGCAGTAGCGATTCTGTTGGGTGACATGCCCTGGCTGGAGCAGGCAACCCTTGCCCGGCTGGCTTCCAGGGCCAGCGCGTCGACCATCGTGTTGCCTTGCCATGAAGGGCAGCAAGGGCACCCTGTGCTGTTCGGGCGCGATTTCTGGCCGGCGCTTGCGCGCCTGACCGGCGATGAAGGAGCGCGTTCGGTGGTCAAGGCCAACCCGGCGAGTTGTGTCAGGGTAGAAGTGCCGGATACCGGTGTGCTGCTGGATGTCGACAAGCCTGATGCGGTTCACCGGTGAACGCACTTGTCAGGGCCTATTCATCTTCTTCGTCAGCCAGCTCATAGGGTTGAAGCTCGCTCAGTTGGGCGAGCAGTACCAGATGCTCGACTGCTTTGAGCTTTTCAAGCCGCTCGAGGCTGTCTGACCCTCCCAGCATCAAGGCAGGAACAAAGCCATACATTTCGTCTGCGGCCAACGTGCCGAGCCGTTCCCTGGCGGGTTCGAACAGGTCGTCGAAATAGATGCATTCGGTCATCAGCCACATGAGCAGGCCGTGGATCTTGTTGTCCCGCTCTTCGTCGCCTGAGCTGTGGGCGCCATCGAGGTAACGGGAATGGTACGCCGCAATGGTCAGCACCGAGCCGGTGTTCTCACCCCACAGGTACAGGTCGCCAAAAGCGCTACGGGCGATGAGGTGATAAGTGTCGCGTGCTTCGAAGAGCGTGCCTGACAGCCAATACGCTACTACGTCTTCGTAATCCTGAGGGTTTACCAGCCAGAATAGGCCACCGCCGTAGCCGCACCAGCCGTGCTCTTGCCAGTAATCCAGGAGACGATTGGGGAGTTTGCCTTGGTAATGATCGAGGGCAGAGGGCGGTACTGGTTGGTGGCCGACGGGGTCGCCGAAGGTTTCGAGGAAGATGCTGAAGATGACGTCCATTTGATTAAGTCCTTTTTTAAGTGTTTAGAAGTCGGAGAAGCTGTAGGGTTCGAGTGCCGAAAGTTGTGAAAGCATAATCAAGTGTTCAATTGTTTTTACTTTTTCAATTCGCTCCAGTCTTGCTTTTCCGCCGAAGACGAGTGCGGGGACGAAACCATACATTTCATCGTGATTGAGTGGGCCTAGATTGTTTCTTGACGGTTCAAATAAATCCTCGAAGTCATTGCTGTCCTTTTTAACCTGTAGAAAGAAAGATTGAATGTGCCTGTCAATGTTTGCTATTCGGCGGTTGTTGCCGCAACAGTGTGAGATATGGCTCGCAATGCATAGTGAGAAACCGGTTCTCTCTCCGTATAAGTAGAGGTCGCCAAACGCCCCGCGCGCGATCACATGGTAGGTGTCGTGTTCGGCCAGGGACGTGCCGTCAATCCAAGATGCAACGACGCCTTCATACTCTTGGGGGTCGACGGTCCAAAAAATACCATCACCATATCCACACCAGCCATGTGTCGTCCAATGTTCCAATAATTTCTTCGGCAGCTTTCTCCTGTAACGCTCGATGGTTGAAGGAGGAACCTCTTGCCTGTGAATAGGTGGTCCAATTGTATCGATAAAGACGGAATAGACGTCATCCATCATTTGGCTCCATATCAATCTAGCACTTGATCAGTTTGATGTTCATGAAGGAGGCATCTCTGCCTGATTTCAATGCTTCTTCGGCAGCTTGCTGCATACCCTTGATCTTGCTTTTCCACTGTGGGCCAATGGTGGAGTTGACTTGTTTGTCACCGAAATCGGCAATGACATCTCTTCCTCCAGCGGCCAGGTCCGGGTTGTGCAATGCCGCGAGCGTTGCCATCGTCTCCTTCGCTAATTTTGCAGCCGTCCTTTGGGCTTCACGTGGGCTCAAATCGTCTGGCAAGTCGTCCAGTATCCGTTGCTCTAACTTGTCTTGCATCTGTTTACGAGCTTTGCGCGCTACAATTGGGTTTCGCTTTACGGGATTGGCAACGTTTTCTAAAAACTCCTCAACCGTCAGCCGATTCAACCCATCCTGCTGCCCCTTCAACTGCCGTTCAAACTGCCGGCGACGATCATCGCCATCTGCCGCACGACCATCAGCAGTTCGTCGAAGATGCTGTTGATGTCGAGGTCGGCGAAGCGCTGGCGCAGCATGTGCGCCGCCTGCCATTCGGCGTGGTAGAAGGCTGTGCGGACGGCTTCGATCCGGCGCAGGTTGAGGCCCAGCGAGGCGACCTCTTCATTGAGGCTGGTGCCGAACTGGCCACCGCTTTGGTAGCCCACCATGGCGATGACACGTGACTCGATCTCGTGCCAGGAGGGCACGAGGTAATCCAGGTACATGAGGTGTCTCCCTGACAGCGTGTGCAGGGGGGAAATCCCATCATGGATTCGGATCGGAAGTTTCTGAATCAGTTGTAGGAAAATACGACTTCGTTTCCGGCGTGTTCGGCGGAGTTAGGCTGTCGGGGTGGGCCTTGGGTGGGGCTTCAAATGTTTGTCGCTCCCGGGAGCATGTGGCAGTTGCGCGGCGCTCGTTGCCGCAGGCGCCACACATCCCCAATCCCCCACAAAAGGTCCATAATCCCCCCTTAATCCGCCCAAGGTGCAATGCCAGCTACACCATTCCGGGAGCCCCACCATGCACGTTCTGCTCTGCGAGGACGACGACCTGATTGCCGCCGGCATCTGCGCCGGCCTTACTGCCCAGGGCCTGACCGTGGACCGTGTGGGCAACGCCGCCGATGCACGGGCAATGCTGCAGGCCGCGCAGTTCGACGTGATGATCCTCGACCTTGGCCTGCCCGACGAAGACGGCCTGAAGCTGTTGCGCCGCCTGCGCGAGAAAGGCGAGACGCTGCCAGTGCTGGTGCTCACCGCCCGTGATGCGGTCACCGACCGGGTCGATGGCCTGCAGGCCGGCGCCGACGACTACCTGCTCAAACCGTTCGACCTGCGCGAGCTGGCTGCTCGCCTGCACACCCTGCTGCGGCGCGTAGCCGGGCGGGCGGTGAATGTGATCGAACACGGCCCGCTGCGCTACGACCCGAGCAGCTGCGAGGCAACCCTGGCCGGCCTGCCGGTCGACCTGTCCCGGCGTGAACAGGCATTGCTCCAGGCGCTGCTGCAGAACCCCGGGCGGGTGCTGTCCAGCGAGCAGCTCAAAGACTGCGTGTACGGCTTCAGCGACGAAGTCGAGAGCAATGCCCTGAACGTGCATATCCATCATCTGCGGCGCAAGCTGGGCAACGGCATCGTCGAGACCGTGCGCGGCCTGGGCTACCGCCTTGGCCCGGCACAGTCGCCGGGGGAGGCGGCATCATGAGCCTGCGGGTACGCCTGAGCCTGATCCTGGGCAGCGCCTTCGTGATCATCTGGGCGCTGGCCGCCGCGTGGATGCTGCGCGACCTGCGCCAGCAGATGATGTTCTCCCTCGACCAGCGCCTGGTGGCTTCGGCGCGCATGGTTGCCGGGCTGATCGACCAGCTGCCGCAGCCGCTGACCGCCAAGGGCGGGGAGGCGCACTTTTCCGCCGACCAGTTCAGCGTGCCGGACGGCATGGCCTGTCAGGTCAGCTCACTGCGTGGCGAGATTCTCGCCAGCAACCACAAGCACGATGGCGTCATGGACGATGAACGCAGTGGTTTCCGAGACCAGACCATCGACGACGCCCTGTGGCGCACCTTTACCTACAACCATGGCGATGTGCGCATTACTACCGCCGACCGGCACATGGAGCGAGAGGCACTGAACCAGTCGATCCTGCTGGCGGCCTCCGCGCCGGTGCTGATGGCCCTGCTTGGCAGCCTGGGGTTGTTGTGGATCGGCCTGGGCAAGGGCCTGGAGCCGCTCAACCGCATGCGCGATGCCCTGCGCCGCCGGCGCGCGGACAGCGTCGAGCCGCTGCAGGTGGCGGGCATGCCCAGCGAACTGCAACCGTTGCTGGAAACCCAGAACCAGCTGTTTCTGCGCATTGCCCAGACCATCGAGCGTGAGCGGCGCCTGACCGACGATGCCGCGCATGAACTGCGCAGCCCGCTGACGGCGATCAAGACCCACCTGCAGGTAGCACGGATGACCGATGGCGCCGTGCGCGAGCAGGCGCTGGAGCATGCCGAGCAGGGCGCCGACCGCATGCACCGCACGCTGGAGCAGTTGCTGATGCTGGCGCGAGTGGAGGGCAGCCTGTCGTTCGAGGATGGCATACAGTGCAGCGCCGAGCAGGTGGCCCGGCAGGCGGTGCAGGATGCCGGCGGCGGTGACAACCGGCGCATCGTGCTGCGCTTGCCTGACTCCGCTACGCAGATCTACCTGGGCATGCCGGCACCGTTGGCGGTGGCGGCGCTGCGCAACCTGCTGGACAACGCCTTGCGCCATGGCGGCGACGAAGCGGTGGAGCTTGAGGTGCAGATGGCTGACGGCCAGGTGGGCTTCATGGTGCGGGACCATGGGCCGGGGATTGCCGAGGCGGACCTTGAGCACCTGACCGAGCGCTTCTGGCGTAACGGGCAGAGTGGTGGATGCGGGCTGGGGCTGGCGATCGTACAGGCGATCGTGCAGCGTTGTGCCGGTAGCCTGAAGTTCGACAGCCGCAGTGATGGGTTGCGGGTGTTGTTGCAAGTGCCGGCGCGCTCGGGGCATTGATTTTTATTGCCTGTGCCGGCCTCTTCGCGGGTAAACCCGCTCCCACAGGTACTGCATCAACCCTGAGATCTGTGCCAATCCTGTGGGAGCGGGTTTACCCGCGAAGAGGCCGGGCCTGCTTTCAAAAATCCCACAGCAACCGCTAAATCCTCCCCGCACTCAAGCGTTTTCCAAGCGACGAACACCCGCACTTTCGCTTGCTTGCGAGGATTCACCCATGTCCACCGCTTCCTGCCTTGCCCAGGTCCCGCCGGCCAGCGCGCCGCGTGCCTTGTACGAGTTCACCGATTCACCCTTGCTGCAACGCCAGCAACAACAGGAGTCCAATGCCCGCAGCTACCCGCGGCGCATCCCGCTGGCACTCAAGCGCGCCCGTGGCATCCATGTGGAGGATGTCGAAGGCCGCCAGTTCATCGACTGCCTGGCCGGCGCCGGCACTCTGGCGCTGGGCCACAACCACCCGGTGGTGGTCGAGGCGATCCAGCGGGTACTGGCCGATGAACTGCCACTGCACACCCTGGACCTGACCACGCCGGTCAAGGACCGTTTCGTCCAGGACCTGTTCGGCGTGCTGCCCGAGGCGTTACGCCGTGAAGCCAAGGTCCAGTTCTGCGGCCCGACCGGTACCGATGCGGTGGAAGCAGCGCTGAAGTTGGTGCGCACTGCCACCGGCCGCAGCACCGTGCTGGCCTTCCAGGGCGCCTACCATGGCATGAGCCAGGGGGCGCTGAGCCTGATGGGCAGCCATGGGCCGAAGCAGCCGTTGGGGGCCTTGCTGGGCAACGGTGTGCAGTTCATGCCGTACCCCTACGACTACCGTTGCCCGTTCGGCTTGGGCGGCGAAGCCGGGGTCAGGGCCAACCTGCATTACCTGGAAACCCTGCTGCTCGACCCGGAAAGCGGCGTGCCGCTGCCAGCGGCGGTGATCCTCGAGGTGGTGCAGGGCGAGGGCGGGGTGATCCCGGCCGATATCGAGTGGCTCAAGGGGGTACGCCGTATCACCGAGCAGGCCGGCGTGGCGTTGATCGTCGATGAGATCCAGAGCGGTTTCGCCCGTACCGGGCGCATGTTCGCCTTCGAGCATGCTGGCATCATCCCGGATGCGGTCACCTTGTCCAAGGCCATTGGCGGCAGCCTGCCGCTGGCGGTGGTGGTGTACCGCGACTGGCTGGACACCTGGAAGCCGGGCGCCCACGCCGGCACTTTCCGTGGTAACCAGATGGCCATGGCGGCGGGTTCGGCAGTGATCGATTACCTGGTCGAGCATCGCCTGGCCGAGCATGCCGAGGCCATGGGGCAGCGCCTGCGCCAGCACCTGCAGCAGTTGCAGCGGGATTATCCGCAGTTGGGTGATATTCGCGGGCGTGGCCTGATGCTTGGGGTGGAACTGGTGGATCCGCAAGGCCAGCGGGATGCGCTTGGGCATCCGGCAGCCAACCGCGAGTTGGCGGCGAAGGTGCAGCGCGAGTGCCTCAAGCGAGGGCTGATCCTGGAGCTCGGTGGGCGGCATGGGGCGGTGGTGCGCTTCCTGCCGCCGTTGATCATCAGTGGCGAGCAGATCGATGAGGTCGCGCAGCGCTTTGCCGAGGCGTTGATCGCGGCGGTCTGATCGATTGCCGGGGCCGCTGCGCGGCCCTGGCAATCCCGGCTACCAGCCGCGCCCGGAATTCACCCAGAAGTTCACCGACAGCGAGGTGGTCACAGACTCCACCTGGTGGAACCACCCTTCGGGCAGGAACAACAGGTCACCGGCCTGCAGCACCACGCGCAGGAACGGCACCTCGCGCGCCGCCGGGAAGCGCTGGTAGTCCGGGGCGTCGGGGTTGAAGTCGCAGCCGTCCAGGCCGCCCTTGGGGCTGGTCGACCAGGTACCCAGGGCCGGGCGATGGTGCGGCGCGGCAAGGATGAACGACTTTTGCCCCCATACCTGTGCGAACAGGTTGTCGGTGTCGTCGCGGTGCAATGGCGTCAGTGTGCCCTTGGGACCGATCCAGATGCGTGGCGCAATGAACTTCTCGCGGGCGAAGTACTGCGGGTAGCGAATAAGCGTCAGTAGCTTTTCCGGCACGATGTTGTTGCCCATGTAGGCCGGGGTTTCGCCGGGTTTGGCAGGGGTGTCCAGCGAGGCGATGAAGTCGGCCATGGAAGTGGAACGGAAGTCGCGGTCGGTGGAGAAGGTCTTCTTCACGTAGTCGCCGTGCCGGGTGATGCCCTGCAGTTCGGCAAAATGCTCCAGCGAAGCTTCGCGGCCCATGGTGAACAGCGGCCAGTCCTGCAGGGCATCGCTGATGACCACCGGCGTGCCGTGCTCCAGGTAATCGCCCTGGAAGCGCGCCAGTGGCATGTCGGCGCGGGCAATGCGTGCCACCTCGCGCTGCACCGGTTGCGCGGCCGACACCCGTTCGCTGAGGCGTGCCGGTGTCGGGTAGCGTTGGTTCATCGACACCTTGGTCGCTGGCGCGCCGCGCCGGGCGTTGCTGATGATCTGCGGCAGCAGGGTGGCCAGGCCCATGTTGCCGCTGATCTTCAGGCGGGCGCTGGCGAACAGTTCTTCGACGTTGGCGGTGCCGCCCATGATGCCCATGAAGTCACGCTCGGCCACCTCGATGGTGACGTCCGGGGCGCTGTGCCGGCCGGCACCGGTGCGGCTGCTGTCGCGCACCTCCGACCAGAAGGCCCGGTCCTGGCCGAAGACGAACTGGAAAACGCCTTCGATGCCGACGGCATGGGCGTTGGCGAACAGTTTGCTGAGGATGCTCTGAAGGTCCACGGTATGCCTCTGGCGGTCTTTCGTTGTGCAGGGATAACGAGTGCCTGCACCAACGATTTAGCCGTGTGGGCGGGTAATTTTTCGGCGTGCTGCTACGTCCCGTAGGGAGGCTCGAGTCACATTGTTCACCCAAGGAACCCACATGGCACTGCACCCTGATCTGGCGGCATTTCTGGAACTGGTCGAATTTGGCCGGCTGACGGGCAGGAGCCTGCCCATGCACGCGATGGACGTGGCCCAGGCCCGTGCCGAGTTCGAAGGCAGCTCGCCGGTACTCGACCCGAGCCCGCCCGGCAACGTCACGGCCAGCGAGTTGCAGATTACCGCGCGCGACGGTGCCCGCCTGGCTGCTCGCCTGTACCGCCAGGGCGATGCTGGTGCTGCCTTGCAGCCAGTGATCCTGTACCTGCATGGCGGCGGCTATGTGGTCGGCAGCCTCGATTCGCATGACTCGGTGTGCCGTCGCCTGGCGGCCCTGGGCGAGTTCGCGGTGCTGGCGGCGGACTACCGGCTGGCACCGGAGCAGCAGTTCCCGAAAGCCCTGCACGATGTGCTGGACGCCGCCAACTGGCTGGCGGAGCAGGCGGCCTCGCTGGGCCTGGACAACCGCCGGGTGGTGCTGGCAGGTGACAGCGTGGGTGCCAGCCTGGCGGCGGTGCTGGCCATTACGGCGGTGCAGCAGCCCGAGGCGCTGGCGTTCAAGCCGCTGGCACAGTTGCTGTTCTACCCGGTGACCGATATCTCCTGCTGGCGTGAGTCCCATCGCGAGCATGCCGAGGGTTACCTGCTGGAGACGCCTACCCTGGAGTGGTTTTATCAGCACTATGCGCCGCAGCGCGAGCAGCGCCTTGACTGGCGGGTATCGCCGTTGCTGTCGACGTTGCGCCAGCCGTTGGCACCAGCTTACCTGTTCGTGGCCGAATATGACCCGTTGCATGATGAGGGCATGGCTTATCGTGACTGGCTGGAGGCGGGTGGGACGGCGGTGACCTTGGCCCGGGTGGAGGGGTTGACCCATGACTTCTTGCGCATGTCGGGGATCGTGGGGCAGGTAGAGGGGATTTACCGGGATGTCGGGGCGTGGTTGAAGCGGGTCGGTGGCCTGTGATGGGCCGAGATTGCCGGGGGGGCGCTGCGCGCCCCTTTCGCGACACAAGGCCGCTCCTACAGTAGACCGCGTCAATTCGAACTTGGCGCTGTGCCTGTAGGAGCGGCCTTGTGTCGCGATGGGCCGCAAAGCGGCCCCCCGGCCTCACCCGCGAAGGTGCTTCTTCAACACATCGACCAATCGCTCGATCTCCGCCTCGGTATTCAACACCCCAGGCGCCGTCCGCACCACCGGCCCGACATCCCGAGACACCGCATCGACCACGATGCGCTGGCTGTTGAGATACCGGGCCACCTCGTCAGCATCCTGCCCCGTGACCCGGAAGAAGGTGAACCCCGCCGAATACTGCGTGCTGCGCGGTGTCACCAGCTCGACCCCCGGCAGCGCCTCTAGCCGCTGCCTGAGATAGCCATTGAGCCCATGAATCCGTGCCTGCACCGCCGCCTTGCCCAACTGTAGGTGCAGCTCGAACGCCTTGCCCAATGCCCAGCGGTGCTCGAACGCGTGGTAACCCCCGGGCGTCATCACCGTGGCAAAGTCCTCGTTCTCGGAAAACGTGGCAATGGTCGGGTTCAGCTGCTTCAGTTCGATGGACGCCGCGCAGATGATCCCGGTACCCCGCGGCCCGAACATCCACTTGTGCGTGCCGGCGATGAAGTAGTCGCAGTTGAGATCGGCAAAGCGCATGTCTTCGACGCCGAAGCCGTGCACACCGTCGATCACGTAGATGATCTGGTCCTGCTCGTCACGCTGGCGATTGACCTCGCGCACCAGTGCGCCGATCTCGCCGACGGGCAGTTTCACGCCACTGCCCGAGTGCACCCAGGTCATGCCCAGTACCCGGGTTTTCGGCCCGATGGCCGCGGCAATGGTGGTCAGTACCTGGTCGCTGTTGACCTTGGCGGGGTCGTCGAACAGGCGCAACCGGTGCACCGGTGTGCCATCGCGCGTAGTGCGAAAGCCCATGGTATGGCGGGCGGCCGAATGCTCGTGCACGGTGGTGAGAATTTCCTGCCCCGGGGCAATCTTCAGCCCGCCATAGATCAGCCCCAGGCCTTCGGTGGTGCTGCCGGTCAGGGCAATTTGCCGGGGCGTCACTTCGAGGTAGCGGGCTGCCCATTCACGCACGGCGGCCTCGTGCTTCCACTCCGATTGGCTGTCCCAGTCGACCATGCGGGCCGGGTGGCGGTCGAAGCGGGCGCGCAGCGCCTCGATGGCTTCGCGCACGGGCCTTGGGTGCGAGGTGATCAGGAAGTTGGCAAAGTGCGCGTACGCCGGGTCCAGCTCGAACAGGTTGCGAAACCCGGCCCAGTCGCTGGCGGTTGCAGGCTGCGCAGCCGCCGCTTGGGCGGCAGGCAGCAGTGGGCCTGTGAGGGGCAGGGCGGCCGCAAGCAGGCCGGCCTGCTTGAGAAAGGTGCGACGATCGTTCATCAAATGGCTCGCAAGGGTCAGGGGGATGAGGTGGCGACAGGTTGCGCGGCGCGCTGCACCTGCTCCCACACCCGCAGGAAGTTGCCGCCCCAGAGCTTGGCGATATCCGCTTCGGAGTAGCCGCGGCTGATCAGTTCGGCGGTGACGTTGCGTGCTTCACTGGCGTTCTGCCAACCGTCGATGCCACCGCCTTCGTTGAAGTCCGAGCTCAGGCCGACATGATCGATGCCGATCTTGCGCACGGTGTAGTCGATGGCGTCGCCATAGTCCTTGAGCGTGGCCGGCGGTTCCTCCTCTAGAATGCCGTACAGCGCGTTGGCATATTGGCCGACCTTCTGCTCGGGCCAGCCGGCAATCACCGGGTCACCTGGCATCAGTGCGTAGTCGAGGTTGGCCAGTGGTGGCAGGTCGTAGTGGGCGCGCAGGGCGTTGAGTTTGTCCTGGGTCTTGCTGCTCAAGGGCTTGAGGTAGGTGGAGAAGGCCACCAGCTGGACCACGCCGCCGCTGTCCTTGATCAGCTGCAGCTCCTTGTCGGAGAGGTTGCGCCTGATGTCGACCATCGCCCGTGGCACCGAGTGCGAGGCCACCACCGGCGCGCGGCTGAGGGCAACGGCCTGGGCCAGCGCCTTGCTGGACATTTGCGACACATCGATGATCACACCCAGGTCGTTCAGCCGCTGCACGGCGCGCTTGCCGACCGGCGACAGGCCGTCCAGGGCATCGGCGGTGTCATTGAAGAACGGCAGCGGGCGCGAAGAGTCGGCCCAACTGTTGTTGCCCACGTAGCTGAAGCCGAACATGCGCACGCCGCGCGCGGCCCAGCGGTCGAGCTGGTCGATGTCATCGCCCAGCGCATAGGCGTTGAGCATGCTGAGGAACACCGCGAACTTGCCTTCGCCGTGCAGGCGCCGCATGTCTTGCGGGGTATAGGCAATACCCACCTGCTGCGGGAAGTCGCGGACCATGGCGGTGATGGCGTTGTAGCGCACCTCTTGGGTGTGGCGGGCGGCTTCGACGAAACCTGGGGTCGGGCGGTGCGGGCCGCCGTCTCCGGTCCAGGACTCTGGCCAGGCGAAGATGGTCAGGGCCGCGCCGGACAAACGCCCGCGTGCGGCCTTTGCCAGGTCGAAGCGGCCATCGCCATCCTTGTCGGCCTCACTGCCTTCGGTGCCGAAGGTCAGCGGCAGGGTGACGTGGCTGTCGAACGAGATGATGCGTTCCTGCAGGTCGTTGGCCTGGCGGGTCACCTCCCTGGAATAGCCAGCGGGTGTGGCGAAGTAGTGCCAGGCGGCAAACCCGGCACCAGCGGCAACCGCCGCGGACAGGCTGATAAACAGGGCTTTCTTCCAGCGTGGAGTCGTCATCTTGGTCTCAGTAGGTTCACCGTCGAGGGATGGGCACAGAGGTCGCCGCTACCTGCAGTGAACGAGCTCGCACCCGGGAAATTTAGCCGCTATCAGGTCGCTGGCGCAGGGCCCTGTAGGAGCGGCCTTGTGTCGCGACAGGGGTGCGCAGCGCCCCAGGATCTTCGACCTCTGCAAAATTGCCGGGGCCGCCTTGCGGCCCTTTCGCGACACAAGGCCGCTCCTACATTGACCGAGTTGCCCTCAGGGCGGGGGTGGCAAGCTGTTAAATTTCGCCTGCCGTGCAACGTTCTAGCCTTGGACGGGCCGTGCTCCATGGCCGCAATGAATGCACAGGTATGCAATGACGATTTCCCGACGCGGTTTCATCGCCGGTGTGGCACTGACGGGTGTGGTGGTGCCCGGTGCGCTGGGGGCGCTGTATGTGCAGCGCCAGCGTGCCGCCGAGGAATTCCCGGAAACCCCTGGCGAGGCCGTAGTCGAGTTGGCCGATACCCGCCTGCAGCAGTTGGGCGATACCCTGCGCGGGATCTGGCGTTGGACCCTGCAAGGCAAGGATGCGGGGTTGGACGGCCTGCCCACAGGTGAACTGGAACTGTTCCTGGATGTGGCAACCAGCGGGCGCGCCCTGCGCGGCTACCTGGATACCCCCGAGCGCCTGCGGGGGCAGGAAGAGCCGCGCTACCGCGTGGTAGGCGACCTGTTGGCAGACAAACCGGGCACCCTGCGCTGGCGTCTGTTTTCGGCCCGTGCCCGCTATGAATGCCATATCGTGCTCGACGAGGTCTGGGGCCGGTTCGGCAACGCCGGGCCGGCGACCCTCAACGGGCGCATTGCACGCCTGGACCGCGCTCTGACATTGCCCGTGGAGGATAACCAGTTTCTGGCCTTGAAGCGCACCTTCCCCGAGGCGCGCGAGCGTACCCCGCTGAACCCGCAACTGCTGGCCTGGCTGACCGCCCCGGAGCATCGCCTGTTCCACCAGCTGTGGCATTCGTCGCGGGACAAATGGCACAAACTGGGCAAGGACAAGCAGGGCGCCCTGCGTGGCCTGGGCTGGCAGCCCGGGCCACGTGATCGCGAGCGTGATGCGCGGGGCCGGCACAAGGACCGCAACGGCTCGGGCGAAGACTTTTTCTTCATGCACCGGCACATGCTTGGCAGGGCCCGTGCCTTGCAGGACTTGCCGTCATGGACGCGCTTCCCGTTGCCACAGCCGGAACTGGAGCGCGACCGGGCCGGATTCGCCCGCTACTTCGACAACCATGACGGCAATGCCCTGCCGCCCACCTGGCTGGCCAGCGGTGATGCGGAATACACCCAGTGGGTGCGCGACATCAAGACGCCGGATACCTTCCATGGCAACTTCCAGGTCTGGGAGTCACGCTACACCGACCCGGAGTACCTGAGCACCTTGACCCTGGGCCAGTTCGGTTCGGAAGTGGAGCTGGGCCTGCACGACTGGCTGCACATGCGCTGGGCATCGGTGCCGCGCGACCCCTCCAACGGCATGCCGGTGCCGACGGCGCGCACGCCGGATGATTTTGCCGAACGCTGGTTCGCAGAACAGAACGATTTTCTCGGTGACCCGTTTTCATCCCATGTGAACCCGGTGTTCTGGCACTTTCATGGCTGGATCGACGACCGCGTCGAGGACTGGTTCCACGCTCATGAGCGGCTGCACCCGGGCGAGGTGCGGCGCCTGGAAGTCAATGGTGTGCCATGGTTTGCCCCAGGGCGCTGGGTGGAGGTGGCCGACCCGTGGCTAGGGCCGGATACCCATGGTTGCTCGACGGTGCCGGGTTTGCGGCCCGGGCGCAGTGTAGAGATGGACCCCGAGACCATGAAGCTGGCGTTGCGCATCATCTACAGCGATGACGACCTGCTCGACAAGCTGCGGCCCAAGGTACCGCAGCGGCCATGGTATGCGCGCAACCTGAAGGTGGCGCAGCGCTCGCGTTGAAGCCCCCGAGGCTTGTGCTGCCTTTTTGTAGGAGCGGCCTTGTGTCGCGATGGGCTGCGCAGCAGCCTCCGGATTTCAGCATTGATGCGGATAATGCCGGGGCCGCCTTGCGGCCCATCGCGACACAAGGCCACTACAACGGGGCGCGCAGGTGTTCTAGTTGCCACCCACCCCCCAATGCCTTGTACAACGCCACGCTACCCTGCAACCGGGCCAGGCGCAGTTGGGCCTGCTGGTCCTGCGCAGCATACAAGGTGCGCTGGGTCTCCAGCACGCTCAACAGCGTCTCCGCTCCCGCGCCATAACGCTGCTGCGCCAGGTCGAATGCCAGGCGCGCCTGCGCCACTTCTTCATCCTGCCACTGTCGCTGGCGGTCCACGCCCTGGATCGCATTGAGCGCCTTTTCGACATCGGCAAAACCGGCCAGGATGCTGCTGCGGTAGGTCTCCAGCAACTCTGCCTGTTCAGCCTCGGCCAGTTCACGCGCGGCGCGCAGGCGGCCGTTGTTGAAGACCGGCGCGACCAGGCCGCTGGTGAGGGTGTAGTAGGAGCTGTCGAACAAATGGGCAAAGGTATTGGCGCCAGCCCCCAGGTTGGCCCCGAGGGTGAGCTTGGGCAGCATGGCGGCGCGGGCGACCTGCACATTGGCGCTGGCGGCAGCGAGCCGAGCTTCTGCTGCGGCAATGTCCGGGCGGCGGGTGAGCAGCTCGCTGGGCACGCCGCTGCCAATGGCGGGCCATTGCAGGGTGTTGATCGCGTCCTGGCTGGTGGGCAGCGACTGCACCGGGTCGCCGAGCAGGGTCGCCAGGGTGACCCGGCTGTCTTGCCACTTCTGTTCCAGTAACGGCAACTGACGTTGCTGCGCGGCCACCAGGCTGCGCTGCTGGGCCAGTTCCAGGCGCGTGGCAGAACCGCTGCGCTGGCGTGCCTCGACCAGGCCCAGCACGTCCTGGGCATTGCGCAGGTTGAGGCGGGCAATGCGCAACTGTTCCTGCAAAGCCAGGCCCTGCAGGTAACTGTCGGCCACCGCGCTGACCAAGGTCAGCTCCACGGTCTGGCGGTCGAAGCGGCTGGCATCCAGGCTGCGCAGGGCGCTGTCACGGGTCGCCCGCAGGCCACCCCAGAAGTCGATTTCGTAGCTGGCGCTGAGCTGCATGCCGAACGAGGTGCTGGTGGGTTCGCTGCGGCTGACATCCAGCTGGTCGTAGCCGTCACCGTGCAGCAGGCGTTGGCGGCTACCATCCAGGCCCAGCTTCAGCTCCGGTAGCAGCGGCGCGCCGGCGATGACTGCGCGGGCCTGGGCCTGGCGTACCCGTGCCGTGGCAGCAGCCAGGTCGTGGGCATTGTGCAGGGCGTGCTGCACCAGGCGGTCGAGTTCGCGGCTGGCGAAGGCTTGCCACCACTGCGTCGTTGGCAGTTGGGCCGAGGGTGATGCGGCCTCGCCTTGCCAGGCAGATGGCGCGGCAATACCGCTGGCGGGTGTTTGCGGCGTGCTGCAGGCGGCGAGGCATACGCACAGGGGCAACAGGCTGATGCGGCTAGGCAGAGTCATGGGTTATTCGCTGGTAAGGGCTTTGACCGGGTCGAGGCGGGCGGCCTTGCGCGCTGGCATGAAGCCGAACACGATGCCGGTGACGACAGCACAGGCGAAGGCGCCGAGCATGGCGGGCAGGGCAAAGGCCACCGCCACTTCGGCCAGCATCAGGCCGCCACCGATGGCCAGGGCCAGGACGATGCCGGCCAGGCCGCCGACCATCGACAGCATCACCGCCTCGCTGAGGAATTGCCGCAGGATGTCGCGCTGGCGCGCGCCGGTGGCCATGCGGATACCGATTTCACGGGTGCGCTCGCGCACGGTCATCAACATGATGTTCATCACGCCGATGCCACCCACCAGCAGCGAGATCGCGGCGATCGCCCCCAGCATCAGCGACAGGCTGTTCTGCGTGCGCGCCTCGGCCTGGATCAGTGCTGCGTCATTGGTCAGCTCGAAGTCCTGGCGGCCGTTGTGGCGCTGGCGCAGCAGCTTGTCGATGGCCGCTTCGGCTTCGTTGACCCGCGTGGAGTCCAGGGCGGCAACGGCGATGTAGTCCGGGTCACGCTGGCCGAACAGACGGATGGCTGCGGCGGAGTAGGGCACCACGATGCGCCCGTCGCTGTCCTGGTCGCCAGAGCTGGCGCCCTTGCCGGCCAGGATACCGACCACCTGGAACGGCACATTGCCGATCAACAGGTACTGCCCCAAAGGGTCGCGCCCAGGGTCGAGCATCTTTTCCCGCACTTTCTGGCCGATCACCGCCACCGCGGCAGCGTTGGCTTCATCGGCATCGCTGTAGAAGCTGCCTTGCACCGCCGGCCAGTTGAAAATCTCGGGGAACCCGGTGTTGTTGCCACCCACATAGAACCGCTGGCTGTTGTTGCCGTGGCGCACCATCATCTTTTCGCCGATCACCGGCATCACGTGCTTGACCTGCGGCAGTTGGCCGATGGCAGCGACATCGTCGAGGGTAATGGTGCCGGCCTGCTCACCCAGGCTCGCCGGCTTGCCGTTCAGGTAGAGGATGTTCGAGCCGAAGGCTGCCATCTGCGCCATGACCTGGCGCTTGCTGCCTTCGCCCACTGCCAGCATCACCACCACCGAGGCCACACCGATGACGATCCCCAGCAGGGTCAGGGCGGTGCGGAAGCGGTTGACCCACATCACCCGCCAGGCCGCCTGCAGGGCTTCGAACAATTCACCTTTCCATGCCCCGTGCAAGGTTGCGCCATGGTCCAGGCGCTGGCGCAGCTGGTCGGCCTGTAGCCCGCGACTGTTTTCGACCATGGGCTTTTCGGCGGCCGAATCGCTGATGATCAGGCCGTCGCTAATTTCGATCACGCGCTGCGCCCGCGCCGCGACATTGCGGTCATGGGTGATCAGGATGATCACGTGGCCCTGGCTGGCCAGCTCGTCGAGCAACGCCATCACTTCGGTGCCGCTGTGGCTGTCGAGGGCGCCAGTGGGTTCGTCGGCGAGGATGATATGGCCACCGTTCATCAACGCCCGGGCAATCGACACCCGTTGTTGCTGGCCGCCAGACAACTGGTGCGGGCGGTTGCCAGTGCGGCTGGCCAGGCCCAGGCGGCCGAGCAGGGCGCTGGCACGGGCGTGGCGTTCGTTGGCGGCGATGCCGGCATAGATGGCCGGCATTTCGACGTTTTCCTGGGCCGAGCCCGAGGGGATCAGGTGGTAGCCCTGGAACACGAAGCCGAACGCCTCGCGGCGCAGCCAGGCCAGTTCGTCGCTGCCCAGCTCGGCCACATCCTTGCCGGCGAAGCGGTAACTGCCGGAGGTGGGGCGGTCGAGGCAGCCGAGGATATTCATCAAGGTCGATTTGCCGGAGCCAGAGGCGCCGACGATGGCGACGAACTCGCCGGGATGGATGCGCAAGCTGATGCCATGAAGGATATCGACCTTGGGCGTTTCGATGCCGCCGTAGGATTTACGGATGTCGACCAGCTCGATCAGGGGTGTGCTCATTCAACCTCCGCTGACGCCAGGGGCGCCTATCACCAGGCGTTCGCCTTCGTTCAGGCCGTCCAGCACCTGTACCCGCAGGCGGTCGCTGAGGCCGGTGCGCACCTGGCGCTGTTCCACCTTGCCGTCGCGGGTCAGCACATGCGCCAGGCGCAGGCCATCGCCTTCGTCCAGCGCGGCCAGTGGTACGGTCAGCACCTGGCTGGCTTTGCCGGCGACAAAGAACACCTGCGTGGTCATCTCGGCCATCAGGGCGCCGTCCGGGTTGTCGACATCCAGCAGCACGCTGTACTGCACCACCTGGCTGCCGGCACTGCCATTGCTGACGCTGGCCGGGCTGCCGCCGCCCTGGCTGGCCTGCTCCAGTGGCTTGGGTGGGATCGGCAGCACTTGCCGCACGGTGCTGGTCCAGCGGCGCTTGCCGCCGGCCAGGGTGGTGAAGTAGGCGGTCATGCCCGGGGTGACCTTGCCGATGTCGGCCTCCGACACCTGGGCCCACACGGTCATCGGCGAGAGCTTGGCGATGCGCAGGATCAACGGGGTTTGTTGTTGGGCATTGAGGGTCTGCCCCTCACGGGCATCCACCGCCACTACCGTGCCGTCCATCGGCGCGTAGATGCGCGTGTAGCCCAGCTCGGCCTCGTCGCTGCGCAGGCTGGCCTGGGCCTGGCGGATCTGCGCCTGGAACATGTCGATGCGCGCCTGGGTGACCTTCAGCTGTGCGGCGGCCGTTTGCACGTCCTCGTCACGGGTGGCGCCGGCGGCGGCCAGCTCCCGTTGGCGTTTGAGCTGCTGCCGGGCCAGTTGGAACTGAGCGCGTTGTTCGGCCAGCTGGGCCTTGAGGTTGTCGATCGAGTAGCGGCCGGCATCCAGCCGGGCCTGCTGGGTAGAAGGGTCAATCTCGACCAGCAGCTGGCCTTTGCGCACCGTGTCGCCGACCTCCACATGCAGGGTGTGGATCTGCCCCGATGCCTGGGCACCGACGTCCACGTAGCGCCTTGGTTGCAGGGTGCCCAGTGCGGTAACGCTGCTTTCGATGTCGGCGCGGGTCACGGCAACCGTGCTGAGCGGCTGTGCGCCGTAGGGCAGGGCCTTCCAGGCCAGCAGGCTGCCCAGGCCGAGCAGGCCCAGGCCGCTGAGCAGGAGCCGGCGACGGGTGTTGGTTAAAGGTCTCATGCAGACATCCAGCCGAGTGGGTGCCAGATAGACGAAAGCGGCAGGAGGGGATTTAGCGAATATTGAGCAGGGGCTGACAGGTGTATGGCGACAGGGTTGTGGCGCCTGTGAGATCGAGCGCCGCCCGCGCGGCGCTTCGCAGCACAAGGCTGCTCCTACATCTATTTCGGGCCAGTAACGCCTGTACCAATGCGCGCGACCGCCCTGTTTGTCCGACACGATATTGAGGTGGACGCCAGAGGGACGCGCGCCTCTGTCACAGGAATAATTGGCCCGAAACAGATGTAGGAGCAGCCTTGTGCTGCGAAGCGCCGCGCGGGCGGCGCGCGATTTCACAGGCGCGAAACCTCCCAAGACATACCCTTGTTGCTGAGAATAATTATAATTTGTAAGATCGCACGTTGACATCACTCGGTCCCGCGTTGCTGCCTGAAAAGGCTTTCTGGCATAGGCTGGCAGGACGATCTCAGGTAACGTCGTGGAACATTACTATCGCGAACTGGTGGGTTTTCTTTCTTCGCGCCTGGGCAGTCGTCAGGCCGCCGAAGACGTGGCGCATGATGCCTACCTGCGAGTGCTGGAGCGCACCGACGCCGAGCGCATCGAGCACCCGCGTGCTTTCCTCTACCGCACCGCGCTCAACCTGGTTGTCGACCGCCACCGCCGGCACCAGGTGCGCCGGGCCGAGCCATTGGAGGTGCTGGACAACGACGAGCGCTGGCACACCCCGGCGCCGACCCATGACATGCAGCTCGACCAGCGCCTGGCGCTGATGCAGCGCGCCCTGGATGAGCTGAGCAAGGTCTGCCGCGACTGCTTCCTGCTGCGCAAGCTCGAAGGCCTGTCACACCAACAGATTGCCGAGCACCTGGGTATTTCCCGCAGCCTGGTGGAAAAGCACATCGTCAATGCCATGAAGCACTGTCGTGTGCGCATGCGCGAGTGGGAATCCTGATCGCCGGGTTAAAGGCGGATGAAAATTCCGTCAGTCGATCACTTGATTTCCACGGTTTTCCCGACTTCTATCAAAGAAGACCCTTGCCAGGCGTAGCCTAGGCAGCAGCCGTTACTGGCGCAGTATGGTCATGGAGCCTAACCATTACCCAACTGCCCAGGTCCCACCATGGCCAACAAGACCCTGCGCATCCTCATCGCCGATGCACACCCCTCCCAGCGCCTGCAACTGGAGCGGCTGCTCAACGGCCTGGGCTACTACCGGATAGCGCCAGTGGAAAGCTTCGAGGAGCTGCAGCGCCTGGTGCTCAGTGCCTTGCAGCCTTTCCACCTGCTATTGGGCAATATCGAGCTGGCCAGTCATGTCGGGGTCGATCTGGCGCGCTTCTGTCGCGTCAGCACGCAGATCCAGCATGCCCTGCTTTATCACTCCAACCAGTTGCAAGTGCCGTTGGTGCCGCAGGCCGAGCGCCAGGCCGTCAGCATGAGCTTGCCCCAGGTGCCCGACAACGAGGCACTGGAGGCATTCATGGCGATCATCGATTCGCCGCTGCAGGTCGGCAGGCTACCGCTGCCGGGTGCCATGCCGGTTGCCACGGCGCGGCCACTGCCGAAGGCCAATTTCGTCAACACCCTGTTCAACCGCTAAAGCCGCAGCGGGCGGGGCAAGGGGGCAGCTATTTGCTATCCTCTTGCCTTTTGCCGATTTGCGGACCCTGCCATGACTGCCATCGATACCGCTCGCCCGCCACGGTTCAGCCGCGGCGACCACCGGACCCTGGGCCTGGCGGCGTTGGGCGGCGCGCTGGAGATCTACGATTTCATCATCTTCGTATTCTTTGCGCTGACCCTAAGCCAGTTGTTCTTCCCGCCCGAGATGCCCGAGTGGCTGCGCCTGCTGCAAAGCTTCGGAATCTTTGTCACCGGCTACCTGGCGCGGCCGCTGGGCGGCATCCTTATGGCGCACTTCGCCGACCACCTGGGACGCAAGCGGGTCTTCAGCCTGAGCATCCTGATGATGGCCCTGCCGTGCCTGTTGATCGGGGTGATGCCGACCTACGCCGACATCGGCTACGCTGCACCGCTGATCCTGCTGGCACTGCGTATCTTGCAGGGCGCGGCGGTGGGCGGCGAGGTGCCGAGTGCCTGGACCTTCGTCGCCGAGCACGCGCCAGCCGGGCGGCGCGGTTATGCCCTGGGCTTCCTGCAGGCCGGCTTGACCTTTGGCTATCTGCTGGGGGCACTGACCGCGACCTTGCTGGCGCAAGTGTTCACCCCGCAGGAAATCCTCGACTACGCCTGGCGCTATCCGTTCCTGCTCGGCGGGGTATTCGGCGTGATCGGCGTGTGGCTGCGTCGTTGGCTCAGCGAAACACCGGTGTTCCTTGCCCTGCGCGCGCGCCAGGAGCAGCCGGTGAGCTTCCCGCTGCGGCGGGTGCTGGGCGAACACCGCCGGGCGTTGATCCCGGCGGCGCTGCTGACCTGCGTGCTGACTTCCGCCGTGGTGGTGCTGGTGGTGATTACTCCGACAGTGATGCAGCAGCGCTTCGGCATGAGTGCCGGGCACACCTTTGCCCTTAGCAGCGTGGGCATCGTCTTCCTCAACATCGGCTGCGTGCTGGCCGGGCTGCTGGTCGACCGTGCAGGCGCCTGGCGCGCACTGATGTTCTACAGCCTGTTGCTGCCGGTGGGCATCGGCGCGTTGTATGCCAGCCTGGTGGGGCAGTGGGGCGTGACCTGGCTGGCCTATGCGCTGGCGGGCCTGTCCTGCGGCGTGGTGGGAGTGGTGCCGTCAGTGATGGTCGGGTTGTTCCCGGCCGAGATCCGCGTGTCGGGCATCTCCTTCACCTATAACGTGGCCTACGCGCTTTGGGCCAGCACCACGCCGCTGGCGCTGATTGCGCTGATGCCGTGGAGCCCGTGGTTGTGTGTCGGCTTTTGTCTTGCCATGGGCACGGTGGGGTTGCTGACGGCCTTGTACTTCGGGCGTCGGGAGCCATTGGCGTTCGCGGCAGAGCCGATGCCGGTAATGTGTGGTGAAAAATAGTTTTCTGTTGTTTGTTCTGGCCTCATCGCCGGCAAGCCGGCTCCCACAGGGATAGCGCATGGCTCGAGGTCGATGCGGTCGAGGTGGGAGCTGGCTTGCCGGCGATGAGGCCGGTACAGGTAAAACAAAAAGCCCCCGGCTCGTGAGAACCGGGGGCTTTTTGTCAGTGCAGGGCAGGGGCCTTACATGTTCGGGTAGTTCGGCCCGCCAGCGCCTTCAGGGGTGACCCAGGTGATGTTCTGGGCCGGGTCCTTGATGTCGCAGGTCTTGCAATGCACGCAGTTCTGCGCGTTGATCTGGAAGCGCTTGCTGCCGTCTTCCTGGGTGACAACCTCGTACACGCCTGCCGGGCAGTAGCGCTGGGCCGGCTCGTCGTACAGCGGCAGGTTGCTGGCGATCGGCACGTTCGGGTCGGTCAGCTTCAGGTGGCAGGGCTGTTCCTCTTCGTGGTTGGTGCTGGAGAGGAATACCGAGCTGAGCTTGTCGAAGCTGAGCTTGCCGTCCGGTTTCGGGTAATCGATCTTCTGCGACTCGGCGGCCAGCTTCAGGCAGGCGTAGTCCGGCTTGGTGTCGTGCAGGGTGAACGGCAGCTTGCCGCCGAACCAGTTCTGGTCCACATAGTTGAATGCCGCGCCCAGCAGCGGGCCGAACTTGTGCATGGCCGGGCCGAAGTTGCGGCTGGCGAACAGCTCCTCGTACAGCCAGCTGGCCTTGAAGGCGCTGACGTAGCCGTTGAGCTGGTCACCGCCTTCGCTGCCGGCGATCAGTGCATCAGCCACCGCTTCGGCGGCGAGCATGCCGGACTTCATTGCGGTGTGGCTGCCCTTGATCTTGGCGAAGTTCAGGGTACCCAGGTCGCAGCCGATCAGCGCGCCGCCGTTGAAGACCATTTTCGGCAGCGAGTTGAAGCCGCCCTTGCAGATGGCACGGGCACCGTAGCTGATGCGCTTGCCGCCTTCGAGGTATTGCGCCATCACCGGGTGGTGCTTGAGACGCTGGAACTCGTCGAACGGCGACAGGTAGGGGTTGGCGTAGGACAGGTCGACGATCAGGCCGACCACCACCTGGTTGTTTTCCAGGTGATAGAGGAACGAACCACCAGTGTTGTCCTTGGCCATCACGTCCAGCGGCCAGCCGGCGGTGTGCACCACCAGGCCCTGCTCGTGCTTGGCCGGGTCGATTTCCCAGATTTCCTTCAGGCCGATGCCGTAGTGCTGGACGTCGGCTTCGCTATCCAGGTTGAAGCGCTTGATCAGCTGCTTGCCGATGTGGCCACGGCAACCTTCGGCGAACAGGGTGTACTTGCCACGCAACTCCATGCCAGGGGTGTACATGCCGTCTTTCGGGTTGCCTTCACGGTCCACACCCATGTCGCCGGTGACAATGCCGCGCACCACGCCGTTTTCATCGAACAGCGCTTCCTGGGCGGCGAAGCCCGGGTAGACTTCCACGCCCAGGTTCTCGGCCTGCTGGGCCAGCCAGCGGCACAGGTTGCCCAGGGAGATGATGTAGTTGCCCTGGTTGTGCATGGTCTTGGGCACGAACAGGTCAGGCACCTTGGTCGAACTGCCTGCATCCTTGAGCACGTAGATGTCGTCACGCTTCACTTCGGTGTTCAGCGGCGCGCCGAGCTCCTTCCAGTCGGGGAACAGCTCGTTCAGGGCACGAGGTTCGAACACCGCGCCGGAGAGGATATGGGCGCCGACTTCAGAGCCTTTTTCCACCACGCAGACGCTGATTTCGCTACCGGCTTCGGCGGCCTTCTGCTTCAGGCGGCAGGCGGCGGACAGGCCCGCCGGGCCGGCGCCGACGATGACCACGTCGAATTCCATGTATTCGCGTTCCACTGGTTCTCTCCTACTCATCAAGGCTCGTGCTGTTGCTTTGTCTTATTGGGTGCGCGGGGCATTCGCAGCGGTTCTACGCAACGGCGGAACTGTAGCTGGGCAAATGACGGACTACACCGTTTTGTCTTGGCCGCGCATTATATCTACACCACTTGGCGGGTCCAATACAAACGTTTGTTTGAATTTGCCGCAGGCCAGTAAAATCACAGGAACGCGGCTGGAGGGTGACCGATTTGCCGTATTGACCGGATTGGGTGTTACGGTCAAGATACGAGCGGTTTTACGTTCGCCGTAGGCTTGCAGCCGGGCGCAGGTACACCTCTAAAGACCAGGTGTGGAGCAGGGTTTTGCGGCCTTTGGCCGGTTTGTAGTGGAGTTTACACGCCACGACAGAAAATGACCCGTGAGTATTTGTCGCAAGAGTCCGGACAAGACTGTTCGGTCACTGTGAAGTTACCGCCTCCCGGTACGTTTTTAGAGGTGCCCTTGTACCCACGCGCATCGCAGGGCTCTGCCCCTGGCGACTATCTATTCACCGGAGAGTAACGAGGAATCCATGAAGGTTCTTGTAGCTGTCAAACGAGTGGTCGACTACAACGTCAAGGTTCGCGTCAAGGCGGACAACTCCGGCGTCGACCTTGCTAACGTCAAGATGTCCATGAACCCCTTCTGCGAAATCGCCGTGGAAGAAGCCGTACGCCTGAAGGAAAAGGGCGTCGCGTCCGAGATCGTCGTCGTTTCCGTCGGCCCGACCACTGCCCAGGAGCAACTGCGTACTGCCCTGGCACTGGGTGCCGACCGTGCCATCCTGGTCGAAGCCGCTGACGAACTGAATTCCCTGGCCGTGGCCAAGGCGCTGAAAGCCGTTGTCGACAAAGAGCAGCCGCAGCTGGTCATCCTCGGCAAGCAGGCCATCGACAGTGACAACAACCAGACCGGCCAGATGCTGGCTGCGCTGACCGGCTTCGCCCAGGGCACTTTCGCCTCCAAGGTCGAAGTGGCTGGCGACAAGCTGAACGTCACCCGTGAAATCGACGGCGGCCTGCAGACCGTTGCACTGAACCTGCCAGCCATCGTCACCACCGACCTGCGCCTGAACGAACCGCGCTATGCGTCGCTGCCGAACATCATGAAGGCCAAGAAGAAGCCGCTGGAGACTGTTACTCCAGACGCGCTGGGCGTTTCCCTCGCCTCCACCAACAAGACCCTGAAGGTTGAAGCCCCAGCTGCCCGCAGCGCTGGCATCAAGGTCAAATCGGTGGCCGAACTGGTCGAGAAGCTGAAGAACGAAGCGAAGGTAATCTAAATGACTATCCTGGTTGTCGCTGAATACGAGAACGGTGCCGTAGCCCCGGCCACCCTGAACACTGTTGCTGCTGCCGCCAAGATCGGTGGTGATGTGCACGTGCTGGTCGCTGGCCAGAACGTGGGCGGCGTTGCCGAGTCCGCAGCCAAGATCGCTGGCGTGGCCAAGGTGCTGGTTGCCGATAACGCTGCCTACGCCCACGTCCTGCCAGAAAACGTTGCGCCGCTGATCGTCGAGCTGGCCAAGGGTTACAGCCACGTGCTGGCGCCGGCCACCACCAACGGCAAGAACATCCTGCCGCGCGTTGCCGCGCTGCTGGACGTGGACCAGATCTCCGAGATCATCTCGGTCGAGTCCGCCGACACCTTCAAGCGCCCGATCTATGCTGGTAACGCCATTGCCACCGTGCAATCGAGCGCCGCCATCAAGGTCATCACCGTGCGTACCACCGGCTTCGACGCCGTGGCCGCCGAAGGTGGTTCGGCTGCCATCGAAGCCGTTGGCGCTGCGCACAACGCCGGCATCTCGGCCTTCGTTGGCGAAGAGCTGGCCAAGTCCGACCGCCCAGAGCTGACCGCTGCCAAGATCGTCGTTTCCGGCGGCCGTGGCATGGGCAACGGTGACAACTTCAAGCACCTGTACAGCCTGGCCGACAAGCTCGGCGCTGCCGTCGGTGCTTCGCGCGCCGCGGTCGACGCCGGCTTCGTGCCGAACGACATGCAGGTCGGTCAGACCGGCAAGATCGTCGCGCCACAGCTGTACATCGCCGTCGGTATCTCCGGCGCGATCCAGCACCTGGCCGGCATGAAGGACTCCAAGGTGATCGTGGCGATCAACAAGGACGAAGAAGCGCCGATCTTCCAGGTAGCCGACTACGGCCTGGTCGCTGACCTGTTCGAAGCGGTTCCGGAGCTGGAAAAGCTGGTCTGATCCGCCTGCTTCACTTATAAAGAACCCGGCCCTTGTACAGGGGCCGGGTTTTTTTTGGTCTGTACAAGGAGTGAGCAATGGTGCTGCGTAAAGCAGGCGGGGTGCTGGCATGCATGGCGGTGCTGGTTTCGCCGCTGGCCATGGCGGCGGGCAAGTGTGAACGCCTGGTGGCAACCGGCAGCCCTGATTCTCCGCCCTATTCATGGCAGGACCCCAATGACCCGAAACACCTGATCGGCGCCAACGTCGACCTGCTGCGCCAGGTGGCTGGCGAGCTGGGTGTGAAAGTGGAGGTGCTGAGCGCCGGCCGTCGTGACCAGGCGCTGGAAGAAGTACGTAGCGGGCGGATGGACCTGCTGCTCGACACCCCCATGCAGGTGGAGCAGCTGACCGCGCTGGACTATATCCATCCACCCCTGCAGCTCAACGAATACCTGGTGTGGACGCGCCACGACGCCACACTGGCCTTCGAGGGCCCGGCTGACCTGGCCCAGTACCAAGGCAGTTTGTCCGAGCGCGCGCGGCTGACCCCGGCCTTTACCGCTTTCGCCAAGGCCCAGCTGAAGCTGGTGCCGGCACAGAACCTGACCCAGGCATTCCAGAAGCTGGTGCTCGGCCAGGTGGATTATGTGCTCGCTGGCCGCTATTCGGGCATGGCCATGGCCCAAAGCCTGGGCATGAGCAATGACCTGATCGCCCGCGGCCTGCCGGTGGATCGGCCGGGCCTGTATCTGGCCCTGTCGCACAATTCGGCCTGCAATGACAGCTGGTTGCGTGGGCAACTGGCGAAAAAACTGACAGAATTGCCGATCTCCGGTGCGTCCGAGGCTGTGCTGCAACGTAATGTCGAGCGCTGGAAAGCGCAGTTGCAGGTGCCGTCGGACGCCCCCAAACACTAGGAAGATTGCGTGAGAACCCAACCACTAATCCTTGCCCTGGCCGTGCTCGGCCTGGCTGGCTGCGCCAACGATCCGGCCCCGAACGAGCAGATGCGCATCTCCGAACAGGCACTGGAGCAGGCCAGGGCCGTCGGTGCCACCGAGCAGGTCGATGCGCTCAAGCTGGCTGAAGACAAGCTGGCCAGGGCCAAGACCAACATGCTCACCGAAGACTACCGCGATGCGCGCATGCGTGCCGAGCAGGCCGAACTGGATGCGCGTCTGGCCGAGGCCCAGGTACTGAACCAGAAGAGCGAAGAGCAGCTGCAACTGCTGCAGTCGCGGGTCCAGCGCCTGCGCAAGCAGTTGGAGGTGCAGCCATGATCCGTCGCATGCCATTGGCCGTGCTGGCAGTGCTGGCGCTGGCGGCAGGTTTGCAAGGTTGCGCCAGCCAGCGCAGCAGCGCAGCGCTGGATGATGCCACTGCTGCTTTCCAGAAGGTCAAGGATGATTCCAATGTGCTGCGCAGCGCGCCGCGTGACGTGATTCGCGCAGGCGAGTCGCTGGCCCGTGCCGAGCGCCTGTCCAGCTACATCGGCACCGGTGCAGACGTGCGCCATTACGCCTACCTGAGCCAGCGCTACAGTGAAATTGCCAGCGAGCATGCCAAGCTGGCGCTGAACCAGGAGCGCCAGGTAAAGCTCGACCTGGAGCGCCAGCGCCTGCAATTGGCCCTGCGCGAGGCCAAGCTGGCCAGTGTCCAGCAGCAGGGCAAGTGGGTCGAATCGCAGATCGCCGCGCTGGCCTCGGAGCAGGCCGACCGTGGTCTGGTGATGACCCTGGGGGACGTGCTGTTCGACACCGGCCGCGCCGACCTGAAGAACTCGGCCAGCCGTACCGTGCTCAAGCTGGTGCAGTTCCTCCAGCTCAACCCGCGCCGGGTGGTGCGGATCGAGGGCTATACCGACAGCACCGGCCCGGCGGAGGACAACCTGAAGCTGTCCCGTGACCGGGCGCAGGCCGTGGCCGACATGCTGGTAGACCTGGGCATCGACGAGAAGCGCCTGCAGGTCGAGGGGTATGGCGACCAGTACCCGATCGAAGCCAATGCCTCGGAGCGGGGCAGGGCGCAGAACCGTCGGGTGGAGATCGTGTTCTCCGATGACAAGGGCAAGCTGGCGCCAGCACGCTGAGTCTTTGAAATACCGGGGACCGCTCTGCGGTCCTTTCGCGACACAAGGCCGCTCCTACAGGCATTGTGCATGCCTTGAGTTTGGCACTGCTCTTGTGGGAGCGGCTTTAGCCGCGAACACCGGCAAAGCCGGTGCCATCCACCGCGTCACCTGCTTCGCGGGTGAACCAGCTCCCACAGGGGCGGCGCACCCCCGGCAGTTTGTCGGCTTAATCGTTTCGATAGCTGTCACGCTATTGTATTGTCGACTATGTTGCATTCTGTTCCAGTACACTCTGCAACTGTTACGGTATCCTCTACCGTCACTGAGCCGTACAAGAATAACGAGTCTGCCGCCATGACCAACCTGCTGTTGTACCAGCGTATCGCCCAGCAACTGGCCGATGACATCCGTCGTGGTGTCTACCAGCCAGGCGAGCGGGTGCCCTCCGTGCGCAAGATGAGCGCCCAGCTCAATGTCAGCCATGCCACGGTGCTGCAGGCCTATGCCAATCTCGAGGACCAGGGGCTGATTCGTGCGCGGCCGCAGTCCGGCTACTACGTGCACCAGACCCCGGCCCTGACGGCGCAGACCCCGGACATCGCCCGCGTGGAGCGCCCCGGCCTGGTCACCCGCGCCAGTATCATCCAGCAGGTACTGACCGAGGCTCGCCGTGATGGCGTGTTCCCGTTCGGCGCCGCTGTGCCGCATGTCGACTACCTGCCGGTCCGTGCCTTGCACCAGCAGATTGCCAAGGTGACGCGCTTCCACAGCCCGCGTGCCTTCAGCTACATGTTCAGCCCCGGCTTCGAACCGCTGCGCCGGCAGATCGCCATCCGCATGCGTGATGCCGGCGTACTGGTCGACCCGCGTGAAGTGATCGTGACCCATGGCTGTGTCGATGCGCTGCAGATGTCGCTGCGCGTGCTGACTCGTCCAGGCGACCTGATCGCGGCCGAATCGCCCACCTATTACGGTCTGCTCCAACTGGCCGACCTGCTGGGCCTGAAGGTGATCGAGATCCCCAGTGACCCGTCCACCGGCATCAGCCTCGAGGCGCTGCAACTGGCCGCCAACCAGTGGTCGATCAAGGCCCTGGTCCTGACCGCGCGCCTCAGCAATCCGCTGGGTGGCACTGTGCCGGAAGAGCGGCAGAAACAGCTGCTGCGCCTGGCGTCGGACTTCGATATCCAGATCGTCGAGGATGACATCTATGGCGAGCTGATGTTCGAGCAGGGCAAGACCAAGGCGCTCAAGGCATTCGACCGCCTGGACCGAGTAATCTATTGCTCGAGTTTTTCCAAGACGCTGTCCCCTGGTGTTCGAGTTGGCTGGATGATTGCCGGGCGCTATCAGGACGAGATCCAGCGCCTGCAAACCTTCACCACCCACTCGGCCTGTAGCGTGACGCAGATGGGTGTGGCGGCCTACCTGGAGAATGGCGGTTACGACCGGCACCTGCGTTACATTCGCCAGGAGTACCGCAAGAACCTCAGTGCCTACCAGTTGGCGGTGCAGCAGCACTTCCCCGAGGGTACCCAGATGACCCGGCCGACGGGCGGTTTCATCCTGTGGGTGAGCCTGCCGGGGCGGGTCAACACCCAGGAGCTGCATGTGCGCGCGCTGGAGCAGGGCATCAGTATTGCGCCGGGGCTTATCTTCAGTAACACCGAGCAGTTCAACCACTGCATCCGCCTTAATTGCGGTATACCTTGGAACAAGGAAGCCGAGCGCGCGGTGATCACTCTCGGTTTGCTTGCCCAGCAATTGTGTCGGGAGCCAGCGGCGGCATTTTTATAGGCTTGCCACGCGCCTGTGGAACAGGGAGCATACGCACTTTTCCTGCCAGTCTGTCCATTTGCCATGAATGCTCTGCGCCGTTTTGCCCTGATCTTGTGCCTTGGACCGCTCTGCAGCCTGGCTGGTGTTGCCCAGGCTGCGCAGCCGACAAGCCAGGCGCAGGCGGCCAAGCCGGTGCAGAAGGCCAAGCCGGTGCAGAAGGCCAAGCCGGTGCAGAAGGCCGCAGCCAGGCCAGCGCACAAACAATCAGCAAAAAAAGCCGGTAACAGCAAGGCCAGGCCGGCGCGCAAGCAGGTGAGCAAGGAGGTTGCCAAGCCGCTACCCAAGGCAAAGCTCGACCTCAGCCTGCCGGCCGAGATGGTCGATAACCTTGAGCCAGATGTGGGCAGCCTGTCGCCGATACAGCGTCGCAAACCTCTTCTGCCCCCCATGTTCACTGAAAAGCCGGAGACCAGCGACAGCCCGTTCCAGCTCAATGGTCGGTTGATCAGCAATGAAATGCAGCTGCAGCTACGCAATGACAGCCGTCGGGAAGTGGAAGGGGCGGCCATCGATTTCGAGTACCGCCAGTAGCTGGCGAACTGACTGCCGGGTCACAGCAGATTTCATCGTGCCAGCAATTTCAAACGCCTGTTTGAGCGGTTACTATCCAGGGACGTTCGTCCCGTTTTGTTTCAGGGAGTCCTGATTTTGGTGAATAGCCATGAACTGCCGTGAGGGCTGTGGTGCCTGCTGCATCGCCCCGTCCATCACCTCCGCGATGCCGCGCATGCCCAATGGCAAGCCGGCTGGCGAGCGCTGCCTGCACCTGACTGTCGACAACCTCTGCGACTTGTTCGGCAAGCCCGAACGGCCTGCGGTGTGTGGTGGTTTCAAGGCGGATGTCGAGGTGTGTGGCAGTGATCGCGATGAGGCCATAAGGATTCTCGGCTGGTGGGAACAGATAACGGCGGCGTGACAGGCTGGATCTTCGAAAACAAGGATAAACATGATGAGATCGTTCAAGCGTATTGCTCTGCTGTGTGGCATGGGTGTTCTGCTATCGCCTGCGGCCTGGGCCGAAAATTGGCAGGTGGCCAAGGACGAGGAGGGGATCAAGGTTTCCCTTAGCGAAGTGGCCGGTTCGAAGTACAAGGCCTATCAAGGTGTCACGGTGATCAAGGCGCCGCTGGCCAAAGTGCAGGCGTTGCAGGAGGACGTGGTCGGGGCTTGTGCATGGATTCACGAATGCAAGTCGCAGAAGCTGCTCAAGCACGAAGGTGACCAAAGCTGGACCTACACCCAGTTCAATACGCCATGGCCGGTGACGCCGCGGGACTCGGTGTTGCATGTGACTACTGTGAAGGAGGCTGATGGCAGCCTGGTGCGCAACCTGAAGGAAGAGCCGACCTATATCCCGGAAGAGAAGGGCTTTGTGCGGGTGGCGAAGGTCGAAGGCTTCTGGAAGCTGGTGCCCAAGGGCGACAGCACGGAAGTGACCTATCAGGTGCACACCGAGCCGGGTGGCAGCGTGCCGGCGATGGTGGCCAACAAGTTCGTGGTGGATGCGCCGTTCAATACCCTGAAAGGGTTGCGGGAGCGGGCTGAGAAAAACTGAGGCATTGTGTCACCTGTGCTGGCCTCTTCGCGGGTAAACCCGCTCCTACAGGTATCCCGCAAACTTTCGGGCCTGTGGGGTCCCTGTGGGAGCGGGTTTACCCGCGAAGAGGCCAGCACAGGACGAATAAAAAAGGCTGCCCGAGGGCTAATGCCAGTCAGTTAAGCTGACTGGCATTTTCATTTTCGGGTCGGATATTTTGCAGGGCGCTGCTTCACCACTCTGGGGAACCATCGATCGGGTCGCCGATGGGGTAGGACATACTGAGCCGCTGACGCCTGCAGATCTGCCAAAAAACCTGGCAAGTTGCCGGGATGGTTTAATGACGTGCCATGCAGCAAGCCCAGAATCGCCCAGCTACAAGCGGTAAAGCTCATCTCGCATGGGTACACGCCTGGGCACTGTCTCGACATCTGCACCATCTGATAACGCAATAGGTTGTAGCCCAACAGCACGCCCCACAGCTCTTGCGCAATCATCTCCGGCGTCTTGCTTCTCAGGGTGTATTCGCCCCCCAGAAGTCCTTGTTTGATCTCCCGATAACCCAGCTCGATTTCCCAGCGCTGACTGTAAAGATCAACGATCTCATCGCCAGGGAAGCGCTGCGCATCGGTCATTGAGGTCAAGACACTCACAACCTTTCCTTTGATTGTTTTGCTCAGCAGTCGTGCCCGCATTTCCAGCGGCAAGCCTGGCCATTGCTTGCGGGCCTGGGGCGATGTGCGCAGGACGACCACGGCATCGTTGCGTCCTAGCGTGTGTTCCACCTCGTACTGAGTGCCCTTTTTCACAGGGATCAGCCAGTGTCGATGCTCACCTTGTGACTGCCAGTGGTGCAGCAAGCCCAACGAATAGAAACCTTTATCGAACAGGGTCAGCGAGTGGTTCGGCGTGGTCGCGATCAGCTGCTCTGCCAGCTTCATTTCACTACTGTGGTAGCTCTCGAAAGTGCTGTTTATCAGTAAGTGGCTGGTCAGCTCCATCTGGCAGACCATCCTAACCTGAGGAAAACCGCCATCCCCATGCTGATTGGTAGCGCCCCCGTAAAACGCACGGTTTTCAGCTGTGTCAGGCGTACTCCAGACAACACCGTCCACACCAAGCAGCGTCAAGCCCAACCAGTGCGGGTGCTTGGTTTCTTCGTGCCACCGCCGCTGAGTGAGCGTGAAAACTTCACGTACAGCTTCACTGCCCAGTCGCTGCCGCCCTTGTACAACAGCACTGGGGGCCACCAGAGGCCTCTTGCCCGGCAGCATGATGTCCATGTGGTTTACGACATCCCAAGCCGACATACGGCGGAACAGCGCCATGCCGATGATGCACCACACCAGGCTCTCAAGCGGGAGGCGTCGCTTGCGAATGGTCGCGACACCTGCCGTCTCAAAAGCTTGTTGCACAAGATCAGGATCGAGCAACGCCCCCAGCCCCTCGAGGGCATGTGGCCGCGATGCCATTTCGTGAGTGAGGGAGAGGGCTTGTGACAGGCGCATAAAAAATCCGATGCTCGTTTCCAAGCATCGGATTTTGCGGCCTACGGGCTAAAGCTCAAAGCGTCAGTCTTAACTGACTGGCATTAGCCCGAGGGCAGCCTTTTTGCGTTCGGCTATGGAAGCTTACTTGCGGTCCTGCAGCGCAACGATGTCGCGCTTCTGCTCGCCGGTGTACAGCTGGCGCGGGCGGCCGATCTTGTACGGGCTGGAGAGCATTTCTTTCCAGTGCGAGATCCAGCCCACGGTACGTGCCAGGGCGAAGATCACGGTGAACATGCTGGTCGGAATGCCGATTGCCTTGAGGATGATCCCCGAGTAGAAGTCGACGTTCGGGTACAGCGAGCGCTCGATGAAGTACGGATCGGTCAGGGCGATCTCTTCCAGGCGCATGGCCAGTTCCAGCTGCGGGTCGTTCTTGATGCCCAGCTCGCGCAGGACTTCGTCGCAGGTCTGCTTCATCACGGTGGCGCGCGGGTCGCGGTTTTTGTACACGCGGTGACCGAAGCCCATGAGCTTGAACGGGTCGTTCTTGTCCTTGGCCTTGGCGATGAACTTGTCGATGTTCGAGACATCGCCGATTTCATCGAGCATGGTCAGTACCGCTTCGTTCGCACCGCCGTGGGCCGGGCCCCACAGTGCGGCGATACCGGCGGCGATGCAGGCGAACGGGTTGGCACCCGACGAACCGGCCAGACGAACGGTGGAGGTGGAGGCGTTCTGCTCGTGGTCGGCGTGGAGGATGAAGATCCGGTCCATCGCCTTGGCCAGCACCGGGCTGATCGGTTTGATCTCGCACGGGGTGTTGAACATCATGTGCAGGAAGTTTTCCGCGTACGACAGGTCGTTGCGCGGGTACATCATCGGCTGGCCCATGGAGTACTTGTAAACCATCGCGGCCAGGGTCGGCATCTTGGCGACCAGGCGCACCGCGGAAATTTCGCGGTGTTGCGGGTTATTGATGTCCAGGGAGTCGTGATAGAACGCCGACAGGGCGCCAACCACGCCGCACATCACCGCCATCGGGTGGGCGTCGCGGCGGAAGCCGTTGAAGAAGGACTTCAGCTGCTCGTGAACCATGGTGTGGTTCTTCACGGTGCTGACGAACTGGGCCTTCTGCTCGGCATTCGGCAGTTCGCCGTTGAGCAGCAGGTAGCAGGTTTCGAGGTAGTCGGATTTTTCAGCGAGCTGTTCGATCGGGTAGCCGCGGTGCAGCAGGATACCTTTGTCGCCGTCAATGTAGGTGATCTTCGACTCGCACGAGGCAGTCGCCATGAAACCAGGGTCGAAGGTGAAGTGACCAGTGGCCCCCAACCCGCGGACGTCGATTACATCAGGACCAACGGTGCCGGTTAAAATGGGCAGCTCGACGGGGGCAGCGCCCTCGATGACCAACTGCGCTTTTTTGTCAGCCATGTGGCCTCCTATTAATGCTTGAAATCATCAGACAGACCCCCCACGCAGGGCCCGCACCACTATAGAGGGATAAATTCAGATGTCAATTTGCCTAAAGGCTTGTTGAAACAGGCATTGAGGCCTGATTTTTCGCGAAATTCTCGCCCATTTACGCCTTTTGTGCGCTAAAGGCAATGCGCTATTTGGGCTACCCCGTCACGTTGTCATAAGCAGCCTAACTGTCTATACTCGCAACCCGACCGCCAGGGGCTTGCAAGCCCGAACTGCTGGGGGTCGCCGTTCCCTGGGTGGTGGGTACCTGACCAGTACACTTACCAACAACTTTGCCCTGATTCGCTAGGGGCTCTTCAGTGTGAAAAAAGCCGTGAAAAGCCAACGACCTGTAAACCTAGACCTAAGGACCATCAAGCTCCCCGTCACTGCGTACACGTCCATCCTGCATCGTATCTCCGGCGTCATCCTGTTCCTCGGCCTTGCCATCATGCTTTATGCACTGGGCAAGTCGCTGGGTTCCGAGGAAGGCTTTGGTGAGGTGAAGGCGTGTCTGACCAGCCCGCTGGCCAAATTCGTGACCTGGGGCCTGCTGTCCGCCCTGCTTTATCACCTCGTGGCAGGTGTTCGTCACCTGATCATGGACATGGGCATCGGTGAGACGCTGGAAGGCGGCAAGCTGGGCTCGAAAATCGTGATCGTCATCTCCGTGGTGCTGATCGTTCTGGTGGGAGTTTGGGTATGGTAACCAATGTCACGAACCTGTCGCGTTCGGGCCTCTATGACTGGATGGCGCAGCGCGTTTCTGCGGTCGTTCTCGCGGCTTACTTCCTCTTCCTGATCGGCTACGTGGTCGCCCACCCAGGCATCGACTACACCCAGTGGCATGGTCTGTTCTCCAACAACGCGATGCGGATCTTCAGTCTGCTGGCCCTCGTTGCCCTGGGCGCTCACGCCTGGGTCGGCATGTGGACCATTGCGACCGACTACCTGACGCCTATGTCGTTCGGCAAGTCGGCAACTGCGATTCGTTTCCTGTTCCAGGCGGTATGCGGCGTTGCGATGTTCGCTTACTTCGTCTGGGGTGTGCAGATTCTCTGGGGTATCTGATCCATGGCTAGCATTCCAACCATTTCCTTCGACGCCATCATCATCGGTGGCGGCGGCGCCGGCATGCGCGCTGCGCTGCAGCTGGCTCAAGGCGGCCACAAGACTGCCGTGGTCACCAAGGTCTTCCCGACCCGTTCGCACACTGTATCCGCCCAGGGCGGCATCACCTGCGCCATCGCTTCGGCCGACCCGAACGACGACTGGCGCTGGCACATGTACGATACCGTCAAGGGCTCCGACTACATCGGTGACCAGGACGCTATCGAATACATGTGTCAGGAAGGCCCGGCTGCGGTCTTCGAGCTGGACCACATGGGTCTGCCGTTCTCGCGTACCGAAACCGGTCGCATCTACCAGCGTCCGTTCGGTGGCCAGTCCAAGGACTTCGGTAAGGGTGGCCAGGCTGCCCGTACCTGCGCCGCTTCCGACCGTACCGGTCACGCGCTGCTGCACACCCTGTACCAGGGCAACCTGAAAGCCGGCACCACCTTCCTCAACGAGTACTACGCAGTTGACCTGGTGAAGAACCAGGACGGCGCATTCGTTGGCGTGATCGCTATCTGCATCGAAACCGGCGAGACCCTGTACATCAAGTCCAAGGCCACCGTGCTGGCAACTGGCGGTGCCGGCCGTATCTACGCCTCCACCACCAACGCCCTGATCAACACCGGTGACGGCGTAGGCATGGCCCTGCGTGCCGGCGTGCCGGTGCAGGACATCGAAATGTGGCAGTTCCACCCGACCGGCATCGCCGGCGCCGGTGTACTGGTCACCGAAGGTTGCCGCGGTGAGGGTGGCTACCTGATCAACGCCCACGGCGAGCGCTTCATGGAGCGTTACGCGCCGAACGCGAAAGACCTGGCCGGCCGCGACGTGGTCGCCCGTTCCATGGTCAAGGAAATCATCGCCGGCAACGGCGTGGGCCCGAACAAGGACCACGTACTGCTGAAGCTGGACCACCTGGGCGAGGAAGTGCTGCACAGCCGCCTGCCAGGTATCTGCGAGCTGTCCAAGACCTTCGCCCACGTCGACCCTGTGGTCGCGCCGGTACCGGTCATCCCGACCTGCCACTACATGATGGGCGGCGTTGCCACCAACATTCATGGCCAGGCCATTACCATGGACGCCGAAGGCAACGATCACATCATCCCGGGCCTGTTCGCCGTAGGTGAAGTGGCGTGCGTATCTGTTCACGGTGCCAACCGCCTGGGCGGCAACTCGCTGCTCGACCTGGTAGTGTTCGGCCGTGCTGCCGGCCTGCACCTGGAGAAGGCGCTGACCGAAGGCGTGGAATACCGCGACGCCAGCGATACCGACGTCGATGTTGCCCTGAACCGCCTGAACAAGCTGAACGAGCGCACCACTGGTGAAGACGTTGCCAGCCTGAAGCGCGAGCTGCAGAGCTGCATGCAGAACTACTTCGGTGTATTCCGTACTGGCGAATACATGCAGAAGGGTATCGAGCAGCTGGCCGGTCTGCGTGACCGTATCGCCAACGTCAAGATCAACGACAAGTCCCAGGCCTTCAACACCGCGCGTATCGAAGCGCTGGAGCTGCAGAACCTGCTGGAAGTCGCCGAAGCTACCGCCATCGCGGCAGAAGCCCGTAAAGAGTCCCGCGGCGCTCACGCCCGTGAAGACTACGAAGACCGTGACGACGAAAACTGGCTGTGCCACACCCTGTACTACCCGGGTGAGAAGCGCGTCGCCAAGCGTGGCGTCAACTTTGCGCCGAAGACTGTTCCAGCCTTCGAACCAAAAGTCCGGACTTACTAAGGGTGGCCGCTATGTTGCAAGTCGAAGTTTATCGTTACAACCCGGACACCGATTCGGCGCCGAAAATGCAGACCTTCCAGGTCGATACCGGCGGCAAGGATCTGATGGTTCTGGACGTTCTGGCACTGATCAAGGAACAGGACGAAGGTTTCTCCTATCGTCGCTCGTGCCGTGAAGGCGTTTGCGGTTCCGATGGCATGAACATCAACGGCAAGAACGGCCTGGCCTGCATCACCCCGTTGTCGGCGGTGGTGAAGGGCAACAAGCTGATTCTGCGTCCGCTGCCGGGCCTGCCGGTCATTCGTGACCTGGTCGTCGACATGAGCATCTTCTACAAGCAGTACGAGAAGGTGAAGCCGTTCCTGCAGAACGACACCCCGGCACCGGCCATCGAGCGCCTGCAGTCGCCGGAAGACCGCGACAAGCTGGACGGCCTGTACGAGTGCATCCTGTGCGCTTGCTGCTCGACCTCCTGCCCGTCGTTCTGGTGGAACCCGGACAAGTTCCTGGGCCCCGCCGCACTGCTGCAGGCCTATCGCTTCCTGGCCGACAGCCGTGACACCAAGACCCAGGAGCGCCTGGCGTCCCTGGATGACCCGTTCAGCGTATTCCGCTGCCGCGGGATCATGAACTGCGTCAACGTTTGCCCGAAAGGTCTGAACCCGACCAAGGCAATCGGCCACGTACGTAACATGCTGCTGCAAAGCGGCACCTGATACAAAGCGTTGTACCTGCAGTAAGCCGAGGTGCGGGTGGTGAGCCCGCACTGAGGTAAAACCCGAACAAGGGCCCACAAAGCCTGCGTTCATTACCTATGAAGATATGAGACCAGCAGGGGCTTCCGGGCTGGTACCCGGAAAATCAGCAGGATCCAAGTGGCGTGGTTCAGTCGCTGTATTCGGACTTTTCCAGGTTTGCTGTGGCTCTCGCCGATCAGTCCCCTAACCGAGGGTGACCAAGCATGCAAGAAAGCGTGATGCAGCGCATGTGGGAAAGCGCCCACCTTTCAGGTGGTAACGCTGCATATGTGGAAGAGCTTTATGAGCTCTACCTGCACGACCCTAACGCTGTGCCAGAAGAGTGGCGCACCTACTTCCAGAAGTTGCCCGCCGACGGCAGCACCGCTACCGATGTATCGCACTCGACAATCCGCGACCATTTCGTACTGCTGGCAAAGAACCAGCGCCGCGCCCAACCGGTATCCGCCGGGAGCGTGAGCAGTGAACACGAGAAGAAGCAGGTTGAAGTTCTGCGACTGATCCAGGCCTATCGTATGCGCGGCCATCAGGCTGCCAAGCTCGACCCGTTGGGGTTGTGGCAGCGTCCTGCGCCCGTAGACCTGTCGATCAATCACTACGGCTTGACCAATGCCGATCTTGATACGACCTTCCGTGCCGGCGACCTGTTCATCGGCAAAGAGGAGGCGAGCCTACGCGAGATCTTCGAGGCGCTCCAGAAGACATATTGTCGCACCATTGGCGCCGAGTTCACCCATATCGTCGATTCCGAGCAGCGCAGCTGGTTCCAGCAGCGTCTGGAAAGCGTGCGCGGCCGTCCGGAGTTTTCCGCTGACGTGCAGGCCCACCTGCTCGAGCGCGTGACCGCCGGTGAAGGCCTTGAGAAATATCTGGGCACCAAGTACCCGGGCACCAAGCGTTTCGGCCTCGAGGGCGGCGAAAGCCTGATCCCGATGCTGGACGAGATGATCCAGCGCTCCGGTTCCTACGGCACCAAGGAAGTCGTGATCGGCATGGCCCACCGTGGCCGCCTGAACGTTCTGGTCAACACCTTCGGCAAGAACCCGCGCGAGCTGTTCGACGAGTTCGAAGGCAAGAAGATGAACGAGCTGGGCTCCGGTGACGTCAAGTACCACCAGGGCTTCTCCTCGAACGTGATGACCCCGGGTGGCGAAGTGCACCTGGCCATGGCGTTCAACCCGTCCCACCTGGAAATCGTCTCGCCAGTGGTCGAGGGTTCGGTGCGCGCCCGTCAGGACCGCCGCAACGACACCGTTGGCGACAAGGTACTGCCGATCTCGATCCACGGCGACGCAGCATTCGCCGGCCAGGGCGTGGTCATGGAAACCTTCCAGATGTCGCAGACCCGCGGTTTCAAGACCGGCGGCACCGTGCACATCGTGATCAACAACCAGGTTGGTTTCACCATCAGCAACCCGCTGGACGCGCGCTCCACCGAGTACGCCACCGACGTTGCCAAGATGATCCAGGCGCCGATCCTGCACGTGAACGGCGACGACCCGGAAGCCGTGCTGTTCGTGACCCAGCTGGCCATCGACTACCGCATGCAGTTCAAGCGTGACGTGGTCATCGACCTGGTCTGCTACCGCCGCCGCGGCCACAACGAGGCCGACGAGCCGAACGGCACCCAGCCTTTGATGTACCAGCAGATCAGCAAGCAGCGCACCACGCGTGAACTGTACGCTGAGGCACTGATCCAGGCCGGCCGCATCGATGCCGAGCGCGCCCAGGCCAAGATCGACGAGTACCGCAACGCGCTGGACAACGGCCTGCACGTGGTGAAGAGCCTGGTCAAGGAGCCGAACCGCGAGCTGTTCGTCGACTGGCGTCCGTACCTGGGCCATGCCTGGACCGCGCGTCACGACACCCGCTTCGACCTCAAGACCCTGCAGGAACTGTCGGCCAAGCTGCTGGAGATCCCGGAAGGTTTCGTCGTCCAGCGCCAGGTCGCCAAGATCTACGAAGACCGCCAGAAGATGCAGGCCGGTGGCTTGCCGATCAACTGGGGTTATGCAGAGACCATGGCCTACGCCACCCTGCAGTTCGAAGGTCACCCGATCCGCATGACCGGCCAGGACATCGGCCGTGGCACCTTCTCGCACCGTCACGCGGTGCTGCACAACCAGAAGGACGCCAGCACCTACGTACCGCTGAAGAACCTGTTCCCGGGCCAGCCTCAGTTCGAACTGTACGACTCCTTCCTGTCGGAAGAAGCGGTACTGGCCTTCGAATACGGCTACTCGACCACCACGCCGAACGCGCTGGTGATCTGGGAAGCCCAGTTCGGTGACTTCGCCAACGGTGCGCAAGTGGTGATCGACCAGTTCATCACCAGCGGCGAGCACAAGTGGGGCCGTCTGTGCGGCCTGACCATGCTGCTGCCACACGGTTATGAAGGGCAGGGCCCGGAGCACTCCTCCGCGCGCCTGGAGCGTTACCTGCAGCTGTGCGCCGAGCACAACATCCAGGTCTGCGTACCGACCACCCCGGCCCAGATCTACCACCTGCTGCGTCGCCAGGTCATCCGTCCGCTGCGCAAGCCGCTGATCGTGCTGACGCCGAAGTCTCTGCTGCGCCACAAGCTGGCCATCTCGACCCTGGAAGACCTGGCAGAAGGCTCGTTCCAGACCGTTATCCCGGAAATCGACAGCCTCGATCCGGCCAAGGTCGAACGCCTGGTCCTGTGCGGCGGCAAGGTTTACTACGACCTGCTGGAAAAACGCCGTGCCGAAGGCCGCGAAGACATCGCCATCGTGCGTATCGAGCAGCTGTATCCGTTCCCTGAGGACGACCTGGTCGAAATCCTGGCGCCTTACACCAACCTCAAGCATGCGGTCTGGTGTCAGGAAGAGCCGATGAACCAGGGCGCCTGGTACAGCAGCCAGCACCACATGCGCCGTATCCTGGGCCGCCACAACAAGGCACTGGTCCTGGAATACGCCGGCCGCGACGCTTCCGCCGCGCCAGCCTGTGGTTACGCATCGAAGCACGCCGAACAGCAGGAAAAACTGCTGCAAGACGCCTTCACTGTTTAATGCCTTCGCGCACCTGAAACCGAATTTAAGGAAACACAGATAATGGCTATCGAGATCAAAGCCCCAACCTTCCCGGAATCGGTTGCCGATGGCACCGTTGCCACCTGGCACAAGCAGCCGGGCGATGCCGTCAAGCGTGACGAGCTGATCGTCGACATCGAGACCGACAAGGTCGTCCTGGAAGTACTGGCCACCGCCGACGGCGTGCTGGGCGCCATCGTCAAGGGCGAGGGCGACACCGTCCTGTCCGACGAAGTACTGGGTTCGATCGTTGAAGGCGGTGCTGCCGCTGCTGCACCAGCTGCCGCCCCGGCCGCTGCTGCCCCGGCTGCCGCTGCTGCCGACGCTGGCGAAGAAGACCCGGTTGCCGCCCCGGCCGCGCGCAAGCTGGCTGAAGAGAACGGCATCGACCTGGCTGCCGTTGCCGGCACCGGCAAAGGTGGTCGCATCACCAAGGAAGACGTCGTTGCTGCCGTCGCCAACAAGAAGTCGGCGCCTGCTGCAGCTGCCAAGCCTGCCGCCGCTGCCGCTGCTGCCCCGGTTGTCGTTGCCGCTGGCGACCGCACCGAGAAGCGCGTGCCGATGACCCGCCTGCGCGCCAAGATCGCCGAGCGTCTGGTCGAAGCCCAGTCGAGCATGGCCATGCTGACCACCTTCAACGAAGTCGACATGACCGAAGTCATGGCCCTGCGTTCGAAGTACAAGGACCTGTTCGAGAAGACCCACAACGGCGTGCGCCTGGGCTTCATGTCGTTCTTTGTCAAGGCTGCCACCGAAGCCCTGAAGCGCTTCCCGGCTGTCAACGCCTCGATCGATGGCAACGACATCGTCTACCACGGCTACGCCGACGTCGGCGTTGCCGTGTCCAGCGACCGTGGCCTGGTGGTACCGGTACTGCGTAACGCCGAGTCGATGAGCCTGGCGGAAATCGAGAACGGCATCGCTACCTTCGGCAAGAAGGCTCGTGATGGCAAGCTGGCCATCGAAGAGATGACTGGCGGCACCTTCACCATCACCAACGGTGGTACCTTCGGTTCGATGATGTCGACCCCGATCGTCAACCCGCCGCAGGCCGCCATTCTCGGCATGCACAACATCATCCAGCGCCCGATGGCCATCAATGGTCAGGTTGTGATTCGCCCGATGATGTACCTGGCGCTGTCGTACGATCACCGCCTGATCGACGGCAAGGAAGCGGTAACCTTCCTGGTCACCATCAAGAACCTGCTGGAAGATCCGTCTCGCCTGCTGCTGGACATCTAACCCTCTGGCTGCGTACCGTGCCGGCCCTGGCTTCCCAGGAAGCCATGCCGCGCGGTCCGCGGCTTGTAGCTTGTAGCTGATAAGGAATCTTTTATGACCCAGAAATTCGACGTAGTGGTGATTGGTGCAGGTCCTGGCGGCTATGTTGCTGCCATCAAGGCCGCACAACTTGGTCTGAAGACTGCCTGTATCGAGAAGTACACCGACGCCGAGGGCAAGCTGGCCCTGGGCGGCACCTGCCTGAACGTAGGTTGCATTCCTTCCAAGGCGCTGCTGGACAGCTCCTGGAAGTACAAGGAAGCCAAAGAGAGCTTCAACGTCCACGGTATCTCCACTGGCGAAGTGAAGATGGACGTCGCCGCGATGGTTGGCCGCAAGGCTGGCATCGTCAAGAACCTGACCGGTGGCGTTGCCACCCTGTTCAAGGCCAACGGCGTTACTTCGATCCAGGGCCACGGCAAACTGCTGGCCGGCAAGAAAGTCGAAGTCACCAAGGCTGACGGCAGCACCGAAGTCATCGAAGCCGAGAACGTGATCCTGGCTTCCGGCTCGCGCCCGATCGACATTCCACCGGCTCCGGTCGACCAGAACGTCATCGTCGACTCCACCGGCGCCCTGGAATTCCAGGCCGTGCCGAAGCGCCTGGGCGTTATCGGTGCTGGCGTGATCGGCCTGGAACTGGGCTCGGTATGGGCTCGCCTGGGTGCTGAAGTCACCGTCCTGGAAGCCCTGGACACCTTCCTGATGGCTGCCGACACCGCCGTGTCGAAAGAAGCCCAGAAGACCCTGACCAAGCAAGGCCTGGACATCAAGCTGGGTGCGCGCGTCACCGGCTCGAAAGTCAACGGCAACGAAGTCGAAGTGACCTACACCGACGCCAACGGCGAGCAGAAGATCACCTTCGACAAGCTGATCGTCGCGGTCGGCCGTCGCCCGGTGACCACCGACCTGCTGGCTGCCGACAGCGGCGTGACCATCGACGAGCGTGGCTACATCTTCGTCGACGACTACTGCGCTACCAGCGTGCCTGGCGTGTACGCCATCGGTGACGTGGTGCGCGGCATGATGCTGGCCCACAAGGCCTCGGAAGAGGGCATCATGGTGGTCGAGCGCATCAAGGGCCACAAGGCCCAGATGAACTACGACCTGATTCCGTCGGTCATCTACACCCACCCGGAAATCGCGTGGGTCGGCAAGACCGAACAGGCCTTGAAGGCCGAGGGCGTTGAGGTTAACGTGGGCACCTTCCCGTTCGCGGCCAGCGGCCGTGCGATGGCTGCCAACGACACCGGTGGTTTCGTCAAGGTCATCGCCGATGCCAAGACCGACCGCGTCCTGGGTGTACACGTGATTGGCCCATCGGCTGCCGAACTGGTGCAGCAGGGCGCAATCGCAATGGAATTCGGCACCAGTGCCGAGGATCTGGGCATGATGGTCTTCAGCCATCCGACCCTGTCCGAAGCGTTGCATGAAGCAGCGCTGGCAGTGAATGGCGGCGCCATTCACGTGGCCAACCGTAAGAAGCGTTAATTATAAGAAACCACGGCGGGCTGCCCGTCGTGAGTCTTGCGTGCATGACTCACCGCGGAAAGTCCGCCGGACCGGATCACACGGGAAAACCCGGGGTCAACGGTCACAGGTGGTGCGGCGCCAGTGATGGCGCAGCGCCGAAGCGCAGTACCTAACGAAGACGGTAAAAAGCATGAATCTTCACGAGTATCAGGGTAAGCAGCTGTTCGCTGAGTACGGCCTGCCAGTTTCCAAGGGTTTCGCTGTCGATACCCCTGAGCAAGCTGCAGAAGCCTGCGACAAGATCGGCGGGAACGAGTGGGTGGTAAAAGCCCAGGTTCACGCGGGTGGTCGCGGTAAGGCGGGCGGCGTCAAGCTGGTTCGCAGCAAAGAAGACGCCAAGGCGTTCGCTGCACAGTGGTTGGGCAAGAATCTGGTTACCTACCAGACCGATGCCAACGGTCAACCCGTCTCCAAGATTCTGGTCGAATCCTGCACTGACATCGCCAAAGAGCTGTACCTGGGCGCTGTAGTCGATCGTTCGAGCCGCCGTATCGTGTTCATGGCTTCCACCGAAGGTGGCGTGGACATCGAGAAAGTCGCTCACGAAACGCCTGAGAAGATCCTCAAGGCCACCATCGACCCGCTGGTCGGCGCTCAGCCGTTCCAGGGTCGCGAGCTGGCATTCCAGCTGGGCCTGGAAGGCAAGCAAGTTCAACAGTTCGCCAAGATCTTCGTTGGTCTGGCCAAGCTGTTCAAGGATCACGACCTGGCCCTGCTGGAAGTGAACCCGCTGGTGATCAAGGCCGACGGCGACCTGCACTGCCTCGATGCCAAGATCAACATCGACGCCAACGCCATGTACCGTCAGCCAAAGCTGAAGACCTTCCACGACCCGTCGCAGGACGACGCCCGTGAAGCCCACGCTGCCAAGTTCGAACTGAACTACGTTGCCCTCGAAGGCAACATCGGCTGCATGGTCAACGGTGCCGGCCTGGCCATGGGTACCATGGACATCGTCAACCTGCACGGCGGCAAGCCGGCCAACTTCCTCGACGTTGGCGGTGGTGCTACCAAAGAGCGCGTTACCGAAGCGTTCAAGATCATTCTGTCCGACAGCAATGTCGCGGCCGTTCTGGTCAACATCTTCGGCGGCATCGTTCGCTGCGACATGATTGCCGAAGGCATCATCGGTGCAGTGAAAGAAGTCGGCGTGAAAGTTCCGGTTGTCGTTCGCCTTGAAGGCAACAACGCCGAACTGGGCGCTAAAGTACTGGCAGAAAGCGGTTTGAACATCATTGCGGCAACCAGCCTGACCGACGCTGCTCAACAAGTTGTCAAAGCTGCGGAGGGCAAGTAATGAGCGTCCTGATCAATAAAGACACCAAAGTCATCTGCCAGGGCTTCACCGGCTCGCAGGGTACTTTCCACTCCGAACAGGCCATCGCCTACGGCACCAAGATGGTCGGCGGCGTAACCCCAGGCAAGGGTGGCACCACCCACCTGGGCCTGCCAGTGTTCAACACTGTGAAAGAAGCTGTGGAAGCTACCGGCGCCGACGCTTCGGTGATCTACGTTCCGGCTCCTTTCTGCAAGGACTCGATCCTGGAAGCTGCCTTCGGCGGCATCAAGCTGATCGTGTGCATCACCGAGGGCATTCCTACCCTGGACATGCTGGATGCCAAGGTCAAGTGCGACGAGCTGGGCGTGACCCTGATCGGCCCTAACTGCCCAGGTGTCATCACCCCGGGCGAGTGCAAGATCGGCATCATGCCTGGCCACATCCACCTGCCAGGCAAGGTCGGTATCGTTTCGCGTTCCGGCACCCTGACCTACGAAGCTGTGAAGCAGACCACCGACGCCGGCTTCGGCCAGTCGACCTGCGTCGGCATCGGCGGTGACCCGATCCCGGGCTCCAACTTCATCGACATCCTGAAACTGTTCCAGGAAGACCCGAAGACCGAAGCGATCGTCATGATCGGCGAGATCGGCGGTTCGGCTGAAGAAGAAGCTGCGGCCTACATCAAGGCCAACGTCACCAAGCCTGTCGTTTCCTACATCGCTGGTGTTACCGCACCAGCGGGCAAGCGCATGGGTCACGCTGGCGCCATCATCTCCGGCGGCAAGGGCACTGCGGACGAGAAGTTCGCCGCTCTGCAGGACGCTGGTGTGAAGACCGTGCGTTCCCTTGCTGACATCGGCAAGGCCCTGGCCGAGCTGACTGGCTGGGAAGTCAAGAAGTAATACTGCTACACCCCCCACGCGCACAAAGGCCACCTTCGGGTGGCCTTTGTCGTTTCTGGGGGGAATTCCTGTGCCGGCCTCTTCGCGGGCTTGCCCGCTCCCACATGAGATCTCCACTTTCCGGGGCTGTGGTGATCCCCTGTGGAGCGGGCAAGCCCGCGAAGAGGCCGGTACAGGCGACATGGATTTTTCGATGGGTTTGATAGGAATTTTCACGCAGACGAATGTTTCAATTCGAGGATAATTCTCGCTGTCCTCGGTCGCACAGACGACAAACATGTACGCACATCGGACAAGCAGTACTGTGCCAGTGCGTTTGACTGACAAAACAGTTACATTACGCGCTCACTCTGTGCCCGTGCCCCAAAAGGGAACGACACGCTAAACGGGTCTGGCCTATCAAGCCGGGCAGCATTTCCCCTCATCCAAAGGGAAATCCCCTCTCGAATCCCGATTTCAGCAGTGTGGTACTACCTTAAATGAAAGTTCTCAAAGGCCAGGATATCCTGGCGCTTGGCTTTATGACGTTTGCGCTTTTCGTGGGCGCTGGCAACATCATCTTCCCGCCTATCGTCGGTCTGCAGTCTGGCCCGCACGTATGGATGGCGGCCCTTGGCTTCCTGGTTACCGCCGTAGGCCTGCCGGTCATCACCGTGGTCGCCCTGGCCAAGGTCGGCGGCGGCATGGATGCCCTGAGCAGCCCGATCGGCAAGTTCTTCGGTGGCCTGCTGGCGGCCGTGTGCTACCTGTCGGTCGGCCCGCTGTTCGCCACCCCACGCACCGCGACCGTATCGTTCGAAGTGGGCGTTGCGCCGCTGACCGGCGAAAGCCCGCTGGCGCTGTTCATCTACAGCCTGGTGTACTTCCTCGTGGTGCTGGCCGTGTCCATGTATCCAGGCAAGCTGCTCGACACCGTGGGTCGCTTCCTGGCACCGTTGAAGATCATCGCCCTGGCGGTGCTGGGCATCGCCGCCTTCGCGCTGCCTGCCGGTACCATTGGTGAAGCGCAGCCGGCCTATGCCGCCGCAGCGTTCTCCAAGGGCTTCTCCGATGGTTACCTGACCATGGACACCCTGGGTGCCCTGGTGTTCGGTATCGTCATCGTCAACGCCATCCGCTCGCGCGGTGTCGAGTCGCCGAAACTGATCACCCGCTATGCCATCATTGCCGGCCTGATCGCCGGCGTCGGTCTGGCCCTGGTGTACATCAGCCTGTTCCGACTGGGTGCAACCAGCCACGAGATCGCGGCTGACGCTACCAACGGTGCGGCGGTCCTGCATGCCTACGTGCAGCACACCTTCGGTTCGCTGGGCAGCGGTTTCCTCGCCGTGCTGATCGCGCTGGCCTGCCTGGTGACCGCGGTTGGCCTGACCTGTGCCTGCGCCGAGTACTTCAGCCAGATCCTGCCGCTGTCGTACCGCGCACTGGTGGTGATCCTGGCGGGCTTCTCGCTGTTGATCTCCAATCTCGGCCTGACCAAGCTGATCATGTTCTCGATCCCGGTGCTTACGGCGATCTACCCGCCGTGCATCGTGGTGGTCGGGCTCAGCTTCGTGAAGGACCTGTGGAACTCGCCAACCCGCATCCTGGCACCAGTGATGCTGGTATCGCTGCTGTTCGGCATGGTCGACGCGATCAAGGGCAGCAGCATTGCCCACGTGCTGCCGGACTTCATGGCTCACCTGCCGCTGAGCGACCAGGGCCTGGCCTGGCTGGTGCCTTCGGTGGTGACCCTGGTTGGCGCCGTGGCCTGCGACCGCATGCTCGGCAAGCCGCGCGAAGCGCTGGCCTGATAGTCGAAGCCTGAGGGCGGCACCGGCCACAAGCCGAAGGGTGCTCGCCAAGGGTGGAGACTCAAGAGCCCCGTATCCGAGAGGATGCGGGGCTTTTTCTTTGCCTGTACCGGCCTCTTCGCAGCACAAGGCTGCTCCTACAAGTGCAGTGCCGTACCTGTAGGAGCAGCCTTGTGCTGCGAAGAGGCCAGAACAGGCAGTGCGGATTTCTGGGTGGATGTGTGCCTTTTGCCGCTTGCCAGCGTCGAAATCCGGTCCCTATCCTTCAGGTATCTGGCCCTCCTGGGAACCGTGCATGAACTTCATCCAAAGCAACTTCAACAATCTTTTGGCCATCATCTGGTTCGCCCTGTGCTGGGGCGGTTACACCCGTTATGCCATCTGGAAGGGCCGCGACACCGCGTGCCTGGCCAGCGTGCTGCACCTGTACCGCGAAGACTGGATGCGCCGCATGCTGCTGCGCGACAACCGCATTGCCGATGCGAGCGTGATCGGCAACCTCGAGCGCAACGCCTCGTTCTTCGCCTCCAGCACCCTGATCATCCTCGCCGGTATCCTCACCGTGCTCGGGGCTTCCGACCGGGCGCTGTCGCTGCTGGCCGACCTGCCGCTGGTGCAGCAGACCTCCCAGGGCATGTCGGAGATCAAGCTGCTGTGCCTGGCCATGGTCTTCGTCTACGCCTTTTTCACCTTCAGCTGGTGCATGCGCCAATACAATTTCGCGGCAGTACTGGTGGGGTCGGCGCCGATGATAGGTGAACGTCTGGTAAATGAGCTTGAACGCAAGGCATTCGCCTCGCGGGCGGCGCGGGTGCTGTCGCTTGCCGCCAACCAGTTCAACCTGGGCCTGCGTTCCTATTACTTTGGCATGGCCATGTTGAGCTGGTTCATCAGCCCATGGTTATTCATGGTCATGAGTGTCGGGGTGGTGCTGATTCTGTACCGCCGCGAGTTCCATTCGGATGTATTGGATGTGATGGTGTTCACACCTACCGAAAGTGTTTCGATCGAACCCGCCAAGGAAAGCACCGCTCCTGGTGCCTGAAACGTTTAACCCATAAGTTTCAGGTACAAAAAAACCCGACAATGTCGGGTTTTTTTGTTTTAGCCGATTACTGCTTGGCAGGTTCGGCTGGAGCAGCTGGGGTAGCTGGGGCGGCTTCCGGAGCCGGAGTAGCCGGAGCGGCTTCTTCGGCGGCCTTCTGCTCGGCTTCGGCCTGATCTTTGGCGGCTTCGGCGTTTTCCTTGGCAGCCTCGTTCATTTTATCCTGAGCTTCGCCCGCTTTTTCCTGGGCTTGCTCGGCGTGTTGCTGTGCGTCCTGGGCTTTGTCTTCGCTCGCTTTATCGCAAGCGGCCAGGCCCATGGCAGCGGCCAGCATCAGAGCAAAAGCAAAAGGTTTACGCATGGGGGTGTTTCTCCTTGGTGGAATAAGTGACTTGTTCCTTCGAGTGCAACTACGCGGAATAAGTTCCGCGAAGATTACACATATATAACGTCCCGTTCTATATAGACTTTTTAACGATTTTATGCCGCTGCGGCAATGCGCAGGGAAACAGCCAATGAGTGATTCAACCTTGATGGCCATGGCCGAGCGTTTTCTCTCAGCCCTGAAACATTGTCAGTTGTTGCAAATGCGTGTGGTGCAAACCAATGCCGATGGCATGACCCTGGTGCTGCCATGGTCTGCGGCCATTGTCGGCAACCCGCAGACCGGCGCCGTGCATGGCGGCGCGCTGACCACGCTGATGGACACCACTTGCGGCATGGCCACGCTGTGCGTGCTGCCGCGCTTCGAAGTGTGCCCGACACTGGACCTGCGCATCGACTATATGCATCCGGCCAAGGCCGGCAAGGACATCTACGGCCATGCCCAATGCTACCGAGTCACCCGCGATGTGATTTTCACCCGTGGCACGGCCTATCAGGATGACCCCGCCCAGCCTATCTGCCAGGTGGTGGGCACGTTCATGCGCCTGGGCCAGGAAATCAAGGGTGGCATCCGCTTCGGCAACAGCCTGAAGGAGGGCGGGGCATGATTCCGCACAAGGTTCGCCAACAGCTCAACGCTGCTCATGCGGTGGGAGAATATCGGCCCTTGCTGGCGCTGATCCCCTATGCCGGCCTGATCGGCATTGAATGCGAGGGTCAGGGCGATGACCTGCTGTTCCGCCTGCCGGCCAACCAGGACAACATCGGCAACCCGCTGCTGCCGGCCATCCACGGCGGGGTGATCGCGGGCTTCATGGAACTGTCGGCAGCGCTGTACCTACTGATCTTCAGCGAGAGCGCAAGCATTCCGAAGATCATCGACTTTTCCATCGATTACCTGCGCGCCGGGCACTTTCGCGATACCTACGCCCAGTGCCAGCTTTGGCGCCAGGGTCGGCGGGTGACCAATGTGGCCATCACCGCCTGGCAGGGGGACAGGCAGTCGCCGATCGCCACGGCTCGCGCCCATTTCAAGATCGAACCGGAAAAGCCCTTGAAATCATCCGGGCAGCCCCCATCTGCATGACATCCGCCGCTAAACGCTGGCCAACCTGGCCGCCAGGCGTCAACTGCCATCAGATCGGAGTTTTGAAGACCATGAGTGTGGAGACTCAAAAAGAAACGCTGGGCTTCCAGACCGAGGTAAAGCAGCTGCTGCACCTCATGATCCATTCCCTGTATTCGAACAAGGAGATCTTCCTGCGTGAATTGATCTCCAACGCCTCCGACGCCGCCGACAAGCTGCGTTTCGAGGCCCTGGCCAAGCCAGAGCTGTTCGAAGGCGACGCCGACCTGAAGATTCGCCTGAGCTTCGACAAGGACGCCGGTACCGTGACCCTCGAGGACAACGGCATCGGCATGAGCCGCGAAGACGTCATCGCCCACCTGGGTACCATCGCCAAGTCCGGCACTGCCGACTTCATGAAGAACCTCACCGGTGACCAGAAGAAGGACTCGCACCTGATCGGTCAGTTCGGTGTGGGCTTCTACTCCGCGTTCATCGTTGCCGACAAGGTCGACGTTTACAGTCGCCGTGCCGGCCAGCCGGCCGCTGAAGGCGTGCACTGGTCGTCGAAGGGCGAAGGTGAGTTCGAAGTCGCCACCATCGACAAGCCACAGCGCGGCACCCGCATCGTCCTGCACCTGAAGAAGGGCGAGCAGGAGTTCGCCGATGGCTGGCGCCTGCGCAACGTGGTCAAGAAGTACTCCGACCACATCGCCATGCCGATCCAGCTGCTGAAAGAGCAAGCTACCGCCGAAGGCGAAGAGCAGCCGGCCGAAGAGTGGGAAACCGTCAACCGTGCCAGCGCCCTGTGGACCCGTCCGCGTACCGAAATCAAGGACGAGGAATACCAGGAGTTCTACAAGCACATCGGCCATGACTTCGAAAACCCGCTGGCCTGGAGCCACAACAAGGTAGAAGGCAAGCTCGAATACAACTCGCTGCTGTACGTGCCGGCCCGTGCGCCGTTCGACCTGTACCAGCGCGAAGCGCCACGCGGCTTGAAGCTGTACGTGCAGCGCGTGTTCATCATGGACCAGGCCGAATCGTTCCTGCCGCTGTACCTGCGCTTCATCAAGGGTGTGGTCGACTCCAACGACCTGTCGCTGAACGTGTCGCGTGAAATCCTGCAGAAAGACCCGATCATCGACTCGATGAAGACCGCGCTGACCAAGCGCGTGCTGGACATGCTGGAGAAGCTGGCGAAGAACGAGCCCGAGCAGTACAAGGGCTTCTGGAAGAACTTCGGTCAGGTGCTGAAGGAAGGCCCGGCCGAAGACTTCGCCAACAAGGAAAAGATCGCCGGCCTGCTGCGCTTCGCTTCCACCCAGGACGACAGCGGCGAGCAGAGCGTCGCCCTGGCCGACTACCTGGCTCGCGTCAAGGAAGGCCAGGACAAGATCTACTACCTCACCGGCGAGTCGTACGCGCAGGTCAAGAACAGCCCGCACCTGGAAGTCTTCCGCAAGAAAGGCATCGAAGTGCTGCTGCTGACCGACCGTATCGACGAGTGGCTGATGAGCTACCTGAACGAGTTCGACGGCAAGGCCTTTGTCGACGTAGCCCGTGGCGACCTGGACCTGGGCAAGCTGGACTCGGAAGAAGACAAGAAGGCCCAGGAAGAAGTCGCCAAGGACAAGGAAGGCCTGGTCGAGCGCCTGAAGGGCGCGCTGGGTGACAGCGTGGCCGAAGTGCGCGTGTCGCACCGCCTGACCGACTCGCCGGCGATCCTTGCCATCGGTGAACAGGACCTGGGTCTGCAGATGCGCCAGATCCTCGAAGCCAGCGGGCAGAAGGTGCCGGAGTCCAAGCCGATCTTCGAGTTCAACCCGACCCACCCGCTGATCGAGAAGCTGGACAACGAGCAGAGCGAAGACCGCTTCGCCGAGCTGTCCCACATCCTGTTCGATCAGGCGGCCCTGGCGGCCGGTGACAGCTTGAAGGACCCGGCGGCTTACGTTCGTCGCCTGAACAAGCTGCTGGTCGAACTGTCTGCTTGAGTTGATGCATAGGAAAGCCCGCTTCGGCGGGCTTTTTTCATGGCGAGCATATTGATGACGAGTGCCAAAGGAGTGCTTGATGAGCAAAGTAATCGTCGAATCGCTGGTCTATCACCTGTCCGGCAAGGCGTATGAAAGCCGCCTGGTATACGAGCCGGGCGCGCTGGGGCGGCCAGGTCTGGTGATGGCGCCGAACTGGATGGGTATCGGCGAAGGTGCCGAGCGCATCGCCAAGGAAGTGGCCGAGAAAGGTTATGTGGTGCTGATTGCCGACCTGTACGGGCAATCGGTGCGTCCGTCCAACGCGGACGAGGCCGGCGCGGCGATGATGCCGTTGAAGAACGATCGTGGCGAGCTGCGCAAGCGCATGCAGGAAGCCCTGGCGCAACTGTTGGGGCAGTCGAAGGCGCTGCTGGAACCGGGCAAGGTCGGCACGTTTGGTTTCTGCTTTGGTGGCTGCTGTGCACTGGAGCTGGCCCGTACCGGCGCCGATTTGCGTGCGGCGGTGTCGTTCCATGGCACGCTGGACACGCCGAATCCGGAAGATGCCAAGCGCATCAAGGGCTCGGTGCTGGTGCTGCACGGCGCTTCCGATCCACTGGTGCCGAAGGAGCAGTTGCCGGCGTTCGAGGAGGAGATGAACGCGGCCAAGGTTGACTGGCAATTGCTGAGCTATGGCGGCGCGGTGCACTCGTTTACCGACCCGAGTGCCAATGTGCCGGGCAAGATGCAGTATGACCGGCGCACCTCGGAGCGGGCGTTCCGCTCGATGCATAACCTGCTGACCGAAGTGTTCCAGCGCTGAGATTGCACGGGGCTGCTTTGCAGCCCATTCGCGGCACAAGGCCGCTCCTACAAAGGTCGCGCAAGCCATGAGTTACGCGATTCCCTGTAGGAGCGGCCTTGTGCCGCGAATGGGCCGCAGAGCGGCCCCAAAATCACCTAGGCAATTCGATCCTCAAGGTTTCCCCCGGCACCACCGGCCAGTCCCTTGCAGCCCACTTGGCCCGGGCCTGTTCGATCAGCTCCACATCACTGGCGACAAAGTTCCAGTTCATCCGCCGCGGCCCATCCAGTGGTGCGCCACCAATCAGCACCAGCTGGCACTCACCCTCCGCATACAGCGTCACCTCTTCGCCCTCCGGCAGGACCACCAGGCTGCAGGGTTCCACATCCTCATCGTTCATCACCAGCTCACCATCGAGCAGGTAAATCGCCCGCTGCGCATGCTCGTTCGGCACCAATAGCGTGGTTGCCGGTTGCATCTGTACATGCGCGTACAGGGTAGGGGAGAGCACTGGCACCGGCGATTCCAGGCAGAACCCGCTGCCGGCGATCATGCAGATGCGTACCCCCAGGCTGTCGCTGACCGGCAGGCTCGCCGCCGGGTGATGGCTGTAGCTTGCCGGGCCTTGTTCATGCTCGCGTGGCGACGCCAGCCATACCTGCAGCCCGTGCAGGCGTGAGCCATGGGCCAGGGCATCTTCAGGAGTACGCTCGACATGGGCCACACCGCTGCCTGCGGTCATCCAGCTGACGTCGCCCGGCAGCACCCGCTGCGCCGAGCCGAGGCTGTCCTTGTGCAGGATTGCCCCTTCGAACAGGTAGGTAAGGGTCGACAGGCCGATATGCGGGTGCTGGCGGATGTCCATGCCATGCCCCGGGGCATAGTCGGTTTCGAGCATGTGGTCGAAAAACACGAACGGGCCGACGCTGCGACACTGGGCCGATGGCAGCGGGCGCAGGATCGGCTGGCCCTCGACCGATTCAGCACGTGGGCGGATGACCAGGGGGCTGCTCATGGGAAGGCTCCAGGCAAGGTGGAAATGCCCCAAGCATAGCGGTTTGCCCGCCCCGGCTGAACCGTCTCGCAGGCCGGCCGGTCTAGAGATCTGATACCCGGAAAAGGAAGCTTCATCATGATCGTGAGAGCGTTGGCCTGCGTGCTGTTATCCACCTGGCTGTGCCAAGCGGCGCAGGCACGCGACTACCGCTACAGTGATGCCCACCTGCACTACGTCGACTTCTTCCAGGAAAGCGAAGGCATGCCCGCGCTGATCAAGGCAATGGATGCTGCCGGTATAGAGCAGTCGATGATTTCCGGCGTGCCGGTGGCCAAGAAGTGGCATGAAGACGAGCCCAAGCGCCCACGCTATTACGCTGGGGATGACGCCGAAGCCTACTGGTACAGCGCCACCGATACCTACGTGGCGGCGGCGCTACAGCAACTGCCCGACGAGCAGCGCAAGCGCTTTCATCCGTTCCTGGCCGGCTTCAATCCGGTGGACAAGAACGCCGCCAGCCATATCGAGCGCATGCTCGATCTGCATCCAGGGCTGTGGCAGGGCATTGGCGAGGTGTTCACGCGCCACGATGACCTGACTGCTCTTACCAGTGGTGACACGCCGCGCGCCAACAACGAAGCCATGGCGCGTATCTACCACCTGGCGGCGGAGCGCGACCTGCCGGTGCTGCTGCATTCCAACATCACCTCCAAGCGCGAGCGCAACCCGCTGTACCTGGCGGAGATCGAAGAGCCGCTGCGCAATCACCCGCACACGCGGTTCATCTGGGCGCACGCCGGCAGCAGCATGGAGATTCACCGGCACCAGACGCAGATGGACTTTCTGCTGCCGGTGCTGACGCGGTTGTTGGAGGATTACCCGAACCTGTATGTCGATTTGTCGTGGAGCGTGCTGAAACCCTATCTGCTGGATGACCGGGGTGTACCGCGCAAGGCGTGGCTGGCACTGGTCGAGAGGTTCCCGGAACGGTTCATGCTGGGTTCGGATGTGGTGGGGCGGTTTGGTAGCCTTGGGGAGCAGATGCACGGGTTCAGGCCGTTTCTGGATGCATTGCCGGAACAAGTTGCGAATAAGGTGGCCAGGGAGAATTTTCTGGATGTGTTGCCCAAGCAATAGTATTTCGCCTGTGCCGGCCCTTTCGCGGGTAAACCCGCTCCCACAGGGGTCGCGCTGCTCTTGAAACCGGTGCTGTACCTGTGGGAGCGGGCGCGCCCGCGAAGAGGCCGGTACAGGCAACACAAATGAAAACGCCCCGAACCAGTCGGGGCGTTTTCGTTTACCGCAGCAGCGTCTTACTTGCCTTCCCAGCGCTTGAGCACCAGGGTGGCGTTGGTGCCGCCGAAGCCGAAGCTGTTGCTCATGACCGTGTCGATCTTGGCGTTTTCTTCGGTCTTGCGCAGGATCGGCAGGTCGGCGACCTCCGGGTCCAGCTCGTCGATGTTGGCGGAGCCGGCGATGAAGTTGTTTTCCATCATCAGCAGGCAGTAGATCGCCTCGTGTACGCCGGCAGCGCCCAGCGAGTGGCCCGACAGGCTCTTGGTCGAGCTGATTTTCGGTGCCTTGTCGCCGAACACGGCGCGAACGCCCTTGATCTCGGCAACGTCACCGACCGGGGTCGAGGTGCCGTGGGTGTTCAGGTAATCGATCGGAGTGTCGACGGTCGACAGCGCCTGCTGCATGCAGCGGATAGCACCTTCGCCGCTCGGGGCAACCATGTCGTAGCCGTCGGAAGTGGCGCCGTAGCCGACGATTTCCGCGTAGATCTTGGCGCCACGGGCCAGGGCGTGTTCCAGCTCCTCGACCACCACCATGCCGCCACCGCCAGCGATGACGAAGCCATCACGGTCGGCGTCGTAGGCGCGCGAGGCCTGTTCCGGGGTTTCGTTGCGCTTGGTCGACAGTGCGCCCATGGCATCGAACAGGAACGACTGGCTCCAGTGCTCTTCTTCACCGCCACCGGCGAAGACGATGTCCTGCTTGCCCCACTGGATCTGCTCCAGCGCGGTGCCGATGCAGTGTGCCGAAGTGGCGCAGGCCGAGGAGATCGAGTAGTTGATACCCTTGATCTTGAACGGGGTAGCCAGGCACGCCGAAACGGTGCTGCCCATGGTGCGGGTAACGCGGTATGGGCCGACGCGCTTGACGCCTTTCTCACGCAGTGTGTCCAGCGCTTCCATCTGGTTCAGGGTCGAGGCGCCGCCGGAGCCCGCCACCAGGCCGGTACGCGGGTTGGAAACCTGCTCCTCGGTCAGGCCGGCGTCCTTGATCGCATCCTGCATCGCCAGGTAGGCGTAGGCAGCAGCGTGGCCGACGAAGCGGTAGACCTTGCGGTCGATCAGTTCCTCGAGGTTGAGGTCGATGGACCCGGAAACCTGGCTACGCAGCCCCATTTCCTTGTATTCCGGGTTGTAACGGATACCCGGACGGCTGTTGCGCAGGTTTTCGGTGACGGTAGCTTTGTCATTGCCCAGGCACGATACGATGCCCAGACCAGTGATAACGACGCGGCGCATGCGAATAACCCTTAGAAATTGTCAGTGGAGGTGAACACGCCGACCCGCAGGCCTTCGGCAGTGTAGATCTCGCGGCCGTCGACGCTGACCGAGCCATCGGCGATGGCCATGTTCAGCTTGCCCTTCAGGACGCGCTTGATGTGAATGTTGTAAGTGACTTTCTTGGCTTCCGGCAGTACCTGGCCGAAGAACTTCACCTCGCCCGAACCCAGGGCGCGCCCGCGGCCTGGCAGGCCCTGCCAGCCGAGGAAGAAACCTACCAGCTGCCACATGGCATCAAGCCCCAGGCAGCCCGGCATTACCGGGTCGCCTTCGAAGTGGCAGGCGAAGAACCACAGGTCCGGATTGATATCCAGCTCGGCGACCAATTCACCTTTGCCGTACTTGCCGCCTTCTTCGCTGATATGGGTGATGCGATCGACCATCAGCATGTTCGGCGCGGGCAGTTGCGCATTACCTGGGCCGAACAGCTCACCGCGACTGCAGCGCAGCAGGTCTTCCCGAGTAAAGGCGTGTTGTTTGGTCATGCGAGCTCCTCAATAACCCCCTGCGGCAGGGGATGAATCTTCCCGGCCGGCCCGATACGCATCGCGTTCGGGGCGGCAGCCTACAGGTAGACTATTGCGTTGTGGTGAAAGTCACAGTGCACCCGGTGAAAGAAGTACAGGTGTGCACTGAAACGTCTATTTTCAGGTCCGATGAAGGTCCTGTCCAGTGTTTAAGACTGCCGCACTTTAGCATTTATCGCCAGTCGCGGTTGTCTGACCGGGTAGCCAGCGCTGCAGCACGCGCTGCAGTTCGGTGCGGCGCAAGGGTTTGCTCAGGTAGTCGTCCATGCCGGCCGCCATGCAACGCTCGCGGTCGCCCTGCAAGGCGTTGGCGGTCAGGGCGATGATCGGTAGCCTGGCGCCGTTGGGCAGCTGGCGGATACGCCGGGTGGCTTCATAGCCGTCCAGGTGCGGCAGGCGGCAGTCCATCAGCACGGCGGCAAAACGCTGCCGGCTGACACGTTCGACCGCCTCCAGGCCGTCCTCGGCCGTGCATACCGCCAGCCCGAGGCTACGCAGCATGGCTTCGATGACACTTTGGTTGACCGGATTGTCCTCTACCAGCAGCACCTGATCATTGTCGGCCACCGCCGGTGGCGCAGCGCTTGGCTGCGTCAGCGAGAGCGGGGCAGGGCTGGCCAGGGCCAGAGGCATCTCCAGGGTAAAGGTCGAGCCCAGGCCCTCACGGCTTTCGCCACGCAGCTTGCCGCCCATGCGTTCGGCCAGGGTGCGGGCGATCGACAGTCCCAGCCCGGTGCCGCCATAGCGGCGGGAAATCGAGCTGTCGGCCTGCTGGAAGGCGACAAACATCATTTCCAGGCGTTCGTTGTCGATGCCGATACCGGTGTCGCGCACACTGCAGGTCAACCAGATCAGTTGGCGGTCCAGCACCTGCCAGCGCGCCTCGACCTGAACCTGGCCGCGTTCGGTGAATTTCAGCGCGTTGCCGACCAGGTTCAGCAGGATCTGGCGGATGCGCGTGGGGTCGCCGTTCACCTGCAGCTGCTCGATACCCGCCGGCATTTGCAGGTGCAGGGCAAGGCCGCGCTGTTGGGCGCTGTGCTGGAACGACTGGACGCTGCTGGTGATCAGTTCGCCCAGGTTGAAGTCGATGTGTTCCAGTTGCAGCGCGGCGCGTTCGATGCGCGAGAAGTCGAGGATGTCATTGATGACCTTGAGCAGGTGCCCGGTGGATTCGCTGGCCACCGCGGTGTACTCGGCCTGCTCGCTGTTCAGCTGCGTGGTTTCCAGCAACTGCAGCATGCCCAGTACGCCATTCATCGGCGTGCGCAGTTCGTGGCTCATCATCGCCAGGAAATCCGATTTGGTGCGGTTGGCCTGTTCGGCCTCCTCGCGGGCTTGGATAAGCTCGGCAATCGCCTGCTTCTGTTCATTGCTGGCCTGCGCCAGGCCATGGGCCAGGTTATTGATGTGGCGTGCCAGATGGCCCAGTTCGCTGTCATCGACCACCGGCAACAGGGTGTGGTACTCGCCCTGCTGGATGGCCTTGACCGCGTGCCCCATGTCGCTGATCGGCTTGGCGAGGCTAAGGGCCAGGCGGCGCGCCAGCAGGAAAGTGAACAGCAGGGCGAACAGCGCGAGGATACCGGCCTTGATCACGATTTCCTGCTGGCGCTGGCTGAAGGCGTCATCGGACATGCCGACGATGACCCTGCCCAGGTAATCGTCGCCAATGGCCGGGCTGGTGGCTTTGCCCTGTTGCAGGAAGTCGCTGTCCAGGCGGATCTGCTGCAGCCGGATGGGCGCCTGGAACACTTCGACGCGCTGCGCGCGGTTGGCGCTTTCGTCGGACTGCTCCACATAAACCAGTATGTGGTTGCGGCTGTCCTGCACCTCGAGGAAGCGCACGTGGGGGATGCTGAGCGTGGCGCGCATCAGGCCCTCGAGCACTTCGTTGTTGCCCGAGATCACCCCGTATTCCGAGGCTGGCGCCAACTGGTTGGCGATCAGTTGCCCGGTGTGGTTCAGTTCCTGGCGCAGGTCCTGGATACGCACGAAGGTGAAGAAGCTGATCAGCAGCAAGGTCAGCAGCAGGGCAGGGCCGAGGCTGATGATCTGGGTGCGGGTGTGAATGTCCCAGCTCAGGCGCTTGCTCATGGGGTGGGTTCTCCTTCGGCCAGGGCCTTGGCGGCGGCGTTCGGATCGATCGGTTCAAGGCCCAGGGCGCGCGCCACCTGCTGGTTGCCGCTGACGCCGAAGCGTACCGGGTACAGGCTGCGTGGCCAGCGCGCCGGTGGCTGGTCGAGCAACTGGTCGAGCACCGCCAGCCAATCGTCCTGGTCGCTGAAGGTGCTGGCCAGGGCGCCGGCGCGGACGAACCCGGCGTTCGGGCCGATCAGCGCCATCTGCCGGCCATAGCTGCTCAACAGCAGGTTTTTCGCAGTCTTGGAGTTGTACAGGTCGGCATCGTCCAGGCCCAGCAGCACGTCACTGTTGGCCAACAAGTGTTGCAAAGGGCGGCTGTCGCGCGGGTCGGGCCAGTCCTGGGCAATGATCTCCAGGCCCAGCGCGCGGGCGGCATGGCGCAGCTCTTCGAGCAGAAAGCTGCTGTGCTCACCGTACAGCACACCAATGCGCTGGGCCTGCGGCAGCAGGTAGCGCGCCAGGCGCAACTGCCGGCCCAGCGGCGGATCGCTCCACAGCAGCGTGAGGAACGCGGGCCGCGACTTTCCCAGGCGCTGTTCAGCCTGTACTCGGCTGACCCTCATGGCCAGGGCCGGCGGGCCGGCAGTTTCCCCGAGGCGCCATTCCAGTGCGGCGTTGTCCAGCAGGATCAGGCGCTGGTCAGCCTTGAGCTTGCCCGGGGGGGGCAGGTCGGCGGTGGTCTGGAAATGTACATGGTCGCTCGGCCGGCGGCTTTCCAGCGCGGCGACGAAACTGCGAATGCCAGGCTGGTCTTCCGCGCCTACCAACAGGATTTCGCTGGCGAACAGCGGCCCTATCGGCCACAGGCACAACAGCAACAGGCGCAGCAGCAGGGCCATCAGAACTCCAGCTCCGCGCTGACGCTCAGGCGGTGGCGGCTGTCGTAGCGGTTCTGGATTGCCGTGGTCGGCTCATCGTCCAGGCGCTGTTGCCACAGCGCCGCAAGCTCCAGGTTGCTGCCATGCACCCGGAAACGTTTGGCCAGACGCAGGTCCAGGCGCTCGTAGCGATACTGGTTGAGTGCATCGTCACCGTAATAGAACAGCGCGCTCGACCAACCGTCACCCCACTCGCGCATCCACCCGGCCGAGCCGCTGTTGCGCGCGCTGAGGCGGCGGTCGGCGGGGTTGCTGGCCCAGGCATCCACGTAGGCGTAGGTCACCCGCAGGCGGTCGCGCAGGGTCGGGCGCCAGTCCAGTTGCGCCTCGCTGCCGCTGAAACGGGCCTTGTTGGCATTGCTGGCAATGTATTGGTTGTTCTTCAGGGGCTCGCTGATCATGCCGGTGATCTCGTCATAGAACAGCTTCATATCCATGTTCAGGTCGATGTCGCTGAAGTAGCCGTTGTAGCCGAGTTCGCGCGAGCGCATGCGTTCCTGGTCGAGGTCGCCCGGGCCGCGGGTCTTGACGAAGTATTCGCCGTTTTGCAGGCCGAAAGCGTTGGGGGTCAGGTTCTTGACCGTGTAGCTCCAGTTGACGTTGTTCTCGAACATGTCTGGCGAGCGCACTGCCTCGGAATACACTGCACGCAGGCCATGGCGCGGGGTGATCAGGTAGTTGACCGCCACGCGTGGGGTCAGCGAGCTGCCAGACAGGCGCGAGTCCTCGAACATGGCACCACCCTGCAGGATCCAGTGTTCGTCGGCGCGCCACTCCAGTTGGCCGAACAGGCGCCAGGTCTGGTCGTCGATGCTGCCATTGAAGTAGGTCTGCGAGTCGGCACGATCATAGCGGTAGTTCATGCCACTGAGCAGGCGCAGGCTGTCGGTCAGGCTCAGGGTGTCCTGGATTTCCAGGTCGTAGCGGGTTTCGCGGGTGCTCTGGTCGACGTCGCCGCAGACCTGCTGCTTGCCACCGTTCGCCCATTGCTGCTGGACCTTCTCCAGAAGCCCTCTCATGACAGGATCGTTGGTCGAAAGTGGAGCGCCGGTAGCAATGCCGCGCGCCACTTTTTCGGCGAAATCGGGGTTCATTTGCCAGAGCTGGGTCAATTCCGGGCTGAACGACTGCAAAGCGTCACAGGCGCGCCACACCTGCTGACGGTCGAAATGCTGGGCAGAGCCTTGGATATACAGGCTGTGCTCAGAACTGAAGTCCTTGGTCCAGCGCAATGAGCCGGCGTAGTCCTTGGCACTGACGTCAGCGTTGTTACCGGCTTCGTATTTGGCGAACACCGGCTGGTAGGTATAAGGCCGCTGGTTGCTGCCTTCCTTCGCCGCAAGTTGCCATTCCAGGGTCTGGTCGTGTGCCAGGCTGTGACTGGCGTTGATATTGAAGCGGGTCAGCCGGCGGCTGTCGCGGTAGTCCTGGCCGAACTGGTTCTCGTCGAAGCCATCGTCCTGCTGGCCTGACAGCGACAGACGCATGTCGCCACCCTCCCAGCCGAAGCCGTGGCTGGCGTAGAAATCGTTGATACCATCCTGGCCACGGGTCATCTTCAACCGCGTGCCATGGCTGTCGGCAGGGTTGCGGGTAAGGATGTTGACCACAGCCATCAGCGCGTTGGCGCCATAGCTGACCGTGTTGGGGCCGCGGAACACCTCGATGCGCTCGATATCCTCCATGGCCAGCGGGATGTCGCTCCAGTCCACCGTGGCCAGGCCGGCGCGGTACACCGAACGGCCATCGATCAGCACCTGCATGCGCCGGGCATCGTTGACGTTGCTGCCGTGGTAGTTGACCGTGGGTTGGTTGCCGGCGTTGTAGCCCACCATCATGCCCGGCACCAGGCGCAGCAGCTCGGGGATGTCACGGGCACCGCTGGCCCGGATCAGCTCGCTGTCGAGCACGGTCATGCTGCCCGGGACTGCGGCGGGGGATTGTTTCAGGCGCGTGGCGGTCAGAACCTGCGGCAGGTCCGTGTTGTCGATGAACAGGTCATCGGCCACGGCCGGGCCGCCGAGCAGGGCAGTCAGTATGAGCAGGCGCGGGTACGAGGGCGTGCCAGGGAACACAAAGCGGCCTTGTATCAGGATTGAAACAGGCATGGTAACTGACCGTGGGGGTTTTGCCAGTGATCTGCTTGCCAGTGAAGCCCGATCTAAGGACATGCACGGTACCTGTAGGAGCAGCCTTGCGCTGCGAAAGGGCCGGTACTGACACTGGTTCTGTAGCAGGCGAGCCGTATAATGGCTGGGTCGCCACTTAACTTTTGGCTTTAACGGATTGGATATGACTGAACAGCAACCTGTTGCAGTTCTGGGAGGCGGCAGCTTCGGCACCGCCGTGGCGAACCTGCTGGCAGAAAACGGTGTGCCGGTGCGCCAATGGATGCGCGATCCGGAACAGGCCGAGGCCATGCGCGTCAATCGCGAGAATCCGCGCTACCTCAAGGGCATCCGCCTGCACGACGGCGTCGAGCCGGTCAGCGACCTGCTGGCCACCTTGCAGGCCAGCGAGCTGATTTTCGTCGCCCTGCCATCGAGCGCCTTGCGTAGCGTGCTGGCTCCGCATGCCGAGTTGCTGCGCGGCAAGGGCCTGGTCAGCCTGACCAAGGGCATCGAAGCGCAAAGCTTCAAGCTGATGAGCCAGATCCTCGAGGAAATCGCCCCCGAGGCGCGCATCGGCGTGCTGTCCGGCCCCAACCTGGCCCGTGAAATCGCCGAACATGCGCTGACCGCCACGGTGGTCGCCAGCGAGGATGAAAAACTGTGCCAGCAGGTGCAGGCCGTGCTGCATGGGCGTACCTTCCGCGTCTACGCCAGTGCCGACCGCTTTGGCGTCGAGCTGGGCGGGGCGCTGAAGAACGTCTACGCCATCATCGCTGGCATGGCGGTGGCCCTGGGCATGGGCGAGAACACCAAGAGCATGCTGATTACCCGCGCCCTGGCCGAGATGACCCGCTTCGCCGTCAGCCAGGGTGCCAACCCCATGACCTTCCTTGGCCTGGCCGGTGTCGGTGACCTGATCGTCACCTGCTCCTCGCCAAAGAGCCGCAACTACCAGGTCGGCCACGCGCTGGGCCAGGGCCTGAGCCTGGAGCAGGCGGTCAACCGCCTGGGCGAAGTAGCCGAAGGCGTCAACACCCTCAAGGTGCTCAAGGCCAAGGCGCAGGAAGTGCAGGTATACATGCCGCTGGTGGCAGGCCTGCATGCCATCCTGTTCGAAGGCCGCACGCTGAACCAGGTGATCGAGCACCTGATGCGTGCCGAGCCAAAGACCGATGTCGATTTCATTTCCATCAGCGGTTTCAACTGAGCCTTCAGCGGCTCTGACAACAGCAAGGAGCAACACATGAACGATACGCCCGAACGCGCCCAGCGCGAGTCGATCATCCTGCGGGCCCTGTGGATGCTGGTGTTCCTGGTGGTCTGGCAGCTGGCCGAGCTGTTGCTCGGTGGCCTGGTGCTGGTACAACTGATCTACCGCCTGGTGTACGGCGCCCCCAGCGCCAGCCTGATGAACTTCGGCGACAGCCTGAGCCAGTACCTGGCGCAGATCGGCCGCTTCGGCAGCTTCCACAGCGACCAGAAGCCCTGGCCGTTCGCCGACTGGCCGGCACCGCGTGCCCCGGAAGGCGAGGCGCCGCATGCGGTGGCCCCGGCCCCGCACCCGGTGCGTGACGAGGAGCCCAAGCTGTGAAGCTGTGGGTTCTGCGCCACGGCGAAGCGGAGCCGCGGGCCAACAGCGATGCCGAGCGCCGGCTGACCGCCCATGGTCGCGAACAGGTGCTGCATAGCGCCGCCCGCCTGCTGGGCCAGCCGCTGCAGGCGATCATCGCCAGCCCTTACGTACGCGCCCAGCAAACGGCTGCCCTGGTGCATGACACCCTGGGCTTCGCCGAACCGGTGCGCACCGTGCCCTGGCTGACGCCTGACAGTGATGTGCAGCAGGTTATCGGCGAAATCGAGCGCCTGGGCCTGGAGCATGTGCTGCTGGTCAGCCACCAGCCGCTGGTGGGTACCCTGGTAGGGGCGTTGCAGCATGGCCACCAGCAGCAACCGGCGGGCATGAGCACTGCAAGCCTGGCGGAGCTGGAAGGGGACTGGCCGCTGGCTGGGTTGATGACCCTTCGGGCGATCAACTCGCCGGCCTGAGCTCTCAGGCTATCTCGGTTTCCTGTAGGAGCAGCCTTGTGCTGCGAAGAGGCCAGTAGGGCAATAGCTCTTCTCCGGCAGTTATGGCCTCTTCGCAGCACAAGGCTGCTCCTACAGGGAGTGCCCGCGTCCGCAAGCCTGACCTGATAGCCCTCGCCGATGACCTTTCCGGACGTTGCCGAACCGCCCCGCGATACCGACAATGGGCCATCATCTCGCATCCGGACCCGGCGCCATGTCGCAGCAGATCTTCTTCGCCCATGCCAACGGTTTCCCGTCGGCCACCTACGGCAAGCTGTTCGCCGCCCTGGCACCGGACTACCAGGTGCAGCACCTGGCCCAGCACGGCCACGATCCGCGCTTTCCGGTGGACGACAACTGGCAGAGCCTGGTCGATGAATTGCTGCACCACCTGGCCCGGCAGGGCCAGCCGGTATGGGGCGTCGGCCATTCGCTGGGCGGGGTGTTGCACCTGCACGCAGCCTTGCGCTGCCCCGAGTACTACCGCGGCGTGGTGATGCTCGACTCGCCGGTGCTCACCCGCGCCGACCAGTGGCTGCTGCGCACCGCCAAGCGCTTCGGCTTCATTGACCGTATCACCCCGGCTGGCCGCACCCTGGGGCGCCGCGAAACCTTCAATGACCGCGACAGTGCCCGGGACTATTTCGCCGGCAAGTCACTGTTCCGCCATTTCGATCCCGAATGCCTCGATGCCTACATAGAGCACGGCCTGCAGGCGATGGAGCAGGGGCTGCAGTTGCGCTTCGACCCGGCCACGGAAATCAGCATCTACCGCAGCATCCCGCATACCAGCCCTGCGCCCGCGCGGCAATTGCAGGTGCCGCTGGCCATGGTCCGCGGCGAGCGCAGCAACGTCATTCGCCGCCACCACACACTGGCCGTGCGCGGCATGCCCAGGGGCGAGTTCCACAGCGTGCCCGGTGGGCACATGTTCCCGCTTGAGCGACCAACCGACACCGCCAGCCTGATCAAGGGCCTGTTCGACCGCTGGAGCCAGGCATGAGCGCGCAGGTCGAGGAGATCCGCCTGAGCCTGGGCCATATCGAACTGGCGGCGCACCTGTTCGGCCCCGAGGATGGGCTGCCGGTGATCGCCCTGCATGGCTGGCTGGACAACGCCAACAGCTTCGCCCGCCTGGCGCCGCAGCTGAAAGGCCTGCGCATCGTCGCCCTGGACCTGGCCGGGCATGGTTATTCCGAGCACCGGCCGCTCGGCGCCGGTTATGCCCTGGCCGACTACGCCCATGACGTGCTGCGGGTGGCCGAGCAGCTGGGTTGGCAACGTTTCGCCCTGCTGGGCCATTCGCTGGGGGCAATCATTTCGGTGCAACTGGCTGGCGCGCTGCCGGAACGGGTCAGCCATCTGGCCCTGATCGACGGGGTCATTCCGCCGACCGGCGCCGAGCAGGACGCCGGGGAGCGGCTGGGCATGGCACTGCAGGCCCAGTTGCGCCTGGATGGCAAGCGCAAGTCGGTATACACCACACTGGAGCAGGGCGTGCAGGCACGCATGAAAGGCATGGTCGCGGTCAGCCGTGAGGCGGCCGAGCTGCTGGCCCAGCGCGGCCTGATGCCGGTGCCCGGCGGTTACAGCTGGCGCAGCGACAGCCGCCTGACCCTGCCTTCGCCAGTGCGCCTGAGCGAGGGCCAGGCCATGGCCTATGTGCACCGGGTGAGTTGCCCGACGCGCCTGGTCGTGGCCGCCGACGGCATGCTGGCGCGCCACACCGGGTTGCTGGAGCAGCTACCCTTTGAGCAGGTGACGCTGCCCGGTGGCCATCACCTGCACCTGAACGATGAGCAGGGCGCGGCCCTTGTCGCAGACTGTTTCAATCGCTTCTTTGGCTTTGCTTGACTTGCATCGGACAAGTGTCGAGGCTTGGCGGGTTGAACAGGGAGACAACCATGCAACTGCCAGACATCCTGGAGCTTCATCTCGGCGCTGAGCGCCGTCTGGTTCGCCAATGAGCGCGCCTGTTGCCATCCGTAATGCCTTCGCTGCCTGCCTGGTGTTCGCCAGCCCCGTTTTGTGGGCCGGCAGCCTGCCGGTACCGGTGGACGCCAAGGTGGTCGACCAGCGCCCGGCCGTGGAGCAGGAGCGCGTCTACCCCATGGGCCCGCTGCGCAAGATCAGCGGCCGCCTTCGGGTCGAGGACAAGGTCGAAAGCCGTGGCCAGGTCAGCTCGGTAACCTACGAACTGCCGGTCGAGCGTACTGCTCGCGAAGCCTTCACCAGCGCTCGCGAAGCACTGCAGCGCGACGGCGGCTACCCGCTGTTCTGGTGCCAGGGCCGCGATTGCGGCGAGGCCAGCCTGTGGGCCAATGATGTGTTCGGCAATGCCCGCCTCAACGGCGGCGACGAGCAGCAGGCGTTCATCCTTCTGCGCCGCTCGGCGGAGCAGGCCGACACCCTCGTCGCACTGTACAGCGTCACCCGCGGCAACCGCCGCGCCTACCTGCACGTGGAAGAGTTCGTCGCCGGCAGCCCGCTGGGCGAACTGCTGCCGACCGCCGCCACGGTGCTGCGCGAAATGCGCGACACCGGCAAGCTCGACTACCCTGACCTGGCCGCGCCGCAAGACGCCTGGGCGAACCTGCTGGCCCGTAGCCTGAACCTCGACAGCACCCTGCGTGCCAGCCTCAGTGGGGCCCAGGCTGAAGCCTGGCGCGAGGCGCTGGTCAAGGCGGGCGTGCGCAATGGCCGCCTCGAAGTCGGTAGTGCACCTACCGACGGCCTGCACCTTGAACTGATCCGTTGAACGAGCACCACCATGGCTAACAATGACCGCTTGCTGGTCCAGATTCTGCTGCTGGCGCTGCTGGGTGCCGGCCTGTGGGTAATGGCACCTTTCATTTCAGCGCTGTTGTGGGGAGCCATCCTGGCCTTTGCCAGCTGGCCCTTGATGCGCTTGCTGACGCGTGCGCTGGGCGGGCGTGAAACCCTGGCGGCAAGCCTGCTGACCACTGCCTGGATCCTGATCGTAGCGCTGCCGCTGGTGTGGCTGGGGTTCAACCTGGCCGATCATATTCGCGACGCGACGGCTTTCGTGCGTGACGTGCAGGTGGACGGCCTGCCCGACGCTCCGGCGTGGCTGGGTGGCATCCCGGTGGTTGGCGAGCGCCTGGTCAGCTGGTGGCAATCGCTGGACCAGCAGGGCGCGGCCTTGCTGGCCTCGGTCAAGCCGCACCTGGGGCAGGTGGGCAATTGGTTGCTGGCGCGCAGCGCGCAGATCGGCAGCGGCGTGCTGGAGCTGACCCTTAGCCTGGTGTTCGTGTTCTTCTTCTACCGCGACGGGCCGCGCTTGTCGGCGTTCGTCCTGCGCTTGCTGCACCGTCTGATGGGCGACCGTGCCGAGTACTACCTGGAGCTGGTCGCCGGTACGGTGCAGCGGGTGGTCAATGGGGTGATCGGTACAGCCGCCGCGCAGGGCGTGCTTGCATTGATCGGCTTCCTGATTGCCGGTGTGCCCGGGGCCATTGTGCTGGGCCTGGTGACCTTCATGCTCAGCCTGATTCCCATGGGCCCGCCACTGGCATGGATTCCGGCCACCGGCTGGCTGGTATGGAAAGGCGAATACGGCATGGCGGTGTTCCTGGGAGCCTGGGGCACCTTCATTATCAGTGGCGTGGACAACGTACTCAAACCGTACCTGATCAGCCGTGGCGGCAACCTGCCGTTGGTGATCGTGCTTCTGGGCGTGTTCGGCGGCCTGCTCGCCTTTGGCTTCATTGGCCTGTTCATCGGGCCGACCTTGCTGGCGGTCGGCTACAGCCTGCTGCTGGACTGGAGCCGCAACGCCGTCCCGCAGCCGCCTCAGCAGTGAACCTGTACTGGCCTCTTCGCGGGTGAACCCGCTCCCACAAGGATCTCCACAGCCCGGGAGAGCGGTGCGGTCCCTGTAGGAGCGGGTTTACCCGCGAAGAGGCCGGTTCAGGCAACCTCGACTTCCGATCTTTACGCCTTCTTTATCGCCATCCCCACCTCCCAGTCTCGCCCCTTTACGCCCCTCGCTCGGACAATTTCCCCAAAGCGGCCCAAGCCGCACCACGGGGAGAACCACACATGAACATGCTCGACGGGCTGTCACTGCTGCTGGCAGTGGCATTGGCGTTTTATCTGCTGGTGGCGCTGCTGCGCGCCGATCGCAGCTAGGGAGCGGCCATGCACAGTTACGATTTCGCCTTGCTGTTGGCATTTTTCGCCATCGTGCTGCTACCGGCACCCTGGCTCGGGCGGTTCTACTTCAAGGTCATGGAAGGCCAGCGCACCTGGCTGTCGCCCGTGCTGGGCCCGGTCGAGCAAGCCTGCTACCGGCTGGCGGGCGTGCGCGCCAGCCAGGAACAGAACTGGCAGCAGTACACCCTGGCTCTGCTGGCCTTCAACCTGGCCGGGTTCCTGCTGCTGTTCGCCGTGCTGCTGTTGCAGGGCTACCTGCCATTCAACCCGCAGCATCTGCCCGGCCAGGAATGGTCGCTGGCGTTCAACACCGCGATCAGCTTCGTAACCAACACCAACTGGCAGGCCTACAGCGGTGAAGCGTCGGTCAGCTACCTGAGCCAGATGCTCGGCCTGACCGTGCAGAACTTCGTCAGCGCCGCCACCGGACTGGCCGTGCTGGTCGCCCTGTGCCGCGGCATCGCACGGCGCAGCGCCACGACGCTAGGCAACTTCTGGGTCGACATGACCCGCGCCACCCTTTACGGCTTGCTGCCGCTGTGCCTGCTGCTGGCGTTGCTGCTGGTATGGCAGGGCGTACCGCAAACCTTGGCCGACTACGCCCACGCGGTCACCCTGCAAGGCACCGAGCAGACCATCCCGCTGGGCCCGGCCGCCAGCCAGATCGCCATCAAGCAACTGGGTACCAATGGCGGTGGCTTCTTCGGAGTCAACTCGGCGCACCCGTTCGAAAACCCCACGGCCTGGAGCAACCTGTTCGAGGTGGCTTCGATCATCCTCATTCCGGTGGCGCTGGTGTTCACCTTTGGCCACTACGTGAAGGACCTGCGCCAGAGCCGCGCAATCCTCGCCTGCATGCTGGCCCTGTTCCTGATCGGCGGCAGCACGGCGTTGTGGTCCGAGTACCAGCCCAACCCGGCCCTCGAGAGCGCGCAGGTACAGCAAAGCGCCCCGATGGAGGGCAAGGAAGCCCGCTTCGGCACCACCGGTTCTGTGCTGTGGACAGTGACTACCACCTCTGCCTCCAACGGTTCGGTCAATGCCATGCACGACAGCCTCAACCCGCTGACCGGCATGGTGGCGATGGTCAACATGATGGTCGGTGAGGTGATCTTCGGCGGCGTCGGTGCAGGGCTTTACGGCATGCTGTTGTTCGTATTGATCGCGGTGTTCCTGGCCGGGCTGATGATCGGCCGCACCCCGGAATACCTGGGCAAGAAACTGCAGGCCCGCGAGGTGCAGTTGCTGGTGGCGACCCTGCTGGTGATGCCGGTCGGCGTGTTGGTGCTCGGCGCCATTGCCGCCAGCCTGCCAGGCCCGGCAGGTGCGGTCAGCAACCCGGGTGCGCATGGTTTCAGCCAGCTGCTGTATGCCTATACGTCGGGCACGGCCAACAACGGCTCGGCCTTTGCCGGCTTTGGTGCCAACACGGTGTACCACAACCTGATGATCGGCCTGGCCATGCTCATCGGCCGCTTCGGCTACATCCTGCCGGTACTGGCGCTGGCCGGCAGCCTGGCGGCGAAGAAAAGCGCGCCCCAGGGGCTTAACAGCTTCCCCACCCATGGCCCGCTGTTCACCAGCCTGCTGCTGGTCACCATCCTGCTGGTCGGTGGCCTGACCTTCCTGCCGACCCTGGCCCTTGGGCCGATCGCCGAACATTTGAGTCTGGGTTTTTGAGGACCGACCATGAACATGCCCATTGCTGAAGTAAAAGCCCGGCAAAGTGCCAAGGATCAGACCCGTTTCGCCGCATTGTGGCGCCCGGCGCTGGTGCAGGCATTCGTCAAGCTCGACCCGCGCCAACTCAAGCGCTCGCCGGTGATGCTGGTGGTCGCCCTGACTGCGGTACTGACCACCGTCCTGTGTTTCGCTCCCGGCAGCGGTGTGAGCACTGGTGTGGCCGTGCAGATCGCGCTGTGGCTGTGGTTCACCGTGCTGTTCGCCAACTTTGCCGAGGCCCTGGCCGAAGGTCGTGGCAAGGCCCGCGCCGACAGCCTCAAGGCTGGCAGCCAAGGGCTTACCGCCCAGCGTCGCAAGCGTGATGGCAGCTACGAAACCGTAGCAGCCAGCGCGCTGCGCAAGGACGATGTGGTGCGCGTGGTAGCTGGTGAAATGATTCCCGGTGACGGCGAGGTGCTTGAAGGTATCGCTGCGGTCAACGAGGCCGCCATTACCGGCGAGTCCGCGCCGGTGATCCGCGAGTCCGGCGGCGATCGCTCAGCGGTGACCGGCAATACCCGGCTGGTCTCAGACTGGTTGTTGATCCGCGTAACCAGCAACCCGGGCGAATCGACCCTCGACCGCATGATTGCCCTGGTCGAGGGCGCCAAGCGGCAGAAGACGCCCAACGAGATCGCCCTCGACATCCTGCTGATCGGCCTGACCCTGATCTTCCTGATCGTGGTGGTGACCCTGCAGCCGTTCGCCCACTTTGTCGGTGGCAGCCTGCCGCTGATCTTTCTCGCCGCATTACTGGTAACGCTGATCCCCACCACCATCGGCGGCCTGCTGTCGGCCATCGGCATTGCCGGCATGGACCGGCTGGTGCGGCTGAACGTCATCGCCCGCTCGGGCCGGGCGGTGGAGGCGGCCGGTGACGTGCATACGCTGATGCTCGACAAGACTGGCACCATTACCTTCGGCAACCGCCGCTGCAGTGCGCTGCACGCGGCACCGGGCATCACCGCCCGCGAGCTGGGGGAGGGCGCCTTGCTGGCCTCGCTGGCGGACGACACCGCCGAGGGCAAGTCGATCGTCGAGTATCTGCGCCAGCTGCATGATTTTGTCGAACCGTCCGCCGGCCAGTTCGAGGCCGTGGCTTTCAGCGCCGAGACGCGCCTGTCGGGGATCGACTTCCAGCAACACCGCTACCGCAAGGGCGCTGTCGATGCCGTACTGGCGTTCGTCGGCATGCAACGCCTGGAAATGCCACCGGCACTGGCCCGTGAAGTGGAGCGTATTGCCCAGAGCGGCGGTACACCGCTGCTGGTGTGCCTGGACAAGCGCCTGCTTGGCGTGATCCACCTCAAGGATGTGGTCAAACCCGGCATCCGCGAGCGCTTTGCCGAGCTGCGCAAGCTGGGCATCCGCACGGTGATGGTGACCGGCGACAACCCGCTGACCGCCGCCGCCATCGCTGCCGAGGCCGGTGTGGATGACGTGCTGGCCGAGGCCACGCCAGAGAAGAAGCTGGCGCGCATCCGCCAGGAGCAGAACGACGGCCGCCTGGTGGCCATGTGCGGCGACGGTGCCAACGACGCCCCGGCACTGGCCCAGGCTGACGTGGGCATGGCCATGAACGACGGTACCCAGGCGGCGCGCGAGGCAGCCAACATGGTCGACCTGGACAGCGACCCGACCAAGCTGCTGGATGTGGTGCAGGTCGGCAAGGAGTTGTTGGTGACCCGCGGCGCGCTGACCACCTTCTCCATCGCCAATGATGTGGCCAAGTATTTCGCCATCCTCCCGGCACTGTTCGCCGCCATCTACCCGCAGTTGGGCGTGCTCAACCTGATGCACCTGGCCAGCCCGCAGAGTGCGATTCTGTCGGCCATCGTGTTCAACGCGCTGATCATCATTGTGCTGATCCCGCTGGCGCTGCGCGGCGTGCGGGTGCAGGCGGCCAGTGCGGCGCACCTGCTGCGGCGCAACCTGCTGATCTACGGGCTGGGCGGCATTGTCGTGCCGTTTGCCGGGATCAAGCTGATCGACCTGCTGCTCAATGCTCTGCACCTGGTCTGAGGAGGCCACCATGAATGCTTATGTACGCCCGGCATTGAGCCTGGCCCTGTTGATGACCCTGGTGACCGGCGCGCTGTATCCGTTGGCGGTGACCGGTATTGCCCAGGTGTTTTTCCCCAGCCAGGCCAATGGCAGCCTGGTGCGCGATGACCGGGGCCAGGTGCGCGGTTCGGCGCTGATTGCCCAGGATTTCCAGGGCGATGGCTGGTTCCACGCGCGGCCATCGGCAGGCGCCTACGCCACCGTGGCCAGCAGCGCCAGCAACCTGTCGCCGAGCAACCCGGCGCTGGCCGAGCGGGTCAAGGGCGATGCGGCTGCGTTGTACCAGGCGCAGCAGGGGCCGGTGCCCCAGGCGCTGCTCACCACCTCGGGCAGCGGCCTCGACCCGCACCTGCCGCCGGAGGCCGTGGCCTACCAGATCCCGCGGGTGGCGGCGGCACGGCAGTTGCCGGTGGAGCGCTTGCAAGGCTTGCTGGAAGAGGCCACCCTCCACCCATTGATCGGCCCGCCGGTGGTCAATGTGCTGGCCTTGAACCAGGCCTTGGAAAACTTCAGCCATTGATAGATGACTTGAGGGGCTAGCAGGGACCCTGTGGGAGCGGGTTTACCCGCGAATGCGTCGGTGGCGCTTTTACTGCATTCGCGGGTGAACCCGCTCCCACAGGTACGGTGTTTGTCCCTGGATTTGCTGCTTGCTGGAAATAGCAAAGGATGAAAGATGAGTGACTCCGCCCGCGCAGACGCGCTGTTGGCTACCCTCCCGCGAAGCGGCCGGGGGCGGTTGAAGGTGTTCCTTGGCGCCGCCCCCGGCGTCGGCAAGACCTTCGCCATGCTCCAGGCCGCCCACGCCCAGCAACGCCAGAACGTGCAGGTGCTGGCTGGGGTGGTCGAAACCCATGGCCGTGCCGAAACCGAGGTATTGCTCGCTGGCCTTCAGCAGCAGCCCCTGCTGCGTAGCCAGTACCGCGGCGTCACCCTAGAGGAAATGGACCTCGACGGCCTTCTCAAGGCCGCGCCGGCCCTGGTGCTGGTCGACGAATTGGCCCACACCAATGCGCCCGGCAGCCGCCATGCCAAACGCTGGCAGGACGTACAGGAACTGCTGGCCGCCGGCATCGATGTGTACACCACGGTCAACGTCCAGCACCTGGAAAGCCTCAACGACAAGGTCCGCGACATTACTGGCGTGCAAGTGCGCGAAACCCTTCCGGACTGGGTGCTGCAGGAAGCCTTCGAGCTGGTGCTGATCGACCTGCCCCCCCGGGAGCTGCTTGAACGCCTGCGCGAAGGCAAGGTGTACGTGCCCGAGCAGGCGCGGGCCGCCATCGATGCGTTCTTCTCGCAAACCAACCTTACCGCCCTGCGCGAACTGGCCATGCAGACCGCCGCTGCCCAGGTGGATGCCGACCTGGCCCACGGTTATCGCCAACGCGGCCAGGAAGCCCCGGCCCTGCGTGGGCGCTTGCTGGTGGGCGTGGATGGTGACGACCAGGCGGAACGTTTGGTGCGCCATGCCAGCCGCGTGGCGCAACGCCGCCACCTGCCCTGGAGCCTGGTGCACGTGGACAACGGCCGCCTGCGCGACGAAACCGCACGCCAGCGCCTGCAAGCTGCCCAGCAACTGGCCGAACGCCTGGGCGGCGAGGTGGTACTGCTGCGTGCCGGCGAAGTGGTGCGCACACTGATCCAGCATGCTGCCGAACGGCGGGCCAGCCTGGTGCTGGTTGGGCAGTCCCGCGACCGCCTGCGCCGGCGCCTGTTCGGTGCCGGTGTGGCCGCGCGGCTGCTGCGCGAAAGCCACGGCCTGGAAATCAACGTGCTGGACCGCGACGCGCAGCCGCCAGCGCCGCGTTCGGCGGTACGGCGGGTGTGGGTCTGGCGCCATTACCTGCTGGCGCTGCTGGCCACGGTCATGGCCGCAGGCCTGGCCTGGGCGGTGTCGAGTGTGCTGGCGCTGCCCAACATATCGCTGGTGTTCCTGGCCGCGGTGTTGCTGGTGGCAGTGCGCAGCAGCCTGGGGCCTGCGCTGGCCTGCGCGGTGCTGTCGTTCCTGACCTACGACTTCCTGTTCATCCCGCCCAACCTGTCGTTCAGGATCCAGCGCGAAGAAGACGTGCTGACCCTGGTGTTCTTCCTGTTGATGGCCGCGCTCACCGGCAACCTGGCCGCCCGCCAGCGCCGCCAGTTGCAGGCGCTGCGCGAGACCCAGGCGCAGACCAGCCAGTTGCTCGACCTGTCGCGCCGGCTGACCGTGGCCACCGACCGCCAGGCGGTGTTCAACGCCGCCGGCCAGCACCTGGACGGTTGGCAGGACATGCAGGTGTGCCTGCTGGAGCGCAATGTCGAAGGCCAGTTGCAGGTGGCCAGCGGCGAAGCCCATGCCTTCAGCGATAACGAACGCGCCGCCGCAGAGTGGGCCTGGCAGCACGGCCAGGCCGCCGGTCATGGCAGCGACACCCTGCCCAATGGCCGCTGGTGGTGGTGGCCGCTGGCGGTGGATGAGCAGCCCCTGGCATTGCTTGGTGTGCGCCCACGCTCCGGCCAGCCGCTCAGCGACCCGCGCCGGCGCCTGCTCACTGCCCTTGGCCAACCACTGGCCCAGGCCCTGGCCCGCGCCCGGCTGGCCGAACAGCTGGAGGCTGCGCGTCTGCATGGCGAAACCGAGCAGTTGCGCAGCGCCTTGCTCGCGTCCGTTTCCCATGATTTGCGCACCCCGCTGACCGCCATGCGCGGCAGCATCGACAGCCTGCTGGCGCTGGGCGAGGCGATCCCCGCCGCCGACCGCCGCGAACTGCTGGAGGGCACCCGCAACGAGGCCGAACGCCTCGACCGCTACATCCAGAACCTGCTCGACATGACCCGCCTGGGCCACGGCGGCCTCAAGCTGGCCCGCGACTGGGTGGCCCCGGCCGACATCGTCGGTAGCGCGCTCAACCGCCTGCGCGCGGTGCTGGCGCCGCTGCGGGTACACACCGACGTGCCGGCCGAGCTGCCGTTGCTGTTCGTGCATGCGGCGTTGATCGAGCAGGCGCTGGTCAACGTGCTGGAAAATGCCGCGCGCTTCTCGCCAGCCAATGGCCGGCTGGAGCTGCAGGTGACGGTGCAGGACGCCCGGTTGTGCTTTGCCGTCAGCGACCAGGGCCCCGGTATTCCCGTGGAAGACCGCGAGAAGATCTTCGACATGTTCTACACCGCCGCTCGCGGTGACCGCGGCGGGCAGGGCACCGGCCTGGGCCTGGCGATCTGCCAGGGCATGATCGGCGCCCATGGCGGCCAGATCCTGGTGGGCGAAGGCATCGATGGCCAGGGCACCAGCATCACTTTATGCTTGCCGCTGCCCCCTCAACCTGAAACCGAAAGCGAAACCCCATGAGTCAGTCCGCCACCCTCCTGGTCATCGACGATGAACCGCAGATCCGCAAGTTCCTGCGCATCAGCCTGGCCTCGCAAGGCTACAAGGTGCTCGAGGCCGCCACTGGCGCGGAAGGGCTCGCTCAGGCGGCGCTGGGCAAGCCGGACCTGGTGGTACTCGACCTGGGCCTGCCGGACATGGACGGCCAGCAGGTACTGCGTGACCTGCGCGAATGGAGCGCGGTGCCGGTGCTGGTGTTGTCGGTGCGCGCCAGTGAAGTGCAGAAGGTCGATGCGCTGGATGGCGGCGCCAACGACTATGTGACCAAGCCGTTCGGCATCCAGGAGTTCCTGGCGCGGGTGCGCGCCTTGCTGCGCCAGGTGCCGCAGGCCGGTGGCTCGGAAGTGGCGGCCAGCTTTGGGCCGCTGATGGTGGACTTTGCCTTTCGCCGGGTGACCCTGGATGGCGCGGAAGTGGCGCTGACCCGCAAGGAGTATGCGCTGCTGGCGCAACTGGCCGGGCACCCGGGGCGAGTGATTACCCAGCAGCAGCTGCTCAAGGATATCTGGGGGCCTACCCATGTGGATGACACCCATTACCTGCGGATAGTGGTCGGGCATCTGCGGCAAAAGCTGGGCGATGACCCCACGGCGCCGCGGTTCATCATCACCGAGCCAGGTGTGGGATACAGGTTGGTGGCGCCCACCATGTAACCCCTGTGGGAGCGGGCATGCCCGCGAAGAATCCAGCGCGGTGCATGGCACCGGCTGCGCCGGTGTTCGCGGGCATGCCCGCTCCCACAGGGTCCCTGCTAATCCAATGAGTCATGTGCAACCTAAGAGAGATTGCCCAGCCCTTTGGGCTGCGCTGTCGCGTAAAAAACTGAATTCGCAAACGGCCCGCGTACCCTGTGGGAGCGGCTTTAGCCGCGAAGAATCCAACGCGGTGCATGGCACCGGCTGCGCCGGTGTTCGCGGCTGAAGCCGCTCCCACAGAGTCCCTGCTAACTCAATGAGTCATGTGCAGTTCTATGAGAGCTGGCATGCCGGCGATGGGCCAGAGCAAGCAGCGCAAGACAGTAGCTCAGGGGGCGGTTCTCGACTCCTGATCCATTTCCGCTGGCCACTCTACTCGGGGTGCCAGGCGCAGGGCGAACTCACACCAGAGCACATCGTTGTGATCCTTGGGGGGGGCGGGTGGTGGCAGGGCTGAGGGGCCTTCCTGCATGTAGGTGCAGATGTAGGCCCAGACATGTTGGTCGGCCCCCATCGTAACCAGAGGAAAACGGTCGATGACATTGTTTGTGCCTGGTGCAACGATGGAGAGTGTGACACCCCATTTGAAAATTAACCCACCGTTTGGCAGTGCGCCGGTCTGGGACCAGCGCTCGGCGCGGACTTGGGACCAGTCGTAGCAAACTGTTTCTACTTTCCAGTTCGTGAAGGGGTTCCACCAGCAGTACTTGAAATTGTATGCATACAATTTTTTACGTACTCGGTTGAAGCGAAGGGGTTCATCTCGGGGTGGGGATATGCTTACTCGAAGGCAAAATACGGATGCCCATACTCCGCATGCAAGTATTAATATATCAATTAGCACGGATTCGAAGTCTCTCTGCTCTATGTTGGAGTTTATGAAACTGAGCAGAGGGGTGGTGATGGCGATAGTTGGAAGCGAAAGGAAAGCCATTACTTCTCTTGCCCAACCAAGGGGTCTGGGTACTTCAAGGTAGATGGGATCCTGATGGTTAGGGGATTGATTGCCCAGGCTGGCTTCGATCGCAATGGGAGTGTCAGGATGGGGTAGGTCCTCTATCCATCCTGTACATGGCGGGTTAAGGTGCGGGCGGGCCATTAGAATAGACCCCTTAGCGAGGATAGATTGTTTTCTCTCATTGTCACTTTTGCATAACCTGACATGTCATGCTTGTTGGGCCAATAAGTGAGCGTTAGCTCAATGGCTTTTGTGCAATGGTTATCCTGTAGTGGAATTGAAGTGCTGATGTGCAGGGTCTTATCGGTGGTTTTAAAAATTATTCGTTCGCTGACGCTTTCAGGGCTAGCAAAGGTTTTTTTGGTTTCTTCGGGCACGTATTCGACTACTTTTGGATGTAAACTATTACCAGAGAGATGAAAAGGCAGTCGATTTTGCCCTGCTGGGTACACAGTCACTTGCCATTTGTACTGTGCGTCTTCAGTACTGAAATTTGGCAAGCTTATGTACAAATCGAGATAAAAACCTGCCGCAACAGCAGCGTCATCGCTGATGAAGGCTTTAGTTTGGTCTAGCGTGTGGGTACTGTGAGTTGGTTGAAATCTTGTCTCAATTGAAACCTGCGCTTGAACTCCCAAGGCTGCCGCGTTCAGTGAGCCAATTGCGGTATCCAGATCTTGTGGATTCATCCAGCGCCGATGTTCCTCTGGTGTTCCCCATCTACTGTGTCGGGACCAAAGCTCTAATAGTGAAGATTCTTGATTTTTGGCATCCATCGCCAGCGTATAGGCTGCCAGACCAAGGATGATCGTAAAGCCTAAGGGACCGAGTAGCGAACTTGCGAATAATGCCGAGTAAATACCAGAGACAGTGGAAACCGTAGCAAGCACGGCCGCGCGAGCGTACTGGTTTGCAGAGGTACTGTCCCCTTGGTTATTAGTTCTGGCGAGCGCATTCACGTATTGCACTGCATCCATGGCATTGGCGAGTGCAGCGATGGCGCCGCCGTACTTGGCTAGGTTCTTTCCTAGTGAAGCTGTGGTTACCGTTCTGGGCCACGGTATCTTCGGTTGTACAAGTGTGACAGCAAGCCCTGCCGCTTCGACACTCACTCCCAACAACCCAAGCGATGAAGACCAGATCGCGGCAAGCGCCTCTGGATTGTTCTGATGCGTCTCCTGCAACGCCCGATAGTTCTTGCCCAGGCTGTCCTGCTGGAACCATATGCCCCCCAAGGCAAGCATCAGCTTCCCACTTCCACTGCTCGCTGCAGCATCCCGCAGGCTGCGCATCGCATCGCTTGCCAGGCTTTGCGCGGCCGTAGAACTGATCTTCAAACCACCCGTAACCTGCGCACGCAGCGTACCCGCACCAATCGCAACATTGCGTACCAGCGCCCCGACGCCGCCGGCTGCACCCTCGCGCAACTGCACCAGCCGCGCCTGCAAACTCTCGGCGCTTTCCAACGTCCAGAGCATCACCTCGATCATCTGGCTACGGTTACCCGCTGCCGCAATATTGATCGCGCCACTCAGCACCATGGCCCGCACCTTGCGGCCCAGGGGATCACGGAACTGCTTGTCTACCTGCTGCAGAAACGCATCGGTCCGGGCCTCCAGGGCTTCGTTGAGCAGGCTCATGTATTCGCCCACTGTCAGCGACACCCGCAGCGGCGTCACCTGCTGCCCGGCGAAGAGTGCAAGCGCCGAGCGATGCACATGGCCGATCAGGGTCTTGGTCCGTTCACTGATGTGCTGGCTGAGCGCATTCCCGGCGCTGTTGGTCGCGGCCAGCAACTGGCCAACGGCATCCTGTATCGGCTTGATCATCAGCAGTTGGCCATCGGCGGTCCCGGCGATGCCCTTGATGATGTCGTACACCTTGCCGAAGTCGTCCCCGGACAGCGCGCTGGCCACCTGCTGCATCAGCTTCTGATTCTTGGCCAGCAGTGCCTGGTAAAGCAGGCTGCGGTCGTCTTCCAGCAACTGCTGCCAGATATGCTGGGTGATCCCGAGCGGCTGACCCTCCTGAGGCAAGGTTTCAGTGGGCCCGCCGGCCAGGCAGGCGGCCATCATCTGGATGAAGTACTCCACCGAAACGGGGGAGGTCGCGTCATAGTCGTAGTAGCCGATCTGTTGAAACGCCCGCTTGGCATAGTGCCGCGCATACAGATCGCCAACCTGGTCGATCATCGACTGCCAGTTTTTCAGTTCGCGGTCGTAGTCGGCCTGGAACGCTGCGCGGGCGCCTTCGTCGTAACGCTCTTCCAGCCGCTCGCGGGCGTCCTGCTGCTTGCGCGCGGTGTTGCGTTCGGTCTGCGCGTCGATGTCCACCGGCGGCAGATACGCCTTGGCCGCGATCGGGCTGTCGTTCCATTGCTCGACCTGCCGGGCTTCCCGCTGCGCGTCCTCGGCACCCTGCACGGCCGCCATGGCCGCGTGCAATTCGCGGATGCCCAGTAGTGCTTGCGAGGTGAAGTATTCGAAGTGCCGCTGCGGCTGCGCCCGCCATTCCTGCAGGGCCTGCACCCAGCCAGTGCGTTGCGCGTTGAGCTCCATGACCATGCCGACCGGGTCGGGCAGTGTCAGCGCCAGCACGCCATTGGGCAGTTGTTCCTGCTCGATCACATTGCGCACATGAGTGCGGGTTTCATGCCAGCGGCCCAGGCGGCTGTAAAAGCCATGGACGCTGGTAAACCTGGCAGAGGAAAAGGTGGAGAACTCCAGCACCTGTTCCAGGCCGAAGCGGAAGCTGTCGGTCATGGCGATGCCGAGGCTGGCAGGGTCGTTGCGTGCGGTGTTCAGGTCCACTTCGACGAAGCGGGCGAGGGTGCCCGCGTCACTGTCGGCGATGCCTTGCCGATAGCGGTCGAGTACCGCACGGGGCCAAGGGTCGTTGGCGAAGGCGATCCAGGCCTTGCGGTAGAGCAGGGTATCGATGTTGATGAACGAGGCAATCACATCGTGGCCTTCGGTGGCGCATACCTTGGGTAACGGCCTGGGTGGCCCGAAGGGCATCTGCGACACCGGAAAGCGCTGCAAGGTACCTTCCGCCGCTACCTCGTAGGCCTGCCAGATTTCCTGGTCGAGCAGTACGTAGACATAACCCTGGCGCAGGAGGCGCAACTGGTCGGTGTGCATCGGGTGGAAGATGATTTCGCTGTCGTCTGCCAGGCGATAGGGGCGCCCTGTATCCGGGCGCGGGGCGTAGGCCTCGCGCAGCAGCAGAATCGGCAGGCCGGAGCGTTCGCAGGCATTGCAGGTGCCGTAGGTGTTGGGGATCTCTTCCTGCATGGCGATGTGGATGGCTTTGCTGATGCTCATGGGTAACTCCTTGCCTTCGGCAGGCCGGCGACGATGTGCGACCAGGTGCAGTCGTCGTAGCTGGCGAAGCGGTCCGCCAGGCGCTGCTCGCCGGCCGCTGCCCTTTCCACCTCGTGCTGGATGGTCGGGTGCTGAAGGAGCAATGGGTGGATCATGAGCATGTGCAGGCTCATGCACTGGATATCGGCGCGGTCGCGCAGGCCCTGCTTGAACGCCTTGAGGATCAGGTTCATGGCATGGGTGGGGGCGTTTTCCGGCAAGCCTGAGGAGCCTGCGAAGTGCCAAGGTGCATGGGGATGCTGCACGGCACTCAGGCGATGCCAGGCGCCGAGCAGTTGAATGATCTGTGGTGCGACGTGCTGGGTCGCCCTTACGGCCTCGGGGACGGCCAGTTCGCCAGCCATGGGTTCTCGCTCGAATACCTCGCAACTGCCACAACCATCGGGATGTAGCCAACTGCGAACAGGCCCGAGGAGTTCGCCTGCGTTTTTCAGGGTCGCGCGTAGCAGCGCCAGCCGCACGGGCTCGAACCAGGCGGTGATACCGTGCGGTTCTGGTTGGTGCAGCACCTGACACTGGTGGCTGATGTGCTGGGCGATGAGGTCGGCGGGTTGATCGCTGATCAGCCAGCCACACACGTAGTGCCAGGTAGCTGCCGATTCACGAGCGGCGCAGGTCGCGCTTAATAGGGCAAGGGCTGTGGGCGCATCGCCGGGTTCGGCGAGCCGCACCAGAGCTGGCCAGCACTCAGGATCCTGCACCAGCCCGCTGCAGTCGACGCGCGTTACGGCATCACTACCCAGCGCTTCGCTGAGGGCAGCGATGGCCAGCGGGTGCTCAGGCGGGCAGCCGGCGAATGGGTCCAGTAAAAGGTAGAGGGCCTCTTCTGGTTGGCGCTGCTGGTTGGCGAAGTGATCGACCGACTGCACGTAGCCCTGCGTGGACTGGCTCGACATGAGAAGTTCCTTTTCTTCTTGATGGCGAGCAGAAACCTAACGGGGAATCAATGCTGCAGGTAGTTATCGGCTTCCTAACCAGATGTAGGATTTTTCGCTGTCGGACGAGGCAGTCGTATCGCTCAGGACCTCGGGGATTCTGTTTCAAAGCATTGGCGCATCACGTCAAGGTAACGCCGCGCGCCCAGGCCCAACGGGCGCGACTTGACCCAGATGATGTCCACCCACAAGCGCAATCGGCTGGCCATGTTGTCGAAACGCACCTCCGCCAGCGCGCCCGAAGCAATCAACGGCTCTACCAAAGGCTGCGGCAGGTAGGCCCAACCGAGCCCCGATTGCACCAGGTCCAGCGTGGCCAGGTAGCTGTCGGTCAGCCAGATGCGCCGCGACAGCACCATGCGCGGGTCCGACCCGGTGGCCTTGCCCGACGCCACAATGATCTGCCGCTGTTCGGCGAAAGTTTCTTCCGGCAACGGCGTGCCGCTGTTCTGCCCGGCCGGATGGCGGGGGGATGCGACGGCCACCAGCAACTGGCTGCCGGCCTCCAGGAATGACTCGCGCTCGTCGATGCCAGGCCGTTCGAAGACCAGTGCCAGTTGCACGCTGCCGTCATGCAGCAGGCGGATGGCTTCGGCCTGGGTGGCCGAGCGTACTTCGATTTCCAGGCTGGGAAATTCCTGGGCGAGGGTTTCCAGCGGCTGGCTCCAGCGGCCGGTCTGCAGCTCGGGGGCCATGGCGATAGTCAGGCGCTTTTCCAGCCCTTTGTGCAGTTGCAGGGCCTGGGCGTCGAGCAGGTTGAGCTGGCAGATCACCTGCCTGGCCTGGGGCTCCAGGGCCAGGGCGGCGCTGGTGGGCAAGGCTTTGCGCGTGGCCCGGTCGAACAGCACCAGGTCCAGCTCCGCCTCCAGCTGGGCGATGGCCATGCTCACGGCCGAAGGCACACGCCCCAGCTTGCGCGCGGCGGCAGAGAACGAGCCTGCTTCCAGCACCGCGAGGAAGATTGCCAGGGAGTCGCTGGTAAAGGCCATTGTCAGTAAACCTGATGACGGGGAGTGTTATGGAAGAAAATTATGGGGCTTTTGTTTGAGAATGCACCAGGGTGCCGAGCGGTTCGGCGGGGGATTGTCAGCGCCTGTGAGATCGAGCGCCGCCCGCGCGGCGCTTCGCAGCACAAGGCTGCTCCTACATTTGTTTCGGGCCAGTAACGCCTGTACCAGTGCACGCGACCGCCTTGTTTTCCCGACACGATATTGAGGTGGACACCAAGGGGCCGCGCGCCCTCGCCTCAGGATTTATTGGCCCGAAACAAATGTAGGAGCAGCCTTGTGCTGCGAAGCGCCGCGCGGGCGGCGCTCGATCTCACAGGCGCTGAAAAACCAAAGCCAAGCACTTACAGCCCTTCACCCAGCACCCGATCAATGCTGTCGACGAAGTAGTCCACGCTCGCCCGGGTGGTGCACATCGGCGGCTTGATCTTGAGGATGTTCAGGTAATCACCGGTCGGCTGCATGAAGATGCCCAGGTCACGCAGGCGGTTGCACAGGGCCATGGTTTCCTCGGTGGCCGGCTCCAGTGTTGCGCGGTCGCGCACCAGTTCCAGCCCCAGGTAGAAGCCCGAACCATGCGCCGCGCCGGCCAGCGGGTGCTTGTCGACCAGTGCCTGCAGGCGCGCCTTGAAATAGCGCCCGGTATCGCGCGCGTTGTCCCACAGGCCTTCTTCCTGCATCACATCCAGCACCGCCATGCCGATGCGGCAGCTGACCGGGCTGCCGCCGGCCGAGGAGAAGAAGTAGCCCTCGGCCTCCAGCGCTTCGGCGATCTCGCGGCGGGTGATGACTACGCCCAGTGGCTGGCCGTTGCCCATGCCCTTGGCCATTGTGATGATGTCGGGCACCACGCCCTGTTCCTCGAAGCCCCAGAAGTACTCGCCCAGGCGGCCATAGCCGACCTGTACCTCGTCGGCGATGCACACACCGCCCCGGGCGCGGACCTTGGCATAGGCGTCGCGCAGGTAACCCGCCGGCAACGAAATACCACCGGCATTACCGTACACCGGTTCGCAGATGATGCCCGCCAACTGGCGACCACGGGCGTCGAGGTCGGCCAGCTTGGCGTCGACGTCGCGCAGGTAGTGGGTGGCGCTGTCGGCGCCACGGAAGCGGCCGCGGAAGGTGTTCGGCGCCTCGACCGGGTGCACCCAGTCCGGGCGGGTTTCCAGGGCCTGCGGGTTGTCGGCGATGGAAGTGGAAATGGCATCGGTGGCCACCGACCAGCCGTGGTAGGCCTCCAGCACGCTGAGCAGGTCGCGCCCGCCGCTGTAGGCCCAGGCCAGGCGAATCGCCAGGTCGTTGGCTTCGGTACCACTGTTGACCATGAACACCCGGTCGAAGCCTTCGGGTGCCAACTCCAGCAGGCGTTCGGAGAATTCGGTGATGGCCGCGTAGTGGAAGCGCGAGTTGGTGTTCAGCAGCGACCACTGCCGTGCCGACTCGGCGACCATGCGCGGGTGGCCGTGGCCCAGCACCGCGACGTTGTTGAGCATGTCGAGGTACGAGCGGCCCTGCATGTCGATCAGGTAGTTGCGCCAGCCGCGTTCGATGTGAGGCGGTTGCGCGTAGTAATGCTTCTGCGAGCGGGCGAAGCTGGCGTCGCGGCGAGCCAGCAGGGCCTGCGGGTCGGGCAGCGGCTCGGCATTGCAGTCGAAGCCCAGCAACGCAGCTGGCGACGGGCACAGGGCCAGCCAGGCGGCTGCCTGGGATGGGGTGGCGAAGAACGGCGGCTGGATGCCGCTATCCAGGCACAGTTGCACGCAGAGGAAGCCACAACTGCTGCCCAGCGACTGGCCTTTTTCCACGGCCTGGCCATCTGCAGGCGCGTCTTCCAGGCCTTGCAGCCACAACGCCCAGTGCGCGCTGCGCAGGCAGCCACGGCCGTCGCCATGGCGCTGCCAGGTGCCGGCGTCTGGCGCTTGCACCAGGCTGCCGTTGGGTACATGCAGCTCGACGCCCAGGGCACAGGTGGCAGGCTCTTCGGGGCGATCGATATGGGTTTGCGACAGGCGATACTGCCCGTGCAGGCTGCAGGCCGGTGCTGGTTGCGTGGTCAGCAGGTGCTGGTCGAAGCCCGGTTGCTCCCAGTTGCCCGCCTCGCAATGCACGCTGAGCACGCCCAGATCGACGCGCGTCACTGCCTGCTGATCCAGTTCAGGGAGCAGAAGGGCGCAGCCGCTCAGGTCCGGCGTGGCTGGCTGCAGGCCCGCAGCTTGCAGGATGGCCGCTTCCATCAACGCGAAAGGTACGGCGGTGGCAGTGTCGAAGATTTCCCATTCATGGGCGATGTTGTCGCGGGTGTACTGGTTGCCGGGGTCGACGGCGAGCTGTTGCTCGCTGCTCAGCACCAGCACGGCAGCGCGGTTGAGCACCAGTGGCCACAGCGCCCGCAGTTCGGCTTCGCTCAGAGGGTTGAGCGCCTGGTAGGCACGTACTGCCGGCAGGATGCGCAGCGGTTCGCCCTCGGCGTGGTGCAACAACGCAGCGCAGGTCACCGACAGGTCGGCGATGCGCCAGGTGCGCAACAGGTCGCCGAAATCGATCACCCCTTGCAGCTGCCACTGGCGCTCGCCATCGCGGGCCCAGACGGCATTGTCGTCGGTGATGTCCAGATGCACGGCCTGGCTTGGCAGCTGGTCGACCAGCGGCGCCAGGTGCTCGGCGGCCAGCTGGGTGGCCTGCTCGATGCGGGCGCGTTGCTCGGCGTTGCCCAGCACGGGCAGCAGGTGCTGGATCAGTGCCTGGGCATGTTGCGGGTCCCATTGCAGGGTGCGCGCCAGGCCCGGGTGGTCGAAAGTGGCCAGGGCCTTGTCCAGCCGCGCGCAGAGCCCGCCGAGTTCGGCCATCAGGCGTGGCTCCATGTGCTTGAGGCGGGTCAGTGGCTGGCCTTCGATGTAGTCGAGCAGGCGCATGCGCAGCGGTTGCCCGTCTATTTCCAACGCCAGCAGCATCTGGCCATCGCTAGCCGGGCGCACGGCCGGCACAGGCAAGCCCTGTTCGCGCAGGTAGGCCAGGGCCGCGTGCTGGGCCTCGAGCTCCACCTGGGCGTAGCTGCCGTGGCAGGCCTTGAGCACGAAACGGCCTTGTGGTGCGTCTACACGGAAGTTCAGGTCCTGTTGGCTGCCCAGTGCCGAGAGGTTGCCGGTAATGCCGTAGTGCGTTTGCAGCACGGCATGTGCCTGGGCTTCGCCGAGCGCAGGGCTGGGCAGGCCGGAGCGCTGGATCAGCGTGGTCAGGGCAGGGGAGGCGGGCTGGTGTTGTGGGCTGGACATGGGGCTCTACCGTTGCTGCTGGGGTTGACGGTGGAGAATTTATGCCTGATCTGGCTGATGATGGAAGACGATTGTTGTCAGAAAATTTGATGATGGCTTTCGAGCCGACCTGCCTGTACACCGTTACATTAAATTATTCGCTGCCAATAATTATTGGTATTCAATAATTTTCAATAAAGCCATGGTCGACATCTTCCCGCGCCGTGAATTGGCTGCCGACATGGCCAGGTAGCTGTTGAAACCGTCCGCCCTGGATATCGGCCTGAGATCATGGCTGTTTTTCTACGGGCTGCGCAGGACTGGCAAAACCTCTTTTTTAAGATTGCCCGGATCGCATCGGTCGAAGGCGATGCGCGTGGGGTGTTCTCCAACGAAGCGGCGGCCGAGTATTCGAAGGCTGTGGGGCGTGAAGTGCGTGTCGAAGAGATACAGCCGGTTGCCAACGAACTGCTGGCCGCTAACCTGATCATGCGTCGGGGGCATGGGCTGTATGGGGTGACCGACCCCTTTGTACAGTAGATCTGGCGCGAGCGGCAGGAGTTGTTGGGCCGGCTCTGAGCTAGATCAGCCTAGGCCAGCTGGTGCCGGACCCATCAGCGCTTCGGCCATCGCACTCAGGCAGTGGGCAGCCCAGATCATCCTCGGATTCTAGACAGTGAATTGGAGGATTCCGTAGTCATTTTGAATACCCTGAAAATTCTCGACTGCCCGGACCGGCCTCTTCGCGGGCACGCCCGCTCCCACAGGTACTGCGCAAGTCTTGAAGCCTGTGGTGTCCCTGTGGGAGCGGGCATGCCCGCGAAAGGGCCGGCCCTGGCGACATATTAATCAGTCTTGGTGCAAGTCTTGGGTTCGGCGAGGACTGGGAAATGGCCTACAAGGAAGGGGAGAAGTCTGTTTTTCGCCTCGCCGAAAGCGGGCCGCTTTGCGGCCCATCGCCGGCAAGCCAGCTCCCACAGGGATAGCGCATGGCTTGAAGCCGGCGCGGTCAAAAGCTAATTAGCCGCATCCACTTCCAAGAACGCCGCCTCCAGCAACTGCCGGGTATACGGATGCTGCGGCGCATGGAAGATCGCTTGCGCATCCCCTTGTTCCACTACATGCCCATGCTTGATCACCATCAACTGGTGGCTCAACGCCTTGACCACCGCCAGGTCATGGCTGATGAACAGGTAGGTCAGGTTGTATTTCTGCTGCAGATTGCGCAGCAACTCCACCACCTGCCGCTGCACCGTGCGGTCCAGCGCCGACGTAGGTTCATCCAGCAGGATCAGCGCCGGTTTCAATACCAACGCCCGGGCAATGGCAATGCGCTGGCGCTGCCCACCGGAAAACTCGTGCGGATAGCGATGCCGTGTGCGTGGGTCCAGCCCCACTTCCTCCAGGGCCGCAATAATTGCCGCTTCCTGTTCCTGCGCCGTGCCGATGCGGTGGATGCGCAACCCTTCGCCGACAATGTCCTCCACGCACATGCGCGGGCTCAGGCTGCCGAACGGGTCCTGGAACACCACCTGCATTTCCCGGCGCAACGGGCGCACGGCCTTCTGGTTCAGCCCTTCCAGATCCTGCCCATGAAAGCGAATGCCGCCCTGGCTGGAGATCAGCCGCAAGATCGCCAAACCCAAAGTCGACTTGCCCGACCCGGACTCGCCGACAATCCCCAGCGTCTGCCCTTGCGGCAAGCTGAAGTTGATCCCGTCCACCGCCTTCACATGGTCGACCGTGCGCCGTAGCAGGCCCTTCTTGATCGGGAACCACACCTTGAGGTCATCCACCTCCAGCAATGGCGCGCCCACCGGGTTGTGCGCCGGCAGCCCGCTGGGTTCGGCATTGATCAGCATCTGCGTGTAGTGGTGCTGCGGTGCGCTGAACAGCTTGGCGCATTCGGCCTGCTCGACAATCTGCCCGTGCTGCATCACGCACACACGGTGGGCGATGCGTCGCACCAGGTTCAGGTCATGGCTGATCAGCAGCAGGGCCATGCCCAGACGCGCCTGCAGTTCCTTGAGCAGTTCGAGAATCTTCAACTGCACAGTCACGTCCAGCGCCGTGGTCGGCTCATCCGCAATCAGCAGTTCCGGCTCGTTGGCCAGGGCCATGGCGATCATCACCCGCTGGCGCTGCCCGCCCGACAGCTCATGGGGCAAAGCCTTCAGACGCTTGCGTGGCTCGGGAATGCCGACCATCTCCAGCAGCTCCAGGGTGCGCACCGTGGCCTCCTTGCCGGTCAGGCCCTTGTGCAGCAGGAGGATTTCGTTGATCTGCTTCTCGATGCAGTGCAGCGGGTTAAGCGAGGTCATCGGCTCCTGGAAGATCATTGCAATGCGGTTGCCGCGAATGCGCTGCATGGTCTTCTCGTTCTGCTGCAGCAGGTCCTTGCCCTCGTAGAGGATGCTGCCGCTGGGGTGGCGGGCCAGGGGGTAGGGCAGCAGGCGCAGGAGCGAATGCGCGGTGACCGATTTGCCCGAGCCACTCTCGCCCACCAGTGCCAGCGTCTCACCCTTGCGGATGTCGAAGCTGATGCCGTTCACAACGCGGTGGGCCTGGTCCCCGGTGACGAACTCCACCGCCAGGTCGCGCACTTCGATCAGGTTCTGTTCACTCATGTCACTTCCTCGGGTCGAAGGCATCACGGGCGGATTCGCCGATGAACACCAGCAGGCTCAGCATCAGCGCCAGCACGGCGAAGGCGCTGATGCCCAGCCATGGGGCCTGCAGGTTGGACTTGCCCTGGGCCACCAGCTCGCCCAGCGACGGTGCGCCCGGCGGCAGGCCGAAACCAAGGAAGTCCAGGGCGGTGAGGGTGCCGATGGCGCCGGTGAGAATGAATGGCATGAAGGTCATGGTCGAGATCATGGCGTTGGGCAGGATATGCCGGTACATGATCGCGCCATTGCGCATGCCCAGGGCGCGGGCGGCACGTACGTATTCCAGGTTGCGCCCGCGCAGGAACTCGGCGCGTACCACATCCACCAGGCTCATCCAAGAGAACAGCAGCATGATGCCCAGCAACCACCAGAAGTTGGGCTGCACGAAGCTGGCGAGGATGATCAGCAGATACAGCACCGGCAGGCCCGACCAGACTTCCAGGAAGCGTTGCCCGGCCAGGTCGACCCAGCCGCCATAGAAGCCCTGCAAGGCGCCGGCGATCACGCCGACGATGGAACTGAGCAGGGTCAGCGTCAGGGCGAACAGCACGGAAATGCGGAAACCGTAGATCACCCGTGCCAGCACGTCGCGGCCCTGGTCGTCGGTGCCCAGCCAGTTGTCCGCCGACGGTGGGGCCGGGGCGGGTACCCGCAGGTCATAGTTGATGCTCTGGTAGCTGAACGGGATCGGTGCCCACAGCACGAAGCTGTCTTTCTTCTCCAGCAGTTCGCGGATGTACGGGCTCTTGTAGTTGGCTTCCAGCGGGAATTCGCCGCCGAAGGTGGTTTCCGGGTAGCGCTTGAATGCCGGGAAGTACCATTCGCCGTCGTAGCGCACGGCAATCGGCTTGTCGTTGGCGATCAGTTCGGCGCCCAGGCTCAGGCCGAACAGGATCAGGAACAGCCACAGCGACCACCAGCCACGGCGGTTGGCCTTGAAGCGCTCGAAGCGCCGGCGGTTGAGGGGGGACAAGGCCATGTCAGTGCTCCCGGCTGGCGAAGTCGATGCGTGGATCGACCAGGGTGTAGGTCAGGTCGCCGATCAGTTTCACCACCAGCCCCAGCAGGGTGAAGATGAACAGGGTGCCGAAGACCACCGGGTAGTCACGGTTGATGGCTGCCTCGAAACTCATCAGGCCGAGGCCGTCGAGGCTGAAGATCACCTCGATCAGCAAGGAACCGGTGAAGAAGATGCCGATGAACGCCGAAGGGAAACCGGCAATCACCAGCAGCATGGCGTTGCGGAACACATGGCCGTACAGCACCCGTGGCCGGCTCAGGCCCTTGGCCTTGGCGGTGACCACGTATTGCTTGTTGATCTCGTCTAGGAAGCTGTTCTTGGTCAGCAAGGTCATGGTGGCGAAGTTGCCGATGACCAGCGCGGTGATCGGCAGCACCAGGTGCCAGAAGTAGTCCAGCACCTTGCCGGTGGTGCTCAGCTCGTCGAAGTTGTTGGAGGTGAGGCCGCGCAGCGGGAACCAGTCGAAGTAGCTGCCGCCGGCGAACAGCACGATCAGCAGGATGGCGAACAGGAACGCGGGGATGGCGTAGCCGACGATGATCGCCGAACTGGTCCACACGTCGAAATGGCTGCCGTGGCGCACGGCCTTGGCGATGCCCAGCGGGATCGACACCAGGTACATGATCAGCGTGCTCCATAGCCCCAGCGAAATCGACACAGGCATCTTCTCGATGATCAGGTCGATAACCTTGGCATCGCGGAAGAAGCTGTCGCCGAAGTCCAGCCGGGCGTAGTTCTTGATCATGATCCACAGGCGCTCGGGCGGCGACTTGTCGAAGCCGTACATGCGTTCGATCTCGGCGATCAGTGCCGGGTCCAGGCCCTGGGCTCCACGGTAGTTGGAGCCGGCCACGGACACTTCGGCACCGCCACCGGCAATGCGGCTGGTGGCGCCTTCGAAACCTTCGAGCTTGGCGATCATCTGCTCGACCGGGCCGCCGGGGGCGGCCTGGACGATGATGAAGTTGATGATCAGGATGCCGAACAGGGTCGGGATGATCAGCAGCAGGCGGCGCAGGATGTAGGCCAGCATGTTATTCGGCCTCGTCCGCAGTGGTTTCGCTGACGGCCGGGGTTACGCCGGGCTTGATCCACCAGGTATCGATGCCGATGTCGTACTTGGGCGAGACGTCCGGGTGGCCGATGTGGTTCCAGTAGGCCACGCGCCAGGTCTTGATGTGCCAGTTGGGGATCACGTAGTAGCCCCACAGCAGCACGCGGTCGAGGGCCCGGCAGTGGTCGATCAGGCTCTGCCGCGAATCGGCATTGATCAGCTGTTCCACCAGCTGGTCGATGGCCGGGTCGCGCAGGCCGATGAAGTTGCGGCTGCCGGGGTTGTCGGCGGCGGCACTGGACCAGAACTCGCGCTGCTCGTTACCCGGCGAGTTGGACTGCGGGTAGCCACCGACGATCATGTCGTAGTCGCGCGAGCGCAGGCGGGTGATGTACTGGGACACGTCGACCCGGCGGATGTTCAGGTCGATGCCAAGGTCGGCGAGGTTGCGCTTGAACGGCAGCAGGATGCGTTCGAACTCGGTCTGTGCCAGCAGGAATTCGATGCTTACCGGCTTGCCCTGGGCGTCGACCATCTTGTCATCGACGATTTTCCAGCCGGCTTCCTGCAGCAGCTTGTAGGCCTGGCGCTGCTGTTCGCGGATCATGCCGCTGCCGTCGCTGACCGGGTTGCGGAAGGCTTCGCTGAATACCTGCTCGGGGACCTTGCCACGTAGCGGTTCGAGGATTTTCAGTTCGCTGGGGCTGGGCAGGCCGCGGGCGGCCATTTCCGAGTTTTCGAAGTAGCTGCCGGTGCGGGTGTAGGCACCGTTGAACAGCTGCTTGTTGGTCCACTCGTAGTCCAGCAGCAGGCTCAGCGCCTGGCGCACGCGCACGTCCTGGAACACCGGTCGGCGGATGTTGAAGATGAAGCCCTGCATGCCCGTGGGGTTGCCGTTGGGCAACTCTTCCTTGATCAGGCGGCCATCGCGCACGGCGGGTACGTTGTAGGCGGTGGCCCAGTTCTTCGCGCTGACTTCCAGCGCATAGTCGAACGCACCGGCCTTGAGTGCTTCCAGGGCGACAGTGGTGTCGCGGTAGGAGTCGAAGGTCATCACGTCGAAGTTGTAGAAGCCGCGGTTGATCGGCAGGTCCTTGGCCCAGTAGTCCTTGACCCGCTCGTAGCGCACCGAGCGCCCGGCCTTGACCTCGGCAACCTTGTAAGGGCCGCTGCCCAGCGGGATTTCCAGGTTGCCGCGGTTGAACTCGCGGCTTTCGTACCAGTGCTTGGGCAGTACCGGCAGCTGGCCGAGAATCAGCGGCAGCTCGCGGTTGTTCTTGTGCTTGAAGGTGAACAGCACCGTCAGCGGGTCTTCGGCGACCACTTCAGCGACGTCGGCATAGTACTGGCGGTACAGCGGCGCGCCGTCCTTGATCAGGGCATTGAAGGTGAACACCACGTCGTCGGCGCGCATCGGGTGGCCGTCGTGGAAGCGTGCCTCGGGGCGCAGGTAGAAGCGCACCCAGCTGTTGTCCGGGGCTTTTTCGATCTTGCCGGCCACCAGGCCGTACTCGGTGAACGGCTCGTCCTGGCTCTGGCGCATCAGGGTGTCGTAGATGCTGCCGATGTTCTCGGCCGGCACCCCCTTGTTGATGAACGGGTTGAGGCTGTCGAAGCCGCCGAAGCTGGACTGGCGGAAGGTGCCACCCTTGGGTGCGTCAGGGTTGACGTAGGCAAAGTGCTTGAAGTCGGCGGGGTATTTTGGGGGCTCGTCGTACAGGGTGAGCGCGTGTTGCGGTGCGGCCAGGGCGGGAAGGCTCAGGCAGGCAAGCAACAGGCTGCCGGCCAACCGGCGCAGTCGGTGCGTTGGCGTCATTGGGCTTTCTCCGAAGTCTTGATCCACCAGCTGTTCAGCCCAAGGGTGTAGGGCGGCGTGGTGACGAAGGCGAACCGGTTGCGGTAGGCCAGGCGATGATTGTCGAGGTACCAGTTGGGGATCATGTAGTACTGCCATGAGAGCACGCGGTCCAGGGCGCGGGCGGCGGCGACCTGATCATCGCGGGTGCGGGCGGCCAGCAGGGTGTCGAGCAGATGGTCGACCACCGGGTCCTTGACCCCAGCATAGTTCTTGCTGCCCTTGGTGGTTGCCTGGCTGGAGTGGAAGTACAGCCACTGTTCGAGGCCCGGGCTCAGGGTCTGGTTCAGGGTCATCAGAATCATGTCGAAATCGAACTGGTCCAGGCGTTGTTTGTACTGGGCGCGGTCCACGGTACGCAAGCGCGCATCGATGCCGATGCTGGCCAGGTTTTCGACATAAGGTTGCAGGATGCGTTCAAGGTTGGGGTTTACCAGCAGCAGTTCCATGCGCAGCTGCTGGCCCTTGCTGTCGACCAGACGTTGGCCGTTCAGCTTCCAGCCGGCCTCGGCGAGCAGGCCGAGGGCCTGGCGCAGGGTCTGGCGGTTGATGCCACGGCCATCGGTATGGCTGACCTTGTAGGGTTCGCTGAACAGGCTGGCCGGCAACTGGTCACGAAACGGTGCCAGCAACAGCCATTCCTTGCCGGTGGGCAGGCCGGTGGCGGCGAATTCGCTGTTTGGGTAGTAGCTGGTCGAGCGGCGGTAGGCGCCGCTGAACAGCGCGCGGTTGGTCCACTCGAAGTCGAGCATCAGCCCCAGTGCCTGGCGTACCCGTGGGTCGCTGAAGGTGGCCCGGCGGCTGTTCATGAACAGGCCCTGGGTTTGCGTGGGGATGCGGTGCGGGATCTGCGCCTTGATCACCTCGCCCCGGCGCACGGCCGGGAAGTTGTAGCCGTTGGCCCAGTTCTTCGCCTGGTGCTCGATATAGATGTCGAACTCGCCGGCCTTGAACGCCTCGAAGGCGACCGTAGCGTCGCGGTAGAACTCGTATTCCACGCGGTTGAAGTTGTACTTGCCACGGTTCACCGCCAGGTCCTTGCCCCAGTAGTTCTTCACCCGTTCGAACACCAACCGGCGCCCAGGCTGGACCTGGGTGATGCGGTAAGGGCCGCTGCCCAGTGGAGGCTCGAAGGTGGTGGCCTTGAAGTCACGCTTTTGCCAGTAGTGCTTGGGCAGCACCGGCATTTCGCCCAGGCGCAGGATCAGCAGCGGGTTGCCGGCGCGCTTGAATACGAAGCGGATGCGCAGCGGGCCAAGGATGTCCACCCGCTGCACTTCCTGCAGGTTGGTGCGGTAGATCGGGTGGCCATCCTTGAGCAGCGTGCGGTAGGAGAAGGCCACGTCTGCCGAGGTGATCGGCTTGCCGTCATGCCAGCGGGCCTCCGGGCGCAGGTTGAACACCACCCAGCTGCGGTCCTCGCTGTACTCCACCGAGCGGGCGATCAGGCCGTAGCTGGAGGTCGGTTCGTCGCCGGACGGGTCGTACTGACCGGTGCCGACCATCAGCGGCTCGTTCAGCTCGCTGATGCCGTACTGCTGGAAATTGGGCGTGGTAATCGGGCTCGACCCCTTGAAGGTGTAGGGGTTGAGGGTGTCGAAGGTTCCGAAAGCCATCGCCCGCAAGGTGCCGCCCTTGGGCGCTTGCGGGTTGACCCAGTCGAAATGGGTGAATGTGGCTGGGTACTTGAGCGTGCCGAACTGCGCGTATCCGTGGCTTTCGCTCACCATCGCGGCTGCGGGAAAGCTCAAGGCCAGGCTGAGAGACAGCAGGAGGGGACGTATCAAGTCGGCATCCGATCCAGAGGCGTTGGGCTTTGATCGGGGTACAGTAACAGCTTGGTGGGGTTGGAAAAAGAGAGGGGGCAGGGGTTTTCCAGTGTGTATTTCTCAGGCCCATTCGCGGGCACGCCCGCTCCCACAGGTACAACACCGGCCTTGATGGCGGTGAAAAACCTGTGGGAGCGGGCGTGCCCGCGAATGGGCTGCAAAGCAGCCCCTGTAACTACATCAATGCGAGAGGTAGACGGTCAGGGTCTGGCCTGGCTTCAGGGCATGGCCGCTGCGCGGGTTCCAGCGCTTGAGGTGTTTCATTTCCACGTTGAAGCGCTTGGCCACCAGGTACAGCGAATCGCCTTTGCGTACCTTGTACTGCGTGGAGCGCTGCCCGGAGGCGGCTACCCGATTGCCAGCAGCGCTCGGCGCGCTGCCGCCGCGCAGGGCCAGGACCTGGCCAGCGCGCACGTTGTTGCCGGAGAGACGGTTCCAGCGCTTGATGTCCTTGACCGAAACGCGGTTGGCCTTGGCGATGGCGCCCAGGTTGTCGCCGCGCTTGACCCGGTAGCTGCGCGCCGCCACTGGGGCCTTGGCTTCGGCCACGGCGCGGGCGAACACAGCCTTGTTCGGCTGCAGGCTGACCAGCTGCTCGGGTTTGAGGTTGGACAGGCTGTCGCTCAGCAGCTGCGCCTTGGCGGTGGGTACCAGCAGCTGCTGCGGGCCGTCCACGGTCATGCGTTTCTTGAATGCCGGGTTGAGCTGGATCAGCTCGTCCTCGTCGATGTTGGCGAAGGCCGCTACCCGCGACAGGTCCAGGCGGTCGTTGATGGCCACCGCCTCGAAGTAGGGTTCGTTGGCGATCGGGTTCAGGTTCACGCCATAGGCTTGCGGCGTGAGTACCACCTGCGACAGGGCCAGCAGCTTGGGCACGTAGTCGCGGGTTTCCTGCGGCAGCGGCAGGTTCCAGTAGTCGGTGGGCAGGCCGAGCCGCTCGTTGCGCTCGATGGCGCGGCTGACCGTGCCTTCGCCGGCGTTGTAGGCAGCCAGGGCCAGCAACCAGTCGCCGTTGAACATGTCGTGCAGGCGGCTGAGGTAGTCCAGTGCGGCGTTGGTCGAGGCGGTCACGTCGCGACGGCCATCGTAGAAGTTGGTCTGGCGCAGGTTGAAGTGACGACCGGTGGACGGAATGAACTGCCACATGCCCGCGGCATGGGCGCGCGAGTAGGCCATAGGGTTGTAGGCGCTTTCGATGGCTGGCAGCAGGGCCAGCTCCAGCGGCATGTCGCGTTCTTCGAGGCGCTCGACAATGTAGTGCAGGTAGAGGCTGCCACGCTCGCCGGCGCTTTCGATGAAGCTTGGATTGCTGGCGAACCACAGGCGCTGCTGTTCGATGCGCGGGTTGACGTCGATGTTGTCCTGCAGGGCGAAGCCCTGGCGCATGCGTTCCCACACGTCCTGCGGTGCCTGTTCGGCCGGCTTTACCAGCAGCGGTGAAGGCTTGTGCTTGATCCGCGCCTGGTAGTTGTGCGCGCGAACGCTATCGGATTCGTCGAGCTGACGGGTGCTCTGGCAGCCCACCAAAGTGGCGGCCAGGGCCAGCGCACTGATTTGGGCCAGGCGCGTCAGGGCGACGGAATGAGAGGTTCTGCGGCTACGTGAAGACATCGGCTGACACAGGTTTCCGGGCGAAAAATTTCGGCGATTCTAGAAACCGCTCCGGGCCTGGTCAACCTTTGACCATCGCTTGCGATATATCTTGAGGTTATCAGAAGGTGTCCTTCCAAGACCTCAAGGCAGCAAAAACAGCGACATGCGAGGGGTTTGAATGTCCCTTCCATTCGTCTGCTTTTTGTTTAACTAATGTTTCAGAGGTGCGCAGGAAGGGGTTGGTCAGGCGCTCCAGACCGATCGTTGATGGCAATGTGATGCGATTTTCGGCACGCAAACGGGTAACGTCCTCGAACCGCTGCTGAACGTGCGGGTTGTCGGGTTCCACCGCCTTGGCGAAACGCAGGTTGCTCAGGGTGTATTCGTGGGCGCAGTACACCTCGGTCTGCTCTGGCAGGGCTGCCAGGCGGGCGAGGGCTGGCTGCATCTGTTCGGGAGTGCCTTCGAACATGCGCCCGCAACCGGCGGCGAACAGCGTGTCGCCACTGAACAGCACCGGCGTTGCCGGCTGGTCGCTGAACAAGGCGATGTGCCCCAGGGTATGGCCGGGCACGGCCAGCACCTGGAAGGTCACGCCCAGCACGGTCACCTGGTCACCTTCGTCCAGCGCCAGGTCACGGCAGGGGATGCGCTCGTGGGCCGGGCCGCAGACCCGGGCCCCGGTCAGCTGCTTGAGCCTTTCCACGCCGCCGACGTGGTCGTTGTGGTGGTGGGTGACCAGGATGTCACTCAGCACCCAGTCGGGGTTGGCCGACAGCCAGCGTTCCACTGGGCCGGCGTCACCCGGATCGACCACCGCGCAGCGGCGTTTGGCAGTATCCTGTAACAACCAGATGTAGTTGTCGGAGAAAGCGGGGAGAGCATCGATCTGTATCATGGTGCGGATCCGATTCGCCTAGCGTGGCACATGAAGGCATCTTATCCGCGATGGCGCGGTGCGAGAACCTTCGAGGGAGAGCGCAATGACCGACCAAGCCTTTGCCCAGGCCGACCCGGACTGGGTCAAGCTGATCAGCCTGGCCCGTGAGTGGTTCAACGGCCCACTCGGCCAACTGATGCTCAGGGAGGAGGAAAAACTGCTGGAAGAAGAGCTCGGGCGCTTCTTCGGGGGTTACCTTGTGCACTACGGGCCCTGCGCCGAGCCACCGCCCAGCGCACCCCAGGTACAGCGCAGCGTGCGCCTCGGTGCACCGCTGCCGGGGGTGGAGATTGTCTGCGAGGAGCAGGCCTGGCCGCTGAGCGAGCACGCCGCCGACGTGGTGGTGCTGCAGCATGGCCTGGATTTCTGCCTTTCGCCCCACGGCTTGCTGCGCGAGGCGGCCAGCGCCGTGCGCCCTGGCGGGCACCTGCTTATCGTCGGGATCAACCCCTGGAGCAGCTGGGGCATGCGCCATTTCTTCAGCCACGGCGCCTTGCGCAAGGCCCGTTGCATCTCGCCGTCACGGGTGGGCGACTGGCTCAACCTGCTGGGCTTCGCGCTGGAGAAACGCCGCTTCGGGTGCTATCGTCCGCCGCTTGCCTCACCGGCCTGGCAGCAACGCCTGGCGGGCTGGGAACGGGTGGCTGGCGGCTGGCAGAGTTCCGGTGGCGGTGTGTACCTGCTGGTAGCACGCAAGATGGTGGTGGGCCTGCGGCCGTTGCGCCAGGAGCGTCGCGAGCCGATGGGCAAGCTGCTGCCGCTGCCCCTGGCCAAGGTCAACCGCACGGCGGCCAACCCGGATACTGAAAAGCACTGAACATGAGTGGTACATGAGCGAAAGCGTCGAGATGTTTACCGATGGTGCCTGCAAGGGCAACCCTGGCCCTGGCGGCTGGGGCGTCCTTATGATCTACAAGGGCGTCGAGAAGGAACTGTGGGGCGGCGAACGCGAAACCACCAACAACCGCATGGAACTGATGGCCGCGATCCAGGGCTTGATGGCGCTGAAGCGCGAATGCGAAGTGGTGCTGACCACCGACTCGCAGTACGTGATGAAGGGCATCAACGAATGGATGACCAACTGGAAGAAGCGCGGCTGGAAAACCGCGGCCAAGGAGCCGGTGAAGAACGCCGACCTGTGGCAGCAGCTGGATGAGCAGGTCAACCGCCACAAGGTGACCTGGAAGTGGGTGCGCGGACATATCGGCCACCCCGGCAACGAACGCGCCGACCAGCTGGCCAACCGTGGGGTCGATGAAGTGCGCGCCAAGCGTTGAGCTGGGGTACAATTCCGGCCTTTGTAACTGATGCAAGTTGGAGCGCCCCGCGTGGAGCAGCAGCAAGATAAACGGTTCGTCATTCTCGATACCGAAACCACGGGTATGCCGGTCAGCGAAGGCCACCGGATCATCGAGATCGGCTGTGTCGAGGTCATCGGCCGGCGCCTGACCGGGCGGCACTTCCACGTCTACCTGCAGCCAGACCGCGAGAGTGACGAGGGCGCCATCAACGTCCACGGCATCACCGATGCCTTCCTGGTCGGCAAGCCACGCTTTGGCGATGTCGCAGAGGAGTTCTTCGAGTTCATCCAGGGCGCCACGCTGGTCATCCACAACGCGGCGTTCGACGTTGGCTTCATCAACAACGAATTTGCCTTGCTGGGCCAGCAGGACCGCGCGGACATTTCGCAGCACTGCACCATCCTCGACACCCTGCTGCTGGCGCGCGCGCGCCACCCGGGGCAGCGCAACAGCCTGGATGCGCTGTGCAAACGCTACGATATCGACAACTCGGGCCGTGAACTGCATGGCGCATTGCTCGACTCGGAATTGCTGGCTGACGTCTACCTGGCAATGACCGGTGGCCAGACCAGCCTGTCGCTGGCCGCGCATGGGGCAGAAGCCGGGGATGAAGGGACGGGTGCTGGTGGCAGCGAGATTCGCCGTATTACCGGGCGTGTGCCCGGGCGGGTGATCATGGCCAGTGCCGAGGAGCTGGAGGCGCATGCCGAGCGCCTGGCGGCCATTGCCAAGTCGGCGGGTGGGCCATCCATGTGGCAGGCTCTGACCGAGACACCTGCTGGCTGATCTTTCGCCTGCTCCGGCCCTTTCGCGGGTGAACCCGCTCCCACAGGTTCATCACAAGTTCCGAAGCCGGTGATGTACCTGTAGGAGCAGCCTTGTGCTGCGAAGAGGCCATTTCTGCTGAAGAAGATCTGTTGCCCTACCGGCCTCTTCGCAGCACAAGGCTGCTCCTACAGATCCTGCGCATGTCTTGAAGGCGATACCGGTCCTGACCACACAGGTTCTACTACCCTGAAATGGACGCCATGTCCTTCGGAGGTAGCCACCTGATGTACAAGGACCTCAAGTTCCCCATCCTCATCGTGCACCGCGCCATCAAGGTTGACAGCGTCGCTGGGGAGCGTGTGCGGGGCATCGCCGAGGAGCTGCGCCAGGATGGCTTTGCCATCCTCGCCGCCGCCGACCATGCCGAGGCCTGCCTGGTCGCTGCCACCCACCATGGCCTGGCCTGCATGCTGATTGCCGCCGAGGGCGTCGGCGAGAATACCCACCTGCTGCAGAACATGGCCGAGCTGATCCGCCTGGCCCGCCTGCGCGCCCCCAACCTGCCGATTTTCGCCTTGGGCGAACAGGTGACCCTGGAAAACGCCCCCGCCGAAGCCATGAGCGAGCTCAACCAGTTGCGGGGCATCCTCTACCTGTTCGAAGACACCGTGCCGTTTCTTGCGCGCCAGGTGGCGCGTGCCGCACATATCTACCTGGACGGCCTGCTGCCGCCGTTCTTCAAGGCCCTGGTGCAGCACACCGCGCAGTCCAATTATTCCTGGCACACCCCGGGCCACGGCGGCGGCGTGGCCTATCGCAAAAGCCCAGTGGGCCAGGCCTTTCACCAGTTCTTCGGGGAAAACACCCTACGCTCGGACCTGTCCGTTTCCGTGCCCGAGCTGGGCTCGCTGCTCGATCACACCGGCCCCTTGGCCGAAGCCGAAGCCAGGGCTGCGCGCAACTTTGGCGCCGACCACACCTTTTTCGTCATCAACGGCACCTCCACGGCCAACAAGATCGTCTGGCACGCCATGGTCGGCCGCGACGACCTGGTGCTGGTGGACCGCAACTGCCACAAGTCGGTAGTGCATGCGATCATCATGACCGGTGCCATTCCCCTCTATTTGTGCCCGGAGCGCAACGAACTCGGGATCATCGGCCCGATCCCGCTCAGCGAGTTCAGCCCCGAGGCGATCCAGGCGAAGATCCAGGCCAACCCTCTTGCTCGCGATCGCGGGCAGCGCATCAAGCTGGCGGTGGTGACCAACTCCACCTACGACGGCCTGTGCTACCACGCCGGGCTGATCAAGCAGACCCTGGGCGCCAGTGTCGAGGTGCTGCACTTCGACGAGGCCTGGTTCGCCTATGCGGCATTCCACGAGTTCTTTACCGGGCGCTATGCCATGGGCACGGCCTGCGCGGCAGACAGCCCGCTGGTGATCAGCACCCATTCCACCCACAAGCTGCTGGCCGCGTTCAGCCAGGCCTCGATGATTCATGTGCAGGACGGGGCCAGGCGCCAGCTGGACCGTGACCGCTTCAACGAAGCGTTCATGATGCACATCTCGACCTCGCCGCAGTACAGCATCCTCGCTTCGCTGGACGTGGCCTCGACCATGATGGAAGGGCCGGCCGGGCGTTCGCTGCTGCAAGAAATGTTCGACGAGGCGCTGAGCTTTCGCCGTGCCCTGGCCAACCTGCGCGAGCACATCGCTGCCGACGACTGGTGGTTCAGCATCTGGCAGCCGCCGAGCGCCGAAGGCATCCACCGCCTGGCCGCGCAGGACTGGCTGCTGCAGCCGGGGGCGGAGTGGCACGGCTTTGGCGAAGTGGCGGACGACTATGTGCTGCTCGACCCGCTGAAGGTGACCCTGGTGATGCCGGGCCTGAGCGCGGGCGGTGCACTGGGCGAGCATGGCATCCCGGCGGCAGTGGTCAGCAAGTTTCTCTGGGAGCGGGGGCTGGTGGTGGAGAAAACCGGCCTGTACAGCTTTCTGGTGCTGTTCTCCATGGGCATCACCAAGGGCAAGTGGAGCACCTTGCTCACCGAGTTGCTGGAGTTCAAGCGCCACTATGACAGCAATACCGCCCTGAGCAACTGCCTGCCGAGCGTGGTGGCTGCCGATGTCTCACGCTATCAGGGCATGGGCCTGCGCGACCTGTGCGACCAGTTGCATGGCTGCTACCGCGCCAATGCCACGGCCAAGCAACTGAAACGGTTGTTCACGCGCTTGCCGGAGGTGGCCGTGAGCCCGGCCCGGGCCTATGACCAGATGGTGCGCGGTGAGGTGGAGGCGGTGCCGATCGAGGCGCTGCTGGGGCGTGTGGCAGCGGTGATGCTGGTGCCGTACCCGCCTGGTATTCCGTTGATCATGCCGGGGGAGCGGTTTACCGAGGCGACCCGCTCGATAGTCGATTACCTGGCCTTCGCCCGGGCGTTCAACCAGGGCTTCCCAGGTTTCGTCGCCGACGTGCACGGCCTGCAGAATGAAAGCGGCCGCTACACGGTGGACTGCATCAAGGAATGCGAATGATCTCGACGCCGCTGCGTGCCAGTTCGAAGCGGTTTTCACCCAGATGGTTGACCTTGTCGCCGATGGCCAGGCGATAGGTGGTTATGGGCGCGCCCAGCGTGCTGCCGTCGGTTTGCAGGGTCGACTCCTGGAACTCGTGCACGGGGTAGATGCGGCCTTCGGCGTCACGGGCGTGGAATTGGCCGACCATTACTGCTGCCATTTGGGTGGAAACCTCTGAATTGCGTGGGAAATGTCTGCAGGCATAGACCGTGTAACAGCGTCGGAAGTTTTCGCCCCGCGGAAAAAAAAACCAAAGCGCCGAGGAACGGTCATCTATAACTACAACGTCCCTTTACTCAGCAAAGGTTGGAATTGCCATGAGCCAGGTGTATTCGGTAGCGGTTGTCGTCGGTAGCTTGCGCAAGGACTCCTACAACCGCAAGATCGCCCGCGCACTCTCGGAGCTGGCGCCGTCCAGCCTTGCCCTGAAGATCGTCGAGATTGGCGATTTGCCGCTTTACAACGAGGATGTCGAGGCCGAAACAGCGCCGGAAGCGTGGAAGCGTTTTCGCGACGAGATCCGCCGCAGTGATGCGGTGCTGTTCGTCACCCCGGAGTACAACCGCTCGGTGCCTGGCGGCCTGAAGAATGCCATCGATGTGGGTTCGCGGCCCTACGGGCAAAGTGCCTGGAGTGGCAAGCCGGCGGCGGTGGTCAGTGTGTCGCCTGGGGCCATTGGTGGCTTTGGCGCCAACCATGCCGTGCGCCAGTCGCTGGTGTTTCTGGACATGCCGTGCATGCAGATGCCCGAGGCCTACATCGGTGGTGCGGCTAGCCTGTTCGAGGATTCGGGCAAGCTCAATGACAAGACCCGGCCGTTCTTGCAGGCGTTTATCGACAAGTTCGCTTCCTGGGTGAAGTTGAACAGGGCGGTTTGACCTGCCTTGAGCAATTATCGCTGAGGGCACGAACCCTGTAGGAGCGGCCTTGTGTCGCGAAAGGGCTGCGCAGCAGCCCCAGGATTTCAGCTTCGCAACATAAATTGCCGGGGCTGCTGCGCAGCCCTTTCGCGACACAAGGCCGCTCCTACAAAAAGCTGTGCACAGCGGCCTAGCGGAAGCTGTAGGAAACCCCGGCATACACGCCAAAGCCTTCGCCCGGTGTCGAACGGGCTCTATCCAGGCCTGCATCGTCGTAGGTGGGGGTCACCGTCGCCGCATAGCGCTTGTTGGTCAGGTTGCGCAGGTCCAGCCAGGTCTGCCAGTCCTGCTTCGGTGAATCCCAGCCCAGGCGTGCGCCGAGCAAGGCATATTCATCGGCGTGGTAACTGTTGGCGTAGTCCACCTGCACCTTCGACGCCATCTGCGTGTTCACCCCGGCGTAGAAACCGCTCGGCCAGTCATAGCGCAACTCGGCCTGGTAGTAGTGCATGGGGATGCCCGGCAGGCGGTTGTCGCCGAACTTGTCGTCATCGCGGTAGTGGAAGTCACTGAGGGTGTAGGCCTGGCGCAAGCTCAGCCTGCCAGTACCGGCGCGTTCCCACAGGGTACTGTCGAGGCCGGCTTCCACGCCCTGGTGCACGGTGGCGCTGGCGTTGAATTCCTTGGCCGGAGCGCCTTGCACGATCTCCACCGCCAGCAATTCATGGCGAACCTGCGAGTAGTACCACGCCAGGTCCCAATGCCCCAATGCCGATTCGCCGCGTGCACCCAATTCCAGTGTGGTGGCCGTCTGGTTTTGCATCTCGATCGGTTGGTTGGCTGTGGGCGCACTCCAGATCAGGGCCCAGGGATGGGGCGGCTCTACCGAGCGGCTCAGATTGCCGTACACCTGCAAGTCCGGGCTGATGTCATAGCGCAGCCCCAGGCGTGGTGCATAGTCCCAGTCATGCTGGCTCACTTTGCCGCCCCCGGCAGGGTGGTAAGTGACATCACTTTCACGGCGGGTATAGATCATCGCCAGGCCAGTGGTCAGCCACAGGTTCGGTACCAGCTCCAGGTCATTGCCCACATGCAGCACGGTGTCCGAACCCTGGTAGCTGAAGTCACGGGTGCGCTCACCGAACACGTCGCCATTACGGGTGAACTGTGAAGCACCGCTGTTGGGCAGGTGCTTGGTGGTGCGCCAGCCGACGGTGGTCTTGCTCTCGTGGCCGAACAGGGTGTCGCGGCGGAAGTAGTTCAAGGTGCCGCTCACATCGGTATAGGCCACCTTCAGGCGCATCGGTCCTTCGCGCAGGTCCATCGGGTAGTCGTGGTAGACCAGGCCGGCTTCCAGGCGCGCATCGTCGTCGAGGTAGAAGGTGGTCTTGTTGCCCACCCAGGTGCTGCCCGGCTGCGGGCGGCTGTCGTCGCGGGCCAGGTAGGCCGGGTTGGCCGCGCGTGGGTGATGCTTGATCTGCTCCTTGGTCAGGCGCCCGGCCAACTCGTTCTCGGTTTCCCGGTAGCGCAGGTAGAAGCGGGTTTCCAGGTTCGGGTTGAAGCGGTAGCCGACATTGACCGCCACACCCTTGGCACTGCCGCTGCTGTGCGCCTGGTAGCCGTCATATTCCGAATCGGTCAGGGCCACGTAGTAGTCGAGGTTGCCCAGTACCTGCCCCGAGCTGATGTGCCGATGCTGGTAGCCGCGGCTGCCGACTTCGTAGCGCACCTGCAGCGGCGCTGCGTCGTAGCCGGTGTGGGTGACGTAGTTGATCGCACCGCCCAGGGCGAGGGAACCCTGGTCGAAGCCGTTGGCGCCGCGCAGCACTTCGGCACGGCTCAGCCACAGCGGCTCGAACAGCTCGTAGGGCGTACCGCCCGGGCCGGTCAGGGGCAGGCCGTCGAACATCGTGTACACCCCGGAGCCATGGGCCCCCGGTGCGCGGTTGATGCCCGAACCGCGGATCGACAGTTTGATGCCATCGTTGCCCGCCGATTGCGCGAACACCCCGGGCTGGTAGGCCAGTACATCCTGGTTGCTGGCAACCCGGCCTTGCCCTACACGCTGCATGTCCACCAGGTTGCTTGCGCCCGGCACTTCGTGCAGGCGTTCGCTGGCTGCAGTCAGGTCGTTCTGCTCCTCATCGGTGATCAGCACCTGGCCCAACTCGACCGAAGGTGCCGCCAGGGCGGGCTGGGAGGCAGCGAAAGCAGCCAGCAGGCCGAGGCAGGATGGTGGGGGCAAAACGCAACGCATTGTACGACTCCAGGCGAAAGGCGAATGGACAACGGCGTTGAGACGAGCGAAATGCCGCTTGGAGCACGAGGAAAGTCGACAAAAATCGCGCAACCTTCGTCAGACGGTTTTGTACGAAAGTTCTTTACAAGCCGTAGCGATGGAGCAGGGCGACCCGCGCTTCGTAAGGTGATTGCAGACCGGCAGCGATGCCTCGCTCAATCACCCGTGGAGTTCAAACATGACTGACAACGCACGACACTCGCAGCAACCCCTGGCGGACGCCCCGGTTCGCCTGACGCCACGTGAACGGCAAGTGCTGTTGTGGTGTGCCTACGGAAAGAGCTCGTGGGAGATTGGCCAGATCCTGGAGTGCAAGGAATCGACGGTGAACTTCCATGTGTCGAACATCCTGCGCAAGTTCGATGTGCCCACGCGGGTGGCTGCAGTGATCAAGGCCATTCGCTACGGCATGCTGGCCGAGCAGTGAGGGGGTGAAGCATGGGCAACGATCCTCGGTTACGGCGTTTTGCCGATTGCCATGACCCCTTCTGGCCACGGGTGGAACTGAACAGGCTGCGTGAGCGCCTGAACCTGCAGCGGCCTGTCAGTGAGGCTGTGCTGGAAGTGGCCGCACGCTGCGCTGCCATCGACGCTGTACGCGAATTCGCGCGCTGGCGCGCGGTGTTGCGAGAACGGGGCTACAAGCGCCTCGAGGATGTGGCCGGGCATGACCACGGGCGTGCATTGCGGGTGTGCTATATCCGCTTTGTCGAAGCCGCGGTCATGCATTACCTGGGCTCGACCGCCTACCTGCCCGCCGCACACCGAGGGGCTGCCCATGACTGAAAAATCTGTTGTCGACAGCCTGGCCCCGGCGCTGGTGGAGTTGCTGGGCGTGGATGGCAATGTCCTGTTCGCTGCGCTGCTGGGGGCTTTGCTGGTGAGTGCGGCGCGCGACCGCTTGATCACCAACACGGCCAGGCGCCTGACGCTGGGCAAGAAACTCTTGCTGGTGTTCGTGACCGTGGGGGTTGGCCACCTGTTCGAGCCGCTGGTTTCGTCACTGGTACCCTTGCTGAGCCGTGGCATGGCAGGGTTCGTGGCTGCCGTGGTGGTGATCCCCATCAGCCTCAAGGTGATGGTCTGGCTGGATACGCTGGACCCGCGCGAACTCATCCAGCGCTGGCGCCGCCGGGGCTAGCCGCTGGCGGCATTGGGCGAGCGACTGGTCAGCGCGCTCAATTGCCGCTCAAGCTGCTGGATGCGTTGCTTGTCCTGAACCAGCAGGAGAACGGCTTGGCGATCGGCAAGCGACAGGGTGCGCAGGCGCGCGAGCATGTCCTGTTCCCAGCCTTCGTCGTCCAGGCCTGCGCGATGTCGTTCGGGTTCACCCAGCAGAAGCCAGTCCAGTGAGCATGCATACTGCCTGGCGATATCTATGCAAAGTGAATAAGGAATGCTGTCGCGTACCTTCCAGCTGCTCAATGTCTGCGGGCTGATCGAGAGCGCTCTGGACAGCTCGGCGTCCGATTCCGTAGCGGTCAGAAGCTTCAGCCTGGTAAGCACCGAAGCAAGTACGTGGGTACTCATAACAAATATCCATGACTGGTTTAATGATATTCCATGGGCTTAAACTACTCGTTATGAATACAGCCCTGCGTTTTAAGGAGCATTCCTGCAATGAGAAACATCAAACTGAAGAATACACCTATATATGCAGCCAATACTGACAAAACCGGACGACTATTCTCACAGAAGGTAAGCCCGAACAATGCTTGCAGGTACTTGCCGTGAGTACATACAAGCTGGTTTGCCCGCATTGCCACAGCCGGATGCGTATACGCACCAGTGAAGGGCGTCATATTTTCCTGCGGATCGCCTATTTGCAATGCACCAACGAGGCGTGTGGCTGGTCGGTGCGTGCCGAGTTCGAGATGACCCATGAGCTCTCGCCCAGCGGCATGCCCAACCCGGAAGTGTACCTGCCTTCGGCCAACGGTGATTTACGCAAGGCAGCGCTGCCGGGGGCCGTCCAGGACAATCCTGGTGAATAAGCCTTCATGCTCACGGATAAAAGCGTGCAGATAAAAAAACACCCCGCATAAGCGGGGTGTCTTGTTTTGCCGGGGCGATCAGCCGATCAGTTGCAGGCCGGCTTGCTGGACCATTTCCAGCAGCGGTTGCGGGTACACACCCAGCACGAAGGCGAGAATGGCGATGGCCAGCAGCATGACGCCGCCGGTGCGCTGTTCCCATTTCAGCGGGGCGTCGTGGCGACGCAGGTTCGGCTCGACCAGGTACAGGGTGACCATGACGCGCAGGTAGTAGTAGACACCGATGGCGCTACCGATCACCAGGGCACCGACCAGCCACCACAGGTGCGACTCGACGCCGGTGGCGATGATGTAGAACTTGCCGATGAAGCCGGCGGTCAGCGGGATACCCGCCAGCGACAGCATCATCACGGTCAGTACCGCAGTCAGGTACGGACGGCGCCAGAACAGGCCGCGGTACTCGTACAGTGCATCGGCGTCACGGCCGCCGTAAGGCGAGGACATCAGGGTGATGACACCGAAGGCGCCCAGGCTGGTGATCACGTAGGTGACCAGGTACACGCCCATGGCTTCCAGGGCCAGGCCCTTGCTGGCGACCAGGGCGATGACCAGGTAACCGAAGTGGGCGATGGACGAGTAACCGAGCAGGCGCTTGAGGTTGCTCTGGGTCAGTGCCAGCAGGTTGCCGATCAGGATCGAGGCCACGGCAATCACCGCCAGTACGGTGCTCAGCGCGCCGCTGCTGGCAGCAGGGGAGAGCATGAACAGGCGCACGACCACGGCGAACACCGCGACCTTGCTGGCGGTGGCCAGGAAGGCGGCGACCGGTGCCGGGGCGCCTTCGTACACGTCCGGGGTCCACAGGTGGAACGGTACCAGCGACAGCTTGAAGGCCAGGCCGACCAGCATCATGCCCAGGCCCAGTTGGGCCACCAGGCTTGGCATGCTGGTGGCGGCCAGGGCCTTGCCGATCTGGTCGAAGCTCAGGCTGCCGGCGTCGGCGTACAGCAAGGCCATGCCGAACAGCAGGAAGGCCGAGCCTGCGGCCGACAGCACCATGTACTTGATGCCGGCTTCCAGCGAGCGCTTGTTGAAGAAGGCATACGCCACCAGGCCATAGACCGGTACCGACAACAGCTCCAGGCCGATGAACAGGCCGGCCAGGTGGTTGGCGCTGACCAGCACCAGGCCACCGAGGGCCGACATCAGCAGCAGCAGGTACAGTTCTTCACGGTTGCCCGGGAAACCCTTGGAGCCTTCGCCGAGGTAGGCGTGGGCAAGGGTGACGCAGGCCAGCGTCGCCACCAGGATGATCGCCATGTACAGGCAGGCGAACTTGTCGATGGTGATCAGCGGGGTGACCGCCAGCGGCGCAACCTTCAGCGCCGGCAGGATCGACAGCAGGGCCAGGTTGAGGCCCACGGTGGACAGCAGGAAGGTCTGCGAGTGGTTGCGCTTCCAGGCGATCGCCAGCATCACCACCACCGTGGTGATGGTGGTGATCAGCATCGGCGCCAATGCGATGAAGTGTTGAGTGGTGAATTCCATAGCGCTCTTACCGGGCCGAAGCGAGTTGAGTGAAAGCGGAACCGAGCCACTGCTGCACACCACTCATGGTGGCGGCAGAGGTGTCGAGGAACGGCTGCGGATACACGCCCAGCAGGATCAGCAGTACCGCCAGGCCCAGGACCATGATCAGTTCGCGTCCGTCCATGCCGGCCAGCACGGTGTCGGTCTTGGCCGGGCCGAAGTAGGCGCGGTGGATCATAATCAGCGAGTACACCGAACCGAACACCAGGCCAGTGGTGGCGATCACGGTGATCCAAGGCACGCTGGCGAAGCTGCCGATCAGGATCAGGAACTCGCCGACGAAGTTGCCTGTACCGGGCAGGCCCAGGGAGGCGGCGGCGAAGAACAGGCTGATGGCCGGCAGGTAGGCGATGCGGTGCCACAGGCCACCCATCTGGCGCATGTCACGGGTGTGCAAGCGCTCGTACAGCTGGCCGGCCAGGATGAACAGCGCGGCAGCGGACAGGCCGTGGGCCAGCATCTGGATCACCGCGCCTTGCAGGGCCTGCTGGCTGCCGGAATAGATACCGATCAGCACGAAGCCCATGTGCGAGACGCTGGAGAAGGCGACCAGGCGCTTGATGTCGGTTTGCGCAAAGGCCAGGAAGGCACCGTAGAAGATACCGATCAGGCCCAGGGTCATGGCGATTGGCGCAAACTCGGCCGAAGCGTTCGGGAACAGCGGCAGGGCGAAGCGCAGCAGGCCGTAGGCCGCAGTCTTCAGCAAGATACCGGCCAGGTCCACGGAACCTGCGGTCGGTGCCTGGGCGTGAGCGTCAGGCAGCCAGGAGTGGAACGGCACCACCGGCAGCTTCACCGCGAAGGCGATGAAGAAGCCCAGCATCAGCAGGTATTCGGTACCGGCTGGCAGTTCTGCCTTGAGCAGGTCGCTGTAGTTGAAGGTGATCACGCCGGTGTTGGTGTAGTTGACCAGCACCAGGCCGAGGATCGCCACCAGCATGATCAGGCCGCTGGCCTGGGTGAAGATGAAGAACTTGGTCGCCGCGTAGATCCGGGTCTTCTTGCCGTCCGACGAGCTGTGACCCCAGAGCGCGATGAGGAAGTACATCGGCACCAGCATCATTTCCCAGAAGAAGAAGAACAGGAACAGGTCCAGGGCCAGGAACACACCGACCACGCCGCCAAGGATCCACATCAGGTTGAGGTGGAAGAAGCCGACGTGACGCTGGATCTCTTTCCAGGAACACAGTACCGACAGCACACCGAGCAGGCCGGTGAGCAGGATCATCAGCAGCGACAGGCCGTCGAGGGCCAGGTGGATGCTGATGCCGAAACGCTGGATCCACTGGACTTTGTATTCCAGGGCCCAGGCAGGCTCGGCGCCCGGAGCGGGTGCCAGGGTGTAGTCGCCGTTACCCCACAGCCACAGGCCGATGCCGAGCAGAAGGGACATGGTCAGCAGCGCGATCCAGCGTGGCAGGGTGGCGCCGAAGCGCTCACCCAGCCAGCACAGGAAGCCGCCGATGAAGGGGATCAGGATCAGCCAAGGCAAAATCATGACGGGTTCGTTTCCTTTTGCAGGGTCGCAAGGTTCGCAAGGTTCATGGTCATACCGCGGCCACTACCACAGCGCCGAGTACCAGCACTGCGCCAACGGCGATCGAAGCGGTGTACCAGCGCAGCTGGCCGGTCTCGGTCTTGCTCATGGCGACGTGGCCGCCGCGAGCCAGGCGAGGAATCAGGCCGATGCTGCGGTCAACCGGATCCTTGCGCAGGATGTGGCTGATCAGCAGGTAAGGTTTGACGAACAGCTTGTCGTAGATCCAGTCGAAGCCCCAGGCGGCGAACCACCAGGCCGACAGGACACGACCGATACCGCTGTTGGCGACGGCGCTGACGAAGCGGCGCTTGCCCAGGAACAGCAGGGCCGACAGCAGGATACCGGCGATGGCGATGGCGCCCGAAGTGATCTCCAGCGCGTGCTTGGCTTCGCCACCGGCGTGGCCGGCGCTTTCAGGCAGCACACCTGCCAGTGGCGGGGTGATCCAGGCGCCGACGAAGGTCGACAGCACGATCAGCACGCCCAGCGGCAGCCAGTGGCTGATGCCGTGGCCAGCGTGGGCTTCGGTCTTGGCTTCGCCGTGGAAGGCGATGAAGATCAGGCGGAAGGTGTACAGCGAGGTCATGAACGCACCGACCAGGCCGGCGTACAGCAGGCCGGTGTTGCCGCTGGCGAAGGCTTCCCAGAGGATCTCGTCCTTGGAGTAGAAGCCCACGGTCACGATCGGCAGGGCAGCCAGGGCAGCGCCACCGACCACGAAGCTGGCGTAGGCCAGCGGCAGTTTCTTCCACAGGCCGCCCATCTTGAAGATGTCCTGCTCGTGGTGGCAGGCAACGATCACCGCACCGGAGGCAAGGAACAGCAGGGCCTTGAAGAAGGCGTGGGTCATCAGGTGGAAGATCGCCGCGTCCCAGGCGCCAACGCCCAGGGCCAGGAACATGTAGCCGATCTGGCTCATGGTCGAGTAGGCGAGGATACGCTTGATGTCGGTCTGCACCAGCGCGGCGAAGCCGGCCAGTACCAGGGTCACGCCACCGACCACCCCTACCAGGTGCAGGATGTCCGGCGCCAGCAGGAACAGGCCGTTGGTACGGGCGATCAGGTACACGCCCGCAGTCACCATGGTTGCCGCGTGGATCAGCGCGGAGACCGGAGTCGGGCCGGCCATCGCGTCGGCCAGCCAGGTCTGCAGTGGTAGCTGGGCCGATTTACCGACCGCACCACCCAGCAGCATCAGGGTTGCCAGCACCATCCAGGTGTCGCCAGCCTGGAACTTCTGCGGTGCCAGCACCAGCAGTTCCTGCACGTTCAGGGTACCCAGCTGGACGAACAGGATGAACAGGCCGATGGCCATGAACACGTCGCCGATACGGGTGACGATGAATGCCTTGAGTGCCGCGTTACCGTTGTTGCGGTTGCTGTAGTAGAAACCGATCAACAGGTACGAGCACAGGCCCACGCCTTCCCAGCCGAAGTAGATGAACAGCAGGTTGTCGCCAAGCACCAGGAACAGCATGCTGGCGATGAACAGGTTGGTGTACGCGAAGAAGCGCGAGTAACCGGCTTCGCCACGCATGTACCAGGAAGCGAACAGGTGGATCAGGAAGCCGACACCGGTGACAACGCCGAGCATGGTGACCGACAGGCCGTCCAGGTACAGGGTGAAGTTCGGCGCGAAGCCGTCCACCGACATCCACTGCCACAGCAGCTGGCTGTACGCGCCGCCTTCAGGCGGGGCGACATTGAATTGCCAGATGACGTAGGCGGCGGTGGCCGCCGAAAGGCCTACCGAGCCGACGCCGATCAGGGCGGACAGGTTCTCCGAGAACCGCCCGCGCGAGAACGACAGCAGCAGGAAGCCGACGAGGGGGAAGACGAAAGTCAGGAAGAGAAGGTTCATCCGCGCATCTCACTGGCAGCATCGATGTCGAGAGTGTGGAAGCGGCGATACAGCTGCAGCAGGATGGCCAGGCCAATACTGGCCTCGGCGGCTGCCAGGCTGATCACCAGAATGAACATCACCTGGCCGTCGGGCTGGACCCAACGGGCACCGGCGACGACGAACGCCAGGGCAGAGGCGTTCATCATGACTTCCAGGCTCATGAGCACGAAGAGGATGTTGCGGCGGACCATCAGGCCAACCAGACCTAAGCATAACAGGATGCCGGCGACCGCCAGACCATGCTCGAGAGGGATAGCACCCATGATTTACTCCTTCGCCTCGTTGCGGCCCAGGTGGAAGGCGGTGACGGCCGCGGCCAGCAGCAGCATCGAAGCCAGTTCGACCACCAGCAGGTAAGGGCCGAACAGGCTGATGCCGACTTCTTTCGGGCCCACGGTGGTACCGCTGATGCCGGCGCCGCTCGGGGTGACGAACAGCACGTACAGCAGCTCCAGCAGCAGCAGGGCGGCGAGGATCACCGGCCCGGCCCAGATACCGGGCTTGAGCCAGCCCCGTTCCTGGGCGACCGAAGCCGGCCCGAGGTTGAGCATCATCACCACGAACACGAACAGCACCATGATGGCGCCGGCGTAGGCGATCACTTCCAGGGCGCCGGCGAACGGCGCACCCAGGGCGAAGAAGATCATGGCCACGGAAATCAGCGAAATGATCAGGTAAAGCAAGGCGTGCACGGGGTTGGTGCCGGTCACCACCCGAAGGGTGGAGACCACGGCGATCCCGGATGCGAAGTAGAAAGCGAATTCCATCTTTCTGTCCTTATGGGAGCAAGCTCTTCACGTTGATCGGCTCGGCTTCGTTCTGTGCAGAGCCCTTCGGCTTGCCAGCGATTGCCATGCCGGCAACACGGTAGAAGTTGTAGTCAGGGTTCTTGCCGGGGCCGGAGATCAGCAGATCTTCTTTCTCGTACACCAGGTCCTGACGCTTGAACTCGGCCATTTCGAAATCCGGAGTCAGCTGGATCGCGGTGGTCGGGCACGCTTCTTCACACAGGCCGCAGAAGATGCAGCGCGAGAAGTTGATGCGGAAGAACTCCGGGTACCAGCGGCCGTCCTCGGTCTCGGCCTTCTGCAGCGAGATGCAGCCGACCGGGCAGGCCACCGCGCAGAGGTTGCACGCTACGCAGCGCTCCTCGCCATCGGGGTCGCGGGTGAGGACGATGCGGCCGCGGTAGCGCGGCGGCAGGTACACGGGTTCTTCGGGGTACTGCAGGGTGTCGCGCTTGCGGAACCCGTGGGAGAACACCATTGCCAGGCTGCGCAGCTGGGTGCCGGTGCCCTTAACGATGTCGCCGATATACTTGAACATGGGTCAAATCCTCACTGGGCCGCGACGGCTGGCGTGTTGTAGAGCACGATCGCAGCGGTCACCAGCAAATTGATCAGGGTCAGCGGCAGGCAGAACTTCCAGCTGAAGTCCATCACCTGGTCATAGCGTGGGCGCGGGATCGAGGCGCGCAGCAGGATGAACAGCATGATGAAGAACGCGGTCTTCAGCGCGAACCACAGGAACGACAGTTGCGGCAGGATGCCGAACGGGCCGTGCCAGCCGCCGAAGAACAGGGTTACCAGCAGCGCCGAGATGAGGATGATGCCGATGTACTCACCGACGAAGAACATGCCCCATTTCATGCCGGCATACTCGATGTGGTAGCCGTCGGCCAGTTCCTGTTCCGCTTCGGGCTGGTCGAACGGGTGACGGTGAGTCACGGCGACGCCAGCGATGAAGAAGGTGCAGAAGCCGAAGAACTGCGGAATGATGAACCACAGGTTCTGGGCCTGGTATTCAACGATGTCGCGCATGTTGAACGAACCCACCTGCACCACCACGCCCATCAGCGCCAGGCCCAGGAACACTTCGTACGACACGGTCTGTGCCGAGGCACGCAAGCTGCCCAGCAGGGCGTACTTGTTGTTCGACGACCAGCCGGCGAACAGCACCGCGTAGACCGACAGGCCGGCCATGGCGAAGAAGAACAGCAGGCCGATGTTCAGGTCGGCGACGCCCCAGGTCGGGGTGATCGGGATGACCACGAAGGCGATCAGCAGGGCGCTCATGGCCACTACCGGTGCCAGGGTGAAGATCACGCGGTCGACGAAGGGCGGGTTCCAGTCTTCCTTGAAGAACATCTTCAGCATGTCGGCAGCGATCTGGAACATGCCGAACGGGCCGACGCGGTTCGGACCGTAACGGTCCTGCCACCAGCCCAGCAGGCGGCGCTCGACGAAGCTGAGCAGCGCGCCGCAGACCACCACCGCCAGCAGGACCACGATGGCCCGCAGCACGGTCAGGATCACATCGATCACTTCGGGGGTGAACCAGCTCATTGTGCTGCCTCCTGCAGACCTTCGACGGATGCACCGAAGATGGCAGGCGGAATGCCGGCCAGGCCTTTCGGCAACGCGACCAGGCCAGCGCCCAGCTCTTCATTGATACGCAGCGGCAGGCGCAGGGCCACACCGGCAACGTTCAGGCTCAGCAGGGCACCGTCGTTGACGCCCAGGCGGTCGGCTTCGGACTTGGCCAGGGCCACGTAGGCTGCCGGGATGCGCTCTTGTACCGGTGCGGCGCGCGAGGAGCTTTCTTCGCTGCCGAACAGGTGGAAGAATGGCACGGCAGTCCAGGTACCACGGGCCGGGTTGAAGGCGCCCGGAATGGTATTGAACCAGTGCAGGCGGTCGCCTTGCGGTTCGATCAGGCGTACGCCCGGGTCACCTGCACGCAGGTGGCCACCGACCTCGTCCTGGAACTTGTTCCAGGCTTGCGGCGAGTTCCAGCCCGGCGACCAGGCGAACGGCACTTGCTGACGCGGTTCGGCCGAACCCGAGTAGCCTTCCATGGAGAAGGCGAACGCGGTGTCCTTGTCTTGCGGAGTACGCGGCTCGTGCACGCTGATGTTGGCGCGCATGGCGGTACGGCCGGAGTAGCGCAGCGGCTCACGGGCCAGTTTCATGCCCTTGATGCGGAACGCGGCGCTTGGCGCGGCGTTGACGATGCCGGCCAGTTGCGGGGCGGCTTCGGCGCAGGCGCTGGTGACGTGGTCCAGCTGGGTCCAGTCGACCGGCTTGTTCAGCAGGGTGGCACGCAGGGCGTGCATCCAGCGCCAGCCTTCGTGGATCTGGATGCTGCTGTCCAGGTATTGCGGGTCGAAGACCTGGAAGAAACGCTGGGCGCGGCCTTCCTGGCTGACCAGGGTACCGTCGCCTTCGGCGAACGAGGCGGCCGGTAGCACCAGGTGGGCGCGGTCGACAGTCGGGGTTTTCGAGTGGTCGGCAACGATCACTACCTTGGCCGCGGCCAGGGCTGCATCGACCTTGGCGGCCGGTACGCGGGCGTACAGGTCGTTTTCCAGCACGACGATGGCGTCGGCCTTGCCGCTGATGACCGCGTCCAGCGCGGCATCGACCGACTCGCCACCGAGCATGGCCAGGCCGAGGCTGTTGGCTTCAGGCACCACCAGGCTCAGTGAGCCGTTCTTCTCGCGCAGTTTCAGCGCCTTGGCGATGTTGGCGGCGGCTTCGATCAGCGCCGGGTCGGCCAGCGAAGTACCGGCTACGACCAGTGGGCGCTTGGCCGCGACCAGGGCGTCGGCGATGCGCTGGGCCAGGGCTTTCGCTTCGGCGTCCAGGCCTTCGACGGCAGGGGCGCTCGGGTCGATGGCGTGGGCCACGGCAAAACCGATGCGGGCCAGATCGGCCGGGGCGGCGTGCACGCATTCTTCGGCGACGTCGTCCAGCTTGGTTTCAGCCAGCGAAGCGATGAACAGCGGGTACAGCGCGTGCTGGCCGATGTTCTTCACGGCGGCGTCGAGCCACGGCTGCACCTTCATCGCTTCGGCCATGGCCTCGGCCTTGCCCTTGGTGGCCTGGCGCACGGCCAGGGCGACGCGGGCGGCGGTCTGGGTCAGGTCTTCACCGAGCACGAACACGGCGTCGTGGTCTTCGATGTCGCGCAGGGTCGGGACCGGCAGCGGGCTGTTGTTCAGCACGTTCAGGGCCAGGCGTACGCGGGCCAGTTCGCCGGCTTCCATACCCGAGTAGAAGTACTCGGCACCGACCAGCTCACGCAGGCCGTAGTTGCTTTCCAGGCTGGCGCGTGGCGAGCCGATACCGACGATGGTACGGCCGCGCAGCAAGTCGGCGGCCTTGTCCAGAGCGGCGTCCAGGCCCAGCTTGGTGCCGTCGGCCAGGTGTGGCTGGCGTGGGCGATCCTTGCGGTTGACGTAGCCATAGCCGAAGCGGCCACGGTCGCACAGGAAGTACTGGTTGACCGAGCCGTTGAAGCGGTTTTCCACCCGACGCAGTTCGCCGTAGCGCTCGCCCGGGCTGATGTTGCAGCCGCTGGAGCAGCCGTGGCAGATGCTCGGGGCAAACTGCATGTCCCACTTGCGGTTGTAGCGCTCGGAGTGGGTCTTGTCGGTGAACACGCCGGTCGGGCAGACCTCGGTCAGGTTGCCGGAGAATTCGCTTTCCAGCACGCCGTCTTCGACGCGGCCGAAGTACACGTTGTCGTGGGCGCCGTAAACGCCCAGGTCGGTACCACCGGCATAGTCCTTGTAGTAGCGCACGCAGCGGTAGCAGGCGATGCAGCGGTTCATCTCATGGGCGATGAACGGGCCGAGGTCCTGGTTCTGGTGGGTACGCTTGGTGAAACGGTAGCGGCGCTCGTTGTGGCCGGTCATTACCGTCATGTCCTGCAGGTGGCAGTGACCGCCTTCCTCGCACACCGGGCAGTCGTGCGGGTGGTTGGTCATCAGCCATTCGACGACGCTGGCGCGGAACGCCTTGGACTCTTCATCGTCGATGGAGATCCAGGTGCCGTCGGAGGCAGGGGTCATGCAGGACATGACGATACGACCGCGGGTGTCGTTCTCGTCGGTGTACTGCTTGACCGCGCACTGCCGGCAGGCGCCAACGCTACCAAGCGCCGGGTGCCAGCAGAAATAAGGGATGTCGAGGCCGAGCGACAGACAGGCCTGTAACAGGTTGTCTGCACCGTTGACTTCGAGCGCTTTGCCGTCTACGTGGATAGTGGCCATTGTTCAAAGTTCTTCGTTGGCCCGCGTGAGCGGGCGTGGCTAATGGAAATCGGTGAGCTTGCGACACGCCACGATTTCTCGGGCCTGCCGGCAAGCTGGCGAGTGGCACGGACCACCCGCCTTAATCATCTTGTTATGCGCCGACCACGATCGGCTTCGCCAGGTTCGGGCGCAGCGCATCGCCAGCACCAGCTGGAGCGACACCTGCCTCGAATTCCGAGCGGAAGTATTTGATGGCACTGCCCAGCGGCTCGACGGCACCTGGTGCGTGAGCACAGAAGGTACGGCCAGGGCCGAGGAAGTTGACCAGGCCCAGCAGCGTCTCGATGTCTTCGGCGCGGCCCTGGCCTTTTTCCAGTGCGCGCAGCATCTTCACGCTCCATGGCAGGCCGTCACGGCATGGGGTGCACCAGCCGCACGATTCGCGGGCGAAGAACTCTTCCATGTTGCGCAGCAGCGAAACCATGTTGATGCTGTCGTCCACCGCCATTGCCAGACCGGTACCCATACGGGTGCCGACCTTGGCGATGCCGCCGGCGTACATCTGCGCGTCGAGGTGCTCGGGCAGCAGGAAGCCGGTACCGGCGCCGCCTGGCTGCCAGCACTTGAGCTTGAAGCCGTCGCGCATGCCGCCGGCATAGTCTTCGAACAGTTCGCGGGCGGTGACGCCGAACGGCAGTTCCCACAGGCCCGGGTTCTTCACCTTGCCGGAGAAGCCCATCAGCTTGGTGCCATGGTCTTCGCTGCCTTCGCGGGCCAGCGACTTGTACCAGTCGTTGCCGTTGGCGACGATGGCCGGGACGTTGCACAGGGTTTCGACGTTGTTCACGCAAGTCGGCTTGCCCCACACGCCCACGGCGGCAGGGAAGGGCGGCTTGGAGCGCGGGTTGGCGCGGCGGCCTTCCAGCGAGTTGATCAGTGCGGTTTCTTCACCGCAGATGTAGCGGCCGGCACCGGTGTGCACGAACAGCTCGAAATCGAAACCGCTGCCGAGGATGTTCTTGCCCAGCAGGCCGGCGGCCTTGGCTTCCTCGATGGCGCGGTTCAGGTTCTTCGCTGCGGTGGTGTATTCGCCACGCAGGAAGATGTAGCCACGGTAGGCCTTCAGGGCGCGGGCGCTGATCAGCATGCCCTCGACCAGCAGATGGGGCTGTTGCTCCATCAGCATGCGGTCCTTCCAGGTGTTCGGCTCCATTTCGTCCGCGTTGCACAGCAGGTAGCGGATGTTCATGGATTCGTCTTTGGGCATCAGGCCCCACTTCACGCCAGTGGGGAAGCCTGCACCACCGCGGCCCTTGAGGCCGGAGTCCTTGACGCTTTGCACGATGTCGTCGGCCGACATCTGCGCCAGCGCCTTGCGGGCGGCAGCGTAGCCGTTCTTCGATTCGTACTCGGCAAGCCAGACCGGCTCGCCGTCGTCACGCAGGCGCCAGGTCAGCGGGTGGGTTTCGGCCGTGCGCGCGATGCGGTTGGCCGGGCCGAAGGAAGTAATGGTCATACGTAACCCTCCAGCAATTTGGAAACGCCAGCCGGCTGTACGTCACCGAAGGTGTCGTCGTCGATCATCAGCGCCGGGGCCTTGTCGCAGTTGCCCAGGCAGCATACCGGCAGCAGGGTGAAGCGGCCGTCGGCGGTGGTCTGGCCCAGGCCGATGCCCAGTTCGCTTTGAATCTGGCTGACCACGGATTCATGGCCGCCGATGTAGCAGACCATGCTGTCGCACACGCGGATGATGTGGCGGCCGACCGGCTGACGGAAGATCTGGCTGTAGAAGGTGGCGACACCTTCGACGTCGCTGGCCGGGATGCCCAGTACTTCGCCGATGGCGTGGATGGCGCCGTCCGGCACCCAGCCACGTTCCTTCTGGACGATCTTCAGGGCTTCGATGGACGCCGCGCGTGGGTCCTCGTAGTGATGCATTTCGTGCTCGATGGCCGAGCGCTCGGTTTCGCTCAGGGCGAAACGGTCTGTCTGGATAAGCGTACTGTTCATGCTTAGCGGTCCACGTCAGCCATAACGAAGTCGATACTGCCCAGGTACGCAATGAGGTCGGCGACCATGCTGCCTTTGATCACCGAAGGGATCTGCTGCAGGTGCGGGTAGCTCGGGGTACGGATCCGGGTGCGGTAGCTCATGGTGCCGCCATCGCTCGTCAGGTAGTAACTGTTGATGCCCTTGGTCGCCTCGATCATCTGGAACGACTCGTTGGCCGGCATGACCGGGCCCCACGAGACTTGCAGGAAGTGCGTGATCAGGGTTTCGATGTGCTGCAGGGTGCGCTCTTTCGGCGGCGGCGTGGTCAGCGGGTGATCCGCCTTGTACGGGCCTTCCGGCATGTTGCGCAGGCACTGGTCGATGATGCGGATACTCTGGCGCATCTCCTCGACACGGACCATGCAGCGATCGTAGGCATCGCCATTGTGGGCCAGCGGTACTTCGAACTCGAAGTTCTCGTAACCGGAGTAGGGGCGGGCTTTACGCAGGTCGAAGTCGCAACCGGTGGCACGCAGGCCGGCACCGGTGGTACCCCAGGCCAGGGCTTCCTTGGTGTTGTACGCGGCAACGCCGATGGTCCGGCCCTTGAGGATGCTGTTCTGCAGGGCGGCCTTTTCGTACTCGTCGAGGCGCTTGGGCAGCCATTCGACGAAGTCCTTGACCAGCTTGTCCCAGCCGCGCGGCAGGTCGTGGGCGACGCCACCGATGCGGTACCAGGCCGGGTGCAGGCGGAAACCGGTGATCGCTTCGATCACGGTGTACGCGCGCTGGCGGTCGGTGAAGGTGAAGAACACCGGGGTCATGGCGCCGACGTCCTGGATGTAGGTGCCCAGGAACAGCAGGTGACTGGTGATACGGAAGAACTCGGCCAGCATCACGCGGATGGTGTCGACCTTCTGTGGCACCTTGATGCCGGCCAGCTTCTCGACCGCGAGCACGTACGGCAGGTTGTTCATTACCCCGCCGAGGTAGTCGATACGGTCGGTGTAGGGGATGAAGCTGTGCCAGGACTGGCGTTCGGCCATTTTTTCGGCGCCACGGTGGTGGTAGCCAATGTCCGGTACGCAGTCGACGATCTCTTCACCGTCCAGCTGCAGGACGATACGGAAGGCACCGTGCGCGGAAGGGTGGTTGGGGCCGAGGTTGAGGAACATGTAGTCCTCGTTGGCGCCCTGGCGCTTCATGCCCCAGGCTTCAGGGTTGAAGCGTGCCGATTCCTCTTCAAGCTGCTGCTTGGCCAGGGTCAGGCTGTAGGGATCGAACTCGGTGGCGCGGGCCGGGTAGTCCTTGCGCAGCGGGTGGCCTTCCCAGGTGGGTGGCATCATGATGCGGCTGAGGTGCGGGTGGCCGGCAAAGTCGATGCCGAACATGTCCCAGACTTCGCGCTCGTACCAGTTGGCGTTCGGCCAGATACCGGTCACGGTCGGCAGGTTCAGGTCGCCTTCGCTGAGCGACACCTTGATCATCACATCGCTGTTACGCTCGATCGACAGCAGGTGGTAGAACACGCTGAAGTCGGCGGCTGGCAGGCCGCGGCGCTGGGTGCGCAGGCGCTCGTCGACGCCGTGCAGGTCGTACAGCATGCTGTAGGGCTTGGCTACGCCGCGCAGGAAGCTGAGCACTTCCTTGAGCTGCTCGCGCTTGACCCACAGCACGGGCATGCCGGTGCGGGTTTCCTGGGCGACGAATGCTTCGGCGCCAAAACGATTGTGCAGTTCGACGACCACATCCTGGTCGTCAGCCTTGTAGGGCGGAATGAAAATAGCGTTGTCCGCTGTCATGGTCTCGGTCGCTTTGGGTCAACGTTAAGAATGAAGCCAGGCCGCCGGCTCCAGGGGAGCGGGCGGCAGGTCGCTGGATCAGACTTCGTCGGGGCTGCGCAGGTTGGTTACTGCAATGCGCTGCTCACGACGCAGGTCTTTCTGGGCTGGCATCTCGGCACGGTAAATACCTTGATCACCAACAACCCAGGAAAGCGGGCGTCGTTCTTGGCCGATCGACTCCTGCAGCAGCATCAAGCCTTGCAGGAAAGCCTCAGGGCGTGGCGGGCAGCCGGGCACATAGACGTCCACGGGGAGGAACTTGTCGACCCCCTGAACGACCGAGTAGATGTCGTACATGCCGCCGGAGTTGGCGCACGAACCCATGGAGATTACCCATTTCGGCTCGAGCATCTGCTCGTACAGGCGCTGGATGATCGGCGCCATTTTGACGAAGCAGGTACCGGCGATGACCATGAAGTCGGCCTGACGCGGCGATGCCCGGATGACTTCGGCGCCGAAGCGGGCGATGTCGTGGGGTGCCGTGAAGGCCGTGGTCATTTCCACGTAGCAGCAGGACAGGCCGAAGTTGTACGGCCAGAGGGAGTTCTTGCGACCCCAGTTGACCGCGCCACGCAGCACATCTTCAAGCTTGCCCATGAAGATGTTCTTGTGGACCTGGTCCTCCAGCAGTTGATCGGTGACGGTTTCCCGTTCACCGACCGGGTACTGCTCGTTGGGCGCATCCGGATCGATTCTGGTGAGATTGTATTGCATGCCAAAGCCTCATTGTTTCAGCTTCGCTTGCCGCTTGCGGCGACCTTCGGGAGCCCAATCAAGTGCCCCGACGCGCCATAGGTAGACAAGACCAGCCAACAGAATTGCTATGAAAACGAGTGCTTCGACGAATCCGGTCCAGCCGCTTTCGCGGACGGACACAGACCATGCAAAGAGAAAGAGGGCTTCGATATCGAAGATCACGAACAGCATCGCGACCAGATAGAATTTGGCGGACAGGCGCAGGCGGGCGCTGCCGACGGGCAGCATGCCGGATTCGAAGGGTTCGTTCTTGGCGCGGCCCCAGGCCTTGCTACCGAGCAGGCTGGAAAGGCCGAGCATGAAGGCGCACAGGCCGACGACACCCAGGAGGAAGATGGCAAAGCCCCAGTTGTGGGCGATGAGTCCTGCCGAATCGGACATGCTAGAGATCCTTATACAGAGACCCAGCTCTGCAGTCTGAAATAAGTGTAGAGCGGCGACCTGGTGTCGCACATGCAGTGACCAAATGTCGCAGCTGAATCAATCGCGCTGATTTTATGGGTAAACCCCGTGCAAGTAAAATTTCTGTAGCAAATTTATTCGTAGGATTAAGTACAAAAGCCGCTTGTAACTGGCTGAAAGCCTTGAGATTCGGGCATTGCGTGCGGTTTTGTTAATTATGTTTCCTGCGAATGGTAACGAATTGCAAGTTTCGAAATGATAATTAATATCATTTGATCTGATGTCTGATATTTCCGTTGTTCTGTGTCTTGTAAAGTTCATCTGGCGATTCCCCCTACTTGCAAATGCAAAAAACGCCTGTTCTAGCAGCTTCTGACGCCGCTTGCCCCGCCCTGGGTCAATACTTTACCGATTGAGCGATGACTGGCTGATGAAGCGATCGCCCATTGGCCGAGCCAGTAGGTGAGGATGATCAGGTACGGCGCGGCGGCGAACGGGCTGACGAAGCGGTCGATACCGATCAGGCTGTCGGAGAGCACGAACAGGCAGGCGCCGAGCGCGGCGAGCCCGCCACAGGCCAGGGCGCGCCAGAGCATGGCGCTGATGGCCAAGGCATAGAGCACGATCGGGATCAGCAGCGGGCCGAGGCCGTGGCTGGCCAGCACGCCGAGCAGAGTGATGCCGGTAATGGCGCTCAGCAGCAGTGCGGGCAGGGCTGGGCGCAGGGTCTGGCTGCAATAGGCGCGCAGGTAGGCCAAGTGGGCGCAGAGGAAGGCAGCCAGGCCGAACACGAACAGGTCGGCGGGGATGGCCAGCAGGATGTCGCCGAGTACCGAGAGTGCCAGGCCGAGGGTGATCCACTGGCGATAAGGTGTGGCAGAGGTGCTGCGCAGCCAGGCGATCAGGGTCAGTACCGGGATTGGTTTGGCCAGGAGGGCAAGCAGGGTGCTGTCGCTGGCCAGTGCATATATATAGAGGGCGGCGGCGGTCAGGGCGAGAATCATCAGGTGGCTTGGACGAAGCATGGGCGGTCCTTGCGGCTGTGCTGCCTCAAGCATAGACCTGAATATGGGTTTTGCCGGTGATGCCTTTGGATTGTGTTGGGGCTGCCATGGGCTTGATGAAAGGAATGTGGCGCCTGTGAGACCGAGCGCCGCCCGCGCGGCGCTTCGCGGGACAAGCCCGCTCCCACATTTGTTGCAACGTGCCGAACCTGTCAGGCCATGGTTGTCAGCCTGGTTGCCCTGGCCTGATTTCTCGACTGGCGCTGCTGCCGTCCCATCTGTCTCAAGTCATGCGCCAAGGCGGACAACGCGTCTCCCACAGGCATGGCCACGTTGCAACAAATGTGGGAGCGGGCTTGTCCCGCGAAGCGCCGCGCGGGCGGCGCTCGATCTACGCAACACCGCAAAAACCAAGGCAGGCACCTCGCCGCCCTGACGCAACCGGGCGCAGAACACCTGAGATGTCGGATTTAACCCCTTCCATGTAGGCCATTTCCCAAACATACTCTTGCCGCCTTTTTTCCGTTGCGGCTGCTGTGGCAGCGCTCTAGTCTCGGCGTGCCGTTGCACATCAACGACAAGGCTTTGACAGGCCGGAATTGAAAGAAGGTGCACTCGCTTTGCCTCAATGGCGGCTGTGCGTGTGGGCACGCTCGCGTGCGCCGGTCTTTCTTTCTTTCCACCGGTCTGTCAACCCGCGCATAGCTGCCACCCAACCGTTTGACAGCGGGCGGATGGTAGCCAAACAGGAAAGAAAGGAGCGAGTCATGCTGAAAGTTGTCCCCGATCCACCCCACAACCCCCATTCCCTCGAAGACACCCTGATCCAGGCCACCGACTACGCGCTGTGCGCGGCGACCGTGGTGCATCAGGCCTTGCTGCTGCAGCCCAAATCACCAGCGTCGATCCTGATGATGACCTCGATGCATGACCTTGAGGCGCTGCGGGCTTTGCTTGAGTCGGCATTGATTCAGGTGCAGATGCCTTCTGAGCCTCGGACTTTGCACTGAGGCTTGAGTGATGTGTTGTCTGGGCGGGCCTCTTCGCGGGTAAACCCGTTCCCACAGGTTCACCACAGTCTTCAAGACTTGCACAGTCCCTGTGGGAGCGGGTTTACCCGCGAAAGGGCCCGTCCAGGCAGTCGAGAATTTTCAGGGGATTCAAAAATGACCACAGAAGACACCCAATTCACTGTCGGCAAGACCACCTTCTACCAAGGCGAATACGGCACCCACCCACTGTTCCGCATCGAGCCAGGTATTCCCTGTCGCGACGCCCGCGAGCAGTCTTCGGAATTGATGGGTTACGTGCGCGAACTGACCATCACCGGCCTGATGGATGAGAAACCGATGATGATCTGGGCCGCCCACTATCTGAGCGCGATGGCCAAGGCACTGATGGATGATGCGGAACTGGGCATGAAGCACTGAGGTAGTGCAGGGCTTCGCGATTGCTTTGTAGGAGCGGCCTTGTGTCGCGAAAGGGCCGCAGAGCGGCCCCAGGATTTAAGCATCGAGGCAAAAAATGCGGGGGCTGCTTTGCAGCCCTTCGCGACACAAGGCCGCTCCTACAGGGTCCGTGTATTTCTGGGTACAGACCAAAAAGAAAGGCCCGGGGCTTTAACAAGCCTCGGGCCTTTCTTCAACAGCAACCCACTATCAGTGGAACTGCTCTTCCTCGGTCGAACCGGTCAGTGCAGTCACCGACGATGCGCCACCCTGAATCACGGTGGTCATGTCGTCGAAGTAGCCAGTGCCCACTTCCTGCTGGTGCGCCACGAAGGTGTAGCCTTTGTTGGCGTCAGCGAATTCCTGCTCCTGCAGCTTCACGTAGGCGGTCATGTCGTTGCGGGCGTAGTCGTGCGCCAGGTTGAACATGCCGTGCCACATGTTGTGGATGCCGGCCAGGGTGATGAACTGGTGCTTGTAGCCCATTGCCGACAGCTCGCGCTGGAACTTGGCGATGGTCGCGTCGTCCAGGTTCTTCTTCCAGTTGAAGGAAGGCGAGCAGTTGTACGACAGGATCTGGTCCGGATACTCCTTCTTGATCGCTTCGGCGAAGCGGCGGGCTTCGTCCAGGTCCGGCTTGGCGGTTTCGCACCAGATCAGGTCGGCGTACGGCGCGTAGGCCAGGCCGCGGGCGATGGCCTGGTCGAGGCCGGCGCGTACCTTGTAGAAGCCTTCACGGGTGCGCTCGCCAATCACGAACGGCTGGTCGTACGGGTCGCAGTCGCTGGTCAGCAGGTCGGCGGCGTTGGCGTCGGTGCGGGCCAGGATGATGGTCGGCACGCCCGATACGTCAGCTGCCAGGCGCGCGGCCACCAGCTTTTGCACGGCTTCCTGGGTCGGTACCAGTACCTTGCCACCCATGTGGCCGCATTTTTTCACCGAGGCCAGCTGGTCTTCGAAGTGCACACCGGCGGCGCCTGCTTCGATCATGTTCTTCATCAGTTCGTAGGCGTTCAGCACGCCACCGAAACCGGCTTCGGCGTCGGCCACGATCGGTGCGAAGTAGTCGATGTAGCCATCGTCGCCCGGGTTCTTGCCGGCTTTCCACTGAATCTGGTCGGCGCGGCGGAAGGCGTTGTTGATGCGCTTGACCACGGTCGGTACCGAGTCGACCGGGTACAGCGACTGGTCAGGGTACATGGACTCGGCCGAGTTGTTGTCGGCGGCAACCTGCCAGCCGGACAGGTAGATGGCCTGGATGCCGGCCTTGACCTGCTGCACTGCCTGGCCGCCGGTCAGGGCGCCCATGCAGTTGACGAAATCTTTTTCTGGGCGGAAGGACGGGTGGGCACCTTCGGTGACCAGCTTCCACAGTTTTTCTGCACCCAGGCGGGCCAGGGTGTGCTCCGGCTGCAGGGAGCCACGCAGGCGAACGACATCAGCGGCGGTGTAGGTACGGGTCACGCCTTTCCAGCGCGGGTTCTCGGCCCAGTCTTTCTCGAGGGCTGCAATTTGCTGTTCGCGTGTCAGTGCCATGGAAATAAACCTCGTCGCATCGATCTTGGGGTAATTGTGCTGATGCTCGGAGCAGATCAGGAGCTGGCGGCTGTCCTGTTCGCAGGAGTGCGGCGGCGAACGCGAAGGCTCGAAGGGGAAGGGTGTGCAGGCCAGGCGAAAGGGTGCTCCGGCAGGTTGGCTCGTGGTTGCCTTGCTGCGGTGCTACGCGATTGCCAGTACTGCGGTGATGCGCTTCCGTCCCTCGGGACAACTTCTTCGTTGCAGTCGCAATCCCGTCGAACCGCCTTGTGGGCCGTATAGACACGAGACGCCTCCAGGGGTGGGAGGAGCGCGCCTCGAAGGCCCTTGCCAGGGCCCCTGATTAGCGGGAGCGAGGCCATCATGCCCTTGGGAAAAAGACCCTGTCAAATGTTTTGTAGTGGTTTTTTTCACTTACTACATCTTTGGTCTAATGCGACTTGGCAGTCAGTTTCAAGGCCTTTGGTCGAGGCCTTGAATTGCCTGGGATCAGTCGAGAAGGTCGACTTTGACGCGCAAAGTCATGTTTTCACCCCGTTGGGTGCTGTAACTGTGGCTTGAGGCGCTACGGTCGGCTTGGCTCTGCTGGTTGTAGCCCGCCAGTGTGATCCATTCTCCGAGCTTGCCGGTGATTGTCGTGTCGGTGCTTTGCACTTTCACTACATCAGCACGTTCCTGGCTGATACGGTCATTATTGGTGCTTATTTGCAGACGAACCGTATCGCCACTCAAGCTGGGGGTGACGTAGAAGCCCTGGGGCACGTTGCGGTATTCGGTATTGCTCTGGATGCGCCCGTAGCCGTCGGTGCTGGTGCTGGTGATCGGGATGCTCTGGCCAATCTGGATCAGCGCCGGCTGGCCTTCGCTGGCCTGAATCTGCTGCATGCCGCCGTCACGGTTGCTGGTGCCATAGTGGATGACGCGCGCGTTGCCACGGTTGTCCTGGAAGTTGCTGTCGTTGTTGTCGACGCTGATCAGCAGGCGCTTGGGTGCGGTGTCCAGCTGTTGCAGCAGGGTGCGCAGGTCGTCGATGCGTTCGGGGCTGGCGTTGACGATCAGCTTGTTCTCGAAGGCGCTGACCGTGCCGTCCTTGCCGATGAATGCCTGGGCGGCGGGCAGCAGTTCGGCGCTGCTGCGGTGTTGTAGCGGCAATACCTCGGTGGCGGCCTGGGCGGTGAGGCTGGCGGCCAGCAGCAAGGCGGCGAATAGGGGGCGTAGCGGCATGTCCATGATCTCCGCAGGTGGAATGTTCATGATGGCAAATTTGCCCAGCTTCTGCTGGTTTCACGTTACAGAACCCCTTGAGCGGTGGCCGCTGTCAGACAAATTCCGTAACATCGCGCCCCTTGTTTTTGTACCGTCCGCCCGGATTGCCTCACAGGATGCCCATGAAACCCGCCCGACTTCGCGCCGACGTGCTCGCCGGCCTGACCACCTCGTTCGCCTTGGTGCCCGAGTGCATCGCCTTTGCCCTGGTGGCTCACCTGAACCCGCTGATGGGCCTGTATGGCGCCTTCATCATCTGCACCCTGACGGCGCTTTTCGGTGGTCGACCGGGGATGATTTCCGGTGCCGCCGGCTCGATGGCGGTGGTGATCGTTGCGCTGGTGGTGCAGCACGGTGCGCAGTACCTGCTGGCCACGGTTTTGCTGGGCGGCGTGGTGATGATGCTGTTCGGCTTGCTGCGCCTGGGCAAGCTGGTACGGTTGGTGCCGTACCCGGTGATGCTCGGCTTCGTCAACGGCCTGGCCATCGTTATCGCCTTGGCCCAACTGGAACACTTCAAGGAGGGCGGGCACTGGCTCAGCGGTACGCCGCTGTACCTGATGATCGGCCTGGTGGCGCTGACCATGGCGGTGGTCTACGTGCTGCCGAAGTTGACCCGTACGGTGCCGCCAGCGCTGGTGGCGATCCTTGGCGTTGGTTTGCTGGTGTACCTGCTTGGCCTGCCCACACGCACCCTGGGCGATATGGCGCGCATCGCCGGTGGCCTGCCGCAGCTGGCCCTGCCGGACGTGCCGTGGAACCTCGAGACCCTGAAGATCATCGCCCCCTATGCGGTGCTGATGGCCATGGTCGGCCTGCTTGAGACCCTGCTTACGCTCAACCTGACCGATGAAATCACCGAGAGCCGTGGCTACCCGGACCGCGAGTGCGTGGCGCTGGGCGCGGCGAACATGGTTTCCGGCCTGTGCGGTGGCATGGGTGGTTGCGCGATGATCGGCCAGACCATGATCAACCTCAGCTCCAATGGCCGTGGTCGGCTATCGGGGGTGGTGGCCGGGGTTATGGTCTTGTTGTTCGTATTGTTCCTGTCGCCGTTGATCGAGCGTATTCCGCTGGCGGCGCTGGTCGGGGTGATGTTCGTGGTGGCGCAGCAGACCTTTGCCTGGGCGTCTTTGCGGGTGCTGCACAAGGTGCCGCTGAGCGATGTGCTGGCGATCATTGCGGTGACCGTGGTCACGGTGTTCACCGACCTGGCCGTGGCGGTGCTGTTCGGCATCGTCATCGCGGCGGTGAACTTTGCCTGGCAGCATGCGCGGGAGCTGTATGCCGACAGCCATGAGGATGCAGAGGAGGGCAAGCATTACCAGGTGCATGGCACGCTGTTCTTTGCCTCGACTACGGTGTTCCTGAACCAGTTCGACCCGGCTAACGACCCGGCCAAGGTGACCCTGGATTGCCAGCATTTGAGCTTTGTCGATTATTCGGCGATTGCGGCGTTGAAGACCTTGCGGGAGCGGTATGCGAGGGCGGGCAAGCAACTGCGGGTGGTGCATTTGTCCGAGCGCTGCAAGAAGCTGCTGAAGCGGGCTGGGGAGCAGCACTGAGAAGGGTTGTTGCCTGTGCTGGCCTCTTCGCGGCTAAAGCCGCTCCCACAGGGAACGCATATCCCCTGTAGGAGCGGCTTTAGCCGCGAAGAGGCCAGCACAGGCGAACGAATCACTCCCCGCGGTTCTTCTTGACGATGGCATCGGCAATGCTCGCCGGTGCCTCGGCATAACGGGTGAACTCCATCGAGAAGCTGGCCCGGCCCTGGGTCATGGAGCGCATCGAGGTGGCGTAGCCGAACATCTCGCCCAGCGGCACCTCGGCACGGATCACCTTGCCGGCCGGCGTTTCGTCACCGTCCTGGATCATCCCGCGGCGCCGGCTCAGGTCGCCGAGGATGTCACCCTGGTACTCCTCCGGGGTCACCACTTCCACCTTCATCACCGGCTCCAGCAACACCGCCCCACCTTTCTGCGACAGCTGCTTGGTGGCCATCGAGGCGGCGATCTTGTAGGCCATTTCGTTCGAGTCGACATCGTGGTACGAGCCGTCGAACACCGCCGCCTTCAGGTTGATCAGCGGGTAGCCGGCCAGCACGCCGTTCTTCATCTGCTCCTCGATGCCTTTCTGGATAGCCGGGATGTATTCGCGTGGGACCACGCCGCCAACGATCTCGTTGATGAACTCCAGGCCTTCCTTGCCCTCGTCGCCGGGGGCGAAGCGGATCCAGCAGTGGCCGTACTGGCCCCGGCCGCCGGACTGGCGGACGAAGCGGCCCTCAATCTCGCAGGTGTTGCGGATTTTCTCTCGGTAGGCCACCTGTGGCTTGCCGATGTTGGCTTCGACGTTGAACTCGCGGCGCATGCGGTCGACGATGATGTCCAGGTGCAACTCGCCCATGCCCGAGATAATGGTCTGGCCGGTCTCCTCGTCGGTGCGCACGCGGAATGACGGGTCCTCCTGGGCCAGCTTGCCCAGGGCGATGCCCATTTTTTCCTGATCGGCCTTGGTCTTTGGCTCCACCGCCACGGAAATTACCGGGTCGGGGAAGTCCATGCGCTCGAGGATGATCGGCTTGTCCATGTCGCACAGGGTGTCGCCGGTGGTCACGTCCTTCATGCCGATCAGCGCGGCGATGTCGCCGGCGCACACATCCTTGATTTCAGCCCGCTGGTTGGCATGCATCTGCACCATGCGGCCGATGCGTTCCTTCTTGCCCTTGACCGAGTTGAGCACCGCGTTGCCGGAGCTGAGCACGCCGGAGTACACCCGGGCGAAGGTCAGGGTGCCGACGAACGGATCGGTGGCGATCTTGAATGCCAGGGCGGAGAACGGTTCGCTGTCGTCGGCGTGTCGCTCCAGGTGCTTTTCTTCGTCATCCGGGTCGGTGCCCTTGATGGCCGGAATCTCCGAAGGGGCGGGCAGGTAGTCGATGACCGCATCGAGCATCAGTGGCACGCCCTTGTTCTTGAACGACGAGCCGAGGATGGTCGGTACGATTTCGTTGGCGATGGTGCGTTGGCGCAGAGCTGCCTTGATTTCGTCGACGCTCAGTTCCTGACCTTCGAGAAACTTCATGGTGAGCTCGTCATTGGCCTCGGCCGCTGCCTCGACCATGTGCGCGCGCCACTCGTCGGCCAGCGCCTGCAGCTCGGCAGGGATGTCTTCTTCGCGGTAGCTGGTGCCCTGGTCGGCATCGTTCCAGTAGATGGCCTTCATTTTCACCAGGTCGATCTGGCCGATGAAGTTCTCTTCACTGCCGATGGCCAGCTGGATCGGCACCGGGTGGTGGCCCAGGCGCTGGTCGATCTGCTTGACCACGCGCAGGAAGTCGGCGCCCTGGCGGTCCATCTTGTTGATGTAGGCCAGGCGCGGCACGTGGTACTTGTTGGCCTGGCGCCATACGGTCTCGGACTGCGGTTCGACCCCGTCCGCGCCGCTGAACACCACTACCGCGCCATCGAGCACGCGCAGCGAGCGCTCCACCTCGATGGTGAAGTCGACGTGGCCCGGGGTGTCAATGATGTTGAAGCGATACTTGTGGGCGAACTGCTTGGTCGAGCCCTGCCAGAAGGCAGTGGTCGCCGCCGAGGTGATGGTGATGCCGCGCTCCTGCTCCTGGGCCATCCAGTCCATGGTCGCGGCACCATCGTGCACTTCGCCCATCTTGTGGTTGACCCCGGTGTAGAACAGGATCCGCTCGGTGGTCGTGGTCTTGCCGGCGTCCACGTGGGCGACGATACCGATATTGCGGTACAGCTCGATGGGCGTTGTACGGGCCATGGCGGACTACCTGCGGATGAGCGGATTCTCCCACGGTAGCAGAACGGGAGAATCCTGCTTTACCGCCGGGCCGTCAGTCGGCCTGGGCTTGCAGCAGCCACTGGCCATCCACTTCGCGGGCCAGGCCGCTGGCTGGCAGCAGAGCCAGCAGGCGCGTGTGCAGGGCGGCTTCGGTGAAGGTCTTGAGGGTGGCCAGGTCCAGTGCGCCGACCAGGTTGAGATCGGCCTTGGTGTACGACAGCCAGGCCTTTTTCAGGGCTTGGGCGACGTCGCTGCCGGAGGTGCTGGCAAAGCGGCGGTGCCATTGGCGGCCGTCGAAGGTGAAGGTGTGGGCGTGGCTGTAGGTGCCTTGGTCGCCCCCTTCGGTGCAGCGATGGCAACGGCACGGGCCTTCGCCGAAGGCGTTGCGCAGGTAGCTGTTGAAGTCCACCACGGGCTTGAGGGACAGGCGTTTGTCGACTTCGAACAGGTCGGCGATCAGGGGTTCTTCGGCGCTCACTCGGGATCCTCGTGTGGTGTGGCGTGCATCGGCGGGCACCCTAACAGATCGGGGAATTCAGATCACCTTTTGCAGGCCCGGCCTCTTCGCGGGTAAACCCGCTCCCACAGGTACTGCGCAGGCCTTGGGCAATGTGCGGTCACTGTAGGAGCGGGTTTACCCGCGAAGAGGCCAGTAGAGACAATAGAGATCACCTGCCGTACTCTACGCGCCCATACGCCTACACACCCACAGAGGTAACCCGCTTGAGCACCAAGTACCCGTACATCGCCACCATCACCGTCAGCGCCGAAGACCGTGGCGGCGACGCCGAGGCCTCGGAAAACCCCAATATGCGCGTTGGTCTGGAAGCGGTGACCGAAACGCTGAAGAAGGTGCATTTCGTCGGTACGCTCGCAGCCCCCGAAAAGAACGCCACGCACATCTGCGTGACCCTGGAGAACGGCCTGACCTACTACGGCCCGATCGTCAACGGGCACGCCGAACTCGAAGGCGGCTGGATTGCCTTCGAGTCCGACATGCTCACCCCGCAGGAACTGGGTCTTTAAGCCCCGTTCTTCTCAGGAGCCCAGCTCCGCCAGGCACTGCTCGAGGATATCCAGGCCCTCCTCGAGCACTTCGGCCTCGATGGTCAGCGGTGCCAGCAGGCGGATGATGTGCCGCGCCTTGCCGCTGGGCATCAGCAACAGGCCCTTGGCCCGCGCCGCTTCCATCACCTTGGCCAGTTGCGCCGGTGCCGGGCTGCCGTCGGCATTGACGAACTCGATCCCGCGCATCGCGCCGACGCCGGTGAGGCGGCCGATGAACGGGCTCAGTCCCGAGGCCTTCCAACACTCGAAGCGGCGCACGATTGCCTGCTCCTGGCGCTCACCCCAGGTAGCGACGTTCTCGTCGGTCATCTGCGCCAGGCTGGCCAGGGCCGCTGCGCAGGCGATCGGGTTGCCTGAGTAGGTGCCACCCAGGCCGCCCTTGGGCAGCGCTGCCATCAACTCCTTGCGCCCGACCACCGCACCCAGCGGCATGCCGCCGGCAATGCTCTTGGCCAACAGCAGCAGGTCGGGCTCGATGCCCAGACGCGGGAAGGCGAAGCGCTGGCCGGTGCGGCCGAAGCCCGACTGGATCTCGTCGATGATGATCAGGATGCCGTGCTCGTCGCAGAAGCGGCGCAGGGCCTGGGCGAAGGCTGGGTCAAGGGCGAGGAAGCCGCCTTCGCCCTGCACCGGCTCGAAGATGAACGCCGCCACGTCCTCCACTGCCAGCTCGACGCTGAACAGGCGGTCCATGGCCTTGAGGGCCTGTTCGCAGGTAACCCCGGTGTCGGCGCTGGGGTAGGGCAGGTGGTACACCGGCCCCGGCAGTTCACCGACCCGCTGCTTGTATGGGGCGACCTTGCCGTTGAGGTTCAGGGTGGCCAGGGTGCGACCGTGGAAGCCGCCGTCGAAGGCGATGATGGCGCGTTTGCCGGTGGCACCACGGGCCACTTTCAGGGCGTTTTCCGCAGCTTCCGCGCCGCTGTTGGTGAGCATGCCGGCCAATGGGTAGCTGACCGGTACGAATTGGCTCAGTTGCTCCATCAGCGCCAGATATGGGCCGTGGGGGGCTGCGTTGAAGGCGTAGTGGGTCAGGCGAGCGGCCTGGGCCTGGATCGCTTCGACCACGGCCGGGTTGCAGTGGCCCAGGTTGAGTACACCGATACCGCCGACGAAGTCGATGTAGCGATTGCCGTCGGTGTCCCAGACTTCGGCATTACGGCCATGGGAAAGTGTGATCGGGTGAACGATGGCAATGGATTGGCTGATACTTTCCTGGTTCATGGGCACGCGGACCTTTGTTCGAATTTCTTATTATCCAAGCGTGTTGGCAGGTTATTCCGCAAACGAATTATTCGATTGCGGTCATTCCCTGGATTCTTGATCTTGGCTGATTTTGTATTGCTAGCACTGGCCTCTTCGCGGGTGAACCCGCTCCCACAGGTACGGCGCCACGCTTGAAATGTGTGCGATCCCTGTGGGAGCGGGTTTACCCGCGAAGAGGCCCGCCCATGTGATATCAGTCCCCCTCGGCCACCCGCTCCCGAATCCACTGCACGAAGGCCCTGACCTTGGGCACTTCGGCCGCATGCTCGGCATGGGCGATGAAGTGCCGGCCGTTGCTCGCCACCGGGTGGTCCCAGGCCACTACCAGCTTGCGCTCGCTCAACTCTTCGGCCACCAGGTAGCGCGGAATCAGGGCGATGCCGCAGCCGGCAATGGCTGCGCGGATGCACAGGTAGAACGTGTCGAAGCGGGGCCCGTGGTAGCTGTTCTGGCTATGCAGCCCCAGCCCCAGGAACCATTCGTGCCAGGCCTCCGGGCGTGACACACACTGCAACAGGCGGTGCTCGGTCAGCGCCTGGGCGCTGTCGAACCGGTGGTTGGCCAGCAGCTGCGGGCTGCACACCGGCACCACTTCCTCGCTGAACAGTTCGATGCAGGTTGCCCCGGGCCAGGTGCCCTGGCCGAAGAAAAACGCAATGTCGGCCTTGGCCTGCACCAGGTCGAACGGCTCCAGTTCGTTGCGGATATCCAGGTGAATGCGCGGGTAGCGGTCGCCAAAACCCTTCAGCCGAGGTACCAGCCAGCGCGCGCCGAAGGTGGGCTGGGTGGCGATACGCAGCACTTCGGTCTCGTCGCCGTAGCTGAGGATGTAGCGGCTGGAAATGTCGATCTGGGTGAGGATCTTGTTCACTTCGGTGAGGTACAGCGCGCCAGCCGGGGTCAGGTGCAGGCGCCGGCGAATGCGCTGGAACAGCGAGTGCGACAGCATGTCCTCGAGCTGCGCCACCTGCTTGCTGACGGCGCTCTGGGTCAGGTGCAGTTCCTGGGCCGCGCGGGTGAAGCTGAGGTGGCGGGCGGCCGCTTCGAAGCACTGAAGGGCGGTGGTCGAAGGCATCAGGCGTTTGGACATGACGGGCAAATACCGAGCAAAAAAGGAAGGAGTTCATTCCATAACGGAATCATGTGTTTCGAAAAGGTCGTTTGTTGACCTCGGCCTATAGATTAATACTGACCTGGATCAACGATTACAACCGGTCGTGCGAAGAGGAGGTCAGTACCCGCTTCCGGCATCTGCAAAACAACAAAAACGAACATCAGAAATTTATAAGAATTCTGCTCCAGTCTTCAGCCGCCCCGCTGCGGCCGACCCATTCGAGGGTTCTTCATGGCTTCGCCAAACAACAACAAACAGCGCTCCCTGCAGCACGGCCTGACGTCCCGTCAGGTATCCATGATCTCCATCGCCGGCATCATCGGTGCCGGCCTGTTCATCGGTTCTTCCAACGCCATCGCCACCGCCGGCCCGGCCATCCTCATCTCCTACGCCATGACCGGTCTGCTGGTCTTGCTGGTGATGCGCATGCTGGGTGAAATGGCCATCGCCAACCCCAACAGCGGCTCGTTTTCCACCTATGCCTCCGAAGCCATCGGCCCTTGGGCGGGCTTTACCATCGGCTGGCTGTACTGGTGGTTCTGGGTACTGATCATTCCGGTCGAGGCCATTGCCGGCGCCGACATCCTGCATGCCTACTTCCCTGGCGTGCCGTCGTGGCTGTTCGCCTTCCTGATCATGCTGGTGCTGTCGGGTACCAACCTGATCAGCGTGAAGAACTTCGGTGCCTTCGAGTACTGGTTCGCGTTGGTCAAGGTGGTGGCGATCATCGCCTTCATCGTGGTCAGCAGCCTGGCGGTGTTCGGCGTCTGGCCGCTGGCCGAGGTGTCCGGGGTCAGCCGGTTGTGGGACAACGGCGGCTTCATGCCCAACGGTTTCGGCACCGTGCTCGGCGGCGTACTGATCACCATCTTCTCTTTCTTCGGCGCTGAAATCGTCACCATCGCCGCTGACGAAACCGCCAACCCGAAAGACAAGATCCGCCGCGCTACCAACCTTGTTGTGTACCGCATCGCCATCTTCTACCTGGCGTCGATCTTCCTTGTGGTGTCGCTTGTGGCGTGGAACGACCCGGGCCTCAAAGCGGTAGGTTCGTTCCAGCGCGTGCTGGAAGTGCTGAACGTGCCGGGCGCCAAGCTGCTGGTGGATATCGTGGTGCTGGTTGCCGTGACCAGTTGCATGAACTCGGGCCTGTACACTGCGTCGCGCATGCTCTATTCGCTGGGCGCCCGTGGCCAGGCGCTGAGCGTTACCAAGCGTATCTCCGGCTCGGGCGTACCGACCGTGGCGGTCATCTTCTCGACCCTGGCCGGCTTTGCCGGGTGCTTCGTCAACTATGTGTTCCCGGGCAAGGTATTCGGCTTCCTGCTGTCCACCACCGGCGCCATCGCCTTGCTGGTGTACCTGGTGATTGCCGTTTCGCAGTTGCGCATGCGGGCCCGTGCCGAGCGCGAAGGGCGGCCGCTGGAGCTGAAGATGTGGCTGTTCCCATGGCTGACCTGGCTGGTGATCGGCACCATCGTCATGGTGCTGGGCTACATGCTGTTCAGCGATGCCTACCGCTACGAGACGCTGATGACCGCCGGGGTGACCGCGTTCATCCTGCTGGTTTCGCTGACCCAGCGGCGCGCCAGGGTGGTTGCCCAGACGGCTTGATGTTTCTGCTTTAATGTGGGGGCGTTGCGCGCCCCCCCATATCAATAAGTACAGGAAGCGTATGAACGACCACCCCCTTTCCCTCCAGGCTCTCGCCGCACCCGACGGCACTTGCTACGGCTGCGGTTGCTCCCACCCCAGCGGCCTGCACCTGCAAAGCCACTGGGACGCCGACGGCATCCACCTGGTGTGCCGGCACGCGCCCGACAGCACCTTCATCGGCTGGCCCGGCCTGGTCTACGGCGGGCTGCTGGCGATGCTGGTCGACTGCCACTCCAACTGGACGGCAATGGCTTACCACTACCGCAACGAAGGTCGCGAAGCGGGCAGCCTGCCGCGTATCGACTGTGTCACTGGCAGCCTTGGCCTGAACTACCTCAAGCCCACGCCCATGGGTGTGGAATTGTTGCTCAAGGCGCGTGTGGAAGGTGAGGTGGGGCGCAAGACCCGGGTGCTCTGCGAAGTCTGGGCCGACGATGTGCTGACAGTGACTGCCGACTCGGTGTTCGTTCGCGTCGATACCGAAAAGCTCAAGCTCAAGGCCCACGGCCAGGCCTGAGCCGCCGGTGCTGATGAGTGGTCGGTGATGGTCAGCGGCCGGGGATGTCTCTAGAGTGAGAGGTTCATTCCCCAGGCCAGGTTGATCATGACCGATCTCAGTGCTTTCCCCATTACCCGCAAGTGGCCCGCCAGACACCCCGAGCGCCTGCAGCTGTATTCGCTGCCGACGCCCAACGGCGTCAAGGTGTCGATCATGCTCGAAGAGATCGGCCTGGCCTATGAGCCGCACAAGGTCAGCTTCGACAACGATGACCAGCTGAGCCCCGAGTTCATCTCGCTCAGCGCCAACAACAAAATCCCCGCCATCCTCGACCCCAATGGCCCGGGCGGCCAGCCGCTGCCGTTGTTCGAGTCGGGGGCGATCCTGCAGTACCTGGCAGAGAAGAGCGGCCAGTTGCTCAGCCAGGACCCGGCCCAGCGTTACCAGACCTTGCAGTGGCTGATGTTCCAGATGGGTGGCATCGGGCCGATGTTCGGCCAGGTCGGGTTCTTCCATTTCTTTGCTGGCAAGGAATACGAGGACAAGCGCCCGCGGGACCGTTATGTCAATGAGTCCAAGCGCCTGCTTGGTGTTCTGGACCGGCATCTGAAGGGCCGGGAATGGATGGTCGACGAGTACAGCATTGCCGATATCGCGATCTTCCCGTGGGTGCGTAACCTGGTTGAGCGTTACAACGCCCGAGACCTGGTTGGCTTCGATCAGTTCAAGGAAGTGCAGCGAGTGCTGGCGGCGTTCCTCGAGCGGCCGGCCGTGCAACGGGGCCTGAAAATCCCAGGCTGATCAGGCAACACCGGCCTTATGTGCATGCACCGGCCATTGTAGGAGCGGCCTTGTGTCGCGAAAGGGCCGCAAGGCGGCCCCGGGATTTCAGCACTGATGCATAAATCGCCGGGGCTGCCTTGCGGCCCTTTCGCGACACAAGACCGCTCCTACAAGGGGCGTATTCCAGCTTTTCAGAAAATGTGGTGCAGAAGCCAGTACAGGCTGCCGGCCAACAGCATCGCTGCCGGCAAGGTCAGCACCCAGGCCATCAGCAGGTTGACCAGCGTGCGCTTCTGAATCCCCGAACCGTTGGCCACCATGGTCCCGGCCACCCCGGAGCTCAGCACATGGGTGGTCGACACCGGCAACCCGAACATGTCGGCCGCACCAATGGTACACATTGCCACCACTTCGGCCGAAGCCCCCTGGGCATAGCTGAGGTGGGTCTTGCCGATCTTCTCGCCTACCGTCACCACGATGCGCCGCCAGCCGACCATGGTGCCCAGCCCCAGTGCGATGGCCACGGCCACTTTCACCCACAGCGGGATGTAGCGGGTGGCATCATCCAGTTGGGTCTTGAACAGCAGCACCTGGCTGCGTGTACCTGCATCGAATGCCACCAGCTGGTTCTTCTCGATCAGGCGGATGGCTTCGCTGGTCAGGTACATGTCGTTGCGCACGTTGGCCATGGCTTCGGCCGGTACTCGTTTGAGCGAGCCATAACCTTTGACCTCTTCGCCGATCATGCCGGTCAGCGCCGCCAGCGCCGGTATCAGTTGCGGGTTGGCCCTGGGCTCGGCAATGAACGTGGTCAGCACCTGGCGTGGGTCGGCCGGTGCCGCTTGTGGGGCGCCGCGCACCAGTGCCTGGCGGGTTACCTCGGCGACCGCGGAAAACTGCAAGGCCTGTTCATTGGGCATGGTCTTGTTCAATGCGTAAGCCATCGGCAGGGTGCCAACCAGGATCAGCATGATCAGGCCCATGCCTTTCTGGCCGTCGTTGGAGCCGTGGGCAAAGGACACCCCGGTGCAGGTCAGGATCAGTACACCGCGAATCCACCATGGTGGTGGTGTCTGGCCTTCCGGCGCCTGGTACAGCGCCTTGCGCTTGACCAGCGCGCGCAGGGCCAGCAGCAACAGGGCGGCACAGGCAAAGCCGAGCAGTGGCGAGAACAGCAGGGCATAACCGACCTTGCTGGCCTGGGCCCAGTCCACACCACTGGTGCCGTCGCGCCCATGCATCAGGGCATTGGCCACGCCCACGCCGATGATCGAACCGATCAGGGTGTGCGAGGATGAGGCCGGCAGGCCCAGCCACCAGGTGCCGAGGTTCCAGATGATCGCTGCCAGCAGCAGGGCGAAGACCATGGCGAAACCGGCCGAAGAGCCGACCTGCAGAATCAGCTCCACCGGCAGCAGGGCGATGATGCCGAACGCCACCGCGCCACTGGAAAGCAGCACGCCGAGGAAGTTGCACAGCCCGGACCAGACCACGGCGACGGGGGCAGGCAACGAGTGGGTGTAGATGACGGTGGCCACTGCGTTGGCGGTGTCATGGAAGCCATTGACGAACTCGAAGCCCAGTGCAATCAGCAATGCCAGGCCCAGCAGCAGGAATGGCGTGACCGTGGTGATTACCGTGCCGCTGGCCGTCACATCCTGCCTCAGGCTCCAGGCGGTGTAGGCAATGCCGGCCAGCAGCAGGCCGAAGAACAACACCAGGGTGGCTCGCCCGGGCTTGTGGGCAAGTTGCGGGCGGGCATCGCGTTGGGCCAGTTGCGGCAGGCTGGCCAGTGAGGGGGTTGCCATGGTGGCTCCGGTCGGGGTGTGGCAAGGGTGCCGAAGGCCTTGAGCATAGAAACAATTCGTAACCCGGCCGTGACCTCGATCAATGATTTATCTAGGCTCAAGACGGACGGTAGTGGCAGGAGAAACCCATGATTCGCTGCAAGCGTGTCTACGATGCGGTTGAGCAAGACGACGGCCAGCGCGTGCTGGTCGATCGCCTGTGGCCGCGTAACAAGCGCAAGGAAGACCTGCACGGGCAGTGGTTGCGCGAAGTTGCACCCTCGGATGAGTTGCGCAAGGCGTTTCACCAGGGTGAAGTGGATTTCGCCGGCTTCACCCAGCGTTACCAGCACGAACTGGCGGCCCACCCCGAGCACTGGTATCCGCTGCTGGACCTGGCCGGAAAGGGCACGCTGACATTGCTTTATGCGGGCAAGGATACCGAGCACAACAATGCCCGGGTGTTGGCTGAATGGCTGGAGGACGAACTGGACCGGCGTGGGCCCGGCAGTTCGCCCGTGTGCTACGCCCAATGAGCGATAATGATTTATCGGGACTGTGCTGACCCCTGTAGGAGCGGCCTTGTGTCGCGAAAGGGCCGCAAAGCGGCCCCAGCAATTTTGCAGGAATGCGAAGACCCTGGGGGCGCTTCGCACCCCTTTCGCGACACAAGGCCGCTCCTACAAACGACAGTGCAAGAGCTGCCAGACCAGAGAACCCATGCCTCTACAACTGACCCCCGCCAACGACACCCACCGCACCTTCGCCCGCGACCTCACGCGCCGCGCCATGCTGCCGTACTACCGCGAATACGACCTGCTGTGGCTAGAGGAAGCCTTCGACGAAGCCTGGGGCTGGCGCGAGCAGTGGCTGGTGACCGAAGGCGACACGGTACTCGGCTTCTGCAGCCTCAGCCAGGACCGCCAGGCGCTGTTCATTCGCGAGTTGCACCTGCTACCCGAGCACCGTGGGCGCGGGGTCGGCAGCTGGGTGCTGGAGCAGCTGGCACTGTGGGCCCGCCAGCGGCACCTGCCGCTGCTGCGGCTGATGGTGTTTCGCAGCAACCCGGCGCGGGTGCTCTACCAGCGCCACGGCTTCGTCGAAATGGGTGAGGACGAATGCTTCGTGCGCATGCAGCGCACGATCGACCAATAACTCAATGATGGCTTGTCGCCACTGGTGAGCATCGGCATAGTGAACCCAAGCGTTCACGGCTACCTGCAGCGGGTAGTCCGTACATGAGTATGACCAGGGATAAGGAGACCCCCATGAATGGAATCGGTCCGCGGCTGCGGGAAGAGCGAGAACGCCTGGGGATGACCCAGCGCGTGTTTGGCGATATCGGCGGCGTCGAACCCAATGCCCAGGGCAAATACGAGAGTGGTGAACGATTGCCGCGGCTCGATTACCTGGCGGCATTGGCAACCCGAGGCGTGGATGCACTATATGTGCTCAGCGGTATCCGCACCCCGGCACCGCTAGAGGGGCTGAGCGCCGATGAGTCCCGTTTGCTGGGGGCTTTCCGGCAGTTGTCGTTCGACGATCAGGCGGCACTTTGGCACTTGTTGCGGCGTTTGACCAACAACGACAAATCCCGACAGACAGTGAGACCGCCTACGGTTGAACCTCAGGCGTTTCTTACGGACGGAATGCGTTAGGTCCGCCGTGAAAAATTTTGTTAAGGTGGCGGGATCCAATCGCCCTGCTGACGAGGTGTGTGCTTGATTAGGGTCTTAGTGGTCGACGATCACGATCTGGTACGAACCGGTATTACACGCATGCTGGCCGACATCGATGGCCTGCAGGTGGTGGGTGAGGGCGATTCGGGCGAGTCGGCGCTCAGGCTGGCCCGTGAACTGAAGCCGGATGTGGTGCTGATGGACGTGAAAATGCCCGGCATCGGCGGCCTTGAGGCCACCCGCAAGCTGCTGCGCAGCCACCCGGACATCAAGGTGGTTGCCGTGACCGTGTGCGAGGAAGACCCGTTCCCCACGCGCCTGCTGCAGGCCGGCGCTGCTGGCTACCTGACCAAGGGCGCCGGCCTCGACGAAATGGTCCAGGCCATCCGCCTGGCCTTCGCCGGCCAGCGCTACATCAGCCCCCAGATTGCCCAGCAGATGGCGCTGAAGCCATTCCAGCCACAGGGCTCACCGTTCGATGCCTTGTCGGAACGGGAAATCCAGATTGCCCTGATGATCGTCGGCTGCCAGAAAGTGCAGATCATCTCCGACAAGTTGTGCCTCTCGCCCAAGACCGTCAATACTTACCGTTATCGGATCTTTGAAAAACTCTCGGTCACCAGCGACGTCGAACTGACCTTGCTGGCCGTTCGCCACGGCATGGTCGACGCAAGCCTGTAAAACCTCATGTCCCAAGTTTTCGATGCCAGCGCATTCCTGGCTACCTGCAGTGGTCGCCCGGGCGTCTACCGGATGTTCGACGGCGAAGCCCGGCTGCTTTACGTGGGCAAGGCCAAGAACCTCAAGAAGCGCCTGGCCAGCTATTTCCGCAAGACCGGCCTGGCGCCCAAGACCGCCGCGCTGGTGGCCCGCATCGCCCAGGTCGAAACCACCATCACCGCCAACGAAACCGAGGCGCTGCTGCTGGAGCAGAACCTGATCAAGGAGTGGCGGCCGCCGTACAACATCCTGCTGCGCGATGACAAATCCTACCCCTACGTGTTCCTTTCCGACGGCGAGTTTCCGCGGCTGGGCATTCACCGTGGGGCGAAGAAGGCCAAGGGCCGCTACTTTGGCCCGTACCCCAGCGCAGGCGCCATTCGCGAAAGCCTCAGCCTGCTGCAAAAGGCCTTTTCGGTGCGCCAGTGCGAAGACAGCTACTACGCCAACCGCACCCGGCCATGCTTGCAGTACCAGATCAAACGCTGCAAAGGGCCCTGCACGGGCCTGGTGACCGCCGAGGAATATGCCGAGGACGTGCGCCACTCGGTGATGTTCCTAGAAGGGCGTAGCCAGCAACTGGGCAACGAGCTCAATGCCGAGATGGAGAAGGCCGCCATGGCCCTCAATTTCGAGAAGGCCGCCGAGTTGCGCGACCAGATCGCCTTGCTGCGGCGCGTCCAGGACCAGCAGTACATCGAAGGCGGCAGCGGCGACGTCGACGTTATCGCCGCCTTCGTCAACCCCGGTGGCGCCTGCGTGCACCTGATCAGCGTGCGTGGCGGGCGGGTGCTGGGCAGCAAGAACTTCTTCCCGCAGGTGGGCATCGAGGAGGAGGTGGCCGAAGTAATGGCCGCTTTCCTCTCCCAGTATTACCTGGGCAATGCCGAGCGCGAATTGCCGGGCGAACTGATCGTCAACGTGGTGCACGAAGACTTCGCAGCCATCAGCGAAGCCCTGCAGACCTTGCGCGGCCGCGAGTTGACCATCAGCCACCGGGTACGCGGTACCCGCGCCCGCTGGCAGCAGCTGGCGGTGACCAACGCCGAGCAGGCGCTCAATGCGCGCCTGGCCAACCGCCAGCACATGGCCGCACGTTTCGAGGCCCTGGCCGAGGTGCTGGGCCTGGACGAGGTGCCGCAGCGCCTGGAGTGCTACGACATCAGCCATTCCAGCGGCGAAGCCACCGTGGCCAGCTGCGTGGTGTTCGGCCCCGAAGGCCCGCTCAAGTCCGACTACCGCCGCTTCAACATCGAAGGCGTCACCGCTGGTGACGACTACGCCGCCATGCACCAGGCCCTGACCCGCCGCTACGGGCGCATCAAGGATGGCGAGGGCAAGCTGCCCGACGTGCTGCTGGTGGACGGCGGCAAAGGCCAGTTGAACATGGCCCGTGACGTGATGCAGGAGCTGGGCTTCAGCGACCTGACCCTGCTTGGGGTGGCCAAGGGCGTGACGCGCAAGGCCGGTTTCGAAACCCTGTACCTGAACGACGTGCACCATGAGTTCACCCTCAAGGGCGACTCACCGGCCTTGCACCTGATCCAGCAGATCCGCGACGAGGCCCACCGTTTCGCCATCACCGGCCACCGCGCCCGCCGCGGCAAGGCCCGCCGGGTGTCCAGCCTGGAGGATGTGGCCGGGGTAGGGCCCAAGCGCCGGCGCGACCTGCTGAAACATTTCGGCGGCCTGCAGGAGCTCAACCGCGCCAGTGTCGATGAAATCGCCAAAGCACCCGGCATCAGTAAAAAGCTTGCCGAGTCGATTTATGCCAGCCTGCATAGCGAGTAGAATGCGGGCTCAACTTGCGGCCAGTCGTACCGATGAATATTCCAAACCTGCTCACCGTTCTACGCGTCCTGCTCATCCCGATTTTCATCCTGCTGTTCTATATGCCCTACCACTGGAGCTACATGGCCGCCAGCAGTGTGTTCGCCGTTGCCGCCGCCACCGACTGGCTGGACGGCTATCTGGCGCGTCGTCTGCAGCAGAGCACGCCGTTCGGTGCCTTCCTCGACCCAGTGGCCGACAAGCTGATGGTGGCGGTGGCCCTGGTGCTGCTGGTGCAGACCCACGCCAACTTCTGGCTGACCTTGCCGGCCGCGGTGATCATCGGCCGCGAGATCGTGGTTTCGGCGCTGCGCGAGTGGATGGCCGAGCTGGGCGCGCGGGCGCATGTGGCGGTGTCCAACCTCGGCAAGTGGAAAACCGCGGCACAGATGCTGGCGCTGGTGATCCTGCTGGGCAACCCGCCGGCGGTGACCTTCTGGGTAATCCTCGGCTACGCGCTGCTGCTGGTGGCGGCGGGGCTGACGCTGTGGTCGATGGTGCACTACCTGCTGGCCGCCTGGCCGCACCTGCGCGAAGGCTCGGAGCAGAAATAAAAGTTTTTTTGAATCAAGGGGTTGACGCTGTTTTAGAAATCGCTAGAATGGCACCCATCACGACGCGGGAATAGCTCAGTTGGTAGAGCACGACCTTGCCAAGGTCGGGGTCGCGAGTTCGAGTCTCGTTTCCCGCTCCAAATATAGATTTACAGGGTTCCATAGAAGTCTGTAGATCATTGAAAAAAGACGCTTCGGCGTCTTTTTTCGTTTCAGTCAAAGCCACTATTTCACTGTCGCGGTAGCGGACCGTCGTTAGGCCTACTGCAGGCCGATGATAGCGTCCGATGGCTGACTCCAGGTTACTCGTTATAATGCGCACGGAGGTCCATAGGGCTCGTGAGCGTAGCTGAGTGCTGCTCCCCTTGAGTTGCCGCCAAGTGCAGGCGTTCACTCAGCCACATGATCTGCGCAGCTTTCTGATAGAGCTCCTGTACCGAAAGACTCACATGTGGCCGTAACAGCGCCAGGCTGCTTTGCCTGGCGTCATCGTGCACGGGTTGGATCAACCCGTGGCGTAGTCCAAGCCCCTGCGCGACCTCCCACAACCGGGGCCTATTCAAGAAGACATCCTTGGTCCAAAGGACGGGAACAGTCGCTTGTTGGCGATGATGGGGCCTGAAGTCCAATGCGGTCTGGACAAGTCGTTCTCCACCCGGTGGAAGGTTGCCCGCATGAACCTCGTGGGTGGGACAGGTGCAGCTGAAGCTGTAGAAATGGAAGCCCAGTTCATCCGTGATTGCAGGGAGTTCCTTGAGCAAGGCGGGCAGCGCTCGCAAACGCTCCCAGTCTTGTGCTGTTCTGTTGAGCATCGTACCTCCCTGTAGGATCGCTCGTACGGTCGGAGGACTGGCACTCAGCGTCTTCAAATACCAACCGGCCCCATCAACTATAAGCGGGGCATAGCGTCGAAGAAATAAACAAAATGTTTAAAGTCTTATCGCGTGGATGAAAAATTGTTCATCGTGGCCAGGCAGCAACAGAAATTCTGGCTCATAGCTGTTCGGGCTCGTATAGACATACAGGCTGGGCAGCCCGCTCTGCACTTCCTGCAGCAAGCGCAATCCCTGCCAGTGAAACAGCGTCCGGTATATCGGCTCGGCTTCGCCTGGCTTGTACACCGCTTTGCTGATCCGTCGCCCCAGCTGCCACCGGCCCAGCCTTGCGACACACGCACCCAGCAGGAGCTGAACTCGTCGTTCTGGCTTTCACGGTCCCAGGGAAAGCTGACCTTCACCCGGCCCCACTCATCGCAATAGATCTCTTCTCCCTTCGGGCCGACCACGGTAGCCATGTGCGGGCCATCAACGCGTGGTTTTGATAGTGGGGCAGGGCGCCATTCGGTCCGACCGGGGACCAGCACGGCGGTCTGCTCGTAGCGCGTGCCTTGTTCCACACCTGCGGCTTCTTCTTGCAGGCTGGTGAACTGGATGCCTGTGTGGGTAACCGTGTTCACCCGCCAGTGCGTGTTGAGGTCGTCACGTGGGTGACCTGTCAGGGTGAAGCTCAGGCCCGGTTGCAGGCGAACATCGTCACCCTCAACTTCGGCAATACGTACATCGTGGCGCAGCGCAGTGATGCGGTTCTCAGTGAACGGCTTGCCGACCACATCGCGTTTGTAACGGCCCGGGTAATCGAAGAATTCGTACTCTTTGGACTGATGCTCCAGGAAGGGCCCGGCAGCTCTGTGTTCCTGGCGGTAGGCCGGGTTGGTAAAGGTGTAGTCACGCTGAACCTGGCGAGCGGTGCGCACCTGCTCGCTGTAGCGCAAACGGCGAAGGCACGGCATGGCTTGATCGCCACCGCCGGTGGCTTGGTACAGCACGCTGTTGGGGTCTACAGGCTCGTCGGCATCAAATAAGCCCTCGTCGTCATCCTCGGCCTTGATGGTCCCATGAGCGCGGACATCCGCCGCACCATTCAGCGCTTTGAGCCGCGTGTGCACGTGCGCGCGCTCAAGGCCGTCCCCGATTGCCATGCCCCGCTGGAACTGCATTTCAGGCTGGACTGCCACGTGCAGGTCAACAACCACACGGAGCAGCTGCAACTGGAGCTGCTGGTCAATGGCCATAACCGCCACACCCGAGTGAGGTGACCTATGTCACTCAAGGACCGATTCAGCGAAGAGTTGCGTTACCTCCATGAACTGGGGAACGACTTCGCTCAGGACAACCCACAACTTGCCCGCCTGCTCGGCAAGGGTGGCAGCGACCCGGATGTCGAACGCCTGATGGAAGCCTTTGCATTCCTCACGGCCAAACTGCGGCTCAAGCTGGAGGACGACCTGCCCGAGCTGACGCACCCGGCAGACCCGGACTTCCAGCTACGTGGCGGCTACGACAACCTGATGCTGGATGCAGCTGCGCCACTGTTTGGCCTGGTGATACGCCTGCGCACAGGAGTGCAAGCACCTGCGCATCGTCGCGCACCTGGGTGTCGCTTGGCTGCGCAGCCAATGCTGGGAGCGCTGGGGTTATACCGTCGCACTGCTGGCCGGCATGGTCGAAGCCTATTGGGAAAGCGCATACCCGAAACCGGGCCCCAAAGGGTTCCTCGGCAAACGCAAGCTGGTTGGCCTGATGCTCAACCGTTTGCTCGTGGCGTTGCCGCGCCTGGACCGCTTCACGTTCAGCCCCGCGCACGCCGCGGCGGCTCAGGGCGCGCTGCAACGCCTGCAACAGCAGCAGGAAGCAGCGCAGCTCGATGAAGCGGCCCTTGGCGAACTGGAGCGCCTGCTACGCAAGCACACGGAGCTTTCGAACGGCCTTGCCGAGCCCACCACGGACAAGCCCCCTGCAAAGGCCATCAAGTCTGCGCCACTGGCCGAGGTCATTGCCACGCCGACGCCCCGTGTGTCGTTGGGCAACGAGCGGGAATCACGAAGGGCCATGCTGACCATGGCCGAGCTGATCAATCAACAGGACCCTTACGATCCTGCTGGCTACCAGTTGCGTCGGTTCGGCTTGTGGGCGCACATCCAGACACCGCCTCAAACCAGGCAGGGCAACCGCACGGAGCTGATGGCGGTGCCGCAGGACATTGCCGGGGACTATGAGGATGCCATTGCCGCTACTGCAATCGACGCGGCCCTGCTGCTGCGGATCGAAAAGAGCGTGACGGCTTGCCCCTACTGGATTCGCGGCAGCTTTCTGGCAGCGAGCGCTGCCACGCGGCTGGCGATGGGCGAGGTGGCTGAGGCCATTCGCGCTGCGACCGCGCGGTTCGTGCAGCGCATGCCCGCGCTGCAGCAGTTGTGCTTCAGCGACGGCAAGGTATTTGTCGATGACCAATGTCTGGCGTGGCTCAGGGGGGCACAAGGGCAATCCGATTCGGACGCAGCCTCTCAGGAATTCGCCACGTTGCGAGAGGAGCTGGCCTGCCAACTGGAAACCAGCGGCGTGGAAGCGGTGTTGCTCAGGCTGCAGGGCATGCAGGCGGACTTCCGCAGCCTGCGTGAGCGCTGCCATACCACGGTGATCGCGGCTGATCTGCTGGCGGCTCGACGAGGCCTACCTGAGCTTGCTCTCCAGGCGCTTCCTGCCAGCCTTGGCCAGCGGTGTGATCGATGCCATGGACGCCGCGCCGCCGGGCAGCGAACAGCAGATGGCTGCGCTTCGGGTTTATCGAATGCTGGAGGACCGCCAGAGCCGCCGCCCCGAATGGGTCGAGGACTGGATGGCCCGCCAGTGGCAACAGAAGTTCCCCGGGCAGGGGCAATTGCAAGGCGACCTCATGCGGCACCTGAAGTATGCCTTGGCCTATGCCGATACCGATCTGCCGCAGTATCGCCAGCGTATTGCAGAGGTGCAGCAGGTCCTGCGCAAGGTACCTTTGCCAGAGCGGGTGTACGCGAGCCTGAAACAGCAGGCTGGAGAGCAGTTGAATGCCGGCCTGGACCTGCGTCATCAGGTGGGGCCAGCGTTCGATGTGGTGTATCAGTCGTCTCCTGGCTTCAGGCAGGGCGATGGTGTCCTGATAGCGCCGATGCTCACCGCCAAGGGCTTCAAAGAGTACTTCGAACCACGTAGTCAAAGGTTTGCAGATATGGCCATGATCGACCAGTGGGCACTTGGAGAACGTGGCCAGCTCGATTACTCGGATGCCGACCGGGAGGCGCTGGGCGAACGGCTACGTAACTTGTACAGCGCCGATTTCATTGACAGTTGGCGTCGTGCCTTGAATGCCTTTTCGGTGGCTGACTTCCACGACCTGGATCATGGCGTAGCGATCCTGGGGCAGTTGACCGGGCCAGCAGCGCCCCTGCATCGGTTGCTGGACACAGTGAGGGACAACACATCTCTTTCATCAGCCGTTGTCGCTGAGGCACCCGGGGAGGTCGAAGCGTTGCGACCGACAAGTGGCAGGCCTGATCAACAACAGGCCTGGGCCATTCAGCGGGCCTTTGCCGGGCTGAGTGCCATGCTGCAGGCAACCGGTGAGAAACCCAGCTACTACGATGAAACTCTTGGTGCCATCGCGGCCGTGCACGACTATGCCAAGGCGGTGCAGGACAGCCCCGACCGAGGCAAGGCTGCCCTGCAGGCCGTGCATCAGCGATTCTCGATGACAGGGCAAGACCCCATCGGCACCCTGCAGCGGGTGGCCACCGGCTTACCGGAACCGATCAACCACCAGGTCAGAAAGATGGCCGATCAAACAGCACAGGTGCTGAATGTCGAAGCCTTGCGCGAATTGGAGCGACGCTGGGACGCCGAGGTATACAGCTTCTTCCAGCAGCGCCTGGCAGGGCGTTACCCCTTTGTCGTGAAGGCTCCCGACGCTTCGCTGGACGACTTTGAGGCCTTCTTCGGGCCGAAGGGGCGGCTGCAGCGGTTCCATGATCAATACCTGAAGGTCTTCCTGAGGGATAACCTCGAAGCCCTGCAGGCCGGCCAGCAGGGGCAGTCGCTGATCCGCAGTGATGTGCTCGAACAGCTGGAGCGGGCAGATCGTATCCGCGAGACCTTCTTTGATCAGCGCGGCAACCTGAGTGTGCAGTTCAGCATCGAGCCGTTGGGCCTGAGTGCCAACCAACGCACGAGCTTGCTGGACCTGGACGGCCAATTGATTCCCTACACCCATGGCCCGAGCCAGATCACCGGTATCGTCTGGCCCAATACCTTGGGGCAGCAGGTGCGCAGTAACCTGACCTTGCTCCGGCAGAACGGCAACAGCAGCAGCCTTGAGTACCGTGGCCCCTGGTCGATGTTCCGCTTGCTCAGCCGTGGCTCGCTCAATGGGCGCACGGCGACCAGCGTGGACCTGAGCTTCAGGACCGGCGATGGCGTGATGCGCTACAGGCTTAACGCGCAGAAAGCCTTCAACCCTATTACGCAAGAGCCTTTCAAAGGTTTCCAGTTGCCACGAGGGTTGTTGCAGAAGTCGCCCAAGCTGGGGCCGACCACGCAGGCCGGCTTGTGAGGGTTGGCTTGGGAGTACGGTGCGAACCGGTCACCCATTGCGCTGGCGCCCCCAAAGTTGCGCCGACAGCAGTTGAAGGCGCTCGGCCAGCTTGGCGACATGGGCGGCAGTGGTTCGACTCTGGTTGCTGGCGAGCACGCTTTTCTGGGTGGTTTGACTGATATCGGCCAGGTTGCACTGGATGCTGTCACCCACCGCGCTCTGCTCCTCTACGGCGGCAGCGATCTGCACGCTCATGCCGCTTATTTCATCTACGCGCTGGGTGATCCCGTCCAGCGCCCGGGCAGCCAGCAGTGCCTGTTCGACACTGACACCGGCCTTGCTGTGACTGCGCTGCATCGCAAGCACGGCATCCCCCGTGGAACGCCGCAGGGTGTCGATGGTGCCCTGGATGTGAGCAGTGGATTGCTGAGTCCGCGAAGCCAACCCGCGCACCTCGTCGGCGACCACCGCGAAACCCCGGCCCGCCTCTCCAGCGCGGGCAGCCTCGATGGCGGCGTTGAGGGCAAGCAGGTTGGTCTGTTCGGCGATGCTTTGAATCACCTCGAGTACGCGGTCAATTTCATTGCCATGCTGTTCCAGTTGATGAATCACCAAGCTGGTCTGTTGCACCTCGCTGGCGAGGCTATCAATGTGCTGGCGGGTCTGCTCAACCAGTTGGTGGCCGCGGTCGGATTCCTGGTTGGCCAGGTTCGCGGCGCTGGCGGTGAGCTGAGCGTTGCGCGCCACTTCCTGCACACTGCTGGCCATCTGGGTTATTGCGCTGGCAACCTGGGCAGTTTCCCCCTGCTGGCGGAGGGTCGCGCAATTGTTGTTGTCCACAGCAGACAGAAGCTCTTCGGCTTCCTTGCTCAACTGGCGGGACGAATCGGCAATGCGTCCGACTATTGCCCGGGTCTCGGCTTCGAGCATTTGCAGGGTGAAATCGATCTGGCCAAACTGGTCGCGGCGGCCGCTGTAGAGAATCTGGCTCAGCGGATTGTCGGCGATATTCCTGGCTTTTCGGGCAAGGGCGTCGAGGGGGCGCAGGCTGAAGCGCAACACGCCGCCAAGCAGCAAGCTCGATAGCGTCATGGAGAAAGCGGCATGGCTCCAGGACAACGCACCCAACAAGCCCAAGGCAGCAAAGCACAGCAGGTTCACGCCAGTGCTGGCAAGTGCCAGACGCATGCCGACGGACAGCCGTGACATACGCAGGCAGTTGGTCTTTTTACCACTACGCAACTGTGCATAGAGATGTTCAGCAGCTTCCACCAGCGCTTTGGCCGGTAGCGTGCGAACCGATTGGTATTCCACTGTTTCGCCATTGCGCTGCATCGGCGTGACGTAGGCGCTGACCCAGTAGTGGTCACCATTCTTGCAGCGATTTTTTACCAGCCCCATCCACGAGCGCCCATCCTTGAGTGTCTGCCACATATGCGCAAAAGCTTCTGGCGGCATGTCCGGGTGGCGCACGATGTTGTGATTGACGCCGAGCAATTCGGCTTCACTGAATCCGCTGATGTTGATGAAATCGGGATTGACGTAAGTGATGGCGCCCTTTGGGTTGGTTGTTGAAAGAATGTTCGCGTTTGCGCTGAATTCGACGGCACGACCACTGACCGGAAGATTGGTTTTCATTGTTTTTCTCCTGAACTGACAGGTACGCGCCGCGTAACTGCGCTTCCTTCGAAACGGTCTTCTGTGCTGAGCAGGTGTTGTATCTGAGCGGCGGGTTGTGGCCGGCTGAACCAGTAGCCTTGGGCGTAGTGGCAGCCTTCACCGACCACGAATTCGAGTTGCGCCGAACTCTCGATGCCTTCGGCCACTACTTCCAGGCCGAGGCTACGGCCGAGAACGATGATTGCCTGGCTGATCGCGCTCTGTTTGTTCTCGTAAGGCACGCCGGTGATGAAGCTCTTGTCGAGCTTGAGGATGTGCAGCGGAAAGCGCGTGAGGTAGCCGAGCGAGGAGTAACCCGTGCCAAAATCGTCCAGCGCCAGCAGAACACCAAGGCTGGTCAGCTCATGCAGACAGGCCAGCGTGTCCATGTCGTCATGCATCAGTTGGCTTTCGGTGATCTCCAGGATCAGGCTGGCGGGAGGCAGGCCGCTTTCTTGCAGGATATCGATCAGCCGGAGGGTGAAGTCGGCTTGTTGCAATTGCGTGCTGGAAATGTTCACCGAGCAGCGCAGGCGCTCATGCCCGGCCAGTTGCCAGGCCCGGGCCTGCTGACAGGCCTGGCGCAGTACCCATTCGCCGACGCGGATGATCTCTCCCGATTCCTCCAGCGCAGGGATGAACTCCAGTGGCGAGATCAAACGTTCGCCATGGCGCCACCGCAACAGCGCCTCGACCCCGGTCACCACAGGTGTCCCTTGGTCCAGGTGATAGATCGGTTGGTAGTACAGTTCGAATTCATTCTGTTGCAGTGCCTGGCCTAGCGCGGATTCCAGTTCCAGATGCTGCTGCGCGGTATCTTGCAGTGTTTCGTCGTAGTGGGCGTACCGCGCCTTGCCGGCAGACTTGGCTCGGTAGAGGGCAAGGTCGGCAGCCTGCAGCACATCCAGGGCTTTGCCATTGTCGTGCAACGGAGCGATGCCGATGCTGGCGCTGACCACCAGGGTTCGACCGTCCATGTGCAGCGGTTGGTGCAGGTTGTCGAGGATGCGTTGGGATATCTGCTCGGCGTCGCGGTCGCAGGTGAGGTCGTGAAGCAAAACGATGAATTCGTCTCCGCCGAAGCGGAACAGTTGGTCAGTGGGGCGCAGCGACTCTTTCAAGCGCCTTGCCACTTCCACCAGCACGCGATCACCGACGTTGTGGCCGAGGCTATCGTTGATCAACTTGAAGCGGTCCAGATCGATGAACAGCAGCGCTTCGTAGTCACCGCCCTTGCGCTGCTTCCTGAAGGTCTTCTGCATTTGCTCGTCAAGCCGGATGCGGTTGGCCAGGCCGGTCAACGGGTCATGCTGGGCGGTATGTTGGAGGCGCTGCTCGGCATCCTTGCGTGCACTGATATCAGACTGCGAGCCAGCCATGCGTAGCTCGCCAGGGTTGGTCATTTCGGCGACCCCTCGCACGAGGACCCAGATGTAGTCGCCGTTGTGCTTGCGGATACGGTACTCGTGGTGAACGGATGATGTCTGCCCTTGAAGATGGGCATCGATGGCATGGCGGAAATCGGGCAGGTCGTCCGGGTGCACGCGACCGAACCAACTGGAACTGCTCTCGCCGATGCTGTCGCGGCTGAGGCCAAGCATGCTGGCCCAACGCTCTGAAACGTAGAGCCGGTCCTGATCGACATGCCAGTCCCACAGCCCGTCGTTGGCACCGCGCAGCGCGCGGGCGAAGCGAGCCTCACTATCTTCCAGCGCCTTGTGCTGGGCCGCACTGTAGGTATCGATGGCCAGCGTCATGTCGAAGAACACTGCCTTCAACAGGCTGGAATACAGCGTGGCATCCGGGCTGTCGCCGAACACGCTTTCAAGCATGTCGTCGAGGTAAAGCCGATAGCTGCCGAGATACCACTTCAGCTCCAGGCCGATCTGCTGATGGATCACACCGATGCGCAGGCGGCCGTTGACGTAGGTTTCATCGTAGGGGCCGCTCCACAAGCGCTGGTAATACTCAGCCTGGCTCTGCTTCAAACGGGCGGTGACTTCCGGCGTGCGAAGCAACGCGGACGGCGTGGAAAATTCCGCCAGGTGACGGTACAGATGGTCGACGAAAGCTTGCTGGGACGGGGCCATGTACTGAGCTGCTACGCCTAGTCGTCTGGCATCTTCGGCGCTCCAGTCGAGAAAGCGAAAGCGTTCGACAATCTCCGCATGGTCGAGACGGATACGCTTGAGTAATTCCTCGAGGTCTTTTGTCACCTTCATTCACATCCCCCGGTGTTGGAGAAGATTCCTTTTTGCTGAACAAAAAAAAGCGCCGTGACAACAAGTTCTGCTCAAGAACTTGTTGTCACGGCGCTTCGTCTTTCAGGCCTATTATCCTGCTCGGCAAAGCCGGTTCCCGCAGGGCGGAACCTGGTGATGGCACATTCACATCACTGGGGATCTTCCGACAATTTATCCAGCAATGCAACCAGGCGTCGCCGCAGCAGCCCCAGTTCGCGGGATTTGAAGGCGTGTCGGGTCTGTTCGAGAACCTCGGTGGCATCCAGCAAGGCAGCCTGTATCTGCCCAGCCGAGCCCAACTGGGTTTCACCGAGCCAGCGGCAAAGCGGGGCGACGCTGCAATTGCCAGGCGTACTCAGCACCTCGCAATCGGGTGCTACAGGCGCCAACAACTGGCGCAATTGATCGGCCAGTTCAAGATTGTTGCAGATAATTCTGGTTGCCTGGTTGGACTCGCTCATCAAACTGCATTCCCATATGTTTGGTGTGCTGTTTACAACACCGCCCATGGTGTTTGACTGATTCAGGTCAATGCTGAAGCCTTTCCACTTACCCTGTGAGGGTGATGTTGCCGTGTGTTGTCATGCACGGGGTCGCTGGCCTGGTATTGCGGTGTTTGGCTGACCAGTCAACATGGGAACACCACGTTCGTGCGCGATGCCGCGTTGCGGATATGCTCCTGCATTGCACGCTGTGCCCCGGCCTGGTTGCCACGGGCAAGCTGGCGCAGGATCTTGCGGTGTTCCTGCCAGGTCTCCATGGCGCGTTCAGGGCGAATGAAAGGCAGCTTCTGGCTCTCCAGGAAAATGTCCTGGCTGGTGGTGATCACCTGCAGCATGGCGTGGTTGCCACTCGCTTCCAGGAGGCGGCGGTGAAAGGCGAAGTCCAGGCGCGCTGCGGCCTCGAAATTGCCGGCGCGCAGCTCTTGGCGCATCGACTCGACATTGGCTTCGAGCGCATCGATGTCCGCTGCCGTCAGGTACAGCGCCGCCAAGCCGGCGGCAAACCCTTCGAGTGCATAGCGCAGTTGGAAGGTATCGACGGCGGATACCTGTTCGGCATAGGGCCAGGAGAAGCCGGTGGCGGATGGCGGCGCCTGGACGAATACCCCCTTGCCCGGTTGTACGCTCACCAGCCCCAAGGCGCTCAAGGAGGACAGCGCCTCGCGCAGGGAGGCGCGGCTTACACCCAACTGCTCTGCCAGGTCACGTTGGGAGGGCAGGGCATCACCGGGCTGGTAGTCGCCTTCCTGGATCAGTTTGCGGATAGCCTGCAAGGCGATTTCCGGAACTGCGCGGGGGAGTGTCTCGAGCATCTGTTCAGACCAGCTGGCAAGGGGTCTGCGCTTTTTAAAGGCTTTACCGGTTGCCTGGCAAGTATCGCCCCATGCTGACGCAGCGGGGCAGGTGGCTGCACGAAAGGGGGGCGATGGCAGAGGGTAGGCGCTAGCTGTTCAGACCAGTAAGACCGCGTGATGCCAAGGGGCGAAAGCGTATTCCGGGGCTGCCGGGCAACACTGGCACGGCCTGTGCTTTTCGGGCTAGGCAACTTCTTCGCATGCACCCGAGGCATTTTCCATGAAAAACATCCGTTCCTTGCTTCTGGCCGCCCTGGTTTGTGGCGGCGTCATGAGCGTTTCCCACGCCCAGGCCGATGCGCTGGCCGACATCACTGCCCGGGGCGTGCTCAAGGTAGCCGTACCCCAGGACTTCCCTCCCTTCGGCTCGGTGGGGCCGGACCTCAAACCTCGCGGCCTGGACATCGACACCGCGCAGTTACTGGCTGACAGGCTCGGCGTCAAGCTGGCGCTGACCCCGGTCAACAGTACCAACCGCATTCCGTTCCTCACTACCGGAAAGGTCGACCTGGTGATTTCCAGCCTGGGCAAGAACCCGGAGCGGGAAGCGGTGATCGATTTTTCCCGCCCCTACGCACCGTTCTACCTGGCAGTGTTCGGGCCGGCCGAGACGTCGATCGACAATATCGGTGCCGTTGCCGGCAAGACCATCAGTGTCACGCGTGGCTCGATCGAGGACATGGAGTTATCCGCGGTCGCCCCTCAGGGTGCGGTCATCAAGCGCTTCGAGGACAACAACTCGACCATCGCCGCCTACCTGTCGGGCCAGGTCGAGCTGATCGCCAGCGGCAGCGTGGTAATGGCTGTCATTGCCGAGAAGAACCCGAACAAGGTGCCGGTCATGAAGGTCAAGCTCAAGGACTCGCCAGTGTACGTGGGGCTGGCCAAGCAGGAGCCGGCCTTGCTCGAGAAGGTCAACGCCACTCTGAATGCGGCCAAGGCCGACGGCAGCCTCGACCGCAATGCCGAAAAGTGGCTGAAGCAGCCATTGCCGGCCGACCTTTGAACGGCCCTGGAGTCGCCGACCCATGGCCTATCAATTTGACTTTTCCCCTGTGCTGGCCCAAGGCGGCCTGCTGCTCGAAGGGGCTGTGTTCACGCTAGAGCTGACGTTGATCGGCACCCTGTTCGGGGTGGCTATCGGTGTGCTGGGTGCGGTGGTGCGCGCCTGGCGACTACGGCCGTTCGATGCGCTGTTCGGCCTTTACGTGGAGCTGATCCGCAACACGCCCTTCATCGTCCAGTTGTTCTTCATCTTCTTCGGCCTGCCCTCGCTTGGCGTTCGGTTGACGGAATGGCAGGCGGCGGTACTGGCCATGGTGATCAACCTTGGGGCCTATTCCACCGAAATCATTCGGGCGGGTATCCAGGCCATTCCCAGAGGGCAACTGGAGGCTGCGGCGGCATTGGCCATGAGTCGTTTCGAGGCTTTTCGCCATGTGGTGCTGCAACCTGCACTGGCCAAGGTCTGGCCGGCCCTGTCGAGCCAGATCGTGATCGTAATGCTCGGGTCGGCGGTGTGCTCGCAGATCGCCACAGAAGAACTGTCGTTCGCTGCCAACTTCATCCAGTCGCGCAACTTCCGGGCTTTCGAGACATACCTGCTGACCACGGCTCTGTACCTGGTCATGGCCATCCTGGTGCGCCAACTGCTGGCATGGATCGGCCGGCGCGCTTTGACGGGGAGACGCTGAATGGATTTCACCTTGTGGGACATCGTGCGCAACCTGCTCGCAGGTTTGCAATGGACCTTGCTGCTGTCGCTGGTGGCGTTCGTCTGCGGTGGTATTGCCGGGCTGTTGCTGCTGTTGGCGCGAATCTCCGATAGCCGGATGCTGCGTGGCGCGGCCAGGAGCTACATCGAGCTGTTCCAGGGGACGCCGCTGCTGATGCAGCTGTTCATGGTGTTTTTCGGCATCGCCCTGTTCGGCATCGATGTTTCGGCCTGGATGGCGGCGGCCATCGCCTTGACGTTGTTCACCAGTGCCTTTCTCGCCGAGATCTGGCGAGGCTGCGTCGAGTCCATACCACATGGCCAGTGGGAGGCTTCCGGCAGCCTGGCCATGAGCCGTCTGGAGCAGTTGCGCCACGTGATCCTGCCCCAGGCCCTGCGCATTGCCGTCGCGCCGACTGTCGGGTTCTCGGTGCAGGTGGTCAAGGGCACGGCGGTGACCTCGATCATCGGTTTCACCGAGCTGACCAAGACCGGCGGCATGTTGGCCAACGCCACTTTCGAACCGTTCCTGATCTACGGTCTGGTGGCCGTGGGTTACTTCGTCCTTTGCTACCCGCTCTCGCTGAGCGCCCGTTACCTGGAGAGGAGGCTGCATGCCCCTGCTTAGAGTGTCCGCATTGCACAAGTACTACGGCGACAATCATGTGCTCAAGGGTGTCGACCTGGCGATCGAGGAGGGCGAGGTGGTCGCCATCATCGGCCGTAGCGGTTCCGGCAAGAGTACCTTCCTGCGTACCCTCAACGGCCTGGAGTCGATCAGCGATGGGGTGATCGAGGTGGACGGCGAATACCTGGATGCCGGCCGCGCCGACTTGCGCTCGCTGCGGCAGAAGGTTGGCATGGTGTTCCAGCAGTTCAACCTCTTCCCTCACCTGACAGTGGGCCAGAACGTGATGCTTGCGCCCCAGGTGGTGAAGAAGGCCGGCAAGGCCGAGGCCCGCCAGTTGGCCGAGCAGATGCTCGCCAGGGTTGGACTGGGCGACAAGTTCGACGCCTACCCGGACCGCCTTTCCGGCGGCCAGCAGCAGCGGGTGGCGATTGCACGGGCGCTTGCCATGTCGCCAAAGGTGTTGCTGTGCGACGAGATCACCTCGGCGCTCGACCCCGAGTTGGTCAACGAAGTGCTCGGTGTGGTGCGCCAACTGGCCAGTGAAGGCATGACCCTGATCATGGTCACCCACGAAATGCGTTTTGCCCGGGAAGTCGGTGACAAGCTGGTCTTCATGCATCAAGGCAAGGTCCACGAGACTGGCCATCCACGCGAGGTTTTTGCGGCGCCCCGAACAGCTGAGCTGGCGAATTTCATCGGTAGCGTGGCAGGAGGTTAGGTGGCGTCTGCAGGTTTCGTCGCCCCAAAAAATGCTCCGTATCGAATGTTACGGAGCATTTTTCATCATTGCCTGGATCCCAGGGGCTGCGGTGTGCCTTTGTCATGGGCCAGGTATCCATCACGCTTGCATCCACCGCGCTTCAGGTTTGACCCACGGCTACGGTCAAAGCCATGCCTTGATCTGCCTCGACACAGCGTCAGTGGAGATCCCGTATCGGTCATGCAAAGTCGGCAGTGCCCCTGCATCGAGAAACGCATCCGGTAGCGCGATCTGGCGGAAGGTTGGTGTGACCCCGTTGCGCAGCAGTACGCCGGCCACAGCTTCCCCCAGGCCCCCTATGATCGAGTGGTTTTCCGCAGTGACCACCAGGCGACCAGGCTTGCGTGCCTCGGCGAGGATGGTCTGTTCATCGAGCGGTTTGATGGTAGGCACGTGCAGTACCGACACGTCCACTCCGTCCTTTTGCAACTGCTCGGCAGCCTCCAGCGCGCGCATGGTCATGAGGCCGCTGGCAATCAACAGCACATCCCGGCCACCGCGCAGCACCTGTGCCTTGCCCAGCTGGAACTGGTAATCGTAGCGATCGAGCACCAAGGGTACGCTGCCGCGCAGCAGCCTCATGTAGACCGGCCCCTGATGGGCGGCGATCGCTGGCACAGCCTGCTCGATCTCCAGCGCATCACAGGGGTCGACGATCATAAGGTTGGGCATCGCCCGGAAGATGGCCAGGTCATCCGTGGCCTGGTGGCTAGGACCATAACCGGTGGTCAGGCCAGGCAGCCCACAGACGATCTTGACGTTGAGGTTCTCTTCTGCGATTGCCATGCAGATGAAGTCATAGGCCCGACGGGAAGCGAACACCGCATAGGTGGTGGCAAAGGGGGTCATGCCTTCTCGTGCCATGCCGGCAGCGGCGCTCATCAGCAATTGTTCGGCCATGCCCATTTGATAGAAGCGCTCGGGGTGGGCTTTGGCGAAGATGTGCAGGTCGGTGTACTTGGACAGATCGGCACTTAGGCCAACTATATCCTGACGTTGCTCGGCAAGGCTTGCCAGGGCATGGCCGAACGGGGCAGGGCGGGTCGGCTGGCCGTCGGCGGCAATCGAGGCGATCATGGCCGAGGTGGTCAGGCGTTTCTTGGGTGAGTTCACAGTGCTCATGCTTGGCTCCCGGCGTCCAGCGCTTTCAGGGCGAGGTCCCATTCGTTTTCATCGACGCGAATGAAGTGCGTCTTGTCGCGGTTTTCCAGGAAAGGCACGCCTTTGCCCATGCGGGTATCGCAGATGATCACGCGCGGTTGCGCCCCGGCGTGGGCACGGGCCTGGTCGAAGGCGCCGACCAGCGCATCCAGGTCATTGCCGTCCACGCGTTGAACGAACCAGCCAAAGGCTTGCCAGCGGTCGACGATTGGTTCGAAGGCCAGTACCTCGCTGGAATGGCCATCCGCCTGCTGGTTGTTCACATCGATGATGGCGATCAGGTTGTCCAGGCGCCAATGGCTGGCCGACATGGCGGCCTCCCAGGTCGAGCCCTCGTTGAGCTCTCCATCGGACAGCAGGTTGTACACCCAGCTGTCCGACCCCTTGCGTTTGAGCCCGAGGCAGGCGCCGACGGCGATGCCCAAGCCGTGGCCGAGCGAGCCACCGGTGATCTCCATGCCGGGGGTATAGGCAGCCATACCAGACATGGGCAAGCGGCTATCGTCGCTACCGTAGGTTTCAAGCTCATCCTCTGGGATTACGCCGGCCTCGATCAGTGCGGCATAGAGGGCAATCGCGTAGTGCCCGATGGACAGGTAGAAACGGTCGCGCTGCTCCCATTCGGGGTTGCCGGGGTCGAGGCGCAGCGCATGGAAATACGCGACCGCCAGCAGGTCGGCGGCGCCCAGCGCCTGGCCGACATAGCCCTGGCCCTGGACTTGCCCCATGCGCAATGCGTGGCGGCGGATATTGCGAGCGCGCACAGCCAGCGGCAGCGCCTCGGTGTAGGTAGGCACAGCAGTCATTGAAGTGACTCCTTTCTATCGAATCAACGATTGACCAGATGAGCCGGTACTCGCGACACCAGGAAGGCGCCAAACATGAGTACGGCCGTGATGAGATACATGCCGATGGCATTGCTGCCCAAGGTGGTAGTGACCCAGCCGATCAGGTAGGGCGAGCAGAAGCCGGCGAGGTTGGCGAAACTGTTCACCGCCGCGATGCCTGCCGCCGCCGATACACCTCCCAACAGCGTGGTGGGCAGCATCCAGAACAGTGAAGAGGCGGATAGCACTCCAGCCGCAGCGAGGCACAGGCTGAGGATCGACAGCGTCAGGCTGCTGCCCAGTGCTGCGGCGAGGCTCAGGCCCAGAGCGCCGATCAGCATGGGGATCGCCAGGTGCCAGCGGCGTTCACGGTGACGGTCGCCGCTGCGCCCGGCCCACAGCATCGCGACGATGGCACACAGGTACGGCAGGCTGGTCAGCAGGCCGATGTGCAAAGGTTCGCTGACGCCGGCATTGCGTACCAGTGTGGGTAGCCAGAACGTGATTGCGTACTGGCCCATCACTACGCAGAAGTAGATGCCCGCCAGCAACCAGAGCCGACGGTCGCGGATGAAGTCGGCCACCGAGCCGTGGTTTACCTTGTGTTGTTCGTCTTCAGCCAGCTCCTTGCGCACCAGGGCTTTTTCTTCGTCGCTCAGCCAGTGAGCCTGATCGACGCCATCCTTCAGGTAGCTCAGCACCAGGACGCCCACCAGTACCGTGGGGATGGCTTCGAGCAGGAACATCCACTGCCAGCCCGCCCAGCCGTGAACGCCGGCAAAGCGCTCCATGATCCAACCCGACAAGGGGCCGCCGATCATGCCCGACAGCGGAATCGCGATGAACCACAGTGCGGTCATCTTCGCTCGGCGGTAAGACGGGAACCAATAGGTCAGGTACAGCAGAAGCCCTGGTGCCAGGCCTGCTTCGGCGATCCCCAGCAAAAAACGCAGGGTATAGAATTGCCAGGCTGTCTCCACCAGGGCGAACATCGCCGAGATGATGCCCCAGGTGATCATGATGCGAGCGATCCAGCGTCGAGCGCCCACTTTGTGCAGAATGATGTTGCTGGGCACCTCGCAGAGAAAGTAGCCAATGAAGAACATGCCGGCGCCCAGCCCGTAGACCGCTTCGGAAAGGGCCAGGTCGTCCATCATCTGCAGCTTCGCAAAGCCGACATTGACCCTGTCCAGATAGGCGCACAGGTAGCAGAGCATGAGAAAAGGCATCAGTCGCCAGGCCGTTTTACGGTAGGCACTGCTGCGTGCGGCGGATACCGCATCGAGCGCTAATGTGGTCATTCGTTCTGATCTCTTGTTGTTATCGAACGCGTGGCCTGCGCCGGGCTCGGGTGCAGGTCACGATGCACCGGGTGCTCAGTGGATCAGCATCCCGCCGTTGACATCCAGGGTAATGCCCGTCAGGTAGCTGGACAGGTCACTGGCCAGGAACAAGGCCGCATTGGCGACATCGCGCGCCTCGCCCAGGCGGCCCAAGGGGATGCCTTCGATGATGGCGTGACGGCGCTCATCCTGCATGAGGCCTCCGGTGATGTCAGTGTGAATCAGGCCTGGCGTGATCGAGTTGACGCGAATATTGTCCGGCCCCAGCTCGCGGGCCATCGCCTTGCCCAATCCAAGCACGCCAGCCTTCGCCGCGCTGTAGTGAGGGCCACCGAAGATGCCGCCACCACGCTGGGCAGACACAGAGGACATGCAGATGATGCTGCCGGCGCGTTGCGCACGCATGGTTGGGATCACCGCCTGGGACATCAACAATGTGCCACGAAGGTTCACGTTGAGAATCCGGTCATAGTCGGCCCCGGTGATTTCCAGGGTTTTCACCGGTTGAGTGATGCCGGCATTGTTTACCAGCACGTCGATCCGACCGAATTGCGCGAGCACTTGAGCGATGGCATCACGCACTTGTGCTTCATCGGCAACGTTGGCAGCCACGCCGAGGTGGCCTTCGCCCAGTGAAGCGGCAGCCTCGGTCGCGGCGGAGGCGTCCAGGTCCAGGATCGCGACTTTGGCGCCCTGAGCGGCAAACGCCTGGGCTGTTGCGCGGCCGATGCCGCGGGCAGAGGCCGCGCCAGTGATCACGGCAAATTTTCCTGTTAACAGCATCGAAGGTGCTCCAGATGGTTGTTGTTGTGAGCGGCGGTTCCAGGCAGAACCGATAGGCACAGCTTCGTCCCGGACAGCACCCCGAGCAACGCTGCCTCCTTCACCCGGTGCTGAAAAAAATTCAGCCCTCGACTTGTGCCTTGGGCTTACAGGAAGGTAAAAGCCTTGGTATCGCTTCGAATCCTTCAGGAAATGGTCATGAGCCTGGACATCCTCAGAAAATCGCCTCAGATCCCTTCCCTGAAAGCAATTCAGGCCTTCGAGCAAGTCGCTCGCTTCGCCAACGTTGCACGGGCCGCAGAGCAGTTGAACCTCACGCCCTCTGCGGTGAGCCACCAGATCGCCAATCTGGAAGCCTTGATCGGTCGTCCGTTGTTCATTCGCGAAGCGCGCGGTGTTGCATTGACCCCGGCCGGAGAGCAGTACCTGCGCGAGGTATCAGGCATATTGCAAAGCCTGGCTACGGCCACCGAGCGCGCCGGCAACTCGGTGGGCTTCGATTGCTTGCGGCTTCATTCCGCGCCCAGCTTTGGCCTGCTCTGGTTGCTGCCGCGCCTGGACCATTTTCGTAACAGTCATCCGCAGATCCAGATCAACCTGTCGTGCTCCTACGAGTCGCTGCACTTCGGCCGCCATCAGATCGATCTGGATATCCGTCATGGCTATCCCAACTGGCCCAGCCTGGAAGTGCGTACCATCCGGCATGAACGTGCAACTGTGCTGGCCTCGCCACAGCTTCTCGAGCGTACGCCTATCAAGCAGCCGGGCGATCTGCTGGGGCAGAACCTGATTCTTTCGGAAGCCGCATTGGTGCAGTGGCCCCAATGGTTCGCCCAGCAAGGCGTGGCGTTGCCTCAAACCCCCTACGCCCTGAGCTTCGATCGCTCCTACATGAGCCTGGAGGCCGCCAGCCACGGGTATGGGGTGGCCTTGGAGAGTTCCCTGCTGGCGCAGGACTACATTGCCCGAGGCGAGTTGGTACCGGTATTTACAGAAGACCTGGCGACGCCCGTCAGTGCCCACCACCTGGTTTTTCCTCGAGGCCATGCTGAAACCCCCAGGGTTCGACAGTTCCTTGAATGGATGCAGGGCCAGCTCGGTCATGACTTCAATTACTGAGAGCAGTTTGCACAACAGATGAACTGCGCTATGGGCCGGCTATCAAGTCAGCAGAATGTTGGATAGCACCAGAACTCAACGGTAATAAGCAACAAGGGAAAAGCCCTACAACCCTATCGGAAGTTTCGCTGCCGGGTTCGGGTTGTACATCTTCAGGGTGTCGCTACCATCAGGGCTCGGCGCTTCCATGGAGATTCCAGTGACTACTTCCGGCAATACAAGAAGGCGGGGTTGGTAGCGTGAATCAGCCCTTGGGTTCGTTCACTAGCTTTCTGCGCTCGGCCTTGCTGATTCTGTTGTGTCTATTGGGCGTATTCCCTCTGGATGTGACCCTGCCATCATTCCCGGCGCTCGCAGACGAGTTTCACGTCGAGCCAAAGCAGATAGCCTACTCGGTGAGCTTCTTTGCGTTTGGTGTCGCCTTGGCGCAAATCGTGATCGGGCCATTGTCGGATGGCATGGGGCGCAAGCGGTTGTTGCTCGCTGGGTTGGGAGTGTCCATTGCAGGGGCAGTGGGTTGTGTACTTGCAACCCGCTATGAGACGTTCATGGCGTTCCGTTTGCTGCAGGCCCTGGGTTGCGGGAGTTTCGTGCTGGGCCAGGCGCTCGTGCAGGATCTGTACAGCGGTAGACAACGCAATGCCATGCGTATCCTGCTGACCAGCGCAAGTGGGCTGTTCATTTCGTTGTCACCGGTCGCAGGCGCTTTTCTCCAACAATCCTTTGGCTGGAAGGGCAGTTTTACGGTATTCGCTTTCATAGCCGTGATCGTTTCATGCCTGTCATATGCATTGCTGCAGGACACGCCTGCATCGCGAGGCCGTACGTCGGGCATGCGCAGCTACTGGGTCATGCTGCGTGATACGACCTATCTTGCGCACGCCCTGTTGTCCAGCCTCGCGTTTGCCTGCCATTTTTCCTTCATCGTTGTCGCGCCATTGGCGTTGATGGACAGCCTGGGGCTGACGCCATATCAATTCTCGGTGGTATTTATCGCCTATGGGCTTGCGTATATCGCTGGCGGAGTAGCCGCGACCTATTTGAACAACCGCGTAAGCCCGCAGGTTCAGATCAAGACAGGATTCCTGCTCATAGCTGCCGGGGGCATCACACTGTTGATCTGGGAGCAGGTTGCAGGGTTGACGGTGGCGAGTCTTATGCTGCCGATGATCATCTGCACGACGGGGACAACGCTGGTGCGTCCTGCTGCGACGACCCAAGCCTTGGCGCGTTACCCGCAGCAAGCCGGTGCGGCAGCGTCGCTCAATACGACATTGTTGTTCGCAGGTGGCGGTTTGGCCGGCAGTCTTGTTGCTGGCGTCGAAAGCGAGCTGCCGATGAGCCTGGGGCTTCTGTTCCTGGGTGTCAGTTTGTGCGGATGGCTACTGCTTGCATGCCTGACGGAAACGCTGACCAGCACTCGAACTTGATAACAAACGAGCCATCCGCAGTGAAAACGATAACGGTGTAGCGCAGGTGTTGATCAGGCCCAGAAACCAAACAGCACCAACGCCGCCACGCCAAGCCCGACCGCAACCGAACAGCCGCCCAACGACAGTGCCGCCCGACCTTGCCGGTACCAACCATCCTGGCCCAGCTGCCGTGCCGGTGCCAACAGGCTGCGCCAGTGCATTTCCGTGTCATGAAACGCCTGCAAGTTCGCCATGTCCGCATCCAGCCAACGGCGAAAATCGATCCGCTCGCACGCCGTCACCTGTGGGCTCTGCAAGCGCACATACCATTGCCCGGCAACACTCGCCAGCACATCCCGGCGCGAACGACCAGCCTGCAGTGCCTGGGCCATGTGCCGCTCGATGCTCGCCAATGGCAGGTCGAGGCGGGCGGCGATGCTGGAGAAGTCCAGTTGGTCGAGGCGGTTGAGCAGGAATACTTGTTGGACACGCCGTGGCAGGCGTTTCAGTGCGTACAGCAGGGCGTCGTCGGCATGATGTTCGGCAGCAGGGGTTGGGTACTCAAGGGGCAGCAGCAGACGGGTCATGGACAGCTCCTTGCTCTGTGGAGGGGGAGGGATGGGGGCATCTTCCGTGATGCGTGATCAGCGTAGGTTAAACGATATTGATTCTCAAGTGCTGATTCCGCAAAGTTTTGTAATGAGCGTTCACGCCCTGAAACACCTTTGCTATCATGCGCGCCATCACGATCTTCATTAGCCTGAAGAGCCAAAAAAAAGACCCAGCAAAAAGCTGGGTCAAAAACCGTGATTAGCCTGATGAGGAGATAATCTGAGAGCGACCTAAGCTCCAGGTTATCCAGCAGATCTCGCGATCAGCTGAGTGCAATAATAATCGTTATCATTTGCCAGTCAAATGAATTTTCGCTAATCCGGTAAAAAAGTTTTACCGGTGCGCTTCCTTGTCCCGGCAATCGGGGCCTTCGCCGTTACCCGGCCATCACGTTCTCTCCCTTCTTTCTTGCTTACAAACCCGATTCCACGGTGCGTTTGTGCTCGAGCAGTGCGCGCGCCATGTCCATCATGTGCATCAGGGCAAAGGTCAGTTCGCGCTGGCTGCCGTGCTGGTGGGTAGCAGTTTCCTGCGCGGTGGCGGCGGCGCAGCGCAGCAGGGCGATGGCGTGTTCCTGGGCCTGGTCGCCGGTTACACCCTCGTGCAGGGTCCAGATCCTGTTGTCCAGGGTGGGACGCGGCGGGTTGGGGTTGAGGTAGTAGTCGAGGGCGCGGCGGGCGGCTTCGCTGTCGAGATCTGTTTCGTCGTTTTTCGGGGGTTTCATCCTGATACCTGCTAACACCAGTGGGGAAAGGGCTCAGGTCGATACTAATACCTAAAGTATTTTTGTGCTTTCCGATAAATAATACTGAATGTTTATTGAGCGCTAGAAGGCAGTCCGTATCGTGCCAGCGATGAATATGGATAAATGGATTGCCCTCGTCCGTGACCGGATGGAGGAGCTAGGGCTCACTCAGGAGCAGCTTGCCGAGCGCGTTGGCGTGTCTCAAGGCAGCGTGGGGCATTGGGTGAACAAGCGGCGTCAGCCGAAGATCGAGTCGATGAACCGCACGTTCGTCGAGATTGGCATGCCCCATTACAACGTCAGCCTGCAGTTGCGCATTGTTGGTCAGGTCGGCGAGGAGCGTGGCATTTACGAGGTCGATGACTCCGATGATGACCTGGACCTCATGCAATACATCGTGTGCTTCCGCTACCCGGTGCTGGGCTGGGATGAGTTAGGTATCGCAGAGGGGGCGGAGCCAGGTGTGTTCGAGCAGACGGACTACCTGGCCCAAGGCAAGGCGTTCTGGCTGACTGTCGAGAATGATGCGATGAGTGCCGCCAGTGGCCGCAGTGTGCCGCAGGGCATGCGGATGTTGGTGGATCCTGGGGTAGATGCCGAGCCAGGGCGTCTGGTTATCGCTCGTCAGCCGGGCAAACCGGCGATTTTCCGTGAGTTGGCGGAGGAAGGTGGGCAACGGTACCTGAAGGCACTCAACAGCAACTACCCGGCGCTGTTGTGTGAGGAAGGCTGCGAGTTTCTGGGTGTGGTCGTGCGAGTGCATGGCTCCTTCTAGATTGCCGGGGCTGCTGCGCAGCCCTTTCGCGACACAAGGCCGCTCCCACAAGTACCGCACCAACCTAAGGGTATGCACCGTACCTGTAGGAGCGGCCTTGTGTCGCGAAAGGGCCGCAAAGCGGCCCCCAGGACTCTTACTCCGCCAGTTCGACCAGCACCGTCCCTTCGCTGACCATATCCCCTTCCTGGCAGAACAACGCCTTCACCGTGCCGCCATGCGGCGCGCGAATGCTGTGCTCCATCTTCATGGCCTCCAGCACTACCAGCGCCGTACCTGCCTCCACCACCTGCCCAGGCTCCACCAGCACCCGCACGATGCTGCCGTTCATGGGCGCGCCCAGGCCGCCCTGGTGGCTGTGGCTGGCCTCGGCCTCGGCGATCGGGTCGAAGGCTTCGATGGCATGCATCTCGCCGTCCCAGTGCAAGTACAGCGTGCCACCGCGGCGGATCGCCAGATGCTGGCGACGCACACCAGCCTGGTCATGCACCAACTGCTCGCCCAGCAACTGCCAGGTAGACGCAGCGCTGCGCTCCAGGGCGACTGCCTGGTCCTGCCCGCCACTGACCAGGTGCAGGCTGCTGCGCGCCGGCAGGCCCAGGCGCAGGCCGTTGCGCTCGGCCCACGGCGAACTGCGGTCGTCCTCCCGCTGGTGTGCGGCCTGGCCCTGCAACCAGGCCTCGGCCGCGGCTTCCCAGAAGCCTGCCGGCAGCGCTTGCGGCGCGGGCAGCAAAACCTCCTGGTGACGCGGAATGAAGCCAGTATCCAGTTCCGCTGCAGCAAACGCCGGGTGGGCGAGAATGCGCCGCAGGAAGGCGATGTTGGTCTTCAACCCGCCAATGGCAAATTCGTCGAGCATGGCCAGCAAACGCAGGCGCGCCTGCTCGCGGTCTTCGCCCCAGGCGATCAGCTTGCCCAGCATCGGGTCGTAGAACGGCGACACCACGTCACCCTCGCTGACCCCGCTGTCCACCCGTCGCCCTTCGCCGGCTGCCGACTCGCGGTACAGCGCCAGCTTGCCGGTCGCGGGCAGGAATTCGTTGGTCGGGTCCTCGGCATACAGGCGCACTTCGATGGCATGGCCGATCAGCGGCACCTGTTCCTGGGTGATCGGCAGGGCCTCGCCGCAGGCCACGCGAATCTGCCAGGCCACCAGGTCGAGCCCGGTAATGGCCTCGGTGACCGGGTGCTCCACCTGCAGGCGGGTGTTCATCTCCATGAAGAAGAATTCGCCACGGGCATCGAGCAAAAACTCCACGGTGCCGGCGCCCACGTAGCCGATGGCCTGGGCCGCGCGTACCGCCGCCTCACCCATGGCACGGCGCAATTCGGCTGACAGGCCTGGCGCTGGGGCTTCTTCCACCACCTTCTGGTGACGGCGCTGTATCGAGCAGTCACGCTCGTTGAGGTACAGGCAGTTGCCGTGCTGGTCGGCGAATACCTGGATTTCCACATGGCGCGGCTTGAGCACGTATTTTTCCACCAGCATGCGCGCATCGCCGAACGACGACTGCGCCTCACGCTGGGCCGAGGCCAGGGCGTCGGCCAGCTGGCTTTCTTCCTCGACCACTTTCATGCCTTTGCCACCGCCGCCGGCGCTGGCCTTGAGCAGTACCGGGTAGCCGATGCGTTCGGCGGCGGCGCGGAAGGTGTCCAGGTCCTGGGCTTCGCCATGGTAGCCCGGCACCAGTGGCACGCCAGCGGCTTCCATCAGTGCCTTGGCCGCCGACTTGCTGCCCATGGCGTCGATGGCGCTGGCCGGTGGGCCGAGGAAGATCAGTCCGGCCTCTTCGATGGCACGGGCGAAGCCTGCGTTCTCGGACAGGAAGCCATAGCCCGGGTGGATGGCCTGGGCGCCGCTGGCCTTGGCTGCGGCCAGCAGCTTGTCGACCAGCAGGTAGCTTTCGGCAGCCTTGGTGCCGCCGAGGTCGACGCGGATATCGGCTTCGCGGCTGTGCCGGGCATCACGGTCGGTGGCACTGTGCACGGCCACGGTGGTCAGGCCCATGGCCTTGGCGGTGCGCATCACCCGGCAGGCGATTTCGCCGCGGTTGGCGACCAGCAGGGTGGTCAAAGCGGGGCGGCTCATGGGCGCGGCTCCTTCTTGTCGTCGGTTTGCCAGGCGGGGCGGCGTTTTTCCAGGAAGGCGCGCAGGCCCTCCTGGCCTTCGGCGCTGACTCGGATGCGGGCGATGGTGTTTTCGCAGTAGCGGCGCAAGGCCGGGCTGAGTTCACCGTCGTCCACTTCACGCAGCAGGTCCTTGGTGGCGCGCAGCGCTTGCGGGCTGTTCTGCAGCAGGTTGCTCACCCAGGCTTCGACCTGGGCGTCCAGTTCGCTGGCCGGGTAGACCTCGGCCAGCAGGCCCAGCTCGCGGGCCCGCACGCCGCTGAAACGCTCGGCGGTAAGGGCATAGCGGCGCGCGGCACGCTCGCCGATGGCCTTGACCACGAACGGGCTGATCACTGCCGGGGCCAGGCCGATGCGCACTTCCGACAGGCACAGCTGAGCGTCTTCGGCACCGATGGCCATGTCGCAGCAACTGATCAGGCCCAGCGCGCCGCCAAAGGCCGCGCCTTGCACCACGGCCAGGGTCGGCGCCTTGAGGCGGTGCAGGGCATACATCAGCTCGCCCAGCTCGCGGGCATCATCCAGGTTGGTGTTGAAGTCCAGCTGCGCCGACTGCTGCATCCAGGCCAGATCGGCGCCGGCGCTGAAGTGCCGGCCGCGGCCGCGCAGCAGCACGAAGCGCAGGCTGGCGTCCTCGGCCAACTGGTCGAGGGCGACGATCAGCTCGCGGATCATCAAGGCGTTGAAGGCGTTGTTCTTGTCCTCGCGGCTCAGCCACAGGGTGGCGAAGCCGCGCGGGTCGCGGATCACTTCGAGAGTGCTGAAATCGCTCATGGGTCACATCCGGAAAATGCCGAAGCGGCTCTGTTCGATCGGTGCGTTCAGCGCGGCGGACAACGCCAGGCCGAGCACGTCGCGGGTCTGTGCCGGGTCGATGACACCGTCGTCCCACAGGCGGGCGCTGGAGTAGTAGGGGTGGCCCTGGTGCTCGTACTGGTCAAGGATCGGCTGTTTGAGCCGGGCTTCGTCTTCGGCGCTGAACGGGTGGCCACTGCGCTCGCTCTGTTCGCGCTTGACCTGGGCCAGCACGCCGGCAGCCTGTTCGGCCCCCATCACGCCGATCCGCGCATTGGGCCACATCCACAGGAAGCGCGGGTCGTAGGCACGGCCGCACATGCCGTAGTTGCCGGCGCCAAAGCTGCCGCCAATGATCACCGTGAACTTCGGCACCTGGGCGCAGGCCACGGCAGTGACCAGCTTGGCGCCGTGCTTGGCGATGCCGCCTTCTTCGTACTTCTTGCCGACCATGAAACCGGTGATGTTCTGCAGGAACAGCAGCGGGATGCCGCGCTGGCAGGCCAGTTCGATGAAGTGCGCGCCTTTTTGCGCCGCTTCGGCGAACAGGATGCCGTTGTTGGCGAGGATCGCCACCGGGTAGCCGTGCAGGTGGGCGAAGCCGCACACCAGGGTGGTACCGAACAGCGCCTTGAACTCGTCGAACACCGAGCCGTCGACCAGACGCGCGATAACCTCGCGCACGTCGAACGGTTGCTTGGCATCGGCCGGCACCACGCCATACAGCTCATCGGCGGCGTACAGCGGTGCCACCGGGGCCAGGCGCTGCAGCTTGCCCAGCTTGTGCCAGTTGAGGTTGGCCACGCTGCGTCGGGCCAGGGCCAGGGCATGTTCGTCGTTGTCGGCATAGTGGTCGGCCACGCCGCTGGTGCGGCAGTGCACATCGGCACCGCCAAGGTCTTCGGCGCTAACCACCTCGCCAGTGGCCGCCTTCACCAGTGGCGGGCCGGCGAGGAAGATGGTCGCCTGCTGGCGCACCATGATCGCTTCGTCGGCCATCGCGGGCACGTAGGCACCGCCGGCAGTGCACGAGCCCATCACCACGGCAATCTGCGGAATGCCCAGCGCGCTCATGTTGGCCTGGTTGAAGAAGATCCGCCCGAAGTGCTCGCGGTCGGGGAACACTTCGTCCTGGCGTGGCAGGTTGGCGCCGCCGGAGTCCACCAGGTAGATGCACGGCAGGCGGTTCTGCAGGGCGATGGTCTGCGCACGCAGGTGCTTCTTCACCGTCAGCGGGTAGTAGGAACCGCCTTTGACCGTGGCGTCGTTGGCCACGATCATGCATTCCACGCCTTCGACGCGGCCGATGCCGGCGATCACGCCCGCAGCGGGCACGTCTTCGCCATACACCTCATGGGCAGCCAGTTGGCCGATTTCGAGGAACGGCGAGCCCGGGTCCAGCAGGCGGTCGATACGCTCGCGTGGCAACAGCTTGCCACGCGAAGTGTGCCGCTCCTGAGCCTTGGGCCCACCGCCCTGGGCCACCTGGGCGAGCAGGCCGCGCAGGGCCTGGACCTGTTCGAGCATGGCCGCGCTGTTGCTGGCGAACTCTGCCGAACGCGGGTTGATCTGGGTGTGCAAGGTAGCCATGTGCGCCCGTCCCTTGTGCTCAGCGGGTTTCGTTGAACAGTTCGCGGCCAATCAGCATCCGGCGGATTTCGCTGGTGCCGGCACCGATCTCGTACAGCTTGGCGTCGCGCAGCAGGCGGCCTGCCGGGAATTCGTTGATATAGCCGTTGCCGCCGAGAATCTGGATCGCCTCCAGGGCCATTTGCGTGGCGCGCTCAGCGGTGTACAGGATCACCCCGGCGGCGTCCTTGCGGGTGGTCTCGCCACGGTCGCAGGCCTGGGCCACGGCATACAGGTAGGCACGGCTGGCGTTGAGCTGGGTGTACATGTCGGCGATCTTGCCCTGGATCAGCTGAAACTCGCCGATGCTCTGGCCGAACTGCTTGCGGTCGTGAATGTAGGGCACTACCAGGTCCATGCAGCTCTGCATGATGCCGGTCGGGCCGCCGGACAGCACCACGCGCTCGTAGTCCAGGCCGCTCATCAGCACGCGCACGCCACCGTTGAGCTGGCCGAGGATGTTTTCTTCCGGCACTTCGACGCCGTCGAAGAACAGCTCGCAGGTGTTGGAGCCACGCATGCCCAGCTTGTCGAACTTGTTGCTGCGGCTGAAGCCTTTCCAGTCACGCTCGACGATGAACGCGGTGATGCCGTGCGCACCCTTTTCCAGGTCGGTCTTGGCATAGATCACGTAGGTGTTGGCGTCCGGGCCGTTGGTGATCCAGGTCTTGCTGCCGTTGAGCACGTAGTGGTCGCCGCGCTTTTCCGCGCGCAGCTTCATCGATACCACGTCGGAACCGGCGTTGGGCTCGCTCATGGCCAGGGCGCCGATGTGCTCGCCGCTGATCAGCTTGGGCAGGTACTTGAGCTTCTGCTCGTGGCTGCCGTTGCGGTTGATCTGGTTGACGCAGAGGTTGGAGTGGGCACCGTAGGACAGTGCCACCGAGGCCGAGCCACGGCTGATTTCTTCCATCGAAACCACGTGGGCCAGGTAGCCCAGGCCGGCACCGCCGTATTCTTCCGGCACGGTGATGCCCAGCAGGCCCATGTCGCCGAACTTGCGCCACATGTCGGCAGGGAACAGGTTGTCGTGGTCGATTTGCGCGGCGCGCGGAGCCAGTTCGGCGGCGACGAAGGTGCGCACCTGGTCGCGGAGCATGTCGATGGTTTCGCCCAGGGCGAAGTTCAGGGTGGGGTAATGCATGCTGGGGCACCTTCTTGTTCTTGAAATTGGGTAACACCGTAGCTCAAGGGCTATCCACCGGCCCTGTGGGAGCGGGTTTACCCGCGAATGCGTCAGCAGGGCCACCGTCATTGCCTGGATGATCGCATTCGCGGGTAAACCCGCTCCCACAGGGTCGGTGGTGCGCCGACAAACCCGATGTCGTTTTCACCTTTACGTTAACGTAAACCTGCATGCACTTACTGTCAATCGACTCATCACCTTTACGTAAACGTAAATCTGCGCCAGAGTATTCCCGCTTGCTTCAGTCGTGCCCAGAACAACCACAAGAAGGGACACCCATGAGTCAACCAAGCTATACCCGCGGTCGCCAGGACCAAGCCTTGCTGACCCAGACCATCGGCCAGGCCTTCGACGCCACCGTGGCCCGTTGTGCCGACGGCGAGGCCCTGGTGTCGCGCCATCAGGGCCTGCGCTACAGCTGGCGGCAGTTGGCCGAGCAGGTCGAGGTGCATGCTCGTGCCCTGATGGCCCTGGGCGTGAACACCGGCGATCGGGTCGGCATCTGGTCGCCCAACTGCGCCCAGTGGTGCATCCTGCAGCTGGCCAGCGCCAAGGTCGGTGCCATCCTGGTCAACATCAACCCGGCCTACCGCGTGGGCGAGCTGGAATACGTGCTGCGTCAGTCCGGTTGCCGCTGGCTGGTGTGTGCCGATGCCTTCAAGACGTCCGACTACCACGCCATGGTCCAGGAACTGGCGCCGGAGCTGGCCAGCGCCACCCCGGGTGAAATGGCCAGTGAACGCCTGCCCGACCTGCGTGGTGTGGTCAGCCTGGCCGCCAACCCGCCGGCAGGCTTCCTGCCTTGGCAAGCGCTGGCCGAGCGGGCAGGGCAGACCTCCGTCGAGGCTTACGCGAAGCGCCAGCAAAGCCTGCAGTTCGACCAGCCGGTGAACATCCAGTACACCTCCGGCACCACCGGCGCACCGAAGGGCGCCACGCTCAGCCACTACAACATCCTCAACAACGGCTTCATGGTCGGCGAAAGCCTGGGCCTGACCGCACGCGACCGCATGGTGATCCCGGTACCGCTGTACCACTGCTTCGGCATGGTCATGGCCAACCTCGGCTGCATCACCCATGGCAGCACCATGATCTACCCCAACGACGCCTTCGACGCCGAGCTCACCCTGCGCGCCGTGGCCGAAGAGCGTGCCAGCATCCTCTATGGCGTGCCGACCATGTTCATCGCCATGCTCGACCACCCCGCGCGCGGGCAAATGGACCTGTCGACCCTGCGCAGCGGCATCATGGCCGGCGCCACCTGCCCGATCGAGGTGATGCGCCGGGTCATCGACCAGATGCACATGGCCGAAGTACAGATCGCCTACGGCATGACCGAAACCAGCCCGGTGTCGCTGCAGACCGGCCCGGACGACGACCTGGAGCTACGCGTGACCACCGTCGGCCGCACCCAGCCGCAGCTGGAGAACAAGCTGGTGGACGCCGACGGCTGCATCGTCCCGCGCGGCGAGATCGGCGAGCTGTGCACCCGCGGCTACAGCGTGATGCTCGGCTACTGGGACAACCCCCAGGCCACGGCAGATGCCATCGACCCGGCCGGCTGGATGCATTCTGGCGACCTGGCGGTGATGGACGAGCACGGCTACGTGCGCATTGTCGGGCGCAACAAGGACATGATCATTCGCGGCGGCGAGAACATCTACCCGCGTGAACTGGAAGAGTTCTTCTACACCCACCCGGCGGTGGCCGATGCCCAGGTGATCGGCATCCCGTGCAGCCGTTATGGCGAGGAGATCGTCGCCTGGATCAAGCTGCACCCGGGGCACAGTGCCACGGTCGAGGAACTGCAGGGCTGGTGCAAGGCGCGCATTGCACACTTCAAGGTGCCGCGGCATATCCGCTTTGTCGACGAGTACCCGATGACGGTGACTGGCAAGGTGCAGAAGTTCCGCATGCGGGAGATCAGTGTGGCGGAGATCTCGGCTTTAACTGCTGGTTGATGTATTGATGCTGCCGGCCCTTTCGCGGGTAAACCCGCTCCTACAGGTACAGCGCCGCGTTCGAAATCGGCGTGGTCCCTGTGGGAGCGGGCGTGCCCGCGAAGAGGCCGGCCCTGCCAGCACAAGATCCTGGTCTACCCTTAAGCCTTCACCGGTGGTTCCTGGCTCGGCGGGTCGCCTACCGTCGGCGGGACGGTCGGCTTGATCGGCAGCTCGTCCGGGTCTTCCTCCGGCACGGGCGGCGGCAGGCTCGGGTCGTCGATGTTGGGATCGGGAGTCTCCGGTGGAATGGGAATGTTCATGGCCTGACCTCGCTTGGGTAATTGAAGAGGTGCTGCAGGCTTCGACCCCTCGCAGCTGCCGTTCGCTCAATTTTTTTGAACCCCACGCCTGTGCCCGGCTCTGAACCCTTACCGCCACCAGCCTGAGGGAGCAAGGTCCGATGTCACGAAACGAGCCCTTCGAAAGCGTGCCCATGGCCAACGATCACCCGGACCAGGCCATCAGCCTGTCCCAGGCGCTGCTGGCGCCGCGCATCGTGATCGAAGACACCCAACCCGTGCTCGAGGCCGGCACCTTCGCCGCCAAGGCCATCAGTGGCCAGCCGGTGGCGGTCAGCAGCAAGGTCTACAGCGACGGCCACGACCGCCTGGCCGTGATGCTCAACTGGCGCCAGGCCCACAGCCGGCGCTGGCATTGCGTACCCATGCACTCGCCGGGCAACGACCTGTGGCTGGCCGAGTTCACCCCCACCGAACTGGGCCCGCACCTGTTCAGCATCGAGGCCTGGATCGACCCGTTCGCTACTTACTGCCACGACCTGGAGAAGAAGTACCACGCCGGTGTCGAGGTCCGGTTGGAGCTGGAGGAAGGCCGATTGATGCTGGGCAAGGGCATCGAGCTGTGCAACGGTGCCCTGCGCGAGGAGCTCCAGGCATTGCAGCAGCGCCTGCCCACGCTGAATGCCGACGACCAGGTGGCACTGTTTCTCGACCCCGCTACCGCCCGCCTGATGAGCGACGCCGAGCACCGCAGCTACCTGGCCCGCAGCCGCGAATTCCCCGTCGATGTCGACCGCCCGGCCGCGCAGTTCGCCAGCTGGTACGAGCTGTTCCCGCGTTCGGTCACCGACAGCCCCGAGCGCCACGGCACGTTCAACGATGTGCACGAGCGCCTGCCGATGATCCGCGACATGGGCTTCGACGTACTGTATTTTCCGCCGATCCATCCCATCGGCATGCAGCACCGCAAGGGCCGCAACAACGCCCTCACCGCGGAGCCCGGCGACCCGGGCAGCCCGTATGCCATCGGCAGCGCGGAAGGCGGCCACGAGGCGATTCACCCACAACTGGGCAGCCGCGACGACTTCCGTCGCCTGGTGGCCGCAGCGGCCGAGCATGGCCTGGAAATCGCCCTCGACTTCGCGATCCAGTGCTCCCAGGACCACCCCTGGCTCAAGGAGCACCCCGGCTGGTTCAGCTGGCGACCGGACGGCACCATCCGATATGCCGAGAACCCGCCGAAGAAATACCAGGACATCGTCAACGTCGATTTCTACGCGCCCGAGGCCGTGCCCTCGCTGTGGCTGGCTTTGCGTGACGTAGTGGTTGGCTGGGTCGAGGAGGGTGTGAAGACCTTCCGCGTCGACAACCCGCACACCAAACCACTGCCATTCTGGCAATGGCTGATCGCCAATGTGCGCAGCCGGCACCCGGAGGTCATCTTCCTCGCCGAAGCCTTCACCAAACCGGCGATGATGGCCCGCCTGGGCAAGGTCGGGTACGCGCAGAGCTATACCTACTTCACCTGGCGCAATCACAAACAGGAACTGCGCGAATACTTCGAGCAGCTCAACCAGCCGCCATGGAGCCAGTGCTACCGGCCCAACTTCTTCGTCAACACGCCCGACATCAACCCGTACTTCCTGCATACCTCCGGCCGTGCCGGCTTCCTCATACGCGCTGCACTGGCCACCATGGGGTCGGGGCTGTGGGGCATGTATTCGGGCTTCGAACTGTGCGAAGGCACACCGCTGCCGGGCAAGGAGGAGTACCTGGATTCGGAGAAGTACGAAATCCGCCCACGCGATTTCAGCCAACCCGGCAACATCATTGCCGAGATCGCCCAGCTCAACCGCATCCGCCGGCAGAACCGCGCCTTGCAGACCCACCTGGGCGTGGCGTTCTTCAACTGCTGGAACGACAACATCCTGTACTTCGCCAAGCGCACGCCCGAGCGCGACAACTACATTCTGGTGGCAATCAGCCTCGACCCGCACAACGCCCAGGAGGCGCACTTCGAGCTGCCGCTGTGGGAGCTGGGGCTGGATGACAACGCCGAAACCCATGGTGAGGACTTGATGAACGGACATCGCTGGTCGTGGTACGGCAAGACCCAATGGATGCGCATCGAACCCTGGCATCTGCCTTTCGGTATCTGGCGCATCGAAAAGGCCCGCTAACGGTGGTTCGCGATCCTCTGTAGGAGCGGGCGCGCCCGCGAACACCGGCACAGCCGGTGCCATACACTGCGGTGTCTGTTTCGCGGGCAAGCCCGCTCCTACAGGGGCCAGAGCAACCAGAAATTGAAAGGAGTCGCACATGGCCAAGCGTTCCCGCCCGGCAGCCTTCATCGACGACCCGCTGTGGTACAAGGACGCCGTCATCTACCAGCTGCACATCAAGTCGTTCTTCGATTCGAACAACGACGGCATCGGCGACTTCGCCGGCCTGATCAGCAAGCTCGACTACATCGCCGAGCTGGGCGTCAACACCCTGTGGCTGCTACCGTTCTATCCCTCGCCACGCCGCGACGACGGCTACGACATCGCCGAATACAAGGCCGTGCACCCCGACTACGGCAACCTGGCCGATGCCCGCCGCTTCATCGCCGAGGCGCATAAACGCGGCCTGCGGGTAATCACCGAGCTAGTCATCAACCACACCAGCGACCAGCACCCCTGGTTCCAGCGCGCCCGCCATGCCAAGCGCGGCAGCAAGGCACGGGACTTCTACGTGTGGTCGGATGATGACCAGAAGTACGACGGCACGCGCATCATCTTCCTCGACACCGAGAAGTCCAACTGGACCTGGGACCCGGTCGCCGGCCAGTACTTCTGGCACCGCTTCTACTCGCACCAGCCCGACCTCAACTTCGACAACCCGCAAGTGCTCAAGGCCGTGATCGGGGTGATGCGCTTCTGGCTGGACCTGGGTGTCGATGGCCTGCGCCTGGACGCCATCCCTTACCTGATCGAGCGTGACGGCACCAACAACGAGAACCTTGCCGAAACCCACGACGTGCTCAAGGCGATCCGCGCCGAAATCGACGCCAACTACCCCGACCGCATGCTGCTGGCCGAGGCCAACCAGTGGCCCGAGGACACCCGCCCGTACTTTGGCGAAGGCGAGGGCGACGAATGCCACATGGCCTTCCACTTCCCGTTGATGCCGCGCATGTACATGGCCCTGGCCATGGAAGACCGCTTCCCGATCACCGACATCCTGCGCCAGACCCCGGAAATCCCCGCCAACTGCCAATGGGCGATCTTCCTGCGCAACCACGATGAGCTGACCCTGGAAATGGTTACCGACCGCGAGCGCGACTACTTGTGGAACTACTACGCCGAAGACCGCCGCGCCCGCATCAACCTGGGCATCCGCCGCCGCCTGGCGCCGTTGCTGCAGCGTGACCGCCGGCGCATCGAACTGCTCACCAGCCTGCTGCTGTCGATGCCCGGCACGCCCACCCTGTACTACGGCGACGAACTGGGCATGGGCGACAACATCTACCTGGGCGACCGCGACGGAGTGCGCACGCCCATGCAATGGTCGCCGGACCGCAACGGCGGTTTCTCCCGCGCAGACCCGCAGCGCCTGGTACTGCCGCCGATCATGGACCCGCTGTATGGTTACCAGACCGTCAACGTCGAAGCCCAGGCCAACGACCCGCATTCGCTGCTGAACTGGACCCGGCGCATGCTGGCGGTGCGCAAGCAGCAGAAGGCCTTCGGCCGCGGCAGCCTGCGCACCCTCACGCCGAACAACCGGCGCATCCTCGCCTACTTGCGCGAGTACACCGACGCCGATGGCAACACTGAAGTCATCCTGTGCGTGGCCAACGTTTCCCGCGCCGCCCAGGCAGCTGAACTGGAACTGTCACAATACGCCGACAAAGTACCGGTGGAGATGCTCGGCGGCAGCGCCTTCCCGCCAATCGGGCAACTGCCGTTCCTGCTGACATTGCCACCCTACGCCTTTTACTGGTTCCTGCTGGCCAGCCACGACCGCATGCCCAGCTGGCACATCCAGGCCACCGAGGGGTTACCCGAATTGACCACACTGGTATTGCGCAAGCGCATGGAAGAACTGCTGGAGGCCCCCTCCAGCGATACCCTGCAAAGCGCCATCCTGCCGCAGTACCTGCCCAAGCGGCGCTGGTTCGCCGGCAAGGAAGGGCCGATCGACCAGGTGCGCCTGTGCTACGGCGTGCGTTTCGGCACCGCCACCACGCCGGTGCTGCTCGGTGAAATCGAAGTGCTCAGCGAGGGTGTGGCTACCCGCTATCAGCTGCCGTTCGGCCTGCTGCCCGAAGAGCAGATCAGTACCGCGTTGCCGCAGCAGCTGGCCCTGGCGCGGGTGCGCCGTGCCCATCAGGTTGGCCTGATCACCGATGCCTTCGTCCTCGAGCCATTCATCCGCGCGGTGCTGCGTGCCTGTGAGGGCGGCATGCATCTGCCTTGTGGCAACGGCGAGGGCGAGCTGCGCTTCGAAAGCACGCAGCAGTTGGCGAGCCTGGCGTTGAACGACGAAAGCAGCGTGCGCTACCTCAGCGCCGAGCAGTCCAACAGCTCGGTGGTGATTGGCGACCAGGTGGTGCTCAAGCTGATTCGCCGGGTCAACCCGGGCGTGCACCCCGAGCTGGAAATGAGTGCCTACCTGACCGCCGCAGGCTTTGCCAACATTTCGCCGCTGCTGGCCTGGGTCAGCCGGGTGGACGAGCAGGGCGCGCCACACCTGCTGATGATCGCCCAGGGCTACCTGAGCAACCAGGGTGACGCCTGGGCCTGGACCCAGAACACCCTGGAACGGGCGATCCGCGACCAGATGGAGCCCTCCAGCCTCGACGCCGATGCGCACACCGATGCACTGGCCGAACTCACCGGCTTTGCCGCCTTGCTCGGCCAGCGCCTGGGCGAGATGCACCTGCTGCTGGCGACACCGACCAATGACGAAGCCTTCCAGCCGCGCCCAAGCGATGCCGACGACAGCGAACGCTGGAGTGCGCAGATCAGCGCCGAACTCACCCATGCCCTCGACCTGCTGGCCCAGCACCGCGACAGCCTAGACAGCGAAAGCCAGGCGCTGGTCGACGATTTGCAGCAACAGCGCGACGGCCTGGCCCAGCACATCGCCAACCTGACCCGCCAAGCCCAGGGCGGCCTGCTGATGCGCGTGCACGGCGACCTGCACCTGGGCCAGGTGCTGGTGGTGCAGGGCGACGCCTACCTCATCGATTTCGAAGGTGAACCGGCCCGGTCGCTGCAAGAGCGTCGGGCAAAACACAGCCCGTACAAAGATGTCAGCGGCGTGCTGCGATCCTTCGACTATGCTGCTGCCATGATCTTGCGCAGCGCGTCTGCGGTCGACCTTTCCGACCCGGCGCGCCAAGCCCGGCAACGGGTTGCCAGGCAGTACCTGCACCAGTCGCGGCATGCCTTTGTCGAAGCCTATGGCCTGGCCACCGCGGCCATGCCTCACGCCTGGCAACAGGCCGAGGGTGAGCGTGCTGCACTGGAGCTGTTCTGCCTGGAAAAAGCCGCCTACGAAATCACATACGAAGCCGAGAACCGTCCGAGCTGGCTGGCCGTGCCTTTGCATGGCCTGCATGGACTGATCAGTACCTGGGGAGAGTCATAGATGAATGCAACCACGCGTGAAAACGGCGGCCTTCGGCAACGGGACCTCGACGCCCTGGCCCGCGCCGAGCACGCCGATCCATTTGCGGTACTCGGCCCCCATGGCGATGGCGCCGGCGGGCAGGTGGTCCGCGCCTTCCTGCCCAACGCCCTGAATGTGCGCATCCTGGCCCGGCATGACGGGCGCATCCTCGCCGAAATGGAGCAGGGCAGCCTGCCAGGGTTGTTCACCGCGCACCTCGATGAGGCACACCCGTACCTGCTGCAGATCGGTTGGGCCGGTGGCGAGCAGATTACCGAAGACCCCTACAGCTTCGGCCCGCAATTGGGCGACATGGACCTGTACCTGTTCGCCGAAGGCAACCACCGCGACCTGTCCGGGCGCTTCGGCGCCCAACCCATCCAGGTCGATGGCGTCGATGGCGTGTGTTTCTCGGTGTGGGCACCGAACGCCCGGCGGGTGTCGGTGGTGGGTGACTTCAACAACTGGGATGGCCGCCGCCACCCCATGCGCCTGCGCCACAGCGCCGGGGTGTGGGAGCTGTTCGTGCCGCGCCTGGGCGTGGGCGAAACCTACAAGTTCGAGGTGCTGGGCAAGGACGGCATACTGCCCCTGAAGGCCGACCCGCTGGCGCGCGCCACCGAACTGCCGCCGAGCACCGCATCCAAGGTGGCAGGGGCGCTCAGCCACGACTGGCAAGACCACGACTGGATGGCGCAACGCGCGCAACGCCATGCCTACAGCGCGCCGCTGTCGATCTACGAACTGCACCCGGGGTCGTGGCGCTGCGAGCTGGATGAGGCGGGCGAGGTCGGGCGCTATTACAACTGGCGCGAGCTGGCCGAGCGCCTGGTGCCGTACGTTCAGGAACTGGGCTTCACCCACATCGAACTGCTGCCGATCATGGAGCACCCCTTCGGCGGCTCCTGGGGCTACCAGCCGCTGTCGCTGTTCGCGCCCACCTCGCGCTACGGCAGCGCCGAGGACTTCGCCGCGTTCATCGACGCGTGCCACCAAGGGGGCATTGGTGTACTGCTGGACTGGGTACCGGCGCATTTCCCCACCGACGAACACGGCCTGGCGCGTTTCGACGGCACCGCACTGTACGAATACGACAACCCCCTGGAGGGCTACCACCAGGACTGGAACACGCTGATCTACAACCTTGGCCGCAACGAAGTGCGCGGCTTCATGATGGCCTCGGCGCTGCACTGGCTGAAGCACTTCCACATCGATGGCCTGCGCGTCGATGCGGTGGCTTCGATGCTGTACCGCGACTACTCGCGCAAGGCCGGCGAATGGGTGCCCAACCGCCACGGCGGGCGCGAGAACCTGGAGGCCATCGACTTCATCCGCCACCTCAACGGCGTGGCGGCCCACGAGGCCCCGGGCGCGCTGATCATCGCCGAGGAGTCCACCGCCTGGCCCGGCGTCAGCCAGCCGACCCAGCAGGGTGGCCTGGGCTTTGCCTACAAGTGGAACATGGGCTGGATGCACGACACCTTGCATTACATCCAGAACGACCCGGTGCACCGCACTTATCATCACAACGAGATGAGCTTCGGGCTGATCTATGCCTATTCCGAGCACTTCATCCTGCCCATCTCCCACGACGAAGTGGTGCACGGCAAGCATTCGCTGATCGACAAGATGCCCGGCGACCGCTGGCAGAAGTTCGCCAACCTGCGTGCCTACCTCACCTTCATGTGGGCGCATCCGGGCAAGAAGCTGCTGTTCATGGGCTGCGAGTTCGGCCAGTGGCGTGAGTGGGACCACGATAGCGAGCTGGACTGGTACCTGCTGCAGTACCCTGAGCACCAGGGTGTACAGCGCCTGGTAGGCGACCTCAACCGCCTGTACCGCGAGGTGCCGGCGTTGCATGAGCAGGATTGCCAGCCGCAGGGGTTCCAGTGGCTGATTGGTGACGATGCGCAGAACAGCGTGTATGCCTGGTTGCGCTGGAGCAGCAGTGGCGAGCCGGTGCTGGTGGTGGCCAACTTCACCCCGGTGCCGCGCGAGGGGTATCGCATTGGCGTGCCGTTTGGCGAGCGCTGGCAGGAGCTGTTGAACAGTGATGCGGAGCTGTATGCCGGGTCCAATGTCGGCAACCTGGGGAGGGTGGAGAGTGAGCAGATAGCCAGCCATGGGCAGCCGCAGTCGCTGGCCCTGAACCTGCCGCCGCTGGGTGTTCTGATAATGAAACCAGCCTGATGCTTTGCCAGTACTGGCCTCTTCGCGGGTAAACCCGCTCCCACAGGTATTGCACAAGCTTCAGACCCTGTGCGGTCCTTGTGGGAGCGGGTTCACCCGCGAAAGGGCCGACCCTGCCTACCACCGCATCCGCACCCCAAGGCTGCCAATCAACCCATTCAGATCATTATCGTCCACGTCACTGCTGTAATCGGCACTGACGAACAGCGCCACCGTGGGTGTCACCCGCGCCACCAGCCCCAACCCCAGTTCCACCGTGGTCGAGTAGCGCGAACTGGAGATCTTGTCGACCTGGTCCAGCTTCACCTCATCGGCATTGCTGAAGTCATACCACACGTTGGTCCGCACATAGGGTTCGATCGGCATGCCGCGTACTTCATAACGCCCGGACAGCCTGGCGCCGACCCGACCGCTCCAGCTCGGCTGGCTGTCGAAGGCCTGCAAGGTCTCTTCCTGCGCCCGGCTGCCGGGGAAGAACTGCTGGTTGATCAACTGTGCCTGTGGCTCGATCACCCAGCCGCCACCCAGGCCGATGGGGATGCCGCCTTCCAGCGAAAAGGTCATCGCGTGGCCGCTATCGTCCAGACGCTGGCCGTTTTCGCCACGGCCGTTGACGTCGATGCGTGAGCCCATGGCCACGGCATCCAGGTGCCAGCCCTGTTCATGGGTCATGCTCCAGTACACCCCCAGGCTTTCGCCGCTGAGGTTCACGGCGTTGCGTTGCTTGTCGCCCAACAGCTGGCGCATGCCGTTGAAGTTGGTCTGCAGGTTGTTTTGCCCCACGAAGATCCCCGCGCGGTGCACATTGCCCGCTGCAGTTTCACGCACGAACAGGTCCGGGCCGATCATCAGTTGCTGGCTGGGGGCCTCCAGCTGGTCCGGAGGCTGCACGCCACTGCGCGCGGTGGTGGGGAAGAACTGCGCCCACTGGCTGGCGACCAGGTCCGGTGCAGGCTGCCCATGGCGCTCGCTCATCTTTTGCGAGAACGCGTTCAAGGTACCGATACTCAAGCCACTGGCGCTGACCGGGTCGAGCGTAAGCTGTGGTACTGCCGGTTGTTGCAGGAAGCCGGGCGAGGTCGGGTCGTCCTGCAGTTCATACGCGATAGTTTCCACCGGGGTTGCCAGAAGCAGCGACGTGGAAACCGCGTAGAAAATGCTTTCGAAGCGCAAGGGGCTCGAGGTGCTTTTCATGGCGGATCTCCTCTGTTTTTGTGTTACAGCCCTAGGACCTGGCCTGTTGTCACGAGCTGTACGGCAAAAACAGTGGGCGACCCAAACCAGCACGCCTGGCTTTGTGCAACGCGCACGAAGGCGCGAGCTAGAGGCCCTGCGCGAGATCATTACTGCTTGATATGTTCAGCTAAGGAGAAGGCGCCGCTTGCGTCAAGAAAGCGTGAAGGAAGTGTTCAGGTTCCGTGGCTTTGTTCAACTTGTTGAATCACAAGATAATTCCGCTAGGTATAGCCAGGTTCGCTATTTGCCGTGCTGCGGCTATGAAGAATGATTGCTAAGCCTGACTTCTACCGACAACGGCAGGTGGTCCGACAGGTGCGACCAAGGTTTGTGCCCCAGAATCCGCGGCCCATGGCTTTCGGCGTTGCGCAGGTAGACACGGTCCAGGCGCAACAGCGGCAGCCGCGCAGGATAGGTGCGGGCCAGGTGGCCATGGTGGCGTTCGAAGGCCTCGTGCAGGTCACGCTGCAGGCCCAAGGTGCGGTTGCCGTGGGATTTCCAGTCGTTGAAGTCGCCAGCGATGATCACCGGGGCGTCGGCGGGCAAGGATTCGAGCAGCTTGCGCAGCAGTTGCAGCTGCTTCTGGCGGTGGCTTTCCAGTAACGACAGATGTACGCAGATGGCATGTACCTGATGCTGGCCAGGCACGTCGAGGACGCAGTGCAGCAGGCCACGTCGTTCGGGGCCGGTGATCGACACGTCGAGGTTGCGATGTTCGATGATCGGGTATTTGGACAGCAGCGCGTTGCCGTGGTGGCCGTCGGGGTAGACCGCGTTGCGCCCGTAGGCGAAGTCGCTCCACATGCTGTCGGCGAGGAACTCGTACTGCGAGGTCTGCGGCCAGCCGGGGTAGCGCGCGGCGTGGCGGTCGTGGCTGCCGAGCACCTCCTGGAGAAAGACGATGTCGGCCTGGGTGCTGCGCACCGCCTCGCGCAGTTCCGGCAGGATGAAGCGCCGGTTGAAGGCGGTGAAGCCCTTGTGGGTATTCACCGTCAGCACCCGCAGCCGCTTCACGGCCGGGGCCTGGTTGACACTGGCGAAACCTTTACTGCCGGCTTCGGGGTTCACGGTTACTCCTCGGTCACGGGTTTGCGCGGATCCTTGTAGGAGCGGCCTTGTGTCGCGATCGGGCCGCGCAGCGGCCCCGTTTGTCAGCACCAAGGCAAGAATAGCTGGGGCCGCTGTGCGGCCCGATCGCGACACAAGGCCGCTCCTACACAAGGGACACATACCAGCGTTTCAGGTTCACTCCTCATCACGCTGCAACACCAGCAGCAGCAACGACCGCCCCTTCACCTCGAACGTGCTGTCGAACTGCAGATGCTGCCCCTTGCGCAGCTCTGGCCGGTCGGTATCGACCAGGCAGCTCCAGTAATCCCCCTCGGGCACGGTTGGCAGCTGGAACGGCACGATGTCATGGTGGGCATTGACGATCAGCAGCACGGTGGCCTCGGCGCCTGGCCTGGCAATGCCGCTGACCTGGGCACGGCCATCGATCAACATGCCCAGGCAACGCCCGTGCGGGTCTTCCCATTGTTCCACGCTCATCTCGTTGCCATCCGGTGCCAGCCAGGTCACATCCTTGACGCCGATCGCCTCATTGTAGTCGCCAACCAGGAAGCGCGAGCGGCGCAGTACCGGGTAGGCCAGGCGCAGGCGGGTGAGGCGCTTGACGAAAGCCAGCAGCTCTTTGCCCTCCTGGTCCAGGTCCCAGTTCACCCAGCCGATCTCGCTGTCCTGGCAATAGGCATTGTTGTTGCCGTGCTGGGTACGGCTGAACTCGTCACCGGCGACGATCATCGGCGTGCCTTGGGCCAGCAGCAGGGTTGCGAAATAGTTGCGCATCTGGCGCATGCGCAGGGCATTCACGGCCGGGTCGTCGGTTGGCCCCTCGACACCGCAGTTCCACGACAGGTTGTTATCGGTGCCGTCCTGGTTGTTCTCGTCGTTGTCTTCGTTGTGCTTGTGGTTGTACGACACCAGGTCGCGCAAGGTGAAACCGTCGTGGGCGGTGACGAAGTTGACCGAGGCATAGGGACGCCGGCCACGGTTGTTGAACATGTCCCCCGAGGCTGTCATGCGCGAGGCAAAGTCGGCCAGTTGGCCTTCGTCGCCTTTCCAGAAGGCGCGCACGGTGTCGCGGAAGCGGTCGTTCCACTCTGCCCAGCCCGGGGCAAAGTTGCCCACCTGGTAGCCGCCCGGGCCGCAGTCCCATGGTTCGGCAATCAGCTTCACCTGGCTCAGCATCGGGTCCTGGCGGCAGGCGACGAGGAAGCCGTGGCGTTCGCTGTAGCCGTCGTGGTAGCGGCCAAGGATGGTCGCCAGGTCGAAGCGGAAGCCGTCCACGTGCATTTCGCCGGCCCAGTAGCGCAGCGAGTCGGTGACCAGCTGCAGCACGCAGGGGTGGCTCAGGTCCAGGGTGTTGCCGGTGCCGGAATCGTTGATGTAATAGCGCTTGTCGTCCGGCATCAGGCGGTAGTACGAGGCGTTGTCGATACCGCGCATCGACAGCGTGGGGCCGCGCTCGTTGCCTTCGGCGGTGTGGTTGTAGACCACATCCAGGATCACCTCCAGCCCGGCGTCGTGCAGGTGTGCGACCATTTCCTTGAACTCGGCGATCTTGCCGCTGGCCAGGTAACGCGGGTGGGGAGCGAAAAAGGCGATGCTGTTATAGCCCCAGTAGTTGTTCAGGCCCTTGTCCAGCAGGTGCTGGTCGTTGACGAAGGCGTGAATCGGCAGCAGCTCGATGCTGGAAACGCCCAGCTCCTTGATGTGCTTGAGCAACTCGTCATTGGCCAGGCCGGCGAAGGTGCCGCGCAGTTCTTCCGGCACCGCTGGGTGGCGCATGCTGATGCCACGGGTGTGGGCCTCATAAATGATCGTACGCTCCCAGGGGATCTGCACGCGCTGGTCGCGGCCCCAGGTGAATGCAGGGTCGATCACCTTGCACTTGGGCACGAAGGGCGCGCTGTCGCGCTCGTCGAACGACAGATCGCCGTCGGGGTGGCCGATGGTGTAGCCGAACAGTGCTTCGGACCATTGCAGGCTGCCGACCAGTTGCTTGGCATACGGGTCGATCAGCAGTTTGTTGGGGTTGAAGCGGTGGCCGTTCTCCGGCTCGTAGGGGCCGTGCACGCGGTAGCCGTAGACCAGCCCTGGGTGAGCGTCAGGCAGGTAGCCGTGGTAGATCTCGTCGGTGTATTCGGGGAGCTCGATGCGTTCGATTTCGTGCTCGCCGGTGGAGTCGAACAGGCACAGCTCGACCTTGGTGGCATTGGCCGAGAACAGGGCAAAGTTGACCCCAAGGCCATCCCAGGTGGCGCCGAGGGGGAAGGGCAGGCCTTCGCGGATACGCGACGGGGCTACCGAGCGGGTTTTCTTCGGGGTGCGGGGGCTCATGGCGGTCCTCTGTGGCCGTGGTGGTGGAGGGAGCTGCGTAGGCCTGTACCGGCCTCTTCGCGGGTGAACCCGCTCCTACAGGGATAGCGCCAGGCTTGAGGATGACGGTGTACCTGTGGGAGCGGGTTTACCCGCGAAGAGGCCGGTGCAGGCTCAACCGGCAGCCGGCTTTTTCACCGCCCGGGGTTTCTTCACTGCCACGGCCTTCTCGACCGGCTCAGCCGCTACCTTGGGCTTGGCCGGGGCCCGTTTGCGCGGCGCCGCCTTGGGTGCCAGTGCCTCGGCTTCGGCCAGCTTGCGAGCCATGTCCCAATGGCGGTCTTCCTGGCCGGCGGGCTTACCCTCGGACTCCCAGATCTGGTAGGCAAATTCGCGGATACGTTTTTCATCAACACTCATCATGACGCTCCTGATGTTCAAGATTGTTGTATCAGCAGGTTGACCGGAAACTCCGCCAGCACGGCGCTCAACATCAGCTCCCTGCAAGAGCTGACCGCAGCGCTGGGGAAAAGTCCCGTCGAGTTGGCAGGCGACAAGGCAAACGGCAGGTTTACCCGGGTGTCGTCCCAGTTCTGTGCCGGGATCAGGGGTATCGGTGCACCTGCCAGCAGGGTACTGGCCAGGCGTGGCGCGATGATGACGGCCCGTTCGCCCTCGCCAAGGCGAGCGAACGCGATCACCTTTTCGGCATGCCGACCCTGCACGGTCAGGGGCAGGTAGGCGCCACGACGGAACAGCTCGGCATGGGCCTGGCGGCAGTCCAGCACCCGGGCGATCAGCGCCTGCTTGAGGCGGCCATCGCGCCAGTGTTCCAGCAGCTCGGCAACCGGCGTTGCATCGTCCAGGGTGCGACGCCGGCACGCGTAGTCCACCGCGCGCCGGTTATCCGGGTCGACCAGGCTGAAATCCCAGTATTCGTTGCCCTGGTACAGGTCCGGTACGCCCGGCGTGGTCATGCGCAGCAGGGCCTGGACCAGGCCGTTGAGGGCACCGGGGCAGGCCAGCAGCTGTGAGGCGTCGGCCAGCGACTTGCGCAGCTGCTGGTTCTCGCCGTCCAGCAGCAGGCCATCGATGTAGCGGGCACAGGCGCTTTCGTAGGCTTCGTTCGGGGCGCTCCAGCTGCTGCGCAGCTTGGCCTCGCGCAGGGCTTTCTGCTGCCACTGGCGAATGCGTTCGGCGTACTGGCCAAGGGCGTTGACATCGTGCAGGTCGAGGTCCAGCGGCCAGCTGCCCAGCAAGGTCTGCAACAGCATCAGCTCGTCGCCGGGGCTGGGCGCCAGGCCGTCATCCAGTTGCGTGCGCAACGGCGTGGCCAGTTCGCGCCAGTGTTCCATTCGGCTGGCCAGCCACGGGCCGCGCTCGCTGAGCACGGCCAGGCGTGCACGAGTGTCTTCGCCGCGCTTGTGGTCATGGGTGGCGCTTGCCAGCAGGTTGTCGGGGAAGTCGCGCAGGCGCCGCTGGGCCTCGTTGTGGAAGTGCTCGAGCGGGGCGCTGAAACGCTCGGCGTCGAAGCCCACATCGTTGCGCGACAGCAGCCGCGCGCTGCGGTAGAAGGCGGTGTCTTCCACGGCCTTGGCGGCGCTGGGTGCGGTCAGTTGCTGGAAGCGCACGCAGGCGTGGCGTAGCTGCTTGCGCGCCCGGCCTGCTGGCAGGCGGCGCCAGGCTTGCCCGCCCAGCCATTGTTGCAGGTGCTCGAGCAGTGGCCAGTCGGCTTCGCCGAGGTCGAGGCGGGCATTGGCCAGGGCCTGCTGGAAAAACCCTTCGTCTTCTGCCGGGCGCCCGCAGGCATTGAAGTAGGTGCGATACACCGGGTAATGCGCCACCAGCGCCTGCAAGGCACGGCGAATCGCGCCCAGGGTCAGGTCGCGGGTCATCAGGTCGTTGCGTGCCACCTGCAACAGCGCCTGGGCCACCGACTCGCAGTCGCCGGCCAGGCTGGCATTGAGTACCAGGTGGCGGGCCTGACGTACTTCTTCGGGGAAGTCGGGGCGTTCGCTCACATTGGCCCACAGCTCGGTCAGCGCTGCTTCGCCTGCCGGGTCGTGCTGCAGCAGCGAAACCTGGTTCATGAATTCGTAGCCGGTAGTGCCATCGGTAAGCCAGTCGCGGTGCAGGTGCTCGTTGGCGCCGAGGATCTTCTCCACGTAGATCGGGAAATGCTCCAGGGCGGCATTCAACGGCCGCCGTGCCAGCAGGCCATCGACCCGTCGGCGCAGCTTGCGACAGTAACCGCGCGGGTCGGCCAGGCCGTCGATATGGTCGATGCGCAGGCCGTCCACCAGGCCGCGCTCGATCAGTTCGAACAGCTTGGCGTGGGTGGCCTCGAACACCACCGCGCGTTCCACCCGCAAGCCGCCCAGCTCGTTGATGTCGAAGAAGCGCCGCCAGTTGATGTCGTCGGCGGCGGTACGCCAGCTGGCCAGGCGGTAGGTCTGGCGTTCCAACAGCAGGTGCAGGCGCTTGAAGCCATTCTCGCTGCGGCTGTCGAACGCCACCAGAGCCGATTCGAGGTCAGCGCCTTCGCCCGCCAGGCGCGCCAGTTCAGCTTGCAGGGGCAGGGCGTCGGCCAGCGGCGTGGCCGATGCGTTCAACGCGGTGAAGCGTTCCGCCAGGGCCTTGAGCGCCGGCTCCGGGCTGAGCGCGAGAATCCAGCCATAATCGACCGGGCAGATCGGGAAGCGGTGTTGGTAATGGGCGACCTGCAGCAGCCCATGGTGCTTCTCGAACTCGAGCGGTATCTCGCCATTTTTCAGCGCCACGCCATAGTCGCTGGCGAGGAACGGCAACAGCAACTGGCCGGCCAGCAGTGGGTCGCTGGAGTGCCACTGGATGTCGAAGAACTCTGCATACGGGCTGCGCCGGCCCCAGGCCAGCAGGCTCTGCCACCAGGGGTTGTCGGCACCGCCCACGGCCATGTGGTTGGACACCGTGTCGAGGATCAGCCCCATGCCGTGCTGACGCAGGGCGGCGACCAGCCGTTGCAGCGCCGCTTCGCCGCCCAGCTCGGGGTTGACGCAGGTCGGGTCGACCACGTCGTAGCCATGGCGCGAGCCGGCGCGGGCCTTGAGGATGGGCGAGGCATACAGGTGGCTGATGCCCAACTGGGCGAAGTACGGCACCAGCGGCACGGCGTGATCGAGGGTGAAGTCACTGTGAAACTGCAGGCGCAGGGTCGCGGTCAGCGCTTTCATCGGTCACGCTCCCAAGCCTGTTCGCGGGCCTGGGCCAGCAGTTCCAGGCGCCGCGCAGCGTCCTCGTCGTCGAGCAGTTCACGTACCGGCCGGGCAAAGCGTCGGCGCCAGTTGGGGTGGCCGGAGGTGGTGCCCGGCAGGTTGGGTTGCTCGTCACAACCCAGCAGGTCTTCCAATGGCACCAGCACCAGCGGTGCGCGGGTGTGGCCAACGTAACGGATGGCAGCGTCGATCAGCGCGTCGTTGTTCGGCAGCGTGCCGTAGTTGGCCTCCAGGGTGCGGCGCAAACCATCGTGCTCCTTCTGCCGCTCGTGGCGCCAGTGCAGTTCGGTGGCAGCATCGATCAGTTGCAGGCGGTGGCTCCAGTCGATGTCGCGGTTTTCCAGCCAGCCGGCCAGCGGCGCCAGGTCGTGGGTGCCGGTGGTGGCCAGGGCGTTGTCCGGCCAGTCGAGAATCGGCTTGAAATGGCCGGGCTGGGTCTGCTCGAAGGGCAGCACACGCATGCCCAGCACGGCCTTGGCCGCCAGTTGCTCGCGCAGGCCGTCCGGCACGGTGCCCAGGTCTTCGCCGAGGATGATTGCCTGGTGGCGCACCGACTCCAGGGCCAGCAGGCGTAACAGATCTTCCAGCGGGTAGTTGAGGTAGGCGCCTTCGCTGGGCTTGGCCCCCTGCGGGATCAGCCACAGCCGGCGCAGGCCCATGACATGGTCGATGCGCAGGCCGCCGGCGTGGGCGAGGTTGGCCCGGAGCATTTCTATGAAAGCGCGGTAGCCGTTGCGCTTGAGCCCTTCAGGCGAGAAGGCGCAGATGCCCCAGTCCTGGCCGGCACGGTTGAGGATGTCAGGCGGTGCACCCACCTTCAGGCCTGCCAGCAGCTCGTCCTGGCGGCTCCAGGCCTGGCTGCCGGCACCGTCGGCGCCCACCGCCAGGTCAGCGATCAGGCCGACCGCCATGCCGTTGCCGCGCGCTGCTTCCTGGGCGCGTTGCAGGCCCCGTTCGGTCAGCCATTGGCAGAAGGCATGGAACTCGACCTTGGCCGGGTAGGCGTTGGCGAAGGCCTCCACTTCCGGGTGGTATGGGTCGTGCCAGGCCTTGGGCCAGTGGCGCCAGTCGGCGCCCAGGCCATGCTCCACGGCTTGCGCCTGCAGCACTTCGAAGCGGCAATGGTGCTCCAGCGCCTGGCCACCGGCTTTGCGGAAACTGTCGAAGTCCTTGCGTAGCGGGTGGTCGCCCTGGCTGAAGCCCTGATACAGGGCTTCGAGCAGGCGCTGTCGGGCGCTGGCGGCACGCGGCCAGTCTACCAGCGGGCCTTGCTCAAGGTCTTCGAGCTGTTGCTCCAGGCCGCAGGCTTCGATGGCCACGCGCACCTCCCGCTCGCCCAGCAGCGCGGCTGGGCTGGCGTACAGGGTATTGAGCAGCAGGCGGCTGGAGGGCGAGTAGGGGCTGTAGTGCGTCTGGTCGATGGCCGACAGGGCGTGTATCGGGCTGATGGCCAAGGCATCGGCGCCGCGTTCGGCAGCCGCGCGGGCCAGTTGTTCCAGGGCCAGGCAGTCGCCATAGCCGCCATCGCCGGGGCGGCGCAAGCTGTACAGCTGCACCGCCAGGCCCCAGCAGCGCGGTGGCGGCTGTTGCACCCGGTCTTCAAGGCTGTGGCAGCGCAGCGGGGCCACGGCCACGGTGAAGCGGCGGCTGTCGATTTCCACCTGGTGGTAGCCGATGGGTAGCGCGCCGGGCAGGCGGGCCTGGTCGTCAAGGCTGAGGGTGAGGGCGCTGTGGTCCTCCAAGGTGCAGTGCGCGACGCTGGCGGCGCTGAAGTAGCGCGCCAGTGCCAATGGCTGGCCTAGGTCGGCGGTCAGCAGCGGCGGCAGGTGCTCACTGTCTTCGGCAGCGTCCACGGCGCGCAGGCTGGCGGCGATGGCGGCGTCATCGTTGGCAGGGTGGCCAAGGCCTTCAAGTATGTTGCGCAGTACCTCGTCGCTGACACGCTGGGGCCGGGCATTGGCGTCGATCCAGTCGCGGCTCAGCCCGACGCGGCTCGCCAGACGGTGCAGGGCGGTTTCGCTCATGGGCACTCCTGGGCAGGGGGAAGCAGGCTGACCACGCAGCTGTAGGCGGCCAGATGGTTATCGGGGTGCCGGGTGTCGCTGCTGTCGAACAGGCGGTTGGCCGGCGCGGGCAACTCGACCACCTGCGGGGTTGCGGCCAGGTTCAGGTCGATGCGCAGGGTGGTGCCATTGCCCAGGCACCAGCGTGCGGTCAGGGCCTTGTCGCCGTGTACTTCGGCACCCAGCGCACGGCTGCCCGGCAGGTGCGGGATCACATGGCGGCGGCGCAGTTCGAGCAGGTGCTGGTAAAGGCCGTGCCAGCCGGCGATCACTTCCTTGCCTTGCGGGCGGGAGGCCTCGAAGGTCTGTTCGGCGTTGGGGTCGGGGATGCGTTGGCGCTGCTCGGGGTCGGCGAAGGCGGCGAAATGGGCGAACTCGCCGCGCCGGCCTTCGCGCACGGCGTCGGCCAGCTGGTCATGGAAGTCGGTGAAGAACAGGAACGGCCGGCAGCTGCCATCGTCGTCGCCCATGAACAGCAGCGGAATCATCGGCGCCAGCAGCAGCAGCCCGGTGGCCGCCCGCAGCGCCTGCGGTGGGCACAGGCGGGTCAGGCGCTCGCCCAGGGCGCGGTTGCCGACCTGGTCATGGTTCTGCAGGAACAGCACGAAAGCGCTGGGTGGCAGGTGCGCGCTGGGCTCGCCGCGGGGCGTGCCATGGCGGTTGGCCTGGCCCTGGAACACGAAACCTTCGGCAAGGCAGCGGGCCAGCTGGTCGATGGGGCGCTGCTGGTAGTCGGCGTAGTAGCCTTCGGTTTCGCCGGTCAGCAGCACATGCAGGGCATTGTGGCCGTCGTCGTTCCACTGGGCGTCGAAGCCTTGCTCCAGCAGGAAGGCCTGGTTGTGTTCGTTCTCAAGTACCAGCCATACGTGGCGGCCCGGTTCCACCGCAGCGCGTACCCTTTGCGCCAGCTCGACCAGAAAGTCGGGCTGGTCGATGGCGTGCACGGCATCCAGGCGCAGGCCGTCAAAGCGGTAGTCGCACAGCCACATCAGGGCGTTCTGGATGAAGAATTCGCGCACCTGCGGGCGACGGAAGTCGATGGCTGCGCCCCAGGGGGTCTGCCGGTCTTCGCGGAAGAACGGGCTGGCGTACTGGTGCAGGTAATTGCCGTCAGGGCCGAAGTGGTTGTACACCACATCGACCAGCACCATCAGCCCGTGGCCATGTGCCTGGTCGACCAGCGCACACAGCTGCTCGGGGCTGCCATAGGTGTTTTGCGGCGCATAGGGCAACACGCCGTCGTAACCCCAGTTGCGCTCGCCGGGGAACTGCCCCAGCGGCATCAGTTCGACGGCACTGATGCCCAGTTCGGCCAGCCGCGGCAGTTGCCGGGCGACCCCGGCGTAGCCATCGAGCAGGCCGACATGCAGCTCCTGTATGACCGCCTCGTGCCAGGGCCGGCCTTGCCAGGGGTGTCGCCAGGCATAGCTGGCCACATTCACCACCTGGCTCGGCCCCTGCACGCCATCGGGCTGATAGCGCGAGGCCGGGTCGGCCACCTTCAGTGCACCGTCGATACGGTAGTGGTAACGGTCACCGGCCTGGCACGGGGCCACGCCGGTGAACCAGCCATCATCGTCGGGCAACAGCTCGATGGCCGGCTGCTGCTCCAGTTCCACGCTCACGCTGCGCGCATCCGGCGCCCAGAGGGCGAAGCGCGCCGACGTGGCGTCCAGCAGGTGTGCGCCATGCCTGTGCATCTTCAACTCCCCGCTCAGTAGTGGCTGTGCTGCGCCTGCTTGACCAGGTCCTCGTACAGACGTGCATAGGGCTCCACGGCCTGGCACCAGTTGAACGGTTGGGTCATCGACAGGCAGCGCATGGCGTTCAGCAGGTCCTTCTTGCCATATACATAGAAGGCGCGGCTGAGTGCCTCGCGATAGCTCTCGACGGTGGACTCGTTGAATAGGAAGCCGGTAACGCCGCACTCGATGGTGTCGGCCAGGCCACCGGTCTTGCGCGCTACCGGCAGCGAGCCGAAGCGCTGCGCGTACATCTGGCTGAGGCCGCATGGCTCGTAGCGAGACGGCATCAGCAGGAAGTCGCTGCCGGCGAACATGCGCCGGGCATCGGTTTCGTTGAAGCCGATGCGCACGCCGATACGGCCCGGGTGGCGTAGCGCCAGTTCGCGCATAGCCTGCTCTTCTTCCGGCTCGCCACGGCCGATGATCGCGATTTGCCCGCCTTGCTCGACGATGTAGTCGGCCACACCCAGGGTCAGGTCCAGGCCTTTCTGGTAGACCAGGCGCGAAACCACTGCGAACAAGGGCCCTTCGGAGGGCTGCAGTTCGAACAGCGCGCGTACTTCCTGGGCATTGCGCGCCTTGCCTTCCCAGTCGTTGATGCTGAAGTTGTGCTGCAGGTGCTTGTCGGTGGCCGAGTCCCAGCTTTCGTCGATGCCGTTGGGAATGCCGCCGAGCAGGCCTTGCTGGGCCTTGCTGGCGAGGAAACCGTCCAGGCCGCAGCCAAATTCCGGTGTCGTGATTTCCCGGGCATAGGTGGCGCTGACCGTGGTGATGTGGCTGGCGTAGGCCAGGCCAGCCTTGAGGAACGACAGCTTGCCGTAGAACTCCATGCCTTCCTGCTGCATGGCGTGTTCGGGGATTGCCAGTTCCGGGCTGCAGCCGCGGCTGTACACACCTTGGTAGGCCAGGTTGTGGATGGTGAACAGGGTTGGCGTGCTCAGCCCGCGCCAGTGCATGTAGGCCGGTGCCAGGCCGGCGGGCCAGTCGTGGGCGTGCACCACTTCGGGCTTCCAGTGGATCCTGCCTTCGCCGGCGGCGATTTCGGCGGCGGCCAGGCCCAGGCGGGCGAAGCGGATGTGGTTGTCGGGCCAGTCGCGGCCGTTGTTGGCACCATAGGGAGTGCCGTCACGCTGGTACAGCTCGGGGCAGATCAGCACATAGATGACCAGGCCGTCGGCCATGTCCATGCGCCCGATCTTGCACGGCGGCAGTGCGGCGTGGCCACCCAGTTCACCGACGATGTGGATGGGGTTGTCGCTTTCCATCACCTGCCGGTAGCCGGGGATCAGCACCCGCACATCATGCAGGTGCGCCAGGGCGCGGGGCAGGGCGGCGGACACGTCTCCCAGGCCACCGGTTTTCACCAGGTCGGCGATTTCCGAGGTCACGAACAAAATCTTGCGCTTGTTGCGGTTGTGCTGGCGCTGGGCGCCGGGTGCCTTGCCTGTCGTGGCGAAGTCCGGGGTGAGCGGTTCGCGGTTGTCCGGGTTGAATGAATCTACGTGAGGCTCGACAGCGGCACTGATCATACTTCTCTCCGTCCCTATGCTTGGCCGGGTGCTGGCACCCGTGGCGATGTTTCGTGTTGGTTCTCTCTGATTCTGGATTCTGCGTAGTGCGTTCCATGCCCCAGGGTCGTGCGCGCAGGCACGGCGCGATCGGCATTCCGGCCGAAGGCGATTGGGCTGGTGGGGTATGTGGGCCGATGCTGGGAAGTCCCTTTGCGTTTGGCCTACTTAGTTCCTGACCTGCCCGCGTTCCGGAAAGTTCGACTTTTTTTCGTCACTCTTCCGTTGAGCAAATGGCGGGCCGAAACCCGAGTGTAGGAGAGAAATAGATGAAAAGGTGACCCGCTGGTCACTATTGTCATGCCGCGGAGTAGACGCAAACGTTGGCGGTTGTGACCGGATGTGAAAAGGTGCGGGCGGGGTTACGGGGATGGTGCGCCAAATTGTGGCTTTCAGGTGCTGATGCACCAGAGTGGGGCGCAAGGCAGATGTTGGATTCTTTCGCAGTCTTCGTGGGAGCGGGCGTGCCCGCGAAGAAGCCGGGCCTGGAAAAGAGGAATCAGAGAGAGACAAGCAGGGTGGGAGCCGTTCAGCTCCCACGAGAAGAAGGTAGAATCAGAGGCTGACAGCTTTGTCTTCAGCGCGTTGTTGCGCCAGCAGCAGGTTCAGTTGGGCGACCTGCTGGCGCAGCTGGTCACGTTCGTCCTTCAGTTTACGCAGCTCATCACGGCGCACGGAGACATAGAGGGTCTGGGTTGGAGTTGCAGGCATCAAGGTACCCATGAGCACACCTCGCGGTATTGGCTAGTGACAAGTCAAAGCGTAGACGCTTCACGCGGGCGCATTCTGAATTCTTTCGCAGGTCTTGGGAACTTTTTTGTTTATCGTGGTCCCGCCGTTCGTCGCTGAACCCTCGAGCGGTACGCTGGACTAATCTGAAAAGCTGGATTGTGTTGTCATTTATTTCGAAAGGGGAGCATCGGCTCATGCAACTGGGAATCATCGGGCTGGGCCGCATGGGCGGCAATATCGCAAGGCGCCTGATGCGCGCCGGCCACCGTACTGTGGTGCATGACCGCAACCGTGAGGCCATCACCGGTCTGGAGGGCGAGGGCGCCCAGGGTGCGCACGACCTCGGTGCGCTGGTACAGAAGCTGAAAGCGCCGCGCGCGGTGTGGGTCATGTTGCCCGCCGGCGAGCCCACCGAGCAGACCATCGCCCAACTGGCCGAACTGCTGGAGCCGGGCGATGCGATCATCGACGGCGGCAACACCTTCTACAAGGACGACATGCGCCGCGCCGCCGAACTGGCCAAGCGCGGGCTGCATTACCTGGATGTCGGCACCTCGGGCGGTGTGTGGGGCCTGGACCGTGGCTACTGCATGATGATCGGTGGCGAAACGGACGTGTTCGAGCGCCTGGAGCCGCTGTTCAAGGCGCTGGCCCCGGGCGTGGGTGACATCCCGCGTACCCATGGCCGCAGCGGCGAGCACCAGCGTGCCGAGCACGGCTACATCCATGCCGGCCCACCCGGTGCCGGGCACTACGTGAAAATGGTGCACAACGGCATCGAATACGGCCTGATGCAGGCATACGCCGAAGGCTTCGACCTGCTGCGCAGCAAGGGCGGCAACGAACTGCCGGAAGACCAGCGTTTCGACCTGAACGTTGCAGAAATCGCCGAAGTGTGGCGGCGTGGCAGCGTGGTCACCTCGTGGCTGCTCGACCTCACTGCCGATGCGCTGGTGGCCGACCCGCAGCTGTCGCAATTCAGTGGCTCGGTGTCCGACAGTGGTGAGGGCCGTTGGACCATCGACGCCGCCGTCGAGCAGGCGGTGCCGGTGCCGGTGCTGTCCAGCGCGCTGTTCGCCCGCTTCCGCTCGCGCCAGCAGCAAGGCACCTATGGTGACAAGATTCTCTCGGCCATGCGCCTGGGCTTCGGTGGCCACGTCGAGAAAAAAGCCGAATGACCAAACAGAGCATTCCGGCTGCTCCGCCATGCACCCTGTTCCTGTTCGGCGCCAATGGCGACCTGGTAAAGCGCCTGCTGATGCCGGCGCTTTACAACCTCAGCCGTGACGGTCTGCTGGACCGCAACCTGCGCATTGTTGGCGTCGACCACAACCCGGCCACTGCCGAGGAATTCGCCGAACGCCTGCACGCGTTCATGGTCGAGCGTGACAAAGGCGGCGAGGGCACGGCCAAGTGCCTGGATGAGAAGCTCTGGGCACGCCTGGCCAAGCGCCTGGATTACCAGACCGGGGACTTCCTCGACCCGGCCACCTACCAGGCCCTTGCCAAGCGCATCGACACAACCCGCCATGGCAACTCCATCTTCTACCTGGCGACCTCGCCGCGCTTCTTCCCCGAGGTGGCGCAGCGCCTGGGGCAGGCCGGGCTGCTCGACGAATCTGCCGGCGGCTTTCGCCGGGTCGTGGTGGAAAAGCCCTTCGGCACCGACCTGGCCAGCGCCGAGGCGCTCAACGCCTGCCTGCTGAAGGTGATGGGCGAGCGGCAGATCTACCGCATCGACCATTACCTGGGCAAAGAGACGGTGCAGAACATCCTGGTCAGCCGGTTCTCCAACGGCTTGTTCGAATCGTTCTGGAACAACCACTACATCGACCATGTGCAGATCACCGCCGCGGAAACCGTCGGCGTCGAGACCCGTGGTGCGTTCTATGACAGCACCGGAGCGCTGCGCGACATGGTGCCCAACCACCTGTTCCAGTTGCTGGCGATGGTGGCCATGGAGCCCCCGGCCGCGTTCGCCGCCGATGCCGTGCGCAGCGAAAAGGCCAAGGTGGTCGGCGCCATCCGCCCATGGTCGGCGAAGATGGCCCTGAAAAATTCCGTGCGAGGCCAGTACGGCGCCGGCAAACAGGGGCGCAAGCAGTTGCCTGGCTACCGCCACGAGCCCAACGTCGCGGCGGATAGCCAGACCGAGACCTATGTGGCGCTCAAGGTGATGATCGACAACTGGCGCTGGGCCGGCGTGCCGTTCTACCTGCGTACTGGCAAGCGCATGAGCGTGCGTGATACCGAAATCGCCATCTGCTTCAAGCCTGCGCCCTATGCGCAGTTCCGCGAGTCGGAGCTGGAGCGACCCAAACCCAATTACCTGAAGATCCAGATCCAGCCCAACGAAGGCATGTGGTTCGACCTGCAGGCCAAGCGCCCCGGGCCGGAGCTGGTGATGGAGAATGTCGAGCTGGGCTTTGCCTACAAGGACTTCTTCAAGATGACCCCGGCGACCGGCTACGAGACGCTGATCTACGACTGCCTGACCGGTGACCAGACCTTGTTCCAGCGGGCTGACAACATCGAGAACGGCTGGCGCGCGGTGCAGCCGTTCCTCGATGCCTGGGCCCAGGGCGGCGAGGTGCATGAGTACCCGGCCGGAGAAGACGGGCCCGAGGCCGGCAATGAATTGCTGGCGCGGGACAAGCGCGAGTGGCATCGCTTGGGGTGAGGTTTCTGGAAGGCCTGTGCCGGCCCCTGTCTCAGGGGTTGCACTGACCTGTAGGAGCAGCCTTGTGCTGCGAAAGGGCCGGGAAGGTTCATCAAATTGTGTAGGCCTTACTGGCCTCTTCGCAGCACAAGGCTGCTCCTACAAGTCAGCGAGATCCCTGGGAGCAGGTACAGGCAACCACACAAAGGAGCCCCAATGCCTGCCCACATCGAAGACTATGCCCTGCTGGGCAACTGCCGCAGCGCCGCCCTGGTCAGCCGCGATGGCTCGCTCGACTGGCTGTGCCTGCCACGCTTCGACGCCCCCGCGGTATTCGCCGCACTGCTGGGCAACGAGGAAAACGGCCGCTGGCGCCTGGCCCCCTGCGACCCGGTCGAACACAGCAGCCGCCAATACCTGGACGACACCCTGGTGCTGGAAACCACCTGGGTCACTGCCACCGGCCGCGCCCGCGTGCTCGACTTCATGCCGCTGGGCGAGGTCAACTCGCTGGTGCGTATCGTCGAGGGCCTCGCAGGCGAAACCAACTTCGAGATGGACCTGGTGATGCGCTTCGACTATGGCCGCAGCGTGCCCTGGGTAGAACGGCTGGACCCGCTGACCCTCAGCGCCGTCGCCGGCCCCGACCGGCTGATCCTGTGCAGCACCGTCCCCCCGCATGCCCGCGACCAGCACACGGTCGCCCGCTTTCGCGTTGGTGCGGGCGAACGCCAGGTGTTCAGCCTGCGCCACCAGCCCTCGCACCTGCCGGTGCAGCCCGGCTGTGATATCGACCAAGCGCTGGCGCAGACTATCGACCAATGGCAGGCCTTCGCCGCCCGCTGCCCACAGGTGGGCCCATATTCCGCCCTGGTGCGCCGCTCGCTGCTGACCCTCAAGGCCATGACCTACGCGCCCACCGGCGGCATCGTTGCCGCCGTCACCACCTCGCTGCCCGAGCGCATCGGCCACGAGCGCAACTGGGACTACCGCTTCTGTTGGCTACGCGACGCGACCATGACCCTGCTGGCCTTCATGAACCTCGGCTACTTCGACGAAGCCCAGGCCTGGCGGGAATGGCTGTTACGCTCGGTGGCCGGCAACCCCGAGCAGATGCAGATCATGTACGGCCTGGCCGGTGAGCGCGACCTGCAGGAATACACCTTGCCGTGGCTGGCCGGCTACGAGCACTCGCAACCGGTGCGGGTGGGCAATGCAGCGTCAGGGCAGATGCAACTGGACATCTACGGCGAACTCGCCGATGCCATGACCCAGGCAATAAAGGGTGGCTTGCCCCGCCATCCACGTAGCGCCGCCATCTCACGTCTGATCCTGCCTTACGTCGAGCGCATCTGGCGCCAGCCGGACGAAGGCATCTGGGAAGTGCGCGGCGGCCGGCAGCAGTTCGTGCACTCCAAGGTCATGGCCTGGGTTGCCTTCGACCGTGCCGCAGGGCTGGCCGACACCACCGAGGAAGGCCGCGAGCGTGGTCAGCATTACCGCCAGGTGGCTGACGAGATTCGTCGTGAAGTATGCGCGCGGGGCCTGGACCCCAGCGGCCGTTTTTTCGTCCAGGCCTATGGCTCGACCGAGATGGACGCCAGTTTGTTGCACATCGCCCTTACCGGCTTCCTGCCGGCGGATGACCCACGCTTCTTGCGCACGCTCGAACAGGTCGAACAGCGCCTGCTGAAAAACGGCCTGCTGCTGCGCTATGACAGTGACCGCTGCAGCGACGGCCTGACGCCCGGGGAGGGCACCTTCCTGGTGTGTTCGTTCTGGCTGGCCGACGTGTATGTATTGCTGGGCCGCCAGGCACAAGCGCAGGCACTGTACGAACGCCTGACCGGCCTGTGCAACGACCTTGGCCTGCTGGCCGAACAGTACGACCCGGCGGGCCAGCGAATGCTCGGCAACTTCCCCCAGGCGTTCAGCCATATCGGCATCATCAACACCGCACTGAACCTGCACCGCGCACAGTGCCCGGTGCGCGATCGGGCGAGTTGCAGCTAAGTCAGGTGGCGGTCTCCCCCTGTAGGAGCGGCCTTGTGTCGCGATCGGGCTGCAAAGCAGCCCCGGCAATTCATGCAGTGAGGCTGAAATCCCGGGGGCGCTACGCACCCCTTTCGCGACACAAGGCCGCTCCTACAGGGATTGCGCTGGCTTGGAGTAAGCGGAGTAGACTAGGGCATACCCCTTCGGCACGGAGCACACATGGGCATTTGCGGTACTGATCGGCAGATCGACAACATCGAGTTCAATTTCATCTACCCAGACGGTTATGAGCTGGCGGTGTGGACGGCCCAAGCCTGATGGCCAATCACAAGATCGAAATACGTCGGCGCAATATCGAGAAGATCCTGCAGGCGGCGGAAAAGGTGTTCGCCGAGAAGGGCTACGGCGCCACGTCGATGGGTGATATCGCCGAGCAGGCCGAGCTGCCGCGTTCCAACCTGCATTATTACTTCAGCACCAAGGACGATCTGTTCCGCGCGGTGCTGCAGGACCTGCTGGATGTGTGGAAGCAGGACGCGCTGTGCTTCGAGAACTTCGACGACCCGCGCGTGGTGCTGACCAGTTACATCCGGGCGAAGATGGGCCACTCGCGCTCGCGGCCGCTGGGGTCGAAGATCTGGGCCGAAGAGATGCTGCACGGGGCGCCGGTGTTGGGGGTGAACCTGAATGAAAGCCTGGTGCCCTGGGCCAAGCTGAAGGAAGCCAAGATCCGTCGCTGGGTGGAGGAGGGGCGCATCCTGCCCGTGGAGCCCTCGGCACTTTTGTACATGATCTGGGCCTCGACCCAGCACTATGCCGACTTTGGTTACCAGGTGACGTTGCTCAATGGCGGGGAGGCGTTGTCGGACATGGCCTTTGAAAATGCCGTGCAGACGGTGACCAGCGTGATCTTGCGGGGGATCGGGCTGGAGCCTTGAGGTCGGAGTACGCTGAGCGATTGGGGCCGCTTTGCGGCCCTTCGCGGGCACGCCCGCTCCCACAGGTGTTTCGCTGCCCTCCCAAGCGGCGCGATCCCTGTGGGAGCGGGCGTGCCCGCGAAGGGCTGCAAGGCAGCCCCAATTGCCTCAACTGGCCTCGCGGTAGGGATTGCGCGGGTCCTGTGTCCAGTTCAGGTACGGCTTGCCGGTATCCTGAGCCACCATCTCGATGCAGCTCTCCACCGGGCAGGTGATCTGGCACAGGTTGCAGCCCACGCATTCCTCCTCGATCACGCTGTAGGCATGCGTGCCATCGGCCTGCAACGTACTGGCAATCGCCTGGTGCGAAGTGTCCTCACAGGCAATGTGGCAGCGCCCGCAGCCAATGCATGCTTGCTGGTCGATGTGCGCCACCGACTTGTAGTTCATGTCCAGGTACTTCCAGTCGGTGGTATGCCCGACCGCCTGGCCGCGGAACGCTTCGATGTTGGGGTGCCCGTGCTGGTCCATCCAGCGCGCCAGGCCGTCCTTCATGTCCTCGACGATGCGGAAGCCGTGCAGCATCGCTGCCGTGCACACCTGTACAGCGCCACTGCCCAGGGCCATGAACTCGGCTGCGTCACGCCAACTGCCGATGCCGCCAATACCACAGATCGGCAAGCCGAGCGTTTGCGGGTCGCGGGCGATTTCCGCGACCATGTTCAGGGCAATCGGCTTCACCGCCGAACCGCAATAACCACCATGGGTGCTCTGGTCGCCAACGATGGGGTGGGCGACCATGCGATCGAGGTCGACGCTGGTGATCGAGTTGATGGTATTGATCAACGACACCGCATCCGCCCCGCCACGGTGCGCGGCGCGGGCCGACTGGCGGATATCGGTGATGTTCGGCGTGAGTTTGACGATCACCGGCAGCGAGCAGTACGTCTTGCACCAGCGGGTGACCATCTCCACGTACTCCGGCACCTGGCCGACCGCCGCGCCCATGCCGCGCTCCGGCATGCCGTGCGGGCAGCCGAAATTCAGTTCGATGCCATCGGCCCCGGTGGCTTCCACCAGCGGCAGTATGAACTTCCACGAGTCTTCCACGCAGGGCACCATCAGCGACACGATCAGTGCGCGGTCGGGCCAGTCCTTCTTCACCTGGGTGATTTCGCGCAGGTTGATGTCCAGTGAGCGGTCGGTGATGAGCTCGATGTTGTTGATGCCCTGCACCTGGCGGTTGGGGCCGTAATGCGCCGAGTAGCGCGACGACACGTTGACTGCCGCCGGGTCTTCACCGAGTGTTTTCCACACTACGCCACCCCAGCCGGCCTCAAAGGCGCGGACCACGTTGTAGGCCTTGTCGGTTGGCGGAGCGGAGGCCAGCCAGAAGGGGTTGGGTGCCTTGATGCCGGCAAATTCGATGGACAGGTCGGCCATTTACGCAGCCTCCACGTTGAGCATGAGTTGGGCATGGATGGCTTCGGCGGCCAGCTTGCCGTGTTGCACGGCCTGGACGGTAAGGTCCTGGCCCAGGGCGGTGCAGTCGCCGCCGGCATAGACGCCCGGCAGGCTGGTCTGCATCGTTTCGTCGACGCGGATGCGCTCGCCATCGCGCGCCAGTTGTGCGGCCACCGGGTCGACGAGGCTGGCGTCGTCGAAGCGTTGGCCGATGGCCTTGAAGATGGCATCGGCAGCCAGTTCGAAGGTTTCGCCGGTGTCGCGCAGGCGGCCGTCTGCCAGCTCGGTGCGGGCAAAGCGCATACCGCGCACCTTGCCGCTGTCGTCCAGCAACACGGCATCGGGGCGGGCCCAGGTATGCAGGCGCACCTGGTTGGCCTTGGCGATGTCCTGCTCGTGGCCGGTGGCGCCCATGTCGGCATGGCCACGGCGGTACACCAGGTTGACGTCGCGGGCACCCAGGCGGCTCATCTGCACGGCCATGTCGATCGCGGTGTTGCCGGCGCCGATCACCAGGCAGCGGTCGGCCAGGGGCAACTGGCTCAGGTCGTCGGTCTGGCGCAGTTCGCGTATGTATGCGGTGGCGGCGAGCAGGCCAGGGGCTTCTTCATCAGGCAGGCCGAGCTGGCGCACGGCATTCAGGCCCAGGCCGAGGAACACTGCGTCGAACTGGTCGCGCAGCTCGCCCAGGCCAAAGTTGCTGCCCAGGCGCTGGCCATGGCGGATCTCGATGCCGCCGATGCCGAGCAGGAATTCCACTTCACGCTGGGCATAGTCGTCCACCAGCTTGTAGCGGGCGATGCCGTACTCGTTGAGGCCACCGGCCTTGTCGCTGGCCTCGAACACCACCACATCATGCCCGTGCATGGCCAGGCGGTGGGCACACGACAGCCCGGCAGGGCCGGCACCGACCACGGCGATGCGTTTGCCGGTGGCCGGCGAGCGCTGGAACGGGTGCTTGGTGAAGTGGGCATTGTCCAGAGCATAGCGCTGCAGCTGGCCGATCAGCACCGGTGCGCATTCCTGCGCGTTGTTGCGCACGCAGGCTTGCTGGCAAAGGATTTCGGTGGGGCAGACGCGGGCGCAACTGCCGCCGAGGATGTTGGCCGAGAGGATGCGCTCGGCGGCGCCTTGCAGGTTTTCGTCGCTGATGCGGTGGATGAACGACGGGATGTCGATGTCGCTGGGGCAAGCGTTGACGCAGGGGGCGTCATAGCAATACAGGCAGCGTGCGCTTTCGACGGCGGCCTGGCGGGCGGTGAGGGGTGGGGCCAGGTCGCTGAAGCGCTCGGCCAGCTGGTCGGCGCCGGCCCGTGGGCGCGGCAAGTGGTTCAGGGCGTCGATCACGGTTGTAGCCTCTCTATTTTTTATGGATGCAGGCGACAAGCATTGCGGTGGTTTCTGGGGCCGCTGCGCGCCCCATCGCGACACAAGGCCGCTCCTACAAGGAACCGCGCACTCCTGTAGGAGCGGCCTTGTGTCGCGATGGGCTGCGCAGTAGCCCCAATGGCTTCAGCGCTGGACGGGCGTCGGCCGCTGCACTTCGGCCCTGCGCCCCAGCACTTCATACACCGACGGATACGCCGGCCGTTCCACATACCGCCCCGCGCCTTTTTCCGCGCGCAGGTCGCCATCGGCCCAGAGCACCTTGCCCTGGCTGATGGTATGGCTGGGGATGCCGCGCACGGTACGGCCTTCGAAGATGTTGAAGTCCACCTGCTGGTGGTGGGTCTTGGCCGAGATGGTGCGCGTGCCTTGCGGGTCCCACAGCACCAGGTCGGCGTCGGCACCAACACGAATGGCACCCTTGCGAGGGAAAAGGTTGAAGATTTTCGCGGTGTTGGTGGAGGTCAGCGCAACGAACTCATGCATCGACAGGCGCCCGTTGTTGACCCCTGCATCCCACAGCACCGCCATGCGGTCCTCGATGCCGGCAGTGCCATTGGGGATACGGCTGAAATCGTCGCGCCCCATGGCTTTCTGCTCGGCGCAGAAGCAGCAGTGGTCGGTGGCGGTGGTGTGCAGGTTGCCCGATTGCAGGCCACGCCACAGCGCCTCCTGGTGTTCACGCGGACGGAACGGGGGACTCATCACGTAGCCTGCGGCGGTGGCCCAGTCAGGGTCACGGTAGACGCTGTCATCCAGCAGCAGATGGCCGGGCAGGACTTCGCCGTAGACCGGCTGGCCCTTGCCTCTGGCATAGGCGATTTCATCCAGCGCTTCGCGGCTGGAAACGTGCACCAGATACAGTGGTGTGCCCAGCGTCTCGGCAATGCGGATGGCTCGGCTGGCCGCTTCACCCTCGACCTGGGATGGGCGTGACAGCGGGTGGGCTTCCGGCCCGGTCAGGCCCTGGGCCAGCAGTTTTTTCTGCAGGTGGTACACCAGTTCGCCGTTCTCGGCATGCACGGTGGGCACCGCACCCAGTTGCAGGCAGCGCTCGAAGCTGGCCACCAGGGTGTCGTCGGCGGCCATGATCGCATTCTTGTAGGCCATGAAGTGCTTGAAGCTGTTCACCCCATGTTTGGCCACCAGTTCGCCCATCTCTTCGGCTACCTGCTCGCTCCACCAGGTGATGGCGACATGGAAGCCGTAGTCGCTGGCGCTTTTCTGCGCCCAGCCGCGCCAGGTGTGGAAGGCCTCAAGCAACGACTGCTGCGGGTTGGGGATGACGAAGTCGATGATCGAGGTGGTGCCACCGGCCAGGCCCGCGGCGGTGCCGCTGAAGAAATCCTCGCTGGCCACCGTGCCCATGAACGGCAGCTGCATGTGGGTGTGCGGGTCGATGCCGCCGGGCATCAGGTACTGGCCACTGCCGTCGAGGATCTGGCAGTCGGTGGGCGGTTCGAGGTTTTGCCCAATGGCACGGATCAGGCCATCGGCACACAGGACATCAGCGGGGTAACTCTCTTCGTGGGTGACCACGGTGGCGCCACGGATCAACAGGGACATGCCGTTTTCCTCGCAGGCTGACCGGTCTGGGCCGGTTCTTGGAGTTTTCTTGATGCAGGGCGGGCAGGGCGGTTAATCCTGTCAGGCCTGACAAGATTCGAGGCTAGATGCTGATCCGCGATTCGGCAAGAAAATTTCCCATTAATTTTGTGGTTTTTAAGTAATTGAAATTAAAGGGTTAATTTAATTATTGGCGCTGGCTGCGTAGCTTTCTGATGCTTTGACTTACTTGACAAGATGAAAATCTGGTCGAGATTTTCAAGCACATGAACCGTGAGTACTCCGGCCATCGCATCAGCCCGATGGGCAACAACTAGAAGAAAATCTGGAGAAAGCCCCCATGCAGCAGAGCAGATCGGAAGTGGTCGAGCGCGATGGCCTGTTCGAGCTGTCCGAAGGTAGCGATGTCCTCGACAGCCCGCGCTACAACCGCGACATCGCCCCGACCAAGGTGCACCAGCGCACCTGGAACAAATGGCACATCACCGCCCTGTGGGTGGGTATGTCCATCTGCGTGCCCACCTACACCCTCGGTGGCGTGCTGACCGCCTACTTCGGCCTCAGTGTGGGCGAGGCCTTGCTGGCTATTCTGCTGGCCAACCTGATCGTGCTGATCCCGCTCACCCTCAACGCCTTCCCTGGCACCAAGTATGGCATTCCGTTCCCGGTGCTGCTGCGTTCGTCGTTCGGCATACTCGGCTCAAACGTGCCATGCCTGATCCGGGCGGTGGTCGCCTGTGGCTGGTTCGGCATCCAGACCATGTTCGGTGGCCTGGCCATCCACCTGTTCCTTGGCTCGGTGTTCGACGGCTGGAAGGCCCTGGGCGGCACCGGCGAGGTGATCGGCTTCATGATCTTCTGGTGCCTGAACCTGTGGGTGGTGCTGCGTGGCGCCGAGTCGATCAAGTGGCTCGAAACGCTGTCGGCACCGCTGCTGGTGGCGGTCGGCGTCGGCCTGCTGTTCTGGGCCTTGCCGCACATGTCGATGACCGAACTGCTGGCCCAGCCGCCCAAGCGCCCAGAAGGGGCGAACATGCTCGGCTACTTCTGCGCCGGGCTTACCGCCATGGTCGGTTTCTGGGCCACGCTATCGCTGAACATCCCCGACTTCAGCCGCTACGCCCGCAGCCAGAAGGACCAGATTCTCGGGCAGATCTTCGGCTTGCCGCTGACCATGTTCCTGTTCGCCTCGCTGGGCGTGGTGCTGACTGCTGCCTCGGCATCGCTGGTTGGCGAGACCGTGTCCGACCCGGTCAGCCTGATCGGCAAGATCCACAGCCCGTTCTGGGTGGCCCTGGCCATGGCGCTGATCGTGATCGCCACGCTGTCGACCAATACTGCAGCGAACATCGTGTCGCCGACCAACGACTTCCAGAACATCGCCCCACGCCTGATCGGGCGCAGCCGCGCGGTGTGGTTGACCGGTTTCATCGGCCTGGCGCTGATGGGCCATGAGTTGCTGAAGAAGCTGGGCTGGATCGTTTCCGACCTGAGCCTGGAGAGCGTGTACTCCAACTGGCTGCTGGGGTATTCGAGCCTGCTGGGGCCGATCGCCGGGATCATGGTGGTGGACTACTTCCTGATCCGCCGGCAGGAGCTGGACCTGGCCGGGCTGTACCGTGACGACGTATACCCGGCATGGAACTGGGCCGGTTTTGCCGCCTTTGCGTTGCCGGTGGCGCTGACCGTCATGGCGATTGGCAACAGCAGTTTCAGCTGGTTCTACGACTACGGTTGGTTCACCGGTTCGCTGCTGGGTGGGGCGCTGTATTACCTCTTGGCCCGTGTGGTCGCGCGCAGCCCGGCGCGGGTGGTCAAGCCTTTGCCGTGAGACCGCGCCGGCTTCTTCGCGGGTAAACCCGCTCCCACAGGTACAGCGCAGGTCCTGAGGCCAGCGCTGTACCTGTGGGAGCGGGTTTACCCGCGAAGAGGCCGGCACAGACAACAAAAATGCCTGAGGAAAATCCCATGACCCCAGCCCAACAAGTACTGCAATCCACCCAGCACCACATCGACAGCACCCGCCTGTGGCAGTCCCTGATGGACCTGGCCCGCCTCGGTGCCACCGCCAAGGGTGGCGTGTGCCGCCTGGCCTTGACCGACCTCGACCGCCAGGCCCGCGACCTGTTCGTGCAGTGGTGCGAGGCCGCCGGTTGCACGGTCACCATCGACGCCATCGGCAACATTTTCGCCCGTCGCCCTGGGCGTAACCCCAAGCTGCCCCCGGTGATGACCGGCAGCCATATCGACACCCAGCCCACCGGTGGAAAGTTCGACGGTTGCTTCGGGGTGATGGCCGGGCTGGAGGTAGTTCGTACCCTCAACGATCTCGGCGTGGAAACCGAAGCACCGCTGGAAGTTGTGGTGTGGACCAACGAGGAAGGCTCGCGCTTTGCGCCGTGCATGATGGGTTCCGGGGTATTCGCCAGCAAGTTCACCCTGGAAGAAACCCTGGCCAAGCGCGACGCCCAGGGTGTCAGTGTTGGTGAGGCGTTGAACGCCATCGGCTACGCCGGCCCGCGTGCTGTATCAGGGCACCCGGTGGGGGCCTATTTCGAAGCGCATATCGAGCAAGGCCCGATCCTCGAAGATCAGGGCAAGACCATCGGCGTGGTGCTGGGCGCGCTGGGCCAGAAGTGGTTCGACCTGACCCTGCGCGGTGTCGAGGCCCATGCCGGCCCTACGCCCATGCACCTGCGCAAGGACGCCCTGGTCGGCGCGGCGGCAGTGGTGGAGGCAGTCAACCGCACCGCCCTCGGCCACCAGCCCCATGCCTGTGGGACGGTGGGTTGCCTGCAGGCCTACCCGGGCTCGCGCAACGTGATCCCGGGCGAAGTGCGCATGACCCTGGATTTCCGTCACCTGGAGGGTGAGCAGCTGAATGCGATGATTGCCGATGTGCGTGCGGTGATCGAGGCGACCTGTGCCAGGCATGGCCTGAGCCACGAATTGGTGCCTACGGCTGATTTCCCGGCGTTGTACTTCGATAAAGGGTGTGTCGATGCCGTGCGCGAATCGGCGCAGGCGCTGGGCCTGCCGCACATGGACATCGTCAGCGGCGCGGGGCACGACGCGATCTTCCTGGCCGAACTGGGGCCGGCGGGGATGATATTCGTGCCGTGCGAGAACGGTATCAGCCATAACGAGATCGAGAACGCCACGCCCGAGGACCTGGCTGCGGGCTGCGCAGTGTTGCTGCGCGCGATGCTGGCGGCGTCGGAGGCGATTGCCAGTGGGCGGTTGGCGGCATAGTGGAGCGGCTGGTTGTGGAGGGCTTCGCATGTGTTCGCCACAACATCTTCATCGCCTGTGAAATCGAGCGCCGCGCGGGCGGCGCTCGATTTCACAGGCGATGAAGATGTTGTGGCGAGCACCTGCGAATCTCCACAATTCATCCCGCGGGCTCAAGACAGCCATCGCGCCCGATGTGATAGCGCTGCAGGTCCTGCGCCAGGGTAAGCTGCCCGCTGTAGTGGGCGAGGGCTTCGTCGCGCACGTTGTCGATGCTCGGGCTGCGCCGTGGGTCGTGCTGGTAGCGGGCGCTGAAATGCGTCAGCACCAAATTGCGCACGCCCGCAGTTTCGGCAAAGCGCGCCACCGCAGCTGCGGTGCTGTGGCCGAAGGTGACCCCCGTGCGCTCGACCACCGCCTGGGTGAACGTGGCTTCGTGCACCAGCACGTCCGCGCCCCTGGCGACGTCGGCCAACAGCTCGGGGTTGTCGTTGTCGCCGCACACGATCACCCGCCGCGGCGGGCGCGAAGGGCGCAAGTAGTCATTGCCGTGCAGCAACTGCCCGGCATGCTGCACCGTCAGGCCCTTGGCCAGGTCGCCCCACAGCGGGCCGCGGGGGATACCTTCGGCTTCCAGGCGCGGGATGTTCAGTCGCGGTTCGGGGTTGAGCTCGGTGAACACGAAGCCGACGCTCGGCACCCGGTGCGACAACTGTACGCTGGTCACTTCCAGGGCGTCACTGTGCCATTCCACCAGCTCTTCCACGGCCAGCAGGCGCAGTTCGAACGGCAGGAAGGTATCGCTGGCCACCAGCCCCTGGCGCACCCAGTCGTGCAGGGCGGCGGGCAGGACAAGGTCCAGCGGCTGGGTGCGCCCGCTCATGCCGGCGCTGGCCAGCAGGCCCGGCAGGCCGAAGCAATGGTCGCCGTGCACGTGGGTAATGAAGATGGCGCGCAGGTCGCGGATCGACAGCGGTGTGTGCAGCAGCCGGTGCTGGGTGCCTTCGCCACAGTCGACCAGGTACCAGTGGCTGCCACTGGCCTCGATCACTGCGGTACCGCTCACATTGCGTGCCTTGGTCGGCACGCCGGCGGAGGTGCCCAGGAACAGCAAATCCATGGTCTGGCTCCTTGTTTCAGCCCAGCAGTAACGTCTCCACCAGCGGGCCGATGGGTGTCGGGCGGATGCAAGGTGCTGGTGGCGGCGTGGTACTCAACGGGCTCGTTCCTTCGAGGTAGTAAGGGCGCACACCTTAGCCGGATTGCCGCATGTCGTCGATGGCCTGCCAGGTCTTGCCTACTCGGCCTGCCGCCAGATGAGCTTGCTGGTGTCATAGCCTTGCTCCCGGGCGATCGTCAGCAGTTGCTCGCGCATCTGGTCCGTGACTGCAGGCGTGCGTGAAAGCAGCCACAGGTATTCTCGGTTCGGGTGGCCGACCAAGGCTACGCGGTAGTCCTGGTCGTGGTACAGCACCCAGTACTCGCCCTTGGTAAGGCCGGGCGCGAGGCGGCTGAACCAGTTGTCGAAGCGCACCCAGAGCTTGTCGGTGCTGCCCGGTTGCTGGGCTTCGGCGATGCCCTTGGCCTGGTTCCACTGGCCGTCCTTTTCCTGGCAGCGGTTGGTCACGTCGAGGCGACCATCCTCTCGCAGGCCATACTGCGCCTCGGACTGCACGCAGTTGCGCTGGAAGAACATCGGCAGCCGGGCGAGTTCGTACCAGGTGCCCTGGTAACGTTGCAGGTCGACCTGCTGGGTACGCGGCGGTGCCGGGTGATCGTTGCCGGCGCAGCCGAGCAGGGCCAAGGTCATGCAGGAAAGCAGCAACGTGGTGCGTAGCGCCATGGTGAACCTCCTTGATACGGACGGGGCTTACTTGGGTTTCGATGCGAGCGAGAGGCAAAAGTTGTACAGGATTATGCCTTTCAGAACGAACCGGTCTGCACTTCGCCTGCACGCACGTAACGGGCGATGAGCACGCCTGTGGGCGAAACCTGCGAATGCTGCAGTGTGAAGGCCGCCGCTGCCGCATCGTCGCCGAACAGGCGCTTGCCGTGGCCGAGCAGCAACGGGTGGATCAGCAGTTGCAGTTCATCGACCAGGCCCGCCGCCAGCAGTTGCTGCACCAGATCGCTGCTGCCCTGGGTCAGCAGGTTGGCGCCGTCCTGTTGTTTCAGCGCGTGGACCGCTGCGGTGATGTCTGCGCCCAGTGCATGGCTGTTGTGCCAGTCGAGGGTTGCGGGGGTGTGGGTGGCCACGTGCTTGGGCACGCTGTTGAAGGTTGGCGATGGAGAAGTCTTCCGAGCTGCCTTTTACCTTTGGCCAGTAGCCGGCGAAGATGTCGTAGGTGCGCCGGCCCAACAGCAGTTCGAAGGGCTGGCTGAACAGGGCTTGCATGGCTTGGCCGAAGATTTCCTCGGCGTAGGGTACGATCCAGCCGCCGTAGGTGAAGCCGCCGCTGGTGTCTTCCTGCGGACCACCGGGGGCCTGCATGACACCGTCGAGGCTGATGAAGGCGGCTACGATGAGTTTGCGCATGGGGACTCTCCTGTGTGCAGCCGGGGTGGCTGGGGGCATGGGATAGTCGAATGGCGGCGGACAGAATCGACAACGCAAACCTGTGCCGGCCCTTTCGCGGGCATGCCCGCTCCCACAGGATCACCACAGCTCCAGAAAGCGGTGCAGTGCCTGTAGGAGCAGCCTTGTGCTGCGAAGAGGCCGATGCAGGCTACCTCAAAGCCAGTAGGTCACCGCCCACCACCCCAGCCCACCCATCACTACGGTATAGGGCAAGGCCATCCACACCATTCGCCCATACGACAGCCGGATCAGCGGCGCAATCGCCGAAGTCAGCAGGAACAGGAACGCCGCCTGCCCATTCGGCGTCGCCACGCTCGGCAGGTTGGTGCCGGTGTTGATCGCCACCGCCAGCGTCTCGAAATGCTCGCGGCTCATGCTGCCATTGAGGAACGCCTGCTTCACCTCGGTGATGTAGATGGTGGCAACGAACACGTTGTCGCTGATCGCCGACAGCAGGCCGTTGGCCAGGTACAGCATGCCCGGTTGCTGCTCCGCCGGCAGCGCCAGCACCCAGGCAATCAACGGGCTGAACAGTTGCTGCTGATGAATCACCGCCACCACGGCGAAGAACACCACCAGCAAAGCGGTGAACGGCATGGCGTCCTGGAAGGCACGGCCCAGGCGGTGTTCGTCGGTAATGCCGGTGAATGCCGTGATCAGCACGATCACCATCAGGCCGATCAGGCCGACCTCGGCAACGTGCAGCCCCAGGCAGACGATCAGGATCAGTGCGGCGAACCCTTGCACCCACAGTGCGATGCGCTGGGCAGTGGTGCGTGCAGCATCGTCCTCGGCGGCGTAGGCGGCCAGTACCTGACGCACCGGCTCGGGCATCAACGTGCCGTAGCCGAACAGGCGCAGCTTCTCCAGCAGCACGCAGGTCAGCAGGCCGGCGCCCAGCACCGGCAGTGACACCGGTGCCACCTTCAGGAAGAAATCGGCAAAGTGCCAGCCCATTTCGTGGCCGATCAGCAGGTTCTGCGGCTCGCCCACCAGCGTGCACACGCCGCCCAGGGCGGTACCCACCGCGCCATGCATCAGCAGGCTGCGCAGGAAGGCGCGGAACTGGTCGAGGTCTTCACGGTGCAACTGTGCGACCTGCTGGTCGCTGTCCAGCGCACTGTCTTCGCGCGGGTTGTCCCCGGAGGCAACGCGGTGGTACACCGCATAGAAACCGACCGCGGCGCTGATGATCACGGCGGTCACGGTCAGCGCATCGAGAAACGCCGAGAGGAATGCCGACAGCACGCAGAACAGCAACGCCAGGATCGCCTTCGAACGCACCCCCAGCAGGATGCGCGAAAACAGGAACAGCAGCAGTTCCTTCATGAAGTGGATGCCCGCGACCATGAACATCAGCAGCAGGATCACCGGGAAGTTGTGCTGCAGCTCTTCGTACAGGGCTTGCGGGGTAGTCATCTGCAACAGCAGGGCTTCGACCAGCAGCAGGCCGCCAGGCATGAGCGGGTAGCACTTCAGGGCCATGCCCAGGGTGAAGATGAATTCGAGCACCAGTGCCCAGCCGGCAGCGACCGGGCCGACGGTCACCAGCAGCAGCGGGTTGAGCACCAGGAACAGGCAGATGACTGCCTTGTACCAAAGCGGCGACTGGCCCAGAAAGCTGTGGGCGAGGGCGCCGGTCAGGGAGCGCGACATGAATTTGTATCCTTATGATTCGGCGATGGCGCACGGTGCCGGATCAGCGCCTCTTAGGCAAGGCGTAAAGTCCCGTTTTTGGCACAAGTGCGGTCATCGGGCTGGGTTAACATCCAGGCCATGAACCCTTTATCCGCAGGAGTGCCGCCCGTGACCGAGTACAGCGCATTCAAGGTCGAACTGACCAACAGCATCGCCCACGTTCAGATCAACCGCCCGGACAAGCGCAATGCGATGAACGCTGCCTTCTGGGAGGAGATCATCGACATCTTTCAGTGGGTCGACGACACCGATGCAGTGCGAGCGGTAGTGATCAGCGGTGCCGGCAAGCATTTTTCCGCCGGTATCGACCTGATGATGCTGGCTTCGCTGGCCGGGCAGATGGGCAAGGACGTGGGTCGTAACGCGCGCTTCCTGCGCAGCACCATCCTGCGCCTGCAGGCATCGTTCAATGCCGTGGACAAATGCCGCAAGCCGGTACTGGCCGCGGTGCAGGGTTACTGCATTGGCGGCGCCATCGACCTCATCTCGGCTTGCGACATGCGCTACTGCAGCAGCGACGCGCAGTTCTCGATCAAGGAAATCGACATGGGCATGGCCGCCGATGTCGGCACACTGCAACGTTTGCCTCGTATCATCGGTGACGGCATGATGCGTGAGCTGGCTTTCACCGGGCGCAATGTCGAGGCAGAAGAGGCGCTGCGCATCGGCCTGGTCAACCGGGTTTATGATGATCAGGCCGCGCTGATGGACGGGGTCTTTGCCATCGCTGGCGAGATTGCCGCAAAATCGCCGATCGCCGTGGCCGGCACCAAGGAAATGCTCAGCTACATGCGTGACCATCGCATCGATGATGGCCTGGAGTACATCGCCACCTGGAACGCCGCGATGCTGCAGTCCGAAGACCTGCGCGTGGCGGTGGCGGCGCACATGAGCAAACAGAAACCGACGTTCGCCGACTGATCAGGCCGGGGGACGCGAAGTAAGGGAACCCCCGACATGTCAGCACGCTGGACTACCGCAGTACTCGACCCGCAGATCACCGGGGGGCTGGCCGTGGCCCGCAGCCCGGAAGGGTTCCTGGTGGACGACAACGGCGCGCTGTTCCCTCGCGACTGGCTCAAGCGCCAGGACCTCGACGTACTGTGCGAGCACGGCATCGGCCACTTCGACGGCCAGCCGGTGTTCCTGCTGGAGCTGCGCAGCGCCACCGATGTGCCCGGCTGCTCCTGGCGCGGCCTTCGCGCGTTCATGCTCGAAGGTGACTCCGACACATACAAGGTGCTGGGCTATGCCGCGCAGATCGGCACCTGGGCCCGCGAGCACCGATTCTGCGGCAGCTGTGGCCAGGCGATGACGCAAATTCGCTGGGAACGGGCAATGTACTGCCAGCCGTGCGACCTGCGCAGCTACCCGCGCATTTCGCCGAGCATGATCGTGCTGGTGACCCGTGGCGACGAAATCCTGCTGGCGCGTTCGCCACGCTTCGTCACCGGGGTGTACAGCACACTGGCAGGCTTTGCCGAGCCGGGCGAGTCGGCCGAGGACTGCCTGGTGCGCGAAGTGCGTGAAGAAGTGGCGGTGGAGGTGCAGAACATCCAGTACGTCGGCAGCCAGTGCTGGCCGTTCCCGCATTCGATGATGCTGGGCTTCCATGCCGAGTATGCCGGCGGCGAGATCGTCATGCAGCCGGACGAGATCGAGGACGCCAAGTGGTTCAGCGTTCACGACCTGCCGCCGCTGCCGGCCGGGCGGTCCATCGCCCGGTATCTGATCGACCTGTATGTTGCACGGCGGCTGGGCTGTGATATCCCTGCTTTCCCGTCCTAGCTGCAGTGAGAAATGTTCTCCGACTAGGCGCAGGACTTGGCAATGGTCATTCCATTGCCAAGTCCTGCAACGACGGCGGAGGACATTTCTCGCGCAGATAGGGCGGGAAAGCAGGGGTATCACAGCCCATCAGGCTTGGCCGAACCAGTGCTGCCACGCTAGACGCACGGTCAGTGCCAGCACCACGGTGATGAACACTGGGCGGATGAACTTGCTGCCGCCACTGATCGCCGTGCGTGCGCCGAAGAATGCGCCAACCATCACCGACAGGCCCATGCACAGGCCGACGATGTAGTCCACCTGCCCGGAAATGATGAACACCGTCAGCGCTGCGATGTTGCTGACGAAGTTCATGCTGCGCGCCACGCCGCTGGCACGGACCAGGTCGATGGGGTAGAGCAGCAGGGTGCTGACCGTCCAGAACGCCCCGGTACCCGGGCCGGCCACGCCGTCATAGAAGCCCAGGGTAATGCCTTGCGGTACTTGCCACTTTTTCCTGATCGGCGCATCGGCATCCAGCGGCGCCTTGGGCGTGCCGCCGAACAGCAGGTAGACACCACAGGCGAAGACGATCACCGGCAACATCTTGTTCAGCCATTCGGCCGGCATGTAGTGGGCGATCACTGCACCGAGCAAAGCGCCGACCAAAGTGGCGAACAATGCCGGGCGCCACTGCGCCGGGTGGAACAGTTTGCGCCTGTAGTAGGTGAAGCTGGCGGTGGCCGAGCCGAAGGTAGAGCTGAGCTTGTTGGTGCCCAGTACCAGGTGCGGCGGCATGCCCGCGGTGAGTAGCGCCGGGGTGGTGAGCAAGCCGCCACCGCCGGCGATGGCATCGATGAAACCGGCGACGAAGGCGACCAGGGCCAGGATCAGCAGGGTGAGGGGTTCTACGGTGAGTTCGAAGGGCATGGGAGGCTTCAGGCTGAAGGATCGGTTTGCGGCTAATGGAGAGATAAACGGGCATGATAATCCCACGTCCCCAAGGCTGTCAGTGTTTCCGGCCGCTTACTTGTTTCAAACCAACCCTGCAGGGGTATCTAGGTACCACGTATCGCTGATCTGGCAGTTGTGGGGCGTGATACCTCAGGTGAAGCAGGTGACAACTGACTGCTCGAATTCATTGTAGTGGGTTCATGTGACGCCAAGTTGCTCAGTAGGGTTCTGTACTTAAGGATTTTTGCCTCTAGGGCTATGTAATTAAGCTGCTCGTCCATGTACAGGTGTTTGTAGTAGTTAAAGTCATGAGTGATGGGGACTTCAATGTTGCCATGCTTTAAGCGCCAGTTGCGGACTGCTGTATCCTTGAGATCGCTGAGCATGGCATCACTCTTCGGAAGCTTGTAAATCGCCTTGAGGGTTTTTATGGTTACGTTCTTGTCATCAATGACTGCGGAATACTTTTCGAGATTCGGATTCTCGGTAATTGCTTTCCTTGCTTTATCGATGTAGTGGATTCTGGGTTTTACAACTTTATCCTTTACGTTATTCCATACTTTCCTGGCGCGACGCAACATATGCCCTGAAGGGTCGTGATGGTTCACGGGGTCTCCCAAGCAATAGGCGTAGGCGTTATGTGTGTGTTTCTTAAACGGGCTGAGGCTGTCCGCTGAGTAAAATCGCGCCAGCCTAGTACTAAAGGCACGATAGCCGTTGCCAAGGAGGTAGCAGTTTGTGACGCTATCGGAGCGTTGTCCGGTGAAGCCCATCATATGAGCTGTGGAGCTGTATCCGTAAGCGGTGTAGGCCAGGTTGTGAATGCTTTCGCGATGAGAACGGTTGATTATGGAGCTCTGAGAGTCTGCCGCCAGTAGTAGTGTCTCGGTCGAGCGTTGCGCTAGAGAAAGGTTTGAGATTGAAAAGACTGTGACGGAACGATCGCTGCCGATCTCCAAAGACAGTTGGCCATTCTTGTAGAATAAACGCTGCTTCCTGTTCTGTGCCATGGTCAGCCTGCTGGTGCGAGAAGTACTGAATTTAAATTACCTTCATGCAAAATAGACAGGCGCGCAACTGGCAGTTTTGCCAGTTGCATACACTCATGAAATAAGTATGTTGACAGTGCCGGCCCTTTCGCGGGCTCGCCCGCTCCCACAGGTTATATGTATATCTCAAGACCTATGCAGTACCTGTGGGACCGGGCGTGCCCGCGAAGAGGCCGGTGCAGGCGACTACATCAGCTACGTATGAACGCCAGCAAATCCGCATTGATCACATCGGCATGGGTGGTCGGCATGCCATGCGGGTAGCCTTTGTAAGTCTTCAACGCGCCATTGGGCAGCAGCTTCGCCGACAGCACTCCGGAGTTCTCATACGGCACGATCTGGTCATCATCGCCGTGCATCACCAGCACAGGTTGCTGGATGCCCTTCAGGTCCTCGGTAAAATCGGTCTGGGAAAATGCCACGATGCCATCGTAATGGGCCTTGGCGCTGCCGATCATGCCCTGGCGCCACCAGTTACCAATGATGCCCTCACTCGCTTCTACACCAGGGCGGTTGTAGCCGTAGAACGGCCCGGCTGGCACATCCCGGTAGAACTGCGCGCGGTTGCTGGCGACCTGGGCCTGGAAGCCGTCGAACACTGATTTGGGCAAGCCGCCGGGATTACCGGGGGTCTGCACCATCAGTGGCGGTACGGCGGCGATCAGCACGGCCTTGGCCACCTTGTCTTCAGGGTGCCGGGCCATGTAGCGCACCACTTCACCGCCACCGGTCGAGTGGCCGACATGCACGGCGCCCTGGATGCCCAGGTGAGCGACGACCGCCGCCACATCGTCGGCGTAATGGTCCATGTCGTGGCCGTCCCATACCTGACTGGAGCGGCCATGGCCGCGGCGGTCGTGGGCGACCACGCGGTAACCATGGGCGAGGAAGAACAGCAACTGGGCATCCCAGTCGTCGGCGCTGAGAGGCCAGCCGTGATGGAAGTGGATAACCGGTGCATCGCGCGGGCCCCAGTCCTTGTAGAAGATCTGTACGCCGTCCTTCGTGGTTACATAGCTCATGGTCGGTCTCCTGTGTGCAGGAAGCGAAGGGAGCTATTGAGAATAGGAGGGATTTTGCCTGGTACTGGAATTTATGGAGCACTTCCGGCCCTGCTCGGTCCCCTGTAGGAGCGGCCTTGTGTCGCGAAAGGGCTGCAAGGCAGCCCCAGGGGTTCAGCACAGATGCACACATTGCCGGGGCTGCTTTGCAGCCCTTTCGCGACACAAGGCCGCTCCTACAACGGGCTGTGTCAACCGATCAGACGCGGTCGCGCATCCGGTACCAGGCCTTGGCTGCAGCTTCCAGCGGTGCTGCCAGCAGGTCGCCGCCGGGGAAGCGGCCGTTGTCGATGCCTTGGTACAGCGCCAGCAGGTCGTCGTCGCCAAGAATGGCATCGCTGACCGCCCGCGCCGCCGCCAGTGTAGGCAGCACGCCATGGCCGGAGAAGCCCTGCAGCCAGTAGCGCTGGCCCTCGCGACCGACATCCGGGGTGCGCTGGATGCTGCAGTCGATATGGCCGCCCCAGGCATAGTCGATGGCCACCCCGGCCAGCTGCGGGAACACCCGCTCCAGGTAGGGGCGGGTGGCGCTTGCGACGTCCTTGGGAATACCGCCCAGATAGGTGCAGCCGCCGCCGAACAGCAGGCGATGGTCCGGAGTGAGGCGGAAATAGTCGGGCACGAACTGGTTGTCGATCACGCAGCTGTTGCGGGGCAGCAGCGAGCGGGCAAAGTCGGCGTCCAGTGGCGCGGTGGCCACCTGGTATGAACCGACGGGCAACAGGCGGCGGGACAGGCCGCGGTCGAGGCGGTCGATGTAGGCGTTGCAGGCCAGTACCAGCACGTCGCTGCGCACTTCGCCACGCTCGGTGCGGGCGGTGTAGCCGCTGCCGGTCCGTTGATAGTCGAGCACCTGGCTTTGTTCGAAGATGAGCCCACCGGCAGCTTCGATGGTGCTGGCCAGCCCCTGAGCCAGCTTGAGCGGGTTGAGATGGGCGCCTTTGGCGTCGTATAGCGCGGCCTGGTAGCGCGGGCTGTCGATCCATTGAGGCAGCTCGTCGCGGCCGATCAGGCGCAGGGCGTCGTAGCCCCATTTGTGTTCGGCCTCATGCAGGGCTTCTTCCAGCATCTTTACCCGGCGCGGCAGTACGGCGGTCCACAGGCTGCCCAGCCGGTAGTCGATGTCGAAGCCGTGGCGCTCGGGCAGTTCGCGCATTTCATCGGCGGCCCAGCACATGCTGGCCCACAGGCGTTGGGTGCGTTCGGTGCCCAAGGCCTTTTCCAGCGGCGGCATGTCGCACGACCAGCCGAGCAGTGCCTGGCCGCCGTTGCGGCCGGACGCGGCCCAGGCCACGCGGCTGGCTTCCAGCAGCGTTACACGCTTGCCGGCCTGGGTCAGGCGCAAGGCGGTGTGCAGACCGCTGAAGCCGGCGCCAATGATCAGGACTTCGGTGTCGTGGCTGCCTTGCAGGGTAGGGTGCAGGGGAATGCTGGCGGGGTAGGTCTGGGCGTAGTAGCTGGCGACGTGCTGGGCGGATTGTTTGAACATGCAGGGGTCTCATGAAAATTATTGTGTTTATTTTCATGAAAACTTAGCAGGTAAATTTCATGGCGCCAATGCATTGGCCGGGTTTGTGGTTTACCTCGGGTTGTTGTGTTGCCTGTCCAGGCCCTTTCGCGGGTAAACCCGCTCCCACAGAGTCATCAACGGTCTCGAGGTCGGCGCTGTAACTGTGGGAGCGGGTTTACCCGCGAAGGGGCCTGACCTGAGAGTGCAAAATCTTCAGGTTGTCGCCTTTTTTCGAGGCTGTCTTGGCTTGCCTGCGGCCGCTTTGCCTTTCCCGCCACCCCTCCGCTTTTTCTTCCACGGCGGCGCAGCCCCGGCTGCCGGCCCGCTGATGGTCATGCGCATGCCGCTGCACCGTTCGACCAGCTTGCCCATCCATGCCGACTGCCGGGCGACGAACTCTTCCAGCGTCATCTCGCCACTCTGCACCATGTCCAGCGCCTGCTCCCAGATAGCTGTGGTACCAGGGTCGGCAATGGCGCGAGGTACGGCGTCGATCAGGCTGAAGGCCGCAGGGGTGGCGGATAGCGCCTTGCCGTTCTTCACCAGGTAGCCGCGGTCAAGCAGGCCCTGGATGATGCTGGCGCGGGTGGCTTCGGTGCCGATACCGGTGGTTTCCTTGAGCTTCTGCTTCAGCCGCGGGTCGTCCACCAGCTTGGCCACGTTCTTCATTGCCTTGATCAGGTCGCCTTCGGTAAACGGCTTGGGCGGCTGGGTCCACAGGTCTTTCAGTTGCAGGCCCTGCACCGTGCAGTCCTGGCCTTCGCGCAGCGCCGGCAACACCTGGGCCGGTGGTGCTTCGCGGCCCTTGGCCGGGGTCAGCGCCTCGGGCAGCGCACGGCGCCAGCCTGGTTCGACGATCTGCTTGCCTACGGCACGCAGGGCATGGCCGGCGCAGTCGAAGTCGGCCTGGGTGCGGTCGTACTCATGGTTGGGCAGGAACTGCGCCAGGTAGCGGGCGCGGATCAGGGTGTACACCGCCTTGTGCTTGGCCGGCAGGCGCGACGGGTCGCTGGCGGCGGCGGTGGGGATGATGCCGTGGTGGGCGCTGACCTTGGCGTCGTTCCACGCCCGTGAGCGGCGTTGCGGCTCCAGGTAGGGCTGCAGCGGCGCCAGGCTGGCATCGGAACGTTGCAGGGCGGCGAGGATGGCTGGCGCTTCGGCGTGCTGGCTTTGCGGCAGGTAGCCGCAGTCGCTGCGCGGGTAGGTGATCAGCTTGTGGGTTTCGTACAGGGCCTGGGCGATGTCGAGGGTTTCCTGGGCGCCGAGGCCGAACTTTTTCGAGCACAGCTCCTGCAGGGTGCCAAGGTCGAAGGGCAGGGGTGCCGCTTCACGCACGCGTTCGGTGGTCACCTTCACGGCCCGGGCAGTACCCGCATTGCCGATGTCGGCGGCAGCCTGCTGCGCCAGGGCCTGGTTCAGGCAGCGGCCCTGGTCGTCGCAGGCGTCATCGGGGGCGCGCCACTGGGCGTTGAAGCCAAAGCCTGCGTGTTCGAGCTGCACGTCGATGGCCCAGAACGGTACCGGCACAAAGTCGGCGATGCTGCGGTCTCGGTCGACCACCAGGCGCAAGGTGGGCGTTTGCACCCGGCCCACCGGCAGCACGCCCTGATAGCCCGACTGGCGGCCCAGCAGGGTGAACAGCCGGCTCATGTTCATGCCGATCAGCCAGTCTGCGCGCGAACGGCCCAGCGCCGAGTGGTACAGGTTGAAGGTTTCGTGGCCCGGCAGCAGCCGCGCCAGGGCCTTGCGAATGGAGGCGTCGTCCAGTGCCGACAGCCACAGGCGCTGCACCGGGCCGCGGTAGCGGCAATGCTCGACCAGTTCGCGGGCGATCATTTCGCCTTCGCGGTCGGCGTCGGTGGCGATCACCAGTTCGCGTGCTTCGCCGAGCAGGCGCTTGACTGCCTTGAACTGGCTGGCGGTCTTGGGCTTGACCAGCATCTTCCACTTTTCCGGGATGATCGGCAGGTCGGCCAGGTTCCAGCGCTTGTAGCGCTCGTCGTAGCTGTCGGGCGGGGCGGTTTCCAGCAGGTGGCCGATGCACCAGGTCACGCAGACGTCGGTACCTTGCCAGCAGCCATCGCCCTTGCGGTTGGCGCCGAGCACTTTGGCGATGTCTTTTGCCTGGGAGGGTTTTTCGCAGAGGAACAGGCGCATGGCCGGGGACGCTTCATCGGGGGTGATGGGCGATAGGATGCGCAAGCGAGGGCGCGGAGGCAAGTTTTATCTGGATGGATGTACAGGTTTTTTTGTCAGAGGGGATGTCTTGGCTGTGCCGGCCTCTTCGCGGGTGAACCCGCTCCCACAGGCTCCCCACAATCTTCAGAATTTGTGGGGGCCTGTGCGAAGGTCCTGGATCAGGCGCGCGAGTCGCGCACCATGTCCACGTGCGGGATGCCGGCTTCGAGGAACTCTTCGCTGACTACGCGAAAGCCCAGCCGCTCGTAGAACGGCGTGGCGTGCACCTGGGCACTGAGCATCTGCTGCTTCAGGTCGCGGTTCTGTGCTTCGACAATCACCGCGTTCATCAGCGCGTCACCCACCTTCAGCCCGCGCCAGTCCTTCAGCACCGAGACCCGGCCGATGGTGCCGTCAGGCAGCAGGCGCGCGGTGCCGATCGGGTAGTCGCCTTCCAGGGCCAGGAAGTGCGCGGCGGTCGGGTCATCCGAATCCCACTCCAGTTCTGGTGGAACGTGCTGTTCGGCAATGAACACCGCTTCGCGGATGCGGCGGATGTCGGCGTTGTCCTTGTGCCAGTCGGCGAGGCGCACACGAATCTTATTCATTGGCGAATCCCAGGCTTCCTTGTTTGACCAGCTGCTGTACCAGCATAAGGCCATCTTCATCCTGCAGCCATTCGCCCAGGTTGTCGATGTGCAGGGCGTCGGCCGCGCAAACCAGCTTCAGCAGCTCGCGCAGTTTGCCCGGCAGCGGGCAGCTGCGGCCGCTGGCGAACAGCAGCAGGTCTTGTTCGAACTCCGACCAGGCCAGGCGCGCGCTCGGGTTGCGGATCAGGATGGCGCCTTGTTCCAGGGCATCGATCAGCTCTTCCTCGGACAGCTCTTCACCGACGATCTGCTCGGGGTAGCGTGGCTCGGTCATGAACTGGCCGAACCAGGTCAGCAGCAGGTCCTTGTCGCCCATGTGCTTGTCGAGCAGCGCCTTGAGGCGGTCGAGGGCGTCGTGCTGGATCTGGTGCGGGTCGCTGACCGGCTGGGCATCGGCGTCGCTGTAGCGTTCTTCATCGGGCAGGAACTGGCCGAGGAAATCGGTGAAGTGGGTCAACACTTCGGCGGCGCTTGGCGCGCGGAAGCCTACCGAGTAGGTCAGGCAGTCATCCACGGCCACGCCGTAGTGGGCCAGGCGTGGTGGCAGGTAGAGCATGTCGCCCGGCTCCAGGGTCCACTCATCGCTCTGCTCGAAATCAGCGAGGATGCGCAGGTCGGCGTGCTCCAGCAGCGAGCTGTCGCTGCTGCACATCTGGCCGATTTTCCAGTTGCGCTGGCCGTGGCCCTGCAGCAGGAACACGTCGTAGTTGTCAAAGTGCGGGCCGACACTGCCACCAGGGGCAGCGAAGCTGATCATCACGTCATCGATGCGCCAGCTGGGCAGGAAGCGGAAGTTTTCCAGCAGTTCGGCTACTTCCGGGACGAACTGGTCCACGGCCTGCACCAGCAGGGTCCAGTCCTTTTCCGGCAGCTCGGCGAAGGTGTCTTCGGTGAACGGGCCGCGGCGCAGCTCCCACGGGTGCGCGCCGTGCTCGAGCACGATACGCGACTCTACTTCCTCTTCCAGGGCCAGGCCGGCCAGCTCGTCGGGGTCGATCGGGCTGATGAAGTCCGGGAATGCCTGGCGCACCAGCAGCGGCTTCTTCTGCCAGTAGTCGCGCATGAATTCGCGGGCCGAGATGCCGCCGAGCAGCTGCAGTGGAGTATCAGGATTCATGTTCAACCTATTGAAAAAATGTAATTTTCGTCCGGGAATAAAAACGCCCGGCCAGGCCGGGCGTTGAACGCGACGGTCAGCTTAGATGCGTTTGGCCTGTGCTGCCGCGTTGCCGATGTAGGTAGCAGGGGTCAGCTGCTTGAGCTCGGCCTTGGCTTCGGCTGGCATGTCCAGGCCGTCGATGAAGGTCAGCAGCGCTTCCGGGGTGATGCCCTTGCCACGGGTCAGCTCCTTGAGCTTCTCGTAGGGGTTCTCGATGTTGAAGCGGCGCATCACGGTCTGGATCGGCTCGGCCAGCACTTCCCAGCAGGCGTCCAGGTCGGCGGCAATGCGGGCTTCGTTGACTTCCAGCTTGCCGATGCCTTTCAGGCTGGCTTCGTAGGCGATGACGCTGTGGGCAAAGCCCACGCCCAGGTTGCGCAGCACCGTAGAGTCGGTCAGGTCACGCTGCCAGCGCGAGATCGGCAGCTTGCTGGCCAGGTGCTGGAACAGCGCGTTGGCGATACCCAGGTTGCCTTCGGAGTTTTCGAAGTCGATCGGGTTGACCTTGTGCGGCATGGTCGACGAGCCGATTTCACCGGCAACGGTCTTCTGCTTGAAGTAGCCCAGCGAGATGTAGCCCCACACATCGCGGTCGAAGTCGATCAGGATGGTGTTGAAGCGGGCGATGGCGTCGAACAGCTCGGCAATGTAGTCGTGCGGCTCGATCTGGGTGGTGTACGGGTTGAACTGCAGGCCCAGCTCGTCTTCGATGAAGGCGCGGGCGTTCTGCTCCCAGTCGATCTGCGAGTAAGCCGACAGGTGGGCGTTGTAGTTGCCCACGGCACCGTTGATCTTGCCCAGCAGCGGTACGGCGGCAACCTGGGCGATCTGGCGCTCCAGGCGGTACACGACGTTGGCCAGTTCCTTGCCCAGGGTGGTCGGCGAAGCCGGCTGGCCGTGGGTGCGCGACAGCATCGGCACGTCGGCGTGGGCGTGGGCCAGGGCGCGGATGGCGTCGGCGATCTGGCGCATCAGCGGCAGCAGCACTTCGTCACGGCCGGCGCGCAGCATCAGGGCGTGGGACAGGTTGTTGATGTCCTCGCTGGTGCAGGCGAAGTGGATGAACTCGCTGACCTTGGCCAGCTCAGGCAGCTTGGCGGCCTGCTCCTTGAGGAGGTATTCGATCGCCTTGACGTCGTGGTTGGTGGTGCGCTCGATTTCCTTGACGCGTTCGGCGTGCTCGAGCTTGAAGTCGGTGGCCAGGCTGTCCAGCAGGGCGTTGGCTTCGGCGGAGAACGCCGGCACTTCGCCGATCTGCGGGTGGGCGGCCAGGCGCTGCAGCCAGCGCACTTCGACCAGGGCGCGGAAACGGATCAGGCCGAATTCGCTGAAAATGGGGCGCAAGGCCTGGGTTTTGCCGGCATAACGGCCGTCTACAGGGGAAACCGCAGTGAGCGAAGAGAGCTGCATGGGGTGTTCTCGGACAGTCAGGCTTTTGGAAGGGCGCATATCATACATGAAAAATGCGCTCAGGTCGGGTGGCTGACCAAAGGTCGGGCCTATAAAAATATGTCACAGGCTCTGTGTAGGAGCAGCCTTGTGCTGCGAATGGGCTGCGCAGCAGCCCTGGCAATCTGTGCAAGAGCCCAAATCCTGGGGCCGCTGCGCTGCCCATTCGCAGCACAAGGCTGCTCCTACATTGGGTTCGGCGTCGCTTTTTCAGGAGGGGCTGCGCATCATGTCGTACAGTTCGTTCAACAGCTTGCGCCGGCTGAATACCAGCTGCCAGCGGTGCCCGCCCAGTTGGCGCCACAGGCGTGCGGCGCGGATGCCGGCCAGCAACAGGGCGCGGATTTTCGAGGCATTGCTGGCCTGCTGCAGGAAGCGCATGTCGCCATGCACCTGGATGCGCTGGCGCAAGGTGCTCAGGGTGTCCTGGTACAAGGCTCCGCTGGAAGCGATGACGTTTTCATGAACCAGGCCAAAATGCTCGGCCTGGGACTGGATTTGCGGCAGGCGGTTGCCGATGGTGTCGAGCAGGTCGCCGCGCTTGTTCAACTGGCGTTCAAGGCCCAGCATCGACAGGGCGTAGCGCAGTGGCTCGCGCTGCAGGCTGCTGGGGTCGCGCTCCAGCGCACCGACCAGCGCGCGATAGCCGTCGCGCAGGTTCAGGTCGTCACCGCCGAAAACTTCCAGGGTGTCCTTGGGGTCACGGACCAGCAGGCTGCCCAGCATGCAGCCGATGTTGGCCTCGCTGGCCTGGCCGGTGCGGGCGATGCGGTCGACCAGTACGGCGGCCTGGAACACACCGCCCAACGCAATCAGCTGCTCCTGCAGGTTACTCATGCGCGCGGGCTCCACGGCTCGGCAGCTTCGATCACGCCGCCGCCCAGGCACACTTCGCCGTCGTAGAACACCACCGACTGCCCCGGGGTGACGGCGCGTTGCGGTTCGTCGAACACTGCGCGGTAGCCGCTTTCGGTCAGCTCCAGGGTGCACTGCTGGTCGCTTTGGCGGTAACGCACCTTGGCGGTGAGCTGGCGCGGGTTGCTGAGGTCGACCGGGTTGACCCAGAAAATTTCCGAAGCGAGCAGGGCGCGGGAGAACAACCACGGGTGTTCATTGCCCTGGCCGACCACCAGCACGTTGCGGGTCAGGTCCTTGTGCAGCACGTACCACGGCTCGTCACCGGCGTCCTTCAGGCCGCCAATGCCCAGGCCCTGGCGCTGGCCGATGGTGTGGTACATCAGGCCGTGGTGGCGGCCGATCACTTCACCGTCGGTGGTCTCGATGTTGCCCGGCTGGGCCGGCAGGTATTGCTTGAGGAAGTCGCTGAAGCGACGCTCGCCGATGAAGCAGATGCCGGTGGAATCCTTTTTCTTGGCGGTGGCCAGGCCGTGCTTTTCGGCAATGGCGCGTACTTCGGGCTTTTCCAGCTCGCCAACCGGGAACAGGGTACGTGCGATTTCCTTGCCGCCGACGGCGTGCAGGAAGTAGCTCTGGTCCTTGTTCGGGTCCAGGCCCTTGAGAAGCTCGGTGAGTTCACCGGTGTCGCGGCGGCGCACGTAGTGGCCGGTGGCGATCAGGTCGGCACCCAGCGACAGGGCGTAGTCGAGGAACGCCTTGAACTTGATCTCGCGGTTGCAGAGGATGTCCGGGTTGGGCGTGCGGCCTGCCTTGTACTCTTCGAGGAAGTGCTCGAACACGTTGTCCCAGTATTCGGCGGCGAAGTTGGCGGTGTGCAGCTTGATGCCGATGCGGTCGCACACGGCCTGGGCGTCGGCCAGGTCTTCACGGGCGGTGCAGTATTCGGTGCCGTCGTCTTCTTCCCAGTTCTTCATGAACAGCCCTTCCACCTGGTAGCCCTGCTCCATGAGCAGAAGGGCGGAGACGGAAGAGTCCACGCCGCCGGACATGCCGACGATGACGCGGGTCTTGGCGGGGTCTTTGAGTGCTGGGCTGGTCATGGGTACCGGTGTGTATCAAAGGGGGAAAAACGCCAATTCTATCAAACCTGCGGCGGCGCGTCAGTCGCGCAGCAGGTCGAGGCTGTGCAAGGGGCCTTTGAGGTAATCGTCGAGACAGCGTGGCACCAGTTCGCTGCGCCAGCGGGCAGGGTCGGCCAGCAGTTCGTCGCGGGTCAGCCAAACGGCGCGGACGATGTCGCTGTCCAGTGCCAGGTCGGCGTGATGGCGCACGGGGCGGGCGGCGAAGCAGACGCGCTGGTAGGTCACGCCGTTGCTTGGGGCGGTGTACAGGTAGATGCCGACCACGCCGGTGAGCTCGACTTCCCAGGCGGTTTCTTCGAGGGTTTCGCGCAGGGCGGCCTGGGGCAGGGTCTCGTTGGGTTCGAGGTGGCCGGCGGGCTGGTTGAAGACGTGCTGGTTTGCTTTGAACTCTTCGACGAAAAGGAACTTGCCTTCGTGTTCGACGATGGTGGCGACGGTGATGTGGGGTTGCCAGGTCATGAACAGCTCCTTAGAGGCCTGCACAGCCCTTGTGGGAGCGGGTTTACCCGCGAATGCGTCAGTGGATTCGCCATCGCATTCGCGGGTAAACCCGCTCCTACAGAGTCCGCGCTGGCGGCCAGAAATCGTTTATCCAGAAAGCACAAACCCCGGTGCGTGGCCGGGGTTTGTGCTGTTACTTCAAGCGAACCTTACAGGGCGGCAATAGCGCTGTTCAGGGTCTGGCTTGGGCGCATCACCTTGGCGGTCAGCTCGGCATCCGGAGCGTAGTAGCCACCGATGTCGGCCGGCTTGCCCTGGACGGCGTTGAGCTCGGCGACGATGGTCTCCTCGTTCTCGGTCAGGGTCTTGGCCAGTGGAGCGAAGCGTGCCTGCAGGGCAGCGTCGTCGTTCTGCGCAGCCAGGGCCTGGGCCCAGTACAGGGTCAGGTAGAAGTGGCTGCCGCGGTTGTCGATACCGCCAACTTTGCGCGAAGGCGACTTGTTGGTGTCGAGGAACTTGCCGGTGGCCTGGTCCAGGGTATTGGCCAGCACTTTGGCGCGCGGGTTGTCGTAGGTGTTGCCCAGGTGCTCCAGGGAAGCGGCCAGGGCCAGGAATTCACCCAGCGAGTCCCAACGCAGGAAGTTCTCTTCCACCAGCTGCTGCACGTGCTTCGGTGCCGAACCGCCGGCGCCGGTTTCGAACAGGCCACCGCCGTTCATCAGCGGCACGATCGACAGCATCTTGGCGCTGGTGCCCAGTTCCATGATCGGGAACAGGTCGGTCAGGTAGTCGCGCAGCACGTTGCCGGTCACCGAGATGGTGTCCTTGCCTTCGCGGATGCGGGCCAGGGAGAACTTTATGGCGTCGACCGGTGCCAGGATGCGGATGTCCAGGCCGGTGGTGTCGTGATCCTTCAGGTACTTCTGCACCTTCTCGATCATCACGCCGTCGTGGGCGCGGGCCGGGTCCAGCCAGAACACTGCAGGGGTGTTGCTCAGGCGGGCACGGTTGACGGCCAGCTTGACCCAGTCCTGGATCGGCGCGTCCTTGACCTGGCACATGCGGAAGATGTCGCCGGCTTCGACGTTCTGCTCGAGAACGACCTGGCCTTTGCTGTCGACCACGCGCACGACACCGTCAGCCTTGATCTGGAAGGTCTTGTCGTGGGAGCCGTATTCTTCGGCCTTCTGTGCCATCAGGCCGACGTTCGGTACGCTGCCCATGGTGGTCGGGTCGAAGGCGCCGTTGGCTTTGCAGTCTTCGATGGTGGCCTGGTAGATGCCGGCGTAGCAGCGGTCCGGGATGATCGCCTTGGCATCCTGCAGTTCGCCGGCGGCGTTCCACATCTTGCCCGAGTCACGGATCATGGCTGGCATCGAGGCGTCGACGATGACGTCGCTCGGCACGTGCAGGTTGGTGATGCCTTTGTCGGAGTTGACCATGGCCAGGGCCGGACGCTGGGCGTACAGGGCCTGGATGTCGGCTTCGATCTCGGCCTGCTTCTCGGCTGGCAGATCCTTGATGCGGGCGTACAGGTCGCCGATGCCGTTGTTGGCGTTGAAGCCTACTTCAGCCAGGGCGGCGGCGTGCTTGGCCAGCACGTCGTTGTAGAACTCTTCGACGATGACGCCGAACATGATCGGGTCGGAGACCTTCATCATGGTGGCTTTCAGGTGTACCGACAGCAGCACGCCGGAAGCCTTGGCATCGGCGATCTGCTCGGCGATGAAGGCTTTCAGGGCCTTGCGGCTCATGGTGGCGCAGTCGATGACTTCGGCAGCTTTTACCGCAGTCTTTTCTTTCAGTACGGTGGTGTTGCCGTCTTTGCCGACCAGCTCGATGCGCAGGCTGTCGTCAGCTTCGATCAGTGCGGCTTTCTCGCTGCCGTAGAAGTCGCCCTGGGTCATGTGGGCAACGTGCGACTTGGAGTCGGCAGCCCAGGCGCCCATCTTGTGCGGGTGCTTGCGGGCGTAGTTCTTGACCGACAGCGGCGCGCGGCGGTCGGAGTTGCCTTCGCGCAGGACCGGGTTCACGGCGGAACCTTTGATGCGGTCGTAGCGGGCGCGGGATTCTTTCTCTTCCGCGGTGGCCGGCTCGTCGGCGTAGTCAGGGATGTTGAAGCCCTTGCCTTGCAGTTCCTTGATCGCGGCTTTCAGCTGCGGTACCGAGGCGCTGATGTTCGGCAGCTTGATGATGTTGGCTTCAGGGGTGGTAGCCAGCTGGCCCAGTTCCGCCAGGTGATCGCCTACTTGCTTCTCTGCGCCCAGTTGCTCCGGGAAGGCGGCGAGGATGCGGCCAGCCAGGGAGATGTCGCGGGTTTCGACGGCGATGTCAGCCGAAGCGGTGAAGGCTTCGATGATTGGCAGCAGCGAGTAAGTGGCGAGGGCGGGGGCTTCGTCGGTGAAGGTATAGATGATCTTGGAACGGGTGGGCATGCGGGTTAACTCTCTGTGTGCTGAGCGTGCTCGAGTCTCGTGGTGCGCAGGGTAGGCGCATCGCCCTGGCAGCGCCATGAGCGGAAAGTCGAGAGGCTGCGAGCGGTGATGGTGGATGCATCAGTCGAGCGTCAAGTGCTGGGCTGCGGTAACAACCCAGGCTTTATGGCCAGGCTTTGTGTCCATTCATGGCCAAGGGCGGTCCGCATTTTTCCAAGGGATCGCCCCGATGACCCTTCGGTCGCGGCGGAGTATACCAAACCATTCGGGCTAATCAGCAAGGCCAAGTGATATCGGCCCATTTATAAGACCAAAGACTAAGCGGCAATGTGGCGGGTTGTCGCATGCCTTGCAGGTCGGCAGATGTGGTTTAGGCTCAGTGGATCGCATGATGTCCAATCACACCCGACAGCGGAGTAGTGCAAGCATGGGATACCAGAAAATCAAGGTTCCGACCGACGGCACCAAGATCACCGTCAATGCCGACCATTCGCTCAACGTTCCTGACAACCCGATCATTCCCTATATCGAGGGCGACGGGATTGGCGTCGATGTCTCGCCGGTAATGATCAAGGTGGTCGACGCCGCCGTGCAGAAGGCCTACGGCGGCAAACGCAAGATCGCCTGGATGGAGGTGTACGCCGGCGAAAAAGCCACCCAGGTGTACGACCAGGACACCTGGTTGCCGCAGGAAACCCTCGATGCCGTGCGTGATTACGTGGTGTCGATCAAGGGGCCGCTGACCACGCCGGTGGGCGGGGGTATCCGGTCGCTCAACGTGGCCTTGCGCCAGCAACTGGACCTGTACGTGTGCCTGCGCCCGGTGCTGTGGTTCCAGGGCGTGCCCAGCCCGGTGAAGAAGCCAGGCGATGTGGACATGGTGATCTTCCGCGAGAACTCCGAGGATATCTATGCCGGCATCGAGTGGAAGGCCGGTTCGCCCGAGGCGAACAAGGTGATCAAGTTCCTCAAGGAGGAAATGGGCGTTACCAAGATCCGCTTCGACCAGGACTGCGGCATTGGCGTCAAGCCGGTGTCTCGCGAGGGCACCAAGCGCTTGGTGCGCAAGGCCCTGCAGTACGTGGTGGATAACGACCGCGAGTCGCTGACCCTGGTGCACAAGGGCAACATCATGAAGTTCACCGAGGGTGCCTTCAAGGACTGGGGTTATGAAGTGGCGCGCGACGAGTTCGGGGCCGAGTTGCTCGATGGTGGCCCGTGGATGAAGTTCAAGAACCCCAAGAGTGGGCGCGAGGTCATCGTCAAGGACGCCATCGCCGACGCCATGCTGCAGCAGATCCTGCTGCGCCCGGCCGAGTACGACGTGATCGCCACCCTCAACCTCAACGGTGACTACCTGTCCGATGCCCTGGCGGCGGAAGTGGGTGGTATTGGCATTGCGCCGGGTGCCAACCTGTCCGACACCGTGGCCATGTTCGAGGCCACCCACGGCACCGCGCCCAAGTATGCCGGGCAGGACAAGGTCAACCCGGGTTCGGTGATCCTGTCGGCGGAGATGATGCTGCGGCACATGGGCTGGACCGAGGCGGCAGACCTGATCATCAAGGGTACCAACGGCGCGATTGCCGCCAAGACCGTGACGTATGACTTCGAGCGCCTGATGGACGGCGCCACACTGGTGAGCAGTTCAGGCTTTGGCGATGAAATGATCAAGCATATGTAGGGCAATGGAAAACCGGCCGCTTCCATTAAAGAAGCGGCCGGCTTTGTTCGTATACCGGCAGGCGGCTCAGCAGATCAGGCGTCGGCAGTGCTGCCGGCTGGTCGTGCGCTGGTCGGCGCAGGCGCGGCAGTGGAAGCGCTGCAGATCTTGACTGCGTGCAGGCCTTTGGGGCCTTGGATAATCTCGAAACTCACGGCCTGGCCGGCCTTGAGCGTCTTGTATCCGTCCATCTGGATGGCTGAGTAATGAGCGAACAAGTCTTCATCCTTGCCCTCTTCATTGATGAATCCGTAGCCCTTGGCATTGTTGAACCACTTGACTTTACCGCTTGCCATCCCTATGTCCCTCTGCAAAGGACTCCATCACTGGAGTATCATCCACTCATCCGCATACGAACCATGCGAAAAATCTGGTTGACTGCGCGGATCTTTATCGACCACGGTGGGTTCTTATTGGTTGTAACACCGTTTTGCCGATAGTCAAGGTCGCCCGGCGCCTGCGCTGGCCGTGCCCTTCGCAGTCAACCCACAACCTTAACCTGTCGCTCATGATGAAATTCTTTCCATGCATGCACCTAGTGAGATTCGACTAACATTCAATCAGGATCGCCCGCAATCGAATGAGGACGACGGCTCAGGTCTTGCAGTTCAGGAAGCCAAGCCGATCCTGCAGGCGCCACCTATGTACAAGGTGGTTTTGTTCAACGATGACTACACGCCGATGGATTTCGTCGTCGAAGTGCTCGAGACGTTCTTCAATCTGAACCGCGAGCTGGCGACCAAGATCATGCTGACCGTCCATACCGAAGGGCGGGCAGTGTGCGGATTGTTTACCCGTGACATCGCCGAAACAAAGGCTATGCAGGTCAACCAATACGCCAGGGAAAGCCAGCATCCGCTACTCTGTGAAATCGAGAAGGACGGTTAATCGCCGACCACTTGGGTATGAGGTGAAGCTATGTTAAACCGCGAGCTCGAAGTCACCCTCAATCTTGCCTTCAAGGAGGCTCGTTCGAAGCGTCATGAGTTCATGACCGTCGAACATCTGCTGCTGGCACTCCTTGACAATGAGGCTGCCGCGACCGTTCTGCGCGCCTGTGGCGCCAATCTCGACAAACTCAAGCACGACCTGCAAGAGTTCATCGATTCCACCACACCCCTGATTCCGGTCAACGACGAAGATCGTGAAACCCAGCCGACCCTGGGCTTCCAGCGTGTACTGCAGCGTGCCGTGTTCCACGTGCAAAGCTCCGGCAAGCGTGAAGTCACTGGCGCCAACGTGCTGGTTGCGATCTTCAGCGAACAGGAAAGCCAGGCCGTGTTCCTGCTCAAGCAGCAGAGCGTGGCCCGCATCGACGTGGTCAACTACATCGCCCATGGCATCTCCAAGGTGCCGGGCCATGGTTCGCATTCCGAAAGCGACCAGGAAATGCAGGACGAAGAGGGCGGCGATACCGCCTCTTCGAGCAACCCGCTGGATGCCTATGCCAGCAACCTGAACGAGCTGGCCCGTGCCGGCCGTATCGACCCGCTGGTAGGCCGCGAGCAGGAAGTGGAGCGCGTGGCGCAAATCCTTGCCCGTCGGCGCAAGAACAACCCGCTGCTGGTGGGTGAGGCAGGCGTGGGCAAGACCGCCATCGCCGAAGGCCTGGCCAAGCGCATCGTTGATGGCCAGGTGCCCGACCTGCTGGCGCAGAGCGTGGTGTATTCCCTCGACCTCGGCGCACTGCTGGCTGGTACCAAATACCGTGGCGATTTCGAGAAGCGTTTCAAGGCGCTGCTCGGCGAGCTGCGCAAACGCCCGCAGGCGATCCTGTTCATCGATGAAATCCACACCATCATTGGTGCTGGCGCGGCGTCGGGCGGGGTGATGGATGCGTCCAACTTGCTCAAGCCACTGCTGTCGTCCGGTGAAATCCGTTGCATCGGTTCGACCACCTTCCAGGAATTCCGCGGCATCTTCGAGAAGGACCGTGCCCTGGCACGGCGCTTCCAGAAGGTTGATGTCAGCGAGCCGTCGGTCGAAGACACCGTGGGCATCCTGCGTGGCCTGAAAGGGCGCTTCGAAAGCCACCACAACATCGAGTACAGCGACGAAGCCTTGCGCGCCGCCGCTGAACTGGCCTCGCGCTATATCAATGACCGGCACATGCCGGACAAGGCCATCGACGTGATCGACGAAGCCGGTGCCTACCAGCGCCTGCAGCCGGAGGCCAACCGCGTCAAGCGCATCGACGTGCCGCAGGTCGAAGACATCGTCGCCAAGATTGCGCGCATTCCGCCGAAGCACGTCACCAGTTCCGACAAGGAACTGCTGCGCAACCTCGAGCGTGACCTGAAGTTGACCGTATTTGGTCAGGACCAGGCGATCGATTCGCTGGCCACCGCTATCAAGCTGTCCCGCGCCGGCCTCAAGTCGCCGGACAAGCCTGTCGGTTCGTTCCTGTTCGCCGGCCCGACCGGCGTCGGCAAGACCGAAGCAGCACGGCAGCTGGCCAAGGCGCTGGGTGTCGAGCTGGTGCGCTTCGACATGTCCGAGTACATGGAGCGCCACACCGTGTCGCGCCTGATCGGTGCGCCTCCTGGCTATGTTGGCTTCGATCAGGGTGGTTTGCTGACCGAGGCGATCACCAAGCAACCGCACTGCGTATTGCTGCTCGACGAAATCGAGAAGGCCCACCCGGAAGTCTTCAACCTGCTGCTGCAGGTGATGGACCACGGTACCCTGACCGACAACAACGGGCGCAAGGCCGACTTCCGCAACGTGATCCTGATCATGACCACCAACGCTGGCGCTGAAACCGCCGCGCGGGCCTCGATCGGCTTTACCCATCAGGACCATGCGTCCGATGCCATGGAAGTCATCCGCAAGAGCTTCACGCCGGAGTTCCGCAACCGCCTGGACACCATCATCCAGTTCGGCCGCCTGAGCCACGAGACGATCAAGAGCATCGTCGACAAGTTCCTTATCGAACTGCAGGCGCAGCTGGAAGACAAGCGTGTGCTGCTGGAAGTCAGCGATGATGCGCGCGGTTGGCTGGCGGCCTCGGGCTACGACGTGCAGATGGGTGCGCGGCCGATGGCGCGGCTGATCCAGGACAAGATCAAGCGGCCGCTGGCCGAGGAGATCCTGTTTGGCGAACTGGCCGAGCATGGTGGCGTGGTGCACGTCGACCTGCGCGATGGCGAGCTGGTGTTCGACTTCGAGACCACGGCTGAGGTTGCATGACAGCGGGGGCCGCGTTGCGGCCCATTCGCAGCACAAGGCTGCTCCTACAGGGAATGCACGCTCCCCTTGTAGGAGCAGCCCCCTGCAATCTGACAGACACAAAAAAGCCCGGCACATGGCCGGGCTTTTTCATGGCTTGAGCTTAGCGCGCACGGTAGGTGATGCGGCCCTTGCTCAGGTCGTAGGGCGTCAGTTCGACGCGGACCTTGTCGCCAGTGAGAATACGGATGTAGTTCTTGCGCATCTTTCCGGAGATGTGCGCGGTTACGACGTGCCCGTTTTCCAACTCCACGCGGAACATGGTGTTGGGCAGGGTGTCGACGACAGTACCTTCCATTTCGAAGCTGTCTTCTTTCGACATGCAGTAGAGCCCTCGGATCCAGTGTTGGCCCGACGCATAACCGCACCGGGCAAAAAAGTGGCGTGGATTATGCCCGAAAACTGTGTGTCAAGCCAATGCCTTTCAGTTGAGGGTGACCCAGCGCTGGTTTATCAGCAATTCGATAGGCCGATACTGTGTCTTGTAGTTCATTTTCTTGCAGTTCTTGATCCAGTAACCCAGGTAAACCGCTTCCAGGTCCTGGCGCAGGGCTTCGGTGATCTGCCAGAGAATGGCAAAGCGGCCCAGGCTCCGGCGTTCTTCGTCCGGCTCGTAGAAGGTGTACACAGCCGACAGGCCGTTGGGCAGCAGGTCGCACACCGCCACCGCCATCAAGCGGCCATCCAGGCGGAACTCATAGAACCAGCAGAACGGCAGGTCGCGCACCAGGAAGGTGGAGAACTGATCGCGGCTGGGCGGGTACATGTCACCGTCGGCATGGCGCGTTTCGATATAGCGCCGGTACAGTTCGAAGTACTCTTCCTTGAACGCTGGACGTGCGGCGGTCACGGTCAGGTCGGCGTTGCGCTTGAGGATGCGCCGTTGCTGGCGGTTTGGGATGAAGCGCGCCGCCGGGATGCGTGCCGGCACGCAGGCATTGCAGTTCTGGCAGTGCGGGCGGTACAGGTGGTCGCCACTGCGGCGGAAGCCCATTTCCGACAAATCGGCGTACACGTGCACGTCCATCGGCTGGCTGGGGTCGAGGAACAGCGTGGTTGCCTGTTCGTCGGGCAGGTAGCTGCAGGAGTGGGGTTGAGTGGCATAGAACTTCAACCGCGCCAACTCTGTCATGATCAACCCCCTCGGTGAGACTTTGTTTAAGTGTAAGCCAGCTACGGGAACTCGCCTAGGGAAGCCATGTGGCGCTGTTGGGCTGGTCGAGGTGGCGTGCCAGGTAGTCGGCAAACTCGGCGCGGCTGATGGCGTGGGCTCCCAGGCTGTGCAAATGGTTGGTTGGCATCTGGCAGTCGATGAGGACGAAACCGGCCTGGCGCAGGTGGTTGACCAAAGTCACGAAGCCGACCTTGGAAGCGTTGTCGGCGCGGCTGAACATCGATTCACCGAAGAACAGCTGGCCCATGGCCAAGCCATACAGACCACCGACCAGCTCGCCGTCCTGTCGCACCTCCACCGAATGGGCGATGCCGCGTCGGTGCAGCTCGCAGTAGGCGGCACGCATGGTGTCGGTGATCCAGGTGCCGTCGGCGTAGTCACGTGGCGCGGCGCAGGCGGCGATCACCGCGGGGAAGTCTGTGTCGAAGCTGACCTGGTAGCGGCCCTGGCGCATCAGCTTGGCCAGCGAGCGCGACACGTGCAGCTGGTCCGGGAGCAGCACCGTGCGCGGGTCGGGTGACCACCAGAGGATCGGCTGGCCGTCCTGATACCACGGGAAGCAGCCATGGCGATAGGCCTGCACCAGGCGCTCGGGGCTCAGGTCGCCGCCGGCAGCGAGCAGGCCGTTGGGGTCATGCAGGGCCTTTTCCAGAGGCGGGAAGGTCAGCGAGTCGCGGGTCAGCCAGGTGAGCATGGTCTATCGTGCGGTGGGGGAGGGGAGAGGGCAGCATGGCGCGGGTGAAAAGCAGGGTCAATCTCTTTGGCTTCTTCGCGGGCGCGCCCGCTCCCACAGGCCATGTGCAGGCTCTGAAGCCTGCGGGGTGCCTGTGGGAGCGGGCAAGCCCGCGAAGAGGCCGGCACAGGTGATGAAAATAGGCAATTTCCTACACATTCATGAAACCGCAGGCACCATCCGCTACATTTGCTGTCACACCTGTGCAAAAACACAGCATAAGCCTTTGTCACAAAAGAAAATGCATGCTCAAATTGCAGCTATATGAAAGTCGCCCCCGGCCAAACCCCCATCTGGCGTGCCGCCATGGCGGCTGGCGGGCAGTAATGTTAAAAGTAGTGGTTCATTGGCCGCACCGTCGGCCGATCACTATTGGACGCGCAGCACGCGCAGGAATAGACGCGTTTTGAAGAAATCCACCGCAACTCCAGCTCCCTTGCCCGTCCCTCTGTGGCGGCAGCAGCTGCATTATCGCCTCAAGGAAGGTGCGTTGATCGCTGTCGGCGCCCTGTGCCTGTACCTGTGGATGGCGCTGCTGACCTACGATACGTCGGACCCGGGCTTCAGCCACACCAGCAACGTCGACCAGGTGCAGAACGCCGCCGGGCGTGCCGGTGCCTACTTCGCCGACATCCTGTTCATGGTGCTGGGGTACTTCGCCTACATCTTCCCGCTGCTGCTGGCGATAAAGACCTGGCAGATCTTCCGCGAACGCCACCAGCCCTGGGACTGGAGCGGCTGGTTGTTCTCCTGGCGGCTGATCGGCCTGGTGTTCCTGGTGCTGTCTGGTGCGGCGCTGGCCCATATCCATTTCCACCCGCCTGCGAGCATGCCGTTCTCCGCCGGTGGTGCATTGGGCGAGAGCCTCGGCGACCTGGCGCGCAACCTGCTGAACGTGCAGGGCAGCACGCTGATGTTCATTGCCCTGTTCCTGTTCGGCCTGACCGTGTTCACCGACCTGTCGTGGTTCAAGGTGATGGACCTGACCGGCAAGATCACCCTCGACCTGTTCGAGCTGGTGCAGGGCGCCGCCAACCGTTGGTGGGAAGCGCGCAACGAGCGCAAGCGCCTGGAGGCGCAGCTGCGCGAGGATGAACCGGTGGTCAAGGCCGCGCCAATGGCCGCCGACAAGCGCGAACCGGCCAAGCCGGCGCTGCGCGAGCGCATTTTCAAGCGTGAAGAAGCACCTGCCCAGCCGGTCGAACCACGTGAGCCAACCCTGTCGCGCGAGCCTGTGGTGCCACGCGAGTCGCCGGCACCTCGTGAGCCGGTAATCTCTCGCGAACCACCTGCCGCGGCCCCGATGATCGTGCCGCCGACACCCGCCAGGGCGCCGGAGCCGAGCAAGCGGGTGATGAAGGAGAAGCAGGCGCCGCTGTTCGTCGACAGCGCGGTGGAAGGCACCTTGCCGTCGATCTCCATCCTCGACCCGGCCGAACAGAAGAAGATCGAGTACTCGCCGGAATCCCTGGCCGGTGTCGGCCAGCTGCTGGAAATCAAACTCAAGGAATTCGGCGTGGAAGTGGCGGTGGACTCGATCCACCCGGGCCCGGTGATTACCCGTTACGAAATCCAGCCGGCCGCCGGTGTGAAGGTCAGCCGTATCGCCAACCTGGCCAAGGACCTGGCGCGTTCGCTGGCAGTGACCAGTGTGCGTGTGGTCGAGGTCATCCCCGGCAAGACCACCGTGGGTATCGAGATCCCCAACGAGAACCGGCAGATGGTGCGTTTCTCCGAAGTGCTGGCCACGCCGCAGTACGACGAGCAGAAATCGCCGGTTACCCTGGCCCTGGGCCACGACATCGGCGGCAAGCCGGTGATCACCGACCTGGCCAAGATGCCGCACCTGTTGGTGGCCGGTACTACCGGTTCCGGTAAGTCGGTGGGTGTGAACGCGATGATCCTGTCGATCCTGTTCAAGTCCAGCCCGGAAGACGCGCGGCTGATCATGATCGACCCGAAAATGCTCGAACTGTCGATCTACGAGGGCATCCCGCACCTGCTGTGCCCGGTGGTCACCGACATGAAGGACGCCGCCAACGCCTTGCGCTGGAGCGTGGCCGAGATGGAGCGGCGCTACAAGCTGATGGCGGCCATGGGCGTGCGTAACCTGGCCGGCTTCAACCGCAAGATCAAGGACGCCCAGGAAGCTGGCGAGATCATCCATGACCCGCTGTACCGCCGCGAGAGCATGGACGACGAGCCGCCTGCGCTGAAAACCCTGCCGACCATCGTGGTGGTGGTCGACGAATTCGCCGACATGATGATGATCGTCGGCAAGAAGGTCGAAGAGTTGATCGCCCGTATCGCCCAGAAGGCGCGGGCCGCCGGTATCCACCTGATCCTCGCTACCCAGCGCCCGTCGGTGGACGTGATTACCGGCCTGATCAAGGCCAACATCCCGACCCGCATGGCATTCCAGGTATCGAGCAAGATCGACTCGCGGACCATCATCGACCAGGGTGGTGCCGAGCAGCTGCTGGGCCACGGTGACATGCTGTACATGCCGCCGGGCACCAGCCTGCCGATTCGTGTGCACGGCGCGTTCGTCTCCGACGACGAGGTGCACCGCGTCGTCGAAGCGTGGAAGCTGCGCGGCGCTCCGGACTACAACGACGACATCCTCAACGGCGTCGAGGAGGCCGGCAGCGGCTTCGAAGGCGGCGGCGGTGGTGGCGATGGCGAAGATTCGGAAAGCGACGCCCTGTATGATGAGGCCGTGCAGTTCGTGCTGGAAAGCCGCCGCGCGTCCATCTCGGCCGTGCAGCGCAAACTGAAGATCGGCTACAACCGCGCCGCCCGCATGATCGAAGCCATGGAAATGGCCGGCGTGGTCACCCCCATGAACAGCAACGGCTCGCGGGAAGTGATAGCCCCGGGCGGCCCGCGCGACTGACGAACACCTTGCCGGGCGCCAACGGTGGCGCCCGGCCTTTTCAATGCTCGATGAGGACTCCCATGCGCGCGATTCGCATGCTGTTGGTTTCTGCCCTGGCCGCGGCTTCTGTGTCGGCCACCGTATCGGCTTTTGCCGGTGAGCAAGACGTACAACGCCTGACCCAATTGCTGGAAAAGTCGCAGACCATCGAGGCCAACTTTTCCCAGCTGACCCTGGACGCCGGCGGCACCAGCCTGCAGGAAACCTCCGGCAAGATGACCGTCAAGCGCCCGGGCCTGTTCTACTGGCACACCGATGCGCCGCAGGAGCAGGTGGTGGTATCCGACGGCAAGAACGTCACCCTGTGGGACCCGGACCTGGAACAGGCGACCATCAAGAAGCTCGACCAGCGCTTGAACCAGACCCCGGCGCTGCTGCTGTCCGGTGACGTGTCGAAGATCAGCCAGAGCTTCGACATCAGCTCGAAGGAGCAGGGCGAAGTGATGGACTTCACCCTCAAGCCGAAGACCAAGGACACCCTGTTCGACTCGCTGCGCGTGTCGTTCCGCAAGGGCCTGATCAACGACATGCAACTGATCGACAGTGTCGGCCAGCGCACCAACATCCTGTTCAATGGCGTGAAAGCCAACCAGGCGGTGCCGGACAGCAAGTTCAAGTTCGACATTCCCAAAGGCGCGGACGTCATCAAGGAGTAACCAGAGCTCGCCATGGACCTGTTTCGAAGCGAACCCGTCGCCCAGCCCCTGGCCGCTCGCCTGCGCCCGTCCAACCTGGACGAGTACGTCGGCCAGGAGCACCTGCTGGCGCGCGGCAAACCGCTGCGCGAAGCGCTGGAGCAGGGTGCGCTGCACTCGATGATCTTCTGGGGGCCGCCGGGGGTGGGCAAGACCACCCTCGCGCGGCTGCTGGCGCAGTTCTGCGATGCGCACTTCGAAACGGTGTCGGCGGTATTGGCCGGGGTGAAGGAGATTCGCCAGGCGGTCGAGGTGGCCAAGCAGCAGGCTGGCCAGTACGGCCGCCGAACCATCCTGTTCGTCGACGAAGTGCACCGTTTCAACAAGTCGCAGCAGGATGCCTTCCTGCCCTATGTGGAAGACGGCACCCTGCTGTTCATTGGCGCCACCACCGAAAACCCGTCCTTCGAGCTGAACAACGCACTGCTGTCGCGGGCGCGGGTGTATGTACTCAAGAGCCTGGACGAGGCGGCGCTGCGCAAGCTGGTCAAGCGCGCGTTGACTGAAGAGCGCGGCCTGGGCAAGCGCAACCTGCGGGTTGGCGACGACGCCTTCAAGATGCTGATGGCCGCCGCCGACGGCGATGGCCGGCGCATGCTCAACTTCCTGGAAAACGCCTCGGACCTGGCTGAAGACGGCAGCGAGATCGATGTCGAGATGTTGCAGAGCCTGCTCGGCGACAGCCGCCGCCGCTTCGACAAGGGTGGCGAGGCGTTCTACGACCAGATTTCCGCGTTGCACAAGTCAGTGCGTGGCTCCAACCCCGATGGCGCCCTGTACTGGTTCGCGCGCATGCTCGATGGCGGCTGCGATCCGCTGTACATTGCCCGCCGCGTGGTGCGCATGGCCAGCGAAGACATCGGCAACGCCGACCCGCGCGCGCTCAGCCTGTGCCTGGCGGCCTGGGATGTGCAAGAGCGCCTGGGCAGCCCCGAGGGCGAACTGGCGGTGGCCCAGGCCATCACCTACCTTGCCTGTGCGCCGAAGAGCAACGCGGTGTACATGGGCTTCAAGACTGCCCTGCGCGAGGCTGCCGAGCATGGCTCGCTGGAAGTGCCGTTGCACCTGCGCAACGCCCCGACCAAGCTGATGAAGCAACTGGGCTACGGCGACGAGTACCGCTATGCCCACGATGAACCCGACGCCTATGCCGCCGGCGAAGACTACTTCCCCGAGGAGCTCGAGCCGCGCCAGTACTACCAGCCGGTGCCCCGTGGCCTGGAACTGAAGATTGGCGAGAAGCTGCGCCACCTTGCCGACCTTGACCGCAACAGCCCCCGCCAACGGAGAAAGCCGTGATTGCACTGATTGCCGCCGTCAGCGCTGGCGGTATTGCCGGTACCTTGTTGCGCTTTGCCACCACCAACTGGGTGTCTGCCCACTGGCCACGGCACTTCTATCTCGGTACGCTGGCGGTCAACCTGGTTGGCTGCCTGCTGATCGGCCTGCTTTATGGTCTGTTCTTGCACAAGCCGATCGTGCCGGTCGAGCTGCGCGCCGGGCTGATCGTCGGCTTCCTCGGCGGCCTGACGACTTTTTCCTCCTTTTCGCTGGATACCGTACGCCTGCTGGAAAGCGGGCAAGTGCCCCTGGCTTTGGGCTATACCGGTATCAGCGTGGTGGGCGGGCTGCTCGCGACCTGGGCCGGCCTGTCCCTGACCCGATTCTGAACCAACACCTACACATAACGAGAGAACGATATGCTCGATTCCAAACTGTTACGCGGCCAACTTCAGGAAGTGGCGGATCGCCTGGCCTCCCGTGGCTTCAGCCTGGATGTCGCGCGCATCGAATCACTGGAAGAGCGCCGCAAGGCGGTGCAAACCCGCACCGAGCAGCTGCAGGCCGAGCGTAACGCCCGTTCCAAGTCCATCGGCCAGGCCAAGGCCAAGGGCGAAGATATTGCGCCGCTGATGGCTGACGTCGAGCGCATGGCCAACGAACTGGCTGCCGGCAAGACCGAACTGGACGGCATCCAGGCCGAACTGGATGGCATCCTGCTGACCATCCCCAACCTGCCGGACGCCAGCGTACCGGTTGGTGCCAGCGAAGACGACAACGTCGAAGTGCGCCGTTGGGGTACGCCGAAGGCTTTCGATTTCGAAATCAAGGACCATGTCGCCCTCGGCGAAGTCAGCGGTGGCCTGGACTTCGAAGCTGCCGCCAAGCTGTCTGGCGCGCGTTTTGCCGTGCTGCGTGGTCCAGTTGCCCGCCTGCACCGCGCCCTGGCGCAGTTCATGATCAACCTGCACACCGGCGAGCACGGTTACGAGGAGCACTACACCCCGTACCTGGTCCAGGCCCCGGCCCTGCAGGGTACCGGCCAGCTGCCGAAGTTCGAGGAAGACCTGTTCAAGATCAGCCGCGAAGGCGAGGCCGACTTCTACCTGATCCCGACTGCCGAAGTGTCGCTGACCAACCTGGTGGCCGGTGAAATCCTTGATGCCAAGCAGCTGCCGCTGAAGCTGGTTGCCCACACCCCGTGCTTCCGCAGCGAAGCCGGTGCTTCCGGCCGTGACACCCGCGGCATGATCCGCCAGCACCAGTTCGACAAGGTCGAGATGGTGCAGGTGGTCGAGCCGTCCAAGTCGATGGAAGCCCTGGAGGGCCTGACTGCCAACGCCGAGCGCGTGCTGCAGCTGCTGGAGCTGCCGTACCGCGTGCTGGCCCTGTGCACCGGCGACATGGGCTTTGGCGCGGTGAAGACCTACGACCTGGAAGTGTGGGTACCAAGCCAGGACAAGTACCGCGAAATCAGCTCGTGCTCCAACTGCGGCGATTTCCAGGCGCGCCGCATGCAGGCCCGCTGGCGCAACCCGGAAACCGGCAAGCCAGAGCTGGTGCATACCCTCAACGGCTCCGGCCTGGCCGTAGGCCGTACCTTGGTTGCCGTACTGGAAAACTACCAGCAGGCCGACGGTTCCATCCGTGTGCCGGAAGTGCTGAAGCCTTACATGGGCGGCGTCGAGGTCATCCGCTAAATGGATTACCTGCCGCTGTTCCACAAGCTGCAGGGCGGCCGCGTGCTGGTCGTTGGCGGCGGTGAGATCGCCTTGCGCAAGGCGCGCCTGCTGGCCGATGCTGGCGCCGCGCTGCGCGTGGTGGCACCGGATGTCGACGGCCAGTTGGCCGCGCTGGCCCGGGAAGGTGGCGGCGAGGTGCTGGTGCGCGGCTATCAGGCAGCCGACCTGGTCGGTTGCCGGCTGGTGATTGCGGCCACCGACGACCCCGGGCTCAATGCCCAGGTGTCGGCGGATGCGCAGGCCCTCAGCCTGCCGGTCAACGTGGTGGATGCGCCGGCCCTGTGCACGGTGATCTTCCCGGCGATCGTCGACCGTTCGCCGTTGGTGGTTGCGGTGTCCAGTGGCGGTGATGCTCCGGTGCTGGCGCGTTTGATTCGCGCCAAGCTGGAGGCCTGGATCCCGTCCGCCTACGGCGAACTGGCCGGCCTGGCCGCACGCTTCCGCGACAAGGTCAAGGCCTTGTACCCGGACGTCAACCAGCGCCGAGGCTTCTGGGAAACCGTGTTCCAAGGGCCGATTGCCGAGCGTCAGCTGGCCGGGCAGGGCGCCGAGGCCGAGCGCCTGTTGCAGGCGATGGTCGACGGTGCACCGGTGCAGCAGGGCGGTGAGGTGTACCTGGTGGGGGCTGGCCCGGGCGATCCGGACTTGCTGACCTTCCGCGCCTTGCGCCTGATGCAGCAGGCCGACGTGGTGCTGTACGACCGCCTGGTGGCACCGGCGATTATCGAGATGTGCCGACGTGATGCCGAGCGTATCTACGTGGGCAAGCGTCGCGCCGACCATGCCGTGCCTCAGGACCAGATCAACCGCCTGCTGGTCGACCTGGCCCGGCAGGGCAAGCGTGTGCTGCGCCTGAAGGGCGGCGACCCGTTCATCTTCGGCCGGGGCGGCGAAGAGATCGAAGAGCTGGCCGAGCACGGCATCCCGTTCCAGGTGGTGCCGGGCATTACCGCAGCCAGCGGTTGTTCCGCCTATGGCGGGATTCCGCTGACTCACCGCGACTACGCCCAATCGGTGCGTTTCGTGACCGGGCACCTGAAGGATGGCACCAGCAATCTGCCGTGGCATGACCTGGTAGCGCCGGCGCAGACCCTGGTGTTCTACATGGGCTTGGTGGGGTTGCCGACCATCTGTGCCGAGCTGATTCGCCATGGCCGCGCGGCCAGTACCCCTGCGGCGCTGGTGCAGCAGGGGACTACGCGTAATCAGCGGGTGTTCACCGGCACCCTGGCCAACTTGCCGGAGCTGGTGGCCCAGCATGAAGTGCATGCGCCGACCCTGGTGATTGTCGGGGAAGTGGTGCAATTGCGTGACAAGCTGGCCTGGTTCGAAGGCTCGCAGAACAGCTGAAATCGTTGGGGCCGCGTTGCGGCCCATTCGCAGCACAAGGCTGCTCCTACAGGGGGTCGCGTTTCCTGTAGGAGCAGCCTTGTGCTGCGAACGGGCTGCAAAGCAGCCCCTGCAATCTCAAGCCTGCCAAATCCCCTTGCCTGCCAACCGCTCCCGATCATGCGGCAGATTGAAGTCCTGCAGTGGCCCCTTGGGCACGATCCCGTTCGGGTTGATGGTCTTGTGGCTCATGTAGTAGTGCTTCTGGATATGCTCCATGTCCACTGTGCCCGCCACCCCCGGCCACTGGTACAGCTCACGCAGCCAGTTCGACAGGTTGTGATAATCGCTCAGGCGGCGCAGGTTGCACTTGAAGTGCCCGTGGTACACCGCATCGAAGCGCACCAGGGTGGTGAACAGTCGCACATCGGCCTCGGTCAAGTATTCCCCGGCCAGGTAGCGGTTGCGGCTCAGCAAGTCTTCCAGGTGGTCCAGTTCGTTGAACACTTCGTCAAACGCAGCCTCGTAGGCTTCCTGCGTAGTGGCAAAGCCTGCGCGATATACGCCGTTGTTCACCGCCGGGTAGATGCGCTCGTTCAGCGCCTCGATGGTCGGGCGCAGCGGCTCTGGGTACAGGTCCAGTGTATTGCCGGTCAGTTCGTTGAACGCGCTGTTGAAGATGCGGATGATCTCCGACGACTCGTTGTTGACGATGCGTTTCTCTTTCTTGTCCCACAGCACCGGTACAGTCACGCGGCCAGTGTAGTGCGGGTCATCCTGGGTGTAGCGCTGGTGCAGGTACTGCAGCGCGTCGAGGTGGTCACCGCTGGAGCCTTGCTGCTGGTCGAACGTCCAGCCATGGTCCTGCATCAGCCAGCTGACCACAGACACGTCGATCAGGGGCTCCAGGCCCTTGAGCGCACGGAAGATCAGGGTGCGGTGTGCCCATGGGCAAGCCAGCGAGACGTACAGGTGGTAACGGCCGGCTTCGGGAGCGGGCAGCTGATTGCGGCGTTGGGCATTTTCACGTTTGAAGGTGCCATCCTTGCCGTTTTCATACCACTGGTCATGCCAGCGGCCGTCGATCAAAAGGCCCATGGTGAGCTCCTCGGAACAAAGTCGTTTGTCGTTGGAGCCCAGTCTAGGGGAAATCGTTCGAATAAACAGCGCAAAGAATGCCCCCTTATTATCTATTTATTCGATTGGTTCCGTGCGCTCCAGTAACCACGCGCGGTGGCAAAAGCCTGCTCACGGTCGCTGCCCAGGCCGCGCAAGGCCAAGGCCATGGTCGCGACCACGGCCATTTCACCGTAGCTGTCCTCGGCCTCGCCGCGCCAGACCGCCAGCAATTGCTCAGGCTGCAGGCTTGGCGGCTTCACGTGGCGGCGTTCGCTCAGCGCTGGCCACTCCTCGTCCCAGGCTTCGCCGGCGGTTGTGCCGTATAGATGGCTGATGACATCGGGATTGACCTCGATCTCGCCGCCATCACCCTTGATCACCACGGCATGGTCGCCCAGCAGGCGGCTGGCTTCGCGGTGCACCGCCTGGTAACCGGGGTGGAAGATGCTCTGCAGGCCACAACGCGCAGCCAGTGGGTTGAGCACCCGGGCCAGCGAATGGATGGGCGAACGCAGGCCCAGGGTGTTGCGCAGGTCGATCATGCGCTGCAACTGCGGCGCCCAGTCCTGCAGCGGGAAGAAGGCCAGGCGTTGCTGGTCCAGGGCCCGGCTGACCGCAGCCCAGTCACGGCACAACGGAATTTCCAGCAAGGACAGCAACTGCTCGGTGTACATGCGCCCGGCGGTATGTGCACCGCCACCGTGCATGACGATGCGCACGCCATTGTTGGCCAGGCATTTGGCAGCCAGCAGGTACCAGGGTAGGTGGCGCTTCTTGCCGGCGTAGGTGGGCCAGTCCAGGTCCACGGCGATGCGCGGCGACTGCAAGTGGGCGCGCAGGGCCTCAGTGAAGCCGGCCAGTTCTTCGGCGCTTTCTTCCTTGTGCCGCAGCAGCATGAGGAAGGCACCGAGCTGGGCATCTTCGACCTTGCCTTCCAGCAGCAGGGTCATGGCCGTGCGGGCTTCTTCACGGGTCAGGCCACGCGCGCCGCGCTTGCCTTTGCCAAGAATGCGCACGAACTCGGCGAACGGGTGTTCGGCAGGGGTTTCCAGGGTAAGCGGGCGAGGTTCTGTCATATGCAGTTGGTCGGCTTGGGCAGGCCCGCCAGCTTGGCGGCCAGTTTGGCGGGAGTGCCGTTGAACAGGCGGTTGAGGTGCGGGCTGTTGCCCTTGTCCGGGCCCAGTTTGAGGGCCGTGTACTTGATCAGCGGGCGCGTGGCCGGGGACAGCTGGAATTCCTGGTAGAACTGGCGCAGCAGTTCGAGGATTTCCCAGTGGTCCGCCGTCAAAGGGATGCCCTCGCGCGCGGCCAAAGCCTCGGCGGCGGCATGCGACCAGTCTTGCAGGTCGACCAGGAAGCCGTCCTTGTCCAGGGCGATCGCCTGATCGCCAACGTTGAGGGTATTCATAGCCAGCTGTTGACCTTGTCGTAATGCAGCGACAGTTCGACGAACCCGGGGTAGTCCACGGCCTTGGCCAGCTCGTTGCCGACCGCGCGGGCCTGCACGTCTTCTTCCAGGGCGAACAGGCGCTGGGCCAGGCCGGCGGCTTGCAGCTGGCGGTGCGGTTCGCTGCCGCTGCGCAGGGCATATACAGCATCGCCGCACAGCAGCAGGGCGTCGTCGGCGCCGAGCAGGCGCAGGCAGCTGGCCAGGCGCTCGTCGCCAAACGGGGAGTGGGCAATTACATGCAGGGTCGTCATCAGAGCGTTACCACCTGGTCGAAACGGGCGATCAGTGCGGTCAGGGCCGCGTCGTCCAGCACTTGCACCGGCAGCGCCAGGTTGTCGGCTGCCAGGCCGCGGCGAGTGAGGCTGTGGCTGCAGGCGAACAGTTCCTCGACGCCGAACATTGGCAGCGCCTGCAAGTTGGCGGCCAGGTTCTTCTGTTGCACGGCGGTGGGCTGCTGGTCTGCGGCGAGCTGGAACACGCCGTCATCGAGGAACAGCATGCCCAGCGGCAGATCGAACGCGCCGCCAGCCAGGGCGATGTCCAGTGCTTCACGGGCCGATGGGCCGTTCCACGGCGCCTGGCGGCTGATGATCAACAAGGATTTGGCCATTTCAGTCGCCTCCGAAGCAGACAAGGCGATCGGCAACTTGCGCCGCCTCATGCAACTGGCCAAGCCCCGACAGCTCCCAAGGCTTGGGCAGGTTCACGGCCGGGCGCTGGTAGCGGTTGGCCTCGGCCTCGTCGAGCACGCCACGGCGCAAGGCAGCGGCGATGCACACCACTGCGTCCAGCTGGTTGGCTGCAATGAAGGCGCGCCATTGGCCGGCAACATCCAGCTCGTCCTGGGGGGCGACCACGTTGGCCGAGGCACTGTGTACCCCGTCCTGGTAGAAAAACAACCGGGCAATCTCATGCCCGCCGGCCAGCACCGCTTCGGCGTAGCGCAGGGCACGCCGCGAGGAGGGCGCATGGGCCGGGGAGAACACCGCGATAGCGAATTTCATGGATAACTCATGCAAAAGGAATGGTGCCATGATAAAGCAAAAAAGCCCGCGCCCGCTTGTGCATGGCGGGGCGGGCTTTCTGTCTTGCACCAATCTTCAGGTCTACGCGGCCTCGTGTAGGAGCGGCCTTGCGTCGCGAGGGGCTGCATAGCAGCCCCATGGCCCTGACAGAAGGGCTCCAGGCTCAAGCCTGTTCCTTGCTCTCCGGCAAGAACCAGTTCAACACCAGGGCACAGATACCCCCGGTAGCCACGCCCGACTCCAGCACATTGCGAATCGCCGCCGGCATGTGCGCCAGGAACTCCGGCACCTGCGCCACACCCAGGCCGAGGGCCAGGGATACAGCGATGATCAGCAGGGCACGACGGTCCAGGCGAGTGCTGGCGAGGATATTGATCCCCGAAGCCGCAACCGCCCCGAACATGACCATGGCCGCACCGCCCAGCACCGGTTCCGGTACCGCTTGGATGACCCCGGCAACGCTCGGGAACAACCCCAGCAGCACCAGCATCACGGCAATCCACATGCCGATATGGCGGCTGGCGATCCCTGTCAGCTGAATCACGCCATTGTTCTGGGCAAAGATCGAGCTCGGGAAGGTGTTGAACAAACCGGCCAGCAGCGAGTTGGCCCCGTTCACCAGCACACCGCCCTTGATCCGCTGCATCCACACCGGCCCTTCGACCGGCTGGCGCGACACCTTGCTGGTGGCGGTGACGTCACCGATGGCTTCCAGCGAAGTTACCAGGTAGATCACCAGCATCGGGATGAACAGTGCCCAGGAGAAACCAAGGCCGAAGTGCAGCGGTGTCGGCACCTGGAACAGCGCGGCTTCGTGCATGCCGGTGAAATCCAGGCGGCCAAGGTAGCCGGCCAGCGCATAGCCGACCGCCAGGGCGATAACGATGGCGCAGCTGCGCATCCACACCACCGGGATGCGGTTGAGGATGACGATGATTGCCAGCACCACGCCCGACAGCAGCAGGTTCTCGCCATTGGCGAAGGTGCCATTGGCCATGGCGCCGAAGCCGCCACCCATGCTGATCAGGCCGACCTTGATCAGGGTCAGGCCGATCATCAGCACCACGATGCCGGTTACCAGCGGGGTAATCAGGCGTTTGACGAAGGGCAGGATGCGCGACACGCCCATCTCGACGAACGAGCCGGCGATTACTACGCCAAAGATAGCTGCCATGACGCCTTCCACTGGGGTGCCTTGCTTGACCATGAGCGCTCCGCCGGCGATCAGCGGGCCGACGAAGTTGAAGCTGGTGCCCTGGACGATCAGCAGCCCGGCACCGAATGGCCCGAAGCGCTTGCACTGGACGAAAGTGGCGATACCCGAGATTACCAGTGACATGGAGACGATCAGGTTGGTATCTCGTGCCGAAACACCCAGAGCCTGGCAAATCAGCAGGCCAGGGGTGACGATCGGCACGATGATCGCCAATAGGTGCTGCAGTGCTGCCAGCAGGCCGATCAACAGCCGTGGCTTGTCCTCCAGACCAAGCACCAGTTCATTGGCAGGCGCCGCCGCGCCTGGGCTGTGTTCGTGTGAGCTCATTGCGAAAAGCTGCCCCGGAAGAAAAAAGGAGCGCATTCTACGGGGTGATGGCGAATTGGGGTAGAGAAAAGCACGATGGCGGCATGATCGACGACCATTCGCCCGGTTATCTGACTTTATGGTCAATTATTGGGCGCTTTTTCCCAGGAGTCGAACCTGTGGGAGCGGGCGTGCCCGCGAAGAATGCGACTCGGTGTATGGCACCGGCTTCGCCGGTGTTCGCGGGCTCGCCCGCTCCCACAAGGCTCCAGCTAAATCGATGAGTTGAGCGCCCACAAAAAAGCCCGCCGAAGCGGGCTTTCTCTTGCCGATATCAATCAGTCATCACGACCCATGATGCCAAACAGCTGCAGCAGGCTGACAAACAGGTTGTAGATCGACACATACAGGCTGATGGTCGCCATGATGTAGTTACGCTCGCCACCGTGAATGATCGCGCTGGTCTGGAACAGGATGCAGACCGACGAGAACAGCACGAAGCCAGCGCTGATCGCCAGTTGCAGGCCGCTGATCTGGAAGAAGAAGCTGGCCACGACAGCACCCAGCAGGACAAAGAAGCCCGCAGTGATGAAGCCGCTGAGGAAGCTCATGTCCTTGCGGGTAATCAGCACATAAGCCGACAGGCCGCCGAACACCAGGGCAGTCATGGCAAATGCCGAGCTGACCACCTCGGCGCCACCGGCCATGCCCAGATAGCGGTTGAGGATAGGGCCGAGGATAAAGCCCATAAAGCCGGTGAGCGCGAAGGTGGATACCAGACCCCAGGCCGAATCACGCAGTTTGTTGGTAAGGAAGAACAGCCCGTAGAAGCCGATCAGTACCACGAACACGTTCGGGTAGCCGACGCGCATCTGCTGGGCCACGAAGGCCATGACACCGCTGAAGGCGAGCGTGAGCGCCAGCAGGCTGTACGTGTTGCGCAGGACCTTGCTGATCTCCTGCTGCTCGACCTGCTGGCCGTGGTGTACGGCGTAATCCTGTTCGCGCATGGCGACACTCCTTGGTAAACCTGTGGTTTTCAAACGTTCAGATGCTAGGAGTCTATCAGAGCTCCCGCAACCCGCGACACAGAGAGTTTGACAGCTTGTTTCATTACGGTATTATGGCGGCCGCAAAACGAGCTGGAAGCGTGGCCGAGTGGTTTAAGGCAACGGTCTTGAAAACCGTCGATGGGCAACTATCCTAGAGTTCGAATCTCTACGCTTCCGCCATATTCAAAGCCCTGATTATTCAGGGCTTTTTGCGTTTTTGGGGCATAGGAAACCATCCATGGGACCATCCGTGGGTATCGTTTGTTTAGGCGCTTCCGATACTTTTTGCTTGGTCGGTTTCGCCAAGGCTCCAACTTAACTGGCTTCATCCCATTCTTGCAGGCACGAAAAAGCCCGCCGAGGCGGGCTCCTCGCTTGCGACTGAGCGCTAGCCGCAGCCTCTCAAGCCAAATTGCATTACTGACAACTGCGCGGAAATCGGATCCGTAGGCTGGACCCAACCTTGCTCCACATCAGTAGCCTGCAGGCGTTTGATGCAGGCGTGGTCATGCCCGCCCCCGCAGGTTTTATTGCAGGGTCACTGGCTTCATGTCATCCGGTAATTGACGAATAGCTGCCTCTATCCGCTCGATCGGTGCCGCGAGTTCGTCCGCTTCCGTGTCCTTGCCCTCCCTTCTCAGGCGATCGCGCTCAATGCGCAGGTTAAGCAAATTCTTCTGTAGTTTCAGGGCCGAGGTATTGAACGGATCCATGCTTTTCTCATGCTGAAGGCTTCCGTGCCGCTGTAGGAAAACTGGACCGTAGCAGTTCGAATTTGCTGGAGAAACTGATGTTTCATACAGGCAAATTCCACTACATAGATTCTTCCTACTCCGCGCGGTAAAAGATCCTACAGGCGGCGTTTCAAATCATGTCTTTCAAACCCTCCTGAGCCCGCATGGTAGGTGGCGATGATAGGTGTTTGGCAATGGAGGCCCTCAAGGCGGATTGATCCAGAGGCTGCAGTGCTTTTCGAAACCTTATGTAGCAATTGCTGCCCCGCAAGCTACAGGTGGTCCGCATCCACCACCGCCTAGGTGAATGTCTGAGGCGCTTCCTGCGGCAAGTTGTCAAGCGGGTCGAAGTCATCCGCCGCTGTAGCGGCTGGCTGGGGCTGCTGTGCTACAGCCGTGGTGATGTCCGCCGTCAGCAGGCCAGGTGGCAGCAGGGTACAGGCGAGCAGTGTACGGCTGAAACGGTGTGGCAGGGTGGTGGTCGAGTGGCGGGTAGACATCGGGCATCTGCGCCCATCCGCTTCGCCAAGAGCAGGTGCAGATGGTGCGCCCGCTCAATGGCTGGGTCTGGTGTCGCCGCCATGGCAATGACGAGTTGGCTGGTTGCCTGCGCAGAAGCTTCAGCGGTTGACCTGAAGCGAGTCACCGATCAGAACCTGCTCCGTGCGCAGGATGCGCGCGTAATCCAGAGCCAGGTTGCTCAACGACAGCGCATGTACATCCTCCGCCGGCCAAAGCCGGCCTTGCAGGTCGTGCTGGTCAAAGGTGAAGCAGGCATCTTCCACCACCACCACATCGAAACCGAGATTGCCCGCCGAGCGTGCGGTGGATTCCACGGAGTTGTTGGTAATTACCCCGGCGATGACCAGTGCGTTGATGCTGCGCGCATGCAGCCAGCGCTCCAGGCCGGAGTTGGCGAAGGCATCGGGCACATGTTTGTCGAACACGGTTTCGCTGGCCAGTGGGGTAAATGCGGGCTGGAATTCGCAACCGGACTGGCCCGGCCAGAACACCGAGTCTACCGAGCGGGACAGGTGGCGCACATGGATCACCGGGCGTCCTGACCGACGCCACGCAGCCAGCAGATCGCCTATACGCAGTTCGGCCTCAGGGTTGTTGCGCCGGCCCAGGCGCGGGTGGTGGATGCCAATCTGAAGGTCGATCAACAACAAGGCAGCGTTGGTCGCGAAAGCGGTCATGAAGGGATGGCACTCCTGGGCAGGTTCGAGCGCTTGACCCTAGCACAGCGTGGATGACTGTAAAAATTGCTGTCACGCGTAAGGGCCAGATGCGCTGCTCTTGTGGGAGATGGCCCAGCCCTTTGGGCTGCGCTGTCTCGTAGATAACTGAAATTGCAAGCAATCCGCGTACCCGGTGGGAGCGGCTTTAGCCGCGAAGAATCCAACGCGGTGCATGGCACCGGCTGCGCCGGTGTTCGCGGCTGAAGCCGCTCCCACAGGGCCCCTGCTAATTCAATGAGTTATGTGCAGTTCTATGGGCGCGGCGCCTTGTGTTGCGAAAGGGGCGCGCAGCGGCCCCAGGTTTTCGATGCATCCCTCAAGATTGCCGGGGCCGCCATGCGGCCCTTTCGCGAAGCAAGGCCGCTCCCACAAAAGAACCGGTGCCTCACATCTGATCCGCTTTTTTTCCATAAAGCTGAATCTGTAACGGTATCAGCCCAAGCCCGACAATATGCCCATTCCCGCATCACACTTGTAGAGGTTCCAATGGGCAAGCTCGCGCTATTCCTGGGTGGTTTTCTGCTGCTGACCATTCTGATCGGTATCCTTGGCACCATTCCGCCAAGCTGACGTTCACCACACCTATCCCTCGCGGCCTGCCTGTCCTTCGGGCGGGCCCATTCCTCTTCATTGTTGGCCGATTCACCCTACCGATTTGTACGATAAGTCTTTCTTTGCACTGGGAAAACTGTCCACAAAAAACGTGGGTAGGTCTGTGGATAAAGTTCTGCAAGCCAAGCCCGCGGCGGGCTCTGTTAAATTGAGCAGAAATTGAACAGCCGTTTCAGGGCGTTGTTTCAGTAGGCCAGGCCGGCGCGGCGCAGGGCTGCCAGCAGTTCGCGTACCCGCGCCGGCAGCTCACCGGCGGGGTACACGGCATGCATCTGCGGGTCCTGGCCGTTGCTGGAGGTCAGGCGGTACTGCGGGCATACCCGCACCAGCCGCCCGGCCTTGACCTGTGCTTCGCCGACCCAGGCGGCCAGGCGGGCGATACCGGCGCCGGCCAAGGTGCTGTGGTACACCGCGTCACCTGAGTCCAGGCGCAGCCTGGGCCTGGGGCGCAGGCTGGTGATCTGGCCGTCGCGGCAGAAGTGCCAGGCCTTGAGGATGCGCGGGGCGGTGTGCAGGATCAGCGCGTGGCCTTCGAGGTCCTCGGGTTGTTGTGGCGTGCCGGCCAGGGCCAGGTATTCAGGGCTTGCATACAGGTGGCGCTGGTAATCCCACAGTGGGTAGCCGATCAGCTCGCTCGACTGCGGGAAGGCACCGCGCACCACGAAATCGAACTTGCCTTGCAGCGGGTCCAGGGCCCCGTCGCTGTACTGCACATCCAGGGTTACCTGGGGGTGGCAGCGGGAAAACTCGGCAAGCACCTGGGGCAGTACATGTTCACCCAGTACCTGCGGCACGGCGAAGCGGATCCAGCCTTGTGCACTGCCGCTGAGCGCGGCCAGTTCGTCGGCGGCATCACGTTGCACATCCAGCAAGCGTTCGGCGTGTGGCAGCAGGCGCTCGCCGGCTTCGGTCAGGGTCACGGCATTGGCGTTGCGGTTGAGCAGTTTGCTCCCGGCGTTGTCTTCCAGGGTTTGCACCGCGCGGGTAACCGCGCTGGGTGAGCGCCCCAGGGCGCGGGCGGCGGCGACGAAGCTGCGCTTGTGCGCCACGCTGACGAACGCCTGTATTTCCCGCAGCATGTCCAACGCCATTGCCTGCTCCTCGTTGCAGTTTTCGCAATATGGCATTTCAACACAAGCGCGGCACTTTGATTAGCCTTGCAGGCGTCTTAACTGCCTGGAACCGCGTCATGATGGATATCGCTGTGCTTTCCGTATTCGCCTTCGCCGCTGGGCTGATCGACGCCGCCGTGGGTGGCGGTGGGCTGATCCAGATTCCGGCCTTGTTCAACGTGCTGCCCACCGCGCAACCGGCGGCACTGCTCGGTAGCAACAAGCTGGCGTCGGTGTGTGGCACGGCCTTCGCTGCGCGTTCGTTCATCCGCAGGGTGACGCTGGACTGGGGATTGATCGTGCCGGCAGCGCTCAGTGCGTTCGTAATGTCGTTCGCCGGTGCCGCCACGGTGTCGCTGGTGCCGCCCAGCTTGATGCGCCCGGCGGTGCTGGTGCTGATCGTGCTGATGGCCATCTACACCTTCTGCAAGAAGGACTTCGGCACGCTGCACAAACCCACAAGGATCGGCCGCAAGGAGCAGTGCCTGGCGGTACTGATCGGTGGTGCGATCGGCTTTTACGATGGCCTGTTCGGGCCGGGTACCGGCAGCTTCCTGATCTTCCTGTTCATCCGCTTCTTCGCCTTGGACTTCCTGCACGCCTCGGCGTCGGCCAAGGTGGTGAACATCGCCACCAACCTGGCGGCGCTGGTGTTCTTCGTACCATCAGGCAATGTGCTGTACGCCATCGCCTTGCCCATGGCGGTGTGCAACATCCTCGGCGCGCTGACCGGTACCTGGCTGGCGGTGCGCAAGGGCGCGGGCTTTGTGCGTGGGTTGTTCCTGGTGCTCTTGTGCGTGCTGATCGCCAAGTTGACGTGGGACCTGCTGGGTGGCTAGTTCACATCGCCTGGCGTTGTGGCTCGGCCTGTTCGACGCGATTGCGGCCATGGGCCTTGGCGCGATACAGCGCCTGGTCGGCGCGTGCCAGCAGTTCATCGAGGGTGGGGGCCGGCATGTCGGTGGCACAACCGGCCAGGCCGATACTGACGGTAATCTGCAGGGACTGGCCGGCCTGCATCACATGCAGGTCCTGCACCGCACGGCGCAGGCGCTCGGCAGTGAACTTGGCCCGATCTGGCGCGAGGCCCGGTAGGACCACGACAAATTCCTCGCCGCCCAGGCGAGCGAACAGTTCACCATCGTGCAACTGGTCCTGCAGGATGCTGGCGAACTGGCGCAGCACCTGGTCACCGACCGCATGGCCATGGACATCATTGATCGACTTGAAGTGGTCGATGTCCAGCATCATCAGGGTCAGCGGCAGCGCCTGGGCGTGTTGCTGGCGGCTTTCCAGCAGCGCGTTGGCGCGGCGGGTGAAGGCGCTGCGGGTGAGCACACCGGTGAGGTGGTCGATGCTGGCCTGATGCGCCAGGCGGGCCATCAGGCTGCGGTTGGCCTGGCTGACGCAGGCCACCACCAGCGGCCCGAGCACCAGCATGGCGATGCCCAGGCGCGCCGACATCAGTGTGGTCACTCCGGGCTCGCTTTGCGGCACGCTGAAATGCATGAGGTTTTGCGCCACCGCCACGATCAGCGTGCTGCCAGCGGTGAGTGTCAGCAGAGAAACCAGGAACGGTGAGTAAGTCCAGGCGCACCACAGCAGCGCGGCAATCGGGAAGGCAATGGCCCCGGGGCCGCCGAAGGCAATGCTGAACGCCAGCGAGGCCAGCAGCACCAGCAACGGCGCCAGGCGGATGGCCTGGGCGCCACCGCGCACCAGCGCTCGTGCCGAAGGGGTCGTCAGTAGCACTGGCAGCACCAGCACGCTGGTCGAGAACTGTTCACTGAACCAGGCCAGCCAGGTAGCGCGCAACGACTGTTCGAACCACGGCGCGGCCACTGCCGCCGCCATGCTGGCAGCCACTATTGCCCCGGCGGCACTGGCGCCGAACACGCTGAGGACGCCGTGGGGAGTACGCATCCGTCGGTGCAGGCGTGGCAAGCGCGAGAGCATCAGCCAGAGGGTGACCACCACGCCCAGGTTGCACAGGTTGAACCACAGGGCAGGCACCCAGGCGCTGCCGCACAGCAGGTCGGCGCCGACCATGGCCAGCCAGACCAGGGTAAAGCCCGTCAGCGTGGCTTGGCGGGGGTAGCGCAGTAGCACCCCAGCCAGGACCGCATTGACCGGCCAGAACAGCGACAGGGATTCGATCGGGCGGGCCAGGATGCCGCCCAGGGTCAGGGCGAAGGTCAGGCCGAGTAGAACGACGTAGTGCAACAAGCGCGATTGGGCTGGAAAAACCATGGGCTCGACCGGCAAGGCGGAAACGAAATCCAGGACAACGGCTTGAAGCACCTGGGGCAATTGCGCATAAGTGTGTTTCGTCAGGGGACTTGATGTCAATCTGCCGCGATCGGTCGAGATAATGCCAAATCGCCTTCATTCGTAGCCAAGCCCTACAGCCCAAAGAACCACGGCACCATCAACACGGTCACCAGCATCACCAGTATGGTGAACGGCACACCAACTTTGACGAAGTCGGCGAAGCGGTATTGCCCCGGGCCAAGTACCAGGGTGTTCACCGGCGATGACACCGGCGTCATGAAGGCCGCCGAGGCAGCCAGTGCCACGGTCATGGCAAAAGGGTAGGGCGACATGCCCAGCTGCGTGGCGGTGCTGACGGCCACGGGGGCCATCAGTACCGCAGTGGCCGTGTTGGAGATGAACAGGCCGATCACCGCCGTGACCGCGAACAGGCAGGCAAGGATGGCACTGGGGCCGGCACCGCCCAGCACGCTGACCAGGCCGCCCACTGCCAGGTCGATGCCGCCGGTTTTCTGCAGTGCCTGGGCAAAGGGCAGCATACCGACGATCAGCACCAGGCTTTGCCAGTGGATGGCCCGGTAGGCGCTGTTCATGTCGATGCAGCGGCCTGCGCCCATCAGCAGGCAGCCGATCAGCGCGGCAATGACATTGGGGACCGCGCCGCTGACCATCAGCCCGACCATCACCGCCAGGCTCAGCAACGCCTGTGGTGCGCGGGTGCGGGCGGGCGCGACCAGGTCGATTTCCGCGGGCAGGCTCAGTACCAGGAAGTCCTTGGGCTTGCTTTGCAACTGGCGCACGGCTTTCCACGGGCCGACTACCAGCAGGGTGTCGCCCAGGCGCAGCTTTTCTTCCACCAGCTGTTCTTCGATCGCCACCTGCTCGCGGCGCAAGCCGACAACGTTGAGGTCGAAGCGCGTGCGGAAGGCCAGTTCGAGGACGCTCTTGCCGAGCAGTTTCGAACCCGGTGGCAGCAATACCTCGGCCATGCCCAGCTCCTGGGACTGGTCGATGAAGTAGGCCGCCTTGAAGTGCAGCGGCTCCAGCTGCATGGTCTGGCACAGGCTGCGCAGGTCGTCGCGGTTGGCGAACAGGTCGAGCAGCAGCACATCGCCCTGGTGCAGCACGGTGCTGGAGTCGGCGGCGATCACCCGCGTGGTGAACTTGTGCTGGCGCTCGATGCCGATCACGTTGGCGCCATGCCGGGTGCGCAGCTCCAGCTCGCCCAGGGTATGACCGATCAGCGGTGAATGGGGGCGGATGCGCAGGCGCCGTTCACGGCCATTGAGCTTGTAGTCCAGCACCAGGTCCAGCAGGGTGCGGCGGCTTTCCACGCGGCCGTCCTTGCGCACTTCGCCATTCAGCCAGTGCCGGGTCAGCAGCATGTAGCCGATGCCCAGCACCAGCACCACCAGGCCGAACGGGGTGAAGCTGAAGAAGCTGAAGCCCGCTTCGCCATGGCGTACCAGCTCGCTGTGTACCACCACGTTGGGCGGTGTGGCCACCAGGCTGAGCATGCCGCTGATCAGGCCGGCGAAAGCCAGCGGCATCATCAGGCGGGCGGGCGAAAGCTGCAGGCGTGCAGCGATGCTCAGCACCACCGGAATGAAAATGGCCACCACGCCGGTGGAGCTCATCATCGAACCCAGCCCCGCCACGGCTACCATCAGCAACACCAGCAGGCGCGCCTCGCTGTTGCCGGCCCGCTCGCTCATCCATTCGCCGATACGGTAGGCAATGCCGGTGCGCACCAGGCCTTCACCGATCACGAACAAGGCGGCGATCAACACCACGTTGGGGTCACTGAAACCGGCCAGCGCCTGCTCCACGGTGAGGATGCCCGACAGCGGCAGGGCGAGGATCACCAGTAGCGCGACCACGTCCATGCGTGGGCGGTTGATGACGAACAGGGTGATGACGATGGCCAGCAGGCCAAGGACCCATAGCAGCTCTTGGTTCATGGGGAGGCGGTGTTCCTTCACACGGGGGCACGATAGACAGTAGCAGCCAGTGTGCCGGATTGTGCTGAAGGGGGTGTTGATGTACTGCAGGGTTTGCAAAACAAAAGGGGCCGCATTGCGGCCCCTTTGTCACTGGAATCAGTGACGGTGACGGTGGTGCTTGCCGTTGTTGTCGCCCAGGTGGTTGCCGATGGCACCACCGGCCGCACCACCCAGGCCGGCACCCACGGTGGAGCCGGTCTTGCCGCCCACCGCGCCGCCCAGCAGCGAACCGCCCGCCGAGCCCAGGCCACCGCCAATGGCGGCTTCGGTACGGTTGCCCTTGCGTGCACCTACCGCACTGCCGGCTGCGCCGCCGAGGCCGGCGCCGATGGCCGCCCCCGTTTTGCCGCCGATCTGTTGACCGACAACGTTACCCAGAACACCACCCAGGCCACCGCCAATGGCGGCGGTACCGTCACCGGCGAAAGCGCCCTGGCACAGCAGCAGGCCGAGGGCAAGGGAAGGCAGAGTCAGACGCATGATACGAACCTCAAAGGAATCATCAGGTTAAGGTGCCGCGCAATGGGCGGCGGGCCAGGGTTGAAAAAGACGTTTCAGCGGTAGTAGCGGTCACCACGATATCGACGATAGTCGTCATCATCGTCGTCGCGGTCATGCCGATGGTGGTGGCGATGGTCACGGTCACGGTCACGCCAGCCATCGTCGTCGTCATGGTAGCGATGGCTATGGCACCCGGCAGTCAGCAGGACAACAGCAATCAGCGAAAGGCTTGCAAGACGGGTCATCACGATATAGGTCCTTGATCCGCAAAGGTTTACGGCACACCTCCTGAGACTGGAAAGGATCCATTTGGTTTCGCTGGCAGGCAAAAAATTGTCGTGCCAGCGAGAGCGGCGGGAGTGAAGAGTGTTGAATCAGCGGGCTGACTGGATCGCCAGCACCACACCGTTGGTGATCTGCACCAGCACGTAGCGCCCACCCATGTCTACCCAGTGGCTTTCCTTTTCCGGTGCTGGCAGGCCCTTGGCTTTCCAGTCGTTGATAGCCTGGTCATCGCGTTTGTACTGGTCGGGTGCCTTGTCGCCGACCTTGAGCTCGCGGTTGTGGGTTTCTGGTGCGGTGACGCTTTCTTCGCTGGAGGGGGCTGCGGTGGCAGCCAGGGGCAGGCTGGCAAGGACGGCGAACAGCAGGTGGGGCAGTTTCATGGTTATCTCCTTGTGAAGGAATGCCTTAACTGCGACAGCCACCTGAGCGCGACAATTCACTCGCGATGCTTGCCAGTGCTAGAGTCGCCTTCTTTTTTATCCTGAGGATGGAACATGCGTGCGATTCTGCCGATGGCCGCGGCGTTGATGCTGGTCGGTTGTGCTTCTGCGACCATGGAAACGGCCCGAGGCGGCAAGCCGACCGCGCAGCTCGACTCGCACAAGGCGCCGGAACTGGTGGCCCAGTGCATCCAGTTCAGCTGGCAGGAAGAGAAGGTATTCGGCGACGACGCCAGTGGTTATCTCGAACCACGCAAGCAAGGTGGCTTCACCGTGTATACCCGTGAGGCCGAGGCGTTCGTGGACGTGTACCCGCAGGCGGGTGGGGCGCGGGTGGATTACTACGCGCAGAAGAACGACGGTGTGGCCCTGCAGCGCCGGGCGGCGGCGGCGACCTGCCTGTAACGGCTGGTTGACTTGGCAGGGGCTCTGTGTGGTCGGGTGGGAGCGGGCGCGCCCGCGAACACCGGCGTAGCCGGTGCCAGTCACCGCGTTGTTTCTTCGCGGGCACGCCCGCTCCCACAGTGACCGCACCAGCTTTACAATTTTTAGCAAGGCTGTCCTGTCGCAGGGAGATTGGTGGAGGCTAGCATGAGCCCCCAAGAATCAAGGAAGACACCATGGACCGCTCACTGCAACTCAACCGCGCCAGCTGGGATGAACGTGCCCCGCTGCACGCTGCTTCCAACGACTACGAAGTCGAACGGCTCGTCCAGCATCCCGAACACCTTTCCGAAACCGTACGCTTCGACCTGCCATTGCTTGGCAATATCGACGGGCTCAACGCCGTCCACCTGCAGTGCCACATCGGTACCGATACCCTCTCGCTGGCGCGCCTTGGTGCCAAGGTCTGTGGCCTGGACTATTCCGCGGCTTCGCTGGCCGAGGCGCGTGCGTTGGCCCAGCGCTGTGCGGCACCCATCGGGTATGTCGAGTCCGACGTCTACGCCGCCGACAAGGTGTTGCCGGCCGGCACGTTCGACCTGGTCTACACCGGCATCGGCGCGCTCTGCTGGCTGCCTCGCATCGAGCCGTGGGCGCGTACTGTCGCGGCCCTGCTGAAGCCGGGTGGGCGGTTGTTCCTGCGCGACGGGCACCCGATGCTGATGGCAGTCAACGAAGACCACCAGGACCGCCTGCAACTCGAATACCCGTATTTCGAACACGAAGAGCCGACGGTGTGGCACAACGACCAGACCTACGTCGAAACCGAGCAGCGCCTTTCCCACACCGAAACCCACGAGTGGAACCACGGCCTGGGCGAGGTGATCAGCGCCTTGCTGGCCCACGGCCTGCAACTGACCGCCCTGGTCGAGCACCAGAGCATCCCCTGGGAGGCGCTGCCGGGGCAGATGGTCAAGGGCGACGACGGTGAATATCGCCTGCGCGAGCAGCCCGCACGCCTGCCCCTGAGCTACACCCTGGTTGCAGTAAAAGCCTGATCAGGACAGGTAGCCACCGTCGACATTGAGTGCGGTACCGGTGGTGTAACTGGAGGCATCGCTGGCCAGGTACAACACGGCACCGGCCATTTCCTTGGGGTCGGCCACGCGCTTGAGCGGGATCTGCTGCAGCGCGGCGTTGAGGATGGCGTCGTTCTTCACCAGTGCCGAGGCGAACTTGGTGTCGGTCAGGCCTGGCAGCAGGGCGTTGCAGCGGATCCCGAACTGCGCGCACTCCTTGGCGAAGACCTTGGTCATGTTGATGACTGCCGCCTTGGTCACCGAATAGATGCCCTGGAACAGGCCGGGTGAAACCCCGTTGATCGACGCCACGTTGATGATGCTGCCGCCACCTTGCTCGCGCATCAGCTTGCCGGCCTCGACCGACATGAAGAAGTAGCCCCGGATGTTCACGTCCACGGTCTTCTGGAAAGCACCCGGGTCGGTATCCAGCACGTTGCAGAACTGCGGGTTGGTCGCCGCATTGTTGACCAGGATGTCCAGCCGCCCGAATTGTTCGCGGATGCCGGCAAACACCTGCTGGATCTGCTCCAGTTCACCGATGTGGCAGGCCACCGCCGTTGCCTTGCCACCGGCGGCGATGATGGCGTCAGCCACCTGCTGGCAACCGTCGAGCTTGCGGCTGGACACGATCACATGGGCACCTTGCTGAGCCAACAGGTGGGCGATGGCCTCGCCGATGCCACGGCTGGCGCCGGAAACGAAGGCAATCTTGCCGTCGAGGTCGAACAGGTGGGTCTTGGACATGCTGTTTTCCTTGTTATCCGTCGTCGAGGTCGGGGCTCAGAGGCTGGACTTGGCGATGACCTGCATGGTCATCTGCTCCAGCAAGCGGTTCATGTGGATGAACTGGGCGAAGCGCTTGTCCTGGGTCTGGCCGTGGTAATAGCGGTAGTAGATCTGCTGGACGATGCCGGCCAGGCGGAACAGGCCATAGCAATAGTAGTAATCGAAGTTGTCCAGGCGGATGCCGGCGCGCTCGGCGTAGTAATCGACGAACTGGCGGCGGGTGAGCATGCCCGGCGCGTTGCTCGGCTGGCGACGCATCAGCTGCACCGGCGCCGGGTCGTCGGCCTCGATCCAGTAGGCCAGGCTGTTGCCCAGGTCCATCAGCGGGTCGCCCAAGGTGGCCATTTCCCAGTCCAGCACGCCGATGATGCGCATGGGGTTGTCGGCATCGAGGATCACGTTGTCGAAACGGTAGTCGTTGTGCACGATGCCGGGCCTCGGGTGGTCGGCGGGCATTTTCTCGTGCAGCCAGGCAGTCACCTGTTCCCAGCGCGGGGCGTCGGGGGTCAGGGCCTTTTCATAGCGGCTGGTCCAGCCCTCGATCTGGCGCTGCACATAGCCTTCCGGTTTGCCCAAGTCGGCCAGGCCGCAGGCGTTGTAGTCCACCTGGTGCAGTTCCACCAGGCGGTCGATGAAGCTCTTGCACAGGGCCTCGGTGCGGTTGGCGTCGAGGCCCAGCTCGGCCGGGATGTCCGAGCGCAGGATAACGCCCTTGACCCGCTCCATCACATAGAACTCTCCGCCGATCAGGCTGCTATCGGTGCAGTGCACATAGGCCTTGGGGCAGTAGGGGAAGCCGCTGTTCAGCTGGTTGAGGATGCGAAACTCGCGGCCCATGTCGTGGGCCGACTTGGCCTTCTGCCCGAACGGTGGACGGCGCAGCACGAAGTCGCGGCCCGGGTAGCTGACCAGGTAGGTAAGGTTGGAGGCGCCGCCAGGGAACTGGCTGATGCTCGGCAGGCCATCCAGGCCGCGGATGTTGGCTTTGAGGTAAGGGTCGATGACAGCCGCGTCGAGTTCTTCGCCGGGGCGTACCTGGGTGGACTGGTCGGTGAGCGTCATGCGTTTTCCTTATTCTCGATCGCAAGGACTATTGGCTAATCTAATGGTCTGCCTAGGATGGAACAAGCGTGCCAGATGCCATATAGGTGAGGGTGTTGCTGCCTGATCAACTGCTTTGATGAAGCGACTGCCCCTATCGCCGGCAAGCCAGCTCCCACAGGTAAAGCGACAACCTCGAGAGCAACGCTGTACCTGTGGGAGCTGGCTTGCCGGCGATAGGGCCCGAACAGGCGGGCAAAAAAAAACCGAAGCCGGTCAGGCTTCGGTTTTTCGATCATCCGCTATTTCCAGCCCTCAGGACGGGAACAGCTCGCTGAGCTTCATCGACAGCATCATGTCGCCTTCAACGCGCAGCTTGCCGCCCATGAATGCCTGCATGCCGTCGGTTTCGCCGCTGACGATACCCTTCAGGGTTTCGCTGTCCATCACCAGGGTGCAGTTGGCATCCGGGTTTTCGCCTTCCTGCAGGTCGCAGGTGCCGTCCTTGACGATCAGCGCGTAGTGCTTGTCTTCGTCGGTGATGTTGAAGCCGAACACCAGGTCCAGGCCGGCGGCAGCGGATGGGTTGAACTTCTCTTGCATCTTTTTGACGGCATCAGCTACGGAGGTCATGGCGCATTCCTTATAGAGTGATTTACACGTCCCTGCAGGGACACAACAAACCGGGCTCATCGATAGGTGACAAGCTCCGGCGCCCTCAACAGCTGCACATGGGCCTGGCTGTTGAAGGAAGACAGTGCCACGTCGCGGCCGCGGAACTTCAGTTGGCTGAGCGACGTGTTGATGATCTGCCAGTTCAGGGCGAACGCCTGGCCGGGGGTAATACAGGTAACCAGGTGGAGCAGGGCGGCAATGGTACCGCCCGAGGTGAATATGGCGATATTGTCACCGCTGCCGGCGGCATCCAGTACGCGCTGCAGGCCGCCTTGCACGCGGGCGGTGAACGCCTGCCAGGTTTCCAGGCCGTCATCGGCATGTTCGCCGTCATGCCATCGCTGCACCATCAGTGCGAACAGGCGCTGGAACTCGCTGCGGTGCTGCGCGCCATTGCGCAGGATGTGCAGGGCGTCGGGCTCCTGCGGCAGCAACCCGGGCAACAGGGCACGAATCACGCCATCGGCATCGAACTCATTGAATGCTGTATCGGTCTCAACAGCCGGCACCGGGCAGCCATTGGCGTGCAATGCTTCAAGGGTAAGGCGCGCGGTATCCTGCTGGCGGCGTAGGTCGCCTGCCACGCAGCGGTCCAGCCGTACTCCGAGCTTGGCGAGGTGTTCACCCAGAGCCTGGCTCTGGCGCACGCCTACGGGCGAGAGGACATCGTAGTCATCGGCGCCGAAGGAGGCTTGGCCATGTCGGATCAGGTAGAGGTTGCCCACGAAAGGTTCCGGCCTGTTGGAGGTTGCTGCGAGGTTAGGATGCGGCACACGGGCTGTCAACGAAAAAACATACAAGCGTTTGAAAAGGTTGTTTGAAAGATGTTGCCAGCGTTTGCCACGGCTGGCAGCACCTCAGGCGCAACGGTATGCTTGCTACAGTTACGCGCCGTAGTGGCGCAAGTCTTTAAGGAGTCAACGTGGAGTTTCTTGCTGAATACGCAAGCTTTCTCGCCAAAACCGCCACCCTGGTCATCGCCATCCTGATAGTGCTGTCGGCCATCGCCGGGCTGCGCGGCAAGGGGCGGCGCAAATCGGGTGGGCAATTGCAGGTCACCCGCCTGAACGAGTTCTACAAGGACCTGCGCGAGCGCCTGGAATCCGGCCTGCTGGACAAGGCCCAGCTCAAGGCCCTGCGCAAGCAGCAGGCCAAGGCGGAAAAGCGGCAGAAGAAGGGCAAGGCCGAGGAAAAGGGCCGGGTCTTCGTGCTTGATTTCGATGGCGACATCAAAGCTTCTGCCACCGAAAGCCTGCGCAACGAAATCACCGCGCTGCTCACCCTCGCCACCCCGCGCGACGAGGTGGTGCTACGCCTTGAAAGCGGTGGTGGCCTGGTGCACAGCTATGGCCTGGCCGCATCGCAGCTGGCGCGCATTCGCCAGGCCGGCATCCCGTTGACCGTGTGCATCGACAAGGTGGCCGCCAGTGGCGGGTACATGATGGCCTGCATTGGCGAGAAGATCGTCAGCGCACCGTTCGCCGTATTGGGTTCCATTGGCGTGGTGGCGCAGCTGCCCAACGTCAACCGCCTGCTGAAGAAGCACGACATCGATTTCGAAGTGCTGACCGCCGGTGAATACAAGCGCACCCTGACCGTGTTCGGCGAGAACACCGAGAAAGGCCGGGAGAAGTTCCAGGAAGACCTGGACATCACCCACCAGTTGTTCAAGGACTTCGTTGCCCGCTATCGCCCGCAGCTGCACATCGACGAAGTGGCCACCGGCGAAGTCTGGCTGGGCGTCGCGGCACTCAACCGCAAGCTGGTGGACGAATTGCAGACCAGCGACGAGTACCTCAGCGAACGCGCGCGCAACGCCAACCTGTTCCACCTGCACTACGCCGAACGCAAGAGCCTGCAGGAGCGAATCGGCATGGCTGCCAGTGGCACCGTGGAGAACACAGTGGTGGGCTTGTGGAGTAAACTCGGCCGCCTGCGCTAACACCTTGAACCCGTTGAAATTTTTTTTCGTTCAGGGGGTTGCAAGGTTAAAGGAATGAAGACATAATGGCGCCCATCGAAACGCAGCAAACTTTGAAAAAGGTTCAGCGTTTCAAGGAGATAGCGAAGCGCAAGCTGCTAGATCCGACCTTTGAGGCCGAGTAGCAAAGTGGTTATGCTCCGGATTGCAAATCCGTCTACGCCGGTTCGATTCCGACCTCGGCCTCCACCATTCGAAAGCCCCGCAGATTAACGTCTGCGGGGTTTTTCTTTGCGGGTTGGAAAAACTACGAGTTCCGAAACTGCAGGCTTTCGAGTGCTTGGTGATCGCACCGACGCGACGGTAAGCGCAGTCGGTAATGTGCATGAGCGTTTTGTATGCCGTAGAAGCACCAGCCCAGTGCTCCAGCCACTTGGCATATCTCCGCTTCTCATCATCGGGCATTCGCACCCTTCATGTGAGTAGTTGGGCGGGTGTAAGGCACACAGATGGGATGGAGGGGCGGGTTGTTTGTGGGCCTGGTAAGTCGTGAATAGCGCTCGGATAAAGTCGCGTAGTGCGCTGATGTATGCAATTGCCTTAGAATGCTCGCCTTTCACCCCTCAAAGGAATGAATACGTGGTGAGCAATAACGCAATCTGCTGCCCGCAATGCCAAGGTCAAAACGTCCAGCTTCTGTCTATCATCCATGCTGCTGGCACTTCTCACATACAAGCAACCCACCAAGCGCAATCCCAATCCGGATTCGGACCAAGCGTGACCGTTGAAACTTCAGGTCGGCATCAGACCAATTTGGCGGCAAGCGTCGGTCCACCTCCAGGTAAGCGCTTGCTTGGCCCGGTCATCCTTACAGGGGTTGGCGCAATCATCTTGTACGATGGCCTCAAGCTTATGAACACGTTCTGGGGCGTTGATTGGTCAAGGTTCTTCATAGGCGTGATATTTATCACCGTCGGTGTAATTGGATTCGTTCGCCACTGGAAATTCAACGTCGCACAGTACGACAAATTGGAAGAGTGGCGCCGCACTTGGATGTGCCACGCTTGTGGCACTCGATTCATTCCGTAAACGGTATTGAGAGGGCACCTGCGGGTGCCTTTTCTTTTGGCAGAGCTATTCAGTATTGCACTGGAGGAGGGGAACGATGCCGGACGCTATCGTCCCATGGCATCCGTATCATCGAACCCTTGATCAGCCTATATCCCCCTCAACGATGAGCAACTCACGACGATAGGCGCGTAATGCCATCGCCTTTGCTTCCGAATAGGCGGGATCGGCATAGCACGCTTTGGCCTGGGCATAACTGTCGAACTCGACCGCCAGCGCCCGCGTGCTGGTATGCGACTCAACCAGCGCTGTCGAATCGAGAACCTTGAGCCTGGCGCCATACTGCTCGGCGATTGGCGCCCACAACCGGCCATATTCCTGCTGCGCCTGCGTGTCGGTAACAGCAGTCCCCAGAATGATCCAGTAACCTTTCATCAATTACTCCTGTTTGCATGTTCTGTACGAGAAGCCGCCTCAGGGAGCCAGCCAGGAGGATTGCCACAATCCTTCATGGCGCAGGAAGCGAGCTCGTTGCTGAACGGGGCGTGTGAGATCCAACCACTCCAGCGCTCGCGGCTCGATGCATAGGATTGCGAAGTGCTCGAAACCGCCCTGGATGCATTCGTAGGCGACTTCAGGGCTTTCAATCACCTGCCCCGGCACAGCGCCATGACGGAACAATGCCTGTGTCTTGTCACGCGCCGCCGACCAGCAGCGTCGTCGATGCCCGATATCCTCGACCAGGGTGGCGAGCCCCTCCATGCGCACCTGGGTCAGGCCGCAGGGGCTCAGTGCCGTTAGTGCAACGCGTGGATCAACGGCAATCTGCGTGCATTTTGCCGAGCGCCTGTCCGCGTAAAAGTACAGCGCGCCTGCACGGGCATCGGCATCCCGCAGTACAACTGTCCTGGAAACGGGCCAACCTTGCTCGTCCAGGGTGGACAATTGCATGAGCCGATAAGGGTTGCGCACCGGGCCGACCGGGATCGCCAGTTGCGTCCATATGGTCTGAAACAGATCGTCCAGCATGAAATAAACCATGTTCCATGAAACGAGGGCCGCAGCAGTGCTGCGGCCACGGACGATCAGATGCTGCGTGTTACGCCGCCATCGACCCTGATGTTCTGCCCGGTGATGTAGGCCGCGCCTTCGCTAGCAAGGAACGCAATGGTCGCAGCGATTTCTTCGCTGGTGCCGTAGCGCTTGAGCGGCACGCTGTCGCGGCGTTGCTCGGTGCTCGGCAAGCTGTCGATCCAGCCAGGGAGGACGTTGTTGATGCGCACGTTATCGCCGGCGAAATTGTCGGCGAAGATCTTGGTGAACGCGGCAAGGCCCGAGCGGAATACCGCAGAAGTGGGGAACAGTTCGCTGGGTTCGAACGCCCAGGCAGTGGAGATGTTGATGATCGCTCCGCTCTTCTGACGCTGCATGTAAGGCGTCACCAGGCGAGTCGGGCGAATGACATTGAGCAGGTAAGTATCCATGCCCTTGTGCCAATCCTCGTCGCTGATTTCCAGGATTGGCGCGCGCGGACCATGGCCGGCGCTATTGACCAGCACATCGATACGGCCCCACTTCTCCACGACAGCGTTGACCAGGCGTTGCAGGTCTTCAACCGACTGGTTGCTACCGGTTACACCAATACCGCCGAGTTCGGCAGCCAACGCCTCGCCCTTGCCCGAAGAGGAGAGAATCCCAACCTTGAAGCCGTCGGCGGCCAGGCGTCGTGCTGCCGCTGCGCCCATGCCGCTGCCACCTGCCGTGATAATTGCAACTTTTTCTACTGACATGCTGCCTCCAATCTCTCAATGCTGATTTTTCAGGTGCATTCACCTTAGCAGCAGCCCCATTGGTGAGGGAGACAGCTAAACTTCACTATTACGATAGATTAACTATCGGCAGCTTGTTGCTTGAGCCAGCGTTGGACCACGCTCAACGAGTCCGGCTGTTTCATCTTGCGTGGCCAGACCAGATAAAACGACTTGTCGATCCTGAGTTGCTGGGTAAAAACCTGCATCAGCCGGCCTGCGGCAATGTCATCACCGACGAACGCAGGGCTGGCCAGGGCAATGCCCTGGCCGCTGATTGCCGCTTCAATGGCTAATGAGGTCTGATTGAAACGCAGGTTTCTGGCTGTGGGCTGCATGTGTTGTGGGAACAGCTCTGCAAGGAACTGAGGCCAGAAATTATGGGCATCGTGCAACATGACGAAATCCTGCAATTGCGCAAAGCTTGCAGGTATTTCGCTGTCTTCGAACAGCTTTGGGCTGGCCACCGCAACGATTAGCTGCTCCATCAGCAGTTCGCTATTCAAGCCCGCTCCGAACTCGGGCTTGCCATAACGGACAGCGATATCCACACCATCGGTGCTGAAGTGTGATAGCCGATCGGTTGCCAGCACACGCAAATCGATGTCTGGATGACTCTGCGCAAAATTGCCGAGCCTGGGAATCAGCCATTTTGAGGCGAAGGTAGGTGTAACGCTGACTGTCAGGTGAGAAGTCTGTGGCCGAAGCAGGCGTGTTGCCTCGTCGATCATGGCCAGTGCACTTCGAATGCTCCCGCTATAGCCCAGGCCTGCATCAGTCAACGCCAAACCGCGGGGTAGGCGTTCAAACAAACGCAGATCCAGGCTCGCTTCCAGCCCGCGTATCTGCTGGGCAACTGCCGCCTGGGTCACACCCAGTTCCTCGGCAGCCAAACGGAAGTTCAAGCGGCGAGCCACCACTTCAAAAACACGCAACGCGTTCAGCGAGGGCAAATCAGGGAAACCGTCTGGCATGGCAATGAAAATTCTATCGAGTTGTGCAGTTTTTCTGTTTCTCTGATGCCTTCACAAGGTTGATAACCTGATCGGGCTCGAAAGATTCACTGTGTCGAGGCTACTCCCCGAAAATAGCTAAAGAAACCCGTGCCAATCGAAAGCATCGCTTGGCTAGCTTGCTGAAACGTTTCTTCGTGTCTATAAAGGGGAACAACTCCAAGAAAGGCAACCTGTTATGCCCCTCCTCAAATTCTTCGTTGCACTCGGCGCCCTGTCCGCAGCCTCCCACACCATGGCCTGGGATTACGTTCTGCTCGACACCGACAAAGCCGCCCAGAACTGGCAGATCACCAGCCAGCAACTTGGCGTAAAAACCGACAAGCCCTTCAGCGTTACCTTGCGCACCTTGCACGGAGGCCGGCAAGAGGGTGTCAGCATCGTCGACATCGATAACGGTACGATGAAACTTTCGGTCGTGCCGACCCGTGGAATGAACGTCTTGCAGGCGTCGGTCGGCAATGTGCGCATGGGCTGGGATTCGCCGGTCAAGGAAGTGGTCAACCCGTCCTTCATCGACCTCAACGGGCGCAATGGCCTGGGCTGGCTGGAAGGTTTCAATGAACTGGTCACCCGCTGCGGTTACGAATGGGTCGGCCACCCTGGCGTCGACAACGGCGAACTGCTGACCCTGCACGGTCGGGCTGCCAACATTCCTGCGAACCAAGTCACCCTGCACATTGATGAGAAGCCCCCTTACGCCATTACCTTGCGTGGTGTACTGAAAGAGCAGGCATTCAAGAAAGTCGACTTCTCCGTCGTGACCGAACTGGTCACCGAACCCGGCAGCGTGAAGTTCGCCCTCAACGACACCCTGACCAACAACGGCGACTATCCGAAGGAATACCAGGCGCTTTATCACAGTAACTTCAGCACCCCGTTTCTGGAGCAGGGCGCTCGTTTTGCCGCGCCAGTGAAACAAGTGTCGCCGTTCAACGACAAGGCACGGGGCGATCTGGCCGATTGGCAAACCTACCGAGCACCCACCAAGGACTATGACGAAACGGTTTACAACGTGGTGCCGTATGCCGATGACCAGGGCAATACGTTGACTGTGTTGCATGACAAGGCTGGCAATCTGGGCGTTTCGGTCGGCTTCAATACTCGGACATTGCCTGTATTTTCCCTGTGGAAAAATACCGATACACAAGGCCAGGGTTATGTGACCGGGCTCGAGCCGGGGACGAGTTTTTCCTACAACCGCCGTTACCAGCGGCCACTGAACCTAGTGCCGACAATCGGGCCGAAGGAACACAGGCAGTTCCACATCAGCTACAGCTTGTTGGCGGACAAGGTGGCAGTGGACAAGGCCTTGAAGCAGGTTGGCGAGATACAAGGTGGGCGCGAAACCGAGGTGCGGCAGACGCCATTGGTTGATCTGACCAAGGGGTAACGCCGACGACCCTTTGCAGCCCCTCGAGCCGTCCATGAAACCATGGGTGATTCAATTCGCCGGTTGCAGGCGAAGCAGTCATCGAATACCCAGCACTCGATCCAGCGACCAGCTTCCGGCCCCTCGGCCGATCAGCAACAGCAGCAGGCCCGCCCAGACCAAGTGGGTGGGCCAGGCGTCCGGGTAGACGAAGACCTCGATTACCGTAGTCATGCCCAGCAGCGCGAGGGCCGATAGGCGGGTAAACAGGCCCAGTACCAACAACATCGGGAAGAAGTGCTCTGCATAGGTTGCCAAGTGCGCGGCGATGTGCGGTGGAAGCAGCGGCAGCATGTACTCGGTGCGGAACAGCTCGTAGGTGCTCGGGGTGATGCTCAGGAGGCCCTCGACCTTGGTGCGCCCGGAGAGAAAGAAGGTCGCGGCGATCCCGAATCGCGCTACCAGGAAGAGAAACGCGTCGCCGAGCCGGTGCTGCAATATGTCGGCCAGGCGATTCCAGCGCTGGCGCAGGCCGGTGCGGTGAAGGGGAGTGCGGGCGATATCCATGGTGGCTTTCTCAGGTGACGTTGATGGGACGGAACACCCCGGCGCCGAACAGGTGGCCGAGCAGGTCGTGGAAGTCGAGATCAGGTTGTGCAGCGAGCGCCAGGGCTGAGGCTCGGTCCAGATCGTTGCCGGCTGCGCAGGCGTCCAGGAAGGCGCAGCCGCCAACCTCCAGCGCATGCCAGGTGACGCCTTCGGCATGCCCGACGAGCAATGCGCCCTCACCTCGCCAGGGCAGTTCCTCCGGTATCGGCAGGGCCTCGCGGTTGTAACGCCAGATGCTGTAGATCGGTTGCCCGCTGAACCAGCTCCAGCGCACGCAGGTGCGCGGTACCAGGTGGCAGGCGGCGAGGTCGGAGGCGGTCATGCCTGCGAGGCTGGCGAGTTCCAACAGCGCTTGCGCAGGGGCGATGAAGGCCTCGGTCCACAGCCGGTCCAGGCGCGCCACGGGGCCAAGGTAGGGTAGTTCCCGCGCGGGTTCGAAGGCTTCGAGGAAGTTTGCGAAACCTTCCCCGTAAAGAATCAGCCGGGCGTCGCTAGGCGGCGTCTCGCGAGCGTGGATGGCGGCCGCTGCACGAAGCCAGTCTTTCCCAACCAGGCGTTCGATGGTCGGGAAGTTGTCGCACAGCGCATCGACGCAGCCCTTGAACACGGTATTGCGATACACCTCGAAGGCCGCCTGCGCGGTGACGCTTTGCAGTTCCGGGGCAGTGCGCTGGTAGAGGGCATAGACGAAGGCGTCCTGGAAGGCGCCGAGTGCCGTTTTCATGTGGTCACCTGAGCCAGGTTGAGGATCGCCTGGGCGCGCTCGCGCTCAGCCTGCAGAACGTCGAAGGCTGGCAGATGGTCGTCGCGCTCGATCAATGTCGGCCTAGGTCCGATACGTTGAATCAGGTGCCCGTAAAGCGCCCAGACCGGTTCGGCGACAGGTGCGTCGTGGGAATCGATTAGCAACTCGCCGCCCTCGTCGTGACTGTATCCGGCCAGGTGGATTTCGAGGATGGCCGCCGCCGGGAAGCGATCAAGATAGCGCTTGGTATCGAAGCCCAGGTTGTGTGCGCTGACGTGCACGTTGTTGACGTCCAGTAGCAGGCCACAGCCAGTGCGCAATGCCAGTTCCGCGAGGAAGTCGATCTCATCCCAGTCGTGGCCCTGCAGACGCACGTAATGGCTGGGGTTTTCGATGGCGATGCGCCGGCCCAGAGCTTCCTGGGTGCGTTGGATGTTTTCGGTTATGCGCCCCAGGGCCGCATGGCTACGCGGGAAGGGCAGCAGATCCGGGAGATACTGCCCGCGCCAACTGGACCAGGCTAGGTGCTCGGAAATCAGCAGCGGTTGCACCCGCTCGACCAGCACCCGCAAGCGTTGAAGGTGTGCCTCGTCAGGTGCGGCATCGGCCGCCAGGGACAGCGAAACCCCGTGCAGCGACAGTGGATGCCGCTCGGCGATCCGCTCCAGCCAGGCAAGGCGGGGACCGCCGACCATGTAATTCTCCGGATGCACTTCGAACCAGAGACCTTGGGCGGAGCAGGCGAAGGCCTGGGCATAGTGGTCGCCCCTCAACCCCAGCCCGGCGCCCAGTTTATGGATTGCGCTCATGGTCGGCGGCCTTGGCTCAGGCTTTGCTCGGGGTCAGCGAGCCCATGCCCTTGGGCGTTTTGATGGTAGTGCAGGTGCCGGCCGGAACGTTTTTCCAGTGCATACCGTCGTAGTCCTTCTTGGCGCTGCCCGCACAAGTGGTGCCGGCACCGGCCTTACAGTCATTCTTGCCGGCCTGGGCGACGCCGTAGCACTTCTCCATGGCCGCGCCATTGCTGGCTTTGGTGTTCATGTCGTCAGCCACAGCGCTACCGGTGATGGCGGCAAGAGCGAGGGCGGCGGTGGCGAGGGTCAGGGTTTTCATGGTGCGGTCTCCGGTTCGAATGAAGGGTCGCGGAAGGCTTTCCGGCGGCTCGATGAGTAGTTCGCTAGGGGAGGTGATCCGGTTACAGTGCCGCAAAACTTTTTTTGAGAATTCTTCGCCGCGGCCCTAACGTATTGAACGAATGCCTGTTTTTCTGCAAGCCAACGGCACGCCAGTTGGCTGGGGCGAGAGCGTGAAAGAATTCATTTACGGTGTAACCAGGACGGCCAATGCAACGAACTACCAGCCAGGAGGTGCTGATCGCACGTGAGGCTCAGCTGCAGGGGTTGTTGCTGCGTGGCCTGGACGGTGACGGCAGCGCGTACCGCGAGTTCCTCAGTGCGCTCGGCTCGCACCTGCGGGCGTTCCTAGGCCGGCGCCTGAGCCAGCGCCCCGGCGAGGTCGAAGACCTGCTGCAGGAAGTGCTACTGGCGGTCCACAATGCCCGCCACACCTACCGCGCGGACCAGCCTTTGACTGCCTGGGTGCAGGCCATCGCGCGCTACAAGCTGGCTGACTACTTCCGCGCCTTTGCGCACCGGGAGGCCCTCCACGATCCGTTGGCGGACGACGAGGGAGAACTGTTCGCCGTCGAGGATGGCGAACCCGCTCAGGCCAGCCGTGATCTGGGCAAGCTGCTGCGGCAGCTACCCGACAAGCAGCGCCTGCCAATCGTTCATGTAAAGCTGGAGGGCCTGTCGGTGGAGGAAACCGCCAGTCTGACCGGGCTTTCCAGCTCTGCCGTGAAGATCGGCATCCACCGAGGTCTCAAGGCCCTGGCGACTATCATCCGAGGATTACGAAACGATGAAGACCAATGAACTGATCGACCTGCTGAGCGCCGGTGAGGGCGCGGTGGACCGACACGTCTCTGGCAAGCGTTTCGCCTTTGGCTTGTTGGCCGGAGCTTTGGGCGCACTGCTGCTGATTACGGCCATCTTCGGTGTACGACCTGACCTGGGCGAGGTCGTACGCACGCCGCTGTTCTGGGCCAAGGTTGCGTTACCCGGCAGCCTTGCCTTTATTGCCCTGTGGCTGAACAGTCGCCTGGCGCGGCCAGGCGTGAATGGTGGGGCGGCCTGGGTGCTGCTGGTGCTGCCCGTACTGCTGGTCTGGATAGGCGGAGCGGTAGAGCTGACCGGAATACCTGCCGACGCCCGCGCCAGCCTGATCCTTGGCAAGACCTGGCGCACCTGCCCGCTGAACATTGCGCTGCTCTCGGTGCCGACCTTCGTCGGCGTGTTCTGGGCGCTGCGCGGCCTTGCGCCAACCCGCCTGCGCATTGTCGGCGCGGCGGGCGGGCTACTGGCGGGAGCCACGGCGACCCTGGCCTACTGCCTGCACTGCCCGGAGATGGGCATTCCATTCTGGGGCGTTTGGTATCTGCTTGGCATGTTGCTGCCGACCGTCATGGGCGTGCTGCTCGGACCTCGCTTGTTGCGCTGGTAGCGCGGCATTTCCGGTCTGGATGAGGCGACTGGCGTATCGCCGCACAAGCAGCGGTGCGCTAGGGTTATCGCAGGTGCGGGACGGTTCGGCGATTCATCCGGCCAGCATGTCGTCCCTATGGGGCGGCCTAATTGCATGAGCTTTGAATCGCCCCTGGTTTCGTGGACGCCTCGACCGGCCGCATCACGCCCTGAGGAAGTCAGTCAAGCCAAATCGAGGGTCTTGAGAAGCGGTGAACCGCGCTTCTCTGCGAGGATGTGCAGTATGTTCAGGCTTGAGAACGGCCGCAGGATCCATCGCCCGCCGCTCCGCCCATTCAAACGCTAGCCTTCAGGCGGGGATATCCCACAAACGAATTCATCCGATCCCAGGCGGTGCGAGCCGAACTCCACAACATAGCCTGCCCCGCGGCGCACCGCCTCGGCCCTGGCGGTCCTCTGGTCGGCAAACACATCGACGAAATGCCAGGGATGCCGGTCTCTCAGTACGCCCCATCCAAGTACCCAGCCGTCATTGTCCGGGTCGGGTGGCAGGTTTTTCGCCAAGCTGCGGATGCCCATACGTTCACTCCGATGTGCTAGCCAGTCTTCTGCTTGCGAACCGACTACAAACCACGACTTGGATAAAATCGTGTATCAAGCATAGCGCTTACCTGAAACCAGGACCTAAGGCGCGCCCATTTCAGGGTAGTGTGCGCTGCACCAACAGCCAGCGCACATGGGTCATCACCCCTCGAACTGAATCACCATCCGCCCTTTGATCTTGCCCTCCAGCATCTCATCGAAGATCTGGTTGATATCCTCGATCGGCCGCAGAGTCACCTTCGGCACCACTTTCCCTTCCGCCGCAAACTGGAAAGCTTCCTGCAGGTCCTGGCGGGTACCGACCAGCGAGCCGATCACTTCGATGCCGTCCAGCACCAGGCGAGGGATATTCAGGTTCATGGCTTCCGACGGCAGGCCGACCGCAACCAGGCGGCCACCCGCACGCAGGGCATCAACGGCCGAGTTGAAGGCAGCCTTGGCAACGGCGGTAACCACGGCGGCATGGGCGCCACCGGTCTTGGCCTGGATGACCTTGGCGGCATCCTCGGTGCGTGAGTTGATGACCAGGTCAGCGCCCATCTCGCTGGCGAAGCGCAGTTGCTCTTCATTGACGTCGATGGCGATCACTTTGGCGTTGAAGACGTTCTTGGCATATTGCAGGGCAAGGTTGCCCAGGCCGCCGAGGCCGTAGATGGCGATCCATTGGCCGGGGCGGATGTTGGAGATCTTCACCGCCTTGTAGGTGGTCACGCCGGCGCAGGTAATACTGCTGGCGGCAGCGGAGTCGAGCCCGTCGGGCACTTTGACCGAGTAGTCGGCCTTGACGATGCAGGCTTCGGCCATGCCGCCGTCCACGGTGTAGCCGGAGTTCTTCACTTCGCGGCACAGGGTTTCGTTGCCGCTGTTGCAATACTCGCAATGCCCGCAACCCTGGTAGAACCAGGCCACGCTGGCGCGGTCGCCCGGTTTGAGCGAGGTGACGCCTGGCCCTACTGCCTGGACCACGCCGATGCCTTCGTGACCTAGCACCACACCGGTCTTGTCACCGAAGTCGCCATTTTTCACATGCAGGTCGGTGTGGCACACACCGCAGCATTGCATCTTCAGCAGCGCTTCACCGTGCTCGAGGGGGCGCAGGGTTTTCTCCACAACTTCCACGCGACGGCCTGGTGCAACAACAGCAGCTTTCATAAGAGCCTCCGTATCCTGTTCCGAATGGGCTTGCTTATCGCCGGCTAAGCATAGCCCTGGGCCGATACGGTAAAACTGCCTCAGGTCATGGTCAGAGGCACTGTGCATGCCACAAAAAGAAAAGCCCGCGGCAACGATGCGGCGGGCTGTAAGAACATAGGGAGCAGGTTCAGTGTGCCCAGCGGGATGTCAGCATTTTGTGAAGCTCAGGTGATGGACTTGTCATGCATGGCTCAGCTCGAGGGTGGCCAGCATGGGCCGGGTTCCATGTGATTTCACTGCACTGGACGGAGGGGGAGTGGCAGCAATAAAAAAGCCCGCCGGGTATGGCGGGCAAGCAACGTTTGAAGGGAGAGCCTGCAGCTTGGGTCTGGCCGGTTAACCCAGCATTAAGCGGTAATGCATTGACCTGTGCAGCCGATCCGCCTATACAGGCCTGCCACCAGCCCAGGAGTCAGCATGCGCGACGAAGATGACCTGCACGAACCCGAACATGATCACCTGCTTGATCACGAATTCCTCTACGACGACACTGAAGCAGAAGCCGATGCCCGAGGCGTCGAGGATGACATCGAGGAAGACGAAGAAACGCTGGACGACCTTGATGAAGAAGAGCGTGATCACCCAGCCTGGTTCGACGACCGCGAAGACGACTGACTCAGCGCCCGTCCACCGAAAAACGCCCGGGGCCGCTTACCACCAGTAACAACATGCCGCCCATGATGCTGAGGTTTTTCAGGAACTGGGTCATGTTGGCGCTGCGCTCAGGGTCGACCATGTTCCAGAACGGGTGGCCCAGCAGCGCCGTGCCCAGTACGAACAACGCAAACAGTAAGGCCAGCGGCCGGGTGTAGAATCCGAGGATCAGCAGGATGCCGACGGCGAATTCCATGAGCACGGCTACTGCCGCTGCCAGCATGGGGGCAGGAGCGCCCAGTGAAGTCATGTAGCCGACCGTGCCTTCGAACCCGGTCAGCTTGCCCCAGCCAGACAAGACGAACAGGATCATCAGCAGCACACGGGCAATCAGGATAATGATGTCGCGTTGACCATCGAACAGGGAGTAGCGCATGGCGGCGTTCCAGTGGACGGGTTCAAGCTCCACTCTAGCAGCTGCGCAACACCTTGCAGGCGGGCAGCAAAAAGGCGCCGCGAGGGCGCCTTTTGCGAAGAAATTTGGTGCGAGTGGCGGGACTCGAACCCGCAAGGCTCACGCCGACAGATTTTAAGTCTGCTGTGTATACCAATTCCACCACACTCGCATGCTTGAAGGGGCCGTAACGACCAGCTCGCTTCTAAGCAGAAGGGCCTCGCAATCAAGCGCGCTTTATAACCCATTGTTATAGTTGAGTCAACCACAGCGCCTATGATCAACAGAATGAAGGGTCGATCGAATGGGCAATTGACACCTTGCTGTCATTACGCCACTGTTGCCCTTTTATTGGATCCAAAGAGTGTGCGGTCATGACTCTGTCCGATACTTCCGAGCGTATCGTGCACCCACGGCTGTTGTGGCGACTTTTGTTCGTGCTGGTCGTGGTGCTGGCGGCATTTCTCTACCTGAGCCTGATCAGCCTGGGCGGTTATCTGCTGATGCTGGGGTTCGATGCCGAACACTCTCAACCGCAGCGGCTGATGGCCCTGGCCGGTGGCGGGCTTATCCTGCTGGTCGGCTTGTGGCTGCTGAAAGTGGCGATGCCTCGGCGCATCAGCCCTGTGCTGGTTGAGCCTGGGCGTTGAACCTCGCAATGTTTTCCCTCCTGCTGTGCCGGTGGAGTTCGCATGGTTTCAGCTGACCGTCTCGATCACCCTGTCATGCCTGCCCACCGCTATGAACAACTGGTTCAGTCGGTGGTGGATTACGCCATTTACATGCTCGATCCTTCCGGCCATGTGGTGTCGTGGAACGCAGGCGCGCAACGTATCAAGGGGTACCGTGCCGATGAAGTGATCGGCCAGCATTTCTCGTTGTTCTTCACTCCGCAGGATTGCACCGAGGGCCGCCCGGAGCGCTTGCTGCGCCAGGCGCTGGAGCAGGGCGTGGCGCAGGATGAGGGCTGGCGCGTACGCAAGGACGGCTCGCAGTTCTGGGCGCTGGCCGCCCTGGATGTGATTCGCGATGACCAAGGCCAGATTGTCGGCCTGGCCAAGGTGACCCGGGACATCACCGACCGCCGCGAGTCGGCGCTGCAACTGGACGCGGTGCGCGCCCAGCTGTTCCAGGCACAGAAGCTGGAGGCCTTGGGCCAGTTGACCGGTGGCCTGGCGCATGACTTCAACAACATGTTGACCATCATCATCAGCTCGGCGCGCCTGGCGCTGGCCACCCAGGACCCGGCACGCGCCCAGCGCATGCTGCAGCATATTCTCGATGCCGGGCAGCGGGGCACCGAACTGACCCAGCAGCTGCTCAGCTTTGCCCGCCATCGCAAGCTTGATGTGGCTTGCGTCGCCCCGGCGCACCTTGTTACTGCCACCCGTGGTCTTCTGGAGCATGCGCTGCCTGGTTCGATCGACCTGAAGGTGCTGTTGCAACCGGATCTGCCCCTGATCGAGGTGGATGCTGGGCAATTGCAGATGGTGCTGCTCAACCTGTTGTTCAATGCCCGCGATGCCATCACGGGGCAGGGCCAGATCGGCTTGACCGTCGATGTGGTCGAGCTGACCGGCGAGGTGGAGGGCCTGCACGGCGGGTTTGTGCGTTTCGAGGTCGAAGACAGCGGCGAGGGCATCGCGCCAGCGGTACTGCCGCGGATCTTCGAACCATTTTTCACTACCAAGCCCTTTGGCAAGGGGACTGGTCTGGGCCTCAGCCAGGTGTATGGTTTTGCCAGGCAGAGCGGTGGTGCCATTTGCGTCGACAGTGAGCCCGGCCGGGGAACTTGCATGCAGCTTTACTTGCCAATCTATCAGGGCCAGACGGACAGCCAACTCGACAGGTAGAACACCATGGCACAGGCACTCAGGCGGCTGGTGACGGGGATCGATGGGCTCGATGCGTTGCTCCAGGGTGGCCTGGTGGCTGGCGCGTCCTACATCATTCAGGGCCCGCCGGGGGCTGGCAAGACCATCCTCGCCAATCAGCTGGCCTGCGGGCATGTGCGCGGTGGTGGCCGGGTGCTGGTGGCCACGTTGCTCAGCGAGTCGCACGAGCGGCTGTTCCAGTACCTGGCGACCCTGGAGTTCTTCGACCCGGCGCTGGTCGGTGATCCGATCCAGTTCGTCAGTGCCTTCGATACCCTGGAGCAGGAAGGCCTGGACGCCGTGGTACGGCTGCTGCGTCAGGAAATCGCCCGCCAGCAGGCCAGCCTGCTGATCGTCGATGGCGTGCTAAATGCCCGGGTGCGTGCGGAAACCGCGCTGGATACCAAGAAATTCGTCTCTGAACTACAGGGCCATGCGGCCTTTGCGGGCTGCACCGTGCTGCTGCTGACCAGCGCCCGGCTGGAAGAGGGTAGCCCGGAGCACACGATGGTCGACGGGGTGATCGAACTGGGCGAGCAACTGTTTGGCAGCCGCGCCGTGCGTCATATCCAGCTGCGCAAGACGCGGGGCAGTGCGGCGTTGTCGGGGCGCCATGAATGCCTCATCGATGAAACCGGCATGCATGTATACCCGCGCCTGGAGTCACTGTTCAGCCACCCCAGCCAGGCGGGCAGCGCCACCTTGGAGCGCATCGGCAGCGGGGTGGCGACCCTGGATGATATGCTCGGTGGCGGCTTGGCCACGGGCTCGGTCAGCCTGCTGATCGGGCCCTCGGGTATTGGCAAGACGTCATTGGGCCTGGCATTTCTCGGTGCCAGCAGCCTGCAGGCGCCGGGGCTGCATTTCGGCTTTTACGAAACGCCGGAGCGCCTGCGTATCAAGGCCGCGTCGCTGGGTTACGATTTTGCAGCCATGGAGCAGGCTGGCATCCTGCAGCTTTGCTGGCAGCCGACTACCGAGGGCCTGCTGGACCAGGTCGGTGCGCGCCTGCTCGAGCGGGTCGAAGCGCAAGGCAGCAAGCGCGTGCTGATCGACAGCCTGGGGGCGTTCAGCCGGCTGGCCATCGACCCCGCGCGGCTCAATGCGTTTTTCCGCGCCTTGGTCGGCGAACTGCGCGCGCGCGATGTCAGCGTGATGCTGACCTGGGAAATGCGCGACATTTTCGGCGCGGAAATCAGCGCCCCGGCCCCGGACCTGTCGAGCATCGTCGACAACTTGATGCTGATGCGCTTCGTCGAGCTGGATTCGCAGCTGCGGCGCATGCTGTCGATCCTCAAGGTGCGTGACAGCCACCATGACCCTGCCTTGCACGAGCTGCTGATCGGGCCGCAAGGCATTACCCTGCGCAAGGCGTTCGAAGGCGCCTGCGGTGTGCTTTCGGGAACGCCGGTGCCGCAGGGGAGCGGGTGACGGGGCGGGCGATGAACACCATCCTGATCGTCGATGACGAGTACCTGATTGCCGACATCCTCGGTTTTGCCCTGGAGGACGAGGGTTTTCTGGTGGAAAAGGCGAGCAACGGCTGCAAGGCGCTGGAGGCACTGAAGGAAAAGCGCTTTCAGCTGGTCATCACCGACTACATGATGCCACTGCTCAACGGTGAGGAGCTTGTGCGCTCGATGCGTGAAGACCCGGCCTTGAGCGAGTTGCCGGTCATCCTCATGAGTGGCGCGCAGGCCAATCAGGGATGCCCGGAACTGTTCGCCGCGGTGTTCGACAAACCGTTCGACATGGACTGTATGATCGCCAAGGTGCACGAACTGCTGGGCACCTGAGGCGCGGGGCGATCAGGCGCGTTCGTGCGGCTTGAGGCAGGTCGCTCAGTGCGAGTCGTCGTGCTTTTCCGGGGCCGGGCTGCCGGCCTGGATACGCTTGAAAATCTCTTCTCGATGGACCTGGACGTCTTTCGGTGCATCGATACCGATCCTCACCTGCATCCCTTTGACGCCCAGAATGGTGACTTTGATGTCATCGTTGATGACGATGCTTTCGCCAACCTTGCGGGTGAGTATCAGCATGTAGTTCTCCTTGGTGATGTAAAAGTCCGTCGGGCTAGTTGCCACGGCGGCGGGAGCTTGTCCCTCTTCCTTCTCATTAAAGACGCTTTCGGCGGATAGTAATTCCCCGACAGACAAATTCTGTTGCGTGTCTTCAGTCGCAGGTGCCGAAGCAAACCGCCAGCGGTTTGTCGGCCAAGGTGCTCGGTGGCAAGAATAGGGGGCTTGGCGGCCAATGGGAAATTTCTTCGCATCATGGTCTGAATAGACCGGGTTAATGGTCATCCTGTTCCTCGAGTGCCTGAAGAAATAACAGCAAGGCTACTTCTTCACGGTCCAGGCCTTTGCGCACACGGTTCTTCGGCAAGTTGGCCAGGCGCCCCAGGGCATAGTGTTCAAGTACAGCCGGGTGAATGTAACAGCGCCTGCACACTGCCGGTGTATTGCCCAGGCGTGATGCTACCTGACGGACGATGGCGGCGACCTGGCGCTTGGCTTCGCTCTCGGGCTCCCAGGCCAAGGGCCTCAGCAGGTCCAGGGCGAGGCTGCTACCGGCCCAGGTGCGGTAGTCCTTGGCGGTGAAGTCGGCACCGGTCAGCTGCTGCAGAAACTGGTTGACCTCGCTGGAGCCGACGCTATGGCGCTGGCCGTCGTCGTCCAGGTACTGGAACAACGCTTGGCCGGGCAACTCCATGCAGCGCTTGAGCAGGTTGGCCAGGCGCCGATCGTTGAGGCTGACGTTGTGCTCGACGCCGCGCTTGCCGCGGAACTGGAAGCGGATGCTGCTGCCCTTCACCTCGACATGGCGGTTGCGCAGGGTGGTCAGTCCATAGGACTGGTTGTCACGCAGGTAGCGCTGGTTGCCGATGCGGATCAGGGTGTGGTCCAGCAGGCTGATCACCAGCGCCATCACCTTTTCCCGGTCCAGGCCTGGCCGGGCAAGGTGGTCGTGCAGCTGTGCGCGCAATTTCGGCAGGGCCTGGGCAAACGCCAGCATGCGCCCGTACTTGTGCTGGTCGCGTATTTCGCGCCACTGCGCGTGGTAGCGGTATTGCTTGCGGCCACGGGCATCGCGACCTGTGGCTTGCAGGTGGCCTTGCGGGTCGGCGCAGATCCACACCTCGCTATAGGCCGGGGGGATTGCCAGTGCAGCGATGCGGGCAAGGGTATCGCTGTCGCGCACCCGCTGGCCGTCGGCATCCAGGTAGATGAAGCGCCCTCTCCAGCGCCGCCGGGTCAGGCCCGGCTGGCTGTCGTCGACGTAGTGCAGGGTGCGCGGCAGGGGGCAGTCAAGCATGGTTGGCAGGCCTCGATCAGGTCACTGATCAATGGACACCAGCGATGGGGCCGATGCTCAGCCCAGCAGCGCCACCGACTTGATCTGGGCAAACAGCACCTGGCCCGGGTGCAGGTCGAGCTGGTCTGCCGAGAAGCGGGTGATGCGCGCGAGCAAGGCATTGCCGCCAGCATCCAGGCTGACCAGTACATGGGCCGGGTTGGCGGCCGGGCGGCTTTCGCGCACGCGCACCGGCAAGCGGTTGAGAATGCTCGAAGTGCTGTCGGCTGCCAGGGCCAGGCTGACGTCACGCGCCTGCACCTTGACCCGCAAGGTGCTGCCCATCACCTGGGCAGGGTGGGTGATACGCAACAGCGGCCCGTCGTTGCCGGGCAGGCGCAGGTCGAGCAGGTCGTAGTGCGCGTCATGTGCCACCACCAGGCCTTCGAACACCACGCCGGCATCCTCGCCCTCGGCCAGCGACAGGTCGAGACGGGCCAGGGTTTCGCCGATCGGGCCGCTGGCCACTGCCTGGCCTTGCTCCAGCAACACCAGGTGGTCGGCCAGCCGCGCCACTTCTTCCTGGGCATGGCTGACATATACCAGCGGGATGTCCAGTTCGTCGTGCAGGCGTTCCAGGTAGGGCAGGATTTCGCGTTTGCGCGGCCCGTCGAGTGCAGCCAGTGGCTCGTCCATCAACAGCAGGCGCGGGCTGCTGAGCAGGGCGCGGGCAATGCCCACCCGCTGCGCCTCGCCACCGGACAAGGTCGCCGGCCGGCGTGCCAGCAAGTGGCCGATACCCAGCAGCTGGCAGGCCAGGTCTAGGCTGACCTTGCGCTCGGCAGCGGCCACCCGGCGCCAGCCGAACTCCAGGTTGCCGCGTACCGACAGGTGCGGGAACAGGCTGGCCTCCTGGAACACGTAGCCTACCGGGCGCAGGTGTGGTGCCAGGAAGAATCCGCGGGCGCTGTCTTCCCAGACTTCGCCGTTGACCTCGATGTAGGCGCTGGCGGCCCGTTCCAGCCCCGCCAGGCAACGCAGGCAGCTGGTCTTGCCAGAACCGGAGTGGCCGAACAACGCACTGATGCCGCGGCCGGGCAGGTGCAGGTCTACGTCCAGGGTGAAGTCGTCGCGTGCCAGTTGCAGGCGCGCCACAATCGATGCGCTCATTTCAGCTCCAGCCAGCCTTGCCGCGGCGTCCTGCGTAAAGCAGGAGCAGCACCAGGAACGAGAACACCAGCATGGCACCGGCCAGCCAGTGCGCTTGCGAATAGGCCATGGCCTCGACATGGTCGAAGATCTGCACCGAGACCACGCGTGTCTTGTCGGGGATGTTGCCGCCAATCATCAGCACCACGCCGAACTCGCCCACCGTGTGGGCGAAACCGAGGATGCTGGCGGTGATGAAGCCCGGACGGGCCAACGGCAGCACCACGTGGACGAAGGTGTCCCAGGGGCTGGCGCGCAGCGTCGCGGCCACTTCCAGCGGGCGCTGGCCAATGGCGCCGAAGGCATTCTGCAGCGGCTGGACCACGAACGGCATGGAATAGATCACCGAGCCGATCACCAGGCCGGTGAAGCTGAACACCACGCTGCCCAGGCCCAGCGCCTGGGTCGCCTGGCCCAGCCAGCCATGCGGGCCGAGGGCGATCAGCAGGTAGAAGCCGATCACCGTGGGTGGCAGCACCAGCGGCAAGGCCACTACCGCGCCCACCGGCCCGCGCAGCCACGAGCGCGTGTGCGCCAGCCACCAGGCGATGGGCGTGCCGACGATCAGCAGGATGAGGGTGGTCATGCTGGCCAGTTTCACGGTCAGCCAGATGGCACCCAGGTCACTGGCATTCAGTGGCATCAGATTTCATAACCGTAGGATTTGATCACTGCCGCGGCTTTCGGGCCTTTCAGGTAGTCGACCAGGGCCTTGGCGGCGGGGGTGTCCTTGCCTTTTTCGAGGATTACCGCGTCCTGGCGGATGGGTTCGTGCAGGGACGAGGGAACGATCCAGGCCGAACCGCTTTCGACCTTGCCGTCCTTGTAGATTTGCGAAAGGGCGACAAAGCCCAGCTCGGCGTTGCCGGTGGATACGAACTGGAACGCCTGGGTAATGTTCTGCCCTTCGACCAGCTTGGGCCGGGTGGCTTCGGTCAGCTTCAGCTTGTCCAGCACCTGGGTGGCGGCCAGGCCGTAGGGCGCGGTTTTCGGGTTGGCAATGGACAGGTGCTTGAACTGGTTGTTCTTCAGCACTTCGCCGTTGGCGTCGACATAGCCGGGCTTGGCCGACCACAGCGCCAGGGTGCCGATGGCGTAGGTGAAGCGTGAGCCCGGGGCAATGGCGTTTTCCTGCTCGAGCTTGGCTGGGGTGCTGTCGTCGGCAGCGAGAAATACCTCGAACGGCGCGCCATTTTTGATTTGTGCGTAGAACTGGCCGGTGGCGCCATAGGCAGCGATCAGCTTGTGGCCGGTGTCTTTCTCGAAGTCCTTGGCAATGGCCTGGATAGGGGCTGTGAAGTTCGCTGCGACCGCGACCTGGACTTCATCGGCCCAGGCAGTGTTGAAGGCAAGCAGGCTGGCCAGGGCGGTGGCAGCCAAGTGGGGCGGGCGGATACGCATGAAGACAGCTCCTTGGGGCTTATCGTTATATCCTTAACTATATAGCGATAGGCCGTGGGCCGGGAAGGGGGCAGGATGATGCATGGGCAGGTCCGGCCCCTTCGCGGGCTTGACCGCTCCCACAGTACTGCGCAGCATTCAAAATCAGTGGTGAACCTGTGGGAGCGGGCAAGCCCGCGAAGAGGCCGAACCTGCTTATGCAGACGCCTGGCGGCCGACCACGGCCAGCGCCTTTTCGGCAATCTCCCGGGTCAACTCACCCGCCGGCATATGCCTGCCCAGCCGCAACGCCTGCCCCGACCAGAGGTTGCTGAAATCGCTATTGCCCTGCGGATCCGTAATCGCCCGCAAAGGCATCAAGGCCCCACCGGCCAGCGGGAAGCGCGGGGCCAAATCGCTCATCGGCCCCAGCTCGCGCATGATGCGGTTGTTGATGCCACGCGCCGGTCGGCCGGTGAACAGGTTGGTCAGCGCCGTGTCGCTGGCAGGTGCGCTGTCCAGGGCCTGGCGATGCGCCGGCGACACCTTGGCCTCGGGGCAGAACAGGTACGCCGTTCCGATCTGCACTGCCGAAGCCCCCAAGGCCAATGCCGCCAACAGGCCGCGGTGGTCAGCAATGCCGCCGGCGGCAATCACCGGCACGCTGACCGCATCGGCCACCTGTGGCACCAGCGCGAAGGTGCCGATCTGGCTGGTGATATCGTCGCTGAGGAACATGCCGCGATGGCCGCCCGCCTCATAGCCCATGGCAATGATCGCATCACAGCCGTGATGCTCCAGCCACACGGCTTCCTCTACGGTTGTGGCGCTGGACAGCACCTTGGCACCACTGGCCTTTACCCGTTGCAGCAGGTCGGCATGTGGCAGGCCGAAGTGGAAGCTCACCACCTCCGGGCGCAGTTGCTCGACCAGCTGGCAGCTCTGTTCGTCGAAAGGCGCCCGGTTGGACACCGGCGTGGGCGCCGTGAAGTCGGCTCCCACTTCGCTGTAATAGGGCTGTAGCGCCTGCTTCCAGCGTGCATCGCGCTCGGCATCGGGCGCTGGCGGCTGGTGGCAGAAGAAGTTCAGGTTCAACGGGCGGCCCGGGCAGCCGGCGCGGAAGGCAGCGATCTCGGCGCGCACCTGGTCGCCCGTGAGCATGGCGCAGGGAAGGGCGCCCAAACCGCCCGCCAGGCCCACGGCAGTGGCCATGCCCGAGCCCGTCGCACCGGCCATGGGGGCCTGCAGAATGGGCAACTCGATACCCAGCAGGTCGAGGATGCGGCGGTCGGGCCAGTGGCTCATGCGATTCTCCTTGCGCGGGCGGGCAGTACGGTGGGGCGGGTGTTTACAAGGCTTTGCTGACCTGGATGTCGCTGATCTTCTCGGCGTCTTCGCCGTGAATCTTGCGCAGGGCTTCCAGGGCTTGTTCAAGGGAGGCGTCGGGCATCAACGCGAAGTCCCAGCGGCGCTGGCCGTCGAGCTTGTACTTGATGACGTACTTGGTGGTCTGGGTCATGGTGGCCTTATCTGAGTTTCGACGATGAACGACGGATGATCTTGATCTTGTGGGTCAAGGTTGGCTTGCGGGTAACCGAGATCGGGCGGGTGGTCACGGTATCGATGGTGATGTTCCAGAAGCCGGTGCTGGGCACGGTGATCTTCGCCGGGAACTTGTCGAAATGGCCACCGTGGTAGGTATGACGACCGCCGTTCTTGAAGCTGCGGAAGTTGGCGTCGTTCATCAGGCGGATATTGCAGCGCTGGGAGCACTCGATGACGACGATATCGTCCTCGTTCAGGTGCTCGCGCTGGTGTACGAATTTCATGTGATGCTCCGCAAGGATTGGTTCTGCAAAGGCGAAAGATACCACGATGTCGGGTTACACTGCCGCGCTGTTCCGCCAGGCGTAGATAAATCTGCCAAAGCAGGGAGCAAATCGGCCTGGCTGTGGTCGAAGCGGATTCTTGAAGGCAGAGGTGCTGCAAATGAAGTGGATGGTGGCGGCGTTGGCGATGACGCTGGGTGGCTGTGTGAGTGTTACGGAACTGGAACAGTCGCGCGAAACGCTGGATGTAATCTCGGGCAAGTCCCCACGCGCGTATGCCGATTGCGTCAAGCAGAAGCTGGCCGATACCCGCGACCCGCTGGTGGAAGAGCAGCGTGGCGATGGCCTGCGGCTGATCGTGCCGCAGAAGATCAGCTCGGGTGTGGGCCCGGCGGCGCTGGTGGATATCGACAAGCGTGGCAGCGGCAGCAGCATCAAGCTGCACGAGCGGCTGAACAATTTCCCGCTGCGCCTGGGCGACGTGCGCACCGCAGCCACCCAATGCATTTCGGGTAGTTGATCCAGGGCAACTGATTACGCTCCTTTTGCTTATATGTTTTAAGCCTAAGCTTATAACAATAGAAAAGGAGATTCGTGATGACACCGTTGAGTCGCGCCTTGGTCGGCAGCCTGCTGATCCTGGCCTGGCCCACGGCGCATGCCGCCGATGGCCAGAAAGTCTTCACCCAGGGTGGGACCAACCCCGCCGCCATGGCTTGCCTGGGTTGCCATGGCCCGGACGGCAAAGGCATTGCCGCTGCCGGCTTCCCGCGCCTGGCCGGGCTGCCGGCCGCTTACCTCAGCAAGCAATTGCGTGACTGGCGCAGCGGCAGCCGCAAGCAGCCGGTGATGGAGCCGCTTGCCAAAGCCCTGACCGAGGATGAGATCAAGGCGGTCAGCACCTATCTGGCCAGCCTGCCGGCAGACCCTGCCGGCGACCTGCGTCGCCAGCAGATCGCCGATGATCCCACCACTCGCATGGCCCTGTACGGCGACTGGAGCCGGCAGATTCCTGGCTGCGTGCAATGCCATGGCCCGGGCGGTGGCGGGGTTGGCGAGCATTTCCCGCCCTTGGCCGGTCAGCCCGCGAGTTACCTGATGGCGCAGCTCAACGCCTGGCGTGACGGCACCCGCAGCAATGACCCCAACCAGCTGATGGTCGGTGTGGCCAAGGCCATGACCGATGACGAGATCAAGGCCGTTGCCGAGTTCTTCGCCCGCCCCGCCAGCCAGGAGGTCACGCCATGAAACCGATGATTCCAGCCCTGCTGCTGCTGGCCATGGGCAGCGCACACGCCGCCCAGATAGCCATGGAAGACCAGTCGCAGTTGAAAGTGCCTGGCGTGCAGGCCGCGCCGCAGTTCGTGCCACCAGCGGAAAGCGAGTTGCCTGACAATGCCTTTGGCAAGATGGTACGCGAGGGGCATGCCTTGTTCGTCGACACCCGCAGGTTGATGCCCGAGGCTGTGGGCAACGGCATGAACTGCAGCAACTGCCACCTTGACCAGGGGCGGCTGGCGCATTCCGCGCCGATGTGGGGGGCGTACCCGATGTACCCCGCCTACCGCAAGAAAAATGACAAGGTCAACACCTATGCCGAGCGCATCCAGGGCTGCTTCCAGTTCAGCATGAACGGCAAGCCGCCTGCGGCCGATAGCCCGCAGATGACGGCGCTGGCGGTGTATTCCTACTGGCTGTCGACCAAGGCGCCGACCGGCGTCGAGATTGCCGGGCGCGGGTACCCGGAGGTGCCGCAACCAAAGGGAGGATACGACTTCAAGCGCGGTCAGCAGGTTTATCGCGAGCAGTGTGCGATTTGTCACGGCGACAATGGCGAAGGGCAGAAGGTGGCGGGCGAGTACGTGATGCCGCCGTTGTGGGGCAAGGACTCCTACAACTGGGGCGCCGGCATGCACCGGATCAATACCGCGGCGTCGTTCATCAAGTACAACATGCCGCTGGGCAAGCCGGGCAGCCTTAGCGATCAGCAGGCCTGGGATGTGGCGGCCTGGGTCAACCGCCATGAACGGCCGCAGGATCCGCGGCTGGTGGAAGGCTCCATCGAGAAGACGCGGGTGAAGTTCCATGCCAATGACGGGGTGAACCTGTATGGGCAGAAGGTCGATGGTGTGTTGATCGGGCAGGGCACCGGTAGCTGATGTATTGCCTGTACTGGCCTCTTCGCGGGCAAGCCCGCTCCCACAAGGATCACCACAGACTCTGAATGCTGTGCAGTACCTGTGGGAGCGGGCTTGCCCGCGAAGAGGCCAGTACAGGAAACCCCGATTTCCTGTCATCCAACGGTCATGGATGACAGCAATATTTACGATCCCCCGGAACTATCTACACTGGGTTATCTCTATCTTCCCATCGATCGGCCACAGGTAGGGCATTGTAAGGTGACTGCCGCCTGATTAGACTGCGCCGAATTCCACTGGCCTAGCCTTTTGTAAGGACGTATATGATCAAAAAATGCTTGTTCCCGGCAGCCGGTTACGGCACCCGCTTCCTGCCTGCTACCAAAGCCATGCCCAAGGAAATGCTGCCGGTGGTCAACAAGCCACTGATCCAGTATGGCGTTGAAGAGGCACTGGATGCCGGCCTGAACGAGATCTCCATCGTCACCGGGCGCGGCAAGCGTGCTTTGGAAGACCACTTCGACATCAGCTACGAGCTGGAAAACCAGATCAAGGGCACCGACAAGGAAAAATACCTGGTTGGTATCCGTCGCCTGCTCGACGAGTGCTCGTTCTCCTACACCCGCCAGACCGAAATGAAAGGCCTGGGCCACGCCATCCTGACTGGCCGCCCGCTGATCGGCGACGAGCCGTTCGCCGTGGTGCTGGCGGACGACCTGTGCGTGAACCCGGAAGGTGACGGCGTACTGACCCAGATGGTCAAGCTGTACAACCAGTTCCGTTGCTCGATCGTCGCCATCCAGGAAGTCGATCCGCAGGAAACCAACAAGTACGGCGTGATCGCCGGCGACATGATCCGTGACGACATTTTCCGTGTCACCAACATGGTCGAGAAGCCAAAGCCGGAAGACGCCCCGTCGAACCTGGCGATCATTGGTCGCTACATCCTGACCCCGGACATCTTCGACATCATCGCCAACACCGAGCCGGGCAAAGGTGGCGAGATCCAGATCACCGACGCCCTGATGCAACAGGCGCAGAACGGCTGCGTGATCGCCTACAAGTTCAAAGGCAAGCGTTTCGACTGCGGTGGCGCCGAGGGTTACATCGACGCGACCAACTTCTGCTTCGAGAACTACTACAAGACTGGCAAGGCTTACTGATAAGCCGCTACTTGTATCAAAGCTGATAACTGGGGCTGCTTTGCAGCCCTTCGCGGGCACGCCCGCTCCTACAGGTATTGTGCAGGCCTTCAAGGTTGCGCCGGTACTGTGGGAGCGGGCGGGCCCGCGAAGGGCCGCAAAGCGGCCCCAGTGCGTTATGCTGGGCGCCTGCCTAGGAGAGTGAATACATGGCCTACGATTTTGATCTGTTCGTGATTGGTGCCGGGTCCGGCGGTGTGCGCGCGGCGCGGTTTGCCGCCGGCTTCGGGGCAAAGGTGGCAGTGGCCGAGAGCCGCTACCTGGGCGGCACCTGCGTCAACGTCGGCTGCGTGCCGAAAAAGTTGCTGGTGTACGGCGCACACGTCGCCGACGAACTGGAACAGGCCGCAGGCTTCGGCTGGACCCTGGAAGAAGGGCACTTCGACTGGGGCACCCTGATTGCCAACAAGAACCGGGAAATCGAGCGCCTCAACGGCATCTACCGCAACCTGTTGGTCAACAGCGGAGTTACCTTGCTGCAGGGGCATGCGCGCTTGACCGGTGCCAATGAAGTGGAAGTGGAAGGCCAGCGCTATACCGCCGAGCACATCCTCATCGCCACCGGTGGCTGGCCACAGGTACCGGAAATTCCGGGCAAGGAACTGGCCATCACCTCCAACGAAGCCTTCTACCTCAAGGACCTGCCACGCCGGGTGCTGGTGGTGGGCGGTGGCTACATTGCCGTCGAGTTCGCCGGTATCTTCCAGGGCCTGGGGTCGGCTACCACACTGCTGTACCGTGGCGACCTGTTCCTGCGTGGCTTCGACGGTTCGGTGCGCACGCACCTGAAGGAAGAACTGGAAAAGCGCGGCCTCGACCTGCAGTTCAATGCCGACATCCAGCGCATCGACAAGCTCGAGGACGGCAGCCTCAAGGCCACCCTGAAGGATGGCCGCGAGCTGGTCACCGATTGCGTGTTCTATGCCACCGGCCGGCGCCCGATGCTGGACAACCTTGGCCTGGAGAACACCGGCGTCGAGCTGGATGAACGCGGTTATATCCGGGTAGACCCGCAATACCAGACCACCGCGCCGTCGATTCTGGCGATTGGCGATGTGATTGGCCGCGTGCAACTGACCCCGGTGGCACTCGCCGAGGGCATGGCCGTGGCCCGGCGCCTGTTCAAGCCTGAGCAATACCGCCCGGTGGACTACCAGAACATCCCCACCGCAGTCTTCAGCCAGCCGCCCATCGGCACCGTGGGCCTGACCGAGGAGCAGGCGCTGGAGGCAGGGCACAAGGTGCAGGTATTCGAGAGCCGCTTCCGTGCGATGAAACTGACCCTGACCGACATCCAGGAAAAGACCTTGATGAAGCTGGTGGTCGATGCCGAAACCGACAAGGTGCTGGGCTGCCACATGGTTGGCCCTGATGCTGGCGAGATCATCCAGGGCCTGGGCATTGCCCTGAAGGCCGGTGCGACCAAGCAACAGTTCGACGAAACCATCGGCGTGCACCCGACGGCGGCCGAAGAGTTCGTGACCATGCGCACGGTCACTCGCTGATGCCACTGGCCCCATCGCCGGCAAGCCAGCTCCCACAGGGATTGCACAAGTGCAGAGACCTGCGCGGTACTTGTGGGAGCTGGCTTGCCGGCGATGGGGCCCTTGAATGCACCGCAATCCTTTGCTCAGCCCATTCCCTTCTATCAATTATCCTCGGTTATAGCCAAAACCAATCAAAAGCATGAGCTTTGCCAATGAGCCTTTATCGGGACCAGCGGTTAGGATTCTCTCCATCAACTGATTCCAACCCCATGAAGGAGCGTCTCTCATGCCAATCATCAACAGCCAGGTCAAACCGTTCAACGCCACCGCCTACCACAAAGGCGAGTTCGTCCAGGTCAGCGAAGCCGACCTGAAAGGCAAGTGGTCTGTCGTGTTCTTCTACCCGGCCGACTTCACCTTCGTCTGCCCGACCGAGCTGGGTGACCTTGCTGACAACTACGCCGAATTCCAGAAGCTGGGCGTGGAAATCTACGGCGTGTCCACCGACACCCACTTCACCCACAAAGCCTGGCACGACACTTCGGACACCATCGGCAAGATCCAGTACCCGCTGATCGGTGACCCGACCCACGTTATCTCGCGCAACTTCGACGTGCTGATCGAAGAAGCCGGCCTGGCCGATCGCGGTACCTTCGTGATCAACCCGGAAGGCCAGATCAAGATCGTCGAACTGAACGACGGTGGTGTAGGCCGCGATGCTGCCGAACTGCTGCGCAAGGTGAAGGCTGCCCAGTACGTTGCCGCTCACCCAGGCGAAGTTTGCCCGGCCAAGTGGAAAGAAGGCGAAGCCACCCTGGCGCCGTCGCTGGACCTGGTCGGCAAGATCTAATTTTCGCCCGATAAGCGCCTGCGCGACGACCATGCTGCGTTGAAAACAGGCTCGGAATGCTCATTGACAACCTGTCAACTCCGCTTCCTCGCCTGTTTTCGCCTTGCCTGATCGCCGCGCAGGCACTTCTCGAACGAAAATCCGATCATGCGCTTAACGCGGGCGGTAGCCAGCCGCCAAAGCTGAAGTACCTACCGCCCCGTAAAAGCGCCCGGGCGACCTCGCCTGGGCGTTTTTGTATCCGAGTTTTGAAAAAGGAATCGCCCGTATGTTGGACGCCACGCTTAAATCGCAACTGAAAACCTACCTGGAGCGGGTCACCCAGCCGATCGAGATCGTTGCCTCCCTCGACGACGGCGCGAAATCCCGCGAATTGCACGACCTGCTGGTGGAAATTGCCAGCCTGTCGAACCTTATTACCTTCAGCGCGGACGGCAACGATGCCCGTCGTCCATCGTTCTCGCTGAACCGCCCGGGAGCCGACATAAACCTGCGCTTCGCCGGCATCCCCATGGGCCACGAATTTACCTCGCTGGTGCTGGCACTCCTGCAGGTCGGGGGCCACCCGTCCAAGGCCAGTGCCGAAGTGATCGAACAGATCCAGGCGCTGGAAGGCGAGTTCACCTTCGAGACCTACTTCTCGCTGTCGTGCCAGAACTGCCCGGACGTGGTCCAGGCGCTGAACCTGATGGCGGTCCTCAACCCCAACGTGCGCCACGTGGCCATCGATGGCGCGCTGTTCCAGGCGGAAGTGGAATCGCGCAAGATCATGGCGGTGCCGAGCATTTACCTGAACGGCGAAGTGTTTGGCCAGGGCCGCATGGGCCTGGAAGAAATCCTCGGCAAGATCGACACCAGCGCAGGCAGCCGCCAGGCCGAAAAGATCAACGCCAAGGGCGCCTTCGATGTGCTGGTGGTCGGTGGTGGCCCAGCCGGCGCTTCGGCAGCCATCTATGCCGCGCGTAAAGGCATCCGCACTGGTATTGCGGCCGAGCGTTTCGGCGGCCAGGTGCTCGACACCCTGGCCATCGAGAACTTCATCTCGGTACAGGAAACCGAAGGGCCGAAGCTGGCCACGGCGCTGGAAGAGCACGTCAAGCAGTACGACGTGGACATCATGAACCTGCAGCGCGGTGAAGCGCTGATCCCGGCCACCGATGGCGGCCTGCACGAAGTACGCCTGGCCGGCGGTGCCTCGCTCAAGGCCAAGACCGTTATCCTGGCTACCGGTGCCCGCTGGCGTGAGATGAACGTGCCGGGCGAACAGGAATACCGCGCCCGTGGCGTGGCCTACTGCCCGCACTGTGACGGCCCGCTGTTCAAGGGCAAGCGCGTGGCGGTGATCGGTGGAGGCAACTCGGGCGTGGAAGCGGCCATCGACCTGGCGGGTATCGTCGCCCAGGTAACGCTGATCGAGTTCGACAGCCAGCTGCGTGCCGATGCGGTACTGCAGCGCAAGTTGCACAGCCTGCCGAACGTCAAGGTGATCACCAGTGCGCTGACCACCGAAGTGCTGGGCAATGGCGAAAAGGTGACCGGCCTGCGTTACAAGGACCGCACCACCGACCAACAGCATGAAGTGGCGCTGGAGGGCATCTTCGTGCAGATCGGCCTGCTGCCGAACACCGACTGGCTGAAAGGCACCGTCGAGTTGTCGCCGCGTGGCGAGATCATCGTCGATGCCAAGGGCCAGACCAGCATCCCTGGTGTGTTTGCGGCGGGTGACGTGACGACTGTGCCGTACAAGCAGATCGTGATTGCGGTGGGTGAGGGGGCCAAGGCATCGCTGGCGGCCTTTGACCACCTGATCCGCACTTCGGTACCGGCGTAAGCCTGTACTGGCCTCTTCGCGGCTAAAGCCGCTCCCACAGGTACTGCGCAGATTTTGAAAACTGTACAGATCCCTGTAGGAGCGGCTTTAGCCGCGAAAGGGCCGGCAAAAGCAAAGAAATAACCGAGGATGTCTATGATTACTGCAGACACCCTCAGGAATCACACCCATGACCCTGATCAGCCGCGAACCCTGGTGGCTAGTCCCCCCAAAGCCCGGGCAGCAAGAGCAGGACCTGCATTGGGGCTACCTGGAAATCTACGCCGACGGCCGCACCGTGTTCGTCGACCAGCGCCCCAGTGACCGGGAGCTGGCCGAGCGCAAGAGCTGCCGCAACTTCCCCGACCCCGAGCCGTGACGGCTCAGCCTTCCAGTTCGGCCAGGCGTGCCTCCAGCGCCGCGATGCGGGCTTCGAGGGCTTCGATGCGTTCTTCCGACACATTGCCGCCGCTGCTGCGTGCCCCGCCTTCCTGCTGCCGGGCAGCCAGGATTGCCTCGATTTCGGCCGGGTCGCCCAAAGCATGGGTGTAACGGTCTTCGCGCTGGCCGGCCTGACGCGGCAGGTGCAAGGCCAGGCCGCGCGAGATCAGGCGCTCCAGCTGGTGCTGGATCTGCTCGGTGTCGTCGAAGTCGTGCAGGCGGTTGCTGCGGGTCAGCAGTTCGTTGAGGGTTTGCGGCCCGCGCAGGAACATCAGGCCCATCAGCACCAGTTGCGCCGGCACCAGCTCAAGCGCCTTGTCCACCCGTTGTTCCCAACGGTCGGCGCGGCTGCCCATCTGCAGACGGGTCATGTCCTGCCCTTCGAGGGCGCGCAGGGCTTGGCCGACCTGGCCTTGGGTGAGGTTCATGACCGGCTCGCGACTGGTCTTCTGGTTGCAGGCCAGGACCAGGGCGTTGAGGGTCAGCGGGTAGCTTTCCGGGCTGGTGGCCTGCTTCTCGATCAGCGAGCCGAGAATACGGATCTCGATGCTGTTGAAGCGGCCTTCGCCGGCGGTTTCGTGTTCTGACATGGCCCTGTCTCATTGCTGGGGAAAGGCCACTAGGGTAGGTAATGCCATCGTGTTAGGCAATTGGCACCTGTGGGAGCGGGTTCACCCGCGAACACCGGCGCAGCCGGTGCCATGCACCGCGTCGCCTGATTCGCGGGTGAACCCGCTCCCACAGGGGCCCGGCAAACTCAAGCGTTGCGCCGCTCTTCAGCCTGGCACGCCGCCGCGGTAAACAGCACATCGGTAGAAGAATTCAGCGCCGTCTCGGCCGAATCCTGCAGCACGCCGATGATGAAGCCAACCGCCACCACTTGCATGGCAATTTCGCTAGGGATACCAAACAGGCTGCACGCCAGTGGAATCAGCAGCAGCGAGCCACCGGCCACGCCCGAGGCGCCGCAGGCACAGACCGCCGCCACCACGCTGAGCAGCACGGCGGTCGGCAGGTCCACCGGAATACCCAGGGTATGTACAGCCGCCAGGGTCAGGACGGTAATGGTGATGGCGGCACCGGCCATGTTGATGGTCGCACCCAGCGGGATCGACACCGAATAGGTGTCCTCATGCAGGCCAAGGCGCTCCGACAGGGCCAGGTTGACCGGGATGTTGGCTGCCGAGCTGCGAGTGAAGAACGCGGTGATACCGCTTTCGCGCAGGCAGAGCAGGGTCAGCGGGTAGGGGTTGCGGCGGATTTTCCAATATACGATCAGCGGGTTCATCACCAGCGCCACGAACAGCATGCAGCCGATCAGCACCGCCAGCAGGTGCAGGTAGCCAAGGAGGGCGTCCAGGCCCGATTGGGCCAGCGTGGCGCTGACCAGGCCAAAGATGCCCACCGGGGCGAAGCGGATGACCACGCGTACGATCAGGGTCACGCCATTGGACAGGTCCTCTACCACGGTGCGGGTGGTTTCGCCGGCATGGCGCAGGGCTACGCCCAGGCCGATGGCCCAGGTCAGTACGCCGATGAAGTTGGCGTTGAGCAGGGCGTTGATCGGGTTGTCGACCGCACTCAGCAGCAGGTTCTGCAGCACCTCGGTAATGCCCCCCGGCGCGCTCAGCGCAGCGTCGCTGGTAGTCAGCACCAAGTTGGACGGGAACAGCATACTGGCGACCACGGCGACTACCGCTGCGCTGAAGGTGCCCAGCAGGTACAGCCAGAGAATCGGGCGAATATGGGTTTCCTGGCCGTGACGGTGGTTGGCGATCGATGCCATGACCAGAATGAACACCAGCACGGGCGCCACCGCCTTGAGGGCGCTGACGAAGACTTTCCCGAGGAAGGCCATGTCGCGGGCGATGGCGGGCGCAAGCAGGGCCAGGGCGATGCCGGCGATCAGGCCGATGACGATCTGCGTCACCAGGCTGGTGCGGTTGAGGAAGCGGAGGACGGGGGTCATGTGCAACGATATCCCAGCATGTTCAAAAAGGGCGCGACTTTACCATAGACCTTCGTCGAGCAGGGCGGCCTGAAGAAGTCAGCGCCCGCGCCGCCGCGACACCCGCGCCTCGATGTTCTTGCGCCCGATCAGCAGTGGCGGCTTCTCCACTACCGGCTCGTCCGCCAGCCACTTGTACATCACCAGGCAGTCCACCAGCCCCAGGCGGGCATGGCGATAGGCCTTGGGCAAGCGGCCAACGGTTTCGAAGCCCAGCTTGTGCCACAGCGCCACTGCCACCTCATTGGTGGCCACCACCGAGTTGAACTGCAGGGCCAGAAAGCCCTCCTGGCGTGCCTGTTTCTGGGAGTGCTCGCACATCAACCGCGCGACGCCGCGGCCGCGTGCCGTTTCACAGACCATGTAGCCGCAATTGCCCACGTGCCCACCGGGCCCGGCGGCATTGGCCTTGAGGTAATACGACCCCAGCATCGCGCCGTCTTCTTCGGCCACGAATGTGCGCATGGGCAGTTCCAGCCACAGCTGGCGGGCCTGTTCGAAGCTGAGGGCCGGGTCGAATGCGTAGGTTTCACGGGCTTGTACGACGGCCTGGAAGGTGGGCCAGAAGTGTTCGAAGTCTTCCGGCGTCATGGGGCGGATGTGGATCATGCGGGTTCCTGCAAGGGCTGGGCCGCCCAGTCTGGGTGGCGCGGCGCCGTCGCGCAAGGGCGGCGACGCCATTTGCGTTCAGCTGTTGGCCTTGCCCACCGCATCCATGGCACGTGCCGAGTAGACCAGCGCGGCGCCGGCATTCATCGCCACGGCCACGCCCAGGGCCTCGGCGATTTCCTCGCGGCTGGCGCCGTGTTTGACGGCCTGCTGTGAATGCACGGCGATGCAGCCATCGCAGCGGGTGGTCACGGCCACGGCGAGGGAGATCAGCTCGCGGGTCTTGGCGTCCAGGTGGTTGGTCTTGGCCCCTGCGCCGCTGGCGGTCATGTAGCCGGCCACGGTGTCAGGGGATAGCTGCTTGAGATCGCCGATGCCGGCCATCAACTGCTTACGGTAGGCGTCCCAGTCCATCATGCTCATCGTCTTCACCTTGGGGAGGTTGCGAGTGGAGCTTTCAGGCTAGTCGAAGAGTGGAAAGTGTGAGGCTTGTACTTTGGTTGGTTGCGCGCAGGCCTTTGGACTGCGCGCTCCCACATCGATCAGATATAGATGAACACCAGCACCAACGCCGCGACGAACGCCCACTTTTCCAGGTAGTAGCGCGTGCGGTTGCGCTTCTTCAGCGCCTTGCCACGTTCGCGGATCTTGTAGATACGAGTGAACAGCCGGTTGATGCCACCGGTCTTGTCGCCGGCATCGTTGGGGGCGGCGGCAGCGGCCATGACGTTGCGGCTGAACCAGCGGTTGAACGCGGTTGCCCAGCGGTATTTGAGCGGGCGTTCCACGTCGCAGAACAGGATGATGCGGTTGTGCTCGGTGGTATTGGCCGCGTAGTGGATGTAGGTCTCGTCGAAGATCACGCCCTCGCCATCGCGCCAGGAATACTTCTCACCGTCCACATCGATGTAGCAACCATCGTCGTTAGGCGTGTCCAGGCCCAGGTGGTAGCGGTACGAGCCGGCATACGGGTCGCGGTGGCGCACCAGCTTGGCGCCCGGTGGCAGGGTGGCGAACATGGCGGCCTTGACCGTGCCGATGCCTTTGAGCAACTCGGTGGTGCGTGGGCACAGGGTCATCGCCGACGGGTGGCTTTCGCCGTACCACTTCAGGTAGAAGCGCTTCCAGCCGGTCTTGAAGAATGAGTTGAAACCGACATCATCGTAATTGTCGGACTTCTTGATTTCGCCCACATGCAGCAGCTGTTGGGCTTCCTCGCGTATTTCCTGCCAGTGATCCTGCAGCGTCTGCAGTTCAGGGAAGGCCTCCACCGGCAGGTAAGGCTTGGCCGGGTGCCGGGAAAACAGGTACAGGAAGCTGTTGACCGGGGCCAGGAAACTGGAGTGGTCGCCCAGCTGACGGGTCAGCTTGTGGCGAACGCGACCGCGCAGGTGAACATAGGCGATAGAGAGGATGAAGATGAGGACTAAGGCGATTTTCATGGGCGGATACGTCAAGTAATGGCCACGCGTGATGGCTAAGCCCGCCAGCATAAACAATCGAGTCGATGCTTTATAGAAGAATGTGACGCAACAGTGGCAGACCTTGGTACAAGCGTCACCGCTGTATCAAGGTCTGCAGGCGATGCATCAGGCCAGGGTCACCTCGATGCTGCCACCGGTGATGTGATGGTCCTTGCCTTGGTAGCTGATTACATAATCAGTGAATTCGGCGGTCAGGGTCCTGTTCTCCACGTTCCACTCATGCTTCACGCAGCCCCCAGTCATGGGAAAGCCCAAACTGCCAATCAAGAAAAGCAGGCGTGCATGTTGCTCATTGAACAGCATCAGGATGCCTTGGGAAGCGTTGTCCACTTGCTGCCTGGCGGAGAGTTGGATGCGCCCGTCTTGAAGTACCTTGGATTTGATGGTTTGAGCGTCAAGGTTGCCCAGCGAGGGGAAAATAGTGGGGTCGAGGTTGGCGGTGACCCGGCCGGTGCCGTTGGTCTTTGCATCGTCGGCCAGTGACAAGGACAACGAGCCATCCACGATCTCGACCATGCCCATGGTGTGTTCAATGGTGTAGTGGAACGTTGCGGCAAATGCCTTGGAAGCCTCATCCATCTCGGTAATATCGATTGAGCCCCCGGTCGCCCAACCTGAGCGACCAATCGAAGTCGAACCGAAATAGGCGTTGATCTCGGCTTTCTCACCTGCACCGATCTTGAGGGATGCGCCCGCCACCAGATAACGTTCCGGGATATTCAGGAATATATAGCTATAAGCGGTATCTGATCCCTCCGTGTACTGAATGGCGAAAAATGAGCGGTTGCCATTACTGACATCTGTATCTATGACATCAGTCGTGAACTCGCGCTCACGCTGGTTGCCCCACTTCAGTTTCGCTTGCATGGCAGGCTGGGTATTCCGTGTTTGCTGGTGCTGTTTCATGGCCGTATCTATGTGATTGAATTGAGGACTCAGCGTATGGTTTGGGTGCCTGCCCGCGAAAATGACAGACCTGCGGGTTTCCCAACGCATCAGTACGTGCTTTGCCATCTTGAGGAGCGGCACGATGACACCGGTCAGCGGACGTATCGAAAAACCATTCAAGCGCCTGTTCTTCGCCTTGCCGGTCAGCGATGCCCAGCGCCGCGCCCTGGCCCAGTGGCGACGTGGCCTGAACCTGCGCAGCGGAAGACCGGTGCCGGCCGCCAACTTCCATGTGACACTGCTGTTTCTCGGCGATGTGGATACCGCCCATGTGCCTGCTATTTGCGCGGCGGTCGACCAGCTGGCGCTACCGGCCACGGCACCAAGGCTGTTGCTGGACCGCCTGCAGGTATGGCAGCGGGCCAGCGCCCTGGTGCTGGAGGCGCAGCAGACCCCACCGGCCCTGTTGCAACTGGTGTACAGCTTGCAGCAGGCGCTGCTGCCGTTGGGGGTGGAAGCGGCCGACCGTGAGTATCGCCCGCACCTGACGCTGGCCAGGGATTACCGCGGCCAGCCGCCAGAAGCCAGTAGCGCGCCGGATTTCTACCTCGCCGCCCGCCATTTCACACTGTACGAGTCGCGCAAGGGCGCTTACTGGCCATTGGCGCAATGGCCGCTTTCAGGCTGATTCAGGCCATGGCCTCGCAGTCTGCGAACATCTGCTCGCCCAGCGTGCGTGCAGTGTGCAGGTGCAGTGCCGGGGCTGCGCCTTCGCTGTCGTCCAGCAGGGTGGAGCTGAGTACCTCGGCGCCGCAGTAGTCGAAGATGCCGTGCTCGATCTGCACGCGCATCGCCTCGCCATAGCCGTGACGTTCGAAAGTGCCGCTGTCGGCACCGGCGACACCGACCAGGTGCACCTTCATGCCGCGCAGCTTCTTGACGGTGATGCCCCCTTCATAATCGAAGGCCCAGCCATTGCTGAACACCCGCTCGACCCAGCCTTTGAGCAAGGCCGGCAGCGACCACCAATAGATGGGGTAGACCAGCACCAGCGCATCGGCGCGATCAATACGCGCCTGCTCCCTGAGTACATCCGCCGGCGGGGCTGCCAGCCTGCGGTGCACCGCATGGTCGGCCAGGCCGAAACGCGGGTCGAAACCTTCACTGGCCAGGTCGGCGATTTCGCTGCCGTGGCCGGCGTTGGTCAGGCCGGCGGCGATCTGTCGGGCCAGGGCATGGGTGAGGGATTGCGGGTCGTGATGACCGACGACGATCAGGGCATGCATGGTGGGCTCTCCAAGATTGGGATGCAGGGTTACCCAGAGCGCTATATACTCAAGGTAAGTTACGTTTAGTAAGTTACTTTTGGTAGGTAAACGATGTCAAGCGATGATCAAGGCCGCTCGCGCAAGCGCCTGAGCCGCGAAGAGCGCCGTCTGCAGTTGCTCGATGTGGCCTGGCAGCTGGTACGGGAGGAGGGCACCGATGCCTTGAGCCTGGGGCGTTTGGCCGAGCAGGCGGGGGTGACCAAGCCGGTGGTCTATGACCATTTCGAGACCCGGACCGGGTTGTTGGTGGCGCTGTACCAGCAATACGATGCACGGCAGTCGCGGATGCTGGAGCAGGCGCTGGCGCGTTGTGACGCTAGCCTGGCCAGCCGCGCCGGGGTGATTGCCGAGGCGTATGTGGACTGTGTGATGAGCCAGGGGCTGGAGATACCCGGAGTGTCAGCGGCATTGGCCGGCTCGCCGGAAATGGAAGCGCTGAAGCGGGCCTATGAGCAGCCGTTTCTGGACAAATGCCGTGAGGCGTTGGCCGGGTTTTCGCCCAGTGGCAACATCGGGGTGGCGGGCATGCGCTTGCTGGTAGGGGCGGCGGATGCCTTGTCGCAGGCGGCTGCTGCGGGGGAACTGGAGGTGGGGCAGGCCAAGGCCGAATTGCAGGCAGCAATAGTGGCGATGGTCGAGCGGCAATGAAGCCTTGAGAGTGCCGCGGCTGCTCTGCAGCCCATCGCCGGCAAGCACCACCTCGACTGCATCGACCTCAAGCCTTGTGCAGTATCTGCGGGAGATTGCCCAGCCCTTTTGGGCTGCGCTGTCGCGCAGAGAACAACTATCTCTCGTTTGCCGCGTCCTTTGTAGGAGCAGCCTTGTGCTGCGAAGAGGCCGGCACAAGCAATAGACAGGCTTTGGCAGTATCGGCCTCTTCGCAGCACAAGGCTGCTCCTACAGAACCTTGCTGAACCAATAAGTCATGTGTTGTTCCATGAGAGCCGGCTTGCCGGCGATGGGGCCAGGGCAGGCGATTACACCGGCAGGCTCTGGTACGGCAATTCATCCCCCGGGCTGCGGGCGAACTGGCGCTTGTACTCGCGGCTGAACTGCGAGGTGCTCTGGTACCCCACCCGGTGCGCGGTCTGCGCCACCCCCAGGCCTTCACCGATCAGCATCTGCTGCGCCTTCAGCAGCCGCAGGCGCTTGAGGTATTGCATCGGCGCCATGTCGGTGCAGCGCTTGAAGTGCTCGTGGAAGGTCGAAACGCTCATGTTGGCGCGTGCGGCCAGCGCTTCAACGCTCAGCGGCTCGGTGTAGTGTTCGCGCAGGTGGGCAAGGGCGGCGCCGATGCGGGCGAAGTGCCCTTGTTGCTCCACCAGCGCCCGCAACACGCCCGCCTGTGGGCCGCGCAAGGCTGTGTACAGCACCTCGCGTACCCGCGCCGGGCCCAGCACCTTGGCGTCCACCGGGTCCTGCAGGCAGCGCAGCAGCCGTTCCACGCATTCGCGCATCGGCGCATCGAGTGCAGCCGAGGTCATTGAATGCGGGGTTTGCGCCTGCACCGCGGCATCCGGCGCCAGGGCCATGCTTTGCACCAGTTCACCCAGCACGCCGCGGTCGATGTCCACCGCCACGCCCAGCAACGGTGCTTCGGGGGTGGCAAAGGTTTCGCACATGAACGGCACCGACAATGCCTGCACCAGATAATGCCCGGCGCCATATTCCAGGGTACGCGGCCCCAGGCGCGCCAGCTTGCTGCCCTGGGCCAGGATCATCAGGCTGGGTTCGTAGATCTGCGGGCTGCTGGCCACATAGTGGTCCCAGCTCAGCACCTGCACCTGGGGCAGATGCGTGGGCACGAAGCCCGGGCGCGTGGCAAGGCTGCGGATCAGTGTGCAAAGCGGCGCATTGGCGTCGACGTGGCGGGTCAGTTGCATGATGGACCTGGGCAGAGGATCAGACAGTTTGATCATCGCAGAATGAACGCTCGGCGCCAGATGCTGCATGGCATCTTCGGAGAATCAGGCATCGATACCGGAGAATCAGTCGTGGGCGAAGCGACGCACGGCGCGCAGAATGCGCAGCCTGAATCGTTTCACTTCATAGCGAGGCCCTGCATGTATACCGCCATCGGTTACGCCGCCCAGACCCCCACCAGCCCTCTGGCTCCCATGACCTTCGAGCGTCGCAGCCCGCGCCCTGACGACGTCGCCATCGACATCCTTTACTGCGGCGTATGCCACTCCGACATCCACCAGGCGCGCAACGAATGGGGCATTGCCGTGTACCCGCTGATGCCTGGCCACGAGATCATCGGCCGCGTCACCGCTGTGGGCGACAAAGTGACCACACACAAGGTCGGCGACCTGGTCGGCGTTGGCTGCATGGTCGACTCGTGCCGACACTGCGAAGCCTGTGCCAAGGACCTGGAGCAATATTGCCTGGAAGGCCCGACCATGACCTATGCCACCCCGGACCGAATCGACGGTAGCAACACCATGGGCGGTTACTCCAGCAGCATCGTGGTCAGCGAGCACTTCGTGGTGCGCATCCCGGCCGGCATGGACCTGCCCAGCGCCGCGCCAATCCTCTGCGCCGGCATCACAACCTATTCACCACTCAAGCACCACGGCGTCGGCCCTGGTCACAAGATCGGCATCCTCGGCATGGGCGGCCTGGGTCACATGGCTATCAAGCTGGCCAAGGCGCTCGGCGCTGAAGTGACCCTGTTCACCCGTTCCCAGGCCAAGGCCGAGGAAGCCCGTCGCCAGGGTGCCGACCATGTGATCGTGTCCACCGATGCCGAGCAGATGCGCGCCGCGGCGGGCCGTTTCGACTTTCTGCTCGATACCATCCCGGTGCAGCACGACCTGAATCCGTACCTGGAAACCCTTAAATTCGATGGCGTGCACATCCTGGTCGGCCTGATCGAGCCGATCGATCCGGCAGTGCATGCGGCCAATCTGGTGATGAAGCGCCGGGTGCTGGCAGGGTCGTTGATCGGTGGTATTGCCGAGACGCAGGAAGTGCTGGATTTCTGCGCCGAGCACGCGATTCGTTGTGATATCGAGTTGCTGGATATCCGCAACATCAACCAGGCGTATGAGCGGATGATTGCCGGGGACGTGAAGTACCGGTTCGTGATCGATATGGCGACTTTGCAGGGCTGATGGTTGCCTGCCCCGGCCTATTCGCGGGTGAACCCGCTCCCACAGGTATCGTGCAGGTTTCAGGTTCTGTATTGAACCTTCCCACAGAGACTGCGCAGACCTTGGCGCCTGTGATGTCCCTGTGGGAGCGGGCGAGCCCGCGAAGAGGCCGGTACAGGCAATGAAGATGCTGGATCTGTTACCAGGCCAATGCCCTGTCCCAGCCTTTCCAGAACAACCACCGCCGTACCTCGCCATGCGCCCCGGTACCGATCTGCCAGGCCGGCCGCCCGTTGTCCAGGGCAATCACCGAAACGAACCCGGCATGGCTCGCCGCTACCAGCGTACGCCCGTCGGCACTGATATCCAGCGCGCTGATGGTCGACCCCAGGTAATGCTGCCAATGCTCCGTGCCATCTTCGCCAAATGCCCGCAGGTAACCATAGGCATCCCCCACGATATATTCGCCCTCGCGCGCCACGCCGGCATACACCCGTGCGCCATCCTGTACCAGCGGGGTACGCGGGTCCTGGCTGTAGTAGTCGGTATCCAGCCCCGGCAAGTCGGCTACCCTGACGGCCAGCGTGGCACCGCTATAGAAATGGCAGGCATTGACTATCAACTGGTCACCTGCACGATTGAACAGCGCAAAGTGCGGATACTCGCTGGCCGGGCCGATGGCCGCCACGGGCCGGAGCTGGTCATCCAGCACCAGGTGGCGGCTGCCTTGCTCGCCAACCACGATCAACCGACCATCCGCCGATACCGCACCGTGCTCCATGCTCAGCCCCAGGCTGATGTCGTCCGGGTCGGTGCCTTCGTCCAGTTCGTCGAGCACCCGCGCCTGGTGCGGCAGCAGGCGGGTCGCACCGTGGCGGGTCAGCAGGAAGACACCCTCGGCGCTCACCAGCAGCACCCGCTGGCCATCCGGAAAGGGGATCAGCGTGGTCGGCGTGGGCGGCAGGTCGAAGGGCTCGAACGGGTAACCCGGCGGCAACCCCTCCAACCCCGTGGGCCAGGCCAGACGCAGCACCTGCGGGCCGCCCCAGCCATCGGTCACGCGTATGCCCTCGGCATTGGCCAGGGCGAAATAGCGGCGGGCCGGGCAGCGGCCGAAGTGATCGACGCCGATCACCGGGGTCACCCCGAAAGGGTCAATGCGCACCACCTGGCCTTTGTCATGCGGCATGCCGATACGTGCCAGCAGGCTGCCATCCTCCAGCAGCAGGACGTTGCCGATACCTTGCCCGTGCTCCTTGATCAGCGGCAGCAAGGGGTGGTGGGCGGGCGGCCAGGCTTCGCGGAAGGCTTGCTGCTCAAAGGCTTCGACGCCGGGCCGGTTGGCTGCTTGCAGGGCCTGCAGCCAGGCATCGAGCAAATGCTCGGTGGCCTGCGGCAGGGGCTCTTCGAGGTCATCCCAGCCTTGCGCGCGGCCCTGCGCGACATAGTCGTTGACGGCCTGGGCATAGGCGGTGACCGCCTGCTGCCACTGTTGCTGCTGGGAGTGCTGCTGGTCCATGAGCGGATCGGGCTCCTTGTTGCATACGCGTTCGCACAAAGCGCGCATGTTACTCCTTCTGCCCGCCTCGCGGTTGTGAGCCCCCGGCTTGACGCGTACCATGCCGGGCATTCCTTCCAATAACAAAGCGTGCGTCGACACCCCGGCAAGTGGGTGGCTGACGTGCGTCCTGTTGCCTTGCCTGCGGAGAAGCGGTTTGTACCCATGAATGGACCCATACCCACCAACATGCCACCCACGGCGGGTAGCGGCAGCTGGCTGAGCGTCATTGCCCTGGCCCTGGCGGCCTTCATCTTCAACACCACCGAGTTCGTCCCGGTGGCGCTGCTCAGCGACATTGGCCGCAGCTTCGACATGAGCACCGCGCAAGTCGGCCTGATGCTGACCATCTATGCCTGGGTGGTGGCGCTGGCCTCGCTGCCGATGATGCTGCTGACGCGCAACATCGAGCGGCGGCGGCTGTTGCTGTTCGTGTTCCTGGTGTTCATCGTCAGCCACTTGCTGTCGTGGATGTCACAGAGCTTTGCCATGTTGCTGGTCAGCCGTATCGGTATTGCCTTGGCGCATGCGGTGTTCTGGGCCATCACGGCTTCTCTGGCGGTGCGCGTGGCGCCGCCCGGGCAGCAGGCCAAGGCGCTGGGCCTTTTGGCCACTGGCACCACCCTGGCCATGGTCCTGGGCATCCCGCTGGGCCGCGTGGTGGGCGAAGCGCTGGGCTGGCGCATCACCTTCCTGAGCATTGCCGGGGTGGCGCTGGCGACCATGCTGTGCCTGATGAAGTCGCTGCCGCTGCTGCCCAGCCAGAACTCGGGCTCGCTGCGCAGCCTGCCGATCCTGTTCAAGCGCCCTGCGCTGGTGATCACCTATGTGCTGGTGACGCTGGTGATTACCGCGCAGTTCACCGCCTACAGCTATATCGAGCCGTTCGCCCTGCACGTGGCGCAGATAGGCGCAGAGCGCACCACGCTATTGCTGCTGCTGTTCGGCGGCGCCGGGGTGTTCGGCTCGGTGCTGTTCAGCCGTTACAGCGACCGCTTCCCGCATGGCTTCCTGGTAGGTTCGATCGGCCTGCTGGCGGCGTGCCTGTTGCTGCTGTTGCCGCTGTCGGGCAACTTCTATGTTTTCGCCGCGTTGAGCATGTTCTGGGGTGTGGCGATCCTCAGCTTCAGCCTGTCGCTGCAGTCCAAGACCCTGAAACTGGCGTCCGATGCCACCGATGTGGCCATGGCGCTGTTCTCGGGTATCTACAACATCGGTATTGGCGGTGGCGCGTTGCTGGGCAGTATCGTCAGCAGCCAGCTGGATGTGGCGGATATCGGCCTGGTGGGCGGTAGCGTGGCAGTGGCCGGGTTGCTGCTGGCTGTGGCCAGCACCCGGCGTTTCCGCGAGGCGCTGACGCACTGACCTGGCGCTGGCGCGTTCTTTGTAGGAGCGGCCTTGTGTCGCGATGGGGCGCGCAGCGGCCCCGGATTTCAGCGTCACAGCGAATATCGCCGGGGGCTGCTGCGCAGCCCTATCGCGACACAAGGCCGCTCCTACAGGCTCAAGCCAGTACGGCAGCCCATGCAGAAATCAACAGCACCCCCGCCAATACCTGGTTGAACACCCGCATCCGCCGCGGTGCCTGCAACCATCGCGCGCTGCCCACCCCCAGCAGCGCCCACGCCGCCATGCATGGCAGGGCAATCAGCCAGAACACCAGCGCCAGCTGCCATACCGGCAACGACGGCGAGGCAAACACCCCGACCACCGCCACGGCCATCAACCACACCTTGGGGTTCACCACCTGCAACGAGGCCGCGCTGAGTGCGCTGAAGCCTTGCGCCGTGGCCGCCTGCAGCGGGGCGGCGGCACTGCGCAGCATCTTCCACGCCAGCCAGCTCAACCACAAAACCCCGGCCCAGCTCATCAACTGCTGGGCCAGCGGGTGGCGCAGCAGCAGTTCACCTAGCCCCAGGCCCACCATCAGCACGATCGCCGCTGCGGCACCGCAGGCCGCAACGACCGGCGCCAGGCTCGCGCACAGGCCAAAGCGGGCCCCATGGGCAAGAATCAACAGGTTGGTCGGCCCCGGGCTGATGCTGGATACCAAGGCAAACAGGATGAAGGGCAACAACGACTGCGACATGATCAAGGGCTCCGGATAAACGAAGCACCATGCTCGCTGCCCGCCGCCTTTCAGTCTGGAAGGTTTGAGCAGCGCCTGCGGTAGTCGGCCGGGGTCAGCTGGTAGGCACGGCGGAACCAGCGCCCCAGGTGGCTCTGGTCGGCAAAGCCCAGGGCCATGGCCACTTCGGTGGGAGTCTGGCCCTGGGCGAGCAGGCGCCGCGCCCGGGCCAGGCGCAGCTGGATCAGATAGGCATGCGGCGCCAGGCCGAATGCGGCCTTGAATGCGCGGGTGAGGCGGAAGCGGTCGATGCCACAGGCCTGGGCCAGGTCTTCCAGGCCGATGTCGCGCTCAAGGTTGGCGTGCAGGTAATCCCGCGCGCGCTGCGCGGTCAGCGGCAGGCGCGGGTCCGGGTTCAGGCGCCGGCGCCAGTGCAGGTGGCGGGTCAGGCAGGCCAGCAGGTCGTCCATGGCCGTCTGCCGGACAATGCGCAAATCCTGGGTATGCACGGCCTGGAAGGCGAGGGCAGTGGCACGCGCCAGGCGCTCATCGTGGCACAAGGTATCGGCGAAGCTGGGCAGGCTGTCGCCCGGCGCGTGTTCGAAAAGTGCCCGCAGTTGGCTGTCCACCCAGGTGGGTTCCAGGTACAGGGTCGAATAGGTGAAGCCGTCCTCGGTGGGCGCATTGCCGTTATGGATTTCACCTGGCTCCAGCAGGAATACGTTCCCCGGCGTGCTGCGATGGCGCACTCGCCGGCAATCGAATTGCTGCACGCCCTGCTCGGTAACGCCAACCAGGAAGCTGTCGTGCCAGTGCGGGTCGTAGGCATGCCCGACGAAATGCGCGCGGACCGACTCGATGCCGGTGTCGGCGTCTTGCTTGAGGTCGATCCAGTTGCTCATGGGGGCGTGCCGTGGCAGAAATCGTTACCTTAGCGCAACGGCCAGGCTCAGTCTGGAACGATTGTGCAGCCGTTGGCCAGCGCCCGGTTACGCAAGGCCTCGAAGCGTTCGCGCAGCCACAGATGCAGTTGTGCCACTGCGGGCGTGAGCTGCTTGCGGTGCGGGCACACCAGGGTGACCGGGGCGGGTTCACCAAAGTGCTCGGGCAGGATGATTTCCAGTTCGCCGGCCGCGATGTTGGCGCTTACGTCCAGCCACGACTTGTAGACGATGCCTTCGCCCTGCAAGGCCAGGCGGCGGATCACGTCGGCATCGTCGCTGACCAGCGGCCCACGCACCTGCACGGTGCGGTTGCCCACCCGCCACTTGTCGTAGACCCGGTTGTGCTGCATGTACAGCAGGCAGGCATGCTGCTGCAGGGCGTCGGGCGTGAGGGGGCGGCCGTGACGGGCCAGGTAGTCGGGCGCCGCCACCAGCACCCGGCGGTTCCAGTCTGCCAGCGGCAGGGCAATGTAGTTGGCGTCCTGGTTGAGGCCGTAGCGGATCGCCACATCTACCGGGTCGCGGTTGAGGTCGGCAATCTGGTCAGACAGGAAGAAGCGAAGGTGTAGGGCCGGGTGCTCGCGGCGGAAGGCGCTCAGCCACGGCAGCAACATGTTGCGGCCCAGGTCGGACGGTGCCGAAACCTGCAGGGTACCGCGCAGGGTTTTGGCGTTGCCATGCAGGTCTTCACGCCCCTGGCGCAGGCTCTCCAGCACATTCAGGGCAGTCGGCAGGTACAACTCGCCTTCGGCGGTCAGGCGCAGGCTGCGGGTAGTGCGGGCGAACAGGCGCACATCCAGGTCGCGCTCCAGGCGCTTGATCGCGGCGGCCACCTGCCCCGGCAGCAGTTCGGCCTCATGGGCGGCGGCGGTGAAGCTGCCCAGCACGCTGCTGCGGACGAACAGTTCGAGGTCGGCGATGCGCAGCATTTTCACTCCAAGGATGAAAGTGTTGCTGCATTGTGCCGGTTTTTCTTTTCTGCAGGAAAGATAAGATGCCCGGCAAATCCTCTGTTCATTCCCGGAGTTGTTGCATGGATACCGTCTCTCTGGCCAAGCGCCGCTACACCACCAAAGCCTACGATGCCTCGCGCCGCATTCCCCAGGCGACTGTCGATGCCCTGCTCGAGCAACTGCGCCATAGCCCTTCCTCGGTCAACTCGCAGCCGTGGCATTTCATCGTTGCCGACAGCGCAGAAGGCAAGGCTCGCCTGGCCAAAAGCACCGCAGAGCGCTATGCCTACAATTCGCCGAAGATCCTTGATGCCTCGCATGTGATCGTGTTCTGCACCCGAACCGAGATGACCGAAGCGCACCTGGATGCCGTGCTTCACCAGGAAGCCGCCGATGGCCGCTTCCGCGATGAGCAGGCGCGTGCCGGGCAGAACCAGAGCCGTCGGCATTACGTCGACCTGCACCGCTTCGATCAGAAGGACGTGCAGCACTGGATGGAAAAGCAGACCTACCTGGCGTTGGGTACTGCCTTGCTGGGGGCTGCGGCACATGGGCTGGATGCCACCCCGATCGAAGGCTTCGACAGCAAGATTCTCGATGCCGAGCTGGGCTTGCGTGAGCGTGGATACACCAGTGTGGTCATTCTCAGCCTGGGCTATCGCAGCGAGGCGGACTTCAATGCCGGGCTGAACAAGTCGCGGTTGCCGGCTTCGCAGGTGTTCACCTTCCTGTGAGGTTGCCGGGGCCGCTCTGCGGCCCCGTCTTTCCGGTCGGCTTGCAAAATCCGGCATATGCCGCATACTTGTCGGCAAACGCCGGAAAGGAGAGAGCCATGCTTGCCGAAGTGCTTCGCGACAACGGTTACCACGAGTACCGGGCGCGCCTGCATGCACTGCTGGAAATCCCCGAACTCGCCAGTGACTTCGAAATCCACACCCGCATCACCCATGGCTTCGCTGCCACCTGGCTGGTGAAACTGACCGAACTCGGCGTATTCACCCCTGTGGAGCGTGACCAGATCATTCCCCTGCGCACGCTGAAAACCCGCATCGAACGTGACCAGCCGCTGACCGTGGAAGAAAGCGACCGGCTGTTCCGCTCGGCCCATATCACCGCCATGGCCGAAGCCGTGTTCGGTGAGGCAGGCAAGGCAAAACGCTGGCTGTCCAAGCCCAAGGAGCGCTTCTCGGGGCTGACGCCGATGCAGATGCTAACCACCCAGCAGGGCACCACCCAGGTCGAAGAGATGTTGCTGCAGATCGCCGAGGGCTTCGGCCTGTGATTCTGTGGCGTATCAGCGCCTATGCAGACTTGAGCGGAACGGGCGGCTTGCGTGTCAGCGGCCGCTGGCACCAGGCGGGCCGGCCAGTGGTGTATGCCGCCACCAGCCCGGCCGGGGCGATGCTGGAGGTGCTGGTGCACCTGGAGATCGACCCTGAGGATTTCCCCACCACCATGCGGCTGCTGCGTATCGAGTTGCCCGACACCGTTTCGCAAGCGCAGTTGCCCGCCTTGCAGCCTGGCTGGTCGAGCCAGACCGAACTGACCCGGGGCCTGGGCAACCGTTTTCTGGATGAGTGTTCGGCGTTGCTGCTGCCGGTGCCGAGCGCGATCATGCCCAGCACCACCAATTACCTGTTCAACCCGCGCCATCCGCAGGCAAACAGCGCCAGGCTCGAGGTCGAGGACTTCACCCCGGACAGCCGGCTGTTTTAGGGAAGTTTCACCAAAGTGCCGCTGACGCCGCTGTCAGCACCCGGCCAAACACTTCGAGGGCCTTGTCCACTTCGGCCTCGTTGCTGAAACGCCCGATGCTCAGGCGCACACTGTTACGTGCCTGGCGTTCATCCAGCCCCAACGCGAGCAGCACATGCGAGGCTGCATTGCTCGCCGAATTGCAGGCCGAGGTGGTCGACAACGCCAGCTCGCTGGCCAGCGCCGCGCTGTTGAAGCCCTTGCTGTCGATACACAGGTTCAGCGTATGGGGAATGCGTTGTTTGGCGCAGCCGTTGAGGGTGACGCCGGGCAGGGCCAGCAGGCCTTCACGCAGGCGCCTGGCCAGTTGTTCGAGGCGCAGGTGTTCGCTGTCGCCGGGCTGGCCGGCCAGGGCAAAGGCACTGCCCATGCCGGCAATCTGGTGGGTCGCCAGGGTGCCGGAGCGCAGGCCTTGCTCATGGCCGCCGCCGTGCATCTGCGCACGCATCAGCGTGCGGGCGCGTGGCCCCACGTAGAGCGCACCGATGCCCTTGGGCCCATACACCTTGTGCGCCGAGAACGACATCAAGTCCACGGCCATGGCGTTCAGGTCGATGGCCAGTTTGCCCACCGCCTGCGCCGCATCCACGTGCAGCAGGGCACCGTGGGCACGTACCTGTTCGCCAATCGCGGCAAAGTCGGTGATCGTGCCCAGTTCATTGTTCACCGCCATCAGCGATATCAGGCGTGTGTCGGCGCGCAACGCTGCCTGCACCGCCGCAGGCTGAATCAGGCCGGCGGCATCCGGTGCCAGGCGGGTAACGGCCCAACCCTGGCGCTCCAGTTCGGCCACCGTGTCGAGCACGGCCTTGTGTTCCAGTTGGCTGGTGATCAGGTGCCCGGGCTGGCCGAGGCCCTGGGCAATGCCCTTGAGCGCCAGGTTGTTGGACTCGGTCGCACCTGAGGTCCAGACCAGTGCATCGGCCTGTGCGCCGACGCGTTCGGCCACTTGCTGACGGGCCTGCTCCACGGCGTGGCGGGCTGCCTGGCCGAAGGCATGGCCACTGGACGCCGGGTTGCCGAAGTTGCCCTGGCTGCCAAGGCAGGCGAGCATGGTTTCGATGACCCGGTCGTCGACCGGAGTGGTGGCGGCGTAATCGAAATAGAGCGGGGCGCTGGGCATGAGGGCGGGTCCGTGTCTGTCGCCGTGAAATCGGCAATCGTTGGAGCAAGCGTACCCGCTACTTCGGAGATATTTTTCACTTCCAGCGGCTCCATTCTGGAAATGATCAAGAAAAATTTCTCTCTATCGAGTTTTTCTTGGGATTTTTTTCTCCGCATCCCGCCATTCTGTTCAGGCTGGTTCCAAGGCCCTTTCTTCCTCGGCCACCACACGTTCGCACAACTCGGTGATCTGCTCGCGCATCCAGCGGTTGGCCGGGTCCTGATCGGTGCTTTCATGCCAGTACAGGTGCGTTTCCAGCGCAGGCACCTCCACCGGCAGTGGCTGGTAACGCAACTGATGGCGGCGGGCGAAGCGCTCGGGGACGGTCATCGCCATGTCGGTCTGCTGCAACACCTGCGAGGCCATAAGGTAATGCTGCGAGCGCAAGGCAACCTTGCGCTGCACGCCCATCTTGCCCAGGGCCAGGTCGACATAGCCCAGGCCGTTGCGGCGGCTGGAAATATGGATGTGGGTCATGCCGAGGTAGTTGTCGAGGGTCAGCTTGCTGTCGGCCAGCGGGTGGCCCTGGCGCAGGGCGCAGACATAGCGGTCTTGCATCAGTTTGACGTGGCGTACTTGCGGGTCGGTGTTCAACGGTGCGTCGATGGCGAAGTCCAGGCGGCCGGCGGCAAGTTCCTTGGTGGTCTCGCGGCGCTTGCACAAAAAGCTTTCGATCAGCACCGCCGGCGCCAGGCGGCGCAAGCGCTGGAACAGCGGCGGCAGGATGACCGCTTCGGTCAGGTCGGTCATGCTGATGCGGAAAGTCTTGTTGGCCTGTTGCGGGTTGAAGATGCGGCTTTCCTGCACCGAGGTGCGCAACAGTGCCAAGGCATTGCGCACCGGGCCGATGATGTTCTGCGCCATGGGCGTTGGCACCATGCCTTGCGCGGTGCGCACGAACAGCGGGTCATTGAAGGTTTCGCGCAGCCGCGAAAGGGCGTTGGACACTGCCGGCTGGGTGATGCCGACGATCTGCCCGGCGCGGGTCAGGTTGGCTTCGGTGTAGATCGCATCGAACACGATGAACAGGTTGAGGTCGACCTTGCTGAGGTTCATGGGCGCCGCTCTTTGTTGGAATTATTGGCCGATCATATATCGGTTATGAATGTTTATACACGCGGAAAATAGGCTAGGTGGATGAGGCCATGCTGCTCTAGGCTCTGGCCCATGTACTCCGAACCGTGAAGGTAGCCCCGATGGATTTCGCCTATTCGCCCAAGGTCCAGGCACTGCGTGAGCGCGTCAGCGCGTTCATGGACGCCTATGTCTACCCCGCCGAGGCGGTGTTCGAGCGCCAGGTCGCCGAGGGTGACCGCTGGCAGCCCACCGCGATCATGGAAGAACTCAAGGCCAAGGCCCGCGCTGAAGGGCTGTGGAACCTGTTCCTGCCCGAATCGGAATACGGTGCCGGCCTGAGCAACCTGGAATACGCCCCGCTGGCGGAAATCATGGGCCGTTCGTTGCTCGGCCCGGAGCCGTTCAACTGCTCGGCGCCGGACACCGGCAACATGGAAGTGCTGGTGCGCTATGGCAGTGAAGCGCAGAAGCGCCAGTGGCTGGAGCCGCTGCTGCGTGGCGAGATCCGTTCGGCGTTCGCCATGACCGAACCGGACGTGGCCTCCTCGGATGCCACCAACATGGCCGCCACCGCCGTGCGTGACGGTGACCAATGGGTAATCAACGGCCGCAAGTGGTGGACCTCCGGCGCGTGCGATCCGCGCTGCAAGGTAATGATCTTCATGGGCTTGTCCGACCCTGAAGGGCCACGCCACCAGCAGCACTCGATGGTGCTGGTGCCCACCGATGCGCCTGGGGTGAAGATCGTCCGCCCGCTGCCGGTGTTCGGCTATGACGATGCTCCCCACGGCCACGCCGAGGTGCTCTTCGAGAATGTGCGGGTACCGTATGAGAACGTGATCCTGGGTGAAGGCCGTGGCTTCGAAATTGCCCAGGGGCGCCTTGGCCCTGGCCGTATCCACCACTGCATGCGCTCGATCGGCATGGCCGAGCGCGCGCTGGAACTGATGTGCAAGCGCTCGGTGGAGCGTACCGCCTTCGGCCGGCCACTGGCGCGTCTGGGCGGCAACGTCGACAAGATTGCCGACTCGCGCATGGAGATCGACATGGCCCGGCTGCTGACGTTGAAAGCGGCCTACATGATGGATACGGTCGGCAACAAGGTGGCCCGCAGCGAGATTGCGCAAATCAAGGTAGTGGCGCCGAACGTGGCACTGAAGGTGATCGACCGGGCGATCCAGATTCATGGCGGGGCAGGGGTGAGTGGCGATTTCCCGCTGGCTTACATGTACGCCATGCAACGCACCTTGCGCCTGGCCGACGGGCCAGATGAAGTGCACCGGGCGGCGATCGGCAAGTATGAGATCGGCAAGTACGTGCCGGCGGAGATGATGCGTAGCGGGCGGTGATTTACCGGCTTGTTCCGGCCTCTTCGCGGGCTTGCCCGCTAAGAGGCCCTTGAAGGCTCACTGGTTCTCTGGATGGTCAGACCCGCATCTGCGGGTCTTCCTCCTTCTCGCTGACCGTGCGATCGGCATTTGAAGGCTGTCTGGGTTGAGCACCCTTGATTTCCGGCTTTTTCCCCCGCGTCTTGACCAACGAAACCACCACCCCACCCAGCAACAACCCGAACGTCACCCCCAGCGACAGCAATGCCGGCACCTTGCCCACCATGCCGTGGTAGAAGATCTTGCAGCCAATGAAGATCAGCACCAGCGCGAGCGCGTACTTGAGGTAAACGAACCGGTGCATCAGCGCCGCCAGCGCAAAATACAACGAGCGCAAGCCGAGGATGGCGAAGATGTTCGAGGTGTAGACGATGAACGGGTCCTGGGTGATGGCGAAGATTGCCGGGACACTGTCGACGGCGAACACCAGGTCGGCCAGTTCGATCAGCACCAGCGCCATGAACAGCGGGGTGGCATGGCGTAGCGCCTTGTGCTGCCCGGGCGGGGTCTGCTGCACGAAGAAGTGCGAGCCGTGGATCTGCTCGGTGACCCGCATGTGCCGGCGCACGAACTTGAGGATCGGGTTGTTGGCCAGGTCGGGGCGGCTATCTTCCTTCGACAGCGCCATCTTCACCCCGGTAAACAGCAGGAAGGCACCGAAAATATAGAGTACCCAGGCGAAGTTCTGCACCAGCGCCGCGCCCACGCCGATCATGATCGCCCGCAGGAACACCACCCCGAGGATGCCCCAGAACAGCACGCGGTGCTGGTAGCGGCGGGGGATGGCGAAATAGCTGAAGATCATCGCCATGACGAACACGTTGTCCATCGACAGCGACTGTTCGACCAGGAACCCGGTGTAGAACTCCAGCGCCGACTGCGCGCCCAACTGGTACCAGACACCGACGCCGAACAGCACGCCGACGCTGAAATAGCCCGAATACAGCAGCAGGCTCTCGCGCATTTCGATTTCCCGGTCGTGACGGTGCAGCACGCCCAGGTCGAGTACCAGCAAACCGATGACGATGGCCATGAACACCAGCCACAACCAGGTGCTGGTACCGAGGAACGGGGTGGTGAGGAATGTGTGTAGAGCTGTCATGAGCCCCTCCTTGAATGTCGACGTTGCATGGCAACAGTGATCCGACATGGCGGCCTGGCAGCCGTCAGAGGGGCCCGGTATCACATGGGCTTGAGCCTAGACCCGTTTGCCGGTGATGCCGAATGGGGAGCTGTTACATTTCTTTGCCAAGCACGGCACACACTTAAGCACGCTTCTTGTAGGAGCAGCCTTGTGCTGCGAAGAGGCCGGTCAACCTTGCACAAATGTGTTGGCCATACTGGCCTCTTCGCAGCACAAGGCTGCTCCTACAGGGATGTGTGCTGCTTTCAGATCAATGCACCCACACTTCCACCCGGCGATTACGCAGTCGCCCTTGCTCCAGTTCGTTCCCTGCCACTGGCAGTTCATCCCCCATCCCCGTCACCTCCAGCACCTCCACGCCATCGCGCGCCAGCTCACGACGCACCGCTTGGGCCCGCAGGCGGGAGAGCAGGGCGGCGCGACCGGGTGTCTCCTTGGGGTCGCCAAAGCCCACCAGCACCGCCTTGCGCTGCAACTTGCCCGCTTGGCGCAGGTAGTCGGCAACCCGCTGGACATCGCGCAGGGCCTTGTTGTCTAGGCTGGCGCTGCCTTCCTGGAAGCGGAAATTCACGCTCAACCGTTGCGCCTGTAGGGCGAGGGTGCGATAGCGCGGCGGCATGTCGGCCTGAAGGGGCACAGGTTGGGCCTTGATCTGCTGCGAAACGAAACCCTGCTGGGCGACGATCGCCTGGCCCGCGGGACTCTGGGTGAAATCGGCCAGCGCCTTGGCCTGGGGCTTGGGGTTGGCCGGCAGGTAGAAGTACAGGCGCCGCGATAGCGGGTAGTCCTCGCTGGCCACCAGTGCACGCTCCGGCAGCATGGCCGGCGCGTCACCTTCGGCCACCGCCAGCACCTTGGCCCCATGCACCGCCGCCAGGCTGCTGAAACCGATGGCCTGGCGGTCGGCGCCCACTCGCGCGGCCAGCTCGTCGCTGGACTCGAAGCGTTGGGCCTTGGGCGAGAGCTCGCTTTGCTGGGGTTCCAGCACCAGGGCCTTGAAGGTCTCGAAGGTACCGGAGCGGTCGTCACGGGCGTACAGGTGGATGGCCCCGCCGACAACACCCAATTGCTCCCAGCGCTGGATCTGCCCGGCAAAGATCTGTGCCAGTTGCCCCGTGGTGAGCTGTGGTAGCGGGTTGTCGGGGTGAACGATGACCGCGACGCCATCCAGGCCGATGACTTGTTCGGCGGCAGCGGCGCGCAGGTCGCCCAAAGCGTGCAGTTGGCTTGCTTCGTTGTCGTTGATAGGCCGCGACGCGGCGGCCAGGTCGGCCTCGCCATGGCCCAGGGCGACGAAGCCGGTGCTGGAACCGTGTGCGGCGATGTCGATGCGCAAAGGCTGGCCATGCGTATCGCGAGCGGTGATGACAGTCTCGTTGGCCAGCTTGCCTGGGTATTGTTCGATGGCGGTAGCTTGCTGTGCGCGCAATTGCCCTTGCACCAGCGCTGGCAGCAAGGCCGCGCCGATGGTGTTGGAGCCTTGCACGCGCAGGTGAGCGGGCTCGGCCAGGGTCGCCAGCGGCAGCAGGGTGAGCAGCAAGACAAGCAGGCGGGGCATGCCGGAAGGCCTATGGCATAGAGATGGCCGGCAGATTACGACAGTGGCGTGATGATAATGTGACAGTCCATGGGGCAGTGAAAGGCCGCCCCTGTAGGAGCGGCCTTGTGTCGCGAAAGGGCCGCAAAGCGGCCCCAGCGGTTTCAATGCGCCCCGGCAGACTTGCTCAGGTCACTTTCCGCCCACTCGGTATAGATGCACGCATCCGCCACCGCCCAGCGCACCTTCACGGTATCCCCTGGCTGCATCGGCATGCCCGCCGCCGACAAAGCCTTGACCGTCAGCTCGGTTCCGCCCGCGGTCACTACGTGGCAGGTCTGGCTCTCGCCCAGGAACAGCACTTCACCAACCTTGGCACTGACCTCGTTCCACCCCGCCGGCAGCGGCTCGCGTGCGGCCTGTTCGGCGGTCAGGGCCAGGGCCTTTTCCGGGCGTACCATGATCAGTGCATCCTGCGAGGCGGCCAGGCCCGGGGTCAGGCGGATGGCTACCGGCTGGCCCTCGAAGCTGCCCGCGCCATTGCTGCTGGCCTTGATCCGCAGGAAGTTGGAGTTGCCCAGGAACGAGGCGACGAAGGCATTCGGCGGGTTTTGGTACAGGTCGTAACCGGTGCCCAGGCCGACGATCTTGCCATGGCTGAAGATGGCGATGCGCTGGGACAGGCGCATGGCTTCTTCCTGGTCGTGGGTGACGTAGACGATGGTGATGCCCAGGCGCCGGTGCAACTGGCGCAGTTCATCCTGCAGGTCTTCGCGCAGCTTCTTGTCCAGCGCGCCGAGCGGTTCGTCCATCAGCAGGATGCGCGGTTCGTACACCAGCGCCCGGGCGATAGCCACGCGCTGCTGCTGGCCACCGGACATCTGCGACGGCTTGCGGTGGGCGAACTTTTCCAGCTGCACCAGCTTGAGCATGGCATCGACGCGCTTGCTGGTTTCGCTGGCGCCGAGCTTGCGAATGGCCAGCGGAAAGCCGATGTTGTCGCGCACGTTCAGGTGCGGGAACAGCGAATAGCGCTGGAACACCATGCCGATGTCACGCTTGTGCGGCGGCACGTTGACCAGTGACTGGCCATCGACCAGGATCTCGCCGCTGCTCGGTGTTTCGAAGCCGGCCAGCATCGACAGGGTGGTGGACTTGCCCGAGCCGCTGGAACCGAGGAAGGTCAGGAACTCGCCGTCCTGGATTTCCAGGTCGAGGTTGTCCACGGCGGTGAAGTCGCCGTAGTGCTTGTTCAGGCCGCGCAGGCTGACCAGGGTCTTGCCGTGCGCGTTGTCTTTGATCACTGCACTCATTGTTGTTTTCTCCGCGCGTTCAGGCGTTGGCTTCGGTGCGCCGGCGCAAGGCGGCGGCAATGAACATGACAAGCAGCGACAGGCCGATCAGCAGGGTCGAGGCCACGGCGATGACCGGGCTGAGGTCCTGGCGCAGGGTGGTCCACATCTTCACCGGCAGGGTCTGCAGGTCGGGGCTGGCCATCATCACGCTCAGCACCACTTCATCCCACGACACCAGGAAGGCGAACAGGCCGCCGGCGATCATCCCCGGGCGAATCGCCGGGAAGGTTACCTTGAAGATCGCCTGCAGGCGCGAGGCGCCGCAGATCACCGCGGCATCCTCGATGGATTGGTCGAACAGCTTCAGCGAATTGATGATCGAGATGATGGTGAAGGGCAGGGCGACGATCACGTGGCTGACCACGAAGGCGAACAGCGTGCCGGTGTAGCCGAGCTTGAGGAACAGCGCGTACACCGCCACGGCAATGATCACCAGCGGCACGATCATCGGCATGGTGAACAGCCCGTACAGCAGCTCGCGGCCGGGGAAGCGGCCACGCACCAGGGCAAACGCGGTGGGCAGGCCGAGCAGCACGGCGGCGATGGTGGTCAGCACGGCCACCTTCAGGCTGGCCAGCGCGGCGTCCATCCACTCCGGGTTGGAGAAGAACTGGCCGTACCACTTGAAGGTCCAGCCCGGTGGCGGGAACACCAGCCACTGCGACGAGCCGAACGACAGCAACACGATGAACACCACCGGCAGCAGCAGGAAGGCCGCGATGACCCCGGTGGTCAGGTACAGGCCCGTACGCAGCGGGCGGCCCATGGCATTGGGAGACAGGAGCATGGCGGTTTACCTCGCGTTGCCAACCGGGGATTCCGGCTGCAGCTTCAGGTACAGGTAGAAGAGCACCAGGGTGATCACCACCAGCAGTGCGGCGGCGGCGCTGGCCAGGCCCCAGTTGAGGAACGACTGCACCTGCTGGATGATGAATTCGGGCAGCATCATGTTCTGCGCACCGCCCAGCAGGGCCGGGGTGACGTAGTAACCGAGCGACATCACGAACACCATCAGTGCCCCGGAGAACAGCCCCGAGCGGCACAGCGGCAGGAACACTTTCCAGAAATTGGTCCACGGGCTGGCGCCACAGATCGAGCCGGCCTGCAGCACCATCGGGTCGATGGCGTGCATGGTCGCCTGCAGCGGCAGCACGATGAACGGGATCATGATGTAGCTCATGCCGATCACCACGCCGGTCAGGTTGTGCACCATTTCCAGCGGGGCATCGATGATACCCATGGCCATCAACGCCTTGTTGATCACCCCCGAGCTCTGCAGCAGCACCAGCCACGAGTAGGTGCGCGCCAGCAGGCTGGTCCACATCGACAGCAGCACGATGTTCAGCAACCAGCGGCCCCAGCCCTTGGGCACCAGGGTAATTGCCCAGGCCAGCGGGAAGCCCAGCAGCACGCTGATCAGGGTGACCACGCCGGCCACCGAGAAGGTGTTGAACAGCACCCGCGCATAGGCCGAGTTGGCGAACAGCTGCTCGTAGTTGCCCAGGCCCGGCGTTGGCTCCAGCACCCCGCGCAGCAACAGGCCGGCCAGCGGGGCGAAGAAGAACAGGCCAAGGAACAGCAGCGCCGGCAGCAGATTGCGGCTGCCTTTCCAGCGCTGGCTCAGGCTGACGCGGCGGGGGGCCGTTCCCGGGGCGCCGGTGCCCGTGGGGGCACCTTGCGCGTTATGCAGGGCGTTGATGGCGACTTTCATTTGACCAACCACTCATTCCAGCGGGCTGCGATGGCCTGGCCGTTCTTGGCCCAGTAGGCGAAGTCGAGGGTGACCTGGTCCTGGGCGTAGGCGGTCGGCAGGTTCTGCGCGAGGTCTTTGTCCAGCTTGGCCACGCTGTCGACGTTCACCGGCGCGTAGGCGGTCTTGTTGGCGAACTCGGCCTGGCCTTCGGCGCTGCTGGCGTTGGCCAGGAACTTCATGGCCGCGTCCTTGTTCTTGGCACCTTTGGGGATGACCAGGAAGTCGGCCATGACCAGGTTCTGCTTCCAGCTCACGCCCACCGGTGCACCGTCTTGCTGCAGGGCATAGACGCGGCCGTTCCAGAACTGGCCGAGCGAGGCTTCACCCGAGGCCAGCAGTTGCTGCGACTGGGCGCCGCCGCCCCACCAGACGATGTCTTTCTTGATGGTGTCGAGCTTCTTGAAGGCGCGGTCCAGGTCCAGCGGGTACAGCTTGTCGGGGGCTACGCCGTCGGCCAGCAGGGCCAGTTCCAGTACGCCTGGGCTGGGCCATTTGTACAGGGCGCGCTTGCCGGGGTAGGTCTTGGTATCGAACAGTGCGGTCCAGTCCACCGGTTTGTTGGCACCGAGCTTGCCTTCGTTGTAGCCGAGCACGAAGGAGAAGAAGAACGAGCCGACGCCATGGTCGGAGACGAAGCGCGGGTCGATCTTGTCGCGCTTGATCTGGGTGAAATCGAGGGGTTCGAGCAGGCCTTCGCTGGCGGCACGCAGGGCGAAGTCGGCTTCGACGTCGACCACGTCCCACTGCACGTTGCCGCTCTCGACCATGGCCTTGAGCTTGCCATAGTCGGTGGGGCCGTCCTGGACGACCTTGATATCGGTGGCTTTGGTGAATGGTACTGCCCACGCTTCTTTCTGGGCGTCCTGGGTGGTACCGCCCCAGCTGACGAAGTTCAGGCTGTCGGCGGCCTGGGCAGCCTGACATGCCAGGGTCAGCAGGCTGGCGGACAGCACTGCGGTTACACGTTTGCTCAACAGCATGGTTACGCCCTCGTTGCTTTTGTTATTCGAGGCGGGGCTTGTGGTGCGCCCGCCAACAGTGTTCGGGGAGCAGCTAAAACAAAGTGTTTTTTGGCCGTTTTTGATTGTAGGTGCCGGCCTGCAGATTCAAGGTCTACGGGATATCATATTATGGTATTCCAAACTTTTGGCAAGAGGTATGAGGCTACCGGCCATCACTCCGTCCCTTTCAGAAACAGCGCGGGCCCTGTAGGAGCGGGTTCACCCGCGAATGCGTTGGTGGCTTCACCATCGCATTCGCGGGTGAACCCGCTCCTACAGGGCCCTGCCAAGTCAGTTGCTTCGGTGTTTTAGCCGACCATGTCCGGCTCGAAGGGGATGCTCTGCACCACCTCCAGCTCATACCCCGCCAGCCCCGCGTATTTCAGCGGCGGGCCCAGGTGGCGCAGCTTGCCCACGCCCAGGTCCTGCAGGATCTGCGCGCCTGTTCCCACCTCCGAGTACACCTTCGATTGCCCACGCTGGTAAGGCCGCACCGGCTGGGTCAGCTGCGGCACGCGCTCCAGCAGCGCCTGCGAGGACTCATGGTTGGCCAGGATCACCACCACGCCGGCGCCTTCCTCGGCCACCTTCTGCAGCGCCGCCCAAAGCGTCCAGTTGGCGGGGCCGGCGTATTCGGCGCCGACCAGGTCGCGCAGCGGGTCGATCACGTGCACTCGCACCAGGGTCGGCTGCTTGCGGCGGATATCGCCCATGACCATGGCCATGTGTACGCCACCTTCGATGCGGTCTTCGTAGGTGACCAGGCGGAAGGTGCCATGCACGGTCGGCAGTTCGCGTTCGCCGATGCGCTTGATGGTCTGCTCGGTGCTCAGGCGGTAGTGGATGAGGTCGGCGATGGTGCCTATCTTGATGCCGTGCCGGGCAGCGAACACCTCCAGGTCCGGGCGGCGGGCCATGGTGCCGTCATCGTTGAGTACTTCGACGATAACCGACGCCGGGGTGAACCCGGCCAGGCGCGCCAGGTCGCAGCCGGCTTCGGTGTGGCCGGCGCGCGTCAGTACACCGCCTTCGCGGGCGCGCAGGGGGAAGATGTGGCCGGGTTGCACCAGGTCTTCCGGGCGGGCGTCGGGGGCCATCGCCGCTGCCACCGTACGTGCCCGATCAGCAGCGGAAATACCGGTGGTAACGCCCGTGGCAGCCTCGATCGACACGGTGAAGGCGGTGCTGAAAACGCTGCCGTTGGCCGGCACCATCTGCTCCAGGCCCAGACGTTGGCAGTGATCGTCGGTCAGCGTCAGGCAGATCAGCCCGCGCGCTTCACGGGCCATGAAGTTGATAGCCTGGGCGTCGCAACGCTCGGCGGCGATCAGCAGGTCGCCTTCGTTTTCCCGGTCCTCGTCATCCACCAGCAGGACCATCTTGCCTTGCCGGTAGTCCTCGAGAAGTTCTTCGATGGTGTTGAAAGCCATGTTGCACGCTCACTGTGGTGGGATGATTATTATGGTATACCATCATACACAAATATCGCCGTAACAGGAGAGCAGCGCATGAAGGCCTATTGGATCGCCCATGTGGACGTGACTGACCCCGAGCAATACCAGCAGTACACCCAGCGCGCCCCGGCTGCCTTCAAGGCATTCGGCGGCCGCTTCCTGGCCCGTGGCGGGCGTAGCGAGGCAATGGAAGGGCGGCCTACCCCTCAGCGTAGCGTGGTGATCGAGTTCGATTCGTACGAGCAGGCGCTGGCGTGTTACCGGTCCGAGCTGTACCAAGAGGCTTGCAGCCATCGCCAGGGGGTGGCGAAGGCTGAGGTGATCATCGTCGAAGGGTTCGAGCCCTGAGTTGGATTTGCGGCCTCTTCGCGGGTAAACCCGCTCCCACAGGTACGCCACAGATTTCGAAGTCTGTGGCGTACCTGTGGGAGCGGGTTTACCCGCGAAAGGGCCGGACCTGCCTCAAGGCATGCCAGGCAACTCATGCGGCCGCAGGTCGAATACCAGCACCTCGGCATCCACCCCGTTGCCCAGCTCCAGCACCTGTTCCTGCCTCACTCGCACCCCATCCCCTTCATTCAGCACTTGCCCATTGAGCTCGATGCTGCCCCGGGCCACATGCACATAGGCATGGCGGTTTTCCGGCAAGGTCAGGATGGCACGCTCGTCACCGTCGAACAGGCCGGCATACACCCGCGCATTCTGCCGTACCTGCAATGACCCCTCGGCGCCATCCGGCGAGATGATCAGGCGCAGCTTGCCGCGCTTTTCCTCGGCACTGAAATGCTGTTGCTGGTAACGCGGCGTTGCCCCCTGCACGTTCGGTACGATCCAGATCTGCAGGAAGTGCACCGGCTGCACCTGGCTGTGGTTGAACTCGCTGTGGGCCACGCCGTGGCCAGCGCTCATCAGCTGCACATCGCCCGGGCGGATCACCGAGCCGGTGCCCAGCGTGTCCTTGTGCTCCAGCGCGCCTTCCAGCACGTAGGAGAAAATCTCCATGTCGCGGTGCGGGTGCTGGCCAAAGCCCTTGCCGGGGATGACGCGGTCGTCGTTGATCACCAGCAGGTCCGAGAACCCTTGCTCGTCCGGGTTGCGGTAGTGGCCGAAGGAGAAGGTGTGGAACGATTTCAGCCAGCCATGAAAGGCCAGGCCGCGGTCTTTGGCGTTGCGTACGGTGAGCATGACGGGTCTCCTGAACCGGCAGGGCACCAGGCCCTGCCGCATGCGTGGATGAGGTTACTGCAGGTGCACTTTCAGCTCGTCGGCGGCCTGGCGCATGGCCGCTTGCACGGCCGGCACCTGATGCAGCGGGTTGAGCAGCCCGTAGTCATGGATCATGCCGTTGTAGCGCACCGAGGTAACGGTTACCCCGGCAGCATTCAGTTTACGAGCATAAGCCTCACCTTCATCGCGCAGCACGTCGAACTCGGCCGTTTGCACCAGGGCCGGCGGCAGGCCCTTGAGCTGTTCACTGCTGGCCCGCAGCGGCGAGGCGTAGATCTGTTCCCGCGCCTTGGCATCGGTGGTGTAGTTGTCCCAGAACCACTTCATCATCCCGGTGGTCAGGAAGTGCCCCTCGGCAAACTGCTTGTACGACGCAGTTTCGAAGCTGGCATCGGTCACCGGCCACAGCAGCAGCTGGAAACGCAGGGCCGGGGTGCCGGCCTCTTTGGCTTTCAAGGCCACTACTGCCGCCATGTTGCCGCCGACGCTGTTGCCGGCCACGGCCAGGCGCTTGCCGTCCACGCCAATTTCCTTGCCATGCTCGGCCACCCAGCGGGTGGCGGCGTAGGCCTGGTTGATCGCGGTCGGGTAGTGCGCTTCCGGCGATGGGGTGTAGTCGACGTAGACCGCCACTGCGCCAGAGCCAACCACCAGGTCGCGGATCAGCCGCTGGTGGGTCGGGAAATCGCCGAGCACCCAGCCGCCACCGTGGAAGAACATGAACACCGGCAGGTCACCCTTCACGTTGGCCGGGCGCACCACTTGCAGTTTGATCGACTCGCCGTTGGCCTGGATGGTGCGTTCCTTCACCTCGATACCCGAGAGATCGACCTTTACCGAGGCCTGGGCACCGGTCAGCACCGCGCGGGCGTCTTTCGGGCTGAGCTGCTCCAGTGGCTTGCCGCCGCCTTGTTCCAGGGCTTCGAGGAAGGCCTGGGTGTGCTGTTCGATACCCGGGCTGCCAGCAGCGAAGGCGCTGGAAACGGACAGGGCCAGAAGGGAAGCGGTAAGGGTTTTGTGGACAATGTTCATGAGCGAATCCTTTTCTGTTGAATGTTGGTAGTGGGCGTCTTGCCTGGCCTTCAGGGCCATCGCTGCGACTTGTGCGTAGATTAGGGAGATGCGTTGATGGGAAAAAGCCGCTATAAAGCGTTTGACTGTCACCAAGAGCGAGACAATGAACCCTTACGAAGACATGCGGATCTTTGCCCAGGTCATGGAAGCTGGCAGTTTCACTGCGGCTGCCGACCGCCTGGGGATGTCCAAGCAATCGGTCAGCCGGCGCCTGATGCAGCTTGAGGAGCGCCTGGGCGTGCGCCTGCTCAACCGCTCCACCCGGCGCCTGGATGCCACGCCGCTGGGCCAGCACTACTACCAGTCGGCGTTGCGCCTGCTCGGCGAAGTGCAGCAGGTGGAGCACGACATCAGCGGCCAGGCCCAGGCCTTGCGTGGCACCTTGCGTCTGAGCGCGCCGCTGTCGTTCGCCATGGCGCACCTGGGGTGCCTGCTGACCGAGTTCCTGCAGTTGCACCCGCAGGTGGATGTGGAGGTGGACTTGAGCGACCGCGCAGTGGACCTGATCGGCGAGGGCTATGACCTGGCGCTACGGATTGGTGCGCTGGAGGATTCCAGCCTGATTGCGCGGCGCATTGCCAGTGTCGAGCGGGTGTATTGTGCGAGCCCGGCGTACCTGGAGGCTCGGGGCGTGCCGGCCAGGCCGGAGCAACTGGCTGGGCATGATTGCCTGCCGTATGGTCATTCGCGGCAGGTGCAGTGGCAGTTCCGCCAGGGCGGCAAGGTACAGACGATCCAGGTAGTCGGGCGGATGCGGGCTAACAATGGCGAGCTGCTAAGGGATGCGGCGATTGCCGGGATGGGGGTGACCTATCTGCCAACCTTCATCGTGGGACAGGCGCTGGCGGATGGGCGACTGGTGACAGTGCTGGATGAGTGGCGGCCGCCAGCACTGCAGCTGTCGGCGGTGTACCCCCAGCACCGGCAGGTGGCGCGGCCGGTTCAGGGGTTTGTGAACTTCCTGCGTGAGCGGTTGGTGCAGCTCTGACCTTCGGGAGATTGCCCAGCCCTTTGGGCTGCGCTGTCGCGCAGAGAACCAATATCGCTCGTCTGACGCGTCCTTTGTAGGAGCAGCCTTGTGCTGCGAAGAGGCCGGTACAGCCAATAGACAGGCTTTGTCAGCCCCGGCCTCTTCGCAGCACAAGGCTGCTCCTACAGGACCTCGCCGAACCAATGAGTCATGTGTTGTTCTATGAGAGCGGGTTTACCCGCGAAGAGGCCGGTGCAGGTCAACGCATCAATTCATCTACCCCGACCCACCCACCATCGAACTCATCCATGGCATCCAGCACCGCTTCACGGAAATACGCCAGCGATGCCCGATCAAACAGCAACTGCAGCGCCGGCCTCTCATCGCTCCCCACATTCAGCACGATCACGTTGATCCGCGCCGCCGAGGTCTGCGCCACCGCCCCAACGGGAAACGCCCGGGTGCGCAAGTCCACCCCGCACAACTTGGCCATCACCGCGCTGCAATGCACCCCCGAGAGCTGCAGCCAGGCATGACTATCCTGGCGCGGCAGCAGGTAGTTGCGCCGGGTATCCTGCACCCACCCGGCCTCTTCGGCAGCCACCCGTGCACCGCCGTCGGCCAGGCTGCCCAGCAACAGGTACTCGGTCTGTGACAAGCGCGCTATCCAGCCACCGTCTTCTTGGCGCACGGCCTGGTTGGGTAGCGACGGCAAGCGGTAGCCACGCGCCTGCAGGCAAGCGGCACTGTCGCCCCCGCGAAACCCGACCCGTGCCAGATCGGTCAGGTCAGTCAACGCGCAGGTATGCAGCAGTTCGGCCTGCGGGCCGGGTGAAATAAAAGCTTTGGCTTGCAAACTGGTCATGGCTCAGAGCTCCTGGCGCAGGTTGTCGGGATCGTGGAACGGCAGTGGCACCACTTTGGCATTGACCATCACACCGCCCTCAACGCGGATCGGGATGTGCATGCCAGGCGTGGCCTGATGGGCACCGGCGTAAGCCAGGCCAATGATCTGCCCCAGGGTTTGCGAGTATTCGCAGGACGTGACGTTGCCGCTGATGTCCGCCCCGTCCAGCACCAGATGCCCCTCCAGCGGCTGTGGGCTGCCCTTGGGCAGGGTGAAGCCGACCAGTTTGCGCTTGAGCGGCTGCGCTTCGAGGATCTCGATCGAGCGTTTGCCGACGAAGAATGGCTTCTTGCGGCCGATGGCCCACTGCATGTCGATCTCCGCCGGGTGGGTCATGCCGTCGGTGTCCTGGCTGATGATCACGTGGCCCTTTTCCAGGCGCAGCAGGCGTTGGGTCTCGACGCCGAACGGGCGAATGCCCAACCCCGCGCCAGCCTCCATCAAGGTATCCCACAGGCACTCGGCGTGGCGCGCCGGCACGTGCACTTCGTAGCCCAGTTCACCCACAAAGCCCACCCGCAGGATGCGCGCGGCAATGCCGGCCACTGTGCCCTGGCGTACGCCGAGGTAAGGGAAGGCCTCGGCCGACAGGTCCACATCGTCACACACCTTGGCCAGCACCTGGCGTGACAGCGGCCCGGCCAGGTTGACCGCGGCCAGCGCGGCGGTGACATTGGTGACGTCCACATCCAGACGCCATTGCGCATTCCACTTCAGCATCTGCTGGTAGATGCGGTCGACGCCGCTGGTGGTGGCGGTGACGTAGAAGTGCTGCTCGCCCAGCCGGGCGCACACGCCGTCATCGATCACCACGCCATGCTCGTTGGTCATCAGCGCGTAGCGGGTGCGGCCGATGGCCAGCTTGGCGAAGCCGAAGGTGTAAAGGCGCTCCAGCAGTTCGGCGGCGTCGGGGCCGCGCACATCCAGGCCACCGAGGGTGGAAACGTCGATCAGGCCGACCTTCTCGCGCACATGGCGGGCTTCCTCCTGCATGCAGCGTTCGCGGTCCTCGGGCTTGCCATAATAGGCCGGGCGCTGCCAGATGCCGGCCGGCATCATCTTCGCCCCGGCTTCCAGGTGGCGGCGGTGCATGGGCGTTTGCCGGTACGGGTCGAAGGCGCGGCCGGCGACGTGGGCCAGTTTTTCCGCCTGGAACGGTGGCCGGGCGGTGGTCACCCCGGTTTCGCTGATGCTGCGCCCGGTGGCGTGGGCCACCAGGCGGGCGGTCGGCAGCGCCGAGTGGCGGCCCTGGGACGGGCCCATGCCGACCGTGGAGAAGCGCTTGACCAGTTGCACATCGCGGTAGCCGCTGCGCGTGGCGTTGACGATGTCGCGCACTTGCAGGTCTTCGTCGAAGTCGACGAAATCCTTGCCCTTGGGGTGGGGGAAGATCGGCCAGGGGAAGTTGACCTTGGCTTCGGCACTGAACACTGGCTGCACCGGCGCTTCCAGGCCCAGCGCTGCCAGCGCATCGGCAGCCCCGCGAGTGGCGTCGGCCAGTACATTACCCAGAGCGTGACGGCCGTTCACCGAGCCGGCGATGTCCAGCCCGGCCGGCAGGTTGCTGATGGCGAACTCGTCGCGGTTGACGTCGTAGGCCAGCTTGCCGCCAGCCTGGCACGGCAACTGGTACACCGGCATGTAGCCTGCCGACATGCACAGCAGGTCGCAGGCCAGGCGCAGGCCATGCGGGCCGACCTTGCCCTGGCCGGTGATCGGGCGAATATCCACGCCACTCACGTGGCGCATGCCCGCTTCGTGCAGGGCTTCGTACACGGTGCTGCCCAGGTGCACGGGTATATCGCGGCGCTTCAGTTCTGCGGCCAGTGCGGCATCGGCTGGCGCAGCGCGCATGTCGACCACCGCGGCCACGGCCACGCCTTGCTCCTGCAGGTCGAGGGCGGCGAGGTAGCCGTCATCGTGGCCGGTGAGGACTACCGCGCGCTGGCCCGGCTTGACCGCGTACAGCTTCATCAGCCGCTGCACGGCGCTGGTCAGCATGACCCCCGGCAGGTCGTTGTTGCGGAACACCACCGGCTGGTCGAACGAGCCGGCCGCCACCAGGCAGCGGATGGCGCGCACCTTGTACAGGCGTTTGTGCTGGATCACCGGCAGGTAGTTGTCGGTGAACCAGCCGTTGCAGGTGGCGTCCAGCAACACCTGGATATTCGGGTGGCCCTCGACGGCAGCCAGCAGTTCCTGGCGCAGGCTGGTGGCGCGGGTGCCGGCAATGTCGAAGCGGGCGTAGGTGAGCGAGCCGCCAAGTACCGGCTGTTGCTCGACAAGCAACACCTTGGCCCCGGCATTGGCCGCGTCCAGTGCCGCACGCAGGCCAGCCGGGCCAGCGCCGATCACGGCCAGATCGACGAACAGATAGGCCTTGTCGTAGTACTGCGGCCTGAAGCCTAGGTCGAGCACGCCCAGGCCGGCCTTCTTGCGGATCAGCGGCTCCCACACCTTCCACATGCCCTTGGGCTTGTAGAACGAGCGGTAATAGAAGCCCACCGGCATGAAGCGCGAAAACTTGCCCAGGTAGGCGTCGCGATCGTGCGCCAGGCTACCGTTGAAGTTCTGCCCTTCGACTACCTGGCCATCGCGGGCGGCTTCCAGGTCGGCCAGCACATTGGGCTCGTCCGGCAGCTGCACCAGGGTGTTGGCATCCTGCCCGGCCATGCTCAGCGGGCCGCGCGGGCGGTGGTACTTGAACGAGCGCGACAGCAGCCAGCGGCCACTGCCGAGCAGGGCGCTGGCGATGCTGTCACCGGCAAAGCCCTGGCAGGCCTGGCCGTCGAACTGGAAGTGCAGGGGCTGCTCGCGGTCGATCAGCAGGCCCATGGGCGCGGGGAGGCGAGTGTGGCTGTTCATCCGGCAATCTCCGGGGTGGCGGCGGGGGTGAAGTCGACGCGGCGGTCGAACAGTTCTTTCGGGTCAAAGGTGCGCAGCACCTGGTCGCTCACCGTGTGGCGTTCGGCCAGGAACCAGTAGCTGGAGGCATTGTGCAGCCACCACTCGGTCACCACCCCGGCCAGGTTGTCGCTGTTGAACACATAGTCGGCCCATTGCGCATCGCTGCAGCTGGCCGGGTCGGGCATGTGCCTGAATTCGCCGCCGTAGGTGAACTCGCTGATATTGCGCGGGCCGTTCAAGGGGCAGGTCAGGATCTTCATCGTCGTCGCTCCTTAGTGGCTGGCCGCGGTGGCGCCCATTTCGTTGACTTGCTGGAAGCGGCTGAAGCGCTCCAGGGCAAAGGGTGCGATCAGTTCCGGCACCTTGCCGCCACTGGCGACCAGCTCGGCCATGGTCTTGCCGCAGATCGGCGTGGCCTTGAAACCCCAGGTGCCCCAGCCGGCGTCCAGGTAATAGTTGTGCACCGGCGACAGGCCCATGATCGGGCTGTAGTCCGGGGTCATGTCGGTGATCCCGGCCCACTGGCGCATCAGCTTGGCGTTGGCCATGAACGGGAACATCTCGATGGCGTGTGCCAGCAGGCTCTCCTTGAGGTCGAGGGTGGAGCGGGTGTTGTACAGCGGGTAGGGGTCGGAGCCGCCGCCAAAGACGATCTCGCCGCGGCTGGTCTGCTGCACGTAGCAGTGCAGCGCCGAGGAGCTGACCAGCGGATCGAGAAACGGCTTGAACGGCTGGGTGACCATGGCCTGCAGCGGGTAGGTGTGGATCGGCGCACGAATGCCGGCCTTGGCCATCAGCAGCGAACTGGCCCCGGCCACGGCCTGTACCACGCAACCGCACTGCACGGTGCCACGGTTGGTCTTCACCGCCTCGATGCGGCCATTTCGGATCAGCAGGTCCTGCACTTCGGTCAGCTGGTGGATCTCGACGCCGCGCTTGGCAGCCTGCTTGGCGTAGCCCCAGGCCACCGCGTCGTGGCGGGCGGTGGCACCATCGATGTGCCAAAGGCCGGCGAGTACCGGCAGGTGACCGGGGTCGAGGTTCAGGCTCGGCACCAGCTCGCGGATCTGCTGGCGGTCGATCATTTCAGTGCGCCCGCCAAAGTGCTTGTTGACCTCGGCGCGCTGGCGAAAGGCGCGCACGGTGGCGTCGGTGTGCGCGAGGGTGAGCTGACCGCGCTCGGAATACATGATGTTGAAGTCGAACTCGTTCGACAGATTCTGGAACATGCGCACCGATTCTGCGTAGAAGCGCACACCCTCACTGGTGAGGTAGTTGGAGCGGATCACCGCTGTGTTGCGCGCAGTATTGCCACCGCCCAGGTAGGCCTTCTCCAGCACGGCGACATTGGTGATGCCATGGTACTTGGCCAGGTAGTAGGCGATGGCCACCCCGTGGCCGCCGCCGCCGATGATCACCACGTCATAGCGTGGCTTGAGTTCGCACGGTGGTGGCAGGTCGACCTCCACCGGGTAGTCGGCGCTCAGGCCGTATTTCAGCAGGGCGAAAGGCATGCGGTGCGCTCCTGGTGGGCGGCCTGTTGTTGCAGGTCGAGGGCGAGCAGGGTGTTTTTCATCAGGTAGGCGATGGTCATCGGGCCGACGCCGCCGGGTACCGGGGTGATGCCGGCCACCTGGGGCAGGGCGGCGGCGAAGTCGACATCGCCGACCAGGCGGCTGTGGCCGCCTTCGTCGATGCGGTTGATACCGACATCGATCACCACCGCGCCAGGCTTGAGCCAGTCGGCACCGATCAGCCGTGGCTTGCCCACTGCGGCCACCAGGATGTCTGCCTGGCGACACAAGGCCTGCAGGTCGCGGCTGCGCGAGTGCACCACGGTCACCGTGCAGTCGGCCTGCAGCAGCAGGGCGGCCATGGGCTTGCCGACGATGTTCGAGCGGCCGACCACCACCGCATGCTTGCCACGCAGTTCGCCACAGGCATCGCGCAGCAGGCGCATGCAGCCGCTGGGCGTGCACGGGGTGAGCACATCGCGGCCCTGGGCCAGGCCGCCGACGTTCTCGCTGTGGAAGCCGTCCACATCCTTCAGTGGGCTGATCGCCTGGAGAATGCGGTGTTCGTCGATATGGGCCGGCAACGGCAGTTGCACGAGGATGCCGTTGACCTCGGTGTCGCGGTTGAGGCGGTCGATCAGGGTCAGCAGCTCGGCCTGGCTGGTGTCTGCGGGCAGGCGATGCTCCAGCGAGCGGATGCCCACCTCTTCGGCACGCAGCACCTTGTTGCGCACGTACACCTGGCTGGCAGCGTCGGCGCCGACCAGCACCACCGCCAGGCCCGGTTGCACGCCGCCCTGGCGCAGCTCCTGCACCTGCTCCCGTACCTCGGCCAGCACCCGCGTCGCGGTGGCCTTGCCATCGATCAGCTTGATACCGGGAGTGGCGTTCATTTGAAGATCACCGTGCGGTCGTGGTTCAGGAACACCCGATGCTCCAGGTGGTATTTCACGGCGCGGGACAGGGCGATGGTCTCGGTGTCGCGGCCGATGGCCACCAGGTCATCCGGTGCGTAGGCATGGTCCACGCGCTGCACTTCCTGCTCGATGATCGGGCCTTCGTCCAGGTCGCTGGTGACGTAGTGGGCGGTGGCACCGATCAGCTTCACCCCGCGCTGGTAGGCCTGGTGATAAGGCTTGGCGCCTTTGAAACCGGGCAGGAACGAATGGTGGATGTTGATCGCCCGGCCTGACAGCTGGCGGCACAGGTCGTCGGAGAGGATCTGCATGTAGCGCGCCAGCACCACCAGTTCAGTACCGGTGTCCTCGACGATGCGCAGCAGCGCGGCTTCCTGTTCGGCCTTGGTGTCCTTGCTGACCGGCAGGTAGACGAAACGGATGCCCTGGCGCTCGGCCATTGGGCGCAGGTCCAGGTGGTTGGAGACCACGGCGGTGATCTGCATGTCCAGCTCGCCCTTGGCATGGCGGTACAGCAGGTCGGACAGACAGTGGTCGAACTTGCTCACCATCAGCAGCACGCGCATCGGCCGGGCACTGCTGTGCAGGCTCCACTGCATGTCGAAGCGCTGGGCGACATCGGCAAAGCCGGCTTCCAGCTGCGGTGTGTCACCCGTGACACCGGTGTTGTAGCGGAACACCGCGCGCATGAAGAAGCGCCCGTTGTCCTCGTCGTCGAACTGCGCCATCTCGCTGATGTAGCAACCGTGCTCGGCCAAGTAGGTGGTCACCGCGGCGACGATGCCGGACACGGCCGGGCAACTGACGCGCAGGATGAAGTGATCGGGAGCGGGATGCATGTCGGATAGGCCTCGTGATGGAGTGGGGCAGGTCGGGCACAAGGGCAAAAGAGGCTTCGCGTGGAGGCGAAGAAATATTTCTTGGTAGGAATATAAATTTCCTTTAGGCGATTTATAGGCGAAGAGCCGGGTGACGGTCTAGAGGTTTGTGAATTTTTTTTGCCTTACAGGAAAGTTTTAGCCGGGACCTGTAGGAGCGGGTTCACCCGCGAATAGGCCGGTACAGGCTATGATTGCTCCATGAGCACTACACCGCCTCTGCGCCAACCTTGTCCCCCTGGCGCCTGCGACTGCGGCCGCGAACACTTGGTCGATCACCCGCAGGCCGCTCAGCGCATCCTCCTGCTGACCCGCCAGGAGGAGAAACGCCTGCTCGACCGCCTGGAAAACCTCAAGGACCTGGAAGACCTGCAACGCCTGCAGCAGCGGATGTATGAAAACCTCGGCATTCGCGTGCACATTGCCCCCGGTTTCAACGAAGTGCGAACCATGCGCGGCATCGTCATCGAACTGGACGACCAGCTCGGCCTATGCCGCAAGACCCGGCAGTCGATCCCGGCGGCGATCCGCCGTGGGCTGGAGCGCAACCCGCAGGTGGCCTTCCGCTTGCTCGATACCCACGACCTGTTGCGGGATACCTGAAGACCGCGTCAGCCCCACTAATTTTTTCGCCGCACGCCACGTCTACTTGAAGGCCCCCCTGCGCCAGGCGCGCAGCAGCACCCATCACTCAAGGAGACAGGCAATGACTTCCGTTTTCGACCGCGACGATATCCAGTTCCAGGTAGTGGTCAACCACGAAGAGCAATACTCGATCTGGCCCGACTACAAAGCCATCCCCAACGGCTGGCGTGCCGTAGGCAAGAGCGGCCTGAAGAAGGACTGCCTGGCCTACATCGATGAAGTCTGGACCGACATGCGCCCGCTGAGCCTGCGCCAGAAAATGGCCGAAGCCGCCGCCCAGTGACTGCATTGAACCTGCTGTGCCTGCCGTATTCCGGGGCCAGCGCCATGGTCTACAGCCGCTGGCGGCGCAAGCTGCCGACGTGGTTGCAGGTGCGCCCGGTGGAACTGCCCGGGCGTGGCGCGCGCATTGCCGAGCCACTGCACACCGACATGCAGGCCCTGGCCCGGCAACTGGCCGCCGAACAGCGCCTGGCGGCCAGCACCCCCTACGCGCTGCTCGGCCATAGCCTGGGCGCCTTGCTGGCCTTCGAGTTGGCCCATGAGCTGCAAGCGCTGGGCTGCCCGGCGCCACTGGCCCTGTTTGCCTGCGGCACCGCAGCACCGACCCGGCGCGAAGACTACGACGGCAAGAACTGGCGCGAGCCCAAGAGCGATGCCGAGTTGATCGGCGAGTTGCGCGAGCTTCAGGGCACGCCCGAGGAAGTGCTGGCCAACGCCGAGCTGATGAGCCTGACCTTGCCCACCCTGCGCGCCGACTTCCTGCTGTGTGGTACCTACGCCTACCGCCAGCGGCCGGCGTTGCAGTGCCCGCTGCACGTGTTGGGCGGCATGCAGGACCGCGCCAGTGACGAGCAATTGCAGGCCTGGCGCAAGGAAACCCTCGGGGCGTTCTCGCTGCAGATGTTCCCAGGCGGCCACTTCTTCATCCATGAGCATGAAGACCGGGTGCTCGCTGCGCTGACCGCGTCGCTGCAACCGCTTCGGCTGTCCGCCTGATTGACGTCACCGCTTGCCTGGGGGAGGCTAGGCCTTTTCCCAGGCAAGAGGCAGACAATGCTGATCGATCCCCACAAGGCCACGCTGCTGGTCGTCGACATCCAGGAAAAACTCATCGGCGCCATGAGCGACCCTGAAGGCACCCGCGCGCGGGCCCGATGGCTGCTGGCAGCGGCGAACGAGCTGGAACTGCCGACGGTGATTTCCGAGCAGTACCCCAAGGGCCTGGGCCATACCCTGGCCGAACTGCTGGCCGCAGCGCCGGCCGCCGAAGTGGTGGAGAAAAGCCATTTTTCCTGTGTGGCCGCCGAGTGCCTGCCAGCAAGTTTGATGGCGCGTGAGCAAGTGATTGTCTGTGGCATGGAAACCCACGTGTGTGTGCTGCAGACCGTGCTCGGCCTGCTGGCACTGGGCAAGCAGGTGTTCGTGGTCGAGGATGCCTGTGATAGCCGTACCCCGGCGAGCAAGGCCGCAGGGCTGGCGCGCATGCGGGCCGCGGGGGCGCAGGTGGTGACCCGCGAAATGGTTCTGTTCGAGCTCATGGGCAGTGCCAGCCACCCGCTGTTCCGGCACATCAGCAAGACCTACCTGGTCGGTGAACAGCCCTGAACGGCCGGTTACTGGCTGCCGGGTTGATGGCCCTGGCGCTGCTGCAAGGCTGCGCCGGGCGCCGTGAGGAAGCGCCCGAGACGGACCCGGCCAAGGTCCGCTCCCAACTGCTGCGGCTGTTACCCGCCCAGGCCAAGGACCGCGAGGGCTGGGCCCGGGACATCCAGGTGGCGTTCGACGCCCAGCGAATTGCCCCCAGCAAGAGCAACCTGTGCGCGGTGCTGGCGGTGACCGAGCAGGAATCGACCTTCAATGCCGACCCGCAAGTGCCCAACCTGGGGCGTATCGCCCGAGAGGAAATCGACCGCCGCGCTGCGCGCCTGCACATCCCCAAGCTGCTGGTCGACGGTGCACTGAAGGCGCCGTCGGGTAATGGCAAGAGCTACCAGCAGCGTTTGCAGGCGGTGCGCAGCGAGAAGCAGCTGAGCGAACTGTACGACGAAGTCATCGCTCGCGTACCGCTGGGCAAGACCTTGCTGGGCGGGCTGAACCCGGTGCATACCGGTGGGCCGATGCAGGTCAGCATCGACTTTGCCGAAAAGCATGCGCGGGATTACCCCTACAGCCATGATGGCAGCATTCGCCAGGAAGTGTTCACCCGGCGCGGCGGCATGTATTTCGGTATCGCCCACTTGCTAGGCTATTCGGCCAACTATGATCGCCAGCTGTATCGCTTTGCCGATTTCAACGCGGGCTGGTACGCAAGCCGCAATGCGGCATTCCAGGCGGCACTGAGCAAGGTGACGGGGGTAACGCTGGCGCTGGATGGCGACCTGGTGGCGCCGGGCTCGATCATGCCCGGGACCACTGAAAAGGCGGCACGCAAACTGGGAGGAAAGCTGGGCCTGCGCAACCCGCAGATTCGCAGCCAGCTGGAGCAGGGCGATAGTCTGGCCTTCGAGGACAGCAAGCTGTACAGCGGGGTTTTCGCCCTGGCCGATGCAGCGGCCGGCAAGCCGGTGCCACGGGCGGTGCTGCCGGGGATCCAGCTGAAAAGCCCGAAGATCACCCGCAAGCTGACCACGGCGTGGTTTGCCGGGCGGGTGGATGAGCGTTATCAGCGGTGCATGAAGCGTTGATGGTGGCCTGGCTGTAGGAGCGGCCTTGTGTCGCGATGGGCTGCGCAGCAGCCCCAAGGGTTTAGCGGTGCTGCACAATCTCTTGGGGCTGCTGCGCAGCCCATCGCGACACAAGGCCGCTCCTACACAGGGACCGTGCAGGCCTGTGGGACTGCGAGGAGAACATCAGCTTTCGCCCAGGGCGGCAACTACCTGATCCACACTGGCCTTCAACCCGGCAAACGCATCCTCAGGGTCACTCTCCACGACCACCAGCTTCGCCCCGGACGCCTTGATCACCTCGGCCACAGCCGCTTCCGGCTGCCGATGGTCCAGCACCAGCGCCACATCCTGCGCTTTCAGGTTGTCCCCCAGCGCCTTCAGCGCAGTCGCATCCCACTCGGCTGGCAGCGGCTGCTCGACCATGTCCAGGTTCAACCCGCTGGCCAGATAACCCAGCCGTTCCGACAGGCTCACCACCGTCAGGTTGTCGACCTTGGCCAAGCGTGTCTGGCTGCTCGCCGAAAGCTCCAGCAACTGGCGTTTGAGCCCGGCCAGGTTGCCCTGGATCTGCGTCTTGTCGCCCGGCGCCAACCGCTCCAGGTCATTGGCTACCACATCGGCCATGCGCCCGAAGTTGGTCGGGTTGAGCCAGGGGTATGCGCCATAGGCCTCGTCGCCGCTCACCGCTATGCCCGGCAGCGCGCCATCCACTGGCCGTGCTGCGTCGATTTCGACGATCCGGATATTGCTACGCCGGGCCATCGGGTACAGCGGGTCGTCACGCCAGATCGAGCGCACGCCGATCACCGCGTCGGCCTGCTGCGCGGCCTTGTGCAGGCTGGCGCCACCGCGTCCGCTGAAATAGGAAGGCTGGCGGCTGGCAGGCAGGTTGGCGGGCGCTGCATGCTTGAGCTGCACCTTGGTGCCCTCGAGCAAGGCGCTGGCCAGGCTGTGGGTGACGGGCAGGGTGGTCAGCACTTGCGTGGCGAAAGACAGCGACGGCAGGCCGGCCAGGGCCAGTGCCAGGGTCAGGCGTTTCAGGTTCATGCCGGGTTTCCTTGCAGGCGGGGGACGATGGCGCGGGCCAGCGCCGCCAGGGCGAAGCAGATGCCCGCGACCAGGATGATCGCGGCGCCGGACGGCACCGGCAGGTCGAAAACGATCGGCAGCAGGATGCCCAGCAACGTGCTCAGCGTGGCGATCAGCACCGACAGGAAGAAAAAGCCCTTCAGCGACTGGCTGACCAGGCGTGCGGCGGCAGCGGGGATCACCAGCAGCGCCCCGACCAGGATGGCCCCGATCACCTTCACCGAGGCCACGGTGACCAGGGTCACCAGCACCACGAACAGGTAGTCCAGGGTTTTCACCGCCACCCCGCGCACGGCTGCCAGCTGTGGGTTGAAACTGGCCAGCATGATGCGGTTGTACAGCGGCACTGCCAATGCCAGCACCAGCACCGCGACGATGCCCAGCACCACCAGGTCCTGGCCGCTGACGGTCAGCACCGAGCCGAACAGCACGTTCTCGAGGATGTGCACATTGATCTTTCCGGCCAGCATCAGCAGCAGGCTGGCACCCAGCGCCAGCGAAACAGAGAGGAACACGCCGATCAGCGTGTCCGGCGACAGCCCGGTGCGGTTGCGCAGGAAGTTGAGCAAGATGCCGAACAGCAGGCAGTAGCCGAACAGGCTGCCGTAGGGGCCGGTGTAGGGCTCGCCCAGCAGGATGCCGATGGCCACGCCGGTCAGCGCGGCATGGCCGACCGCCTCGGAGAAGAAGGCAAAGCGCTTGACCACCACCAGGGTACCCAGGCCGCCCAGCACCGGGCCGATCATCAAACCGGCCAGCAGAGCGTTGACCACGAAGCCGTAGGTCAGCGCCTCGGGCAGGTAGCCGGCAGTGGCCCAGTCCTGGACCGTTTGCCGAAAGATTTCAAAACTCATCAGGCAAGGCTCTCGCTACGCGGGTGAACGGAGAACAGGCCGAGCAGGCGCTCCGGGGTCAGGGCCTGGGCGGGCGGGGCGTCGAACAGTACCTGGCGGCTCAGGCCGGTAACTCGGTCGGCCAGACGCATCACGGCTTCCAGGTCATGTTCGATCCACAGCACGGTGGTGCCGGCCTGGCGCCAACCCTGCAGCAGTTGTTCGAACACCTGGATGCCGGCTTCATCCAGGGCCGACATCGGTTCGTCCAGCACCAACAGTTGCGGCTCGGGGATCAGGCCCTGGGCCAGCAGCACGCGTTGGCGTTCGCCACCGGAAAGCGCGCCCATGCGCCGTTTGCGCTTGTCGAGCATGCCGACCTGCGCCAGGGCTGTGTCGATGGCCGGCTGCACGCGACGCGACAAGCCGAGGAAGGCAGGGCGGCGCTGGCACATGGCAGCCATGAAATCGTCCACGGTCATCGGCAGGCCACGGTCGAATTCCAGCGCCTGCGGCACATAGCCGATCACTTCGCGTTCGCCGGGCCAGTGCAGGGTCAGCTGGCCCTGGTGCGGCATCTGCCCGAGCAGGGTCTTGATCAGCGAACTCTTGCCGCCGCCGTTGGGGCCGACGATGGCATGCACGCTGCCGGCGGCGACGTTGAAGCTGACATTCTCGAGGATGCGGGTGCGGCCCAGGGTGAGGTCGATGCCGGCGAACTCGATGCGCGGCCCGCAGGCTGTCACCAGGTTGGCGGCGGCGGTCATGCGCGGTTCTCCTGGATGGCGCGGACCACGGTGTCGAGGTTGCGCTTCATCTCCACTTCGTACTTGTCCTTGGTGTATTCGCCGTAGGAAATGTGCGTAAGCGGGTACAGGCGCTCGCCGGATTCACGCTGGATGGTTTCGACATAGGCCGACGGGAAGTCCATTTCCGAGAAGATCACCCGCACGTCCAGCGCCTTGAGCTGGTCGATGGTCTTCTTCAGCTGGGCCGGGCTGGGTTCGATGCCATGGGCTGGCTCGACCACCGCAGTCACCTCCAGGCCGAAGTCACGTACCAGGTAGTCGTAGGCGGCATGGATGGTGGCGACCCGGAAGGTGGCGCTGGGCGCCTCGGTGACCTTGGCCAGTGCTTCGGCACGCAGTGCGCGCAGGCGCTTGGCATAGGCGCGGGCGTTTTGCGTGTACAGCTTGGCGTTGTTCGGGTCGAGCTTGCCCAGTTCGCGGGCGATGTTGTTGACCTGGGCGATGGTGGTGCTGATCGACAGGAAGGTGTGCGGGTTGACCACCTTGCCGGCGCCGCGGGCGGCAATACCGGTGGCCGCCAGCAAGGGTACGTTCTGGTTGGCCTCGATGGTGTTTATGTCGGGCTTCTCGCTGGCGGCGATCATGCGGTCGGCGAAATCGTCATGGCCGACGCCGTTCAGTACCACCACGTCCAGGGTACCGATGCGCTTGATGTCCTCGGCCCGTGGCTCGTAGGCATGGGGGTTGAACCCTGCCGGAATCAGCGGCACCACTTCGGCCTTGTCGCCGACGATGTTGCTCACATAGCTGTAGTAGGGGTGCAGGGTAATGCCGATACGCAGGGGCTTGCCGTTATCGGCCAGGGCCTGTGCCGGCAGGGCAATGGCCAGGAGCAGGGCGAGGGCGGAGCGGAGCATGGGGAATTCCTTGGGTTCAATGACGGTGTTCGCGGGTGACCCCGGCGTCGTAATGGCTGACCACCTGCTGCCAGCCGGCGGCGATCAGGGCGGCCTGGCCAAGGTCGTCCGGGGTCACGGCGGCGCTGTCGCGGCGCAGCCAGACATCGGCCTGGCCGGTGCTGTTGGCCGGCAGGATCAGCAGCAGGCTGCCGGCCACTTCCGGGGCCTGGCTGCGGCCAAGGTACGCCCCGGTCTCCAGCCACGACCATTGGTGGCTGCCGCGGCCCTGGCTGCCGGCATCGACCACGAACGGCGGCAGGCCTTCCTCGGCAAGTGCCTGTACGCTGGGCGCAGCGGTGTTCTCTTCACGCAGCAGCTGGATTTCGTCGAAGGCCACCCGCAAGTCGGTGTACAGGCCTTGCTCGGCGGCGGTCAGGTCGCGACGGGCGTCTATCTGGTGGCTGGCGATGGCCTGTTCATCCTCGCGTTCGCCGCGCAGCAGCACCACGCCGGTGGCGAGTACCACGATCAGCAGGCTGACCAGCAGCACGTACAGGGTTTCGTGCCCGGCGCCGGCCGGGCGAATCACTTGGACGCGGCTCATGGCTGGGCTATATCGGCGTAGTCGACTTCCACCACGTGCCCGGGGCCGGCATCGAACAGCACGTAGAACTCGCCGTCCGGGCGCTTGAAGGTCAGGGTCGAGTCATCACCGAGCTTGCCGCCGACCAGCACCTGTTCGTCGTAGCCGATCACATCCAGGGTAACTCCGGGGGCGCCGCTGCCGTCCGAGAAGCCGCCGGTGCACTTGACCTGGCCGCCGGCCAGCTCTTCACACTCGCACATCGGGTTGTGCGCCAGGGCCGGGCAGGCGGCCAGCACCAGCAAGGGCAGGGCGAGGGTGCGTATCAGGTGTTTCATTTCTTGCCTCCTTGTTTCTCGAGCCAGGCCACGGTGGCTGGCGATGCCTTGGCCAGAGGGACCGACGCCTGGTGCATGCTGCCGTCCCAGCCTTCCAGGGTGATCCAGATCTGCGCGTCGGGCTTGGTGCGTGGCGGGATCGGCAACGAGGTGCCCATGTTGTACGGCGCACCGAAGAAAATCGTGCCGGCGGCGCGCAGGCTGCGCGGTTTGCCGATGCGCAGGTAGGCCGCCTTGACGCCGTTGACGCAGGCCTTGCACAGCGATGCATTGAAGACCTTGAAGTGGCCGGCCGGGCCATCGGCGCGGGGCGCCTCGTCACGCATCTCGGCCAGGTCCAGGGTATAGGGGCCGACCTGGATGTCGTGGATCACATTGGCGCCGAGCCCCGCTTCGCCGCGAAACAGCTTGGCCTCGGCGAAGTACTTGGGCATGAAGCCCAGCGGGATGAGAATCAGCAGGATGTTCAAGTGAAAACGCCACTTCAGCCACAGTTGCTTCAGCGGGCTGACGGTCACGGCTTGGGCCTGGCTCATGGGCGGATCTCCACGGTGGGTTCATGGCGCGCCATGCGCGGTGCGCGCTCGCTGCGCTTGAGGGCGGCGGCGGTGGCCTGGGCGGTGCGTTTGGTCCAGATCAGCAAACCGCTGAACACCATCAGGGTGAGGACCAGGCCGAAGAAGAACCACACCAGCTTGATCGGCAGGCCGCCGAAATCGCCGGTGTGCAGCGGGCGCATCGACTCGGTGACGAACTCCAGGGCGGAGCGGTCGCTGATCAGGAACTGACTGTCGACATTACGCGTGTACGGGTTTACCGAGGCGCTCTGGAACATCAGCGGGTACCAGCCTGGTCCGGCCAGGGTGATGTGGCTGTAGGCGGTAGCCGGCAGCGAGATGAAGCTGATCTCCAGCCCCGGAACCGCCAGGCCGGCGATGCGTGCCGCTTCATCCAGGTCGATGCGCGCTGCCGGGCTGCCATTCGGGGTTTGCGGCACGTCCTCACGGGCGATCACCGGCACGATGGGCCGGCTGGAAATGGTGATGTGGTTGTCGGCCAGGATTGCCTGGATCAGGAACCAGGTGCCGGTGATGGAAATGACCGCGATGGACCAGATCGACCAGACCCCGGCCAGGCGGTGCAGGTCGCCCCAGAAAATTCGCGAACCATGGCCGGTGCGCACCGGCTTGAAGAACCCCTTCCAGAACTTCTTGTACACCACCAGGCCGGTGACCAGTGAAGCCAGCATGGGCAGGCCGAGCAGCGACACCAGGTACCAGCCCCAGCTGAAACCGCTGGTGAACGGCACCAGCCACCAGCCGTGCAAGGCGCGGGTGAAGGCTTCGAAGTTGAAGTCCGGGGTCTTGCCCTGGATGGCCCCGGTGTAGGGGTTTACATACAGTGTCGGGCTGGTGCCGTCAGGCAGGGTGACATTGGCCTTGACCGCGAAGTGCGAACCGTCGGGCTGGATCAGCCGCTCCACCACCATGTCCGGCTCGGCCTTGTGCAGGGCGTCCAGTACCTGCTGGAAGCTCAGGCGCTCGGCGTCGGCGCCGGGCTTGTTGGCGCGCACGGCGGGGTCGGCCAGCCAGACGATTTCCTGGCTGACCACCGCGAGCATGCCGGTGAAGCAGACGATCAGGACAAAGAACCAGATCGGCAAGGCGAGCCAGCTGTGGACCAGGAACCACAGCCTGGATTTGGATTTTTTCGGTGATTTGGCCATCTGACGGTCTTCTGCAATGGGGAGTCGAGCGTGTGCCCAGCCAAAGAGGGGCTGTATTGATAAGGACGAATGAGAATCGAAAACCTGCCGTTTTAAATGCAAGCAAATGTTTCGGGCAAAGAAACCTGAAAGCTGGCGCGACCGCTGTAGGAGCGGCCTTGTGTCGCGAAAGGGCTGCGCAGCAGCCCCAGGGTTTCAGCGCAGACGCACAAATTGCCGGGGCTGCTTTGCAGCCCTTTCGCGACACAAGGCCGCTCCTACAGGACCTGTACATGCCTGGAGGGCAGTGCTGGTCTTGCAGGGGATCAGGCGCGGGTCAGGGCCACTGCCGGTTGCGGCTTGCCGTGCAGCTGCGCCAGGTCCTGGTACAGCGCGCGGCCAATTTCCGCAGCGCGCGCCGGCAGCACCGAGAGCAGGGTGTCACTCAGGCCGTGGCTGTTTTCGCAGAAGCCCTGCAGGTACACCGAGGCCTGCAGGTCGGGGCTGGCCAGCACGCGGTAGTTGCGGTCGACGCTGAAATCTTCCAGGTAGCCGGCCAGGGGCGCCAGCAGGTCACGGTGCGAGCGGCGCTCGTAACCGGTGGCGAGTATCACCGCGTCGTAGCGGTGGGTCTGCTGCTGGCCGGTGGCGAGGTCGCGCAGTGTCAGCTCCAGGCCTTCGCGGGTGGCCACCACGGCTTCGACCTGGCGCCGGCACAGCACGTTGTGGCGGTACTGGTGGGCGACCTTCTGCCGGTAGAGGATGCCGTAGATGCGTTCGATCAGGTTGAGGTCGACCACCGAATAGTTGGTGTTGTGGTATTCGCCTAGCAGCTTGCTGCGCTGGTCGGCCGGTTCGTTGTAGACCAGGTCGGTGTAGTCCGGCGAGAAGATCTCGTTGACGAACGGGCTGTCATCGGCAGGCTTGAGCGCCGAACCGCGCAGGATCATGTCGACCTTGACCGACGGATAGCTGTCGTTGAGGTCGATGAACGCCTCGGCGGCGCTCTGGCCCGAGCCGATCACGGCAATGCGCATCGGCTTGCCGGCAGTGCATGGCAGCTTGTTCAGGCTGCTCAGGTACTGGGAATGGTGGAATACCCGCGGGTCGTCCTTGAAGGCACCGAACTTTTCCGGGATTTTCGGCGTACCGCCGCTACCGACCACCACCGAACGGGTGCGGCGGCTGTATTCGCGGCCTTGGGCGTCGCGCGAGACCAGGCGCAGGTGCTCGACCCGGCCGGCCTGCACGTCCGGCTCGATGCGCAGCACTTCCTCGCCATATACCGCCTGGGTGGCGAAGTGCTCGGCGGCCCAGCGCAGGTAGTCGTTGTACTCGAGGCGGCAGGGGTAGAAGGTGCCGAGGTTGATGAAGTCGGCCAGGCGCTGCTTCTGGTGCAGGTAGTTGACGAAACTGTAGGGGCTGGTGGGGTTGCGCAGCGACACCAGGTCCTTGAGGAACGAGATCTGCAGCTCGCTCTGGGTGGCCAGGGTTTCGCCATGCCAGCGATAGTCCTGCTGCTTGTCGATGAACAGCGCGTCGAGGGCATGGCCGTGGGACTCGGCGAGTTCTTCCAGGGCGATGGCCAGGGCCAGGTTGGAAGGGCCGAAGCCCACGCCGATCAGGTCCTTGATGGTTTCCGGTTTTGCAGACTGGCTCATGGCTGCGGTTCCATAATGGTCGAATGTTGACGCTCGCCGGGAGAGACCGGCGCCTGCGTTTGTACATTGGGTGGAACGAGCCAAACGATGGGGAATTTACTGGCGGCCGATCGGCCACTTGCAGCAGGGGCTAAAGGCCTGCGCCTGTCGGCCGATAGGCAGAACAACCCAAGGACCCATTTGCAACGCAGGGAGAAAGACATGACAGGTATTGCAGCAGTCAGCATCAGCACCACGAGCCAGGCGCTGAGCACAACCCAGGCCGCCGACAGCCAGGATGCGCAAAAGACTGAAGAGAATGGGGTCGGCACCCAGGCCGACACGTCGAAGGTGAACGGTGGTGGCCAGACTCAAGGTGCCCAGAGCAGCAGTGAAAGTTCGGAGCCTGCGCACATCAGGCAATTGCGCGAGATGATCAAGAAGCTGCAGAAGCAATTGGCCGAGGAGCAGAAGCAACTGGCCCAGTTGATGGCGCAGAAGATGGACGAAACCACCAAGCTGGCAGCTGTGTCCGCCAAGCAGGCGAGCATCGCCACCATCAATGGTGAAATCCTGCAGGCCACCGCGCAGTTGCTCGAAGCATTACAGAAAACGGGTGGCAGCAGCGCGGGCGGGATGGTCAGCACCACGGCCTGACGAACTTGGGGCTGCTGTGCAGCCCATCGCCGGCAAGCCGGCTCCCACATGGACCGCGCAGGGCAGTTGCTCTCGCAGGCCTGGTGCTGTCACTGTGGGAGCTGGCTTGCCGGCGATAGGGCCGGTGCAGGCCCCATCATTCCGGCTTCGGTCATTCGGCCGCCAGGCGCCCCTTGTTCTGCCGCTCTGCCTTGTACTGCATGGCCACCGCCGGCGCCGGCTTGGCAGCACCGGTTTCCAGCCACTGACGCATGCGGCTGGCATCGGCGAAGTGGGTGTACTTGCCAAAGGCGTCGAGGATCACCATGGCCACCGGGCGGTTGTCCATGCGGGTCAGCAGCACCAGGCAGTGCCCGGCTTCATTGGTGAAGCCGGTCTTGGTCAGCTTGATGTCCCAGTTGCTCTTGTTCACCAGGTGGTCGGTGTTGCGGAAGCCCAGGGTGTAGTTGGGCTTGCGGAAGGCCACGGTCTTCTCGCGGGTGGTCGACAGCTCGCTCAGCATCGGGTACTTGCGCGACGCCATCAGCAGCTTGGCCAGGTCACGGGCCGTGGACACGTTCTGCGTCGACAGGCCCGTTGGCTCGACGTAGCGGGTGTGCGCCATGCCCAGGCTGCGGGCCTTGGCGTTCATCGCCTTGATGAACGCCGGGTAGCCGCCAGGGTAATGGTTGGCGAGGGTGTTGGCCGCACGGTTTTCCGATGACATCAGGGTAATCAGCAAGGTTTCGCGGCGGTCGAGCTGGCTGCCTAGGCGCACACGCGAATACACGCCTTTCATTTCCGGGTTGTTGGCAATGGTCATGGTGAGCATCTCATCCATGGGCTGCTTGGCATCCAGCACTACCATCGCCGTCATCAGTTTGGTCACCGAGGCAATCGGCACCACGCGGTCGGCATGGCTCGAATACAGCTCCTGGTTGGTGTTCAGGTCGATCAGCAGGGCGCTGCCCGAGGCGAGGTGCAGCTTGGATGGGTCACGTTGAACCTGGGCCGGGGGTTGTGCAGCAGCGGTCGACGGAAGGGTCGCAGTACCTGTGAGCAACAGCAGCAGGCTGAGGATGGACAGGGATGTTTTCACGTTGAGGCTCACTAAAAGTTGGTATGTCGTTGGCTGTGCAAGGGTTTTCCCCCAAAAAACCGCTGCATTCTGGAGTATGGCTGATTTGCTGTCGAATGCCTTATGACTAAAGGGCGCAACGTGAACGAAATTTAATCCTGTACCAATTCTGTACCAGTTACGTTCGCTTCCAGCTTCGCCAGTTCGGCCCAGTCGTTGGCGGAATTCAGCCATTTTGCATAGGTCATCATTCGTTTGAGATTGTAAGCAAGCACATGAAGGCTCACCTCGGTGCGTACGTTGGGCAGGGTTTTGGCCAAAAAGTGGGTACTTCCGATCCAGCATTTGGGCGTGCCAAAAGCATGTTCCACAGTCTGTCGGCGCAGCTTCATCTTGCCTTGGGGCAGGTTCCAAGCGGAACGGTACTGCTTAAACTATTGCTTTATGTCGCCAGCGATTTAGCCGCGCTCCTTACCATTCGTGCACTGCTTGAGTAGTGCACGAATGGCAGCCTGAGAATCAGTAGCAGTGCGGTAGCATGCCGTCGTCAACTGAAGAGTGCGCGGATGATGAGAAATTTCTATTCGTTGAGTGGCAGAGATTTTTGCGAGAGGAGGGCGGTCTCTGAAAGCTCAGGGGGGACACTCATTGGGGGCGGAACACGGTGGAACAGCACCCCAATGCAAGCGCTTCCAGGATCAAGTGAATGCTTCAAGGATCAAGCGTTGTTACCGTAAAAGTGGCTGAGGAAGCTACGAGTGGCATCACACTTGGGGTTGTCGATGACGATCGAGGGTGGCCCAGCTTCCACCACAACGCCATCTCTCATGAAAACGACTTTGTCTGCCACTTCCCGGGCAAAGGCAATTTCATGGGTGACGAGAATCATGGTCATGCCCTCGCTGGCGAGGGATTTCATGACGCCCAGTACTTCGCCCACCAGTTCAGGGTCCAGCGCGGACGTGGCTTCGTCGAACAGCATAACTGTCGGCTCCATGGCGAGCGCCCGGGCGATCGCAACCCGTTGCTTCTGGCCGCCCGACAGCATGTCCGGGTAATAATCCGCGCGGTCGGCCAGGCCGACTTTGCCCAGCAGTTTCAAGGCCAGGGCCTCGGCTTGCGCCTTGGGCATCTTCTTGACGGTCACGGGCCCTTCCATGACGTTCTGCAGAACGCTCATGTGCGGGAATAGGTTGAACTGCTGAAAGACCATGCCGGTATTGGCACGGAACTGTGCAAGCGCTTTGTCCTTGGGCAACTTCGAGTGTTTGCCGTTGGTAAAGGTCATGGTGTTGTCGTTGATCTGGATCGAGCCGCCATCCGGTACGGTGAGCAGGTTCAGGCAGCGAAGCAGGGTGGACTTCCCGGAGCCGGATGGCCCCAGGAGCGCGACGACTTCCGCCTTGTTGACCTCCAGGGACACATCCTTGAGCACCGACAGCTGGCCAAAGGATTTCTTCAGGTTATTGATGCTGATGATCGGCGAAGTCATGTTCAAGCTCCTGCAGTGCGGGTCAAGCGGGTTTCAAGGCGCTTGGACAGCATGGTGGCCGGAAGAAGGATGATGAAGTAGATGACGGCGATCGCAGAGTAGATCTCAAGCGGGCGGTAAGAGTCGTGGGCAATGATCTGCCCCTGATACAGCAGGTCGGGCAGCGCCAGAACCGACAGCAACGAGGTGTTCTTCAGTTGCATGATCGACTGGTTGACCAATGGCGGTACCATCCGTTTGAGTGCCTGCGGCAGCACCACCCGCCGCATGACCTGACCACGCCGCATGCCCAGGGCCTTGGCCGCCTCGGTCTGCCCGTCATCCACCGAGATGATGCCACCGCGGAAAATCTCGGAGTAGAACGCGCCACCGTAGAGCGACAGGCACAAGATGGCGGCCGTCGTGGCCGAGATCTGGATGCCGGTCAGTACCGGCAGTGCATAGTAGAACCACACCAGCTGAACCAGCACCGGCGTGCAGCGGAAGACTTCCACGTAAGCCCGGAACGGGGCGCACACCCAGAGGCTGTTGGATAGGCGTGGTAGAGCGGTCAATACACCGATCAGCATGCCCAGGACAACGCAGATCAGGGTGAAGAGCAGGGTGTAGCCGATCCCTGTCAGCAACAGCGAGCTGTAGGTGGAGAGGAAGGTGAAATCCCAGATATACGAAGGCATGACGATTACTCGAACTTGACCGAAGCGGGGAAGGACTCAGGCGCGACACCTGCCAGTTTCTGCATGTTGGCAAGCACCACCTGCCTGACGTCGCCGCTTTTCTGTTCTTTTGCCAGCCAGCGGTTCACCACGTCGGTGAATCCGGTATCGGTTTCCTTCTGCATGCCGATGGTGACGGGGGCCGCCAACACGGGTTCTGGCACCTGGATGGTGCCGATGTCAGGGACTTTTTTCAGCAGTGGTTGTGCCAGCAGCACCACCAGTACCTGGCAGTCCACCCGCCCGGACTGCAGCGCCATGGTGGCCGCACTGGTGCTCTCCAGTCGCGAGATGCTGGCCTTGGGCAGCATGCTGGTCACGAAGTTGTCCATGGACGAGCCGACATCGACGGAAATCTTGGCGTCGGGCGCATTGAACTGCTCCCAGGTTTTCTCCGGGTAACCTTTCTTGCACACCATGGTGTAGGTGTTCTGGAAGATAGGGTTCGAGAAGTTGACCATTTCCCGGCGCGCGGGGGTTGCGGCCATGCCGAACATGACGTCGATCTTGTTGGCCTGCAGGTCCAGTACGGCATTGCCCCAGGTGGTTTCGACGTACTGGACCTTCACGCCCATCTCGTCAGCGAGGTTCTTGGCGAAATCCGGCCCGAAGCCTGACCACTCGCCCGTGACCAGGTTCTTGTTGAAGTAGGGGATGGCGCCATTGACCGTGCCGACTCTCAAGGTCTTGGTCCGCTCCACGCGGGCCAGAGACGTTTCGGTTTCGGCAAAGGCCGGACTGGCGCTGCCAAACAGGATCAAGGCGGCGCCCAGCATCGCACTGAAAGATTGGAATTGAAGCTTCATTTGCTGACCCTCGGTTGTTTGGATGATTTATTTTCGAGGCAGTTACAGGGTTATCGCACCCTCTGTTGTTGTGACTTCGCTCCCTGCGAACGTTTCGTTTTCTCTGGGTGCCCGTTGATGACAAACGTTGTTTCCGGTGGCGCATGCGCCTGCACGGGGCGCTCAATAGAATCGTTCGACAGCGTAATCGTCGCAGCCTGCACTGTCAGCCTTGCCCATCATCAGCGCCACCAGCAACTGCGCGGTTTTCGGCGCCGATGCAAGGCCAATGTGGCCGTGGCCGAATGCGTAGAAAATATGCGCTGACGCGCGGGACCTGGAGATCACCGGGAGCCCATCGGCTACCGAGGGGCGCCTGCCCATCCAACGTGTCATCCGCGCCGGGTCGAACACCGTGTCCTGGATGGCGGAATAAGTCGTGGCCGCGTGCTGCAACAGGATGTCGCTGCGTCGCCAGTCGGGCGCCGCCGCCTCATCGGCCAGCTCGACCTGGCCGGAAAAGCGCAGCCCGGCATTGGTCGAGGTGTTGGCCATGCGGCCGTCACTGGGCATGACCGGTATCGGTAGCTCGAAACCGGGATCCTTGATCACGATGTTGTAGCCGCGCTCACTGCGCATTGGTATGTCATCGCCGAGCATTTTGCACAACTCGCCCGAGCCGATACCGCAGGCAATCACAATGTTGTCTGCCGACAGCGTACCGCCAGCGACTGTCAGCTGCCCCTTGGCGTCGATATGGCTCACGCTGCCACTGATGAAGTCGGCACCCAGGCTGATGGCGTGTTCGACCAGGCCGCGCACGTAGTCGCCAGGGTTCAGGCAGTGTGCGCCATCCTCGACCCATGCGCCAAAGCGATATTTCCCTGCCAGTTGCGGCACTTTTTCCTGGATCCTCTGCTGGTCCCATTCCTGCCAGCGCACGCCGTTGATACGGCGTAGCCGCCAGGCCAGGCTCTCGGCGTCGAATGCCGCTTTGTCCGGGTACACATACAGCAGGCCGTTGCGGCATATCAGGTGATCAAGCCCCGCTTCGCGGGCCAGCGCCGCATGCCGGTCGGGCGCGTCGCGCAGCAGCCGGTTGAGCGATCTGGCGGTCTGCTCCACCTTGGACAGGGTCGAGCCGGCGCGGGTAAAGCGCCACAGCCAGGGGGCCAGGCCGGGCAAGGATGACAGCCTGATGGTCAGTGGGCCGCTTTTGTCCATCAGGTAGCCTGGTACTTTTTTCCATAGCCCAGGTGTGGACATCGGCACGATGGAGGCAGGGCTCAGCCAGGCGCCGTTGCCATGGCTGGCGGCCTGTTCTGCACCGGGTGTACCGGCATCGATGAGGGTGACTCGGGCTCCGCTTTTAAGAAGCTCGATCGCTGTACAGGCACCGACGATGCCGGCGCCCAAGACCATAACGTTCATATCAGATTCCAGATGGGCAAGGTACAGGGCGCGTTCAGCGTGCGTTATGCAACTGCATGTCGGGCATCACGCTGGCCAGCGCGGAGAAAATGTCGTACACCGGCAGGCCGAAGCGTTTTTCCACCGCTTTACGATAAGGTGGCAAGTTGGTGCATTCGAATACGATGGCCTTGCTCGATGGGTAGGTGTCGAGCACAGTGGCGACACTGTTCAGTACATCGTCCTCGGCCAATTGCGTATTCAATGCTGGGCGATCATTCTTGATGACGGGGTATAACTCTTGCCCCCCTTCAATGCCTTGAATAACGACATTGTTTGACCAGAATCGGCCGAAATGCTGTTTGGATAATATACGCCCATCATAAGTGATCACGGGCAGGGTTGTATGCCGGCCATATTGTTTGGCCAATGTCGGAATCAAGTTGAGTGCGGAGGACACAAACGGCACGGCAATAGCCTGTTCCAGCTCCTCATGAATTGCGCAGGCGAAGCCGCAGGAGGTGGTGATCACATTGCATCCCCGCTCGATGAGTCTTTGTGCCCCCTCGATGAAGCATTGAACGACGTGCGGGGCGATGGTCTCGCGGCTGACCACCGTGCCGGGCGTGGCAGATGGGACCGTCAGGAATTCAACCGGAACGGTGAACGAGTCCGGGTGCCCGATATCGCCTAGGGGCCGCGGAAAACGGGTATTCAGCATGAGTACGCCGAGTTTGTATGCTGGCTTCGACACACACGACTCCTTGAATGATTCGCCGGACGGGCTGGGCGCGGTCCGAGCAACGCTTTTCAGCATCTTGGCGAACGCTGTGGGGCAGGGCAAGCGAGTATAAGTTGCTTGGTCATTACTTTTAGTCAGGGCGTCGCCGGCATGAGGAAAAGTCAGCGACGCACAACTTTTATCCGCTTGTTTGCCAACTTTTATTGCTGCGTAATGTTTTCGTCATTCACTTGCCTATGTCTCGGTATTCTCCCCGAGGCATGCCCGTATTTAGCGAGGACCCTCTTTCATGACGGAAAAAAGTGCCCCGAATGCAACCATGAGTGGCGGCGATGCGTTGGTGCGCATGTTGCAACTGCAAGGGGTTAAACACATATTTGGCGTTACCGGCGATACCAGCCTGCCGTTTTATGATGCCCTCTATCGGTTGGATCATGGTATTACCCATGTGCTGGCCAGGGATGAGCGCTGTGCCAGTTACATGGCGTATGTTTATGCCAAGTTGACCGGCAAAGTAGGTGTTTGTGAAGGGCCCAGTGGTGCCGGCGCGACCTATATGCTGCCAGGGATTGCCGAGGCCAACGGTTCATCCGTGTGTGTGCTGGGTATCAACTCGGACATCCCGGTGGCCGGGCGTGACAAGTTCGTGCTGACCGAGCTGGACATGAAGGCGTTGTTCAAGCCGGTTACCAAGTGGAACGCGGTGATCGAAACCCCGGCACGACTGCCCAAGGTATTGCGCACGGCCTTTCTGGAAATGACCAGTGGCGCGCCGGGCGCCGCACACATCGCCGTGCCTTACGATGTGATGAAGGGTGAGCTGGACGCGCGCGAGGTCTATGCCTATGCCCAGTTCAACCACTTCCCGGCCGTGCGCCCCGGCGCAGACCCGCAGACTGTGCGCGACACCGTCGAGGCCCTGCGCAGTGCCCGGCGCCCCGTGTTCGTCTGCGGTGGCGGCGTTGTCCTGGCTGATGCCTGTGAGGTGCTGGAGAAGGTCAGTGCCCACTTGGGAGTTGCCATTGCCACCTCGATCAGTGGCCAGGGGGCCGTATCGGACCGCAACCCCTATGCTGTCGGCGTGGCCGGCACCAATGGCTCGACCCCTGAGGCCCGCGCTTTCATGGCCGGCTGTGACCTGGTGGTGTTCATCGGCACCCGCGCAGGTTCGGTGGTTACGGAGAAGTGGTGCAATCCGCAAATCGGCGAAAAAGTCATTGGCCACATCGACATCGACGCCCATGTCATAGGCAGCAACTACGAAACCCGCTTCCCGCTGATGGGCGATGCCCGCACCATCCTTGGCCAGTTGCTGGAAGAGGCCTTGCGAGGCGATCAGGTTCAGCGCGATGACCTGCTCGATGCCGTGGCAACGGTGAAGGCTGCGCGCAAGGCCGCCTTGGAGCGAGCGATTCGCTCCGCAACCGACAAGGTCGAGCCGGAAATCGTGGTTCGGGCGTTGAAGGCCACATTGCCGGACGACGCCGTGCTGGTGATCGACCCTGGCACGCCCACCCCATTCCTGTCGGCCTACCTGGATACCGAAGTGGCAGGGAACAACATTGTCTACAACCGCTTCCACGGTGGCCTGGGCTTCTCCTTGCCGGGCGTAGTCGGGGCCTACTTCGCGCGCCCTGGGCAGAAATGCGTGGCCATCATGGGCGATGGCAGTTTCGGCTTCTCGTCCAGCGAGCTGGAAACCATCAGCCGCCTGGGCATCCCGGTCACCCTCATCGTCCTTAGTAACAGCAACTACGGCTGGATCAAGGCTGGTCAGTTCGCCAGCTACGGTGAGCGCTACTTCTCCGTGGATTTCAGCCCCTCCAACAGCGCGCGCATTGCCGAGGCCCACGGCATTCGGGCCTGGAGCGTTGGCGAGGACGATGACGTTCAAGCCGCGATCGAACAAGCCCTGCACTTCAATGGCCCGAGCCTGGTGGAGGTCCGCGTCAGGGAACTCCACGAAACACAGGCCCCAGTCAGTGCCTGGATGGGCTGAGCCTGTTATCCGGCGGGCCTGGCGCAGACCAGGCCCGGCCGACCTTGAGTCAAAACCAACAATAACCAGGCATTCCTTCACACATCTGCCAACCCACAGGTCGGGAACCCGAATGAAAACTACTTATGCAGTCACCGTGCTGGCGCTGCTTCCCTGGCTGGCCCAGGCCGAGCCATCTGCACAATCACAGGCCAAGGGCTTCGTCGAAGATTCGACCCTCGACGCCCTCTACCGCAACTTCTACTTCCATCGCAACTTCGTCAACCGGCCTGCCGGCACGCAGAACTATGCAGAGGAGTGGGCCCATGCGTTGATACTGAACTACCGCTCCGGCTACACCACCGGCACCGTCGGTTTTGGGGTCGACTTGCAGGAGTATCTGGCGCAAAACCTCGATGGTGGCCCGGGACGGGTTGGTTCCGGGTTGATGCCGGTGGGCAGCGACGGGCATCCGCAGGCGTTCCAGCAGCGTTTCAACCCGGTGGTCAAGATGCGAATTTCCAACACGGTGCTGAAATACGGCAGCCAGCAACCTGACAACCCGGTCTTCAACTATTCGGACAGCCGTTTGCTGCCCCAGAGCTACACCGGCTTTTCTTTGCAGAGCAACGAAGTCAAGCAGGTGTTGCTGGACGCAGGCTATTTTACCAGCGGCAGTTCACGGGTGGACCAGGACCATGACAGCGCAATCGGTCTGACCTTCACTAACAGCAACGCCAGCATCGATGCCCGCTCGGCGCGCTATGCCGGCATCGTTTACAAACCGATGAATGAGCTTTCGTTGCTTGCATACGGATCCGAGCTCGAAGACATCTGGCACCAGTACTATGTGGGGGCCACCTACGCCACGCCAATCGGTAACGGCCTGGCCTGGGACACCACGTTCAACCTGTACCGAACCCTGAGCAGTGGTGCCGAAAAAGCCGGGTCAATTTCCAACACCACCTGGAGCCTGGCCAGCGGGCTTAAATTTGGTGCTCACCGCATTGGTCTGGCGTTCCAGCAAGTACAGGGTGACGAGGCGTTCGACCACCAGGGCACCCCTGGCCAATATGGCCGCCTGTGGTTGGCGAACTCGGTGCAGTATTCGGACTTCAACGGGCCCAACGAAAAGTCGGCACAACTGCGCTATGACTATGACTTTGCGGCACAGGGTATTCCGGGCTTGAGCCTGATGGCGCGTTACGTGCGGGGCTGGGATATCGATGGCACCAAGGCCAATAGCTTCTACGCCAACCGCTATGGCGATGATGTGAAGCATTGGGAGCGCGACATCGACCTGAAGTATGTGGTGCAGAGCGGCACTGCCAAGGGGCTGTCGATGCAAGTGCGTTATGCCACCGCCCGTGGTTCGAGTGCCAATGCACTGAGCGACCTGAACGAGCTGCGCGTGATTACCTCGTATCCGCTGAAGATTTTCTGAGTGCAGCCAGCGAAGGGTGCCTGGCACCCTTCGTTCATTACGCCTCGCGCATCAAGGCCTGCATGAAGGACGTATCCTTGCGCGCCTGCTGGATCAGCCAGTCGCGAAAGTCCAGTGCGTGCTTCTTGTGCTGCTTGCGCTCGGGGCTGACAACCCAGTACGAATCGCTTGAACGTGCTGGTGCCCCGAATGGCAAGTGCAACTCACCTTGCTCCAGTTCCTTTCGCACGTAGTGTATGGGCACCACCGCCAGGCCCAACCCGGCAACTGCTGCACTGATTAGCATTTCACTTTGCGAGAATCTGGCGCCCTGGATCTGGCCGGTATGTGCAACCCCCGAGGCCCTGAGCCACTGCAACCAAAGGCTAGGCCTGCTGGAATTTTGCAGGGTAGGGATACTGCAGAAGTCCAGATGGTCCAGCTTTTCGTGCAAGGGGATCAGCCGGGGAGCCGCCACGACCACCAATTCTTCGGCAAACAGTTCAAGGGCACGGGCACCGGCCCAGGCGCCGGCACCTCGGGCAATGGCGATGTCGATAGCACTGGTCTGGAAGTCAATTTCATCAGAGATGGGGAAGACGTCAATTGGCACCCCAGGAGCCAAGTGAAAAAAGCCTTCAAGGCGGGGTATCAGCCAACGAGACAGAAACGTTGGATTGCCCCCGACCATCAGTGAGAGGTCAGCCTTGCGCCCCCGAACGAGGTCGATGGTCACTTCCTCCAACTGGTTGAGCATCTGGTCGACATCGCGCAAGTATGTCCTGCCTGCGTCGGTCAAGATTAGGCGGGATCCGGCGCGTTGGAAAAGCTCGACACCCAATTGTCGTTCGAGGTTGGAAATTTGCCGGCTGACACCGCTTTGGGTGATTTGCAGGTCTTCGGCTGCACGGGTGAAACTCAGGTGGCGTGCTGCTGCTTCAAATGCTTGCAGGGCAGACAGGGAAGGTAGAAAACGGCGCATGAATGGCACCTTTACAGCTCAGTTGTCGTGGACAGGCGTACTTGAGTAGAGAGGATACCCATAACTTGCCAAATTAAGTACGGTCTTTCATGCAAAGTTGTTACCAAGGTGCAGGAAGGTGGGGGGCCTCGATCGCCTGTTAGCCTTGGGCGCAACGTGAACGAAATTTAATCCGGTACCTGTCCTGTACCCATCATCACTCTGCCGAAGACAGCAGAACAACCTCGAAGGTCGTCCCTTCCTCTTCAGTCGACTCCACCTCAATTCTGCCACCGTGGTTCGCCACGATCTCCGATGCGATGAACAGGCCAAGGCCAAGCCCCGCTGCTGAGCCTCGCTCTCCGGATGAATAGCTCGAGTATCTCCCTTCCGGCTTGAAGATGTAGGGCATCACGTCGGGTGGAATAGGTTCTCCGGAATTCTGAATGCTGACCCGTGGAACACCATCCACCTTGGCCAGCGTGACCTTGATCGGGGCCGTTGCATCGCCATGGCGCAGGGCATTGCCTATCAGGTTGGAGAAAACCTGAGAGATGCGGTCAGGGTCGAATTGGCCCGTGATGTGCGCCTGCTCATCCAGGATGATCCGCGCGTGCGGGAACGCCGTGCGCAGTTCGTCAATGACAGCCTTGCAGATTGGATTCAAATCCATTTTCCGCAAATCCACTGGAATACCAGTCCCCAGATTGCAGCGGGCCAGATCCAGCAGATCGTTGATCATGACATTTGCCCGATGTGCACTGGCACAAACCTGGGTCGCAAGTAACTTTCCCTTTTCATCCAGACCGGCCTGCCGCTGGATCATCCCGCCAGCCATGAGTATCGCGCCCAAGGGCGAACGCAAATCATGACCGAGCACGGCTAGCACCATTTTCCGGGTCGCCTCGACTGCCGTTCCGTAGGCAGCGATCGACTCTGCGAGCGCCTGGTCAATCGCTTCATTGAACCGGATCATGTCCTGAACATGATGCGCGTCTGCGAACGACTCCTGGGTAAGCCAGAGTGACAGAACGCTTGCGCGCAATGCCCGGTATTCGGACACCATCTGGTCCATCGAGAACCCAGCTATCAAGCGAGCAACCGCGTGGGTCTGCGCTGCGGTTTCGCTTGAACTCCTGGGGCCTCTGCCTTGTGCCTTCTCGGACTGTTGTTGCCTGCTCTGAGGCGTTCTCATGTCTGTGGCCACGGTGCGGAGCATCTTTTCGGCATGATCGCGCAAGCCGGAGGAGTCCTGCTTCGGCAGCTCTGTTTCAACCGAGCGGGCGTAGTTTTCCCAAGCCTGGAGAATGGGTTCCATACTGCTATCAATGAAATCGAACAGTCTCATGGGGCCTAACCCTGTCTGGAAAAAAGAGACCCGAACAGCTTAGTTCATCCGGGAATCAGGAAGTTTGGGCGGCAGCCATTCGAGCTGAACGCTAAATGCAGGGCGATCCCGATGCAACCTGTGCTTGGATGCAGGGGCATCGGGATGTCTCGCCGGGTGCCTGGGTTCAGGTATGGATCAGCGAGAGGTCGCTGATGATGCAGATCGAGCCGTCATCGGCGGGCGTCGTGTCGGAGTAGTCCACCTGGTTGTACACCCCGCCGTGGAACTCGAATAACTGCGAAGCCCAGGTGCTGTCGAACTGCAGATCGCCGGACGATCCGGTCATCCCGTTGTACCTGGCGGTAACGTTGATCACGCCCGCCGAGGTAGCGTGGATGCTCACCTCGAACTTCGCCCCCAGCGGTACCCCCTTGAGCACCGTCGAATTCACAGGATCCGCCTGGTTGTAGGTCCGCCGAAACCCCAGGGTGATGTCGCCCTTTTTCCAGAACACCTTCACGGGCGGGCTGTCGTCCCCGTAGACGTGCATCTGCGCGATGACCACCTTCTGCGCCCAGTTGACCTTTGTCAGTGTCATTTCCTGGCGATTCCAGTGATCCAAGGCGCCGCCCAGGCTCCAGTATTCCGGCTCCGACCACTCGCAGCGGGTCCTGCGGGTGCTTTTGCTCGAAGCGCCTTTGGTGGGGGCAGACAACTGGACCGAACCATCGCTGAGCACTGTCACGTAGTTCGGGTACAGGGCAATCGCTTCGCTGCCGGTGAGTTCGACCGCTACGGTGCTGATCGACGATTCGGCTACCGGAACGGCGATGGTGAGGTTGCTGATATCTACGCTCATGGGGGAACTCCTGAATGGAAATGTCGGTTGGTGCCGCAGCAGCACGGTGGCGGCTGCTGGAGTGAAAATTAGCCTTGCGCTAAATCACCGTCAATAGCTTATGGCTAAAATTATTTCGCCGGGCGACAAATTACCTGTTGGCGAAAATTTTCCGCAGCGGGGCTTTACGCTTGATTTGGCGGTGAGATAAGCTTCCCTTGAATACTGTACGAATATACAGCTGTCAGGATAAGAATATGTCTAAGCACATGAAGTCGACGCCCCATCAGCGCCAGGAAATGACCGGAATGGAGCGGCTGAGCTTGCGCGTGTCAGCGATGATCAACCACCCGCTCGCGCAGACGCAGCGCTGGGTGACGGTGCATCGCCTGGATACCGACGGTGATGCCGAGTGGGAGGAGGTGATGGGCCTGCTGGCCGAGACGCCCGAGTTGGAACTGACCTTCAACGACGACGAGAGCGTGACGGTGCGCTGGGAGCGCAGCAGCGTGGAGGAGCGCGACGACTTTATCGTCGAGCAGGACAGCGAGCAGCAGGCCGAGGAGGCGGCACCTTTCTGAATGTCAGAAAGAGCCTGCGGGGTAACGTAATACTGTTCACTCGAGTCTGATGTGGCATCGATGGGGCTGCCTTGCAGCCCTTCGCGGGCAAGCCCGCTCCCACAGAACTGCACATAACTCATTGAATTAGCAGGGGTTCTGTGGGAGCGGCTTTAGCCGCGAACACCGGCGAAGCCGGTGCCATGCACCGCGTTGGATTCTTCGCGGCTAAAGCCGCTCCCACAGGGTACGCGTACCGCTTGGCTGTGGGAGCGGGCTTGCCCGCGAAGGGACAGCATTACGCCGGGGTGGTGGGCTTCGCTTTACACAAGGTGCGCATTCCACACCAGCAGCACCCTGGCCTGGATGTAGGTCTCTTCCCGGCGAATCATGCGGTCCTTGTGCCGCGAGTTGTCGGAAATCATCTCGAAGTGGTCTTCGTCCGCAATCTGCAATCGCTTGATATAGATGTGGTCGCCCCAGGAGAAGAAGTAGATTCCGTCACCGACGAACTCGCGAATACTGACGTCCACGATCAGCGGGTCGCGGTGCTTGATGGTCGGCTCCATCGACTGGCCCCAACCGGTCACCATCTTCAGGTGGTGGTGCTCGCTGAACTCCACGCCCAGCTCGCGCAGGTGGCTTGGGCTGACGCGAACATCCTTGAACATCTCGGGGTAGTCGTGGGGGATCTGCCCGCCACCCATGGCTGCGCGGACGTCGTAGTGGGCAATCCACACTTCGTCGCCCACCAGGCCTGGCCGAGCAGGTTCAGCGGCCACCAGTGTCGAATCTGCCGGCTCCTCGGCGGCTGCCAGCAGCCTTTGCCGGGTTTCTTCGGGGATGCCTCTGCCGCTTCTGGCAAGCATCTGCTTGACCAGGTCGGCTGCGGAAAGCTTGCTGTCGCCAGCCTCGGCCGGCGACTGCGCCTGGTCGCCCGCTGCCATCGCGTCGAACCACCCCCGCGGCAAGCCTTCGATGCCCTCGATCCTGCGGGCCACGTCATCGCCCAGGTTCTTCGCTGTCTTGTCCGAAAGGATCTGGCTCAGGTGCGCGGGCGCCATCCCCCAGCGCTCCGCGCAGGATCCCTTTCTCTGGCTGCCGATCAGCTTGACCAGGTTGTGCTTGCGAATTTCGTAGATGTCCATGGGGCGAAGCATGCCAGTGTTTAGCTTGCTGCTAAATATGCTCATAGCTAAATTTCCTTGTCATGAGATTAGCTGTAGGCTAAATTGATCATGCAAGCAAGGAAAGCCACCGAGAAGCTGTTCTCCAAGGCTTACGACATCACCATTGGTAATGAGGTTTTCATGGATCCGACTGACCTCGGCCCAGGCACCATCACCTGGCTGGGCGGAACAGGCACCGTGTTGCTGGGCGCATTCCTCTGGCTGCGCAAGTGGCTGTCCAGGGATGCGGCTGACCGTGCCATGGACAACGCTGATATTGGCGTGGTCCGGCGCCTGAACGAGTTGCTCGATATCGAGCGTGATGCCCGAAGGGAAGCGCAGGCCAGGGCCGATCAGTTTGCAAAGGAACGCAATGAACTGGTGATCACTGTAGGGCGCCTGGAAGGCAAGATCGAAGCGCTGACCAGTCGAGGTGGCCATCCACCCCGGCAGGTCACCGTCCAGGGCGAGGGCGTCGCCCGCCTGCGCGGGAAGCAGGGTGAGTGAGGCGGCCCGCAAGACAAATTCTGTTCACGCCCATGCGTATGGGCTTCTTCTGCATGGAGACAACATGGCTCGGTTGGATTCTGCCGCTGTCGGCGGCGCGAACGTGCTCGCATTCCTGGACATGCTGGCCTGGTCCGAGGGTACCTCGACCATCGCTGCCAGCGACGATGGCTACAACGTCCTGGTCGGCGGCCAACTGTTCAACGACTACAGCGGGCACCCGAAGCAGAGGGTGTGGTTGCCCAGCTACGGCATCTACAGTTCTGCGGCTGGGCGGTACCAGATTCTGGCCGGTACCTGGGATGCCATCGTGAGCACCTATGGCTTCAATGGCCGCTTTACCCCTGAGGCCCAGGACCTCGCGGCAATCAAGTTGCTGAGCGAACGCGGTGCCTTGGCGCTGATCAAGGCTGGCCGCATTGCCCAGGCGATCGCCAAGGCCGCGCCTATCTGGGCCAGCTTGCCTGGCGCGGGCTACGGTCAGCGTGAGCACCAGTTGGCCGCGTTGTTGGCAATGTTCATTGCCTGCGGCGGGGAGGTGCAGGCGTAACGCCCAGGCAAAAAAAGACCCGCCAGGTAGGCGGGCCAGAAGGGCGTAGGGAGCAACGCACAACAAATACGGGTCAGGCGACCAAGGTGCCTGGTTGCAACTGTTCGACCAAGGCCTGGGCCGAGGCGCGGGTCGGCATCGGGCCGCTTACGGCTTCGCCGTTGCGCACCAGGTACCAGCATGCGAGCAGGCCCTGCTCACGCAGCGAAGCGGGGACGGCACTGCCGACGACGGACATGATCTGGATAGTGGCCATGTGGACCTCCTGTAAAACATGGCCCTACCTTACGCAGCAGCCGATGCGGTTTGAAATTAACTTCCTCGATAGTGGTCATTGGTTCCATCAACATTTACCAGCGCGGCGGGCCGTAATACACCGGTGGCGGGCCGTAGTAGGTGCGGTAGCCCGGGGGCGGTGGTGCTGGCACGTAGTACGGCTGGTAGTACACCGGCGGTGGCGGTGGTTGCACGTACACGGGTGGCGGCCCGTAGTAGACCGGCTGGCGCTCGACGTACACGGTACGGTCACGCCCGCCATAAACCGTCGCCCCGACCACGGCGCCAACCACGGCCGCACCCAGCAGCGGGCCGGGGCCATACCAACCGCCATGGCCATGGCCGCCGTGGGCGACAGCGGGTGCGCTGATGGCCAGGGCACCGACCAGCAGGGCGACTCCGGGAATGTGACGGTTCATGAAGAAACCCTCGCAAGGACACCCCAAGTGTGGGGTCCTATTACTATGACTCCACTCTTCGTCAGCTGAGCACGGGGGAACGGTAAAGGTTGTGTAAGGGACGACCAGCGGTTACCTCTGTTACGCTGAACAAACGTTTCAGTTATGACAAAGGAGCAGGTTATGTCGGCAACTCCAAGCAGAGACACCGTGCTGTGCATCTCCCTGGCCGGCCGCCCCGGCACCTTCGGTGTACGGTTCCACAACCACCTTTACCAGCAGCTGGGCCTGGACTTCTACTACAAGGCCATGCGCACCGATGACCTGCCGGCGGCGGTGGCGGGCATTCGCGCTTTGGGTATCCGCGGTTGCGGGGTATCGATGCCGTACAAGGAAGCCTGCATGGCCCTGGTCGACGAGATCGACCCATCGGCTGCGGCCATCGAGTCGGTCAATACCCTGGTCAATACCAATGGCCACCTGAAGGCCTACAACACCGATTACCTGGCCGTGCGCCAATTGCTGGCGCAGCACAAGGTCGACCCGTCCACGGCGTTTGCCCTGCGCGGCAGTGGCGGCATGGCCAAGGCGGTAGCCAGTGCCTTGCGCGATGCCGGGTTCGCCGAAGGCATCATCGTTGCGCGCAACGAGCAGGCGGGGCGGCAGCTGGCGGATGTGTGTGGTTATCGCTGGGTGCCGGAGCTGGGCGACCTGTGCCCACCCATGCTGGTGAACGTGACACCGATCGGCATGGCGGGCGGGCCCGAGGCCGAGGAGCTGGCGTTTTCCGAGAACGCCATCGCCGCGGCGGCGCGGGTGTTCGATGTTGTGGCGATGCCGGAGAGCACTCCGTTGATCCGCCGAGCGCGGGCGTTGGATAAGCCGGTGATCACCGGGCTGGAGGTGATTGCGCTGCAGGCGCTGGAGCAGTTCGTGCTTTACACCGGGGTGCGACCCACCCTGGCGCAGGTGGAGGCGGCGGTGGCGTACGCCCGGGATATCTGATTATTCCTGTGCCGGCCCTTTCGCAAGCTTGCCCGCTCCCACAGGAATAGCGCACGCATGTAGCAACGGCGCTACCCCTGTGGGAGCGGGTTTACCCGCGAAGAGGCCGGCACAAGCATTGACAAGGTCAGAACACCTTGTGCCCTTCATCCAGCTGCTGGTCGACCAGCGCCCGGCCATGGGCCAGCGACACATGCTGTGCGTTCTCGAGGTCGGAGAAGAACTTCATCGGCATCGACATGCGCCTGCTGGTGTGCCCTTCGGGGTCGGTAATCAGGCACCCGGCGGCGTAGGGCAGGGGGGAATCGGGGTGGGGCATCACGCTGGCGGTGATGGTGTGCTTGCGATATTCACAGTGAAGAGATTGCATCGTCCTTACCTCGCTGTGGCATGTGAAGCAGTTACCTTCATATACCACAGCAAAGGGCCGGGAGTTCCCGGCCCGACGAGCGAGCAGCGATGAGTGCTCAGCCTTTGAGTTCGGTCGGCTGGATGACTTCGACCCAGTAACCGTCCGGGTCCTTGATGAAGGCCAGGTGGTTCATGCGCCCGTCCTGCAGGCGTTTCTGGAACGGTACACCCAGTGCCTCGAAGCGTGCGCAGGCTTCGCGTACGTCCGGTACCGAGACGCAGATGTGGCCAAAGCCGCGCGGTTCGGTGTTGCCGTTGTGGTAGGCGAACTCGGCATCGTTTTCGGTGCCGTGGTTGTGGGTCAGTTCCAGCACGCCCGGAATAGACTTCATCCACTGGTGGCGTTCGTTGTCATCGGCCGGGATCTGCGCCGGGTCGACCAAGGCCAGGAAGTACAGGCTGAAGGCAGCTTCGGGGAAGTCGCGCTTGTCTACCAGGCGGAAACCCAGCACGCGGGTGTAGAAGTCCAGGGACTTTTCGATGTCCTTTACCCGCAGCATGGTGTGGTTGAAAACGAACTGGGCGGTGGCGGCATCCGGTTGGGCGGTGACGCCAGGCAGGGTTTGCAGATCGTGCAGGCTCATGGGAACTCCTGAGACGGGGCCGGGCGCAGGGCACCGGCAAAACAGACAGGCTGGCCATGATACGGCAGTGTGCCAATTGCGCAAATGAAAGCGCCCTGCACAAGGCAGGGCGCTGGAATTAGAGGCCCGCATGTGCGGGCGCGTGATGGGGTCGCTAGTCCTTTAGCTGTCTCGATACTGAGCCAGCCCTTGTGAAAAAAGTGTGAAGTGCGTGTGGACGTTTCATCAGCGTACCCAGCTTTCTACCGTGGCGGCGCCGTATTGCTCTTTCCAGGCCTTGAGCCCACGGTGGTTGCCGCCTTTGGTCTCGATTCGCTCGCCGGTATGCGGGTTGGTGTAAACCTTCACCACGCGCGCGCGGCGCTGTTGCTTGGGTGCTGCACTGGAAACCCGGGCCACTGCCTTCGGGTCGAGGATGGCGATGATATCGCGCAGGCTCTTGTCGTAGCTTTTCATCAGGCCGACTAGTTTCTGCTCGAATTCGATTTCGCGTTTGAGGCCGGCATCCTTTTTCAACGCTTCCAGTTGCGCCATCTGTTCCTGGAGCGCTTTTTCGGCAGCACGAAACTCTGCAAGTCTGGACACTGTAATCACTCCTGTACGTCGGTCGTGGCAGGGCGTGACGAACATTGAAGAAGAATAAAAACGCCGGCCACGCGGGTGGGTTCCGCTGTTCGCTGATATCGAGTGTAGTCATTCATGGGTACTGGGTAAACTGCAAACTTTTTGTAAGTAAGCAGGGAACTTTCCTAGTTTTGCGCGCGGTATTGTCCGGTTTTTCCACGGTTGTCTTGTGGCGCGCTTAGACCATGGTCCAATGGCCCGTGCCAGAGCCTTCGCGCGATCATTTCAGATGATGGCCGGCTATTGTTCGGCCCCCTCGCAGTACCGTGGCCAGCACGTGCCACAGGTTGTTTACTCGCCTTGATTCTGGATGTTTTCTCCCATGTTTGCCCCTTTCCCCCTCGCCCCCGGGCGTCGTGTTGCCGGCTTGTTCCTGTTGTGTGCCGGCGTCAATGCCCAGGCCGCCGGTTTTCTTGAAGACAGCAGTGCAAAGGTCGAAGCACGCAATGTCTATTTCAACCGGGATTTTCGTGACGGCCACAGCAGTTCCAGCCAGGGTGCGTCCAAACGCGAAGAATGGGCACAAGGTTTCATCCTCAATGTGCAGTCGGGTTATACCCAGGGCCCGGTAGGTTTTGGCGTGGATGCGCTGGGCATGTTCGGCTTCAAACTTGACTCCAGCCCGGCGGACAGTAACAGCGGCCTGTTGCCGTCTTCCGGACACGACCCGCGCCACTCGGCCGACCAGTACGCGAAGATGGGCCTGGCGGCCAAGGTCAAGGTTTCCAGTACCGTGCTCAAGTACGGTTCGATGATGCCGGATGTACCGTTGCTCAAGTACAACGATGGCCGCCTGCTGCCGACCATGTTCCATGGCGCCATGCTCACTTCCGAAGAAGTGCGCGACCTGAAGTTCACCCTGGCCCGCCTGGACAAGTACACCGCACGGGATTCCACCGACCGCCAGGACATTCGCGTGCATTGCAAGAACAAGCGCTATGCCTGCGATATCGAGGCTGATCACTTTGACCTGGCTGGTGTCGATTACCGTTTCAACGAACGCTTCAGCGCCCAGTACCAGGTGGCCAAGCTGGAGAACATCTACCGCCAGCACTTCCTCGGCCTGGTCGCCAGCCAGCCATTGGCGGTGGGCAGCCTGTCGGCAGACCTGCGCTTGATCAAGAGTGATGACATCGGCAATGCCCGCGCCGGCGAAATAGACCATCGCGCGTTCAGCGGCATGCTCGGCTACAGCCTGGGTGGCCACAAGCTCAGTGCCGGTTGGCAGCGCATGTATGGCGACAGTGCCATGCCATACCTGGATGGCAGCAACCCGTACCTGGTCAACTATGCCCAGGTCAACGACTTCGCCGCCGCCCAGGAGCGTTCCTGGCAGGTGCGTTATGACTATGACTTCAAGGCCCTGGGCGTGCCTGGCCTGACCTTCTTCACCCGTTACATCAACGGTGACAATATCAAGGTGCCGGGCAGTACGGCCGAAGGCAAAGAATGGGAACGCGACACCGAGTTCAAGTACCAGGTGCAAAGTGGCACGTTCAAGGACGTAAGCGTGCGCCTGCGTAATTCCACTTACCGCAGCAATTATGAAAAATGGGCGCGTGACATGGACGAGACACGGGTCATCGTCAGCTACAACTTCTCCATCTTCTGACGGGGCGCTTTGCCAAATACCGGCAGCCACCTGACAATGGCTGCTGGTTCCCGCAAAGGGCAGGGCAATGAAAGACCTGTTGTTGATCGGCATCGGCCCGGGTGACCCGCGCCAGGTCACCTACGAGGCGGTCGATGCACTGCGCCAGGCCAGTGTGTTCTTCGTGCTCGACAAAGGCGGCGACAAGGACGAACTGCTGCACCTGCGCAAGGCCATCCTGCAACGCTACCGGCCCGAGGGCGGCTACCGCCTGGTGCAGGTGGCCGACCCTGCACGCGATGGCCAGGCCGATGACTACCTGGGCGCGGTGCAGGACTGGCACCGGCAGCGTGCGGCGCTGTATGCCCAACTGATCGAACAGGAGATAGGCGAGGGCGAAACCGGCGCCTTTCTGCTGTGGGGCGAGCCGACGCTGTACGACAGCACCCTGCGCATCCTTGGCCTGGTCCGCGAGCGTGGTGTGGCGCTGCGCCTGCAGGTCATTCCGGGCATCAGCAGCGTGCAGGCGTTGGCAGCGCGCCATCAGGTGCCGCTCAACCGCATCGGTGAGCCGTTGACCGTATTGCCAGGGCGGCGCCTGGCCGGGCAGGGGCAGATCGACAATGTGCTGGTGATGCTCGACGGGCAGTGCGCGTTTGCCCGGCTCGATGATCCGGCGTTGATGATTTACTGGGGCGCGTACCTGGGGACTGCGGATGAGGTGCTGATTGCCGGGCCGTTGCAAACGGTGAAGGCACAGATACTGGAGGTGCGTGAGCGGGAGCGGGCGCGCAAGGGGTGGATCATGGATAGCTACCTGTTGCGCAGGGAGCTGTAGTCAGCTACAGCCTGTGCCGGCCTCTTCGCGGGCTAGCCCGCTGCCACAGGTATTCCACTGCACTCAAACTTGTGCTGACCCTGTGGGAGCGGGCAAGCCCGCGAACCAGGCGACACCGATTTCAAGGGTTACCCAGAATGGCCTGTACCTTGTCGCGCAACTGGTCGATGCTGAACGGCTTGCCGATCAGATGCATGCCCTCCGGTACATTGACGTTCTCGGCATAACCACTGGCGAACAGCACCGGCAACAGCGGCCGCAGGTCGCGCGCCTTGTCGGCCAGCTCTTCGCCACCCATGTCTGGCAACCCCACGTCGGTCAGCATCAGCGCCAACTCCTGGCCCGGGTCCTCGATAATGCGCAGCGCCGCGCCGGCACTGTCCGCCTCGATGACCGTGTAGCCCAGTTCGTCGAGCACTTCGACCATCAGCATGCGTACGATGTCGTCGTCTTCGACTACCAGAAGGTGCATGGTTCGGATCCTGTGCTAATGAATGTCTTTAATCTGTGCTCCAGATGGCAGCAGAAGTTCCCGAGGATACCGGGCACTGCAATCAGATGGAACGTTTGGCGCACGCTGCCTTCAAATACTGGCTAAATGCCCTGCCAGACCCGGCAAAGCTGGTTAGACTCGCTTAACAGGACGGCGCAGTGGCAGATAATGACAAAGACAGATCCGCCACACTTTTCAATGGACTTTTAGCTCGGGCGTTTTCACATGATTCAAGCAGCCTCGATGGACCAGCGAAGCTTCCGCAAGCTGTTGAGCCGCAACATCGGCCTACCCCTGGGGGTTGGCCTGCTGGGGGCCGTGGCCTTCGTTGCGGTGATCAACTACCTGCTTTCGGCCTTGCAGTGGGTCGAGCACACCGACCGGGTGATCGGCAATGCCAACGAAGCGGTCAAACTGTCGATCGACATGGAAACCGGCATGCGTGGCTTCCTGATCACCGGCGATGAGCGTTTCCTCGACCCCTACGAGGTGGCCAAGCCGCGCATTTTCGGCAGCCTGCAGAGCCTGCGCGGCATGGTCGAGGACAACCCGCAACAGGTCGAACGCATCGACCGGCTGATCGCCCTGCAGCAAGCGTGGAACACCTTCGGCAGCGAGATGATCAACTTGCGCCGCAGCCAGGGTGATTACCGCGCCTTGATCGGCAATGGCCGCGGCAAGCGCCTGACCGATGAGATCCGCAAGGAGTTCGACAACCTCATCGGCAGCGAACAACAATTGCGCATGGCGCGCAACGAGCGGGTCAACAGTGTGACCGTCACGGTCATGTCGTCCTTCGTGCTGTTCATCGTCGGCCTCAGCGCCTTGCTGGCCTACCTCGGGCGGCGCGACCTGCTGGCGCTGTCCGCTACCTATGACGAAAATTTCCAGGCCCAGCAGCGCGCCGCCGAACGCCTGGAGCATCAGGCCTGGCTGCGCAACGGGCAGACGCAACTGTCCGAACAGGTGCTCGGCCAGCTGACCTTGCCCATGCTCGGTGACAACATCCTGCGTTTCTTCGCCAGCTACCTGGGCAGCGTGGTAGGCGCGTTGTACGTGCGTGACGAACATGGCCGCCTGGTGCGTGTTGCCAGCTATGGCCTGGATGCCGAGGAGCAGGCGCGCGAGCAGGTACTGGGTGACCACGAGGGGCTGCTGGCCCAGGCCGTGCGCGAAGCGAGGCTGCTGCGCCTGGACGACTTGCCCGAAGACTATTTCCACCTCAGTTCCGGCCTTGGCAGGGGCCTGCCGCGCAGTGCCATGCTGATGCCCTGCAGTGATGACGGGCAGATCAACGGCGTGCTGGAGCTGGGCTTCCTGCGGCCGTTGCAGGAGCGTGACGAAGAGATGCTGCAGCGGGTCCGTGGCAACGTCGGTATTTCCATCGAAAGCGCCCGTTACCGGCAGCGCCTGCAGGAGGTGCTGGCCGAAACCCAGCAACTGAACGAAGAGCTGCAAGTGCAGCAGGAAGAACTTAAAACCGCCAACGAAGAGCTCGAAGAGCAATCCCGCGTGCTCAAGGAGTCCCAGGCCCACCTGGAAACCCAGCAGGCGGAGCTTGAGCAGACCAACGAGCAGCTGTCGGAGCGCACCGAGGCGCTGGACCGCAAGAACGACGAACTGCTCCAGGCCCAGGACGAGCTGCAGGCGCGCGCCGAGGAACTGCAGCGTTCGAGCAAGTACAAGTCCGAATTCCTCGCCAACATGTCCCACGAGTTGCGCACGCCGCTGAACAGCTCGCTGATCCTGGCCAAGCTGCTGGCGGAAAACGGCGAGGGCAACCTCAGCGACGAGCAGGTCAAGTTCGCCGAATCCATCTATTCGGCCGGCAACGACCTGCTCAACCTGATCAACGACATTCTCGACATCGCCAAGGTGGAAGCAGGCAAGCTCGAAGTGCGCCCCGAAAGCACCCAGTTGGAACGCCTGGTCGAAGGCCTGCGTGGCATGTTCGAGCCGTTGGCCGGGCACAAGGGCCTTGCCTTCGAGGTGACCACCGAGGCGCAGGTCCCGGCCACGCTGTTCACCGACCGCCAGCGCCTGGAGCAGATTCTCAAGAACCTGCTGTCCAACGCCATCAAGTTCACCGAGCGCGGCCAGGTCAGCCTGAACATCGGTTACCAGCCTGGCACCGGCATCGTCTTTGCCGTGCGCGATACCGGCATCGGCATCGCCGCCGACCAGCAGCAGGCGATCTTCGGCGCATTCCACCAGGTGGATGGCACCAGCAACCGCCGTTATGGCGGCACCGGCCTGGGCCTGTCCATTTCCCGCGACCTGGCGCACCTGCTGGGTGGGCAGATCAGCGTCGACAGCAGCCCCGGCCAGGGCAGTGTATTCAGCCTGATCCTGCCGGAGCGCTATGAGCGCGTGGCGCAGGATATCGAGCCGCTCAGCCTGCGCCCTGCGGTCGATAGCCTGCCACCCGCGCCGCAGGCACCAGTGGTGGCGGCACCGAAACGCCCGACACCAGTGTTTGCCGATGACCGTGAGCGCGCGCCGTTCGGCAACCGCTGCATCCTGGTGATCGAAGACGAACCGAACTTCGCCCGCATCCTCTTCGACCTGGCCCACGAGCTGGGTTACAGCTGCCTGGTGGCGCAGGGCGCCGACGAGGGCTTCGAACTGGCCGTGCAGTACATCCCCGATGCCATCCTGCTGGACATGCGCCTGCCCGACCATTCCGGCCTGACCGTGCTGCAACGCCTGAAGGAGCAAGCGAGCACCCGGCACATCCCGGTGCATATCATTTCCGTTGAGGACCGCGTCGAGGCCGCCATGCACATGGGTGCCGTCGGCTACGCGGTCAAGCCCACCAGCCGTGAACAACTCAAGGAAGTTTTCGCCCGGCTGGAGGCCAAGCTGACCCAGAAGCTCAAGCACATCCTGCTGGTGGAAGACGACGACCTGCAGCGCGAGAGCATTGCCCGCCTGATCGGCGACGACGATGTCGAGATCACCGCTGTGGCCATGGCCCAGGATGCCCTGGCGTTGCTGCGCGAGAATATCTACGACTGCATGATCATCGACCTCAAGCTGCCGGACATGCTCGGCAACGAGTTGCTCAAGCGCATGACCGCCGAAGACATCCGTGCCTTCCCGCCGGTGATCGTGTATACCGGGCGCAACCTTACCCGCGAAGAAGAAGCCGACCTGCTCAAGTATTCGCGCTCGATCATCATCAAGGGCGCCCGCTCGCCGGAGCGCCTGCTCGACGAAGTGACGCTGTTCCTGCACAAGGTCGAGTCGCAGCTGTCCAACGAACGCCAGCGCATGCTCAAGACCGCGCGCAGCCGCGACAAGGTTTTCGAAGGCCGCAAGGTGCTGCTGGTGGACGACGACGTGCGCAACATCTTTGCCCTGACCAGCGCGCTGGAGCACAAGGGCGCGATCGTCGAAATCGGCCGCAACGGCCGCGAGGCCATCGAGCGCCTGGAGCAGCATGACGACATCGACCTGGTGTTGATGGATGTGATGATGCCGGAAATGGACGGCTTCGAGGCTACCCGGCTGATCCGCCAGCAACCACGCTGGCGCAAGCTGCCGATCATTGCCGTGACCGCCAAGGCGATGAAGGATGACCAGCAGCGTTGCCTGCAGGCTGGCGCCAACGATTACCTGGCCAAACCGATCGACCTGGACCGCTTGTTCTCGCTGATCCGTGTGTGGCTGCCGCAACTGGAGCGAATTTGACTAGCGAACGTAACACCGATATCGAAATCCGCTTGCTGATCGAGGCCATCTACCTCAAGTACAGCTACGATTTCCGCAACTATTCCGGCGCGTCGATCAAGCGCCGGATCCTGCATGCGCTGCGCCAGTTCGACTGCCTGACGGTGTCGGCGCTGCAGGAGCGCGTGCTGCACGACCCTGGCATGTTCATGCAGTTGCTGCAGTACCTGACGATCCCGGTCAGCGAGATGTTCCGCGACCCGGGGCACTACCTGGCGCTGCGCAACGAAGTGGTGCCGCTGCTGCGCACCTGGCCGTCGATCAAGGTGTGGATTGCCGGCTGCAGCACGGGCGAGGAGGTGTATTCGATGGCCATCCTGCTACGCGAGGAGGGCCTGCTGGAGCGCACCATCATCTATGCCACCGACATCAACCCGCATTCGCTGGACAAGGCCAAGCAGGGTATCTATTCGATGCAGAGCATGCGCGAGTACGCCGAAAACTATCGCATCGCCGGTGGCCGACGGGACTTTGCCGAGTACTACACGGCAGCCTACGGCAACGCCATCATGGACAGTACCCTGCGAGACAACGTGACTTTCGCCGACCACAGCCTGGCCACCGACAGCGTGTTTTCCGAAACCCAGCTGGTGTCGTGCCGCAACGTGCTCATCTACTTCAACAAGGAACTGCAGGACCGCGCCCTGGGCCTGTTCCACGAGTCCCTGTGCCACCGCGGCTTCCTGGTGCTGGGCAGCAAGGAATCGGTGGATTTCTCCGCCTACAGCGAGCGCTTCGAGCCGCTGGTCAAGCCCGAACGGATCTACCGCAAGTCATGAAAGGCGTACGCGCGATGGTGATCGGCGCCTCGGCCGGCGGCGTTACAGCGCTATTCAGTGTGCTGTGCGCGTTGCCGGCCGGCTTCGCCATTCCGGTGATATGCGTGCTGCACCTGCCGGATGACCGCCACAGCCAGCTGGCCGAGGTGCTGCAACGTCGCCTGCGGCGGCCAGTGTGCGAGGCCTGTGACAAACAGCCGCTGCGCCCCGGGCAGATCTACGTGGCCGGGCCGGGTTATCACCTGTCGGTGGAGCGTGACCTGACCCTGTCGCTGAGCCAGGAGCCGCCGGTGCATTTTTCCCGGCCGGCGATCGACTACCTGTTCATGTCGGCGGCCGATGCCTATGGTGCCGGCCTGCTGGGCATGTTGCTCACCGGGGCCAACGAGGATGGCGCAGAAGGCCTTGCCTATATCAAGCGCAACGGGGGCCGGACCGTGGTCCAGGACCCTTGCGACGCACAGGTGGCGCTGATGCCGGAGGCCGCACTGGCCCTGCACCAGCCCGACCATATTCTTTCTCTGAGTGGCATCGAGCGATTGCTCGCTGCCCTGGAACCCAGCGCATGCTAAGCCACACCATCGCCAAACTGCTGATCGTCGACGACCTGCCAGAAAACCTGCTGGCCCTCGACGCCCTGATTCAGGGCCAAGACCGCGAGGTGCACCAGGCCGAGTCGGCCGAGGCAGCGTTGTCACTGTTGCTCGAGCACGAGTTCGCCCTGGCCATCCTCGACGTGCAGATGCCGGGCATGAACGGTTTCGAGCTGGCCGAGCTGATGCGCGGCACGGAAAAGACCCGCAACATCCCCATCGTGTTCGTCACTGCCGCCGGGCGCGAGATGAACTACGCGTTCAAGGGTTATGAAAGCGGCGCGGTGGACTTTCTGCACAAGCCGCTCGACACCCTGGCGGTGAAGAGCAAGGTGTCGGTGTTCGTCGACCTGTACCGCCAGCGCAAGGTGCTCGACCGCCAATTGCAGGCCCTGGAACGCAGCCGCCAGGAGCAGGAACTGCTGCTGGCCCAGCTGCAGACGGCGCGGGGTGAACTGGAGCATGCCGTGCGCATGCGCGATGACTTCATGTCGATCGTGTCCCACGAGGTGCGCACCCCGCTCAATGGCCTGATTCTGGAAACCCAGCTGCGCAAGCTGCACCTGGCACGCGGCAACCTTGCCGCCTTCAGCGTCGACAAGCTGCAGGCCATGGTCGAGCGCGACGAGCGGCAGATCAACAGCCTGATCCGCCTGGTCGAAGACATGCTCGATGTATCGCGCATCCGCACCGGCAAACTGTCGCTGCGGCCCAAGGCGTTCGACCTGGGCCTGCTAGTGCGTGGCCTGGTGGAAAACTTTGCCGCCCAGGCCAGCGCACTGGACACCCATTTCGAGTTGCAACGCTGCGAACCGCTGCTGGGCGAGTGGGACGAGTTTCGCATCGAGCAGGTGTTGGCCAACCTGTTGTCCAATGCCTTGCGTTATGGTGAGCGCAAACCGGTGCAGGTGCGGGTATTCGAGCAGGACGGCCTGGCCTGCGTGCAGGTGCAGGACCATGGCATCGGCATCTGCGTTGCCAACCAGCAGCGCATATTCCAGCAGTTCGAGCGGGTCGCCACCCAGCAGGCCAGTGGTGGGTTGGGCCTGGGGCTGTACATATCGGAGCAGATCGTCCAGGCCCATGGCGGGCGCATATTGGTGGAGAGTGAAGAGGGCAAAGGCGCCACCTTCACCTTGCAATTGCCACTGGCAACCTGCGAAAAACAAAACGACCAGGCAAGGGCAACCTCTGCGTGAGCCTGGGGTCTGATGGCCAGCTGTAAGTATTTCAAGGCGTTGACATGAGTGAAGATGCACAAGATGTAGTACTGGTGGTCGAGGACGAACCGGCGATTCGCATGATCCTGCGTGATTACCTGGCAGGCGAGGGCTACCACGTGCTGGTGGCCGAGGATGGCGAGCAGGCGTTCGCGATCCTGGCGAGCAAGCCGCACCTCGACCTGATGGTGACGGACTTCCGCTTGCCGGGCGGGATTTCCGGGGTGGACATTGCCGAGCCGGCAGTGAAGTTGCGGCCGGACCTGAAGGTGATCTTCATCAGCGGCTATCCGGCGGAGATTCTCGAGTCCGGCAGCCCGATCACCCGCAAGGCACCGATCCTGGCCAAGCCGTTCGACCTGGATACCTTGCACGAGCAGATCCAGTCGCTCCTGCGCTAGCCTGCACTGGCCCTTTCGCGGGTAAACCCGCTCCCACAGGAACTGTGCAAGTCTCAAGGTTTGCACAGTTCCTGTGGGAGCGGGTTTACCCGCGAAAGGGCCGGAACAGGCTAGCGCAGTGTCCGCTCCAGCCCACCCACCAGCATGCTTTCCATCAACCCCAGCCCCTGTTCTTCGGGCAAGGCCTTCAACAGCCCCGGCAACTGGTTCAGCAGTGTCGCCACCACATGCGCGGTGGCCATCAAGGCCTCCCCCTGCAACTTCGCCTGCGGTGCGATCAACCTCAGCAACCCCGCCTCATAGCGCTTGCGCAACAAGGCCAGGCGCGCCTGCTGGTCGTCGCTCAGGCAACAGAAGTCGCGCTCCGCCAGGCGAAACTGCATGGGCCGCTCGGCATGCAGCTGCCAGTGCGCGGCAATCAGGCAACTCAGCGCCGACGACCCGCGAGCCATTGCCCGGCGCCCCTGGTCCAGGGTGGCCTGCAATTCCTCGTACAACTCCTCGATCAGGTCGTACAGCAGGTCCTGCTTGCTGGGGAAGTGGTGATACAGCGAGCCTGCGGTAAGCCCCACATGGGCCGCCAGCTCGCGCATGCTGACCTGGCCGAAGCCCTTTTCGGCAAACAGCGCCATGGCCCGGTCACGTCGCTCTTCAAAGTTGGCACAGCGCATCGCGGCATTGACCGGGGGCATGGTGTTCGCTCCTCAGTAGGTGAAGAAACCGCGGCCGCTCTTGCGCCCCAGCCAACCGGCCGCGACCATTTCCTTGAGCAGCGGGGCAGGGCGGTACTTGCTGTCGTTGAAGCCTTCATGGAAGGCCTCCATGATCGCCAGCAGGGTGTCCAGGCCGATCAGGTCGGCCAGGGCCAGCGGGCCGATCGGCTGGTTGCAGCCCAGGCGCATGCCGGTGTCGATGTCCTCGGCACTGGCCAGGCCTTCCTGGCGCACGAAGATCGCTTCGTTGATCATCGGCACCAGGATGCGGTTGACCACGAACCCAGGGCGGTTGCCGGCGGTGATCGGGGTCTTTCCGACCTTTTCGGTCACCACCAGCGCCTGGGCGTAGGTGCTGTCGCTGGTCTGCAGGCCGCGAATGATCTCGACCAGCGCCATCATCGGCACCGGGTTGAAGAAATGCACGCCGATGAAGCGTTCGGGGTGCTCGATGCCTGCCGCCAGCTGGGTGACCGACAGCGACGAGGTGTTGGTGGCGATCAGGCAGTCGGCGGCGACGTTGGCGGCCACCTGCTGCAGGATGCGCTGCTTGAGCTGCAGGTTCTCGGTGGCGGCTTCGATCACCATTTGCGCGCTGCTGAGCTGGGTGTAGTCGGTGCTGGTGCGAATGCGGGTGCGGGCAGCTGCCGCCTTGTCGGCGTCGAGGGTACCCTTGGCGACCTGGCGCTCGAGGTTCTTGCTCAAGGTGGCCACGCCGCGCTCCAGCGCAGCGTCGGACACGTCCACCAGCAGCACCTGGTAGCCGGCCACCGCACACACCTGGGCAATGCCGTTGCCCATGGTGCCTGCGCCGATCACGGCAATCTGTTCAATGCTCATGTGTCAGGCTCCCTCAGACGCGCTCGAAGACCAAGGCGATGCCTTGGCCACCACCGATGCACATGGTGGCCAGGGCATAGCGGCCCTGGATGCGCTGCAGCTCATGGATGGCCTTGGTGGCGATGATCGCGCCGGTGGCACCCACCGGGTGACCCAGGGAAATGCCCGAACCGTTGGGGTTGACCTTTTCCGGGTCGAAGCCCAGTTCGCGAGCCACGGCGCAGGCCTGGGCAGCGAAGGCTTCGTTGGACTCGATCACGTCCAGGTCCTGCACACTCAGGCCGGTCTTCTCCAGCACCTTGCGGGTGGCCGGGATCGGGCCAAGGCCCATCAGTTCAGGCTCGACGCCGGCATGGGCATAGCCCACCAGGCGGGCCAGGGGCTTCAGGCCCAGGCGGCGCACCGCATCACCAGTGGCCAGTACCAGGCCGCCAGCGCCGTCGTTGATGCCACTGGCGTTGCCGGCGGTAACGGTACCGTCTTTCTTGAACACCGCCTTCATCCCTGCCAGTTGCTCGGCGGTCACCTCGCCACGCACATGCTCGTCGGTGCTGAACTGAACGCTGCCCTTGCGGGTTTTCAGTTCCAGCGGAACGATCTGGCTGGCGAAGCGGCCCTCGGCAATGGCGCGGGCAGCGCGGCGCTGGCTGGTCAGGGCCAGTTCATCCTGCATTTCTCGGGTAATGCCGTGCTTGGCCGCAACGTTCTCGGCGGTGATGCCCATATGGAAGTGTTCGAACGGGTCCTGCAGCACGCCGACGGTGTAGTCGATGCCTTGCAGGTCACCCATGCGAGCGCCCCAGCGTGCCTGCGGCAGCAGGTACGGGCCACGGCTCATGGATTCGGCGCCCGCCGCCACGGCCACATCGGTGTCGCCCAGCAGCAGGCATTGGGCTGCCGAGACGATGGCCTGCAGGCCCGAGCCGCACAGGCGGTTGACGTTGAATGCCGGGGTTTCCTTGGGGATGCCGGCGTTCATTGCCGCTACGCGGGCCAGGTAGGCGTCACGCGGTTCGGTGGGGATCACCGTGCCCATCACCAGGTGGCCGACTTGCTCGGCGGCCACGCCCGAGCGCTCGATGGCGGCGCGGGTGATGGCGCTGGCCAGGTCGGCCAGCGGCAGGTCCTTGAGGGAACCGCCAAAGCCACCAATGGCTGAACGGACGGCACTGACGACGTAGATTTCTGCGCTGCTCATAGGGGCTCCGATTGCGAAGGCATGGCGGGACCGGGCCAGGCTCTGCGAGAATGGCCGACGATCCCGGAGTGGGACCGAGTCTAGGCAAAGGCTCTGTAGCAGCCTATGCCGGAACTGTTCAGACAACCTGGCACTTTTTGCCACTCAGCATAGACAGCGAAAACCGCCATGCGCGATAGCGATTCGGTCGCCGTGTACTTCCTCAATGCCATGCTCCACGCCCTGCGCGACTGCCCCGCCGAACGCGATGCGCAGCTGCGTGCGGTGGGCATCGACCCACAACTGCTCGAGCAGCCCCAGGCCCGGGTACCGGCCAAGGCCTTCGCCCAGCTGTGGCTGGCGCTGATCCAGCGCCTGGACGATGAGTTCTTCCGCCTCGACAGCCACGGCATGCCGCCGGGCAGTTTCGCCCTGATCTGCCGGGGCCTGATCCTGGAGCCGAACCTGGAGAAGGCCTTGCGCCAGTGCATGGGCGGTTTTGGCCTGTTCCTGCGCGATCTGCGCGGCAGCCTGACGCTGCGTGGCGGGCGGGCGCTGATCAGCGTGCAGTCGAGCATCGCCGACCCGCTGACCCGGGTATATGCCGAGGAAACCTACCTGGTGCTGATGATCGGCATGCTGTGTTGGCTGGCCGGGCGGCGGATCGCCATCGACCGCACCGAGCTGGCGGTGTCGCGCCCGGCCCAGGAAGACGACCTGCTGCTGTGGGGGCCGGACCTGCGCCTGGGCAGCGGGCGCACCGAGGTGGAGTTCGACAGCGCCTACCTGCGCCTGCCGGTGGTGCAGGATGTGGCGGCCCTGAAAACCTTCCTGCGCAGTGCGCCACAGGGGCTGGTGATTCGCTTTCGCAACCAGAACGGGCTGGTGGCCGAAGTATACCGGCACCTGCGGGCGCGGCGTTATGGGCAGTGGCCGACGCTGGCGGCGCTGGCGCAGCAGCAGGGGGTCAGTGCCAGTACTTTCCGTCGGCAGCTGGAGCGGGAAGGGCGTTCGTACCAGCAGATCAAGGATGAGGTGCGTCGGGCAATGGCCTTCGAGCGGTTGCGCGAAGGGGAGTTGAGCATTGCCGAGATTGCCGAGCAGACCGGGTTCCAGGAGCCCAGTGCGTTTCACCGGGCGTTCAAGAAGTGGACCGGGCAGAGCCCTGGCAGCTACCGGGCGCGGTTGGCCGGGCGTTGAGATGTTGCCAGTGCCGGCCTCTTCGCGGGTAAACCCGCTCCCACAGGGGACTCACAGAATCTGAAAAATGTGCTGTACCTGTGGGAGCGGGTTCACCCGCGAAGAGGCCGGTACAGGCTACCGCTCAATGATCAGGCCGGCACCATGGCAAACCCGACCCCGAAGCGGTTCCAGGCATTGATGGCGGCAATTGCCAGGGTCAGGTTGGCCACCTCGGCCGGCTCGAAGTGTTCCTGCAAGGCTTCATATTCGCCCTGCGGCGCGCCATGCTCGGGCAGCCTGGTCAGGCTCTCCACCCAGGCCAGCGCAGCACGTTCGCGCGGGGTGAAGTAGGCGGTTTCCTGCCAGACGCACAGGGTCTGCAGGCGTGCCTCGGTCTCACCGGCCTTGCGCGCGTCGTTGGCGTGCAGGTTGACGCAGTAGGCGCAGCCGTTGATCTGCGAAGCCCGCAGGCGCACCAGTTCCAGCAGGGAATTCTCCAGGCCGCTCTTGGCCAGGGCCTGCTCCAGGCCGACCATGGCTTTGTAGGCCTCGGGGGCGTGCTTGGCCCATTCGATACGGTTGTGCATGTTTATCTCCAGTATTCGAGGCTGGCATCGTCCCTGTAGGAGCAGCCTTGCGCTGCGAAAGCGCCCGTGCGGGCAGTGCCGATTTGGCGCATGGCGCTTTCGCAGCGCAAGGCTGCTCCTACAGGGAAATGCGTTGCTGGTTGAAAGTGAGCTGATGGTAGCGCCGGCCCAGGTCCTCCCCGATAGCCAATCACGCGCATAAACGGGAGGCCAATCGGCCATTCGGGAGGCCACTGACAGGCATCCAATCTCTTCATTTCTGCCAGGCCGCCGAAGCCCGGATAATGATCAGGTCTTGCAACAGGGGAATCGATTCATGTCCGAAGAACGCTACATGCGCGAAGCGCTCGACCTGGCCCGCGCCAACATTCAGGCCGGTGGCCGGCCCTTCGGTGCCGTGCTGGTGTACCAGGGGCAGGTGCTGGCGCGTGCGGTCAACGAGATCCACAGCACCCAGGACCCGACCGCCCACGCCGAGATGCAGGCCATCCGCAAGGCCAGCCATGCCCTGGGTCAGGCACGCCTGGACGGCGCCGAAATCTACGCCAGCGGCCACCCATGCCCGATGTGCCTGGCGGCCATGCACCTGTGCGGTATCGAGCGGGCCTGGTTTGCCTACGACAACGCCGAGGGCGAACCCTACGGCTTGTCCACCGCGGCGGTATACGCGCAGATGGCTCGCCCGCCCCAGCAACAGAGCCTGCCGCTGCGCGCCCTGAAGCCCAGCGGCGAAGCCGGTCTTTACCTTGAGTGGAAACAGGCCAACGCACAATGAGAGCAGCATTGAACCTGCTGCTGGTCATGCTGCTGGCACTGAACCTGCGGCCGATCCTGACCAGCATCGGCCCGTTGCTCGAACCCATGCGCGCAAGTACTGGCCTGGGTTACCAGCAGGCGGCCTTGCTGACGGCGTTGCCGGTGCTGTGCATGGGCCTGGTGCCCTTGCTTCAACCCTGGTTGCGGCGCTGGATCAGCGAACACGGCGGCATGCTCGCTGGCCTGTCTGCCATCGCCCTGGCCTGCCTGTGGCGCCTGCAACTGGGCAGCGCCTGGGCGCTGATTGCCAGTGCGGTGGTCGCCGGCCTGGGGGTGGCGGTAGTGCAGGGCATGATGCCGGGGCTGGTCAACCGCTGGTTTCCCGGCCGCCTGGCAGGGGCGATGGGCCTGTATTCGGCAGCGCTGATGAGCGGCGGCGGCCTGGCCGCCGTGCTCGGGCCACACATCAGTGGCTACTTCGGCCACTGGCAGGTCGGCCTGGGCGTGTGGGCGATCCCGGCCGTGCTGGCGGTGCTGGCCTGGGCCGTGCTGCGGCCACGCCAGGAGGCGCCGAAACTTGCCGGTGCCACCGGCGGTCACTGGTTCGGTACGCGTCGGGCCTGGTTGCTGGCGCTGTACTTTGGCTTGATCAACGGCGGCTACACCAGCATGGTGGCCTGGTTGCCGGCCTATCACATCGAGCATGGTGGCAGCGTCCAGGGCGGTGCCGACCTGGTGGGCCTGATGACCATCTTCCAGGTGGCCGGCGCACTGGGCCTGCCGCTGTTGCTGCGGCGCTGGGCAGACCGGCGCCCGGGCCTGTGGCTGGCCTTGGCGATCCAGCTGGTGGGTTTTCTCGGCCTGCTGCTGGCACCCACGCTGGCCTCGGGGCTGTGGGTGGCGATGATCGGTTTCGGCCTGGGCGCCTGCTTCAGCCAGAGCCTGACGCTTACCTTGGAGCACCTGAAGACGCCTGCCGAGGCTGGCAGCCTGGCGGCGTTCGTGCAGGGCATCGGCTTCATCATCACCGGCATCGTGCCTTACGTCACCGGCTGGTTGCGCGACATGAGCGGTGATTTCCAGGCCTCATGGACGCTGCTGACCGTGAACGTGGTGGCGATGCTGCTGGTTACCACGTGGTTCAACCCTCGCGGTTATGCCGCGGCGATTGCCCGCCCGGTAGTGGCGGGCAAGGCCGCACCGGTCAACTGAGGCGCTGCAGGGTGTCGCGCACCCGGTCCAGCGCCGGGTCGATGTCCAGCAGCTCGATGGCGCCGAAGCCCAGCAACAGCCCCGGGCGCACTGGCGCTTCGCTGAAGAACGGCGCCAGCGAATACAGGCCGACCTCCACCTTGCGTGCGAGGTTGGCCAGCATCTCGACATCGACCCCAGGTCTGGCCAGGGCGCTGAGGTGGAACCCGGCGCTGGCGGGGATGGCGCTGAACCACGGTGCCAGGTCGCCGCCCAGCCGCGCGAGGATGCGTTCGCGACGGGCGCTGTAGACCTCGTGGCAACGGCGGATGTGCTTGTTCAGGTGGCCTTCGCCGAGAAAGCGCGCCAGTGCCCACTGCAACAGGGTCGGGCTGTGCCAGTCGCTGAGGTGCTTGGCCACGCAGGCGGCCTTCAACACGTCGGGCGGCAGTACGGCGTAGCCCAGGCGCAACTCGGGCAGCAAGGTCTTGGAAAAGGTCCCCACATAGGCCACCAGGCCATGGCGGTCGAGGCGCTGCAGAGCGTCGGCGGCTGGGCCGTGGTAGCGGAACTCGCAGTCGTAGTCGTCTTCGATGATCAACGCACCCAGCTCGGCGGCCCGTGCCAGCAGGGCGTGCCGGCGTGGCTCGCTCATCGGCATGCCCAGCGGGAACTGGTGCGAGGGCGTCACATAGATCAGCCGGGTGCCGTCGGCGATCTGCTCCACGCACAGCCCTTCATCGTCCACCGGTACCGATTGCAGGCGCGCGCCGAGGGCCAGGAACAGTTGCCGCGCTGGCGGGTAGCCCGGGTCTTCCATGGCTACCTGGCAACCCGGCTCGACTAGCACCCGTGCGATCAGGTCCAGTGCCTGCTGGGCGCCGTTGCACACCAGCAGGTCAGCGGCGCTGCAGTGCACGCCGCGGGCATAGGCGACATGATGGGCAATGGCCTCGCGCAGCTCCGGCAGGCCCTGGGCAGGGAACTGCCGTTCGGGATGGCGCTGGCTGCGGCGCAGGGCATAGTTCAGGCAACTGCGCCACTGGTCGAACGGGAACTGCGCCTTGCTCGAGGCCCCGCCGATGAAGTCGTAACGCGACGGAGCCTCCAGCTGGCGTCGGCTCAGCACGGTGGCGCGCTGCTGCCAGCGCTCGAGCGACGCGGCACCAGCCAGGGGAATGGCAGGCGATTCGCTGCTGCGCAGCGGCTGGCGCGGGGTGACGAAGGTGCCCCGGCCGACCACGCCGCTCAGCAGGTTGTCGTAGGTCAGCCGGGAATAGGCCTCGGCCACGGTCTTGCGCGACACGCCCAGCTGCTCTGCCAGCAGGCGGCTTGGCGGCAGTTGGGTGCCGGCGGCCAGGTGGCCGCTGTCGATGCCGGCGCGCAATTGCCGGTAAAGCTGGTCGGCCAGGCCTTTGCGGCCTTCCAGGCGAATGTGCAGTTCCATGGAGCGGTCCGGAGCGGGGAAGTGCTCAGGATAGCGGATTGGCCGGCGATGGGCAGCAGAGCAGCCCCCAGGCAAGCGGCCGGTAATCAGAAGCGTGCCGTACTCACCGTGATGTAGCCCTTGTCCGCCAGCGCGATACGTATCACCGTTTCGTCCGCCGGCGCCTTGCGGTTGCGCTTGATGCGCACGCCTTCCACCGCCGCCGCTTTCATATGCTCGGTGATGGCCCGCCCGTTCGGGTCGAAGAACAACTCGCTGGCCAGCAACTCGATACGCTCGATCAGTTGGCGGGAGCGTTCATCGGTGGCGCAGAAGAACATCACCCCCGACAGGTGGGGGTCTTCGTCCGGGTTGTTCATGTCATGGGCCAGCAGTTCGCGCAGGGTGCTGCGCAATTCGGCAGTGGGGTGGGCGTACAGGTGCATGCGGAACCTCCTCTGGATCGCGACCTTGCGTCATCCAGTGCCGATCATGTTTTCAGTGGGCAGGGGGCAACAAGTAGGACGCATCCGAGCAACGCGTAGGAGTTTTCTGAAGATGCAGGAGTGACACCGCAAGCTGGCGGGAGGACGGCGCATGGTTCATCACGAAATGGGGGGAGTGAGCAACCGGCGATGTGCTCGCCTGGGGATGGGGTTAAGGCTAGCAAGTGCCTGTCTTGAGTTTTGAGGTGGTGCGTAAATCGAGCGCCGCCCGCGCGGCGCATCGCGAGCTACGCTCGCTCCTACGTTTGTTTCAGGCCAGTCATGCCTGTGCCATCTGCGCGCGACCGCCTTGTTTGTACGACGCGATAATGAGCCATGCGCCAAGGCGTTCGCGCGCAAATCCCATAGGATTAATTGGCCCGAAACAAACGTAGGAGCGAGCGTAGCTCGCGATGCGCCGCGCGGGCGGCGCTCGACCTCACCGGCGCCACAAAACCCACGCCAAGCATTTTTTTACGGTTGGACCTCATAGCGGCCCCTGTCAGCATCAGCGCCCGACCTCCTGCTTGAAGCGCAAGCGCCAGCCATGCAGTAACGGTTCGGTATAGCCACTGGGCTGCTGCCGCCCCTTGAACACCAGCTCCCGCGCAGCGCGGAAGGCATGCGATGCCTCGAAGCCCGCCGTCATCGGCCGGTACGCCGGGTCCCCGGCATTCTGCTGGTCGACCACGCCGGCCATGCGCTGCAAGGTCGCCTCGACCTGGTCGGCATCGACCACCCCGTGGTGCAGCCAGTTGGCAATGTGCTGCGCCGAAATCCGCAAGGTCGCACGGTCTTCCATCAGGCCCACATCATGGATATCCGGCACCTTGGAACAGCCCACCCCTTGCTCGACCCAGCGCACCACGTAACCGAGGATACCCTGGCAGTTGTTGTCCAGCTCGGCCTGGATTTCGGCTGCGCTCCAGGGCCGCTCGGGGCTGACCGGGACACTGAGCAGGTCATGCAGCAACTCGGCGCGCTGGGCATTCAGGTCAACCTGTTCCAGCGTTTGCTGCACGGCCGCCACATCCACCTGGTGGTAGTGCAGCGCATGCAGTGTCGCGGCTGTGGGCGAGGGCACCCAGGCCGTGTTGGCGCCGGCCCTGGGCTGGGCGACTTTCTGTTCCAGCATGGCCGCCATCAGGTCGGGCATGGCCCACATGCCCTTGCCGATCTGCGCCTTGCCGCGCAGGCCACAGGCCAGCCCCACCAGTACGTTGCTGCGCTCGTAGGCCTGGATCCAGGCACTGCCTTTCATGTCGCCCTTGCGCAGCATGGCGCCGGCTTCCATGGCCGTGTGCATCTCGTCACCGGTGCGGTCGAGGAAGCCGGTATTGATGAACACCACCCGTGACGCGGCGCTGGCGATGCAGGCTTTGAGGTTGACGCTGGTACGCCGCTCCTCGTCCATGATGCCCATCTTCAGCGTGTGTGCGGGCAGGCCCAACAGGGCTTCGACGCGGCCGAACAGCTGGTCGGCAAAGGCCACCTCGGCCGGCCCGTGCATCTTCGGCTTGACGATGTACAGGCTGCCCTCGCGGGAATTGCCACGGCGCTTGAGGTCATGCAGGCCAATCAGGCTGGTGACCACGGCATCGAGGATGCCTTCCGGGATTTCCCGGCCATCGCGGTCGAGGATGGCCGGGTTGGTCATCAGGTGGCCGACGTTGCGGATGAACAGCAGCGAGCGGCCCGGCAGGGTCAGGGGCTGGCCGTCTGCGCCGTGGTAGTGGCGGTCTTCGGCCAGGGTGCGTTCGAAGGTCTTGCCGCCCTTGCTGACCTGTTCGCTGAGGTCGCCCTTCATCAGGCCGAGCCAGTTGCGGTAGACGTTGACCTTGTCGTCGGCATCCACGGCGGCTACCGAGTCTTCGCAGTCGATGATGGTGGTGAGCGCGGCCTCCAGCAGGATGTCCTTGACCCCGGCCGGGTCCTGCCGGCCGATGGCGTTGGCTGGGTCGACCTGGATTTCGAAATGCAACTGGTGATGCTGCAACAGGATCGCTGTTGGCGTGTTCGGCTCACCTTGGTAGCCACGCAATTGCGCGGGGTGCCTGAGGCCGACCTGGCGGCCATCGGCCAGGGTTACCTGCAGCGTGCCCTGGCTGATCGCGTAGGCCTTGGCGTCGTTGTGCGACGCACCGTCGAGCGGGGCCGCGGTGTCGAGGAACTGCCGGCCATAGGCGATCACCTTGGCGCCGCGTTGCGGGTTGTAGCCCTGGCCACGCTCGGCGCCCTCGGTTTCGGCGATGGCATCGGTGCCATACAGGGCATCGTACAGCGAGCCCCAGCGGGCGTTGGCGGCGTTGAGGGCGTAGCGGGCGTTGCTCAGTGGCACCACCAGTTGCGGGCCGGCCTGCACGGCGATCTCGCGGTCAACGTTGCGGGTGCTGACCTGCACGCTTGCCGGGGGCTCTACAAGGTAGCCGATGCCTTGCAGGAAATGCTGGTAGGCGGCCATGTCACGGATCGGGCCGGGGTGCTGGCGGTGCCAGTTGTCGAGTTCTGTCTGCAGGCGCTCGCGTTCGGCGAGCAGGGCGCGGTTTTGTGGTGCGAGGTCGTGGATCAAGGTGCTGAAGCCTTGCCAGAAGGTGCGGGCTTCGATGCCGGTGCCGGGGAGGACTTCATCTTCGATGAAGCGCTGCAGGGTGGGGGCGATCTGGAGTGGATGGTTTGGCATTGTCTGTTCGCTCGATGTTCAGGTTTCTGGATAAATGTTGCTTTTGCCGGCCCTTTCGCGGGTGAACCCGCTCCCACAGGGCTCTCACAAGGCCTGAGGCCTGTGCAGCACCTGTGGGAGCGGGTTTACCCGCGAAGAGGCCGGCACAGGATTCAGAGAGCAGCCGCCCCGGCCTTGGCCACCTGGGCATCCTGCTCGGCCTTGACCCCGGACACGCCGATCGCCCCCACCACCTGGCCATCCACCCGCAGCGGCACGCCACCTTCCAGGCTGGTCAGCAGCGGCGCGGTGACGAAAGCGGTACGGCCACCATTGACCATTTCCTCGTAATCTCGCGTCTCCTTGCGCCCCAATGCGGCAGTGCGGGCCTTTTCCATCGCGATGTAGGCGCTGGCCGGCGCGCAGCCGTCCAGGCGCTCCAGGGCCAGCGGGTGGCCGCCGTCGTCGACCACGGCAATGGTCACGTTCCATTGTTGTGCCTGGGCTTCCTGGCGGGCGGCGGTCAGCACTTTGGCGACTTCCGCCTGGCCGATAACGAACTTGCTATGCATGGTGGTTCTCCGGGTTCAAGGCTGCTTCGACGATTTCGATCCAGTGCCGCACCGGTGTGCGCCCGGCCCCGTCGAGGTGGGCCTGGCAGCCGATGTTGGCGGTGGCGATGACTTGCGGTTTGCCGCTTTCCAGGGCGTTGAGGCGGTTGTCGCGCAGTTGTAGCGACAGCTCGGGTTGGGTCAGCGAATAGGTGCCGGCCGAGCCGCAGCACAGGTGGCCGTCCGGTACCGGGGTCAAGGTGAAGCCAAGGCGTGTCAGCAATGCCTCCACCGCACCCCCCAGCTTCAGCGCGTGCTGCAGGGTGCATGGGCAATGGAAGGCCAGGCGCTGTTCGACGCACACGCCCAGTTGCTCGACCGGCTCGTCGCGCAGCACCTCCACCAGGTCGCGGGACAGAGCGCTGACCCGTGCGGCCTTGGCGGCGTAGCGCGGGTCCTTTTCCAACAGGTGGCCGTAATCGCGCACGAACGCGCCGCAGCCGCTGGCGGTTTGCACGATGGCCTCGGCGCCGGCTTCGATGGCAGGCCACCAGGCATCGATATTGCGCCGCGCCCGTTGCAGGCCTTGTTCCTGGGCATTGAGGTGATAGTCCACCGCGCCACAGCAGCCGGCCTGCCGGATTGGCACCACGCTGATGCCCAGGCGGTCCAGCAGGCGTGCGGCGGCGGCATTGGTGTTGGGCGACAGGGCCGGTTGCACGCAGCCTTCCAGCATCAGCACCCGCCGCGCATGGCGCGGTGCGGGGCGTTGGCCGGGGGCGGTGACCCGCGCCGGCAGCTTGCGCTTGAGCGTGGCCGGTAGCAGTGGGCACAGGGCCTGGCCGCTTCGGGTCAGGGCCTTGAACAGCGCCGGGCGTGGCACCACTGCGCGCAGGCCCTGGCGCAGCAGGCGCTGGCCGAGCGGGCGTGGCACCTGCTGTTCGACCACGGCGCGGCCAATGTCCAGCAGGTCGTGGTACTTCACCCCGGAAGGGCAGGTGGTTTCACAGTTGCGGCAGGTCAGGCAGCGATCCAGGTGCAATTGGGTGCTGGCGGTGATCGGCGCGCCTTCGAGCATCTGCTTGATCAGGTAGATGCGCCCGCGTGGGCCGTCCAGTTCATCGCCCAGCAGCTGGTAAGTGGGGCACGTGGCGGTACAGAAGCCACAGTGCACGCAGGAGCGCAGGATGCTTTCGGCCTCGTCGGCGCGGACCAGGCGTCGGGCGGTTTCGCTCAGGTTGGTTTGCATGGTCTGGCCTCACAGGTCCGGGTACAGGCGGCCAGGGTTGAACACACCCTGGGGGTCGAGTTGCTGCTTGAGCGCTCGGTGGTAGCGCATCAGCGCGGCGGGCAGCGGTGGGCTGCTGGCAGCGCCAGGGACATGGCAGGTGGCGTGGCCACCAACCTTGGCGACCTGCTCGCGGATGTGCTGCGCCGGTGCCGTGGACTTGAGCCAGCGCTGCGCGCCGCCCCAGTCGATCAGCTGCTGGCCGGGCAAATCCAGCTCGCCGGTGGTGTTGGGCACGGACAAGCGCCACAGCGGCTCGGGGCCAGTAAAGAACGCCAGGCGCTGCTCGCGCAGGTCGCTCCAGAAGCTGCTGTCCAGTGCCTCGCCGCCCAGGCGCTGGCGTGCCGACTGCACCGAGCCTTCGCCGCCTTCCAGGCGCAGGTACAGCGCGTCACCGTCATGGCAGGCCGCACTGATCGGCAGTGGCTGCTGGCCCCATTCAGCCAGCTCCGCCAGCGCCTGGTGGCGGCCCATCGGCAGGCGCAGGCTGAGGCACTGGCGCGGGCGTGGCAGCACTTTCAGCGACACCTCGGTCAGCAGCCCGAGGCAGCCGAAGCTGCCCGCCATCAGCCGCGACACGTCGTAGCCGGCAACGTTCTTCATCACTTCGCCACCAAAGCGCAACAGCTTGCCGTGGCCGGTGATTACCCGTGTGCCCAGCACATAGTCGCGCACCGACCCGGCCCACGGCCGCCTGGGGCCCGACAGCCCGGCCGCGACCATGCCACCCAGGGTGGCGTCGGGGCCCAGGTGCGGTGGTTCGCAGGGCAGCATCTGGCCAGCCTCGTGCAGCGCTGCCTCGATCTCGCGCAGCGGCGTGCCGGCGCGGGCAGTGAGCACCAGCTCGGTCGGGTCGTAGCTGACGATGCCGCGGTGGCTGCGGGTGTCGAGTACCTCGCCGGCCACCGGGCAGCCGAGCATGGCCTTGCTGTTGCCACCCTGGATACGCAGCGGTGTGGCCTGGTTCAGCGCCTGGTTGACCTGCTCCAGCAGGGCCTGGCTGATGTCGCGGTCCATGCTCATCAGAAGCGCTCCAGTTCGGGAAAGGGCAGTTGCCCATGGTGCACGTGCATGGCGCCGAATTCGGCGCAGCGGTGCAGGGTGGGGATGTTCTTGCCGGGGTTGAGCAGGCCTTGCGGGTCGAAGGCAGCCTTGATCGCATGGAACAGGGTGATTTCGTCGCTGTTGAACTGTGCGCACATCTGGTTGATCTTCTCGCGCCCCACGCCGTGTTCGCCGGTGATGCTGCCGCCTACGGCCACGCACAGCTCGAGGATTTTGCCGCCGATGGCTTCGGCACGTTCCAGCTCGCCTGGCAGGTTGGCATCGAACAGGATCAGCGGGTGCATGTTGCCGTCGCCGGCATGGAACACGTTGGCCACGCGCAGGCCGTATTCGGCGGACAGGTCGCTGATGCCCTTGAGCACCCGTGGCAATTCGCGGCGCGGGATGGTGCCGTCCATGCAGTAGTAGTCCGGGGAGATGCGCCCCACCGCCGGGAAGGCGTTCTTGCGCCCGGCCCAGAAGCGCACGCGCTCGGCCTCGTCGCAGGCCAGCCGCACATCACGCGCACCGGCCTGGGCCAGCACGGCGGCCACCCGTTCGCAGTCATCGTGCACATCGGCTTCGACGCCATCCAGTTCGCACAGCAGGATGGCCGCAGCGTCAACCGGGTAGCCGGCGTGGATGAAGTCCTCCGCAGCGCGGATCGCCAGGTTGTCCATCATCTCCAGGCCGCCGGGGATGATCCCGGCAGCGATGATCTCGGCCACTGCCCGGCCGGCGTCCTCGACGCTGTCGAAGCTGGCCAGCAGCACCCGCGCCACCTGGGGCTTGGGCAGCAGCTTGACGGTGACTTCGGTGACGATGCCGAGCATGCCTTCAGAGCCGGTGAACAGTGCCAGCAGGTCGAAACCGGGGCTGTCCAGGGCATCGCTGCCGAGGGTCAGGCGTTCGCCCTCGACCGTGAGGATTTCCACCTTGAGCAGGTTGTGCACGGTCAGGCCGTACTTCAGGCAGTGCACGCCACCGGCGTTCTCCGCGACATTGCCGCCGATGGAGCAGGCTATCTGCGAGGATGGGTCCGGCGCGTAGTACAGGCCGTGGGGCGCGGCAGCCTGGGAGATGGCCAGGTTGCGCACGCCGGGCTGCACACGGGCGAAGCGGCCTTGCGGGTTGACCTCGAGAATGCGGTTGAAACGCGCCATTACCAGCAGGATGCCTTTTGCCAGCGGCAGGGCGCCGCCCGACAGGCCGGTACCGGCGCCGCGTGCCACCACCGGCACACCACGCTGGTGGCAGAGCCTGAGCAGGGCCTGCACCTGCTCCAGGCGCTCGGGCAGCACCACCAGCAGCGGCACCGTGCGATAGGCCGAGAGGCCGTCGCATTCATAGGGCTTGAGGTCTTCCTCGCGGTGCAGGATCTCGAGGTCCGGCAGGGCAGCGCGCAGCGCTTGCAGCAGCGCCCCCCGGTCCACGTCAGGCAGCGCGCCATCGACGCGTTCGTCGTACAGGATATTCATCGGCTCACTCGGCAACGGTTTTTGTTGTTGTTGGCAAAGCGCTCGCCCTTGCAGCCTGCGCGTGGTAGCTGTCGGGGTCGAGTACAGGGTGAGCTGGTCCTACCAGTTTTTGCGGCGGGTACTGGTTATTGACAGCTTTGCCCGGCTAAATTGAGGCAAGTGGTCGAAGTGGTCATACCAGCAGGAGGGGCGCAGTGGGTAGTGAAGGCAAGGCCAAGGTCGCCGACCAGGTGGCCGAACGGGTCGAGCGGTTGATCGTCGACGGCGTGCTCAAGGTGGGCCAGGCCCTGCCGTCGGAGCGGCGCCTGGTGGACAAGCTGGGCTGCTCGCGCTCGGCGCTGCGTGAGGGCCTGCGCATCCTGCGCGGGCGCGGCATCATCGACACCGAGCAGGGGCGGGGCTCGTTCGTTGCCGACCTGACGGGCCATGCGGGCGCCACGCCGTTGATGCACCTGTTCGGCTCGCAGCCGCGTACGCTGTTCGACCTGCTGGAAGTGCGGGCGTTGCTGGAAGCCGAATCGGCGCGCCTGGCGGCACTGCGCGCCACCGAGGTCGACCGTTTGCTGATCCGCCGGCGCTATGAAGAGATGCTGGCTGCGCACGAAGCCCCCGAAGCGATCGATGCCCGTGAACATGCCCGCCGCGACCATGCCTTTCACCGGGCGATCAGCGAGGCTTCGCACAACCCGGTGCTGGTGCATACCTTGCAATCGCTCAGTGACCTGACCTTGAGCACGGTGTTCGCCTCGGTCAACAACCTGTATTGCCGGCCGGCGCAGAAGCGCCAGATCGACCGCCAGCATGCGCGGTTGTATCACGCGGTGATGGAGCAGTTGCCCGAGCAGGCGCAGCGCGCGGCGCGCGAGCATATCAACGGGATCCGCGACAGTTTGCGGGAGATCGAGCAGGAAGAGCAGCGGCTGGTAAGGGCTACCATGCGCATGGATGGCTGGGGTTGAGGTTTTGCCTGCCGGCCCTTTCGCGGGTAAACCCGCTCCCACAGGGGGCTGCACTGGGTTTGAAGTCGGTGCGGTGCCTGTGGGAGCGGGTTTACCCGCGAAGAGGCCGGTGCAGGATTAGCTCAATCAATGATCGGCTATGCGGTCATCCTGCGAGAGGAGGGCCCGGGCCAGCTCTTCATCATTGGCCTGCAGGCCTGGGTTATCCTTGCGGGCCTGTTCCAGCGCCGACTCCACATAGGCGCCACGGATTGCACCACCGCTGGCGACGTAGGCCGAAAGCTCGTCACGCGCCGGGATGATCCGTTTGTCGTCCTTGAAGGTCGAGTAAAGCGAAGCGGAAACACCGGCCGAGGTTGCGACGTCGCCTGCGTCGACGTCAGCCAGGGCAGCACCGGCGGGCAGCAGGAGCAGCAGCGCAGGGGCGAGGAGTAGGTGGCGCATGGTGTGTTCTCCAGTAGCGTGAAGCCCAAGTAATTGAACCACTCAGTGATTAAGAAAGCGCAGGTGGGGAGGTAGTTCCCTTCGTATCGGAAACAGGCATTGACCCTGTCGAGCCAGGCGTGATCTGCTCGGGCTGCTGGCCCAATCATTCAATGGATGAAGGTTCTCCCCATGCCCGACTACAAGCTGCATTGTTTCGCCGAATCCGGTAACGCCTACAAGGCCGCCCTGATGCTTGAACTCACAGGCCAGGACTGGCAGCCGGTGTTCGTCGATTTCTTCAATGGCCAGACTCGCGAACAAGCCTGGCGCGACGACGTGAACGAACAGGGCGAGGTGCCGGTGCTGGAACACGCCGGCAAATCCTTTACCCAGTCTGCGCTGATCCTCGACTACCTCGCGGAGAAAACCGGGCAGTTCGGCCCCAGCGACGAAGACGAAAAGCGCGAGATCTGGCGCTGGATGCTGTTCGATAACCATAAGTTCACCAGCTACTACGCGGCGCTGCGTTTTCTTTTCTGCCTGAAGAAAACCGGTGAAACGGATGTGACCCGGTTCCTGCGTGAACGTGCCATGGCGGCCTACCGTATCGTCGACGCGCACCTGGCGAAGACACCGTTCATGGTCGGTGGCCGGCTGACGATCGCTGACCTGTCGCTGGCCGGGTATGTGTTCATGCCGGAGGACACTGGCATTGCGTTGGCGCAGTTCACCCACATCGAGGCATGGAAAGCGCGAATCCAGGCGTTGCCAGGGTGGAAGCACCCGTATGAACTGATGCCCCGCGCGGCATCCTGAGCAATCCGGCTCGCCAGGCCATGGTGCAGTGGGCCTTTGGCGAGCCAGCCATTCTGATGGCCGGTCGGTGACAAGCGCAGCGGCGTGGCTACGCTCAAAAATCAAGAAACATCCCGAAATATTTGGCCGGCAGGCCCTGAAGGATCTCGTTCAACCGCTGCAGATGGAAGGCCGCGCTGGTTAGCAAGTCGCCCCATGGGGGGCCGGAAATCACAGGGTGCGTCGTGCAACCCGGTGCTACTCCAAGCGGAGGCATCATGATGCTCAGGAAATGCTTGTTGGCTTTGGCTATCGGTACAGTGTTGTCGGCTTCGGCCGTGTTGGTGCCGGACTCCATTGGCGGTACCTCCAGCGCGTATGCGAAGGATGGTGGCGGTGGCGGTGGCCATGGCGGCGGAGGTGGTGGTAGTGGTGGTGGCGGTGGCCATGGCGGCGGAGGTGGTGGTAGTGGTGGTGGCCATGGTGGCGGCGGTGGTAGTGGCGGCGGCGGTGGCCATGGCGGTGGAGGTGGCGGTAGCGGCGGTGGTGGCTCGGGTGGTGGCCACGGCGGCAGTGGCAGCGGGCACAGTGGCGATGGTGGTGGGCATGATGGCCGCGGGCGCAATGGTGCAGATGATGGTGCCGACCACGAGGCCAACCACGAAGCCAATCATGAGGCGAATCACGATGTGGGCGAGCCCCACGGTGTAGGGCATGGCGCCGACGATGGGGCTGACCATGACGTTGGGGATGATCGCGGAGGCGATCGGAGCTAGCAGTTTGGGTGTCTGTGTCGACCTCTTCGCGGGCACGCCCGCTCCCACAGGTATCGCGCCGCTTTCAAGGTTGGCGCAGTACCTGTGGGAGCGGGCGTGCCCGCGAAGAGGCCCGAACAGGCCATAGAGCGGCTTCCAGCGGTCTCAGGCATGCGGCACGCTGCGAGGCGCGACCCCACCTGCATACTGCGGCTTCAGATGTCCCTGCTCATCCAGCAGATAGGCATCCATCACCTCCCGCACAACCGGCCCTGCCACCCGCCCGCCGGCTTCGCCGTTCTCGATCATCACCGCCACCACCACACTCGGGTGATCAGCCGGGGCAAAGCCTACGAACAGGGCGTTGTCGCGGTGCCGCTCCAGGGTTTTGTTGCGGTTGTAGCGTTCGCCCTGCTTGATCGCAACCACCTGCGCGGTGCCGCTCTTGCCGGCAATCCGGTACTGCGCACCGGCTGCGGCAGCGCGGGCGATGCCGCGCGGGTCGTGCATAACCATCTGCATGCCCTGGCTGACCTGGTCCCACGCGTGCCTGTCGTGCAGCACGATATTGGGCATCGGGTTGGGATCTACCGGCGCATCGCCACCCACGGTCATGGCCAGGTGCGGGCGGTGCCACACGCCCTTGCTCGCCAGCAGGCTGGTGGCCTGGGCCAGCTGCAGCGGGGTGACCTGCATGTAGCCCTGGCCGATGCCCAGGATCAGCGTCTCGCCCGGGAACCAGGCCTGGCGCCGGGTGGCGCGCTTCCACTCGGCCGACGGCATCAGCCCGGACGCTTCCTCGAACATGTCCAGCGACACCTTCTGGCCCAGGCCGAACTCGGCCATGTAGTCGTGCAGGCGGTCGATGCCCAGCTTGTGCGCCAGGTCGTAGAAGTAGGTGTCGTTGGACCGCATGATGGCGGTGTACATATCCACCCAGCCATCGCCGCTGCGGTTCCAGTTGCGGTACTTGTGGTCGTAGTTGGGCAGCTCGTAGTAGCCGGGGTCGAACACCCGGCTGCCCGGGGTGATCACGCCGCTGTCGAGGCCGGCGATGGCCACTTCCGGCTTCACCGTCGAACCGGGGGCATACAGGCCGCGCAGCACGCGGTTGAACAGCGGGCGGTCGATGGAATCGCGCAGGGCGGCGTACTGCTTGAAGCTGATGCCCTTGACGAACAGGTTGGGGTCGAAGCTGGGGTTGCTGACCATCGCCAGCACGTCGCCATTGGCCGGGTCGAGCACCACCACCGAGCCGCGGCGGTCGCCCAGGGCCTTTTCCGCGGCCAGTTGCAGGTGGGCGTCCAGGGTCAGGACGATGTCCTGGCCCGGGATCGGGTCCTTGTGGTTGAGCACGCGCATCACTCGGCCCTGGGCGTTGGTCTCGACCTCCTCGTAGCCCACGTGGCCATGCAGCTGGCTTTCGTAGAAGTGCTCGATGCCGGTCTTGCCGATCGACTGGGTGCCCCGGTATTCGGTGCTGTCGAGGGTCTTGGCCTCTTTCTCGTTGATGCGCCCCACATAGCCCACCGAGTGGGCGAAATGCTCGGCCAGCGGGTACTCGCGGATGAACTGTGGTTCCACCTCCAGGCCTGGCAGGCGGAACTGGTTCACCGCCACCAGGGCGATCTGCTCCTCGCTCAGGCCGACCATCAGGGTCACTGGCTCGAACGGCTTGCGGCCACGGCGCAGGTCCTTGTCGAACTGCTTGCGGTCGTCGTCGGTCAGGCTCAGCACCTGGGCCAGGGTATCGAGCACCTTGGCCGTGTCGCCGCCGGCCCGCTCACGGGTCATGGTCAGGTCGAAGCTGGGCTTGTTGTCGGCCAGCACCACGCCGTTGCGGTCGTAGATCAGCCCGCGCTCGGGGGCGATGGGCAGTACGTGCACGCGGTTGTTTTCCGATACGGCGGTCTGCTGGTCGTGTTGCAGCACCTGCAGCACATAGAGCCGGCCCACCAGGACGGCGACCAGGCTGAAGACCAGGGCGGCGCAGGCCAGAAGCCGGCGGTTGACCAGGTGCTTTTCCTTTTCGTGGTCCTTGAGGGGTATGGGTTGCGGCATCGGTGACTCTGTCCTGACGGGTAGCAGTGCCTGTAGGAGCAGCCTTGTGCTGCGAAGAGGACGGTAGCACCGTAGTAGTTCAGCAGGCCACGACGGCCCATTCGCAGCACAAGGCTGCTCCTACAGGTGGCGCGGTGGTTGTACGCGCGCGATCGGGCCGCGGATGCTACGCAACCCGCAACGCACCCTCAAGGCAAGTGCCGGCTGGCGGTAGGCTGGTATTGGCTGTGTGCCCCGTGATCAGGGCGCTTGCCAGCAAAATGAAGATTTGTTCATGGCGGTGGGGTGGTGATGGAACTTGTTGATGGAACGATGCAAGTTGAGTCCATGAGCACGCCCATGTCGCCATGAACCTGCTATTCCTAAGAAGACACTTGAACCCACCAAGGCCCGTCGATGCTGGTCATCGAAAACCTCCACAAATCATTCCCCACCCACCAAGGCCCGCTTCCGGTACTGCAGGGCGTCGACCTGCGCCTGGCGCGCGGCAGCAGCCTGGCGCTGATGGGCGAGTCGGGTAGCGGAAAGAGTACCTTGCTGCACCTGGTGGCCGGCCTGGACCGTGCCGACAGTGGCCGCATCCTGATCGACGACACCCCGCTCGACAGCCGTTCCGAGGCGTCGCTGGCGTTGTGGCGGCGGGAGGGCATCGGCCTGGTGTTCCAGCAATACAACCTGATCAGCAGCCTGGACGTGGGGGCCAATCTTGCGTTCCAGGCCCGGCTGGCCGGTCGGCATGATCCCGATTGGCTGGCCTACCTGGCGCAGCGCCTGGGTTTGGCGGACTTGCTGGCGCGTTACCCGGAGCAATTGTCTGGCGGCCAGCAACAGCGGGTCGCCATCGGCCGCGCCCTGGCCGGGCGCCCGGCCTGGTTGCTGGCCGACGAACCCACCGGCAGCCTCGATGAAGCCAGCAGCGATGAGGTGTTGAGCCTGCTGTTGCAGCTGGTCGCCGAGGCTGGCAGCGGGGTGCTGATGGTGACCCACAGCCCGCGGCTGGCGGCGCGCTTGCAGCAGCGTTGTTACCTGCAGGCGGGCCGTGTGCGGCCCGAGCCGGGCGGATGAGACTTCTATCGCTGGCCCTGCTGGCGCTGCTCAGCCACTGGCGGCGCCATCGCGTGCAGTTTTTCAGCATCTTCACCGGCCTGTGGCTGGCCACGGCGCTGTGGACCGGCGTGCAGGCGCTGAACAGCCAGGCACGCAGCGACTATGCCCGGGCCAGCGCGGTGCTGGCCGGGCCGTTGCAGGCGCAACTGGTGCCGCGCCGTGGCGAGCGCTTCGACCAGGCACTGTACGTGCAGTTGCGCAGGCTGGGCTGGGCGGTGACGCCGGTACTGGAAGGGCGCTTGCGCTTTGCTGGTGAGCCGGCGCGCAGCGTGCGGTTGATCGGCATCGAGCCGTTGAGCCTGCCGCCGGCCAGCAGCATCGCCGGTGTGCAGCCCGGAACGTTCGATCTGCAGGCGTTTGTCGGCATGCCCGGGCAAGCCTGGGTCGGGCCAGACACCTTGCGCCAGCTGAATGCAGGCCCCGGGGCGTCAGTACGCGACAGCGAAGGGCAGCTGCTGCCGCCGTTGGTTCTACAGCCAGCGCTGGCCCCGGGGGTGATCGTGGTCGATATCGGCCACGCCCAGGCGTTGCTGCATGCACCCGGGCAGTTGTCGCGCTTGCTGTTGGCTGCCACGCCGGGGCCATTGCCGACGGACATCGCGCCTTACCTTGAGCTGCAACCCCGGCAGGACGATGGCGGCTTGCAGCGGCTGACCGACAGTTTCCATCTCAACCTGACAGCCCTTGGCCTGCTGGCGTTTGTCGTCGGCCTGTTCATTGCCCATGCCGCAATCGGTTTGGCACTGGAACAGCGGCGCGGCCTGATTCGCAACCTGCGCGCCTGTGGCATCAGCCTGCAAACCCTGCTGTGCGCCTTGGTGCTGGAGCTGGGGCTGTTCGCGGTGCTGGGCGGCCTGGCCGGTGTGGCCAGTGGTTACGGGCTGGCCGCGTGGTTGCTGCCCGATGTGGCCGCCAGCTTGCGCGGCCTGTATGGCGCCCAGGTCGCCGGGGCGCTGAGCCTGCCTGCAGGGTGGTGGCTGATGGGCGTGCTGGTGAGCGTGCTGGGGGCGCTGCTGGCGGGTTTGGGTAGTGTACTGCGTGCGGCGCGGTTGCCGTTGCTGGCGCTGGCGCAACCTCAGGCATGGCGGTTGGCCCAGGGGCCCTGGCTGCGGCGCCAGGCCCTGGTGGCCGGCCTGTTGCTTTTGCTGGCCCTGGGCTGTGGCGTGCTGGGCGACAGCCTGCCCAGCGCGTTCGGCCTGCTGGCAGGCTTGCTGCTGGCGGCGGCGCTGCTGCTGCCGGCCTTGCTCGACCGGGTGCTGGCCTGGCTGGCGCGCCATTGCCGGCGGCCTTTGTCGCAATGGTTCGTCGCCGACAGCCGCCAGCAACTGCCGGCCCTGAGCCTGGCGTTGATGGCACTGTTGCTGGCGCTGGCGGCCAGCGTCGGCGTGGGCAGCATGACCGAGGGCTTTCGCAAGACCTTTGTCGGCTGGCTTGACCTGCGCCTGTCCGCCGACCTGTATGTCACCCCAAGGGACACCGCCCAGGGCTTGCAGATAGCCGAGTGGCTTGGGCAGCAACCTTCGGTGAGTGTGGTGTTGCCCGGCTGGCGTGTGGAAACACAGCTGCAGGGCTGGCCGGTGCAGCTCCAGGGCATCGTCGATCATCCCGTCTATCGCACTCGCTGGCCATTGCTGGCGCAGCAAAAGCAGGCCTGGCAACAACTGGCCGCCGGGCAGGCCGTGATGCTCAGTGAACAGTTGGGCAGGCGACTGAAGCTGCAGCTGGGTGATCGCCTGAGGCTGCCCGCAGACACTTCGCCAGCCCTGAGTGTTGTGGGCATCTATGCCGATTACGGCAACCCCAGAGGGCACATGCTGGTCAATGCCGGCTGGCTGCGCGGGCATTGGCCACAGGCAACCCTGACCGGGTTGAGTGTCGATCTGGTGGGCGATCAGGCGTCGGCGCTCGAGGCTGCATTGCAACAGCGCTTCGCCCTGGACGACAGCCGGGTGGTCGAGCAGGCGCGTCTCAAACGCTGGTCGACCGACGTGTTCAACCGCACCTTCGCCGCCACCGCCGCGCTCAACAGCCTTACCCTTGGCGTGGCAGGCGTGGCGCTGTTCATCAACCTGCTGACCTTGGGCCACACCCGCCTGGGCCAGCTGGCGCCGCTGTGGGCACTGGGTATGCGGCGCACGCATCTGGTGTGGCTGAGCCTCGGGCAGACACTGCTGCTGAGCAGCCTTACCGTGCTGCTGGCGATACCGCTGGGCATCCTGCTGGCCTGGTGCCTGGTCGCGGTGGTGAACGTGCAGGCATTCGGCTGGCGTTTGCCGCTCTACGTGTTCCCTGCGCAACTGCTGCACCTGGCCGTGCTGGGCATGCTTACCAGCCTGTTGGCCAGCGCGTGGCCCTTGTGGCAGCTGGCGCGTCGCCAGCCGCGCGAACTGTTGAGGCCGTTTGCCGATGAAGCGTAGCGCCTGGCTGTTGCTGTGTGGGTTGCTGGGCGGCTGTGACCAGCCCGCCGAGCAAAGCTATGCCGGGCTCGGGCAGCAGGCGGGTGAATTCAGCCAGGTAAGCCGCGGCCATCGCCTGGAATTTCCGCGTGACCATGGGGCCCACGATGGCTTTCGCATCGAATGGTGGTATGTCACCGCCAACCTCCAGGACTTCCAGGGGCGGGACTGGGGCGCGCAGTGGACGCTGTTTCGCTCGGCCCTGCGCCCAGGCCCCGAGACTGCCGGCTGGAACAGCCCGAACCTGTGGATGGGGCACGCGGCGCTGACCGGCCCCGGAGGGCATAGGTCTGGCGAAACCTTGGCGCGCGGGGGTATCGGCCAGGCCGGTGTGCAGGCCCAGCCGTTCCGGGCGTGGATCAATGACTGGTCGTTGCAGGGCAGCAGTGGCATCGAGCACCTGCAGATGGTCGCCGGTGGTGACGGCTTTCGCTATGACCTGCAACTGCACAGCGATCGGCCCTTGGTGCTGCACGGGGAGCAGGGCTACAGCGAGAAGTCCGGCAAGGGGCAGGCTTCGTACTATTACAGTCAGCCGTTCTATCGGGTGAGTGGGGAAGTGCAGCGTGACGGCCAGTGCATTGCCGTCACCGGCCAGGCCTGGCTGGACCGGGAATGGAGCAGCCAGCCGCTGGCTGCCGGGCAGACGGGTTGGGACTGGTTTTCCCTGCACCTGGACAGTGGCGCCAGGCTGATGCTGTTCCAGGTGCGCGAAGCGCAGGGGGAGACGTATCGCGCCGGGACCTGGGTTGGCCCGCAGGGTGAAGTGGTGGTGCTGCAGGGTGCGCAGATCCAGCTACAGGCGCTGGCCTGGGCTCGGCAGAAGAACGGCAAGCAGGTGCCGACGCGATGGCGGGTGCAAGTGCCGGGGCATGGCGTGGATGTGCAGGTCGAGGCTGTGGAATCGCAGGCCTGGATGGAGACACGGTTCCCGTATTGGGAGGGGCCAGTGCGCTTGACCGGGAGTGCGGTTGGCCGTGGGTATCTGGAGATGACCGGCTATTAGCAATCCTGGGGTTCCTGAGTTTTCCTGGGGCTGCTTTGCAGCCCATCGCCGGCAAGCCAGCTGTCATGGAACAACACATGACTCCTCGGTTCAGTGAGGTTCTGTAGGAGCAGCCTTGTGCTGCGAAGAGGCCGGTACTGACAAAGCCTGTCTGTTGCTCGTGCCGGCCTCTTCGCAGCACAAGGCTGCTCCTACTAAGGACGCGTCAAACGAGCGGTATTTGTTCTCTGCGCGACAGCGCAGCCCAAAAGGGCTGGGCAATCTCCTGCAGATACTGCACAAGGCTTGAGGTCGATGCAGTCGAGGTGGGAGCTGGCTTGCCGGCGATGGGCCGCAACGCGGCCCCTGGGTTTCAATCTTTGATCAACCCTCGCAACACCGCTCGCGCTTCTTCAGTGCGCAAGCACTCGATGAACAACCGGGCCTCCCGCGCCACTGTCGCCTCGAGCTCGGCCCGCTGGCCGTCCTTGAGCAGCCGCTTGCTGATGCGCAGCGCCGCCTGCGGGTAACCTAGCAGCTGCCGTGCCAGGCGCCGGGCAGCTGCAAGGCACTGTTCACCGTCTTCATGCAGTTCATTGGCCAGCCCCCAGGCCACCATCCGTTCGCCATCAAGCAACTCGTTTGCCAGCAGCAGGCGAGCCGCCCGGGCATGGCCAAGCAAACGCGGCAGCAGCAGGCTGGAACCAAACTCCGGGCACACGCCCAACGGCGCGAAAGGGATGCGCAGCTTGGTCGTTCGGCTGACCAGCACCTGGTCGCAATGCAACAGCAAGGTGGCACCGATGCCGATCGCCGCGCCACTGACCGCGGCGATCAGCGGTTTGTCCAGGCCCATCACCACCCGCATCAGGCGGAACACCGGGCTGTCCAGGTCGGCAGGCGGGTTGTCGAGGAAGTCGCGCAAGTCATTGCCGGCGGTAAAGCACTGCGGCCCACCGGTGATGATGATGGCTTCGACATCAGGGTCTTCACCTGCCGCCAGCAGCAGGTCGCCCAGCTGTTGGTACATGGCGGTGTTCAAGGCATTGAGCTTGTCGGGGCGGTTGAAGGACAGGGTCAGCAGGCCCTGGTCCAGGTCACGTGTGATCAGGTCGTTCATGGCAGCCGTTTTTGTTGTTGTGGGCAAGATTGGCAAGGGTTTATCACGCAGTCCGGCTTGTTGTACAGTCGTTCAGTCCAGCCCCTAGCCCGAGAGCCACCGATGAACCAGGAAGCCCGCTACCACCGCATGCTGCCGGAATTGCGCAAAGCCAACCTGGTCGAGGCGACCCTGGTTTGCCTCAAGCGCCATGGCTTTCAGGGTGCGTCGATCCGCAAGATTTCGGCAGAAGCCGGGGTTTCGGTCGGGTTGATCAGCCATCACTACGCCGGCAAGGATGAGCTGGTGGCCGAAGCCTACATGGCGGTCACCGGTCGGGTGATGGGCCTGCTGCGCGAGGCCATGGCCCAGGCCGCGCCCAATGCCCGCGAGCGGCTGTCGGCGTTCTTCCGCGCCTCGTTCTGCGCCGAGCTGCTCGACCCGCAGTTGCTCGACGCCTGGCTGGCGTTCTGGGGCGCGGTGAAGACCGCCGATGCGATCAATCAGGTGCATGACCATTCCTATGGTGAATACCGCAATGAACTGAGCGGGCTGCTGGCCACACTGGCCGGGGAGGAGGGCTGGCAGGGCTTCGATGCTGACCTCGCGGCCATCAGCCTGAGCGCCTTGCTCGATGGCCTGTGGCTGGAGTCGGGGCTCAACCCCGGTACCTTCACCCCCGAGCAGGGCGTGCTGATCTGCGAGGCCTGGGTCGATGGCCTGCAGGCCGGTGGCCGGCGTCGCTTCAGCCTGCCGGAGGGCTGTTGATCGCCTGTTCAGTAACGAGTAGGCTGCTGTCGCGAGTGTGTAGAACAAACCAATAAAAAAAAGAGACGACACGCAATGACGCCTCGGGTATTGATCGTCGATGACGATCCGCTTATTCGTGACTTGCTGCAGGCCTATCTGTCCCAGGAAGGCTATGACGTGCACTGCGCCGACACCGCGGAAAAGGCCGAAGCACTGCTCGGCAGCCAGGATGTCGACCTGGTGCTGCTGGACATCCGCCTGCCCGGCAAGGACGGCCTCACCCTGACCCGTGAGCTGCGGGTACGTTCGGAGGTCGGCATCATCCTCATCACCGGCCGCAACGACGACATCGACCGTATCGTCGGCCTGGAATGCGGCGCCGACGACTACGTGATCAAGCCGCTCAACCCCCGCGAACTGGTATCCCGCGCCAAGAACCTGGTCCGCCGTGTGCGCCATGCCCGCGAGGTGCACCCGACGCCGGCCTGCGCGCAATCGCTGAAGCAGTTCGCCGACTGGGCGCTGGACACCGACCGCCGGCGCCTGATCGACGCCCGTGGCGGGCAAACCCTGCTGACCCATGGCGAGTTCCAGTTGCTCAGCGTGTTCCTGCGCAACAGCGGCCACACCCTCAGCCGCGACCAGTTGATGGACCAGATCCGCAACCGCGAATGGGTGCCCAACGACCGCTCCATCGACGTGCTGGTCGGCCGCCTGCGGCGCAAGCTGCACGACGACCCGGCCGAGCCCCAGCTGATCATCACCATCCACGGCACCGGCTACCTGTTCACCGCCAGCGTGGCGGCATGACCCGCAGCGCCTGGGTGCTGGCCTTGGCATTGTTCGCCGTGCAGGCCAGTGCAAAGCAGCCGGTGCGCTATTGCGACTACCCGGTGTACCCGCCGATTTCCTGGAGTGACGGCCACCAGGTACGCGGCCTGGCCCCCACCGTGGTGCGAGAGCTGTTTGCGCGCATGGGCTACGAAGTGCAGACCGTGGTGCTGGGCAACTGGAAGCGCTGCCTGATGGACGCCGCCGCCGGGCGGGTGGATGTGGTGCTGGCCTACAACAGCGACCAGCGTGACCAACGCATGCGCTTTTCCACGGTGCCGGTGGTGCGCGAGGAAGTGGCGGTGTTCTACAACCGCCTGCGGCCGGTGCAGTTCCAGCGCCTGGAAGACCTGGCCAGTTACCGCGGCGGTCTGCTGTACGGCGAAAGCTACGGCGCCGACTTCGACCGCTTCGTCGCCCGCCACCAGAACATCGAACGGGTTTCGTCCAGCCAGCAGAACTTCGGCAAGCTGATCCGTGGGCGCATCGACTACCTGATCCAGGAGCGGCGCACCGGCCAGCTGTTCATCGAAAAGCTGCCCGGGGCGCAGGACATCCGCGTATTGCCCACGGCCCTGAGCGTGGACTACCTGCGCGTCGCGATATCACGGCAATCGCCCTTGAGCCAGCATATGGACGAAATCGACGCGCAGCTGCTGCGCATGAACCAGGCGGGCGAGATCGAGCGCTGGCTGGAGCAGAGCGAAGTTATCTACCGCGACATGGTCAACCTGCCGGCGGACTCCCGATGATCCGCCTGCGCACCGATGGCTTGCTGCGCCGCCTGCTGCTGTTCATCCTGCTGTTCAGCCTGTGCTTTACCGTGCTGGCCAGCTCGGTGCAGCTGTACTTCGAATACCGCCGCGAGATGCGCGATATCGAGGCGCGCATGGCGCTGATCCGCGCCGGTTACCTGGCCAGCCTGGAGCGCAGCCTGTGGGACCTGGACGAGGCACAGCTGGATACACAACTGCGCGGCCTGGTGGACTTTTCCGATGTCGCCCGGGTGCGTCTGGTCAGTGACGATTTCCAGATGCTGCGCGGCCTCGCCGAACCCAAGGGGCCGCTGCGCATCGAACGCTTCGCCCTTGACTACCAGCCGCCCTCGGGGCCGGCCAGGCACCTGGGCGAGCTGGAAGTGAGCATCGACCTGGGCGCGGTGCACCGACGGCTGTATGCCACTGGCCTTGCCAGCCTGCTGTGGATGGGCGTGTTCCTGTGTGGCCTGGCGGTGGCGCTGTCGGGGCTGTTCTACCGCCTGGTCACCCGCCACCTGCAAGTGATGGCCGAGTTCGCCCGGCGTATTGGCGCCGGCCAATGGCAGGAACCATTGCGCCTGGGGCGCCGCCCGTCGACGCGCCCGGACGAGATCGACACCGTGGCCAATGCCCTGGATGACATGCGCCGCGCCATCCTCAGTGACATCGAACGCCGAGAGCGCGACCGCCTGGCGCTGCAGGACAAGCGCGACGAACTGCAGGCCATGGTCGAGCGGCGTACCGCCAGCCTGGCCCGGGCCAAGGACGAGGCCGAAGCCGCCAACCTGGCCAAGTCACGCTTCCTGGCGACCATGAGCCATGAGCTGCGTACCCCGCTCAACGGCATTCTCGGCATGGCCGAGCTGCTGCGCGGCGGCCGGCTGGAGGCGGCCGACCGCCAGCGCGTCGAGGCCTTGTACAAGGCCGGCGAGGGGTTGCTGGCGATTCTCAACGAGGTGCTGTATTTCGCCCGGCTCGAGGAGGGCGAGAGCCGCGCCGAGCTGGTCGGTTTTTCGCTACGCCAGTTGTGCCAGGAAGTGCTGGCGCTGCTCGAACCCATGGCCCGGGACAATGGCGACACCCTGCAGCTGGATATCGACGAGCAATTGGCCGATTACCAGCACGGTGCCGAACAGTACCTGCGCCAGGTGCTCAGCAACCTGCTGGCCAATGCCATCAAGTTCACCGAACAGGGGCAAGTGCGGCTTGCGGTGCAGGTACTGGCCAGTGACCAGGGCTCGCAGCGCCTGCGGGTGTCGGTCAGCGACAATGGCATCGGCATCGAGCCGGCTGTGCAGGCCAGGGTTTTCGACCGCTTCGTCCAGGCTAGCGAGGCGGTGGCCCGGCGCTACGGCGGCACCGGCCTGGGCCTGGCGATCTGCAAGCACCTGGTGGAAAAACTGGGGGGCTGCATTGGCCTGGACAGCGTGCAAGGGCAGGGCAGTCGCTTCTGGTTCGAACTCGACATGGCCCGCGGGCAGCCAGTGCTGGCCAGTTCACCAGCCCCGTCGCCCATGGCCAGCCTGGACATCTTGGTGGTCGAAGACGTGGCACTGAACCGCGAGGTGGCCGGCGGTTTGCTGCTACACGATGGCCACCGGGTGAGCTTTGCAGAAGACGCCGTGCAAGCCTTGCAGGCCTGCGCACAGCGGCGCTTCGACCTGATCCTGCTCGACGTGCATCTGCCCGGCATGAGCGGGGTGGAGCTGTGCCGGCAATTGCGTGCCACGCCCGGGCCGAACCGCCATAGCCGGGTCCTGGCACTGACGGCTGGCGTGCAGCCGGGGCAAGTCCCAGGCTACCTGGATGCCGGCATGCAGGGAGTGCTGGCCAAGCCCCTGCGGCTGGACAACCTGCGCCAGGCGCTGGCCGAAGCGGCGCCCGCTGAAGTGGCTGGCGTCGACGCGACAATGGACTGGTCGTTGCTGGACACCCACCGCTCGCTGCTGGGTGAACAGAAGCTGCAAGGCCTGTTGAAGGTGCTGCGCCAGTCGCTGGAACATCACGCCACGGCGTTGGCCGAGGCGCTGCCGGCCCAGGACTTTACCGAAGTGCTGCACCTGGCCCACCGCCTGGCCGGCAGTTGCGATTCCCTGGGCTTTTGTGGGCTGGCTGCGCTGTTGCGTCGCCTTGAGGACGCTGCCCGGCAGCATGACGAACAGGCATTGAAAGCGCTCGCCGCGCCGCTGGCCACCGAGCTTGCCCAGGCCCGCGCCACCCTGGAACAGTTGATCCAGAGCTGACGTACAAAAACCTTACGACTTTTTACATCTTCGATCCGTTCGTTCAACGGCACCTTACATCCGTTTCCAATAATCCAAGGCAACCGTGTTGCACGCGGTCCATGAGGCTTATTGGAGACAAGAATAATGACATGCCGTAGCGCTCAGCCCCTCCTTCCCAACACACCGTGCGGCACCCCCGCGCGGCCTGGCACCAGCCGCAAAGGCGAGGTGCGCCATGACTGACAACCGCGAAAAGATCCAGCTCACCCGCGCGCTGAAAAGCCGGCACATCTTCATGCTGTCGCTGGGCGGGGTGATCGGCACCGGGCTATTCATGGGCTCGGGCGTGACCATCAACCAGGGCGGCCCGATAGGCGCGATCCTGGCCTACCTGGTCGCGGGTTTGCTGATGTACCTGGTAATGGTTTGCCTGGGCGAGCTGTCGGTGCAGATGCCGGTGTCCGGTTCGTTCCAGGCCCACGCCACCAAGTTCATCGGCCCGGCCACCGGCTTCATGATCGGCTGGGTGTACTGGATGAGCTGGGCCACCACCGTGGGCCTGGAGTTCACCGCCGCCGGCATGCTGATGACCCGCTGGTTCCCGGAGGTGCCGATCTGGTATTGGTCGGCGCTGTTCGTGGTCGTGCTGTTCGGCCTCAACGCCCTGGCCACCCGTGCCTTCGGCGAGGCGGAGTACTGGTTCTCGGGGATCAAGGTGGCGACCATCCTCGGCTTCATCATCATCGGCCTGTTGGTGATCTTCGGCGCCATCCCGCTGACCAGCGGGGCGCCAGCACCGATGCTGGACAACCTGGTGGGCGAGTCGCTGTTCCCCCATGGCCTGTCGGCGGTGTTCGCGGTGATGATGACCGTGGTCTATGCCTTCCAGGGCTGTGAAATCATGGGGGTGGCGGCCGGCGAGACCGAGCACCCGGAAAAGAGCATCCCGCGGGCCGTGCGCAACGTGGTGTTCCGCGTGCTGATCTTCTACGTGCTGGCGATTGCCGTGCTCTCGGCCATCGTGCCGTTCGAGCAGGCCGGGCTGATGGAAAGCCCGTTCGTGCAGGTGTTCGACATGGTGGGTATTCCCTTTGCCGCCGACCTGATGAACTTCGTCATCCTCACCGCCATCCTCTCGGTGGGCAACTCCGGGCTGTACGCCTCCACGCGCATCCTCTGGGCCATGTCCAAGAGCGGCATGGCGCCGAAAAGCCTGTCGCCGCTGAGCAAGCGTGGCGTGCCGTTGCGGGCGCTGAGCATCACCTTGTGCTTCGCGCTGATCTCGCTGATGACCAGTTTCATTGCCGCCGACACCCTGTTCATGGTGTTGATGGCGGTGAGTGGCATGTCCGGCACCGTGACCTGGATCGTCATCGCCCTGGCGCAATACCGCTTCCGCAAGGCCTACCTGCGAGATGGTGGGCAACTGCAGGACCTGAAGTACAAGGCGCCGCTGTACCCGCTGGTGCCGCTGCTGTGCATCACCCTGTGCAGCTCGCTGTTCGTGTTCCTGGCGCTGGATGAAACCCAGCGGCCGTCGTTGTACTGGGGCTTTGGCTTCATTGCCCTGTGCTACGCGGCGTACTTCTTCGTCAACCGCCGTCGGCAGGGGGCCTTCGAGCCGAGCGTGCCAGGGGTTTGATGTTGTGGGTCGTTGGTTGTAAGTGTTCGTCGAAGCATTTTTATTGCCTGTGAGATCGAGCGCCGCGCGGGCGGCGCTCGATCTCCCAGGCAACGAAAATGCCATGCCAAAACAGCACCGCGTAACAGCAAAAACCGAGTTGTGCGAAGTTGTAACAGCCCATCCCGCCTTGTTGAACACTCGTTTAGTATCTCCCTCATCAAGCCCTCTCAAACCATCACAACAACACCGAGGCCCCCCATGACCACCGCGTCGTCGTCACTGTTGAGCAAGGTCGAAGCCGGCGTTGCCTGGATCACCCTCAACCGCCCCGAGCAGCGCAATGCGCTGGACATCCCCACCCTCAAGCAACTGCACGCCCTGCTGGAAACCTGCAACAGCGACCCGGCCGTGCGCGTGGTGGTGCTGACCGGCAGCGGGCGCAGCTTCTGCGCCGGTGCCGACCTGGCCGAATGGGCTGCGGCCGAGGCCCAGGGCACCCTGGAAAGCTACGGCTGGACCGAAACCGCCCACGCCCTGATGTTGCGCCTGCACAGCCTCGACAAGCCCACCATCGCTGCCATCAACGGCACCGCCGTGGGCGGTGGCATGGACCTCAGCCTGTGCTGCGACCTGCGCATCGCCGCGGCCTCGGCGCGCTTCAAGGCCGGCTACACCAGCATGGGCTACAGCCCCGATGCCGGGGCCAGCTGGCACCTGCCACGGCTGATCGGCAGCGAGCAGGCCAAGCGCCTGTTGTTCCTCGATGAGCTGTGGGGTGCCGAACGTGCCCTGGCGGCCGGGCTGGTCAGCGAAGTCTGTGCCGACGAGCAACTGCCCGCCGTGGCCGCCGAGCTGGCCGGGCGCCTGGCCAACGGCCCCACCTTCGCCTACGCGCAGACCAAGCGGCTGATCCGCGATGGCGCCCGGCGCACCCTGGCCGAGCAGCTGGAGGCCGAGCGCCAGGCCGGCCTGCTGTGCGGCCGCAGCCAGGACGGTGCCGAGGCACTGCAAGCCTCGGTGGAGCGCCGCGCACCCCGTTTTACCGGCCAGTAACCCGATAACCGACCCTCACCAGGACCTTCGCAGATGAATTTCCAACTGACCCAAGAACAAGAAATGTTGGTGGAAGCGGTACGCAGTTTTGTCGCCAAGGAGCTGCTGCCCCATGAGGAGGCAGTGGACCGCGCCGATGCCGTGTCGCCCGAGCTGGCTGCGCAGATCCGCGGCAAGGCCATCGCCGCCGGGTTCTATGCCTTCAACATGCCCGAGGAGGTCGGCGGCGGTGGCCTGGACTATCTGTCCCAGGCGCTTATCGAGCGCGAACTGTCCAAGGTGTCCTGGGCCCTGCACGTGTTCGTCGCGCGGCCATCGAAAATCCTTATGGCCTGCAAGGACGAGCAGATCAACGACTACCTGTTGCCCTGCGTGCAGGGCGAGAAGATCGACTGCTTCGCCCTCACCGAGCCGGGCGCCGGCTCCGATGCCAACGCCATCAAGACCCGTGCCGTGCGCCAGGGTGACGACTTCGTCATCAACGGCAGCAAGCACTTCATCAGCCATGCCGGCCACGCCGATTTCGCCATCGTCTTCGCCGTCACCGACACCTACGAGCACAACGGGCGCAAGCGAAATGCGGTAACGGCCTTCCTGGTCGACCGTGGCACGCCGGGCATGACCATTCGCCGTGGTCCCAAGTGCGTGAGCAACCGTGGCTACCACACCTACGAGCTGTTCTTCGACGACTGCCGGGTGCCGGCCAGCAAGGTGCTGGGCGAGGTCGGCAAGGGCTGGGAGGTGGCCAACGCCTGGCTCACCGCCGGCCGGGTGATGGTCGCCGCCAACTGCGTGGGCCAGGCCCAGCGTGCCCTCGACCTGTCGCTGCAATGGGCCGCCGACCGCAAGCAGTTCGGCCAGGCCATCGGCAGCTACCAGGGCGTGTCGTTCAAGCTCGCCGACATGGCCACGCAGATTCGCGCTGCGGAAATGCTCACCCTGCACACCGCCTGGAAGATGGACCAGGGCAGCATGACCGACGGCGAGGCCGGCATGGCCAAGCTGTTCGCCAGCGAGGTGCTGGGCAAGGTTGCCGACGAAGCCGTACAGATCTTCGGCGGCATGGGCCTGATGGATGAAGGGCCGGTCGAGCGCATCTGGCGCAACGCACGCATCGAGCGCATCTGGGAAGGCACCTCGGAAATCCAGCGGCACATCATCGCCCGCGAACTGCTGCGCCCGCTGCTGCGCTGAGCGCCAGGAGAACACCCATGTCGCATTCGATTCGTGACAACCTCAAGCGCCTGCTGGCACCCCGGCACCTGGCCTTCGTCGGCGGGCGCAGCATGGCGCGGGCGCTGAAGCGCTGCGCCGAAGGTGGCTTTGGTGGCGAGCTGTGGCTGGTCAACCCGCAGCATGACAGCCTCGAAGGCATTCCCTGTGTGGCACGGGTGGCCGACTTGCCCCATGCCCCGGACGCGGTGTTCATCGCCACCAACCGCGAACTGACCCTGCAGTGCGTTGCCGAGCTGGCCGCACGCGGCGCCGGTGGCGCCATCTGCTATGCCTCGGGCTTTGCCGAAAGCGGCGAAGAGGGCCGCCAGCTGCAGCAGCGCCTGCTCGCCGCCGCCGGCAACATGGCCTTGCTCGGCCCCAACTGCTACGGCCTGCTCGACCACCTGCACGGCGCTGCCCTGTGGCCGGTGGCCCATGGTGGCCAGCAGGTGGAGAAGGGCGTGGCGATCCTGACCCAGAGCGGCAACTTCGCCTACAACCTGTCGATGAGCGACCGCTCGCTGCCGGTGGCCTACATGGCCTCGGTCGGCAACCAGGCACAACTGGGCGTGGCCGAGCTGATGGACGTGCTGCTCGACGACCCACGGGTAACCGCCATCGGCCTGCACCTGGAAGGCCTGAAGAACGTGCCGGGCTTCGCCCGTGCTGCCTGCAAGGCATTGCAGCAGGGCACGCCGATCATTGCGCTGAAGACTGGCGTGTCGCAGATCGGCGCCGAACTGGCGCTCAGTCACACCAGCTCGCTGTCCGGCTCCGATGCCTTGTACGACAGCCTGTTCCAGCGCCTGGGCGTGATCCGCGTCAGTGGCCCGGTGAGCTTCGTTGAAACCCTCAAGGCCGCCGCCTGTGGGCGCCTGCCGGTGAATGGCGAGCTGATCGCCCTGGCCTGCTCGGGTGGCGATGCCGGCTTGATCGCCGACTATGCCGAGCGCAACCAGCTGGTCCTGCCGAAGCTCGCACAAGGGCAGGTGGCGCAGTTGGCCGAGGTGCTGCCGGCCTATGCCAACCTGGTCAACCCGCTGGACTTCACCACGGCCATCTGGGGTGATGCAGCGGCCCTGCAACGCATGCTCGACAGCACCCTGAGCGGCGCAGCCGACGCGGCCATGCTGGTGCTGGACTACCCGGCGGCGTTCACCGGCGAACGCAAGGAATGCGACCTGCTGCTGGCGCTGTACTGCGATGCACTGGAGCGCCACGGCAAGATCGGCTTCGTCACCTCGGCATTCCCGGAGTTGTTGCCCGCCTGCGCGCGCCAGCGTTTGCACGCCCGTGGCATCGCCGCCCTGCAGGGCGTGGAGGATGGCCTGGCAGCCTGGGGGCGCATCGTCGCCTACCAGCGCAACCGCCAGCGGCTGCTGGAACAGGGTGAGGCCGCGCGGGTGCCGCTGTGCCCGCAGGCCCTTGAGGGCGAGGGCCAGCTGCTGGACGAATGGCAATCCAAGCAAGCTCTGCGTGCCTTCGGGCTGCCGGTACCGGCAGGGGTGCTGAGCACACCCGAGCGCGCTGTGGCAGATGCCGCCCGCGTCGGCTACCCGCTGGTACTGAAGGCGGTCAGCGCGCAACTGCCGCACAAGACCGAAGCCGGTGCGGTGGCGCTGAACCTGCGCGATGCCGCCGCCCTCGAGGTTGCGCTGGTGCAGATGCGCCAGCGCATCGCCGCCTACGCCCCGCAGGTAGCGTTCGACCAGGTGCTGCTCGAACCGATGGCCGAGCCGCCGCTGGCCGAACTGATCGTCGGCATCAAGCGCGAGCATGACTTCGCCCTGGCCCTGGTGATCGGTGCCGGTGGCGTGCTGGTCGAGCTGCTCAAGGACAGCGTCAGCCTGTTGCTGCCAACCACCGACGATGCCATCCGCAGCGCGCTGCTCGGCCTGCGCAGCGCCAGCCTGCTGCAAGGCTTCCGTGGCCGCCCGGCCGCCGACCTCGACGCACTGGTTGCGGCTATCCGCGCGGTGGCCGACTACGCCTGCGAGAACGCCGGGCAACTGCTGGAACTGGATGTGAACCCATTGATGGTCGGTGCCCACGGCACCACCGCGGTCGACGCGCTGATCCGCCTCGGCCAGGCGCAAGGAGAACGACATGAATAAGCACACCCCGACCGCCGGCCAGGCGTTGGTGCGCCTGCTGGCCAACTACGGCGTGGAGACGGTATTCGGCATCCCCGGCGTGCACACCCTGGAGCTGTACCGCGGCCTGCCGGGCAGCGGCATCCGTCATGTGCTGACCCGCCACGAGCAGGGCGCCGGCTTCATGGCCGACGGCTATGCACGGGTAAGCGGCAAACCGGGGGTGTGCTTCGTCATCACCGGCCCGGGCGTGACCAATGCCGCCACCGCCATCGGCCAGGCCTACGCCGACTCCATCCCGATGCTGGTGATTTCCAGCGTCAACCACACTGCCAGCCTGGGCAAGGGCTGGGGCTGCCTGCACGAAACCCAGGACCAGCGCGCCATGACCGCGCCGATTACCGCGTTCTCCGCCGTGGCCCTGCGCGGCGACGACCTGCCCGAACTGATCGCCCGCGCATGGGCTGTGTTCGACAGCGAACGGCCGCGCCCGGTGCACATCTCGGTGCCGCTGGACGTGCTTGCCGCACCGGTCAGCCGTGACTGGAGCAATGAGGTAGTGCGCCGTCCCGGGCGCGGCCAGCCTTGCCGCGACATCCTCGACCAGGCCGCCATGAAACTGGCCGCCGCCAAGCGCCCGATGATCATTGCCGGCGGTGGGGCACTGCACGCGGCCGAGCAGCTGCAGCAGCTGAGCACTCGGCTGGCAGCGCCATTGTTCACCAGCGTGGCCGGCAAGGGCCTGCTGCCAGCGGACGCGCCACTGAATGCCGGCGCCAGCCTGTGCGTCGAGCCCGGCTGGCAGCTGATAAGCCAGGCCGACGTGGTGCTGGCAGTGGGTACCGAAATGGCCGACACCGATTTCTGGCGCGAGCGCCTGCCGATCAGCGGCGAGCTGCTGCGCGTGGACATCGACCCGCGCAAGTTCAACGACTTCTACCCCTGTGCCATAGCTCTGCACGGTGATGCCCGGCAAACCCTGGCCGGCCTGCTCGAGCACCTGCCAGCGCTGGACCGTGACCCGGCCCAGGCCAGCGAAGCCGTGGCCAACCTGCGCCAGGCCATTCGCAGCGGGCATGCGCCACTGCAGGCCGTGCACCAGGCGATTCTCGACCGCATTGCCGCCGTGCTGCCCGACGATGCCTTCGTCAGCAGCGACATGACCCAGTTGGCCTACACCGGCAACTACGCCTTCGCCAGCCGGGCGCCGCGCAGCTGGCTGCACCCCACCGGCTACGGCACCCTCGGCTATGGCCTGCCGGCCGGCATCGGCGGCATGTTCGCCAGCGACCATCGCCCAGGCCTGGTGCTGGTGGGCGACGGCGGCTTCCTCTACACCGCCCAGGAGCTGGCCACGGCAGTCGAAGAACTGGACCGGCCACTGGTCGTGCTGTTATGGAACAATGACGCCCTCGGCCAGATCCGCGACGACATGCTCGGCCTGGACATCGAGCCGGTCGGTGTACTGCCACGCAACCCGGACTTCGTCGGCCTGGCCCGCGCCTTCGGTTGCGCGGTGCGCCAGCCGCGTGACCTGGACGCGTTGCAGGCCGATCTGGCCAGCGGTTTCGCCACCCCCGGCGTCACCTTCATCGAACTCAAACACACCTGCGTCTGCTAAGCGGCAGACACCACGAACAACAAGAGAAATCACCATGCAATTTAGCCGTACCCTCCTGGCTGCATCCCTCGCTCTGCTGATCACTGGCCAGGCCCCGCTGTACGCCGCACCGCCCCTGTCGATGGACAACGGCACCACCGCCCTGACCGCGCAGAACAGCAACGCCTGGGTCGAAATCAGTGCCGGCGCACTGCAACACAACATCCGTACCTTGCAGGCCGAGCTGGGCGGCAAGTCCAAGCTGTGCGCCGTGCTCAAGGCCGACGCCTATGGCCACGGTATCGGCCTGGTGATGCCGTCGATCATCGCCCAGGGCGTGCCCTGCGTGGCGGTGGCCAGCAACGAGGAGGCACGCGTGGTCCGCGCCAGCGGCTTCACCGGGCAACTGGTGCGGGTACGCCTGGCCAGCCTCGGCGAAGTGGAAGATGCCTTGCAGTACGACATGGAAGAGCTGGTTGGCAGCGCCGAGTTCGCCCGCCAGCTCGATGCCATCGCCGAACGCCACGGCAAGACCCTGCGCATTCACATGGCGCTCAATTCCAGTGGCATGAGCCGCAACGGCGTGGAAATGACCACCTGGTCCGGCCGGGGTGAAGCGCTGCAGATCACTGACCAGAAGCACCTCCAGCTGGTCGCGCTGATGACTCACTTCGCCGTGGAAGACAAGGACGATGTGCGCAAAGGCCTGGCAGCGTTCAACGAACAGACCGACTGGCTGATCAAGCACGCGAAGCTTGATCGCAGCAAGCTCACCCTGCATGCCGCCAACTCCTTCGCTACGCTGGAAGTGCCGGAAGCGCACCTGGACATGGTGCGTACCGGTGGCGCGCTGTTCGGCGACACCGTGCCGACGCGCACCGAATACCAACGTGTCATGCAGTTCAAGTCGCACGTGGCGGCGGTGCACAGCTACCCGGCAGGCAACACCGTCGGCTACGACCGCACCTTCACCCTGGCGCGTGATTCGCGCCTGGCCAACATCACCGTGGGTTACTCCGATGGCTACCGCCGGGTGTTCACCAACAAGGGCCATGTGCTGATCAACGGCCACCGAGTGCCAGTGGTGGGCAAGGTGTCGATGAACACCTTGATGGTCGATGTCACCGACTTCCCCGATGTGAAGGGGGGCAACGAAGTGGTGCTGTTCGGCAAACAGGCCGGGGGGGAGATCACTCAGGCCGAGATAGAAGAAATCAACGGCGCGTTGCTCGCCGACCTTTACACCGTATGGGGCAGTTCCAACCCGAAGATTCTCGTCGACTGAACTGCCAATGAAGGGAGATTGCCATGCGCTACGCCAAGCTCACTCAACACATCGCCGGCGACGGGGCTGCGGCCTGGGACATCCACTATCGCGCCCTGGCGCTGCAGGCCGAGGGTAGGGATATCCTGCTGCTTTCGGTGGGTGACCCGGACTTCGACACCCCCGCGCCGATCGTCGAGGCGGCCATCGACAGCCTGCGTTCGGGCCACACCCATTACGCCGATGTGCGTGGCAAGCTGGCGCTGCGCCAGGCCATCGCCAACCGCCACCGCCAGCGCAGCGGCCAGGCCGTCGATGCCGACCAGGTGACGGTGCTGGCGGGGGCCCAGTGCGCGTTGTACTGCGTGGCCCAGTGTGTGCTCGACCCGGGTGACGAGGTAATTGTCGCCGAGCCCATGTACGTGACCTACGAGGCGGTGTTCGGGGCTTGTGGCGCCAAGGTGGTACCGGTGCCGCTCAAGCCGGAGAACGGCTTTCGCGTGTGCCCGCGTGACGTGGCCGCGCGCATCACCCCGCGCACCCGCGCCCTGGCCCTGAACAGCCCGCACAACCCCTCGGGGGCGAGCCTGCCGCGTGCCACCTGGGAGGCGCTGGCCGAGCTGTGCATCGCCCACGATCTGTGGTTGATCTCTGACGAGGTGTACAGCGAGCTGTTGTACGACGGCGAGCATGTCAGCCCTGGCAGCCTGCCGGGCATGGCCGAGCGCACCGCCACCCTCAACAGCCTGTCGAAGTCGCATGCCATGACCGGTTGGCGGGTGGGCTGGGTGGTCGGTTCGACCGAACTTGCCACCCATCTGGAAAACCTCGCCCTGTGCATGCTGTACGGTTCGCCGGACTTCATTCAGGACGCCGCCGTGGTGGCACTGGAGCAGCAACTGCCGGAACTGGATGTTATGCGCGAAGCCTATCGCCAGCGTCGCGACCTGGTGTGCGAGCAGTTGGCCGACTGCCCGGGCATCAAGGTGCTCAAGCCCGATGGCGGTATGTTCGTGATGGTCGATATCCGCGAGACCGGCGTATCTGCCCAGACCTTTGCCGACTACCTGTTGGACAGCCAGGGCGTGTCGGTGCTTGCCGGCGAAGCGTTCGGTCCCAGCGCTGCCGGGCATATCCGCCTGGGCCTGGTGCTGGGCAATGCGGCGCTGATCGATGCCTGCCGACGCATCGCCTGCTGTGCCGACGAACTGAAACGGGACTACGGCCATGCGTGAGTATGCGCGGCTGTACATCGACGGCGCCTGGCAGGTACCGAGCGGGCAGGGCATGGCCGAGGTGATCGACCCGGCCACCGAACAGGCCATCGGCCGGGTGCCGCTGGGCGCCGAGGCCGATGTCGAACGAGCGGTGATGGCCGCGCGGCGGGCCTTCGATGGCTGGTCGCGCACGCCGTCCAGCGTACGTGCCGGCTATATAACGGCGCTGGCTGCACAGCTGAAAAGCCGTGCGGCGGAAATGGCCTCGGTCATCACCGACGAGTTGGGCATGCCGGTGCAGTGGTGCCAGGCGGTACAGGTGGAGGGCCCGATTGCCGGGCTGGAGCAGTACGCCGAACTGGCCGGGCTGATGGATGAGGTGCGCGAAGTCGGCAACTCGCTGGTGTACCGCGAAGCCGTTGGCGTGTGCGCGTTCATCAACCCGTGGAACTACCCGCTGCACCAGATGATCGGCAAGCTGGCGCCGGCCCTGGCCGCCGGCTGCACGGTGGTGGTCAAGCCCAGCCAGGAAACACCGCTGCATGCGTTCCTGCTGGCCGAGATGATCGAGGCCATCGGCCTGCCTGCCGGGGTGTTCAACCTGGTCAGCGGGCCGGGGGCCAAGGTTGGCGAGGCCCTGGCCCGGCACCCGCAGGTGGACATGGTGTCGTTTACCGGCTCCACCGGCGCCGGGGTGCGCGTGGCCCAGGCGGCCGCGCCGACGGTGAAGCGGGTGTGCCTGGAGCTGGGCGGCAAGTCGCCGCTGCTGATCACCGCCGACGCCGACCTGCACGCGGCGGTGCGCCATGGCGTGCAGGACGTGATGATCAACTCGGGGCAGACCTGCACGGCCCTGACCCGCATGCTGCTGCCGGCCAGCCGCTACGCCGAGGCGCTGGAGATTGCCGAGGCCGAGACCCGTGCGCTGGTCATGGGCGACCCGCGTGACCCGGCCAGCTTCCTCGGGCCGATGTGTTCGGCAGGCCAGCGGCGCACCGTGCTCGACTACATTCGCCTGGGCCAGGAAGAGGGCGCGCGCCTGCTGTGCGGCGGTGATACGCCAGCCGGCTTCGAGCGCGGGTTCTACGTGGCGCCGACGTTGTTCGCCGATGTCGACAACCGCATGCGCATCGCCCAGGAGGAAATCTTCGGCCCGGTGCTGTGCCTGATCCCCTATGCCGACGAGGCCCAGGCGCTGGCCCTGGCCAACGATTCGCCGTTCGGCCTGTCCAGTGCGGTGTGGGCCGGTAGCCGCGAGCACGGCCTGGCCCTGGCGCGGCAGATACGCGCCGGGCAGTGCTTCATCAACGGTGGCGGGTTCAACTACCAGGCACCGTTTGGTGGCTACAAGCAGTCGGGCAACGGGCGCGAGTGGGGCGAGGAGGGCCTGGCCGAGTTCGTCGAGGTGAAAGCGGTGCAGTGCTGAGCACAGCTGGAAGACAACCTGTTTTGTGTGAGGAGAATGTTTGTGAATGTACTGATCGTCCACGCTCACCCCGAGCCGCAATCGTTCACCGCTGCCCTGCGTGACCAGGCCGTGGAAACCTTCCGCGCCCAGGGCCACCAGGTGCAGGTCAGCGACCTGTACGCCATGGGCTGGAACCCGGTGGCCAGCGCCGATGACTTCAGCCAGCGCGAGAACCCCGAGTACCTGGTGTATGCCCTGGAGCAGCGCCAAGGGGTCAAGCGTGGCGCTATTGCCGCGGATATCCGGCAGGAGTTGGACAAGCTGCTGTGGGCCGACTTGCTGGTGCTGAACTTCCCGATCTTCTGGTTCTCGGCGCCGGCCATGCTCAAGGGCTGGATCGACCGCGTGCTGGTGTCGGGGGTGTGCTATGGCGGCAAGCGCTTCTATGACCAGGGCGGTTTGGCGGGCAAGAAAGCGCTGGTGACCGTGACCCTGGGCGGGCGCGAGCACATGTTTGGCGACGGGGCGATTCATGGGCCGCTGGAGGACATGCTGCGGCCGATCTTGCGCGGCACGCTGGCCTACGTGGGTTTCGAGGTGCTGCCGCCGTTCGTGGCCTGGCATGTGCCGTACATCAGTGACGAGGCGCGGCAGGCGTTCTTGCAGCAGTACCGGCAGCGCCTGGAGCAGCTCTCGGACGACCAGCCACTGGTGTTCCCGCGCCTGGAGCAGTTTGATGAGGCGCTTTACCCGCTGGCGTGATTGACTGTTCTGGCCCAATCGCCGGCAAGCCAGCTCTCATAGAACAACACATGACTCATTGGTTCGGCGAGGTTCTGTAGGAGCAGCCTTGTGCTGCGAAGAGGCCGGTACTGACAAAGCCTATCTGTTGCTTGTACCGGCCTCTTCGCAGCACAAGGCTGCTCCTACAAAGGACGCGTCAGACGAGCGATATTGGTTCTCTGCGCGACAGCGCAGCCCAAAGGGCTGGGCAATCTCCCACAGGGAAATCACAGGGCTTCAGGACTGTGGAGGACCTGTGGGAGCTGGCTTGCCGGCGATTGGGCCTGTGGCCTTCATACAAAATTCACCGGCAAAAAAAGCGACCACCCACACATTCGGGGTATGTCCCCCTTCGGCAAATCCCTCGATAGTGCCCCCATCGGCTCGATCCCGAGCACTCACACGATGGAGTTGCCATGCGCAAGGTACTGAAGGTGATTGGCGGTCTGCTGCTGGCGTCTGGCGCCAGCCTGGTCCAGGCAGAAGAGGTGGACAGCGGTAACACGTTGCGGTTGTACAACTGGACCGACTATATCGGCGAAACCACCCTGGCCGATTTCGAGAAGGCCACCGGCATCAAGGTCATCTACGACACCTTCGACGGCTACGAAACGGTGCAGACCAAACTGCTCACCGGCCGCTCCGGCTACGACCTGGTCATGCTCAACGCGTCCCTGGTTCCCCCGCTGATCAGCGCCGGGGTGTTCCAGGCGCTGGACAAGCGGCAACTGCCCAGTTGGCACAACCTCGACCAGCAGGTGGTGAACAACCTGCAAGGCTACGACCCCGGCCTGAAATACTCGGCGCCCTACACTTGGGGCAGCTCGGGGGTAACCTACAACGTCGACAAGATCACCGCGCGCATGCCCGATGCCCCCATCGGCTCGCTGGCCATGCTGTTCGACCCCAGGATCGTCTCGCGCTTCGCCGACTGTGGCGTCACCCTGATGGACGCGCCGACCGAAGTCATCCCGCTGGCCCTGCAATACCTGGGCAAGGACCCACGCAGCGCATCACCGGCCGACCTCAAGGCGGCCGAACAACTGCTGTTGGGCATTCGCCCGTACATTCGCAAGTTCGATTCGGTCAACTACCTCACCAGCCTGCCCAACGGCGATGTCTGCCTGGCCCTGACCTGGTCCGGCGACTACGCCACCGCGCAGGCCCGCGCGGTGGAAGCGAAGAAGGACATCAAGCTGTCGTTCTTCATCCCCCAGGAAGGCTCGCTGATCTGGTTCGACAACCTGTACATCCCCAAGGATGCGCCGCACGCGGCCAACGCCCACCGCTTCATCGAGTTCCTGCTGCAGCCGCAGACCATGGCCAAGGTCACCGACTACATCCACTACGCCAACAGCAACGCCGCCGCCACCGCGCTGGTGCGCGACGAGATCCGCCAGGACCCGGCCATTTACCCCGACGCGCAAACCCGCGAGCGCCTGTTCGCGCAGAAAACCCAGAGCCCGAAGGACATGCGCGCCATCACCCGGGTCTGGAGCACGGTCAAGACCGGTTTCTGAACACTGCCCAACGATCACTGCCAAGGAGCTGCCCATGGCCACCCCAAGCAAAGCATTCGCCATTGCCCACGATCCGCTGGTGGAAGCCGACAAGGCCCACTACATGCACGGCTACCACGTGTTCGACGAGCACCGCGAGCAAGGCGCGCTGAACATCGTTGCCGGCGAGGGCGCCTACATCCGCGATACCCACGGCAACCGCTTCCTCGATGCCGTCGGCGGCATGTGGTGCACCAACATTGGCCTGGGCCGCGAGGAAATGGCCCTGGCCATCGCCGACCAGGTACGCCAGCTGGCCTATTCCAACCCGTTCTCCGACATGGCCAACGATGTGGCCATCGAGCTGTGCCAGAAGCTTGCGCAGCTGGCGCCGGGTGACCTGAACCATGTGTTCCTCACCACTGGCGGCTCGACCGCGGTCGACACTGCCTACCGGCTGATCCAGTACTACCAGAACTGCCGTGGCAAGCCGCACAAGAAGCACATCATCGCCCGCTACAACGCCTACCACGGCTCCACCACGCTGACCATGTTGATTGGCAACAAGGCCGCTGACCGGGTGCCGGAGTTCGATTATCACCACGACCTGATCCACCACGTGTCCAACCCCAACCCGTATCGCGCCCCGCACGACATGGACGAGGCCGAGTTCCTCGACTTCCTGGTGGCCGAGTTCGAGGACAAGATTCTCTCGCTGGGGGCCGACAACGTGGCGGCGTTCTTCGCCGAGCCGATCATGGGCTCGGGCGGGGTGATCATTCCGCCCAAGGGCTACTTCCAGCGCATGTGGCAGCTGTGCCAGACCTACGACATCCTGTTCGTCGCCGACGAAGTGGTGACCTCGTTCGGGCGCCTGGGCACCTTCTTCGCCAGCGAGGAACTGTTCGGCGTAACCCCCGACATCATCACTACCGCCAAGGGCCTGACCTCGGCCTACCTGCCGCTGGGGGCGTGCATCTTCTCCGAGCGCATCTGGCAGGTGATCGCCGAGCCGGGCAAGGGCCGCTGCTTCACCCACGGCTTCACCTACAGTGGCCACCCGGTGTGCTGCACCGCGGCGCTGAAGAACATCGAGATCATCGAACGCGAGCATTTGCTGGAGCACGTCAAGGACGTTGGCGGCTACCTGGAACAGCGCCTGCAAAGCCTGCGCGAGCTGCCGCTGGTGGGGGATGTGCGCTGCATGAAGCTGATGGCCTGTGTCGAGTTCGTTGCCGACAAGGCCAGCAAGGCGCTGTTTGCGGACGAGGTGAACATTGGCGAACGCATCCACAGCAAGGCCCAGGCCAAAGGGCTGCTGGTGCGGCCGATCATGCACCTGAACGTGATGTCGCCGCCGTTGATCATTACCCATGCGCAAGTGGACGAGATCGTCGAAACCCTGCGCCAGTGCATCATCGAAACCGCGCACGAACTCACGGCGCTTGGCCTGTACCAGGGCCGATGAACCTGGCGCAAAGGGCTGTGCGCGGGCGTGCCTGGCAGGCTAGACTGCCGGGCATGACCCAGGCCTCTCCCGACACCCCGCTTACCCTTTCACTGGGCGCGCTGCAGCAATGGCATGCGGCGCTGCAGCGCGCACTGGCCCACAGCGAAACGCCCGAGGCGCTGGCGCATGTGGCAGCCGCCATCGGCCAGCTGGTGCAGGTGGAATCGATGATGATCAGCCTCGAGTGCCAGGGGCGGGCACCGCAACTGCTGTACCAGCAAGGCATCCCCGACCTGCACCGCGCCGCTGTGCTGGAGCGCTACTTCACTGCCGGCTACCTGCTCGACCCGTTCTGCCTGGCCGTGCAGAGCGGCCTGGCCGAGGGCTTCTACCACCTGCAGGACATCGCCCCGGACAACTTCTTCGACAGCGACTACTACAAGGCCTACTACCTGGGTACCGGTTGCAGTGAAGACAGCTACTACATCGTCGACCTCAGCGCTGGCCGCAAGTTGTCGCTGAGCCTGTTCCAGGGCTGCAGCGGCACACGGCTGAGTACGGGGCAGATCGACCTGCTGCGTGCGCTGGAGCCGATGGTACGCGAGCTGCTGGGGCGCTACGCCCGGCACCATCTGGAGCCCGGCCCCGCTTCGGCGGAGCGTGGCAGCCTGCAGGCGGCGTTCGACAGTTTCGGCTGCCAGGTGCTGACCGACCGTGAGCGGGAGGTGGCGCACATGATCTTGCGTGGGCATTCGGTGAAGTCCACCGCGCTGGAGCTGGGCATCTCGCCGGAAACCGTGCGCATGCACCGCAAGAACCTGTACCTGAAGCTGGAGATCAACTCGCAGTCGGAGTTGTTTGCGCGGTTTATCGACTGGCTGCGCGGTGATCACCTGGCGGTTTAGCAGCAAAGGAGCAACTGCCTTGCTCACTATTTGAAAGCTGGCGCGATCCCTGTGGGAGCGGGTTCACCCGCGAAGCAGACACCGCGGTGGATGGCACGGGCTTCGCCCGTGTTCGCGGGTGAACCCGCTCCCACAGGTATAGCGCTGCCTCCCAATACCTCTCAGCCCCTGCCTTTAGCCAGATAGGCCGCAAACTCCGCCTCCGGCACCATGCTGCCACCGGTCCCCCAGACCAAATGCGTGGCCCTTTGCATGCGCCCGGCCGACAGGCCCATGCGCGCCAAGTACTCAGGCGCTTCAAGCACCCTGACCATGCCCGGCATCCCCGCCAGCGCCGAAGGCTCCAGCCGCGCATTCTCCTGGTCATGGGCCAATACCAACAGCCGGTACAGCGCCTCGTCGCTGACTGTGTAATAGCCATCGAGCAAACGCTGCATCGCCTTGCCGACAAAGCCGGAAGGGCGGCCCACCGCCAGGCCGTCGGCGGCGGTCAGGTTGTCGATGCCGAAATCCTGCACGCTGGTGGCGTCATGCAAACCGCTATACACCCCCAGGAACATGCACGGTGAGTGGGTGGGCTCGGCGAAGATGCAGTGCGCATGGTCGCCCCAGATCAGCTTCAGGCCGAACGCCACGCCACCGGGGCCACCGCCGACCCCGCAGGGCAGGTAGACGAACAAGGGGTGCTCGGCATCTACCTTGATGCCCGCGGCTTCGAACTGGGCGGCCAGCCGCTCGGCCGCCACGGCATAGCCGAGGAACAGGTGTGGCGAGTTCTCGTCGTCGACGAAGTAGCAGCCCGGGTCCGTCGCCGCCTGCTGGCGCCCTTGCTCCACCGCCACGCTGTAGTCGCTTTCGTACTCGACCACCTTCACGCCATGGGCGCGCAGTTTGTCCTTCTTCCATTGGCGGGCATCGGCCGACATGTGCACGGTCGCCTGAAAGCCCAGTCTGGCGCTCATGATGCCGATCGACAGGCCGAGGTTGCCGGTCGAGCCGACCGCAACCTTGTACTGGCTGAAGAATTGCCGGGCCTGGTCGCTGGCCAGTTCCCGGTAATCGCTGTCGAGGCTGATCAGGCCGGCTGCCAGGGCAAGGTCTTCGGCATGCTTGAGCACTTCATGAATACCGCCGCGGGCCTTGATCGAGCCAGAGATCGGCAGCTCGCTGTCGGCCTTGAGCCAAAGTGAACCGCTGGAAGGCAGGCCCGCTGCCTGCAGCAAGGTGGCATGCAGTTTGGGCAGCGGGCGCAGTGGCGACTCGATGATGCCGCCGGTGGCGGCGGTATCCGGGAACACGCTGGCCAGGTAGGGGGCAAAGCGTGCCAGGCGGGCACTGGCAGCACTGACATCGGCGGCGCTCAAACCGACGTCGGCCAGGGCCTGGGCGGCCGGGGCAATGTGCGGGTTGAACCAACGGGTTTCGCGCAGGGCCACCAGGTCTTCGATCAGGGGGTGGGAGCTGCACCATGCTTGCAGTGTCTTGCCGTGAATCATGCTGGTTTTTCCTGTTGTGCAATCAATGTCAGGCAGCGCTGCACGATCGGGCTCACATCGCCCTTGCGTCGGCTGAGGATGATCGGGCTGACGGCGCCGCTGTCGAGCAGGCTTACATATTCGATATCGGTGCGGTGCTGCTGTTGCACCGACGCCGGCACCAGGGTCACGCCTACGCCGACGGCCACCAGACCGATGGCGGTCTGCAGTTCGTTGGCCCATTGGCTGACGCGGATGCTCATGCCGTGGTGGGCGAACAGTGCCAGCACATGGTCGGCATAGCTGGGCCGCGGGTTGGCCGGGTAGAGGATGAACGCCTCGCCAGCCAGCTGGGCAAGTGTAAGCGGGCTGCTCGCCAGCGGGTGACCCTTGGGCAATACCGCCACCAGCGGGTCCTCGCACAGCACTTGCTGGTGAATGGCCGGGTCATCGATGCGAATGCGCCCGAAGGCGATGTCGATGCGCCCGCTTTTCAACGCCTCCACCTGCTGCAGCGTGGTCATCTCGTTGAGGCCCAGTTCCAACTCGCTGTCCTGGCGCAGCTCGCGGATCAGCTCCGGCAGCACCTTGTACAGGGTCGAGGGGGCGAAGCCGATCCCCAGCCACTGGCGCTGGCCCTGGCCGATGCGACGGGTGTTGTCGCTGATGTTCTGCAGCTGCTGCAGCACGGTGCAGCTCTGTTCGTAGAAGAAGCGACCCGCCTCTGTCAGCCGCAGCGGGCGCTCGCGCACTACCAGCAAGGTACCGAGCTGGTCCTCGAGTTGGCTGATCTGCCGGCTCAGCGGCGGCTGGGCAATGTGCAGCAGCTCGGCGGCGCGAGTGAAGTTCAGGGTTTCGGCCAGGACCTTGAAGTAACGCAAGTGGCGCAGCTCCATCAGACCTCCAGGGTATGGTGGGAGATTCATTCGATATTGGACGGCTATCAGGGTCTCGCGCAATCCTTGAACAAGCAAGTAAATGCACCACTCGGGCCTGCGGCTGGCAGCCCGAAACAACGGGACCTGGCAACAATGACAAGCGTGCTGATTGAACGTATCGAGGCAATTATCGTCGACCTGCCGACCATTCGCCCGCACAAGCTGGCGATGCACACCATGCAGCAGCAGACCCTTGTGGTATTGCGTGTTCGCTGCAGTGATGGCGTGGAAGGCATCGGCGAGGCCACCACCATCGGCGGCCTGGCCTATGGCTACGAAAGCCCGGAGGGCATCAAGGCCAACATCGATGCGCACCTGGCGCCGGCGCTGGTTGGCTTGCCGGCTGACAACATCAACGCCGCCATGCTCAAGCTGGACAAGCTGGCCAAGGGCAATACCTTTGCCAAGTCGGGTATCGAAAGCGCCTTGCTCGATGCCCAGGGCAAACGCCTGGGCCTGCCGGTCAGCGAACTGCTGGGTGGCCGCGTGCGCGACAGCCTGGAAGTGGCCTGGACCTTGGCCAGCGGCGATACCGCCCGCGACATCGCCGAAGCCCAGCACATGCTGGAGATTCGTCGGCATCGGGTGTTCAAGCTGAAGATCGGCGCCAACCCGTTGTCCCAGGACCTCAAGCACGTGGTGGCGATCAAGCGCGAGCTGGGCGACAGCGCCAGCGTGCGGGTCGACGTCAACCAGTACTGGGACGAATCCCAGGCCATCCGTGCCTGCCAGGTGCTTGGCGACAACGGCATCGACCTGATCGAGCAACCGATTTCGCGTATCAACCGCAGCGGCCAGGTGCGCCTGAACCAGCGCAGCCCGGCACCGATCATGGCCGACGAGTCGATCGAAAGCGTCGAGGACGCCTTCAGCCTGGCTGCCGACGGCGCGGCCAGCATCTTCGCCCTGAAAATAGCCAAGAACGGCGGCCCGCGCGCCGTACTGCGTACCGCGCAAATCGCCGAGGCTGCCGGCATCGCCTTGTATGGCGGGACCATGCTCGAAGGCTCGATCGGCACCCTGGCTTCGGCTCATGCCTTCCTGACCCTGCGCCAGCTCACCTGGGGCACCGAGCTGTTCGGGCCGCTGCTGCTGACCGAAGAAATCGTCAACGAGCCGCCGCAATACCGCGACTTCCAGCTGCACATTCCACGTACCCCAGGCCTGGGCCTGACCCTGGACGAACAGCGCCTGGCGCGCTTCGCCCGCCGCTGATCGTACAGCCAAGCAAGGAGATCAATGATGCTGTTCCACGTGAAGATGACCGTGAAACTGCCGGTCGACATGGACCCGGCCAAGGCCGCCCGGCTCAAGGCCGACGAAAAGGAACTGGCCCAGCGCCTGCAGCGCGAAGGCACCTGGCGCCACCTGTGGCGCATTGCCGGGCACTACGCCAACTACAGCGTGTTCGATGTACCCAGCGTCGAGGCGCTGCACGACACCCTGATGCAGCTGCCGCTGTTCCCGTACATGGACATCGAGGTAGACGGCCTGTGCCGGCACCCCTCGTCGATTCACAGCGACGACCGCTGAGTGGCACCTGTCTACCTGACAAGAACAAGATGAGGCAAGCGCGATGACCGTGAAAATTTCCCACACTGCCGATGTTCAGGCGTTCTTCAAGGAAGTGGCCGGCCTGGGCCATGCCGAAGGTAACCCACGCTTCAAGCAGATCATCCTGCGTGTGCTGCAGGACACTGCACGCCTGGTCGAGGACCTGGAAATCACCGAAGACGAGTTCTGGCATGCCGTCGACTACCTCAACCGCCTGGGTGGCCGTAACGAAGCCGGCCTGCTGGCGGCGGGCCTGGGCATCGAGCACTTCCTCGACCTGTTGCAGGACGCCAAGGACGCCGAGGCCGGCCTGACTGGCGGCACCCCGCGCACCATCGAAGGCCCGCTGTATGTGGCAGGCGCGCCGCTGGCGCACGGTGAAACGCGCATGGATGACGGCAGCGACCCGGGCGTGGTGATGTTCCTCCAGGGCCAGGTGTTCGATGCCGAAGGCAAGCCGTTGGCCGGCGCCACCGTTGACCTGTGGCATGCCAACACCCAGGGCACCTATTCGTACTTCGACACTACCCAGTCCGAATACAACCTGCGCCGGCGCATCATCACCGATGCCGAAGGGCGCTACCGCGCGCGCTCCATCGTGCCGTCGGGGTACGGTTGCGACCCGCAGGGGCCAACCCAGGAATGCCTGGACCTGCTCGGTCGCCACGGCCAGCGCCCGGCGCATGTGCACTTCTTCATCTCTGCGCCTGGGCACCGCCACCTGACCACGCAGATAAACCTGGCCGGCGACAAGTACTTGTGGGATGACTTTGCCTATGCCACCCGTGACGGGCTGGTCGGCGAGCTGCGCTTTGTCGAGGATGCTGCGGCAGCGCGTGCTCGCGGCGTAGAGGGTGAGCGCTTTGCCGAGCTGGCGTTCGACTTCCATCTGCAGGCGGCCAAGGCGCCAGACGCCGAGGCACGCAGCCACCGCCCGCGTGCTTTGCAGGGGGCCTGAGTGGTGTTATCGCTCCGGTTGTAGAGGTCGTTGTGGGAGCGGGTTTACCCGCGAAGAATGCGACACGGTGTATGGCACCGGCTGTGCCGGTGTTCGCGGGTGAACCCGCTCCCACAGGGGCCTGCTAAATCAATGAGTGATGTGTTTGTGTTGGTTTTGCCTGGGCCTTTCCGTGCGGGGAGGGCCTGGGCTTTTTGCTGACAGGGGCGGTTGATCTAGAATCCGCCTTTTTACCCGAGCCCCTCACCATGCTGCCCATCGAACTGTTGGCAACCACTGCCGACCAGGCCCCGCTGATTCGCAACCTCTATCAGTTCTACGCCTACGAGTCCTCGGACTGGGAGCAGGAAGACGTCGAAGTGGACGGCCGCTTCTATATCCATGACGAGCACCTGCAACGTTACTGGGGGGGCGATGGCTGGGGCGCGTACCTGGTGCTGGCAGACGGTTTCATCGCCGGTTTCGTGCTGGTCGAACGCAGCGAGCTGCCGGGCATCGACGCGTTCGAACTGGCTGACCTGTTCATCCTGAAAAAGTACCGCCGACAGGGCATCGGCCGGGCGGTGGCATTGCAATTGCTGGGCGGCGAGGGCGACTGGTTGATGCGCTGTTACGCACAGGACATGCCTGCCGTGGCTTTCTGCAATGCCGTGCTGGCCGAGCTGTCGCGCCCGGCGCAGCCCATAGCCCTGGATGACGAACCGGGCTTGCTCAATTTCCTGGTCACGGGCGCCCGCCATTGAGGGGGTTGCCAGCCTTCGTTCGCTAATTGAAGGGATCGTGGCTTTTTGTGAGCTACTTCACAAAGTCGTCGTCGAAGGCATAATGCCACCAATCCTTTTCATGCCTTTCGAAGGCCCAGGTAAAAGTCATGTCGCTAGTCGCAAGCCCCGACATCATGTACCGGCTGTTGATCCAGAGTGTGGTGGACTATGCCTTCTACCTGCTCACCCCCGAAGGTATCGTCGCCAACTGGAACCCCGGCGCCCAGCGCGCCAAGGGCTACCTGGCCGAGGAAATCGTCGGCAAGCACTACTCGTTGTTCTACACCGATGCCGAGCGCGCCGCCGGGCTGCCGGCGCTGAACCTTGAGCAGGCCCGCAGCACCGGGCGCTTCGAAGAGATCGGTTCGCGCCTGCGCAAGGACGGCACGGTCTTCCATGCCCATGTGGTGATCGACGCGGTGTACGACGATGCCGGGCAACTGGTGGGTTTTGCCAAGGTCACCCGCGACATTTCCGAGCGTCACCGGCAAGAGCTGGAACTGCTGCAGGCCAAGGAGCTGGCCGAACAGTACAGCCAGGAAATGGCCAAGCTGTCGCAGTTCCTCGATTCGGTGATTGCCAACATCCCCGCCAGCGTCATTGTCCAGGACCTGGAGAGCCAGCGCATCCTGCTGGCCAACCAGCAGGCCGAACGCCTGTTCGGCGGGCCGCAGCGCAGCATGATCGGGCAGTTGCCCGGCGAGTGCCTGGCACCGGGCGTTGCCGGTTACCTGGAACAGCAACTGGCCCGTGGGGCCCGCAGCACCAAGGGGCATGCTGCCGAAACCCGGGTCGACACGGCCTGTGGCCCACGCACCCTGCGCAGCCGCACCTTGCTTAGCCAGAACCGTGAAGGCCAGGCCGACTATGTGTTGTTCGTTGCCGAAGATGCCACCGAAGAGCTGGCCGCCCACGCGCAGATCCACCACATGGCGCACCACGATGCGTTGACCGGGCTGCCCAACCGCACCCTGTTCAACGAACGCCTGCGCCAGGCCCTGGTGCGTGACAGCGAGCACGCCAAGCTGACCGCCGCACTGTGCCTGGACTTGGACAACTTCAAGAACATCAACGATTCGCTGGGCCACGCCTTTGGCGACAAGCTGCTGCGCGCGCTGGGCAAGCGCCTGCGCCGCGAGCTGCGCGAGCACGACACCCTGGCCCGCCTGGGCGGCGACGAGTTTGCCGTGGTGCTGACCGGCCTGGAAGGCCGGGAGGCCGCATGCAACACTGCGCAGCGCCTGATCAACGCGATCTGCCCACCGTTCCAGATCGAGGGGCACCAGTTCACGGTGGGGGTGAGCATCGGCATTGCCATTGCGCCGGATGACAGCGACCAGGCCGAGCAACTGCTGGGCTACGCCGACATGGCGCTGTACGAGGCCAAGCGCAACGGTCGCAACCGCTACGAGTGCTTCAGCGTCGAACTGGACGTCGCCGCCCGCCAGCGCCGCCTGGTGGAAACCGACCTGCGCACTGCGCTGCACCTGGGCCAGTTGCAGCTGCACTACCAGCCGGTGGTCGACCAGCAGACCAGCAGCGTTACCGGCTACGAGGCGTTGCTGCGCTGGGAGCACCCGACCCGTGGCATGGTCATGCCCATGGACTTCATCCCCATCGCTGAGGAAACCGGGCTGATCCACGAACTGGGCACCCGGGCGCTGAACCTGGCCTGCCAGGAGGCGGCCAGCTGGGACAGCGAGCAGACGGTGTCGGTCAACCTGTCGGCAGTGCAGTTCAAGAATGCCAACCTGGTGCACACCGTGGCCCTGGCGCTGGCCGACTCCGGCCTGCCGCCACAGCGGTTGGAACTGGAGGTCACCGAGTCGGTGCTGCTGGGCAACAGCGAGGAAAACGTGCGTACCCTGCGTGCACTGAAGGACCTGGGCGTGTCCATTTCGCTGGACGATTTCGGCACCGGATACTCCTCGCTGGGTTACCTGCGTTCGTTCCCGTTCGACCGGATCAAGATCGACAAGTCGTTCGTGCATGACATGTGCGACAGCCGCGAGGCAATGTCGATCATTCGCGCCATTACCGACCTGTCCAACAGCCTGATGATCAAGACCACGGCCGAGGGGGTGGAGTCGGAGGAGCAGATGCGCCGGTTGGTGGCGGAGGGGTGCTCGCACTTCCAGGGCTACCTGTATGGGCGACCGGCACCGGCGAACGAGCGGTTGAAGCAGGTCGTGACGCCGGCATAGTGCCCTTGCGCGGGCCTGCAGAATCACCGCAGCCGATCGGCCCGGCGCAGTACCTGTGGGAGCGGGTTCACCCGCGAAGCAGGCGACACGGTGGCTGGCACCGGCTGCGCCGGTGTTCGCGGGTGAACCCGCTCCCACATGGGCAGTGCAAGCTTTCAAGGCTTGATCAAGGCTTAGCTGTTCCAGTCCGGCGCAAACGCGGGGCTCACCACCCGCTGGTCCTTCGGCAACCCGGCGATCGCCGCGCGGTCCTCGTCATCCAGTTGCACGTTCGACGCTGCCAGGTTGGCCAGCTGGTTCTCGCGGCTGCCGGCCTTGGGGATCACCGCCACGCCGTCCTGGTCCAGCAACCACTTCAGCGCCACCTGGCTGGGCAGTACGCCATGCTTGCGGGCGATCGCCTGGATCACCGGCTGCGCCGCCGCCTGCCCACGGACCAGCGGGGTGTAGGCGGTGAGCAGCAGGTCGTGGCGGCGGGCATAGTCCAGCAGCGGTTGCTGGCCGAGCAGCACGTGGTATTCCACCTGGATCGCCGACAATGGCGCGCCCAGGGTTTCCACCACCTGGCGCAGCAGCCCCAGCGGGAAGTTGGCCACGCCGATGCTGCGCGCCTTGCCCTCGTCACGCAGGGCCACCAGGGTTTCGATGCTGCGGGCCAGGTCCCAGTCCTGGCTGGGCCAGTGGATGTGGAACAGGTCGACCTGCTCGGTACCCAGGGCGCGAAGGCTGTCCTCCAGCGACTGGCGCATGGCCTTGGGCGTCAGGCGATCCCACCATACCTTGGTGGTCAGGTGAATCTGCTCGCGCGGTACATCGCTTTCGCGCAGTGCCTGGCCGACGGCGGCTTCGTTGTCATAGGCAGTGGCAGTGTCTATGTGCCGGTAACCCAATTCAAGCGCCTGGCGCACGGCCTGGGTGCACTCGCTGCCGGTCATTGGCCAGGTGCCCAGGCCGATCGCGGGCAGGGCCAGGCCGTTACGGGTGGTGAGCCTTTGCATGTAAATTCCTTGTAGGGTGTGCAGGGTTCGCATTCGATGGTCGGCGATCAGCACGGCACGGGCCATGCGCGTGGGGCGGAAAGTGGTCGATCAGCGAACAGAAATTGCAGTCGGCCTTGGCTGGCGGCGATTGAACTTCCTTATTCTTCGGCATCTCTTCTAAAATTCGAGCTGTTGCATCCGCCAGGCTATGCCTGCGCGGCCTTCCCTGGGCGCCGCATCCAGCCGCGCCGTCATCGAGAGTGCCATGAGTTCCAGCACACCGCTGTCCGGAGTCAACCAACCCCTGCGCGGCATCGCCCTGGTGGTGGTGGCGACGTTCCTGTTCGCCAGTCACGATGCCCTGTCCAAGTTCCTGGGCGGTCTGTACCCGATCATCATGGTGGTGTGGGCGCGGTATGTGGTGCACACGCTGCTGATGGCCGGCATCTTCCTGCCCAAGGCCGGCCTCAACGTGCTGCGCACTCGCCGCCCTCTGTTGCAGACGTTACGCGCCCTGAGCCTGCTGAGTACCAGCCTGCTGTTCACCACAGGCCTGCAGTACCTGCCACTGGCCGAGGCCACGGCGGTCAACTTCCTTGCCCCGGTGCTGGTCACTGCGCTGTCGGCGCCACTGCTGAAGGAGCGGGTGACGGTGGGGCAGTGGGTGGCGGTGGTGATGGGCTTCATCGGCGTGCTGGTGGTGGTGCACCCGGGCGGGGCGATGTTCACTCCGGCCATCCTGTATCCGTTTGGTTCGGCGCTGGGCTTCTGCTTCTATCAGTTGCTGACGCGCATCCTGGCCGCGCACGACAGCCCGACCACCAGCAATTTCTATGCGGGGTTGTGCAACACCCTGGCGATGAGTGCGTTGGTGCCGTTCTTCTGGGAGATGCCGCGTTGGGACCATGCGCTGCTGATGCTGGCGCTGGGCGGCTTTGGCATGACGGCGCACCTGCTGCTGACCCAGGCCTTCCGCCATGCGGCACCTGCCTTGCTGGCGCCGTTCAGCTATTGCCAGATCGTGTTCGCCGGGTTGCTTGGGTTGGTTGTCTACAGCCAGGTGCCGGACACCCTGAGCCTGGTGGGCATCTCGGTGATCTGCCTCAGCGGGCTGGGGGCGGCGTGGATGCAGCGGGGTAAGTAGAAGCTTTACCGCTGTTATTACAGCTACAGCACTGACCTGTAGGAGCAGCCTTGTGCTGCGAAAGGGCCGATGTGGCAAAAGAAATTCTGTGGCGGTACTGGCCTCTTCGCAGCACAAGGCTGCTCCTACTGGCCGGTGCTGTGCCCGAGCATTTGCGCTATATCAGTGAAGGGGGCCTCAAACGCGACCCTTCAACAGCGCCTGCAACGAATCGTCAAAGTCCCGCAGCGCATGCGCCTGCACCGCCCGCTCATCCTCGATCACCCTCGCCACATCGCCCAGACTCTTGCTTGCCCGCCCCTCAGCGCGGCCGATATAGGTCAGCTGGTCATCGAAAAAGCGCGCTACTACCCGGCTTTCGATCTCCGCACTGGCCAAACGGCTTTCGGTGTCCAGCAGCACGATCACGTCCGGGTGGTCGCCCAGCAGTGTGTCCAGGTCATCATAGAAAGTCACTTCGGCAAACTGCTGCGCCAGTGATCGCGCCAGCCAGTCATACGCCTGGCTTTCGCTGCCCAGGGTCGCAACAGGGACACGCTTGCCCTGGGCCGGTGCGCCTGCCTGGGTGCGATGGCTGCCGAGGTATTCGAGGGTCGCTTCGGCATCACGCCCCAGCAGTACCGCCACCCGTTGGCCAGTGGCCAGGGCGACACTGGAAATGGCCGTGGCCGAATAGAAGTGCCCGTAAGGCTGCGTGTCGGTAGCTGCCGGGCTGGCACAACCGCCAAGGGCGGCCAGCAAGGCGAGCAGGGCAGCGATCATGCCGGTTTTCATGGGAGGCCTCATCAATCGGTGAATGCCGCCATCTTCCGCCCGGGCTGGCTGCAGCGGAACTTGATGGCATTCATGGTGGCTATCGATGAGGTCGATGCATCACTGCGTGGCCATGAACTGCAGGATGCGCTCGCGCAGCCAGCGCTCGGCCGGGTCATTGTCCTGGGCACCGCTCCAGACCATCGACAGTTCGGCCTCGGTGATGTCGAACGGCGCCGGATCGGCGCGCAGGCTGCCGTCGTCGGCCAGGGCGCAGGCGGCATAGTCCGGCACCGTGGCGATCAGCTCGGTGTTGCGCAGCAGGGCGCGCAGGCTGCCGAACTGCGGTACCGCCAGCACCACCTTGCGGCAGCGGCCGATGCGCGCTAGGTCGAGGTCGATATTGCCGCTCATGTCACCGGAGAACGACACCATCACATGCGGGCGGGCGCAGTATTCGTCGAGGGTCAGCGGGCCCGGGCGGTCATCGGCGCGCAGCACCCGCACGCCGATGTTGCGCAGCTTGCGGCGCTTGGCTGTGGCCGGCAGGTCCGTGGTGTAGCTCACTCCCACCGAAATTTCGCCGCTGGCCAGCAGCCCCGGCATCAGCAGGAAGTTGGCCCGGCGCACCACCACACTGATATTCGGGGCCTCTTCGCGCAGCGCCTGCAGCAGGGCCGGGAACAGGCCGAATTCGGCATCGTCCGACAGGCCCAGGCGGAACACGTTGCAGCTGTTGACCGGGTCGAACTCGCGGGCGCGGCTGATGGCGGCGGAAATCACATCCATGGCCGGCCCCAGCTCGGCGAAGATCTGCATGGCCCGTGGCGTGGGCTCCATGGCCCGGCCGTTGCGGATCAGCAGCGGGTCGTCGAACAGCTCACGCAGGCGGGCGAGGGCGGCGCTGACGGTGGACTGGGTAATGAACAGCTTTTCGCCGACCCGGGTCAGGTTGCGTTCGATCATCAGGGCTTCGAACAGTACCAGCAGGTTCATGTCGACGCGGCGCAGGTCGTTGCGATTCATGAGGGTACGGGTTCCGGGTTGGAAGGGTTGGCGTTGTATTGGAGCATGCGGACAGCTTGGTTGCCTTGTATGGATGTGCCGGCCTGTTCGCGGGCTCGAACCTGACAGAGCCAAGCTATCGCCCCTCAATAGGCACTCTATTAGAACTCTGCCCAAGCTCGGCTAGTCTTTCCCCTGGCCCCGCGAATTCTGCCAGCGGGCGGCATGTCAGCACCTGTGTGCAAGACCACGCCAACCCCGTCATGACAGCTTCGCAAGCCCCGTGTAGACCTGATGAGGGGTAGCACGAGCCCACGCGCTCGGCTGAAAGAACACCTGGCATAGACCGGAAATCTGGATAACCGACCCAAAGGTACCCGCAGATGTCGAACGAATCGAAATGCCCGTTCCATCAAACCGCAGGTGGCGGCACCACCAACCGTGACTGGTGGCCTGACCAGCTCAACCTGAGAATTCTTCATCAACATTCCTCCAAATCCGACCCGATGGACCCGGATTTCGATTATGCCAAGGCGTTCAAGAGCCTCGACTTCCAGGCGCTGAAGAAAGACCTGACCGCCTTGATGACCGACTCCCAGGACTGGTGGCCCGCCGACTTCGGCCATTATGGCCCGTTGTTCATCCGCATGGCCTGGCACAGCGCCGGTACCTACCGCATCGGCGATGGCCGGGGTGGTGCGGGCTCTGGCCAGCAGCGCTTCGCCCCGCTCAACAGTTGGCCGGACAACGTCAGCCTGGACAAGGCCCGGCGGCTACTGTGGCCGATCAAGCAGAAGTACGGCAACAAGATTTCCTGGGCCGACCTGATCGTGCTCACCGGCAACGTCGCCCTCGAATCCATGGGTTTCAAGACCTTCGGCTTCTCTGGCGGGCGTGCCGATGTGTGGGAGCCGGACGAAGATGTGTACTGGGGCTCGGAAAAGGTCTGGCTGGGCGGTGACACCCGCTACGGCAAGGCCCAGCCGCCCGGCAAGGGCGACCTGGTGGCGGAACCGGCCAAGCGCCCCGAGGAGCAGGGACGTACCCTGGAGGGCGAGCGCAACCTGGAAAACCCGCTGGCCGCCGTGCAGATGGGCCTGATCTACGTGAACCCGGAAGGCCCGGAGGGCAACCCCGACCCGGTAGCCTCGGGCAAGGACATCCGTGAAACCTTCGGCCGCATGGCCATGAACGATGAAGAAACCGTTGCGCTGATCGCCGGTGGCCACGCCTTTGGCAAGACCCACGGTGCCGGCCCTGCCGACAACGTCGGCCCCGAGCCGGAAGCAGCAGGCCTGGAGCTGCAGGGTTTGGGCTGGGCCAACAAGTTCGGCAGCGGCAAGGGTGGCGATACCATCACCAGCGGCCTGGAAGTGACCTGGACTTCCACCCCCACCCGATGGAGCAACGAATACCTCAACAACCTGTTCAACTTCGACTGGGAACTGACCAAGAGCCCGGCTGGTGCCCACCAGTGGCGGCCAAAGGAGGGCAAGGGGGCAGGCACCGTGCCGGATGCCCATGACCCGGCCAAGCGCCACGCGCCTTCCATGCTCACCTCCGACCTGGCGCTGCGTTTCGACCCGATCTACGAGCCGATCGCCCGCCGCTTCAAGGATAATCCTGACCAGCTGGCGGACGCCTTCGCCCGCGCCTGGTACAAGCTGATCCACCGCGACATGGGCCCATTGGCGCGCTATCTGGGCCCGGAAATGCCCAACGAAGAGCTGCTGTGGCAAGACCCGCTGCCAAAAGTGGATCACCCGCTGGTAGGCGAGCAGGACATTGCCGCGCTCAAGGCCAAGGTGCTGGCGGCGGGCCTGAGCGTTGGCGAGCTGGTGGCCACTGCCTGGGCAGCGGCGTCGACCTTCCGCGGTTCGGACAAGCGTGGCGGGGCCAATGGTGGCCGCCTGCGCCTGGCGCCGCAGAAGGATTGGGCGGCGAACCAGGGCACAGGCAAGGTGCTGGCGGCGCTGGAGAAAATCCAGGCCGAGTTCAATGCCGGTGGCAAAAAAATCTCCCTGGCCGACCTGATCGTTCTGGCCGGTGGCGCCGCAGTGGAAAAGGCTGCCAAGGACGCCGGGCACAACGTCAGCGTGGCGTTCCGCCCTGGGCGTGTCGATGCCTCCCAGGCGCAGACCGACGTCGAGTCGTTCGCCGTGCTGGAACCGCTGGCCGATGGCTTCCGCAACTTCACCAAGGCCCGCTACAGCGTCAAGGCCGAGAAACTGCTGCTGGACAAGGCCCAATTGCTGACCCTGACCGCGCCGGAACTGACCGTGCTGATCGGCGGCCTGCGTGTGCTCGGCGCCAACCATGGCGGCAGCCAACAGGGCGTGTTCACCGACAAGGTCGGTACCCTGAGCAACGACTTCTTCCGCAACTTGCTGGACATGGGCGTTGAGTGGAAGCCGACCTCGGCGGATAACGAAACCTTCGAAGGGCGCGATCGCAAGACCGGCCAGGTGAAGTGGACCGGTAGCCGGGTTGACCTGGTGTTCGGCTCCCATGCCCAGTTGCGGGCATTGAGCGAGGTGTACGGCAGCAGTGATGGCCGGGACAAGTTCGTGCGGGACTTTGTCGCGGCCTGGGTAAAGGTCATGGAGCTGGATCGCTTTGACCTGAAATAGCTTCGTCAGAAATGGGGGCGCTTTGCGCCCCTATCGCGACACAAGGCCGCTCCCACAGGTTCGGCGCCGCATGTGGATTCGGCGCTGGCTTGTAGGAGCGGCCTTGTGTCGCGACAGGGCTGCAAAGCAACCCCATGCTATCCGGGGGCTGGACCATTTCAAACTTCCTGTGCAAGCTGATGCACGACAGTGATTGCACACAGAAGGTGATCGTTCTTGAACCCCGAATCCATGCTGGCGGCATTGCCAGGCTACGCCATGTCGGCCGAGTCGATCCGGGTGCTGCCCGATGCCAAGGCCTACCGTGCCTGCCTGCTCGAGCGCATCCGCGCCGCAACCCGGCGTATCGTCATCGTTGCGCTGTACCTGCAGGAAGATGAGGCTGGCCAGGAAGTGCTGGATGCCTTGTACCAAGCCAAGGCCGCGCGGCCCGGGCTGGAAATCACCATCGTGGTGGACTGGTTCCGTGCTCGCCGCGGCCTGTTGGGCGCCGGGCGCCAGCCGGGTAACGCCGCCTGGTACCAGGCCCAGCGCCAGCACCATGGGCTGGATATCGTCATCCATGGCGTACCTGTGCAGACCCGCGAGCTGTTTGGCGTGTTGCACCTGAAGGGCAGCATCATCGACGACTGCGTGATCTACACCGGCGCCAGCCTTAACAACGTGTACCTGCACCGTTTCGACCGTTACCGCCTGGACCGCTACCACCTGTTCCAGTCACCAGCGCTGGCCGACGCCATGGTCGGGTTGGTGCGTCGCCTGCTGCACCACACCGCCACACCGCGCCTCGACCTGCCGGCGCCACCCTCCACCCGCAGCCTGCGCGGCGACATCCGGCGCTTGCGCGCGCGGCTGCGGCGCATGGCCTATGAGGCTCCGGCCAGCGGGGCGGGGCAGGGCCTGCGGGTTATCCCGCTGTTGGGTGTGGGCCGTGGCAACCCGCTGAACCGTGCAGTGTGCGCCTTGCTGGCGGCGGCACGCACGCAGGTCATCATCAGCACGCCGTATTTCAACCCACCCCGGGTGCTGATGCGCGAACTTGACCATGCCCTGGCGCGTGGCGTGCGGGTGGAACTGATCGTTGGTGATCGCACGGCCAACGACTTCTATATCGCCCCCGGCGAGCCGTTCAGTGCCAGCGGCGCGTTGCCCTACCTGTACGAAGACAACCTGCGTGCCTTCACCCGACGTCGCCACGCTGCGATTGCCAGCGGCCAGCTGCAGGTGCGGATCTGGAACGACCCCGGGCATACCTTTCATGCCAAGGGCGTGTGGGTCGACCAACGCTATTCGTTGCTGACCGGTAACAACCTGAATCCGCGCGGCTTCAATCTGGACCTGGAGAACGGACTGCTGATCGATGACCCGCAAGGGCAATGGCTGGGGCCACGGGAAGCAGAGCTGGCCGAGCTGCGCCGGCATGCGCCGAAGATCGGCTCGGCAGAGGAGTTGGGCGCCAAGGCCGAGCACCCCAAGGATGTGCGCAGGTTCCTGCGGCGGCTGCGCTATAGCCGGCTGGAGCCGCTGATCAAGCGGGTGCTCTGAGGGATTTACGCGTTTTTGTGGGAGTGGCCTTGTGTCGCGAAAGGGCCGCAAAGCGGCCCCAGACGTTGGTGTTGCTACCAAAATTGCCGGGGCTGCTCTGCAGCCCTTTCGCGACGCAAGGCCGCTCTCATAGAACTGCACATAACTCATTGAATTAGCAGGGACCCTGTGGGAGCGGCTTTAGCCGCGAACACCGGCGCAGCCGGTGCCATGCACCGCGTTGGATTCTTCGCGGCTAAAGCCGCTCCCACAGGGTACGAGGATCGCTTGCGAATTCAGTTATCTGTGCGACAGCGCAGCCCAAAGGGCTGGGCAATCTTCCACAGTGACCGCAGTCAGGCTGCTGCACCTTTGGCCTCAGCCACCTTTGTTTCCTGTTTGCCCCGCGGCTTGAGCCGCGACACCGCAAACAGCACCACCGCCAACCCGACGACCTGATACAGCGAAATCTCCTCGCTCAGGATCGCCCACGATGCCAGCACCGTCAGCACCGGCCCCAGGTTGCCCACTGCCGCAGTATGGGTCGGCCCCAGGCGCTGTATCGCCAGCGCCACCCAGTAGATCGGCAGCACCGTGGAAAACATCGCCATCAACCCGGCATTGGCCCACACTGCGCCCGGCAACTGCCACAACTGCCCGACCGGTGCCACCACCAGGTAATGCGCCAGCACCATCAGCGAGGACGCAGTACCGCACAGCCCGGCCAGGCGCATCGAGCCCATGCGCTTGAGCATCATTCCGGTGCCGGAGTAATACAGCGCGTAGGTCACTGCACTGGCGAACACCCACAGCGAGCCCAGCACTACCTGCTGGCCAGCCCCGGCCACACTGACGTCGTGGACAAAGGCAATGCCCAGCCCCAGGTAGCACAGGCCCATGGCCGACAAGGTGCGCAGGCTTGGCCGCTCACGCAGGGCGATGGCCTGGAACACCAGCACCAGGGTCGGGTAGGTGAACAGAATCAGCCGCTCCAGCCCGGCGCTGATGTACTGCAGGCCATAGAAGTCGAACAGGCTGGCCAGGTAGTAGCCCAGCAGCCCGAGCAACGCGACACGCAGCCCATCGCCCAGGTTGAGCGGTGCGCTGCCCTGACCACGGCTGGCCCATACCAGCCAGGCGAACATCGGCAGCGACAGCCCCATGCGCAATGCCAGCAGGCTGATGGCGTCCACCGGCCCTGCGGCATAGGCGAGCTTGACGAAGATGGCCTTGAAGCTGAAACCCAGGGCCGCCAGCACGGCGTAAAGGGCGCCGCTTTGCAGTTGGCGCTGGATCAGGCTGCGTAATGCGTTCATGGGGTACCCGCGGCAGAAGAAAGACAGGGTTATTCTGAACTGAAGGCAGCCCCACTAGCAGCGCTTTATCGAGGAATTGGCGATGAACCTGGCCATGCTGCCCGAACAGCCGCCGTGCGCGCCGAGCAGGAGCTGCCGGCGCGTCGGGTGGCCCTGGCGGAAAGCTGGGCCACCCTGGAGCTACGTTTGTGTTTCCGCGACTGGGAGCGCCTGAGCTCACATGGGCGGCAACTGGTGAGCTTTTTGTCCGGGCAACGGCTTACTGCGCCGGGGCCAGGCGCATACCACTCACCTGCACCTGATCACCGGGCTTGAAGCGGGCATTGGGCGAGCGATAGCGCTGGGTACTGCCGTCGTCATGGCGTACCACGTACGCTGCATCGCTGTGCCCGCTGCCTTGTTGCACGGCGGCGCCGCCAAATGCACCCAGGGCTGCACCGACGATGGCGCCGAACGGGCCACCGAGCGCGGCGCCGACCATCAGGCCGGTGACGCCCCCGGCGCCATAGCCCACCGTGTTGTCGGGGCTTTCCGAGAGCACCTCGTCGGCGCAGGCGGGCAGGGCGATGGACAGGGACATTGCCAGAGGGAGGAGGATATTTCTCATGATGGTTATTTCCGCAAGGCAGGTAGTGGCGAAAGAGAATGGTTCAGCTTTCGTGCCAGCTGGGCAGCCCCTGCAGATGGGCGTGTTGCGCTGGTGCGTTGTCATAACGACAGCGGTTTTTGTGGTGCAAATGACACGCTGATGTCAATATGACATTTCACCCGCATGGGTATTGGCCAGGGCTGGGCTATCATTTGCAGGCTGATGGTGCAAGGCTCCTCTGAAAAGTCATCACGAGCGCATACAATCGGGCCTTTTCCTCGTTAACCAGATAGGCCAATCCGTTTATGGCGCTTGATCCATCCACGATGCTGACTATCTCGATCGCCCTGGCTGCCGCGGCTGCGTTGTACCTGGCGATCGAGTGGCGCAGCGTTCGCGAGCCGTCGCTGCTGTTCTGGAGCGCAGGCTTTGCCACCATCACGATTGGTTCCACCCTGGCCTTGCTGCGCGGCATCGGTTTGTTGCTGATCGGTATCTGGTTCGCCAACGGCTTGCTGGTGGTGGCGCATTGGTTCTTCCTGATGGGCGTGTTGCGCTTCACCCAGGTGCGGCTGTCGCGTATCTGGTTATTGGTGGTGCTGGTGTGGTTCGCCTTGCTGCTGTTGCCTGTGGGGCCGCAGTGGTCGAAGGTGATGCTGATGGTCAACTCGTTGCTGGTGGCGCTGTTGACGCTCAAGGCCAGCTGGCTGTTGCGGCCGCATGGCAAGTCGCTGAGTGTCGGCGCGGTGCAGTTGCGCTATGTGTTGCTGGTTCATGGGTTGTTCTATGTGGCCAAGGCGATCATTGCGATCACACCGGGTACGCTGATTGACCTGGCCACCTTCGGTGGGTTGATCATTCAGGTTTCGTTGGTCGAAGGTGCGATGGCGATCATGCTGATTGCCTTGTCGATGACCGGCACCGTGCGCTACCGCCGAGAGGAGCGGATTGCCCGTCTGGCAGCCCGTGACCCGTTGACGGCGCTGTACAACCGGCGCGCACTGGAGGTTCGGGCGGGGCCTTTCTTCAAGGCAGTGGATTCAACGCAGCCCGGGGCCTTGCTACTGATCGACATCGACAACTTCAAGCTGGTCAACGACCTGCACGGGCATGTTGCAGGGGACCGCTTGCTGATTGCCCTGAGCGAGATGATTCGCACGGTGCTGCCCGAGCGCTCGCTGGCGGCGCGGCTGGGCGGTGATGAGTTCGTCATTCTGCTGTGTGGTGCGAGCAGCGAGCGGGTCATGGAACTGGGTGGACTGCTGCGCGAGCAGTTCCAGCAGTATGCAAGCAAGACGGTGCCTACGCCGCAGCCGGTCACCTTGAGCATCGGCGCCAACCTGTTCGACCAGCCGCCGACGAGCCTGGCGGCCTTGATCGAACAAGGGGACGTGGCGTTGTACCAGTCCAAGCGCGGTGGGCGCGACAGCATCCGCTTCGTCGAACGGCCGATGGCCGACCTCAGCCAGTAGCAGTTTTGCCTTTGCTTCTGCTTTTGCCTTTGCCTTTGCTTTTTGCTTTTGCTTCTAAGCGCGCGATAGTTCAGGCGCCGCCGATTGCGACTTCAGGAGGCCGAGCGAAGGGACTGCGCAGGGAGGTGACGGGCATGGATGCCCGTCAAGCGCTGAGGCCCCATGGATGGGGCCTGCAGCGCGTACTCCCGGGAGCAGGCCCGTAGCGAGGGGACCCCGGAGCGAAGCGTAGGGGCCGGATGATGGGAGCCGACGGTTTTTGGTTCCTTTTTGCCACGACAAAAAGGGACCCGCCGTAAGGGCGGAAAGGTGACTCAGCGCCAGCATCGCGAATGAATGTCTACTAGATGTGAAGGCCCACATCCAAAAAGCCAAATAGCTGCAGGCCCCATTCATGGGGCCTCAGCAAGAATGGCGAATCAGGTCACCACCTGGTAGCACGGTACATACGCCGCGCCGCCCGGCAACTTCATTCGGTGCTGGTCGACGAACGCCTGCAACAACCGGCCCAGTGGGTCCAGCACGGCGCTGTCGCCACGGATCTGATACGGCCCGTGTTCCTCGATCAGGCGGATGCCCTTGTCCTTCACGTTGCCGGCGACGATGCCGGAAAACGCCCGGCGCAAGTTGGCAGCCAGTTCGTGGGCCGGCAGCTCGCGGCGCAGGTCGAGGTCGGCCATGGCCTGGTGAGTCGGGTCGAACGGGCGCTGGAAGCTCTCCTCGATCTTCAGCAGCCAGTTGAAATGGAAGGCATCGTTGCGCTCGCGGCGGAACTGCTTCACCGCCTTGAGCCCTTCGACCATGTGCCGGGCAACTTCCGCCGGGTCATCGATGATGATCTCGTACAAGCGATGCGCCGCCTCACCCAGCGTGGCGCCGACGAATGCGTGCAGCTGTTGCAGATACGGCTCGGCGCTGCGCGGCCCGGTGAGTACCACCGGGAACGGCAGCTCCTGGTTGTCCGGGTGCATGAGGATGCCCAGCAGGTAGAGGAACTCCTCGGCCGTGCCGGCACCGCCCGGGAAGATGATGATGCCGTGGCCGACACGGACGAAGGCTTCCAGGCGCTTCTCGATGTCCGGCAGGATCACCAGTTCGTTGACGATCGGGTTGGGCGCTTCGGCGGCGATGATGCCGGGCTCGGTCAGGCCCAGGTAGCGGCTGCCGTGCATGCGTTGCTTGGCGTGGGCAATGGTGGCGCCCTTCATCGGGCCCTTCATCACACCCGGGCCGCAGCCAGTGCACACGTCCAGCTTGCGCAGGCCCAGCTCGTGGCCGACCTTCTTGGTGTACTGGTACTCCTCGCTGCTGATCGAATGGCCACCCCAGCACACCACCATCTTCGGCTCCACGCCCGGCCGCAGGGTGCGAGCGTTGCGCAGCAGGTGGAACACGTAATCAGTGATGCCCTGGGAGCTTTCCAGGTCGATGCGCTGGCTGGCCAGCTCGCTTTCGGTGTAGACGATGTCGCGCAGGGCGCTGAACAGCATTTCACGGGTGCTGGCTATCATTTCGCCATCAACGAAAGCATCGGCCGGGGCATTCAGCAGCTCCAGGCGCACGCCGCGGTCCTGTTGATGAATACGCACCTCGAAGTCCTGATAGGCCTCGAGGATGGTCTTGGCATTGTCGACATGGGCGCCGGTGTTGAGGATGGCCAGGGCGCACTGGCGGAACAGGGTGTAAAGGCTACCGGTACCGACTTCACTCAGTTGCTGCACTTCACGTTGTGACAGCGTCTCCAGGCTGCCTTTGGGGCTGACGGATGCATTGATGACATGGCGTTGAGGCATCTAAGTCTTTCCTGTGCGGGTAAAACATCCTTCTTTGACAACACCATACCGAGAAATTTGGACGGCAACGAGGGGGGGCAACAAAAACCTCATCAGACCGAGCCGCCTGCTTCGCGGGTAAACCCGCTCCTACAGGTATCGCGTTGCTTTCAGAACCTGCGCCGTACCTGTGGGAGCGGGTTTACCCGCGAAGCAGGCGACTCGCTCTCAAGTCATCCCAACAGCCTCTGCACGGCCAGGGTAATCGCCACGCCACCAAACACCAGCCAGAGGTTGAGAATCGCCCCGGTGGCCAGGGCCCGCGGCCCGGCCTGGCGAATCTGGCTGAAGCGTGTCTCCATCCCCAGCGCGGTCATGGCCATGGTCAGGGCAAAGGTATCCAGGCTGTTGACCGCCTGCGTCACGCTACCCGGCAACACCTGCAGCGAGTTCACCAGTACCAGCGCGAGGAAGCCGAAGGCGAACCAGGGCATGGCGATGCGCCCGTTGCCCTGTGCCTGGCCCGGCTGGCGCGCGCGGCTGATCCAGAGGCCCACCACCAGCAGCACCGGTACCAGCAGCATCACCCGGGTCATCTTGACGATGGTGGCGATATGTGTGGCCTCGGGGCTGACGTTGCTGGCCGCACCGACCACCTGGGCCACCTCGTGAATGGTGCCACCCAGGAACAGCCCGGCGCCCATGGTATCCAGGTGCAGCCAGCCGGCATTGATCGCCAATGGGTAGAGGAACATCGACAGGGTGCCGAACAGCACCACGCTACCAACCGCCATGGCGCTTTTATGCGGTGCGCTGCGCAGGGCCGACTCGAAGGCCAGAACCGCAGCGGCGCCGCAGATGGCGCTGCCTGCGGCGGTCAGCAAGGCGGTATCGCGGTCCAGCTTGAACAGCTTCATGCCACACCACAGGCCAATCAGCAGGGTGCTGGACACCACCAGCAACGACACGATGAGCCCGGACCAGCCGACTTCGGCAATTTCCTGCAGGCTTACCCGCAGGCCGAAGAAGGCCACGGCAATGCGCAGCAGGCCGCGGGCGGAAAAGTTGATACCCGCTGCCCAGCTGGCGGGAACGCCGTCACGCAGTGCATTGCCGTAAAGCGCACCGGCGACGATACCGACGATCAGCGGGCTGATACCCAGGTTGGCGATGACGGGCAGGGCGGCCAACTGGGTGACCGCAAGCGCGAACAGCGCGACGAACAGGATGCCATTGAGCCGCCCTCGGGTAGAGAGGGTAGGTGCAAAGGCGGGGTTGGACGGAGCCGTGGCCATGTGAGTCCTCCGGAAAGGTGTTTCGACATGGCTTACGTTAATCTGGTTATAAGCTTATAAAAAATCGTAATTTGGGATGGCAAATATCCGTTTAGCTGATATTTTTTATTCATGACCCCAGAACAACTGATAACTTTCGCCACCGTCGCCGAGCACGGCAACATCAGCCATGCGGCCCAAGCCCTGCATTTGTCGCAGCCGGCGGTGTCTGGCCAGCTCAAACTGCTGCAGGAGGCATTTGGCGAGCCGCTGTATCAGCGCGCCGGCCGTGGTGTGCGGCTGACAGCAGCCGGCGAGCAATTGCTGGCCCATGCCGAGCGCCTGCGCGAAACCTTCAGTCAGGCCCAGGCACTACGCGAGGCCATGCGCGGGCTGGAGCGCGGTACCTTGCGCATCGGCGCCAGTACCACGCCGGCCAGCTACCTGCTGCCTTACCTGATTGCCGATTTCCATGCCCGCTACCCGGAGGTGCTGGTGAGCACTTCCAACGGCAATACGACAGAAATCGTCGCTGCGCTCGACAGCGTCGATATCGCCCTGATCGAAGGGCCGCCTGGGCAGGAGCTGCCATTGGGTACGGCGGTGACGGCGTGGCGGGAAGACGAGATCGTGGCCATCGTGCCACGTGGTCATCCGCTGGCTGGCAGTGACCGACAGACGCTGGCGTCGCTGGGGGCTTACCCGTTGGTGCTGCGCGAGAGCGGCTCGGGTGTGCGACAGATCGTCGAGCGGGCATTTGCCCGCAGCGGCGTGGCGATGCGCGTGGCGCTGGAAATTGCTGGCGTGGAAGGGGTGAAGGAGGCAGTGCGAGCCGGGATGGGGATTGGCTTTGTGTCGGCGATGTCGATCCGACATGAGGACGGGGCGTTGCAGCGGTTGCAGGTTATGCCGCAGGCGTTGGTGCGCCGGTTTTCCATTCTGGTGCCGCATGCAGCCACCCCGTCGCGGGCTGCGGCGCGGTTCCTCGAGTTGTGTGTAGGCCTTCAAGAGGTGGGGTGACACTACCGGCCTCTTCGCGGGCTTGCCCGCTCCCACAGGTTTCTCACGGTTCTGTGGGAGCGGGCGAGCCCGCGAAGAGGCCAGTGCAGGCACCCTCAATCTATCTTGAAGACATGCTTCAGATAGGCCACGAAGTTCTCATCCCGGCACTGTGTCTTGCCCGGGCTGTCGGAAATCTTGGCCACTGGTGCTCCATTGCAGGCCGTCATCTTGATCACGATATTCATCGGCTCCACGCCCGGGATATCGCAGGTCAGCCTGGTACCAATGCCAAAGCTCACATTGATGCGCTCATGCAACGCCCGGTACAACCCCAGCGCCTTGGCAAGGTCCAGCCCGTCGGAAAAGATCAGGGTCTTGCTCTTCGGGTCGATCCCCAGCCGCTCATAGTGGGCAATGGCCTTTTCCGCCCAGGCCAGCGGATCGCCCGAATCGTGCCGCAGGCCATCGAACAGCTTGGCGAAGTACAGGTCGAAGTCGCCCAGGAACGCGTCCATGGTAATGCAGTCGGTCAGGGCGATGCCCAGCAGCCCCCGGTACTCCCGCACCCAGCATTCCAGCGCGGCAGCCTGGCTGTCGACCAGGCGCGGGCCGAGTTGCTGGTGGGCCATGAACCACTCGTGGGCCATGGTGCCGATCGGCTTGAGCTGGTATTCGCGGGCCAGGTGCACGTTGCTGGTACCGACAAAGCGGCCCGGGAAGTCACGCTTCAGAATGTGCACCACCTCTTCCTGCACCCGGTAGGAGAAGCGCCGCCGGGTGCCGAAGTCGGCCAGTTGGAAACCGGCCAGTTCTTCGGCGCTGGCCTCGGCCTTCAGCCAGTCGAGGTTCTGATACAGGCGCTCGCGGACCTGCTCGATCACCACCTCGCGATAACGGTAGCGGTTGCGCACCTCGCTGATGATCGCCAGCAGCGGGATCTCGTAGAGAATCACGTGCAACCACGGCCCGCGCACGCGAATCGCCAGTTGCCCGGCATCATCCAGCCCCACCTGCACATAACGCAGGTTGAAGCGGAACAGGCTGAGAAAACGGATGAAATCCGGTTTGATGAACGGGATCTTCTCCAGGTAGGCGAGCTGGTCATGCGTGACGCTGACATCGGCCAGTTGCTCGACCTGATACCGGATTTCCGCCAGGTAAGGTGCGAGGTTCTCGCCGTTACGGCAGCGAAACTCCCATTCCACCTCGGCATTGGGGTAGTTGTGCAACACCGCCTGCATCATGGTGATCTTGTAGAAATCGGTGTCCAGCAGGTTCTGGATGATGCGTGGGCCGAAAACGCTGTCGCTCATGGGCGGTCTTCCTTGATCAGAGAGAGCTGGTAGTCGAGCGCGGCTTCGTCGCCGCAGAGGATCACGCCCTCGGCGGCCAGGGCGCCACATGCTTCGATGGCGCCTGCCTGGGTGAGGGCGCGGCAGGCCGGCAGGTACAACAGCACCTGGAAGCCGGCCTGGCGCAATTGGCGCGCAGTGGTCCTGACGCAATAGTCCAGGGCCAGGCCACCGACGATCACCGCGCCCACCTGCTGCACCTTGAGGTACTCGATCACCCCGGTGGAGCGGCGTTCGGCCAGGTCGTGGTAGCAGGCGCCGTAGGGGTGCAGGTCGGGCTCGACGCCTTTCCATACGAAATAGTCATAGTCGATGGGGGCCGGCAGGCCGGGCAGCAACTCGAAGCCGGGTGTGCCGGGCACGCAGTGGCTGACCCAGGTCAGGTCGGCGTTGGCCAGCTGCAGGGGCTGCAGCATGTGCGCGGGGTCGGCGACTACCCAGGCGGCGTTGGCCGGATGGGCGTCCTTGCTGCCCAGGCGCAGGTCGGCGCGTAACGCCATGGTATTAAGATCTACCGCGATTTCATCGCCTTCAGGAACCGGCAGTTCTTGTGGCACGTTGTTGGTGAAGCCGTTCTGGGCGTCGACATCGAAACTGGCGATCTTCATGGCGGTTCTCCTTGCTGACATGGCTATATAGTTCACCTGGTGTATTAAGTATGTCAAGTTCCATCTTGTTCGGGATTTGTTGTTGCCTTACTTATACACCCTGGTGGATTATGAGGGCCTTGAACAAGGAGTCCCCCGGTGAATGCAGTCGAAGTCCTGGCCAGCGTCGATATCGTCGCCCTGCGCATGGCCCCCGAAGCTCAGCATCTGCAGGTGCTGTTGCACCGTCGTGAGCGTGAACCGCATGCCGGCCAGTGGGCCTTGCCCGGGGTGATCGTCAATGGCCGCACCCCCGACACCAGCCTGGAAGCTGCAGCCGAGCGTGCACTGCGCGAGAAAACCCAGGTTGTACCGTGCTACATGGAACAGGTAGGTACCGAGGGCAATGCCTTTCGCGACCCGCGTGGATGGTCACTCAGCACCTATTACCTGGCTTTGCTCGAACCCGGGCAGGCCGTCGAGGGCGAGCAACTGGCGTTTTTCGACTTGGACAGCGTATTGGCGCGCAAGGTGCTGTTGCCCTTTGATCACAACCTGTTGGTGGAGCGCGCCCGTGAGCGGCTGGCGGCGAAGACGGTGTACAGCAGCCTGCCGCTGTACCTGCTGGCGGAGAAGTTCACTGTGCTGGATGCGCTAGGTGCGGTGCAGGCGTGCCTGGGGCAGGCGGTGAACAACACTTCGCTGCGCAAACGCCTGGAGCGCTTGCGCGAGCTGGGGTGGGTGAGGGACACCGGGGAGAAGAACCAGCCCAGGCTGGGCCGGCCGCAGCAGTTGTATCAGTACACGCCACAGGGGGAGCGGGCGTTCATGTTCGATCGCAGTCTGCTGCCTGAGGGTGCTTAGTCGCCTGCATCAGTGTGCGCAGCGGTTGGCATCCTGTTCTCCGCGGGTGCCTGGCGCGCCGCGTCACTCGTCGCTGTAGTTCATGATCGACAACAGGCGGATGGGTACTTGCACCAACTGCTCGGGGCCGTGCGGGGTCTCGCCGTCGAAGGTCAGGCTGTCGCCGGCCTGCATGTGATAGAGCTGGTTGCCGTGGCGGTACACCAGTTCACCCTCCAGCAAGTGGAGGAACTCGGTGCCGGGGTGGGCGAAGGTCGGGAACTCTTCGCTGGCGTCGTCCATGCTCACCATGTACGCCTCGAAGTTCTTCTTCGGCCCCCTGGCGTGATTGAGCAAATGGTAGGTGTGGCCCTTCTCGGTACCGCGGCGCACCACCTCCAGCCCTTCACCGGCTTTCACCAACAAGGCATTGCCGTCGGGCTGGTCATATTGGCTGAACAGCTTGGCCATCGGCATGCCCAGCACGTCGCACAGGCGGCTGAGGGTGTCGAGGCTGGTGGATACCTGGGCGTTCTCGATCTTGCTGAGCATGCCTTGGCTGATGCCGGCGATGCGCGCCACGTCGGCGAGCTTGAGGGACTGGGCCTGGCGCTGGCGCTTGATCTGCAGGCCCAGGTACTGCTCCAGGCGAAGGCGCGGTTCGGTTTCGGTTGGCATCGAATGTCCTGCACGGTTTCAGTTCAAGAATAAAGTTTTCGCACTGGGAAAGTGCGAAATGCAGCTACGGTGGCCGCATCTTTCCTCGGGTGAAAACAAGTTTCCCATAAATGGAGCATGGAAATCTGCTTGGGTTTTGGGTTGCCGGTGCGGGCCTCTTCGCGGGTGAACCCGCTCCCACAGGCCCGCGAAGAGACCCGAACAGGCACAACAAGGTTGCACCCTGAACAAAGTTGGCAAGCGCATTGCATTCCTGTGAGGAAAGTAAGTTTCTCATGCGGAATCATTGCCCCTTGCCCAGGAGTGTTCAACCCATGTTGCCAACAGAAACCCAGCGCACCCTCGATCAGCACGGCATCAAGTACGTGCTGGCACAGTTCGTCGATATCCATGGCTCGGCGAAGACCAAATCGGTGCCGGTCTCGGGCCTGAAGATGGTGGCCGAGGAGGGCGCCGGCTTTGCCGGGTTCGCCATCTGCGGCATGGGCATGGAGCCGCACGGCCCCGACTTCATGGCCCGCGGCGATCTTTCCACCTTGATCCCGGTACCGTGGCAGCCCGGCTACGGCCGGGTGGTGTGCGTAGGCCACGTGAACGGCCAACCCTGGCCCTACGACAGCCGTTATGTGTTGCAGCAGCAGGTGCAGCGCCTGGCCGACAAGGGCTGGACCCTGAACACCGGCCTGGAACCCGAATTCAGCCTGTTCCGCCGCGACGAGGATGGCAAGCTGCAACTGGTGGATGCCTCCGACAACCTCGACAAGCCGTGCTACGACTACAAAGGCTTGTCGCGTTCGCGGCTGTTCCTCGAGCGCCTGACCGAGGCGTTGCAGCCGGTGGGCTTCGACATCTACCAGATCGACCACGAGGACGCCAACGGCCAGTTCGAGATCAACTACACCTACAGCGACGCCATGGAGTCGGCCGATCGCTTCACCTTCTTCCGCATGGCCGCCGGCGAGATCGCCAACGACCTGGGCATGATCTGTTCGTTCATGCCCAAGCCCGACCCCAAGCGCGCCGGCAATGGCATGCACTTCCACCTGTCGCTGGCCAGCAGTACCAACAAGAACCTGTTCCATGACCCGTCCGACAGCAGCGGCATGGGCCTGTCGAAGCTGGCCTACCACTTTGCCGCAGGCCTGCTGGCCCATGGCCCGGCGCTGTGCGCCTTCGCCGCGCCCACGGTCAACTCGTACAAGCGCCTGGTGGTCGGCCGCTCGCTTTCCGGCGCTACCTGGGCCCCGGCGTTTGTCGCCTACGGCGCCAACAACCGCTCGGCGATGGTGCGCATCCCCTATGGCCGCCTGGAGTTCCGCCTGCCGGACGCTGGCTGCAACCCGTACCTGGTCACCGCCGCGATCATTGCCGCCGGCCTCGATGGCATCGACCGCCAACTGGAGCCGGGCGAGATGTGCAACGAGAACCTCTACAACCTGAGCCTGGAAGAGATTGCCGCACGTGGCATCAAGACCTTGCCGCAGTCGTTGAAGGAAGCCGCCGACGCCCTGGAGGCCGACCCGCTGTTCCGCGAAGTGCTGGGCGCCGAGATCGTCGATGAGTTCATCAAGCTCAAGCGCATGGAGTGGGTGGAGTACTGCCGCCACGTCTCCGACTGGGAAATCCAGCGTTACACCGAATTCTTCTGAGCGCCCCCAATCCCTTGGGCAGCCAGCACGAAAGCGGTCGCCCACTGCCTAGTAAGGAGCATCATCATGTGTGGAATCGTAGGTCTGTACCTGAAAAAACCCGAGCTGGAAGCCCAGCTCGGCAAGCTCTTCGAACCCATGCTCAAAGCCATGACCGACCGTGGCCCGGACAGCGCCGGCTTTGCCATCTACGGCGACGAAGTGGCCGATGGCTGGGTCAAGCTGACCCTGCAGGCCACTGACGTCAACTACCCCTGGGCGGCCCTGATGGGCCAGCTGGAAGGGCGCCTGGGCTGCTCGCTGGACTGGTTCCAGAACGCCAGCGCCGCCGTGCTCAAGGTGCACACCCGCGAGGCGTCGGCCCGCCAGGCCCTCAGCGAACTGGCCCCTGAAGTGCGCATCATGAGCGCCGGGCAGAGCATCGAGATCCTCAAGGGCATGGGCCTGCCGGCGGAAATCTCCAGCCGCTTCGGCCTGGCCGGCATGAAAGGCAGCCACATCATCGGCCATACCCGCATGGCCACCGAGAGCGCCGTGACCATGGAGGGCAGCCACCCGTTCTCCACCGGCGCCGACCTGTGCCTGGTGCACAACGGCTCGCTGTCCAACCACTTCCGTCTGCGCCAGGAGCTCAAGCGCGAAGGCATCAGCTTCGAGACCGACAACGACACCGAAGTGGCCGCCGGCTACCTGACCTGGCGCCTGCAGCAGGGCGACAGCCTGGCCCAGGCCCTGGATGGCGCCCTGGAAGACCTGGACGGCTTCTTCACCTTTGCCATCGGCACCCGCAATGGCTTTGCCGTGATCCGCGACCCGATCGCCTGCAAACCCGCCGTGCTGGCCGAGACCGACGACTACGTGGCCATGGCCTCGGAGTACCAGGCACTGGCCAGCCTGCCGGGCATCGAGAATGCCAAGGTCTGGGAACCGGCCCCGGCCACCCTGTACGTCTGGGAACGCGAAAGCGCCTGACCTGCCACCGACCCACTGGAGAACCACATGAATACGATCGACCTTTCCAGCACCTCGGTGCGCGTCCTCAACCAGTCCCTGCACGGTGAGGTGCAGGACCACGAATGGCGGGTGACCCACCCCGACGGCAAGCACAACCTGGCCGTGGGCATCAACGCCGCCGTGGCCGTGGATATCGAAGGCCATGCCGGCTACTACTGCGCCGGCATGAACCAGCAGGCCAGCGTCACCGTGCATGGCAACGTCGGTGTCGGCGTGGCCGAGAACATGATGTCCGGCACGGTGCGGGTCAAGGGCAGCGCCTCCCAGGCCGCCGGCGCCACAGCCCATGGCGGGCTGCTGGTGATCGAGGGTGATGCCGGCGCGCGCTGCGGTATTTCCATGAAGGGCGTGGATATCGTCGTCGGCGGCAGCATCGGCCACATGAGCTGCTTCATGGGCCAGGCCGGGCGTTTGGTGGTGTGTGGCGATGCCGGCGATGCGCTGGGCGATTCGCTGTACGAGGTGCGCATCTACGTAAAGGGTTCGGTGCAGTCACTGGGTTCGGACTGCATCGAGAAAGAGATGCGCGCCGAGCACCTGCAAGAGCTGCAGGAGCTGCTGAACAAGGCGGGCCTGGACCACAAGGCTGCCGATTTCAAACGCTACGGCTCGGCTCGCCAGCTGTACAACTTCAAAGTCGACAACGCCAGCGCGTACTGATCCAGGAGCATTCCCATGAGCGAGCAATTCCCCCCGGTACTGCGTGAGTCGGCCACCTTCGACCGCCTGACCATCCAGGAAATCCAGCGTGCCGCCGAAACCGGCATCTACGACATCCGCGGCGGCGGCACCAAGCGCCGCGTGCCGCACTTCGACGACCTGCTGCTGCTCGGTGCCAGCGTGTCGCGCTACCCGCTGGAAGGCTACCGCGAGAAGTGCGGCACCGATGTGCTGCTGGGCACCCGCTTCGCCAAGAAGCCGATGCACCTGAAAATTCCGGTGACCATCGCCGGCATGAGCTTTGGCGCGCTGTCGGCCAACGCCAAAGAGGCCTTGGGCCGTGGTGCGACCATCGCCGGCACCAGCACCACCACTGGCGACGGCGGCATGACCCCGGAGGAACGCGGCCAGTCGCAGCACCTGGTGTACCAGTACCTGCCGTCGCGCTACGGCATGAACCCCGACGACCTGCGCAAGGCCGATGCCATCGAGATCGTCCTCGGCCAGGGTGCCAAGCCGGGCGGTGGCGGCATGCTGCTCGGCATGAAGGTGACCGAGCGGGTGGCGGGCATGCGCACCTTGCCGATCGGCGTCGACCAGCGTAGCGCCTGTCGCCACCCGGACTGGACCGGGCCGGATGACCTGGCGATCAAGATTGCCGAGATCCGCGAAATCACCGACTGGGAAAAACCCATCTACGTGAAGATCGGCGCCAGCCGCCCGTACTACGACGTGAAGCTGGCGGTGAAGGCCGGTGCCGATGTGATCGTGCTCGACGGCATGCAGGGCGGTACCGCCGCGACTCAGGAAGTGTTCATCGAGCACGTCGGCATCCCGATCCTGCCGGCCATTCCGCAGGCAGTGCAGGCGCTGCAGGAAATGGGCATGCACCGCAAGGTGCAGCTGATCGTTTCCGGGGGTATTCGCAATGGCGCCGACGTGGCCAAGGCCATGGCCCTCGGGGCTGATGCGGTGGCCATTGGCACTGCGGCGCTGATCGCGCTGGGTGACAACCACCCGCGGCTGGATGCCGAACTGAAGAAGATCGGTTCTGCGGCCGGATTCTATGACGACTGGCAGAACGGCCGCGACCCGGCCGGCATTACCACCCAGGACCCGGAGCTGGCCAGGCGCCTGAACCCGGAGGAGGCCGGGCGCCGGCTGGCCAACTACTTGCGGGTGCTTGTGCTGGAGGCGCAGACCATGGCGCGGGCGTGTGGCAAGTCGCACTTGCACAACCTCGACCCGGAGGACCTGGTGGCGTTGACCGTGGAGGCTGCGGCGATGGCACGGGTGCCGTTGGCGGGGACTGCCTGGGTGCCGGGGCAGGCGCAGTACTGAGTTATCGGTAATTGGGGCCGCTTTGCGGCCCATTCGCGGCACAAGGCCGCTCCTACAGGGGACCGCGTCTCTGAGCCTGCGCGGCCCCCTGTAGGAGCGGTCTTGTGTCGCGAATGTGCTGCAAGGCAGCCCCACCATTCACACAGGAGTGACTCCATGAAGCACCTCACCCTCGCTGTAATGTTGTTAGCCCTGACCACCCAGGCCCACGCCGCCGACCCCACCCTGGACACCGGCAACACCGCCTGGATGATCTGCGCCGCGATGTTCGTGCTGATGATGTGCATCCCGGGCCTGGCACTGTTCTACGGTGGCATGGTGCGGGCCAAGAACTTCCTCTCGGTATTCACCCAGCTGTTCGCCGTTGCCGGGGTGATCGGCATTCTCTGGGTGCTGTTCGGCTACAGCCTGGTAGTGGACACCGCCGGCATGGTCGAGGGCCAGCTGACCCTCAACAGCTTCATTGGCGGGCTGGGCAAGGCGCTGATGCTGGACATCGGCCATGACAGCCTGGTCGGCACCATCCCCGAAGGCGTGTTCGCAGTGTTCCAGCTGACCTTCGCCATCATTACCCCGGCGCTGATTGCCGGTGGTTTTGCCGAGCGCATGAAGTTCAGTGCTTCGTTGCTGTTCATGGCCGCCTGGTTCGTGCTGGTGTACGCGCCGATCGCGCATATGGTCTGGGGCGGGCCGGGGGCATTGATGGTCAACTGGGGTGTGCTGGACTTTGCCGGCGGTACCGCCGTGCATATCAACTCCGGCGTGGCAGCGCTGGCTGCGGCGTTGATGCTGGGCAAGCGCAAGGGCTACCCGCAGGTGGCCATGCCGCCGCACAACCTCGGTTTCACCCTGGTGGGCGCCGGGTTGCTGTGGGTGGGCTGGTTCGGCTTCAACGTCGGCTCGGGGCTTGCGGCCAACCAGGCGGCAGGGGTGGTGATGCTGGCGACCATGGTGGCGGCCTGTGCGGGGATTGTCGGCTGGTTGCTGACCGAGAAGGTGGCGCATGGTCGGCCGACGGCCTTGGGTGCGGCTTCAGGGGCTTTGGCAGGGTTGGTCGGCATTACCCCGGCCTGTGCATTCGTTGGGCCGTTGGGCGCGCTGGTGATCGGGTTGTTGACCGGGGCCATCTGCTTCTTTGCCGTGACCCGGTTGAAACAGGCGCTGGGTTATGACGACAGCCTGGATGTGTTCGGCCTGCATGGCGTGGGCGGAATGGTCGGCGCGATCCTTACCGGGGTCTTTGCCGCGCCTGCGTTGGGCGGCTATGTGGAGGGTGCATCACCGGTCGGGCAGGCATTGGTGCAGTTGAAGGGGGTGGCGTTCACCTTCGTGTATTGCTTTGTGGTGAGTTGGGCGATTCTGGGGGCGATCAAGCTGACCATCGGGCTGCGGGCCAGCCGGGAAGAGGAAGAACAGGGGCTGGACCTGGCGGAGCACAATGAGCGGGCCTACAACCTCTGATTGATGTGTTGCCTGTAACGGCCTCTTCGCGGGTAAACCCGCTCCCACAGGGAAAGCACAGATCCTGAGACGTGCGCTATCCCTGTAGGAGCGGGTTCACCCGCGAAGAGGCCAGGACAGTTCGAATCAGTGCCCCATGGCCACCTTGGCATTCATCTGCCGGCGACGGTAGGCGCTATCACGGCTGGCCAGCCACCAGTAAAGCGGCGAAGTAACCGCCAACCCCACCAGCCAAGACAGATCCGCTCCGTTGATATGCTCGGAAATCGGCCCGACATACAGCGGCGTGTTCATGAACGGGATCTGCACCACGATACCCACGGCATAGGCGATCAGCGCCTGCGGGTTGTAGCGCCCGTAGATACCGCCATCGACCTGGAAGATCGACTGGATATCGTAGTCACCCTTGTGGATGGCATAGAAGTCGATCAGGTTGATTGCTGTCCACGGCACCAGCACCACCAGCAGCACCAACACCATGTCGACGAAGTGGCCGATGAAGTCCGCCGAGGCGAACACCGCCACCACGCAGCAGGCCGTCAGTACTACCAGCGACAGCACGGCGCGGCTCTTGGCGGTGGGGATCCAGCGGTGGGCGAAGGTTTGCACCAGGGTGATGATCGACAGCACTGCGCCATACAGGTTGAGTGCGTTGTGGCTGATCACGCTGAGCAGGAACAGCACCAGCATGATCGGGCCGAGGGTACCGGTGGCCAGCTTGACTGCATCCATGGTGTCCATGCCGGCCGGGATCGCCAGCACCGCCACAGCGCCGAAGATGAACGACAGGCTCGAACCCAGGGCCGAGCCCAGGTAGGTAGTCCAGAACGTCGAGCTGACCTTCACGTCCGCCGGCAGGTAGCGCGAGTAGTCCGACACGTAGGGTGCAAAGGCGATCTGCCACAGCGCCGCCAGTGACACGGTGGCCAGCCAGCCGGCCAGGTTGAAGCCGCCGCGGGTGAGGAAGTCGTCGCTTTGCACGTGGCTGAAGATGTAGCCGAAGCCGACCACGATGCCGATACCCAGCACCCAGGTGCCGATGCGGTTGAGCACGTGGATGAAGCGGTAGCCGATGATGCCGATGATGCCCGAGCCCAGCGCACCGATGACGATGCCCACCGGTACCGGCACGGCATCGACCACGCCGTGCAGCGACTTGCCGGCGAGGACGATGTTGGAGGCGAAGAAGCCGATGTACATGACCCCGGCGATCACCACCACCAGCAGCGCGCCGAGCGAGCCGAACTGGGCGCGGCTCTGGATCATTTGCGGGATGCCCATCTGCGGGCCCTGGGCCGAGTGCAGCGCCATCAGTACGCCACCGACCAGGTGACCGACCAGGATGGCGACGATGCCCCACACCAGGTTCAGGTGGAACAGTTGCACGCCCAGCGCGCCTGTGACGATGGGCAGCGGCGCGATGTTGCCGCCGAACCACAGTGTGAACAGATCCCTTACCTTTCCATGGCGGTCTTGCGGGGGCACGTAGCCGATCGTGTGTTTTTCTATGAGGGGTGCCGAATTGGCTGCACTGGTCATGACTGACTCCAAGGCAAGGTAGGGCATCGGGAGCTGCCCGGGGGCGTGCCGGCGAAGGGCGACGCGTTCTTGTTGGAGCGATGATGCGGGGCGCGGGGATAACGAGAAATTAGTAAATATGTGCCCATAAACCTTAAAAAACCTAAGGCTGACAAAAGGTTAAGCGGAGGACAGTAGCAAGGAGGGTGCCAGGGTGCGGGAGGGCTTGGGCTAGAGGGGTTTGGGCAATATTGAGGTAAGAAGCGGTGTGCTTTTCTGGGGCGCCGTGCGCGTTTGCAGGGCAGATAAAAATGTCGCCCGTGTCGGCCCTTTCGCGGGTGAACCCGCTCCCACAGGTAATGCGCATGACTTGAAATCAATGCGGTCAAGGTGGGAGCGGGTTTACCCGCGAAAGGGCCGGCACAGGCAACAACGCTACATCGGCAACAACCGATCCTGAATCACCTCTTTCATCACCAGCGTCGAACTCAACCGCTTCACATTGGGAATGCTGGTCAGCTGCTCGTCATACAGCTTCTGGAACGCCGGCAAATCCTTGGCCACCACATGCAGCAGATAATCCGGGTCGCCAAACAGCCGCTGCGCCTCGACGATCTGCGGGATTTCGGCCAGCGCCGCTTCAAAGTCCGCTACCGGCTGGCGAGTGACTTCGCGCAAGGTCACGAATACCAGCGCGGCAAAGTTCAGCCCCAGGGCGCTCGGCGCCAGGCGGGCGTGATAGCCAAGAATCGCCCCGGACTCCTCCAGCGCCTTCAAGCGCCGATGGCAGGGCGACAGGCTGAGCCCCACACGGTCGGCCAGTTCGGTCACCGATAGCCGACCATCTTTTTGCAGTTCGGCAAGGATTTTTCGATCAGTCCTGTCCATTGAGAAGGATCTTCCAGTAATTGAGGGCTGTTGGGGAATATACGAAAGAAAATCCCTCGGCGGAATCCGTAATCTTTCGTCATCCCAAAGCAGTGGAAAAAGGAAGATTCAAGTGGCTCTCAGTGTTCTGACGGCGTTCTGGGCCGTGTCGATGCTGTTCGTGATTACGCCGGGCGCGGACTGGGCCTATGCCATTTCGGCCGGCATGCGGGGGCGCTGGGTGATGCCCGCGGTGGCGGGGATGTTGTCGGGGCATTTCCTTGCGACCCTGGTGGTGGCGGCAGGGGTCGGCAGCCTGCTGGCCGGCCACCCGCTGGCGCTGACCTTGCTGACCCTGGCGGGGTGTAGCTACCTGCTGTGGCTGGGTGGCAACCTGCTGCTGAGCCCGGCCTTGCCGGCGGCCGGGCAGGATGGTGCGGGGGAGTCGGGGTCCCGCTGGGCATTGAAAGGGTTTTGCGTCAGTGGCCTGAACCCGAAAGTGTTTTTGCTGTTCCTGGCGTTGTTGCCGCAGTTCACCGACCCGCAGTCGAGCTGGCCGGTGCCGTTGCAGATCTTGCTGCTGGGCCTGGTGCACCTGTGCAGCTCGCTGGTGATCTATTCGCTGGTCGGTTTTGGCGCCAAAGCCGTGCTGAGCACCCGGCCTGGGGCGGCGAAACTGGTTGGCCGGGTGTCGGGGGTGGCGATGATTACGGTGGCCCTGGGCTTGATAGCCGGCCAGATCAGCTGACTCACTGGCGTGCGTTAGCCCTTGTAGGAGCGGCCTTGTGTCGCGATAGGGCTGCAAAGCAGCCCCGGCGATTTGTGCACCTGCGCTGAAATCCTGGGGCTGCTTTGCAGCCCTATCGCGACACAAGGCCGCTCCTACAGGTTGCCGCGTTAACCTGGCAGGCGAGAGCCAAGGGTAAAGACGACATGCATGGCCTCGGATAGACTCGCAGCACTTCAACGCACAACCAGGATGTGCCCCATGCCCGAAACCACGCAACTGCTCACCTTCGCCCTGATCTGCCTCGGCATGGTCCTGACCCCAGGGCCGAACATGATCTACCTGATCTCCCGATCGATCTGCCAGGGCCGCAAGGCCGGGCTGATTTCGCTGGGTGGTGTGGCCCTTGGCTTCGTCATCTACATGTTCTGCGCCGCGCTGGGCATCACCGCCCTGGTGATGGCCGTGCCTTTTGCCTACGACGCGCTGCGCATCGGTGGCGCGCTGTACCTGTTGTACCTGGCCTGGCAGGCGCTGCGCCCTGGTGGCCGGTCGCCGTTCCAGGTTCGCGACCTGCCTGCCGACAGCCCGCGGCGGCTGTTCACCATGGGCTTTGCCACCAGCCTGCTAAACCCCAAGATCGCCGTCATGTACCTGTCGTTGATGCCGCAGTTCATCGAGCCGGGGCATGGCAGCGTGCTGCTGCAGTCGCTGGTGCTGGGGTCGACGCAGATCGCCATCAGCGTTTCGGTCAATGCACTGATCGCGATCATGGCCGGGTCGATCGCCGTATTCCTCGCCGGTCGCCCGCTATGGCAGCAGGTTCAGCGCTGGCTGATGGGTATAGTGCTGGCGGGCCTGGCCGTGCGCATGCTGGCCGAAGGGCGGCGTTGACCGCTAGGCCTCAGGCGGCGGCTCCTGGGGCAGGTACAAGGTGAAGGTGGTGCCCTGGCCCGGCACACTCTTCACCTGCACATCGCCCCCGGACTGCCTGGCAAAACCGAACACCTGCGACAGCCCGAGCCCGGTGCCTTCACCCGGTGCCTTGGTAGTGAAGAACGGGTCGAAGATACGCTCCAGCAGTTCGGTGGCAATGCCGACACCGCTGTCGCTTACCGAAATCGCCGCGAACGGGCCCGGCTGTGGCGCCTGGCCGCGCAGGGCGGGCAGTGACTGGTCAGCCTGCAGGCGCAGCTGCAAGGTGCCTTCGCCGGCCATGGCGTCGCGGCCGTTGAGCATCAGGTTGATTACCGCGGTTTCCAGTTGATTGAGGTCGGCGCGGATATGGCAAGGCGCCTGTGGCAACTGCAGCTCGACCTGGATCCGCGCACCGGTGGCAGTGTCGAGCATGTCGGCCATGGCCTCCAGCCGTGGCCCTGCCTCGAACACTTGCGGGCTCAAGGCTTGGCGGCGGGCGAAGGCCAGTAACTGGCCGGTCAGCTTGGAACCGCGGTCGACAGTGTCGGACATGGTCTTGAGATAGCGTTCGCGACGCTGTGCATCGAGGTTGGGGCGCTGCAGAAAATGCAGCGACGAGCGAATGATGGTCAGCAGGTTGTTGAAGTCATGAGCCACGCCACCGGTAAGTTGGCCAATGGCTTCGAGCTTCTGGGTCTGGCGCAGCACGGCTTCTGTGTGCAGCAACTGGCTGGTGCGTTCATCCACGCGCTGTTCGAGGGTGGCATTCAGCGCCTCCAGTGCCGCCATGGCTTCGCGGACTTCGGCGTGGGCCTGTACCCGCTGGATATGCGCCCAGCAGCGCTCGGTGACTTCACTGATCAGCGTCTGTTCATAGTGGGTCCACTCCCGTGGCACCTTGTCGTGGATGGCCATCAGCGCGGTCAGTCGGCCGCCTTTGATCAGGGGCATGCAAATGGTCGCGGTAATGCCGATGGCCTGGAAGGTGGCAGCTTCCTCCGGGGATAGCTCGCTCAGGTTGTCCTGGATGACCAACGGCAGGCCATTGCGCAGGCGGCCGAGCGCCAGCTTGCCAAAATCCTGCAACCGATAGCGGCCCAACAGATGCGGCGAGCCGGGCGCCACGGCGTCACCGCAGATGGTGAAACCGTCTTCGTCGGGCTCCATCACCGCATAGGCGCAACTCGACAGTTGCAGGTGCTCGACCAGCATGCGCGTGGTAGTGGCAAGGATCTGGTCCGGGTCGGTGGCGTCTGCCACGGCGCGGCCCAGGTCGTCGAGGAAGTTCAGGCGCTGGTTGGCGAGCACGCTGGCGGTGGTTTCGGTGACTGTATCGAGCATGCCCAGCACCTTGCCGTCGTGGTCGCGTATGGGGCTGTAGCAGAAGGTGAAATAGGCCCGTTCGGGGCCGCCGTTGCGGTCGATGACGAGCGGGAAGTCTTCGATGTACACCGCCTCGCCGGCCAGGGCGCGGTTGGCCATGTGGCCGATGTCGGCCCAGGCCTCCTGCCACACGGCGCGGAAGGGGATGCCCAATGCCGAGGGCTTTTGTCCGAGAATCTGCGAGAAAGCGTCGTTGTGCAGGGTGAGCAGGTCAGGGCCCCAGAGCACGGCTTGCGGAAAGCGCGAGGCCAGGCACAGCGCCAGGCTGGTTTTCAGCGGGTCGGGCCAGTGCTCCAGCGGGCCCAGCGGGGTGGCGGCCCAATCGTGGTTGCGGATGCGCTCGGCCATCAGCCCGCCGCCGTCTAGCCATTTTGCCATGTGCACTGCTGGTCCTTTTGCGTAAGGCCTTAAGGGTGCATCCAGAATAGACGTTTGGCGAGAATTTTTGGTGGCTGTACCGGCCCTATCGCCGGCAAGCCAGCTCCCACCTGGACCGCATCGACTTCAAGTCATGTGCAGTCCTTTGGGAGCTGGCTTGCCGGCGATAGGGCCGGTACAAGCTAGCGAATGAAGTGCACCTTGCCAGTGTCGTCATTGCCCATGTAGATGCCATAAACCCCGGCTTGCCGCTCGAGGATATAGCGCTCGAGAATCTGCCGGATTGCCGGATAGTAGATTTCATCCCACGGGATCTCGTCGGGCTCAAAGAACCTGTAGGCCAGCGTTTCCGCCCCGTACTGCCCGGTTTCCTCGGTGGCGATGGCGCGGAAGATGATGTAGACCTCGCTTATCTTCGGGACGCTGAAGATCGAGTACGGCGAGACGATTTCGGCGCGTACGCCGCTTTCCTCCCAGACCTCGCGCAGGGCCGCCTGCTCGGTGGTTTCGCCGGCCTCCATGAACCCGGCCGGCAAGGTCCAGGTGCCGGGGCGCGGCGGGATGGCGCGCTGGCACAGCAGGTACTTGCCATCACGCTCGATGATGCAGCCGGCGATGATCTTCGGGTTGATGTAGTGGATGTAGCCGCAGCCGGTGCAGTGCAGGCGTTCGTGGGTGTCGCCTGTGGGAACGCCCCGGGCCAGTTCCGTGGTGCAGTGCGGGCAGTAGCGCGGGGCGTTGGGCATGATCGGTGGCCTGTGGGTTGCTTATATGCGGGGATCCTTCAAGGCCAGGGGCTCGACCATCTCGCGCACCTTGACGTTGTCATCCTGCTTCTGGCGCAGGTAGTCCAGGGCCACCTTGGCGGCGGCGCGGACGTGGTCGACCGAGGCCTGGTGGGCAACCAGCGGGTCGCCGCTCTTGATCGCCTCGACGATCTTTTCCATTTCGCGGTTGCTGGCGCCGCGGCGGTTCTCCTGCGACACCGAGGTGGCGCGCAGGTAGCTGATGCGCGCCTGCAACTGGCGCAGCTGCTGGGCGGCCACCTGGTTGCCGGAGCCTTCCAGCAGCACATCGTAGAAACCTTGTACCGAGTCCAGCACCTGTTGCAGTTCGCCTTCCTCGAGGGCTTCGCGGTTGACCTCCAGCGCGCGTTCCAGGGCGCGGATGTCCTTGGCCTTTGCGTTCAGGGTGAACAGCTGCACGATCAGGCCTTCGAGCACGCAGCGCAGCTCGTAGATATCGCGGGCGTCTTCCAGGGTGATGATGGCCACGCGCGGGCCCTTGGCGTCGGCGAATTCCACCAGGCCTTCGGATTCCAGGTGGCGCAGGGCTTCACGCACCGAGGTGCGGCTGACGCCGAGGCGGTCGCAGAGGTCGCGCTCGACCAGGCGATCGCCTGGCAGCAGGTGGAAGTTCATGATCGCGGCGCGCAGCTTGTCGAGCACGATTTCGCGCAGGGTAACGGGGTTGCGATTGACCTTGAAGCTGTCGTCGAGTGGCTGGCGTTTCATCAAGTGCGCTCTTAAAGAGGCTGCCCGGCCGCAACCGCAACAGCACCACGAACCTTGGGTGCTCCTTGCGTGGGTTCGAACAGCCCGGTGTTAACGGGTTGACTCCGCATCGGCTTCAGCGAACGCTTCGCGGGCCAGGCGGAAACTGTCCACCGCCGCGGGCACGCCGCAATAAATGCCGACCTGGAGCAGGATCTCGCGAATCTGTTCACGGCTCAGGCCATTACGCAAGGCGCCGCGAATGTGCAGCTTGAGCTCGTGGGGCCGGTTGAGCGCGGAAATCATGGCCAAGTTTATCATGCTGCGCTCTTTGAGCGACAAGCCTTCGCGGCCCCAGACGTGGCCCCAGCAGTATTCGGTGACCAGCTCCTGCAACGGCTTGGTGAAGTCGTCGGCGTTCTGGATCGAGCGGTTGACGTAGTCCTCGCCCAGTACCTGGGTGCGGATCTGCAGGCCTTTTTCGTACTTTTCATTGCTCATGTGCAGTACTCCGGATTTAAACAGGGTCATTTGCGTTGGCTTCTTCGCGGGTGAACCCGCTCCCACAGGTACTGCACAGGTTTCAGCATCTGTGCGATCCCTGTGGGAGCGGGTTTACCCGCGAAGAAGCCAACGCCGAGCTCAAGGTCCATCAGCCCAGGGGCGGCAGGGCGCCCAGCTTGCCCTTGTGGTACACCATCGGCGTTACCGGCTCGGCCGGCAGCACCAGGTTCTTCACCGCACCGACGATGATCGCGTGGTCACCGCCGTCGTACTCGCGCCACAGCTCGCATTCGATGATCGCCGTGGCCTTGGCCAGCAGCGGGTTGCCCAGCTCGCTCAGGTGCCAGTCGATGCCTTTGGCCTTGTCCTTGCCCTTGCCGGCGAAGGCATAGGCCTCGGCGGTCTGGTCGGCGGATAGCAGGTGAATCGCGAACTGCTTGCTGTCACGCAGGATGGGGTAGGTGTCGGAGGCGTAGTTGGGGCAGAACAGCACCAGCGCCGGGTCGATCGACAGCGCGCTGAACGCGCTGGCGGTGATGCCGACGATGCCACCGTCGGCGTCCAGGGTGGTGACCACGGTGACGCCGGACGGGAACGAGCCCATCACGTCTTTGTAGATGCCTGGTTCGATCATCTCGTGCTACCTCTTAGCGCATCACAAACGGGTCGGGCATCGGCGCCGTGGACAGGTTGATCCACACGGTCTTCAGCTCGGTATAGGCCAGCACCGAATCGATGCCGCTCTCACGGCCGTAGCCGCTGTTCTTGAACCCGCCGATCGGCGCCATGGCCGACACGGCACGGTAGGTGTTGACCCAGATGATCCCCGAACGCACGTCGCGGGCCAGGCGGTGGGCACGGCCCAGGTCGCGGGTCCAGATGCCGGCGGCCAGGCCGAACTGCGAGTCGTTGGCGATGGCCAGGGCCTCTTCCTCGGTCTTGAAGCGGATTACCGCGGCAACCGGGCCGAACACCTCTTCCTGCATGATGGTCATCGAGTTGCTGTCGCACTCGAACAGGGTCGGCTCGTAGAACCAGCCGTCACCCTCGACCTCGGCACGCTTGCCGCCCATGTGCAGCTTGGCGCCTTCGGCCTTGGCAGCGGCCACCAGGCCTTCGACCACGGCCAACTGTTGCGCGGTGGCCATGGGGCCCATTTCGCTGGCATCGTCCTGCGGGTTGCCGATGCGGATGCGCCTGGCGCGGGCGATCAGGCGTTCGACGAACTCGTCGAAGATCTCGTCCTGCACCAGCAGGCGCGAGCCGGCCACGCAGCTTTGCCCGGAGGCGGCATAAATGCCTGCCACGGCGCCGTTGATGGCGCTGTCCAGGTCGGCATCGGCGAAGATGATGTTCGGCGACTTGCCGCCCAGCTCCAGCGACAGTTTGGCGAAGTTCTCGGCGCTGCTGCGCACCACGTGGCGGGCGGTGGCGGCGCCGCCGGTGAAGGCGATCTTGCGCACCAGCGGGTGGCGGGTCAGCGCCGCGCCGGTGCTTGGGCCGTAGCCGGTGACCACGTTGACCACACCGGCCGGGAAGCCGGCCTCGAGGGCCAGGCGGGCCAGCTCGAGGATGGTCGCCGAGGCGTGCTCGGACGGCTTGAGCACGATGGTGTTGCCGGCGGCCAGGGCCGGGGCCAGCTTGATGGCGGTGAGGTACAGCGGGCTGTTCCACGGGATGATCCCGGCCACCACGCCGATCGGCTCGTGCACGGTGTAGGCGAACAGGTCGGGCTTGTCCAGCGGCAGGGTGCCGCCTTCAAGCTTGTCGGCAAGGCCTGCGGTGTAGTGGAAGAACTCTGGCAGGTAGCCGACCTGGCCGCGGGTTTCGCGGATCAGCTTGCCGTTGTCACGGCTTTCCAGCTGGGCCAGGTGTTCCTTGTTTTCGGCAATCAGGTCACCCAGGCGACGCAGCAGCTTGCCGCGCGCGGTGGCGGTGATACTGCGCCACTCCTTGCTGTCGAAGGCACGCTGGGCGGCCTGCACGGCCAGCTCTACATCGGCCTCGTCGGCGTCGGGCAGTTGCGCCCAGGCTTGGGCGGTGGCCGGGTTGAGGCTGTCGAAGGTCTTGCCGCTCTGGGCATCGCGCCATTGGCCGTCGATGCACATCTGGAAACGAACGAGGGTCATGCAACAATCCCCTTGGCGGATTCGGTGAGGGTGCGGGCTTGCGCGAGGAAGTCCAGCAGCATCTTGTTGACTTCACGCGGTGCTTCCACCGGCATCATATGCCGTTGCTCGGCGAGGACCACGCTGTGTGCGCCAGGAATGCTGGCAGCAAGCTGGCGGGTCATGGCCGGGGTGGAGCCCGAGTCGAGTTCGCCGGTGGCGATCAGCGTCGGCACCTGGATGCTGGCCAGGTCGGCGGCGCGGTACATGTCCTGGGTGGCGAACAGCGAATAAGTGGTGTGGTAGCCCTGCGGGTCGTTGCTCGCCAGCACCTGGCGAATGGCGGCGACCTGCGCCGGGTTGGCAGCCTTGTATTCACGGCTGAACCAGCGGTCGAGCGCGGCGTCGACGTTGGCGTCAGGGCCAAGCTGCGCAGCCTGGGCGGCGCGGGCGATAACGCCGGCACTCTGCTCGGGGGTGCGGTTGAACACGCTGTTGAGCACTACCAGTGCAGCCAGGCGCTGTGGGTATTCGAGGGCGAACGCCCGGGCGACCAGGCCGCCCATGGAAAAGCCGATCACGGTGGCTTGCGCGATCTGCAGGTGGTCGAGCAGTTCGGCGAGTTGCGCGGCATAACCTTCCAGGCCGATGTCGGCGGCTGGCAGCGCGCTCTGGCCGTGGCCGAGCATGTCGTAGGCGATGACGCGGTAGTCGTTGGCCAGGCCAACGAACTGACCGCCCCACATTTCCTTGTTCAGGCCCACGCCGTGGATCAGTACCACGGGTTGGCCCTGGCCGACGGACAGGTAGCTGGTGCCGGCGGGTGTGCGTTCAGCGACAGGCTGAATCATGGAGGGCGCTCCTTGAAGGTCGGGCGCGGCGGGTAAGCACGCCACGCCCCGGCCCGTCTTGGTTGTTGTTATTGAGCGTTGGCTTTTTCGGCAGCCAGTTCTTCCAGGTCGATGTAGCGGTTGCCGATGCGCGGGTGCAGGCGACCGCCGTCGGAGGCGCCCAGGACCACGACGATTTCATCGGCGCGCGGGGCATCTTCGATCTGCATTTCCAGGGTGATGTAGTGCGAACGCAGGCCTTCGTCGTCCTTCTGCATCATCGGGATCTGGATCGAGGTGCCCGGGCCGCCGCGCTTGTTGGTGAAGCTCAGGTAGCTCTTGGCCTGTACCGCTTCACGGTAGTGGTTGCCGAAGCGCAGGGTGTGGATCACCGCCGAGGCGTGTTCGATTTCGCCGTCGGCACCGACGACTGCGGCCTTGCCGTAGGCTTCGATCTTGTCGGCGCCGCCGATGGCTGCAGTCAGGCGCTCGACCATCAGGGCACCCAGGTCCGAGCAGTTGGCACGGATTTCCGGCTTCAGATCTTCAACGAAACCGCGACCGGCCCATGGGTTCTTGATCACGACGGCCAGGCCGACCATGGTCACCGGTTTGTCGGTGGCCTTGCCGCCTTCGATGCGGGTCTCTTCGGAGTAGGTGACGATCTTGCGGATTTCGAAACTCATGGGTGGCTCCTGGTGAGGGTTATCAGCTCTTGTTGTCTGATGGTATACCATAATATTTGTTGTGCAAGAGGTGGCTGGAAATTTCTCTTGCGAGGGGACGAAAGGCGCTGTGTATCGGGGTTTTTGTGGCGTTCTGTACCGGCCTCTTCGCGGGTGAACCCGCTCCCACAGGTACCCCACAGGGTTCATGGTCTGCGCCATACCTGTGGGAGCGGGTTTACCCGCGAAGAGGCCGGTACAGGCAACGGATCAATCCCCCAAAAAAAGCCCGCTCACGCGGGCCACAGGGGCCCACGAGAGCGGGCGCGTCCCGCAATGTTTCAGGCAATGGGAAATCAGGCGAACGCCGGCACCACTTCCTTGATGAACAGCTCCAGCGATTTCTTCTTCTCGGCGTGGGGCAGGCTGTTGTCGCACCAGAAGCTGAACTCGTCGACGCCGAGTTCCTGGTAGTACTTGATACGCGCGATGATCTCTTCCGGCGTGCCGATCATGGTGTTCTTGCGGATGTTCTCCAGATCGAACGCCGGCACTTCGGCGAACTTCGATTCCGGGCTCGGCTCGAGGAAGCCGTTGACCGGGGTGGTCTTGTTGCCGAACCAGGCATCGAAGGTGCGGTAGAAGCGCGAGATGGCCTGGGCGCCGACTTTCCAGCCTTCCGGCTCGGCCGGGCTGTGCACGTGGGTGTGGCGCAGCACCATCAGTTGCGGGCGCGGCACGCCCGGGTTGTTGTCCAGGGCGGCCTGGAACTTGTTCTTCAGGTCCAGCACTTCCTCGTCACCCTTCATCAGCGGGGTGACCATGACGTTGCAACCATTGGCCACGGCGAAGTTGTGCGAGTCGGGGTCGCGGGCGGCGATCCACATCGGCGGTACGGCGTTGTAGGGCTTCGGCACGCTGGTGGAGGTGGGGAACTTGTACACTTCGCCGTCATGGGCGTAGTCGCCTTCCCACAGCTTGCGCACCACCGGCACCATTTCGCGCAGGGCCTTGCCGCCGTCGGTGGCCGGCATGCCACCTGCCATGCGGTCGAATTCGAACTGGTAGGCGCCACGGGCCAGGCCCACTTCCATGCGGCCCTTGCTGATCACGTCGAGCAGGGCGCATTCGCCCGCCACGCGGATCGGGTTCCAGAACGGCGCGATGATGGTGCCGGCGCCCAGGCGGATCTTGTCGGTGCGCGCAGCCAGGTAGGCCAGCAGCGGCATCGGGCTTGGCGAAATGGTGTATTCCATGGCGTGGTGTTCGCCGATCCACACGGTGCTGAAACCGCCGTTCTCGGCCATCAGGGTCAGTTCGGTCAGGTCTTCGAACAGCTGGCGGTGGCTGACCTGTTCATCCCAACGTTCCATGTGCACGAACAACGAAAATTTCATGGGGGCTTTCCTCAACGCTTGAAAGGGGCTGGCGCCTGGCAGGGTTGGCGCCAGCGGTCTCGATTCAGAATAGGCTTCAGGCAAAGGCCGGCAGGCTGGCCATCTTGCCGCGGCAGTACACCATCGGCCGTGGCGCCTCTTCAGGGACGATCAGGTTGTGCACCTTGCCGACCATGATGGCGTGGTCGCCACCTTCATATTCGCGCCACAGTTCGCATTCGATGACCGCGGTGGCACCGGCCAGGATCGGGTTGCCCAGTTCGCTCAGGGACCACTCGATGCCGCTGGCCTTGTCCTTGCCCTTCTTGGCGAACGCATAGGCTTCGGCCTGCTGTTCACCGGACAACAGATGAATGGCGAAGCGCTTCTGCCTGATCAGCACGGGGTAGGAGTCGGAGGTGTAGTTGGGGCAGAACAGCACCAGCGGCGGGTCCATCGACAGGGAGGAGAAGGCGCTGGCGGTCAGACCGACGACCGAGCCATCGTCGTCCAGGGTGGTGATGACGGTAACGCCGGACGGGAAGGAGCCCAGGACATGCTTGTAGACGGTTGCGTCGATCATCTGGTGTACCTCTATAGGGCTGCGGTGGTCCGCGGTTTTTATCGTTGATGTGTCTGATGGTATACCGTAATACCTATTTTGCAAGCGGAATTTTCAAGCAGGGGTGTTGCGCGATGAACGGCTCAAGCCCGCGTATACCGTGGGCTTGAGCGGTGAGGCGGCTTGCCGCAGGGGTTGCGCGAGCGGATCAGTGGGCGTTTTTTCCTACGGATCAGTGTTGTCAAAAGTTTGGAATACCATAATATGGTCCGCAGCTGAGAGGCCGCCTAGATGCGGTTTCCTTACAAAGATAAAAACGACCTTTCGAGCTGAAATCCTATGTCCCAACCGTCGTCGCAACACCAGTTTGTCGAGAATCACACGGTCGATTACGTTCCACCTGCCGAGCGCCACGGGAAGGCGCGCGACCTGTTCACCCTCTGGTTCAGTACCAACATCGCGCCACTGCCCATCGTCACCGGCGCCATGGTGGTCCAGGTGTTCCATCTGAACCTGTTATGGGGGCTGGTCGCCATCGTGCTGGGCCATCTGGTCGGGGGCGTGGTCATTGCCCTTGCCTCTGCGCAGGGACCGCAGCTGGGCATTCCGCAAATGGTGCAGAGCCGTGGCCAGTTCGGCCGCTACGGCGCCTTGCTGATCGTGTTCTTCACCGCGCTGATCTATGTCGGCTTCTTCATTTCCAACATCGTCCTGGCGGGCAAGACCATCCACGGCATCACCCCGAGCGTGCCGATGCCCGGCGCGATCGTGATCGGTGCGCTGAGTGCCACCGCCATTGGCGTGATCGGCTACCGTTTCATTCACATCCTCAACCGCATCGGTACCTGGGTGATGGGTTCGGCGCTGCTGGCCGGCTTCATCATGATGTTCGCCCAGGAACTGCCGGCCGACTTCTTCAGCCGTGGCGCGTTCAACCTGTCGGGCTTCATCGCCACCGTGTCGCTGGGCACCATCTGGCAGATCAGCTTCTCGCCGTATACCTCCGACTATTCGCGCTACCTGCCGCGTGAAGTGGGCATTGCCAAGCCGTTCTGGGCCACCTACTTCGGCGCTACCCTGGGCACCATCCTGTGCTTCAGCTTTGGTGCGGTGGCGGTGCTTTGCGTGCCGGAAGGCACCGATGCAATGGATGCGGTCAAGCAGGCCACCGGCTGGCTGGGCCCGATCCTGATGGTGCTGTTCCTGCTCAACATCATCAGCCACAACGCCCTCAACCTGTATGGCGCGGTGCTGTCGATCGTCACCGCGATCCAGACCTTTGTCGCCGAGTGGACGCCGAGCATCAAGGTGCGGGTGGTGCTGGCTTCGGTGATTCTGGTGGGCTGCGGCCTGGTAGCGCTGAATGCCTCGGCGGACTTCATCGGCCAGTTCATCGGCCTGATCCTGGCACTGCTGCTGGTGCTGGTGCCGTGGGCGTCGATCAACCTGATCGACTTCTACCTGATCAAGAAGGGCCAGTACGACATCGCCTCGATCTTCAGTGCTGATGGCGGCATCTATGGCCGCTTCAACCACCACGCGATCATTGCCTATGCGTGCGGCATCCTGGTGCAGTTGCCGTTTGCCAACACGTCGCTGTATGTGGGGCCGTATTCCAATATCGTCGAAGGGGCTGATCTGTCGTGGCTGTTCGGCTTGCTGGTGACGGTGCCGCTGTATTACTGCCTGGCGACCCGGGGCAAGGCTGCCGAGAAGGCGGGGCGGGTTGTGAGTGTGAATGACTGATAGATTGGCGTTGCTGTAACAGGGGCTGCGTTGCAGCCCATTCGCAGCGCAAGGCTGCTCCTACAAAGGAATCGCGTTGCATGTAGGAGCAGCCTTGCGTTGCGAATGGGCCGCAACGCGGCCCCAGCTATTTCAGCTTGCACCTCGCTGCGGTCAGACGATCGCGATCAGCGGGTCGGCAGCGGCCAGTGCCAGGGCGCGATCAGCCGCTGGCGGGTAGATCCACACCGAGTTGATCTGGCGCTTGAGGTCTTTGCCTTCCTGGCCGTGCAGCTTCAGTTCGCGCTCCCAACCCTCGCTGAACGTCGCGCCCCATTCGCCCAGGTCCAGGCAGGTGACGTACTTGGGCTGGCGGTACACCACCGGCTGCAGGCCGAGCAGGTCGGCCGCGGCGTTGTTGCCGGAGTGGCGGCCCATGGGGATGGCGTGCTGGCAGGTCATCAGGGCATGGTTGCCCAGTTCGTCCACAGCGGCCCAGGCGGTGTCGCCCGTGGCGTACACATGGTCCTGGCCGAGCACCTTCAGGTGGCCGTCCACTTTCAGCCGGCCGAAGTGGTCACGCTCGCCGGCAACCTGTGCGGTCAACGGGCTGGCCTTCACGCCAACGGTCCAGATCACGGTGTTGCTGGCGATATGGTCGCCGTTGTCCAGGGTAACGCCACCGGCATCGACAGCCACTACCGAGGCCCCGGCCTTCCACTCGACCCCGGCCTGTTCGCAGGCGGCGATGATCGACGGCGTGATACCGGCGCCCAGCGCCGCACCAACTTGCGGACCGCGGTCGACCACCACCACCCGCACCGCTGCACTGGCACCGAGGATGGCACGCAGGCGGGCAGGCATTTCCGTGGCGGTTTCAATACCCGTGAAGCCACCGCCACAGACCACCACAGTGTTGCGTGCAGGCGAAGCTGGCAGGGTGGCCAGACCGACCAGGTGCTGTTCCAGGCGCATGGCCGATTCCATCTGGTCGACATCGAATGCATGTTCGGCCAGGCCAGGCACTGCCGGGCGTGCGACCTGGCTGCCGGCGGCGAGGATCAGGCGGTCGTAGGCGATCTGTTGCCGGTGCCCGTGGGCGTCGGTGTAGCTGACGCTGCGCCCTTCGGTATCGATGCTGTCGGCGTTGCCCGGGATGAAATGAATGCCCACTGCTTCGAACAGCTCGCCCAGCGGGGCCTTCATGCCGTGCACGTCGGCCTCGTAGAAGCGCGGGCGGATGCGCAGTTCAGGCTGTGGAGCGAGGAGGCTGACGTTGATGTCGGCGCGCTGGGCCTGATCGAGCAGGCGCGCAGCGCTCAGGGCGCTCCATACACCGGCAAAGCCGGCACCGATGATGAGGATGTTCGATTTCATGAAGGTGCTCCGCAAGGTTCGAAAGGGGCTTCGAGGGCGGGTTGTGTGCCTCTCGAATAACTACGACTGTATTGATCGTAGTTAGTGCGTGCAAGTCTTTTTTCCCACAGGCCGACACTCCGCATGACCATTTCACGGCTCGAATAGCTGTATTTACTGGGCTTAAGGGATAAACAAGGCCGATAGACGGCAGCTTTGCGCTTTGCGGTGCGGATGCTATAGGCGTATTATTTGCGACAAGATTGGTCGGAGATAGATATGTCGCTCTACAGTGCTGGCGTCGAATACGGTATCCATTGCCTGCTGTTCCTGGTGGACGAGCGGGGCGACTCGCGCGAGTCCAGCGTGCGCGACCTGGCGGAGTTGCAGGGTGTACCTCAGGAGTACCTGGCCAAGGTATTCACCAAGCTGGCCCGTGCCGGTCTGGTGGCCGCCACCGAGGGCGTGCGTGGCGGCTTCCGGCTGGCGCGGCCGTCGGATGAAATCACCGTGCTGGATATCGTCAATGCCATCGACGGGCCGAAGAAGATCTTCGACTGCCGCGAAGTTCGCGAGCGTTGCAGCCTGTTCGAGGGTTCGCCGCCGGGTTGGGCGACCGAGGGCACCTGCGCGATCCACGCGGTGATGCTGGGTGCGCAGAAGCGCATGGAAGAGGCCCTGGCGCAGCAGACCATCCTTGATCTGGCGCGGCGGTTCGGGCGCAAGGCGCCGGCCGAGTTCGGGCAGAAGGTCAATGCCTGGATGGGTGAGCGGCGGGAGGGCAAAGGGGCAGGGGATATTCCGGTCAGTCAGGTCTGAATCTGCTGCCTGTACTGGCCTCTTCGCGGGTAAACCCGCTCCCACAGGTACACCACAAGTTCCAGAGATTGTGACATCCCTGTGGGAGCGGGTTTACCCGCGAAGAGGCCAGTGCAGGCTAACGCCCCTCATGCTGCCGCCGATACGCCCCCGGCTGCACCCCCACCGCCTTGGCAAACGCCCGGGTAAACGCCGCCACTGACTGATACCCCACCTGTGCCCCCACCTGCTCCACGGTATGCCCCGCCCGCAGCAACTGACTTGCAAGGCGCATGCGCAGCGCCAGCAGTACTTGCCCCGGCGACTGTCCGGCCAGTTCATTGAAACGCTTGAAAAACGCCGACCGCGACAACCCGGTACAGGCGGCCATGCTTTCCAGCTTCCACGCTTGCCCCGGTTGCTCGATCAACTGCTCCAGCAAACCGGCAAACGCCGGTTGCCGGGCGAGGGCGACCAGCCCGCCCAGCGTCTGCCCGGCATGCACCTGCTGGCGTAGCACATACAGGAACAGCAAGTGCGTCAGCCGCTCCAGCAACGTCTGCGACGGCCCGGCGGCGCGCCGGCACTCCTCCAGGATCAGCTCGAACAACGCCCGCGCCGCATGCCCGGCCGGTTCATCGGCGCGCAGCAATATCCAGTCGGCCAGGCCGTCGACGATCAGCGCCGACAACCCCGGCCTGAAGTGGAAGAAACCACATACCAGGCCCACGCCATCGACCGCATCGGCGTCCATGGGCTGCATGTGCTGGCGTGGCTGGGCGCAGACACTGGCCGGGTCCTGGTCGCTGGCCAGGCGATAGCCGAGGTCGCGCAGCAGGAACACCGCATCGCCCGCCTCCAGGCGCAGTGCCTCGGGCTGGCCATCGATGTGCAGCCAGCAATGCCCTTGCACCACCAGGTGGAAGCTGGCCCGGCCCATGCCTTCGGTGCTGGCGTGCCAGCCGCCGCAGTAGCGGCCCACATGGAACAGGCTGGCATCGAGCTCCAGGCCCTCTAATAACCAATCGACAAGGTGGCTGGACGAAATCATCTAATGCAAAGACTCAAGAGCAAGGAAAGGCGACTGATGAATATGGAGGGTAGTTCTTATAACCAACAGACTGTAGTGACACTCATCAAAGGAGACCACTCCATGTCCTCGCGCATTACTTTACACACGCTGCAGAGCGCCCCGGAAGCGGCCCGTCCGTTCCTCGAGAACGCCCAGAAGAATTCCGGCTTCATCCCCAACCTGCTGGGCGTACTGGCCAATGCCCCGGCTGCGCTGGAAACCTACGTGACCGTTTCGGCACTCAACGGCAAAGCCGAACTGAGCCTGGCCGAGCGTGAAGTGGTGCAGCTGATTGCCGCCACCCAGCATGGCTGCGACTTCTGCGTGGCCGGCCACACGGCCGTGGCCCTGAACAAGGCCAAGCTGCCGCAGGAAGTGGTCGATGCCCTGCGTGCCCGTGGCGAGCTGCCCGATGACCGGTATGAAACCCTGGCCGCGTTCGCCCGCGAAGTAATCGCCACCCGCGGCAATGTCAGCGAGGCCACTTACCAGGCCTTCCGCGCAGCCGGTTTCAGCGAAGGCAACGCCCTGGAGGTGATTCTGGGCGTGAGCCTCGCAACCCTGTGCAACTTTGCTAATGTGTTCGCCCAGACGCCGCTCAATGACGAGCTCGGCAAGTACCGCTGGCAACCTTCTGCATGATCCGCGCGTGACACCGGTCGTACCGCGATCGTTGTAGGAGCGGCCTTGTGCCGCGAATGGGCCGCCAAGCGGCCCCGGCGTTTTCAAAGGAGCAAGACCATGCAAGATTGTGCATTTCGACACTGGCTGGATGCCAATGCCGAGGCCATTGACCGGGGCCAGTGCGAGCCGCAGCTGGTGCTGGCGCAAATCGCCGAGTCGCAGCTGCTGCGCGTCGGTGTCGACCCCGCCCAGGGCGGCACGGGCGGGCAGGTGACCGACGCGGTCGAGGCCATCGCCGCAATCGCCAGCCGCTCGCTGGCAGCGGCGTTCGTCTGCTGGGGCCAGCGCGCTTTCATCGAATACCTGTTGCACAGCCCCAACCAGCCCCTGCGCGAGCACCTGTTGCCGCGCCTGCTGACTGGCGAACTGGCCGGCGCCACCGGGCTGTCCAACGCCATGAAGTTCCTGTCCGGCATCGAAGCGCTGCAGGTGCGCGGGCGCCCGCAAGCCGATGGCTGGCAGCTGGAAGGGCGCCTGCACTGGGTGACCAACCTGCGCAAGAGTGGCTTCGTGGTGGCTGCGGCTATCGAAGACGAAGCCGGTGGTGCACCGTTCGTGCTGGCCATCCCGTCCGACGCGCAGGGCCTGGAGCGCTCCGACGACCTGCAACTGATGGGCCTGCAGTCGAGCAACACCGCGGCACTGGCCTTCCATCAGGTGCAAATGCAGCGTGGCTGGTTGCTGCACGAAAATGCCCGTGAGTTCCTGCCCCGGGTACGCCCGGCGTTCCTGGCGCTGCAGTGCGGCATGGCCATTGGCCTGGCGCGGCGGGCGCTGGCGGAAGTGCAGGCACACCTGCATGGCCGTGCCTCGTTCCTCGACGAAGCACGTCAGGTGCTCAGCGAACGCCTGGAAAACACCGTGAACGAGCTCAAGCAGGGCCTGCTCGATGGCCGCTTCCAGCAGCAGCCGGCGGCCCTGTTCAAGCTGCGCATCACCCTGGCCGAAAGCGCTGCCGACGCCGTACAGCTGGAGTTGCAGGCCAGTGGTGGCAAGGCCTACCTCAGCGAGTACGGTGAAGGCTTTGCCCGCCGCTGGCGCGAGTCGGCCTTCGTGCCGATCGTCACGCCCAGCCTGGTGCAACTGCGCGCCGAACTGCAACGCCAGGCGGGCGCGGCATGAGCCAAATGTTGCTCGAAGCCCGCGACATCAGCCTGGGCTACCCCCGCGAGGGTGGCTGGCAGGCGGTGCTGGCGCAGTTCGACCTGCAGCTGGCCCCCGGCGAAGTGGTGACCATCCTCGGCCCCAGCGGGGTCGGCAAGTCCAGCTTGCTGCGGGTACTGGCCGGCCTGCAGCAGCCCCGCGGTGGCAGTGTGACCCTGCACGGCCAGCCGCTGCAGGGCCCGCACCCACGCCTGGCGGTGGCCTTCCAGGACCCGAGCCTGTTGCCCTGGTTGAACCTGGAGAAGAACGTTGCCTTCGGCCTGGACTTCGCCCGCCAGCCAAAACTTGCCGCCGCCGAACGGCGCGCACGCATCGACCATGCGATTGCCGCCGTGGGCCTGGCCCATGCCCGTGGCCAGTACCCGGCGCAGTTGTCCGGCGGCATGGCCCAGCGCACCGCGCTGGCCCGCTGCCTGGCCCGCCAGCCCGAAGTGCTGTTGCTCGACGAGCCGTTCGGCGCGCTGGATGAAGTGACCCGGGCCGACATGCAGCAACTGCTGCTGCAACTGATCGCCACCCATAACACGGCGGCGGTGCTGATCACCCACGATATCGACGAAGCCCTGCTGCTGTCCGACCGGGTCCTGCTACTGGGCAACCACCCAGCGCACACCCTCGGCCAGTGGCACATCGACCTGCCGCAACCACGGACGCAGCGGGTCGAGGAACTGGGCGCCTTGCGCATCGAAATCCTCAAAACCCTTCGGCGGGCAAGCCGCACAGTCGAACCTACCCCAACCCCGTTGCCCTCGGAGGCTGTCCATGTGCATGGATGACTGCTGTTCCTCTTCTTCGCGTCGCGATTTCCTCAAGCTCGGCGCCATGCTCACGGCCGCCGGAGCACTGCCGTTGCTGTCGAGCCTGCAGGCCCGTGCCGCCGCCGAGCCGGACGCGCCGGTGCGTATCGGCTACCTGCCGATCACCGACGCCACGCCGCTGCTGGTGGCACACAACAACGGCCTGTTCGAGGCCGAAGGCATCAAGGCCGAGCGCCCGGTGCTGCTGCGCAGCTGGGCGCAGGTGATCGAGGCGTTCATCTCCGGCCAGGTCAACGTCATCCACCTGCTGTCGCCGATGACCGTGTGGGCCCGCTACGCCAGCAAGGTGCCGGCCAAGGTGGTGGCCTGGAACCACGTGGGCGGTTCGGGCCTGACCGTGGCCCCGGACATCAGCGACATGAAACAGCTGGGCGGCAAGACCGTGGCCATCCCGTTCTGGTACTCGATCCACAACGTGGTGCTGCAACAGATGCTCGACGACAACGGCCTGACCCCGGTGTCGAAGCCGGCCAATGCGCCACTGGCCGGCAACGAAGTCAACCTGCTGGTGCTGCCGCCGTCCGACATGCCGCCTGCACTGGCCAGCAAACGCATCGCTGGCTATATCGTCGCCGAGCCATTCAACGCCCTGGCCGAGAACCTCAAGGTTGGCCGCGTGCAGCGCTTTACCGGCGATGTGTGGCGCAACCACGCCTGCTGCGTGGTGTTCATGCATGAGCACGACCTGAACAACCGCCCGGAGTGGTCGCAGAAGGTGGTCAACGCCATCGTCAAGGCCCAGCACTGGACCCGTGACCACCGCGCCGAGGCCGCCGCATTGTTGTCCAAGGCCGGCCCCAACAAGTACACCCCGCATGAACCAGCGGTGCTCGGCAAAGTGCTGGCCCCGGCCGCTGAGGACCGTGCCGGTTACATTGCCAGTGGCGCCATTCGCCACCAGCAGTGGGACGAAAAGCGCATCGATTTCCAGCCTTACCCGTTCCCCAGCTACACCGAAGAACTGGTCAAGCGCCTGAAAACCACCCTGATCGAGGGCGACAGCGCGTTCCTGGCCGGCCTTGACCCTGCACAGACCGCCCGCGACCTGGTCGACGACCGCTTCGTGCGCAACGCCATCGCCAGTGTTGGCGGGCCGTCGGTGTTCGGCATCGCCGATAACTTCGAGCGTAGCGAGGAGTTCGCGGTCTGATGCGCACGCATGTCGTTCATGCCGCCCTGGGGCTGGCAGGGTTGCTGGGTCTGTTGCTGTTGTGGTGGGCCGGTGTCGCGCTGTTCGGCCAGGCCGATGGCCTGTCGGCGCGCTTTTCGCCGGCAGCGACCCTGGCCAGCCTGGTCGAGTTGCTGGGGCAGGGCGAGGTGTACGGGCATATCTGGGTCAGCCTCAAACGTATCCTGGTCGGGCTGCTGCTGGCGCTGCTGATCGGCGTGCCGCTGGGCTTGCTGGTGGGCAGCTACCGGCACCTGGAGGCGGCGACCACGCCGGCGTTCCAGTTCCTGCGCATGATCTCGCCGCTGTCGTGGATGCCGGTGGTGGTAATGCTGATGGGCGTGGGGGACCAGCCTGTCTACTTCCTGCTGGCGTTTGCCGCGTTGTGGCCGATCTTGTTGAACACGGCGGCCGGGGTAAGGCAGCTGGACCCGCGCTGGTTGCAGTTGAGCCGCAGTTTGAGTGCCACGCGCCGGGAGACCTTGTGCAAGGTGATCGTGCCCGGGGTGATCGGCCATGTGCTGACCGGCGTGCGCCTGGCCATCGGTATCCTGTGGATCGTGCTGGTGCCGTGCGAAATGCTCGGGGTGAGTGCGGGGCTGGGGTACTTCATTCTCGATACCCGCGACCGGCTGGCGTATTCCGAGCTGATGGCGATGGTACTGCTGATCGGGGTGCTGGGGTTTGTGCTGGATGCCCTGGCGCGTGGGCTGCATCGGCGCTGGGTGCATGGCTGACAGGCCAGTGTGGCTTCTTCGCGGGTAAACCCGCTCTCATAGAACTGCACATAACTCATTGAATTAGCAGGGACCCTGTGGGAGCGGCTTTAGCCGCGAACACCGGCGCAGCCGGTGCCATGCACCGCGTTGGATTCTTCGCGGCTAAAGCCGCTCCCACAGGGTACGAGGATCGCTTGCGAATTCAGTTATCTGTGCGACAGCGCAGCCCAAAGGGCTGGGCAATCTCCCACAGGTCCTTGGATCAATGCACGGTCTTGCGCTGCCGTACACACTCCCGGGCCTCTCATAGAACTGCACATAACTCATTGAATTAGCAGGGACCCTGTGGGAGCGGCTTTAGCCGCGAACACCGGCGCAGCCGGTGCCATGCACCGCGTTGGATTCTTCGCGGCTAAAGCCGCTCCCACAGGGTACGAGGATCGCTTGCGAATTCAGTTATCTGTGCGACAGCGCAGCCCAAAGGGCTGGGCAATCTCCCACAGGCCCTTGGGTCAATGCACGGTCTTGCGCTGCCGTACACACTCCCGGGCCTGAGCGGTCAGTTCGTCCAGCCGCTCATCCCGCATCTGTTCCGCTTCGATCATCGCATCCTCACCCTGCTGGTTGAGCAGGTAGGTATGGATCTGCATTACTTCCGCCGTCTGGTAGATCGGCGCAATATCCAGTCGCCCGATCAGCGCGCCGCTAGCCCGCCCGGTACTGCTCATCAGTACCTGCGGCCCATTGGCGGCCACCACCTGCATGCCCATCGCCTCGAACCACGGTACCTGGCTGGCAAAGGCATTCAGCTCGACGCAGGCATGGCGTGCCTGCAGGTCGCTCAGCAGGGCGCGGGCGATGCCTTGGCGTCGATGGCTGGCGCGCACGGCCAGGAACGCCAGGGCGCACGCCTGTTCATCGTCCTCGGCCGGCAGCGACAGGGCAAACCCCAGCAATTGGTCTGGCTCTTCGGCATCCAGCGCCAGGGTCAGCGCCACGGCCAGGCCGCGGGTGCCGTCCAGTGCTTGCAGGTACTGGTGCACCTCCATGCCAACGCCGTACTGGTACAACGGGTACAGCGGGTTGTCGGCGCTGATGGCTACACTGCTCAGTTCGCCGACGTGGTGGATCACCAGTTCGCGGATCTGGTTCTGGAAGGATTCAGGCGGCACGCTGTCGAGGCGGCTCAGGATGAACATCGGGGGGCGGGCTCCGGCGGGTAGATGGACGGCCCGCGCCATGCGGGCGCGGGCTGTACAGTCTAACCGTTTTTGCCGATCAGCCTTGTACCTGCAATGCACCGAGCATCAGGTCGAGGTTTTGCACCGCCGCACCGGAGGCACCTTTGCCGAGGTTGTCGAACACTGCGGTCAGCAGCACCTGGCCATGCTCAGGGTTGGCGTAAAGCGCCAGGCGCAGGTCGTTGCTGTCGTTCAACGCCTCGGGGTCGAGGTTCGGCGCCGCGCCGTGCTGGTGCAGGGGCATCAGCTGGATGTGGCGGGCACCCTGGTAGTGCTGCTGCAGGCAGGCCTGCAGCTGTTCGGCACTGACCTGGCCGGGCAGCAGGCGCAACTGCAGCGGGATGCTCAGCACGATGCCCTGGCGGTAGGCACCGTAACCGGGCATGAACATCGGCCGCGCCGACAGCCCGGCGTGCTGCTGGATTTCCGGCACATGCTTGTGCGCCAGTTCCAGGCCGTACAGTTGCAGGGCCGGGGTTTTGCCGGCGGCGGGCTGTTCATGCCGTTCGACTGCGGCGCGGCCACCACCGGAATAGCCGGAGATGGCGTGGATGTTCAGCGGGTAGTCCGCTGGCAGCAGGCCGGCCTTGACCAGTGGGCGCAACAGGGCGATGGCGCCGGTGGGGTAGCAGCCGGGGTTGCTGACGCGCTTGCTGTGCGCGATGCGCTCGGCTTGCTGCTCGTCGAGCTCCGGCAGGCCATAGACCCAGCCTGGGCTGGTGCGGTGCGCGGAGCTTGCGTCGATCACCCGCACCTGCGGGTTGTGGATCGCCGCCACGGCCTCGCGGGCGGCATCGTCGGGCAGGCAAAGCAGGGCGATGTCGGCGCTGTTGATTGCCTCGCGGCGGCGTTGCGGGTCTTTGCGTTCGGCTTCGGGCAGGGTCAGCAGGCGCAGATCGCTGCGGCCTTGCAGCCGGGCATGGATCTGCAGGCCGGTGGTGCCTTGGTCACCGTCGATGAAGACAACAGGTGTGTGCATGGTCAAAGTCCGGTCGGGTAGGGATGGTCTATGCTCGCTTGTGGCTCTGGTAAAGAAAATTTGAATATGATGATCGATATATTCATCTTTTCTGAACGAGATTGGCCCATGCGCGAAATCAGCCTCGATCGCCTCCGCACCTTGGTGGTCATCTCCGACCTGGGCTCGTTTGCCGAAGCCGCCCGCCAGCTCAACCTGGCACCGCCCACCATCAGCCTGCACGTGGCCGAGCTGGAAGCGCGCATTGGCGCACCGTTGCTCACCCGCACCCGCGGCCAGGTGCGGCCCACGGTCATCGGCGAAACCCTGCTGGCCCGTGCCCGCCGCCTGTTGGCCGACGCCGACCTGGCGCTGGATGAAGTGCGCCGGCAGGTCGAGGGCCTGACCGGCCGGGTGCGCCTGGGCGCCTCCACCGGTGCCATCGCCCACTTGCTGCCGCAGGCGCTGGAGCACCTGCGTACGGTGCACCCAGGGATCGATGTGCAGGTCCAGGTGCTGACCTCCCAGGCCTCGTTGGCGCGCCTGCGCGAGGGCACGCTGGATATCGGCCTGGTGGCCTTGCCACAGGTGGCCGGCAAAGGGCTTGCGGTTACGCCCTGGCGGCGCGACCCGATCCTGGCCTACGTGCCGGCCGACTGGCAGCCACCGGCCACGGTTACGCCGGCCTGGCTGGCGCAGCGGGCGTTGATCCTCAACGACAGCAGCACCCAGCTTTCGCGGGTGACCGGCGAGTGGTTCGCGGCAGCGGGGTTGTACCCTGAGCCGCGAATCGAGCTGAACTACAACGATGCGATCAAGAGCCTGGTCGGGGCCGGGTATGGGGCGACATTGCTGCCGCAGGAGGGGGAGTCGGCCGAGCTGGACCGGCGCATTGCCCGCCGGCCGCTGCGGCCGGGGTTGTGGCGGCAACTGGGCATTGCCTGCCGGGAAGGGCAGGTGGAGCGGGCCACGGGGTATGTGTTGCAGGCGTTGGAGCGGTTGCGCCAGTGAGGGCCCTGGGGGCTGCTTTGCAGCCCTTTCGCGACACAAGGCCGCTCCTACAGGGGAACGCGACCTCTTGTAGGAGCGGCCTTGTGTCGCGAAAGGGCCGCACAGCGGCCCCAAGCTTCAACCCCGCTCTCGGGCCCGCACCGCAGTCACTGTCTCCCCGCCAACCCCCCAGTTATCGGTCGGCACCTCCTCGATCACCACAAAGGTACTGGCCGGCGGCTTGCCCAGCACCTGCTCCAGCATGCGGGTCGTCTGTTCTATCAGTTGGCGCTTGTGCTCAGCACTGACGCCTTCATCGGTCACGCGAATATGGACATAAGGCATGGTTGATCGCTCCTCTGTTAATGCCAGGTGCCAGCGGTGCTACCGCCATCCACCGGCAGGATAACGCCGCTGACGAAGCGTGAGTCGGCCAGGTACAACACTGCATCCACGACATCCTGTGGCAAGCCGGTGCGGCCACTGGGTGACAGCGCGCCCATGCCTTGTGTGTTGCCGCCATGCAGCGGTGTTTCGATGATCCCCGGCGCCACCGCATTCACCTGCACGCCGCTGGCTGCCAGTTCAAGTGCCAGGCCTTTCACCGCCTGGTTCAGGCCACCCTTGACCAGTACCGGCAGCAGGGCCGGCACGCGGGTGTCCGGTTGCAAGGCAATGGAGGCGGTGATGGCGATGATCTGCCCATGCCCTTGCCTGGTCATGATCCGCGCCGCTTCCTGGGCCGGGTAGAAGAAGCCCTTGAGGTTGGTGCCGACCAGGGCGTCGACATCCGCTTCGCTGTACTCGGCAAACGGCTTGGCAATGAAAATGCCGGCGTTGTTGATCAGCAGGTCGACCCCGCCAAAGGCTTGCTCGGCGCTGGCGAACAGGCGCTGGGCCGTGCCCTGCTCGGCGATGTCGCCAGCCACGCCGATGAAGCGCGATGGGTTGCCGAGGCGGGCGGCGGCTTGCTCAAGGCGGGCCTGGCTGCGGGCGTTGCCGACCACGTTGTCGCCGCGTTCGAGGAACGCCTCGGCCAGGGCGAAACCCAGGCCGCTCGAGGCCCCGGTAATGATGACGGTGCGTGGCGTGTTCATGTGCATGATCTCCAGTGAAGTGAGCCATGGGCTCGGTGTGAAGCCACTGTAGGTTGCAATCAGAACTTGAAAAATGAGGCGCTGGGCATTTCAATCGATACATCATGTAATCAATCGAGCCGACATGACCCGCCATTTCGATGACCTGCAACTGGGCAGCCTGGAACTGTTCTGCCTGGCCGCCGACAGCGGCAGCTTCACCGCTGCGGCCACGGAAGCCGGCGTTACCCCGGCGGCGGTCAGCCGCAGCGTGGCGCGCCTGGAAGAGCGCCTGGGCGTGCGCCTGTTCGTCCGCACCACCCGGCAGATGCGCCTGTCCGCAGCCGGCCAGGCCTACTATCAGCAATGCCGGCAGGCACTGGGGCAGTTGGTGGAGGCCGAGCGCCAGGTCACGGGCGGGCAGGTCGAGCCGAGCGGTCGGCTGCGTATCAGTGCACCCACGCCCTATGCTCATCACCGGCTGTTGCCGCTGCTGCCGCGGTTTCGCCAACGCTACCCCAAGGTGCAGGTGGATGTGCATGTCAGCAACCGCAACGTCGACTTTGCCGAGGAACCGTTCGACCTGGCCATTCGTGGCCGCGAGCCGGCCGATTCGCGGCTGGTGGCGCGTCGCCTGGAAGATGCCGAACTGGTGGTGGTGGCCACGCCGGGCTACCTGGCCCGTGCCGGCACGCCACGAACACCGCACGACTTGCTGCAGCATGAGTGCATCCAGTTCGAACTGCCCAGCAGTGGCCGCCGCCCGCCGTGGAGCTTCCTTCAGGATGGCCAGCAGGTGGAGATCGAAACCCAGGGTGGGTTCACCTGCCTGGGCGACTTCCTCGCCACCGCCACGCTGGTGCGCCACGGCGGCGGGCTGATGCAGGCTTACCGCTTTACCGTGCAGAACGCACTGGCCAGTGGCGAACTGGTGGAAGTGCTCGCCGAGTTTGGCGGCACCTCGCGGCCGTTCATGCTGATCTACCCCCAGGCCCGGCACATGCCGTTGCGGGTGCGGGTGTTCATCGATTTCCTGTTTGCCGAGGGGGCATAGCCCCCGGGCTGAGCCGAGGCGCCGGGGCGTATGGCCGACTATGCTGTTTGCTGCGTCGAGCCAGTGTCATCTCGACGACCCTTCAGGTTTTCCAGGAGAACGCTCCATGAAATCCACTAAATGCATACCTTTGCTGGTGATTGCCTCGGTCCTCAGTTTTGCCGCACACGCAGACCCGGCGAGCAACTGTGCGGCCAAGATCAAGGAGCTTGAGGATTTCGAAAAGGCCAGTGGCCAGGCAATGCATGGCGGCATGGCCCATGACTTCAAAGTCCACTTGCAAAATGCCAAGGATGCTCAGAGCAAGGGCGATATGACTCAGTGTCAGGCCTCGGCGGACCAAGCCAAGACTATCTACAACAAGGCACGTAGCAAGTAAGCCCTTGCTGGCCTCTTCGCGGGTAAACCCGCTCCTACAGTATCTCCAACAGGCTCAAGGCCAGCGTGGTTACTGTGGGAGCGGGTTTACCCGCGAAGAGGCCAGCGCAGGCTGGCGCCGTCTTCAGAACCAGCGATCGTTCTTCCTGCGCCCACGGGTCAGAGCCGGCAGGATCAGCCCCGCCAGCAAGCCCGCGCCGGCAATGCTGCCGCCATACACCATGTAGCGCATCATCACCTGCTTGTTCTCGTCCCCCAGGCGGGCCTGGGTATCGCGCAGCTGCGACTGGCTCTGGTCGAGCTGTTCATTCAGCGCCTGGTTGCGCGCTTCCAGTTCGTCGATCAGCTTCTTGCGTGAATCGAGGGTTTCCTGCATGCCCTGCACGCGGTTCTTCCAGCTGTCGTCGATGTTCTTCAACTGCCCGGTCAGGTCCGCGACCTGGGCATCGAGCTGCGGCAGGCGCTCGCTCTGGCCTGGCACCGCCTGCAGGTCGTTGCTGAGAATCCACACCACATCGCCGTTCTGCCCGCGCACCTGGCTGTAGTTGCCCTGGCTGCCGATCAGGGTCAGCTTCTGCCCGGACTTGAGCGTACCGACAATGCGGTGGCCATCGGTGGGGCCGCTGCGCACGTAGGTGCTCAGGCTGTCGCTGACCCAGCGTGCATCGCTGGCAGGCTCTTCGGCGTGCACCGGTGCGGCAAGGGCCACCAGGGTGGCGATCAGGCCGCCGCGCAGGGCAGTGAGGGCGGAAGCAGTTGGGCGGGAATCGGGCATGTTGGGTCTTCGCTGAAACAGGACAAAAAGTAGGCCCGGTGACTGGGCCGATGAACCGGTCGGTGGGTTGACCGTCAGCGAAAGACCGTTTTTTTGTCAGCAGGTTCACTACCTGATGTCGGAAATGTCTGCAGGATGTTGCAGGACTTCAACCGGCGACTGTGAGACTAGACTCAAAGGCTCACACCCTTTCTTGGAACAAGACCATGACAGCCAAGAACACAATCTGCCTCTGGTACGACAACGACGCCGAGGAGGCCGCGAATTTTTACGCCAGCATTTTCCCTGAGACCACGGTGATAGCGGTGCATCAGGCACCTGCTGATTATCCATCCGGGAAACAGGGTGACGTGATTACCGTGGAGTTCAGTGTCATGGGTATTCCCTGCGTGGGGCTCAACGGAGGCAAGGCCTTCACGCATTGCGAGGCGTTTTCATTCCAGGTCAGCACCGAGGACCAGGCCGAGACCGACCGCTTGTGGGATGCCATTGTCGGCAACGGCGGGGAGGCCAGTGTCTGCGGCTGGTGCAAGGATAAATGGGGGATTTCGTGGCAGATCACCCCGCGCATCCTCATCGAAGCCATCGGCCACCCCGACCGGGCGGCGGCCAAGCGGGCGTTTGATGCCATGATGCAGATGGGCAAGATCGATGTGGCCAGGATAGAGGCGGCGTTGAAGGGCTGATCACGGCAGTGAAGGCATCTTGATCGGGGGCTGCGCAGCAGCCCCCGATTCCACAAAGTTGCCAGGTCAGTTGCCGGTCACTTCGGCCTCTGCCGACGCCGGCTTGGTCGAAGTCTTCTTCTCCTGCACCACGATGTAGAACTCATCGCCATGCTTCACCGCGCCATACAGCACTGCCTTCTCGATCAGTTCGTTGCCGCGCAGGTGGCGCAGCATCATCGGGTCCTTGCGCAGGTCGCGGTACAGCGCCAGGCACAGCAGCACCATCACCACCACGAACGGCAGGGCCACGACGATGGTCAGGTTCTGCAGGCCGGTCAGTGCCTCGCCGGGGTCGCGCGGGTCGCCGATTGCCAGCATGATCGCCGCCACCGTACCGGTCAGCGCACCCCAGAAGATCACCGTACGTCGCGATGGCGTGGTGGTGCCGTGTTCCGAGAGCGTGCCCATCACCAGCGAGGCCGCGTCGGCACCGGAGACGAAGAATATGCCTACCAGAACCATCACCAGCACTGATGTCGCCGAGGCCAGCGGGTAGCTGTCCAGCAACTGGTACAGCGCGTGGTTGCTGTTGACCGCACCATTGGCCAGCTGGAAGGCGCCTTCACGCAGTGCGTCGATACCCGCGCCGCCAAAGATGGTGAACCACACCAGGCTGACCAGGCTCGGTACCAGCAGCACCCCGGTAACGAACTGGCGGATGGTGCGGCCGCGGCTGATGCGGGCGATGAACATGCCTACGAACGGCGTCCAGGAAATCCACCAGGCCCAGTAGAACACGGTCCAGCCGGCCAGCCAGTTGTTCATCTGTTCACCGCCGCTGGCGTTGGTACGGGCCATCATTTCCGGCAGCATCTTGACGTAGATGCCGATCGAGGTTGGCAGCAGGTTGAGCATCAGCAGGGTCGGGCCGACCATGAACACGAACACCGCCAGCACCAGCGCCAGCACCATGTTGGTGTTGGACAGCCACTGGATGCCCTTGCCGATGCCCGACACCGCCGAGGTAACGAAGGCAATGGTCAGCAGGGTGATGATCGAGATGTAGAACAGCTTGCCGGGGCTTTCGATCCAGCCGTTGTATTCCAGGCCACCGGCAATCTGCAACGCGCCCAGGCCCAGCGAGGCCGCCGAGCCGAACAGCGTGGCGAAGATCGCCATCATGTCGATCAGGCGGCCGAGCGGGCCGTTGGCATGCTTGCCGATCAACGGCCGGAAGGCGGCGGAAATCAGCTGCGAGCGGCCGCGGCGGAAGGTGCCATAGGCAATCACCAGGCCGACGATGGCGTACATGGCCCAGGGGTGCAGGGTCCAGTGGAACAACGTTGTGGCCATGGCCACCTGCATCGCTTCGCTGGACTGCCCGGTGGCCGTCCCTGGTGGTGGCGATACATAGTGCGACAGCGGTTCGGCAACGCCGAAGAACATCAGGCCAATGCCCATGCCGGCGCTGAACATCATCGCCACCCACGACACCGTGCGGAATTCTGGCTGTTCGCCATCACGGCCCAGCGGGACCCGACCGTACCGGCTGGCGGCGAGCCACAGCACGAACACAACGAACAGCGTGGAGGTAAGCACGAAGAACCAGCCGAAGTTGAGAATGACCCAGGATTGCGCGCTGGAGGCGCTGCTGGCGAGGCTTGCCTGGTTGAGGAAGCCCCAGAGGACGAAAGCGATGGCCAGGAGGCTGGTGAAACCAAAGACGATCCAGTCGATCTTGCCCTCGAAACGCCGGTCCTGGCGTGCTTCCGCGGTTTTCGAGGGATCCGTCACGCCAAGGTCGAGCGTTTCGGTGATGTGTTCCTTTGCCATGAATGATGAGGCCCCTTTCTGGCTTACCGGCTGGTGCAGGCTTGTAGTTTTGTGTGGGCTACCGAGTTCGATGACTGCCTCGGCGGGGAGATTGCTGGCGGGATTATCCTGCGCACTAAACGGCGGCTCCTGTCCCGATAACGCCCCAGGGCGTCCATTACGCGACCTGCCAGATACTTTTAGTTCTGGGGGCGATGGCCCTTTCTGCCTCGGGTTCTGGTACCCTGTGGGCATTACCCAGGCCTGCACATCCGGGCATCGTAGAAGCGCTGCCGCTTGTGGGCCTGGCCGTACCAGGAAACGGAGATTCGTCCAGATGGCCACTGACCGTGTGAGCCTGATTCATTTCGATAAATTGAGCATGAGCCCTGCCGCTGCCGATCGGTTCCAGAAAGCCCTCGACGCGCTGGAAGCGCTCAAGCTGCAGGACCGTTACGTGTATCTCATCGCTCCTTATCTGGGTGATATCGCTGACGCCTCCGACCGCGAGCAACTGGCCACCGCCCTGGAACAGGGCTTGCGCGTGGTCGACGAGCTGCTGGCTGCCAGGTCGGTCACCAAGGTCAAGGCCGAAGAAGTACGCCAGGTGTTCCACGCTGCCGCCGAGCGCGCGCAGGCTGAAATGCCCGGCTGAGCGGCATGGCCAAAGACATCGACAACCCCTGCGTCTCGCTGTGCCAGCTCAATAGCGAGCTGTGCGTGAGCTGCGGTCGCACCCGTGACGAAATTCGCAAATGGCGTGGCATGAAGCGCCCCGAGAAGATGGCCACCGTGCAGCGGGCGGCAACGCGAATGAAGGCTATCGCCAAGAAGACGGCCAAGCGGCAGAATGGCGACTGAACCTGCGCACCCTGTGCGCGGCCTTTCCTGATTGCCTGACGAGCCTGAAAATGGATTCTCACTCGCTGTTTGCCTTTACCCTGGTCGCTGCCATCGCGATCGCCAGCCCCGGCCCTGCCACCCTGATGGCCATCAACAACAGCCTTGCCCATGGCCAGCGCAGCGCGATCTGGTCGTCGCTGGGCAATGGCTCAGGCCTGTTCTGCCTGTCGGCAGCCGCCATGCTGGGGCTGGGCGCGCTGCTGGCCAGTTCCGAAATGCTGTTCAACGCCGTGAAGATCCTGGGGGCGGGCTACCTGTTCTATTTGGGCGCGCGGCAGTTGCTGAAAAAGAGCCCGATGCTGGCGCAGGGCGACGCAGAGGGTGTGGCCAAGGTTCGGCCCACGCCGCTGAAGCTATACAAGTCGGCCTTCCTCACGGCAGTGACCAACCCCAAGGCGACCATGTTCTTTACCGCGCTGTTCCCGCAGTTCATCGACCAGGGGGCGGCGCTGTTGCCGCAGTTCCTGATCCTGACCGGGATATTCGTAGCGTTGTCGCTGGTTTCGCTGAGCCTGTATGCCGCACTGGCGGCGCGGGCCAAGGGCGTGCTGACCCGGCCGTCCCTGTCGCGCTGGGTGAGCCGGGTGGTGGGCACTACCTTTATCGGTTTTGGCGCGGCAATCCTGGCGATGCGCCGGCAGGGGGCCTGAAGTACGAGGGGCGCTCCATCTGGCCGATAAAAGGCCAACCTGATGGCCATACATGGTCCAGACTGTCTGCAGCACGCACAGATGGGTGCTGCAGTCGACCACAGGACGTGGCAACCATTGGCCGCCGCTCCGGGTCTGCGGATGTCACATGTGCCGAGGGTTGTCGATGATCGAGCGCTGCTTTCGCCACGCCTTGCTGCTGTTGCCGTGCCTGCTGCTGCCGCTGGTGGCGGTAGCGCATGAGGAATGCCGGCGGCTGACTGCCACCGGCAACCCGGAATACCCCCCCTACCTGTGGCGCGACCCGCAAAACCCCCAGAAACTGATCGGTGCCAATGCCGACCTGCTCAAGTACCTGGGCAAACAACTGGGGCTGGAAATCGAGGTGGTCTACGGCGGGCCGTGGTCGCGCGCCCAGGAAGAAGTGCGCACGGGCCGGATCGACCTGATGGCCGGGTACTTCCTGACCAAGACCCGTCAGCAGCAGATGGACTTCATTACCCCCGCATTCCTGTATACCCCAAGTGTTATCTGGGTGCGCCAGGACAATACCTTTGCCTACCAGCAATGGGCCGACCTGAAGGGCCGCAAAGGCGGCACGCTGGTCAACAATAGCCACGGCCAGCAGTTCGACGACTACGCCAGAACCAACCTCACCCTCGAAGCGGTACCCGGTGCCAGGCAGGCATTCGAGAAGTTGATGCACAAGCGCAGCGATTACGTGGTGTACGAGCAGTATCCCGGCTTGGCGCTGGCACGCACCTTGGGGATTGCCGACAATTTACAGGTGCTGGAACCACCGGTATCCAGCGAAGGGCTGTACCTGGCGCTTTCGCATGACTCGCCCTGCAATCAGCCGAAGCTGCGTGAGGCACTGACAAGGGCGATGGAAAAGATCGTTGCCGGGGCGTTGCCGGAGCAACTGGTGCAGCAAAACCTGGAGCGTTGGCAATAAATAGCAGCCTGGCATGCGCTCCTACAGGGCTCGGGCCAGCTGCTCGGCTTCCTTGGCCCGGGTCACGCTGACTGCGCCGGGCAGGGTGACATCGTTCTTCGCCGCGAGGATCTCGGCCATGACGCTGACGGCAATCTCGGCTGGGGTCTTGCTACCGATATAAATGCCGATAGGGCCGTGCAGGCGACGCAACGACGCTTCGCTTTCGCCAAAGTGTTCGATCAGGCGCTCGCGGCGCAGCTGGCTGTTGCGCCGTGAGCCGATGGCACCGATATAGAACGCCGGGCTGTGCAACGCTTCGAGCAGGGCCAGGTCGTCCAGCTTGGGGTCGTGGCTGACGGCGACGATGGCGCTGCGAAGGTCCGGGGCGAAGGCGCGGACGACGTCGTCCGGCATGCCGGCAAGGTGGTTGACGCCGGCAACGTTCCAGCCTGCTGTGTACTCGGGGCGCGGGTCGCACAGTGAAACGCTGAAGCCATTGAACAGGGCCATGGTCGCCAGGTATTCGGCGAGCGCGCCGGCACCGATCAGCAGCAGGCGGTAGCCGGGGCCCAGAGTGCTGAGCATGTGCCGGCCATCGAAGCTGAACAGTTCGGGCGTGGTGGTGGCGCTGAGGCTGGCTTCACCGCTGCGCAGGTCGAGCCCACGCCGTACCAGGCTGCCGCCGTCGAGGCCGGCGAGCAGTTGTTCGAGGTGTTGCAACGACGGGGCAAATTCCAGCACCAGTTCGAGGGTACCGCCACAGGGCAGGCCAAAGCGGTGGGCCTCGTCGGCACTGACGCCATAGCGTACCACCTGGGGCAGGCCGCTGGGCATGCCGGGGCCGCCGTAGGCGTTGGTGTAGCGGTGAATGAGGTCGTCCTCGATGCAGCCGCCAGAGACACTGCCAACCACACGGCCGTCGCTGCGCAGGGCCATCATCGAGCCCACCGGGCGGGGGGAGGAGCCCCAGGTGCGGGCGACCGTGGCGAGCAGGGTGCGATGGCCGGCGGCGAGCCAGTCACGGGTGGTGCGCAGGACCAGCAGGTCGATGCTTTCCATGGGTACTCCGGTAAAGCCTGGTATTCAAGGGTGGCTGTACCGGCCTCTTCGCGGGTGAACCCGCTCCCACAGGTACTGCACAGGTCTTAGGGGTGGTGCAAATCCTGTGGGAGCGGGTTCACCCGCGAAGAGGCCGGTACAGCCACCAAATTCATCGCATATGCAAAATGATCGGGCTACTGCTGGCCGGGTCGGTATGCCCACGCAACTTGCCCACCGCCTGCGCATTCACCGCGCCACCATTGTTCCCCCAGGCACTGCGCACGAAACCCAGCACATCAGCAATTTCCTGGTCACTCAGTTGCTCACGGAAGGCCGGCATGCGATAGGCATCGGGCAACCCGGCCGTCACCACCCGCTGCGAACCATTGAGGGTGATGTTGATCGCCGAGGCGTCTTCCTTGGCCAGTGCTGAAGTAGCGCCGGCCAAAGGCGGCATCCATTCGGCCTGGCCCTTGCCGTCCAGGCCGTGGCACGACGCACAGCGGGTTACATAGGTATGCGCCCCAGGGCTGTCGAGCCGCGCCGCCGTCGTTTCGGCCTGGTATTGCCACGGCGCACCGTCGCGTTGCGGGTCGCCGGGCAGCGACTTCAGGTAGCGGGCGATGGCGGCCAGGTCGTCGTCACTCATGAACTGCGTGGAGTTGTTGAAGGCCTCGGTCATCGAGCCGAATACCACCGCATGCCGGTTGCGCCCGGTCTTGAGGAACTGCGCGATCTCGGCTTCGCTCCAGCGCCCCAGCCCGGTGTTGGGGTCGGCACGCAGGCTCGGTGCATACCAGCCATCGAGCAGGGCACCAGCGAGGAACGGCTTGCCGCTGTCATCCAGGGCCTTTTCGTTGAAGGCCAGGCCGCGCGGCGTATGGCAGCTGCCACAGTGGCCTGGGCCCTGGACGATGTAGGCGCCGCGGTTCCACTGGGCATCCTGCCCGGCCTGGTTGGTGTAGGGCGTGGTGGCGGCGAACACGCCGTTCCACAAGGCGATGGGCCAACGCAGGTTCAGCGGCCAGGGAATGTCGCTGGCCAGGTTGGCCTGTTGCACCGGCTGCACGCCGTGCATGAAGAAGGCGTACAGCGCCTTTACATCGTCATCGCTGAGCTTGGCGTAGGACGGGTAGGGCATGGCCGGGTACAGCCGTCGGCCACCGGGCGCTACGCCCTGGCGCACGGCACGGTCGAAGTCGGCCAGGCTGTAGCCACCGATGCCGGTGTCGCGGTCGGGGGTGATGTTGGTGGCGTGGATCGTCCCTAGCGGGGTGGCCATTTCCAGACCGCCGGCGAACGGTTTGCCGTCCGCCAGGCTGTGGCAGGCCACGCAGTCACTGAGGCGGGCTACGTACTCGCCACGGCTGACCAGCGCCGGGTCGGCGGTGGTGGGCTGCGCATCGGCAAATGGCGAGGCAGGCTCGCGGGTGACGTACCAGGCCAGCAGGCCTGCCGCGACCAGGCACGGCAGCGCCAGCCAGCCAGCGGTTCTTGCGAAACGATGGGTCATGGGGCGTCCTTGTGTGCTCAGCTGAAGGTATGGCGGCTCAATGGCAGGCTGCGCACGCGCTGGCCGGTCAGTTGCGCGACTGCGTTGGCCACCGCCGGTGCCACTGCGGGCAACGGTGGCTCGCCGATGCCGCCCATCTTCGCCCCGCTTTCGACAATGCGCACATGCACCCTGGCCATGCGCGACGGCGGCAGGATCGGGTACAGGTCGTAGTTGCGCGCGCGCGGCTTGCCATCGACGTACACCGCTTCTTCCAGCAGTGTCTGCGACAGGCCCAGGGCGACGGCGCCGTTGACCTGATGCTCGATGATCGCCGGGTTGACGATGCTGCCCGGGTCGATGGCCTGCCAGATGTCGTGCACTTTGACCTGGCCGTTCTCGATCGATACCTCGGCAATGACCGCTGCCTCCGAGCCGAACGGCGAGGCCATGGCCACGCCACGCGCCCGCTTGCTGCCGTCCTCGGCGGTGAACGGCCCGCGCTTCCAGCCGCCGGAAAGCTCGGCGACGGCCTGCAGCAGGTTGGTCAGGCGCGGGTTGTCGCGCAGCAGGTGCAGGCGCAGTTCGAACGGGTCCTTGCCGCCTTTGTCGGCCAGTTCGTCGAGGAACGACTCATAGAAGAAGTCGTTCAGCGAGTTGCCCACCGAGCGCCAGTAGCCGAGCATGGCCGGGCCTTTCACGTAGATCTGCGCGATACGCTTGTTGGCGATGGCGTAGGACTTGCCCGACAGGCCTTCGAGCGCGGTCGGGTCGAGCTTTTCGCCTTGCTTGCCTGCGAGGGCCTCGGTCGGGCCTTCGGTGGCGCTCACGGCTTCGAGGGCCACCGGCAGGCCGTCGGCATCCAGCCCGGCGCGGAACTTCACCACGGCGACCGGGCGCAGCACATCGCGGAGGAATTCTTCCTCGCGGCTCCAGATGAGTTTCACCGGCCGGCCGACCGCCTTGGCCAAGGCAATGGCCTGTGGGTAGGGGTTGGCCGAGTCGTACAGGAAGTGGCGGCCAAAGAAACCGCCCAGCAACGGCGAATGCAGGGTGATCTGTGCCGGGGCCAGGCCGGTGCGCTTGGCAATGTCGTCACGGAACATGTCCGGCGCCTGGTTGGGCAGCCATACCTCCAGGGTGCCGTCCGGGTTGAAGCGCGCCAGTGCCGACGGCGGCTCCAGCTGGGCGTGGTTGAGGTACTGGTTGTGGTAGGTTGCCTCGACCCGGGTCTTGGCACTGGCCAGCATGCCGGCCACGTCGCCCTGGTTTTCGTCATCGCGCGCCGGGCCCGTGACCGTGGCCAGGTGCTCGCGCCAGCCATCGCTGGAGAAGTCGGCCGGCATTGGCCGTACCGGGCTGTCGGCCGCGGGCTCCTTCCAGTCCACCTGGATGGCTTCGACCGCGCGCTTGGCGTGCCACCATCGTTCGGCAACCACGGCCACGGCACCCGGCAGCTGATGCACCGAATGCACGCCCTTCATGGCCTTGACCTGGTCTTCGTTGCGCAGGCTGCCGACGGTCATGCCCAGGCGTGGCGCGTGCTGCACGGCAGCGTGGAGCATGCCGTCGACCTTGATGTCGATGCTGTACACCGCCTTGCCGGTGGACTTGTCGTAGGCATCCAGGCGACGTACCGGCTTGCCGATCCAGCGAAACTGGCTGGGGTCGCGCAGCTTGACGCTGGCCGGGTCCGGCACCGGCAGGTCCATGGCACGCCCGGCTAGTTCACCATAGGGGATGGAGCGGCCAGTCGTGGTATGTACCACGTGACCCGGCGTGGTGGAGAGTTCTTCGACCGGCACGCCCAGCTGCTCGGCACCCGCCTGCAGCAGCATGGCCCGGGCGAGGGCGCCCAGGCGGCGCATGGTCGGGTAGCTCATGCGCACCGACATGCTGCCGCCGGTGATGCGCATGCCGTTTTCCATCACTACATAGGCTTCGCCGGGCGGCGCGCTGTCGACCACGAAATTGGCCGGGTCGACGTCCAGCTCTTCACCCACGATCTGCGCCATGGCGGTGAAGGGGCCTTGGCCACCTTCCATGAACGGGCTGAGCAGGCGTACTTTGCCGTCCGGGCGGATCTCCAGAAACGCCGGCACCTGGGTGCCGCGCTCCGGGGTTGCTGCGGCAGCTGCCTGCACGCGGGCCGAGCCCATGGGCAGGCCGAAACCCAGCACCAGGGCACCGACAGCCGTGCCGGCAAGAAAGCGCCGGCGCGACAGGTTGACGGTTTCGCCCAGTTGCAGCTTGAGCAGTTCGGCGGGGGTATCGACTGGTGTGTTCATCAGGCCTTCTCCCCTTGGGCCAGCTCATGCACGGCAGCATGGATGGCGTTGTAGGTGCCGCAGCGGCACAGGTTGACCATGGCTGCCTCGATCTGTGCGTCACTGGGCTTGGGCGTGTGCTTGAGCAGCGCCGTGGCGGCCATTACCTGGCCGGACTGGCAGTAGCCGCACTGGGCCACCTGGTGCTCGACCCAGGCCGCGACCACCCGTTTGCCGACGGCATCGGCCTCGATCGCCTCGATGGTGGTCACCTCGCGCCCGACCACGCCGGCCACCGGGGTGACGCAGGCGCGCACCACGTTGCCGTCCACCAGCACCGAACAGGCGCCGCACTGGGCCAGGCCGCAGCCATACTTGGTGCCGGTCAGCCCCAGGTCGTCGCGGATCACCCACAGCAGGGGCGTGTCGGCGTCTGCCTCGACCTGGTAGGTCTTCTGGTTGATGCGTAGTTCCATGGTTCACCTGCCCGTCAACGGTTGCTGTCGCTTGGTTTCTTGTGATCGGGGAATACGGTGCTCCCCAGTGCAGAAACGCTAGCACAGCGGGGTGACCGCCGGTCTGCTGACGGGGGCAGGTTCAGAGGATCAGGCAAGCAATTCGGTGAAATGCGCAAGCGGCGATGTGCGCTATCGCCTGTAGGAGCGGCCTTGTGTCGCGATGGGGCGCGCAGCGGCCCCAGGATCTTGGCAGCATGCAGTATTGTAAGGGGCCGCTTTGCGGCCCATCGCGACACAAGGCCGTTCCTACAAGAAAGCGCATTTGGAGGTGAGGAGGACTTCCGCAACGAAAACCCGGATAATGCCGGCCAATTTCGTTTTGCACGCTTAAATCACGGTAATCCCGCATGGAAATCAAGGTCAATTTTCTCGACAATCTCCGTCTCGAAGCCAAGTTCGACGACTTCACGGTGATCGCCGACCAACCGATCCGCTACAAGGGGGATGGCTCGGCCCCAGGGCCGTTCGACTATTTCCTGGCGTCTTCGGCCTTGTGCGCGGCTTACTTCGTCAAGCTGTACTGCCAGACCCGCGACATTCCCACCGAAAACATTCGCCTGTCGCAGAACAACATCGTCGACCCGGAAAACCGCTACAACCAGGTCTTCAAGATTCAGGTCGAGCTGCCCGAGGACATTTCCGAGAAGGACCGCCAGGGCATCCTGCGCTCCATCGACCGCTGCACCGTGAAGAAGGTGGTGCAGACCGGCCCCGAGTTCGTGATCGAAGTGGTCGACAACCTCGATGCCGATGCCCAGGGCCTGCTGATGCCGGTGGCGGACACCAGCACCTACATCCCCGGCAAGGACCTGCCGCTGGAGCAGACCATCGCCAACATGTCGGGCATCCTCGCCGGGCTGGGGATGAAGATCGAGATCGCCTCGTGGCGCAACATCGTGCCTAACGTGTGGTCGCTGCATGTGCGCGACGCCCAGTCGCCGATGTGCTTCACCAACGGCAAGGGCGCGACCAAGGAGGCTGCGCTGGCCTCGGCGCTGGGCGAGTTCATCGAGCGGCTGAACTGCAACTTCTTCTATAACGACCAGTTCTGGGGCGAGGACCTGGCCAACGCGCCGTTCGTGCACTACCCGAACGAGCAGTGGTTCAAACCCGGCCCGCGCGATGCGCTGCCGGCCGAGATCCTCGACGAGCACTGCCTGGCAATCTACAACCCGGACGGCGAGCTGCGTGGCTCGCACCTTTACGACACCAACTCGGGCAACACCGCGCGCGGCATCTGCTCGTTGCCGTTCGTGCGCCAGTCCGACCAGCAGGTGGTGTACTTCCCGTCCAACCTGATCGAAAACCTGTTCCTCAGCAACGGCATGAGCGCCGGCAACACCCTGGCCGAGGCGCAGGTGCAGTGCCTGTCGGAAATCTTCGAGCGCGCCGTGAAGCGCGAAATCCTCGAAGGCGAGCTGTGCCTGCCGGATGTGCCGCAGGAGGTACTGGCCAAGTACCCGGCCATCGTCGCCGGCATCCAGGGCCTGGAAGAGCAGGGCTTCCCGGTGCTGGTCAAGGATGCGTCGCTGGGGGGCGAGTTCCCGGTGATGTGCGTGACCTTGATGAACCCGCGCACCGGCGGCGTGTTCGCTTCGTTCGGCGCCCACCCGAGCCTGGAAGTGGCGCTGGAGCGCAGCCTCACCGAACTGCTGCAGGGCCGCAGCTTCGAAGGCTTGAATGACCTGCCGCAACCGACCTTCGAAAGCCACGCGCTGACCGAGCCGAACAACTTCGTCGAGCACTTCATCGACTCCAGTGGCGTGGTGTCGTGGCGCTTCTTCAGTGCCAAGGCCGACTTCGAGTTCGTCGAGTGGGACTTCTCCGGCCACGGCGAGGATTCCAACGTGCAGGAGGCCGCGACCTTGTTCGGCATCCTCGAGGACCTTGGCAAGGAAGTGTACATGGCGGTGTACGACAACCTTGGCGCCACCGCCTGCCGCATCCTGGTGCCGGGTTATTCGGAGATCTACCCGGTCGAGGACCTGATCTGGGACAACACCAACCGCGCCTTGTCGTTCCGCGCCGACATCCTCAATCTCCACAGCCTGGACAACCGTTCCCTCAAGCTGCTGCTCAAGCGCCTGGACAACTGCGATGTGGATGACTACACCACCATCACCACGCTGATCGGCGTGGAGTTCGACGAGAACACGGTGTGGGGCCAGTTGACCATTCTCGAGCTGAAGCTGCTGATTTGCCTGGCTGTGCAGCGCTTCGAGGATGCCAAGGAACTGGTGGAGGCGTTCCTGCAGTTCAACGACAACACCGTCGAGCGCGGCCTGTTCTACCAGGCGCTGAACGTGGTGCTGGAAGTGCTGCTGGACGACGAACTGGAAATGGACGACTACGAAGCCAACTTCCGCCGCATGTTCGGTAACCCGCGCATGGACGCGGTGCTGGGTTCGGTGGACGGCAGCGTGCGCTTCCATGGCCTGACCCCGACCAGCATGAAGCTCGAAGGCCTCGATCGCCACCTGCGCCTGATCGAAAGCTACAAGAAGCTGCACGCGGCCCGGGCCAAGTTCGCCTGACTCCTGTAGGAGCGGCCTTGTGTCGCGATGGGCCGCAAAGCGGCCCCGGCAATATCAGCTTCAATGCCAAAACGGGGGCCGCTTTGCGGCCCATCGCGACACAAGGCCGCTCCTACAGCGACGTCGATCGCCTTCATATATCGGTTTCAAATAACCGCTATCCCCAATCTGTCTTGCCGCTTCGCCTGCCAGGCGCGTAGCGTTTTGCTCCCATCCCCTCGATCCATGGCGCGTTGACTGCCAGAAGGACCTCGGCCGCGCATAACAAGAAGGCGCAGACCATGAGCACCCCTTTGGATACCAATGCCCTCAAAGCCCGCCAGCAAGCCGCGTGGGCCAGTGGCGACTACGCGGTAATCGGCACCACCCTGCAACTGGTTGGCGAACGCCTGGCCGAAGCCTGTGACCTGCGCTGGGACGAGCAGGTGCTGGATGTCGCCGCCGGCAACGGCAATGCCACCTTGGCTGCTGCCCGGCGCGGCTGCCGTGTCACCTCCACCGACTATGTGCCCGAGCTGCTCAAGCGCGGTGAAGAACGCGCGCGGGCCGAGCACCTCAATGTGGTGTTCCAGGTCGCCGATGCCGAAGCGCTGCCGTTTGCCGATGGCACCTTCGATGCCGTGCTGTCCACTTTCGGCGTGATGTTCGCGCCCGACCAGGCCCAGGCCGCACGCGAACTGAGCCGGGTGTGCCGGCCCGGTGGCCGGATCGGTCTGGCCAACTGGACCCCGCAAGGGTTCGTCGGGCAGATGTTCAAGACCCTCGGGCGGCATGTACCGCCACCAGCCGGGGCTCTGCCGCCTTCACGCTGGGGTGATGAAGAACAGTTGCGCGTGATGTTCGAGGGGGCGCTGGGCGAATTGAAGGTCAGCCGCCAGCACTTCAACTTCCGCTATCGCTCGGCGGCGCATTTCATCGAGGTGTTCCGCACCTGGTACGGGCCGGTGCACAAAGCGTTTGCCTCGCTGGAGCCGGAAGCGGCCGGGGCGCTGGAGCGGGATCTGACCCAGTTGCTGAATGAAAGCAATGTGGGCGGGTCGTCGTCGTTGGTGGTGCCGAGCGAGTACCTTGAAGTGGTGATCATTCGAGGTTGAGCCCACGGGCCAAGCGCTCAGTTCTTGCACTTGGCCATCACCACCTGGCAAGTCTTCGGTGTGCCTCCTGACCGGCTTGCATAACGCACGCAGTTGTTCAGCGATTTCTGTCGGGCAATGCTCAGCGTATTGCCCCACGCGAGGCCGCCTTCGCCGGTGGTGGGGACGGCCTTGGCGAAGCAGTTGGAGCCCGTTGCCGGCGTCGCGTACCTGGCCTTGCTGGCTTTGCTGGAGCAGCCGGCGGTGAGTGCCAGGCTGAAGGCGAGCAGGGTGGTCAGCGCCCAGGACGTGGAGGGGCGAATCGGTTTACTGCTCATATGCTCTCCTTACCGAGGCGCAGGACTCTGCGATCGCAAGCAAGGTGCTGCCCCTGTGGGAGTGGGTTTACCGAGGCGTCGAAGCGCCGCGAACACTGGCAAGGCCGGTGCCATCCACTGCACAGGATATTGCATTCAAGCGAAGCGGTGAACGCTTGCGTTGCATCAGAAGCAGCACAAGGCCTCGCACCATGGCAAGGCCTTGCGCCTGGGGCAACGATCAGAACCGGTAGTTGAAGCTGGCTTCCAGCGTGCGCGGTGCACCCGGGGTGATCAGGTCAACCGAACCGTGCGCGGAAGCATAGTAGTCGCGGTCGAACACGTTCTTGAGGCGCAGCGCGGCATCCCACTGCGGCACGCTGTACAGCAGCGCGGCGTCGAAGGTGGTGTAGCCCGGCATCACCACCACGTTGTCGAGTGCGGTGTAGCGCTCGTCGACGTAGTTGGCGCCGGCGGCCACGCGCCATTCCGGGGTCAGCGTGCGCACCAGCCAGACGTTGGCGCTGTTACGCGGCGTCAGCGTAGGAGTCTGGCCTTCGTTGGCCACGCCATTGGTCTTGCTGTTGGACTTGGTGATCTGGGCATCCAGGTAGGCGTAGCCAGCGTAGATCTGCCACTTGTCCGTGAGCTGCCCGCTGACGGTGGCTTCGAAACCGTCGGTGCGCTGTTCGCCGGCCAGCACAGTCAGGTTGGGGTTGGCCGGGTCGGCGGTCTTCATGTTGGTGCGCTCAAGGCGGAATACCGCTGCGGTCACCGACAGGCGGCTGTCGAGCAGGTCCCACTTGGCGCCGATTTCGTAGTTGGTGGTTTCTTCCGGCTCCAGATGCTGGTTGGTCGGGCTGACCGCGAACACTTCGCCCGAAGGCTGGTAACTGCGGCTGACCGACACATAGTAGGACTGGATGTTATCCGGCTGGTACACCAGGCCGGCACGTGGGCTCCAGGTCTTGTCGGTACGGTCGAGGTCTACGTTCTGCGCGCGGTCGTCGTCGTACTCCTGGCCGAAGATGTCATAACGCACACCGACCAGGGCCTTCCAGTGCTCGTTCAGCTCGATCATGTCCTGCACATACAGGCCGGCGGTCTGCTGGAAGTTGGTGCCCTTGGACGACAGGTTGGCGGCGTGCTCCGGCACCGGCACCAGGGCGTCGCGGTACACCGGCACCTGGGCCACGTTGTTCTGGCTCCGCACCCGCTGGTGCTTGTCCTGGAAGCCCACTTCAACGCCATACAGCAGGTTGTGCTGCATGCCGGCAAGCTGCGCCTGTTGCTTGAGTTCGGTCTGGTTGAACATGCCGTACTCGTCGCGGGCGACGTTGCCACGGTTGAGCTTGACCAGCAGTTCGCCGTCAGGCGCGGTGACGAAGCGCGTCGGGCTGCTGTCGGCCAAGGTGTTGTTGCGGTCCAGGTCGTAGCGGTAGTACCGGCTGGTGTTGGTCAGGGTGAAGTCGTCGTTGATGCGGTAGTCCAGGCTGGCAGTCAGCGAGAACACTTCGCTACGGGCGTAGTCCTGGTCGGCATCGCCGGAGCCGAAGCGCTTGTCGCGGTCCACATCTACCGGGCGGTTGCCCAGCGCCGGGATGCCGAAGTCGATCAGGCGCTTGTCGTACAGGTAGGTGGCGCCCAGGTTCAGTTCCAGGTCGTCGGAGAGGCGGAAGTAGGCCGATGGCGCGATGGCCTTGCGGTCGATATAGCCATCGTCGCGGAAGGTGTCGCTGTCTTCGAAGGCGCCGGTCACGCGGTAGGCCTGGTTGCTTTGCGGGTCGGCCCAGCCGGTGTCGAACTGGGTGCGGCGCTTGCCTTCGCTGTCGAAGCTCATGCCGACTTCGCGCTTGGGCGTGAAGCTCGGCTTCTTGCTGATGCTGTTGATCAGGCCGCCCGAAGAGCCGCGGCCATACAGCACGGCGGCAGGGCCCTTGATCACCTCGACCCGCTCGATGTTGGACAGGTCGCGGAAATACAGCGCGTCGTCGCGCACGCCGTCGATGTACATGTCGCCAATGGCGCTGAAGCCGCGAATGGTCACCTGGTCACGCTGGCCGTCGCCGTTGGACAGGCCGACGCCGGGCACGTTCTTCAGCACGTCTTCCATAGACTGCGCACCCTGGTCCTTGATCACGCTTTCGGGCACGACGTTGACGGTTTGCGGGATGTCGCGCAGCGGGGCGTCGATCTTCATGGCGCTGCGGCTTTCGCTGGCCTTGTAGCTTTGCTGCTCGTAGGCGCTGGTGACCGCAGTGGCGGGCAAGGCGAGGGAACCCTGCGATTCAGGTTGGACCGCGTTAACAGCAGGTACAACCAGAATGCCCAGCACGGAAATGGATGCTGGGACAACAGACTTTTTTGCCATTACAGGTGACTCTTTGTTGTATTTGAAGGTCACGAATAGTAATGATTTGCAAATGTAAAGCAAGTGTAAAGAGTTCGTATTTGCTATTGCAAGAATGCAGCTGGCAGAAAAAGCGACAAAACGCGTCGTGAGGGGGAAGGGCCGGCAATGTGTCAGGCAAGGGCTATGCTTGTTGGCGCGTGAACATTTCACGTCCCTACCCGGTCTCGATTACATGGAAGCAGGCCTATGAATCCAATTCGCTCTCTCGCTCGTGCCATTGCCGTTGCCACCCTGGCGTCCGCCGCCAGCTTCACGGTGCAGGCTGCCGGTATTCCCATCGGTAGCGAGGCGCTGGAAAGCCACGTCACCACGCAGGTCACGGCCATCGACCTGGCTAACCGACAGGTCACGGTGAAAGGCCCTGACGCCAAGAAGGATGTGACCTTCCAGCTCACTGAAAAGGCCAAGGCGCTGCCCAACCTCAAGGTGGGTGACCAGGTCGACATCTACGTAACCCGTGCTGTGGCCTATGTGCTGAATCCCGAGGTGGGCGGTGCACCGAAGGCGACTGAAGAGTCCGGTACCATTCGCGCCACCGCAGACAACCCCAACCCGGGCGGCGAGGCGTTCCGCCAGGTCAGGGTGACCTCGCAGATCAAGAAGATCGACCTCAAGACGCATGAAGTGAGCCTGTTGCCGCCGGAGGGCAAGCTGCAGGTGGTCAAGGTCGAGAACCCTGACCTGCAGGCACGCATGAAGAACCTCAAGGTCGGCCAGACGGTCGACGCGATCTACACCGAAGTGCTGCGCGTCGAAACCTCGCGCTGACCATTCATTGGGGCAGGCTGTGGGTTGCCCGCCTATGGGATCGCCTTGCATTGATGCTCTTTTAGCTAATCGATTGGGGCCGCTGTGCGGCCCATCGCCGGCAAGCCAGGGACTTTGTGGGAGCGGCTTTAGCCGCGAACACCGGCGCAGCCGGTGCCATGCACCGCGTTGGATTCTTCGCGGCTAAAGCCGCTCCCACAGGGTACGCGTACCGCTTGCGAATTCAGTTCTTTACGCGACAGCGCAGCCCAAAGGACTGGGCGATCTCCCACAGAGATCGCGCCAACTTTTGGAATTTGAGCAAGACAGTTGCTCTCATAGGTACGGCTCAGGCTTCAGGACTGCGCGGTACCTGTGGGCTCTGGCTTGCCGGTAATGGGCTGCGTGATCGTGTATCCATGTGGTGAATAAAGTACGTGCACACTTTCGATTTCCATGGATGAAGGGAATTTCCCGATCATCGCCTGAACATCTGTCACGAATGAGGACTGCCATGTTCAGCAAGACCTTGTGCCTTCTGGTACTTCCCTTTGCCCTGGCGTTGCTTGCCGGTGCCGTGCTGCCGTTCCAGGCTGCGGGTAATGCCGCCGTCGGCCGGGCGCTGGGGCACTGGTTGTGGGGTGCGTTCACGTCATTGACGGTAAGTTCGCTGGTAGTGATCGCCGCGCTGCTGGTCCTCAGGGTGCCGGCGCCGGACATGGGCAACGCCTTGCAGGGGCCCTGGTGGCTGTGGGTTGGTGGTGTGCTGGGGGCGCTGTACGTGGCCGGTGCTGCTGCGCTCACCCCCCGGCTTGGGGCGGCGGGGTTCCTGGTGCTGGTGGTGGCGGGGCAGATCATCACGGCGGTGGTCGCAGACCACTTCGGGGTGATGGGGTTGGGGGGCAAGCCGCTCAACCTGGCCAGGTTGGCAGGTGTGGTGCTGATCCTCTGCGGCGTGCTGCTGGTGCAGGGCACCTGGGCAGCAGGCACGCCGGCCAGTGCCACTACCGTGGAGAAACAGTCGGAAGGCTGATCAGCGCCCCGGCTGGCTGCACGCCCACACGGTTTCCCGCAGCCAGCGATGCCCGGGGTCGTCGTCCTTGCGGCTATGCCAGGCTTGCTGGTAATCGAACGAAGGAATCGCCAGTGGCGGCTCGAACTGGCGCAATGTCTTGTGCTGGTGCAGCGAGCCCACCGCGCGGCTGGCCACGGTCAGGATCAGGTCGGTGCCGGCCAGCACCTCGACCGCCGCACTCCAGTGCGGCAAGGCCAGGGCAATCCGCCGACGCAGGCCTTGCGCGGCCAGGGCGCGTTCGATTTCATCGAAGGCATCCGGGTGCATGGCCATCAGCACATGCGGACGGGCCAGCCAGTCGTCCAGGGCCAGGCCGCCGCTGGCCGGCAGCACCTGGCGGTCGGCAACGCTGATGAAGCTGTCGGTGAACAGCGGCTGCGCCGTGATGGCCTGGGGCAGGTCCGGGAAGATGCCCAGGGCCAGGTCCAGTTCAGCATCGAGCAACTGGGCCAGCATGGTTTCGCGGCTGGCCTGGCTGATGGCCAGGTCCACCCCGGGCGCGACCTGGCGCAGGTGGCGCAGCAGGGGTGGCAGGATGATCCGCGAGGAATAGTCGGACAGCGAGAGCCTGAAGCGACGCTGGGCCTTGGCCGGTTCGAACTGTGGGGCGGCCAGCAGGCCGTTGAGGTTGCCCAGGGCGTCGTGCAGCGGTTTGGCCAGCGATTGGGCGCGGGCGGTCAAGGTCATGCTGCCGTTCTGGCGCACCAGCAAGGGGTCGTCGAAGTGCTTGCGCAACTGCGCCAGTGCGTGGCTTACCGCCGGTTGGCTGCGGTGCAGGCGCAGGGCGGCGCGGGTCACGTGCTTTTCGCTCAGCAGGGCGTGCAGAGCGAGCAGCAGGTTGAGGTCGATCTTGCGTAGTTCATCCATGTTGCGAATGGTCTTGGTTGCGTCCGACAGTTTTCATCAGTTTAACAAATGCCCAAGGCCGCTCTCATAGAACAACACATGCCTCATTGGTTTAGTGAAGTTCTGTAGGAGCAGCCTTGTGCTGCGAAGAGGCCGGTACTGACAAAGCTTGTCTATTGCTTGTACCGGCCTCTTCGCAGCACAAGGCTGCTCCTACAGAGGACGTTTCAAACGAGCGATATTTGTTTTTTGCGCGACAGCGCAGCCCAAAGAGCCAGAGCTTTATCGCCTTGCTACAGCATGCTGCACGCACTGCTCGTAATAGGTCTGCTTGATCGCTGCAGGCTTTAGCCGGGAGCGACTGTTGTAGGTCTGTTCGGTAATGCCGAAGGCGGTCATGCGCATCCACGGTTTGGGGAATTTGCGCGCCTGCAGCTTCTTGCGCGTGGCATACAGGGTTACCCCGGAAAGCTTGGCCTGCTGGGCCTCGGCGGCTATCTGCGCGCCCCAGCCGCAAGTGTGGCGATCGTTCTGGCTCAGCGCCCGTGCCTGGGCGCCGAAAGCGAGCGTGGCTAGCAGGCAGCCGGCCATCGTTGCTAGAAGTACTCGCATGTTGCTGTCCTAAGCATTTGAAGGAAAACGAAGTTTGCCTTCACAAGCAGCTACCGGGGGCCAGCAAATTGCCGTCAGGTTGTTGCCATCCGCAACGGGCTGGCGCGGTGGGTGCGCAGGCTGGTCCAGGCCAGGCTGGCGACCCAGATCACCGATACGCCGTAGTTCAGGCGCTGGTACAGGCCGAACCATTGGCCGCTTTGCGCTGCCTTGCCCATGAGTACGACGGTCACGACCGCCAGCACCACGCAAGCGAGGGAAAACAGCCCCAGTGCCCTGGAGCCGGCAATGCGATTGCCCAACCAGGCCCACAGTGCGCTTGCAAGGGTCAGCGAAAGGAACATCAGCAAGCCGGACAGGTTGTGTAGCTGCTGTGAAGGGGAAGGCTGCGCCGGAGCGCAACCTTGGTCGCAGGGAAACCAGCCGGTACCCAGGCTGCCCAGACCATGCAACAGCACCAGCGCCGCACTCAGCAATGCCAGCTTCGAACCACGCCAGCGCCGCGCCAGGCCACAGGCAAACAGGGTGAACAGCATGGCAAGGGGGAAGTTGTTGACCAACGGCGACCAGTTCTGGGTCGGCGAACCGACGGCGCCGAGCTGGCTCATGGCTTGTTGCAGGTGGTCGTAGCCGGGGTAGGCCAGGGCGGTGAACCATACGCCTGCCAGCAGCCAGAAGGGGATCAACAGGCCACTGGCTAGCAACAAGCGGTCGAGGGGTTTCATACGGTGTTTTCCTTCCATGGATGAGCGTGAAACCGCACAGTACCGGCTTGCACCTGCGAGGGGCCAGCATTTCCAGTGTTGCGTTAAGGGCTGCGTGTCGCCTGCGGACGCCGAGAAATACCGCACTGCGTGTATGTGATCGTACAACTGCTTGCGCTATGATGAGCGCTGTCTTTCAAGGTGAAATACAGGGCAATGACAGAGCAGCAGGTACAGGCAAAGACCCGGCGCAAGCCGCGCAGTCTGGCCCAGGAACTGGTCACGGTGCTGACCGAGCGCATTCGCAGCGGCCAGCTCAAGCGCGGCGACAAGCTGCCGACCGAATCGCAGATCATGGCCGAAGAGGGTGTCAGCCGCACGGTGGTGCGTGAAGCGATCTCGCGGCTGCAGGCTGCCGGGCAGGTCGAGACCCGCCACGGCATCGGCACCTTCGTGCTGGACGCGCCAGCCACGGGTGGTTTCCGTATCGACCCGGCGACCGTGGTCACCCTGCGCGAAGTGTTGGCGGTGCTGGAGTTGCGCATTGCCCTGGAGATCGAATCGGCGGGCCTGGCGGCGCAGCGGCGCAGCGATGAAGAGCTGGCCGGCATGCGTGCGGCGCTGGACGAACTCAACGAAGGGGCTGCCCGCGCCACGGATGCGGTGTCGGCGGATTTCCAGTTCCACCTGCGCATTGCCCAGGCCAGCGGCAACCACTACTTCGCCGACATCATCAACCACCTGGGCACCAGCATCATCCCTCGTACCCGGTTGAACTCGGCGCGGCTGGCCCATGATGACCAGGCGCACTACATGAGCCGGCTGATGCATGAGCACGAGGCGATCTACGAAGCCATCGCCCGGCGTGATAGCGAAGGGGCGAAGATGGCCATGCGCATGCACCTGAGCAACAGCCGCGAGCGCTTGCGCCAGGCGCATGAAGAGGCCGAGGTGCAGGGGGCCTGAGGCTTCTCTGTTGCCTGACCTGGCCTCTTCGCGGGTAAACCCGCTCCCACAAGGTTATCCATTACCTGTAAGTACGGCGCGGTCCCTGTAGGAGCGGGTTTACCCGCGAAGAGGCCGGTACAGCCAAAAGAAAAGCCCCGCCATCCGCGGGGCTTTCTGGTTTCAAGGGGCGATCAGATCGCGCCCTCACTCCACTGGCCATTCACCAACCGGCGCAGCCCAAGCGGGTTGCTGTCGCGCAGTGCCTCAGGCAACAGCGCCTGCGGGTAGTTCTGGTAGCACACCGGGCGCAGGAAGCGGTCGATGGCCAGGGTGCCGACCGATGTGCCGCGCGCATCCGACGTGGCCGGGTAAGGCCCGCCGTGCACCATCGCATCACACACCTCGACACCGGTCGGGTAGCCGTTGACCAGGATCCGCCCGACCTTCTCTTCCAGCAGGGGGACCAGCCAGGCGAAGGCCTGCAGGTCTTCCGGCTCGCCGATCAGGGTCGCGGTCAGCTGGCCGCGAAGGCCGAGCAAGGCGGTGCGCAACTGATCGTTGTCCTGCACTTCCACGGCAACAGTGGTCGGGCCGAACACTTCTTCCTGCAGTAGCGGGTCAGACTCCACCAGCAGGCGGGCATCGGCCTTGAACAGCTGGGCGCGCGCCTGGCTGCCTGCTTGCGCCTGGCCGGCCAGGTGCTCGATACCGGCATGGGCGTGCAGGTGCTCCAGGCCACCGACGTAGCTGCGCAGGCCACCTGCGTTGAGCATGGTCTGGCCGGCCTGCTGGCTCAGGTGCTGGCCAAGCTCGGCCAGCAGTTGGCTGTACTGCGGCGACTGCAGGCCGATCACCAGGCCCGGGTTGGTGCAGAACTGGCCTGCGCCCAGGCACACCGAACCGGCCAGTTCTCGGGCGATGGCTTCGCCACGCTTGGCCAGGGCGCCCGGCAGGATGATGACCGGGTTGATGCTGGACATCTCGGCGAACACCGGGATCGGCTGCGGGCGCTCGGCGGCCATGCGGCACAGGGCGTCACCGCCTTTCAGCGAGCCGGTGAAGCCGACCGCCTGGATGGCCGGGTGCTTGACCAGCCACTCGCCGACGCCGCCACCGAACACCATGTTGAACACGCCCTTGGGCATGCCGGTGCGCTCGGCGGCGCGCTGGATGGCACAGCCGACCAGGTCGGCGGTGGCCATGTGGCCGCTGTGGGCCTTGAACACCACCGGGCAACCGGCGGCCAGGGCCGCAGCGGTATCGCCACCGGCGGTGGAGAAGGCCAACGGGAAGTTGCTGGCGCCGAACACGGCGACCGGGCCGACGCCGATGCGCATCTGGCGCAGGTCCACGCGTGGCAGGGGCTGGCGCTCGGGCAGGGCCAGGTCGATGCGCGCACCGAGGAAGTCACCACGGCGCAGCACCTGGGCGAACAGGCGCATCTGGCCGCTGGTGCGGCCGCGCTCGCCCTGGATACGGGCGGGGGGCAGGGCGGTTTCACGGCAGACGATGGCGACGAAAGCGTCGTCAAGTTCGTCCAGCTCGGCGGCGATGGCGTCGAGGAATTCGGCGCGCCGCGCCGGGGCCAGCTGGCGGAATTCGGCGAAAGCGGCGGCCGCGGCCTTGGCGGCCTGGTCCACTTCGCTTTCGGTGGCCTGGGCGAAGCTGTAGGGCAGAGCCTCGCCGGTGCTGGCGTCCAGGCTCTGCAGGCGCTGCGGGCCAGCGGCGCTGCGCTGGCCGGCGATGAAGTTGTGGCCGAGGATTTCAGGCATGGGGTGCTCCTGTAGAGAGTAGTGAATGAAGAGAACGTGCTTGAGGCGTTTGCTCGGACCCTGTGGGAGCGGGTTCACCCGCGAAGCAGGCAACTCGGTGTATGGCACCGGCATTGCCGGTGTTCGCGGGTGAACCCGCTCCCACAGGGACCGCGTTGCAATGTTGAATTGGGCAAGCCCTTGACATCAGGTAATCGGTGCCGGGTTGAACAGGGTGATGTCGTTGTGCAGGCGATGCTGTTCGGCCCAGGTCTGCTTGCGGCCGCTGGCCACGTCCAGGTAGTAGTGGAACAGCTCCCAGCCCAGCTCCTCGATGGTCGAGCGGCCGCTGGCGATGCGCCCGGCGTCGATGTCGATCAGGTCGGGCCAGCGTTGGGCCAGCTCGCTGCGGGTGCATACCTTGACCACCGGCGCCATGGCCAGGCCGTACGGGGTGCCGCGGCCAGTGGTGAACACATGCAGGTTCATGCCGGCAGCCAGTTGCAGGGTGCCGCAGACAAAGTCGCTGGCCGGGGTGGCGCAGAAGATCAGGCCTTTGCGGTTGACCCGCTCGCCCGGGCCGAGCACGCCCTGGATGGCGCCGCTACCGGACTTGACGATCGACCCCAGGGACTTCTCGACGATATTCGACAGGCCGCCTTTCTTGTTGCCCGGCGTGGTGTTGGCGCTGCGGTCGGCGGCGCCTTGCTGCAGGTAGCGGTCGTACCAGTCCATTTCGCGCACCAGGGCGTTTGCGACCTCCTGGTTTTCCGCCCGCGAGGTGAGCATGTAGATGGCGTCGCGCACTTCGGTCACCTCCGAGAACAGCACGGTGGCGCCGGCGCGTACCAGCAGGTCGGCGGCGTAGCCCAGCGCCGGGTTGGCGGTGATGCCCGAGAAGGCATCGCTGCCCCCGCACTGCATACCCAGGATCAGTTCGCTGGCCGGTACGCTTTCGCGGCGGCGCTGGTCGAGTTTCTTCAGGCGGGTCTCGGCCAGTTGCATGATCTGTTCGATCATTTCCACAAAGCCCAGGCTGGCGTCCTGCAGGCGGTACAGCCACGGGTCGCTGAGGTCCACCGACGGGTCGTTGTCGTGCATCACCTGGCCGGCCTGCAGCTTCTCGCAGCCCAGGCTGATGACCAGGGCCTCGCCGCCCAGGTTGGGGTTGCGCGCCAGGTTGCGCACCGTGCGGATCGGGATGTAGGCATCGCGCGCGTTTATCGCCACGCCGCAACCATAGCTGTGGGTGATCGCCACCACGTCATCGACATTGGGGTACTTGGGCAGCAACTCGCTGCGAATGCGCTTTACCGCATGCTCCAGCACGCCGGCCACGCACTGCACAGTGGTGGTGATGCCGAGAATGTTGCGGGTGCCGACGGTGCCGTCGGCGTTGCGGTAGCCTTCGAAGGTGAAGCCTTCGAGCGGCGGCTGCGGCTGCGGGACGGCGTCGCAGCGTGGCAGGCTGTCCAGCTCCGGCGCGGCCGGCATGGCCAGCTGGCTTTCCTGCACCCAGCTGCCCTGGCGCAGGTCTTCCAGCGCGTAGCCGATGATCTGCCCGTAGCGGCGCACCGGTTCGCCCTTGGCGATGGCTACGGTGGCCACCTTGTGGCTCTGTGGCACGCCTTCGACCAGGGTCAGGCCGTCGGCGAAGCGGGCGCCTTCGCCCAGGCCGCCATCATTGACCACCACCACGACATTGTCGTCGTCGTGCAGGCGGACGTAGCGGGGCGAGTCGGAATGTTCGATCAACTGCATGTTCGGGCCCTACTTGTCAGGTTCTCAGGCTTTTGTACATCCGCCCGCGGCGGGGTGGCCGCCGCGGGCGTGTTCACTCAGTGGCGCGAGCCGGCCAGTTCGCTGCCGGTCGCTGGCTCGGCGTCAGGCTTTGGGCTTTCACGCAGCTCGATGCGCTTGATCGGGCCGACGATCACCAGGTAGCTGAACACCGCCACCAGGGCGTTGGCGCCGACGTACACCAGGGCCCACTTGAACGAACCCGTGGCGCTGATGATGTAGCCGATCACGATTGGCGTGGTGATCGAGGCGATGTTGCCGAAGGTGTTGAACAGCCCGCCCGACAGCCCGGCGATCTGTTTCGGCGAGGTGTCGGCGACCACCGCCCAGCCCAGCGCGCCGATGCCTTTGCCGAAGAACGCCAGGGTCATGAAGCCGACCACCATCCACTCGGCGTCGACGTAGTTGCAGAACACCATGGTGGTCGACAGCAGCAGGCCGCAGACGATCGGCAGCTTGCGCGAGAAGGTCAGCGAGTTGCCGCGGCGCAGCAGCCAGTCGGAGATCACCCCGCCCAGCACACCACCGATGAAGCCGCAGACCGCCGGCAGCGAGGCGATGAAGCCGGCCTTGAGGATGGTCATGCCGCGCTCCTGTACCAGGTACACCGGGAACCAGGTGAGGAAGAAGTAGGTGATGGCGTTGATGCAGTACTGGCCCAGGTACACGCCCAGCAGCATGCGGCTGGTCAGCAGTTGCTTGATGTAGCCCCATTTCGGGCCGTCGTTGCCGCGCTTCTGGTCCATGTCCACCAGCCCGCCATTCTGCTCGATGTGTTCGAGTTCACCTGGGCTGATGCGTGGGTGTTGGCGCGGGTTGTAGATGGTCTTCAGCCACACCATGGAGAACACGATGCCCAGTGCGCCCATCACCACGAACACGTGCTCCCAGCCGAAGCTGAACACGATCCAGCCCATGATCGGTGCGAACAATGCGGTGGCGAAGTACTGCGCCGAGTTGAAGATGGCCGAGGCGGTGCCGCGTTCCTGGGTCGGGAACCAGGCCGCGACGATGCGCGCATTGCCGGGGAACGACGGGGCTTCGGCAAAACCGACCAAAAAGCGCAGGGTGAACAGTGTCACCACCGCCCAGGCCACCGGCAGGCCACCGACAAAGCCCTGCAGCAGGGTGAACAGCGACCAGGTGAAGATGCTGAAGGCGTAGACGTTCTTGGAACCGAAGCGGTCGAGCAGCCAGCCACCAGGAATCTGGCCGGCCACGTATGCCCATCCGAAGGCGGAGAAGATGTAGCCGAGGGTCACGGCATCGATGCCGAGGTCTTTCTGCAGGCTGGAACCCGCGATGGCAATGGTGGCGCGGTCAGCGTAGTTGATCGTGGTCACCAGGAACAGCATGAACAGGATCAGGTAGCGCACATGCGTCTTCTTCGTCGCTTGCATGCTGGTAGTACTCCCACTAGTTATTTTTGTGCGGGCTCACGAATTGTAACCGGAGCGGGGCTGGCCCACTCCGGGTGCGGCATCTGGCAGGCCGCGGGCGGCGCTTACTGCGGGCCCATCTTGTCCATCAGCGCGGCGAGTTTTTCGTACTCGTCGGCGGTGAGGTCGGTAAGCGGAGTACGCACCGGGCCGGCGTCGTAACCGGCGATTTTGGCGCCGGCCTTGACGATGCTCACGGCGTAACCGGCCTTGCGGTTGCGGATGTCCAGGTACGGCAGGAAGAAGTCGTCGATCAGCTTGGCCACGGTGGCGTGGTCGTCACGGGCGATGGCGTTGTAGAAGTCCATGGCGGTCTTCGGCACGAAGTTGAACACGGCGGAGGAGTACACCGGCACGCCCAGGGCCTTGTAGGCGGCCGCATACACCTCGGCGGTCGGCAGGCCACCCAGGTAGCTGAAGCGGTCGCCCAGGCGGCGACGGATCGACACCATCAGCTCGATGTCACCCAGGCCGTCCTTGTAGCCGATCAGGTTCGGGCAGCGCTCGGCCAGTTTTTCCAGCAGGTCGGCGTTCAGGCGGCAGACGTTGCGGTTGTAGACGACTACGCCGATGTTTACCGATTTGCACACGGCTTCGACGTGGGCGGCGACACCTTCCTGGCTGGCTTCGGTCAGGTAGTGCGGCAGCAGCAGCAGGCCCTTGGCACCCAGGCGCTCGGCTTCTTGCGCGTATTCGATGGCCTGGCGGGTGGAGCCACCGACGCCGGCGAGGATGGGGACCGATTTGGCGCAGGTGTCGACGGCGGTCTTGATCACCTGGCTGTATTCGCTGGCAGCCAGCGAGAAGAACTCACCGGTGCCACCGGCGGCGAACAGGGCGCTGGCGCCGTACGGGGCCAGCCATTCCAGGCGCTTGACGTAGCCAGCCGGGTTGAAGTCGCCCTGGGCGTTGAAGTCGGTCACCGGGAAAGACAGCAGGCCGTGGGAGAGGATGGATTTGAGTTCTTGTGGAGTCATTGTTGTGGGCATCCTGTGGCGCTTGGGTGAAGGGTGTTGTTTTGCGTTGGAGGTAAGTTATCGTACAACTTGTACGATGACTAGTCCCTTTGGGAGATTTTTTTGTGGAGGGGCGGAAGGAGTGTTATTGCCTGTGCTGGCCTCTTCGCGGGTAAACCCGCTCCTACACGGACCGCGTCGCGCTTGAAATTTGCGGAGATCCCTGTAGGAGCGGGTTTACCCGCGAAGAGGCCAGAACAGGCGACAACAAGAAATGCATGAGACACAGATGGCAGACTCACTGCGATCAGTCATCGTATCTCTTGGTGGGGTAGGAAAAAAAGATCGCGGAGACAGGCACAAGCCCGCCGCCCGTTTCCACGGGAAGTGTTCTGGGACCAGCAGAGGGTGACCGGGGAAAACGAGGGCGGCCTTGCGCCGCCCCGCGATCAAAGCAGAGGAAACTGGGGTCAGGCAGCGTGCTGGCGCTTGATCTGCGCCTTGCGTACCTGGGCCCGGCAAGCGTCGCCGAAAGCCTGGAAAATCTTGATCGAATCCGGGTTCTTCGCCGCTTGCCACTCCGGGTGCCACTGCACGGCGAACAGGAATGGCGAGATGCTCGGGGCATGGATCGCCTCGACCAGGCCGTCTTCGGCGTGGGCGATGGCCTCGATGCCGGTGCCGAGCTTGTGCAGGCCTTGGCCATGCAGCGAGTTGACGCGAATCTCGTCGGTACCCAGGGTGTCACGCAGCCAGCTGTCCGGCTTGATCTTCACGCCGTGCACCTGGGCGTATTGCACCTCGACCGGGTCTTCCGGGTTTTCCCGGTGGTCGTTGAAGCCTGGCTCGGCGTACACCTTCTGGTAGATGTCGCCACCCAGGGCCACGTTGATTTCCTGCATGCCACGGCAGATGCCGAAGATCGGCAGGCCACGCTTGATCGCGGCCTTGACCAGCGGGATGTCGAACAGGTCGCGGTTCTGGTCCTGGCCTTTGCCGGGGGTCTCGTTTTCCTGGCCGTACAGGGCCGGGTCGATGTTGCTGCCGGCGCCGGTCAGGTACACGCCGTCGGCCATGTCCAGATAGGTCTCGAGGTCTTCGATGCCGCAGCAGGTGGGCACCAGCACCGGGACGCAATCGGAAAACTCGACCAGCGGGGTGATGTATTTGTGGGTCATGACCTGATAGTCATGGCCTTTGCGCTCTTGGCTGCCCATGGTCATCAGGACGACGGGTTTGCGCAGGGAGGGTTGCTTGTTGCCAATGTTGCTGTTGGACATATGTCACCTTGGGACAGGTTCGGCCTGTCGTTGTTGTGCAGGTGCACGGCGCGGGGCCATAGGTGCAACCTGTAGCCCCGAGCACTGCCGGCTCGTCGGAGGCGACGATTCCGGTCGGGGCTTGTAGATAGCTTGCCAGAGCCGTTCGATATGTCAAACGACGGAGCAGGGCTTGATGGCAGGGAATGCGCCGGATTCTGGGGTCTTAAACCGATGCGGGCCTGTAGTGGCGTGGGTTTGGCGGGGGTTAAGGTCAATAATATTTAACGATGCAGTTGGGTCTTTGCAGCGGTGCAATGAAGGTATCGCCTGTTCCGGCTTCTTCGCGGGCATGCCCGCTCCCACAGGTTGATCACCGGTCTCGAAGGCCGAGGTGATCCTGTGGGAGATTGCCCAGCCCTTTGGGCTGCGCTTTCGCGCAGAGAACCAATATCGCTCGTCTGACGCGTCCTTTGTAGGAGCAGCCTTGTGCTGCGAAGAGGCCGGTACAGCCGATAGACAGGCTTTGTCAGCCCCGGCCTCTTCGCAGCACAAGGCTGCTCCTACAGAACCTCGCCGAACCAATGAGTCATGTGTTGTTCTATGAGAGCGGGCGAGCCCGCGAAGAGGCCAGAACAGGTGTCAGTGCAGTATTTGCGCCAGGAACCCCTTGGCCCGCTCGGTACGCGGCTGGTTGAAGAACACCTGCGGCGGGCTGTCTTCAATGATCTGCCCGCCCTCGAGGAACAGCACCCGCTCGGCTACCTGGCGGGCAAAGCCCATTTCGTGGGTGACGCAGAGCATGGTCATACCGGTGCCGGCCAGTTGCACCAGCACATCCAGCACCTCGGCGACCATCTCTGGGTCAAGCGCCGAGGTGGGCTCGTCGAACAGCATGATCCGCGGCTTCATGCACAGCGCCCGGGCAATCGCCACGCGCTGCTGCTGGCCGCCGGACAGCTGGCTGGGGTACTTGTGCGCCTGGCTTTCGATGCCGACCTTGCTCAGATACATGCGCGCCCGCTCCTCGGCGTCCTTGCGCGACAGGCCGCGCACGCTGGTGGGGGCCAGCAGGCAGTTGTCGAGCACGCTCATGTGCGGGAACAGGTTGAAGTGCTGGAACACCATGCCGATGTCGCTGCGCACCTGCGCCGCTTCGCGGGTGGTGGCCGCCAGGTCGATGCCATCCACCTTGATGCTGCCCTGCTGGGCCACTTCCAGGCGGTTGATGCAGCGGATCAGGGTCGACTTGCCCGAGCCGGACGGCCCGCACAGCACGATGCGTTCGCCTTCGCGCACCTGCAGGTCGATGTCGCGCAGCACATGGAACGCGCCGTAGTGCTTGTTCAGGCCTTCGATGCGGATCAGCACCGGGCGTGGGTCGGGTTCGGGGGCAAGGGTGGCAAGGCTCAGTGGTGCGGTCATCTTGTTGTTCTCCCGCAGGGGTTCAGTCGAAACGGGTCGCGCTGTAGGGCGCGGGGTCGGTGAAGGGGCGTTCGCCGGTGACCAGTTCGGCCACCAGCCGGCCGCTGACCGGGCCCAGGGTGAGGCCGTGGTGGGCGTGGCCGAAGTTGAACCACAGCCCTGGGTGGCGCGGCGCCGGGCCGATCACCGGGCGCATGTCGGGCAGGCAGGGGCGGCGGCCCAGCCACGGGGTGTCGTCCAGGCGCTCACCCAGGGCCGGGAACAGCTTGCGCGCCAGGGCTTCGCAACGGCCAAGCTGGATCTGGTTGCCCGGCGCGCTGCTGGCGTCGAACTCGATGCCGGTGGTCAGGCGCACGCCGCGGGCCATCGGCGCCAGCACGTAGCCGCCCTGGGTGTCGCAGATGGAATGCTCCAGTTGCGCACCGTCACGGGTGCTGTAGTGCATGTGGTAGCCACGCTTGATCGCCAGCGGTATCTGGTAGCCAAGGCCGCTGAACAGGTCGGCTGACTGCGGGCCGAGGCAGGCCACTACCTCGTTGGCGGTGATCGGGCCGCGGCGGCTGTCTACCTGCCATTGGCCGTCGACCTGGCGCAGGCTGCGCGCATCGCCATGCAGGAACTGCCCGCCGCGCTGCGTGAACAGGGTGGCGTAGCCGCGGGTGAGGGCGCCGGGGTTGTTCACGGTCTTGGGGTCGAGCCAGTGAATGCCGCCGACCACGCTGGCGTCCAGCTGGTGCTCGCGGGCCTGCAACTGCCCGCATTCGAGGATTTCGAACTGCAGGCCATAACGGCTCAGGCCCTTGGCGTCGGCCTTGGCCTGCTCGAACAGCGCCGGGTCACGGAACACTTCGATCCAGCCTTTGGCCTGCACCAGCCCTTCCAGGCCGGCGGCAGCAATGAATGCGTCGTGCTCTTCGACGCAGCGTTGCACCAGCGGCAGCATATCGGCGGCGGCCCCGGCCAGGCGCCCGGGGGCCGATTGGCGCCAGTAGCGCCACAGCCAGGGGGCGGCCTTGGGCAGGTGCAGCAGGCTGTAGCGCACATCGGGCTGGCGGTTCAAGCCGTAGCGCAGCAGCGCGCCCAGTTGCCGCGGGAAGGCATAGGGGATCACGCTGGAGCGCTCGATCAGCCCGGCGTTGCCGTGGCTGGTGCCGCTGCCCGGTTCGTCGCGGTCGATCAGGATCACCTGGCGCCCGCGGGCCTGCAGGTGCAGCGCGGTGCTGACGCCGACGATGCCGGCGCCGAGGACAAGGGTCTGGCAATGCATGGAACGTATCCTTCGGTCAGTTCAGGTGGCGGCCCAGGCGGGCTTCCAGGTGTTTCAGCAGGCGCCGCACCAGTTCGACGATCAGCAGGTAGAGCACGGCGGCCCACAGGTAGATCTGGAAGTCGAAACTGCGCGAGAAGGCCAGTTTGGTCACGCCCATCAGGTCGTAGATGGTCACCAGCGAGGCGATCGCGCTGGCCTTGATCATCAGGATCAGTTCGTTGCCCAGCGGGCCGATGGCCACCAGCAGCGACTGCGGCAGGATCACCTTGAAAAAGGTGGTCGAGCGCTTCAGGTTCAGCGCCCGCGCCGCCTCATGCTGGCCGGGGGCGACGGCCATCAGGCTGCCGCGGAAGATCTCGGCCTGGTAGGCGGCGGTGTTCAGGGTGAACGCCAGCAGGGTGCAGAACCACGCCTCGCGGAAGAACCACCACAGGCCGACGTCCTGCCAGAAGCCTTTGAGCGAACCCAGGCCGTAATACAGAAGGAACAGCTGGGCCAGCAGCGGCGAGCCGCGGAAGAAGTACACATAGCCGGCGGCCATGCGCTGCAGCAGCAGGCTGCGTGACATGCGCGCCAGGGCCAGCAACAGGCCGAGCACGGCACCCAGGCTGAAGGAAATCGCCACCAGCTTGGCCGTTACCAGCAGGCCATCGAGGAAGCGTGGGCCGTAGCGTTCCAGCAGGTCGGGGTCGAGTACCAGCGCCAGCAGTTGTTCGAAGCTCATGCGCGTGCTCCTTGCAGGTGGCGGTTGCTGCGCCGTTCGATGAAGGCGAACACGCGCCCGGAAATGGCGGCGAACAGCAGGTAGCCCAGGCAGGCCACGCCATAGAAGAACATCGGCTCCTTGGTCACGCTGACGGCCAGGTTGGTCTGGCGCATCAGGTCGACCAGCGAGATGGTGGAGACCAGCGAGGTGTCCTTGAGCAGCGACAGCCAGTTGTTGGACAGGCCGGGCAGGGCGATGCGGGTCAATTGCGGCAGCAGCACCTTGAAGAAGCCGGTGCGCTTGCTCAGGCCCAGCGCCGAGCAGGCTTCCAGCTGGCCCTTGGGCAGGGTCTTGAAGGCTGCCAGCCAGATCTCGCTGGAGAACGCGGCGAACACCAGGCTGAAGGCGATCATCGCGGCGAGGAAGGTATTGATCAGGAACTCACCCTGGTAGCCCATGGCTGCGAGAATTTTCTGTGCGGCGATCTGGCAGCCGTAATAGATGATCAGCAGCGTCAGCAGTTCGGGCAGGCCACGGAACACGGTAGAGAAGGTGGTGGCCCAGGCGCGCGGCAAGCGCTTGCGCGAGCGTGCTGCAAGGGCGACGACCAGGCCCAGCGGCAGGCCGATGGGCAGGCAGGCCAGGGCCAGGGAAACGGTGACCAGCGCGCCGGCCAGCAGCGCCTGGCCCCAGCCTCCACTGGCGAAGGACAGCAAGGATAATTGATCGAGCATGACGAACACCTTGTGTTGACCTCACCGGCCTCATCGCCGGCAAGCCAGCTCCCACAGGTACACCGCTGTTCTTCAGGTCAGTGAGCAACCTGTGGGAGCTGGCTTGCCGGCGATAGGGCCCGGTCAGGCAATGAGGGCTTGAAGATCAGTTGTAGATATCGAAAGCGAAGTACTTGCTGGCGATCTTCTGGTAGGTGCCGTTGGCCACGATCTGTTGCAGCGCGGTGTTCAGGCGCTGGCGCAGGGCTTCGTCGTCCTTGCGCACGGCAATGGCGGCATCGGCCTTGGTGTCGGCCACGTCGCCGAGGATCTTGCAGCAGTCCCCGCCGTTCTTGGTCATCCACTCGTTCAGTGGGAATTTGTCGGCAATTACGCCATCCAGGCGGCCCGCGGCCAGGTCGGCGTTGGCTTCGTCCATGGTCGGGTACAGCTTCACATCCGCACCGGCCTTGGCGTAGACGTCTTCGGCGTAGATGGCCTGGGTGGAGGACGACTGGGCGCCAACGGTGTAGCCGTCGAAGTTGGTCTGGGCGTCGGTGATCTTGCTGTCCTTGGCCACGGCGACAGTCAGCGGGGTGCGGTAGTAGTGGTCGGTGAAGGCGATTTTCTTGCGCCGTTCTTCGGTATTGATCATCGACGCGACCACTGCGTCGTACTTGCGTGCCATCAGCGCCGGGATGATGCCTTCCCAGTCCTGGGCCACCAGCGTGCACTCGACTTTCATCTGCTCGCACAGGGCGTGGGTGATGTCGACGTCGAAGCCGTGCAACTGGTTATTGGCGTCGACATAGTTGAAGGGCGGGTAGGCGCCCTCGGTGGCGAAGCGCAGGGTTTCGGCACTGGCGGCACCCGACAGCAGCAGGGCGCACGCACCCACCAAGGCCATGGTCTTTTTCATCTCGCACCTCATTGCACTCTTGCTATTGTTGTTTTCCCGTCGACCACGAGGTGTAGCCGACGAATTCGTTATGTAGAGCGGCAGTTGCTTCCAAGCGTTTTTCAACATCCGGCCCGAGCTTCTTGCAGACCTCGTTGACCATCAGGTGCACCCACGACAGCATGGTCGAGGTGGACTCCCAGAACAGGTTGAACTCGGTGGGGATGCGGAACACCTCGTCGGCGTTGGCATCGGCCCAGTCACAGAAGGTGTCGGTCACCAGCGTGACCGCTATGCCAGCCTCGCGCGCCTTCTGGCACAACAGCAGGGCATGGCGGGAATAACGGCGGGCTTCGAACACCACCAGGGCGCTGTCTTCGGCGCGGCCCAGCAATACTTCGCCAAAGTGCCCGGCACTCATATCCACCAGCTGCACGCCATCGCGCAGGTACTGCAGCAGGTGGCTCATGCACATGGCGATGCCGCGCTCGGTCTGGAAGCCGGCGATGAACACCCGCTGCCTGCTTGCCAGGCGCTGCGCGACGCTGTGCCAGGCGCTGCTCTGGCGATACTCGTGCACGCGCACCAGGGCGGCGATTTCCAACTCCAGGCTGCCGGCGTTGTCACTGGCGTCCTGGTTCTGGCGGTAATCTTGCAGGCGGTCACCCACCAGCCACGGGCCATCGCCCAGGTCGTTCTGCAGGTCTTGCTTCAACGCCTTGAGATGGGCATAACCCAATGAGCGGCAGAAACGGCCGACGCTGGATTCGCTGACGCCCAGCTTGACGGCAATGCTGGCCGAGGTCTGGAACGGCAGTTCATGCAGGTTGGCGAGCATGTAGGTAGCGATCTTGCGGCCCGAAGCAGCGGCCCCTTCGAGGCTGTTTTCCAGGCGTTGCTTGATCGGTTGGCTCATGCTGCGGCTCCAGGGGTAAGGCTTGCGAAAGAAAATGGCTGTTTTCTGTCATCAAGTCAACATTTGACAGATAGCTGTCACATGCAGGAAAGTTTTTGTCGTTGCAACGCTGTAGCCATTCCAATTCCAACAAGGAGCTTCAGATGTCCGCACCTTCCACCAGCACCGTCGTGCGTGTGCCTTTTACCGAGCTGCAGGGCCTGTTGCAGAGCATTTTCCAGCGCCATGGCTGCAGCGAAAGCGTGGCCCGGGTGCTGGCCCACAACTGCGCCAGCGCCCAGCGCGATGGTGCCCATAGCCATGGGGTGTTCCGCATGCCCGGCTATGTTTCGACATTGGCCAGCGGCTGGGTCGATGGCCAGGCCACGCCGAAGGTCAGCGACGTGGCGCCCGGTTATGTTCGCGTCGATGCCGCAGGCGGCTTCGCCCAGCCGGCGCTGGCGGCGGCCCGTGAACTTCTGGTGGCGAAGGCACGCAACGCGGGCATCGCCGTGCTGGCGATCCACAACTCGCACCACTTCGCCGCGCTGTGGCCGGATGTGGAGCCTTTCGCCGACGAAGGCCTGGTAGCCCTGAGCGTGGTCAACAGCATGACCTGCGTGGTGCCGCACGGCGCCCGCAAGCCGCTGTTCGGCACCAACCCCATCGCCTTTGCCGCACCTTGCGCCGAACATGACCCGATCGTCTTCGACATGGCCACCAGCGCCATGGCCCATGGCGACGTGCAGATTGCCGCACGTGCTGGCCAGCAATTGCCGCAGGGCATGGGGGTGGATGCCAATGGTGAGCCGACAACCGACCCCAAGGCGATTCTGGAAGGCGGCGCGTTGCTGCCATTTGGCGGGCACAAGGGCTCGGCCTTGTCGATGATGGTCGAGTTGCTGGCGGCGGCGCTGACCGGCGGGAATTTTTCCTGGGAGTTCGACTGGTCGGGGCACCCGGGGGCGAAGACGCCGTGGACCGGGCAGTTGATCATCGTCATCGACCCGAACAAGGCCGAGGGCGAGCGGTTTGCCCAGCGCAGCCGCGAGCTGGTCGAGCAGATGCAGGCGGTGGGGCTGACGCGCATGCCGGGCGAGCGGCGTTACCGCGAGCGCGAGGTGGCCGAGGAGGAGGGGGTGGCGGTGACCGAGCAGGAGTTGCAAGGCCTGAAAGAATTGCTTGGCTGACCCGGCCTCTTCGCGGGTAAACCCGCTCCCACAGGGTTATCACAGGCTTCGAAAATTGTGCATGACCTGTGGGAGCGGGTTTACCCGCGAAGAATCCAGCACCAATCCTCAGCCATGCAATGTTGCATAGACAACCTTGCACAATAGTTGATGTTCCTGAGCCCGCACTCCGGGTATGCTCAGGGCTGCCTTTTCGAACTGTCCTGATCCAAGGAGCTGCACGCTGTGTTCAAACATGTCGATGCCTATGCCGGCGACCCGATCCTCTCGTTGATGGAAACCTTCAAGGCCGACCCGCGCGCCGACAAGGTCAACCTGAGTATCGGCCTGTACTACGATGAGGCCGGCGTGGTGCCGCAGCTGGCGGCTGTGGATGCGGTGGAGAAACGCATCGCCGGCCAGGACCACGAAGCCTCTCTGTACCTGCCGATGGAAGGCCTGGCCAGCTACCGCCAGGCGATCCAGGCGCTGCTGTTCGGTGCCGATCACCCGGCTGTTACCGGCGGGCGCGTGGCCACCGTGCAGACCGTAGGCGGTTCCGGCGCCCTCAAAGTCGGCGCCGACTTCCTCAAACGCTACTTCCCGCAGTCCGAAGTCTGGGTCAGCAACCCGACCTGGGACAACCACCGCGCCATCTTCGAAGGCGCCGGCTTCAAGGTGCACACCTACCCGTACTTCGACCAGGCCACCCGTGGCGTGGACTTCGACGGCATGCTGGCCACCCTGCAGACCCTGCCGGCCAACAGCGTGGTGCTGCTGCACCCGTGCTGCCACAACCCCACCGGTGCCGACCTGGAACAGCACCAGTGGCAACAGGTGGTTGAAGTGGTCAAGGCACGCCAACTGATCCCGTTCCTCGACATCGCCTACCAGGGCTTCGCCGAAGGCCTGGTGGAAGACGCCTACGCCATCCGCGAAATGGCCCGCGCCGGCGTGCCGTGCCTGGTCAGCAACTCGTTCTCGAAGATCTTCTCGCTGTACGGCGAGCGTGTCGGCGGCCTGTCGGTGGTCTGCGACGATGAAGCCACTGCCCAGAGCGTGCTCGGCCAGCTGAAGGCTACCGTGCGCCGCAACTACTCCAGCCCGCCCAACTTCGGCGCCCAGCTGGTCGCTGGCGTGCTCGGCGATGCCGCCCTCAATGCCCAGTGGGCCGAGGAAGTCGAAGTGATGCGCAAACGTATCCTCGACATGCGCCAGGCGCTGGTCGATGCCTTGGCCGTGCTGCTGCCAGGCCAGGACTTCCAGTTCTTCCTGCGCCAGCGCGGCATGTTCAGCTACACCGGCTTCAGCGTCGAGCAGGTGCGCCGCCTGCGTGACGAGTTCGGCGTGTACCTGATCGACAGCGGCCGCGTATGCATGTCCGGCCTGCGCCCGGCCAACCTGCAACGGGTTGCCGAAGCCTTCGCCGCCGTCCAGAAGTAACACCGTACCAGGCCGCTTCTGTGGGGCGCGGCCTTTGTAGGAGCGGCCTTGTGTCGCGAAAGGGCCGCAAAGCGGCCCCGGCAATATTCGCGGCGAAGCTGCAAACGTTGGGGGCGCTGCGCGCCCCTTTCGCGACACAAGGCCGCTCCTGCACCTGTCAAATCCCTCCTGCAGCCCACGGGCACAACCCGCTTGTAAAGACAAGTGCAACCGCTCCTCGGAAAAGGGCTTCGCAAGTGCAACCTTTCCGTGCACAATCGCGCTCCCTTTTTCGGTTGAGTTGGGCGAAACGTCTATTTCGCCATTCTCAGCCTGTTGCAGTCTTGCGAGTGGAGCTTCACCCGGAATGAATGAGCAGGCCCCAAGCGTTGAACAACGCTTTGCAGAATCGACCCCCGCCACCCTCGGCAGCTGGTCGCGTCACGACACCACCTGGATGCTGGGCCTGTTCGGCACAGCGATCGGCGCCGGAACCCTGTTCCTGCCGATCAACGCCGGCCTTGGCGGCTTCTGGCCGTTGCTGATCCTGGCCATGCTGGCCTTCCCGATGACCTATTTCGCTCACCGCGGGCTGACCCGTTTCGTCCTTTCCGGGCGCAATGACGGCGATATCACCGAAGTGGTCAAGGAGCACTTCGGCATTACCGCCGGCGCCTCGATCACCGTGCTGTACTTCTTCGCGATCTTCCCGATCCTGCTTATCTATAGCGTGGCGCTGACCAACACCGTGTCCAGCTTCATGGAGCACCAGCTGCACATGCAGCCGCCGCCACGGGCCATCCTGTCGTTCGTGCTGATCCTCGGCCTGCTGGCCATCGTGCGCTGCGGGGAGCAGGCCACGGTCAAGGTCATGAGCCTGCTGGTCTACCCGTTCATCGTCGCCCTGGCATTGCTGGGCCTGTACCTGGTGCCGCACTGGACCGGTGGCATTCTCGACAGCGCCACCCAGGTACCACCGGCCTCGGCCTTCCTGCACACCCTGTGGCTGGCGATTCCGGTGATGGTGTTCTCGTTCAACCACTCGCCGATCATCTCCGCCTTTGCCGTCGACCAGAAGCGCCGCTACGGCGAGCATGCCGATGAGCGTAGCGGCCAGATCCTGCGCCGTGCCCACCTGCTGATGGTGGTGATGGTGCTGTTCTTCGTGTTCAGCTGCGTGCTCACCCTGAGCAGCGCCCAGCTGGCCGAGGCCAAGGCGCAGAACCTGTCGATCCTGTCGTACCTGGCCAACCACTTCAGCAACCCGACCATCGCGTTCGCTGCACCGCTGATCGCCTTCGTGGCCATTGCCAAGTCGTTCCTCGGTCACTACATCGGCGCCAGCGAAGGCCTGAAGGGCATCATCACCAAGGCCGGTGCACGCCCGGCGGCCAAGACCCTGGACCGGGTGGTTGCCGCGCTGATGCTGGTGGTGTGCTGGATTGTCGCCACCCTCAACCCGAGCATCCTCGGCATGATCGAGTCGCTCGGTGGCCCCATCCTCGCGGTGTTGCTGTTCCTGATGCCGATGTACGCCATTCGCCGCGTGCCATCCATGCGCAAGTACAGCGGTGCTGCCTCCAACGTGTTCGTGGTAGTCGTCGGCCTGGTTGCGCTGACCTCGGTGGTATACGGCCTGCTGGGCTGATACGCCATCCGCAAAAGTAATGCCCGGGGCGCTTGTAGCCACCCGGGCATTTTTTTTGTCCACAAGAATTGTCCGGTAATAGAACAATTTCACTGCCCCCATAGGCACCCGGCCGCCTTCATGCTTAACTCAGTGTCCTTTTCAAACCCGCATAAGGATTTCGTCATGGCTCAAGTGACTCTCAAAGGCAACCCGGTTCAGGTCAACGGCGAGCTGCCGAAAGCCGGCGCCCAGGCTCCGGCTTTCTCCCTGGTAGGTGAAGGCCTGGCTGACAAGTCGCTGACTGACTACGCCGGCAAGCGCAAGGTGCTGAACATCTTCCCGAGCGTCGACACCCCGACCTGCGCTACCTCCGTGCGCAAGTTCAATGCCCAGGCCAACGATGTGGCCAACACCGTGGTGCTGTGCATCTCCGCCGACCTGCCGTTCGCCCAGGCACGCTTCTGCGGCGCCGAAGGCCTGGACAACGTGAAGAACCTGTCGACCCTGCGTGGCCGCGAGTTCCTCGAAAACTACGGCGTGGCCATCGCCGATGGCCCGCTGGCCGGCCTGGCTGCCCGTGCCGTGGTGGTGCTGGACGAAAACGACAAGGTGCTGCACAGCGAGCTGGTTGGCGAAATCGCTGATGAGCCGAACTACGATGCAGCGCTGGCTGTACTGAAGTAAGAGTTGTGTGGGGCAGGGCGGGCGTCGATCGCCTGTACCGGCCTCTTCGCGGGTAAACCCGCTCCCACCGGTACTGCACAATGCTTCAGGACTGCGCGGTACCTATGTAGGAGCAGCCTTGTGCTGCGAAGAGGGCATTACTGCCACAGAGTCTCTTTTGCCGTGCCGGCCCCTTCGCAGCACAAGGCTGCTCCTACAGGTAGTGCACTGCACCTGTGGGAGCGGGTTTACCCGCGAAGGGGCCGGCACAGGCAACCGAAACCTTTCAGCCCGCCACCGCTCAAGCAACACCCTGTAAACGGCCCGGAACGCTTTCCGGGCCGTTTTCATTTAAAGTTCAACCCCTTGGCAACGTCAGGCAAAGGTAAACCTCTGGTAAAGGCGCTTTGCTAAAACGATGCCAGTGCTTATCGTTCATTCTCCCCAAGCCGTCATTCCGAACAAGGTTCGTTCAACCCATGCAAGTGTCCAATTCCCGCTCCCCTCGTCGCTGGCTCGTCGGCCTGCTGATCCTGCTGCTGGTGGCTGCACTGGCCTGGTGGCTGTGGCCCGCGGCGACGCCTGCGCATAAAGAAGCCGGTGGCGGGCGCGGCGGCAAGGGCATGGGCATGATGGGCGGTCGCCCGGGCTTCGGCGGCTCCAGCGACCCGGTGCCGGTGCGCGTCGAGCCGGTGCGGGTGGGCGACTTCCCGCTGTACTACAAGGCCCTGGGCACAGTCACCGCGACCAACACCGTCAACGTGCGCAGCCGCGTGGCTGGCGAGCTGGTCAAGATCCACTTCAAGGAAGGCCAGCAGGTCAAGGCCGGCGACCTGCTCGCCGAAATCGACCCGCGTCCGTATCGCATTGCCCTGCAGCAGGCCGAGGGCACCCTGGCGCAGAACCAGGCGCAACTGAAGAACGCCCAGGTCGACCTGGCCCGCTATAAAGGCCTGTACGCCGAAGACAGCATCGCCAAGCAAACCCTCGACACCGCCGAAGCGCAGGTGGCACAGTTCCAGGGGCTGGTGAAGACCAACCAGGCGCAGGTCAACGACGCCCGCCTGAACCTCGATTTCACCCAGATCCGCGCGCCGATCAACGGCCGCGTAGGCCTGCGCCAGCTCGACCTGGGCAACCTGGTGGCGGCCAACGACACCACCGCGCTGGTGGTGATCACCCAGACCGAGCCGATCAGTGTTGCCTTCACCCTGCCGGAAACCGAGTTGAGCACCGTGCTGGAGCGCTACCGCAGCGGCGCCAGCCTGCCGGTCGAAGCCTGGGACCGCAGTGACAGCAAGCTGCAGTCCACCGGCGTGCTGGGCAGCATCGACAACCAGATCGACACCACCACCGGCACGCTCAAGTTCAAGGGCCGCTTCGAGAACAAGGACCTGGCCCTGTTCCCCAACCAGTTCGTCAACGTGCGCCTGCTGGCCGACACCCTCAAGCAGGTGACCATGGCCCCGGCGGCGGCCATCCAGTTCGGCAATGACGGCTCCTTCGCCTACGTGGTCAATGACCAGAACACGGTCAACATCCGCAAGCTCAAGGTCGGCGCCAGCGACGGCGAGAACAGCGTCATTCTCGAGGGCCTCAAGGCCGGCGACCGCCTGGTGCTGGAAGGCACCGACCGCCTGCGCGAAGGCACCAAGGTGGAAGTTGTCGAAGACAGCTCGCAGGTGCCGACCACCCCGGGCCAGCACCTGCAAGGCCAGGAAGCCAAGGGTTCGGCAAGCACTGGCGATGTGCAGCCCGGTGAAGCACAGCCTGGTAGCGCAGCAGGCAAGGCGGGCGCATGAACCTCTCGCGTCTGTTCATTCTGCGGCCGGTTGCCACCACGCTGAGCATGCTGGCCATCGTCCTGGCCGGCCTGATCGCCTACAAGCTGCTGCCGGTTTCCGCATTGCCGCAGGTGGATTACCCGACCATCCGGGTCATGACCCTGTACCCAGGCGCCAGCCCGCAGGTCATGACCAGCGCGGTTACCGCGCCGCTCGAACGTCAGTTCGGCCAGATGCCAGGCCTGGAGCAGATGGCCTCGACCAGCTCCGGCGGCGCCTCGGTGCTGACCTTGCGCTTCAACCTCGACATGAACATGGACGTTGCAGAGCAACAGGTGCAGGCCGCGATCAACGCCGCCAGCAACCTGCTGCCCAGCGACCTTCCGGCGCCGCCGGTGTACAACAAGGTCAACCCGGCCGACACCCCGGTGCTGACCCTGGCCATCTCCAGCAAGACCATGCCGCTGCCCAAGCTCAACGACCTGGTCGATACCCGTGTGGCACAGAAGCTCGCACAGATCAGCGGTGTGGGCATGGTCAGCATCGCCGGTGGCCAGCGCCAGGCGGTGCGGATCAAAGTCAACGTCGATGCCCTGGCCGCCAACGGCCTGAACCTGGAGGACGTACGCACCCTGATCGGCGCTTCCAACGTCAATCAGCCCAAGGGCAACTTCGACGGCCCGACCCGGGTGTCGATGCTCGACGCCAACGACCAGCTGCGTTCCCCTGAGGAATACGCCAACCTGATCCTGGCCTACAACAATGGCGCGCCTCTGCGTCTGAAGGATGTTGCAGAAATCGTCGACGGCGCCGAAAACGAGCGCCTCGCTGCCTGGGCCAACGAAAACCACGCCGTGCTGCTGAACATCCAGCGCCAGCCGGGCGCCAACGTCATCGAAGTGGTCGACCGCATCAAGGCCCTGCTGCCGTCGATCACCGACAACCTGCCGGCCGGCCTCGATGTGTCGGTGCTCACCGACCGCACCCAGACCATCCGCGCCGCGGTCAAGGACGTGCAGCACGAACTGCTGATCGCCATCGCCCTGGTGGTGATGGTCACGTTCGTCTTCCTGCGCCGTTTCAGCGCCACACTCATCCCGTCGATCGCCGTGCCGTTGTCGCTGATCGGCACCTTCGGCGTGATGTACCTGGCCGGTTTCTCGGTCAACAACCTGACCCTGATGGCCCTGACCATCGCCACCGGTTTCGTGGTCGACGACGCCATCGTCATGCTGGAGAACATCTCCCGGCACATCGAGGAGGGCGAGACGCCCATGCAGGCGGCGCTCAAGGGCGCCCGGCAAATCGGCTTCACCCTGATCTCGCTGACCTTCTCGCTGATCGCGGTACTGATCCCGCTGCTGTTCATGGCCGATGTGGTCGGCCGCCTGTTCCGCGAGTTCGCCATCACCCTGGCGGTGGCCATCCTGATTTCCCTGGTGGTATCGCTGACCCTCACGCCGATGATGTGCGCGCGCCTGCTCAAGCGCGAGCCCAAGGAAGAGGAACAGGGCCGGTTCTACCGCGCCAGTGGCGCCTGGATCGACTGGCTGATCAGGCACTACGGCAGCGCCCTGCAGTGGGTGCTCAAGCGCCAGCCGTTGACGCTGCTGGTGGCCGTGGCCAGCCTGGCGCTCACCGTATTCCTGTACATGGTGGTGCCCAAGGGCTTCTTCCCGGTACAGGACACCGGGGTGATCCAGGGCATTTCCGAAGCGCCGCAGTCCACCTCGTTCGCCGCCATGAGCGAACGCCAGCAGGCCCTGAGCAAGGTGATCCTGCAGGACCCGGCGGTGCAGAGCCTGTCGTCCTACATTGGTGTCGATGGCGACAACGCCACGCTCAACAGCGGCCGCCTGCTGATCAACCTCAAACCCCATGGCGAGCGTGATGTCACTGCCAGCGAGGTGATCAACCGCCTGCAGCCGCAAGTCGATCGGCTGGTGGGCATCCGCCTGTTCATGCAGCCGGTGCAGGACCTGAGCATCGAGGACCGGGTCAGCCGGACCCAGTACCAGTTCAGCCTCTCGTCGCCCGACGCCGACCTGCTGGCGCAGTGGAGCGGCAAGCTGGTGCAGGCGCTGCAGCAGCGCCCCGAACTGGCCGACGTGGCCAGCGACCTGCAGGACAAGGGCCTGCAGGTGTACCTGGTGATCGACCGCGACATGGCCGGCCGCCTGGGCATCAGCGTGTCGCAAATCACCAACGCCCTGTATGACGCCTTCGGCCAGCGTCAGATCTCGACCATCTACACCCAGGCCAGCCAGTACCGCGTGGTGCTGCAGTCGCAGGATGCGGCGGTGATCGGCCCACAGGCGCTGGAGTCGATCCACGTCAAGGCCACCGATGGCGGCCAGGTGCGCCTGTCGGCGCTGGCGCGCATCGAGCAGCGCCAGGCCCAGCTGGCCATTTCCCACATCGGTCAGTTCCCGGCGGTGACCTTGTCGTTCAACCTGGCCCACGGCGCTTCGCTGGGCAAGGCGGTGCGGGTGATCGAGCAGGTGCAGAAGGACATCGGCATGCCGCTGGGCGTGCAGACCCGCTTCCAGGGTGCGGCGGAGGCCTTCCAGGCATCGCTGTCGAGCACCTTGCTGTTGATCCTGGCGGCGGTGGTGACCATGTACATCGTGCTGGGCGTGCTGTACGAGAGCTACATCCACCCGGTGACCATTCTTTCGACCCTGCCGTCGGCAGCGGTCGGCGCCTTGCTGGCCTTGCTCATCAGCGGCAACGACCTGGGCATGATCGCCATCATCGGCATCATCCTGCTGATCGGCATCGTCAAGAAGAACGCGATCATGATGATCGACTTCGCCCTCGAGGCCGAGCGCCAGCAGGGCATGAGCCCGCGCGATGCCATCTACCAGGCGGCGCTGCTGCGCTTCCGGCCGATCCTGATGACTACCCTGGCCGCGCTGTTCGGCGCGGTGCCGCTGATGCTCGCCACCGGTTCCGGTGCCGAGCTGCGCCAGCCGCTGGGCCTGGTGATGGTCGGCGGGTTGCTGGTCAGCCAGGTGCTGACGCTGTTCACCACCCCGGTCATCTACCTGTACTTCGACCGCCTGGCCCGCCGCTGGCGCCCGGCCACTGACGTGAAGCAGGCCGAGGCATGAACCTGTCCGGTCCTTTCATCCGTCGCCCGGTTGCGACGATGCTGTTGAGCCTGGCGATCATGCTGCTGGGCGGGGTCAGCTTCGGCCTGCTGCCGGTGGCACCGCTGCCACAGATGGACTTCCCGGTAATCGTGGTGTCGGCCAACCTGTCAGGCGCCAGCCCGGAAGTCATGGCCTCCACCGTGGCCACGCCGCTGGAGCGCAAGCTTGGCAGCATTGCCGGCGTGACCACCCTGACCAGCAGCTCCAACCAGGGCTCCACACGGGTGATCATCGGCTTCGAGATGGGCCGCGACATCGACGGTGCGGCGCGCGAGGTGCAGGCGGCGATCAACGCCACCCGCAACCTGTTGCCCAGTGGTATGCGCAGCATGCCCACCTACAAGAAGATCAACCCGTCGCAGGCACCGATCATGGTGCTGTCGCTGACTTCGGACGTGCTGCAGAAGGGCCAGCTGTACGACCTGGCCGACACCATCCTGTCGCAGAGCCTGGCCCAGGTGCCCGGGGTAGGGGAGGTGCAGATCGGCGGCAGTTCGCTGCCGGCGGTGCGCATTGCCGTCGAGCCGCAATTGCTCAACCAGTACGGCCTGTCGCTGGATGAAGTACGTACTGCCGTGTCCAACGCCAACCAGCGCCGGCCGATGGGCTTTGTCGAGGACGCCGAGCGCAACTGGCAGGTGCGCGCCAATGACCAGCTGGAAAGCGCCAAGGACTACGAGCCGCTGGTGATCCGCCAGCAGAACGGCACCATCCTGCGCCTTTCCGACGTGGCGACCATCACCGACGGCGTCGAGAACCGCTACAACAGCGGCTTCTTCAATGACCAGAGCGCGGTGCTGCTGGTGGTCAACCGCCAGACAGGCGCCAACATCATTGAAACGGTCGACCAGATCAAGGCGCAGTTGCCGGCCCTGCAGTCGCTGCTGCCGGCCAGCGTGGAACTGAACGTGGCCATGGACCGTTCGCCAGTGATCAAGGCAACCCTCAAGGAAGCCGAGCACACCCTGCTGATCGCCGTGGTGCTGGTGATCCTGGTGGTCTACCTGTTCCTCGGCAGCCTGCGTGCTTCGCTGATCCCCAGCCTGGCGGTGCCGGTCTCACTGGTGGGCACCTTCGCGGTCATGTACCTGTGCGGGTTCTCGCTCAACAACCTGTCGCTGATGGCGCTGATCCTCGCCACCGGCCTGGTGGTGGACGATGCCATCGTGGTGCTGGAGAACATCTCCCGGCACATCGAGGACGGCCAACCGCCTATGAAAGCGGCCTTCCTGGGCGCCAAAGAAGTGGGTTTCACCTTGCTGTCGATGAACGTGTCGCTGGTGGCGGTATTCGTCTCCATCCTGTTCATGGGTGGCATCGTGCGCAACCTGTTCCAGGAGTTCTCCATCACCCTGGCGGCGGCGATCATCGTGTCGCTGGTGGTGTCGCTGACCCTCACGCCGATGCTGTGCGCCCGCTGGCTCAAACCGCACCAGGCCGAGCCGACACGTCTGCAGCGCTGGAGCGAACACTTGCACCAGCGCATGGTCGATGCCTATGACCGCAGCCTGGGCTGGGCCTTGCGCCACAAACGCCTGACGCTGATCAGCCTGCTGGCCACCATCGGCATCAACATCGCCCTGTACGTGGTGGTGCCGAAAACGCTGATGCCGCAGCAGGATACCGGCCAGCTGATAGGCTTCATCCGTGGCGACGATGGCCTGTCGTTCAGCGTCATGCAACCGAAAATGGAAATCTACCGCCGCGCCTTGCTGGCCGACCCGGCAGTGCAGAGCGTTGCCGGCTTCATCGGTGGCAACAGCGGCACCAACAATGCCTTTGTGCTGGTGCGCCTGAAGCCGATCAGCGAGCGCAAGCTCGACGCCCAGAAGGTGATCGAACGCCTGCGCAAGGAAATGCCCAAGGTACCCGGCGGGCGGCTGTTCCTGATGGCCGACCAGGACCTGCAACTGGGCGGTGGTGGCCGTGACCAGACCTCTTCGCAGTACCTGTACTCCCTGCAGAGCGGAGACCTGGCGGCCCTGCGCGAATGGTTCCCGAAAGTGGTGGCGGCGCTGCGTGCACTGCCGCAACTGACTGCCATCGACGCCCGCGACGGTGCCGGCACCCAGCAGGTGACCCTGGTGGTCGACCGCGACCAGGCCAAGCGCCTGGGCATCGACATGGACATGGTCACCTCGGTGCTGAACAACGCCTATAGCCAGCGGCAGATATCCACCATCTACGACAGCCTCAACCAGTACCAGGTAGTGCTCGAGATCAACCCGAAGTACGCCTGGGACCCAAGCACCCTCGAGCAGGTGCAGGTGATTACCGCCGACGGTGCCCGCGTACCGCTGTCGACCATCGCCCACTACGAGAACAGCCTGGCCAACGACCGGGTCAGCCACGAAGGCCAGTTCGCCGCCGAAAGCATCGCCTTCGACGTCGCCGAAGGCTACAGCCCCGACCAGGCCATGGCGGCGCTGGAGCGTGCGGTGGCCAAGCTGGGCTTGCCCGAGGAAGTGATTGCCAAGCTTGGTGGTACCGCCGATGCCTTCGCCAAGACCCAGGAAGGCCAGCCGCTGATGATTCTTGGCGCGCTGGTGCTGGTCTACCTGGTGCTGGGCATTCTCTACGAAAGCTACATTCACCCGCTGACCATCCTCTCGACACTGCCCTCGGCCGGCGTCGGTGCCCTGCTGGCGCTGTACGCCACCGGCGGCGAGTTCAGCCTGATCTCGCTGCTGGGGCTGTTCCTGCTGATCGGCGTGGTGAAGAAGAACGCCATCCTGATGATCGACCTGGCCTTGCAGCTGGAGCGCCACCAGGGCCTGACACCGGAAGAGTCGATCCGCCGGGCCTGCCTGCTGCGCCTGCGGCCGATCCTGATGACGACCCTGGCGGCCATCCTCGGTGCCTTGCCGCTGCTGCTGAGCCGCGCCGAAGGCGCGGAAATGCGCCAGCCACTGGGCCTGACCATCATTGGCGGCCTGGTGTTCAGCCAGGTCCTCACTCTTTACACGACACCGGTGGTCTACCTGTACCTGGACCGCCTGCGTCACCGTTTCAACCGTTGGCGTGGCGTGCGCACCGACGCCGCCCTGGAAACCCCGCTATGACTTTTGCCCAGACCCCACTTCACCGCGCCCTGCAGACGCTGACCCGTGGGCGTGGCTCGCGCCTGCTCGGCGCCGGGTTGTGCGTCGCCTTGCTCAGCGCCTGCACCCTGAGCCCGGACTACCACCGCCCGGAGCTGAGCAGCACGGCGCAGTTCAAGCACGCCGAAGGCTGGACCCAGGCCACGCCGTCCGATGCCATCGCCCGCGGCGCCTGGTGGGAAATCTACGGCGATGCCGGGCTCAATGCACTGGTCGAAGAGCTCAACCGCAGCAACCAGACCGTGGCCCAATCGGAGGCCCAGTATCGCCAGGCCCAGGCGCTGGTGCGCAGCAGCCGGGCGGCGCTGTTCCCCAGCCTGGACCTGAGCGTCGGCAAGACCCGCTCGGCCCAGGGTACCGGCAGCTCCAGCTCGAGCCTGTCCAACAACAGCAGTGGCATTCGCAACACCTACAATGCCCAGCTCGGCGTCAGCTGGGAAATCGACCTGTGGGGCAAGCTGCGCGAGACCCTGAACGCCAACGAAGCCAGTGCCGAAGCCAGTCTGGCCGACCTGGCCTCGATCCGCCTCAGCCAGCAGTCGGAACTGGTGCAGAACTACCTGCAGTTGCGGGTGATCGACGAGCAGAAACGCCTGTTGGAAGCCACCGTGGCAGCGTATGAACGTTCCCTGCGGATGAACGAAAACCAGTATCGCGCTGGCGTCGCCGGCCCTGATGCAGTGGCCCAGGCGCGTACCCAGCTCAAGAGCACCCAGGCCGACCTGATCGACCTGGTCTGGCAGCGCGCACAGTTCGAGAATGCCATTGCCGTGTTGCTGGGCAAGACCCCGGCGGACTTCGCCCTGGCCGACAGCAAATCCATTCCGGCGCTGCCGCAAATTCCGGTGGCCTTGCCTTCGCAGTTGCTGGAGCGACGCCCGGACATCGCTGCGGCCGAGCGCAACGTGATGGCTGCCAACGCCAACATCGGCGTGTCGCGGGCGGCGTACTTTCCGGACCTGAGCCTGAGCATGAGTGGCGGTTACTCCAGCAGCAGCTTCAGCAACTGGATCGAACTGCCCAACCGCTACTGGTCGGTGGGCCCGCAGCTGGCGCTGACCTTGTTCGACGCCGGCAAGCGCAGTGCCGAGGTGGACCGCACGGTGGCGGTGTATGACCAGACCGTGGCGCAGTACCGCCAGACCGTGCTCGACGGCTTCAAGGAAGTGGAAAACCTGCTGGTGCAGTTGAAGGTGTATGGCGATGAGGCGGTGGTGCGCCAGGAGGCACTGGATGCCGCTCGCGAGTCGCTGCGCCTGACCGAGAACCAGTACCGCGCCGGGCTGATCGGCTACCTGGATGTGGTCAACGTGCAGACCACGGCGCTGAGCAACGAGCGCAGTGTGTTGAACCTGCTGCAAGGGCGCCTGGTGGCCAGCGTGCAGCTGGTTGCCGCGCTGGGTGGTGGTTGGGATTCGGAACAGGCGTTTGCCGAGCAGGACTGAAATATTGGCAGTGCTTTGTGGGAGCGGCCTTGTGTCGCGAAAGGGCCGCAAAGCGGCCCCAGGTTCTCGGCACAATGGCTGATATTGCTGGGGCTGCTTCACAGCCCTTTCGCGACACAAGGCCGCTCCCACAAAAGAGAGTGCATTTCTGCGAGGCCGTATAGCGTCTTCCCTTTGGATCCATTCCCATTCGCAAAAACCCCGTGCGTTTCGCCTGACCTTGAGTACAATCGTCAGCTTTTTCCGGGCCTCCCGCCCCGCTGGAACTCTCGATGCTGATCGGTAGCTACTCCTCTTCGCTGGTGTTGATTTCGCTGTGCGTGGCGATTCTGGCGTCCTATACCGCCCTTGACCTGACCGGCCGCATCGCCACGGCCAAAGGCCGGGCTGCCTGCCTGTGGATGGGGGGGGGCGCGTTGGCCATGGGCATCGGCGTGTGGTCGATGCACTTCATCGGCATGCTCGCCTTCAGCCTGCCCATCGACCTGGGCTACGACCTTGCCCTGACCGCGTTCTCGCTGCTGATTGCCGTGTTGTCCTCGGGCTTTGCCCTGTGGCTGGTCAGCCAGCCGAGCCTGCCGTGGCAGCAATTGGCATTTGGCGCTCTGATCATGGGCACCGGCATTGCCTGCATGCACTACACCGGTATGGCCGCGCTGCGCATGCTGCCGGGCATCGACTATGACCCGACGCTGTTCGGGGCCTCGCTGCTGATTGCCGTGGCCGCCTCGGCAGCGGCGTTGTGGATCGCCTTCCGGCTGCGTGCGCATACTCCTTATGTGAGGCAGATTCGCGGCCTGGCGGCAGTGGTGATGGGCTTTGCCATCGTTGGCATGCACTACACCGGCATGGCCGCGGCGAATTTCCCCGAAGGCAGCTTCTGCGGTGCGCTGGCAGCGGGAGGCCTGCAAGGCGACGGCCTGGTCTACCTGGTGCTGATCACCACGCTGGCGGTACTGGCGGTAGCCTTGCTCACCTCGGTACTGGATGCCCGCCTGGAGGCACGCACCGCCGAGCTGGCCCGTTCGCTGACCCTGGCCAACCAGGAACTTACCCAGCTGGCCCTGCACGACACGCTCACCGACCTGCCCAACCGTACGTTGCTGGCCGACCGCATCGAGCAGGCCATTGCCAAGGTAGCGGAGCAGGGCGGCTACTTTGCCCTGATGTTCATCGACCTGGACGGCTTCAAGCCAGTCAACGATGCTTTCGGCCACCACATCGGCGACTTGCTGCTCAAGGCCGTGGCGGCGCGCCTGCGCGGGCACCTGCACAGCCAGGACACGCTGGCGCGCATCGGCGGCGACGAATTCGTGCTGCTGGTGGAACTGCGCGAGCCGAACGATGCCATGGATGTGGCGGTCAAGCAGGTCAACCTGGTGTCACGGCCATTCCGCGTGGCCGAGCATGACCTGCAGCTGACAGCGAGCCTGGGCATCGTCCTGTACCCGGGCAATGGCCTGGACCAGCATGAGCTGCTGCGCAATGCCGACGCTGCCATGTATCACGCCAAGAGCGCCGGCAAGAATGGCTACAGCTTCTTCGACGCGTCGATGAACAGCAACGCTCGCCAGCAATTGCAGCTACTGCAGGACCTGCGCCAGGCCCTGGAGCAGCGCCAGTTCCGCCTGCACTACCAGCCCAAGTTCGACGCCCAGAATTGCCAACCGATCGGTGCCGAGGCGTTGCTGCGCTGGGAGCACCCGCAGCAGGGCCTGTTGCTGCCCGACCGTTTCATCGGCCTGGCAGAAAAGACCGGCCTGATCATCCCCATTGGCGAATGGGTGCTCATCGAGGCCTGCCGGCAGATGCGCCAGTGGCTGGACCAGGGGCACCACGGCTGGCGCATGGCGGTGAACCTGTCGGCCATCCAGTTCTGCCATGCCGGGCTGGTCGAGAGCGTGGCCCGAGCCCTGCAGCAGAACAGCCTGCCGGCCAACTGCCTGACCCTGGAAATTACCGAAACCACCGCCATGCACGACGCCGATGCCAGCCTGACGGTGCTGCAACGGCTGTCCGACATGGGCGTGGACCTGTCTATCGATGACTTCGGCACCGGCTATTCCAGCCTGATGTACCTCAAGCGCCTGCCGGCCAACGAGCTGAAGATCGACCGCGGTTTCGTGCGCGACCTGGAGCAGGACAGCGATGATGCGGCGATCGTTTCGGCAATCGTGGCGCTGGGCCAGGCGCTGGGGCTGCGCATCGTTGCCGAAGGGGTGGAGACTGACAGGCAGCAGGACTTCCTGACCCGCCTGGGCTGCGATTCGCTGCAAGGCTACCTGCTGGGCCAGCCGGTGCCGGCCGAGCAGTTCATGGGCAAGTTGCAGGCCATGCGCCAGGAAAGTACCGCAGTGGGCTAGACTGCGTCGCGCAGGGTGAAGGCGGGCATGAAAGTATCCATCTCCGCCTCGACGGCCTCGATGATGCGCTCTACGTCGGCGGCGGCCATGATTGCCGAGCAGGGGATGCCGGCAATCGCCAGCAGGGTTTCACCGGTGGCGCGGTCGAACAGCCGCGCGACCATGCTGCGTGGCGCATCCATGCTGGCTTCGAAGCCCAGCGGGTGGAAATGCCAGCGCATCACCTGGCAGGCGTTGGGGAACGTCATCTTGTTCATGCCAGCCTCCTTGTTCGTACCTGGACGTGGTGAGCGGGTGGCCACATCGATGCGGCCGCCGGGAAAGTAACCATAGCACCTGTCACGCACTATTCTCGGCGGCCAATAAGACAAATTCACTGATGCATGACAGAGGTCACATCTTTGTCATGGACGGCATTTTGCGCAGGCCCGCAAGGCAAACGTTTTCCTGGCATGTTGACAGCAGATAACCCGCCAGGTGCTGCCAATTTGATCGAATTTGCCGCGCGATGTTTTCGGACGAGCGGTGTGATCAGCCGAGCAACCCGGCAGCGATGTTGATGGTGAATCCCAGGATCGCCGTGTTGAATACGAACCCCACCAGCGAATGCGCCAGCACCACCCGCCGTAGCCCCCGCCCAGCGACGCCCACGTCTGAGGTTTGTACCGCCACGCTGATGGTGAACGAGAAGTAGTGGAAGTCCCAGTAATCGGGGTTGCGTTCGCCATCGGCGAAGCGCAGCGGCGGTTCGTGGTTTTGTCCGGTATAGAACAGCCGCGCATAGTGCAGGCTGAAAATGCAGCCGATCAACAGCCAGGAACCGGCCACGGTCAGGCCGGTGTAGAGGTAGTGCACGACCAGCGCCGTGCCTTGCAGGCCACGGCTGGACACCAGTTGCAGGGTGACGGCGGCGAGGCTGGCGATGGCGGCGATGCACACGGTGAGCAGGACCAGGCCGGCGTTTTCGTCTTCGACGCGGGCGACCTTGCGTACCTTTTCCGCATTGGCGCTCAAGGTCAGGTAGAGCACCAGCAGCAGGTACAGCCATACGCCAAGATTCCAGCCGGCGAGGATGTGCTGCACGCTGTCGCTGGCGGGGATCAGCCAGGCGCCGAGCAGGCCGACCACAGTGGCGATGCTCAGGCGCGGGTGGGTGTGGGTCAGGCGGTGGAAAGCCATGGGGTCTCTTTTGCGGGGTGCATGGTTTCTACTCTAGACCGTCATGAGGCAGATGAGCGGCATGCGCTGGCCCATGTAGGAGCGGCCTTGTGCCGCGAAAGGGCCGCAAAGCGGCCCCGACAATTCCTGAAGGTGCGAAGATCCTGGGGGCGCTTCGCACCCCTATCGCGACACGAGGCCGCTCCTACAAAAAAGCGGGCTGCATGGCCTGATGTTTCTTTGCTGCCGCCCATCGCACGGCATTGCAACTCTCAGTACACTGCACGCTCCAACACCAACATCCGTTGAACTCGAGGTTTCTGCATGACGCTCAGTCCTTTGGCAGGCAAGCCGGCTCCGGCCAGCGTGCTGGTCGATATTCCCCGACTGCTCACCGCCTACTACACCGGCCGCCCCGATGCTGCCGTGGCGGCCCAGCGGGTGGCCTTCGGCACCTCGGGGCACCGTGGCACTTCGCTTGAATTGAGTTTCAACGAGTACCACGTCCTGGCCATTACCCAGGCCATCTGCCTGTATCGCCAGGAGAAGGGCATCGATGGCCCGCTGTTCATCGGCGCCGACACCCACGCACTGTCGGCACCGGCTACCGCCAGCGCCCTGGAAGTGCTGGCTGCCAATGGCGTGCAGGTAATGCTGTCCAAGGACGACGAATACACGCCAACACCAGCGGTTTCCCATGCCATCCTCTGCCATAACCGTGGCCGCGAGCAGGGCCTGGCCGACGGCATCGTCATCACCCCGTCGCACAACCCGCCGCAAAGCGGTGGCTTCAAGTACAACCCGCCCAATGGCGGCCCGGCCGACAGCGACGTGACCAAGTGGATCGAGGCCAAGGCCAACGAACTGCTGGCTGCTGACCTGGCGGGCGTCAAGCGCATGGACCATGCCCAGGCGCTGCAGGCATCCACCACCCAGCGTCACGACTACGTGAGCAACTACGTGGCTGACCTGGAAAACGTCATCGACTTCGACGTCATCCGCGCTGCCAAGCTGCGCCTGGGCGTCGACCCGCTGGGCGGGGCAGGGGTGCGCTACTGGTCGGCGATTGCCGAGCATTACCAGCTGGACCTGGAAGTGGTGAACACCGAGGTCGACCCGACCTTCCGCTTCATGACCGTCGACTGGGACGGCCAGATCCGCATGGACCCGTCCTCGCCCTATGCCATGCAGGGCCTGATCGGCCTGCGCGAACGCTTCGACGTGGCTTTCGCCTGCGACCCCGACCACGATCGCCATGGCATCGTCACCCCCGATGGCCTGCTGCAGCCGAACAACTACCTGGCCGTGGCCATCGACTACCTGTACCGCCACCGCCCGCAATGGCGCAGCGATGCCGCCGTCGGCAAGACCGTGGTGTCCAGCGGCCTGATCGATCGCGTCACCCAGCGCCTGGGCCGTGAACTGTACGAAGTACCGGTGGGCTTCAAGTTCTTCGCCCAGGGCCTGTTCGACGGCACGCTGGGCTTTGGTGGCGAGGAAAGTGCGGGGGCTTCGTTCCTGCGCCGCGATGGCTCGGTCTGGGCCACCGACAAGGACGGGCTGATCCCGGCCTTGCTGGCTGCCGAGATGACCGCCCGCACCGGGCGCAACCCAAGCCAGGCCTACGCCGACCTGACCGAGGCGCTGGGCAAGCCGTTCGCCACCCGTGTCGAAGCCAAGGCCGATGCCCGGCAGAAGGCTTTGCTGAGCAAGCTGGCGCCGGAGCAGGTGAAGTCGACCGAGCTGGCGGGTGAGCCGATCGTGCAGATCCTCAGCCATGCACCGGGCAACGGCCAGGCGATCGGTGGGCTGAAGGTGATGACCGCCAATGGCTGGTTCGCCGCGCGCCCTTCGGGCACCGAGGATATCTACAAGATCTACGCCGAAAGCTTCATCGACGAGGCGCACCTGCAGCGCCTGGTGCAGGAAGCGCAGGTGCTGGTGGATGCGGCGATTGCCTGACTGGTAACAAACCGCTTGGTTCTGTGGCATGGTGTAAATTAGAATTAATCTTATTTACACCACCGCAGGGCCTTCCCCATGATCGACGCCGCGCCGCCACCGGAGCATAGCCTGCCTGCCCTGTACCGGGAACACCGCGGCTGGCTGGAAACCTGGCTGCGGCGGCGCATGGGCAATGCCTGGGATGCCGCCGACCTCAGCCAGGATACCTTCCTGCGTATCCTGGCCAGCGCCCAGCCGTTGGCAGACATTCGCGAACCGCGTGCCTACCTGCTGACCGTGGGCAAGCGCCTGCTGAGCAACTTCCACCAGCGGCGCAGCCTGGAACAAGCCTACCTCGATGCACTGGCGCAGTTGCCCGAGCAGCATGTGCCCTCGCCAGAGCAGCGTTGGGTACTGCTGGAAACCCTGCAAGCCCTCGACGAGTTGCTCGACGGCCTCAAGGCGCCGGTACGCAAGGCCTTTCTCTGGAGCCAGCTGGAGGGCCTGGGCTATGCCGAGATCGGCAAGCGCCTGGGCGTTTGCGAGCGCTCGGTCAAACGCTACATGGCGCAGGCCTACGAGCATTGCCTGCTGGCCGAACTGTAATGACCAGCCATTCCCCCGAAACCCGCGAGGCACTGCAGGCCGCCGCGCGCTGGCTGGCACTGGTGGACTCTGGCGCTGCCAGCGAGGGTGACCTGCAGCGCCTGGAACAATGGCGCACCAGCAGCACCTTGCACGAACACGCCTGGCAAAAGGCACTGCTGTTGCGCCAGCGCTTTTCCGCGCTACCCGGCGCATTGGCCATGGCCACCCTGGACCGCCCGGATAGCGGCCGCCGGGCGCTGCTCAAGCAGGCCCTGGGCGTGGCTGCATTGTTGCCGGCGGCCTGGCTGGCAAGCCGCGAATTGCCGCTGGAGGCCTGGGCCGCCGACATGCGCACCGCGGTCGGGGAGCGCCGGCAGGTGCTGCTGAGCGATGGCACATTCGTGCAGTTGAACACCGACAGTGCGGTGGATATCGACCTGGGCGCGCGTCGCCTGACATTGCTGCGTGGCGAAGTGGCAGTCAGGTTGCCCGGCAACCTGAGCCTGACGTTGCAGGTGCCCTATGGCCAGGTCGCGCTGGATGCTGGCGAGGTGTGCTTGCGCCTGGTCGATCAGGCTTGCCGGGTATCGGTGCTCAAGGGCACGGCCAACCTGCAGCCGCGGCAAGGCCCGGCGCTGCTGCTGCAGGCCGGGCAGCAGGCCAGCCTGCAAGTGGCCGGGGTTGGCCCTGTCACCGGCCTGGACGCATGGCTGCTGGGCTGGCGCGAAGGGGTACTGCGCCTGGAGGACCGCCCCTTGGGTGAACTGCTGCACGAGCTGCGCAGGTACCGCCCCGGCGTGTTGCGCTGGGCGCCCGAACTGGAGGCCCTGCGCGTGACCGGTACGTTCCGCCTCGACGACACCGACCGGGTGCTGGCCTTGCTCGCCGCCAGCCTGCCGTTGCAGGTGCACACGCGCACGCGTTACTGGGTGAGCCTGGCCGCGCGGGAAAATCGCGCATGAGGCTGTCCCCTTTTTTTCGCTCACCGGTCATTACCGGTAGGAGCAAATAAAGGGGAGCCTTGTTCAATGCCTGTTGTCATGTCCAGCCGCCTGCGCCCACTGGCGCGTGCGGCACATCCGTTGTTCGCCATGAGCCTGTTGTTGTGTGCACCGGCCTGGGCCGATGAACCTGCCCGGCGCAGCTATCAGGTGCCAGCCGCCAGCCTGGGTGCGGCACTTACCCAGTTTGCCGACCAGGCCGGGGTCAGCCTGTCGCTGGACCCGGCGCTGGTCAACGGCCGGCAGAGCAATGGCCTGTCCGGCCGCTACAGCGTCGACGAAGGCTTCACCCAGCTGCTGCGCGGCAGCGGCCTGCAGTTGCTGCCGGTGGGCGAGGGCGCTTTCACATTGATGCCGGCACCCCAGGCGGGTGGTGCGCTTGAAATCGCCCCGACCAGCATCGTCGGTGGCCTGGCCGCAGGCAACGAAACACAACCTTATGCCGGTGGCCAGGTGGCCCGTCAGGGTTCACAGGGCCTGCTCGGCACGCGCGACTTCATGGAAACCCCGTTCAGCATCACCAGCTACACCAGCGAACTGGTGAAGAACCAGCAGGCGCGGACCTTGGGCGAGCTGATCGCCAGCGACCCATCGGTACGCGCCACCAACCCGGCGGGTGGGCGCTTCGAGCAGTTCACCATTCGCGGCTTCAGCCTGTTCAACAGTGATGTGGCCTACAACGGCCTGTACGGCATCCTGCCGACCTACTCGATCGACATGGAAATGGCCGACCGGGTCGACATCATCAAAGGCCCCAGCCAGCTCATCAATGGCATTTCGCCGCGAGGCAGTGTCGGCGGCGGCATCAATGTGCAGCCCAAGCGGGCCGGCGACCAGCCGCTCACCGAGTTTACCGGCAGCTATGCCTCGGCGGGTCAGGCAGGCGGTGCGGTGGACGTTGGCCGGCGCTTTGGCGAAGGCCAGCAGTTCGGCGTGCGCTTCAATGGCGTGAAACAGGCGGGCGATACCGAATGGGACCACCAGCGAGTCGAACGTGAAATGGCGGTGTTGGGCCTGGACTTTCGTGGCGAGCGCCTGCGGCTTTCGGCGGACCTTGGCCATACCGAGCGCGATACCGATGCACCGCAGGAGCGGGTGCTGGTCGGTGCCAATGCCAAGGTGCCGGATGCCAACGACGTACGCCACAACTACGCCCAGGCCTGGAGCAAGGCGCGCACCAACGACACCTTCGGTGCGCTGCATGCCGAGTACGATATCAGCGAGTCGCTGCTGGCCTATGGCGCGGTCGGCGCGCGCAAGAGCAACCATGACTTCCTGCGCCACAACGTGTCCATCAGCAACGATGCCGGCGACTTCACCGTGCAGCCGCGCGACTTCACCCGGGATGAAACCGTGCGTACCGCCATGGCCGGCGTGCGCAACTGGTTCCATACCGGGCCGGTCAGCCACGAACTGAACCTGGCCGCCACCTACTTCTACATGGACTTCACCAACGGCGGCGCCCGCTATGCCTCGGCGCCCAGCAACCTCTACCACCCGTTGGCCACGCCGACACCGGGCACGCCAACCCGCATCGACCCTGAGGTGTACACGGAAAACCGCTTTTCCGGCGTGGCCCTGGCCGACACCCTGGGCTTCTTCGATGACCGCCTGCTGCTGACCCTGGGCGCGCGCTGGCAGCGGGTGCAGGTGGATGACTGGAGCGACGGCATCAAGGGGGATACCGCCTACGATGAAGAGAAGGTGTCGCCCTCGGGCGGCGTGCTGCTCAAGGTCAACGACCAGCTGTCGTTGTATGCCAACTACATGGAGGGCCTGAGCCAGGGCAAGATTGCGCCGTCGACATCGGTCAACGAAGACCAGATCTTCCCGCCGTTCACCAGCCGCCAGGTCGAGGTGGGGGCCAAGTACGACCTGGGCCAGGTCGCCTTTACCGCCAGTGCCTTCCGCATCCGCCAGCCCGCCTACGAAACCAACCCCACATCGCGGGTGTTCGGCCCCAATGGCAAGCGCGACAACCGCGGTATCGAACTGAGCGTGTTCGGCGAGCCCGTGCAGGGCGTGCGTGTGCTGGGCGGGGTGATGTATATCGACAGCGAACTGACCGACACCATCGGTGGCGCCTACGATGGCAACCGCGCGCCGGCCACGCCCGAGTACAACGTCAACCTTGGCGCAGAATGGGATGTGCCTGGGGTGAACGGCCTGACCCTGACGGCGCGGGGCATCCACTCGAGCTCGCAGTACCTGGACCAGAACAACAGCAAGCAGATAGACGGTTGGGAGCGTTACGACGTGGGAGCGCGTTATGCGTTCAAGGTGGATGCCACTCAGGTGACCTTGCGTGCCAGTGTCGAGAACGTGCTGGACGACCGCTACTGGAGTTCGGCCGGGGCCTCGGATGACAGCGAGCCGGGGCTGACGCTGTCTACGCCGCGTACCTACCTGCTGTCGGCGACAGTGGGTTTCTAGCCCATTTTAAAAGTGGGCGCGTTCCCTGTAGGAGCGGCCTTGTGTCGCGAAAGGGCTGCAAAGCAGCCCCAGCAATTTCAAGTGTTGCGCATCAATACCGGGGCCGCGTTGCGGCCCTTTCGCGACACAAGGCCGCTCCTACAGGTTGAACCGATCGATCAGACCGAATCAGGCACCACGGCGATCACATCGATCTCCATCAGCCACTCGGCCTGGGCCAACCCGGCCACCACCAGCCCGGTGGAAATCGGGAACACGCCCTTGAGCCACTTGCCTACCTCCTTGTACACCGGCTCGCGGAAGCGCGGGTCGGTGATGTAGGTGGTGGTCTTGACGATGTGCGACAGGTCCGAGCCGGCTTCTTCGAGCAGTTGCTTGACGTTCTTCATTGCCTGCTCGGCCTGCGCCCGTGGGTCACCCAGGCCCACCAGGTTGCCTTCGAAGTCGGTGCCGACCTGGCCGCGCACGTAGATGGTGTTGCCGGCGCGCACCGCCTGGCACAGGTCGTTGTCCAGGGTCTGGTTGGGGTAGGTGGCCTTGGTGTTGAACATGCGGATGCGGGTATGAGTAGGCATCAGTGGGCTCCGAGGGTGCTGACGTTGCTGATCTTGGGTTGCTGCTGCTCATCCGCTGCGCGTTGCTCGCGGTCGCGGTAGGCGGCATAGGTGCGTTGCGTGGCGATGTGGCCGGCGACGTGCTTGGCGTCGTGCCACACGCCCCAGATGAACGACGAGCCACGACGCGACAGCCACGGCAGGCCAAGGAAGTACACGCCCGGCTCGCGGGCCACGCCGCGTTGGTGCTGGGGCTTGCCGTTGGCGTCGAAGGTGTCGACCTGCAGCCAGCTGAAGTCGACACCGTAACCGGTGGCCCAGATGATGCTGGTGACGCCGGCCTTGGCCAGGTCCAGCTGCTGCAGCGGGTTGCGCATGCACTCCGGGTCGGCCAGGCGTTTGCGGGCTTCGGGCTCTTCCGGCAGGTCCAGGCCGTTGCGTTCGATGTAGGCATCGGCGGCATCCAGCAGGGCCAGGTAGTTTTCGTCGCCGCGGTTGATGTTCTCGACCAGGTTGTCCTGGAAGCGTGCCACGCCGTTCTCGAACGACTGGGTCAGGCCGACCAGGGTCATGCCCTGGTGGGCGAGGGCGCGGAAGTCCACGGTGTGGCCGCCACGGGCGCCACTGACGGCAATGGTCACGTGCTCGCGGCCAGGCTTGGCGATTTCCGCATCCCACTCACCCAGCACGCCCAGCCACCAGCAGAAGTCGCGGTTGCGGTAAGCGCGTGGCGGGCGATCGTGGGCGCCGACCGAGAGGTACACCTGGCGCCCGGCACGCATCAGTTCTTCGGCGATCTGCACGCCCGAGGAGCCGGCGCCGACCACCAGCACAGCGCCTTCTGGCAACTGCTCGGGGTTGTAATAGGCAGCGGAGTGGATCTGGTGCAGGTTGCTGTCTTTCGGCGCGATGGCCGGGATTACCGGTTTCTGGAACGGGCCGGTGGCGGCGACCACACGGTTGGCGCGAATCACGCCTTCATTGGTTTCGATGGTAAAACCGGGGCGGTCGCTGTTGCGCAGCACTTTCTTCACTTCGATGCCGGTGCGTACTGGCAGGTTGTACTTGCGTACGTACTGCTCGAAGTAGTCGGCCACCTGGTCCTTGCCGGCGAAGGCGTCGGCGTCGAGGTTGAATTCCAGCCCCGGGAAGCGGTCGTGCCAGACCGGGCCGTTGGCCACCAGCGAGTCCCAGCGGCCGGTGCGCCAGGCCTCGGCGATACGCTTGCGCTCTAGCACCAGGTGCGGCACGCCAAGCTTGCTCAGGTGTTCGCTCATGGCCACGCCGGCCTGGCCGGCGCCGACGACGAGGGTGTCGATTTCGAGGTTGTTCAGTGTCATGTCCGAGCCCTTGTTCAGGCGGTTTTTGTCAGGTCGGTTTGGAGGACCGCCGTTGCCTGGGGCCAGACTAGGGATGCCGTGGAAATGGCGAAAATAGTATTTAGCTGGGGCTTGCCGATAAAACGGCGAAGGCCCTGGATTCTGCGGCTTGCGAGTTGGACGCCAAGGGGCCGCGCGCTGTGCCGACAGGAATAATTGGCCCGAAACAGATGTAGGAGCAGCCTTGTGCTGCGAAGCGCCGCGCGGGCGGCGCTCGATCTCAGCCAGAGCAAAGTTTTTTCCTGCCTAACCCCTCGGAAAAAGGTCGTTTCGCCGGCCGAAAGGTTCAACCCAGAATGCCGTGTATCGCACAGCACAACAGGAAGCATGACATGACTTTTTCCATCATCGGTCGTTGCCAGGAAACCGGCCAGGTCGGTATCGCCATCAGCTCTTCGAGCATCGCCGTGGGCGCCCGCTGCCCGTGGGTGCGTGCCGGTGTGGGTGCGGTCGCCACCCAGAACATCACCTTGCCGGCGCTGGGCCCGCAGATTCTCGATGCCCTGGAACAGGGCCAGTTGCCGCCTGCCGCTGCGCTGGACCGGGTGCTGAGCGCCAATGGCTGGAGCGAGTACCGCCAGGTCACCGTAATCGACAGCCATGGCCAGGTGGCGCTGTTCACCGGCAAGGAAGCCCTTGGCACCCACCACGCCGTAGCCGGTGAGCAATGTGCGGCGGCAGGCAACCTGTTGGCCTCGACCCAGGTGATCGAGGCGATGGTGCAGGCCTTTGAACAAGCCGGCGGGCATCTGGCCGACCGCCTGCTGGCGGCCATGCACGCGGCGATGGCCGCAGGTGGCGAGGCGGGGCCTGTGCACTCGGCGGCGTTGAAGATTGCCGGCGAACTGACCTGGCCACTGGTGGACCTGCGTGTGGACTGGGCCGAAGCAGACCCGATTGGTGTGCTCGATGGCCTGTGGCAGGCGTATCGGCCGCAGATGCAGGACTACGTCACCCGCGCCCTCAACCCGACTGCCGCGCCAAGCTACGGGGTGCCGGGCGATGAGTGAATTTGCCAGTCGCGCGCTGCTGGCCAGGCTGATCGGCTTTGCCACGGTCAGCCGGGATTCCAACCTCGAACTGATCAGCTTCATCCGCGACTACCTGGCCGAGCTGGGGGTGGAAAGCGAACTGTTCCATAACCCGGAAGGCACCAAGGCCAACCTGTTCGCCACCATCGGCCCCCGGGACGTTGGCGGCGTGGTGTTGTCCGGGCATACCGATGTGGTGCCGGTGGACGGCCAGGCCTGGACAGTCGAGCCGTTTGCCCTGAGTGAGCGCGACGGGCGTCTGTATGGCCGTGGTACGGCCGACATGAAAGGCTTCATCGCTTCGGTACTGGCGGCTGTACCGGCGTTTCTCGCCCAGCCGTTGCGCATGCCGGTGCACCTGGCGTTCTCCTACGACGAGGAAGTCGGCTGCCTGGGGGTGCGCTCGATGCTGGCCGCGCTGGAGCAGCGCCCGCACAAGCCACGGTTGTGCCTGATTGGCGAGCCCACCGAACTCAAGCCGGTGCTGGGGCACAAGGGCAAGCTGGCGATGCGTTGTCAGGTGCATGGCGCGGCCTGCCACTCGGCGTACGCGCCGTACGGGGTAAATGCCATCGAGTATGCGGCGAAGCTGATCGGCAAGCTGGGTGATATCGGTGATGCCCTGGCGTTGCCGGAGCATCACGACGAGCGCTTCGACCCACCATTCTCCACCGTGCAGACCGGTGTGATCAAAGGGGGCAGGGCGCTGAACATCGTGCCGGCGGAATGCGAATTCGATTTCGAAGTGCGGGCTTTGCCGGGGTTCGAGGCGCAGGCAGTGGCCGACCAGTTGCAAACCTATGCCGAGGCCGAACTGCTGCCGCGCATGCGCAAGGTCAATGCCGCCAGCGCCATTCGCCTGCAGCCGTTGAGTGCGTATCCGGGGCTGGCCACGCCAGCGGATAGCGAGGCGGCTGGCCTGGTGGCGTTGCTCAGTGGTTCGGATGAGTTCGGTACGGTGGCGTTTGGTACCGAAGGTGGGCTGTTCGACCAGGCGGGCATCCCGACTGTGGTGTGCGGGCCTGGGAGCATGGACCAGGGGCACAAGCCGGATGAGTTCGTCAGTGTCGAGCAGTTGCGGGGGTGTGATGCCATGTTGCTGAGGCTGGTGGATTACCTCAGGCAGGGTTGATTGCGCTGGCCTCTTCGCGGGTGAACCCGCTCCCACAGGATCTCGTCAGTCTCAAGGGCTGTGCAGTACCTGTGGGAGCGGGTTCACCCGCGAATGGGCCGCAGCGCGGCCCCGGGTATTCAGAAGGTAGCCTTGACCTGCAGGCCAACTACCAGCGCGTTGTCGATGTCCTTCCCGGAGAACGCGCCCGGCTCGATGATGTACTGCACATCCGGGCGCAGGTTCAGCCACGGTGTGGCCTGGTAGCCATAGCTCAGCTCGACCAGCTGCTCGGCGCTGTCGATATCGGGGAACTGCTGCCCGGCATCGAACGCGGCATCTTCCAGCACGTCGCGGCTACGCGGGTTGGGCACGGCACGGCCATAGCCCAGCGCCACGGTATCCTTCGGGCGGCCTGCGAACGGCTTGTACAGCACCACGCCGGCGCCATACCACTTGGTGAATGGCGATGCGGCCTTGCTCGACGCCGAGTACTGGCCGAAGGCATGCAGGCTGCGGCCCGGCAAGCCCTGGTCGTTCCACACCGCCTGGTCGATCAGCAGGTAGTGGCCGCCACGGCCGGACACTTCCTCGTCGCTGCCGATGCGCTTCACGTCGGAGCTGTCGTAGTAGTAGCCCAGTTTGTACTCGCCAGGCAGCTCGCCCTGCAGCTTGTAGACCAGCTCTACCGGTACCACGGTGCCGGTGGTGTGCTTGGGGCCCAGGTGCCAGGCGCGGCTTGAATTGCCATTGCTTTCCGGGTCGACGTTGAACGCCGCCACACGCAGTTGCCAGGATGGCGACAGGTCGTACTTCACCCGTACGCCCAGGTGGGCATTGGGGTAATTGGTCCAGCCACTGCCGCCAGACATGTTCAGCGGGTGACCGCAGAAGCCGGCGTTCATGAAGTTGCACAGGATGCCACTGTCCAGGCCGCCGAGGTCGTTGCCCATGGCCATGTAGCCGAGCTTGACGTTGAGCGCCGGGGTGAACAGGGTACGCTCGTAGCTCAGCTCGGTCAGGCGGGTGTACAGGCCACCGAAGTTTTCCTGGATCGGCAGGCGGTTGCCCACCAGGTCTTCCGAGGCGCTGTTGCCGCGGCGGTCGTTGATGGTCAGCTGGACCTTGCCGCCGTTGTCCAGGCCATACAGTTTCGACAGGTCGAACTGCACGCCCAGTTTCAGGTTTTGCGAGTAGCGCGCCGAGCGGTGCAGGCCACCGTGGGCGTTGTAGGCGGTTTCGCCGCTGTAGTCGCCGGTGAACCTGACGCCGTCTTCTTCCAGCTGGTGACGCAGGCCGCCCCAGTCACCGGTCAGGGTGCTGCGGGTCATCAGGTCGCCGTCGGCCAGGGCGGTGCTGCTGGCGAGGGCCAGCAATAGGGTGGGGGTGATGCGAATTGCGGATGGCATTGCTGAATCTCGGGTTGTCTTCTAAGACCTCTTCGCGGGTGAACCCGCTCCCACAGGATTTTCACTGCCCTTGCAAACTGTGCAGTTCCTGTGGGAGCGGGTTTACCCGCGAAGGGGGCGACGCGGTGTTACGGCAAGGCGTAAGAAATCACGTAGTCGCCACGGTCAGTCGACTGGCGCGCACCGCCAGCCGTGACCACCACGTACTGCTTGCCGGTTTTCGGCGAAACGTAGGTCATCGGGCCGCCCTGGCTGCCCACTGGCAGGCGAGCCTTCCAGATTTCGTTGCCGTTGCTGCTGTCGTAGGCGCGCAGGTAGAAGTCCTGGGTGCCGGCGATGAACACCAGGCCGCCCTGGGTGGACAGGGTGCCGCCGAGGGTCGGCAGGCCGATCTTGATCGGCAAGTGCATGCGGATGCCGAGCGGGCCGGTGTCCTCGACCGTACCCACAGGTACCTGCCACGCCACCTTGCGGGTCTTCATGTCGATGGCGGTCAGGGTGCCGAATGGCGGCGCCTGGCACGGAATGCCGGCCACCGACAGGAAGCGGTTCTTGTTCACTGCATACGGGGTGCCCTTGAGCGGTACTGCACCCATGCCGGTGTTCAGCGCTTCGCCACCGGAAGCGGCACCGCCCTTGTTCTGCGACGGGATCATCTGGATCCACAGGCCCAGGCGCATGTCGTTGACGAAGATGAAACCATGTACCGGGTCGGTGGAAATGCTGCCCCAGTTCATGCCGCCCAGCGAACCCGGGAAGCTCAGCGACAGGTCGGTGCCCGGCGCGGTGTACAGGCCGTCGTAGCGCATTTTCTTGAAGTCGATGCGGCACAGCAGCTGGTCGTACGGGGTTGCGCCCCACATGTCCGATTCGGTCAGGGTCTGCGCGCCGATCTGCGGCATGCCCACCGACTTCGGCTGGGTTGGCGAGTACGGCTCATTGGGGATGTTGCTTGGCTTGACCGGTACTTCGTCGACCTGGGTCAGCGGCTTGCCGGTGGCGCGGTCGAGCACGTAGATCTGCCCGGCCTTGGTGCCGATTACCACTGCAGGTACCGACTGGCCGTCGTCCTTGGTGAAATCGATCAGGCTCGGCTGCATCGGCAGGTCGAAGTCCCACAGGTCGTTGTGCACGGTCTGGAACACCCACTTCTGGTTGCCGGTGGTGGCGTCCAGCGCCAGTACCGAAGCGCCATAGGTGTGGTCCAGCTTGCTGCGTTCGACACCGTAGATGTCGGTGGACGACGAGCCCATCGGCAGGAACACGGTATTCATCGCCGGATCGTAGGACATCGGGGCCCAGCTGTTGGGGGTGCTGCGCACATAGGTGCTGTCGCCCTGCGGCGCCTGGCGATCTTCCGGGTTGCCGGGGTCGAAGGCCCAGCGCATTTCACCCGTGATCACGTCGAAACCACGGATCACGCCGCCTGGCATGTCGGTCTGGACGTTGTCGGCGACGCGGCCGCCGACCACCACGGTGGTGCCGGCCATCAGTGGGGCCGAGGACAGCTGGTAGTAGGAGTCCGGTACATCGCCCAGGCCGGCCTTGAGGTCGACCTGGCCGTTGTTGCCGAAGCCCTGGCAGAACTCGCCGGTGTCGGCGTCGACGGCAATCAGGCGGCCATCGATGGTATTGGTCAGCAGGCGACGCTGGCAGTTGGCACCGGCCGGTACGCTGGCCGCGGTGATTGGCGAGCTGTTCGGCTGGGTCGGCTGGGCGATGGCGGCAGTGGCGTCGAAGTAGGCCATGCCACGGCAACGCTGCCAGACCTTGGACTGGGCGTTGATCGCGTTCTTCCACAGCTCTTTGCCGGTGTCGGCATCAAGGGCGATCAGGTTGTTGTGCGGGGTGCAGATGAACACCTTGTTGCCGACCTGCAGCGGGGTCAGCTGGTCTTCGGCGCCGTTGCCGTCGCTGAGCGCCACGTCACCGGTGCGGTAGGTCCAGGCCACTTTCAGCTTGTTGACGTTGTCGCGGTTGATCTGGTCCAGCGCGGCGAAGCGGCTGCCACCTTCGGTGTTGCCGTAGTGAGCCCAGTCCTTCTGCGCCTTGCCGGCCTCGACCGGGGTCATGCCCGGGCCTTTACCGGTGGGGGCGACGCTTGGGTGGGCGACGAACATGTTGCCGGCGGCGATCACCAGCAGCACGGCCAACACCCCGGCAACGCCATAGGCACCGCGGCCGGCGCTGGTGCCATTGGCACGGGCCAGCAGCGGGTAGACCAGTGCCACCACCATGCCGATTGCGCCGAACATGAACAGGCGCGAGAACAGCGGCCAGAACACCAGGCCTGCGTCGATCAGCGCCCAGATGGCAGTGCCGACCAGGAACGCCGCGTACAGCCAGGCGCCAGCCGGCTTGCGGCGAGCGATGAGAACGCCGGCGATGGCCATGGCCAGGCCGCCGATCAGGAAGTACCAGGAACCTCCCAGGCCGGCCAGCTTGACGCCGCCCGCAGCCAGGAGGAGGCCGAGCAGGGCGATGATCACGCCCAGGCCGACCAGGATGATGTTTGTGGCGCCAGAGGCGCGCGGTGTTTCTTTCATGCCAGGGATCTCAGCAGGTGGAATGCGCGCAGTGTAATCTCTTAGCTTGCTAATTAACAAGTTGGTACATAATTTTGTGGGGCGGATTGTCGCAGGGTTGAACTCTGCAAGGTGTGGCTAAAAGTCTAGATCATGCGCTTAAAATTGCATCTTATGAGGTGTTCGTGCTGATTCATGTAACGGGCACTCAGGCTTTGTTTGAGTGTGAAGGTCGGCGGTGTGCTCTGTGTAGGAGCAGCCTTGTGCTGCGAAGAGGCCGCTACGAGTGCAGCGGGTGTGTCGGCAGGACTGGCCCCTTCGCAGCACAAGGCTGCTCCTACAGGCGGCCACCGTTTCATGTTGGCCACGGTGCGCCGCTGCTGTAGAACACCGCGAGCCAGATGGTGGCGGTGCCGGGGGCGGTCCATTCCACGCGGTGGCGGTAATGCGGCGGGATGTCCAGGCAATCGCCCGGCGCCAGCAGGCGGGTATGGCTCTCGTGCTCGAAGCGCAGGCCGGCGGCGCCACTGAGCAGCACGATCCATTCGCCTTCGGCCTGGTCGTACCAGAAACCGGGCGGGCTGGCCTGGCCGCTGGAAACGATACGCTCCACACGCACACCCGGGCGGCTGAGCAGTTGATCGACCCGTTCGGAGCTGGTGGGGTCGCAAGGGGGCAGGGCAGTCAGCAGGTTGGTCGGGATCATGGAAAACCTCGCTTGGAAGGGGGTAGTTCCACTATGGACGCAATTGCCGTGCGCCGCGCTTCTTGACCAGCCCGGCTGTTTGTAAGAACTTTCCGGGATTTGGAAGACGGGCAACAAATGGACAAACTCCTGGCGATGAAAATGTTCGTGGCCACCGTCGATGCCCAAGGCTTTTCTGCCGCCGCACGCCAGCTTGGGCTGGCGACATCGTCGGTGACGCGCCTGGTCGATGCCCTGGAAGCGGCGTTGGGCGCCACCTTGCTCAACCGCTCCACGCGCCAGGTCAGCCTGACCGAGGCCGGCGCCCGTTATTACGAGCGCGCGCGGGGTATTTTCGAGGCCCTGGACGAGGCCGATGCCAGTGTCGCCGACCGGGGCGAGGAGCCTGTCGGTGTATTGCGCCTGTGCTTGCCGGTGGAGTTCGGCAGGCGGGTCATCGCCCCGCACCTGGGGCCGTTCCTGGCGCAACATCCGGCTCTGGAGCTGGACATCGACCTCAGCGACCGCCTGGATGACCTGCTTGACGGGCGCTATGACCTGTCGATCCGCCTGGGCGACCCCTCGCCCAATGACGAGCTGGTATGCCGCCAGCTGGGTCGCTTCCAGCGTTGGCTGGTGGCCAGCCCGGGCTACCTGGCCGGGCGTGACGCGCTGGAGCATCCGCGGCAGCTGCTCGAGCACGCCTGCCTGCGCTTTCGCTACGGGCAGAAAGGCCGCCCCTGGCGCCTGGCCCGTGGGCAGGACAGTCTGGAACTGGACGTGAGCGGGCCGTTGCGTAGTGCCAATGCCGACATGCTGCGCGAAACCGCACTGGCGGGCAGCGGCATCGCGCTGCTGGCCGACTGGCTGGTGCGTGAGGATGTGGCGGCCGGGCGCCTGCAGCGGCTGTTCCCCGATTGGCAGGCCAGCCCCGGCGCTGCCAATGACAGCATCAACGCCTTGTATCTGCCCAATCATCGTGGTTCACGGCGGGTGAATGCCTTTATCGACTTTTGCGAAAACCTGTTGCAGCGCAGCACCTAGTGTTGCGCAGTGCGCAAAGCCCTGTTGCGCCAGCGCTGGATTCTCGTCAGGAGTGCGTCTGGGTAAGGTGGCCGACATATTCCAGCTATCGCCGAGGACACTCGCATGAATCCCTCCCTTGCCGCCGCGCAGCCTGCCGCCACCGGCCTCAGCCGGGCCCTGGTCGCCCTGCTGGCGTTCTGCTGCGGCGCGATCGTCGCCAATATCTACTATGCCCAGCCCATCGTTGGCCTGATCGCCCCGGATTTGGGGCTGTCCACCGAGCATGCCAGCCTCATCGTTTCGCTCACGCAGCTTGGCTATGCCTTGGGCCTGCTGTTGCTGGTACCGCTGGCCGACCTGTTGGAAAACCGCCGCTTGATGGTGGCTACCGCCGTGCTGGCCTGCGTCAGCCTGCTGCTGGCGGGCACCAGCAGCAGCGGCCAGGGCCAGCTGTTCCTCGGCTATGCACTGCTGATCGGTTTCAGTTCCGTGGCGGTGCAGATGCTCATTCCGCTGGCGGCGCACCTGGCGCCGGAGCAGCAGCGTGGGCGGGTGGTCGGCAACATCATGGGCGGCCTGCTGCTGGGTATCCTGCTGGCGCGGCCGTTGTCCAGCCTGGTGGCCGACTACTTCGGCTGGCGGGCGGTGTTCATTGGCGCTGCCGGGGTGATGCTGGCGATCATCCTGCTGCTGGCCCTGACCTTGCCGCGGCGGGTGCCCGAGCACAAGGCCAGCTATGCCGGGCTGATGCTGTCGCTGCTCACGCTGCTGCGCCGTTATCCCTTGCTGCGCCAGCGCTCGCTGTACCAGGCGTTGATGTTCGCGGCGTTCAGCCTGTACTGGACGGCGGTGCCGATGGCCCTGGCAACCGAGCATGGCCTGTCGCAGAGCCAGATCGCAGTATTCGCCCTGGTGGGCGCGGTAGGCGCCGTCGCCGCACCCATGGCCGGCCGCCTGGCCGATGCCGGGCATGCCCGGGCCGGTTCGCTGCTGGCGTTGTTTCTGGCGCCGGCGGCACTGTTGCTGGGGCTGACCTTGCCGGGCTACAGCGTGATCGGCCTGGGGCTGACTGGCGTGCTGCTGGATTTTGCGGTGCAGATGAACATGGTCATCGGCCAGCGTGAAGTGTACGCGCTGGACCCGGCCAGCCGCGGGCGGCTGAACGCGGTGTACATGACCAGCATCTTCCTGGGTGGGGCGCTGGGTTCGGCTGTGGCCAGCGCGGTGTTCAGCCAGTTCGGCTGGCACGGTGTGGCGCTGGTGGGGGCGGGGTTGCCGGGCGTGGCCTTGATCATCTTCCTGACCAAAGCACGCCGGGGTTGAATGCGAGCCCGCAGGTTGTCGCGATCCCTGTACGAACGCGACAGCCTTTGCATAGTGCTACCGCCCAAGCGGCAACGCCACACCAATCAAGGCAAACAGGCTGCCGCAGCAGCGGTTGAAGCCCTTGCCGCCCTTGGCCAGCCATGGCCGGATGCGAAACGCCAGGCGTGCCAACAGGTATTCGACCAGGAACTCGACACTGGCAAAGGTCGCCGCCATCACCACGAACTGCAGCAGCAACCCACGCTGCGGGTCGATGAACTGCGGCAGGAAAGCGCCGTAGAACAGCAGCACCTTGGGGTTGGCCATGGCCGACAGCAGGCCCTGGCGGAACAGGCCGGCATTGCCCAGCCGCGCACTTTGCGCGGTCAGTTCCAGGTGCAGGCCCGGGCTGCGCCACAGCTGGATACCCAGCCAGACCAGATAAGCGCCACCCACCCACTTGAGCACGCTCAGCACCGAGGCCGAGGCCTGCAGCAATGCGCTGAGGCCGAACATGGCCAAGGCAATCAGGGCGCTGAAGCCAAACACCCCGCCGATGATGGTGAACAACGTCCGGCGTGCGCCATACAGGGCACCGTGGGTCAGGGCCAGCAGGCTGTTGGGGCCTGGGGTCAGCGACAGGCCGATGCTCGCCAGCAGGTAGATGAGCCAGGTGTCGAGTGCCATGGTGGGGAATGCCTTGTTGATGGAGAGGGCGCCAGTCTATGGCGCCGATCTTGTCTGGCAAGGGTATGATCCGGACATTGAATGGTCGTTTCTGGACGCGAAGCCAATGCAGCCCGACATCCGCTTGCTGATCTTGCCGTTACCGGATTTTGCCCTGCTGCCGTTCGGCGCCTTTCTCGACAAGTTGCGTTTCAGCGCCGACGACGAGGACTACAGCCAGCAGCGCTACTGCAGCTGGACCGTGGCAGGGCTGACACTCGACCCGGTGCCTTCGAGCAGTGGCGCGGTGGTGCAGGTCGAGGCCGTCGCTGGCCAGCTCGAGCTGGCCAGTTTCGACTACCTGGTGGTGTTCGGCGGGCGCAACGCGCTGGCCACTGCCGCGCTGGCGCCTCGCTACCGGGCCTTGCTGAGGCAGGCTGGCAAGGCCGGCGTCAAGCTGGTAGCGGTCGACAACGGTGCTTTCCTGTTGGCTGCCTGCGGGTTGCTGCAGGGGCACAAGGTAGTGGTGCACTGGCGCCACGAAGCCGAATTCCGTGCAGCCTTCCCGCATTTGCAGGTACTGAGTGAGCAGCTGTATTGCATCGACGGTAGCCGCATCACCTGCGCCGGCGGCACCGCGGCCATCGACCTGGCCGTCGCGCTGTTGTCACGCGCCTGCGGGAGGGCCAGGGCGCTGAAGGGCCTGGCCGACATGCTGGTGGATGAAACCCGTGACAGCCGCCATGCCTTGCGCTCGTTGGAGCTGGGGGCCGGGCAGGGGCGGCAGGTGCAGCGCGCGCAGGCATTGATGCGTCATCACCTGGGTACGCCGTTGACCGCGGAGCAGCTGGCGGCTGAGCTGGGCATCAGCCGGCGCCAGCTGGACCGGCAGTTTCACGCCAGCCATGGCATGAGCGCCAAGGCCTGGTGGCTGGAGATGCGCCTGCAACAGGCGCGTTGGCGCCTGCTCAATTCCAGCCACAGCCTGGCGCAGATTGCCGATGAAGTGGGCCTGGGCGATGCCAGTTACCTGGGCAAGTGCGTGCGGCGACGGTTTGGATGCACGGCCCTTGAGCTGCGCTGTCACGTAGAGAACTGAATTCACAAGCGGTCCACGTACCCTGTGGGAGCGGGTTTACCCGCGAAGAAGCCACCGCGGTGCATGGCACCGGCTGCGCCGGTGTTCGCGGCTAAAGCCGCTCCCACAGGGTCCCTGCTGATTCAATGAGCCATGTGCAGTCCTGTGGGAGCCGGCCTACTGCGGCGTCCCGAACAACCCTGTCCAGTAAATCCCCGCATCACTCTTCGGGTCCACTGCATACGCAGCGCCCAGCTCGCGGAAGTCCGGGTTCATCAGCGTCGCGCAATGCCCCGGGCTATCCAGCCAGCCATCGACCACCTTACGCGCGGTGTCACGCCCGGCGGCGATGTTTTCGCCGATCTGCTGGTACAGGTAGCCGGCCAACTCTGCCCGGTCACCGGGGGTGCGGCCATCCTTGTCGATGTGGTCGAAGAAGTTCTGGTTGGCCATGGCCCGGGTGTGGTTGGCGGCAACCCCGGCCAGCACCGTGCTCCAGCTCAGTGCGGGGGCGGCGGCGAAGGGCTGGCCACCGCATTGGCGCGGCACCTTGCGCGCGGCGTTGATCTCCTGCAGCACCTTCTGCCCCTCGGCCTGCCAGTCGCCCAGGCGGCCACTGAGCAGCGGCCGGGCAAGCACGATGCGCCAGTCGCGGCCTTCCTGGCTGACGCCGATATCGACGAACTGCGGGTCCAGCACCACCTGGCAGAAGCTCTCTTCGATGGCATGCATGGCAGCGCGCGCATCACGTGGCCCCGACAGGCTGATGGCCTGCACGTTGACCATCGGGTAGGCGGCGCGGGTCATGGCCTGCTGCAGGTCGCGGGTACCCTCTGGCGACAGCGCCAGGCGGGTATCGCTGTTGAGCGGCGGCAGTTCCAACGACGCTTCGCCACCGCAGGGCTGGGCCTTGCTGCGGTAGACATTGATCGAATCGATCAGTTGCGCTTCTTCGCCGGTGGCAGCCATGGCCCCGGCCGAGACGAGCAGGCCCAGCGACAAGGCGGCAACGGATGACAGGACGCGCATGTGGATCTCCCTATGACTGGCAGCGTCGGGGTTCGCGCTGCTCATCCTACACAAGCCCGGGGCTTTTGGCCCGGGCTCGTGTAAAGCAATGAGAACGCCAACATTCGTTGCTGGCGGCAAAAGAGGGAGTAGACCACTGTTCATCTGAAAAGTGCGAATAGTTGGTAATCATTCCTATCGAACCACGCCTGTCTGCCGGTTTGCTGGCGCCCGGCGTCTATCAGCGCGCCACCGCCTGGTTCGGTTTGTAGAACAGAAAATGCCTGGTCTGCGCCGTCCGGCGGTAGGCTTTGGCCCAGTCCGGGTGCACATTGCGGTCATGGAAGTACAAGGCACCCCCGGTGCGGTCTTTCAATTGCTGGTTGAGCGCCTTGCGCGCAATCTCCTTGGCAATGTCGTAGCGTTGCGCTTCTTCGACCTGGTCCGGGCGCCCGTCGCACCACCAGGAGAACTGGCAGGCCTTGCTTTCCACCCCCTGCTTGACCACGCCGCAGATGGTATCCGGGAAGCCATCGTGGCCCAGGCGGTTGAGCACGACGTTGGCCACGGCGGCCATGTCTTCGGCGTCGGCACCCTTGGCTTCCCAGTAAATGGTGCGGGCCAGGCAGGTGATGCTGTCATCCAGCGGCGCCTGGCCGGCCGGGTCCACTGCCTGCGCTTCGCCGGGTGTGAGGGTCTCGGCCTTTTTCGGGGGTGGTGTGTCATTCACCACTTTTTCCTCGAGCACCTCGGCCTTGTCCTCGGCGACGGCAGCCTTGGCCGGGTCGGCCGCGTGCAAGGGGCCTGCGAGCAGGGCCGAAACCAGGCCGATCACCATCCACGAAAGGCGCATGATGCAAGCTCCCGAACTGTGGGCTGGTTCACAGTCTAGCCAAGCGCAAGCATCAGCACCAAAGGCAGGGTGGCGGCGGCCAACACGGTCTGCAGGGCGATGATGGTGGCCATCAGCGGTGCGTTACCGCCCATTTGCCGGGCCATCACATAGGAAGATGACGCGGTCGGCAGTGCCTGGAACAGCACCGCCACCACCGCTGCCTGGCCACCCAGGCCAAGCAGGCGGCACAAGCCCCAGGTGGTCAGCGGCATGACCAGGAACTTGAATGCCGACGCCGCCATCAGCGGGCGCACCTGCTGGCCCAGGCGGGCACCACCCAGGGCTGCGCCGACGCACAGCAGGCCCAGCGGCAGGGCGGCCTGGCCCAGGGCCTTGACCGTGGGTTCGATACCCGCTGGCAAGCCCAGCCCGCTGGCGCGCAGCAGCAACCCACCGGCGCAACCGACGATCAAGGGGTTGGCGAAGATGGCCCGCAACACCGTGGCCGGTGAGCTATGGCGGGCGCTGAAGCGGGCGAATACCAGCACACAAAGCAGGTTGACCAGGGGCACGATGGCGGCGTTGGCCACCGCTGCCAGGGCGATGCCGGCGCTGCCGTAGATACCCGCTGCAAGGGTGGCGCCGATGTAGTTGTTGAAGCGGATGCCGCCCTGGAACACCGAGGTGAAGTCGGCACCGTCGTGGTTCATGGCGCCCTGGTACAGCACCAGCAGCACGGCCCCGGCCAGGGTCGAGAGCATCAGCACGCCAACCATGCCCAGCACCGGTACGCCATCGAGGTTGGCGGTGGCCAGGCCATGGAGGAACAGCGACGGCAGCAGTACGTAATAGCTCAGGCGCTCGGCGCCGGGCCAGAAGTTATCGGCGAGAAAGCCGCGCAGGCGCAGGAAAGTGCCCAGGGCAATCAGCAGGATGATCGGCAGCAGGGTAGTCAGCAGCAGGTGGAGCATGATCGACGTTCCGTGGTCGGGTACGGGGCACAGACTACTGGTGCGGATCGATCTGTAAAAACGTTGTTTTCTGCACTGACCATTGAGGAAAAATGCATGGTTGAAGTCGACACTTGCTCTTGTAGGAGCGGCCTTGTGTCGCGAAAGGGGTGCGAAGCGCCCTCAGGATATCGGCATCGCCGCAAAATTGCCGGGGCCGCTTTGCGGCCCTTTCGCGACACAAGGCCGCTCCTACAAGGCCCTGCGAACCTTCACGCCTCCAGCGCAGTCTTCAGCACCGCGCTCAAATGCCGCCGCTGGCTCTTCTCATGCTCCAGCAACACCACGCGCCGGGTCAGCTGCGGTTCGCCAAATGGCAGGCAGGTAGCCGGTGGCAAGCGTTGCAGGTCGTCATCGGCCATGGGGATGATGGCCACGCCCAGGCCCATCACCGCCATGCGCGCCAGCGCTTCCTGGCTGTCCAGCTCCATCTGCTCGCTCACCTGCAGATGCTGGCGGCGCAGCTCCTGCTCGATCTGCCGCCCGGCCCAGGCACGCTTGTCGAAGCGCAGGAACGGCTGGCTGGCCAGCAACTGCGGCACGCTTAGCCCGGCCAGGTCGGGGCTGGCGATCGCCCAGAAGCGGTCTTCGAACAACGGCGTGAAGTCCAGGCTTTGCGGGTAGGGGCTGACCGGCTCGGTGGTGATCGCCGCATCGAGCTCGCCGTCTTCCACCCGCCGTGCCAGTTCCGCTGACATGCCGGAGGCCACGCTGACATGCAACTGCGGATGGTGCGCCTTGATCCATACCAGCGCCTTGGGCAGGCGCCGCGCCAGCACCGTGTGGATCGCCCCCAGGCGCAGGCGGCCGCGCAGGCTCGGGCCGCTGGCCAGGGCGTCGGCCAGTTCGTCATAGCTAGCCAGGATGGTCTCGGCGCGGGCCACCGCCAACTGGCCGGCTTCGGTCAGCGACACCTGCCTGCGGCTGCGGTCGAACAAGGTCACCTGCAGTTCGTCTTCGAGGGTCTTGATGTGCAGGCTTACCGCCGAAGGGGTGAGGCTGAGCAGGTCGGCGGCACGGGCGAAGGTGCCGTGGCGGGCGATGGTCACCAGGGTGCGCAGGGCTTTGAGGGACATGCGGGTGTGGTCCGGTTTCAAGCTGACAGAGATGCATTGTCAGGCCCGGCCCCTTCGCAGCACAAGGCTGCTCCTACAGCGAGTCAAGACTGGTAGAGGCAGTATTTCTCAGCGCCCACCACGCCCATAGGCCTGGCTGATCCGGTCGATCACCATGGCCAGGGCGACGATCGCCAGCCCGGCCTCGACGCCTTGGCCGACATTCAGCGTCTGGATCCCCGACAGCACGTCCTCGCCCAGCCCGCGGGCACCAATCATCGAAGCCACCACCACCATCGACAGGGCCATCATCACCGACTGGTTGAGCCCGGCCATGATGCTCGGCAGCGCCAGCGGCAGGGCGATGCGCCGCAACCGCTGCCAGCGGCTGGCCCCCAGGCCATGGGCGGCTTGCAGCAGCGAAGGGTCGATCTGGCTCAGGCCCAGTTCGGTCAGCCGCACCAGCGGTGGCAGGGCATAGATCAGTGTGGCGAACACGGCGGGCACCTTGCCCAGGCCGAACAGCATCAGCACCGGGATCAGGTAAACGAAGGCCGGCAAGGTCTGCATCACATCCAGTACCGGCAACAGCAAGCGCTTCGCCAGTGGCCGGGCAGCCAGCAGGATGCCCAGCGGCACGCCCACCAGCACGCAGAGGCCGGTACTGACCAGCACCAACGCCATGGTCTGCAGCAGTTTGTCCCACAACCCGAGCATGCCGATCAGGGCCAGCAGCGCCACCAGTACCGCGCTGCGCAGCACGCTGCGGCTGGCATGCCAGGCCAGCAGGCCGATCAGCAACAGCAGCAGCCACCACGGCAGCAGGCGCAGCAGGGTTTCCAGGCCGACCAGCAGTTGCAGCAACTGGTCCGAGACGCTGCGCAGGTGATCGCCGTAATGCAGTACCAGCCAGTCGACCAGGCGGTTGACGCTGTCGGCAAAGGAGAATTGCAGGGCCTCGGGGAAGCCGCCGCTCACAGGCTGGCCTCGACCTTGGTGGCAATGTCCGCAGGCAACCAGGCTTTCCACACCTCGCGGTTATCGCGCAGGAAGGTGAGGGCAGCGTCGCGGGGCGGCGTTCGCTTTTCGCTCATGTCGGCCAGCGCCTTGTTCAGTCGGTCGATGGGCAGGTCGACCCGCTCGAACATGCTCACCAGTTCCGGGTAGCCCTCGCGAAAGGCCTTGGACACGCCAATCGACAATTTGGCCGGCAGCGAGCTGCTGCCCTTGGGCTCGGGGTTGCCGGCATCGGTGAGGGTGGCCCAGGCCTGGGCATCGAACGGCGGCTCTTGCAGGCGTATGAGCTTGTAACGCCCCATCAAAGGGGTCGGGTTCCAGTAGTAGAACAGCACCGGTTGGCCACGGCGGATGGCCGAGCCGATTTCGGCATCCATTGCAGCCCCGGAGCCACTGCGGAAGTTGGTATAGAGATCATTCAGCCCGTAGGCCTTGAGTTTCTGGCTGTTGACGGTTTCGGATGTCCAGCCGCTGGGGCTATTCAGAAAGCGCCCTTTACCGGGTGACTCGGGGTCGCGAAACACCTGCGGGTAACGTTTCAGGTCCTCGACGCTGCGCAATTGCGGCGCCACGGGTTTCAGCTTGCGTGCGGCATCGCCTTCGATCACGTAGGCCGGCACCCACCAGCCTTCTTCGGCATTCTTGACCGTGTCGCCCAAGGCAAACACCTGGCCGGCCTGTTCTGCCTTGACCCAGGCAGGGCTGCGCCCGGCCCATTCCTCGGCGATTACCTGCAGGTCGTTGCGCGCCAGGGCCACTTCCATGCTGACGGTGCTGCCGGGCAGGGTGTCGGTGGTGTAGCCGTAGCCACGCTCCACGATCAGCCGCAGGATCTCGGTGGTGAGGGCACCGCTTTCCCAGCCGATGGCGCCAAAGCGGATGGGCGTGGTGCGTTCTGCGGAGGCGGCGCTGTCGGTGCTGGCCAGGCCGACGGCGAGCAGCAGGCCGGCCAGCAACGTCGGAATCTTTTTCATGGGGCCTCTTGGAGTGGCGCTACTGAGTTGCCGCAAGTGTAGACGACCGGCTCCAGGCCCGGCAGGAAGGCCGCTGCACGCGATTGGCAGCGGCCTGCAAGTGACTCAGACGCGGAACTGGTCCATCAGCGCCTGTTGCTGGTTGGCCAGGCTGTTCAGCGACTGGCTTACCCGCGCCGACTCGTTGGCCTGCCCCGACAGCGATTCGGTGACATCACGGATGGTTGCCACGTTGCTGTTGATTTCCTCGGCCACTGCGCTTTGCTCCTCGGCGGCCGAGGCGATCTGCAGGTTCATGTCGGTGATCACCGTCACTGCCTGGCCGATGCGCTGCAGCGCGGTGACTGCCTGGCCAACCTGCTGCACGCCGCTCTGGGCCTGGCGGTGGCTGTTGTCCATGGCCCCCACCACCTCGCGAGTGCCGTTCTGCAAGGCCTCGATCACCTGGCGCGTTTCTTCCACCGATTCCTGGGTACGCTGGGCCAGGTTGCGTACCTCGTCCGCGACCACGGCAAAGCCACGGCCGGCTTCACCGGCGCGGGCCGCCTCGATGGCGGCGTTGAGCGCCAGCAAGTTGGTCTGTTCGGCGATCGAGCGGATCACCTCCAGCACCGAACCGATCTTCTCGCTGTTCTGCGCCAGGCCCTCCACTTCGCTCATGGCGTTGCTCATGTCGGCGGCCAGGGCATCGATGCTGTGGGTGGTGCGGTCGATCACCGCCAGGCCTTCGCGGGTGGCCTGGTCGGCATCGCGGGCGGCCTGCGCGGCCTGGGCGGCGCTGCGGGCGACGTCCTGGGCAGTGGCACTCATCTCGTGCGAGGCAGTGGCCACCTGGTCGACCTGGCGGTACTGCTGCTCCATGCCGGCGCTGGTCTGGGTGGCAATTGCCGAAGACTGGTCGGCGGTGCCACGGGCGGCCTGCACCGAGCGTTTGACCTCGGCAATGGTCGGCTGCAGCTTGTCGAGGAAGCGGTTGAACCAGCCGGCCAGTTCGCCCAGTTCGTCCTGCTTCTGGTAGGTCAGGCGGCGGGTCAGGTCACCTTCGCCGCTGGCAATGTCCTTGAGCATGCTTGCCACGCCGAGGATCGGCCGGGTAACGCCGCGGGCCATCAGCCACACCATCAGCAGGCCGGCAATCGCCGCCGCCAGGCCCAGGCCAAGTTCCAGCAGGGTGCCGCTGGTGTTCAGCGCGTCCAGTTCCTGTTTCAGCGTTTCGGCCGGCCCGGTCAGGGCGTTTTCCGGCACATCCAGCAGCACGCCCCAAGGCTGGGCATCCGGAATCGGCTGGAAGGCGGCCAGCACCTTAAGGCGCTGCTGGTCGTGCACGATGGTCATCTTGCCGTCGGCCAGCTTGCGCACCAGTTCAGCACCCTTGGCGGTGTCGACCTGGTCGAAGCGCTGGGCCAGCTTGCTGGCATCGGCGCTGTAGCCGGCCAGCAGGCCGACCGGGCTGAGGATGCCGACCGTGGTGCGGCCTTCGTACAGGCTGCGGCTGGCCTCCTGGCTCAGGGCCTGCAGGCTGTTGAGGTTGATGTCGATGGACAGGGTGGCGATCACCTTGCCGTCGACTGCCAGCGGGAAGACGATGCTGGTCATCAGCACCTGCTGGCCATCGATGTCGTAGAAGTAGGGCTCCACCACGCACACCTTGCCGGATGTGCGCGGGCACACCCACCAGGTATTGGCTGGCTGGCCGCTGGGGCCGATCTCGGTGTTGGCCATGTCATGTTCGGGCAGGGCCATGGCCGTCAGCTGGCCGACACGCGGCTGCGACCAGTACAGGGCGAAGCGTCCGGTTTCGTTGCTGCCCAGTTCTGCCTTGCCGGCGAACAGGCTGTCCTTGTTGTCCAGGGCGTTGGGCTCGAATACCAGCGACAGGCCGAGCAGCTCAGGGTTGGCCTGCAGGGCGGCGCGCACCTGGCGGGTCATGTCCTCGCGCAGGTCGAAGGCATCGAGAAAGCGCTTTTCCGCCTGCTCGCGCAGGAACAGCACCTGGCGGGCGAAACCGGCGCCGTACTGGTAGGCGTCCATGAACTGGCGGCGGATGTTCAGCGCCTGCACCTCGCCCTGCGACTCGATGCGCGACTGGGCCGACTCGGTCAGCATCTGCATGCTGCTGGCCTTGACCAGGTCCGAGCTGTGGTCCATGCGATACAGCGACAGGCCGACGAGCAGGGTGACGATGCCGGCCAGGCAGAGACCGGCGAGCAGGGTGATCTTCCACTGGATGGAAAGTTGTCGCAAAGGCATGGGGCGTATCCCTTTTTTTGGACAGTAAGGGTTATGGCTTTGGGGCTGGGCGGGGTTGAGAGGTGCCTGGCTGGAGATGTGTGTCGTCTGTGAGATCGAGCGCCGCCCGCGCGGCGCTTCGCAGCACAAGGCTGCTCCTACATCTGTTTCGGGCCAGTAACGCCTGCGCCAGCGCGTGCGACCGCCTTGTTTGTCCGACACGATATCGAGATGGACGCCAAGGGGCCGCGCGCCTCCACCTCAGGAATAACTGGCCCGAAACAGATGTAGGAGCAGCCTTGTGCTGCGAAGCGCCGCGCGGGCGGCGCTCGATCTCACAGGCGACAGAAATCTCCAGCCAGGCATCTCCCAGCCTTCCCACCATATCGGCCCATCCCATTTTTTCTTTATTCAAACATTCAATTTAAATTTCAGCCCTCGTGTAATCCGCCGCAACATGGCGCTTTTGACATCTGCTGCCCACTGCTTCAGAGTGCGCGCTTTTTTTCTGTCGCAATGAGGTAAGCCAACCATGAATGCAGTGATCGCCGCGGTCGGCATCATGCTGATACTCAGCCTGTCCCGCGTGCACGTGGTCATCGCCCTGATCGTCGGGGCCCTGGCCGGTGGGCTGGTGGGGGGCCTGGGCATCGAAGGTACGCTCAAGGCCTTCAACGGCGGCCTCGGCGGCGGGGCCACGGTAGCCCTGTCCTATGCACTGCTGGGCGCCTTTGCCGTGGCCATCGCCAAGTCCGGCCTGGCCCATGCCCTGGCTGACCGCGCCCTGGCCATGATCGACCGCCGGGGCCATGCCAGTGGCGGCAAGGTCAAATGGTTGCTGGTGGGCCTGATGCTGGTGGTGGCAGTGTCGTCGCAGAACATCCTGCCTATCCACATCGCCTTCATCCCCTTGCTGGTGCCACCGCTGCTGTACGTGCTGACCCGCCTGCGCATCGACCGTCGGCTGATCGCCTGCGTGATCACCTTTGGCCTGATCACCCCGTACATGTTCCTGCCGGTGGGCTTTGGCAACATCTTCCTCAACGAAATCCTGCTGGCCAACGTCGCCCGCGCGGGTGTCGACGTGAGTGGCGTGAATGTCACCCACGCCATGGCCATCCCGGCCGCTGGCATGCTGGCTGGCCTGTTGCTGGCGGTGTTCGTCAGCTACCGCAAGAAGCGTGACTACGACCTGGCGCGCATCGAGCAGGTGGAGCAGGTGAGCGTGCAGTACAACCCGCTGACCCTGCTGGTGGCCGGGCTGGCGATTGCCTCGGCGTTCATCGTCCAGTTGTGGCTGGACTCGATGATCATCGGCGCCATGGTCGGCTTTCTGATCTTCTCGCTGTCGGGCATCGTGCGCTGGAAGGACACTGACGACCTGTTCACCGAAGGCATGAAGATGATGGCCATGATCGGCTTCATCATGATTGCCGCCTCAGGCTTTGCCGACGTGATGAAGGCCACCGGTGAGGTGAACAGCCTGGTGGAAACCTCGGCGCAGTGGATCGACCACAGCAAGGGCGTCGGTGCCTTGCTGATGCTGCTGGTGGGCCTGCTGGTGACCATGGGCATCGGCTCGTCGTTCTCCACCGTGCCGATCCTGGCCGCGATCTTCGTGCCGCTGTGCGTGCAGCTGGGCTTCGACCCGCTGGCCACCGTGTGCATCGTTGGTACCGCCGGTGCCCTGGGCGACGCGGGCTCGCCTGCCTCGGACTCGACCCTGGGCCCGACCTCGGGGTTGAACGTGGATGGCCAGCACCACCACATCTGGGACACCGTGGTGCCTACCTTCATCCACTACAACCTGCCACTGCTGGCGTTCGGCTGGTTGGCGGCGATGACGCTGTAAGACGGGGAGGGCGTCAGCCCTTGTCGGGCGGCGGCGAGATGCGGTTGAGCACGGTGCTGCCGTCCTTGCTGCGGGTCAGGTAGACCGGCAGCACCTTGGGCAGGTTGTTGACCAGGCGCCCCACCTCACGGGTGTTGTAGATACCGCTGATGCGGATGCGGCCGGTGCTGGCGTCGGCCAGCAGCAGCGGTGCGTCGAGGTAGCGGTTGATTATCGGCAGGGCCTGTTCCAGGCTCAGGTTGTCGAGCACCAGCTTGCCGTCGCGCCAGGCCAGGCTGTTGCCGTAGTCCTCGCTCTGCTCCAGTTGCGGCTCGAAGTCGCCCTTGTGATAGCTGGCCTGCATACCAGGGCCCAGGCGGTAGCCACCGGTGCTGCCGTCGCTGGATACCAGTACCGAACCTTCCACCAGGGTGACCTTGACCTGGTCCTGGTACTTCCACACGTTGAACTGGGTGCCGGTGACGCGGGTCTGGCCACGACCGGCATGCACGATGAACGGGTGGCTGCTGTCGTGCTGCACCTTGAAGAACGCCTCGCCACGCTTGAGCGTGACCTGGCGCTGGTCCTTGTAGTTGAGGTAGGTGAGCTCGGTGTTGAGGTTGAGCTGCACCGTGCTGCCGTCGCTCAGCTGCACGGTCTGCATGTGCGCGCCGGCTTCGAAGTGCTGGTAGCGATTGGGCAGCCAGCCTTGTTCCCAGCCCACCCAGCCGGCCAGCGGCAGCACTGCCAGGGCGATCGCGGCGGCGGATGCCAGCGGCCGCCAGTTGCGCTGGCGCGCAGCCTTTTGCAGCGGCGGGTTGAAGTCGATGACGGTGGCATTGCGCGGCAGCAGGTCGGCGGTTTGCCAGATTTCCAGCATCGCCTGGTATTCCTCGGCATGCCGCGGGTCGGCCGCCAGCCAGCGGGCGAACGCCTCGCGCTCGGCCACCGAGCAATCTTCGGCGTGCAGGCGCATGCACCAGTGCGCGGCGGCGTCGGTGATGGCATCGTCTGGGCTGGAATTGAGGCGGTCGTGGTTCATTGCGGCTCCGGGTTTTGCGCATTCTACCCTTGTGGGAGGGCTCCCGAGAACCGAGGTAATGGCGAATGACTATCAGTTGTGCCGGTTTTCGTCGGATTGGTGATGGTTTTTCAGCGTTTGAGAACCCTTCGCGCACAAGTACAGGGGCAGAAATACCGGGGCTGCTCTGCAGCCCATCGCCGGCAAGCCAGGCTCCCACAGGGGCTGCACAAGGTCTTGGGCCTGTGCGATCCCTGTGGGAGCCTGGCTTGCCGGCGATGAGGCCGGAGCAGGAAGATCAGAATTGTTCGGCTGTCATCCCATAAAGGCTGCCACTACCCGCCCGGATACTGGCCTCCAGCCCCAACCCGCGCGGCAAGACCCGCTGGAAGAAGAACTCCGCACACGCAAGCTTGGCCCCATGAAATGCGACATCCTCGTCACGCCTGGCCAACGCCACCGCCGCCATCCGCGCCCACATGTAGGCGTACGCAGTCAGCCCGAACAGCTGCAGGTATTCCACCGCCACCGCGCTGACCAGGTTGGCATCCTCGCCGGCCCGCGCCCGCAGCCAGGCGCTGGTGGCCTCCAGCCGCGCCAGGCTCGCTTGCAGGGCTTCACGGTGCAGCGGCGCATCAACGCTGAAGGCCCGCACCTCGGCGGCAAAGCCGGCCAGCGCCTGGCCACCGTCGGCCAGCACCTTGCGCCCGAGCAGGTCGAGGGCCTGGATGCCGTTGGTGCCTTCATAGATCTGCGCGATGCGCACATCGCGCACCCGCTGCTCCTGGCCCCATTCGCGAATGTAGCCATGGCCGCCATACACCTGCTGGCCGAGCACACAGCTTTCCAGGCCGTTGTCGGTGAAGAACGCCTTGGCCACCGGCGTCAGCAGCGCCACCAGGCGTTGCGCATGTTCGCGCTCGCCGGCGTCTTCGGCGTAGCGTGCCAGGTCCAGCTGCTGGCCGACGTAGGCGGCAAACGCCCGGCCACCTTCGGTGAGGGTGCGCATGGTCAGCAACATGCGCCGCACATCGCCATGGTGGATGATCGGGTCGGCAACCTTGTCCTGTGCCTGCGGGCCGCTGGCGGCGCGGCTTTGCAGGCGCTCGTTGGCGTAGCGGGCGGCGCTCTGGTAGGACGCCTCGGCACAACCGATGCCCTGGATGCCGATGGACAGGCGCTCGTAGTTCATCATGGTGAACATCGCCGCCAGGCCCTTGTTCGGCTCGCCGATCAGGTAGCCGACGGCGCCATCGAAGTTCATCACACAGGTGGCCGAGGCCTTGATGCCCATCTTGTGTTCGATCGAGCCGCAATGGGCGGCGTTGCGCGCCCCCAGGCGGCCATCGGCCTCGACCAGGTACTTGGGCACCAGGAACAGCGAGATGCCCTTGGCGCCGGTGGGCGCATCCGGCAGCTTGGCCAGCACCAGGTGGACGATGTTCTCGGTCAGGTCCTGTTCGCCGCCGGTAATGAAGATCTTGCTGCCGCTGATGCGATAGCTGCCGTCGGCCTGGGGCTCGGCGCGGCTGCGGATCAGCCCAAGGTCAGTGCCGGCATGGGGTTCGGTGAGGCACATGGTGCCAGCCCAGCGGCCTTCGTACAGGGGCGGCAGGTAGGTGGCCTTGAGTGTTTCGCTGGCGTGGGCATCGATCGCCAGGCAACTGCCGGCGCTCAATGCCGAATACAGGCTGAAGCTGCAGTCGGCGGCGTAGAGCATTTCTTCGAACAGCACACCGAGCATTTTCGGCATGCCCATGCCGCCATGTTCAGGATTGCCGCCCAGGCCGACCCAACCGCCTTCACGGTAGGTGTGCCAGGCCTCGCGGAAGCCGTCAGGGGTAGTGACTTCACCAGCGGCGAAGCGCACGCCTTGCTCGTCACCGTTGCGGCTGAGCGGGGCAATCAGCTGGCCGGTGACTTTGGCTGCTTCCTCGAGGATGGCATCGGCGGTATCGGCGTCGATGCGCTCGGCCAGGGCGGGCAGGCGGGCCCACAGGGCCGGGGCGTTGAACACGTCATGCAGGACGAAGCGCATGTCGCGCAGGGGGGCGGAGTAGGTGGTCATCTGGGCTCTCGGAATGTCAATGATATCTTCGAAGCATGCGCTGTACCTGTAGGAGCAGCCTTGTGCTGCGAAAGGGCCGGTGTGTCTGAAGAAGACTCATGGCAGTACCGGCCTCTTCGCAGCACAAGGCTGCTCCTACACAGCGGAGCGAGGCCGCTACGGGTTCAGAGGGCTTTGGCCCGGTCGCGCAGCACGTACTTCTGGATCTTGCCGGTGGAGGTCTTGGGCAGTTCGCCGAACACCACGGTCTTCGGCACCTTGAACCCGGCCAGGTGCTCGCGGCACCAGCTGGTGATGTCGGCTTCGCGGGTGTCTTCGCGGCCCGGTTTGAGGGCAACGAAGGCGCACGGGGTTTCCCCCCATTTTTCATCCGGGCGTGCCACCACCGCGGCCTCCAGCACCGCCGGGTGCTTGTACAGGGCGTCTTCGACCTCGATGGTGGAAATGTTCTCGCCACCGGAAATGATGATGTCCTTGAGCCGGTCCTTGATCTCGACATAGCCGTCGGTATGCCACACAGCCAGGTCACCGGTATGGAACCAGCCGCCACGGAAGGCTTCGGCGGTAGCCTCGGGGTTCTTCAGGTAGCCCTTCATCACCGTGTTGCCCCGCATGAAGATCTCGCCCAGGGTGTTGCCGTCGCGCGGTACCGGCTCGAGGGTTTGCGGGTCGGCGACCATCAGGCCGTCGAGGGTCGGGTAGCGCACGCCCTGGCGGGACTTGATCCGTGCCCGCTCTTCCAGCGACAGGTCATCCCATTCGTCATGCCAGGCACACACGGTCACCGGGCCGTAGACTTCGGTCAGGCCGTAGGTGTGGGTGACCTGGATGCCCATCTCTTCCACTGCGCCGATGACCTTCGCAGGTGGCGCGGCGCCGGCGACCATGGCCTGCACCGGGTGCTCGATGGCCGCCTTGGCCGCCTCGGGCATGTTGACCAGGGCGTTGAGCACGATCGGCGCACCGCACAGGTGGCTGACCCGGTGCTCGCGGATCAGGGTCAGGATCTTCTGCGGGTCGACCCGGCGCAAGAACACATGGGTGCCGGCCAGCGCGGTGATGGTCCATGGGTAGCACCAGCCATTGCAGTGGAACATCGGCAGGGTCCACAGGTACACCGGGCGATGGCCCATGCCCCAGACCATCTGGTTGCCCAGGGCGTTCAGGTAAGCGCCACGGTGGTGGTAGACCACGCCCTTGGGGTTGCCGGTGGTGCCGGAGGTGTAGTTGAGCGAGATCGCCTGCCACTCGTCATCGGGCCATTCCCAGGCAAAGTCCGGGTCGCCTTCGGCGAGGAACGCTTCATAATCCAGTTCGCTGGCCGCACGGCCTTCGCCGTACTCCGGGTCATCCACATCCACCACCAATGGCGGGTGCTCGAGCAAGGCCAGGGCAGCCTCGATGACCGTGTGGAACTCGCGGTCGGTGATCAGCACCTTGGCCTCGCCATGCTGCAGCATGAAGGCGATGGCCTCGGCGTCCAGGCGTACGTTCAGGGTATTGAGCACGGCGCCGGTCATGGGCACGCCAAAATGGGCTTCGAGCATGGCCGGAATGTTGGGCAACATCACCGCCACAGTGTCGCCACGGCCGATACCCCGGCCCACCAGGGCGCTGGCCAAGCGTCGGCAGCGTTGGTAGGTCTGCTGCCAGTTACGGCGGATGGCACCGTGGATCACCGCCGGGTAGTTGCCGTATACGGCAGCGGTGCGTTCGATGAAACTCAGCGGGGTGAGGGCGACATGGTTGACGGCAGCGGGCATCAGGCCCTGGGCATAGATCGACATGCGGTAATCCTGTAGAGGAGGCAGGCACAACCTGTGCGCTTGACCCCCGGTGGCTGATTGTTAGCTCTGTTCAGGGTGCAGGGAGGCGGACGGTGGACCGCTCCCCTTGTCGCAGTTTTACGCGAGTCGCTATGGTATTAGGAATATCGACTATAGCAATATAGTAAAACTACTATAACAACGAGCCGCCTACCGTGGACAACACTGCCTATCCCTTGCTCGCCAAGGACCCGCAACCCAGCCTGATGCTGGCCGGCGACGCCAGGCCGCTGGCACTCAACCCGGCGCTGCAGGCCTGGGTCGATGAAGGCCCGGCACTGGCCAGCTGGCTGCCGGGCAACTGCGCCGCCCTGGTGCGCGCCTGCCTGCGCCAACGCCGGGCGATCGCCGATGTCGAGGTGCAGGTCGGTGAACGCATCGTGCTGTGGAGCTTCATCCCTGACGACCAGGGCCAGCAGGTGCTGGCGCGTGGCCGCGACGCCAGCGACGAGCGCCATGGCGCACGCGAGGCCAGCCGCGCCCGGCGCCTGTACCGGCTGATCATCGAGAACACCACCGACCTGATCTCCCGGCATAGCCCCGATGGCCGTTTCCTCGATGCTTCGCCGGCAGCATTCCGCCTGCTTGGCCTGTGGCCCGAGCAACTGCGCGGCATGGCCGTACATACCCTGCTGCACCCGCGCGAGCGCCGCCAGGTGCTGCGCCAGGCCGCCGCCTCCCTGGACCAGGACGGCTACCACACCATGACCTGCCGTGTGCGCCAGGCCGCAGGTGGCTACCGCTGGTTCGAGATCGCCAGCCGGGCCATCCGTGAAACCTACACCGGCGCGGTGGTGGAGGTGGTCAGCGTGTCTCGCGACATCACCCTGCGCATCGAGGCCCAGGAAAGCCTGGCGCACAGTGCCCGGCTGGCCACCTTGGGCGAGCTGGCTTCGGGCATTGCCCACGAGATCAACCAGCCGTTGGCCGCGGTGGTCAACTATGCCAACGCCAGCCAGCGTTACCTGCAGGGCCTGGAACGCGACCCGCAGGCCCGCGAGCGGGTAGGGCAGGGCCTGCAGCGCATCAGCGAACAGGCTACCCATGCCGCCGAAGTGATCCGCCGCCTGCGCGCCTTCCTGCGCAAAGGGCCGCGCCGCCTGCAGGCGCTGGACGTGGCCGAGGTGGCCGGCGAAGCCATGCGCCTGTGCGCCTGGGAAGCCGCGCGTGATCAGGTGGTGGTCGAGCTGCGCATGAGCGCGCAGCTGCCCTTGGTGTATGCCGACCGGGTACTGCTGGAGCAGGTGCTGTTGAACCTGTTGCGCAACGCCATCGATGCCAACCGCGAGCAGCATGGCGAGCGGCCGTCACGTATCCAGCTGGGCGCTGCGCGCGATGGTGATGGCGTGCTGGTCGAGGTGGCCGACCAGGGCCCGGGCGTGGCGCCCGAGCGCCTGGATGAAATCTTCACGCCGTTCACCACCAGCAAGGCCGACGGCCTGGGCCTTGGCCTTAGCATGAGCCGCAGCCTGATCGAGGGCTTTGGCGGCAGCCTGTGGGCGCGAGCCGGTGACAATGGCGGACTGGTACTGTGCTGCCGCCTGGCGGTCAGCAGGGGGTAAGGGGAGATGGCGGTGCAAGCGAAAGTGTATGTGGTCGATGACGACCAGGGTATGCGGGACTCGACGGTGTGGTTGTTGCAGTCGGTGGGTTTGCAGGCCTTGCCGTTCGCCGGCGGGCAGGCGTTTCTCGACGCCTGCGTCGACGATGGGCCGGCCTGTGTGCTGCTGGATGTGCGCATGCCGGGGCTGGGCGGGTTGGCGGTGCAGCAGGCGATGCGCGAGCGTGGCCTGGGTTTGCCGGTGATCTTCGTCAGCGGGCATGCCGATGTGCCGATCGTGGTGCGGGCATTCAAGGCCGGCGCCTGCGACTTCATCGAGAAACCCTACAACGACCAGTTGCTGCTCGACAGCGTGCAGGCCGCGTTGGAAAGCGCCGGGCGGGCACGCCAGGACGACCAGGCGCTGGCCCGGGTGCAGGCGCGCATCGACGGCCTGACCCCACGCGAGCGCGACGTGTTCGTGCCGTTGGCCCAAGGGTTGAGCAACCGCGAAATTGCCGAGCGGTTGGGCGTCAGTGTGAAGACGGTGGACCTGTACCGGGGGCGGGTGATGAAGCGGTTGCAGGCCGATAGCCTGGCGGAGTTGGTGGGCATGGCCATTGCCTGCGGGGCGGTGGAGGCACTGGGCCTGCGAACACCGTAGCAGGCCTGACGCAAGGCCGCTCCTACAGGGGGCTGCGCAAGGGGCAGAAATCATGAAATTTTCCATAGCAACCTAATCAAAGCTTTGACATTCACTGCCTAGGCAGTAATATTTCTACACAATTACCCGAGCAGCCTCCGATGGCCCATTTCTCTCCCGAAAACTTCCAGACCTGCGCCATTGGCATGCTGCTTGGCCGGGCGGCGATCCTGAAGGACCGCATTCTCGACTGGCACCTCGAATCCGAAGGCGTCACCGCCGCGCAGTTCAAGGTGCTGATCATCGTCACCCAGTACCAGGTGGACACCCCGGCCGAGCTGTGCCGGTACCTGGGCCTGGACAGCGGATCGATGACCCGCATGCTCGACCGCCTCGAGCAGAAGGAACTGATCGTGCGCAACCGTTGCGCCGACGACCGTCGCCAGGTGCGCCTGGCGCTTACCGCCGATGGCCAGCGCCTGGCTGATCGCCTGCCGGAAATCGGCGCGGCGGCCATGAACGAGCTGTGCGGCGCGCTGGCACCCGAAGAGCTCGCGACCCTGGAAGGCCTGCTGGCCAAGGTCCTGCTCGCTGCCGGCGACCCGTTGACGATCCGCCGCTTCGGCGATCGTTGATCCCTGTCACGAATTATCCAAGGTATTGCCATGGCCACTCCCGCAGACACCCCGACTCCCTCCGCCGCGCCCGAACCGTCGCGCAAGCGCAAGGCCTGGCTGCTTGGCCTGGTGTTGCTGCTGATCCTTGCCGGCGTCGGTGCCTGGGCCTGGTACAGCCTGGTCGGGCGCTGGCACGAAAGCACCGACGATGCCTACGTCAACGGCAACGTGGTAGAGATCACCCCGCTGGTCACCGGCACTGTCACCAGCATCGGTGCCGATGACGGCGACCTGGTCCACGCCGGCCAGGTATTGCTGCAATTCGACCCGGCCGACAGCCAGGTGGCCTTGCAGGCCGCGGAAGCCAGGCTGGCGCGCAGCGTGCGCCAGGTGCGCGGGTTGTACAGCAACGTCGACGCGCTCAAGGCCCAGCTGGAAACCCGCCAGGCCGAGCTGCGCAAGGCCCGCCAGGACTTCAATCGGCGCAAGGTACTGGCCGACAGCGGCGCGATAGCTGCGGAAGAATTGTCCCATGCCCGCGACGACCTGAGCGTGGCCGAGGCCGCCGTCAACAGTGCACGCCAGCAGCTCAGCACCAGCAGCGCACTGGTCGACGACACCGTGGTGTCTTCGCACCCCGAGGTGATGGCCGCCGCCGCCGACCTGCGCCAGGCCTACCTCGACCATGCCCGCACCACCCTGGTGGCACCGGTAACCGGCTACGTCGCCAAGCGTACCGTGCAGCTGGGCCAGCGCCTGCAACCGGGTACCGCGACCATGGCGGTGATCCCGCTGGACCAGGTGTGGATCGATGCCAACTTCAAGGAAACCCAGCTGCGCGACATGCGTATCGGCCAGCCGGTGCAGATCAGCGCCGACCTGTACGGCAGCGAGGTCAGGTACAGCGGCACGGTCGACAGCCTTGGCGCTGGTACCGGCAGCGCCTTCGCCCTGTTGCCGGCGCAGAATGCCACCGGTAACTGGATCAAGATCGTCCAGCGCGTGCCGGTACGCATCCACCTCAGCCCCGACCAGCTCAAGGACCACCCGCTGCGCATCGGGCTGTCCACCGTGGTCGAGGTCGACCTGCACGACCAGAGCGGCCCGACCTTGGCCCAGCAGCCACCGCAGCAGGCCAGCTATACCACCCAGGTGTATGACCGCCAGCTGGTCGAAGCCGACAACCTGATCGCCCGGCTGATCCACGAAAACAGCGCAACCGGCAAGACGGCCCAGCGATGAGCAACAACGCTGCTGCCCAGTTCACGCCGCCGAGCCTGCTGCTGACCACCATCGGCCTGTCGCTGGCGACGTTCATGCAGGTGCTCGACACCACCATCGCCAACGTGGCCTTGCCGACCATTTCCGGCAACCTGGGGGTGAGCTACGAACAGGGCACCTGGGTCATCACCTCGTTCGCGGTGAGCAACGCCATCGCCTTGCCGCTCACCGGTTGGCTCAGCCGACGGTTTGGCGAGGTGAAGCTGTTCATCTGGGCCACGCTGCTGTTCGTGCTGGCCTCGTTCCTGTGCGGTATTGCCCAGTCGATGCCGGAGCTGGTCGGTTTTCGCGTGTTGCAGGGTGTGGTGGCCGGGCCGTTGTACCCGATGACCCAGACCTTGCTGATCGCCGTTTACCCGCCGGCCAAGCGCGGCATGGCCCTGGCGCTGCTGGCGATGGTCACGGTGGTGGCGCCGATTGCCGGGCCGATTCTCGGCGGCTGGATAACCGACAGCTACAGCTGGCCTTGGATCTTCTTCATCAACGTGCCCATCGGCCTGTTCGCCGCCGCCGTGGTCCGCCAGCAGATGCGCACCCGGCCGGTGGTCACCAGCCGCCAGCCGATGGACTACATCGGCCTGCTGACGCTGGTCATCGGCGTTGGCGCCTTGCAGGTGGTGCTGGACAAAGGCAACGACCTGGACTGGTTCGAATCGTCGTTCATCATTGCCGGAAGCCTGGTCTCGCTGGTGTTCCTGGCGGTGTTCGTGATCTGGGAACTGACCGACCGTCACCCGGTGGTCAACCTGCGCCTGTTCGCGCACCGCAACTTCCGCGTGGGCACCATCGTGCTGGTAGGGGGCTATGCCGGGTTCTTCGGCATCAACCTGATCCTGCCGCAGTGGCTGCAGACGCAGATGGGCTATACCGCTACCTGGGCTGGCCTGGCGGTGGCGCCGATCGGCCTGTTGCCGGTGCTGATGTCGCCGTTCGTGGGCAAGTACGCGCACCGCTTCGACCTGCGCGTGCTGGCGGGGCTGGCGTTCCTGGCGATCGGCAGCAGCTGCTACATGCGTGCCGGGTTCACCAGCGAGGTGGACTTCCAGCATGTGGCGCTGGTGCAGTTGTTCATGGGTATTGGCGTTGCGCTGTTTTTCATGCCGACCTTGAGCATCCTGCTGTCCGACCTGCCACCGCAGCAGATCGCCGACGGTTCGGGCCTGGCGACCTTCCTGCGTACCTTGGGCGGCAGTTTCGCGGCGTCGCTGACCACCTGGATCTGGATTCGCCGGGCGGACCAGCACCATGCCTACCTGAGCGAGCACATCAGCCAGTTCGACCCGGCCACGCGGCATACCCTGGAGCAGCTGGGCGGGGCCAGCCCGCAGAGCTATGCGCAGCTGGAGCAGATACTCAACGGGCAGGCGTACATGATGTCGACGGTGGACTACTTCACCCTGATGACCTGGGTGTTTGCCGGGTTGATCCTGCTGGTGTGGTTCGCCAAACCGCCCTTTACCGCCAAGGCGGGGCCGGCGTCGGCAGGGCACTGAGCCGGGCCAGAACAAGGCCCAGGCTCTTTGCCAAATGCCATGTCAGACACTCGCTGCTGCGTACCAGGGCCGCTGCATGCGCAGCACCAACCGGTCGATTTGCGGCACCAGCAGGTTGCCGGCCAGTACGGCGAAGCAGAGGCCATCGGCGTAAAGCCCGAACTCGCGAATCAGCTCGGTCAGCGTGCCGACGGTCACGCCGAAGAGGATGCGACCGGCGCGGGTATCGGGGCTGGTGACCGGATCGGTGGCGATGAAGAAGGCGGTGAAGAGATAGCCGCCGAGGCTGAGGTTGTAAACGGCTTCCTGCAGGCTGTGGCCGGCAGCCATGCACAGCAATACTGTGCTCGCGATCATCGCCAGCGGAATCTCGATGCGGATCACCCGCAGCGAAGCCAGCAGCAAACCGCCGGCAATGTAGCCGAACCCCGACAGATTGTGGGTGACATGAGTGAACTCGTTCTGCGCCAGTTGAGTGGCGCCGGCGAACGCATCGAGCTCCAGGCGTGGCACCAACTGTAGTTGTTGGAGCAGAACCGCCTTGGCGTCCAGGGTTGCGGTCCAGGGGGCATGGTTCGATGGCGCGGGGTACAGCTGCTGATAGAAGCAGATGGCAACGACCCCCAGGCCAACCATGGCAGGGTTGAGACGGTTGCGACCAAGGCCTCCACTGGCGTGCTTGCATAGTGCCAGAGCAGCAAAACTGGCCAGGGCGATCATCCACAACGGCACCATCAGCGGCAATGCCCGAGCCAGTATCAGGCCCAGCACCAGCCAGCTGAAGTCGCTCAAACCCTTGCGTACGTCATGCCCGCGCAGGCGCAGCAGGGCGGCTTCGAAGCCCAGGGCGAACAGCACGCACCAGAACACTTGCAACCAGACCACGACGCCGAATTGCCAGGCATACAGGACGGTGCCCGGCAGCAGGCACAGGACGACCAGCAGCATCACCGTGCGCAGCCGTTGCGGGATGGGGTGGCGTATCAGGCTCATGCGCGGACCTCCGTCTTGCTTTGGCGGAAGCGTTCGCGCAGCGGGATATTGCTTGGGCAGATGCTGCTGCAGCTGCCGCATTCGATGCAGGCATCCAGGCGCAGTTCCTGCAGGCTGGCCTTGTCCAGGCGCTCGGCTGCAGCGTAGAGGTCCAGCGGCCGCAGCGACATCGGGCAGACATCCACGCAGCGCGTGCAGCGAATGCAACTGCTGGCGGGGCGAGCAGCCGGCAGGTAGCGCTCGGCGCCGAAAATCAGGCAACTGCTGGTCTTGCTGACGAAGGCGTTGGCGTCCGGTAGCGGCAGCCCCATCATCGGGCCGCCGACCTGGGTCAACTGCCCTGTGGGGGACGCGCCAGCAATTGCGCGCAGTTCGCTGACCGGGTAACCCACCGGCACCCGCACATTGCCGGGGCGCTCGCAGTCACCTGTCAGCGTCAGCACGCGGCTGGTCAGTGGTTCGTCCTGGAAGACAGCCCGGCCCAGCGCGTAGAGCGTTGCGACATTCAGGGCGAGGACGCCGATATCGGCAGGGCGGCTCCCCGGGGCCAGGTTGCGGCCACTGAGGCTCTTGATCATCAACGGCTGCCCACCTGCTGGGTAACGCTCCGGAAGTGGACAAATCTCGACCCGGGTGCGCGCCTGGCGTGCGGCGGCACGTAACGTGGCCATCGCCTCCGGTTTGTTGGTTTCGATGCCGAAACGGGTTGCCGTTACTCCCAGCAGCGCGGCGACATAGTCGGCGGCCTCGATCAACGCTTCGGCATTTTCACGCATGAGGCGGTCATCGCAGGTAAGGAAGGGCTCGCATTCGGCACCGTTGATCAGCAGCAGGTCGGGCTGCTGTGCGTCGGCCAGCTTGAGGGCCGTGGGGAAACCCGCACCACCAAGGCCGACTATGCCCATCTGCAATGCGCGCTCGACCAGCGCCTCTGGCGTTTGCGGCAGGCCCGGTGCCGGGCGTTCGAGCCACTCGTCCAGGCCATCTGCGTTCAGGATGACGGCCATGACTGGCTCGGCCGAGTCGGCCGCGAAGACGTGATCGATCCGGTCCACGATGCCGGAGGTACTGGCATGCACCCAAGCGGTGGTGTTGTCGCCAATACCGATCACTTCGCCCTTGCGCACATGCTGCCCCGGCTGCACGCAAGGCTGGACAAACCGCCGACCCCGCCCGAGCGGAATCGCCAGCTGGATTTTACCGACCAAGACCGGGGCAACCGGCGTAGCGTTGGATAGTTCCTTGTATCCCCTGAGCTCGATCCCTCCGTGCCAACTACGCTGAGAGGATGAGGCGATGGCCAGCAGACGGCGCCAGAAAGGTTTCTGTTGCGGCTGACGCTGGGCGCGGATGCGGCTCTGCAGGCGTTCGACGCTCTGCAACGAATGGCTAGACATGTAATGTCCTCCAATTTTTGGGCAAAGAACGCCCCTGTGCGCTTATGCACATGGTTGTTTTATTGCTTCCGGGACGTTAAGCGGAAAGGGAGGGGGATGAATGATCACCCGCGCAGATCAGAGTGTTCGATGAGGAGTTTGTTCGGTTTTTGACCAGGTTTGCTGATGAACGGTAGGCCAATTGCCATCTCGCAACTCTGGTGAAATAGCCTGCGCCGCGAACGGGCGGCCAGAGTCTGCGAGGTGTCCAATGATGCGCGCAAGCCTGCTGGTGATGCTGGTGACGTTGCTGTATGGCTGCGGCGACAGGATTGAACGCTTTGGCGGGCCGACCATGGGGAGTACGTATTCGATCCAGTACATACCCACTGCACAGACGCCCGATTCGCGACAAGTAAAGGCCGAAGTCGAGCTTGTTCTCCAGGCCCTCGACAAGCAGTTCTCCAACTGGCGCGGCGATTCCGTGGTTTCCCGCTTCAACAACCTGCCGGCCGGCGCCTGTCAGGCCGTGCCGCAAGAGATGCAGCAATTGCTGGCGTACGGTGTTTCTCTGTTCCGCGAGAGTGGCGGGGCTTTCGACCTGACGGTCTTGCCATTGATGAACCTCTGGGGCTTCGGCCCGCAGTCACGCGGTAGGCAGGTGCCGGACGCCAGCACGCTGGCACGGGAGCAGGCACGGGTAGGGCTGCAGCACTTGCACCTGGATGGAGAAAAGCTGTGCAAGGATGTGGCGGCGCAGCTGGATTTCGACAGCATGCTCGCCGGTTATGCAGTGGATCGGGTGGGCGACAGGCTTGCGGCCCTGGGTATCCAGGCCTATCTGGTCGAGATCACCGGTGAACTCAAGGGCGTCGGCCGCAAACCGGATGGCTCGCCCTGGCGCATCGCCCTCGAGGTACCGAGTGGTGGGGGCGAACAGCAAGTGGAGCGCGCCATCGCCCTGGATGGCTACGGCGTTGCCACCGCCGGCGATTACCGCAACTATTTCGAGGAAGGTGGCCAGCGTTATTCGCACACCTTCGATCCCCGTGTCGGCAGGCCGGTCAAGCACGCGCTGGCGGCAGTGTCGGTGGTCGACCCTTCGGTGTTGCGTGCCGATGCCCTGGACACACTGTTGATGGTGCTGGGCCCGGAGGAAGGCTATGCCTTCGCCGAGCGGAATGAAATCGCTGCCTACTTCATCATGCACCAGGGGCTGGGTTTCGTTGCGCGGGCGACGCCGCGGTTCGAGACGTTGTTTCCCGGGCAAGGCAAACCCACGCAGTAGCAGAAGGAAAGGTCATTCCCACGCGCTGCCTTTTCCCCTATTGTCGATGCTCCCTTTCCAAACGATTGGCAGACCCATGGAGCAAGTCATAGTCATCACCGGTGCCAGCCGCGGCATCGGCGCCGCCACGGCGCTGCTGGCCGCCCGTCAGGGCTACCGCATCTGCATCAACTACCACGCCGACGACCAGGCCGCCGAGGACATCCTCGGCCAGGTCCGAGCCTTGGGCGCCAAGGCCATCACCGTGCGCGCCGACGCCAGTGTCGAGGATGAGGTCATCCAGCTGTTCCAGCGCGTTGACGAAGAACTCGGCCCGGTCACCGCGCTGGTCAACAACGCAGGCACCATTGGCCAGCAAAGCCGGGTCGAGGACATGTCCGAGTTCCGCCTGCTCAAGGTCATGAAGACCAACGTCGTCGGCCCCATGCTCTGCGCCAAGCACGCACTGAAGCGCATGGCACGCCGGTACGGCGGGCAGGGCGGGGCCATCGTCAACGTGTCGTCGGTGGCCGCCCGCCTGGGCTCGCCCAACGAATACGTGGACTATGCCGCTTCCAAGGGCGCCCTCGACACCTTCACCATTGGCCTGGCAAAGGAAGTGGCAGGCGAGGGCGTGCGGGTAAATGGTGTGCGGCCAGGCTACATCCATACCGGGTTCCACGCGCTGTCGGGCGACCCCGACCGGGTCAGCAAGCTCGAGCCCGGCTTGCCCATGGGCCGCGGCGGGCGCCCCGAGGAAGTGGCCGAGGCCATCCTCTGGCTGCTCTCGGACAAAGCCTCGTACTCCACCGGCAGCTTCATCGAGCTGGGCGGCGGGCGCTGAACGCGCCGGTCAATCCTCCAGCAGCGTGCGTACCCGTTCGGCCAGCACTGCCAGCTCGAACGGCTTGGTCAGCACCTCAGTGCCTTGCAGCAACTGGCCGTCACTGAGCGCCGCGCTTTCGTCGTAGCCAGTGATGAACAGCACCCTGAGGTCGGGGTGGCGCTCGCGGCAACGTTCAGCCAACTGGCGGCCATTCAGGCCGCCGGGCAGGCCGATATCGCTCAACAGCAGGTCTGGCCGCTCGCCAGCTTGCAGATGGGCGAGGGCAGCCGGGCCGTTCTCGAATGCATCGACCCGATAACCCAGTTCTTCCAGCACCTCGCAGACGACCACGCGCAAGGCGGCCTGGTCTTCGACCAGCAGGATACGCTGCGTGGCGCCGCTGCTTTTTTCCAGCAGTGTGCGCAGTGGCCTGGGTGCCGGGGCTTCGGGGTGCTGGTGGTGGCGGGGAAGCAGCAGCTCGATGCGGGTGCCTTCGCCAGGTGTCGACAACACCCGTAGCTGCCCGCCCGACTGGCGCACGAAACCATAGGTCATCGACAAGCCCAGCCCAGTGCCCTGGCCCATGGGCTTGGTGGTGAAGAACGGGTCGACGGCGCGCTCGGCCACCTCCGCCGACATGCCATTGCCGTTGTCGCTGATGCTCAGCCGTACGTATTCGCCAGCTGGCAGTTCCAGTGCACGGGCTTGCTGGTCGTCGAGCAGCAGGTTGTCACCGAGGATATCGATCACGCCGCCGGCAGGCATGGCATCGCGGGCATTGAGGCACACGTTGAGCAGGGCGCTTTCCAGTTGCGGCGGGTCGATGAAGGTCGGCCACAGCTGGCAGGGGAATTGGCTGGTCAGGGTGATGGAGGGGCCGATGGTGCGGCGCAGCAGCTCTTCCATGCCGCCCACCAGCGTGGCCACCTGCGTAGAGCAGGGCTGCAGGGTCTGCTGACGGGAAAATGCCAGCAGCCGGTGTACCAGCGAAGAGGCCCGCTGCGCCGAGCCGTTGGACAGCTTCAGCAATGGCTCCAGGGCGTCGAAACGGGATTGCTCCAGGCGCTGGCGCATCAGCTCCTGGGCACTGAGGATGCCGCCCAGCAGGTTGTTGAAGTCGTGGGCGATGCCGCCACTGAGCTGGCCGACCGCTTCCATCTTCTGTGCCTGGCGCAGGGCTTCCTCGGCCTTGGCCTGTTCTGCCAGTGCCGCATTCACCCGTTGTTCCAGTTCCTCGTTCAGGCGCTGCAGGGCCTGCTCTGCCCGTCGGCGTGCAGTGACGTCCTTGAACAGTACCGCCACCTGGCGCTTTTCGGCAGGCTCTACGCGGAAGGTGGTCACCGACAACACATGGCCGGTGGCGACCAGTTCCTGCTCGAAATGCAGCGGCTCGCCCGTGCGCAGCACCGCGCTATAACGGGCGACCCAATCGTCGGCCTCATCGGGCACCATCTCGCGCAGTTTCTGCCCGACCACGTTGGGGATGCCGGCGTGCTTGGCATAGGCCGCATTGGCCAGCACATGCACATAGTCGCTCAGTGGGCCGTGCGGGCCGTCGAAGAACTCGATGATGCAGAAGCCTTCGTCCATGGTGTCGAAGAGCGAGCGGTATAAGTCCTGATCGTGTTGCTGATGGCTTGCCAGGCGGGCTTCCAGCAGCGCGTTCTGTTGCTGCAGGGCTTCGACTTGTTGGCGCAGTGAAAGCAGGTCGCGGGAGGGCATGCCGACGTCCGACAGTGGATGAAGCCCAGACTTTAGCGTGTTCGGTAACAGGCGAATAGCCAGTCAACGCGGGTGTGACGCAATGCCCAACAGGCGCTCGATCCGTTCGCCGAGGGTGTTCAGGTCGAGGGGTTTGTGCAGCAGTTCGGTGCGCCTGCCGGGCCGGGCACAGTGCACCGTTTCGGCAGTCTCGTAGCCGGTAATCAGCAATACCGGGGCATCCGCCACAAGGTCCTGGCAGGCCTCTGCAAGCTGGTAACCGTCGAGTCGCCCAGGCAGGCCGACATCGGTGATCAACAGGTCCGGTGGCGGCCCTTTCTGCAACGATTCCAGAGCCTGGTGGCCACTCTCGAAAGCCTGCACCTGATAGCCCAGTTCTGTCAGCACTTCGACCAGTACCAGGCGCAGGGCCGGTTGGTCCGCCACCAGCATGATCCGGTGCATCCGCGGCTGCAACGTCGCGGTGGCGGATGTGGCTGGCTCGCCGTGGCCGGTTGCGCAAGCGCTCTGGTCACGGGGCAGGTACAGGTGAACGCAAGTGCCTTGCCCGGTGACGCTGTCGATCAGCAACTGCCCCCCGGACTGGCGAACAAAGCCATAGGCCATGGACAATCCCAAGCCAGTGCCCTGGCCCAGCGGCTTGGTGGTGAAGAAGGGCTCGAAAGCGTGTTGCAGCACCTCACTGGGCATGCCCACGCCGGTGTCCTCGACACGAATGTGCAGATAGTGCCCCGTCGGCAGGTCCAGGCGCTTGGCCTCGGCCGCTGCGAGATCGGCGTTTTCGCAGCCGATGCGCAAGGTGCCGCCCAGCGGCATGGCGTCACGGGCATTGATGCACAGGTTGAGCAGGGTGTTCTCCAGCTGTTGCGGGTCGATGCGGATCGACCATTGCGCGGCCCGCGTCCGGTCCTGGAAGTCAATGTGCGGGCCGGTCGAGCTGCGGATCAGGTCATGCATGTCGGCGACCAGGCGTTGCACATCCACCGCTTGTGGCATCAGCGTCTGTTGGCGCGAAAAGGCCAGCAACCGCTGCACCAGGGCTGCGGCGCGCATTGCGTTGCTGCGGCCGAGCCCGAGCATGCGGGCGGTGTCGGCAAGGCGTTGCTCGCCCAGGCGCTGCTCTGCAAGCTCCAGCGCGCCAAGCAGGCTACCTAGCAAGTTGTTGAAGTCGTGGGCGATGCCGCCGGTCAACTGGCCGACCGCCTCCATTTTCTGCGACTGGCGCAGGGCCTCTTCGGCCTGGCGCAGGCGTTCCTGCTCGGCCATGCGCTCGGTGATGTCATAGGCGAACAGGTACCCGCCCTGGACTTGCTGTTGCGCATCGAGCAATGGGTGATAGCGGATTTCGTAATGGCGGGGGGCGTCGGAGGGGCCGAGTGAGATAGTGTCGATGAAGGCTTCGCCGGCCAGCACGCGTGGCCACACCGGTGCCAGGCGGCCCATGATGTCAGGCTGGTTGAGCAGAATTTGTGGCACGTAATCGCCGATCTGCGGCACGAAGCCCCGGTAATGCTCGAAGGTTTCCCGGGCCGTGCGGTTGATCGCGACCAGGCGCATCTCGCTGTCGGCGGCAAACACGTTGGCCAGGCTGTTGTCGAGCAGTTCGCCCAGTAGCTGGATGTGGGCCTGTGCGGTGTCGTCGCGCTCTGCCAGGCGAGCTTCCAGTTCTGCGACACGCGCTTGCAGTTGTGCCAATGACGGGAGCGAGTCTGCTTGCATGGCGAGGGCCCGGTGAGCGGATCAAGCAACTATAGCCGCCTGCCGGGGCGCCAGTCATCAGAACGAGCGGATGATCCGCCCCAGGGTTTCCATGGCCCGTTCGGCATCCTCATGCCAGGGGCTGCCGTAGTTCAGGCGGATGCAGTTGCCGAAGCGCCGGGTGGGCGAGAAGATCGGCCCGGGGGCGATGCTGATGCCTTGGGCCAAGGCCATGTGGAACAGCTTGAGGGCGTCCATCTGTTCGGGCAGCTCCAGCCACAGGAAGTAGCCGCCGGACGGTTGGCTGACCCGCGCCTGCGCCGGAAAGTGCCGGGCGATGGCCGCCAGCATGTTGGCCTGCTGGCCTTCCAGGGCATAGCGCAGCTTGCGCAGGTGGCGGTCGTAGCCGCCGTGCTGCAGGTAGTCGGCGATGGCCGCCTGGGCCGGCATCGAGGCGCACAGCGAGGTCATCAGCTTGAGCCGCTCGATCTTCTGTGCAAAGCGCCCGGCTGCCACCCAGCCGATGCGGTAGCCAGGTGCCAGGCTCTTGGCGAACGAGCCGCAGTGCATCACCAGCCCCTGGGTGTCGAAGGCCTTGGCCGGTTTGGGGGCCTGTTGCGCGTAGTACAGTTCGGCGTACACGTCGTCTTCGATCAATGGCACCTGATGACGCGCCAGCAGCTCCACCAGTGCCTGCTTTTTCGCCTCCGGCATGCTGGCGCCCACCGGGTTCTGGAAATTGGTCATGCACCACACGGCCTTGACCGGGTGCTTTTCCAGCGTTTGCGCCAGCACGCCCAGGTCCATGCCTTCGCGCGGGTGCACAGGAATTTCCACGGCCTTTAGCTTGAGACGCTCCAGTACCTGCAGGCAGGCATAGAAGGCGGGGGCTTCGATGGCCACCAGGTCACCGGGCTGGGTGACGGCCTGCAGGCACAGGTTCAGGGCTTCCAGCGCGCCGTTGGTGATCAGCAACTCCTCCATTGGCAGCATCAGCCCGCCAACCATGTAGCGCAGGGCAATCTGCCGGCGCAGCTGCGGGTTGCCGGGTGACAGGTCGGTCACCACCATGCGCGGGTCCATGCTGCGACTGGCGCTGGCCAGCGAGCGCGACAGGCGTTGCAGCGGAAACAGCTCGGGGCTGGGGAAGGCCGAGCCGAACGGCACGGTGTTGGGGTCCTTGATCGAGTCGAGAATCGAGAACACCAGCGCGCTGACGTCGACATCGGTGGACTCGCTGACCGGCTGCAATGCCTGCGGCTCGCTGAACTGGCGCGGGGCGTGGGCATTGACGAAATAGCCCGAGCGCGGCCGGGCGCGGATCAGCCCGCGCCGCTCTAGCAGGTAGTAGGCCTGGAACACGGTGGACGGGCTGACCCCGTGGGTCTGGCTGGCATAGCGCACCGAGGGTACGCGCTGGCCGGGGCCCAGCACCCCGGAGCGGATCAGTTCGGCGATGTCGTCGGCAAAGCGTTCGTAGCGTTTCATTTTGGCCTTCTGTCGAAGCCTGGCAGGCAAGGTGGAATCAGTGTAAGGGATCAACGGTTCATCGGCGCAACGAAGCGGCTGTGGGCCACGCTGCGGATGGCGGGGTCGTCGCGCTCGCTGATTTCGAAGCTCAGCGTCTGCGAGCTGCTGGCCGGGCGCTCGGCGAGCATCGCCACCGACACCGGCAGTTCACTCATTTCACCGGCCGGGATCATGAATGAGGTCTTGCCCTGCAGGCTGAAGCCGTCGGCGTCCAGCAGGCGCAGCTCATAGTGCCGGGTGCTTTCGGTCTTGTTGATGACCTTGAGCAGGTAGATGTTCTCGATCTGGCCCTGGGCATTCTCGCGGAACAGGCCGCGGTCCTTGATCACGTCCAGCGACACCATCGGGCGCAGCTGCAAGGCCACCACCAGTGCCGCGATCATCACCCCAAGCGCGGCGGCGTAGCCCAGCAGGCGCGGGCGCAGCCAGTGGGTGGTGCCACCTTGCAGGCTGCGTTCGGACTTGTAGCCGATCAGGCCACGGACGTAGCCCATCTTGTCCATTACCCCGTCACAGGCATCGATGCACGCCGCACAACCGATGCACGCCATTTGCAGGCCGTCGCGGATATCGATGCCGGTGGGGCACACCTGCACGCACAAGGTGCAGTCGATGCAGTCGCCCAGGCCCTGGGCGCGGAGGTCGCTGCCTTTCTTGCGCGGGCCACGGGCCTCGCCGCGACGCGGGTCATAGGCGACCGCCAGGGTGTCCTTGTCGAACATCACGCTCTGGAAGCGTGCATAAGGGCACATGTGCAGGCACACCGCTTCGCGCAGCAGGCCGGCATTGATGTAGGTGGCGGCGGTAAAGAACAGCACCCAGAACAGCGCCACGCCGCCCAGTTGCAAGGTGAACAGTTCCGCGGCCAGTGGGCGGATCGGGGTGAAGTAGCCGACGAAGGTCAGCCCGGTGAGCACGCCAATGGCCAGCCACAGGCTGTGCTTCAGCGTGCGCCGGGCCAGTTTGTTCAGGCTCCAGGGCGCGGCGGCCAGTTTGATGCGCTGGTTGCGGTCGCCCTCGGTGACCTTTTCGCACCACATGAACAGCCAGGTCCAGGTGCTTTGCGGGCAGCTGTAGCCGCACCACACGCGGCCGGCATACACGGTGATGGCGAACAGGCCGAAGGCGCAGATGATCAGCAGCGCCGACAGCAGGATGAAGTCCTGGGGCCAGAAGGTGGCGCCGAAGATATGGAATTTGCTGTTGCCCAGGTCCCACAGCACGGCCTGGCGGCCGTTCCAGTTCAGCCAGGCGGTGCCGAAGAACAGCACGAACAGGGCGCCGGCGAAGCCGATGCGCAGGTTGCGGTACAGCCCGGTGAAGCTGCGGGTATGGATGCCATTGTCGGCGCGGCGTGGCTGGGGGCTGGCTGGGGCGGTGGCGATCTCTGTAAAAAGGATTCTATCGTTCATGGCTCGGTGCTCATCAGGCCTCGATCAGGCATGAGCACTATGGCCCTGAGGCTGTTATCAGCACAGGCTCAGATTTTGCGATAAAAACCGTATCAGATTTCCGGGCAGGCCCCGCCAGGCCTCAGATTACCGAGCCTGGCGTGCTGGCCTTCAGATGCCTGCGGCTATCCACCGCACCCGCCACGGTCAGTGCATCGGCCTCGGCTTCGGTGATAGGCACACGCTGGCCGGCGAGCAGGGCCACGGACATGCGCAGCTGTTCGTCGGTGACGATTTCGATGGACGGGCCATCACCCTCGATGCGCAGGTCTTCGGCGATCAGGGTGCAGCGGCGGGTGGTTTCGTCGATTTCAATGGGCATGGGGTGGTTCTCCTGGGGGTTACAGGGGTGGACCACAGGGCGGGGCGGGTTGCTGCATCCGGAAGCTGAGCGGCACTTTGTCATTTGCCCGGAGGTCAACCCTTGCAGATGGCAGGCCCGGCCTCTTCGCGGGTAAACCCGCTCCTACAGGGTTTGCACAGGTTTCAATGCAGTGCAGTACCTGTGGGAGCGGGTTTACCCGCGAAGAGGCCGAACCTGACAACACAATGCTCCACATGGGAAGAAAGCAATGGACCTCATCTGGCAAACAATCCAGGCCGAATTCGCCGATGTCACTGACGAGCGCGAGGTCACGCAAATCCTCGTACGCCTGCTGATGGCAGCCCTGCTTGGCGCTGTGCTGGGCTTCGAGCGCGAGCACAAGGGCAAGGCCGCCGGGGTGCGTACGCATATGCTGGTTTCGCTGGGCGCCGCGCTGTTCGTGCTGGCACCGAGCATGGCCGGGGCCGACGAGCAAGCGCTGAGTCGCGTTATCCAGGGCATTGTCGCCGGTATCGGTTTTCTGGGTGCCGGCACCATTCTCAAGGGCAACGGCCAGGACGCCAGCCATGTGAAGGGGCTGACCACTGCCGCCGGGTTGTGGATGACCGCCGCCATCGGTACGGCAGCCGGCATGGGCCGCGAAGCCACGGCGTTGATCAGCACGATACTGGCCCTGCTGGTGCTGGGCACGATGCCGTTGCTGGTGGACAAGCTCGAAGGGCAGGATGAGGGAAAGCAGGAGGAGGAAGAGGGCAGGAAGCACTGAGGGGAGCCGAAGCTCCCCTCAAAGCGTTGTTGCCTGCTCTTTTTTTATTATTGGGACCGGCCTGTTTTTGTTTTTGTCAGCCTGTCCTGGTGTTGCGGGCGACCCCCATGCGGGGTCAAGAGCAAACGTATTTTTTTGAGCGCTGACCTGCTTTCATCATTGCTGATCCGAACCTGGCTGCCGCTACCTGGAGGTAGTTTTATTGTTCTGTGCCAGACCGCGGGGCGTACCCCTGAAAAGCGTGTCGACTCCAAAAAAATCTGCTTGCTACGCCTCTGCCGTGTTGTTCTTGTTATGTCAGAGCCGTTACCTGTTGTTTTTATTGGGTGTCACATTTTTTTTGTTGTTGTACCAGAGATATAGCAGGGTGCGTGCCAACTTTGGCAAACCCTTTAAAATCAAGCACTTGGCGATTTCAGTCGAAATCGACCGGCCTGAAATTCTGCCGATTTGTTTCCCTGTTACCCGATTTTTTGCTGCAAAACGTGGGGGCGGTAACACTCCACCCACACCAATGTGACACCTGTATGACCTATTGCGCGCTGCGCGCCCGCGCTACCCGCGACCCGTTGTCGCGGCCCAGCACGCTGCTGATGCGGCGGCCGGCGGCGATCAGTCGGTCCAGGTCGATGCCGGTTTCAATGCCCAGCCCTTGCAGCAGGTACACCACGTCTTCACTGGCGATATTGCCGGTAGCGCCTTTGGCATAGGGGCAGCCGCCCAGCCCGGCCACCGAGCTGTCGAACACGCTGATGCCTTCGAGCAGGCTGGCATACACGTTGGCCAGGGCCTGGCCATAGGTATCGTGGAAGTGCCCGGCCAGTTGCTCGCGCGGTACCTGTGCCGCGACCACCTCGAACAGGCGCCGGGTCTCGCCGGCGGTACCGGTGCCGATGGTGTCACCTAGCGATACCTCGTAGCAGCCCATGTCGTGCAGGGCACGGGCCACCGGGGCGACCTGCTCGGCACTGACCTTGCCTTCATAGGGGCAGCCGAGCACGCACGACACATAGCCGCGCACGCGCACACCATGGTTGCGCGCGGCTTCCATGATCGGCTCGAAGCGCTTGAGGCTGTCGCTGATCGAGCAATTGATGTTGCGTTGCGAGAATGCTTCGGAGGCGGCGGCGAACACCGCCACTTCCTTCACGCCGGCGGCCAGGGCGTCCTCGAAACCGCGCAGGTTGGGGGCAAGCGCCGCATAGGTGACACCCGGGCGCTGGTGGATGCCGGCGAACACTTCGGCGGAGCCGGCCATCTGCGGCACCCACTTGGGCGAGACGAAACTGCCCACTTCGATATAGGCCAGGCCCGCTTCGGTGAGGTCGTCCACCAGGCGCACCTTGTCGGCGACGCTGATGGGCTGGGCTTCGTTCTGCAGGCCGTCGCGGGGGCCTACTTCGACCAGGCGGACGTGTTTGGGCAAGGACATGGCGGGTTTCCTGTGGCGTTCAGCGGTTGTCTTTGTTGTTCAGGGTGGCGGCCAGGGCTTGTTCGCAGCGCTCCTGGGCGGTGTCCAGCTCCAGCTGCATCTGGTGGATGTCGAGCATCTGCTGTTCCAGCTGGGCGCGGCGCTCGGCGATTTTCGCCAGCATGCTGTTGAGCTGCTTGAGGTTGCCGCTGGAGGGGTCGTACAGCTCGATCAGCTCGCGGCATTCGGCCAGCGAAAAGCCGATGCGCTTGCCGCGCAGAATGAGTTTCAAACTGACTTTGTCACGCGCCGAATAGATACGCTCCAGGCCACGGCGCTCGGGGCTCAGCAGGCCCTGTTCCTCATAGAAGCGGATGGCGCGGGTGGTGATGTCCAGTTCGCGGGACAGGTCGGAAATGCTGTAGGTCTGGGTGCTCATGCTGGGGCTCGGCGTGGGGTATGCGGGTATCCTGAGGGCAGGTTTACGTATACGTCAAGCAAGAGGCGCGGAATGTGTGTTGCCTGAACCGGCCTCTTCGCGGGCTTGCCCGCTCCCACAGGTATTGCATTGGCCTTGAGGGCACCGCCGTCCCTGTGGGAGTGGGCAAGCCCGCGAAGAGGCCGGCATAGGCGAAAAAATTACTCAGACAACCCCGACCTGCGATACCCATTCGGCGTCTGCCCAGTCAACCGCTTGAACCACCGGGCAAAATACGTCGGGTCGGTAAATCCCAGGCTATCCGACAACTGTCCGATGCTCATCCGCGTATAGATCAGGTTGCGCCGAGCCTCCAGCAGCAACCGCTGGTGCACCACCTGCAGCGCGGTCTGCCCACTCAGTGCCCGGCACAGCTGGTTCAACTGCAAACTCGGAATATTCAACCGCGCGGCAAAATCCTCCACCGACAGGTGCTCACGGTAATGCGCCTCGACCAGGCGCAGGTACTGCCCCAGCAAGTGGCGGTCACGTTCATCGCGGTTGCGCGGTGCCTGCACCAGCTGCTGGCGGCGGCTGATCCACACCATCAGCGCCGTCACCAGTGCTTCGAGCAAGGCCGCCCGCGCCGGGGCGTTGCCCTGGTACTCCTGCTGCAGGGTGTCGATCAGGCTGCGCAGATGTACCCGGTCCCGGCCAAGCGGGTAACACGCCGCCTTCGCCAGTACCGCCAGCGGCGCGCCCAGGCGCTGCTCCAGGTTGGCCACCAGTGCCGAGCCAAAGGTCAGCACATGCCCCTGGATATCGGCGCTGAAGCGAAACCCGTGCACGGTCATCGGCGGTACCACCTGGATTGCCGCTTCGCTGATGGCGCTGCGCACCCCCTCGATTTCCACTTCGGCCCGGCCGCGTTGCACATACAGCAACTGGAACAGCTCGGCGTGCTGGTGCGGCTTGATTTCCCAGTGATGCAAACGGCTACGCGCCGGGATCGACTCGCAGTGCAGCAGGTCGGTGCCGGGCCAGGCCTGGTTTTCGCCGTACAGCTTGAACAAGGGGACGCCGGGGAGGGTGGATTTCATGCGTACAGGCCTGTCCGTTAATCGAACGCTTTTTGTAAAAGTGCAGGTTATGCATGGGATAGCACACTTCAATGGCTGTTTTTGCCAGTAAAAATGCAAGGGCAAACCCTAACAGCAGATGCCGCCCCACTGCCAGTCCAGGGCCGGCATCGTCCGCACAGAGACAACAACAATGAAAACTCAGGTCGCAATTATTGGTGCAGGTCCGTCTGGCCTGCTGCTGGGCCAACTGCTGCACAAGGCCGGTATCGATACCGTCATCGTCGAACGCCAGACGCCCGAATACGTGCTTGGCCGCATCCGTGCAGGGGTGCTGGAGCAAGGCACGGTCGACCTGCTGCGTGAAGCCGGTGTGGCCGAGCGCATGGACCGTGAAGGCCTGGTACACGAGGGTGTCGAACTGCTGGTCGGCGGGCGCCGCCAACGCCTGGACCTCAAGGCCCTGACCGGTGGCAAGACGGTGATGGTATACGGCCAGACCGAAGTCACCCGTGACCTGATGCAGGCACGTGAAGTCAGCGGTGCGCCGATCATCTATTCGGCAGGCAATGTCCAGCCGCACGAACTCAAGGGCGAACGGCCCTACCTGACCTACGAAAAAGACGGCCAGGTGCACCGCGTGGACTGCGACTACATTGCCGGTTGTGACGGCTTCCACGGTGTCTCGCGGCAAAGCATCCCCGAGGGCATCCTCAAGCAGTACGAGCGGGTCTACCCGTTTGGCTGGCTGGGCATGCTGTCAGATACGCCACCGGTCAACCACGAGCTGATCTACGCCCACCACGAACGCGGTTTCGTGCTGTGCAGCCAGCGTTCGCACACCCGTAGCCGCTACTACCTGCAGGTGCCGCTGGACGAGCAGGTGGAGGCGTGGCCCGACGAGCGCTTCTGGGCGGAGCTGAAGGCACGCTTGCCCGAAGATGTGGCTGCGCGCCTGGTCACCGGCCCGGCCCTGGAAAAGAGCATCGCGCCGCTGCGCAGCCTGGTAGTCGAGCCGATGCAGTATGGCCACCTGTTCCTGGTCGGTGACGCCGCACATATCGTCCCGCCGACCGGCGCCAAGGGCCTGAACCTGGCGGCATCGGATGTCAACTACCTGTACCGGATCCTGGTCAAGGTGTACCGCGAAGGGCGCACCGACCTGTTGCAGCAGTATTCGCCGCTGGCCCTGCGCCGGGTGTGGAAAGGCGAGCGCTTCAGCTGGTTCATGACCCAGCTGCTGCATGACTTCGGCAGCCACAAGGACGCCTGGGACCAGAAGATGCAGGAAGCCGACCGCGAGTACTTCCTGACCTCGCCGGCGGGGCTGGTGAACATTGCCGAGAACTATGTAGGGCTGCCGTTCGAAGAAGTGGCCTGACCTGTAGGAGCGGCCTTGTGTCGCGAAAGGGGTGCGAAGCGCCCCCAGGGTCTTCGCATTCCTGCAAAATTGCTGGGGCCGCTTTGCGGCCCTTTCGCGACACAAGGCCGCTCCCACAGGTACAGCAGCGCCTGTGAGGCAAGCGATTACATGTGGGAGCGGCCTTGCGTCGCGATTGGGCTGCAAAGCAGCCCCGGCATTCGAAAGCCAGCATTGGCTAGCGAGCCAGTAACGCCTCCATCTCCCGATACCCCCGCTGCCGCGCATGCTCCAGCGCGGTCACCCCGTCCTTGTCGGCAATCTGCCGATCCGCCCCGGCCGCCAGTAGCCGGCGCACGATCTCAACATGCCGCGGCCCGCCGTCACCGAGGATCACCGCCTCCAGCAGCGCAGTCCAGTGCAGGCGGTTGAGATGGTTCACGTCCACCCCGGCATCGATCAGCAACTGCACGGTCTCGACATGCCCGCGTTCGGCGGCGGGTATCAGCGCAGTGCCTCCATACCGGTTGGTGCTCTTGAGGTCGGCACCGTGGCTCAAGGTCAGCCGCAGGATGTCGTTCAGGCCACGCGCCCCGGCATACAGGTACGGGCTGTCGTCGATGTTGTCCTTGGCATTCACATCGGCACCGGCTTCGATCAGCGCTTTCGCGGCCGCAACCTGGTTGCCATGGGTAGCCACCAGCAGGGCAGTGCGCCCTTGATCGTCACGGCTCTCCAGCTGCGCACCTTGTGCCAGAAGTTGTTGCAGGGTGCGCACATCATCGTGACGGGCAGCGTTGTGCAGGCGGTTGTCCATGGCAGTGCTCTCGGCGTGGGCGGCAAGGCTGGTGCACAGGGCGAACAGCATCGCAGCAAGTAGTGAACGCATGGGGGCAGGCTCCTCGATGACCTGCCCGCATCCTAGAAAAAACACGCCAGGGCTTGAAGTTAAGTTTGCGCATGACAGACAGTGCCTTGCTGAATAGGTAATGGCAGGAAGCACAACGATGACATTCTCCACCCCCCTGATGGGCGCCTTGTGCCTGGTAGCTGCCAGTGGCTGGGCCTGTGCCGACCAGGTGCTGCCCGCGCCACCGGAACTGGCCTCCGGCTACCGCACTGGCCTGCAGCCGGTGCATGCCAGCCGGCACATGGCCGCAGCTGCCAACCCGCTGGCCAGCGAAGCGGGGCGGGCGATGCTGCGTGCCGGTGGCAGCGCCATCGACGCGGCCATCGCCATGCAGATGGTGCTGACCCTGGTCGAACCGCAATCCAGCGGTATTGGCGGCGGGGCGTTCATCCTCTACTGGGACGGCCAGCGCGTGCAGGCCTTCGATGGCCGCGAGGCAGCCCCGGCGGCGGTCACGGAAAACCTGTTCCTGCAAGCCGATGGTTCACCGATGCCGTTCAGGACGGCGCAGATCGGCGGGCGTTCGGTGGGCGTACCAGGGGTTCTGCGTGCCCTGAAGCTGGCCCATGAGCAGCACGGCAAGCTGCCCTGGCGCGACCTGTTCGCCCCGGCCATTGCGCTGGCGCGCAACGGTTTCGCGGTATCCGAACGCCTTCACACCCTGGTGGCGGGCGACCCGTTCATTGCCCGTTCACCCGCCATGGCCCGCTACTTCCTGGATGAACAGGGCAAGCCACTGGCGGTGGGGACTACCTTGCGCAACCCCGAGCTTGCGCAAACCTTCGAGCAGATTGCCGAGCAGGGCCCCGAGGTGTTCTACCGCGGCGAGATCGCCGAAGCCATCGTCGCCAAGGTGCGCAGCCATGCCAATGCCGGCTACCTGTCGCTGCAGGATATGCAGCAGTACCGAGCCAAAGTGCGCGAGCCGCTGTGTGGCCCCTACAAGGCCTGGCGCATCTGTGGCATGCCACCGCCATCGTCGGGCGGGGTGACGGTGCTGCAGACCTTGGGCATCCTGGAGGCACTGCAGCGGGCTTCGCCACAGCGCGACCTTGCCGCCATGCGGCCGCTGCGCAGTTTGACCGTTGCCGGGCTGGAAGCCCCGCCGCTGGCCGTGCATCTGGTTGCCGAGGCCGAGCGCCTGGCCTATGCCGACCGCGCCCAGTACCTGGCCGACAGCGATTACGTGCCGGTGCCGCTCAAGGCCCTGACCGACTCCGCATACCTGACCAGCCGCGCCGCGCAGGTCGGCGAGTACAGCATGAAACGCGCCCGCCCGGGCCAGCCGCAGGGGGCCGATCTGGCCCTGGCGCCTGACCGCTCGCCGCTGCGCATTTCCACCTCGCACCTCAGCGCGGTGGATGACCGCGGCCAGGCCCTGGCCATGACCACTTCGGTGGAAGCAGCGTTCGGCTCGCACCTGATGGTCAAGGGCTTCTTGCTCAACAACCACCTGACCGACTTCTCGTTCATCCCCCGGGAACAAGGCAAGCCCGTGGCCAACCGGGTGCAACCGGGCAAGCGGCCGCTGTCGGCCATGGCGCCGACCCTGGTGTTCTCGCAAGCTTCCGGCGAGCTGGTGGCCAGCCTGGGCTCGCCCGGCGGCTCGCAGATCATCGGCTACGTGAACAAGGCGCTGATCGGCCTGCTGGATTGGCAGCTCGACCCGCAGCAGGCCGCCGGCCTGCCCAACTTCGGCAGCCGCAATGCCGGCACCGAAGTAGAGGCGGGTTTGGCCAGCCCGGCACTGATCCGGCAGTTGGCAGTTTGGGGGCATGAGGTGACGCCGATGATCATGACCAGTGGCATGCAGATCATCCAGCGCAGTGGCGAGGGTTGGTCGGGTGGTGCCGACCCTCGGCGCGAAGGCGTGGCAGTCGGCGACTAGCGGTGTGCGTTGCGGTGCAGCAGGTGGCGTGATAGAAGTCAGTCTTGCCATTCAAAAGTTGAATACCAAGATGTCCATCAGCGTGAAATCGAATAGGGCCCTGTTCGACCTCGACCTGCTGCGTGCCATTGTCGTGGTGGCCGATTGCGGCAGCTTCACCACGGCTGCTGCGCGCCTGCACTCCACCCAATCGACCATCAGCCAGAAGGTGCGCCGCCTGGAGGATATGGTTGGCCACCGTCTGCTGGTGCGTGGCAATCGCGACGTGCTGCCGACCGACGCCGGGCAGACCCTGCTCGGCTATGCCCGGCACATGCTGGCCCTCAACGACCAGATGCTCGAAGCCTTGGCCGGGGCGATGGTTGGCATGACCGTGCGCCTTGGCGTGCCCGAGGACTTCGTGGGCGGGCGTACCACCAATGCGCTGTCGGCGTTCAGCCGGCTGCACCCGCAGGTGAAGCTGGAAGTGACCAGCGGCCTGTGCCGCGACCTCAGCCAGGCCTACGACAACGGTGAGCTCGACCTGGTGTTGCTCAAGCAGCGGCGCAACAGCCGCGAAGGCGTGGCCTGCTGGCCCGAGCGCCTGCAGTGGATCGACAGCGCGCGCACGCCCGCCTTCGAACTGGACCCGATCCCGCTGGTGACTTTCCCGCCCCGCGGCCTGTACCGCGACGACATGATTACCGCCATCGAAGGCATGGGCCGGCGTTGGCGCATCAGCTTCACCAGTTCCAGCCTCAGCGGCATCCAGGCAGCGGTCGCCGATGGCATGGGCATCAGCCTGCTGCCGCCACGGGCGGCGACCGGCGAGCATCGGGTGCTCGGTGCGGAGCAGGGGCTACCTGAGGTCGACAGCTATGAAATCGTCATCGTCCATCGGCCGACGGCGGATGTGATGGTCAAGGCGCTGGCCGAGGTGATGACGCAATTGCTTGCGGGTGGCGGGATCTGACAGGGTTGGGGCCGCTTGCCGGCGATGAGGCCGGTGCAGGTTTTCAATACCCTCTAGGGCTGGCGCTCGGCCACCGCTCGCAGGGTCCGCAACGTCACCACTGGCGCATCCACCACAAACCGGTTGGCCAGCCACCCCGGCACATCCCCCGCAGGGTCGGCCTGCAGCTGGTAAGTCACCTCGGTCCTGCGCTCACCCAGCGGTTTCATCCGCCACTCGCCGTTGAGCTGCTGCACACGGATCAGCCCATCTACCTTGGGGATCCTGTCTGGCTCGGCGCTCAGGTGGCGCAGCAGCGTGCCGTCGTCCAGGCGTTCGGTGGTGACCTTCAGCACGATGTCCCGCGGCATCGTCGGCCACGGCAGGTTGGTGGTCAGGTACACCCAGGTGTTTTCGCCCTGCACATCCAGCAAGCGCATCTCGGCGCAGGCGTACAGCCACTTGCAGGCCACCCGCAGGTTCTCCTGCAGGTCGGTGAGCGTGCGAACGCTGGCTTTCATGGTGCTGACACCACGGAATTGCTGGTAGGGCGAGTCGGGGGCGGCGCTCAGGTAAACGCGAATGCCTTCGCGGTCGTAGGCCAGGTTCCAGTCATCGGCGGCTGGGGCGGGGGTGCAGAACAGCAGGGCGGTGAGCAGCAGGCAGCGGTTCATGGCTGGTACCGCACGGGGGCAGGATTTTCAGTATGCGGCTACTGGGGCTGCCGTGCAGCCCTTTCGCGACACAAGGCCGCTGCCACAGGGTTCGGGGTACACCGTACTTTTGTGGGAGCGGCCTTGTGTCGCGAAAGGGGCGCAGAGCGCCCCCAATGCATCAACGCTTAGGGTTAAGCGTCAGGTGCACATGACGGTTCACGTCCTTGTACAGCAGGTAGCTGAACTTGCCTGGGCCGCCGGCGTAGCAGGCTTGCGGGCAGAAGGCGCGCAGCCACATGAAGTCGCCGGCTTCCACTTCGACCCAGTCCTGGTTCAGGCGGTACACCGCCTTGCCTTCCAGCACGTACAGGCCGTGTTCCATCACGTGGGTCTCGGCGAACGGGATCACGCCGCCCGGCTGGAAGGTGACGATGTTCACGTGCATGTCGTGGCGCATGTCGGCCATGTCGACGAAGCGGGTGGTGACCCAGCGGCCTTCGGTGCCCGGCATCTCGATGACGGTGGCGTTGTCACGGTGGGTGACGAACGACTCGGGAACGTCCAGGCCTTCGACCTTCTGGTAGTGCTTGCGCAGCCAGTGGAAGGTGACGTTGGACTTGCTGTTGTTGCGCAGGCTCCACTCGGCGCCCGGGGCCAGGAAGGCGTAGCCGCCCGGTACCAGGGTGTGGTGCTTGCCTTCGACGGTGATGTCCAGTTCGCCTTCGACGATGAACACCACGGCTTCGGCGTTCGGGTCCAGCTCAGGGCGTTCGCTGCCGCCTTCCGGGGCCACTTCGACGATGTACTGGGAGAAGGTTTCGGCAAAACCGGTCAGCGGGCGGGCGATGACCCACATGCGCATCTTGTCCCAGAACGGCAGGTGGCTGGTGACGATGTCACGCATCACGCCCTTGGGGATGACGGCATAGGCTTCGGTGAACATGGCACGGTCAGTCAGCAGCTCGGTCTGAGCCGGGTGCCCACCGTGGGGGGCGAAGTACGAATGGTTCGACATGGACGATCTCGACTTGTTGTTCTCTCCCCATGCCGTGAACCGCACCGGCCGGTGCGGCGCAGGGGATGTGGCGACAGAATAGGGTCGAGTGCGTGCCATCCACAAATTAAATGTTGGAATACCCGGTATTTGCCGGCTGAATGCGAACCTGCCGGCCAGCGTGCCCTTCCGGCAAGCGGTCGCCCTGGCCGAACAGCTTGTGGCGCAAGGTGCCTTCGGCATAACTCAGCGGGTAGCGGCCACGGCGTTGCAACTCCGGCACCAGCAGCTCGACCACATTTGCCAGGTCGTCCGGTTGCACTGCGTAGGTCAGGTTGAAGCCATCGATGCCGGTCTGGTCCAGCCAGCTTTCCAGCTGGTCGGCCACCTCGCTGGCAGCACCCACCAGCACCGGGCCACGGCCGCCCAGGCCGACGAACTCGGCAGCCTCGCGCACGGTCCAGCGGCGGTTCGGGTCGGCGGCGGTGAAGGCGGCCAGGGCTGCGCGGCCGGCATCGTTCTCGACGTATTCGATGGGCGCATCGGGGTCGAGGCCGGCAAAGTCGATGCCGGTCCAGCCCGACAGCAGTGCCAGGGCGGCGTCCAGGTCGACATAACGGCGGTATTCGGCGAAGCGCGCTTCGGCCTCCTCCCGGGTGGGGGCGACGATCAACAGCGCCTGGGCGTAGATCAGCACCTCGTCCCGGCCACGCCCGGCCACCTCGCTGGCCTGGCGGATGCCGTCGGCGTAGCGGCGCAGTACCGTGGGCGTCGGCCCGCTGATGAACACGCATTCGGCGTGCCGCGCCGCGAACTGCTGGCCGCGTGCCGAAGCACCGGCCTGGAACAGCACCGGCGTGCGTTGAGGCGAAGGTTGGCACAGGTGCATGCCCGGCACCTGGAAGTGTTCGCCCACATGGTTGATGGGGTGCACCCGGGCGGGTTCGATATAGCGCCCGCTGTCACGCTCCAGCAGCACCGCATCGTCGTCCCAGCTTTTCTCCCATAGCTTGTACAGCACCTGCAGGTATTCCTCGGCCAGGTCATAGCGCTGGTCGTGGCCCAGCTGGCGCGCCAGGCCCAGGTTACGCGCGGCGCTGTCGAGGTAGCCGGTGACGATGTTCCAGCCGACCCGGCCATTGCTCAGGTGGTCGAGCGTCGACATGCGCCGGGCGAACGGGTAGGGGTGTTCGTAGGTGAGCGAGAAGGTGACGCCGAAGCCCAGGTGCTCGGTAACCCCGGCCATGGCCGGCACCAGCAGCAGCGGGTCGTTGACCGGCACCTGCACGCCACCGCGCAGGGCGGCTTCGGGGCCGCCCTGGTAGACGTCGTAGATGCCCAGCACATCGGCGATGAACAGGGCATCGAACAAGCCGCGTTCGAGCAGGCGGGCCAGGTCGGTCCAGTAGCCCAGGCGGTTGAAGGCCACGCTGGTGTTGCGCGGGTGGCGCCACAGGCCGGGGGACTGGTGGCTGGCGGCATTCATGCTGAAGGCGTTGAAGCGAATCGGGCGGGGCATGGTGGGCGCGCTCCGCTCAAGGCAATACGGAAGCCGGGTAGACCGCGTCGGCCACCTGCAGCTTGCGGGGAATCAGGCCCAGGCCCTGGAAGGTGTCGGCCAGCTTTTGTTGCTCGGCAACGATCTCTGGGGTGATGGCCACGGCGTTGTAGTTGCGCCGCTCGCTGGCCGCTTGCAGCACGTTGGCGTTGATCCCGAGTTGCGGGGCCAGCAGTGCGGCGACTTCCGCAGGCTTGGCGTTGGCCCATTGGCTGACCTTGGCCAGCTCTGCGAAGAAGGTCTTCAGCAAGGCGCGATGCTGGTCGGCGAAGCTGGCGGTGGACAGGTAGAAGGTGCGGTTGTTGGACAGGCCGCTGCCGTCGCGCAGGTTCTTCAGGCCCGGCTGGCTTTCTGCCGCAGCGAGGAACGGGTCCCACAGGGTCACGGCCTGGACACTGCCCGATTGCAGGGCAGCCACGGCATCGGCGGCGTTGTTGACGTAGGCCGGGGTGATGTCCTGGTAGCTGAGGCCGGCCTGTTCCAGGGCAACGGCCAGCAGGTACTGGGCGTTCCAGCCGCGGCCGGTGGCCACGCGCTTGCCCTTGAGGTCTTGCACGCTGGCCAGGTGGTCCTGCTCACGTACCACGAGGCCGATGCCACGCGGGTAGGGCTGCTCGGCGGCCAGGTACACCACCGGCTTGCCTGCGGCCTGGGCGAACACCGAGGGTGCGTCGGCGGCATGGCCGAGGTCGATGGCGCCGGTGCTCAAGGCTTCGAGCAACTGCGGGCCGGCGGCGAACTCGTGCCAGCTGACTTTCACGCCTTGCGGCGCCAGGGCCTTCTCCAGGGCACCGCTGCCCTTGAGGATGTTGATGCTGTTGAACTTCTGGTAACCGATGCGCAGGGTCCTGGCCTCGTCGGCAAGGGCTTGGGACCAGGGCAACAGGGTACTGGCGACACTGGCCAGCAAGCCGCCGATCAACAGGCGGCGCAGGGGGGAAAAGGCACGGGCGGGCATGGGCATTGCTCCTTGAACGGGGAGGGAAGCGATGCGCCCAGACTAGGGAGGTGGCGTTTGGCATTCAATTTTTATATCTCTTTTTGTTAGATTGTTTTGTTATTTTTATATCCTTTTGTTTTGTCACGTCTGGTCCATTTCACATTCACTTGCCAGGCTCCGGCAGGCCATTCGATGACGAGAGCGTGGAGGGCCTTCGCACTCCGACGTTCCTGTTCTGCGACCAACAGCGCGCTTCCCTGCATGGCCGCGCTCGCGGATAATCCCCCTCATTCCAATAAACAGCCTGTGAGTGGGTATGAGTGATTCCGTAGTCAGCCTCGGCCAGCCTGAAACCGAAGGGGGGCGCAAGACGCGCAAGAACAACCCCGAGAAAACGCGCGAGGACATCCTCCAGGCCGCCATCAACGAGTTCGTCCAGCAAGGGCTGGCCGGTGCCCGCGTCGACGCCATCGCCGAGCGCACCGCCACCTCCAAGCGCATGATCTACTACTACTTCGGCAGCAAGGAGCAGCTGTACTGCGAGTGCCTGATCAAGCTGTACGGCGACATCCGCAAGACCGAGCAAAGCCTGGACCTTGAGTCGCTGCCGGCCGAGCAGGCGATCCGCCGGCTGGTGGAGTTCACCTTCGATCACCACGACCGCAACGTCGATTTCGTGCGGATCATCTGCACCGAAAACATCCACTATGGCGAGTACGTCAAGCAGTCGCCGGCGATTCGCGAAATGAGCAGCCTGGTGCTCGAGGCTCTGGGCAATACCTTGCGCCGTGGGGTGCAGGAAGGTGTGTTCCGCACCGGCATCGAGGTCATCGACCTGCACATGCTGATGAGCTCGTTCTGCTTCTACCGGGTTTCGAACCGCCACACCTTTGGCGAGATCTTCCAGATCGACCTGTCCGATGAACAGGTCAAGCTGCGTCACAAGGCCATGATCTGTGATGCTGTGTTGCGGTATATCCAGACCGAGCACCGCCCCTGAAAATTCTCCAGTGGCTGGGCCGGCTCCTTTGCCGGCAAGCCAGCCCACGGGTGCAAGAACTGGCTTGCCGGCGATGGGCCGCGTAGCAGCCCCCGGCGATCAGCTCAATTCCAGCCAGATCGGCGCATGGTCCGACGGCTTTTCCATCCCGCGCAGTTCGTAGTCCACACCTGCATCCTTGATCCGCGGCACCAGGTGCTGGGAGGCCATGATCAGGTCGATGCGCAGGCCGCGCTTGGGCTCGTCCTCGAAACCGCGGCTGCGGTAGTCGAACCAGCTGAAGCGGTCGGCCACTTCCGGGTAAAGGTGGCGGAAACTGTCCACCAGGCCCCAGCCCTTCAAGCGTTCCATCCACTCGCGCTCTTCCGGCAGGAAACTGCACTTGCCAGTCTTGAGCCAGCGCTTGGCATTGTCCGGGCCGATGCCGATGTCGCAGTCCTGCGGCGAGATATTCATGTCGCCCATCACCAGCAGTGGCTGGTCGTTGCGGAACTGGCCCTCCAGCAGCGCCTGCAGGTCGCTGTAGAAGCGCTGCTTGGCCGGGAACTTGGTGGGGTGGTCGCGGCTTTCACCCTGAGGGAAATAGCCGTTCATGATGGTGATCGGGTTGCCATCGGCATCGGCGAAGGTGCCCCAGATGAAGCGGCGCTGAGCGTCTTCCTCATCGCTGGCAAAACCCTTGTGCAGGCTCAGCGGTGCCTGGCGGGACAGCAGGGCCACGCCATAGTGGCCTTTCTGGCCGTGGTAATGCACGTGGTAGCCCAGCGCCTGCACGTCGGCCAGCGGGAACTGATCGTCGCTGACCTTGGTTTCCTGCAGGCCGATCACGTCCGGCTGGTGCTTTTCGATCAGCGCCGCCAGCTGGTGCGGGCGGGCCCGCAGGCCGTTGATGTTGAAACAGACGATCTTCATGGAAAGATGATCCCGGTAAAAGGCGCGATGCTAGCCGACATCGCTTGCCATCACCAGCATGGCGGCTTCGGCAGCCTGCTGCTAACGTCCTTTCCAAGGCACCCATGAGCCCATTCCAGGAGGACTGCCCGCAATGCCCGAAACCACTGCCGCTCCGGCCCGTGTCTGCCTGCTCGATGACGGCTACAGCCGTGAGGCGCGTTCGCTTCTGTACAACGCCTACCGTCACGAACCTACCTTCGCCTATATCTTCGAGGCTCAGCGCCCAGGCTACGAGCGGCGTCTGCGGGTGATGGTGCGCGAGTGGGTACGCCAGCACTTCTACCTGCAACTGCCCGCCATCGGCCTGCTGGTGGAAGACCGCCTGATCGCCATGGCCCTGATCGTGCCGCCGATGCGCCGGCTGGGCGTGGCCGACAGCTGGGCCTGGCGCCTGCGCATGATAATGGGCACCGGCCTGCGCTGTACGCGCCGCTACATGGACTACCAGGCCGCCCTGGCCACCTGCCTGCCCACCGACGAGGTGCATGTGCTGCCGCTGCTGGGCGTGCACCCGCAGTTCCAGGGCAAGCACTACGGCGAGCAATTGTTACAAGCTGTGCATGACTGGTGTGCAGACGACCCTGGTACGCAGGGAGTGGTGCTGGACACCGGCAACGAGCATTACCTGGCCTTTTACCAGCGCCAGGGCTATGAGGAAATTGGCGAGGTGGCTGTAGGACCAATCCGTGAGAGGGTGTTCTTCCATCCCAACCCGGTCTCTTCCAATTCTGCTTTTGCCTGAGCGGACCGCGCGACGGCTCCCTTGAGCGCCCGGCTCTGGTAGCATGCGCCGCATGACGTATTCAGGAAGATTGACCTGGGGCCTGGTTATCTGGGTCGCCAGTTTCGCAGCATGGGGCCAGAGTGAGTTGCTGGTGAAGGTCAAACCGGCCAACAAGGCGCTCAAGGCCAATGTCGAAGGCTATATCGGTACCCTTGGCGACCGCGATGAAGAAGCGCTGCTGCGCTTCAGTCGCGGCGCCCAGGAGCAGGCGCGCAAAGCCGCGCAGGCACTTGGCTACTACCAGGCGCAGATCGACACAGAGGTCAAGCCCGCCAGCGAGGCTGACCGTTCCCCGCAACTGATCATCACCATCGACCCTGGCGAGCCGATTCGCCTGCGCAACGTGACCATACGCATCGAAGGCCCCGCCAGTGAGATGAAGGCTTTCCGCGTGCCCGACAGCAAGGCCCTGCGCGCGGGTGAACAACTCAACCACGGCCATTACGAAGATGCCAAGCGGCTGATCCAGAACCAGGCGTCGCGCTACGGCTTCTTCAGTGGGCGCTTCAGCCGCCAGCGCCTGGCGGTAGACCCCCAGGCCGGTGTGGCCGATATCGAACTGGTCTACCAGAGCGGCCCGCGCTATCACCTGGGCGCGGTCACCTTCGGTGGCGACACACCGCTGGACGACGACCTGCTGCAGCGTATGGTCTCGTTCAAGCCGGGTACACCTTACGACTCGGAACTGATCGCCGAGCTGAACAATGACCTGCAATCGAGCGGCTACTTCGAAGGCGTGCGCGTGGATGCGGCGCCCACCGCCGCCGTGGGCGAAGAAATCCCCGTGGATGTCCGCCTGCAAACCCGCAAACCGCGCACCATGGGCCTGGGCCTGGGCTTCTCGACCGACGTCGGGCCCCGCGGCAAGGCCAACTGGACCCGCCACTGGGTCAACCCGCAAGGCCATAGCTACGGCTGGGAAACCGAACTGTCGGCACCCCGGCAGAACGTCGGCCTTTGGTACGACATCCCCCTCGACCCGCCGCTGACCGACAAGTTGCGCTTTGCCGGTGGCTACCAGAACGAAGAGATTGCCGGCACCGACACCCTCAGCAAACTGCTGACGGTGGGCCCCGAGTGGCACAGCAAGCTGCCAAGCGGCTGGCAGCGGGTGATTTCCCTCAAGTACCAGCGCGAGGAGTACCGTCTGGGTGATGACTCCGGGCTGAGCAACCTGTTGATGCCGGGGGTGAGTTACTCCTTCCTGCGCAGTGACAACCGCATCGACCCGCATAACGGCTACCGCCTGCAGTTCGATGTACAGGTAGCCAAGGAAGGGCTGGTCTCGGACACCAACCTGCTGCATGGCAACGTGCTGCTCAAGGGCCTGACCACGCTTGGCCATGACCATCGCTTGCTCGGCCGGGTGCAGTTCGGTGGCAGCGCGACCAATGGCTTCAAGAACAACATCCCGCCGTCGCTGCGCTTCTTCGCCGGTGGCGACCAGAGCGTGCGTGGCTATGACTACCAGACCTTGTCGCCGAAGAACAGCGACGGCGACCGCATTGGCGGGCGCTATCTGGTCGCCGGCAGTGTCGAGTACCAGTATTCACTGACCGAGAAGTGGCGGCTGGCAACCTTCGTCGACCAGGGCAACTCGTTCAACGACCTGGAGCTGCCAAGCCTCAAGACCGGTGTCGGTTTTGGCGTGCGCTGGGTGTCGCCGGTCGGGCCGCTGCGCCTGGACCTGGCCAAGGCGCTGGATGATGAAGGGGGAATTCGCCTGCACTTTTCCATGGGGCCTGAGCTGTGAAACGCGTGATCAAGTACATTCTGGCGGGCCTGCTGGGGGTAACCGCAAGCCTGGGCCTGGTACTCGGCCTGTTGCTGGGGACCGAAGCCGGCAGCCGCTGGGTGCTGGGCAAGGTGCCCGGGCTTGAGGTGGCTGATTTCCAGGGCCGCCTGGCCGGTAGCTGGCAAGCCAGCCGGCTTATCTGGGCCGATGCCGGCAGCACGGTAGATGTGCAGGCACCGCTGCTGGCCTGGTCGCCGGCATGCCTGCTGCGCTCTACCTTGTGCATTGACCAGTTGCAGGCGCAACGTATCGACATGGCCTTTGCGCCCAGCGCCGAATCGGCCGACAGTGGCCCGCTGCAGTTGCCGGCCTTGCGCTTGCCGCTGGCCATTGAACTGGGTGATGTCAAGGTTGGCCAGTTGCGCCTGGATGGCAGTGACCTGCTTGGCGACTTGCAACTGGCGGCGCGCTGGACCAATGCCGGGCTGCGCATCGACAGCCTGCAGCTGAAGCGTGACGACCTGCAATTGAGCCTGCAGGGCGACCTGCAGCCCGAAGCTGACTGGCCGGTACAACTCCAGGCGCAGTTGCAACTGCCAACGGTAGACGGCAAACCCTGGCAGCTGGCATTGACCGCCACCGGCGAGTTGCAGAAAACCCTGAAACTCGCCGGCACCAGCAGCGGTTACCTCGACGCCACGCTGAACGGGCAATTGCAGGCGTTGGCCGAGCACCTGCCGGCGACCTTGCAGATCCGCTCCGAGGCATTCAAGCCGGCCGCCTCGTTGCCCGACACCGTGCAGTTCAACCAGCTCAAGCTCGACGCCCGGGGCGACCTGCTCAAGGGCTATCAACTGTCAGGGTCGGCCAGCCTGCCGGCCGAGCAGTCGCCGATCGCCTTGCTGTTGTCCGGGCTGGTCGACAGCAAAGGCGCCAGGCTTGATGCCCTGGACCTGAGCGCCAGCGATACCCAGCGGGTCAAGATGCAAGCCACGGCTGACTGGCAGCAAGGCCTGGTCGCCGACGCCCAGTTGGACTGGCAGGACTTTCCGTGGCTGCGCCTGTACCCGCTGGAGACGCCCCCTGAGGTCACCCTCAAGCGGCTCATGGCCCAGGTGCATTATCGCGATGGCAACTACCAGGGCACCTTCAATGGCGACCTGGATGGCCCGGCTGGCGCGTTCAGCCTGGCCAGTCCCTTCGAAGGTGACCTGAGCCAAGTGAAGCTGCCGCAGTTGGCGCTGACCGCCGGGCAAGGCAAGGCTGCCGGCAGTGTCGCTGTGCGCTTTGCCGACACCTTGGCATGGGATGTCGACCTGCAGTTGTCGGCGCTCGACCCGGCCTATTGGCTGGCCGAGCTGCCGGGTACCCTGGCGGGGCCGCTGCGCAGCAAAGGCGAGATGAGAGGCGACGCCCTGAGCCTCGATGCCCAGCTTGACCTGAAAGGCCGCCTGCGCGGCCAGCCGGCAATGCTCAAGGTCGAGGCCCAGGGGGCAGGGCAGAGCTGGACCTTGGGCGCCCTGGCAATCCAGCTAGGGGATAACCGCATCAATGGCAGTGGCAGCCTGCAGCAACGCCTGGCCGGGCGGCTCGACCTCGACCTGCCGCGCCTGGGCCAGTTGTGGCCAAGGTTGCAGGGCCAGGTCAAGGGCCGGCTTGACGTCGCCGGCACCTTGCAGGCCCCGCAAGGTACGCTGGCGCTGCAGGGCCAGCGGCTGGCCCAGGCGGAAAACCGCGTGCAGCAGCTGGGCCTGGATGCCCGCCTGGACAACGCCCAGCGTGGAGTGATCGAACTGAAGGCCAGCGGCATTCACCTGGGTGACACGGCATTGGGCACCTTGCAGGCCAACGGCAAAGGCGACATTCGCCAGCAAGCCTTGACCCTGGCGCTGGACGGCCCGCAGCTCAAACTCGACCTCGGCCTGGATGGCCAGTTGAACAAGGGTGACTGGCGCGGGCGCCTGGCCAGTGGGCGGATCCAGGCCGGTGGCCAGGACTGGCGGCTGCAGGCACCGGCGCGCCTGCAGCGGCTGGCCAGCGGCCAGCTGGACTTTGCTGCGCACTGCTGGCGCTCCGGCCAGGCCAGCTTGTGCGGCGACGACCAGCGTCTGGCCCCCGAGCCACGCTTGCGCTACCACCTCAAGCAGTTCCCGCTGGACAGCCTGGCCCAGTGGCTGCCGAAGGACTTCGCCTGGCAGGGCCTGCTCAATGCCGACATCAATCTGGACATCCCGGCCAGCGGCCCCAAGGGCAACATCGTCGTCGACGCCAGTGGCGGTACCCTGCGCGTGCGCGACAAGGACCGCTGGGTCGACTTCCCGTACCAGGCCCTGCGCCTGGACAGCACGCTGGCGCCAAGGCGCATCGATACCCGCCTGGCGTTCCGCGGCGAGCGCCTGGGCGAGCTGAACGTCAACACCCGCCTGGATCCACTGGGCAACAACAAACCGCTGTCGGGTGATTTCCAGCTGGCAGGCCTCGACCTTTCGGTGGCACGCCCGTTCGTGCCGATGGTCGAGCGTCTGGCCGGGCAGCTCAATGGCAGTGGCAGGTTGTCGGGCACCTTGCTGGCGCCGCAGGTCAACGGCAACCTGATGCTCAGTGGCGGCGAAGTCAGTGGTGCCGAGCTGCCGGTCAGTCTCGAGGACCTGTCATTGCAGGCGTTGATTGCCGGCGAGCAGGTACAGCTCAACGGCGGCTGGCGCAGTGGCGAGGCGGGGCGTGGCCAGCTCAATGGCAACCTGACCTGGGGCCAGGCACTGGGCATGGACCTGCGTCTGCAGGGCCAGCAACTGCCCGTCACGGTCGAGCCCTATGCGACGCTGGAGGTTGCCCCGGACCTGACCTTGCGCCTGATCGACGACAAGCTGGCGGTGACCGGCAAGGTACAGGTGCCCAAGGGTGCGATCACTGTGCGCGAGCTGCCACCGTCCACCGTCAAGGTCTCGGATGACACGGTGATCGTCGGCCACCAGACCGAAGAGGGCAAACCGCCCATGGCGATGGCCATGGACATTGATGTCGAAGTGGGCCGCGACAAGCTTTCGTTCAGCGGCTTTGGTCTCACGGCCAACCTGCTCGGCCATGTGCACATCGGCGACAACCTCGACACCCGTGGCGAGCTGAACCTGGCCGATGGCCGCTACCGCGCCTACGGCCAGCGCCTGACCATCCGCCGTGCGCGGTTGTTGTTCGCAGGCCCGATCGACCAGCCATACCTGGACATTGAAGCGATCCGCAAGGTCGACGATGTGATTGCCGGTATCCGCCTGAGCGGCAGTGCCGAGCAGCCCACAAGCAAGGTGTTCTCGGAACCGGCCATGAGCCAGGAGCAGGCGCTGTCGTACCTGGTACTGGGGCGGCCGCTGGGCACGTCCGGTGAAGACAACAACATGCTCGCCGAGGCGGCCTTGGGCCTGGGCCTGGCGGGTAGCGCCGGCATCACCGGCAGCCTGGCCTCGAGCCTGGGCATCGACGACTTCCAGCTGGATACCGAAGGTTCGGGTAATACCACCAGCGTGGTCGCCAGCGGCAACCTCACCGAGAAACTGAGCCTGCGCTACGGGGTGGGGGTGTTCGAGCCCGCCAACACCATTGCATTGCGCTACAAGCTGAGCAAGAAGGTGTACCTCGAAGCTGCCAGCGGGCTGGCCAGTTCACTGGACATCTTCTACAAGCGTGACTTCTGAGCTGGCGCGGGGCGGCCGTCAACGGACAGTGGCCGCTTCGATGAACTCATTGGTATCGGGCGATGGCGGCGGGCTGGGGGCGCGAACCGGGATGATCAGGCTGGTGTATTCCTCGATCAACCGGTTGAGGGCTTCCGGCGGTTCGCTGGCCTGGAACTGCATGCGGATCTGCACTTCATCGGGGTCACGGCTGTCGCCCTGACGGCTTTGGCCGCCGATGGTGACCTTGAAGCTGGCCGCCTTGTTTTCGCCTGCAGTCAGCAGTGCCTGCTGTGCTTCGGTGCCTTTGACCCTTACCGAAAGGTCGACCTGCATGCGCTCGAGGGCCAGGCCTTTTGGCGACACCAGCGCGAACAGCGGTACGCGCATGATGTGCTGGCCGTCCATGGCCACTTCGACCATTTTGGCTTTCATGGGCGCGCCCAACGCTTCGGTGTCGCATTCGAAGAACTGGTCGAACAGGTCGATGTACTGCTGCGCGATCAGGCTGTTGGTAGCACTGGCGGCTTCCTGCAGGCCACGGGTGATTTCGCGCAGGTCGATGGAAGTCATGGGGGCGGGGGATTTATCCAATGCTTCGACTCCTCAGGCCAGGTGGTGCCCCCCTGTTGCTGGTCAGGGGGGGCTGTTCGGGGCAGGGAGATGCGTCTCAAGAGGTGGCGGCGGCGAGGGCCGGAGCGCCGTCGGCGGCAGGGTTCAAGGTATCGGCCTGGGAAATCAAGTCCTGGCTTTCCAGTGTGGCGGTTTTGACCACGGTCGGCTTTGTCGCGGCGTCGGTCAGGAAGTCGATCACCCGCATCATCGCTTCAGGCGGGTCCTGGCGCTTCAAGGTCGTGTTGAAGGCGTAGCGGGCGCGGGTGTCAGTCTTGCGGGTTTGCGTGGACTTGTGGCTGACGCTGCCTTTCACGTTGAGCCTGAACGGCCCCCAGCCCAGCGAACCGCTTGCCTCGGCGCTCATGTCCTTGCTGGAAACGTCTTCCGACATCTGGTTGATGACCAGCTCGAACTCGACATTACCTTCTTCGATGGAAATGTTCGGGTGGGTGATGGCTGCCACCAGCGGCACTTTCATGGTCTTGCTGACCACGCCCTTGTACTCGCCTTGTTCGTCGACGATGGTTTCGTCGTAGTCGAACTGGATGGCCACGGCCTTGCCGTCCTGGACGCACACCTGCATCAGGAAGTCGGCGTAGGATTTGCTGGCGGTGACCTGGGCCTGGACCATGGCCTGCAGTGGGCCTGCGATCATGCGGTCCATCGGCAAGGCATTGATTACGGAACCGATGAGGCTGTTATCTATCGACATTGCTGGGTTCTCTTCTGGTTGGGTTCAAAACGTGGCCGTCAGTGGTGGTGACGATGCCGAGGCGTCAGCGCGCGCAATGTTCCTGCCGTAGCTGTTCAAATTTCTTCGAAATTGCCTCGTTGAAAAAGCACAAGTTTTATTTGCGATGTTCAAAGAATATTTGAAGCCCTTTTCAAAAAAATTGTAATGTAGGTTGGTTATGTCAATTAGGGCTGAACTGGGTAGCCTCAGAGTGAGGTTCTGAGTGAGGCCTGGTTTCGAAAGTTTGAATTTCTTGCGCAGGATCTAGAGAATAAGATGGCATTTCGGCGCGAAAATCGTCACGGCTCTGGATTTGAGGCTCATGATTTATCATGGGTCTGATGAATTTTTTTGAGAACTCTTGTGTTAGGGAAGCCCGGGTAACACAATTCGTGCTCGGATTAATTAGATAAAGTTGGATTGCGGCAGGCGTAGCGTGAGTGCTTTTGAGTGAGAGTCGCGAGAGGCTATCGTCGTACGGAGATACAGTGAACAGTCTATTGGCGAGGTTTGGTATAAGTGTTCGCCATAAAAGCATGCGTCTGCAGTGAGTGCGAACGACTATGAGTCAGAAAGCGTTCGTGGACTTTCTGTAATGCGTTTTTTGTAATCATGATCTCGGAGCTTTTTCCGCCTAGTGGTATTTTGGCGGCCTTTATGAATCCAGTCCATACGAGATGGTGTAAGTAACCATTGGCGGCGCCGATGATTGCTGTAGCTTCAGCTAAGGAGTAGTGTGTACTATAAAAATGCTTGATGGCGTTGAAGTCGTGAGGCTTTATATAAATCTGTTGGTTAATTGTAATCCGGAACAGGTGTGCTGGTTTTATAAAGGTGTTGTAGATCTTTTTTTGTTCTCGGTGCGTGATTTTTTCAAGCTTGGCAAGGGGTTGAAGGTTTTTAATGGCGTTTTCGGCGATTTCCACCTCGTTAGGGGTTAGGGTCGTCTGGAAGGCCAAGGTTCGGAAATGCGCTGGGCGCGCCAAGATTAATTGGTCAGTTATTTTTCGTAACTCAACAGGATTGATTTTGTATTTCTGGCACAGTGAACTGCTTTTGATCAGTTGGCCATGGTCTCGGAGGTTTCGGTAGTCCGAAGTGTTGGGGTTCAGCGTTGCGATGATTTCTGGAGTAATGTCTTTGCGATAGTAGACACTATAGAATTTAGGTGTTGTGTTTTTTGTTTCAATGGGGAAGATGCCAAGGTGGGCAAGGTGAATAGGTGGGAAGCTTTTTTGGCTTCCTATCAGAAGTTTTAGTTCTGTGGAGAGTACCAAGTTTTCACGGCACTTTGATACCACGGATTTTGGTACCTGCAGCTTACCGTTTTGTCCGGAATAGCATGGGGTCAGCAGATTGGAGTGAATGAGAAAACGTACCTCGTTTTTTGTGCATTCCAGATATTTCGAGATTTCGACCAGATCCATTACCGGACTATTTATATCGGGTGGTAATGGTGTGATCTTAGCTAGGGAGACCTTTAGGTTGGTGCTTGCAAACAGGGGGTGCTCGTTGGAAACTATTTCGACAGTGCTTACGTCTTCGTTCAGAATGAATGAGGGCGTCGGGGAAATGTTTCGGCGTGAGAGTGCAGTGGAGATGCACTCAAGGTTAAGGTAGTTAACGATTCTTCGTATATGACGAGTCTCTTTGTGGAGATTGGCGGCAATTGACCGCACAGATGTATATCTTTCTAGAAACCTCTCTACCGCTTCACGCTCGAGATAAGCTTCTCCTGGCATGATTTTTGTGGGCCTTTTGCCAAAATAACCTTGGCTGACAAGCTGCGCGAAGTGAGGTCTTGGAATATGCAGTAGTAGTGCCGCCTCGGAATAAGAGATTTGATTGATTGGTGTTGTTGCTATCACTTTGCTGTGATGTGGTGAAATAATTTTATCCGCAATTTTTTTTATGAGAATGATCTCCTCGCGACAGTAAGATGGCTTGGTCCGAGATGAGTGTGGGAAGGTGGGGTGTTTACGTACTTTATGCCAGTTATGCGGACTAATGCTCAGGAAGTTACGGGTCTGTTCCGTTGTCAAGGTCAGATTTTGTGGGGGTGGATTTTTTGAGTGGGACAAAGGCCGTAATTGATCAATGGTCGCACAGAGTGCTGAGTAGGCTTTGGGGCTCAAGATAGGCAGCAGCTTCATCAGGAACATACGTTTTCTAACTGTTGATAGTGGCCCAATCAGGAAGCGGAACGAGGGTGCACCCAGATCAAAGTGCTCTCCTGCAATGCTGATTGCAGTTATGAATATGTGCCTATTCTCAATCTCGGGCTTTGATTCGCTATGACCCAGCGTATGCATGATGTCAGCGTACAAATCGAAGCGTTCCTGCTGCTGAGTTTGCACCCAGCCCAAGAGCAGTTGCTCGGGGGATGCGTCCATTGTTGTAACGGGTGGCGATACCAACTTGACGCCGCAACGACAACGGTCCGCGATCTGGTTGGACCAGGTAAACTGCCGGCTACAAGCCGGGCAGCGGGTCAGATAGCGTCTAGCATGGACAGGACATACTCCAGTCCCTCTGATATCCTTGAAATATTTTTCAACGCCAGTCTCCCAGCATTCCGTACAAATAGCACTCTCGTTGAATCTCAGCAAGGAAAGTGGTATCACCAGAGCATCGAGCCTGGCGCACAGTGCTCTGCTTGTTGGGTGTAGCAACGTGGAATAAAATCCGCTTGAAACGGTGATCCCATAAGTTGTAGCCGCCCGATCCAGGTGCTGGGCTAGGGCCTGTGATGCGAACAGGCAATTCTTCATATAGTCCTTACCAATTAGTCGATCGATGAACACTGTACAGCTGGAATATCCGTTATTGAGAGCTCCCCGTCTGATCACGCTACTAGGAGACTCTCCAGCTTGAGGGATCGGTATGAAGCCGAGCGTCAGCATGTGTATGCCTCCAGCATTTTATCTAAACGGGAAGGCGCTAGTTCGAATGGGTTTTCATCGGTTGCCAAATTCTCGGAAATGTACAATTCAGCTGTTGCGTCACTCAGGTCACTGATGCGCAAAATTCCATCGTTGCGCAGAAGGCAAAACTCTAAGGCATTGCAAATAATGAGTTTCAAGTACTCGAGATTACCTTTTGTCGCCAGATAGAGCTGTGTAGAGACCATGTGGTCGCAAAGATGTAAGCCGCTGCTCAACTCTCCAATCGTGTAGAGCTTTTGGTCCAGAGTGGTGAGTAACGCTTGATAGTCTGAATCAGGGTCGACGCTGAACGCAGGGTAATGGAGTTCAGCGCGGAAAGGGAAGCGTCTGGCAAGGACAGCCCTACTGTAAATCAGGTCCAGGCATTCATCGGTTCCGATGATAACAAACGGAATGTTTGTCAAGTTAATGAGTGTGACAAGGCAGTCGATGATACCTTCCCGCATCAACACGGCATTCGCACGAGTTAATCGTTGAAACTCGTCGATGATGATGACCTCCACCCCTCTGGTCAGTAATAGTCGAGTGCAGCGATGAATGAGATCGACTGTATCGCCTTTGGTATCGCTATTACCCAAATTGATCAGCAGGGTTTTAATGAACGACTTAACGGTCACTTGGGCCGGAATCGTACACAAAAAAGCTGGTGTGATGGTGTACACACCGTCATCGCGAACAACGGTCGATGGCGGGGGGAATGAGTCGCTGAAGAACTTTGCCAGCGTGGATTTGCCAGAGCCTGCAGGACCTGTCACCACCGCGCAGCTTGGAATATTCCTATTTTTAGTACAGGCAACAGATTTTTTCATGATCGCAAGAGCGTTACGGTAGGCGCTGAAGAATACGATCTGATTGGAGAGCTTAAGAATCTTTTCCGACATGTTAGTGTTCATGATCGTCTCCGGTGGTTGTTGGAGGGACATCAACGAGTCTGACTTCCACAACTTCTGCGTTGTTGGGTATGCTGTCAGTAAACGGCAGCCTTGCAGGCGCGGGTCGGCTCTGTTTCCGTGCAGATGTTGGTTTGCGCTCGGGTGTGGCAGTTGCTTTCGCCATTTTCGACGAGTCTTTGGGCTTGTGAGTCGCCTTTTTGTGTTTGGCGCGCATTTTGAGGTTGAGCAGCCGCCGTTGCTCTTTAGCTTTAGCGAAGCTAAAAGCCTTACGACGTTCAGACATAGCGGCGCGAATTTCATCGTGCATGGCCATTGTCAAGCCCACTTGATAGTCGGGATCCACCGCCTCAGCGGCATACAATTTATTGGAGTCTTGAGGGTCACAGACCCAAATGGTGCCTAGTTCACTGACGTCGTAGAAAAACGTCAGCATCACCTCATTCCGACTGCGGGTGGACAAATATGGAATTGCGGGGCAGGTCCATTGCAGATGGTGGTAGCGCACCCGTCCATTGACTGGCTTGGCAGTGGCTTTGCTAAGGAATATCTGGTGAATGTCTTCCAAGCTATAGGTCTTTGGCGGAAAGCAAGGGTCGACGTTATTGTCCCAGACATCGTTGGGGCTCGTGTCATCCAGCGACGAGTGCGGCGTGGCATGGTAGATTTCCAACCACTGCTCAAATAACTCAGTGAATTGCTCGAGGGTGTAAACCGCCTCTTTTTTTGACTCATAATCGCCACACTCGATGGGGTTAGAAAACGTGGTGCCAGGCAGATTATGGGTCAGGTGGGTGTTAAGGGTCTTGAACCAGCGCTCGACGTGAGGTTTCTGATCAGGCAAACCAGGCTCACAGAAAATGACTCGAGCTCCAATCAACGCCAAACTATCAGCCAGCTTTTTTTTGATGAAGTCCGGGCCGTTGTCGCAGGTATAAGAGGCTGCCGCACCCCGTCGGTCGCCAGGCGTCAATGAAACCTTGATGGCACGGATTGTTTTCTCAATGCTTGGATGATTGTGTGAAAGATCCCAGCCGATAATTCGTCTCGACGTTACTTCCAACAACACGGTCAGCCACGCCCTGCCGATATTGCGCCCTTGGTCGTCGACCAACTGCAAATCTACTCGCTGGCTGTCACACTCCACATGTTCCAGCAGATAATTGGGCGTCTTGGCTTTTTTGCTCCACTTCTGCCGCTGCTTGGCAAACTTGTTACCATGCTGACAACTGTCGACGCGAAACTGATCCAGTTCTTTGATGAGTCGGTAGAACGTAGAGTAAGAGGGGATGCGCACTTGCTGGTGCACCGGTCGCTTGCTGTTGTCGACTTGCAGTTGGGCAATGATGCTGTCGATCACCTCGGAAATGGGGAGGGGTGTCCTCGTTAAGTAGAATAATTCGACGTTGTAGTTGAAAACCGATCGCACTTCTTCTGGCTGCCTTGATATCCGGCTTTGACCACGTCTGGGACGAGGCACCAGGGCAATGGCGCTTCCACCTGCTAACCGATAAGCCCTGCACCAGCTATACAGCGTTGGATAGGTCGGACCGGCAGCGTCCCCGCGCTCTAGCTTAACCTGGTTGATCAACTGCAGGGTCTCATCCACTGGCAACTTTGTGCCGAAACGGGCCTCAGCAGCTCTGACATAAGCCAGTCGCTTGTTGTGTGCATGCTGATGTGCTTCGGACAGGCCAGACACGATCCTATTGGGCTGGCCTTTCAAAGGGGCCTCGGCAACCTTGATGTAATAGCCGCGGCTGCAGGCAACTTTGAATCGGTCGATTGATTTACAAGTAATCATGCCGGTGCGGCGCAAGCTGCGCAGTTGCACCGTGCCTTGTTCTACAGACGTGACCTGATAGTCTTCGTCGCCACAGCGATAGTGTTCGCCTGGGGTCACAGTGAAGTCAGCGAGCGTGCGCATTTTCAACCTCCGCCAAGGATTAGTGTGTCACGCTGAGAAATTGCGGTGAGTCTTCAGACTCTGGAAGAAACGCTCGACGTCGGATTTCCGGTCATGCACGCGGGGTGTGACGAAATTGATCTGAACCCCGATCAACGCCAAGCTATCCGCCAGCACTTTAGCGCTGTAATCCGCGCCGTTATCAGGGGTGTACTCCAATCCCGCGCCAAGTCGCGCCCATGCAGTCCATGAGGGTGAGTTGTTCTTGATAAGCCCGGCATCCACAATTATCCGGCTTAACCGATCAACTATTAACCACGACGTGATACCGCGACGGGCGAGAGGATCAATGAGTTTCAGCGATAAAAGAAGGCTGTCGGGCGACCCATGGCTCAGGGGCCCTGAATACTTGTCCTTGTAGCTTCTGAGGTGTGAAAAGAATGCGGGCAAAGCTACTCGGAGGTTTGAGACCGCTGGAAAAACTCTGATGGTGTGTTGCACCATGTCTATCTCATCCACCAGTACACGATGCTCGTGCGGTGAGAAATAGTTGGGCATAGGCACTGATGAAGTCATCTCCACTTTCAATGGTGGACTCTGGCGACGTTGTTTTGCGTGCCCTGGGTAAATATGTTTCCCTTGGCTTGGGGTAAAGGGATAACGGAGAGACTGTCTCATACAAGTGCCTCCTATTTAGCTTAGATTAAATACAAGCAGTCAGTGACTGATGATTTTCGAGCCCAAATGCAATGGCCCAGTGTCCACTCTAAAAAGCATGCGGTAAAACAGTCCGTAAGCAATCTCTTGCATTCGATATCCTTGGCTGAGCAACTGGCCAATTGTTTGGGGGTCCCTAGCCGTAGTGGGAAGAGACTTGGCTAAGAGCGTGGCTTGAGCGGCTACGGCACCGAATGAGTACCAATAGAGTTTTTTCAAATCACAGTCGGCGCCGGCTTGTTGTATTTCGGATTGTCTGATTGTCTTCAGGAAAGAGCCGCACTCAGCAAAGAGCGGTTCGTACAGATGGCGGCGAGCTACGTTGCGCGGACTGTTGTATTTATTATCATGTTTGATTTCGTAGTAAGCCACTTTGCCGCTTTGATACACGACCTCAAAATCTGGGGTGTAGCGAGTGTGTGGTGCCAGCAGTTCTACGGTGCAGGGTTGTGTGGTGTAACTCCTGATATTCGGATTTCGTTCCAGGAGGAGGCAGAAGTCAGCTTCGAGTAATGAATCACAGCCCATGACACGCCCGTTTTTTCGCGAAGGGAACTGTGTGACGCGCCTGCCGTGGCGGCCTCTACTCGGGGCTACAGCTTCGATAATGCTTAGGTTGATGGCTAGGCTCGGCGGTACAGTAAGCATGTTCTTGCTCCTGAAAAGTTTCGCTGAGTTAATGGTTTTCTCTATCATTTGAAATGCGTCTGGCAAGAGCACTCTCTGACTTTGTGGCCTGTAATGGAACAGCATGAATCAGCAGTAGACTCTGCAGTAACTTTGGTGGGCGCGCGTATTGAGGCTTAAATCAAGGTGATCCTGAACGCTTGGATCACCTTGAGTTCACCTCGAACAAAATTACGTTTTTGTAGAAAAGCCAATTTCATCGTTTCGTTTATAAATTCCGCGGAGATTTTTGTTATTGGTTTCTAGCATAAGTCGTCGGCCAGTGGCATGAGCCTTGATGTTGTTCAAAGCCTATCGCTGGGGGAGGACGGCGAGGCAATTTTGCCTGGCACATTTCACCATTTGACACCAGCTCGAAGTAATACATCGGGGCCGAATCCGGGCTGCTAGATAGCTAGGGATATATTCAATCCATTGCTATTTCCTATTCGATAGAGATAGTAAATGGTCTCCTATTAGCTATTGGTCAGCGGTGTCAACACTTGAGAGTGTTGTTCTCGATGACTCCATTGTAGGATGTAACGATGGTGATTTCTAATGGCCAAAAGTGTTGCAGAAGGGCCTCTTTCCGTTTTCCGCGCAAGGCTCTAGCTAAGGCGTTTCAGCCGGATATTGGAGGTTTTCAAAGTCGCGCAAAGGAGATCGCGTACCGAACGTACTCGAGGTGTACAGCGTGGCCATCCTGAACGTTGGATCAATTGGCTCAGTGTTTCGTAGCAAGGTATTGTTTCACGCCACGGCACAATCGATGGGCTGCCCCCACACGCCATACAGCATGGCAAACTGCTGGCATCATTCTCACCCTCACCCTGATAGCGTGTCGCTATGGGAAGGTATGCGGGCTGGTGCGAAACCACAGGACAATAACCAAACCAAGTTATTTGGCGATTTCCCACATCTGCACACGCTGTTTGAAAATCCGTTTTGGTCAGCCATCTCACACCCCGAATGGACGATGGAGTGGGATGAGCTGGCAGATAGCATTCGAGTGGGCGGGATAGCGCTAGATGGTTGCAGCGGCAAGTTGACGCGGCTGTTGCGTGATCGTGTAGATTGGCCTTGTTTAGGTGTTCACTTGGTTTTGCATCAAACGCAAGATACCCGATTTTTCCATCACCGATTGTGGCTGAAGGATAACTTAGCCGCCATGGTTCGCCTGTGCAGTATGCAGCGACCTATGAGTTTCGTTCGCACGGAGTTTCAGGACTTTCTCTTTCGAATGATCTCCGGTGGGCATGCACCGAAAGTCATTATGCAATCTTGTGCCGCGGAAAAGTTCGCAAATGAAACGCTGTTTGAATTTCTGCTGCGGAGGCAGTGGCTACATGGCGAGGATCAACATCTCGCGCTACTGATTTGGAACTTCCGTCAGCAGCTTCAGCACGAGTTGGATATTGGACCTCCCCAGACTATGGGGCCTGCAGGATGTGGATTGCCCCATTCCTTGCGGCAAAAGTGGTACCGCAAACGCTCGCAATGGATGGATCACCCTATCCACTTAAACGGTGTTTGCTGCGAATTCGGCGACCAGTATGCATAGATTGCTGTTTTTTGCGATAAGCAAGCAGCCTCGTCGGTGGTGGAGCCGCCGACCTTTGTTCATTCAGGGAGTGACGTTATCGGGGCCTGAGGCTTGGCGGATGGAAGCTGTTGCGCTGGGCAGGCGGGCCAATAGCTGATGGACCTGGTGCAGTTGTTGCGTGAGGTCGCGAAGACTGCGACGGTCCTGGCGACGATCGAGCAAATACCGGTGTGCGCGTTCCCGTAAGCTGGTCGCTTCAAGCTGCAGCAACTGCTCCCGCTGTTGCAGTTGGCTGATAACTGTATTCAGCTGTTCGTGACTCGCGTGAAGCTGCTTCACCTGTTTCTGTTCGGCCTGCAAGGCGAGGCGATGGGCTTGGTGTTCAGCGTTTTGACGCTCCAGATCACGGTACAGGTGGGTCAACTCTTCCTGTTTGCTCATCAGTTGCTCCTGCAGACGCCGCTGCTCATGCTGGAGCTGCTGTACCTGTGCTTCATGGCGCTGGATGTCAGCCTCTCGCTGCTGACGGCTCTGCTCCCGGAAGTGCACCAACGACTCGCGCGCCTGTTGGTACTTTTCCTCCAGCGACCGAAGCTGTTCGTCGCGATCGCGGACGGCTTGCTGGAGATGGGATTCAGTGGCGAGCAGTCGCTGCCGGTCACCCTCCAGCTGTTCGATGCGCTTGGCAAGGCTGCGCTCTTGCTCGCGTGCTTCCACACGTTCCTCCAGAAGCAATTGATGGTTCCTTTTCAACTCATCATGGCGGGCGCTATCGACCTGCCGTTGCTGTTCGTAAACCTGTCGTTGCCGTTCAAGACGAGCGCGGTCGGCGCTGACCGCTGCTTGTGCATCTGCCGCCAGGCGCTGTACTAAACCGCCTATATAGGTCTGGACCTCTTCGTTCAAGGTGACCGCAGGCGGTCGCGGCTCTTCGCTCGCCAGTTCACGCAGGTAGCGGCTGATCGTGGTTTTCGAACCCGTGTCGCCCAGTTCGACCCGCACCGCGTCAATGCTCGGCGCTTCACCCCGCGCAAGCAGTGCGTCGCGCGCAGATTGCACCAGCGCTTTGTTGATTCCGCTACGGGCCATGGCGTTGATCCGATAGGGTGGTTCCTACACAGTATGGTGCAAACCAGATGCGCTGCTTTATTCACGGTCGCGTGTTGTCTGGGTGGCGCCTTGAGAAGACGCTCTCTGAATGCTGTTCCCTAATTAGCGAGTACCCGTTCGAGCAGGGTGGGCAAGACTTGTCCAGCATTGCCAATCAGCATCAGTTCTTTGGGCTTGTCCATGCTGACGTCGATCGGATTGATGTGGATGACCACGCCGCCTGCCGCGAGGACGAGGTCGGGCAGGCTGGCGGCTGGCATGACCACGCCGGAGGTGCCAATCGACAGCAGCACGTCGCACTCACGCGCCGCTTGCGCGGCGGCTTTCCAGGTTCCCGCCGGCAGATCTTCGCCGAACCACACCACGCCCGGTCGCAGCCGGCCATTGCAGTGGCTACAGCGCGGCGGTTCGACCAGCTCGCCTTCCTCGGAGATGGGCTGCTCAGCGGCAGCGAACTCGGCGGGGCGGTGACAGGCAAAACACTTGGGCGTGATCAGGCTGCCATGCAGGTGTACGACGTCCTGGCTGCCAGCGCGCTCATGCAGGTCGTCGATGTTCTGGGTAATCACCGTGAGGTGGCGTCCGCTGCCGGCCAGCCGGGCGATGGCGCGGTGCGCCGCGTTCGGCTGGGCCTGCAGCATCTGTTGGCGTCGCCACAGGTACCAGCCCCACACCAGCGCCGGGTTCTCGCGAAACGCCTTCGCCGTTTCCAGGCGCTGCGGATCCTGGCGCGCCCACAGCCCCGTCAGCTGATCGCGAAACGTCGGAATCCCGCTTTCGGCCGAGATCCCCGCGCCGCTGAGCACCACGACATGGCGCGCCTGCCGCAAGGCAGTGGCGGCGTCTGTGAGCACATCCATCGACAGTTGGCCTCCTTCGCTAGGGCCTGGATCAACTCAGCGGAGCTGGCCGGTTTTACCCACCCACCAGCGAGTGGTCTGGCGAGTCCTGGTTGCACCTGTTAGCCACCGTCGTGGAACCAATCGTTGCGGCTGACCAGGCCCAGATCCGCTTCGCTGGAGTTGGGGGCGCTGTCAAACAGGTGCGCGGTCCGTCGCTCCTGTTTGAGGAAGGCGAGGGTGGTAAAGAAGCAGCGCTCGCACAGGTGCACTTCATAGCGCTCGCCGTCGTGCGCCGTCCCATAACCCCACTGCGCCTCCAGCGTCCCGTACTGCAGGTTGCCGTTCGTCAGCCGGGTGGACGCATCACAGATATCGCAGCGCACATCGGTCACGGCCTGCTGTTCCACGCGTTCCAGGATTTTCATGGGGCTGCCTCGTTTGCCAGCGTTTCTTTAAGCGTAGAGGTCGGCGGCGTGTGCAATTGGCCATCGGTCGCGCGGGTTCAGGTGTGGCGGGCGGCATTGTGCGGGGACTGCCGCGACGTTTGACTACACTGAGAAATGGATTCGCTCCTGGCGCTGTGCCGCATGCGCGTAAACCGGAGCGACCCGAGCGTCGATCCCGGTTCGGTGAAGGCCGCCGCCGATGGCGTGGTACAGCTGCCCTCGCGGTGTTACGGCCGATTATTTCGTACTGTTTGAGCGGTACGAAATTACAGGTGTACAGCCAGCCGTCCTGAGCGCTCAGCGGGCAGAATACTGAGGTGTGAGAAGCCCAGATTCTCGAACGTGATAGCGTCTTCTGCGCTTTATCTACCGTCAAGGGGTACAACTGGAGGAGGAGTGGACACTTCGTCTGAACGCTACATACGCGCCGCGCGTCGAGCCAGTACAGACAGGCGCTATGCCAAGGCCATTGAGCACTTCGAGGCTGAGTGGGGCGGGCTACTACCGTCTTCCAGCGAAACTGTCGTGCGCTATCTCACACACTACGGCGACCAACTCACGACCAGCACGCTGCGCGTGCATTTGGCGGCCTTGGCCCGCTGGCATCAGCAGCAGGGCTTTGTTGATCCCACCAAATCACCACGCGTCCGCGACACACTGCGCGGTATCCAGGCCCTAAACCCACAGCCGGTGCAGCAGGCCGAAGCCTTTGCGCTGAAGGAGTTAGAGACCTGCATCGCCCAACTGGCGATGGAACTCGATGAACCGGTGCTCGCGGTGAGGTTGCGCGCTGCACGTGACCAGGCATTGATCTTGCTCGGCTTCTGGCGGGCGTTTCGAAGTGATGAGTTGTGCCGGCTGCGGATCGAACACATTCAACTGCGCCAAGCGAAAGGGTTGGAGCTGTTCTTGCCAAGCAGCAAAACCGACCGCAGTAACCGCGGCCGCGTGGTCAAGGTGCCGGCCCTCAAGCGCTTGTGCCCCGTAGCGGCATATGAGGTGTGGTTGGAAGAGAGTAGGCTCAGCGAGGGGGCGCTATTTCGTTCCATCGACCGCTGGGGGCATATCGGGAAGAAGGCGCTTAATGCCAACAGCCTCTCGCGTTTACTACGGCAGGTACTTCTGCGAAGCGGTGTCCACTCGGTAGGTTACTCAGCGCACTCGTTGCGACGAGGGTTTGCCACCTGGGCGAGCGCAAATCAGTGGAGCAGCAAGGATCTGATGGATTATGTCGGGTGGCGCGATGTGCAGACAGCAGTGCGGTACATCGAAGCCGATGCGCCTTTCGGCGATTGGGTACGTTAAGGCTGGGGACCTCATGCTGAGTGCGCTCTTCTTGTTTTCAGTTTCTCGTTCGGAGTAGGTACCTGCGAATATGGTTCCCTAGATTAACGTAGGCACATTGCGTTTTATCAAGTTTTTCATTGCGTAGGTCACGAGGAGACGCAGAGCTACGGTCTAGGTCGAGACTTCAAAGGGAAAGGGGGGGCGGGGCTGTATATTAAACCAGTAATCGCACAAGGCCATCATCTTGTAACATTAGGGAGGTGGTCTTTGGCCTTTTAACCCTCTGATGCGACTTGGTCAGGATGAGGTAATCTCGTACTCATCGTTGAAGCACCCTTCGCCCAGTCAGGTAGCCGAGGAACTGCAGGACCAACAATCTAAATCAGTTGGTTATGATGCGGCCCTCCACGCGATGATAGCGGGGCTGTTGGGAGAGCCGATGACGTATCTACTCCGAGTAGTGGATTCGTACCTATGCTACCAGAGCGAGGGCAGCCCAACCGCATCGACCACATTTTGAACTCCCAGGGTACTCCCAAGGAGAATGAGGGAGGAGGACCAGCAAAAGGTTAATAATCAAATTAGAGCTCAGTTCCGGTTTATGCAGTCATGTCAGAATGGAGATTGATGTGAGTTTAGAACAAGTATTTGATAGTCTTAGCAAGCCAGTCATGCAGGCCTCGCCTTTGATTGCGTCCATATCGGTAAAAGGTTTGTTTGGGCTTTATAATTATGATCTCCCCGCTAGTGGTCTATTCTCTAACGCTGCAATTCTATATGGAGACAATGGTGTCGGGAAGAGTACCCTTCTCCGGTTAGTGTTTCATCTGCTCTCTCCAGGGCCAAGAAATGGCCACAGACAGGCGCTATATGACGCAGAATTTGACGAGCTGAGTGCGGCGCTCGCAAATGGAGTGACTGTTCGAGCTAAGAGACAACTGACGAGGAATCGACTTGCATCTGGAGAGCATTTAAAAAAACTAGTTCTTACCGTAGAGCGTGACACTGCAATCCTTGCGCTCTGGGAGTTTGTTCCCAGAAATCACCGGGCGGATACTACCGACTGAATCGCCCCTGGTTTCCTAGACACTCTCCAAGCTCAGAAAATAGCGTTTCTCATACTCTACTGGCGACAGCTGCATAGCACTGCTGTGTCGACGCTTGGGGTTATAGAACATCTCGATGTAATCGAAAATATCACTTCGGGCTTCGTCACGCGTTGCGTAGATCTTTCGTCGGATTCGCTCCCGCTTCAAAAGCTGGAAAAAGCTCTCGGCTACGGCATTGTCGTGGCAGTTTCCCCTTCGGCTCATGCTGCTGATCACATTGTTGGCTTTCAGGAAGCTTTGCCAATCTGAACTACTGAACTGACTGCCTTGGTCTGAGTGAATCATCACTTGCTGCTGTGGCTTGCGTCGCCACACGGCCATCAGCATGGCGTCGATGGCTAGGTCGCTGCTCATCCTGGGCTTCATTGACCAACCAATGACTTGGCGAGAGAACAGATCCAGCACTACCGCCAGATACAGCCACCCTTCGTAGGTGCGGATGTAGGTGATATCGGTCACCCAGACCTTATTCGGCTCACTGACCTTGAACTGCCTGGCCAGATGGTTGGGCGATGCCGCTTTTGGTTTTCCGCCATAAAACCCAGTACGACGGCGATAGCCCGTTTGCGAACGCAGCCCCTCTGCCTGCATCAAGCGACCGACTCGATTTCGCCCACAGATCTCTCCTAGCTCTCGCAGGTCATCGTGAATCTTGCGATAGCCATACACGCCGCCGCTTTCTAACCAGGCCTGCTTGATCAAGCCAAGCAGGCGCTGATCTTCTTTGGCTCGGGCAGATTGAGGCTCGGCCAGCCAAGCGTAGTAGCCGCTGGGATGCACCTTGAGGGTTTGGCAAAGGCGACGCACTGGGTAATCCGTCGAGTGCTTGTTGATGAAGGCGTACTTCAGCCGCACTCCTTGGCAAAGTACGCGGCGGCCTTCTTTAATATGTCTCGCTCTTCTGTCACCCGCTTGAGTTCAGCGCGCAGCTTGCGCAGTTCAGCCTGCTGATCATTGTCTTGCTGACGCTGCTCTTGGGGCTTGCTGTAGACCTTGATCCAGGCGTAAAGGCTGTGCACGGACATGCCCAGGCGCTGGGCGACCTCGGCGACAGGGTTGCCTTTTTCGGTCACTTGCTTGACCGCTTCGATCTTGAATTCTTCGGGGTAACGCTGACGACTCATGGCACCTCCTATTTGGGCCTCATTATGAGGCTTGGAGGTGTCTACGAAACCAGGGGCGATTCAACTGTTCAGCTGAATGTCCGTAGTTGGCCGATTGCTGCCGCTCTCCACAGGCAGCTTTGGGTCGAAAGCGGTCAGTCGCGTCCAGACCGGCTGAATATGCACATCGCGAAAACGCACCTCCGGACGCCATACTGTCCTACTCCGACTGCTCCGACTGCATCAGCATGGTCCTCAGGCGACTGAGCAAGAATGCCGGACGATACAGTACACCGCGCATAGTCGCCGGATCTGATAGAGGGCAAGCGCTCGCAGAATGAGTATCTCAGGTAACTAAACAGGTTGAGCGCCCCCACAACAAAATCGCTAGCAACCCGGCGATGTACGTCGAGCCAGTCAGTTGGCGGATGATTAGACGGTATCGGGCCTTGAGACTGTCCAACCAGACGTCATGGGTTGAACATGGGATTGGGGCTTTCATTCAATTGGCAGATCGCAAGCGCCGCCACAAGGTTGTGCGGCTGATGCCGAGACGGCGGGCGGCTTCGTCGAGGTTGCCGTGGCAGCTTTCCAGCGTTTCCTTTACATGGCGCAGTTGCGCGATCTTGCCGATGGTGTGCAGGTCCGTTTCGCCTGGCGACTTTTTCCGGGCGGGTGAACGGGGAGGGCCTTCGCACAGTTCAGGTAGCACGCGTGCCAGGTACTGCTCTTTCAAGCGGTGTTCCTCAAGCAGTTCGCGTGCCGAGAGCATCGCGCGCTCGATCACATTCTCCAGTTCCCGGACATTGCCCGGCCAGGCATAGCGTTCAAGGTACGGCAGCAGCGCGGCGGGGATGTCTGCAGCTCCCGGTGGTTGCCCCTGAACAAGCAGGCGCTGGCTAATGACCCGGCAGATCAGGGCAATGTCCTCAGGGCGCTCTCGCAGCGGGGTGGTCTGCAGACGCAGGATGTTGAGCCGGAAATACAGGTCGGTACGGAAATCGCCATCGTCCATGGCGCTGCGCAGGTCCTGGTGGGTGGCGGCAATGATGCGCACGTCGATGGCAATCGGTTCGGTGCTGCCCAGGCGCAGGACTTCGCGCTCTTGCAGCACGCGCAGAAGGCGTGTTTGCAGCGAAACCGGCATGTCGCCGATCTCGTCGAGGAACAGCGTGCCGCGGTGTGCCGCTTCGAACAGGCCTGGCTTGCCACCTTTGCGCGAGCCGCTGAAGGCGCCTTCCTCGTAGCCGAACAATTCACTTTCCAACAACGACTCGGGAAACGCCGCGCAATTGATGGCGACAAAGGGGCCCTGCCGGCGTGGGCTTTCGTTATGGATTCCCTGGGCGAGCAGTTCCTTGCCGGTGCCGCTTTCACCGGTAATCAGGATGGTCGAATGGCTGGTGGCAAAACGCTTGGCCAACTGCAGCATCTCGCGGTTGGCCTTGCTGTTGCCGTTGAGCTGGTCGAGCCGGTAACGGGCAGTGAACGCACCGGGGCGGCGGGTGGATCGGATGCGCTGGTCGGCACGTTGCACAACAGTGATGTCCTGGCAGGTCAGGACCAGGCCGGTACGTTCGCCGTTCTCCAGGATAGGCAGTAAATTGCTCACCACGACGTGCGAGCCGAGCCGCATCACACGGTTTTCTTCACCCGTGCCTTCCTGCAGCGCCTGCTGCATGTCCAGTTCCGGGCACAGCTGCTGCAGCGGCCGGCCCAACGCTGCGCTAACCGGCAGGTCCAGCAGCTGCGCAAGGGCCGGGTTGAGCGACTGCACCACGCCTTGGTTGTCGACCGCTGCAACGCCGGCGGGGATATGCCGCAGCACGGCATTCAGATGCCGCCGTTTGGCGATCTCGACGCGCTGAGTGTCGAGAATGCCCAGGGCTTCCTCCAGCGCTTTGCGCGCGGTTTCTTCGCTCAGCGACAGCACGCCATGCAGCCCTGCCTGCTCCGCCAGCCCCACCACCGTCGACGAGCCGATGATGCTGCGACAGCCTAGCTGGGCCGCCTGTTCGACGGCCTGGCGGGCCTCTTCCAGGGAGGTGTAGGCGGCCTGGTGAACCTGGACGGTGAAGAGCGCGGCCATGGCTTGCAGGTCGTGGTTGATGTGGTTGTAGCTGAGCACGGCCACTTGGGAGGAGCGTTCGCGGGCCTGCCCCAATGCCCGTAGCAGATCGCCGCTGCCCACGCGCATCGCCAGTACCGGGCGTGTCAGGTGTTTGCGCAGGTAGGCGGCGGTCGCCCCGGCGCAGACGAACACATCGACCTTACCTGCCTGCTCCAATTCTTGGGCGGTCTGCAGTGCTTCAGCCACCGAGGTGTCGAGGACTTCGATACGGGTATCGGGGTAGTCCGTCGTGAGCCCGGCCACCACATGGGCGAGCCGGCTCCGTTGTTGGGGGCGCTGCAAGTGGCTGATCAACACGACGACCTGGGAGGCAAGAGCATCCATCACGGGGCCTATTCATATTTGAAATGTTTCGATATTGAATCAATACCTTGCAAATATGCAACGAGCAGCCTGACTTTCGCTCGGCGGTGAGGCGTCAGAACCCAGGCTGTATGCGGCCTGTGGCTGACTTTTGAAGAGTTGGCCCAGGCCTTGCTCTTGGGCTTGTGCCAACCCAGAAACCAAAGGCAGGGCCTACAGACCCATGAGCAGTTCACCAACGATTTCCCCGGCCAGCGATACGTTCGCGGCCATGACTGACGATCACCGCCTGGCCGAGTTCATCCGAGAGCAGGCCTCGGCAACGCGGGTGGTCATCCAGGCGCGCAAGCGCCTGAGCGGCGGTGCCATCCAGGAAAACTGGCTGCTGGACCTGCTGATCGAAGGCGGCCCGTGGGCTGGTGTCCGGCGTTGGGTACTGCGCAGCGATGCGCTTTCAGCGCTACCCGCCAGCCTTGACCGTGAACAGGAGTTCGCCGTGCTGCAGGTGGTTTACCAGGCCGGCGTGAAAGTGCCACGCCCGCTCTGGCTGTGCCGCGATGTGCGCGTGCATGGGCGGGTGTTCTTCGTGATGGAGTATGTGCCGGGTAGCGCTACCGGCCGCGCGCTCAGCACCGGCGCCGGTCCTCAGGGCCGGGCGCAACTGGCGGCGCAGCTTGGCGCCAACCTGGCGCGTCTGCATCAGGTCCGCCCGCCGTGCGCCACGCTGGGCTTCCTGTCCGTTCCGGACAGCTCGCCGGCCCTGGCGACCATCGACGCCTACCGCCGCTACCTCGACACCCTCGCCGATGCCTATCCGGTGCTGGAATGGGGCCTGCGCTGGTGCGAGCTGCATGCGCCGCGCAGCAGCACCCTGTGCTTGTTGCACCGTGACTACCGCACCGGCAACTACCTGGCCAGCGAAGAAGGGCTGGAGGCCGTGCTCGACTGGGAGTTCACCAGCTGGGGAGATCCTTGCGAGGACCTCGGCTGGTTCACCGCCCGCTGCTGGCGTTTTACCCGTCCAGACCTCGAAGCCGGCGGCATTGGCCAGCTGGAGGATTTTCTGCGTGGTTATCACGAGGTGTCTTCGCTGTGCATCGAACGCAGTCAGCTGCACTACTGGCAGGTCATGGCCACCCTGCGCTGGGCAGTCATTGCCTTGCAGCAAGGGCAGCGCCATCTGTCCGGTGAAGAACCGTCGCTCGAGTTGGCACTGACAGCCCGGCTGTTGCCGGAGCTCGAACTCGACATCCTGCACATGACTGGAGCCGAAGCGCCATGACCCAACCCAACGCCCACCAATTGCTCGAGATCGCCCGCGCGACGCTTCTGGAGCAGCTGTTGCCAGCGCTGCCCGGCGAGTTGCGTTACCCGGCCTTGATGATCGCCAACGCCATGGCCATTGCGGCCCGCGAAAGCCGCCTGGGTGCTCAGGCCGAGGATCAGGAGCAGGCGCGTCTGGTCGCCTTGGTCGATGACGCGCCGTCGACATTGCCCGACCTGCGCCGCCAACTGGCTCGCGCCATTCGCCAGGGCAGCCATGACGCCCCGCAAACCCGGCGCACCCTGGTCGAGACATTGCGCCAGATCACCGTTGCCCGATTGGCGATCAGCAACCCCAAGGCCTTGCCCTGAAACTGCATCGACCACCCCATTCCTCCGATAGACAAGAACACACAAGGACAGCCATGAACTTCACTCTCCCGGACGAACTGCTCGCCTTGCAGGCCAAGACCCGAGACTTCATTGCCGAACAGGTCATCCCGTTCGAGAACGACCCCCGCCAGGACAGCCATGGCCCCAGCGACGCCCTGCGCCAGGACCTGGTGGCCCGCGCCCGCGCCGCCGGCTTGCTGACGCCTCACGCCAGCCGCGAAATGGGCGGCCTGGAGCTGAGCCATGTGGCCAAGGCGATCGTTTTCGAAGAGGCCGGTTACTCGCCGCTGGGCCCGGTAGCGCTGAATATCCATGCGCCGGACGAAGGCAATATCCACCTGATGGACGTGGTCGCCACCGAGGCGCAGAAGGACCGCTGGTTGCGCCCGCTGGTCCAGGGCCATGCCCGTTCGTGCTTCGCCATGACCGAGCCTGCTCCGGGCTCCGGTTCGGATCCGTCGATGCTGCGTACCACTGCCACCCGCGATGGCGACGACTATCTGATCAATGGCCGCAAGTGGCTGATCACCGGGGCCGAAGGCGCGGACTTCGGCATTATCATGGCGCGCATGGAGGATGGCACCGCGACCATGTTCCTGACCGACATGAAGCGCGACGGCATCATCCATGAACGTCAGCTGGACTCGCTGGACGGCTGTTTTACCGGTGGTCACGGGCAGCTGCGTTTCGACAACCTGCGTATCCCGGCGAGCGATGTCCTCGGCGAGATCGGCAAGGGCTTCCGTTATGCCCAGGTGCGCCTGGCGCCCGCACGCTTGACTCATTGCATGCGCTGGCTCGGTGCCGCGCGCCGCGCCCACGACATCGCCTGCGACTATGCGCGCACCCGTGACGCCTTCGGCAAGCCGCTGGGCGAGCACCAGGGCGTGGGCTTCATGCTCGCCGACAACATGATGGACCTGCACGTGGTGCGCTTGGCGGTCTGGCACTGCGCCTGGGTGCTCGACCAGGGCCGGCGTGCCAATGTCGATTCGAGCATGGCCAAGGTGATCAGCGCCGAGGCGCTGTGGCGGGTGGTCGATCGTTGCGTCCAGGTATTGGGTGGCCGCGGGGTGACCGGGGACACCGTGGTGGAGCGGATCTTCCGCGACATTCGCCCGTTCCGCATCTATGACGGTCCGAGCGAAGTGCACCGCATGAGCCTGGCGAAGAAGCTGCTCGACCAGCGCCTGGGGGCCCACTGATGCAGCCGAACCTTGTCCGACTGTTCGCCCTTGACGGGCGCCGCGCCCTGGTGACCGGGGCCTCCAGCGGCCTGGGCCGTCACTTCGCCATGACCCTGGCCGCTGCAGGCGCCGAGGTGGTGGTGACCGCCAGGCGCCAGGCGCCGCTGCGGGCGTTGGTGGAGGCCATCGAGGTGGCTGGAGGGCGGGCGCAGGCCTTTGCCCTCGATGTGACCAGCCGTGAGGACATCTGCCGGGTGCTCGATGCCGCCGGCCCGCTGGATGTCCTGGTCAACAATGCGGGGGTGAGCGACAGCCAGCCTTTGCTGGCCTGCGATGATCAAACCTGGGACCACGTGCTCGACACCAACCTCAAGGGCGCCTGGGCCGTGGCCCAGGAAAGCGCCCGGCGCATGGTGGCGGCGGGGAAGGGGGGCAGCCTGATTAATGTCACCTCGATCCTCGCCTGCCGTGTGGCCGGTGCCGTAGGCCCTTACCTGGCGGCCAAGGCCGGCCTGGCCCACCTGACCCGCGCCATGGCGCTGGAGTTGGCGCGCCATGGCATCCGGGTGAACGCCCTGGCGCCCGGCTACGTGATGACTGATTTGAACGAAGCCTTCCTGGCCAGCGAGGCCGGTGACAAGTTGCGTTCGCGTATCCCCAGCCGACGCTTCAGCGTGCCGTCGGACCTGGACGGCGCCTTGCTGCTGCTCGCCAGCGATGCTGGGCGGGCGATGAGCGGCGCCGAGATCGTGGTCGATGGCGGCCATCTGTGCAGCAGCCTGTAACGCGCCCTGGCGCAATAATAACAAGAACAGGAGGTAGGTATGTGCGTGCAAAACCTGAGCAAAGTGTCGATGAGGTGTCTGCCATGATGGTTCCAACCCTCGATCACGAGCTTGCCCCCAACGAAGCCAACCATGTGCCGCTGTCGCCGCTGTCGTTTCTCAAGCGGGCCGCACAGGTATATCCGCAGCGAGATGCGGTGGTCTATGGTAGGCGGCGTTACAACTATCTTCAGTTGCACGAGCGCAGCCGTGCTCTGGCCAGTGCCCTGGAGCGGGTCGGTGTGCAACCGGGCGAACGGGTGGCGATACTGGCCCCGAACATCCCTGAAATGCTCGAAGCCCACTATGGCGTGCCCGGTGCCGGGGCGGTGCTGGTATGCATCAACATTCGGCTCGAGGCACGCAGCATCGCCTTCATCTTGCGGCACTGCGCGGCCAAGGTATTGATCTGCGACCGCGAGTTCGGTGCCGTGGCCAGTCAGGCGCTGGCCATGCTCGATGCGCCGCCCTTGCTGGTGGGCATCGACGATGATCAGGCCGAGCGCGCCGACCTGGCCCACGACCTGGACTACGAAGCGTTCCTGGCCCAGGGCGACCCCGCGCGACCCTTGAGTGCGCCACAGAACGAATGGCAGTCGATCGCCATCAACTACACCTCCGGCACCACGGGGGACCCCAAGGGCGTGGTGTTGCATCACCGCGGCGCCTACCTAAACGCCTGCGCTGGGGCGCTGATCTTCCAGTTGGGGCCGCGCAGCGTCTACCTGTGGACCTTGCCGATGTTCCACTGCAACGGCTGGAGCCATACCTGGGCGGTGACGTTGTCCGGTGGCACCCACGTGTGTCTGCGCAAGGTCCAGCCTGATGCGATCAACGCCGCCATCGCCGAGCATGCCGTGACTCACCTGAGCGCCGCCCCGGTGGTGATGTCGATGCTGATCCACGCCGAGCATGCCAGTGCCCCTCCGGTGCCGGTATCGGTGATCACTGGCGGTGCTGCCCCGCCCAGTGCGGTTATTGCGGCGATGGAGGCGCGTGGCTTCAACATCACCCATGCCTATGGCATGACCGAAAGCTATGGCCCCAGCACATTGTGCCTGTGGCAGCCGGGGGTCGACGAGTTGCCGCTTGAGGCCCGGGCGCAGTTCATGAGCCGCCAGGGTGTCGCCCACCCGATGCTCGAGGAGGCCACGGTGCTGGATACCGATACCGGCCGCCCGGTTCCAGCCGATGGCCTTACCCTTGGCGAGCTGGTGGTGCGCGGCAACACCGTGATGAAAGGCTACCTGCACAACCCAGAGGCCACCCGGGCCGCATTGGCCAATGGCTGGCTGCACACGGGCGACCTGGCCGTGCTGCACCCGGACGGTTACGTGGAAATCAAGGACCGGGCCAAGGACATCATCATCTCCGGTGGCGAGAACATCAGTTCGCTGGAAATCGAGGAAGTGCTCTACCAGCACTCAGAGGTGGTTGAGGCGGCGGTGGTGGCGCGCCCGGACTCGCGCTGGGGTGAGACACCCCATGCGTTCGTCACCTTGCGCGCTGATGCGCTGGCCACGGTTACGGAGGCCGACCTGATCCGCTGGTGCCGTGAACGCCTGGCGCACTTCAAGGCGCCGCGGCATGTGTCGCTCACGGAACTGCCCAAGACCGCCACCGGCAAGATCCAGAAGTTCGTCCTGCGCGAGTGGGCCCGGCAACAGGAGGCGCAGACCGCCGACGCCGAGCATTGATCGAGCTGCAACAGCTGCACACCCCATAACAACAAGTACATTGAGCGAGGTGTCCCATGTCCAGCCTGTTATACGCGCGCGTTCGCGCCAGTGCCCGGTTCCAGCAACTGGTGACGCGCAGAAACCGTTTTACCCTGAGCCTGTTCGTGCTGATCCTGGCCTTGTTCTATGGCTACATCGCATTGGTATCGTTCTGGCCCGAGCTGATCGCCAGGCGCCTGGTCGAGGGGTCGAACATGACCTTCGGCGTCGCGGCCGGCGCTTTCCTGTTCGTGTTCTTCTGTGCGCTGTCGGCGTTCTATGTGTACCGGGCCAATGGCGAATTCGATCGCCTGACGCAGACGCTGGTCGCCGGGCTGGAAGAGGAGTGGGGCGCATGAAGAAACTACTGCCTCTGGCTTTGTTGCTGCACTCCGGCCTGCTGTTGGCTTCGCCTGCGCTCGGCGCGGGCCAGCGTCAGCCGCTCAACCTGCATGCGATAGGCATGTTCATGGTGTTCGTGCTGTTCACCCTGTGCATCACCTGGTGGGCAGCGCGGCGCACCCGCTCGACGGCGGACTTCTACAGTGCCGGTGGCGGCATCCTGGGCTGGCAGAATGGCCTGGCGCTGGCCGGTGACTACATGTCCGCCTCGACGCTGTTGGGGATCACCGCGCTCATCTACACCTCCGGCATGGACGGCTACATCTACCTCATTGCCTTCTTCGCGGGCTGGCCGGTGTTGCTGCTGTTGATGACCGAGCGGCTGCGCAACCTGGGCCGCTTCACCTTCGCTGACATCACTTCGTACCGCCTCGACCAGGGCAAGGTGCGCACCATGGCCGCCATCGGTTCGCTGACCGTGGTGTGTTTCTACCTGGTGGCGCAGATGGTCGGGGCCGGGCAGTTGATCAGGCTGCTGTTCGGCCTGGACTATCACATCGCCTTGGTGATCGTCGGTGCGCTGATGATGCTGTATGTGACCTTCGGCGGCATGGTGGCGACCACCTGGGTGCAGATCATCAAGGCATTCCTGCTGCTGGTGGGCGGCTCCGTGGTGCTGTTCCTGGCGATGCGCGAATTCGACTTTAGCTATGACACCCTGGTCAGCAAGGCCATGCACACCCATGCCCTGGGCGAGCGCCTGCTGGCGCCCGGCAGCCTGCTGGCTGACCCATTGACAGCGCTGTCGCTGAGCCTGGGGCTGGTGTTCGGCACCGCCGGGCTGCCGCATATCCTGATGCGCTTCTTCACCGTCAGCGATGCCCGGGAGGCACGCAAGTCGGTGCTCTATGCCACCGGGTTCATCGGCTACTTCTTCAATGTCATTTTCCTGCTGGGCCTGGCGTCGATCGTGATCGTCAGCCAGCAGCCGCAGTTCTTCGAAGGCGGGCAGGTGGGTGGCAAGCTGGTGGGCGGGGGCAACATGGTGGTCATGCACCTGGCCCAGGCTGTAGGCGGCAACCTGCTGCTGGGCTTTTTGTCTGCCGTGACCTTCGCCACCATCCTGGCCGTGGTGTCAGGCCTGGCCCTGGCCGGGGCGTCCGCCATCGCCCATGACCTGTATGCGCGGGTGATCATGAAAGGCGCGGCCAGCGAGGCCCAGGAGCTGCGGGTGACCAAGCTGGCGACCCTGGGCCTTGGCCTGGTGGCGATAGCCCTGGGCATCGTGTTCGAAAACATCAACGTGGCCTTCATGGTCGCGCTGGCCTTTGGCATCGCCGCTTCGGCCAACTTCCCGGTGCTGTTCCTGTCGATGTTCTGGTCGGGGTTGACCACGCGCGGCGCGTTGGCCGGTGGCTACGTGGGGTTGGTCAGCGCCATGGGCTTCGTGGTGTTTTCCAAGCTCGTGTGGGTGGATGTGTTGCACTTTCCCGAGCCGCTGTTCCCTTATACCCAGCCTGCGCTGTTCTCCATGCCGCTGGCGTTTGCGGTGGCGTATGGCGTTTCCCGGCTAGACCGGACTGCGCGAGCCAAGGCAGAAAGGGCGGCGTTCGCCGACCAGTTCGTAAGGGGCCAGACCGGCCTTGGTGCCAGCGGTGCGGTCGATCATTGATTACCTGCGGCCGCTGGCGGATGCGTGCCAGCGGCCAGGTGAAACCTCGTTAATACCCCCTGAAAATCTCGCCGATGCTGGTGATCGGATGCCCCATGCGCTGCGCCGCCGCTCGGTTGACGAGAGAAGGCCTGGGGGCAAGCAGGGCACTCAGGAAAACGGCCAGCGTCAACACGGCCAGTAGAAAACCAAATCGGCGCATATGATCCTCCAGCGATTTTTATTGTTGTTGTCTTCAGGTTCGATCCGAAAGGCCAGTATCACGCGGTTAGTGCCCGGGCGCTTTGTCGTGGGCGAATGACAGGGTGATGGCTGCAATGTCCTGGTTGCCATAGCCCATTGATGCCGCGCGCTGCGCGACTTGGCATACCGCGTCGAACACTGGCGTCCAGGCCCCTTGTGCATGCAGGGATTGGGCAATGTGCGCGAAGGCATCTACATGTACATCGAGCCTCGCCTGGTCGCCTGCGAAATCCTGCGCTTCGAGCCGGCGTGCCGCTTCCTCGAGTGCGTCGGCGACGAAAAAGCGTGACGTGTCGAGCAGGAGCCTGGCTGTCTTCGAAACCGACAGGCCAAACCGTTCGCTCGCACCCACGGCCTCGAAGAACGCAACCATCGCGGCAAACGCATGGGCGTGGAGCACGCTCGCGAAGGCCAATGCTTCGCCCCAGGGAAGGAACACCGTATGGCCGGCGAGCCCTTCAAGCAGCGACCGGTGCTGCTCGAAGGCCTCACGATCGCCGGTATGAATACTGTGGCTTTCGCGATGGCCGACGTTGCGCGGGTAGGCCACGATCATCCCTTTGACGTAATGGCCGCCCGCCCGATTGACGAGGCCCTGAAGCGCCGGTCCCTCGTCCTGGGCGTTGGTGGTGTAATCGACGATCGTACGGTTGGCCAGTGCATGCATCACACCTGGCATCCCGAGCACCTCGTGGGTCGCGTGGTTGTCCAGGAGCACGAAGATCGTGGCCGGGCTTGCAACCAGCGCGGTTTCAACGCTGTCGCACAGGTGAGCGCCAGCGGCGACGAGCGACGCAGCCTTGCCGGGTGATCGATTCCAGATCGCCACGCGTTTGCCTTGCTTGAGCAACGCGTGTGCCATGAGCGTTCCCATCGCACCGAGCCCGACCACGGACACATCAAACTCGAAACTTTCATCATTTTGTTCGCGCACGTTCAAAGCCTCTTGATGTTGTTTTATGTGATGCCCCACGGGAGAGCCTTTGCTCACCGCAGGTTCTGCGATCGGGCCCAGTCCGTTGCATCAGCCAACGTGCGCTCGAAGGCGCTGAAGATCGCTTCGATGTCGCCCTGCGTGGTAATCAACGGCGGGCAGAACGCGATCGTGTCGTAGAGGGCGCGAATGATCAGCCCATGCTTGTGGGCCTGTGTGAACACGTAGCCACCCAGTGCACCTGGCTGGGCGAACGGTTGGCCGGTGGCCTTGTTCGCAACCAGTTCGATCCCGCCCATCAGCCCGACGCCTCGGACGTTGCCGACCAGCGGGTGGTCTTCGAACGTGCGCAGGTGGCGCTGGAACATGGGGGCCAGGCGCTGGACATGGCCAACCAGGTCGCGCTCTTCGATGATGCGGATGTTTTCCAGCGCAACCGCGGTGGCGACGGGGTGGCCCGTGCAGGTCAGGCCATGGGCGAATGCCCCCAGGCGCTGGCTCTGGCTCACCAGTACATCGTTGATGGCATCGGACACCACCACGGCCGCCAGCGGCTGGTAGGAAGAGGTGAGCTGCTTGGAGAGCACCATGATGTCGGGCTGGATGTCGTACAGCTGAGCCCCGAACATCGTGCCCAGCCTGCCAAAACCGGTGACGATCTCGTCGATCACCACAAGAATGTCGTAGCGCCTGCACACTGTCTGGATCGCCGCCCAGTAGCCAGTGGGAGGAGGGATCACGCCGCCCGCTGCGATCACCGGTTCGCCGACGAAGGCGGCAATGCTTTCCGGCCCTTCGGCGAGGATGTAGCGCTCCAGTTCGTTCGCCAGGCGGGCCGAAAAGGCTTCCTGCGTTTCCCCTGGCCGGGCGAACCGGTAGAAGTTCGGGCACGTCAGATGGTGAACCGGGATGGCCGGCAGGTCGAAGTCGCGATGAATCGAGGGGATGCCGGTCAGGCTCCCGGCAGCGATGGTGGCGCCGTGATAGGCCTGCTGGCGAGAGATGAATTTCTTCTTGTGCGGTTTGCCCAGCGCGTTGTTCACGTACCAGAGCATCTTCACCACCGAGTCGTTGGCTTCGGAGCCTGAATTGGTGAAGAAAACATGGTTCAGGTCGCCCGGCGCCAGCTCGGCCAGCTTGGCGGCGAGCGCCGCCGCCGGGGCGTTGGTCTTGTGGCTGAAGCTGTGGTAGTAGGGCAGTTGCCTGAACTGCTCGACGGCGGCGTCGACCAGGCGCTTTTCACTGAAGCCCAAGGCAACGCTCCACAGGCCCGACATCGCCTCGATGTAGGCGTTGCCTTGCTCATCGAAGACCCGCACGCCGTCGCCGCCGGCGATCACGAGGGGGCCGATTTCCTGGTGCTGCGCCAGGTTGGTGTTGGGGTGTATGAATGAAGCCAAGTCATTCTGGATGGTTGAAGTGACGTTGCTCATTGGTGTGATTTCCTGCCACGGACGGGTTGTCGACTGCACGCGATGAGCCTGCATGCGGCGCTGTATCGATACAGGCCGCACCGCAGGCCCGTGCAGTTACTGGCTAAACGCTGCCGCGACCGATTCGCCGAAGGCTTTCAGGCCTTCTTCGAGCTGGTCGGTCGGGGTGTTCACCGGTGGCATCAGCTTGATGATTTCGCCGTTCGGGCCGCAGCGGTCGACCAGCACACCCGCCTGCAGCACACGCTGCTGGGCATCCTTGGCGAATGCGACGTTGCCGCGACCGAAGTCGATGCCGGCGATCATGCCGCGACAGCGCGCGGAGGCGACGCCAGGAATTTCCGCGAAACCGGCGACCGCGCGCTCCATGGCCGCGCAGTTGGTGGCCAGCAACTTCAGGAACGACTCATCGCGCCAATAGCCGAGCGCGATCTGGGCCGTCAAGAAGGCCAGTTGATTGCCGCGGAAGGTGCCGATGTGATCGCCCGGTTGCCACACATCCAGCCCGGCGCGAATCAACACGATCGCCATCGGCAGGCCGAAGCCGCCGATCGATTTGGCGCAGGTGATCAGGTCTGGCACCACCCCGGAGCGCTCGAAGCCGAAGAAGTCGCCGGTGCGCCCGCAGCCGGCCTGGATTTCGTCGCAGATGAGCAACACGCCGTGATCGCTGGTCCACTTGCGCAAGCGTTGCAGCCATTCGTTGGAAGCCGGGTAGACGCCGGCCTGGATCTGCACGGACTCGACGATCACCGCCGCCGGTAGCTCCGAGCCGCTGCCCTGGTCGTTGGCCAGGCGCTCGAGGAAGCCAATGCTGTCGAATTCGCCGTAGGGGCTGTCTTCGTACGGCACGAACACCACATCGGTGGAAAGCCCAGGGCCACGGCGAGTGCGGTTGCCGGTGACGGCCAAGGCGCCGGCGGTCATGCCGTGGTAAGCCCCATAGAACGAGACGACCTTGGTACGCCCCGTCGCCTTGCGCGCCAGCTTCAACGCCGCCTCGACGGCGTCGGCACCGGTCGGGCCGGTGAACTGCACCTTGTAGTCCCAGCCGCGTGGCTTGAACAGGTCGCGCTCGATCGCTTCGAGAAACTGGCGCTTGGTGGTGGTGTGCAGGTCGAGGGCGTGGGTCACGCCGTTGGACGACAGATACGCGATCAAGGCATCGCGCATGCGCGGGTCGTTGTGGCCATAGTTCAGGGCGCCGGCGCCAGCGAAGAAGTCCAGGTACTCGCGGCCGTCTTCACCTCGGATCTTGCTGCCTTGGGCGGTATCGAACACCAGCGGCAAGTCACGGCAGTACATCCGCACGTTGGACTCGAGCCTTTCGAATGTCTCGATGTTGTTCATGCAAACCTCTTGAAAAATGATCTGGGCTATCTGGGTCGTGGGCGGTCAGTGCTTGAACATCACGTGGCGAACCACGGTGTAGTCTTCCAACCCGTACATCGACAGGTCCTTGCCGTAGCCGGACAGCTTCACGCCACCATGGGGCATTTCGCTCACCAGCATGAAGTGGGTGTTGACCCAGGTGCAGCCGTATTGCAGGCGAGCGGCCAGGCGATGGGCGCGACCCACATCGGCGGTCCATACCGACGAGGCCAGGCCGTAGTCCGATTCATTGGCCCATGCCAGTGCCTGGGCTTCGTCTTCGAATGGCGAAACCGTCACCACCGGGCCGAAGATTTCACGGCACACTACCTCGTCCTCCTGCGTAGCGCCGGCCAGGACCGTCGGCTCGAAGAAGAAGCCGCCGCCCGCAGCGCGCTTGCCGCCGGTGACCACCTCAATGTGAGGCAGTTCCTTGGCACGGTTCACGAAGCCCTCGACACGCTCCAGGTGCTCTTGGGTGATCAGCGGGCCCATCTCGGTCGCCGGGTCATCCTGAAGCCCGCACTTGATGCTGGACACGGCTTCGCCGAGCTTGCGCACGAACTCCGGGTACACCGCCTTCTGCACATAGAGGCGGCATGCGGCGGTGCAGTCCTGGCCGGCGTTGTAGAAGCCGAAGGCGCGGATGCCTTCGACGGCGGCGTCGATGTCGGCATCGTCGAAGATCAACACCGGTGCCTTGCCACCGAGCTCCATGTGCATGCGTTTGACGCTGTCGGCGGTGCCTTCGATGATACGGCTGCCGGTGCGCACGGAGCCGGTCAGCGACACCATGCGTACCTGGGGGTGGCTGGTCAGCGGCTCACCCACCGAGGCGCCGCGACCGTGCACGATGTTGACCACACCGGCGGGGAAGATGTCGGCGAGCAACTCGCCCAGTTTCAAGGTGCTCATCGGCGTGTGTTCCGACGGCTTGAGCACGACGGTGTTGCCGCCGGCCAAGGCTGGGCCCAGTTTCCAGGCTGCCATCAGCAGGGGGTAGTTCCACGGCGCGATGGAGGCGACCACGCCCACCGGGTCGCGGCGGATCATCGAGGTGTGGCCCGGGATGTACTCGCCCGCCGCCGAGCCCTGCAGGCAGCGCACGGCACCGGCAAAGAAGCGGAACACGTCGGATACGGCAGGCAGTTCATCCTGCAACACGGCGGTGAACGGCTTGCCGCAGTTGTCTGCCTCCAGGCGGGCAAACACCGGCGCCTGGGCGTCGATGCTGTCAGCGAGCTTGAGCAGCAGTGCCGCGCGGTCCTTGGGCGGCGTTTGCGACCAGGCGTCGAAGGCCGCATCCGCGCTTTGCACCGCGGCATGGACCTGGGCACGGCTGGCTTCGGTGGTCTGTACCAGGACGCTGCCCAGGGACGGGTTGTACACGTCGAGGTTTTCGCCTTCGCCGGCCACCAGGGCACCGTTGATCAAGAGTTTGGTTTGCATGTCGATTCTCGCCATTGAACGGCAAGGCCATGGCCTTGCCTTGTGGTTGTCGTCAGGGCATTCGATTGGAAGGTGGCCGCTACGCCAGCGCGTCAGGCACTGGGTTGCGGAAGAAGCTGGTCCGGCAGGCGAGGTAAACCGCGCCCAGGGCGAGCCAGCTACAACCCATGATCAGTGCGTCTTTATCCAGGCTGGCCAGCATCCAGCCGGCCGTGACCAGGCCGATGAGTGGGAAAAGCACGCCGTGCAGCAGGCCGGCCCCGTCCTTGACGCGTGCGTCAAAGGTGAGCCGCAACGCGCAGAGGTTGACGGCGGTGAAGGCTAGAAAAGCGCCGAAATTGACCAGGGACGTCGCGGTGGCGATCGTCAGGCCAAAACCTGCGGTGCCGAAAATGCCGCAGAGCAGGATGTTGAAGACCGGGGTCTTGTAACGAGGATGCAAGGCCCCGAATAGCTTGCGTGGCAGTTGGTTGTCCCGGCCGAGGGCGTACAGCAGCCGGCCCACGCTGGCCTGGAATGACATGCCTGCGGCGAAGTGGGCGATGATGATCCCCGCCAGGACCACGACGAAGAACAGGTCGCCGCCGATCATGCGGGCTATCTCGAAGGCAGCCCCGTCCACGAACTCGAATGTGGGGGAGGGGTGCGCCAGGTACATGAAGTACGAGGAGCCGACGTAGACCGAGCCGCCGATCAACGCGACCAGCAGGATGGCGCGCGGCAGTGTGCGGCCCGGGTCGCGGGTTTCCTCGCTGAGCGTGGACAGCGCGTCAAAGCCCAGGAACGAGTACGCGGCGATGGCGGCGCCGGCCATGCTGGTGGCGAAGGGCACGTTCTGGTTGAAGAACGGCTTGGCCGACAACAGCCCGCCAGGGCCGTTGGCCGCGACAATGTAGTGCACGCACAGGCCGATGAACACGACGATGATGGCCAGTTGCGCGACCATCAACAGCACGTTGAAACGGTTGGCAACCTGGATGCCCAGCACGTTCAGCAGCGAGGTGGAGACGATGAACCCGATGATCCACACCCACTGCGGCACTTCTGGAAACGCCATGTTGAGGTAGCTGGCACCGAGCAGCCAGATCAGCATGGGGATGAAGAAGTAATCGAGCAGGGCGGCCCAGCCCACCATGAAACCGAGGTTCGCGCTCAGCATCTTGCGGGTATAGGTGTAGGCTGAACCGGCCACCGGGAACACCCTGACCAGCCGGCCATAGCTCAACGCCGTGAACACCACGCCGGTCGCCGCGATCAGGTAGGCCATCGCCGTGGTGTTGCCGCTGGCCTGGGTAATCACGCCATAGGTGCCGAAGACGATCAACGGCGCCAGGAACGCCAGGCCGAACAGCAGTACCGAAAACGGACCCAGGGTGCGCTTCAGCGAAGCGCTAGGGATTGATTCGCTCATGACTGACATCCCTCACGCTACGAAGTGGTAAGCAGTGGCGACGATTTCACGGTAGGTCTCGACGGTCATTTCCTTGGCATTGCTGGCGTCGGAGAAGTTTTTCTTCGACTTTTCAGCGATGGTCAGGAAGTCTTCCTCGCGCACGCCCTTCACCTCGGCGAAGCGGGGGATGCCCAGATCCTTGCTCATCTGGAACAGGTAACCGACAGCGGCCTCGGCGGCCTCGGCCGGCGAGAGGTTGGGGTCGATCCCGAGCGCATAGGCGACCTGGGCGTGGCGGGTGATGTCGGCATCGCGGTTGTGACCGAACACGAAGGGCAGGAAGATCGCGTTGCCCACGCCGTGCGGTGTGTCGTACATGCCACCGATGGCTTCGGAGATGCAGTGCACGCTGCCGACGTCGGCGTTCCCGAAGGCCATGCCGGCGATCAGACTAGCCACCAGCATCTGCTGGCGGGCGTGCAGGTTGCCAGGCTCCAGCACGGCGGGCTTGAGGTGTTGGCTGATCAGGCGGATGGCGTGCAGCGCCAGGCCGTCGCTGATCGGGTTCGCCATGCGACCGGTGTAGGCTTCGATGGCGTGGGTGAGGGCATCCATGCCGGTTGCGGCGGCAATCGACGAAGGCAGCGTGTCGAGAATATGGGCGTCGAGCAGTGCCAAAACGGGCCCGACCCGGTAATCCTGGACGCTCATCTTGAAATGGCGGACGGTGTCGGTGATCACCGCGAAGCAGGTCACTTCACTGCCGGTGCCGGCGGTGGTCGGGATGGCGACGATAGGTGGAATGGCATGCTTAAGGGTGAAAGAACCCTCGTAGTCTTCGATCCGGCCCTCGTGGGTCAGCAGCAGGCTGATGGCCTTGGCCGCGTCCATCGCGCTGCCGCCGCCGATGGCCAGGAGGCCCTGGATACCTTTGCCGCGGTACAGCTGTGCCGCGCGGTTGATGTCTTCGCTGCGAGGGTTCGCCTTCACGTCCGCGATTTCGTCGAACGAAATGCCCGACCTTTCCAGGCTGGCGTAAACGCTGTTCAGCAGCCCGGCGGCCTTGACCCCGGCATCCGTGACGATCAGAACGTGCTTGAGCCCCAATTCACGCAGATGCTCGCCAGTGCGCTCACGCAGGCCTGGCTCCATCACGACTTTGGTGGGGAGTAAGAACTTGAATTCCATACGTACCTCTTGCTCAGTTGTTGTCGTTGTTGAACGGGCAGTGGAGGAGCATCGCGCCAGGCCGTCGTCGCGGCTCAGGTGTGCTTGAAACTGGAATGTTGTTGTTTTGGGTTTGGGTTAAGCCTGTTGCGAGAAACCTCTGGTGGAATAAAAAGAGGGGCGGCCAAGCAATCCGCCCCTAAATGGAAACGGTGTTAGCGCATGTGCCCTGCCAGCAGGGAAAGCAGTGTGCCCGACAGGCACGTTGGGAAGTCATGCCCCATCCCAGGCAACAGCACCAGGCTCGACTGGCGAATCGCCGCGGCCGTGGCGAAGCCTCCGGTGGTCGCGACCATGAGGTCTTTGTCCCCGTGGATGACCAGCGTGCTGCAGCGAACCCGCTGCAGCTCCTGGGTGCGGTCTCCAGAGTTGATGATGGCGCCGATCTGCCGGGCGGTGCCGAGGTTGCTCACCTCGCCGCCGCCGCGCTCCCAGGCCTGCGTGGCGTAGTTGCGCAGGGCTTGCTCGTCGCATTCGAGGGGCGAGCCGATCAGTCGCATGATGTCCACGTAGTCCCGAACGCTTTCCTGCTGGTTGCGCGGCGGGCGGCGCAGTAGTTGGAAAAGGGCTTTGAGCGCGGGCTGGCCGACGCGCAGCGAGCCGGTGGTCGAGAAGATCGAAGTGAGCGTCCTGACGCGCTCGGGGTACCGGGCCGCGAGGGTCTGGGCGATCATGCCGCCCATCGACATCCCCACCACGTGCGCCGTTTCCAGGTTCAGGCCGTTCATGAGCCCGATCACGTCGTTGGCCATGTCGCCCAGGTCATAGCCGGGAGTGCGCTTGCGCAGGAACTGCTGCATGGCCGTGGGAGGTACCACGTCGGTGAAGAACGATCGGCCCGAGTCACGGTTGTCCAGCGTGATGACGCGGAACCCGCGCTCGACCAGGCCGGCGATGATCGGTTGCGGCCAGTAGGTCAATTGCAGCCCCAGGCCGACGATGAGCAGGACCGCCGGGGCGTCGTCATCGCCGTGAGTGCGATAGCAGAGCTTGCGCTCCCCCGGTAGCTCGCAGAAGCGATCGGCGCTCATCGACGGCTACCTTGTTGCTGCAGCATGACACCAGCGTGCAAAGGCGCGTTGGGCACTGTGGTGAACGAGAGGCACTTGTCGGCAACGTTGCCCCGACGCAGCAGTTTGACGTCGCGGAAGTAGTCCATCGACATCACCCAGGGCTCACGCGGCCCTTGGCGCGGCATGCTGTCCAAGGCGCGTTGCACGTAGCCGGCGCCAAAGTCCAGCAAGGGGCGGGTTTCGATACCGGCTGGCGCCTTGGGTTCGCAGACGTTGTGGCCCTGTTTGTCCATGAAGCCCAGCAGGCGACAGAAATGATCGCACAGCAGGCACACTTTCAAGGTCCAGGACGAGTTGGTGTAGCCCACGGCAAAGGCGAAATTGGGCACACCAGAGAGCATCATGCCTTTATAGGCCAGGGTTTCGCTGAGTATCACCGGTCGGCCGTCCTTGTGCAGGGTGATGCCGCCGAACAGCTGTACGTTCAGCCCCGTGGCGGTGACGATGATGTCGGCCTTCAGTGTCTTGCCCGATTTGAGCAATACTCCGGACTCGGTGAACCGCTCGATGTGATCGGTGACGATGTCGGCTTTGCCTGCGCTGATGGCTTTGAACAGATCGCCTTCGGGGACCGAACACAAGCGCTGGTCCCAGGGGTTGTAGGGCGGGTTGAAATGTACGTCGACCGGGTAGTCTTTGGGCAATTCCTTGCGGGTCAGCCACAGCAGCAGCTTTTTCGAAAGCTTGGGGAAGCGTTGGCAGAATGCCCAGAAAGCCAGGGTGATCTTGGCGTTCTTGTAGCGTGTCAGGGAATAGGCGGTTTGCGCAGGCAGGATTTTGCGCAGAAACGCTGCAACGGAGTCTTTGGCGGGCTGGTTGATGATGTAGGAAGGGGTGCGCTGCAGCATGGTGATGCTGGCGACCTTGTCCGCCATCGCTGGAATCAAGGTTACCGCCGTTGCACCGCTGCCGATGACGACGACACGCTTGCCCGTGTAGTCCAGGTTTTCCGGCCAGTGCTGGGGATGAATGATCTGTCCCTTGAACGCCTCCGTGCCCTCGAAGCGTGGGCTGAACCCTTGGTCATAGCGGTAGTAACCGCCTGCACTGAACAACCAGCGGCACTCGATGATGCGGGTTTCTGCCGTGTGACCATCCTCGACGCTCACTGCCCAGAGCCCTTTATCGCTCTGCCAGTTCGCCGAAACGACTTTCTGCCGGTACTGGATGAAGGACGCCAGTTCATATTCGTCGATGGCTTCTCGCAGGTATTCGAGAATGTCTGCGGCGTCCGCCAGGGACTTTGCCTTGGTCCAGGGCTTGAAGTCGAAACCGAAGGTGTACAGGTCCGAGTCGGAGCGAATGCCAGGGTAGCGGAACAGGTCCCAGGTGCCGCCCATTCGTTCGCGGGACTCGAGAATCGCAAATCGTTTGTGCGGCTGATGACGCCGCAGGTAGGCTGCCGCACCAATGCCAGACACACCGGCTCCCATGATCAAAATATCGAGCGGCTCAACCGGAAGAGCAGTGTGAGAGGACATGTCGCCTCCTATTGTTGTGTTATAGAGACTTGGTCAAATGACTTGATCGTTTGGCAAGAATAGGATTGGCAACGCAGGCGGATCAAGGTGCGAAATGCACCAGGTTTCTATTGGTTTGGGATGATTTGCACCATCGCGCCATGGCGCGGGGGCAGTTCTCTCAAGAAAGGGAGAGGCAAGGAGGGGGCAGGCTGGGGCAGTCGCCCGGTATGAGAAAGGCGGGAAGGTAAGCCAGGTTGATGGCTAGTCAGTACCGATCGCGCCGTACTGAAGCACGGCGCATTCGAACCTTGATCAGTAACTGGCCACCAGCAGTTTTACAGCTTGGCAGGCGGTTTCGGTCTCGGCTTCCAAGCGTTCCCGGTCGCCATGGGCGGACCAAGCCAGCAACAGGCCGTCGAACAGGTTGATGAGCAAGCGGCTGATGGTGGTCAGCCTGGCCTGGTCCAGCCCGGGGCCAGTGACCTTTTCGATGGCTTGCTTGGTCGCTTCGACGGATACGGTATAGATCTTGGTTGCCATGGCCGGGTTGTTGCGCAGGTTCCAGAAGAAGAGCTCGAACTGTGTGGTCGCCAGGTCAGGGTGGGCGGTGAACCATTTGACGAGCTGGCGCAGCATTTCCCCCACCGACTCTGCCGCCGTGGCGCCTGTGGGTACGTCCTGCAACGACTGTTGCGGCATGTTGATCAAGGACTCATAGACCGCATAGAACAACTCGTCCTTGGTATGGAAGACGTAGTGCAACGAAGCCAGTGGCGAATTCGCCTCGGCCGCGATACGGCGAGTGGTGGCGTTGGCTATTCCATGTTCCGCGATCACTTTCACGGTGGCTTCAATAAAGTCTTGTCTGCGCAATTCAGCGCCTATTCGAGCCATTGGGCATTTCTCCCTCTTCGGTATTGCCGCCAGCCATCGGGTCTGGCCTCGGCGGGGACGAATGCTAACGCATGGTTGTTTCCCAATCCATGCGTCGATGCGATTGAGCGTCAGGGGGCGGTCTGCGCGACGCCTTCCCTGGGAAACTTTAGATAACAAGTGTTTCGTTAATACACAATATGGCGTGCCGGGCGAACACGGGGAGGCACCGATTTGGGAACGCCAGTATCACTGTGCATCGGCAGGCCAGGCGCTCGCCCCTGAATTTCCGTGGACGCTGGCGCGGGTCAGGAAAACGGCACGTGAATTGCTTTGGTCATAAGACTTGATCAAGTGATCATGTCGGTTGATCAGTCGATCGCTCTTGTCGGTAGTGCCGGATTTTCGGCGCTCGCGACAGGTGAGCGCAGGGTGCCTACGGCAACTTGTAGCCGGGCCCTGGGCCCAGATCCGCTGACAAACAATGACTCAAAGCACACAGGTAAATGCGCAAATGGATACACGGAAACTTTCGACGGTCAGCAGCGACACACCGGTCGAGCAGGTAGTGGAAATCATCAAGCGTGACGGTGCCGTAATCATTTCCAACTTTGTCTCGGAAGGCACCTTGAAGGCCCTGACCGAGGAGTTGGACACCTTTTTGAGTGTCACGCCTTGCGGTATGGACCCTTACTTTGCCGGCACCCAGACACGCCGCGTCGCCCGAATTCTCGGGCGAAGTGACACGGCGGTAGAGGTGGCGCTGAATCCGTTGTTTCTCGAGTCCGCCAGAAAGATCTTGCAAACACCTACCCATGTCTGGGTCGGAAGCGACCGCGTCGAGATCGAGCCGGATATCCAACTCAGCATTACCCAGGCTATCCAGATCGGCCCAGGCCAGGGTTTGCAACCTTTGCATCGCGACGATGCCACATCGCTCTGGCGGCATCCGCAATATGGTCGTGAGGCTCGGCTGCAAATCATGCTGGCCATTACGGACTTCACCGAAGAGAACGGTGCGACACGTGTCATTCCCGGCAGCCATCAATGGGATGACGAACGCATGCCAACGCAGGAAGAAACAATCGCCGCCGAAATGAAGGCAGGCTCTGCGCTGCTATGGATGGGGTCGGTCTACCACGGTGGTGGCGCCAATACATCCTCAACGCCTCGCACCGGTCTGACCATGGCGTATGACTTGGCTTTCCTGCGACTGGAAGAAAACCACTTCCTGTCCATTCCTGTTGAGCGTGTTCGGCAGCTCCCTGCGCAACTGCAACGTCTGCTGGGTTGGAGTGCCAGCTCCACGCTGCTGGGTTGGGTTGAAATCGATGGGCAGATGCGCGACCCACAAGAGCTTCTGGGCATGGCGTCTTTCTCCGAGCCAGGCAAAGGCTTCTAACCCTTCCCCTTGGCAGAATTCCCTGGAGCGAAGTGAATGAATGCGTCGAACAATGTGGCCGGGAACGGTTCGGAAACACTGAGGTTTCGCAGCCTCGGCGGGTGGGTGGAACGTCCTATCGACCTGCAACCTGAATTGAAAGGTCACGCGCATGCCGATGTGATCGTGATAGGAGCCGGGTTTGCCGGTTTATCGACGGCCTTGGAGCTGTCAGCCCTTGGGGCGAGCGTCATCGTGCTGGAGCAGGAGTTCGCCGGTTTCGGTGCCAGTGGGCGCAATGCCGGTTACCTGCTCGGCAGCATGGGAATCGAGTGCGAAGTCTTCGTCAAGCGCGTGGGGCTGGAACAGGCCAGGACGTTCGTCAGTTTCTACGACGAGGCTGTCACGTATGTGGAAGGGCGTTTCGCGGCGTTGGGTATAGATTGTGACTACATCCCCTCGGGGGTTATCCGAGCTGCCGTGCATCCAGGCCAGGAAAAGCGGCTGCGCGCGAACATGGCGCTTGGGCACACATTGGGCTCTGTGACCCGTTTCGTGGACCAGGCCGAGATGCGCGCCCGCGGGCTCCCACCTGCCTTTTTGTTTGGCAGCGAGCAGCGCGGTGGCACCCTGAACCCAGGGAAGTACATCGGTGGCCTGCGCCGTGCGGCCATCCAGGCCGGCGTGAAACTCTACGAACGCACCCCGTTGGTTTCCTACAGTGAAGGGCAAGTCATCACTTGCAAGACCCCGTTCGGCACTGCAACGGCGCCCGTGATGGTCATGGCGACCAACGCCTATACGCCTCAGGTGGGACTGTTGCGCAACAAGGTGGCGCCGATTCGCGTATCGGCAATCGAAACCGAGCCCCTGTCGACGGAGCAGTTGGCTGCCCTGGGATGGAAAGGGCGAGAAGGGATCATCACCCCGCACTACACGATGGAGAGCCACCGCCTGACGGCGCATGACACCCTGGTGTTGACGGTCAAACAGTTGGGCTATGCCTACGGTTCCAAGACTCCCAACATTCCGGACTACAGCGCCTATGCCGCGTTGGCGCGGGTGTTGCGCCAACGTTTTCCGGGTCTGCAAGGCCTTGGCATTCAGCACTGCTGGAGCGGTTATGTCAGTGGGGCTTACGACTTCCTGCCCGTCATCGGCACGACGGGGGCGAAACAGAACATTTTCTATACGGCGGGATGCTCGGGCCATGGCCTTGCGACGCAATCGCTCATGGGCTCGCTGTTCGCCCAGAGAATCAACGGCCAAAAGCCGCCACTGCTTTCGGCATTGCAGCACAAGACACCGTCCATGCTGCCGGAGCCTTTCCAATGGTGCGCTATAAACACGGCGCTTGCAGCGGCCCGGTTGTTGGATGCCTGGACCGATAAAAAAGTGCGCAAAGACAGTGCATTGAAAAACTGAACAGTGCCGGCGCCTCGATGGCGCAAGGCTGTGGCGCGGCATTATTTACAGAGGCGGTTATCGTGGAGCTCAGAGATCTAGGTGCACTGGTTTCGTGCATTCTGTTGGTGGTGTGCGGGCTGGGTTATGGCATGGCATTCGTCAGGCGGAAGAATTATCTGCTTGGCCTGGAGTTCCTGGTCGTGGGGATTTCCGCATCGAACTTCACGGCGTTCATCGCGACGGGTTGGCAGGCCAATTACAATGTCGCGATTTTTCTCGATGCGTTTTCGCGCGGGGTGGGCGTACCTGTTATCGCAACATTGGGGTTGATGGCGGTTACCCACGGTTACAAACCTTCTATAGCAAAAGACCTGCTGCTGTTCGTGGCCGGTTTTGCCGCCACCTGCGTCTACTACCTGTCTGGCATCGTCAACGATACATTGGCGTTCTTCTACTTGCTCATGTGGTCACTCTACACGGTGTACCTGTGCTACTTCACGTGGCGCCTGGCACGTGCCGGGGAGGTGTTCCATGCATTGGCTACCGTGCTGGGCGGGGCGGCGGGGCTGACGGTGGCGTTGCGGTATGACTTCTTTCCGATTCCGGGCGATGACACGAAGATGGTCTTCATGACCTTCGCCTTCCTGACCTGGTCCTATTCGATCGTGCAGTTGTACTACGCCTATGGCGCGCTTGAGCGCTCCAAGCGGGTTTCCTCTCAGTCGCTCGTTCATTCCCGATAACGTTTACTCCATGGCGGGCCACCGGCCTGCTTTTTTGCCGCCCCTCGGGGCGGTTTTTTTTGGGGGGGCATTTTATGCGCCGTACGGTTGTCGGGTGAATGGCACGCCTCAGCTGGTGTCGTTATGCCCAGCCGTCGATCATCTTTTGGTAACACTTGTTTCGATAATTCACATGATGGTGCATGAAAGCGCTGCGTCCACCGCAGGGAGTATCATCTAACTAATTGATATTGAAAGAATATATTTATTCATGAGGATTCTGGCATATGGCTTGCGTCATGATCTTGCGACATGATCGGTTGATCAGGTCAGTTGATCATGAGATGTGACAGGGCTGGTTTTCCGTCTGGAAAGTCGAGCCACGGTCAAAGCCCTTTGTTGAGGATCCTGCAATGAAAGAAGTGACTGAACGGCTGGAAGGTGAAGTGTCCGCTCGCCGTGTTTTCAGGCAACTGCTGCTGGCTTGCGCGGTATCGACCGCGATCTGCTCGGTTCAGGCAGCGACCCAGGAGCCTGAGGCGCTGGGTTCGAAGCTGACCCCTCTGGGCGGTGAGAGCGCAGCGAGTTCAAGCGGGGATATTCCGGCCTGGGCACAGCCAGGGCAGCAGGGGGCGGGGTGGAGTTACGGCCAGGTACGAGGGGAGCACTGGAAGTTCAAGGGTGATAAGCCCCTCTACAGCATCGACGCGAACAATGTGACACAGCATGCGAGCAAGCTGTCCCCTGGCCAGCTCGAACTGTTCAAGAAAGTCCCAGGCTATCGCATGGATGTCTACCCGACCCGTCGTACCTGCAGCGCGCCGGATTTCGTGATCGAGAACACCAGGCAAAACGTTGGCTTTGCCAAGCTCGACGCTGCCGGTGTAGCCCTTGAAGAAGCCCATGTACCCGGTATCCCGTTCCCAATGCCCAGCACTGGGGCCGAGGTAATGTGGAACATGAAGATGCGCTATCGCGGCGTCGGCGTGGAAATTCCCCGGAGCATTTCAGGCATTTCTCCGCGCAAGGGCGGGGAATGGTTGCGCCAGTCGACCGACACCTTCTTCCTGACCCCTTGGGGCAAGAAGGGGAGCGCGCTTTTCTCTTCCTATGGCCGGCTGGAGAACGCGACCTTCTTCAACTACCTGGAGCCCGCTGCGCTGGCCGGTCAATCCGCCGTGCAAACGGCTGTGGCCGGCGAGCAGGCCACGACCTTCTACTACTTCCCTGGTCAGCGTCGCGTGCGGCGCATGCCGTCGTATTCCTACGACGCGCCACAGATCGGCCTCGACAACCAGTACACCGTGGACGAGGCGAACATCTTCTTCGGCACCATGGACCGTTTCGACTGGAAACTGATCGGCAAGCAGGAACTGCTGGTGCCTTACAACGATTTCGGTGCCTACGACACCGCTGCCAAGGTGGAGGCGTTCGCTGGCAACGACTCGATCTCGCCGCAGTCGCGTCGCTATGAACTGCATCGCGTCTGGGTCGTCGAGGCCAATGTTCGCCAAGGCATGCGCCACCAAGCGCCCAAACGCATGTTCTACATCGACGAGGACAGCTGGAACCCGCTGCTGGCCGTCGACTTCGACAAGCAAGGGCAGATCTGGAAGGTGCGTGAAGGGTTCTCGATTCCCGTGTTCGAGACCGGCGCTTGCGACGTGCAGGCCCAGGTCCAGTACAACCTGGCCGAGGGTCGTTACCTCTTCGACATGACCTCCATCGGGGCAGGCAAGAACGATATTCGCTGGATCACCGAAGACAGTGGCAACCCTCGCCTGAAGCGCGACTTCTTCACCTCCGACAATCTGCGAGCCATCAGCGAGCGCTAAACCGACGCCAGATCGAGAGCCAACATGAAAAAAATAATTACGAAAGCGTCAGGCCTTGTCATCGTGTGCGCAACCCCCTTGGCAATGGGGTTCACATTTGAAACCGAAACCCTCAATGGCTCCTTCGATTCCACGATCACCGCAGGCATGGGCCTGCGTACCGAGTCGCGGGGCTGCAACCTGATCAACCAGGGGCCGATCGGGCACAACGTGCCCTCCGGCTGCCTGGCACAGAGCTCCGGCGTGGCGGACCAGGGCGACCTGAACTACGACCGCGGCGACATGTTCACCAACTACCTCAAGGGCACCCATGAGCTGTTGCTCAAGATGCCCGAGGACGTCACCTTCATGGCGCGTGGCACCTGGATCCGCGACTTCGCTGCCACCGATACCACCGGCACGCTGTCGTTCAACACCCCTGAGAGCGTCGGTAGCAACGGGCTGAGTGACGACGCGCGTGACGACCTCGCCTTCAAGGCTCGCCTGCTGGACCTTTGGGTGAGCAAAGGATTCAACGTGGGCGGGCAGCGGGTCCGCGCGCGCCTGGGTAACCAGGTGATCAACTGGGGCGAAAGCCTGTTCGTGGCCGGTGGCATCAACAACACCAACGCCTACGACTACCAAGCCTTGGCGCGCCCTGGCGTGCAGCTCAAGGAGGCCGTGCTGCCCGCGCCGATGCTCAGTGTCGCCTCGGGCCTGGGCTCGGGTGTCAACGTCGAGGCCTACTATCAATTTCGCTGGAACAAGAGCGAGTTGCCGCCGGTGGGCAGCTACTGGTCCACTACCAACGCGCTGGGTGAGGGCAGGGGAGACTATGGGTTCTCCGAAAAAGACGCCCGCGACAGCGGCCAGTGGGGCCTTTCGCTGCGTTGGCAGCCGGAAGACAGCGACATCAACTATGGCTTCTACGTGATGCGTTATCACGACAAGTTGCCATCATTGCGCGTCGCCATTCTTGACCCTAACACCTTCGCGGCGGCACCGACCTGGGAATACCAGGAAGACCGGATGATGTATGGCGTCAGTGCCAACATGCCGATCGGTGACTGGGCAGTGGGTACAGAGCTTTCTTACCGGCCGAAGGATTCGGTCATGCTCAACCCTGTTGTCGACCTGTGTTCCAGCAATGGGGGCAAGTGCTGGAAAGACGAAAAGAAATTCCAGTGGCACCTCACCGGCCTTTACAGCTTCACACCGTCCAACTCCCCGACGCTGCTCGATTTCACCGGAGCCAGCACGGGTACCCTGCTGTCGGAACTGGTGGTCATCCATTACCCCGGGCTGCATGACGAGTTCAATGGCGAGCCCCTTGCCGCGGGGCTCAATGCCTGGCAGTTGGACCCTGCGACAGCGCCCAAGTCCCGTGGCGACAAGACGTCCTCGGGCATCAATTTGGACTTCAGCCTGACCTACGACGGCACCTTGTTACCGGGCTGGCAGGTCACTCCAGGTGTCTTCTATTCGCGCTCGCTGGGGGGCAGAACGCCGAACTTGAGTGCGACCTTCACCGAAGACGCGAGCAGCATGAACCTGTACCTGAACTTCGTGCGAAACCCGGCCAGTTGGCAGATTTCCCTCAACTACGCGAAGTTCATGGGCGGCGAGACGCCCTACGACCAGCTTTATCGTGACCGCGATTATGTCGGCATCGCGATCTCCCGCACCTTGTGAGGCTTGCCGTGAACGGTTCTGTAAAGCTATCTGAAGCCCCGGCACGTGGCCTGTTGTCACGTGTCGAGGGTGTGTTGTTCGGGCATCGTCGTCTGGTGCTGGCGAGCCTGGCGATGTTCACGCTGATCATGGGCTGGTTCGCCGTGCAACTGCGCATGGATGCCGGCTTCGAAAAGCAATTGCCGGTAGGCCATGAATACATCGAGACATTCGAGGCTTACCGCAATGACCTGCTGGGGGCGAACCGGCTGACCCTCGTGGTCAAGGCCCGACAGGGCGATATCTGGAGCTCCGCAGGTCTGAAACGGCTGTATGACGTCACCCAGGCGGTGACCTTTCTTCCGGGTGTTTCGCGCAGCAGCGTGCGTTCGTTGTGGACGCCCAATGCCTTCGTCAACGAAATCACCGAAGAGGGTTTTCGCGCGGATCCACTGGTACCGGGGACGGTTTCTCCCGAGCACCTGGATGACCAGGTCATCGCGACGATCGCCAACTCCACTGCCCAGGGTGGTTTCATCGGCACGCTGGTTTCCCGTGATCAGCGCAGCGCGATGATCACGGTGGAACTCAACGAGTACGACACCCATGGCGCCCACCTGGACTACGTGGCGTTCAACCACAGGCTGGAAAAAGAGATCCGCCAGCAGTTCGAAGATGGCGATTTCGAAATCCAGATCATCGGTTTCGCCAAACAGATCGGCGACATCGCTGACGGGGCTTCAGCGGTGTTGGAGTTCTGTTTGCTGGCGTTGCTGCTGACGGCGGGGGCAGTGTACTGGTATTGCCACTCCCTGCGCTTCACGCTGCTGGCGCTGGTCTGTTCGCTGGCCTCGCTGGTCTGGCAGTTCGGCAGCCTGCGCCTGTTGGGGTACGGGCTCGACCCGCTGGCGGTGCTGGTGCCCTTCCTGGTATTCGCCATCGGGGTTTCTCATGGCGTGCAGCAAATCAACTTCATCGTGCGCGAGATCGCCATCGGCAAGCGCGCCGAAGAGGCGGCGCGCTCGAGCTTCACGGGGTTGCTGATTCCCGGGACGCTGGCGCTGGTGACCGCGCTGGTTTCCTTCGTGACGCTGCTGTTGATCCCGATCCCGATGGTGCGGGAGCTGGCGATCACGGCCTCGCTTGGCGTGGCCTACAAGATCATCACCAACCTGGTGATGTTGCCGTTGATGGCGTCCTTGCTACGTGTCGATGACAAGTATGCGGCCGCTCAGGAAATTTCCCGGCAGCGGCGCACCCGCTGGCTGCGTGGCCTGGCCCGGCTCGCCGAACCGCGCAAGGCGCAGTGGGTGCTTGGCGCGGCCTTGGTGGTGTTCCTGGTGGCGATCTGGCAAAGCCATGACCGTGTCGTTGGCACGCTGCAGGCGGGCGCGCCGGAATTGCGCGAGAATTCGCGCTTCAATCGCGATGCGGTCTCCATCGCCAGCAACTACGACATAGGTCTGGACTGGCTCAGCGTGGTGTTCGAAGTCAACAAGGCCGCTTCCAGCGAAGGCAGCCAGGTGGCCTGCGAGGATGTCGCCCTGGGCCAGTACCAGGATCGCTTCGTGTGGGCCATGCAGGGGGTGCCCGGTGTCCTGTCGGTCGCGTCTTTCTCCACCAACATGCGCCAGTTCAACGAGGGCTACAACGAAGGCAACCCGAAGATGGCGGCGGTGCCCATCGACCCGATGAACTACGCCGCGCTGGCCACCGAGGTGGCGCGTACGCCCGGGCTGATGCGCACCGACTGCAACATGTCGGCGGTGCACCTGTACCTGGCAGACCACAAGGCCACCACCATCAACCGAGTGGTGGACGCCGCCAAGGCGTTTCGCAGCGAGTACCCGATGCCAGGCATTTCGGTTCGCCTCGCGTCCGGTAACGCCGGCGTCCTGGCCGCCATCAACGAAGAGGTGGAAAAAAGCGAAACCCCCATGCTGCTGTATGTCTATGCCGCCATCGCATTGCTGGTGTTCGTGGTGTACCGGGACCTGCGAGCGGTCCTGGTGTGTTGCCTGCCGCTGACTATCGGCACTTTCATTGGCTACTGGTTCATGAAGGAACTGCAGATCGGCCTGACCATCGCCACCTTGCCGGTGATGGTGCTGGCGGTGGGCATTGGCGTTGATTATGCCTTCTATATCTACAATCGCCTGCAACTGCACCTGGCCCATGGCCAGTCGATTACCAAGGCGGTCGAGTGCGCGCTACTCGAGGTGGGTGTCGCCACTATTTTCACCGCCATCACCCTGGCCGTGGGCGTGGCCACCTGGGCGTTCTCGGAGCTCAAGTTCCAGGCTGACATGGGCAAGCTGCTGGCCTTCATGTTCATCGTCAACATGGTCATGGCCATGACCGTGCTGCCGGCCTTTGCCGTCTGGCTGGAGCGGGTGTTCCCGCGTAAGCGTCCCGTGCGCATGATCGGTGCGCTGGTGCACTGAGGAGAGAAGCATGAAATTCAGGGTTTCATTCACCGCGGCCTTGCTCGCAGCAGCATTGCCGCTGATGTCTCTTCAGGCCGCGCCGTTGCAGGCCGTGCCGGCCGTACAGGCGAGCAATGCCACGCAGGCCACCATGCTGGCCGCCAGCTGGGCCGGGGAGCGCGTGGTTGCCGTGGGCGACCACGGTGTCGTGTTGTTGTCCGACGACCAGGGCAAGCAGTGGCGCCAGGCGAGGTCGGTACCGCTGTCCACGCCATTGACGGGGGTGTCGTTCGTGGATGCCAAGCGCGGGTGGGCGGTGGGCCACTGGGGCGCGATCCTGGCCACCACCGATGGTGGGGAGTCCTGGCAGGTCCAGCGCCTGGCCACCGAAGAAGACCGACCGCTGTTCGCCGTGCACTTCTTCAATGCCCGGCAGGGCGTGGCGGTAGGGCTCTGGTCGTTGGTGCTGACGACCGAGGATGGGGGGCTGACGTGGGCTGAGCAGGCGGTGCAAGCGCCGCCCGGGGCCAAGCGGGCCGACCTCAACCTGATGGGGCTGTTTGCCGACAGCCGCGGCACGCTTTACGCCACGGCCGAGCATGGGCAGGTGCTGCATTCCGAAGACCACGGGAAGAATTGGCGTTACCTGGATACCGGCTACGAAGGCACCCTGTGGTCAGGCGCGGTACTGGCCGATGGGCGTCTGCTACTGGGTGGCCAGCGCGGTACCTTGTTGCAGGGTTCAGCGGACGGCAAGGGCTTTCGCCGAGTGCCCACGCAAAGCAAGGGCTCTGTCACTTGCGTCGCGGTAGCGGGCTCTCGTGTGCTGGCGGTCGGGTTGGACGGGCTGATGGTGCAGAGCAGCGATGGTGGACACAGTTTCGAGGAAACCCAGTCGGCTGATGGCCTATCGCTGACGGCGGCGCTGTTCAATGCCGATGGCACACCGGTTCTGTTTTCACGTCGTGGGGTAATGCCTTATCGGGAGTGAAGGGCTGGCGCTCAAAGGCCAGGCATCGCAAACCGATGCCTGGCCTGTTTCCTTGCCTGGGCGTTTGGATGGTCGTGGCACCTTCAGGGCCAGGCAAGTCAACGCTGGATGCTAGAGCTGAAGGTAATCCGCCAGGTCTGCGTAGTTATGCTGCCAAAGGCCAGGGCTGCCATTGGGGTATTGGGAGCGGAAACCGAGGATCTTCTGAACGCGTGGAGAAAGCGTGCGCACCAGCTCGAGCGGCACGATCAACGGGTAGGCTTCTTCAGGCGTGATGATCGAAGCCTGCATCGGGATCGTCAGCCCGCGACGGTAATAGTCGGCGGTCACGTTGGCCCCGCCACCGTGAACGACCTTGCCGCCGAACAGCACGGCATCCCCGGCTTTCAGCAGGGCGGGGATCGTCATCTCTGGGGTTCCGACGTCGTTGAAGTCATCCCAGTCCTGGCTTCCCGGAATCAAGCGCGTGGCGCCGTTTTCCTCGGTGAAATCGGTCAGCGCCAGCATCAGGTTGGTGATGGCGCGTGGCGCATGTTTGTTCATGGCCACGAACGGTTGGTACTGCGCCATGTCGCGGTGCAGCATTTGCGCTTTGTTGCCCGGGCCGATCTCGATCAACTGGGCCGTGGTCAGCCACCAGTCTCCGCACTCCGGGGCGAAAAGCACGTTTCCCAGTTCGTGGAAGAGGTCGTCATCGAGGATTTCCTCACGAAAGGTCTTGCTGTGGGTGACGAGGTTGGTGAGCCGTTTGGTCTGATGGCCGTGGAACTCGGCGATCAGCGCGTGCTCATGCTTGGAGCCGGCATCGAGCGCGGCCAAGGGAGCGTCGAGTTCGTTGTTGATCCGCACGACTTGTTCGGGGGGCATGAAGTTGCGAATGATGACCGCTCCTGCTTGGTCGCTCAGCAGCGCAATCTCTTGCGCTGAAGTCGAGCGGGTTACCACGGGCAGGCTTGGCATGGAGTCGCGAGAGGCTGACATTGAGAACACTCCAGATTGAAAGAACGGTTGGCGCAGGCGGGTTGATCCCCCCAACTGCTGGCATCAGGAAACAAACCCGCTTGCCACTGCGCTAAACCCAAAAAAGGGACATGAAGCGTCACGGTGCCTCCTTGTATTTTTTGTTCAGGCAGTGAGTTCATGCTAGGTTTCCCCTGGCCTTGAGCCAAGGTACGAACTGCACCATTTACCAGACGATTTTTGAGCGATTTGCACTGATCATGACCAGCACGCCATTCCCCTGGCCACGCCCCTCGGAAGCCGTTCGCGAGCTCATGCGCAAAGGTGCCGAACTCGCTCAGGCGCTGCCGCCCGAGTGGATCGAGCGCCTGAACCAGGCACTGTTTTCTACACCGGAAGATGCCAAGTTGCTGGAGGATCCGGTCATCCTCGCCGCGTGCCGGCGCGCCAATCGGGCAGAGTTGCTGCACTGGGCCAATGCCAATCTGCAGCGCCCTGGGGAGCCGGTGGAGCCCTACGTGTCTGCTGACATGGTGGACACGGCCAGGGAGCTCGCCCGCAGGGGGCTCTCCGAGCTGCTGATGAATGTCGCAAGGTCGACACAGAACGCAGCCTGGGACCTGTGGATGAAGATGGCCTTCAGCCTGACGCAGGATCCCGCGCTGCTCGCGGAGTTCCTGGAGGTCTCGTCGCGGTCGATCTCGACGTTCATCGACAGCAACATGCGTGTGGTGACCCAGATCATCCTCGAAGAAAAGAGCGCCCAGGCCCATGACGACCCTATCGATAAACGCAGCCTCGTAAGCCGGCTGCTCGACGGCAGGGATGTGGACGCCGAGCAATTTGGCAGGCGACTGGGCTACAGCCTGGCTCAGAGGCATCACGCCTGCCTCGTCTGGAGCGAAACCCCGGACGCCGAGATTCGCCCGCTGGAAGATATGGCGCGAGCCCTGGCGCAGCTCACGGGTACGGTAGCGCCTCTGATCGTATTCGCGGGCCCTGCGACCCTGTGGGCCTGGTGCAATGCGGCAAAGCCGCTGGACCTGAACCTTTTGCAAGGTGTCGCTCGACAATTTCCCAAGATACGCGCGGCAATCGGTTCGGCGGGCGCGGGGATGAATGGCTTCCGGCGCTCGCACCTGGAAGCCTTGACCACCCAGCGGTTGATGGGCCGGTTGGCGGGTTCACCTGCCGTTGCCACGATCGATCAGGTGAGGATGGTGTCGCTGATGACCCAAGATGCCCGCGCGGCCAGGCAGTTCGTCTTGAGCACCCTGGGGCGCTTGGCGACCGAGCCCACGGTACTTCAGCATTCGTTGCACGCCTTCCTGGCCAATGGCTGCAACATCACCCAGACCGCCGAGGTACTGCGTACGCATCGCAACACCTTGCTGCGCCGACTGGAGCGCGCCCAGGACCTGCTGCCTGTCCCGCTTGCCGACCATCGCATCCAGATCGCCGCTGCCCTTGAGCTGGTGATCTGGAGTACGCCGCTCGATGGCGACGAGCAATAGCGTTCATTCCCTACCTTTGACGCAATAGCGGCCTCACGGCTGTTGCCTCCATGCGGGCGCTCAACAGGGCGCCCGCGCTGCAATGCCCTGCAGGAACGCGTTCTCCAGCACCGTTGCACTCTCCCTCGGCGCGCGCCCTCGTTGGCGGGCATCGACCATGCCATGCAACAGCGATACGAACATCTCGGTCAGCAATGCCGCGGTGACATCCGCGCGAAATACACCCTGTCGCTGGCCGCTGAAGAACAATGCATCGAGCCGTTCCAGATAGAACCGGAGGTCGTGCTGCACGCTCATGTGCACAGGGTAACGGGAGGCGAGGAATGCGATCAGTTCACTTTGGGCCAGGTGCGCGCGGATCAGCTGACGCAACGCGGCCAGGGGCTCTGTGGAGGCCAACGTATCGCTGTTGTCGAGGATCTGCATCAGCGTGTCTTTGGCGTGCTGTTCGAGCTGGCTATCGAGGTTGTCTCTCGTCCCGCAGTAACGGTGCAAGGTGGCCCGGCTGATGCCCGCCAACGCCGCCAGTTCACCCATGGACGCTCTGGGCCGCAAGGCGGCAGCGGCATAGAGGGCATTCACCAGCTTGGCGGGAAGCGATGAAGGTGGGAAGCCTGAAGTGATCATGAGGAGCCTTGTTTGATTTATATGAGACATCATTGACTCATCTGGGTTTGAAAAGTAGCATTCGCCCCGTTTTCAATCAAGGCTCGGGTGAGTGATGGGCAAGACAGGTTCGATAAGAGTGGGCGTACTCGCTGTGGCGATTGCCTTGGCCGGGTGCGAGCCCGCAGCAGAGCAGTACGGTGCAGCCAATGCGAGCTACCCGGTGGAAATCGTGACGTTGGCCTCCGAGCAGGTGACCTTGGCCGCTGAGTTGCCGGGCCGGGTCGAGCCGATGCGCGTCGCAGAGGTGCGGGCGCGGGTGCCGGGTATCGTGTTGCACAAGCGCTTCGAGGAAGGGGCTGACGTCAAGGCGGGGGATGTGCTGTTCCAGATCGACCCGGCGCCGTTCAAGGCCGCCCTGGCCCGCGCCGAGGCGGACCTCGCCCGTGCCCAGGCCATGCAGCAGGAAGCCCAGGCACGTGTGAAGCGCTATGAGCCGCTGGTCAAGATCGAGGCGGTCAGCCAGCAGGACTTCGACAGCGCCACTGCCGAGTTGCGCAGTGCCCGTGCGGCGGTACGTTCCGCGCAGGCCGATGTGCAGGCCGCTCGCCTTAACCTGGGCTACGCCACTGTCACTGCGCCGATCTCCGGACGCATTGGCCGTGCGCTGGCCACCGAAGGCGCGTTGGTGGGGCAGGGGGATGCGACGCTGATGGCGCGTATCCAACAACTCGACCCGATCTACATCGACTTCACGCAGTCTGCCGCTGACGCGCTGCGCCTGCGACAAGCGGTGAAGGACGGCGCACTTTCGGCCGACAGCCAGCGCCTGACCGCGCAAGTGGAAGGCACCGATTTCCAGCGCTCGGGCGAGCTCATGTTCACCGATGTGAGTGTGGACCGCGGTACCGGCCAGGTCATCCTGCGGGGGCGTTTCGACAACGCGGACGGCACCCTCTTGCCGGGCATGTATGTGCGCGTGCGCACGCCGCAAGGCACCGACAACCACGCCATCCTGGTTCCTCAGCGTGCGGTCCAGCGAGGCAGTGACGGCCAGGCGCGGGTATTGGTCGCCGCCAATGGTATCGCTGAGGCACGCGTCGTGCGAACCGGCGTGATGCAGGGTTCGCGCTGGCAGATTACCGAGGGGCTGGAGCCGGGTGATCAGGTGATCGTCGGCAGCCCGGCCGGGCTGGCCCCCGGTATGCCGGTGGCGCCTGCCCAGAAACAAACGGCTGCCGCCCAGTGATGCGAGGGAAGTGAGATGTCCAGATTCTTCATCCATCGCCCGAACTTCGCCTGGGTCGTGGCGTTGTTCGTTTCACTGGCGGGCCTGCTGGTGATTCCATCCTTGCCCGTGGCCCAGTACCCCAACGTGGCGCCACCGCAGATTTCCATCACCGCCTCCTACCCCGGCGCTTCGGCCAAGGTCATGGTGGAGTCGGTGACCAGCATCATCGAACAGTCGCTCAATGGCGCCAAGGGCCTGCTGTACTACGAGTCCACCAACAACTCCAACGGCGTGGCCGAAGTGATGGTGACCTTCGAGCCAGGCACCGACCCGGACATGGCGCAGGTCGATGTGCAGAACCGTTTGAAACAGGCCGAGGCGCGCATGCCTCAGGCGGTGCTGACCCAAGGGCTGAAAGTCGAGCAGGCCAGTTCCGGTTTCCTGCTGATCTACGCCCTGACCAGCACGGCTGGCAACCGTGGCGATACCACGGCCTTGGCCGACTATGCCGCGCGTAACATCAACAACGAACTGCTGCGCGTGCCTGGCGTGGGCAAGCTGCAGTTCTTCGCCTCGGAAGCGGCCATGCGGGTCTGGGTGGACCCACAGAAACTGGTGGGCTATGGCCTGTCCATCGACGACATCAACACGGCGATTCGCGGCCAGAACGTCCAGGTGCCGGCCGGCAGCTTCGGCAGCACGCCGGGCGCCAGCGAGCAGGAACTGACCGCCACCCTGGCGGTGCAGGGCACCCTCGACACGCCGGAGGCTTTCGCCGGCATCGTCCTGCGCGCCAACCCGGATGGCTCCAGCGTACGCCTGCGTGATGTCGCGCGCATGGCCATCGGTAGCGAGAACTACAACCTGTCGGCACGCCTGAACGGCCACCCGGCGGTGGCCGGCGCGGTGCAGCTGGCGCCGGGCGCCAACGCCATTCAGACCGCGACGCTGGTCAAGGAGCGCTTGGCCGAACTGTCGCAGTTCTTCCCCGAAGGGGTCGAGTATTCGGTGCCGTACGATACCTCGCGCTTCGTCGACGTGGCCATCGAGAAGGTGATCCACACCTTGATCGAAGCCATGGTGCTGGTGTTCCTGGTGATGTTCCTGTTCCTGCAGAACGTCCGCTACACCCTGGTGCCCTCGATCGTGGTACCGGTGTGCCTGCTCGGGACGCTGATGATCATGAAGCTGCTCGGCTTCTCGGTGAATATGATGACCATGTTCGGCATGGTGCTGGCCATCGGCATCTTGGTGGACGACGCCATCGTGGTGGTGGAGAACGTCGAGCGCTTGATGGCCGAGGAAGGCCTGTCGCCGGTGGAGGCGACCATCAAGGCCATGGGGCAGGTTTCCGGGGCCATTATTGGTATCACCCTGGTACTGGCGGCGGTATTCCTGCCTTTGGCGTTCATGTCCGGTTCGGTGGGGGTGATCTACCAGCAGTTCTCTGTGTCTCTGGCTGTCTCGATCCTGTTCTCCGGCTTCCTGGCCTTGACCTTCACCCCAGCGCTGTGCGCCACGCTGCTCAAGCCAGTGCCTCAGGGCCATCATGAGAAGGGCGGTTTCTTCGGTGCCTTCAACCGTGGCTTCGCCCATATCACCGAGCGCTATTCGTTGCTCAATAACGGGCTGGTGGCGCGTGCCGGGCGCTGGATGCTGGCGTATGTCGGCATCCTGGTGGTGCTGGGCTATTCCTACCTGCGTCTACCGGAGGCCTTCGTGCCAGCTGAAGACCTGGGCTACAGCGTCGTCGACGTACAGTTGCCGCCAGGCGCCAGCCGGGTACGCACCGACCACACCGCCGAGACGCTGGAAAAATTCCTGATGTCTCGTGAGGCGGTGGCCAACTCGTTCATCGTCAGCGGCTTCAGTTTCTCGGGTCAGGGCGACAACGCCGCGCTGGCGTTCCCCACCTTCAAGGACTGGTCGCAGCGTGACAAGACGCAATCGGCAGAGGCGGAAACGGCAGCGATCAATGCGCAGTTCGCCGCCAACGGTGATGGTGCCATCACCGCGGTTATGCCGCCGCCCATCGACGGCCTGGGCAACTCCGGCGGTTTCGCCCTGCGTCTGATGGACCGTGGTGGCCTTGGCCGTGAAGCGCTGCTCGCCGCCCGTGACCAACTGCTGGCCCGCGCCAACAGCAACCCGGTGATTCTCTATGCGATGATGGAAGGCCTGGCCGAGGCGCCGCAGTTGCGTGTGCACATCGACCGGGAAAAAGCCCGAACACTGGGGGTGAGCTTCGAGGCCATCAACAGCACCTTGGCCACGGCTTTCGGTTCGGCGGTGATCAACGACTTCACCAATGCCGGGCGCCAGCAGCGCGTGGTGGTGCAGGCTGAGCAAGGCGAACGCATGACCCCCGAAAGCGTGCTGCGCCTCTATGCCCCGAATGCCAACGGCGAGCAGGTGCCGTTCAGCGCCTTCGTCACCACCCAGTGGGAAGAGGGGCCGGTGCAACTGGTGCGCTACAACGGCTACCCGTCCATCCGCATCGCCGGCGACGCTTCGCCGGGGCATAGTACTGGCCAGGCGATGGCCGAGATGGAGCGCCTGGTCAGCGAGCTGCCGCCGGGTATCGGCTACGCCTGGACGGGCCTTTCCTACCAGGAGAAGGTGTCCAGCGGCCAGGCGGCCAGCCTGTTCGCCCTGGCCATCTTGGTGGTGTTCCTGCTGCTGGTGGCGCTGTACGAGAGCTGGGCGATCCCGCTGACGGTCATGTTGATCGTGCCGATCGGTGCTCTGGGTGCGGTGTGGGCGGTGACGCTCACCGGCATGCCCAACGACGTGTACTTCAAGGTCGGCCTGATCACCATCATTGGCCTGGCGGCGAAGAACGCCATCCTGATCGTCGAGTTCGCCAAGGAACTGTGGGAGAAGGGCTACAGCCTGAGCGACGCCGCCATCGAGGCCGCGCGCCTGCGTTTCCGCCCGATCGTGATGACCTCCATGGCCTTCATCCTCGGCGTGGTGCCGCTGGCCATCGCCACCGGCGCCGGTGCGGCCAGTCAGCGCGCCATCGGTACCGGGGTGATCGGCGGCATGCTCAGCGCCACCTTGCTGGGCGTGGTGTTCGTGCCGATCTGTTTCGTATTCGTGCTGAAGCTGCTCAAGCGCAAGCCGGCCCCCGTGCAACACGCTGTCGAGGTAACCCAGTGATGCTCATGCGCAATCTTGCAATTCCGTTCGCGCTGGCCGTCACTTTGGCCGGCTGCTCCCTGGCACCGACCTACCAGCGCCCCGAGGCGCCGGTGGCGACCGCGTGGGGCGATGCCGCCGGCCATCGCGGCCGGGCGGTGGAGCAACTGGACTGGCAGGCGTTCATCGTCGACCCGTCCCTGCGCCAGCTGGTGGGGACCGCGCTGGACAACAACCGCTCGCTGCGCCAGACCCTGCTGGATATCGAGCAGGCCCGCGCGCAGTACCGCATCCAGCGTGCCGACCGGGTCCCGGGCTTGAATGCCGGGGCTTCCGGCAACCGCCAGCACTTGCCGACCGACTTGTCGAGCGATGGCCGCGAAGGGGTCAGCAGCACCTATCAGGTGGGGTTGTCGCTGCCGGAATACGAAGTGGACCTGTTCGGCCGTGTCAAAAGCCTGAGCGATGCGGCACTGGAACAGTACCTGGCCACCGAGGAAGTCGCGCGTGCCGCGCGCATCGCCCTGATCTCCGAGGTGAGCCAGGCCTACCTGACCCTGGACGGCGCCGAGCGGCGCCTGGCGCTGACCCGCCAGACCCTGGCCAGCCGCGAGGATTCGCTGGCCCTGGTCGGCCAGCGGCGCACCGCCGGCACGGCCACGGCGCTGGATCACCAGGAGGCGCTGGGGCTGGTCGAGCAGTCGCGGGCCGAGCTGGAAGGCATCGTGCGCGAGCAGCGCCAGGCCTACAACGCCCTGGTGCTGCTGCTGGGCAGCGCGGACGCGGCGAAGGCGATCCCGGCCGAGCGCGACGAGGCGCCGATGGTCCTGCAGGACATCGCCCCGGGCGCGCCGTCGGCGCTGATCGAACGTCGCCCGGACATCCTCGCCGCCGAGCATCGGCTGCGGGCGCGCAACGCCGATATTGGCGCGGCGCGGGCAGCGTTTTTCCCGCGTATCAGCCTGACCGGCAGCTTTGGGACCGCCAGTGCGCAGATGTCCGGGCTGTTCGACGGAGGCTCGCGTAGCTGGACCTTCATGCCGCAATTGTCGCTGCCGTTGTTCGACGCCGGGCGCAACCGGGCCGGGCTCAGCCTGGCCGAGGCACGCAAGGACTCGGCTGTGGCCGCCTATGAAGGCGCGATCCAGGTGGCCTTCCGCGAAGTGGCCGATGCGCTGGCCGCCACCGACACCCTGCGCCGTGAGCAGGCTGCGCGAAGGGCCCTGGTCGATACCAGTCGTGCGACCCTGGCGCTGGCCAAGGCACGTTACGAGGGGGGAGTGGACAACCATTTGCGCTACCTGGACGCCCAGCGCAACAGCAACGTGAACGAAGCGGCCTTCATCGAAGCCAGTACCCAGCGGCAACTGGCGTTGGTCGACCTGTTCCGCGCACTCGGTGGTGGGTGGTCGGGCAAGGGCTGAAACGGCCTCCTTTGGTTGGCATGTCCAGCCACTTCGCCCTAGGGATCGATGCCCTGGGGCTTTTTTTTTGCGTGCGCAGTCAGGTCAGCGGGCGGGTGCCGCAGCGCCGTCGAGGAACATCAGTTCCAGCGTCTGCACGGACGTCGCGCTGGCCGCCCGCCCGCGTCGTTCGGCATCGACGATGCCGTACACCATGCTCAGGAACATTTCGGTGAAGATCGCCGCGCTGATATCGATACGGAAAGCTCCCGCCTTCTGGCCGCGCAGGAAGAAGGCATCCAGGGCGTCGGCATAGGCCCGCCACGGACGGTTCGCTTCGCTGTCGTCGAACGAGTCCGGGCGGTACTGGAAGAGCAGGAAGATCATCATCTCGCGATGCTTGAGGTGCTCGACGATGAGACGATGCAGGGCTGCGGTCGGGTCGCCGCCGTGCAAGTCAGCGTTGCCGATGACCTGGGAGAGGATCTGGTCGCCATAGCGTTCCAGCATGTTCACCAGGTTGTCACGGGTGCCGCAGAAACGGTGCAGGGTCGCTTTGCTCACGCCCGCCGCCTCGGCCAGCTCCTTCAAGGTGGCTCGGGGGTGGACGACGATCGCGTCGGCCAGCGCTTTGAGCAAGCGCTCATCGGTAGGGAGGTGCATCAGAAGATTCCACACTGCATATCGTGCAGGCATTGTGAAGGAAAACGGCTCATAGGGCACCCATTTGAGTAAATAATGGCTCAACCAAGGCTTGCAGGTCGCAGCCGTGCGGGTCCTTGCTTGCGGGCACCAAGGCACCGCCTCCCTCGGCGTTCCAGGTCGAGGGAGGCGGCGAAGCTCAGGGCAGGGTGAAGAGCACTTTGACCTTGTCATTGACGGCCGAGGTGTCGACATAGCCGATGGCATTCGACTCGCTGCCCACTTTGGCAATCACTGCGGCGTCATCATCCACGCTCTGCAGTGGTTGCCCCTTGCCCGTGAACACCAGGCCTGACCAGTACGACTTGAGCTGAGATTCGTTCTTGTTGGTCAGCGCGCTGTAGAACCTTTCCTTGGTGGGGTTCCAGCCTTTCTGGTCGAGGCCCTTGAGGCTGGTGTTCTTGCCCAGGAATATGTTGGCCACCTCGGCCTGGGACGGTGCGGCGCTGGCGCTGGCATTCACGATCACGGCCACTTCGGCGCGGGCCAGGGTGCAGGCCGTGGCCAGGGCTGCGGCGAACACTGCGGTGATGAGTGGTTTCATGTGGCGCTCCTTAGAAGACGAAATCGACGCCGACGCTGACGATATCGCCGTCGTAGTTGCGCGAAGGAGTGCCGGCGGCACCGTTGCTAGCCGCGAAGACTGCCTGGTCGAAGGTCTCTTGGGCGTTCTGCACGAAGGTGCCGCGGTAGCCGTTGCCGCGCGTGTCCACCCGCTTGTACTCGCCCTTGAGCACCAGGTTCGGCGCCAGGTTGTAGTTCACGCCGTAGGTCCAGGAGCTCTGGCGGCCAGCGTCTTCGTCGAGCTGAGCGTAAGTGAGGTGGAGCAGCACGTCGCCAAAACGGCGCCCGCCCATGAGGTAGAAGGCATCGATGCTGCCTTGCTGGTCACCTTCGGTGTTGTTGCTGGTCCACTCGTTCGAAGAGACCCAGGTGCCATTGTCGTACTGGTAACCGATGGATGCGAAGCGGCCTTTCTTGCGGTTCAGGCTCAGGAAGTCGACACGCGTGGGCGCTCCCCCAGGGGCGACCACCGACGCACTGAGGTCCGTGTCGATGTCTGCTTCGGCATACCCGACGCGCAGCGTGCCGAAGTCGTAGGTTTCCAGGCTGACATTCGCCGCGAAGATTTTCTTGTAGTCGATGTCGTACAGGTCATCCATGGCGAACAGGTTGCGCTTGGCGGCTTGGCCGCCTGCCACCTGGAGCGTCACGGAGCCGATGCCGGTGGGCAGGGTGTAGAGGGCATCGGCGCCTTCGTAGTTGCTCAGTTGGACCTGGCTGTAGACCTCATCCGGCAGCCGCAACCAAGGGTGGGTGACGCCGACGTCGAGGGTTTCGGAGTACATGTAGATCGGCAGGCGCAGCCGGCCTGCGCGCAATGTCAGGCCTTCGGTCGCCTTCCAGGAGAGGTAGGCCCATTCCAGGTTGCCTTTCCAGGTGTCCTGTTCCGGCTTGAGGGTGCCCTGCACGGTCATCCCCAGCTTGTCGGTGAGCCCATATTGGAGTTGGCCGCCCAGCCGGGAGAGCTGGTCACCGCGCCAGGCGTCCGTGGTCTGCCCGCTGATGCCGAAGCTCCGTCCTTGACCCTCGCCTCCCAGGTGGGTGAGGCCGGCAGTGCCGAAGCCGTTGAATCGATAGTCTCCCTGGTCCAGGGCCATTGCCGGGGTGGTCGCGATAAGGCCTGCGATACCGAGTGCTCTAATGCCTTGCATGCTTCAACTGCTCTTGTGGTGGGTAAGGGTCAAATGCGGAACTGAGCGGTGGCGCTGCGAAGGTGGTTGCCCATACCGACCAATTGCTCACCGAGCCGTGCGGTGGCGTCGGCACCTTGCGTGGTGGCCTGGGTATCCTGTTGCAGCTTCTCGGTGTCTTGCTGGATCGAACGGGAAAGGCCGATCTGCTCGTTGGTGAAACGGGCGATGCCGGCGTTCAACTCATCGATCTGGCGAACGGTCTTGGTAATCGCCTCCAGGGTCTGCGTGGCATGTTCTGAGCGCTCGATGCTTGTCCTGGCCTTCTCGCCGTTCAGGTTCATTGCGTGCAAGACGCCGCTGGCGCTGCTTTGCAGGCGCTGGATGATGTCTTGGATCTGCGCGATGGAAGCGGCGGTTTTCTGGGCCAGGTTGCGCACTTCGTCGGCGACCACGGCGAAGCCTCGCCCTTGCTCACCGGCCCGTGCCGCCTCGATGGCGGCGTTCAGGGCGAGCAGGTTGGTCTGTTCGGCGATGCTCCGGATCACCGTCAGCACCGCGCCGACATGCTGGGTTTCTGCTTCCAGTTGTTCCATGGCCTGCACCGAGCCGAGCACGCTGTTGCCCAGGTCGCCGATGCTGGAGGACAGTATGTCGATGTTGTGCCTGGCTTCGTTCGCCTGGCGCGCCGCGGCGCTGGCTTGCTCGGAGGCCTGTCCGGAGCGCTGTGCCACTTCTTGAATGCTGTTGGTCATGGTGTCGATGTCACTGCTGATGGACTCGGTGCGCTCCTGCTGCGAGCGCGCGCTGTCCTCCGCGCCCTGGGTGAGCCGGTGCAGCTCGCGGGACATCTGCTCCAGGGGCGCGGCGGTTTCGATGACCTGGCGCAGGGTGCCTTGCAGGCTGTCCAGCAAGCCGTTGAACAGGCCGATCATTTCGCCGATTTCGTCCGAGGAGTCGACATGCACGCGGCGGGTCAGGTCGCCATCGCCGCTGGCAATGGTCCTGAGCGACGCGATGACGCCGCGGACATTGCCCATGACCTGACGAATCACCCAGGCCGCGCTGGCGCTGACCAACAGCAGCAGGCAAAAGCTGAGCAGGTAGCCGACATGCGTGGTGGTGGCGTTGTCGGCGCGGACCTGGGTCAAGCTGCTCAGGAAGTCGGCGTAGGCGTGGCTGCGAAACTGTTCGCCCAGCGCCTGGGCGTTCTTGAGGTCGCTGGCCATGCGGTCGAAATGGGGGCGCAAATCATCGAACGCGGCCCCGTCGAGCAGTTGGCCGGAGGAGGCGAGCGCGTTATCGGCGTAGCGCTTGATCGCCGCTGACCAGGCTTGAAGCTCCCGGTGTCGGTCGGCCCGTTCAGCGGTCAGCGGTTCCAGGTCGCGCAGCCGCGCATGGACGTCGGCCAGCACGTCGCTCGCTTCATCCAAGGTGTCCCGCTCGCCCGCTGCCACGGCGCTGTTGAGCAGGCCGGGCAGGCGGGAAAACTGGAAGATCACGTTGTCGGCAGCTTCCAGCGTTGGGTAGCGCTGCTTTTCGAGCGATACCAATCGGCTGTCGTTGTCGTCCAGTTGCACCGCGGTGTAGCCCACGAACAGCAACAGACCGAACAGGGCGATGGCGGGTGGCAGGAAGAGTTTCAAGGTGAGCGAGATTTTTTTGAACATGGGCTGTGCGGGCCTCGTCGGAACGAAGGGCAAATCGCAGGCAAGCAGGGCCGCAAAAGCCGGTGCGCTGTTGGCAGGGCCTGCTATCGCTACGCGTCGGACAAAGGGCTGTCCTTCGGAAGTTGGCGTTACGTGATCATGGCGCCCCTCCGTGCCCCGTTGCGAATTGGCCACCCGCTTGCGCGGAGGGTCAGGCCGAGGCCAGGTTGGGAGAGGTGGGGGAAGGTGAGGTCGTCCATTTCAGACAACCTGCGTCTTTGTGGAATAAGGAGCCGGCAGTTCTGGCATGCCTGCTCGGATCGCGACAGCGTCTTGGTGCTAAAGCCCATTTTCGCTCCTGCCACTTGGTTGTGTTTTATTTGTTATATCAAGTGTTTTGTAAAATACAGGAGTTTTGCTTACATGCAAGACGCAATGGCGCCAGAGCCTGCAAAAAAAGCAGGGCAGGCGCTATCGGGGCCTGGTGCTTGGGTTGGGTCGGCAAGGCGCGGGGCGACGGTTGCGCGACGACGGAAGGCGGCGAAGACCGAGCGGTTTGGTGGGGTGACGCCTTCCTGGGAAGGCGCCGGGTTTACCGGGAGGCGACTTAGGACTTGGCGGTTTTAGGGGGAGAAATCATGACAATGAAGGCGTCAATCAAGGCCTTCCCGCGCTCTGCGCTGACAGGCTCGGATTCGAAAGGCAGCATCATGAGCCAGCCATCACTGAACGCGGCAATGTGATCGGCCAACACATCGGCCGGCACATCTTCACGGACCTGGCCCTGGCGCTGGCCGGCCTCCAGCACCGAAGTGGCCACCTCGCGGAAGTTGGTATAGCGCTGCTTGATGACGCTGGCGAACGCGGGCTGGTGCCGGGCATGGGTGAGCAGTTGCAGCCATGCAAGCCAGTTGCCTGGCTCGTCAAGGCTGATCCATTGGTGCCACTGCTCAATGAGCGACTTGATGTCGACCTGATCGAGGTGGATGTCCAGCAGTGCGTCGACCTTGTCGAACAGGGTCTGCGCAACGGCACTGACCATTTCTTCCTTGTTGGCGAAGTAGTAGGTCACCGCGCCTGTGGTGCACCCGGCGTGCTGCGCCACCTTGCGCATGGTGGCACCGGCATAGCCTTCTTGCGCGATCACCGCGATCGCCGCCGCCAGCAACTCGGACCTTTTGGCGTCGCGATCGCCAACCGGGCGCCCACGACGGGCAATCGGTTCGGATTCGCATTCATTGGCCTTGGCGTTGGGAGCAGGGCGGGGATGTGCTTCAGGCATAGGGAGGCGATTTCATCGGACAACCAATAGAGCCGGCAGTTTGCCACAGCACAGCCGACGCGCGCGATGTCAGTGGGTGGCGAGGCTCGTGCTTTTTACCTACCAGCTTTGTGGGCCAAGTGAGCGACGATGAACTGCATTGCGACCTCTACGGTAGGGGCCGTCGCCGAGCGCCCGGTGATGCGCAGTTGAAGCCAGGCCGACCAATAGGCGAGGGCGCTCTGGTAACTGCGCACGGTATTAGCCGCCGTGCCCGGCGAAGACGCCTCGACCGAGGCGCCACTGCATCCACCGCCAGTGGAACTGAGACGGCAATCCTTAATATATTGTATTATTTGACACGTATACCGTATTGTTAATTAAGTTTAATGACGATTAGCTCGGATAAGATTTAATTGTCAGAACTAAAAGCCCTCTTCGAAAGCTGATGAGTTGGTGGGGCTGAGTATAAAAGCGCAGTTCTCCATCGCTGAAGGGGTAGGGGCGGAACCGGGGCAGGTCAGTGTTCGCTCGGTGGCGCACTGCTCATTTAGTGATGCGCTCAGGTGACGGATATACCCTCGAAAAGCGTGCTTGCTGGGCCCCTCAATGGCTCTTGCGGAAATGGCAGTCCAGAGCCCTGAGTTGATATTCGTTTACAGCTTGGAACTCTGCTTCCGCAATTTGAAGGAGACGTTCGATTTCTTCGGTAGGGCAGCCAGAAGCTTGAGCTTCGTGATATCGCTTTAATGCGTCCGTTGCCTGGGTATACATAGGGTGATCAGGATAAAGAAATGGTGATTTTTGCGTCATTTAATGGAAACACCCTAGTGAATGATCGGCAGTGGCTCGCCAGCTTTGACAAGCTGACTATCAATGACAGCTTGGTAAAGCGAATCCGTCAACAGTTTAAGACGCAGCACCTCATCCGCGGGCAAACCAGAAGGGTCAGCTTCATGGGCTTTAGGAATGGACTCCAGAGCTTGCCGTATCAGCGGCTCGCCTGTCCCGATTAGTCCAATGAATGTGTGCTTCATGACCATGACGCTCAGATCAGTTGGCCAGACATGAAATGATCAGCGCGAACATAGGGCGTATGCCAAGCCATCATGTGTCGCGCTGGACTCTTGTCGTAGCTACGGTATGGGTAACCCCATGGCCGGTAGGTTGGTTGACCTAATCGCCGTAGTGGCGGAATTCATCGGGCTATAAAGAAAATTTAAGTGGAATCCTTCCAGATGTGTTAAATGTAATCCATCAATATCATTTGGTAACGAGGAAGTACTTATGTCCCGCTTGGCAGAATTTCGTCAGCTTGAACAGAAATTGGCCGCTCAGTTAGCTGAGCTGGAAGAAATGAAAAGCTCCTCTGAGCTTCAGAGAGAAATTGCATTCGAGACCAAGCTTCGTGATCTGCTCGCCGAGTATGGCTGCAGCCTGCGCGATGTGATCAACATCTTGGATCCACAAGCCAGTCGTCGTGCTGTAGCTTCATCGGTCGATGAGAGAGCCCCGCGCCGGGCACGCAAGGTTAAGCAGTACAAAAACCCGCATAACGGCGAGATCATCGAGACCAAAGGGGGCAATCACAAGCTGCTTAAGGAATGGAAAGCAGAGTACGGGGCAGATGAGGTGGAGGGCTGGCTTACCCGATGAGCTCTTCTTCACGTCAGTGATGTGCAGCCAGAAGCCGTCCTGAGGGGCGGTTTCTTAGAGGAAAGGCCGCTGACATGGATTTTGATGCCCAAAGGTAATTGATATTGGTATGGCAGCCTTATTGTTAATCTGTAGGTTTTATGTGTAAATGCAGTACTCAATTCGGCAAAGATAATTATAAACTTCAGTATAGCCCTCGCTGGTGCCCAGGATCGTGCAAGGCGCTTGGTGTCCAAGTCCCAAAGCGGGATGGGTTAGCCACCGTTCGGCAGCCTCATGGCTTCCCAATACCCCGGTAGCTTTTTGGACGATCCAGTTACACCTAGTCAAGAAGGCGTGATGAGGAGTGGTCCAGCAGTGAGCCGAAAGCTGATCGGCGATTCCGTAAATGATTTTACCATTCATGGAGACGCTCCGAGGTGCGCATGAATACCTCAATACTATGAACTCGCTGAGCGCTGAGCGCCATCCCTTTATGTACTAGGATGAGAGTTAGTAACATCGGTTAGATCCTTGGTAGTAGGGGCGGTAAGTGAGACTTCATTTTATTTTTTTGTGAAAAAATTTTTGTTCAAGTTGAAAAACTACGCCTGCCGGCGGATGTTGCCAATCTGGCGTAGGCTCAGGCCGTACTTGTCGGCGAGCAGGCTGCGCGACAGGCCGCTGGCGCTTTCCTTCTGGATCTGCAGGTTGCGCAACTGGCGCATGAAATGGTCAGCCTTGGGGATTTCCAGGGCGACACCGGCAAAGCGCTTGATCAGCGCGTCGAGCGCTTCGGCCGGCAGTACGTCGGCAAGCTTGGTGCGCTCGCGGTGCTTGGGGATGTACTTGGGCCTGCCGCCGTAGGCGCAGGTCAGCTGGTAGGCGTTGTCGATGCCGATGCAGTCGATCAGGGCCTGCAGCGAGTGGGGCAGTTGGCTGATATCGATGTGGCTCAAGTCTGGCGTTTGCATATGGCGCTCCTTCGGGACGGATGGGCTGTGCTACCCGATCACCAGCGGCGTTATGTCGAAGGTGTGACTGGATTTTCTGTGACAGCCGAGGCATGTCGCTAGGCGGCATATGGGTTGGGGGTTGTAGCTTCCGTGAACAGGTTTTGCAGGCAGCGATATCCGGCGTTGTAGGACATGGCTTCAACATCTGGCTGTAGCGGGTGATTTCCCATCACCTCACTTCTTGTGTTGCGCGATGGGTGTGATAACCATCAATCACACGGATAGCTGCTCAACAAGCTGGCGCTGCGCAGGTAGGCCTGAGGGGAGTCGCGCATGCCTTGTGGCAGCGTGCGCCAATCGACCAGCAGGCACAGGGCATGCAGCGGCTGCCCGTCACGCTGGCCGATGACCTGGTCGGCAAAGCTGCGGCGATACAGTGCCTGGGTCTGCTGTTGCGCTTGTACCCGGTCGGCCTGGGCCAGGGTTTGCCGGGCCAACTCTGGCAGTTGCGCCTGGGGGGCAGTGAAATGCACCGACGCACCTTTTGCCTGCAGGTAACCGGCCTGGCGCACGCGCTGCCACAGTTGTTGCCATTGGCTGGCGCCGGCGTGGGCAGCCAGTTCGCGGCCCAGTTCGAGCAGTTGCTCGGCCGAGGTCTGGCGGGTGTCCAGCGCATGAAGGGAAAAGGGGGTCAGCAATAGCGACGCGAACAGAAGGGGTTTGTACATGGTGCCTCCGGCATGGGTGCTTGGGAGCCCCATGCTTTCAGGCAGGCGCCGCCCCACCCAGCAGGAAATGCAGCGCCGGGGCCGGTGGCCGTTGTATCATTGCTGCGGCTCGTTGCGAGCCATTTGCCCCTGATGTTGCAAGGAACCTTCGATGACACACGTGCAGCGCCTCAAATATTCCCTTCTGATCATCCTGGTGGTACTGGGCCTGATGCTGGGCCTGTCCCACCTGCAGAAGCAGGGCACGATCAGTGAGCAGACCTTCCAGATGCTGGCCATCGCCATCGCCGTGGTGGTCGTGGTGATCAACGGCATCCTGCGGCGCAAGGTCAAACCCTGACTTTGGCGGGCCGGCCAGGTATGGCCGGCCATGCGCTCAGCGCAAAGGCGTTCGTTCCAGCACGGCGCGCGCCTGGGGGTCGAGGCTGTAGCATTTGTCGCTGCCCAGCTGGATGACGCCCTCGCTGCACAGCCGCTTGAGCACTTCGCGCACGCTGAGGAACGACAGCGGGATATCCAGCTGTTCCAGCTGCGCGTGCACGCCGCGCACGCCAATGCTGCGGCCATTGCGGTCGGCGGCGTGCAAGGCATCGATGACCTTGAGGCGGATCAGGCTGGTACGCAGGCCGAAACTGCGCAACAGCTCGCGGATCTGTTCGTTGCCGATGCGTTCGTCAGCAAAAACGTCCTGTTCCCTGGGCGCTTTGCCTGGGACGCGCCCAGCCTGGATCGAGGGTTGCGGGTTGTACATGTGAATGCTCCTTTTCGTGGACGAACCCGAAATTTGGGTGCCTCATTTACTAGGACGAATGAGAACGAAAAAACTGCAGCCCACTCGCAAAAAAAATCTGGTTCTGTTCAAGACGTTCCATTGCCTTGTAATACGTAAAATTTTCATTTGGCCATTCGTCTGATCGGGATGATCCCCGAAGCCGAGGAGTGCCTGTGTTTCCACTTTCCCGTCCCATGACTTGCGCTGGCCTGGCCGCCGCACTGGTAGCCTTCAGCGTTGGCGCAGTGCCGGTGCAGTCCGCCGCAGCCGATGCCAGTGCGCAGATTCGCCGAACCACTTACGGTGTGCCGCACATCGTGGCCAAGGACGAGCGCGGCCTGGGTTATGGCATCGGCTACGCCTACGCCCAGGACAACTTGTGCCTGCTGGCCAATGAAGTGCTGACCGTGAGTGGCGAGCGCTCACGCTACTTCGGTGCCAAGGGCAAGACCCTTGAGCAGCGTGACAATCTGGCCAGCGACGTGTTCTTCACGTGGCTCAACACTCCGGCGGCAGTCGATGCGTTCTTGCAGGCGCAGCCGGCGCCTGTACGGGCGCTGCTGGCAGGCTATGCCAGCGGGTTCAACCGGGCGCTGGCCGAGCGCCGCAGCCAGGGGTTGCCCGCCGAATGTGGCACCGGCGAGTGGCTGCGGCCGATAAGCAGCGAGGACCTGGTCAGGCTGACCCGTCGGCTGCTCGCCGAAGGCGGTGTCGGGCAGTTCGTCGAAGCGCTGGCCGGGGCGCAACCGCCAACGCAGGCCAGCCAGCCGGCGCCGGCAGGGTTTGCCGCGGCGCTGGCCAGGCAACAGCGTTTTGCCACGGAGCGCGGTAGCAATGCGGTGGCTGTCGGGGCCCGGCGTTCGGCCAATGGCCGTGGTCTGTTGCTGGCCAACCCGCACTTCCCGTGGATGGGCGGCATGCGTTTCTATCAGATGCAACTGACCATTCCCGGCCAGCTCGATGTGATGGGGGCGGCATTGCCGGGCCTGCCGGTGGTCAACATCGGCTTCAACCAGCATCTGGCCTGGACGCACACCGTCGATACGTCGAATCACTTCACCCTGTACCGCCTGCAACTCGACCCCAAGGACCCGACCCGCTACCTGCTCGATGGCAAGTCGCTGCCGCTGGCCCGGCAAACCGTCAGTGTTGCGGTAAAGGCCGAGGATGGCAGCCTGAGCCAGGTGCAGCGCCAGGTCTACAGCTCGCAATTCGGCCCGGTGGTGCAATGGCCGGGGCGCCTGGACTGGGATGCACATGCTGCCTACAGCCTGCGCGACGCCAACCTTGAGAACACCCGGGTGTTGCAGCAGTGGTACCAGATCAACCATGCCGACAGCCTGGTGGCGTTGAAAGGCTCGATCGAACAGCTGCAGGGCATCCCCTGGGTCAACACACTGTCGGTGGACCAGGCTGGCAAGGCCCTGTACCTGAACCAGTCAGTGGTGCCTTATGTGGATCAGCAACTGCTGAGCACGTGCAGCAACCCGCAGGCACAAGGGCGCCTGGTAGTACTGGATGGCTCCCGCAGCGCGTGCCAGTGGAAGGTCGATGCGCAGGCCGCACAGCCGGGGATTTTCCCTGCGCGGCTTCTGCCGAGCCTGGAACGCGAAGATTTCGTGCAGAACTCCAACGACCCGGCCTGGATGGCCAACCCGGCGCAGCCGCTGACCGGTTATTCGCCGCTGGTCAGCCGCAGTGACCAGCCGCTGGGCATGCGTGGCCGCTTTGCCCTGCAACGCCTGCAGGGTACGGCCCGCCTGGGCGCTGACGACCTGCAGCGCATGGTGACCGATGACGAGGTCTACCTGGCCAGCCTGCTACTGCCTGACCTGCTGCAGTGGTGCAAGGGCGCCGACGCGGATGTGCGGGCCGTATGCAGCAGCCTGGCGGCCTGGAATGGCAGGGCTGACCTGGACAGTGGCATTGGGCTGATACATTTCCAGAACCTGTACGATGCCCTGGCCGAGCACCCGCAAAGCTGGCGGGTGGCCTTTGACCCTGCTGATCCGCAGCACACCCCGCGCGGGTTGGCAGTCGAGCAGGCGGCCGTGCGCAAGCTGTTGCATCAGGCCGCATTGGCGTCGCTCGAGCAGGTGCGTGACAGCGGTATGGCAGGGGAGGTGCGTTGGGGGCAGGTGCAACAGGCGAGCGATGGCACGCCGGTGCCGGGTGGCCCGCAGGCGTTGGGCGTGTACAACGCGATCTACAGTGTGCCGCATGGGCAGGGTAAGCGGTTGGTGGTCAGTGGTACCAGCTACCTGCAACTGGTCAGTTTTACCGACCAGGGGCCAGAGGCCCGTGGGTTGCTGGCGTTTTCCCAGTCCAGTGAAGCGGCTTCGGTGCATGCCAGTGACCAGGCCAAGGCGTTTGCAGCCGGGCAACTGGCGGTGATTCCGTTTACCGAGGCGCAGATCAAGGCTGACCCGGAGTACCGGGAAGTGGTGATCAGTGAGGGGGACAAGGGGGCGGTGGTCAGCAGGCCTTGAGGCGTTAGCCTGTGCCTGCCTCTTCGCGGGTAAACCCGCTCCCACAGGTACTGCACCAGGGCTGCAAGCGGCACGATACCTGTGGGAGCGGGTTTACCCGCGAAGAAGGCGCCTTGGTCGGTCAGGAAAACTCGAACGGCGCCAGCTGAAAGCCTTGCTCGTCAACCTGCAAGGCCCAGCCACGGCGGTCCCAGTCGCCCAGCACGATACGCCGTGCCGGTTGCCCATCGACCACCAGCTTGTGTATCGCCGGCCGATGGGTATGCCCATGCACCAAGGTACGTACACCATGCGCTGCCATTACCTTCGGCACTTCCTCTGGCGTGACATCGACGATCTCGGTGGACTTCATCCGCGTTTGCGAGCGGCTTTCGCTGCGTAGCTTGCGTGCCAGCTTGTAGCGGGCCGACAGCGGCAGGTGCCGCAACACCCACAGGCTCAGCGGGTTGCGCAGCAAACGGCGCATTTTCATGTAGGCCAGGTCGCGGGTGCACAAGGTATCGCCATGCATCAGCAGCACCTGCTCGCCACCCAGCTCGATCACGCTGGGGTCGTGCAGCAACGTGCAGCCCGCAGCGTCGCAGAAGGCTTGGCCGATCAGGAAATCACGGTTGCCATGCATCAGGTAGATGGCCGTGCCGCTGTCGCTCAGCCGACGCATGGCCTGGCAGACCGACTGCTGGAAGGGCGTCATGGCATCGTCGCCGATCCAGGCTTCGAAAAAGTCGCCAAGGATGTACAACGCCTTGGCGTGGCGGGCACGGCCATCGAGCAGATCAAGAAACGCCCGGGTAATGTCCGGGCGTTCTTCTTGCAAGTGCAGATCGGAGATCAGCAGGATCACTCAACGATCTCGGCTTTCTCGATGATCACGTCGTCCTTCGGCACGTCCTGGTGGCCAGCCTTGGAACCGGTGGCGACCTTTTCGATGGCGTCGACGATTTCACGGCCTTCGATCACTTCGCCGAATACCGCGTAGCCCCAGCCCTGAACGTTCTTGCCGCTGTGGTTGAGGAAGTCGTTGTCGGACGAGTTGATGAAGAACTGCGCCGAGGCGGAGTGCGGCTCCATGGTACGGGCCATGGCGATGCTGTACTTCTTGTTCTTCAGGCCGTTGTCGGCTTCGTTCTGGATGCTGGCGCGGGTCTTCTTCTGGCTCATGCCAGGCTCGAAGCCGCCGCCCTGGATCATGAAACCCTTGATCACGCGGTGGAACACGGTGCCATTGTAGTGGCCGTCCTTGACGTACTGAACGAAGTTTTCGGTAGTCAGCGGCGCTTTCTCGGCGTCCAGTTGCAGGACGATGTCGCCGTGGTTGGTGCTCAGTTTGACTTTGGACATGCTGAAACTCGCTCTTTCAAGGCAATCGGAATTAGGGTGCGCAGGGCGCGGGTCATCACCTGACGCAGGATCAGGCGATCGCGACACATGGCGCGCACTGGCCATTTTGCCAGGCTGCGGCAAAAAGCCGTGATAAATCACGCCAGTTTGTCCGGGCCCGACTGTCAGCAGCTTGACTGCTTCGGCTATGATAGGCCCTTTGATTCAATCGGCCTACCCAGGCCGGACACGTGCATTCAAGGATCCTATGAGCAAGCCCACTGCCGACAACGCGCCCAACGCCGCTGCCAAAGGCGCCCCCGCTGTCCCTGCGAATTTCCTGCGGCCGATCATCCAGGCCGACCTGGACTCGGGCAAGCACAGCAGCATCGTCACCCGTTTCCCGCCGGAGCCCAATGGCTACCTGCACATCGGTCACGCCAAGTCGATCTGCGTCAACTTCGGCCTGGCCAAGGAATTCGGGGGCGTCTGCCACCTGCGTTTCGACGATACCAACCCGGCCAAGGAAGACCAGGAGTACATCGACGCCATCCAGAGTGATGTCAAGTGGCTGGGCTTCGACTGGGCCGGCGATGTGCGCTACGCCTCCGACTACTTCGACCAGTTGCACGACTGGGCGGTCGAGCTGATCAAGCGTGGCAAGGCCTACGTCTGCGACCTTACCCCCGAGCAGGCCAAGGAATACCGTGGCAACCTCAAGGAGCCGGGCAAGAACAGCCCGTTCCGCGAGCGCAGCGTTGACGAGAACCTCGACCTGTTCGCGCGCATGAAGGCCGGCGAGTTCAAGGATGGCGAGCGCGTGCTGCGGGCCAAGATCGACATGGCCTCGCCGAACATGAACCTGCGCGACCCGATCCTGTACCGTATCCGCCATGCCCACCACCACCAGACCGGTGACAAGTGGTGCATCTACCCGAACTACGACTTCACCCACGGCCAGTCGGACGCCATCGAGGGCATCACCCATTCGATCTGCACCCTGGAGTTCGAAGGCCATCGTCCGCTGTACGACTGGTTCCTCGACAACCTGCCGGTGCCGGCGCACCCGCGCCAGTACGAGTTCAGCCGCCTGAACCTGAACTACACCATCACGTCCAAGCGCAAGCTCAAGCAGCTGGTCGACGAAAAGCACGTCGAAGGCTGGGACGACCCACGCATGTCGACCCTGTCCGGCTTCCGTCGCCGTGGCTACACCCCGGCTTCGATCCGCAACTTCTGCGAAATGATCGGCACCAACCGTTCCGACGGCGTGGTCGACATGTCGATGCTCGAGTTCAGCATCCGTGACGACCTGGACCGCACCGCACCGCGCGCCATGTGCGTGCTGCGCCCGCTGAAAGTGGTCATCACCAACTATCCGGAAGGCCAGGTCGAGCAGCTCGAACTGCCGCGCCACCCCAAGGAAGACATGGGCGTGCGCGTGCTGCCGTTCGCCCGCGAGCTGTACATCGACCGTGACGACTTCATGGAAGAGCCGCCGAAGGGCTACAAGCGCCTGGAACCGGCCGGTGAAGTGCGCCTGCGCGGCAGCTACGTGATTCGCGCCGACGAGGCGATCAAGGATGCCGACGGCAACATCGTCGAGCTGCGCTGCTCGTACGACCCGGACACCCTGGGCAAGAACCCGGAAGGCCGCAAGGTCAAGGGCGTGATCCACTGGGTGCCGGCCGAGGGCAGCGTCGAGTGCGAAGTGCGCCTGTACGACCGCCTGTTCCGCTCGCCGAACCCGGAAAAGACCGAGGAGGGCGGCAGCTTCCTGGACAACATCAACCCAGGCTCGCTGCAGGTGCTCAGCGGCTGCCGCGCCGAGCCGTCGCTGGCCCAGGCGCAGCCCGAGGACCGTTTCCAGTTCGAACGCGAAGGCTACTTCTGCGCCGACCTGAAGGACAGCCAGCCGGGCCGCCCGGTGTTCAACCGCACTGTCACCCTGCGTGACTCCTGGGGCAGCTGAGGAACCGCCGTGCTTACCATCTACAACACGCTGAGCAAAACGAAGGAAACCTTCAAGCCGCTGGATGGCAACAAGGTGCGCATGTACGTGTGCGGCATGACCGTGTACGACTACTGCCACCTGGGCCATGGCCGCAGCATGGTGGCCTTCGACCTGGTCACCCGCTGGCTGCGCAAGAGCGGCTACGAGCTGACCTACGTGCGCAACATCACCGACATCGATGACAAGATCATCAACCGGGCCAACGAGAACGGCGAAAGCTTCGATGCCCTGACCGCCCGCATGATCGACGCGATGCACGAAGACGAGCGCCGCCTGAACATCCTGCCGCCGGACCAGGAGCCGCGTGCCACCGACCATATCGCCGGCATGCACGCGATGATCCAGACCCTGATCGACAAGGGTTATGCCTATGCCCCGGGCAATGGTGACGTGTACTACCGCGTCGGCAAGTTCGTCGGCTACGGCAAGCTGTCGCGCAAGAAGATCGAAGACCTGCGCATCGGTGCCCGTATCGAGGTCGACGAAGCCAAGCAGGACCCGCTGGACTTCGTGCTGTGGAAGGGCGTCAAGCCGGGGGAGCCGAGCTGGGAGTCGCCATGGGGCCCGGGGCGTCCGGGCTGGCACATCGAGTGCTCGGTGATGTCCACCTGCTGCCTGGGTGAAAGCTTCGACATCCACGGCGGCGGCAGCGACCTGGAGTTCCCGCACCACGAGAACGAGATCGCCCAGAGCGAGGCGGCCACCGGCAAGCAGTACGCAAACGCCTGGATGCACTGCGGCATGATTCGTATCAATGGCGAGAAGATGTCCAAGTCGTTGAACAACTTCTTCACCATTCGCGACGTGCTCGAGAAGTATCACCCGGAAGTGGTGCGCTACCTGCTGGTGGCCAGCCACTACCGCAGCGCGATCAACTACTCGGAAGACAGCCTGCGCGATGCCAAGGGCGCGCTGGAGCGCTTCTACCACGCCTTGCGCGGCTTGCCACGGGTGGCGGCCAAGGGTGGCGAAGAGTTTGTCGAGCGCTTCAGCGTGGCCATGAACGACGACTTCGGCACCCCCGAAGCCTGCGCCGTGCTGTTCGACCTGGTACGCGAGATCAACCGCCTGCGCGAAAGCGACGTGGAGGCTGCTGCCGGCCTGGCCGGTCGCCTGCGCGAGCTGGGTGACGTGCTGGGTGTGCTGCAGCTGGAAGCCGATGACTTCCTGCGTGCAGGGGCCGAAGGCAAGGTTGATGCGGCCGAAGTTGAAAGCTTGATCCAGGCTCGCCTGCAGGCGCGCGCGGACAAGAACTGGGCCGAGTCCGACCGCATTCGCGACCAGCTGACCGCCATGGGTGTGGTGCTGGAAGACAGCAAGGGTGGGACTACCTGGCGTCTGGCCGACTGATCGGTGCAGTTGGGGCTGCTTTGCAGCCCATTCGCAGCACAAGGCTGCTCCTACAAAGGGAACGCGTATCCTTGTAGGAGCAGCCTTGTGCTGCGAATGGGCCGCATGGCGGCCCCCGGCCTTTACTTGACCAGGCCCGCAAGCGGGCAGTGCAACACCAACCTGGCCCCACCCAGCTCGCTTTCCCCCACCTCCAGCCCGAACCCATGCAGATCGACGATCGCCGCAACGATCGACAACCCCAGCCCGAACCCCGCATGGCGGTGGCCTTCATCGCTACGGTAGAAGCGCTTCAGCACTGCCGCCCGTTCCTCTTCCGGAATACCCGGCCCGCTGTCCTCGATGGCCAGGTGCAGGCCGTTGTCGTCCTGCGTCGCCGTTATCCGCACCAGCCCACCCTCGGGCGTGAACTTGATGCCGTTGCCCACCAGGTTGGCCAGTGCTTCGAACAGCAGTTCGCGGTCACCATGCAATGCCGGCAGTTCGGTTGGCTGCTGCAGTTCCAGGCGGATGCCGCCATCTTCTGCCAACGGCAAGTAGAAGTCGTGCAGCTCGACCAGCAACTCGCGCGGGTCAAGCTGGACGAAACCGGCCCGCCGCTGGCGGTCTTCCAGTTCGCTGATGCGCAACAACCCGCGAAAACGCGCCATCAGGGTGTCGGTTTCGCTGATGGCCTGGTCCAGTGCCTCGGCCTGGGTGGAGTCAGCGTCACTTTGCTGGCGAATGCGGTACAGCTGGGCGCGCAGGCGCGTGAGCGGGGTGCGCAGGTCGTGGGCGATGTTGTCACACACGCCCTTGACCTCGTGCATCAGCCGCTCGATGCGGTCGAGCATGGCGTTGACGATGGCTGCCAGCATGTCCAGCTCGTCGCGCCGGGCCGACAGCGGCAGGCGGTGGGTAAGGTCACCGGCGACGATCAGTTCGGCCTGGGCCTGGATCGCGCGGATGCGCTTGAGCGGGCGGCGCCTCAGCAGGTACCAACCGGCAAAGCCCGGGATCAGGGTCAGCGAGATCCCCCAAAGCAGGGCATGCAGGATGATCCGGGTGACCACGAACAGCGAGCCGTTGTCGCGCACCAGCACCAGCCAGCGGCCATCTTGCACCTTGATCGCCACCGCGTCGCAGCTGTCACGCGGCATGTGCGGGTCGTCGGCGTCCAGGCAGCGCTTGAGTTCGTGAACCTTGCCGTCCAGCCCCAGCTCTGGCGGGATGGCGCGAATGCGCCCGCCGATCGGGTTGAGCTGGTTGTCGAACAGGCCGTAGGCGTCGAAGCTGCGCTCCTCGAAGGCCTGGCTGGCGACCAGGGCGTCGTCCAGCTGTTTGCCGCTCATGTGCGCGAACAGGTGCTGGCGCTGCAGCATCGAATGGCGGGTGAGTTTGTTCAGGTAGCTGGACACCTCGAAGTACAGCACCCCCATGAGGATGCTGCTCCAGGCCACGAACAGAAAGCTGTACAGCGCCAGCAGGCGGCTGGTCGAGGAGCTCCAGCCCTTAGACGGGTTCAGCAATGGCATAGCCGGAGCCCCGTACCGTACGGATCAGCGGCGACTGGCCGGGCGAGTCGATTTTCTTGCGCAGGCGACCGATGTGTACGTCGATCAGGTTGGTGCCCGGGTCGAAGTGGTAGCCCCAGACTTCCTCGAAAATCATCATCCGCGTGATCACCTGGCCGCTATGGCGCATCAGGTACTCCAGCAGCTTGTATTCGGTGGGCAGCAGGTTGAGGGTCTGTTCGCCACGGCGGGCTTCGTGGCTGATCAGGTCCAGTTGCAGGTCGGCGACCTGCAGACGGGTCTGGGTCATGGGCACGCTGTTGCGGCGCAGCAGCACTTCGACCCGCGCGGCCATCTCGTCGGAGGCGAACGGTTTGGTCAGGTAGTCGTCACCCCCGGCACGCAGGCCGCGCACCCGCTCGTCGACGTCGGAGAGGGCGCTGATCATCAGGATCGGCGTGGCAATCTTGAGGTTGCGCAGCGTGGTGACGATGGTCAGGCCATCGACCTCGGGCAGCATGCGGTCCAGGGTGATCAGGTCGTAGCCGCCGGCAATGGCCTTGGCCAGGCCTTCACGGCCATTGTCGGCCCAATCCACCTCAAGGCCGTGGCTGGTAAGTTCGGCGACGATTTCCTGGCCGGTGACGGCGTCGTCTTCGATGGTCAGTACGCGAGGCATGCTGGTTCCCGGGCATCTAATGGAGACTTGATTGTGCCAAAGAATAGCCAAACGGCGATTTAAGAAAAATTCATCTGGCGTGTTTTGCCTGCACTGGCCTCTTCGCGGGTAAACCCGCTCCCACAGGTGCAGCGTCACCCCAAAGGGCGGTGACATCCCTGTGGGAGCGGGTTTACCCGCGAAGCAGGCGCCGCGGTCTTTCAACGTGCGCCAATACCCTCGGCATGCATGATCTGCGCAATGATCGGTACCGGAGTCATCAGGTGCGAGCGCATCATGGCGCTGGCGCGCTTGGCGTCCCGGGCCAGAATCACTTCCACCAGGGCCGCATGCTCCTGGCGCTTGAGCTCCAGGGCCTGTTCGGAAAACACCGTCTGGGTCAGCCACAGGTGCCGGTAACGCTCGGCCTGGTCGAACAGGTAAGTGCGCGCCTGCAGCAGGTGCTTGGAGCCGCAGCCCGAGGCAATGGCCGTGTGGAATGCCTTGTGCCGTTCGTCCCACACATCCAGGCGCTGCTCGCGGGTCTTCACTTCCACCACCTTGGCCAGGGTATGCGAGTGGGCCAGTACCGACGCCTCCCAGGCGTCGTCGCCACGCTCGATGGCCAGGGTGATGATCATCGCCTCCAGGTTGGCGCGGGCATCGTAGATGTCGTTCATCTCGTCCAGCGACATGGGCGCCACACGGTAGCCCTTCTGGCTGATCGCGTTGACCAGGTGCTCGGCCACCAACTGCGACAGTGCTTCGCGCAGCGGGCCCACGCCCAGGTCGTAGCGCTCCTTCAGGGTGCTCATCAGCAGCTTTTCGCCGGGTTTGAACACGCCGCGGATGATGTCCTTCTTGAGCCTCTCATACCCGCTGAATGCTGAGTTTTGTCGGGGGGCGAGCGCTTCCAAAGTCCTGTTCCTCAAACGGTTTTGACGATCATACCGAAAGCGTTCGCCGGCGAAAAACAATGGACAAAAATGCATTCTGTCTTTGAAAAATAAAAATGTAGACATTTTGCGTTTATGGCGATAATTTTAGCTCGCCCGCACTGATCCAGGTCATGACCGGACGGCGCTACTCATTTTTTCTGCCAGGACACTGCCATGAACGCTTTTACGCAGATCGACGAACTTGTGATGCCACTGCCGCTCGAGCCGCGTGGTTACACCATCGCCCCTTCGAAACAGTCGCCGCGCCTGCTTGAGCTCACCTTTGCCCGCGAAACGGTCGAAGCGTTCGTCCAGGCTGTTGCCCAGTGGCCGGTGCAGGCGCTGGAGTACAAGTCGTTCCTGCGCTTCCGGGTTGGCGAGATCCTCGACGACCTGTGCCAGGGCACCCTGCGGCCGGTGCTGCTCAATACCATCCTCAACCGCGCCAGCGGCGGCATGCTGATCACCCCGGTCGGCCTGGATGACGTGAGCCAGGCCGAGGACATGGTCAAGTTCACCACCGCCTGCGCACACCTGATCGGCCGCTCCAACTACGACGCCATGAGCGGCCAGTTCTATGCCCGCTTCGTGGTGGTCAACACCGACAACTCCGACAGCTACCTGCGCCAGCCGCACCGGGTCATGGAGCTGCACAACGACGGCACCTTCGTCAACCAGATCACCGACTACGTGCTGATGCTGAAGATTGACGAAAAGAACATGGAAGGCGGCAACTCGCTGCTGCTGCACCTGGACGACTGGGAGCAGTGCGACGAATTCTTCCGCCACCCGCTGGCCCGTCGCCAAATGCGCTGGACCGCACCGCCGAGCAAGAAGGTGTCCGAAGATGTGTTCCACTCGGTATTCGACACCGATGCCGAAGGCCGCCCGACCATGCGCTACATCGACCAGTTCGTGCAGCCGGAAAACTACGAGGAGGGCATCTGGCTGAACGCCTTGTCCGAATCGCTGGAAGGCAGCGAGAAGAAGCTTTCGGTACCGGTCGGCGTGGGTAGCTTCCTGCTGATCAACAACCTGTTCTGGCTGCATGGCCGCGACCGCTTCACGCCGCACGAAGGCCTGCGCCGCGAGCTGATGCGCCAGCGCGGTTACGTGGCCTTCCCCAAACCGCTGTACCAGCGCGGGCAATAATGACAGGGCGCGGGGCGGGCGCCCGCCCACGCGTCTTTGCACAAAACGATGCCACCAGGGCCCGCGCGGGCCTTGGTGAGCCAGTCAGGCAATGCCTGCGTGTGAGGTAAGGCTGTGTACGATTTCATCATCATTGGCGGTGGCATTGTGGGCATGTCCACGGCCATGCACCTGATCAAGGTCTACCCGGATGCGAAGATTCTCCTGCTGGAGAAAGAGTCCGGCCCGGCCCGCCACCAGACCGGCCACAACAGCGGCGTGATCCACGCCGGCGTGTATTACACCCCCGGCAGCCTCAAGGCGCGCTTCTGCCTGGAAGGCAACAAGGCCACCAAGGCTTTCTGCACCCAGCACGGTATCCGCTTCGATGAATGCGGCAAGCTGCTGGTGGCTACCAACGACCTGGAAATGCAGCGCATGAAGGCGCTGTGGGAGCGCACCGCGGCCAATGGCCTGGAGCGCTACTGGCTGTCGGCGGCCGAACTGCGCGAGCGCGAGCCCAATATCGTTGGCATGGGCGGCATCTTCGTGCCCTCCAGCGGTATCGTCAATTACGCCGAAGTGACTGCGGCCATGGGCGCCGAGTTCCAGCGCGCCGGCGGTGAGATCCGCTATGGCGCCGAGGTGGTCGGCCTGCAGGAGCTGGCCAGCGAAGTGGTCGTGCGCACGCGTGGCGACCATCATGACGATGAGTTGCGCAGCCGTTTCCTGGTGACCTGCTCGGGCCTGATGGCCGACCGCGTGGTGAGCATGCTGGGCCTGCGGACCGAGTTCGTCATCTGCCCGTTCCGTGGCGAGTACTACCTGCTGCCCAAGCAGCACAACCAGATCGTCAACCACCTGATCTACCCGATTCCCGACCCGTCCATGCCGTTCCTGGGTGTGCACCTGACTCGCATGATCGACGGCACCGTGACCGTTGGCCCCAACGCCGTGCTGGCAATGAAGCGCGAGGGTTACCGCAAGCGCGATGTCAGCCCGGCCGACCTGTTCCAGACCCTGACCACCCCCGGCATCCTCAAGGTGCTGGCGAAGAACTTCCGCCCAGGCCTGATCGAGATGAAGAACTCGCTGTTCAAGGGTGGCTACCTCAAGCAGGTCCAGAAATACTGCCCGAGCATCACCAAGGCCGACCTCACGCCTTATCCGGCCGGTGTGCGTGCCCAGGCCGTATCGCGTGACGGCAAGCTGATCGACGACTTCCTGTTCGTCAACACCGCTCGCAGCGTCAACGTGTGCAACGCACCGTCGCCGGCCGCCACCTCCGCCATCCCGATCGGCGCATACATCGTCGACAAGGTATGCGAGCAGGTCGGTCGCCAGGGCGGCAGTTTCCCCAAGGCCGACCTGGCGCCTCGTCAGCGGGCTGCCGGCTGACCTACCCGTAATACGCCCTGCGGTTTCGTTTTCCTCAACCCGTACTGCCCTACTCACCATCTAGGGCAGGGCGGGCTTTTTCGCGCCTGCGTCGGTGACGTGCAAGCCGGCGGCCCCAGCGTGGGCATGACAAAAACAACAAGGTAGCGCCATGCAAACCCACAAGAACAATTTGAGTCATGGATTGAAATCCCGGCATGTCACCATGCTGTCCATTGCCGGCGTGATCGGTGCCGGCCTGTTCGTCGGCTCCGGCCGTGCGATTGCCGAGGCAGGGCCCGCCACCATCCTGGCCTATATCCTGGCCGGCGCGCTGGTGGTGCTGGTGATGCGCATGCTGGCCGAAATGGCCGTTGCTTCACCGGACACCGGTTCGTTCTCGACCTATGCCGACCTCGCCATCGGCAAATGGGCCGGCTACACCATCGGCTGGCTGTATTGGTGGTTCTGGGTACTGATCATCCCCATCGAGGCCAATATCGCCGCCACCATCATCAATTCCTGGGTCCCGCAGCTGGAGATCTGGGTCTTGTCGTTGGTGATTACCCTGTTGCTGACCGCCACCAACCTGTTCAGCGTGAAGAACTACGGTGAGTTCGAGTTCTGGCTGGCGTTGGTCAAGGTGGTGGCCATTGTCGGCTTCATTGCGCTGGGGGTATGCGCCATCTTCGGCCTGCTGCCAGGCTCCGGTGTCAGCGGCGTGTCCCGCCTGTGGGACAGTGGCGGCTTCATGCCCAACGGTTTTGGTGCGGTGCTGAGCGCCATGCTGATTACCATGTTCTCGTTCCTCGGCGCCGAAGTGGTGACCATTGCCGCAGCCGAATCGGATGAAGCGGGCAAGCATATTTCCAAGGCCACCAACTCGGTGATCTGGCGGATCACGCTGTTCTATATCCTGTCGATCTTCATCGTCATCGCGCTGGTGCCGTGGACTGACCCGCGCCTGGCCACCGAAGGGTCCTATGTCACGGTGCTGGACACCCTGGGCGTGCCGAATGCCAAGGCCATCATCGACTTCGTGGTGCTGACGTCGGTGACCAGTTGCCTCAACTCGTCGCTGTATACCGCTTCGCGCATGGTCTACTCGCTGAGCCGCCGCGGTGATGCGCCGGCCTGTGCCCAGGTGACCAGCCGCAGCGGCACCCCCGTGGTGGCCGTGCTGCTGTCCACAGGCGCAGCTTTCCTGGCGGTGATTGCCAATTACCTGGTCCCGGCCAAGGTGTTCGGCTTCCTCATGGCAAGCTCCGGCGCCATTGCCCTGCTGGTGTATCTGGTGATCGCCGTTTCCCAGCTGCGCCTGCGTCAGCGCCTGACTGCACAGGGCAAGACGTTGGGCTACCGCATGTGGCTGTTCCCATGGCTGACCTGGGGCGTGATCCTGTTCATCAGCGGCGTGCTGGTACTGATGCTGTTCCGCCCGGATCACCGTCTGGAAGTGGTATCGACCATGGTGCTGGCGGTACTAGTGGTGTGTTCGGGCCTTCTGGTCACACGGCGCCGGGCGCGCGAGGTGGTGGTTGGCAGCGTAGGGCAGGGCGCTTGAGTCGCCCGGCCTGAAGACAGACGAGCAAGTCGCATCAGGCTGTGAGAGGATGTCCGCCATCACAGCCAGGACCCCGAACGCAGCCTGATGAAGACACCCAAAAGAATCGAACCCCTGATCGAAGACGGCCTGGTCGACGAAGTACTGCGGCCGTTGATGAGTGGCAAGGAAGCCGCCGTGTATGTGGTGCGCTGTGGCAGCCAGGTGCGCTGCGCCAAGGTTTATAAAGAAGCCAACAAGCGCAGTTTCCGCCAGGCTGCCGAGTACCAGGAGGGCCGCAAGGTTCGCAACAGCCGTCAGGCCCGGGCCATGGCCAAGGGCAGCAAGTACGGCCGCAAGGAAGCCGAAGACGCCTGGCAGAACGCCGAAGTGGCCGCGCTGTTCCGTCTGGCCGGCGCTGGCGTGAGGGTTCCCAGGCCCTACGATTTCCAGGACGGCGTGCTGTTGATGGAGCTGGTGACCGATGCCGACGGTGACGCGGCCCCGCGCCTGAACGACGTACACCTCGAAGCCGAGGAAGCCCGGGCGTACCATGCCTTCGTCATTCGCCAGATCGTGCTGATGCTGTGTGCCGGGCTGGTGCATGGCGACCTGTCGGAGTTCAACGTGCTGCTTGGCCCGGACGGGCCGGTGATCATCGACTTGCCGCAGGCGGTGGATGCAGCGGCCAACAACCATGCCTTCAGCATGCTGCAGCGCGATGTGGCCAACATGGCCCATTATTTCGGGCGCTTTGCGCCGGAGCTGAAAAGTACCCGGTATGCGCAGGAAATGTGGGCCTTGTACGAGGCGGGCGAACTGCGCCCGGACAGCCCACTGACGGGGTTGTTCGAGGATGACGAGCAGGCGGCTGACGTGGCCGGGGTGATGCGCGAGATCGATGCCGCCCGGCTGGATGATGCGCGCCGGCGCGCCGCGCGGGCCGAGGCTGAGGCAGGGGTGGCCAGGGCAGAGGAGCCTGCGCCGCCCTGGCTGCAGTAAAATGTTGCCTTGAGGGCTGTACAGTTCTCTGTAGGAGCAGCCTTGTGCTGCGAAGAGGCCTGCAAGGCAACACATCACCTTCGGCTGTAATGGCCCCTTCGCAGCACAAGGCTGCTCCTACAGGACCTGCGCATGCCTTGAAGGCAAGGCCAGGGCTTGCCAGCGATAGGGCCATTGCAGGCTTGTTGCTGTTGACGCAAGACAATATCTCGTCATCCGGCCTTTTCACTGGCGCGCGACAGGCATAAGGTATACGCCGTTCAAATTCCCTGGAGCTGTCATGTCCAACCAATTCCCGTCCGTTCGTCCACGCCGCCTGCGCCAGAACGAGTCCCTGCGCACGATCTTCCAGGAAACCGAGTTCCGCCTTGAAGACCTGATCCTGCCGATCTTCGTCGAAGAGGGTATCGATGACTTCGTGCCGATCACCAGCATGCCGGGGGTCAACCGCATTCCCGAGAAGCTGCTGGCCCAGGAAATCGAGCGCTATGCCCGCGCTGGTATCAAGTCGGTGATGACCTTTGGCGTTTCGCACAACCTGGACGCCGTCGGCAGCGACACCTGGAACGAAAACGGCCTGGTCGCGCGCATGTCACGCATCTGCAAGGACACCGTGCCGGAAATGGTGGTGATGTCCGACACCTGCTTCTGCGAATACACCAGCCACGGCCACTGCGGCGTACTGCACGACCACGGTGTGGACAACGACGCCACCCTGGCCAACCTGGGCAAGCAGGCGGTCATCGCCGCTGCTGCAGGTGCCGATTTCATTGCCCCGTCAGCGGCGATGGACGGCCAGGTCCAGGCCATCCGCAGCGCGCTGGATGGTGCCGGCTTCCACGACACCGCGATCATGGCCTATTCCACCAAGTTCGCCTCGTCGCTGTATGGCCCGTTCCGTGAAGCCGGTGGTACCGCGCTGAAGGGCGACCGCAAGAGCTACCAGATGAACCCGATGAACCGCCGCGAAGCCGTGCGCGAGTCGCTGCTCGACGAGCAGGAAGGCGCCGATGTACTGATGGTCAAGCCGGCCGGTGCCTACCTCGACGTGATCGCCGATATCCGTGCAGCCTCGCGCCTGCCGCTGGCGGCGTACCAGGTGAGCGGCGAGTACGCGATGATCAAGTTCGGTGGCCTGGCTGGCGCCATCGATGAAGGCCGGGTGGTGCGTGAAAGCATTGGCGCGATCAAGCGTGCCGGTGCCGACCTGATCCTCACCTACTTCGCCATGGACCTGGCCCGCGAAGGCATCTGACCGCGAGCCGTTGCCCATGCAAGCCGCTGCCATCGCAGCGGCTTTTCTTTGCCTGCGCCGCAACCGGTGAGGAAAAACACAAAAAAACCGTAAGCGCTGAATTATTTAGTGTCCCGTCGTATCTCATCCCTTAGAGCATTCATCGACAGGGATACGGACATGAAACCTCGCAAGAAAAGCATCCAGCCAATCGGCCTGAAGGACATCACCATCGTCGACGACGGCAAGATGCGCAAGGCAATCACCGCGGCGGCACTGGGCAATGCCATGGAGTGGTTCGACTTCGGCGTCTACGGCTTCGTCGCCTACGCCCTGGGCAAGGTTTTCTTCCCCAATGCCGACCCAAGCGTGCAGATGATCGCGGCGTTGGCCACGTTCTCGGTGCCGTTTCTGATCAGGCCTCTGGGCGGGCTGTTCTTCGGTGCCTTGGGCGACCGGTTCGGGCGGCAGAAAATCCTCGCTGCGACCATCGTGATCATGTCGCTCAGCACCTTTGCCATCGGCCTGATACCGTCCTATGCCAGCATCGGTATCTGGGCGCCGATCCTGTTGCTGCTGGCCAAGATGGCCCAGGGCTTCTCGGTGGGGGGCGAGTACACCGGCGCGTCGATCTTCGTCGCCGAATATGCCCCGGACCGAAAACGGGGGTTTCTCGGCAGTTGGCTGGACTTCGGCTCGATTGCCGGGTTCGTGCTGGGTGCCGGTGTGGTGGTGTTGATCTCTACGGTGCTGGGTGAGGAAAAGTTCCTCGAATGGGGTTGGCGCCTGCCGTTCTTCCTCGCCTTGCCGCTGGGCATCATCGGCCTGTACCTGCGCCATGCTCTGGAGGAAACGCCGGCTTTCCAGCAGCATGTCGACAAGCTGGAGCAGGGCGACCGCGAAGGCCTGGCGTCCGGGCCCAAGGTTTCCTTCAAGGAGGTCGCCACCCAACACTGGCGCAGCCTGGTGACCTGTATCGGTGTAGTGATCGCCACCAACGTCACCTACTACATGCTGCTCACGTACATGCCCAGTTACCTGTCGCACAACCTGCACTACAGCGAAGACCATGGCGTGCTGATCATCATCGCGATCATGGTCGGCATGCTGTTCGTGCAACCAATGATCGGGCTGCTCAGCGACAAGTTCGGCCGCCGACCGTTCATCATCGTCGGCAGCGTCGGCCTGTTTGCGCTGGCCATTCCGGCATTCATGCTCATCAACAGCGGCGTACTGGGGGTGATCTTTGCCGGGCTGCTGATCATTGCCGTGCTGCTGAACTTCTTCATCGGCGTGATGGCCTCGACGCTACCGGCAATGTTCCCCACGCACATCCGCTACAGCGCCCTCGCCAGCGCCTTCAACATCTCGGTGCTGATCGCCGGCCTCACCCCGACCATCGCCGCCTGGCTGGTGGAAAGTACTGGCAACCTGTACATGCCGGCCTATTACCTGATGGTGATCGCCGCCGTGGGGCTGGTCACCGGCCTGACCATGAAGGAAACCGCCAACAAGCCGCTGCGCGGCGCGGCACCGGCAGCATCGGATATCGAGGAAGCGCGTGAGCTGCTGCAGGAGCACCACGACAACATCGAGCAAAGGATAGAGGACATCGATGCGCAGATTGCCGAACTGGAGGCCAAGCGCAAGTTGCTGGTGCAGCAGCACCCGCGCATCGAGTGATCAGTGTGGCATGTAGCCACGCTGCCACGTCCGTGGAATGAACCGCGACACCAGGGCCAGCACGCAGGCCAGCGAGCAGCTGCCGGCTAGCGCCTGCAGGCCCAGGTGGTGCTGCAGCCAGGCACCCAGCGCGGCGCCCAGCAGCATGCCGGCCCAAGGCACCAGTTGCACCCGCCAGCCATTGCGCCGCTCGCCCAGCAGCCAGCGCCCCAGCCCACGACCGAAGCGTGACAGGGCGCCGGTGACGTAGGTCAGGCCGATGGGCAGGCCGTTCACCTGTTCGACCACGGCGTTGATCATGCCCATGGCCAGTGTGGCGGCGAGCAGCGCGGGCAAGGTCGCTGCCAAGGGCCATGCGGCTGCAAAGCCCAGCAGGGCGGCGACCACCAGCAGCACCGGCCAGGCTCGACGGCGGAACGCGCGCGCCAGCAGCACGCCCAGGGCGTTGCCGATGACGAAGCTCAGCACTGCAGCACTCAGGCGCAGCACCAGGGCCAGGTCCGCATCGCTGATGGCGACGGCCAGGCGTGTGGTGTTGCCACTCATGAACGACACGAAGTCGCCCAGCGCCAGCAGGCCGATGGCATCGGTCATGCCGGCCAGTACGGACAGGCCGGCGACCAGGCCGAGGCCGACACGACCACGCAGAATCTGCAGGCGCAGCCGCTTGGCTGTGCGCGCGGGGAGGGTGTTGGGCAGCATCCTCGGGAACTCAGCGAGGCATTTCGCGGGCCAGGGTGCTCTTGATGGTGCGCTCCACTACATCGACCAGCACCATTGTCTGGTGGTCCACTTCGATATTGAGCAGCTCGCCGGCCTTGTAGCTGGGGAAGGTGGTCTGGCGCAGGGTTTCCGGGATCAGATTGATGGTGATCACATTGTCCTCGACATCGGCTACGGTCAGGCTGCAGCCGTTGACCCCGATAAAACCGCGCGGGAATACGTACTTGCCCCATTCCGGTGGCATGCGGAACTTGATGTAGGCGCCGGTTTCCTTGATCGACAGCTCGACGATTTCGGCGGTGGTGGCGATGTGGCCGGCCATCAGGTGGCCGCCGACTTCGGCGTTCATCTTCGCCGAGCGTTCGATGTTGACGCCCTGGCCGGCCTTGAAGTTGCGCAGGTTGGTGCGTTCGAGGGTGGCGGTCATGGCGTCGAACCTGACCTGGGTGCCGTTGATCTCGGTGACCGACAGACAGGTGCCTTCGACACTGACGCTGGCGCCGATCTTCAGCTCGTCGAGCAGTTCGGGGGTGAGGTCGATGGTGAACTGGTTGTGGCCCGGGTAGGTGGTCACATCAAGCAGAGGGCGGACGGCCTGGACGATGCCGGTGTACATGGAGTTGCTCCTGGGCACGGAAAAGAAAACCTCCGAACGCTATGCCCGTGGAGCGGTAAAAGCAAGCCAGCCATTGGTCTGGACACTGGAAACCCACAGGCACGGCGCACTTTGTCAGCTGGAGGTGACCCTGTGGGAGCGGGTTCACCCGCGAAGCAGGCGACGCGGTGGATGGCACCGGCTGCGCCGGTGTTCGCGGGTGAACCCGCTCCCACAGGTATGGTGCATTCCTTCAGGTGGTGGGGCCCCTGTGGGAGCGGGCATGCCCGCGAAGCAGGCGACGCGGTGGATGGCACCGGCTGCGCCGGTGTTCGCGGGTAAACCCGCTCCTACAGGTATGGCGCATTCCTTCAGGTGGTGGGGCCCCTGTGGGAGCGGGCATGCCCGCGAAGCAGGCGATGCGGTGGATGGCACCGGCTGCGCCGGTGTTCGCGGGCGCGCCCGCTTCCACAGGTATCGCGTGGCTGCCGTTCAGAGCTTCACCGGCGAAGGCAATGGAGCAAATACAATTCAGACATGGCCGCTGCTGTTGACGATCCGCAGGCACAGCGCCTCATACGGGTCCAGGTTCACCATCAGCCGCCCATCCTCGGTCAAATCCCCTTCGACCGTTTCATTGATCATGTCCACCACCGGCCCCGGCGTGAACCCGGTCAGTTGCAGCTCCTCGGCAATCACTTCCTGGCCGAAGTTCAGCGCACTGATCTGGATGCCACGCCCGGCCGGCAGCTCATGCACCATCACCAGCAAGCCGGGGCTGCTGACTTCGGGCACCAGCACCTGGCGGCTGGTGGCAATGCCATAGGCCTGGCGCACCGCCAGCAGCTTCTTCACCTTGCAGGCAAACGAATCGCCATTCTCCAGCTGGCTGTCCAGGCTGCCATACAGCGCCCGGGCTCGGGGCATGCCACGCACAGACGTCTGGGCCTGTGGCTCCAGCCCGGCCAGGTCGTAGCCGCCGCGGTGAATCCAGCGGGTATCGCCATCCAGCATCCGCTGGGCGACCGCTTCGGCGGGCAAGGGCAGGGCGCCTACCATGTCCCAGCCGGACAGCGCCACCACACCCGGCTGCATGGCGTTGTACATGACCAGCAGCAGGTGCACCTTCTGGATCAGCTCGATTTCTGCCACCCCGATCTGCCCAAGGTCGCGGATACCCAGCGCGGCAGCGATCAGGCTGGCCGTGGTACAGGCTATGCCATTGGTGACGAAGCGCAGGTTGTATGGCGCATGCTCGCCCGACAGCCGTTCGTAGATCTCTTCGCGGATGTGCTCGCGCAGGATGCCGCCAGGCAAGGTCTGGCCTTTGTACAGGTACATGTCGTGGGCATGCAGGGTCCAGAAATGCACCAGCTCCACGGTCAGCTCGTCGTGGTTCTGCAAGGCATGGATCAGCGAGGCCGGGTCGATGCCGAAAGCATGCATCTCTTTGAGCATCAGGCGCAGGAACTCGGTGTCGCCAGTCAGCAGCGCATGCTGGTAGGCCGGCCGGGTAATGAAATCGTAGGACAGGTCGGCACCACCCCTGGACATCTGCGCGATGTCGTCGAGGGTCAGGTTCAGCTCCTGGAAGCTGAAACCGCCGGCCTTGCGGATCATGCCGCCGATCAGCTGGTTGCCGACGATCGACAGCGGGTGGCTTTCCGACCAGGCAGTGCCGCTGGCGCGGGTCTCCACACCGAGAAAACCGTTGGCATCCAGGCGCAGGCCACGTGCACCCAGGCAGTCCAGGGCGTGCAGGGCATCGCCAATGATCATCTGCTGGGCGGCGAAGGTCGGGTCCAGCCAGTTCAGCGATGGCTGGCCTTCCTTGAAGTAGTGCAGGTACACCCAGCGCCGTGTCTTGCCATCCACACCGGTCACCGGCGGCGTGGCGCTCCAGTCGGTTTCCTTCACACCTGGTTCGAAGAAGATAACCCGTTGCAGCTGGCCAACGATGTAATGGCGGGCCTTGAGCTCGTCGCACTGGGCCGGCAGCAGGTTGACCGCGTCGCGCCCGGCAGGCACTTCGGGCAGCAGCGGCCAGTCTTCCTCGCGGATTTCGACCATGTGGTACAGCCCCGGATAGGGACCGTAGGCCAGCTCGGCCAGGCGAAAGTCGGCGCCCTTGCCCGTGTGCGAGGGGATCAGGTCGTCGATGGTCACGGCGTTGTGCGCGGCGGCCATGCGGCTCATCTGGATCAGCTCCTGCTCGCTGCCGTACAGCGGGTCGATGTCGAAACTGATGCGGTCGAAGTTGCCGTCCACGCTGGGGGTGAGTTCACGGCCACGAATGCCGCCGGACAACTTGATCGGGCCGGTGTGCAGTCCCTGAATGCCGATCTCCGACAAACGCTTCCACAGCGCCTCGTGGCCCAAGGCGCCAAGCACCGAACAACCTTCGGGGGCGATGATGGCATCGGGGTAGACGGTCAGCCAGACCGAAGCGATTTCAGTGGCGCGGCGGGGCTGCGCTTCGGCGTAGGGCTGTTGCCACAGGCGCGACTGGCCCGAGTACAGGTGGGTGCGTTGCTGGGAGGCCTTGAGCATGGCGCGGTCTTCGAGCCATTTGACGTATGACGGGTCGGGTTGGGTCATTTCGCGTCCTCTTTGCGTGTCGGCAGCGGCTCAGGTTATGACGGCTGTGGCGGCTGATCGTTCGGCTTGAGATTGCTTTTGGCAGTTTCGCGGGCGCGCCCGCTCCCTCCGGATCTCTACACACTTCGAGAACTGTGCAATACCTGTGTGGGCGGGCATGCCCGCGAAGAAACTCCCACTGATCAAGGTTTGCGAATACGCAACTACCGTATGGGCTTGCTGATTTGTTTGCCGGCCTGAGAGGCGACCTCCAGTGCTTGGCCGTCCCGTTGCTTGCCTTGCCGAGCCAGGCCTTCGAGCTGCGGAATCAGCATGCCCTCCGGCAAATGACGCCAGAACCGCCCGGGCATGTGCAAGCGCAAGGCGTCGGGGTTGAGGCGGGCGGGATTGAAGGTATGACGATAGTAGGTGCGCCATAATTCGGCACCAGGGTCTTCGGCGTTGCGGGCCCATTGGCGCCAGGGTTCGGGGCACTGTCGCTGGTAGTCGAATGCCTGGCCATCGAAGCGTATGCCGTCGTGGGCCGTGGCAATCATCCAGCGCAAACGCCCCAGGCGGTCGGCGAAATGCCCACTGGCGCTTTCCAGAATGTCATGCGCCGGCTCGTGATAGGCCACCAGGTCGAGTTGCAGCTGTTCAGCCAATACTTCGGGTAGTGGCACGAAGCGTACAAACGCATGCAGGTGGTGTGCTTCGCGATTGACCTGCTTGATCCGTCTATGCAGCTCACTGCCCAATCGGTCACCCGGCAGCATTGCAGTGCGGTCGCCATGGGCCACCCGCCAAAGTACCTCGTAAAGCAGGTTCCAGCGGTGCTCGCCACGGTAGCGGGCCGCCTGTTCCAGCTGGCCGAGCAGCGCCGCAGGCACTTTGGCGCGAAAGGGACCGGAGCCTTCCGGCAGCGCTGTCGGTACGGCCAGCAAATCAGCCACCGGCCCTTGCGCCCAGGTGACCTCCGACGGGTCGATGCCATGCCCCAACAACACCCGGGCCTGGTCACGCCAGGTGGCGAACAGGCCGTCGCAATCGAGCGCGATCATCCCCACAAGCCCATCTGCACCGGCGCCTGCGGCTCACGCAAGCGCGCCCTCAGCAGGCCGCTGCGCAGTTCGGCCTGGGGCGGGCGGTAGTCGCTGGTGACAATGAATGGCCGCGCCTTGTCCAGCACGCAGCGCAACTGGATCAGGTCATCGTAGCGAATGCGCCGTTCGCGTCGCAGGGCTACCAGGCGCTGCACGCTGCGCAGGCCGATGCCGGGGATACGCGCCAGTAGCGCCGGCTCGGCACGGTTCACATCCAGCGGGAACACGTCGCGGTTGGCCAGCGCCCAGGCCAGCTTGGGGTCGATGTCCAGTGCCAGATTGCCGCTCTGGCCCAGCAGCTCGCCGGCCTTGTAGCCATAGCCACGCAACAGGAAGTCAGCCTGGTACAGACGGTGCTCGCGCAGCAGCGGTGGTGCGGCCAGGGGGACGCTGCCGGGGCTGTCAGGGATGGGGCTGAAGGCGGAGTAGTACACACGCTTGAGGCCGTAGCCTTGGTACAGCGATTCGGCATTGCGCAGCAGTGTGCTGTCGTCGGTGCTGTCGGCCCCGACGATCACCTGGGTGCTTTGCCCGGCCGGGGTAAAGCGCGGCGCCTTGGGTTCGTGGGCCACAGCTTGCTGGCCCTGGTGGATCACGCCCATGGCCTGGCGAATGGTGTGCGCCTGTTTTTCCGGTGCCAGGCGTTTCAGGCTGGCGTCGGTCGGCAGCTCGATGTTGACGCTGAGCCGGTCTGCCAGGCGCCCGGCCTCCTCGATCAGCAACGGGTCGGCATCGGGGATGGTCTTGAGGTGGATGTAGCCGCGGAAGTCGTGCTCTTCGCGCAACAGCCGCGCCACGCGGACCAGCTGCTCCATGGTGTAGTCCGCCGAACGGATGATGCCGGAGCTGAGGAACAGGCCGCTTATGCAGTTGCGCCGGTAGAAGTCCAGGGTCAGCCGGACCACTTCCTCGGGGCTGAAGCGTGCGCGTGGCACGTTGCTGGATCGGCGGTTGACGCAGTACTGGCAGTCGTAGAGGCAAAAGTTGGTCAGCAGCACCTTGAGCAGCGATACGCAGCGCCCATCAGGGGTGTAGCTGTGACAGATGCCCATGCCATTGGTAGCACCCAGCCCATCAGCCCCGCGCGAGTTGCGTTTGGGCGCGCCGCTGCTGGCGCAGGATGCGTCGTACTTGGCAGCATCGGCAAGGATGCCGAGTTTGGCGATGAGTTGCATGGGCCTGACCTGTGATACTGAATATTCATACAGTATTTTGAGACGTGACGGATTGCAAGTGATTGTGCACCAGCCACGCCCGACCAAATCCGTCATCTAAGCTTGTGGCTGACTTAGGGATAGCAACGAGGCAAGGGGGCGGTTATGAGAATCACCATCAAGCCGGTACTGGCGCTGACCGGGCTGGCCTTGGCATTCGGCATGCTCGATGCCCAGGCCGCGGAAACCAGAAGAGTCGATGTCATGCTGGTGGGCGGCGGCATCATGAGTTCAACCCTGGCCGTCTGGCTCAATGAGCTGGAGCCGGGTTGGTCGATGGAAATGGTCGAGCGCCTGGACAAGGTCGCCGAAGAAAGCTCCAACGGCTGGAACAACGCTGGTACCGGCCACTCGGCCCTGGCCGAACTGAACTACACCCCGGAGAAGGACGGCAAGGTCGATATCAGCAAGGCGGTGGAGATCAACGAGTCGTTCCAGGTCACCCGTCAGTTCCTTGCCTGGCAGGTCAAGCAGGGCGTGCTGAAGAACCCGCATTCCTTCATCAACACTACTCCGCACATGAGCTTCGTCTGGGGCGACGACAACATTCGCTTCCTGAAGAAGCGCTACGAGGCGCTGCAGGTCAGCCCGTTGTTCAAGCCCATGCAGTACTCCGAGGACCACGAGCAGATCCGCAAGTGGGTACCGTTGATGATGGAGGGCCGCGACCCCAACCAGAAACTGGCCGTGACCTGGACGCCGATCGGCACCGACGTCAACTTTGGCGAGATCACCCGGCAATACGTGGGCTATCTGCAGACCCGGCCGAACTTCGACCTCAAGCTGTCGACCGAAGTGCAGGCGATCACCCGCAACGACGACGGCTCCTGGCATGTCGAATACAAGAACCTCAAGGACGGCAGCAACGCGGCCACCGACGCCAGGTTCCTGTTCATCGGCGCAGGTGGTGCAGCGCTGCCACTGCTGCAGAAGTCGGGTATCGAGGAGGCCAAGGACTATGCCGGTTTCCCGGTCGGTGGTTCGTTCCTGGTCACCGACAACCCGGCCATCGCCCAGCGTCACATGGCCAAGGCCTACGGTATCGCCGCCACCGGCGCACCACCGATGTCGGTGCCGCACCTGGACACCCGTGTGCTCGATGGCAAGCGCATGATCCTGTTCGGGCCGTTCGCCACCTTCTCGACCAAGTTCCTCAAGCAGGGCTCGCTGCTTGACCTGTTCGCCAGCGCCAGTGTGCACAATGCCTGGCCGATGGTAAGAGTCGGGGTGCGCGAGTTCGACCTGGTGCAGTACTTGATCGGCCAGGTACTGCAATCTGACGATGACCGTTTCGAAGCGTTGCGCACCTACTTCCCCGAGGCGAAGAAGGAGGACTGGCGGCTGTGGCAGGCGGGCCAGCGGGTGCAGATCATCAAGAAGGACGAAGCATTGGGTGGTGTGCTCAAGCTCGGCACTGAAGTGGTGACGTCCAAGGATGGCAGCATTGCAGGATTGCTGGGTGCCTCGCCTGGCGCCTCGACCGCGCCGCCGATCATGCTCGATGTGCTGAGCAAGGTGTTCAAGGACAAGATGGCATCGCCGCAGTGGCAGGCGAAGATCAGGCAGATCATCCCGTCCTACGGCATCCGCCTTAACGACCACCCGGACCAGGTGCAGAAGGAGTGGGCATACACCAACGAGGTGTTGCAACTGAATCCTCCCGAGGGCGCCGTTACGCCGTAGCAAAGTACCATGCGGCGACCACCTCGATGCCTGCTTCGCGCAGGCGCCGTGCAATGTGGTCGCCGGTGAAGCCGGCCACGCCGGTAATCAGTACGGGCATGCTGGCTGCACCTGGCCGCGGCCGATGCCGTAGTAAGTCAGGCCGGCGGCGGCCATTTGCTCGGGTTCGAACAGGTTGCGCCCGTCGAACACCACCCGGTCGGCCAGTTGTTGCGGCACCTTGTCCAGGTTGAGGACGCGGTATTCCTGCCATTCGGTGACGATCACCAGGGCATCGGCGCCGCGCAGCGCGTCGTCCTTGCACGGTACCAGTTGCAGGTCGGCGCGGGCGCCATAGTGCCGCTGGATTTCCTCCATGGCCTGCGGGTCATGGGCCTGCACCCGCGCGCCGGCGGCCCACAGCGCTTCCAGCAGGACTCGGCTGGAGGCCTCGCGAATGTCGTTGGTATTGGGCTTGAACGACAACCCCCACACGGCGAAGACCTTGCCTCGCAGGCCGCGTGGGTAGTGGCGTTGGATCTTGCCGAACAGCCGGTTCTTTTGCTGCTCGTTGACCGATTCCACCGCACGCAGCAACTGTGGTTCGAAGCCCTCGGCCTCGGCGCTGCGGCGCAGGGCTTGCAGGTCCTTGGGGAAGCATGAGCCGCCAAAGCCGCAGCCGGCATAGATGAAGTCGTAGCCGATGCGCGGGTCCGAGCCGATGCCGCGGCGCACCAGTTCGATGTCGGCGCCCAGATGCTCGGCCAGGTTGGCGATTTCGTTGATGAACGAGATCTTGGTCGCCAGCATGCAGTTGGCCGCGTACTTGGTCAGCTCGGCGCTGCGCGCGTCCATCACCATCAGTTTTTCGCGGTTGCGGCTGAACGGCAGGTACAGCTCGCGCAGCAGCTCTACTTCGGCGGGCTCCGCGCCACCGATGATGATGCGCTCCGGGCGCATGCAGTCATCGACCGCCGAGCCTTCCTTGAGGAACTCGGGGTTGCTGACGACGCGCAAGCGGCTGGTATCGGCCACGGCCTGGGCGATGCGCGCCTTGATGCGGTGCACCGTACCAACCGGCGCGGTGGATTTGTTGACGATCAGCTTGGGGCCATCGGCATGTTCGAGGATGCTGTCGACCACGGCGAACACGTGCTTCAGGTCGGCGCTGCCATCGGCCTGAGGCGGGGTGCCGACGGCAATGAACTGCACCTTTGCGTAGTTGGCCGCTTCGCTGGCGTCGGTGGTGAAGCGAAGGCGTCCGCAGGCCAGGTTCTTCTCCAGCATCGGCGCAAGGCCGGGCTCGAAGATCGGGCAATGGCCTGCATTGAGGCTGGCGACCCGCTCGGCGTCGACATCCATGCACAACACCGAATGGCCCACCTGTGCCAGGCACACTGCCTGGGTGAGGCCGACATAGCCGGTACCGAAAACCGTGACCTTCATCTGACAGCTCCTTGGCGAGAAAGCTGAAAAAAAATGTCACATCGTTGTTTAGAAATTGTTACTCGCGCAGTCGGCTGCCTCTTGGGCGACGTTCCACAGCTGTTGGCGAAACCAGCGGCGCAAGGGGTCGGCGTGGGTGCGTTCGTGCCAGATCTGCATCACCTCGATCGCTGGCAATGTCAGCGGCAGCGGGTACATGAGCAGGTCGTCGTCACGTTCGACGGCTTCGGTGGCCAGCGAGCGCAGGCAGGTGAGCAGCAGATCGGTGCCGCGCAGCAGGCGCATGGGGGCCAGGAAACTCGACAGGCCAGCCACGACCCGCCGTTGCATGCCCAGGCTGCGCAAGGCGCGGTCGACCAGGCCATCGAGGTCGCCGGTGAGGGTGGTAAGCAGGTGGTCGCTGGCAAGGAAGGTATCGAGGTCCAGGCCGTTTTCCAGGCCTGGATGGCTGCGCGAGGCCAGCACTACCAAGTGTTCACTGAGCAGGCGCTGTTGGTGGAAGGTTTCCGGCAGGTCGGTGTAGAACCCGGCAACGGCCAGGTCACAGGTGCCTTTCTCCAGTTCTTCGCGAGGCAGCAGACCGCGGGTGTTGCAGGTGACCAGCGTCAGGTTCGGTGCCTGGCTACGCAGGATCGGCAGCAGTCTGGGCAACAGGGTCTGCTCCACATAATCGGTGCTGTACAGGTGCAGTCGGGCAGGGCGGGCGAGGAAGTCCTGCCCTTCGCAGCGCTCATAAAAACCTTCCAGGCCCACTACCAGGCGTTCTACCTCAGGCGCCAGTTCGTGGGCGCGTGGTGTCGGGGTCAGGCCCCTGGGCGCGCGCACGAACAGCGGGTCGCCAAACTGATGGCGCAGCTTGTTGAGCTTGTGGCTTAGGGCCGGCTGGCTCAGCGCCATGCGCTGGGCGGCGAGGGTGGCGTTGCGTTCCTGGTACAGCACATGGAACAGGTACAGCAGGTTGAAGTCCTTGCTGGAGATATTCATTTTCTGGATCACAGGCATGAGAGCTTTCGAATTATCGAATCATAGCCTCGCCGTTAGCATGAACGCATCCCCGCCAACATGAGCGGACAGCTCTATTTGCCTGATCAGGAGATTGTTGCATGACCAAGATGTCCCGGCTTGCCCTGGCTGTTGCCAGCACCCTGCTTGCCACCGGCGCCCACGCTGCGCCCAAGGGAGAGGTGCTGGTGCTGTTGTCCAGCGAGCACCAGCTGCCCCTGCAGGACGGCAAGCGCTACGCCACCGGCTACTACCTGAACGAATTCGGCGTGCCTGCCGACCAGTTGCTCAAGGCTGGCTACAAGCTGGTGCTGGTTACCCCCAAGGGTAATGCCCCGAGTGTCGACCAGCGTTCGATCGACCCGAGCTACTTTGCCGGCGATGCGGTGGAGATGCGCCGGATCGAGAAGGTCGTGCAAGGCCTGCCGGGCATTGACGATACCCTGTCGGTGAAAGAAGTACTGGCAGGTGACTTGGGCCGCTATGCCGGGCTGTTCATCCCCGGCGGCCATGCGCCGTTGATCGACCTGGCCAACAACCCGGACGTGGGCGCCTTGCTGCGGCATTTCCATCAAGCCGGCAAGCCTACAGCCGCGATCTGCCACGGCCCCATCGCCTTGCTCTCGGCCCAGCAGGACCCGGCCAGCTACCAGTCGGCGCTGGCGCGTGGTGAAAAGCCGGCAGCCACCGACTGGTTGTACAAGGGTTACAAGATGACCATTTTCTCCGACCCGGAGGAGCAGGTATTCGAAGGTTCGCTCAAGGACCAGCGGCTGCTGTTCTACCCGGCCAACGCCATGGCGATGGCAGGGGGCGACATGGGCTACGCCAAGGCCTGGCAACCCAATGTGGTGGTGGACCGCGAACTCATCACCGGGCAGAACCCGTTCTCGGACAAGGCGCTGGCCAAGGTATTGCTGGAAAAGCTGGCTGAGCAGGCAAAGCCCTCTGGCCAGGGCATCTAGGCTTACACGTGGCCTGCAAAAGCAGAGGGGGCGCCTTGATGGCGCCCCCTCTGCTTTGCTGCTTAGGCTTCAGCGTCCCAAGGACGATCGCCTTTTTCATCCTTGACGCGGGTCGGCAGGCCCATGACGTCCAGTGCCTTGAGGAACGGCTCGGCTGGCAGCTCCTCGACGTTGACCATGCGCTTGGCATCCCACTCGCCACGGGCGACCAGCAGGGCGGCAGCCACTGGCGGTACACCGGCGGTGTAGGAAATACCCTGGCTGTCGGTCTCGGCGTAGGCTTCTTCGTGGTCGGCCACGTTGTAGATGAACACTTCGCGCGGCTGGCCATCCTTGGTGCCCTTGACCAGGTCACCGATGCAGGTCTTGCCGGTGTAGCCCGGGGCCAGCGAGGCTGGGTCCGGCAGCACGGCCTTGACCACTTTCAGCGGTACCACTTCCAGGCCTTCGGCGGTTTTCACCGGTTGCTCGGAGAGCAGGCCCAGGTTCTTCAGCACGGTGAACACGTTGATGTAGTGCTCGCCGAAGCTCATCCAGAAACGCACGTTCGGCACGTTGAGGTTCTTCGAAATCGAGTGAACCTCATCGTGGCCGGTCAGGTACAGGTTCTGCGAACCCACCACCGGCAGGTCGTCCGTACGCTTGACCTCGAACATGGTGTTGCTGGTCCACTGGCTGTTCTGCCAGCTCCACACTTGCCCGGTGAACTCACGGAAGTTGATTTCCGGGTCGAAGTTGGTGGCGAAGTACTTGCCATGCGAACCGGCATTGACGTCGAGGATGTCGATCGAGTCAATGCTGTCGAAATACTGTTGCTGCGCCAGCTTGGCGTAGCTGTTCACCACACCCGGGTCGAAACCGACGCCGAGAATGGCGGTAATGTTCTTTGCCTGGCACTCTTCGAGGTGTTTCCACTCGTAGTTGCCGTACCACGGCGGGGTCTCGCAGATCTTGCCCGGCTCTTCGTGGATGGCGGTGTCCAGGTAGGCGACACCGGTATCGATGCAGGCACGCAGCACCGACATGTTGAGGAAGGCGGAACCAACGTTGATCACGATCTGCGATTCGGTCTCGCGAATCAGCGCCTTGGTAGCCTCGACATCGAGGGCATTGAGCGAGAAGGCCTGGATGTCGGCGGGTACCTTGAGGCTACCCTTGGCCTTGACGCTGTCGATGATGGCCTGGCATTTGGAGATGTTCCGTGACGCGATAGCGATACGACCCAGTTCGTCGTTATGCTGCGCGCACTTGTGGGCCACCACCTTGGCGACACCTCCTGCACCAATGATAAGAACGTTCTTCTTCAATTTATCCCTTGCTCCTTACTGAAAGCCGGTCTTACGACAGGCTGGAAACGTAGTCTTCGAAACCGAACTCGCGCACCACTTCGACGCTGCCGTCGAGTTGCTTGACCACGATGGATGGCATTTTCAGACCGTTGAACCAGTTTTTCTTGACCATGGTGTAACCCGCCGCGTCGACGAACGACAGGCGATCACCGATGGCCAGCGGACGATCGAATTGGTATTCGCCGAAGATGTCACCGGCCAGGCACGACTTGCCGCAGACCATGTAGGTGTGTGCGCCGTCGTTGGGGGCCATCTTGGCGTTGAGGCGGTAGATCAGCAGGTCGAGCATGTGCGCTTCGATCGAGCTGTCGACCACGGCCAGGTGCTTGCCGTTGTACAGGGTGTCGAGCACGGTCACTTCCAGCGAGGCGCTGTTGGTGATGGCCGCTTCGCCCGGCTCCAGGTACACCTGCACGCCGTACTTTTCCGAGAAGGCTTTAAGGCGCGCGCAGAAGGCTTCCAGCGCGTAGTCTTCACCGGTGAAATGGATGCCGCCACCGAGGCTGACCCACTCGACCTTGTGCAGCAGGTGGCCGAAGCGCTCTTCGATGTGCGTGAGCATCTTGTCGAACAGGCCGAAGTCGCCGTTCTCGCAGTTGTTGTGGAACATGAAGCCGGAGATCTGCTCGATCACCTGTTCGACCTTGGCCGGGTCCCATTCGCCCAGGCGGCTGAACGGGCGGGCAGGGTCTGCCAGCAGGTAGTCGGAGCTGCTGACCTGCGGGTTGACGCGCAGGCCACGGACCTTGCCTTCGGACTGTTCGGCGAAGCGCTGCAGCTGGCCGATCGAGTTGAAGATGATCTTGTCGCAGTTCTCGAGCATTTCCTCGACCTCGTCGTCGGCCCAGGCCACGCTGTAGGCGTGGGTTTCGCCGGCGAACTTCTGGCGGCCGAGCTTGAGCTCGTACAGCGACGAAGAGGTGGTGCCGTCCATGTACTGTTGCATCAGGTCGAAGACTGACCAGGTGGCAAAGCACTTGAGGGCGAGCAGTGCCTTGGCGCCGGAGTGTTCGCGCACGTAGGCGATCTTCTCCATGTTGCCCAGCAGCTTGGTTTTATCGATGAGGTAGTACGGCGTCTTGATCATTTAAAGGCCCCCGGCCAGGCCGGCCAAAAAAAGGACACGCATTGTGCCTTCACTTGCCGCAGACCGAAAGGGTGGGTTACGCATTTCGTCGTGGTCGACGCCGTTGCGACGGGAATTTTCCGGTTGCGGTGGGCTTAGTAGAACAGCGGCATGTGACTATCGTAATCAGCAACCGGGTGCCGCAAGGAGAATCCGATGAGTGTTGTATTGGATGGCACCGGCTCCGCCGGTGTTCGCGGGTGAACCCGCTCCCACAGGGAATGCGCTTGCTTCAGACCTTGCGCAGTCCAATCTGTGGGAGCGGGTTTACCCGCGAAGAGGCCGGTACAGGGAACCTCAATCAACCTGCTGCAACCACGCCTGGATCTGCTCCAGCGTGGCGGTAGCCCCGCCACAAACCACCACCAGCACATTCTGGTACTGCGCCAGGGCGCCCGGTGCATAGGCCAACGCCAAGGCTGCTCCACAAGCTGGCTCCACCAGCACGCGATGGTCCAGCAGGAACCGCCCGCACGCCTCCAGCGCAGCGCGGTCACTGACCAGGTGGCTGTGCACCGGATGCTGCTGCACGCACACCAGCGCCTGGTCAGCCACACGCTTGGCCCCCAGCGACGTCGCCACCGAGGCAATACGTTCCAGCTCCACCGAATGCCCCGCCCGCATGGCTGCATGCAGCGATGCCGCGCCTTCGGTTTCCACCGCCAGAACTGGTACATCGCCCCAGCCGTTGCGCTGTAGCCCCTCGACCACGCCACTGAGCAAACCGCCACCGCCCACCGACAACACCACGGCGTCCGGCCTCACGCCGGCCTCGGCGACTTCATCCACCAGGCTGGCATGCCCGGCCCACAGCAGCGGGTCATCGAATGGGTGGATGAAGGCGTCATCCGGGCCGACCAAGGTCTGCGCCAGGGCGTTGGCCTCCTGCCAGGAGCTGCCATGCACCACCACCTTGGCGCCCTCCAGGCGCAGCAGGTCCTTGGCCCGCTCGGTGGTGGTCTCGGGTACCACCACAGTCACTGGCACGCCCAGCTTGCGCCCGGCATAAGCTACAGCCAGGCCGGCGTTGCCGCCCGAGGAAGACACGAAATGCCGAGCGCCACGGGCATGGTGCACCTCGCAGGCATGGCCCACGCCGCGCAGCTTGAACGAGCCGCAGGGCTGCAGGGCTTCGAGCTTGAGCCAGACGTTGCTGCCCGCGGCCAGCGACAGCGGGCGGGACTCGATCAGGGGGGTATGGATATGCAAGGTCATTGGCTAGCTCCGCGCAGTTGCTCGAGGTAGTTGTAAACGGTGTAGCGGGTCACACCCAGGGCGCTGGCAGCCTTTTCCACGCCGCCCTTGACGATGAACAGGCCGCGCTCCTGCATCACTCTTACGGCTTCTACCTTGGCCTGCTTGTTCATTCGCCCCTGGCCGCTGCGCTGCAGGGATGCCTGGATTATCTCGCTCATCAGCAGTTCCATGTCGGCGGGTTCACTGACGGCAGGTGCGGCCGCTGTTGGTTGGAACTGCCGGAGAAAATTCATGGCTGCATCCAGGCCGGTGACGTCGGTGTTGACGCAGAGGCTGGCGAAGGGGTGGCCGCTGCTGTCACGGAAGATGGCCGTGGCGCTGCGCAGTGTGCGGCCCTTCAGCGTGGTGGGGTAGTCGGGCAGCACCACCGGCTCGCAGCCGTGCTGATCGGCCGAGGCCTGCATCAGTGCCTTGAAACCCTGGTCCTGTTCCGGGGCGGCGAGGATCGGGCTACCGACGCTGCGCCCGGAAAGATGGCCGTTGACGATCGCCACCACGGAGTGTTCCGGGTGGTCGAGGTCGTGCAGGAGGATTTCCATGTTGCGCGCGGCAACGCTGCCCAGGGCCTGGATGGCGGCCTTGAGGACGGTGAGGGTGAACTGGCGTTCTTCGCTTGGGGTGATAGGCATGGCAGATCGCAAAGTCAACGTTTTGTGTATTTTTACACATAAAGTTGAATTGGGCGATTTGCTTTTCCAGGCCCATTCGCGGGTAAACCCGCTCCCACAGGGACCCCACGTATTCAATACCTGTGGGGTCCCTGTGGGAGATTACCCAGCCCTTTTGGGCTGCGCTGTCGCGCAGAGAACAAATATCGCTCGTCTGAGGCGGCCTTTGTAGGAGCAGCCTTGTGCTGCGAAGAGGGCGGTACAAGCAACAGACAGGCTTTGTCAGTACCGGCCTCTTCGCAGCACAAGGCTGCTCCTACAGAACCTCGCCGAACCAATGAGTCATGTGTTGTTCTATGAGAGCGGGTTTACCCGCGAATGGGCCGCAAAGCGGCCCTTTTAACCCTCAGCCCAGGGGCGGGGTACGCGGCGGGATCATTCGACGCGACCCGGTCGCCTCGAAGGCTGCACCAAAGCTCAGCAGCGCATTGTCGCTGTAAGCCCGGCCAGCAAAGGTCAGCCCCACCGGCATGCCGATATCGGCCATCACGCCCATAGGCACGGTCACGGTAGGCACGCCCAGGTGACGGATTGCCAGGTTGCCGTTGGCCACCCAGATACCGTTGCTCCAGGCGATGTCCGCCGATGCCGGGTTGACGTCGGCATCGGCCGGGCCCACGTCGGCCACGGTGGGGAACAGCACCGCGTCCAGGCCCAGCTTGTCCATCCAGTCTTCCAGGTCGATCTTGCGGGTCTGCTCCAGGCCGCGCAGGCCGTCGGGCAGGGTCTCGATCTGGTCCCAGGTCTTCAGGCCACGCTTGGCCATGTTGACGTACTCGTCCATGCCAGCGGCCAGGTCGTCCTCACGGTTGGGCAGGGTGCCCGGGTCGTGGGGGAAGATCTGCGGCCCGTCGACATCGGCCAGGCGGTTGAGCCTGGGGTCATCGTTGGCGCGCAGGAAGTCGTCGAAGGCCCAGCCCGACAGCTCCCACAGCTCGTCATGCAGGAATTCCTTGCTTACGATGCCGCGGTTGTACACGGTCGGTGCGCCAGGGCGGTCGCCTTCGCAGTTGGATACCAGCGGGAAGTCCACTTCCAGTACTTCGGCACCAGCCGCCTCCAGTGCCTGGCGGGCCTGCTGCCACAGGTCGATCACCGTGGCGCGGGTGTGGATGCGCTGGCCAGTCGGGCCGCCGATGCCTGGCTTTTCGGAGGTGCCGGCTTCGGCATCGGCATTGATGTACATGCGTGGCACGCCAAAGCGCTTGCCCTTGAGCGCGCTGGCATCCACGGCCAAGTCCAGGTACGAAGCCGGGCGCACCGTCGAAGCCGCCGGGATTGGCACCCAGGGTTGCAGGCGCCACAGGTCGCCGCGCTTGTCGGCGTCGTCGGCTACGACCACGTCGAGGATTTCCAGCAGGTCGGCCATGGTACGGGCATAGGGAACCACCACGTCCATGGTCGGTGTGAGCGGCCAGTTGCCACGCACCGAAATCACCCCACGCGACGGGGTATAGGCGCACAGGCCATTGTTGGATGCCGGGCCACGGCCGCTGGACCAGGTTTCTTCGGCCAGGCCGAAGGCACTGAAACTGGCGGCAGTGGCGGTGCCGGCACCGTTGGACGAGCCCGAGGCGAACGGTGCGGTCAGGTAGTTGGCGTTGTACGGGCTTTCGGCGCGGCCATACACGCCGCGCTGCATGCCGCCGTTGGCCATGGGCGGCATGTTGGTCTTGCCCAGGCACACGGCGCCGGCGGCGCGCAGGCGTTCGATGGTAAAGGCGTCGCGCTGGGCCACCAGGTCCTTGAAGGCAGGGCTGCCGGAGGCAGCGGTCAGGCCTTTGACCAGGTAGCTGTCCTTGGCGGTGTAGGGGATGCCGTCCAGCGGGCTCAGGACTTGGCCTTTGGCGCGACGGGCGTCGGAGGCTGCGGCCTCATTCAGCGCCTCGGGGTTGCGTACCACAACGGCGTTCAGGGCGGTGGCGGTGTCGGCGCCATCGTAGGCGTCGATGCGCGCCAGGTAGGCCTGGACCAGCTCGACCGCCGTCGTGCGGCCCGACTCGAGCGCATCGCGCAGCTCGGCAATGGAAACCTCGGTTACCTCGATCATGCGTTCACCAAAAAATGTGCAGGTGGGGGCTAATGCGAGGAGTGTACAAGAAGGGCTTGGCGGGCGCAGGTTTGCGCGGGGGCAAACGGTTTTTTGCAGGCGAGCATTGTCGGGTCTTCCCGAGTCGTCCCACCATCCCTTCGAGTATCACCATGCAGGCGGCTTCAGCCGCAAAAGGGCCCTTGCAGGCCACCGATCAATGCGGCCCGCGCGGAATGGTCTTCAGCAGGTCTTCCGGGCTGATGTGCCCAACCACCTGGGCCACCGCGCTGCCCGGGGTCGGCAGGTCGATGATGTGGCTTTTCATCTTGCCGATCACGTGCATTTCACAGGGCTTGCAGTCGAACTTCAGGGTCAGCACTTCATCACCCTGGATCAGCTGCATCGGCGCCACCTTGGTGCGCACGCCCGTCACGCCCTTGGCCTGCTTGGGGCACAGGTTGAAGGAGAAGCGCAGGCAGTGCTTGGTGATCATCACCGGCACTTCGCCGTGCTCTTCATGGGCCTCGTAGGCCGCGTCGATCAGCTGCACGCCGTGGCGGTGGTAGAAGTCGCGGGCCTTCTGGTTGTACACGTTGGCCAGGAACGACAGGTGCGAGTCCGGGTAAACCGGCGGTGGCGTGGTCTCGGCCTTGCGCCCGCCACGCGGGTGCGCCTGCACCCGTGCTGCAGTCAGCGCCTCGATGGCTTCGCGGCGCAGGGCCTTGAGCTGCGAGTTGGGAATGAAGTAAGCCTGTGGGGCGTCCAGCTCGATGCTGTCGGCGTGGTACATGGTGGTGCCCAGCTGGCCGAGCAGGTCGTGCAGCTGGTCCAGCGCCTGCTGCGGCTTGTTGGCCGGGCCGAACGGGCCTTCCAGTGCCACTTGCGTGCCCACGCCTTCCTCGCTGGTGACGGTCAGCACCAGGCGTTGCTCGCGCAGTACCGCGTGCCATTGCACGCCGACGCGGCGCTCGGCCGAGGTGCGCTGCAGGGCCTGCTGCCAGTTGTGGTCGAGGTTGCGCGACAGCGGGTGGTTGGGCCGCAGCTTGTGCAGGCCTTCAGGCATTTCGTTGGGCTCGACGCGGTAGCGGTAGCGCTTCTCGCCGTCTTCCTCGAATTCGCCACGCGGTTCGGCGATGTTGGCACGGAAGCCCACCACCTCACGCTTCACCAGCACATTGAGGCCGTCGCCGTTGGTCAGCGGCACCTCGGTGACCACCTGCATGTCACGCTTGCCGACCTTTTCCACCACGCCCACCGGCAGGCCGGTAAAGGTTGGCGAGTCGAAGGCGCCGATGTCGACCTTGCGGTCGGTGACGAAGTAGTCGGTGCTGCCGCGGTGGAAGGTCTTGTCCGGGTCGGGCACGAAGAAGTGCTGGGTGCGGCCGCTGGAGGCACGGGCCAGCTCCGGGCGGCCTTCGAGGATGGCGTCGAGTTCCTTGCGGTAGTGGGCGGTGATGTTCTTCACATAGGCCACGTCCTTGTAGCGGCCTTCGATCTTGAACGAGCGCACGCCGGCGTCGACCAGGTCAGCCAGGTTGGCGGTCTGGTTGTTGTCCTTCATCGACAGCAGGTGCTTCTCGAACGCGACCACGCGGCCCTGGTCATCCTTCAGGGTGTAGGGCAGGCGGCAGGCTTGCGAGCAGTCGCCACGGTTGGCGCTGCGGCCGGTCTGCGCATGGGAGATGTTGCACTGGCCGGAGAAGGCCACGCACAGCGCACCGTGGATGAAGAATTCGATGGCGGCGTCGGTTTCGGCGGCGATGGCGCGGATCTGCTGCAGGTTCAGCTCACGCGCCAGCACCAGCTGGGAGAAGCCGGCCTGGTCGAGGAACCTGGCCCGTTCCAGGGTGCGGATGTCGGTCTGGGTGCTGGCGTGCAGCTCGATCGGCGGGATGTCCAGCTCCATCACCCCCAGGTCCTGCACGATCAGTGCGTCGACACCAGCGTCGTACAGCTGGTGGATCAGCTTGCGCGCGGGCTCCAGCTCGTTGTCGTGGAGGATGGTGTTGATGGTGGTGAACACGCGTGCATGGTAGCGATGGGCGAACTCGACCAGTTCGGCGATATCGCTGACTTCGTTGCAGGCGTTATGGCGCGCGCCGAAGCTCGGGCCACCGATGTAGATGGCGTCTGCGCCGTGCAGGATCGCTTCGCGGGCGATGGCCACGTCACGGGCAGGGCTGAGCAGTTCCAGGTGATTCTTTGGAAGGGACATGTCGTTATAGGTTCGGGCTGTCACGGTTTAGGCGGGCATTGTAGCGGCGAAACGGGCTGGCGGCATCATCGGGGTGCTTGTAGGAGCGGCCTTGTGTCGCGAAGGGCCGCAACGCGGCCCCGGCAATATCTGCTGCGGAGCTGAGAACCTGGGGGCGCTGCGCACCCCAATCGCGACACAAGGCCGCTCCTACAAGGATCGTGCCTCAGGCAAAAGTCAGCGCTTGGCAGCCATTGCGGTCACTTCCACGCGCATGCCTTCGAACGCCAGTGCAGCCACACCCACGGCGGCGCGTACCGGCCAGGGCTTGCTGAAGAAGCGCTGGTACACCTCGTTGAATGCCGCGCGGTCGGCCATGTCGGTGAGGTAGATGGTCAGGTGCAGCACGCGGTCCATGCCGCTGCCGGCCTTCTCCAGCGCCACCTTCAGCGCCTGCAGGGTGCACTCGCTCTGCTCGACGATGCCGCCCAGCTCCAGGCTGCCATCAGCGTGGGTCGGGATCTGCGTGGTGACCAGCACGCCGTTGTATTCGGCGACGTCGGAAGAAATCGACTCGGCGTCCGGGTCCGGGGTGTAGATGATGTCTGCTTGTGCCATGGTGTGTTTTGCCTTGCTACGGAAGGAAAGCGGCAAGCCTACGCGAGCGCGCCGGCCTGGTCGAGGGCGCCCCGGTGTTTGAAATGCGTGGCGTTCGCCGTCAGAATCGCGGCCGATTGCAAAGCAGGGGTTTACGTTGAACGAACAGACATTGTCCAGGCGCCTGGAGCGCGTGGCTGCACAAGTACCGCAAGGCGCGCGCCTGGCCGACATCGGCTCGGACCATGGCTACCTGCCGGTAGCCTTGATGCTGCGCGGCATACTGGACGCGGCGGTAGCGGGCGAGGTGGCGCAGACGCCGTTCGCCTCGGCCCAGCGCAATGTGCGCAGGAACGGCCTGGAAGGACGGGTCAGCGTGCGCCTGGCCGATGGCCTGGCAGCGGTCGAGCCGGGAGATCGCATCTCGGTGATCAGCATCTGCGGCATGGGTGGCGACACCATGTGCGAGATCCTCGAGGCCGGCAAGCAGCGCCTGGCTGGCGTCACGCGCCTGGTGCTGCAGCCCAATGGCGCCGAGCGCGAACTGCGCCAGTGGCTGATGGGCAATGGTTACCGGATCGTCAGCGAAGAACTGCTGCGGGAGAACCGCTTCGACTACGAGATCATCGTCGCCGAGCCGGGCGGGGCGGCGTACACCGCTGAACAGCTGTACTTCGGCCCGGTGCTGGTGCAGGAGAAAAGCGAGGCGTTTCTGGTCAAGTGGCGGCGCATGCTGCGGCAGAAGCAGCAGACCCTGGCCAACTTCGAGCGGGCCCGCGGTGCGGTGCCTCAGGCGAAAATCGACGACTTCAGGCAACAGGTCGGCTGGATCACCGAGGTACTGGCCTGACTCACTGCTGCGAGCAGTTGCCCATTTCCCGGTAGTCGATTTCGCGCTTCTGGCCCTGGTGGTCGACATACACCATGTGCGCGGTACCAACCTGGCAGTCGGCGGCGTTGCTGGGCGGGGTGATGGAGATGACCTTGGCCACGTCCAGCGGCATGCCGTATTCGTAGTTGCTGCTGCTGACCGGCTGGTTGCTGCCGGTGTCGGCAAGGGCACCGAACGAGGCGAGGGCAGCGGTAACGGCAAGGACAGCGATCGAACGTTTCATGGCAGGCTCCTTTTTTCAATGTATGACTAATGATCCATTCATTGGCCATCCACAATAAATGGGCTAACCCGTGATAGATTCCTGCCTGTAACGCAAGAATAAGACCGAACAAGGAGCACCTTCATGGACATGCTGCATGCCATGCGTACCTTCGCCCGTGTGGTGGAATGCGGCAGCTTCGCTGCGGCCGCCAATGCCCTGGATATTTCCGCGGCGCAGGTTTCGCGCATTGTTGCCGAGCTGGAAAACCAGCTGCAGACCCGCCTGCTGCACCGCACCACGCGGCGTTTGCGCATGAGCGAGGCGGGCGAGCGGTTTCTCGAGCGCGCGCGGCAGATCATGTTGCTGACCGAAGAGGCGGTGGGTGAAGCCCGTGGCGCGCACCTCACGCCCCGCGGTCGCCTGCGCTTGCATTGCCCGCACGGGATGGGCCTGTTGCTGATGCCGCTGGTGGCCGGCTACAACGCATTGTGCCCGGAGGTGGTGATCGAACTGACCCTGTCCCAGCGCAACCCCGACCCGCTGGCCGAAGGGCATGACGTGGTGATTACCGTGGACGGTGCGTTGCCGGATTCGCAGCTGATCGCTGTGCCGCTGGGCAACATTTTCAGCATCCCCTGCGCGGCGCCGAGCTACCTGTTGGCCCACGGCGTGCCAGAGCGCCCGGAAGACCTGCACCAGCACCGTTGCCTGCGCATGGCTTATCCGATGTACGAAGGTGACTGGGTGTTTCCGCAAGGGGTGGACCAGTGCGTGATCGCACCGAACGACAGTTTTTCCACCAACGTCGCCGACGCCATGCTGGTGGCCAGCGAGCTGGGCATGGGCATTGGCCTGCTGCCGTTCTACACCGCCAGCCAGGCGATCGAGCAGGGGCGGTTGTGCCGCTTGCTGGCGCCGTATCGCCTGCGCGAGAGCGCGCTGTATGCGATTTACCCGTCACGGCATTATCTGGATGCCAAGGTGCGCACCTGGATCGACTACCTCAAGGAGCAACTGCCGGCGCTGTTCGAGGGGCATGCCAGGGTGGTGGATGATTCGCGGTATTGGCGATAGCCGAGTGCGGGGCGGTTAACGCTGGCCCTTGTAGGAGCGGCCTTGTGTCGCGATAGGGCCGCAAAGCGGCCCCAGGATGTCAGCTTCGATGCACAAATTGCTGGGGCCGCCATGCGGCCCTATCGCGACACAAGGCCGCTCCTACAGGGATCGCGCAAGGTTTTAAAGCGGGTAGTGCTTCAACTCCCGCGCAATCAGCATCCGCTGGATCTCGCTAGACCCTTCATAGATCTGCGTGATCCGCGCATCGCGGTAGTAGCGCTCGACCGGGTAATCCTCCAGGTAGCCATACCCGCCATGCACCTGGATCGCCATCGAACACACCCGCTCGGCCATCTCCGAGGCGAACAGCTTGGCCTGCGAAGCTTCCGACAGGCACGGCTTGCCGGCGCTGCGCAGGCGTGCGGCATGCAGGATCAGCAAGCGCGCGGCATTCACCTGCACCTGCATGTCGGCCAGCAGGTTGGCGATGCTCTGGTGTTCGTTGATCGGCTTGCCGAACTGCACCCGATCACGCGAGTAGGCCAACGCCGCCTCGAACGCGGCGCGGGCAATGCCCAGTGCCTGGGCAGCAATGCCGATACGGCCACCCTCGAGGTTGGACAGGGCGATGGCCAGGCCCTTGCCACGCTCACCGAGGATATTGGCGGCAGGGATGCGGCAGTTGTCGAAGGTGACCGCGCAGGTGTCGGAAGCGCGGATGCCCATCTTGTGCTCGCTGCGATCGACCTTGAAGCCCGGGTTGTCGGTGGGCACCAGGAACGCCGACAGGCCCTTTTTGCCCAGCTCCGGGTCGGTCACCGCGAAGACGATGGCCAGGCCGGCGCGGCGAGCGTTGCTGACGAACTGCTTGGCACCGTTGATCACCCACTGGCCATCCACCAGTTCGGCGCGGGTGCGCAGGTTGTGCGCCTCGGAACCGGCCTGTGGCTCGGTCAGGCAGAAGCAGCCGATCACCTCGCCGGTGGCCAGGCGTGGCAGCCACTGCTGTTGCTGTTCGGCCGTGCCGTAGGCCAGCAGCGGGCCGCAGCCCACCGAGTTGTGGATGCTCATCATCGCTCCGGTGGCACCGCAGCCGGCGGCGATCTCTTCCACCGCCAGGGCGTAGGCGACGTAGTCGGTGTAGCTGCCGCCAAAGTCTTCCGGCACCACCATGCCCAGCAGGCCCAGTTCGCCCATCTTGCGCACCACGCCATCGTCGATCCAGCCGGCCTTTTCCCAGGCCTGGGCATGCGGGGCGATCTCGCCGCGGGCAAAGTCCCGGGCCATGTCGCGGATCATGATCTGTTCTTCGCTCAGTTCCAGGTCTTGCATCTGTGTACTCCCGGGCTCACAGGCCTTCGAAGAATTGGTCGACCCGCTGGCGTTGCAGTGCGGCCAGGGTCGGCGGGTTCCAGCGTGGCTGCTTGTCCTTGTCGATGATCAGCGCGCGCACGCCTTCGATGATGTCGCCGTGCTGGAACCACTGGCGGTCCAGGTGCAGCTCCATGGCAAAGCAGTCGTCAAGGCTCAGGTGGCGACCCCGGCGCAGCATCTCCAGAGTAACCGCCATGGCCAGCGGCGAGCGGCTTTCCAGCTGGTCGGCGGTGGCTACCGCCCAGGCGTGGCTGTCGCCAATGCTCACCGCACGCAGTTGCTCGACGATGGCAGGCACGTCGGGCAGGGCAAAGAAGTGGTCGATGACCGGGCGCAGTTTTTCCAGCGGCGCATCGTCGAGCACCTGGGTGCCGAGCTTGGCCAGCAGGTTCTGCAGGTCCTTGAGTGGCTGGTCGCCGAAGTGCAGCTGGTCCAGGCCCTGGTCGAGGGCTGCCAGCTGGTCGCTGGCGAGGTACCAGTCGGCCAGGCCGCAGTACAGTGCATCGGCAGCCTGGATCTGGCTGCCGCTGACCCCCAGGTAGATGCCCAGCTCGCCAGGGATGCGCGACAGGAAGTAGCTGCCACCCACATCCGGGAAGTAGCCGATTGCCACTTCGGGCATGCCCAGGCGGCTGCGTTCGGTGACCACGCGCAGGTCGCAGCCCTGGGCCAGGCCCATGCCGCCACCGAGGGTGAAGCCGTCCATCAGCACCAGCACCGGCTTGCGGTAGCGGTGGATGGCCAGGTCGAGGGCGTATTCCTCGACGAAGAAGGTTTCATGCAGCGTTTCGCCGGCCTTGAAGCTGTCGTGCAGCGAGCGGATATCGCCACCGGCGCAGAACCCTTTCGGGCCTTCGCCACGCAGTACCACGGCGTGCACGTGCGGGTCTTCGGCCCACTGGTCGAGGTGCTGGCGCAGGCTGCGGACCATGTCCAGGGTCAGGGCATTGAGGCCGGCGGGGCGGTTCAGGGTCAGATGGCCGATCTGGTTGCGGACCTCGGCCAGCACATGGTCGGTTGCCGAGGTATGAGCGTGCGCAGTCATTGCGTTCTCCCTGCTTTGTTATTGATTTTCCAAGTGAAGTCTGGAGTTCGCTGGAGGATCGCAGGATCCTGTCATGCGAATTTGCCTTGCACAATCGACAATTGTGCAAGGGCATCGTGCATTTTTGCCCTGCCCGAAGGTAGCGCGCTCCAATCATTAACCTGACAGTAACGAAAGCGCCAGTAGCTTGATTGATCCCCCCACCACCCCAGCCCTAAGGTGACCCCACGACAGCGAACCCGTGGAGTCACCATGACAACAACCAAGAATCCACCGCCGCAATGGTCGCGGCGGCGCGCCGAAAAGCAGCGCCGCCTTGACCGGGTCCGCCACCTCGCCGACGGCGTGGTGCTGCCCACCGAGCGTATCGTCGAAGCCCTGGAACTGCTGCTGGCCCCCGGCGACCGGGTAGTGCTCGAAGGCAACAACCAGAAGCAGGCCGACTTCCTTTCCCGCGCGCTGGCCAAGGTCGACCCTGCGCGCCTGCACGACCTGCACATGATCATGCCCAGCGTCAGCCGGGCCGAGCACCTCGACCTGTTCGAACGTGGTATAGCCCGCAAGCTCGACTTCTCGTTCGCCGGCCCGCAGAGCCTGCGCATTGGCCAGCTGCTGGAAGACGGCCTGCTCGAAGTCGGTGCCATCCACACCTATATCGAGCTGTACTCGAGGCTGCTGGTCGACCTGATCCCCAACGTCACCCTGGTGGCTGGCTTCATGGCCGATCGCGACGGCAACCTGTTCACCGGCCCCAGCACCGAAGACACCCCGGCCTTGGTGGAGCCGGCTGCGTTCAGCGACGGCATCGTCATCGCCCAGGTCAACCAGCTGGTGGACCGCGTGGATGACCTGCCACGGGTCGATATCCCGGCATCCTGGGTCGATTTCGTGGTGGTTGCCGACCAGCCTTTCTATATAGAGCCCCTGTTCACCCGCGACCCGCGCCATATCAAGCCGGTGCACGTGCTGATGGCGATGATGGCTATTCGCGGCATCTACGAAAAGCACCAGGTGCAGTCGCTGAACCATGGCATTGGCTTCAACACCGCCGCCATCGAGCTGATCCTGCCCACCTATGGCGAATCCCTGGGCCTGAAGGGCAAGATCTGCCGCAACTGGACACTCAACCCGCACCCGACACTGATCCCGGCCATCGAGACCGGCTGGGTGGAAAGCGTGCACTGCTTCGGCACCGAACTGGGCATGGAGGACTACATCGCCCAGCGCCCGGATGTGTTCTTCACTGGCCGTGATGGTTCGCTGCGTTCCAACCGCATGATGTGCCAGCTGGCCGGGCAGTACGCCGTCGACCTGTTCATCGGCGCCACCCTGCAGGTGGATGGCGATGGCCATTCCTCGACCGTGACCCGCGGCCGCCTGGCCGGCTTCGGCGGCGCCCCGAACATGGGCCACGACCCCCGTGGCCGTCGCCATGCGACCCCGGCCTGGCTCGACATGACCGTGCCGGAAACCATGCTCGAACGCGGTCGCAAGCTGGTGGTGCAGATGGTCGAGACCTACCAGGAAGGCGGCAAGCCTACCTTCGTGGAAACCCTCGATGCCGTGGAAGTGGCCAGGAAAGCCGGCATGCCGCTGGCGCCGGTGATGATCTACGGCGACGACGTTACCCACCTGCTGACCGAGGAGGGCATTGCCTACCTGTACAAGGCCCGCAGCCTGGAAGAGCGCCAGCAGATGATCGCCGCCGTGGCCGGGGTTACCGCTATCGGCCTGCGGCACGACCCCAAGGACACTCAGCGCCTGCGCCAGCAGGGCCTGGTCGCCTTGCCCGAAGACCTCGGCATCCGCCGTACCGACGCCAGCCGCGAACTGCTGGCCGCGCGCAGCATCGCCGACCTGGTCGAATGGTCTGGCGGCCTCTACAACCCGCCTGCACGGTTCAGGAGCTGGTGATGAAAGCACTCGACTTGCAACCGCGTGGGCTTCTTCGCCAGCACAGGAATAGTGATGCATCTGGAAATTGCGCGATCCTTGTGGGAGCGGGTTCACCCGCGAAGAGGCCAGCACAAGCAACCGAATTACCCCTGGCCGACCACCTGGCCGACCTGGCCGTGGAAGCCCTGATCGACGAAGCCGACCTGTCCCCCAAACCCGGCCTGGTCGACCGCCGTGGCAATGGCGCCCACCACGACATGACCCTGGCCCTGATGCATGCCTCGGCCCTGGCCCTGTGGCCTTGCTTGCGCAACATGGCCGAAGCCGCCCGGGCCATCGGCACCCTCGGCCAGCCCCTGCGCGCCACCTTGGGCCAGCTCGGCCGCGAAGGCGAGGCGGCGATGCTGGCCGCCACCGGCGGGGTCAACACCCACCGCGGCGCAATCTGGGCCCTCGGCCTGCTGGTTGCATCCAAGGCCCTCGACACCCAGGCCGATACCAACACCCTGGCTGCCCGTGCCGGGCGCATCGCACTGTTCGACGACCCCGCCATGACCACCCAGGACAGCCATGGCCTGCAGGTACGCCGCCGCTATGGCACTGGCGGCGCCCGCGAACAGGCGCAACAAGGTTTCCCGGCGGTTATCGGTCACGGCCTGCCACAACTGCAGCGCAGCCGCGCCGCCGGTGCCAGCGAGCCGCACGCCCGGCTCGACGCGCTGCTGGCGATCATGGCCGTGCTCAACGATACCTGCGTGCTCTGGCGCAGCGGCCCGACCGGGCTGGCTGCCGTCCAGCACGGCGCCCGTAGTGTGCTGAGCGAAGGCGGCAGCGCCACGCTGGCCGGGCGCCGACAGCTGCGCCGGCTGGACCAGCAACTGCTGCAGCTGAATGCCTCACCGGGCGGCGCCGCCGATCTGCTGGCCGCCTGCCTGTTCCTCGACAAAGCCGGGAGCCTGTGACATGGAAACCCTGACCTTTCAATTCCCCGCCGCCGCCCCTGGGCGTGGCCGCACGCTGGTGGGCTGCGTCAGCTCCGGTGACCTTGAAGTGCTGATCGAACCCGGCACCGCCGGTAGCCTGCAAATCCAGGTGGTGACTTCGGTCAACGGCGGCGCTGCCCGCTGGGCGCAGCTGTTCCAGCGCCTGTTCGAGGGCCGCACCTGGCCGGCCGTGAACATCGACATCCATGATTTCGGCGCCACCCCAGGCGTGGTGCGCCTGCGCCTGGAGCAAGGCTTCGAGGAGATCGCCCATGACTGATATCGCACGCTTGCTGCACAGCCGCAGCTTTGTCGAACTGGGCGCCCGCCAGCGCGCCCGCGCCGTGCTCGACCCGGGCAGCTTCCGTGAGCTGCTGGGCCCGTTCGACCGGCTGATGTCACCGTGGCTGCCGCGCCAGGGCATCGTGCCCCAGGCCGATGATGGCGTGGTCATCGCCAAGGGCCTGCTGAACGGGCGCAACGCTGTGGTCGCTGCCATCGAAGGCAGTTTCCAGGGCGGCAGCATGGGCGAGGTGGGAGGGGCCAAGATCGCCGGTGCGCTGGAGCTGGCCATCGAAGACAACCGCAACGGCATCCCCACCTGCGCCGTGCTGCTGCTGGAAACCGGCGGTGTACGCCTGCAGGAAGCCAACCTGGGCCTGGCGGCGATTGCCGAAATACAGGCGGCGATTGCCGAGCTGCGCGCCTGGCAGCCGGTGGTCGGCCTGGTCGCAGGTTCGGTCGGCTGTTTCGGCGGCATGTCCATCGCCGCCGGCCTGTGCAGCCACTTGCTGGTCACCCGCGAAGCCCGCCTGGGCCTCAACGGCCCGCAAGTGATCGAGCAGGAAGCGGGCATCGGTGAATACGACGCCAAGGACCGCCCCTTCATCTGGAGCTTGACCGGCGGCGAGCAGCGCCACGCCAGCGGCCTGGTCGATGCCTGTGTGGCCGATGACATCGAGGCGTTGCGCGAACGCTTGCTGCAATTGCTCGACGAGCCTTCAAGGGATCGCGCCGGTCAATACGCCTGGTTCCTCGAACGCCTGGCCCGGCTGGGCGATGACTGCACGCAACTGGATGCCGCTGCCGTGCGTGACCTGTACCAAGGAGAAGCCAAATGAACCGTGCCTTGAACTGGCTGCCGGGCCTGGCCGGTGGGCAAGCCTTGCCCGGCTACCCCGCGTCGTTGCGGGTAATCGACGGCGAACTGGACAACCGCCTGGCGCGTTTCATCGCCGTGGTGCCGGACGCCGACAACCCTTTCCCCCGGGCGCGCTCGGGCGAAGTCGGCCTGCTGGAAGGCTGGGGCCTGGCCAAGGCCGTGAGCGAAGCGGTCGAGGCTGACCGCCACGGCCAAAAGCGCGCCATCGTCGCGGTGATCGACGTGCCCAGTCAGGCCTATGGCCGCCGTGAGGAAGCCTTGGGGATTCATCAGGCGTTGGCCGCTGCGGTGCAGGCCTATGCCCAGGCACGGCTGGCCGGGCACCCGGTGATAGGCCTGCTGGTCGGCAAGGCCATGTCCGGTGCCTTCCTGGCCCACGGTTACCAGGCCCAGCGCCTGATCGCCCTGGACGATGCCGGGGTCATGGTGCACGCCATGGGCAAGGCGGCGGCGGCGCGCATCACCCTGCGCAGCGTCGAGCAACTGGAAGCCCTGGCCGCCGAGGTGCCGCCGATGGCCTACGACCTGGCCAGCTACGCCTCGCTGGGCCTGCTGTGGCGCCGCCTGACGGTGGACAACGCCGAGACGCCGAGCAGTGCCGACATCGCCCAGGTACGTGCCTGCCTGGCTGATGCGGTGCGCGACATCGGCAGCTCGAGCGACCTGTCGTCGCGGCTGACGGGCGAAAACCGCAGCGCCTCGCGCCAAGTGCGCGAACAGCTGCGCCGCCAGTGGCAGGGCGCTTGAGATGAACGCGCCAAGGCCGCACGACCTGCTCTGGGGCATGCCCATATCGGGCCTGCCTGCTGATGCACCGCAGTGGGCGCAGGATGTGCTGCTGAGCGGCCAGCCGGTGGTGGTGCGCCGTGCCACCTGTGCGAACGGCTGGGTGGCGGTGGGGCTGCGTGGCCAGGGCAGGGCGCAGCGGTCGGGTGTACTGATGCGGCTGGCCGACATCCAGTGTCAGCAAGGCCCCGAAGCGCTGCGCTGGCAAGCTGAGAGCCCTTGGCCTGCATTGCAGGCCCTGGCTTCGGTCGCCCCGGTACTGGATGCCAGCGGCCTGGCCTGGGGGCCGACAGGTGGGGTGGGGTACCAGATCGCCACCGGTATGGAGGTGGTACACGCCGACAGCGACCTGGACTTGCTGCTGCGCGCGCCACAACCGCTGGCCCGGGCGCAGGCGCGTGAGCTGCTGGATATCCTCGATTGCGCGCCTTGTCGTATCGACCTGCAGCTGGAAACCCCGGCGGGTGCCGTCGCCCTGCGTGAGTGGGCCGGCTTCGCCCGCCGCGTGCTGCTCAAGTCGGCCCATGGCCCACGCCTGGTCAGCGACCCATGGGCAGAGATGGAGCGTGCCGCATGAGCAGCCTGTTCGCCTTCCCCGGCCAGGGCGCCCAGCAGGTGGGCATGCTGCAGCGCCTGCCTGAGGGGGCCGGGCAATTGCTGGAAGAGGCCAGTGACACCCTCGGCCAGCAGGCCCTGGCGCTGGACAGCCAGCAGGCCCTGCAGACGACCCGTGCCGTGCAGCTTTGCCTGCTGCTGGCTGGCGTGGCCTGGGCGCGCTGGCTGATGCAGCGCAGCCCCGCGCCGGATTACGTGGCGGGCTTGTCGATTGGCGCCTACCCGGCGGCGGTCACGGCGGGCGCCCTGGGCTTTGCCGATGCCGTGCGCCTGGTTGCCCTGCGTGGCGAACTGATGCAGCGCGCCTATCCGCAAGGCTACGGCATGACCGCACTCAGCGGCCTGGACCTGGCCTGTGTCGAACGCTTGTTGAGCGATACGGGCGGCGAGGTGTATGTCGCCAACCTCAACAGCGACAACCAGATCGTCATTGCCGGCAGCGATGGTGCGATGGCTGCGATTGCCGCCAAGGCACGCCGCCTGGGCCATGGCGTTGCCCGGCGCCTGGCGGTCAGCGTGCCGTCGCATTGCCTGTTGCTGGATGGCCCGGCGGCCGAACTGGCCAGTGCCTTCGCCACGGTCGAGCTGCAGCGACCGCGTATCACCTACCTCAGCGGCAGCAGCGCTCGGCCGATATTCGACCCACAGCGTCTGCGCGACGACCTGGCCGGCAACATGGCGCGGGTGGTCGACTGGCGTGCTACGTTGCGCAACGCCTATGAGCGTGGCGTGCGCCTGCACCTGGAACTGCCGCCCGGCAACGTGCTCGGCGGGCTGGCCCGGCCGGTGTTCGAACAGGGCAGGGTGGTTGCTGTTGAAGGCACCCGCTGGGACACCCTGGATGCGCTGCTGCGCCAGGAGGTGGCCGACGAACGATGACAGCGGCACTGCGGCGGATGGCGACCCCTGTGGGAGCGGCTTTAGCCGCGAAGAATCCAATGCGGTGCATGGCACCGGCTGCGCCGGTGTTCGCGGCTAAAGCCGCTCCCACAGAGTTCAGTTCCATGGGGGCAAAAGCTGCACAAAAGTGTGTTTACGAAGAACAACAACAAGCAACTTCGACACTACCTGAGGACAACAACAATGATCATCTATGGTGTGGCACTGCTGGCGGTCTGCACGCTTGCCGGCGTCATCGTCGGCGACTTCCTGGGCGTGCTGCTGGGCGTCAAATCCAATGTGGGCGGGGTCGGCATCGCCATGATCCTGCTGATCTGCGCACGCCTGTACATGCACCGCAACGGCGGCATGAGCAAGGAATGCGAGTTTGGCGTGGGCTTCTGGGGCGCCATGTACATCCCGGTGGTGGTGGCCATGGCTGCCCAGCAGAACGTGGTCACTGCCCTGCACGGCGGGCCGGTGGCGTTGCTGGCGGCGGTGGGTGCGGTACTGGTGTGCGGTGCGACCATTGCCCTGATCAGCCGCAGCCACCGCGGCGAACCCCTGCCGGCAGTGGAGGCCGGCCCCGAAAGCAATGTGCAGGCTGCCCCTGCAGGAGGGCGTTGATCATGTGGCCGATCATTGACAATGCCCTGGAACATAACGGTTTGATCACTGCCTTTGCGGTGGTGGGCGCGATCATGTGGTTGTCGGTGGTGCTGTCGAAGTACCTGACCTTCGGCCGCGTGCACGGCTCGGCCATCGCCATCGTCATCGGCCTGGTGCTGGCCTGGGTCGGCGGCACCATTACCGGTGGCCAGAAAGGCCTGGCCGACATGGCGCTGTTCTCCGGCATCGGCCTGATGGGCGGGGCCATGCTGCGCGACTTCGCCATTGTCGCCACGGCCTTCGAGGTGCAGGCCACCGAGGCGCGCAGGGCCGGGATGATCGGCGCGGTGGCGCTGCTGCTCGGCACGGTGCTGCCGTTCATTGTCGGCGCTGCGGTGGCCTACGCCTTCGGTTACCGTGATGCGGTGAGCATGACCACCATTGGTGCGGGTGCGGTGACCTATATTGTCGGGCCGGTGACCGGGGCAGCGTTGGGGGCCAGCTCGGACGTGATGGCGCTGTCGATTGCCACCGGGCTGATCAAGGCGATCCTGGTGATGGTGTTCACCCCGGTATCGGCGCGCCTGCTGGCGCTGGACAACCCACGTTCGGCGATGGTGTTCGGCGGGTTGGCGGGGACGGTGTCGGGGGTGACGGCCGGGCTGGCGGCGACCGACCGGCGCCTGGTGCCGTACGGGGCCCTGACAGCCACCTTCCATACCGGGTTGGGCTGCCTGATGGGCCCGTCGATCCTGTACTTCTGCGTACGCGCCCTGGTCGGTTGACAACGATCTGCTGGACTGCGCAGACCCCTTGTAGGAGCGGCCTTGTGTCGCGATCGGGCCGCAACGCGGCCCCGATAATTCCTAAGCGGGTCGTTTCTGAAGTATTTGGTTTCATGTTCAGAAATGTCTTACAGGTGATGGCCTTGTTGGCTGTGGGGTGTAGGGCGAGGGGTTGGGGTCAGGGCTGCCATGTGTCCGGCACTGCATTTTCAGCGCCTGTGAGATCGAGCGCCGCCCGCGCGGCGCTTCGCAGCACAAGGCTGCTCCTACATCTGTTTCTGGCCAGTAACGCCTGTGCCAACGCGCGCGACCGCCTTGTTTGTCCGGCACGATATCGAGGTGGACGCCAAGGGGCCGCGCGCCTTTGCCTCAGGAATAATTGGCCCGAAACAGATGTAGGAGCAGCCTTGTGCTGCGAAGCGCCGCGCGGGCGGCGCCCGATCTCCCAGGCACTGAAAATCTCATGACGAACACCCGCAACCCACCCCCCGTTTCGGGGAAAGCCGCTGGGGAATCCTCCCCAATCTGTTTCGTTTGCCGCTGCAACCTACTGAAAATAAAAGCAATCCGCTCCTGGCATACACCTTGCTCCAGCTCCACGCAGAGATCCTGTGTCCCGGAGGTGCAGCATGTCCATGCCACTCAAAGGCCCCATCCTGTCATCACTCGTTCTGGCCTTGCTCGGCTGGGAGTCGACCAGCGAAGCCGCCGTGCAGTGCCAGCGCACCCTGGTCGCCAACGTGGTGGCGCTGGACCAGCCACTGATGTTCAACCGCCTTGGCGCGCAAAACGCCAACGGCATGATGTTCGCCCTGCGCGAGGATGTGGTGGACGACAAGATGGTCCCCCTCAGCAGCGGCGGGGCGGCAGTACCGGGCAAGGTCACCCTGCGCCCGGACAAGCGCCCGCGGCCCATCGTGCTGCGGGTGGCCGCCGGTGAATGCCTTACCGTCAACCTGACCAACCTGCTCGACTACAAGGCCAACCCCAACAAGCACGGCATCGAGGCCGAAGAGGCTGAGGGCGAAGAGGAGGGGCCGGAGCTCGAAAACGAAGCCGCCGAAGGCTTCGTCGCCGACGAGCAGGTGGCCGAGCGCATGGTCGGCTTCCAGGTCAACGGCATGCAGGCGGTCAACAGCATTGCCGACATTTCTGCCTACACCGGGCGTAACGGCAACTTCTTTGTCAGCCCCGGCAGCACCCGCAGCTATACCTTGTACGCCGAACGCGAAGGCGCTTTTGCCGCTACCAGCAAGGCCGCCACCTTCGGCGGCGAGGGCACTGCGGGCAACGTTGCCAACGGCCTGTTCGGCCAGGTAGTGGTGGTGCCCAAACTCGGCCGCACCTACCGCAATACCCTCACCGAAGAAGAAATGCGCCTGGCCACCACCGGCCGTACCGCCACCGGCCAGCCGGTGATCGACTACGAAGCCCGCTACCCGCAAACGCAACCCTGGATCGCCGAAGGCAAGGCTGGCAAGCCGATCATTGCCATGGTCGACGGCAACCAGATCATCAACAGCGAAACCGATGCCATCGTCATGGGCCCCAACCCCGATGGCAGCTTCCCCAAATCCACCTACCCGCTGGAAAGCCTGGGCAAGCGCAACCCGGCGTTGCCCAACCGCCTGGAGGCGTTCCGTGACTTCGCCTCGCAGTTCGCCGACGAGGTCGCCGGCACCCAGGCGTTCCCTGGCTACTGGGCCGACCCGGTGATGGGCCACGTACTGGAACCCACCCGCGACTCGTTCATGATCAACTACGGTTCCGGTGGCATGGGCGCGGAAGTGGTGGCCAACCGCCTGGGCGTGGGGCCGATGCACGACTGCCTGTCGTGTGCCTATGAGGAGTTCTTCCTCAGTGCGCACACTGTCGGTGACGTCGGTACCCTGGTGGACGTGCCGGCCAACGTCGGCCTGGAGCACATTCGCCCTGGCGAGGTGCCACCGGCCAGCGCCGTCGGGGTCAAGGCCAGCATGGCCCTGTTCCCGGCGGAACCGGCCAACGTGCACCACAGCTACATTGGTGACTTCACCAAGTTCCGCAACACCCACAACGGCCATGAACAGCACATCTTCCACCTGCATGGCCACCAGTGGCTGTTCAACCCCAATGACGACAATTCCGACTACATCGATGCCCAGGGCATCGGCGCGGGGGTCGGCTACACCTACGAAATCGCCAACGGCGGTGCGGGCAACCGCAACCGGGTGGCGGGCGATGCCATTTACCATTGCCACTTCTACCCGCACTTCGCCCAGGGCATGTGGGCCATGTGGCGGGTGCACGACGTGTTCGAGGAAGGCACCCGCCTGGAAGTGAGCGGGCAGGGCGAGAACGGCTTCCACAGCACCCCGTTCGCCCTGCGTAGCGGCAAGCCGGCGGTTGGCGCGCGGGCCTTGCCCGATGGCGAGATCGTTGCGGGTACGCCGATCCCGGCCATCGTGCCGCTGCCCGGCAAGGCCATGGCGCCGATGCCAGGCAAGGTGGTAGTGGTACCGAAGCTGTCCGAAGAGCTGGTTGCCGCCAATGACGACGACGAGCCCGAAGAAGAAGAGGATGAAGAGCCAGCCAACCAGGAGCCGGTTCGCAAGGCCATCGGCTCGCTGGCGCTGGTCGACCGCAGTGACGCCAACCGCAACGCCGACGGCACCTTGAAAAACCCTGGCTATCCGTTCTGGATCGGCGGCATGGAAAGCAGCGTGGGCAACCGCCCACCAACCCCGCCACTGGACATGCTCGACCCGGCCATGGCACGCCAGCTCAAGGAAAGCGGCAAGGCGCTGTGGGCCAACCTTGACCCGAACCAGGTCGATGGCTGGGATGGCGGCCTGGGGCGCCACGCGCTGGACGGCGTATCTGCAGGCGGCGAGGCCGAAACCACCACCACCAAGCTCGATTTCACCAAGGTGGTACAAAAGGCCAAGCCCATCTACCTGCCGGAAGAGGGCACCGATGTCGAGCAGGCAGCCATGCAGTTCCATGCCCAGGCCGAACACCAAAGCTTTGCCCTGATCCCCGGCAGCCAGCCGGTGGCCAAGGCGTTCCGCACCAATGGCGCCTTGCCGACTGCCGGCGCGCCGTTCTACGAGCCGTGCATGGATGACCGGGGCAAACGCCTGACCCAATCTTCCGGGGTAGGCGAGTTCTTCAGCGGCGAAAGCCTTTCGGGCCTGAACTTCCGGGGCTCCTCGGCCTTCACCGCCGACCACCCACGCATCTACAAGGGCGCCAACATCCAGTTCGACGCGGTGTACAACAAGGTCGGCTACCACTTCCCGCAGGCCCGCATCATCGCCCTGTGGGAGGACGCCTGGCCGGTGATCACCAAGCAGCGCCCGCCAGAGCCACTGGTGATGCGCATGAACACCTTCGACTGCACCATGTACCAGCACACCAACCTGATCCCGAACATCTACGAGATGGACGACTACCAGGTGCGCACCCCGACCGACGTGATCGGCCAGCACATCCACCTGCCCAAGTGGGACCTGACCGCCGCCGACGGCTCGGCCAACGGCTGGAACTACGAAGACGGCATCCTCTCGCCCGGCAGCGTGGTCGAGCGGGTGCAGGCCATTCGTGCCTACAACGGCTGCACCCAGGGCGATAGCCGCGACGGCACCGCCGCCTGCCCGCAAGCCCGGCAGCACCCATACTTCGGCCGCTTCGGCCGGGCCGACTGGCTGGGCGCACGCACGGCCATGCAGCGCTGGTTCGCCGACCCGCTGGTGAACGTGTACAACGTCGACCGTGGCCTGGGCACCATCTTCACCCACGACCACCTCGGCCCATCGACCCACCAGCAGCTTGGGCTGTATGCCACCGTACTGGCCGAACCGGCCAACTCCACCTGGTACCACGCCGAAACCGGCGAGAAGCTGTACAACCCGGCCACGCGCCAGGACGGTGGCCCGACCTCGTGGCAGGCGGTGATCCAGACCGGTGACCACGATGGCGACGGCAAGAACGACAGCTACCGCGAGTTCTTCCTGGAATACAGCGACTTCCAGCACGCCTACGAGGCCGGTGTGTACGTCGGCGCCGGGCCGGACGGCATCCCCAATGCCCAGTCCTACCCGGCCACCGCCGACAGCTTCCGCTACGCCATCAACCCGCCGGTGCGCGGCAAGGCGTCGAACCTGCTGGAGGCCATCGTCGAGGAACGCGGCGGCATCAACCCGGGCTGCCCAAGCCGGCCCTGCCCGCAGGCAATCTCGGTGGATGACCCGGGCATGTTCGTCGTCAACTACCGCAACGAGCCCCTGGCCCTGCGTGTGTACGACCCGAACAAGGTCGGCCCGGACGGCAAGCGTGGCATGCAGGCCGACGGCCTGGCCGGCGACCTCAGCTATGCCTTGCAAACCCGTACCGACCGGGCGATTCCCGCCATGAACCTGGCTCCGTCGGCGGTTACTTCGGCCGTGGGCCCCACCGGCGGCACCACGCTGTTCCCGCCGCACATCAACGCGGCCGGCAGCGAACCGGGCGACCCGTTTACCCCGATGCTGCGCACCTACTCCGGTGACAACGTACGCCTGCGCATGCACGCCGGCGGCCATGAAGAGGAGCACAACGTCACCTTGCATGGCGTGAAGTGGCTGCAGAACGGCACCGGCTACGGCAACAGCTCCAACTCGGGCTGGAAGTCATCGCAGATGATCGGTATTTCCGAGCAACTGGGCTTCATGGCGCCGGTGTCAATGATCTCCAGTTCGGCGGCCACCAACGGTGACTACCTGTATTCCCTGGATGCGGCCCTGGAGGGCTACTGGAACGGCATCTGGGGCATCATGCGCAACTACACCGCGCAGCGTGCCGACCTGTTCCCGCTGCCCAACAACCCGCAGCCAGTGGCCATGCGCAACACCGTCAACTTCGACGGCATCTGCCCGAAAACCACGGCCAACCCCAATGGCATCGGCACCCGCCCGACCGTCAAACGCAACTACGAGGTCGTCGCGGCCCTGGCCAACGACATTCTCGAGAACCGCAACGGCGTCAGCATCAACGACCCGGCCGGTGTCGGCCAGCATGTCGGCGGCCCGCTCAAGGCCAATGGCGGCACCTTGGTGTTCAACAGCCGCAAGACCGCCATCCCGCTGGTCAGTGGGGTAGACCCCGAAGACGGGGAACCCTTCACCATCGGTGGCCACAGCGCGCCGCTGCACGACCCGACCGCGATCCTGTACGTGCGCAAGGCCGACCTGGACGCCACCACCGGCAAGCTCAAGGCGGGCGTGCCCGTGGAGCCGCTGGTGCTGCGCGCCAACGCCGGCGAGTGCATCAGCATCACCCTGGAAAACCGCCTGCCGCTGGTGATGCCGGACCTGCCCAGCACGGCCGTGATGCACAACGTGGTCAAGCGTGACCGCTTCGACAGCGAGGGTGCCACCGCCTTTGCCAACAACCTGATGCGGCCGTCCAGCCACGTGGGCCTGCATGCCCAGCTGCTGGCCTACGACATCACCAAGTCCGATGGCGCCAACGTCGGCCTCAACCCGGTGCAGACCGTAGCCCCGCGTGCCGGCACCAGTGGCGCCTGGCCGACCCGTACCTACCAGTACTATGCCGGCCACCTGGAGCGTGAAGGCAAGCCGGTGTCGCAGCTGGGCCGCATGGTGGACAACATCAACACCACGGCCATCGAATTCGGCGGCCTCAACCTGACCCCGTCAGACTTCATCAAGCAGCCGCAGAAAGGCCTGGTGGGTGCCATGAGCATCCTGCCACAGACCGCCACCTGGACCGAGGACACCGCAACACGGGCCCAGGCCACGGTCAAGGTCACCGGCCAGCCCGACTACCGCGACTTCGTCACGGTCTGGCAGCGTGCGCTGAACATGCGCTGGGCCGACGGCCGCCCGGTGGAGGGCATCAATACCGAAGGCAACGGCGCCGCCGGCGACCCGCAGGACAACGGCAACATGGCGGTCAACTACAAGACCGAACCCCTGTGGCTGCGCTTCGGCATGGCCCCCGACTCACCCTTCGGCCGCGCCGGTGGCCTGGGCTTTGGCGATGTGCCCAATGCCCACATGGCCTACGCCAACGCCCTGGTCGGTGGCGACCCGCAAACCCCGGTGCTGTACGCCAAGCCCGGCCAGCCAGTGCGCAACCATATCGTGATGCCCAGTGGTGGCAGCCGCGGCATGGTCTACCAGCTGGATGGCCACTTGTGGCCGCTGCACAACTACCAGGCCGAGAAGAACGACGTGGACGGCTACCCGCTGAGCCTGCCTGGCATCGGCTCGGTGCGCTTCGGCTACAACCCGATGGCCATGTACATCGGTGCCCAGGAAAGCGTGCTGCCGGCCGCGCACTTCAGCTTCATGCTGCCCAGTGCCGGCGGCGCCAACGCGGTGGCGGGTGACTACCTGTTCCGCGACTACGCCGCCTACGGCAACCTCTCGGGGCTGTGGGGGATCTTGCGGGTGACCAATGAAGCGCCGCCGGCAACGGCACCGGCGCAGTGACGGTAAATGGGGGCGCGAAAATGAACAAGAAGACCCGCCTTGCATGCATGGGGGTAGCACTGGGGGCAGCGCTGATCGGCCTGGGCGTGGCCTATGAAAGCCTGTGGTGCGATCCGCGCGAGTATTTGCAGGGCTCTGCCGACCCGCAGGCCCCGCACCGGCTCAGCCGCGACGGTGTGACCGTGGAGTTCGAGGCCCGGCCGCTGGCGGGGGATGAGCTGCAGGAAGGCAGCTTCGCCAACATCCGTTTCAAGGTCAGCGACCAGGCCAGTGGCCAACCGCTGTCGGGCATGGCCCCGGGGGCGTGGCTCGACCCGACGCAGTCGGCCCCGGAGGGCGACCGCGACCAGAGCTGCAAGGCCCGTGTCGCGCTGTTCCTCAAAAGCAGTATTGGCGCCCGGCCTTTGCTCGACCTGAACAGTTACTTCCTGTTGATGATGAACAAGGACGCCAGCCTGACGGTGATCGACCCGACCGTATCGGTGGGCGGCGTGACCAGCACCATGGCCCGCATCGACCTGCCTGGGCGGCCCATGGACTGGGTAGCCACCGCTGACGACAGGCAGGTGTTCGTGTCCATTCCCGAGCGCGGCAAGGTCTCGGTGATCGACACCGAGACCTTCACCCGCGTGGCCGACCTGGACGCTGGCGACCAGCCGCTGCGCGTGGCCCTGCAACCGGACCAGCACCGGCTTTGGGTAGGCAACAACAGCAGCGACCCGGCCAAGGGCGGGGTAACGGTGATAGACGTACCGGGGCGCAACACCCTGAAAACCTTCAACACCGGCGGCGGCCACCACGAAATCGCCTTCAGTGGTGACTCCCGCTACGCCTATGTCAGCAACCGCGACAGCGGCACCCTGAGCGTGATCGACATCCCGGAAATGCGCCTGGCCAAGACCATCAAGGTTGGCCCGCACCCGCTGTCGGTCAGCTATTCGGCGTTGTCCCAGGCGGTGTACGTGGTCGATGGCGAGGAGGGCAGCGTGCGCGTGTTCGATGCCCGCAACCACCAGCTACGCCACACGGTCCAGGCCGAGCAGGGCCTGGGGCCGATGCGTTTCAGCAGCGATGGCCGCTATGGCATCGTGCTCAACACCCTGGAGAACCAGGCCCTGGTGATCGACGCCAGTACCGACAAGCTGATCCACCGGATCCCGGTGGCGGCCGAACCGTATCAGCTGACTTTCACCAAGGGCTATGCCTACGTGCGCGGCCTGGCTTCACCGAAGGTGAGCATGATCAACCTGGCCAGCCTGGGCGAAGGGCGTTCGCCGATCATCCAGGGCTTCGAGGCCGGCCCGGCGGCGCCACGCCAGGCTGGCGACCTGCCGCTGGCTCAGGGGCTGTCGGTGTCGCGCGACGACAATTCGGTGTTCGTGGTCAACCCGGTGGACAACACCACCTACTTCTACGCCGAAGGCATGAACGCACCGATGTCCGGCTACAACAACCGTGGCCACCAGGCCCGTGCCGCCATCGTCGTCGACCGCAGCCTGCGCGAACTGGCGCCGGGCGTGTATGGCTCGACGGTGAAGATGCCCGCCGCCGGCAAGTTCGACGTGGCCTTTTTGCTCAACCAGCCGCAGATCATCCACTGCTTCAGCACCGATGTGGTCGCAGCGCCGAATGCCGGCAAGCGCAAGGGCGCGCATGCCGAGTTCATCGGCCTGGACCGGCCGTTGTCGCAGCACAGCGCCGTGACCGCACGGGTGCGCATCGTCGGCGACGACGGCCTGCCGCGCCTGGGCCTGAGCGACCTGAGCCTGCGCTACTTCCTGGCGCCTTCGTCGATGCCACGCAACCTGCAGCTGGAGGAGGTGGGTGAGGGCATTTATCAGGCGGCCCTGACCCTGCCCGAAGCTGGCGCGTGGTACCTGCACGTGCAGTCGCCGTCGCTGGGGCGCAAGTTTGCCGAAGAAAACTACACCAGCCTGCGCGTGCTGCCGGCCGCAACGTCCACCGTTTCCGATAATGACGTGAGGAATCTGCGATGAACGCCAAGCATGCTTGCACATTGTTGGCCCTGAGCCTCGCTTTTGCCGGCAACCTGGCCCTGGCCCATGGCGGCCACGACCACAACGGCCACGCCGAACAGCCGCCGGCGGCGCGCCAGGAAAAGGCCAGCGTGCGCTTTGCCGATGTCTCGCTGCTGAACCAGGACGGCATGCCGGTACGCCTGGAAAAAGACCTGGTGGGCGACCACCTGGTGGTCATGGGCTTTATCTACACCAGCTGCACCACGGTGTGCCCGGTGGTGTCGTCGATCATGGGCAAGGTCCAGCAGCAACTGGGTGGCCGGGTAGGGCAAGACATTCACCTGGTATCGATCAGCGTCGACCCGCAACGTGACGACGCCAAGCGCCTGCAGGACTACGCCAAGGCCTTCCAGAAGGGGCCGGGCTGGAGCTGGCTGACCGGCACGCCATATGCCATCAGCGAAACCCTCAAGGGCCTGGGCAGCTTCAGCGCCGACCTCAGCCAGCACCCGCCGCTGATTCTGGTGGGGGACGGGCGCACCGGCCACTGGACGCGCTACTACGGCTTCACCGACCCGGCAGTGCTGATCGACGAAATCAACCGCCTAGGCGCCCGCCGGGTGCATGCCAAGAGCACGGCGATTGCCGACCATCACGAGGTGCAACCATGAGCCTGGTAAGCTCCCGTCGCGCAGGCATGCGCGCTTTTGACTGGCTGATGCTGGGTGGCTGCCTGTGGATCCTCGCCTCGGTGGCGTTCGCCCATGAAGGCCATGCCCCGCAGGCGCCAGAACCGCAGCCGGCACCGCAGGCGATGACCAGTGGCGGCGGTACCCGCGATGCCCAGGCCTGGTTCACCGACACCGTGCTCAAGGACCAGAATGGCCGCGAGCTGCGCTTCTACAGCGATGTGCTCAAGGACAAGGTGGTGATGCTCAACGTGATCTTCACCCATTGCACCGACGCCTGCCCGCTGATTACCCGCAAGTTGCGCGAAGTGCGCGAGACCATGGGGCCGCAGCTGGCCAGCCAGGTGACCTTCGTGTCGATCAGCAGCGACCCGCTCAATGACACCCCCGAAGTGCTCAAGGCGTTTGCCGGGAAGCAGGGCGTGGATGGGCCCAACTGGTTGTTCCTGACCGGTGACAAGGCCAATGTCGATTTGGTGCTCGGGCGCATCGGCCAGTTCCTGCCCAGCCCCGAGCAGCATTCGACACAGCTGATTGCCGGCGATGTGGCCGGCAAGCGCTGGAGCAAGATCCGCCCGGATGCACCGCCGGCGGCGATTGCCCAGCGCATGCAGTTGCTGGCACTGCCTTTGGCAGGGCGGTGAGCATCATGCGCAGTACTTCGCCAATGCCGACGCCAAATTTGGCGCGAATCCCGGCGCGAATCCCTGTAGGAGCGGCCTTGTGTCGCGATCGGGCGCGCAGCGGCCGTAAAACCGGCATACCCGGAGTACCTGATGAAACACATTCGCCGGTCCTGCGGCCGCTGCGCGCCCGATCGCGACACAAGGCCGCTCCTACAGGGATTCGCGTCTGTATTGAGGCAGTGCTGCGCTATCTGGCATTCGCATTAGGTATTGCCATATGCAGCGGTGCACTCGCCCTGGACCTGACCGAACATGAACAAGCCGGCAAACACCTCTACCGCCAGGGCGTCTCCAGCAGCGACGCACAACTGCAAGCCCGGGTCGGTGCCAGCGACATGACGGTCCCCGCCAGCGTGCTGCCCTGCGCCAGCTGCCACGGCAACGATGGCCGCGGCCGTGCCGAAGGGGGCGTACGCCCGCCCAGCCTCGACTGGCAGCGTCTGGCGCAAGGCCAGGGCGAACGCGAGGTCAACGGCCGCCGCTATCCGGCTTACACCGACAGCAGCTTGGCCCGGGCGATTCAGCACGGCGTCGACCCGGCAGGCAATCGCCTGGACCCGGCCATGCCGCGCTTCGAACTCACCTTGGCCGACCAGCGCAACCTCACGGCCTACCTCAAGCGCCTGGCCCAGGAGCGCGACCCCGGCGTGGAGGAGGGCGTGCTGCGCCTGGGGACCTTGCTGCCGGCATCCGGCCCGCTGACCGAGGCCGGGCAGGTGGTGCGTGCGGTGCTGGAAGACGGCCTGACGCAACTCAACCAGCAGGGTGGCATCCACGGGCGACGCCTGGAGCTGGTGGTGCTCGACCCGGGATCCGACCCGGCTAGCGCCGAACGGGCGCTGAAGCAGTTGCTGGAGCAGGAGCAGGTGTTCGCCCTGATCGCGCCATTGGCACCCATGCTCGACCAGCGCCTGGCAACCTTGCTGGCGCCACACAATGTACCGCTGATCGGCAGTACCCCACGCAGCGGCGGCAGCCCACAGATTTTCGACCCGTTGCCCGGCTTGCCCGCGCAATTGCTGAGCCTGGCCGGCCACGCCCGCGCGGCGCTGGGGCTGGCTGCCAACGACCTGCGTGTGGTGTATGCCGGCAATGAACAAGCGGCGTTGGCCGAACAGGTGCGCGAACGCCTTCAGCAGCAGGGCTGGTCACCACCTGCGGCCCAGGCCTTTGCTGGCCAGGCCGTGGACGGGCAGGGCATTGTCTTCCTCGGCCGTGCCCAGGCCTTTGCCGAACTGGCTTCGGCGCTGCAGTCAGCCGGCCGCCAGCCGTACCTGTTTGCCGCCTCCAGCCAGGTGACCGGCGCCGTGGCGCGCTTGCCCGAGTTCTGGTCGCAACGGGTGTTCCTGGCTTATCCCTACGTGCCTGGGGACTGGACCGAACAGGGCCAGGCGATTCTGGCCGGCCTGCAGCAGCGTCAGGGCCTCGACCCTCGCCAGGCGTCGTTGCAGGTCAACACCCTGTGCGCGCTGCGCCTGCTGAGTGAAGCGTTGAAGCAGACAGGCCGCGACACCAGCCGCGAGCAGCTGATTGCCGCGCTGGAAGGCCTGCATGATGTGTCCACCGGCCTGACCCCGGCCCTGGGCTTCGGCCCCGGTCGCCGCCAGGGCATGGCCGGTGCCCATGTGGTGGCGGTGGCCCTGCCCGGGCCGCGCTTCACCGCGGTCACCCCATACCGGCCACTGCCGGACAGCCCTTGAGCGGAGGTTGCCATGCGCGTTCTGTTGTTGTGCCTGTTGCAGGTGTTGGCCAAGGCAAGCTGGGCTGATATGCCGGCGGCGCGGGTCAATGGTGTGGAGATCGAGACGATGCGCCTGGAGCGCTATTTCAGCGAATATCTGGATGCCCAGGGCCGCGCGGTGGCCAGTATCCGCAACCCGAACCTGTACCAGCGCCTGCGCGACCAGGCACTGGATGAACTGATCGACAAGGAGCTGTTGTGGCAGGAGGCCCAGCGCCGCGGCATAGCCATCAGCGACGAGCAGGTGTCGGCGCATGTGGGCGAGGTCGAGGCCGCGCTTGGCAGCCCGGCAATCTTTGAACGGCGGCTGGCGGAAGCGGGCTTCGATAGGGCACAGTACAATGAGTACACCCGGCGCGAGCTGGCCGCGCAGCAGGTGTATGCCCAGCTCAGCGCTGTCGCCGCGCCCAGCCAGGCCGAAGTGGAGGCATTCTACGATGCCAGCCTGGAAACCCTGCAAGGAGTGCAGAAACAAAATGACGAACCTTCGGTCATACGCGAACAGGGACTGGTTCAAGCCAGGGCCACGCTCATCGGGCAGCGGGAGGCGCAGGCGCGCCTGTCCGTGCGCCAACGTTTGCGTGCGTCCGCTATCGTGGAGATTGCCGACTGAGGTGACTGATGGCGTTTCCCCAATCATGGGGAATAACGATCTGGCAGTGTGCCATCAGTTTCCCCGCATGTGGGGAACCAGGCCGGTGCGCCTGCCCGCTGCGTTACGGATGTTGATCGGTACCCCTGGTGAATCAATGACTTACAGTGGTGCAGCATGATTTTTCACGCCTGGCACGAAGCCTGCTCAAGCCTGTACAGGGGCGCACTTCGCAGACCGGGTTACCGGGCAGTTCTTGGGAGTCGACCTTGGTGAACAGAGTATTGGTAGTCGATGACGAACAGACTCTTGCGCAGAACCTGCAAGCGTACCTGCAGGCGCAAGGCCTGGAAGTTCATGTTGCCCACGACGGTGCCAGTGGTATCGAGCAGGCTGCAAGCCTGGCACCGCAAGTGATCGTGCTGGATTACCGCTTGCCCGACATGGAGGGTTTTCAGGTTCTGGAGACCGTACGCAGGAACAGGCAGTGCCACTTCGTGCTGATTACCGCCCACCCCACCGTCGAGGTGCGTGAGCGGGCCGCCGAACTGGGTGTGAGCCATGTCCTGTTCAAGCCGTTCCCGTTGGTGGAACTGGCCCGTGCAGTCTTCGACCTGATGGGCATCGAGCGCCGGCGCAGGGCCACGGACAACCCGGCTGAAGGGTTTGTCGAACGACGCCAGAACAGGAACGAATCGTTCCCCCTGCAGTTGTACGATGGAAGCTGGGTATTGGCCGACCGCCGCCGCAACGGCGCCAAGCCCCCGGGGCCCGACGACGATCAACTGCTCACAGGGGAATAGCGGCGCCCGCACCCCTGGCCGAGCCAGCCTGCGACGCGCCCCTGAGCGGAGTCGCAGGCCATGCCAGAAGCATTCGATGCAACCCAGGACGCTCTACCGCCTGCACCGGCCTCTTCGCGGGTAAACCCGCTCCCACAGGGGCACCGCAATTCTGAAGAAATCGGCAATCCCGTGGGAGCGGGTTTACCCGCGAAAGGGCCGGCACAGGTAAAAGCATATTCTGCCTACCCCCGCGACCTACTGGCCCAGGCCCGCCTGCAAACCAGCGACGAACGCCTGCTCACCCGCCTGGAACAGCTGGCCTGCGACACCCCCGACACCTTCACCCAGCGCCTGGGCCTGACCCTGCATTACCCGGTGCTGGACAGCCACACCCTGCTGGCCAGCACCCCACGCTTCGACAAGGTCAGCCTGGCGATGTGCCTGAAGCGTGAATTCGTCCTGATCGAGCAGGGTGGCCAACTGCTGGGCGTGTTCGCCGACCCCTTCGACCACGCCCGCCTGGCCTGGATCGACGATGTGCTGCAAGGCGCACCGCTGTACCTGGCCCACGCCGCGGACCTCGCCACTTTCCTGGCCCGCCACGAAGAAAGCTTCCACGCCGTGGACGCCCTTGACCACGACGCCGAAACCAGCAGCGAAAGCGACCCGCTGCAGCGCCTGTCGCTGGCCAGCATCAGCGAAGACCAGAGCCGCGTGGTCAAGCTGGTCAACTCCACGCTGTACGACGCCCTCAAGCTGCACGCCAGCGACATCCACCTGGGCATGACCGGCCAGGGCCTGACCATCAAGTATCGCATCGACGGTGTGCTCAATGGCGCCGGCAAGGCCAGCGGCAGCGCCTTCGCCGACCAGGTGATCTCGCGCATCAAGGTGATGGCCGAGCTGGACATCGGCGAAAAACGCGTGCCCCAGGACGGCCGTTTCAAGGTTGCCGTGGGCGACCGGCAAATCGACTTCCGGGTATCGATCATGCCCAGCATCTTCGGCGAAGACGCCGTGCTGCGGGTGCTCGACAAGCAGGACCTGTCCGACCGGGTCAGCGGCGTGCAGCTGCAGGCCCTGGGCTTTGCCGAGGAAACCCTGCGCGCCCTGCGCCGCCTGGCCGCCGAACCCTACGGCATGATCCTGGTCACCGGCCCCACCGGCAGCGGCAAGACCACCACCCTGTACGCCATGATCAGCGAGATCAACCACGGCGTGGACAAGATCATCACCATCGAGGACCCGGTCGAATACCAGCTGCCTGGCGTGTTGCAGATCCCGGTCAACGAGAAGAAGGGCCTGACCTTCGCCCGCGGCCTGCGCTCGATCCTGCGCCACGACCCGGACAAGATCCTGGTCGGTGAAATCCGCGATCCGGACACCGCGCAAATCGCCGTGCAGTCGGCGCTCACCGGCCACCTGGTGTTCACCACCATCCACGCCAACAACGTGTTCGATGTGATCGGCCGTTTCAGCCAGATGCAGGTCGACCCCTACAGCTTCGTCTCCGCGCTCAATGCGGTGCTGGCCCAGCGCCTGATCCGCCTGGCCTGCCCGCACTGCGCCACGCCGTGCGAAGTCGACGACGACACCCTGTACGGCGCGGGCCTGACCCGCGAGGGCGTGGCCGGCTGGAAGTTCGTCCGCGCCCAGGGCTGCGGCCAGTGCCGTGGCAGTGGCTACCGCGGCCGCAGCGCCATCGCCGAACTGCTGCACCTGGACGACGACCTGCGGCAGATGATCGTCGAGCGTCGCCCTCTGTCGCAAATCAAGAACCTCGCCTGCCAGCGTGGCCTGCGCCTGCTGCGGGCCTCGGCCCTGGACCTGGTCCGGGATGGCCGTACCACACTCGAGGAGATCAACCGTGTCACATTCATCTGATCGTGGCGCTTACAGATACAGTGCCGTACTCGGTGCCGAAGGTGTGGGCCTGGGTAGCTGGCACGCCAATCACCACCAATGGCTGGGCAGCCGCGACTTTACCTGCGATGCCGCCCAACCGGCCTGGGAGGCCGCCGTCGACGCCCTGGCCATGCTGCTGGCCGAGCATGCCGTGCGCGGTGCCCAGTTGCGGGTACTGCTGTCGGCCCGGTACAGCCGCTTCTGCCTGGTGCCCTGGAGTGATGCCATCAGCCACCCGCGCGAGCTGGACGCCTACGCCCGGGCCTGTTTCGAAAACCTCTACGGGCAGCCGCTGGACGACTGGCGCATCGTGCTGTCGCCCGAGCCGGCCGGTGCCGCGCGCATCGCCACGGCGTTGCCCGAAGCCCTGCTGCAGCGGCTGCAGGCGCTGGGCCGGGAAAGCCACCTGAGCCTGCGCTCGGTACAGCCGTACCTGATGGCCGCTTACAACCGCTGCTCGGCGCAGCTGGGGCAGGGCGACTTCCTGTTCGTCCTGGCCGAACCGCGCCGCAGCGTGCTGCTGCTGGCTGCCGGCGGGGCCTGGCAGCAAGTGCTGACGCAAGGTTGTGCCGACAGTGACCAGGCCCTGCAAGCACTGATCGAGCGCACCTGCGAGCTGTACGGCGAGCACCTGCCACGGGTCTACCTGCATGCCCCGGGTCGGGGTGACGTGCCGCAACTGGCGGCGGTGCAGCTGTGCCAGCCAGCCAGCGATGCCGACCCACTGTGCGCCATGTGGCGGGCGGTGGCCTGACATGCGCCGCCTCGACCTGGAATTCCAGCCCCGGCGCAGCAGCCCGTTGGCCTGGTCGCTGCTGGCCGTGGCGAGCGCCACCGTTGCCGGCCTGGTGCTGCTGCAACAAAGCTTGCAGGCCGAGCAGGTCGTACGGGAGGCCAGCGTGCACAGCCTGGAGCAGCAACTGGGCCGTCGCCCGGCCACTGTCGCGCCGCTGAGCAGCGCCGCCAGCCGCGAACAGGCCGAGCGCCTGGCGCAGATGCAAAGCGTCTCGCAGCAGCTGCAACGGCCCTGGCAGCAGCTGTTCGCCATGCTCGAAGCGCAGCCCCAGGACGACGTGGCGCTGCTCAGCCTGGCCCCCGACGCGCGCAAAGGCCAGCTGCGCATCACCGCCGAGGCGCGCAACCTGGAAGCGATGCTGCAGTACCACCAGCGCCTGGAGGCCAGTGCCGAGCTCAGCGATGTGTCGTTGCTCAACCACGAAGTGCTGGCCGCGCAGCCCGAACACCCGGTGCGCTTCACCCTCACCGCTACCTGGGAGACCGGCCATGCGCGCCCGTGAATCGCTGAACAGCCTGATCCTCCAGGAGCGCCTGCGTCGCGTCGGCCCGGTCGGCCTGGCTGCGGCTGCGGTGGGCCTGCTGGCCGTGGGCGTGCTATGTGCCGGGGTGTTGCCGCAATGGCAGAACCTGCGCGAACTGCGCGCCACCGAAGCGGACGCCAGCGTGCAGGTCGAGCGGGTCAGGCGTGGCGAGCTGAAGATTGCCATCAAACCCGAGCAGCAGGCCCTCGACAGCCTGCGCCAGCAACTGCCGGGGCAGCCCCGGGCCAGTGAGCTGATCGAGCGCCTGTACCACCTGGCCAGCGCCGAGCATATCAGCCTGGCGCGTGGCGAATATGCCCTGGGCATCGACCCCAAGACGCAACTGGCGCGCTACCAGATCGTGCTGCCGGTACGCGGCAGCTACCCGCAGATTCGCGGTTTCCTCAAGGGCCTGCTCAAGCAGTTGCCGACCCTGGTGCTGGAAGACCTGGAGCTGCAACGCAAACGCATTGGCGACAGCGAGCTCAACGCCCGCCTGCGCATGACCCTTTACCTGTCGAGGTCATGATGAACACACAACGTGCTGTCATCTGGGTTGGCTTCCTCGGCGTGAGTGCGGCGCTAGCCTGGGCACCGGGTCATTGGTTCGGCGAGGAAGACAGTGTTGCCCCCTTCGCGGGCGCGCCCGCTCCCACAAAATCGGCGGTATCCACGGTCCCTGTGGGAGCGGGTTTACCCGCGAAAGGGCCGGAACAAGCCTCCAGGGATCTCTTCCCAACCCAGCAATGGACCAAACCCCAGGCCCTGGCCACCGTCACCGAACAACCCGTGGTCACCGCACCCGCCGTAGCCGCAGCCCCGACTGCACCGGCCCTGCCATTCCAGTTCATTGGCCGCATCGGCGACCGCGACGACCTGCAGATCTTCCTGCAGAGCGGCGAAAAACTCTACGTCGTGCGCCAGGGCGACGTGATCGAAGACACCTACCGCCTCGAGCGGGTATCGGCCAGCGAGCTGCACCTGGTCTACCTGCCTTTGCATCAGTCGCAGACTTTGTCTGTAGGGAGCGCACCATGAAGTCGTCAAAGCTGTGCAAACCGGCTCCATTCCTGCTTGTGGCGCTGTGCGTGGCCATTGCCGGCTGCGGCTCCAGTGCGGTACGCAAGGACAGCGAACAGCTGATGAAGGAGGGCCAGTACGAAGCCGGCATCGCCAGCCTGGAAGAAGCCCTGCGCGAAGACCCACGTGACACCGAGCTGAACATCGCCCTGGCCCACAGCCGCCAGGCCGCGGTCGAGGCGCTGCTGACCCAGGCCGACGCCGACCGCATCCGCCACGACTTCGCCAGCGCCCGCATGGGCTATGGCCGGGTGCTGACCCTGGAGCCGAACAACCGCCGCGCCCAGGAAGGCATCCGCCAGCTGGAGCTGATCCGCACCCTCGACGAGCGCGTGGCGCTGGGCCAGGCGGCGCTGCGCCAGGGCGACCTGTTCGGTGCCGAGCGCTACATGCGCGAAGTGCTACGCCTGGACCCGCAGAACCAGAAGGGCATTGCCCTGCGCAGCGACATCGAGAACGTGCAGGCGCGCACCGCGCAACCGTTCCCGCAGCTGCGCAGCAAGCTGGAGCGGCCGGTGACCCTGGAGTTTCGCGATGCCAACCTGAAGACCATCTTCGAGGTGCTGTCCCAGGTTGCCGGCATCAACTTCATCTTCGACAAGGACATGCGCCCGGACATGAAGGCCACCATCTTCGTGCGCGAATTGCGCATCGAGGACGCCGTGGCGCTGCTGCTGGAGCAGAACCAGCTGCGGCAGAAGATCGTCAACGAAAACACCCTGATGATCTACCCCGACTCGCCGCAGAAGACCAAGGACTACCAGGAACTGGTCATGCGCACTTTCTACCTGACCAGCATCGACTCCAACACCGCGCTGAACATGGTCAAGACCATGCTCAAGACCCGCGACGTGTTCGTCGATGAACGCCTCAACACCCTGACCATGCGCGACACCCCCGATGCCGTGCGCATGGCCGAAAAGCTGCTGCAGTCGCAGGACCAGTCCAACCCCGAGGTGGTGCTGGAAGTGGAGGTGATGGAAGTGGCCACTTCGCGCATCCTCGACCTCGGCTTGCAATGGCCCAACACCTTCGGCGTGCTGAGCTCCGACGGCCAGCCGGTGAGCGTGCTCGACCAGCTCAAGGGCATCGACTCCAGCCGCATCAGCATCGCGCCGGCACCGCAGGCCAAGATCAACGCCCAGGACAAGGACATCAACACCCTGGCCAGCCCGGTGATCCGCGTCAGCAACCGCGAGCAGGCGCGCATCCACATCGGCCAGCGGGTACCGATCATCAGCGCCACTTCGGTGCCGTCCACCCAGGGCCCGGTGATCACCGAAAGCGTCACCTATCTGGACGTGGGCCTGAAGCTTGAGGTGCAGCCCACCGTGCACCTGAACAACGAAGTGGCGATCAAGGTAGCCCTGGAGGTGAGCAACGCCACCCCGCTGGAAGCCACCCGCCAGGGCACCATTCCGGTCCAGGTCGACACCCGCAACGCCCAGACCACCCTGCGCCTGCACGATGGCGAAACCCAGGTGCTGGCCGGCCTGGTGCGCAACGACCACAACGCCAGCGGCAACAAGATCCCTGGGCTTGGCGACATCCCTGGCCTGGGCCGGCTGTTCGGCAGCAACAAGGACGACATGAGCAAGTCGGAGCTGGTGCTGGCGATCACCCCGCGCATCGTGCGCAACCTGCCGTACCAGAGCCCGTCGGACATGGAGTTCGCCACCGGCACCGAGTCGGCCATGCAGGTGCGGCAGATGGCGCCGTTGCCGCCAGCGGATGTGCCTGGCAATGCCCCGGCCACCGATGCCCCGGTGGTGGAAAGCCAGATGGCGATCGCCCCACCCAAAGGGAGCCCGCGGCCATGATCGCGCAGCGCCGCATGCAGGGCTTCAGCCTGATCGAGGTGGTGCTGACCCTGGCACTGCTCGGGCTGCTTGCCAGCATGGCCGCGCCGCTGACCGAAACCGTGGTGCGCCGCGGCAAGGAACAGCAGCTGCGCGAGGCGCTGTACCAGATTCGCGACGCCATCGACGCCTACAAGCGCGCGTTCGATGCCGGCTACATCGAGAAGCGCCTGGACGCCAGTGGCTACCCGCCGAACCTGCAGGTGCTGGTCGACGGGGTGCGCGATGTGCGCAGTGCCAAGGGCGCCAAGTTCTACTTCCTGCGGCGCATCCCGCACGACCCGCTGGTGGCGGCCAAGGGTGAGGACGAAGGCGGGTGGGGGCTACGCGCCTATAACAGCAGCCCCGACAACCCGCGCGAAGGCGAAGACGTGTTCGACGTGTATTCCAAGGCCCGCGGCAAAGGCCTGAACAACATCCCCTACGGGCAATGGTGACAGCCATGAAACGCAGCAAAGGCTTCACCCTGATCGAGCTGCTGGTGGTGCTGGCGATCATCGCCACGCTGATGACCATTGCCATGCCGCGCTACTTCAACAGCCTGGAAAGCTCCCGCGAAGCCACCCTGCGCCAGAGCCTGGCGGTGCTACGCGAGGCGCTGGACCACTACTACGGCGACACCGGCCACTACCCGGACTCGCTGGAGCAGTTGGTGGAGCAGCGTTACCTGCGCAACACCCCGATAGACCCGATCACCGAGCGCAGCGATGCCTGGCAGCTGGTGCCACCGCCTGAAGGCGTGGCCGGTGGCGTGGCCGATATCAAGAGCGGTGCCACAGGGAGGGCGCGCGATGGCAGCCTGTTCGCGGAATGGTAAGGCCGACGCCGGCTTCACCTACCTGGGCGTGTTGCTGCTGATTGCGGTCAGCAGCGTGGCCCTGGCCGCCACCGGCACGCTCTGGGCCAGTGCTGCCCAGCGTGACCGCGAACGCCAGCTGTTGTGGGTAGGCAGCCAGTATGCCCAGGCCCTGCGCAGCTACTACCGCGCCTCGCCGGGGCTGGCCCAGTATCCGCAGGAACTGGCCGACCTGCTGCAGGACAACCGCTTCCCGCAGGCCAGGCGGCACATTCGCCGGCTGTACCCAGACCCCATCACCAACAGTGACGATTGGGGCCTGCTGCGCTCGATCGATGGCCGCATCACCGGCGTGCACAGCCGCTCGGACGCCACCCCGTTCAAGCGCAGTGGCTTCAGCGCCGAATGGAGCGGTTTCGACGGGCTGGAACATTACAGCGACTGGCAGTTCGTCGCCGAGCAGGCCTTTACCGAAAGTGCCGGTGGCGTGCAGACCCATGCCGGCCCGGGAGACACGCCATGAGCCGCCTGGCCGCGTTGTGCCTGGGCCTGCTGCTGGTGGCAGTGCTGGCCACCTCGGCCAGGGCCGGGGACGAGGACGAGATGCAAGGCTTCATCGTCGACAACACCATCTCGCACATCGGCCACGACTTTTACTACTACTTCGCCGACCGCCTGCGCGCCACCAGCCGGCTGGATTTCAACCTGGTGGTGCGCGAACGCCCGGATGCCCGCTGGGGCAGCCTGGTCACCGTGGAGTTCGAGCGTGAGGTGGTGTATCGCCGCTTCCTGCCGCCGAACACCACCGAGCTCAAGGACGAGGCCGTTGCAGCAGCCGACCTGGTCAAGCAGCAAATCATCCAACGCAAGTTGCAACGCCTGTTACAGGACACCACCGATCTGGAGAGGGACGAGCTATGAAGCACCACATACCCCGTTGCATCGCCGCCTGCCTGTTGGCCAGCGCGTGTGCCGCCCAGGCCACCGAGCTGGTGTACACCCCGGTCAACCCGGCCTTTGGCGGCAACCCGCTCAATGGCACCTGGTTGCTGAACAACGCGCAGGCGCAGAACGACTACGACGACCCCGACCTCAAGGACCGCTCCTCGGCCTTTGCCGGCACCACGGCCCTGGAGCGCTTCAGCAACCAGCTGGAGTCGCGGATGTTGTCGCAGTTGCTGGACAACATCAGTAACGGCAACACCGGCAGCATGGCGACCGATGCGTTTCTCATCGACGTCATCGACGATTCCGGGGCCTTGAGTATCAAGGTCACCGATCGTGCCACAGGAGAAATTTCGATCATTGAGGTCAGCGGCCTCAACCCCTGAGAGGGAAGGGCTGTTTGTCGGGGAGAGAACAACATGAAACGTCTGCTGAGCACGCTGCTGATCCTCACCGCACTAGGCCTGCACGGTTGCGGCCTGCGCGAACCGATGCCCGCCGAACAGGACTCGGAAACCCCGACCCTGACCCCACGTGCCTCGACCTACTATGACCTGATCAACATGCCCCGGCCCAAGGGCCGGTTGATGGCAGTGGTGTACGGCTTCCGTGACCAGACCGGGCAGTACAAGCCGACCCCGGCCAGCTCGTTCTCCACCAGCGTCACCCAGGGTGCGGCAAGCATGCTGATGGACGCCCTGAGTGCCAGTGGCTGGTTCGTGGTGCTGGAGCGTGAAGGCCTGCAGAACTTGCTGACCGAGCGCAAGATCATCCGTGCTTCGCAGAAAAAGCCCGATGTGCCGGAAAACATCATGGGTGAACTGCCGCCGCTGCAGGCTGCCAACCTGATGTTGGAGGGCGGCATCATCGCCTACGACACCAACGTGCGCAGCGGCGGCGAAGGTGCCCGCTACCTGGGGATAGACATCTCTCGCGAGTACCGCGTCGACCAGGTGACCGTGAACCTGCGCGCGGTGGACGTGCGCACCGGGCAGGTGCTGGCCAACGTGATGACCAGCAAGACCATCTATTCGGTTGGGCGCAGTGCGGGAGTGTTCAAGTTCATCGAGTTCAAGAAGCTGCTAGAGGCCGAGGTGGGGTACACCACCAACGAACCGGCGCAGCTGTGCGTGCTGTCGGCGATCGAGGCGGCGGTGGGGCACTTGCTGGCGCAGGGGATCGAACGGCGGCTGTGGCAGGTGGCGGGGGATGCGGGGGAAGGGCAGGCTACGGTGGACAAGTACCTGAGCCAGAATCAGCAGCCGTGATTGAGCTTGAGGGCCTCTTCGCGGGCTTGCCCGCGAGGAGGCCGTGCAGGTGACACATCATTTCACCACTGCTGATGCTCTGAGCGCGCATTGCGGCCCTTTGTGCCGGAGAGTACGCGGTGCGGCAGTCAAATGTTAAAACTTTAGTTGGCTAGGAAAGGTTCTTGTCAAACTAAGGAGTGGAGCAGCGTTTTATAGTAATGGTCTAAATCCATGTTAACTTCGTCCCCTTCATGTTGTGGTTTTTCGAGAGTTTTTGGCGTCTCTGTGTGTTCTGCTTTTACTGACCCATGACTCAGTGAAAGTGCGATTTTTTCGATTTCCACATGCGAAATTGCGTTAGAGATTGCTAGCATTTCAGAATAGGCAAAAGGGTATTCTGAACGATCGCTAAATATCGCTGTCCTGCCATGCTTTAAAGCGGCATTAACTAACGACGAAAGCGTGCTTTCGCTAATGGTTAATGATAGATGGGAAATGCATGTCGCGATACAGCTTACGGCGCGTAAGCTTGTGCACCAAGCGTTTATGTTGTTGGCAATTATGGAAATTGCTTCTGATAACGATTGGGTAATTTTTTTTTCGAGTACGCCGGGTATGGCGGTTAAGTTGTTAGAAAGCCACTGGACAAGCCGCTCAACTCCATAAGAGTCAAACTCTTTCAATGTGTGACCTCCCATTAACTCCAGCCAGCCTGTAGAAGTTGTTATTCTTTCGGCGGTCTGTGTTTCATTGGGTGGAGTGCGAAGCTTAATTAGTAGTTTCAAATAGCTGATAGTGCGGTCTGCAATGCAAATGGTATCGTGACTATTGTATAGTTGCCTATTGTCCTCTGTGGTTATGACTCTGCCGGTCTCAGTTCTCTCGATTTCGGGAAATCTGTCGAGAATGTCCACGATAAGCCGAGTCAGGTTTGAAGTGTGGTGGCGGGTGCTTGGTAAGTTAATGGAAAGATTTTCGAATTGTTTGAAGAATTTTATTGTTTTTGGCGTTAGTAGGTCTGGTGAGGCTTGGATAAGTCCGTTTATGTAATCTTCGATAGATGGGTTCTGAAATTTGACGATGACTTGAGGATCGTCGCCCTCCCATTTGGGTAACATGTTTGTCAGGGTGATAAAATTCGCCGAAAGCTCTTTGAGGGCCTTGTTGAGTTTAAGGTTGCTGTCGTATCGTTCGTGCTCAGGTTGGAGTTCGGTGATGATTTTTTTTAAGCAGCTGGTCGTGGTGGTTCCGCCAAAAGTCCAGGTGGTCAATAACACGAGTCTTGCTGTTGCAGAAATCTCATTTTCAAAAGGATGTTGCCAAATAGATACTGGGTTGGCGATTTCCTGTCGGATGTAATCTATAAATTCCGAATTACATAGTGAGTGGCTGTTGGCGTCTTTGCAAATGGTGGCAATGACACGAGGAATAAAATATTCTTGGTTAATTATTTCTGCGTATATCTTGCTTTCGATTAGATGTTTGATTTTTTCTTTAGGTAGATCGGAGAAAAACAGATGGTTATAAAGTATTTTTGCTCTGTGTAGCTTGGTGTAATCTCCAACCTCGATAGTGTGTCGGGTGATTTGATCTGCGTAGTCTTGGAAGTGGCGATGGTTGGACTTCGCGTCCTCTATAATGTAATCTCGGGAAGTCATTATGAAGCGCAGATGATCTGATCGCTTAGCGTGATCTAATAAGGTTAGTAGTTCGGCATCTTCGTTTTTACTAAATTTGAGTTCATTGTACCGCGTGGCGCCAAGGAAATCATCGTAATAAATAATTGCCTTGTTTTTTTCTTGGCTTTTAATTAGTCCAAATATTTCATGAATGCCGTTGGTGGCTACAATTGGTGTGAAACCTTCTTTGATGTAGCGGCAAAGTAATAAGTTTGCCAGCGTTGTTTTGCCAATGCCGGGGTTGCCAGTGATGATGCAACTGTGTGAATGTTCAAGCTTTCGGTAGCATTCATCGAAGGCGCTATGAATAACTAGTTTGGCAAAGCTTTGGCGTATTTTTTCGATGGTTATGTCTGTAATGCTTAAGATGTTGTGATTTAAAATTTTTTCAAGTACTGCGGTACTTGAAATCCATAATTTAATATGTTTTTTCTCAATGTCTTCGTTAAGCCTTAAGCGCGCGTTTATATCGTCAAGCCCCCAGATGTCACCTATATCTCTAATCCAGGGGTGCAAGTCCTTTTGTAGATTTTTCTTGTTTTGTGGTGATAGCTTTACAGAGGTTGCTAGTATGTATCTCGGAGGGCGTAGTTTGTCAAGATTGTTTCCCTTTTCTTTCTGCATGGCTTTCTTGAGTGCGGCAATCGCACTTGGTTCATAACGTTTGCATTGAATTATGACTTTTTCATGGCCGTTGCCGTCAGTGACAAGAAGATCAATTCCACCGTCTTTCCCGCTTTTAAATGACTGAGGTAGTACTTTAGTCTCCGCGTAATATAAGTCGCCGATTAATCTTTCGAAGTCTTCCGGTGAAAGTGTTTTGAAGTCGTAGTCCATTATGGTTTCTATTGTATGTTGGGCTTGTAAATTTGATGTCTGACGTATTCTTTTTTTAGGCCTAATCCCAGGCATTGGAGTGATCCAAGGTCATCACCCATAGTATGTACAAGTTGCAATGCGCTGTCACCGCCAAACGGCTCGAGACAGCTTAGTCAATGAGCCGGAGATGTCCCTTGCGCTGCGGCCACTGGGAAAGTCGAAAACGCACGATGGTCATCACCTCACTGAGCACAAGCCGATTCTATGGAAGATCGTTGTTGCTGCAGCGATGCTGTAAAACTGCCTATATGAGCCAGTCAGCAAGGTTCTCAGAGCCTACAGCTGCTGTGTTACAGCGTATGCCTTCGCTTGAAACGCTTCCCGGCAACGATAGTCTTTGCCCGCTGCTGTAGATCCAGCAGTCGGGTTTGGTCACCCACCATCATCAAGGCACACAAGCGCCCGCTCTGCAATACAGTTGGCGCTTTTTGTGCCCGGCTGTTTCGTTTTAAGGCGGCTGTGCATAGTGTGCCCTCCATGTAAGCCGGTTTCCTTGATTCCCGGTCTACCAATCTGGCGTATAGCCGTCCCCATCTCGTTTGGTAGCGATTTGTAGCGACTCTAGTGAATCAAGCAGCAATACAATGACAAAAGGTTTACCCGATCCTCCCGTACGCGCCACTACGACGCCCTCCAATTTCTCCATGTGCGAATGCAGCCATCCGCCGTTGTTTGCCGTGCGTTCGGGGGTACGAAGATGCGCTGGTGCATTTGTTCACGCTGCTCTAAGACGCGTTTGCGACCAATCTCAAGGCACTGGAGCTGGCCAAGGGGACCTGTCGTGATTTGTTGTTGAGCAATGACCACGAGCTGGATTCGGCCAGGGCAGTGGAGGATTTGCTTGATCGGGGTGGAGAGGCAGCAGCTGGTAGGGCGGAAGGCGGTGTCGGCTGTCTGACGGGCGCTTGGGCTTTCTTGGACTCAAGCGGCAGCCGTGATTGACCTTGAGGACCTCCGCGCGTGAACCCGCTCCCACAGGTTCAGCGTCAACTCGAAGCCCGCGCCGTCCCTGTGTGCGGGTTTACCCGCGATGGGCCGGTGCAAGCGACACAACATAGTGATCTCTGCTGATTCCCCGGGGCCGCTTTGCGGCCCTTGCGCGACACAAGGCCGCACACATGGATCGCGTTAGCCGGTGATGAGTGAGAGGCGCCAATGGAGGTGTTACTGCATGTTCCCTTCGCTTGAAACGCTTCCCCGACACCGGTAGTCTTTGCCCGCTGCTGTAAGTCCAGCAGTCGGGTTTGGTCACCCGCAATCATCAAGGCGCACAAGCGCCCGCTATGCGATACAGTTGGCGCTTTTTTGTGCCCGGCTGTTTCATTTTATGGCGGCTGTGCGTGGGGCGCCTCCGTGCGCGCCGGTTTCCTTGATTCCCGGTTGACCAACCCGCGTACAGTCGCCACCCATTCGTTTGGTCACGTTGTGTGGCGGCTCCAGTGAATCAAGGAGCGACACGATGACAAAAGGCTTACCCGATCCTCCCGTACGCGCCACCACGGCGTCCTCCAGTTTCTCCACGTGCGAATGCAGCCATCCACCGTTGTTTGCCGTGCGTTCGGGGGTGGACTACGAAGATGCGCTGGTGCATCTGTCCACGCTGCTCAAAGGCGCGTTTGCGACCAATCTCAAGGCACTGGAGCTGGCCAAGGGGACCTGTCGTGATCTGTTGTTGAGCAATGACCATGGGCTGGATTCGGCCAAGGCGGTGGTGGAGGCGTTGCTGGATGGGGTGGAGAGGCAGCAGCTGGTTGGGCGGAAGACGGTGCCGGGTGTCTGACGGGCGCTTGGGCTTTGTTGGACTCAAGCGGCAGCTGTGATTGACCTCGAGGGCCTCTTCGCGGGTGAACCCGCTCCCACAGGTTCAGCGCCACTCGAAGCCAGCGCAGTACCTGTGGGAGCGGGCGCGCCCGCGAAGCTGACGACGCGGTGGAAGGCACCGGCTTTGCCGGTGTTCGCGGGCATGCCCGCTCCCACAGGCTCAGCGCCAACTCGAAGCCCGCGCCGTCCCTGTAGGAGCGGGCGCGCCCGCGAAGCAGACGACGTGGTGGATGGCACCGGCTTTGCCGGTGTTCGCGGGCATGCCCGCTCCCACAAGTACCGCGTGATCTCAAGTGCGACGCCGTCCCTGTGGGAGCGGGTTTACCCGCGAATGGGCCGGTGCCGGGTGTCTGGCGGGCACCTGGGCTTTGTTGAAATCAAGCGGCAGCCGTGATCGACCTCTAGGAACCCGCTCCCACAAAGCTTGCGCAAGCTTGCAGATCTTGAGCAAGGCGGTGCTCCTGCGTGTACCTTTACGTAAACGTCACCATATGCCACCTTCTACCTCAGCCTGATGACGGCCAGGGATTTCTCCCGCACACTGCGGAAAATTCCCAAGCCCGTTCCCCGCCACCTAGCGGGGCACAGCCGGAGTAGAAAATGGCGCGACAACTAATAACAAACGCCCACGACCCGCTGCACGAATCCCGCCAGGCCCGCCTGAAGCTGGCCAGCGAAGGCGAGCTGCCACTGGGCATGCTGCGCGACGAGATCGATGCCTCCTGGCGCCGCAGCCTGGGCCATGGCCTGGACTGCCTGCAGGGCGAGCAGGTCGGCCTGGGCCAGGAGCAGGGCCACGACCTGCGCATGCTGCTGGAGCGCAACCGCCTGCTGGTCGACGCCGTTACCCCGGAACTGGACTACCTGGTCGCGCGTCAGGGCAAGGCCGGCATCGTCATCCTCGGCGACGCCCAGGCCAACGTGCTGGCCATCGAAGGGCAGAAGCACGTGCTGCAACGCGAGGGCCTGCGCGACCTGCACCCGGGTAGTTGCTGGAGCGAATCACTGCGTGGCACCAACGCCATCGGCACGGCAGTGGTGGAAGGCCGGCCGACGCTGATCAACTGCGGCGAACATTACCTCGACCGCCTCAGCCCGTTCTCCTGCACTTCGGTACCTCTGCGCGACCCGCGCGGCGAGGTGATCGGCGTGCTCGACATCACCCGTGAAGGGGTGATGGCGCAACCACAGGACAGCCTGTCGACGCTGATGCTGGCGGCCGGCAACATCGAAAGCCGCATGTTCGGCCTGTGCCACCCGGAGCAATTGGTGCTGGCTTTTCACAGCCGCCCGCAATACCTCAACAGCGCCTGGCATGGCCTGCTGGCGCTGAGCCTGGACGGTGAAGTGCTGGCTGCCAACGACAGTGCCTGCCAGCTGTTGCAGGTGCCGCGCCATGAGCTGTTGGGCCGGCGCAGCAGTGACCTGCTGGGTGAACGGTCACCGGCCTTCATTGCCCGCCTGTGGCAGGGCGGTGTGAGCAGCGTGCAGACGGCCAAGGGCGAGTTCTACTTCCGCGCCCTGCAGCTGCCGCGCCATGGCCGGGTCAACGGCAGCACGCCGGTGAGCAAGCCGGCGCTGGGCAAGCAGTCGCCGGCCCTCGACGCCCTGGCCGGTGGCGACCCGCGCCTGGCGCGCAACCTGCGCATGGCCCGCCAGGGGCTGGGCAAAGGCCTGCCGGTGCTGTTGCTGGGTGAGACCGGTACTGGCAAGGAAGTCGTCGCCCGGGCCCTGCACCAGGCCAGCCCGCGTGCCGACAAACCGTTCGTGGCCGTCAACTGCGCGGCCATCCCCGAAGGGCTGATCGAGTCCGAACTGTTCGGCTACCGTGAAGGTGCGTTCACCGGCTCGCGCCGGGGCGGCATGGTCGGCCGGCTGATGCAGGCCCACGGCGGTACGCTGTTCCTCGACGAAATCGGCGACATGCCGCTAGCGCTGCAGGCGCGCTTGTTGCGGGTACTGCAGGAACGGCGCGTGGCACCGCTGGGGGCGGGCGACGAGCAGGAGATCGACGTGGCATTGATCTGTGCCACGCACCGCGACCTCAAGCGCCTGGTGCAGGAGCAGCACTTCCGCGAAGACCTTTACTACCGGGTCAACGGCGTGTCGCTGCGCCTGCCGGCACTGCGCGAGCGCGATGACCTGGCGGTGATCATCCAGGGGCTGCTGGACAAGTCAGATGCCCGGGGGGTGACCTTGGACCCGGCCCTGACCGCGTTGCTCGAAGGCTTCGACTGGCCGGGCAACATCCGCCAGCTGGAAATGGTCGTGCGCACCGCGCTGGCCATGCGCGAGGACGGCGAGCAGGTGCTGACCCTGGACCACCTCACCGACTGCCTGCTGGACGAACTGGCCAGTGGCACGGCGCCTTCCGGCAGCCTCAAGGACAACGAGCTGGAGCTGATCCGTGGCGCCTTGGCGCGCCATCAGGGCAACGTGTCCGCGGCGGCCGAGGCGCTGGGTATCAGCCGGGCGACGCTGTACCGCAAGCTCAAACAGTTGCGCGGCTGACGTGGGCGGCCTGTTCGCCCGGCTGGTGGAGTCCAGCGACCCTGTACTCATGCGCCAGGCGTTGGCCTGGCTGTATGGTTTCGTGCGCCCCCATCGACGCGCCATCGGCCTGTTGCTCGGTTTGTCGCTGGGCGCCTCGTTGCTGGCGCTGGCGCAACCCTGGCTGGTCAAGACGCTGATCGACGAGGGGCTGCTGGCCAAGGACTACCAGACCCTCTGGCACATGGCCGCGATCATGATCGGCGCGGGCCTGCTGGGTACCGTGCTGGCCGGGGTCAACCGCTACCTGCACACGCGCTTGTCGGGGCGCATCCTGTTTGCCCTGCGCGACGATCTTTACCGCCACCTGCAGCAGCTGTCGCCGACGTTCTACGGGCGGCGGCGCATCGGCGACATCCTTTCGCGGCTGGATGGCGATGTGGCGGAAATCCAGCGCTTTGCCGTGGATTCGCTGTTTTCGGCGGTGTCGGCGGTGATCGGCCTGGTGGGCGCGGTGGTGTTGATGCTGATGCTTTCGTGGCAACTGTCGCTGCTGCTGGCGCTGCTGGTACCGATAGAAGTGCTGTGGCTGCGCTGGATGCGGCGCAAGGTGGAGCGGGAAGTACGCAACCTGCGCGAACGCTCGGCAGATGTGTCGTCATTCCTGGTCGAAACCCTGCCGGCGATGAAGTTCATCCAGGCCGCCGGCCAGCAAGGCCGCGAGGCGAGGCGCCTGGACCAGCTGGGCCAGGGCTACATGCGCCAGCTGCTCAAGGTGCAGGTGACCGAATTCTTCACCCAGGCCATCCCCGGCACGCTGACCTCCTGGTGCCGCGCTTGCGCGTTCCTGGTCGGCGGCTGGTGGGTGATTCAGGGTACTTGGCAACTAGGTGCGCTGATCGCCTTTTCCACCTACATGGGCATGGCGGTAGGACCGGTGCAGAGCCTGCTGGGCCTGTACGTGGCGGTGCAGCGCATGGCGGTGAGCCTGGGGCGGGTGATGGAACTGAAGCAGGAGGCCGTGGCCGTGCGCCCGGCAGCCAAACCGCAGCCGGTGCCCGACGGCCCGGGCGAATTGCGCCTCGAGGGGGTGAGTTTTGCCCATGAAGGGCGCCAGGGCGCGGTGCTGAACGACGTGCAAGTGTGCGTGCCGGGTGGCCTGAAGGTCGCCATCAGCGGTGCATCGGGGGTGGGCAAGTCGACCCTGATCGATCTGCTGCAGCGCTTCTACGACCCGGACGCTGGGCGCATCCTGCTGGACGGCACCGACCTGCGCGAGCTGGACCTGGCCGCGCTGCGCCGGCGCATTGCGGTGGTCAGCCAGGATATCGTGCTGTTCCGCGGCACCCTGGCACAGAACCTGGCCTACGGCGTGCCCGAGGCCAGCCGTGAGGAACTGGAGCGGGTGGTGCGCCTGGCGCGGCTGGACAGCCTGGTCGACAGCCTGCCGCTGGGCCTGGACGGCCTGCTGGGTGAGCGTGGCCAGCAGTTGTCCGGCGGGCAGAAACAACGCATAGCCATCGCCCGCGCAGTGCTGCAGGCGCCGGCGATCCTGGTACTGGACGAGGCCACCTCGGCGGTGGACGAAGCCACCGAGCGCGAAGTGATCGCGGCCATCGACCAGTTGTTCGCCGGCCGCACGCGCATCCTGATCAGCCACCGTGCTTCGACCCTGGCCGATGCCGACCTGCACCTGCAACTGCACGCTGGCCAGTTGCAGGTGCTGCCCGAGGAGGTGATCAGGCATGGGCACTGACGTGCGTGTTGGCGTGATCGACAGTGGTTGCACGCTTGAGCAGGCCTGCGCCTTGCTGGGCGCGCGCCGCTTCTGGCTGGAGGACGGCCAGTTGCGCGAAGGTGACATGCTGCCCGACCAGCTTGGGCACGGTAGCGCGGTGCTCGCCGGCTTGCAGCGGGAGGCCGGGCCGGTGCCCGTGCTGCTGGCCCAGGTTTTCGGCGCCCAGGCCAGCACCAGTGCCTTGCAGGTGGCGGCCGCGCTGCTGTGGCTGGTGGAAGCGGGGGTTACGCTGGTCAACCTCAGCCTTGGCCTGCAGCAGGACCGGCCTGTGCTGCACCAGGCCTGCGCCGAGGCTTTGGCTGCGGGTGTGCTGTTGTGCGCCTCCAGCCCGGCCCAGGGCGGGCCAGTGTATCCGGCCAGCTACCCCGGGGTGATACGGGTCACAGGCGACGCCCGCTGTGCGCCTGGCCAGTGGTCCTGGCTGGGTACCCGGCAGGCGGACTTTGGTGGTTATGTGGGGGCGGGCGGCAGGGCGGGCGCGAGCCTGGGCTGTGCGGCCCTGAGTGGCAGGATCGCTGCGTTGCTGCGTGACGAGCCGGGCATGGGCCAGCAGCAGGTTCATGACTGGTTGCGCCACCACGCGGCGTTTACCGGCCCCGAGCGACGAGGTGTCGGCCATGGCTGAACCGCGCATTGTGGTGTTGGGGGCAGGCCCTGCGGGTGCGGCCACGGCCATTGGCCTGCGGCGGCTGGGTTATGCGGTGACGGTGGTGTCCGAGTGGCGCCGGTTCGCGGCGGTCGAAGGGGTTTCGCAGCGGGTGCTGGACGGGCTGCGCCACGCCGGTCTTGGTGGGGCGTTGCGCCAGGCGGCGATGCCGGCGACTCGGCAAGTACACTGGAACGGCCAGCAACTGCACCTGAACCAAGAGTTTCTGCTGGATCGGCAAAGGTTTGACCGGGCGCTGCGCGACGACCTTCAGTGCGCGGGTGTGAGCGTGGTCGAGGGGCGGGTGCGTGAGGTGGTTCGCGAAGTCGTTCATGGTATTCGCCTGGACGACGGGCAGGTACTGCAGGCCGATTTCCTGGTCGAAGCCCGAGGCCGCCAGGCCCCGTTGGCCGCCGACCGCCTGCGCGGGCCGGAGACGGTCAGCTTGCTGAATGTCTGGCAGGCCGCCCCCGGGGCGCCCGCGTCGGCGGTGGAGAGCCTGGCGGATGGTTGGGCGTGGATGGCGCGCCTGGAAGACGGCCGCTGCTACTGGCAAGTCACCTTGGACGCGGCCGGGCTGCCAGGCAAGGCCGGCTTGGCGGATTACTGTGCGGCGCGGCGAGCCGGCAGCGTGCTGGTGGCCGAGCTGTTCGATGCCAGGGCCTTGGCTCCGGCAGAGGTGCATGCGCGCAGCAGCACCGCGATTCTGGCCGGTGAGTGCGTCGGGCAGGACTGGATATGCGTGGGCGATGCTGCGATGGCCGTTGACCCGCTATCGGGTAACGGGATCTTCCAGTCGCTGTCTTCGGCGCTGCAGGCGCCGGTGGTGATCAATACCTTGCTGCGCAGGCCCGAGCGGGCCGGGTTGGCGCGGCAGTTTCACCAGCAGCGGATCGAACAGCTGTTTTTGCGTTTTGCCCGGATCGGGCGGGATTTTTATGGGCAAGAACAGGGGCGGGTGGGGCAGCCGTTCTGGGCGCGGCGGCAGGGGTGGCCGGACATGCAGGCATTGCACGTGGCGGCGGACTGGAGCGCGGTGAGGGTCGAGCGGCGGCCGGTGTTGCGTGACGGGCTGGTGGATGAGGCCGAGGTGGTGGTGACGGCGGATCAGCCGTTGGGGGTGTGGCATTTGCAGGGGGTGGAGCTGGCGCCGGTGGTGCGTGGGCTGCGTAGCGGCCGACCTCTCGAGGCAGTGTTGTCAGGCCTGTCGGGGGAGCAGCAGATGATGGTGCGGCGGTGGTTGTTGGAGCAGGGCTTGGCTTGAGATTGCCGGGGCCGCTTTGCGGCCCTTTCGCGACACAAGGCCGCTCCTACAGGTCGGCACAAACCTTGAGGGCAGCGCGGTACCTGTGGGAGCGGCCTTGTGTCGCGATGGGCTGCGCAGCAGCCCCAGGATTTCGAATCAGAAGAAAGTCCCGACGATCAGCTGCATATAGGTGCCGGTATCCCGCCCGCCCAGCTGCGTCCCGCCATTGGCTGCGCTGCGTTCCGGTTTGTAGAACCCTACCAGCGGGCTGATCAGCAGGTGGTCGTTGACCATCCATTCCACATACAGGTCCAGCTCCCGCCCGCCCAGGTTGCCCTGGTCGGTGTCCAGCGTATCGAAGTCGAAGTACAGCGCGCCGACGGTCAGGTTGTCCCGTGGTTTGCCCTTCAACGCCACGTGATGCACCTGGCTGTTGCTGTTGAACGGCCCGGCATAGTTGGCTGCCACCTCACCCTGGAACCAGGTGCCATAGCCACGGCTCAGGCCATAGAACAGCGGGTCGAAATCTTCGGAAAAGCGGCTGTAGCGGTAGGTGGCGGTGGGTGACCAGGGCAGTTCGGAGAAGGTCCAGTTGCCTTCCAGGTACCAGGCGTTCTCCCGCCCGCCGGTTTTGTCCTGGGTCACGTACTCGGCGGCCAGCTCCAGGTCTTTCACCCCCAGGCTGCCACGCCCGCGCAGGCTGGCGGTGTCCATGCCGTCGCGGTGTTCCAGGCCCATGATCTGCGCGTAGCGCTGGTCCACGTCGAGGCCGCGGATCCAGCTCAGGCCGACGGTGCCAGCGTCGGCGACGTGCTCCAGGTTGGCCACCGCCAGCGAGGTGTCGGCCTGGTAGTGGTTGTCGGACTTCAGCCACATCAGGTCGCTGCGCCAGCCTTGCTTGCCGCCCAGGCGCAGCACGGCGGTGCGGTCGAAGGCCTTGCGTGCGGCCAGGTAGTAGGCGCCGCCGCGGTCGAAGTTGGCGCCCAGGTCGACCTTGCCCAGGTTCACCGGGTCGCCCTGGATCAGGAAGCCGTCGCCCAGGGTAACCACCTGGCGGCCGCCGGAAATGTCCACGCCGTCTTCGCCCAGGGCCGGGAACAGGTTGGCCGAGCGCCAGCCCAGGTACAGGTCTTCGATGGCGGTGCGGCGCTCGTCACCCAGGGTCAGGCCGGCGGCATCGCCGTCGCCCCAGGTGGCGGAACTGAGCAGGTTGAAGGCGCCGTAGAGCGCACCGCTGTTGGCCAGGGCCTGGCTGCCGCTGAGGCCATACTTGACGTAGCCTTCCTGCCAGGCGGTACTGCCGGGCTTGCGGTTGCCGGCCAGGTTGAAGCTTTCGTCGCTGTGGAAGGCGCCGAACAGGGCTTCGAGGTCGGCGTTGAGGGTGGTGCCGTCGTGGTTGTACAGCTCGTAAGCCTGGGTGATGGGGGCGGCGAACAGCAGGGCCAATGTGCAGGCGAGTTTGTGCCTCATGGTGTGCTCCATGTTTTTGTTGTTGTTCTCGGGTTGCCTGTGCCGGCGTCTTCGCAGCACAAGGCTGCTCCTACAAGGACCGCGCTACCTTTGTAGGAGCAGCCTTGTGCTGCGAAGAGGCCGGTACAGGAAAATGATCAGAGCTTGATCAACACCGATTTCAGCTCGGTGTAGTGCTCGATGGCAGCCGCCCCCATTTCACGGCCGACGCCGGACATCTTGTAGCCGCCAAACGGCAAGGCAGGGTCGAGGGCGCTGTGGCAGTTGACCCACACCGACCCCGACTTGATGCGCGGGATCATCCGGTGCACGGCGGCCAGGTCGTTGGACCAGATGCTCGCACCCAGGCCATAGGGGTTGTCGTTGGCCATGCCGATCACTTCGTCGATGTCATCGAACGGCATCGCCACCAGCACCGGCCCGAAGATCTCTTCCTGCACCAGGCGGTGGCGCTGGTCGACATCGACGATCACCGTCGGCTTGACGAAGTAGCCCGGCCCGAAGCCTTCGCCACCGCAGGCGATGGTCGCGCCCAGCTCGCGGCCAAGCTCGATGTAGCCGGTGACGCGGTCCTGCTGCTTGGCCGAGATCAGCGGGCCCATCTGCACCGCAGGGTCCAGGCCGCTGCCCAGCTTCATGCCGTTGGCGATGCCGGCAATGTCGGCCACCACGTTGTCGAAGTGCTTGCGGTGCACGTACAGGCGGGACCCGGCGCAGCACACCTGGCCCTGGTTGAAGAAGATCGCCGTGGCGGCGCCGGCGGCGGCTTCCTGCAGGTTGGCGTCGGGCATGACGATGGTCGGCGACTTGCCGCCGAGTTCCAGGGTGACGCGGGTCATGTTGTCCATGGCTGCCTTGCCGATCAGCTTGCCGACCTCGGTGGAGCCGGTGAAGGTCAGCTTGTCCACGCCGGGGTGGCGGCTGAGTGCGGCGCCGGCGTTCAGGCCGGTGCCGGTGACCACGTTGAACACGCCCGCCGGGTAGCCGGCTTCGTCCACCAGTTCAGCCAGCTTGAGCACGCTCAGCGGTGTTTCGTCCGCGGGCTTGAGCACGACGGTGCAACCGGTAGCCAGGGCCGGGCCGAGCTTCCAGCAGGCCAGCAGCAACGGGAAGTTCCAGGCGACGATGGCGCCGACCACGCCCACTGCCTCGCGCCGCACGAAACCATGGAACTGGTCGTTGGGCATCAACGGCATCGAGGCTTCGACAGTGCTACCCTCGATCTTGGTGGCCCAGCCGGCCATGTAGCGCAGGAAGTCGATGGCCAGTTGCACGTCCATCACCTGGGCAACGGCGGCGCTCTTGCCGTTGTTCAGGCATTCCAGTTCGGCCAGCTGGCGGGCGTCGCGCTCCATCAGGTCGGCCAGGCGCCACAGCAGGTTCTGCCGTTCGCGTGGGCGCAGGCGGCTCCACGGCGAATCGTCGAAGGCCTGGCGAGCGGCGCGCACCGCGCGGTCGACATCTTCGGCCTCGGCGGCGGGCACTTCACCCAGTACCTCGCCAGTGGCCGGGTTGCGGAACGACAGGGTGCGACCGCTGGCGGCGTCCTGCCAGTCGGCGCCGATGCGCATCTTCAGCTTGCGTTCGAGAAAGGCGCGGGTGGCGGGCAGGATGGGCAGTTCGGAAAGCATGGGACGGTGCCTCTTGTCATTGGATGTGACAGGCATAGGCGCAATGGGCGTGCCAAGGTCGGTAGATGGCCGCAAGCCGTTGAACGGGTTGGGTTTTGTCCTGGTGCAAGGTTGGGATTGCAGGGCTGCGCTGTTGCACATTGAGACGGTGTGAGACGGTGGTGAAACAGTAAAAGCGGGGGCCGCTGTGCGGCCCTTTCGCGACACAAGGCCGCTCCTACAGGCCGTACGCGATCCCTTGTAGGAGCGGCCTTGTGTCGCGAAAGGCCTGCGCAGCAGGCCCAGTGTCTCAAGGTGAAACACTCAGTCGCGGAATGGGACGCTCAAAGAAGCTGTCCTTGCATTGCCATTATCCGGTAATTGTCCTCAATGGCTTGATTTAAAACACTTTTACAGCACCTGGCACAGTTCCTGTATCGCAACCGTCACATGCACACCTGCTGTACCAAAGCGTGCGAAAACGATAAGAACAACAACCGTGGAGGTCTGACCTTGAAGACGACTCGACTCCGGCGGCATGCGGGCAAACTGGCGCTGGTCGCCGCCGCGCTGCTGAGCACCCAGGCCATGGCGGCCGAGCAGGGCCCGAGCCTGTTGCAGAACAAGTGCATGGGGTGCCATATCCCCGAAGGCAACGACACTTACAGCCGCATCAGCCACCAGCGCAAGACGCCGGAAGGCTGGCTGATGAGCATCGCCCGCATGCAGGTGATGCACGGCCTGCAGATCAGCGACGACGACCGCCGCACCCTGGTCAAGTACCTGGCCGACAAGCAGGGCCTGGCGCCCAGCGAAACCGATGGCGTGCGTTATGCCATGGAGCGCCGGCTGAACACCGTCGAGCAGTTCGACACCCAGCTCAGCGAAACCTGTGGCCGTTGCCACTCCGGTGCCCGTGTCGCCTTGCAGCGGCGCCCGGCCAAGGAATGGGAGCACCTGGTCAACTTCCATCTCGGCCAGTGGCCGTCCCTCGAATACCAGGCCCAGGCGCGTGACCGCGACTGGCTGCCGATCGCCCTGCAACAAGTGGTGCCGGACCTGGCCAAGCGCTACCCGCTGGAAAGCGCGGCGTGGGCCGAATGGCAGAAAGCCAGGCCCAAGGCCGATGCGCTGCCGGGCCAGTGGGCATTCAGCGGCCACATGCTGGCCAAGGGCGATGTGCGCGGGGTGATGAGCGTCACGCCTGACCAGGGTGACACCTTCAAGGTCGAGGTCAAGGGCGCTTATGCCGACGGCACGCCGTTCAATGGCAGCGGTTCGGCGATCCTCTACAACGGCTATGAATGGCGTGGCAACGTCAAGGTCGGCGACGCCAACCTGCGCCAGGTGTTCGCCGCGCTGGATGGCGAAATGAAGGGCCGCATGTTCGAGGCCGAGCACGACGAGCGTGGCCTGGACTTCACCGCAGTGAAGGAGGGCAAGGCGCGCCTGCTGGCGGTGCAACCGGCATTCATCAAGGCCGGTGGCGAAAGCGAGATCACCCTGGTCGGCAGCGGCCTGGCCGGCAAACCGGACCTGGGCGCTGGCGTGGAAGTGACCGAGGTGCTGGAGCAGACCCCGACCCTGGTACGGGTGAAGGCCCGCGCCGCGGCCGATGCCAAACCAGGCCAGCGCGAAGTCGCCATCGGGGCGCTCAAGGGCGTCAACCTGGCGGTGTACGACAAAGTCGAGGAAGTGAAAGTGGTGCCGGCGTTCTCTATCGCCCGCATCGGCGAAAACGGTGCCTCGGTGCCCAAGGTGCAGGGCCGCTTCGAGGCCGAAGCCTGGGGCAAGGATGCCAATGGCCAGCCGCTGCGCATCGGCTACCTGCCGGCCAGCTGGAAGGTCGAGCCGTTCAACGAGCGTGCGGTCGAGGACGAAGACGTCAAGTTCGCCGGGAAGATGCAGGACGATGGCGTGTTCGTGCCAGGCGGTGCCGGCCCCAACCCGGAGCGCAAGATGATGACCAACAACGCCGGCAACCTGAAGGTCATCGCCACCCTGGCCGACGGTGGCCAGACTGGCGAGGGGCACATGATCGTCACCGTACAGCGCTGGAACAACCCGCCGCTGCCGTAACGGCAGGGGGCTTACGGTTTTCCAACGGATCGATTATCGGGAGGTCGCCATGGGCGCGCTACTGAACCTGGTCGAACGCAACCTGCATGAAGTGCAGGTCGACGCCGACCGCATGCTGTTCCATATCCCCAGCAGTTCGCTGTTCACCGCTGACGCGGTGACCGGCGGCATCATCGACACCCTGCGCCAGCAAGGCTGCTCGGCCGAGGAGCTGATGCAGCGCCTTGGCCAGCGGTTTGCCGGCAGCGATATCCAGGACACCCTGCGCGAGCTGATCGCGCTGGAACTGGTCAGCGACGGCTCGCCGCTGACCCCGGAAATCGCCCTCAAGCAGGTCGAGCGCACGGCGCTGAACACCGTGGTGCTCAACGTCAACACCGGCTGCAACCTCAGCTGCACCTACTGCTACAAGGAAGACCTGGACAAACCGTCCGCGGGCAAGAAGATGAGTACCGCCACCGCCGAGGCTTCGGTGGAGATGCTGCTCAAGGAGTCGCCCGACGAGCAGCGCTACAGCGTGGTGTTCTTCGGTGGCGAGCCGCTGTCCAACCGGCCACTGATCGAGCACATGGTCGCCTACTGCGAGCGGCGCTTCACCGAGGCGGGCAAGCAGGTGGAGTTCATCATGACCACCAATGCCACCTTGCTCAACGAAGAGATCGTCGACTGGCTCAATGCCCACCGCTTCGGCCTGTCGGTCAGCATCGACGGCCCCAAGACCGTGCACGACCGCAACCGCATCACCGTGGGCGGGCAGGGCACCTATGACGTGGTGCGGCGCAAGGTCGACATGCTGCTGTCGCGCTACCACAGCCGCCCGGTGGGCGCGCGGGTCACGCTGACCCGTGGCATCACCGACGTCGAGACCATCTGGAACCACCTGTTCAACGAACTGGGCTTCGCGGAAGTCGGCTTTGCCCCGGTCACTTCCGGCGACATGGCCAACTTCAACCTCACCGGCGAAGAGCTGGTGCAGGTGTTCGCCAACATGAAGGCGCTGGGCCGGCGCTACCTGGAGGCTGCGCTGGAGCACCGCAACATCGGCTTCTCCAACCTGCACCAGCTGATCACCGACATCCACGAAGGCCACAAGAAGGCCCTGCCGTGCGGCGCCGGGCTGAAGATGCTGGCAGTGGACCATGAGGGCGAGCTGAACCTGTGCCACCGCTTCACCGGCTCCAGCCTGCCGACCTTCGGCAATGTGCACCAGGGCGTGAAGCAGGCCCAGCTCAACGACTTCCTGTCGCAGCGCCTGGACCGCAGCAACACCGGCTGCGACAGCTGCCGCATCCGCAACCTGTGCTCCGGCGGCTGCTACCACGAAAGCTATGCCCGCTATGGCGACCCGCAGCACCCGACCTACCACTATTGCGAACTGATGCGCGACTGGGTCGACTTCGGCATCGAAGTCTACAGCCGCATCATGGCCGCCAACCCGGCCTTCATCGATCGCTACATCACCCCGCGGAAGGCGCACTGACATGAAGCACTTGAAGCCCCTGAACAACAAGGCGCGCATCCTCGAGCAGGCCGCCGCCGAAGACCGCGTCGAAGAAGTCATGGCCATGAGCGCAGTGGCGGGCTGCACCGCCACCACCGACCCGGGCTGGGAAGTGGACGCCTTTGGTGGCGTGAGCTCGCTGTGCCAGCCGATGGAGGCCGACCTGTATGGCTGCTCCGACCCTTGCTGGTGGCCGGCCCAGGTGCCGGACATGATGAGCACCTACCAGGACTGGAACGCCCAGGCGAGCAACTCGGCGGAAGACTGGCGCAACCTCGGCACCGTGTTCCCGAAAGACAAGTGACCGGCCCAACAAGAATGACAAGGGGAAACCGCATGAAAGCTGGACGCTGCGCGTCACTCGCGCTCACCATCGCCGCCACGGCCTGTGCCGGGCTGGTACAGGCCGCCGACACCGGGCCGGCGTTGAAGGCTGGCCACGAATACATGATCGTGACCAACTACCCGAACAACCTGCACGTGGTCGATGTGGCCAGTGACACGGTGTACAAGAGCTGCGTGATGCCCGACAAGTTCGGCCCCGGCACCGCGATGATGGCGCCGGACAACCGCACCGCCTACGTGCTCAACAACCACTACGGCGACATCTACGGCATCGACCTGGACACCTGCAAGAACACCTTCCACGCCAACCTGTCCAGCGTGCCGGGTGAGGTGGGCCGGTCGATGTACTCGTTCGCCATCAGCCCGGACGGCAAGGAAGTGTACGCCACGGTCAACCCGACCCAGCGCTTGAACGACCACTACGTGGTCAAGCCACCGCGGCTGGAGGTGTTCAGCACCGCCGATGGCCTGGAAGCCAAGCCGGTGCGCACCTTTCCGATGCCGCGCCAGGTGTACCTGATGCGTGCGGCGGACGATGGCAGCCTGTACGTCGCCGGGCCGGACATCTACAAGATGGACGTGAAGACCGGCAAGTACACGGTGGCCTTGCCGCTACGCAACTGGAACCGCAAAGGCTACAGCGCCCCGGACGTGCTGTACTTCTGGCCGCACCAGAGCCCGCGCCACGAGTTTTCGATGCTGTACACCATTGCCAGGTTCAAGGATGACAAGCAGGACCCGGCCACCGCCGATCTGCTGTATGGCTACCTGAGCGTCGACCTGAAGACCGGCAAGACCCACACCCAGGAATTTGCCGACCTGACCGAGCTGTACTTCACCGGGCTGCGTTCGCCGAAAGACCCGAACCAGATCTACGGCGTGCTCAACCGCCTGGCCAAGTACGACCTCAAACAGCGCAAGCTGATCAAGGCGGCGAATCTGGACCACACTTACTACTGCGTGGCCTTCGACAAGAAAGGCGACAAGTTGTACCTGGGCGGCACCTTCAACGACCTGGCGGTGTTCAACCCGGATACGCTGGAGAAAGTGAAGAACATCAAGTTGCCGGGTGGGGACATGTCCACCACCACGCCGCAGGTGTTCATCCGTTAGCTCCAGGGTGGCTTCACTGGCCTCTTCGCAGCACAAGGCTGCTCCTACAGGCTCCTGCACTCCAATGTAGGAGCAGCCTTGTGCTGCGAAGAGGCCCGCTCAATCAACACAAGAACAACAAGAGACCGCCCATGCCCCAGCCAAGCTACTCCCAGGGCAACCAGGACAAACCCCTGCTTACCCAGTGCATCGGCGACGCCTTCGACACCACCGTCGCCCGCTTCCCCGACCGTGACGCCCTGGTCGTCCGCCACCAGGCCCTGCGCTACACCTGGCAGCAGCTGGCCGACGCCGTCGACCAGCACGCCCGTGCGCTGATGGCCCTGGGCGTGCAGCCCGGTGACCGCCTCGGCATCTGGGCACCCAACTGCGCAGAGTGGTGTATCACCCAGTTCGCCAGCGCCAAGGTTGGCGCGATCCTGGTCAACATCAATCCGGCCTACCGCTCCAGCGAACTGGACTACGCCCTCGGCCAGTCCGGCTGCCGCTGGGTGATCTGCGCCGACGCGTTCAAGACATCCGACTATCACGCCATGCTGCTGGGCCTGGTTCCGGGCCTGGCCAGCAGCCAGCCGGGCGCCCTGATCTGCGAACGCTTCCCCGAACTGCGCGGTGTGGTCAGCCTGGCCGTCGCGCCACCGGCGGGCTTTCTCGCCTGGCACGACCTGCAGGCCCGTGCCGCGGCCGTCAGCCGCGAAGCCCTTGCCGAGCGCCAGGCACAGCTACGCTGCGACGACCCGATCAATATCCAGTACACCTCGGGCACCACCGGTTTCCCGAAAGGCGCCACCCTCAGCCACAGCAACATCCTCAACAACGGCTACATGGTCGGTGAAAGCCTGGGCCTGACCGAGCATGACCGGCTGGTGGTGCCGGTGCCGCTGTACCACTGCTTCGGCATGGTCATGGCCAACCTCGGCTGCATGACCCACGGCAGCACCCTGATCTACCCCAACGACGCCTTCGACCCATTGGCCACCCTGCGTGCGGTGGCGGAAGAAAAGGCCACTGCCTTGTACGGTGTGCCGACCATGTTCATCGCCGAACTGGACCACCCCCAGCGCGGCGAGTTCGACCTGTCGAGCCTGCGCACCGGGATCATGGCCGGCGCCACCTGCCCGATCGAAGTGATGCGCCGGGTTATCGGCGAGATGCACATGGCCGAGGTGCAGATTGCCTACGGCATGACCGAAACCAGCCCGGTGTCGCTGCAGACCGGCGCCAGCGACGACCTGGAGCGCCGCGTGACCAGCGTCGGGCGCACTCAGCCAAGGCTGGAGAACAAGGTGATCGATGCTGATGGCAACACGCTGCCGCGGGGCGAGATCGGCGAATTGTGCACGCGGGGTTACAGCGTGATGCTGGGCTATTGGAACAACCCCAAGGCCACGGCCGAAAGCATCGATGAGGAAGGCTGGATGCACACCGGCGACCTGGCGGTAATGGACGAGCAGGGCTATGTGCGTATTGTCGGGCGCAGCAAGGACATGATCATTCGCGGCGGCGAGAACATCTACCCGCGCGAGCTGGAGGAGTTCTTCTTCACCCACCCGGCGGTGGCCGATGTGCAAGTGATTGGCGTGCCTTGCAGCAAGTACGGTGAAGAAATCGTGGCCTGGGTGCGGCTGCACCCGGGGCATACGGCCAGCGCGGAGGAGCTGCGCGAGTGGGCGAAGGCGCGGATCGCGCACTTCAAGGTGCCGCGGTACTTCCGCTTTGTCGATGAGTTCCCGATGACGGTGACCGGCAAGGTGCAGAAGTTCCGCATGCGCGAGATCAGTGTCGAGGAGCTGTCTGCCGGGTGAGGTGTCGCCTGTGCTGGCCTCTTCGCGGGTAAACCCGCTCCCACAGATTCTCCACTGCCCTTGAGGCCTGTGCAGTACCTGTGGGAGCGGGTTTACCCGCGAAGAGGCCGGCACAGGCAGCAAATGACTTCAGCCTTGCAGCAACTCCGGGCTGTTGAAGTTGCTCAACCTGCGATCATCGTCGGCACATTCCAGCCCCTGCACCGCTTCACGCAGCAAGGCCTTCTGCAAACTCCGCTCGCCCGCCGCCCAGGCCTGCTCCAGCACCGGCAACACCCGGCGTGGCAGCACGCTGAACATCGGCTGCCAGTACCCACCCTGGCGCACCATGGCCGCACTGTCACTGGTCACCGCCAGGTGCAGCAGGTCCTCGATCAACCCCCGGTCAACCAGCGGTGCATCACAGGCCAGCAGCACCACCCATTCATGCCGCGCCACCTTGAGCCCGGCAATCACCCCCGCCAACGGCCCGGGGTAGTCCGCCTCGGCATCGCCCACCAACTGGTCGGCATACGCTTGGTAGGCCTGCTGGTTACGGTTGCAGGAAATCACCAGGTCATCGCTGAGCGGCCGTACCACGCGCTGCACATGCGCCACCAGCGGTTCGCCCTGCCAGTCGACCAGGCCCTTGTCGCGGCCGCCCATGCGCTGGCCGCGGCCACCGGCGAGAATGAGGATGGAGCAGGGGGGGGCATCAGGCATGAAAAAGGGTTCCGGGCAGTCAATGCCGGGAACCCTCCCATTTCACGCGGGGCTTGTCCAGTCAGCTGTCGCTGGTCACGGCCTGCGTGTCGGCCTTACCCGCCTGGCGTCGCCCGGCAAGGCGCATCACCACCACGAAGAACACCGGCACGAACACCACCGCCAGGGTGGCGCTGAGCATGCCGCCGATCACCCCGGTACCGATCGCCTTCTGGCTGGCCGAGCTGGCGCCGCTGGCAATGGCCAGCGGCACCACGCCCAGGATGAACGCCAGCGAGGTCATCACGATCGGGCGCAGGCGCAGGCGCGCGGCCTGCACGGCAGCGTCAGCGGCATCGACGCCCTGGTCGACCAGGCTCTTGGCGAACTCGATGATCAGGATGGCGTTCTTCGCCGACAGGCCGATCAACGTGATCAGGCCGACCTTGAAGAACACGTCGTTGGGCATGCCGCGCAGGGTCACCGCCAGCACCGCACCGAGCACGCCCAGCGGTACTACCAGCAGTACTGCGGTGGGGATCGACCAACTTTCGTACAGCGCTGCCAGGCACAGGAACACCACCAGCAACGACAGCGCCATCAGCATCGGTGCCTGGCTGCCGGACAGCCGCTCCTGCAGCGACAGGCCAGTCCATTCCAGGCCGGCACCGGCCGGCAGCTGGGCCACCAGGCGCTCGATCTCGGCCATGGCTTCGCCCGAACTGTAGCCGGCTGCCGGTTCGCCGGAAATCGACACCGCCGGGTAGCCGTTGTAGCGGGTCAGCTGCACCGGGCCGCTGACCCACCTGGCCTGGACGAAGGCGCCCAGTGGCACCATCTTGCCGCTGTCGTTGCGCACGTGGATCTTCAGCAGGTCTTCGACCTGGCTGCGCTGGTCGCCTTCGGCCTGCACCACCACCCGCTGCATGCGGCCCTGGTTGGGGAAGTCGTTGACGTAGCTGGAACCCACGGCCACGTCCAGCACCGAACCGATATCGGCAAACGATACGCCCAGGGCGTTGGCCTGGCGGCGGTCGATTTCCAGTTGTACCTGCGGGCTTTCCGCCAGCGAGGCTTCGCGCACGTTGGTCAGTACCTTGCTTTTGCCGGCATTTGCCAGCAGCTCGTCGCGGGCGGCCATCAGCTCGGCGTGGCCCATGCCGCCGCGGTCCTGCAGGCGGAACTCGAAGCCGGTCGACTCGCCAAGGCCGTCGATTGGCGGTGGCAGCACGGAATAGGCCACGGCGTCCTTGAGCTGGGTAAAGGCCATGGTCGCGCGGTCGGCGATCGACTGGGCGCTGTCGTCGGCACCGCGCTCGGACCAGTCCTTGAGCGTGGTGAAGGCCAGTGCCGCGTTCTGCCCGCTGCCCGAGAAGCTGAAACCCAGGATCAAGGTGGTGTTACCCACGCCGGGCTCTTCGGCGTTGTGCGCCTCGATCTGTGCCGCCACCTGTTCGGTGCGCATGCGGCTGGCGCCTGGCGGCAGCTGGATATCGGTGATGGTGTAGCCCTGGTCTTCGGTGGGCAGGAACGCCGTGGGCAGTTGGCTGAAGCCATAGCCCAGCACTGCCAGCAACAGCGCGTATACCAGCAGGTAGCGGCCGCTGCGCTTGAGCGCCTGCACCACCCAGCGCTGGTAACCGTTGCTCATGCCCTCGAAGCGCCGGTTGAACCAGCCGAAGAAGCCCTTGCGTTCGTGGTGCTCGCCCTTGGCCACCGGCTTGAGCAGGGTGGCACACAGCGCCGGGGTCAGGCTGAGGGCGAGAAACGCCGAGAACAGGATCGACACTGCCATCGACAGCGAGAACTGCTGGTAGATCACCCCCACCGAGCCTTGCATGAAGGCCATGGGCAGGAACACTGCCACCAGCACCAGGGTAATGCCGACGATCGCGCCGCTGATCTGGCCCATGGCCTTGCGCGTGGCCTCCTTGGGCGGCAGGCCTTCTTCGGCCATGATCCGCTCGACGTTCTCCACCACCACGATGGCATCGTCGACCAGGATGCCGATGGCCAGCACCATGCCGAACAGGGTCAGCACGTTGACCGAGAAGCCTAAGGCCTGCATCACGGCGAAGGTGCCCATCAGGGCCACCGGCACCACCAGGGTCGGGATCAGGGTGTAGCGCAGGTTCTGCAGGAACAGGAACATTACCGCGAACACCAGCAGCATGGCTTCGAACAGGGTGTTGATGACCTGCTCGATCGATACCTTGACGAATGGCGAGGTGTCGTAGGGGATGTCGTACTTGACGCCTTCGGGGAAGTAGCGCGCCAGGTCCTGCATCTTCGCCCGCACCAGGGTGGCGGTTTCCATGGCGTTGGCGCCCGGCGACAGCTGCACGCTGAAGGCGGTGGCCGGCTTGCCGTTCAGGCGCGTGCCGTACTGGTATTCCTGGGCACCGATCTCGACCCGGGCGACATCGCCGATGGTCACCGTGGAACCGTCCGGGTTGGCACGCAGGACAATCCCGGCGAACTCCTCGGGGGTGCTCAGCTGGCCCTTGACCACCACGTTGGCGGTGATTTCCTGAGTGCCACGGGTGGGCAGGTCACCAATGCTGCCGGGGGCCACCTGGGCGTTCTGCGCGGCGATGGCCTCGGCCACGTCGTTGGGCGTGAGGTTGAAGCCGATCAGCTTGCGCGGGTCGATCCAGATGCGCATGGCGCGTTCCGAACCGTACAGCTGGGCCTTGCCGACGCCCTTGAGGCGGCGGATTTCGTCCATCACGTTGCGCGCAAGGATATCCGACAGGGCGGTTTCGTCGAGCTTGCCATCTTCGGAGGTGAGGGTGGCCAGCAGCAGGAAGCCGGTGGAGACCTTTTCCACCTGCAGGCCTTGCTGGGTTACCGGGCGCGGTAGGCGCGACTCGACCACCTTCAGGCGGTTCTGCACGTCGACCTGGGCCAGGTCCGGGTTGGTGCCCGGGGCGAAGGTGGCGGTGATGGTGGCGCTGCCCAGGCTGCTCTGCGACTCGAAGTACAGCAGGTTGTCGGCGCCGTTGAGCTCCTGCTCGATCAGGCTGACCACGCTCTCGTCCATGGTCGCCGCCGAAGCGCCCGGATATACGGCGTAGACTTCCACCTGCGGCGGGGCCACGTTGGGGTACTGGGCCACCGGCAGTTGCGGGATGGCCAGGGCACCGGCCAGCAGGATGAACAGGGCGACCACCCAGGCGAATACCGGGCGGTCGATGAAGAATTGCGGCATGAATCAGGCCCTCACTGGCCAGTGTGCTGTGCGATGGGCGATGCCCCTGATGCATTGTCGACCTGCACCTGGTCACCGGCCTTGACGTGTTGCAGGCCCTCCACCACCACCCGTTCGCCGGGGGCCAGGCCTTCGCTGACGATCCAGCGGTCGCCCTGGGCGCTGCCCAGTACTACCTGGCGGTCGCTGACCCGGGCCTGCGGGTCGACCACCAGCACCTTGGGCACGCCAGCGCTGTCGCGCAGGATGGCGCGCTGCGGCACGCTCAGGCCCTTGGGCTGCACGGCCTGCTCCAGGCGCACGCGCACGTAGCTGCCGGGCAGCAGGTCGAGGTCCGGGTTGGGGAACTCACTGCGCAGGGTGATCTGGTTGGTGCTGGGGTCGACGCTGATGTCGGAGAACAGCAGTCTGCCCGGCAACGGGTAGGTGCTGCCATCGTCCTGGATCAGCGTGGCCCGGGCCTGGCCGTCGCCCACCTGCTGCAGCTCGCCGGCACGCATGGCGCGGCGCAAGGCGTTGAGCTCGCGGGTCGACTGGGTGACATCGGCGTGGATCGGGTCCAGCTGCTGGATGGTCGCCAAGGGCGTGGTCTCGTTCTGCCCGACCAGCGCACCTTCGGTGACCTGGGCGCGGCCGATCCGGCCGGAAATCGGCGCGGTCACGGTGGCGTAGCCGAGGTTGAGGCGGGCGCGTTCCAGCGCGGCCCTGGCCTCGGCCACTGCGGCATCGGCCTGCAGGTAGCTGGCCTTGGCGTTGTCGTACTCCTGGCGGCTGACGGCCTTGTCGTCGACCAGTTCGCGGTAGCGCTGCTCCTGCAGGCGTGCCTGGTACAGGGTGGCCTCGGCCTTGGCCAGGGTGGCGCGGGCGCTGTCGTGGTCGGCCTTGAACGGCGCCGGGTCGATCAGGAACAGCACATCGCCCTGCTTGACGTCGCTGCCTTCGCGATACACCCGCTTGAGCACAACGCCCGCGACACGTGCTCGCACTTCGGCGGTGCGCGGCGCGAGGATACGGCCGCTGAGCTCACTGCTGATGGCCAGTGGCTGCAGTTGCAGGGTTTCCACCCGCACTTGCGGGGTGGGGGCCTGTTCTTCCTGTTCGGCGCTGTCGTCGCAGCCGGCCAGGGACAGGCTCAGGAACGCCAGAAGCGCCAACGGGCGCAAGCGTGGGGGGAGGGTAGTAGACATACGGATCTTCCGATGATGACCGCCGGTATGCTACGGCAGGCGTTCCTTGCGTGGCTGTTAATACCTGTAGGACGAGTGTGAAAAAGTGTGAAGAACAATCCTCTCGACCTGTAGGGTTCTATATTCTGCGTGTACCTGTACCGGCCTCTTCGCGGGTAAACCCGCTCCCACAGGGACCGCACAGCATCTGGAATCTGTGCAGTCCCTGTGGGAGCGGGTTTACCCGCGAAGAGGCCGGCAAGGCCTACTACAACCCAGACTTCCAAGCACCTATGCCGAATATTTTCCTGGTCGAAGACGACAGCGCTCTGTCCGAACTGATCGCCAGCTACCTGCAACGCAACGACTTCCATGTCCAGGTGATCGCCCGTGGCGATCATGTGCTTGACGAGTACCGCCGGCAAAAGCCCGACCTGGTCATCCTCGACCTGATGCTGCCGGGCATCGACGGCCTGCAGCTGTGCCGCCTGCTGCGCCAGGAGTCGCAGGGCCTGCCGATCCTGATGCTGACCGCCCGCGACGACAGCCACGACCAGGTTCTGGGCCTGGAAATGGGCGCCGACGACTACGTGACCAAACCCTGCGAACCGCGTGTACTGCTGGCCCGCGTGCGTACCCTGCTGCGTCGCAGCAGCGTCAACGAGCCGCGCCTGGACAACGACCTGATCCTGATCGGTGGACTGCGCATCGACCTGGCCGAGCGCACCGTGAGCTGGCGTGGCGAAGAGGTGGAGCTGTCCAGCGGCGAGTACAACCTGCTGGTGGTGCTGGCGCGCAATGCCGGCGAAGTGCTGAACCGCGACCGCATCCTGCAGCAACTTCGGGGTATCGAGTTCAACGGCACCGACCGCTCGGTGGACGTGGCCATCTCCAAGCTGCGGCGCAAGTTCGACGATAACGCCGGCGAAGCCCGCAAGATCAAGACCGTGTGGGGCAAGGGCTATCTGTTCAGCCGTGTCGAGTGGGAGTGCTGACCGCCCATGCTGAAGATTCTGGTGCGGCTGTACCTGGTGATCATCGTTGCCTATGCCGGTGCGCTGTTGTTCATCCCCGACAGCATCGTCGGCCTGTTCCAGGACCGCTTCATGGCCTACAACCTGGACCAGGCCAAGGGCGTGCAGTCGCTGATCGTGCGCCAGTTCCGCCAGGCCCCGCGCGAGCAGTGGCCGGCGGTGGAGCAAGAGCTGGCCAGTGATTTCGCACCGCTGGAACTGCAACTGCTGCGCATGGACCAGGCCGACCTGAGCGAGGACGAGCAGGCGCGCCTGGAGCACGGCCTGTACGCCGTGCGCATCGCCGAATGGGGCTACTACGAGACGGTGCTGGCGCCGCTGGACAAGGAATGGCTGGTGCGTCTGCACTCACCGCCAGACCCGCTGGATATCAACGTGCTGTCGTGGGGTGTGACCGTGCTGATCGGTGCAGCGATGCTCGGTTGCCTGTTGCTGTGGGTATGGCCGCACTGGCGCGACCTGGAGCGCCTCAAGGAAACCGCCCGGCGCCTGGGTCAGGGGCAGATGGCCGAGCGTACGCACATCTCGCCGCACTCCAACATCGGTGAACTGGCCGGGGTGTTCGACACCATGGCCAGTGACCTGGAACGCCACGTGAACCAGCAGCGCGAGCTGCTCAATGCGGTGTCGCACGAGTTGCGCACGCCGTTGACCCGGCTGGACTTCGGCCTGGTGCTGCTGTTCGACGAAGTGCCGCCGGCCAGCCGCAAGCGCCTGCTGGAGCTGGTGGGGCATGTGCGTGAGCTGGATGAGCTGGTACTGGAGCTGTTGTCCTACAGCCGGTTGTACAACGCCGACCAGGCCCGCGAGCGGGTCGAGGTGTCGTTGCTGGAGCTGGTCGACAGCGTACTCGGCGGCTTTGCCGAGGAACTCGATGGCCGGGGTATCCAGTGGGAGGTGCGGGCCGAGGGAGATTTGCCGCGTTTTGTGCTGGACCCACGGCTGACGGCACGGGCGGTGCAGAACTTGGTGCGCAATGCCATGCGTTACTGCGACGAGAGCCTGTTGCTGCGCTTGCGCCTGGAAGACGATGGCGCCTGCCTGGTGACGGTGGAGGATGACGGGATCGGTATTCCGGTGGAGGAGCGCGAGCGGATTTTCCAGCCGTTCTACCGCCTGGACCGTAGCCGTGACCGCAATACCGGCGGGTTTGGCCTGGGCTTGGCGATCAGCCGGCGGGCGATCGAGGGGCAGGGTGGCTCCTTGACCGTGGCGCAGTCGGCGCTGGGGGGCGCGCAGTTCCGGATTCGCTTGCCTGCCGGGTGATGGGGTGCCTGTACCGGCCCTTTCGCGGGTGAACCCGCTCCTACAAGAGCCGTACAGATTTCACACACTGTGGAGCACCTGTGGGAGCGGGTTTACCCGCGAAAGGGCCGGGCCTGCTAATCACTTTCTGCCAGCCGGGCAGACCACAGCACAAACCGGTCCTTGCCACTGTGCTTGGCCTCGTACAGCGCCTGGTCGGCGCGCACCAGCGCCGTGGTCAGGCTGTCGCCCTGGTCCACCCGGGCCAGGCCGATGCTGATGGTTACCGGGTGTTCGCCAACATCTTCACGTACTCGTTGGCACAGCGCCGCCACTCGTTGCTCGGCGCCTTGCTGGTCCAGCCCCTGGAAAAAGATCGCGAATTCCTCACCACCCAGTCGGGCAAACTCGTAACCGGCCATGCTCGCCTTGATATGCAGGGCCACGCGCTTGAGTACTTCATCGCCCACGTCATGGCCAAAACGGTCATTCACCCGCTTGAAGTTGTCGATGTCGATCATCGCCAGGTACTGCTCGGTCGTGGCCAGGCGCAGCTGGTGGCCGGCCTGGGCCATGAACGAGCGGCGGTTGGGGATTTCGGTCAGGGCATCGACATAGGCCTGGTCCAGCAGCACCTTGGACAGGTAGAAGTTGTGCAGCTTGGCCTTGCGCATCTGCAAGTAGCTGTAGATGACCAGGCCGCTGAGGAACACCGCGTAGCTGAACAGCATGGCGCCTTCGAGTGCGTCCGCTTCGATACGGGTGTGGTAGAACGGGTTGAGCACCACCCAGGTGATGGCCATGGCGCAGAAGAACGACCAGCGCCGCACCGGTAGCACCGAAACGGCATACAGCACGGTGGACACCCCGAGCACCAGCCATACCGGGCGCTGGGCCACCGGGATGCCTTCGATCACCAGGCGCATGCCCAGGGTGATGGCGGCGATGAACAGCAGGTTGAGTACATCGAAGTGATGGCTGCGACGGGTGAACCGCAGTACCACGGTGAGGCTGCCGAGCAGGGTGATGAACAGATAGGACAGCCAGGTGAAACCCTGGCCGCCGAGGAAGCTGACGATCAGGTCGAACACCAGCCAGATCAGGATGCTGACGCAGAATACCAACAGGCAGAACGGGCGCATGACCTCGAATTCGTGCTGGCGGAACTCGGCGCGCAGGGCGGCGGGGGCGACCTGCTTGCGAACGTGGGCTTCGATGGTCTTGAACATTCGGGCTCCTGAGAGTACTACCATGCCGGTCCCGGCCCTTTCGCAGCACAAGGCTGCTCCTACAGGTGACGCATTTCTCCTGTAGGAGCAGCCTTGTGCTGCGAAGAGGCCAGGCCTGGGACTCAATTGGTGGGCAGAACACCCCGGGCCCATGGCCGGTAACGCAGGTCGAACACCGCCTCGGCATGGCACCCGCCGCCCAGCTTCGGCTGGGCAGGCTCAGCCCGAAACGCCTGCCCAGGCGCGCTCACCTGGCGGAACGCTTCGCGCACCACGCCAACCCGGCACGGCAAGGCCTGCTCGTAACCCTGGCGCACCAACGCGGGCAAGCGCCCGGTCCCGGCGCCATCCTGCCACCACACAGTCAAGCCCAACCCGGCCAGTTGATCCAGCCATGCGGCATTGACCCGCGGTGAGAGTTTGCCGGCGCTGAAAGCGCTGATGTGCAAAGGCTTGTCCAGTTGCCGGTTGAAGGCCTGCAACTGGCTGTGCAGGGCATCCCGGCGCTCGGCCTCGCGAAAGTGATGGTCGTCCAGCTCCATGGGCAGGTACCAGCCGTCCACCGGTAACTGCCACGCCTGGCGCAGTTGCTGGTACTGGCTGAGCGAGCGCCCCAGCTGCGCCTTCCAGTAACTGTTCAGGCCTTCACCGTCCAGCTCGTCGATGCGCTGGTAATAGGCCGGGTCCATGTACAGCCCCAGCACCAGTTGCAGGCCCTGGGCACGCGCGCTGCGCAGGCTGTCGGCCAGCCAGCCCCGGGCACCGCCGAAATCGCTGTCGCCATAGGCGCTCCACTGCACGATCAGGGTTTTGCCGCCCTGGGCCACGGTGGCGTGCCACAGCTGCTGCCACTGGGCGGGGGTGACATTGGCGTCGCGGTTCAGGGGTTGGTAGAACAGGCGCTGGTCGGCGCTGGCTGGCAGGCACAGGGCAACCAGGCAGAGGGCCAGGAACGTACGCATCAGAATGTCATCTCCGCACCGACCAGCACGCCATTGGCGCGCTCGTATAGATTGCCGCCCAGCGATTGCTGGTACTCGGCACGCACTTTCAGCGAACCGCGGTAGGCGTTGTAGCGGTCGTCATCGAACCACCATTGCCAGCGCACGCCCACCCCGGCCCGGGCGTCCTGGCGCCAGTCGTTGCTCGGGTCCTGGCTGGAAAACTCGACAAAACCATAGGGCATGATGGTTTGCGGTGAGCTGCCCGGCAGCTTCCAGGCGTGGCCTTGCTGGTAGCGCGACAGCCAGGCGTGGTCGCCGGCACGGGTCCACCAGGCGGCGTCGAGGTAGAGGAAGCGTTCGTTCCAGTCGTCTTCATCGACCCGCCAGTCGTTGCGCCAGTCGCCCTGGTCGAGGAAAGAAGCGGTGGCCCGCAACAGCAGGTCGTTGCTCGATTCGGCGTGGTGACGCAGGTCGCCCCAGTTGCCGCCGACCTTGGCGGGGCTCAGCAGTTGGCCCAGGCTTAGCCCGCGGTAGTGTTCCTCGTCGATCTGACGCTGGTGGTACAGCTCGGCATACAGGTTGAGGTTGGCCTGGCCGAATGGTTTGTAGCGCAGGCCGACACCGGTACCCATGCTTTGCGCGTAGTCGGTGCGGCTTTGCCCACCGAACAGCACGCGGCCATACACCGACAGGGTGCTGCCGTTGCGGCTGGGCTCCTCGCCCAGGGCGTGGTCCCACATGGCCAGTTGCACGTTCTGCGATTGCGCGCGGCGCGAAGTGCCGCTGCGCTGGCCATTGTCGAGGAACTTGTCGTTGGTCGAGGTACCGGCCGGCGACCAGGTGCTGGCCAGGGTGATGGTGTCGCGCCGCGACAGGCTTTCGTGGGCGCGGCGCTGGCGGTACTTGCGCGCTTCCAGGCTGCCGTATTCGTCGTCGCCGTCGACCAGGTCCTGCTCCACATCGAGGATGCGGCGCAGTTCCCGGCGCGCCGAAGCGCTGTCTTCGGCTTCGTCATAGCGCAAGGCCAGCGTCTCGCCAAGGCGGTAGTCCTCGGGGAAGTCGTGGGTGGCGCGTTCCAGGTAGGGGATCGACTGGCGGCGCTGGGCCTTGTCCGTCGAGCCGGCCAGGCGCATGCCGTAGTCGGCGCGGTAGCGGGGCTGGTCGGGAGCCAGGCGCACGGCTTCTGCCAGCCAGGCGCTGCTCTGGGCACTGTCGCCAGCCAGTTGCGCGGTGCTGGAGGCCGCGTAGTAGTGGTCGGCCCGCGGGTTGTGTGCCAGGGCCTGGCGCTGAAAGCCCAGCGCCGCCTGGTAATCGCCCTGGTGCTGGGCGATGGCGGCACCCAGGGCCCAGTCGTCGGCGCTATCGTGTGCAGCGGCGTCCCAATAGCGCCGGGCCGCTTGTGCGTCGCCGGCGTTCAACGCGCCGCGAGCGGCAGTGAGGCGGGCGTTGTCGGTCCAGGCGCTGTCGGGCTGGGTGCCCCAGATGGGTAGGGCCGCTTCGGAGTCGCCAGCGGCTTCTAGGGCATAGGCCAGGGGCAGGCGGCTCCCGCTGTCGCCCAGGCGCTCGGCGGCCTGGTAGTAGACCACCGCTTCGCCTGGCTGGTCGGGCATGGCGCAGCGGCCCAGGGCGCGGTACTGGCCAGGTTCGCTCGGGGTGGCCGGTACTGCCTGGCGCACGGCATCGCACTGGCCAGCCTCGGCAAGGCGGCCGAGCAACTGGGCCCGGGTACTGGCGTCGACCCGAGGGACCAGGCCGAGCATGCGGCGGGTGTCCAGCGGCCCGTCGTTACGTGCATACAGGTTGCCAAGGCGTTGCAGCAGCGACGGTGCAAGGCGGCCTTGGTGGCGGTCGTAGGCCTGCTCCAGCAATTGCCGGGCGTGTTCGTCATGGCCTTGCTGCATCAGCAGGAAGGTGGCTTGCTCCAGTGCGGCCATATCGCCGCTGTGCCGATAGCGTTGCTCCCACTCCGCGGCAGTGCGTGGTTGCGGGGGCTGGGGCGGGTCGCCGTACAGGCGTTGCTTGAGCACGGCATAGGCCCTGGGGGCGGTGCTGGCTGTGCAGCCCTTGAACTGCTCGCGTGCCAGCTGCGGATCGTGGCGCGACAACCAGTCCACGGTTTCCAGGCAGGGCCGTTGCAGTTCGTTGCTCAGGCGCTGTACCAGCGGTGCGTCGTCGCCTGCGCGGGCCAGCTCCCACAGTTGCTGGCGCTGCTCGGGCTGGTTCAGCTCTGCGGTGGGCAACGCCTGCAGCCAACGCTGTGCCTGCTGGTTATGGCCGACGGCAATGGCGCGGTTGGCCATGGCCAGGCGAGCCTGGTTGGCTGCGTCGGGGGAGGGGGCGCTGGGCAGCAGCGCGTTCAGCCCTTTTTCATCCACCTGCTGGATATAGGCATTGGCCAGGCGCTGCCAGTCTTGCGCAGGTAACTGGCCTTGGTCGGCCAGCGGCTGCAGCTGTTCGATGGTTTCCTTCCAGTTGCGCAGTTGCTCGGCGAAGTTGGCCCGGGCCAGGCGCAGCACTTGGCCGTCCCCCTGAGGCGGCAGATGGTTGAGCCAGTCCAGCGCCTTGGCGGCACCACCAAATTTGGCCAGGCTCAGGCTATAGGCCTGCCACAGGCGCACCCGGTGGGTGCCGTCGCTGTTGGCCAGCCATTGTTCCACCTGGCTGGCCGGCGGCGGGTCTTGTTCGATCCAGGTCAGGCGCAGTTCAAGCAGGGCGTTGGCGTATTCAGGGCTGTCGCCCAACTGTTCGGCGAGGGCTTCGGCCTCCTTGTAGCGGCGCTGGTGAGCCAGTGCCTCCACCAGCAGCGCACGGGCTTCGTCGTTGTTCGGCACCCGGCCTAGCACGTGGCGGGTCAGGCGTTCGACCTCGGGCCAGTTGTCCTTCTTCGCTTCGCGGTAGCTGCGCTCCATGAACGGGTAGCTGGTGAACCGCTGAAAGTCGGTCATCGGCGCCGAAGCGGCGCAGGGCAGGGCGGCGGAACACAGCAACAAGCCAGTGAAGGTGAGGGAAAAGCGCGGCTTCATGCCACCTCCCGGGTCAGGTCAAAGGCGGCCTGCTGTTCGCTGGCCTGTTCGATCAGGGCCTGCTGCAGCACCTGCTCGGTGATGATGCCGCGGGCGATCAGGTGCTCGCCGAGGCTCTGGTGTTCCGGGTCGAAGTCGATCAGCGCCTGGTTGAACAAAGTGACCGGGACCATGCCGCGCACCTGCAGCAGGGCGCCGAGCATTACCTGGTGATGGCTGACCTGTTCCAGCAGCACTTCGTCGTCCTGGTGGCGCTCGAGAATGGCCAGCATGTCGCGGGTTTCCGCCTTCTGCCAGGGGCTTGGGTAGTGGTAGCGCAGGCCCAGGGTCACCCGGCCCTGGGGCGCCAGGCGGGCGCTGACCGGGCGCTTCAGGTGGCGGCTGATTACCCCTAGCGACACCTGGCTCACCGGGCTTTCGCTGGCCAGCACCAGCGTGTCGCCGTCTTCGGCCACGGGCAGCACGCCGTAGTGGGTAGCCAGCTTGCGTGGCAGTTTGGCGATCAGCTGCGGGTCGAGCTTGAACGGGTTCAGCGGCGCCCAGGGCAGGTCCATCTGCTCGGCCAGGGTGGCGACCAGCTGTTCGCTGTTCAGCCAGCCGCGCAGCAGCAGCTCGCGGCCCAGGCGCCGGCGTACCGGGCTGGTGATCGCCTGTTGCAGTTGTTCGTCGCTGATCAGGCCCTTGGCCACCAGGCGCTGACCCAGCGGCGTACGGGCGGGGGCAGCGATGGCGGGGAATTCGTGGGTGGTCTTGTCCCAGGCCACGCGCCGCGAGTCACCCATTTCCATCACCTGGCGCAGGGCACGCAGGTTGGCGAAGAAGTTGACGAAGTTGCTCCACATCATCCGCGGTGCCGACAGCAGCCCTTCGCCGATGCCATAGAAGCGGGTGACGAACCAGGCACGCTGGAACAAGCGGTTGACCAGCATCAGCCCGTTCAGCCACAGCAAGGTGGTCAGCAGCCAGCTGTCGCTGAGGATCGACATGAAGCGCCACGACTCCGGCGCAATCACCGTGACCAGCCACATGGCCAGCAACACCAGCAGCAACAGGTTGACCAGGAAACTCAGCAGGTAGGCGAACAGGCCGCGGCGGTCGCGCCAGAGGAAGTAGTTGAGCGCGCCCTTGCGGCTCCAGCCGAGGTTGCTGGTGCCCTGGAACACGATGCCGATGATCCACCGCGACTTTTGCCGGATGGCATGCTGCCAGTCGCGCGGGAAGTGCTCGCGCACGCAGATCACCTGGGAAAATTCGCGGCTCATGCCCGGGCGCCATTCCTGCTTCAGGGTCAGCGCCGGGTCGGTGATGGAGTAGCGGGCGAAAATGCACTTCATGCCCTTCTGCTTCAGGCGGAAGCCGATGTCGTAGTCTTCGGTGAGGCTCTGCACGTCGAAGGCGATGCCGTCACCGTCCTCGAGCAGCGCACTGATGGCGCGGCGGCTGAAGCAGGTGCCGACCCCGGCACTGGGCACCTGGCCGGTCAGGGCCTCGCGCACGATCACGTCCTTGCCGTGGTTCTCGGCGAACTCGTCGACATAGTGGCCGGCGGTGAAGCCTTTCCATTCCGGTGCGTAGGGGTACACCGGGATCTGGATCATGTCCTTGTTCGGCAGCAGGTAGTTGAACAGGCGCAGCTCCATGGGCGAGATCACGTCTTCGGCGTCGTGCAGGATGAAACCGGCAAACTCGATGCCGGCGTCCTGCTGGAAGCGCAGCAGCGCGTCGATGATGTTGTTCAGGCAGTCGGCCTTGCTGGTGGGGCCGGGGCGGGCGCAGACCACCTTGTGTACGTTGGGGTAGTGCAGGCACACGGCGTCGACATCGGCCTGGGTTTGCGGGTCGTTGGGGTAGGTGCCGACGAAGATCTGGTAGTTCTCGTAGTCGATGGTCGAGGCTGCCAGGCGCGCCATCTCGCCCACCACGCCCACTTCGTTCCAGGCCGGGACCATGATGGCCAGCGGTTTCTCCGGTACCTCGAACAGGCGTTTTTCGTCGGCTTTCTCGTACTTGTCGTAGATGCGAAAGCGCCGGATCAGCTTGCGGCCCCAGTAGCACAGGTCGATGAACAGATCATCCAGACCCAGCAGGAACATCAGCGAGGCCAGGATGATCGCGAGGATCTTCAGGCCGAACAGCACGTAGGTGAGGAAGTCGATGAATACCAGGCTCATTTGCCGGTCACCGACAGGAAGGGGTGGGCCATCGTCTTTATCCTCGTTCGATTCCCTGGACGAAGTTGTACGACTTGCTGCCGTTTGTACTGGATAGATACAAGCAGCCGAACGCGGGGTTGTCCAAATTTCAGGCTTTTTCTTGTGGGCCACTTCTTGTAGTTTTACAGGTCGTTTACCCAGGGAGCTGAACATGCAAGGCAAGGCACGCAAGATCGTCCAGGCCATCCTTTACGAGGCCATCGCCGTCGCCTGCGTGGCGCCCGCGCTGGAGCTGGCGTTCGGTGCCGGCATGGCGCAGTCGACCGTGCTGTCGGTGCTGATGTCGGGCATCGCGATGAGCTGGAACATGGCCTACAACTGGGTGTTCGAACGCTGGGAAGCGCGCCAGCACCGGCGTGAGCGCACTTTCCTGCGGCGCCTGCTGCATGCGCTGGGCTTCGAGGGCGGGCTGGTGCTGATCCTGCTGCCGCTGGTGGCGTACTGGCTGGATGTCAGCCTGTGGGCGGCGTTGCTGACCAACCTGGCGTTGTTCGTGTTCTTCTTCGTTTATGCGTTTGTCTTCCAGTGGGGCTTCGACAAGGTATTCGATGTGCCGCTTTCGGCGCAGCAGGCCAAGTGTTGACTTTGTGCTGCGCTACCGGCTAAGTTCCTACCCCATGAAAACTTTCCAGCACGTCAACGCCATTATTATTACCGCCATTATCAGTTTGGCGGGCTAGCGCGTACGTGCACCGAACCCGCCCTGGAGGCGGGTTTCTTCTCTCTGACTCCTGGGCAACGTGAACACAGCCAAGGAGTCATCGATGACCAGCTTCGTCAGCCCTCGTTCTACCGTCACCCCCCAGCAACTGCTGTCGGAGCAGGTGCGGCGCATTCTTGCCGCCCCGGTGTACGACCTGGCCATCGAAACGCCTTTGCAAGCTGCGCCTGCGTTGTCTGCCAGCCTGGGCAACCAGGTATTGCTGAAGCGGGAAGACCTGCAGCCTACCTTTTCGTTCAAGATCCGCGGTGCGTATACCCGCCTGTCACGGCTGAGTACCGTGCAGCGCGAGCGCGGGGTGATCACCGCCTCTGCGGGCAACCATGCCCAGGGCGTGGCCCTGGCGGCATCGCACCTGGGCATGAAGGCCACCATCGTCATGCCTACCACCACGCCGTCGCTGAAGGTGGAGGGTGTACGCTCGCGCGGTGGTCATGTAGTACTGCACGGCGAGAGCTTCCCCCATGCCTTGGCCCATGCGCTGAAACTGGCCGACAGCGAAGGCGCCACCTTCGTGCCACCGTTCGACGACCCGGATGTGATCGCCGGGCAGGGCACCGTGGCCATGGAAATCCTGCGCCAGCGCCCGGGTGCGCTGGACGCCATCTTCGTGCCAGTGGGCGGTGGTGGTCTGATTGCGGGTATTGCCGCTTATGTGAAGTACCTGCGCCCGGAGGTGAAGGTGATCGGCGTCGAGCCGGAGGACTCCAACTGCCTGCAGGCTGCCATGGCGGCCGGTGAGCGGGTGATCCTGCCGCAGGTCGGCACCTTCGCAGATGGCGTGGCGGTAGCGCAGATCGGCGCCCATTGCTTCGAGTTGTGCCGGCACTTCGTTGATGAAGTGGTGACCGTGAGCAGCGACGAGCTGTGCGCGGCGATCAAGGACATCTACGACGATACCCGCTCGATCACCGAGCCGTCAGGCGCCCTGGCCGTGGCGGGGATCAAGAAATATGTGGCGCGCGACGGCGTGCAGGGGCAGACCCTGGTGGCCATCGACTCCGGGGCCAACGTCAATTTCGACCGCCTGCGCCATGTGGCCGAGCGTGCCGAACTCGGCGAGCAGCGCGAGGCGATCATCGCTGTCACCATTCCGGAGCAGCCGGGCAGCTTTCGCGCCTTCTGCCAGGCCCTGGGCAAGCGGCAGATCACCGAGTTCAACTACCGCTATTACCCTGGCAAGGAGGCGCGGCTGTTCGTCGGGGTGCAGACACACCCACTACACGACCCGCGTGAGCAGTTGCTGGCCAGCCTGCGTGAGCAGGGCTACAGCGTGCTGGACCTGACTGACAACGAACTGGCCAAGCTGCATGTGCGCCATACTGTTGGCGGTCATGCCGCGCCCGGGGCTGACGAGCGGGTACTGCGCTTCGAATTCCCCGAGCGCCCGGGGGCTTTGCTGGGCTTTCTGGAGCGGCTTGGCAAGCGCTGGAATATCAGCTTGTTCCATTACCGCAACCATGGCGCGGCAGAAGCACGGGTATTTGCGGCGCTGGAAGTACCGGGGGATGAGTTGGCGGGGTTGCCGCTGGCGCTGGATGAGATGGGGTACCGGTACTGGGATGAGACCGACAACCCGGCGTACAAGCTGTTCCTGGGTTGATACGCAAACCTCATGCAGCCTGTAAGGGCCTCTTCGCGGGCACGCCCGCTCCCACAGGGACGGCGCGTGGCTTGAGGTTGGTGCGGTCCAGAGCTGGCTTGCCGGCGATGGGCCGCGAAGCGGCCCCTGGGTTTCAGACTTGTGCATGAATTGCCGGGGCTGCTTCGCAGCCCACCGCGACACAAGGCCGCTCCTACAAGGTTTTGTGTGTGCCGGTAGAGGGTGCTCAGCGCTCACGCATGAAGAAGCCGGCGACGAATTTGCGGAAGGTTTCCAGGCTCTTGAAGTCGGCGTAGCGCTTGAAGTTCTCGGTATCCGGTTCGGGGCCGATTGGCTGCTCCAGCAACGATACCGACAACACCCGGTCCTGGTCCGAGGTCATTACCAGTTCGTCCATCACCTGGCCGCCGATCACCGGCCGGCGCATCTGCACTTTCACGTCTTTGCCGGCCATCCAGTCGACCAGCGACACCAGGGCCTTGAGCGGCTCGCGTTCTTCATCGCGGTAAACAGGGAACAGATGAGCACGCGATAGCACCGGCACGCTGGCCACATGGATCAGTTCGTAGTAATGGCTGCCGGCACTGGTCGGTGAATAGAGCATCAGCGCCAGCAATGGCCCGCTGGTGCGGTTGCCGCCCCAGTAGAGGTGGTGCCCCTGGAAGTCGAAGCCGTCTTCACTGCGGTTGTTGAACAGCTTGCGCCCTTTGATCTGGTCCACGCAGTCCAGCAGCAGGCCGTGGCGGCGGTGGTTGCCGAACACCGTGGCTTCACGCAGGCGGGACTTGAGCATCATCATGTGCTTCATGTCCAGGCGGGTTTCCAGGTAGTTGCTTGCGGGCACCCGTTCCAGCAGCGGATAGCGGCTGGCAACGCTGCGCAACTCGGCAAACTGCCCGGTCAGGTCCTTTTTCAGGTGCGTGGCATACAGGTTCAGGCCGCTGGTCTCGATCCAGGTCAGCAACAGTGACAGCAGGCGCTGTTGTTCACGCCGTTCGCTGCCGTCGCCACCACTGCTGGTGGTGCTGCTGCGGAAATCACCAATCAGGCGCAACGGTGTGTCAGGCGGCAGCCAGGCAGCGGGTGGCGCGGGGTCGTTCTCGCGCTCGGTCGCTTCGCGCTCGTCCTTGGTGAACGGGCAGCCAGGCGCGTGTTCGGCAGTTCCCGGGTTGTTCTTGAGAAACAGCGTACCGGTGCTGCCGTTGAGGGTGACATTCAGTACCGGCAAGGCATCGTTGCGGCAATCGCAGGCCAGCCACTGGTTGGCGTTGCGCACCTTCATCAGCAACTGGTTGGCCTGCAGCAGGCGCGGGCCGGTGAGGCTGCCGGTGGCAAAGCCGACCAGCAGCTCCTCTTCTGCAGGGGTCAGGCTACGGACCTGTGCGGCGGTTTTGTCGATGATTCGCATGAAGCAGCTCCCAGCTACGAGCCCCAAGCTTCAAGCAAAGTGGCGCCGCTTTCAACTTACTGCGCAGTGCCAGTGAACATCTTCGCAGCACGGGCGCGAATTTCATCGGGGGTCAGGTCCTCCTTGTGGGTGGAAACGAACCAGATGTTGCCGAAGGGGTCTTTCAGGGTGCCGCTGCGGTCGCCGTAGAACTGGTCCGTCACCGCACGCAGCTGGGTGGCGCCGGCCGTCAGGGCCTGGGCATAGACCTTGTCGCAGTCCTCGACATACAGGTGCAGGCCTACGCTGGCGCCGCTGAGCTTCTGGCTGGCGGTGAGGCCGCCTTCCATGTCGCAGGGGTCGCCCAGCATCAGCGACGAATCGCCGATTTTCAGCTCGGCATGGCCAACGCGGCCGCCAGGGGCATCGAGGCGGAACATTTCCACCGCGCCAAAGGCCTTCTTGTAGAACTCGATGGCCTTGGCGGCGTCGTTGATGGCCAGGTAGGGCGTAATGCTGTGCTGGCCTTCGGGAATGGGTTTGGCTGCCATGTTCGACTCTCCTTGGAAGTGGGCGCCGGTTGGCGCCCTTTTGCTTAGAGTCGTTTGCGCTGATGGAAAATCGACAGGGGTGATAGATCGATTCTCTATAAGCGTGGCGGTCAGAAGATGTAGTCGGTGGTCAGGAAGGTCGACTGCCGGTTGCGAATGATCTCGCTGATCAGTTCCTTGTTCGCCTCCTGGAAGCGCGTCGCGACCAGCGTGCGGATAGAGAACACTCGCAGGGCGTCGTGTACCGACAGGGTGCCTTCGGCGCTGTTCTTGCGGCCGTTGAACGGGTAGGTGTCGGGGCCGCGCTGACATTGCGCATTGATGTTGATGCGCCCGACCTGGTTGGCAAAGATGTCGACCAGGCTGCCGATGGTCGCCGGGTCATTGCCGAACAGGCTCAGTTGCTGGCCGTAGTCGGAGTCCAGCACATAGTCGATCACCGTCTGCAGGTCGCGGTAGGGCACTACCGGCACCAGCGGGCCGAACTGCTCCTCGTGGTACACGCGCATGTCGCTCTTCACCGGATACAGCACGGCGGGGTAGAAGAACGAGCCACGGCTGTGCCCGCCGCGTTCGTTGAGCACCCGGGCGCCCTTGGCGGTGGCATCGGCGACCAGGCCATCGAGGTAATCGACCTTGCCGGGCTCGGGCAGCGGTGTCAGCGCCACGCCAGGTTCCCAAGGCATGCCAGGCTTGAGCGCGGCCAGCTTGCGCTGGAACTTGTCGAGGAACGCATCGACCACATCCTCGTGCACGAACAGGATCTTCAGCGCCGTGCAGCGTTGGCCATTGAACGACAGCGCACCAGTGACGGCCTCTTCGACGGCGTTGTCGAGGTCCACCTGGGGCAGCACGATGCCCGGGTTCTTGGCATCCAGCCCCAGCGCGGCGCGCAACCGGTGCGGGCGCGGGTGCAGTTTCTTCAGGTCGCTGGCGGCCTTGTGCGTGCCGATGAAGGCGAACACATCGACCTTGCCGCTGGCCATCAGCGCACTTACCGTTTCCCGGCCACGGCCGTAGATGACGTTGATCACCCCCGGCGGGAAGCTGTCGCGGAAGGCTTCGAGCAACGGCCGAATCAGCAGCACGCCGAACTTGGCCGGCTTGAACACCACGGTGTTGCCCATGATCAGCGCCGGGATCAGCGTGGTGAAGGTCTCGTTCAGCGGGTAGTTGTATGGGCCCATGCACAGGGCCACGCCCAGCGGTGCTCGGCGGATCTGGCCGAGCGTGCCCTGTTCCAGCTCGAAGCGGCTGGAACGGCGGTCGAGGTCCTTGAGGGCGTTGATGGTATCGACGATGTAGTCGCAGGTGCGGTCGAATTCCTTTTCCGAGTCCTTGAGGTTCTTGCCGATTTCCCACATCAGCAGCTTGACCACGGCCTGGCGCTGCTCGCGCATGCGCGCCAGGAAGGTTTCGACATGCTGGATTCGCTCGGCCACGCGCATGTTCGGCCAGGCGCCACGGCCTTTGTCGTACGCCTGCACGGCGGCATCGAGGGCGGTGAGCGCGGTGTCGGCATCGAGCAGTGGAGCGCTGCCCAACACAACCTGGTGCTCATCGTCGCCTTCCTTGAGCCAGACCGGGCTGCGCACTGTGGCCAGTGGGCCGTCCCACCGCCTGAGCTCACCGTTCACCAGGTAGTCGCGTTGTTCCAGGGGGGCTTCCAGGCGCCAGGTTTCCGGGATGTCCTCGGCGCTGGGGAAGAGTGAATCGAGCAGACGGTCCATGGGTACTGCACCTCACATTGCTGGGTGGGTTTCGAGCTGGGTGAAACGCTTCAGCAGCGAGCATGCACCGCTCGCCGGAAAAACACCAGTCTGGCTTAACATGACCACCCGCGCCTGCCTGTTGGACAGGCAGGCATCCGTATTCCTGTCAAAGCGGGAGGTTGAACAGGTCATAGGGTGGGTGCGTCAACCATTGCTGGCGCAGGGCCGGGTCTGCGTCGATCAGGGCCAGGCGCCGCCAGAACTCTGCACGGGCTTGCCGTGGGCGGGACACGAACGGTTCAAGTTCAAGCAAGGGCCTGAGGTCGCGCCGAAACTGCAGCGGCAATCGCTGCCACAGGGCCAGTTCGGCCGGGCCGGTCTGTTCGAAGAATTCCAGGTAGTCGCCATCGCACACCAGCAGGTCCACCTGGTGCATCGCGTTGTAGGCCTCGATCTGCGCAAGCACTGGTGAACCCAGCCATTCGCTTTCCAGGCGCAGGGCGTTTGCGACTTGCCGTGGTACGTTGAAACCGTCAGGCAGCCGCAGCAGCTGGTTGTCGCCAATGTCCAGGATGATGGGCTCGATCATCTGGTCCAGGCCTTGCGGCAATTCGCTGAGCGCACAGTCGTTCAGGAACAGCGTCCTCAGGTAGGCCAGCCCGCGCAGGTCCGGGGCCTCTAGCAGCGGGTTGCCCGAAAGGTCCAGCACGCTGAGCCCGGGGTAGCGGTCCAGGGCCTGCTGGGCCTGGGTACTCCAGGTGATGCGGTTGCCTTCCAGGTCCAGCCAGGCGAGCTGCTCAGGGCTGCCCAGGTGGGGCACGGTGTCGAACCGACAGTCGGTCAGCAGCAGGCGATTGAGGTTGGGGAAGCGTTCGTGGAATTCGGCCGGCAACTGGCTGAGCGAACGGTTGTAGCTGAGCGACAGGTGCTGCACATGGGTGAAGTCGTCCGGCAAGGCCAGGCTGGCCAAGGCCTGGTTGTCCAGGTCCAGGCCGGAAAGGTCCAGGCTGTGCAGGCGGCCACCCCCTTCAAGCGTTATTGTCGACAGCCGTCGCCAGGCGTTGAGGATGGGGCGGATGGCCAGGTGTCGCTGGTGAGGGCGCTGCGGATCGGGCCGGGCCCATTCATGCAGGTCGCGGCGCAAAGTTTCCAGACGCTGCTGCAGGTCATGCAGGCGCTGTGTGGGTGAGCGAATGTCATCGACGTACAGGTTGTCCTCGTCGTTGCCTAGCCAGTTTTCGAATTCCCAGTCGGTGGCGTCAGGGAACAAGCGGCGATAAGCCCCGGCCAGGGAGCTTGCCAGGCGCGGCTGAGGCGGTTCGGGGTCAAGCGGCCGACCGCCGCGCAAGTTGCCCATGGGCTTGCGCAGCAGCGCGCGGTGCCCCCAGAGCCGTTGGGCGAGTGCCTCCCTGTGCTGGTCGACCCAACCCAGTACGCGCTGGCGTAGCGAGCTGCCATCGGCCGTCGTGATGCCCAGCGTATCGCGATGTGGGCGCGGCAGTGCCTGCTCGATGGCGCGGCAGAGGTCTGGATCAAGCGGTGCAGGTGCAGGGCGCTCGCCCCGGTCGACCTCATAGCCTTCGACCGATTTGATCACGCGGCGCAGGGTGCCGGCCTGTTCGCGGCCGGCATGCTCCAGCAAAGGGCCTCCGGGGCTCGCACCGTGCAGCTCCAAGCGCAGGTCCGCGGGCCAGTCAGGCATGGCATCCAGGGCGCTGAACAGCAAGCGTTCGCTGTCGCTGCTGGCCCGGGCTGGCTGAAGCACACCTTCCAGTGCACGTACCAGCGGCAGCTCGCTGTGCACCTGCTCCAGCAACTGGCGAACCTGTGTGGGCAACTGACTGTGCTCTTGCCAGGCGAACGTTTCGGCCTCGCTCAGCGGCGCCAGCAAGCGTCTGGCCAAGGCAGGGGACAGCCGCGCATAGGCGTCGAGCAGCTTCTGCGTTGCCGGGGTGGCGGGCGCGCTGCCATTGTAGAGCCGCTCGAACAGGCCTGGCGGGGCTTTGTCGGCCAACGCCTCTACCTCGGCCTGTGCCGTCATGCGTTGCAGGGTATCGAGCAACAGCGGGGGCGTTGGTTGGCCTTCCAGGTGCACCCGGCGCAAGCGCGCGGTGTCGATGCCGCAGAGGCGCCCTGCCTTGGCCAGCTGTTCTGGTGTGAACGCGGCATACGCCTCGCCAAGACGGCGCGCCAGCTTCGCGAATGGCCACTGGCCGGGCTGTTCATGCTGGCCGCGCCAGGCACCTTGGGCATTGTGCGCCAGCGGTGGCTGCCAGGCATCGGGCGTGTCGGGGTGAATGGCCCGCCATTGCTGCAGGTTGTGGTCAAAGCGTTGTTCGAAGAGCTGGCCGTCCATGCGGATGAAATACCGGCCCTGGTACAGGTACTGGCCAAGTGCATTGGGCTGCAGGGTTTGCGGTAGTGTCACGGCACTGCGGTAGGGGGTGAGGTCTTCATTCCAGAGCCGGTAGCGCCCGTCGCTGCCACGTACCTGCTGCAGGCTTTCCATCAACGGGCTGTTGAACAGCTTGGGTACAACCTTGCCTGCCGCGACGAAGCCGCCGATCAGGGCCAGGTTCAGGCCGACCGCCTCCAGGTGGCGCAGCGCCAGGTGACGGTCGCCTTCATGCCAGGCCTGGTAGCCTTCGAAGGCCTCGCCGAGCAGTTGGCAGGCCGTGACGGCCAGCATCAGGGTGCCTGCACCTGGAATGAAGAACGCGGCAATATTCAGTGCATCCAGGCCAAGGTTTTCCCACTCATCCAGGCGCCTGGCCCGCCCGTTGGCATCGGCCATCGCGGTGGGGACCGCCAGCAGGCTGGCTTCGTGCTTGAGGCGGGCCAGGTGCAGGTCCTGGTAATGGCCGAAAGGCTCGGCTGTGATAGCCACGCGTGTGGGACGCAGGTCCGCTTGCGCTGCGCGCTGCCAAGGGCGGTCATAGGCAGTATTGCCTGTGGCGTCGAGGTTCTGCTGCAACAGGTCGAGAAAGTGCGTGCGCTGGTCCTGCCTGATGTAGGCCGTGAAGGCTTGGCGGTCATCGGGCTCCAGCAGCAAGGTCGCCAGCGTGTCGTGTACCGCGTCCAGGTTGCTGCATTGGCGCAGGGCCGGGTCATGGCCGGGCAGATACAACGCCAGCCCCGCACCGCCTGCATCGATCAGCATGACCTCGTGCAGGGGCGTGCCGAACAGCGCCAGTTGCCAGCACTGTACGGTGCCACCTCGCAACAGCCGTTCGATCTGGTCAAGGGTGCTGCCATCAAGCAGGTGCCGCATATAGGCAAGGTCGGCTGCCAGGCGCAGGCGGTCTTTCTGCACCCTGATGGCCAAGCCCCGTGTGGCGGGTTGGGCGAGGTGCTGTTCCAGGTGGGCCTGGTAAGCCTTGCCCAGGTCCAGGTCACGGCACAGGGTGGCGAAAGCGGCCGGTTCGAGTGGCAGCCGTTCCACCTGGTAGTGCTCCGACTGCAATGGAAAGTGTGCGACGGGCACTTGCATGCCAACAGGGACGGCGCCTTGTATCTGAATCGGCGTGACGTGAATGTTATCTCCCAGGGCAATGGCACTTTCAGCAGTGAACACCTCGTCGCTGGCGAAGTTCTGCAGCGCGGCCTGCAGCAGGTTGTCGCGTCGATGGCTTGATAGATAGCGCAGGGCGGCCCAGTGCCAGCTACGCTTGACCCGCAATAGCTGGCTATTGCGCAGCTGCGCGTGAAAGCCGTGCTCGGCAAGACGCCGTTGCAGCAATGGTTCTGCGAACTCTGTGATTTGTTGCAGGCCTTTGAGTGAGTTGGCCAAGGCTGCTTGCGCCTGCATCAGGCGCGCCTGGCTGGCGCACGCTGCTTCACGCAGGTCGGGGGCAGCATTGGCGAACCAGTCCTGCCTCTTCCACGGGGCGACCTGGGTTTGCTTCAACGCGGCCCACTGATTGAGCGTTACCTGGCGAGCCCAGTGCGGCAGCTGCGCCTGAAGCAGGGGTTGATGGGGGTTGATGGCTGGCATGTCGACGCTCCTTTCAGGCAAAGGGGGCATCAAACGTCAATTCCAGACAGGCGAGTGGTAATGGGATAACGCGGCTTGGATCTATCGATGGAAATTCGCTGTCTGAATCGGTCATTCATGCAGGGAATTTGACGTCATGAAACTTTACATGGCGTGAGGAAGCTTTAAGGAAATGCAATCAAAGTGCCACTTGATAAAGTGTTTGGGCGCACCTTAAATTGTTAGTTGACATGGGGGCTTCTGGATAATTTCAGAATATCAACATGATACGTGCTTTTTACTGAGTTGCTGTCCTTTTCCGATTGACCATGCTGTGTCTCAAAGGACGTCGAAGAAGAAATGAAAGCGACCTTGACGGCAGCGGCGAGGAAACTCGTCTCGCCCTCCATACGCTACGAAATCAGACACCTGGCCAGCAAGGTATCTGAAGTGATGGCGCGTGCCTGTTTCTGGCGCTGGGAAGTCGCCAGGTTCAGGTTGCAGCAGGAAAGCCCCTACGAAATCATCTATATAGGCCGGAAGCAGCAACGGGAAATGGCCAAGCTGCTGATTGCCGGCAAGGGTTCGGGCAATGCTGCAATTGTTGACAGCGCAAGCGCGACGGTAGCAGCCAACCACGTGGTGGTGGTCAGCGAAATGCCGACGTCGGGGGCATTGTCGGTACCGCATTACCTGAGCGCCGTGGTGCCGCTGGGGCGCTCGCTGGAGGATATCACCGCGCGCTACGACAGCGAGTTGCGGCGCAGCATCCGCAAGAACCGGCCGCTGTACCAGATGCGCCAGGCCCGGTCGGATGACGAGATCGCCATGGCCGACCGCAACCTGCTGCGCCCTTATGCCAGCGCCAGGCAAGGTATCCACGCCGCGCAGTTTCCCACTGAAGAAGTGTTCCGCATTGCCAGGGGCGTCGGTCGGCTCGACTTGATCACCTTGGGCGATGAAGTGATCGGCTGCCACCTGGGCTGTGAAGTGGTGCGTGGTGGCAAGCGTTATTGGAGCACCCTGCGTTTCGGCTATTGCGAGGCGGTGTTCACCGATGCGCGGAAGTTGCGCGAGGTAAATTCGATCACTACCTTCATGGCCCTGGAGTGGGCACTGGCGCAGGGCTTCGACTATTACGATATCGGCCTTTGCCTGGCGCGCCCGGATGACGGTTTGTTGAAGTGGAAGCGCCGCCGCGGTGGCGATATCGACCCGCTGGGTAACCATGCCTACCTGTTTGTCCGCTTGCCCAGAACCGGCACGGCGAAGTTCCTCTGGGATACACCGATGTTCGCGGTCGAAGGCGACAAGCTCACGCTGCACCTGGGGTTGCCCGAGGGCGCGAGTGACGAGGAAGTTGCCAGCCGCTACCAGGAAATGGTGTTTGGCGGCCTGCACAAGATCTACTTCTATGGGGGCAACGGTACGGGCGAAACGTTCGTGGAAAGCCTGCGTCACCGTTACGCCAACCTGCGGTCACCGCCCACCATGGAAAGGGTCATGTGCAGCTGAGCGGTTGCCAGGAGGCGTTGATCTGGCGCCTTGCGCCAGGCTTTTGACCTTGTCATCAAGGGAGGACGCTTCATGGGAAGCGACATCTCGAAGTTCAGTGCATCGCCTGCGGCCAGGCAGCACACCTGGACCCTGGCCGCCTACCGCTACATGGCGCGCAAACGGCTAGGCAGGAACAGCGGCATCGACCTCAAGAGCTTGGCGGACAAAAGTTGGGACATTGCCCCGGGGGAAGTCACGGTTTCGCCCCCGGCCGTTTTCCTGCCAGGCCAGCTGGAGCGAGTAACGGGGTGGGAAGGCAAGCGTTTCTATCCCTACGTGCACCCTGCGCGCACCATGGAAGGCGGCATCAGCACGCTGCAAGGGCCAACCCGGGGCTACCTGATCAAGGAGGTATGGCTGGTCGACGGGGCGTTGTACAAGGGCAAGGCCAGCCATTGGCTGTCGTTGAAGCCGGGCCCCTTTCCGAGCATCGTCGTGGAAAACGAAATCGACCGCGCGGCCATCTATTGCACGCAAAACGGCAACACGTGGTTCGGTACCTGGCTGATGGAGGATTGTCCGACCTATGCGCTGGCCTGTAACGAAGGCATACCGGTAACCACCGCGCCCTCGGCCAGATTCCCGCTGTTTGCCCAGGCCCCGGCCTATGAAGACTGGCTGGAAATGAACCCGCTGCGCCTGCGCAGTGCGTTTTTCCGTGAGCTGGTGCTGTTCGATGACCAGGCCAACAACCGCAGCCGGCATGCCCGCTACCGGGCCATGGGCGACAAGTTGCTGTCGCATGTGCCGCATGCGCCACACCCGGGGGTGTTCCTGCTGCGTGGTGGCGATGGTGACCTGCGCCTGCTGCGCAATGAGCTGGCGCTGGCGGAGCATTTGCGCGCCACCCGCGGTTTTCGCATCGTCAACCCGCTGAAGTCCGATGTACCGAGTATCGTCGCGGCCTGCGCCGGGGCGAGGGTGGTAATCGGTGTGGAGGGTAGCCAGCTGGTGCATGGGGTCAACGTACTGCAGGCCGGTGGTTGCCTGCTGACGTTGCAGCCGCCCAATCGGTTTGTCAGCTACTACAAGTACCTGACGGACCGAGACCACCAGCATTTCGGCTTTGTAGTCGGGATACCGGACGGCGATGGTTTCACGATCGATGTCGGCGAAGTTGAGCGGACGCTAGACCTGTTTCCGCGATAGGCGTGTAGTATTCAGGCGCATGGCAGCGGCGAGCGGGGTGAGGGATGATCGAGGTATCACGGTTCTGGCGCGACCCGGCGTTGCCCTTTGTCGAGGCCCGGCGGGTAGGGGACGGGCGCCAGGTGTGCTACGCCGCGCATTCCCATGAGAGCTTTTCCATCGGAGTGATAACGGGTGGGCGCAGCTCCTATCTGTACGGTGACCAGTGCATAGAGGTGGCTGCTGGTACCACGGTGCTGATGAACCCAGGTGTGGTGCATGCCTGCAACCCCATCGACGGGGAACACTGGTCCTACCTGATGATGTTCGTCGATATGCCTTGGTTGCAGGCGCTGGGGTTCACCTTGCCGGCCCGGCCCTGGAGTAGCTCGCCGGTGTTGTACCGGAGCCTGTTGCAGGCCTTTGCCGACCTGTTCGACGCCGGCGTGCCAGACCGGGAAGGGCGCCTGGCGGCGCTGTTTGGCGCACTTCCAGGTTTGCTTGGCGGCGATGCCAGCGTCAACGACGAGGGCAACCCACGACTGGACACGGCGGCAGCGTTCATTCGCGCCCATCGTGGCGACCCGCTGAGCCTGGACGACATCTGCGCGGCGTGCGGCCTGTCGCGTTCCTACCTGATTCGCGCGTTCCGCCAACGCTTCGGCCTGACGCCGCATGGTTACCTGCTCGACCAGCGCGTGCAGCTGGCCAGGGCGCAATTGCGTCAGGGCCGGGCTATTGCCGAGGTTGCGCAGGAGGCCGGGTTTGCCGACCAGGCGCACCTGCAGCGGGCCTTCAAGCAGCACCTGGCGGCGACACCGGGGCATTACCGCAATGCATTCGGCTGAATTGCCATTTTTGGCGGTGGTGGCCCTATCGCCGGCAACCCAGCTCCCACAGGTACTGCGCAGGCCTTGAGGGCAGCGATAGGGTCGGTGCAGCCAGGCTCAAATGACCAGATAGACCGCACTGCCCACGAGCAGCAGCGCCAAGCCCCGATTCAGCAGGCGCATGTGCCGTGGGTTGCCCAGATACTGGCGAACCACGCTCCCGGCCCACGCCCAGCTGGCCACTGAAATGAAGCAGATCGGCCCGTAGATCCAGGCAAACAGCCACAGCAGCTGCTGCTCACCGCCGGTATAGGCACCAACCCCGGCCACCGCTGCCAGCCATGCCTTGGGATTGAGCCATTGCATCGCCGCGCCGTGCCAGGCCGAGGGAGCCTGGGTGGGATGGGCACTGCCCAGTTGCCCATCGTCGCTGGCCAGCTTCCATGCCATGTACAGCAGGAACGCCACGCCGCCCCAGTGCAAAATCAGGCCCAGCAAAGGCCAGCGCAGCAACAATTGATGCAGGCCCAGCCCGACCAGCACCAGCAGCAGGCAGAAGCCCAGCGTGGCGCCAGCCACATGTGCCAGGCTGGCACGCAGGCCATGGCGGGCACCGCTGCCCAGCGCAACGATGTTGACCGGGCCGGGGGAGATCGAGGCCGCCAGTGCGAAAGCGGCCATGGACAGGGACAGGCTCATGAGGGGGATCCGTTTGGTTGAGGTGGACCTTCATGCTCAGGCATTGACAGCCTGCGGTATTGAAGAAAAGTACCTCACGCACGGCCAGCGCATTTTTGTGTAGGAGCGGCCTTGTGTCGCGATCGGGCCGCAGAGCGGCCCCAGCTGTTGATGGAGCGCTCCTGAAACCTGGGGGGCGCTGTGCGGCCCGTTCGCGACACAAGGCCGCTCCTACAAGGTTGTTACAGGTTTTGTAATAGTTTTGCGCTATTACGGAAAGCTGCTGTGCTTGTAGGATCATTTTCCCAATTTGCTGACAAGGTCTATATGAGCACCTTCGCGGAGCCCCCCAGTCCCCGGTCTTCCCGGCCTTCTTTCACCCGTCCTCGTGACGCTGCCCTCGTGAGTACCCGCTAATGGAATGGCTAGCCGACCCCACGGCCTGGCTGGGCCTGTTGACGCTTATCGTCCTCGAGCTGGTGCTGGGTATCGACAACCTGGTGTTCATCGCCATCCTCGCCGACAAACTGCCGCCGCATCAGCGCGACCGCGCACGGGTCATTGGCCTGAGCCTGGCGCTGATCATGCGCCTTGGCCTGTTGGCCAGTATCTCGTGGATGGTCACCCTGACCGCGCCGTTGTTCGAGGTGTTCGAAAAGAGCTTCTCCGGCCGCGACCTGATCATGCTGTTCGGTGGCGTGTTCCTGCTGTTCAAGGCCACCATGGAGCTGCATGAACGCCTGGAAGGCCATGTGACCCAGGCCAGTGGCGCGGTGCGCCATGCTGCGTTCTGGCCGATCGTTGCGCAGATCGTGGTGCTTGATGCGGTGTTCTCGCTGGACGCGGTGATCACCGCGGTTGGCATGGTCGAGCAGTTGTCGGTGATGATGATCGCGGTGATCTTCTCGATCGGCATCATGATCGTTGCCAGCAAGCCGCTGACCCGCTTCGTCAACGCCCACCCCACGGTGATCATGCTGTGCCTGGGCTTCCTGATGATGATCGGCTTCAGCCTCACCGCCGAAGGCCTGGGCTTCCATATCCCCAAAGGCTACCTGTACGCGGCCATCGGCTTCTCGATCCTGATCGAGCTGTTCAACCAGCTGGCCCGTGCCCGCCGCAAGCGCAGCCTGCAGCAGCACCGGCCGCTGCGTGAGCGCACCGCGCATGCCGTGCTGCGCCTGCTGGGTGGCCGCCGGGTCGAGGCTGACGAGGTGGGCGAGGAAATCGCTGACCTGGTCGAAGGCGGTGAGGAGCAGGTGCTGTTCGACCGCCGTGAGCGGGTGATGATCAGTGGCGTGCTGAACCTGGCCGAGCGGCCTATCCGCACGGTGATGACCGCCCGCGCCGAGGTCGATGTGATCGATCTGGCGCAGCCGGCCGACGCCATTGCCCAGGCCCTGGCCAATTCGCCGTACTCGCGCCTGCCCCTGATCCGCGATGGCCGCGTGGACGAGCCACTGGGCTTCGTGCACAAGAAGGAACTGCTCAAGGAGCTGCTGTCGGGCAGCCAGCCCGATCTGGAAGGCATGGCCCGAGTACCGCTGAACCTGCTGGAGAGCTTCAGCATCCTCAATGCCCTGGAGCAGATGCGAGGCCAGTCGACGCACATTGCTTTCGTCGTCAACGAGTTCGGTGACTTTACCGGCCTGCTGACCATGACCGATATCCTGGAGTCGATTGCCGGCGAGTTGCCGGATGCCAGCGAGGTCGAAGGCCCGGGCATCGTTCAGGAAGGTGAAGGCTTTGTGGTCAGCGGCGCGTTGAACCTGAGCCAGGTGCAGGCGCGTACCGGCTTCTGCGCCCGCGCCACCGAGGACTACCAGACCCTCGCGGGCCTGGTGATGAGCCTGCTCGACCGCCTGCCTATGGTTGGTGACCGCCTGGCCTGGAATGGCTGGACGCTGACCGTGGAGGCGGTCGAGGAGCGGCGGGTGCGTCAGGTTCGGCTTACACCGAACGGCGACGTTGACGCAGCAGGTGCTTGAAACCCTCGATCACCAGTACCAGCACCGCGGCCCAGATCGGAAGGTAAGTCAGCCACTGATCCGGGCCGATGGTTTCGCCCAGCAACAGCGCAACGCCTACCAACAGCACTGGCTCGACGTAGCTGAGCAGGCCGAACAGGCTGAAAGGCAGCAGGCGGCTGGCCAGCACGTAGGCGATCAGGGCCGAGGCGCTGATCGCCCCGAGGATCGGGATCAACGCATACAGCCCAGGGTGTACCTGCAGATCCGCAGGGGAAAGCGGGCCCTGGATCACGAAATACAGCGCCCATGGCAACAGCAGGCACATATCGCACCACAGGCCGCCCAAATGGTCGGTGCGGCAGCGCTTGCGCAACACGAAATAGATCGGGTAGCCGATCGTCACCACCAGGGTTTCCCAGGCGAAACTGCCATGCTGATACAGCTCGTGGCCCACGCCCAGAGCAGCGCAGGCCACGGCCACCTTCTGCAGGCGTGACAGGCGCTCGCCATACACCAGCCGCCCGGTCAGGACCATGGCCAGCGGCAGCAGGAAATAGCCCATCGACACTTCAAGGCTGCGCCCGTGCAGGGGTGCCCAGAGGAACAGCCATAGCTGCACGCCCATCAGCCACGAGGTGCCGACCATGCCCAGCAACAGCAGCGGCGTGTGTTTTACCCGGGCGAGCAGTTCGCCCACCCGTTTCCAGTCTTTCGAGACAAGCATGAACAGGGTCAGGCAGGGCAGCGTCAACAGGGTGCGCCAGCCAAAGATCTCCTCGCCATCGAGCGGCGAGAGCAGAGAGGTATAGAAGTACATCACGGCGAACAGACAGGACGCCATGACCGACGAAAGAATGCCTTTTGACACGAATGCCTCGAATAGGGAATTGAGCAGGTGGATCAGCCGCGCATGATCTCAGGGGGCGCGGCTTGCGGCAACCGCGACGCAGCCGGGCGTGCGGCCAGCGCTTCGAGGAACTGGGCAGCCGGCATGGGCCTGGCGAACAGGTAGCCTTGCTGGAAGTCCACCTCATGACGGGCCAGGTAGTCGCGCTGGGCTTCTGTTTCCACGCCTTCGGCAACGATGCCCAGGCCCAGCTTGGCCGATAGCTCGATGATGGTCTCGAGGATGTGCACCGACAGTGCATCGCCACCGATCATGGCCACGAAGCTCTGGTCGATCTTCAGGTAGTCGACCTTGAACTGGCGCAGGTAGTTGAGGCTTGACTGGCCGGTGCCGAAGTCGTCCAGGGCGATCTTCACACCCATGACGTCGAGCTTCTCGAACAGCTCCAGGGCCACCGGCGTGGGCTCGATCAGCTTGCGCTCGGTCAGCTCCAGGGTCAGCACCACCCGGCCTGGCGGGAAGTGCTGGAGGAAGGTTCGGCAATCGTCCAGCAGGCTGAAGTCGCGGCAGTGGTCGGCGGTGATGTTGATGCCGATATGGAAACCGTCCTCCAGCAGCCCGGCAAAGGGAGCCAGGCTCTGCGCGGTGTGCATCATCAGCGCACGGGTCATGGCGACGATCTGCCCGCTGTGTTCGGCGTAGGGGATGAACAGGTCGGGGCGCACCAGGCCTTCGCGCGGGTGGTTCCAGCGCATCAGCACTTCGACGCCGGCCCAGCGGTAGTCGCCCTTGCGCACTACCGGCTGGAAGTACGGCAGGAACTCGTCGGCCTCCAGTGCCCGGCGCAGTTCGGCACGGGGCGAGGTGGCGCGGCGAACCTGCCAGCGGCACACCAGGCCGGCCACTGCGCCCAGTATCAGCAGCAGACCGAACAGGGCGGGATAGTGGCTGCGCCACAGTTGGCCCTGCTTGTCGGCGCCGTAGCCGCCATGCACGCTGAACGGGTAACGGGTCGAGCCCAGCTGCACATTCGCGCTGGCCGCGGCAGGTGGCACGCCCTTGTGCACGATGCCATCCTTGCCCAGCCAGGCATCGCCCACGCGGATCTGCAGCTCTTCATCGGGGCCGATCAGGCGCAGCGCCGTCAGCAGGTGTTCGCCATCGACCGTACTGATCGCGCCGCGGTCGCCGTCGCTGGCCCGATACACCAGCAGCGGGTGCCCAGGGGTGACCGAGTTGCCGTCCATCAGCCACAGCTTGCCGTCGATGTAGTCGCCGGGGTTGACCGGCTCGTCGAATGCGCCAAACAGCGAGGTGCAATAAAGGGCGTTGTGCCGGAACAGGTTGGTCGAGCGTACGAAGGCGTTGCGCGTGACCTGGGCGCGCAGCATGAGCTGGGCCTCGTCGCACGGGCTGTCGACAAGCGGAAGCAGAGCATGGGCAGCGGTGGACAGGTTGTCGAGAATGCGCTCGACGTGCTCCACCACCTGGCGGGTGGTAGCCTGGCTGCTGGCGTGCATTTCACGCTCGATCTGCCAGTTCATCACGGCCAGGCCGCATGCCACGGGCAGCACGCCGACGACCCAGGGCAACAGGGTGCGCCAGCCGAGGCCGGCGCGGCGTTTGACGGTAAGGGGCATGCTGACCTGATCTGTATAAAGGATTACGAGAGGATAGCCGCCTGTCGGAACCGGTGAGCAACTAAAGGGCGACAAACCATTTTACGCAATGTAGAATCCATTTACGAATACAACAATAAGGTCCTTCGATGCCGAAGGATCAAGCCCGCCGAGAATGGGTCCATATGACATACCATGGGTTCAAGCTGATAATAGGTGATTTCCTCGCCCGCAGCGTGCGGGGTATCCCGTGCTCCCCGCCGTTTCCGTTCCACATCCCACGCAATCAATAATTTTTCGCTGCAGATGAGGACACGAACATGGCTGATATCTTCGACAATCCGATGGGCCTGATGGGCTTTGAATTCATCGAACTGGCTTCGCCGACCCCTGGCGTGCTCGAGCCGGTATTCCAGATGCTGGGCTTCACCAAGGTCGCTACCCACCGTTCCAAGGATGTGCACCTGTATCGCCAGGGTGACATCAACCTGATCCTGAACAACGAACCCAAGAGCATCGCCTCGTACTTCGCTGCCGAACACGGCCCGTCGGTATGCGGCATGGCGTTCCGCGTGCGCAATGCCCATGAGGCCTATGCCCGCGCCCTGGAACTGGGCGCCCAGCCGGTGGAAATCGAAACCGGCCCGATGGAACTGCGCCTGCCGGCGATCAAGGGCATCGGCGGTGCGCCGCTGTACCTGATCGACCGTTTCGAGGAAGGCAGCTCGATCTACGATATCGACTTCAAGTTCATCGAGGGTGTGGACCGCAACCCGGTGGGTGCCGGCCTGAAGATCATCGACCACCTCACCCACAACGTTTATCGCGGGCGCATGTCGTACTGGGCCGGCTTCTACGAGAAGTTGTTCAACTTCCGCGAAATCCGCTATTTCGACATCAAGGGTGAGTACACCGGCCTGACTTCGCGTGCCATGACCGCACCGGATGGCATGATCCGCATCCCGCTGAACGAAGAATCGTCCAAGGGCTCCGGGCAGATCGAAGAGTTCCTGATGCAGTTCAACGGCGAAGGCATCCAGCACGTCGCCTTCCTGACCGATGACCTGCTCAAGACCTGGGACGCCCTCAAGGGCTTCGGCATGCGCTTCATGACTGCACCGCCGCAAACCTACTACGAGATGCTCGAAGAGCGCCTGCCAGGTCACGGCGAGCCGGTCGACCAGTTGAAAGCACGCGGTATCCTCCTCGATGGTGCCTCCCAGCCTGACGACAAGCGCCTGCTGCTGCAGATCTTCTCCGAGACCCTGCTCGGCCCGGTGTTCTTCGAGTTCATCCAGCGCAAGGGGGATGACGGCTTTGGCGAAGGCAACTTCAAGGCCCTGTTCGAATCCATCGAGCGCGACCAGGTACGTCGTGGTGTGCTGAGCACCGAGTAACCCCAGGGTACCGCCGTCACGATTCGATGGCGGCGGTATCAACCCTTCTTCTTGCCCGAAATGGTCAGGCCCAGGTACATGATGAACATGCTGGCGACCCCGACCAATACCAGCGAGGGCAGTACCTGATGCAGGGATAGGCGAAACTCCTGGGTGGCGTATCCTTTGGGGTAACCGCCGATCACCACGTAACCATGTTTCTGGGAAACCGATCGCTCGGTGAATTCGACCTGGGAGGGCCGTTGTGCGTCGCGGCTGTCTCCCTCGCTCCAGATATACAGGTCGCCGAATTCCAGAAGCAATATCAGGCCGTCCTGGAAAGCACGCAGTTCGTCACGCAGCTGCCGACCGTACGCTGTTGCGATTATCCCAGGGTTGCTGTTCGGTCTCTGGACTTTGATGATCGCCGCGTTAGGCGACGATGGAGCGTCGAATGCCAGCTCTGTCTGCCGTCCGGACAGGGCAAAAGCCGAGTTATACGCCAAAGGGTCCATGTCCGTCGCACAATACGCTTGTTGGTCGCGGGTGAGTATCAGTGAGCGAAGGTGCTGGCTGTTGGCGACTCTCTGCTCCAGCGTACCGAGCACTTTGTCACAGGGCTTGCCTGCCAATGGCAGGATCAGGTCCAGATCGCCTTCCATGCGGCCCAGTGCCTGGTCGATGCTGAAAATCGCCTCTTGAACAGAAACCTTGGCATTCTCCTCAAGTTTTCTGTCCAGTTGATAGTTCATCATCAGTAATCCGGACAGTACCGGTATTGCGCCGATGGACAATATCAACAGTAACTTCCGCCAGTTGATGCCGAGACTCGGTATTGCTGCCATAGGACCGCCGCTCCGTTGAACCTTGCTGTTCGGGTTGAACAGGTCAGCGCTGATTCTATGTGCTTGATGGTGCTCCGGCTGTAGGCCAAAAGTGTTGCGGTTTTACAGAAAAGTAGAACCTCGTTGTCAGCCTCGCTTCAGCCTGGCGAGCACTTTTTCGGCCAACTGGGCCGTGGAGGCCGGGTTCTGCCCGGTGATCAGCCGATCATCGGCCACCACGAACGGCTGCCACGGGTCTTCATGCTTGCTGTAGGCACCACCGCGGGCACCCAGCTCGGTTTCCGTCAGGAAGGGGACCACCTTGTCCAGTTCGACGAGCTTCTCCTCGGTATTGGAGAAGCCGGTCACCTGACGGTCCTTGAGCAACAGGCTGTTGTCGCTGAGCTTGATGTTCAGCAGGCCGACAACGCCATGGCACACCGCCGCGACGATGCCCTTGTGCTCGTACACCCGGCGGGCCAGCTCTTGCAGCGGCTGGTTGTCGGGAAAGTCATACATCACTCCGTGCCCGCCGGTGTAGTAGATGACGCTGTACTCTTCTGCCTTCACCTGGCCAGGGCTCAAGGTGTTGCCCAGGCGGGTCATGAAGCGCTTGTCGTCATACCACAGCCAGTCCAGGTCGGGGGCCATCTGCAAGCTATGCGGGTCGACAGGGACGTAGCCGCCCAGCGGGCTGACATAATCGACCTCGTAACCGGCTTTTTCGACTTTTTCGACAAAGTGCACCGCTTCCCCCAGCCACAAGCCGGTCGCCCGCTTGAGGGTCGGATACTTGGCTGTATTGGTCAGCACCACCAGCATTTTCTTGCTCATGACCACGCTCCCGTCGGCAACCTGAATGGGCCGTTGCTCCCCCGGCCCGAGGAAAAACCTAATGAGCATAGCTCTCAGGTGCCAGTACGCCATATTGGGTGGCGTGTGTTGTGCTAACGTGAACCACATTCACGCAGCGCCCGTACTTTTTCTGAATCATGCTGGAGTCACGACAGTGGTCACAAATGGTACGCCGCGCGAGCCTGCGTCGATGGTCATCCTGCAGCCGTCTGTGCTGGCACCGGTTGACCTCATGGGCGAACGGATTGCACGGTTCGACTGGGGGCGTACACCGCTCGGGCCGCTGCCGCGCTGGCCGGCTTCGTTACGCATTGCCGTCGACATGATGCAATTGTCACCGTTCCCGTGTGCCGTGGTCTGGGGACCAGACCTCAGCGTGGTCCACAATGAAGGCTATCGGGCATTGCGGCGGGTTGCCCCGGATGCATTGGGCATGCCCTTCGATGCGCTGTGGAGCGATGAATGGCCGGCGATGGGGCCGTGGGTGTTCAAGGCGCTCGAGGGGCGCTCGAGCTTTGTCGAGGACCCACCACTGCGTATTGGCTGCGGCCAAGGCGGGGAGCCGTTGTGGTGTGCGTTCGGTTACACACCGTTGCACGATGAACTGGGCAACGTGGCAGGGTTTCTGCACGCGGTGATCGAAACCACGGCCAGCGTCGAGGCGCATCGCCACTGGCGGGAGCAGGCGCAAGAATTCCAGCGGCAGGTCGAGCGACACCTGGTGGAGCGCGAGCAGTTCTGGCAGCTGTCGCGTGATGCGATGATGACCGTCACTCCCGAGCTGAAGGTGTGTGCCGCCAACCCCGCCTGGTATCGCATCCTGGGCTGGTCTGAAGAGCAGGTACTGGGCACTCCGGTGCTGGACCTGGTACATCCGGCAGATCGCGCTGAGGTAGAGGTGGCTGTTTCCGGGTGCCTGCAGTACCAGGATACCGAGCAGATAGAGACGCGCCTGCGCCACCGCGATGGCCATTACCACTGTTTTCGCTGGAGTGCACGGTTCGATGGCAGCCTGCTGACTGCCGTTGGCCGGGATATCACCGGGGAACGTGAGGAGGCTGCTCGTCAATCCGAAACGCTGATGCGCAACAACGAGCGTCTGGAGGTGGTTGGGCAGTTGGCCGGGGGCATGGGCCATGAACTGAACAACTTGTTGTCCGGCATCGGTGGCAGCCTCGAACTGCTTCAGCGGCGCGTGCAGGAAGGACGGCTGGAGCGGGTGGAGGCGTATGTCGAGGTCGCGCGAGATTCGGTGCAGCGTGCCATGGAGCTGACCCATCGCCTGCTGGCGTTTTCCCGTCATCAACCTTTGGCGCCCAGGCCACTGGACTTCAACCGGCAGTTGCGCTTGAGCGAACCACTGCTGCGGAGCACGCTGGGCGCCGAGATGCGCTTGCACTGGCAGCTGGATGTCACGCCGTGGGCGGTGAACCTTGATGTTTCCCAGCTGGAAAATGCCTTGATCAATCTTTGCACCAACGCCCGCGAAGCGTGCCTTGATCGTGGAAACGTCACGCTGCGCAGCATCAACCAGCGGCTGACAACGTGTTTCCCGGATGAGAGCGGCCTGCCACCAGGCGACTACGTTGCGTTGCATGTGGAGGATGATGGCCATGGCATGCCGGCCGTGGATATTGCCAGGGCCTTTGAACCATTCTTCACCACCAAGCCGGTCGGGCGTGGCTCAGGCCTTGGTTTGTCGATGGTATATGGGTTTGTCGGCCAGTCGGGGGGCTACGCCTGGATCGAGTCGGCGCCGAACCAGGGCACCAAGGTCTGCATGCTTTTTCCAAGGTGGCATGACCCGGTACCCGAGGCGCCTGCGGTTGTGCGCCGGACGCAGCGCATGGCCGGGAGGCAGCGCCTGTTGCTGGTCGATGACGAGCTCGGTTTGCGTGCTGTGATGTGCGAGTACCTGACCGAACGTGGGTTCGAAGTCATTGATGTGGGCGACGCCAATAGCGCACTGGAGCGCTTCCGCCATGACGGCCCGTTCGACCTGGTGATCACCGACATCGGCTTGCCGGGTGGTTTCAGTGGCCGCCAGGTGGCCAAGGCCATGCGCATGCAGCTGCCGTTGCAGAAGATCCTGTTCATTACCGGCTATGCAGGTCAGCCGATCGAAGCGCAGTTGCTCGAGCAGCCGGGCACGGCATTGATGAACAAGCCGTTCCCGCTGGCGGACCTGGTGGATGAGGCGCTACGCATGCTCGAGGAGTGAAGCGGTTCAGGGCTTGCCCAGTATCTGGGTCACCTGGGCCTGCAGCTGCTTCAGCTCGAAGGGCTTGCTGATCAGGTGCATCCCCGCCTCCAGGAAGCCCTCGCGGGCCATGGCCGTTTCCGCATAGCCGGTGATGAACAGTACTGGCAAGCGTGGGCGCAGGTTGCGGGCAATCTCGGCCAACTGGCGGCCATTCATGCCGGGCAAGCCGACATCGCTGATCAGCAGATCCACCGGTTGTGTCGAACGCAGTACCTTAAGGCCCTCATTGGCGTCGGCGGCACTGTGGCAGGCGAAGCCATCCTCGCGCAGGGCCTGGCAGAGCAATTGGCGTACATGGGGGTCGTCCTCGACTACCAGCACGTGATGGCCTTGGTAACCTCGCACGGGTTGTACGGGTTTGACCGGTGCCTGGCCCTGGTCGACGTGGCGCGGCAGATAAAGGTCCACCCGGGTCCCTTGGCCGATCTGGCTGTGCAGGGTGACATGTCCGTGGGATTGCTTGCTGAAGCCGTAAACCATCGACAGGCCAAGGCCGATGCCCTGGCCGACCGCCTTGGTGCTGAAGAACGGCTCGAAGGCATGCTCCAGCGTGCTTTGCGCCATGCCCTGGCCGTCATCGATGACTCGCAGGCGGACATAGTCGCCGGCGCACAGGGCACCGCCAGCGAATTGCCCGGCGCCGATGTGCTGGTTACTTGCCTCGATGCGCAGCTGGCCGCCATTGGGCATGGCTTCGCAGGCATTGAGCAACAGGTTATCGAGGGCTTCCTGTAACTGTTGGTCATCGGCTTCGACCGACCACAGGTTCTTGGCGATTTGCACCTGCAGGGTCACGGTCGGGGTCACGCTAGCCTTCAGGCGTTTTGCCTGGAGCAGGTCGTGCAGGTCGACCTGCTGGGTGTGCAGCGATTGCCGAGAAGAGAAGGCCAGCAGGCGGTGGGTCAGGCGCGCAGCGCGTGACACCGCCTCGCGGCCCATGTGCAGCACGTTGTCCAGGCCATCGCTGCGACCCTGGCGCAAGCGCCGGTCAATCAGCTCGAAGCTGCCACCAATGCTGGTGAGCAGGTTGTTGAAGTCGTGGGCGACCCCCCCGGCCAGTTGGCCGATGGCCTCCATCTTGCGCGCCTGGTGGCGGGCGAACTCGCTGCGTTGCTGCTCTTCGCCGGGAGGTGCGGCCTTGGCGTCAAGGCGTTGCTGCAGGTCTTGCAACTGGTCGCGTGCCAGATACTGCCGACGCCGGTTGCGCAGGGCGGACTGGGTCATGCGCAGCAGCTGGGCGTTTTCGAATGGTGCGACCAGCAGGACCAGGTTGCCCACCGGGAGGTTGGTCGAGCCCTTGGCCGCTTGGCTCCCTTGACCGAGCAGCACGATGGGCAAGTCCGACCAGCACGGTTGCTGGTCGATGAAGTCTTGCAGCAATGCACTTGGGCCCTGTTTGAACGCTTGCTCGGCAATGATCGCCAGGCCTGCGCCTTCGGCCAGGCAGGCTTGCAGGTTGGCCAGGTCGACCGCGCACAGGCTGTCGATACCCGCAGAAGCGAGCAGGCGAGCAGTATCCGCGGCTATTGGCGGGGGCGCCAGGATCAATGCACGTTCGTCCAGCGCCAACGAACTGGCCACAACACACTCTCCTGAAGGGTGGTCCGATATCCACTGGACCCTGGGCACAGCCCCGGGGTTCAACAAATTTTCGGACGTTGCCTACAGGCCCTGTTGCAACACTGGGTCGTCCGGGTTCTGCCGCTCCAGCTCGGCCAGCAGCACCTGCACGTTCTGCAACTGGCCGGTTTCCTTCCAGTACTTAATCAGCAACACCCGTGCCCGGCGATTGGCCGGCTGGCGGTTGAGCACGATTTCCAGTTGCTTTTGCGCGGCGTCGAGTTGTTCCAGTTCATGCAGGGTGACTGCCAGTGTATAGCGGTAGTCGGCGTTGTCCGGGTCCAGTTCGACGGCGCGGGACAAGGCCAGCAGTGCGTATTCGCGCTGTTCGTGACGGTTAAGCCAGAGCCCCAGTTCGTACTGCAGAAAGGCCGAATCGGGGCTTAGCGCCAGGGCTTTGCCCAGTATCTGACGCGAGGCGTCGTGATAGCCCTGGCGCTCCAGCAGGCGTACCTGGGTCGCCAGTGCGTCGAGGTTGCCTGGCGCTACCGCCAGGGCTCGCTGCAGGGCGGTGTCGGCCAGGGTGTAGTCGTTTTCGTGCAGGTAGAGGCGCGCCAGGTGGACTTGGGCGTCGGCGTCTTCGGGTTGTTGCTCGAGGGCCTGCTGGTATTGCTCCAGGGCGACCTGTAGCGGGCCGAAATAAAGGCCGATGTCATCCGGAGCAAGGCCGAGCAGGGCATCTACCGCGGCAAAGCGCACGCTTTGCTCGTCGTCGTCCAGCAGTGGGCCGAGTACCAGGCTGCGTTGCGCCGCCGGCAGCAGGCGGCGAATACCGGCGATGGCTGCACGGCGCACCTGCGGGTCGGCATGCTCGAGGTCCTGACGGGCGAGTTTCAATGCCTGGGGCGAAGGGTAGTTTGGCAGTTCGGCATACAAGGCGGCACGGCGAATGGGCGGCAGGTCGGTGCGCTGCAGTTGCTGGTACAGCACCCGTGCAGCGCCGGGTTGGCCCTCATGGGCCTGGCGCAGGGCCTTGGCGTAGCTGTGCGCAGGCAGGGTAGGCGGGGCTGGCGGAGCGTCGCGCCACAGGTAGCCGAACAGGGCCGATACCAGGATCAACAGCAGCAGGGCGATCAGGTAGCGGTTGCGTCTGGGCATCGGACGATCCGGGGCGGCGGGAAGGGCAGAGCTTGGGCTAGCCGGGGGGTAAATGCAACCGAGTGTGGGTTGCGTGGCGCCTGCTTCGGGTTTTGCGGTGGGGCATAAATCGAGCGCCGCCCGCGCGGCGCTTCGCAGCACAAGGCTGCTCCTACATCTGTCTCAGGCCAGTAACGCCTGCGCCAGCGCGCGCGCCCGCCTTGTTTGTCCGACACGATATCGACGTGGACGCCAAGGGGCCGCGCGCCTCTACCTCAGGAATAACTGGCCCGAAACAGATGTAGGAGCAGCCTTGTGCTGCGAAGCGCCGCGCGGGCGGCGCTCGATCTCGACGACAACGATGATGTCGTGGCGAGCACCCCCAAAAACACCCCCAAAAAACATAAAAAAGCCCCGCGGACCAAGGCCTGCGGGGCAAACGGTTGGGGGAGGGGCCAACCAAAGGAGTCGTTGAAGCGGGTGTATCAGCGCGCGCTGGCTACGGTCTCCGGTTGCCAGCCGCCGCCCAGGGCCTTGTAGATGGAGACGATGCCGCGGTACAACTCGACTTCACCCTGGGCCTGCGCATCTTCAGCGCTCAGCCGCTCACGCTCGGCATCGAGCAGCACCAGGTAGTCCACCGTACCCTCGCGATAACGAATCGAGGCCAGTTCCGCCGCCTTGCGGCTGGCGTCGCTCTGGCGCATCAGCGACAACAGCCGCTGCTGGGTCTTGTCGTAGTCGCTGAAGGCGTTGGCCGATTCTTCCAGGGCCAGCAACACCTGCTGTTCATAGTTGGCCAGTGCCCCTTCGGCATCGGCCTTGGCACCGCGCAGTCGGGCGCGCACGCTGCCCAGGTCGAAGGCGGCCCACGTTATGCTCGGGCCCAGCGCCCAGGCATTGGCTGCCGAGGAACCTATCTGCGAACCACGTGCAGCAGTAAAGCCGAGGAAGCCACTGAGGCTGACGCGCGGGAACAAGTCGGCCGTGGCCACGCCAACGTTGGCGGTGGCAGCCGCCAGCTGCCGTTCGGCGCTGCGGATGTCCGGGCGGCGGCGCAGCAGTTCTCCCGGGTCACCCACCGGTAGCGCCTTGGCGATGGCCGGCAGGGCCTTGGGCGACAGGTCGACGCTGAGCGCCTCGGGGCGCTGACCGAGCAGGGTGGCGATGCGATGCCGGGCCCGTGCCTGTTCCGCCTGCAGTTGCGGCACGGTGGCTTCGACCCCGGCCAGGCGCGCGTCGGCCCGCACCACATCAAGGTCGTTGCCCACGCCGGCATCGCGCAGGGTTTCGGTGATGGCCCGCGATTCCTGCTGGGTCTTGAGGTTGGCCAGGGCGATCTTCTCGCGCAACTGCGCGCCACGCAGCTGGCCGTAAGCATCCACCAGTTCGGCGATCAGGCTGACCTGCAGCTGCTGCAGGTCGGCCGCGGCTGCTGCTTCCTGGGCTTCGCTGGCTTCGATCTGGCGCTGGATGCGGCCGAACAGGTCAAGCTCCCAGGCCATGTCCAGGCCCAGGTCGTAGCGCTCACTGTTTACCCGCTGCGTGGTTTGGCCGGGGATCTGGCCCTTGCCGATGTCGCTGCTGGCGCGGCTGGTGACCACCGGAAACTGATCGTTTTCGGCGTCTTCACGGATCGAACGGGCCGACTTCAGGCGGGCAAAGGCCACGCGCAGGTCACGGTTGCCATCCAGCGAAGCCTGCACCAGCTGGTTCAGCACCGGGTCGTCGAACTGCTTCCACCACAGGCTTTCGAAACGGCTACGGTCGTAGGCCTTGGCCTGTATGTCGCTGGCCAGCTGCGCGGGCTCGGTGGCCGGCGCCTGGTAGTCCGGGCCTACTGCACAGGCCGCCAGAGCGAGCGCCAGCAAGCTCGGGGTCAAGGGTTTGAGCAGGTTCATGCATGGCTCTCCAGCGATTGGGCGCGTTCGGCCTTGCGGGCCTGGCGACGCTCGACGAAACGGCGAATCAGGAAGAAGAACACCGGGGTCAGGAACAGGCCGAACACGGTAACCCCGATCATTCCCGAGAACACCGCCACGCCCATGGCATGGCGCATTTCAGAACCGGCACCGGAGCTGAACACCAGTGGAACCACACCCATGATGAAGGCGATCGAGGTCATCAGGATCGGCCGCAGGCGCAGGCGGCAGGCTTCCAGTACCGCAGCCAGCGGGTCGAGCCCCTTGGCCTGTTCGTCCTTGGCGAACTCGACGATCAGGATCGCGTTCTTGCACGCCAGGCCCACCAGTACGATCAGGCCGATCTGGGTGAAGATGTTGTTGTCACCCCCCGACACGATCACCCCGGTGATGGCCGACAACAGGGTCATCGGCACGATCAGGATCACTGCCAGCGGCAGGCTCCAGCTTTCGTACTGGGCGGCAAGCACCAGGAAGGCCAGCAGCACGCACAGCGGGAACACGAACAGCGCAGTGTTGCCCGAAAGGATCTGCTGGTAGGTCAGGTCGGTCCACTCGAAGGTCATGCCGTTGGGCAGTTCCTCCTTCAGCAGCTTCTCGATGGCAGCTTCGGCCTGGCCGGAGCTGTAGCCCGGTGCCGCGGCGCCGTTGATCTCGGCGGTGATGAAACCGTTGTAGTGCATCACCCGGTCAGGCCCGGAGGTGTCGCTGACCTTGAGGAAGGTCGCCAACGGGATCATCTCGCCGAGGTTGTTGCGCACCTTCAGCTGGCCGATCTGCTCGGCATCGAGGCGGAACTGCTGCTCGGCCTGGACGTTGACCTGATAGGTACGGCCAAAGCGGTTGAAGTCGTTGGTGTACAGCGAGCCCAGGTAGACCTGCAGGGTGTCGAAGATGTCGGTGATCGCCACGCCGTGGGTCTTCGCCTTTTCCCGGTCGATGGCGGCATCGACCTGGGGCACGTTGACCTGGTAGCTGGTGAACAGGCCCGCCAGTTCCGGCACGTTGTGGCTCTTGGCGATGATGTTCTGGGTTTCCTTGTACAGCGCCTCGTAGCCCAGGTTGCCACGGTCTTCGATCTGCAGACGGAAGCCGCCGATGGTGCCCAGGCCTTGTACCGGCGGTGGCGGGAAGATCGCGATGTAGGCGTCCTGGATGTCGGCGAACTGGGCATTCAGCGCAGCAGCGATGGCCGCCGCCGACTGGCTCGGGTCCTTGCGCTCGTCGAACGGCTTGAGCGGGGTGAACACGATGCCGCTGTTCGGGCTGTTGGTGAAGCCGTTGATCGACAGGCCAGGGAAGGCTACCGAGTCGGCCACGCCAGGCTGCTTCAGTGCGATTTCGCTCATGCGCTTGATCACCGCTTCGGTGCGGTCGAGGCTGGCCGCGTCAGGCAGCTGGGCGAACGCCACCAGGTACTGCTTGTCCTGGGCCGGCACGAAACCGGTCGGGGTGGACGAGAAGCCGAGGTAGGTCAGGCCCATCAGGCCGGCATACACGAACAGGGCGATGCCGCTGGAGCGGATGACCCGACGCACGCCGCCGACGTAGCGGCTGGAAGCGCGGTCGAAGAAGCGGTTGAACGGGGCGAACAGCCAGCTGCCCAGCAGTTTTTCCAGGAACCGCGAGAAACGGTCCTTGGGCGCATGGTGGTCCTTCAGCAGCACGGCAGCCAGGGCCGGCGACAGGGTCAGCGAGTTGAACGCCGAGATCACGGTCGAGATCGCGATGGTCAGGGCGAACTGCTTGTAGAACTGCCCGGTGAGGCCGGAAATGAACGCAGCAGGTACGAACACCGCGCACAGCACCAGGGCGGTGGCGATGATCGGCCCGGTCACTTCGCCCATGGCCTTTTGCGTGGCTTCCAGCGGTTTCAGGCCCAGGCCGATGTTGCGCTCGACGTTCTCCACCACGACGATGGCATCGTCCACCACGATACCGATGGCCAGGACCAGGCCGAACAATGACAGCGCGTTGAGCGAGAAGCCGAACAGGTGCATCACGGCAAAGGTACCGATCAGCGATACCGGCACGGCCATCAGCGGGATGATCGAGGCACGCCAGGTCTGCAGGAACAGGATGACGACCAGCACCACCAGCACCAGCGCTTCGAACAGGGTGTGTACCACGGCTTCGATGGAACCACGGACGAACACGGTCGGGTCATAGACGATGCTGTAGTCCATGCCCTCGGGGAAGTCCTTCTTCAGCTCGGCCATCTTCGCCCGCACTTCGTCGGAGATCTCGATGGCGTTGGAGCCTGGGCGCTGGAAGATCGGGATGGCCACCGCCGGCTGGTTGTTCAGCAGCGAGCGCAGGGCGTACTGGCTGGAACCGAGTTCGACCCGGGCGATGTCCTTCAGGCGGGTGATTTCGCCATCGGCACCGGCGCGGATGATGATGTTCTCGAACTCTTCCTCATTCACCAGGCGACCCTGGGTGTTGATCGACAGCTGGAAGCTGGTCGAACCCGGGGCGGGTGGGGCGCCCAGCTGGCCGGCGGCCACCTGGCGGTTCTGTTCGCGGATCGCAGCCACCACATCACTGGCGGTGAGGTTGCGCGAAGCGGTCTTGTTCGGGTCCAGCCACACGCGCAGCGAGTAGTCGCCCATGCCGAACAGCTGCACATCGCCCACGCCGCCCAGGCGCGCCAGCTCATCCTTGATGTTGAGGATGGCGTAGTTGGACAGGTAGAGCATGTCGTAGCGGTTGTCCGGCGAGGTCAGGTGCACGACCATGGTCAGGTCGGGCGAGGCCTTGTCGACCGTGATACCAATGCGGGTCACTTCCTCTGGCAGCTTGGGCTGGGTACGGGTGACGCGGTTCTGCACCTGCACCTGGGCGTTGTCCAGGTCGGTGCCCAGAGCGAAGGTGATGGTCAGCGTCAGCTTGCCGTCAGCGGTGGACTGGGAGGACATGTACAGCATGTTCTCCACGCCGGTAATCGCCTGCTCCAGTGGCGCGGCGACGGTTTCGCCGATGACCTTGGGGTTGGCGCCGGGGAAGTTGGCGCGCACCACCACGGTGGGCGGCACCACTTCGGGGTATTCGCTGATCGGCAGCTGGAACAGCGAGATCGACCCCGCGATCAGCAGCACCAGCGACAGCACCGCGGCGAAAATTGGCCGGGTAATGAAGAATTTCGAGAAGTTCATCGGTGTGGTCCCTTAACCGCGTGGCGCCTGGGCGCTGGCGACTTTCACGTTGTTGCCCGCCACCTTCGGCGCCGGGTTGCTGGCCTCCAGGGCCTGGCGCTGCTGGGCGAGGGCGGCGAGGGTCTGTTCGCTGGCCATCGGTGTCTCTTCCGGGGTGACCGGTGAGCCAGGGCGCACACGCTGCAGGCCCTTGACCACGATGCGGTCGTCCTTGCCCAGGCCGCTGCGCACGATGCGCAGGCCTTCCAGCTTTGGCCCCAGCTCCACGGCGCGGTAGGCGGCCTTGTTGTCCTTGTCCATGACCAGCACGAACTTCTTGCCAAGGTCGGTGCCCACGGCTTCGTCGTTGATCAGCACGGCCTGGTACTGGGCGCTGCCCACCAGCTTCAGGCGTGCATACAGGCCTGGAGTGAACTGGCCGTCGCTGTTGTCGAACACCGCACGGCCACGGATGGTGCCGGTGCGCGGGTTGACCTGGTTGTCGACGAAGTTCATCTGGCCCAGGTGCGGGTTGCCGGTTTCGTTGGTCAGGCCCAGGTACACCGGGGTGCTCTGGCCGCGCTGGCCTTCGCGGGCCAGCTGGGTGTACTTGAGGTACACGCGCTCGTCGGCGTCGAAGTAGGCGTAGACCTTGTCGGTGGAGACCACGCTGGTCAGCGGGGTGACATCGGCGGTGACGATGTTGCCGGCGGTGAACTGGGCGCGGCTGACACGGCCGCTGATGGGCGCGGTGACACGGGTGAAGCTGAGGTTCAGGCGTGCCAGGTCGAGCTGGGCCTGGATCGCGTCGACCCCGGCGCGGGCTTCGGCGGCGGCGCTGCTACGCGATTCGGCCAGTTCTGCGGAAATGGCGTTGCTGTCACGCAGGCGTTCGCCACGGCGGGCTTCGTTGGCGCTGCGAATGGCGGTGGCCTTGGCCTGCTGCAGTTGGGCTTCGAGGCGGCGGACCTCTGCCTGGAACGGGCGTGGATCGATCTGGAACAACAGGTCGCCTTTCTTGACCTGGGCGCCTTCGGTGAAGGCGACCAGGTCGATCTGGCCGGAGACCCGTGGGCGTACCTCGACGGTTTCCGGGGCTTCGAGGCGGCCGGTGAACTCGTCCCATTCATTGATCGGTTGCTCGATCACCTTGGCCACGCTGACCTTCGGCGCGGTGGGAGCCTGCACTGCGTCTGGGGTTCGGCCACAAGCGCTGATCACCACCACTGCCAGGGCAGCGAGGGGGAAGCGCAAGGGTTTGAATGATTGTTCCATGGAGAACTCCGCCAATGTATTAGTAGTGGGCGGAGTGTGAGTGTCTTGCGCGTGAGGCACGAATCGAACGGGACGAAGGTTATTATCACGATGAATGATATGAGCAGATCATTCATCGATTGCAGACATGGCCAGCTCGGTCGTGGGCTTTCATCCTGGGCCTGAGATTTCAGTGAATGCTCGAGGCCAGTTCGAAGATCGGCATGTACATCAGGATCACGATCAGGCCGATCAGCAGGCCGATGAAGGTCATCAGCAGCGGTTCGAACAGCTTGACGAACCATTCCACCCAGCGGCCGATTTCCTGGTCATGGAAGTCGGCGCAGCGCTCCAGCATCTCGCCCAGGTTGCCGGACTGCTCGCCGGCGCGCAGCAGGCGCAACGATACCGGCGTCACCAGTTGCCCGGCCTCCAGTGCATCGGACAGCGGCAACCCTTCGGCGACCCGCTGGCTGGCGTGCTCCAGGCCCTCGGCCGCCGCGCTGCCGAGCAGGCCGCGGGCCATGCCCATGGCGGTGAGGATGGGGATACCGCCTTGCAGCAGGATGCCCAACGAGCGATAGAAGCGCGCCAGTTCGTACATCATCAGGCGTTGGTGAAGTGCCGGCAGGCGCCGCAGCTGGCAGGCTGCCCAGCGCCGTACCCATGGCTGGCGGCGCAGCAGCCACAGCGCAGTGGCCGCACCGAGGGCGCCCAATGCCAGCGGTAGTTGCTGGGCATGCAGGAACAGCCCGACCTGCATCAGCAGCCGAGACAGCCAGGGCAACTCGGTGCCCATGCCCTCGAACACCTGGCTGAAACGCGGCACCACGTAGCCAAGCAGGAACAGCACCACGCCACCGCCCACCAGCAATAGCAGCATCGGGTAGACCGAGGCACCCACCAGCTTCTGCCGGACCAGGTCCAGGCGCTGGCGGTAGCTTATGTAGCGGGCGAGGGCGTCGCCGAGCGCGCCGGTACGCTCGCTGGACTGCACCAGCGCCACGTATAGCGGCGGGAACACCCGTGGCTGCTGGCCCAGGGCCTGGGACAGCGAGCGGCCTTCGTACAGTTGGCGGACCAGTTCGGCGAGCACTTTGCGCGCTGCGGCTGCGGGGGCCTTTTCCGCCAGGCTTTCCAGCGCGTCGATCAGCGGCAGGCCGGCGTTGAGCAGGGTCGAGAGTTCCTGGCTGAACAGCACCAGGTCAAAGCTTGCTTCGCGGCGCCAGGCCATGCCGCGCAAGGCGCCGCCGTGGCCACGCAGGCTGAGCACGCGCAAGCCCTGGTCCTCGACCTGGCGGCGGGCCTGGTCGGCGTCCTCGGCGTCGATCTGCAACTGCACCACACCCTGCCTGCCCAGGGCCTTGAGGCTGTAGCGCATGGCCGTTCTCCCTACTGCCAACTGGTGATTTCTGCGTTTTCCCCGTCGCCACCGGGCTGGCCGTCCTTGCCCATCGACAGCAGGTCGTACTCACCGCCGTTCTCGCCGGGTTGCCGGTAGATGTATGCGCGGCCCCACGGGTCTTGCGGCACGGCCTTCTGCAGGTACGGGCCGGTCCAGCGCGCTTCGCCATTGGGGGCGACCACCAAGGCCTGCAGGCCCTGCTCACTGCTGGGGTAGTGGCCGACTTCCAGGCGGTACAGGTCCAGGGCCTTGCTCAGCCCCTCTATCTGCGCCCGCGCCACCTTGGCCTCGGAGCGGCCGAGCTGGCTGAAGTACTTGGGCGCGACGATACCGGCCAACAGGCCGAGCACCACCAGCACCACCAAAAGTTCGAGCAGGGTGAAGCCACGTTGAGGGTTGGTTCTGCGCTGCATGGTGAAGCCCTCCGCTGCATGGGGACAAGCTTTTGCAGGCTCCATGCAACAGCCGTGCACGCCTGCGCTGGCGCCTTGCACCATGCGGCACGCGAAGCGGCACAGTGCTTGCGTCGTGGTCATCGACCCCGGGTTTTCCGGGGTATATCCCCCAACATCGGGGGAGACCACGAAGAGGCGACCGACATGCGTGGACTCATTCTCGGTTTGATCTGGCTGGTGGCAGGTGCTGCCCAGGCCGATGTGTACATTTCCATCGACGCCAAAGGCAGCTACATACTGACCAACGTCCATCGACCCGGGCGCCTCTATGAAACGGTGATCAGCGAGCCGAAGGCTCAGGCCGGCCCGGCCAACGCGCAGCTCATCACCGGCCGCCCCTACGCCAAGCTGGTCGCCGCCGCGGCGCGCACCCACGACGTACCCCCGGCGTTGCTGCATGCGGTGATCAAGGCCGAGTCCGGTTACAACCCCAAGGCGCGTTCGCCAGCGGGCGCGGTGGGGCTGATGCAATTGATGCCGGATACTGCCCGCGAGATGGGCGTGGAAAACCGCCTGGACCCGGAAGACAACGTGCAGGGCGGGGCCCGCTACCTCAAGCGCATGCTCAATTTGTTCGACAATGACATCACCCTGGCCGTGGCGGCCTACAACGCCGGCCCCGAAGCAGTGTTGCGCCGTGGTGCGGTACCGCCGTTTGCCGAGACCCGGCGCTATGTACCGAATGTGCTGCGGGAGTACCGCCGCTTGCAGGGGTTGACGAGTGATTAGCCTCTGTAGCCCCTTTCAAATCTGGTGCGACACCTGTGGGAGCGGCTTTAGCCGCGAAGAATCCAACGCGGTGCATGGCACCGGCTGCGCCGGTGTTCGCGGCTAAAGCCGCTCCCACAGGGGCCGTGGGAGCATCGGATTTTTGCAAGGCAGGTGCGTTCAATACGGGAAACAAGACAATACCCTTCGGCGGATGCCACCAAGCTGACCCGATGGTTTCCCCAACTCTGGGCTATAACCTTCTGAAGGTGCTCAGTTGTGGAGTCCGCCATGGACATCGCCCCTTGTTCCGACGTTATTGAAGTACCCGCCGGTAACGAACTGGCCACCTCACGCAAGCCGTTCAATCTGCTGCGCTGGTACGCCTGGGTCAGCCTGGCCATCATCCTCTCGGTAGCGGTCGGGCTGGGGTTGATTTCCAGCCGCTTCATCGTCGACGAGAGCATCGAGCGCGATGCCTTGCTCACCGCGCAGTTCATCACCTCCATCGCCGATGCCGAAGTGCGCCATGTGTCGATCCCCAATGTGCGCACCATGGGTGAACTGCTTGACCCCCGCATCGACCGCGCCAACCTGCTCGATGTCGACCCGGACGCCCGGCGCAGGGCGCGTGGCGAGTTCCTGGACCACATCGCGCACCTGCCCGACATGCTGCTGGCCAACATCTATGCCCCGGACCGTACGGTGATCTGGTCCAGCAACCCAGCCCTGGTCGGCAAGCTGATAGAAGGCGACGAGGACCTGGAGCAGGCTTTCGAGTACAAGATGCGAGTCTCGGCCAGTTACCACAACTTCGACCAGGCCCGCGTCGAGCAGAAGTTCGTCATCCCACCCGAGCAGTTGTTCATCGAAAATTATATTCCGCTGTTCGATGCCGATGGCGAGCAGGTCACGGCGATGGTCGAGATCTACAAGGAGCCCCATGACCTGATCGTGCGCATCGAGCATGGGCTGATCCTGATCTGGCTGGCGATCACCATCGGTGCCGCGCTGGTCTATGTAGGCCTGTACGGCATCATGCACCGCGCCGCGCGCCTGCTGGCGGTGCAGCAGAAGCGGCTGATCAGCAACGAAACCTACGTGGCACTGGGCGAGGTGTCCTCGGCGGTGGCCCATAGCCTGCGCAACCCGCTGGCCAGCATCCGTTCCAGTGCCGAGTTGGCCCAGGCGTTCGACGATGGCCCGGCGCAGCGCAACGTCAACGACATCATCAGCCAGGTCGACCGCATGTCGCAGTGGATCCGCCAGATGTTGCAGTCCTTGCGCCCGCTCAACGATGAGGCCGTGGCGGTCGATTTGCCGCTGGCATTGCAGGAAAGCCTGCAGACCTACGCAGTGCCGCTGGCGCGCGGCGGAGTGAGCCTTGACCTGCAACCGATACCGGCCGTGCAGGTGCTGGGGCATCCGGTGTTACTGCGGCAGATTTTCAGCAGCCTGATCGCCAACGCCCTGGAGTCGATGGAGCAGGGTGGGCGGTTGCGTGTCGAGGTGGTGCGCCATGACCGGCGTAACCTGACCCTGCGCCTGTCCGACAACGGCAAAGGCATGACCGAACAGCAGCAGCGCATGGCCTTCCGGCCTTTCTTCACCACCAAGCAGGGTGGGTTGGGCGTAGGCCTGGTGTTAGTGAAACGCATCATGGAACGCTTCGGGGGCGGTGTCCGCCTCAGCAGCAGTGAAGGCCATGGCACCCGGGTTTCGCTGAGTTTCCGGCTGGTCAATGGCTCCTGACTTACATTAATAAATGCTCCTATCTCATTGTTTATGAAGGATTTGAAGTTTTTTGGGTGAAAACCCCCAAACGTGGGGGATAGCCCTCCAAGGTAATTTAAGATGAGCCTGCAAGCGATTGATAATAAAAGATAAATTTAATTGGTATGTTGGCTGGCTGGGTTCTTGCAATGTGACAGGCAGAGCGCGACACACGACAAATGGCGGCTGCGGCTGCACGGGTGAAGTGCTATCAATTGGCTACTATTTGTCGCCTTGATGCATTTCTGAATGGACGCCCTGGGCGGGAAGCACGCGATGCAGATGCTGGATAAAGAAGTTCCTGACAAGGCCAGTACTACCGCCAACGGTGTGGCCGTGCCATTGCGCGAATTCAACCTGCTGCGCTGGTTTTCGGTCATAAGCCTGCTGATCATCGCCTCGGTGGCGGGCGGGCTGGGTTATGTGTCGACGCGTTTCGTGGTGCGCGACAGCGTCGAGCGCGATGCCATGCTCACCGCCCAGTTCATCCAGGCCATGGCCCAGGCCGAAGTACGTCATTCGCAGTTGCCGCCGGGCACCACCATGGGCGAGTTGCTTGACCCGCGCCTGGACCAGCAGCACTTGCAGTTCACCCCGGAGCTGGCCGAATCGACCCGGGTCGAGTTCCTCGACCATGTGGAGCACCTGCCGGACACCTTGCTGGCCAACGTCTATGCCCGCGACCGCACCATTGTCTGGTCGACCAACCGGGAGCTGATCGGCAAGCGAATCGAGGCCGATGGTGACCTGGACCGCGCCTTCCGCTCGCGCAAGGCGGTATCGGCCAGCTACCACCAGGCCGAAGATGACCGCGAAGAGCAGAAGTTCCAGCGTGAACCGCGCTATCTGTTCATCGAGAACTACATCCCGCTGTTCGACAGCCAGGGCGAACAGGTGCTGGCCATGGTGGAAGTCTACAAGGAGCCGCAGGACCTGGTGTGGCGCATCCAGCGCGGTTATGTGCTGATCTGGGCTTCTACCCTGGTGGGCGGGGCGCTGGTCTACTTCGGCCTGTTCTGGATCGTGCGCCGCGCCGCGCAGCTGCTGCACCTGCAGCAGGACCGGCTGGTGGCCAGTGAAACCTATGTGGCCCTGGGCGAGATGTCCTCGGCCGTGGCGCATAGCTTGCGCAACCCGCTGGCCAACATTCGCTCCAGCGCCGAACTGGCTCAGGAAATCGCCAACCCCGCGGCGCAGAAGAACATCACCGACATCATCAGCCAGGTCGACCGCATGTCGCGCTGGGTGCGTGACCTGCTGGTGTCGCTGCGCCCGACCAGTGACGATGCCGAGGCCGTGGACCTGGTGACGGCCATCGAGGACACCCACCTGGCCTTCGCCCAGCAGATCGAACGCAACGGTGTGCACTTCTGCTACGAAGGCCCCCGGTCACAATGGGTGGCCAGCCAGCCGCTACAGCTCACGCAGATTCTCAACACCCTGTTCTCCAATGCCCTGGAAGCCATGCCTGAGGGTGGCATGCTGTGCGCCCAGGTCAATGTGCAGGATGGGCAGCGTGCCGAGTTCGTCCTTAGTGACACCGGCAACGGCATGAGCCAGCAGCAGGAACGGATGGTGTTCAAGCCGTTCTACACCACCAAGCAGGGCGGCCTGGGTGTAGGCCTGGCCCTGGTCAAACGCATCATGGAGCGTTTTGGCGGCTCGGTCAGCCTGAGCAGCCGCGAAGAGGAAGGAACCCGCGTCAGCCTCACATTCAATATCGCAGCGGGAGGGGACCATGGAGCACAGTATCCTGGTAGTCGAGGATGATGAAATTCTCGCCGACAATATTCGCACCTACCTCGGCCTCAAGGGCTTCGAGGTCACCGTGTGCCACAGCGCGGAGCTGGCGCTGGAGCAGATAAAACGGGGCCAGCCCGATGCGGTGCTGACCGACAACTCGCTGCCGGGCATGAGCGGGCACGACCTGCTGCGTACCTTGGTGGCGCAGGTGCCGGACCTGAAAGTGATCATGATGACCGGCTATGGCAACGTGGAAGATGCCGTGCAGGCAATGAAGGAGGGCGCCTTCCATTACCTGACCAAGCCCGTGGTGCTGGCCGAGCTCAAGCTGACTCTGGACAAGGCGCTGGCCGCCGAGCGCATGGAGCGCACGTTGTCGTTCTACCAGGAGCGCGAGGCGCAGAAGTCCGGGTTGCAGGCATTGATCGGTGAATCACCGGCGATGCTCACCCTCAAGCACACCCTGCGCCAAGTGCTGGATGCAGAACGGCGCATGGCCAGCGACGACCTGCCACCGGTGCTGATCGAAGGCGAGACCGGTACCGGCAAGGAGCTGGTGGCCCGCGCCCTGCATTTCGATGGTTCGCGCAGCAAGGGGCCGTTCATCGAGTTCAACTGCGCCTCGATCCCGGCCAACCTGCTGGAGGCCGAGCTGTTCGGCCACGAGAAGGGCGCCTTTACCGATGCCAAGGAGCGCAGGGTGGGCCTGGTGGAGGCTGCCGATGGGGGCACCTTGTTCCTCGACGAGATTGGCGAGATGGACCTGGTGCTCCAGGCCAAGCTGCTGAAGTTGCTGGAAGACCGCAGTATCCGCCGGATTGGCGCGGTGAAGGAGCGCAAGGTCGACCTGCGGGTGATCAGCGCTACCAACTGCAACCTGGAGCAGATGGTGCAGCAGGGCAAGTTCCGCCGCGACCTGTTCTTCCGCCTGCGTATCATTGCCCTGAAAGTACCGCGCCTGTATGCCCGCGGGCAGGACGTGCTGCTGCTGGCGCGGCATTTCCTGGCCCATCATGGCCGGCGTTATGGCAAGCCGAACCTGCGCTTTTCCGCCGAGGCGGAAAGCCTGATGCTCGGTTACAGCTGGCCAGGCAACGTGCGCGAACTGCGCAACATGCTGGAGCAGACCGTGCTGCTGGCGCCGAACGAGGTGGTGCAGGCGCACCAGCTCAACCTGTGCATGACCTTGATCGACGAGCCGCTGGTGCAGCAGGCGGCGCCTGCGGTGTTCGAAATGCCTCGGCACGAACCCGAACCCGGCACCAGCCTGCCGGACATGGAACGTGACCTGGTATGCAAGACCCTGGACCGCACCGACTGGAACGTGACCAAGTCTGCGCGCATGCTCGGGCTGTCGCGGGACATGCTGCGTTACCGGATCGAGAAGCTGGGGCTGACCAGGCCGGACAAGCGCCAGTGGTGAGCAAAGGGGGCCCCTGTGGGAGCGGCTTTAGCCGCGAACACCGGCGCAGCCGGTGCCATCACCGCGTTGGATTCTTCGCGGCTAAAGCCGCTCCTACAGGGATTGCGGCAACTTTTGGAATTTGAACAAGACAGTTGCATTCAGGGGCATTGATCAACGCTGATTATCGGCTGCTCCCTGCCGCCCGGTACCTTCCGAGCCACTGCCATCCATCCCTGGCAAATCCCGGTTGTCATTCTGTTGAGCTGGCGGGCTGTCCGGGTCGTTGCCCTTTATGCGTGGGTCTGTGTCCCGCGGCAAGGGCTTTTCGATCGGGTTGAGGGTGCTGTCCGCACCCGGCTTGGGCGCCGGGTTGTGCGGGTCGTCGGGGTAGGTGGGGCCGGTGCCGGCAGCAATGGCCAACGGCGCGACGAGCAGGGCAATCAGCAGGATGCTTGAGCGGGGCATGGCAGGCTCCTTTGCTTCTGGTAGGGCTGATACTTCCCTTCGGCCCTACCCGAAGCTTCAAGGTGCCATTACCCCGATCAACGGTTACACCACCAGCGAAAGCAACATGATGAAGATGATGCCGACGATCGACAGGATGGTCTCCATCATGCTCCAGGTCTTGAAGGTTTCCGCCACGGTCATGTTGAAGTACTGCTTCACCAGCCAGAAGCCTGCGTCATTGACGTGGGACAGAATCAACGAGCCAGCGCCGGTGGCCAGCACCAGCAGCTCACGGTTGACCCCCGGCACCAGGTCGATCACCGGTGCAACGATGCCCGCACCGGTAATGGTGGCGACCGTGGCGGAACCGGTGGCGATACGGATTACCGCTGCTACCAGCCAGGCCAGCATGATGGGCGAAATCTCCGCCTGTACGGCCATCTGCCCGATCACGTTGCCCACGCCGGTGTCTACCAGCATCTGCTTGAAGCCGCCGCCGGCACCCACGATCAGCACGATCGCCGCAGTCGGTGCCAGGCTCTGGTCGAGCATCTTCATGATCTGCTGACGGTTGAAGCCACGGGCCGAGCCAAAGGTGTAGAAGGCCAGCAGCAGGGCAGCGAGCAGGGCGGTGATGGGGTGGCCGATCAGGTCCATCCACTGGCGCACGATGTGCTCGGCAGGCAGCACCACGTCGGCGAAGGTCTTCAGCAGCATCAGCACCACCGGCAGCAGCACGGTGACCAGGGTGATGGTGAAGCTCGGCAGATTGCCCTGGTCGGACTCCTTGGCGATCTGGTCCATCAGCTCCTGGGACGGGGTGCCCGGGATGTAGCGGGAAATGAAATTACCGAACAGCGGGCCGGCGATGATGGCGGTAGGCAGCGCCACGATCAGGCCATAGAAAATGGTCTTGCCGATGTCGGCATGGAAGATGCCGATCGCCAGCAGCGGGCCCGGGTGTGGGGGCACCAGGCCGTGCACCACCGACAGGCCGGCCAGCAGTGGAATGCCGATCTTGATCAGCGATACGCCGGAGCGTCGGGCAACGATGAACACCAGCGGGATCAGCAGCACGAAGCCGATCTCGAAGAACAGCGGGATACCCACCAGGAAGGCGGCGAACATCATCGCCCAGTGCACGTTCTTCTTGCCGAAGGCGCGGATGAGGGTTTGCGCGATCTGATCGGCCCCCCCGGAGTCGGCCATCAGCTTGCCAAGCATGGTGCCCAGGGCGAGCACGATGCCGACGAAGCCCAGAACACCGCCAAAACCGTCCTGGAACGATTTCATGACCTTGGCCACCGGCATGCCGGAGGTCAGGCCAAGGAAGCCGGCCGCGATGGTCAGTGCGACGAAGGGATGGACTTTGAAGTGGGTGATCAGCAGGATCAGTCCGACGATGGTAACCAGCGCGTCGAGCAGCAGGAAGGTATCAGTAGCCAGTCCGAACATGGTTTGAAGGCCTCGGTCTTATCGTTGTTTTGGCGTAGCTTTTTTGCAAATTTGCTTGCGCTTGAGGGGCAGGGTAGCGCTGTCTCGGTTGGGCCGGGAAAGCCGCCTGGGTCAGGCGGTTTGTGCCAGGCCCGGCTCACTGCGGCCCTTTAGCCAGCTGTCCACCGCTTCGGCAAGCGCTTCGATGGGCTGGGTGGCGTCGAGCGCCAGGGTCAGGGGTTCGCCGTATGGCGGCTCAAGGGCAGCGAATTGGCTATCGATGAGGCTCGCCGGCATGAAATGCCCGGGGCGGGCCAGCACGCGTTTCTCCGCCTCGGCGGGTGACAGCTCAAGGAACACGAACACCAGCCCGGGCATGGCGTCGCGCAGGGAGTCGCGATAGCGGCGCTTGAGGGCCGAACAGGTCAGGATCGGACGTTCCCCGGCCTGGGTCGTGGCTTGCAGTTCCTGACCAAGACGCACCAGCCAACCGGCACGGTCGCTGTCGTCCAGGGGGATGCCAGCGCTCATCTTGCGGATGTTTTCGGCAGGGTGGAAAGCGTCACCTTCGATCAGGCGGCCGCCGCTTCTGGCAGCGATGGCAGCGCCGATGCAGCTTTTGCCGCAACCGGCCACGCCCATCACCACGATGGCGGACAGGGGAGAATTCATCAGTACCTCCTGCGGGTGAGATAGCGCTGTCTCGTTGTCGACGAACAGCCACCTCCCCGGTGTTATTGGTCTTGTCCCTACGCAGTATGGACGCTTGGCGGCGAGCGCGCGTTGGCTGCTGCCAAAGATTACATTGCCTGCGTCCTGAGACAGCGCTACCTTAGTGGCCGTTCCCTTTCCTTGCAAGTAGTAAAATTACAACATCCATGTCCCGCACCGGCTCCCGTACCACAGGTCGTCCCACCCTGGCAGAAGTTGCCAGGCTTTCCGGGGTTTCCCCGATTACCGCCTCGCGCGCCCTGCGTGGGGTCAGCACGGTTGCGCCGGAGTTGGTGGAAAAGGTCGTTGCTGCCGCAGCGAGCCTTGGCTACGTGGCCAACCCGGCGGCCCGTGCCCTGGCTTCGGCGCGCAGCCAGTCGGTGGTGGTGTTGATCCCGTCGCTGTCCAACCAGCTGTTCATCGACACGCTGGAAGCCATTCATGAGGTCATGCGCCCGCGCGGGCTCGAGGTGCTGATCGGCAACTATCACTACGATCTTGCCGAAGAGGAGAACCTCATCCGCAACTACCTGGCCTATCAGCCCTGCGGCATGCTGCTGACCGGTTTCGAGCGCAGCGAGGCATCGCGGCAGATGCTGGCGGCCAGTGGCGTACCTTGTGTGCACATGATGGAACTGAATGGCGAAGCTGGTGCATTGTCCGTCGGCTTCTCGCAGCAGCAGGCCGGGCGCGCCGCCGCCCGCCACCTGATCGAGCGCGGGCGCAAGCGCCTGGGGTTCATTGCCGCACAGCTGGACCCACGAGTGATGCAGCGTGCCGAAGGGTTCCGCCAGGCGTTGGCCGAGGCCGGCTTGCAGGCGACCGAGCTTGAAGTGCTGACGCCGGAGCCTTCTTCCATTGCCTTGGGCAGCGAGTTGTTCAGCCAACTGATGCGGCAGGCGCCGGATGTCGACGGTATCTTCTTCTGCAACGACGACCTGGCCCAGGGCGCGGTGCTGCAGGCATTGCGCCAAGGGGTGGAGGTGCCGCGGCAGGTGGCGATGGTCGGTTTCAACGACCTGCCGGCTTCGGCGCACATGGTGCCGCGGCTGACCTCGATTCGCACGCCTCGCGCCGCTGTGGGGCGCGGTGCTGCGCAGGCGCTGCTGGCGTTGCTCGATGGCAAGCGGGTGCCGAATGCGCAGCAGGACCTGGGCTTCGAGTTGATGGTGCGGGAGAGTTCCTGAGTTTGTCTTGAGTGGTGTGGTGGTTTCGAGACCGAGCGCCGCCCGCGCGGCGCTTCGCAGCACAAGGCTGCTCCTACATCTGTTTCAGGCCAGTCACGCCTGTGCCAGTGCACGCGACCGCCTTGTTCGTACAACCCGATATCGAGCCATGCGCCGGAGCGTTCGCGCACAAACCTCACAGAATAATTGGCCCGAAACTGATGTAGGAGCAGCCTTGTGCTGCGAAGCGCCGCGCGGGCGGCGCTCGATCTCACAGGCGCCACAAAAACCACGACTTACGTCAGGCGATCTATGCTCAGGACACCGCGCATACAGGAGCCCGGCGTCATGTTCGATTTCCACCGCAAGTCCGATCTGGTCGAAATCCAGCGCAGTCATCAGGCATTGGCCAGCTTGCAGGCCAAGCTGGCGGCGATCAGCCGCTCCATGGCAATGATCGAGTTCACCCCCGACGGCACGATCCTCGATGCCAATGAGCGCTTCTGCCAAGCCATGGGCTACAGCGCCGAGGAGTTGCGCGGCAAACATCATCGGCTGTTCTGCGACCCTGGCTACGCGAAAAGCGCCGAATACCAGCAATTGTGGCGTGAACTGGGGCAGGGCAAGGCCATCAGCGGTACCTTCGAGCGCATCGACAAGGCCGGCCGCGAAGTCTGGCTGGAAGCCAGCTACATGCCGGTACTGGACGAGCAGCGCCAGGTCACCAGCGTTATCAAGGTGGCATCCGACATCAGCCAGCGAGTGATGGAGGAGCACGAGAGCGAAAGCCTGCTCAAGGCCATCAGCCGCTCCATGGCGGTGATCGAATTCACCCCGCAAGGCCGGGTGATCAAGGCCAACCAGAACTTCCTCGACACCATGGGCTATCGCCTGGACGAGGTGGTCGGTCGCCATCACGGGCTGTTCTGCCTGGCGCATGAGCGCGAATCGGCCGAGTACCGCGAGTTCTGGGCATCGCTCAACCGCGGCGAATACCACTCGCACCGTTTCGAGCGTGTCGACAAACATGGCCAGACGGTCTACCTGGAGGCCTCCTACAACCCGATCTTCGACAGCAAGGGCCGCTTGTACAAGGTAGTGAAGTTCGCCAGCGACATCACCCGCCAGGTCAGCACCCAGCAAAGCGCGGCCGATGCTGCCCATGCCAGTTCGGTACAGACCGATGCCTGCGCGCGCAAGGGCACCGAGGTCGTACAGCAGGCGGTACAGGTGATCGAGCAGATTTCCCATGAACTCAACGACGCGGCACGCAGTATCGATGCGGTGAGCAAGCAGTCGGATGTGATCGGGCAGATAGTGCTGACCATCCGTGGCATTGCCGACCAGACCAACCTGTTGGCTTTGAACGCAGCCATCGAGGCGGCCCGCGCCGGCGAGCACGGGCGCGGTTTTGCCGTGGTGGCCGACGAGGTGCGCAGCCTGGCGGCGCGAACCAGCAAGGCTACCCTGGAAATCGTCGACGTGGTGCGGCAGAACCACGACCTGTCGCTGTTGGCCGTGGCCAGCATGCAGTCGAGCCTGAAGCGTACCGGCCATGGTGTGGCGCTGGCCAACGAAGCCGGTACGGTGATCATGGAAATCCAGCAGGGTTCACGGCACGTGGTAAACGCTATCAGCCAGATCAGTTCGACGCTGCAATTGCACTGAGCACATCGCCCAGCTCGTCCAGCAGGGTCTCCAGGCTGGCCTGTAGTTGCAGGCGAAGGTCAACCGTCGGCAGGCCTTGGTCGTGGGCCTGCTCGATGGCTTCGCAATCCTTGACCAGCGTGCGTACCTTGAGCATCTTCGCCCCACCTTTGATCCGGTGAGCCAAGGCGCGCAAAGTTTCGCCGGGGGCGTCTGCTGGCAACGCCCGCAAGGTGGCCAGGTCTTCGCTGACGCTTTGTGACAACTGCTGCAGCAAGTTCCGCGTCAGTTGTTCGTCGTCCTGGGTCAGGTGGCGCAGTTCGCCAAGGTTGAACCCGCTGGGGCGCCGTGCTGTCGGCTGCTGCCGGTGGTGGGCGTGGGGCAGGTGGGTCTTGAGCGTACGCAGGCCGATGGGTTTGAACAGGCATTCGTCCATGCCGCTGGCCAGGCAGCGGGAACGCTCCTCGGCCTGGGCGTTGGCGGTGACGCCGAGAATGCGGCATGCCGCCAGGCCGCGTTCGCCCTCGAGGCTGCGGATACGGCGGGTCAGTTCGTGGCCGTCCATGACCGGCATGCTGCAGTCGGTGATTACCAGGTCAAAGCGCGCAGCCTGCCAGCGTGTCAGCGCGATTTCCCCGTTTTCCGCCAGCGTGACCCGATGCCCCAGGGTATGCAGTTGCCGCTCCAGCAGCAGCAGGTTGGCGGGGTAGTCGTCGACCACCAGTACGTTCAAAGGGCCGCTGCTTGTTTCCAGCACAGGGTCGTGCTGATCGGCATGCACCGGTGCAGCGCAGGCGGGCAGCTGCAGGCTGACCTGCACCTTGGTGCCAAGGCCTTCGACGCTTTGCAAGTTCAAGGTACCGCCCATCAACTCGGCCAGCGTGCGGCTGATGACCAGTCCCAGGCCGGCGCCCTGGCGTGCCCGGGGGCCGTCGGCCTGGACGAACGTATTGAACAGCCGGGCCTGGTCGGCTGGGCTGATGCCGATGCCGGTGTCTCGCACACTCAGCTCCACTGCCAGGCTGTCAGTGTCGGTGGGCGAGGGCAGTAGCAGGCTGGCCTGGACTTCACCGCTGTCGGTGAACTTGATGGCGTTGCTGATAAGGTTGGACAAGACCTGCTTGAGGCGCAGCGGATCAGCCAGCACCCACACCGGCGCGGCGGGCAGTTCGCTGTGCAGGTGCAGGCCTTTGGCCCTTGCATTGCCTTCGAACACCCGCACGGTGGCGCGTACCAGTTCTACCAGGTTGGTGGGCACTGGCTGCAGGGTGATATGCCCGGATTCGATACGGGAAATGTCGAGAATATCGCCGATCAGCTCAAGCAGGCCAATGGCCGAATCGTGGGCGGTCTGCAGGGTCTGGGTGTCGCAGCGGCCGCCGCGGCTGTCTTCCAGGGCCAACTCCAGCAGGCCGATCACGGCATTCATCGGGGTACGGATTTCATGGCTCATGGTGGCCAGGAAGGTGCTTTTGGTCTGGCTGGCCTGTTCGGCGTCGTCCTTGGCCTGGCGCAGCTGTTCAAGCAGGCCGCGGCTAAGCGCAAGTTGCGCTTGCAGGGCATGCTGGGCCTCGGTGCGCTGGTTGATCAGCTTGCGCAGGTAGCTGTTCCAGAACACCACCCCGGCCAGCAGCAAGGCCGACAGCACCAGCACTTGCAAGGCCAGCGTGCGGTAGTCGCGCCAGGGGCTGTCACTGACCAGGGTGGTGGTGCGCCAGCGGTTGATCAGCTGGTCCAGCTCTTCGGGTGGAATGCTCAGCAGCGCCTTGTCGAGGATTGCCTGCAGCTGTGGCTGGTCCGCGGCCACGGCGAAGGCGGCGATGGCCGGGTCGTCGTCGAGCACGCTGGCAATGCGCAGGCGGTCCTTGAACACATGGCTGATGTAGTAGGCGGCATTGATATGGCTGCTCAGGGCGACGTCGGCGGCACCGTTGGCCACGGCCTCCATCAGGCCGAGCGGGTTGTCCACCTCGACCATCCTGGCCAACGGGTAGCGTTGTTGCAGCACGGCCCGTTGCGGCGAACCGCGTACCAGGGCGATGCGCATGCCATCCAGCGCCATGGCCTGCGGCGGTGATGCATTGTCGCCACGGGTGACCAGCACCCGTGGGCTGACCAGGTAGGGACGGGTATAACGCAGTTGTTTCGAACGGTCTGTGCTGTAACCCAATGCGCCGATCATCTGCGCATCCCCGCGTGCCAGGCGCTCGATCATTGCTTGCGCCGACGGGCTTTCGACCGGCTTGAAATGCAGCCCCGTGCGCAGCGAGATCTGCTTGAGCAGCTCGAGGGTGATGCCGCTGGGGCGGTGCTTGGTGTCGTTGAAGGTCAGTGGCGCCAGCGAAGTGTTGACCAGCACGCTGACGTTGGGGTTGGCAGCTATCCAGGCTTCTTCTTCGGCGGTCAGGGCGGTGAGGTGGCGCTGCAGCAGCAGGCTGGTGTTGCCACTGCTCCAGCGGCGCAGGATATTCAGGCGTTCGCTTTCGCTGATACGCGCCAGCGCCTTGTTGACCAACTGTTGCAGACGCGGGTTGTCACTGGCCATGGCAAAGGCAAACGCGCCAGGGGCAACCTGACAGAAGTGGTCGATCTTCAGTGTGCCCTGGTAACTCTTGCCAATCGCGAAGTCGGTACTGATGGCATCGCCCAGGTAGGCGTCGGCCTCGCCCAGTTCGACGGCGGCCAACCCGGCCAGGGTCGAGCGATACAAGCTCAATTGCGCCTTGGGGTACAGGCTGCGGACGCTGCTGGCCGGCAGGTAATGATCGACCATGGCCAGGCGCAGGCCCGCGAGGTCGGGGGTGTTCTTCAGGCTGCGCCCCTCGCGGGTGACGATGACCGGCAGGTCGTCGGCGTAGCTTGAACTGAGGCTGAGCTGGGCATCCGCTGCCTCGAAGGCGTTGGAGCTGCCCAGCAGGTCGATACGGCCGTCGCGTAGCGCAGCGATGGCTTCGTGGCGGCTGTCGTAGCGTCGTACTTCAATGGTGGTGCCCAGCTGTTCAGCGATGATACCTGCGTAATCGGCGCTGAGGCCTTCATAGTCGCGCTGGCTGACATTGATTTCCAGCGGTGGGTAGTCGGGGCGCGAACTGCCAAGTACCAGGTGCTGGCGTTGCTGGAGCCATTGCCGCTCTTCGCTGGACAGCGCGAGCGGGGCGGCGGCGCTGACCGAGCGTGCCAGCAACTGGCGGGGTTCGCTGTTGGCCAGCAGCGCGCCGGAATTGGCCAGGCCGATGACCAGAAGGGCGCTTGCCAGCAGGCGCTTCATTGCCACCGAGCGCTCAGTAGACGCTGTTGCGCTTGGCCAGGTCGACCATCTCAACCAGCGATTCGGTCTTGAGCTTTTCCATGATGCGGCCCCGGTAGGTGCTGATGGTCTTGGCACTGAGGTTCATGCAGGTGCCGATATTCTTGTTGTTTTCGCCGCGCGCCAGGCGTCGCAGCACTTCCATTTCCCGGTTGGACAGGCTGTTCAGGCGCACCGGCTCGCTTTCCAGCGAGTTGCTGTTGACCGACATCTGCGGAAAGGTCGAGTAGCCCTTGACCAGGGCCTTCAGGGCAAACAGCAACGCTTCGTGGTCTTCTTCCTTGGTGACAAAAGCGCCGATGCCAGCATCCAGGCAGCGCCGCACATACAGGTCGGTGGCCTGGCCGGTCAGCACCATGATCTTGGGCGCCGGCTCCAGGCATTGCAGGCGCTTTATCACTTCCATGCCATCCAGGCCGGGCAGGCCGATGTCGAGAATTACCACATCCGGTCGCAGGTCGCGGGCCACCTGCGCCACCTCGCTGCCATTGCCGACCTCGCCGACAACACGGAAGCGCTCGCGTTCGAGCAACAAGCGCAAGGACAGCCGGACGATGGGGTGGTCGTCGACGATCAGCACGGTAGTCATGAAGAAAACTCCTGTCAGGATGTGGTCCGCTTCCTGGATCACTCAGGAATACGTCTGCAAGTGGGGTTATCGGAAGCGCTGCACGATACGACCATTCCCGAAGTTTGGTAATGCCGAGTATAGAAGTGTTGAAAGTCCACGTGCTTGTTGTTGAAAAGTCCTACAAAAAGTGGGAAAGACATCACCCTGGCAAAGCGGCGATGCCTGTTTTTGTAGTCGTCATGCGCAGGCGGAGTGTGATTTGCTCACGCGCTGGGTTGAGGCGGGGTTGTTGGCCAGTGCCTGGCCGACCCGTGTCGGGCGTGCCACCAACTGGCCGGTGCAGTTCGGGCAGCGGCCCTGGAAACGGGTTTCGGCGCAGGTGCGGCAGAAGGTGCATTCGAAGGAGCAGATCAGCGCATCGGGGCTGTCACCCGGCAGGTCGGTATCGCAGCACTCGCAGTTTGGGCGTAGGTCCAGCATGGGCATGACTCCTGTTTGCAGGCGGGAAACCGGAGTCTGCTACGCCTGCGGCGAACCTGGCAATGCTCAGTCGCCAGGGCGATACAGGTGGGCGTGCCCGGCGCGATACAAGGCCGATTCGGCAAACGGTGTGTCGCCCAGCACATGGCCCACAAGGATCAGCGCCGTGCGCCGGAAATCCTTGGCCGCGACGCGTTCCACTATATCACCGAGGGTACCGCGCACCCAGTCCTGGTCCGGCCAGGTGGCACGATGCACCACCGCCACCGGGCAGTGCGTGCCGTAGTGCGGCAGCAGTTCTTCGACGATACGCGACAGGTGCTTGACCCCCAGGTGAATCGCCAGGGTGCTGCCATGGCGCGCCAGCTCGCCCAGCTGCTCGCCGGGCGGCATCGGCGAGCTGTCACCATAGCGGGTGAGGATAACGGTCTGAGCTACCTGGGGCAGGGTCAGTTCGCAGCCGAGCAGGGCGGCGCTGGCCGCCGTGGCGGTGACCCCGGGGATGATCTGGTAATCGATGCCCAGCGCCTGCAGATGGCGGATCTGCTCGCCGATGGCGCCGTACAGGCTGGGGTCGCCACTGTGTACCCGAGCTACATCCTGGCCTTGCTCATGCGCACTGCGCATGGCGGCAATGATCTGTTCCAGGTGCAGTTCGGCGCTGTTGATCACGGTCTCGGCCTGGTGGCCCTCAAGCACGGCGGCCGGCACCAGCGAGCCGGCATAGATGATCACCGGGCACTGGCGGATCAGCCGTTGGCCCTTGACCGTGATCAGTTCCGGGTCGCCGGGGCCGGCGCCGATGAAGTAGACCGTCATGGAAAGTCCTTGCAGGAAAGAGGGGAAACGTTCAACAGGCCAGGGCGAGGGTAGCCGGGCCCAGTACCTGGCGTGTCAGCAGCAACCTGGCGGTGCCAACTCGCTGGCTGGCCAGGGCCAGTGCCGCACTCTCCGCCACGCCCCAGCAGCCACAGTGGGCATGGGCAGCGGCGGAACGGTGGCTGAGTCGGGGTTCGTAGGGTTGCAACTGCGCGGTATCGTACAACACCAAAGGCAGACCGAGGCGTTCGGCCAGTTGCTGCAAGCCGGGTTCGTCGGCCTTCAGGCTGATGCTGGCGATGCCTTGCAGGTCAGCCAACGCCAGGCCCTGGGTGGCCAGGGCCTGGCGTAGCAAGATTTGCAGCGTATCCGCCGGGCAACCCCGACGACAGCCGAAACCGGCGTAGAAGGCAGGCATCAGGCCTGGCTGGAGCGCCGGAACAGCCAGGCGCTGAGCAGGCCCAGGGCCAGCCAGAATGCGGCGTTGGTCAGCCAGGAGGCCACTTTGAACTGGGTTTCCAAGGCGGCGGGGGCCAGGCTCTCGTGCACTTCGGGTTGCGGCGCACCGATCACATGGGGAATGACCAGCAGCACAGCGCCCAGCGCCCTCAGCAACCAGTGGCGAGCGAACACCAGCAGGGCCAGGCCCAGCGCGGTGGCACTGGCGGTGCCGATCCACCAAGCCTGGCGTTGCCCCAGGTCGGCTGCGGCAGTACCTGGCAGTTCCGGCGGCAGGCCCAGGGTCGGGGCCAGGCAGAACACAGCGAAGCCGGCCAGGCCCCAGAGTGCGCCGGTGCCGGCTCGCTTGGGTTCACGCAGGCTGTACAGGGCGGTGAGAATCAGGGCGAAGCCGACCGCGACTACCAGGTTGCCGCCGGTGGTGGACAGCACTCGCTGCCAGCCGTCTTCAGGTGCCCAGGCTTCGGCGCTGTGTTCATGCGCTGCCACTTCGCCAACATGCTCGTGCTCGGCAACGGGGGCCGAGGATTCGTAGGTTTCTGCCTCGAGAATCAGTGGGGCGACCCAAAAGCTCTGCAGCAGGGTCAGCAGCAAGGCCGCCAGCAACCCGCTGAAGCCCGCGGTGCGGGCAATGCGTGTGATCATCGGGCGTACTCAGTGGCAGGGGAATGCGGCGCTGTGGCGGGTGTCGTGGGCGGCGTTGTGCACGGCCTCGATGTGCGAAAAGCCGGCGAAGTACACCAGACACAGGCCCAGCAGGCTGGCGCCGATGGCGATGACGACACGCTGGCTGAGGGTGACGGGGGTGGTAATGCTGTGTTGCTTGGCGCTGGTGACGGGCATGACGCGTTCCTCTGCTTTTTGTGGGCAACGGGCAAGCGCGGCAGCCCCGAGCGTGGCAGCCCAGGGGAATGCAACAGCGCCCGCCCACCGCGGGGTGTTCATGAACGCCAGGCCGGTCTCCGGGCTTGCGAGGAGGAGCCAGGCTCCTGGAAAGCGTCACCTTCCCATGCCGGGGATCAGGCACAGTGGTACAGACGCTTCGCTCGCTTACCGTTGCGGGGGCAGCACCGGCCTTGTCCGGCCCTGCTGGAGGGCCTGTGACGCACCGGTTTCCCGTTTCACCCCCATCGGGGGCACCTGAACGCGAGGCATAAGGAGACCATGGGGCGGGGCTGGCGTCAATTGCCCTGATGGTAGGGCTTTGGTTTTGCAGTGCCTGGGAGATCGAGCGCCGCCCGCGCGGCGCTTCGCGGCACAAGGCCGCTCCTACATCTGTTTCGGGCCAGTTACTCCTGTGAGTTCACCTCTGTCCGTCTTGTTTGTTCCATTCCGATATCGAAGGGCGCACGACTGCTCCTCATCAATCTTCAGCCAAGCACCAAGGCGGCAACCCACTTGGCACAGGAGTAATTGGCCGGAAACAGATGTAGGAGCGGCCTTGTGCCGCGAAGCGCCGCGCGGGCGGCGCTCGATCTCACAGGCGCTGAAAAGCTCAAGGCATGCACACTCAAGCCCTCATGTAAGCCGGTTCGGCCTGTAGTGGTCTATGCCGTGAGCATCCCCCCGGTCAGCCCCGGGCAAACGCCGCCAGCTTCTCGCCATCCAACCGGTAGCGCACCCACTCATCCTGCGCTTCGGCCCCCAGCTTCTGATAGAAGCCGATAGCCGGCTCGTTCCAGTCCAGTACGCTCCATTCCAGCCGTCCGCAATTCTTCGCCACCGCCTCGCGGGCGATGTGCCGCAGCAATTGCCGTCCGGCACCGTCGCCGCGCTGCTCGGGCGTTATGTACAGGTCTTCCAGGTAGATGCCGTTGCGCCCGAGCCAGGTCGAGTAGCTGTAGAAATACACGGCAAAGCCGATTGCCCGGCCATCGCGCTCGCACATCAGGCTATGCACGGTGCTGCCCTCGCCAAAAAGGCTGTGCTCGATATCGGCAACGCTCGCGATCACCTCGTGGCGGGCGCGTTCGTACTCTGCCAGTTCGGTGATGAAGGCAAGTATCTGCTCGGCGTCGGCGCGAACGGCAGGACGGATGGTGAGGCTCATGGGACGGCTTCCTTGATCTGATGGTAGCGGTACAGCGATGTGTATCTACACAATTTAGTGAAACTGTATCGGTCGCAGAGGAGAGCGACTCCGTTAGTGTGACAGCACCCATAAAAAAAGTGGATTGCCTGCCATGCTTGCCTCTGCCGACCTGCTGACCGCCTTCGTGCTGTTCGCCTTCGTGTCTTCCATTACTCCTGGCCCCAACAACACCATGCTGCTTGCCTCTGGGGTGAATTTCGGTGTGCGTCGCTCGATCCCCCACGCCCTGGGCATCAGTGTCGGTTTCATGGTGATGGTGCTGGCTGTCGGCCTGGGCCTGGGCGAGGTGTTCAAAGCCTGGCCGGCGCTGTATACGGTATTGCGTTACACCGGTGCCGCCTACCTGCTGTACCTGGCCTGGAAGATCGCCACCTCCGGGCCGGTCGGCACAGCTTCGTCCAGTGCCCGCAAACCGCTGGGCTTCTGGGGAGCAGCGGCATTCCAGTGGGTCAACCCCAAGGCCTGGGTGATGGCAGTCGGGGCAATCACCACCTACACGCCGGCGCAGGGCTATGTGACCAACGTCATTGTCATTGCCGCCTTGTTCGCCCTGGTCAACCTGCCGAGCGTCGGGGTGTGGGTGATGTTCGGCAGCGCCCTGCGCAACTTGTTGCAGAACCCGCGCTGGCTGATGCTGTTCAATGTCCTGATGGCCTTGTTGCTGGTGATTTCACTGTACCCGCTGCTGTTTGTAGAATCAGCGTTTTCCTGACCCCGCGAGTACAGTAAGCCGATGCAGTTGATCCCCTGGTCTCACGAATGCGCCGAAGGCTTCACCCTGCGGGGCTGGCGAACCCCGGCCAGTGGCAAGCCGTTGCTGCATTTTCTGCACGGCAACGGCTTCTGCTGCCTGGCCTACCAGCCATTGCTGATGCGCCTGGGCGAACATTTCGACCTGTGGCTCAGCGATGTGCAGGGCCATGGTGACAGCGACCATGGCGGGGTGTTCCGTGGCTGGAACCGGACCGCTGCGTTGGCGGTGGAGGCTTTTGCAGCCGGGCGAGGCGAGTATGGTGACGTACCGCGCTTTGCCGTCGGGCACAGCTTCGGTGGCGTGCTCACCGGCCTGATCCTGGCCAGTGAACCGCAACTGTTCGCGCGTGCCGTTCTGCTCGACCCGGTACTGTTCAGCCGGCGCATGCTGGGCGTGATGGGGATGGCAGCCCTGGTCGGCTTGCACCAGCGCCATGCCCTGGCGCGCAAGGCTGCCAGCCGTCGCAGCCACTGGCCCGACCGCGAGGCAGCCCTGGCATCACTGCATGGGCGGGGTATCTTCAAGGGGTGGACCGATGCGGCGCTGCGGGCCTACGTGGAGCATGCCATTGGCGACTGTGGCGAAGCGGTGGTGCTCAAGTGCCGGCCCAGCCGCGAAGTAGAAATATTCAGTTCGTTCCCCAAGCGCATGTGGGCGAGCCTGGCGGCAATCCGTACGCCCACGCGGGTGCTGTACGGCGAGCACACCTACCCCTTCGTACCGCATTCGGTGAATCGCCTGGTGGCACTCAACCCTAAGGTCAGCGGCAGGCAGGTTGCAGGTGGGCACTGCTTCCTGCAAGAGCATCCTGAGGCGTGCGCCGAACAAGTGCAGGCCTTCCTGCTGCAGGCACCGGCGGGATAGTTTTTCCAGACAGCTGGCTGTGGATTGTCCTTTAAATGAGACGATGCATGCCATTTTAGCCGGCTATTGCCTGATTGGTCTCACTGGTAAGGTTATCTCAACCAAGAGAGGAGCCTTCTCATGAAAACGATTCTGGGTATTCACCGCAGCCCCCACGCCCACTGGGTAGGTGATGGTTTCCCGGTGCGCAGCCTGTTCACCTACGACAACCTGGCCAGCAAGATCAGCCCGTTCCTGCTGCTGGACTATGCCGGCCCTCATGACTTCACCCCGACCAGTGCGCGGCGCGGCGTTGGCCAGCACCCGCACCGCGGCTTCGAGACCGTGACCATCGTCTACCAGGGCGAACTGGAACACCGTGACTCCACCGGCGCTGGCGGCTTGATCGGCCCTGGCGACGTGCAGTGGATGACTGCTGCCAATGGCATCATCCACGAAGAGTTCCATTCCCCAGGTTTCGCCCGTTCTGGCGGTACGCTGGAGATGGTACAGCTGTGGGTCAACCTGCCGGCGCGGGACAAGCGCGCAGCGGCCGGCTACCAGACGCTGCTGGCCAAGGACATCCCGGTGGTGACGCTGGACGGCGAGGGCGGCAGTCTGCGAGTGATTGCCGGTGACTATCGTGGGCATTCGGGGCCGGCGCGGACCTTTACTGCGATGGATGTCTGGGACCTGCGCCTGAATGCCGGTGCAGCCTTGCAGCTGCCGGTTGCCGCCGGGCGCAATGCGGCGCTGGTGGTGTTGCGCGGCAACGTGCGGATCAACGGCGAGCGAGAAGCCGGCCCATCCAGCCTGGTGCTGTTTGACCGGGGCGGCGAGGATGTCGCGGTCGAAGCGCTGGAAGGTGCCAGCTTGCTGCTGCTAAGCGGTGAACCGATCGATGAGCCGATCGTGGGCTATGGCCCGTTCGTGATGAACAGCCAGGCGGAAATTGCCGAGTCGTTCGACGACTTCCATGCCGGTCGGTTCGGGCAGATGCAGGAAGCGCGGGACGGTGCGGCGCATTGATCCTGGTTGATTGAATGGCTTGTCCGGCCCTATCGCCGGCAAGCCAGCTCCCACAGGTACAGCGATGCTCCCGAGATTGTCGCTGTACCTGTGGGCGCTGTCTTGCCGGCGATAGGGCCGGTACAGGTATTACATTTGCTGGCATGATGCAGCCATGCCAAAGCTCACCCCCCTGCACGCCGTACGCCGATCATTGCCCACCCCCGGCCACCACACCTTGTGGCTGCGCTACCGTGCCCCTTACCACTGGCCCTCGACCCTGGCCTTCCTCGCTGCCCGCTGCATCCCCGGCATCGAGACCTGCCTCGACGGCACCTACCGCCGTACCCTGGTAATTGCCGGCCGCCACGCCGTCTTGCACGCCAAACCTTCGGGCAGCCAGTACCTGCGGGTCCGCCTTGAAGGCGTCCCGGCCCACGCGCTACCCGGCCTGACCGCCAGGCTGAGGCGGGTCTTCGACCTCGATGCCGACCCCGCGCGCATCAATGCCGAACTGTCCCGCGATCCGCTGATGGCCCGCCTGCTACAGGAGCGCCCAGGCCTGCGCGTGCCACAAGGCTGGGACGCCTGCGAACAGGCCATGCGCACTGTGCTGGGCCAGCAAGTCAGTGTGGCTGGGGCCATGACCCTGGCCGGCCGCCTGGTGCAACGCCACGGCGTGCCCTTGCGCTGGCCCGCACCTGGCCTGAGCCACGTATTCCCGGCGTTGCCGGTATTGGCAGTTGCGAAGTTCGATGGCATGGGCATGCCGCGAGCGCGCGCCGCCACCCTGGGCACGCTGGCCAATGCATTGCTCGCCGAGCCCAGTTTGCTGCGCCGCGGGCAGGTGCTGGATGAGTTGCTGCGCAACCTGTGCCAGCTCAAGGGTATCGGCCCCTGGAGTGCGCACTACCTGGCATTGCGCCAGGCCGGCGCGGCCGATGCCTTGCCGCTGGGCGATGTGGCGCTGATCAAGGCGTTGCGCCTGCTCGAAGGCGAGGATGCCCAACTTGCGCAACGAGCCCTGGCGTGGCGACCGTGGCGAGCCTATGCGGCACAGCATCTTTGGGCATCGCTGGGGCCTGCCGGGACCGCTCGTCGCTAAGTCTGCCATTGCGTTCGAACGCGCAGCCCGCGCAGGCAATCTTCCACTAAGGTGCTAGAGGATTCCCTGCATGATCATTGCCCAGGCGCATGAGCGCCTGCCTCGGCATGCGCAATATCAATTGGCACCTCGCCCAACAAAGGCGTACTCACACAACAGGCCATCCCAAAGAGAGGGTCGTACCATGTCGTTGATAGGAGTTTCGATGCTAGAAATGCGGCAGATGATCGAGCAGGCCTGCCTGCCCGACCGTTGCGAAGTCAGCTGCACGGATGGCGCCAACCTGACCATACGCCTGGGTCAGGGCCAGAGCCTCGACGAGGGCGTGACCCTGAGCGGGGTCCCCCTGCAAAGCCTCAACAGTTGCCGTGATCTGGTCAACCTGGTGGGGCAGCTGCACGCGCTGCGTGACAGCCACCCGGCGACACTCAAGGCGATTGCCTGAGGCGCCTGCCGCGCCCGGTCAGCCCACGCTGGCCGGGCGCACATATTCCGGCATCAGGCCGTTGAACCAGAACAGGATCATCGCCACCAGGATGGTGACCAGCAGCAGTAACCCCACCCCCCACACGCAGGTCGCGAACAGCATGGCCTGTTCCTTCTTCAGCCGCAGAAAGGTCTGCAATCCGCCATACAGCAACACGCTGGCATACGCCGAGGCAGCCAGCAGTGCCGCCAGCGCCAGCCAGCGGATCGGTAGCAGGCCGACCACCCCGGCAAAGAACCATGGTGTGGCGCAGTAGGCGGCAAAGCCGATGCACTGGTTGAGGCTGGGCTTTGCATCGAAACCGCGCGACATCCAGCGGATCATCGTGCCCATCAACATTACCCCGACGACCGTTGTGGCGTAGAGCAAGCCCGCCAGTTGGGCGGCGCTGGTCATGCTCAGGCGCACCCGTTCCTCGGCCGCCAGGCTCCAGCCGAAGGTGGTCGTGCCGACGAACAGGCACACAGCGGGGATCAGTGCCAGAGCCAACAGGCGCGGCAAATATTGCTGCGGGTGGTCTTCCTCGGCCCGGCGGATTTCCAGCCAGGCGTCGGCGGGGTGAGTGAAGAGCTTGAGCAACGGACTGTTCATTGACGTTCTCCGCGTTCTCCGGCAGGCATGGGCCCTTTTGCTATGGAGACGTGACGCGCCCGGTGGGTTCAGCCGGGTTGATCGCCGTTGATCGTCTTACAGCAGTTCCAGCAGCAGGTTCAGGCCGCCATCACCGCACTTGCCCTGGTCGCGGACCACTCCGTGGTAACTGCGCCCGTCCCAGACGAAGGCCACGCTGTGGGCGCGGTCGACCTTGTCGGGCAGGGGCGGGCAAATGTGCAGGCGCAGGCCTGGGCGGCCTTGCAGGTCGAGGGCGGCGAGTTGGCACTGGCACTCCACGCTTTGCGCCACCGGGCCGAACAGGGTGTCGCGTACATAATCGAGCTGTAGTGAGGCATTGGGCGCGCGGCAGGGCATTTTCATAGGCGCGCGGCTCCGCTTTGAGAGGGTGGGTAACAGGGCTGGTAGGGCATGGCGGGCTCCAGGCTGAACAGGGCATGGCATATCGTTTGAAGCTTGCCTGGCCAAGATGTTCAACCTGTTTCATGCGCGTTCATCCTGTTTTTCTTGTCAATCTGAACTGAGTAACGTGCAGCGGGCTGGCGAGCACTCGTCCCGCCACCCGAGGGGTTGCCTATCAGAAATGCCAGTTGTGAAACAAATGCATTCATGACTCTAATAGAACTTTCGAAATTTAGGTGTGTAGAGGATCTCATGTCTATTGCTTACAGCGTTTACGGTGTGGGGAGTAATAATGCTTGTGCTTCGCTGATACGCTTTAAAGGCGAATGGCAAGATTCCATAACGCGCTGCTATCTTTTGGGTAATGGCCTACGTGTGTTCTGCCCATTTATAATGAGGTTCATCTCTCCAGATCATTTGAGTCCGTTTTCGCAAGGAGGATTGAACTCATACGCCTTTTGTGAAAATGATCCAGTAAATTTTAATGATCCGAGCGGTTGTGCAAAGACAAAAATGCCCAGCCCGCTGACTCCTCCTGCAAAGGCTCGAATACGCAACCCGGCGTCTCGTAATCCATGGATTCCCGAGAAGCCCTACGCACTTAAGGAACTATCTGGGCACTCTATGGCAGTGGGTTCCGGAGATAGCGTTGCCGGGACTTCAAGAACACAGGCAGGAAATGCAGCTATCGCTCCAAGTCAGCCAGTACAAGATGTTCTGCCCAATGCTCCAGTTGGATCGACGTATTCACGGGGTGGGTGGCGCAGTTCGAAGGCGTCGGCCGATTTTCTGATTGCCGCGAATGCAGAGGTGACGGCGCCGACCGCAAGAAATATCACATATACAACCGAGCACCTTCGGCAGGCCATGTATTATGCGATAGAGAATAAAGAGGGTTTTAAAGGTTATGTTGATAAATATTTCCCTGGAGATAAGCGCGCCTGGAACTCGATAAGGGCGCAAATTAGCAGAATGGAAACAAGGGTCTTGACGCGTAGCGTCAGAGGAGGGGAGTAGATTTAGCTAGGGATTCTCCGATCAAGTCAGCACAGGCCATCTGACCTGTGCTGAAATAGCCCTCCGTCCAACTGCCTTCTACAAGTCCGCCATCCCATGAGTCAGATGAGCTTTTCCGATTTCGAGTACGCCGGCAAGCGCAAGCAAACCCGTCGCGAGCGTTTCCTGGCCGAGATGGAACAGGTGGTTCCGTGGAGTGGACTGGTGGCGTTGATCGAGCCTCACTACCCAAAGGCTGGCGGTGGCCGCAAGCCTTATCCTCTGGAAACCATGCTGCGCATTCACCTGCTGCAGAATTGGTTCTCTTTGAGCGATCCCGCCATGGAAGAGGCGCTGTACGAGATCACTTCGATGCGCCAGTTCGCTCGTCTGACGCTCAGCGCTCCGATCCCCGAAGACACGACGATCATGAACTTCCGGCACCTGCTGGAGAAGCATCAGTTGGCAGTCGGCATTCTGGAAACCATCAACAATTACCTGCAAGACAAGGGCCTGTCGTTGCGCCAGGGCACCATTGTCGACGCTACCATCATCCACGCGCCCAGTTCGACCAAGAACAAGGAAGGCAAGCGCGATCCTGAAATGCATCAAACGAAGAAGGGCAACCAGTACTATTTCGGCATGAAGGCCCACATCGGCGCGGATGCTGAATCGGGTCTGGTGCATCACGTTCATGGCACCGCCGCGAACGTAGCTGACGTGACGGAGGTCGCTCAGCTATTGCATGGCGAAGAGAATGTCGTGTGTGCGGATGCGGGTTACACAGGCGTGGAAAAGCGGCCAGAACACGAGGGACGGCAGGTGATATGGCAGGTCGCTGCCCGCCGCAGCACCTACAAACACTTGAACAAACGCAGCGTGCTCTACCAAGCCAAGCGCAAGATCGAAAAGGCCAAGGCGCAAGTGCGTGCGAAGGTGGAGCACCCGTTCCGGGTGATCAAACGCCAGTTCGGCTATGTAAAGACTCGTTTTCGCGGCTTGGCCAAGAACACGGCGCAACTGACCACGCTGTTTGCCCTGTCGAATCTGTGGATGGTGCGCCGGCAATTATTGCCTGCTGCGGGAGAGGTGCGCCCGTGAGTCCAGATAACCAAGGCTTTGCCTTGGTTATCCAATAATCAGCGACTGAAAAGCGGGCTTTTCGGCATCCCTAAACCGCACATTTCCGACTGATGAGCAACTTGTTCGGAGTTTCCCTAGGTAGGTGGTTCCAGATATACAGTCCATGAATTGGCCCGCTCAACTGCTTATCATGAAATCATCGTTCTGATTGGTCTCAACCGGCCTTGCGCAAGGTCAGGTTGATCCGCCGTTCACCGAGGCGCGGATGCACGCCAGGCTTGATCGTGAGCACGCCGTGAAAGCGCAGGCGGTCCTCGCCACCCCAGACCAGCACATCGCCGTGGCTCAGCGTGATGCGCTGGGTCTTGTCGGTGCGCTGCAGGCCACCGAACAGGAACACCGCCGGCAAGCCCAGCGACACCGACACGATCGGCTGGCCGAAGTCCTGCTCGTCGCGGTCCTGGTGCAGGCTCAGGCGGGTGCCTGGCAGGTAATGGTTGACCAGGCAGGCATCCGGCACGAAACCGTCGAACCCGGCCATGCTCGCAGCGCCGGCGGCCAGTTCGAGCAACACGGGGGGCAGGGCGGGCCAAGGTTTGCCGCTGAGCGGGTCGCAGGGGCTGTAGCGGTAGCCGTGTTCGTCACTGACCCAACCCAACGTGCCGCAGTTGGTCAGCCCTACCGCCATGCGCAGGCCGCCCGGGGTGTGCATGTGCCGGAACGGCGCGGCACGCAGCACCGGGCGCAGGGCATCGAGCAGGGCCTCGATCTCGGCCAGAGCGAAGCCGGGCAGCAGCACGGTGTGGCTGGCCAGGCGTTGCGGCTGGGTGCCGAACAGGTCGAGGTCGGACTGGATCATGGGGCAGGCATCGGTTGGGGTGTGGACCATTGTAATGCGCTTGGCAGGCTTGGCCTATTCGCGGGCATGCCCGCAAACAGGTCGGCAAGAAAAGAAAAAAGGAACCGCGGCACCAGGGAGAGGAGCACCGCGGTTCAAGGGGGGAGCGATCTACTGCTGGGTCACAGTGGCCACGTTCGCGCTGCCCAGCTGGCTGATGGTCGCGGTCTGGGTCTCACCGCTCTGGTCGACATACGCCTTGTTGCCCTGGCCTCCCTGGGTCACGTAGGCAATGTTGTAGCTGTCAACCTGCTTGATGTTGGCCTCGTTGCCGCTACCGTACAGCTGGTTGGTGTAGCTCTGGTTGCTGTAGCCGGACTGGTCCAGGTTGATGACGTTGCCGTTGCCCTGGCTGTTGCCGTAGGCATAGTTGTCGGTGCCACGCTGGTCGGCGATCAGGATGTTGTCGGTGCCGTTCTGTTCGAAGTACAGCTCGTTGTTCATGTCGGCCTGCTTGGTCTCCATTTGGTTGCCGGTGCCTTTCTGGGTCAGCGTGGCCAGCTGGTTGTCACCGTTCTGGGTCAGGTTGACGCCGTTGCCATTGCCATTCTGGTTGATGGTGGCAGTCTGGTTGGTACCGAACTGGCCGCCCATCTTGGCACCTTTCCAGTTGCTGGCGGTGACGCTGTTGCCAGTGCCCTTGGTGTTGATGGTCAGGTTGAGGTTTTCACCGTTCTGGTAGGTGAAATGCACGTTGTTGCTACCAGTCTGGGTGATGGTGGTGGTCGAGTTGCTGGTCTCGAACTGGTCCGACCAGCTGGCGTTGGCCGTGCCCTGTTGCGACAGGCTGACCTTGTTGTTCATGCCGAAGCTCTGGTCGATATAGCCTTCGTTCATCTGGCCGGACTGGGTCACTGATGCCTGGCTGGCGGTCTGGTTGTCCTGCCACACTTCCACCGAGTTGCCGCCACCGTACTGGCCAATGCCGATGGTGCCGCCGGTCCCGTCGCGCTGGTCGCCATACGCCCAGTTGCCCGTGCCGTCCTGGTAGACCTGGATATCACCATCGACGTGGCTCAGGTGCTCGGCGGCGGCGTAGTTTTCCTGGCCGGTCTGGTTGATGCTGCTGCGGTTGTTGCTGCCACCAAAGATCTGCTCGATGAAAGCTTCGTTGCGCTGGCCGGATTGCCAGGTGGTGGCCTTGCTGCCTTCCTGGCTTTCCTGCCATACGGTCGAGGCGTTTTGCGCGCCTTGCTGGGTTTGCAGCGACTGGTTGCCCAAGCCCAGTGACTGGCTGGCGAAGGCATCGTTGTAGCTGCCGCTTGCGTGCTGGGTGACCTGGCTGCCGTTCTCGAACAGCTGGTCGGCGTAGGCTGCGTTGTATTGGCCGTTGGCGCTCTGCTGGATATCGCTGGTGCTATCCGATTGCACCGCCAGGTGGTTGTTGCCCTTGCCGGTCTGGGTCTGGGTAGCCGAAGCGAATGGCGCCAGGGACTGGCTGACTTCAGCGATGTTTTCCTTGCCATCCTGGGTCTGGGACGAGGTGCTGTCAGCAGCCATGGCCTGACCTGCGAGGGCCAGGACGATAGCGGCACTTAACGGAGCGAGCTTATACATGGGGGTGCCTCCAGGTCTATCGGTATTGGGTTATCTGCACGTGCTGGCCATTGCCGGCCTGGGTCACGGAGCTGTTCAGGCCTGTGCCGGACTGCACGATGCTGGCGCTGTTGTCGTTGCCGATCTGCTCGATGGCCGCACTGTTGCTGCTGCCGGTCTGGCGGATCGACGCGCTGTTGCCATTCCCCTGTTGGCTGATGAGGGCCATCAGGTCACTGCCTTCCTGCAAGATGTACGCTTCCTGCGCGCCACCGGCCTGGACGATGCGGCCCAACAGGGCCTGGCCGTTCTGGTCGAGGGCGGCGCGGTTGCCCGCGCCTTGCTGCTCGATCACCGCAGCCTGGCCGGCGCTGGCCGGCAGCAGGCGGATGATCACCGGTTCGCCGAGGTCGATGCCGGGTGCGAGGTCGGCATTGTCCAGCAGGTCCTCGGCCCAGCAGGCCTGGCCCACCACAGCCAGGCCGAGCAGCAGGGAGTACAGGCGTCTCATTGCAACCTCCGGCCTTTACTGCACGGTTACGTTGACGGTGCGTGTGGTGCCCTGGCTGGTGGTGATCGTCGCCGTCGGTGCCGCAGTCGGGATGATCGTGGTGCTGTTGCTCACCGCCAGGCGCCAGCGGCCGGTCAGCGCCACCGTGGCGGTGCCAAGGGTCTGCACGCCGGTAGTGGTGGTTACCCGCACGGTGACGGTATTGCCGGTGGTGACCGACGAAGTACCGCTGAGGTCCCAGTTGTAACGGTTGTTGGAGCGTGCCGTGACCGTGGCGGTCGTGACCGTGAAGGTTTCGGCGGCGGGCCGTGGCGATACGTTGACGGTGACGGTGCCGGCGTTGGACAGGGCCCCCAGCGAGTCACGAGCCTGGTAGGTGAAGGTAGTGGTGAAGGCCGTGGTCACCGTGGCCGGTGGGGTGTAGGTCACCGTGGTGCCGTCGGTACTGACGGTGCCCCGGCCGGCAGCCGGCTGGGTGACGGCAGCAACGCTCAGCGGTACGTTGCCTTCCGGATCGGTGTCGTTGGCCAGCACGTTGATGGTCAAAGGCACGCCCAGGGTGGCGACCGTTTCCGGGTTGGCGGTCGGGGCCTGGTTGGGCGCCACGTTGATGGTGACCGTGGCCGGTTCCGACTTCAGGCCCTTGGCGTCCACCGCCCGGTAGCTGAAGGTGGCCACCACGGGTTGCGTGGCCCCGGCTGGCGGGGTGTAGGTGACCGAGGTGGTGCCGTTCATCACCACGCCGCCAAGACCGGTACCGGGTTGGGTAAGGTCGCTGATGGTCAGCGGTACGTTGCCATCCGGGTCGCTGTCGTTCTGCAGCAGGTTGAGGGTGATCGGGATGCCCACGCTGGTACTGCCGGTATCGGCCTGGGCCAGCGGCGGCTGGTTGGCCGCCTCGACCGGCGCGTTGCCGACCACGACTACCGGTTCGACATCGCTGCCGCCGCGTGCCGACTTCACCGTGATGGTGGCTGGTGGCTGCGGCACGTCGTTGACGGTCAGGCTCTGCAGCGTGCCCGCCTTGGACAGGCGACCGTAGCCTTGGGCGATCAGGTCCGGGACCGCCACTTCGTCACTGGAACTGGCCTCGATCAACAGGCGCTTGTTGGCCCAGTCGTAGCGTGCGGTGCCGACCTTGACCACGTCGGTGAGCTTGCTCGACAGCGCGGTTGGCTGGGTACCGCCGGCGCTGTCGCTGGCGGTGACCACCACCACAGCAGGCGGTGCTTCCTGGCCGAACTGCTGGTGGAAGAACAGCCCGTTGTTGTCGGCGGTGAGGGTGTACTGGCACGGCGAAGGCGGGGTGCCGACCAGGGCAATGCCATTGCGCATGCACAGGCTGGCTGCGCTGGGCGCCTTGGCGAACACTTCCGTACGGGTGCCGGTGGCATTGCGCGAATAGGTGGCGCGCTCCAGGCTGACCGGGGTCTGGGCCCGTTGGTCGAGTACCTTGCCTGAAACAGTGAAGGTGTTGGTCTGAATAGTGCCAGCGGGGCCTTGAATGCGCACGAAGTTGGTATTGAAGGGGCTGCCGGTCACCGCCTCGGTGATGTTGGGGTCGCCGATGTAGGTTTCGACGGTGCCGGTATCGGGGTTGACCTCGGTATAAGGCCCGCCAACACCCTTCAGCCAAGGGCCGATCGCCCCCGCCAGCGCTCCCCGGAAGTTGCCTGGTGCGCCAATGCCAATGTCCCGGGTGATGTTGATCGCCCGACGCCCCGCCGTGGTGACGTTGACCGTCTCCACCCCGTAGGGATGGGTGATGGTGTAGGTACCGGTACTTGGGACCGAAGCACGGATGCGGATCCGGGCGAAGCTTTGCTGGTCACCATCGACAGGGTTTTCGGCGGCGAAGGCAGCCTCCACCCCGGCTACATAAACCTCCAGTTCATAGCCGCTGTTGCCGACCTGCGGAATGGTGGTTTCCGCCAGGAACCAGAACATCTCGGGCGGCCAGTTGTCCGGGAACACCAGCGGCAGGGTATCGTCATAGATACCAGGCTCGGGCAACAAGGTACACATGTAGGCCGGTGCCCCCGGCGCGCCTGGCGCACGCGTACTGGTAGCACGGGACTGGCACAGCTCCAGGGACTGGTCGAGGCTGTCCTTGTACCACATCGGATAGCCACCGGTGGCGAAGGTGTAGGGCCCCGGGTCGACATCGGACAGCGCGGCAAACGCGGCGCTGGTAACGGTAAGGGAAAAACCGGCGGCCAACAGCGCACGGCGCGACCAAGTGTTCATGCTGCCTCCTTGAAGGCTGAGCCTTTGTCTGTTCATGGCACCAGCACCACGTCTTCGGTGTCGCTACCGCCGTTGGTACTGGTGACCTGCACCTTGGCCGGCGGGATCGGCGACAGGCTGGTGCTCAGCGTCTTCACGGCACCTGTGCCGCTCAGGTTGCCGATCAGCGTGCCATTGCCGGTGTGTGCGGTGAGCACTGGCGGCGTGGTTTCGTCGCTGGTGCTGGCCACCAAGGTCAGCTCGCCGGTGGACAGACGGAACTGGGCCTGGGTGATAACGACCAGGTCGGTCAGCGGTACATTGGTGGAGGTCAGGCTGCTGGCAGGGATCGCCACGCTGTTGTCGGCGGTCAGCGTCAGGATCGTCCCGGCGGCCGGGTCGAGCACCGACTGGGCGTACCAGGCACCGGTACCGTTGGCCTCGGTGAGGTTCAGGTTGGGTGTCTGGCTGGTCAGGGTGACGCTGGCCGGTGGCGGCGGGGCCATCACGAAGATGTCCTGCTGGGCGCGCAGGTCGCCGTTCTCGGTATGCCGCGAGTAGGTACTGCGTTGCGGCATCAGCGGGGTTGGCAGGGTCACTTCGGAAAGCTTGCCCGAAACCGCGAACAGCTCGGTGCGCAGGTCGATGCCGCCGGGGCCTTCGATGCGCACGTAGTTGGTATTGAAGGGGCTGCCGGTCACCCGTTCTTCCAGGTTCGGGTCGCCGATGAAGCGCTCGCTGCCTTCGGTGTAGGGGCCGTTGACACTGCGCAGGAACGGCCCGACATCGCCTTTCAGGGCGCCGGTGAAGTCGCCTGCGCCGGCAATGCCGATGTCGCGGGTCATGTTGATTGCCCGGCGCCCGGGCGCAGGTACGTCGAACACTTCGACGCCGTACGGGTGAGTGACCACGTAGGTGCCGGCGGTTGGCACGTCGACCCGGATACGCACCCGGGCGAAGCTGACCTGGTCGCCGTCGACCGGTTCTTCGGCGGCAAATGCCGCTTCGATCGCGGTGCCGTAGCTGAGGTCGATGCCGCGGGTGGCGTCGACGATGGCGGCGTCGGCGGTGAACCAGAACGCCTCGTCAGGGAAGTTGGTGGGGAAGACGATGGGTTGGGTATCGTCGAACACGCCGGGGGTGGGCAGCAGCGTGCACATGTACGAAGGTGCGCCGGGTGCGCCAGGCACACGCGAGCTGACCGCCTTTGTCAGGCACAGGTCGAGGGTACGACCGTGACTGTCCTGGTACCAGGCTGGGAAGCCACCGTTGGCGGGAACATAGGCGCCTGGATCGACAGCGTTCAAGGCAGCCTGCGCCGGGAGTTGGAGCATGCCGGCGAAAATGGCCAATGCCAGCGGGTGGGGTATCGGTCGGTGCATGAGACATTTCCTCCTGCAAACGGGCCCATGGACTTGGGGCGTCTGGCAGGAGATCGGCAATAGGCGTGCCAAGGCAGAAAAAATGTGCTGCAGCCCTTGCAGGGCAAGGGATCCATTTCTCTTGCGAGGGCGATTGCAGGGGGTGGGCCGTTGGGCACTGTGTCCCCAAGGTTGGGGACTGGGGCAGGTGGTACCGACCCAATCAATTGCGTGAACGCGGCCCAGTAGGTGCGGTCTTGCGGCAAATACCCCATGTAGCCAGCCAAGGCAGGTCCGCCGCAAAGCCCGCCAGCCCTTTGAAAGCAAGCCTGAAACCGGTTTCAAAACATTTCTGAACGCGCTAGATTATCCGGCTGTTTTCTTGATGACCCATCAAGACCACCCCCTATATTGAAAATCAGATGGCGCTTTTCAAGGCCGCACACAGCCGATGAGGATTCGCAATGCCTGAGCATGCCCCCGACAATCCGCGCAGGGACTTTCTGCGCAAGACCTTGACCTTGATCCCTGTGGTCACCGTGGCCAGCACGGGGCTTGGCGTGGGTGCCAGTCAGCTGCTTGCGGCCCCGCAACACGAGCCCAAAGTGCCGGCCACGCCGCCAGCAGGCAACTACCAGCCGACTTTCTTCACTGCCGAGGAGTGGGCCTTCGTGCAGGCTGCCGTCGCGCGCATTATCCCGGCCGACGAACTTGGCCCTGGCGCCCTTGAAGCCGGCGCTGCCGAATTCATCGACCGGCAGATGAACACCCCCTACGCAACTGGCGCGCAGTGGTACATGCAAGGCCCTTTCAAGGCCGACGCCGCGCCCGAACTGGGGTACCAGCTGCAACTCAGCCCGCAACAGATCTACCGCCTGGGCATCGCCGCCGTGGATGGCTGGTGCAAGGCCAATTCCGGGCAAGTTTTTGCTGCGCAAGATAGCGCTACCCGAGACCGCATTCTCAGCAAGGTCGAGGCTGGAGAGCTGGTTTTCGACGCCGTGCCAGCCAAGGTGTTCTTCAGCCTGCTGGTGCAGAACACCCGTGAAGGGTTCTTCTGCGACCCGATCCATGGCGGCAACAAAGGCATGGTCGGCTGGACCCAGATCGGCTTCCCCGGCGCCCGTGCCGATTTCATGGATTGGGTCGAGCGCAACGAGCCTTACCCGTTCCCCGCTGTTTCGATCCGTGGCGAGAGGGCCTGAGGCATGGCAACCGTGATGAAGAAAGTGGACGCGGTGATCGTGGGCTTCGGCTGGGCCGGCGCGATCATGGCCAAGGAACTGACCGAGGCGGGGCTGCAAGTGCTGGCCCTGGAGCGGGGGCCGATGCAGGACACCTACCCGGAAGGCAGCTACCCGCAGGTGATCGACGAGCTGACCTACAGCGTGCGCAAGAAGCTGTTCGTCGATGTGTCGAAAGAGACCGTCACCATCCGCCACGGCATGAACGACGTGGCGCTGCCCAATCGCCAGCTCGGTGCCTTTCTGCCGGGCAAAGGTGTAGGTGGCGCAGGCCTGCACTGGTCGGGCGTGCACTTCCGGGTAGACCCGATGGAGCTGCGCATGCGCAGCCACTACGAAGAACGCTACGGGCGCAAGTTCATCCCCGAAGACATGACTATCCAGGACTTCGGGGTCAGCTACGAAGAACTGGAACCGCACTTCGACTTCGCCGAGAAGGTGTTCGGTACCTCTGGCCAGGCCTGGACCGTCAACGGCCAGGTCGTTGGCGAAGGGAAGGGCGGCAACCCCTATGCGCCAGACCGTTCCAGCCCGTTCCCGCTGCCTTCGCAGAAAAACGTGGTGTCGGCCAGGCTGTTCGAAAAGGCGGCGGCCAGCCTGGGCTACAAGCCCTACAACCTGCCCTCGGCCAACACCTCCGGCTCGTACACCAACCCGTACGGGGCGCAGATGGGGCCATGCAACTTCTGCGGTTTCTGCAGCGGCTACGTGTGTTACATGTACTCCAAGGCCTCGCCCAACGTGAACATCCTGCCGGCGCTGCGTCAGGTGCCGAACTTCGAATTGCGGCCCAACGCTCATGTGCTGCGGGTGAACCTGGACGACAGCAAGCGCAAGGCCACCGGCGTCACCTACATCGACGCCCAGGGGCGGGAAGTGGAGCAGCCGGCGGACCTGGTGATCCTGGCGGCGTTCCAGTTCAACAACGTACGCCTGATGCTGCTGTCCGGCATCGGCAAACCGTACGACCCCATCAGGAACGAAGGCGTGGTCGGGCGTAACTTCGCCTACCAGAACATGAGCACGGTCAAGGCGTTCTTCGACAAGGACACCTACACCAACAACTTCATCGGCGCCGGTGGCAACGGCATCGCCATCGATGACTTCAACGCCGACAACTTCGACCATGGCCCGCACGGCTTCGTCGGTGGCTCGCCGATGTGGGTGAACCAGGCCGGCACACGGCCGATTGCCGGCGGCGCCACCCCGCCTGGCACACCGGCCTGGGGCAGCGCCTGGAAGAAGGCCACCGCCGATTACTACACCCACCAGGTGTCGATGGACGCGCATGGTGCCCACCAGTCCTACCGTGGCAACTACCTGGACCTCGACCCGACCTACCGCGACGCCTACGGCCAGCCGCTGCTGCGCATGACCTTCGACTGGCAGGAAAACGACATCAGGATGAACCAGTTCATGGTCGACAAGCTGAGCAAGATCGCCCAGGCGATGAACCCCAAGACCTTTGCCGTGCTGGGCAAGAAGGTCAAGGACCACTTCAACACCGCCAGCTACCAGACCACCCACCTGAACGGCGGCGTGATCATGGGCACCGACCCGAAGACCAGTGCCCTGAACCGCTACCTGCAAAGCTGGGACGTGCATAACGTGTTCGTTCCGGGGGCTTCGGCGTTCCCCCAAGGGCTGGGCTACAACCCGACCGGGCTGGTGGCTGCGCTGACCTACTGGTCGGCCCGCGCCATCCGCGAGCAGTACCTGAAAAGCCCTGGCCCGCTGGTTCAGGCTTGAGGAGCGATGCGCATGAAGACAATGTTGATCGCAACCCTGCTGGGTGCCAGCGTGGCTGCACAGGCTGCGCCGAATGACGATGCGCAGGTGCGCCAGGGCGAGTACCTGGCCCGCGCCGGCGACTGCGTCGCCTGCCATACCGCCAAGGGCGGCAAGCCGTTCGCCGGTGGGTTGCCGATGGAAACACCGATCGGCACGGTGTACTCCACCAACATCACCCCGGCGGCCAGTGGTATCGGCCAGTACAGCTTCGAAGACTTCGACCAGGCGGTGCGCAAGGGCATCGGCAAGGATGGCAGCACCCTGTATCCCGCCATGCCATACCCGTCCTATGCGCGCGTCAGCGAGCAGGACATGCAGGCGCTGTATGCCTACTTCATGAAGGGCGTGGAACCGGTCGAGCAGACGAACAAGGCCACCGATATCCCTTGGCCGCTGAGCATGCGCTGGCCGCTGGCGGTCTGGCGCGGGTTGTTCGCGCCAGAGGCCAAGCCCTGGCAGGCATCGGCGGCGGCCGACCCGGTGGTCAACCGCGGTGCCTACCTGGTCGAGGGCCTGGGGCACTGCGGTGCGTGCCATACGCCGCGGGCGCTGACCATGCAGGAAAAGGCACTGAGCCCACAGGAGGGCGAGCAGTTCCTGGCTGGCAGTGCACCGCTGGAAGGCTGGATTGCCAAGAACCTGCGTGGCGACCACAAGGACGGCCTGGGTAGCTGGAGCGAAGAGCAGCTGGTGCAGTTTCTCAAGACTGGCCGTAGCGACCGCAGCGCCGTGTTCGGTGGCATGAGCGACGTGGTCAAGCACAGCATGCAACACATGAGCGACGCCGACCTGACCGCTATCGCCCGCTACCTGAAGACGTTGCCGCCAGGCAACCCTGACGACCAGCCGCACGTGTACGACAAACAGGTGGCGGATGCGCTATGGAAGGGTGACGACAGCAAGCCCGGGGCGGCGGTGTACATCGACAATTGCGCGGCCTGCCACCGTACCGATGGCCAGGGCTATACCCGCGTGTTCCCGGCCCTGGCCGGTAACCCGGTGGTGCAGACGGCGGATGCCACATCGCTGATCCACGTGGTATTGGCGGGGGGCACGGTGCCAGCGACGCACGCGGCACCGTCGAACTTCACCATGCCGGCGTTCGGCTGGCGCCTCAGTGACCAGGAGGTTGCCGAGGTGGTGAACTTCATTCGCACCAGTTGGGGTAACCAGGGCAGTGCCGTCACTGCCAGTTACGTGAAATCCCTCCGTTAACTGCATTCCCCTGTCTGCACCCCCAATCCACTGTGGGAGCGGGTTTACCCGCGAATGCGTCTGCACATTCAAAATCGCATTCGCGGGTGAACCCGCTCCCACAGGGTTTTGCATTTACTTTTCTATATTTATCAGTTAGTTAAAGAGAATTCTTATTACATTTACTATGCATGGATATCGCACTCCCGACCAACGGCATGTTGACGAACGCGTGCTATTTTGCTGTATTGAAACCGGTTTCATCGCTATCACAACAATCATAAGGACAGCCCATGACCGACGCGCCTGCCCATGCCCGCGAACGGGTCACCATCAGCGAAGTAGCGCGTGTCGCTGGCGTTTCCAAGGCCACCGTCTCCCGTTACATCGGCGGTGACCGCCAGTTGCTCGCCGAAGCCACCGCCAAGCGCCTGGAAGAAGTCATCGAGCGCCTCGGTTACCGCCCCAACCAGATGGCCCGTGGCCTGAAGCGCGGCCAGACGCGCCTGATCGGCATGCTGGTGGCCGATATCCTCAACCCCTATTCAGTGGCCGTGATGCATGGCGTGGAAACAGCCTGCCGCCAGCATGGCTACAGCCTGGTGGTGTGCAACACCAACCGCGACGACGAGCAGGAGCGTCACCATCTGGTGGCCCTGCAGTCCTACAACGTCGAAGGGCTGATCGTGAACACGCTTGGCCATCACCCCGGCGAATTGCTCAACCTGCAGCGCGACATCCCCATGGTGCTGGTCGACCGCCAGTTGCCCGAACTGAATGTCGACCTGGTTGGCCTGGACAATGCCGACGCGGTCGAGCAGGCCCTCGACCACCTGCAAGCTCAAGGTTACCGCGACATCCTGGCGGTAACCGAACCCCTCGATGGCACCAGCTCGCGCCTGGAGCGAGTACAGGCGTTCGGATCCTCGGTCAGCCGTCGGCCCGGCATGCGCCAACAGGTGCTGGAGACCGGCACCGGGCTTGATGAGCAGCTGGCTGCGTTCCTCGCCGGCAACGGCCATGGCCCGCAGGCCATCTTCACCTTCAACGGTGTCGCCACCCTGGCCGTGACCCGGGCCCTGCACGAAGCAGGGCGCAATCTGTTCGTGGACGTCGGGCTGATCGCCCTCGACGACCTCGAGTGGTACCCCTTGGTCGGCAGCGGCATCACTGCACTGGCCCAGCCCACCGAGCGAATCGGCGTGGCGGCATTCGAGAGCCTGCTTGGCCGCCTGCGCGGCGACAGCGGGGCAGCCCGGCGCATCGACTTCAAGGCCGAGCTGATCATCCGAGGTTCAACCCAGCCACAGTAATCACAGGCAGGCACCTGCGTGCCTGCTGTCATCAAAAAATGAAACCGGTTTCATAAGGACAAGAACAATGCACTCGAACCCCGTTTCCATCAGCCTCTCCAGCTACGGTGCCGACTTTGTCCGGCAACGTGGCCAGGAGCAGTTCCTTGACCTGCTGGCTGCCGCCGGCGTTACCCGCGTGGAGCTGCGCGAAGAACTGTTCACTTGTGCGCCGGACACTGCAGCGCTGGCTGCAGCCATTGCCGCGCTACGCCTGGAGTGCCTGTATTCCACGCCCCTGGAACTGTGGACCGCACAAGGCGTGCCTGACCCGCAATTGGCGCAGAAGCTTGAAACTGCCCGTGCCCTTGGCGCGGTCGCGCTCAAGGTTTCCCTGGGCCACTACCATGCGGGCTGTGACGTCGCGGCCTTGGCGACGCTGTTGCCGGCGCATGGGCCATTGCTGCTGGTGGAGAACGACCAGACCGCGCATGGTGGACGGATCGAACCCCTGCAGCAGTTTTTCCAGCGCGCCGACGAGCTCGGGCTGACCCTGGGCATGACTTTCGACATCGGTAACTGGCAGTGGCAGGGCGAGCCTGCCCGACATGCCGCACGCCAGCTGGGCCGCTGGGTGCGCTATGTGCACTGCAAGGCCGTGCAGTGCCGGGCCGATGGGCGCCTGGTTGCCGTACCGCCAGAGGCATCGGACCTGCAGGAGTGGGCCGAGCTGATGGCCGAGTTCACCCCTGGCGTGGTACGCGCTGTCGAGTACCCGCTGGTGAGCGACGATCTGCTGGCGCTGACCCGTGCCCAGGTGCGCGACCTGGCGGCGCTGGGGCAGGGCGTATCGAGCGAGGAGCTGAGCCATGCATGAGCATGACGTGTTGTGTTTCGGCGAGACCATGGCCATGTTCGTCGCCGAGCAGGCCGGCGACCTGGCCAGTGTCGGCCAGTTCGGCAAGCGCATCGCCGGCGCCGACAGCAACGTGGCCATCGGCCTGGCGCGGCTGGGCTTCAAGGTCCGTTGGCTGAGCCGGGTGGGCGACGATTCGCTGGGCCGTTTCGTGCTCGACAGCCTGCGCCGCGAAGGGCTGGACTGCTCCGGCGTCGAGGTGGATGCCAGCTACCCCACCGGCTTCCAGCTCAAGGCCCGCTGCGATGACGGCAGCGACCCGGCGGTGGAGTACTTCCGCCGTGGCTCGGCGGCCAGCCGGCTGTCGCCGGCGCTGCTGCGCCCGGGTTCTCTGCAGGCCCGACACTTGCACGCCACCGGCATCCCGCCGGCGCTGTCGGACGGCTGCCGGGCGCTGTCACATGCGTTGATGGACGCCATGCGTGCCGCCGGGCGCAGCATCTCGTTCGACCCCAACCTGCGCCCCTCGCTGTGGCCTGACCAGAGCAGCATGGTGCGCGAAGTCAATGCCCTGGCGGCCAAGGCCGACTGGGTGCTGCCAGGCCTGGAAGAGGGCCGCCTGCTGACCGGGCAGCACACCCCGGCAGACATCGCCGCTTTCTACCTCGACCAAGGGGTGGAACTGGTGGTGATCAAGCTGGGCGACGCCGGTGCCTACTTCCGCAGCGCCAAGGGCGAAGGCCAGGTGGCGCCAGTGCCGGTCAGCCAGGTGGTAGACACCGTTGGCGCCGGCGATGCCTTTGCCGTCGGCGTGCTCAGTGCGCTGCTGGAGGGCCACCCGGTAGCCGAGGCAGTGGCGCGTGGCAACTGGTGCGGCAGCCGCGCCGTGCAGTCGCGTGGCGACATGGAAGGGCTGCCGCTGCGCCATGAGCTGCAAGCCCACGACCTGCGCAGAAGCGCCTGAACACTTGACCCCGAAACACCTGTTGCAACAAAAACAACAAGCTCAGGAGAAACGAACCATGCAAAGCCAAAGCCTGGCACCTCGCCGCTGGTGGTACATCATCCCGATCGTGTTCTTCACCTATAGCCTGGCGTACCTGGACCGCGCCAACTACGGGTTCGCCGCCGCCTCCGGCATGGCTGAAGACCTGCATATCACCCCCGCACTGTCTTCGCTGCTGGGGGCACTGTTCTTCCTTGGTTACTTCTTCTTCCAGGTGCCCGGTGCCATCTATGCCGAAAAGCGCAGTGTGAAGAAGCTGATCTTTGTCTGCCTGATACTCTGGGGCGGCCTTGCCACGCTCACCGGTGTGGTCAGCAACGTCTACATGCTGATCGCCATCCGCTTCCTGCTCGGGGTGGTGGAGGCGGCGGTGATGCCGGCCATGCTGGTGTACCTGTGCCACTGGTTCACCCGCGCCGAGCGTTCGCGCGCCAATACCTTCCTGATCCTCGGCAACCCGGTGACCATCCTGTGGATGTCGGTGGTGTCGGGCTACCTGGTCAAGCATTACGACTGGCGCTGGATGTTCATCATCGAAGGCTTGCCCGCCGTCATCTGGGCGTTCTTCTGGTGGCGCCTGGTGGATGACCGCCCGGCCCAGGTGAACTGGCTGAGCGCGCAGGAAAAGGCCGCCCTTGAGCAGGCGCTGGCTGCCGAGCAGCAAGGTATCAAGCCGGTGAAGAACTACCGCGAGGCGTTCCGCTCGCCGCAGGTGATCATCCTTTCGCTGCAGTACTTCTGCTGGAGCATCGGTGTGTATGGCTTCGTGCTGTGGTTGCCGTCGATCCTCAAGCAAGCGGCCAACCTCGATATCGTGCAGGCCGGCTGGCTGTCGTCGGTACCTTACCTGGCGGCGGTGCTGGGCATGGTCGGTGTGTCGTGGGCGTCCGACCGCCTGCAGAAGCGCAAGCGTTTCGTCTGGCCGCCACTGCTGATCGCCGCCGTCGCGTTCTATGGCTCCTACGCCCTGGGCAGCGAGCACTTCTGGCTGTCGTACGCGTTGCTGGTGGTCGCCGGCGCCTGCATGTACGCACCCTATGGCCCGTTCTTCGCGATCGTGCCCGAGATCCTGCCGGCCAACGTCGCTGGTGGTGCCATGGCACTGATCAACAGCATGGGCGCGCTGGGCTCGTTCGGTGGCTCGTGGCTGGTGGGCTACCTCAATGGCGTCACCGGCGGGCCTGGTGCCTCCTACCTGTTCATGTGCGGTGCGCTGCTGGCCGCAGTGGCGCTTACCGCCGCACTCAATACTTCCCAGACATCTGGCCGGGCCAAGCGCGGCAACTCGCGTCTGGCCATGAACCATTAGGAACCTGTGCAATGAAGAAGCGAATCGTCCTGTACAAACGCCTGTCCGACGACTTGATGGCACGCCTGCAAGAGCGCGTCGAGGTGACCTGGGTGGATACCTCCCAGCCCGATGGCCTGGCCCGTCTGCGCGATGCCTTGCCGGGGGCGCACGGGCTGCTGGGAGCCAGCCTGCGCCTGGACGCCAGCCTGCTCGACCTGGCGCCACAGCTTGAAGTGGTGTCCAGCGTTTCGGTCGGTGTCGACAACTACGACATCGCCGAACTCAGCCGGCGTGGCGTGATGTTGACCAACACGCCCGACGTGCTGACCGAAACCACCGCCGACACGGGCTTCGCCTTGATCCTGGCCACCGCCAGGCGGGTGGTGGAGCTGGCGAACTGGGTGCGAGACGGGAACTGGCAGGCCAACCTCGGCCCGGCGCATTTCGGCAGTGATGTGCACGGTAAGACGCTGGGCATCGTCGGCATGGGCCGCATCGGCGAGGCCCTGGCCCGGCGCGCCGCGGCCGGCTTTGGCATGCGTGTGCTGTATCACAGTCAGCGTGCCAAGCCAGAGGTGGAGGCGCGCCATGCTGCGCGTCAATGCAGCCTGGACGAGCTGTTGCAGCAGGCGGATTTCGTTTGCCTGACCGTACCGCTGAGTGCCAGCACCGAAGGTCTGATCGGCGTGCGGGAGCTGGCGCTGATGAAGCCCCAGGCAATCCTGGTGAACATTTCCCGCGGGCGCGTGGTGGATGAGCAAGCGCTTATCGAAGCGTTGCGTGCCCGGCGCATACGCGGCGCCGGCCTGGATGTGTTCGTGCAGGAGCCGTTGCCGGCGCAGTCGCCGTTGTTGCAGCTGGACAACGTGGTGGCGACCCCGCATATCGGCTCGGCGACCGAGGAAACCCGCCAGGCCATGGCGCGCTGTGCGGTGGACAACCTGCTCAGTGCCCTGGCTGGTGAGCGCCCGGCCAACCTGGTGAATGGCTAAGTTCGCGGGCGCGCCCGCTCCCACAGGTATGGCGCATTCCTTCAGCTGGTGGGGTCCCTGTGGGAGCGGCCTTGTGTCGCGAAAGGGCTGCAGGGCAGCCCCCGGAGTCAATGCGATTCTGAACGCTGCACCTGCGCTGGCGCAGCACTCTCCACCGGCTCCAGCGGTGGGTGCTCCTGCGCCGCGTGCATCAGGTCTTCGGTCACCCGCAGCTCGGCACCGGTCGGCGAGAAGGTGGTCGAAGCTGTGAACGGAGCCGGGTGTTCTGCCGCCGGGCGCTTGCCTCGGCGCCACATGAAGAAGCACACCATGGCCAGGTTGACCACGGCAAAGGCCCAGAACAACCCGGCCTCGCCAAACTCGGTCATCATCGGCGAAATCGCCACCGGCGCCATGGCCGAACCCAGCGAGTTGATCAGCAGCAGGCCCTGGATCATCGGCACCAGTGCATCCGATGGCGCGCGGTCGGCCGCATGGCTGACCGCCACCGGGTAAAGGGTGAACACGCCACCGCCCAGCAGGAACAGCATGGCCGGGAGTAGGATCGAGTCAGACGGCAGGAACACCGTGACCAGCGACAGCAGCACGCACAGCCCGGCCAGGGCGATCAGCACATCCTGGCGGTCCTTGCGGTCAGACCAGCGCCCGACCGGGTATTGCAGCAGCATGGCACCCAGAATTACCCAGGCCATCATGTTGCCGACCTCGCCCACATCCAGGCCGATGCGCTGCAGGTACAGCGGCAGCAGGGCATAGATGCCAGCAATGGCCACACCCGAACCGAAGCAGCCGACCAGGCCCGACGGCGCAACGCCCAGCAACTGGCGCGGCTTGAGCGGTTCGACCTGGTCCAGCAGTGGCGACACCCGCGGCAGGATCACGATGGGCAGTACCGACAGGGCGGCGAGCACGCCGGCCAGCATGAACGGTGCGGTGTCACCCATCTGGGTGATTTCGCCAAGGCCGGCCTGGGCGATGACCCCGGCGCCGTAGAAGGCGATCATGTACAGCGCCAGCAAGCGGCCGCGGATCTTGGCGTCACCGGCCAGCAGCAGCCAGCTTTCGATCACCAGGAACACGCCCACTGCCGCCCAGCCGTTGATCAGGCGCAGCACCGACCACCAGGTGACGTCGTAGAACAGGCCTTGCAGCAGGATGGTCACGGCGATCAGCGAGGCGAAGCTGGTATAGGCGCGGATATGGCCGATGCGCAGGATCAGCCGGTCGTTGAAGATGGCACCCAGGGTCAGGCCGATGAAGTAGGTCGAGGAGACCACACCGATGGTGGTGGCTGATTCGCCGGCAGCGCCCAGGCGCAGGGTGGTAAGGGAAGACATGAAGCCGTTGCCCAGGGCAATGATGAACAGCCCGAGCAGGGGCGCCAGCGCCATGGCCAGCAAACGCGGAGACATAGGTACCTCTAGTTGGATGAGCGGAATGAGCGCCTTTTCGGACGCGCACACCGGCTCGACCCGAACGGGGCCGAGTGGCTGCACGGATGTGCCTGGGCTGGATGCGACGTTGCCGGTTGCCACCGTTCAAGGCGACGGGCGAAAAGGAAGCGCGATTCTACGGGCTTGCGCGGTTTTGCCCAAGGGGCTTGGGTGTGCGACGAGACGCCGCAGTCTGTGGGCGACACGAATGCGTCTTGGGCGGACATCCCGGGGCCGCAAAGCAGCCCCGGCAATCCCGAAGACTGCGGCATAATGCGGGACCCACCCCCAAGGAAGGCCCCCATGTTCGCTTCGCTGTTCGCCGTCCTGGCCCCGGTTTTCATCGTCGCCGGCATCGGCTATGCCTGGGCCCGCAAGGGCCTGGACTACCCCACCGAATTCATCGCCCGGGTGGTGATGACCGTCGGCACCCCGTCGCTGGTGCTGTCCACGCTCAGCCGCACCGAGCTGGACCCGAACGCTTTCACCAGCATGGCCATGGCCTGCCTGCTGTGCACCTTGGGCATGGCCCTGGCCGGCTTGCTGGTGTGCCGCGCTTCGGGCATGCACTGGCGTGTGCTGTTGCCGGCGTTCATGTTCCCCAACACCGGCAACATGGGCCTGCCAATCAGCCTTTATGCCTTTGGCGAACACGGGCTGGCCCTGGCCGTGGCGTTCTTCCTGACACTGTCGATCGTCCAGTTCACCCTCGGCATGGCCATTTCCGGTACTGCGGCTTCGTTCAAGGCACTGCTGCGCAACCCTATCGTGATCAGCCTGGCCGGTGCCATGCCGATCATCTTTCTCGATTTCAAGTTGCCGCGCTGGCTGGCCAATACCGCAGACCTGCTGGGCGGCATGACCATCCCGCTGATGTTGCTGACACTGGGCGTGTCGCTGGCCAGCATTCGCCTGCGCCATGTGGGCAGCGGCATGCTGCTGGGCGGCTTGCGCATTGGCCTGGGGGCTGCCGTGGGCTGGGCGGTAGGTGCGGCGCTGGGCATGGGCAACCTGGAGCGTGCGGTGCTGGTGGTGCAGTCGGCGATGCCGGTGGCGGTGTTCAATTACCTGATGGCGGTGCGCGCCAACCGCGAGCCGGAGCAGGTGGCGAACCTGGTGATGTGTTCCACGGTGTTGTCGTTTGCCTGGTTGCCGGTGGTGCTGGCCTGGTGGATGTAAGTCTGTACCGGCCCTTTCGCGGGTAAACCCGCTCCCACAGGTACTGCGCAGGTCTCAAGGCCTGTGATGGACCTGTGGGAGCGGGTTTACCCGCGAAGAGGCCGGCACGGCAAACGGCTATTTCTCCTGCAACCGCCACCCCTGGCTGGTCAGCACCATCGCCCGGGTTTCCTTGAGCGGTGCGTCATTGCTGGCCACCGCCTTGCCCAGTTCGGCAATGCTGGCCTTGACCCCGTCATCCCCGGCCCAAGCCGGTAACCCGGTGATCTTGTAGGCATAGGTCACATTCGACATCTTCTGCCCGGTCACCTCGCTCGGCTCACTGAACTGCTCGATCGCGGTGACCTGAGCCTTGCCGAAGCACAGCCCGTTATCTGCCTTGTAATACTTGCGGCCTTCGTCGGTGAGGTCATAGGCGTAATAGATGTCCGTGCGTGCCGCTTGCCACAGGCGGGCGGGCACCTCGGTGCGCGAGATCTCCTTTTCGCTGACCACACCTACCTGGGCCAGGGCATGCAACGCCTTGTTGGTGCCATGGAGGTCGAAGTCCTGGGTCTTGGTCGGGAATGAACTGATGACGAAGCAGTGTGGGTACTGGGTATCGAGGTAGGCCTGGGCGGCCTTCTGGAAACTGGCCTCGCTGGTTTCCTCGCTGTTCGAGCAACCGGCCAGGGTTGCCAACAGCGCCAGCGGCACGATCTTCCTGTACATGGTGACACTTCCTTGGGTGACAAAGGCAAACGGGTCGTGCGCGATTAGAACCTACGGGCTAGAGCGGCGCAATCATGGCAAGACGGCATCTCTGCATGTGCTTCGCTGGCCTCTTCGCGGGTAAACCCGCACCCACAGGGTCACCACAGATCTTGCAAGCTGTGTAAGTACCTGTAGGAGCGGGTTTACCCGCGAAGAGGCCGGTGCAGGCGCTACAAGGTCTTGGCCAGAAACGCCGCAGTGCGGCTTTCAGCACACCCGGCCACCACCTGTGGCGTGCCGCTGACCACCACCTGGCCCCCGGCATCCCCGGCCCCAGGCCCGATGTCGATCACCCAGTCGCTCTGCGCGACCACCCGCATGTCATGCTCGACCACCACCACGCTGTGCCCGCCATCGACCAGGCGGTTGAGCTGCACCAGCAGCCGGTCGATGTCTTGCGGATGCAAGCCGTTGGTAGGTTCGTCCAGTACATACAGCGTCGCCCCGCGGGCCATGCGCTGCAGCTCGGTGGCCAGCTTGATGCGCTGCGCCTCGCCGCCGGACAGTTCGGTGGCCGGCTGCCCCAGGCGCAAATAGCCCAGGCCGATGTCCTGCAGCACCTGCAGGCAGCGGCGCGCCGCTGGCTGCTCGGCGAACACTTGCAGGGCCTGGTCGACGGTCAATTGCAGCACCTGCGCGATGTTCATGCCTTGCCAGCTCACCGCCAGGGTTTCCGGGTTGTAGCGAGCGCCATGGCAGGTCGGGCAGGGCGCGTAGACGCTGGGCATGAACAGCAACTCGACACTGACGAAGCCTTCGCCCTCGCAGTTCTCGCAGCGCCCCTTGGCAACGTTGAAGGAGAAACGCCCGGCGTCGAAGCCTTGTGCCTTGGCCTGTTCGGTGGCAGCGAACAGCTTGCGTACATGGTCGAACAGGCCGGTGTAGGTGGCCAGGTTGGAACGAGGCGTGCGGCCGATCGGTTTCTGGTCGACCTGCACCAGGCGCTTGATGCTGCCAAGGCCGGCGCTGACAAACCCGCCGCTGGCCTGTTCGGGTTCATCTTCCAGGCTCTGCTCCTCAGGCTCGCTGCGCAGGTCGGCATGGCCCAGGTGCGCCCCCACCAGCTCGAGCAGAGCCTGGCTGACCAGGCTCGACTTGCCCGAGCCGGAAATACCGGTGACGGCGGTAAAGCAACCCAGCGGGAATGCGGCACTGAGGTCGTGCAGATTGTTGCGGCTGATGCCTTCGAGCTTCAGCCAGTCGCGGGCCTGGCGTGGTGTGCGCGTGGCCTGGGCCAATGTACTGAACAGGTAGGCCCGGGTGCATGACTGCTCTACCCGGGCCAGGCCGGCGGGCGGCCCGCTGTAGAGAATGGTGCCGCCATGCTCGCCAGCGGCAGGCCCTACATCCACCAGCCAGTCGGCGCGACGCATGGTATCCAGGTCGTGCTCCACCACATACACCGAATTGCCAGCCTGCTTCAGGCGCTGCAGCGCTTCGAACAGGGCTTCGCTGTCGGCCGGGTGCAAGCCGGCCGACGGCTCGTCCAGCACGTAGATCACGCCGAACAATTGCGAGTTCAGCTGGGTGGCCAGGCGCAGGCGTTGCAGCTCCCCAGAGGACAGGGTAGGGGTGCTGCGCTCCAGGGCCAGGTAGCCCAGGCCCAGGTCGAGCAGGGGGCCGATGCGTTCGAGCAGTTCGTTGGCGATGCGTTGCGCGGCGAGGCGTTTTTCCAGGGTCAGGTTGCCGTCGTGCTGCTCCAGATAGCCTGGCGCAGCAACCTGACGGAACACCTCGGCCAGCGCCTGCAACGACAACCGCGACAGCTCGCCTATGTCGCAACCGGCGAAGGTTACGTCCAGCGCCTCACGCTTGAGGCGCTTGCCCTGGCACTGCGGGCATGGGCTGGGGCGCATGTACTGCGACACACGCTTGCGCATCTGCGCGCTCTGCGAGTGCATGAAGGTGTGCAGCACGTAGCGCCGGGCACCGCTGAAGGTGCCCTGGTAACTCGGCTCGAGCTTGCGCTTGAGCGCAGCGCGGGTCTGCGCCGGGGTCAGGCCGGCATACACCGGCACCGTGGGTGTTTCTTCGGTGTAGAGAATCCAGTCGCGTTGCTGCTGGGGCAGGTCGCGCCAAGGGGTATCGACGTCATAGCCCAGGGTCACCAGAATGTCCCGCAGGTTCTGCCCCTGCCAGGCCATCGGCCAGGCCGCTACGGCCCGCTCGCGGATGGTCAGCGACGGGTCGGGGACCATGGTCGCCTCACTCACTTCATAGACCCGCCCCAGCCCATGGCACTCCGGGCAGGCACCTTGCGGGGTGTTGGGCGAGAAGTCCTCGGCATGCAACATCGGTTGCCCGGCCGGGTAGCTGCCGGCGCGGGAGTAGAGCATGCGGATCGAACTGGACAGTGTAGTCACGCTGCCCACCGAGGAACGTGCACTCGGCGTGCCGCGTTGCTGCTGCAGGGCCACGGCCGGCGGCAGGCCTTCGATGGCGTCGACGTCCGGCACGCCGACCTGATCGATCAGGCGCCGGGCATAGGGCGCCACCGATTCGAAGTAGCGGCGCTGGGCTTCGGCGTAGAGGGTGGAGAAGGCCAGCGAGGACTTGCCCGAGCCGGACACCCCCGTGAATACCACCAGCGCGTCGCGAGGGATATCCACATCGATGTTCTTCAGGTTGTGCTCGCGGGCGCCACGAACGCGAATGAAGCCGGTGGGGGCGGGTGAACGTGGCGGCATCTGAGCGGTCCTTGGCGGTTGAGAGCACTCACGTTAGCAGTATTTGTGGTGCCTGTACCGGCCTCTTCGCGGGTAAACCCGCTCCCAAAGGGACCGCGTACAACCTGGGTGGGAGCGGGTTTACCCGCGAAGAGGCCGGTGTAGCCGATACAGCATCAGGATCTTGGCTCGCGGGTGCCCAGCACGTCGCGAATGTTGTCCACCACGTTGCTGTCCTTGATCACATCGCTCAGCCAGCCCTCCAGCGGCATGTTGCCCCACTTGATGGCGCGTTCGATCAGGTAAGGCACCGGGCTCTGCGGTTCGCTCTGCTTGAAGAACTGGGCGATACCCGCAAGCATGGTGAAGGCTTCGTCGCGGGTCAGTGGCGTCGTGCGCATCGGCGCAGGCGTGGTGGCCTGGACGGGTGTGTTCATAGGTTCACCTGCTTCGCTGGTGGGGGCAACAGTGGCTTCGGGCTCTGCCGCTGCCACAGTGGCGGGGTGCAGTTCGACGCCGCGGTCCTTGAGCAGTTTTTCAGCCAGCTGGCTGGCGCGCGACAGCATGTCGGCAAGGCTGGCAAAGCTGGGCGCCTCATGGCCGAACAGGCGGTCGGCACTGGCTTGCAGGGCTTTGCAGGCCTCCAGGCTGGCGGCGATCTGCAGGGCCTTGGTGCGCAGGTGTTCGGTGTCGCTGAGCGCCACCGAGCGCTGGAAGATTTCGGCGTTGATCTTGCCTTCGTTCAGCGCGGTCTGCATTGCCTTGGGGTTCTGCAAGGCAAGGTTTTCTACGTAGCGTGATTCGTCATAGCGCAACACGCCAAAATTCTGCCCTTGGGTAATGGGCAAGCCACCGGCAATGTCGGTGAGCGTGGTCTTCAGCCAGGACAGCCGCGCAGCGCGTTCGTCCAGGCCATCTTCGAGTGTTGGGTACAGCGTGTCCCAGAATGCTTCCAGTACCTGTTCGGTCAGCCGAAGGCCAAAGGTGATGCCTTCGAAATGTTCACGCTGGGCCAACCCTTCGCTGAGCCAGGCTACCAGCATCAGGTCCTTGCTTTGCTGCGCCAGCCCTTGGGCCGACAGGTTGACCACCTGCTCCCAGTCGGCGGTCTTCAGGTCGGTTTGCCAGTCGCCCTGGGTCAGGTAGTCAGGGTCTGCCCGGCGCGCCTCCTTGATCTGGTCGAACAAGGCAGAGAAGCTCAAGTCTTCGCCACTGCCACCCTCGATGGGTGCGGTCAGCGTTGCCAGCGAAAGGTCATTGAGGATTTCAGGCATAAAACACTCTGGTCATGGCAGATGAACAGCGTGCCAGGTCACCTGGCACGCTGTGGGATGTGGGCCGCCGTAGCGGCCCCCGGTACGCAGGTTATCAGGCAAACACTTTGTTCGCGGTGCGGTCCCAGCCGCCGACGATGTTGCCGCCAGCCTGGCCGTCGGTGCGGTTCTGCTGGGTGTAGGTGGTCTTGATGCGGGCGAAGTTGAAGCTGATTTCTTCGACCGGCAGGTCGCTCACAGCCTTGTCTTCACCGTTCTGGTTGCCACCGGCGATGAAGCGCACCGAGGACACCACGACTTCTTCCATGTCGATGGTCAGATAGGTGACCTTGTCACCACCGGCACGGTTCACGTTCAGCTTCAGCTTGGCGATGTGCTTGCCGGTGCAGCAGTGTTCGAACAGCTTGGCCGAAGCCTTGTCCACTGCCTTGCGGATCTTGAAGTCGCTCAGCGCAACACGCTCGGAAGATGCACCGCCCGAGGAGCTGGCAGTAGCCGAGGTGGCCTGGGTGGCGCCGTACTCGTAGCCCAGCACTTCGATCCAGTCCTTGTGCTTGTCATCCAGTACTTCGCCCGGGATACCGTCGATTTGGATATACGCGTCAAATGCCATTGTGAAACTCTCCATTAACAACATTTAAAGGGTTGCTCATGCGCCCCTTGGTTTTGACCTCGCCGAACCTGTCGGCAGAGGTAGCTTTCCGCTACCCGGGCCTCCTCCTGTGAGGCCCGGGTAGCCGGTTCTTGCAGCGGGCTTCAGTTGAGCCCGCGTACTTCGATTTCCACCCGGCGGTTGGGCTCCAGGCACTTGATCAGTTGCGCCCGCGGTTGCTGCAGGTCGCAGTTGACCAGCGGCTTGCGGCTGCCTTCGCCCTGGGCGACCACCAGTTCGGCAGGTACGCCCTTGCCGACCAGGTAGGTGCGAATGGTCTGCGCCCGCTGTTTCGAAACCTGCAGGTTGCCTTGGCTGTCGCCGAGCTGGTCGGCGTGGCCGGAAATGATGATCTTGCCGATGTTGGGCGTGTTCAGCAGTTTGCTGGCAATCGCGCTCAGCTGGCTCTGGCCTTCGCTCTTCAGGCTCTGGAAGTCGGCCCGGCCGAAAGCGAACAGGGTGTCGGACTCCAGCGTGATGGTCTCGATCGAACGCAACGACTGGGCGCGCAGGCTGTCGATGTAATTGCGCGAACTGGACATCAGGAAGGCGTTGTCGAGGATACGCGGCACATCCGGCTCACGAATCTGGTCGCTGTAGAAGGTGATCTGGCGGCTGGCGTACAGGTAGTCCTGGTTGCCGCCGGCCGCGCTTGCGGCCGCGGCCATGCTCTTGCCGGTATGGCGAGCGATGGCCGGGTACCAGTAGTCGGGCAGGTGCGCCTTGAGAAACGCCGGGTCGGCGTTTTCGCGTCGGGCCGGCGAGAGCATCACGTAGGTATCCAGCGCCGCCTTGCCGAAGTCGGCGATCGACTGCGCGCGGTTGTCATGTGGCAGCGCCTCGGCCTCGACGCTGTCCACGCCGCTCACAGGCTGCAGTTCGCGGGTGTTGCGCTGGTACACCTTGATCGTCGTCAGCAGGTACAGGGTGCGGGTCAGGTTGTCTGCCGTGGGCTTGAGCATCACGTTCTGCAGCGTGGAGAAGTAACGGCTGCGCAGCAGCGGCTCGACCTCGTGGCCCTGGTACAGGCCCAGGCGCATGCCCAGCGGCACGCCCTGTTCGCGGTGCTGCTGATAGTAGTGCTCGGCCCAGAAGCGCAAGCGGTCAAGGCTATGCCAGGCGGCGTACTGGCCGCGGGCAGCCTGGTCGTCGGCCTTGGCCTGGGCCAGTTCGCCGGCGATGCTGGCCAGGGTGGCGCGGTTGTTCAGGTACGACCAGCCCCACAGGCTGCACAGCACCAGGGCTGCCAGGCCGGTGGCGGCAACCCAGCCCGCCTTGCGCCGGCGCTCCCGCGTGTTGCTGGTGTACAGCGCCACCAGGTGCTGGTCGGGGATGATCACCTTGCGGAACAGGCTGTTGATGAACAGCGGCGCCGGCTGGCTGACGGCAGTGGCGGTGCCTTCGGCATGTTCGAGGGCGAAGCGTTCGGCCACATGCTGGCCGTGGCTGCCCCACAGGGCTTCGTCGGCCTGCAGTGCGGCAGTGAAATAGAAACCGCGCAGCATTTCGGCGTTCTGGTACGGGTTGGCGCGCAGCAGGCTGTCGACGAATTGTTGCAGGCGCGGCTTGAGTGCGGCCAGCTCCAGCGGGAAGCGATAGGCCGCATTGTTCTGCCGGGTTACCTGAATATCTTGCTGCACCAGTTGCTGGTTCGCCACCTGCTGCCAGTAACCGGTCAGCTCGTCCATCGCCTTGCCGAAACGCTGGCCCCAGTCGGCCTGTTCGTAACCCTTGTGCGAGAAGGTCTTGCCCATCACCTCTCCACGCGCGGCGTCGTCCAGCTGGCGATAGAACGGGGTGAAGCCGGGAATCAGGTCGCACTTGGTGAACACCAGGTAGATCGGCAGGCGCACTTCCAGCAGCGCGCAGCTTTCCTGGATCCGTTCACGCAGGCGCTTGGCCACGCGGTCCTGGTCCTCGGCCGAGCCATGCAGGATGTCGGCGATGCTGACGCTGACGATCAAGCCGTTGAGAGGGCGACGTTGGCGATGCTGGCGCAACAGCTGCAGGAAGCCGCGCCACTTGCCGGCTTCTTCGGGACTGTTCATGTAGCGCCCGGCGGTATCCAGCAGCACGGCTTCGGAGCTGAAGAACCAGTCGCAGTTGCGCGTGCCGCCAAGCCCCGCAACCCGTGCGCCTTCGCGTTCGGCATAGGGGAAGTTCAGGCCCGACTGCAGGATCATCGTGCTCTTGCCGGCGGCCGGCTGGCCGATCACCAGGTACCAGGGCAGGGCGTACAGCGCGTCCTTGGCCGAGGTGCCGCGAGGCGTGTTGCTGCGCAGGCGCTCGATGCTCTGCAGCAGGCGTTCGCGCAGCAGGCTTACTTCTTCGCGGTCGGCGGGGGTGGCGTTGAGTACCGCCTGGTCGGCGTCGTCGCGCAGCAGGCCTTCGAGGTTGTGGTGCTGGCCGGCGCCGCGGTACAGCAGCAGTACATAGCCCGCCGACAGCAGCAGAAACACGCCGATCCCGGCCAGCAGGCTATGCAGCGAGGCGAAGCCCAGGGCGCAACCGATGGCCCAGACCAGGAAGATCGCCAGGAAGAATGCTACCCCCAGCAGGTAGGGTTGGTAGCGCAGGCAGTAGTACTTGATCTTGTTCATACAGGTGTCGCATCCAGCGCATCGACGAACTGGTCGATGACATGTTCAAGAGATCGGTCGTAATCGTGCAGCCGTGGCGCTACCGTCAGCGGGTCGAGCGGCTCCAGATGCTGACCTGCTTCGGCGCAACCACTGAGCAGGCGGTAGGCACAGTTGGCGTGGCGCGACGGCAGGCAGTACAGCCGTGGTTTCATGAAGTCGTCGGCCAGCAGGCTCACCGCCGGCACGCCGGGCTGCCGGCTCATGCGGGTCAGCCAGGTCAGCCAGAGGTCGGCGGTAGGGTTTTTCAGCCCGCGTTCGGCCGGCAAGGGCAGTTCGATACCACCGGCGAAATCGTTGTGCAGCACGGCTCGGCTTGCCTGCAGCAGCGCAAGCGCCTTGTCACTTTTGAAGTCCGGCCAGGAGCGCAGCAGGGCGCGGGCGACATCGGCCAAGCTGAAATCCTTGAGGAATTTGGCGTGCACCTGGCGGAACAGGTCGAGGTCCTGGGCCTGCAGCGGCCGCAGGGCCTTGATGCGTTCGAACAGGCTGGTGCAGTCAGCACCCTGCACCGCCTGGTGCAGCATCGGCTTGATCTGCGCGCTGAACAGCTCGCCGAGGGTGAACGGGTTCACCAGCATCGTGGCTCCCTCGCCCTTGAGCAACTGGAAGATGAAGAACGGGTAGCGTCGCTGGCTGGCATCCCGCGAGCTGAGCAGGCCACCCAGCAGCCAGTTGCCGTTGCTCGCGCGGTAATTGAAGAAGCACATCGGCAGGGCGTCGAACAATGCCTGCCAGTCTTCGCGGTGGCGCATGGCCGCCAGCGCAGACTGCAGCCAGGCGTCGAACTCGCAGACTTCTTCCGCCGCGCCATGCAGGCTGACGAAGTCTGCGCTCGACGGCAGCTTGCCGAAGCAACCGATCATTGGGCGCCCCTGTCGTTGAGGGCGCTCAGCGCCTTGACATCACCCAGGTCGGTCAGTTTCACCCCACCGAAGTTACGCACTACAAGGCTCACGCGGCCGCTGGCGGTGTTCCAGCTGAAGCGTTGCTGAATGCCGTCCAGGTCCTCGACCCGGGCGCTTTCGTTCATGCGCAGCAGGCCCCAGCGCCCGGGGAAGTCGAACACGGTGACCCGCGCGCCACTGAGGGTGACCACATCCAGGCGGGCACCCGGAGCGTTGCTGGTGCCCGGCCAGGCGAAGCGGTTCCAGCTACTGCGGCCGTTGCGGTAGTGCTGTTCCTGGCCATCGAGGGTGAACACGATGTCGGTGAAGTTGGCAGAAGGTTCCAGCATGATTTCGAAGCCGTTGTCACGGTCCGACAGGCTGGCGATCACTTGGCCCACGGAGCTGGCCTTGTCGATGCTGTTGAGCATGCCTGGGTTGACCAGCGCCGGTGCCTTGCCGTCGCCCACACCCAGGCCTTCACCCCCGGCCAGGTTGCCGATTTCGTTGCGCTTGAAGGCCGGCAGCAGGCCACTGTCGGGGTCGACGAAGCGCTGCAGGTCCTTTACCGACGCCTCGTTGCGGCTGCTGCCGGCAATCGGGTAGCGGTGCGCCATGACCTGTTCCCAAGGCTTGGCGATCTGCTGCGCCCAGGCCTTGGCGATCTGCTGGCCGGCCGGATCGCGCAGGGTCGCCCAGGCATACTGGATAGGCAGGCTGAACAGCCCCTGCAGCGAGCGCGACAGGCCGTCCTGGCTGGTGTCGACGCTGCTCTCCACGTAGTTGCGCACGGTGGTGATCTCGCTCGGCTGGCCTTCCAGGGTCTCGCTGATCAGCTGCTTGCTGCTCTTGCCCACATCCTGCGAACGCTGGATGTTGTTCATGCGTACCTTGAGCTTGCGCAAGGCGGCCAGGTAGCGGTCCATGATGGTGCTGTCGGCACCTTCGGCGTTGTTTTCGGCGAATACCCGCGCTACCGGTTCGAAGCGCTTGGCCAGGCTGCCGTCGTCCACCGCCGGCAGGGTCGGGGCGACGTTGGCGGGCAGGGCGTCCTTGGTGTCGAGCAGGCCGGAGACCTTGCTCCAGAAGCCGTCATCGCGGGTACTACCGGGGGCCGGGATGGCGTGCTTGACCGGCAGGTCCCACTGGGTGTTGTCATTGACCGCCGCTAGCAGGTTCTTTACCGGCGAGTTCTGCACATCGCTGAGCAGCCCCAGCTGCTGGGTGGCCGAGGCCAGGTCGGCGAAGTGGCGTACCCCCACGCTGCTGACCATCTTGTACCAGGCCTGGGTGTAGTCGCGTTTGTAGCGGGTCATGAACTCGCGCACGAAGTTGGCCTTTTGCACGATGGCATCGCCACCTTCACCGTCCAGTACCCAGTCCGACTCGTTGCGCAGGTTGCCCGACACCAGCTTGATCAGTTCCGGCTTGACGAAGGTGTCCCAGCCCTGGCGGGTATAGATTGCCGGTACGCCAGCAGAGCCATACAGCAACGCGCGGCCCGGTTGCGGCACCAGGTCGTTCAGGCTCAGTGCCGGGAACTGGCGGCTCGACTCGAGTTGCAGGCGCAGGTACTCGCGATCGACCAGCGAGCTGGAGATCATGAACGACTTGAGATTCTGCCGGGTTTCGTTGATCAGCTGTTCGTTACGCGGCAACGACGGCGCCTGGCCTTGTTCCAGCAACTGTACGTACAGCGGGGCATTTTCTGCGATCACGGCTGCGTCGGCCGGAGTGCCTTCGGTGGCGGCGCTGGCCCAGGCCTGGGGCAGGTTGGCAGCGACGAAGGCCGGGTCCGGATGCCCTTGGGGCTCGGTCAGCAACAGGTACAGCTTGAGGGTGTTGTAGGCATCGATGATCGAGGCCACCTGCTGTTCGTCGAGGCGCCCGAGCATTTCTTCGGACAGTGACAGGCCACCGGTGGTGGCAGACAGCTCGGCGGCATCGCTGGCGGTGGCCAGGTTGACCTTGGCGGCATAGGCACCGGCGCGGCTGTTGCCCAGCGCAGCCTGGGCCTTGGCTGCAATGGCCGGGGCCAGCGGCTTGCCGTTGCGTTTTTTCGGTGTCGGCGCCGGGGTGAATTCCAGCTCCTGGTTGATACCGTTGGCAAAGGTGTTGAAGGCCCGCATCTGCACTTGCAGGCTGCGTGCGATCGGCTCCAGCGCCTGGCTGCGCAGTTGCGCCAGGTAGGCGGTGCGAGTCACCTGGTGGATGGCTTCGCCATGGTACAGGCCACCCCCCAACTGCAGTGGTACACCCTGCAGGCGATGGGTTTCGACGCGGGCCATCTGTTCGCGCAGCACTTCCAGGCCCTTGCCTGCGGCCAGCTGCTGCTCGCGGTCTTCTGCCTGCTCGATCTGCGCCAGCTGCCCGCGCAGGCTGTCCAGCCATTGGCGGTTATTGGTGAACGACAGTGCCTGCCAACCGATGAACAGCAACCCGGTCGCAGCGGCCAGGCCCAGCAGCAGCGGGCTGAACGCAGCCTGGCGGCCCAGGCGCGACTGGTACAGGGTCAGGTCGCGATCGGGGAAGATCACCTGGCGGAAGGTGTCGGTGATGAAGTAGCTGCGGTTGCCCGCGGCCTCGCCGACGTTCTCGGCGTGCTCATCGTAGGCGGCTTGCAGGGCGAATTCGTCGGCGATGACGTCTTCGTATACCTGCCCCAGCTGCTGCCCGGTCTGCAGGGCGCTGGTGAAGTACAGGCCGCGCAGCAGCAGCGGGGCACCGCCGCGATGGCCGCGGGTGAAGTGCTCCAGGAACTGCTCGAGGACACCGCTGAGTGCGGCGAAGTATTGCGGGAAGTTCAGCAGGGTGCTGTCGGCTTCGGCACCGAGGGCGATCACCTGCGCGTCGACATGCTGGCGAATGTGGTTCTGCAGGTTGCCCAGGCGCGTCTGCAGCACGGCGTGCAGGCCGTTGTTGCGGATTTCCGACAGGCCGAAGGTCATGCCCAGCGGTTGCTGGCGTTCATGCAGGTCGAGGCCGTCGAACGCCTGGCTGAAGCCCGGCAACTGGTCAGTCTTGCTCAGCATCAGGTAGACCGGCGGGTTGGCGTCAAGGCACTCGGCGTACTCTTCCACCCGCGCCACCAGCTGGGCCGCCAGGGCATTGCGTTCGTCGCTGTTGGCCGCCAGCAGCTCGGGCAGGCTGACCACCATGACCAGGCCATTGATCGCCGCCTTGCCGCGCTGCTTGCGCAGCATGCGCAGGAAGGCCGAGAACTCGCTGGCCGACTGGTCATCACGCAAATAGCGGCCGGCGGTGTCGATCATTACCGCGTCGGGGCTGAAGTACCAGTCGCAGTGCTGGGTGCCGCTTTCGCTGTCGTTGGCCGTGGCAATGCTGGCCGACAGGCCGGAATGGGTCAGCAGCGAGGTCTTGCCGGCTGCCGACATGCCAACCACCAGGTACCAGGGCAAGTCGGACAGTGCCGCCTTGCCACCGCCTCCAGCGGAGCGGTCGGTGCGCAACATGGCAATGGCATGCTTGAGGCGTTCGCGCAGCACCTGCTGGTCACGGAACTCGCCAGTGGCATTCCACGAGCGATCAACCTCGATCTGCAGCAGGTTCTCCAGGTTGTGCTCGGCGCGAATGCGCTGGTATTGGCGCAGCACGATCACCAGCAGGAAGCAGGCGCTGATGATTGCCAGTGCTTCGGGCAGGTGCTGTTGCAGCCATGGCAGCAACGGGGCGACCAACCAGCAGGTCAACAGGCTCGCCAGCCACAGCAGCAGCAGGAGAAACCAGAAATTCTTCAAAAGGCGCAGTAATGTTTTCATGTCTTCCTGACTCGGCTACCTGACGTTTGCTCAGGCACTGAACAGCTGGCGGATTTGTTCGGAAAGGGCGGCGACGTCCTTGTCCAGCAACCAGTCCAGCGTCAGGTACACGGCGACGCAGACCAGCGCGATCAGCGCCAGGTAAACCCACAGCGGCACCTCGTGGCGCAGCATCTGCGACACCTGGTCGGGCAGTGCCCAGTCCGGTGACAGTGCTTTGGGCGCCTTGCGGTAGCGGGCAATATCCTGGCCCAGGGTATTGGCCAGGTAGCGCAGCTGGTCTTTCTGGCCGAGGCTGAACTTGCCCTCGAAGCCCAAGGCCAGGCACAGGTGGTAGACCTCGAGTACATCGATGTTCTGCTTGACGTCGGCACGCAGCGCATCGACCTTCTCGAAGAAGCCTTCACCCGCCAGGTGCACGCCGAAGTAGCGGAACTGCAGCGGCTGCAGCTCGAAGTGCTGGCGCAGCTGGTTGTCGCTCGCGCGCAGCACGCTCTCGTCGAGGAAGGCACACAGCGCGTACTGGGTGTCCTTGACCTGTTCGGCGCTGTAGTTGGCGGCGCGGGCGTCGCGTTCCAGGTTGGCGAAGAACCGTTCCACGCTGGCTTCGAAGGCCGGCACCGAGGTGACCTGACGACCACGCCGCACGATCAGGGCCATGCTGATGAAGTCCTGGACCAGGTCCTTGAGCGTTGGTTTGTCGTTGGCGGCCGCGACGGCGCCCTGTTGCAATACGGCTTCGGTCATTTGAGCACCGCCATCAGTTCAAGCTTGAGGTTGGTAAAGGCGCTGGGCGCGTAGAAGCAGATGGTCTGGGCATTCATCATTCGCTCGTAGACATGGCCATGCGGCTCGATGGCGAAGTACTGGTTGTCCAGGCGCACCGGAATTGCGTTGGGCAGCCGTGCGGCATGGTTGAGCGTGACGCCGGGCATCGCGCTGTTGACCACCACCTCGATGTCTTCCGGCGAGCCGACCTTGAATGCCCGCGGTACCAGCTCCAGCAGGCTGGCACCAGGCATGTCGGCATGGACCGAGATATAGAAGTCGGCCTCGGTCAGGCGTGGATCGTGCAACTGGCCCTGCCAGTACGACGGCTTGGTCTGGTTGAGGTTGATGACGATGCACTGGTTGGGCACCACGTTGTCGAGCATCACCCGGATCATCTCGTCGAGCTTGACCAGCGACGCGGCCGGGTCGTGATGGTCGTATTCGGGGATGTCGCTGAGCTGGGTGTCCAGGGTGAACGTCAGCAGGCCACCCGCCAGGTCGGCAAGGAACAGGTACAGGCGCTCGGGGTGCAGGCGCGGGTGCGCCAGCAGATGGGCCAGCTGCGGGTGGGCGCGGTTGACGGTGTTCAGCAGCCAGAACAGGGTTACGTCGCTGGAGCCGAACTCGGCGATCTGGTCGGCGCGTTCGCGGCGTCGGCCGGACAGGGCCTTGCTCTTGGCCTGCAGGGCGCCGAGCAGGCGCTTGCCGATGCCGGCCAGGGTCTCGTGGCTGCCCAGATGCAGAGTGGGGTGGACGAAATGCGGGTCGAGATTGAAACCGCCCATGCTGTTGCGGGACAGCCTGGCCAGCGGGCAGTGGCTGTAGCCGTCCAGGCTGTCACCGTCCACCAGCAGCACCACGTTCAGGCGCAGGCTGGTGATTTCGTTTTCCAGCTCGCCTTCATTGAGGTCGGGCAGGGTATCGAACTGCTTGCGGAAACGCCGCGCGGCCTTGTGTTCCTGGCCGTCCTCGACATAGTTCAGGCCGAATGGCTCGGGCAGTTTCAAGGCAGCATGGACCTTGAGGTCGTTGGCCTTTAGCAGGTCCTTGAGGTCGCGGGCAGCCGGCAGCGGGTCATGCTGCGGCGCGTCGTACAGGCTGCCATCGGGGAACACCAGCTTCAGGCGCTTGAGCTGCAGCGAACCGTTGGCCAGGGCGTCCTCATCCACCTGCAGTACCTGAACACCCCAATGGAATGGGGTGGTGCGCAGGGTCGCCTCGGCCAGCTGGTGCTGGTGGAACTCATCCTGGTACTGGAAGTGCTGGGGCAGCAGGAACATGCCTTCCGACCACATCACCCGGCTCTGCTTGCTCATTTGACGCTATCCACTAAAGAGTTGAAGGTTGAATCCATGGTGTTCTGTGCCGATTTGCCGGCGGCATCGCTGGCCTTGTCGAGCACGGCGTCCTGCACCTTGTCGGTGAGCGTCGGTGCGTTGTCCCGGGCCTTCTGCGCGGCTGCCAGCTGGTCGGCGGTCGGCGGTTTGTTCAGTACGTCGACGCCACGCATGGCGCTGATTTCGGTGTTGTCCACCAGTACCCGCAGGCCGTCGGAAGAGAACCAGATACCGTCCTTGCGCAGCGAGTTGGCGTCGAAGGCGACCTTCCAGCGCGCGTCCTGTTCGTTGCGGAAGAACGCTGCCACGCCGACGTAGCGAGCGCTCTTGGCCAGTGGCCACTGGTCGATCTGGCCGATGCCCGGCAGCAGGGTGATCTCGCGGGCTTCCACCAGGGTGTTGCCCAAGGCCTTTTCCGGGGTGTCCCACAGGGTCTCGGCATCGGTCGCGGCGAAGCGTTCGAGGTCGGTCAGCTGGTACACGCGCATCACCACCGACAGCGGCTTGCCCTCGGCATCGGGGTTGAGCTGGTTGCCGCCGTCGGAGGTCAGGATGACCTTTTCGCTGTCGGCCAGCATGTCGGCCGCCCAGCTGTCTTCCATGCGCTTGCCGATACGGTCGGTGACCCCGCAGCCGGCCAGCGCCACCAGCAAGGCAGCTGTGGTCAGGCGTTTGAGGGCGGTGTGCTTGTGTTGCATGACGGCAAAACCTCCGTGTACTGGTCAGGCCACGCGATAGGCGAAATCGCCATCGCTGCCCAGCTCGATCGCAAGACGCTGGATCGGCGTGTCCTGGGCCATGCGCTCGAGCACGCGCTGGGCGAGCTCGGGCATCAGGGTCTGGGACAGGATGTTGTCGATGTTGCGTGCACCGCTGTCGACCTCGGTGCAGCGCGCGGCGATGGCCTTGACCAACGCCTGGTCGTAGCTGAGCTCGGCCTGGTGGTTGCGGGCGAAGCGCTTGGCGATGCGTTCGAGCTTGAGGGCGACGATGCGCTCGAGGATCTGGTCCTGCACCGGGTAGAACGGCACGATGCTGAGGCGGCCGAGGAAGGCCGGCTTGAACACATGGTTGAGCTGGTCACGCAGGTCTTCGACGATCGCTGCGGGCGTCGGTAGCTCGGTGGCGTTCAGGCAGGTCTGCATGATGCGCTCGGTACCGGTATTGGAGGTGAGGATGATCACCGTGTTGCGGAAATTGATCTCGCGGCCTTCGCCATCGTCCAGCACGCCCTTGTCGAATACCTGGAAGAACAGTTCGAGCACGTCGGGGTGGGCTTTTTCCACCTCGTCGAGCAACACCACGCTGTACGGCTTGCGGCGCACCGCCTCGGTCAGCACGCCGCCTTCGCCATAGCCGACATAGCCGGGAGGCGAGCCCTTGAGGCTCGAAACGGTGTGAGCTTCCTGGTACTCGGACATGTTGATGGTGATGAGGTTGCGTTCACCGCCGTACAGGGTATCGGCCAGGGCCAGCGCGGTTTCGGTCTTGCCGACGCCGCTGGGGCCGAGCAGCAGGAACACACCGATCGGTTTGTTCGGGTCTTCCATGCGTGCGCGGGAAATCTTGATGCGCTTGCCGATCTCGTGCAGGGCGTGGTCCTGGCCCAGCACGCGCTCACCAAGCAGGGCCGGCAGGCGCTGCACGGTGTCGATCTCGTCACGCAGCATCTTGCCCAGCGGGATACCGGTCCAGCCGCTGATGACCTGGGCGATGGCGCCGCTGTCGACCAGGGCATGGACCAGGGGCTGATCGCCTTGCACGCGGGCCAGTTCGGCACGCAGGGCGTTGAGCTGCTTGGCATCGGCCTCGCTGGCGGCGTCCAGCGCCTTGAGCTGTTCGACCAGTTCCAGCTCCTGTTGCCACTGCGTGTTCAGCTGCTGCTCCCGCTGCTGCTCGGCCTGAAGGGCAGCCTGCAGCTCGCCCAGGCGGCGAGTGTGGTCGTGGCCTTTGCCGGCTTCGTGGCCGAGCACGGCGATTTCGGCCTGCAGGTTGTCGATCTGGCGTCGGCAGTCTTCCAGGGCGCCAGGTTGCGACGATTGCGCCAGGGCAATGCGTGCGCAGGCGGTGTCGAGCACGCTGACCGCCTTGTCGGGCAGCTGGCGGCCGGTGATGTAGCGGTTGGACAGGCGCACGGCCTGCACCAGCGCTTCGTCCATCACCGCTACCTTGTGGTGTTCGCGCATCTTGCCGAGCAGGCCGCGCAGCATGTGGATGGCCTTGTCTTCGTCGGGTTCCTCCACCTTGACCACCTGGAAGCGGCGGGCGAGGGCGGCGTCCTTCTCGAAGTACTTCTTGTATTCGGCCCAGGTAGTGGCGGCGATGGTGCGCAGCTCGCCACGGGCCAGGGCCGGCTTGAGCAGGTTGGCGGCATCGTTCTGCCCGGCCTGGCCACCGGAACCGATCAGGGTGTGGGCTTCGTCGATGAACAGGATGATCGGGTGCAGGCTGCGTTTGACCTCTTCGATCACTGCCTTGAGGCGGTTCTCGAACTCGCCCTTGACCCCGGCGCCGGCCTGCAGCAGGCCCAGGTCGAGGGTGTGCAGGGCCACATCCTTGAGCACCGCCGGCACGTCACCTTGGGCGATGCGCAGGGCCAGGCCTTCGACCACGGCGGTTTTGCCGACCCCGGCTTCGCCGGTGAGGATCGGGTTGTTCTGCCGACGGCGGGTGAGGATGTCGACCATCTGCCGTACTTCGAACTCGCGGCCCAGCACCGGGTCGATGCGGCCTTCGCGGGCGCTCTGGGTGAGGTTGACCGTGTACTGGTCCAGCGCCGGAGTCTTGCCGCCGGCCTTGCTCGCACTGTTCACTGGCGCCGCAGGGCTGGCCAGCGGGCTGGCCTGCCGGGACTCGGCGCTGCCTTCCACCAGCGCCGCAAGGTTCAGGCGCAGGTCATCGGCGTTGATTTTCTCCAGCTCCGGCGCCGAGGCGATCACCACGCGACGCAGTTCGGCATCGTCGAGCAGGGCCTGCAGCAGGTGAGCGCTGCGCACCTGGCCGACGCCGTATTCGATCGACGCCAGCAACCAGGCCTGTTCGATCATGCGGGTGATGTGCGGCGACAGCGCCGGGGTGCGGGTATTACCTTTCTTGAAGGTGCCCAGGGCCGTGACCAGTTGCGCCTGCAAGCGCTCGGCGACTACTTCGTAGTGGCGCAGGATTGGCGCCAGGTCGCTGTCGCTGTTGTCGAGCAACTGCAGCAGCAGGTGCTCCACCTCCACGTCGTAATGGTGCTCCGACAGGCACAGGGCCGCCGCGCTTTCCGTGGCCGTGCGGCTGGTTTCGTTGAGCTTGGCGAACAGAGACTTCAGGTTCACAAGGCGACCCCATCGTAAGGAATGTGGAAGACGGCGCAACGCGAAGGCTCCGCGTCACGACCAGGGCGTTTGAGCCAGCCCAGCCAGCCCAGGGCGACATTGCCACTGCGGCCCAGCTGGGCGCGTGGCACCGCCTCGCGCTTGAGGCGCGGGGCAATTTCGAAATCCAGTTCGGCGCCTATATAGAAGCGCACCAGCTCGACCAGCTTGCGGTAGCACGCGGTGCCCGGCTGGAAGCGCTGGTAGTCGGCCAGGCTTAGCGGGCCCAGCTCGATGCGGATGCACGACTGGTAGTCCCAGACCCGGTTGCCGGCTACGGCGCTGTGGCCGAGCTGGGCATTGCGGCGGCCGAGCTGGGTGCATTGTTCGGGCTGCAGGTGCAGCCAGCGCCCGGCGAACTGGCGGACCTTGATCGGCAGCGAGAAATAGAAGCCGAGCATGCGTTCGAGGTTCAGCGCGTTGCGCGGCTTCTGGCTGAGCAGGCCGGCAAAGTAGCTGAACAGCTCGCGGCGCAGCGCGGTTGGTTGCTGCTCGAACTTGAGTTGCTGCGCGCGCGGGCCGAGGCCGACCAGGTTGAGCAGGTAGCCATCGAAGCCCGAAGTGCCATTGCGCTCGTGCTCGATATGAAATTTGTACTTCTGCCAGGCTTCGTAGAACAGCGTGGTCATGCGGTGCGAGAAGATGTCGAGAAACGCGTGGGCGGCATCGTCGCGATACTGCACGTGGCGCTCCAGCAGCAGCTCGGTATACGGGCGCGGCAGTACGCCCGACGGCCCGACCAGGCCCATGAAGGTGACCTGCACTTCCGACAGCGGCAAGCCGGCCGGCGACACCTTGCCTTCGCGCTCGAAGTGCAGGTCGCTGACCTCGCTGGCCGGGAACGCCAGCGACAGCTGGGTACGAAAACGCAGCGGGTCTTCGTGCGGCCGGGTTGCCAGGTCCATGCGCCCGGTACGGCTGTAGTGCAGGCGGAGCAGGCGCACCAATTGAAAGAATTCGAATCGGTGCGGCTCGGCTCGGGCCTGATCGATCAGACCAGGGGCTGATCGCCGGTGCGTGCTGGCCATTGGACGACTCTCTTTTCTCGTTGTTGGGTGCGCAGGGCCAGTTGGGTGAAGCTGTTCATCGAGCAGTACTGGCCGAAGAAGTGGTCCAGCACCATGCCGAACAGGTACACGCCACTGCCGATGAACTGGCTTTCGTCCAGGGTCAGGGTGATGCCGACGCCACGTACGAAGTTCGGCCGCGGGTGGCCGATGCGTGCGACCACCGGCTCGCTGCTGATCGCCTTGATGCCGTTGATCTGTTTGCGAATGGCGGAAACATTGCGGTAGTTGTACAGCGACAACAGCTCCAGCAGCACTTCGCGGCCCTGGCTGACCAGCGACATATGGTTCAGCGACAGGTGGGCGATCAACCGCCAGATCAGGCCCTTGCCCAGGGGCACACGCACCGTGGCGGTGGGCTTGCGCAGGCAGCGGATATCCTTGATCACCGAGTTGGCGGGAATGTTGAAGTCACCACGTTCGCCCCCGAACGGCAGCATCAGCGGTACATCGCGGTTGCTGCAGGTAAGGCCGATGCTGAGGGTGTCGCTGCTGGCGTCGATCAGCTCCAGGTCGCGGTCGACCACGCGGATGCTCATGGCGGTGGCGTCACCCTGGATGCGCCGGCGCGCCACCCAGAAGCTGCTGTGCGGGTCCTGCTCGCCACGGGGTTCGAAAAACGGGTGGCAGGTGGCGACCTGGTCGATGCCGCCGAGTTTGCGCACCCGCCGTACGCGGTCGATCGAGACGACTTCGGCAGCGTTGTGCAGCCGTGTATCGGGAGTGACCGGGTATTCGTGCTGGGTGTGGGTCAGCTTGATCGGTTCGGCTTGCTGGCGGAACAGGTTGATGATCGGTGTGCAGTTGAGCTTGAAGTTGTTGCGCCCGATGTTCTGTGTCAGCCGCGCCAGGCGCTCGCTGAGGTCGTAGTCGGAGAAATAGAAGTTGATCTCGACCTGCTCGATGGCCTTGCCCTGCAGGATGCGGGCAAAGCCGTTCAGGTCGAAGAACATGAACTTGTCGGGGAAGGTGAAGTACTCGTGCAGCAGGCGGTAGCCCAGGAACGAGCGCTCGGAGTAGTCCACCAGGCCTTCGTCACGGGCGTAGCCCACGGCTTTCAGGGCATCGGCCGGCAAGGCCACTTCGCGGCTGCGGCCCTGGTCCTGGAAGCTCAGGGTGGCCTTGGCCAGGTTGTTGAACAGCAGCTCGTACAGCTGCAGCATCAGGGTCGCCTCGCCGTCGAGGAAGAACCGCAGGCGGTCCAGTTCCATCTGCCCGAACAGGGCATCGCCGGTGGCTGCCAGGCGGATGCGCAGGCGTGCGACCAGGTCGGCGCTGTGGCCGTTGAAGGCCGAACGCTCCAGTTCGGCGAACGAGGCCTGCTGCACGGCAATCGGCCACAGCTCAACCGGGTAGCAGGTGCGGAACTTGCACACCACACCTTCCACGGCATTGGCATGCATCTCGGTATGGCGCGCCACCCGGTAGGCTTCGGTGACTTTCTCGTGCTTGCCCAGGCTCAGCTCGGCAATCGACATCGATGGGGTAGGGCGCAGGTAGTGTGGGTACAGCACCTCGAGGAAGGATTCGACGATTTCCGGAAACTCGTCATCGAGCTTCTTGTGCACCCGCGCAGACAGGAACGAGAACGCCTCGATCAGGCGCTCGGTGTGCGGGTCTTCGCAGTTGTCGCCCTCGATCAACAGCCGCGAAGCGATTTTCGGGTACTGCGCGGCAAACTCCTGGCCGAGGAAGCGCAGGTGCGACAGTTCCTTTTCGTAGTAGGGCAGCAGTTCGTCGAGCATCAGTTGAGGTTCTGCACTTTGTATTCCTGGGTGTTGACCTGCAGCACGGCGTCGAATGACACCTGGCGGCTGATGTCCTGCAGACGCAACACGGCGTCCACGCGGAAGGTCAACATGCGGTGGCCGTTCTGCTGGGCCAGCAGCTGCACGCGGACACGGCGAAAGCGCCGGTCCCCTGTGCTGATCGCCCGCTCCAGTTGCTGCTGGATCAGGCGCCGATCATGCGGGTCGAGCACGCTGCGGCTGATGAAGTCGGGCATGCCGTATTCGAGGATGGAGCCACCGAGCTGGCTGTAGCCCTCCAGCTCTTCGGCGACCAGGCTCTGGCGAGTGTTCACCAGTACCTCCAGGTCACGGACGATGCTGGCCTTGTACTCGCTCAACGAGCAGGTGCGTTGCACGGCTGGCTCGGCCGACTGGTACGGACGGTCGTCCAGCAGTCGGTCGAGCAGCGAGGGCAGCAGGCGGGCCTGGTTACTCATGTGTCATCCCTGTACACACCGGCCTGTCAGCCGCGCGCGCCCTGTGGCAGCTCGGCAACCAGGCGCAGCGAAGCGGTCAGCTCATCCAGCTGGTAGTGCGGACGCAGGTAGGTCACGGCCTTGTACACACCTGGCTTGCCCGGCACTTCGAACACCTCGGCGCGGGCTTCGCGCAGCGGGAACTTGGCCTTGGCTTCCTGGCTGGCGGTGTCGTCGAGCAGCACGTAGCTGGCCAGCCACTGGTTGAGGAAGCGCTCGACATCCATGCGCGAGGCGAAGCTACCGATCTTGTCGCGCATGATGGCCTTCATGTAGTGGGCGATGCGCGAAGTGGCGAAGATGTACTGCAGCTGGGCCGACAGGCGCGCGTTGGCGTTGGCGATGTCGGTGTTGTACTGCTTCTGCTTCTGCGCCGACTGGGTGCCGAAGAACGCGGCATAGTCGGTGCCCTTGCAGTGCACCAGGGGAATGAAGCCCAGGTCCGACAGCTCTTTTTCGCGGCGGTCGGTGATGGCAATTTCGGTCGGGCACTTGAGGGCGATTTCGCCGTCGTCGGTCTTGAAGGTATGGGTTGGCAAACCTTCGACCAGGCCGCCACCTTCCACGCCGCGGATGGCCACGCACCAGCCGTAGCGGGCGAAGGCATCGGTAACGCGGGTGCCGAGGGCATAGGCGGCGTTCATCCACAGGTACTTGTTGTGGTCGCGGCCATCGACGCTTTCGACGAAGTTGAATTCTTCCACCGGGGTGGTATCGGGGCCATACGGCAGGCGACCGAGCACGTGCGGCAGGGTGAGGCCGACGTAGCGCGAGTCTTCCGAGGCGCGGAACGACTTCCACTTGGCGTATTCGACGGTGTCGAAGATCTTTGCCAGGTCACGCGGGCCGGACATCTCGGTGAAGGAGTCCCAGCCGAACAGCTCGGGGGAGGCGGCCGAAATGAACGGGGCATGGGCTGCTGCGGCGACGTGCGAGATCTCCTCCAGCAGGTACATGTCTTCGGGGTTGCGGTTGAACTCGTAGTCACCGATCAGCATGCCGAAAGGCGCGCCGCCGAAGGTGCCGTACTCTTCTTCGTAGACCTTCTTGAACAGCGCGCTCTGGTCGAATTCGCTGGCGGCCTTCAGGTCGCGTACCAGGTCTTTCTTCGAGGCATTGAGCAGGTGGATCTTCAGCGTGGTGCTGGTCTCGGTCTGGTCTACCTGGTATTTCAGGCCGCGCCAGGAGGCTTCCAGCTGCTGGAACTCACGGGCGTGCATGATTTCGTTCATCTGCTCGGAAAGCATCGCGTCGATCTCGGCGATACGCGAATCGAGCACGGCGATCAGGTCCTTGCTCGGGGTCATCTCACCCTCGAGCACCTGGTTCACCAGTTCGCCAATCAGGTCGCGGGTGCGGTTGCGCTCGGTGTCGGAGCGGGCCACGCGGCTTTGCGAAATGATGCTGTCGAGCAACGATGCCTGTGGCGCGAAGTTTTCCACTTCGACCAGTTCGCCGGCCTGTTGCGGTGCGGTTTGCTTGTCGGTCATGTTCGGGCTCCTGCTCAGGCGCGATCGCTGCTGGATGGGTCTTTCACTTCGGCTTCACGGCCGAATTCCTTGCCCAGGGTCTTGAGCTTCTCGGTGTTCTGCAGCACGTCCATCAGCAGCTCTTCGAGCTTGTCGTTGCCGCCCATCTTGTTACGCAGGTCGGCCAGCTTGTTGCGCACTTCCAGCAGTTTGCGCAGCGGTTCGACCTGCTTGACCACGTTCTGTGGCTCGAAGTCTTCGAGGCTGTTGAAGTTCAGCTCCACGCCCAGCTGGGTGCCGTTCTTGGCCAGGGTGTTGTCGACGCGGTAGGTCAGGCGTGGCTTGATGCCCTTGAGCACGCCGTTGAAGTTGTCGCGGTCGATGAACACGAACTTGCGGTCCTTGAGTTTTGGCAGCGGCTCCAGCGGGTTGCCGGAGAAGTCGCCCAGTACGCCGACGACGAAGGGCAGCTCCTTTTTCTCGATGGCATCGCCGATGTCCACGTCGTAGGTGATATGGACCCGAGGCGCGCGAACGCGGTCGAGTTTGTGCTGAGTGCTTTCCTTCTTCGCCATCGTGTTCTCCAGTGCGAGCAATTCGCTGCGAATCATTGCGCGGCCCGTTGCCGGGCGCTGCGCGTTACAGTCCTTCGATCGTCAGCAGCAGGCGCTGACGGATTTCGTCGTTCATTTCCAGGATGTTGTCGCGGCCCACCAGTTCTTCGAAGCTGGTGTTGCCGGCAATCTGCGTGCTGCTGCGGATGACCGAGTCGTCGGGCAGTTCAGAGCGCACCGGCGAGCTGATGACGCAGAACGGCAGGTCGCCAAAGCCCTTCAGGCGCTCGAAGCTCAGGCTGTAGCGCAGGCCCTCGAACAGCCGGCCAAGGCCAGGCGACTTGCTCAGGCAGTAGAACAGCACCAGGTAGTGCACCACGAAGCGGTACAGCTCGGCGCTGCTGCGGTTGGGGTCTTTGATGACGTTGCGAAACCGCGCCAGGTCGAAGGCGTGGAAGCCCACCACCCAGCGGGTCGGGCTGGTGATGCGGATGACCTGGCCGCTGTGTTCCAGGGCCTTGTCGTATTCCAGCGGGAACAGTTCGGGGGTGGTGCTGATCAGGTTCAGCGGTACTTCCAGCTCGGTGACCAGCTGGAACGGCGCGGCCGAGCCGATACGTTCGTAGAGTTCGACCAGGGCCTGGAAGTGGCCCTGGGTTTCGCGCCCGCTGCTGCGCGGGGCGCCTTGCAGGTATTCGCCAAACAGGGTTTGCGGACGGATCAGTGGTGCCACCGTGGCGAGGTAATCCGCCGCCTGCGCCTTCAGCGCATCGGAGATCGCCCGCGTCTGGCTACGCAGCTTGATCAGTGCTTCGACATCGAATGTCTGTGTCATCGGTGCATCGTCCATGTGCCTGCTTGATCGTCCTGAAACGCCAATGGCGTGGACCTTGAAATTGCGCCTCTCGACGGCGGCAAACTTGAGTGCTGGCACATGAATATCGTGTTGCCAGCAATGCCGAGTAGGGCACCTCGCTGTGGAAGAAGTTCCCGCGAGGGGGGCGATTTTTTCCCTGTTTTGTGATGTGACGCAATGATGGCGCCATGCCATTGGTGAAGGGTTTCGAGTACGGGAAATGGGGCTTTGGCCCCTAAAGTCAGGGGGCGGAAGTACTAAAAGGACGGTAAAAACTGGCGTAAAAAGTTTTTTTCAAAAAGTGAAGCGGGTCTCATTTCTCTGCGTCGAGGTGATGGCATTCGACTGTCATCGCGACACGTTTCAATGATGGCAATGCGACGGAATATGCCGCGCCAAAGCGGTTTGGCATGGGTTGCTACAGCGGCTTTGCAGCGGCCATGCGACCCTCGATTCCCCACTCCCGCAACCACCCGAGCAAGGCGTGTAATTCATCGGTGGCCTCGATCAAAAGCGAGCCGTTTTCATACAGGACGGCATCGCTGAGCGTGCCCATGCCGTAGGGCATTTCGAAAACGCTCAAACGAACCTGCTCGGGGTCGCTGTGCACCCGTGAGTGGTAGCCTAGGAGCGTGTTGGCCCAGCTTGAGTAACCACCATCGCGCAGCAGCAAGGTTGCTGCTCGTGCCAGTACCGCCGAGATTTCGGTCAGATCCCAGGTGCAGGGGGCAGCCGTGCCTCGCTGGGTGCCAGGTTGCATCATCAAGAGGTGGTCCAGTTCGCGGCGGCGGCATCGGACGACCATGGGCAGTGCAGCCGATGGATCCTGTAGCCATGCCGTGTATCGGGCCTTGTCGATACAGTAATACTCTTCGTAATCGGCCAGTGCGTTGCTGACCGGGATCGACAGGTAGCACTGCTGTGAAGTCAGTTCTATCCCTAGCGAAAAGCGGTGCTCGCGGCTGGTGTAGGTGTCGTTGAATTTCATGCTGGGAAGCGCCTTCGAGTTAAGCAGCTAGCGGCCATCCACCTGGACGCAGATGTTCTGCTTGCTCACGATCTTGCATGGCCAGTTATCGTTGATGTAGCTGTCTGGCGTGAAGCACATGCGCTCATCGTTCACCCAGAACATTTGCCATCCAGAACCCGAGATGCGCAGCTTGGGGCACGACCAGTAGCCTTTGGCGGAGAGTGTGGCAGTGGTCAGCGCGATCATGACAGGCGCTACGACCATGAGTGCAACCGTCAATTGCATCGAGCGTAGTTGGAACGCGTAGAGCCAGGATTTTTTGGGCGGGTCGAATTTCTGACCGGTCCAGGCGGCGATCAAGCATCCCGCCACCATTATCGGCGTGAACGGCAATGCCGCGATCGAGAAGAATGACATCAGGGGCGTTTCCACGACCGGTGCATGCCTCCAGATACGACCGTAAAGCGGGACGATTTCAGTCCAGAGCACGTAGACGCCAAGTGCCCCTACGGCCAGTAGGCAAAGGGCCAGGCCAATGCCCGCCAGTTTGCCTGAATGCTTTTGGCGGTCCGCGTCCCCTCGGTAGTTATTTTTCTCCAGGCAGGCGAATCTTCAGGCCGTTGGCGGATTGCTCTGCAATGTAATAAACATGAAGCAATGCCTCGGCGAGGGCTTCGTCCGTGGGTTCAAATTCTTTAGCCGCGATAGCACCAATCGTCAGTCTGTGCAGCTTCGATTTATCCTTCTCCGTACCGTCGAACACGGCCCTGATGTACTTTAACTGATCGATGACGGTGGCGTAGACAGGAAAGCCAGGGATGCGATTTTGGCGGTCAATGGCGAGTGCGAGCGCTTTGTCTACATACTCGAGTGGTGTAGTAGGTTTCATGTTAATCACCTGGGCTTACCAACTTGAATGTAGTGATCCGGCTTGAAGCACACCCGGTCATCATTGACCCAGAACAACTGCAGCCTGGGGCGCTTGGCCAGGTAGGAGAGTACCACATGCTTTGCCGGCCGCCGGGCACCTGGAATTGCCAAAGTGTCTTGCCCCGGTTGCGCTTACGGTAAATTCAGATCTCCAGGCGGGCAACTTCGCAACGCCCAGAACTTGGCCCGCTTTTGATCGATAGGTCGCTTTAAAAATCGGTAGGGGTAGATGTCGGCCAGCAATTCATCACTACTTCAGATCCTCCTTGGAAAAATTTATTCATTCATATTTATACATAACTTTTTGCCGTCTGTCCTCTTGCAAGGCCAGTTGTTTTCTGTATAGCTGTCAGGTGTGAAGCAGAAGCCAGGGTGGCTTACCCAATAGGTCTGCCATGCCGAGCCTGACTTTTTCAGTTGAGGACAGATCGTATAATCTAGCGTGTTGAGCGCTACCGTGGTGATGATGGCGGCCACAGGAGCAAGTATAATCAATGAGTAGACAGAGGCTTTCATCATTCCGGTCTGAAATTGCGCAAGGCCGGATTTGCTGGAGGGGGCAAATTTTTTACCTGTCCATATTGCGAATGCGCTGGCGACGGTGCAGGCGAGCATGACAGGGGGCGCCATGAGCAAGCCAAAAGCCATATAAGGAACTTCAATGGCAGAAGCTCGGCGCCACAGTTGTCCGTAAATTGGCAGTACGTGTGCAATCAGCCAATAGGCGGAGAATATGCCAACACTAGCGCAAATCAGAAAAGTTAATGAAGCGAGTAACCTGAATTTTATGGATGCAAAAAATGGAGGGTTGGTTGTCATGATTGCAGGCTCAAAACTTAGGAAAATTGAAGTTCGGAAGACGAGGGAGGTTGGGCGCTTTTGGCCAGTTAAAGTCTGGACTGTTTGGGATAAAGTGGGTTGGCACTTTCTTTAGTAGCCATGATTTCGCTTCGTCGAAGGCCGTGTCAATAACGGCGTCGGCTACGCTATTGATGAATTCGTTTTTATAACGCTCAAGGGCATGTCTATCTATTGGCTGAATTTTTTCAGTCATTAGTCGAACATTATCAATGGCGTAATTTAAGCTGGCTTTAACAGTCGCTTTTATCTCAAGGTCGTTGTCTATCGCATTGAGGGCAATGCCTACAGCGAAAATCACTGCTGCCCCGGCAACCAAAGGCATCGCTGCGCTGGCTGTAACGCCGGCAACAAGCGTAGCAACCGCATAGCCAATGACAGATCCTATGCCTGCTTTTACTAGCTCGACAAAAACGCCACCTAAAAGATCTGCCACCGTAGCCTCGTCGCTAAACACCCACTCAAGCACCTCGATGCCGACGGCCACGTAACACGAGAGCCTAAATCCGGCAAGGGAAGATCCTCGGATACCGTATTGCCCAATACCGAATTCAACAAGTTGTGCATTGCGAATACCGTATCGAGTACCCCTTAGAATTTGCCGAAGGCCCGGCCGTCCTGTTAGTATGACATACCGTTGGCCTCTGTAAGTACTGTATCGGATCTCAGTTCCGAAACCCCCGATGTTTCTTAATAGCGATGTAAGGTCATAGGCATCATTTACTGCTAAGAGTACGGGTGAACCCCAACTGGTATTTACCAAGCGATGAATGCTATCGTTGTACAGCGGTTGGGTTGCCCCCCGTAAACCATCCAAAATCGCATTTTGTGAGCGGGAGCACACTTTTAGAGGTGTGCATGGACCCTGCCGCTTCTCATTAGAGGATACTAGGTGAATGGCATCTTCGCGGCTCATGATCACCATTTCTGTACGATTTTCATCGATTTGCTTGTCCAGCTGAGTTAGTTGGGTGCTATTCAAACCCATTGTCCACTCCCTGTGTCGTTTGCGATGTTGGTATGTATTTCCGGAGGATAAGGTGCCTCCGGCGAAGCTGAAAGTCAAAGAGGCATATTGCCATCATTTGCGTAGCGTTACCTATGCTTCCAACGCCGGAAATCTCCGGTGAATCTCAACATAGCGGTCCAATCCCCCGATATGTAAGATCTTGTGACAGCAGTTGAGATTTTCTGCTTCTCATGCCATGGTGCGACACGCAGCAGGGTGGCTCAGTGCCACCATTTGACAGCCGAACCTTGTAGCGTTTTGATGGGAAGATTTTCAGCTTAGTGCAGGAAGCAAGAACATGATGACGGACGCCCTCGAGCAGATGCTTTCTCAGCATCGACGCCTGATTACTTTTGACTCTCCTCTTCCAGTCGACCAGGAGCTACAGCTCCTCAGTTTCACAGGCCATGAGGCGATGTCGGAGCTCTTCTATTTCAATGTTGAGCTCATTTCCCAAGATGCTCGGATCGAGCTGAAAAAGCTCATAGGCAAGAAAGTGACAATGGGTATCGAGCTGGCGGATGGGAGCACCAAGTACATCAGCGCCCATGTGTCGGACTTCGTTCATACTGGCGCCGATGCTGGAGTGGCCAACTACAGTGCGGAGCTTGTCCCTTGGCTGTGGATCCTCAGTCGACGTCGCGATTCGCGTATTTTTCAGGACAAGACAACTGAGCAAATCGTCAAGGAAGTCTTCGCTTACTACCTGACGTTGGCTGATCACGAGTTTCGATTGAGTAAACCACTCAAGCCTATCAGCTTCTGCACCCAGTATCAGGAGTCGGACCTTAACTTCGTCTTGCGCTTGCTTGAGCAAGAAGGGCTGTACTTCACCTTTCAGCACAGTCAGGAAGGGCATCGGATGATCATCAGCGACGACAGCAGCGTTCTGACGCAGCTCCCTGGTCAGCCTGTCATCCGTTATCACCGTGCGTCGGTCACCGAGACAGAAGACTCCATTACCGCCTGGTCGTCCAGTCGTCGCTTCCAGCCGACGCAGCTCACCCTCAAGTCCTTCGACTACAAGCAACCCGGTAATCCACATCTGGTTAAGCTCGAATCAATAAACCAGCAGGGCGAGGTTGGCCGGTTGGAGGTCTTTGAGTACGAAGGTCTTTATGGGTATGCCGATGCTGATGAGGGTATGCGCAAGGCACGTCATCGTCTCGAGGCAATGGAAGTCCAAGGCAAAATCTTCAGCGGCAAGAGCAATTGTCGCGCATTGGAGCCTGGGTATTACTTCGAGCTTTCGCAGCACTACGACCATGACAACGATCCCCAAGATGAACGTCAGTTTCTCATACTCTCGGTCAAACACTGGGGGCAGAATAACTACAGCAGTAATGGCCAAGCCGGTTATCAGAACAGTTTCACCTGCATTCGCCGGAAAATCCCGTTCAGGCCAAGCCTAAACACCCCTCGCGGCTTAATCAGTGGCCCGCAAACAGCCATCGTCGTCGGCCCCCCCGGCGAAGAGATCTACACCGATGAACTGGGTCGGGTGAAATTGCAGTTCCACTGGGACCGCAACGGCGAGTTCAACGACCAGAGTTCCTGCTGGGTACGCGTCGCCCAGTCCGGTGCCAGCGGCGGCTTCGGCAGCATCCAGATCCCACGTGTAGGCGACGAAGTGGTGGTGGTGTTCCTCGACGGCAACCCCGACCGCCCGCTGATCATGGGCAGCCTGTACAACAGCACCAACACCCCGCCATGGTCGCTGCCGGCGAACAAGACCCAGAGTGGCTTCCTGACCCGGTCGATGAAGGGCGACGGCGGTACCGCCAACTTCTTCCGCTTCGAGGACAAGGCCGGCGCGGAGCAGATCATCATGCATGCCGAGCGCAACATGGATACCGAGATCGAGCTGGATGAAACCCATGATGTGGGGAACAACCGCACGATTACGGTGGGTGGGGCGCACAAGGAAATTATCAAGAAAGATACGGTGGTGAATGTCACGGAAGGTAGTTACACGCTGAAGGTGGACAACAACCTCATTCAGGTCAGCGCCATGGAGAGCATTCTGCTCGAGGTCGGCACCAGCAAGATCACGATCAAGCCAAACAAAATCACCATCGAAGCAGACAGCATCGACATTCTTGGCAAGAACACCTTTGTCAAAGGTGACCGGGTCGATATCAACGAGTAGGGCGCACAGTGATGGTCAGAGCAAATATCTACGACAGGCTCTCGCAGAGGCGGGAGGCCGCTGAGGCGCTTGCCCGTCAGCAAGCGGACGAGGCACGCATCGCAGCGGAGTCTGCGATCGAGGTTTCGCAGCAGCCACCCGGGCTGGTTATGAATGCAGAAAACAATGCCGTGCGCATTGCGGGTTTGAATCTGCTCATGCCGCAAGGTTTCGCTTTTCGCGATATTGACACCACGCTGGAGTTTGCAGGTTGTCATGTGCAATTTGGCGCTCGCCGCCGGCGAGCCTCTGAAGGCCTTGAACTAGACAAGGCAGCAGAAATATTTACCAGGAAACTGCGCGAGAGCCATTCGGATATTGACCTGGTGCGCCAGGCACCTACGGTGTTGGCGGGCCACCCTGCCGTCAGCCTCGACTATCAGTTCAACGTTGGCCAGGAGCGCCGTCACGGCCGCTCCGTTTGCACGCTCATCGTTTCTGCGGACGGCAACGAACGGCAGTGGCTGACTGTGTTTACTGTGATCGACCCGAGTAAATCGCAACTGGCCGACTGGCTAATCGCATTCGACGCGATGCTCGCCGGCATGACAGCGCAGTAACGCTCAAATTTTTTCACGTTTTCATGGAATATACAGTCAATGGATTATCAACTGCAGGAAGGATCTATCACGTTGCCGGAAGGCTTCCAGGATCGCACGGTAAACATGTTCGTTCTGGGGAACAGCATTCCCGCCCCACTGAATATCACACTTTCGCGCGATAACCTGCTCCCGGCAGAAGACATGAAGGCGTATATCGATCGCCAGATCAAGTTGATTGCCGCCAAGCTTCGCGGCTACACCCTGTTGGGCAAAAAAACGGCACAACTTTCAGCCAGTAAGCCGCTGGCAGGTGTTCAGATCGATGCGTATTACCTGAATGATGGTCGGCCGCTGTATCAGCGCCAGGCTGCTTTCGAGATTGCCCCGGGGCGTATTCTGGTGTTTTCCACCACCAGCCAGGCCGACTTTAGCAGCAAGCAGGACGAGAGTTGGCTGCAGTTGTTGAACAGCTTCGAGCCGCGTCAGAGCACCGCGGAAACCTCCGAAAACGCCGATCAGGAATGATCTCATGTTCGAAGCTGCGCGTTGGGGTGATGAGATTGAACACACCGGTGCCCTGGCTGGGTTCCTTGCTGGTGCGGTGATCGGATTGGCGATAGCGGCCGCGGCCGCTTTCATGATTTGCACGGGTGGTTTGGGTGGTGTTCTGCTGGGTGCGGTCATCGGTTTGGGCGCAAGCATGATCCCGATGCTTGGCGAAAAGTTCGGGTCATCATTTAGTTCACCTGCGGGGCAGATTGAGCTCGCAGGGTGCTCTACGAATGTTTTCATCAACAACCGCAACGCAGCGCATGCTGAACTGAGTACCGCCAAATGTGACAAGCATCCGCCACCTGTTCGGGTCGCGGAAGGGTCGTCCAATGTATTCATCAACGGTGTTGCAGCTTCACGCAAAGGTGACAAGCTGACCTGCGGTGCCAAGATTTCCGGTGGGTCAAACAACGTCTTCATTGGTGGTGGCACAAGTCGCTACTTGCCAGTTGATGAGGAAGTGCCGGAATGGCTGCGAGTGACGGTTGACGTCTTGATGATTGTGGCGTCCATGGGGCGGTCGATAGCTTCGGTCTACCGTCTGGGCTTGCAGGCAGGTCTCAAGGCCGCCGGCCCGTGCGCATTGCGCGTAGGTGCGTCGATTGCAGGGAGCTATCTTGCCGGTCGATTCATTATCGGGCCCGCAATTGAACGTGCCATCGGAGGCTTCGTTGGTAACCCTGTTGATCTGACCAACGGGCGCAAGCTGCTCGGTGATGAAACAGACTTCGTTCTGCCAGGCTTGATGCCTATCGAATGGTCGCGTTTCTATGCCAGTGACCTCACCGTAGAGAGTGTTCTGGGGCAGGGCTGGATATTGCCTTGGGAGCAGAGCCTGCGCCGTAGTGGCGGCTTTGTCTATCACACCGACAATCAAGGCCGCAGTGTTCCGTTCATCGACCTGGAACCGGGCGAAAGCATCTACAACCCTCATGAGCATATACACCTCGTGCGCACCGAGGGCGGGCATTACATCCTGCAGACGCTCGACAACGTCTTTTTCTACTTTGGCGAAGTGCCGAATGACAATACGGGCGTCCCTTTGCAGCGCCTGGAAAATGCATTGGGCCACTATCTTCACTTCACCCGCAGTGCTGACGGTCGCCTGACGGACATCACTGCACCAGGGGCCGTTCGCGTTCACCTGCACTACGACAATCCGCTCGGTCGCCTTACCGACGTCAAGCGGGTGGTCGGTGAAAGCGCCGTCGAAACGTTGGTGCGTTACCGGTACGACGATAACGGCCAGCTCACTGAAGTAATCAACCGCAACGGCGATTCGGTACGCCATTTCGGCTATGCCGAAAACCTCATGACCCGCCACAGCAATGCCCTGGGCCTGATCTGCGAATACCGCTGGGAATCCGAGGGCGGTAAACCGCGCGTAGTCGAGCACTGGACCAGCGACGGCGAGCACTATAACTTCCGTTACGACTTCGCCCAGCGCACCAGTTGGGCAACTGACGTGCTGGGCCGTGAACTGGAGATCCAGTACAACGAGGACAATCGCGTCATCGCCAGCCGTGACTTTGGCGGTGAACGCTATGGCATGGACTTGGACGCCTCCGGCAATCTCGTTGGCATCAAGTTGCCCGACGGCAATCGCCTGGCGCTCAAATACGATGAATTCTCTCGGCTGGTCGAGGAAACCGACCCGCTGGGCCGCAAGATCAGCTACAAACATCACCTCGCCACGCCACTGGTCACCGAAACCCGATTCCCCGACGGCAGCGTGTGGCAGTCGCGCTACGACGACAAAGGCAACCTGATCACCGAGATCGACCCGCTGGGCAACAAGACCCAGTACCTCAACAGCGATGACGGCCTGCCGCACACGATCATCGATGCCAACTTCAAGTCCAAGTACCTGTGGTGGAACGCCTACGCCCAGGTCGAGCGCTTCGAGGACTGCTCGGGCAAGAGCACCTGGTACCGCTACGACGAGCGCCAGCACCTGATCGCGGTGACCGATGCACTGAACCAGACCACTTCGCTGGAACGCAAACCCGACGGTGAAGTGCTGCGCATCCATCACCCGGATGGCACTGCCGAACGCTTCACCTACAACACCCTCGGCCAGGTGCTGACGCACACTGATGGCAAAGGCCAGACCACCTGCCTGCAGCGCACCTCGCGCGGCTTGCCGAGCAGCCGCCAGGACGCCAAGGGCGAGTGGGTCCGTTACGAGTACGACAAGGCCCTGCGCTTGACCGCACTGGTCAACGAGAACGGTGCAGCCTACCGCTTTGCCTACGACGCTTCGGACCGCCTGAGCGAAGAAGTGCGGGTGGATAACCTGACCCGGCGCTTCGGCTACGACGCTGGCGGCCATCTGGTGCGCATGGACGAGATTGGCTACGGCGACAACGGCGAGCGGCCAGAGCGCAACACGCTGTTCGAACGTGATGCCATTGGCCGGCTGATGGCCAAGGTCAACCGCGATGCCCGACAGGATTTCGAATACGACGATGCCGATCGGCTGCTGAGCATTCAGCGCCAGCCGAGCAGTGCGGGCAAGCAGTTGGGCATCACCGAAGAGACATTGAGCTACAGCTACGACCTGCTCGGACGACTGACGCAGGAGCTGACCCCGGGTGGTGCACTGAACTATGAATACGACCCGCTCAGTAACCTGACCACATTGACCCTGCCGGATGGCCGCAAGGTCAACCACCTGTACTACGGCAGCGGGCACCTGCACCAGCTGAACCTGGACGGCCAGGTGATCAGCGACATGGAGCGTGACGACCTGCACCGCGAGGTGTACCGGACCCAGGGCAAGCTCACCAGCTGCTTTGGCTATGACGCCATGGGGCGCAAGGCTTGGCAGTTTGCCTCGAACTTGCCGGCCGACAAGCTCTCGCAGGTGCACAACACCGGGATCAATACCTCGTTGCTGGTGGAGCATGCGTATAACCCGATCCACCGTCGCTATCAGTACGACCCGGCGGGTGAACTGGTGCACACGCTGGACAAGCTACGGGGTGAGATCAAATACGAGTACGAAGCCAACGGGCAGTTGCGCAGCCGCGATACCGGCTCGCTGGTGGGCAGCGAGGAGTTCCGCTACGACGCGGCGGCCAACCGGCTGGACTTCAATGCGCGACAGTTCGCCAAGGTCAAGGACAACCGGATCAGGCAGTGGCGGGATCAGGAGTACCGTTACGATCCGTGGGGTAACCTGATCGAGAAGCGCTCGGGGCACAGCAAGGTGCAGAACTTTAGCTATGACTGCGAGAACCGGCTGGTGCGGGCTGAGACATTGGTCAATGGCAAGCTCGAGAGTACCGGGCACTACCGTTACGACAGCCTGGGGCGACGGGTTGCCAAGCAGTCGGAAATCAACGGCGAAGTCGAGCAGAAGCGCTTCCTCTGGCAAGGGTTGAGGATGCTACGGGAGGAGACGCCGAGGCAGAGCATTCTGTACCTGTATGAGCCGGGTAGCTATGCGCCGTTGGCGCGGGTCGATCAGGCGGAAGGGGAAGAGCAGAAGGTCTATTACTTCCATACTGACCAGATTGGCACGCCGTTGGAACTGACGGACAGTGATGGGAAGATCGTTTGGCAGGCGACGTATCGTTCTTGGGGTGCGATAGATAGTCTGCCAGCTAAGGATGTCGAGCAAAATCTACGGTTCCAAGGTCAGTATTTTGATGGTGAGACGGGGCTGCACTACAATACCTTCAGATATTATGATCCGGAAGCTGGGCGCTTTGCCACTCAAGACCCGATTGGATTGACAGGCGGGCTAAATTTATATTCTTATGCGCTCAATCCCATCAATTGGATTGATCCACTGGGATGGTCTGGTATAGACGGTAGCGGCCGTCCGCTATCTAGTTCACAATATAGCGTATGGACCAGTGTAGAGATGCCGCAAGAAATTCATGGCTCGAACAGGGGGGCGCATTTCAAATATGCTAATGAAGAACTATACAAGCGGACACTACAATACCCTGAACTTAAGGCTGCTTTGCCCGCTGAAGTAGTGGAGCATATTCAACCCGGCCCCAGAGGAGGCTTCAGTGACAGGAGCCCGCCAAACCACTCTTGGCACCATAATGCTCAGTCCCCTAAAGATATCGAGCTTATTCCGAGAGCACAACATCAGGCGAAGGGACCGGTGCAGGCCAGTTTGCACCCTAATCAAAAGGGTGGATTCAAGGCATTACAAAACACATCATGTTAAGGTGATTATGAGAACTTATAGCATACGGGAAGTCCTAGAGAATCTGGATAAAATGCCGGACTCTTGGTTCTATTTGCCAAACACAAGTTGGACCTTGGATACAAAGGGTGCATTTTCATTAGATAGTCGTGACTTTCCTCCAGATTCGACTGATTATCTCCCGCCGCAGGTAGCCAGTGAAGGGTGGATCGAAACACTAGATACGCCAATGATACAGGATGTAATTGATTATACTGATCAGCAACTTCCTGCTGCCACTGTTGAGGATTATTTTGAGGCCTTTAAGTATTATTTTGAGAATGATGCTTTTCTAGAGTTCTAGATGGCGAGATTTTGCTAATGGTTGTTTTGGGTGCGCGTTAGTTGAGATGTTTCTGCAGCAGTAATGATGGGAGTCTTGGCTATGAGGGTTCCTCTTCAAGAACTAGTGGGTAGTGTAAGTGTTAGGTAGAAAGCGCAGCTTAGGACGATCAAAGCTGCGCTTGTTGTACGAAATTTGACGTGTATTCTAAGGAGCAATCATCTCTCACTCAAATGCCCGCCGAACAGTGCGGGCAAGCAGTTGGGCATCACCGAAGAGACATTGAGCTACAGGTACGACCTGCTCGGACGACTGAGCATCTAACCGTTAATTAGGTCAAGCAGAATCTTCGTTTCCAAGACCAATACTTTGATGACGAAACTGGACTTCATTACAACACATTTAGATTCTATGACTGTGAGATCGGGCGATTCCTCTCGCAGGATCCAATAGGACTGGCAGGCGGAATAAATATCTACTCGTACACTATTAATCCTGTTCAGGAAATTGACCCGCTGGGATGGTGTTCGACGAAACTGGGTAATAATATGGGGGCGAGGAAAGGAGATGGAATGGCGAACCATCATCTTATTCCAGAGGAGGTTCTTGGTAATCCACAATATGCTAGGATGTTTGACAGGCTTAAGTCTATGGGTTTCAATGGGGACGGGGCATCGAATGGGATCTTTTTGCCTGGTAGCAAAAATCTAACTCAGTGTATAGATCTTCCTGGTCATTGGTCAAACCATGGCAGTATACCGCAGCGATTGAGTCTAAAGTTTCTAGATTGAATGATTTCTTTGAGGTCGGAGTTCTGTCAGATACTCAGTTGGCTCTAGGCATTGGGAAGATACAAAATTTTGCCAGAGAAGGGCTTGAAGCTAATAATTCGTTGTGGATGCGGTTACGGGGCGATTGTTATGGGTCTGAATGAAAAAATATTATGTGATGCAATATGACTCGTCAGATGACGGATGTCCAATTAGTTTGGCTGGCTTCTTTAATTGCGAAAGGTTTGAGTGGTCTCCGTACGAACTAAATCCTGAAAGGCTGGAGATAAGAAATAAATATCGCCTTAGCCTTTCAGGATTGGAAATGGACGTCGATTCATTGGATTTCGATTTCTATCAGGTCGGTGCGACGTATGTTTCACGCAAGTTTTTAGATGTTTGCGACATGTTTGGTTCCAAGTATAGAGCCATTCCGCTTGAGATCTCGCTTGGCGATAAAATTAGAAAGGACGATTTTTTTATTTTTCTTCCCGGGGAAAGTTTGCCGGCTCTCGATAAGTATTGCTCCGTATATGAATTGGCGAAGGATCTAGAGACAGGGGAAGTTGTCAATAGTCCATTGTTCCCGGGCGAGGTGAGTGTTAGCAGGATTGATTCATTTGTAATTTCCGCTGGTGTTAAAAGTGATGTTTTTCGCTGTCAGGAGATCCGAAGGCGGTAAACCGCGCGTAGTCGAGCACTGGACCAGCGACGGCGAGCACTATCACTTCCGTTACGACTTCGCCCAGCGCACCAGTTGGGCAACTGACGTGCTGGGGCAAGGCAGAGCATCCTGTACCTGTATGAGCCGGGTAGCTATGCGCCGTTGGCGCGGGTTGATCAGGTGGAAGGGGAGGAGCAGAAGCTTTATTACTTCCATACTGACCAGATTGATACGCCGCTTGAGCTGACGGACAGTGATGGCGAGATCGTTTGGCAGGCGACGTATCGTTCTTGAGGTGCAATAGATAGTCTGCCGGTCAAGGATGTCGAGCAAAACCTACGGTTCCAAGGTCAGTATTTTGATTGCGAATCGAGCCTGAATTACAATACTTTTCGGTTCTACGATCCAGAAATTGGGCGATTTGTCACTCAGGATCCAATAGGTGTCAGAGGCGGTGCTAATTTATATGTTTATGTGCCGGCGCCGACTACTTGGGTTGACCCTTTGGGTTGGGTGCCTTGGGAGAAAAACGGGTTTGATAGCTGGTTTAATAGCGCTCAGTTCAAGATATTGTTGATAATAAAAAAGCTGTAGAAGCCGCCCTTAGAAATCCGGGAGGTGAACATGAGATGTTCCCTGTCTCTATAGCGTCGAAGGCAAAAGAACTTGGCTTTACCGCTCAAGAGCTTAAAGAAATGACAGTGCCAACCAAAGATATTACTTTTGTGGGTGTGACAGACAAACATGGTAATCCTGTGCCGGACGGTCCGCACCATGGCAGTAGGGCTGGAAGGCTGTTCCATAATAATTTAATTAAAGACCTGAATGGCGCGCAAAGCAAAGCTCAAGCGCTTAGCGTGATCGATTCACATCACAGCAAACACATGAAGCTAGGAGCATGCTAAATGGATTATTATGATATTGATCGGTATGAAAAAGTTCATGTTTGGGTAGGTACAAACTTCTCTTCGGAGGATGAATATCTAAAGTATTTTGAATTGGACTATTCTGTGGATTTGGATGATCCAGCATATAAGGTTTGTGGGTTTTGCAAAGATATTGGTGTGAGATGGTATGACGAGGATTTCATAGGGATTATACCAAGAAAAGCGGAGGAGGTGAATTTAGAGGAGATCTTGCTTGAATCTGCGGTTGATTCCAGTTGCATTGAGGATCTAAAGGCGGAGTGTTTGAGACTTGGAGTTACTAAGGCTAATGCAATTTTCTGGTACTCTGATGGTGGCACGGTAATTTCCAAGCCGCTAAAGTCGAATTATAATGGTTTGAGGTATGTTGGGATATATGAGGGCGAATAAGCTCGACGAAGGTCCAGAGGAACTTGGAATTGGCGCTCTGCGTCAACATTTTTAGTGTTTAGATCTGATTTGCGATGTGCGGTTAGTGTTGTTTTTAATTTAAAGTTTTTGTTGTGAGTACTGGGGAAATAAGGATTCGATCTTTAATAACTAAGGATTCTCCGATCAAGTCAGCACAGGCCATCTGACCTGTGCTGAAATAGCCCTCCGTCCAACTGCCTTCTACAAGTCCGCCATCCCATGAGTCAGATGAGCTTTTCCGATTTCGAGTACGCCGGCAAGCGCAAGCAAACCCGTCGCGAGCGTTTCCTGGCCGAGATGGAACAGGTGGTTCCGTGGAGTGGACTGGTGGCGTTGATCGAGCCTCACTACCCAAAGGCTGGCGGTGGCCGCAAGCCTTATCCTCTGGAAACCATGCTGCGCATTCACCTGCTGCAGAATTGGTTCTCTTTGAGCGATCCCGCCATGGAAGAGGCGCTGTACGAGATCACTTCGATGCGCCAGTTCGCTCGTCTGACGCTCAGCGCTCCGATCCCCGAAGACACGACGATCATGAACTTCCGGCACCTGCTGGAGAAGCATCAGTTGGCAGTCGGCATTCTGGAAACCATCAACAATTACCTGCAAGACAAGGGCCTGTCGTTGCGCCAGGGCACCATTGTCGACGCTACCATCATCCACGCGCCCAGTTCGACCAAGAACAAGGAAGGCAAGCGCGATCCTGAAATGCATCAAACGAAGAAGGGCAACCAGTACTATTTCGGCATGAAGGCCCACATCGGCGCGGATGCTGAATCGGGTCTGGTGCATCACGTTCATGGCACCGCCGCGAACGTAGCTGACGTGACGGAGGTCGCTCAGCTATTGCATGGCGAAGAGAATGTCGTGTGTGCGGATGCGGGTTACACAGGCGTGGAAAAGCGGCCAGAACACGAGGGACGGCAGGTGATATGGCAGGTCGCTGCCCGCCGCAGCACCTACAAACACTTGAACAAACGCAGCGTGCTCTACCAAGCCAAGCGCAAGATCGAAAAGGCCAAGGCGCAAGTGCGTGCGAAGGTGGAGCACCCGTTCCGGGTGATCAAACGCCAGTTCGGCTATGTAAAGACTCGTTTTCGCGGCTTGGCCAAGAACACGGCGCAACTGACCACGCTGTTTGCCCTGTCGAATCTGTGGATGGTGCGCCGGCAATTATTGCCTGCTGCGGGAGAGGTGCGCCCGTGAGTCCAGATAACCAAGGCTTTGCCTTGGTTATCCAATAATCAGCGACTGAAAAGCGGGCTTTTCGGCATCCCTAAACCGCACATTTCCGACTGATGAGCAACTTGTTCGGAGTTTCCTTAGAGAGTTTGCCTTCAAGGAGATGTTTCGTCTCACTGCGGATGCCGAAATTGCAGGTTACATCTCTGACGATATCGGCTTGCTTGCTGAGGCGCTGGCAAAAGGTCACCTGACGACATGGTGTGAAAAGTTGCTTGCCAGTTACCAATCTGGGCATTTCCCGTGCTAGCCGAGGTTTTCTGGAGCGATATACGGCTTATCGAGTAGAGCTCAAGCCTGCGTGCTGAATGGTAAGTACCGTGGTGGCTGGCACAGGCTTCGCCTGTGTTCGCGGGTAAACCCGCTCCTACAGGGATTGCCCATGCCTTGGGGGGGCAAAAGTGGGGCGGCGCTTCAACTGGAACACTGGCGGCCAGTTCGTGCGTCTGGATGAGATGGTTACGGCCAGCAGGTAGGACCGCCAAAGTGACTGCCTCCCCGGCAAGCCACGTTTCGGTTCCACCGTGCGAAACCAGATTCGATTGTGCTTCATCGCTCCTCGCGCTTATCTGTCAGCCAAGCACGACCTGCCTCACCCGTCGTGACCTCAAGGCGAACAACAAGAACGGGAAACCACCCGCGCGAGGAGACTCTACATGTCCCGACATCAGCACATCCTGGCCTGGCTGAACGATGTGGCCAGCGACCTGCACGCAATCCGTCACGATATCCACGCTCACCCGGAACTGGGGTTCGAAGAAAGCCGCACTTCGGCGCTGGTTGCCCAGCTGCTCGAAGAATGGGGCTATGAAGTGCACACCGGTATCGGCAAGACCGGCGTGGTCGGCGTACTGCGCAATGGCAGCAGCCCACGCCGCCTGGGCCTGCGCGCCGACATGGACGCGCTGCCCATCCACGAGGCCACCGGCGCCGCGTACAGCAGCCGGCACCAGGGCTGCATGCACGCCTGCGGCCATGACGGGCATACCACCATGCTGCTTGGCGCCGCGCGCTACCTGGCGGCCACCCGGCAGTTCGACGGGACGCTGACGCTGATCTTCCAGCCGGCCGAGGAGGGCCAGGGTGGCGCCGAGGCGATGCTGGCCGATGGTTTGCTGGAGCGCTTCCCTTGCGATGCACTGTTCGGCATGCACAACATGCCCGGGCTGCCGGCCGGGCACCTGGGCTTTCGGGAGGGGCCGATGATGGCCTCGCAAGACCTGCTCACGGTGACCCTCGACGGGGTTGGCGGCCATGGCTCGATGCCGCACCTGACCGTCGACCCGCTGGTGGCGGCGGCCAGTGTGGTGATGGCCCTGCAAACCGTGGTGGCGCGCAATATCGATGCGCAGGAGGCGGCGGTGGTTACCGTCGGCGCCTTGCAGGCCGGCGAAGCGGCCAACGTGATCCCGCAGCAGGCGCTGCTGCGCCTGAGCCTGCGCGCGCTGAACGCCGAGGTGCGGGCGCAGACCCTGGAGCGGGTGCGGGCCATTATCGTCAGCCAGGCCGAGAGCTTTGGCTGCCGCGCCACCCTCGAACACCGCCCGGCCTACCCGGTGTTGGTCAACCATGCCGCGGAAAACGCCTTCGCCCGGCAGGTGGGAGTGGAATTGCTCGGTGCCGAAGCAGTGGATGGCAACACCCGCAAGCTGATGGGCAGCGAAGACTTCGCCTGGATGCTGCAACGCTGCCCGGGCGCCTACCTGTTCATCGGCAATGGCGTATCGCGGCCGATGGTGCACAACCCGGCCTACGACTTCAACGACGACATCCTGCTGACCGGCGCCGCCTACTGGGGCGCGCTGGCAGAGCGCTGGCTCGCGCCCGCCTGACCTTTCCTTTTGACGACTGCCGCTGGAACCCGGGCGCGACCGCGCCTGGGCGATCACCCAATCATTGTGTGGAGTGTTTCCTATGCAGACTTCGAGCACCGGCGTGTCGCGTACCCGGCAAGTGGTCGCCGCCGTCATCGGCAACGCCCTGGAGTGGTATGACTTTATCGTGTACGGCTTTCTGGCCAGCATCATCGCCCGGCAATTCTTCCCCTCCGACGACGAATACGCCTCGCTGCTGATGGCCCTGGCTACCTTCGGCGTCGGCTTTTTCATGCGCCCGGTGGGCGGCGTGCTGCTGGGCATGTATTCCGACCGCAAGGGCCGCAAGGCGGCGATGCAGATGATCATCCGGCTGATGACCGTGTCCATTGCCATGATCGCCTTTGCCCCCGACTACCTGGCAATCGGCATGGCCGCGCCGATGCTGATCGTGGTGGCGCGCATGCTGCAGGGTTTTGCCACCGGCGGCGAGTACGCCAGCGCCACGGCCTTCCTGGTGGAGAGTGCGCCGGCCCACCGCAAGGGCCTGTATGGCTCGTGGCAGTTGGTGGGGCAGTGCCTGGCGGTGTTCTCCGGGGCGGCGATGGTGGCCCTGGTCACCCACCTGTGCACGCCTGCGGCGCTGGACAGCTGGGGCTGGCGTATCCCGTTCGTGCTTGGCCTGCTGATCGGCCCGGTGGGGCTGTGGATTCGCAAGCACATGGAGGAGCCCGAGGAATTCATCGAGGCGCGCCGCCAGGCCAAGGGCCAGTCGCCCAGCCTGTGGCAGGTGCTGCGTGAGCATCGGCGCAGCCTGTTGGTATCGATGGGCCTGGCCTGTGGTGCGACGGTGTCGTTCTACGTGGTGCTGGTGAACATGCCGACCTTCGCCCACAAGAACCTCGGGCTACCGCTGGACCAGGTGCTGCTGGTGCAGATGCTTGCGGTTGGGCTGATGACCGTGGTGATCCCGCTGTCCGGGGCGTTGTCTGACCGGCTGGGGCGGCGCCCGGTGCTGATGGCCTTCACCCTGGCGTTCTTCGTCATGGTCTACCCGTTGTATGTGTGGGTGGCTGCCGCGCCGTCGCTGGAGCGCCTGTTGGTGATGCAACTGCTGCTGTGCACCGCCATCGGTGGCTTCTTCGGGCCGGCGCCCACGGCCCTGGCCGAGCAGTTCCCGGTCGAGGTGCGTTCTACCGGTGTGTCGGTGGCCTATAACGTGGCGGTGATGGTGTTCGGCGGCTTCGCCCCGTTGATCGTTACCTGGCTGAGCAAGGTGCTCGGTACCCCGGTGGCGCCGTCGTTCTACGTGCTGTTCGCCTGCCTGCTGACACTGCTGGGCACCTATTGCCTGAAAGAAGCCCCACGCGCGGGCAAGCCTGCCGCTTTCAACCTTGGAGTGAAACCGTGATGCCGCTAGCCATCGACCCCATCGTTGCCCTCGATGCCGAGGCATTGTCCCGGGCCATCCATGCCCGCCAGATGTCGTGCCGGGAGGTGATGCAGGCTTATCTGGCGCATATCGAACGCTTCAACCCGCAGGTCAATGCGCTGGTGTCGCTGCGCCCGGCCGAGGCACTGCTGGCCGAGGCCGATGAGCGTGACCGCGAGCTGGCCCGTGGCCATTCGCGCGGCTGGATGCATGGCATGCCCCAGGCGATCAAGGACCTGGCCGCCACAGCCGGGTTGCGCACCACCCTGGGCTCGCCGCTGTTCGCCGAGCAGGTGCCCGAGCAGGACGCGATCAGCGTGGCGCGGGTGCGGGCCAGTGGTGCGCTGATCGTGGGCAAGAGCAATGTGCCGGAATTCGGCCTTGGTTCGCAGACCTACAACACCCTGTTCGGCACCACCACCAACGCCTACGACCCGGGCAAGGTGGCCGGGGGCAGCAGCGGTGGGGCGGCGGCGGCGCTGGCCATGCGCCTGCTGCCGGTCGCCGATGGCAGCGACATGATGGGCTCGCTGCGCAACCCGGCGGCGTTCAACAACGTGTATGGCCTGCGCCCGTCGCAGGGCCGCGTACCCCACGGGCCGGCGCCGGAACTGTTCGTGCAGCAGCTGGCTACCGAGGGGCCGATGGGCCGCAGCGTGGTGGATGTGGCACGGCTGTTGTGGACCCAGGCGGGCTTCGATGCGCGGGCGCCGTTGTCGCTGGGCGATGGCCGGCACGATTTTGCCGCCGGGTTGCAGCGCGATTTCCGCGGCGTGCGGGTTGGCTGGCTGGGCGACTACGACGGTTACCTGGCGATGGATGACGGGGTGCTCAGCCTGTGCGAAGCGGCCCTGGCAGACTTCGCCGAACTGGGCTGCCGGGTCGAGGCCTGCCAGCCGGCGTTCGACATGGCGCGTTTGTGGCAGTGCTGGCTGACCCATCGCCACTTCCTGGTGCACGGCAACCTCGCTGCGGCCTATGCCGACCCGGGCAAGCGCGCGCTGCTCAAGCCCGAGGCGCAGTGGGAGGTGGAGGGTGGCCTGCAACTGAGCGCGGCGGCGGTGTACCAGGCTTCGGTGGCCCGCAGCGACTGGTACCGCGCGCTGGGCAAGCTGTTCGAGCGTTACGATTACCTGCTGTTGCCATCGGCCCAGGTGTTCCCATTCGATGCATGGCAACCGTGGCCAACGGTGGTCGGTGGGCGGGCGATGGACACCTATCACCGCTGGATGGAAGTGGTGATTGGGCCGACCCTGGCCGGCTTGCCGAGCATCAGCGTACCGGTCGGTTTCAACGCTGCCGGGTTGCCCATGGGCCTGCAGATCATCGGCCCGGCCCAGGCCGACCATGCGGTGTTGCAGCTGGCCCATGCCCATGAACAGCTCACCCGTTGGGTAGCGCGGCGCCCACCCCGGAGCCTGCAAGCGCCATGAAACCGCTGGGCAGGCGCGGATCTTGCTGGCTATCCTGACCATCCAGTTACAGGGAGGTCACACTCATGGGCATCACGGCAGACAGTGGCGGCGTGCGTTCGGTGGAACGGGCGCTGGCCATCGTCGACCTGCTTGGCGAACACCAGGCGCTGGGCCTGGAAGAACTGCATTACCTGACGGCGCTGCCCAAGGCCACGGTGTCGCGCATGCTCGCCACCTTGCAGGAGCAGGGCTGGGTTTACCGCGGCCTCAGCGACAGGCGTTACCGGCTGTGCGCGCGGCGCCTGTTCGGTGACCGCCAGCTGCGTTTCAAACGGCGCCTGGTGGAACACGCCGCGCCCATGCTGCTGGAATTGAGCGAGCGCACCGGGCTGGTGGCCGACCTGTCGTGTTTCGACGGCGAGCGGCTGGAGGTGATGGAAAGCGCTGTGCCCCAAGTATTGCGCAAGCGTTACCCGCACACCTGCCAGATCGTCGGGCATCATGCCAGCCTGTTCCACTCGGCGATGGGACGGGCATGCCTGGGTGAGTTGGCGGTCGATGAAGTGCAGCGCCTGGCGGCCCATGAGCGGGTGGGCGACGAGACGGTGCTGCGCGATATCGAGGAGGAAGCGAACAAGGGGTTCGGCCAGCGCACCGAAGGGCACTGGGAGTACCCGGTGCGCTTGCCGTTCCTGATCCGCGCCATTGCCCTGCCGGTGCATGCCGAAGGGCGCCTGGCCGGGAGCATTGCCTTGCACTGGCCGCTGGACCAGGCGCCGGTGGAGCGGGTGTTGAACCTGCACCTGAACAGCCTGGCTACAACGGTGGGGGATGTGCAGCGGGCCCTGATTGTTTGAGTCAGCCTGTACCGGCCTCTTCGCGGGTAAACCCGCTCCCACAGGGAAAGTGCATTGCCCGAGGCTTGCTCGGTACCTGTGGGAGATAACCCAGCCCTTTTGGGCTGCGCTGTCGCGCAGAGAACAAATATCGCTCGTCTGACGCGGCCTTTGTAGGAGCAGCCTTGTGCTGCGAAGAGGGCGCTACAAGCAACAGACAGGCTTTGTCAGTACCGGCCTCTTCGCAGCACAAGGCTGCTCCTACAGAACCTCGCCGAACCAATGAGTCATGTGTTGTTCTACGAGAGCGGGTTCACCCGCGAAGAGGCCAGTGCAGCAAACAACAAAAGAAGCTGTGTCCGCAGCCCTTCAGCGCTCCAGGCTGTACATCCGGCACTCCGCCAGCAACGCCAGCAGGTTCGGCTCCCGCTCCCGCGCCTTGAGGAACACCACGCCAATATGCTGCTGCAAGCGATATTGCGGCTTCAAGGCAATCAACCTGACCCGGTTTTCATACACCGCTGCGATCCGCCCAGGCAGCAAGGCAAAGCCCACGCCCGAGCTGACCATGCTCAGCAGGGTGAAGATATCGTTCACCTGCATGGCTACCTTGGGTTCAAAGCCGGCCTGCTGGAACACCCGGGCACCATCGCGGTGGGTGGCAAAGCCCTGGGTCAGGGTGATGAAGGTGGAGTCGGCCAGGTCGGCCAGGTCCACCTCGGCCTGCTCGGCGAAGGGTGAATCGATGGGCACGGCAAGGAAGATGTCGTCGGAGAACAGCGGTAACTGCTCGCAGGCCGGGTCGCTGACGCTTTCGTCGAGCGACACGAGGATGGCCTCCAGTTCGTGGTTCTTCAGGCGCTGCAGCAGGTCGACGTTGGAGCCCAGGGTCAGGTCGATGTTGAGTTCGCTGCGGCGCAGCTTGAGGCCCATGACCAGCTTGGGTACGGTTTTCACCGTCAGCGAGTACAGCGCACCCAGGCGGAAGCGCTCGGCGTAGAAGCCGGCGGCCTCGCGGGTAAGGCGAACCATCTGCTCGGCGTCCTGGATCAGTTGGCGGGCTTTCTTTTCCAGCACGTAGGCGCTTTCCAGCGGGATCAGCTGGCGGCCTTCATGCTTGAACAGCGGGCAGCGCAGTGCGCTTTCCAGCGAGTGGATGGCGCGGTGCACGCTGACAGCACTGGTGGCCAGCTCTGCGGCGGCGCGGCCGAGGTTGCCGGTGCGCATGAAGGCGAGGAAGGTTTCCAGCTTCTTGAGGGTCAGTTCTTCGTCGATCAGCATCGGGGCCTGGGGTGTGCGGCTTGGGGGTTATGGTGGATTTGAGATCGAGCGCCGCCCGCGCGGCGCTTCGCAGCACAAGGCTGCTCCTACATCTGTTTCGGGCCAGTATCGCCTGTTCCAATGCACGCGACCGCCTTGTTTGCCCGGCACGATATCGAGGTGGACGCCAAGGGACCGCGCGCTTTCGCCTCAGGAATAACTGGCCCGAAACAGATGTAGGAGCAGCCTTGTGCTGCGAAGCGCCGCGCGGGCGGCGCTCGATCTCAAATCCACCACATACCTCAAGCCCGACGCTCGATCAACGCCCACAACGCCGGGTCGTTGAAATCATCGATCACCAATCCGGCCCCCGCTGCCAGCAACCGCTCCGGCGTCTGCGTAGTGGCCACGCCCACGGTAAAGATCCCCGCGCCACTCGCTGCCGCCACCCCCGGCAGCGAATCCTCGAAGGCCAGTGCCTGCCCGGCCTCGGCACCCAGCCGCTGCAACCCGGTCAGGTAAGGCAGCGGGTCCGGCTTGGGCCGTGCCAGTTCCTCGGCCACCAGCACGTGCGCGAAACGCTGGCCCAGGCCCATGGCGTTCAACATGTGCTCGGCGTTCAGCCGCGGTGCATTGGTCACCACGCACATGCCGATGTCACGAGCCTGGGCATGTTCCAGCAGGCGCACTAGGCCCGGCATCGGCTCAAGAGCCGGCGACATGTCGCGGAACAGCGCCTCCTTGCGGTCGGCCAGCACCTGGCACTGCTCGGCACTGGCACCGGCAAACAGCTCGGCGAACAGCTCGCCGTTGGCGCGGCCGCTGACCTGGGCATCGAACTGCGCCTGGCTCAGCTCGCGGCCGTCATGCTCGCGCAGCAGTTGGCGAAAGGCCTGCAGATGCAAGGTGTCAGTGTCGGTGAGGGTTCCGTCGAGGTCGAACAGCAGGGCAGTCAGCATTGGGTATCCAGGTCCAAAATCATGGGCGGGCCAGAAGGAAGATTCTTTGCCTTTGGAGTCACGTCAGCTACGCGACTTCCTGAGTGTACTGGAGTACGGCAGCCTTGGCAGAGCTGTGCTCGAACGCGAGGTTGAGGCCTGCGCGTCGAGTCAGCAAATGCCAAAGCTGGGGATCAGCAACTGCTTGCTGTCTGGGTTCGATATTGCGTTTTAATATTTAGCGCGCAAAATATATTTCCACTATCCGGTCTATTGGAGCGCTGCATCGCCGGAACGATGGTGCGGATCCTCGCGAGGGCTTCCCGCACACCGTCCTCCGCAGTCAGGTTGCCGGACCAGCCATATAGCCTTCAGCATCATTGCGGTAGTTTAGCGATCACCTTGATCTCGAAGTCGAAGCCCGACAGCCAAGTCACGCCGATAGCGGTCACTGTCGGGTAGGGGGCTTCACCCCAATACTCGGCCGCCACCTCCCAGATGGTTTCGAATTTCGAGTCGGGGTCGACCATGAAGATGGTCGTGTCAACCACATCCTCGAAACTACTGCCGGCTTCGGACAGGATCGCATTGAGGTTGGCGAAGGCCATGCGAACCTGCGCCGCGAGGTCCGGCTCGGCCGAGCCGTCCTTGCGGCTACCTACCTGGCCGGAAACGAACAGAAAACCGTTGGAACGAATCGCTGGCGAGTAGCGGTGGAGCTCATACAAAGCATGGCGATCAGGCGGGAAGACGACATCACGTTTGCTGGGCATTGCATACCTCGTTCGGGGCCCTGGCGGCCCGGTGATTAGGGTGAAGTCACTATAAGAAAGGCCGCCGGCCTGAATAAACGGGCAGCGCTGGCCATGACTGTTTGTATAATCCAAACAATCCAGGCGCGAGTGAGACGTGGAATGGACCGTTTCGATGCAATGCAGGCATTTGTCCGCGTGGTGGAAACCGGCAGCTTCACCAAGGCGGCAGCCACGCTGCACATGAGCAAGACCACCGTGACGCAGCTCGTTCAGCAACTGGAAGCGAGGCTGCGTGTGCGCCTGCTCAACCGCACCACACGCAAGGTGAATGTCACCGCCGACGGTGCGGCCTACTACGAACGCGTCGTCCGGCTGCTGGTCGACATGGACGACGCCGAGACCAGTTTGTCCAGCGCGTCGATGACACCACGCGGGCGGCTGCGAGTGGATGTCCCCAGCCCACTGGCGCGAATGCTGCTCATACCAGCCTTGCCAGGGTTCTTTGCACGCTATCCAGAAATTCAGCTGACTGTGGGCGTGAGCGATCGTATCGTCGACATCATTGGTGAAAACGTCGACTGCGTGGTGCGTGGCGGCGAGATTACCGATCAATCCCTGGTGGCAAGGCACGTGGGCGATTTGAAACTCGGCATCTATGCCGCGCCCGGCTATTTGCAGCGCTTCGGTACGCCGGTGCATCCCCGTGAGCTAGAAGAGAGCCGACACAACACCGTCGGCTTCCTCTGGTTTCGTACAGGCAAAGCCTTGCCCTACGCGATGCAGCGGGGCGAGGAGCGCATGGAAGCCCACGGCCGCTCGCAGCTGATGGTCGACGACGGCAATGCGTACCTTGCCGCCGGCTTGGCTGGCCTGGGGATAATCTGGCTACCGCAGTACATGGCCAGACCGCACCTGGCCAGCGGCGAGCTGCTGCCGCTGTTTGAAGACTGGCAGATGGCGCCAATGCCGATGTACCTGGCATTCCCGCCCAATCGCCATGTCAGCGCCAAGGTGCGGGTATTTATCGACTGGATGATCGAGTTGATGGCCGAGCATGCGCCTGTGGCTGGGTGAAACAGGGGTAAACCCATTTCGCCATCCAAACGCATCAGCCTTTTCCCTGGAGTATCAGCCCAGCTATTGAACGCAGCCGCCAAGCCGTCGACGAAGGGGGCTGTTCAGCGTGCTCGGAAAAGAGTACAAATGTGCTCCATGGACAATCTTACCCCAAAACGCCGCGCCATCTTCGAGTTCATCCGTGAGCGCATCGCCGACCATGGCCAGCCGCCGAGCCTGGCCGATATCGCCACGCGCTTCGGTTTTGCCTCGCGCAGCGTGGCGCGCAAGCACATCACCGCCCTGTGCCAGGCCGGCTACATCGACGTCACGCCGAACCAGGCGCGGGGCATACGCCTGGCCGAACGGCTGCGCCGCCCGGAAATCCTCGAAGTGCCGGTGCTGGGCCAGGTGGCGGCAGGCGCCCCCATCGGCCCGGACCTCGACATTCACGAGCAACTGCTGCTCGACCCCAGCCTGTTCCGCCGTACCCCCGACTACCTGCTGAAGGTGCGTGGCGATTCGATGATCGACGACGGCATTTTCGACGGCGACCTGGTCGGCATCCTCCAGCAGGCCGACGCCCGCGATGGCCAGATCGTGGTCGCCCGCCTGGACGGCGAGGTGACCATCAAGCGCCTGCAACGCCAGGGTGGCAATTACCGGCTGTTGCCACGCAACCCGGCCTATGCGCCCATCGATGTGCGGCCTGAACAGGAGTTCTTCATCGAAGGCGTGTTCTGCGGCTTGCTGAGGCGTGACTGATGGGCGCGGTGGTCGACCTCGACAGGTTGCTCGACCAGCGCCGGGTATGGCGCGGTCGGCAGGCCCAGGCGCGGCCGCTCGGCCTGCAGCCCACGGGCCATGCCGCCCTTGACCAATGCCTGCCGGAAGGTGGCTGGCCGGCGGCTGCGCTCAGCGAACTGTTGCTGGCCAGCCCCGGCTGTGGCGAATTGCAGCTGCTGTGGCCGACCCTGGCCCGCTTGAGCGCTGAAGCCAGCCGAATCGTGCTGGTGGCACCGCCATTCATTCCTTACGCCCCGGCCTGGCAGGCCGCAGGGGTGGACCTGCGCTGGCTGGTACAGGTGGATGCCGCACCTGCCGATGCCCTGTGGGCCGCCGAGCAGTGCCTGCGCTCCGGCAGTTGCGCGGCGGTGCTGTGCTGGCCGGAACGTGCCGATGACCGCGCCCTGCGGCGCTTGCAGGTGGCTGCCGAAACCGGGCAGGCGCTGGCCTTCGCCTGCCGGCCGCAACAGGCGGCGCACAACCCTTCACCCGCGGCGCTGCGCATTGCCGTCGACACCCGCCCGGCACAATGGCGCGTGCTGAAAAGCCGTGGTGGCATGCCACCGGCGCTGCCCATCGCCTGCCCGGGGCGGGGCTGATGCAACATGCTCTGGGCCTGCATCCTGCTTCCGCAGCTGGCGCTGGACACGGTCCTGCGTGAGCGTGACGACCCCGATACCCCCCTGGTGCTGCTTGGCGGGCCGACCCAGCGACGCGTGCTGCAGGCGGTCAACCCGGCGGCGGCGGCGCTCGGCCTGCAGGCCGGGCAAACCCTGACGGCGGCGCGTGCGCTGGCCGATGGCTTCAGCTGCGTCGAAGCCGACCCCAGGCGCATCGACCAGGTGCAGCAGTTGCTGGCAGCCTGGGCCTACCGCTTCAGTGCCCAGGTCAGCCTGCACTACCCACGGGCGCTGTTGCTGGAGGTGGGTTCCAGCCTGCAGCTGTTCGGCCCCTGGCCGCTGTTCGAGGCCCGCCTGCGCCAGGAGCTGGCGGAGCTGGGCTTGCGCCAACGCATCGTCCTGGCCAGCAACCCGGTGGCGGCGCGCATGCTCGCCAATGCTCACGATGGCCTGGCCGTGATGGATGCCGATGCCACCCGTGCGGCGCTGCTGGGCATGCCCATCGAGCGTATCGGCCTGCCTGCGCAGGCTGCCGAGGCCTTTGCCCGCATGGGCCTGCGCCAGTTGAGCCAGGTGTTGGCCTTGCCCCGCGACAGCCTGGCCAGGCGCTTTCCGGCCCAGGTGCAGCTGCACCTTGACCAGTTGCTCGGCCTGCGCAACCTGGGGCTGGGCTTTTACCAGCCCCCGGACCGTTTCGAGACCCGGCTGGAGCTGAACTTCGACGTCGAATCACACCAGGCCCTGCTGTTCCCGCTGCGGCGCATGCTCAACGACCTTGCCGCGTTCCTCGCCGGGCGTGACTGTGGCGTGCAGCGTTTCTGCCTGCACCTGGAGCATGCCGAAGGGCCGGATACCTTGCTGAAGGTAGGCCTGCTGGCCGCCGAACGCGATGCTGCGATGCTGTTCGAACTGGCGCGCGGGCGCCTGGAGCCGCTACGTATTCCCGCACCTGTGCGCAACCTGCGGCTGGTTGCCGAGGACCTGCCACCCTTCGTGCCGCAACACCAGGCATTGTTCGACCCCCGTGCGCAGCAGGCGCAACCTTGGGAACAATTGCGCGAACGGCTACGCGCCCGCCTGGGGGATGAGGCGGTCAAGGGCCTGAGCGCGGCAGCCGATCATCGCCCCGAATGCGCCTGGCAAGCGGTAGAGCAGGGTGCCCAGGGCAGCATGCCGGTCGTTCCTGGCAGCCGCCCTGGCTGGCTGCTGTCGGCCCCCATGGCGCTGGACGAAGGCGGCTATCGCCTGCAAGGCCATGCCGAGCGCATTGAATCGGGCTGGTGGGATGGCGGCGATGTGCGCCGCGACTATTACCGTATCGAAACCCGTGACGGCCTGCGCGGCTGGGCCTACCGCGACCTGGGCAAGGCCGGCCCGTTGTGGCTGCAGGGCTGGTTCGCATGAACACCCCGGGTTATGCCGAGCTGCACTGCCTGTCCAACTTCAGCTTCCAGCGCGGCGCGTCGAGCGCCGACGAGCTGTTCCGGCGCGCGCGTGAACAGGGCTACCAGGCGCTGGCGATCACCGACGAATGCACCCTGGCGGGTATCGTCCGTGCCTGGCAGGCGGCCAAGGAACACCAGCTGCGGCTGATCGTGGGCAGTGAAGTGCAGTTGCAGGACGGCCCCAGGCTGGTGCTGCTGGTGCAGGACCTGGCCGGCTACCAGAACCTGTGCGCGCTGATCACCCGGGCCCGGCGGCGGGCGCAGAAGGGCGAGTACCAACTGTTTCGCGATGACCTGCAGCAGCACCATCAGGGCCTGCTGGCATTGTGGGTTGCCGATGACAGCGGCGATGCCACCCCCGGGCAGTGGCTGCACGGCGTGTTCGGTGAGCGCCTGTGGCTGGCGGTGCACCTGCACCGCGGCAGTGACGATACCTTGCGCCTTGACCGCTTGCGTAGCCTGGCGGCCAGGGTCGGCATCCGCGCCGTGGCCTGTGGCGACGTGCACATGCACGTGCGCGGTCGCCGCGCCCTGCAAGATTGCATGACCGCCATTCGCCAGCATTGCCTGGTGGCCGAGGCCGGGCGCTTCCTGTTTGCCAATGGCGAGCGGCACCTGCGCAGCCAGGCGCAACTGGGCGAACTCTATCCCGCCGACTTGCTGGCCGAGACCCTGGCCATCGCTGCGCGCTGCCAGTTCGAGCTGAGCGAATTGAAATACCAGTACCCCTGCGAATTGGTGCCCCAGGGGCATACCCCGGCAAGCTGGTTGCGCGAGTTGTGCCAGCAGGGTTTGCCGTCGCGCTGGCCAAACGGGCCGAGCAGCAAGGTGAGGGATGTGCTGGCCAAGGAGCTGGCGCTGATCGAGGAGCTGGGCTACGAAAGCTACTTCCTGACTGTGCACGACATCGTCGCCTTCGCCCGCAGCCAGCGCATTCTGTGCCAGGGGCGGGGCTCGGCAGCCAACTCGGTGGTGTGCTTCGTGCTGGGCATCACCGAGCTCGACCCCATGCAACACCACCTGTTGTTCGAGCGCTTCCTGTCGCGCGAGCGCAACGAGCCGCCGGACATCGACGTGGACTTCGAGCACGACCGGCGCGAGGAGGTGATCCAGTATGTGTTCCGCCGCTATGGCCGGCACCGGGCGGCGCTCACTGCGGTGGTCAACACCTACCATGCCGCCGGTGCGGTGCGGGATGTGGCGCGGGTGCTGGGGCTGCCCGCCGACCAGGTGGACGCCCTGGCCAAGTGCTGTGGCCGCTGGAGCGATCGCATACCCGACGACCAGCGCCTGGCCGAGGCCGGCTTCGAGGCGGGCAGCCCTTCGCTGCGCCGGGTACTGGTGCTGGCCGGCGAACTGATCGGCTTCCCTCGGCACCTGTCACAGCACCCGGGCGGGTTCGTCATCTCGCAGCAACCCTTGGACGAGCTGGTGCCGGTGGAGAATGCCGCGATGCCGGAGCGCACGGTGATCCAGTGGGACAAGGACGACCTGGACATGGTCGGCCTGCTCAAGGTCGACGTGCTGGCGCTGGGCATGCTCAGCGCCTTGCGCCGTTGCTTCGACCTGCTGCAACGCCACCGTGGCCGGCACCTGACCCTGGCGACCATCCCCGCCGAAGACCCGGCCACCTACGCGATGATCAGCCGTGCCGAGACCATGGGCGTGTTCCAGATCGAATCGCGCGCGCAAATGGCCATGTTGCCGCGGCTTCGGCCGGAAAAGTTCTACGACCTGGTCATCGAGGTGGCCATCGTCCGCCCCGGGCCGATCCAGGGCGACATGGTCCACCCTTACCTGCGCCGGCGCCTGAAGCAGGAACCGGTGACCTATCCCTCGCCGCAACTGAAGGCAGTGTTCGAGCGCACCCTGGGTGTGCCGCTGTTCCAGGAGCAGGTGATGGAGCTGGCGATGGTCGCGGCCGACTACACCCCGGGCGAGGCCGACCAGTTGCGCCGCAGCATGGCCGCCTGGAAGCGTCACGGCGGCCTGGAACCGCACCGCGAGCGGCTGGTGCAGGGCATGTTGCGCAATGGTTATGACCTGGCGTTTGCCGAGCGCATCTTCGAGCAGATCAAGGGCTTTGGCAGTTATGGCTTTCCGGAATCGCACGCGGCCAGTTTTGCCTTGTTGTGCTATGCCAGCAGCTGGCTCAAGTGCCATGAACCGGCGATTTTCACCTGCGCGCTGGTCAACAGCTGGCCCATGGGTTTCTACAGCCCCGACCAGTTGCTGCAAGAGGCCCGGCGCCAGGGTATCGAGGTCAGGTCGGTCGATGTGTGCCACAGTGACTGGGACTGCACGCTCGAGCCTGAGCCTGGAGAGGTGCTGGCCATTCGCATGGGCTTGCGCCTGGTACGCGGCCTTGCCGAGGCCGATGCCAGGCGCCTGGAGCAGGCGAGGGCACAGCGGCCATGGCGCGATGTCGAAGACCTGTGCCTGCGTGCCGGGCTCGATTCGCGTGCCCGCGCCCACCTGGCCGATGCCGGCGCGCTGCGCGCCTTGGCCAGGGACCGGCATCAGGCGCGCTGGCAGGTGGCGGCGGTGCAGCCGCAGCTGCCTTTGTTCGCCGATATCGAAGCCTTGCCGGAACGTACCGTCGAACTGCCCGTCCCCAGTGTGGCAGAGGACCTGATGGCCGATTACCAGACCCTGGGTACCACGCTTGGGCCGCATCCCCTGACCTTGTTGCGCTCACGCCTGCGGGCCCTGGGCTGTCGCAGTTCGCGCGAGCTGCAAGATGTCGGGCATGGTGACAACATTGCCGTGGCCGGGCTGGTGGTGGGCCGCCAGCGGCCACAGACCGCCAGCGGCGTGACCTTCGTCACCCTTGAGGACGAGCACGGCATGGTCAATGTGGTGGTGTGGCGGGCGCTTGCCGAACGGCAGCGGCGGGCACTGGTGGGGGCGCAGTTGCTCAAGGTCAGCGGGCGGCTGGAGCAGGAGAATGGCGTGCGCCACCTGATAGCACGGCGGTTGGAGGATGTGAGCCCGTTGTTGCAAGGGCTGGATGTACGCAGCCGGGATTTCCATTGATCCTCGGCACCTCACGCAAAACCCTGATTTTTGCGCGGTCCCTGTGGGAGCGGCTTTAGCCGCGAACACCGGCGCAGCCGGTGCCATGCACCGCGCTGGATTCTTCGCGGCTAAAGCCGCTCCCACAGGGTACGAGGATTGCTTGCGAATTCAGTTATCTTCGCGACAGTCGCTACACCATCGCCAACCGCTGCTTGCGCGTCGGTGCCGGGAACGCCCGGTCGATCGCCCGCAGGTCTTCGCCGGTCAGGGTCAGCGCACCCGCAGCGGCATTCAACCGCACATGCTCGGGCGTCACGGCCTTGGGGATGGCTATCACCCCGTCATTGCGTGTCACCCACGCCAGGCTGACCTGGGCCACCGTGGCCCCATGGCGCTCGGCGATTTCCGCCAGCACCGGGTGCTGCAGCAGGCGCCCGGCCTGGGCCAGCGGGCAGTAGGCCATGGTCGGCAGCGCACGCTTTTCGCACCACGGCAACAGGTCGAACTCGATGCCACGCTGGGCCGGGTTGTACAGCACCTGGTTGGTGGCGCAATCGGGGTTGTGCAGTTCGCGCAGGTCGTCGACATCGAAATTGGAAACACCCCAGCGCTTGATCTTGCCTTGCTCGCGCAAGCGCTCGAACGCTTCGACGGTTTCTTCCAGTGGGTGCTGGCCGCGCCAGTGCAGCAGGTACAGGTCGATGCAGTCGGTGCCCAGGCGGGTGAGGCTGCGCTCGCAGGCGGCGGCCATGGCGCGCAGGCTGGCATTGTGCGGATACACCTTGCTGACCAGGAACACCTGGTCGCGGCGCCCGGCAATGGCCTGGCCAACCACTTCTTCCGCGCCACCTTCGGCATACATCTCGGCGGTATCGATCAGGCTCAGGCCAAGTTCGATACCCTGTTGCAGGGCCGCCACCTCGGCCGCCTTGCGAGCCGGATCTTCACCCATGTACCAGGTGCCCTGGCCGATGGCCGGAACGCTCGAACCTGCCAGTTTCACGTAACGCATGTCACCTCCGGGATGCGGGTATTGGAAAGCAGTACCTCGAGCAGCGCTTGCGCTGCCGTGGAAAGCTTGTGTTCGCTAAGAGCAATCACACCGATGCGGCGCTCGACCGTGGGCTCGACCAAGGGCACGCAGCGGGCGCCAAGTTCCTGCATCTGATTGATGCAAAGTGCCGGCACGGCACTGACCCCCAGCCCACTGGCGACCATGCGCCCGACGGTAGACAACTGATGGCTCTCGAAAGCCACCGCGAGTTTGCCGTGGCGGGCGGCCACGTTCTGCTCCATCAGCAGGCGCACCGCCGAAGGGCGTTGCAGGGCCACGAAGTCTTCGGCCAGCAATTGTGCCCAGCTGACCTGGGGCAGCTGCGCCAAGGGCGAATCGGCGGGCACCACGGCGACGAAACGGTCCATGTACAACGGGTGGAAATCCAGGCCATCGTTGTTGTCCGGTTCGAAGCCGATGCCCAGTTCGACGCGGCGATGGCGCACCAGTTCCTGCACCTGTTCGTTGATCACATCGTGCACCGTGACGTTGACCTTCGGGTAACGCTGGCGAAATACCTTCAGCGAGTGGGGCAGCAGGTTGCCGGCAAAGGCCGGCATGGCCGCCACCGAAACCCGGCCCAGTTGCAGGGTGAAACGCTGGCGCAGCATTTCTTCGGTGTCGTCCCAGTCGGCCAGCAGGCGCCGTGCCAGCGGCAGCAGCACCTCGCCCTCGGCAGTCAGGCTGACGCTGCGCGTGGTGCGGCTGAGCAGGGCGCCGCCAAGGTTTTCTTCCAGGGCCTTGATGGTCAGGCTCAGTGCCGGTTGCGAGACATGCAGGTGTTCACCGGCCTGGGCGAAGCTCTGGTATTTGGCCACAGCGACAAAGGCGCGCAGTTGCTTGACGTTCATGACAGGCCTGTTGGTTGTTTTGTAAAAGTTATCAATCGATGATGAAAACAAAATTAACAAATCAGTCGCTTGCGGTGAAGATGTCCCCACACGCTCACCGACAGCCTCGTCGGTTCAACAACTACAAAAGGCGGATCAGCATGGCCGGACTGGACAAGCGCGTTGCAACCTATGAACAGGCCCTCGAAGGCCTGACCGACAACATGACGGTACTGGCTGGTGGTTTCGGCCTGTGCGGTATCCCTGAAAACCTTATCAGCGAAATCAAGCGCCGTGGCGTCAAGGGCCTGACCGTGGTCTCCAACAACTGCGGTGTCGACGGCTTTGGCCTGGGCGTGCTGCTGGAAGACCGGCAGATCCGCAAGATGGTCGCTTCCTACGTGGGCGAGAACGCTGAGTTCGAACGCCAGCTGTTGAGCGGCGAGCTGGAAGTGGAACTGACCCCGCAAGGCACCCTCGCCGAGAAAATGCGCGCCGGTGGCGCCGGCATCCCGGCCTTCTACACCGCCACTGGCTACGGCACCCCGGTTGCCGATGGCAAGGAAGTGCGCGAGTTCAACGGCCGCAAGTACATCCTCGAAGAATCCATCACCGGCGACTTCGCCATCGTCAAGGGCTGGAAGGCCGACCACTACGGCAACGTGGTGTACCGCAACACCGCGCAAAACTTCAACCCGCTGGCGGCCACCGCCGGCAAGATCACCGTGGTCGAAGTGGAAGAGATCGTCGAACCTGGCGTGCTGCTGCCCAGCGAGATCCACACCCCGGGCATCTACGTGGACCGCGTCATCGTCGGCACCTTCGAAAAGCGTATCGAAAAGCGCACCGTCAAGGCCTGAGCGCCATCCACCAGAACAACAAAGAGATCCTGACCATGGCACTGACCCGCGAACAGATGGCGCAACGCGTCGCCCGTGAACTGAAGGACGGCTACTACGTAAACCTGGGCATCGGCATTCCGACCTTGGTGGCAAATTACGTACCCGCCGACATGGATGTGATGCTGCAATCGGAAAACGGCCTGCTCGGCATGGGCGAATTCCCCACCGAAGGCACCATCGATGCCGACATGATCAACGCCGGCAAGCAGACCGTCACCGCCCGCCGCGGTGCCTCGATCTTCGATTCGGCGCAGTCGTTCGCCATGATCCGTGGCGGCCACGTCGACCTGACCGTGCTCGGCGCTTTCGAAGTGGATGTGCAAGGCAACATCGCTTCGTGGATGATCCCGGGCAAGCTGGTGAAGGGCATGGGCGGCGCCATGGACCTGGTGGCCGGTGCCGAGAACATCATCGTCACCATGACCCACGCTTCCAAGGACGGCGAGTCCAAGCTGCTGCCGCAGTGCAGCCTACCATTGACCGGTGCTGGCTGCATCCGCAAGGTGCTGACCGACCTGGCCTACCTGGAAATCGAAGACGGCGCCTTCATCCTGCGCGAGACCGCGCCTGGGGTGAGCATCGAGGAAATCATCGAGAAAACCGCCGGCAAGCTGATCGTGCCGGATGATGTGAAGGAAATGACCTTCTAAGATCGCTAGCGTCACGCCCCTGTAGGAGCAGCCTTGTGCTGCGAAGCGGCCAGCGCAGGCATGCACGAGATGTGTTGTCTGTACTGGCCGCTTCGCAGCATAAGGCTGCTCCTACAGGGGTTTTGCGTTTTTGCTGATGTATCCGATAAAACCAATAAAAGGAATTGAACTGTGGCCGCTGAAATCCAAGACAGCCGTTCCGCGCGCTTTGCCTTGCGCTGCTCCAACTGGGCCGAACGCTGGTTCCCCGATTCCTGGGTGTTTGCCGCCCTGGCAGTACTGCTGGTGTGCATCGGCGCCCTGGCCATGGGCGCCAAGCCGACCGACACCGCCAAGGCCTTTGGCGATGGCTTCTGGAGCCTGATCCCCTTCACCATGCAGATGGCCTTCGTGGTCATCGGCGGCTATGTGGTGGCCAGCTCGCCGCCCGCGGCGCGCTTGATCGACCGCCTGGCGCGCATCCCCGGCAATGGCCGTTCGGCCGTGTGCTGGGTGGCGCTGATCTCGATGTTGGCATCGCTGCTCAACTGGGGCCTGTCGCTGGTGTTCGGCGGCCTGCTGGTGCGCGCCCTGGCCCGACGCACCGAACTGAAGATGGACTACCGCGCCGCCGGCGCCGCCGCCTACCTGGGCCTGGGCGCCGTGTGGGCGCTGGGCCTGTCTTCGTCGGCGGCGCAACTGCAGGCCAACCCGGCCAGCCTGCCACCGTCGATCCTGTCGATTACCGGGGTGATCCCGTTCACCGAAACCATCTTCCTCTGGCAGTCCGGCGTGATGCTGGCGGCATTGGTAGTGGTCTCGCTGGTGATCGCCTACGCCACGGCGCCGGGCCCGAACAGCGCGCGCAGCGCCCAGGACTGCGGGGTCGACCCCAGCTTCACCGCGCCACCGGCACCCCAGCGCACCCGCCCGGGCGAGTGGCTGGAACACAGCCCCATCCTGATCCTGTTGCTGGTGGCCCTGGCCACCGGCTGGCTGTACCAGGAGTTCGCCACCAAACCGGCGATTACCGCCATTTCCGGGCTGAACACCTACAACCTGTTGTTCATCATGCTCGGTGCCTTGCTGCACTGGCGCCCGCGCAGCTTCCTCGATGCGGTGGCGCGTGCGGTTCCGACCACCACCGGGGTGCTGATCCAGTTCCCGCTGTATGGTTCGATCGCTGCCATTCTCACCCAGGTGAAGGGCGTCGACGAGCAGACTTTGGCCCACCACATTTCACTGTTCTTCACCCAGATCGCCACGCATGACACCTATGCCGTGCTGATGGGCGTCTACTCGGCGGTGCTGGGCTTCTTCATCCCATCGGGTGGTGGCAAGTGGATCATCGAGGCCCCGTACGTGATGCTGGTGGCCAATGACCTGCAGTACCACCTGGGCTGGGCAGTGCAGATCTACAACGCCGCCGAAGCCTTGCCGAACCTGATCAACCCGTTCTACATGCTGCCGCTGCTGGGGGTACTGGGGCTCAAGGCACGCGACCTGATCGGCTTCTCGTTCGTGCAGTTGCTGGTGCACGTGCCGCTGGTGCTGGTGTTGCTGTGGGCATTGGGTACGACGTTGCAGTACCTGCCGCCGGTGATGCCGTAACCCTGGGCCTGCGCTGGCTTTTTGTAGGAGCGGCCTTGTGTCGCGATAGGGCCGCAAAGCGGCCCCAGGGTTTCAGCAATAGTGCACAAATTGCCGGGGCTGCTCTGCAGCCCCATCGCGACACAAGGCCGCTCCTACAAGACTCAGCGCAGCAGCCCCAGCATTTCCTGAGCAGTCCACGTATCATTACCAGGCTGCCTTCGCCTGGGAAATCCGCGTCACATGTCTATCCGATTGAAACTGCTGCGAAAGAAACTGGGGATGACCCTGGAGCTGCTGGCCGACAAGACCGGCATGACCAAGAGCTACCTGTCCAAGGTCGAACGTGGCCTGAACACCCCCTCGATCGCCGCCGCGCTGAAGCTGGCGCGGGCACTGAATGTCAATGTCGAAGAACTGTTCGCCGAAGAGCAGACCGGCCAGAACCGCTACAGCCTGGTACGCCATGGCGAGCGCCAGGCATTGGTGGGTGACGGGGCAGGGCCGGGGTACTCGGCCCTCACCAGCCAGGTCGGGCAGCGCAGCCTGCTGCCGTTCCTGATCCAGCCGCCGACCGAGTTCAGCGACCCTACGTTCAAGGAGCACCTGGGCGAAGAATTCCTGTTCGTCCACGCCGGCCAGGTGGAAGTGGACTTCATGAGCGAGCGGGTACTGCTGGAGCAAGGCGATGCCTTGCATTTCAATGCCCAGACACCACACCGGCTAAGGTCGGTGGGGCCGCTGCCGGCGCAGTTGCTGGTCGTGGTGCATCACACAGACGAATAACATGCCGGGGCGCCAAAGCGCCCCACGGCCTTGCCTTTCTCAGCGATGAAACTATGGCGCCACCAATGCAGCGCCCTATGCTCAATTTGCGCGTCGATATTTTGACTATATTGTCCGGCGCCCATTGAATTTTATTATAGTGTCGAATCGTTGACGCAATGTCATTGTGTTCATAAGCTCATCTCAACGGTGAAACAACTCCCGAACACCTCGCCAACAAACAGTTGATTTTCCTCTTCAGGAGGGGCGTATGCGCACGGCTCTGATTATCAAATCGATGTCTTTGCTGGCGCTGTTAAGTGGCGCAGCGCGTGCGGCGGATATGTATATCAATCAGAACAGTATCGTCCCTGTTTCAACGGCAGGGTGGTTCTTTGCATTTGCTGTCGTTGGATTTGTAGCTGTCGCCAACAGGAGAAAGATCTGAATCCGCCAGCCTGGGTTCTAACCTTGACGCCAGCGGCCCGGGGCCTCGCTTGTCAATTCCCCAGCCGTTGCTATATTGCCAGTAGCCCGTGCAGGTCCACGGTTGCAGGCAGCAAAGCCCAGGCTGCACAGCGTCAAGGCAAGGCCTCGTAAAGATCGAGGTCATCGCGGTTGGCGTATGCCGCGAAGCGGAGCGAGAGTTGGTGTGCTGTTCTCATTCAGTGCTCTTTGTCGGGCCTTTTCGGCCGGAGGGACCCTCATGGTGCGTTCAATGTTTGCCGCGTTCTGCATGCTGATGGTGTGGTCTGGTGCCGGTAAGGCCGACCCGAGCAGTGCTACCTACCTGCTCAGCCCCGGCGATGTGGTGATGGTTTCGGTGTGGCAGGAAGATAGCCTGCGCCAGGAAGCCACCGTACTTCCCGATGGCAGTATCACGTTCCCCCTGGCAGGTCGCATCGATGTTGCCGGGCTGGATGTGACGACCGTTGAAAAACAAGTGGCTGCCAAACTCGAGAAATTCCTCCCCGACCCGAACGTCAGCGTTGTCGTCAAGAGCATCGCCGGCAACCTGGTCTATGTACAAGGCAAAGTGATAAAGCCCGGGCCGGTACAGATGGCGGGCCCTACCGCAGTGTTGCAGGCCCTGAGCATGTCCGGCGGCCTGGACAAGTTTGCAGATGAAAGCGAAATCAAAGTGGTGCGCGGCACTGGCGCTTCCCAAAAAATCCTGCCCGTGCGATATAGAGACCTGGTGTCTGGCCGGGATATGTCCACCAACATCCAACTTCAGGCTGGCGATACGCTGGTCGTCCCTTGATCATGCCTTTAATAAGAACACTTAATGCCTCTTCTCAGAACAACTAGTATTGCAACGGCAATCTTGGTGTTGCCGTTTACGAACACGGTCTTGGCAGCAAATTGGCAGTCTACGGTAGTGGTACCGACATCCGTTGAACATGACAGCAACCCCTTGCTGCTGTCGTCGGGTGAAAAGGGCATAACGCGCACGATCATCGCGCCGGATTACACCCTGATCGGTACCTTCGACCGTGACGAACTGAGGTTGGGGCTGGGCATGAATGTATTGCGCTCGTCCGACACGGCGGTGGTCGACAACCGTGAGGACCCTGACGTGAGCCTGGGCTGGCAGCGTCAGACCGAGCGCGGGCGGTTTGGCCTGCTGGCGCGTTACAACGAAAGTTCGACGCTGTCGGGAACGGTGCTGGATACCGGTGTGGTCACCACCGATGGCACGCAAAAGCTGTATACGCTGACCGGCAACTGGAGCCAGGCGGTTACCGAGCGTAGCACCTTGAGCAACGAAACCACGTACAACCGTGCCCGTTATGACATCAGTACGCTGACGGGGTACGAAGAACTGGGCAACGTGTTCACCTGGACCTACGCCTGGAGCGAGCGGGCCGATCTGTACAGCCGCTTTGGTGCCCGGCGTTATGAGCCCGAGGAGGACCAGACGGCGACGGCTTCCAACAGCTACAGCCCCGCGGTCGGGGTCAAGTACCAGTTTTCCGAAAGCCTCAGCGCCGATGCGCATGTGGGTGTCACCGAGGTTTCCGGTGACGAAGGTGGCCGACGCGGGGAGGGTGGGGTTGCGCTGCTGTACACCGGTGCGCGCGCTGTCGCCAGCTTCACCGCCGAACGCAGCACGGTAGCCAGCGCCGAAGGCGGCTTCGCGGAGCTGGACCAGGTGCGCGGTGTGTGGAGTTACGCCGTCAGCGAATTGACCCGGGTGGGCGCGGACGCTGCCTGGCAAGACAGCAAAGGGCAGACCCCCAACACCCTGCAGACCTACAGCGTGTGGGCCAGCCGCGAGTTTTCGCCGTACTGGGACCTGCGCCTGTCGCTGATGTACAAGGAACGGCAGCAGGATAACGAAGCCGATGCGAACGCTACTATCGTGGGTTTGACGTTGACGTACAGGTACCCCGACATCTGAACTTCAGGCAGGTGGCCCCATGAAGTCTGACTACGAGCTCTCCCTCAGAGATTACATTGCCATAATCAAGGACAGGGCCCTGTTATTGGGGGTGAGCATCGTAGTCATCCTGGCCGCGACCGTCGCAGTCGCGGTGATGGTGCCGCCGATCTACCAATCGACCGGCACCATCCTGGTGGAGTCGCAGCAGATTTCCCCTGAGCTGGTGTCGACCAACAACACCAGCTTTGCCGATGAACGCATCGAAGTGATTCGCCAGCGGGTGATGACTCGCGAGAACCTGCTGCGCATCATCGACAAGTACAACCTGTTTCCCGACAAGCGTTTCAGCGATAGCGACAAGATCGACCACATGCGCAGCGCCATCGTCGTCGAAACCCTTACCACATACGTGCGCGGGCGGGGTGAAGCGACCGTGGCGTTCAATGTGTCCTTCGAGCACAAGCAGGCCGAGGTGGCCAAGGACGTCGCCGACGAGTTGGTGACGCTGTTCCTCAACGAGAACCTCAAGCAGCGTACCGAGCGGGCCAACGAAACCACCGAGTTCCTCACTCAGGAGGCGAACAAGCTGGGTGCCGAGCTGGCCAACCTGGAAAACCAGCTGGCGGATTTCAAGCAGGCCCACGCCAACGCCTTGCCCGAGCACCAGACCTTGCGCATGAACATGCTGTCACGGTCGGAGCTGGAGTTCCGCGAGGTCGACCGTGATTACAAGGCCGCCCAGGAAGAACTGCGTTACCTTGAGCTGGAACTGTCCGCGGCCAATGCCGGGCTGGCAACCAAGGCCGGCGAAGGCCCCAGGGCGGCCGGTGCCGAGCAGCCCCAGGACCTGCCCAGCCTGAAGGCCGAATATGCCCGGCTGCTGAGCCGCTACAAGGAAGCCCACCCCGATGTGGTGGCGGTCAAGCGCAGGATCCAGGCGCTCGAAGCCAGTGGCAATCGCACGGCGGCGGCCTCCACGGTCGGCCTCGATGTCGCCCGCGTGCGCGCCAAGATGAGCGCGGCACAGGAGCGCATTGCTTCGCTGGCCGAGCAAAAGCGCGAGTTGACCCGCAAGATGGAAGGCTACGAGGCCGAGATCCTCGAGGCGCCGCAGGTCGAGCGTGGCCTGGTGACCTTGATGCGTGACCACGACAACGCGCGCAAGAAGTACGAGGAAATCCGCGCCAAGGAAATGGGCGCGAAGATTACCGAAAGCCTGGAGCAGGAGAACAAGGCCGAGCGCTTTGTACTGCTTGAACCACCACTGATGCCCGAGAAACCGATCAAGCCCAACCGCAAGAAGATCGCTGCGTTGGGCCTGGTGCTGGCACCGGCAGGTGGCGGTGCGCTGGTGATGCTGCTGGAGATGTTCAACCAGCGCATTCGCGGCGTCGGTGCACTGGAGAACCTGCTGGGCAGGCGGGTGCTGGTGGCGCTGCCATACATCGATACCAAGGCCGATGTGGCCAGGCGCAAGCGTTGGCGCAACTGGCTGATCGTGGCGGCACTGGCGCTGGCGGCTATCATGGTAGTGCTGGTGCACGTGTTCTACATGCCACTGGATGTGCTGTTGTTCAAAGTCATGTCTCGGTTTGCATAGGGAAGCAGTGATGGACAGGACCAAGCAGGCTGTCGGCAATAATCTTCACCAGGTTACCCCGGGTACCCCGCAGGCCTTGTCACCCGCCCCTGGTACGGCACTGGCGGAAGTGCCTGGCCAGTTCGATTACGTGAACACCAAGGTGGTGCCGCTGCGCGCGGAGCACCTGGAGCGTCACCGTATCGTCGCCTACAACAAGAACTCCAACATGAACGGGCCGATCGACCTGCTGCGCACGCAAGTGCTCAGGACCATGGACGAGAATGGCTGGCGAACCCTGGCCATCACCTCGCCAACCCCTGAAGCGGGCAAGACGGTGCTGGCGATCAACCTGGCCATGAGCATCGCCCACCACACCACCAAGACCGCTTTGCTGGTGGACTTCGACCTGCGTCGACCCAAGGTTGGCAGCAGCCTGGGTCTGCCCATGGACCAGGCGTTGAACGAGTTTCTGACGGACAAGGCCGAGTTGCAGGACTGTCTGGTCAACCCGACCTTGCCTCGGTTCGTGGTGCTGCCCACGCGGGTGCCGGTGCCGTTGTCCACCGAAATGCTGTCGTCGCCCAAAGTGAGCAACCTGATCTGCGAACTACGCAACCGCTACGAGTCGCGCATCTGCATTTTCGATTTGCCGCCATTGCTCAGTTCTGACGATGCGATCACCGTGATACCCAAGTTCGACTGTGTGCTGCTGGTGGTGGCCAACGGTATGAACAACAGGAAGGAGATCGAGGATTGCCTGCATCACCTGGCAAGGGTGAACCTGGTGGGAACGGTATTGAACAAAGCTGACGAGCAGCCTCGAACCTATTATTGAGTCTCGGTATTCTGGGGCTGCTTCGCAGCCCATCGCGACACAAGGCCGCTCCTACAGGTACAGCGCATACCTTCAGTTGACGGGGTTTTCTGTGGGAGCGGGCCTGCGAAGCAGGCGATGCGGTGGAAGGCACCGGCTACGCCGGTGTTCGCGGCTAAACCCGTTCCCACAGGTATGGCGCATTCCTTCAACTGGTGGGGTCTCTGTGGGAGCGGGCATGCCCGCGAAGCAGGCGCCGCGGTGGATGGCACCGGCTGCGCCGGTGTTCGCGGGCGCGCCCGCTCCCACAGGTACAGCACATTCCTTCAGCTGGTGGGGGCTCTGTGGGAGCGGGTTTACCCGCGAAGCAGGCGACGCGGTGGATGGCACCGGCTGCGCCGGTGTTCGCGGTCGCGCCCGCTGCCACAGGTATGGCGCACTCTTTCAGCGGGTGGGGTAGCGAGCCCAGGGGTACTGCAACTCCCATTGCCACGCATGCCGCACAATCGACTCCAGCGTGGCAAACTCCGGCCGCCAGCCCAGCATGTGCATGGCCTTGCCAGCATCCGCCACCAACCGGGGCGGGTCGCCGGGGCGGCGGGGGGCGTCGAGGGTGCGGATCTGCCGGCCAGTCACCGCCCGTGCCGTATCGATCACCTGCTGCACCGAAAAGCCCAGCCCGTTGCCCAGGTTGAACGCGGTTCGCTCGCCACCCGCCAGCAGGTAATCCACCGCCAGTGCATGAGCCGCCGCCAGGTCGGCCACATGCACATAGTCGCGTATGCAGGTGCCATCCGGCGTGTCGTAGTCGCGGCCAAACACCGTTACTGCATCACGCCGGCCCGAAGCGGCCTGCAGGATCAGCGGGATCAGGTGGGTTTCCGGGTCATGACGCTCTCCCAGCTGGCCCTCCGGGTCTGCGCCCGCTGCGTTGAAGTAACGCAGGCATACCGACTTCAAGCCATAGGCCCGGTCGAAGTCCTCGAGAATCTGCTCGACCATCCATTTGCTCAACCCATACGGGTTGATCGGCCCCTTGGCATGCGCTTCGTCGATCGGCACGTACTGCGGGTTGCCGTAGACGGCTGCGCTGGAAGAAAAAACCAGGTGCCTGATACCGGCATTCACCATGGCCTGCAGCAGGGAAAGGGTGGCCGCGACATTGTTCTGGTAGTACTTGCCGGGCACGCTGACCGACTCGCCCACCTGGATGAACGAGGCAAAGTGGAACACGGCATCGAAGCGGCAAACACCGAACAGCACATCCAGGGCGGGCTCGTCGGCGATGTCCAGTTTCGCCCACTGGACGCCGGGGCCGGGCGAGACGAGGTCCGCCACCACCACCTCATGGCCCGTACCGAGCAGGTGCTTGACCATGTGCGAGCCAATGTAGCCTGCGCCACCGACAACCAGAAACTTCATCCATGCCTCCTGGACTCTGCTGTTGTACAGCTGCGCTTTTCAGCTACAGGACTGTTGTGAGGGTAGATGGCCATATGCCCTATTTCAAGAACAGCCAGTTGGACATGTACTTGCCGTCGAACGTGATGCTGTAGCGTCCATCCTGGTAAGCCATCGGCAAGGGTTTCAACTGGGCCTGTGCATCCCGGGCGAACAGCTTCAGGCCAGCAGGCGCCTTGATGTTCAAGGTGCCGGCAAACGGCTCTACGTTGAACGGTGTCTTGTCATCGGCCTTGGGCACGGCCCGGGTACCCAGCGACAGCAGCAGTTCACGCGACTGGCCCAGGGGGTTGCCGTCCAGGCTTTGCACCACGACGCTGGCGTACGGCGTTCGTGCTTGCACCTGGATGGCGCCCAGGCTGATCAAGCGACCTCCCAGCCATCCGGTGGAGGCCTGGGTCAGCGGTGTATCGATGGTATAGATGCCCTGTTGCCAGTTGCGCTTGAGTTCGCCCGTATCGCTGACCGCTTCCGTGGCGTCGGCCGGCAGCAAGGACTGCTGCGGGTCCTGCAGTACCTGCGCACCGGCAGGGATGGCGGCGGGTTTCAGCCAGGGTAACTCCGGCGTCTGTGGCAGGGCGATCTGCAGTTGGCCCTTTTCCATGGCCGTGCGCAGCAGTGGCGAGTTGCGCGGGGTGATCTCCTGGTTGTACAGGGTGGCGGGCGTCGGCGCGAACACGTATCGGGTAGTGGCCGGCTTCACATCCGCACGGCGATAGAGCAGGGCGGCAGCGGGCAGGGTGGCGATCATCGCCGGGTCGTTGTACGCGTGCCAGTTATCCGCCGTGCGCCAGCCAGGGTTGAAGGCCTGCTGGCTGTAAGCGTACTGCATCATGGCGTCCCAGCCCTGGTGGGCGGCGGTGCCGGCCACGTACAGCGGCAGCGAGTGGCGGTCGGGCAGCGGGAAGGGTTCGGCGTTCCACTCGGTGACGGTCAGCGGCTTGCCGACTACCTGGGCGGCAGCGAGCCAGTCGATCACGCCGTCGCTGGTCAACGGGTTCTTCTCCAGTTGGCCATTGGCACCGTAGCCATGGGCATCGATGACATCGCCTGTGGTCAGTGCCGGCAGCGCGCTCAGGCCATTGCCGCCCCAGGTACTGGTGGTGGCGATCGGCACTTTCACGCCGAGGCCGCGCAGGTGAGTGATCATGTCGGTGTTGAAGCGCTGTTCCAGGTCGTTGAGAAACAGCTTCGAAGGGCCATGCTCCCAGGCGCGCCAGGTGAGGTCGGTGGGCAGGTCATATTGTTTGGCGAAGGCTTTGGCCGCTTCCATGTAGCGCGCGCTATGGCGCGGCACATCCTTGTTCGGCATCAGGGCGTTACCGTAATGCTGGGTGAGGTCGTTCTCATTGGTGAGCAGCACGGCAGCGATGGCGGGGTCGTCCTTGTAAGCCAGGCCGGTGTATTCATTCACATGAGTCAGGTACTGCTCGGCAAAGCGTTTCATCGCCTGTTGGATGCTTCGGTTCACATAGGCGTAACCCTTCAGGTCGACATGGCTCTCACCCTTGGCCAGTTCCTTGAAGTCATCGATATTGTCATTGGCAGTAAGCGCCCGCTGCACGTGCAGGTCCAGCCAGATATAGATGCCCTCGTCCTTGAGCGCCTTGATCCACAAGTCGAGCTTGCGCAGCGATTCGGCACTGAGCTGCTGGGTATCGCGCACCAGGGTGCCGTCGCCGAACACGTTCGGGCTGACCCAGGGCGAGTCGTGGTGATGCAAACGCACCAGGTTGAACCCCAGTGCCGACAGGCGCTTGGCCTGTTGGCGGATTTCTTCGTCGGGGCTCTTGAACAGCGAATAGGCGGACAGGTTGGTGCCCCAGAAGCGCACTGGGGTGTTGTTTTCGAACATCAGCTGCTCCCCGACAGCCTTGACGAAGCCATGCTTGCCGGCAGGCTTTTCCGGGGCGTTGAGGAATGACAGGTCCACGGGCGAGGTGCGCCAGTCCAGCTGGTCGTCGGGCCAGCCGGCGGGGTCGGCCAGGCCGAAGCGTTCGCTGGGCGTGGGCCCCAGGTCGATGTCGCCGGTGATGTTCAGCACCGCCTTGATCTGCTGCCGACCAGCGTTGATCGGGTCGCTGTAAATGAACGCACGCAGTTCGGACGGGTTGCCGCGCTCGAAATACACCTTGGCCAGCGGCGGGTCGAAGCGCATTTCGATGCGGCGGCCCTGGTCAGCCTTGCCCCATGACCAGCCACGGTTGCCGGGCAGCAGCTGCGGTGCACCCATGCCCCCAGCAATTTGCGCAGGGTCGAACTCGAACACCATGCCACCGCCCATTACTCCGGCCTGGCGGCTGTGGGCCTCGAGGTCGAAGGCCCAGCCCAGGGTTTGCGCCTGCTCCTTGCGGATATCCGCCGCCAGATCGAAGTCCAGTTCCTTGTTCTTGCCCTGCAGCGTGTAGTGGTCGGGGCCAACCACCTTGAACGTGGTGGAAAAACCGGTCCAGCTCCAGTTGGCCGCCCAGAAGTCGAACTTGGCTTTCATCACTGGCCCACCACCGCGGGTCACCAAGGGCAGGCCGTTCTGTTCATCGACACTGACTTGCCACGCTGAGGCCCAGCCGGCGAGCGGCAGTGAGGCCAGCCCGGCGATGGCCGAAACCCGCAGCAGGGTTTGAAAACCCCAGCGGCGCAGGGGGAGCAGGTTCATAGGCGTCACCTGGGTTGAAGGGCGGGGTCGGCCAGCGCGATGGCCTGGCTGTTGTGCAGCTTGCGAACCATCTGGACATAGGCCACGCCCAGTCCGGCGACCGTCCAGTACACCACCGGGATGAAGGTGATGCTGCTGACGGTGAAGATGATCACCAGGATGCCGATCAGTGTCGCCAGCAATGCCCGGCCGAGCTGGCGTCGCTCGTCGTCCTTGTCGGGGAAACTGCGCATGGCCTTGCGGATACCGTGCAGTACGGCAGCGAAGAACGCCACGAACAGGCCCAGCCCGACCAGTCCGACCCGCAGTGCCAGGTTTATATAGGTGTTGACGATGTCGATGATGCCGTCACCCTGGATCATCGATTGCATTTCCGGGGTGTTGCGGAAGTCGAACGAGCCGAACAGTGGGTTGCGCTGGATGACGATCCACGAGTTGTCCATCAGCCGTTCGCGGTAAGTGATGTTCTCTTTCTCGAGGTTGCCAATGAACGGCAGCATGTCCAGTACCTTGTCGCCACCGGGCACGATGGTCAGCAAGGGCAGGGCCAGCATGCCGGCCGCAGCGAGCAGCGCCAGGCGCCTGACCGCACCTTTGCCCAGGGCGATGAACACCACCACGATGACCACGGCACCGATCCACGGGCCGCGGGACAGTGGCGCGAACAGCCCTGCGGCCAGCAGCAGGGCGCCCATGGCCCGCTGCAGGGGGCGGCGCACGTAACCCTGGACGAACAGGAACAGGCCGATGGCCACGCTCATCACATAGCCCAAGGCAATCGCCTGCCCGGTGGTGACGCTGGCGCGCAGCGAACCGCCACGGCTCAGGTAGCCGGACATGCTCCACGGCACGCCCATGGCGTCGACCAGGGCACTGTACAGCAGCCAGTGGCGCACGTACTCGGCCACGCCGATCAGGGCCAGAACGAATGAGGCAAGCACGAAGGCCAGCAGGGTGTCCTTGAAATCGCTGATCTGGCGCAGGCCACGGCTGGCCACGTAATACGGCAGTAACACGTCGACAAACAGGTACAGCGTCTGGCGCAGGGTGTCGGTCAGGGTGGTCTCGCGCAGGTACAGCACGCTCATCAGCAGCAGGCCGGCCGCCAACAGCCTGTCGGGCCAGGTGCGGCCGAAGCGCAGGGTGTCGCCTTGCCGGCGCAGGGCCAGCGCCGCCGGCAACAGCACGCACAGGGCCAGCAGGCGGATATGGTTGAGGTCGACCAGGTAATTGACCACGCCAAACCCGGGCACCTGCACCGAAGCCGGCGGGATCAGGAACAGCAGCATGTAGAACAGCGCCATGGGGTTGTGTTCGCGGCGCCCGGCGATGTACAGGATGACGGCGCCAGCACCCAGGTACAGCCAGAAGCTGTGCGAGAAGAAGGCCAGCAGGGTAAGCAGGAACCACAGGTTGCGTCGGCGCTTGAAGTCGCTCAGCGGAATCAGGTCGGTGGCAGGCCGCCGCGCCAGCAGGAAGACCACGCTCGCCAGAAAAAGGATGACGATCAACGCACGAAAATGTTCAGGCATTGGCTATGTGCACCTTTGCATCGGTGGGCAACGGCTAGCGTCGTGGCTGATTGAAACTATAGTGACCTTTTAGCCAGTCAGTCAGAGATTGCTCTCATGCCGTCGATTGATGTGTCTGCCACCGCGAGCCTGCGCAAGCGGGCCCTGAGGGCCGGGTCATGGAACCTGGTTGCACAAGTGGCGTCACAGGTGATGCGCCTTGGCGGCAACCTGATCATGGCCCGCTTGCTGCTGCCGGAAATGTTCGGGGTGATGGTCATCGCCACCACCGTTTCGGTACTCCTGCATCTACTGTCCGATGTCGGCCTGCGGCAGAACATCATCCAGAGCCATCGCGGTGACGACCCGGATTTTCTCAATACTGCATGGACCGTGCAGATCATCCGCGGCTTCGTGCTGTTCGCCCTGACCTTGCTGCTGGCCTTGGGGGCCTGGTTCGCCCAGCTCGCCGAGCTGTGGCCGGCGGACTCCACCTATGCCGCACCGGTGTTGCCGATGGTGCTGGCGGCAACCGGGCTGTCGGCGGTGATCTGGGGCTTCCAGTCCACCAAGATAGATGTCGCGGTACGGACTTTCCAACAGAAGCGCGTGGTGCTGGTGGACCTGGCCTCGCAGGCGGCCGGCCTGGTGGTGATGCTGGTGCTGGGCTACCTGACCCATTCAGTGTGGGCACTGGTGATCGCCGGCCTGGTGTCTGCCGTGGCCTGGACCCTGCTCGGTCACACCGCCCTGGAGGGGCATGACAACCGCCTGCAGTGGGACCGCAGCGCGCTGACTGAACTGATCGTGTTCGGCCGCTGGATCCTGTTGTCGTCGATGGTCGGCGTGCTGGCCATGTACGGTGACCGCATGTGGTTTGGTGCCAGCATGACAGCGGCACAACTGGGTGTGTATTCGATTGCCGTGTTGATCCTGGGGGCCGTGCAGACCGCGCTGATGAAGGTTTTCGGCGCGGTGGCGCTGCCCGCCTTCAGCGAAGCGGCACGGGCCGATGACAAGGAGCGCCTCAAGGCGCTGTATTACCGCTTCCGCCTGCTGGTCGACCTGCTGGTGTTGTTCATCTGTGGCGGTTTCCTGACCGCCAGCCCTTTGCTGATCGGCTGGCTGTACGACGATCGCTACCGTGAAGCTGGCCCGATGATGGCCATTCTTTCGCTGTCGTTCCTCACATTGCGCTATACCTTGGCTCATCAGGTGTGGATTGCCCTGGGCCTGACCAGGTACCAGGCCATGGATAACATCATCCGCCTGGTCTCGTTGTGGGGGGGGCTGCCACTGTTGCTGGCGATCGGTGGCGTTGACTGGGCGATCTGGGGGGTTGCCCTGCATACCGTGCCAACCCTTGTGTTGATCGTGTACGTGAATCGCAAGCTGGATATGTTCAGCCTGAGGCGTGAGCTGGTGGTACTGCCGATGCTACTGGTCGGGGCGCTTTGCGGGGCGCTGCTGACAGCCTTTTTCAACTGGCTGTAATTCGGCTTGTCGGGTGAAACTTTCTAAGATGCAGGTCATTTGATCATGGGGAAGCTTACGTTTTGTACTGCGCAATTGGGTCGTAGGGGGTTTCTCCAGAGTTGTGTCTTGCTGGGTGTAGGTGGTGTGGTGTTCGCTGCTACGCCAGCCGTCGCCAGCCAACCTGCTGGCAGGCCTGGGTTCGTGGTGATCAACGGCTGGGTACTGCCGTCCCGTTACTTCCGGAACGAGCACGCATGATCAGGGACTATCAGCAGCAGAAGGCGCTGCGCGACAGTTACGATGTCTGCATCATCGGCGCCGGCCCGGCCGGTATCACCCTGGGCCTGCGCCTGGCCGCCGCCGGCTGGAGCGTCCTGCTTGCCGAAGGTGGCGGGCGCGAGTACTCGGCGAACTCGCAAGCCTTGTACGCCTGTGCATCCACTGGCCTGGAGCTGTATGCCGGGGAAGCTCGCCTGCGTTACCTGGGCGGCACATCCAACCATTGGGCCGGCCGCTGCCGGCCGTTCAGCCCCTCGGACTTCGCAGTTCCCCCCATTGGCGACTTGCCTGGCTGGCCCATTCCTTATTCGGAGATCGCAGGCTACCTGCCTGCTGCCATGGATATCGTCGACCTGCCGCCAGGGGCGGACTTTCACGCGTTGAATGATGGCCTCGACGGCGGTGACTTCGAACCGGACCGCTTTCTGCTCAGCCCGCCAACGCGCTTTGCGCAGAAGTACGCCACGGCCCTGGAGCAGACCCAGGGCCTGGACGTATTCATCAACTGCAATTGCGTGAACCTGGAGTTCGACCAGGCCTCCGGTCACTTGGCTGCAGTCGTGCTTTCCGATTACGAGTGCAATCGCCAGCGCCTGGTTGCAAGAAACTTCGTACTCGCTACAGGTGCCATCGAGAATGCCCGGCAACTGCTCAACAGCGAGTCGTTGGCGGCGGCGGGGATAGTGAGCAAGGACGGGCTGGTCGGCGGGTGTTTCATGGAGCATCTGAACATTGACCTGGGCACCTTCATCCTCAACTCGGGGCTGGCCCCTGACCCGCGCGAGTACTACACCACCGATGCCTTCGTTGAGGAGTACAAGGCAGGCAAGGGCAACGTCAGGGCCGCCTTGCTGGCTGATGTGCAAACCTATGGTCGTACTGCCGAGGTGAAGCATTTTCTGGAGAACCTATTCTGCGACATGGGAGTAGCCAGCAAGATCGCCTTCGTGGCCAAGTTCAACTGCCCCGGTGATGGCGTCATCAGCACCATGATCGAGCAGTTTCCCAACCTGCACAGCCGTATTTCGCTGCTGGAGGAGAAGGACGCACTGGGCGTGGCCAAGGTCAATGTCAACTGGGCCCTGACCGCTGATGACCGGCACACCATCAAATGCATCGGAAGCGAGCTGGCCAAGCAGTGGGCTGCCATGGACCTGGGCTACATCAAGCTCAATGACTTCGTTTACGACACCTCGATACCGCTGAAGTTGTCGCCACATGCCCATCACATGGGTACCACGCGCATGGCGTCTTCGGCGCAATTTGGTGTTGTCGATACCAACTGCAAGGTGTTCGGTACCGAAAATCTTTATATCGCCGGCAGCAGCATCTTTGCCACGGGCGGCGCTTGCAATCCGACCATGCCGCTGCTGCAGTTTGCGGTACGCCTGGCCGACCACCTCGATGCCAGGCTGAGCGCGGCCAGCGACGCGGTGGGGTAATGCATGTTGTAAACGGGTTGAGTGCGCGACGGTCAGCACCCACAAGAACGAGACCGGATGCGCCTCAGGGACAGTCCAGATGGCTTTGATTGCGAGGCTGGCAGTATGAAGGGATGGATACGCAAGGCAGTGGCGCACTATGTCCATGCAACGGGGCGAGGAAGCTCCTTCTACAGGAGGTTCTGCAAGCCGTCGGGGCTTGAGTGGGGGGCCTACCTTGCCCGCTGGGGCAACTTCCACTCGGTAGGCAGCAACTTCTATGTCAATACAGGCTGCAAGTTCCTCGACCCTTCGCTGGTTCGCATCGGCAACAGTGTGGGGCTGTCCGACTGCACCCTGATCGGTCATGACGGGGTGGTATTGCTGATCGAACATCGCTTCGGCAAGCACCTGGATTCGGTCGGTTTCATCGACATCAAGGACAACTGCTTCATCGGCCACGGTGCAATCGTCATGCCTCGCGTCACCATCGGGCCTGAGTCGATCGTGGCCGCCGGTGCCGTGGTGACCAAGGATGTGCCGCCGGGCACGGTGTTCGGTGGCAACCCTGCAGAGTTCATATGCACCACCGAGGCGTTGATCAAGCGGGTTGAGGCACGTTGCGAAGCCTACCCATGGATCGACCTGGTCAAGCAGCGCAATGGTGCCTACGACCCGCAACTGGAGCCGCAGTTGATGGCGCAAAGGCGCCAGTATTTCTTCGGGGACGGCAACAATGGCTAGCAAACCTGTGGACGTCATGGTAGTCAATTTCAACACGGCCGGGCTGCTGCAACCGATGTTCGATGCACTGCGTCGGGCCGACAGCGAACGGCTGGCCAGCTACCTTGTGGTGGACAATGCCTCGGCCGATGACTCCCTGCAGCGCATGGCCGAGGTATGCCCGCAGGCGCTGCTGCTGAGCAACAAGCAGAACGTGGGGTTCGGCCGGGCCAACAACCAGTTGCTGGCGCACCTGAAGGGCAAGTACGCCTTGCTGCTGAACACCGACGCCTTTGTCGCCGCCGATTCACTGCAGAAAACCCTCGACTACATGGAAGCCCACCCGGAGTGCGGTGTGCTGGGGGTACGCCTGGAGGGACGCGACGGCGCCCTGCAGCCCAGTTGCCGCTACTTCCCCACACCGTTCAACGTGTTCGTCGGGCGTACCGGGTTGGGGCGTTTCTTCCCGGGCTTGAAAATGGTCGACGAAATGGATTGGGACCACGCTTCGGTCCGCGAGTGCGACTGGCTGCCTGGCTGCTTCTACCTGGTGCGCCGCGAAGTGCTCGACCAGGTGGGCCTGTTCGACCCGCGCTACTTTCTTTATTACGAGGAGGTCGACCACTGCAAGCGGGTGAAGGCTGCAGGCTGGAAGGTGGTGTTCTACCCGCATACCACGGTGGTGCACATCGGAGGGGAAAGCTCCAGATCGGTGGCCGAACTGGAGGCGGCCAGCCGGCAGATCTCGTCATACCAGATCGAAAGCGAGCTGCTGTACTTCCGCAAGCATCATGGGCTGGCGGGCCTTGCCCTGCACATGCTGCTGGTCACCTTGGGCGACCTGGTACTGGCACTCAAGGCGCTGTTGAAACGACGCGGTCGGGGCGCAATACAGGCCTGCTGGCGTCACTGCCGGGCGACCTGGTCTCTGTTGTTCAAGACCCGGTACGCCAGCCAACCGACAAGGTAGGTGGAGCCATGTTCGAGAATATACGTGCCGACCTGCGTGCCCATGGTGGCGACTGGGGCGCCCAGGGCTTCTGGGTATTGCTGGTGTACCGCTTCGGCCGCTGGCGCTATGGGGTGCGCCCGGCACTGCTGCGAAAACTGTTTTCGCTCATCTACAAGGTCCTGTTCAAGTTCGTGCAGATCATCACGGGTGTGGAGCTGCCTTGCGAGGTGGTGATCGGCCGCAACTTCGTCATCGACCATTTTGGCGGCATCGTAGTCAGCGGCTATGCCCGGTTTGGCGATGACTGCCGCATCCGCAACGGGGTAGTGGTGGGCCTGAAGAACGTCGATGAGCCGATTGCACCAGTGTTCGGCAACAACGTCGATATCGGCACCGGGGCCAAGGTGCTGGGTAGCATCCGTATCGGCAACGACGTGATCATCGGTGCCAACGCCGTGGTGCTGGTGGATGTGCCGGACAATTCGCTGGCGGTGGGGGTGCCGGCCATCATCAAGGCCAGGCAACCGGCCGCCACGGCGCCCGTCGAGTGAGGCCCATGGCGAGCGGCATCGGAGTGGTGGTGATTGGCCGCAACGAAGGCCTGCGCCTGGAGCGTTGCCTGCGTTCGCTGCTACAGGGTACCGACAAGATCATGTACGTCGACTCCGGCTCTACCGATGGGTCACCGCACCTGGCCCGCAGCTTGGGGGTAGAGGTATTGGCGCTGGACATGGACACCCCGTTCACTGCCGCACGCGCGCGCAACGAAGGCTTTCTCGCCTTGCAACGGCGGTTGCCGTCGCTGCAACGGGTGCAGTTCGTCGATGGCGATTGCGAGGTGGATGGCGGCTGGCTGGCCGCGGCGCAGGCGTTTCTCGATGACCACCCCGACGTGGCCGTGGTGTGTGGCCGCCGACGCGAGCGCTTCCCCCAGCGGTCGGTGTACAACCTGTTGTGCGACCTGGAGTGGGACACCCCCATTGGCGAGGCCAAGGCGTGTGGTGGCGATGCCCTGATGCGAGCAGATGCCTTTGCCGCCGTCGGCGGCTTTCGCCCCGAGCTGATTGCCGGAGAGGAGCCCGAGCTGTGCGTGCGCCTGCGGGCAAAGGGCTGGAAAGTCTGGCGCCTGGACGCCGAGATGACCCTGCACGACGCCGGCATGACCCGTTTCAGCCAGTGGTGGCGGCGTAGCCTGCGCGCTGGCCACGCCTATGCCGAAGGGACTTACCTGCATGGTCAGCCACCCGAGCGGCACTGGTTGCGCGAATCGCGCCGGGCTTGGCTGTGGGGTCTGGGCATCCCCGTAACAATCGTGCTGGCCTGCCTGCTGCTGGGCGGCTGGGGCCTGCTGTTGCTGGTGGTCTACCCGCTGCAGGCCGTACGCCTGGCCCGCCGTGGTGGCAAGTCGGTGAGGGAGAACTGGCTACAGGCGGTGTTTCTGGTATTGGGCAAGTTCCCGGAAATGCTCGGGCAACTGAAGTTCCTGCGCCACCGCATCGCGGCCGGCAAATCGACGTTGATCGAGTACAAGTGAGAGAGGCCCATGATGCTCGGCACGATCGTCAAAAGCGTGTTTACCTTGCAACCGGGCTACTCGTTGCGGGCGCTGAACAACAAGTGCAGGTTGGCGCTGCAGATTGCCAGGCAATGGCCTGAACTGAATGCCTTCCTGCAGCGCATGACGGCGGCGTTGGGCCAGCAAGGCTTGCAGCGGCTAGGGGTGGATTGCATCGGTGTCGTGCAGTGGCCTTACCTCAGCAAATGCTGGGAAGCCCCGCAGCGCCTGGAGGTGGTGGCTTCGCACTTCGAAGTGCTGGCCGGGCAGTTTCCGGCGCTGTTGCTGCTGGGGCGGGACGAAAGCCTGACGTTGTGCGAGCTGTCCAGCCATTCGCCGGGTTGTCGTCTGGTTTTGGACCGGCCGATCTGGTTCAAGCGCGAAGGCGAGTTGGTATTGAACCTGTTCCAGAGCGACTTGCGCGTGGCATCCCTGGCGTTCAGCCTGTGCCGCAGCCAGGGCGAGCTTTGCCTGTTCATCGGTGCCGTGCAGGGCATCCACAAGGGGATCGACAGCGAAACCTCACTGGCCATCTACCGCGACCTGACCAAGGACTTCGAAGGGCTGCGCCCGCGCAGCCTGCTGATCGAGGCATTGAAGTGCCTGGCCAGGACCCTGGGCGTGGCGCACCTGTATGCCGTCAGTGACGCCTGCCGCCACCATCGGCACACGTATTTTGGCAACGACAAAGGCCACGACCTGGCGGCCAATTATGATGTGATCTGGCTGGAGCACGGCGCTACTGCATCGAACCATGCTGACTTCTTTGCCCTTCCGCTGGCTGCTGTACAGCGGTCGGAACAGGATATTCCGGCGAAGAAACGGGCAATGTACCGCCGCCGCCAGGTGCTGCTCGACGATGTTTTCGCCCGCTTGCAGGCCGTGTTGCCAGGCAGCGGTCACAACCTTGGGCTACAAGGGGAACAGGGGGATGCATCTGACGAGGTGCCATCGGCGGGGCGCCGGCCGCCGGTAGTCGACAGCCTGAAGTAATCGCCAGCCCTGCCGCGGCAGGTCTGAATGTTCACTACGCGGGTCTTGATCTGGATTTCTATGCGCATTGCTTACTTCATAAACCAGTACCCGAAGGTCAGCCACAGTTTCATCCGCCGCGAGATCCTGGCGCTGGAGCGCCAGGGGGTAGAGGTGCAGCGTATTGCCCTGCGCGGGTGGGACGCCGAGTTGCAGGATGCCGACGACGCGAGCGAACGGGCCAAGACCCGCTATGTGCTGCAGCGTGGCATCAAGGGTTTGCTGGCACCGGCCTGGCAAGTGCTGCGGGCACAGCCGCGCCGGTTCTTCCGGGCGCTGCAGCTGGCCATGCGCGTTGGCTTGCGGGCCGACCGCGCCTGGCCCTACCACCTGGTCTACCTGGCCGAGGCCTGCCAGGTACTGCAATGGTTGCAGGCTGGCGAGGCAAGACATGTGCATGCACATTTCGGCACCAATTCCACCGAGGTGGTGATGCTGGCCAATGTGCTGGGCGGGCCGGCCTACAGCTTTACCGTGCACGGGCCGGAGGAGTTCGACAAGCCGCAGTTTCTGCACATGGGCGAGAAGGTGCGGCGTGCCGCATTTGTCGCGGCGGTCAGCTCGTACGGGCGCAGCCAGTTGTTTCGCTGGGTGGCACACGACCATTGGGCCAAGGTGAAGGTAGTGCATTGCGGCCTCGAGCGCAGTTTCCATGAGGTGGCGCCGGTTGGCGTGCCCACGGCGCCGCGCCTGGTGTGCGTCGGCCGCCTGTGCGAACAGAAAGGCCAGCTGCTGCTGCTCGAGGCCGCGCGAGTACTGGCCGCCCGGTCGATCGCCTTCGAACTGGTGCTGGCCGGCGACGGTGAAATGCGTGGCCAGGTCGAGGCGTTGATTGCACGGCATGGCTTGCAGCAGCAGGTGCGCATCACCGGCTGGATCAGCAGCGCACAGGTGCGCGAGGAAATCCTGGCGGCGCGTGCGCTGGTGCTGCCCAGCTTTGCCGAGGGTTTGCCGGTGGTGATCATGGAGGCGATGGCCTTGCGCAGGCCAGTGCTGACCACCTATGTGGCAGGCATTCCCGAGCTGGTGCGGCCGGGCGAAAACGGCTGGTTGTTCCCTGCCGGCGCCGTGGACGAGCTGGCAGCGGCCATGGCCGATTGCCTGGCACAACCTGCCGAAGTGCTGCAGCGCATGGGCGAGGCGGCACGCCAGCGTGTCCTGCAACGGCATGACATCGATACCGAGGCGGCCAGGCTGGCCAGCTATTTCAAGGCATCCGCATGATGAGTGTATTGGCTTGGCTACTGGGCATGCTGGCGGCCATCGTCCTGTTGCCGGTGCTGCTGCTGTTGGTGCAGGTACTGATGGCCTGCCTGCCTGCGCGCGCGCAGCCGATGGGCAACACCGCCCGTCCGCAGGTGGCAGTGCTGGTGCCAGCTCACGACGAGGCTTCGATAATTGGTGCCACGCTGGCGAGCATTGCCCCGCAGTTGCGGCCTGGCGACCGCTTGCTGGTGGTGGCGGACAACTGCACTGACGACACCGCGCAACTGGCGCGCGAGGCGGGTGCCGAAGTGGTGGAGCGCCACGATGCACGGTTGCGCGGCAAGGGCTACGCCTTGGACTTCGGCGTGCGCCACCTGGCCAACCAGCCGCCCGAAGTGGTGATCGTGGTGGATGCCGACTGCCAGGTGGGCGAGGGGGCGATCGAGCGCTTGGCGCGGCGCTACCGAGAAGTCGCTCGCCCGGTGCAGGCGCTGTACCTGATGTACGCACCGGCAGGGGCTGGGTTGACAGTGCAGGTTGCCGAGTTCGCCTGGCGGGTCAAGAATCTGGTGCGCCCGCGTGGTTGGGCGCGGCTGGGCCTGCCATGCCAGCTGATGGGCGCCGGCATGGCATTCGGCTGGCGTGACCTGGCCTTGATCGACCTGGCCAACGGGCACCTGGTGGAGGATGTGAAGCTGGGCCTGGACCTGTGCCAGCAGGGCAAGCCGCCAGTATTCTGCCCCGAGGCCGTGGTCAGCAGCCGTTTCCCTGCCAGCCAGCAAGGCCTGGGCAGCCAGCGCACCCGCTGGGAACATGGGCACCTGAGCCTGATGCTGGCCGATGCGCCCAAGCGTGCGCTGGCGGCAATCACCCAGCGTAACGGCAGCTTGCTGGCCATGACCCTGGACCTGCTGGTGCCGCCGCTGGCGTTGCTGGTGCTGGCCTTGCTCGGCCTAAACCTGGTGGCCTGGCTGGCGTACCTGCTGTTCGGCCTGGCGGCACCTGCGTGGATCGCCCTTTGCGCGCTGGCCTTGCTCGGCCTTGCCGTCGCAGTGGCCTGGGCGCGTTTCTGTCGCGAACTGATCCCGTTCTCCGTGGTGCTGTACGCGCCGTTCTACGCTGCAAGGAAGCTCCCCTTGTATCTGCGGTTCCTGATCAAGCGACAGGTTGAATGGGTACGTTCGAAACGGGATGAAGACTGATGGCTCATTGGCAAGAACGCTGGAACACCCTTGTCGGCAAGCTCGAAGTGGTGCCGGATGCCACTGCCGCGCAGCGCCTGCTGGACAGGCTCAGCGCCCCGGAAGCCACGACCGTGCTGGGTTTCGTCAATGCCCATGCAATGAACCTGGTGGTTCGTGACGGCGCCTGCCACCAGGCATTGTCGGCGGCCGGCGTGCTGCTGCGCGACGGTTCCGGCCTGGCGATCCTGTATCGTCGGCTGGGGCTTGAGCCAGGGCTCAACATGAATGGCACCGACTTCATTCCTCGGCTTCTGGCTGCCTACCGCGGGCGGCGGGTTGCGTTCTGGGGCACCCGACAGCCTTACTTGGACCAGGCCGTGCAGCGCAGCACAGCCACGTTCGGGGTGGTGCCGGTGTCGGTCCACGATGGCTTTGCCAGCGTCGATACCTACCTGCAACTGGCCAGGGAGTCGCAACCTGAGCTGATCGTGCTGGGCATGGGAATGCCCAGGCAGGAGGTTGTGGCGGCAAGGCTGGCGGCCGCTGGGGGGCCGTGCCTGATCGTGTGCGGCGGCGCGATCCTGGATTTTCTCGGCGGCAAGGTCAGCCGGGCGCCCGAGTGGTTGCGGCGGTTGGGTGGGGAGTGGCTGTACCGGCTGTTGCGCGAGCCGAAGCGTTTGTTCATTCGCTATGTCGTGGGCAACCCGTTGTTCCTCGTGCGTACCCTGCTGTTCCGCCGCGACGGCGGACGGCCAGGCACACCGTATGAGCGCCAGAATCCGCACGAACGGTGATTCCGGGCACGCTGATGGCGGATGGCTGCTACAGTTTGATCAATGGCTTGCGGCTGCAGGATTTTGCTCCACGGGCTTTGCATGAGCCGTTGTCAAGGCTTGCTTGTTGGTGGAAGGCATTTGCTGCGCGCAGATTGATGAGGTCTGAAATGGTCTTAGAGCCCAGAAGCAGTCGTTCCTTACTGCAGAGAAGAAGCAGCGTAAGTAACGCCATTCAGGCCGGCCTCGATGGCATTGCAGTCGTCGGCATTGCCTGGTACCTGATCTACGACCAGTTCGGCTACATCACTTCCGATTACGTGATCATGCTGCTGTTGCTGGTTGGAGCACTGGCAGTCATCTACGATCACTATGCGATCTACCGTACCAACGTCGGGCTTTCCATCAAGGCTTTCCGGCTGTTCAAGGCCTGGTCGGCAACCTTTTGCTTCCTGGTGGTCATGGCCTTCCTGGCCAAACAGAGCGAAACCTATTCGCGACTGCTGGTCGTGCAGTTGTTCATCATTGGCTACATCGCCCAGTTGTTCCTGCACTTTGCCGTGCGCGAATTGCAAAAGCGCTTCACCGCCCATGCACGCCTGGACAACGCCCTGATCATTGGCGCCGGTGACTTGGCCAACTTCCTGTATCAGAAAATCAGCAACAACCCCTGGTTCGGCGAACGCGTGCTGGGTTGCGTGCTGATCGACAATGCCGATGAGCCGGGGCGCGAAAGTGCCGAAGGAAAGCAGCGCATGCCGGTGCTCGGGCTTATTGCCGACCTCGACGATATCGTGGCCCGCCATGGCATTCGCACGGTGTACCTGGTGACCCCGCTGGGCGGTTCCGAGGTCATCAACGATGTGTATCTCAAGTTGCTCGACAAATGCATTGCGGTGAACTGGGTACCGGATATCTTCTCGTTGCGCCTGATCAATCACAGCGTGCGGGAAATTGCCGGCATACCTGTGCTGACCTTGTCGGAAACACCGTTGACGGGCATGAGCCTGTTCTTGAAGAACCTCGAGGACAGGGTGTTGGCGGCGCTGATCCTGTTGCTGGCATCGCCGGTGTTGCTGGCCGTTGCGCTGGCCATCAAGCTCGATAGCCGAGGCCCGGTTTTCTTCCGTCAGGAGCGCACCGGCTGGACGGGGGAGGCGTTCCGTATCTGGAAGTTCAGGAGCATGCATGTCCACCAGCCGGAAGATGGCGTGGTGAAGCAGGCGCAGAGGGGTGACCCACGGCTGACCCGGGTCGGCGCCTTTATCCGCCGCACCAGCCTCGATGAACTGCCGCAGTTGTTCAATGTGCTGACCGGGGAGATGTCGCTGGTAGGGCCGCGGCCGCATGCGTTGCAGCATGACACGTTGTATTCGCAGGACATCGTCGACTACTTCGCTCGCCACAATATCAAGCCTGGCATGACCGGCCTGGCGCAGGTGCGTGGGTTCAGGGGCGAAACCAGGGATATCGAGCAGATGATCCAGCGGGTGGACTCGGACATCGAGTACATCAATAACTGGTCGCTGTGGCTGGATTTCGTGATTCTGGTGCGCACACTTAGCGCCTTTACCGGCAAGCAGGCTTATTGAGACCTCCCCAGGTGTCGCTGCGCTGTCGCCGGAGAACAAATATCGCTCGCTTGGCGCGTCCTTTGTAGGAGCAGCCTTGTGCTGCGAATAGGCCCGTACTGACACTACATATCTGTTGCCTGTATCGGCCTCTTCGCAGCACAAGGCTGCTTCTACAGGACCTGCCGAATCAATGATTCATGTACTGTTCTGTGGGAGCGATTTCGTGCAGCCGCAATTGGTTGGCCTAGTCCTTGTTCAGCGGGTGCAACTCCCTGAACCCCCGCGCTTCCTCCACCAGCCAGTCATGCACCGCCCGCGCCCCCGGCTGGTTCAGCCCGCCCGGCGGGTAATGCACTACATAGCGCTTGTGATTGGCGATAGGCACCCCGAACGGCACGATCAGTGCGCCGCGCTCCAGTTCGTCGTTGAGTAGCGTGCGCCGGGCAATCGCCACGCCAATGCCGGCAATCGCCGCCTCGATGGTCAGGTGGTTGCGGTTGAAGGTATGCCCGCGCCGCACATCCAGGCCGGCGGCGCCGATGCCCTCCAGGTAGAACTCCCATTCGGCATATTCCGAACTGCCGCGCCAGGCCGTTATGTCGTGCAGCAGCGGGTAGTGCACAAGGTCCGCCGGCCCGTGCAGCGGCGGGCGCCCGCGCAGCAAGGTGGGGGAGCACACGGGGAAGATCTGCTCGTCCAGCAGTGGTGTCGAGAGCATGCCGGGGTAGCTGCCATCGTTCAGGTCGATGGCCAGGTCGAAATCGCCCGGGGTCAACGCCTGGGCACTGTCTTCGGCCACCAGACGCAGCTCGATGTCCGGGTAGCGTTGTTGAAAGCGCGGAAGGCGAGGCGTGAGCCATTTGGCCAGGAACGACGGGATCGAGCGCAGGCGCAAGGTGCCGCGGATCTCACCTGCATCCAGGCGCAGCAGTTCGGCTTCGATGCTGCCGTAGGCTTCGGTCACCGTCTGTGCCAGGCGTTGCCCTTCGGCGCTCAGTTCCACACCACGTGCCCGACGCAGGAACAGCTGGTAGCCCAGGCGTTCCTCCAACTGGCGCATCTGTTGGCTGACGGCGCCCGGGGTAATGTGCAGCTCTTCGGCACAGCGGGTGAAGGACAAGTGCCGGGCCGCACAGGCGAACACGTGTAGCCAGACGAACGTCTGGCCATTGAGTTGTCGTCGCATCGTTTAGTACCACTAAAGCCTTGCTTAGGAAGTTTCGTTGGTCATCCGTGAGCCAGCGCGGCAGTATCGCGCAAAATCGCAATATCGCTCAATTTCTCCAGATAACCGCGCTGCGGCTTCATACCCGGGCACGGTCAGGCATTAGCATGGCTATCAGTGTTTTCGACCTTTTCAAAATCGGCATCGGGCCGTCCAGTTCCCACACCGTCGGCCCGATGCGGGCGGCGGCTACCTTTGCCCAGGCCCTGCGCGAACAGGGGGTGCTGGCCCGGGCAAGCCGTGTCGAGGTGCGGTTGTACGGGTCGCTGTCGGCCACCGGGGTTGGCCATGCCACCGATCGCGCCTGCCTGCTCGGCCTGATGGGGCAGTGGCCGGACCGCATCGACCCGGCCACCATCGAGTCGCGCATTGGCCAGGTGATGCAGGAGCACTGCCTGATGCTCGATGGCAGCCACCCGCTGGCGTTCGAGTACAGCCGCGACATGCTGCTGCTCGACGAGAACCTGCCGTACCACCCCAATGCCATGAGCCTGGAAGCCATGGACGGGCAGGGCAGCCTGTTGCGCCAGACCTACTATTCGGTGGGCGGTGGCTTTATCGTCGAGCAAGCCGAGATCGATGCGCCAGCGGTCGAAGCGAACGCGGTGGTGCTGCCGTACGAGTTCGACAGCGCTGCGCAATTGCTGGCCTTGTGCAAGGGCCATGGCTTGAGTGTGGCGCAGCTGATGATGGCCAACGAATGCGCCTGGCGCCCGGAGGCCGAGGTACGCGAGGGCCTGCTGCGGATCTGGGGTGCCATGCGTGAATGCGTCGACAATGGCCTGCGCAATGAAGGCATCCTGCCGGGCGGGTTGCACGTCAAGCGCCGTGCGGCGCGGCTGCATCGCAGCCTGCAGGAGCTGGGCAAGCCCAACGTGATCGGCTCCACCCTCAGCGCCATGGAATGGGTCAACCTGTTCGCCCTTGCGGTGAATGAAGAGAATGCCGCCGGCGGGCGCATGGTCACAGCACCTACCAATGGTGCGGCCGGCATCATTCCGGCGGTGCTGCATTACTACATGAAGTTCAACCCGGGGGCGTGCGACGCGGACGTGGTGGACTTCCTGCTGGCGGCAGCGGCGGTCGGTATCCTGTGCAAGAAGAATGCGTCGATTTCCGGGGCCGAGGTTGGTTGCCAGGGCGAGGTAGGTTCGGCCTGTTCGATGGCCGCTGCCGGCCTTGCCCAGGTGCTGGGCGCTACGCCGCCGCAGCTGGAAAATGCCGCCGAGATTGCCCTGGAGCATAACCTTGGGCTGACCTGCGACCCTGTCGGCGGCCTGGTGCAGGTGCCGTGCATCGAGCGCAACGCGATTGCTGCGGTGAAAGCGATCAACGCTGTGCAGATGGCGTTGCGGGGGGATGGCGAGCACTTCATCTCGCTCGACCGGGTGATCCGCACCATGCGTGATACCGGGGCGGACATGCATGCCAACTACAAGGAGACCTCGCGTGGCGGCCTGGCCGTTGCCTTCGTAGAGTGCTGACGCGGTCAACTGTAGGAGCGGCCTTGTGTCGCGAAAGGGCTGCGAAGCAGCCCCAGCGATTTCAGCTTGAATACGTGGATCTGGGGCCGCTCCGCGCCCCATCGCGACACAAGGCCGCTCCTACATGGACCAGTGAGGCTTTAGCGGGCTTTCTGCTTCGCTTCCAGGAAGCTCGCGCGCATGTCCTTGGCCCAGCCATCCAGCACCGGCTTGACGTCATTCAGGGTCAGTTGCGTGGTCTTGTTCTCCAGATCCTGCCCCGTGCCCTTGCGCACGACCTGGGCCAGCACTTTCTGGCTGGCACCATCTAGGAACGCAGCTTCCACGCCGACATCCACCTCTTGGTCACGGCCGCCCATGGCGGTGTTCACACCGGCTGAAATCAGCGCGATAGGGATGACCTCATAAGGTTTGAGACCCTCGTTGCTGGTGGACACCGCAGTGATGGCCGGGCGCACTACGATCACGCCCGGGCCGGGGCCCTTGGCCAGCGGTACCACGCTGCCCATTTCACGGCGCAGCGCTTCGTTGAAGTAGCGGGTGATTTCCTGCAGCGTCTGCGCCGAGATGACCGGCGTCGGCTGCGGCTTGGGGTAGAACTGGCTGGGCTCGATGAACACCTGGCTGTACTGGTTGACGTTGACCTTGGGGTCGATCCAGCGCATCACCGGGTCACCAGACGGGCTCTTGGCTTCCTGCAGCCGGCTGTAATCCTTGAGGAAGCCGGAGTAGTCCTTCGGGTCCACGCGATTGCTGGAGCAGGCGGCCATGGTTAGCAGTGCGGCGCACAACAGGGTAATGCGGGGCAATGATTTCATGATGAAGATGCATCCATGATAGGTCGGCCAGAACAACGCTAGCAGGTGCAGGGCAGTTGGCCAGTGGGCTGGTTCAATCTGTAGTGGGAAGTGGCTATGGTCACGTTCCCAGGCGCGCAAATTCCTACAGTGTCTTGGGACCTCGCCGGCTTTTCAGTTTCTGCCGCTCTTGGAAAACTATGCCCGTTAAGGGTATGGTTGGGGTTCGGTGATGGAAATTTTCAAGCGCAAGGATTTCGCGCGTTGGCAAGCCGCTCACAGGCTCAGCGACGAAGTGCTGTGTAAAGCAGTGGACGAGATGTGCAGGGGCCTGGTCGATGCGAGCCTGGGTGGTGAGTTGTTCAAAAAACGCGTGGCAGCGCATGGTGCGGGAAAGCGCGGCGGTTATCGAACCCTTCTTTCCGCCCGTATCGGCAATCGATGTGTTTTCCTGCATGGCTTTGCCAAAAGTGGCAGGGCAAATATCACCTTGGAGGAAAAGCACTGCGATTCGCTGGCAAAGTCTTTCTGGATTTATCACCGCTAGCGCTCTGCCGGGCGTTGCAGGCGGGTGTGCTGATGGAGGTATGTTGTGAGCAGCAAACTGATTGAATCGTTACGCGAGGACCTTGTCGCCCTGCACGAGGCCGGAGCGATCGGCAAGGTCACGCTTCGGGATTACGAAGCGTTATGCCCTGCACCGGTGCGAGATTTCAGCGCACTGGACATACGCCGTTTGCGCGAGGCACTCAACTTCAGCCAGCCGGTCTTTGCGATGCATTTGCACACGAGCGCATCGACAGTGCGCAAATGGGAGCAGGGCGAGACGCGCCCGTCCGGACCGGCTTTGAAGCTGCTGAATATCATTAAAAACAAAGGGTTACAGGTTCTTCTTTGAGTCCTTTGGTTGGTTTTTGAAAAATTCTTTCAAAACAGTGAATTACGGAATTGTTTGAAAAATTTCCTTTAACTTCCGATTCGCAGGCAAGCCCGCTGCCAGGTCAACCCAGCACCTCCCGCAATCGATACCACAACATCCCCAGCGACAGCAGCGGCGAGCGTAGTGCCTTGCCGCCGGGGAAGGTCAGGTGTGGCACGGCGCTGAACACGTCCAGCCCCTGGCTGTGGCCGAGCGCGATGCTTTCGGCCAGCAGTTTCGCTGTCCAGTGCGTCACGTTCAGCCCATGCCCGGAATAGCCCTGGGCGTAGTAAACATTGGGGTGCTGGCTGAGGCGCCCGACTTGGGGGAAGCGGTTGGCGGTGATGCCGATCATGCCGCCCCACTGGTATTCGATACGCACGTTGGCCAGTTGCGGAAACACCTTCAGCACCTTGGGCCGCATGTAGGCGGCGATGTCCTTGGGGTCGCGACCGGAATAGTGGCAGGCGCCGCCGAACAGCAGGCGCCGGTCTGCCGTGAGGCGGTAGTAGTCCAGGCCGACTTTCTGGTCGCACAGCGCCATGTTCTGCGGGATCAGGCTGCTGGCCAGTGACTCGGGCAATGGTTCGGTAGCCACCACGTAGCTGCCGGCCGGCAGCACCTTGCCGCTCAGGCGTGGCTCCAGTTCATCGAGGTGTGCGTTGCAGCCCAGCACCAGGCTGCCTGCCCGCACCCTGCCACGTGCCGTGTGCAAGGTCACGCAGGGCCCGTGCTCGATGCGCAGCACCGGGCTCTGCTCGAAGATGCGTACACCCAGGCCGTGGGCGGCGCGTGCTTCGCCCTGGACCAAGTCAAGCGGGTGCAGGTGGCCCGAGCCCATGTCCACCAGGCCGCCGGCGTATTGGTCGCTGGCAACGATTTCATGCAGCCGGTCGGCACTGACCAGGCGGGTTTCAGGGCGATAGCCGAGTGCGTCGAGATCGTCCTGTTCGTCCTTGAAGGCGGCGAACTGCGCAGGGGTGTTGGCCAGTTCGCAGAAGCCCCAGCGCAGGTCGCAGGCAATGCCGTACCGGGCGATGCGGCTGGCCACCAGCGCTACCGAATCGATGCCGGCCTGTTTCAGGTATTGCACGCCGTCCTGGCCGACATGCCGGGCAAAGCCGCTGACGTCATGGCCGATGCCGCGAATCAGCTGGCCGCCATTGCGGCCGCTGGCACCCCAGCCGATGCGTCGGCCCTCCAGCAACACCACCGAGAGGCCGCGCTCGGCCAGTTCCAGGGCGGTATTGACCCCGGTCAGCCCGCCGCCGACCACGCACACATCGGCGCTCAGCTCGCCGTCCAGGCTGGGGTAGGGCGCCGCATCGCGTGCCGTGGCGGCATAGTACGAAGCGGTGTGTTGGGTAGTGAAAGACATGGGCGTTCTCGGCTCAGCGGTTGGACTTGATCTTGCTCCAGGAGCGGGTCATGACGCGCATGATCTTCGGGCTCGGCGTGCTGGAGATGTACAGCTTGTCCAGCACGTCCTGGGGTGGGTAGATTTCGGGGTTGTTCACTAGCGACGCGTCCATGTAGGCCTGGGCATCGGGGTTTGCATTGGCATATCCGACCGTGGCGCTGACCTTGGCGATCACCTTGGGGTCGAGCAGGTAGTTGATGAACGCCAGGGCCTGTTCGGGGTTGTTGGCGTCCTTGGGGATGGCCAGCAGGTCGAACCACAGGTTGCTGCCTTCCTTGGGAATGCTGTAGGCGATCTTTACCCCGTTCTTCGCTTCCACGGCGCGGTTGGCGGCCTGGAACACGTCGCCGGAGTAGCCGAAGGCCACGCAGACATCGCCATTGGCCAGGTCGGAAACGTACTTGGAGGAGTGGAAGTAGGTGATATAGGGGCGCAGTTCGAGCAGGCGGGCTTCCGCCTTGGCGTAGTCGGCCGGTTTTTCGCTGCGCGGGTTCATGCCCAGGTAGTTGAGCACGGCCGGGAACAGTTCGTCGGGCGAGTCCATGAACGCCACGCCGCATTGCTTGAGCTTTTTCAGGTTCTCGGGCTCGAACAGCACCGCCCATGAATCGATATGGTCGACGCCCAGGGCCGCCTTGACCTTGTCGATGTTGTAGCCGATGCCGTTGGTACCCCACAGGTAGGGTACGGCGTACTGGTTGCCTGGGTCGTTCTGTTCAAGTTGCTTGAGCAGCTTGGGGTCCAGGTGCTGCCAGTTCGGCAGCTTGCTGCGGTCCAGCGGCAGGAAGGCACCCGCCTGTGCCTGGCGTGCGAGGAAGTGGTTGGATGGCACCACTACGTCATAGCCGGTGCGCCCGGCCAGCAGCTTGCCTTCCAGTGTTTCGTTGGAGTCGAACACGTCATAGACCACCTTGATCCCGCTGCTGGCCTGGAAGTCGGCCACGGTGGTGTCACCGATGTAGTCGGTCCAGTTGTACACGCTGACCGAGGGAGTGGCCTGGGTAGTGGTGGCGAACAGCAGGGTGAATGCGGCGGGGATCAGGGCTTGCAGATGACGCATGGGGACACCTCGTTGGTTTTGTTCTTGGCGTTCGGTTTATGGCGGCCGCTCCCACAGGTGACTCATCACCTTGTAGGAGCAGCCTTGTGCTGCGAACAGGCCGGTAGGGCAAAAGATCTGCTGTGGCGGTACTGGCCCCTTCGCAGCACAAGGCTGCTCCTACAGGTCCAGTGCATGCCCTGGAAGGTGATTACACGCTCAGCATCAGGAATTCACGCTCCCAGGAGCTGATCACGCGCTTGTAGTTCTCGTGCTCGGCACGCTTGACCGCCACGTAACCCTGGACGAATTGCTTGCCCAGGTACTGCTGCACGGTCTCGCAGTCTTCCATGTGCTGCAGCGCGTCCTCGATGGTGATCGGCAGGCGCAGGTTGCGCCGCTCGTAGGCACGGCCCTGCACAGGTGCGCTGGGTTCGATGCGCTCGACCATGCCCAGGTAGCCGCACAGAAGGCTGGCGGCGATTGCCAGGTACGGGTTGGCGTCGGCGCCCGGCAGGCGGTTTTCCACGCGCATTGCCTCGGGGCTTGAGGTGGGTACGCGCAGCCCGGCGGTACGGTTTTCCTCACCCCACTCGACGTTCACCGGTGCCGAGGTGTCCGGCAGGAAGCGGCGGAACGAGTTGACGTTGGGCGCGAACATCGGCAGCAGCTTGGGGATGTACTTCTGCAAACCGCCGATGTGGTACAGGAACAGCTGGCTCATGCTGCCGTCTTCATTGGCAAAGATCGGCTTGCCGGTGGCGATGTCGACCACGCTCTGGTGCAGGTGCATGGCACTGCCGGGCTCATCGGTGATCGGCTTGGCCATGAAGGTGGCGGCCACGTTGTGCTTGAGCGCGGCTTCACGCATGGTGCGCTTGAACACGGTGATCTGGTCGGCCAGGTCCAGGGCGTCGCCATGGCGGAAGTTGATCTCCATCTGCGCCGGGCCGTCTTCATGGATCAGCGTGTCCAGGTCCAGGCCCTGGATCTCGCACCAGTCGTAGACGTCTTCGAACAGCGGATCGAACTCGTTGGCGGCATCGATCGAGAACGACTGGCGGCCGCTTTCGGCACGGCCGGAACGCCCCAGCGGCACCTGCAGCGGCAAGTCCGGGTCTTCGCAGCGCTGGGTCAGGTAGAACTCCATCTCCGGTGCCACGATTGGCTGCCAGCCTTTGTCTGCATAAAGCTTGAGCACTTTCTTCAGCACGTTGCGCGGTGACAGTTCGATGGGGTTGCCTTGCTTGTCGAAGGTGTCGTGGATAACGATCGCGGTCGGCTCGATCGCCCACGGGATCTGGTACACGGCGCTCGGGTCTGGGCGGCAGACCATGTCGATGTCGGCGGCATCGAGCAGGTTGTAGTAGATGTCATCGTCGACATAGTCGCCGGTGACCGTCTGCAGCAGCACGCTCTCGGGCAGGCGCATGCCACGCTCGTGGAGAAACTTGGCGGTGGGTGCGATCTTGCCGCGGGCGATGCCGGTCAGGTCGCTGATCACGCATTCGACTTCGGTGATCCGGTGTTCTTTCAGCCAGGCGGACAGCTGATCGAAGGGGGCGTTCATACAGACCTCTTGGTTGGGTTTTGGTGTGGGAGCAAGCGTGCCAGCGTAAACCGTTCTACGGTTTCGAAGGCGTCCCGCTTCCCAGGTGACGCGCTGGAGACTATCTTGGTCGCAGCCCGCAAGGCTGATCTATCCACTTTCTCCGGCAATGAATGCACCAAAAGAGTGCAACTAGGACCGAGCGTGACAACCGCCAATGCCCTGCAAGTCCAGGCTTACCACACCACCGACGTAACCGAACAAGTACGTGCCACCCCTGGCTGGCAGCAGCAGTACCGGCAGATGTCGCCCGGGCATTTCAGCGGTGAGCTGCGTTGCCTGGGGCTGGACGGGGTGGAGGTGTACGAGGAGCGGCTGAACACCCGGGTGGAGCAGTTTTTCCGCGCGCCGAGCGGTTCGCTGGCGTTCTGCTTCGACCGCAGCGAGAACAGCCTGTACCTGCTGAACGAACAGAGCCGGAACATCTGGATCACGCCAGAGAACTACCAGGAAGTGGCGGTCGTGTTCGACCAGGCCTTCCTGGCCCGCCATGGGCTTGACCCGCAGCGCCTGGAAGGGTTGTTCATGGTGCCGCTGGGCAGCGGGCAGAACGCGCTGTTCGGCAGCTGGCTGAGCGCGACATTGACCCGCCTGGGCCAGGCGGATTGCCCGCTGCAGGGGCAGGCCCTGGCGGAGCAGCTGCTGGAGGACTGCCTGTTCATCCTCGACAACGCCTGCCAGCGCCTGCAGGGCGTGGCGTTGGGCCGGCGTGACGAGGAACGGGCGATCATGCGCCGGGTAAGCGAATGGGCGGCCGACTGCCCGGAGGAGACGCTGAACCTGGTGGAGCTGGCGGATGCTGCCGGGGTTTCCTTGCGTCAGTTGCAACAGGCCTTCAAGACGTTTACCGGAATGCCGCCGGCGCACTGGTTGCGCCTGCGCCGGCTGAACGGTGCGCGGCGCGATCTGTTGCGTGGCGATGGCGTGACCGTGGCCGAGGTGGCGATGCGTTGGTCGTTCTGGCATTTGGGAAGGTTTTCAGAGAGTTACCGGCAGTTGTTCAAGGAGTTTCCCAGCGAGACCTTGAAGCGGGGCAGGGGCTGAATTTGGTGGTTTAGCTTGGTGGTTTAGCTTGGTGGTATAGCTGCTTTTACAGGATTACCTCAGTGCCAGGCATTGTGAGGTCCCTGTGGGAGCGGGTTCACCCGCGAAGAGGCCGGCCCAGGCAATACACAACCCAGCATTCCACAGCAAAAATTGCTATCGTGCCGCCCTGATTCCACCCGAGGTGCCGATGTTCTACCTGCCTTTGCCCAGCGACCAGGCCGACCGCCTCGCCAGCGAGCCCACCACTGACTTCTTCACCACCGCCAGCGTGCTCGCCGCCGCCGCCGTGCTGTTCGTGCAGAACCTGCCGCGCCAGCCCGCCACCGCCTCGGCGGATGCGCAGGAACGCCGCTTTGCCGAAATCGTGCGCATTGCCAACGAGGTCGAAAGCGCCGCACCGGGGCGCTTTCAGGGGCAGGTAGCGCAGCACTTCGATCGCGAAGCCTTCGCCATGGGCCTGGGCATGCTGGGCGAAAACGGGATCGCACTGCTGTCGACCGAGGTGGAGTACCAGGCCGACGAGCTGCTGGACGCCGAGGGCCAGTGGAATTTCCAGTTCGCCGACAGCTACCGTCAGCGGGCAACGCCACTGCACCCGGTGTATCTGCCTTCCCTTGCCAGCGACCTGATGCTCAGCGACCAACAGAACCGCCTGCTGCGCGAATTCCTCAGTGGTATCGATGAGTCGGTGGCGGTGCAGGGCTTTGCCGGCACCGGCAAGACCTTCCTGATTCACCAGTTCGCCCGCCTGCTCGAGCCCCAGCGCACGCTGTTGCTGGCCTTGACCGAAGGCCAGCTGCGCGCCCTGCAGGCGCGGGTCAAGGACGCCGCCGCCTACACCGCGCTGACCTTCGGCCAGTTGGCCGACGAACTGCTCAACCGCGACCTCACCAGCAATGGCTGGCGCCTGCGCGACCCGTATCGCACCAAGCTGTCGTGGCGCCCGCAGGATGCGCAGGTGGTACGTTGGCTGGCCATCCCCGACATCGGCCCGCTCGCCGCGCGCGATGTGGTTGCCTTGTGCATCCGCGCGGTACGCACGTTCTGCCACAGCGCCGACACCCAGCTGCAGTTGCACCACCTGCCGTGGGCCGGGCCGGGTACCACGCCGCTGGACCAGGAAGTGTTGCTGGAAAAGGCACGCCTGTACTGGCAGGAGCTGATTCGCCCGTCGGCACGGGAAATCCAGTTGCCGGTGCGCGATTACCATCGGGTCAAACTGCTTTCGCTGACCGGTCATGTGATCGACAGCCGCTACACCCATGTCATCGTCGACGAGGCCCACGAGCTGTCGGCACCGATGCTTGCCGTGCTCGACCGCAGCCCGCAGTCGATCATTGCCCTGGGTGACGAGCTGCAGAACCTCAACGGCCTCAGCGCGCACCATGGCGGCTTTATCCGCCAGCGTTACATCGACCATTCACTGCGGGCCGGGCCGGCGATGGATAACGTGCTGAACCCGCTGATCAATGCCCACCCGGCGGCGATCCAGGCGGCCTTCAGTGGCAGCGCCGAGCACTACACCCGGGTCAGCTTTTTCGATGTGGTAACGGTGCCGGAACAGCCTACGGCGCTGATCGTCGACGATGAATGGGGCCTGTTTGGCTGGTTCCAGCGCCTGACCCACCAGGGCGTGCCGTTCGTGCTGCTGAAAAGCGCGCGCAAGGACTTCGAGCTGTTCGTTGAAGACTGCATCGAGTTGTACCGCCATGGCACCCGGCCGCGTCACCCGATGCTGTTCCGCTATGCCAGCTGGCAGGCGCTGGAGCAGGACAAGGGTGACGACAAGGCATTCGTCGCCGTGGCCAACATGCTGCGCAAGGGCTACACACCGGAGCACTTTGCCAGGGCCAAGAGCCGTTACCGCTGGGACAAGGCGCCCAAGCTGTTCCTGGGGCGGGTGCGCGATGTGAAGAACATGGAGTTCGCCCGGGTGATGGTGTCGCCGGAGCTGATGGTAGCGCCGCAGGTAGCGGGGAACCGCAATGAACGGGCGCGGATGCTGGCGGGGTTGTATACCGCCTGTTCGCGGGCGCGGCATGAACTGATCGTGCCGGGGGGGATGCTGGACTGGGTCAAGGACCAGATTCGGGATTGAGGCCCCTCGGGCTGCTTTTTCAGCCCTTCAAAGTCCCTGTGGGAGATTGCCCAGCCCAGATAACTGAATTCGCAAGCGATCCTCGTACCCTGTGGGAGCGGCTTTAGCCGCGAAGAATCCAACGCGGTGCCTGGCACCGGCTGCGCCGGTGTTCGCGGCTAAAGCCGCTCCCACAGGGTCCCTGCTAATTCAATGAGTTATGTGCAGTTCTATGAGAGCGGGTTCATCCGCGAACACCGGCGAAGCCGGTGCCGGGCACCGTGTCGCCTGATTCGCGGGTAAACCCGCTCCCGCAGGGCCGCAAAGCGGCCCCTGTTACGCTAAGTCAGTTACGGTCCAGCCACACAGTCTGGGCATTGGTGAACTCACGCACACCAAAGTGCGACAGTTCACGCCCGAAGCCGCTCTTCTTCACCCCGCCAAACGCCACGCGGGGGTCGGAAGCGCAATAGCCGTTGATGAACACGCCGCCGGTATCCAGCGCCGCGGTCATGCGTTCGGCCAGCGCGTAGTCGGCGGTGTAGATGGTCGAGGCCAGGCCGAATTCGCTGTCGTTGGCCAGCTCCACCGCATGCTCCGCATCACGTGCGCTGATGATCGCCGCCACCGGCCCGAACAGCTCCTGCTTGAACGCAGTCATCTGCGGGGTGACGTTGGCGAACACGGTCGGCGCGTAGAAGTTGGCCACGCCATCGACCTTGTGGCCGCCCAGCAGCAGGGTGGCGCCTTCGGCGATGGTCGCCTGGACCTGGCCATCCAGCTCGTCGCGCAGGTCGTAACGGGCCATCGGGCCGATGTAGGTACCTTCTTCCAGCGGGTTGCCGACCTTCAGCTCGCGAGTAGCCTCGACGAACTTGCGGGTGAATTCGTCAACGATGCTTTCCTCGACGATCAGGCGCTTGGCGGCAGCGCAGACCTGGCCGGTGTTCTGGTAACGGCCGATCACCGCAGCTTTCACGGCGGCATCCAGGTCGGCGTCGGCCAGCACGATGAACGGGTCGGAACCGCCCAGTTCCAGCACGCACTTCTTCAGCGCCGCGCCGGCTTGCGCACCAATCGCCATGCCGGCACGCACGCTGCCGGTCAGGGTCACGGCGGCGATGCGCGGGTCATTGATGGCGCGGGTGACGCCGTCCGGGGTCACGTTCAGCACTTCGAACACGCCTTCCGGCAGGCCGGCATCCTTGAACAGCTCGCCCAGCAGGTAGGCGCTGCCCATCACGTTCGGCGCGTGCTTGAGTACGTAGGTGTTGCCGGCCAGGATCGCCGGCACGGCGCCGCGCAATACCTGCCAGACCGGGAAGTTCCAAGGCATCACGGCCAGGATAGGGCCCAGCGGGCGGTATTCGATGCGGGCTTTCTCGACCTGGGTCGGCTCAGCGGCGAGCATGGCCGGGCCATGTTCGGCGTACCAGCGGCACAGGCCGACGCACTTGCTGACTTCACCACGGGCCTGGGCGACAGGCTTGCCGATTTCGCGGCTGATCATTTGCGCGAAGGCTTCGGCCTTGGTTTCGAGGGTGCTGGCCAAGGCAAGCAGGTACTCGCTGCGCTGACCCAGCGACACCTGGCGCCACTGGCGGTAGCCAACCTTGGCGCGTTGCAGCGCCGCTTCCAGTGCGGCGTCGGTGTCGAACGGGTAGGCGCCGATCTGCTCGCCGCTGTACGGGTCGAGGGAGATGGCGTGGGTCAGGCTGCTGATCGCACTCATGGCGGGACACTCTCGTTGTAATTGATCCGTGACGCCAGACTAGTGGGCTATGGCTTTAATGAAAACTGAATAATAATGAGCGAAACATTCACGTTTGGAGAATGGCTGTGGACCTGGTGCAACTCGAGATCTTCAAGGCCGTGGCGGAGCAGGGCAGCATCAGTGCCGCTGCGCAGCATATCCACCGGGTGCCGTCGAACCTGACCACGCGTATCAAGCAACTGGAGGAGGACCTGGGCGTGGAGCTTTTCATACGTGAAAAGAGCCGCCTGCGCCTTTCCCCCGCAGGCTGGAACTTCCTCGAGTACACCCGGCGCATCCTTGACCTGGTGCACGAGGCGCGGCTGACAGTGGCCGGTGAGGACCCGCAGGGCACTTTCGCCCTGGGGTCGCTGGAAAGCACGGCGGCGGTGCGCATTCCGGCCTTGCTGGCGGCCTATAACCAGCGTTACCCCAAGGTCGACCTGGACCTGTCCACGGGGCCTTCCGGGACCATGCTCGAAGGCGTGCTGTCGGGGCGCCTGGTAGCGGCGTTCGTCGACGGCCCGGTGCTGCACCCGACGCTGGAGGGCATGCCGGTGTTCGAGGAAGAAATGATGGTCATCGCGCCGCTCAACCACGCCCCGGTAACCCGCGCCCAGGACGTCAACGGCGAAAGCATCTACGCCTTCCGCGCCAACTGTTCATACCGGCATCACTTCGAGAACTGGTTCGTGCAGGACCAGGCGGTACCGGGCAAGATCCACGAAATGGAGTCGTACCACGGCATGCTAGCCTGCGTCAGCGCCGGCGCCGGCCTGGCCATGATGCCGCGCAGCATGCTCGACAACATGCCCGGTTGCAGCACCGTCAGTGCCTGGCCGATGTCGGAGGATTTCCGCTACCTGAAAACCTGGCTGGTATGGCGCCGGGGCACCGTGTCGCGCAGTTTGAGCATGTTCGTGAAACTGCTTGAGGAAGCCCGTGCAACATGATGTTCCTGCGCAATATTTACCCCGATGAAGCGAATTTCATCCACACGACCACGCATCAGCACGAACGCCGTTACGCCCGAAGGATCAGATAATAGGTAAGCCATCCTCGAAAGGAGGGTCGTACCATGCGTAACCATCACTATGCCCTCGGCGCGGCGCTGCTGATCGCCCTGGCGCTGCCATGGACCCTGGCGGCCGCCGCCGACCTCAATGCCCCTATCGACATGCAGGCCGTGCAACTGCAACAGCAGGAGCAGAACGGCGTCCGCTACCTGCAAGGCGGCATCGGCCAGGATGAAGCCAACGCCCTGCGCAAGACCCCGGGCTATGACCTGCACGTAGAACTCTCCACCGGCCCGGAAGGCAAGTTCCAGAGCGGTGCTACCGTCGACATCCAGAATGCACAGGGCCAGCCCGTGCTCAGTCTTACGGATGCCGGGCCGCTGCTGTACGTGCAGTTGCCTCCCGGCAAATACAAAGTGACTGGCAACGCCCAGGGTGAGACGGTGCAGCAATTGGTGACCGTGAATGGCAAGACCCCCACCACCGTGAACCTGAACTGGCGTTGATGGAAAAACGGGCAGGAGTACAGATGTGCTCCTGCCTGAAAGGAGCACATCGCCATGAGCCTGGATCTTCAGCTGGAGATGTTGGACGAGCGGGGCTATGTGTTGCTCCCCGGTGTGCTCGAGCCCTTGCGTATCGCCTTGCTGCGCTGCGCCATCGATGACCTGCAGCCCATCCACTGGGATTACCAGGGGCTACTGGAACACTACAAGTGCGTGTTCAACCGCAACCCGCTGTGGTTACCCTTTCTCGACCTGCCGCCGCTGATTGCCCTGGCCGAAGCGGCATTGGGCACCGACTGCCATGTGATCGGCCAGACTGCCTGGCGCAGCCACCCGGGCTACCCCGGCATGGCCCTGCACCTGGACCATCTGCCCATGCAGTTGCCCGACTGGCTCAGCGAGCGCGGCGACTTCACCCAGCCCCCGCAGATCCTGACTGCGCAGCTGTACCTCAGCGATATCGACCATCACATCGGGCCGACCTGGATTGTGCCCGGCAGCCACCGCGCGGCACGGCCACCGCAGGCTGGCGAGCAACACTGGCAGGGCCGAGAGGCCCAGCCGGTGCTGTGCAAGGCCGGGGACGCGCTGGTGTTTCGCAGCGATGTCTGGCATAGCGGCGGGGCCAACTGCACCCAGTCACGCCAGCGCGACATGCTGCAAGTGCACTATGGCCGGCGCATGGTCGCGCAGAAGTTTTCGCCATACCTGAACTGGCGTTTCAACCCGCAGGTACTGGAGGAGGCCACACCCAGGCAAAGGCGCCTGTTGGGCGAGCACGAAGAAGCGGAATACGACTGAGTGCTGCTGCTCGGCATGGCAGATGCTGGCGCAGGGTATTAGCCAATGGTGGCAATTCACTTTCAACTTTCTGTTTATCTGGACGATAATCAGAAAAGTATTACTTCCTGTGACCGGTGTGGATGCATCCGGTCACCGCATAAGATCGAGGGGCTCAAGCCCCCGCTTGCCGTATAGACCATCAGGAGAAGTCATTGATGAAAACCCGTCTAGCAGCTTCGCTGGCTGCTGCAGTGCTGGCCTTTGCCGGGGCGAATCTGGCCCAGGCAGCGCAGGTAAGCGGCGCCGTTGGCGCCACTGGCCAAGGTGACATGACCTACCGTATTGGCCTGTCGTTCGACTGGGACAAGAAATGGCTGGAAAGCAGCACCGGTCATCTGACCGGATACTGGGATGCGGCCTACACCTATTGGGAAGGCGGTGAGGCCAGTGGTGCACACTCGCTGTCGTTCAGCCCGGTGTTCACCTACGAGTTCAGCGGTTTTACCTACACCCCGTACATCGAGGCCGGCATTGGTTTGGCGGCGTTTTCCAAGACCGACGTGGGCGACCAGCGCTTGGGCTCGTCGGTCAACTTCGAAGACCGCATCGGCTTCGGCCTGAAACTGCCGGGGGAGCAGAAGGTGGGGATCCGCGCGATGCATTACTCCAACGCGGGGCTCAAGCAGCCTAACGACGGCATCGAATCGTACTCGCTGTTCTACAGCAAAGGGTTCTGACTCCCCGGGGGCCGCTTTGCGGCCCATCGCGACACAAGGCCGCTCCTACAGGAGATCGCGGTTTCCTTGTAGGAGCGGCCTTGTGCCGCGATGGGCTGCAAAGCAGCCCCAGGAACGGTCAGAAGGTATACGAAACCCCAGCCTGCACCGTCCGCGGCGCACCCGGGTAGACGTAGTTGTTGAACGCGCCTTCGTCATAGCCCTTGTTGAACACGTTCTTCACGTCCAGGTTCAGCCGCACGTGTTCGTTGACCTTGTAGAAGCTCAGCAGGTCCACCACGCTGTAGCGCTCCATGGTGTAGGTCGTAGCTGCCGTCTGACCGGCGCGATCATCCACGTACTTCACCCCGACCCCCAACCCCAGCCCCTTGGCCAGGCCATCCTGGAACTCGTAGGTGTTCAGCAGGCTGAAGCTGTTGCGCGGGATGTTGGCCAGGCGTGTGCCCTTGGGCAGGGTCGTATCCTGGGTCACTTCCGCGTCCACGTAGGCATAACCACCGATCACGCGCCACTCCGGCGTCAGGTTGCCAGCGATATTGATGTCCAGGCCACGGCTGCGCACTTCGCCGGCCGCAATACTGTAGGTACCGGTGGGGTCGTTCGGGTCGCGCGCCAGGACGTTCTCTTTGACGATGTGATAGATCGCCGCGTCGATGCTCAGCTGGCGGTCGAGTGCCTCCCATTTCACACCCAGTTCGTAAGACTTGCCTTTTTCCGGGTCGAAGCCTCCGCCTCCGCTTGGCGTGCCGGTGTTGGGCTTGAACGAGCGCGCGGTGTTGGCATAGACCGCAACCGTATCGGTCAGGTCGTAGATCAGGCCGAAGCGTGGGGTGACGCCGTTTTCGCCCTTGCTGAAGTCGCGGTTGGTCGGCAGCTTGTCGTCGTAATCGTGCTCGAAGCGCTCGAAGCGCACACCCGCCAGCGCCTTCAGTCGCTCGGTCAGGGCCACTTGGTCCTGGATGAATGCCGCCCAGGTCTTCAGGTTTTCCTTGTCATGGGTGGTGGTGCGGGTCAGGGCAGGGCGTGGCTGGCCCAGTACCGGGTCGAAGATGTCAATCGGGTACTTATCGGCACCGCTGGCCGAGCGCTGGATGATCGAGTTGTAGTCGTAGTCTTCGTACTCGATGCCCGTCAGCAGTGTATGAGCGTAGCCGCCGGTGTCGAAGTGGCCGGTGAGGTTGAGCTGGTAGTCGCGGTCGGTCCACTCCAGTTTGCGGTAGTTGAAGTTGCGCCCCAGCGTGCGACCGTCAGCCTGCAATGCGTTGGCCTCCACGGCGTTGCCCTTGAGCGAGCCGTCGAGCCACTGCATGCCACCGCCCAGCGTCCAGTTGTCGTTGAGCAAGTGCTCGAAACGCAACTGGGCCATGTTGTTGTCGTTGTGCAGCAGGTTGTCGCTGCCCTTTTCCCAGATGTTGGTGTCGCGCGAAGCTGTGCCGAGCTGGCCGGGCAGGCGGGTCAGGCCACGGTCCAACGGATGGTTGTTGCGCATGAAGTCGCCCTCGAAGACGATCTTCGTGCTGTCGTTGACCTGCCAGCTGACTACAGGCGCCACGTCATAGCGCTCGCTTTCCACATCGTCACGGAAGCTTTCGCCGCCTTCACCCAGCAGGTTCAGGCGGTAGGCCAGCGAGCCGTCCTGATTCAGCGGCCCGGTGGCGTCCAGGGTAGCGCGGTGCATGCCCTGGTCATCGAACTGGCTGCCCAGGGTAACTTTCGACTCTGGCAGCGGCTGCTTGCTGACCACGTTGAAGGTGCCGCCTGGGTCGCCACGGCCGTACAGGCTGCTGGCCGGGCCACGGATCACTTCCAGGCGTTCGACGGTGTTGGCGTCGGGGGCGTTGGGGTAGCCGCGGTTGATCGGGAAACCGTTGCGGTAGAACTCGCCGGTGGTGAAGCCACGCACGGTGAAGGTGGTCAGGCCCTGGCCGCCGAAGTTGTTGGCGCGGCCGACGCCGCCGGCGTAGTCCAGGCCGTCCTGCAGTCGCGTGGCGCCGGTATCTTCCAGTACATCCTTGGGCACCACGCTGACCGATTGCGGGGTTTCGTGCAGGGCAGTGTCGGTGCGGGTGGCGCTGGCCGAGCGGGTAGCCTTGTAACCCTCGACCGGGCCATCGGCACGTTCGCTGTCGGCGCTGCTGGTGATGTTCAGGGCCTGGAGTTCGATCTGGGTGGGTTCGCTGAGCGGTTCAGGCTCGGCAAAGGCCAGCGGAGAGACAGCATGAAGCACACAAAGCGAAACGAACGTGCGACGCATCGACGGTACGATCCTGGAGTAGGGCGCTGAGGGTAGGGTGGGCAAGCGCCGAGAAACTACTACGAATCATTATCAAATGCATTCTTTTTATGTGGCACTGGTGTACCAGATGCCAAGGGTAGAATCCGTGTTGACTTCTTCGCGGGTAAACCCGCTCCCACAGGGGTATCACCAAGCCTGAGGTCAGTGGAATTCCTGTGGGAGATTGCCCAGCCCTTTGGGCTGCGCTGTCGCGCAGAGAACCAATATCGCTCGTCTGACGCGTCCTTTGTAGGAGCAGCCTTGTGCTGCGAAGAGGCCGGTACAGCCAATAGACAGGCTTTGTCAGCCCCGGCCTCTTCGCAGCACAAGGCTGCTCCTACAAAACCTCGCCGAACCAATGAGTCATGTGTTGTTCTATGAGAGCGGGGTCACCCGCGAAGAGGCCGGTGCAGGTATACCAGCACTCACCGAACCGCCTTGATCGCCAACACATTGCACAGCGGATGTTCCAGCACATGCGCCGTGGTCCCGCCCAGGAACGTCTGCATGGCATCATGCCGGTGGCTGCCCATCACGATCACATCCGCCCGGCTGTGGCCGACGAACTGGGCAATCGCCTTGATCGCGGCCCCTTCCAGAAAGTGCCTGCGCTCCAGCGGGATCTGGTGGTGGTCGCCCAGCCGGTTGAACGCCGCCCGCTGCGCGGTGCGCACGCTGACATCGAAGCCGGGCATGGTCACCGTGCCAGCGCCGAAGTCGGCAATGTGTGTCTTTGCCGCGTCGCACACATGCAGCAGGTGCAACTCGGCATTGCACTGCAGGGCCAGGGCATGGGCGCAGCGGATCACCTGCTCATCCAGGTGCTCGCCTGCGCCATGGCTGTTCAGGTCCACCGCGGCGGCAATCTGCCGGGGCAGGGGCAGGCGGATATCGCTGACCAGGTGCACGGCGACCGGGCTGTCCTTCAGCAACTGCCAGTCCAGTGGCGTTACCAGCAAGCGCTTGAGCACCGGTTCGTGCTGCACATCCTTGATCAGCAGGTCGCAGCCCAGGCGCTCGACCCGTTCCAGCACACTGCTCAGCGGGTCGCGGGTCAGCAGCAGTTCGGTAGATACATCCAGGCCGGCGTTGGCCAGTTGCTCGGCTTCGTCCGCCAGCCATTGGCGGTTGTCACTGAGCAGCCGTTCCCGCTCGCGGCTATCGCTCATCAAACCGAAGGTGTCGACATCGTCGACGAACACGTTGATATCCAGCAACGCACCGCTGGATTCCGCCAGCGCCGCAGCGCGTTGCAGCGCTGGCGTGTGGCGCATCTGCGGGCCGAGCATGACGAACAGACGCTTGAACTGGCTCATCTCACACCTCCACGTGTGGCAGCCCCCCGGTGATCTGGTCTTGTTCAGTCTAGACCGCGCAGGGCGCATGAGCAGCCTGGTGGAGGCTGGCGCGGCACTGCGTGTCGGGTATGATGCGGGCCCCATCATTTTCACGAGGCCCGCCCCATGTCCCTGAGTGCTGAACAGATCGGCGAATTCCGCGCCTTTGCCGAGCAGCTGGCCGATGCCGCTGCCGTGGCGATCAAGCCATACTTTCGCGCCAGCCTGGACGTCGAGGACAAGGGTGGGCGCCTGTACGACCCGGTGACCGTGGCCGACAAGGCAGCCGAGGACGCCATGCGCGAGCTGATCCAGGCCCGCTATCCCGACCACGGCATCCTCGGCGAAGAAGCCGGCGTGGCAGTCGGTAGCAGCCCGCTGACCTGGGTGCTCGACCCGATCGACGGCACCCGCGCCTTCATCACCGGCCTGCCGCTGTGGGGCACGCTGATTGCCCTGAACGACGGCACCCGCCCGGTGGTCGGGGTGATGAACCAGCCGTTCACCGGCGAACGCTTTGTCGGAACGCCGGAAGGCGCCTGGCGCAGCGGTGCGCCGTTAAAGACCCGCGCCTGTGCCGACCTGGCCTCCGCCACGTTGATGTGCACCACGCCGGACATGTTCGATACCGCCGCGCGCAAGGCCGCGTTCGAGGCCGTTGCCGGCAAGGCGCGCCTGATGCGTTACGGTGGCGATTGCTATGCCTATTGCATGCTGGCTTCCGGGTTCGTCGACGTGATTGTCGAGGCGAGCCTGCAGCCATATGACGTGCAGGCGCTGATGCCGATCATCGAAGGGGCGGGCGGGGTGATCACGGCGTGGGATGGCAGCAGCGCACAGAATGGCGGGTGCGTGGTGGCCTGTGGCGACCCGGCGCTGCATGCGCAGGTGGTGGAGATGTTGCGTCACGCCATGTAACTTGTGCAGCAACGGTGCCGTGCTGTTCGTGGGGCGCTCCACGATCAGCACGGCAGCTGCTGCAAGCTAAATCAATTTATTGCTGATGATGCTGAAACGAGTTCATACAGGTAGGCAAAAGCAGCCTCGGCGTTCGGCCTGTGGCCAATTTTGTCTTGGCTGCCTTCTGTGTATCCGGTCTTTGCAAGAATAGCGACCAACTCCTTGGCTGTTAGGCAGAGGTTGAATTGTTCGATGCTGTAGGACTGCAGCAGCGCAGCGACGCCGACTACCAGAGGCAGCGCGCTAGAGGTCCCGGCGAACCGTGCTGTGTAATCCCTGGTATGGCTGCTGTCTGGGCTGAAGAGGTCACCATAACCAGTGGTGACGACCCTGGGGCTGCCCCAGGAGTTAACCAGTAGTCCATAATGGTTGTAATTGGAATAGCCCTGAATGCGGCCATCTGAATCTTGACATGCCGCCACCAGGAAAGCGCCACTGTCGCCAAAATCTTCCATCAGGTTCTTTTCAATCAGCCAGGCCAAATCGGAAAGGCCGTTACCCGCCGCCATGAACACGATGCCACCGCGTTCAACCACCGCTTTTATTTTGCTCCACCAACTCCAATAAGCGATGATGGGGTAGGCGTCTGCGGTCTGGATATCCAGGCTGACAATATCGCCAGGCAATACATCATCCAGAATGGGCTCCATGGTTGTACCTTTATCGTAATAGATGAAGTTACAGTCGTGTGCAACGCCTTTGATGCCAACACCATTGTCCATGGCTGCAATTACGCCTGTGGAGGCCGTGCCATGCTCCTTGTTGCTCTTGCCATTGGTTGCAATCGTGATGTGCCCTTTCAGGTCTTCATGGTCCTCATATACACCGAAGTCAAGATGCCTTACGGTGGCGTGTGAACCAACCGATTGCCGCCAGGCTTCTCTCACGTTCATGCCCAATTGACCGGTGGCTGATATTGCATCAAGGTAGCCCTGCCTGTCTGTGAAGTCCGGAGTCTGGTCGCTGTTGAGTTCGGTGACTGGCAGCTTCTCAGTCGTGTTATCGAAGTCCGGCGATTTGGCGTTCAGCGAATGAGGCGTTGGTGTCAGGGCTGCATACCTCACGTAGTCCAGCTTGCTCAAAATTTGGGTGATCGACAGCATGTCCGCTATTTCAATTGTTTGCGTGATGCTGTACAGATCCTGACGACGAACCGGATTTTTTGTCAACTCAAGGTGGCCAACCTTGTCTTGGATGGCGCGCAGCGGGTCGTCTTTGCGGAAGCGTTCCAAACCGTCCGTTTCGAATTGAATTTCAATATAATAGCTGCAATCGGGCGAAGGCCTGAAGTTCTCTTTCGTGGAAAAGTATTTTACGCGTGCAGAGGGGTTGGAGGAGGTGCTGATCGACGGTATTTCTATATCGGTAATCGAAATTTTTTTGGACACGTGCTCTTCGGTTGTACCATCCTGGTAGGAGATGACTACCTTGCCATGGTATTGATTCTTGGGCTCGTGTTTCACTTGGGTGAACGAGCACCCTGTAGTGAATATTCGTTCTTGCACCTCGCTCCCTGAGGGGATGTCATTTGAATAGAGAGTGTATTCTATCGATTTGATGTGTTTGGTTGATCCCCAGGAAACGAGACCCAAATAGCCCAGCAACCTCAAATGGATAGTGTTGTCAAACTTCGCGTGCCTGGAGATTGCAAGTTCTTTTTTCATGTGTATACCGATGCATTGAAGGGCAAGCAGGCGTCTGCTGCCATGATATAGATAGCTATTCCATATAATTCTCTACAGGAAAATTATTAGCCCCTCGAAACAAAGCGTAAACTAGCAAGACTGCGAGGTTGATCTGATGGAGCTTTGAGTGAATGCCTGATGGATTACCCGTACGGGCATGACCGGCGCGGCATTTTGCGCAGTCAATCTGCCATCGTACGGCGTCATCCTGACGTATGGCGTATCCACGTGATGTCAGTTCATCGAGCTCCTCATAATTGGCGCACATAGCACTTTTTCCAATTTCCGGGCTCTATGCTTGGCCAGGCCACACTGATCCACGGTGCGGCCGCCGAATATCGACCCGGTGCCGATGGTTGCAAGCAAGCCAAAATTCTTCCCCCGCGTGCTAATGGCAGGCGCCCTCACATGCCTGTGCGCCTGCACCCAGCAGCAGGGCCGCGACGTGCTCGACCAGTTCGGCAACGGCAAGCCCAGCGAACTGTTCCAGACCAGCGTCGACCGCCTGGCCACGCTGTCCATGCGCGACAACCTGCAGAGCTTGTACCTGCTGATGAACAAGCTGTACCTGCGCAACCCCAACCAGTGGAAGCTGTCCGGCTACGTGGATGCTGCAACTGCCGAGCGGCAGATCCGTATCGCCATCGAGCAACGCCAGCCCTTGCCGCAATTGGGCAACCGTCGCGACCTGGCAGCCTTGAGCTACGCCCTGAGCCCCGAGTTTCGCGGTGACCGGGTCGGTGCGTTCATCTACGCCATCGGCAGCATGCTGATTACCGCGCACGGCGGCCGTACCGAGTTCTACATGACCGATACCATCGACCCGCTGTTCGTCAACAACGCGGCGCGCAATATCGAAAAGGCCACCTGGATGTTGAGCCAGCGGCAGGATGCCAATGGTGTGCTGCTGTTGTTCTCCAACGAGATCTCGGAAGAGGGCAGCAACCTGAGTTTTGCCGTGGAGTTCGGCAAGATCGTGGCACGGCTGGACTTGCTGGCGGAGTTGCTGGATGAGCGTTATCGACGAATTGGGTTGAATTATGCGCAAAGCCTGCTGTTGATGAATTTCCTGCCGGTGCAGTGAAGTGAGCGGTGCCGGGCTGCCTGAGCCGTTCGATAAACGAACACTGACCTGTCCTTACTGTTCGCTATCCGCCCATCCATTCCCAAGGTCGCATTGCCCAACCCCCGCCTTTTTGCTTAAGTGTGCCCATCCACCGGTTGTCGCCTGCCCCCGCGACTCGCAGCCGGCTCGATAGAATGACCGTGACGACCGCAACCACAGCCCGCCGGGCCGTAGGATGCGGCAACCAGAACAATAACGATCCGGGTAACCTTGCCTATGGAAAGCCGCCTGCTGAGCGAGCGCAGTAGCGTGTTTCATCACGCCGACCCTTATGCTGTGTCCGATTATGTCAACCAGCACGTAGGCCAGCATTGCATCGGTCTGTCCCGCACCACTCATCCGCAAGCCAGTCTCAGTCACCGCAAGTTCGCTGAGCTGGACCTGTGCCGCATCAGCTACGGCGGCAGCGTGCGCGTTACCTCGCCGGCACTGGAAACCATCTACCACCTGCAGGTGCTGCTCAACGGCAACTGCCTGTGGCGTGGGCACAAGCGCGAGCACCACCTGGTGCCGGGCGAACTGTTGTTGATCAACCCCGACGACCCGGTTGACCTGACCTACTCGGAAGACTGCGAGAAATTCATCCTCAAGGTGCCGACCCGGCTACTGGACTCGATCTGCGACGAACAGCGCTGGCACCGCCCTGATGGCGGGGTGCGGTTCTTGCGCAACCATTACCGGCTGGACGAGCTGGACGGGTTCGTCAACCTGCTGGCCATGGTCTGCCAGGAAGCAGAGGTGAGCGATTCGCTGCCCAGGGTGCAGGGCCACTACAGCCAGATCGTCGCCAGCAAGCTGCTGACCCTGATGAGTACCAATATCCGTCGCGAATGCCTGAGCGGGCCGCAAGCGGGGCTTGAGCGCATTCTTGACTACATCGAGCGCAACCTGAAGCTGGAGTTGTCGGCTGAGGTACTGGCAGAGCAGGCCTGCATGAGTTTGCGATCACTGTATGCGTTGTTCGACCAGCATCTGGGCACCACACCCAAACATTACGTGCGCCAGCGCAAGCTGGAGAGGGTGCATGCATGCCTGAGCGACCCGACTTGTGGGGTGCGCAGTGTGACGGAGCTGGCCCTGGATTACGGTTTCCTTCATCTGGGGCGTTTTTCCGAGGTCTATCGGCAGCAGTTTGGTGAGTTGCCGTCGCAGACGTTCAAGCGGCGGGGATGACATCCGCCCGCTTGGCCACCTGACATTTCTGCCAGTTGTTTGCATTTCATGCACAACACACCATTTGTCTTATCTCGGGTAAAAGGTTGCAATCATGTCGACTTCATTGCAGTACACCGTTTATGGACATGATGGATGCAGTCAATACGCACCAGTGCTGCGCTTCAGCGGGCAGAGAAAAGCGCCGGTTGCAGGGCACTATTTGCTGGGGAATGGATACCGTGCGTTCAATCCGATATTGATGAGGTTCCTCAGCCCTGACAGCTGGAGCCCGATGGGCGCTGGAGGGTTGAATTGTTACGTCTACTGTGCTGGGGATCCCGTTAATAATACTGACCCGAGCGGTCACTTCAAGCTTCCCAGAGTGCGGTTGCCGAGCGTTCGCCCTAAGGCAGGGTTTCACATGCGAAATCCAGAATCCAAAGGGAAAACAACGACTTCTCCGGTAGTAAGCGAACGTATCGTGGGAGCGGTCAATGAGCTGGGCCGTGGTTATGGGAATCAGTTGAGCCACATAATGACATCGGCGGAATGGTCTGATCCTCAAATTCTGCTGGTGGAAGGCACCACGCTGAAACTGATCAGCAATTATGGAGAAAACTTGAAACGGGAAGCGGGTTGGACAGTCAGCCAAGCTGCAGCACCTATCAGTTCGCAGAGTCGACTAAGCGAGGCGATCGGCGTGCTCGTTCCGCTCTACGAAAAGATGAAGCTCGCCAAAAATACTCCTAGTGCAATCAGCTGGCTACATGACCCCAAACGGCAAATTCCGAACGTGCGAGATCCCGGCAAAGCTGGATAGCACTCTGCACAATCCGGATAGTCCCCCGCAAGCGGTCTCCCTAACCTGACCAGGTCTAAACAATAACAAGGGAGACCCTGGCCATGTCCCTGGGATTCGACTACCTCAATGCCTTGCTCGAGGACGACCGTGAAAAGGGCATCTACCGCTGCAAGCGCGAGATGTTCACCGACCCACGCCTGTTCGACCTGGAGATGAAACACATCTTCGAGGGCAACTGGATCTACCTGGCCCATGAAAGCCAGATACCCGAGAAAAACGACTTCCTCACCCTGACCATGGGGCGCCAGCCGATTTTCATCGCGCGCAACAAGGACGGTGAGCTCAATGCCTTCCACAACGCCTGCAGCCACCGCGGCGCCATGCTCTGCCGGCACAAGCGCGGCAACCGCTCCAGCTACACCTGCCCGTTCCACGGCTGGACCTTCAACAACAGCGGCAAGCTGCTCAAGGTCAAAGACCCGAGCAACGCCGGCTACCCCGACAGCTTCAACTGCGACGGTTCCCACGACCTGACCAAGGTGGCACGCTTCGAGTCGTACCGTGGCTTCCTGTTCGGCAGCCTGAAGGCCGACGTCAAGCCGTTGGTCGAGCACCTGGGCGAGTCGGCCAAGATCATCGACATGATCGTCGACCAGTCGCCGGAAGGCCTGGAAGTGCTGCGCGGCGCCAGTTCGTACATCTACGAAGGCAACTGGAAGCTAACCGCCGAGAACGGCGCCGACGGCTACCACGTCAGCTCCGTGCACTGGAACTATGCCGCCACCCAGAACCAGCGCAAGCAGCGCGAGGCGGGTGACGAGATCAAGACCATGAGCGCTGGCGCCTGGGCCAAGCAGGGCGGGGGCTTCTACTCCTTCGACCACGGCCACCTGCTGCTGTGGACCCGCTGGGCCAACCCCGAGGACCGCCCGGCTTACGAGCGCCGCGACCAACTGGCCGCCGACTTCGGCCAGGCCCGTGCCGACTGGATGATCGAGAACTCGCGCAACCTGTGCCTGTACCCGAACGTGTACCTGATGGACCAGTTCAGCTCGCAGATCCGCATCGCCCGGCCGATTTCGGTGAACAAGACCGAAATCACCATCTACTGCATCGCGCCGAAAGGCGAGAGCGCCGATGCCCGCGCCAAGCGCATTCGCCAGTACGAAGACTTCTTCAACGTCAGCGGCATGGCCACCCCCGACGACCTGGAAGAGTTCCGCTCGTGCCAGACCGGCTACGGCGGCGGTACCGGCTGGAACGACATGTCCCGCGGCGCTGAACATTGGGTGGAAGGCGCCGACGAGGCGGCCCGGGAAATCGAGCTCAAGCCGCTGCTGTCGGGCGTACGCACCGAGGACGAAGGCCTGTTCGTGCTGCAGCACAAGTACTGGCAGGAAACCATGATCCAGGCCTTGAAGGATGAACAGCAACTGATCCCCGTGGAGGCCGTGCAATGAGCCTGTATGCAACCGTGCGCGACTTCCTTTTCCGCGAAGCGCGTTACCTGGATGACGCCCAGTGGGATCAGTGGCTGGAAATGTACGCCAGCGATTGCACCTTCTGGATGCCGAGCTGGGACGATGACGACACCCTCACCGAAGACCCACAAAGCGAAATCTCGCTGATCTGGTACGGCAACCGTGGCGGCCTGGAAGACCGGGTGTTCCGCATCAAGACCGAGCGCTCCAGTGCGACCGTGCCCGACACCCGCACCTCGCACAACATCAGCAACATCGAGATCGTCGAGCAGGGCGAGGGCAGCTGCCAGGTGCGCTTCAACTGGCACACCCTGAGCTTCCGCTACAAGACCACCGACAGTTACTTCGGCACCAGCTTCTACACCCTCGACCTGCGCGGCGAGCAGCCGCTGATCAAGGCCAAGAAGGTGGTGCTGAAGAACGACTACGTTCGCCAGGTCATCGACATCTACCACATCTGATCCAGGGTTTTGCGAGCGCTGCCCGGTGCGTCCTGCGACGTACCGTGGCCCGGCTCGCCCGCGAGGTGCAACATGAGCTACCAGATCGCACTGAATTTCGAAGACGGGGTTACCCGCTTCATCGAGGCCACCGGCCATGAAACCGTGGCCGACGCCGCCTACCGCCAGGGCATCAACATCCCGCTGGACTGCCGCGACGGCGCCTGCGGTACCTGCAAGTGCAAGGCCGAGTCTGGCCGCTACGACCTGGGCGACAACTTCATCGAAGATGCCCTGAGCGAAGATGAAATCGCCGAAGGTTACGTACTGACCTGCCAGATGCGCGCCGAGAGCGACTGCGTCATCCGCATCCCGGCCTCGTCGCAGTTGTGCAAGACCGAACAGGCCAGTTTCGAGGCCGCCATCAGCGATGTCCGCCAACTGTCGGCCAGCACCATTGCCCTGTCGATCAAGGGTGAATCCCTCAGCCGCCTGGCCTTCCTGCCGGGGCAATATGTCAACCTCAAGGTGCCGGGCAGCGAGCAGAGCCGAGCCTATTCGTTCAGCTCGCTGCAGAAGGACGGCGAGGTAAGCTTCCTGATCCGCAACGTGCCGGGTGGGTTGATGAGCAGTTTCCTGACCAACCTGGCCAAGGCCGGCGACAGCATGACCCTGGCCGGGCCGCTGGGCAGCTTCTACCTGCGGCCGATCCAGCGTCCGCTGTTGCTGCTGGCCGGTGGCACCGGCCTGGCACCGTTCACCGCGATGCTGGAGAAGATCGCCGAGCAGGGCAGCGAGCACCCGCTGCACCTGATCTACGGCGTGACCAACGACTTCGACCTGGTCGAACTCGACCGCCTGCAGGCGCTGGCGGCGCGCATCCCCAACTTCACCTTCAGTGCCTGCGTGGCCAACCCCGATAGCCAGTACCCGCAGAAGGGCTACGTGACCCAGCACATCGAACCGCGCCACCTCAACGATGGCGATGTGGATGTGTACCTGTGCGGCCCGCCACCGATGGTCGAGGCGGTCAGCCAGTACGTGCGCGAGCAGGGCATTACACCGGCGAACTTCTACTACGAGAAGTTCGCGGCGGCGGCCTGATTTCCTTCATCCGAACATAACACTGCTTCTGTGGGAGCGGGTTCACCCGCGAAGAGGCCGGCAGGTACAGCGGTTTTGTCTTGTCGGACGCATTCGCGGGTAAACCCGCTCCCACAGGGACCGCGGGCTAGCGGAGATTTGCATATGAACAACCGATTCCAAGGCAAGGTCGCCCTGGTCACCGGTGCCGCCCAAGGCATCGGCCGTGGCGTGTGCTGGCGGCTCAAGGCCGAAGGCGCGCAAGTGATAGCGGTAGACCGCTCCGAACTGGTTCACGAACTGGCCAGCGAGGGCATGCTCACCCTCACCGCCGACCTGGAACAATATGGTGACTGCGCCAGGGTCATGGCCAACGCGGTTGAAGCGTTCGGCCGCCTCGACATCCTGGTCAACAACGTTGGCGGCACCATCTGGGCCAAGCCCTTCGAACACTACGAAGTGGACCAGATCGAAGCCGAAGTACGCCGTTCGCTGTTCCCCACCCTGTGGTGCTGCCATGCCGCACTGCCATACATGCTCGAACGTGGCAGCGGTGCCATCGTCAACGTCTCGTCCATCGCCACCCGTGGCGTCAACCGCGTGCCCTACGGCGCAGCCAAGGGTGGCGTCAACGCGCTGACTGCGTGCCTGGCCTTTGAAACCGCCGGCCGTGGCATCCGAGTCAACGCCACTGCTCCCGGCGGCACCGAAGCGCCACCCCGGCGCGTACCGCGCAACAGTGCCGAGCAGACCGAACAGGAAAAGCACTGGTACCAGCAGATCGTCGACCAGACCCTCGACAGCAGCCTGATGCACCGCTACGGCAGCATCGACGAGCAGGTGGGCGCAATCCTGTTCCTGGCTTCCGACGAAGCCTCGTACATCACCGGCGTGACCTTGCCGGTAGGGGGCGGCGACCTCGGCTGAGCGACACCCCAAGGCAAAAAGCTTTCTTTCACAACAAAAACAAGAGCGACAGATGCCATGCGAACCCTTGACGTACACCCGATCATCGATAACGCGCGCTTTACCCCGTTCCACTGGATGGTCATGGCCTGGTGCGGCCTGCTGCTGATCTTCGACGGCTATGACCTGTTCATCTACGGCGTGGTACTGCCGGTCATCATGAAAGAGTGGGGCCTGACCCCGTTGCAGGCCGGTGCACTGGGCAGCTATGCGCTGTTCGGCATGATGTTCGGCGCCCTGGCGTTCGGCAGCCTGGCCGACCGCATCGGGCGCAAGAAAGGCATCGCCATCTGTTTCGCCTTGTTCTCCGGGGCAACCATCCTCAACGGGTTTGCCAGCAGCCCGAGCGAGTTCGGCATCTACCGCTTCATTGCCGGCCTGGGCTGTGGCGGCCTGATGCCCAACGCCGTGGCACTGATGAACGAGTACGCGCCCAAGCGACTGCGCAGCACGCTGGTAGCGATCATGTTCAGTGGCTACTCGCTGGGCGGCATGCTCTCGGCGGGTGTCGGCATCTTCATGCTGCCGCGTTTTGGCTGGGAATCGATGTTCTTCGCCGCAGCGGTGCCACTGCTGTTGTTGCCGGTAATCCTGTACTACCTCCCTGAATCGATCGGTTTCCTGGTACGCCAGGGCCGTACCGACGAGGCCCGCAAGCTGCTCAAGCGGCTGGACCCGGATTGCGACGTGAAGGCGGACGATGTGCTGCAGGCGGCCGACCGCAAAGGCAGCGGGGCTTCGGTGCTGGAACTGTTTCGCAACGGCCTGGCCATTCGCACCCTGGCGCTGTGGCTGGCGTTCTTCTGCTGCCTGCTGATGGTCTACGCGCTCAGCTCCTGGCTGCCGAAGCTGATGGCCAACGCCGGCTACAGCCTGGGCTCGAGCCTGTCGTTCCTGCTGGCGCTGAACTTCGGTGGCATGGCCGGGGCGATTCTCGGTGGCTGGCTGGGCGACCGTTACAGCCTGGTCAAAGTCAAAGTGTCGTTCTTCATCGCCGCCGCGCTGTCGATCAGCCTGCTGGGCGTGAACAGCCCGATGCCGGTGCTGTACCTGCTGATCTTCATTGCCGGCGCCACCACCATCGGCACGCAGATCCTGCTGTATGCCGGCGCCGCCCAGCTGTACGGGCTATCGGTGCGTTCCACCGGGCTGGGCTGGGCCTCGGGCATCGGCCGCAACGGCGCCATCGTCGGCCCGCTGCTGGGTGGTGCACTGATGGGCGTCAACCTGCCCCTGCAGCTCAATTTCATCGCATTCGCCATCCCTGGCGCAATTGCCGCGCTGGCAATGGCCGTGCACCTGGCCAGCGGCCGTCGGCACGCCCAGGCGGTTGCGGCACAGGCGTAACTCCAGAAAAACAACATGAGGTAAACCACCATGACCGTGAAAATTTCCCACACTGCCGAGGTACAGCAGTTCTTCGAAGAGGCCGCAGGCTTTGGCAACGATGCCGGCAGCCCGCGCCTGAAGCGCATCGTGCAACGCGTGCTGCAAGACACCGCGCGGTTGATCGAAGACCTGGACATCAGCGAAGACGAGTTCTGGCATGCCGTCGACTACCTCAACCGCCTGGGTGGCCGCGGCGAGGCCGGGTTGCTGGTGGCTGGGTTGGGCATCGAGCACTTCCTCGACCTGCTGCAGGATGCCAAGGACCAGCAGGCAGGCCTTGTCGGCGGCACTCCACGCACCATCGAAGGCCCGCTGTACGTGGCCGGCGCGCCGATCGCGGAAGGTGAAGTACGCATGGATGACGGTAGCGAGGAGGGCGTGGCCACGCCGATGTACCTTGAGGGCCAGGTGCTCGACCCACAAGGGCGGCCGTTGCCTGGGGCCACGGTCGACCTGTGGCATGCCAATACCCGTGGCACCTATTCGTTCTTCGACCAGAGCCAGTCCGAGTACAACCTGCGCCGGCGCATCATCACCGATGGCGAAGGCCGCTACCGCGCACGCTCCATCGTGCCGTCCGGGTATGGCTGCGATCCACAGGGGCCGACCCAGGAGTGCCTGGACCTGCTCGGCCGTCACGGCCAGCGTCCGGCGCATGTGCACTTCTTCATCTCGGCACCGGGGTACCGACACCTGACCACGCAGATCAACCTGGCCGGAGACAAATACCTGTGGGATGACTTTGCCTATGCCACGCGGGATGGGCTGGTGGGCGAGGTGGTGTTCGTCGAGGGCGAGGCGGGGCGACATGCCGAGTTGAAATTCGACTTCCAGTTGCAGCAGGCCCGGGGCGGTGCCGATGAGCAGCGCAGTGGGCGGCCGCGGGCGTTGCAGGAGGCCTGATCCACCCAGTTGTCTTCTTCGCGGGTGAACCCGCTCCCACAGGTACGGCGCAAATGCTGGAACCTGTGTAGTCCCTGTGGGAGCGGGTTTACCCGCGAAGAAGGCAACACAAGAACAAGAGCCGGTCACTTAGCCCGGCCAGATGCCTTGCGAGAGGTGCCATGAAAACCCTGATCAAGGACAGTTCACTGTCCGCCATCGTCGCCGGCTGCATCGCCACGATGATCTCCTACGCAGGCCCCTTGGTGATCATCTTCCACGCCGCAGAAGCCGCCGGCCTGTCCCATCGGCAACTGTCCTCCTGGGTCTGGGCAGTGTCCATGGGCAGTGCCGTACTCGGCGCGCTGCTCAGCCTGCGCTACCGGGTGCCGGTGGTGATCGCCTGGTCGATCCCTGGCTCGGCGCTGTTGGTCACCGCCTTGCCGCAACTGGGCCTGGAACAGGCCGTTGGCGCCTACCTGGTAGCCAACCTGGTCCTGCTGCTGATCGGCATCAGCGGGGCCTTCGACCGTATCATCGCGCGCCTGCCGGGCTCCATCGCCGCCGGCATGCAGGCCGGCATCCTGTTCAGCTTCGGCATCGAGGTGTTCCGCGCCTTGCCGGTGCAACCGCTGCTGGTACTGGCGATGTTCGTCACCTACGTGCTGATGCGCCGGGTGCAGCCGCGCTACGCCGTGGCGGCGGTGCTGTGCGTGGGCACGCTGGTGACCGTGGCCAGCGGGGCGTTTCGCAGCGAAGCATTGGTGCTGGAGCTGGCGTCGCCGCAGTGGGTCACCCCGCAGTTCAGCCTGGCAGCGGTATTCAGCTTGGCACTGCCGCTGGTGCTGGTGGCCCTTACCGGGCAGTTCATGCCGGGCATGGCAGTATTGCGCAACGCCGGCTACACCACGCCGGCCAGCCCGATCATCAGCGCTAGCGCCCTGGCCGGTGCCGCGCTGGCGCCGTTCGGTTGCCACGGGCTGAACCTGGCGGCGGTCACCGCCAGCCTGTGCACCGGGCATGAGGCCCATGAAAACCCACGGCGGCGCTATGTCGCGGCGGTGGCTGGCAGTGCGCTGTACCTGCTGCTGGGGATCGCCGGGGCCACGCTGATGTCGCTGTTCGCAGCATTCCCCGCCGCCCTGATCGCCGCCCTGGCCGGGCTGGCCCTGTATGGCGCCATCAGCGAAGCCCTGGCCCGCAGCCTGGCGGAACCAACCGAGCGCGATGCCGGGCTGTTCACCTTCCTGGTCACCGCTTCGGGGGTGGCCTTCCTGGGCCTGTCGGCAGCCTTCTGGGGCCTGCTGTTCGGCCTGCTGAGCCATGGGTTGCTGAGGCTGCGCCAGCCACGTGCCCGGGAGGTGCTGCGCCGTACCCCATGAACCGCCGTGCTTCCAACGCTTTACCCATAAAAACAAGATCAAGAGAGCTTCGGAATGAACCACACCCCTTGTGTCGCCCTGGGCCTGACTTTGCTCAGCCAACCGTTGCTGGCCGCCGAAGGCGGCTTCTTCGAAGATTCGAAGGCCACCCTGAGTGCCCGTAACTACTACTTCAGCCGCGACTTCTCCGACATCGTCGGGGCAAACCGGCAATCCAAGGCCGAGGAGTGGGCCCAGGGCTTCATCCTCGACTTCAAGTCGGGCTACACGCCGGGCACGGTCGGCTTTGGCATTGATGCCCTGGGCCTGCTGGGCATCAAGCTCGACAGCAGCCCCGATCGCACCAATACCGGGTTGCTGCCGGTGCACGGCGATGGCCGCGCCGCCGACGAATACAGCCGCATGGCGCCCACCTTCAAGGCCCGGTTGTCCAAAACCGAATTGCGCGTCGGCGAACTGCAACCCAACCTGCCGGTGCTGACCTTCAGCGACATCCGCCTGTTGCCACCGACCTACCAGGGCGCCAGCCTGAGCTCGGCGGAAATCGACGGCCTGACCGTGCAGGCCGGGCACCTGAAAAGCACCCACCTGCGCAACGAAGGCGGCGACGGCAAGATGAACGCCATGCTCGGCCATGTGCCGATCCGCCAGGTAGAAAGCGACGCCTTCAACTACCTGGGCGGGGACTATGCGTTCAATGCCAACCAGAGCAGCGTCAGCCTGTGGTATGGGCAGCTGGAGGACATCTACGAACAGGGCTTTGTCGGCCTCAAGCACAGCAAGCCCCTGGGCAACTGGGTGCTCAGTGCCAACCTGGGGTATTTCACCGCGCGCGAGGACGGCGATGCGTTGCTCGGCAACATCGACAACCAGGCGTTCTTTTCGATGTTCACTGCCCGGCATGGCGGGCACAGCTTCCATGCCGGCTACCAGGGCATTTATGGCGACAGCCCCTTCCCACGGGTGTTCGCCAACATCTCGCCGCTGGGTAACGAAGTACCGACCTATGAGTTCGCCTACACCGACGAACGCTCGTACCAGGTGCGCTACGACTACAACTTCGCGGCCATGGGCGTGCCGGGGCTGACCGCGACCGTGCGCTACATAACCGGTAACAATGTCGATACCGGGCTGGGTTACGAAGGGCGCGACCGCGAGCGCGACCTGGACATCGGTTACGCCGTGCAGGGCGGGGTGCTGAAGGGGCTTGGGATCCGGGTGCGCAATGCCATGGCCCGGTCCAACTACCGCAGCGACATCGACGAGAACCGTCTGACGCTGGTGTACACCTGGCAGTTGTTCTGACGCACCCACAGGGTGCCTGCGGGACCTTTGTAGGAGCGGCCTTGTGTCGCGAAAGGGCTGCGCAGCAGCCCCCGACAATCTTCAGGGGGATCAAGATAGCCGGGGCCGCTATGCGGCCCTTTCGCGACACAAGGCCGCTCCCACAATGAAAGCCCATAACCAAGGGAATTGCGCATCAGGGCTGGATGAAGGTAGCTTCTGGAAACCACCTTTTCAGGAATGCCACCCTTGGACTCCATCACCCAGGCCGTACTCGGCGCGGCCTTGCAAGGTACCGTGCTCGGCCGCATCCAGGGCCGCCGCTCGCTGTTGTATGGTGCGGCGCTGGGCACGCTTCCCGACCTGGACGTGATCATCCGCTACGCCGACCCGGTGTCGCAGATGACCTACCACCGCGGCTTTTCTCATTCCTTGTTCGTGCTCACCGGCCTGGCCTTGCTGCTGGCCTGGCTGGTCAACAAGTGCTGGCCAGGCAAAGGCTATACCTTGCCCAGGCTGTTCCTGGCGTTCTGGCTGGTGCTGGTCACCCACCCGTTGCTCGACGCCTTCACGGTCTACGGCACGCAGTTGTTCTGGCCCTTGCAGGCCACCCCGGAAAGCTGGGCAGCGGTGTTCATCATCGACCCGGTCTACACCGTGCCGCTGCTGGCCGCGGTGATCTACGCAAGCATCAAGGGGCTGACAAGCAAGGCGGTGCAGCTAATGACCTTGGCCTTGCTCTTCAGCGCAGCCTACCTGGGGTTCGGCCTGGCCGGACGCATGGCGGCCGAGCAGCGGTTCCAGGCTGCCCTCGACCGCCAAGGCATCGCCGTCAGCCAGGTGCGTGCCGTGCCGATAGCGTTCAACAGCCTTGTCTGGCGGGTGCTGGCCAAGACTCCGGATGGCGATTACTACGAGGGCATCAGCAGCGGGTTCGACCAGCACCCGCCAGAAATGCAACGTTTGCCGCGTAATCTTCAACTGGCGCAAGCGCTGGCCGGGCACCCGTTGCACCAGCGCTTGCGCTGGTTCACCGACGACTGGCTGCGCTACGACCAGGTCGGCGATGCGCTGGTGGTCAGCGACCTGCGCATGGGCATCCCGGGGAACTACACGTTCCGCTTCAACATGGCCCACCGAGACAGCCAGGGGCACTGGATTGCCGATGTGCCGTCGCTGTGGGAGGGTGCCGGGCCAGGGGCGGCGTTCAATGGCGCCGACCTGGTGCTGATCTGGCGACGGATCGTCGAGCAGCAGCCACCTTTGCCGCTGGCCGCCTGGACCGATCGCTACCTGGGGCCTGCCGCAGTCGAGCGCGGGCGCTGAGGCGTGCGTTCAGCCGGGCTGGACCTGGTCAAGTGGACGGCGATGCTGACCATGGTCGCCGACCACCTGCGTTTTCTGTGGCCTGATGCCGATGGCTTGTTCGTGGTTGGCCGGTTGGCGTTTCCACTGTTCTGCCTAGCGATTGCGGTGAATGTGGCGCGCACCAGGTGCGGTGCGCTCTGTACCCGCGGCAACCTGCGTTATCTGGGGCTGATGCTGGTGTTCACGGTGCTGTCGGAACCTGCGTACCGTTGGCTGGACAGTGGTTCGCCAACGTTCAGCGTGATGCCGACCCTGGTGTTGGGGTTGCTGGTTGCCTGGGGCGTGCATCATCCGTCGAGGTCGGCGCGCGTGCTTGGCGTTGCCGGTCTGCTTGCAGGGTGGTTGTTCAGCGAACAGCTGATGTACGGGCTGCCGGGGGTGATGCTACCGAGCGCCTGGTTGATGGCCCGCCGCAAGGGAGGGGCGGCCTGGGTGTTGCCTTGCCTGTTGGCCATGGGGGGGAACCTGACCAACAGTTGGTTGCGGGAACATCTGTTGGCGCCCATTACCGTGCTGACGCTGATTGCTGCAGCCTTGGCCATTCCGGTCGGATTGCTGTTGCTGCGTCATGATGATTGGCGGGTGCCAGCAGTGGGACGTTGGGGCTACCTGTTCTATCCCGTGCATTTATTGGTGATCAAGGTCTTCGCTTGATCGCTCTCGACAGTCCTGCTTGCATTTCACAAATCCATACCTATCTAAACCAGCCGCACCAGACCCAGGAACCACCCATGGAACCCAACCGCTTCGGCGACATCGCCGCCTTCGTCAGCGCCGCGAGGGCCGGCAGTTTTACCGCCGCCGCCGCCACCTTGGGCCTGACGCGCTCGGCGGTGGGCAAGAGCATCGCTCGCCTGGAGGCGCGCATGGCCGTGCGCTTGCTCAACCGCACCACGCGCAAGCTGAGCCTGACCGACGAGGGCCTGGTGGCCTACGAGCGCTGGCGGCAGATTCTGGATGACCTGGACGAGGTGGAAAGCACCATGGCGCAGCGCCGTGGCAAGCCCACCGGCACCCTGCGCCTGACAGCACCCCTGTCGTTCGGCCAGCGCCATGTGCTGCCGATTCTCGACCGTTACCTGAAGCAGTGGCCCGAGCTGCGCGCGGATATACGCTTCACCGACCGTTTCGTCGACCTGGTCGAGGAGGGTATCGACGTTGCGGTGCGTATCGGTGTACCGAAGGAAGACTCGCAACTCTTGACCCGTACGGTGGCCTGGCAGCAGTTCGTCACCTGCGCCTCGCCCGCATACCTGGACGCACGCGGCGTACCACAGGTGCCCGGCGACCTCTACGGCCATGACAAGATCGCCTTCCTGGCCGGCGAAAAGGTCATGCCGTGGCGCTTTCATACCGAAGCGGGGCTGCACCTGTGCGAAGACCCCGGGCGGCTGAACATCGACAGCTCCGAGGCGATGCTCGCCGGCGCCCGGGCGGGTTTCGGGCTGATTCACTTGCCCACCTACATTACCGGCGACGACCTGCGTGCCGGCACCCTGGTGGAGGTGCTGCAAGCCTATCGGCCACCGGCGGACCCGATTCGCATCGTGTACCCAAGCAAGCGCCACCTGTCGCCGCGCGTACGCGGCTTCATCGACCTGCTGGTAGCCAGTTGGGAACCGGGCGTGCCCTGGGAAGACTGATTGGGGAATGGCAGGCCCCTATGCCGGGCCTGAAGCCGGGTTTATCACTGGCTGCGCAGCAGGGAAACTGGCAGTCACTGATAATCCCTGTGGAGACCCCATGACTGCACTGTCCGTACTGGACCTGGTCATGATCGGCGAAGGCAAGACCTTCGCCGACGCGATCGAAGAGTCCCGCCAACTGGCGCGCCATGTCGAGCAACAGCACTACAGCCGCTACTGGATCGCCGAGCACCACGACATGCCGGGCATCGGCTCGGCCGCCACGTCACTGGTCATCAACGAAATCGCCAACGCCACCCGGCATATCCGCGTCGGCGCCGGTGGCATCATGCTGCCTAACCACGCGCCGCTGGTGGTGGCCGAGCAGTTCGGTACGCTCGACACCCTGCACCCTGGCCGCATCGACCTGGGCCTTGGCCGTGCGCCGGGCAGCTCCGGGCCTACCGTGCGCGCCTTGCGTGGTGCTGCGCCAGAGCGCGACTTCAGCCAGGACATCGCCGAACTGCGCGACTACCTGGCTGACAATGGCAAACGGCGGGTACGCGGCGTGCCTGGCAAGCATGACATACCGATGTGGATTCTCGGCTCCAGCCTGTTCGGTGCCGACCTGGCAGCGAAACTGGGCCTGCCCTATGCCTTCGCCTCGCACTTTGCCCCGCGCTACCTGCTGCAGGCCATTGCCCATTACCGGGCCAACTTCCAGCCTTCGGCACAACTGGCCAAGCCGTATGTGATGGTGGGCATGAACCTGTTCGCCGCCGACAGCGATGCCGAGGCGGATTACCTGGCCAGCTCCCATCGCAAGTGGATGCTGGACTTGCACGTCGGGCGCGTCGGCCTGTTGCCCAAGCCGCAGGAGGGCTATGTCGAGAGCCTGCCGGACCATGAACGCGAGGTACTTGAGCAGGTGATGGCCTGCACCGTGGCCGGCGGGCCGGACCGGGTAAGGGAAGGGTTGCGCACGCTGATCGAGCAGACCGGTGCAGATGAACTGATGATCGACTGCCGCATCCACGACCCGCTGGCGCGGCAGCGTTCGCATGCCTATGCCGCGCAGGCCCTGGCGCAGCTGGGTTAAAGGTACCGGCCTCTTCGCGGTGAACCCGCTCCCACAGCGGTTGCACAGGCCCTGGAGTCATGGGCAATCCTGTAGGAGCGGGTTTACCCGCGAAGAGGCCAGAACAGGAGAACGATCAGCTACGGGCCAACCGCCCACTCACATAATGCGCCACATCATTGAACCCCGGCGTCGAGGCATGCCCCGGCGTGACCAGCGAATCAATGAACGCTTCATCCTCCGCGGTAATCTTCACCGCCAGCGCCCCGCCATAGGTATCCCACTGTTCTTCGGTCCGCGGCCCGACTATCGCCGAACTGACCAGCCGATTGTTCAGCACCCAGGCAATCGCGAACTCGACGATAACCACGCCCTTGGCTTCCACATAGGCCTGGATCTGCCGGGCAATGGCCAGCGACTCCTGGCGCCATTCCACCTCCATGATGCGCTTGTCCTGGCGCCCGGCACGGCTACCGGCATCCGGCACCGCCCCCGGCGCATATTTGCCGCTGAGCACGCCCCGCGCGAGCGGGCTGAATGGCACCACGCCCAGGCCATGGGCGGCCGCAGCGGTAAGCTGCTCCGGTTCGGCCTGGCGATTGACGATGTTGTACAGCGGCTGGCTCACCACCGGCCTGGGCACGCCCAGGCGCTCGGCAATGTGGCAGGCCTCGGCGATGCGCCAGCCGCGGAAGTTGGACACGCCCCAGTAGCGGATCTTGCCTTGGCGCAGCAGGTCGCCGATGGCCTGCACGGTTTCCTCCAGCGGTACCTTGTGGTCTTCGCGGTGCAGGTAGTAGATATCCAGGTAGTCCATGTCCATGCGCGTCAGCGTGGCATCGAGGGCATTGAAGATGTGCTTGCGCGACAGGCCGCTGCGGTTGGGAAGGCCATCGGCCGGGCCAAAGCCGACCTTGCTGGCCACGATCCAGTCATGGCGATGGCGGGCCACCGCTTCGCCGACGATTTCCTCCGCGCGTCCGGCGTTGTACACGTCTGCAGTGTCGATGAAGTTGATGCCCTGGTCCCAGGCCTTGTCGATGATGCGCAGGGCGTCCTCGGTGCTGGTCTGCTCGCCGAACATCATGCTGCCCAGGGTAAGGGCGGAAACCTGCAGGCCACTGTGGCCGAGGGGGCGGTAGATCATGCGCTTGGGTCCTTGTGCAGTCGGCTGATCTACCCGTTTTACACACAACCGGGGCGCAATGAAAGGCAGCTTCAGCCGATCAGCGCCAAGGCCTCCTGCAAGGTCAACGGGCGCTTCAGGCGTTGCGACAGCGTCGCCATGGCATCGGAATAGCCCTTGGCGACAACTGCCTCGACCCGCTCATCCACGCATTGCAAGGCAATGAAGTCGCCTTTTTCCGGCTCGCCGACGAACTCGATGCGGTTCCAGTCCCGCGCGTGGCCCAGCACTTCGTAGGTGCGGCCGTGCTGGTAGGTCCAGAAGAACGGTACGTCGGCGTAGCGGCGCTGCTCGCCGAGCATGTTGGCGGCGGCGATCACCCCATGTTGCTGGGCCAGCCGCCAGTGTTCGATACGCACCGGGCGCCCGCTGAGGGGGAAGGTGGCGATATCCCCCGCGGCCCACAGGCCATCTGCAGCGCGCATTTCGGCGTCCACTTGCACTGACTTGTCCTCGGTCAGCAGTACGCCCTGAATGAACGCGGTCGCAGGTCTTACCCCGGTGCCCAGCAGCACCAATGGCGTCTGTAGCCGCTCACCGTTGGCCAGCAGCACGGCCTCGACCTTGCCCTGGCCCTCGATCCGCTCGACCTCGGTGGGGCCGTGGAAGGTGACCCCCTTGCGTTCGTGCAACTCGCGGATGCTACGGCCGATGCGCTCGCCCAGTTGCCGGGCAAGGGGGACCTCATGGCGGGTGACCAGGTGCACCTGCACACCGTACTTGCGCAAGGCCGAGGCGGCCTCAAGGCCGATGAAACCGTCGCCGACGATCACTGCCGGCTGGCCGGGCTCGGCAGCGTCCAGCAGTTGCGCCGCATCTTCCCGTGAGCGCAGGGTAAATACCCCGGGCAGGTCGACGCCCGGGATGTCGGGCCGCAGCGCCTTCCCGCCGGTGGCCAGCAGGCAGGCGTCATAGTCGATCTGCTGGCCGTCGGCCAGGGTGATCTGGCGCTTCTGCGTGTTCAGGGTGCGCACCTTGCCATGCTTGCGCTCCAGCTGGCCCTTGCGCAGGGCGTCTGCGTCGAGCAGGGCCGGCACCTCATCGGGCGGCATCTGCCCGGCGATCACGAATTTGCTGAGGGAAGTACGATCGTAGGCTGGCTGGCGCTCCTGATCGACCCAGACCAGGCGGCCGGCAAAGCCATGGTCCAGCAGGGTGGCGACTGCGGCACTGCCCGCGGCACCAGCGCCGACCACCACGAAACAGCGGGCGTCGCTGTGGCGGGGCGGCTCGGTTCTGGGCAGGGGTTGGTCGTCGACCCAGACCTCGTCGCCCTTGACCCAGGTTTTGTAGCGGCGCAGGTCGGCCAGGGCCGGCGGCTCGCAGACCGCGCCCTCGTCCACGGCGAACGCGGCCTTGTGCCAGGGGCACACCAGCAGGCCGCCGCACACCACGCCTTCATTGAGTGGCGCGCCTTCGTGGGGGCAGTTGCCCTGGTAGGCGTGCACCTGGTCGCCCTGGCGGATGAGGATGATCTCCTCGCTGCCGGCCTGGACGCGCAGGGGGCGGTGTTCGTCGAGTTGAGCCAGTCGGGCCACGGCGTGCTGGGTCATGGGGGTTCTCCAAAGGGACCTTTGGAACCATTTGACGCCTGGGCTGGGGAGGGGATGCGTTGAGCTGACGATCGGTGGAGGGTGTGGATTGTGTGTGGCCTGGGCGGGCCTCTTCGCGGGTGAACCCGCTCCCACATGGATCCCACAATCTTCAAGTTGGTGGTGATCCTGTGGGAGCGGGTTTACCCGCGAATGCCTCAACTGGCCCTTGCAGTACTCAGCGCACCAGCCCGGGTAACTCGCAAGGCCACCAGGCTACCAAACACGATCAACGCCGCCAGCGAATACAGCGCAGCATCGGTCGAGCCGGTCTGGTCCTTGATGAAACCGACCAGGTACGGGCTGAGGAAACCGGCCATCTGGCCCACCGAGTTGATGATCGCAAGGCCCGCGACAGCCGCGCCGGCGCTGAGCAGTGCGGTGGGCATCGGCCAGAACATCGGCAGGCCGGTGAGCGCGCCCATGGTGGCGATCGACAGGCCGAGGATGGCAATGGTCGGGTTGCCGGCGAAGTTCACCGCGATCAGCAGGCCGATGGCGCCCATCAGCATCGGCACCACAAGATGCCAGCGGCGCTCATTGCGCAGGTCGGCAGAACGCCCGCAGAGGATCATGAACACGCCGGCCAGCAGGTACGGGATGGCGCTGAGCCAGCCGATCAGCAGCGGGTTGTCGAAGCCCATGTTCTTGATGATCGACGGCAGCCAGAAGTTGATCGCATACACACCGCTCTGGATGCAGAAGTAGACAAAGCCGAAGGTCCAGATCAGCGGGTTGGTCAGCACGGCGAGCACGCCGTCGCCGGTGGTGCTCGGCTTGCTGGCGGCATCGGCGTCCAGGTCGGCGGCGATCAGCTGACGTTCGGCCGGGCTCAGCCAGGCGGCTTTCTGGTAGCCGTCGCTGAGCAGGAACACCGCCAGTACACCCAGGGCAACGGTCGGCAGGCCCTGGATCAGGAACATCCATTGCCAGCCGGCCAGGCCGTGCTGGCCGGCGGCGAAGTGTTGGAGGATCCAGCCGGAGAACGGCCCGCCGAGCAGGCCCGAAACCGGGATCGCCGACATGAACAGGGCCATGATGCGGCCGCGGCGGGCCGCCGGGAACCAGCGCGAAAGGTACAGCACCACGCCCGGGAAGAAGCCGGCTTCGGCGGCGCCGGTCAACAGGCGCAAGGCGTAGAACTCGGTGGGCGTGGTGACGAACAGCAGGCAGGTGGAGAGGCTGCCCCAGGCGATCATCATCAGCGCGATCCAGCGCCGCGGGCCGAAGCGGTTGAGCGCCAGGTTGCTCGGCAGGCCGCAGAGCACATAGCCGATGAAGAAGATGCCGGCGCCAAGGCCGTACACCGTTTCGCTGAACTTCAGGGCGTCGAGCATCTGCAGCTTGGCAAAGCCGACGTTGACGCGGTCCAGGTAGTTGAACAGGTAGCAGATGAAAATGAACGGAATCAGCCGCAGGGTGATGCGCCGGTACAGCGCGTTGCGGGTGGTGTCCGTGCCTTGGTCAGGGGCGGGGCTGTATGCCATGATCGGGTTCTCTGTTGTTATGGTTGTCGCCGCGTCGCCTGTTCCGGCGCTCGCCCTGACGAGTCTCGGGGACTGCGGCGTGCCTGTCTTTGTGCTTTTGCACAGCACTTGCACCGGGCTGCTGTGCCCGAGCCCAAATCCCTGACACCCAAAGGACCGCTCAATGTTCGAACTCGACCATGACCTGGCGCAGGATATCGTTGACCGCGCGATGGCCATTCTGCCGTGCAACGTCAATGTCATGGACAGCCAGGGTTTGATCCTCGGCAGTGGCGAACCTGAGCGTATCAACACCCGCCACGAGGGTGCGCAACTGGTGCTGGCCAACGGCCGCATCGTCGAGCTGGATACGGACGCTGCCAAGTGCCTGAAGGGCGTGCAGCCCGGGGTGAACCTGCCGCTGATGCTGGATGGCCGATTGATGGGCGTACTCGGCTTGACCGGTGACCCGCAGCAAGTGCGCACCTATGGCGAGCTGGTGCGCATGACCGCCGAGATGCTGCTGGCCCAGCGCCATTTGCAGGCCGACCAGCAATGGCGACGCCAGCGCTGTGACGATTTGCTGGCCCTGTTGCTGGGCGGCAGCGGCGATTCTCCCCGGTTGCTCGACGAGGCCCGGCAACTGGGCCTCAAGCCCCAGCTGCCGCGGGTACCGTGCCTTTTCGAGCTGGCCTCGGGGCCAGCCGCCGAAACCCTGGCGGCATGGTTGATGAGCCGCTACCCGGACAGTTGGTGCGTAAGCCCGGCCCGCCAGTCGTTGTTGTGGTGTCGCCCGGCAGGTGTGGCGCTGGACGAAACTCGCCTGCTGGAACGCCTGCAGCGCCATGGCTGGGACGTGGAGCGGCTGGCCCTGGGCAGTGTCGCGCAAAGCCTGGAGCAACTGCGCCGGGGTTATCGCCGGGTGCGCGACCTGTTGGCCTATGGGCGCGAGGTACTGCCCGGCGAGCGCTTGCTCAGCCTGCAGCGCTACCGGTTGCCGGCATTGCTGTGGCGGCACCGCAACGATGATGCGCTGGATGAATTGCTGGAACCGTTGCAACGTATTCGCAGCAAGGACAGCAGCGGGCAGTTGCTCACCACCCTGCGCGCCTGGTGTGCCCATGACGGCCAGAGCCAGGCCTGTGCCGATGCCCTGGGCATCCACCGCAACAGCCTGCGCTACCGCCTGGAGCGGATTGCCGAGCTGGGCGAGGTCGACCCGCTGCGCATGGAAGGGATGCTTAGCTTGTACCTGGGGTTGCAGCTGCTGCCTGCCGACTGAAGGGCCAGTGCAGGTGAAAGGCATCTGCCCAAACAACCCGCCCGGCGTTTTGTGCATTTGACCGAGGCCACCTTTGCAGCCACCTGTCAGCATGCCGCTCATCAGGACAGGAGAAACCCCATGAAGATCGTCATTGCCCCCGACTCGTTCAAGGACAGCCTCGACGCCGCCGGTGTCGCTCGCGCCATCGCGGCGGGCCTGGGCGAGGCCTGGCCGGAGGCCGAGTTGGTCGAGTGCCCGATGGCCGACGGTGGCGAAGGCACCATGGATGCGATTCTTGCCGCCAGCCACGGCGAGCTGCGTCGTCAGACAGTGCGCGGGCCGCTGGGGCAAAGCGTGGAGGCGGGCTGGGGCTGGCTGCCGCAAAGCCGCACGGCGATCATCGAAATGGCCCAGGCCAGTGGCCTGCAACTGGTGCCCACTGGCCTGCGCGATGCCTGCCGCAGCAGCACCTGGGGTACCGGCGAGCTGATTGCCGCCGCCCTGGCCGCCGGCGCGCAACGGGTAGTGCTGGCCATTGGCGGCAGCGCCACCAACGACGCGGGCAGCGGCATGTTGCGGGCGCTGGGCCTGCGCCTGCTGGACGCCGACGGGCAAGCGCTGGAAGAGGGCGGCCTGGCCTTGGCCAAGCTGGCCCGCATCGATGCCAGCGACCTTGACCCGCGCCTGGCCGAGGTGCAGTTCGAAGTCGCGGCAGATGTCGACAACCCGCTGTGTGGCGCCAATGGCGCCTCGGCGATCTTCGGCCCGCAGAAGGGCGCCAACCCACAGCAGGTGCAGGCGCTGGACCAGGCCCTGGGGCATTTTGCCGACCATTGTGCGCAACTGCTGGGTGAGGATGTGCGGGACTACCCAGGCTGTGGCGCTGCTGGTGGCATGGGGTTCGCAGCCCGGGCCTTCATGGGGGCTCAGTTCCGCCCTGGGGTGGAAGTGGTGGCCGAACTGGCCGGCCTGGATGCCTTGGTGCAAGGTGCAGACCTGGTAGTGACCGGCGAAGGGCGCTTCGACGCCCAGACCTTGCGTGGCAAGACGCCGATGGGGGTGGCTCGGGTTGCCAAGCGCCATGGGGTGCCGGTGGTGGTGCTGGCCGGCACCTTGGGTGAAGGCTACCAGCAACTGTATGCCCATGGCGTCGATGCTGCCTTTGCCTTGGCCAGCGGGCCGATGAGCCTGGAGCAGGCTTGTGCCAATGCTGCTGAGCTGCTGCGGGCGCGGGCTTGTGATATCGGGCGGCTGTGGCGCTGCGCAACGCGAACTTGATCGACCGCTGCAGTCTGCCGCCCCCCGCGCTTGGTCATTGATTTTTTTGTTGTTATCGTAGAAAGGAGAATCGAAGGTAGCCAGCAAATGCCCGTCACAGAGCCTTTCCACGATAACGTTGCGGTGTTTACCGATGCCGCACAGGGCCTGGGACTGGCCTGTTCCATGACGCTGGCGGAGGTGGGCGAGTTGCGCAACCGCCTCAAGGCCTGCCGCTACGTGCCAGTCAACGTCGCCAGCACCCGCGCCGACCTGGGCGAAAGCCTGGTCTGGGATGAAGGCAGCGGCGCGTTGTACTTCGTCGATATCTCTGGCGGGCGGATCAACCGCCTGACGCCTGATGGCCAGGCCGAGTGCCTGTACGAATCCGCGGCACGCATTGGTGCGCTGGCGCTGACCGACCAGGGCAACCTGATTTTCACCGAAGACGCCAGCGTGGCCATCTTCGATGTGTCGCTGCGCAAGGTGCGCCGGCATTCGGTGTCGGTTCACCCGCGGTCGACCTACCGTTTCAACGACGGCGCCTGCGACCCGCAGGGCCGATTCGTGACTGGGCTGATGGACGATGCCCTGAGCGGCAACACCGGGGCACTGTTCCGCTTTGACGGGCAGTTGAACGATCAGGTGATCCACGACGACATGGCGTTGCCCACCGGCCTGGCCTGGTCGCAGGACGGCCACACGGTGTACTTCGTGGACTCGGCGGCGCGCTCGATCTACCGCGCCAGTTACCTGGCCGAAGGCCGGCTTGGCGCGGTCACTCTGTTTGCCGAAACCCCTGCCGAACTGGGGCGGCCGGACGGCCTTGCGCTGGACCGTGACGGCGGCCTGTGGGTGTGCCAGTACCATGGCAGTTGCCTGTTACGCTATGACCGCCATGGTCACCTCACCGACCAGGTACTGATGCCAGTGCCGTGCCCTACCAGTTGCTGCTTCGGTGGGGAGGGGATGAATACCTTGTTCATCAGCACCGCGCGCTTGGGCATGAGTGCCGAAGACTTGCAGCATTACCCCGACGCTGGCGACCTGTATGCCATCAACCCGGAAATTGGCGGCATCGCCCGTCACACCTTCAAGGAATAAGCTTTTGCGCCTGGCTGGCCGGTAGCACGGCCAGTTCGCCAAAGCGCTGCGCCGCGTCGATGTAGCGCAACGCCGACTTCGCGTCTTTCCAGCCCACATAGCTCATCAGCGCCTTCAGCTCCCAACCGTTGGCCGTGGCCCAGGTGGCAAAACCTCGGCGCAGCGAGTGCCCGGTATACAGCGCCGCCGGTACCCCGGCGCGCTCCAGCATGCGCCGCAGCAGGCCGACCAGGCTGTTGCTGTTGAGCGCGGTGTCGCCGAGGTTGCCCCAGCGGTCGAGCTTGCGGAACACCGGCCCATGGGCGATGCCGGCGACTTCCAGCCATTGCAGGTAGGCCGTGACCGGGCACAAGGCCTTGAGGGCCGGGGTGCGATGCTGTACGCCCAGGGCTTCGCGGTCGCCCTTGCTGCGCGGCAGGAACAGGGTGATGCCGACGCCGGCCTCGGCCTGGATGTGCTCCACGCGCAGGCGTGCCAGTTCATCACCCCGAAAACCGCGCCAGAAGCCCAGCAACAGCAGCGCAGCGTCGCGACGCGCCCGGCGCAGGGTGGCCAGGTCATGCTGTTCCCGGGCATGGCGGGCTTCTTCTTCGAAACATTCCACTGCGCTTTGCAGGTGCTGCAGCAACAGCGGCGCCGCCTGCCGGGGCGGTGTCGGGTGCAAGGTGCGGATGCCGCGCAGCACCTGGCGCACCAGCGGCGCCTTGGTCGGGTCGGGGAAACCTTGGGCGACGTGCCATTGGCTGAGCGCCGCCAGGCGCTGGCGCAGGGTACTGACGGCATGCTGGTCGGCGTGGTCGGCCAGGTAGCGGGCGATGCTCTCGGCCGTGGCCGGGAGAAAACCGCCCCAGTGGGTTTCGAAATGCTCGATGGCGGCCTGGTAGCTGCGCCGGGTGTTGTCACGGGTGGCGGCGCGGAGGTAGCGCTCGATGTCGGTCATGGTGCGGGGGCGAGTGGATGATGGGCACACGATAAACCGAAATGGATTGCCTGTCCTGGCTGCGATGCTGGCGGGATTGTCGGGGGCGCTTAGCGCCCCTTTCGCGACACAAGGCCGCTCCCACAGGGTTGCGCTGCCTGCAGGTCCAGCGCAATACCTGTGGGAGCGGCCTTGTGTCGCGATGGGCTGCGAAGCAGCCCCAATCTGGCTTGCGTTACACGCAGGCCTTGTCCTCGACACCGTTGAAGAGCGGGTAGTCGCGCAGCTGCGCCGGTGACAGCGGCCGGCTGAAGTGGTAGCCCTGGGCGATATCGCAGCCGGCAAGCTTCAGGCACACCACTTGTTCGCGGGTTTCCACGCCTTCGGCCACCACTTCCAGGCCCAGGCGTTTGGCAAGGATGATGGTGGACGACACGATCGGGCTGTCGTCGTGGCTGTTGGACAGCGGCGCAATCAGCGAGCGGTCGATCTTCAGCTTGCTCAGCGGCAGCGAATGCAGGTGGGCAAAACCGGCGTAGCCGCGGCCGAAATCGTCCAGGCTGATGCCCAGGCCGGCGTCGCGAAGAGTGTGCAGGTGCGCCACCGCCGTGCCTTCGGGGTCGAGGATGGTGGTTTCGGTGATTTCCAGCTCCAGCCGCTGCGGGGCGATGGCGTACTGCTGCAGTTCGCTCAGTAGCCGTGCAGCGAAGTCTGCCTGGCGTAGCTGCAGCGCAGATACATTGACCGCCAGCCGCGTCTTCCGGCCTTGGGCGTCCCAACCCGACAGGGCTTCGCAGGCCAGGCGCAACACCTCCCAGCCCAGCTCGACAATGAAGCCGCTGCGTTCGGCCAGGTCAATGAACCGGTCAGGGTACAGCAGGCCGAACTCGGGGTGGTCCCAACGCACCAGCGCTTCGTAGCCCAGCACCTGCTGGGTGTCGAGGCGGATCTGTGGCTGGTAGTGCAGCACGAACTGGCGCTCGGCCAGGGCGCTGCCGAAGGCCTGTTCGAGGGTGAAGGCGTGGATGTCGGCCAGGTTCAGCGATGGGTCGAAGAAACGGTACTGCGCGCGCCCGGCCTGCTTGGCCGAGTACATCGCGGCATCGGCACTGCGGATCAGGCTGTCGATGTCCTGGCCGTCGCGCGGGCAGATACTCACGCCTACGCTGGGGCTGGTGTTGACCTCCTGGCCGTCCAGCGCGTAGGTGGCCGACAGCTTCTGCACCAGTACGCGGACCCAGGCATTGATCTGCTCCTCGCTGCGCTCACCGGCCAGCAGCACCACGAACTCGTCGCCACCAAAGCGCGAAGCCTCGTCGCCGGGCTCCAGCAGGCGCTGGATACGCCCGGCAACGGCCTGCAGCAGCAGGTCGCCGATCTTGTGCCCGAGCGAGTCGTTGATCGACTTGAAGCGGTCCATGTCGATGAACAGGATCGCCATCAGCCGGCGCTTGCCGCGTTGCCGGGTCAGCACCTGGCCGGCCACCTCGACGAACTGGCGGCGGTTGTGCAGGCCGCTGAGGTGGTCGGTGGCCGCCGCATGGCTGCTGCGCCGGTGTTCGTCCTCGAGGCGGTCGATCAACTGCTGGTTGACCTGCTGCGCCTGTTCCAGCGCGCTGAAGGCCTCCTGGCGCTTGCGCAACAGGCGCAAGGTCCACAGCAGGCTGGCGAGGATCATCAGGGTCATGCTCAGGTTCAACCAGAACTGCCGGGAATAGGCCAGCGTCGAGGGCGCGAGGATTTCGTCCTGGCGCTGGCTGACCACCACGCTGAAACCCCGCTCCGGCAGGCGCCGGTACAGGCTCTGGTAGGGGGCGCCGCCCGCGTACTGGGTCAGCATGCCTGCTTCACTGCCGCTGTCCGGCAGCCCGGGCAGCAGTGCGTCACCGGCCACCACGCCGCTGCTATCGATGCGCACCCGCTCCAGGCCGTCATCCTGCAGCAGGCGCACCAGCCCGCTGCCGCCCAGGTCGATGTGCTGCAGCAGCACCGCCAGGTAGCCGATGTCCAGCTGCACCACCAGGATATTGTCGATTTCGCGGCCGGGCAGGTTGGTCAGCGGCAGCAGGAAGGGCAGGTGCCAGTTGGGCACGGTGGTCGCTTGCCCGGGGGGCTGCACGCTGGGCAGGAACGGTTTGAAACCGTAGCGGGCAACGTGCCGCTGCAGCTGGCGCAGCCAGTCTTCGGGCAGCTCGGCGGCCTCGTCGGCATGGCTGGCCGACAACAGCCGGCCTTGCCTGTCGTACAGGCTCATGCGCTTGAATACCGGGTCTTCGGCAAGCATGCGCGCCAGGCTGACGCTGCCCTGGCTCAGCATCTTCATGTCGTCCTGGGCGACCCGGCCCACGGCCTGGGCGCGATCCACCAACTGGCGCAGGCTTTCGCCAACGATACTGGCCAGGTTCAGGTGCTCGGCGGCCTTGGCCGACAGCGCATCCTGGCGGGCGGCAACCTTCTGCGAAACATGCAGCCCCCAGACAAAGGCCAGGGTGGCTGCACAGAGCATCAGGATCAGCAGCCGCAGAAGGCTGGCGGATGAAAGCGAACGGCGAATCACTGCTGATAGTTCCCGACCCTGGGTGATGGTCGAAAAATACGACAGAAAGATGACAGCCTAATGACTGGTGGCCAATTGCCTTTAAGGATTTCCCTTATCGGCCAGCGGCGTCTGCTGGCGCGCAGTTTCTTCCTCCATGTAACTCATCAGCGCGCTGACTTCGGTATCGCCCAGGCGCATGTTGGGCATGGCCACGCGGTTGTATTGTTCGTACAGCAGCATGGCCAGGGGGTCTTTCTGGGCCAGCATCTGGTCGGGCTCCTTCAGCCAGCGGGTCAGCCAGTTGGCATCACGCTGGCGGGTCACGCCGAGCAGGTCGGGGCCGATGCCGGGTTGTCCGGGCTCGGCATTGCCCAGGGTGTGGCAGGACGAGCAGCGGGTACGGAAGAGTTGCTCGCCACTGCTGGGTGCGCGCACCTCGGGAGCCTGGGCGTAGTCATTGGCCATGGCACTGGCCTGTTTCCAGTTGTGCAGGCTGTTGCCCAGGCGGTCGGCGAGAATGTACGGGTTTTCGAAAGGCGAGGCCTTCATCCAGCGGCCGGTGGCCTGGTTGCCGATGATCAGGCTCAGGTTGTGGTCCTTGGAGCGGCCGTTTTCCAGGCCATCGATGTACAGGCCCAGGCTGCGGCGCAATTGTTCGATATCGGCCGGCTCGCCGGTGAGCAGCGTCCAGCCGGGGCCGATACCAAACTTTTCGGCGTAGCGCTTGAGGGTGGCGGGGGTGTCGTTGTAGGGGTCGATGCTGATGGAGTAGAGGAAGATGTCCTTGCCGACCCGGTCACCGAGGATTTTCTGCACCTGGCGCAGGCGCGCGGTTTCCACCGGGCAGGAGTCGGAGCAGCCGGTGAAGATGAAATTGATGGCGACCACCTTGTCCTTGATCAGGTCGTCGAAGAAATGCACCTTTTCACCGTCCTGGGTGAGCAGCGGGATGTTGGGGAAATAGTTTGCGCCCCAGGGAGTTGCAGCTTCCTCGGCCACGGGTTGCTGTGGTTGCAACGGCCAGAACGGGATACTGGCGGCGAACAGCGAGAGCACCAGCAGGAAACGCCATGAGCCGGACATGATGCGGTCCTCGTCGATAACGGTAGCGGGGCTGCCATGCAGCCCATCGCCGGCAAGCCGGCTCCGACAGGGGTCGAGATGGAAGCCAGCATCCACAAGGACTGCATATGCTTGAAGCCGATGCGGTCGAGGTGGGAGCTGGCTTGCCAGCGATGGGCCGCACAGCGGCCCCCGCTTTTCGGTTACCTGATGCTGACCGGCGCCGTCACGCTCTGCCCCAGCGCCGATTTCACGGTCACGGTCGCCGGTGTGGCCGGGCCGCTGCCGGTGGTTGTGGTCGACAAGCGCCAACGGGCGCCGCTGGTAGTGGTACTCAGCGTGGCCGTACCCAGCAGCAGCGGGCCACTGGTGGTTGCCGCAGTCACGGTGATGCTGTTGCCGGTGGCCACCGTGGTGGTGCCCGAAATGTCCCAGGTAAAGCGGTTGCCGCTGCGCACCTGCACCGTGGCACTGGTGACCTGGATCTGGTCGACCGCCGCTGCCGGGCTCACCGCAATGCTGACCGTGGCCGGGGCCACCGATTCGGCGCCCTTGGCGTCACGAGCCGTGTAGTTGAAGCTGGCGGTGAACGCTGTGGTTACCGTGGCCGGTGGGACGTAGGTGACCGTGCTGCCGTCGGTACTGGTGGTGCCCTGGCCGGAGTTCGGCTGGCTGAGGCCGACTACGGTCAACGGCAGGTTGTTTTCCGGGTCGGTGTCGTTGGCCAGCACGTTCAAGGTGATCTGCTTGCCGGCCGTGGTAGCCGCGCTGTCGTTGGCCGCAACCGGCGGTTTGTTGGTCGGGTCGTCGTTATCATGGCCTTCGGTGCGGAAGGTCGGCAGCCCAACCGAAGCCACGTACTCCACGCCATCCCAACCCGGTAGTGGGGTCGGCATCACCTGGAACTGGCCTGGGTGTTCCAGGTCCCAGCGCAGCAGCATCGACGAGTCTTCATGCTGGGTGTTGTGGCAATGTTCCATGTAGGTACCGGCGAATTCGCGGAAGCGGATGGCCATTTCCACCTCTTTGGACGAGTCGGTATCCGGCCCTATGCGATACACGTCCTTGCGCGCCCATTTTTCCCATTCTGGCGGGGCCTTGCCGTCGCGACTGAGGATCACCCCTTCCTCGAAGTGCACATGCACCGGGTGACTCCAGCCATTGCCACCATTGATGATCTTCCATACTTCCAGGGTACCGTCGCCGCTGAAACCGCCGTCGGTAGACTGCTGGGCCAACTGTGGCGCCGCGTTGATGCGACGTGGGTCCATGGAGTAGCCAAAGCTGCCATCTGTCTTGATGGTCCAGGGCTGGGTGTCGGTACCGTCCGAGCGGCCGAAGATGAACTCGCGATGGCGGGCATCCTTGAGCTTGGCCTGGTCGGTGGCCGAATTACGGTCTATCGGCAGCGGCAGCATTTTCAGGCCTTCGGCCTTGCCCGGCTTGGCCGGTTCATAGGCAACCGGGTCCATGCTCAGGTCCTGGCCGCTGTAGGGCTGAACCACGAACTGCATGAACTTGCCGATCGCCGGGTCGCCGTTGTCCCACTCAGGCCCCTTGCTGGTCTGCTTGATTACCGCCTTGTATTTTTCCGACAGCACATCGGCCAGGGCAATGGTACCCTCCGGGCCCTTGCCGCTCTGATGTTCCTCCAGGTTGACCAGGTACAGCTTGTCGCCGACCTTGATGCCGTGTTTGGCGAAGTTGATGATGATGTCGTAGCGTTCGGCGATACCCTGCAGCGGCAGGACGCCGTTGTTGTCCTGCAGGTTGCCGTCACCGTTGAGGTCCATGGTGCCGTCGAACGGCACGGTGTGTTCCATGATGTTGCCGTCGTTGGCGATCATGTGGAACGGTACCCGCGCGTATGAAAGGTTGGAGCCGGTAGGGCCTTTGAACTCGCCGCTGTTGCCGGCGATCTCCCGCACGACGGCAAGCTTCAGGTAGCGCGACACCGAGCCATTGAGGATACGGAAGCGGTAGCTGCGCGCGCGTACCTTGAGCGTTGGCCGGTACTGCCAGTTGACCAGGATCTGGTCGCCGAGGAAGCCATCGGTGTTGAACGGGTTGAACCACAGCTGGCCGTTGGCATCCCAGGCCTTGTCGGCGATCACCAGGTTGACGTCGTAGTCGCGGTTACCCCACGGCATGCCCGAGCCACTGGGGAAACGCAGGTTGACGCCATCCTGCAGGGCCTCGTTGCCGCGGTCCAGGGCGCTGTAGTAGTTCATCATTACGGCGTTGCCTTTGTAGACGTTCTGCGCCGTGAAATCCATCATGTGGTCGTGGAACCAGTGGGTGCTCATGGTTTCGCGCCAGTCACCACGAATCTTGATGCTGCCGTTCTGGCAGGTTTTCAGGCCGGGGTTGGCATCGTTGACGAACAAGGTTTCGCCCGCCGAGCAAGGGAACGCAGCGCGTGGGTCTTCGGCACGGGTGTTGATGGTGTCATACCCAGCCAGTTGCAGCGGCCAGCGGTAATCGTAGTACTGCCCCGGGAAGAAGTAGGCGTTTGCATAGCCATCGCTCTCGGCCGGGGAGTGGCCGTTGTGCTCATGGGTCGAAAGGGTGTGCAGGCCAAACCCGGCGTTGGCCGAGGGGTCGATCGGCAACGCGTTGTAATGGCGCATCAGGATCGGTTGGCCATAGCGCACCATCAGCAGCTTGGGCGGGAAGGTGCCGTCGAAGGTCCATAGCGACTTGTGGTTTTGCAGCGGCATCTTCGGGTGGAAGCGGGTGTCGATGCCCTTGGTGGTGCCCAGTGTGTTCGGGATATCGGAAGTCTGGTAGTACAGGCCGCCCGGGGCGAACTCGCCAACTGCATAGTTGTGCAGCTGCTTGCGGTCACGCAGGCCGAGGTTGATGCGCGCACCGGCCTGGGCGGTCTTGAACCCCGCCTGCGGGTAGAACTCGTTCCAGCGCTGGTGCGACCAACCTTTTCCTGGTGGCCGGCCTTCCGCAGGCGAACCGACCGGTTGGCGGTTGAGGAACATCTCGATCTGCGCCTTCCATGGGTTGCGGTCGAGCACGTTGGAATACTGGGTCGGGAAGGGGTACAGGCCCGGCTGTTTGAGGAAGGCTTCCAAGGCTGTACCGCTGGGGCCGCTGCGGGCCACCACGTTGGGGTCCTGCGCTGGTGCCGCGCCCAGGGTCGGCACCGGGAAGGTCAGAGTGGGCGGCGGCAGCGTGGGGTCGAGCCTTTCCGTGCCGAATTCCTCGAACAGCAGTAACTGCTGGGTAAACGGCAACGCGCCGAACAGCGGGCTTGGCTTGCCATTGGTGGGGTATTTTTCCCCGGTTTGCAGGGCCGGTGGCAACACGTTGTTTGCGCTTACCGTGTTGCGGTCACCGTACACGCCATCGGTCAGTTCGAGTGAGCCTTGATTCGCCTCTGGCATGCTGTACAGGTCCAGCAAGGGCTGGGTCGGGTCAGCCGGCTGATCAGTGTAGGCCGACGGGTCGGTCGGCGGGGGCATGCTGTTGTCGTCCATGGGCGCCGCTGTCGCCGTGACCAGCCCAAGGCCGAGCATCAGCGTAGCGACGGTGGACAGCTGGAATGCATGCCTTGCAGGGTGGATCATGGCAGGTGTTTTCATTGCCTTGCGCCTCGTTTGCGCCATCATGGCTATTTGCCCGTTTCCGGGGCTGGAGCAACGGGTGTGCCAACCCAAATACGAGGAATATGTTTCTAAATAAATCCTTGTGGCGCCTGATGCGCGCTAAATGCCACGGCGTCAAAAATGGGTGAGGGCCCCCACTAGTGGGTCACCCATTGCCCACAGATTGGGTGGTGACAGCTTCGGCGCCCTGGGGTATACCTGAGCGCCACCAAGGGGAGCCCGGGAACGGGCTGAGAAACCGCTGGATGCTGCAGCGCGGTGACCCTTCGAACCTGATCCGGATCATGCCGGCGAAGGGATGGGACTTTGAAACCTGCCTTTTTGCCGGCCTCACTGCGAGGCCCGTCCATGCCAATCACCGCGGTCTCGCTGTCACCCCCCATCAAGGACAGCAACATGACCGAACGCTTCAGCCAGTCCCTGCGCCGCCGCAGCGAGCCGACCTGGTCGGCGGCCGTTGGCCACCGCTTCGTCACCCAATTGTGCGACGGCAGCCTGCCGGACCCGATCATGGTCGACTACCTGGTGCAGGACCACCGCTTCCTCGACAGCTTCCTGACCCTGCTGGGCGCGGCCATCGCCACCGCCGACACCTTCGAGGCGCGCCTGCGCTTCGGGCGCTTTGCCGGGATGATCTCCAGTGACGAGAACACCTACTTCCTGCGCGCCTTCGAGGCCTTGGGGGTAAGCCCCGCACAACGCAGCGAACCAGCCGACACCGTCCCGACCGCAGGCTTCAAGGCGATCATGCGCGAAGCGGCGGCCACCCGGTCCTATGCGGCCGCGCTGGCGGTGCTCAACGTCGCCGAAGGCCTGTACCTGGACTGGGCGTTGAAGGCGCCAAAGCCGATGCCGGACAACTTCGTCCACGCTGAATGGATCACCCTGCACGACAACCCGGCATTCCAGGACTTCGTTGCCTTCCTGCAAGCCGAACTCGACCGCGTCGGCCCGCAGGACGCCGTGCTGGCGGGTGACTTCTACCAGCGCACCGTGGCGCTAGAGCTGGCCTTCTTCGATGCTGTCTACCCGGAGGACAAATGAGCATGGATATCTTCGACCGCCTCAAGGCTGCCGCCACGCCGCAGTGGAACAGCTACGTCGACCACGAATTCGTGCGCCAGATGGGCGAGGGTACGTTGAGCGAAGCCGCCTTCCGCACCTACCTAGTACAGGATTACCTGTTCCTCATCCAGTTCGCCCGCGCCTGGGCACTGGCTGCCTACAAGAGCCGTCGACCGGCCGACATCCGCGCCGCGCAGGCCGGGCTGGCGGCGATTCTGGATGAAACCGAGCTGCACTTGCGCCTGTGCGCGCGCTGGGGCCTGACCCAGGCTGATATCGAGGCCGCGCCCGAACACCAGGCCACGGTTGCCTATACCCGCTATGTGCTGGACTGCGGTGCCGCGGGTGACCTGCTGGAATTGCATGTGGCGCTGGCGCCTTGCGTGATCGGTTATGCCGAGATTGGCCGGGCGTTGTCCGAGCGCATTGGCGATCTGAGCAATCACCCGTACCGCGAGTGGATCGCCGAGTATGCCGGCGAGGGCTACCAGGGTGTCGCCACAGCGGCGCGCAAGCATCTGGACGAGCTGGCAGCGCGGAGCATGACCGAGCAACGGTTTGCCGAGCTGGTGGGGATTTTCGGCCAGGCGTCCAGCCTGGAGGCGGACTTCTGGCAGATGGGGTTGGCTAGCCAATAACGCACTGCATGGCCCTGCGCGGACTCTTGTAGGAGCGACCTTGTGTCGCGAAAGGGCTGCGAAGCAGCCCCAGCAATTTGTGCTTCTGCGCTGAAATCCTGGGGCTGCTTCGCAGCCCTTTCGCGACACAAGGCCGCTCCTACAAAGGTCCGCGCTAACCGGGCAGATGAGATTTAGGCCAATATGCTGGTAGGGCCACCCGCAAAGCCCAGGGAGAAGCATCATGAACATCATCAACGCACGCCTGCGCGGCAAGCCTGGCCTGTTCCGCATCGAACTCAGCGGCGAACGCATCGCCGCCATCGTGCCCCAGGCCGAAGGGGTGGCGGCGCGCGCTGCCGATGACCTGGATGCCGGGCAGAACCTGGTGGTGGCGCCCTTTATCGAACCGCACATCCACCTGGACGCCACGCTGACCGCCGGCGAGCCGCAGTGGAACATGAGCGGGACCCTGTTCGAAGGCATCGAGCGCTGGGCCGAGCGCAAGGCAATCACCACCCACGACGACATCAAAAACCGCGCTAAGAAGACCATCGGCATGCTGGTGGATCATGGCATCCAGCATGTGCGTACCCATGTCGATGTCACCGACCCCACCCTGACTGCGCTAAAGGCCATGGTCGAAGTGCGTGACGAAGTGCGCCACCTGCTCGACCTGCAGATCGTCGCCTTCCCCCAGGAGGGTATCGAGTCGTACGCCAACGGCCGGGCGCTGATGACCGAAGCGGTGGCCATCGGTGCCGACGTGGTCGGCGGCATTCCACACTTCGAGAACACCCGCGACCAGGGCGTGTCTTCGGTCAAGTTCCTGATGGACCTGGCCGAACGTACCGGCTGCCTGGTGGATGTGCATTGCGACGAGACCGACGACCCGCAGTCGCGCTTTCTCGAAGTGCTGGCCGAAGAGGCGCGGGTGCGCGACATGGGCGCTCGGGTAACAGCCAGCCATACCGTGGCCATGGGCTCGTACGACAATGCCTACTGCTACAAGCTGTTCCGCCTGCTCAAGCAGTCGGGTATCAATTTCGTATCTTGCCCGACCGAGAGCATTCACCTGCAAGGGCGTTTTGACAACTACCCGAAACGCCGCGGCGTCACCCGCGTGGCCGAACTCGACCGGGCCGGGATGAACGTGTGCTTTGGCCAGGATTCCATCGTCGACCCTTGGTACCCGCTGGGCAATGGCAACATCCTGCGTATTCTGGAGGCCGGCCTGCACATCTGCCACATGCTTGGCTACGAAGACCTGCAGCGTTGCCTGGACCTGATCACCGACAACAGCGCCCGCACCCTGAACCTGGGCGAGCGTTACGGCATCGAAGTGGGGCGACCGGCCAACCTGTTGCTGCTCTCTGCGCCGGACGATTACGAAATGGTGCGCAGCCAGGGGCATGCGCTGGTGTCGGTACGCAACGGTAAGGTGCTCATGCGTAGAACACCTGCCAGGGTTGAACACTACAGCTGACGCTCCCTGCTTCAGCATTCTGCAGCGCCCCGCCGGCTTGAAGCCGAGCGGGGCGCTTTGCTGTCTGGCGTACTGGTTTATGCCCGCGCACAGCTCCCAAGAACCATTCACATGCGATAACCCGTGATTATTCCACCATAGGAAATGTTTGCACGGGCAATGGCTTGTCTCCATAATTGGTATGTAATTACATGGTACATAACACGGTACAAAATCGTAGGAGCAAGCATGGCCCGGGGCGGTATAAACAAGGTTGTAGTGCAGCAGGCACGTCAGGCGCTGATTGCCCGGGGCGAGAACCCCAGCATCGATGCGATACGTATCGAGCTGGGCAACACCGGCTCCAAGACCACGATTCACCGCTATCTGAAAGAGTTGAACGGCCAGCAACCCGTGGCTTCCGAGGGCGGCATTGCACTGAGTGACGTGCTGAGCCGAATGGTCGGGCAACTGGCAACCCAGTTGCAGGACGAGGCCGACCTGAAGATCGAGCAGGCCGAAAGCGCCTTCACTCGACAGCGCGAACAGCTGGAGGCACAACTGGCCATTGCCCAGCAGGCACTGGCTGCGGCGCACCAACAGCATCAGATCGATGTGGCCGCACTGGCCGCCGAATCGGAAAAACTGCTTTCCAACCAAAGCACCCTGCAGGCCGAACAGCTGCGCAGTGCCAGCCTCAACCAGTCGCTGGGCGAGCTGCAGGTGCGCCTGGCCGACAAGGAGGAGCAGGTAAAATCACTGGAAGACAAGCACCGTCATGCCCGCGATGCGCAGGAACACTATCGCAACGCCAGCCGCGAACAGCGTGAACAGGAGCAGCGCCGCCACGAAGCGCAGCTGCAACAGTTGCAGGTGGAGGTGCGTCAACTGCAGCAAGGCATGATCGTCAAGCAGGACGAGCTGACCCGCCTGCACCGCGACAACGAGCGCTTGCTGGGTGAGCATCGCCAGGCCGCCAGCGCCTGCAGGGCGCAGGACGAATTGCTGGAGCAGCGTGATGCGCAGATCCAGGGCTTGCGCACGATCCTGGCCCAGGCGCAGGGTGCTAGCGAGGAAATGCGTCGCCAGCTGGATGTGCAGGCACAGAGCCTGGAGGCCAGGCGCGACTTGTGCACGGAACAGGCTCGTCAACTGCAGCAGCTCGAGGAGCAGCTGAAGCAACGTGATGAAGCGTTGGTTCAATGCCGAGCCCGGCTAGCTGTAGATTAATCAAACTTTTCCCGGCCGGTGGTTTCTTCCCTAGACACTCACCGGAGAAAGCCTCATGCCTGAACCACAACAGCCAGAAAAACATCCCCAAGGGCCCCATTCGTCCGAGAAGGCGAACAAACACCAGGACTTGGGTTTCGACCCCGATTCGCCAGATGTGGAGGATCCGCAAGTCGACCCTCAAGGACCTGCCAAGCCACCGCGGGACGTCGAAAAATCCCCGTGAAGGTGGCATTTGTCGCTAAGGGCCGCTCAGCGGCCCCCGCGATCAACACGGTACTGCTTGGGGCACGCTGTCTCGAGGCCTTTGCCAGGCAAGCTACGCTCGCTTGACTCAGGACTCTGCCTGCCTGGCTGCCTCCACGCCCGCAGCCGAGAGTTTGATGGGGTAGTTCACGCTGATCTGGTGGTCGCTGCTCACCGCCACGCTGCCATCCTGGATCAAACCGGCCTCCTGCAGCGTCTTGAGCATGCCGGCCACGGCTTTCTCGCCCCGGTAGTTGTCCAGCACTTCCTTGCCCAGCCCTTGGGGGTGAGCGTGCAACAGGCGAGTCAGCACTTCGGCTTTCAATGCATCGTTACTCATGGCGGGCCTCACTTGCCGTGTTTGGCCTGAAGCGCCTTGGCATGCTCCAGATGCTGTTCGAGCTTGGGCAGGGTTTCGCTGGCAAAGGCCTTCAATTCAGCCTTGTCGGAAGATGCGGCTTCCTTCTTGAACAACTCCACCGCCTTTTCGTGAGCGTCGACCTGGTTGTTGACGTAAGACTTGTCAAACGACTCCTCTCGCCATTCCAGGATCATTTTCTTGACCTTGTCGGTTATTGCCGCCTCATCGGGTACGGAGATGTCGAGCTTGCGAGCGATGTCGCCGAGTTTCTGATTGGCCTTGGTGTGGTCGCTGACCATCTGCTGGGCAAAGGTCTTGATTTCGGCATTCTGAGTTTTTTCCAGAGCCAGCTTGCCGGTGACCACTTCGGCAATACCGGCCTCGGTGGCCGCTTCGACGAAGTCATCGGAACTCGCCGCCATTGCCTGCACCGATGCCAAGCCCAACACCATGGAAAAACCGACACGCTTGATGAAGAGACTGCTCATGCTTCACTCCTTAAACCGTGGCGCGACCTCAGTGTCGCGTACGGTTGAGGGTGAATGGGGAGCAAAGGTTTAATCTTTTTCCTGGTTGGCTGCGCCCAGGTGATGCTGAACTATAGTGAAACGCGGCGAACGCGGTAAGGCTAGGGATTTCAATGTGCGCAGCCAGGAAACAGGATGAGGACGGGCTCTTCGCGATAACCGGCGAGGGCCGGGCCGTGGCGCTGTTCCGCCTGGTACTCGCGTTCATGCTGGTGGTGATGCTCGCCTTCGTCGTGGTGGAAGGTTGGCGCATCTGGCGCGACTACCGGCACGCCTTCACCAATGCCGAGAACATGGTCTCCAACCTGGCCCGGGCCACGGCGCAGCATGCCGAAGATGCCATCCGCCAGGTCGACGCAATTACCGCGGCGCTGGCCGAGCGCCTGGAAGGCGACGGCTTCGAGCACATCGACCGGCCGCGCCTGCATACCTTGCTGGTCCAGCAGAAAAGCATCATGCCGCAGTTGCACGGGTTGTTCGTGTATGGCCCGGATGGCAGCTGGATCGTTACCGACCAGGCGGTAGTCCCACCCAATGCCAACAATGCCGACCGCGACTACTTCATCTACCACCGCGAGCATACCGACCGCAGGGTCCACATCGGCTCGGTGGTGCGCAGCCGTTCTACTGGCGACCTGATCATCCCCATTTCACGGCGCCTGCAATATGCCGATGGCAGCTTCGCCGGGGTGTTGCTAGGCACCATCAAGGTGGACTGGTTCGTACGCTACTACGGCGACTTCAAGATCGACGAACGCGGCGCGCTGGTACTGGCCAAGCGCGACGGCACTATCCTGGTACGGCGGCCGTTCGTCGAACAGGTAATTGGCCGCAGCCTTAGCAGCAGCGAGATCTTCCGCAAGCACCTGCCGCATGCAAGCGAAGGGGTGGCCGAGGCGGTGGCCGTGGTGGACGGTACGCCACGGCTGTATGGCTATCGCGCGCTGGCCAGCTACCCGTTGGTGGTGGAGGCCGGCTTGTCGCGGGAATCGATCGTCGCGCCCTGGCGGCACGATGCGATCAAGTCGGTGGCAGTGTTGCTGCTGTTGCTGGTGGGGCTGGCAGCGTTTGGTGGTGTGGTGTTGCGCCAGTTACGCGAGCGTATTGTCATCGAGCGGGCGCTGCACCAGGCACACCAGACCCTCAAGGCCCTGGCACTGACCGACAGCCTGACCGGCCTGGGTAACCGCAGGCGGCTGGACGCAGTGTTCGAGCCGGAGCTGCGTCGGGCACGACGCCAGGGCTACTCGCTGGCGCTGGTGATGCTCGACCTGGATTACTTCAAGGCCTACAACGACCGTTACGGGCACCCAGCGGGCGACCAGTGCCTGCGGCGCTTTGCCGAGGTGCTGCAGCAGGCACTGAAGCGGCCGGCCGACCTGGCTGTGCGCTATGGGGGCGAGGAGTTCACACTGCTGCTCCCCGATACCGATGCCCGCGGGGCGGAGCTGCTGGTGCAGGAAGTGCAACAGCTGTTGCGGCGTCAGATGCTGGAGCATGCAGGTAGCCCACTGGGGCGGGTGTCGTGCAGTGCGGGGATTGCGGTGGGTGACCTGGCGCGGGAGGGGGTGACGGCCGAGCGCCTTATGGCGGCAGCGGATGCGGCGCTGTACCAGGCCAAGCGCCGGGGTCGGGACGGGTATTGCCTGGCAGAACGTGCAGTGGTGGGCGTAGATGAATAAAGGCCCTTGGTTGCCTGTACCGGCCCCATCGCCGGCAAGCCAGCTCCCACAGGGACCGCGCAGTGCCAAAGAGATGCACATTACCTGTGGGAGATTGCCCATCCCTTTTGGGCTGCGCTGTAGCGCAGAGAACAAATATCGCTCGTCTGACGCGTCCTTTGTAGGAGCAGCCTTGTGCTGCGAAGAGGCCGGTACAAGCAATAGACAGGCTTTGTCAGTACTGGCCTCTTCGCAGCACAAGGCTGCTCCTACAGAGCCTCGCCGAACCAATGAGTCATGTATTGTTCTATGAGAGCTGGCTTGCCGGCGATGGGCTGCAAAGCGGCCCCGGAGTCTAGTGATCCACGCCAAGGCGCATCGCACAACGGCCCGCAAGCCCATGGGCACGCTCGTCGGCCAGAATCTGCTGCAAGCGTGCATCCAGCAGCCCCTCATCGATCACCTCGAACCCTAACCGCGCATAGAACGGCGCATTCCATGGCACATCGGCAAAGGTGGTCAAGGTCAGCTCCCGCGCCCCCGCATGGCGCGCCGCATCGACCACCTGCTGCAACAGCTTGCGCCCGACACCTTGCCCCTGGGCCTCCCGGCGCACCGAAATTTCATGAAGATGCAGCGCCTGATCCACGAACCGGGCACAGGCAAACCCCAGAATGCGCCCATCTGGCCCCTCGGCCACCCAGCTCCCGCCAGCTTCGACAAATGCCTGATGGGCGCCGCAGTCCATCACATCTCCTTGCGCCAGCCATGCCAGCGCCGGCCGGGCGGCAAAGGCCTGGGCAGCCGAACGTTCGACGCCCGGGAGCCATTGAATGTCTTGCACGAGGGTAGGGCGAATGCGCATGAAGAAGTCCTTTCGTTCTAGTCTGCCGCCAGCACCTGCGGCTGCAATTGCCAGCGCACCGAGCTTACACCTTTCTCCAGGCTCACCCGGCTGACTAACCGTTCCAGTTGCGCTGGCGCCTGCGCGGTGCCGAGCAGTTCGGCGCGTACTTCCAGGCGTGCGGGGTTCGCCAGGTCTTCGCTGTGCAGTGACTGCAGGCGCAGCTGCGGGTCGCCCAGGCTGTGCAACATCAGGCTGCGGACCTGGATCTCGTCCTCGGCGCGGCAGACGATGCGCACCTCGAAGTGCTGCTCCACCTCGCTGGCCGGCACCACTTCCTGGCGGTCCAGGCGCTGGGCAATGTCGCGCAACAGGATGTTGGCACACAGCACCACCAGGCTACCCAGCGTCGCTTCCAGCAGCAGCCCGAGGCTGCACAGCACGCCGACTGCGGCCGTGCACCACAACGTGGCGGCAGTGTTCAGGCCACGTACGTTGAACCCGTCACGCATGATCACGCCGCCACCCAGAAAACCGATGCCCGATACCACGTACGCGGCGATACGCGACGCATCGGTGGGCGCCATGCCCGGCACCGCCTGGGTCATCAGCACGAACAGGCAAGCACCGGTGCTGACCAGTGCATTGGTGCGCAGCCCGGTCAGGCGCTGGCGCAGTTGACGTTCGGCACCGATCAGCGCCCCCAGCAGCAGGGCGATGCTGACACGCAGCAGAAATACTTTCCAATCCATAGCAAACCTCTTCCACGGGCACACGCCCGCAAGAACGCCATCAGCTGGCGCGGTTGAAAAACCAGAAAATGCGCAGGACCACGAAGGGGGAGGAAGAAGAGGGGGATTACAAGAAACCACCGTCTTGCCAGGCCGGCCAGACAGTGCAGGACACTGCCGGACTAGCGCGCCACGTGGGCCTGTCGCATGCGACTGGGGCTACTGTCCAATGCAGGTCTCCTGTTCAGGGATGCAAAATTGCGCCGCGGACGTTACGCCCCGTGGCATGCCAGGTCAAGGGCAAAAACATGACAATGGCTTCATCCGCAAGTGCCCGCAACCGGTCACGCCTGCATGGAAAAAAACGCGGGCAATCGGTACCCTTGCGCCTTCCCTTGCCATCCCCCGGACCGTTCCATGCTGTTCAATCTCGCCGTACTGTTCGGCACCCTGGTGGCCATGGAGGGCGTTGGCACGCTGGCTCACAAGTACATCATGCATGGCTGGGGCTGGTGGCTGCACCGCTCGCACCATGAGCCGCAACTGGGCATGCTCGAAACCAATGACCTGTACCTGGTGGCCCTGGGGCTGATCGCCACGCTGCTGGTGGCCCTGGGCAAGGGTGGTTTTGCGCCCTTGCAGTGGGTGGGTGGCGGCGTGGCGGGGTACGGCGTGCTGTATGTCGTGGCCCACGACGGGTTCTTTCATCGGCATTGGCCACGCAAGCCACGGCCGGTCAACCGCTACCTCAAGCGCCTGCACCGCGCACACCGGTTGCATCATGCGGTGAAAGGGAGAACGGGGAGTGTGTCGTTCGGGTTCTTCTATGCACCGCCGTTGAAGGTGCTGAAGCAGGAGTTGCGGCACAAGCGCAGCCAGTTGTGACAGGGACTGGCAGAGCAGCCCACGATGATGCAACTGCCCATGACTCATTGAGTCAGCAGGGACACTGTGGGAGCGGCTTCAGCCGCGAACACCGGCGCAGCCGGTGCCATGCACCGAGTTGGATTCTTCGCGGGTAAACCCGCTCCCACAGGGTACGTGGAAAGGCCCTCAATTCACCGTTTCACCCTTGGGCTGCGCCGCCACATGCCCGCGGCTCACCCACCAGCCAAACGCCGCCGCGGTGAAGAACATGATCAGGCTGTACAGCGCCGCCGGCACCGCCATGGTGGCGTTGTTCAGCAGCGAAGGGCTCAATGCCAGAGCAATCGCCAAGGTGCCGTTATGGATGCCGATCTCCATGCCGATCGCAATCGCCTGGCGCTTGGGAATGTTCAGCAGGCGTGGTACCCAGTAGCCCACGCCCAGGCTCAGCAGGTTGAACAGCAGCGCGGCCAGGCCCACCACCGGCGCGTAGGCAACCACGGTCTGCCAGTCCTTGGCCAGCGCCAGGACGATGGTGAACGCCAGGAACAACGCAGCCACCAGCTTCATTGGCTTCTCCATGCGCGCGGCGAAGGCGGGTGCAAAGCGGCGAACCAGCATGCCCAGCGCCACCGGCAGCAGGACGATGGCAAACACCTGCATCACCTTGGCAAACTGCAGCGGTATGGCCTGGTCCGATGCCATGAACCAGCTCAGCGACAGGTTCACCAGCAGTGGCATGGTCAGGATCGCGATCAGCGAGTTGACTGCCGTCAGGGTGATATTCAATGCCACATCGCCATGAGCCAGGTGGCTGAACAGGTTGGCCGTGGTGCCGCCCGGCGAGGCGGCCAGCAGCATCAGCCCCACCGCCAGCGCCGACTCCAGGCCAAAACCGTTGGCGATCAGGAAGCACACCAGCGGCAGCAGCAGGATCTGGCAAACCAGGCCTACCACCACCGGCTTGGGGTACTTCACTACGCGGGCGAAGTCGGCCAGGGTCAGCGATAACCCGAGACCGAGCATGATGATGCCCAGGGCCAGCGGCAGAAAAGCGGTGAGCAAAGGGGAGGCGGTCATGGGCGGTCTCTCGGGCGAAGGATCCGGTGGAGTGTAGGTCGGCCCTGATTGATAGCTAATCGCAAAACGCCAGCCCTTGGTAACCGTTTGTTACCGAGCGCAGCGCCCAGCGAGGCTGTATGCCGCGTTGCAGCAGGCCTGCAGGCGCAGTAGCATTCCTGTTTTTACCGAGGATTAGCCTGTCATGCCGTTCCAGCAAGGTCTGCTTGCCACCCCGGTGCCGGCCCACGCCCGTCACCTGTTCTTCTCCCTGCAGTCGCCCGAGGCCCTGCCTGCCGCCCTGGATGCCTTGCTGCCGCAGGTCGATGGCGAACAGTTGATTCTGGGTGTCGGTGCCCCGCTGGCCAAGGCCCTGGGCCGTGACGTACCTGGCTTGCGCGCCTTCCCGCAGCTGGATGCTGCAGTGGAGAACCCCAGCACCCAACACGCCCTGTGGCTGTGGCTGCGTGGCGACGAGCGCGGTGACCTGCTGCTGCGGGCCCAGGCCCTTGAGCTGGCATTGGCTCCGGCCCTGCGCCTGGCCGACAGCGTCGATGGCTTCCTGCACCGTGGCGGCCATGACCTGACCGGCTATGAGGACGGCACCGAAAACCCGGTGGACGAAGAGGCCGTGCAGGCGGCAATTGGCGCCGATGGCTCCAGCTTTGCCGCGTTCCAGCTGTGGAAGCACGACCTGGAGTACTTCAAGTCGCTGCCCCAGGCTGACCAGGACAACATCATCGGCCGGCGCCTTAGCGACAACGAAGAGCTCGATGACGCCCCCGAGTCCGCCCACGTCAAGCGCACGGCCCAGGAAAGTTTCGAACCAGAAGCGTTCATGGTCCGTCGTTCGGTGGCCTGGGCAGACCAACGGGGCGCTGGCCTGGCCTTCGTGGCCCTGGGCCACAGCTTCGATGCGTTCGAGGTGCAGCTGCGGCGCATGAGCGGCCTGGAGGACGGCATCATCGACGGCCTGTACCGCTTCAGCCGGCCACTGACCGGTGGATACTACTGGTGTCCGCCGATGAGCGAGACGGGTGTCGACCTGAGCCTGTTGCTGCAAGCCTGATCGCTAAACATCCAGATACAGAAACACCGGACGCAGCCGGGGGCAGCGGCTAGCCTTGAAAGTTTCCGCTTCATGACGGGAGCTTTTCCATGTACGCACGTCGTGATGTCCTACGTGCGGGTGCTACCTTGGGCTTGCTGGCCGCCAGCCCCTGGTTGCACGCCGCTACCCCGGCGGGCTTGCTGACCCGCAATGTGCCGAGCACCGGTGAAGCGCTGCCGGTGATCGGTGCCGGTACCTCCGGCAGTTTCGAAGTGCAAGCCGGTTCCGCCCAGTACCAGCAGCTGAAAGTTGTACTGCAGGCGTTCTTCGAAGGCGGTGGCCGGGTTATCGACACCTCGCCCAACTACGGCGGCGCCGACAGCATTCTCGGCCAGCTGCTGGAAGAGGGCGGCTGGCACCGGCAATGCTTCATCGCTACCAAGATCGCCGCCGACAGCCGGGCAGACGCCGAAGCGCAATGGGCCGGCAGCCTCGAGAGCCTGCGCACCGACAAGGTCGACTTGCTGCAGATCCACAACCTGCGCGACTGGCAGACCCAGCTGCCTTATGCCCGCGAATTGAAGCAGCAGGGCAAGACCCGCTATGTCGGCATCACCCATTACCTGAACAGTGGCCAGGACGAGGTAGCCCGCATCGTGCGCAGCGAGCCGCTGGACTTCATCCAGATCAACTACTCGGTCAATGCCCCCGACGCCGCCCGCGAACTGCTGCCGCTGTGCCAGGACAAGGGCGTCGCCGTGCTGGTCAACCGGGCGTTCGACGATGGCCGCCTGTTCGCCCGGGTGAAGGACCAGGCCTTGCCCGGCTGGGCCGCAGAGGCGGGTGTCGGCAGCTGGGCGCAGCTGTTTCTCAAGTTCGCCATCAGTCACCCGGCGGTGACCACGGTCATCCCCGCGACCAGCCGGCCCGAGCGCCAACTTGACCAGCTCAAGGCCGGGCACGGGCCGTTGCTGACCCAGGCGCAGCAACAGGCGCTGATCAAGCAGTTTGCCTGACACCATGGCAGCCTGGCGGCGGCGCCTGGATCAGGGGCTGAACATCGAGCCCGGCGAAGGGCCAGCGGTGATCGCCGGTTTGCTGCTGTTCTACCTGTTGTTCACTGGCTATTTCATGCTGCGCCCGGTGCGCGAAACCATGGGCGTCGCCGGTGGCGTGGACAACCTGCAATGGCTGTTCACCGGCACTTTCGTCGCCACCCTGGCGTGCCTGCCGCTGTTTGGCTTGCTGGCCTCCAAGGTGCAGCGCCGACACATCCTGCCCTGGACCTACGGCTTTTTCGCCAGCAACCTGCTGCTGTTCGCCGTGCTGTTCGCCCGCAATCCGGAAGCTTCATGGGCGGCGCGGGCCTTCTACATCTGGTTGTCGGTGTTCAACCTGCTGAGCATCTCGCTGGCCTGGAGCGTGCTCGCCGACCTGTTTTCCACCGCACAAGGCAAGCGCCTGTTCGGTCTGCTGGCGGCCGGGGCCAGCCTGGGTGGGCTAAGCGGCCCCATCCTGGGCACGCTGCTGGTAGCGCCGCTGGGCCATGCCGGCTTGCTGGTGCTGGCCGCAGCGCTTCTCTTGGGCAGCATTGGCGCTACGTTGTACTTGCAACGCTGGCGAAAGCTCAACCCTCTACCGGCGCAAGCCGAGCGGGCGGATTCCCGGCCACTGGGCGGCAACCCGTTTGCCGGTGCCACTGCCGTACTGCGCTCGCCCTACCTGTTGGGCATTGCCCTGTTCGTGGTGTTGCTCGCCAGTGTCAGCACCTTCCTGTATTTCGAGCAGGCACGCATCGTCAGCGAAACCTTCACCGACCGTACCCGGCAAACCCAGGTGTTCGGCCTGATCGACAGCGTGGTACAGGCCCTGGCCATCCTCACCCAGGTGTTCCTCACCGGTCGCCTGGCCCGCCGGCTGGGGGTGGGCGTGCTGCTGGTGGCGGTGCCGCTGGTGATGGCTGCGGGCTTCCTGTGGCTGGCACTGGCCCCGGTGTTCGTCGTGTTCGTGGTGGTGATGGTGGTGCGTCGGGCCGGTGAGTACGCGCTGGTGCGGCCGGGGCGGGAGATGCTGTTTACCGTGCTGCCCGTCGAGGACAAGTACAAGGCCAAGAACTTCATCGACACCGTGGTTTACCGCGGCGGTGATGCGTTGAGTGGTTGGCTCAAACGCGCGCTGGACGTGATGGGCGAGTATCCGCAACTGGCGATGTTGATCGGTACGTTGATTGCCTTGGGTTGGGCGCTGACCGGCGGGGTGCTGGGAAGGCGACAGGCACGCCTGGAAAGCGCATCGCGCGACTGACAAGCGCGCCAAATATGCGGGTGCCGCTTATTTAATGCCGCTGGTCAGAACGCTTCGCATTAAACCGAATCCACCGAAATGACCGAACTCCCAACAGGTGTACGGCGGGTAATGCCGTGCATTCCGAAGTCATACGAGGTTTAAGACCATGGCCAACAAAGAGAACAGCCGCACCGGCAACCAGCAAGGCAGCCAGGGTGGCAACAAGAACCCGGGCAACTTTGCCAATGACCGCGAAAAAGCCTCCGAAGCTGGGCGCAAGGGCGGCCAGCAATCCGGTGGTGGCCGTACCAGCGAATCGGGCCGCAAGGGCGGCCGTTCGTAAGTGAGCCTACGCAGTGCCCGGGTGATCGGGCACTGCGATTCTGCACATGAGGAGAACCCCATGCGATTGATCCCTCTGATAGCACTTGTGGGCACGCTTGGCTTGCTGGGTGGCTGTTTCGACCGGGACAACGACCACCCGGCAAAGGATGCCGACCAAAGCAAACCTTCGCTGCAGATGCAGCAACCCGGCGACAAACCTGCTCCCCAACCGGCGCCGGACCCTGAACCGATGCCCGGGCAGAAACCCAGCCAATAAAACGCGGACAAGGACTACGGCATGACGGTAATGACCCGCAAGACCGGCGCGGTGATACCGGCTTCGGCAACTGGGCCAAGCCTGAAGGAGCGTTACCACAAGCTGCTCGTGAGCCACGACACCACGAGCAAAGCCTGGCTGAGCGAACAATTGGCACGCGCGCAGCGTTTGCCAGATGACCTGCCTGCCGATCCTGCTCAGCTGGAAGCCTGGAGCGCTGGCCATGCAAGCCAGGTGGCCGAAGCCTATGCCAGTTACCTCGAACAACGCCGCCAAGGCGCACCTCGGCGCTACTTTGCCAACCGCGCCCAGGCGTTGTGGTTCCTGCAACAAGTGGCGCCAACCAAGGCAGTGGACGGGGCATGGCTGCACAGCACCTTGCGCCACTGGGGCGATCCGCGCTATCACGGCCTGATTCGCACCTACCTGGAAGAACTGGGTGGCGGTGATCCGCGCTGCAACCATGTGCTGATCTACCAACGGCTGTTGAGCCGGCTGGGTTGCCTGGGCCTGACTGAACTGGACGACCAGCGTTACCTGCAAGGTGCCTTGCAGTTGGCATTGGGGCGCCATGGCGATGATTTTCTTCCCGAGCTGATCGGCTACAACCTGGGCTATGAACAACCACCGTTGCATTTGCTGATTACCACTTACGAACTGGCGGAAGTGGGCATCGATGGCCATTATTTCCAGCTTCATGTGACCATCGACAACGCGGCCAGCGGGCATGCGCATCTGTCCATCCAGGCGCTACGCCAATTCTGCCCGGTCGACGATGCTGGCCAGTTCTACCAGCGGGTGCGCAGCGGGTACCGCTTGAATGACCTGGGGCTTGATACACCCAGCCTGATCAGCAGCTTCGATCTTGAATCCGAGCTGCTGTCGGCACTGGAGCGCAAGCGCAATTTTGGCCAGTTCATGCATTCCGACCATTGCCGCTTGCAAAAACGCACCGTCAACCAATGGCTGGCCGAGCCCGGTGCCATGCCCGCGTTTCTGCAAGCCTTGCAGGCACAGGGCTGGATCCGCCGTGGTGAAGCACCCGCCAACAGCCGCTGGTGGGGACTCATCGATGGCCCCTCGGCACCGATGTATGGCGTGTTCACGGCGTATGAAAAACAGCTATGGCACGACTGGATCGCTGCAGGCTTGCAAGCCCGCGGGCGTCGCGTGCTGCCCGGCAGCTGGGAGGTGCAGGTGGAATCGGATGATACGCTCGCGACTCCTGCCCCGGACGCCGATATCCAGACGTTGATCGACACGATGTCCGGTAACCGTCATGCGACACCGGAAGGGTTGCTGGCCACCCGGCGCTACTTGCGTGCTACCGGCCTGAATCAGGAGGTAACCCGCTGATGCTGCTCGATCCACAACAAATCCAGGCTGACCAGGCAATGCTGCAATTGGGCAGGCGCCTGCGCGCCGACGGCTACCGCTTCACCTGTGTCACACCGGCAACCCATGCTCGCGTGAATGCGCGCCCGGAAGCCGGGCAAGCCAGGACAGTGCGCGATGTGTTCGGCTGGAGCCGCCCGTTCCGTTCGTCATTGGTTTCTGCCGATGAGCTGGACCAGATGCGGCGGGCTCAGGTGCTCAAGCAGCACGGAGAACTGCTGATCAGCACCGTGCGCTGGTCCACGATCGACGAGCTGCTGCTGCTGCACTCTGCTTACCCCACCGAGGAAACAGACGCAGTGTTTCTCGGCCCCGACAGTTACCGTTTCGCCCAAGTGATTCACGATCACCTGCAACGCCCCCCCAAGCGTGTCGAGCATGCCGTGGATATCGGGTGCGGCACGGGTGTCGGCGCCTTGCTGATCGCCCGCGCGGCGCCCCATGCCCAGGTCAGCGCCGTGGATATCAACCCGCTCGCGCTGCGTTATACCGCGATCAACGCGGCATTGGCGGGCTTGAGCAATGTTTCCGTGGAACCCAGTGACGTGCTCGACGGCATTACCGGGCTGTTCGACCTTATCGTTGCCAACCCGCCGTACATGCTCGATGCCTGCCAACGTACCTATCGGCATGGCGGTGGTTCGCTCGGCGCGCAGCTTTCGCTGCGTATCGTCGAGCAAGCTTGCGAGCGGCTCGGCTCGGGGGGCTCGCTACTGTTGTATACCGGCGTGGCGATAAGCGAAGGCCGTGATGCCTTGCTCGAGGCCATTCGCCTGCGCCTGGCGGGCCCGGAATGGTCCTGGGTATATCGGGAAATCGACCCGGACGTGTTTGGCGAGCAACTGAACGAACCCGGTTACGAGCAGGTCGAGCGCATCGCCGCGGTGGTGCTCACAGTCACCCGCAACAGCTGAGGCAGCATGGCCCGACCCTGCACGTTCGGCATCGAGGAAGAATACCTGCTGGTGAACCTGGACACGGGGCAGGTGCCAGCCACACCTTCGCCAGCCGTGCTCGGGCGTTGTCGCAAGGCGCTGGGCCAGCATTTTGCCCAGGAAATGTTCTGCAGCCAGATCGAGGTGGCCTCGCCGGTGTTCGCCAACCTGTTCGAGGCACGCGAGTTCTTCCAGCACAGCCGCCAGCGGCTGAACACAGCGCTGGCCGAAGAGGGCATGGGCCTGTACGGCGCGGCAAGCCACCCCAATGCCGCCTGGCTGCGTCAGAAACCTGCAACCCCTGCGCATTACCAGCAACTGTTCGCTGACTACCGGCATGTGGCGCGGCGCAGCCTGCTCAACGGCCTGCATGTTCACGTGGGCGTACCGCCAGGTTGCGACCGCATCCAATTGATCAACCGTGTACTGGGCTGGCTGCCTCTGTTGCTGGTGCTGAGCACGTCATCCCCGCTGTGGGCAGGCCAGTGCACCGGCTACATGAGCTACCGGCGGGTAATTTGCGGGGAGTGGCCGCACATGGGTTTGCCCGAGCCGTTGCCGGACTGGGCTGCCTACGAGCGCTACCGTGCATTGCTGCAACGCACAGGGTCGCTGGCCGCGGATGGCGACTTCTGGTGGGCGATCCGGCCTTCACGGCGCTTCCCGACGGTCGAACTGCGCATCTGCGATGGCTGCCCGCGGCTGGAGGACGCGCTGTGCATCGCCGCGCTATTTCGTCACCTGGTCGAGCACAGCATCGTGTACCGGCACGACTCGTCCGCCTGCAACCGCGAGCAGCGCTGGATCACCCAGGAAAACTACTGGCGCGCCATGCGCCATGGGCGCCAGGGCGAGTTCATTGGCCTGCATGAGCAGCAGCCGGTCACGGCCGCAGGTTGGTTGGCCCAGTTGCAGGAACAGTTGCCGATCGACACTGTAGACGCCGAACGCGCCTTCCTGCATGCACAACGCCTGCTGCGCGATGGCACCCATGCCGACCAGCAGCTGCAATGCCTGGCCCAGGCCAGCGCTGCAGGCTTGGGCAGGGCGCAGGCATTGCGAGCCGTGGTGGCCGCCGGGGCTTGCAATTAGCCGGGGTTGACCGAAAATGGCCGCGCCTTTCGCAGCCACCCGGAACCACCTGCGCCATGATGCTGATCAAGCAATTCCCCGACATTTCCCTGGACGACACGTTGTTTGTCTTCGCCCTCGAAGCCGAGGCCGGCGATATATTCGGTGACGTCAACACCGTGTTCACCGGCATCGGCAAGGTCAATGCCGCCATCGCCCTGACCAAGGCCATTGCCGCGCGCCGGCCCAGGCTGATCGTCAACCTCGGCTCGGCCGGCAGCCAGCGCCATGGCAAGGGCGAGGTGGTGTGCTGTACCCGCTTCGTGCAGCGCGACATGGACGTGACCCCACTGGGCTTCGCCCGTTACCAGACACCTTTGTCGGACATCCCGGTGGTGCTGGAGCATGGGGCGCAGATCCCAGGCTTGGCCCTGGAGACCTGCGGCAGTGGCGATAGCTTCGAGATCAACCATGGCGATGCACCCTATGACGTGGTCGACATGGAAGCCTACGTGCTGGCGCTGATCGCACGCAGCGAAGGCATCCCGTTCGTGTGCCTGAAGTACATCTCCGATGATGCCGGCAGTGACGCGGCGCAGGACTGGGCGGTACAGGTGCACCTGGCTGCCGAGGCCTTCAGGCGGGTGCTGTTTAGCCCGGTGTGACCGCTGGTCGGTGTTTGGGCCAGTCGAAAAAAACCATCGATGAGGGCTCTCCTCGAAAACGGTAGGACGGCCTTCGCGGGCAAGCCCGCGAATGGGCCAACACCGGTACACCAGAGGAGAGGCCCTCATGCCTAACAAACCCCACGACCAGTTCAGCATGCAGAACCCGCTGACCCAGTACCCGCATCCACCATTCCCGGCCCAAGGCCAACCAGCACCGGGGCTGGATGCCAACATGCAGCCCGAGCCAGACCACGGCGAAAACACCTACAAGGGTTTTGGCCGCCTGGCAGGGCGCAAGGCGCTGATCACCGGTGCGGATTCGGGCATCGGCCGTGCAGTGGCCATCGCCTTTGCCCGTGAGGGTGCCGACATTGCCCTCAACTACATGCCCATCGAGCAACCCGATGCCCGCGAAGTCATCAAGCTGATTGAAGCCGAAGGCCGCAAGGTGGTGGCAATTGCCGGTGACCTGAAGGATGAGCAGTTCTGCAAGGAGCTGGTCGACCAGGCCCATGAGCAACTTGGCGGGCTGGACATCCTGGTCAACGTCGCCGGCAAGCAGGAAGCGCGCAAGGACATCAGCCAGATCAGCCACGAACAGTTCGATCACACCCTGAAAACCAACGTCTACGCGCTGTTCTGGCTGTGCCAGGCGGCCGTGCCGCTGATGCCGGCGGGGGCGACCATCATCAACACCGCCTCGATCCAGTCCTACCAGCCTTCGGCCACCTTGCTCGACTATGCCACCACCAAGGCCGCGATCGTCGCCTTCACCAAGGCCTTGGCCAAGCAGGTGATCGAGCGCGGCATCAGGGTCAATGCGGTGGCCCCGGGGCCCATCTGGACCGTGTTGCAGCCCAGTGGCGGCCAACCGCCGGAGAAAATCCCCGAGTTCGGCGCACAAACGCCGATGAAGCGACCGGGGCAACCCGCCGAGTGTGCGCCGGTGTATGTGTTGCTGGCCAGCCAGGAGTCCAGCTACATCACCGGCGAGGTGTTCGGCGTGACCGGCGGCAACCCGCTGCCGTAGGGCGGGGCGGCTAAACCTTCGCCGCCCGTTGCAGTCGATTCAGGTATTGGCAGGCAACCCTGGGAGCACCTTCAATGGCTAGGGCAATCTGGAAAGGCGCCATCAGTTTCGGTCTCGTGCATATCCCCGTGGCCCTCAATACTGCGGTGCGCACCGAGCGGGTCGATTTCGACTGGCTCGACAAGCGCAGCATGGAGCCGGTCGGCTACAAGCGGGTGAACAAGGTCACTGGCAAGGAAATCGACAAGGACAACATCGTGAAGGGCGTCGAGTTCGAGAAGGGCCGCTATGTGGTGATCAGCGAGGAGGAAATCCGCAAGGCCCGGCCCGAGGCGACCCAGACGATCGATATCTTCTCCTTCGCGGAGGCTGGCGAGATCCCGCTGCAGCACTTCGACACGCCGTATTACCTTACCCCCGACCGCCGTGGCGGCAAGGTATACGCCTTGCTGCGCGAAACCCTGGCGAAGACCGGCAAGGTGGCGCTGGCCACGGTAGTGCTGCACACCCGCCAGCACCTGGCGTTGCTGCGGCCGCTGGATGATGCGCTGGTGATGATCACCTTGCGCTGGCCCGAAGAAGTGCGCGGGCTGGAAACGCTGGAGCTGGACAGCAGCGTCACCGAGGCCAAGGTGGACAAGCGCGAACTGGACATGGCCAAGCGGTTGGTCGAAGACATGAGCGGGCAGTGGAAGCCTGCGGATTACCACGATGCCTTCCGCCAGACCATCATGGACCTGGTGGAAGAAAAGGCCAGCAAGGGCAAGATCGAGACCGTGGAGAAGGGCGAGGCGACGGAAGCAGGGAAAGGCGCAGACATCCTCGACCTCACCGAACTGCTCAAGCGCAGCCTCGGTGGCAAGAAGCCGGCGAAGAAGACACGCAAGGCGTCGTGATTCCGTTGCGCTTGCACTGGGTGGGAAATTGCCCAGCCCTTTGGGGCCGCGCTGTCGCGCGGAGAACAAATATCGCTCGTTTGAAGCGTCCTTTGTAGGAGCAGCCTTGTGCTGCGAAGAGGCCGGTACAAGCAATAGAAAGGCTTTGTCAGGACCGGCCTCTTCGCAGCACAAGGCTGCTCCTACAGAAACTGCTGAACCAAGAGTCAAACACAAGCCTCATCAAACCTGTGTCTGCAACCCCGCCAGATAATCACCAAACCCTTCGCGGGCGCGGCTGTCGCGCCGGCTGCTGGTGGCCACGCTGTGCCTGGCGGTCCATACGATCTGCGCACCACTGGCCTGCAGGTCGCTGACCAGTTGCACATCCTCATGCGCCGCCAGTGGCTGGAAGCCGCCCACACGATCATAGGCGTCGGCACACACACCCAGATTGGCCCCATGCACATGCCGATGCCCTTCATGTGCCTGGTAACGGCTGTGGTACAGCTTGCGCAAGGCCGCTGTCTGCCAGGGTTGCCAGTACTCGACGTGCACCGTGCCGCACACTACCTCGGCCCTGCAGGCCAGTTGCGACAGCAGCCAGTGCGCCGGCACCCGGCTGTCGGCATCGGTGCACGCCAGCCACTGCGCGCCGCGCTCGAGCATGTATGCCGCGCCCACCCGGCGGGCCATACCGACGTTGCCGGCATCCACGGTCAGCACCTGTACACCGAAACGCCTTGCCACAGCGGCGCTGCCATCGCTGCAGCGGTCCAGCACCACCAGCACCTCCACCTGGTGCCCCGCCTGCTGCGCCTGCAGGGCGGCAGCCAGTACTGCCCGCAGGCAGCGCCCAAGGCGCTGGGCCTCGTTGTGGGCCGGGATCACCACGGCAATCATGGGCAGGTCTCATCGAGGTCGACCACGCTGGGCTGAGAGGACCAGTACTCCAGCAAGAAGTCCGCCTCGTCATGCTGGAACTGCAGATACAGCGGAAGGTGACGGGCCAGCATGCGGTGCACTTCACGCCCGTCCTGCGGGCAGCCGGCGATGGGATGCTTCCAGTGGCAGGCCAGCAGCCCGCCGCCGTAGGTCAGGCTGGCCACCGACTGTTCGATCACCTGCAACCAGTCGGTCGGGTCGAGGTAGTAACCCACCTCGCTCAGCACGATCAGGTCGAAACGCCCACCTGGCCAGTCCGCCGGCAGCCGCGCCAGTTCCACCGAGACATTGCGCAGCCCAGCCAAGCGTTCACCGGCCAGCGCTACCGCAGTAGGGTCCAGGTCCTGGCACACCAGGTTGGCACAACGCTCGGCCAGCAAGGCGCTGAGCTCGCCATTGGCGCAAGCGGGCTCGAACACGCGTTGGTAGCACTGGCGCGGCAGGCAGGCCATGACCAGCTCGCGCTTGCGCTTTTCGTACCAGCGGGTGCGAAAGGCCCAAGGGTCTTCACTGGTGGCGTACAGGTCGGCGAAATACTGTGGGTCGAGGCTCATGACAACTCCTTTTACAGGAACACCAGTTCGAAAGGTTGCAGCAGACAATCCAGCAAGTTCGGCGGCAGTACGGGCGGGCGCTGGCCGTCCGGTTCGAGTTGGCTGACATGGGCGGCCAGGGCCTTGCGCTTGCGGGCCAGGCTGGCCTCGTCCAGCTGAATGCGGTGGGCACGCGGCCACGGCAGACGCGGGTCGTCCGGTCGTGCCCAGTGCCACGCCCACACGGGTACCTCCAGGCATTGCGCCTTGCGCATCCGGGCCGCCTGCGCGGCAGCCCGGCCTACTGCTTCGTGGTCACAGTGGCCATCGCCGCTCCAGGTGGCCATCAGCAGGTCGTCAGGCCTGAGCAACTGGCTCAGGTGGTTGAGCAGAAACGCCTCGTCACGTGGCAACGCGCCATCCTTGAGGTGGAGCCGTCGCCAGTCCAGGCGGCCGAGGTCTAGGTCAAGCTGTTGCAGGGCATGGCGGCTCTCCAGTGGCCTTTGCCGGCGCAGGCGGTGTTCGCTCCAGTGGGTAGAGCCAGGGTGGCTGGCTTCACCATCGGTGGCGGAGATCAACACCAGGTCGTCTTCCCGGCCATGAAAGCCCGCCAGCAGCCCGCCGGCCATGAGAATCTCGTCATCGGGGTGCGGTGCCAGCAGCACCAGGCGGCGGCCCGGTGGGCACAATTGCTGAGGGGTGATCCAGGTGGCCCTGGCCAGGTGCGCGGCCTGCTGCCAGTCCGCCCACGGTGTACCGCTGTTCGCCTGGATCAGGTTCTCGCTCATAGTTGCCAGACTCCCGCCGGCTGTTTTGCCAACTGCTCCCCGAGCGCCGCCAGGTCGCGCTCGGCATGGCTCTGGCGCAGGAACACGGGCAAGTCGGCACTCAGCCGGGCAAAGTGGTTGTCACGGCAGAAAGGAGTGGCGCCCAGCGCCCGGCCAACGTGGTGGATCACCTGTTCAACGGCCTGTTCCACCTGGGCGCGGGTGCGGCGCACTTCGAAGCTGGCGTCTGCGCCTGGCTGGCGGTCGATCCATGCCGCGCATTCGCGCAGTGCCGCCCTGGCGCCGTACAAGGCGGCGTCGACTGCGCCCAGGTGAGCGTCGGCATGTGGGTCGGGGCGGGGGTTGCGGCAGTGTTCGCGCAGGTAGTCGGCCAAGGCTTCGGCGGCGCCGTACCAGCAGGCTGCAATGCCAGCACCGCCATGCCAGAAGCCGGGGCGTGACAGGTATTGCCCGGGGCGGCCGATGGCGATGCCAGGGGTGTGGTTGAACTCGACTTCGACACTGGCGGTGGTGGCCATGCCGATGGCTTGCCAGCGGTCTATGGCAAGGCCCTGGCTGGGATGGGACAGTTCGATGGCCACCAGCTGGGGTTGGTCATGCTGGTCCCGGGCCGTGACCAGCGCCCGATCGATCTGCAGTGCGCCCGAACACCAGGCCTTGCGACCCTCCAGGCGGACCTGGTCGCCATCACGGGCGACAATGCAGGCGCGGGCATCCGGCGGTTCGGCGGCCCACACGCCCCATATACCCTCGGCAGCGTGGTGTGCAGCCGCGCATTCGGCAAGGATCGCCAACGCGTCGGTGTGGCCCTCGTACAGCTTGGCCAAGGCCAGGTCACAGCCTGCCACCCGGGCGAGGGTTTGCCAGCGCCGTAGCGTATTGCCCTGGCCGGGCAGGGGCAGCAGGTCGAGGTGGTCGGCTTGCAGTGCCTGAATCAGCTGCGGCAACTGGGTATCGAGGTTGAGCGGTTGCTGCCGCTCGCCGAAGGCTCGCAACAGGCGATCGAGGTTGGTCAGGTCAAAATCCTGGACAATGCTCATGGGCTCGGCTCCTTGGTCAGGCATTGCGGGCGTAGCGCTGAAGGCAAGTCGTCATCAGGCCAGCCCCAGCTGCTTGCGCATGCCCACGGTGATCGATTGCCTGGTCTTGCCATAATCGGCCCAGGGGTCGTCGACATCACCCAGGCGTTCAAGCACGTTGCCGATGTGCCACTGGTTGGCGCCCTTGAGTTGCGGCAGTTCCTCGCGCCAGATCGGCACGGATACCGGCAGACCTTCGCGGGCGCGCAGGGTATACGCGCAGGCGGTGGTAGCCCCCTTGCCGTTGCGCAGGTAGTCGATGAAGATGCGCCCGATGCGATTTTTGGGCCCGGACACGGCACTGAGCCTGTCGGGGAACAACCTGGCCAGGTAATCGACGATGCCGTGGCTGAATGCCTTGACTTCATCCCAGCTGGCACGCCGGGTCAGGGGCACTACCAGGTGCATGCCTTTGCCGCCACTGGTCTTGAGAAACACCTTCAGGCCCAGCTCATCCAGCAAGGTGAGGGCCAGTTGGGTGGCTTCCAGCATGGCCTTCCACGGCAGTGCCGGGTCCGGGTCAAGGTCGAGGACGAAGCGGTCGGGCTTGTCGAAGTCCTTGTCGGTGGCGTTCCAGGTGTGCAGTTCGAGCATGTTCATCTGCACTGCGCCGATCAAGGTGTCGGCGCGATTGATGACCATCGCCGCCTGGCCGGCCTCGGTCTTGTCATAGCTGAGCACGTTGGGCAGATGCAACTGGCCGGCGTTCTTCTGGAAGAACAGCTCCCCGGCCAGCCCGTCCGGTGCACGTACCAGCGCCACCGGGCGATTCTTGAGTTGGGGCAGTATCCATTGGCTGACTGCGGCGTAGTACTCGGCGACCTCGCGCTTGGTAACGCCGCTGGTGGCGTCGACCACCCGCTCGGGGTGGGTCAGGCGCAGCTCGCCCAAAGCCTCGGGGGCCTTGGCCTGCTTGCGCTTGGGCAGGGTCTTGGCGGGCATGCTGCGCTCCAGGTCGATGGCGGTAGCCGGTTTGTCATCGCGCAGGCCGTGGAACACCGAGTGGCGCACGATGCCGTCACGGGTCATCTGGGCATAGGCGACTTCGGCCAGCAGTTGCGGTTTCAGCCAGTGCACGCCCCGGGCTTCGGCCCCGGTGGGCGGGTTGGGCAGGGCCGGCTTGGCGGTTTCCAATGGTTTGAGCCGGGCATGGATGCTGGCCAGCGTGGTTGCACTGAAGCCGGTGCCGACCTTGCCGGCATAGCGCAACTCGCCGCTGTCGTTGTCGTGCAAGGCCAGCAGCAGGGCACCAAAGCCGCTGCGGCTGCCTTTGGGGTCGGTGTAGCCGACGATCACGAACTCCTGGCGCTGCTTGCACTTGAGCTTGATCCAGTCAGGGCTGCGGCGGCCGCTGTAGGGGCTGTCGACGCGCTTGCCGATCAGGCCTTCGAGTTGCAGCCGGCAGGCGCTGTCGAGCAGGGACTCGACGGGCTGGTCAAAATCGTCGGAGTACTTGAGCACGTCCGCTTCGTTGTGCTCCAGCAGGCGCTGCAAGGTGTCGCGCCGGTCCTGCAGCGGTAACTGGCGCAGGTCCTGGCCGCCCAGGAAGGGCAGGTCGAACAGGTAATAGGTGATGTGCTCGTCATGCTCGGTGTCGAAAGCGTTCTGCAGCGCCTGGAAGTCCGCCGCGCCGTTTTCGCCAGCCACCACCACCTCGCCATCGAGCCAGGCCGAATCGAGGCCCAGCGCACGCAAGGCGGCAACCTGCCTGGGCATCTTGCCGCTCCAGTCATGGCCATTGCGGGTGAACAGGCGCACGTCATCACCGTCGATGCGGGCAAGGATGCGGTAACCGTCGAACTTGACCTCGTAGCGCCAGTCGCCACTGGGCGGGGAGTCGACCAAGGTCGCCAGTTGTGGCTGCAGCTGCGCCGGCAACGGCACCTTCCGGCCTTTGCTGGCGGCTTTGCGACGTGGCGCGGCGGCCTTTTTTGCTGTCGGCTTGCGCGGCACCAGCGTGCGGTCGCTGAGCACGCTGTCGGGCTGGGCGTCGACGATGCTGTAGTCGGCTTCGCTACGCGCCTGGCCGTCGTGCGACTTGACCAGCATCCACTGCTCCTTCTTGCCGGCCAGGTGGGTGCGGAACAGGTTCCATACACCGCCGAGCTTTTCGCCTTGCAGGCGGAAACGCAGTTTGCCCTTGGCATAGGCCTCATGCGCATCACCTTCGGGCTCCCAGATGCCCCGGTCCCAGACGATCACGTCGCCCGCGCCGTAATGGCCTTCGGGGATATGGCCTTCGAAGTCGGCGTAGTCCAGCGGGTGGTCCTCCACGTGCACGGCCAGGCGGCGCACCTTGGGGTCCAGCGACGGCCCTTTGGGGATGGCCCAGCTTTTCAGCGTGCCATCGAGTTCCAGGCGGAAGTCGTAGTGCAGGTGGCTGGCATCGTGCTTCTGGATGCAGAACTGCAGCGCGTGGGCCCGCTTGCCACGGCTGCGCTTGCCGCTGGGCTCGGGCGTGGCATTGAAGTCGCGCTTGCGCGCATATTCCTGCAGGGGCTTGGCCATGGCGGGCTCCGGGCGGTTCGCAGTCTCTAATCTGGGAGGCAACGGCCCGGGCGGTAGTTCAAAAAAACTCTGAATCTTCAAACAGCAAGTGCAGTCGACCGAATGAAGCCACCTGACGGAGAACGCACATGGCCCGAACAGATAAACCGAAGCCCTATACCCCCACTGAAATCGACGACACCGAAGACCGCATGGGCAGCGTGCATGAACTGGACTTCGACGAGCGCCTGGACGAGCGCGAGGGGCGTGCGGGTGACGAGCGACCGGCCGCGGACGTGGCCCGCGAGTTCCCGCCCCGGCGCGTGGCCGAAAGCGGCATGACTGGCGGCGAGGCGTTGAGCGACAGCCTGCACGAGGACAACGTCACCTACGACGACCTGAGCCCGGACACCTTGCTGGACGAGACCGGTGCCCGTGACCCGCACGAACCCGGTGGCAGCGGTGGCCCTGCAGACAAGACCCTTAGGCGGGTAGAGGCCAATGAGATTGGCGGCGGCATAGGCCTGGACGAAGCCGAACTGGCCCGCTCCGCACCGCTTGATGGCGAACCGTGGGCCGATGATGTGATCGATGACGAGGAGAGCAAGCCATGAACGAGTTGCGTTGTGCCTGTGCAGATTGTTCCTGCACCGTGGATGCCAATGCCTTGCGGCTCGAAGGCAAGGTGTATTGCTGCGAGGCCTGTGCCAACGGGCATCGCAATGGCGAGCCGTGCCGGATGCCGGATTGCCAATGCGGGGAAAAAACCAAGGAAAGCGCCGTGGACAATGCGCTGGACGAGACTTTCCCGGCGAGTGACCCGATTTCGCCCTGAAACATCGCCGTCTCATAGGTTCTGCATAGGTCTATGGGGCGGTGATGATCCTGTAGGAGCGGCCTTGTGTCGCGAACGGGCCGCGAGGCGGCCCCAGAATTTCAGCTTCGCACGGAAAATTGCCGGGGCCGCTTTGCGGCCCTTTCGCGACACAAGGCCGCTCCTACAAAACACGCGCCAAGCCTGCAGAATCAGTGAGTCTGCCAGATGCCGTTGCTACGCTCGCAATCGGTGCGGGCCTGGCCCAGGCTGGGAGTGTCGTAGTAGTAGGTGATCACCCGCGCATCCTTGGGCAACGCCGGCTTGTCACCGCCAGTTGCCTTGGGGTTGGCCAATGCCTCCTGGGTCAATGGCGCGATGCAACTGCCAACGCTGCCATCGGCACAGCGCGCGACCTTGTGCTTTTCGCTGTTGAGCATGTCCTTGCTCTCATTGCTGCACGACCAGTTGATCGCTTCGGCGGGCAGGTTGCTGTAGCTGTAGCAGCTGTGTCGCTCCACCGGCGTTACCGCCTCGCTGGAGGAGCGAGTGAGCACGTTGCAAGCTTCGGCCAGGGCCTGGCCGCTGAGCAGGCTGGCCATCATCAGTATCAACATCGGCTTCAAGACAGCGCTACGCATTTGCCACCTCCCGGGCCAATGGCCCTTGTCAGGCCTAGGCAGGCTTGTCGCGCCGGCGCATGGCCTTGGCGCGTTTCTCGAGGATCAGGTAGACAAGCACCGCCAGCAACAGCGGCACCAGGTAGTACAGCGTGCGGTAGCCCAGCAGGGCCGCCACCAGCGTGCCCTGGGCAAGCTGCCCATGCAGCAGGGCCAGGAACACCGTTTCCAGCACACCCAGCCCGGCCGGGATATGCGCAACCACACCAGCAACGCAGCTGATCAGCAGGATGCCAAGAATCGACGGGTAAAAGGCTTCGCCAGGCAGCAACCAGAAGATCAGCAGCGCCATCAGCGCCCAGTTGCTGGCACCCAGTACAACCTGGCACAGCGCCAGGCGCAGCGACGGCAGCGTTACCTCATGGTCGCGCCAGCGCCAGGTGCGCTTTTTGGCGAAGCCACAGGCCAGCAGGTAGCCAGCGGCAATCGCCAGCAACACCACGCCGATCAGTTGCAGGCCGCTGGCACCGACCGCCCAGTTGGCGGGCAGCTCGACCAGGCGCAAGGCGAACACGGTGCCAGCCAGCAGCATGTAGCCCATCCAGTTGGTCAGCAGGCCCAGGGTGAGGATGCGGGTGATGGTAGCCGTGTCCAGGCCAAGGCGGCTGTACAGCCGGTAGCGCAAGGCAACGCCACCCACCCAGGTGGTGAAGTTGAGGTTGAAGGCATAGCACACGAAAGCCACTGGCAAAACCTGGCGTGCCGGCAGGTGGTGGCCGGTGTAGGCTCGGGCTAGCAGGTCGTAGCTGGCGAACGTCAGGTAACTGCACCCGGCCAGCGCCAGGCCTATGGCCAGGGTGCCGGGCTTGTAGGCCAGCAACGACTGGCGCACCTCGTTCCAGTCCAGGTTGCGCGCCAGCAGGTACAACAGCGCAGGGATCAGGATCAGGAATGCCAGGGTGAACAGCCGCTTGCCCCAGGTTTGCCAGTTCTTACGCGCCATCAGGTTTGGCCCTCGTGGTAGTCACCCTGTGCCTCGGCCTCCGGCTGCACCGAGCGCAGGTGCTGGCGGTGCGCCGGGAACCAGCCGGCAATCCGCGGGAAATGGCGGATCACGTGGAAGCACACGAATATCAGCGGCGCCCGCCACCAGTAGCCGCGAACCATGCGTTCCAGGGTGACCGGCTTGCATTGTTCGCGGGCCAGCTGCTGCAGGTGCTGGTTGAGCTGCTGGTTGAAGGCGCGATCACGGATGAACAGGTTCGCTTCCAGGTTGAACGACAGGCTGAGCGGGTCCAGGTTGCTGGAGCCGACCGTGGCCCACTCATCGTCCACCAGCGCCACCTTGCCGTGCAGCGGCCGCTGGCAATACTCGTGAATGGCCACACCATCGCGCAGCAGGTAGTTGTACAACAGCCGCGACAGCGCCCGCACCCAGCGCATGTCTGGCTGGCCCTGCAGGATCAGCCGCACCTCCACGCCACGCCGGGACGCATTGCGCAGTTCACGCATCAACCGGTAGCCCGGGAAGAAATACGCGTTGGCCACCACGATGCGCTGCCGGGCGCTGCGAAACGCCTGCAGGTAGTGGGCTTCGATATCGGTGCTGCGCACCCCGTTGTCGCGCTCGACCAGCACGGCGCTGCAGGTACCGGCAGGCTCGGTCAGCGGCCGTACCGCGCTGGGCGGCTGCAGCACCGGCGACATCAGGCGCTTGCTGGCGGCATGCACCTGCGCCACCACCGGGCCGGCGACTTCCACGGCATAGTCCTGCTTGGCCATGGCACCAAAGTCGCCCAGGTGGTCGGCGCTGTAGTTGATGCCGCCAATGAAGGCCCGCTCGCCATCGACCACCACGATCTTGCGGTGCAGGCGCCGGAACAGGTTGGTGCGCATGCCCACCAGCCTCGGCTGAGGGTCGAAGGCGTGGAAACTGACCCCGGCATCGGTCATGGCCGCAATGAAGGAGTCGGGCAGGTCGGCCGTGCCATAGCCATCCACGGCCACTTCGACACGTACGCCGCGTTGGGCGGCATCGATCAGCACCTGCTGCAATTGCTGGCCAACCTTGTCATCGAAAATGATGAAGGTCTCCAGCAGGATTTCCTCCCGCGCCTGGGCCATGGCCTCGAACACGCGGGGGTAGTATTGCTCGCCATTGATCAGCAACTGCACGCTGTTGCCGTCTACCCAGGGTCGGTTCACAGTTTGATCTCCGCAGCCAGAGGGGCGTGGTCGGAAAGGTGCGACCACGGGTACTTGGACAGCACCTGGGCCGTGCCGGGCATGGCATTGCGCAGGTAGATGCGGTCCAGGCGCAACAGCGGCAGACGCGCCGGAAAACTGCGCGCCGGGGTGCCGAAATGTTCGCCGAAGGCCTCTACCAGGTGTTCGCTCAGCACGGCATCGGCCTTCAACCGCCAATCGTTGAAATCGCCGGCGATGATTACCGGCGCCTTGGGCGGCAGGCTGTCGAGCAGGTCCAGCAGCAGCTTTACCTGGCGTTGCCGATGGGCCTCGCGCAGGCCGAGGTGCACGCACACCGCATGCACCTGGTCATGGCCCGGCACCTCCAGCTGGCAATGCAGCAGCCCGCGCTGCTCGTTGCCCTGCACCGAGACATCCAGGTTGTCGAAGCGGCTGATGGGGAATTTCGACAGCAGCGCATTGCCGTGGTCCCCATGGGGGTACACCGCATTGCGGCCGTAGGCGAACTGCGGCCACATGCTGTCGGCCAGGAACTCGTACTGTGGCGTATCCGGCCAGGTCGGGTGGCGCAGGGCATGTTGCTGGTGGCTGCCGTGCACCTCCTGCAGGAACACCAGGTCGGCGCCGGTGGCGCGCACGGCTTCGCGCAACTCGGGCAGGATGAAGCGCCGGTTGAAGAAGGTGAAACCCTTGTGCACGTTCAACGTCAGCACATTCAGCCGACGCACGGCGGTGATCTTGTCGATGATGCCGTGCGGCGCACGCAGGGTCCTGTTCACAGGGGCACCTCCGGCACCACGCCAGGCTCGGTCATCAGTTCATGGTCCAGCGACAGCTTCTGCAACAGGCGCCGGGCGTCATAAGGTGCATGGACTTTCTGGTCGTTGTCGAAATAGCAGTAGACGTCCCGGGCAGCGCGCCGTGGTGGCGGCCCAGGCACCACCAGCTGGGCATCGTCGGCCTGGCGGCCCTGGCTCCAGTGCTGGATGCGCTGCTTCCAGCGCCGCAGCGCCTGGGCGGTATAGCCACTGCTGTACAGCTCGACATCGCCATGCAGGCGCACGTACACGAAGTCGGCGGTAAGGTCTTCGACATACGGCCATTTACCGGCGCTGTCGGCCACGACCAGCGCTACCCGGTGCTTGCGCAGCAGCTTGATGAAGGCTTCGCACAAAAAGCTTTCGTTGCGGATTTCCACAGCGTGGCGCAGCCGAGCGTTGCCCTTGATATCGGTGCTGCCGTTGTCCCGCAGTTGTTGCGCACACCCCTGCGCGCATTCGCGGGCAGCCTTGCGACTGTGCGGCAACAGTTCGAGAAAACGGGCGAAGCGGGCCTCGTCGAACTTCATGTTGGGTGGAAACTGCCACAGGAATGGCCCGAGCTTCCTGCCGAGCAGCAGCGGCCCGGAAGCAAAAAAATTGGCCACTGCTTCTTCGATGTCCTTGAGCCGGCGTACATGGGTGATGTAGCGCGGGGCTTTTACCGCAAACACGAAGCCGAGCGGCGTCTGGTCATGCCAGCCCTGGTAGCGTTCGGGTGTTTGCAGGCTGTAGAACGAGCCGTTGATTTCAATGCTGTTGACCGCCCGCGAAGCGAACGCCAGTTCGTCGTCCTGGGGTAGGCCCTTCGGGTAAAAATCCTTGCGCCACGGGCCGTAGCGCCAACCGGAGATGCCGATGCGGATATCGCTCACGCTGCCTTCCTCATTGCCAGTCCTTGTTCGGTCACTCTGAAGGTGCGACTGGTGAACAGCGGCCAGGGTTCAGCACGGTTGACCAACGGAAAAGGCTGATGCGGCGCGGAACTTTGCGGCCCGCGGCGTTTCCACCGCATACCTGCTACGAGGAAGGGCACCAGGATGAAATTCGACCGTTTCGCCCAATGGCTGGCCAATTGGGCCGGCCGCCCGCTGACCTTTGGCATCGCCTGCCTGCTGATCCTGATCTGGGCAGTGACCGGGCCGCTGTTCGGCTTCAACGACACCTGGCAACTGGTGATCAACACCTCGACCACCATCATCACCTTCCTCATGGTGTTCCTGATCCAGAACACCCAGAACCGCGACAACGACGAACTGCACATCAAGATCGATGAGCTGTTGCGCACCACCCAAAAGGCGCACAAGGCGCTGCTGGACCTTGAAGACATGGATCCGGCCGAGCTGCATGCCCTGCGCAAGCAATACCGGCAGATGGCCGGGCAGGGTGACGATGCGCATTCAACCAAGGAATGACCTGCCAACCCTGGAGGCAAGCATGGCCAGACATATCGTCCACTTCACCGGGCCTATCAATTCATCCACCTGCGGCAACCTGATCAACACCTGTTCGCGGGCGTTGCAGCAGGGCGCCGACGTCCTGCAACTGAACATCGCCACCATGGGCGGCGAGTGCAGCTACGGGTTTACCTTGTACAACTTTCTGCGGGCGTTACCGGTCGAGGTGCATACCCACAACCTGGGAACGGTGGAATCCATGGGCAACATCATCTTCCTGGCCGGGGAACGGCGCACGGCATGCAGTTACAGCAAGTTCCTGTTTCATCCTTTCCACTGGACCTTGCATGGCTCGGTCGACCACTCACGCATGGCTGAATACGCGATGAGCCTGGATTATGACCTGCGGCTGTACGCGCAAATCGTCGCCGAGCGGACCGAAGGGGCGGACGAGGTGCTGGATGTACCACGGTATCTGATGGCGTACCCGCGGATACTCGGGCCCCGGGAGGCCTTGGCGAACGGGATGATCCATGCCATAGACGAGATGCCGATCGAGGTGGAGGCGTGTCAGTGGAGTGTGCATGCCTAGTTGATTCCAGTGCCGGCCCTTTCGCGGGTGAACCCGCTCCCACAGGCATTTCACCGAACCTGTGGGAGCGGGTTCACCCGCGAAAGGGCCGGCACAGGTCAAGAAGATCTATCTGACCGACGCTGCCATTGCCCGGTCACACGCCAGCAACGAGCGGATCAGCAGCTTGATCTCGTCCTTGAGCATGGGCACCTGGTCCGGGTGGGCGAACCGGCAATCAGCAATTTCATGCAGGGCCTTGGGATGCGGGGCGTCGGCGAACTCCGCTTCGAACACATAATGCATGCGCTCTGCCGCTTCATGGCGCATCAACAGGGTCAGCGATTCTGCCTGCAACCCGGTTTCCTCAAGCAATTCACGCTCCGCTGCCTGCACCGGCGTCTCGCCGGGCTCTATCTTGCCGCCGGGCAGAGTCCAGGCGGCGTTGGGCTTTCTCACCCACAGCCATTTATGGGTTTGTTTGCCATGCCGGCAGATGATCGTTGCGCGATGCTTGACTGGTTTCATTCAGGCTCCCGGGCGAATCCCTCATTCCATGTATATTCGGCCCCCGATGGCAATGAACGTTGCGTTGAAAGCGACCAACGGTCAGTAGGGCACCGAGCCGCTTAGCGCCTCGATGGCCTCCACCAGCTCGTCATAGCCCACCGGCTTGCTCAGGTGCCGATCGAAGCCCGACTGGCGCGACTTGTACTGGTCGGCACTGGCGCCATAACCGGTCAGGGCGATGGCCGGGGTATGGCGCAGGTGCACGTAACCACGCAGAGCCTTGATCAACGCATGGCCGTCCATCACCGGCATGCCGATATCGGACAGGATGATGTCGTATTCCTCACCCGCAGCGGCGTCCAGGGCCTCACGTGGCTTGCTGAAGGCATTGACAGTGGCGCTCTCCATTTCCAGCAGCTCCTGCATTACCGCCAGCACTTCTACGGAATCGTCCACCAGCAACACGCGAATTCCATTAAGGCGGCCCTCGCTCAGTGGCTCCGAGCCTTGCTCACGCTGCGGGAGTTGCGTATCGCAAAGTGGCAGGGTGACCTCAAAGGTGCAGCCCAGGCCAAGCCCCGGTGACTTGGCGCGTACGGTACCGCCATGGGCCTCGACCAGTTGCCGTACCAGCGACAGGCCGATGCCCAGGCCCTCGCGGCTGTGGCTGGCCTGTTGCGGCGTAGCCTGGCTGAACAGGTCGAAGATGTGCTCGAGGCTGTCGTGGCTCAGGCCTACGCCATGGTCGATCACCTGCAGCCGCGCGTGGTCTTCGTCGTGGCTCAGCACCAGGCGTATCTCATTGCCCGCCGGGCTGAACTTCAGCGCGTTGTTGAGCAGGTTCCAGATGATCTGCTCCAGGCGGGTCACGTCACCTTCGATCATCACCGGCAGGGTGTCGGCCGGCAGCTCCAGGCGAACCGGGCAGGGGTGTTGCTCGCTCACCACCACATCATGGATGCCCTGCAGGAGGGCGAGCAGATCCACAGGTGCGGTCTTGAGCTTAAGCTTGCCGGTCCGAATGCGCGCCACATCCAGCAGGTCGTCGATGATCCGCGCCTGGCTGGTTACCGCGTCGCAGATGGTACCCACGGCTTTGCTCGCTGCACTGATGTTCCGCAGCGACGGCAGGCGGCGCAGGATTTCGGCATTGAGCTGTATCAGGTTGAGCGGGTGCTTGAGTTCATGGGACATGACGGCGAAGAACTCGTCCTTCATGTGGCTGGTGCTCTGCGTCTCGGCCAGCTGCTTGCTCAGGCGCTCTTCGCCCAGGCGCACGCGCTCTTCGGCGGCATGGCTGCTACTGATGTCGATGAAGGTCAGCACCGTGCCGTCGATTTTCTGCTCACTGGAGCGGTAGGGCAGCAGGCGCGCCAGGTACCAGTGATCGCCCTGGCCGCCGATTTCACGCTCGATGATGGCCTCGCCTTGAGCCACGGCGCGGGCATCGTCGGCAAGTGCCGGGTAATCCAGGCGGTGGGTGATATCGAGCAGGGAACGGCCGGTATCGACCGGCAGCATGTTGAACAGGTCGGTGGCGCGCGGCGTGAACCAACGGATATGCAAGTTGCGGTCGACGAACACCGTGGCGATCTCGGTGCAGGCGATCAGGTTGCTGAGGTAGTCGTTGACCTTGTCGGTTTCCTCGACCTTGTTCTTCAGCTCGTAGTTGACCGTGAGCAACTCCTCATTGATCGACTGCAGCTCTTCCTTGCTGGTTTCCAGCTCTTCGCTGGCCGACCGCAACTCCTCGTTGATGGCCTGCATCTCTTCGTTGGAAGCCGTCAGTTCCTCGCTGGAGACCTCTGACTGCTCGATGGTTTCCTGCAGTTGCAGGCGGGTACGCTGCAGTTCGCGCTCGAGGTTGTGCAAGACCATGCTGTCGGTCTGGCGGATGACACCAGGCGTCGGCAGGGACGGATCAGGCGCGCGCTCCTCGAATACCACCAGCAGGCAATCGCTACCGCTGAGGTCGTCTCTGTACGGCTGCACGGTGATTTCCACCTGCAGCTTGCCCATGGTTTCCGCCAGGTCGACAGGGCGCGAGGTGACCGCCTCGGTCCCCTGGCGCGCCTGGAACAAGGTGCTGCGCAGGGCCAGGCGCAGGGGCGGCAGCACCAGGTTGAGCAAGCTGCGGCTCGGTTCGCCACCGGCCACTTGCAGGAAACGCCCCACGCCTTCGCTCATGTGCAGGATATTGCCATCGATATCGACGATCAGGCTGGGCGGCATGCGACGCGCCAGGGCGCGGTAGTGCAGGTCGGCGAACGATGGCTTGCGCCCCGGCTTGGCCTTGGCCAGCGCTTCCGGGGGCCTGCCGGCGGCAGAAGTGCCGGGCAGCTGACGGCCGGAACGGCGGCCGGTATTGCTGGCATCGAGTGCGCGGAAAATGCGATTGCGCTTGTCCACCGGGGCGAACAGTTCATTGGCCACGTCGGCCGACTCCGACGAACCGAGGAACAGGTAGCCACCCGGGCGCAGGGCAAAGTGGAACATCTGCAGGATGTCACGCTGCACCTCGCGGTCCAGGTAGATCAGCAGGTTACGGCAGACAATCAGGTCGATCTGCGAGAACGGTGGGTCCGACAGCAGGTTGTGCCGGGCGAACAGCACCTTTTCGCGAACCTCTTTGCGCACCCGGTAATGCTGGTCTTCCTTGACGAAGAACTGGCGCAGCCGGCTGGGCGGCACGTCGGTGACGATCGCCTCGGGGTATGAGCCACTGCGGGCGATGCCGATGGCGCGTTCGTCCAGGTCGGTGGCGAACACCTGTACCTTGTGCGAGCGCTGCTCCAGTGCCAGCTGCTCGCAAACCAGCATGGCGAGGCTGTACGCCTCTTCGCCGGTGGAGCAGCCGGCCGACCACACGCGTATCTCGTCTGCGCCCTCGGCCGGGTCGCGTTCGCAGACCAGCTGCGGCAGCACATGGCGCTCCAGGGCTTCGAAGGCTTCGCGGTCGCGGAAGAAATTGGTCACGCCAATCAGCATGTCGGCCAGCAATGCCCGGGATTCCGCTGGGTGCTGTTCCAGGTAATGCAGGTAGGCCGCAAGGTCTGCCTGGCCGGTCACATGCAGGCGGCGCTCGATGCGTCGCAGTACCGTGGCGCGCTTGTAGTGCTGGAAGTCGTGGCCGGTATTGCTGCGCAACTGCAGCAGGATCTCTTCGAGCATCGGCTCGCTGGCCTGGGCATCGCCGACACGGGTGCCCAAGGCCGGAGGCAGGGTATCGTCTTCGATTTCCGGGAGCCGGACCTGGCGGGCATTGCGCCACAGCTCCAGCAGCTTCTGCGGCATTTCTGCCGCCGGCAGCACCAGGTCGACCATGCCGGTCTCGATGGCGGCGCGGGGCATGCTGTCGTACTGGGCGTCGTCCGGTGTCTGCGCCAGGGTCACACCGCCTTGCTCCTTGATCCGCGACAGGCCCACGGCGCCATCGGCACCGGTACCGGACAACACCACGCAGAAGGCGTGGTCCTTGTGCACATCAGCCAGGTCACGGAAGAACAGGTCGATGGCCACGTGGTCGCCACGGCGCCGGTTGGCCGGGGTCACCCGCAGGTAGCCGTCGTTGGTGGACAGGCGATTGGCCGGTGAAATCACGTAGATATGGTTGCGCTCGATGGGCACCGGCTCGGTCACCTGGCGCACCGGCATTTGCGTGGTCTCCTGGATGATGCGGTCGGCGACGCTCTGGTGGTCGGGGGACAGGTGCAGGACCACGACGAAGGCCATGCCGCAATCGCTGGGCATTTGCCGGAACAGCGTACAGATCGCTTCCAGGCCGCCTGCCGATGCACCGATGCCCACCACCGGGAAATCCAGGTGGCTGGGGCTGAGTGCCGGGTTCTGGGGCGAGGCAGGTTGCTTAGGGGACGACTTCATGGACGGAGCCTTGTGCAGACCGGAACGTTCAGCCCTCAGCAGCATCATCGGGCGTGTGTGTGGCGGGATTATAGGCCGTCGCCATGTTATTGAGACCTCTGCTTGCGAAGGAAAGTGCGACCCGCCTGTTTCAGTCACGCAAACCTTTTGCCGACCCATGTTTGGTGCCACTGGTCAGTTGCCGGCAAAACCATTGAGCAGACTGTGTGATCGGCGGCTCGGAACCAAGGCATGGCAAACATCCATGCGAGCAGTCAATCCATCGCAAGGAGATACCACATGGCGCAGGATCAAGAGCGAACCAGCCAGCGCGGCGGCACCAAGGAAACCAACCCTGGCAATTTTGCCAATGACCGGGAACGGGCCTCCCGCGCGGGGCACAAGGGTGGGCAGGCTTCTGGCGGCAACTTCGCCAACGACCGCCAACGGGCATCGGAGGCCGGTCGCAAGGGCGGCCAGAACAGCCACGGCGGGGGCCGCCAACAGTGAGTTGAGTGCTCCTGGGCACCCGGTACCCGCAGTGCCGGGTGCCGGCTACCTCCTGTGTACCGGGACTGCAATGGCCTTTGGTACCTGTTGCTCGACATTTTTTTGAATCTTCTGGCCGTACCCCGATCAATCAGGGTGTCATCCATGGAGAAGAGGAGGCCCCTGAGATGCCTGGCCCACAGCTATACATCATCGATTACCAACTGCATGGCAAGCCGCGCAGTTTCATCATCCGTCTGGAGACGCTGGACAACGCCGAGGCCTGGCATTGGGCAAGTTGTGATGCGGGCATCGGCATCATTCCGAAGTTCGGGCGCGAAAAAATCAGAAAAGTCAGCAGGCCGATGGCCGAGCGCTACGGGATTACCGCCGTGCAATGGCGCATATCCGGCAGCAAGCCGAACCAGTCGGTGGGGGGGCCAGCGGCGACAATGTGACCGCTGGCCCAAAGCACTGTGTCGCCTGCTTCGCGGGCATGCCCGCTCTGATAGAACAACACATGACTCATTGGTTCGGCGAGGTCCTGTAGGAGCAGCCTTGTGCTGCGAAGAGGCCGGGGCTGACGAAGCCTGTCTATTGGCTGTACCGGCCTCTTCGCAGCACAAGGCTGCTCCTACAAAGGACGCGTCAGACGAGCAATATTGGTTCTCTGCGCGACAGCGCAGCCCAAAGGGCTGGGCAATCTCCCACAGGGACATCACCAGTTCAAGGAGTGCGCCATACCTGTGGGAGCGGGCGCGCCCGCGAACACCGGCGCAGCCGGTGCCATTCACCGCGTTGGATTCTTTGCGGCTAAAGCCGCTCCTACAGGTACGCGCAGGCCGTCTAGGCACCGGACTCTGGGTCGCTGGCCGGTACGCCCGGGCGGTTTTCTTCGTCATCAGTCACATTGGGGTCGGCATCCGGGTCATCTGCCCGGTCATTGCGCCGGTCCGGCTCGAGCTCCGGCCAGTCATCCTGTGCGCTGCCGCCACCCATCGCAGTAAACTCTTTCATCTCGCAACCCTCGCTCTCGATGAAAAAAAGGCCCGCGTTCAGGCGGGCCCAATACAGGAGTGAGAGGCGAAGCCATTGACCACCCCTCATTGAATGAGAGCGGCAATAGCCAGGGGCGGTCGGTTGGATGTCCACCACCCCTGACCAACGGTACTGTCAGGGCTTCTTCAGCACGAGGGTGAGAATGTCGTAGCTGGCGACCAGCTCGCCCAGCTGGTTGGTCACCTCCACATCCCACGCCACCACGCCCTGGGGCTGGCCCAACGGGCTGGTCTTGCCCTGGTCGATCTTGCGCTTGCAGGTCAGGCGCGCCTGGATGGTGTCGCCGATGCCGACCGGGTTGATGAAACGCAGGGTATCCAGGCCGTAGTTGGCCAGTACCGGGCCTGCACCCGGGGAGACGAACAGCCCGGCCGCTGCCGACAACACGAAATAGCCGTGGGCGATGCGCTTGCCGAACTGCGATTCCTTGGCGGCGATCTCGTCGAAGTGCATGTAGAAATGGTCACCCGACAGGCAACCGAAGTTGACCAGGTCGGCTTCGGTCACGGTGCGCCGATGGGTGAGCAGCGACTCGCCGATGCGCAACTGCTCGAAATAGCGGCGGAACGGGTGTACTTCGGTTTCGATCACTTCGCCACCGCGCACGTATTCGCCGGTTACCGCCGTGAGCATGCTCGGCGAACCCTGTACAGCGGCACGCTGCAGGTAGTGCTTGACGGCACGCAGGCCACCCAGCTCTTCACCACCACCAGCGCGGCCCGGGCCACCGTGCTTGAGTTGCGGCAATGGCGAGCCATGCCCGGTGGATTCCTTGGCCGCCTCGCTGTCGAGTACCAGCAGGCGGCCGTGCCAGGCGGCAGCCACTGGAATGGCCTTGGCTGCCACGCTGCGGTCGGCGGTGACCAGGGTCGCCACCAGGCTGCCTTTGCCCCGTGCGGCCAGCGCCAGGGCTTCATCGAGGTCGTCATAGGCCATCAGCGTGCTGACCGGGCCGAACGCTTCGATATCGTGGGCACCGCCTTCGGCATGCGGGTCGCGGGCCTGCAGCAAGGTCGGAGCAAAGAACGCGCCCTCGGCCACGCCCTCGCCACGCGGCGCAAAGCCATCGCTGGCACCAAACAGCTGGTCGCAGCTCTGCAGCAGGCTGCGCACTCGCTCGGCCACATCGTGCTGCTGGTCGTGGGAGGCCAGGGCGCCCATGCGCACGCCTTCCAGCGACGGGTCACCGACAACCACCTTGGCCAGCCGCTCGCGCAGGCGCGTGGCAACCGCGTCGATGTGCCTGGCCGGTACTATGGCGCGGCGGATGGCGGTGCATTTCTGGCCGGCCTTGGTGGTCATTTCGCGGACCACCTCCTTGATATACAGGTCGAACTCTTCGCTGTCCGGGGTCACGTCCGGGCCGAGGATGGCGCAGTTGAGCGAATCGGCTTCGGCGGTGAACGGCACCGAGCTGCGCACCAGGTTCGGCGTGACGCGCAACTTGGCGGCGGTGTCGGCGGAGCCGGTGAAGGTCACCACGTCCTGGCCTTGCAGGCGGTCGAGCAGGTCGCCGGTGCTGCCGATCACCAGTTGCAGGCTGCCTTCGGGCAACAGCCCGGATGCATTCATCAGCCGCACCACGGCCTCGGTCAGGTAGCTGGTCGAGGTCGCCGGCTTGACGATGCACGGCATGCCGGCCAGGAAGGTCGGGGCGAACTTCTCCAGCATGCCCCAGATGGGGAAGTTGAAGGCGTTGATGTGCACCGCCACGCCGGCGCGCGGCACCAGGATGTGGCTGCCGGCGAAATGGCCTTGCTTGCCCAGCGGGATGGCCGGGCCTTCGTGCACCAGGTTGCCCGACGGCAGTTCACGGCTGCCGATGCCCGCATAGGAGAACAGCGTGGCGTTGCCGCCTTCGATGTCGATCCAGCTGTCGGCACGGGTGGCACCGCTGTGGTGGGACAGGGCGTAGAGCTGCTCCTTGTGCTCGGCCAGGTACAGGGCCAGTGCCTTCAGACGGGCAGCGCGTTGCTGGAAGTCCATGGCCATCAGCGTGGCCAGGCCACGGGCGCGGGCAAAGTCCACGGCCTCGGCGAAATCCGGGCGCTCTTCGTGGCTGTAGGCCAGGACGTGGCCATCCAGGGCGCTACGCAGGGCCTGGGCGCCGTGCTGGCCAAGCCAGCGGCCGGCGATGAAGCTTTGCAGGGTAGGGGCGGCAGACATGCTGTTCTCCAATGTAGAGGGGGCGCTGTTACCACAGCGCCACGGTGTAGCCGATGATCAGGCGGTTTTCGTCCACGGCGTTGGTCAGGCCATTGCCGGAACGGAAGGTGACGTTGCGCCAGCGCAGGCTGACGTCCTTGAACGGCCCGCTCTGGATGACATAGGTGATGTCGGTGTCGCGCTCACGCTCACGGCCATTGCTGACGGTGGCGGTCTCGGCGTGGCGGCCATCGGTGTAGCGGGTCATGAAGCTCAGGCCGGGGATGCCCATGGCGACGAAGTCGTAGTCGTAGCGCACCTGCCACGAGTCCAGCCCGGCGCGGGTGAAGGTGTTGTAGGTGACCAGGTTGACGGTGAACGGGTCGCCGCCGTTCACGAACGGGAAGGCACTGTCGCCGGACATCTGCTGCCAGGCGGCGGTGAACTTGTGGGCCCGTACGCCGAGGGTGAACATGGCGTTGAAGTTGCGGTTGTCGATGTTGCCGGCACGCTCGGCGCCGTCGTTGCGGCTGTCGAAGTAGCGCAGGTCGGTGCGCAGGCTCAGGCCTTCGCCCAGCGGGCGGGTATCGATCAGGCCGACGAACTGCTGGCGGTAGATGTCCTCGAGCTTGGCGTAGTAGTAGCTGACGCTGGTTTGCGGGGTGATGGCGTAGCTGCCGCCGCCGAAGTCCAGGTGGTCGCTGCTGGCGGCGCCGTAGCCGATGTCGTCGCGGCCCGAGGAATCACGCAGGTTGGCCTTGGTCAGGCGGCCGGCGTTGAAGGTCAGGCCGGCCAGGTCCTGGCTGGTGAGCAGGCCACCCTGGAAGGTGGAGGCCAGCAGGCGGGTGTCGTTGTACACCACCACCGGCAGGATCGGTTGCAAGGTCCCCAGGCGCAGGGTGCTCTTGGCCACCCGCACCTTGCCGGTCAGGCCCAGTTCGCTGTAGTCGTCGACCGGTTCATGGCTGTTCGGGCCGAAAGGCAGCAGGCCGGTATTGCGCCGGTCGCGGCTGGAGTCGAGCTTGATGCCCAGTTGGCCCATGGCGTCGACACCAAAGCCGACCGGGCCTTCGGTGAAGCCCGACTCCAGCTTGGCGGTAAAGCCTTGGCCCCATTCCTCGGCCTTGGCCTGCGGTGCATTGCTTTGGCGGAAGTCGCGGTTGAGGTAATGGTTGCGCAGCTCCAACCGAGCGTGGCTGTCGCCGATGAAGTCTGCCATCGCCGGCATCGGCAAGGCGAGGGTCGCCAGCCAGGCGGCCGAAATGAAGTGCGTGCGGTTCATTGTTGTTGTTTTACCCGACATGGTTGTTCTTCCCTGAGAGTCAGTGCTTGCTGGCGCCGGCGGCGCCGATTCCGGTCATGGAACGGATGAACTGGGCCAGGTAGCGGCCACGTTCCTGGTTGGCGCGTTCGGAGCTGTCAGTAACCGAGAACACCCAGGCGCCGAGGAAGGCCAGGCTCATGGAGAACAGCGCCGGGTTGCTGTAGGGGAACAGCGCCTTTTCGTGATGCAGCACGTTGACCCACACCGCCGGGCCCAGTACCACCAGCAGCACCGCCGAAACCAGGCCGGCCATGCTGCCGCACACTGCGCCGCGGGTGGTCAGGCCTTTCCAGAACATCGAAAGCAGCAGCACCGGGAAGTTGACCGAGGCGGCCACGGCCAGCACCAGCCCCGAGAGGAAGGCGATGTTCTGCGACTCGAACATCAGGCCGAGGATGACCGCCAGCAGGCCGATCAGCAGCGTGGCGATACGCGACACGCGCATTTCCTCCTGTTCACTGGCCTTGCCCTGGCGCACCACGCAGGCATACAGGTCGTGGGAAACCGCCGATGCACCGGACAGCGCCAGGCCCGCGACCACTGCCAGGATGGTGGCGAAGGCCACGGCGGAGATGAAGCCGAGGAACAGATTGCCACCTACGGCCTGGGCAAGGTGCACGGCGACCATGTTGCCGCCGCCGATAATGGCGCCGGTGGCATCACGGTAGGACGGTTCGGTGCCGACCATGACGATCGCACCAAAGCCGATGACGATCAGCAGCAGGTAGAAGTAACCGATGAACCCGGTGGCATAGAACACGCTCTTGCGCGCTTCCTTGGCATCGCTGACGGTGAAGAAGCGCATCAGGATATGCGGCAGGCCGGCAGTACCGAACATCATGCCCAGGCCCAGGGAAATGGCATCCACCGGGTTGGACAGCAGGCCGCCCGGGGCCATGATCGCCTGGCCCTTGGCATGCACGGCCACGGCGCTGGCGAACATCGCTTCGGTGCTGAAGCCGAAATGCTTGAGCACCATGAAGGCCATGAAGCTGGTACCTGAAAGCAGCATCACTGCCTTGATGATCTGCACCCAGGTGGTGGCGAGCATGCCGCCGAAGGTGACGTAGGCGACCATCAGCACACCGACCAGCATCACCGCGTACAGGTAGCTGATGCCGAACAGCAGTTCGATCAGCTTGCCGGCACCGACCATCTGCGCCACCAGGTACATCAGCGCCACCACCAGGGTGCCGAAGGCCGAGGTCAGGCGCACCGGGGTTTGCGCCAGGCGGTAGCTGACCACGTCGGCGAAGGTGTACTTGCCCAGGTTGCGCAGGCGCTCGGCGATCAGGAACAGGATGATCGGCCAGCCGGCCAGTACGCCCAGGGCATACAGCAGGCCGTCATAGCCGTTCATGAACATCATTGCCGAAATGCCCAGGAACGAGGCGGCGCTGATCATGTCGCCGGCGATCGCCAAGCCGTTCTGCATGCCGGTCAGGCCCCCGCCGGCGGTATAGAAATCGCTGGCCGAGCGGGTGCGCATGGCAGCCCAGCGGGTGACCAGCAGGGTGAAGCAGACGAACACCATGAACATCGAGATGGCAGTCCAGTTCATTGTGCGCACTCCTGCTTGACCTTGTCGTTGAGCGGGTCGAGCACGTTGTTGGCGCGGTGCACGTAGATGCCGGTCAAGGCGAAGGACAGCAGTACCATCAGCACGCCCACCAGCATGCCAACGGTGGTCACGCCACCGCTGAGGGACTGGCCGAGGGTGCTGGGGGAAAACGCCACCAGCAGGACGAAGCCGTAGTAGATCACCAGCATGACCAGGGTCAGGCTGCCGTTGAGGCGGCGTTTGCGCTGCACCAGGTGCTGGAAGTCGGGGTGGTTGGCGATGCTTTCGATGCGTTCGGGTGTCATGGGTTGCGATCTCTGGGTGTTGTAATTGTTTTGTTGAGGTCACGCGGGTGTTGCGGTGTTGCTGATGGCCTCTTCGCGGGTGAACCCGCTCCCACAGGTAGGGCGCTGCTCTCAGGTCTTGTGCAGTCCCTGTGGGAGCGGGTTCACCCGCGAAGCAGGCGACGCGGTCTCAGAGCTGGTCGAAATCGAGCACCACCTTGTCGCTCACCGGGTAGGTCTGGCACGACAGCACATACCCGGCCGCCACTTCGTAATCCTCCAGGGCATGGTTGCTGTCCATCTCCACTTCGCCCTCGATTACCCGGCACTTGCAGGTCGAGCACACGCCGGCCTTGCACGAGTACGGCAGCTCGGCGCCGATTGCATTGCCGGCGTCCAGCACGTTCTGGGTGTTGCGTGGCAGGTCGAAGGTGAGGGCGCGGCCGTCGCTGATCACGGTGATGTGGCTGAGCGCCGAGTCCACCTGACGCGCCGCCTCGCGGGCCTCCCGGCGGGCTTCGCTGCCGGCTGCAGCGAACAGCTCGAAATGGATACGGTCCTTGGCCAGGCCATTGGCCTGCAGGCTGTCGCGCACCGTCTCGGTCATCGCCTGTGGGCCGCAGATGAATGCAGCGTCCAGGTTGGCAACGTCCATCCAGCGCGAGAACAGCTGGCCGCACTTGTCGGCATCGATGCGGCCGTTGTACAGGTCGACATCCTGCTGCTCGCGGCTGAACACGAAAATCAGGTTCAGGCGGTCGAGGTAACGGTTCTTCAGGTCTTCCAGCCTGTCGCGGAACAGTGCGCCAGAGCTGGAACGGTTGCCGTACAGCAGGGTGAAGCGGCTGTGCGGCTCGCTGGCCAAGGTAGTGGCGATGATCGACAGGATCGGCGTGATGCCGCTGCCGGCAGCCACGCCCAGGTAGTTGCCCTGGCGGGCCGGCTCCAGTGGCACGAAGAAGCTGCCCGACGGCGGCATCACTTCCAGTTGCTGGCCTGCCTTGAGCACGTCGTTGGCAAAGGCCGAGAAGCGCCCGCCTGGCACGCGTTTTACCGCCACACGCAGTTCGCCATCCTGCACGGCGCTGCAGATGGAATAGGAACGGCGGACTTCTTCGTTATCCAGTTGGGTGCGCATGACCAGGTACTGGCCCTGGGTGAAACGGAACTGCGCCTGCAGGTGCTCGGGCACGTCGAAGGCAATCGACACCGCATCGCGGGTCTCGTTGCGCACTTGCTTGATGGTCAGGCTGTGAAACTGGCTCATGGCGTTCTCCACGGCTCAAATGCATTTGAAATAGTCGAACGGCTCCAGGCACTCGCGGCAGCGGTAAAGCGCCTTGCAAGCCGTGGAGCCGAACTGGCTGAGCAATTCGGTATGGGCGCTGCCGCACTGCGGGCAGCACACCTGCGGCGCCTCGCCGAGCAGGCTGCGTTTGCTGGTGCTGCCCTGTGGCGGGGCGATGCCGTAGGCGCGCAGGCGCTCGCGGCCCAGTTCGCTGATCCAGTCGGTGCTCCAGGCCGGGGTCAGCCGGCGCTCGAGCAGCGGCGCGGGGAAGCCGGCCTGCTCCAGCGCCTGGCGGATATCCCCTTCGATCACCTCGGTGGCAGGGCAGCCGGAGTAGGTCGGTGTGACGACCAGGTGCAGGTGCCCGGCGCGCCAGTCGAGGTCGCGCACGATGCCCAGGTCGACCACGCTGACCACGGGCACTTCCGGGTCCATGACCTGGGCCAGTACCGCCCAGGCCCGGGCCAGGTCATCGCCGCGTGGCGCGCGGGCGCCACGGTCGCCGGCAATCAGCTCACCAGGTTGCATCGGGGTACGCCCTTGGCAGGAACTGCATCTCGGCCAGCAGCAGGCCCAGGTGCTCGGTGTGCAGGCCTTTGCGGCCGTCCAGGTAGAAGTGGCTGGCGGCTTTGGGCAACGGCAGTTCGACCGAAGCGAAGGTCTCGCCAACCTGCTTGAGCCAGGCCGCGCCGACGGCAGCGGGGTCGGCGGCGATACCCGCTTGCGCCAGGTGCACTTCATGGTCGCTACCGGCGGCCAGTTCGACGGTGAAGCGCCACAGTGCCGGGATGGCCGCGAGCATGCGTTGGCGGCTTTCTTCGGTGCCACCGCCCAGGCGTTGCACCCACTCGCTGGAGCGGCGCAGGTGGTAGGTGACTTCCTTCAGGGCCTTGGCGGCGATACCGGCGATACGCTCGTCGTTCGAGCCGGCCAGGCCCTGAAGCACGGCGAAATGCCAGGCGTCATAGAAGAACTGCTTGGTCATGGTCACGGCGAAATCGCCGTTGGGCTGCTCGACCAGCAACAGGTTGCGATAGGCGCGCTCGTCACGGCGGAAGGCCAGGGCGTCGGCATCACGGCCATCATCGAGCAGCTCGGCGGCGTACTCCAGCCAGTTGCGCGCCTGGCCTACCAGGTCGAGGCCGACGTTCATCAGGGCCAGTTCTTCTTCGATGGCCGGGGCGCGGCCACACCATTCGCAGAGGCGCTGGCCCTGCACCAGGGCACTGTCGCCGAGCAGCAGCAGGTAGGGGACAAGGGTTTCGTTGTGCATGGCCAACCTCACATGTGTCCGACTTCGTCGGGCAGTTCGTAGAAGCTGGCATGGCGGTAGACCTTGTCGTCCGCAGGGGCGAACAGCGGGTCTTTCTCGTCCGGGGAAGAGGCGGTGATCAGTGCCGAGGGCACCACCCACAGGCTCACGCCTTCGCTGCGGCGGGTGTACAGCTCGCGGGCGTTTTCGATAGCCATGGCGGCATCGGCGGCGTGCACGCTGCCGACATGCTTGTGGTTAAGGCCGTGCTTGCTGCGCACGAACACTTCGTAGAGGGTCCAGACAGACATTTTCGATCTCCGCATCAATCGCCGCTCAGGCGGCGTTCTTGTTCTGTTGCTTGCGCGCGTAGGCCACGGCGGCCTCGCGTACCCAGGCGCCGTCCTCGATGGCCTTGCGCCGGGTGGCGACACGTTCCTGGTTGCACGGGCCATTGCCCTTGATCACTTCGTAGAACTCGTCCCACTGGATTTCGCCGAAGTCGTAATGGCCGCGCTCGGCATTCCACTTCAGCTCGGGGTCGGGGGCTGTGCAGCCGAGCAGCTCGAGCTGCGGCACGGTCTGGTCGATGAAGCGCTGGCGCAGTTCATCGTTGGTCTGGCGCTTGATCTTCCAGGCCATCGACTGGGCGCTGTTGGGGGAGTGCTCGTCGCTGGGGCCGAACATCATCAGTGCCGGCCACCACAGGCGGTTGATCGCATCCTGGACCATGTCGCGCTGGGCCTGGGTACCGTGGCGCATCATGGTCAGAAGGATTTCGTAGCCCTGGCGCTGGTGGAAGCTCTCTTCCTTGCAGATGCGGATCATCGCGCGTGAATACGGGCCGTAGGAGGTGCGCTGCAGCACCACCTGGTTGACGATGGCGGCGCCGTCCACCAGCCAGCCCACTGCGCCCATGTCGGCCCAGCTGAGGGTGGGGTAGTTGAAAATGCTCGAGTACTTGGCCTTGCCGCTGTGCAGCTTGGCGATTTCTTCGTCACGGTCGGCGCCCAGGGTTTCCATGGCGCTGTACAGGTACAGGCCGTGGCCGGCTTCGTCCTGGATCTTGGCCATCAGCTGCAGCTTGCGCTTGAGGCTGGGGGCACGGGTGACCCAGTTGCCTTCGGGCAGCATGCCGACGATTTCCGAGTGGGCGTGCTGGGAGATCTGCCGGATCAGGGTCTGGCGATAGGCCTCGGGCATCCAGTTCTTGGCTTCGATCTTGATTTCGGCGTCGATCTTTTCCTGGAAGTTGCGCTCCTCGGGCGACATCTCTTCCAGCGACTTGACGCGCTTGACTCCGGTTTCCACTAGCTGTGCGTACATGTGTTCCGACTCCTGCTAAGGCATGAGTCATTTGTAAGCGATACAAAACATAACGTCAAACAGTTTTATGTGTATCGCAAGAGATTTGTGTATCACATTGGCGGCCCTTTCGCGGGTAAACCCGCTCCCACAGGTCATGTGCAGCCCCCAGGCATCATGCAATTCCTGTGGGAGCGGGTTTACCCGCGAAGAGGCCAGCCAAAAAAAAGCAAAAAAAAGCCCCGGACGATGCCGGGGCCGAAAAGGCAGCCGAATGAATCAGCTGGCCAACCGTTTGTCGAACACGTGGCAGGCCTTGCCCTCGGAACGCTTGAGCGTGCCGCAGGGCTGCAGGCGCACCTGGGTGCTGATGCCGATATAGGTCTTGATCTGCTTGGTCAGCTCCCCGGTCAACAGCTTGCGCTGGCCTTCATCGAGGTGCTGACACTCCGCACGCAGTTCCACATGCACCTCGACGCTATCCAGGTTGCCATTGCGATACAGATGAATCTCATAAAGCTCGGAAAGCTGTTTTATTTTTAGCACCTGTTCCTCGATCTGGGTCGGGAACACGTTGACCCCGCGAATGATCAGCATGTCATCGCTGCGGCCGGTGATCTTGCCGATCCGCCGCATCGGCCTGGCGGTGCCGGGCAGCAGGCGAGTGAGGTCGCGGGTGCGGTAGCGCACCATGGGCAACGCTTCCTTGCTCAGCGAGGTGAACACCAGTTCGCCCAGTTGGCCGTCCGGTAGCACCGCACCGGTGACCGGGTCGATGATCTCGGGGTAGAAATGGTCCTCCCAGATGGTCGGGCCATCCTTGGTTTCGAGGCACTCCATCGCCACCCCAGGCCCCATGATTTCCGACAGGCCATAAATGTCGAGGGCATCGATGCCCATCCGTTGCTCGATAGAGCGGCGCAGCTCATCGGTCCACGGCTCTGCTCCGAATATGCCCAGGCGCAGCTTGAGGTCTTGCGGGTCGATGCCCTGGCGCTCGATCTCGTCGGCCAGGTTGAGCATGTAGGAGGGGGTGACCATGATGATGTCGGGCTGGAAGTCGCGAATCAGCTGCACTTGCTTTTCGGTCTGACCACCGGACATGGGGATCACCGTGCAGCCCAGGCGCTCGGCACCGTAATGCGCGCCAAGCCCGCCGGTGAACAGGCCGTAGCCGTAGGAGACATGCACCTTGTCACCCTTGCGCCCACCCGCGGCGCGGATCGAGCGGGCGACCACATTGGCCCAGGTGTCGATGTCGTTCTGGGTGTAGCCCACCACCGTCGGCTTGCCGGTGGTGCCACTGGAGGCGTGCAGGCGCACCACCTCTTGCTGGGGCACGGCGAACATGCCGTAGGGGTAGTTGTCGCGCAGGTCGTTCTTGCCGGTGAAGGGGAACTTCGCCAGGTCTTCCAGGCACTTGAGGTCGTCGGGGTGGGCACCGCACTCGGCAAAGCGCTGGCGGTACAGCGGTACGTTGTCGTAGGCGTGCTTCAGGCTCCAGCGCAGGCGCTCCAGCTGGTGCTGGCGCAGGGCGTCGACACTGGCGGTTTCCATCGGGTCCAGCAGGGCACGATCGGCATCATGGTACATGTTCATGGCTTCACTCGAATTGTTCTTGTACGCCGCGCGGTACCGGTTGCAGGCCGCGTGGTGAGTGTCATGGAAGCAGCATATACGGCTGCGTTCGGTTCGGTAACAAGCCGATGGTCTGAGCCGCTCAGAGGCGTTCGATGACCATCGCGATGCCTTGGCCAACGCCGATGCACATGGTGCACAGGGCGTAGCGTCCGGCGGTTTCTTCCAGCTCGTGCAACGCGGTGGTGACCAGGCGTGCACCGCTCATGCCCAACGGGTGGCCCAGGGCGATGGCACCGCCGTTGCGGTTGACCCGCGCGTCGTCGTCGGCCAGGCCGAGCTCGCGCAGTACCGCGAGGCCCTGGGCGGCAAAGGCCTCGTTGAGCTCGATGACGTCCATGTCTGCCAGCGACAACCCGGTAAGCTCCAGTACCTTGCGGGTCGCCGGTACCGGGCCGATGCCCATCAGCCGTGGTTCGACCCCGGCCACCGCCATGCCGACGATGCGGCCGCGAGCCTTCAGGCCATGGCGGCGGGCGGCGGCGCTGCTGGCGAGCAGCAGGGCGCAGGCACCATCGTTGACCCCGGAGGCATTGCCGGCGGTGACGCTGCCGCCGTCACGGAACGGGGTACCCAGCCTGGCCAGTTGCTCCAGGGTGGTGTCGCCGCGGGGATGTTCGTCGTGCTCGACCACTTTGGCCGGGCCTTTGCGCTGCGAGATCTCGACCGGCACGATTTCCCGTGCCAGGCGCCCGCGTGCCTGTGCAGCGGCGGCCTTGTGCTGGCTACGCAGGGCAAAGGCGTCCTGGTCGGCGCGGGAAATACCAAACTGCTGCGCAACGTTCTCGGCCGTTTCCGGCATCGAGTCGGTGCCGAAGGCCGCCTTCATCAGCGGGTTGACGAAACGCCAGCCGATGGTGGTGTCGAACAGTTCGGCCGCACGGCCGAACGCCTGCTCCGACTTGCCCATGACGAACGGCGCGCGTGACATCGACTCCACGCCGCCGGCCAGCATCAGCCCGGCTTCGCCGCAGCGCAGGGCGCGGGCTGCATTGCCGATGGCGTCCAGGCCCGAGCCACACAGGCGGTTGATGGTGGTGCCCGGCACTTCGATCGGCAACCCGGCCAGCAAGCTGGCCATGTGCGCGACGTTGCGGTTGTCCTCGCCAGCCTGGTTGGCGCAGCCGAGGATGACGTCGTCGATGGCTTTCCAGTCCAGTTCGGGGTGGCGCTGGATCAGGGCCTTGAGCGGGATGGCGGCCAGGTCATCGGCGCGCACGCCGCTCAAGGCGCCGGCATATCGGCCGATGGGGGTGCGCACGGCGTCGATGATCAACGCATCGGCCAGGGTGTGTTCAGTCATCTTGCGTCTCCTGCGCCAGCACGGTGCCGCGCACTTTGTAGGATTTGCCATGGAACATCGCCACCAGCTCACCGCGCTGGTTCTCGATGCGGACGTGGTACAGGCCGGTGCGGCCCTTGCGGCTGACCTCGCTGGCGCGAGCGGTAAGCACGTCATCGCGCAGCGCCGGGGCCAGATAGTCGATGCTGCAGCCCAGGGCGACGGTGGCCTGGTCGTGACTGTTGCAGGCGAAGGCAAATGCCGAGTCGGCCAGGGCGAACAGGAAGCCGCCATGGCAGGTGCCATGCCCCTGAATCATGTCGGCGCGTACCGGCATGCGCAGGCACGCCTGGCCCGGGCCGGCTTCCAGCAGGCGGATGCCCAGGCCCTGGGTGGCCTGGTCGCGTGCGTACATGGCCTCGGCACAGGCTTGTGCCAGTTCGACTTCAGTCATGCAGGGTGCCTCCTTTGGCTTCGCAGCGGCGTAACAGCAGGGAAGGGCGGTAGCGGCTCTCGCCGTAGCTGCGCTGCAGGTTGTCGAGCACGCGCAGGGTGTGGGGGATGCCGAGGTTCGAGGCCCAGGCCAGCGGGCCGCAGGGGTAGTTGACGCCGGCGCGCATGGCCAGGTCGATGTCGGCGGCGCTGCCGACACCTTGCAGTACGGCATCGGCGGCCTCGTTGGCGAGCATCGCCACGGTACGCAGCACCACCAGGCCGGGCAGGTCGGCGACCGCGGTTACCTTCAGGCCGGCACGCCGCAGCAAGGCCACCGCCTGGTCGCGAGCGTTGTCGCTGGTGTCGGCCGACCAGCTGATGGCGAGGCGGGTGGCGGTGCCGTAGTCCAGGGCCAGGTCGAGCAGCACCAGATTGCGCAGGCCGTCTTCTCGGGCGCGCTGGCTGGCCAGGCGGCCATCGGACAACGCCAGGGTGGCATCGCCCACCTGGATCAGGCCGCTGCCGGCGCGCTGGGTCACGGCGACGCCGCTTTGGCGCAGGCGTTCGGCCAGAGGCTGCATCACCCCCAGGTCGCCTTCGACGACACAGGCATCGACTATGGCGGGGCTATGCAGTTCGGCTGGCTGCGGGCGTTCGGCGCCTTCGGCATAGCTATAGAAGCCTTGGCCGGTCTTGCGCCCGAGGCGGCCCGCGTCCACCAGTTCTTTTTGCACCAGCGAAGGCTGGAAGCGGAAGTCGCCATAGAACGCATCGAAGACCGAACAGGTAACGGCGTAATTGACATCGTGGCCGATCAGGTCGGTGAGTTCGAATGCGCCCATGCGGAAACCACCGGCATCACGCAGCAGCGCATCGAGGCTGGCGCAATCGGCTGCGCCTTCCTGCAGCAGGCGCAGGCTTTCGGCGTAGAACGGCCGCGCCACGCGGTTGACGATGAAGCCCGGCGTGGAGCGCGTGTGCACCGGCTGCTTGCCCCAGGCCTGGGCGGTGGCATGAATGCACGCGGCAACGGCCGGGGCGGTGGCCAGGCCCGAGACCACTTCGACCAGGGCCATCAGCGGCGCCGGGTTGAAGAAGTGCATGCCAACCACCTGGTGCGGGCGTTGCAGCCCGGCGGCGAGGCTGGTGATGGACAGCGACGAAGTGTTGCTGGCGAGGATGCAGTCGGTGGCGCACAAGGCTTCCAGCTGGCTGAACAGCGCCTGCTTGACCTGCAGGTTCTCGACGATGGCCTCGATCACCAGGTGAGCATCGGCCAGGGCTTCGAGGGCGTCTACCGGGCACAGCCGGGCGCTTATGGCTTCCCGTTCGGCAGCCTGCATCTTGCCTTTTTCCACCAGGCGGGCAAGTTGCCGGTCTATGCCGGCCACCGCCTGGGCGGCAGCGCCCGGGCGGTTGTCGTAGAGCTTTACCGGGTGGCCGGCCTGGGCCGCAACCTGGGCGATGCCTGCGCCCATGGCGCCTGCACCGATCACCGCCACTTGGGCATTGCTTGCGAGTGCGCTCATGATCAACGCCCCTTGAATGCCGGCGTGCGCTTGTTCATGAAGGCACTCACGCCTTCGCGATAATCCTCGCTGCGCCCGGCCAGGCGCTGCAGGTCGCGCTCCAGCTCCAGCTGTTCATCGAAACCGTTGTCGAAACTGGCGTTCAGGCTGCGCTTGATCAGGGCCAGGCCGTAAGTGGGCTGGGTGGCGAGCTGGCGGGCGAGGGTGAGGGCTTCGTCGCGCAGCGCGGCATCGTCCACCACGCGGTGGATCAGCCCCCATTGCTGGGCCTGTTCGGCGCCCAGGCGCTCGCCCAGCATGGCCAGAGCCTTGGCCCGTGCCATGCCGACCAGGCGCGGCAGCAGCCAGGTGCCGCCGGAATCGGGTACCAGGCCGATCTTGCAGAAGGCCTGGATGAAGCTGGCCGAGCGTGCCGCCAGCACCAGGTCGCAGGCCAGCGGGATGTTGGCACCGGCGCCGGCTGCCACGCCGTTCACCGCACAGATCACCGGCAGCGGCAGGTCGCGCAGGGTGCGCACCAGCGGGTTGTAGAACTTGTCGATCGATTCGCCCAGGTCCGGCATCTCGGCACCCGGGGCGACGTTGCGATCGGACAGGTCCTGGCCGGCGCAGAAACCCCGGCCTTCGGCAGTCAGCAACAACACCCGGGCTTCGCTGCTCTGGCGTACTTGCTTGAGCGCCTCGCGCACTTCCAGGTGCATGGCGGTATTGAAGCTGTTCAGCTGCTCGGGGCGATTCAACGAGAGGAGGGCGACGCCGTCCTCGATGGAAAACAGGATGTGCTGGAAAGTCATGACAGACTCGCTCCGTCAGTCGAGGGAAAGATGATCAGCGGCCCTGGAAGCGGGCCTGGCGTTTTTCCTGGAAGGCACGGATACCTTCGTCGCGGTCGGCGGTGCCGGCCAGCAAGGTGAAGGCATGGCGTTCGAAACGCAGGCCGCTGGCCAGGTCGGTATCGCCGGCCTTGAGCAACGCTTCCTTGGCCAGGCGCACTGCCAGCGGGGCCTTGGCGGCGATGCTGCGGGCGATGTGCAGGGCGCGTTCTACGGTGAGTTCCGGCTGGGTGATTTCGCTGACCAGCCCGGCCTGCAATGCATGAGGGGCGGTGATGGCTTCACCGGTCAGCACCATTTGCATGGCCAGCGGCTTGCCTACTGCCCGCAGCAGGCGTTGGGTGCCACCGGCACCGGGGATGATGCCGAGGTTGATTTCCGGCTGGCCGAAACGGGCGTCGCTGCCGGCGATGACGATGTCGGCACACATCACCAGTTCGCAGCCGCCACCCAGGGCGTAGCCGTTGACGGCGGCGATCAGTGGCTTGGCGAAGGCGGCGATGCTTTGCCAGTGGGCCACCCGGGGGTCGTTGAGGATGCCGACCAGGTCGCGCTCGGCCATCTCGCGGATATCGGCGCCTGCGGCGAATGCCTTGCGGCTGCCGGTGATGACCACCGCGCGGGTCTGTTCGTCTTTCCCGGCCGCTTCCAGCGCAGCGGCCAGCTCTGCCAGTAGCTCGGTGCACAGGGCGTTGAGCGCCTCGGGCCGTTGCAGGGTAATGAGCTGGACGCCGTGTTCAGGCGCCTGCACATCGAGATATCGCGGCATGTCGGGTTCCTCTGGCTGCACGCACGGCACATCGTGGGGCCGGCATTTCTTGGAATTGTTTGCAGGGGCGTGATGCGGGGATCACGTCCAGGTGGAACCAGTATATGCATTATGCGATACAATTATGCAACATTCAAAATTGTTTCATGTATCTCTTTTTGTGAAAGTGACACCTGCCTCAGCAAAGGGTTTTAGGATAATGAATCGCTTCATCACTTTGTAATCAACGAATTACGCTGATTTTAATGGCGCGCGATGACCACAGCAAAAGCGATACACGACCATGGCGATTGACGCACTACAATATTGTGATACAAGATCAAGGCGCATTTGAAATCATTTCAGGAGCTTTGCCATGCCTTGCTATCGACTGGACGGCCTGACGCCCGTGGTTCATCCGACAGCCTACGTGCACCCCAGCGCCGTGCTGATTGGTGATGTCATCGTCGGCCCTCGTTGCTACGTCGGCCCACTGGCGTCACTAAGGGGGGATTTCGGCCGTATCGTGCTGGAGGAGGGTGCCAACCTGCAGGACACCTGCGTGATGCATGGTTTCCCGGGTGGCGATACGGTGGTCGAACGCAACGGGCATGTCGGGCATGGCGCCGTGCTGCACGGCTGCCGCGTGGGCGAAGACGCCTTGATCGGCATGAACGCGGTGGTGATGGATGGTGCCCATGTGGCACCGCGCTGCATCGTCGCGGCCACGGCATTCGTCAAGGCGGGCTTCGAATGTGCGGCACAAAGCCTGGTGATGGGCTCGCCAGCTCAGGTCAAGCGCCCACTGACCGAACAGGAACTGGCCTGGAAGCAACGTGGCACGGCGGAGTACCAGCACCTGGCGCAACGCTGCATGAACAGCATGGTCGAATGCTCGCCACTGACCGAGATCGAGCCCGAGCGCCCACGCATGGAAGACACCGGCGTCAGGCCCAAAGGCCAGGCATCGGCATGAGCCTGGCAGCGTCACGCAATGGTCAGGCGGCCTGCCGCGCAGGTATAGTCGGTGCTTTAACCGCGCACAGTTCGCCTATGAGCAATCTCGCCCCACTGAACAACCTGATCACCCGCTTCCAGGAACAGACGCCGATCCGCGCCAGTTCCCTGATCATCACTTTGTACGGCGACGCCATCGAGCCCCACGGCGGAACCGTCTGGCTGGGTAGCCTGATCAACCTGCTGGAACCGATCGGCATCAACGAGCGCCTGATCCGCACATCGATCTTCCGCCTTACCAAGGAAGGCTGGCTCACTGCCGAAAAGGTTGGCCGCCGCAGCTACTACAGCCTGACAGGTACCGGCCGCCGGCGTTTCGAGAAGGCCTTCAAGCGGGTCTATAGCCCCAGCCAGCCAGCCTGGGACGGTGCCTGGACACTGGTTTTGCTCTCGCAACTGGAGGCCGGCAAGCGCAAGGCTTTGCGGGAAGAGTTGGAGTGGCAGGGCTTCGGGACCATTGCGCCGAACCTGCTGGGCTGCCCACGGGCAGACCGCGCCGACCTGGCCGCCACCTTGCGTGACCTGGAGGCGAGCGACGACAGCATCGTCTTCGAAACCCACACCCAGGAAGTGCTGGCATCCAAGGCAATGCGTGCCCAGGTGCGGGAAAGCTGGCGCATCGACGAACTGGGGCAGCAGTACAGCGAGTTCATCCAGCTGTTCAGGCCGCTGTGGCAAGGTTTGAAAGAGCAGCAACAACTTGATGCGCAGGATTGCTTCCTGGCACGTACGCTGCTGATTCACGAATACCGCCGGCTGCTGCTGCGCGACCCGCAACTGCCGGACGAGTTGCTGCCTGGGGATTGGGAGGGAAGGGCCGCGCGACAGTTGTGCCGTAACCTCTATCGGCTGGTGTTTGCCAAGGCGGAAGAATGGCTGAATGCAGCGCTGGAGACGGCTGATGGGCCGTTGCCGGATGTGAATGAAGGCTTTTACAGGCGTTTTGGCGGGCTTGTTTGAGGATTGGGTGCAGAGACGGGTTCTATATAACTACGCTAAATGAGTATTTAGTGTAGTTATATCCTATTTGCATATACAGCATGGCAAATGGGGGGGGTATGCCTGGCCCTCAGGTATCGCGCGGTCCTCATGTATCTTTTGTCGCTTGTACTGATCACATCGCTTGCAGGCCAGCACTCACAGGGATGGTTCGTGGCTTGAGGTCTGCGCGAGATGTAAACAACTGTCCTCTCAATCCTGCGGGCCCTTGTAGGAGCGGCCTTGCGTCGCGATGGGCTGCGCAGCAGCCCCCAAGGTTTCAAAGCAGACGCATGAATTGTTGGGGCTGCCTTGCAGCCCATCGCGACACAAGGCCGCTCCTACAATTGACCGCGTTAACCGATCGACCGGGAGTTGGGTTGCCGGTGATGGGAAGCGTGGCAACCTCAATGGCGCTGGCTGACAGGCGCTAGTCGTCAGTGTGGTCATGCATGCGCTGGATTTGTCCTGATAAACAAAGTCGAGGGTGACCGTACCAGGTTTCTTTCAAGCACTCAGGGTAGCCAACAGTCCAAAAGGCAAGGCTAACGCATCTGGCACCAGGTCGGCGCTTGTGATGGTAAGCGAGCGATGGATCAGGACAGATTATCTAGACCAGGGAGCTTTCCCTGGTCCCAAAGTGCCTCACTCGTGGTTCGGTGACCAAATATAGACTAGCGCATAATGAGTATTATGTTAAATGACGTATTTGGAAGTGCCCGTCCGTATTCTGTCCCCATTCGTCTATCAAGCCCCCACGCTTCCACAAGCTCGCAAAACCACGCCGCCATGATCTCACTGGCTTGAGACATCTCATTTTGTACAGAGCCTAGAACTCCACCTTACCCCGACCCGCCTTGACAGTGCTGCGCCTGGCTTTTCCTTCGAGGCGACGGGTCTTCGAGCCGAGGGTTGGCTTGGTGGGACGGCGTTTCTTCTCGGTCTTGCCGGCATTGATGATCAACTCGGCAAGACGCGCCAGTGCGTCAGCACGGTTCTGCTCTTGTGTGCGGTATTGTTGTGCCTTGATGATCAACACGCCGTCGCCGGTAATGCGACTGTCACGCAGCGCCAACAGCCGCTCCTTGTAAAACTCGGGCAGCGACGAGGCGGGAATGTCAAAGCGCAGGTGCACGGCGCTGGACACCTTGTTGACATTCTGCCCACCTGCGCCTTGCGCGCGGATGTATGTCAGTTCGATGTCGGCATCTGGCAGATGCACGTTATTAGAGATGGTCAGCATGGCATGGCCCTTGTGATTCCCCTCCATTATCCAGGCTCGCCAAGCAATCCGGGAAGTCTGTTCGATCCGAGAGACCGAAGCTCAAAGATGGCCATTTGATGGTATTCTGGCCGCTAATACAATCTGGCACCGCTGGTCAGACTCACGTCCGGGTGCCTAGCACCGAGGGGCTTTATCCGTCAGCGGCTCATTTTGATGCAGATCTGCTCGGGGTCTTGAAGATGCTGGCCGATCCTCTGTTCGTTAATAACACCAATGTCACTTACCCCATGAAAGCATTACTGCTGATAACGGGATTCATGCCAGCGTTGGATAGCCAGGTAAGAAAAGGATTGCAGCACGCGGGTTTTCAAGGATTCAGCAGTTCTCGCTACCTGCTCCCCAGCGACACCCAAAAAGCTGCCGGACAAAAGCTCTGCAGGCTGCCCTTCTCGCTTGGTCAATGCTGGGAGCAAAACAAGGAGCTACTGACTGAAGCCGTTTTGAAGAGCGATCACCCTGCCCTTCAATTCGAGCCTGGTCGGGTCTTCGACATCCTGCTCTTCATGCAGCAAGATCCGAACCGGAAGCTCATCGCCGTTTGAGCGTATGCCTACATCCGGGGTGGACGTAAGACATACACTGATGTGAAGGCGGCCGCGTTTCGCGTACCCCCGCGGGTGGAATGAAGTCAGCGCATCATACCCAGTTCGGCATCGTCCATAAGCGCCTTGGCCAACGCGCTCAGGTAATGCGCAGCCCAGATCATCATCGGCTTTTCATCCATCAACCCGACAATCGTCAGTTCCCGCACGTACCCCATCAATTCCGAAGACTGCTCCCGAGCGCTCTTGCAAGGAATGCCGGCTTCGATGCGAAACAACGGATGGGTCTGATTTTCACCTTGGTAGAACGTGGTCTTGCCTACGGTGGTTTTCTCGTTCGATTCGTCAGTAGTCATTTGCTTATTACCTTTATGAGTGCGCCACCTGACTGCTGTCAAACAGAAGGGTGGCAGCTGTACGTAGGTTGACAGACCGGCGGAATAAGCAAGTTCCGGCGCACGCAAGCGTGCCCCACGCACAGCCACCATAAAGGGAAAGCCGAATGCTTAAACCGTTACGGCCTGTCAAAGCCGTGTCACTGATGAGCAGCGACAGGCCCAGACTAGAGCCGTGCCAGAGCACCCGCAACGGAAAATAGGCGGCAACAGTATCTTTGGCAAATGCCCTACAAGAAAGCGAAAAAATCTGATTTTTCGAGGCTAGTTGTAATCAATGAACTATGAACGATTCACCATCACATCAGGCAATAGAATTCCGTAACCTCTGCCACAATCTCTCCCTTCGCATCATAAAGCCTCGCCTCTGGCGTCATGGCCATTGAGCGGGCCTCGAGCACGTAGCGCTGCCCAGCCTTGAAATGCTCGTAGTCGATGGTCAAGTAGCATTGCCTAACCGTGGTACCTCCCATCAGGCTGATGCCACCGCCACCATTTACCTCGTAGTCGAACCTGACGACCAATTCATGACTGCCGGGGCTGACCTCAAAGAAGCGCCCATCACGCAGGCGTTGTTTATCCAGGCGTTCGGCTAACAGCACACGGTCATTCGGGAATGGTGTCGAGAGATCGACCCATGCCATCTGTGGGTTGGCACTGGGCATCGGCGCCTGGCAACCCGCAAATGCAGCGATCGCGAACAACAGTGTCAACTTGCGCATGGGCAGTTCCCCAAAGGCTCCTGGACTCACTATTCAGGATAACGCCGACAAGTGTCGATGTGCGCATGAAGGGACGACCGAAGCCCCCTCCTTCGCCTTCATGCTGATACTTGGTTCACGCAGCCCCTTCTCGTATGATCGTCGCAATCTGATCTGGAACGGATTTCGTGAAGTCGTTACCTGGAAATGTCCCAATTACCCCGGCTACCCCCAAGGACGTGAAATGGAACGTGGGCGAGGCTGCCAACCAGCTCTCCTGGGACGACCTGCGGATCATCAAAACGCTCAGTGAGTGTGGCAATCGCGCTGCCACAGCCAAGAAGCTCGGCATCAACGTGTCCACCGTCTCCCGCAGGGTCTCCCAGGTTGAAAAAACACTTGGCGTAGCCTTGTTCGATCACCGCAAATCAGGCTATCTGCTCACCATCGAGGGCGCGGAATTACGTGCCCTCGCCGAGCGCGTGGAGCTGGACATTGTCAGCGTGACGCGGCGTGTCTCACGTGCCGGCCAGGGGCCACTCGGAAAGCTTCGTATCACCACCAGCGACTCACTGCTTCTTTACTTCCTCACCCCCATCATCGCGGACTTCAAGGCCCTCAATGAAGGCATCACGATTGAGGTGTTGGTGGGCAACGAATCACTGAGCCTTGCGCGAGACGAATCGGATATTGCGGTTCGAGCGACCCGGAAACCCGCCGAAAGCCTGGTGGGCCGCAAACTGGCCACAATCGCCTGGGCTCCCTACGGCAGCAGCAACCATACAACGCCTACTCCTCTGTTCACTGAAGGCCAGGCATGGGTTTCCTATTCCGCAGCGCTACGCGGGCTCAAGGCAACGAGCTATGTCGAAAACAGGGTCGCAGCCGAGTGCATCTCGTACCGCACCGATTCGGTTGCGGCGGCAAGTGCTGCAATCGCGGCAGGCCTGGGGGTTGGTTTTTTGCCCTGCATGTTGGGTGATATCACGCCTGGGCTTGAACGCGTCGGCCCGGTGGTGCCGGAGCTGCAGGATGAGCTGTGGCTGCTGACGCACCAGGACATCCGCAAATCGTGGCGAGTCAAAGCGTTCATGACGTTCTGTGCAGCTGCCGTTGCCAACCAGAAGCCGTTGATCGAGGGCCAACTGGTACTCCCGGTCCCGTAGAGCGAAACCGGGAGTGCGGGTCACTCAGCGCGTGAGCCAAGTACCGCTTTGCAGGCGATTTCGATCAGCTGTGGGCGCTGGGCAAGCCTCGATACGCCGATGATGTTGCTGGCGCATTGAGGCCGTTCCGTGCCGTAGGCGGCCTTGCGCACCTTGCCGACCACGGCAAAGGCCGCGTCCATGTCCAGTACGTAGAGCGTCTCTTCCACGACATCTTCAAGCGTCGCTCCGTATAGCGCGAGCAGCTTGGCAATATTGTCGTAGGCGGCGCGCATCTGATCCCCCATCGAAGAGAAATCACAGGGCCTGCCGTCACGATCCAAGGGTGCCGGCGCGACCAGGTTACCTTCTTCGTCATGATTGAACTGGCCCGATACGTAGATCTCGTCCCCTACCCGCCGTGCCTGCGGATACCCGTAGGAATTCTCCCACGGAACGCCCCAATAGGCGGTTTGTTTGTTGAGTGGTTGTGAAGCTGCCATCGCTTTCTCCTGGCGTAAACCGGATCAGGTAGACCCGCGTTTGCGTGCGAATACTAGCAACAGGATGAACAATCGAAGGGCGCATTAATGCGCCCCTGAAAGCGCAAAAGTGCGCCACCGCTTCGCTCTGCGATTGGCTATCTTGTTCTCGGACTCAAGCAACGGGCATCACTGAGGACGTCATCCAGTGCCTCAGCACAGCCTGCAGAAAACAGGCGCCGTGACTTGTGCGATGACCATCATCCAGCTGACAGGGAACACAAATGAACAATCCGAAAACTGAAGTACTGACCCCATTCAACAGCCAGCTGATCTTCATCGATCAGCAGCCACAGATGGCCTTCGGCGTCCAGAGCATCGACCGCCAGACGCTGAAGAACAACACCGTGGGCCTGGCCAAGGCAGCCAGGATTTTCAATGTGCCCACCACCATCACGACGGTCGAGACTGAAAGCTTCTCTGGGCACACCTACCCCGAACTGCTCGCCGTCTTCCCCGACGCTCCGCTGCTGGAGCGAACCTCCATGAACTCCTGGGATGACCAGAAGGTGCGTGACGCGCTCAAGAAGAACGGGCGCAACAAGATCATCGTTTCCGGCCTGTGGACGGAGGTGTGCAACACCACCTTCGCGCTGTCGGCGATGAACGATGCCGGCTATGAAATCTACATGGTTGCCGACGCCTCCGGTGGCACCACCAAGGAAGCCCACGACTACGCCATGCAGCGCATGATTCAGGCAGGCGTGGTTCCGGTGACCTGGCAACAAGTGTTGCTGGAGTGGCAACGCGACTGGAAAAACCGCGACACCTACGATGCCGTCATGGCACTGGTGAAAGAACACTCCGGCGCCTACGGCATGGGTGTCGACTATGCCTACACCATGGTGCACAAAGCACCAGAGCGCGTTCAGCACGGCCCAACCCTGGCCCCGGTTCCTGCCGCTGTCTGACCATTGCCAGCCCCTGCATCCAGGGGCTGTTCATTGACCCGCTGATGGGTACGCCGGCTGGCTGAGCCAGGCCATCGAATCGAGCGTTATCGTCTGTGGCCCGCCCGCGGCTGCAGTGGCCTGCCCTGCCCACTCGAAACATGCGTGCCCACTTCATTGATTAATGGATTTGTATGAACAGCGATCACTGCACTGTGCTGGCGACTGTCGCACTGAAAACGACCGGGCTCCTCAAGCCCTGGCAGGTCACGACTGCCAAGAGGTTGATGCTGGAGAACCTGGACACTGGCATAACTGTTACGGAACTCGCCCAAGCCTGCTCGCTGTCGCGTAGCCATTTCACACGAATGTTCAGGGATACCATGCACGTGCCCCCGCAGCAGTGGATGCGTGAACAACGGTTGCGCAAAAGCAAGGAACTACTGGGGGGCTCGGGAATGATGCTCGCTGAGATCGCACTGGAGTGCGGCTTCTGCGATCAGTCCCACTTTTGCCGCACATTCGTGAAGGCCGAGGGGATGTCGCCGCAGGCTTGGCAGCGACAAGCGTCCATTCAAACTGAGCCTTTGCTCAATCAAGGAGCACATCTGTACTCTTTCGACGCTACGGCAGCAATCTACCTTTGAATAAATGCTGAGTATCACGAGCGGTTCAAGGTACCGCGCTAGCTTTTTCAGGCATCGACAGTCTGCTGCAGCCCTCCTCCCAGCGGCAATTCATACGATTTCTTCACCGTACGCACCACCAGCGTCGAGGAATAAGTGCGAATCGGAATATCCCGGTAAGTGTCGAGAAACCGGTAGATATAGTCGGTGTACTCGGTGGCATCGCGAAACTTGGCAACCATCACGAAGTCGAACTCGCCCGTCATCAGGTAGCAGTCCTGAATCTCCGGGTGGCTGGCCAGGATGTGCTGCATCTTGCGGTCGATGTCGTTGCTGTCGCGGTCCAGCTTCACCAAAAAGAAGGCAGTCACCTGAATGCCAAGCTTGCGCTCGTCCAGTATCGCGACCTTGGCCTTGATGATGCCTGCGCTCTCCAGGCGCCTGATACGCCGGTAGCAACTGGTGGAAGACAGCCCAACGCTGTCGCTGAGCAACTCCAGATTCTGGCTGCAATCCTTTTGCAGCTTTCCCAGAATCTTCAGATCCATGGCGTCTGTCATTTTTCACGTGTCTTCCCTGAAAAACTGCAATGAATCCGCCGCAAGGACGCGCCAATTTGCACGATTCCCTGCGCGCCAGCTCTTTACCATCAACTGAGCTTAGCAGCCCGGCCGAATATGGCCTGCGGGGCGCATGAGAGGGACCTTATGATCATCGCGAAACCGACATGGACCGCGGACATCCACGGCCTTTTTACCGCTCCCTACTGGATTCCTGCTGCGCAGCGCGCGGCCGTGGCAGCCTCCTGGACCGGGTGCATGAACGCCTATTTCGTCTACCTGGACGACCCGGACTCGGTCAAAACCTGGTCAGAAACCATCTACCAGCACCTGGCCTCGCGCAACATGCCGCTGACCCTCGACCAGCAACAGTTCTGGCCGATCGATGCGCTGGAAACCTTCAGGTTGTGGGTCAACCAGGGCTGGCGCCTGAACGCCGATTCTCCCTTCGACCTGGCCGAACGCATCCCACCACCGGACCTGCCCCAATCGGTCAGGCGGGTGAGAAAGGACATCCGCGCCCTGAGCCTTGAGGAACTGAACCTGTACCGCGCCCGCCTCGACGATGTAATGCAGGTGGGCGACCCCGACAGTGGTTCGCCCTGGCAACGTTACGCCTACATCCACACCAACTGGTGCCTGCATTACCAGGAGGCGTTTGCCCTCTGGCACCGGGCCTACCTGTTGTATCTGGAGCAACTGATCGACTGTGCCATACCCTATTGGGACTGGATGGCCGAAGACGCAAGCGTCGACGGCAGCCCACAGGCCGGCCTGCCCCAGGCTTTTCTCGATGAAACCTATGTGCACCCGCACACCGGCGAAACCCGGCCCAACCCCTTGCGCTACGCTGCCGCCAAGGATGGTTGTTCGAAAGTGTGCGCCAGCGGTGCGGTCAAAGGGGTGGACTGCCGGTATGTGCAACGCGACCGGTTGTTCTACACCCACGGTGACGACTCGCGTTCGGAGCGCACCCGTTTGTTCGGCATGAGCCGGATTTTCCAGCAACAGGTGGTGGATGCCCTGAAGTTCACCACCTTCAGCCAACCACAGGGTGTGCCCGGTTATCCGTGGGCCAACATCCCGGTGTTCGACCCGCCCCAGAAGGACAGCCTGTACCCCAATCGTGCCCTCAACTTCGACGGCCTTTACGAGCAACCCCACGACAACTATCACGGCTGGATCGGCGGCGACATGGCCGACAACGCCTACACCGCCTTCGACCCGGTGTTCTGCTCCTACCACGCCAACATCGACCGCATGCTCGAGGTATGGATCAGGGCCAACCCCGGGGCGCAATTCACCACGCAGTGCCTGCTCCAGCCGTTCTCCGGTCACGATGCCACGCAGCTCACATTCACCAGCGCCGACGCCTGGCGCTACACCACCATCGGCGACATGGCCCAGGACAGCCGGCACATCGGCTACGACTACGGCGTGCCGGTGGCCCCACAATTCGGCGCGCCCAAGGCGGCCACCGGCGCCTGCTGCAAGCACAGCGCAACAGCCGGGCCTGCCGCGGGCAACGCCGCAGGGCCCGGGCCGTGGGTGGTGTTCGATCATGTGCGCTGCACCCATGACACCTATCTGATCGATGTCTTTCTCGACCAGCCCGACGCTGCCACGCAGCACATCAGCGCCGACAACCCCCATTACGTGGGGCGCTTCAGCCGTATCGGCATGGGGCTGGTGGACGACAAGGGCCGATGCATCACCCACGGCGTGTCCCGCGCACTGAATGCGGCCCGCAACGCCGCTGCGCTGGGCCTTGCCCGCGGCGACGCGGTGCAGTTGTCGCTGGTGGTGACCCACCTCGACAGCGGCCGCGTGCTGACGCCTGACGAATACATGACCTTGCCCGGTTTCATCGCCCAACTGGTGTGGGACGACCCGCGCCAGACCCTCGCCGGCCCGCCCCCGGTCGCCGGCTGCTGCTCTGCTTCCACCTCACGCACATCAGGAGAACCGACATGAGCACGCCCTTCAAGCAGTTCACCTCTCCCGCCGGCCAAGCCCCCAAGGACTACAACAAGCTGGGCCTGGAAGACCAGTTGCCGCAGTTTGAAACCGACTGGAACAACAACCTCACCGGCTGGACCGAATCGTCGATCATCGGCAACCCCTGGTCGGGCCTGAACGACGCCCCCCGCTCGGGTTACTACAACCCGCTGGTGGAAGGTTTCGGCGACGTGACCGCCCCGGCGATCACCTGGGCGCCCTTCCCCAACCGGCTCTGGACGTTCTTCTACAACAACGGTGCGGCGGTCATTCCCCAGCTGGGTGGCAAGGCCATGACCCTGGACCAGGTGATGGCGTTGACCGACCACGGCCAGATCACGCTCGACAACACCCTCTACATGCTCTACGACCCCAACAAGCAAGGTACCGTGCTGCAACTGCCGGCCAAGCGCTGCCCGAGCATCGACTGGAACGGCAAGTACACGGCGTTCTCGCCTTCCGGCCCGCGGGGCTGGCTCGACGAGTACTGCGAGTGGTCGATCGTACGCGATGCCAACGGCAACATGCGCAAGATCACCTTCACCTGCGAAAACCCCGCGTACTTCCTGACCATGTGGCGCATCGACCCGAACGCAGTGCTGGGCCTGTACCGCGACTACATCGACCCGAACGTGCAACTCGAAGACCTGTACCTGCGCTACACCGTCGACTGCCCGACCGGCAAGGCCGGCGACCCGGTCATCGACCCCACCACCGGCAAGCCGGCCTATGACACCGTCAACAAATGGAACGCCGGAACGGCCTGTGTGCCCGGCCAGTACGGCGGTGCGATGCACCTGACCTCCGGCCCCAATACCCTCAGCGCCGAGGTGTACCTGGCCGCCGCCGCCACCATCCTGCGCCCGGTGAGCAGCAGTCAGAACGCCCAGTCGTTGATCTGCTGCGCGCAGTACGGGCAAAACTATCGCAACTCTGATCCGCACATCGGTTTCATGGCCAATACCACGGCAGTGAACAACCGACTGTCGCTGACCAACCCCATTGGCCTGTACTTGCAGCAGCCCACCGATTTCAGTGCCTGGAAGGGCCCGCAAGGCCAGGACGTGAGCCAGTACTGGCGCATCACGCGCGGTACGGCGAAGTCGGCCGCCAATGGTTCCGACCAGATCCTGCAGGCGGTGTTCGAGGTGCCGGAAAGCGCTGGTTTCTCGATCAATGACATCACCATCAACAACCAGAAGGTCAACTATGTGTGGGTCATCGCCCAACAACTGCTGGTCGGCCTGAGCGTCACCGTCAAGCCGCTCAGCACCACGCCTCAAGCGTTCCCATGCGTGCAGGACCGGGTGGCCGGCCTGCAACCCTGGCCAGTGCAACTGCTGCCGCTGGACCTGTTCTACGGGCAATCCCCCACCGACCTGCCCGCCTGGCTTGCACCGGGTAGCAGCAACCAGTTCGTGCTGGTGGTGCAAGGTGCCGACCCGACTACCACGGCGCAGAATGCAAGGGTGCAATTCTCCAACCCTGGGGTGACGGCGCAGGTCACCCAGTACCTGCCCGACGCATCGGCCATTCCTGGCCAGACCAACTCGGGCGGCACCCAGGCCTACATTCTGACCATCACGGTCAGCCCCTCCGCAGCACCCGGCCTGGTGGCAGTGCGTGCCCTCAACCCAGGTGAAGACGTTAACGTGAGCGCGACAGACCACCCTTGGGAGTCTGGCCTGGCACTGGTGCCTGGCGCCTGAGCCACGCCACTTACGCCACTTACGCCCTTCTACCGCCGCACCTTCGGGTGCGGCTTCACAGCTTGCAAGGAGCGCAATGATGTCCAGGTCACGCTTGAGTCTTCTGTCGCTGCTGTGCGGCATTCTACTGTGCCTGTCGACCCCGCAACCCGCCACGGCAGCCACGCTGTCGGACGCCGATACCTGTGTACAGCAGCAATTGGTGTTCAACCCGGCCAGCGGGGGATTCCTGCCGGTCAACAACTTCAATGCCACCAGCCAGGCGTTCATGAACTGCTTTGGCTGGCAGTTGTTCATTGCCTTGAACTGGCCGGTGAACCCCGGTTGGCCAGCCACCGCCAGCCTGGCGGGTGAACCCGACATGCAAAGCACGCTGGCGCAGTTCGGGGTCCCCTCCGCACCGGGTCAACCCATGAGCGTGGCCCCGGTATGGGCCAGCTACAAGGACGCCAACGACATCTTCCTGCCCGGCGCACCCACGCCCACCGGCTGGGGTGTGCAAACCCTGGTGCCGTCCGGGTGCAGCACCCAGGGTAGCCTCAAGGCGCTCAAGGTGGGCGCACGCAAGTTCATGAACGCCACCTCCGAAGGCGCGATCAATGCCTTGCACGGTTTCCACCTGTCGACCGGGACACTTGCGTCCATTCCCGACCCGGTCATGGAGGCGTCCGGCGGCTGGCTGACGGACCAGGCGGGCAAACTGGTATTTTTTGAGCGCAAGGTGGGCAAGGCCGAGTTCGACTACATCGTCGACAAGGGGCTCTACGACGCCGCCAACCAGTTGAAGGTCGCGCAAAACCTCGACGGCCAGACACCGGAGGGCCTGTCGCTGCCCATCGGCGAACCGATGCGCTCACTGCCGACCTCCCCAGTGCCACAGGAGCAACTGGGCGCGATCGAGCTCAAGGCCGCCTGGCGGGTGCTGACCGGCAAACCCGAGCTGTTCGGGCGCTACCTGACTACCGTCGCCTGGCTCAAACGCCCCGACACGCTGGAGTGCACCCAGGAGGTGGTGGGGCTGGTGGGCCTGCATATCATCAACAAGACCCAGGCTTCGCCCAACTTCATCTGGACCACCTTCGAGCAGGTGGACAACGTGCCCGAACCGGCCCAGGTCCCGCCGCAACAAACCCCGCCGAACGGGTTCGCCTTCAACAACCCTGACTGTGGCGACGGCCCCGAGTGCACACCGAACCAAGCCCGTATCCAGTGCAAGCAAACGCATCCCGACAAGGACTGCACCGATCTCTTCCCACGCGACCAGCCGGTACAGACCACCCGCGTACACCCCGTGCCCGGCGACCTGCAAGCCCTCAACAGCGCGGTACAAGCCAACTTCGCGCAGCACAGCCAAGGCAAGTCGGTGTTTCAGTACTACAAGCTGATCAACGTACTCTGGACCCTCGCCCCCAATCCGTCCAGCCCGGAACCGGGCGCCAACGCGCAAGTGCCGCTGTCGTACGGGCCGTTCATCAGCCAGGGCAACGTGCCGGTGGCCAACACCACCATGGAGACCTACGTGCAGGGTGATGACTGCAATCAGTGCCATCAGTACGCGACGATTGCCGGCAGCCCGTCATTGGCCTCGGATTTCTCTTTCCTGTTCAACAGTGCCGGCTCCGCCAGCAACAAAAGCCTGATCAAAAGCGTCAAAGCCTTCGAAACCCTCAAGGACCGCCCCTGAACCGTAAAAGGGGCGATCACCGATCGCCCCGAACAGGGATTCGCAGATGGCGCTGCCCTTCAGGCACCTTCCTGTTCACACACCAAAATCTCGTACCCCTGAAATTCATGCGTTTAGTCAGCTAGCCAAATATTCCTTGCATACCGCGCGAACGGGCCTCGGTCATAACAGTACACACAGATCTTCCTGTGTCTGACCCGAGGTAAGCGATCATGGCAAACAATCAAGACAAAGGTGGCAACCAGGGCAATGCTGACACCGGCATGGGCAACAATACTGCCGGAGCTGGCCAGCAAGGCGGCCAAGGTTCGGGGGGGCGGATGCCCGGTCAGCAGCAAGGTGGCAGCCAATCCGGCCAAAAACCTGAGGACAAGATGAACAAGGACTGGGAACGTTCCCGTGATACGGGCAGCCAGGGCGGCCAGGGTACAACCGACAAGCAGAACCAGAACCTGCAAGACAAGGACCGCATGGGTGGTCAGCAAAACCAGGCAGATGATCAGCAGCAGTGGGATAAAGAGCGCTGATAATCAGCAGCTGGCATCAGGGTGATTGCTGCCCTGATGCCACCTCCATGGTCCGGGAGGGGCATGATGAACAACGCCAGAGAACGGCACTCGACTGTCATTTGCCTGCAAGCAGGACGCATCCTTTTCGTGCGCAAGCAAGGCGCTGAATGGGCGTTGCCAGGCGGGAAGATTGACCCAGGCGAGCATCACCTGGATACAGCGCAGCGCGAGCTGATGGAGGAAACTTGCCTACCCTTCAATGGTGCTCGATTCCTCAACCATTACGTGCTCGCAGGTGAGGAGCACTACCTCTATCAGCTGCCTGTTGAAGCGGGAGCAAAGCCTGCTGCAGATCACGAGATAGTCGAGTGCCGCTGGTTCACTGCCCCCAGAGCTTCACGAAGTTCGGGTCAAGCCGTCCAACATCGAGTTGCTTGAACGAGAGCACCTGCTTCCTGTGTAGTGGATCAGAGCCAGAAAGCGCACACCCATCAGGCTGCGTGCGTTGTCATTCAACCGATATGACCCGCCGGGCATCTCTTCGCACGGCTTGAGGCGGGACACCAAAACCACGAATGAACACCTCCCGCATGTGCCGACGGTCCCTGAACCCGGTTTCCTTCGCCACCACATCCAGGCTGTGGCGACTCTGCTCGATCATCAGGCGGGCAGCCTCAAGACGCAGGCTTTCCACAGCCTTGGCAGGTGACTGACCTGTCTCGGCAGTGAATACGCGGGTAAATTGTCGGGGGCTCAAATGCACGGACTCGGCGAGCTCTTCGACACTCAATGGACGGCTCAAATGCTTGCGCGCGTAATCCAGGGCGTTTTGTATCCGATCAGACCTCGGCGAAAGCGCCAGCAACTCGGAATGCTGCGATTGCCCTCCGGAGCGGCGCTGATGCATCACCAGCTTGCGTGCCACTGACCTGGCCATCTCGGTTCCCAGGTCTTTTTCCACCATACCCAGCGCCATGTCCAGGGCGGCGGTCATCCCGGCGGACGTCCAGATCTGCCCGTCCACAATGAAGATTCGGTCTTCTTCCACTTCGATCTTCGGGTGCAGTTCCCGCAACTTTTTCGCATAGGCCCAATGTGTCGTGGCCCGCCGGTTGTCCAGCACGCCTGCCTGAGCCAATACGAAACAGCCGGTGCACAGACCGGCAGTGCGTCGAGCGCCATCGACAAAGCCTCTGACGCTGGCCAGCACTTCCTCGCCTGGCGGAGTCAGCGGCGTCAGGGTTCCCGTGATCATCCAGGTATCAGCCAGACCAGGAGCGCCCAACGGCAGCGTGTCCATGTACATGCCCAGGGAAGAACGCACCGTGCCGCCGCCGATGGAAAAATTCTGGATCTTGTAAACCGTTTCGCCCGCGACAATGTTCGCGAACTCGAACACGGCCTGCGTCGCCAGCGACATGATCTGGAAACCTTCGGTGATGAGATAGCCGACCCGGTGCATGGTTGGAGCTCCACATTGGATGTCCTGAAAACGTACCATATGTGTCGTTTAAGACAAAGGCGACCTTCTGCATCATGGGCTCCACATCCAACAACGGAGCATGACCATGAAGCAGCAATTCAAAGGCACTGCCCTCATCACTGGCGCCTCTACCGGCATCGGTTCGATCTACGCAGAACGCTTGGCGCGTCGGGGTTACGACCTGGTGCTGGTGGCCCGCAACCGGGAGCGCCTCAATACGTTGGCCAGCCGGCTGACTACGGAAACCCGGCAGAACGTGGAGGTGTTTCCGGCAGACCTGGCAAACACGGATGACCTGGCCAAGGTAGAACGCAAATTGCGCGAGGACGCCAGTATCAGCCTGCTGGTGAACAACGCAGGCATAGGCACCCACACCAGCCTGCTGGAAAGTGATGTCGAGCGCATGGCTGAAATGATCACCCTCAACGTCACCGCCCTCACCCGCCTCACCTACGCGGCCATCCCCGGATTTGTCGCCCGTGCGCAAGGCGCCGTGATCAACATCTCGTCCGTTGTCAGCCTGGCGCCGGAGCTGCTCAATGGTGTGTACGGTGGCAGCAAGGCGTATGTCACCGCCTTTACCCAGTCCCTGCACAAGGAGCTTGCGGACAAAGGCATAAGGATCCAGGCAGTGCTGCCAGGAGCCACCGCCACCGACTTCTGGCAGATCGGCGGCTTGCCGGTCGAAAACCTTGATCCGGGTATCGTGATGTCGGCCCAGGACCTGGTGGACGGTGCCCTGCAGGACTTTGACGACGAGGTACTGATCTCTATCCCCTCGATGCATGACCTGAAGTCCTTCGAACGCTACGAGGCCAGCCGGCAAGCCCTGTTCGGCCAGCTGTCCAGCAATCAGCTTGCCCCTCGCTACAACGCCAACTGAACAATGCAAGGAGACGGATCATGAAACTTAGCGCAAACACCATTTTCATTACCGGCGGTACCTCAGGCATCGGCCGCGCTCTGGCCGAGGCATTCCACCAACGTGGCAATAAAGTGATCGTTGCGGGGCGCCGTCAGGCACTGTTGGATGAAATCGCCCAGGCCAACCCGGGGATCGATACAGTGCGCCTGGACATCAATGATCCGCAGCAGATCAAGGAGGTGGCCCAGGATGTGATCCGCCGCCATCCTGCATTGAACGTGATCATCAACAATGCCGGCGTCATGCCGTTCGACAATCCGGCTTCCGGGGACCTCGACGACGAACAAGCAGTGAGCTTGCTGCAGACCAACCTGCTCGGCCCGGTGCGCGTCAGCGCAGCCTTCGTCGAGCACCTCAAGCGCCAACCGGATGCTTGCATCATCAACAACAGTTCGGTTCTGGCCTACCTGCCGCTGGCGGCCACCGCTTTGTATTCGGCGACCAAGGCCGCCATCCACTCCTACTCACTGTCGCAGCGGTTCAGCCTGCGTGACACCAGCGTCAAGGTACTGGAAATTGCGCCACCTTGGGTGGACACCGATCTGATTCACAAGAGCGGTGATGAGCGTGCCATGCCGCTGGATGATTTTATCCAGGAAACCTTGGTCAAGCTCGAATCCGCAACCACGGAAGTCCTGGTGGATCGTGTCGTCCCGCTGCGAGCCAACCAGGGCCTGAACGAACACGAACTGATTCACCAGTTCAACCTGGCGCTGGTTGAGAACCCGATCCCTGTTGCCTGAACCCAATTCCCGAATCCCGACAACGTTGCGCAGTCTGTTGGCAACGTTCCACCACAAGGCTGCCGATTGCTGCCGCCCGGTCCAAGGGAGCCCTTTCAACCCGGGCGGCAGCTAGCCGATTTTCAGCGAAACGCGGAAAGTGTTCCGGCAATAGCCCGGTTTTTCAGGGGGGCCGACACGATTAGCCTGTTACCACTGTTTACCTGAAAGGTCACATCCCAATGAAAGCAATCGTCTACGACACCCCCGGCCTCCCGATCCAGGATTCCCGATCGTTGTACGAGCACGAACTGCCCAAACCCACGCCCGGCGCCAGGGACCTGTTGGTGGAAGTCAAAGCTATCGCAGTAAACCCGGTCGATACCAAGGTCAGAGCCAGCCGCGGCGGCGCCCATCCCCAGGTGTTGGGATGGGATGCCGTGGGCGTCGTTCGCGAGGTCGGCGCCGAGGTGTCGTTGTTCCAGCCTGGCGACGAAGTGTTCTACGCCGGCGCGATCGACCGCCCGGGCACTTACAGCGAGTTTCACCTGGTCGACGAACGCATCGTCGGGCACAAGCCTCGTACTCTGGACAATGCCAGTGCCGCAGCCTTGCCGCTGACGTCCATCACCGCCTGGGAGCTGCTGTTCGACCGCCTGGGTGTTGAGGAAAATGGCGGCGCTGGCAAGAGCCTGCTGATCATCGGTGCCGGCGGCGGGGTTGGTTCGATCCTGGTACAGCTTGCACGCAAGCGTACCCAGCTCAAGGTGATCGGTACCGCGTCACGGCCTGAAACCCAGGCCTGGGTCAGCGAACTCGGGGCACATCACGTCATCGACCATTCGGCATCCTTTGCCCTGCAACTGGAGCAACTCCAGCTCAACCCAGTGGATTACGTGATCAGCCTGACTCACACCGATGCGTACCTCGCGCAGATCGTCGAAGTCTTGCGCCCACAGGGCAAGCTCGCGCTGATCGATGACCCTGAGCATCTTGATGTCGTGCCGTTCAAGCGCAAATCGCTGTCAGTGCACTGGGAGCTGATGTTCACACGCTCGCTGTACCAGACCGAGGACATGATCAAGCAGCACCATCTGCTGGAAAAAGTCTCGGCGCTGGTCGACGAAGGGGTCATCAAGACCACCGTTGGCGAGCACTTCGGCAGCATCAATGCCGGCAACCTCAAACGCGCCCATGCCCTGATCGAAAGCGGCAAGGCAAAAGGCAAGATTGTCCTGGAAGGCTTCTGAGCATTCAGCCAGTCAAGGTAACCAAGGCGGGGCCATGAGCCCCGTCAGCTTAGCCATCAGCAGCGATGAGCTGCTCGAATCGCTCTGCGAGAAATGCTCTGAGCACCTGCACAGCAGGTGTGAGCGAGGTTCGATGAGCGCACACCAGTTGCAACGGCGCAGGTTGGCCGTAATCCCAAGGAAACAACTCGACCAGCCGCCCAGCGCGTATGTCCGCCAGAACGTCCAGCCTGGATTTGTAAACGATCCCCAATCCTTCAACACCCCAGCGCCGAACGACATCGGCGTCATCGCTCAAGCGGTCGCCTGTAACCTGGACGGTCTTGATTCCATCGGGCAAATGGAAACTCCATCGCTCGTAAGTCTGCTCGCCCATTACATAGCGCAGGCAATTATGCCTGCCCAGGTCTTCCAGAGCGTCTGGCGCCCCATGTCGTGCCAAGTATCGAGGTGAGGCGCAGACCGTTCTGCGATTCCCTGGGGCGAGCATCAGTGAAACGAGGCTGGAATCTGCCAGTTGCCCATACCTGATACTCGCATCCAGTTGCTGGCCGACAAGGTCGGCCACCTGATCGCTGACCCGCAGTTGCAGCGTCACCTTGGGGTACAACCGCTGGAAATCGTCGAGCCAGGGCAGCAGCAGATTCCTGCCAATATCCGAAGGGATGGACAGGCGAAGTGTACCCGCGATCTCATCTCGCCCTTCGGTCAGCGCCACCTCACCGGCGTCCAGTGCGTCCAAGGCCTGACGGGCATGGGGCAGATATCGCTCGCCATCATCCGAGAGCCGCAAACGCCTCGTGGAGCGCACGAACAACCTGGCACCCAGGCTGCTTTCCAGTCGCTGGACAGCCCCGCTGGCCAAGGCCGGTGAAATATCCAACAACCTGGCCGCTGCCGAGAAGCTGCCGGCAAAGGCTGTTGTGACGAAGACCTGAAGATCATCAAACCGAACTGTTTTCTTCACTGTGGCGAATTCTTGACCTGGCGCGTGGGCCAAAGCGTAGCGACATTGCGCAGCCATTCCCAGCCTGGGCCTACAACATTCGTGATGAGCCGCCAGCCCTCTGCGCAGGCAGAGGGGCCGGCGACGCACATCCAGCGGGATCAGGAATTGAAGCCCAACCCTGAGGAAAGGTCGGAGTTTCCGGGCTTGCGCTCTGCCTGTGTAGACGCTTTACCACCCACCTGATCGAACGACTCTTCGACCGACGCCTTCACCTCGCGGCCCTTGGCCTTGAGTGTGTCGGTCAAACGATCACTGCTGGCGCCCATCAGCTGGTCTTCCTTGCGGGTAGTGGGTAATGCGGCCCCCAATGCCGCACCCAGCGCTATGCCCAAAGCGGCCAATACCAGAGGTTGCTCCTGAAGCAGGTGATCGAACTGGCCCTTCAGTGCCGTGGCCTGATCTGCGGCCTTGTGTGCCGAATGGCGCAGGGTATCCGCGGAAGCCCCCACGGAGTCGCGGGCGCCGCTGCCAAAGTCGCTGGCCCTATCGCGCATGTCATGGGCTTTCATGCGCACCTTCTGGCTGGCGTCGTGCACTGCCTCCCCCGCCTGCGCGAAAGCGCCCTTCACCGTGTCCACCGCGTCGCCGAGCTTTTCGCCCAACCCAGGCCCATGGTGCGCAGGCCCGGGGTTGAAGGGGCGGTTCTGGTTCAGGCCCAGCCAGGCCAGGCCCAATACCGTCAGGGTTGCGGGTACGGGGTTGTTCTTGAGGGAGGTGCCAAGGTTCTCGAAGAACTCGCCGCCATTGCCCTTGGCATAGGCCAGGACCCGGTCGACCATCTGGCCCGGGCTCAGGCGCTGTTCGAGGGCGTCCACCAGATCGCTGATGTGCTCGCGCTTGGCGTTGATTTCCTGCTCGAGCAAGTCAGGGTCTTTGTGCGCTTCATGTTCGAAGGAAGTGGTCATGGCAGTTTCCTCTTCAGCGTGTCCTTGTCCTGCTGCATGGCATGCAAGGTACGGTCAGGGGCCAGATGCGTGGGTTCGAACCGTTTCTTGCCCGACTGCAACATGATGAACCCGATTACCAAGGTGACCGCGCCCACGATCAGGGCTGCCAGCCAGGGTTCGAGCACCATCGCCAAGGCGTAGACTGCCGCCAGCAACAGGATGACGAAGCCCGCCAGCATCACGATCGCGCCCGCTGCCACCGCAGCCGTGCCGGCCTTGAGGGTGGCGAGGTTCTGCTGCAGCTCTGCCTTGGCCAGCGCCAGCTCCTTGGTGAACAGGTCCGGTACTTCCCGCATCAGCTGGCGCAACAAACCGCCAACACCGACGGCGTCGTCTTCCGCCGTGTGCAAGCTCGGGGTGGTATGCAAGGGTTCTTTGTTCATCACTCACCTCCTTTGAGTGGATCGCGTTCGAACGGGCTGCCACTGACCGGTCTGCCTGCACCAGGGCCGACTGGGTCGACTGGGGTGAAAGGTTCACGGGTGGATACGTCGCTACCACGATCAGGCACTGGCTGCTCGGGGCGGGACTGTTGCCAATCACCGGACGACGCAGGGGTGGTGGACTCATGGCTGGTGCTGGCTCGCATGAAACGCGATACGGCAAACCCGATAGCGACGCTACCGGCCAGGAATAGCGCCGGATTGCTCCTGGCCAACTGAGCACCACGCTGCAGCAGGCTTTCGGCACTTTCATGGCGTACCTGCTCGGCAAACTCACCCACACACTCTGCTGCCTGGTTCAGGTACTGAGACAGCCCGAGACTGTCCTTGCCTTGCAGTGCAGCTGCCGCCGAACGCGCACCTTCCTCGAGCGAATCAAGCTGATCGGCTGCGTTATCGCGGTAATGTTCGAACTGCTCGCTGCCTTTGTGCCTGGCCTCGCCAAGCAGCGCACCGGCGTCATCGATAAAGGCATGCTCCTGGGTGCTACCGGGTGGAGATGTCGAACTTTGATTGGTCTTGTCCATCGTTTCGCCCTCGAAGCTGAATGTTGGGTGATTTCCACTTTTATTGGGGCATTCATTCGAGGGACGCAGGTAAGGCGGCAGGAGTTCAGCGTTTGTGATCTATGACATTTGTCCGGAGGACCAAAGAAAATAGCGCAATCAATCTTGGTTGCTGGTACCGGAGCAGAGGCTTTGCATGTGGCGGTAATCAGCGTCGACAACGATCGCAGCACCGCCTTGTAACGGGGTGCGGCTGTGCTGCTCACGTCAGCTGGATGAAGACCGCGTAGATACCGAGAATCATCCAGAAGAACAGGAATATCCAAGGCGTACGCAGCGAAAACAACAACGACTTGCGGTGCCCGGCCTCTGAAATTTCCGCCTCACTGAACAATGGCGATTCGTCATACGCCAGCCCCATCAACGGCTCGCTGCGCAGCAGGTGGCTCTGTTTCACTTGCCAATGCTCGATGATCTTGTAGGCCGCGCGAATACCCGGCCAGGCATTGAGTGAACTCAATACGCCCAGCAAGGCAAGAAACGGCGGAACCACCAGCGTGAACATCTCTCCCCAGCTCTGGTTGAGGTTACCCATCGACGATACGAAGGCGATCACCAGAAACGACTGCGCGGCAAGATAGGCGTCTGTGCGGTTGGCGAGGATGCTAGTCTCGTACTGGATTTCACAGCGGTAGAAATCCAGGCGCTCTTTCGGCGAACCGAACATGCGGGCGTTCTGCTCACTGATTTCGTGTTCAGGGGTGGCGGGAGTGATGATTCGCGGCACGTGCTGGCTCCTGAAAGAAAGTGAGGATGATCGTGTCTCGAAACTTGAGAAGCGAACCCATGAGCGCAAGCCTGCCTGAAGATTTCAGGCAGGGCTTGCGCACAACAAGCTTCAGGTATTGCCGGTACCGCTATTGGAGAACTTCTTTACATCAATGGTCGGTGCGACGAACTCCGGCCCGTCGCCCGATACCCGCCAGCGCACATTGTTGATGCCGTAGCGCTCAGCTATCGGCCGGCTGACCTTCTTGATCTTGTGCTGGCCGAACCGTGGAATGATACCCACGCCGGCATCGCAACTTGCCCAGTGCCAGGCTTCGGCGTTGTCCATACGCTCGAGCCGGATGATGAAGGTGCGAAATTCCCCATGAAGCTCGTACTCGATCACATACAACTGCTGTCCAGCCATTGCACTCTCCTTCACCAATTCAGACTAATGGAGCGAGCAACGAGTAAAAAGATTCATTAATTTTGACTGGTTGGTCATCGCTCTTTTCCATCGCCATGCTTCCATCACTTCCTCAGCGCAAATGCCGCTCCAGAGCCAGTGCATTGGCTATCGCAGCACCGGAGGCGGTGTTGTCGAAAATGCACCAGGTGGGCACTCCGGCGGCAAGGCTGTACCGCAAGTGTTCAGCCAGACGCTGCAGATATTCGTCGGGATACTCGCTGTGGTAGATCCTCGGTTCACCATGCAGGCGCCAGTAGACCAGCCCCGGCCAACCTCCCGGTTGCGCATCGGTAACGAAGCGCGACGGGCTCGCGGCAACCTGGGCGATACGCAAATCGACCAGCATCGGCTGCGCCGATTGCCAGCTTGCGTGCCTGGGCTCCAGCGCTACCGGCCCGTCATACCGTTGCCGCAGGCTTTCGAAGAAACGTCGCGCATGCTGGGGGTCATGGCCAAGCGATGGCGGCAGTTGTACCAGCAGGCAACCCAGGCGGTCGCCCAACTGCCCGCATTGAGCAAGAAACCTGTCCAGCGCCTCCTCGCACCCGCAGAGCCGCTGCTCATGGCTGATGGCCTTGGGCACCTTCACCGCAAAGCGGAAATGCTCTGGTACGGACGCAGCCCAACGGGCGTAGGTTTCGGGGCGATGGGGTCGGTAGAAGGAGCTGTTGATTTCCACCGCATTGAAGCGGCTGGCGTAGCGTTGCAGGCGGCTGCCGGGCTGCGCAAATGCCTCGACGTAACGGCTCGACAGGCTCCAGCCAGCGCAACCCAGATGAATCATTCAACTACCTGCTGGTTCGCCACGCAACGCCTCGCCCTCACCCGCGACGCGCCGGGCATACCCAACACCCCACAGCAGCGCCCGCCTCATGGTTTCCCCTGCGCGCTGGTCGTAGATCCGTTCGTATAGCACCGAACCGTCGGTGCTATAGACACCAATGAACAACTGCGTGGCGCCTGTGCGTGACAAGCGCGTCTGCACTTCCAGGCAAGTGCCGGTGCCCAGCGTTTCCTCATGGATTTGATGGTGCAGGATCGGGTCGCACCACTTTCTATAGGTTTCACCTCTTCTTTTCATCTGCCAGCCCTCACCTTTTCATGGCTGCTGATAATGCCCCGGCGATGTGCCTGGCTCATGGTCGTGCTCCAGACGCTGCACCTGCACGTCAGTGAAAGATGACGCTTCGTTGCGGTGCATGCCTTGCAGGTAATCGCGCGCCGCTTCGCGGCTCAGATCCTCCTGGTCGCTGCGCAACTCGCAGGTGCCGGGTTGGTTGTCGAGGATGTAGCTGATCAGGTACAGGTACTTGGCCATCGCTGTAACTCCTGCTGGCTGAGTGAAATCGGGCGACTCAGCTCGATTGATCCTGGCTTGAGTGCAGCCGTTCAGCAGGGGCGACGACCGGCTCAGGCACTCAGCGCCAGGCCGTCATCAGGGCGCCACGCGTGCCGTTGACCGGGTCTTGTGCGGGGTCGGGCACGGAAGCGATTCGCGCTAGCGCCTGCTGGTGCGCTGCGCTTTCTGGCCGCTGGATATCGTAGTTTTCCTGCCCCTTGGGATAGGCGCCGACCACCAGAAAATCATCGCTGCTCTCGACGCAGCGATGGCCAGTTCCTGCCGGCAGTACCAGTACGTCGCCGCACTTCACGCTTATTGTCTGCCCCGCTTCGCCGCCCAGCGTCACCCGCGCCCGGCCGCATGCGACGCCCAGAACTTCATGAGCATTGGGGTGAAAGTGATGGTAATCGAAGATCCCACCGCGCCACAGCGGCACCCACTGGTGGGCGGTGAACAGCGCCTCGAAGGCACTGGCGCAGTCTTGCGACGGGTTGAGTTGCAAACGGTACAGCAATACCGGGAAACGGCTGTTCGGTGTTGCACCGTCGTCCTTGAAATACAAGGTCTGCACGGTTGCACCCGCAGTGTCTGTCGCATTCATGTCGAGCGTCCTGATCCTGTTGTCCGTTCACTTGCGAACCCGATGGCTCATGCAAGGTTCCAGTCGGTAGACCAGTGCGCACACGCTTGAAACTTTCCCGATCCGAGCCAAGTCCAGACCCCTATCGGTCACAGGACGGGAGAAGGCAATGACCAGCACGGTAGGCGACTTTCTGGTGGAACGCTTGTATCAATGGGGGGTGCGGCGCATCTTCGGCTACCCCGGCGACGGCATCAACGGAGTATTCGGGGCGTTGAGCCGGGCCGAGGGCAAGATCCAGTTCATCCAGGCACGCCACGAGGAAATGGCGGCCTTCATGGCCAGCGCCCATGCCAAGTTCACCGGCGAATTGGGCGTGTGCATTGCCACCTCCGGCCCCGGCGCTTCACATCTGCTCACCGGCCTGTATGACGCGCGCATGGATCACCAGCCAGTGCTGGCCATCGTCGGTCAGCAGGCGCGAGCAGCGCTTGGCGGGCATTACCAGCAGGAGCTGGACCTGCTGTCGATGTTCAAGGACGTCGCAGGTGCCTTCGTCCAGCAGGCTTCGACCCCGGAACAGGTGCGCCACTTGCTCGATCGCGCTGTACGTACCGCCGTCGGCGAACGCCGGGTCACCGCCATCATCCTGCCCAACGACCTGCAGGACCTGCCCTACCACGAACCACCGAAAGCCCATGGCACGGTGCATTCCGGCATCGGCTACAGCAGGCCCAGGGTGGTGCCTTTCGAGCAGGACCTGCAACGTGCCGCCGAGGTACTCAACGCCGGACGAAAAGTGGCGATCCTGGTCGGTGCCGGTGCACTGCAAGCCACCGAACAGGTGATCGCGGTAGCTGAAACGCTTGGTGCAGGCGTGGCCAAGGCGCTGCTGGGCAAGGCCGTAGTGCCAGACGACCGGCCATGGGTCACCGGCGCCATCGGTCTGCTAGGTACCGAACCGAGTTATCGGTTGATGAACGAATGCGACACCTTGCTGATGATCGGCTCTGGTTTCCCCTACGCCGAGTTCCTGCCTGAGGAAGGCCGGGCCCGTGGCGTGCAGATCGATTTGCAGCCAGACATGCTCAGCCTGCGCTACCCCATGGAGGTCAACCTGGTCGGCGACGCCAGCGAAACGCTGCGGGCACTGCTGCCATTGCTCGAACACAAGACCGAGCGCCGTTGGCTCAACAAGGTCGAAGGCTGGCGCGCAGACTGGGACAAGACCCTGCAGAAACGCGCCTTGCTCAAGGCTGACCCGATCAACCCCCAGCGCGTGGTGCACGAACTCTCCCCTCGCCTGCCCGACCACGCCATCGTCACCAGCGACTCCGGGTCCTGCGCCAACTGGTTTGCCCGCGACCTGCAGATACGCCAGGGCATGCAGTGCTCGTTGTCCGGCGGCCTGGCCAGCATGGGCGCGGCGGTACCCTATGCCATCGCCGCCAAGTTCGCCCATCCGCGGCGCAGCGTGGTGGCATTGGTGGGTGACGGGGCGATGCAGATGAACAATCTGGCCGAGCTGATCACCGTCGCCAAGTACTGGCGCCAGTGGGAAAACCCGCAGTGGATCTGCGCGGTGTTCAACAACGAAGACCTCAACCAGGTGACCTGGGAACAACGGGTAATGGAGGGCGACCCCAAGTTCGAGGCCTCACAGGCGATTCCTGATGTTCCCTACCACCTGTTCGCCATCTCCATCGGCTTGCAAGGCATCTATGTGGAACGCGAAGAAGACATTGCTGGCGCCTGGGAGCGAGCCCTGGCGGCTGACCGACCGGTGTTGATCGAGTTCAAGACCGATCCGGACGTTCCTCCCTTGCCGCCGCACATCAAGCTTGAACAGGCAAAGAAGTTCGCCAGCAGCCTGATCAAGGGCGACCCGGACCAGGCTGGGGTCATCGTGCAGACGGCCAGGCAAGTTCTCGGTTCGGTATTGCCGGGCAAGAAATGATAGGTGGGCGGCACTGGCAGCAACCAGCCCCGCCGGCACCCGGCCAACTACACTCAGTCGACACACGTCTGCGCAGAGACAGCAATCATGCCTACGCAAACCGCAATCGTGTTCGCTGGCGGCGGCAGTCTGGGTGCAGTCCAGGTGGGGATGCTGCGGGCCCTGGTCGAAGCCGAAGTCCAGTTCGACATGGTGGTTGGCGCCTCGGTAGGCGCCATCAACGGTGCCTACTTTGCAGCGAGGCCCAACGCTCAGGGTGTCGAGACTCTCGCCGAATTCTGGCGAGGCCTGAGCAGAACCGACATCTTTCCCTTGTCCTGGCTCGATACCTGCCGAGGCCTGCTCAAACGTCGTGGTTTCCTGCTGCAACCAGCGGCCTTGCATCGATTGCTTGGCAAGGCGCTGCCGATCCATCGCATCGAGGATGCGAAACTGCCCCTGCATATCGTCACCACCGACCTGCTAAGTGGTGCCGAGACAGTGCTGTCCAATGGCGAGCTCGAGCAGGCGCTACTGGCCAGCGCCGCGATACCGCTGGTGTTCCCTTGCGTGCAGATCGGCGGCCAGTTCCTGGTGGATGGCGGTGTGGCAAGCAACACGCCTATTTCGACTGCCGTAGCGCTGGGCGCCAGCAATGTCGTGGTAATCCCCACCGGGCTCAGCTGCGCCTTGACTCAACCGCCCCGCGGCCTTGTCGCCTTGGCCTTGCACACTGTCAACCTGATGAGCATGCGCCAGCTTGTGAGTGACATCGAACACTTCCGCACCCTCACCAGCCTGCATATCGTTCCGCCCTTGTGCCCGGTCGATGTCTCGGTATTCAACTTCGACCAGACCGAGTCGTTGCTGGGGCGGGCCTATGAGCAGACGCTTCGGTGGCTGGACCACGGCGGGCTCGAACGGACCAAGGTGCCGGGTGCCCTGACCGTTCACTCGCATGCCCATGAGCATTGAATGATGTGGACAGTTCGGGGCCTTATGCATCTGCCCGGCGAAACACCAATACCCTTGAAACCGTGGTTTGGCATACGGCATCGTCCTGATTCAGCGTGATGCTCTCAAGGACAGCGAAGCCCCGGTCAGGCTTCGACTTCGACGCGGCAAGCTCCCTTATGGTTGTGGTCACTCGCAACAGGTCACCTGGTCGCACGGCCCTTGGCCAGCTGATTTCGCTGCCGGCGCCGATGAGCCCTCCAGCCACTGGAACACTCTCTACCAACAACCGCATCGTGACTGCGCAGGTATGCCAGCCGCTAGCAGCCAGCCCAGCAAAAAAGGTTTCTTGGGCAGCATCGGGGTCCGTATGGAATGGCTGGGGGTCGAACTCCGAGGCGAAACTCAGGATCCGCTCCTGGGTCATTTCATACGAGCCGCTCATGAAGGACTCACCTACTTGCAAGTCCTCGAAAAAGAGCCTTTCAGGTGCAAAAGCCATGAGTTACCTCCGGGGTATGCAGGCAGCGGCGGCAAAGCGAACGTCTGGAACTGGCGCCAGTTTAGCCCTTCCCTACCTGCCTCCAAAAGCCACGCTCACGCTAGCGCTGCTCCCGTACGAACTCGATGAAGGCCCTCAACGCCGCAGGCACCTGGCGGCGGCTCGGGTAGTACAGATACAGCCCCGGGTAGTAGTGACACCAGTCCTCCAGCACCTGCTGCAGATGGCCACGCTCCAGGTGCTCCTTGGCCATGTCTTCGAACACATAGGCCAGGCCGAGCCCTTGCAAGGCAGGCGCCAGCATCAGGCTGACGTCACCCAATACCAAGGGCCCCTGGACATCGACCTCCAGTTGCACACCCCCGCGCTCGAACTCCCATCGATAAAGTGCGCCACCAGGGAAGCGGTGCCCGATGCAAGGTAGTTGCTTCAAGTCTTGCGGGTGCTGTGGAACAGGATATCGATCAAAAAACGCGGGCGCCGCTACCACCACCGAACGAAGGTAAGGGCCGATGGGCAGCGAAACCATGTCCGCCTGGAGTCGCTCCCCCAGGCGCACGCCAGCGTCAAAGCCGGTGCCCACCATGTCCACCAGCGCATCGTCACTGACGATTTCCAGGCGTATATCCGGATACGCCAACAGAAAGCGATTGGCCAGTGGCAGTAGCGCGAGCTCTACTGCGGCGCGCCCGGCAGTGATACGCAGGTTGCCTGACGGTTTGTCGCGGAAGTTGTTGAGGTCCTCCAGCGCGTCGGCGATGTCCCGAAAGGCCGGTTGCAGCCTCTGGTAAAGACGCTCCCCGGCCTCGGTAAGCGCCACACTGCGCGTGGTGCGGTTGAACAGGCGAACATCAAGACGGGTTTCCAGAGCCCGCAGCGCATGGCTCAGGGCCGAGGGCGTAAGGCCCAGCTCGACTGCCGCGCGGCTGAAGTTCAGGTGGCGGGCAATGCACAGGAACAGGGACAGGTCGGCGGTGCTGGTTGGCTTCATTACTGAAAGCTACTCAAAGGCCTATGTAATATTCATGGGATTATCACAGCAATCCGCAGATTTTAAAGTTCGCTCAACTCATCGAGAAGGCCCGCATGGTGCAGGGTCGGATACAGGAGGAGTTGACATGCGTACCTGGCTCATTACTGGCGCTTCCCGTGGTTTCGGCACCCTGATCGCCCAACAGGCCCTGGCAGCGGGTGACGCCGTCATCGCAACGGCGCGTAACCCGGAAGACATCGAGGCTCGCCTTGGCCGGCACCCGAACCTGTTGGCCGTGCGCCTGGATGTGACCCGCGAAGAGGACGCCCATGCGGCGGTCGCTGCTGGCATCAAGCATTTCGGGCAAATCGACGTGCTGGTCAACAATGCCGGTTTTGGCGTGCTCGGCGCGGTAGAAGAAACCAGCGCCAGCGAAACCGAACGGCTGTTCGCCACCAACGTTTTCGGGCTGCTCAACGTAACCCGCGCCGTACTGCCCCACATGCGTCGCCAACGCAGCGGCCACGTGATCAACATCTCGTCGCTCGGCGGCTACCAGGCCTACATGGGCTGGGGGGTGTACGGTTCGACCAAGTTCGCGGTCGAAGGCATCAGCGAAGCGATGCATCAGGAGCTGGCCCCCTTGGGTATCAAGGTGACCGTGGTCGAGCCGGGCTTCTTCCGTACCGACTTCCTGGATGACCAATCGCTGGTGAAGACAGCCCTGGAGCTGCCTGACTACGCAGCCACCGTCGGCGTCATGCGCCACCACGCCGAGGCGGCCAACCATGCCCAGCCCGGCAACCCTGCGAAGCTGGCCGAAGCCCTGCTGGCCCTGGCCAATGCAACAAACCCACCACTGCGCCTGGCGCTGGGCAGCGATGCCGTCGCGCGCATCGAGGCCAAGAACAGCGCGGTAGAGCAAGAGCTGGCCCAGTGGCGGGACCTGTCGCTCTCTACCGACTTTGCCGCATTGTCGAAGGAAGCGGTCGACCTGGCGCCCACCAAATGACGAGCGATCGTAGCGCAGGCATCTTCCGAGTGATTGAAAGCGGGACTACCACGCTGAACGTGCTAGGCAATGCAATCGCACCACTGGTGATTGCCCGTTGGGAGGGGGTTCAGTTGAAGCCATCCCGGCGTGAGGCGCCCATCGGAGGTTGATGGGCCTATTTAGTACCCGTTCTCATAGAACAACACATGAATCATTGATTTAGCAGGGCCCTGTGGGAGCGGGTTCACCCGCGAACACCGGCGAAGCCGGTGCCATGCACCGCATTGGATTCTTCGCGGGTAAACCCGCTCCCACAGCGGTACGCGAAACACCCGCATGCTCAGTTTTCAGCGAGACAGCGCATGCCTTCAGTGCTCACGAACTAACGCAGCAAGGCCAACATGCTCGCAGCATCGCTGCACTCGAACTTGCCGGGTGCTTCGACCGCAATGTGCCTGACCACCAAGTCGTCGACCAACATGGCATAGCGTTGCGAACGCCGACCCATGCCGCGTGCCGATAGGTCCTGGATCAGGCCCAGCGCCTCGCTGAATTCACCATTGCCATCGCCAATCATCCTGACCTCCTCGCCCACCTGCAGGCTCGCGCCCCAGGCATTCATGACGAATGCATCATTGACCGAAACACAGAGAATTTCGGCAACCCCGGCAGCGAACAGGTCCTGGGCCGCGGCCACGTAGCCCGGTACATGCCGCTGCGAACAGGTAGGCGTGAAGGCACCAGGCAAGCCGAAGATCACCACTTTTTTCTGCTTGCAGCGCTCGTGCAAGGAAAACGCGTTCGGGCCGATTGCACAGCCGCCCTCGCCGTTGCTGTACTGGTAAAGCGTTACGTCGGGCAGTGTATCGCCGGTCTTGATCATCGTTTTCTCCGTGGGGCGGTAAATGGCCTGGCATGATGCAGCATCCACCAAGGTGCGTACATACAGCGGTCTGGCCTGGAAAGCTGGATGTCAGCTACCACGACGCGCCTCAAGCCACTGGAACAACCCCATGCCAACCAGCATCGCAGCGACGAACAGCCAGGCCTGCCAGTACCCTGCAGGCAGCAGCACCAGGGCCGGCCCCGGGCAGATGCCCGCAAGCCCCCAGCCAATGCCGAATACCAGGCTGCCGCCGATAAGGCGGCGGTCCACATCACGTCGGCCAGGCAATTGCATCGCCCCACCCAGCAGGGCCGTTGGATGACCGCTCGCCCAGCGCATCGGTATCCATGCTGCGGCAATCGCCCCGATCATCACTAGCGCCAGCGAAGGGTCCCATTGCCCTGCGATGTCGAGAAAGCCGAGCACCTTGGCAGGGTCGGCCATGCCTGCCAGCAACAACCCCACGCCGAACAGCAGCCCGGCGATGAAACCACTGAACACTGGCATGTCAGGCCCCTTGTACGAGATGGCGGACCACATACACCGTGGCAAAACCGGTAGCCATGAAGCACAGCGTTGCCACCGCCGAACGGGGTGACAGGCGCGACAGGCCACAGACGCCGTGGCCGCTGGTACAACCGCTGCCGTAGCGCGTCCCCAGCCCTACCAGAAGGCCCGCCGCGATGAGTGTCCAGGATGCCGTGGTGAAACGGGCTGACGGCAGCGTGGCAAATATCCCCCAAAGCAACGGGGCTGCCAGCAGCCCCAAAAGAAAGGCAAGCTTTTCTCTGCGCCCTTCCCCGCCTCGCTGCAGCATCGAACCGAGCAAACCACTGATTCCTGCAATACGGCCATTCACCACCGCGAACAGCCCAGCCCCCAGCCCGATCAACACACCACCGGCCAGCGCGGACCATGGTGTAAAGGCCAGCCAATCAATTGCCATCGTATTTCTCCCGGAACAGGAACAAGAGCACAATTAACGGTTCAGTAAGAAACTTGAAAAATACCACGACTCTATGCCGACAACTTCAATGAGATTAGCCAGCCTATTCAAAGTACATGAAGCTGCACTTGTTTGATGTAGGTCAAATTCGCGACCAGATGGCTGCCTAGACTGCAATCATCCAGGCACACCAAGGCCTCGAGGCACGTCGTATATATCCATAAAAGTGGAGTTCGCCATGCAAACGCAATTGAAGTTGGTTCTTGCTGTTGTTCTGGCCGGTAGTGCACTCATGGCGCATGCCGAAGCCAAGAATCAGGCTGGCGACGCCTCCACCAGCGCCCCAGCCGCCAGTACAACTTCCGAGTCGCCCATGCACAAGGCGATGAGCGAGCAAATGCACAAGATGCAGGTTGCTCATGACAAAGCCGCAGCCGCGAAGACCCCTGCCGAGCGCCAGGCCGCCATGCGCGAGGGCATGAAGACAATGAAGGAGAGCATGGCCATGCTGCACCAGCAACATGCTGCGGGCTGCATGGGTTCGGGCATGGGAATGTCGGGAGCCAAGGGTGGCATGGGTATGGGCGACGGAATGATGGACATGATGATGAAGATGATGGATCAGCAGTCGTCGATGATGGATATGCCCATGAAGCAGTAACCAGTACTCGCTGATGTTTCAGCACTGATCGCACTGCGGTCGATGGCGTGGTCGAAGCACGCCATCGATCTCGGCTACTATCTGCCGCGTTGCATCCACGATGGCGCCTTCATTACGGCACAATACCCAGCCGTGTTCCGCAACCGCGCGCTCGAACGCCTCGGTACAGGCAACCTGCTCGTCCAGGCTATGGATCACCGTACTGCCCAGCCCGCGCGTCCGAGCCGCGGCTCTAGCCCATGAAGTATCGGGGGCCGTGACGACCCCGACATGCAAATCGGGCACCTGTACATTTCGCTCGAGGTTCAGGCGCAGGATTTCGTCGAACGCCACGCTGCGGCGAAATGCGGCATCTGAAGGGTACCAGCGATCGATCAGGATGATGCTGCCCGCTGGCTGCCTGGGCAGCACGTGTCGGGAAATCCAGGCACGGCTTTCGGCGAAGCGCTCGCATACCCTCAACTCCAGGTCCCGGGACGGGTTTCTGACCAGTTGATTGACAAGGGCCATGGTTTCCCCCCGGTAGGGGTCGCTTTTTTTCTCGCAAAGCCGGATCACTTTCTTGTTGTCAGCCCGCAAGGCCTTGGTAACCGCCTCCAGAAGCGTGGTCTTGCCGGTGCCCTTGGGCCCATCGATGGAAACAAACAGCGGGCGGGTCATTTTTAATTACCAGTCGAATTTGAACATGCAGCGAAGGCCTGGGTGCCAGCCACGGTCTTTGTGGGAGCGGGCATGCCCGCGAAGCAGGCGACGCGGTGGATGGCACCGGCTATGCCGGTGTTCGCGGGTAAACCCGCTCCCACAGAATCCCTGCCAAGGCAACAAGTCATGTGCACTCCCATGTGAGGGGGCATGCAGTTGGCCGGAATCAACCCAGCTGGGCCTGAAGAAACAGCGAAAAAAGCTCCGACTGCGATTTGATACCCAACTTGCTGTACATATGCTTGCGGTGCACTTTCACTGTCTCCACGGAGATTTCAAGCTTGCGCGCAATTTCTTTGCTGGAACACCCGCTCAGCATCAGCCGCCCCACCTCCAGCTCACGCCCGGTCAGCGGCGACTCCATCTGCTCGACCCTGTCCTCCATGCGGCTTTGCCAGTGCGGCGCAGGCTTGGTGGCCTCTTCCAGCAACTCCCGCTCGAACGTCATCCGCTGGCGCATCAGCGCAGTGACCCACGGCCGCAACAGTTCAAGCAGGGTGACCTGTTCGATGCTGAACCGGCGCTTGCTACCCAACGACAGGCACAGCGTGCGCTGCGCATCCAGCTGCACGTTGAACTGAATTTCATCGGCAACCACGTTAAGTCGGAAATAGCGCTGGTAGTAGTCCGTCTGCTCGAAACACTCAGGGGCCACATCCGACAGGCGCACCAGGCCAGTTCCCCCGGATTCTCGGCTGGCCACGTAGAAAGGGTCCAGCAGGTACAAGCCCTTCAGGTAGTCCTGGAACAGCGGGTCAGGGTTGCCGTCTGCACTGGGGCACTCGGCGAACACCTGCGGGCGCCCTGCGGAAAACAGCAGCGCAACCCAGCTGTCGCAGGCAACGTACTCGTTCAGCAACCGCACCAAGGCTGTCCAGAAGTGGTCCTTGTCGAGGGTGTCGATCAATTGGCCTACCGATCGGTGCCAGGCGATGTCGTGCAGCGTAAAATTCATCCTCTACCCCTGTTGGGTTACCACGTGGGCGTAATACCCCCCGCCATGATGACCACCCCATAATCCGGGCTAGCTTACGCTGAGCGAACCTGTACAGGGATCGTTTTTTACACCTCATGCCGCCAGGGCATGGCGGTCGAAGCTGTTAGTCGAGGATTGGAAATGAAGGTAGAGCTTGTCCAACTGGCCGGTCGCGATGGCGATACCGCGTACAACCTGCAGCGCACCATCGAGGCGATCGGCAACTGCGGCGCCGATACCGATCTGCTGGTCTTCCCGGAAACCCAGCTGATGGGCTTTCCAACCGAAGAAAACATCGGCCGCATCGCCGAGCCACTGGATGGCCCGAGCATCACGGCAGTCCAACAGGCCGCACAAGCGCAGAATGTTGCCGTGGTCGTCGGGATGGCCGAAGCCGCAGACGACGGTCGTTTCTACAACACCACCGTGCTGGTCACGCCTGAAGGCGTAGCGCTCACCTATCGCAAAACCCACCTTTGGGCATCGGACTGCGGGGTTTTCACCCCAGGCGACCGTTTTGCGACAGCCCTGTTCAAAGGCATCCGTGTCGGCCTGCTGATCTGCTTTGACATCGAGTTCCCGGAAACCGCCCGTGCCCTGGGGCAGCTGGGCGCAGAACTGATCATCATCACCAACGGCAACATGGACCCGTACGGGCCCACCCACAGAACCGCCATCACCGCACGCGCCATGGAAAACCAGGCCTTTGCGGTCATGGTCAACCGCGTAGGCGACGGTGATGGCGGCCTGGTCTTCGCCGGTGGCAGTGCCGTCGTCGACCCGTACGGCCAGTTGCTGTGCGAAGCCGGCCGTGGCGAGTGCCGGATGACCGTCGAGCTGGCCATGGAGCAACTGCAGCAGTCACGGCGCGATTACACCTACATCGCCCAGCGCCGCATCCAGCTGCCGGGTGAACAGGTCGAGCACGCCAACGGTCTTCGCGAACTGATCATCCCCTCCTGAAAATTCCACCCTTCCAGGCTCTATTACTGGAATGCAAGGCCGCCAGGGACGGCAGCGTGTTCGACTCTGAATAACAATCACAAGCTGGAGCAAGCAGTAATGGCCACACTCAAGCGAACGCTTTCGCTGGGCTCGGTGGTGCTTTTCGGCATCGCTTATATGACCCCCATCATCGTCCTGGGCACATTCGGCATCCTGGCCGAGACCACGGGAGGGAGGGTACCTGCAGCCTACCTCGCTGCAGCCATCGCCATGCTCTTTACCGCCTTGAGCTACGGCCACATGGCGCGCGCCTTCCCGGTCGCCGGGTCCGCCTATACCTATGTGCGCAAATCGATCAGCCCGCAGCTGGGCTTCATCACCGGTTGGGCGGTGTTGCTCGACTACCTGTTCCTGCCCATGGCGATCTGGCTCATTGGCGCGGCCTATCTGCACTCGGCGTTCCCGGGCGTGCCACAAGCCATTTGGGTGCTGGCATTCATCGGCATCACCACAACGATCAATGTGATCGGCCTGCGGCTGGCCAAGACCGTCAATGGCCTGTTGATGTTCATTCAGCTGCTGGTGCTGGCGGCGTTCGTTGCACTGGCTGTGCACTATGTCTGGGGCGACCCCACGGTACCGCTGTGGACACTCGAGCCGTTCTACAAGGAAGGCACCCAGTTGCCGCTGATCATGAGCGGTGCGGCGATTGCCTGCTATTCATTCCTGGGCTTCGACGCGGTCAGCACCCTGACCGAAGAAACCAAGGAACCACGCAAGAACATCCCGAAAGCCATCCTGCTGATCACCCTGATCGGTGGCGGGCTGTTCATCGCCTGCAGCTACTTCGTTCAGCTCGCTCACCCGTCCACCAACTTTGCCAACGCCGACGCGGCGGCTTATGAAATCGCCCAGAACATCGGTGGCGACATCTTCGTCAGCATCTTCCTGCTGGGGCTGATCGTCGGCCAGTTCACTTCTGGCCTGTCGGCACAGGCCAGCGCCTCCCGGCTGCTGTATGCGATGGGGCGTGACGGAGTGCTGCCCAGGTCATTCTTTGGAAGGTTGAGCGAACGCTTCAGCACGCCGGTGCCCAGCATCATCCTGTGCGGGGTGGTCGCCCTGCTTGCCTTGCGCATGGACGTGACGACCTCCACCTCGTTCATCAACTTCGGTGCATTTCTCGCCTTCAGCCTGGTCAACCTGGCGGTGATCTTCCACTACTGGGTCGCCATGCAGCAGCGTGGTGCGAACGCGCTACTGATGTACCTCGCGTTCCCCTTGGTGGGCTTTGCATCCACGTTGTGGCTGATGGCAAGTCTTGATCACCTGGCGATCTACCTGGGGGCAGGCTGGCTCTGCCTCGGCGTGCTCTACCTGACGGTGATTACCCGTGGTTTCAAGCGCAAGCCCCCGGAGATGCACTTCGAGGAAGCCTGAGCTGTCCACTCAGGTCGATACGGCGCTTTGAGCGATGCTCTGGATGGCACCGGCGGCGCCGGTGTTTGCGGTTGAGTCTAAGGCAGGTCGCTAGCCGTGCAGGAGCGGCCTAGCGTCGCGATGGGCTGCATGGCAGCCCGGCGATTGTTGCGTTGATGCTGAAATCCGGGGGCCGCTTTGCGGCCCATCGCGACGCAAGGCCGCTCCTACACAGGTTCGGCGCCAGCCTTGAGGTGGCGCCGATCCTGTCAGGCCTTACACCGCCAGCGCGCGCTCACGCAGCTCGCTGTTGAGGATGCGGTCGTTCTCGCTGTAATCGACCGGGCAGTCGATCACGTGCACGCCCGGGGTCTTGATGCAGTGCTCGAGCAGCGGCAGCAGGCCTTCGGCGCTTTCCACGCGGTGGCCGTTGGCACCGTAGGCTTCGGCGTACTTGACGAAGTCCGGGTTGCCGTAGTCCAGGCCGAAATCGGTGAAGCCCATGTTGGCCTGCTTCCAGCGAATCATGCCGTAGCCGTCGTCACGCAGGATCACCACGGTGATGTGCATGCCCAGGCGTACCGCAGTTTCCAGCTCCTGGCTGTTCATCATGAAACCGCCGTCGCCGCAAACCGAGATCACCGGGCGGTCCGGGTGCACCAGGTGCGCGGCCATGGCCGATGGCAGGCCGGCGCCCATGGTTGCCAGGGCGTTGTCCAGCAGCACGGTGTTCGGCTTGTGTGCCTTGTAGTTACGAGCGAACCAGATCTTGTAGATGCCGTTGTCCAGGGCAACGATGCCTTCGGACGGCAGCACGCGACGGATGTCGGCGACCATGCGCTGCGGGTAGACCGGGAAGCGGTTGTCGTCAGCACCTTCGGCGATCTGAGCTTCGTTGGCTTCACGGATCGCCATCAGGCGGGTGAAATCCCAGTGCGAAGTGTCGTTCAGCGCTTCGCTGATCTGCCATACGGCGTTGGCGATGTCGCCGATCACTTCAACCTGCGGGAAGTACACGGCATCGACTTCGGCGGAGCGGAAGTTGATGTGGATGACCTCGGTGCCGCCACGGACCATGAAGAACGGCGGCTTCTCGATCACGTCGTGGCCGATGTTGACGATCAGGTCGGCGGCTTCGACGGCGCGGTGCACGAAGTCACCCGACGACAGTGCGGCGTTGCCCAGGAAGCGCGGGTGGCGCTCGTCGACCACACCTTTGCCCATCTGGGTTGTGATGAACGGGATACCGGTCTTGTCGATCAGCTGCTTGAGGACCTTGGCGGTCATCTTGCGGTTGGCGCCGGCGCCGATCACCAGGATCGGGTTACGGGCGTTCAGCAGCTTTTGTACGGCGGCGTCGATCGCCACGTGCTCGGCCAACGGGCGGCGGTGCAGGCTTGGCGGGATCGGCAGTGCGTCGGTCTGCTCGGCGGCGATGTCTTCCGGCAGCTCCAGGTGCACGGCACCCGGCTTTTCTTCTTCAGCCAGGCGGAAGGCTTCGCGCATGCGCGAAGGGATGTTGTCGGCGGAGGCGAACTGGTGGGTGTACTTGGTGATGGGGTCCATCATGCCGCACACATCGATGATCTGGAAACGGCCCTGCTTGGACTTCTTGATCGGCTTCTGGCCGGTGATCATCATCATCGGCATGCCGCCCAGGTAGGCATAGGCGCTGGCGGTGACCAGGTTGGTGGCGCCAGGGCCGAGGGTCGACAGGCTGACGCCGGTCTTGCCGGTCAGGCGACCATAGGTGGCAGCCATGAAACCTGCGGACTGCTCGTGACGGGTAAGTACCAGCTTGATCTTCGACTTGCGCAGGGATTCGAGCAGGTCGAGGTTTTCCTCACCAGGAATGCCGAACACATACTCGACACCTTCGTTTTCCAGGCATTGCACAACGACATCGGCGGCCTTGGCCATTTGGGGTACTACCTCAAAATCTTCGTGGGATTGCAGATTTATTAAGCTGCGTGACTGAGATGTTGCAGGATGTCTCAGTGGCGCGCATCGTAGGCCCTCTGGTTAATAATAATAAATATATTGTTATGATGCTTGGCATCACAGTTTGTTATGAACGGTAAACCCCCTCAATGAACCTCAAGGCATTGCGCTGCTGCGTCGAGATCGTGCGCCAAGGCAGCTTCACCAAAGCCGCGCAGCACCTGCATATCGCCCAGCCGGCACTGAGCATGGCCGTTACCCGCCTGGAAGAAGAACTGGGCGTCACCCTGTTCAACCGCACCACACGCAAAGTCATCCTGACAGCCGAGGGCGAACGCTTCCTGCCACGTATTGCAGCGGCCCTGCGGGAAATGGATGTGGCCCGGCAAGAGCTGCGCGACATGGCCGACCTGAAGCGCGGCGAAGTGCGCCTGGGTATCCCGCCGATGTTCGGCCTGCACTATGTGCCCGGCCTGATGAACGCCTTCCGCCAGCTGTACCCGGGCATTGCCATGACCGTGTTCGAAGGCAGTGCCGAGGACATCGGCCATCGCCTGGAACAACGGGAGATCGACCTGGCGCTGCTGGAGTCCCGGCGCGTGCCGCCCGACAAGGAATCGATCCTCTTGGGCAGCGATGAGATGCTGGCGTGCATGCACCCTGACCATCCCTATGCTGGCAAGGCCTTCCTCACAGCCGAGGACCTGCGCAATACCGACATGGTGGTGTTCGACCGCACCTTCGTGCAACGTCACCTGCTGGATGCGTTCTTTGCCGAACATGGCATCACCTACCGGGTAGCGCTGCAAAGCAACTTCGTATCGCTGGTGGTACAGGCCGCGCTGGACAACATGGGCGTGGCGACCCTGCTGCGCTCGGTGCAACAGCGCACGCCGGGCATCGTCGGCGTACCGTTCCAGCCAGCGCAGCAGATGAGCTTCCGCTTGTGCTGGCGCTCGGGGGAATACCTTTCGCTGGCCAGCAAGCGCTTCATCGATTTTGCCGCGCAGACTCATTACCTGGAGCGCTGACTCCACCTTGCTCGACGTCACTATCGCGAGTTGACTATGATCCCACCTTGAACGTTTCAGCATGTTTCACAAGGATCCAGATGTCAGTTCAGGAATTACCCCCTCTCCCTAGCAAAAGTACCGTCGCGAAGATGGAAGCCGCCATGGCGCTGGGCAGCTTTGCCATTGGCACCGGCGAGTTCGCCATCATGGGCCTGATGCCCGATATCGCCAGCAATCTGCAATTGAGCGAGCCCCAGGTGGGCCATGCCATCAGCGCCTATGCGCTGGGGGTGATGGTTGGCGCCCCGACACTGGCGATCATCGGTGCCAGGCTGTTGCGCAAGCACATGCTGCTGTTGTTGATGGCGTTGTATGCCGTAGGCAACCTGGCTACCGCCTTCGCCCCCTCGTTCGGTGGCCTGGTCGCCTTCCGCTTCATCAGCGGCCTGCCCCACGGTGCCTACTTCGGCATCGCGGCGGTAGTGGCATCGAGCATGGTGGCCAGGGACCAGCGTGCGGGGGCCGTGGCCCGGGTGATGATGGGGCTGACCGTGGCCATGTTGCTCGGCAACCCGGTTGCCACCTTGCTGGGCCAGTACTTCGGCTGGCGCTCGGCATTCGTGCTGGTCGGCGTGATCGCCCTGTGCACCATCGCCCTGGTCTGGCGCTTCGTGCCCCAGCGCCACGATGAAGTGCGCAGCGACCCGCGCAAGGAACTGCAAGCCTTCACCCTGCCGCAAGTGTGGATGGCGCTGGGCATCGCCTCGATCGGCTTTGCCGGCATGTTCTGTGTGTTCAGCTACCTGGCGCCGACCATGTTGCAGGTGACCCAGGTGTCGCCGCAGTGGATTCCATTCGGCCTGGCGGCATTCGGCGTCGGCGGCATCGTCGGCAACATCGCCGGTGGCAAGCTGTTCGACCGCCTGCAGTTCCGCGCCGTCGGGCTGGTGCTGGTGTGGTCGATTGCCGTGCTGCTGTTCTTCAGCTTTGCCGCACAGGCGCTGTGGAGCCTGCTGCTGGGCATTGGCCTGGTCGGCACCATGATTGCCCTGGCGGCGCCGTTGCAGATCCGCCTGATGGACATTGCCCATGAAGCGCCAAGCCTGGCGGCGGCGTCCAACCATGCGGCGTTCAACCTGGCCAATGCGCTGGGGCCGTGGCTGGGTGGCATGGCGATTACCGCAGGTATGGGCTGGACCAGCACCGGGTACATCGGCGCGGCTACGGCGCTGGTTGGGCTGGGGATCTACCTGGTGGCACGGCGGATGAAGGGCGGGCATTAGGACCGAATGCGGTTCTGAACTTTGGGGCTGCTGCGCAGCCCTATCGCGACACAAGGCCGCTCCTACAGGTTCTGCATTGCCCTCTAGGACGATGCCATCTTTGTGGGAGCGGCCTTGCGTCGCGAAAGGGCCGCAAAGCGGCCCCCGAATCAAACTTCAACGCGCCAGGCTTGCTGGCGGGCCAGTACCAGGCTGGCTGTCTCACCCAACAGGTCCGCATATATGCCAGGCGCAGTGGCGCCTTCGGTACTGATGAAGAGGATGCGGGCGGCAACATCCTGATTGCCGGCGGCGCCGAGTACATCTTCCCGTTGCCGTTCGTGAAGGACCAGAGCCAGCTGCGCAGCTCGGTGTTCGTCGATGCCGGCAACGTGTACGCCGACACCTGCTACCTGTCGACCACCCAGGGCTGCGGCAGCGTGGACCTGGCACAGATGGCCGTGTCGCTGGGGGTTGGCGTGACCTGGTACAGCCCAATGGGGCCGTTGAGTTTCAGCCTGGCGGCACCGCTGAAGAAGCAGGATGGGGCAGAAACCCAGATCTTCCAGTTCTCGCTGGGGCAGACCTTCTGATGCCTGACTCCGTGTAGGAGCAGCCTTGTGCTGCGAAGAGGCCAGCACGGCCGACGGAAATGTAGAGGCATGATTGGCCTCTTCGCAGCACAAGGCTGCTCCTACAGAGACCGCACCGAGCTGGCGTTGAGCATTACCCGCTTTTACCCCTTTGACAGTGACCTTGCTTAAGCTGCCCAGGACTCGTACCCCCGCCTAGCAGGACATGCCCATGCCACCCTTCACACCATGCTTCCCCACTTCACTGCGCCCCGACGAAGTCCCGCTCGCGCTACTTGACCTGGTCCAGCAGCGCCTGGCCGGGCTGCTCGGCCCTCGCTTCACCGTGGTACTTGGCGGCAGTGGCAACGGTGCCGGGGTCAGCCACTACCACCTGGCAATCCAGCACAACCAGAGCGGTGTTTCCATGGAGGACACCGGCGCCGTCGGTACCGGCTTCATCGATCGCCTGCTGCGCATGGCCACCCAGCTCAAGGCGATGCTCGACTCGGCCACGTTCAGCAGCATGGGCAGCGACGACCCGCACCGCCCACTGGTGTGGATCAGCGAGCTGGCCAGCCCCAAGGAAATGATTACAATGCATGCCCCAACCTGAAATATGTTTTTCCCATGAAATCACTGCTTTACGCCGTATCCTTACTGTTTTCCTTCACCCTCCCTGCCCTGGCCAGCCCGCCGGCAACCTTCACCGAGGCCAAGGTGGTGGCCAAGCAGAAGGTGTACATGGACCAGGCCAGCAGTGCCATGGGCGACCTGTACTGCGGTTGCAAATGGGCCTGGGTGGGCAAGTCTGGCGGGCGTATCGATGCCGCCTCGTGCGGCTACCAGACCCGCAAGCAGCAGAACCGCGCCGAACGCACCGAATGGGAACACATCGTGCCGGCCTACACCTTCGGCAACCAGCGCCAGTGCTGGAAGAATGGCGGCCGCGAGCATTGCGTGGATGACGACCCGGTGTTCCGCGCCATGGAGGCCGACCTGTTCAACCTGTACCCGGCAGTGGGCGAGGTAAACGGTGATCGCAGCAATTTCAACTACGGCATGGTTGCTGGCAATGCAGGGCAATACGGGCAGTGCACCACCAAGGTGGACTTCGTGCAGCGTGCTGCCGAACCACGCGACGAAGTGAAAGGCCTGGTCGCCCGTACCACCTTCTACATGTACGACCGTTACAAGCTGAGCATGTCGCGCCAACAGCAGCAGTTGCTGATGGCCTGGGACAAACAGCACCCGGTGTCTGCCTGGGAGAAAGAGCGTGACCGGCGCATTGCCGCGATCATGGGGCATGCCAACCCCTTCGTGACCGGGGAACGCAAATGGACCGCCAACTACAAGCCGGTCGGCAGTGGCGTAGTGCAAGCGGTGCCGGCGAAGGATGCCAAGCCAGAGGCCAAGCCGAGCCTGGCCAGTGCCGGGTCGGTGGGGGCGGTGCTTGGCAACCGCAACAGCCATGTCTATCACCTCTCCGTCGGCTGCCCGGGCTATACCCAGGTTACCGCGAAGAACCAGGTCACCTTCGCCACAGAGGGTGAGGCGCAGGCAGCGGGTTATCGCAAGGCGGGCAACTGCCGCTGATCGCCTTCCTCGGGGCCTGCGCGGCCCCCTTGCAATCGAGCGGGCTGCACGGCAGCCCGCAACAATGACCATCCGTCGCCCAGACGGCACCCCACTCCCCGCCCCCAGCCCAACGAATGACAGATCATCCGTAAAGGAGAGGTTCCATGATCCGCATTCGCCCACTTTCACTGTGCCTTGCCCTCGCCCTGGTCAGCGTCACTGGCACCAGCTTCGCCGCCACCGACACAGACACCGACAGCCGCCCGCAAACCGACCAGCACGGTGGCAAGACCGCCGGTGAAGACAGCAGCGTAAACAGCCCAGGCAGCAGCAAAACCAATGACAGCAGCGACACCGGCAGCAACAGCGATGCCGCCGACGGCGCCGCTGGCGGCTCGAACAGCACCGGCGAAGCCACCGGCTCCGGCGCCGGGCACACCGGTGGCACCGCCGAGGACCAGGACAGCCATTGAGGCCGGCCTGGGCTACACTGCGCCGGAACGCCCTGCCAAGGATTCACCATGAACCTCAAACCCTGGCTGCTCGCCGCCCTGCTGCCTTGCAGCGCCTTGGCCGTCGCTGGCAGCCAGGGCGCGCTGTCGATCAGCTCATCGTCCTTCACCGATGGCGGCGTGATCGCCTTGCAGCAGGTTGGCCCGGACCCGGCCTGTGGTGCTGGCGAAGAGCGCACCCCGCAACTGAGCTGGGACAACCTCCCCGCAGGCACTCAGTCGCTGGCACTGATCATGTTCGATCCGGACGGCGGCAAGGGTATTGGCGTGGTCCACTGGATCGCCTACAACATCGACCCGGCCCAGGATGGGCTGAAGGAAGGCGTCGCCGGGCTGACCGGGCAAGGCGTGACCGTGGGGCGCAACTCGCGGGGCACGCTCAGCTACCGCGGCCCCTGCCCACCCGCCGGCGACAACCCGCACCACTACGCGCTGACGCTGATCGCCACCGACCTGCCATTGGGCACCCTGCCCGAAGGCCTGGACCGCAGCGGCCTGCTGCAACTGCTGCAAGGCCACGCGCTGGGGGCGCAGAGCCTGGTCGGGCGCTATGGCCACTGAGCCTGGCCGTACCGGAACAATTAAACACCCCCATAGCATTTATCCATTGAATGGCCCAGTCGAACTGAAGTAAGCTCGGGCTCATTCACTGGAGAGCAACATGCCGAAACACACCCGCAACCACGCCAACCACACCGGTCGCACCCTGCGCCCTGTGCTGGCCGTTGCCGGCTGCGTGGCACCTGCCAGCTATTACTTTGGGTATTGGTTTAGCCACTAGGCGCCGATACCCACACGGCGCCCACCTTCGAGGGGCCGCCGAACATGAGAATACTCAAACCCCCGGTCGGCTCCCCGACCGGGGGTTTTGCTTTTCAGGCCTTTGAACAACACCGATTCACATTGAGGACAGATTCATGAACTACGCCACTTATTACTACGCAAACACCTACGCCTGGCGATTTAGCCAATCCCGTTCGGGCCAGCCTGCCGCCTCCGTTCGGTCTTCCACAGGTGGCAATGCAGCAGCCAATACGAATTCAACGACTTGTCGAACACCTCGATAGGGCCGACGACGCGGGCCAGAACCCGCCGTCCGCCCAGGGAAAAAACGCCATGCACGCTTCCAGCCTCGCCCTGACCCAGCCGCAAGCAGCCAACACCACCGTCAGCCAGCGCCTGCCCAGCCCGCACCTGCTCAAGCAGCAAATGCCGCTGTCCAGCGAACTTACCCAGCAAGTCCATGCCCACCGCCAGGCCATCCGCGACATCCTCGAAGGCCGCGACAAGCGCCTGCTGGTGATCGTTGGCCCGTGCTCGATCCACGACCCGCGCTCGGCCCTGGAATACGCCGACCGCCTGGCAGCCCTCAGCCGCGAAGTCGACGACAAGCTGCTGCTGGTGATGCGCGCCTACGTCGAAAAACCCCGCACCACGGTCGGCTGGAAGGGCCTGGCCTACGACCCGCACCTCGATGGCAGCGACGACATGCACGCCGGCATCGCCCTGTCCCGCGGGCTGATGCTGAACATGATCGAACGCGGCCTGCCGGTTGCCACCGAACTGCTGCAGCCAATGGCCGCCGGCTACTTCGATGACCTTCTGGCCTGGGCCGCGATTGGCGCGCGCACCACCGAGTCGCAGATCCACCGCGAAATGGTCAGTGGCCTGGAGCTGCCGGTCGGCTTCAAGAACGGCACCGACGGCGGCATCGCCATCGCCAGCGACGCCATGCGTAGCGCCGCCCACTCGCACCGCCACTTCGGCATGGATGCGCAGGGCTACCCGGCCATCATCGAGACCTTGGGCAACCCGGACACCCACCTGGTGCTGCGCGGCGGCCACAAGGGCCCGAACTTCGACGCCAACAGCATCGCCAAGGCCCGCCAGGCGCTGGCCAAGGCCGGGTTGCAGGCGCGGATCATGGTCGATTGCAGCCATGCCAACAGCGGCAAGGACCCGGCGCGTCAGCCGGCCGTTTTCAACGATGTGCTGGAGCAGCGCCTGGCCGGCGACCGCTCGATCGTCGGCGTGATGATCGAAGGGCACCTGTTCGACGGCTGCCAGGCGCTGGGCAAGGGCGCGCTGAAATACGGCGTGTCGATCACCGACGGTTGCCTGGGCTGGGCCTCGACCGAAACCCTGTTGCGCGAGGCGGCACAAAAACTCTAGGCAGCGGGACGCAAGCCTGGCGAGACATACCCCGGACAAGTGCGCTAGGCTTGCCTTTTTTACCCCAAGGAGCAGTACCCATGGCCCGTGCAACCGCCCGCCACATCCTGGTCAGCAGCGAAGAGAAATGCAACGAACTGAAAGCCCAGATCGAAGCAGGCGCCGACTTCGCTGAAATCGCCAAAGCCAACTCCACCTGCCCGTCCAGCCGCCAGGGCGGTGACCTGGGCTCGTTCGGCCCGGGCCAGATGGTCAAGGAGTTCGACACCGTGGTGTTCAGCGCCCCGATCAATACCGTGCAAGGCCCGGTCAAGACCCAGTTCGGCTACCACCTGCTGGAAGTGACCAGCCGCCAGGACTAAGTAGCCAGTAGCTGCTCATGTCCCCTGTGGGAGCGGGTTCACCCGCGAAAGCGCCAGATCAGGCAACGACGTTGCGTGAACGGACGCATTCGCGGGTGAACCCGCTCCCACAGGCCCTGTGTTACCTTTTTCTGCTTTGTTTTTCCTTCAATAGCCAGGCTGCACCCACCCACGCCCTCACCGTCTACGGCGAAGCCCCCCGTTACAGCGCCAGCTTCCAGCATTTCGACTACGTCAACCCCGACGCCCCCAAAGGCGGCATCCTGCGCCGCTCGGCCATCGAGATTGGCCAGTTCGACCATATCCTGCCGTACATCGACAAAGGCATCGGTGTCAGCGAGGTCGATGGCCTGCTGTACGCGCCACTGGCCGTGCGCTCGTTCGATGAACCCTACACCGTCTACGGCCTGATCGCCCGGCGCATGGAGCGCGGCCCGGAGGATGCCTGGCTGCGGTTCGAGATCGACCCGCGTGCCACCTTCGCCGACGGCAAGCCGGTGCGCGCCGAGGACGTACGCTTTACCTTCGAGCTGCTGATGAGCAAGGGCAGCCTGAGGTATCGCACCCAGTTCGCCGATGTTGCCGCCGTCGTGGTGGAAAGCCCACACAGCGTGCGTTTCGACTTCAAGCCTGACCACGGCCGCACCCTGCCACTGGACCTCGCCAGCCTGCCGGTTCTGCCCGAACACGACTGGCAGCAGCGCGATTTTGCCAACGGCGCCGGCTTCGACAAACCGGTCGGCAGCGGGCCGTACCGTATCGGGAGCATCGACAACGGCCGCAGCATCACCTTCCAGCGCGACGCCAACTGGTGGGCGCGCGATCTGCCGGTCAGCCGTGGCCGCTACAATTTCGACAAGCTGCGCATCGAGTACTTCGGTGATACCGAAGTGGCGCGGCAGGTGCTCAAAGGCGGCGGCTACGACTACAACCGCGAATTCTCCGCCACCGCCTACACCCTGGGCTACAACGGCGCGCAACTGGACGACGGCCGCCTGCAGCGCGCCCACCTGGGCCCGGCCAAACCGCAGGTGGCCCAAGGCTTCGTGTTCAACCTCGACCGGCCGCAGTTCAAGGACCGTCGCGTGCGCCAGGCGCTGGGCATGCTGTGGGACTACGAGTGGAGCAACCGGCAGATGATGCGCAACATGTACATCCGCCAGCAGAGCGTGTTCTCCAATACCCCGCTGGCCGCCCGCCAACTGCCGGATGCCGGCGAGTTGAAACTGCTCGAACCGTTGCGCGGCAAGGTGCCGGACGAAGTCTTCAGCACCGTGTTCACCGCCCCGGTCACCGATGGTTCGGGGATCATCCGCAAGCAGCAGCTGCAGGCACTGGCGCTGCTCGAACAAGCCGGCTGGCGCCCCGAAGGCGACCGCCTGGTGAACAGCCAGGGCACGCCGCTGGCGTTCACCTTCCTCAACGGCCAGGCAGGCATGGAGCGCCTGCTGCTGCCGTGGAAGCGTAACCTGGCCCAGATTGGCGTGACCCTGGACATCCGCAACGTCGATTCGGCCCAGTACGTCAACCGCCTGATGGCACGTGACTACGACATGATCGTCACCGGCTACCCGGTCACCCTGTCGCCCGGCGCCGAGCTGTACAACTATTTTGGCTCGGCGGCGGCCCACGACCCTGGGTCGAACAACCTGATGGTGCTGCAGGACCCTGCCGTGGACCGCCTGATCGACGGCCTGGTGCGCGCCGACACCCAGGCCGACATGCTGTACCACGCCCATGCCCTGGACCGGGTGCTGCAATGGAACTACTACTGGATCCCCAACTACTACCCACCGGGCAGCTCCACTGTCTGGTGGAACCGCTTCGGCCTGCCCAAGGTCCAGGCTGCCTATGACGAAGGCCTGGACACCTGGTGGGAAGTCAGCCCTGCCGCGCTGACCAACGCGCAAATGGCCGAACGCCGGAAATCCTCGCCATGACCACTTACATACTGCGCCGTCTGCTGCTGATCGTCCCGACCCTGCTGGCGATCCTGTTGGTCAACTTCCTGATCGTCCAGGCCGCACCGGGAGGCCCGGTGGAGCAGGCGGTGGCACGCCTGCAAGGTATCGGCGGCGGCGCTCCCGGTGCCCGGGCCGAGGTGGTGCACGGCGAGTCACGTGCTACCCGTGGCCTGGACCCGAAACTGATCGAGGAGATCAAACGCCAGTACGGCTTCGACAAGTCCGCCCCCGAGCGCCTGTGGCTGATGCTGGGCCAGTACGCCCGGCTGGACTTCGGCAACAGCTTCTTCCGCGGCGCCAAGGTCACCGACCTGATCCTCGACAAGTTGCCGGTAACCCTGTCGCTGGGCTTCTGGGCCACGCTGATCACCTACCTGGTGTCGATCCCGCTGGGCATCCGCAAGGCGGTGCGCCATGGCAGCCGCTTCGATGCCTGGAGCAGTGCACTGATCGTGGTCGGCTATGCCCTGCCCTCGTTCCTGTTCGCCCTGTTGCTGATAGTGCTGTTCGCCGGCGGCACCTCGCTCAGCTGGTTCCCGGTGCGCGGCCTGGTCTCGGACAACTTCGACGAGCTCAGCCTGCTGGGCAAGGTCGCCGACTACTTCTGGCACCTGGTGCTGCCGGTCGGCGCCCTGGTGATCGGCGGCTTCGCCACCCTGACGCTGCTGACCAAGAATGCCTTCCTCGACGAGATTTCCCGGCAATACGTGGTTACCGCCCGCGCCAAGGGCCTGAGCGAACGCCGGGTGCTGTATGGCCACGTGCTGCGCAATGCCATGCTGCTGGTGGTGGCCGGCTTGCCGCAGGCGTTGATCACGGTGTTCTTCGCCGGCTCGTTGCTGATCGAGGTGATCTTCTCGCTCGATGGCCTGGGCCGCATGAGTTACGAAGCGGCCGTGTCGCGGGACTACCCGGTGGTGTTCGGCACGCTGTTCATCTTCACCCTGGCGGGCCTGCTGATCCGCCTGATCGGTGACCTGTCGTACACCCTGCTCGACCCGCGTATCGACTTCGACACGAGGGCGCGCTGATGCTTTCACCGATCTCGCGTCGTCGCCTGCAACGCTTTCGCCGCAACCGCCTCGGCTGGGTTTCGCTGTGGCTGTTCGCCGCCCTTCTGCTGCTGAGCCTGTGCGCCGAGCTGGTGGCCAACGACAAACCGCTGCTGCTGGGCTACAAGGGCGACCTCTACGTGCCGGCGCTCAAGCGTTACACCGAGCAGCAGTTCGGCGGCCAGCTGCCGTTCCAGCCAGACTACCGCAGCGCCTATGTACGCCAGTTGATCGAGCAGCAAGGTGGCTGGATGCTGTTCGCCCCCATCCCGTTCAGCGCCGATACCCCCAACTACGACCTGCAGGTGCCCACCCCCAGCCCGCCGAGCGCGAGCAACTGGCTGGGTACCGACGACCAGGGCCGCGACGTGCTGGCCCGGGTGCTGTATGGCACCCGGGTATCCTTGCTGTTCGCTTTCGCCCTGACCGTAGTCAGCGTGCTGATCGGGGTGGCGGCCGGTGCTTTGCAGGGCTACCACGGCGGCTGGGTCGACCTGGTCGGCCAGCGCCTGCTGGAGGTGTGGTCGGGGTTGCCGGTGCTGTACCTGCTGATCATCCTCAGCGGGTTCGTCGAGCCGGACTTCTGGTGGCTGCTGGGGATCATGGCGCTGTTCTCCTGGCTGACGCTGGTCGACGTGGTGCGCGCAGAGTTCCTGCGCGGTCGCAACCTGGAGTACGTGAAGGCCGCAAGGGCACTGGGGTTGCCAGACAGCCAGGTGATGCTGCGGCACATCCTGCCCAATGCCATGAACGCAACGCTGACCTATGTGCCGTTCATGCTGACCGGGGCGATCACCACCCTGACTGCACTGGATTTTCTGGGTTTCGGCATGCCGGCAGGGAGTGCTTCGCTGGGAGAGCTGGTGACCCAGGGCAAACAGCACCTGGAGGCGCCGTGGCTGGGCTTTACCGCGTTCTTTGCGCTGGCGGTGATCCTGTCGCTGCTGGTGTTTATCGGGGATGCCTTGCGCGAGGCGTTCGACCCCAGGGGATAGGATTTCAGGTCTGGCCCATTCGCGGGTAAACCCGCCTCAAGGTTTGTGGTGACCCTGTAGGAGCGGGTTTACCCGCGAAGAGGCCAGCCCTGCTTACACAGATTTCAGGATTTCTACCCATGCACGACAGCGACAGCCTCAAGGACTACCCCCAGGTACGGCAACTGGCGATCCGCTCGTTGTTCGAGATCATCGAGCAGTCCAGCGAGGGCACGGTAATCGTCGACCGCCAGGCGCGCATCGTCTGGATGAACGAGCGCTACGCCCGGCGCTTTGGCCTGGCCGACGCCGCCAGTGCCATCGGCCAGCCATGCGAGGCGGTGATCCCGGGCAGCCTGATGCGCGAGGTGGTGAACAATGGCCGGCCAATCCTGCTGGACATGCTCGACACCCCGAACGAGCCGCTGGTGGTAATGCGCCTGCCCATCCACGACGACCAGGGCGCGCTGATCGGCGCCATCGGCTTTGCCCTGTTCGATGAGTTGCGCAGCCTGTCGCCGCTGCTCAAACGCTACTCCAGCATGCAGCAGGAACTGGCCTCGACCCGCTCGCAGTTGCGCGCTCGCCAGGCTAAGTACAGCTTCGCCCAGTTCGTCGGCAGCAGCGCCGCCAGCCTGGAGGCCAAGCGCCGCGCCCGGCGTGGCGCGAGCAGTGATTCGCCGGTGTTGCTGCTGGGCGAAACCGGCACCGGCAAGGAACTGCTGGCCCATGCCATCCATGCGGCGTCGGCGCGGGCGCACAAGGCGTTTGTCAGCATCAACAGTGCGGCGATCCCCGAAACACTGCTGGAAGCCGAATTTTTCGGCACCGCCCCCGGCGCCTTTACCGGCGCCGACCGCAAGGGCCGCAGCGGCAAGCTGCAACTGGCCGAAGGCGGCACGCTGTTCCTCGACGAGATCGGCGACATGCCGCTGGCCCTGCAGAGCAAGCTGCTGCGGGTATTGCAGGAGAAAGAGTACGAGCCGGTAGGCTCGAACCAGATGCTGCGCAGTGATGTGCGCATCATTGCCGCCACTTCCATCGACCTGCAGGCCGCCATCGCCCGCGGGGCATTCCGCGCCGATCTGTATTACCGGCTCAATGTGCTGCCGATCGAGGTGCCACCACTGCGGCAACGGCTGGAGGATCTGCCGGCGCTGTGCGAGGCCATCCTGGGCGAACTGGGCAGCCAGTATGAGCTGGAGGCCGAAGCGCAGCAGCTACTGGCGCGGCATGCATGGCCGGGGAACATTCGCGAGCTGCGCAATGTGCTGGAGCGGGCCACGCTGCTGGCAGATCAGCCGCGGCTGGGGGTGGCGGATCTGCGGGCGGCATTGGGGCCGTTGAGCCCGGTGGCGGGTGAACCTATGCGGCAGACTTACCGTGAGGCCTGTGAGGCATTTGAGCGCGAGCTGATTGTTGGGGCACTGGCCGAACATGGGGGAAATGTGCCGGAAGCTGCGTCGGCGTTAGGACTGGGGCGGTCAACGCTATATAAGAAGATGGTAGCGCTCGGTCTCTGAGTGGAGACTTTTGTTTCCATTTAGAGACTGTCGCGAGGGCTTTGCCCTCGATCGCGACACAAGGCCGCTCCTACAGGAGATCGCGGTGCACATGTAGGAGCGGCCTTGTGTCGCGATGGGCCGCAAAGCGGCCCCAAAATCTCAAGACAGAGACAAAAATTCAGAAGAGAACAAAATAACCATATAAATCAATGAGTTAAAAACTGGCACGATTCCCGCTATCTCCTGCTCACCGATAAAAACAAGACTCACCCAGGAGACCCACCCCGATGACCGTGCTCATCGCCCTCGCCGCTCTGGCCCTGCTGATGCTGGCTGCCTACCGCGGCTACAGCGTAATCCTCTTCGCCCCCATCGCCGCCCTCGGTGCAGTAATGCTCACCGACCCGTCCGCCGTGGCCCCCGCATTCACCGGGGTGTTCATGGAGAAAATGGTCGGTTTCATCAAGCTCTACTTCCCGGTGTTCCTGCTGGGCGCCGTGTTCGGCAAGCTGATCGAGCTGTCCGGTTTCTCGCGCTCGATCGTCGCCGCCGCCATCCGCGTGCTCGGCACCCGCCAGGCGATGCTGGTGATCGTGCTGGTCTGCGCGCTGCTCACCTACGGCGGCGTTTCGCTGTTCGTGGTGGTGTTCGCGGTGTACCCGTTCGCCGCCGAGATGTTCCGCCAGAGCAATATCCCCAAACGCCTGATTCCGGCAACCATCGCCCTGGGCGCGTTCTCGTTCACCATGGATGCCCTGCCCGGCACCCCGCAGATCCAGAACATCATCCCTAGCACCTTCTTCAACACCACCGCCTGGGCCGCGCCATGGCTGGGCCTGATCGGCACATTGTTCGTGTTCTGCGCCGGCATGGCCTACCTGCAGCGCCAGCGCAACAAGGCCCAGCGCGCCGGTGAAGGCTATGGCAGCGATTTGCGCAACGAACCGGAAACCGCAGCCGACCTGGCGCTGCCCAACCCTTGGCTGGCCCTGTCGCCGCTGCTGCTTGTGGGGGTGATGAACTTGCTGTTCACCCACTGGATCCCGCAGTGGTACGGCCCAAGTCACAGCCTGCAACTGCCCGGCATGAGCGCACCGGTGCAAAGCGATGTGGCCAAGCTCACGGCCATCTGGGCGGTGCAGGCAGCGTTGCTGGTGGGCATCCTGATGGTGCTGGTGTGTGCCTTCGGCGCCATCCGTGCCCGCCTGGCCGAAGGCACCAAAAGCGCCGTGGGCGGCGCCTTGCTGGCGGCCATGAACACCGCCTCGGAATACGGCTTTGGCGCGGTGATCGCCTCGCTGCCGGGCTTCCTGGTATTGGCCGACGCCCTGCGCGGCATCCCCAACCCACTGGTCAACGAAGCGATTACCGTGACCTTGCTGGCCGGCATCACCGGCTCTGCCTCGGGCGGCATGAGCATCGCCCTGGCGGCCATGGGCGACACCTTCATCGCCGCCGCCAATGCCGCCAACATACCGCTCGAAGTACTGCACCGCGTGGCCGCCATGGCCAGCGGTGGCATGGACACCCTGCCGCACAACGGTGCGGTCATCACCCTGCTGGCCGTGACCGGGCTGACCCACCGCGAGGCCTACAAGGACATTTTCGGTATTACCCTGATCAAGACCCTGGCGGTGTTCGTGGTCATCGCCACGTACTACGCCACCGGCATCGTCTAAGGAGCTTTGCATGACCCTCAAAGGCAAGACCGCTCTCGTCACCGGTTCCACCAGCGGCATAGGCTTGGGCATTGCCCAGGTACTGGCTCGCGCAGGCGCCAACATCGTGCTCAACGGCTTCGGCGACCCTGCACCGGCGCTGGCGGAGATCGCCCGGCACGGGGTAAAGGTAGTCCATCACCCGGCCGACCTCTCGGACGTGGCCCAGATCGAAGCGCTGTTCGCCGTGGCCGCGCGCGAGTTCGGCGACGTCGACATCCTGGTCAACAACGCCGGTATCCAGCACGTGGCGCCGGTGGAGCAGTTCCCGCTGGAAAGTTGGGACAAGATCATCGCCCTCAACCTGTCGGCCGTGTTCCACGCTACGCGACTGGCCCTGCCCGGCATGCGCACGCGCAATTGGGGGCGCATCATCAACATCGCTTCCGTGCACGGCCTGGTCGGCTCTACCGGCAAGGCGGCCTATGTGGCGGCCAAGCACGGCGTGGTCGGCCTGACCAAAGTGGTGGGCCTGGAAACCGCCACCAGCAACGTCACCTGCAATGCCATCTGCCCTGGCTGGGTGTTGACCCCGCTGGTGCAGAAGCAGATCGACGATCGTGCTGCCAACGGTGGCGATCCGCTGCAAGCGCAGCACGATCTGCTGGCAGAAAAACAGCCATCGCTGGCCTTCGTCACCCCCGAGCACCTGGGTGAGCTGGTACTATTCTTGTGCAGCGAGGCCGGTAGCCAGGTTCGCGGTGCCGCCTGGAACGTCGATGGTGGCTGGTTGGCCCAGTGACGGGCGGCCTGGGCCTGGCGGCGGTCTTGCATTCGTTTATCTGCAAGGAGGCCCTATGCGCCCAACCCCGATGACCGCGATTCTGGCCCTGACCCTGGCTGCCGCCGCACCCGCGATGGCAGCCAGCCTGAAGGACGTCGCGCCCTACCCCGAGGCGGAAAAAGGCTTCACCCGGCAGGTCATCCACCTGCCGGCCCAGGCTGATGAGTCGGCCTATCAACTGGAAATCCTCGCCGGCAAGACCCTGAAGGTGGACTGCAATCGCCAGCGCCTGGGCGGCAGCCTGGAGGAACGTACCCTGGAAGGCTGGGGCTACAGCTACTACCGCCTGGACAAGGTCAGCGGCCCGGCCAGCACACTGATGGCCTGCCCCGATGGCAAGAAGACCGAGGCCTTCGTGCCAGTGGTCGGTGAAGGCTTCATGCTGCGCTACAACAGCAAGCTGCCGGTGGTGGTGTATGTGCCCAAGGACGTCGAAGTGCGCTACCGCGTGTGGACCGCGTCGCAGGACGTGCAAAAGGCTAAAGTAGAGTAACGCGCAAGCCCCTGCTGCCAGGGGGCTTCTTCGCGGGCGAGCCCGCGAAGGCGCCCTCGAATCCAAATGATCATCTGGAGGTTCGGCATGAACGATGTGCTCTGGCGCCCCTCCACGGCGCAGATCGAGGCCAGCCGGATGGATGCCTTCCGCCGCCGGGTCAACCTGCGTTACAACTTGCAACTCGACGACTACCACGCGCTGCACCGCTGGAGCATCGAGCAGCGCCCTGCCTTCTGGCAAACCGTTGCCGACTACTTCCACGTTCACTGGCATAACCCGCCAAGCCAGGTGCTCAGCGAAGGGCCGCAGATGCCCGATGCCCAGTGGTTCGCCGACGCCACCCTCAACTTTGCCGAACACCTGCTGCGCCGCCGTGACGACCGCCCGGCCCTGGTCGCCGTGCGCGAAGACGGCCAGCGTCAGCTGTTCACCCATGCCCAGCTAGCCGCCCAGGTGGCCGGCCTGCAAACAGCCTTGAAGGCCGCCGGCATCGGCCCCGGCGACCGCGTAGCCGCCATCATGCCCAATACCTGGCAGACACTGGTCGCCATGCTTGCCTGCACCAGCCTCGGTGCGGTGTGGTCCAGCTCCTCGCCCGAGTTTGGCGTGCACGGCATCATCGACCGCTTCGGTCAGATCGAGCCCAAGCTGCTGATCGCCTGCGCCGGGTACCAGTACGCAGGCAAAGCCATCGACCAGGTGGACAAGGTCAACCAGGTGTGCGCGCAGCTGCCCGGGCTGGAACAGCTGATCGTGGTACCCCACACCCGCAGCGGAACGCGTGTCGACGAATTCCACGCCGCCAATGTCAGCCTGTGGAACGAGTTCTATCAGCCCGGCGGCGAGCCCCGCTTCACCCCGCTGCCCTTCGACCACCCGCTGTACATCCTGTATTCCAGCGGCACCACCGGCGTGCCCAAGTGCATTGTCCACCGCGCTGGCGGCGTGTTGTTGCAGCACCTGAAGGAACATGGCCTGCACAATGACCTGAAAGCCGATGACGTACTGTTCTACTACACCACCTGCGGCTGGATGATGTGGAACTGGCTGGTCAGCGGCCTGGCGGTGGGCGCCACGCTGGTGCTGTATGACGGCTCGCCCTTCCATCCCGGCCCCGAGCGGCTGCTGGACCTGATCGACGCCGAGGATATCCAGGCATTCGGTACCAGCGCCAAGTACCTGGCGGCGCTGGAGCAGGCGGGCCTGGAGCCTGCGGCAAGCCACCGCCTGGCGCGCTTGCGCCTGCTACTGTCCACCGGCTCGCCACTGTCGCCACACAGCTACGACTACGTGTACCGCAAGATCAAGGCCGACCTGTGCCTGGCGTCGATGTCCGGCGGTACCGATATCGTCTCTTGCTTCGTGCTGGGCAACCCGACCCTTCCAGTGCGCCGTGGCGAGATCCAGTGCAAGGGCCTGGGCATGGCGGTGGAGGTGTGGAACGAGCATGGCCAGCCGGTGCTGGGCGAAAAAGGCGAGCTGGTGTGCACGCGCAACTTCCCGTCCATGCCGCTGGGGTTCTGGAAGGACACGGACGGCAGCCGCTATCACGACGCCTACTTCAGCCAGTTTCCGGGAGTGTGGGCTCAGGGCGACTACGCCGAACAGCGTGCCGACGGCGGACTGGTGATTCATGGCCGCTCCGATGCCGTGCTCAACCCCGGTGGCGTGCGCATTGGCACGGCGGAGATCTACCGCCAGGTGGAAAAGGTCGAGCAGGTGCTGGAAAGCGTGGCCATCGGCCAGGACTGGCAAGGCGATGTGCGGGTGGTGCTGTTCGTTCGCCTGCGTGACGGCCTGCAGCTGGATGAGGCCCTGCGCCAGCACATCCGCCAGGTGATCCGCCAGTTCACCACGCCCCGCCATGTACCGGCGGTGATCGCCCAGGTCGATGACATCCCGCGTACCATCAGCGGCAAGCTGGTGGAGTTGGCGATTCGCAATGTGGTGCATGGCTTGCCGGTGAAGAACACCGACGCTTTGGCCAACCCCGAGGCGCTGGAGCAGTTTCGGGATCGCGAGGAGTTGCAAACCTGACCCTTGTCACCGTCCCTGTAGGAGCGGCCTTGTGTCGCGATGGGGCGCGAAGCGGCCCCAGGTTTTCAGCTTCGCAGCACAAGTTGCCGGGGCCGCTTCGCGCCCCATCGCGACACAAGGCCGCTCCTACAAGGGACGCGTAATCGCCTCAGCACAAAACTATGAGGCATAATACCCACCTTTTTCGCCCCCGAAGCACAGGTATCCCATGAAAGCCCAAGCCCGCCACATCCTGGTCAAGACCGCTGACGAAGCCGAAAAGCTCAAGCAGCGCATCGCCAATGGCGAGGCTTTCGACGTGCTCGCAAAAAAGTTCTCCACCTGCCCTTCGGGCAAACGTGGCGGCGACCTGGGTGAAATCCGCCCCGGGCAGATGGTCGGCGCCATCGACCAGGTGATCTTCAAGAAGCCCCTGCGCGTGGTGCACGGGCCGATCAAGAGCAAGTTCGGCTATCACCTGGTGCAGACGTTCTACCGCGATTAAGCGCGCCGCGCAGCCAGCAGCCCGAGGCCGGCGCAGCCCAGCAATGAGGCGCTGACCCGGTTGAACAGCCGGCGTGGGCCGGGCTGGCTGAACCAGCGCTGCATGTACGCCCCCAGGCCGGCGTAGATGGCGATGGCGGCCCATTCCAGTAACAGGAACAACGCACCCAGCCAGAGGAACTGCTCGCTCACCGGAGTGGTACTGCCGACCGAAACGAACTGCGGCAGGAACGCGGTGAAGATCAGGATAGCCTTCGGATTACCAGCAGCCATCCAGAACTCCTGGCGTACCAGACGCCAGGTGCCGTGCGGCTGATCACCTGCAACCGCGGCCTCGCCCACCGGTGCCCGCCACAGTTGCCAGGCGATATAGAACAGGTAGGCCGCCCCCGCCAATTTGATGGCCAGGAACAGGTATTCGCTGGTGTGCAGCACCACTGCCAGGCCCATCGCCGCCAGGGCGATCATGCCGCTGAAGGCGACGATGCGCCCGCCACCGGCCACGCAGGCCGTACGCAGGCCGTAACGGCTGGCATTGTGCAGCGACAGCAGGTTGTTCGGCCCCGGCGCCATGTTCAGGGCGAAACAGGCGGGGATGAAAAGCAGCAGGCTTGAAAGGTCCATTATCGTTTTCCTTTGGCAACAGGCGCCTATTTCGGCGGTTGGCTGGCCTGGTGGTCAAGTTACAGCCAGCGGAAAAAACTGTATGGGTGCGCGGCGCCTGATAAGCTGCCGGGCATATCGAGGACCCTGTGATGCCCCGTTCCCATGCCGCGCTGTGGCGCGACCCGGCCCTGCCGCATGTCGAAAGCCGCCGCGCCTGCCATAGCCGCGCCTGCTACAAGGCCCACAGCCACCCAACGTTTTCCATCGGTGTGGTGGATGCCGGCCACAGTCATTTCACCGGTGCCGGCAACGGCCAGCAACGCCTGACGCCTGGCACTCTGGTGCTGGTCCCGGCCCGCCGGGTACATGCCTGCAACCCCGAGCCCGGGCAGGCGTGGAGCTACCAGATGCTGCATGTGGATGCCGACTGGCTGGCACAGCTGCATCTGGAGTCCGGGCTGGATGGTGCCGGGCCCGGCGAGCCGGCACGTATCTGCCAGGTGCCGGAGGTGTATCGGCAGTTCTGCGAACTGAACAGTCTGCTGTTTTCCAACGCCAACAATGGTGAGAAGGATGCCGCGCTGATTGCCTTTCTGGGTGACCTGGACTTTGCCAGGCACGCGCCGCTGGCACCCGCACCGGCCCTGGGGGCGACCGCGTTGAGTGGGCTGATTGCGCACATCGAAGGCCAGGACCCGGCGCAGTTGAGCCTGGCGGTACTCGCGCGGGAGGCCGGGCTTGGGCGCTACCAGTTGATTCGCGCATTTCGCGCGGCCACCGGGTTTACGCCGCATGCCTACCTGCTCAATGCCCGGGTCAACCGTGGGCGCGAATTGTTGGGTGAAGGGCAGGCCCTGGCGGAGGTGGCCTATCGGCTCGGGTTTGCTGACCAAAGCCATTTCCAGCGGGTGTTCAAGGCCCATGTGGGGGTGACACCGGGGCAGTATCGGGATTTGCACAGCCTCTGAGACCTTGGGGGCGCTGTGCGCCCCTTTCGCGACACAAGGCCGCTCCCACATTGAACGGCGTACGCAGCACCTTTTGGGAGCGGCCTTGTGTCGCGAAAGGGCTGCGCAGCAGCCCCGGCAATGGGCCTGCAATATTGTTCAATACGGCATGAGCGCCGAAGGGCAGAGTCAGGCTTTCCTCCAGAGCAGCCTCACCCCAATGCAACAGTTCCTGATCATCGCCCTCGCCCACTTCCTCGCCCTGCTCTCTCCCGGCCCGGACTTCTTCCTGGTCGCACGCACTTCGGTCAACGCTGGCTGGCGCGTCGCGAGCGGCGCCTGCCTGGGTATCGCCCTGGCCAATGGCGTGTTCATCGCCATGGCTTTTACCGGCTTGTCGGTACTGCAGGAAGGCAGCCTGCTGTTCACCGCCCTGCAACTGGCCGGCGCCGGCTACCTGCTGTACATCGGCACCCTGTTCCTGCGCCATGCCGGGCAAACCAGCCTGGGCACAGTCGCTGGCAAACAGACCGCCCAAGGGTGGTGGCGGGGATTGGGCATGGGGTTCCTGTCCGGCATCCTCAATCCCAAGAATGCTCTGTTCTATGCCAGCCTGGTCAGCATGGTCGCCAGCGCCAGCATTGCCTGGAAGGCAACCTGTGCCCTGTGGATGTTCAGCATCGTGCTGCTGTGGGACTTGCTGGTTGCCGTGGCCATCGGCAACCCGCTGGTGCTGCGGCGCTTCGCCCGCAGCCTGCCCTGGCTGGAACGGGCCTCCGGGGCCATGCTGGTGCTATTGGCTATGGCACTGTTGTTTCACCTGGCCTGGGGCTGACCAGTTGCAGGGTGCGCATGTCCATCAAGGTGAAATGGCCACTGGCCCAGCCGCCAGTGTCCAGGTGCCAGACGTTGCCAAGCAGCTTGGCCTCCAGCACCGGTGTGTGGCCCACCAACAAGGCACGCAGGCCCTGCACGGGCGCGGTATCGCCTACCTTCAGGCGCCGCCGCGACCATTGGCACACCTCCCGTACCTGCGGGTCGTCATCCAGTTCCAGCCAGGTCCTCAACACCGTCCAGTCGGCGTACGGGCTGTCGGCATGCAGCAGGCCTACCAGGCCGGCCGCGCTTTCAACCTCTATCGCGATCGGCAGCTGCTCGAAGCGCTCGACGAAACGTAACTGCCGAGCCCTCGGCAGGTCCAGAAACCAGCCACCCCCGGCGGCGCGGTACATGTCCAGATCGAGCCGCCCGCCGCGCACGCGGGTAATCGCCAGGGCCTCATGATTACCTTGCACGGCATGGAACCAGGGCTGCGCCAGCCAATCCAGCGCCGCCTCGCTGTCCGGGCCACGGTCGACCAGGTCCCCAACACTGAACAGGCGGTCCACGGCCGGATCGAACCCCACCCCATCCAGGCATTGCTGCAGGCGCTGGAAGTGACCATGGATATCGCCCACCGCCAGGTCACGCCCCCGCAGGTTGGCAATCAGACGCCGAAACCGTGCCATTACAATCTTCCTCTGCTGGTGCCGCCATGCCAGGGGTAAAATGGAGGCACACACAATCTGCCCCGGAGGTGCATCATGCGTACCGCCCTCGTGTGTGCCCTGCTCATTGCGCTGTCACTGGACAGCATGGCACAAGGTGCCCCGGCCGCGCAGGTCGAGGTACGTTTCGAGCATCCGGAAAAATTCCGCGATGCCAGCCTCGACAGCCACGGGTACGCGCGTGGCGCCGACGCCTATGTGATGAAAACCTTGACCCAGTACCTGCAGAAGCTTGGCCAGCGCTACCTGCAACCTGGCCAGCAACTGGTCATCGACATCCGCGACATCGACCTGGCCGGGCGTTTCGAGCCCTGGCACAGCCAGGCCTACGATGTACGCTTCATGCGCGAAATCACCTGGCCGACCATCGACCTCAGCTACACCCTCAGCCAACCGGGCAAACCCGACCAGCAGGCGCAGGAAAGGGTCAGCGACAAGATGTACCTCAGCCGCCCGGGCCGGGTCACGAGCAGCAGCGACCGCCTGTATGCCGAAAAGGCCATGCTCGACGACTGGTTCCGCCAGCGTTTCGCCGTCCACCCGGCATCCTGAAAATCCCTTCATTGGTACAGGCGTTGGTGCCGGTAGTATGCTCAGCCCTTCAACCTGTACCAGGGAAGGGTTTTTCATGAAGTTGTGCGCCGTGCAACTGGCGTCGCTCAAGGGCGATGTGCAAGCCAACCTCGAACGCCACCTGGCCTGCATCGAACAGGCCGCGGCCCTTGGTGCCGAACTGGTGGTATTTCCCGAACTGTCGCTGACCGGCTATGAGCCAACCCTAGCGCGCCAGGCCGCCCTGCCAGTCAGTTCGGCACGGCTGGACCCGCTGCAGGCAGCCTGCGACCGGTTTGGTATCACTGTCGCAGCGGGCCTGCCACTGCCGACCCCTGATGGCATTCGTATCGGCATGCCAATCCTCAGCCCCGGTGTACCGCGCCAGGCCTATGCCAAGCGACGCCTGCATGATGATGAACTGCCCTGGTTCACCCCAGGCGATCAAGCCTTGCTGCTGCAGGTGGGCGCGCACCGGGTAGCGCCTGCGATCTGCTACGAATCGATGTTCATGGCGCATGCGACAGCCGCGCGGGAACACGGCGCCGACCTGTACCTGGTCAGTGTGGCTAAAACTGCCAAGGGCATTCGCGAGGGTTACCTGCACTACTCCGAGGTGGCTCGAGAGCTGGGCATGCCAGTGTTGCTGGCCAACTGCGTGGGGCCGGCCGACACCTTCATCGGCGCTGGCGGCTCGGCGGCCTGGGACAGCCAGGGGCGCTTGCTGGCCAGCCTGGACGACCACAGCGAAGGGCTGATCGTGCTGGACACCGCCAGCGCCAGTGCCATGGCGGTGCCCTTGGCCCCGCACCCGTCATGATCTATCTGTTCCTGGCGTTGCTGAGCTACGCCTGTACCTATTACCTGACGGGGCTGCTCATCCATGGGCAACTGGCCGATGTAGCCGAGGGTTTGCGCCACCGGCCTGATGCGCCGACACCCGGCGAGTATCTGCGTGCAGTCAAGCCACATGCGCGCCGGGCCCATCGGCAGTACACCCTGATGGCCGGCTCGGCGTTGGCCCTGCTGGTCTGCCTGGCCGCCAGCTGGTTCTGCTGACACCTACAGGTCCAGTGCCAGGCTTTGCCGGCCTTCCAGCGCCAGCAGGTACTGCTTTGCCGCAAGGCCACCGGCAAAGCCGGTCAGGCTGCCAGATGCACCGATTACCCGATGACACGGGGCGATGATCGAAATCGGGTTGCGGCCATTGGCGGCGCCTACCGCGCGCACCGCGCTAGGGTTGCCGATCTGCCGGGCGATGTCGCTGTAGCTGCGGGTTTCACCGAACGGTATCGCCAGCAGCGCAGCCCACACCTGACGCTGGAATTCGGTACCGGCAAAATCCAGCGCCAGATCGAAGCGCTGGCGCTTGCCGGCAAAGTACTCGCCAAGCTGGCGAGCGGTTTCCAGCAGTACCGGGCACTGGTCATCACGGTGCAGGGCGCCAAGGCGCACGCGGTTTTCCCGCTCCTCTTCCCACAGTACGGCTGTCAGGCACTCGCCACGGGCTACCAGGGTCAAGGTGCCGACGGGTGACTGCATGAAGGTGAATGCGCTGGACATAAGCAGGCTCCTGCCAGGTTGCGATCAACCTACTGTACGCATCCCCAGTTCTGCCTGCATCCGCTTTCTTGCTCAGGCAATCACGCAAGCGGAACATCGGCGTTGGCATATTGCCCGGACCAGATGCCCTCCACCGCGTCGCCTGCTTCGCGGGTGAACCCGCTCCCACAGGGGCCCCACCAGCTGAAGGAATACGCCATACCTGTAGGAGCGGGTTTACCCGCGAACACCGGCGCAGCCGGTGCCATCCACCGCGTCGCCTGCTTCGCGGGTGAACCCGCTCCCACAGGGCCCCCACCAGCTGAAGGAATACGCTGTACCTGTGGGAGCGGGTTTACCCGCGAACACCGGCGTAGCCGGTGCCATCCACCGCGTCGCCTGCTTCGCGAGCATGCCCGCTCCCACAGGGACCCCATCAGCTGAAGGAATGCGCCGTACCTGTAGGAGCGGGCGCGCCCGCGAACACCGGCGTAGCCGGTGCCATCAGCCGGCGCTGCCAGCATTCAGAGAAATGCCTGCCGGATCTGCTTCTTGTCGATCTTACCAACGCTGGTCTTGGGGATCTCGTCCACGCAACGCAAATGCCGCGGTATCGCCCATTTGTTCAGGTGCCCGCTGTCGACAAACGGCTGCAGATGCCCTGCCAATGCCGCCTGGTCGAACTGCATGCCGTCACAACGGACCACCAAGGCCAAGGGTTGCTCACCCCACTGCGGGTCCGGGATGCCGATCACTGCCACCGAAGCGACAGCCGGGTGCTGGCTGATCAGGTTTTCCAGCGCCACCGAGCTGACCCACTCGCCTCCGGTCTTGATCACATCCTTGATCCGGTCACGAATGCGCACCACACCCGCAGGGTCGATGCAGGCCAGGTCGCCAGTATGCATCCAGCCCCCCAGCCACAACGCGGCACCCTGCTCCGGTTCATGCAGATAGCCCTGGGTCAGCCACGGGGCACGCACCACGATTTCACCCAGGCTCTCGCCGTCGCGGGGCACATCAATGCCTTCAGCGTCGACGATGCGCAGGTCCACCAGGGCAATCGGCACGCCGGCATCGATACGTAGCGGCAGCTGTTGCGCCATGGGCAGTGCCAGCAGTTCGGCGCTCAGGTGGGTGATGCTGAGCAGCGGGCAGCTTTCCGACATGCCGTAGCCACAATGCACGCTGATGCCGCGCTCGCTGGCACGCTGCGCCAGACCCAGGGTCAGGGCGCTGCCGCCCAGCAGCATCTTCCAACCGCTCAGGTCGGCGCGGCGCCCTTCTTCGCTGTCGAGCATCATCTGCAGCACCGTGGGCACGCAATGAGAGAACGTCACGCCCTCGTCGCGGTACAGGCGCACCAGGCGGTTGGGCTCGTAGCGCCCCGGGTAGACCTGCTTGATGCCCAGTGCCGTGGCCACATAGGGCACGCCCCAGGCATGCACATGGAACATCGGCGTAATGGGCATGTACACGTCGCCGCTGCGCAGCAGCGGCACCTCGCCGCAGGCAGCCAGGGTGCCCTGCTCGACCAGGGTATGCAGCACCAGTTGCCGGTGGCTGAAGTACACGCCCTTGGGGTTGCCGGTGGTACCGCTGGTGTAGAACAGCGTGGCCAGTGAGTGCTCGTCGAAATCGGCGAAGTCGAACTGTGGCTCGGCAGCCGCCAGCAGCGCTTCGTACTCACCCAGCAACGGCACATCTTGCGTTGCCGGGCCGCCTTCGCCGAGGCGAATGAAACCCTCGACCGTCGGCAAGTCATCGCGCAGTTGCGCCATCAATGGCAGGAAGTCGTCATGCACCAGTACCAGGCGGTCCTCGGCATGGTTCATGGTGTAGCGCACCTGCTCGGTGGACAGCCGTACGTTTACCGTGTGCAGCACCGCACCCAGCATCGGTACGGCGAAGAAGCATTCAAGGGCCCGATGGCTGTCCCAGTCGAGCAAGGCCACGGTGTCGCCAGGCTTGACCCCGGCGGCGGTCAGTACATTGGCCAGCCGCTGGATGCGTTCGAGCAGCGTGGTGTAGGTGTAGCGCAGCTTGTCGGCGTAGACGATTTCCTGGTTGGGCTGGTAGCGCACGCCCGACAGCAGCAGGCGCTTGATCAGCAGCGGATAGGCGTAGGCCTGCTCGGCCGCAGGCATGATGCGAGTGGTGATCATGTCGGCGGCCTTCACAGTTGCCCGGCCTCGAGCAGGTACAGGCTGTCGCTACCGGCCCTGACGCTGGCGCTCAGCGAATGAATGCGTGGCAGCAGGCGGGCAAAGTAGAAACGCGCGGTGCCCAGCTTGCTCAGGTGAAACGGCTCGGGAGCCGCATGACACTGGCAAACCACGGCCATGCGTGCCCACAGGTAGGCGTAGAAGGTGTAGCCAAACACCTGCAGGTACTCCACCGCCGCCGCGCCCAGCTCACGCGGGTTGCCCTGGGCCCGATCGAGCAACCAGGCGGTCAGCTCGTCGAGGTTGCGCACGGCAGCCAGCAGCGGCGCGCCGAACTCGGCGCACGCCGCGGGCAGCGTCTCGACAAAGGCAGTAATTTCGTCGGACACGCTGCGATAGGCCTGGCCGCCATCGGCAAACAGTTTACGCCCCACCAGGTCGAGGGCCTGGATGCCATTGGTGCCTTCGTAGATCTGGGTAATGCGGCAGTCGCGGATCAACTGCTCCTGGCCCCATTCGCGGATATAGCCATGACCGCCCAGCACCTGCTGGCCGTGCACGGTGGTTTCCAGCCCCATGTCGGTTAGGAAGGCCTTGGCCACTGGCGTGAGCAATGCCACCTTGGCCTCGGCCTGGGCGCGTGCGACCGGGGCCTCGCTGTATTTGGCCAGGTCCAGCTGCAGTGCCACATAGGTAGAGAAGGCCCGCCCGCCTTCGTTCAGCGCTTTCATGGTCAGCAGCATGCGCCGCACATCCGGGTGGACGACGATCGGGTCAGCGGGTTGCCCCGGCGCTTCGGCCCCCGTCGGCGCACGGCCCTGCTGGCGATCACGGGCATAGGCAATGGCGCCCTGGTACGAGCGTTCGCCCAGGGCCAGGCCCTGGATACCTACGCCAAGGCGCTCGTAGTTCATCATGGTGAACATCGCGTTGAGGCCCTTGTTCGGCTCGCCGACCAGGTAGCCGATTGCACCGTCGAAGTTCATCACACAGGTGGCAGAGGCCTTGATGCCCATCTTGTGCTCGATCGACCCGCAACTCACCGCATTGGCCTCGCCCAGCACGCCGTCGGCGTCAACCAGCACCTTGGGCACCAGGAACAGCGATATGCCCTTGGGCCCGGCGGGCGCATCCGGCAGCCGCGCCAGCACCAGGTGGATGATGTTCTCGGTCAGGTCCTGCTCACCGCCAGTGATGAAGATCTTGGTCCCGCTGATGCGATAGCGGCCATCGGCAACCGGCTCGGCGCGGGTGCGAATCAGGCCCAGGTCGGTGCCAGCGTGCGGCTCGGTCAGGCACATCGAACCGGTCCAGCGCCCTTGGTACATGGGCGGCAGGTACAGCGCCTTCAACGGCTCGCTGGCATGGTTGAGCAGCGCCAGGCAGGCCCCGGCGGTCAGCATCGGGTACAGGCCGAACGACAGGTTGGCGGCATTGAGCATTTCTTCGAGCTGGGCACCGATCACTTTCGGCATGCCCATGCCCCCATATTCCGGGGCACCGGCCACACCCACCCAGCCATCCGCGGCAAATGCCCGGTAGGCGTCGGCGAAGCCATCGGGGGTGTGTACCTGGCCGGCCTCCCAGCGGCAGCCCTGCTCGTCGCCACTGCGGTTGAGCGGCGCCACCACCTCGGCAATCAGCCGGCCGGCCTGTTCGAGCACGGCCCGGGCTGTGTCGCCATCGACCTGCTCGGCCAGCGCGGGCGTTTGCGCCCACCAGGCCGGGATGTCGAACACTTCGTTGAACAGAAAATCCATGTCGCGCAGTGGCGGAAGGTAATCAGACATGAGGCGAACACTCGGTTTCTTGGGTTTGCGGAAGCGACGTGGCCTGGACCTCGGCAGGTGCCGGGGCGGCCTGGCCACGCAGGAGGAAATGCGACAACGCGGGGATCAACACCAGCGCACCGAGCATGTTCCACAGGAACATGAAGGTCAGCAGCAGGCCCATGTCGGCCTGGAACTTGATCGGCGACCAGGCCCAGCCGACCACACCGGCCGCCAGGGTAATGCCGACCAGCCCGACCACCCGGCCGGTGAAAGCCACGGCTTTCTGGTAGGCCTGGGCCAGGCTCAACCCGGCGCGCTGGTAGTGCAGTTGCACGCTGAGCAGATACAGCGCGTAATCCACGCCAATACCTACGCCCAGGGCGATCACCGGCAAGGTGGCGACCTTGACGCCAATGCCCATGGCTACCATCAGCGCTTCGCACAGCACCGAGGTGAGCATCAGCGGCAGGATCGCCACCAGCGTGGCGCGCCAGCTACGGAAGGTGAACAGGCAGAACAGCGTGACCGCCAGGTACACCAGCAACAGCATGCGGTGGTTGGCCTTGCGGACCACCACGTTGGTGGCGGCCTCGATGCCGGCGCTGCCGGCGGCCAGCAGGAACTGCTGTTCGGCGCTGCTGTTGGCCTGGGCAAAACGCTCGGCCACGGCGGCCACCTGGGCCAGGGTGTCGGCGCGGTGGTCCTTGAGGTAGGCGATTACCGGCATCAGCGAGCAGTCGTTGTTGAACAACTCGGGGGCGTTGACCGAGGCCTGCTGGGCGGCGTAGTTGAGCACGTCCTGGTTGCGCTGCAGGCTGTTCAGGCGCGGGTTGCCTTCATAGGTGCCGGCGGTGATCTGGCGCACGGCATTGGCCAGCGACACGGTGGTCTGCACACCCGGCAATTGCTGCAGTTCCCAGGCCAGGCGGTCGGCAAGCACCAGCGTCTGGTATTGCAGGCAGCCTTCCGGCGCGGTCTTGACCATGACCGCGAAGGTATCGCTGGACAGCGCGTAGTGCTGGGTGATGTAGGCGTTGTCGAGGTTGTAGCGGGAGTCGGCGCGCAGCTCGGGGGCACCGCTGTCGAGGTCGCCGATTTTCAGTTGCAGGCTGCCCCAGATGCCGAGGGCGCCCAGGGCCAGGGCCACCAGCAGTGCGGCGCTGGCCCATTTGCGTTCGGTGAAGCGGTCGAGCAGGTCCCAAAGCCGGCCGAAACCTCGGTGTTGGGCTGCGCGGGCGTCGATATGCAGGGCCCGCTCGGCAGCCTTGCGGCCAACACCAACATAAGACAGCGCCACCGGCATCAGCAGCAGCGAGGTGAAGATCAGCACCGCCACGCCGATGCTGGCGGTGATGGCCAGGTCCTGGATCACCGGGATGTCGATCAGCATCAGCACGGCAAAGCCCACCGCATCCGCCAGCAACGCAGTCACCCCGGCCACGAACAGGCGGCGGAAGGTATAGCGCGCTGCCACCTGGCGGTGAGTGCCACGGCCGATGTCCTGAAGGATGCCGTTCATCTTCTGCGCCGCGTGGGATACGCCGATGGCAAAGATCAGGAATGGCACCAGGATCGAATACGGGTCGATGGCGTAGCCCAGCCAGGCGACGATGCCCAGCTGCCACACCACCGCGGTCAGCGAACACAGCACCACCAGCAGAGTGCTGCGCACGCAACGGGTGTAGCAGTAGATGATCAGCAGGCTGGTCAGCACCGCCAGGGCGAAGAACGCCATCACCTGGATCAGCCCGTCGATCAGGTCGCCCATCAGCTTGGCGAAGCCGATCACATGGATGCGGTACTGGCCGCTGGCCTGGTACTGGCTGCGCAGTTGTTCGAGCTTCTGCGAGAAGGCGTGGTAGTCGAGGCCTTTGCCGGTAGCCGAATCCTGGTCGAGCAGCGGCACGACCAGCATGCTCGACTTGAAGTCGCGCGCCACCAGGCTGCCGACGATATTGGCGCGCTCGATGTTCTGCCGCAGCTGCTCGATGTCACCCGCAGCGCCCTGGTAGCTGTCGGGCATCACCGGGCCGCCCTGGAAGCCCTCCTCGGTCACCTCGGTCCAGCGCACCGCCGGGCTCCACAGCGACTTCACCCAGGCCCGGTCCACGCCCTGGCTGAGGAACAGCTCGTCGTTGATGTGGCGCAGGGTCTGCAGGTAGCCCGGGTCGAAGATGTCGCCCTGGGTGTTCTCCACCACCACCCGCACCGCGTTGCCCAAGCCACGCAATGATGGGCGGTTTTCCAGGTAGTTCTGGATGTAGGGGTGGCTCTGCGGCAGCATCTTGTCGAAACTGGGGCGCAGCTCCAGGCGGGTCAGCGCCATGTAGCCCAGCACCAGGGTCGCCAATAGCATGCACAGCAGGAACGGCAGGCGATGGTTGAACACCAGGCGCTCCAGGCAATTGCCCGAGCGTGGGTCGAAATCGTCGAGGTTGCGGATTACCGGCAGGGTGTCTTGGCGGGTAGCGGCCATCAGGGTCTTCTCTTGTTATGGGTGCAGCGTGGGGTTGCCGGGCTGGTTGCGCACGCCCCGCTCGCCGACCAGTACCAGGCCGTTGCCGGTATCGGTGGCGAGCGCGGTCACCGGGCCACGGGCGCTTTGCGGCACCGGGCTGAAGCTGGCACCATCATCCCGGCTGAGCAGCAGGTCGCCAGCCTGGCTGGCCAGCCATAGCTGGCCGTCACGGTCGACACCGGCGGCGGTGAGGCTGGTGTTCACACCCGTGCTGACCGGTTGCCACTGCCGGCCGCCATCGGTGCTGCGGTAGGCATGCCCACGCAGGCCGTAGACCAGCAGTACGCCAGGCTTGCCGACAGCACCGAACAGTGTGCCGGCGTAGGGTGTCTCGACACGGCTGAAGCGCTCACCGTCCTGCTTCAGCAGCAGGCCTTGCTCGCCGGTGATGTACAGCTCGTCACCCACCGCGGCGAGGCTGGTCAGGTGCAGGCCTTGCGGGTTATCGCTGTGGTCGAGCCAAGGCTGCCAGTGCTCGCCGCCATCAACGGTGCGCAACAGCAGGTTGAACACGCCGACCGCATAGCCATTGCGGGCATCGCTGAACCACACGTCGAGCAAGGCATTGTCGCTACCCGTGCCCGGCAGTTGTTCGGCCAGTGCCCGGCCATCCAGCTGCTTCTGCCAGTGCACGCCGCCATCGCGGCTGTGCAGCACCACGCCATCGTGGCCAACCGCCCAGCCCAGTTCGGGCGTGGCGAAGCTCACGGCATTCAGGTCGGCGCTGACCGGCACCTGGGCCTGCTGCCAGTGCGCGCCGTGATCGTCGGAGTACAGGATGTGCCCTCGCGGGCCCACTGCGACCAGGCGCTGGCCGGCCAGGGTGACATCGCGCAAGGCGCTGCTGGCGACCAGGGCGCTGGGCCTGGCGGGCAGGTCCAGCACATCGGTGAAGGGCGCAGCCTGGGCCGCGCCCTGCAGCGCGGCCAAAGCCAGAACCACCACGCTGCATCGTTTGAAGACAGACATTGCCACCTCTGCTCCGTGCGTTCAGCGAATGCCGTTGCCGGCCAGCGACTCGGGCGACCACTGGGTTTTCGACAGCGGGTCGATATAGCGGATGCCCCCGTAGGCACCGACCACGCCATTGAGGTTATAGGTGCCGCCGATCAGGTCGTAGATCATGAACGGCGTGGCGTCCGGGGTCTGCTTGTCATAGCTCTGGGTGAGAAAGGCGAACGAGCCGCGGTACAGCTGGCCACGGGCGTCGTACTGGTCCGAGGCCAGGGCGATCCAGCTGTCTTCGTCGAGGTAGAAGCGGCGCTTGTGGTAGATATGGCGCGCACCGTCCTTGAGCTTGCCTTCCACTACCCACACCCGGTGCTTCTCCCAACGCACGAACTGCGGCGCCAGGTGGTTGGGGGTGATCACCTGCTTGACGTCGGTGTTGTAGGTCAGCTGGTAGGTGTTGTACGGCACGTACATTTCCTGCTTGCCGACCAGGGTCCAGTCGTAGCGGTCCAGCGCACCGTTGAAGACGAACACGTCATCGTAGGTACCCGAACCCGAAGTGCCCGGGTTGGGCGTATCGTAGGCGAGGTTCGGTGCCAGCTTGACCCGGCGCTGGCCCGGCAGGTACTGCCAGGCACTGCGTGGCTGCACCAGCGGGTTGGCGGCATCGCGCAGCATCATCGCTTCGCCTGCACGGCGTGCGGGCCCGGTGTACACCAGTTTCATCTGGTAGTAGGTGTCCTTGGCACCGATCGGCTTCGTCATGTCCTCGTAGATCGGGTAGCTGATATTGGCCTGGCCGGTGGTCGACAGCGATGGCTTGCCGGCAGCGTCGACGTTCCAAGAGTCGTACTTGGCAGTCATGCTCACGCCCTGATAGCGCAGCAGGAAGTTCCACATGGCCTCGGCGCCGTTCTGCGGAATGGGGAACGGGATACCCGGCAGCACGTTGTCTACCGCCGTGCCGCCCTCCTTGCTGTTGGCGGCAGTGGCGTTCTTGCGGGTGTTGTCGAGTACCGCTTGCGGCAGCGCCACGCTACGGTGGGTCGGGTACACATCGACGCGGTAGCTGGGGTAGCGTTTGAGCAGTTCCAGGGTGGTGGCAGTCAGTTGGCCCTTGTACTGCTCGGCGTTCTTGCCATCGATGACCAGCAGCGGCTTGTCGCTGGCGAACGGGTCGGGGCGCATGCTGGCGCCGCTCTGGTAGCTGGCTGGCGGCGTCAGCAGGCCGCCTTGGTAGGCCGGGATCGAGCCATCGGCGTTGCCGGCCTTTTCCGCGCCGATGACGGTCAGGCTGGTGCCCAGGCGCGCGGCCTGGTCAGTGGAAACGGCGGCCTGGGCAGCGTTCAGGGCGGCCAGTGACAGGCACGAGGCCAGCAGGGTACGTACGAAATTCATGATGGTTGTCTTCCTGTGTAGGCTGTAGGAAACATGACTCAGAAGGTCGTCTTGACGGTCAGGTACAGGGCGCCACGGTCCTCGGTGGTGGCACCACCGCCGGAGAAGGAGGCGTAGCCGCCGCCGTAGCAGGTGTAATCCTGTTCGCCGTCCAGGGCGTTGGGGGTGCTGCCGTCGGTCTGGCCGTCCTTGCAGGCCTTGGTCTCACCGAAACTGTCGACGTACTTGAGGTCGACGAAGTACTGGTTGTAGATCGCGGCGCTCACGCCCACCGCATAGTTGCCGGTGTTCTCGGCGCCACCGCCCTGCACCGGCGACACGCCGTCGAGGCCGACGTTGACCGACAGCGGCATGCTCAGGTCCATGCCCGGCAGCACCTGGTACCAGGTAGGGGTGAAGTTGACGGCGATGCCCCAGTTGTCACGGGTGGCCTTGTCGATGCCGCGGTAGCTGCTCTTGCCCTTGTACAAGGCCTCGTTGTGGCTATCGAGCTTGAGCAGGTTGCTGTAGAACAGCTCGCCAAGCAGGGTTGCCGAATCGAACAGCGGCGTATCGCCAATGGTCATCAGGCCGTTCAAGGTCCAGTGCAAGGTGTCGCCGGTGGCGCTCAGGCCGTCGCCATCCTTGGGCACGTCGTAGATCACCCCGCTGCTGGGCAGGCGTGCCGGCAGCAGGCCGAAGCCGCCGCCCAGGCCACCCTGGCCGGGGGCGCTGACGATTGCCGGGATGCTCGCCAACGGCATGTTGTGGCGGATGTTGAGGTCGCTGCCGACACTGATGCCGCCCACATCCTTGGACAGGCTCAGGCCATAGATGTCGATGTCGTCGGAGTAGGCGAACTGGTAGGTAGTGCTTTGCAGCGAGTTGTACAGGTTGCCGACTGCGCCTTGGCGGCTGCCCGGCGGGTTGCCGAACGGGCCGTTGGCGACGGTCATGCCGCGCGCGTCGAGCCAGGCTTGCGGGAGGATCTCGGAGGTCTTGCGGTAGTAGAAACCGAGGGTGCCGCCCAGCCACTCGGGCGACCACTTGGCCATGATGCCCCAGTCGCCGCTCTTGCCTGGGTTCAGGTCATGGCCACGGCGGATGGTGGTCAGCGCACCGCGCACCGGGATCAGCCCCGGGGTGCCGGTGTGGCCGAGCAGGAAGCTTTGGGCGCCCTCGCCTACCACATCCGAGCCGCCATAGTAGGTACCGGCTTCGGGCAGGCGGGCGGCGTCCCAGTCGAAGAAGTACTGGGCGCCCAGGGTCAGTTCAGAGTTGACCAGGAACGAGGTCGACAGCTGGTTGCGCGGCACGAACAGCTCCTTGGCCTCGGTGCCCGGCGAAGCGGCCAGCTTGGCCAGGTCGAGGCCCGACTGGCCGTAGCTCAGCGAATGCACCGGGTTGAGCAGGGTTTCACCCCAGAACAGGTTGTGCTGGCCCAGCTTGGCGCTGACCTGCGAGGCCTCGCCGACTTCACGGCTGAAGAACACGAAGGCATCCAGCACTTCACCGGACGGGCCGCTGTAGTAACGCTGGGCGTAGTTGCTCAGGTGCGGGCTGCCCAGCGGCACACCGGTGCCGGGCAGGCCATTGAGGCTGGGGTTGATGCCGGACTGGTCACCGTTGCCGTTGACGAACGGGTTGCTGTTGGAACCGGTGTTGTCATAGGCCTTGTCGTACCAGCTGGCGGTGCTGACGCGGAACCCGGTGTTGCCCTGATAGACCACATCCAGTTCGGTCAGCAAGTCGACCCGGTTGGTGATGTTGGTGCCGGCCTTGCGGAAGTTGTAGTCACCGTCGTTGCTGTTGGGCGTGCCCAGCATGCGCTTGTCGGCGCTTTCGGTGCGCACGCCGTAGTTGTACTTGACGGTGTTGTCGAAGCGCACGGCCCAGTTTTCATTACCGGTATCGACTTCGAACGCCTGGGCGGCGGGCAGCGTGAGCAGGCCGATGGCGCAGGCAAGCAGGCAGCGCTGTGGTTTCACAGCACGGTAAATGCGGTGTTCTGGCATTACGATGGCTCCACGTATTGTTATTGTTTTTTTCGCCGCCCGTCTTTTGCGAGCGTGGCTGGGGCGTCCATGCGCTATTGCAGGTTGGGCTGGTCCAGTCGCTGGATGAACGCCTCGGCCTGCGGCCAGGGGCCGAAGCCGGAGGCCGGGTTGAGGTGGCCGACGGCCCCCAGTGCGACCAGTTCGCTACCCCAGCCTTGGGCCAGGGTGCTGGCCGCGGCAAAGCTGGCCAGGTGGTCGTTGCTGCTGGCCGCGACAATGCTGGGGAACGGCAGCGGCGCCTGGGGCAATGGCGACCAGCCGTGCTCGGCCAGGCTGGTCGGGCTTGGGTAGTGGGCCGGCCATGGCGCGTTCAGGTCGGGCGGCGCCGCCAGCAATGCACCCTTGATCGGCCGCCGGTAGCGCGCCGCCCAGTGGGCGACCATCAGCACGCCAGCGCTGTGCGCCACCAGGATCACCTCACCATCGATCTGGTCCAGTTCGCGCTGGATCGCCTCGACCCGGGCTGTGCAGCTCAGGCCGTCGACCTGCAGCGGCGGTACGCTGCGCACCTTGGCCAGGCGGCCCGCGAGCAGGGTCTGCCAGTGTTCGGCGACATGGTCGCGCAGGCCGGGGACGATCAGCACGGTGGCAGTGGTTTGCAGTTTTTCCACGGTGAACCTCGTGTGCGGTGTAGCTCTTGAGGTTCACAGTAAACAGCCCACCCACCGGGTGCTTCACATTGGGCGTCAGGGGCTTTTCATTTGATGACAATGGCCAAGACAGGGCTTTGCTTTTCAATTCATGACACGCAGGCTATAAAACCAATCAGCCGCTCACTTTTTGTAGGAGCAGCCTTGTGCTGCGAAGAGGCCGGTACGACGAACATTACTGTTATGGCCTTTACGGCCTCTTCGCAGCACAAGGCTGCTCCTACAAAAAAACAGCAGTTAGCCTGGAAAACATGGATAACAACAAAAAATGCCTGCCCTAGTCCGTGCCGCCAGCTTGACCAATTACCTTGAGGTGTCCCGCCACCTGGGCCTCAATCCCCATGCGCTGTTGGCACAGGTTGGCCTCAGCGCCGCGTTGCTCGAAGACCCCAACCGGCGTATTCCGGTTGCCAGCGTCATCGCCTTGCTGGAAGCCTCCGCCAGCGCCACCCGCTGCGAAAGCTTCGGCCTGCGCATGGCCGAGTTGCGGCAACTGTCGGACTTCGGCGAAATAAGCCTGTTGCTCAGCCACCAACGCACCCTGCGTGATGCACTGCAGGTGATCGTGCAGTACCGTCACCTGCTCAATGACGCCCTGGCCATTCATATCGAGGAAGCCGGCAAGACCGTGGTCATCCGTGAGGAGGTGATCAACGAACGCGCGCCCTGCAGCCGCCAGGCCACCGAGCTGGCGATCGGCGTGATGATGCGCCTGTGCGCGGCGCTGCTAGGTGCGCATTGGCACCCGATCAGCGCCAACTTCACCCACGCGCCTCCCGCCGACCTGGCCACCCACCGGCGCATTTTCGGCTGCACGCTGGTGTTCGGCAGCGAGTTCAACGGTATCGTCTGCCCGGCCGCCGACCTCGACAGCGCCAGCCCGCAGGCCAACGAGGCCATGGCGCGACTGGCGCAGCGCTATCTGGACAGCCTGCCGGCGGGCGGCACGCCGTCCCTGGAGCTGGAGTTGCGCAAGACCATCTACCTGCTGCTGCCCATGGGCCGCGCCACCATCGAACAGGTGGCACAGACCCAGGGCATGAACGTGCGCACCCTGCAGCGGCGCCTGGAAGAAAGCGGGTTGACCTTCAAGGACCTGATCAACAGCGTGCGCCGTGACCTGGTGATGCGCTACCTGGAGAACCCCGGCTACTCGCTGGGGCGTATCGCCGACATGCTGGGTTATTCGATGCCCAGTTCGTTCACCCGCTGGTTCATCGCCCAGTTCGGCATGCCGCCGGCCAGTTGGCGGGCACGGAATTTTGATCAGATCGCGTCAGGGCCGCCAGGCGCCTGAGCTTGGATTTGCGGTGCCTGTGAGATCGAGCGCCGCCCGCGCGGCGCTTCGCAGCACAAGGCTGCTCCTACATGTGTTTCGGGCCAGTTATTCCTGAGGCAGACGCGCGCGGGCCCTTGGTGCCCACCTCGATATTGTGCCGGGCAAACAAGGCGGTCGCGTGCATTGGAACAGGCGTTATTGGCCCGAAACAGATGTAGGAGCAGCCTTGTGCTGCGAAGCGCCGCGCGGGCGGCGCTCGATCTCACAGGCGCCACACATCTCAAGCCGAACCCACCCAATGCATCAACGCCAGCACCAAAAGCACAAGAAACACGCTCTCCCCCACCATCAGCGCAATGGGTTTCACCCCGACCGAGGCCAGCGCCTTGAGTTGGGTTTTCATGCCCAGGGCACTGATCGCCACCACCAGGCAGCCACGCGACAGGTCGTTGATACCGCCTTGCACCGCGGCGGGTACCCAGCCTGTGCTGTTGACGCACGCCAGCAGCAGGAAGCCGACCGCGAACCATGGCAACAAGGGCGGCCGCTGCCCGCCTGCCTCGAGGCCCTGGCGCCGGGTGATCATGGCCGCGCAGACAATGACCGGCAACAGCATGGCCACCCGCATCAGCTTGACCACGGTGGCGATGTCGCCGGTTTCGGTAGACATGCTGTAGCCCGCGCCCACCACCTGCGCCACGTCGTGGATGGTCGCACCGAGGAACACCCCGGCCTGCGCTGGGGACAGGTGCAGCCACTGGGCAATCATCGGGTAGAGGATCATCGCCAGGGTCGACAGCGCCGACACGCCGATCACGGTGAACAGCGTTGCATGCTCCTTGCGCGGGTGCTGGGGCAAGGCAGCTGCCAGCGCCAGCGCCGCCGAGGCACCGCAAATGGCCGTGGCACCGCCGGTGAGCATGCCGAACAGCCGTGAAAACCCCAGCGCCTTGGCCACCACAACCGAAACCAGGATGGTCACCACCACCAGGGTCACGACCAGGGCCACGGGCTTCCAGCCCAGGCTGGCGATCTGGTCCAGGGTGATGCGCATGCCAAGCAACGCCACGCCCAGGCGCAGTACCGTGCGGGCGGTGAACTCGATACCGGCTTTGCAGGGGCCATCGACCGCGAGAAAGTTCAGCGCCATCCCCAGTAACAAGGCAAACAGCATGACCGGCGCTGCGTAATGCTCACTGAGGAAACTGGCGGCCGCACCGACGATGAGGCTAACCACCACCCCCGGGGCGAGGGTGCGGATACGCTGATGGGTAGCGCCAAGTGCCAGTGTATTCATTGCCCCGCTTCCTCACAGTCAAACACGATGTAAACCTGCCCGCCCTGCTGCTCGACCGGGTAGCTGGCAACCTTCAAGGCCTTGGAATTGACCAGGTAGCCGCTGGCCAGGTCAAAGCGCAGGCCGTGCGCGCAGCACTGGATGACACGGCCTTCCAGCCGGCCGCCACACAACGACGCGCCCTGGTGCGGGCAGCTGTCGTCAATGGCATAGAGCGAGTCGGCAACGTTGAACAGCGCCACGCTGCGCCCCTCGCAGGCCAACAGCACACGGCCGTCACGTTCCGGCACCTGATGGGGGGCCAATGCAATGCGCCGGGTCATGCCCTCTCAACCTCTTGCAGCGCTTCGGTCATGGCCGCATACAGCACCTCGGCAGGCTGCGCACCTGCAATGAGCGGCCCTTGATTGAAACGGAAACGCGGCACTGCACTGCCGGCGCGCCCTGCCCCATCGAGGAACGGGCTGCCGTCGTCACGCAGGCAGTCGACAACCTGCGCGGCATTCAGCCCGCAACATTGGGCGATGTCGAGCAAGGTGCGGCTATCCCCCAGGTCGCGCCCCTGGTGGAAATAGGCGATGAACAGCTGTGCCAGCAAGGCTTCCAGTTGCCCTGCTTGGAGCAACTGAGCAGCACGTTGCAGCAGCCGATGGGCATTGCCGGTGTTGGGCATGCGGCGAATACGCGAGAAGTCGATGTCCTCGCCCACCACGCGGGCAGCGGCGCGCACCTGGGCCTGGCGCTCACGTACCGCTTCCTCGCTGCCCAGGCGTTGCAGATAGAAGGCATGGAACGGCACGCCACTGGCTGGCAAGCCCGGCAACAACTGCACACCTCGCCATTGCAGTTGTACCTGCACTTGCGGTTGTTCACGCTGCAAGTGCAAGAGCGCGGCCTGCAGGTGTCGCTGGCCAATCAGGCACCAGGGGCAGACGAAATCGAAGAACACTTCGACGGACAACAGCTGTTTCACGGTTTCAACTCCCGGGGTGCGGCAGCGTCGCCTGCCGGTGCATGCAGACGCTCCATGTCGCGGTGGTAATGACGTTTGGCAAGGAAAAACACTGCCGCCGCGCCGATGCTCATCAGCGGTACCAGCTGGAAGGCGGCATGCAAGCCGATCAGGTCGGAAACGCGCCCGGTGATCAGCGGCCCGGTCGCCAGGCCCAACAGGTTGTTGGCCAGGGTCAGGGTGGCAAACGCGGTGCCGTGCACCGAGGCGTGGGTGAGGTTGGCGACCATGGCACTGGACGGGCCGTTGGTGCCGGCGGCGATCATCATGCCCAGGCAGATCAGTACCAGTTGGGCGGTGCCGGCCGGCAGTGCGAAGGCGATGGACAACAGCGCGCAACTGCCCAGGCAGTAGGCGATGGCAAGGCTGATCTTGCGGTCCGGGCGCTGCCGCCCGAGGCGGTCGCAGAGCATGGCGCAGAGGATCATGCCGATGCCGCTGCACAGCACGATGACTGCGGCAATTGCCCCGGCGCGGTCGGTGCCCATGGCGTAATAGCGGTTCAGGTAGCTTGGCATCCACACGATCACGGTGCCGCCGACGAACAGCTGCAGCCCGCTGCCGACGTAGGCGGCGATGACCGAACGGCTGCTGTACAGGGTGCGCAGCGGGCGGCCGGCCCTGCCTTGCGACTGCTGCGCGCACCGAGGCGCAATACGTGCCTCCTTGACGATCAGCGGGTACAGCGTCGCCAGCACCAGGCCGAACAGCGCCATGCCAGCGAATGCCCAGCGCCAGCCCAGGTGCTGGGCCAGTACACCGCCCAGGGCCATGCCCAGCACCGAGCCGAACATGCCACCGGCCATGAACGCGCCGGCGAGGGTCGAGCGCATGTCGCGGGGGAACACGGCGACCACCACGGCGATGCCGACACTGCCGTAGGCAGCCTCGCCCACCCCCACCAGAAAACGCGCGACGAACATTTGCGGATAGTTTTCCGCCAGGGCGCAGCCGAGGGTGGCCAGGCTCCACAGTACTGCCATCAGCACCAGGCTGCGCACCCGGCCGAAGCGGTCGGCCAGCAGCGACAGCGGGAAGGTCAGCAGGCCGACCATCAGCGCGACGATACCGCTGAGCAGGCCGAGCTGGCTGTCGCTCAATGCCCATTCGCCCTTGAGCAGCGGGAAAACCGCATTGAGCACCTGGCGCGACATGTAGTCGGAGATCAACAGGCCAAAGGTCAGGGCGAAGACCACCCAGGCATAGCGCCGAGGGACGCTGTGGGCGGTGTCGGTGCCGGAATCTTCGGCACTGGCGAGATAGGTGGCCATGTTGCCTCCTTGGGTGCGGGGCGTGAGGTTGTTCTTGTTGTTATGGACTACAGCCAACATTCATGTTGCTTTTGCGGGCCTCTTCGCGGGCTCGCCCGCTCCCACAGGGACTGCGTCGACCTTTGGGCCAGTGCCGCACCTGTGGGAGCGGGCATGCCCGCGAAGAGGCCAGGCCTGCTGTACCAGCATCAGCCGCGCTGCGGCACGCCCTTCACACCCGGCTGGCGATTCGGCGCCATGCCGTTGGCCACGAGGGTCTGCTCGATGCTGTCGTACTGCTGCCCGATGCGGTAAATGGCGCGTGCTTCCTTGCCGCTGGCAATCTCGCGGCCCAGTTCATGGGCCACACGCACGGTCTGCTGGATCTGCTGCACCGAGGTGAACCGCTTGCCATGCTGGTCGATGATGGTGTCTTCGTTGCCGCAGCGTGGGTGCAAGCCCATGGCCAGGGCCATGGTGTTGAACGGCAACACGTTCTTCAGCAACGATTCGGCGGTCAGGGTGCAGCCGTCCGGCGCGCGGTGGATGAAGTTGAAGAAGTTGAACGGGTTGGGGCCGTCGAAACCGCCGCCGATGCCGATCCAGGTCAGGTTCAGCGGGCCCATGTAGTCACCGCGACGCACGATGCGCTCGAGCGTCTCCAGGGCATGCATGCCGGTCAGCTGGAAATGCGGCTGGATGTTGCTGGCCTGCAGGCGGCGCAGGTGCTCGCGGACCCAGGCCGGGCCGGCCGGCACGGTCATTTCGCTGTAGGCGGCATGAATCGCCGGGCTGGCCAGCGAGGTGCCTTCCAGGTACTCGGGGTACAGCAACTCCATGATGTTCATCTGCGTGGTGTTGATGGCCACGGTCACCTGGTCGGGGCGCGGCGTCAGCTCGGCGAGCATGTGCCGGGTGTCGTCCGACAGCCACTTGGCCGCCTCGCCCTCGCTTTCCGGGGCGAACGAAATCGATCCGCCAACCTGGATGATCATGTCCGGCACCGCTTCGCGCACCCCGGCGATCAGCTCGTTGAACTTGGACAGGCGCTTGGAGCCCTTGCCGTCCAGTTCGCGCACGTGCAGGTGCAGTACGGTGGCACCTGCATCAAAGCAGTCGACAGCCTTCTGCACCTGCTCGTCCATGGTCAGGGGAATGTCTTCAGGGAAGTCTTCGGGCATCCACTCCGGGCCATAGGGGGCCACGGTGATCACCACCTTTTCCATGTTTTCCGGGTGCAACGAATCGTCGAAGAATTGCATGCTGTAGTCCTCGCTATTGTTATTGTGCGGTTGCCGCCAGCGACGGCGACGAACTCAGAACGTGGGGCTGCCCTTGATCCCGGCGCGCTCCATCTTGCGATGGCACGGCGGGTAGTCCATGACGGCGTAATGCTGTGTGCTGCGGTTGTCCCAGATCGCCACGCTGTTGGGCTTCCAGCGCCAGCGCACCTGGTACTCCGGCAGGTAGGCCTGGCTGATGAGGTAGCGCAGCAGGTCGCTGGCGCCGGGGTTGGCGTCCTGGCCGAAGCGCACCCGCTGCGGGGTGTGGTAGTTGCTGAAATGGGTGGTAAAGGCGTTGACGAACAGCACCTGCTCGCCGGTTTCCGGGTGGGTGCGCACAACCGGGTGCTCGGCATCGGGGAACTGCGCCTTAAGCGCCAGGCGCTTTTCCAGCGGCATGGCAGCGCCAAAGCTCGCCTCGATGCTGTGGCGGGCGCGCAGCCCTTCGATCTTGGCCTTCACATCGCCTGGCAGGTTTTCATAGGCCAGCACCATGTTCGCCCACATCGTGTCGCCGCCCACGGGCGGGCACTCGATGCAGCGCAGCACACAGCCCATCGGCGGGGCCTCGCGCCAGGTGGCGTCGGTGTGCCAGGCATTTTCATAGCGGTCGTTGGGCTGGTCCGGGCGCTTGTAGATCTGTACCAGGCCCGGATGTTCCGGGTCACTGCCGGCCACCGGGTGGTCCTCCAGGTCGCCGAAGCGGCGGGCGAACGCCACGTGTTCGGCGCGGCTGAAGTGCTGGTCGCGCAGGAACAGCACACGGTGCCGGAGCAACTGCGCGCGAAGCTGGGCGAACAGGTCGTTGTCGTGGATCGCGTCGGCCAGGTTGACCCCACTTACCTCGGCACCGATCGCGCAGGTCAGTTGTTCGATGTGCATGCTGTTGCCCTCTTCAGATGACGAAGATCGACGAGCCGGTGGTCTTGCGCGCTTCCAGGTCACGGTGGGCCTGGACGGCATCCTGCAGTGCGTAGTGCTGGTTGATCTCGATACGGATGCGCCCGCTGCCGACGTGATCGAACAGCTCACCGGCCAGGTCGGCCTTTTCCGCCGGGTCGGCGATGAAGTCGGCCAGTGCCGGGCGGGTGAGCTGCAGCGAGCCCTTGATCGCCAGCAACTGCGGGTCGAACGGCGGGATGGTGCCTGACGCCGTGCCGACGCAAACCATCAGGCCGCGGCGCTTGAGCGAATCGAGCGAGCCCATGAAGGTGTTCTTCCCAACGCTGTCGAACACCACGTTCACCCCCACCCCGTCGGTCAGCTCACGCACGCGCGTGGCAACGTCCTCGACGCTGTAGTTGATGACGTGGTTGCAGCCATGGGCGCGAGCCACTTCGGCCTTGGCCTCGGTGGACACCGTGCCGATCACGTTAAGCCCCAGCAGATGCGCCCACTGCGCGACGATCAGGCCGACCCCGCCAGCAGCGGCATGCAGCAGCACGCTGTCGCCGGGTTTGAAGTCATGCAGCCGACGCAGCAGATAGGCCGAGGTCAGGCCGCGCATGGTCATGGCAGCGGCGGTTTCGAAGGCGATGGTATCCGGCAGCTTGATCAGCGCGGCAGCAGGGATCAGGCGCTCGGTGCAATAGGCGCCCAGGGTGTTGAGGAAGCCGGTGTAGGTGACCCGGTCACCGACTGCCACCTGTGTCACGCCCTCGCCCACCGCCTCGACCACGCCGGCCGCTTCCACGCCAATGCCGTTGGGCAGCGGGATCGGGTAGGTGCCGTTGCGGAAATAGGTATCGGCGTAGTTCAGGCCCACAGCCACCTGGCGCAAACGCACCTGCCCCGGGCCGGGCTCGCCGACCTCGGCGTCCTCGTAGCGCAGCACCTCGGGGCCACCGGTCTGATGGAAACGTACGACTTTGGACATGCTTGTCTCTCCAATCATCGATCTGGACGCATGGCGTCAGTTCTGGGTGATTGGACTGTATGCCCTTGGTGTGCGGGGTGCTTCGCATCGGACGACAGCGGGTTTTCATTTGATGACAGGACGGGCGTCGACCTGCCGTTCAACAAAACGAGGTTTTATTCATGAGTATCCTTGATGGTTATCCATGGCCAGACTAATACTTAAGTCTCTGCCTGGGGAGGCACGAAAAATGCAACCAAGATTCGTTATCGTTCCCGCTGTGCCGATCGAAAAGGAGTCGTTCCGCGTGGGTAGCCGCTATTACGCCGCTACCGTTTGTGGGGGGTTCGACATTTACGACAACCAAGCGAAGGAGCGGCTCAAGCCCAGTTATCCGAGCAGGACGGATGCGCTGATGCAGTGTGAGCAGATGAACAAGCGCGGTGATGTAGGCTGATCGCGGGCGCAACTGTCTTACCCAGAATCCAGACGCCTGTGCGATCCCTGTAGGAGCGGCCTTGTGTCGCGATGGGCTGCGCAGCAGCCCCCGGATCTTGCGTTGATGCACAGATTGCCGGGGCTGCTACGCAGCCCATCGCGACACAAGGCCGCTCCTACAGGGGTCACGTGTTCGTGGCCTCGCCCTGCTGCCAACCGGCAATCAGGCGCTGGGCATTCTCCTCGCAATCCATCCCCTGCGGCTTGTCTTCCATGCCTGCAATAACCGCCAGCAACTGCGCGCGGTTGTGCGCCAGCCGCTGCTGCATCGCTTCGATCTCCGCCACCTTGCGCTTGAGGCTGCCCAGCAATAAATCATGCCCACCCGCCGCAGCCCCGGAGGCATCGGTGAGTTTGCGCATTTCTTCCAGGCTGAACCCGGCCTGCTGGCCGCAGGTGATGATCTCCAGCGCCAGCACCACCTGCTCCGGGTAATCGCGGTAACCATTGCCCAGGCGCCGCGCAGCAATCAGTCCGCTGGCTTCGTAAAAGCGGATACGCGATGCACTAAGCCCCGTGCGTCGCGCCAGTTCACCAATTTTCATTGCGGCAGCATTCCCCTCTTGACCTTAAAGCTGACTTTAACCTTAGCCTTTTCCCGAACCTAGCCCACGCGCGCAAAAACTGATGCGTGGCAACCCTTTCCGGAGATCGCCATGACGCCGTTCCAGCCCCTGCACCTGCCCAATGGCAGTGTCATCCCTAACCGTATCGCCAAGGCGGCGATGGAGGAAAACCTGGCCAACCCGGACCAGACCCCTTCCGACCAGCTGCTGCGCCTTTACCAGGCTTGGGCCAAGGGCGGTGCCGGGCTGTTGCTGACCGGTAACGTGATGGTCGACCCTGGCGCCATGACCGGCCCGGGTGGCGTTATGCTCGATGCCAGCCAGCCACTGCAACGTTTTCGCGACTGGGCGCGCATCGGCCGCGCCCACGGCGCGCAGTTCTGGATGCAGATCAACCACCCGGGCCGGCAGATGCAGGCCAACCTCGGCCAGCCCACCGTGGCTCCTTCGGCCATTGCCCTGGACATGGGCGATTTGTCAAAGCTGTTCCCCCTGCCCAAGGCACTGGACGAAGCCGAGATCGGCGCGTTGATCCAGCGCTTCGCCCGCACTGCGGCGCTGGCTGAAGAAGCTGGTTTCAGTGGCGTACAGATCCACGCTGCCCACGGTTACCTGCTGAGCCAGTTTCTTTCGCCACTGAGCAACCAGCGCCAGGATCGCTGGGGTGGCAGCCTGGAAAATCGCGCGCGGTTGCTGCTGGAGGTGGTCAAGGCCGTGCGCGAGGTGGTTTCGCCCGGTTTCGCCGTGGCAGTGAAACTGAATTCGGCGGATTTCCAGCGCGGCGGTTTCGAACCGGCGGATGCGCGCCAGGTAGTGCTGTGGCTGAATGAATTGCCGGTGGACCTGGTGGAGCTGTCGGGCGGCAGCTATGAGGCACCGGCGATGCAGGGTGATGCCCGCGATGGGCGCACCCTGCATCGCGAGGCCTACTTCCTGGAGTTTGCCCGGGAAATCGCCGCCATCGCGAAGATGCCGATGATGGTCACCGGCGGTATCCGGCGGTTGCCGGTGGTCGAGCAGGTGCTGGCCAGCGGTGTGGCCATGGCTGGGATTGCCACGGCGTTGGCAGTCGAGCCTGCCCTGCCCCGGCGCTGGCAGAACGGCGAGCCGACGGCAACCGCCGAACTGCAGCCCATTCGCTGGAAGCGCAAGGCCTTTGCCGCACTGGCCTACATGGCCCTGGTGAAATTGCAGATGCGCCGCCTGGCGGCCGGCAGCCGGCCCAAGGCGCATGCGTCGCCCTTGCGCGCCTTGTTGCTGGAGCAAGGCTGCACGTTACTGCGGGTGCGGCAGTACAGGCGTATGATGAAAAGCCGAGCGGATTGATGGTGTGATCGCAGAGCCAGGCGTCGCACATTCGCGCTGGGAGCACTGCCATGAACAAACCCTTTCACGCGCTGATCCTTGCACTGGCAGCGCTTTCTGCCTGCTCGTCCAACTCCGCGCTGTACCACGACCAGCCGCTGGTGGCGAAAGTCACCAACGGCATGAGCAGAGACCAGGTCATGCAGGTAGGCGGCAAGCCCGCTGCGGAGACCGAACGCACCGTGGTGCCCGGCACCTGTTTCGACTACATGCTGACCAAGGCCGACAACCGGCAGCCCTACAGCGTAAGTTTCGACGGCACCGGCAAAGTGGACAATACCGCTTTCATGACCTGCGCCGAGTGGAGCAATGCTCAGCGCAGGGCCCGCCTGCCCAGCATGGGCGGCTCTAGCGGATCGGGTTACTGAGTCAGTCCAGGCATTCCCTGGCTGCCTGGCGCAATTTGTCGCCAGACAGAAAGCTGCCCTTGTAGAAGGTCGCGCGGCTGCCCTCGTGGGAATCGACTACGTCCAGCACATCATCGGATGCCACGGGGCTGGGTGCCGTCAGCCGGTAGCCGTGGGCGATCGATTTCTGCGTGGCTTGAGGCGCCAGTGCTTGCCATTTGGGTAGTACGCAAGCGGCGTATTGCTGGGGCGATTTGTGAGTCAGTTTGCTGGCAGTGGGTTTGCCAGGGGTTGCGCAGCCGGCAACACCGGTGACCAGCACGGCGAAGAGAAAGATACGAAACATAGACATTTGCAATTAGCCATCAAGGATACGCTGCATTCTAACGGGGGTTGTACTGGCTTACCAATCAACCAAAGTCTCGCAGCACAGGCCCACCTGATATTTCTGCCAGTAGCCTGGGTGCGTGAAGGCTGGGAAAGTGAACCCTGCCAATAGCCTTCGGAGTACGCACCATGCAAAAGAACACCAACCGCACGCACTTCTTCTATCAGAATGGAAAACTCATCACCTTGAGTGTTGGTGAACAAGGTCGCAGCATTTTTCGTAATGCTGATATGCCACTGGCCGAACTACAAACAGAGGGCACGCACTCGAGCGAACTGCTGGTGACGGACGACAAAGGCTCAGTACTTAACGTTCTGGAAAATAGTAGCGGCAAGGATGACAAGAATGAAGGCGCTGGCTGACACCAGCGCCAGGCTTCAATCCAGTGCGCCGTTCAACACCTCGTAGATGATCCCCGTAGCGACTGCTACCAGGATCAGGTCCGCCCCCGCCTGCATCCACTCATAGCCATCATAATGAGGGAGTTTCCCCAGCAGCCTGCCATCCAGCTTCTTGGCGATACCCGGCGGCAGTGGTTTGCCACGGGCCAGGTTCTTCTGAATGCCCGGGGGCAGCGCCGGCCCTGCGCTCCAGTAGCTGCGGTGCCCGTCAAGAATGCCAAGCACATCGCCACGGTTTATCGACGGCCCACCATACGAGCCCCCGTGACCTTGACCATGCTGCCCCTTGTCCTTGCCGTGGCCCTGCCCTTTACCATTACCCGGGTCGGCATAAGTGAGCGCCGGCCCCACTGCCAGCGCGATCGAGGTAGCGATAACTGCCCATCGACGCTTTGCCATAGCTGTTTCCTTACACGGAAGACGTCCCAGCACTGTAGACCAAAACCCGGTTCAGGGTGGAAGTCCCCAAACCCGGGTCAGGGCTTGGCACTCCGATAGAGCATGATGGCTGCCACATCGAGAGCCAACACGGCAACGGCGTAGAGAAACATGAAGTACAGATCTTCTGGAAACATGGCCGTATCCCCAAATGAGCAGGTTTTCAGGGATGCAGCAATTCCCGTTCCAAACGCCTGGCTGAACGAGCCTGCCCATCTGCTATCGAGATGATTGCTCCATAACCACGACATCAGCCGGTAATGTTCCAGCGCGGCTTTCCCATTTTGCGACCACGATCGGCGCCAGCGCATTGCCGAGCACATTCAGTGCCGTAACGGGCATGTCCATCAATCGATATACCCCTGCAATCAAGGCCACGCCTTCCAAAGGCAAACCTGCCGCCGTCAGGGTTGCAGTGAGAATCACAAACATGAACCCGGGCACTCCGGCAGCGCCTTTGGACGTCAATACCATGATGAATACCAGCATCACCTGGTCTGCCAAGGCCAGTTCAATATTGTAGGCCTGCGCGATAAACAGTGTACCCAGGCCCGCAAACAGCGACGCGCCATCCAGATTGAATGAATAGCCCAACGGGATCACCAGCGACGTGATCGCTCGCGGCACACCCCGTGCTTCGGTCTTGGCCATCAATTGCGGCATGACAGTGGCGGAACTCGCGCTGCTGAAGGCCAGTATCAGTTCATCCTTGAAGGCCTTGATGATCTCGAAGATATTCTCGCCAACAGCCCTGGCAACAAGGCCCAGCACGGCAATCGCGAAGAACAGTACCGCCAAATAAGTAATGGCTATCAGTTTTGCCAGCGGCATCAGTGAATCAATCCCGAAGGTCGACACCGTGACAGCTATCAGGGCAAAGATGCCGATCGGTGAGTAGGCCATGACCATATGAGTGACCTTGAACATGGTATCCACCACCGTCTGCAGCACCGCAACCAACGGCTTTTTCCTGGGTTCATCCAGCGTAGACAGTGCCACCCCGAACAAGATTGCGAAGAACAGTACCGACAACAGCTTCGCCTCTGCCATTGCGGCCACTACGTTATCAGGAATGATGCCCAACAGTACCTTGCCGAGCCCTGCCGAACCATTTTGCACCGGTGGCACTGCTTCACTCGCCGATGAAACGGCGAAGCCCGCACCGGCGCCTGGCTGGAACACATTACCGATCAACAAACCGAAAATGATTGCGACCCCGGTGACAACAAAGAAATAGACAAGGCTTTTTGTTCCCACCCGCCCCAATGCGCGTTTGCCAGAGCCGGCTATGCCTACCACCATGCAGGAAAACACCAGCGGCACGATGATCATTTTCATCAGTTTTATAAACGCGTCGCCCGCCGGCTGTAGCACTTGTTCGATCCACCACCCCTTGTAATCGGGAAAATGATTCAACAACACGCCAACGCATATACCGACAGCCAGACCAATTGCAATTTGCGTGATTAAATTTATTTTTATTCTCACAGGACTGATCTCTGTTTTATAAAATACTAGGAAGCAAATACTGCACTCAAATTCTTGAACCCCTTGATCTCGATCGGGTTACCACTGGGATCCAGGAAAAACATCGTCCTCTGCTCGCCAGGCTCACCCTCGAAACGAACGACCGGCGGGATTTCGAACTGCACGCCCAGAACTCCAAGGCGCTCAGCCAAGGCTTGCCAGCGATCCAGAGGCAATATCACCCCGATATGGGGCATCAGTACAAGGTGCGGGCCGACCTTGCCAGTGCGGCTGGTTTCAAAGGGCTTGCCCACATGCAGAGATATCTGGTGACCAAAGAACTCGAAGTCTACCCAGGTCTCAGTGCTACGTCCCTCGACGCAACCAAGAACTTCTTTATAGAATTTTCTTGCCACATCCAGATCGCTGACATGATAAGCAACATGAAAGGGTGTCAACATGATGGTACTCCTCGAACGGAGCCACTATCCTCACACCGCCCGGCACTCATGTACACCAACTGACACTTGGCCTGAGCATAAGCATTACTTATGGACATTCAAAATCTGGAAAGCCTCATATCTGTTGTGGAATGCGGCTCCATTGCGGGCGCGGCAAAGAAAGCAAATGTTTCAGCCGCTGCAATAAGTTTGCGTATTCGAAATTTGGAGAAACACTTGGGCTGCACTCTCTTCAATAGAGAAGCACACGCGATAAGGCCGACAGAACAGCTGCTGGCATTGATTCCACGGATACGTTGCATCGTCGAGCATGCCAATCAGCTGAGGAACGACCTCAACGCCGACACGCTGACCGGGGAACTGCGCATTGGCGCCATATCAACCGCCCTCACCGGCCTTGTACCGGCAGCACTGGAGCATTTGTCTTCCTCCGCGCCCGACCTAAAGCTCACCATCACGCCCGGTGACTCGAAACTGCTTCATGACAAGCTGATCAATCAGGAACTGGATGCGGGAATCCTGGTCGCGCCCCCCTTCAAGACCGCAAAATCGTTGAGAACGCTCACGTTGCGCAGCGAACCGCTGTGCTTGTTGGCACCTGCCGCGGCCTCCCGGGCTGAAGCGCAGGCAATGCTGGCCACCGGGCCCTATATCCGATATGCCGTCGATTCCTGGGGCGGCCTGATAACCCAGCGCTATCTGGACGATCTGGGCCTCGCGCCAAGCGTGGCTTGCGACCTTGATGCGCTCGAAGCCATCAGCCTGCTGGTGTCGCTGGGGCAAGGCGTTTCCTTGGTACCGCAATGGCCGTCATTGCTGGAGCAATCGCCAAACGCCCGGATTCTGAGTGAAGAACCAAGATACTGCCGCGACATAGTGCTGGCCTACAGTGCCGGCCATCACCGCACCTCGGCAATCAAGCTGCTGGCATCCGTACTGATGGCCTGACGCTCCGACTCAGTACAGACGGGCCTTGATCAGTGGGCGCAGCAAGTAATTGAGCACGCTGCGCTTGCCGCTGAGGATATCCACCTCGGCAACCATGCCGGGGATGATCGGCAGCACCTCCTCGCCGCGCTTGAGCTGGCTGCCGTCAGTGCGAATCAGCACCTGGTAGTACGACTCCTTGCCGTGGGGCGTGTCCTCCTCAATGGTGTCGGCGCTGATCTGCTCCAGGGTGCCCTTGAGGTCGCCATAGATGCTGAAATCGTAGGCGGTGATCTTCACCTTGGCCGGCATGCCCGGTACCAGGAAGGCCACGTCGCGCGGCTTGATCCTGGCCTCTACCAGCAGGCGGTCCTCCACCGGGATCACTTCCATGATCGCTTCGCCGGGCTGGATCACCCCGCCACGGGTGTTGATCAGCACGGTGTTCACCCGCCCACGCACCGGCGAAACGATCCCGGTGCGGCGGAGCTGGTCCTGGCGCTGCTGGACGATCGGCTCCAGGGCACTGAGGTCGGCCTTGCGCTGTGAGCGTTCGGTATAGGCATCCTGGAAGTAGCTGCTCTTCAGCTCGGTCAGCTTGCCGTTGAGGGTAGCGATGTCCTGGCTCAGGCGCAGCGCCTCCATCTGGCTCACCGCACGCTTGGCCACCAGCGGGCGGACCAGGTCGAGCTGGCTCTGGGCCAGGCTGATCTGCCTCTGGATCGCCTGGCTGCCTTCGAGCAGCTTGTCCCGCCGCGACTTGAACAGCTCGCGCTCGGAACGCGCCAGCGGCCCTTGCGGGTCGATGTCCGGCGGGAACTCGATGGCCGCCTTGCCCAGCACCTCGGCGTCCAGCCGGGCGATGGCCGCGCGCAGCACGCCGGCCTGGTTGGCCGACTCCTGGAAATTGGTGAGAAAGCGCGTCTCGTCCAGGCGCAGCAGCGGCTGGCCGACCTCCACCAGGTCACCCTCCTGCACCAGCAGGCGGTCGAGAATACCCCCTTCCAGGCTCTGGATCTTCTGGATGCGGCTGAACGGCACCACACGCCCATCGCCGCGCGTCACTTCATCGAGCTCCGCCCAGGCAGCCCAGGCAACGAACAGCAAGACGCTGCCGAGCAAGGTCCAGAGCAGCGGGCGATAGACCGGGTGAGTGGTCGCCAGCAAGGGATCGGCCAGCTGCCGGCGCAGCACTACAGAACTTTTTTCAGCTGCCATGGCCGGCTCCTTCGGCGACCTGCGGCGCCTGTACCTGGTTGCCCAGCACCACCTGGTTCAGCGGGCCGTCCATGATCACCTGGCCGTTGCGCAGCACCACTGCACGGTCCACCAGCGCCAAGACGCTTTTCTTGTGGGTGGTGATGATCAGGGTGCGCCGGCCCAGCCATTTCTGCAGGTAGTCGATGACCTGCTTCTCGCTGTTCTGGTCGAAGGCCGCGGTCGGCTCGTCAAGCAGCAGGATCGGCGGGTCCTGCAACAGTACGCGGGCCAACCCCACCGCCTGGCGCTGGCCGCCGGAGAGGCTGGCATTGCCCTGGATCGGCATGTCCAGGCCCAACGGGTGGGCGCGCACGAAAGTGCCCAGCCCCACGCCATCGAGGGCTTCCAGCAATTCCTCGTCGCCCAGCGCGGCGTTGGCCAGGTTGAGGTTTTCCCGCAGGCTGCCGTGGAACAGCGCCACATCCTGCGGCAAGTAGCCGATGCCGCGCTGGCGGTCGGCCGGGTCGAGCTGGCTGAGGGCGATGTCGTCCAGCAGCAGCCGGCCGGATTGCGCTTCGAGCAGGCCGCTGAGCAGCCGCAGCAGGGTCGACTTGCCGGCGCCGTTGCCACCGAGCAGCGCTACCCGCTCGCCGGCCTGGATATTCAGCGCCTGCACGTCGACCACCGGTGGGCTGTCGCCATGGGCCAGGCGCAGCGCCTCCAGGCGGTAATGCCCGTGGAGCCGGTCGCGGTGCACGAAGCGCTTGCCGGCGGGCCGCTCCTGCTCGGCGGACATCAGCTGGTCGAGCCCCTCCAGCGCCACCTTGGTATGTTGCCAGCGGCCAAGGATGGCGGCAGCCTGGGACAGTGGTGCGATGGCCCGCGAGGCCAGGATCGAACAGGCCACCAGGGCACCGACGGTCATCGCGCCGTCGCTTATCCGGTAGACGCCGAACACCACCACCCCGACATAGCACAGCTGCTGAACGATACTCGCCGAATAGCTGAGGGTCGAGGCCAATGCATGGGTCTTCATTGCAGTACCGGCCAGTTCCCCGGTGAGCGTCTCCCACTGCTGTTGGCAGCGGCCTTCGGCACGCGCGGCCTTGACCGTCTCCAGGTGTTCGAAGGCTTCCAGCAGCACGCTGTTCTTCAGCGCCCCCTCGCGCAGGTTCTGCCGCGACAGGTGCCCCAGCAGGCGCTGGGTCAGCAGCCCTGGCAGCAGCATCAGCACACAGGCCACCAGCGGCACCCAGACCACATGGCCGCCGATCACGGCAATGATCAACAGGAAGATCGCCACGAACGGCAGGTCGCTGATCAGTGCGGCGCTGGACGAAGTGAAGAACTCTCGGACCGACTCGAACTCACGCACCTGGGTGCTGAACGCGCCCATCGACGCCGGTTTGGCGGCGATCCGGGTGCTCAGCACACGCGCGAACAGCAGGCTCGACAACTGCAGGTCCAGGCGCTTGCCGAGAACGTTCAGCAGGTGCCCGCGAAGGATCCGCAATACCCCGTCGACGATGATCGCCAGGGCCACTCCGCTGGCGAGTATCCAGAGGGTATCGAAGGCCGCGTTGGGTACCACGCGGTCGTACACCTGCATGGCGAACAGCGCCGAGGCGACGGCCAGGACGTTGGCCACCAGGGCCGCCGCCGTGACTTCCGCATAAGAGCGCCAAAGCCGCTTGAGCGGCCCGAAGAACCAGTGCTCCGGCAGGCCGCTGGCGTAGTCGCCCACCCGCCCATCGGGGCGGTAGCGGCACTTGGCGAACACCGCCGTGCCGCTGTAAAGCGCCTCCAGAGCGGGCAGCACCAGGCCCTCACGGCCGCCGTCGCTCTGCGGCACCAGCACCTCGTACTGCTCACCCTCGATGCCAACCAGCAGCAGGCTGCGGCCATCGTCGAGCAACAGCAGGGCCGGCAGCAGGTAGGCGTCCATCTGCCGCAACGGCAGCTCCGCGACCCTGGCAGTGATGTCGGCGCGACGCAGGGCGCGGGCTACCAGGCGCAGCGGCAGGCGTCCGTGCTCCAGTGCCAGGCCGTCGACCAGCTCGGCGTCGCCCAGCGGCCGGCCCAATTGCCGGCACAGCAGCAGCAGGCCCTGGCGCAGCGGGTCGTCGTGGTTCAGGGTCACGACATTATCCGGGGATTGTTCAACTTCCATGATTCAACCGATTCTCCAGTAATGCCCCCAACAACCCGACCTGCGCGGCCGCTCGATACTCGATACGCTTGCGCTCTATGTGCAGATTGATCAACTGCCGCTCGGCCTCGAAGCGTTCGCGCTGCACGTTGAGCAAGTCGATCACGTCGCGTCGGCCGACCTCGAATTGCTCGCGGTACAGCTCGCCAACCTGCTCCGACTCCGTCACCTGCTGGCTCAGGGACTGTTCCCGCCACCGTAGCGTGTCACCGTTGTCGAACAGCGTCTGCAACTGCCGGCGGATGTCACGCTGCATCGCATCGGCCGTCCATTGCGCCGACTCCAGACGCTGTTGCGCAGCAGTCGGCCGACGGAAGTTGGAAAGCCCCTGGAAGGTATCCATACGAAAGCGCAGCGACATCACCGAGTCGCTTTCCGGACGACCGCCGATCTCCCGGCGCAACGCGGAGGCCTCCAGATTCAACTGCGGCAGCAACGAAGCCTTGGCCTCGCGGACTTGCGCCTCGGCGACATTGGCGTCCTCCAGCGCCTTGCGCTGCAACGGCGACTCACGGATCACCCGCGCCACGTCGCTGGCAGCCAGGTAGCGCTGCAGCGACATCGGCTCGGGCTCCACCAGTTCGGAGGGGTCCTGGCCAACCAGGATCGCGTACTGGTTGCGCGCGTCCTGCAGGTTGCCCTTCTCCAGCGACAGCTGTTCCTGGGCACGTGACAGTTCGAGGTTGGCGCGGTCCAGTTCGCTGCGGTCGGCGTATCCATCGCTGCCGCGCGCCTGGGTCATCTCGCGGATGCCGTCGAGGCGCTGGATGTGCTGGCGCACCGTCTCCACCCGGCGCTCCGAGGCAAGCACATCGAGGTAGGTCTCGACGATATCCAGCGCAGCATCGTCGCGCGCCACCAGCACCGCCTCGGACAGTTTGCGCCGGGTGGCGCTGGCGCTGTCGACCTTGCTCGTCACCCTTCCCCAGTCATACAGCATCTGCGATACGGTGACGTCGTAGACGACCTCGCCAACGTCGAACTCCTGCGGCCCCCCGGACATGGTGACGGAGGGGTAGTAACCACCCTTGGCGATCTCTACTTCGGTACCCGCACGGTCCGCTTCGGCCATCGCCGAACGCACCTGCGGGTGGATCGCCAACCCCGCCCGCACCGCCTGGTCGAGAGGGATGGCCGGCGCGGACAGCGGCAGCCCGAAGCACAGGAGCCAAAGGGCTCCCGCGCCACGGCGCCTTCCCTTGAGCACGGACAGGCCGCGCATCAGACCACGACCTGTACCGTGTTGTCCTCGATCAGCAGGGTACTGCTGCCAAAGTTATAGACGTCGTAGGTAATGCCGTTGACCTGCTGGGTGGTTCCTGTGTTCACGGCACCCACCACGTTGAGGGTGTCGTTGCTCTCGCCAGTGATCTGCAGGATGTTGTTGCCATCGGTGATGGCGTCGACCTCCGCCGCCGTCAATGTCAGCACGCTTCCCGAGTCGCCCTTGCCGAGGTCGATGCGCTCGATGTTGGAGAGCGTACCGACGCCGACGGCGTTGTAGTCAAGGTCGATGCCGTCGGCCAGGATCAGGGTGTCGAAGCCTGCACCGCCGTCGATGCTGGTGAAGTCGGTCGAGGTGATCTGGATGGCGTCGTTGCCATCGCCTGCCACTACCTGATCGCCGGTCCCCACGTTGAAGATCAGGTCGCTGCCATCGCCTCCATTGATGTGCTCCGAACTGCCGTCCGCCCCGGACATGACATCGTCCCCCGAGGTGCCGTTGACGTCGATCTGGCCGATATTCAGCGACAGCCCGTTAGGGGCAAGGGTGATGCCGTAGGCCGAGCTGTCATTGCCGTTGGTGTCGGTGGCGACAACGTTGAACGAGATCTGCGAGCCCAGGTTGAGGATATCGGTGATGTTCAACCCCAACTGGGTGAGGACGGTCGGGCTCAACAGGTTCAGCGAGAAGTTGCCAGAGCTGTCCGCCTGAATCGGCAGCAGCTCGACGTTCAGCGCCGGGGTGATGACACGGATCACCACGCTGGAGTCCGGCTCGGTGGTGCCGCTGAAACCGAACCGCGGGTTCAGCGGGTTGAGGCTGACATCGACGCCGAAGTTGCCGATGGTCACTGGCTGCTCGATGCTGCCGCCAACGCCAATGGTCGCCACATTGCTCGGGTTGCCGGCCGGATCCTCGCCGGTCACCGAGACCTGGGCATTGAGCAACTGGTCCAGGGTAAGGTCAATGTCCAGGTCGGTGAGCAGGTTCAGCGAAGCCAGCCCGCTGTTGTCGGCAGTCACCGTGGCGGTGGCGGTGACGCCGCCGATGTCCACTTCGACCGTCAGTTCGGTTCCCGGATCGGTGGAGATGGTCAGGATGCTGCCCACCAGCGACAACACCGGGGTCGAAGGCGGGATGGTGTCGACAGTGAACGGCACCGGGGTCGAGGCAGTACCGCCATTGATGTCTGCGGTGACGGTGGAGGCGCCCTCCGGGAATGGCCCCATGCCGCTGCCCGGAGGAATGGTCACGGTAACGCTGCCGGCCAGGATATCGCCGGCGGTGATGGTGTGCGTTGCCTGCGTCTCGTAGCCGTTCTGCCCGGCGAAGGCGACCGTGATCACCTGGCCGACCTGCATGGTCGGGCGGATCGTCACGTCGACCTGGATGCCGTCGCTGATCTCGGCAGCATTCATCCAGGTATCGGCTGCCTCCGGCACGCTGATCGTCGGCGGCGCCAGGTCCGGCGCATTGATCGTCGCCGGGCCGCTGAGGTTGCCGGCAGCGTCAGCGGTGACCCCGCTGATCAACTCGCCAGTGATAAGCGGTGGCGCGAACGGCAGGCTGAAGTTGCCACTACCGTCGACATTTACCGTGATCGGGTTGGCGGTATCGCCGTCGATCACGAGTCGTACCTGGCTGTTCGGCTCGGCGGTACCAGTCAGCAGCGCACCATCGGCACTGATGCTCAGCAGCGGCGCCGACGGTGCCACCGTGTCGACCGTGGTACTGGCCGGACCGCTGGTGTTACCGGCGGCGTCCTCGGCCACCGCGTTGACCACCGTGCCATTGGCCAGCGGCGTGGCCGGGGTGAAGCTCCAGTCGCCACTGCCGTCGGCGGTCGTCTCGCCGATCGGGTTGCCGCCACCATCGGTGAGGATGACGGTGGCGCCGGGCTCAGCGGTACCCGTGAGGACCACACCATTGCTCGGCTCGATGGTCGGCGCGCCCGGGGCGATGGCGTCAACGGTGACGCTGCTCGGCCCGCTGGCATTGCCGGCCGGGTCCTGGGCCACGGCGTTGACCACTGTGCCGTTGGCCAGCGGGGTCGCAGGCGTAAAGGTCCAGTTGCCACTGCCGTCGGCGGTCGTCTCGCCGATCGGGTTGCCGTTGCCGTCGGTGAGGATCACCTTGGCTCCGGCTTCGGCGGTACCACTGATCTCGGTGCCATTGCTCGGCTCGATCGTCGGCTGGCCTGGGGCTACGGCATCAACCGTGGTGCTGACCTGTGGGGTGCTGGTGTTGCCGGCGGCGTCCTGAGCCACGGCATTGATCACCGTGCCGTTGGCCAGAGGCGCACCAGGCGTGAAGCCCCAGTTGCCACTGCCGTCGGCGGTCGTCTCGCCGATCGGGTTGCCGTTGCCGTCGGTGAGGATCACCTTGGCCCCGGCCTCAGCGGTACCAGTGATCACGGCACCGTTGCTCGGGTCGATCGTCGGCTGGCCAGGTGCGACTGAATCCACCGTGGTGGTGCCCTGCAGGCTGGTATTGCCGGCCACGTCCTGGGCCACGGCGATGATCACTGTACCGTTGGCCAGCGGAGTCGCAGGCGTGAAGGTCCAGTTGCCACTGCCGTCGGCGGTCGTCTCGCCGATCGGATTACCGCTACCGTCAGTGAGAATCACCTTGGCCCCTACTTCGGCGGTACCAGTGATCACCACCCCGTTGCTTGGATTGACGATCGGCGCGGCCGGGGCAATAGCGTCAACGGTGACGCTGGCCGGCCCGCTGGTATTGCCGGCCGGGTCCTGGGCCACGGCGTTGATCACCGTGCCGTTGGCCAGCGGTGTGCCGGGTGTGAACGACCAGTTGCCGCTACCATCGGCGGTCGTCTCGCCGATCGGGTTGCCGTTGCCGTCGGTGAGGATCACCTTGGCTCCGGCTTCGGCGGTACCACTGATCTCGGTGCCATTGCTCGGCTCGATCGTCGGCTGGCCCGGGGCTACGGCATCAACCGTGGTGCTGACCTGTGGAGTGCTGGTGTTGCCGGCGGCGTCCTGAGCCACGGCATTGATCACCGTGCCGTTGGCCAGCGGAGTCGCAGGTGTGAAAGTCCAGTTACCGCTGCCGTCGGCGGTAGTCTGTCCGATCGGGTTGCCGCTGCCGTCGGTGAGGACCACCTTGGCCCCGGCTTCAGCGGTACCAGTGATCACTACCCCGTTGCTTGGGTTGATGATCGGTGCGGCCGGGGCGATGGCATCAACGGTGGCGCTGGTCGGCCCGCTGGTATTGCCGGACGGGTCCTGGGCCACGGCATTGATCACCGTGCCGTTCGCCAGCGGAACTGTAGGCGTGAAGGCCCAGTTGCCACTGCCGTCGGCCGTCGTCTCGCCAATCGGGTTGCCGCTACCGTCAGTGAGAATCACCTTGGCCCCTATTTCGGCGGTACCACTGATCACCACCCCGTTGCTCGGGTTGATGATCGGTGCAGCCGGGGCGATTGCGTCAACAGTGACGCTGGCCGGCCCGCTGGTATTGCCGGCCGGGTCCTGGGCCACGGCGTTGATCACCGTGCCGTTGGCCAGCGGTGTGCCAGGTGTGAACGACCAGTTACCGCTGCCATCGGCGGTAGTCTCGCCGATCGGGTTGCCGCTGCCGTCGGTGAGGATCACCTTGGCCCCGGCTTCGGCGGTACCGCTGATTTCCGCGCCGTTGCTCGGTTCGACCACCGGTGCGGCCGGCGCAACGCCGTCCACGGTAATGACCGCTGGCGCACTATCTGTCCCACCGGGGTTGCGTGCCACAGCGTTGACCACAGTGCCATCTGGCAGCGGTATACCGGGCGTGAACGACCAGTTGCCGCTACCGTCGGCGGTGACCTGGCCGATCGGGTTGCCGTTGCCGTCGGTGAGGGTAATGGTGCTACCCGCATCCGCGGTACCGCTGATCACCGAGCCGTTGCTCGGATCCACCTGCGGAATCGACGGCAGCGACGAGTCCACGGTAGTGCTACCAGGGGCACCAGTATTACCGGCGGCATCAGTCGCCGTAGCGTTGACCACGGTGCCGTTGGGCAGTTGCGTGCTGGGTATGAACGTCCAGTTACCGCTGCCGTCAGCGGTGACCTCGCCAATGGGATCACCGTTGCCGTCGGTGAGGGTCACGGTGCTGTTCGGCTCGGCAGTACCGTTGATCACGGTGCCGTTGCTAGGATTGACCACCGGCGCGGCAGGTGCGATCGAATCCACGGTGGTGGTGCCCTGTGGGCCGGTGTTCCCAGCCGGGTCGGTAGCCGTGGCGTTGACCACTGTGCCGTTGGCCAGCGGCGTACCAGGGGTGAAGCTCCAGTTGCCGCTGCCGTCGGCGGTGGTTTGGCCGATGGGGTTGCCGCTGCCATCGGTCAGGGTGATGGTACTGCCCGGCTCGGCGGTGCCGCTGATTTCGCTACCGTTGCTGGGCTCGACCACGGGAGCCGCCGGGGCTACCGAATCCACCGTGGTGGCGGCCTGCGGACCGGTGTTGCCGGTCGGGTCGGTTGCCGTGGCGATGATTACGGTGCCGTTGGCCAGCGGCGAGCCGGGGGTGAAACTCCAGTTGCCGCTGCCGTCAGCGGTGACCTGGCCGATCGGGTTGCCACTGCCATTGGTGAGTGTGACGGTAGCACCCGCTTCGGCAGTACCGCTGATGGTCGTCCCGTTACTAGGATCGATTACCGGTGCAGCCGGCGCGCTGGAATCGACGGTGACCGTCGCTGCCGGGCTGGTGTTGCCAGCCGGGTCGCTCGCCGTCGCATTGATCACGGTGCCATTGGGCAGTGGTGTGGCTGGGGTGAACGTCCAGTTGCCGCTGCCGTCGGCAGTGGCTTCACCAATCGGGTTACCGCTGCCGTCGGTGAGGGTCACGGTGCTGTTCGGCTCGGCGGTACCGCTGAGGCTGCTGCCGTTGCTGAGATTGATGGTGGGCGTACCCGGCGCCACGCCGTCTACGGTGGTGCTGCCCCGCCCGCTGGTATTGCCGGCCGGGTCGGTCGCCGTGGCGTTGACCACGGTACCGTCGGCCAGCGGCGCACCAGGGCTGTAGCTCCAGTTGCCGCTGCCGTCGGCGGTGGTTTGGCCGATGGGGTTGCCGCTGCCATCGGTCAGGGTGATGGTACTGCCCGGCTCGGCGGTGCCGCTGATTTCGCTACCGTTGCTGGGCTCGACCACGGGAGCCGCCGGGGCTACCGAATCCACCGTGGTGGCGGCCTGCGGACCGGTGTTGCCGGTCGGGTCGGTTGCCGTGGCGATGATTACGGTGCCGTTGGCCAGCGGCGAGCCGGGGGTGAAACTCCAGTTGCCGCTGCCGTCAGCGGTGACCTGGCCGATCGGGTTGCCACTGCCATTGGTGAGTGTGACGGTAGCACCCGCTTCGGCAGTACCGCTGATGGTCGTCCCGTTACTAGGATCGATTACCGGTGCAGCCGGCGCGCTGGAATCGACGGTGACCGTCGCTGCCGGGCTGGTGTTGCCAGCCGGGTCGCTCGCCGTCGCATTGATCACGGTGCCATTGGGCAGTGGTGTGGCTGGGGTGAACGTCCAGTTGCCGCTGCCGTCGGCAGTGGCTTCACCAATCGGGTTACCGCTGCCGTCGGTGAGGGTCACGGTGCTGTTCGGCTCGGCGGTACCGCTGAGGCTGCTGCCGTTGCTGAGATTGATGGTGGGCGTACCCGGCGCCACGCCGTCTACGGTGGTGCTGCCCCGCCCGCTGGTATTGCCGGCCGGGTCGGTCGCCGTGGCGTTGACCACGGTACCGTCGGCCAGCGGCGCACCAGGGCTGTAGCTCCAGTTGCCGCTGCCGTCGGCGGTGGTTTGGCCGATGGGGTTGCCGCTGCCGTCGGTCAGGGTGATGGTACTGCCCGGTTCGGCGGTGCCGCTGATTACGGTGCCGTTGCTCGGTTCGACCACTGGCGCCGCCGGGGCTACCGAATCCACTGTGGTGGAGGCCTGCGGACCGGTGTTGCCGGTCGGGTCGGTTGCCGTGGCGATGATTACGGTGCCGTTGGCCAGCGGCGAGCCGGGGGTGAAGCTCCAGTTGCCGCTGCCGTCAGCGGTGACCTGGCCGATCGGGTTGCCACTGCCATTGGTGAGTGTGACGGTAGCACCCGCTTCGGCAGTACCGCTGATGGTCGTCCCGTTACTAGGATCGATTACCGGTGCAGCCGGCGCGCTGGAGTCGACCGTGACCGTCGCTGCCGGGCTGGTGTTGTCAGCCGGGTCGCTCGCCGTCGCATTGACCACGGTGCCATTGGGCAGCGGTGTGGCTGGGGTGAACGTCCAGTTGCCGCTGCCGTCGGCAGTGGCTTCACCAATCGGGTTACCGCTGCCGTCGGTGAGGGTCACAGTGCTGTTCGGCTCGGCGGTACCGCTGAGGCTGCTGCCGTTGCTGAGATTGATGGTGGGCGTACCCGGCGCCACGCCGTCTACGGTGGTGCTGCCCTGCCCGCTGGTATTGCCAGCCGGGTCCGTCGCCGTGGCGTTGACCACGGTACCGTCGGCCAGCGGCGTACCAAGGCTGTAGCTCCAGTTGCCGCTGCCGTCGGCGGTGGTTTGGCCGATGGGGTTGCCGCTGCCATCGGTCAGGGTGATGGTACTGCCCGGTTCGGCGGTGCCGCTGATCTCGCTGCCGTTGCTGGGCTCGACCACTGGAGCCGCCGGGGCTACCGAATCCACCGTGGTGGAGGCCTGCGGACCGGTGTTGCCGGTCGGGTCGGTTGCCGTGGCGATGATTACGGTGCCGTTGGCCAGCGGCGAGCCGGGGGTGAAACTCCAGTTGCCGCTGCCGTCGGCGGTGACCTGGCCGATCGGGTTGCCGCTGCCATCAGTCAGGGTGACGGTGGCGCCCGCTTCAGCAGTACCACTGATGGTCGCGCCGTTGGTGGGATTGATTACCGGTGCAGCCGGCGCGCTGGAATCGACGGTGAGCGTCGCTGCCGGGCTGGTATTGCCAGCCGGGTCGCTCGATGTGGCATTGACCACGGTACCATTGGGTAGCGGTGTGGCTGGGGTGAACGTCCAGTTACCGCTGCCGTCGGCGGTGACCTCGCCAATGGGGTTACCGCTGCCGTCGGTGAGGGTCACGGTGCTGTTCGGCTCGGCGGTACCGCTGAGGCTGCTGCCGTTGCTGAGATTGATGGTGGGCGTACCCGGCGCCACGCCGTCTACGGTGGTGCTGCCCTGCCCGCTGGTATTGCCAGCCGGGTCGGTCGCCGTGGCGTTGACCACGGTACCGTCGGCCAGCGGCGTACCAGGGCTGTAGCTCCAGTTGCCGCTGCCGTCGGCGGTGGTCTGCCCAATCGGGTTACCGCTGCCATCGGTCAGGGTGATGGTACTGCCCGGTTCGGCGGTGCCGCTGATTTCGTTGCCGTTGCTGGGCCCGACCAATGGCGCGGCCGGGGCTACCGAATCCACTGTGGTGGTCGATGGAGCACTGGTGTTGCCGGCTGCGTCCCGCGCAACCACGTTGACCACAGTCCCGTTTGCCAGCGGCGTGGTCGGGACATAGGTCCAGTTGCCACTGCCATCGGCTACTACCTGGCCGATCGGATTACCGCTGCCGTCGGTGAGGGTCACGGTGCTGTTCGGCTCGGCAGTACCGTTGATCACGGTGCCGTTGCTCGGATTGATCGTGGGTGCCGAAGGTGCCACGCCATCGATCACGGTGCTGGCGGGCGGGCTGCTGTTGCCGGCGGCATCCGTGACCACCGCATTGACCACTGTTCCATCAGGCAGTTGGTTATCCGTGGGATATGACCAGTTGCCATTGCCATCGGCTGTAGCGTGGCCGATTGGGTTGCCGTTGCCGTCGGTGAGGACCACGGTACTGCCTGGCTCGGCTGTACCGCTGAGGCTGCTGCCGTCGCTCAGGTTGATGGTGGGCGCGCCCGGCGCCACGCTATCCACGGTGGTGCTGCCCTGCCCGCTGGTATTACCGGCCGCATCGGTCGCGGTGGCGTTGACCACGGTACCGTCTGGCAGCGGTGTCGCCGGGGTGTAGCTCCAGTTGCCGTTGCCATCGGCAGTCACCTGGCCGATCGGGTTACCGCTGCCATCGGTGATGGTCACGACGCTGTTCGGCTCGGCGGTACCGCTAAGCTCGGTACCGTTGCTCGGATTGATCACGGGTGCCGCTGGCGCCACACCATCAATAATGGTGCTGGCGGGCGGGCCGCTGTTACCGGCGGCATCCACGACCACCGCTTTGACCACCGTGCCATCGGGCAGTGGGCTATCGGGTGTGTACGACCAGTTGCCGTTGCCGTCGGCGATAGTCTGGCCGATGGGGTTGCCGTTGCCGTCGGTAAGCAGCACGGTGCTGCCCGGCTCGGCGGTACCGCTGAGGCTGGAGCCGTTGCTCGGGTTGATGTGCGGCGCATCAGGGAAGTCAGGGGCCTGCACGGTAGCGGGCGGGCTGCTATTGCCGGACGGATCGGTCACCACCACGGAAACCGTTTCGCCGTTGGTCAGTGGCGGATTCAGCGGAATCTGGAATTTGCCGTCGGGGCCGACGACCACGCTGACGTCGGTTTGTCCATCGCCATTGCTGTCGATACCCACGGTGGCGCCCGGCTCGGCCGTGCCGCTGATGCTGCTGCCATCCGGGGCAATTTGCAACCCGCTGGCCGGCGCCGGGGCCGAGGTATCGGGCGGCACACTGCTGTCACCGCCACCACCACCGCCACCACCGCCATTGCTGTTGGCGATCGCGACGCCGCCACCAATGATCGCAGCGCCAGCCAGAAGTGCAGCACCGGGGCTGAGCCCGCCAATGGTGCTGTCGGCGCCAGTGAGCGACTCGAACCCGGCCGGCGTTTCCTGGGGTACATAACCCGCCACCAGCGGCCCATCGGCAGCGACCGGCGGCAAGTCGACGGCCAGCAGCTTGTCCCGGTCTACCAGGTACAACTGGCTTGCAGGCTGCCCCTCGACATAGAAGTTGGCAATGCGCAGGCTTTCGCCAGTCTTCAGCTGTACGATCAGATCGGCACCGCTCTTCGTGTAGCCCGACACACCTTCCGGAGCAATGTCCAGAACAATGTTGCTGCTCTGGGTAAGAGTCAGGATTCCGTTGTCGGGGATTGCGATGGGGGCGGCAGAAGTGACACTTTGAGCGAGGGGAGATACCTTGGCCTGAATCGACATACCTGACAGTCCTTTTGTCTACAGCACGACTGAGCGGTCGCGCTCATATCTCCAGAAATAGCACGCTGCTCATAAAACGCCAGCCGGTTTTTTTACAAATAACTTGCGAGCCCTCCCAACTTTGACGAGAACGCCAGTCGCAATTGATTTCTTGATCGAAAGTAGAATCTTGTTTGGATTAATACGAATGGAGAGTAACTTACCCATTTTGATAGATGCGATTGGATGACACTCCACTGCCGACCCATCCAATTGAACATGGGCATGTAAACTCGCCGGCAATGGAGATGAGAAAATCGCGATGAACGACTTGGAAACCGAGCCGCCCCGAGACGAGATACCGGCATGTACCACTCATCGAGCGGCTTGTTCAGTATTTGCTCTAGTTGAACTTGAGCTTGGCCACCTTGCTCAGTGCCCACCCACTGAACACGTAGAACGCATCCAGGTAGAAGCGCCCTTCGTAGTTGGGCAGCGGCTCACGATTCAATAACAGCTCGGGCATGTCGGGCGAAGGGGGAAACAGCGCATAGAAACCGTTGGGCAACACCGCCAACGCAATGAGCAGCAGGTAGGTCACGGCCCGCAGCACGCTGGCGTGGCTATCGGACTGTTCGGCCCATTTCAGGCCGAACCAGGCGATCAGGCCGGCAACGGGCAAAACCCAGAAATGCGTGGGCATCCCAATGAACATCTCAGCAACAACGCTTCTTGTTTCCAACTTGGTGTTCTCCGTTCAAATGAGCGGATTATTGCGGCTGGGGGTGGCAAATGCAAAAAGCCCGCTCTCGAGGGCGGGCCTTTTGCATCAAGGGTCAGATGATCATGCTTTCGAACACATCAGCGCGGCGTCCAGCAGCCTGCCATGGTCGTACCAGGCATCACGTTGATAGGCCGCGAACTGGCGCTGGGCTCCCGTGCCCCGCACCTCGACCAGGCCACCCGCCGTGTCGGGGTCGGTGCTATCGACAAACAGCCTGACCGAGTTATCGCCATCGACCTGGTAGGTTTTCACATTCCCTTGAAGCTCGCTTTTGACGCACCCCAGGTACGCCGGCGTACTTCTTTCCGTGGCCCCGGCTGCATACCCATGGCCTTGACGCACATCGGGGTCATGCGCACAGCCTGTCATGAACAGTGTGGCGAAGGTGGACATCAGTATTGCACCTGCTACCGATCTTGAACTTTTCACGCGACACGCTCCTGCCACCCCATCGAGTAACTTGGGAAGTGTTGCCGAACTGCATGCCCCTTTTTTGTTTTAGTTTGACCATGTTACTGCTCAATTTTAGCCGGGCAATATGCTTGTTTGCTATATCGGCTCCAGGGCGGGGTTTATCCGCGAAGTTAAACTTCGTTCATGGATCAGCGGGCAAGTTGCAGGCAAGCCAGCCTGGGCGAGCATGCGTTGTCTTGCAGTGTGTTCGCACAGGCGTGGCCGCAAGCGGAAGGCATCAATAGCGGCGGTAGTCCTGACCACCATGGTAGCCGTCGTTGAAATGCCGGTGATGGCCGCCGCCGTGATGCCCACCGTGGTGCCAATATGGCCAGCAACCACCGAGCAGCAGCAACCCTGACAACACTACGACCCATACAGTCTTGCGTTTCATGTGCGTACCTCCGGCCAGGTGAAACCAGGCCTTGCTTTCGTTGGACCGCACCAAGGTGGGATGTTCAGGCAGAGGTACGCCACTGGACTGCTATCTGAATGAGACTAACAATTAACTGAACGCAACTCATTGATTTTATTGGATATTATCCAGCCAACTTTTTCATCCAAGCTAAGAGATGCTTACCATGGACACGGACGCATTTGCCGAACCGTCGATCCTCAAAAAAATGCATGACTGGATGTTGGCCCAGCGCGACTTGGTGCCCAACGGATCAGCCACGACCAAAGCCCTCGATTACAGCCTGAAACGCTGGGTAGCGCCGACGCGCTACCCAGACGATGGAGCTGTACCCATCGACAACAATCAGGTCGAAAACCAGATACGGCCATGGGCACTCGGGCGCTCGAACTGGCTGTTTGCCGGGTCGCTGCGCAGTGGTAAACGGGCGGCTGCAATCATGAGCTTGATCCAGTCGCCGCGTATGAACGGGCATGATCCGTATGCCTATCTCAAAGATGTGCTGACGTGGTTGCCAACACAGCTGGCCAGTGAGATCGGGCAACTGTTGCCGCATCAGTGGGTGCCTGCCTAACTTACGCAAGGTGAGTTGGGCGGACGCTTACCCTAGGCGGGCTTAATCCTCTGTTCTAACTCGGTATAGTCCAGTTTCCCCAGCGGCAACTCCCCCGTTGACGACCATAATATAAGGGGTCTTTTGCGGGTACTTGGAACGGTTGCGGCTTTTGCTCTCAGAAGGATTGTCTGGGCTACCGGTCGGAAACTGCCAGAGTAAAACCTCGTCAGCTGATAATGCGCACGTTAGCGGTATCATTTTTTTTCCATCCGCGAGCATCTCTTTCTGTACATCTTCGGGTACGCCAACCTTCAGCGGCACGCGCTCCCAGTCGTCAGGTGAGTCACCTTGGAAAAACATTGCAAAGCCGTTGCCATCTTTAACGATTTTCAAGGCTGCTTCATTATCGGGACGATTGGCGAAGCTACCGACAAATCCGTCACAGGAGTAATCAGCCGCCGTTACTGTCGTGCCAAAGGTCAGTGCAATGAGCGAAAAAAGCGTAATACGGGTTACTTTCGAGACTGGCAAACGGAGAAATTTACGCATGAAAAGTCCTTTATGGATGTGATTTGACTCGGGGCATAAGCCATCACCTTTAGCACTCTGGCGATCAGCTGATGAGGTTTGCGGTTGAGGGGGGCCGAAGCTCGTGACTACACGACGCTCACATTCAGCGCATTATTGGCCACACCATGACACCCGCATGCCAGCCGATGGCCTTGCAGCACCACAGGCTTACCGTTCATGCGTCGGCTTGGATGCCCTTCGATAAAAGCAAAAACCCCTAGGTGAAGCGGACAACTGGCCTTGTCGCCCAGTACTGCTGGCGTTTTGCCGTTGACGGTGTGGGTGCCAGCCAGTTGGCATGACAGCACGCTACCCCCACTGCTGGTGGGGTCGCCCAGGCAGATGGGATGGCTCATGACTTGGATCGTCCGGCACTTGGCAAGCCATACTTGAAGGGGTCAGCGCCGCGGTTCTGCTGGTTCTTCGCTTTGCGTGCCTCATCCGGCGGGCTGATCATCTGCACGGTGAGACTACCGTCGCTGCCGGCGTACACCACGGCACTGGCACCGCCGTCGTGGTAGCTGGCGATGGTGGCTAGGTTGATTTCCACCAGCGCGCTGCTGACGCCGGTATTACCCAGGCGTCGACCGATGTCATAGCCCTCGTCGACATTGCCCACATCCAGGCCTTGGCCATCGGTGTTGAGGCTGTGCAAGGCGTTGGTCAGGGCGATTTCTGCTTCAGCGTTGTCAGTGGTGTCGTAGAACACGCGCACCGGTTTTTGCCCATCGGGCAGGGTGTCGAGGGCCTTGAGCCAACCCGCCTGCAAGGCTTTGGCCTGCAACGCGGGTTTGAGGCGCTTGCCGTGTTCGTCCTGCATCGAGACCTTGATCGGACGGTGTAGGTAGCCCAGCACTGGCGCTGCGTCGAACTCTTTAAGCTGGTGTTCGGCCCAACGCACGGGCAGCCAGGGGGACGGTTCGAAATGGCCTGGGCCGCGGTTGCTGATGGTTTTCCACAAGTTAGGTAGTTGCGATTGCCAGTAGAAGGTGGACATGGTGCTCGGGTCTGTCGAGACTTCAGCGCCTTTGGCGTGCTCGGCGGCCACATACCAGTCTGTAAATGCCCTGTCCCGTTCCCAGTAAAACGCCCACAATTTCCCGAGGTCCGTTTTTTTGTCCTGATTGTCCTCGGCGTCACGGGTGACGAAGGGGCGAATGTAGCGGTCCACTCGGTCCGAGCGCGTGACCAGCAGGCCAGTCGCATTTTCGTAGATCGTCGGAACCACGTGGCCATTTTGCAATCCCGGTGTGCCCGGTTTGCGATAAGGGTCACGCGCCACGTCACCATCCTGGCTCGCGATCAAGGCCTGTGGCACCTTGGGGTTATCGTCAAAAAACCTGAACAATCGCTCGACCATGCCTTGAGCATGGGTAGTGTTTTCATCGTCTTGCCACAGAAACTGGGTAACGCCCAAAGTCGCAGCATTACGCCCTTCATTGATCAGGCCTTCTGCTCTGTACCCTTTAGCGTAGGGATCGGGTGGACCTAGCGCAAACACCGGGATTGGCCAGTATGCCACTGCTTCACCTGCCGAATTTTTGAATGCGATACGGGCTTTGATGTCTGCGGAGTTTCTCCTGGAAGTTAATGACGGGTCGTAGTCTTTCGCGTCCTGCGGGTAGATCGAAGCGAAGTTGTCGTTTTTCTTTTTGATGAATTGCCAAATTTTGGACTGGCCATCTGTGTAAATTCCAAGTCCGACTCCCCGAATTTCCAGGGCGTAGGTCCGCGCTTGCATGGCCTGCTGTTTAGCTTTGCCGGCCTCTATCTGGTTTCGATAGTTGGCAAGCTCTGCCTTCTCACTTGCCAGGGCATTGCCCCACCAGTGCGTGCCAAAGATTACCAGCAGCGAGCCGACAATAGTGGCAATGCCCCAGGCCATGACAGGTTTCATGTCGCGAAGTACCATATCGGTTTCCTGTGCTTTGAGTTGGACAATCCAGATGAAGCTAAGCCAGAGCACAATGAGCACCCCGGCGATCAACTGATAAGGTTTCAGGTTGGGCCGTGACCTAGGGAAGGGGGATAAGTCCTTCATCGGCCATCTCCTTTTACAGGTGCATTGGCTAACAAGGACGGTGGCGTTAGCGAGACCAGTTCAGAAGACGGGAACACACCCCGTTGATAATACTTACTACTGGCAGTCACCAATGCTTGAGCTTCCCTACTCAGTCGCGACCAAGCCGGTAACTCTTTGATTATCTCAAAGTGCTTTTTATCCATCTTCCAATCCGCAATCGCAACCAACAGCTCCCGCATAGCCGGGTCATCGAGGCTATGCGCCTGGCCAATAGCAATGTCCATTGCCGTTACCCAACGTTGGTTCTCCGGACTGCGTAGAACGGCCGAGTGGTAGCTGTTAGACTCCCGTTCTTTCGGATCTACAGGCATCCGGGCCTGAATTTCATTAGGCGTTTCTTCGCGGTAAATGACGTACTCTTTCACCTCTGAGCCTTGACGCACGGCTACTTGGTTTATGGCTGAAGTTTGATCACCGGGCTCTTTGCCTGTGTTCCACCGGGCCCGTTCTTCATTCGAGTTCACGCGATGAGGGCTGGTACGCACCTTGAACCATTTGAAACTGGCTTTCGGGTTGCCCAGCGCGGAGCGGATACTCACGTCATCGGGGCTGTCCAGGCCTGCCTGGGTGGGTGTGCCGGTTACTGCCTCGCCGCCAAACAGCTGTGGAGCATGGGGTGGGCTTAAAGGTTCGGCATTGATCAGGAGTTCCTCACCTTTTGCTATTGGCGCTCGCGAGGCCACGGCGGCGGCTGACCACCCGCCAGGGTAGCGGGGTTCTCCCTTGGCACGCAGCACCGTTTGTTGTATGGCGGCGCCGACCAGTACCGGCGCACCGTCGCGGTGACGCTTGGTCCACAGGCGCTGGTAAAACCGCAAGGACTGCAACGCCGCCATCGCCGGTTTGCCGTCCGGCAAGGCATTGGGTACCCCGTACGTACCGATGCCATGAACGTCGTCCAGGGCGACCGTGGTGTCGTCCGGACAGAAGTACAGGTAAACCTTGCCGCGGTTGTCACGTTCGGGGAAAACGGTCAGGTTGCCGACCTTGTCCGCGCGCGAGCCCTGCGTGGGTGACCACCTGGGGCCCGTGCGACCGCCGTAGGTCTTGCTGTCCCTGAGCGCAGACAGTGGCGGCTGGGCATGGGGTGCCTGGGTGACTGCGGTGGCGATGTTGATCAATGTCGCGAGTGTGTCATGGCCTTTGGGTGTGGCCTTGGGCAGTACACTGTAAGGCGTGTCCACCATGATGACGGTGTCGGCACAGCGTTGGCCCTTGTCGATCAACATGGCTTGAGCAAGCAGGGTAATCAAGGTGCCTTGGCTGTGGCCCATGATGGTGATGGTTTCATCAGGCGATACACGGCGGATCTCACTGACCAGCATGGCCAAACGCGTTGCTGCGAACACAAAGTAACGCCGGTGTGGCCCTTTTCCCATGTACTGAGTGTTGGATAGCGTGACTTGTGCGAAATGCCGGATAGCCTTGGCAAAGCCCGGGCTGTACATCTCCAGCAGGTTGTTGGTGGCATTGGCGAAGAACCCGCCGCCTTTGGCGAAGTGCCGGTCCAGACGGTTTCCGAATACGTCCTGGTATTGGTCGCGCAGTTTGGTCGGGTCGTTATTTTCATCGCGCTTTATCTCGCCGGGCTCAGCGCGATAGCCCCAATAAAACGGGATCATCAGGCTGCGGGTTTGGGGGTCGTCCGCGTCTCGCTGATAAAGGAACGTATCTGGATCGTCGAGTGTGGCTTTGTGATCCTCACCGAGCTCCTCAATCGGGATTTTTTCTGCAGCACTGTAGGCAGCCCCATAACGCCCCGCCTTCAGATCAGGCCGATCCAGACGCTCATTCACCCCCTGGCACAACCCCGTCTCCACCGACTCGTATGAAGCCCCCGGGTCATTAACGCCGTGCAAGAAGATCACCACCCCTGGCAGGTCGGCGGGCACCTCCATTTTGCGTTCGGTACTGAAGTTGGGTACCAGCCGGGTGACGCTTTCAGCCACCGCATATTGATCGCCACTCATTGGCTGCCTCCTTTGCTGCCGGTGCTGCGCAAGGCAGCCACTTGCGCCTGGTGCATCGCTTCGCGCTCGACGTGTTCGGTGCGCCCGCTGGCGTCGGTCAGGCCTTGCACGGTGCTACCGTCTTCGAGTTTGATCTGGTAGGCGTGGTCAACGGCCATTCGCACGCTGTCGTCGGCGTGCCCCGGGTAGTGGAAAGCCAGGCGTTGCGCCGCCGGGTCGCGGGTGAAGGCCGGTATCTGCGCGCTGTCGGTGTTGGGGCCGACCCAGTCATGCTCGCTGGCATGGACGATCACCTTGCCTTGGCTGCCGATTTCGACACCGCCGCCGATCTTGATATAGCTGCCATCATCAGCCACCAGGCGGATGGTTGGCGCGGTGATGACCACCTCGCCTTCGGCGGCCGACAGGTGCAGGTTCTTCTGGGCGTTGAGGATGATGTCGTCTTCCTGGGCCTGGACCAGCACTTTGCCGCGGTTGGCAATGGCACTGATGCCCTCATCCTGGGCGAAGGCACTGATGCCCTTGCCGGCTTGCAGGCGCATGGCGGCGCCGCTGGTCAACTGCAGATGGTCCTGGGCGGTGGTGTCGTGGTTTGCACCGGCATAGTGGATTTGCGAGCGCGGTGTGGCACTGGCAATACCCGCCTCGGCCGCAACGGCCATCACGGGTTCGCCCGGGCTGTCGCTGTCGGGCGCTGGCCACTGTTTCAGGGCCTGGCTCAAGGCATCGATGCCCTCGCTGTCCACCGCTGACCCGCCTCGCGCGGCGGCGGTTTGCCCAAGGCTCTTGAACAGCTCCCCACACTCGGCCAGCAGCTTGAGCAGCTCTTCACGGTCCAACTGCGCCCCCATGGCGTCCTGGCGGGCATAGGTGGTCAGCAACAGGCCTTGGGCGGCGCGCAGGGCAATCGCCGCGTCGGTGCGCAATTCGGCACCGTTGCCTCGGGCCTTGGCCTGGCCGTCGGTACGTGGCTCGGTGAGTTTGCCCAAGATTGAGCGCTGTGGCCTGGTGCGTGGTGCCGACGCGGGCACGCAAGGCGCCCGGTGTGTCGTCGAACAACAGCTCGTTGAAACCGCGGCCCTTGTGCTCCTGGGTCTGGATGCCGGAAAGTGCGCGGTTGCCTGGCAGGCCTGAAGCTTTGCTGAAGCGCGGCGGGATCTGCTCGGCGTTGTACAGCACCGAGGTGACCACGGGGCGGTCGATATCGCCGGCCAGGAAGGTCACCAGCACTTCCTGACCGATACGCGGCAAGAACTGATGACCGAAGCCATTGCCAGCGCTGGGCATCGCCACCCGCACCCAGGTGGTACCCTGTGGCAGGCTGTCGCCGCGCTGCCAGTGGAACCGGACCTGGATCCGCGCCAGTTCGTCAGTAAAGACTTCTTCGCCCTCCGGCCCGACCACGATCGCACTGAGCGGCCCATTGATGGTGGGGCGAGGCACGGTGATCGGGTGGCGGTAAGGGATGCTCTGGCGAATGCAGACAAACTGATTGTCGTAACCTGCGGGCTCGTCCGAAAAGTAGTTGTTGCGCCCCCGGTGCTCGACCGACACCAGCAGGAACTGGCGAGCTTCTGCCGCACCGTCCTCATGGTCGAAGTGCTGGGTCAGTTCGAAGGTGTAGCCCGCACGCATGGCCCGGCAGTTGCTGCTGCCGCTGAAGGTCTTGGCCTGGGCTTCAATGACCTCCAGGTGGCGACGGACCAGCGCCTCGCCCTCGTCAGGCAGGCGATGACTGTAGGCACCGAGAAAATCGTACACCTCGTAGGGTGCGACATCGCCCTGTTCATTGAGGCTGCCCATGTGGATGGGCAACGGGTTTCTTGGCTGCTTGTAATCGAACGTCTGGATGGCCATCTTGCCCGATTGCAATACCCGGTGGCTGCGCCATTGGGTGATCGAGTCACTGGTCTCGGTGACAAAGGCGCTGTGGTAGCGGATTTGCGGTTGTTCGGGCAACGCATGCAGAGCCTGGGATTCATCCGTGATGATCAGGCTGTGGCCGTCCGTGCCGTGATCGAAGTAGAAGAACAGGCCGTCCTGCTCCAGCAGGCGCAACACGAAATCCAGGTCGGTTTCGCGATACTGGGTTATGTAGCTGTGGGATTTGAGAGGTTTCAGCAGGCGAAACTCGAAAGTGCCCAGCCCGCCGTAATGATCGAAAACTGTGCGGATGACCGTTTCAATGGTCTGCTCTTGAAAGATCCGCGAATCAATGCGTCGCGTCAGCATCCACAGCCAGGGGCTCAGTGTCGCGCTGTAACGCGCCAGGCCACCGTCGCTGCCCAGCAGGTTGAACCGGGTGATATGACCATGTATATGGCGTACGCCGCCGTCGGCCAGTTCGATGTCCAGGCGGGCAGGTTGGCCGATCAATGATTTGAGTTCGAGCCTGGCATCCTGGCTGATCAACGATAGCTCGAAGCTGAACAGCGTGGATAACCCCTCATTGCCGCTGAATTGCTCCAGCAACAACGCCTGCTCATCTCGGATGGGGGTGGTGAATTTGATCAGTCGGCGGTTCTGTGGTGCAAAGATGCTCGTCAATTCCATCGACGTTATATCCCTGAGCAAAACAAGTCGCGGAAGGTATCACAGGTTTTGACAGGACCGGACCGATCAGGGTGAGTCAGAGTTTGACAAACTGTGACGATCGTTCCATTGCCGGAACTTTTCTCTTTCCACCGACCGCTTCACCGACTTGGGTGGGGGCGTTGCTGGCGGTCGACTCAGGGCCTGCGGTGCCGTGCGGTCGTGAACCAGACAGGGGCGGACAAAACTTGTCCCAAACCGGGTAGTCACTCTGCAGATGACCCCGATTTCGGGTACAACCAGGCCCACAAATGGGGGTCAGGCGATGGCCTTGAGAAACACAAATGTCGCTGCCAGATCCAGGACCAGCACAGCAACCACAACGAAGATCATGTAGTAGCGGTCATTCTGAGTCATTTCTGCGTACTCCGCATGATCGATGCCCCAGGGTCGCAGCAATTTGCATTCCACTTCCCTGTTGCGCTCGGAGCGGGCTCAGGCCGACCGGGCCTGATGGATGGGCAGTTCGACCCTGAATGTCGTACCGACGCCCACCTCGCTGTCTACGCGGATCTCGCCACCATGACGCTTGATGATTCCGTACGAAAGTGACAATCCCAGCCCGGTGCCCTGGCCGATGGGCTTCGTCGTGTAGAACGGATCGAAGATCTTTTGCAGGCTTTCGCCAGGAATGCCACAACCATTGTCTGCGACTTCGATCCATACCCACTTGTCACTGGCACCGGTTCGCAGGGTAACTCTGCCACGCTCGGCCCCCATCGCCTGGGTGGCATTGACCAGCAGATTCATGATTACCTGATTGATCTGCGAAGGCAGGCATTCGACCGGCGGCAATGGGCTGTAATCCTTGACAAGGTCCGCCTTGTGCCTGAGTTCGCTGGCAACAATGTTCAGCGTTGACTCTATGCCTTGATGCAAGTCTGCCACTTGCCAGTCATGGCTGGTCTCTACTCGCGAAAAGTCCTTGAGGTCCTTGACGATCCGCGCAACGCGGCTGATACCGTCCTTGGATTCGCGGATCAGCGCCGGAATATCCTCCAGCAAGTAATCCAGCTCGATTTCCGTGCGCAACTTCGCCAGCTCCGCGCCGAGCGCGTTCGGAAGCAGGGTATTTTCCGCGTCAGCATATGCCTTCAGCATGTCCTGCAAACGGCCGAAATAGTCGTCCAGTGCACCGAGGTTGGAAGAGACAAAACCAATCGGGTTGTTGACTTCATGGGCTACGCCGGCTGCCAGTTGACCGAGCGAGGCGAGCTTTTCGGACTGGACCAACTGGTTCTCGAGCAACCGGCGTTCATCCACCTCGCGCTGCAGTGCTGCGCTGGCTTGGGTAAGTGCCTGGGTACGCCGTTCGACCCGCTGTTCCAATTCGTCGTTGGCACTCACCAGCGCTCGGTTTACACGGTTTATTTCGGCGTAGCTACGCGTTAGCCACATCCCCATGTACAGCAATAGCAATACCAGCAGGGTGGAAAACACCAACAGGTAGAAATGGTATCGCTGAGCCGCCAGCGCTGCTGCTTGCTCGTCGCGGTCCAGCATCAGCGCAATGGCGTCCAGACTCTCGGCGATCGGAACCGCCTCGATCGCTTCGAGCAGTTGATCGACCTTGGGTTGCTCACGAAGAATCAACTCTATGTGTTTGCTGATGGTATCGATGGGCACCTGAAAATTGACAGGCAAGCGCTCCTTGTTGACCGAAAGATTGTTCAGTCCGACAAGGATGTCGGCAGCTTTTTCATCTGTTGTGGTATGGGCAAACTCAAGGCTGCTCAACATCAAGTCGTAGGTATCGCTGGTGATTCTGCGCAGACGCAGTGTATCGGCATCGACCAATTGACGAAGGTGCACCTGTATTACATCGGCCGCAGCCGGGAGAAAAGCCAGGGAATTTCGCAGGATCGCATTGTGCGTCTTGAAGCGCGAGACCAACAGGACCTTGTCGTCAAAGGCCTGTTGGTAATCGCGAAAAGCCTTCTGCCAAGCGAGCATTTCTGTTTTTTGATGACGCCCTTCCAGCGTGCCGAACTCCCGCCATAGGCGCTTCATTTCGATCAACGGCAGCACCAGCGGGTCGTAGTTGTAATTGGTGGTGGTGCGCGCCTTGAGCACTGCCCCCTCCCACTGTGCATCGTACTGCTTGATCTGGCGAATCAGATCGCGCGCCTGGGCGTAGTTGCCACTTTCATCGGACCTGGACATCCAGTACAGGTAGACCAGCACGGAAGCCAGCGACATGGCGCACGCAGCCAACAGCAGCAGACTGCGCCGAGCGTTCAACCTCATAGCGGTTTACCCTCCCATTGGCCGGTGAGGGTCTGGAGAAACTTGATGATCAGCGCTTTATCATCGTCGCTCGGCGTACGTCCCAACTGATAATGAAACATGGCATCGACGGCTGCTTCCAAGGTGGGCGCCGAACCGTCATGAAAGTAGGGGGCAGTCACCTCCACGTTTCGCAGGCTTGGAACTTTGAACAGGTGGAGGTCGTCCGGGTCACCTGTCACGTTGTAGCGCCCCTGATCTGCCACGGTAACATTGCCACGGTTGGTGAAATAATCATCGAAAACACCGAACTTCTGCAGCATGTTGCCGCCGATATTCACACCCTGGTGGCAGGCTATACAACCGTACTCCTGGAAGCGCTGATAGCCATGCTTCTCTTCCAGGCTGAGGCTGCTGGTGTCTCCTTTCAGATAGCGATCGAAGCGTGAATCGGGTGTGAGCAGCGTGCGCTGGTACGTAACCAGGGCATCTTTGACATCAATGGTGGTCACCGGCTTGCCATAGGCTTCGGCAAACCCCGTCTGGTAAGCCGGATCGTCAGCAATTCGTTGAAGCACGGTAGCCCAGCCATCTTCTTTGCCGTCCGTATTACCGGTTGCCAGGTGCACCAGGCCGTCAAACGATTGCGCGCGCCCATCCCAGAACTGCAGGAAGTTCAGGCTGGCGTTGAAGACGCTGGGTGTGTGAACTGGCAAGGGTTTGCCATCTGCACCAGGCGAGCGCGCCTGCCCGTCTGCGCCACCACGATCCAGGCGATGGCAATCGGCGCAGGACTGGCTGTTATCGAGGGACAAACGCGAGTCATTGAACAGTTTGCGCCCCAGTTCCACCCGGGCAGGGTCAAGCTCAGGCACCGCCGGCAATGGCGTGAGCGGCCCACCAATGCTCTGTGCCAGCCCCCATGCCGGCAAAACCACAAGTATCGAGGCAACGATGCGAACCTGCAGACAAGTCGGCACAGCACAACCCTCCCTGGCGAGATGCACCTGCCTCCGAGCATAGTGAGGCCAACAGACAAAAGCTAACGGCGGGGGCAAATATCATCTAGGCTGTGGCCAGGGAGTAGTCTGGCCGAGACCGGCAGGGAGGGACCCCATGGAGCTACCCGTTACCGATGGCGCAGCAGACAAGCCGGTGATACTTCTGGTTGACGACGAGCCCTCGATTCTCAGCAGCCTTCGTCGTCTACTTCGCAACCAACCCTACGAACTCCTCCTTGCCGAAAGCGGTGCCGACGCCCTGCAACTGCTCCAACAACGCCCGATCAATCTGGTGATGAGTGATGCGCGCATGCCAAACATGGACGGGGCAACACTGTTGGCCCACGTACATGAGCGTTTTCCCGACACGTTGCGCATTCTGCTTACGGGGTACGCTGACACGGACACCATCGCAAAAGCCATCAATGATGGGCACATCTATCGTTACATCAGCAAACCCTGGAATGATGAAGAGCTGTTGGTCACCTTGCGCCAGGCATTGGCCCACCAACATTCGGAAAGCGAGCGAAAGCGCCTGGAACAGCTGACTCAGGTTCAGATCACGCAACTCAAGGCGCTTAACGAAAGCCTTGAACAGCGTGTAGCGGCGCGCACCGCCGAGTTGCAGCAAACTGCCGACATGCTTGACCTTGCCTACGAAGAACTCAAGCGCAGTTACGTGACCAGCACCGAGTTCTTTTCGCAGTTAGGCAACATGCGTCTGCCCAAGGCCAAGCAGACCAACCGGCAAGTCATAGAATTGATACGGGTGTATTGCACCAGCCATGGACTGGACGAAGGTACCTGTCGCAACCTGACCATGGCTGCAGCCCTCTACAACATCGGCAAGATGAGCTGGACCGACAGCATGCTCACCTGCCCCGCCGATCTCATACCTCCACAAGAGCGCGAACTGTACCGGTCGTACCCGAAACAGAGCGAAGCGCTGGTCATGACCCTGGAGCCAATAAAAGAGGCTGCACAGCTCATACTTCACCACCAGGAACGCTGGGATGGCAGCGGTTTTCCGGGCCACCTGAAGGGCGCGGCAATTCCACTGGGCGCCCGCTGGTTGAAAATGGCCGTGGATTTCATCGAATTGCAGCGCGGACTGATCCTGGATCGCCAGCTCAATAGCGATGAGGCACTGCTCTACATACGCAAGTATGCTGGAAAGCTGTATGACCCAGACTTGGTGGAAGACTTCGTCAACGTCTGTGCCGAGTATATGCGCGACATTACCTTGACCGACCCGGCGATCAAGGTATTGAGCACGCACGAACTGGCGGATGGCATGATACTGGCGCGCAACCTCAACGCCGACAACGGCATGCTGCTATTGAATGCCGGCAAGGTACTGAACGGTGCGCTGGTGAAAAAACTGATTGCCTTCGAAGAAATGGAAGGTGGCAGATACAGCGTGTTCGTCAGGGTTCCCGAGCAGGCAGGCAGCCTGCAGCCATCGCCCGCAACGGCAGGCTGACCCCGTTGCGGGCAGGTGCTGAAATCCGTTCGTCGTGCATCGTGGCAAGCGGGGTGCCTGGCCGTCCCCGTATGACTGCCGGCACTACTACCAGCCAACGGCTATCCTTCAGGTTTCGGTAGGAGGGCGTATGTGCGGAAGGCTCAGCCAGTACCGTGGCATACATGACTTCGTTGAAACCCTGAGCCTGCCAGAGGCCTGGCGGAACAACGTCGGCGACCAGCCGCTTGGCCGGTACAACATCGCGCCGACCACGCCGGTGGCAGTACTGCGGATGGATGATGCAGGCCCACGAGCGGACCTGGTGAACTGGGGATGGCGGCCGCACTGGGCGACCGATCGCGCTGCGCCGATCAACGCCCGCGTCGAGAAGGTGGCGCATGGCCCATTCTTCCGGGAGATCTGGCCGCACCGGGCCATCACCCCAATCGACGGCTGGTACGAATGGGTTGATGAAGGTGGGCCGAAGAAGCAGCCGTACTACATCCGCCGCCAGGATGGGCGCCCTGCCCTTTGCGCCTCGATCGGCCAATTCACCGGCACAGAGCGCGACGGGTTCGTCATCATTACCGCCGACGCTCAAGGCGGAATGGTCGATGTTCACGACCGCCGGCCTGTCGTGTTGTCGCCAGAACTGGCGTACGAGTGGATCGCGGCAACAATGCCGAGCGAGCGCGCAGAACAACTGGTGCTCAACCTGGGTGAGCCGGCCGAAGCCTTCGACTGGTACCGGGTGGGTATCGCCGTGGGGAATGTGCGTAACCAAGGTGCCGAGCTGATGAACCCGCTTCAGTGAATGGAGGCAAATCCTTTCCGCGCGCTTTGGTATCAGAAATCGACCTGTACGGAACCCGTTTGAACAGCTTGGACAGATACCACGGGCCGATCACCACTTTTGGGCTACTGCTCATTCCCCCAGCACCAACGTCAATCCCGCTCGGCTCTTTGGCTGGCCTCCGGAGGGGAGTACGCCATGCGATACTCGCCAAGTCGACGAAAAGGTGACTGCTTTATCCAGGGCTGAGCCTTGTGCAAAATAAACAGCTGTAAAGCCCAGAAGCCAAGGCAGAACGTTGTTCTTCCGCCACTCTCCAATGGCATTTCATAAGACAGTGCCACGCCAGCGAACATGATGCTGACAAAGAAGAAACCGCTGGCCAGGGCATTCGCCAGAAAATTGAGCCTGGGCCACTTTTCTGGCAGCAGCTCCAGCGGCCCCAGCGCAATCAGAGCAATGCCGAAAGGCACCGAATACATGATAAATGACGCGGATGGGTCCCCGTATCGCAAGATCGCTATCCAAATTGCAAGCCATACGAACGCTGCCGTTGGAGATCTAGTCGGCTTTACTCGTAAGCCAAACGCCCTGAACCTTCGCAAAAAATCCATTACCAATCTCCCTGTTTGGTAAGCGGGGGGAGAATATCACCCCCTTTCAAACAATGACGCCTCCCCGATGAGGCCAACGCTTGGAGCATCCATGACGATGGAATGGCCTGCGCGCTCCAACGGTGTGCTCAGGGGCAAAGCGCATTTCACCGAATTGCCGTCTATCTTCCCGTCCGGGAAGAATGGAGAGCACGTAAAACCTGCACCACCAGTGGCGCACCGTGTGCTGCATCGACGCGCTGAGCCGCTACTACCCATCGGTGGCCGCTTAGTAGCCCGAACAACCAGCATCACTTCAGCCTGACGTTAACTGCCCGATGCCCTGCTCCCCATCGCAGGCTGCACCGGAGTGTTATTTAAATGTGCAGCGATGCAGGATCGTAAGCGCGGCGCCTGCGATCATTGCGATGAGGATCGTATCCCTGCCATCAGCCATACAGAGCTGGCCAAGCACAGAATGAGGATGGAGATCGAAGCAGGCAGGTGAAACTGGTGATATCCAGCCAATCCGAAGCCGGCATGGACAAGGAACGTGATCAGGCCTAGGCCAACACAAACTTTGGCGAAAAACACCGCGTTGACCGTACCCAGCAACACGCTTCGATAACCAACCAGCAACACTGGTATTGCCAAGATATTGAACAGGAGAAAGCCCTGTACCCCACCAGGTAGGAAAAACATCTCCCACTCGTGCCAATACGCGGCATCTATTTGATGAAGAATCAGTGCAAGCATCGTTACGAAATAGCTTCTTTCCATGTAAGCAATCCCTTCAGCTAGTGGTGATCATCCCTGAGCAAAGCGCTGACGATGATATCTCGCGCCTCTATGCGACGCTTAGAAATATTCGCAGATCATTGCTGCTCAACGAGCGCGCTGAATGCCATCCAGCAGGCCCAGAGGATGGCAACGCTCCGGCGCGTGGTATCCAGGTCAGCGCACCCGGTCAGCCCATTTGTGTTCCAACCGAGCAAAGGTGGGCTGTGGATCAACGAGCCAAGTGTTACAATCCGCCACTTCAAATCGGCGCTCAAGGCGCTGAACATCCGTGAACGCCGTCAGTACGACACCCGCCACACCTACGCCACCATGTGCCTGATGTCTGGGATGAACCCCGCGTTCATCGCGAACCAGCCTGGTCACAGCGTTGAGATGTTGCTTTCTACCTACGCGAAATGGATCAGCTCCTCCTCGGACTGGAGGGAGCTGGAGAAGCTGCCGCCCCGAGTCGAATTGGCCCAAAATTGGCCCAAAACTGACGAGAGGGCCTAAATACACCTCTGGAACCCCCGCAGGACAAGCACTTGATTTCTACCGCCAACATCACCATGCAGTTCGGCTCCAAGCCGCTGTTCGAAAACGTTTCCGTCAAATTCAACAACGGCAACCGCTACGGCCTGATCGGCGCCAACGGTTGCGGCAAGTCGACCTTCATGAAGATCCTCGGCGGTGACCTGGAGCCGTCCGGCGGCCAGGTCATGCTCGAGCCGAACACGCGCCTGGGCAAGCTGCGCCAGGACCAGTTCGCCTATGAGGAATTCACCGTGATCGACACGGTGATCATGGGCCACGGCCAACTGTGGAAGGTCAAGGCCGAGCGCGATCGCATCTACTCGCTGCCGGAAATGACCGAGGAAGACGGCATGGCCGTCGCCGAACTGGAAACCGAATTCGCCGAGATGGACGGCTACACCGCCGAATCACGCGCCGGTGAACTGCTGCTGGGCCTGGGTATTCCGCTGGAACAGCACTTCGGCCCGATGAGCGAGGTGGCTCCGGGCTGGAAGCTGCGTGTCCTGCTGGCCCAGGCGCTGTTCTCGGACCCGGACGTACTGCTGCTCGACGAGCCGACCAACCACCTGGACATCAACACCATCCGCTGGCTGGAAAACATCCTCACCGCGCGCAACAGCACCATGGTGATCATTTCCCACGACCGGCACTTCCTCAACAGTGTCTGCACCCACATGGCCGACCTGGACTACGGCGAGCTGCGCGTGTTCCCGGGCAACTACGACGAGTACATGACCGCTGCCACCCAGGCCCGCGAGCAGCTGCTGTCGGACAACGCCAAGAAGAAAGCCCAGATCGCCGAACTGCAGACCTTCGTCAGCCGCTTCTCGGCCAACGCCTCCAAGGCCAAGCAGGCCACCTCGCGGGCCAAGCAGATCGACAAGATCCAGCTGGCCGAGGTCAAGCCGTCGAGCCGGGTGAGCCCGTTCATCCGCTTCGAGCAGACCAAGAAACTGCACCGCCAGGCTGTTACCGTCGAAAAAATGGCCAAGGCGTTCGACGACAAGGTGCTGTTCAAGGACCTGGGCTTTACCATCGAGGCTGGCGAGCGCGTGGCGATCATCGGCCCAAACGGTATCGGCAAGACCACCCTGCTGCGCACCCTGGTCGGTGAAATGACCCCGGACAAGGGTGAAGTGAAGTGGACCGACAGCGCCGAAGTGGGCTACTACGCCCAGGACCACGCCCACGACTTCGAAGACGACATGACCCTGTTCGACTGGATGGGCCAGTGGACCTCCGGCGAGCAGGTGATCCGCGGCACCCTCGGGCGCATGCTGTTCTCCAACGACGAGATTCTCAAGTCGGTGAAGGTGATTTCCGGTGGTGAGCAAGGCCGCATGCTGTTCGGCAAGCTGATCCTGCAGAAACCGAACGTGCTGGTGATGGACGAGCCGACCAACCACCTGGACATGGAATCGATCGAAGCGCTGAACCTGGCGCTGGAGAACTACCCGGGCACCCTGCTGTTCGTCAGCCATGACCGTGAGTTCGTGTCTTCGCTGGCTACGCGCATCATCGAGCTGTCGGCTGATGGCGTGGTGGACTTCAGCGGTACCTACGACGATTACCTGCGTAGCCAGGGTGTGCTGGTCTGATTGATGCGGCGGCCTGGCCATCTTGTATGGCTGGGCCGGCCTCTTCGCGGGCACGCCCGCGAAGAATTCACCGCCGATCCCACGGGCTGGCACTGCCCGACGAATAATTCGTTAGCCTGCTTTCATTTCCTTCGCGCAACGGCCATGATGGGGCCACGCCCAACCGCCCGCCCGCGAACGAGCCCATGACCGCGCAACAACCTGCCCCCGCCAGTAACACGCTGCAAATCACCCTGCAGATCCTGTCGATCGTTTACTACACCTTCATCGCCTTCCTCTGCATCGGCCTGCCGATCGCCGTGCTGCCCAGCCATGTGCACGACCAGCTGGGGTTTGGCGCGGTGGTCGCCGGGCTGACCATTGGCCTGCAATACCTGGCCACGCTACTCAGCCGCCCGTTTGCCGGGCGCGTGGCCGATACCCTGGGGGGCAAGCAGGCCATTCGCTTCGGCTTGCTGGGGATTGCCGGCTGCGGGGTGTTGACCCTGCTCTCGGCCTGGACCCTGACGCTACCGCTGCTGAGCCTGGCGCTGTTGCTCGGCGGGCGCCTGCTGCTGGGCATCGCCCAAGGGCTGATCGGCGTGGCCACGCTGAGCTGGGGCATCAGCCAGGTCGGGCCCGAACACACCGCCAGGGTGATTTCGTGGAACGGTATCGCCTCCTATGGCGCCATCGCCATTGGTGCCCCCTTGGGTGTACTGGCCGTCGACGGGCTGGACTTCAGCGTGCTGGGGCCGGCATTGCTGGTGCTGGCGGTATCTGCCCTGCTGGTACTGCGCAAGCGGCCGGACGTGGTGGTGGTGCGTGGCGAGCGCCTGCCCTTCTGGTCGGCCTTCGGCCGGGTCGCACCGTGCGGTCTGGGCCTGACCCTTGCCTCTATCGGCTACGGTACCCTGACCACCTTCGTCACCCTGTATTACCTGGAGCGCGGCTGGGTGGGCGCAGCCTGGTGCCTGAGTGCCTTTGGCGTGTGTTTCATCATTTCCCGGCTGCTGTTCGTCAATGCGGTCAACCGCTTTGGTGGCTACAACGTGGCGGTCGCGTGCATGGCCACCGAAGTGCTCGGCCTGAGCCTGCTGTGGCTGGCACCGTCGCCGCCGTGGGCGCTGATCGGTGCCGGGCTTACCGGTTTCGGGCTATCGCTGGTCTACCCGGCGCTGGGGGTTGAAGCAATCAAGCAGGTACCCAGCAGCAGCCGTGGTGCAGGGCTGGGAGCCTACGCCGTGTTCTTCGACATGGCCCTGGCCATCGCCGGGCCGGTGATGGGCGCAGTGGCCGCACATCTGGGCTATGCCTCGATCTTCTGTGTGGCCGCGTTGCTCGCCCTGGCCGGTGTCGGCCTAACGCTGTTGCTGGCGCGGCGCGCCACTCACCGCTGAACGCTCGGCCGGCTCCGGCGCGCCCAACGCCTGGCTGAAGAACACCGCGGCTTCCTGCTGCAGGGAATGGTGGATGTGCCGACGATCCACACCTGCGGCGTCCTTGCACAACGCCGGCATCCGCACGGACTGCTCGGCATCGCAATGGGCCATGAACACGAAGTGCCCGGCGCCGGCCAGCAGGCGATAGTCCGGTGTGACCGGCAACTTGCGGGCCAGGGCTTCGGCATTGCGGTCCACCGCCACCAGCTGGTCGCTGTCGCCACTGTAGATCAGCGCCGGCACCTGCACCCCGGCCAGGGCATGGCGCCCAAACAGCAGGCTGAGCGGCGCCATGAGCATCACGGCCCCCACCCGCTGGTCGGCCTCTGGCACCAGCTCGCTGCGGTCGGCAATCAGTACACCGTGGGTCTTGCAGGCGTCGGCGTCGTCAGGGCGCTCCAGGCAGTACTTGCGCAGGCGGTCCAGGTCCGGGCGCGCGCCTGAGAGGATCAAGGCAGTTTCACCACCGGCCGAGTAGCCGATCACCCCAACCTTGCCACCGTTCAGGTAAGGCCCCAGCAAGGCATCATCGCGGGCGGCCGTAATTGCGGCACTCACTTGCAGCGGCCGGCCGTACAGGTTGCTCAGGGTGCCCAGGCGGCTGTGGTCGCGGGCGTTGTCGCCGGGGTGCACCACCGCCACCACGATAAAACCCTGGCGCGCCAGCGACGTTGCCAGGTAGTGCAAGGCCAGCGGGCTGCCGGTATTGCCGTGGGACAGCACCAGCAACGGGAACTGGCCCAATGCTACCGGCGCCTCTTCACTCACATCGACCGGGTAGCCGTCTATCCGGCTGCTGCGGGTCTTGCCAATGGCCGGGTAGAACGCCAGCGCCTGCATGGGCCGGGCGTCGACCGGGTCGGCCAACGTCATGTGATGCAGGCCGGCAACCCAGGGTGCGGCCTCGGCATGGGCCAGAAGGCTACCGAGCAGGGCCAGCGCCAGCATGCAGCGAGAAAGAGTCATCGGCCGGCGGTTCCTTGCAGGGCGAAGAGATAGCCCAGCATAGAACCGGCCTGGGCTGCACAGGATGAAACCTGAATGAAACCGAAGTCATGCACTTCACGCCCGCGCCCTATGCATTTGCGCTTTTCGTCGAACCCGTGGCATAGATGCAGGTCCACGTCTCTACGTGACCGTTTCGCGCCATTTAAGGAGATTCACGCATGAGCAAGCCCGCCTACGTGCCACCCAAGGTCTGGCGCAACGACGCCGCGTCCGGTGGCCAGTTCGCCAGCATCAACCGCCCGGTTGCCGGCCCGACTCACGACAAGGACCTGCCGCAGGGCAAGCACCCGCTGCAGCTGTACTCCCTGGCCACGCCCAATGGCGTGAAGGTCACCATCGCCCTCGAAGAGCTGCTTGCCCTGGGCCATCTTGGGGCCGAGTACGATGCCTGGTTGATCCGCATTGGCGAGGGTGACCAATTCTCCAGCGGCTTTGTCCAGGTAAACCCCAACTCGAAGATCCCTGCCCTGCTCGACCGCAGCGTCGAGCCGCCGGTGCGGGTGTTCGAGTCGGGTTCGATCCTGCTGTACCTGGCGGAAAAGTTCGGTGCCTTGCTGCCGAAAGCGCCAGCTGCTCGCACCGAAAGCCTGAACTGGCTGTTCTGGCAAATGGGCGCGGCGCCATACCTGGGCGGCGGCTTTGGCCACTTCTATGTGTATGCGCCAGAAAAGTTCGAGTACGCGATCAACCGCTTCACCATGGAAGCCAAGCGTCAGCTGGATGTGCTCGACCGGCGCCTGGCCGAAAGCCGCTACCTGGGCGGCGAGGAATACAGCATCGCCGACATTGCCGTGTGGCCTTGGTATGGCCAGCTGGTACGCGGCAACCTGTATGGCGCGGCGGAGTTCCTGGCGGTGGACGAGTACAAGCATGTGCAGCGCTGGGCCGAGGAGATTGCCTTGCGCCCGGCGGTGCAGCGTGGCACACGGGTGAACCGGACCTGGGGGGATGAGGCCAGCCAGGTGCCAGAGCGGCATGCAGCGGCAGACCTGGACGAATAACACGGCCTCTTGTGGGAGCGGGTTTACCCGCGAATACCAGCGTAGCCCGGTGCCATCCACCGCAGCGCCTGCTTCGCGGGCATGCCTGCTCCCACAAGGCTCGAGCACAGCCGAGGGCTGCTGCTCAGCGAATCTGGTGCTTGTGCAGCAACCGATAGAAAGTCGGCCGCGATATACCTAGCACCTTGGCCGCCACACTCATGTTGTCACTGTGCCGGCTGAGTACATCGCACAGCGCCTGGCGCTCGGCTTGGTGCTTGTACTCTTCCAGCGTGCCCAGCGGTTGCTGTACCTGGTCCAGGGGCTGCAAACCAAGGTCCTGTGCCTCGATTTGCCGGCCTTCTGCGAGCACCAGCCCGCGCCTTACCCGGTTGGCCAACTCGCGGACATTGCCCGGCCAGTCATGCCGGCCCATGGCCGCCAGGGCATGCTCGCTGAACGAGCGCGGTCGACGCCCGGTTTCAAGGCTGTAGAAATGGGCAAAATGACTGGCCAGCATCGCCAGGTCGCCATGCCGGTCTCGCAATGGTGCGGTCACTACCTGCAACACGTTCAGGCGATAATACAGGTCTTCGCGAAAGCGCCCTTGCTCGATGGCCCTTTCCAGGTCCACATGGGTAGCCGCCAGCACCCTGACATCCACCGGGATCGGCTGGCTGCCCCCCACGCGCTCGATGTGCTTTTCCTGCAGAAAGCGCAGCAGGTTGGCCTGCAACTCCAGCGGCAAATCGCCAATTTCGTCGAGAAACAGCGTGCCACCATGAGCCGCTTCGATGCGCCCGGCCTTGCGCTGATGAGCACCCGTGAAAGCGCCCTTTTCATGGCCGAACAGTTCCGACTGGATCAGGTGCTCGGGGATTGCCCCGCAGTTGATGGCAATGAACGGTTGCTCGCTGCGTTGCGACTGGCGATGCAGGGTGCGGGCCACCAGTTCCTTGCCGGTGCCGCTTTCACCACAGATCAGCACCGGCGATTCAGTGGGCGCCAGCTTGCCCAGCAGCTTGCGCAGTTCGCGGATCGGGCGGCTATCACCGAGCAGTTCGTGGCTTGTTTCATCCACCCTCGCCATCCCTTTGCCGCGCAGGCGCGCCATTCCGAAGGCCCGGCCCAGCGTGACTTGAACGCGGGAAACGTCGAACGGCAAGGTGTGGAAGTCAAAGAACCATTCACAAACAAAATCGCCGACGGCCGGCATGCGCAATTGTTCGGCGCTGAGCACGGCAATCCATTCGGTGTTGCTGCGTTTGATCAAGTCCTTGACCCCGTCCGGGCGCCTCAGGTGCGATGCCTGTAAGCGCAACAGGCCCACATCGCAGGGATGATCCAACGCGGCGCCGAGCATGCAGCTGTGCACATCCCAGCCTGCGCTGCGCAATCCGGGTAACAAACGATGGCAGTCATCGCAGGGGTCGACGATGAGCAAACGGCGTTGGGCGGCAGGCTGCTGCATGACCAATCCTTGGCGCCAGTTTTCAGTTTTTTGAAATAAAACAGTAAGTTGTGGCGCCCGATTAACAGTAGCAACTAAGTTGACGGTTCCCAGTACCGTCTGTCTGCCGAATCATTTTTTTACAATGCGTGACGGGAATTTTCGCACTTTATCGACATCACATGGCGGCATGGGCAAGAACGGATTCGACCCTGGCAAAATTTTTTACAACCAATGTGTGACTCGCCCCCGGACAACGAGCATCAGTACACATAACCCCGCGCTGCACTTCGCGATAACCGAGGCGACTTCGAAGCAACGCGGACTTTATCTGGATGTTTGGGACCATAGAGAGACCGAACCATGAATGCCCCGCTCCGTGTCAACGAAGCACTGCTGATTGCCGACCACGCCTTCGAACCTTTCCAGTGCGTAGCCTGGGATGCACCCAACGGTACTGGTGAACTGAGCCTGGCAGTGATCGACCGGACCAGCACCCGCATCGGCAGCAAGCAAGTGTCTTCACGCATCTATTCCGACCCGGCCCAGTGGGCCAGCCTGATCGAGGAAGTGCGCGCTGAACTGTGCGAAAAAGGTTACGACCTGCAACCGTGGTCAATGCCGAAATAATATCGGCCGGCAAACCAAGTGCGTGCGTCGCCACGCACTTGTACAACTTCCGGGTTGCTGTTCTGGCAACTTTTCTTATTGCGGCATAGTGTCGCACCGGTGCTTTTTCAATCCACCAACCTGAACTGTTGCAGGTGCTGGTAATCCGCCTGAAGTTGCTGCGCCAGGCGCTGCGCACGGCCCAGGCGCACCGGCGCCAGTTCCATGTCCACCAACAGAGTGGCGCAAGGCATCGGCTGCACGGTATTCCAGTGTTGCAGGCGACCGTCGGTGAACACCAGGCAGCGTAACGCTTCTTCGGGGTGGGCCCGTTGCCGATCCTGCAACCAGTGCCGAGCCTGCTCCAGTGCAGCGATCAACGGCGTGCCACCACCAGCTCCCAAGGCTTGCAGCCACGGTTGCAAGGCGGCCGAGGCCTTCAGGCCGTGGCGCTGCCACTGCGGTGAGCGCCCGCTGGCGGTAAGCAGGGCCAACCGGGCACGTTGGCGGTAGGCTTGGTCGAACAGCGCCGCCAGCAGCCCTTTGGTTTGCGCCAACGCCTGGTGGCGACGGGTCGAGGCCGAAGCATCGACGATTACCAGCCACAGTTCTGCGGGCCTGGCCTGGCGTTGCTGCCAGCACAGGTCCTGGCGCTGGCGTGGCTGGCCCTTGAGCAGGGTCGGCAGCCAGGCCACCCGCCCGGCCGCAGCACTGCGCGCCCGGCCTCGGCTGGCACCGTATTGCTTACCTGCGCCTGCTTTGGCATCCGCCCCTTTGGCAGGTGACTGGGGGATGCTCAGGGCTTTTTTGCCCAGTTCGGCACCTCGCGGCGCGCGCCGCTGGCCACAGGCTGCGCCGGCATTGCGCCCCAGTCGCCCTGCCCGCCCTGTTCGCCAGGGTTGCCCGCGTCTTGTCGACCGGGTTGCTGTTCAGGCTGCTGCGGCGCCGCAGGCGGGTTGGCCTGGGGCGAAACGCGGCGGCGATGGCGCAAGGCGAACTCGGCCACTGCATCGACATCGGCCTCCTCGATGGCCTCGCCACCACGCCACGCACAGTGGGCGCGTGCGGCGCGCAGCCAGACCAGATCGGCGCGCAGCCCGTCGACCCCAGCGGCATAGCAGCGTTCGGTGATCCAGGCCAGCGCCTGGTCGTCCAGGGCAATGCCGGCCAGGGCCTGACGCGCCGCCTGGCAGCGCTCGCGCAATTGCGCCTGGGCCTCGGCCCATTGCGCGCAAAAGGCCAGCGGGTCGCTGTCGAAGGCCAGACGGCGGCGAATGATCTGTTGGCGCGCCTCAGGTTCGGGCAAGCCTTCCAGGGCCACATTGAGGCCAAAGCGGTCGAGCAACTGCGGGCGGAGTTCGCCCTCCTCCGGGTTCATGGTGCCGATCAGTACGAAGCGGGCACTATGCCGGTGCGAGATGCCGTCGCGCTCGATACGGTTGGTGCCACTGGCCGCCACATCGAGCAACAGGTCGACAAGCGTGTCGGGCAGCAGGTTCACCTCATCGACGTACAGCACGCCACCATCGGCCTGGGCCAGTACCCCAGGGGAGAACTGCGCCTTGCCCTGCCCCAGTGCGGCATCCAGGTCGAGGGTGCCGACCAACCGCTCTTCGCTGGCGCCCAGTGGCAGGGTCACGAACGGGCCCTCACCGAGCAGGTAGGCCAAGCCACGGGCCAGAGTACTCTTGGCCATGCCACGTGGCCCCTCGATCAGCACGCCGCCGATCTTCGGGTCGATTGCGGTCAGGCACAGCGCCAGTTTCAGGTCATCGGCACCGACCACGGCTGCCAGTGGAAATTGCACGGGTTCACTCATTTCAAGCCTGTTCCTCGCCGTCGAGCAGTTGTTCCTCGAGGGCTTCGCGGTAGTCACCCGGTGCCTGCCACAGACCGCGCTGCTGGGCCTCCAGCAAACGCTCGGTAAGGTCGCGCAGGGCCTCGGGGTTGTGCTCGCGCATGAAGTCGCGGGTCGCCGGGTCGAGCACGTAGGCATCGGCCAGCGCCTGGTAATGATGGTCGTCGATCAGCTGCGTGGTGGCGTCGAAGGCGAACAGGTTGTCGACCGTCGCCGCCATCTCGAAGGCGCCCTTGTAGCCGTGGCGCTTGGCCCCGTCGATCCATTTCGGGTTCAGCGCCCGGGCGCGGATGACCCTGTTCAGCTCTTCCTTGAGGGTGCGGATGCGCGGCCGGTTGGCCTGGCTATGGTCGCCGTGATAACTGGCAACTGCCGCACCGGACAAGGTTTCCGACGCCGCCAGCATGCCACCCTGGAACTGGTAATAGTCGTTGGAATCGAGCAGGTCGTGTTCGTGGTTGTCCTGGTTCTGCAGCACCGCCTGCACCTTGGCCAGGCGCTGGGCGAACTGTGCTCGGGCCGGGGTTCCGTCGTCGCTGGCGCCGTAGGCATAGCCGCCGTGGTTGAGGTAGACCTCTGCCAGGTCGTCGCGGCTGTGCCACAGGCGCCCGTCGATGGCGTTCTGCACCCCGGCGCCGTAGGCCCCGGGCTTGGCACCGAACACCCGCCAACCCGCCTGGCGCGCAGCCTGCTCGGGGTCCACGCCCTGCGCCTGCAGCGCGGCACGCTCGCTACGCACGCGGGCGGCCAGGGGGTTGAGATCGTCGGGCTCATCCAGCGCGGCCACGGCCTGCACTGCGGCATCGAACAGGCGGATGAGGTTGCCAAAGGCATCACGGAAAAAGCCGGAAACGCGCAAGGTCACGTCCACCCGCGGGCGGTCGAGCAGGCTGAGTGGCAGGATCTCGAAATCGTCGACCCGCTGGCTGCCGGTGGCCCACACCGGTCGGACGCCCATCAGCGCCATGGCCTGGGCGATGTCATCACCGCCGGTACGCATGGTTGCCGTGCCCCACACCGAAAGACCGAGCTGGCGCAGGTGATCGCCGTGGTCCTGCAGATGGCGCTCCAGGATCAGGTTGGCGGAGGCGAAGCCCAGGCGCCAGGCGGTGGTGGTGGGCAGGTTGCGCACGTCCACGGTATAGAAGTTACGACCGGTGGGCAGCACGTCCAGGCGACCACGACTGGGTGCGCCACTGGGGCCGGCGGGCACGAAACGCCCGGCCAGCGCCGCCAGCAGGCCATCCATTTCGGCGCTGCCGCAGGCGTCCAGGCTGGGTGCCACCGATTCTCGCAGCGTCCGTACCACATCGTGCACCGGCTGCCATTCGCTCTGGGCAGGTAAATGCACGGTGCCGCACAGCGCCTGGTCGATCAACTGCAGCGCCAACAGTTCGAGGCGTTCGCGGGTATCGCCACAGGTGCGCCAAGGCTCGCTGCTCATGGCCTGCAGTTGTTCCGGACGTGGCCCTTGCCACGGCTGGCCAAGTTCGCAATCGAGTGGATCGAAGCCTGGCACCAGCGCCTTGGCCAGGGCCCGCAACAGGCTGGCATTGCCACCGCGACCGTCGCCACGCTCGACCCGTAACAGCGCCAGCAAGGTATCCAGCCGCAGCCGGCCTTCCGGGGACTGGCCGAACACATGCAGGCCATCGCGAATCTGCGATTCCTTCAGGTCGCACAGGTAGGTATCCAGGCGTGGCAGCCACACGGCGGCATCGTCCAGTTGGCCTTCCAGCTGCAGTTCGCGGTCGATGTGGTTGGCCTTGACCAGTTCGAGAATGTCGCGCTGCAACTCGCGGGCGCGCCGCGGGTCGAGCAGCTGCGCTTCGTAGAACTCGTCGGCCAATTGCTCCAGGTGGCGCAACGGGCCATAGGTTTCGGCACGGGTCAGCGGCGGCATCAGGTGGTCGATGATCACCGCCTGGGTGCGGCGCTTGGCCTGGGCGCCCTCGCCCGGGTCGTTGACGATGAACGGATAGATGTTCGGCAGCGGGCCGAGCAAGGCGTCCGGCCAGCACTGCGCCGACAACCCGACGCCCTTGCCGGGCAGCCATTCTAGGTTGCCGTGCTTGCCGACATGGATCACCGCATCGGCGGCAAAGGCGTGGCGCAACCAGAAGTGAAATGCCAGGTAGCCGTGCGGTGGCACCAGGTCCGGGTCGTGGTACACCGCGCTGGGGTCCACCTGGTAACCGCGCGCCGGCTGGATGCCGACAAAGGTCAAGCCAAAGCGCAGGCCGGCCACCATCAGCCGGCCACTGCGGTACATCGGGTCCTGCTGCGGCGGCCCCCAGCGTTCCAGCACGGCCTGGCGGTTTGCCTCTGGCAGGCGCTCGAAGGCGGCCTGGTAGTCGACCAGGCTCAGGCTCTGCGCGCAGGGGCGCAGGTCCAGCTGGTCGAGGTCGTTGGTCACGCCACCGAGCAACTGATGGATCAGCTGCGTGCCGCTGCCCGGCAAGTCGGCCAGCGGATAGCCTTCGGCCTGCAGGGCCTTGAGTATGTTCAGCGCGGCCGCTGGCGTGTCCAGGCCAACGCCGTTGCCAATGCGGCCGTCCCGAGTCGGATAGTTGGCCAGCACCAGGGCCACGCGCTTTTGCGCATTCGGCAGGCGCGCCAGTTCGACCCAGCGGCGGGCCAGTTCGGCGACAAAATCCATGCGCTCGGGGTGGGCGCGGTAGCAGACCACATCGGACTGGCTGCGCTCGCTGCGCCAGGCCATGTCCTTGAAACTGACCGGGCGGGTGATGATGCGCCCGTCCAGTTCTGGCAAGGCAATGTGCATGGCCAGGTCACGCGCCCCCAGGCCCTGCTCGCTGGCTTCCCAGCCGGGCTGGTTGTCTTGCGCGCAGATGGCCTGCAGCACCGGGATGTCGCGACGGAACGGGCGCAGGTTTGGGCGTTCCGGGCTGGACAGGGCAAAGCCGGTGGTGTTGAGCAGCACCTCGGCACCTACTTCGTCCAACCAGGCTTCGACCTGCTCCAGGCAGGCGCTTTCCTTGAGGCTGGCCACGGCGATCGGCAACGGGTTGAGCCCGGCGGCCTGCAGGCGCTGGCAGAACACATCGATGAACGCGGTGTTGGCCGCCTGCAGGTGCGAGCGGTAGAACAGCAGTGGCGCCACCGGCTGTTCGGGATGCCACTGCGGGTACCAGTCCTCCAGGGTGGCGCTGCCCTTGGCCGGATGATACACGGCGGTGCGCGGCAAAGGCTGCGGCTCGTCCCAGGCATAGTCGCGGCCCAGCCACTGGCTGGCCAGGCAGTTGAACAGGTTGATGGCATTGGCCTTGCCGCCCTGGCGCAAGTAGTGCCAGAGGCGTTCGGCCTGCTCGCCGCTGACACTGCCCAGGCTGGTCAGCTCCGGGTCCGGGCGGTCGTCACCCGGCACCAGGATCAGCTGCACGCCACGGCCGGCCAACTCGACCAACTGCTCGACGCCATAGCGCCAGTAGCCGACGCCACCGTGCAGCGATACCAGGATGACCTTGGCATGGCGCAGCACCTGGTCGACGTACAGGTCGACCGAGGCATGGTTCTGTACCTGCATCGGGTTGGCCAGGCGCAGGCTGGGGTAATCCTCGGGCAATTGCTCGGCGGTATCGGCGAGCAATGCCAGGTGCGAATCGCCGCTGCAGAGAATCACCAGCTCGGCGGGCGTCTGGCCGAGGTCGGCAATGCTGTCATCCGGCACGAAGCCGCCGGGCTGGGTCCGCAGCAGGTGCATGGGTCAGGCGCCCAGTGCCTGGCGCAGGCGCGCTTCCAGCTGGGCGGCGTCGAGGTCCTGGCCGATCAGCACCAGGCGGGTGATGCGCGGCTCGTCGACGCGCCAGGCGCGGTCGAAGTGCTTGTCGAAACGGGTGCCCACGCCTTGTACCAGCAGGCGCATCGGCTTGCCCGGGATGGCAGCGAAGCCTTTGGCACGCAGGATGCCGAATTCCACCACCAGCTGGGTCAGGGCGTCGAGCAGCAGGCTTTCGTCGGCCTCGGGCAGGTCGATGGAGATGGAGTCGAAGGCGTCGTGGTCATGATCGTCATGGTCATCACCGTCATGGTGGGAATCATGGTGGGTACGGCGACCATCGATGTGCGCCTCGGACTCGGCGCCCACACCCAGCAGCACCTCCAGCGGCAGCTTGCCGCTGCTGGCCTCGACAACCTTGACCGCCGGAGGCAGTTCTTCGGCCACCTCGGCGCGCACCTTGGCCAGGCCTTCGGCGTCGATCAGGTCGGCCTTGTTCAGCACCACCAGGTCGGCGCTGGCCAGCTGGTCGGCGAACAGTTCGTGCAGCGGCGACTCGTGGTCCAGGTTGGGGTCGAGCTTGCGCTGGGCATCGACCTGGTCCGGGTAGGCGGCAAAGGTGCCGGCGGCCACGGCCGGGCTGTCGACGACCGTGATCACCGCGTCGACGGTGCAGGCATTGCGGATTTCCGGCCACTGGAAGGCTTGCACCAGCGGTTTGGGCAGAGCCAGGCCGCTGGTTTCGATGAGGATATGGTCCAGGTCGCCACGGCGTGCCACCAGCTCGCGCATCACCGGGAAGAACTCTTCCTGCACGGTGCAGCACAGGCAGCCGTTGGCCAGCTCGTAGACGCGGCCGGTGGCTTCTTCCTCGGTGCAACCGATGCTGCACTGCTTGAGGATTTCGCCGTCGATGCCCAGCTCGCCGAACTCGTTGACGATTACCGCAATGCGGCGGCCCTGGGCGTTGTCGAGCATGTGGCGCAGCAAGGTAGTCTTGCCCGAGCCGAGGAAGCCGGTGACGATGGTGACGGGGAGCTTGGCCAGTGTTTTCATGTCGCATTGCCCTTGGCAGATTGGCGCGGGCATGCAGGACGACAACCGCAGGCCAGGCCGGCCGGGCTTGTTCGCCACCGGATCACCCCGCCCGGTTGAAAGTCGAAAACGTGACGAGGCAGGTCTCCTGGCTTGCACCGTTCCATGTGCCCGCTGGTGCAGCGGTCTGGCGGGATGACGCCTTCCCGCGCGCGGGCGCAGTGGCTGTGTCGATCCGTTGTCGGTGCTTACAGTTGCGGGGGCAGCCGCGGCTTGTACCGCGTTCCCGTCTTAGCTTCGGCCTGGCCGAAGAACCTCGAAGTGGCAAGGCTACGCAGTGGCTGGCGGGTGGTCAACCATTGGCTCGCCTCGATTCTTGTAGCGCCTGTGAGATCGAGCGCCGCCCGCGCGGCGCTTCGCAGCACAAGGCTGCTCCTACATCTGTTTCGGGCCAATTATTCCTGAGGCAAAGGCGCGCGGTCCCTTGGTGTCCACCTCGATATCGTGCCGGACAAACAAGGCGGTCGCGCGCATTGGTACAGGCGTTACTGGCCCGAAACAGATGTAGGAGCAGCCTTGTGCTGCGAAGCGCCGCGCGGGCGGCGCGCGCTCTCACAGGCACTGAAAATGTTGTGGCGAGCACCTCGCAGCCCCGCTGCAATACCTGCGCCGTGCCGCAATAAATGCATTGCAGGCTATCAATTCGTGACTGGCCGTTCCCGATCTGCCACGGATGTATTATGGTGGCGTGGTGCGCATATAACAGCAGCCCGAGCAATCGGGCACTTGCAAGACAATGAGGGTGTCATGAGCAACGAAAGCATTAATTGGGACAAGCTGGGTTTCGACTACATCAAGACCGACAAACGCTACCTGTCCGTATGGCGCAATGGCGAGTGGGACAAGGGCACCCTGACCGAAGACAACGTACTGCACATCAGTGAAGGCTCCACTGCCCTGCACTACGGCCAGCAGTGCTTCGAGGGCCTCAAGGCCTACCGTTGCAAGGACGGTTCGATCAACCTGTTCCGCCCGGACCAGAACGCCGCCCGCATGCAGCGCAGCTGCGCCCGCCTGCTGATGCCGCAGGTGCCGACCGATGTATTCATCGAGGCGTGCAAGCAAGTGGTCAAGGCCAACGAGAAGTTCGTGCCACCGCATGGTAAAGGCGCCCTCTACCTGCGCCCGTTCGTGATCGGCACCGGTGACAACATTGGCGTGCGCACCGCCCCCGAGTTCATCTTCTCGATCTTCGCCATCCCGGTTGGCTCGTACTTCAAGGGCGGCATGAAGCCGCACAACTTCCAGATCTCCAGCTTCGACCGCGCAGCCCCGCAAGGCACCGGCGCGGCCAAGGTCGGTGGCAACTACGCCGCCAGCCTGCAGCCGGGTGCAGAAGCGAAGAAAGCCAACTTCGCCGACGCCATCTACCTCGACCCGCTGACCCACACCAAGATCGAGGAAGTCGGTTCGGCCAACTTCTTCGGCATTACCGCCAACAACGAGTTCGTCACCCCGAAATCGGCTTCGGTGCTGCCAGGCATCACCCGCCTGTCGCTGATGGAACTGGCGCAATCGCGCCTGGGCCTGACCGTGATCGAAGGCGATGTGGAAATCAACAAGCTTGACCGTTTCATCGAAGCCGGCGCCTGCGGTACCGCTGCGGTGATCACTCCGATCGGCGGCATCGAGTACAACGGCAAGCTGCACGTGTTCCACGACCTGGAAAAGGTCGGCCCGGTTACCCAGAAGCTCTACAACGAGCTGACCGGTATCCAGAGCGGTGACGTGGAAGCACCGGCTGGCTGGATCGTCAAGGTTGCCTGAGGCACTTTAACGGTTTGAAAAACGGGGCATGCCAGCGATGGCATGCCCCGTTTTTTTATGGGCTGACGCGGTCAACTATAGATGGCACCGGCTGCGCCGGTGTTCGCGGCTAAAGCCGCTCCCACAGGTACAGCGCAAGCCTGAAGCCTGCGCCGTCCCTGTAGGAGCGGCCTTGTGTCGCGAAAGGGCTGCGAAGCAGCCCCAGGATATCCGCACAATGCACAAATCGAGGAGCAGCGCAGGCTGGTAGTTTTCATGCAAGGCGACGCTGCATCAGCAGGTGCCGGGCTTTGTCGAAGGCCCAGTTGTACAGCACGGTGTAGGGCAGGATGATCACGAAGAAGCCCAACTCCACCATGAACGCCTGCAGCAACGAAATTTCCAGCATCCACGCCGCCACCGGCAGGCACCACACCACCAGCCCGGCTTCGAAGCCCAGGCCGTGTGCAAAGCGTGCGCTGGCCTTCCAGTGGATGCGCTCGACCCGCACGTAGCGATCGACCAGCGCGTTGTAGACCATGTTCCACAGCATGGCGATCACCGACAGGGTCACCGCCAGCGCCCCCGCCGTCGCCAGCGACTTGCCCATGATCCAGGACAACAGAGGCGCACACAGCAGCACGGCGAACACTTCATAGCCGACGGCGTGAACCAGGCGTTCGGTGAAAGAGACATTTTTCATTGCAGATTCCATCCAGTGCGTGAGTCGTGCTTCCTATTTTCTTTGATAGAACTGATACTCGCGACATAGCTACCATCGGTTTTATCAATACCATGCGCTACTCACCCGAAGCTCTGGTCGCCTTTGTCGAAGCCGCATCGCTGGGTTCGTTTTCCGCTGCGGCGCGCAAGTTGCGCAAGAGCCAGTCCACCATCAGCATTGCTATCGCCAATTTCGAGGCCGATGTGGGTTGCCCGTTGTTCGAGCGTGGCGGTCGCCACCCCACGCTGAACGAAGCTGGGCGGCAGGTGCTGAGCCATGTCGAGGCGATACTCGATGCCAGCGCCCGGCTTGACGCCCTGGCAGTGCGGCTGGCGGAAAACGTCGAGGCACTGGTCTCGGTGGTGATGTCGGACAGCTACAGCGTGACCTTCCAGGGCGCGGTGATGGCCCGCTTCGCCCAGCACTACCCGCATACCGAGCTGCGCTGCGGCCCGTCGGAAGATGCCGATGTGATCGAGCTGATCCAGCAGGGCCTGGCACACGTCGGCATTCTTGCTACCCAGCCCAGCTACCCCGCTGACGTTGCCGTGGCACGCTTGCCCGAGCAGGCAGAGTTTGGGGTGTACGTGGCCAGCGAGCATCCGCTGGCGGCTTTGCCCCAGGTGCAGACGCAGCACCTGGAGAACGTCCGGCAGCTGTATATCAAGACCTATGCTCCCAGCCTGCACCACGGTCGTGGCCAAGCCTGGTCGGCACCTGACTACCTCACCTTGCTGGAGTTTGCCGTGCGCGGGTTCGGCTGGGCCGAGCTGCCCAGGGCACTGGTGGCACGGTTTGGCAGTGGGCTGGTGGAGTTGCAGGTGGCCGGGTATCCGCGACGGGTAGACATGGACGTGGCCTGGTCGAGCCGGCGCGCGCTCGGGCCGGCAGGGCAGTGGCTAGTGCGGCAGATGTTGGGGCAATAGACTTTTATTGCCGGCAAGATCCTGGGGCTCCTGCGCAGCCCGTCGCGACACAAGGCCGCTCCTACAGAGGGACTAAAGCGAAAAATCCTACAACGTTTTAGGAAGCCCATTGCTCCCCCGCGAAGGCGTTCCTCGCTAGTGTTTTGGCCGTTGCGTCAAATCACTGGAAAGGAACTCCTGATGAGCATCAGCAAAGCCATCCACATCGCCATGCAGGAAGAGATCCCCAACACCTACGGCACCTGCAATGCCTGCGAACGCTCCGGCCTGCCAATTCTACTGCTGCGCGAGGCCTACGCCCCGCGCCCGGATACAGGGCGCCCCTATCGCCTGGCAGACGACAGCGAAATCATCTTCCACCCGATGCACACCGACCAGTTGCGCCTCCTGCGCCAGGGTTATGTCTACGTACTGCTCGACCAGGAAATCTGGCAGGCCTACGAGGTAGCGGCGGAAGGTACCTTGCAGCGCTTTCCGGTGTCGCAGATGCCCTTCGGGCCACCCAGGCCGTTACCCAAGGTATGCGCCACCGAAGGCCACGATGTGATTGCCTCGTTCATCAACATCGATACCCTGCTCTACCGCAAGGCCTGGATCGCCTTCGCCAACGACCCTTGGCCCCGTGCGGTACTCGACCGCTATCGGCAAGGCATCGTCGACAGTGACCCGGGCACCTTCGCCCGCTTCGTCGAAGTGGACCTGAACACCGCACGCAACGACCCTGCCAGCCTCGGCATCGCCATGACCGACAGCTTCCGCTTCGGCCTGGAACAGGTGCTGGAGTTCTCCACCTTTTCCTCTGCCAGGTTTACCAGCGTCCATGGCCTTTACAGCCGCCTGGGCCGCTGGCATGAAACCCGTACTCATGTGCGCAATGTCATCCAGCAGGAACAACTGCCCAATGGCGTGTTGGCGCTGACATTGCCCGACCCGGTCGGCATGGTCATGGAGCTCAACGCGCAACGCGCTGGCTGGGTGCAGGCCCTGCAGGAATGGCGGGCGCAGCCGCAGCGGCACTTCGAATACTTCACCTCGCAAGCACTACTGGGCATCCGCGAATTGCACGCTGCCATGGCGGCCGTGCAAGGTGCCGAGGACGCGCAGCGGGAAGCCCGGCAGATCGAGCAGTGGAACGACAGCCCGATCGCGGCCAAGGCGTATCTGCCGCCGGTGGACATCGACGCGCAGACCGAACGCAACACCGCGCGCAAGCAGCAGGACGCCCGCGAGCGGCTGGAAGAGCGTTACGACGAAAGCGCCCGCGCGGCGTTCCAGGCCGATTACGACCGCGAACTGAAAAACTGGCAGTCGATGATCGACCAGGTTGGCGATCTGTATGCGCGGCACTATGCCAAGCGGGCGTTTCAACAGATCGGCTACTACGACTATGACGCGACCTCCCCTGTTTCGGTGGAGTACTTCATCCAGATGATGGCCGCCTGCCTGGCCGGCGGGCCCACTGAAACCTTGCCGCAGGAGGGTCAGCCGCTCGGGATCACCCAGCATATCTGGCAGCAGCTGCTGGAAGACGACCGCAGTCTGTTGTACCAGGCACTACTGGCCAAGAACCAGAAGCTGATGCAGCAGGTGGCCAGCGCGCTGTCCGGAGACGACTTCGGCAAGGTGTACGACATCATCAAGGGCATCGCCGGTACCGCCGATGGCCAACTGCTGATGATCAAGCCGATACAGGATGCCGTTGGCCAGTTGCTGGCAGCGACCAACAGCGCCGGGAATGCGCTCAGCCAGCACCTGAGTGAACGGACCAAGACCCTGATCGGCCATGTGCATCGCTCGGCGTTTGCCCTGTTTGCCGGGCAGCAGGTGACGCCGCTGCGGGTGTCGCTGACGGTAGGCGAGTACATGAGGCTGCTCAATGAAGCCCTGGAGGCGCGGACCGATGCGTTTCTGCAGCAGGTAGACAAGCAGTTCCGTGATCCCCTGGGTCGCAAGGTGCGGGCCATGGTGCTGAGTGGCGCGATCAATATTGCGGCAACGGGTAACCGTAGCCAGATGATCGAGGTGATGCTCTGGACGTTGGAAAGCGCCGAGAGTTTGCAGGCGCGGCTGGTGCAGTTGCGCGAGGGTGCAGCCGGCGGCGTCGGGGCGCTGGTACGCAATGTTGCGATTGGTGCGGGTACGCTGCGTGCGCAGGTTACGGGTGGTTTGAAGATCAGTTCTACGGCCGCGCAAAGCCTGGCAAGCGATGCGATGCGCAGCCTGCGGGATGCTGCAGCGAGTAGCGGAAGCGTCGGGCTGCTATTTGCCTTGGGCAGCATGTGGTTCCATCAGGACAGCCTGGGCAAGAACTATCGAGCGTTGCAAGAGACGCATCAGGACAACCCGGAGGCGCTTGCGGCGATCTGGTCTTCTTCGCTTGGGTTGTTGGGTGCCAGCGTCGAAGCGGCGGGACTGGTTGTTGCGCTTGTGCGTCCGAAGATACCGTGGCCGGGGACGGTGACAACAGTCTCATTGGGGACCGGTATTGCCAGATTCGGCGCGGGGATTTCTGCGCTTGCTGGTGTCATGGATGCGGCTCAGTACAGGTATGCAAACCTTAGATCCGAGAGAGTGGGAGATGGCTCTGCAGCTCGCCTCTACCGGTTCGCAAGTGCTTCATTCGGGGCCGCAGCATTTGGCGTCTGGGCCGCATTTGGCTCCAGCGCTTTACTTGGGCCGATAGGCATAAGCATCACCTTGGGCATGGCAGCCTATCTGCTTGCAACTTCAGCCAAGCACAAAGAATCATCAGCAACGCAGATTTGGGCCAGAAATGCCAAGTGGGGGTTACCGGAATCACATCGCCAATGGGTGACCAACACCGATATGGACGCGGCCATTGCCGCTCTCAATGCATCCCTCCTCGGTTTGGAGGCGGAGGTCTCGATTCAAATCCAATTCGAAATCAATCACTCCATCCACAAAGAAAATGCGTCAACGATATTTACCAGTGATGGTAATGCGGTCCCGGCAAGCGTCGGCCTGATTTTCTTTATTCGCATTCCAAACTTCAATCAGCACCTGTCGCATTACGAGTGGAGCTTAAGCCTGTACCACGGACCTAGAGGTAGTGAATTAGCTGTACTGTCCGCAGACAATTCGTCGCCGTTGAAACTGCAAGCTCAAGACAGAGCGACCAATAAGCTCTTCTCAAGACCACCCGATATGCAGCCATTCACAAAGGTCGACCCAATGACTAACGCCCTCACCATTCAAGGAGCGTTGCCATTGTCCGACCACCACACCATCCAGGCAATAGAATTCACCCTAAACTTCTGGCCTGACAAAGACGACAAAACAACACTCGCTCAGATTGTATTAATAGAGAATGAGATACGCACCAACAAGAGCAAAAATCAATGAGCCGCCCAAAACTGATCCCACCCTGCACTGGCTGGCAAGAAGACTTGCCATCGCCCTTCGATGCACCGATTCTAGAACCTGGCTTGGCTCCCCATACGCCGAACTTTCAAGATGATATTTACCTCGAGATTTGTCGCTCAGCAATGGCGTATCGTGGGATCGTTTCGATATTGGCACTTATCTTTCTGATTTCGATCATGGTTGACCTTCCTTGGGTGATCAGGCACACGGACCCAACGGACATCGAAAGTGTTCTTCAGGAAATTATCATGCTCTCATTGTCAGCATGGTGCACCGTTGTCCTGTTCCGGGCAGACCTCTCAGCGCCCCGAGACCTGCCCATTCGATTCAACCGGGCCCGTAATAAAATCTACGCCTACAACTTCAAGCATCAATGGTGGAACCCATTCGACAAGGGCAAGGTCGTACCGGTCAGTTACGACTGGCCACAAGTCCGCGCCGAGCGCTGGTCCCAGACCGGCGCACTGCCAAACGGTGGGTTAATTTTCAAATGGGGTGTCACACTCTCCATCGTTGCACCAGGCACAAACAATGTCATCGACCGTTTTCCTCTGGTCACGATGGGCGCCAATGAGCATGCCTGGGCCTACATCTGCACCTACATGCAGGAAGGCCCCTCAGCCCTGCCGCCGCCTGGGGAACCCAAGGATCACAATGATGTGCTCTGGTGTGAGTTCGCCCTGCGCCTGGCACCCAAAGTGAGCTGGCCAGCTGATATGGACCTTGAATCGCGAACCGCACCTTGAACCGGCCACGGCGGATGCGCCCCACTCAATCTCCCGCCGGTACATCCACCACCTTCCAACTGTCATCCGGATCGAAGCGTTTCATCTCCTTGGCCAGCTTGTCACCGTGCGGCCCGAGGTCTTTCTCGAACACCTCGCCGTCATGGCTGATCATGAAACTCATCACCCCGGTGTCATCGTACCTGGCCGGCCAGGCGACCATGGCGAAGCCACGGCTCATCTGGTTGCCGATCAGGTAACTGTAGGCACCGCCAGGGGCGGATGGGCCCTGTGCATCGAGGATACGAAAGTGGTAGCCATACCAGTCGTCGCCAACCCGGTCCTGGCCGAACAGCGGGCCCAGCGGGCTGACCTGGCCATCGCCATCGTCGTCCCAGTACAGCCCGTCATGCTTGCCGGGCTCGCTGAATATCTTCTGCGCGTATTCCAGCGCACCGTTGCCGTTGTGGTCCTGGGTGGCGTACTCCATTTGCGCATCGTGATAGGCCAGCATCGACTGCATGGCACCCAGCTCGTTGCGGCCAATGCGCCGGGCGCGGATTTCGGCGCTGCCGGCCTTGAGGTCGAAACGCCAACCCTGGTCGCCTTTGGTCAACGGAATAGGCAACGTCCAGTGATCACTGCCCACCGCAAGGATGGCCTTGTTTGCACCCGACAGGTTGATGCTGTGCTGCGCGCGGTACTGCGCAAGGAACGTGTCCACATCACTGCGTTGCACACCACCGCGCGGTATGTAGGTACGCCAGTCATCACCCAGCAACCGGGCCAGGCGGGCTTCATCAGGTTTCTCCTCACCCAGCGCCGCAACAAAGGATTCCACCGCCTTCTCCGGTGTCGGGAAGGCTTCCTGCGCAGCGGCCAGGGATGACCATGTCATACCGGCTGCGATTACCAGTGCCGCTATCATTTGTCGGTTCATCGACGGCCACCTCCCCCGCGGCGTGCGGGCGCACTGGGCCGGGAAATCTGGTGCCCGGCGGCACGTGATGCGCTCGGTCGCTGGGCGAACGACTGGCTGGTGCGGCCACGGCTGGCCTGCGCGCTGGTGCGCGAGGGTGAACGCACGCCGTCGAAGGCATTGTTACGCGCCCGGCCGGCGGTATTGGAAGGCCGGTTTTGCGCCAGTTGCCGCCCCTGGCCTTCGCCCTGCCTGCGCTGGTTCACCTGGCTGTTCTGCTGGCGAGCCTGGGTGTTGCGGGTTTCCTGTCGACGGTCGGTTGCCCTGGGGTTGTCGCTACGAGGCTGCATGCGGTTGCCGACCGAATTGCCTGCCTGCGCCTCGCGCATCTGCTGGCGTGCCTGGCGGTTGCTGGTGGCCGGACGTTCGATGCCGGCCCGGTCCATCGACGCCCTGGCCTTGTCCCGCGCCTGGGCGCGCTGGGCGTCATCGCCGCGGAAGGCAGTACGCTGGGTGGCACCGTCCAGCTGGCGACCGTACTGCTGGCGGCTGCGGGAGTCGCGGTACGGCACGCCGTCGCGGTTGGCGGCGTTGTGCTGCCATTTGTTCTGGTTGTTGGTGATGCGGTTGTTGGCGTTGATGTTGTTGTAGCGGTTGACGTCGATGTCGATGTCGTTGTTGCCCCAGTCGCAGTCACCCCACAGCGAGGCAACGATCGCCACGCCGGTACCGAAGGCTAGGCCCGCCACCAGCGCTGAACCGGGGTAGTACATGGGCGGTGGCGGGTAGTACGCCGGCGGCGAAGCCGGGTAGGCCCAGGTGCCGTAGGTGGTGGTCGGGTTGTAAGTGGGCACATACACCACTTGCGGGTCGGACGGCTCGATGATGATGGTGGTGGGCGGGCTGCTGGCCGTAACCACCTGGGTGCTGCTACCGCTGGAGGCCGGTGCCGGTGCCGGGGCGGTCTGCACGGTCACGTTCTGGTACTGGTTGCTCTGCAGGTTGCCGGCGGCCTGGGCCTGGTGACGCAGGCGCTGCACGCCGCCCATGACATCATCGGGCTGTGCGAGGAAGGCGTCGCCCAGCCGCTGCACCCAGACCGGGTCCTGCCCCAGGGTCGCCAGCACCTGCGGGAAGGCCACCAGCGCTTGTACACTTGGGTCCCAGGGCTGGTTCGCCACCTTCTTGACGGCATCGTCGCCGGTGGCCTTGGGGTTGGCCTTGGACCAGGTCACAGCTTCGCTCACCTGCCCCGGGTAAGTGGAGGCCATCAATACCTGTGCCAGCAGCGCATCGGGGTACAGCGCGATGGGTGCCAGCATCTGATCCAGTTGCTCCTGGGTGAACACCGGGTCCTTGGCCGCGACCGAGTCGGTTTGTGGTGCCGGGTCGGGGGCCGGTACATCCTCTGCCAGCACCAGGCCGGGCGTGGCACTCAGATACAGGATCACCGACAGGACCGCTGACAATGGCATGCGCATCGCATCTCTCCGTGAGATCAGGCCGCGTGGGTTAAGGGTAGCAATGGCGCTGCTTTTGGCCAGATACGGGGGCGCAAACTTTTCGCGCTCTAAGGGTGCGGTGGTTGCTGCTTTTGAATCTATATCAGGGCTGGGCTGAGATCTGTAATTGACTGTGCCCGCGAAGAGGCCGGCGCATGCACAAGGCCGTATCCACAGCAAGGCCGTGAGCGCTCCCGCGACATAAAATACTGAGCGGGCAGTGCTCAACCGCCCAAGGCGATGATCGCCACGATCAGTGACGCCCCGACTACCGCCAGAACCACGCCGGTCAACAGGGTGCGGCCACCGGAATAGCGTGCCAGCAGCCAGCCCGCAAGGAAGAGCATGGCCAGGGCGACCAGGTTCGATACACGGATGGCCGTACCGGTGGTCTCGATCAGCAGGAACGGAATGACCATCGGGAAAGTTGCCAGTACCACCAGCAGGAAAGTGGCCAGGGCAGCCTTGAAATCATCCAGCCCCAGGCGTGCCGGCAGCGGGCGGCCAGCATCACGCAGCATGCGCCCGCGCAGCATCTCCAGCCCGTCTTCATCCAGTGCCAGGCCGATGCGCTCTGGCAGCGTATCGGCAATCAGCCTGCGCCCCTGGTTGATATCACCTGCTTGCAGGCGGGCCAGCAAGGTCCGGCTGCGGGTGCGTTCGGTCCAGGTACGCAGCAGGTAGATTACGGCATCGGCCAGGCCCCAGGCCAGGTTGCAGCCGAGCGCGGCAATCAGCATCAGCCGCGCGTCTTCGCGCCCTGCCGTAGCCACGCTCAGCGAGCCGATGAAGGTCATCGCCATCAACAGGCCGAAGATGACTTCGGTGATCCGGTCGATTGGTTCCAGCACGCCCCATTTTCGCGGTTGCTCGTCTTGCCCCATCGCACCCTCCCAGGAACCATCGATAGTCACTATCGAGAATGGCAATTTCTGCCGAACGACATGGCCGAATAACCTAGCTCCATCGACTCGCCGCCCACCACACCGGCCCCTGGAGCTACCTGATGAACACCTTGGCCCGCCTGCTGTCCGCCACCCTTGCCGTCATTGCCATCGCCATCACCAGCGGCTGTGCCAGCCACCCCGAACTGCGTCCCTACACCGCCGAAGAAACCCGTCAACTGCAATTGGAAGCCTTGCAACGCCGTGGCCTGTCGCTGGACGACTACGAGCAGCAACGGCGGGTAATCCAGCGTGCAGGCAACCTGCCCGTGGTGACCGAAGCTGCAGACGCCGACCGTTCGACCAAAGGCTGAATGGGCTAGCCGGCGGTTCCCTCACGTTACCTGCACAGGTATGCTTTACCGCTCAACCGCAAGCCTTCCAGGACGGAGACCATGACCAGGCCCCTTCTGTTGCTGAGTGCTGCACTGCTGTTCAGCCCCATGCTGCTGGCCCAACAGATCAAACGCGAACTGGGCGACTTCGACTTTACACTCGGCACCACCCCCTCACGCAGTATGGCCCAGGGGCTGATATCGCCCAGCGCCATCGGTGCGTTCCACGGTGGCCTCGACTTCAGCCACCCCAGCGGCTGGTACCTTGGCCAGTACGCCCCGAGCATGGGCGTGACGCCCGACTCCACCCTGCGGCTGGACAGTTACCTGGGCTACAAGCACCGGTTCGACAGTAGCCTGGGCTACGAGGTGGGGTTGATCCATTATAGTCAGCCAAACATTGCGGGCCCCGACAGCTATGCCCTGTACGGCGGTGTTTCGGTGCTGGGCAGCCATTTCGGTGGAGCGCTGCGCGACAATCCCGACAACCGCACCGCCACGCTATTCGCCGACTTCGGCCAACTGCCGCTGTTTGATGTCGACCTGAGCGTCAAGCTCGCCCATCACCGCCTGGGTACGCCATTCACCATTGGTGATGGCAGCGAGGTGAATGCCTTTTCCGATTGGTCGCTGGAACTTTCCCGGCCTTGGCTCGGCATCGACCTGAACCTGGTCTACAGCAACTCAAACCTCAGTGGTGGCGGGTGTGATGCGTATTCGGGCATCAACACCTATTGCGACAGCATGGTCACGCTCAAGGCGCAACGCCGTTTCTTTTAACGGCGCGACGCCAGCGCCAGGGCGATACCGCCCAGCACCACCACGCAGGCCACCAGCAAGCGCAACGACAATGGCTCGCCGATCAGGCCAACCCCGCCCAACGCCGCGATCACCGGGACGCTGAGCTGCATGGTCGCCGCCTGCTGCGCGCTGACTTGCCTGACCACGCCGTACCACACGGCATAGCCAGCACCGGACGCCAGCACACCAGAACCCAGCGCATACAGCACGCCGAGCGGGCTCAGGTGCAAGTCGGCGCCCAGCAGCAGCATCGGCGCCAGCAGCACCAGGCACGGCAGGCTCCGGGTGAAATTGCCGGCAGTGTCGGCCAGCGGCCTGGGTGAACCTTTGCCCAGCAGCGTGTAAACGCCCCAGGCCACGCCAGACAGGGCCATCAGCAAGGCACTGGCAAAAGGTGGCGCCGCAGTACCGGGCAACAGCAGCACCAGCAGGCCGACGAAGGCGATCAGCATGCCCAGCAGCATCCGCGCGGTGATTTGTTCGCCTTTGTACCAGGCGAAGCCAAACATGGTGATCTGCACCGCGCCGAACAGCAGCAACGCACCCGCGCCTGCGCCCAGTTGCAGATATGCCGCAGAAAACAGGAACGCGTACAGGAACAGTGCCAGGCCGCCGCGCCAGCTGCCCCCCATGGCAAGCGCGGGTTTGCGCAGGCGGAGCAACAGCAGCAGGAACAATGCGCCACTGGCCAGGCGCACTACGGTGAAGGAGGCTGGGTCGATGGCCCCATCCTTCAGCGCGAGCCGGCAGAATACCGAGTTGGCAGCGAAGGCCACCAGGCTGAAAAGTGCGGGCCAGACCCAGGCCCGGGCCTTGGGGTCGGCAAGCGTGGTGGTGCCGGTGCTCATGGTGTGGTCACCTTTGAGGTCAATTGTTGTTATAGCGGCCATGCTGGTTGGGCCAGCACCGATATACAACATAGTGTTTATCTGCCGCCACCACCGAATCGCCCGGACCTATACAGCCGCCACTGCCTCGATCTCCACCAGCATGCCGTCCAGCGCCAACCGGGGTACCGGTATCAGCGTGCAGGTCGGTTTCATGCTGCGGCCCCAGGCCCTGTCAGCCTCGGCTACCCATTCATGCAGTCGCGTTTCGGAATGCTCGACGATCAGCAGGGTCAGCTTGAACACATGGGCCAAGCTGGCGCCTTTCGACGCCAGGGCAATCTCAAGGTTGGTCAGTGCCTGGCGCGCCTGCTCGGCGAACAGCGGCGACAGCTGCCCGTTGCGGTCCTCCCCGCCCTGGCCGGCGATGAACAACAGGCGGCTGTCGGCATGAACCTCGGCGACATGAGAGTAGGCATTGCCGCTGGGGTCGTACAGGCCTTCGGGGTTGCTCAGCTGGAACGCGGTTGAATGGCTCACGGTAAACCCTCGATCAGTTGGAAGAGGGACGGAGTATCGAACCTTGAGTTAACTCGAGGTCAAGCATGCATCGTAAAAACGGGCTTGCCTGCGTAGGACGTTTCGCACAGCGCGCTGGCTTGCGTGAACCACGCGTTTGTATGCGCGGTGGCTGCCAGGCGCTAGATTGCGAGGCCCGGCATGGAGGCCTGCACGTATCAAGGATAAAGCGATGAGCAAATATGATTTTCAGCTGGCTTATACCATCAAGCCCAAAACCGCACGAGATGAAGACGATGCGGCAAAGGCGCGCCTGCACCTGCGCGAAAAAATTGGCCTGGACACCGTCGAACACATTGAAACCACCTTGCTCGGGTTGATCACTCTCAGCAGCACCACGCTCGCAGACCGCAGGCGCGATGCCGAAAAGCTGCTTCACGATTACATCCATGAAGCGCTCAAGCATCTGTGTGTGCTGTCGACCGTGAAGTTCTACGGTTGCCTGATGGTGGACGGGCTGGGGTCAGCCATTCGCTTCGATATCCTGCCCAAGTGAACATCGACGGCCTCAGGCGCCCCCGCGCCTGAGGCCGTTCTCCATCATTTTTCCTGCAGTACCGCCCTGCCCTTCACCGCCCGAGGCCCGCGCCAGGCCCAGAACAGCAAGCCGGGGAACGGTGCGTAGACCACGAAGACGATCCACAGCATCTTGCGCTCGGCGCGCCGGTCACTGCCGATGATGTGCCAGATGGCCCAGATTTCCAGCAGGATCACAAAGGCCGCGACGATGATCCAGATCGTTCCTATTTCCATGAGCGCTCTCCCATTTGGCATGTAATGGGTTGGGTTGCAGAGGCTGCCGAGGGTTCAGATTGATTTGGCTGGCGGCATGGCACCGCGGCCCTTGTAGGAGCGGCCTTGTGTCGCGATGGGCTGCGCAGCGGCCCCAGGTTTTTTGCCCTACAAAGGACCGCAGGGGGCTGCTATGCAGCCCATCGCGACACAAGGCCGCTCCTACAGGGAGCAGTGACAGCTCTCAATGCCGTGGTGCAGCTTCCAACGCCGCCTTCAACGCCGGCGCATCGGCAAATGCCCGCTGGCTCACCAGCTTGCCCTGTTCCAGTTGCAACCACTGCACCTGGCCATCCTGCCCTGGATAACGGCTGGCCACGCGCCCGTCGCGGTCGAGCAGCACGCGGTAGTTGTAATCGCGCATGGCGGGGATGGCGAACAGCTTGCTGATCAGCGCCGGCATGCGCTGGATGTCGGCAACGAACACCGCATCGCGCGCCTCCAGGTAACCCTTGGGCTGTTCGGCCAGCGCCGCCTTCACCAGCTTGGCACCGTCCATGTCGCGTGCCACCAGCAGGATGTGCGTGCCGGCGGCGAGGCTATAGGCCTGGTCGTACTGGTCGAGCAGCGTCCACGGGGCGAGCTTGTCGCCCTGCTCCAGGGCATTGGCCAACAATGGCATCAGGCAAAGCAACAGGGCAGCGGCGTACTTCATCAAGGTATCCTCAGTGACAGGAGCATCAGCATAGCGGCAACGGGCCAAGCCAGACAGGTTGCCTGAACACGACCTGGAATACGACACGGCCACCCGGGAGATTGTCTTTCCCCCGGCCACCCGCCACACTCTCAAGGCCAGCCAGGAAGCGGAGTCCAGAGTGCCCACGCCACGCCAGTTCAGCAAGAAGACCAGTACCAGCAACATGCTGCGGCTGAAGTCCACCAGCGCCAATGCCCAAGCCCCCTATCGGGTCGATTTCGTATTGCTCGAACACTTCTCCATGGCCAGCTTCACCGTGGCCATGGACGTGCTGGTCACGGCCAACCTGCTGCGCGCCGACAGCTTTCGATTCACCCCACTGTCGCTTGCAGGCGACCGCGTGCTCAGCGACCTGGGGTTGGAGTTGGTGGCTACCGAGTTATCCGCCGAGGCCTTGAAGGAGTTGGACCTGCTGGTGATCTGTGGCGGCCTGCGCACGCCATTGAAGTACCCCGAGCTTGACCGCCTGCTGGGCGATTGCGCGGCCCACGGCATGGCCCTGGGCGGGTTGTGGAACGGCGCGTGGTTCCTCGGCCGCGCAGGGGTGCTGGACGACTATGGCTGCAGTATCCACCCCGAGCAACGCGCCAGCCTGTCCGAGCGCAGCCCGCAGACGCGGATCACCCCGGCCAGCTTCACTCTCGACCGCGACCGCCTCAGCGCTGCCAGCCCCAATGGTGCCATGGAGCTGATGCTCGGCCTGGTGCGCCGGCTGTATGGCGACGGCCTGGCCGAAGGCGTAGAGGAGATCCTGTCGTTCTCCGGTGCCCGCTATCGCCAGGTCGGCCCGGGCGCGAAGAAATCCATGAGCTTGCACCTGCGCACCATCGTCGAGCTGATGGAGAACAACCTCGAGGAAACCCTCAGCCTCGACCAGTTGGCCGCCTACAGCGGGCGCTCGCGCCGACAGATCGACCGCCTGTTCCAGGCCCAGTTGGGCACTTCGCCGCGGCGTTACTACATGGAGTTGCGCGTCACCAAAAGCCGCCGTCTACTGCAGTATTCCGACCTGTCGGTGATGGAAGTGGCAGTGGCCTGCGGGTTTGTTTCGGTGTCGCACTTCAGCAAATGTTATGCGGCTTACTTTGGCTACCCGCCGTCGCGTGAGCAGCGGTTGGGCGAGTGAGCAGGGGAAAATGGCAGGAATGTGTGGCCTGGCGAGGCCTCTTCGCGGGCGCGCCCGCTCTCATAGAACAACACATGACTCATTGGTTCGGCGAGGTCCTGTAGGAGCAGCCTTGTGCTGCGAAGAGGCCGGGGCTGACAAAGCCTGTCTATTGGCTGTACCGGCCTCTTCGCAGCACAAGGCTGCTCCTACAAAGGACGCGTCAGACGAGCGATATTGGTTCTCTGCGCGACAGCGCAGCCCAAAGGGCTGGGCAATCCCCCACAGGATCACCAAAGCATCCACGCGCGATCCCGGCGAGAGCGGGCTCACAAACCCAAGCGCAACGCCTCCCCCACCCCCGCCCCGCGCAAATCGTCCACCGCGCTGACCAGAGCAAAGTTGTAGGCCCCATGCGACCAGTACCGCGCCTCCAGCTGCCCGTCCACGCGCTGCCCGTCCGGCATGCGCCGATAATGATCACCTGGTGAGCGCAGGAACAGGCTGATGCGCTGGCCCTTGCCATCCTCGAACACCAGCAATGCCGCCGGCCCCTGCTCGTTGCTTAGCAGGCGCGCGCCCACCGGCTTGAAGCCGTAGCCCGCCAGGTCCGGCAGGTGGCCAACGCGGCTGAAGTGGCGCCCCAGCCAGTCGCGCAACTGGCCTGGGTCGCTGGCCTGGATATCCAACGCCTGGCTACCGGCAAACAAGCGGTGCGCCTGGACGGCATCGGCCATCGGCAGCTCGGCACGCGCCAAGGTCGCATCGCGCACTTGCCAACCTCCCAGGCCACCTACGCCAAACGCCAGCAGCAGCACCGCCGCCGTGGCCCAGCGGCGCTGGCGGCGTTGGCGCACTTGCCGGCGCAACTGCCCCAGGTCCAGCTGCGCCGCCCCGGGCACTTCGCCGAACCCGGCCAGCGCCGTACGCAGGCGGCGGGCGTCGGCACGCCAACCCTCGACCTTGGCCGCAGCGTGCGGGTTGGCCGCCAGCCAGGCTTGAACCTCGGCCCGGCGCGCAGGCTCCAGGCGCTCGTCGACATAAGCGTGCAGTTCGTCTTCGCTGGGGATCAGGCGCGTCATTTCAGTCTCCGCAAGGCCGGGGGCTGGGGGCTGCCCTCGGTCAGTTCGCGCAAGGCATTGCGGGCGCGCGACAGGCGCGACATCACAGTGCCGATAGGGATGCCCAGGGCCTGGGCGGCCTCCTTGTAGCTCAAACCTTCAATGCTGACCAGCAGCAACAACGCACGCTGTTCTGCCGTGAGCCGGGCGAAAGCCTGCAGGTCGGCCTGGGCCAGGACAATGGCCTCGAGGTTGCCGCCAACCGGCTCGTCATCGCGCTCGCCGCGACCGAACCAGGACAGCCATCGCGCGTGCAGCCGCTCGCGGCGCTTTCCATCAAGGAACAGCCGATAAAGGATGGTGAACAGCCAGGCCCGCAGGGCATCGGCATCACGTTGCTGGTCGCGCCGGCTCAAGGCCCGCTCGACCGTGGCTTGTACCAGGTCGTCGGCGCTGCCCGGCTCGCGGGTCAGCCACACGGCAAAGCGGCGCAGGCGGGCCAGCAGCTCGCGCCACTGGTGGTCGTCCAGATCATGCATGGCAAGGTCCCGGCCTCTGGGGTTGTCAGTGTAAGAGGCAGACGCCTGCGAGGAAAATCTATTCCCGGCCAGGGAATAAGTTTTTCCCTGCGCCGTCGTACCGGCACCTTCACTGAACCGGACAATGACCATGAACTCACCTCTGCACGGCCCGGCCAAGGCCCTGCGCCTGGCCGCCATCGGCGTCGTGATGCTGGGCGCGGGCGCCGCCTTTGCCTATGCCGCCGGCTGGGTTGGCGATACCCGCCTGACCCCACAACGCATCATCGACACCTTCGAAGCCCAGGCCGGGCATTACCCGGGTTACCGCAAGAACCACGCCAAGGGCCTGTGCGTCAGCGGCTACTTCCAGCCCAGCGGGCAGGCCGTCAGCCTGTCCACGGCGCGGGCGTTCAGCCAGCCGCGGGTGCCAGTGATCGGCCGCTTCGCCATCGGCGGCGCCAACCCGTTCGCGCCGGATACCGGCATACCGGTGCGCAGCTTGGCCATCGAGTTGAGTACCGACGACGGGCAGGTCTGGCGTACCGGCATGAACAACCCGCCGGTGCTGGCGGTGAGCACGCCACAAGCCTTCTATGAACAGGTACTGGCGGGGGCACCCGACCCGGCCACCGGCAAACCGGACCCGGGCAAACTGCAGGCGTTTTTCGCCGCCCACCCGGAAAGCGCGGCGTTTCGCCAATGGGCGGCGGGGTACAAGCCCAGCAACAGCTTCGCCAGCACGCAGTACCACAGCATCAACGCCTTCCGCCTGATCGACGCAAGCGGCGCGCCCCACCCCGTGCGTTGGCAACTGGAGCCGCAGACAGCGTTTGCCGCCCTGCCTGCCCAAGTCGATGATAAACAGTTCCTGCAGCACGACCTGCAGCAACGGCTGGCCCAGGGCCCGCTGCGCTGGACGCTGCGCCTGGTACTGGCGGAACCCGGCGATGCAGTGGACGACCCTGCCAGCCCGTGGCCTGCCGACCGACGCAGCGTGGACGCCGGCACGCTGGTACTGGAACAGGTCGACGGCCCCGAGCAAGGGGCCTGCCGCGACATCAACTTCGACCCGCTGATTCTACCCCGGGGCATCCAGGCCTCTGCTGACCCGATTCTCGCCGCCCGTTCGGCCGCCTACTCGGAATCCTTCAACCGCCGCAGCCGCGAATCGCTCGACACCGGAGCCCACCCATGAAAACCGACGCCTTCCACCCCCTCGCCCGCCTGTTGCACTGGCTGATGGCCGTGCTGATCCTGGCCATGTTGTTCATCGGTGTGAGCATGGCCGCCGACCTGTCGCCGCGCCACCCCGTGCTGATCGGGTTGCACAAGGCAACCGGCCTGGCCCTGCTGGTGCTGGTGCTGCTGCGCATCGCCGTTCGCCTGGCCCTGCCCCACCCAGCCCTGCCGCGCGACCTGCCTGCACTGCAACGCTGGGCCGCCGGGGCTTCGCACCTGGTGCTCTACGGACTGATGCTTGCCATGCCGCTGCTGGGCTGGGCCATGCTGTCGGCCGGTGGCTACCCCCGCCCCCTGGGCTTGCCGGCCATTGCCCCCCATGACCTGCAACTGTATGCAGTGCTGCGCCAGGCCCATGGCTGGGCTGGCTACTTGCTGTTCGCCACGGTGCTGGTGCATGTGGGTGCAGCCTTGATGCACGCGTGGGTGCGCCGCGATGGCGTGTTGCGTAGCATGTGGCCTGGCCCGCTGCGCCGCAGCCAATGACGCTCGGCAGCCCGGGGGCTCGACACCGATAACGATTCCCAACAAGATCGGCTTTCTATTTGCCGTACCGCCCTGGACTGCCCTATGAATGTCGCAAAGGATCCTGCCACACTCGCACCCGCCAGTACCCTGGACTTGCGCCCCCTGCTGCTGGCCAACATGGCCTGCACCATGTCGATGATGGCCTTCGTCGCCCTGATCGGCCCGATCGCCCGCCAGCTCGGCATGGCCACCTGGCAAGCCGGGGCCGCCGTGACCGTGGCGGGCGTGGTCTGGGTGCTGCTGGCCCGGCCTTGGGGGCGCGCCGCAGACCGTCTGGGCCGTCGGCGCATCCTGCTGCTGGGCAGCGCCGGCTTCACCCTGGCCTACTGGCTGCTGTGCCTGTTCGTAGAAGGTGCGCTGCGCTGGCTACCGGGGGCGACCCTGGCCTTCATAGGCCTGATGGTCGCGCGCGGCTGTATCGGCGCCTTCTATGCTGCCATCCCGGTGGGCTGCAATGCGCTGATCGCCGACCATGTCGAACCGCAACGCCGGGCCCGGGCCATGGCCTCGCTGGGGGCGGCCAACGCCGTCGGTCTGGTGGTGGGGCCGGCGCTGGCAGCGCTGCTGGCGCGGCATAGCCTGAGCCTGCCGTTCCATATCATGTCGCTGCTGCCGGCCAGTGCCTTTCTTGTCCTGCTTTTCACCCTGAAGCCGCAGGCGCTGCCGCACAGCCATGCTCCAAGCCCGGTGCGGCTGAACGACCCACGCCTGCGTCGGCCCTTGCTGGTGGCGTTCAGCGCCATGCTCAGTGTCACGGTATCGCAGATCAACGTCGGTTTCTTTGCCCTCGACCGCCTGCACCTGGGCCCTGCCGAGGCTGCCCAGGCCGCTGGCATCGCCCTGACCACGGTGGGTGTGGCGCTGATCCTGGCGCAGGTGCTGCTGCGCCAGCTGGAATGGCCGCCGTTGAAGATGATCCGGGTCGGCGCCACGGTTTCGGCCCTGGGCTTTGCCTGCGGCTCGCTGGCCACCACGGCGCCCTGGCTGTGGGCTTGCTACTTTGTCGCGGCGGCGGGCATGGGCTTTGTCTTCCCGGCGTTTTCGGCGCTGGCGGCCAATGCCATGCACGCCTCCGAGCAAGGCGCCACAGCCGGCTCCATCGGTGCTGCCCAGGGCATGGGCGCAGTGATCGGGCCGCTGGCCGGCACCTTGGTTTATGCCGTCGATCCACGCTTGCCATTCCTGGCGGTGGCGGCGCTGTTGCTGCTGGTCGGGTCATGGCCGATGCCGCGCGATCAGCGGGCCTGACAAGCACAGCGCGCAAGCGCGCAGAGTGTGTTTTAATGCGCATCGCTCATTATTATTGACACCTCTGATTACAAGGCGGCTATGGACACGGGGACGCGACTCAAACTGGTGCGTGAACGCAACAACCTCTCCCAACGGGAACTGGCCCGCCGCAGCGGGCTGACCAATTCGACGATCTCGCAGATCGAGCAGAATCGCGTCAGCCCTTCGGTCAGCTCCCTGAAAAAACTGCTCGAAGGCATTCCGATGAGCCTGGCGGAGTTCTTCAGTTTCGACGAGCCGGTGCGCGAAGAGCGCTACGTGTTCCGTGGCGGCGAGCAGCCAGACCTGGGCCGCAACGGCCTGCGCATGCTGCTGGTTGGCGCCAGCGTCGAAGGCCGGCAGATGCGCATGCTGCGTGAACTGTATGCACCGGGTGCCGATTCGGGCGAGCCGATCGTGCATGCCGAGGGTGAGGAGTGTGGCCTGGTCACACGCGGCACCGTCGAGTTGTGGGTCGATGGCCAGGTGAGCGTGCTCAACTCGGGCGACGGTTACTACATCCCCACTACCCTGCCGCACAGTTTCAAGAACATCGGCCCGGACGAGGCCGAAATCATCAGCGCCAACACCCCGGCGAACTTCTGACTGCTTTATGCATGGAGATGGCACCGGCTTTGCCGGTGTTCGCGGCTGAAGCCGCTCCCACAGGAAACGCGCCAACCCTGTGGGAGAGGCGCCTTCAGGTAAGGCTGTCGACACCCTGACGCAGGGCCTCTTCGACAAAGTCCAGGCGGTCCTGCCCGAAGAACATCTCGCCACCGACAAAACAGGTCGGCGCGCCGAACACCCCGCGCTCCACTGCAGCTTCGGTCGCGTGCCTGAGCGCGGACTTCACCTCGTCATCACCCGCCAGCGCGCGAAATGCCTGCGGGTCGAAGCCGCCCTGGCTCAGCGTGTCGTCGAGGACGGCGATGTCGCCCAGATTGCGGCGCTGCGCAAACAGACCATTGAACAGCACCGCCAGCAACGCATCGAACCGCTCCGGCGAACGCAGTTGGGTGCCCATTGCCCCGCGCATCAGGGTCAAGGTATTGACCGGGAACCCCGGCGGCAACCCGAACGGTACCCCGTAGCGCTCGGCGAAGCGCGCCAGGTCGGTGAACATGTAGCGGCCCTTGGCCGGGATCATCACCGGCGAGGCGTTGCCGGTGGCCTGGAAAACCCCGCCCAGCAGCATCGGCCGGTAACGCAGCGTGGCACCCTGGCGCGCACACAGGCCAGGCAGTTGGGTCCAGGCCAGATAGCTGGCCGGGCTGCCCAGGTCAAAAAAGAAATCGACAGTCTTGTTCATGTGGTTACGGTCCTTGCTCGGTAAAGGGGATTACCAACGTTCCATCCAGGGGCGCAGGTCCAGCTCGAAGGTCCAGGCGTCGCGGGGCTGGGCGTGCAGGAACCAGTAGCTGTCGGCGATGTGGGCCGGGTCGAGGATGCCATCCTGGTCCTTGAGGGCGTAGCGCTCGGGGAAAGTGTCACGGATGAAGGCGGTGTCGATGGCCCCGTCAACCACCACGTGGGCGACATGGATGTTCCGCGGCCCTAGCTCGCGCGCCATGCTCTGGGCCAGGGCGCGCAAAGCGTGCTTGGCCCCGGCGAATGCCGCAAAGCCCGCCGCGCCACGAGTGCCAGCGGTGGCGCCGGTGAACAGGATGGTGCCACGCTCGCGCTGGACCATGCGCCGGGCCACCGCCTGGGCGGTGAGGAAACCGGCAAAACAGGCCATCTCCCAGATCTTGAAGTATTTGCGTGGGGTTTCCTCAAGAATGCTACAGGGCACATTGGCACCGATATTGAACACAAACGCTTCGATCGGGCCGATATCACGCTCGATGGTTTCGACCAGCGCCGCCACCTCCTCCTCCTTGCGCGCATCGGAGCCAAACCCGTGGGCCTGGCCGCCGGCAGCACGGATTTCGTCCAGCAGCGGCTGCAACTTGTCAGCCTGGCGCCGGGTAACACAAGCAATGTAGCCCTCACGGGCAAAGCGCTTGGCGATCTCGCCGCCGGTAGCATCCCCCGCGCCAATCACGAGCACCACTTTTTGTTGTTCTGCCATGCCTGCCCCATTAGTGAATGATCGTTTAGTAAACGAACGCTATGTTATGATCGCCGCCATCGTCAAGCCCGCCTGCAGAGGCAACTGAATGCGCTACACCAACGAACACAAGCAGCAAACCCGCGAGCGGCTGCTGGCCAGCAGCGGCGCGCTGGCCAAACGCGGGGGCTTTTCCAGCACCGGCGTAGCCGGGCTGATGAAGGCGATCGGCCTGACCGGCGGAGCCTTCTACAACCACTTCCCGTCCAAGGACGACCTGTTCACCGAAGTAGTGCGGCAGGAATTGTGCAACAGCCCGCTGGCGCGCCTGGCCAACCAGGGCGCCAGTCGCGAACGCCTGGGCCGTTGCCTGCAGCAGTACCTGAGCCTGGCTCACCTGCACAATGCCGAGGGTGGCTGCCCGCTGCCGCCATTGGGGGTGGAGATTGCCCGGGCCGAAGCACCGGTGCGTGCAGTGGCCGAGCATTGGCTGGTGGAGCTGCACCAGGCATGGAGCGCGACCCTGGAAGACAGCGAATTAGCCTGGGTGCTGATCAGCCAGTGCGTCGGTGCCTTGCTGGTCGGGCGCATGCTGGCCACGGAAAGCGTGCAGTCGCAGGTACTGGACGCCAGCCGCCACTTTGTCGAGAAGTCCCTGCATGAAGCGGATTAGTTTACTGCTGGGGCTACTGATGAGCTTGCCTGCACTCGCCGAACAGGCCTGCCCGCCAGGGCAGTACCAGGTGTGCCTGATGGGGTGTTTCTGTGCGCCCATCGACCCCGGCCAGGCCGGGCAAATTTTCAAGGACGTGGAAGTACTGGCTTCGTCCAGCCTGACCTACGCCTTGCAGCAGGCCCGCGACGAAGCCACCGCCAGCGGCGTCGAGCCGATCCCGTTGCATATCCGTGCGCAACTCGAACCTTGGTACGACTTTGCCGTGCTCGACGCGGCGCGCTTCCGGGTGGGTGACGAACAGCAGATGAGCGCGGCCAATGCGCTGCTGCAGAACCCCGATGTGAACGCCGTGACGCTGATCGACACGATCATCTTCCGCCGCCCCGCCGATGCCGAGGACAACGTGGCGTTGTGGGCACATGAGCTCAAGCATGTGCAGCAGTATCAGCAGCTGGGTGTGGAAGAGTTCGCCCGGCGCTACACGCGCAACTACGACGACCTGGAAGCGCCGGCCTACAAGATCGAGGCCGAGGTAGGCAAGGCGCTGCGCGAGCGTGGTTCAGGACAGGCCAGATAAGCCAGGGGCTGCTTTGCAGCCCTTCGCCGGCAAGCCAGCTCCCACAGGGACTGCACAGGCCTTGAGAGCTGTGCAGTCGAGGTGGGAGCTGGCGTGCCGGCGACAGGGCCCTGTCAGGATGCCGCCGAAGCTTTTTCAGCCACCTGCTCACGGCTGGCATAACGCTGCGCCAGCACTGCACAGACCATCAGCTGAATCTGGTGGAACAGCATCAGCGGCAGGATCATCGCGCCAATGCCACTGCCGACGAACAGCACCTGCGCCATTGGCACCCCGGTGGCCAGGCTCTTCTTCGAACCGGCGAACAGGATGGTAATGCGGTCCTCCAGGTCAAAGCCCAGCAGCTTGCCGAGCAGCCGGGTACCGTACAACACCACCGCCAACAAGATTCCGCACACGGCAAACAACCCGGCCAGGTGCTGCGGCGATACCGTGTGCCACAGCCCGGTGACCACCGCCTCGCTGAACGCGGTGTAGACCACCAGCAGGATCGAACCCTGGTCCACCACCTTGAGCCAGCGCGCATTGCGCTTGACCCAGGCACCGATCCAGCGCCGGGCGACCTGCCCGGCCACGAACGGCACCAGCAGCTGCAGGGTGATCTTCAGCACCGCATCCAGACCAGAACCGGTATCACCGCTGGCCCCCAGCAACATCACTACCAGCAACGGCGTGAGGAAGATACCCAGCAGGCTGGATGCCGCCGCACTGCAAATGGCCGCCGGCACGTTACCACGCGCCAGCGAAGTGAAGGCGATGGCCGACTGCACGGTAGCCGGCAAGGCACACAGGTAGAGCACGCCCAGGTAAAGTTCGTTGCCCACCAGCGGCACGAACAGTGGCTTGAACGCCAGGCCCAGCAGCGGGAACAGCACGAAGGTGCAGGAGAACACCAGCAAGTGCAGGCGCCAGTGCCCCGCTCCGGCAATGATCGCCTCGCGCGACAGCTTGGCGCCGTGCAGGAAGAACAGCAGGCCGATGGCCAGGTTGGTCAGCCAACCAAAATACACTGCGCCGTCGCCCGAGCAAGGCAGCACGGTGGCAATCAGCACCACCCCGAGCAAAGCCAGGGTGAAATTGTCGAATAACATGCGCAAATACTTCATCACAGTTTCCGTCTTGTCATTGTGCAAGGGCAGACGATAAGGTCTTCGGTTTTTCGCCGCTAACGCCGGAACCCCCACCGGTGTCGCTCAACGGACACGCTCCAGCACAGGACCCGCTCATGCCCCTCTCCCGCCTGGCTGCACTTGCAGCCGCCATCACTCTCACCCTGGACTACAGTGCCGCCCAGGCCGACGACCAGTTGCAGGCCAAGGTCGACCAGATCATCCGCCCGCTGATGCAGGAGCAAGGCATCACCGGTATGGCCGTGGCCATCTATGCTCGCAACCACGCGCACTACTTCAGCTATGGCGTGGCCAGCAAGGCCGACAATGTGCCGGTCAGCCGCGACACGCTGTTCGAGATCGGTTCGCTGAGCAAGACCTACACCGCCACCCTGGCCGCACTGGCCAGTGCCGAAGGCAAGCTGGACCTTGATGCCCCGGCCAAGCGCTATCACCCGGCCCTTGCCGGCGCCCCCATCGGCGACGCAAGCGTGCTGGAGCTGGGCGCCTATAGTGCCGACTGCCTGCCGTTGCAGTTCCCGGATGCGGTGCAGACGGCGCAGCAGGTGGTCGATTTCTTCCGGCACTGGCAACCCCGCGCCAAACCCGGCACCCAGCGCTGCTACTCGAACCCCAGCCTGGGCTTGTTCGGTGACCTGGCCGCCCGAGCGCAGCATCAGCCGTTCTCCACGCTGATGAGCGAGGGCCTGCTGAAACAGATGGGCCTGGAAAACACCTATCTGCAGGTCCCGGCCAGCGCCCAGGGGTTGTATGCCCAGGGCTACGACAGTGCCGACAAGCCGGTGCGTGTCGGCCCCGGCCCTTACGCCGACGAAGCCTACGGCATCAAGACCAGCGCCAGCGACCTGCTGCGCTATGTGCGCCTCCACATGCAGCCGGAGAAGTTGCCACCGGCGCTGGCACAAGCCACGGCCATCACCCAGCGGGGCTACTTCCAGGTCGGCGCCATGACCCAGGGCCTGGGCTGGGAGCGTTACCCCTACCCGGTCACGCTGGCCACACTGATCGATGGCAACGGCCCGCAGCTAATCCGTGAACCGCAGGCAACCACACGCTTGCAACCAGCCCTGCCGCCGCTGCCGGCAGCCTGGTACAACAAGACCGGCTCGACCAATGGCTTCGGCGCCTACGCCGCGTTCGTGCCCGCCGAACAACTGGCCGTGGTGTTGCTGGCCAACCGAAACTACCCGAACGAAGCCCGGGTGCGCGCAGCCTTCGACATTCTCTCCGGGCTGTAGTGCGGGCAGCGATTGTCGAACAAAACGACACAATGTAGTGAGCAAAAATATTCACTACAAAATGGTTGACGCCGTTCATCGCCCTTGGGCATGATGAAGCCGTCTCCCTGATCGGGAGCGGTGGCAAGGGTGTTCCAGACGGCCTGCGCGGTAACGCAGGCCGTCCGTGGAGAGGGAAACTGTCCAAAAGGCAGCGTGAGAAAGCCCCTGTTGCGATGCTGCTGTAGCAGCCTTGGTAGTGCGCTACACCGTGGTAGCGCCAACTGTGAAAAATCACCTACGAATGGGTAATGGGGGCTTTATGATGAACTTGAACAACAATCCGACTATCGACCAATTGGCCCAGCTGTTCGCCGTACGCAAGGACAGCCTTGACGACCATCTGCTGTGGGTAAGCCAGACCGGTGAAGTGCGCCTCGACCGCCTGCCACCGAACACCGTCGAAGATGAATTCGAAGAGCACCTGCCCAGCATGCGTGCCCGCTTCAAGGTCTACCGCCGTGGCCAAGGCTACGTCGGCAAGAAGGCCGCCGCCGACACCGAATTCGTCGGCCGCGTTCTGCAGACCCTGCAACAAGAATGGCCCGCTGCCCGTGAGCAGCAGGCAGTCAAGGTGATCGAACCGCTCAACTGAGGGTTCCCACCTTTACCTGAGCCCGGCCCTCACAGGCCGGGCTTTTTCATGCCTGGCGCCGCTGGCTGCGGGGTTCCGGCAGCGGCAAGGCGCCGGTTGCCATCGCCCGGGCGCGGTCTACACCCCACACCAGGGCGCGAGTCATGGTCTCGCCTGGGCGTGCGGGGTAATACTCCTCCAGCAACGCTCGCCCATCACCGGCGTACAACCCCAAAAACAGTTGGGTCGCCCCCAGGCGCGACAGGCGCACCTGCACGTCGAGCGTGGTGCCGTCACTGAGTGCTTCGTCGTGGCAGCGGCTGTGCAGCTGTGCGTCGGCCCATTGCCAATAAGTCTCTTCCCTGACTCGCATGAGCATTCAATCCTCCGTTGCTGGAATGCCGCGCAAGAAAACCACAGCCTTGGCCATCCTGCGAGTGCTACCCGGCAATGCCATGAGGCGGATCAAGAAATGGCAATAAAAACCCCGCCATTCGGCGGGGTTTTGCTGGAGCGGGATCACTTCTTGAGCGGAACCCGCGGCATGAAGCGGCCTTTTTTGCTGCGCTGCAGGTGTGCAGGCTGGAGCTGTTCGGAATCATCCAGCGTCATGTGGGCGAAGCCCAGGCGAAATGCCGCTTGGCCGCAACGCACCTGGCTGTTGATCGGGAACGCGTCGTTCAGGTCTTCGAAAAAGGATTCGCTCATGCCCTGTCTCCCTCCAGTGGCGGACGCGTCGGCAACCAGAACAGTTGCTCTACCAAACGCGACCTGTGAAAGTGAGACTAGCTGGTCATTTGCGGACCGCCCAGACCGAAGCCTTGGACCCGACCAGCGGCAGACGCTCTACTTCAGGCGCACCGCTGTACCGGTAGCAAATACCACGACCATGCCGCCCTGTACCGACGGCATGCTGATCTCGAAATCCACCCCCACTACCGCATCGGCTTGCAACTGGCGTGCCCGCGCCTTCAGTTCTTCGGTGGCCTGCTCCCGGGCTTCGCGCAGTGCGCTTTCCAGGGTTTGCGAACGCCCGCCGAAGAAGTCGCGAAAACGTGCAAAGAAATCGCGCACGAAATTGATGCCCTGCACCGATTCGGAGCTGACCACACCCAGGTATTCGGCAATCGGGCGGCCTTCGAGCTGGCTGGTGGTGGAAATGATCATGGGTGCGCTCCATTGGCCGGCAAAAGAGACCGATTCTAACAGAGCGCAAATCCACTCGCAGATATGCAGTCATTGTGGGAGCGGGCGTGCCCGCGAAGCAGGCACCGCGGTGGTTGGCACGGGCTTCGCCCGTGTTCGCGGGCACGCCCGCTCCCACAGAACAACACATGACTCATTGGTTCGGCGAGGTTCTGTAGGAGCAGCCTTGTGCTGCGAAGAGGCCGCTACTGACAAAGCCTGTCTGTTGCCTGTACCGGCCTCTTCGCAGCACAAGGCTGCTCCTACAAAGGACGCGTCAGACGAGCGATATCTGTTCTCTGCGCGACAGCGCAGCCCAAAAGGGCTGGGCAATCTCCCACAGGGATTGCGCTGGCTTGCGATTTTCAGTCGGGCAGTGGTTGAAGGATCAACTACGCGCTAACCGCGCGCAGCCGTTGGCCAATGCGGGCGCCAAACACGTTCACCAGCAACCCGGCCATCACCAGCAATGCGCCCCAGCCCTGGGTCGCGGTCAGACGCTCGCCCAGCAACAACGCCGACGAACTCAGGCCAATCACAGGCACCAGCAGCGAGAACGGCGCCACCTTGCCGGCCGGGTGGCGCGACAGTAACTTGCTCCACAGGCTGTAGCCGAGCATGGTGGCGACAAACGCCAGGTAAGCCAGGGCCAATACCGAACTCCAACTGATATTGGCAATGGCGTGGCCGATGCGCTCCGGCCCCTCCAGCCACCAGGACAACGCAAGGAACGGCAGTGGCGGGATCAGCCCGCCCCAGATAACCAGCGCCACCAGGTCAACCGAGCCAAAGCGCCGGGTGATGATGTTGCCCATGCCCCACATGGCGCCGGCACACAGGGTCAGCACCAGCGCCAACATCGGTACATGGCCGCCGTCTTCGCTGCCGATAAGCGCCAGGCCGCTGGCGGCCACCAGCAGCCCCAGCACGCTGGCCAGGCGCAGCCGCTCGCCAAGGAACAACGCGGCAAAGCCGAGGGTGAAGAACGCCTGCGACTGCAGGATCAGCGAGGCCAGCCCTGGCGGCATGCCGCTGTACATGGCTTGGAACAGGAAAGCGAACTGGCCCAACGAAATGGTCGCGCCGTAGGCGATCAGCCAGCGCCAGGGCAACTTCGGCCGCTTGACCAGCAAGATCGCCGGGAACGCCACCAGCAAGAAGCGCAATGCCCCCAGCAACATCGGCGGCAAGCCATCGAGGCCAACCTTGATGACCACGAAGTTGACTCCCCAGGCGACAATCACCACCAGGGCGATGAGCAGATCCTTGAGTGGCATTGCGACATCCTTCTTCAAGCTTTCTAGACATATTTCGTTACAGCATAAGGCTATTCCTTTGACAGGGACCAGCACAGTTGCGGCCCAGAGGTGCGCAACAGTGACTGTTATCGTGCAAGGGTTGCCGAGCTGATTGGTGGAGCGCGTCAGCTCCGGTATCCAGGTGCGACCTTTTCCAGCATCCGCAACAATGCTGCCCATGCCAGCTGCAACGCATCCGGATCCGCCAGTTCGCCCTGTTTCAACCCTCGTCCAGGCTCATTGAACTGCCGCTCGGTATGCGCGCACACTTCGGCCGGCGGCAAAATCACCTGCCCGGCACTCTGCGCCGCCAACTGGATCTCGCAGGCCTTTTCCAGGTAGTACATGCGCAGGAACGCTTCGGCCACGCTGCGCCCGGTAGTCAGCAGGCCATGGTTACGCAGAATCATCACTGGCTTGTCGCCCAAGTCGGCTACCAGCCTTCGCTGCTCATCCATGTCCAGCGCAATCCCTTCATAGGCGTGGTATGCCACCTTGCCATAAAACTCCATGGACATCTGGTTGAGCGGTAGCAGCCCACATTCCAGCGCCGCCACCGCACAACCTGCCCGGGTGTGGGTGTGCAACACACAATGGGCATCCTCGCGGGCAGCATGGATGGCGCTGTGGATGACGAAACCGGCCGGGTTGACCGGGTGCGGCGTCGCTTCAACCGGCCGGCCCTGCAGGTCGATCTTCACCAGGCTGGAGGCCGTGATCTCATCGAACAGCAAGCCGTACGGATTGATCAGGAAGTGGTGCTCCGGCCCCGGCAGGCGCAGGGAAATATGGGTGAAGATCAGGTCGCTCATGCGGAAATGGGCGATCAGCCGATAGCAGGCGGCCAGCTCCTGGCGCAGGCTTTGTTCCGTTGTGGTCATCATCGTCATACCTTTGCAGTACGCTATTTGCTGGCCCACGCATTGAAGCGTTGCTCCAGCTCTTCGCCATGGTCGACCCAGAATTCCACATTCATCGCCAACGCCCCCTGCAGGTTCTGCGGCGAAGTAGGCACCCAGCTGGCCAGGGACGGGTCTAGCTTCGCCGCCGCCTGGGTGTTGGTCGGCCCATAGGGAATCTGCTGCACATAACGCACCTGGGTGTCCGGCTGGTTGGCGTAGGCAATCAGCCGCTTGGCCTGGTCGACATGCCGCGAGCCTTTGATGATCGCCCAGTAATCCATGCCATACAGGCTGCCAGGCCAGACCACCGCCAGCGGGCTGCCCTGCTGGGCCGCCACGGCGATGCGCCCGCTATAGGTCGAGGTCATCACCACATCTCCCGCCGCCAGCCACTGGGCAGGTTGGGCGCCGGCGTCCCACCACTGGATATACGGCTTGAGCTCGCTGAGTTTGGCAAAGGCACGCTCGACCCCTGCCGGGGTGGCCAGTACCTGGTACACATCCTCGACCTTCACCCCATCTGCCATCAGGGCGAACTCCAGGTTGTACACCGCACGCTTGCGCAGGCCGCGCTTGCCAGGGTACTTGTTCACGTCCCAGAAGTCGGCCCACGACGCAGGCGCCTGTGCCAGCTTGTTGCGGTCATAGGCAATCGCCACACTCCATACCAGTGCGGCCGAGCCGCAGGCCTGTGCGGCATCGGCAATCAGTTCATCCGCATGGCCCATGCGCTGCCAGTCCAACTGCTCGTAGACGCCCTCGTCGCAGCCACGCATCAGGTCAGGCCCTTCGATCTGCACCACATCCCAGTCGACATTGCCGGTGTCGGCCATTACCTGGATCCGTGCCATCTCGCCGTTGTACTCGCTCTGGATCAGCTTGCTGCCATCCTGGGCACTGAACGGTTTGAAGATCGCCTCGTCCTGAGCTTTCTGGCCAGCACCACCATAGCCGACCACGACCATCTGCGGTGCCGCTTGCGCACTGCCCAGGCCCATGGCCAGCAACGCTGCGCAAAGGCTGCTTACACGTGGGAATACCTGCATCGTAGTTGCCTCCTGCCGGTGCCCGAGGGGCCCGTTTTCTTGTTGTTGTGAGGTCACGCCCTCGCCACGAGGGTGAGAAAAACCTAGTCGCCGACCAGTAAAAAAACAAGTTGATTTTTTACTGGGGCTACACTTTTATAAAAAAACAAGAACAACATCGCACCGGAGCCGCCTGTATGCAGACCGCCTTCCCTCATCTGTTCGAAGCCTTGCAGATCCGCGGCAAACGCTTGAAGAACCGCATCATGTCCACCGGCCACGACACCTGCCTGCCTACCGACAACCTGGTCAACGACAAGCTCATCGCCTACCAGCGCGCCCGCGCCGCCGGTGGCGTCGGCCTGATCGTGCTGCAGGTGGCCGGGGTGCATGACAGCGCTCGCTACACCTCGCATGTGCTGATGGCCACCGACGATGCCTGCATCGACGGCTACCGCCAGCTTGCCGAAGCCTGCCATGAGCATGGCACCGTGGTGCTGTCGCAACTGTTCCACCCCGGGCGGGAGATCATGGAGTCGGCGGACGGCTTGCTGGCGGTGGCCTACTCGGCGTCCGCGGTACCCAATGAACGCTTCCGGGTGATGCCGCGCGCGCTGGACCAGGCGATGATCGACGAGATCGTCCAGGGCTATGCCAGCGCTGCCCGCCGCCTGCACCAGGCCGGGCTTGATGGCGTTGAAGTGGTGGCCAGCCATGGCTACCTGCCTGCGCAGTTCCTCAACCCGCGGGTAAACCAGCGCTTGGATGGCTACAACGGTGAGCTGGAGCAGCGCCTGCGGTTCCTGCGCGAAGTGCTGGCCGCCGTACGCGCGGCTACCGACGAGCAGTTCATCATCGGCCTGCGCATCAGTGCCGACGAGCGCGACAGCCAGGGGCTGAGCGAGGACGAATCGCTGGCCGCAGCGGTTGCCTTGCAAGGCCAGCTCGACTACCTGCACATCGTTGCCGGGACGTCGGCGTCCCTCGGCGGCGCCGTGCATATCGTGCCGCCGATGGCCATTCAACCGGCCTACCTGGCCCGTGAGGCCGGCACCTTCAAACAACACCTGGGCATCCCGCTGTTCGTCACCGGGCGTATCAACCAGCCCCAGGAAGCCGAACTGATCCTGGCCCGTGGCCAGGCCGACGTCTGCGGCATGACCCGCGCGCTTATATGCGACCCGCAGATGCCCAACAAGACCGAGCATGGCCAGGTCGAGGACGTACGTGCCTGTATCGCCTGCAACCAGGCCTGCATCGGCCATTTCCACCGCGGCCTGCCCATTTCCTGCATCCAGCGACCGGAGACTGGCCGCGAGTTGCAGTACGAGCAACTGCCACCCACCACCCGCCCCAAGCGCATCCTCGTGGCCGGTGGCGGGCCCGCCGGCATGAAAGCCGCCGCCGTGGCCGCTGCGCGCGGGCATCAGGTCACGCTGTACGAGGCTGGCCCGCAGCTCGGTGGCCAGGTGCTGCTGGCCCAGTTGCTGCCACGGCGCAGCGAGTTCGGTGGCGCCAGCACCAACTTGCAACGGGAAATGGCCCTGGCGGGCGTGGAAGTGGTGCGCAACACCCGGGTCGACCGCGCACTGGTCGAACGGGTACGCCCCGACCTGGTGATCGCCGCCACCGGTGCCACCCCCTACTGGCCGGCCTTCGAGCGCACCGGTGATCTACAGGTGGTGGATGCCTGGCAAATACTGCGCAGTGAAGCAAAACCGGGCCGCTCGGTACTGGTGATCGACTGGCGCTGCGACTGGATCGGCCCCGGCATCGCCGAACGACTGGTACGCGACGGCCACCAGGTGCAGCTGGCGGTCAATGGCACCCATTGCGGCGAAAGCCTGCCGCTGTACGTGCGCGACCAACTGGCCGGCGAGCTGCATCGCCTGGGTATTCCCATCACACCGTATGCCCGCCTGTATGGCTGCGACGACAACACGGTGTACCTGCAGCACACCGCCAGCGGCGAGCCGATGATCTTCGAAGGCATCGACACCCTGGTACTGTGCCAGGGCCATCAACCGGAAGACCGCCTGGCAACGGAGCTGGCCGGCCTGGTCGAGGTGCGCCGCATTGGCGACTGCCTGGCGCCGCGTACCGCCGAAGAAGCGATTCACGATGGCCTGACGGTTGCCTGGGCGCTCTGAGGCTGTACATACTGCGGCTTTTACGATGGACCGACGTGCATGAGCCAACTCCCCCAGCCCCCCGCCAGCGAAGCCGGGGGCGCCGCGCCGCAGTTTCTCGGCAGCCGCATTCGCGGCCTGCGCAAGCGCCGTGGCATGACCCTGGCGGAGCTGGCCGCGCACAGTGAGCTGACCGCCGGCTACATCAGCCAGCTGGAGCGCAACCTCTCCTATCCATCGATTCCGGCGCTGTTCAACATCGCCCGCAGCCTGGGGGTGACCATCCAGTGGTTCTTCGCCAGCGAAGCCATCACTGCGCCCGAAGACCAGGGCTATGTGGTACGACGCAACAGCCGCCTGAGCGTGCATTACGAAGACGGTATCGTCGATCAACTGCTCACGCCCCAGCCCAACCGTCAGCTGGAAATCCTGCATTCGCGCTTCCCTCCGGGAAGCTACAGCCAACAGAGCTACAGCCACGACGGTGAAGAGGCCGGCTACATACTCAGCGGCAGCTTCGAGCTGTGGGTGGGCGAGCGGCATTTCCAGCTGGGTGAAGGGGACAGTTTCAGCTTCTCGAGCCAGGAACCGCACCGCTACGGCAACCCCGGTGAAGTCGATGCCGTGGTGATCTGGGTGATCACGCCGCCAACATTCTGAAGCATGCTCGCTCCCCAATATCCAGCAACAGGGTCTACCTTGTTAACCGAACTTTAGAGGAGCACAACCATGAAGCAGATCCTGATCATAGGCGCGGGCTTTGCCGGCCTGTGGAGCGCGCTCAGCGCCGCCCGCCAGCTTGACCTCCATGGCCGCAAGGATGTCGAGGTCACCTTGCTTGCACCCCAGGCCGAGCTGCATGTGCGCCCGCGCTTCTACGAACCCGACGTACATACCATGGCCGCGCCGTTGCAGGAGCTGTTCGATGCCGCCAACGTCCGCTTCGTGCAGGGCACGGCCTTTCATATAGATGAAGCGGCCCGCCGTGTGGGCTATCGCACCCGCAGCGGAACCCAATGCACCCTGCCCTACGACCGCCTGATCATGGCCTGCGGCAGCGTGCTCAACCGGCCCGACATGGTGGGCATCGAGCATGTGTTCGATGTCGACAAGCTCGACAGCGCCGCGCGCCTGGAAACCCACCTGAAATCACTGGCCAACCTGCCCGACACACCGGCGCGCAATACCGTGGTGGTGGCCGGTGGAGGTTTTACCGGCATCGAGACCGCCACCGAACTGCCGGCCCGCCTGCGCGAAATCCTCGGCGAGGACGCGGCATTGCGCGTGGTGGTGGTCGACCGTGGCGCGAGGATTGGCGCGGCCCTGGGTGACGGCATACGCCCCGCCATCGAACAGGCCTCCGAGGCCCTTGGCGTGGAGTGGATATGTGGTGCCACGGTAGCCTCGGTCGATTCTGCCGGCGTGGTGCTGGACAACGGCCAGCGCATCGACGCCAGCACGGTGATCTGGACCGTGGGCTTCAAGGCCAACCCGCTCACCGAACAGATCAGTGGCGAGCGCGACCGCCAGGGCCGCTTGCATGTCGATGGCAATCTCAAGGTGAAAGGCAATGATGCCGTGTACGCGGCGGGTGATGTGGCCTACGCCGCCTGCGACGAGGCTGGCAATCATGCGGTGATGTCCTGCCAGCATGCGATTCCGCTGGGGCGTCATGCGGGCAACAATGCGGCGGCCGAGCTGATTGGCGTGGCCCCGAAGACCTACAGCCAGCCCAAGTACGTGACCTGCCTGGACCTTGGGGCCTGGGGGGCGGTGTATACCGAAGGGTGGGAACGCACGGTGTCGCCACCGGAGGACAAGGCCGAAGCCAAGGTGTTGAAGGCGCAGATCAATACCGTGTGGATCTATCCGCCGGCGGCCGAACGTGCTGCAGCACTGGCAGCGGCTGACCCGGCTATTCCAGTCGCGTGACACCAGGCCGACGCGGTCATTGTAGGAGCGGCCTTGTGTCGCGATGGGCCGCAAAGCGGCCCCAGGATTTCAGCGTTGACGCCGAGAATTCTGGGGCCGCTTCGCGGCCCATCGCGACACAAGGCCGCTCCTACATTCGACCGCGTACCTTCGATCAGGCAGCAGCAAACAGCTCGTTGGCAATCTGCGCCTGGGCAGCATCGATCGCCTGGCTGCGGTGCTCAGGGCCATAGGCCAGGCCATGGGCGCGGACGATTTCCAGGTCGGTGATGCCGATGAAGCCCAGGAATACCTTGAGGAAGTCCTCATGCCCGGCGCCAGTCGGCTGGCCAGCGTGCAGGCCACCGGCGGTAGACACCAGCACTACCTTCTTGTTGCCGCACAGGCCTTCCGGGCCGGCTTCGGTGTAGCGGAAAGTCTTGCCGGCGACGGCAACGCGGTCGATCCAGGCCTTGAGCTGGGTCGGCACGGTGAAGTTGTACATCGGCGCACCAATCACCACGGCATCGGCAGCCAGGAACTCTTCCAGGGTTTCCGCGCTCAGCTTGGCTTCGAAGGCCTGGGCTGCGTCGCGCATGTCTTCCGGGGTGCCAGCCGCTACCAGGGTAGCCGCGGAGAAGTGGGCGATGGCATCAGCGGCCAGGTCGCGGTACACCACTTCCACGCTCGGGTCGGCGGCTTTCCAGGCTTCGACCACTTCACGGCTCAGTTGGCGGGAGGCGGAATTGTCGCCCAGGATGCTCGAATCGATGTGCAACAGTTTCATGGGATTCTCCTGTGAATGAAGACCGCGACATTGGGCGATCACGATGGGGAGAATCCTACCGACATCAACAATGGCTGATAAGTCAGCAAAAATGCGTTAGTTTGTCCTACTGGTGGAACAGTGAGACATGCCCATGCAAGACCTCAACGACCTTTTCTACTTCGCCCGCGTGGTCGAAGCCGGCGGTTTCGCCGCAGCCGGCCGCCAGCTGGGCATCCCCAAGTCGCGCCTGTCGCGGCGTATCGCCGAGCTTGAAGAACGCCTGGGCACGCGCCTGCTGCAACGCACTACACGGCAACTGAAGCTCACCGCAGTGGGCGAGCGCTACCTGCACCACTGCCAGGCCATGCTGCTGGAAGCCGAAGCCGCCGACGAAGCCGTGGCCAGCATGAGCAGCGAACCGCGCGGGCGCTTGCGGGTGTCGTGCCCGGTGGCATTGGCCCACGCCTTTCTGCCGGATGTGATCAGCCGCTTTCTTGCGCAGTACCCGCTGGTGCAACTGGACATGGTGCTGCTCAACCGCCGGGTCGACCTGATTTCCGAAGGTATCGACGTGGCCCTGCGGGTACGCGACCTGGGCGATGAAGACCCGGCCCTGGTCACCCGCCGCCTGCGCCAGGCGCAGATGCAGCTGGTTGCAGCGCCCGGTTTCGCCGACCACATCCGCGAACCGGGCCAACTGGCATCATTGCCGGTGCTGGGCGCTGCCGAGGCGGACCGGCTGGTACACTTCCGCCTGTTCGGTCCCCATGGCAAACAGCAGGAAATCGCCCTGGAACCGCGCCTCGCCATCGATGATTTCGTAGTACGTAATGCTGCTGTACGGGCAGGCCTCGGGTTTACCGCGCTGCCCAGCATGTTCTGTGAAGAAGAACTGGCGCGCGGCGAACTGGTGCGCCTGCTGCCGGACTGGTCGCTGCCGGGTGGCTACCTGCAGGCGGTGTACCCGCACCGGCGCGGCTTGCTGCCTGCGGTACGGGTATGGATCGACCACCTGGCGGCGTCGTTCGAGGCCTGTGGAGAAAGGTATGTCTGAGCGAAACATGAGCGAAGCCCAGGTGGCAGCGTTCTGCCTGAGCCTGCCGGGTGCGCGGGAAGACTACAAATGGGGCGGCATCCGGGTGTTCTCGGTGGCGGGCAACAAGATGTTCGCGGTGCTCGACCTGGCGGGTGCGGGGTTGTCGTTCAAGGTGGCCGACGAACTGTTTCTTGGCTACTGCGACCGCCCGGGGGTGCGGCCTGCGCCGTATCTGGCACGGGCGCGGTGGATCAGCATGGCATCGCCCTACCCCATGGGGCGTGAGGAGCTGTGTGATCTGTTGCAGCGCTCGCACCAGCTGGTGGTGCGGCGGTTGCCAAAGCGGTTGCAGGTGGGATTGCTATTGTGAATTCCCTGTGCTGGCCCTTTCGCGGGTAAACCCGCTCCCACAGGGTTCTCCACTGGTCTGAAGTCTTGTGCTGTACCTGTAGGAGCGGGTTTACCCGCGAAAGGGCCGGCACAATCACATATCAACTGAAGGGCAGATACCGCCCGCCAAGAAAGAGCCAGTCCGCCCAGAACACCTGGTGCACCAGCACAATCCCCCAGAACACCAGCTGGTACGACACCTTGCGGGTCTTGTGTCGATACAGCTGTTGCGCCAGCAGTGCCCCAGGCCAGCCGCCCAGCAGCTCACTGGCATGCAGCACCTTCTCGGGCGTACGCCAGGCCTGGGTACGCGCCTGCTGTTTATCCTGCCAATACAGCAGCAGGCTGATCAGGCTCATTGCCGGGTACAACGCCAGCGGCCACCAGGCCTGGTCGACCCAGGCCATGCGCGCCGCGCCCAGGCCCGGCAGCAGGCACAGCAGGCCCAACACCAGCAGCTTCAGGCGCACATTACGTACGCCCTCCACCCTTTGCCCCCGTGCCACCTCAGCCATGGGCCGTCGCCCAGTCAACCCAGCCGAACTGCCAGGTCGCCAGAATCAGCAGGCCGAAGGCAATGCGATACCAGGCGAACGCCGCGTAGCTGTGGTTGGCAATGAACTTGAGCAGGCCACGCACGGCAATCATGGCAAAGATGAACGAGGTCACGAAGCCGATGGCAAATACCGGCAGGTCGCCGGGCTGGAACAGGTCGCGGTACTTGTAGCCCGAATACACCGCCGCACCGACCATGGTCGGCATCGCCAGGAAGAACGAGAACTCGGTCGCTGCCTTGCGCGACAGGCCGAACAGCAGGCCACCGATGATGGTCGAACCGGAGCGCGAAGTGCCCGGGATCATCGCCAGGCACTGGATGAAGCCGATCTTCAGCGCGTGGCTCCAGCGCATGTCGTCCACGTGGTCCACCTCCACACGGTGCTCGCGGCGCTCGGCCCAGAGCATGATCACCCCGCCCACCACCAGCGCAGCCGCCACGGTGATCGGGTTGAACAGGTATTCGTGAATCAGGTCGGCGAACAGCACGCCCAGCACCACTGCCGGCAGGAACGCCAGCAACAGGTTACCGGTGAAACGCCGCGCCGTGGGCTGGCTGGTCAGGCCGAAGACCACGTCGAAGATCTTGCCGCGAAACTCCCACACCACCGCCAGGATCGCCGCCAGCTGAATGATGATGTTGAAAGCCATGGCCCGTTCGCCACCAAACCCGATCAGGTCGGCGACGATGATCTGGTGACCGGTACTGGAGATTGGCAGAAACTCCGTCAGCCCTTCGACCACGCCTAAGATGATTGCCTGGAAGGCAGTCCAAAAATCCATCGTTCCCCCGATGGAGCACTGCTCGTTGCAGGCCCCTTGTTCTTGATTTGCTTGAAATTGCCGCGCGCGGCCCGGCTGTTTTACAGCGACTGTTGGGCGTAATGCCAGTAGAAAAGTTCACGCCGCCTAAAGGTTTCATCTTGCGCGGCCGAAATCCTAGCAGAGCGCCTTCGCAATCACCTTGTACAAACTGCTGCAGACTATTGAATGGATAGCACTTAGCCATTAGTCGTGTGGGGGCCTCGCGCAAAGCATGTTTGGATGCGCCTGAATAAAAAGAACAATGCGGGAGCTGTGGTATGAAAACCCTGAGATCGATGTCTATCAGCCGCCGTCTGTGGCTGATCCTTTTGGTGGCGGTGGCCATGCTGGTGGTATTGGGCCTGCTGATGCTGCGCCAGATCCACGGTGACCTGTACCAGGCCAAAGCGGAAAAGACCCGCCACGTGGTACAGACCGCAGCCGGTGTGCTGGCCTATTACCAAGGCCTGGAGGCAGCCGGCACACTCAGCCGCGAAGCGGCCCAGCAACAGGCGCTGCAAGTGGTACGCGCGCTGCGCTACGACCAGAATGACTACTTCTGGATCAACGACCTGGGGCCGAAGATGATCATGCATCCGGCCAACCCCAAGCTCGACGGCCAGGACCTGTCGGCCATCCGCGACCCCGACGGCTTTGCCGTGTTCAACGAGATGGTCGCCCTGGCCCGGCAGCAGGACGCCGGGCCGGTCAACTACCGCTGGCCCAAGCCTGGCGCCAGCGAGCCGGTGGCCAAGACTTCCTACATCCAACTGTTCAAGCCCTGGGGCTGGATCATCGGCTCAGGCGTGTACGTCGATGACGTGCAGGCCGAATTCACCCGCCAGTTGCGCGACGCCTCGCTGGTGGGCGTGGCCATCGCCCTGCTGATGGCGCTGGTGGTCATGCTGATTGCGCGCAGCATCGCCCGCCCGTTGCAGGAAGCAGTGCAGGCCATGGGCAACATCGCCAGTGGAGAAAGCGACCTGACTCGACGCCTGGACACTCACGGCCGTGACGAAATCACCCACCTGGGCGAGCACTTCAACCGCTTCAATGGCAAGCTGCAAGGCGTGGTCGGCCAGTTGCAAGGCGCGGCCCATGCCCTGGCCCGGTCCGCCGGGCATGTCGGCGACAACGCCGGTGCCGCGCAGCAGCACAGCGCCCAACAGTCGCTGCAGATGGACCAGGTGGCCACCGCGGTCAACGAAGTGACTTACGCCGTGCAAGACGTGGCCAAGACCGCCGAGCAGGCCGCCGGTGAAATGCGCGCCGCGCAACAGCAGGTGGCACACGGCCAGGAGGCCATTCACGGCAGCCTGGCGCAGATCGACCGGTTGTCGCTGACCATCGACCAGGCCGTGCAGGTGATCCGTGAACTGGCAGGGCACAGCACGCGCATCGGTGGTGTGCTGGATGTGATCCGCTCCATCGCCGAACAGACCAACCTGCTGGCGCTGAACGCGGCCATCGAGGCGGCGCGGGCCGGCGAGCAGGGCCGTGGCTTTGCCGTCGTCGCCGACGAGGTGCGCCTGCTGGCCCAGCGCACGGCGCAGTCGACGGCCGAGATCCATACCATGATCGAGCACCTGCAAAGCCAGTCGGACGCCGCGGTAAAAGCCATCGATACCAGCAGCGAGGCCTCGCGCCAGACGGTCGAGCAGGCCCGCGAGGCCGGTGCCAGCCTGGATGCCATCAACCAATCACTGAACAACCTCACGGCGTTGAACGCCTCCATCGCCAGCGCCACCTTGCAGCAGTCGCACGTGGTAGAAGAGATCAACCGCAACGTGCTGGATACTGCCGGGTTGTCCCAGCAGACCGCCGATGCGGCGCGCCAATCCAGTGATGCCGGGATGGCGCTGGGGCAGCTGAGCGAAGAGCTGGAGCAGTTGTTGCGGCAGTTCCGGGTATAAGGTTGATAATGCCGGGGGCGCTTTGCGCCCCTTTCGCGACACAAGGCCGCTCCTACAGACGATCGCGTCCCCCTGTAGGAGCGGCCTTGTGTCGCGATGGGCTGCAAAGCAGCCCCAAAGGCCCCAACGCCCTACACCTTCTCCGGCCGACCCGCTACAATCGCGCCCCTCCCCGCAGTCTCCAAGGATCGCCGATGTCCGGCCTTGAACTCATCGCCGCCGTCCTCGGCGTCACCGCTGTCTGGCTCACGGTCAAGCAGAACGCCTGGTGCTGGCCCATTGGTCTGGTCATGGTGCTGATCTATGGCTGGCTGTTCTACGAGGTGAAGCTGTACTCCGGCATGTTGCTGCAACTGGCCTATGCCATCCTGCAGGTCTACGGCTGGTGGCAATGGAAGCGCCCGGGCCATGCTGAAGACGCCCGCCAGGTCACCCGCCTGCAGCGCCCGGCATTGCTCGTCGGTTTGGCCGGCGGGGTGCTGTTGAGCGCCACCTTGGGCGCGGCGATGGCCACCTGGACCGACGCCGCCCTGCCCTGGCTGGACGCCACCCTGACCGGCTTCAGCCTGGTGGCACAACTATGGATGGCGCAGAAGCGCCTGCAGTGCTGGCCGCTGTGGGTAGTGGTAGATATCGTCTACGTGGGCCAGTACCTGCACCAGCAGTTGTACTTCACCGCCGGTTTCTTCGCCGTGCTCACACTGATTGCCGTGCGCGGCTGGCTGGAATGGCGCCGTGACCCGGCGTTGGTGCAGCCATGAGCGCGGCACAATCCATGAAAGTACTGGTGCTGTGCGGCCCGGAATCCAGCGGCAAGAGCTGGCTCAGCGGTGTGATCCAGGCGCATTTCGGCGGCGTGGTGGTGGCCGAATACGTGCGCCACTTCATCGATCAGGAACGCCGCGACACCTGCTATGCCGATATCCCTGCCATCGCTCGTGGTCAGCTGGCCTGGGAAGACCAGGCCCGTGAGCAGACACCGTCGCTACTGATTCTCGACACTCACCTGCTCAGCAACATGCTCTGGAGCCACGCCCTGTTCGGCGACTGCCCGGCCTGGCTGGAACAGGCGTTGCTGGCGCGGCATTACCACCTGCACCTGCTGCTGAGCCCGCAAGGCGTGGATTGGGTTGCCGATGGCCAGCGCAGCCAGCCCGAACTGCGCGACCGCCAGCGCTTTTTCGACGACAGCCTGCACTGGCTGCAACGGCATGAGCAAGCGTACAAAATAATTGAGGGCAATTGGCCACAACGCCAGATGCTGGCACTGCAAACAGTCGCTAAGCTCATTGATAGCAATGCGCCATCCTGCCCCGCCGAGTGTTAATCCACCGACACACCCCTTTTAGGCGAAGGCCCTGAAAACATGGGGTCTTTCCGTGCATCGAAGGTAGTGTCAAGGTGCTGATACACTTCTGCAAAAACCCTTCCAATCAAGGCCAACACTGGCTTTGCCTGCACCACTCGCGGCTGCCTGTTTCAGCCCTGAGACAGAATATGCCGCAGCTTGTCATGGTGACTACCCTAACCTTTTGATCTGAAACCGCTTCTCGAAAGCGGCACACCTTCTGCTCCCTCGTTCACATCGCTGAACAGGGCCAGCGCTCATTGAAGGAGTTGCCGTCGTGAGGAAAACTGACAAACGCCTTTATCACCTGCTGCTGATGGGCTATGTGCTGGGTTCGTTGAGCCTGACGGCCCAGGCCGACAACGGCATCATCGTGATAACCCGTGATGTGCAGACACGCAACGCTATGGTCCCGCCGTTAAGACCCGACCCCAACCCCACCACCGTCAATGCCAATCCTTCCGCTCACATCCTCAAGCAAACCAACGAACTGAGTGATGGCGACTTCGCCAACATCAGCAGCGGTGCGGGCATCAGCACCCTGATTACCCAGCAGACCAACAACCTGGGCGGCAACCTCAATAACCAATCCCAACTGCCCAACCTGGCCGGTGGCCGCGGTACAGGCTCGGGAAATGGCATCTCGAACATGGTCAACTCGAGTGTGCAGCGCGGCCTGGCGCCGCTGCAGATCCTGACCGGAGGCAAGTGAGATGAAGCACACGCTGCTGATCCTGGTCACGCTGTGCAGTACATCGGCCTTCGCGCAATCCCCGGTCCCTGTGATCAACAACGCCGACATCGACAGCTCGGGCAGCCGTTACCAGGGCAACCTGTCGGTCAACCAGGCAGCCGGCGACCAACAGCAACAGGCCAACGCGCGCGCCTTCGCCGCAGGGCCCGAGGCTGGCGCCACCACGCAGATCCGCCAACGGCTGAACGCCCCCGCAACTTCAGCGATGGACGCGCGCGCGACCATACAGGGCGACGCCTTCAGCAACGGTAGCGGCGCCCTGGGGGTCAACCAGAGCGCCGGCGCCAACACCCAGCAAGCGAACGCACTGAGCATCAGCCTCGGTGCCCAGCCGCAAAGCATCGACGACAGCGTCCTCATGCAACAGAACGTGGCGCTGCTCAACAACTCCGGTCCGATTGACACTTCAACTGGCAATCGCCAGGTCACCACCAGTGACCAGGCCTTCACCGGTAGCCGTGGAGTGATTCAGTTGAACCAGAGTGCCGGGGTGGGAAACCGAATGGCCAACACCTTGAGCATCCGGGTCGCGGATTGACCCATCCAGTTAAGAACAACACTTAACCTAAAAGTACGGAGAATCACCATGAAACCCTCGATGGCAATCAAGCCTCTGGTTTTCGCAATTGCTGCGGTCATGGCTGTTGCTGTACAAGCTGATCAGAACGACCGGCGTGGCGGGCACCACAATGGTCACCACAATAACGGGCATCACACCCCTCCTCCCACCCGGATCCCTGTGTATGCCACAGCCAACGCCATGGACAGCCAACGCAGCACGGGTAACACCATAACCAACCAAGGCACCATCAACGAAGCCGAAATGAGCAGCTCGGCCACGGGTGCAAGCGGCAACGTGGGTGTCAACGTGGCAGCCGGTAACGGCAACCAGCAGGACAATGCTGCGGCTATTGCCAATGCATCGTCCGAGTCCAGCCTGGACAACAGCTTCGTGTTCGGCACCGCCGAAGCCACCGCTGACGTTCGCCAGTTCAGCAACAACAACCGTGTCGACAACTGGTCCACCCAGAACTCGGCAGTCATGGCCGGCTCGGCCGATGGTGCGGAGGGTAACGTCGGCATCAACATCGCTGGCGGCGACCTGAACCAGCAGAAGAACACCATGGCCATCGCCAACACCGGTGCCCCGCTGGGCAATGCCACTGCCACCGCCTCTGCCGACCAGAACGGCCCAGGCCTGACGGTGAACAACGGCGCCGACCGCACCTACCGGGTGGACACGCTGACCATCACCACCACCAAGAGCGGTTCCAGCTCGCGTGAGGGCACGTTCAATTCGACCGACGACCGCAGCTCGTCATCGAGCTTCAGCGTGGCCGGCTCGCGAAGTGCCAGCTCCAGTGGCTCCAGTGGCTGGAACTCCAGCGGTTCGAGCAGCATGAACGCCAGTGGTTCGCACAGTTCCACTGCCAGCGGCTCCAACAGCTGGAATGCCAGTGGTTCGATGGCCGGCAACTCCAGTTCGTCCAGCAGTGCCAGCCTGAGCGCCTCCCTGGCTGCGGCAGCCGATGCGACCCGCACCACGACCACCGATTACGGCCGTCACGAGCGCACTCGCACCGACAGCTTCGATGCCTCGCTCAATGCATCGCTCAATGTGGATGTCGACCACTCGCGGGAAAGCTCTTACGACAAGTCGTTCGAGAAGGCATTCGACTCGTCGTATGACAAGGCTCGCCAATCGAGCTACGAGAAGTCTCGCGACTCCTCGTATGAGAAGGCTCACGAGTCGTCCTATGCCAATGCATCGGAATCGGCGTTTGAAAAGTCTGGCGAGAAATCGTCTCAATCGTCGAACGACGTGTCGAAGAGCTACAGCGAAAGCAGTGCCTACGACTTGAGCAATACCGTGTCCTTCCAAGTGCTGACCCCTACCGGATGGGCAAACCCTGTTACCAACACTGCAACCCTTAGTGGTTCGGTGAATGGCGGCAGTGGCAACCTGGGCGTGAACGTGGCAGCCGGTGCGGGCAACCAGCAGAGCAACTCGCTGGCCATCTCCAACACCTCGTTCTGATCGCTGTGCTTGAGGCCCCCTTCGGGGGGCCTTTCTTCAACAGAACCGGAAGGCATCCGATCATGCGCATCATTGCCCTGGCGTTTATGCTGTGCCTGGCCAGCATGAGCGAAGCTGCACAAATGCCGCTGTCCGTCCTGCCGGGCGGCGCTGTGGTGTTCAAGCCCATCCAGAGCATACGCGAGCGCAAGTTCGCCGACCTGGTGCAACAGAAAACCGACTTCAGCTGCGGCGCCGCCGCGCTGGCCACCATCCTGCGCCAGGCCTACTGGCTGGATGTGGACGAGCAACAGATCATCGAAGGCATGCTGGCCCACGCCGACCAGGACCTGGTGCGCACGCAAGGCTTCTCGATGCTCGACATGAAACGCTACGTGGAAAGCCTGGGGATGCGTGCCCGCGGCTACCGGGTGGCGCCCGAGACCCTGCACAGCGTGCGCATCCCGGTCGTGGTGCTGATGGACGTGCGCGGCTACAAGCACTTCGTGGTCATGCAGAAGGTCGACAAGGGTTGGGTGTATATCGGTGACCCGGTACTGGGCCACAAGCGCTACAAGGTCGAAGATTTTCTCAAGGGCTGGAACGGCATCATCTTCGCCGTCATCGGCCAAGGCTACGACAAAAACAACATCCTGCTCGACCCGCCCCTGCCGCTGACCGCCAAGGGCCGGGTGAACAACTTCACGCCGGTGCAGGATGCAGAGCTGCTGGACTTCGGTTTCATCAAAAGCGACTTCTTCTAACGACTCTTGCAACGACAAGGAGCACGAGGCTCCGGGGAGCACCCCAATGAAGAACCCATTCTGGCTCGCGATCGCATGCCTGGCCGTCAGCCTTCCCACCCATGCCGAAACGTTCAAGCCCATCGAGCTGAAGGACCATGAGTTGGCGACCCTGCGTGGCCGCTACGTGATGCCGGGGCGGATCGTGAGTTTCGGCATTGTCATGTCCAGCACCTGGCAGAATGCCAAAGGGGACGTGATCGGCGCCACGAGCACGATGCAGATTCAGCAGTCGACCATCAAACCGCAATTCTATGTGTCGTTGATCGACGAAAGCGGCACTGGCACAGCGTCAGCTGGATCCACCGCACCAGGTACCGGTACCGTCACGGGCGGTGCCGGCCTCAACACCACAGAGGGTGTTACCCAGGTGGTACGCGCCGCTGGCGACAACAACACCGCCTTCAACAATGTCGCCATCAATGTCTCCAAGGCCAACCAGGCGCCCGCCGTGCAGCCACAGGGCCAGGCACTGGCCAACGGCCAGACTCTGACGGGCGAAAACGGCGCAGGTGCGCTGAGTGTGTCTGCCAGCGGCGTAGGGGTGCAGTTCAATATCAATGCCAGCAACAACCAGGGCAGCAGCGTACAGCGCCTGGCGCAGGGTGGCCTGATGCAGAATTCGACGCTGCTGGGCAATGGCAACCGGGTGAACAACGTCACCACGCTCAATGTGGTGATGCGTGAAAGCGTGCCTACAGCCGCTTCGCTGAATGGTAGCCTCGATCAGCTCAAAGGTCTTCGCACATTCGGATACTGATCTACGCTGAGTCTCATCAAAAGAAGTCGGCAGGGACGGCAATTCCATGCACCGATCTTTATCGCTCAAAGCTTTTGTGTGTTTGACCACCTTGGCCCCGGCCACATTGCTCTACGCCGCCTCCGACCCACAGGTTGAGGCCCTCAAGCAGGAACTGATGGAGCTGAAGCGTCGCTACGAAGCCCAGCAGCAAGCGCTGATGGTGCTGGAGCAGCGCGTACGCCAGGTCGAGGAAACCCCGGCAGCACCACCGCCCAAACGCCTGGTCAGGTCCCCGGCCGAAGGGGTCAAGGGCGCACAGACGGTGGCATCGGGTGCACCGGGCACCACCGGCAGCTCCTATGGCCAGGCGCTGACCGCCGACGCTGAACCGGCACAGAGCGTGTCCAACCTGTATGACGAGGCCAGCGGCTTCTTCGGCGGCGGCAAGTTCAGCTTCGAGACCGGTGTCACCTATACCCACTACGATACTCGGGCGCTGGTGCTCAACGGCTTCCTGGCACTGGACTCGATCTTCCTCGGCAGTATCAACCTTGACCGGGTGAAGGCAGATAACTGGACCCTGGACATGACTGCCCGCTACAACCTCGCCCAGCGTTGGCAGTTCGACATCAACGTCCCGGTGGTGTACCGCGAATCCACTTATTCTTCCGGCGGTGCGGGGGGAGCCGGGGCGACCACCTCGGACGAAACCGTAACCCGCGACCCGGAAATTGGCGACGTCAACGTCGGCGTCGCCTACAAGTTCCTCGACGAAGACGAGACCTGGCCTGACGCCGTCGCTACCTTGCGTATAAAGGCGCCGACCGGCAAAGACCCGTATGGCATCAAACTGCGCCAGGTCGAGGGCAACGACAACCTGTCGGTACCGGAAAGCCTGCCGACCGGCAACGGCGTCTGGTCGATCACGCCGGGCATCTCGCTGGTCAAGACGTTCGACCCGGCCGTGCTGTTCGGCAGCCTGTCGTACACCTACAACATGGAAGACTCGTTCAGCGACATCAGCCCACAGGTCAACAGCAAGGTGCCCGGCGACGTGAAGCTGGGCGACTCCTGGCAGATCGGCGGCGGTATCGCCTTTGCCCTGAACGAGAAGATGAGCATGTCGTTCTCGGTGTCCGACCAGTTCGCCCGCAAGAGCAAGATAAAGCCCGATGGTGGTGACTGGCAGTCGATCTCCAACAGCGACTACAACGCAGCCAACTTCAACATCGGCATGACCTTCGCCGCCACCGACAACCTGACCATCGTGCCCAACCTGTCCATTGGTCTGACCGATGACGCGCCGGACTTTTCCTTCAGCCTGAAATTCCCCTACTACTTCTAATACTTGCCATTGGCCGGGCCCGCGCTAAAGGGCCCGGTTTTGGTTACCAGCCTTGTCCCGGACCGCCTTCCATGCCACGGCCTGTTATCATCAAGCACAGTTGCATGACGATTTAATGGCAAAAGGGATGTTTTCGTGAAGAACCTGTCAGACCACCCCCGTACCCGGCTTGTCGCCCTGGCGACCCTGGTACTGGTGATCCCACTGGGTACGCGCGCCATGCTGGGTTGGTCCAACCCGCTCGGTTACCTGTCCGACCTCGCACTCGGCAGCCTGCTGGTCTTGCTGCTGCACCGTCGGCCGTGGTGGTTGGCGCTCCCCGTATTGCTGGCCTGGGCGGCCCTCTGGGTGGCTTCGGCCGAACTGGTCAGCGCGGTTGGCCGTTTGCCCACCAGCGCTGACCTGACATATCTGCTCGACCCGCAGTTCATGGAAAACTCGACCGGTGGCGGCTTGGCCCATGCCTGGCTGCCCTGGATCATGGGCACCGGCCTGCTGGGCTGGCTGGCCATCGCCTGGCGCAGCCGTAGCCAACGCAGCCAGCCGCTGCCACGCAAGGCCTGGGCCATTCCGCTGCTGCTGTTTGGCGCCCACTGGGGCAGCCAGCAACTGGTACCTTCCGACGCCGACCAATGGCGGCAATACAACCTCAGCCACCAGTTGCTGTCGGCCGGGGCCGGCAACCTGCAGCGCCAGGTCGAAGGCTGGATGGGCCGCACACGTACCTTCACCCCTCTGGCCAGTACCGGCCTGACCCAGTCCGACCTGCATGGCCAGCGGCTGCTCGCCGGGCCAGGCAACGCCCGCAACCTGCTGATCATCACCGTGGAAGGCATCCCCGGGGCCTACCTGCGGCCCAACCGCCAGGCCCTGCACAGCCGTTTCGACGAAGAGCTGATGCCAAAGCTCAGCCAGTGGGCCGAGCGCGGCATGAACACCCCGGACTACGTGCTGCATACCCACCAGACCATCCGTGGCCTGTACGCGATGCTCTGCGGTGACTATGACAAGCTGGCCAACGGCACGCCCAAGGGCATGGAACTGCTGACCCAGAACGAACGCAACCAGGCCTGCCTGCCAGCGCAGTTGCGCCAGGCCGGTTTCACTACCCACTACCTGCAGGGTGCCGGCCTGCGCTTCATGGCCAAGGACCGCATCATGCCGCACATCGGCTTTGACTCGGTGCACGGCCAGGAGTGGTTCCGCAACAAGAACTACCTGGACTTCCCCTGGGGCAAGGATGATCGCTCCTTCTTCGAGGGGGCTCTGAACTACGTCGGCCAGCTGCAAAAGCAGGACAAGCCATGGATGCTGACCCTGCTCACCGTGGGCACCCACCAGCCCTACTCGGCGCCGTTCGAGTACATGGAGCGCTACGACACGCCGAAACAGGCGGCAGTCGCCTACCTGGACGATGCACTCGGTGCATTTCTCGACAACCTCGAACGCCAGGGCGTACTCAAGGACACCCTGGTGGTAGTGACTTCCGACGAGTCCCACGGTATCGACGGTGTGCGCCTGGCCTCGTCCTGGGGCTTCAACCTCACCCTGGCGCCGGAGCAGGCGCAGTTGCCACGGATCAAGCGGGGCACCTACGGCCATATCGACCTGGCCACCTCGCTGCTCGACTACTTTGCGCTGCCCATCCCCATGGCGCTCGGCGGTCGCTCGCTGTACCGCGATTACGACAGCGGTCGAGAAATGATCTCCTACACCAACGGCATGCTGCGCTATCACGACGGCCGGGGTGTGTTCACCGAGTGCGACTTCCAGCAGCGCTGCCGGCGTTACGCCAGCGAGGGCTTCATCGCCGACCAGGCACGTTATCTTGGCCTGGGCGACAGCCTGCTGGGCCAGCAGATCGGTGCTCTCGCCGGGGTGCTCGACCAGTCCCTGCTGCAGACACCGCTCAACCTTCGTTACCAGTTCGGCGGCCCATCGCCGATCCAGCTGCGCAAGCGCATCAAAGATGACTGGGCCGACAACCTGATCGGCGCCCAGTACCTGGAAATGCCCGAGGGTTCGCATACCCGCGTACGGGTCAAGGTACGTTCGCTGGACCCCAAGCGCGCAGCCTATATCCAGCTCAAGGCCAAGCAGCTGGAGCAGGACGTACCGCTGGGCTTGCCTTACGAAGTGAAAGTCACTGCCGACGAGCCGCTGGAGATGGAGTTCAGCTTCGACAACCCGACCGCGCGCAAGGCGTTTTCCTTCCATTTGCTGGGCTATGGTGGTGGTCAGGTGGAAATCAGCGACTTCAGTGTGATAACCGCACTGCCAGGGGAAGACGAAGCAGCGGATGAGCTGACCGAAGGGCATATCGCCCATTCGGGCTGAACGGTACCACTCATCGCCGGGCCGCCGCGACCTGTCGATTCAACCCGCCCGTGCTCGACTAGTGTGTGAATCCCCCCAATGTGGAGATAACACCATGAGCACGAGCGAAAGCAGGCACCCGGTGGTTTCCCGCAGCCAGTGGCTGGCGGCCCGCCGACAGCTGTGGCTGCACGAAAAGGCCTTCACCCACCACCGCGACGCGCTGTCCGCAGCCCGTCGCGCCCTGCCCTGGGTCAAGGTGGAGCACGACTATCGCTTCCAGGGACCGGACGGCGAACTGAGCCTGGCCGACCTGTTCGCAGGCCGCAGCCAACTGCTGGTTTACCACTTCATGTTCGCCGAAGGCTGGAGCGAAGGTTGCCACGGCTGCTCATTCCTGGCCGACCACTTTGACGGCGCCAACCTGCACCTGGCCCATCACGACGTGTCGCTGGTGGCGGTGTCACGTGCGCCGTATGCCGAGTTCCAGGCATTCCGCCGGCGCATGGGCTGGCAGTTCCCCTGGTATTCGTCACATGGCAGCGGCTTCAACGAGGACTTTGGCGTCAGCGTCGGCAGCGAGGGCCAGCGGCAGTACAACTATGAGCCATATGAGGGCGATGAAAGCGAGCTTCCCGGGCTGAGTGCGTTCTACCGCGAGCCGGACGGCAGCGTGTACCACACCTACTCGACCTATGCCCGCGGGCTGGACATCCTGGTCAACACCTACAACTTCCTCGACATCGCGCCACTGGGGCGCAACGAGGCTGGGACCATGGACTGGGTGCGGCACCACGACCGTTATGAAGGGCAGCCGGATAAGCCTAACTGCTGCCACAAATAACGTGAGGCAACACATATCCCTTATCACTCGCTTGGCACGTCCTTTGTAGGAGCAGCCTTGTGCTGCGAAGAGGCCGGTACAGGCAACAGATCTGCATAGCCAGTACGGGCCTCTTCGCAGCACAAGGCTGCTCCTACAAGGGCCGCGCAGCGGCCAAGCATTCTCAAGTGCAGCACATAGTCTTCAGCCGCGCACACCTAGCATCCCGCGCTCGACGATGAAGTCGATCACCGCCTGCAGCCCCTCGCCCTTCTTCAGGTTGCTGAAGGTCCATGGCCGCTGCGGGCGCATGCGCTGGGTATCGCGCTCCATCACCTCCAACGAAGCCCCCACATAGGGCGCCAGGTCGGTCTTGTTGATCACCAGGAAGTCCGACTTGGTAATCCCTGGCCCACCCTTGCGCGGGATCTTCTCCCCTTCGGCCACGTCGATCACGTAGATGGTCAGGTCGGCCAGCTCAGGGCTGAAGGTGGCACTCAGGTTGTCACCGCCGCTTTCGACGAAGATCACCTCGAGGTTGCCAAATTTGCGTGCCAGTGCTTCGACCGCCGCCAGGTTCATCGAGGCGTCTTCACGTATCGCCGTGTGCGGGCAGCCGCCGGTTTCCACGCCGACGATGCGCTCCGGCTCGAGGGCCCCGGCTTCGGTCAGGATGCGCTGGTCTTCCTTGGTGTAGATATCGTTGGTGACCACTGCGATCTGGTAATGGTCGCGCATGGCCTTGCACAAGGCTTCGAGCAGCGCCGTCTTGCCGGAGCCGACCGGGCCGCCGACACCGACGCGCAGGGGTTGTTGATAGCTTTGCATGCAGGCAGTCCTCAGGAACGGAACAAACGGGTGTATTGGGTTTCGTGTCGCGATGAGGCAATGGCCAGCAACGGCAGGCCGCCGCCAAGCTGGTCATCGCCCAGGCCCAGTGCCTGGTCGAGGGCCGCGGGCAGCCCTGCCCCCAGGTCGCGCAGCAAGGTCTGGGCGGCCTGCTGGCCGAACGGCACCAGCTTGACCCCGGCCATTACCGCGCCCTCCAGCCAGGCAAAACCATGGCCCAGGGCCAACTGACGCAGTGGGATCGCCCAATGCGCAGCCAGCCAGGCCATACCGCCCAGCTGGGTGAGTTCTAGGCTGGCCCGCCAGGCCGGCGCCTGGCCCAGTTGCCAGCCGTCCAGCAGCCGTGCCAGCGCCGCGCCGCGCTGCTGTTCTTCCAGGCGCAGCTCGGCGGTTTCACGGTTGGCCAGCAGAAAGCGGCTCCAGTGGCCGAAGGCTTCGGCGTCCTCGGCCTGGCAGGCGTGGTACAAGCGCGCCAGCACCGGCCAGTCGAGGCAGGCCAGGGTGTCGTCGATCTGCTCGCGCTGCCAGGCAGCGAAACCATCCACGTCCCGTACCCAGCCCGCCTCGACCGCCCACTCCAGGCCTTGCGAGTAGGTGAAGCCACCCACCGGCAAGCCAGGGCTGGCCAGCTGCAGCAGGCGCAACAGCGCCAGGTCGCTGTCCATCAACCAGCCAGTACCAGCGCGGCGCCGGCCAGCAGGCCGCCGCCAAAGGCCTTCTGCAGGCCGCTATGCCTGCGCAACAGGCAACCGACCGCAAAGCCGGCCGCCAGCAACAGGCCGCTGACCGTGACGAAGCCGGCGCTGAACTGCCAGAACGCGCTTGGCGTGGCTTCCACGCCATGGGCCCAGCCATGGAACAGGGCGAACACCGGCATCGCCATCGCCAGCAGCAGCTGGCGGCTGGGCAGCAGCACGGCACCGGCAGCCACCAGCAGCGACGCGGCAATCAGGGTTTCCATACCCAGTACATCGCCGAACAGGTGGCCGCACACCGCGCCGCCGAACATCGCCGCCAGGGTTGCCAGGGGTAGCGTCAGGCTGCGCCGGGTCAGCGCGGCGAGCACACCGGTGCCCAGCAGCATCAGCAGGTGGTCAAGACCGGTCAGCGGGTGCAGCAGGCCGTCCTGCAGCGGGTTGGCGTCGTGCCCGGGGTGGGCGAAGGCAGGCAGAGCCAGCATCAGCAGAAACAGGGCGAAAGTCTTTTTCATCGGTTGCTCCAGGCAGTTCAGGAATGGGCAGGCAGGCGCACGAACGGGTGATCGTGGCCGTGGGTGTGGCTGTGGCTGTGGCTGTGCGGTGCGCTCTGATAGGCGCCCGCTTCAGGCTCGAACGGTGCCTGTTCGGCCTCTACCGTCAGGCCCAGGCCACGCAGCATGTCGTCCAGCACGTGGTCGTGCTGGAAACGCAGCAGGCCGGGTTCGATCTGCAGCGGCACATGGCGGTTGCCCAGGTGATAGGCCGCGCGGGCCAGCAGGTGCGGGTCGGTGCAACGCACCGTGGACACCGCCTCGGGCGCCGCCAGCACGCGGATCAGCTGGGTGCCCTCGGCATCGGCCAGCAGTTCGCCTCCGCGCAGCAGGTGGCCGCGTTCGAGCATCAGCCCGGCCTCGCGACCATCATCCAGGGTCACCCGCAGGCGGCTCTTGATGCGGCTGTCCACGTCCAGGGTGACGGTGCCGGTTTCGCCCAGCGTGCCGGGCTCGGTGATACGGCGGGTCAAGACAATCATCGGTGCTCCTTCAGAACAGGAAGTAACGCTGGGCCAGCGGCAGTTCGCGGGCCGGTTCGCAGACCAGCAGTTCACCGTCGGCACGCACCTGGTAGGTCTGCGCATCGACCTCGATCAGCGGCTGCAAAGTGTTGTGGACCATGTCGGGCTTGCGCACCCGGCGGCAGCCGTGGGCCACGCCGATCAGGCTGCGCAGGTTCAACTCCTCGGCCAGGCCACGGTCCATCGCCGCCTGGGGCAGGAAGGTCATACGCGTGGCATGCCGCGCCGCGCCCAGGGCGCCGAACATCGGGCGGTAATGCACCGGTTGCGGCGTGGGGATGGAACCGTTGATGTCACCCATGGGCGCGGTGACGATCATTCCGCCCTTGATCACCAGGGCCGGCTTGACCGCAAAGAACGCCGGCGCCCACAGCACCAGGTCGGCCAGTTTGCCGACTTCCACCGAGCCCACTTCGTGGCCGATGCCGTGGGTCAGTGCCGGGTTGATGGTGTACTTGGCGATGTAGCGCTTGACCCGGAAGTTGTCGCTGTAGCTGGTGTCCGGCGCCAGTGGCCCGCGGCGCAACTTCATCTGGTGGGCCACCTGCCAGGTGCGCAGCACCACCTCGCCAACCCGGCCCATGGCCTGGGAGTCGGACGAAGTCATGGCAAAGGCGCCCATGTCGTGGAGAATGTCCTCGGCGGCGATGGTTTCGCGGCGGATGCGCGACTCGGCAAAGGCCACGTCTTCGGCGATGCTCGGGTCCAGGTGGTGGCAAACCATGAGCATGTCCAGGTGCTCGTCCACGGTGTTGACCGTGTACGGCAGGGTCGGGTTGGTCGAGGACGGCAACACGTTGGCCTGCCCTGCCGCGCGGATGATGTCCGGGGCGTGACCGCCACCAGCACCCTCGGTGTGGAAGGTGTGGATGGTGCGGTCGCCGATCGCCGACAGGGTGTCTTCGATGCAGCCGGACTCGTTGAGGGTGTCGGTGTGGATCGCCACCTGGATGTCCATTTCCTCGGCCACGCCCAGGCAGCAGTCGATGGCTGCTGGTGTCGAACCCCAGTCTTCGTGCAGCTTGAGGCCCACGGCGCCGGCTGCGATCTGCTCGCGCAGCGCTTCCGGCCGCGAGGCGTTGCCCTTGCCCAGCAAGCCGATGTTGATCGGCAGGCTGTCGGCGGCCTGGAGCATGCGCGCCAGGTACCAGGGGCCGGGCGTGCAGGTGGTGGCATTGGTGCCGGTGGCTGGCCCGGTACCGCCGCCGATGAAGGTGGTGACACCGCTGTTCAGCGCCTCGTCCACCTGCTGCGGGCAGATGAAGTGGATATGCGAGTCGACACCACCGGCGGTGACGATCTTGCCCTCGGCCGCGATCACCTCGGTGCCGGGGCCCACTGGCACGTTCACGCCCGGCTGCACATCGGGGTTGCCAGCCTTGCCGATCACCGCGATACGCCCGTGCTTGATACCGATATCGGCCTTGACGATGCCCCAGTGGTCGATGATCAGGGCATTGGTCAGTACCAGGTCCATGGCTTCGGCAGCCAGCATCTGGCCCTGCCCCATGCCATCGCGGATGACCTTGCCGCCACCGAACTTTACCTCTTCGCCATAGATGGTGAAGTCGTGCTCCACCTCGACCCACAGCGCGGTGTCGGCCAGGCGCACGCGGTCGCCCACGGTGGGGCCGAACATGTCGGCATAGGCCTGGCGGGAAATGCGGCTCATGCCCTGCCCTCCAGTGCGCCCATCACCTTGCCCTGGAAGCCGTAGACCTCGCGCTTGCCAGCGTATGCCACCAGTTGCACGGTACGCGCCTGACCAGGCTCGAAGCGCACGGCGGTACCCGCGGGGATGTCCAGCCGAAAGCCCAGCGTAGGCGCGCGCTCGAACACCAGCGCCTCGTTGACTTCGTAAAAGTGGTAGTGCGAGCCGACCTGCACCGGCCGGTCGCCATGGTTGGCCACGCTGACGGTGACTGTCGCGCGGCCGCTGTTCAGCTCGATGTCGCCGGCGGCGACCTGGATTTCACCTGGGATCATGCGGGGCTCCTGGGCAATTTCAGACGATAGGGTCATGCACGGTCACCAGCTTGGTGCCATCCGGGAAGGTCGCTTCGACCTGCACGTCGTGGAGCATTTCGGCGATGCCAGGCATTACCTGCTCGCGGCTCAATACTTCACGCCCCAGGCTCATCAGCTCGGCGACGGTGCGGCCATCACGGGCGCCTTCGAGCACGGCGGCACTGATCAACGCCACCGCTTCCGGGTAGTTGAGTTTCAGGCCACGGGCCAGGCGCCGCTCCGCCAGCAGCGCGGCGGTGAACAGCAGCAGTTTGTCTTTCTCTCTCGGGGTCAGCTCCATGGCGCTCTCTCAGGTGGCCCAGATACGCGGCGGGCAGGCCGGCAGGCCGAGGACGGCCGGGCGCAGCACATGCCACAGGCGTTGCAGGGTGCGTTGCAGGTGTTGGTTGTCATGGTCGAGCACGCGGATCACCAGCAACGACCCGAGCAGGGTCGCGCCGGCCGGGTTGGCCATCTCGTCGAGCAGCGGGCGCACCAGATCCAGCACGGCCTGGTCGGCGGGTGCGGCGCAGAAGGTGGCCAGCAGCGGATGCCCGCCAAGCTTGCTCAGGCGCCCGCCTTCGACGCGCAGGCGCTCGTGCAGGCCCACTTCGTCGGGCAGTTCGATGTGCAGGCGGCTGTCGAGGGCACCCTGCTCGAAACGCTCGTTCATCACCGGGCGCCCCAGGCACAGGGTTTCCCAGGCCAGCAGGCGCGCCCCCGGATCGAGGGTGAAACGGCTGTCGAGGCTGGCGCGGGCGCCGGAGAAGAAGATGCTGTCCTGCGGCAGCCACTCCAGGGTGCTGTCGGCGCCCAGGTGGAAACGCTGGACCAGCCGCGCGGTCGGGCCGATGCTGCGGTAGAACTTGCTGGCGCCGGGCATGGTCAGCAGCGCGTGGCTGCCCGGCTCCAGCTGGATATCCAGCTCCAGGCGGTCGCCAGCGACGATCCCACCAGGAGGGTGCAGCACGTAGACATGGCACGGTGCACCTTCCGGATAGAACGGTCGCTGCACCAAAAGAGGTCCGAAATGCCGCCACGCACCAAGGCGGGTCACCTTGTCGCGTTTGACGAAGCGCAACTGCAGGTGAGCGCTCCAGCCGGCATCGTCGTGTTGTTGTTCGATCTGCTCCGCGAGCGACATCCTGCGGCCCCTGAAATCCGTGGCCTGCTGGCCGTTTAGAGTGGCAGGCACGCACGGCTACGGCGTGCGCGCCCTGACCACTCGATCAAATTCGCAGGCTGGATATAGCAGGTTGCGGGCCAACTCCGCAGGTGAACGAAGATGAAGGATTTGCCATGGCCGCTCTGGCATCGGGCATAGAGGGAGATGGCGCACAAGGCAGGGGCGTGCTTCGGCCCTGTTTCGGTGCTGTGATCTCAAGGCAAAAATTACCCGATGCTGCGACACGGCCTCTGTGGGAGCGGGTTTACCCGCGAAGAATCCAACCCAGTGCATGGCACGGGCTTCGCCCGTGTTCGCGGGTGAACCCGCTCCCACAGGGTTAGAGCAAGCCCTTTATACAGCGACAAGGCCTCAGTAATCGAAGCGGTCCACCGCACGCCGGCGTTCGTTGTCATCACGCCGGTCATAGATGGCCGTGGTCTGGATATTGGCGTGATGCGCCAGCTTCTGCGCAATGGACAGGTCGTGCTCTTCGATCACCCGGGTGATGAACGCGCGACGGAAGTCGTGCGGCATGATCTTCACGCCCACCTGCGCACCACGCTGGCGGGCGATGTAGTAAATGGCATGCTTGGTGATGCGTGCCCGGGTTATATGGCTGCCACGGCGGATGCGGTTGAACAGGAACGGGTCGTCTTCGGCCCCTGCGGGCAAGTCCTGGCGGCGCAGGTCCAGCCACGCCTGCAACTTCTCGAACGCCCATGGCGGGGCGTACTTGATCAGCTGGCGGTTGCCCTTGCCCAGCACCTGCAGGCTGCGCGCCTCGAAGTCGACCTGGTCCAGGTCGATGTCCACCGATTCCGACTTGCGCATGCCGGTGCCGTACAGCAAGGCGATGATGGCCGCGTCACGCACACCCTGCGGCCGTGGATCGGCCGCACACACATCCATCAGCTCGCGAATCAGGCTGCGGCGCAGGTTGCGCCCCGGCGGCAGGCGGCTGCCGGTGGCCGGCTTGACCTCGCGAATGCGCAGCAACTGCTCGTGATCGATCAGGCCCTGGCGCCAGGCTTCGTTCATCACACCGCGAATGGCGTTGACGTACAGCGACGAGCTGTTGGGGGCGTAACCATCCGCACGCAGCGCCGCCACCAGGGCGATCACATGGCCGGGCTCGAGCCGATGCCAGGGCACATCGACGATATTGCAGTCGACAAAACCCAGCCGATCGGCGGCGTCCTGAAGGATGTAGCGCATGGTTTGCTGGCTGGATGGGGCCAGGCGGGCCATGTACTGCAGCAGCGGATTTTTCGAGAGGTCGGACAAAACGTGAATCCTGTAGCGAAGCGTTGGCCAGCGGCGAACCGGCCAGACCCTGAAGCAAGTCAATACGACATACAAGCAGGTCCAAATAACAGCGGAATACACATGTCATTCGGACCCGGAGAAGTGCCATCACCTTGATATACAAGGGGTTCGGAGCTGGCACGGATCGTGATCTTACCCCAATTGAGCCCACTGAACGAACGAAGGTCAGCCCATGCTTGTGCAGCCGATCGATTCACGCCCACGTCAGGCCGTCTGGGGCCTGGGTTTCCGCCCATTCTTCCTGGGTGGCAGTTTGTTTGCGCTGCTCGCCTTGCTGTTGTGGGGCGGCGTACTGGCCGGTGCGCTGGAGCCCACGCCCCCCGGTGGCATGCTCGCCTGGCACCGCCACGAAATGCTCTATGGCTTTGCTGCCGCCATCATCGCGGGTTTCCTGCTGACCGCCGTGCAGAACTGGAGCGGCATCCCAGGCTTGAACGGGCGCGCGCTACAGGGTTTGTTCCTGCTTTGGCTGCTGGGCCGGGTGAGCTGGTTCCTGCCACTACCGGGCAGCGTGCTGGTAGTGATCGAGGGCAGCTTCCTGCCGCTGGTGGCGCTGGCGCTGGCACGGCCGATCGTGCAACGGCGCTTGCGTAACAACTACCCGATCGTCGGCCTGGTGCTGTTGATCGCCGCCTGCCAGTGGCTGACCCTGGTCGGCTGGCTGCGCCAGGACGAACTGTGGCAGCGCCGCGGGGTGTTTGCCGGGTTGTGGCTGGTGGCCGCGATGATGACCGTGCTTGGCGGGCGGGTGATCCCGTTCTTCACCCGGCGCGGCCTGGGCAACATGGCACCGGCCCCTGCCCGCCCCTGGCTGGACCGGGCCTGCCTGCTGCTGAGCGTGGCGGTACCGCTGGCCTTTGCTTCGGGTTTGGTCGATACGGCGCGTATCGGCCTGGCCGTGCTGTTCGGCACCTTGTTTGCCCTGCATACGGCCCGCCTGACCTTGTGGCATGACCGCGGCCTGTGGCGTGTGCCCCTGCTGTGGTCGCTGCATCTGGCTTATGCCTGGATTGCCATTGCCTGCCTGGGCATGGCGCTGTGGCATGCCGGGGTGGCGCTGGGCCCGAGCCTGGTGACCCACGCCCTGACCGTTGGCGCCATGAGCGGCTTGATCCTGGCGATGATGGCACGGGTCAGCCTGGGCCACACCGGCAGGCCGCTGCAGGTACCGACCAGCATTGCCTGGGCCTTTGCCTTGATCCAACTGGCGACGCTGGCGCGGGTGGTGCTGCCGCTGTTCACGCCGCTGGGGGTGAGCCTTTCAGTAGTTTGCTGGAGCCTGGCGCTGCTGCTGTTCCTGCGTCACTACCTGCCCATCCTGCTGCGGCCACGGGCTGACGGTATGCCTGGCTAGCCTTGATGCCCAGATTGGGGCCGCGTTAACCTCCCGGCGCCGGCCACCACCCCGGGAACATCTGCTGCACCCGGGGTTCGGCGAAGCGCTCGTCGATCAAGACCAGAACGCCACGGTCCTGGTCGCCCCGGATGACCCGGCCTGCCGCCTGGATAACCTTGCGCACGCCCGGGTAGAGATAGGCGTAATCGAACCCCGCACCAAACTGCCGCCCCAGGCGCTGCTTGAACTGCTCGTTGACCGGGTTGACCTGGGGTAGCCCGAGGGTGGCGACAAACGCTCCGATCAGCCGTGTGCCCGGCAAGTCCACCCCCTCCCCGAATGCACCACCCAGCACCGCAAAGCCCACCCCACGGCCATCCGCCACAAAGCGATCGAGAAAGCCCTGGCGGGCCGCTTCGTCCATGCCTGGTTCCTGAACCCACATGGGTATCTGCGCATGTCGCTCGGCCAGCAGCCCGGCCACCTGTTGCAGGTACTCGAAACTGCTGAAAAATGCCAGGTAGTTGCCCGGCATGCGCTCGTACTGCCTGGCAATCAGCTCGACGATCGGCGCCAGCGAAGCCTGGCGTTGCTGGTAGCGGGTGGATACCTGGCTGGCAATGCGCACTTCCAGCTGTTCGGCGCGAAACGGCGCGGCCACTTCCAGCCAGGCAGTATCAGCCGGCATGCCCAGCAGGTCGCTGTAAAAATGCCGTGGGCTCAGGGTTGCAGAGAACAGCGTCACGCTGCGCGCCGCCTGCATGCGTGGGCCCAACAGGCGCGCCGGGGTGACATTGCGCAGGCACAGGGTGGCCAACCGCCGCTTGCGTGGCCCCTGGCGCTGGCTGATGTCGAACAGGAAGTGCTCGTCGAACAGCTCGGCAACCCGGCTGAACTGCAACGCCTGGTAGAAGAACTGCAGCACCTGCGGGTCCATTTGCGCAGGCGTCTGGTTCATCTGTTCCTGGATCAGCCCGATGCATTGCTGCAGGGCACGCAGTAAAGCATCTGGCAGCGACTCGCTGGCCTGGTACGGCGCGCGCTGCTCCTTGTAGAGGGCGTTCCACTGCCGGTTCAGCCGGTCCAGCGCACTGACCAGCCCAGGCGGTTTGCTCTGGCGCAGGGCCTGCAACTGCCCCTGGTCGAGGCTGGCGCTGTACATGCCGCGGCCGCGCTCGACCAGGTTGTGCGCCTCGTCCACCAGCACCGCGACCTGCCACTGGTTGGCCTGGGTCAGGCCGAACAACAAGGCATGGGCATCGAAGTAGTAGTTGTAATCCGCCACCAGCACGTCTACCCAGCGCGCCATCTCCTGGCCCAGGTAATACGGGCATACCTGGTGCGCCAAGGCCACTTCGCGCAGCTGGGCGCGGTCAAGCATGGGCAACGCTGCCGCCGCAGCGCGCGCGGCCGGCAGGCGGTCGTAAAAGCCTGCGGCCAAGGGGCAGGATTCGCCATGGCAGGCCTTGTCGGGGTGCTCGCAGGCTTTGTCGCGGGCGATCAGCTCCAGCGTGCGCAAGGCCGGCTGCGGCGTGGCATCGGTGATCTGGCGCATGGCATCCAGGGCCAGGGCCCGGCCCGGGGTCTTGGCGGTGAGAAAGAACAGCTTGTCCAGCTGCTGCGGCACCATGGCCTTGAGCAGGGGGAACAAGGTACCGAGGGTCTTGCCAATTCCGGTACTGGCCTGGGCCATCAGGCAGCGGCCAGTGCTTACCGCCTTGTACAGGGTTTCCGCCAGTTGTCGCTGGCCCTGGCGGAACGCCGGATAGGGGAAGCCCAGCGCTTGCAGGCCCTGGTTACGCTCGGCCAGGCGCTGCTCCTGCCCTTGTGCCCAAGCCAGAAAGCGTTGGCACTGGGTTTCGAAGAAGGCCTGCAGTTCGGCTGCCGTGCAGTGTTCACTGATCAGCGTCTGGCCATCGCTGTCCACATCCAGGTACACCAGCGCCACCTCGATGCTCGGCAGTTGCCGAGCCTGGCACATCAACCAGCCATAGACCTTGGCCTGCGCCCAGTGCAACTGACGATGGTTGGCCGGCTGGCGCGACAGGTCGCCACGGTGAGTCTTGATCTCTTCCAGGCGGTTGCAGGTGGGGTCGTAACCGTCGGCGCGGCCACGTACTTTCAAGGTTTCGAACTGGCCTTCGAGGGTAATTTCCGACTCATAGCCCGCAGCGCGTCGCGCCACCACCCGACGGTGCCCCTCGATCCCCTCCTGAGCGGTGGGTGATGGGGTGAAGCGCAGGTCCAGGTCGCCGACCTTGGCGCTGAACTCGCACAAGGCCCGTACCGCCACGCTATAGCTCAAGGCGTTTCGCTCCAGCGTACATGGCACACCGCGACAGGCAAACCGTGCGCCCGGCAGAACTCCAGCCAGCGCAGCTGGTTGTCCTGCAGGCGGTCGCCGGGCCCCTTGACCTCGACCATGCGGTAGCGGCCTTGCCCGGGCCAGAACTGGATCAGGTCGGGCATGCCGGCGCGGTTGTTTCGGATGTCCTGCAGCAGGCGCAGGAAGCACTGTTTCAAATGGGCCGCCGGCAGGCAGGCCAAGGCTTGTTCAAGTAATTCTTCACTGAGCACGGACCAGAACACGAACGGCGACTGCAGCCCTTGCTTGGCGGCGTAGCAATCCAGAATCGCCCGGTGATGGCTGCCATCGTCGAGCCGCCCCAGGCAATGTTCGAACAGAGCACTGCGGCGTTGCTGGAAGTCGCCGTCGTGCAGGTCCTGCGGGGCGGCCTGAAACGGGTTGAAGAAGGCGCCGGGCACCGGGGCGAAGACCGCCTCCCAGCACAGCAGGCCGAACAGGCTGTTGAACAGCGTGTTCTCCACGTAATGCACCGGCCCACCGGCTTCGGCCAGGTACTGGCGTACCGCCTCCTCCACGCCCAGCGCTGCCTGTTCCCGGGGCAGCTCCAGCTCGATCAGCTCCAGCGGCGCGACACGCTGGCGCCGCTGTGGCGGGCCACCGAGCTTGCGTGCCAGGCGTGGCAACATGCGTTCCAGCGCCTGCACTTCCAGGGCGTTGGCCGGTGCCGCGGCCAGTTGCAGCGCCAGCGCATGGGCTTGGTGCCACTGCTCGCTGCGCTCCAGCACCCGCACCTGGCGGATGCGCGCCTGGGCGTGGCTGCACTGCGTGTACACAGCCATGGCCTGCGCCCAGTCGCCCAGACGCTCGCATTGCTGGCCCAAGGCGAATTGCAGGCGCGCATGGCGCCGGGCCAGCCATGGGTTGTCGCTGTGCAGGTCCTGCATGGCTGCCAGGATCGACAGCGGGTCGTCGCCTTGCTCAAGGCGCTCGGCGCAACGGTGCAATGCCATGGCCAGGTCGACTTCGGCACGTTGTTGAAGGGCACGCGAATCGGGGCTGAACGGCACCTGTTCGTAGCGCAACAAGCCAAGGTCGGCGAGGACGAAGTCCGACCAGTCCTGGTACAGGTTGCCGAAGAACAGCAGGCGCATGCGGTCGCACAAGGGTTGCAGGCACCAATGGAGGATGCGCATGCCACTGTCCGGGAACCACTCGGCCAGTGACCGGCCTTGCAGGCCCAAGGGTTGTAGTTGTGCAAGCAGGTCATGCTTGGCGGCGCGAGGGCGGCTCAGCTGCGGGGCAAAACAACGGGCAAGTTCGTCCTTGCGCAACAGGGCGAACAGTTGCTCCAGTTCCAGTTGCGCGGGCTCCCGTACCCAGCCGAGGGCCAGCAACGGCTGCAGGGCCTGCCCGGTATCGCCGATTTCGGCATAGTCGAGGCGGTCGCTGCGAAACAGCTCGCCCTTGCGCATGACCATGCGCACCATCAGGGCCTGCGCCGGGGCGTCCAGTTGGCTGAAGGTGTGGATGAAAGCGAGTTCCTGATCGTCGAGCAGGTCTTCGTAGCGCTGTTCTACCCACAGCAGCACCTGGCGGAAATTGTGCAGGTAGTAGAACGGGTCGTCTACGGAATGGGCGATCACGGGCTGGGGTCAGGCGGCTGGAAGGGATACTGGTTATACATACAGACCAGTAAGCCTGGCAAGTGCCGTGGGTCAGTTCGGTGGCGCTGTCTGTGGAGCGGCCTTGTGTCGTGATGGGCTGCGCAGCAGCCCCGGCGAACTGGCCCGCACGGCGGCGGTGTCGGCCTGTGCGAATACGTGCAGAACATTGCCCTGTTCGACTACATCCCGGTGTCGGCCTCATAACAGCACAAGGCTTCTCCTACAAAGGATGCGTCAGGCTAGCGATATCTGTTCTTTGCGCACAGCACCGCCCGACATCCCCCGACGGCTCAAGGTGTAACCCCGGCGGGCCGGCCACATCGCAGTTCCAGCACCTGGGCCAGGCGCTCTACCGCCTGTTGCAGCTCCCCCGGGTGATCACCCAGCCACGCCATCGCCAGGCACTGCTGGTAGCGCCCCTGCAAGCTGAACTGCTCGCCCGGCATTGCATGCAGCGCTGAACCCGCCAACGACGCGGCAATATCCGCCCATGGCAGTGGCTGGCGAAAGCGCACCCACAGGGTCCGACCGCCCTCCGGCGTTTCCAATGCCACCCGCTGGCCGAACTGCAGCTGCAGCTCACGCGCCAGGCATTGCATACGCTTTTGCAGGTCCGTACGTAGCCGCACCAGTTGCGTCTCGAGCTCGCCTTTGCCCAACATGTGCGCCAGCGCTTGCAGGCGAAGCGGTGCAAGCCGAAACGCACGCTCCGTGAAAGCCTTGGCCAGCCCGGCATCATGGCCCAGCAAGTAGGCATAGGGCGCCTCGCTCCCCACTGCGGCATCGAACGCCCCCATCACCAATAGCCAGCGGGGGTCGACCCAATCGCGCAGGCGCATATTCGGCGGCCCGCTGTAACAATGCTCACTGTCCAGGTCGTTTTCCAGCACCCATACAGAGTGCTGCCCAAGCATCTGGCCAAGCTGCTGCTGATAGTGCGGTGATACCAGCCGCCCCTGCGGCATGCCAAGGCACGACGGCATCACGAGCATGCACACCGGCTCGCTATCCAGTAGCCAGGCCAGGGCGCGCAGGTCCGGGTTGCCGCAGGTATCCAGTGGTACCTCCAACACTCGCATGCCGGCGCGGGCCAACGCGCGCAGTACCTGCCAGCAACAGGGCGAGTGCACCACCACGGTTCCTCCTTGCACGGCCAACGCCGCCAGCAAGGTCTCCAGCAACGCCTGCACATCCGGAGCCAACTGAACGTCATCGGCACGCCAGTACCGGTTGGAGGAACGGGTATAGCGTTCTGCGACGGCATTGCGCAGGCGGGCGCTGCCGGGCGCGTCCCAAGGGGCACCATTGTGCGTGCGCTGACGTGCCAGGCGCCGTTCGTGGCTGAGCAGGGTTCGCTCCAGCATCGGCTGTGCCGGCAGGGGTGCCTGCAGAGGCATGGCCGCGGCAGCATCCTTGGCAGCGCCCTGTACGTAATAGCCGGACCTGGGCAGGCATTGCACGCGGCCCTCCTCTTCCAGCAGGCTGTAGGCACTCTGTACGGTGGCCAATGACACCCGCAACCGCCGGGCCAACTCGCGCAACGACGGCAAACGGCAGGGGCCACTTCGTGGAGCCTGGTCGATCAAGGCTTCCAGGTAGCGATAGACCTTGCGATAGGCGAACTCTCCGGCGCCCGATTGCTCCATCAAGGCGGCCCCGCATGACCACGCCGCCGCCCCGCTGCCCGCCGCGGAAGCAACCTCAGCTGTAGATCGCGACGGGCCAGATGGCTCATCAGGCGCCAGGAGGCCAGCGGCAGGCCCCCGCCATAGATCAACCTGAGTTGCCCCAGCGGCAGGCCGCTGGTGTTCACCAGCCAGTTTTTCACCGCTTCAGGGCAGGGTTTACCCTGCAAGGCCCGATGCAGATATGGCAGCGCCACCAGCATGTCGGCATGCCAGCACTGCAGAAAACGCTCCAGGTTCTTCCCCTGCCTGGCAAACGGGCTGAACAGCAGGCACACCTGTTGGATCTGGTTGATGCCGTATGCCCTGCCGAACTGCAGTTGATGCACATCGCGCCGCTTGTTGGCGCCCGGCTGGCCAGCCAGCCGCAATGCCGGGCGACTTGCCTGCGGTTCGAGACTGCGCGCGTGCAGTTGCTGCAACTGCGCCGGGGCCAACGGCTCGACGAAGGCGCCCAATGGCCGGGCGTCCTGGCCCCCCTCGAAGCGGCAACCGAGCATGAGGTCAAGCTGCTGTTCTTCGAGCAACGGCGGCAGCAGGTCGTCAATGGCAATCAACCGCACCGGCGTATTCTGCGGCACCGCCCCCGCGGCCGGTTCCGCCAAGGCGCTCGATGGGCCCCCGATGCTGCCGTGCAGGCGACTGAGCCCCTGTGCCAGCGTCGCCAGGCACTGGTGCACCGCATGCGAACCCCGCTCCCCTGCCAGGCGCAAGCTGCGCCGTGCCCAGGCAAGGTACCGGCGGCGCTGGCACGCCGGGATGGCGGTGATCAATACATCCGCAGGGGTATGGGCCTGCAGCGCAAAGCCCACCGCGGCCGCCAACTCCAGGTGCAGGCGACTCCCTAGCAGCGCTTCGGGGCTGGCGTCGACCAGGTGACCGAACATCAGCATGGCGTCCCTCGCCAACAGCCAGCTCTCGGGCACGGCAGGGGCATGCCGGCTGAACGGCACTACTTCACGCCCCTTGATCATCTGCAGTTGCACCCGCGGGTCATCCTGCAAGAACAGCGCATTGAAGCCGCGTTCATGGCATTCGAGCGTGGCACTGTCAGCTACGGGCAGGCTCACTACCAGCACCCGCAGCTGGAAGGTTACCGGCGCACGCAGGGCGATACTCAGTTGTGCGGCACGCAGCATCGCCAGCAGCCGGGCGCTGCGGTGATCGTTGCCTTGCAGCACCAGCAAGCGGTAGGTGCCGATGTATTCTGGCCCGCCTGCAGCAACCAGCAGCCGTTGTATCAACAACTGCAAGGAAGCACGCTGCGCCTGTGACATATGACTGAGCAAGCGCTCGAGTACTTGCTGGTAGATATAGTGCATTGCCTGGTCGTGAATAGCAGTCACGAAATCACCTCATCAACTTCATGCAGCCAGCGCACGTTAATCAGAGAACCTGAACATCAACATGCCCTGAACTTTTCCAGAAGAAATTTCCTACAACTAATTGGAAGTAATGACGTAACCAGTCACTGTCGCCAAGACATCGAGAAAAACGCATCATAGCGACGCCCCGCCGCTGCCATACACCGCCCTGGCCTGGGCATAGCCATGCTCATTCCACGCTCCTTGCGCAAACTATCATTGAGCCATTATCGAGGGATGCAAGGCGAATAGAAGATACAGATCAGGGTAAAAAAACCATTCAGAAGAGGTGAGAAAACACATTGACCGCGAGGGAATAACAATTCAAGGCAAAATGCTTGGCGGGATATTTCGACCAACCTCCGAGTGATAGCTTAAATATAATCCGCATCTCTTTTTATTGTAGGAAATTTCCTTTTTTGAACATCAATCATGATGTACCAGGCACAAAAAACCCGGGACTCTGCCCGGGCTTCCTGATGACGCAGACCGCTGTCAGTGTTGCGCCATGTCCAGCACCACGCGCCCGCCGCATGGGCATTGGTCCATGTAGCGATGCGCCTCGACCACCTGCTCGAACGGGTAAACCTTGATGATCTGCGGTGTCAGCAACTGGTCGGCAGTGAACTGGTTGATATCGCGCAAGGCGCGCTGCAGCGCCACCTGGTCCTGGCTGATACCCAGCTCCGGCTTGCCGGTGAAGTTGCCGATGCAGTGCACATAGAACTGGATGTTCTTCTGGAACGCCGCGCAAGCCGGGAATGGCGTCTGATTCCCGCCTTGCAGGCCATACAGCACCAGGCTGCCGCGCGGTGCCAGTACATCGCCGAGCAGCGACATCTGCGGCCCACCCATGCCATCCAGGACCATGTCCACACCGCGGCCATCGGTGTACTTGCCAACCTGCAGCAGCAGGTCCTGCTCTTCGGTGACAATAACCTTGTCGGCGCCCAGGCCCAGCAGGTACTCACGCTGTTCCGGCTCCTTGGTGGCGGCAAACACCTTCAGCCCCAGGGCCTTGCCCAGTTGCACGAAGGCAGGGCCCGCGCAGTGGCTGGCATCGGTGACCAGCGCCGACTGCCCGGCTTTCGCCCGGGCCAGGTCGACGTAGGCAAAATACGCGATCAGCAGCGGCGTGTAGTGCACGCTTGCCTCGATCGGGGTAAGCACATCCGGATAACGGGTAATGGCCGAACGCGGCAGCACGATGACATCGCCATACACCGGGTGGTCGTTGGCACTGGTGGCCGGGAAGCTGGCAACCCGGTCACCCACCGCAATATCCTCGACCCCTTCACCGACCGCGGTCACCACCCCGGCCATCTCGTGGCCGATCCCCGCCGGCAGGCGCGCCTGGGACGGTGCCAGGTTCTGGCGCCAGAGCACGTCATACCAGCTGACGCCAACCGCCTCGACGCGGATTTGCACCTCGTCGGCAGCAGGTGACGGTTCGGCCTGCTCCTCGCAACGGAGCACATCGGCAGCGCCGAACTTGTGGAAACGGATCATGCGGGACATCGCATACCTCGCCTTTGTGAACCTCTAATTACCACGGACTTTATCCGGGCTTTGCCGGTTAGACCATCAGTGGTCATTAATAGTCGACATGCCTGTCATCGATTGGGCACCTGACTTTCCCTGCGATTGGTCCCCCTAAACCCGTGCAGGGTACCAGCCTTTGGCCTTAAGATTCACCTCTGCCCCACTTCAGGCGAAGCTCACCGATGAATCGAAACGACCTGCGTCGTGTAGACCTCAACCTGCTGATCGTGTTCGAAACGCTGATGCACGAACGCAGCGTGACCCGTGCCGCGGAAAAACTGTTCCTCGGCCAGCCCGCCATCAGCGCGGCGCTGTCACGCCTGCGCAACCTGTTCGACGACCCGCTGTTCGTGCGTACCGGCCGCAGCATGGAGCCCTCGGCCCGGGCCCACGAGATCTTCGCCCTGCTGTCCCCGGCGCTGGACTCGATTTCCACCGCCGTCAGCCGCGCCGCCGAATTCGACCCGGCCACCAGCAATGCGGTGTTCCGCATCGGCCTGTCGGACGACGCCGAATTCGCTCTGCTGCCGCAGTTGCTCAAGCGCATTCGCGCCGAAGCGCCGGGTATCGTGCTGGTGGTGCGCCGGGTCAATTACCTGCTGATGCCGACGCTGCTGGCCTCGGGCGAGATCTCGGTGGGGGTCAGCTACACCAGCGAGCTGCCAGCCAACGCCAAGCGCAAGGTGCTGCGCCGCAGCATGCCGAAACTGCTGCGCGCCGACAGCGTGCCCGGCGCTATCACCCTGGACGACTTCTGCGCGCGGCCGCATGCGCTGGTGTCGTTTGCCGGGGACCTGTCGGGGTTCATCGACGAGGCGCTGGAAGAGATTGGCCGCAAGCGCCATGTGGTGCTGGCGGTGCCGCAGTTCAACGGGCTGGGGAGCTTGCTGGCGGGCACCGATATTGTCGCTACGGTGCCGGACTACACGGCGGATGCGTTGACCGCGGCGGGTGGGTTGCGGGCCGAGGATCTGCCGCTGGACGTGCGCAGTTTCGAGCTGCACATGGCCTGGCGCGGGGCGCAGGACAATGACCCGGCGGAGCGGTGGTTGCGGTCGCGGATACAGATGTTCTTCGGGGATCCCGATAGCCTGTGACCGAATTCCATTAAGCCAAAAAAACCTATACATAACAAAACATAACTGACTTCGACATCCATAACCACCCATCGATTTCCAGTGATTTTCGCAGGCCGTGGGGGCACAATTGAAGTCAACCCGTTACTTTTAAAAGCGATGCCTCATTTGCCGCCTCCCGATAAGCCCCATCATTCCAGGCGATAACTCAGTGACGCCTACCTCCGCGCGTTGACTGACCCCGGCTAGAGCGCGCTGCGTTTGCGATTAAACTTTATACTTTGGACACATGAAAGGTTTTTAAATCAGGGAATGTTATGGATCTATTTTTGGCGTAGGAAATAAATCCGTACCGACGGCCCCATCACAGGGGGCAGGATGGTAATTAGGACGCTAGCATTGACTTTCATGCCCCCATCGCCCCTTGTGTTGTGAGGGTGAGTTTTGATGACATTCTCGACTGCTAGGGCCGGCCAAATCAATGCCACCAAGCACTACATAGACTTACTGCCTCTTGTTTCTTTTGGTTGAAATTTTCGTGCGCAACACTTTATAACTTTCAAAAACCCACATAATTATTGCAGAAACAATAACAACCAAGCATCCCCACTTTAATACACCTAGATACAGCTTTAGCTCATCGATAAATTGCCCCCAAGAATTCTCAACAGCACCTTCCAACAGATTGAAGTGAGGGGCTATTTCTTTTTCCAAAGCAAGAATCAAGCTCATCTCGTTGGTGAAGCTTTCTCTATCGCGCCCCCTTAACTGGAGAATAGCGCGCCTGGCTTCGCTCAGCTTATACGAGTATCTGTCATAGATATACTGAGGTAGATCATCGAGTGATTCGCTTAATTTATCTAGTCGGTAATTTGAATACTGCGCTTCGATTGAGCCCCACGTTTCTTTTTTCCGAAGAAGCTTTTGAATTTCATCAGATGCAGGATCGATAGCGATTTGCCCACCAAAATATGAGCCCAAAGAATAGCCACTGATTGCGCCCAAGATCGTGCCAAACACCCGCTGCCTCTTGCTCTTGCCGGTAACTCTATTAAGCACTCTAATTAGCGTTTTATTTTTTGCCAGCGTATCGATATTGAGTCCAATACTTGCACCGCTAATCATCACCAGTGCGGGATCAATCCCAACATCAAACCCAGCGCCAGGAACTAAAGGGTAGCTTGACGACAATCGCTGGGTTACAGGGCTGTATTGAACGAAACGAGAATCATCAACACGATATTGAAGGGCTGTTGGCTTGTCGGCCGTATACACCTCAAGATGTTGCATTATCTGGACTTCTACGGAGGGAGGGGGGTTATGGGATGAATTCCAATAGCCGATCCCAAAAAATACAGTGAACGCCAGCAAGTAAAACAGCGCAAAAACACGCATAGACACCTCCTCTTTAATTGCAACACTCAGGGGATAGCAACAGTTGCCTTGTCATGTTATTGAGAAGCACTGTGATGATGTTAAAAATTTCACGCCCTCGAAGCAGCGCAGTCTGAGGGGCAGATTTCACTAAACGCCCCTAGATTCAGAGCGTAGCTAAATACGAAGCTTTTCACAGCTCATCAGGAAAATCGCATCTGAGGCTTTAAGAATTCATGCCGTTATAGCAAATAGCCTTCAGCAGATCGTCTGGGTGATACCGGCATGGGCTCGATGGCGGCGACCTGGTTTTATGCTGTGCTCCGTCACACTTTGACACCCGACTGGAATACCCCAATGGTTTGTCTATATTCAATCTGAGTTTCAGCCGTCTGCATTGATCGAAGGACGGGCCATCGAGAAGTAGCTCATCGGACATCTACCGCTTCAGGGGATGCAGCTATGTTCACGCGATCGGCCTCAGCACGAAAATGGATTGAGCTATGCCTTCGGCCTGGTCGAAACCTACTTTTCACAGGCGGCTTGTTGACCGCCGTCCTCGCCTCTCCCGCACAGTCGCAAACCACAGCCCCCCATGTTCAAGGGAACGCCTGCAGCATCCACCCAACCCAATTCGAAGTAGGAAAACAATCGCTTGAAGACGCTCGCAAGGCGTATCCGGCTGCTGCACTTGCTCCGCAATCGATGTCGGGATGGGAAAAGCTATCGGGCGTGATTGAAGAGAATGCACCAAGGGATGAAGGCGCCGGAGGATTGAGCGCAGAGGGGGTCAAGCTGTACAGACGCAACAAAGATTGCTTCCCCACCGAACCGCGAAACCTTTTCAGTGAAGTAGACAAAGTCATTGTCGGCGACGATATGTCCCCTCGCCCCATCGACTATAGCGATTCTCATGGCGTCCCGGAGCATGCACGCCAGGCCATCAAGGGTCAGAACACCTGGATGCTTTGGGGCGAGGGAAACGAGGCGTTCTGGGGTTGGTTGCAACAAAATGGATACGGTATCGCCGACTTCCTGATCTTGCTGGATTCGAGAAAGCGTGACTCACGGTTTGCTGACGCCGGTTTGATGAATCAGCCTGGAATGATCAAGCGTGAAACACCCATAGTCGGACTTGGCCTTTATCTCGATCAGGCTGATGGCGATAAAGTCAAGATGATCGCCCCAAAGGACGATATCGATGCTGAAACCCAAAAGCCTGTCACCCCCAAAAGGCCGCCGGCCAGGCATCAACAATATGGCTATCCGGAGTTCTTTGAAGTCGGCAACAAAGACGCCTACAAAAAGATCATCGACCAGCTCGCCAATGACGGTGTCGATCCACTGATCTATGGCTACCCTTCCGGCGTGGTCGGTTTGCGGCTTATGCCCAATCCGGACTTTTTCGGCAGCTCGGTTGCCGCCGAAAAAGCTCGCAACCGTTGGGATGAGCAGGTCGTCAGAGACCATGGTGCTGGGTACTATTCGACTGAGAATGACAACAAAATAAGTGCCGACCCACAGCTCGTACGCCCATTCCGGGTCGCCATGGCCTGCTCATTCTGCCATGTCGGACCGCACCCGCTCGCACCTCCCGCGGATGCCGAAAATCCGGCCTGGGGCAACATGTCGAGCACCATTGGTAACCAGTACTGGAGGCCGGAAAGGGCGTTCTCGAATCTCAGGCAAGATAAAAGTTTTCTCTGGCAGTTTGTCGCAAGCCAGCAGCCGGGCACAATTGATACCTCGCTCATCAGCACTGACCATATCAACAACCCCAACACCATCAATGCAATCTTCGAGGTCAACGCCCGACTGGCCCGCGCCGGGTTGAATCCGCCCGAAGCGCAGAACCAGGCCAATCTGTTACAACGTGGTATTGAGGACAAACCGGATTACACGACGAATCCACGCCACACGCCGCGTGTCCTCCTCGATGGCTCGGATAGCATCGGCGTCGAAGGTGCGCTCTCGCGGGTCTATCTGAATATCGGTGCTTACTCCGAACAGTGGAATCGCCTGCACAATCCGGTTATCGGGTTTAAACCGCAGCGCCCTTTCGAATTGGCGACGGTCAAAAGCAAATCGGTCTACTGGCAGGCAACCGAACAATACCGCATCCCTCAGCTCGAGAGCTTTTTTACCTACGTCTCAAAAACCGGCGCCAGCGTGACGCAGCCGATGAAGCTGAAGTCCACTGCTGAGGGACATGCTCGCATCACAAGAAATGAGAAGGACGCAAAAGATGGCCGCGCTGTATTCCTAGAAAACTGCGCTGTTTGCCACTCCAGTAAGCAGCCGCCCGACCAGCAGTTTGGATTTTCGCGTGAATGGCGCCTCGCCCAGGCTGGAAAGCTACCCACGCTGACAATGCCTATGGACTTTGCTGAGTGGGAAGCTTTCAAACACAGTGACCAGTACCTCGATTATGTCGGTAGCCTTGTGGCCTACGAGCAAAGTGAGTTGGCCCAAGGTCGTGACTTATTCGAGGACAACTACCTCTCCACCGACATCCGGGTGCCCATTACGTTGGTCGGAACCAACTCCCAACGCGCAGTCGCGACCAACGCTATGCGTGGCCAGGTCTGGGACAACTTCTCTTCGGAAGCCTACAAGGCATTACCTGCCGTAGGTGAAGTCCGCTTCTTCAACCCCTTCAAATCGGCGGCAGGTGTAGATGAATGGGGCAACAATGACAGCTATACCCCTCCGCCCGGCGGCCCGGGTTACTATCGGCCGGCTTCATTGGTGGGTATTTGGGCCACTGCTCCGTTCCTTCACAACAACGCCCTGGGAATCTTCAACAATGATCCCACGGTCGAGGGGCGTCTGGTGGCGTTTGATGATGCCTTCGACAGACTGCTTAACAAAAACAAACGCGAAGTCGCCTACCATCATCCCAATGATTTGCGCACGGCCATGGATTTTCGCCAGCGGTTCCGAGATGACGCCGATGTCGCTAGCAAACCCGGGTTCAGCGATTCGGGCCTGATCTACCGGACCACGGTGCGGTCCGAGATCGATTTTCGTGAACCCTTTATCCGCCCGTTATTGAACGGCGTGCTGGGTGAGACGACCACCTCCTTCATCACGTTGTACTTGTGGCTGGCCCTGGCGGCGATCTCCCTGATCCTGGTGTTCATCGGGCGGGCGCGCCTGGCCACCGGCGCCCTCATCCTGCTGACGACTGTGACCGCTGTGCTGCTGCGCATCACCGGTGTAGACAGCATTTATCCATGGCTTTGGGCGATTCCGGCAGTGGCTTTGTTCGCCGCCTTCGGGTTCTTGTTGCGTCCACGCTCGGTCCTGGCGCCACGACTGTTATTCGGTGCCAGCACAGTTGTCTTCCTGGCGATCGGCCTGTTGGCCAATGCATTCGTCAAAGGTCAGATCAGTCCCATCGAAATTCGCCCTATCCCCAAGGGTACGCCGGTGAACCTGATCATGAACATGAATCCGGAAGCGCCGGTGCTGGATCTGGTCAGGGCGATATCGGGACTCACACGCGCTCTGTTGCGCGTGCGCAAGGACAACCTGCTAGATGACGATTCACCTGCCGGTCACTTCCAGGCGCTTGCGGCCTTCCAGGAAGAAGCCGGTCCGGCGCTGCTGACAGTCAGCAAGTGCCCGGACTTCGTAGCCGACCGCGGCCACTGGTTCGGTGAATACCTCACGGACGACCAGAAGAAGCAACTGAAGGCTTTCCTCGAAACATTCTGATGTGTTGCGTTGGTTAATCGGAGCCACCATGGATCACCATGCATTAAATCCCGACCAGGAAGAACTGCTGAAAAGTGCCGAAAACCCACAATCCACTCCATTCGATTACGTGATTGTCGGATCGGGAGCCGGTGGCGGCCCGCTCGCGGCGCGCCTGGCCTTAAACGGGCGACGGGTCCTGTTAGTCGAAGCAGGTGTTGATCCTGCCGGAGAGAATCGCGAGGTGTATAACGTGCCCGCCTTCCACGCCGCCGCGACGGAAGATCCGGAAATCACCTGGGATTTCTCCGTCCGTCACTATGCCGACAATACCCAGCAACGCCAGGATTCAAAGTACAACAAAGACAAGGACTCTCCCCAAAACGGCCCTGTGGATTCGGGAGGCATTCAGTACCCCCGCGCAGCAGCCATCGGTGGCTGCACTGCGCACTACGCGTTGATCATTATCCGGCCGAACGACAAAGACTGGGACCAGATAGCCGAGTCCACGGGCGATCCGTCCTGGCGTTCGGAAAACATGCAAGGGTACTTCGCAAAAATAGAGAATTGCCTGTACTACACGGTCTATAGGGGTTTTGCTGGCAAGCTGTTGGGCGGGCTGCTTAAAGTCGTGCAGGTCATCGCTACCCGCCTCAACCCACGTCGGCAGCTGGATCCCGGTGGCCACGGATTCAAAGGCTGGCAAACAACCAGCTTCATCGATCCACTGGTGATCGCCGGGATAGCACGAGGCGACCGCACCTTCCGGCGTGTGCTCAAGGATGTTGTGTTTTCCTTTCTCGGCAAGCAGCGTGATCGCTCAATGTTCGGTCGCGCCATCGCCCGACTGCAGATTCTGCAGTTTCTCGACCCTAATGTTCGTTCGCCAGAAATACCTACCCGCGATCATCTGTCACTGATTTCGATTGGCACTGATGGCAAGCGTCGCCATGGCTTACGGGAACACTTGTTGGATATCGCCAAGCGATTCCCGGAGCGACTGGTCATTCTGAATCCGGCCCATGCAAACCGTATTGTGTTTGAGAAAGGCGCGAACGATCCCGCGCCCAAGGCTGTTGGCGTTGAGGTCAAGCGCGGCGCACACCTTTATCGTGCCAGTCCCAAGTTTGAATCCGACCGGGAAAAGCCGGCTTCAAAGCTGTACTTCGCACGTCTCGAGGTCATTGTCAGCGGTGGTGCTTTCAATACACCGCAGCTATTGATGCTCAGCGGCGTCGGTGATCGGCAGCATCTTGAAGAACTGGGTATTGAAGGACCGCGTGATAAAGACGGTCAGATGGTAGCGCCTATCGTCAACTTGCCGGGGGTCGGCAAGAATCTGCAAGACCGTTACGAAGTCAGTGTCATCAGCGAAGCGAAGTCCCCCTTTTCCACATTGGACGGGGTTTGTTTCGAGCCGAACAAGCATGGCGACCCTGCCCGAGAGCAGTGGCTGCGCGATGGAACAGGACTCTATTCAACGAACGGTGGCGCTATTGCCTTCATGATGTCGTCCAAGTACAACGCCGAGCCTCGGGTCGATCCCGACTTGTTCATTTTTGGCGTACCCGCCGCGTTCCGTGGCTACCATTGGGGCTGGTCAATGGAGCTATTGCATAAGACGATGGGCGCCAAGACCGAGTCGCGCAACCTGTGGAGCTGGGTCATCCTCAAAGCCTATACCCGTAACAATCAAGGTGTCGTTCGCCTGCACAGCAAAGACGCGCTGGATACACCGAAAATCAACTTCAATTCATTCAATGACGGCTCCGCAGAAGGCTTTGGCGCCATGAAAGATGTCGAAGCCTTGTGCGAAGCAATTGAAGTCGTGCGCAAGATCAATGGTGATGTCACTGTATTCGAAAACGAAGTGCAGCCAGGATCAGCGCGAGGGGATGGCTCACCTCAACTGAAACAATGGATCAGGGACGAAGCCTGGGGGCACCATGCCTGTGGCACGTGCCAGATGGGCAATGAGCCCCATTGCACCGACACCAGCAAGCTCAAGAACAGTGACGCCGTCCTGGATAGCAGCTTTCGCGTGCATGGTGTGGACAAATTGCGCGTGGTCGACGCCTCAATCTTCCCCAACATTCCCGGCTATTTCATCGCCACTCCCACCTTCATGATCGGCGAGAAAGCCGCCGATGTGCTGCTGGAAGATTGCCACAGCTATCCACAACAGCTTGAGGCTGTGGAAGCGGCTGCGATTATGGCTCGACGTAATGCCGCTAAACCCGATTCCCAGCCCACCCAGCCAAATACCGCGAAGCTACCCAAGGACACCATCGGACTCGCCCTCTCAGGCGGAGGTATCCGTAGCGCAACCTTTTGCCTTGGCGTGATCCAGGCACTGGCTAAGTGTAAACGCTTGCGTGACATCGACATCGTGTCATCCGCCTCCGGTGGCGGCTATATTGCCGCTTTTCTGGGACGACTTTTCACTCGGATACACCCAGATGTATCCGATAAGGCCGCGCGGGTGGAGTCGATACTCAAGGGTTCCCCCGAAATCGACTGGTTGCGACGCAATGCCCAGTACATTGACGGCGGTGGTCGTGGAGACGCCCTGTTCGATGCGGCCATCGTGCTGCGCAACCTGGCCTCCGTCCATCTTTGGCTGGGCATCTTGTTGTTCGGCGTGTTCGGGTTGATCCGCTGGCTGGCTATCACCTTCCTTGGCGATGTGGAACCCGTGACTCTGTTTGAAAAAAATCTTTCGGCCTGGTGGTGGCTGCCTGGTGTACTGCTGGTATTGACTGTGCTTCCCCCGGCCATCGGCTACTGGCTGGTGGTGCAAGACCCGACCCGAAACCGGCGCGCATTGCTGCCATTGCTGGTGTGGCTGACTTTTCTTGCATGCGCCATTTACGGCCTTGCGTTGCCGGCAATCACAGTCTGGTGTGGCGTCGCCATCGGTGTACTGCTATTGGGTCTGCTCGTGCAGGAGGTTGCGAGATGGGGCATCCCCAACACAACAGCATCCATGGAGTGGGCGCGACCCGACGATCCTGATGAAGACAACCCTGCGGACAAGAGCGCTATCGTACGCAATCGGCTGACGCGACTTTTTGGCGTTGGCCTGTTCGGTTTCACCGTCAGCGTTCTGTGGGTAGTTGTGGATACAGGTGCGCAGTTAGCTGCCGCCGGCATACCCATGATCGGCTGGTCGATTGTGGGATTGGCACCGTTGCTACCGTTGTTGCGTGCAATTGCGACCGGGCTGCTCAAAAGTTCACCGTCGGGGGCCGTTTCGTTTTTCATCAGGGGGCTCGGATTAGCGTTCCTGATTGGCACTGTCACGTTCCTACTCGTGTTCGCGCTGCTGATATACGTCAATATGCTCGCGCACCTGGTATTCCTCAAGGACCTCCAGGTCGGCATATGGTGCGTAATTACAGCCCTGCTTGTATCCGCCGTCCTGGGGCAGACACTCACCCTCCTCAACCTGTCTTCCTTGCAGCAAGCGTATTCGCAGAAACTGGTGCGGACCTTCCTTGGCGCTACGAACGATGCGCGCGTACATCCCACCGGTACTCATACACCCGTGCCGGTCAACGTCAGTGACCTGGGGGATGACATCGATTTTGATGCCTATCATCCCGAACGCACGGGAGGCCCATTGCATCTGGTCGGAACCTGCCTGAACAACTCTGTGGACCCTTTGTCCGGCAACCTCCTGCGTGATGACAAGGGCATGCCGATGTGCCTGGGGCCGGCAGGCATTTCTGTCGGACGGCGCTTTCATGCGTTATGGGGGGCGCGTGACAGCGACACCCCGGCGCGCAAGGTTCCTGTGACTGCAATCAATGTAGCGCCCGATCCCAATCAGTTTCATGTCCTGTCACGCTCCGATGACAAACCTGTCACAGTGGAGCGCCTGCGCCTAGGCCAGTGGATGGCGATCTCCGGGGCGGCATATACGACTGGCTCGGGGCGCAGTACGCAACTGTGGCGATCGCTGATACTCGGGCTGGTCAATCTGCGTATTGGTTACTGGTGGAACAGCGGTATCCCCGCCGGACGGCGGCCCGGACATTACCCGCCAAGTCTCTGGCGCGCCCTCAAGTCCCTTCCGTCGACGGTCTTCTCCTTGCAGTCAAGCTTGCTGAACGAATGGCGAGGATACTTTGCCGGTCCTGCCGAGCGGCTCTGGTACCTGAGCGATGGCGGGCATTTCGACAACACCGGGCTCTACGAGCTGATTCGCCGTCGCCTGCCCATCATGGTGGCGGTCGATGCGACCAGTGACCCGAGTTATGTGTTCGACGATCTCGCGCTGCTGACGCGGCAAGTGCGACTCGACTTTGGTGCGGAAATAAAATGGTTACCCTCGTTCGCATCAGCATCAGCATCAGCATCAGCATCAGCACCCTCCCCAGGCGTCACATCCAGTAACGCGGCGGACTGGAAAGCTTTCACAGCGTCAAACAGGCTTGTCGGCGTACCTCTGTGGATGCAAAAGCACGTCAAGGCGAAATCCCTCGGGGCCATAACGGACATGAAGCGCCCAGGCCCCTTCGGTGCGGCGTTGGCACGAGTAACCTATTCAAATGGACATCCTTCTGGCTGGCTACTGCTGGTCAAGCCCTGTCTGTTTGCCGAACTCCCCACTGATCTGCGTGCCTACGCGGCCATGCACGAGTCCTTTCCCAACGAGACCACGCTCGATCAATTCTTCGACGACAACCAGTGGGAAGCTTACCGCTTGCTCGGAGAAACAGCTGGGTCAAAACTTTTTCGCTGAGCCTGACGATTGCAGGAGGTAGATCATGACAGTCACGCCCATTCCCCGCGCACTGATGCAATGTGCGTGCCTGCTGGCTCTGTTGGGGCTAGCCTCATGCAACCTCTATAACAGCCCGTATCGGACAATGCCGCAAAAGCGCGTCTCTGTCAGCGCCACAAACCCACCGGGTCCTGGATACGATTTGCAGTTTATCGAATCGGACGATCAAGGCTGGTTCTGGAAGCCGGATCAGGCCGTTTCGGCTCTGTCGAGCATAAAAAAAGCGACCACTGAAGGTGACACGCTCGTCCTGCTTTTCATTCACGGCTGGCATCACTCAGCCGCTTGCTACGATGACAATGTCGAGGCATTCAAACGTGTGTTGCAAACTTTGCACGATGAACTGAACCAACCGATGTACAGCCAGGCGATGCCCGCTGCCAAATCGATGCGCATTATTGGCTTGTATGTCGGATGGCGCGGACGTTCGCTGCCGGGGCTGATCGACTACACGACATTCTGGGGACGCAAGTCGGCCGCAAGGCGTGTCGGTGATGGTGACCTCCAGGAGTTCATGGCCAGATTGCAGCGGATATACAACGACCATTCCGACGGGACTGACGGCAAGCAAAAACGTTTCTTCGGGCTGGTTTCGATCGGTCATAGCTTCGGTGGCGCCGTCTTGCTCACTGCGACTTCACATTACTTTGAGAGCCAATTGCAACTGGCTAACCCGACCAGCGGATTTCTGAGTACAGCACCTGTGATGCCGACTGGTGCTCCTGTCCCTGACACATCGCCGAGCGCAAAACCGGCGCCCATGAAGCATACGATAGGTGGTTTTGGCGACATGGTCGTCCTCGTCAATCCTGCCGTCGAGGCGGCCGCATACGAACGCATCAACATCCTTTCACGCGGTATCAATTACAGCTCCGACCAAACGCCGTTACTCGTCACGTTTTCCGCGCAAAACGATGGCGCCCGCCATAGCTGGTTCAAGGCCGGTCGAATCGCTGGGGAATTTTTCACGAATGCCGCTCCCGTCCCCGATGACCGGGAGCGCACCAGCCTGCGCGAAGCACTAGGTGTATACGATTACGGCGACAGCGGTATCACTCACTCGCTCACACCGAGCGAGCCTCGACAATTGATTTCGGGCCAGGAGAACGAAAGACCTGATTTGCAATGTACAGACAAGCGGCCAGACACATTCGAGTGGTGGCGCTGGGCCGATAAGCGAGTAAGTCCCGACACGTCCTTTCCGAATGACACGCTAAACGTGAAGACCTCCACCGTTGAGGCGCTGAAGTTTTTCGACTTTTCCAAAGAAGCCCAATATTCAGGTTTGAATCTGAAACCGGAACTTTCTGTAGTACATCATCAGCCATTCATGGTTGTGTCGGTCGACAAGCGAATCATCGATGGCCACAACGGTATCTTTTCAGAACCATTCATGAATTTTCTGACACGCTACATCGGTCTTACAGAGGCGAAGCGGATTTCGCTCGGTATCGAGGCCAGTAAGCGCTGAACACCTTGCCTGCTTCACCTCATCACAATCTCACAGGTGAGAATGGAGGAAGGCGACCAGCCGCTGCAGAGCAACCCGCGTGGGATGGTTAGCATCGGGGATGTTCGCCTTGTCATATTCCTCCGTGAGCAAGGCATGGTGCTTTTTCCTGCCGTCTGCAGGAGCATCGTACTCGTGGAGAGTGCCCGTATTGGGGAAGTTTGCTTGAAGCCTCTGCACCCGCGCGTGGGGGCATAGGCGATCATCGGCAAAGCGCTGGATCAGCAACGGCGTCCTCTGGTTCGCCGATGCCTGGCCGGCCATGAGCAGGTCGTCGTCAGAGATATTCAACTGGCTCATCCAGGGTCCGTCGCCCTTGCCGATAATCCAGTAGCCGAACTTGAACGGAACAGCGGGTTGCGACGCCACCGCTGCGCCCACATTGGTTTCGAGGATCAGCGGGATAGCGAACGCGCCAGTGACGCACATGCCGATCACGCCGATTTTCGCGTTCCTCATCGAGGCTCCCAGATGGCGGACGAGCGCACGCAGCCAATCGCTCACCGGCGCCGAAGTCCCAGCCTTGAGGAAACCAAACTCCTTGGTCATGCAAAGAATGTAGCCCTTGGGTACTGAGCCCTTTTCTTCCAACTTGCCGAACAGCAAGGGTAGGTACACCTGGAAGCCGGCGTCTATCAGGCGCTCGGCAAAGTTTCTCGTATCGCTCGTCAATCCGGGTAGCTCATGCATGATGAGCACAGGTTTCCCCTCCCCCTTGGTATACACCAGGTGTTCGTATTCGCCATCGCTGAAAAGGAAGCTCATGAAGCCTGTCATTTCCATGTAGCGCATCTCCCTTTATTAGCGTTATCGCGTCAACTCGGGATTTTCAATGCTAATAAGTCACTACTTCGTTCAGTAGTGCAGCCCCTGGTCCTTGGCCATCGGGGGGGCCGTTTTCTCTGTATATTGGACACCCTTCATGGCGCCGGCCACTTCAGCTAGGCGGCAGGCGAACATGTGGCTGCCATGGTTGCTGATGCCTCCAGGGTGCGTGTTGACATTGAAACGCAAGTCTCTGACGGCAGAGTCCCGATGGCCTGGTGGGGCAATAAAGTTGATGAGCAAGCGGAGATAGGCGAGACCTTCACCGTGTTCGAAAATCCGGTCAATTTCAAGGCCCTTGGTGTTTTCATCCCGCGGTGGATTGGCAGTAGAAAACCAACCGGTAACCGGTGTCGAATTGAAGGCGATGACTTTCGATACCCTGATGGGATGTGATGTCGACCGAGGTAGTGCATAGGCCAGTTGTTGCGCCAGTCCGCCACCCAGCGAATGACCGACAGCGGTGATTTTGACGTTGGCTGGGAGCCGGCCCTGAGCCATGCGCTCTTGAAGCTCAGCCTCGAATGCCTTGGCTACTTCGTCTCGGGTAACATTGTATTGGTCCTCGCCGCGGAGCGCAGTCGGGATTAACCACCTGAAATTTGAGAACCAATCTTGCTTCTGATCCGCCTCGGTGCCCCGAAAAACGATGGCTACTTCAGTGATGCCTTTGGGATCTCCACCCGCGCGAAACTCCCAGACGCTAAAGAACAATTTCGCATTTTCCGCCAGGTCGGCCAGGCGTTTTGAGGGGAAGGTGGGCCAGACATGCCAGCTCGGTGTCGGAATCATTTGGTTGCTGTAGTCGCGCCCACAGGCCTGGTTGAAGCGCACATCAGATGGTGTCTCGACCGCCTCAATGTTCGCGCTGACCAGTTGCACTTTGTAGTCAGGCCACTTCAGGTGATAGGAATTGGCAGCCAAAGCCATATATTCCCAATATTCCTGCGCATACGCGGTAAAGCGGGGACCGCCTATAGGGTCTCCGTAGACTCGCTCTTTTGGCTCGCGGATCAAGACGACGTTGTCCTTTTGAAACCAGGAACTGCAACTGACCTGCAAAACGGCCATGATCAAAAGTCCCACTTTCATACATCGCATACAGAACCCTCCTGCCACGGTAAAATCCCGTCATCTGCTGTTATGACACAACGCATTGAATTGGCGATTTCGGCGAATGGCCACGCGCCCCTAAATACCCCGTCAATATCTATGAAATAACGCCGCATACTCCATAGCCAGATAGTTTTCTATTTTCTCGGATGTGCAGTTAAGGTTGATCCAGATCGAGGCACCTTTGGTGGTTTTGCGGGTGGCAAGGCGACCTCATAGAGGGGAGCTGGCATACTGACGGTTGCATGAATTGCTGCGTCCTGAAGGACCTTATACACTCTTTTCTGCATGCCAATGACGTTTTGTCCAGACAACGGTTTTGGCTTTGGATCTCCGGGGTCATTACCGAAGAAATTTTCCCAGTGCCCAAGCAGTACAAGTCTGGGTCTTGTCCGCTTAAGTAACTCGTCCGGATAGTTGTCCACGTTCTCCCATGAACCTACCCCGAGAATCTCCACGTCAACGGCCGTATCATCTGGCATCGGTTGGAGGATTCCGCAGGGAGGCGCTGCAGCGCTGTCCTGAAAGTGGATCCGGTATACAGGCTTATGGTTGTCATCCAGCAAATCAATCAACCAGGCCATTGACTGGCCTTGCTTCCAACCAAACACTGATTTTGGAGCCTCATTCAGATCCGTCGGATAATCACCGTCAGCAAAGGTATGACCCAAGATGTGGCTCGCATGCATGCTCTGGATGGGCATTGCCCGGATGTGCCCACCGCTGGAGGGGATCCACGTTCCGGGTTTTGACGGCTCCTGCCTGCCTTCGCAATTTTGAACAGTCGCCATTTGCGAATTGACAATTTTGAGTCGATCGGGATCCACCCAGGTCCAATGTTCCTTCTCGGCTTCGTCGCGAAAGCGGATCGAATGCATGATCTGCACAACCGTTTTAGAACCATAGAGTGTGGCGTGAGGCGTGTACATGTGCATCACCCAAGGCACGTCCAGCAGGTGGTCATAATGACCGTGCCCAACCAAAAGCATCGTGACATCGCCTGCTTTGGGCATGTACTTTTTTATCCTCTGCTTATTGGCTTCGACCCACAACGGAGGCCAACCTTCGATATTCAGCGTGGCGGGATTGCTGAAGGATGGTGCAAGAAGCAAACCCTCTCCCCGCCAATGCAGTAGCCACCCTCCTACCCCCAAATACTGGATCTTAGGTTCAGGCAGGTCGTGACCATAGGAGATTTCAGGTTGCTCTGTGTTCGAACTGAGTGAGCAACTCCCAAGCAAAAAAACGACGAACCCAGCGAGCACAGTCTTGTTCATCCTCGGGGAGAGACTTTTTTCACTGGTAAATAACACATTGGTGACTGTGCCGCTCATAAGGTGCTCCGTTCATGGCTGAGCCATGATTGAAGATCCTCCAACAGAACAATGGGTGACCATTGAGTGGGTCTAGACCCCCCGTAGTTAATTGTCAAACACGGCACCGCAAGATCACTGCACTAACCCGAAGATAATCTAAAGAAGCCCCTCGAAAGAACGAATTGGATGTAAATGATGCTTAGCCAGAAGTTACTCAGCGACTGACCAAATACTGGCTCTAACAAATCGATGTAGCGGACACTTGATCCATCGCCATTTTTTCTATCAAAAAGACAGTTACAGCCTTAAATGCGGCTACGCTCAGACCTTGGGTGGAAAGGTGAAGCCGGTCTGATTGGGAACTCCAAACCGGTGGCGCAGCGTGATCACTGTCAACCCAACCAACTGACAACGAATACCCCGATCTTGCGCCCGGTTTGTCTGCCGTGCGGGTGTCCTAAACCATCTCTTAGAGGAGCACCACGATGCTAAACGCGCTGAACATGACGATGCCGTTGAAGCAGGATTCAGAGTCCCAACAAAAGCTGAACGCACTCAAGGCGCACTTTGCAGACGGGATACAACAGAAAATTGGCGTAGCGCTGGCCAAGTCGGAGATCGTCCATTTCGCCCGGGTTCTGATCATCGACGACAAATACATCCAGGTGCTCACCGAATTCGACGGTGACAAAAGGGTCTACGCAGTCTTCTTTCTCAAGCAACTGCCTGACGTGTTCAAGGCAATCTTTGAGCTGGTGGAGGGTGCTCCGTCGTGGGATGAGCTGGAAAAGAGCGAAGACCGCTTTGTTGAAGTCGCGCAGAGTTTCAATGTGCGGGCGCTGGGAGCGAAGGAGGACGACCCGACAGCCGGATGGCTGTTCTCGGCCTTTGACACCAAGACCGTGAAAGACATCAAAGCGGCGCTGACCAAGTAGAACACAGTTTGCAAGCTCGCGGGATCGGCAGCCGGTCGGTCCCCTGTTTTCCATCACGCTGCTGGGGGCACTCAAATGTCGTTTGATCTGGCGGACATCCAAGGTTTGATTCATCACCACTATGGGTATCCGAAGACTCGACACCTGTTGTTTGAAATTGGCAGCCCGGCGACGGGCATGCATATGCTCAAGTTCCTCGCGCCACGGACTAACACGGCAGTCCCTCTCAATCCAAAACCCGAGTCGCTACTCAACGTCGGGATCACTTATGGCGGACTCGAAGCGCTCGGGGTGAAACCCCAACTCCTGAAAAGATTCCCCCAAGAGTTTCGTGATGAGCCAGACCCGGTCACGATGGGGGATTTCGATGCGAGCGATCCAGTAAACTGGTGGAACGGCAAATTCAAAACCCAACAGGTGCATCTGGTCGTCCATCTGTACGGCCAATCGCCCGAGGCCCTCGACAAGGTGACCGCCGAAGTTCGCGCTGCGGCCGGCGGGAATCGGGAACTGCTCCCCCTTAAGTCGGAAAGTCCAATCGAAGGGGGATGGCTCAGCGATATCCCCGGCGAGCTTCACTTTGGTTACCATGACGGCATTTCGCAACCCACGATTCGCTGGGACGACGGCCCCCTTCAGCAGGGCGAAGTGGATTATCGTCATTTTATCCTCGGCTATGCCACAAACGAGATCCCGTCGGCACCGCAAGAGTTTGCCTCCGACCCTAGCTCAAGCCTCGCGGCTGAACTGGGACGCAATGGCACGTACTCGGTCTTTCGCTGGCTCTACCAGGACGTGGCGTTGTTCAACCGATTCCTTGATTCGGAAGGCCCCAAGACATTCCCGGAACTGTCGCCGGAGGACGCACAGGAATTGCTCGCCGCCAAGCTGATGGGGCGGTGGCGTGACGGAACACCACTGGCCATGTCTCCCAATGCACCAGATCAAGCACTCTCCAGCCGCAATGATTTTGATTACGCCACTGATCGCGATGGCCGTAGATGCCCGTTCTCGGCACATATCCGCGTGACGAATCCGCGTGATCAAGAACTCGACCACGCTTCAATAGTGTTAGGCGGCGTGCCTCGTGTCATTCGGCGCGGTGCGCCGTACGGATCGAAACTAATGGGGACTGTGGATGACCAGGTCGATCGAGGACTGGTGGGCATGTTTCTCTGTGCCAGCATCGTGCGGCAGTTCTACAAGCAAGTCGTCTGGATGAAGGAAAACAATTTCAGCCCGGTATTTCCCAATCAGCACTCGCAAGACCCCCTGGCCAATCGCCTGACGCCGGATGCCTCCAACCAGTTCCTGATCCCAGCAGCGACCGGCGATAGAACCGTGACATTGCAGGATTTCGTAACCACCAAGGGAACCGCCTTCTTCCTGCTCCCCGGTGTACAGACGCTCCACAGACTCGCGGACGGCCAGTTTCAATAGCGGTCCCAAAGCAGGAAATATGGCCCCAAAGAAGCCGGAAGCCACCTCGCCCAACGCCTGGGTCTCTCGACAGCCTGAAAAGCTTCTCATGGCTCGCACGCCCATGCTAAAGCCTGCATGGCATAAATACTCAGGGCGGTGATGGGCAATCAGAAATAGACCAGCGCTTCCACCAGCGCGGTCAGTTGCGAGCGGGCGCGGCCGTTGCCATAAGGGCGGTCATGTTCACGGGCATCAAACCAGTCGTAACGAAGCTCCGGGCGCAGCGACAGGTGCCCGCTGACGTCCCAGCGCAACCCGGCAGTGAGGGCCTTGAAGTCGCCGCGGCTGGTGCTGGTGGGAAACAGGATGAAACCGTCCGGGTCGCTGAAATGCTCACCGCGCACCGAAAACGTCAGGTCCGGGCGGTACTGGTAAGTGAGCACGGCACTGGCACCCCACCAGCGCGCCCCGTGGAAGCCCGGGCCGCTCACAACGTCCACGGTCGAGGGCTTGCCATCGCCGCTATGGTGGCCGTAGACCAGTTCGGCACCCATCGACCAGCGCTCGTCGAACCGGTGCCAGCCATTGAGCGAGTGCTGTTGCTTGAGGTGGCCGCTGTCAGCGATCAGCCGTTATCGCGAAGGCGTCGATACGTACCTCAATACGCTGGACGCCCAGCGAAACCTGTTCAGCGCTGAGCAAGACCTGATCACGGTGAAGCTGGCAAGCATCAACAACCTTATTTCACTGTACAAGGCACTCGGCGGTGGAGAGGCTGAAGTACCGGTGAGCCTGTAACAGCCCGCGCAAAACAGTTCCCCCCTTTGGGCTCGATTTATTCGAGCCTCTTTTTATACGTCAACATCAGGAGTGTGCTGAGTTGCCATGTTTGCAGCACGCTTTTTCGACCTGGTCGATGCTGTTCGCTGCTTTGGATCGTGTCCCTGGAAGTGGTGTAACTCAGCCAGGGCGCTATTTAGCGTCCTCCCCGCCCATGCTTGATCGGCAGAAAACCAAGATTGACCAAGTAAGGATTTTTCCTTACCACTCAATCAATACATCCGGGAGAACGCTCATGCCTGCCATCCACGAAATCGCCACGTTGACCTCGAAGGGGCAGGTCACACTGCCAAAATCCGTTCGCCAGCTACTGGGCATTGACACAGGTGGCAAGATTGCATTCGACGTGCGCGGGGGTGAAATCGTGGTCAGCCGCGTAGAAACCACCCACGAAGACGCTGCCATCGGTGCGTTCCTGGGTTTGCTGGAGGCTGATATCCGCGGCGGCCGCAACCTCACCACCCTGCCGGAAGACTTGGCGAAAACCATGCTCGCCAACGCAAACCACTCCGTAAACCTGGACGAAGATATCGACGGGGAGGTCGCGATCTGATGCTGCGACATGGCTGGACACTGTTGTTCCATGAAGGTGTGACGTTGCAGCTACGCAAATTGCAAGAAGCCGCCGCCCGGGCCGAGCAGAACGACCCGCAAGGTTTTGAAAGCAACGCCAACGTCAAGCTGTTTCGGGCATTGAGCCATCTGATCATGGAAGCTGTGCCTGCCGATCCGGGCCGTGATGAGTTCCGCCAAGGCAATACGCTGGGCACCGCCTACCGACATTGGCGCCGTGCAAAAATCTGCAGGCGCTTTCAGCTGTTCTTTCGCTACGACTCGAGGTCCAAGTTCATCGTCTATGCATGGGTCAACGACGAAAACACCCTACGCTCCACAGGCAGCAAATCCGATCCCTACGCGGTATTTGAGAAGATCCTGGGCCGCGGCAACCCTCCTGATGACTGGGATGCGCTGACTGCTGCGACACGTAGCGACTGGGACGAGCCCAAAGCATAAATTGCGCGAGTGGGTGAGGGATTGCACCTTTGAAACCAATCCCTTCTTGTTGCGTCCACTGCAATCCACTTGTAGCTGCTGTTGAAAGGGGTACATCTGCGGGTACAAATCAAATTTCCGATTCATAACCATTTGATTTATATGAATGTCCAAATATTCTTCGGGGTTCCTGACAGCCTCTGAGCACGATCCCCAACACCTCATCGCGCAAATGGCCCAGGTGCTATGGATCAAGGCTTTCACGCTTGGCCGGCAAGAACGCCACGCCCCCCGTGTGGGAGCGGCTTCAGCCGCGAAGCAGGCGCCGCGGTATTACATGGATTTCATCAGTCCCGGTCATTCTTGGCATTTGACAAGGCTAAGGACAGGGTCGATACCAATGACATCCCTGCCAAAGGAGTCACCCATGTCGAAGCTTTATCCCAGCATTGATCCTGAGGGGCTGGTCGAGTACTCGGTGGTGTACAGCGACCGCTCGCTCAATCACATGTCGCAGACGTTTCAAGGCGTGATGAAGAACATTTCCAAGACCCTGAAACAGGTCTATAACGCCCAGGCTGTTGCGGTAGTGCCCGGCAGCGGTACATTCGGCATGGAATCGGTAGCGCGCCAGTTTGCCACCGGTCAGCAATGCCTGGTGATACGTAACGGCTGGTTCAGTTATCGCTGGAGCCAGATCCTCGAGATGGGCAACATCCCGGCGGCCACCACGGTGCTGAAAGCCCGACCGGTCGACACTGGTCGCCAGGCTGCCTACGCTCCGCCCCCTCTGGACGAAGTGCTGGCGGCGATAAAGGCGCACAAGCCGCAGATTGTCTTCGCCCCCCACGTTGAAACCTCATCCGGGATTATCCTGCCCGACGATTACCTGCGGGCCGTCGGCGACGCTGTACATGCGGTGGGCGGCCTGTTCGTGCTCGACTGCATCGCCTCAGGCACGATATGGGTTGATATGCAAAAGTGCGCAGTCGACCTGCTGATCAGCGCTCCACAGAAAGGCTGGAGCGCCTCCCCTTGCTGCGCCCTGGTGATGCTCAGTGCTTTGGCCCTGGAGCGTATCGAGCAGACGCAAAGCAGCAGTTTCGCCTGCGACCTGAAAAAGTGGCTGCAGATCATGCAGGCCTACGAACAGGGCGGGCATGCCTACCATGCGACCATGCCCAGCGACTCTCTCGCGCGATTTAACAAAGTAATCAACGAGATGCGAGCCTACGGTTTCGACAAGGTCCGCGGCGAACAACAGGCTCTGGGCGATCGGGTGCGCGCCATGTTGACCGGCAAAGGCATCAAGAGCGTGGCCGCAGCCGGCTTTGAGGCCCCGGGCGTAGTGGTGAGCTACACCGATGATGCCGATATCAAGAGCGGTAAGAAATTTGTCGAGCACGGCCTGCAGATAGCCGCCGGAGTGCCGTTGCAATGTGACGAGCCGGCCGACTTCCAGACCTTCCGCATCGGTCTGTTCGGGCTCGAAAAACTGCACAATATCGAGCGCACGGTCAGCACCCTTGAGCAGGCACTGGACGAAGTGATGGTGAACTAAGGCCTCATCCTGGCATTTGCCGCTTTCGTGCCCTCGGTGATCGAAAGCGGCACGCCACCGGCACAGATGGCGGCAATTCGCGAGCGTCTGCGTGAACTTGGCCTGGAACCTTACGACTGCTTGTCGCCCCCCACTCATGGATGCACTCGCGGTTCACGCCGCCAAGCCAAAAGGCACTCACCGCGAATGATGGTGATCTGAACCCTTAAACTGCTTGCAGTTGCCGGTCAGCGTGGTAAGACGAGCGCACCAGAGGCCCGGAGGCCACGTTTCTGAACCCCATCGCCAAGGCCTGCTCGGCAAGCATGGCGAAGGTGTCAGGGTGCACGAAGCGCTGCACCGGCAGGTGGCTGCGGGACGGTTGCAGATACTGTCCCAGGGTCAGCATGTCAACCTGATGCTCACGCATGCGCTGCATCACCTCGACCACCTCGGCATCGGTCTCGCCCAGGCCTAGCATCAGGCCGGACTTTGTCGGTACCGCCGGCAGGCGTTGCTTGAAGCGCTCCAGCAGGTCCAGCGACCACTCGAAGTCCGAGCCCGGCCGTGCCGCCCGGTACAGGCGCGGCACGGTTTCCAGGTTGTGGTTGAACACGTCTGGCGGCTCTTGCGCCGAAGTGGCGGGCGCCGCCATCGCGGCCGGGAGGCTACGGTGATCCAGCTGCACGATGTCGACCTTAAACTGCTCAGGGTATTCACCACGATCGTCATGTGCGGCGGCTTTTCTGCGGCACAGGCCGCGCTCAATGCCGGCCAGTCGACCATAAGCGAACAGATGTCGCACCTGGAAACCCGCCTGGGGGTCAAGCTCTGCCAGCGCGGGCGCAGTGGCTTTCGCCTGACCGAGCAAGGGGTGGCCATCCATGAAGCGACCCTGCGCCTGCTCAGTGCCGTGGAAAGCTTCTGCATGGACGCCGACGTGCTCAAGCAGCACATCAGCGGCAAGCTCAACCTGGGCATCATCGACTCCACCCTGACCGACCCCGTCTCGCCCCTGCCGCGCACCACCCAGCGCTTTGTTTCGCGTGGGCACGATGCCCACCTGCACATCTATATCGGTGCCCCGGCGGAACTCGAAGAGCGCGTGCTCGACGGCAGGCTGCACCTGGCCATCGGCCACTTCCCATTGCGGGTCGCGGGGTTGTCCTACCAGCCACTGTATGACGAGGCCCTGGGACTCTACTGTGGCCGGCGCCACCCGCTGTTCGCCAGCAACGCGAGCAACGGTCGGCTGATGGAGGACGTGCGCCAGAGCCGGATCGTGGTGCGCGGCTACATGCAGCAGTACGACCTGGAGCAGTTGGGCATCACCAAGGCCGATGCGACCGTGGAGAACATCGAGGCAGCGGCGATCCTGATCATTTCCGGCGCCTATATCGGCTTCTTGCCAGTGCACTTCGCCGAGCAATGGATCAAGACGGGCGACATGCGTCGCCTGGGTGCCAGCCTGCTGGATCTCTGCTCGCCGTTCGATGTGGTCACCCGCCGCGGCGTATCGCGCCCACCCATCCTGCAGGCGTTCCTCGAAGACCTCGATGCCTGCGCCTCCCAGCCCGGCTCCCCCTGATTCACCCCGCTACTCGAAACGGACGATCCCCACCCGCCAATACTGCGCTGCCGTCGTTGCCCCCCCTGCCCGCCGCCCCAACATCAATGACTGGAGAACCTATGAGGGTATTGGTAAACGTCAAGCGAGTCGTCGATTACAACGTCCCCGCCTGTGTCGCCGCTGACCGACTACAGGTCGCAGGTAGCTGATCGCGACCGACCGCTTTCGACCCATAGCGGACATAGCGTTTGTCGCTGACTTGGACAACTGAGCAGGTCTAAACCCATCAGGGCCAACAATCCTTGAGATTCCTCCTTGCCATTGGTACACCCCACCGTCAGGATGGATGCTTCATCAGGCTTAAGGAGAGAGCCGTGTTTCCAATGAATGTGTGGTTTGCCTACACTGCTGCCTGCGTGCTGTTGGTATTGGCGCCGGGCCCTGACAACCTGTTGGCCATTGGTCGTGGTCTCAGCCAAGGCAAAGTCGCAGCGGCCGTATCCGGCATGGCATCAGGCGCGGGCATTCTGTTTCACGTCGCAGCCGCTTCGTTAGGGTTGACCCTTCTGATGCAAACCTCGGCGGTCGCTTTCTGGGTGATCAAACTCATTGGTGCCGGCTATCTGCTCTGGCTCGGCATCAAGGTCTTGCGCGCGCGCAGTTTGATCAGCTTTCAGCCGGCGTCCCGGCAATCGTTGCCCAGCATTTTTCTGACGGGTCTGCTTTCGGCTGCACTCAACCCGAAACCAGGCTTGTTTGTGTTGGCATTCATTCCCCAGTTCGTCGATCCGGCTCGCGGATCGGTCAGCGTGCAGATGATGGTTTACGGGGTGTGGTTTGCTGTACTCACAGCCTTGGGTTTTGCCTTGATGGGCATTTTCGCCACGGTGTTATCTCGCTACCTGTACCAGCGGCCGCGGCTGGTAAATGGGCTAAACGTGGGCGCTGGCCTCACCTTTGTCGCATCTGGTGTTTCGATTGCGGCTTTGAGTCAAAGGTAGTGGGTAGGGAAAAGCGGCGGGGCTTCGGATGAGCCCCGTGTTGTCATCAAAATGCTGAAGGTTCGCTGGTCAGCTTCGCATGGGTACTCAGTTCTTCAGTGATGAAGGCCGAAATCATTGCCCGGTAGACCTGCTCCACGACCTCAGCCGAAGCACCGGTTTCGTCAGCCATTTCACGAACCTTCCTTATCACTTGCTCAACCCGAGCAGGCGCACGCACATCATCGGTGGTTTTCTTGAAGGCAGCTGCTTGCGTCACAAGCCGGCCCCGTTTGGCGAGAAGCGAAACGAGGTTGCGGTCGATTTCATCGATCCCTTGGCGGACTTCGTCCAGAGAGGTGCAACGTACATCCATTTGCTTGACTTCCCTTTCATGAGCCTGCGGATTAGGGCAGGCAGTTGCTGGTGGTTTGGGGCTGTATTGTAGCCTCTGGTGAATGTCCGCTATGGGTCGAAAGCGGACAGTTGCAAAGGCCAGCAATTCTACGGCTTCGCTATCCATTGCCGGCTAATTGCCGCAGCCTACCTCCAGACGCTGAACAACCTACCCCAGGAGCTGTGGCAAATGGAAGAAATGGAAAAAATCATCGCCCCAGGCGGCAGATTCGCGGTCAAGGTCGCCGCCTGGGAAGCGCGCAACAGCCAATGGGTGTATGTGCCCTCGCTCCTTGATAGGCAAACCCAGGCGGTCATTTTTGCATTCGCCGACCCTCGTTGGTCCATGGATCAGGCCACCTGGCGCAGTCATGCGACGGTTCATTTCGTGCTCCGGAAATTTCCGGGCGATCACCATCCGGCGACACTGGAGCTATTGGTGAATTGCGCCAATCAGACTGCGGTCGTGGTGGCAGGCACCGAACACAAGCTGGCCGAGATCGAGCAAGTACTGGAGGCCGCATTCGAGAAAAAACCAAGTGCGTCCTGACCCGACGGCCTTGCTCGCCCCCCCTGTAAGTCGATCAAACACCCGTGGGAAAGCCGGCACCGTCGACATGATAAACCTGCGGTTCTTCCGACAAGTACGGCGCCAGCCCCAGCATGAACAGGCGATGGTCTTCACTGGCTTCGAAACCAGGCGTGTGGTCTGCAAGTGACGCCCAATACACGATCAGGTTGAATACGTGTGGCGTCTCTACCCCCTGCGCCAGCATGTGCCCGCCGTAGCCCTTGGCGCGAGTGAGCAAAGGCGCGACCTCGGCAAATGCCTCCCTGAACGCTTGGATGTGTTGCGAATGAACGGGAAGCAGAGCGATTTCATAGATCATGGCAATTCCTCGACAACGGCGATGGCGATCTTTCCCTGGATACCGTTATTGGGGCTCTCCAGACGGGCATGGGCCAGCGCTATGTCGCGAAGGGAGTAGACGGCGCCGATATGCGGCCGCAGTTGCCCACGCGCCACCAACGCACTCAACTCATCGAGCTTGCCGCGGTTCTGGCGGGTGAACACGAAGTGGTAACTGGCGTTCTTGCCCCAGGCCTGGATGAGGTTCTGTGGTTGTGCCGTATCCACGATCGACACGACGCGGCCCAGTTGTGCAAGCACATCAGGGCTACCTGCCAAGGTGTTGCCTCCGATGCTGTCGAACACCACGTCGACACCTTGCCCGTTAGTCTCCCGCATCACGGCAGCAACGTAGTCTTCTGTTTCGTAATCGATGACCACGTCGGCGCCCAGCCCACGTACGAATTCAGCGTTGGTCTCGCGCACCGTGGTGAACACCCGTGCGCCCATGGCTTTTGCCAGCTGGATCGCCACATGACCGACGCCCCCTGCACCGCCGTGTATGAGGATGCTTTCCCCCACTCGAAGCGCCGCACGCACGACCAGTGCTTCCCACACCGTGCCACCGACCAGGCTCAGGCTAGCCGCCTGCAGATGGCTCAGTGACGCAGGCTTCCGGGCGATAATGCTTTCGGCTGCCACGTGGTACTCGGCATAACTCCCCGGCCCGCCGAATATCTGCGGCGTGTACCAGACTTCGTCTCCTGGAGCGAAGGCCGTCACGCCCGCACCAACGGCTTCTACAACCCCCGACACATCATGCCCGGTAATTGCGGGCAGCTGCACCAGGTCGTGATAGTCACCACGGCGGACTTGATAATCCAACGGGTTGATGGATGTTGCGTGTACCCGGACCAGCACCTGTCCCGCCAGCGGTACAGGCTTCGGCACCTCGCAGAGCTCGAAGGCATCTACCCCGCCGTAGGATTTGAGCAACATCGCCTTCACGGTAAACCTCCATATCTGGAATAAGGGATATCGAGATATTTCGATATAATGCAGCAAAAAAGTTACAGGTCTTTCCCGATGATCTCGGCAAGCGCGCTGATGGCGGCTTCATTGCGTTTGTAATATGTCCACTGGCCTATGCGCCGGACCTCAACCAAACCCACCCGTTGCAGCGTTGCGAGGTAACTCGACACCGTAGACTGCGAAAGCCCTATGCCTTCCTGGATACTGCTGACGCACACGCCCACCGTCAGAACGTCCCCTTCGTCTTGGGGAGGGAAGTTCTTTGCGGGATCCTTCAACCCCTTCAGTATCTGAAGGCGTATCGGGTTCGACAGGGCTTTGAAGACTTCTAGCAATTCCATGACGCGAGGATATCGAGATTCTTCGATAAGTCAATACCCGCTGGCGGCGCATCGAAGCGTCCGCCCCTTGCTTACAACCGAAACGATTGCCGCATCGCCCGCGCCAGCAAAGTCACGGCGCCGTCCCCGCCCGATGCCGGGCTGCGCACGAACAGGATGTCGTGGTCGGGAATGGCCGGCAGCCCCTCGAGGATCTGCATGCGCTCGGTGACCTTGGCCCGGTCGATCACACTGATGGCCAAGCCGGCCTCCACACAGGCCTTGACGGCCTGGTTGGAGTGGCTTTCAAGGATAATGCGCGAGCGGCGTCCCGAGGCCTTGAGTGATTCGACCATGGCCTCACGGTAGGGGCATTGCAAGACATGGGCAGCTAGCGGCAACGGGTCGCGCAGGACCGCCGCCGCGTTCATCGGCCCGACCCAGACCGGCGTGGTCGACAGCAGTCGCTCGGCATCGGGCCCGAGCGTGCCTTCGGCCTGGGCGACCACTGCTGCCTGCAATTTGCCGCGCTGCACCAGCTCCCTCAGGGCATGGCTCGGCCCGGTCCTGAGTTCGAGCACCACATTCGGCCAGGCAGCGCTGAACATCGGCAAGATATCGCGAATCACATGAGCCGCGTATTCGTCAGGGACACCGAGCGTGATACGCCCGGCCAGATCCGGCCCGTGCAGCTCTGCCAGCACCTGATCATGTGTCGGGGTATGAACCAGCCCCCGCCGATCCCGCCCGCCACGCCGACCCGTCGCCCCTGGCAGCGGGCCTTGCCGCTGCCCTTGCTTGAAGCCGCGCTGCTGCTGACCTGGAGTTCCGGGTTCATCGGTGCACGCTTTTCCATCGATCATGACCCCGCCCTGCTGGTGGTGTTCTGGCGCTGCCTGGTGGTGAGCCTGCTGTTGTTCCCGTTCGTCTGGCGCGCCCTGCGCCATACGCCGTTTGCCGTGTTGCTGAGCCACGCGGGCATCGGCCTGCTGGCCATGGCGGGCTACCTGACCGGCGTGACGCAGGGCATTGCCCTGGGTGTGCCCGCCGGCCTGGCCGCGTTATGTGCCGACCTGTTGCCACTGGGCATGGCGCTGCTCGCAGCGCTGGTACTGGGCGAGCGCCTGCCGCTGCAGGTGTGGGTCGGCCTGATCGTCGGGCTGTTGGGGGTGCTGTGGGTGACCCACGATGCGCTGATGCTGGGCACTGCACCGGTGTGGGCCTATGGCCTGCCCGTGGCCGGCATGTGCTCGCTGGCGGTCGCCACGTTGTGGCAAAAACGCAGCGAGGTGCAGGCGATGGGCTTGTTGCCCAACCTCTCGCTGCAGTGTTTCGTCTCCAGTTTCGCCTTCGCCGCCCTCGAAGGCAGCCAACGCAGCCTGGCACCGGTTACCAGCGCAGGCTTTGCACTGAGCGTGTCGTGGACCGCAGTCCTGTCGACGCTTGGCGGCTATGGGTTGTACTGGGTCTGCCTGCGCAGGTCCTCGGCCACCCGCGTCGCCAGCGTGCTGTACCTCAGCCCGCCGATCACCCTGCTCTGGGCCTGGGCGATGTTCGATGAGCCGTTGTCCTGGCCCATGGCAGCGGGGATGGCGCTATCGGCGGTCGGCATCTGCCTGGTGGTACGCGCCGAGGCCCGGCAAGCCAGCCGCGATGAGCGCAAGCCCAACCACCCTACCCCACGCTGAGGTGCCAGCGAGACTGACAGCAATGAACGTTGCCCGTGCAGTTTCGTAAGGCGCGCGCCGGGATGTGATTCCCTAGAGTGTGGCCCATCGGCCAGGCACGAGCGGGGCGACAACCCTGCTCCAGGAAACCTGGCCTGCACGCGTATCGAACCTGAGTTGCCACACAGGATGCCTGTCATGTCTCGAATCGAAAACGAAGCCAGCGAACCCCGGCGCTGGTTGATGTTCGCCATCTTGCTGGTCGGTGCGTTTCTGCCTCCGCTGGATTTCTTCATCGTCAACGTCGCGCTGCCCTCGATACAGGCCGACCTGGGCACAGGTGCCTCTGCCGAGCAGCTGGTGATCGCATCCTACGCGACGCTCTATGCCGTGACGCTGATCACTGGCGGGCGCCTTGGCGACCTGTATGGGCGCGGGCGGATGTTCTTCGTCGGCCTGCTGGGCTTCGCCGCTGCCTCGCTGCTGTGCGGCGTGGCGACTGCGCCATGGGTACTGGTGCTCGGGCGCGCCTTGCAGGGCGTTAGCGCTGCCGTGATGGCGCCGCAGGCACTCGCCTCGGTACAGACGATTTTTCCGGCAGCGGAAAAGTCATTGGCCCTGAGCCTGTACGGGGCTGTGTTTGGCCTGGCGTCAGTGATCGGCCAGGCGCTGGGTGGCGTGCTGATCGCGCTCGACCTCTTCGGCATGGGCTGGCGCGCGATATTCCTGGTCAACCTGCCAATTGCACTGCTGGTGATTGCATTCGGTATCCCCGTGCTAAAGGACACCCGTGCGCTGCAGGCAAGCAAACTGGACCTGGTGGGTACGGCGTTGTCGATGCTGGCCCTCGGCGCCTTGGTCGTGCCGTTGATCGAGGGCCGCGAAGCGGGATGGCCGTGGTGGGCGTGGCTGTCGCTCGCCGCTGCGCCTGTACTGGGGGCGCTGTTCTGGCGCTACGAGGCGCGCCTGCACCGCGCCGGCGGAACCCCTTTGCTGGCACCGGCCGCGCTGCAAGCCCCCGGGCTGGGCCGGGCGTTATCCATAGCGCTGTGCTTCTACGCCATTGGCGTGTTCTTCCTGCTGTTTTCGATCTACCTGCAAGGTGCACTGCATATGACCGCACTGCATGCCGGCCTGGTCTTCCTGCCGTTCGGCGCCGGCTTCCTGATCGGACCGCTCTCGGTTCCCCTGCTCAGGCGCGTGCTCGGCGGTTACGTGAACCCGGTAGGCATGGCGCTGGAGGTCATCGGCTTGCTCTGGCTGGGTTGGCTGATGTCAGTGACTCCCCCTGGCCTTGCCCCGCCCTTCACGTCCCTGGCGGTCATCCTGTTCCTGATCGGGCTGGGACAGGGCCTGGCCCTGCCGACGTTGATGCGCCTGGTCACGGGCCGGGTCGCACCGGCGTATGCCGGGATGATCGCAGGCATCACCAGCGCGACCTTGCAGATCAGCACCTCGCTGAGCGTGGCTGTCATCGGTGGCGTGTTCTATACCGTGCTGGGGGAGCAGGCAACCGCAGCCCGCATCAGCCACGCCTTCACGGTCGCCGTGCTGTGCATGGCCGCCTGCCTGGCTGTAGGGGTTGCGCTGAGCCTGACGTTGGCGCGGCAGCCGGCACCGCTGGCGGAGGCAGCGTCGATGCGCCCGAGCTGAGCGGCGGCAACCTGCTACCCTGCGCCGATCATGCTGGAGGCAAGGTCGGCCAGTGCACGCAGCCGGTCCAGTTGACGCATGTCGCGGTGATAGCCCATCCAGATGTCCCGCCCCGGTGGTGGCTGGTGCTCGTCCAGCAGCCGCAGGCCGGGTACCGAGTCGCCGAGCATACGTGGCAACACGGCGACCCCCAGCCCTTGCGCGCACATCTGTGCCTGAACCGTCCGGCTGCTGCTGGTGAACACGGTGCGGGCCTGCGGGTAACGCTGCTGCAGCCAGTGCACATCCGGGTAATGGGCCTGGGCAATGTTCATCAGGATCAACCCCAGGCCCTCGCCGTCCGGGTTTGGCGCTGGGGCATGCACTGCGGTGTAGAGCCCGTACGGCAAGGTTGTCAACTTGCGCTGGACGATGTCAGGCTCGGTGAAGGGCACGATCCGGAAAGCGATGTCGGCATCGCGGCGGGCAAGGTCGAACAGCCGATGCCCGGCAATGACTTCGGGCACGATCAATGGATACCGTCGTGCCAGTTCGACCAGCACTGGCGACAGGACATGGCAGGCGAACCAGTCGGCCGAGGAGATGCGCAACAGCCCCTCCGGCTGATCGCCATGCCCCGCCAGGCGACGTTCGATGGCCAGCGCACTGTGCTCCATGGCCAGCGCCAGGTCGAGAATCCGCTCGCCATTGTCGGTGAGCACCAGCCCCTGGGCAGTGCGCAGGAAGAACGCTTGCCCACTGGCCTGTTCGAGCACCTGCAAGCGTCGCCCGACCGTCGGGTGACTGACCTCCAGCGCCCTGGCGGCCCCTCCCAACGAGCCACTGCGAGCAACCGCCAGGAAGATCCGCATGTCACTCCAGTCCATGCTGCCCTCCCGTGCCAGAATGAGTGATGAGGGTGCAACAATGACGGCGTGGCTGCAATCCCCTGAGCGGCTGCCATTCCTGTGCGGTACCGGTGGCAGCCGCTGTTGCCAGCGATGAGGCCGGTACTGACCACAGAGGATTGGACAGTTATCCGCTTTAGGTCGAAAACTGCCGTACGCGACAGGCCGCTATCGACCCAAAGCAACCGTTCGACGTGTCTACGAAACCAGGTGCGATTCAGATGATGATCGAGATCAAACCCCAAAGCGCCTTTGATGATGCGCGTCATCAATGTAAGGTATTGGTTGCCTTGCCATCAAAGAGAGAAGAGACATGAAGGTCACAAAGGACCAGGTGCAAGCTAACAGGGCCCACATCGTAGAGACTTCTTCGAGACTGTTCCGTGAGCGCGGCTACGACGGTGTCGGTGTTGCAGACCTCATGGCTGCCGCCGGCTTCACCCACGGCGGGTTTTATAAGCACTTCAAGTCCAAGGCGGATTTGATGGGCGAAGCAACCACTTGTGGAATCAGCAGGACGGTCGAGCAGATGCAGGGCATCCAGTTGGCTGACTTCGTCAAATTTTACTTATCCCGAGAGCACCGCGATGAGAGAGGCAACGGTTGCACGGTAGCAGCACTGGGCGCAGACGCCGCTCGCCAGTCCGATGACATCAAAGCAGCTTATGAAGCTGGGATCGAAGAATTACTGGAGGTATTACAAGGCAAGGATGAGGAGGCTGGAGCGGGCCGTGCCGAAATCATCAATACCTTCGCACACGCTCTCGGCGCCTTGATTCTGTCTCGAGCCTGCCCGGACGACTCTCCACTTGCTGATGAGGTGCTCAGCCAATGTCGTGAGCAGATCCTGGATAAGATACGCCGTAAAGGCGATCACTGTAGGTCATTCATTCCCACGAGTATCACTGCTCAAGCATGAGTCCGTTCCACTTGAAAGGTGGGTGCCCCGGAATGGAGATCATGCCGCCCGCGTCTGCGGAGTCCTCAGCCAATTCCCCAAGCTTGACCTTCTCCTCGCTCTCACCACATGACTGAGCAGTTGTCATCTCAGTCGGATGGAGGGCATCTACACATTCGGTAGTATCAGGTACAGGCTTTCGCATCGAGCGTCCTAAGGTTCAGAAACCATCGGCCTAATGATTACGATCATCATCAATAAAGTCAATTTTTTGATGTCGATCATAATTATTGGGTACAAGACCTACCGCTCGTGATGCCTTGGTTGGAAACCGGCAGTAGCAGCAATTTACAAAGTACTGCTAAGGAACTGCGGCTATCCACGACTGGGTTATGCGCGCGAGGAGAGAGCTTTGGGCTGCGGTGACAAAGCAAAGCTTCTCACCAATTAACAGTTGCTGAGAGGGAGTACGCCATCGCTAGATGGTCGATATTCGATCTGATAATAGCCCAATGATCTACCGACGGGCTCAGAGGTCATGTCAGCTTTCGTCAGGTACAACAATGCGCATGGGGCGCGTGCCGATCTTTGCGCCTGTCACCTCATCCACGGCAACCGCTTTGATTTCCGTGCCTGTTTCGGCGTCAAAGAAGCGAGTCAGCTTGCCACCGCCTCGGTGCTGCCGCCCCCATGCACCGATCATGAAAAGCACAGGCAGAAAATCGCGACCCGCAGCGGTTAGCAGATACTCCTCCCGTGGAGGGTGCTCCGAATAGCGTCGCTTCTCCAGTAACCCCTCCTCCGTCAATGTCGCCAGTCGGCGGGTCAGCATCGTCGGTGCAATACCTAGGCTTTTTCGGAATTGGTCAAAGCGAGAGAGGCCCGCATGGGCATCCCGCAGAATCAGCACGCTCCAGGAGTCACCAGCGACAGCCAGGCTGCGGGCGATCGGGCATGGGTTATCGCAGCTATTTTTCATGTCCATACTATTTTGATAGTGACCTGCCTTCAAAAGGGTAGTATTGTCTGTATCAAATTGATAGTAACACTCCGATGATGAGCCATCCACCCGTTCGGGAGACTTCCTTGATGAGCGCGAAAAATCCGGCCTACGCTCCGGCAGACTCAGCGTCTTCGGGCACCGGCCCCACCCAAATGGCGCGGCCGCTGGAGGCTGCGAAATGGAAAGATGCCACCACCCATACAATTGACGTTGGCGGGGTGGCATTCGCTTACCGTGATCTTGGCGTCGAGTCTGGTGTGCCGTTGGTTTTATTGCACCACCTGATGGCAGTCCTGGACGACTGGGACCCGCGTGTTATCGACGGTATAGCGGTCCATCGTCGGGTGATTGCTTTCGATAATCGCGGTGTCGGGGCTTCGGGAGGCTCAGTTCCTCACACCATTGAGGAAATGGGACGGGATGCTATTGCCTTCATCCGTACATTGGGTTTCGACAAGGTCGATCTGCTCGGTTTCTCGATGGGCGGTGGTGTGGCACAGGCCGTGGCTCTCCAGGCTCCCGATCTCGTACGGCGGATTATCCTCGCTGGAACGGGCCCACGGGGTGGTGGTGGTATCGATAAGGTCACCAAAGTCGCTGCGCTTGCCTACATCAAGGCCGCGCTGACCTGGACCGATCCAAGGAACTTTCTGTTTTTCCCTCGCACCCCCGAAGGCAAGCGTGCTGCAAGCGATTATCTCGCCTCGCTGAAAACGAGGAGTGGGAATCTCGACAAGGCAATATCACTTCAGGCGCGCAACGCCCAGCTGAAAGCTATCCGTCAATGGGGCTTGAGCCCACCTCACGATCTCACCCTTATCAAACAGCCAGTTTTCGTAGCAAACGGTGACAACGACCTTATGGTCGACAGCAGCCTCTCGGCTGATATGGCGCGCCGCCTACCGAATGCCCAACTGACGAAATATCCCAATTCCGGTCATGGAGGCGTCTTTCAACACCACCAGGCTTTTGTATCTGCGGTACGGGATTTTCTATCTGACGGTTCTGAACAGTAAGTATTAAAAACCATGATGAATAACCGAACTATGAAAGCACTAACCTTCAAGCGCTATGGCAAATCACCCGACATCGGGTTAGCCGACATTCCCCGGCCCACGTTGAAGGCTGACGAATTATTGGTACAGGTCCACGCTGCCGGCCTGAACCCGATCGACAACATGATTCCGACGGGGATGTTCAAGCCTGTATTGCATTTCCAACTGCCAGCCACACTGGGTAGCGATCTGGCCGGCATAGTGACCGAGGTTGGTAGTAGCGTGACCCGCTTCAAGCCAGGCGATGCTGTCTTCGCCAGCATCTTCGATCTTGGCACAGGGGCGATTGCTGATTTCGCAGTTGTGCCAGAGTGCGCTGCCGCGCTGAAACCGGCCAATCTGAGCTTCGTGCAGGCCGCGTCGATCCCAATGGTCGGCCTCACCTCATGGCAAGCGCTGAAGGAGCGCATCAATCTTCACCCTGGACAGAAGGTATTCATTCCTGCTGGTTCGGGCGGGATTGGTACGTTTGCAATCCAACTGGCGAAACATCTTGGGGCAAAGGTGGGAACCACCACCAGTACAGGCAACGTTGAACTGGTGCGCGCTCTGGGTGCGGACGAAGTTGTGGACTACAAGACGCAGGAATTTGAGACGGTGCTGCGCGACTATGACGCGGTACTCGGAACCGTAAGGGGGGATGCGATTGAAAAATCCATGTCCATCCTCAGACCAGGAAGCCAGATCGTCTCACTCATTGGCCCATTGGATGCTGCATTCGCGCGTGCCAAACGGCTGAATGTCTTTTTGACCTTCGTATTCGGGCTGATGAGCCGCAAGATCATGCGTCTGGCAAAGAGGCGGAGCCTTAAATACTCGTTTCTTTTCGTGCATCCCAACGGTAGCCAACTCGCCGAAATCGGCAAGCTTCTGGAAGCTCAGCAAATTCAGCCGGTGATCGATCGGATATTCCCGTTCGAGGAAGCAAAGGATGCGCTTGAGTACCTTGCTCAAGGGCGCTCCAAAGGCAAGGTCGTAATCCAAATGTGATTGCCGCCCTGTTGCTCACAAAACCATCGACATAAAGGTAATCTCAATGATCACACGTCCGACCGTACTTATAACCGGTGCCTCTAGTGGCATCGGCGCCACCTACGCCGAGCGGTTCGCCCGTCGCGGCCACGATCTCATCCTTGTTGCGCGCGACAAATCGCGCATGGATGAGCTTGCATTTCGCTTGCGTAAGGAAAGCAAAGTGGCCGTTGAGGTGCTGCCAGCTGACCTGACAAGCTCGGCAGACCTGTCCGTCCTTGAAAATCGACTGCGCGATGACGCGAATATCGGGGTATTGATCAATAACGCGGGGATGGCCCAATCGGGTGGGTTCCTGGACCAGTCTGCCGACGCCATCGAACGCCTTATCACGCTCAACATCACCGCGCTGACGCGGCTCGCTGCTGCGATCGCGCCGCGCTTCACGCAGTCGGGCACCGGTGCAATCGTCAACGTGGGTTCGGTGGTGGGTTTTGCGCCCGAGTTTGGCATGTCGATCTATGGAGCGACCAAAGCCTTCGTGCTTTTTCTGTCACAGGGTCTGAGCCAGGAGCTGTCACCCAAGGGTGTGTACGTGCAAGCGGTGCTTCCGGCAGCGACCCGCACCGAGATTTGGGAGCGTGCCGGCGTTGACGTCAATACTCTCCCGGAGGTGATGGAGGTCGGTGAGCTGGTCGATGCTGCACTGATCGGTTTTGACCGTCGCGAGTTAGTAACCATCCCGCCGCTTCATATTGCTGAACGCTGGAGTGCGCTGGAAGGTGCGCGCCAAGGCCTGATGTCTGACATTCGGCAAGCCCACGCAGCTGAACGATATCAGCTACAACCTTGAGCGCGTGATTGTGTACGAATGATCGAATCCATCACCAAGGAAACCACTATGAACGACCGCTTGTTCACATCTGCCCAGCTCGGCAACCTCACGCTGAAGAACCGCATTGTCATGGCGCCGCTGACCCGCAGCCGCGCGATCGGAAACCTGCCCAATGAACTGATGGCAGAGTACTACCGCCTTCGGGCGGACGCCGGACTGATCATTACCGAAGGTACCTCTCCATCACACAATGGCCTGGGGTACCCACGTATCCCTGGCCTTTTCAACGACGAGCACGTGCAAGGCTGGCGAAGCGTGACCGATGGTGTCCATCAGGCCGGGGGCAGGATTTTTGTGCAATTGATGCACACAGGGCGGATCAGCCACCCCGCGAACCTGCCGGCAGGCGCCCGCGTCTTGGGACCTTCGGCGATCGCAGCTCCTGGCGAGATGTGGACCGACAGCGAAGGCATGCAGCCGCACCCAGTGCCCCACGTCATGAGCGAGGCGGACATTGCCCAGAGCATCCGCGAATATGCAGCCTCAGCCAAACTGGCGATACAGGCGGGTTTCGATGGCGTCGAGCTGCATGCAGCGAATGGCTACTTGATTGACCAATTCCTCAATACCGCATCCAACCAGCGTGATGATCGCTGGGGAGGCCCGGTCGAAAACCGCATCCGCTTCGCGGTCGAAGTCGCAAGGGCAACTGTCAACGCAATTGGCGCGGAGCGGGTTGGCATGCGTATCTCGCCGTATGGGGTCTTCAACGGCCAACTGCCAGATCCCGATATGGACGCGCTGTACCTGCACCTAATCAAGGAATTGAATGCGCTCGGTCTGCTCTATATTCACATCGTCGATCACAGCGCCATAGGGGCGCCGGAAGTCAGCCCAGAGTTGAAATCCGCTATCCGTGACGCGTTCAACGGCTTGTACATACTCTCCGGTGGCTACGATGTCGCTCGCGCCAATGCAGACCTCGACGCGCAGCGTGGCGACCTGGTGGCTTTCGGTCGTCCGTTTATCTCGAATCCAGACTTGGTCACCAAGCTAGCATCGGGACAGAACTTGGTAGAACCTGATAGCTCTACCTTTTACACCCCTGGAGAAAAGGGATATACCGATTATTGATGTCTGACGTCCCCTCCGAACTGCCACATTGAACCGAGGAAGGCGACTGACCGCTTTGGACCTCTTTTGCTGCTGAATCTTGGTTAACTTCGTTGTATTCAATGTCCGCAATGGGTCGATAGCAGCCGTTCGTGAAAGCATTCCCAAACGGACCCAGCCCTGTCCCGTTATCGGCCACGCAACCGTGGAGGTGCACTAAAGTCCAGCGAGGGCCTGTTCGAAAGCTGTCATAAATCGCCGTTCTCGATCGCGCATTCTGATGAGGGTATCGAAGGGTATTTCTGGGGGTACATTACCGCTAACCGGCAACGCTTGACTCTACCGTAAGGGGCAGACTTTACCCTTGGCACTTCATTACCTGGAGTTTGTCATGAAGAGCAAACGCATGCTCGTAATCCTCGGCCACCCTTCGAACGACAGCTTTTGCGGCGCTGTGTCCGAACGTTACGTCGAGGCCGCCACGCAAGCAGGCCATGAGGTGCGCTTGCTGCGCCTGGACACCCTGGATTTCGATCCGGTCCTGCACGATGGCTATAACCAGGTCCAGTTGCTTGAGCCCGATCTGATCGCCGCACAGAACGACATTACCTGGGCCGAACACCTGACATTTGTGTACCCGATCTGGTGGGGCGGCATTCCGGCGTTGCTCAAGGGGTTCTTCGACCGCGTGTTTCTGCCCGGTTTTGCCTTCAAGTACCGCAAGGGCTCGCCCTTCCCGGATAAGCTGCTCAAGGGCCGCACGGCTCACCTATTGGTGACCATGGACACGCCGCCGTGGTACTACCGGTGGGTGTATCGCATGCCGGGCCTGCACCAAATGCGCAAGACCACCCTGGAGTTCTGCGGCATAAAACCTCTGAAAACCCTGACCTTCGGTCCGGTATTGGGCTCCAAGCCGGAACAGCGTGAAGCCTGGCTCAAACAAGTCCAGGCAGTCGCCAGTCGCTGATCGGCCCCGGTCGTGCCGTGCCCCTGCACTGCCCAGCCGAGCCTCCCTGCTGCGACACCTTGCCCAACTTGGCTTCCAACCCCCTGACGCTTGTGCAAAGATGTCGCGCGCCTGTGCGAGCGCGCGACATCTTTTCGCTTCTGATGCGTCAAAAAGGGATTTTCATGTACATCGGCAAAGCCGCCCAGCTGTCGGGCACCACCGTCAAAAGCATTCGACATTACGAAGAAATCGGCCTGTTGCCCCCCCCGCAACGCGAAGGCAAGTACCGCATCTACAGCCAGCAAAGCGTAGAGCTGCTGACCTTCATCAAATGCGCTCAGCAACTCGGTTTCAAGCTCAAGGAAATGCAGGCCATTCTGCAGGATCATCGCGGCCAGGAGCTGCCCTGGGATCTGGCCATGCAGGCCATCGATAACAAAAAACAGGAATTGATGGGACAGATCCAGGCGTTGCAGAAAGTGCATGACGGCTTGGTCGAGTTTGAGCTGAGCCTCAAAGATGCTCAGATGCAATGCCAGTTCGAACACCTGGAAAAAGCCCGCTGAATCCGCACCGCCGCCCCTGAACGGCCATGGCGCCCCGTGCCGTTTTCAACACGCAGGCGCCCCAGCGATTTAGCCTGGCACAGCCTCACCCCGCGGCTGCTCGCCCTTTTGCACTGCTGGTTGCGGCACAATCGAGGCAAAGAACCACGGCGAAATCAGCGTGACCAACAAAATGGTCATGAAGCCACTGGATGACAGCGCCAGTATCACCAGCACACCCAGGTCAATGACGGGTTTGTAGGCGGAGAACAGCAACGCGACAAAGCCCATCGAGAAGATCACGACATTGACCACCGTCGAACGCCCGACGCCCTGCATGGCCGCCAGGATGGCCTCGTCGACCTCGGCGCCCTTCTGCACCAGCATCTTGATCCGTGACAGCAGGTGAACGGCGTAATCCACGACGCCCACCACCAGGAACGTCACCAGTGTGGTACCGATGTTCAACTCGATATCCAACAGGTACATGCTGCCGTACACCGTCACCGACGTGGTCAGCAACGTCAGCATGCCGAGGATGCCCAGGCGTACTGACTTGAGCCAGAACATCATCATCAAGGTCACGGCCAGCAACGCCAGCGAGAAGCTCAGCACCTGACCCTGGGTGATTTCCTGCAACACCCCGGTCCATATGTACGGCGTACCGGCATGGGTGACTTGCAGGTTGGCCGGTTTGTTGATCGCCAGCCAGGCGTCCAGTTTATCGAGCATCGCCTGGTAATCGCCCGCCACAGAGGAGGTCATGGTGAACAGCGTCACCGCCTTCGAGTAATCGGCATTGAGCACGTTCTGCAAGTCGGTGCCGCCACCGTTCTCGAACATCATGATGTGTTGTTCGATGAGCGAGTTGCCATCGACATCGAAGGTCTCCGGTTTCCCGTCATCATCGACCACCGTCACCTGCTCCACCGCCTGCGGCACCCGCAGGAAAGCAGGGTTCATGTCGTTGAGCACGAGGTTCATGCGCTTGATGTAGGTGGCCACCGAATAGGTGTAACTCACGTTCGGCTGGGCCCTGATGAACTGGTCCAGACGCTCGAGGAACTGCACGGTTTCAGTGGTCAGCGCGCCACGCGGAGTCTTAGTGTCGAAAGCGATCCAGCCCGGCGAGGTACCCGCGACCCCGGCCCGGTTGATGAACTCGTCGGACATCCGCACCGGGCTGTCCTTCTTGAAGTAGGCAATGCCCGAGTCTTCGATATCCACCTTGAACGTGAACACCGTCATCATCGCCAACAACGGCAGGGTCACCAGCAATACCGGCTTGCGCCAGCGAATCAGCCAGGCACAGAACACCACCAGATAGTGGGAGATCAGCGACTCTTTGAGTTGCACTTTGCGCGGGACGGCATCTTTGCCCCAGATCGAAATCCACGCCGGGATCAGTAGCAACGAAATGATCAGCGCCGCCGTCAGGCCGATGGACATGAACACGCCAAAGTTGCGGATGCTGACAATGTTGTTGGTGGTGGAAATCAAGAACGTCGCAATAGTCGTGACCGTTGTCAGAACGACGGGCGTGACCATCAGGCGCTGGGTTTCTCGGTTGGCTTCGCGGAAAGACTTGCCCGAATTGAGCTGTTCGTAATACTCGGCCATGACGTGGATCGCGTCGGCACAACAGATGGTGAACAGGAACACCGGCAACACACTGGTGAGCAAGTCCATCGGTACACGCAGCAACGCCATCAGGCCAAGGGTCCAGATGGTGCAGAACAGGATATTGAACAGCGGCAGCACCACGCCAAGTGGTTTGCGAAAGAAGAAAACCAGCAGAGAAGTCACCAACAGGAACACGATCGGGAACAGCATCGCCAGGTCGTGATCGATGATCTCCTGCTGGGCCGCAATGAAGATCGGCATGCCGGCGATGAATACCTCATCGGTGAACTCCGGATGAGCGGCCTGGTACTTTGCGATAATCTCGCGGACCTGGTGATAGGCACGCAACTGGGCCTGAGCGTCGTCCTGTTTGGTGCCCAGTTCGGCGACGACCATGGCGACTTTCTTGTCCGCCGAGACGACGCCACCAACCATCTGCTCGTTGCCCATGATCTGCGCTTCGACCTTGCTCGGGTCCATATCCAGGGCGTGCAGGGTCTTGTGGATCCACAACTCGCCATCGGCACTCAAGCTGATGTTTTCCAGGTCAGCCATCGAGGCCATTTCCTGGATCGGGTTAAGCCGCTCGGCAAGAAAGCTCAGGAACTGCAGGTCGTGGCTGTCCCAGTGCCGGGCAATCCCATGGTCGCGCAGCGCTTTGGCGGCAGCGTAATCGTTCTGCGAAAAACCTTCGGCGAGGATCTGCACCAGCAAGGCCTGGGCATCGGGATCGCCACTGTGGAGGCCAACGATGCGCTGCAGTTCGACACGGTCCTCATCGTTCGCCAGCATCAGCCGGCGTATGGCCTGGGACAACTCGAACTGCGCGTTCAGCGACGTGGTGTTGAAGACACTCTCGGGGTTGCTCAGCGCCACCATGACCGAGTCATATGTACCGGTGAACTCGCGCTGCAAATCAATGATCGTCTTGCGCGCCGGGTGAGTGTCCTTGAGCAGATACGGATTGGTGTCCGACATCAGCGCGCCGAGGGTGTAGGTGAAGTAGGCGGTGATCGCCACCAGCACGAACACAATTGCCCGCGCATAGCGCTCGACGAAGTTCAGGTATCTTTCCATGAATGAGGGTTCCAGATGAATCGAGAGCGGCGCTTAGCGGGCAGACACGGCGTATTCCGGCAAGTCGCCGGCTTTCAGCCCACGCTTGATCGCGGTCTGCGTGAACAGGCGGTCGTCCAGCGCGACGTTGTACTGCAACTGGTTGAAGCGCAGCTGAGAGCGCGTACCGGCGATGAAGTCTTCGGTTTCGCTGAAGGTAATGCTGTCGATCTGGTCGATGGTTTCAGTCTTCAGAGTGCGCATCTGCTTGAACATCACACCTTTTACATCGAAAAAGTCCTGGCGCAGCACCAGTGAGTTTTTCTTGTCAACCCAGACCTTGAGCTTGTTGTAGCCGGTCTTGGCCAGCACGGCAGGCGTCGCCGGCTCACGCTCGATCACGTAGCAATCGCGGCCCTGCAACTGCTCTTCGCCAACCAGCGTTTGGCGATAGTCTTCGGCGCGAATCTTGTCGAGGTCGGCATAGGAGTAGTCGCTACCCATGAACGCCCCGCGTTTGTCGGTGGTGGAAATCCTTCGGGTCTGTCGGCTGACCGGCAAATACATCCATTGGCTGTCTTCGAGGCCCAGGGCCTCGCGCGGGTTTTCGATGTGGAAGGCGACGTCACGCACATCACTCGGCGCGGAGAAATACATGGTGAATTTGTCGCTGTCCGGGTAATCCTTTTGCAGGTAACTGAACTCGCGGATGCGGCTCTTACCTTGCTTGTCGATCAGGATCAGGGACACCTGGGACATGAAGCTCTTGCCGTCATCGCGGTCCCGGGCCTGGCGAATGATGTCGTCGGCCGTGCGTGGTTCAGCTGCCATGGCGGCAGCGGCGCTCAGCAACAGTGCGCTTACAGTCAGGGTCTTGAAGATGGGCAACATCGCGATTTCCTTTTCATTGTTTGAGTGGTTCGCACACCGGCACCGGTGTGGTCAGAACAGATAACCGGCGGACAAGCGCACCTGATCGCGGTTGGCGTAAGCACCGAACTGGCGGTCGGGCTTGCCGAAGAACACATCGACTTCGAGCCCCAACTTGAGCCAGTCCACCGGTTTGTAGGTGAAGATCCCCTGAACGAAACTGTCGTCCTGCGCTGGCGGCGACATGCCGAAAACCAGACGGGTCTTGAGGCGATCCTGGAACTGCGATCCTTCGGCAGACACGGTTAACAGGTCGTCGCGTTTGTCCTGGACCATGCCGGGCTGCCAGTCGAGCAGCCGCTGATGTTGCCACTGCGTCGAGATCAGCCAGTCCCGCCACAGGTAATCGACGCCCAGCAGCGACTTGGTCATCGCCTTCTGGTCGCTGCCGTAAGCGCGGTAAGGATTGGTGACGCGCCAATTGTCGAAGTAGGCGACTTCACTGCGTACCACGATGCTGTGGCCGGCATCGATGGCCACACTGGCGCCGCCCATGGAATAGCGCGGGAATTGCCGTTCGAGGCGAATCAGGCCCTCTTCGGTCTGGCCTTCGACGGCGTAAACCGGGTCCTGCTGGCGGGCGTTGAGGGCAACGAAGCTGACATCCACCGTGCCGATCCGGCCGTTGGCACTGGCGCCATAACCGAAGCCACTGTGACCGTCATAACCGGGCCGCGAATCGACCACAAACATCTGCGGATCGGGTGTGGCAAAAATCGGTGCATCGAACTCACTGCCGACGGCCGGCGCCTGGTTTTTCACGAAATCAGTGATCACCAGCGCTTCCAGCTCCCACTCGGCGACCGGCTGCACCAGGCGAATCATCGGCACGGCGATGCGGCTGTCTTCCAACAGACCGATCACCCCCTCGCGATAGTCCAGCGGGTTGATCTGATCCAGCACCCGTAATTCATCTGCACGCCCCCACACCACCTGCTGCCAGCCCACCGTCAGCTCGCCGTCACCGACGTAGAGCCCCCAGTAAAGGTGCCGCCAATCGGCGGTTGCCCGGTAATCGTCCCGGGCTTGCGCACTGTAGGGATTGTTGCCGTCATAACGGAAGTCGTAACGGGCTCGGCCCTTGGCCTTGTAGTAGCCGCTGTCCCAGGCATCCTCCAGGCTGAACTTGAGGTACACGGCCTTTTGCGTGACCTGGTCGTCACCGTGCAGACGCACGGCCGTGGCTACGCCGATCTCCGCTTCATGATGCTCCGGCAACCACTCGGCGATCGCTACCGGCGAGCCGAGGCTGACCAGCGCGGCCAAAAGGCCGCGGTTCAATCCCAGTCGAGCCATGGCTACATTCCCAACCCGGCACCGCCGTCGATCATCAGGCTTTGCGCTGTGACACCACTCGCCTGCGGGCTCGCCAGATAACGGACCATGGCCGCCACTTCGTCGCCCTGAATGAAGCGCCGCAGGGGCAACTTCTTCTTGGCATTGCGCAGGATTTGCTCGTGGGTGATCCCGGCGATGCGCGCCTGAGCCGCCAATTCGCCTTGCAGCATCGGTGTGTCGATCCAGGCGGGCAGGATGGCATTGACGGTGATTCGCCGTGGCGCCAGGTCCAGCGCCAAGGCCTTGGTCATGCCGATGATGCCGTGCTTGGAGGCGCAGTAAGCGGTGTTGCGGACCTTGCCCGCTCGACCGAGGATCGAAGACATGTTGACGATCCGCCCACCATCCGCCATCAGTGGCAGGCACAACGAGGTGACGTAAAAAGTGCCGTTGAGGTTGATCGAAATCACCTTGTGCCAGTTGTCCAGGTCTTCGGGCTCGTTCTCGTCGCAGACCCCGGCGCTGTTGACCAGCACATCGACAAAGCCGACCCGGTTGGCCAGGCCCTTGAACAGAAGTTGCAGGCTGGCCAGATCGGCGATGTCCGCTTGATGGGTTTCGATGCGAGCAGCAAATTCGCCCTCGGTGACCCACCGCTGCAAGGTTGCCAGATCCCGATCAAGCAAGATCAAAAGGTGCTCGGCCTGGGCTGCAAAATTTTCCGCGACGGCGCGGCCAATACCATTGGCCGCGCCGGTAATCACAATCGTGCGTGCCTGGCTCATAGCATTTTCAATCCGCCGTTGACGGGCAAGACTTCGCCCGTGACGTACAGGCCGCGCTCGGCCAGATACAGCACCGCGTCGGCAATTTCTTCAGGCCGGGCGAACCGTTTGATCAACAGCCGCGACTGGATTTCCTGCTCATGGGCGCCGACCAGGGCTTCGCTCATGTCGGTGCTGACGATGCCGGGCGCCACCGCGTTGACCCGGATGTTGCGCGGCGCCAACTCCACCGCCAGTGCGCGCGTCAATGCTTCTACACCGCCTTTGGCCGCGGCGTAGTTGCTCTGGCCCTTGCCGGGCTTTTGCGCGGCCACCGAACTGAGGTTGACGATGCACCCGCTGCGTTGGCGCATCATGCAGGGCAGCACCTGCTGACAGCACAACAACGTGCCGACCAGGTTGGTCTGGATGACCTCGGTGATGTCGCTCAACGATTGCGCGGCGAGCAAACCGTCACGGGTAATACCGGCGTTGTTGACCAACAAGTCGATACGCTCGAAACGCTGCTCGACCCGTTCAAAAAACGCCTGAATGCTCTGCGCATCCTTGACATCACACTGCACAGCCAGGCACTCCCGGCCGAGCCCTTCGACCTGCGCCTGCAAGGCAGCGGCTGACGCCTCGTCACGGACATAACTGAAGGCAACCTGATAACCCGCGCCGGCCAGGGCCAGCACGACGGACTTGCCAATGCCGCGACTGCCGCCGGTCACGACGGCTATTTTCTGAGTCATGACCGCTCCTTAAAGCGAGTTTTGAGTTTTGAATTGCGCAAGGGTTAAGCCGTGGGTCGCGGCCAGTGCGCGGACCTGTTGAACTTGCTCACGGCTGATATCGCCGTAGGAGCCGTGCTGGCTCATGCCAGACAAGCCCATCAACACCGACTCGGCCATGCACGCATACAGCTGACCTTTTTTCAGGTAGGCCCGCACGTTGGGCGCCAGGCCGTCGTCGAACGGCGTCTGGACGATGCCGCCGTGCATGTAGAGCACGTCTTCGCGTTGGCTCGGCATGTCTTGATGAACGTTCAGCGGCACGGCGATATCGCAAATCACGCTGCGCTCGGCGAAATGTTCGGCGCCGAGGAACGGCTGAGGCGCATTGGCAGCGCACAGGACAATCCGTGCACCCTTGAGGGCTTCGAGATCGTTGGTGACCGTGATGAAGGCGTTCGCGCCAAGGCGCTCATCCACCAGACGGGCGATGTGCAAACCGAGGTCGGCTTTTTGTCCATGTGAATGCAACAAGCCACGAAAACCATCAAGGGCCAGCAGTCGCTGCGCCAACCGGTCATGTTCGGCCGTGCCTTTGAGGATCGAACGCGCCGCGTCGGCGTAAATCTGTTGCGCAGTTTTCTCCAGGCGCCGAACCGAGCCGTCACGACCGCTGCCAATCAGAATCAGGTGATCGACAGTGGCGGACAGCAACGAGGCATAGGTCGACGCAACGTTACCGGCGGCGCCGACAACGGCAGCGGTTTGCTCGCGCAGTGCCAGACCTTGCTGTACACAGCCTTGCTCGATGGCTTCGAGCCCCATGCCGATGGTCAGGGCATTGCCGGACGTCAGCGCCATGTCGGCAATCTTCAGCGCCTGACAATTGTTGGTGACGATCGAGGTGTACATCCCGAGGCCGGCGATGCTGCAGCCATCGGCGCGGGCATCGGTAACACGCCTGCCGACTTCTTCGCGAATGCTGTCCAGGTCACCGCTGAGGATGTACTCGGCCATGGCATCCGAATCCATGCACAGCGGGTACAACGTGAACTCCACCGCCATGCCCAGGCGCGACCGAATGATCACCGGGCCGACTGGCGCAGCGCGGCGTTCAGGCTTGGTGCGGTTGATGAATGTGCGTTTCTGTTCCGGGCTCAGGGCTGCCAGCGAGGGATCGACGTCACCGAGGATATCGGCATCGATCAGGTGGTTGATGAACGCTACCCGGGCGACGACTTCGACCTTGGCATCGATTTTTTCAACGGGCTCGGCCACCCGAAAATCGTCCTGACGGGCTGGCACGGCGGGAATCGAGTCCGCGCAGATACCCGCCGCCAACGGCAGCGCATCGCCACGGCGCAGCATGTCACAGACTCGTTGCAGGGCACCGATCAGCCCGTCGATTTCGCCCAGGGTGATACAGGCTGGCGGCTCCAGGCGAATCACGTTGGAGTTGCTGCCCGACGGTGCTACCCGCAACGCTTCGAATTGCAACAGGTAGCCGGCGATCAAGTAGCCCAAGGCATCGTTGTACTGGGCCGACGCCTGTACCAGCGAGCTGCTGACACTCAGGTCGTGCAGTTCCAAACCTACCAGCAAGCCGCGCCCGCGCACATCGGCGATCACATCCGGATAGGCCATCTTCAGTTCATTGAGCGAGGCTTTGAGGTAGGCGCCCTTGGTGCGTATGTCTTTGAGCATCGCGTCGTCATTGGCGAACAACCGGCGCAATGCCGACAGCGCGATATGGCAGGACGGATCGTCCTCGGCGAAGGTCGAGCTGTGGATGTAGCTGAACTCGCCTTCGTAGTGGCTGCTGCGGATCACCGTCGCGGCGATTTTCATCAAGCCGCCGCCGAGGGCCTTGGACAGGCAGTAGTAGTCGCCTTGCAGGTTGAACTGGCTGCTGGCAAGAAACGTCCCGGCGCGACCAAAACCTGACTGCACTTCATCGATCACCAGCGGGCATTGTTGCTCGTTACACAGCTTGCGCAGCCCCAGGTAGAACTCGGCCGCGAACTCGTTGATACCGCCTTCGCCCTGAATCGGCTCCATCAACACGGCGGTAATCGCGCTGAACGGTAGTTTCAGCACGTTCAAATGTTCGCCGTCCCATTGCAGGCTCAGCCAATGGTGCGTGTGCCGGGCGGGCAATTCCTGCAACTGATGGGGCTGCTGGGGGTCGATGAACTCGACGTTCAGACCAAAACGGGCAAACGGCGCGCGGTACTGACGGCCATAGGTCAGTTGCACGGTATTGACCAATTTGCCGTGGAAGCTGCCGCGCAGGGCGATAAATACCGGTTCGATATGCAGCTGCGCCAGGTTGTGTTGGCGAACGGCTTCAACCACCTGACGCAAGGTCACGCTGTTCAGATTGGCTGGCAGGACACCTGCAGGCAGGTCGAGCTCGGCTACATCCAGCTCGCGATAAGCGCGTTCGCTGGCGGTCAGGCTGGCCAGGGTGAAATCGATGTCGTCGAACTGCTTTTGCAGGCTCTTCTGGCGACGGAACTCCGCGTGCTTGACGGCGATTTCCACGGCCTCTGCGCCACTGTTGGAGAAAGTCGAAATGTAACGTTCGGTGTTCTTCAGTTCGCGATTGAAGGCGTCACTGAGCTCTCGCCCCAATTGCCCGGCCGCACCGCGGATCGACATTTGTGCGTTGAACGGCACGTCGCTGCGCAGCAGCGCACAGAGCTGATCGACAAACTGTGGGTCGTTGTGGCCGAACAGTGCCGCACCGTAACCGCCGAGAAAGTCGGTGACCGTGACCATGTCGCCCTTGGGGTTGCGGTAGAACAACTGGCTACCGAGGGCGCGCTGAAACTCACACTCCAGGCCCAGTGCCTGGAGCAGGCCGACGAATTTGGGCCGAACGAAATCGCGATAATCCATGACTGTCATATCCCTGAAAGTAAAAAATGGGCGGTAGTCAGCGTCAGTCTTGAGTGACCTTTGCGCTGTAGAGCACTTGGTAGGCGGCGCTGAATCCGTTGTCGTCGCGGTTCAGCACCAGGCAATGCTCAAGGCTCGCGGCGTGGGGCGCGCCCTGAATGAACGGCAGGTTTGCCACTGGCTGCTGCAAACCGGCAATCGGCGGCACGCTTTGGGCCTGCAATGCGCAACGCGCAAGCATCAGATCCACCAGGCTCGGCGCTGCGCTGAGAATGCCGTTTATCGCCAACCCGCTGGTGATGTGCGAGGCGCGCGCAAGGGCCAGCGTCTGGCACAACACGCGGTCTTTGTGGGCATCGCCGGTGCCGCTGCACACCAACAGATCGGTTGGGCTGTCGGGCAGGCTCAAGCGACCGAGGGTGGCATGGGCCGTCATGTCGGCGAGGCACGCCTGAGGGCCGGCCGGCAGGTCTTCGCGCCGGCGCAGCACCAATGCTGCCGCGCCCTCCCCGGCAATGCCGCCGGTGCCCCGAAGGTCAAACGGCAGCAGAGTGTTCGAGCCGTTGGCGCTGATGACCCCCGCCTGAACCAACCCGGACAGCGCCAGGGCATCCAGCTCGCTGCCCGCACCGACAACGATCGCCGCGTCGATTCGGCCATCCTGCAAAGCGGCCGTAGCCTCACGCAAGGCTGCCAGGTTGCCGGCGACACCTTGCATATAGGCGTTGCACTCACCCACCAGTTTCAGCGCCAGGCTGGTGACACCCAGCAAGCAGTTGCTCAAGCCTTTGAGCACCAGAAAAGGGTCCTGGGCACGGTCTTGCAGGATCCGTTTGGCGAACGCCGCCATGTCGGCGACGCCGTCCTGCCGACAGCCGAGCAACAACTCGGCATAGGATTCCAGAGACGGATGGGTGTAGCCGCCCTGACAGCAATACAAACCGAAACGGACATCTGGCTGCTCATCGGCAAGGCCTGCCTCTTCCAACGCCTGACGTACCGCGCTGACACCCCAGATCACTGCCGGCGTGCAGTAACGCTGAAGGTTTTGCGCAAGGTCTTGTCGGCTGCGTTGGTGGTCCTGATCCTGAATTTGCCCGAACGCCACCACGCGTTCGCTGCTGAACCTTCGGGCGTTCAGCGCCGTAATTGCACTGCGCCCCTCGTTCGCAGCCGCCCAGAAAGATTCGACACCCCAGCCGCTGGGCAACACGCAACCCGCACCGGCAATCGCGACCGCCTGTTTCATCGCGGCGCCTCCCGGTACTTGCCCAGCGCCAGTGAAGTGTTGAGGCCGCCGAAACCGAAGGAGTTGCTCAGGGCAACGTCGACCTTGCGCTTGACCGCTTGATGGGCGCAGTAGTCGAGGTCGCATTGTTCGTCGGCATCATGCAGGTTCAGGGTCGGCGTGACCCGATCATCCCGGCAGGCCAGGGCCGTGAGCATGAATTCCGGTGCTCCGGCGGCCGCAATCAGGTGGCCGAACTGGGATTTGTTGGCCGTCACCAGCAACCGCCGATAATGTTCGCGCTCGGCGAACAGGGTCTTGATCGCCAGGGTTTCGGCGGCATCGTTGAGGGGTGTCGACGTACCGTGGGCATTGATCAGATCGACCTGTTGCGGCTCCAGCCCGGCATCTGTCAGGGCCGCCTGCATCGCCAGCACCGCTCCCCGGCCCTGCGGGTCGGGTGCGGTGATTTTGTAGGCATCCAGGCTGCTGCCGAAACCCAGCACTTCGGCGTACGGCGTTGCCCCTCGGGCGAGCGCCCGTTCGAGGGTTTCGAGCACGACAAAGCCACCGCCTTCACCCGCAATCAAGCCACTGCGATGGCGGTCGAACGGCCGACACAGTTCGGTGCCCCAACGCTGCTCGCTGCTGGCGGCGCCGAGCAGATACAGCGCGGTCATGGTGTCCAGGCTCAGCACCGAATCGGCGCCCCCGGCAATGGCCAGCTCGACCTCGCCGCGACGGATCATCTGGAATGCATTGCCGATGGCCTGGGATGCTCCCGCGCAAGCGCTGCTGATATTGATCACCGGGCCTTCACTGCCGATGCCATCGGCAATCACCCGCGCAAGACGGTCGTTGCTCTGACACAGTGAACTGTCAGGATCGACCTGCGCCTGTCGCGCCATCAACTGAGCCCAGGACGGTGCCTGCGCCGGGTCATCCGCCAGGCTGAGCAGCATGTCCTGCAAACGATGAGCAGGTGCGCCGGACGCTGACAATACCGCCGCGCCACGCAACTGTTCGGGGCTCAGGCCACTGTCGGAAATGGCTTGGGTGGCCGCGACCCAACCAAAACGGGTGCGTTTTTCCAGCGACAACCCCCAGGCCGGATGGTCTTTCAAGTGTGCCGGCATCAAGCCCATATCCACGGGCGCTGCGTAACGCACAGGGAACGCACCCGCCTCGACGCCTTCCGGTTGCCATGGCCGAATGCAATGCTCGCCGGCCAACATTCTTTGCCACATGGACTGCCACTCGAAACCGAAGCCGGTGACGGCGCCCATGCCCGTGATCACGATCCGTCTGGGGCTCATGGGTAACTCTCCATTGTCTCTGTGTCCGACGACGTTCTGGCCAGCAGCACCGCGCCCCAATGCCCACCTCGGCTATGTTCGAGCAACAGCGTGTAACGGCTGCAATCCAGTGCCCAGGTCACAGCGATTTCGCTGAGCAAGGCGCTGGCGCCCAAGTCACCTACCAACGCCCTGGAGTGTTCGAGGGTGTGCCCCGATAGGGTGAACAACGCGGCAATTTGCGGGTCCTGTGCATCGGCGACGACTTGCCCGACATCGCTGAGGCATAGTTTTTCGTTGCTCAAAGCACGCTCGATGACGTCGCGACCAACCGCCAGCCCACGCTCGGGTTGCGCGCTGTAACCACGGGCAAACCCGGCAATGCGCAACGCAGATTGAGCACCGCGGCCCGGTTTGGTCGTCAGCAACAGTGCCGCAGCACCTTCGCCGAAAACCCACGGGCCGGGGTTCACAGGTGGGTGCGTAGCGTCACGCAGGTACAATGCCGGGGTGATGTTCGGGCTGCTACTGACCACGACGGCAGCATCGGCACGGCCTTCGCTCAGATGGGCGGCGGCTTCCATCAAAGCATCCAGCCCCGCATTGCCCTGGGAGCAAAAACCGCCCATGGGGCCCTTGCAATGCAAGGCCTCAGCCGCGTGGGCCATGACGCTGCTGTTGAGCATCATCAGCGCATGCAGCGGCGGTGTGTGGGCAAAGAATTGCGCCAACAGATCCGCCGGTTGTGCGCCAATGGCCTGCACGGCATCCCAGCACGAGCTGGGGCCATCCACTTCCGGAATGGCAGCGGTCAATGCGATCCGCTCATCGGGCAGTTCCAGCTCACGCAAGGCCTCGGCGAGGCGGCCGGCGCAATACAGCAGGCGCGCGCCCTGAGGCTCGAGGCTGCGGGACAATTTGCGGTCGTACACACCAGCCGGCAAGGCGGGCGCTGTGACACAACGGGCCAGGCGTGCCGGGTCGAAATCCAGCGGTTGCGCGGCCTGAGGTTGACTGTCACGAGGCGCACATTCAGTACCGGCGGCGTTGAGTACCGACGCTGCAGTGATATAAACAGCAGTTGAATTGGATCTGGTCATGTCATGCCCTGCCCAGCACCAACGAACTGTTCACGCCACCAAACCCGAAGGAGTTTGAGAGCACGACATTGATCGGTTGCTGCAACGGTTCGCAAAGGAATTTCAACTCCGGAAATTCGGATTTTTCCGGCTGAAAATTGAGGGTCGGCAAGGCCACGCCCGACTGAATGCTCATCAACGACAGCACCGCCTCAATGGCACCACTGCCGGCCAACGAATGCCCTACGGCAGATTTGTTGGCGGTGAACGTCATCTGCTCCAGGGTTTCGCCGAACACCTGCGCCAGGCCCAGGGCCTCGCAACGGTCATTGGCCTGTGTCGACGTACCGTGAACATTCACATGGTCCACAGCCGCACTGGGCAGTTCGGCATCGGCCAGGGCCGCGGCCATGCAGGCGGCGTACTTGCTGCCATCGCGGCTGCTGGAGGTGATTTTCTCTGCCTCGCACAGGTTCGCGTAACCCAGCACCCGGCCCAGCGAGTGGGCCTGACGACGCTCGGCATGCTCGCGGGATTCCAGCACCAACAACGCCGCCCCTTCACTCAGCACAAAACCGCAGCGGTCTGGCATGAACGGCCGGCTCTGTTCTTGTGGGGAAAAGTCCACTCGCTGGCAGAGTGCGCCCAGCCCATCAAAGCTGTAGTAGGACAATTCATGGGCCATCAACTCCACCGCGCCACACAACGCCAGGTCGATCTCGCCACGGGCGATCGCTCGATAGGCGCTGCCGATGGCCATGGTGCCAGCGGCACAGGCATCGGAATGTGTGGAGATATGGTCACGTACACCCAGCCATTCGGCGAGATGGCGGGTTTGCTGATCAACCCGCCGGGCGAACGCCCCACCGCTGAGGGTGTGGTTATCCAGGTACTGGTCAAGATCGACCCGCCCATGATCGTCCATGTAACGGCTGGCGTCCCGCAAATCACCGCTCATGCAGTATTTATTGGCCCCGACGAAAATACCGCTGGCGACCCGGGCAAATGCGCCGTCGGCCAACCCGGCATGGGCCAACGCCTGACGGGCCACGTAATGCGCCAGCCATTCCTGGCGGGAGGTGGTCTGCAGATCGCCCGGAAAGGCCGCAGCGATCACCTGCCATTGTTGCTCATCGATAAACCCGGCCGCCGGGTTCGCAAACCCCAGTTCGACAAACGCCGGGTGCTGGCGAATGCAGGAACGGTTTTCGCTGATCGTCGTGAACAGCGAGGCTGCATCCAGTGCCGTGGGAGCCACCAGGCCATAGCCGGTGACCAGAACCTCTCGGGCTTGCATCAAGGCAACCCCTACGCCGAAGCCTTCAATTGGGTGGCCGCGTACTGCTCAACCAACAGACGCGAGATCGAGTCACCGTCCAAAGGGGTCAGACGAGCACTGCAACCGCCACACACCACTTGTTTGCGTTCGTTGAGTTGGGCATGCACCGCGCCACACTCAGGGCAGGTCTCGGGGAGGTAGTTGAAAACGTTATGGCATTGCTGCGCCCAGTTACGCACGGTGGTGGCCGAGAAGACATCGCCCGGCTGCATGCCCGCGTGCAACTGGCCCGGCGCATAAGCGCTGAGGCTCTGCTCCAGCAAGGCCACGCCGTCCTGCGTGATTCGGCCTTTTTCGACAAACCGGGTGGCGTCGCCGAACACCGCTACCGCGTGATCCAGCACGCTGGTTTTCGGCAAGGTGCAACCGTACTGACGGCCCAGCTGGAAGCTCAAGTCGACGATGTCCAGCGAGTCGGCGCCGAGGTCGTCAACGATACTGCTGTGCTCTGCCACGTCGGCCCGGTCCAACACCAGCAACTGCGCAAGAATCTCCTGTGTACTGCTGATAACGCTGTCCAATTCCAAGGGATTGTTCATTGATTGTTTCCCTACAAAAGCCGCATTGAATGAATAAATTCATCGGGCCAAAAAATGCTGTTTTCAGGCCAGATATATCGAGGGCCGGGAGTCTAAAGTCTCCCCCTAAGGGGAGAGTCAACGTGCCAGCATTGCTTTTTGCGAGAAATCCCGACGCGCCCTGGAACCTTTGTTTTATGCAGCTCAATGGTGCTTGGAGAGGGATCGTAAAATGACAAAATCGATTGCTTGAAACAGCACGATAGTTCCAGAAGCGGGATATATCCGTGCCCGCAAGCACCAGAGGCATCATGCGCAACGACCTGCTGTTCGCGGTATTCGTCGGTATCGTCATCAACCTGGCGATCTGGATCGTCGGCGCGGAAATCCTGCGGCCCAACGGCATCGAGGTGAAAACGCTCGGCGACCTGGGCAAGGCGTTGGAACTGTTCTTCGGCCCGATCGGCTGGTACATCTTCTTCGTAGGCGTATTCGCCACTTTGTTCGCCAGCATTTCTGGCAAGACCACTGCGTTCCCCATGCTGATCACCGACGCTTTCCAACATGTGAAGCCCGAACGGCGCGAACGCTATGGAAAGGAATTCCACAACGTCCCGATGCACAAGTGGTTCATGTAGTTCATCCTGGTGACGCCACTGGTCTGGTCGATCCCGGGCATGCCCGACTTCGTGACCCTTACCATCGGTGTCAGCGCGCTGAACATCATCGGCCTGCCGGTGATCTCGCTGGGCCTGCTGATCATGTCCAACCAGAAATCGCTGCTGGGCAAGGCGTACCGCAACAACTGGTTCGAAAACATTGCGCTGGCATTCGCCACTGGCCTGGCGTTATGGGTAGCCCTCCAGCTTGCAGTGGACCTTATCGCCTGAAGGTAATTGGCGGCCCTGGCTCAATGTTGGCCAGGGCTTCTTTGTGCGCCTCTGGCCCTGCGCGCCAATACCACTTTGATGCAAACCAGCAGCGGCGCAGGCACGACAAACAACAGCACCACAGCATTGAACACAGTGTCGAAGGCAATTACCGCTCCTTGTCACGCCACTGCCCGCCTCAACAGACTGGTAGCTGCACGGCCAATTTGGGATGAGTGAATTACTGCTACGCTTTTCAGAAGCTGTCCGGGAATATTCGACGCCGCATCAGTGATTCATCACAGACGAGTTCCGTTGTCGGTCGGGCCCACCCTTTGCTCATCCAAGGTGCCGACATGGCTGAGTTCAAGAAGCGTTCAACCAAACGGTTGTCCAGGGTAATAGACGACATCCGTGAAGATAAGAATTTTCACTCGCTCAAGGAGAGACTGGAGGCCGGCAAACGTCTACGAGATGTCGTGCCGCGGGCGGCTCATGCAACGTGGAAATGCAAGCCCAGGCAGCGTGATCCTGTCGGTTTGCTCGAACTGTCCAACCGTGACCGACATCCGGCACTGGTGCCTGTGCGTTACGGGCGAATGCTGCGCAGTCCATTCACCTTCTTGCGCGGCTCGGCCGGCCTGATGGCACGCGACCTCGCCACACTGCCTTGCACCGGCATACGCGTCCAGGCGTGCGGCGATTGCCACCTGCTCAATTTTGGCTTGTTCGCCACCCCTGAACGCAACCTGATCTTCGATATCAACGACTTCGACGAGACGCTCCCTGCACCTTGGGAATGGGACATCAAACGGTTGGCGGTCAGTTTTGCCGTCGCCGCCCAGGACAATCGGCTGAACGATAAGGAGGCAGGACAACTGGCCATGGCCTGCGTGCAGGCCTACCGCAAACGCATGCGTGAATTGTCGGAGATGAGTCCGCTTGACGTCTGGTACGACCGCTTGGACGCTCAAGCGATCATCGACATGGCACCCAGCATGAAATACCGCAAAGCGCGGCAAGAGTTGATAGCCAGGGCCAGGACGCGTATCGGGGACTACCTGTATCCCCAGATCAGTGATGAAGTGGGCGGTAGGCGGCGCTTGGTCGACCAGCCGCCAATCCTGTTCCATATCCATGAAGCCGGTTTTGCCAAGCGCGTGAAGCTGGCTCTTGAGGATTACCGCAGTTCATTGCTACCCGAGCGCAGATTTCTCTACGACCGTTATCGCCTCGAGGACTTTGCAGTAAAAGCCGTAGGCATCGGCAGCGTGGGCACGTTCTGCTTCGTTGGCTTGTTCTTTTCGGCCGAAAACCATCCGCTACTGCTGCAATTCAAGGAAGCCTGCCCATCAGTGCTGGCGCCCTATGCCGGCAAGAGCGAATTTGCCAATCAAGGTCAGCGCGTGGTTACCGGCCAGCGCCTTTCGCAGTCCGCCAGCGACATTTTTCTGGGCTGGACCGAAAGCAGCAAGGGCCGGCAGTTTTTCGTCAGACAACTGCGCGATATGAAGATGTCATTGCCGGTGGAAGGTGCGTCTTTCGAGCAAATGAACATGTATGCGCAGGTGTGCGGCATGACATTGGCGCGGGCGCATGCCAAGTCAGGGGACGCAGCACTGATCAGCGGATATCTCGGCAAGTCGGACGCCTTCGATCAGGCCCTTGGCAAGTTTGCCCTGGCTTATGCCGAGCAGAATGCCAGGGACTACGCGGCGCTGGTCAACGCCGAGAAAAAAGGCAGGATAAAAGCGTTTCGCGAGGAAGACGATTGAGCACTGCCATGGCCTATGCCCGGGAGTGACCCAACTGCATTTATCTGGATTCAAGAAGATGAATGAAAATCGTGTTTCCACTGCGCATTCAAGCTCCTTCCGTTTCAACAGAACCGCTCTCGTCGCGGCCACACTGATGCTGACCGCCTGTTCCACGCTCGGCCCCTCTACTATCGAGCGCGATAGAAGCGATTACGCGACCGTCATAGCCACGACCTGGAAAGAACAGACCCTGTTGAACATCGTCAAGTTGCGCTACGCCGATGTCCCTGTCTATCTGGAGGTGTCTTCGGTGATCAGTTCCACGGCCATCCAAAGCCAGGTAAACCTTTCCGCAAGTTGGTTCAGTGGTTCACCAGCCGAGGGTAACAGCCAGACATTGGGCGCTTCGGGCCTTTATACGGATCGCCCTACCATCAGCTACACACCGCTATCCGGTGAACGCTTTTCCCGCTATCTGCTCACGCCGCTTTCGCCAGCGGCGATATTCTCGCTGATTCAGGCGGGCTATCCGGTTGATCGCGTGCTGCACCTGACCACGCGTGCTGCAAACGGCTTGTACAACAGGTCTACCTCCCCGTCTCGTTTACGTTCAGCAGACCCTGAGTTCTATGCGGTGCTGGATGCACTTCGGCGGATTCAGCGTTCGGAAAAGCTGGGTATGCGGATCAGTCAACGTGCCGGGGCTGACAGTGAGTTGCTGCTGATTGCCGACACGAGGTCGGAGATCGTCGAAAATGATCGCCGGTTGGTGCGCCAGTCGCTGCACCTTCGACCCGATGCGGAGGTACTGCACCTCACTTTCGGTTCAGTGCAGCGGAACGATTCCGAAGTGGCCTTGCTGACACGCTCGATGTCGGAGATCTTCTCGGAAATTGCCGCCACCATCGACGCCCCCCCCATCCATGTGCAAGAAGGGCGGGCAAACCCCGCGCCCGCCCTTCCTGTGGTTTCCAGCGAGTGGGACGCGCCACTGGTGCGTATCTTCTCAAGCGAGCACAAGCCAGATAATGCCTATGCGGCCGTGCGCTATCGCGATCACTGGTTCTGGATAGACGATCGCGACCTGAGGTCCAAGTCCGAGTTTCTGTTCATCCTTGTGCTCTTGTCCCTTGCCGAAACCGGCGTCGCGCCGGAAACACCAGTCATCACCATCCCCGCCAACTAGTCCGGCAGCGGATACAGGCTTTGCAGCAAGCGGTCCTGTGCGGACTGTGGACCTAGGTAGCGAACGAACAGCGCCTCACCTTGCGGCCCCGAAAGGGCCTGACTCAAGGCGGTATCCACCAACAAGCGAAAATCAACATCTCCCCTTGGCATCGACAACGCCACCCGGCTCATGACGAACAGGTGATCCGGAACCCACAGCTGGTCGCGTTCGGCTTGCCGGGCCTGGTGGGCCAGCAGGACCACCCTGTCTCCAAGGAACGCGTCGACCTTGCGGTCGGCCACCCGCTGCACCCCCTCCTCGTACGTCGACACTTCCTCGAGCGTGGATTGCAAGCCAAGCTGGCGAATCCGCTCATGGGCCCAGCGGCTGCTCAAGGTGCCACGCAATACGGCGAAACTGTGCTTGCTCAGCCCTGCATTGATCGTCGCGCGCCAGCGCGGGCCGGTATTGTCCGTGCTACCGCTGAGGGGGCTGAGCAAGCTGGCAGGTGCATCGCGCCTGACCAAAGCCGCGAGGCCGGAGGTAAACACCGGAATGGAAAAATCCAACGTGCCTCGCCTGGTTTTGGTTTCCACCATCGGTGTACACAGCAGGTCGACCTGCCCGTTGCCCACGGCCCGAACAGCCTCTGGCTCTGCCAGTGAGTGCCAGCGCACCTGCAAGCCAGCGAGCCCTGGCAATTCCCGAATACGTGCAACGACTGCTTGGCAAAGGTCGATGGAATACCCCTCCGGAGCCTGATCGCTGCCTGATGAGAAGGGTGCGAACCCCTCCATGAATCCGAGGTTCAGCACCTGCTCCTGGCGTAACCGGCCCAACGTGTCGGCAGCGGCGACGGTGCTGTCCGCTGACGCGCACGACAGCAAACTGACAAGACACCAACCGGTCACTTTCGATCCGCGCTTCATGGCGCACCTCCGATCATGTCCAGCGCCTTGACGAAACGTTTGGCAATGAAGCCGAACAGCAGGTAACCCAGCGCCATGATCAGTGCCGCACCGAATACGGCTTCCAGGCCCGAGGCGTACAGTGCGTAGAAGCAATAGCAAACCGCGACCACCATGATTACGCTGTTACGGCGAAAAATGGCTGCCTGTACCTGGGCCTTGTACATGATCACCAACAGCCCGGTCAGCGAGGTGATGTAGGGGATGATGTTGGTCACGGCAGCCAGGTTCACCAGTTTGCTGAACTGGGCGCTGGCATTGGGCGAGAGCGTCGACAGGGCAATGAGGCTCTGCAGCACCGCGCAGGTCAGCATGCCCGCCAGTGGCACGCCACGGGCCGTGGTGCGTGTAAACAGCGTTGGGAAAAGCCCCTGCCCGGCGGTGACCCTGGCGGTTTCAGCCAAGGTGAACTGCCAGCCGAGCAACGAACCGACGCAAGCGATCACCGCCAATGCCATGATCACGTTACCGACGGAGTCATTGAACATCTGTGCATAGACCATGGCGAAGGGCGCGCTGGCGTTGGCAAGCTCCGGATTCGGCACGATGCCCTGGATGACACTGGTCGAGAGGATATAGATCACCGCCGCGCCAAGGGTGCCGAGCAAGCATGCCAGAGGCACATTGCGCTTCGGATTTTCCACCGCGTCGGAGTTCTGCGCAGCTGATTCCATACCCAGGAACGCCCACAAGGTCAGTGGAATGCTGTTGGTTATGGCCTGAGCCACCGGCATTTGACCTGGGTTCCAGGCGTCCTGGAAGGTTGCGAGGCTGAACCAGTACCAGCCGATCAAGCTCAAGCCGGCAACCGGGACGATGACACCCCACACGCTGACCGCGCCAATACGACCGGTAACCTCGGCGCCACCCAGGTTGGACAAGGTGGTAAACCAGATCAACGTCACCGCTCCTGCCAGTAGCGGCCCGCCGCCACTGCCAAGCCAGGGAATGAAAGGCGTGAGGTAGCCCACGGCGGAAATGGCTATGGCCACGTTGCCAATCATCAGTGACAGAAAGTAAAGGTAGGAGCACAGAAAGAAAGCAGACTTGCCATGGGCTTGTTCACTGTAGGCAGACATGCCACCCGATTGCGTGCAGTAGATGCCGCATTGCGCGAAACAGTAGGCGATAGCCATCGAGCCTATGGCCGTGATCACCCAGGACAACAGCGAGACAGCGCCGATCTGCGCCATGCTCGCCGGCAGCATGATGATGCCGGACCCCATCATGTTTACCGTGACCAGTGTCGTCAGTCCGACCAGGCCCATTTTCTTTGCTTTTTCACGCATGGCGGCAACCTCCGCGAAAGCCTGTCGAAGAACCGATCGTCACTTTCCAACGCTGCGTCCCAACCGACGGGCCCCAGGTGCAGCGCTTATGCCGTGCAATACCACGCTGAGCACGACGCAAGCGATAGTCGTGGCGATGATCGTGCTGCCCTCTTGCAACCGTGCATCGAGTACCAGCACAGCGAAAACGATAGACGCTAGACCACGCGGCCCGAACCAGCCAATGAACAGACGGCTATCGGCAGTCAGTTCGCTCCCGGCAAGGCTGACCCAGACAGGCACCATACGCACCAGCGACAGGCTCAACAGCGCGTAGAACCATACCGAGGGCGACAGGATTTGCGAGGCCTTGGGCGCAACGTAGGCACCGAACACCACCCAGGTCAGCAGCGAAAGCGCTTCACCGCAGGATTCGCCGGTCTTGAGCAGCAGTTGCGTTTCCCGATTGAACAGGTACCCCGTAAGCAATCCTGCGCAGAATGCCGCGATGAAACCGCTTCCGCCCATTGCCTGGGCACTGGCGAAACTCAGCAACGCCAGGGCGGGCATTACCAGTTGTTGCCAAGACTCCACCTGCAGGCAGCGGCGCTGCGAAAGACGCAACAACCCTCCCACCATCAGCGCCAGCACAGCCCCCGTCAGTGCGCCGATACCCAACTCCTCAAACAAGAAGTATCCCCCCAGGGCAAAGGGCATCGTCGAGCGGCTCTCCATCAACAATGCCAGCAACAAGAGCAGCACCGGCACGCAAATGCCATCGTTCAACCCGCTTTCGACATTCAGGCTTTCACGCACGCTGGCTGGCACGAGGGGGTTGGTCACCACTGCCTTGCCAAGGGCGGCATCGGTGGGGGCCAGGATTGTCGACAACAGGGCCATTTCCAGCCAGGGCATGCGTGGAAACATCAGCCACGCAGCTAACCAACCGGCGACCAGGGTCAGCGGCAAGCCGATCGCCAGCAGGCGCAGCGGCAGGCTCCGGTTGCGGCGTAACTGAGCCAGATCAGCATGGGCAGCATCGCTGAACAACACGATCGCCAGGGTAAGCTCGGCCAGTAGCCGAAGATCATGGCGGTCCAGGGAAAGGTTCAGTAACCCGAGCCCGGCCGGGCCGGCCACCAGGCCCGCCAGCAGGAACAAAAGGGGCCCGTTGACGGGCCTGGATTCGAGCGCGCCGGCCAGGTTGGCGTAAAGCACCAGCAAGGCAGCCAGGACAGCCAGATTCTGATACATGACAACCCACCGTGATCGACACGACTGTATAAAAACGCTACCACTGCGTCCGTGGCGCGGCGATCCCAAAGGCGGCAGAAGTTATCTTAGGTCAACAGTTGAAGTAATTGACCTGCAAGACCGCTGCGCATCGAGCGGTGCCAGCCCCAATGCCCTCGACATCGACCGCGAGCATTGTCATGGAACTGACCTGTGCTTGGCTTTTATCAAGTCCAATTGGCGGTGGCAGCGTAATTTGCCAATGACCATTGGCCGGCTACGGACAAGAATCATGAACCGCCCCGCTCCCTCACGCGTTCGCCTGTATGACGAACAAGATCTCGATAGCGTGCTGCGTACAATGGCGTATCAGGCCCTGGCGCTGATGCCGGCGCAGCCCCTGGTACTGGTGGGAATTCAACGCCGAGGTGAGCCTTTGGCGCGGCGCCTGCAACTGCACTTGCAGCAACTGACCGGAAGTGCCGCGCCACTGCCGCTCTACCCGATAAAGGTCAAGCGCTACGCCGACGACCTCAGCCTCCTGCATGCCCATACGCAGCTCACCGAGAACCCTGAGCTGGCCAACCTGAATCTGGCCGAAACCACCTTGCTGGTGGTCGATGACGTGCTGTACGAAGGGCACTCCCTGCTGCGCACCTGCGCTTACCTGGCTGAGATTGGGGCGCGACGGGTACTCAGCGCGGTGCTCGTTGACCGTCACGCCTGCCGCCAACCCGTGCATGCACACATCGTGGGCATACACCTGCAAGTCGCCGAGCAGGACATCGTCGAATGTCATGTGCCGCCTTTCGAAGCGGATTTCAGCGTGGAAGTGATTCGCCACGGCCGAGCCGGCGATACCGCCTGAATCAATCGGCTGACGGGGGCCTGACTGCCAGAACGCTGCACGGGGCATGATTGAGGAGCCGTTCGGTAGTATCGCCGATCAGCTTGGCCCAACGTCTGGGCTGCACCACGCCGACCACCACCACATCGATCTTCAGCGTGGGGACGAGAGACTGAATGACGCGCAGCGGCGCACCTTCGATAAAGTAGCGCTGCGCATAGGGAATGCCATGGATATCGGCCAGTTCATCGAATGGTAGCTGGAGTGACTCGCGCACTTGCTCCGCCCATGGCGCTGCCAGGTCGGGATTGGCCAGCATGGCCAACGGCAGATCGTAGACCGACAGCAGATGGACCTGGCCGTTGCATGGGCTCGCCAGTTGCCGGCCTGCCTCCACCAGCGCATGGTTCAGCGCTTGCTGCGCAAGGTCCGCCTTGGCCACATCCACGGCCACCAGTATGTTCGCGGGCATGGCGCTGGCCTCGGCAGGCACGAACAGCAATGGCACCTTACTGGTATGCAGCAACACATGGTCAACCGAAGATTTGTCGTTCAGGCCAGGTACCGGACTGGCGGGTAGCCCCTTGATCACCAAGTCAGGCGCAAAGCGTGCAATACATGCCGTTACGAGGTCACGCGCCATGGAGCTTTCCAGCGCTTCGAAAGTGGTGTGCAACCCTGCGGGCGCCTGCTCGTCGAGCAATGCCTTGAGCCCGGCACTGAAATGCGCGAACGCGCCTGAAGGTTGTGAAGCTTGCTGCCCTGGCTCGGGCAGGCCAGGCTCAGTGGTGGTGTGGATGCCCAGTACGTGCAACAAGGCACCTGACGCTCGAGCCAATGCCATGGCCCGATGCATCGCGGCATGGGCCTGGACCTTGGTCATGACCAGAAGAATCCGGCGGTACGGGCTCATCAGCCACCTCCTGGCGCGAATATGGGGTGCCGCACCGCTGTCATTATCGAAGCTGCCGCTCAGCCAATCTTGATAAATATCAAGGCCATCAAGCCCCAGTGCGTCACCCTTGGCCTGTACCGGTGGGCCTTCATCGAGGCTGCCATCGCCGTGGAGGCCATCATGAACGCTTACTCGCGACTGCTACTGATCTGCCATCCAGACCTGCACCCCTCGCCTGCCCTGACGCGTGCTCAGGCGCTGGCCAGTACGACAGGCGCCACCTTGCACCTGGTGGTGCTCAGTCAACTGCCCTCACGCCTGGCCACCCTGGACCAGGTGCTGCGCAGTACTGCCCGCAAGCAGGACGCCGAGCACCGCAAGGCTTGGCTCGCCGACCAGGTGAAGGCGCTGGGCGAACTGGGCATTACCGCCTACGCCGAGACACTGGACGATGAAGACCCGCTCAAGGACTTGATCCGGCTGGCCCAACTGCACCGGGTGGAGATGGTGATCAAGGACATCAGGCACGAAACCGCCTTGAGCCGTGCCCTGCTCACCCCCTTGGACTGGCAACTGCTGCGCCGTTGCCCGATCCCGATGCACCTGGTGGCCCAGGCTGAAACCAAGCTGCCAGCGCGCATCCTTGTCGCCGTGGATCTTGTCGAGCACGACCCGGTGATCGACAGGCTCAACGACCACATCCTGCAACGGGCACAGGCACTGGCACAGCGATGCAAGGCGCAACTGCACCTGCTGCAGGCCTATGAACCCAGCACCAGCTTCGTTGCCTATGCCGCCGCACCCGTGGCCTGGACTGACAAGCTGGTAGAGGAAATATCTGGTCGCGCGCGCGAGCGCATGGCGACGTTCGGCGGCCGCTACGGCATCAAGCCAGATCATCTGCACCTGGTGCGAGGCGCTGCCCGTAACGTGGTCAGCGACTACGCGAACAAGCATGGCTTCGATGTGGTGGTGATGGGTACGCTCTACCACGAGGGGGTAAGCAAGGTCGTTGGCAGTACTACAGAGCAAACCCTGTACAAGGTTCACTCCAGCATTCTGGCGATCCACGGTTGAACGATCACCTGCCTGGTTTCACAACCTCCAGTTTGTCACTGTGGCTTTTCTGGTATTTGTCCATTGGCGTACTCTCCGTGCAGGGTATAGGTGCGCAGGCCTTGGCATGCTCTGACCTGCCCAGTGTCCGCCTGCTGGCTATGCTCGACTTGATAAACGTCAAACCCCACAGTCCAACTCAGCTTATGTTGCTATGTACGACCAATGGAGCGCAGGGCATGAATGACACACCGCCGTTACTGTTCGCCCTGCGAGGCAGCCAGGCCTATGGGAATGCCGTGGCGCAACGCCTGGGCTGGACACTGTCAGCACATGAAGAGCGTGACTACGAGGACGGAGAACACAAATGCTGGCCTGGCGAATCGGTCGACGGTCGATCGGTCATCGTCTTTCACTCGCTCTATGGCGACGCGCACCACAGCGCACACGACAAGCTGTGCCGGTTGCTGTTCTTCTGTGGTGCGCTCAAGGACGCCGGTGCCAGCCAGGTGACAGCAGTCACGCCTTACCTGTGTTATGGCCGCAAGGACCGCAAGGTGGAGTTTCAGGATGCGACCATCACCCGCCATGTGGCTTGCCTGATGGAAAGCATCGGTGTCGACCGCGTGGTGGCGCTGGACGTACACAACCCCAGCGCCTTCGACAACGCCTACCGAATCCCGAGCTGGAACCTGCAATGCACCGAGCTGTTCGCCCAACACCTGGCCCCGCTGCTCGGTGAGCAGACAGTCACGGTCGTGTCGCCGGATATTGGCGGCATCAAACGCGCCGAGCAGTTTCGCCAGGTTCTGGCGGACCTGCTCGGGCGCCCGGTATCTGTGGCCATGATGGAAAAGCACCGCCAGCAGGCGGGCCTGAGCGGCGAACACCTGGTGGGTGACGTGGCAGGTAGCACTGTCATCGTGTTCGACGACCTGATCAGTACGGGGCAGACGCTGCTGCGCGCAGCCCAGGCCTGCCGACAGGCCGGAGCCAGCCGCATGCTGGCCGCTGCCACCCATGGCCTGTTCACCACTGGTGGCGAGCTATTCGACAGCGGGGTATTCGAACGGGTACTGGTGGCCGACAGCATCGCGCCCTTTCGCCTGCCCGTGCGATGCCTGCAGCAGCTGGATATCGTCGATACCAGCGCCCTGATCGCCGAGTTGCTTGCCAACCGCCATGCCTGGGGCGCATGAACCCCAGGCATGGCCCTACACCGCCAGGATATTGCAGGGTATCTGGTACAACACATGCTCCGTGGTGCTGCCGAACAGTCGGTCCAGCCCACGGGCAAGCGGCCTGCCCATGACGATCACGTCCACCGGGTGGGTCTCGACATATTCACTCAGCACCGCGACCGGGCGGCCCAGCAGGAAGTGCCTGCGTTCGGCCGGCGCACCGTAGCGGTCGGCCAGCGCCTTGAAATCGTCCTCCAGGGCGTGGCGCAAGGACTCGCCGACGTCGCCAATGGCCCAGGCGCCATATCCCATGTCGCCCATGTAGGCCATGGTCAGGTCACAGGCGAACAGCAGGTCCAGTTGCGCGCCGGTCTGCAAGGCCAGCGCATTGGCCTGCTGGACGATGCTGTTATTGCGCGCCTGGCCCTCGGGCGATTGATCGGCCACGTCCACCGCCGCGACGATCTGGCGAGGCAAGGCCGGTCTGGCGGCGCCCAACAGGTAGACCGGGATCGGGCAATGGCGCAGCAACTGCCAGTCCAACGGGGTAAAGAAGGCCCGCTTGAGCACCGGCTCGTGCTCGACCTGCTTGAGCAGTACATCCGGCTGCATCTCCAGGGCATGTTCGAGAATATCCGCCTGCAGATCGCTGCTCCAGGCGACTTCCGTCGTCACTTGCACACCCGAGGCTCGTAGCACCTTGGCCTGGGCCTCGAGCTGGTCTTGCTGGGATTGCAGGTAAGCCTGCCGCTCGCTCCGAGGGTCACCTGTCTCCAGGAACCTGAGCTTGTCCAGCGACTCCAGCAAACCCACTATGTGCAGGCTTGCCGAACTTGACCTGGCCAGGGCGGCAGCCTGTTCCAAGGCACAGCACTGGCACAATGCCGGGCGCAGGATCAGCAACAGGCGTTGATAGTGGCTCATGGTAGCCTCCAATGATCGGGATCGGGGGTTGCATCAAAGGTGCTGGCTTTTCCGGGATATCGGTCATGGTTGCCTCGGGGGGAGTTGAACGCTTGATTTTTATCAACCCTGTCAGGCGCTGAATGCTCTCAGCGGTGATCCAAATACCGGTAAAGGGCTTCTTCCTGGTCGAAATGCAACTTGGCCAAGGTGTCCAGGCGTATCAGCTGGTGCTGGATGTCATCAGGGCTCGCTGCCGCCCGGTTGAAATCCTGGCTCATGCGGGAAAGAAGATGGATGAGGCGGAAGATTTCCCGGTGGGTATGGCTCATCGCCGAGAGCGGATCTTCGCCCTGCATGAAGCGGCTCAGCAGCGGATACAAACGACGCTCGTCATCGCGCTCGTGGCGTTCCAGAAGGTCATGCAGGCCGGTGACCAGTTTGCCCAGGTCGTCCCGCGCCTGCTCGATGGGGCGTTTGGCGAAATCGCAGGCCATCTGGCTCAGCTCCGTCAGCAACCCGTCGAGTTGCCGATGCTCATCCTGCAACCGATCCAGGTCCTCGACGGCAAGCCCGCTGCGTCGCCCGGGCGTCAAGGGGCCCAGCGCACGCAAGGCGTTGACGATGATCAACAGGTCGATACCTTCCTGCAACACCGCCCCCAGCAGCGCGGGCAGGTAGCCGGCGGCGGCAACCAGCATGGCCAGCAACGACAGGCTCATGCCCACCCATACCCCCTGACGGGCGATGTACACGGCGTACCGGGCGATATCCAAGGCATCGACCAATCGATCGAGACGATCGACCAGCAACACCACACCGGCCGCCTGGGCAGAGGCCGTGACGCCAGAAGCGCCCATGGCAACCCCGACATCGGCCGCCGCCAATGCTGGCGCATCGTTGATGCCATCGCCGACCATCAGCGAGGGCGCGATGCGGCAGCCCTCCTGCACCAGGCGAATCTTGTCGACTGGCGAGAGCCCCGAGCGAAGCTCATCGATACCCGCCGCCAGCGCAACCATTTCCGCCGTTTCCGGGCGGTCACCGGTGAGCATGACGACCTTTTCGATCCCGCGCGCCCGCAGGCGGCGCAGTGTCTGGGGGGTTTCCCGGCGCAAGTCATCGGCCAGCCGCAGTACCGCTTTCAACTCACCGTCAACCGCCACGAAACTGCCGCTGTTGGCCAGGTAGTCCAGTTGCTGCAAACGTGCCTGTGCCCACTGGCCATCGTCCTTCTCGCTCTGCACATAGGCCAGGGCGCCCAAGCGTACAGCCTTGCCTTGAACGATCCCGGCAAGCCCCTGGCCGGGGCTTTCCTGCACCTGCTCGGGCGCGGTCAGCGTCAGGTTGCGCAGGCGGGCAGCATGAACGATGGCCTGGGCAATCGGATGGGTCGATGACTGGGCCAACGAAGCGGCCAACTGCAGCATCTGCAACGGCGCGCCTTGCCCCTTCAGTTCGATCGACTGCAACTGGGCATGACCACTGGTCAAGGTACCGGTCTTGTCGAGGAACACCTGGCGGATGCCGGCCAGGGCTTCAAGCACCTCGCCGTCACGCACGAGTATGTTGCGCCGTGCAGCCCTCGAAATACCCGAGATGATGGCAATTGGCACCGCCAGTATCAGCGGGCAAGGCGTGGCGACCACCAGCACGGCAAGCACTCGCTGCACATCGCCACTGGCCCACCACGCCAGCGCAGCAATGAGCAATGTCAGCGGGATCAACGCCAGCGCATAGCGGTCGGCCAGGCGCATGAAAGGTGCCCGTGACTGACGTGCCGCTTCGGCCAGTTTCACGATGCCAGCGTAGGTGCTTTGCGCCGCGGTATGCGTGGCCAGCAACAGCAGCGGCGCACCGGAGTTGGTCACCCCACTGGCCACCGGCTCACCGGCATGGCGGGTAACCGGTAACGATTCGCCAGTCAGCGCAGCTTCGTCCAGGGTCGCCTGCTCGGATTGCAACCACCCATCCACCGGCACGATCTCACCCAGGCGCACCAGTACACTCTGCCCAGCGCGGACTTCGTCCACCGGTACCTCACGCAAACCATCCTGCTCTTGAATCCAGGCCCGCTGAGGGGCCCGGTCGATCAGTGCCCGCAACTCGCGCTCGGCGTGACGCAAGCTGAGAGTCTCCAATGTACGGCCCGAGGCAAGCATCAGCGCAACCACGGCGCCTACCAGCATCTGCTCAAGGGCCAGGGCCGCGCCAATCGACATCAGCGCGATCAGGTCAATGCCCGCCTCACGCCTGGCCAGGCGCCGGGCCATTTCCACCGCCAGCACCGCTGCCATGATCGCGCTGCCGGCGGCCCAGATCAGCGCAGCCCAGGTCAGCTGTTGCGCCGCATAGGCCAGCCCTCCGAGCAGCAAGGCCAGGACGCAGACCAGCAACAGGCTTGGGTCCAGCCATCGACGTGACACGGCGGTCACTTGCGCTTGGCCTGCTGCAGCAACTGTTGGACCTGTTCCTGGGCCTGGGTCGCTCTGCGCAGTGCCTCGTTGGCGGTCTGCTCGACCAGGTCGATGCGGTAGCACACCTGGTCGGCCCGCAAACGGGCGGTAGCCGCGTTGTTCTCGGCCGACTCCAGGCGCGCGTCGTATTCTTCAGCGTGCCAAGGGGTACAGCCCGAAGCCCATGCCAACAGCAGACTGGACAATCCGGCAAGCAGATAGCGTTGCATGTTGGTGCCCTCGCGCATGCCCAAGACACCCTCAGTATCGGCATCGCCACTCAGCGCAGCCTGACATTTATCAATCTCGCCCAGCGTGCGATAGCGCGCCGGTTTTGACCTTTGTCAATCACGTAATACCGCTGGGGGGTAGAAACATGGGCTGAGGGCATCTCAGCACACCTTTACAACGGATAGCGAAGACCACCCGAACTACCTTGATTTGCGCGACACCGTCAACGGTGGGCTGGAAGCCAAGGTGAATTTGCTTCGCGAACGGAAATTGGTCGAGCGCGCTGCCTGGACGTGAGCAAGGTCGAAGACTACTTGTTGATCGCCTGACCCGGCTGCCCACCACGAGATATGGTCATGAACAAAGATCAGCCCTGGAAGCTGTACTTGCTGGCGATCGGGCTTTCCGTGCTCGCCGCCATTCAGTTCGGCCTATTCGACCGTGCGGCCGTGCAGACCATCTCCTATAGCCAGTTCATGCAATTGCTGGAGCAGCAAAAGGTCAGCGACCTTCGGGTCGAACACGACCGTATCCTGGGCAAGCTGCAGGAACCCATCGCAGGCCGCTCGATGTTCTCCACGGTGCGGATCGACCCGCAACTGAGCGAGCAACTGGGCCGCACGGGCGTGACCTTCACCGGAGTAGCCGAGGACAGCAACCTGGCTGCCATGGTGGGTTGGCTCATGCCGCTGATAATGATGCTGGCGCTGTGGTTTTTCCTGTTTCGTGGGGTAACCGATAAACAAGGCCTGGGCGGTCTGATGGGTGTGGGGAAGTCGCGCGCCCGGGTCTACGTCGAGCGTGACATCAAGGTCACCTTCGCCGATGTGGCGGGCATAGACGACGTCAAGGGCGAACTCACCGAAGTGGTGTCCTTCCTCAAGAACCAGGCGTTCTATGCCCGTCTGGGGGCGCATGTGCCCAAGGGCACATTGCTGGTCGGCCCCCCGGGCACCGGCAAGACCCTGGTGGCCAAGGCGATCGCCGGCGAAGCGGCGGTACCCTTTTTCTCGATCTCCGGGTCCGAGTTCGTCGAGATGTTCGTTGGCGTGGGCGCGGCGCGGGTGCGCGACCTGTTCGACCAGGCCCGACGCGCCGCGCCCTGCATCATTTTCATCGACGAACTGGACGCCCTGGGCAAGATGCGTGGCATCGGCAGCCTGGGTGGCAATGACGAGAAGGAACAGACGCTCAATCAACTGCTGGCCGAACTGGATGGCTTCGACCCACGCGAAGGCGTCGTGCTGCTGGCGGCGACCAACCGCCCTGAGATACTGGACCCCGCGCTGCTGCGAGCCGGACGGTTCGACCGGCAGATCCTGATCGACCGGCCTGACCGCAAGGGTCGCCTGGCGATCCTCAAGGTGCACCTGCACAAGATCGTCTACAAGAACGACCTGGACTGCGAACGCATCGCCGACATCACCCCCGGCCTGACCGGCGCCGACCTGGCCAACCTGGTGAACGAGGCCGCCATCGTCGCCACCCGACGTGCCAGCCAATGGGTCGAGCTGCAGGACTTCACCGCTGCCGTCGAGCGCCTGGTGGCAGGCGTGGAGCGCAAGGGCAACGTGCTGCGCGACGATGAACGCCAGGTCGTGGCGTACCATGAGATGGGCCACGCGCTGGCCGCAAGCAGCCTGCCGGCGATGGACCCGGTGCACAAGGTGTCGATCATCCCCAGGGCCGCTGGCTCGCTGGGGTTCACCCTGCAACGGCCGACCGATGACCGCTACCTGATCAGCGCGCAGATGCTCCGCGACCGGATCGTCGTGCTGATGGCCGGGCGAGCCGCCGAAAGCCTGGTATTCGGCCAGGTGTCCACCGGGGCTGCCGACGACCTGGGACGCGCCACCGACATCGCCCGCCAGTTGATCACCCGATTCGGCATGAGCACGGAACTGGGCCAGGCAGTGCTGGAGCGCCAACAGGCCAGTTACCTGGGCGAATCGTTGTTGCGCCAGGAGCGCAAGGACTACTCAGAGCAGACCGCGCGCGAAATCGACCTGGGTATTCGGGGCCTGCTGGAAGACGCTTACGCCCGTGCCCGGACCTTGCTCGAGCAACGACGCGCCGACCTGGACACTGGGGCACGCCTGTTGTTGGCCAGGGAAACCATCACCCCGGAAGAATTCCCGGCGCTGCTGCCGGTGGCCAAGGACCCTGCCACCTATAATCTGGTCGATGCGGCCAAATGACACTCCGATCCAGTCCGAGTACCGACCATGCTCACCGTCACATTGATCAACATGCTGGTGGTGATCCTGGTGGTGATCATCCACTACGAATGCCTGCTGCGCCTGAACGACTGGCTACCGCGGCTGAAACTGTGGAGCCGATTCCGGATCGTCGCAGGCGTATTCGGCGCGCTGCTGGCTCATGCGCTGGAGGTCTGGTGTTTCGCCCTGGTGTATTACCTGATGATTCACGCCGAAGGCTGGGGCACGCTCAGTGGCAACTTCGACGGCAGCTTCCTGGATTGCGTGTACTTTTCCTTCACCACCTACACCACGATAGGCTTTGGCGACATCGCGCCTAACGGCCATCTGAAGTACCTCACCGGCCTGCAAGCGTTGACAGGCCTGGTGCTGATCACCTGGACCGCGTCGTTCCTGTTCCTCGAAATGCAGAAATACTGGAAAGCCAAATAGCGCCTGTTCAGGCGTCTGGGTGTGGCGTCCAGTGCTACAAGTGGACGGCTTGCGAAGGTCACCTGGGGCAGTTGGTTGGAGCACCGTTGCGCTGTAACACGAGAAGGGAGCGTCCATGCTCCTGAACGCGGCCGGGTCGCTCATTTGGTGATGGGTATCACTTTCTCAGGGTGAATCGCTTCTGCACGCTTGGGCAGATGCACCAGCAGCACGCCCTTGGCGAACTGTGCATTGATCTTTTCCGCATCTACTTCACGGGGTAGCTGGAAAACCCGCTCGAAGCTGCCGTAGTGCCGCTCTGACAAGTGGTACTCCTTGCGTTTTTCGTCAACCTCTTCCTGCTTCTCGCCGCGGATCACAACGTTGCCATTGACCAGCTTGATCTCGATGTCCTTGTCGTCCACACCAGGCAGTTCGGCGCTGATGCGAAACTCATCGGCCAGTTCGCTGATATCCATCGCCGGCATGCCATGGCTGAACAGTTCACGGCGCCAGAATGGCTCGACATCGAACGGGGTATGGCTGAACGGCATGCGCAATGGCCGGCGACCGAAATCGTCGAACAGGCTGTCGATCTGACGCCGCAACTGCTGGAATGGGCGCCACAGGTCCGATGGCTCGGTACTTGGCGGCGTAGCCTTGGCAGGTTGGGTGGTTGCGGAAGTGACAGGTACTTTCTTCGCTGTTTCGGACATGGCGACCTCCTCTGATGAGTAATGCCTCCCTGGGAGACGCCTCGATATTGCGCTGGCAGGCAAGCCCCCGTTTGACCTTTATCAATCAGGATGCGGCCACCATCCTCTGTCGGTTTGATCCTGATCAAAGTGTTGCCATCGCAGGGGCTTAGCTTATATGGAACGTGGCCCGCCCAAACCTGTTCGAGGCGCATATGGACCAGGATGACAGTGAGTGTGTCCGTTTGCTGGAAACATTGCCGGGGCCCGGCATACAGTACCTTCGCCTGATGCTGTGCAACCCGCAACGCAGCGAGGCGATGCCAGGCCAGTATTGCCAACTGACGAATCAAACCCAGCGCTGGACCTGCAACTACATCAGCATGCCTGGCGCAGCAGGCCGGTTCATGGTCGCCACCCGCAGCGTCCTGGCATTGAAGGTCGGAGATCTGCTCGAGTACTCAGGCCCTCTGGGCAGCGCCTGGCCGGTGCCCTTGCAGAGTGTGCGACTGCTGGCTATCACTCACGGCGAGGGGGTTTTGGCGCTACTTTGCATACTGGATGAGGTTCGCTGTTGGCTACCTTGGGTAGAGGTGAGGCTGTTGCACGGAAGTTTTGAGCAGGAGCACCTGCCCGCTGAATGTAAGCCATGGATCTCAGCGTTTACCTCGGTGCCGCGCAACAGCAGAAGCGTTTGGAGTCAACTGACTGAACAGCTGGAGGATTTCAAGCCGGACACTGTCTACTGCTGCGCGCCATCCTTGGTGGCAAGGCATGCCGCGCGCATCTGTTGGCAAAAAGGTGTCCCGATACAGCGTATCTGGTTGCGGGCAGACCATGTGTCGCGTCCATCCTGGAATTGTCAATTTCCTCTGAATGGGCCTGTGCAACGTTATGACAGGATTCTCGAGGCCCTCAATTCGCCTCCTCCATCCGACTGAGCTTGAGCAGGCCCTGTTGATCGATGAGTCGGACTTCCCGGCCAACGCATTGCAGGAGCCCAGCCTGATTGAACCGGCTGAACAGCCGGGAGACAGTTTCCAGGGTAAGGTCCAGGTAGTTTGCGATATCTCCTCGCGACATGGGCAGATTAAGGACGTCTGCACGCAAACCTCTTTCTTGATAACGCGCCGCCATGCCCAACAGGAAAAGCGAAAGGCGCTGCTCGGCTCGCCCGTGGCAGCAGCGCAGGTGTTCGTCCTTGCCTTGAATACCCAGGCTGAGCATGTGCAACAGTTGATAGCGCAATCCGGGTATCTGCCCCGACAGATCAACCAACTGGTCCAGCCGGATCGAGCAGACCAGCGAAACGTCCAGCGCCAACGCATAGCTCCGATAATGACTTGCCCCGATAGCGTCCAGCCCCAAGATTTCGCCCGGCAGAACGAAGCCGGTGACCCGCTCGTTGCCCTCGGAATCAATCAGAAAATTCTTGATGACCCCTGAGCGCAGGGCAAACACATGCCCCATGGGCTCATCGGCCTTGAACAGATACTCGCCCTTCTTCAAAGGGCGGTTACGGCGAATGATACGCTCCAGCTTTTCCACTTCATCGACGCTTAGGCTGGCGGGCAGGCAAAGTCGGCTCAAAGAGCACGCAAGGCACTTTACCTGGGGCTTTATACCCATATCTTCAGGGCCTGACATGACGATGTCTCCGCTTTTTCTTGCGGGCTCTATAAACGCTAGCCGCTTCGCCCGAGGTTTCTGAGGCAACTGACCAAGGGTCATGGTGGTGCCCCACTAAAGCTTGATCAAGATCAAGTCAGGCCAATGCGCTGCCCTCATGCTCGACTTGGACAGCCTTCAACCCGTGTTCCTGTCTGAAGGCCCCTGGGCCTTATAAATCTGCATTGTCTGGTAACGTGAAGAGGATGTGTCATGAATACCTTACTGAACGAACTTCACGCCTATCATCATGACATGGCCAATAAGATAAGCCAGATCAGGAAGTTGCTGAAAAAGCTAAAGCATGAACCCGATGCCACTGATGACTGTAAGCTTTTGTTCGAAATGTTGGAGGCCTTGCACAGCAATGCAGAGCGGCACCACCATGAGAATGAAGAAATCATTCGGCGAGCCTTGCTGGCCACGGAGGCGCCGATCCACCCGCGGATCCTGGATATCGAGCGAGATCACCAGGCATTTGCGCGCATTGCTGGGCAATTGAAAACATTAGCGGCTACGACAAAAGACACGAAAGTAATCGCTGACACTGTCGATGACTATATCGAAAAATATTACGACCACATGGAGTCGGAGGAAAACATATTCTTTCCAGCTGCAGACAAATGGCTTTCAAACAGTCAATGGCTGGAAATAAAACATCAATGGCATTAACCGGAGTGCAAATTCAAGCGCCCAACCGCCCCATCTCAATCACACGAGGATACTGCCATGGCTTCTGCTGATACTTCCCGTCAACATACCGCGCCCTCGTTTCCCAAGCCTGCGGGCGAACATTGGATCGAAGCCCTCGACAATGGCACCCATGTACTGATCAGGCCGCTGCAAGCCAAGGACCGGGAGCGCGAGAGGGCCTTCATCGAACGGCTGTCACCGCAGTCGCGGCATTTTCGCTTCCTGTGCCAGATCAAAGAGCCCGGTGAGGCGATGCTCGACCAGTTGATGGCGGTCGACCAGGACCGACAAGCGGCTTATGTCGCCCTCGCCCATGTGGACGGCGAGCTGCAGGAGGTGGGCATATCGCGTTATGCCGCCATTGCCGGCAAGGATGAATGCGAATGCGCCGTGACAGTACTCGACAGCTGGCAGCACCATGGCCTGGGCCGCCTGTTGCTCAAGCACCTGACCGATCATGCCCGGGCAAAGGGCCTGCGGCAGATGTACTCGATCGACTCAGCCGCCAACCTGGCGATGCGCGACCTGGCCAAGGCGGCAGGATTCACCACCACTACCGATCCGGATGATCCGGCCCAGGTCATCCATCGCCTCAACCTGACCTGAAGCGCCGCTGCGCCAGCGCCTGGGGCAGCCACCGTGCTGCCCCGCCCGCTGCAAGCCCCACGACCTCCGGCCCTATCCGCACGAGGAGGGTATCCATGAACGGTAATTCGCGGAAACTGATGGAAAAGCTCTACGGCAAGCAATACCAGGTCGACAGCGCTGAGATCGCCCCCCTGCTGCATCAATTCGCCGAACCCTTGCCTGACCTGGACTCCCCCGCTTTCGCTGCGCTGTTCGACCGCTACGCCGACGCCCGTGTGGTGATGCTGGGCGAGGCAAGCCATGGCACCCGCGAGTTCTATCGCGCCCGCGCGGCAATTACCCGCCGGTTGATCGAACAGCACGGCTTCAACATCGTGGCCGTCGAAGCCGACTGGCCGGATGCCGGGCACGTCGACCAGTACGTGCGGGGCTTGGCCCATTCGGCATGGAAGCGCCATATTTTCAGCCGTTTCCCAACCTGGATGTGGCGCAACAGCGAGGTCAAGGCATTCGCCCACTGGCTGCATGGACACAATCGCCTGCTGGCCGTCGAGCGCCGCGTGGAGTTCAGAGGCCTGGACGTCTACAGCCTGCGCAACTCCATTCATGAAGTGCTGGCCTTTCTGGACCGGGCAGATCCGCACCTGGCCCGCGAAGCGCGCCACCGTTATGGTTGCCTGACGCCCTGGCAGGATGACCCGGCCCTGTACGGCCACTTCGTCGAGCGCGGTGGCGTCATGCCGTGCGAGCAGCCTGTGGTAGAACAACTGAATGTGATGCTGGCCGAACAGCTGTCGGGCCTGATCCGCAATGACGAAGCGTTCTTCAATGCCACCCAGAACGCACGGGTGATCATCGCTGCGGAGCAATATTACCGCGCGATCTACCGAGGCTCGACCGCCTCCTGGAATCTGCGCGACCGGCATATGTTCGATACCCTGCGCGCACTGCTGGAACATCGCGGGCCACACGCCAAAGCCGTGGTCTGGGCACACAATTCCCACATCGGCAGCGCAGATGCCACGGAAATGGGTTGGAAAGGCCAGTTCAACATCGGCCAACTGTGCCGTAAATCCTTTGGCCAGGAGGCTGTGCTGATCGGCATGACCACTGACCGCGGTCAAGTGGCCGCCGCCAGTGACTGGGATGGCGACATGCTGATCAAGGACGTCCGCCCTTCGCGGTCGGACAGCTGGGAGCACCAGTTCCGCCTGGCAGGCGTACCGGCTTCTTTGACCGACTGGCGAGACCCACAGCGCAAGGAGTTGCGTCGCATCTTGTCCATGCCACTGCTCGAGCGCGCGATCGGCGTCATCTACCGACCGGAAAGCGAACGGCTGAGCCATTACTTCGAAGCAGTGCTGGCCGAGCAATTCGATGCCATGCTCTGGATCGAACAGACCCAGCCGGTCAACGCCCTGCCACTACCGAAACAACAGCACCTCGAACCGGAAGACGAAACCTATCCGTTCGGTGTCTGAATATCCGGCCTGCAAGCCTCAAGAGAAGAGGCTTGGGGGCCGCGACTAGCGAGCATGGTCATCTTCAGCCTCCCCGGCACGCGCTCTGGAGGACTCCGCGAGCCCGGCCTTGTCCATCAGCGCGATGACTTCTTCGTCCGACGTCTGGGGAAAGTCCTGGTACCAGTAGCCGACCGAAACCATCCGCTCAGGCACCAGCGGGCAGACCACCTCGTCTACTTCGCCCCACATGGCCTCCAGCGTTTCCGGTGGCGCGACTGGCACCGCGACTACGATACGCCAAGGGGACAACGCTCGTGTCGCCTGAATGGCCGCCATCATCGAGGCCCCGGTTGCCAGGCCATCATCAACCAGGATTACGGTCTGGTCCTTGAGCCGAAGCGGTGGTCGGGTACCTCGATAAGCGCGCTCGCGACGTATCAGTTCCTGGGTTTCCCTGGCAACCACGCTTTCCAGCAAGGTGCGATCGACCGGGTAAGCCCGCAGTGCATCGTCGTTGAGAATCTTCACCCCGCCCCCGGCGATCGCACCCATGGCATATTCAGGGTGCGACGGTATTCCAAGCTTGCGCACTACCAGCAGGTCAAGGCGAACCTTGAGGGCGGTAGCGACCTCGTAAGCCACCGGCACGCCGCCTCGTGGCAAGGCGAGCACGATCACATCAGCCCGTCCGGCATATCGGCTCAACGACGCCACCAGGCAGCGACCGGCTTCAGCACGGTCGGGGTACAGGGTGCGACGAGCAAGATCATGCGACATGGAAACCTCCCGCGCCGCGACGGGCGCCTGTCGTTTCAGCTACTGGCAAGCACTACCGCCATTCAAGGCAGCGTCGCCCGGGCCTCTTCAGGCAGCAGGTCGAACTGCTCGAGGCAGCGCTGTTCATCGTCTGCCGTCAACGCCTTGTATGCGCTCACTTCCCGCATCGGCGTATCGAACAAGGCCAGGCGTATCACCCCATTACGGTCCAGAAACGTTTGCGCCAGGCAGGTACACACCGGCTTGCCGACCAATGCCGTGAGCTTTTCATCCTCAGGGGTGTTCACCCGGGCCTGCAGGCTGTCTGTGCAATTCTCCACGATTCGGTCCACCGAGCGCCCCGCCAGCCAAACCGTGCCGCCAGCGAGCAACGCCAGGAACAGCAACATGCCCAAGAGCACGTTCGACTCCTGGGTGACCGAGCGCAGGAAGGCAAGCCGAGCCTGCCAGCCCGTGGCCTGGCCGTTGAATATGGTCTTGCCTACCGTGCGTTTCACGCCACGCTGCACCACCCACCCCAACGCCACGCACAGGGCGAGCAAGGCCAGCAGCATAAGTGGATGTTGCATCGGCAGGCGCCAGTTCGGGTTCAACGACCGGTAGGCAGCGATCACGACGAGCAGTGCGAAGATTGCCACGATAAACCCCAGGCTACCCCGTGGCCGATGCATCCAGGCCCGGAGTTTCGCCCTTGCTTGTGTATCCATGACAGCCTCCCGGCCCAGGCTAGCGCACTGGGTCAATAGCAACCGTTTCGTGGTACTCGGGTACGTACACCTGCCAACCGAGCTCGATGCTGATCCGCCGCCGCAGCGTGTCGGCGGCGTGCGGCTCACCGTGGATGACATAGGTCTGGCGTGGCGGGCGGGCGAAACCGCGCAACCACTCCATGATCTCGTCGGCATCGGCGTGCGCAGAGAGATTATCCATCGCATGCACCTGGGCCCGGATAGGCACGTCTTCACCGTGCAGGCGGACACTGCGCGCACCGGTGACGATGTCGGCACCGCGCGTACCACCGGCCTGGAAACCAGAGAACAGAATGCTGTTGCGCGGGTTGGGTGCCAGTGCCTTGAGATGGTGCAAGACTCGTCCACCGGTCGCCATGCCACTGGCGGCGATAATGACCGCGGGCTCACGCAGCTGATCCAGATGCCGGGATTCATCGACGGTACGGATGATATGCGTGCCCCTGCACATTTCGGCGCATTCCGCCAACGTCAGGCGATGCTCGCTCCGGAACTGCTGGTAAAGGGTGGTTGCGTCTGTGGCCATCGGGCTGTTGAGGTAGACCGGAATGTCGGGTATCAGGCCATCGCGCTTGAGCTTGTACAGGTAATACATCAGCAACTGGGCCCGGCCAACCGCGAATGAGGGCACCAAGGTGATGCCGTGGCGCAGGAGAGTCTGGTTGATGACCTGGGCCAGAAACTGCTCGGTCGATTCGCTTGGATGCTGGCGATCGCCATAGGTGGACTCCACCAGCAGCACGTCTGCCGTCCTGATCAGTTCCGGCGCGCGCATGATCGGGTCTTGTGGCCGGCCCAGGTCGCCAGAGAAGACCAAGGTCTGGCCGTCGACCTTGATCTGTACCGTCGCCGCGCCGAGTATGTGCCCAGCCGTGCGCAACAGCAGCTCCATCCCCGGCGCAATCATGGTCGGGTGATGCAACTCCACAGGGCGCAACAATGCCAAGGCACGCTTTGCATCCTGTTCGGTGTAAAGCGGGCGTGCCGGCGAATGCTTCGAGTAGCCGTGCCGGTTGGCATGCTCTGCCTGCTCTTCTTGCAGCCGGGCACTGTCGAGCAACAGGATTTCGGCCAAGGCACAGGTGGCCGGTGTTGCGTAGATCGGCCCGGTATAGCCTTCCTTCGCGAGCACCGGAAGATAACCGCTGTGGTCGAGGTGGGCGTGGGTCAGCACCACGGCATCGAGCGCGCGCAGCGCCGCCGATAACGGTTCCCAGTTGCGCAGGCGCAGTTGCTTGTAGCCTTGGAACAGCCCGCAGTCGATCAGCACGCGGCTGCTGTCGCGGGTCAACAGGAACTTGCTGCCCGTCACGGTCCCGGTACCACCGAGGAATGTCAGTTGCATGGCTAGGGCTCCAAGGTTTCGACCGCTTGAGGGTGAACCGCAAGGACGCTGCACGGCGGGCGGCTGACGATGCGTTCAGTGGTGTCGCCGAGCAGTTTGTCCAGGCCCTTTGGCTGCACCACGCCCATGACCACCGCGTCGATATCCAGCACAGCGACTTGCTCGCGAATCACCTGAACCGGGCCACCTTCCAGGAAGTGGCGGCAATCGGCCGGGACCCCCTCGGCATCCGCCAAGGTGTCGAACGGCTCCTTCAAGGCATTGCGCATCTCATCGATCCACGCCTGGGTAACGTTCATGTCCGAGGCGAACACGCCCGCCAGGTTGTAGGCCGAGAGCAGGTGCAGCTGTGCATCGCATTGCAGTGCCAGCGCCTGCGCGGCACGAATCAGCCTGCGGTTGAAGGACGCCTGGTCCTCGGGGGTTTCGCTGAAGGAGGTGTCCACGGCGACCAGCACGCGCCGGGGCAGCGACACCGCCGCCTCCGGTACGAAGTGCGTGATGCCCTTCAAGCCCCGCATCAACGCGCAATCCAGAGGCGTGCTGAACAGGCGCACCATGGTTGGCGTCACTTCGCTGTCCTTGATGACCATATCGGGGTGCAGTTCGCTGATGTAGTCGATGGCCTGGCTGCGGATGTCATCTGCCTGCAAGGTGTCGACCGTCAAAGCGATGCCGCTGCCACGGTGACGCTCGACCAACCCCGCCAGCCGCAAACCGTAGTGGTCGAACTGACGCCGGATATCGGCCTCGTTCAATCGCTCTTCGCGCAGCAGGTGCTCCTGCGTTGGTTCGAACAAGCCCAGTACATGCACACTGGCACCACTGACATGCGCCAGGGCCAGGGCCCGGCGCAGCGCGGCCGAATGCGGATCGAGCTCGGTGAGCAGCACCAGCAGTTGTCGATATTGACCCATGGCGAACCTCCGGGCTTGCGCGGCTGGCGTGATGATGTAGGCGATTGTCCGAAAGCAGGCCTGTTCGCGCTTGATGCAGATCAGAAAACCACCATCCGAGCCAGAACTTGACGATTGTCAGAACCGGCGCCGCCCAGCACGGTACAACAGCTCTGGCAAGCATCGACCAGGTGTCCGGGAGGCGACATGAACAGGCAGCAGACTGAAAAGCCAGACGCGTGCGAGCATTGGATCGAAAAGCTTTCTGATGGCTCTGCCGTACTGATCCGCCCCCTGCGCGAGGAAGACCGCGAAAGGGACCGCCGCTTTCTCAGCACGATCGCCTACGAGGCCCGGCGTTTCCGCTTCATTGCCGGGCTCTGTGGCGGTGTGCCGAGCCTGGATGCGCAGCATATGCCGGTGGATCATCACCAGTGCGAAGCCTACGTTGCGCTGGTCCATGCAGATGGCCAGTTGCGCCAGATCGGGGTCAGCCGGTATGCCAGTGTTCCCGGCAGCCTCCAGTGCGAATGCGCGGTAGCCGTAAATGAAGAATGGCAACGCAAGGGGCTGGGCCGGCTGCTGATGCAGCACCTGATCGCGGCCGCGAAGCGCAATGGCTTCCACTGCATGATCTCCAGGGACCTGGCGAACAACTACGCCATGCACCGGCTGACCAAGACCCTGGGGTTCACCTCCCGCTACCTGGGTGGCGATGTCAGCGAAATCCTTCACGAACTCGATCTTCACGCCTGAAAGCAAGGCCCTTTCGGGCCTTGTCTCTCAGCCTTGGGAATGCTCTGGTGATATCACCAGCACGCTGCTGGACAACCGATGCAATACCCGCTCCGCAGTGCTACCGATGAACCAGCCAATGCCGCGATGGTGGTAACTGCCCATGACCAGCACATCGATATCATTGTTCTCCATGAACAGCGCCAGCACCTTGGCCGGGTCTCCCAGCCGCAGGTGGCGGTGTTCGGCGGCGATACCGTTGCGTTCGGCCAGTGCCTGGAATGCCTCGCTTTGCGCCTCATGCAGCGTCTGGGCGAGGTTGGAGTCGAACAGAAACGAATGCTCGCGGCTGCCGCCTGAGTCCAGGTACATGGACCCCAGGTCGTAGGCATATAGCAGTTCGATCTGGGCGTTGCACTGTAATGCCAGTTTCAGCGCTTCACTGATGATCTGGTCGTTGAACCCCTCGAACTGGTCCTCGGGGCGGGACAGGTCCACGGCAGCCAGAATCTTGCGCGGCAGCGCGTGGCTGGCCTGATGCACCAGGTGCAGGGGGATGCGGGTTTCCCGCAGCAACTGAATGTCGAGCGAGGTGAACATCGCCCGCGCCCACCAGGGCTCATGCTCGAAAGCTTTGATCAGCATGGCGAACGGCTGCTCGCGCAGGTGGACGAGGATCTCGTCCAGCGGATGCTGCACCCATACCACTTCGGTGGTGACCGTGACCCCGTTACGGCGCATCGAAAGCGCTTGGGTTTCAAGCCATCCACGGTGTTGCTGTACATAACCTTCACGCATCACAGCCAGTGCCTGGTCGTTGACCAGGCCCGCCGTGGCAAGGCCCTCGAGATAGTCGAAAGCAACGATATGCAGGGCCATGCCCTTGGCCTTGGCCAGCGCAGCCGCACGGTCGTAGACCGGGGTGCGCCGCATCAGCGGCGAGGCGATCAGCAGGAGTCTTTGCGGGTTGTCCATGGCGCACCTCAGCGGTTGGGAAGTGTTCCTGGATCATCCATCACCCGCACCTGGCGGATTTGATGTTTATCAACTGAACCACTGGGCGGACAAACGGCAACGCCCGCTGGGCGAAAATTTGATGCTGGTCAAAGCTCCTGGCCCTTAACGGCGCAATCTGACCCTACACCAACAACAATCATCGAATGCCCCGGAGGCGTGCCATGGCGCTCATGAAAACCATCGAATGTCGCCTATGGTCGTTCGCCAACCGGCGCGATAGTGCGATGAAAATGGCCATCACGCCCTGAACACCCCTGTTGCCGGCAGGGATGCCTTCGTTTTCGCATGGATTTGCAGTTGGTTTGCTCATGCATGCTTTTGGAGGCTTCCATGAACATCTACGTCGAAAATAGCCCTCAGCAGAACCGCTGGTGGGTCCGCATGGACGACTGCCGGGTGAGCTTCGTTACGTCCGCCGAAGCGCAAGCCTTTGTCGACCGGTTGAATGCGCGCCTCAACGCGCCCCACTCGCGGGACATGCTCGCCGACTGGTCACCACGCCCAGGTATGGGCAGCGTTGGCAAACCCAATGCAGGGATGGCAGCCCAGGCAGGTCTCCGATGCGCGAAGGAGGCCTGAAAATGACTGGCCTACTGAAAGTGACCTTGCTCGACCAACCTGCAGCGTCGAGCCCGGCAACACCGATTCACCTGAAACCGCTGACGACCCTGTGCACAGAGTGCCGTGTCAGCGGGCTGTGCCTGCCCACCGGTCTACCCGTGCATGACAACAGTTGCCTGGGCGCACTGATCGGCCCGCGCATGCGTATTCGCAAAGGCGCCGCGCTGTTCAACGCCAACGATCCGCTGACGACGCTTTATGCCGTGCGCTGTGGCAGCTTCAAGACCAGCCTGAACAGCGCCGAAGGCCAGGGAGTGGTGATCAATTTCTGGATGCCGGGCGATGTACTTGGGCTCGACGCCATCGCCACCGAACATCACGTATGCGATGCCATTGCCCTGGAAGACAGCGAGGTGTGCCCTGTCCCCTATCGCCGGCTGCAGGCATTGGCGCGTGACTTTCCCGTCCTGCAGCAAAGCCTGAACCGTTTGATGAGCCGAGAAATCGTGCGTGAGCATGAGCGGGTGCTGATGCTGTGCAACCTCACCGCCGAACAGCGCCTGGCAAGCTTCCTGGTTGGGTTGTCACAGCGCTTCGTCAGCCGCGGTTACTCTGCCCACGGCTTCATGCTGCGCATGTCCCGGGAAGACATGGCTTCGTACCTGGGCCTGCGCCTGGAAACCGTGTGTCGCTCGGTCGCCCGCTTGCGCGCGCTGGGCATCGTCAGCATGCGTGGCAGGCTTGTCGAGATACTCGATTTGCCAGCCTTGATAGCCCTCGAGCAAGGCAGCGCGGAAGTCACCCCCAAGGACACCCCGAAGGCGCCATGCTCGACGCGGTGAATGTCAGCCACGGTGCCGTCGCGCTGGGCATCGGCATGCTGGTGGGGCTTGAGCGCGAGCGCAAGAAAGGCCGCAATGAAGATCATGCCGCTGCTGGCCTCAGGACCTTCGCCATCACCGCCCTGCTGGGCTACGTCAGCATGTTGCTGGCCGGGCCGGTGCTGGTCGGGGTCGCCAGCCTGGGCCTGGTTCTGATGCTGTGCATGCATTACCGCAAACACGCCGACAAAGACCCTGAAGTCACCAGCGAAATCGCCCTGCTACTGGTGCTGACGCTGGGTGCACTGAGCCTTGACGAGCCAGAACTTGCCACGGCGGTCGGCGTGGTGCTGACCGTGCTGCTGGCACTGCGCCGCGAGCTGCACCATTTCGTGCTCCAGCAGCTGAGCGAGGAAGAGCTGCGCGATGGTTTGATGCTGCTGACGGTAGCGCTGGTGGTGCTACCGTTGACACCGGACAGGTTCATGGGGCCGTATGGCGCACTCAACCCTCGCACCATCTGTACGCTGGTCGTCCTGCTGATGACCGTCGGTGCACTGGGGCATATCGCCTTGCGTCTGGTGGGCCCACGCTACGGCTTGCCCCTGAGCGCGATCGCCTCAGGTTTCGCCTCCGGCACGGCAACCATTGCGCTGCTTGCCCATGAGGCACGTCGGCAAGTCACAGCCGTGAGGCCCTTGGCCGCCGCTGCCGTACTGTCGAACCTCGCCAGCATCGCGCAATTCGCCCTGGTGCTAGGCATCGTCGACCGACACCTGTTGAAGCCTTTCGTGGCCTCGATCGGGCTCGGTACCGTGGGTACGGTGGTTTACGGCACTTTGTTGCTTGCGCCCTGGCGCAGCGACCAAGGCACGTCAACAGCGCATCAGGGCGATGGTGCCTTCGATCTCTTCACAGCCCTGATCATCACCGTCGCGCTGACCGGAATCGCCTTGTTCTGTGCATTTCTACTTCACCATCTGGGCCACAACGGGGTCAGTATCGCGGCCTTCATCAGCGGATTGGCCGATGCTCACGTAGCGACAGCGTCGGTCGCCTCACTGGTCGTTGCCGGTAGACTCGGTGTAGATGGCCTGGTAGTACCCGGTTTACTGGCATTGACCGGCAACACCTTGACCAAATGCATTCTGTCCCTCGGTAGCGGCGGCTTCAGCTTCGGGAGATACCTTGTTCCCGGCCAACTGGTCATCCTCGGTGCAATGTGGCTGGGGCTTTTGATATGAGGTTGTATCAGCAACCTGAAGAGGCGTGCCCGCAACGAAGCCGGCCAGGAAGGCAACGGCCTGGCCAACGCGGGTTCGGGAGCACCGTCGGCAGCATGGCGACCCCGTGATCGCCGGTTATGACGCTATTCCCCCTGCTGGCCAACATCAGGTTTCCGCGCAGGTGCCGTGAACCAGCGCTCGTGCGGCACCCACTTTTCCTGCGCGGGGTCGCCCAGGTAATGCGGCGACATGATCTGCACCCCGTACTCGTTGAACACATCCTGAATGGTGGCGCGGGCGGTGCCGAGTGAGCCACGGCCACGGGCAGAACTGAGCGCAGCGTTTACTGCCCAGGGCCGAGGAACCAGCGGAAATACGGGTTGCTGCCGTCACTGCGCGCCAGCTCGCGGGCCGCCCGTGCCCAGGCCTGGCGATTGCCGTTATAGGCGCACAAACCGAGGTTGGCTCTACGAACAAGATCATTGAGCAATCAGGCAGCAATACACCCGTGATCGGGTTCACCGTTTGCTACGCGATTTCCAACGTCCTGCTCGCTGTCTTCGGACCGATAATAATTTCTTTGACATCAATCAAATGGCACTCGTGCTCAATTGACTGATCGGCGCCTCTCTCACGGCCCAGTTGACTGCAGCAGCAATCAGGCTTAGAACAACCGCGGTCTTCCAGACCAACTCATAGCTCCCCGTCATATCGTAAGCCGCCCCCCCGACCCAACCGCCCAAGAAGGCGCCAACCTGATGGAAGAGGTAGACAAGTCCGCCAAGCATCGAGAGATTGCGAACACCAAATACCGAAGCCACCACCCCATTTGTCAATGGAACGGTTGAAAGCCAAAGAAAGCCCATAGCCATCCCAAACAGGTAAGCCGTGACATTACTCACCGGGATAGCGACAAAGGCGACGATGACCGCTGCTCGCATCAGGTAGAGCGCCGTTAGCAGCTTCGGTTTGGACATTCGCCCGCCGAGCCAGCCGGCTGTGTAGGTTCCCAGAATATTGAAAAGCCCAATGAGTGCAAGAACCGTGGTGCCCGTTTGGGCAGTAAGCCCCTTGTCCATCAGGTACGCAGGCAAATGGACGCCAATGAAAACGACCTGAAAACCACAAACGAAAAATCCAAATGTAAGAAGCCAGAAGTCAGGATGCGAACTCGCCGCCCGAAGCGCTTGCACGATACTCTGGTCACCGGGCTTTCGCTCAGTCGGGGCATCTTTCAACATAGCGACCAGGGGGATGATGAGCGAGGCGAACAGGGCGAGAACCAAAAGTGCTTTCTCCCAGCCAATTCCTTGGATGAGCCCCAGAGAGCCGGGGAGCATCGCGAACTGGCCAAAGGATCCCGCTGCGCTCGCAAGCCCCATTCCCGTACTTCGTTTTTCAGCTGGTAGTGCCCGTGCCACCACCCCCAGGAGCACTGAGAAGGATGTGCCGGAAAGGCCAATGCCGATGAGCACGCCCGCACTCATCATCAAAGTCGACGCCGAGTCGGAGAAACTCATGCAGACCAAGCCCAAGACGTAGAACACGCCCCCTACTCCAACGACTTTACCCGCACCATATCGATCGGCCAGAGCCCCAGCGAATGGCTGTGCGAACCCCCACACCAGGTTTTGTATTGCGATCGCAAACGAAAAGACCTCCCGTCCCCATCCAAATTGAGCACTCATTGGCGACAGAAAAAGCCCGAAGCCGTGCCGAATCCCTAGCGACAATGACAATATCACTGCACTACCCAACAACACCCACCGGCTATCTCGCAAGACATGCGCCATGAAAAATTCCTGTCTATTTTTATCCAGTCAGATGCATTACCAAAACCAAACCAACTCTCGCACACGGCTTATCAAAAACCCTGAAAGCCTAATGGCTGACAACGCAAAGTGAAGGTTCGCGAAACATAACGCACGACTCAGATAGACAGTTGATCAGTCGCGACATATCGGAGAGATTCGCGACGCAAATGGCACACCAGCCACCGAGCAAAACCTGCAACACTATTCAATAAATCCCTGAGCATCAAACAATAAAAAACACCTCTGAGGGTGCGTTTTCCTTATGGCTCTACGGCGCGCGCCAATAACAGGACATAAAACAATCATCGAATATCAGCCAATCCAACAGACACGCTCGACGATACCCTACCGAATAAAAAGCAAAAAAACCTAGGAAAACCTAGGTTTTTTGCAAGTAGTACCCTGGATGGCGGCTTTAACGCCTAGGCTCAGGATACGTCGCGCAGAAATCAACCTCCCCAGCCGGGCGCTCATCAATCTCAGGCGTATTGCCAAGCGCGACCGTATCTTCCAAAACAATTTCCCTGGATCCTAGTTCATGTTTAAGGTCTGCACGAATCATGCGAAGCAACGACCAGGTCAGCACACCGAGCACAGGTATCAAAGGCAGCGCGACGACAATGGTAGAAGTCTGAACAGCTTTCAGCCCGCCGACCTTGAGAAGCCCGATGCCAATGACCGCCAGTGACAGCGCCCACACAATCCGCAGCCAGCGCTGAGGTTCTTCATAACCGCTCAGCTCATTGGATGTAACTGACGCAAGCACATAAGCTGCCGAATCAAGCGTCGTTGCCAGGAATACAAAGCAAAGAAGAACGAAAGCGCCAATAACGAGACTTGAAAACGGCATGGTTTTCAAGATGGCGAGTACTGCCGCCGGAATACCCTGTGCTGACAGAATAGCACTGACATCCAGCTCGCCTGTCAGCTGCAGATTAAGCGAGTAGCCGCCCCAGACAGCGAAGAACACCCAGCAACCCAGGCTACCCCACACAAGCTCCGCCAAGATGAGTTCCTTGATTGTCCGACCTCGAGAAATACGAGCAACAAACAATCCCATCATGGGTGCATAGGCAATCCACCAGGCCCAATAGAAAATTGTCCAGTCCTGAGGGAACGTACCTTTTGCAACTGGGTCCGTCCACAGACTCATGTGGATGAAATTATTGACCATCAGGCCCAGGCTGTTGGCCCAACCATTGATGAGCAACAAGGTGGGGCCAACAACCGCAGCGAACAAAAGAAGCGCAAACGCCAAATAGACATTGATATCACTGAGTATCTTTATCCCCTTGCTCAGCCCAAACCAGACACTCATGCCGAACATCAATGTCCAGAGTGCCAAAACGCACATGTCAAACAAAAAGGACTGCTGTATTCCAAAGATGTCACTGGCCAAGGTCGAGACCAGGGGCACAGCCAAACCAAGGGACGTGCCCACGCCGCCGACAATACCGAAAACCACCACGGTATCAAGCGTAATACCCATCCAACCGTTCGACTTGTCGCCCAAAACACCACGCGCGGCCACCGACAATCTCACACCGGGCTGTCGACGAACATACATCGAGTAGGCAATTGGCAAGGCCGGCAAGCAGTAGAATGCCCACGGGGTCAGCCCCCAGTGGAACTGACCATAGGTCAACGCCCACTCTGCCGCCTCACGACTGTGAGCAGCCACATTCAAAGGGGGGGCATTAAAATAATAAATTGGCTCTACCCAGGCCCAGTTAACAATGGCTATGCCGATACCGCCGCAAAAAATCATGGCGACCCAGCTGAAATAGGAAAACTCCGGAACGTCACTCTTTCGTCCAAGGCGAATATTGCCGTAACGCCCGAACGCCATCCACAGCAGGAACACGACAGTCATCAAACCGGAAACCAGGTAGAGCCAACCAAACTTCCCGGTCGCAAACGCAAACATCTGATTTATCACCGCATTCCCCGCCTCGGGAAACACAATAAGCGGAATCGTGACGCCAAGTATCACTGCAATCGATGGCCAAAATACACGACCATCCAACGAGGCACCATCTTTTAACTTACTCATTTGGCATATCTCCTCAGAACGTTCGATTCAACACCAGGCATCTGTTGAATACAAATATGTCAAGCACGATTACAGCCCCTGCTCAAACAGATCTAGTCCCTTGGAGAGATGAAAGTCCGCTAGCCTTTCCCGAACATATATTGTGCTTATTATTCATATTCGCCTCTAATTGTATTTAATTATTATTTCAGCGGCACAACCCAATAAACCTCAACCCGCAACTGACACCACCGGTATTCGGCACGACTGCGAGCGGCATTCATTGCCACAAAAAGATGGGTGCCTGGCGGCAGTCAGGCACTCACCTTGTCCAATCCTTACTTCATCGTCGGCATGGAGAACTCAACCCCCTCCCGGACACCTGACGATGGCCAGCGCTGGGTGACTGTCTTGCGTCGGGTGTAGAACCTCACGCCATCCGGCCCGTATGCATGCAAATCACCGAACAGCGAGCGCTTCCAGCCGCCGAAGCTGTGGTAGGCGACGGGCACTGGCAACGGAACGTTGATGCCAACCATGCCCACCTTGATGTTGTCGGAGAAATAGCGTGCTGCTTCGCCGTCCCGGGTGAAGATGCACGTACCATTGCCGTACTCGTGTTTGTCGATCAGCGCCATTGCTTCCTGCATGCTGTTGACACGTACGACCTGCAGAACCGGCCCGAAGATCTCTTCCTTGTAGCTCTGCATGTCTGGGGTAACGTGGTCGATCAGCGTGCCACCGACGAAGAAACCTTCCTCGTAGCCAGCAACGTCTGGCTCACGCCCGTCGACAACCACGGTTGCACCCTGCTGTTCAGCACTGTTGATGTAGCCAACCACTTTTTGCTGATGCTGCCGGGTGATCACCGGGCCGAAGTCGTTCTTGCTGTCGGTGTAAGCGCCCACCTTCAGGTTTTTCATGGCTTCTTTCATCTTGCCGATCAATGCATCGGCTGCCGCGTCACCCACCGCAACGGCGACCGACAGCGCCATGCAGCGCTCACCGGACGAGCCGAATGCAGCTCCCAGCAGCTGGTTGACCGCATTGTCGATATCGGCGTCTGGCATGACGATGGCGTGATTCTTGGCCCCACCCAGTGCCTGGCAGCGTTTGCCGTGGGCGGTGGCGGTGGCGTAGATGTACTCGGCAACCGGCGTCGAACCCACGAAGCTGACCGCCTGAATGCGCGAGTCGCGCAGCAGGATGTCGACCGCCTCCTTGTCCCCGTTCACCACGTTCAGCACGCCCTTGGGCAGACCGGCTTCGTGCAGCAGTTGCGCAATGAACAGCGTGGAGCTTGGGTCGCGTTCGGAAGGCTTGAGAATGAAGCAGTTCCCCGCTGCAATGGCCACAGGGATCATCCACAGCGGTACCATCACAGGGAAGTTGAATGGCGTGATGCCTGCAACCACGCCCAACGGCTGGAATTCGCTCCAGGCATCGATGTTCGGGCCGACATTCTTGCTGTGTTCGCCTTTGAGTAGCTCGGCGATCCCGCAGGCGTACTCGACGTTCTCGATGCCACGCTGCAGTTCGCCTGCAGCATCATGGGAAATTTTCCCGTGTTCTTCACCAATGAGTTTGCAGATCGCATCTGCGTTCTGCTCCAGCAGCTCTTTGAAACGGAACATGATGCGGGCCCGCTTGATGGGCGGCGTATCACGCCAGGCCGGGAAAGCAGCTTCAGCAGTCGCGATGGCGTGCTCTAGCGTTTGGCTCGATGCCAAGGCGACCTGGCGTGCCACCTGGCCGGTGGCGGGATTGAAAACATCCTGGGTGCGCTTGGATTCGACAACGACTTCGCCGTTGATCAGATGACCGACAGTATTCATGTGAAACTCCACTTTTTGTTATTCAGATAATGCGTTGGTGCCGGGTTACCAAAGGCTGCGGTAAAGCTCGACCATCTCTGCCTCGGTCGGCACACGCGGGTTGTTGCCAGGTGAGCCGGAAGCCAGCGCCTGGGCGGCCATGGTTGGCATCAGCTCGAAGAATTTCTCGCGGTCGATTCCGAATTGCGCAGGGGTGGGCACATTCAGTTCTTCGTTGATAGCCACCAACTCTTCCAGCAGTTTTTCCACGGCGGATTGGTCCGTGTCGCTTTGAGTGGCGACGCCCATTGCACGCGCGCAATCGGCATACCGGTCACGGGCAGCGGGAATCGAAAATGCCGTCACTTCGGGGAGCAGCATGGCGTTCGACAGGCCATGAGGCACATGGAATGCGGCGCCAATTGGGCGACTCATGCCATGCACCAGGGCAACAGAGGCCGCCGAGAATGCCAGGCCCGCCAGGGTCGATCCCAGCATCACGGCCTCCCGTGCGGCACGGTCGGCCCCGTTGTGGTAGACCTTGCGAAGGTTTGGCCCGATAAGGCGCATGGCGGCCAGTGCCTGGGCATCACTGAACAGATTCGCTTTTTTGCTGACGTAAGCCTCGATGGCATGCGTCAGCGCGTCGATACCGGTGTCCGCCGTCACGCGGGGCGGCAACGAGAGAGTGAGCTCATAGTCGACCAGTGCCGCAACAGGCATGAAGCCTGCGCCGACGCACAGCATTTTTTCGTCAGTCGACTCATCGGTGATAATGGTGAAACGGGTGACTTCGGAGCCAGTGCCGGCAGTCGTTGGAATGGCAATGATCGGCAAGCCCATCTCGGTGACATTGCGCGGGAACTTGTAGTCGCGCATCACTCCGCCGAACCTGGCCAGGATGCCGATCGCTTTGGCGCTGTCGATCGGGCTTCCGCCGCCCAGTGCGATGATGCTGTCATAGCCCCCTTCCCTGGCGGTCGCGACGCCGGCCTGGATCGAAGCGACGGTAGGCTCGGGGACGGTGTCGGAGAATACGTCGACCTCTATTGCGTGTTCTGCCAGAACTGCGCTGATACGACCGGCATAACCCAACTCAACCATCATTCGGTCAGTGATGATGAGTGGTTTATGGCAGCCGAGGCTGGCCAGTACCTGATGGATCTGCTGGCTGGCACCGGCACCGGTTTGCAGGATACGTGGGAGGATGCTGTTGTAAGTCATGGCTCTATCTCATTTCCTGGGCATGAACGCGCCCGCGAGCAGCCTTGGGCTCGTGTTCGCTTGATCGGTCAATCGGCAAGCAAGGGGCGTTTCAAAGGCCTGCCCCTTGACCTGCCTTCAGCAGTCAGCTCGGCAGATATTCCTCACTCCAGGATTCGCCGATTGCGCCGGCGTCCAGGAGTGACTGAATCTGAGCCTCGGTATAGCCGTAGCGGCCCAACACCTTGCGAGTCGAAGTGCCAAACTTCTCGGCGGGTGGCAGCGCTCGAATACGCGCTACCCGTGGGCGAATGGCGTAGGGGTCCAGCTGCGTGACCCGATGACCGCTCGGATGGTCGCTGTAGACGCTGAAGGAGTAGCTGCCATTCTCGGTACCTGGCAGGCCATCAGCGGCACGGCTGTACTGGCTGCGCAGGTGATCGATGTTGTCCGGCACCGCGGCAGCGATGTTGGCCGCCTGCAGACGCTCCTGAAGGAAAGCGCTGCTCATGCGGGCAATGACCGCTTGCAGATAGGCAGCGCGATCACTGGCGGACGCCAAGCCGCTGAACTCTTTGATGTCGGCGAATTTGTGCAGTTCTGGCTCGGACGCATCCAGGTAGATCCAGCCATCCGCCGTCTTGTAGAAGCGCGAAAGATCGCTGTAGCCAACCACGTCGCGCCCGGACGGTTCATTGAATGGCGCTCGACCTGCGTAGTCATAGCAGAACGGGATCTGCACCAGATTCCCCAGTGAAGCCAGAGAGGTGCGCGCCCGGTAGACTTCGCCGGAGTGGTGTTTGCGATAAAGCGCCGTTGCGACGCCCAGCGCGGCAGCAAACCCACACATCACGTCGATGGTACCGACGTGGGCATGTTCTTCCGGGGTTTCCATGCCACCACCAAAACGCAGCATGATCCCGGTCGTGGCCTGGATGAGATCGTCATACCCCAGATAATCGGTGCGAGGGCCACGGCGGGGGCCACCGAAACAATCGAGCTGGCAGAAGATCACTCCAGGATTCACCGCCTGAAGGCTGGCCTCATCCAGGCCCAGCGGTGCCAATTGGCGATCGGGCGCGTTCATGACGATGACATCGACCTCCCGCACAAGACGATTGAACACCTCTCGCCCTTCGCCAGAGTTCAAGTCAACCAGTACACTTTCCTTGCCCCGTGCCGAAGACATACCGAAGACCACGGTATTCCAGGGATCATAATTAGGAACGACAGGGTCGAGCTTGATGACGTCTGCCCCGAAGCGGCCCAGGAACGACGTCGAGTGGGGCCCCGCGATGACGTTGGTCAGGTCTAGAATCTTGACGCCTTCAAGCCAGCCGGCAGGTTTGTCGAGCTTGGCAGGCGGCAAGGCAGGAGCCGAACGCTCGGACAGTGTTGCCAACGCTTGCTCATAGCTCACCTCGCGACGCGAAAGAGGTTTCAGCATCGGCTCTGAGCACCCTTCCAACCAGGCAATGGGGCCAGGCTGTTTCATGACGCCAAACTCGCGATCATTGACCTCAACGATCAGCCCGGCAGTATTCGAATGCTCGTCATGGAGCCACTCCTGGGTCGACCTGTGCGGAGCCCCAGGGAAACGCCCCTCACCGAAGATGACTTCCCACTCCGCCGCTGTCTTGGTCAGGAATACTTCTTTCATCCGCGCGGAAATGCGTGCGGCCCAATCAGCAGGCAGCGGGTAGACACCCAACGATGCATTACCTTCCCACTGGTCAATGGGCAGGTAGGGGTCATCAACCTTGGGCAAACCGGCGGCAACCATTTCCTCGTAGATGCCCATAGCCTGCAGACAGCGCTTGGCATGCTCACGATGCGATGGGCAAACGGCGTAGAATTTACGACCATCCGCACATTCATAGGTACGGTAGAACGGGTCGAGGAACTCCTGCAGATCCTGATAGCTCAAGTTCATCGGCAGGTTCTCGGCGCGACGACGCTCACTCTCCTTCTCTCGCAGGGTCTTGTAGCGCAGCGGGTAACCATCGATCTTGATCGAGTTGTACGACAGACCTTCCATCACCGCTGATGCCAAGGGAACTTCGATCTGATCGCCAACGCCATTCTTTTCACGCGCCTGCAGAGCAAGCACTACAGAAGATACAGCAAGCATGGTGCCGTACGCAGACGCCAAGGGAAGCGGCGAGAAACTAGGGTTGATACCCATCAGTACGCGGTTTTGACCCATGTCGGTGAACACACCGGAGGCCGAAGCGATCACCGCCTCGGTAGCACGCCATTGCGCACGCAGTTCGTCATCACTGGCAAACCCTGGAATCGACAACGTGATCAACTCAGGACGAGCACGCCGCAGCTCTGCGAAATCGAGGCCCAGCCTGGGCATGACACCAGGCCGGAAATTTTCAATCACGATATCGGCACGGGAGATGAGTTCGCGAGCCTGATGCAGCCCCTCTGGCGTTTTCAGATCCAGCCGCATGCACAGTTTGTTGCGATTAAGCGTGGCATTTGCCGGGCTATCCCAGAGAGGCCCTCCCTGCGGGTCGATATGTACGACAGTCGCTCCCAGATCAGCGAGGATCATCGCTACTGCGGGGCCTGCGATGTATTGTCCGAAATCGATGACATTGACGCCTTGCAAAGGCAATTGGTTGGAGTGTTCCATGACGATAACCCTAGGTAGCCCCGTGCCAACGAGATTCGTCGGCGCGGTTATTGTTGTTATTGAGACCTCGTACTAACCGGTCACCTGGACGACTGCACCATCCAAGGGCTTGCGATGTGATTGCTACTTTCAGAAATTCGAAGGCATCGCGAAAGCAATAAAAAATGGCCCTAAGAGGCCATTTTTTTTATTGCTCGGGTACTTTGCTTATCGCTAAGGGTGCTCGTCCTCGTACGCGCCGGGCTCGACCTTGAAAGCCTGCGCCTCCTCGCACAGCCACTGGGCAAACGCTGCCGCATCGGGATTGACCATGCTGTGTGCTGAATAAACCAGGTAGAACGCCTCCTTGGTCGGTACATGGCGCCCAAGGGGGGCGACGAGCCGGCCTTCGTCCAGAAGATGCCTGACCAATGAAGACCGCGCCAACGCAACGCCCTGGCCCAGTTCAGCCATCGTCAATGCCGAAATAAGGGTGTCGAACTGCATCCCCTGAGAAGAGTCGACGCTCTCTGCGTTGCTCCTCTTGAGCCAATAACCCCAACCTTCTTCATAGCCCAGCACGTGCAGCAACGGGTGCTTTGCAAGGTCCTGTGGACGCTGCAACGGACGTTGCGCAGTGATCAATGCCGGTGAACACACCGGCACCAGCGTGTCCCACGTCAGGCGCTCGGCCTTCATGCCAGGCCAGCGCCCTTGTCCATACCTGATTTCGAGGTCGGCATCGAATTCTGTTTCATCTACCCAGATGTTACTCGCGACTCGGATGCTCACATCCGGGTGCAATGCTTTGAATCGGGGTAACCGGGGGGCGATCCAATGAGTGAAGAACACCAGGCTACTGCGGATGCTGAGCGCGCTTCGATGCCCTTGCCCAAAGATCTCATCCGTCGATGCAGCGAGGCGTTCAACCGACTCTCTCACGACAGGAAAGTAGGATTTTCCCGCCTCCGTAAGCTCAAGCCCGCGCGGGAGACGCTTGAAAAGCGCCTGGCCTAACTGCGATTCCAAAGCCTTGACCTGCTGGCTGATCGCTGCCTGCGTGAGATTGAGTTCTTCGGCGGCATGGGTGAAATTCAGGAGCCGAGCAGAAGCCTCAAAAGCTCGAAGCCAGTTCAGGGGAGGTAAACGCTTTTTCATGACGCATCCAACGCTAGGTTAATCGGGAATCGTGTCGGTCTATGGTTGACATTAGAGACGGACAGTCTAAATTACAACGCATGAATAGCGCCAAACCTGTCCCTCGAAGAGGTCGACCACCCAAAGTTGCACGTGAGCATGGCGAGACGCTTGAGCTTTTGCTGCGTTGTGGCATGGAAATCCTCACAGAGCAGGGCTTTGCTGCCACCGGCATCGATACTGTGCTCAAACGCGTGCAGGTGCCCAAAGGCTCGTTCTATCACTACTTCGACAGCAAAGAGGCATTCGGCCAAGCGGTACTGCAGCGCTATGCCGACTACTTCGCTCGAAAGCTCGATCGCTGCTTCAGCGACCTGAGCGTGTCGCCGCTGCTGAGGCTTTCCAACTTCGTTGAAGAGGCGAAGGTCGGGATGGCCAAGTACCAGTTCCGAAGAGGCTGCCTGGTGGGCAACCTTGGCCAGGAGGTATTGGTGCTACCCGACAGCTTCCGTGATCAATTGGAACTGACCCTGCAGGACTGGGAGCAGCGCTTGTCTGCCTGCCTGGAGGAAGCGGTCGAGCTGGGCGAGGTGTCTCGCGAGCATGACTGCAAAGCCCTCGCGGCCTACTTCTGGGTTGGCTGGGAGGGTGCCGTTCTTCGTGCACGGCTGACACAGCATGTCCGCCCCCTGGACATTTTTTTCCAAGGCTTTCTGACTGGGATCACTCGGTGATTCCTTTCGGATAATTTAAAGACAACCGGTCTAAATGAGGACAAGCAATGTTCAAGGCCATTCTGATCGATAAGCTGGAAGACAAGTACTCGGCCCGACTCACCGAGCTTGAGGACGACCAACTGCCCACCGGGAACGTGACGGTGAAGGTGGCCTATAGCACCTTGAACTACAAGGATGCGCTGGCTATCACCGGCAAAGGGCCGGTTGTTCGCCAGTTTCCGATGGTGCCGGGCATCGATCTCGCGGGCACTGTCGAAGCCAGTGACGATCCTCGATACCAGCCAGGCGACCGCGTACTGCTCAACGGTTGGGGGGTGGGTGAAAGCCATTGGGGTGGGCTTGCACAAAAGGCGAGATTGAACGGCGACTGGCTGATCCCTCACCCTGAGCACCTGGACGAACGCCAAACCATGGCCATCGGCACCGCTGGATACACCGCCATGCTGAGCCTGATGGCCTTGGAGCGCCATGGATTGAAACCCTCCGATGGGCCGGTGTTGGTCACAGGCGCCACGGGCGGCGTCGGTAGTTTCGCCATCAGCCTTCTGGCCGGTGCCGGGTATACCGTCACTGCCGCAACCGGAAAAGCTAGCGAAGCCGCCTACCTGGAAAGCCTTGGGGCAACGGCCATCATCGATCGGGCCGAGCTTTCAGCCCCGGGGCGTCCATTGGCAAAAGAAAGATGGGCAGCCGTTATCGACTCGGTCGGCAGCCATACGCTGGCCAATGCGTGCGCGAGCACAATGTCCGAAGGCCTGGTGGCTGCGTGCGGACTGGCTCAGGGGATGGACTTTCCGGCAACCGTTGCACCTTTCATTCTGCGAGGGGTAAGCCTGCTCGGCATCAATAGCGTCACTCAGCCATACGAGCGACGCGTCGAGGCGTGGGAAAGGCTGTCCGATCAACTGAAAATCGACGCACTACCGGCGATGACCAAGGAAATTTGCCTTCAGGGCGCGCTTGCAGCCGCCTCTGAACTGATGGAAGGGAAGATCCGTGGCCGATTGATTGTGGACGTGAACGGCTAGGATGGTCGCCTGATACGAGGCACATCTTGATGTAGACACCCGTCTCGTTGACATCCGCCGCGCCATTCACCGGCACAACCACTCGTTGGGCTCTGTACGAAAAGTCTTGAGACGCAGGGCATGCAAGGCGAAAACAGCCGAGGAAGCGGAGTGTACTGGAGTACATGAGCATTCCGAGGCTGTTTTCAACGCAGCATGGACAAGTATCAAGGCTTTTCGTACAGAGCCTAAGAGCCCTTCGAGAAACACATCTCCACCGCGCCTCTGGCAGTCAGACGCCCACCACGGCATTGAGGACGGCATGTAACTCCGGGCGCGGCGGTTCAGGACATCATCCAGTGACACACGGATGCAGCGAAGCACCGTTTGGTACCACCGGACTTGTTGGTCTGAACTTTGCCGTCCGCCCTGGCTTCCCCTGCATATCCAACACGCAAAGATGCGCCTGCCGGGCAGGTGCCAACGAGCGCTTTGGTATCCGGAGCGTGGCTGGCCCGCGCGGCGTCAAGCGCACCGGGCCTGCTTCTGACTAGCACAGCAAAGGCTGGCATTTCCGAGGTCCAACTACAGGGGTTCGCAAAATGATCGATCAAGCGACAGGTATGAAACCAGGTGAACGCTATCGCGTGGAAAACGTGGAGCGGGCTCATCAATTCCCTGGCTTCTTTCAAGACGGGAAGTATTATCTCGGCCCTGAGCTTTTGACCGCCGTGGGGTGGATCGAAGGCACGCGTTTCATCTACGACAGCGTGGATGCCGAGGGTGAACCCGTGTTTCCGAACCGTGAGGCTGGCACGATTGAAGGGCTGAGGTTGACCCTGGTCGATGGCACCGCTCTTGAGCTTTCTCGGATCGAGGCCAGCGAAACGATCGCGCCACTTGACGACCACAAGAAATCTGGCACAGAACAGGAAGCGCTCCGCGGGGGCGTTCAGAGCAGAGGGCCACTGCGCGGCAAAGTCGTGGTGATCACTGGTGCTTCCAGCGGTATCGGCCGGGCCGCCGCGCACGCATTTGCCTGCAAGGGTGCTCGCCTGGTGCTCGCTGCGCGCGATGAAGAGGCGTTGTTCGAGGTACTGGATGAATGCACCGACTGCGGTACCGATGCCATCGCGATCACGACCGACGTCACCCGCAACGACCAGGTGCAAGCGCTGGCCGCACAGGCAGCAGAGTTCGGCCACGGGCGAATCGATATCTGGATCAACAACGCCGGCGTTGGGGCGGTCGGCAATTTCGAGGAAACACCGCTGGAGGCCCACGAGCAGGTCATTCAGACCGACCTGATGGGTTACCTGCGCGGTGCGTTCGTAGCCCTCCCCCTCTTCAAAGCCCAGGGCAGCGGCATCCTGATCAATACGCTGTCACTGGGCAGCTGGGTGGCCCAACCCTATGCAGCCGCATACTCGGCGAGCAAGTTCGGCTTGCGTGGCCTGACCGAGGCGCTGCGGGGGGAATTGACGGAGTTTCCTGATATCCATGTTTGCGATATCTATCCGGCCGTCATGGACACACCGGGCTTCCGAGACGGCGGCAACTACACAGGCCATGCGCTGACGCCTCCGGGCCCTGTATATGATCCCGAACTTGTGGCGAAGGCCATGGTGGCCTGCGCAATCTCACCACGCGCTCACACCACGGTCGGTGCCACGGCCCGACTGGCGCATCTGGCCAGTTACCTGGTACCAGGCCTGCCTCTGTTATCGGGGTGGCTGACGCGTCGGGGGATAAACCGCAGTCCCAAAGCCGAAACATCATCTGGCAACCTCTTTGAGCCGCCGAGTGGCAGGAGAAGTATCGACGGGGGTTGGAGGAAGTCAAAAGACAAGACGCCACTACTGATCGGCGCAGCGGCGCTTGGAATGATCGTAGGTTTTGCAATCACCCATTCACGACGCAGGAGCTGAACGACCGTGCCGTCAAAGTCGATGCAAGCCGGATCCTTCCCAAAGGTTGGCGAACAAAGCTCTGCTGCACCACAGGCGCCCGCACGGGTTCTTTCGCGCAACCCGTCGGGCCGAGCAAAATGCAGTAGAGCAAACGCCCCTCTGCCTGACGTCAGAGTTGAACACAGACTTTCCTGTGTGACGACATGAGGTGAAAGATCATGGCTGACAACCAAAGCAATCGTGGCCGCCAAGGTGGTACCGCCCAGAACAATCCAGGCAATTTCGCCAATGACCGTGAGAAGGCGTCGGAGGCAGGTCGCAAAGGCGGACAGAGCTCTGGGGGCAATTTTGCCAACGACAGTGAACGCGCCTCCGAGGCAGGACGCAAAGGCGGACAGAACAGCCACGGCGGCGGTCGTGGTAGCGAAAATCGCTAACTTGAAATGAGCTCGGCCAGGGTGCACGGCGCCCTGGCTTTTTTTTCAAATTGAACGCAGCGGCCACCAGACGTGCCGCGTCGGTTTCAAGCTACAACGAAGCAGTGAGCCGCCCCTTCCACGCTTCGTATCTGGCAAGCAGCGGTTGAACGCTCAATCCGTGCAGCAGAATGCTCAGCGCCACCACCGATAGCCACCATCTGCGGTCATGCAAGGGCAGGCGTAACTTCAAGCCACTGAAGAACAGCGAAAACAGTACAGCGACTTCGGTGAGGTGTTCCATCCAGCCGCTCGCCTTGCTCAGGTCCAGCTGAAGAATACCCATCCCCGATGTGCCCAGGCCGATACCCAGGGCAAGGCACACCACGGACGAAGTCACAGGGATCCATCGCAGGTAGGAGGATGAAAGCGCCAGTAGCAGCAAGACGGCGCCCAGCATGGCGAACCAGACGATGAAGGTCATCTGCGCACAAGCCTTGAAAGAGTTTTCGACTACTTTTTGACTTTCTGGCGAAACAGGTCGTTCCGCTGCGTTGCACGTAACTCATTGGGCTATTTACCCCGCACCGCTCATCGTACCGAATGCAGATTGAAACCAACAAAACCAGGGCCAATCGTTTCAAACCGGTATCAACGTTCTCAACTGCAGGAGCGACTACCGTGCGAGACTTCCCTACTCCGCCCTTCCCGTCCCAGCCTCAAGACGTCCCCGGTTCTCAGCGGAAGATGGAGCCGTATCCAGACTGCGGAGAGCAGTCGTATACCGGTCAGAACCGATTGGAAGGAAAAATTGCACTTATCACAGGAGCGGACAGCGGTATCGGCCGGGCGGTAGCCATTGCCTACGCCCGCGAAGGAGCCGACGTTGCCATCGCCTACCTCAATGAGCATGAAGACGCGCAAGAAACCGCGCGCTGGGTTAAGGCAGCGGGCCGACAATGCCTGCTGTTGCCAGGGGACTTGGCGCAGAAACAGCACTGCTACGACATCGTCGAAAAGACAGTCGAACAGTTCGGGCGTATCGACATTCTGGTCAATAACGCGGCGTTCCAGATGTCCCACGAAACCCTCGAAGAAATCGACGATGATGAATGGGTAAAAACCTTCGATACCAACATCACCGCCATCTTTCGAATCTGCCAGGCGGCAATCGCTTCCATGCCAAAGGGGAGCTCGATCATCAATACGAGCTCGGTCAACTCCGACGACCCCTCTCCAAGCTTGCTGGCCTATGCAACGACCAAAGGTGCGATTGCCAACTTCACTGCTGGCTTGGCTCAACTACTCGGAAAAAAGGGAATCCGAGTGAACAGCGTGGCACCGGGGCCTATCTGGACGCCTCTGATTCCCTCCACCATGCCAGACGAAGCGGTCAGGAACTTCGGCTCGAAAACACCGTTGGGCCGTCCAGGGCAACCGGTGGAAGTCGCCCCGATCTATGTATTGCTGGGCTCCGACGAGGCCAGTTACATCAGTGGTTCACGTTACGGAGTTACTGGCGGCAAACCGATCCTCTAGAAAAACGCTGGGGAAAACATGCCGTACGGACGCATCCCGTACGGCACTCGGCAGCCATAACGCCTACACAGCGCGCGGATGCATCGGTCATAGCAGCTCGGGGAATGCAGCGCCAAGCAGGCCCGGATCCTTCAGGATCGATGCGCTGCTGGCGATATCCGGGGCCAGCCAACGGTCCTGGGCATAGGCTGGAACCCGTTCGCGCAACAACCGCCAGGCAACGTTGGTACCCGCGCCAAAGCGCTGCTCCTTGAGGAACTCGAATGCCTGGGCCGCCAACAGGTATTCGATGGCGAGGATCTGCGTGCAGTTCTCCAGGGCGCGGTGCAGCTTCAACCCGGCATTGGTGCCCATGCTCAGATGGTCCTCCTGCAGGCCGGAGGTGACGTAGTTGTCGACGACTGCCGGTTGTGCCAGCTGACGGTTTTCCGCACACAGTGAAGCGGCCACGTACTGGACAATCATCATGCCCGAATTCACCCCCGGCTGGCTGACCAGGAAGGCCGGCAAGCCGCTGACCAACGGGTTGATCAGGCGATCGAGACGACGCTCGGCAATCGCCCCGATCTCGGCCACCGCGATGGCCAGCAAGTCGGCCGCCATGGCCACCGACTGGCCGTGCGGATTCGCCTGGGAAACCACCCGATACGACTCGGGTGTACCCAGCAGCATCGGGTTGTCGGTGGTGGAGTTGAGTTCGGTTTCGATCTGCCGCGCAGCGTGTTCCAGCTGATCGCGCGCGGCGCCATGAACCTGCGGAATCGAGCGAATGCTCAAGGCGTCCTGGGTGCGAATGCCTTGGCTGCTGGCAATGATTTCGCTGCCGTCGAGCAGGCGCCGCAGGTTACTGCCCACGCGCTGCATGCCGGGGTGCGGTTTCATCGCGATGATTTCAGGGTCGAAGGCATCGAGTTGGCCGCGCAGGGCCTCGAAGCTCATGGCGCTGATAACGTCCGCCCATTGGCTCAACCGAGTGGCGTCGTCCAGGGACAGGCAGCTCAGGCCGGTCATGCAAGGGGTACCGTTGACCAGGCACAGGCCATCCTTGGCACCCAGTTTGACCGGCGCCAGGCCGACCTCGGCCAAGGCCTGCTGCGCCGGAATGATCTGGCCGCGATAGCTGACCTGGCCGACGCCCAGCAAGCTGATGCTGATATGCGCCATGTGGGTCAGGTACCCCACCGACCCCTGCTTCGGCACCTGCGGGGTGATGTGCTGGTTGAGCAGGGTCAGCAGCGCCTCGACCACCTTGCGCTGCAGGCCGGAACGGCCCTGGCAGAAATTGATGATCGCCGCGCACATGATCGCCCGGGTCTGTTCGTCCGACAGCGCCGTACCCACGCCACAGGCATGGCTGAGCAGGGTGTTGTGCGACAGCTGGCTGAGTTGTTCGTCCTGCAACGAGACATTGCACAAGGCGCCAAGCCCGGTGTTGACGCCATAGGCGCGGTCACCGCTGGAAACGATGCGCTGGACAATCGCCTGGGCGTTCTCGATCCGTGCCCAGGCCGATGGGGCCAGCTCAAGCTTCGCGCCATGCCGGGCCACTGCCACCACGTCCTGCCAACGCACTGGCGCGTCGGCAATGATGATTCTTTCGGCAAACGACATACACCCGGTTCCTTAAAGCGAAGCTACGCGACGCTGCACGAAACGATCTACATATTCGTCCGCAGGCTGGTAGAGGATTTCTTTCGGCGTGCCGACCTGCACCAGGCGACCGTCCTTGAGAATGGCAATCCGGTTGCCGATGCGCACCGCCTCGTCCAGGTCGTGGGTGATGAAGACGATGGTCTTGTGCAGTGTCTTCTGCAGCTCCAGCAACTGGTCCTGCATTTCGGCGCGAATCAGTGGGTCGAGCGCACTGAAGGCTTCGTCCATCAGGATGATGTCGGTGTCGGCAGCCAGGGCGCGGGCCAGGCCGACGCGCTGGCGCATGCCGCCCGACAACTGGTGCGGGTACGACTTTTCGTAACCCTTGAGGCCCACGGTGTTGATCCAGTGCAGGGCACGCTCTGCGCACCTGGCCTTGCTCTCGCCACGGACTTTCAGGCCGTAGGCGACGTTGTCCAGCACGGTGCGGTGCGGCAACAGGCCGAAGCTCTGGAATACCATGCTGATCTTGTGCCGGCGGAATTCGCGCAGGGCGTCCATGTCGTACTGCAGAATGTCTTCGCCATCGACCAGGATCTGGCCGCTGGTCGGGTCGATCAGGCGGTTGAAGTGGCGCACCAGGGTCGACTTGCCCGAGCCCGACAGCCCCATGATCACGAAGATCTCGCCGCTGCCGATGGACAACGAGAGATCGTTGACCCCGACCACGCAGCCGGTTTCGGCCAGGACCTGATCCTTGGCTTTTTGCTGGCGGATCAGTTTCAGGGCATCTTCGGCGCGAGCACCGAATATCTTGAACACATTCTTGACTTCGATCTTGTTCATTGTCTGTTTGGCGTTCATTTGCCCACCCCATGCCGTGGTCGGCCATAGGCCTGGGTAATACGGTCGATCACGACCGCCAGAATCACGATGGCCAGGCCCGCTTCGAGGCCGCGGCCCACATTCAGGGTCTGGATGCCGACCAGGACGTCTTCACCCAGGCCACGGGCACCGATCATCGAGGCAATGACCACCATCGACAGTGCCATCATGGTGGTCTGGTTGATGCCGGCCATGATGCTCGGCAACGCCAGTGGCAGCTGCACGCCGAACAGTTGTTGCATGCGATTGGCACCGAAAGCGTTGATCGCCTCCATGACCTCGCCATCCACCTGGCGAATGCCCAGGTCGGTCAGGCGAATCAACGGCGGCGCGGCATAGATGACGGTGGCGAAGATCGCCGGCACCTTGCCCAGGCCGAACAGCATCAGTACCGGGATCAGGTACACGAAGCTGGGCATGGTCTGCATGATGTCGAGCAGCGGCATCAACACCGCCCGAAGACGATCGTTGCGCGCCGACAGCACACCCAGCGGAATGCCGACCAGGACCGATATCAGCGTTGCGACCAGCATCAGCGCCAGGGTCTGCATCAGCTTGTCCCAGAGGCCGACCGCGCCGACCAGGAACAGCAAGCCGACGATCACGGCAGTGGTCACGACTTTACGGGTGGCGTGCCAGGCGATACCGGCGACGATGGCCAGCATCAGCCACCAGGGTACTGCGCGCAGCAGGCCTTCGAGGTTGACGATGGCCCACAGCAGGGTGTCGGAGATGTGCCGGAACACGTCACCGTAGTTGGTTACAAGCGCATCGACCCAGCCATTGACCCAGTCGGCAATGGAAAACGTGAAGTTCTTGGGAAACATGGAATTCTCTCGAGCAAGTGCATGAAACGGACTGTCGCGTGCCTTGTCCGGCAGGAGCCGGACGAGCCCACACGCTCAGAGTGCCGCGTCCACCTTTTTGGCTGCGTCTTCGCTGACCCAGCTGTGCCAGACCTCGGGGTGCTCCTTGAGGAACAACTTGGCCAGTTCCGGCGACTCGATGCGATCTTTGCTCATGCGCGCCAGGTTCTGGTTCAGCAGGTCGATCGGCAGATTGACCTTTTCCAGCACCGCCACCAGTTCCGGCGCCTGCTCGTGGAAGGCCTTCGACAGGCCCACTTTGATGGTCAGGGATTTATCCACGCCTGGCTTCTCGTCCAGCTTGACCAGGTCGACCAGGCCCATCAGCGGCGTCGGCGACCAGTAGTAGAACAGGATCGGCTCGCCACGCTTGTAGCTCGACAGCACGGCGGCATCCAGTGCCGGGCCGGTGCCCGGGCGGAAGTTGGTGTAGCTGCTTTCCAGGCCGTAGTGCTTGAGCATCTCGCTGTTGTCCAGCTCGCAGGTCCAGCCGGCCGGGCAATTGTAGAAGCGCCCCTTGTCCGGTTCTTCCGGGTCCTTGAATACCTGGGCGTATTGCCCAAGATCGGCGATGGTCTTGAGGTTCGGTGCCTTGGCTTCGAGTTTGCGCTTGGGGTCGCCTTCGATCACGTAACGCGGCACATACCAGCCTTCGACTGCGCCAACGACCGGCGCGCCGACGCCAACGACCTTGCCGGCGGCCGCAGCCTTGTTCCAGACCTCGCTGCGCCCTACCCACTCTTCGGCAAACACCTGAATGTCGTTGCTGCTCAGGGCGTTTTCCATGGAGATGGAGTTACCCGGCAGGCTGTCGGTTTCACAGCCATAACCATTTTTCAGCACGAACTGCATCACGTCGGTGAGCAGCATCCCGCTTTCCCAGTTCAATCCGGCGAATTTCACCGGTTTGCCAGACTCGCACCAGCCGGCCGCCTGGCTGGCACCAGCGGCCGCCAGCAGCCCGAAAGATAGTGTGGTGGTCAGCAGAGCCTTTGTAATTTTCATTGTGACGCTCCCAAACAAGAACATGGATTGCAGTAGTCGAGGGCATCCGGCCCAAAGAGGGTCGCCAAACTGGCTGATCAGCCTTGCAATCGGCATCGGCGTGGCACCTGTGATCGGTTGCCACTGCACAGAGGAAATATTTCACAACCTCAAAAAAGGATAAAATAATATGTCCTGATGTATCACAACGGAAAAACCTATGAAGTTCACACTGCGACAACTGCGCTACGCGCTCGCAGCGGCCAAGCACGGGAACTTCACGACTGCCGCCATGGAGCTTCATGTTTCGCAGCCCTCCATTTCGGCGGCCATCAGCGAACTGGAAGAGGTGCTGGGCCAATCTATTTTCGTGCGCCAACGTGGCCTCGGCATATCGCTGACCCCGTTCGGGCGTACCGTCATGGTCCAGGCCCGCCGCGTTCTGAGCGAGGCTCGGACCTTTGCCGAGATCAATGCCAATGCAGGAGAGTGTGTCGGAGAGTTGGTGGTCGGATGTTTTGAAGACCTGGCGCCCTATTGCCTGCCACAGATCGTGCGACGGATGCAGGAGTCCTGCCCGAGGGTCACGGTCGATATGCGCGAAGGCAGCTTCGATTATGTTGGCAAGCGGCTGAGTGAGGGTGCGATAGAGCTGGCGATCACCTACGATCTGGGTCTGCCGCCGAACACTCAATGCACCCAGCTGTGTCAGCTGACCGCTCAGGTACTGCTGGCTGCCGATCACCCTTTGGCCAGGGAGTCGCGCGTCAGCCTCAAGGCGCTATCCGAATACACCCTGGTAGTCACCGATCAGGTCCACAGCTGGCAGCATGTGCTGGACCTGTTCAGCTTCTACGATCTTTCGCCCGCCGCTGTACACCGTGTGCGCACCTTCGAGATGCAGCGTAGCCTGGTCGCCAACGGGTTTGGCGTGGCGCTGATCTACACCCGGCCATTTGGTGACCGCAGTTATGATGGTCAAGCGCTGGTATGTCGGCCGACCGAGGAGAAATTGCCAACGCACAGCATCGTGCTGGCGCATGATCAGCGCTATCCGCTGACGCCTTCGGCTGAGGCATTCAAGGAGCTGGCGGTGGCATGGTTCGCGGAACGGCCGTCGTTTGCATCCGAATGAAACTGCCCTCCTCTGCGAGGCGTCATTGCGCTAACGACACCTGGTCTTTCATCATCCCCATCAGTGCCTCGTTTTCCAGCGGTTTGCTGAGCAGGAAGCCTTGTACTTCATGGCATTGGTCATCGCTGAGCAAGGCCAATTGCTCGGCGGTCTCGACACCTTCGGCAGTCACCGTCATGCCCATTGCATTGCCAAGGTTGATGATGGCCTGGACCACGCTACGGTCGCTGCCGCTCTTGCCCAGGTGCTGCACGAAGCGCTTGTCGATCTTGATGCTGTCGAACGGGTAGGTACGCAGATAGCCCAGCGAGGAGTAACCGGTCCCGAAGTCGTCCATGTTCAGGCGCACGCCCAGCTCCTTCAGTGCAAGCATGGTGTGCAGTGCGCCTTCGACATCGTTGAGCATGACGTTTTCGGTAATTTCCAGCTCCAGGCGGTGGGCTGGCAGCCCGGTGGCGCGCAACGCGTTACCGACGTCGCGGACCACATCGCTGCGGCTGAACTGGGCCGGCGACATGTTGACCGAGACCATCACCGCCTGCGGCCAGCCCCGCGCCTTGATGCAGGCGTCATGCAGCACCCAGTTGCCAAGCAGCACGATAAGGTCGGACTCTTCGGCAAGTGGAATGAAACGGTCCGGGCGCAGCAGGCCCAAGCGAGGGTGTTGCCAGCGCACCAGGGCCTCGGCCGATGCGATCGAGACCCCATCGACCTTGAAGCGCGGCTGAAAATGCAGCACCAGCTCGCCACGCGGTATGCCCTCGCGCAGCTCGCTTTCCAGCACACGTTTCTCCATCAATGCTGCGTTCATCTGTGCCGAAAAGAAGCGCCAGGTGTTCTTGCCCGCCTGCTTGGCGCTGTAAAGGGCCACGTCGGCGTGCCGGATCAGGTCGCTCGGTGTACCGGGGTATTCGGCCGACAGCACTACACCCAGGCTCACCCCCACTTGCACGACATGCCCTTCGACCTGAATGGGGCGCTTGATCGCCTCGATCACGCGCATGCAGAACCGGTCCATGTCTTCGTGATCGCCCGGCCGGGTAAGTACGACGATGAATTCATCACCTCCCAGACGGGCGACCAGATCACTGTCACGGGTAGTTTGACCGAGGCGGCTCGCAACCTCGAGCAGCACCGCGTCGCCGGCTGGATGCCCAAGGCTGTCGTTGATGGGCTTGAAGTTGTCCAGGTCCAGCATCAACAGCGCCAGCTGGGCGCCAGGCGTTGATTGTTCGAGAAAACGGAACAGCTTGTTGCGATTCGGCAGGCCGGTCAGGGCGTCGTGCAAAGACAGGTGCTGAATCTGGGCATGGGCGGCCACTTCGTCGGTGATGTCGCTGCACGTGCCACGAAAGCCGGTACAGACGCCCTCGGCCACGATCGCACGAGATGCGATCCTGCAGATACGCTGTTGACCGAGATGGTCCTGGTACTGGCAACGCAGCGTGCCGGAAGAGCCTGTCGCGGCCAGGCTGTGCAGCGAGGTCCGCAGGTTACTGGTGTCACACGACAGCAACTCGGTAATCGGGCGCTGTCGCCACGCCTCGACCGGGTGCCCGGTGAGTGCGGTGAACCGGTCCGACAGGTAGGTCAGGCGAAGGAGTACATCAGTTTCCCAGATCCAGTCCGACGCGGCTTCGGCCACTGCCTTGAAGCGCTCTTCACTCGATTGCAGGGCAACCCGGGAAGTCATAAGAGCACGGTGGCTACGATCGATCCTGGTGCTGGCCCGAATCGCATAGCGTGCAAACAATGCCATGCTCAACGCGATGAATAGAACGGCGATAGCCAAGGGCGCGATTACCGTGTGGATCAATTCGGTGCCAGGCTGCGGTATATCCCATGTCAAGGCGTGGCCGCTGCCTTCGAGTGGCAGGGCACCGCGCCCTTGACGCTGATCGGCCGAATCGTCCACGGCCAGGCCGGACAACCCCGCCGCCTGGCCCAGCGGCAAGAGCACCTGTGGCGATAGAACCCGAATGAACACCAACACCGCAGTTGGTCCCGGCGGGCGGGCCGGCTGGGTCTGCGGGCGGATCAGTGCAGCGACGTACACCGCCGGCTGGCCACGAAAGACCAGGTAGCCTGAAGACGCCTGATCGTGCTGAGCTGCTTGCCGAGCCTCCTGCAGGATCTTGCCAGCACTGACAGTATGATGCTCCAGGCCCTGCTGGCTGAGCCTACCGTCCAGTATTGCGTACCGAGTGCCGTCGTCATCGAGCACATATACGCCTTCGTACCCATCGGAGGTATAGAGCGTGGCGCCAACGTTGTCCTCGTCGTATGCCCAATGTGCATCAACCTGCCCGCCCAAGTGATCATAGGCGGCCTGCCAGTTGGCATGGGTCAGCAGGAACGTCTTGTCGTTTTTCTGCAACTGGGCCATGGCGGATTCAGCATAGAAGCGGCTTTGCTGCACTTGCCGGGCATCCAGCGCCTCGGCGAGGCGGTAGAGGGAGAACAGCCCCAATAACAAGGCCAGCAGCAGAATCAAGGAAAACACCACGATCAGTTGCCCGACCACATGACTACGGGTCGACATTTCATTGTCAGCAAGGACGTCCATTGGTTCACCATCGCGGCCTAGGGTCTCCCGGTTGACCGGGCAGCAGGACTGGAGGTCGATGGAGCTGACGATCGGTGGTTGGCAGTTTGACGCGTACTCAAGATCCTGAGGCCGTGCTGAGCCCCTTTTGCGACACAAGGCCGTCCCCACAAAGGCTCAGTTCAATGCGCGACAGCGCAGACATGAGGTTTAGAGGACTGTTGTTGCCTGCCAAAGAACATTCGAGCGCCGCAGCAGGCAAGCATGCTAACTGACCCTGCGCTGCGCTCGATGAAACGCGAGCCTTAGTTCGCGGGCAAAAGGATCACGAAGTTCTTTTTCATATCTTCCAGCACGGTCCATTTGCCCTTGGCGCCCGGTTCGATAATGAACGTGTCGCCAGCGGCCAGTGTAATGGGAGCGCATCCCTCAAGCTCGATGACGCAGCGTCCACTCAGGACATGGCAGAACTCCCAAACTTTGTAATCGATGCGCCACGCTCCGGTGCTGGCTTCCCATTCTCCGGAAATGCGACCTTGCTGTTCGTCGTGATAGTACTTGGACGTCAGCGTATGAGGGGTGCCTTCAAGGACCTCTTCAAAAAAAGGAAGGTCACGTACCGGCTGAATATCCAGTTCGCGGAACACGGTCAGTTTCTTGTTCATGGTTTTTTCTCGAGCACGTTGTGGTTAGGGCGGTACATCAAATAGGCTTCACCGGTCACGCCCAGCATCGGGTGCGGGACGATCTGGCAGGTTTTTACAATTTGAAAACCGTGACGTTCGTAGAAGCGGCGTGCACCGTGGTTTTCTGCATAATCGATCAGGCATAGCCCATTCAGGCCAGACTCCTCGGCGCGCTGCTGGGCGTGGCGAAGAAACTGGACGCCCAGCCCCTGGCTGCGCCAGGCTTCGTCCAGGGCCAGGCTGGATATGTACAAGGTATCGGGTATTTCCATGTCGGAATAAGGCGCCAGGACCGGGTCTGTCTCGACAGGCCTGTCAGGGGTCTCGTGCAAGGCATAGCTATGCATCATGCCGATGACGCGCCCTTCGAAAGTGGCCATCAGGCAGTTCTTATAGGAAAAGTCACCCTGCTCCCTGGCATAGCGAGACGCGCCGACACTCAGCAATGCTTCTCCAGGTGCGGCAAGCTTGCTCCATATGTAATCGGCCATACCTTCCGATGTCAGTTGAAAAAAGCGCGCAATATCGTGCGCGTCCGAGGCTTGAGCGGGTCTGAAGTCGACAGACATTTACAGTGCTCCCATGGGATCGGGTGGTTAGTTTTCAAGGATTACGCCTTTGACAGGGTGGCAGGGTAAGCAGGTTTAGCGGTTCCCATCATGCTCTGGGCGAACACCGTCAGCACGGCGTGCGACGCCGTCCCATGCTTGGAGGCACGTGGCCGAACAAAGGCGCATGCCTGGGGAATCGATCGTGCAGTTGCAGGAGTTGCTGAGGCGAAAAGCGGGGCGACCTGTGCTTCCATGACGGGATTGCCGGAATCAGAACAGGTTTGTCTCGGTATGGAGCTGTATGTCACGTAAGGCAGCTACCGACCCGAAACTGCCTTTCGCTTAGGGCAGCAAAGGGAAAAATATGACACAGCGAAACTTCATTCCTAACGGCATTCTATGCAGACTTTGTTGAAGCCATGCAGGGAGTGAAGGCCAATGCTCATCTGTGCTTCCGTTATGCGGCCTGTATCGAACAGCGCCAGGCTCTAAAATTTGAGATTAGTTACCGATGCGCATATAGCATGGCATAAAGGCGTAGATTCGTGGCTACGCCTAATGCATGGTTTAACTAGGGCACAATGTTAGCTCCTGACCAGCGCGATCATTTCGATTTCTACTTCAGCCCCCAGGGGCAGAGCTGCGACACCTATTGCAGCACGAGCGGGATACGGCGCGGCGAAAAACTCAGCCATGACCGAGTTTACCAGCGCAAAACATGAAAGATCAGTTAAAAAAACGTTTACTTTAACCACGTCTTTCATCTCGGCGCCGGACTCTAAAATAAGCGTCTCGGCATTCTTGAAAGCTTGCCGGATCTGCGCTTCGATGCCCGAAACCAGCTGCATGGTGCTGGCATCCAAAGGCAACTGACCAGAGAGGTACAGCATGTCACCGGCCTTGACGGCATGAGAATATGCGCCGACGGCTCCAGGTGCGTTTTCTGACACTAAATGCTTTAGCATAAAACCCTCAGATTGGACATGTTTACTATCTTTCATCGCTATATTGAAACTTTGGCATTTCCCAGTGGAAGTGAATAGCCAAAAGCCGGAGAGCAAAACCTCCTAGGAAGGTGAGGAGAATCGCTTGATTATGTGAAAACCCTAAGTAGCCACAGGCGAAGTAGAACCAGGAAGCAACGAATGCAACACCTGCATAGAGCTCACGCCTGAACACCAGTGGAATATCATTGCAAAAGATATCGCGAAGTACGCCACCAAAAACACCTGTCACAACGCCGCTCAAGGAAGCAATCAATAAACCGTGCCCCATATCGAGAGCGGTCTGGCATCCGATCAAAGTAAAGGCAATAAGGCCAACCGCATCCAGAACCAGAAATAGAGATCTCAAGCGTCTCATTAATGGTGCGATCATGACCGTGAAAAGTGCTGCAATACTGGTGAGAATCAGATACTCGGGGTGTTTCACCCAAGTAAGCGGATAATGACCGAGTAAAATGTCTCGTACCGACCCACCGCCTAGCGCTGTTACACAAGCCACCAGTATTACGCCAAACCAATCCATGCCTCTCCGCCCTGCAGACAACGCCCCTGTCATCGCTTCTGCGGTGATCGCCATTAGATATATGTAAAGAAGCATAGGTAGTACCTGAGTGTTCAGGTGGATAACTCTACCTTCTGACTTCATTCAAAAACATCGACATTCAATAAGCCACGCTTATCACTCTATAAGCACAGAATATTGATTCGTTCTAGGACGGGGAATAGCCTCTGCCCACCCCTTCGAAACGAATGAAAAAAAATGAAAACCCAACCGTTCAAAAGCCTCGTGCCAGCCATTCACCGGGCGTCCACAGTCGTCTTTGACAACTTCGCCGACTTTGCAAACCGTCGCGAGCGTCAGCCTGATGGCTTCAGCTACGGCCTGACCGGAACCCCGACGAACCGTGAGCTGGAGCAGGCAATCTCTATGCTGCACGGTGCAGCACATACCGTGGCTTTGCCTTCTGGGCAGGCCGCCCTGGTACTTGTCCTGCTGAGCTTCCTGAAGGCTGGCGATCACGTGATCGCACCAGACAACTGCTATGGGCCCACTCGCGAGTTCCTCGCCAACAACATTCGCTCGTTCGGTATCGACGTCACTTTCCTCCCAGATGGATCGCCACAGGCCATCGAGGACTTTGTCAAGCCCAACACCAAGCTGATCCTCGTGGAATCTCCTGGGTCGATCACCATGGAGATGCAGGACGTTCACAGCATCGTGCGGACTGCGAAGAAGCATTCCATCCTCACGCTGATCGATAACTCCTGGGCGAGCCCCCTGAACTTCCAGCCCATTGCGCATGGGGTCGACCTGGTTGTCGAGGCGCTTTCGAAGGTAATCAGCGGGCACTCCGACCTCCTGATGGGAAGCGTCACGACCAACGACACAGAGCTCTACAAACGCATGCGTCTGCAGCAAGACCTACTGGGTATGTACGTGAGTCCGGATGATTGCTATCTGACCCTACGGGGCCTGGAGACTTATCCACTGAGGCTCGAGCACCAGGGCAAGAGCACACTCGCTATCGCCAACTGGCTGGAATCCCACCCGCTGGTTGAAAAGGTGTACTACCCAGCATTGGAAAGTGCTGAAGATCACCAGTTGTACAAAACCCTCTTCAACGGCCCAGGATCGCTGTTTTCCTTCTCGCTCAAATCAGACGAGCGTATTGGCAACTTCTTTGATGCCCTTCGCACCTTTGCAATTGGTGCAAGTTGGGGCGGTACACATAGCCTCGCTGCATATTACCCACAGCAAGTTATGGCTGGTCGGCAACACAATAAAATCAACAGTTCATTGATTCGGCTATCTATCGGCCTGGAGCCAGTAGATGTGCTCTTGGAGGATTTGGAAAAGGCACTCAATCAAGCTCAGTAAGCTTTACCAAAAAAGCTTTGATCATATGACCACAAAAAGAACAAGAGACGACATAAAATGACCGAAATTACGATGCAGGCGGTAAAACCTGAAATCCGTAAGAAAAGCTTCACGAAAGATGATTTCCTTTGGGTTCTCGGCATCTATGGCTGCGCCGTCGGGGGAGGTTCGTTGTTCTGGCCTATCAGCCTTGGGCTGTCGGGCTTTTGGGCAATGCTTATTCTGACGCTAATCGCATTCCCGATTACCTACTACAGCTATCGAGTGCTTTGCCAGTATATTTCAAGTGGTACCGTAACAGCCGAATCCACCAGTAATATCGTCGACACTACAAGGGAATTGCTCGGGGATCGCGCCGTTAGAGTGCTGAGTATTGCGTACTTCATGATGATTTTCCCATCACTTGTCGTCTACGCAATCACCATGTCGAACACCTTCATCGACTTCTTCAATACTCAGCTCGGTATCCCTGGGTTGAACCGCCCGCTGGTCGTAATCGGAGTTACGTTAACGGCGCTTCTGATCGCTCAAGGCAAAACAACCTTCGTTGTTAAAGCCATCGGGCTCATCGTATTCCCGTTCATTTTCTCCCTCATCTTCTTTGGCCTGATGGGTATTCCACACTGGAACACATCGTTCATGGTCACGGCGCATGACTATGGTGGAGTGAGCGGCATCATGGGCTCGGTGTGGTCGTCGTTGCCGATGGTGATCTACGCATTCAGCTTCACGCCAATCGTTTCGAGCTTCGTTGCGCACTACAAGAAGCATTATGGCTCTGAAGCTCAGCAGCGAATCGGACGTACCTTGCTGATCGCAATCGTTGTGGTCGTGGTGACTGTGGTGTTCTTTGCATGGAGCTGCATTTTCGCCCTCTCGCCACAGGAGCTTCAGGCAGCTCGCGGCGAGAACCTGACAGCCTTGTCCTACATGGCGAGAAAATTTGACAATCCGTGGCTGGCAATCAGCTCCCAGATCATCATCTTCTTCGCAGCCTTGAAGGCGTACCTGGCTCAGTACCTGGCTACCCGAGAAAGCCTGAAGGGCATTGCGAAAAACTACTTCGGCAGCAGCACCGAGTTTGTCGACGGTGGGATGATGAAGGCCATTATCCTGACGCTGGTCTTCGCGATTACCGTGATCCCCGCCATTCCAAACCTCGACATCATCATGTTGATCAAATACTTCATGGTGCCGGTCAGCGTATTTGTGGTGTACTTCCTGCCACAGTATGCGTTTTACAAGTCGCCGAAACTCCAACACCTGCGAGGCGGATTGGTTAACTACTTCGTACTGACCATCGGCCTGCTTTGTCTGTTCAACGGCGTACAGAACATCATCAAATACCTCCTGCACTAAACCCGGCAAAAGGAAACGGACTTCCTTTTCAATCCAACACGCTGAATCCAAGTAGATTATCCAAGCGCTTGATATCGCCTTCCAATTGGATCCTCAGTAGGCGTATCAGCTCCTTTGCTTCCAAAGACAGCCTTGAGTCTTTCCGAAAAATCAACTTTGACGTAAAACGCACTTCTTTATCAAGCAACCTTGCTTCTAGTTTGTCAGGCAGGTAGCTAGACGCCACAATAGGATGCGCCAAGCCGACGCCAACGCCTTGAGCCACCAGCTCACAAACCGTCAGGGCATAGGGGGTTTGTACGGCAATATCAAGTTGCTTTGCCGCAGCGCCCATATGTGCTTCAAGCTCTAGGCGCGTGTGATCCTCAGCGTTCATGGCCACGAATGGGTACTTTAGCAAATCAGATGTCGTTAGCTCCTTAACGTGTCCACCTATAAGGCCAGGTGGTGAAACAATTAATCCTCTAGCACTGCAGAAGTTGTACTGCTCACAATCTTTCGTTTCGATTTCGTTTGCTATAATGCCGAAGTCAATCTCACCAGAGTGTACCCGTTGGTAAGCGCTGGCTGAGCTGCATACCTCAAAGAACACCGGCACATCAAACTTCTGACGAAAGCGTGCAATGGCCATTGGAGCCAAGAAATTTCCATACGCGGGATGCACAGCAAGACGCAGACTCGACTTTACACTGCTTTTCAGCGACCGAAGTTTGTGATCAATCATCGCCAAGCCGTTGAAGAAAGTCTCAACCTCCTCCATTAAGGCATGTGCTTCGCGGGTAGGAACCAAACGCCCGCGATTACGCTCAAACAACACAACATCGTACTTGCTTTCAAGCTTCTTTATTTGCTGACTTACAGCCGGCTGGGTAATCTCCAGCATTTTCGAGGCCATGCTTGTACTTCCGGCAAGCATTACGGCACGAAAAACCTCAAGCTCCCGATACATGTTGATTTTCATCGCTTATTCCTTTAAGAGGCGATTACATTAAACGCTGAATGCATGACAGTGCTGGCGACTCTATAATGGAAAAACATATTAAACTCAAGCAGCTATCAATTTTTCAGCGGCATGGCTAATTTTAGGTGAAAAGCAGTTACTGGGGTTAGTGAAATATTTTCGTGCTGATCAATTTTCGGTTCCCTAAGCACATAAAAACTTAGTTCGATTGCTAATCAAACGTGGTGGAGTACCTCAAGTGAACGGTGGATATTGATCAGGCGTCGGGCATACGGAAGGTTACACACCCAGTTGACGTGAATCGGTCCTTTTCATTATCCAGCCCCGGAGTGTGCCGGACATCAACACCGGACAGATGACTTATCGGGTATCGCTCGCTACCCTGAAATCCCGTCGCCTGACGGTTCCCGGGTCAAATCCCGTTTCACCCAGACGAGCATGTCATGAAATCCCCCACAGGTTTGCTGCTGTCGGCTATCGAACTGGACCGTGCCAGTGCCATACCTCTGTACCGTCAGCTGTATCTGCAGATTCGCAAACAGATACTCAACGGCAGAATTCAGGGGGGCGTGCGCCTGCCGTCGACCCGGACCTTGAGCATCGAGTTGGGGCTGTCGCGGATCACCATCCTCAATGCTTTCGATCAGTTGATTGCCGAAGGTTTCCTGGCCTCGCGCACGGGTGCAGGTACGTATGTCGGTACTGAGTGGGAAAACCGGAGTATCGAGGACGAAGCACCGCGCCAGCCACCGCGCCTGTCCGAACTGAGCCAGTCGATGCTGTCGCTGCGCAGCGATCATTTTCGCGGGGTGTCCTATGCCGACTGGGATCCGGCGACGCCGACCTCCTTCCTGCCCAGTCACAGCACCTATGAAGGATTTCCACAAGCAATCTGGCGGCGCCTGATGAACCGTCATTTGCTAAAGCCAACCAAGGCGATCCTGGGTTATGGCGAGTTGCAAGGCTTGCAGGCGTTTCGCACAGCGATTGCCGAGTATGTCTTCGATGCGCGAGGTATCGACTGCAATGCCGGGCAGGTAGTGATCGTTTCCGGCGCGCAGCAAGCATTCAACCTGCTGGGCATGCTGCTGCTCAATCCGCAGGACAGTGTCTGGATGGAAGACCCTGGGCACATCGCCGCGCGAATTGCGTTGCAAGCCCAGGGGGCCCGGATCATTCCGTTGCGTATTGATGAACAGGGGATCGATGTCCAGCAAGGCCTTGCCGAGTGCCCTGATGCGCGCCTGGTATTCTGTACGCCTTCGCGTCAGCATCCTTTGGGTGTCACCCTGAGTTATGTGCGGCGCCAGGCACTCATCGACTGGGCTGCGAAGCATCAGAGCTGGATCATCGAGGACGATTGCGACAGCGAGTTTCGCTACAGTGGTCGACTTCTTCCGGCACTGTATGCCATGGACCAGATGGCCAGAGTGATCTACGTCGGCACGTTCAGCAAAGTGCTCTTCCCGTCACTGAGATTAGGCTACGTGATTCTGCCGCAGGCGCTGGTCGAGCCCTTCTGCACCCTGCGCGCGGTCATGGATCGCAGCCCGCCCACACTGCTTCAGGCCACAACGGCCGACTTCATGAGCGAAGGCCACTTCCTGGGGCACATCCGCCGCATGCGTGCACTGTACAAGGCGCGCCAGCAGGCGTTGATCGAACAACTTGAAAAGCAGATCGGCAGCTTTTTCAGGATCACTCCGACGGATGCTGGCATGCACCTGATCGCCTGGCTGCCCCCCGAACTCAGTGACACTGAAATCGCCCGGCAACTGGCCCGACAAAACATCCACACCTACGCCTTGAGCGACTACCGCATCAAGCGTGACCTGCCGCCTGCCCTGTTGATCGGTTTTGCCGGCACGCCTGAAAAGCAGGCCCGGGAGCGTGTCGAGGAGCTGGCCCAGGCTTTGCGCACGCTGGGTTATCTTCCGCCGACCACTTGATGCGTGGAAAGTGGCCTTATCAATTTATTGATAATGGATCTATCGAGAGTTCCTGGCTGGCGCGATAAAGGCTGCGCCGGTAGACCGGTGCCTGAACCAGGAACAACTCTAATGAACAACAAGATCCAGGAACGATTCAACGCCTTGCTGAGCCACAAGGTGGTGGAACACGTGGCTGCTCCAGTGCTGACAGAGGCACTGGCCCAGCGGCTGCTTGAGCGTCTCGGGCAATTGCGCCTGTTTGCCCACGCCTACCCGCTACTGACCAACCTCACCCACGGTCGTGTCACACCCGCGGACATGCTGGACTTCGCCTATCGCCACGAGCTGCAAGGCCTGAGCCTGCATTTGCTCGACGGCGAGGAAAACAGCCTGAGCCAGATGTCGCCAGAGCAGCTCCAGGCGTTTGCCAGCAAGGCCAAGGCGCTGGGGCTGGATGTGCACCTGGAAATCAGCAGCACGCTGAAAAAGGATGTCGACCAGGTGATCGCCATCGCCAAGCAACTGGGGGTGCGCAACATCCGTGTCTACTCACGTTACGAGGGTCCGCTGTCGCGGGTCATGGACGTGATCGAGACCGACCTGCACTACCTCGCACAACAGGCCGATGCCAACGATCTGTACTTTGACTTCGAGCAGCATGAAGAACTCAAGAGCAGCGAAATCGCGCAGCTGATCAACCGTGTCAACCACCCTCGCCTGCATGCCCTGTTCGACTTCGGCAACATGATCAATGCCTGCGAACAGCCCCTGCAGGCCCTGCACAACCTGGCGCCGCACATCCGCCAGGCTCACCTCAAGGGCGTACGCATCGTCCCCGAACAAAACGGCTTCGGCCATTACGGCGTGTTGCAAGGCAGCGACGAAGACGATCTGCCCAGCGCCCGCATGCTGTTCGAACTGTTGATGCTGGGCGAAGCAACCCCGCAAGTGATCGCGTTCATTCTCGAGCAGGAAAATCACTACGTGGCCCCGGCCTTCCGCCAGAGCCTCGAAGCAGCCGATCCATTCATTGCTTACCGGGAGATGAGCGAAACGCCGCTCCCGAAAGGCTACTCGCTCGAGCGCATGCTGGCCGACGAACACCGCTGGGCGAACAATCAGGTGGCCTATGTCCGAGGTTTGCTGGGCGAACTGCGCACCTTGGCTGAACTGACCCTGGCCGCTCCTTCCAACGCCTGAACCTGACGACCCGATTACGCCCGGAGAACAATAATGACAACTCAAAACAAGGCCAAATGGCTCAGATTCCTGATTCTCATCCTTGGTGGCGGCACCATTTACAAGCTGGCGAATCTCAAGGACGCCTTCTATGTCCCCATGCAGGAATTCATGGGCCTGAGCCACACTGAAATCGGCATGCTGTTGAGTGCCAACGCGATCATCGCGACTGCACTGTTCGTGGTTGGTGGCCTGCTCGCCGATCGCTACGACACGCGCAAACTGATCCCCCTCGGCCTGATCGGGACCGGGAGCCTGGGGTTGTACCTGGCGACCTTTCCGCCCTTCAGCAGTTTGCTGATCGTGTTCAGTCTGTTGGCCGTCTGTGCCGACTGCCTGTTCTGGCCATCGCTGCTCAAGGCCATCCGCAATCTGGGTGACGATCAGGAGCAAGGCCGGTTGTTCGGCCTGCTGGAAGGCGGGCGCGGCGTGGTTGATACGCTGGTGGCCTTTTCCGCACTGGGCGTGTTCGTCGCCATGGGCTCGGGGGAAGCCGGCCTGAAATCGGCGATCCTGTTCTACTCGGTCATCGACATTCTGGCTGGCACCCTGACCTGGGTCCTGCTCAAGGGCGGTAATGCGCAATCGGCCACCAAGCCGAAAAACGGTCTGGCAAACCTGATGGAGGCTATCAAGGTACCCGGTATCTGGTTGGTCAGCCTCAATGTGTTCATGGTCTACATCGTCTACTGCGGCCTGACCTATTTCATCCCCTACCTCAAGGAAATGTACGGGTTGCCAGTAGCATTGGTAGGCGCCTACGGCATCATCAATCAATACTTCCTGAAAATCCTCGGCGGGCCTGCCGGCGGTTTCATTGCCGACAAGCAGTTCAAGAGCACCAGCCGTTATCTGAAGTGGGCATTTCTGGCGCTATTGCCGCTGATGGCCGTGATCATGCTGATTCCTAAAAGCCCGGGCTTCATCTATGCGGGGATGGCGGCCACCCTATCCTTCGCCCTGATTGTTTTCTCGATGCGCGGCGTGTTCTGGGCACCCATGGGCGAAGTCGGCATTCCCCAGCACATCACCGGCTCGGCCTTCGGCATCGGTTGCCTGATCGGCTATGCCCCCGGCATGTTTGCCTACGTCATCTATGGCGCGATCCTCGACCACTTCCCTGGTCAACAGGGCTACAACTATGTGTTCATTCTGATGAGCGTGCTGGCCATTGCAGGCTTCATGGTGTCCAGCCTTCTCTATCAAGCGGTACGCAAAAAATCCGTGCTCTCTGGCGGGGCCGACGCGGTACAAGCCTGATCGTCGCCAGGGTTCGTCCATCATGCCGAGCCCTCCTCCGCCCACAACGCCGGTGTTCGCGGCTAAAACCCCACAGGTACAGCGTTGCTCTCGAGGTTGTCGCTGTACCTGTAGGAGCGGCCTTGTGTCGCGAAAGGGCCGCATCGCGGCCCCAGGACTGATGCGCAACAGTTGAAATTGCCGGGGCCGCTGCGCGCCCCATCGCGACACAAGGCCGCTCCTACATAGGCCCTGCTGATTCAATGAGTAAGGATGTGGAGCGTCTTCAGGCCTGAAGTGTCGGCCAGTCGGGCCCGCTGACGCAGCAATGATATGCTCGCATCGCCAGGAGATGTTTCTTGAGGCAGGTGGCGACCCTGAAAAACTGCAAGTCATGACTCAACACTTTCGCCCATGGCTGGAAGAGCGGCTCGGTGACGGTCGGTATTACGGTTTCAAGCTCCTGGATGGCGACCAACCGGTTGCAGCCATTGGCCTGATGAGCATTGACTGGCCTCCCCATCCATCGCACCCAACCCTGGACAAACGTGGGTACGTGCTGAATGTGTTCGTCCAGCCGGCCTACCGCCGCCGCGGCCTGGCTTCGGCCTTGATGCAGGCTGCTGACGCCGAGTTCGCTCGCCGAGGCATCACCTTCGCTGTCCTGCATGCCACCGAGACGGGTAAACCGGTCTATGAGCAGACCGGCTGGACTGGAACGTCGGAAATGGCCAAATCCATTGATTGATAGTGACCGCTTTCGATCTGCAAGCGACGTCCAGAGTATTCTGCGTCGGTGACTGCGTCATAACCTGACACTCGGAACGAAACGCACTACTCCTTGCTTGCGCGGCCGGAGTGTCGCCTCGCCATGGACTCGCTCCAATTCGGAGCAAAAGCTGCAGCTCGGTGCATAGCGCGCCTTTTTTTGAGGCGTGCCTGCCCCCCCCTCCCGACGTTCCCGCACGGCTGCATGCGGCGCAGTCATCGAATTCAGCAATAAAACCCAAGAGTTTCAAGGCGTTACCGCCAGCCTGTTGCCACTCCAGAGCTGTGCCTGGCTTTCGGCACCTTCATTGCAATGGCCTCTTGCGTGCACAACGCACAGCAATTGATCGGATTCGAGGCTCACCGCAGACAAAACACCCACCGACCCGCAAGGCCGCACCCTGAAACACGTAGATGAACCGCAATGAAGCTGCCGGCAACGGTGGCAAGGAGTGGGTATGTCCCGGGCATTTTTCAATGAAATGTATGATACGAACGGAAGTTGCCGCCCGCATTACCAGGAGTTCGCCCGCTGGTTGGCAAACACCCCGCTGGAGTTGCTGGAGCAACGCCGACGCGAAGCTGACCTGCTGTTTCACCGCGCCGGTATCACCTTCACCTTGTACGGTGACAAAGAGGATACCGAGCGCCTGATCCCCTTTGACATCATCCCGCGCAGCATTCGCGCCAGCGAATGGCGCATGGTCGAGCGCGGCTGTATCCAGCGGGTTCAGGCGTTGAACCTGTTCCTGCAGGACATCTACCACGACCAGCGCATCCTCAAGGCCGGCATCATCCCGCCGGAACAAGTGCTGGCCAACGAAGGCTACCAGATCGCCATGCAGGGCCTGGGCCTGCACCGCGGGCTCTATGCCCATATCGCTGGCGTCGACCTGGTCCGTGACGGGGATGGCAGCTACTTCGTGCTGGAGGACAACCTGCGCACCCCCAGCGGGGTCAGCTACATGCTCGAAGACCGCAAGATGATGATGCGGCTGTTCCCCGAGCTGTTCGCCGCACAGCGTATCGCTCCCATCGACCACTACCCCAACCTGCTGCTGGACACGCTCAAGAGCGCAAGCCCACTGGACAACCCCACTGCCGTGTTGCTCACCCCTGGCCGCTTCAACAGTGCCTATTTCGAGCACGCCTTCCTGGCCCGGGAAATGGGCATCGAACTGGTCGAGGGTGCGGACCTGTTCATCCGTGACGAGCACGTCTACATGCGTACTACCGCTGGTCCAAAACAGGTGGATGTGATCTATCGCCGCCTGGACGACGACTACCTCGACCCGCTGTCGTTCAACCCTGACTCGATGCTGGGCGTGCCGGGGCTGATTTCGGTGTACCGCGCTGGCAACGTGGTGCTGGCCAATGCGGTAGGCACCGGGGTGGCAGACGACAAGTCGATCTACCCCTATGTCGACGACATGATCCGCTTCTATCTGAGCGAAGAGCCGGTCCTGAACAACGTCCCGACCTGGCAGTGCCGCAGGCCTGCAGAGCTTTCCCATGTCCTGGCCCACCTGCCCGAGCTGGTGGTCAAGGAAACCCAGGGCTCCGGTGGCTACGGCATGTTGGTCGGGCCTGCGGCGACCAGCGCACAGATCGAGGACTTCCGCGCCCGCATCAAGGCCCGCCCGCACGCCTACATCGCTCAACCTACCCTGTGCCTTTCCACATGCCCGACCTTCGTCGACAGCGGCATCGCGCCGCGCCACATCGACCTGCGCCCGTTCGTGCTGTCCGGCAGTGAAACCCGACTGGTGCCAGGCGGCCTTACCCGCGTGGCCCTTCAGGAAGGTTCGCTGGTGGTCAACTCGTCGCAAGGCGGCGGTACCAAGGACACCTGGGTGGTGGAGGACTGAACCATGCTTTCGAGAACTGCTTCCGACCTTTACTGGATGTCGCGCTACCTGGAGCGTGCAGAGAACCTTGCGCGCATGCTCGAGGTCAGTTATTCGCTGTCGCTGATGCCCCAGGCTGGCCGCAGCGACGGCCATGCCGAGCTGGCCATGTCACTGCTGGCATCCGGAACGCTGGACGACTACCGCCGCCGGCACACCGAGCTGGACACCGAGCGCATGCTGCACTTCTTCGCCCTGGATGCGACCAACCCCGGCAGCATCTATTGCTGCCTGCAGGCGGCCAGGACCAATGCCCACGCAGTGCGTGGCCGCATCACTGCCGACATGTGGGAGAACATCAACGCTACCTGGATCGAGATGCGCAACATTGCCAGCAATGGCCTCGGCCGTTATGGCATCAGCCAGTTCTGCGACTGGGTCAAGGAACGCTCGCACCTGTTCCGCGGTGCTACTTCAGGCACCATCATGCGCAACGACGCTTACAGCTTCATCCGCCTGGGGACCTTCCTGGAGCGGGCTGACAACACCCTGCGCCTGCTCGATGCACGCTATGAAATGTTCGGGGAGGCCTCCGAGGAAGTCAGCGATGATTCTGCCCGCGGCTATTACCAATGGAGCGCCTTGCTGCGCGCGCTGACCTCCTACGAAGCCTTCAACGAACTGTATCGTGCCGCACCCAGTGCACGACCGGTGTCCGAGCTGCTATTGCTGCGGGTCGATGTGCCCCGCTCGCTGCATGCCTGCATCGAGGAGCTGGACCAGATCCTTGCCAGCCTGCCGGGCAGCACCGGGCGCGCCGCCCAGCGCATGGCCGCCGAACTCAATGCTCGCCTGCGCTATACCGCGATCGACGAAATACTCGAAGCAGGGTTGCACCCGTGGTTGAGCGACTTCATCGGGCGCATCAATCAACTGGGCCAGGCGGTCCACCACTCCTATCTGGAGGTCGTATGAAACTGTCCATTCGCCACGACACTACCTACAGCTATGCAAGCGATGTGTGCAACAGCATCCAGTTCCTGCGCCTGACGCCACGCAGCAGCGAGCGCCAGCGCATCACTGAATGGCAACTCGACCTGCCCTGCAAGGTCAACGGCCAGATCGACCCGTATGGCAACATCCTGCATGTATTGACCCTGGACAAACCCCATGGCCACCTGGCACTGACCGCCAGCGGCCAGGTAGAAATCGACCCGGATCGCGAGCAAGAGGCCGGCGAACATTCACCCCTGCCCTTCCTGCGCGGCAGCCACCTGACCCAGGCCGATGACACACTCAAGGCCTTCGCCAGCCGACATTGTGGCAAGCACCGTGACCGGGCAGCGCTGATCGGGCTGATGCAAGGCCTGGCCGAGCACATGCCATACAGCCCCGGTGCCACATCGGTGGGCACTACTGCCATCGAAGCGTTCAGCGGCGCTGCCGGGGTGTGCCAGGACCATACCCATGCGTTTCTCGCCTGCGCGCGCAGCCTGGGTATTCCGGCACGCTATGTGTCCGGTTACCTATGTACCGAAGACGAGCAGCACCTGGCCAGCCATGCCTGGGCGGAAGCCTGGGTCGATGACGCCTGGTACAGCTTCGACATCACCAACCGCCTGACCCGGCCAGAACGCCACCTGAAGCTGGCAGTGGGCCTGGACTACCTCGATGCCTGCCCGGTCAGGGGCGTGCGCCGCGGGGGCGGCGCCGAATCGATGCAGGCCAGCGTACACGTGCACCGCCAATGACAGGTGCGGCATCCGTTCATGAAAAAAACAAGGGAAACAGCATGACCTATTGTGTCGCCATGCACCTGGCGGACGGGCTTGTCTTCATCAGCGACTCACGCACCAATGCGGGCATCGACCAGATCGCCAGCTTTGCCAAGCTGTTCGTGTTCGGCGTGCCGGGGGAGCGCCTGATCGTCCTGCAGACCGCTGGCAACCTGGCGACCTCGCAATCGGTGGTGAACCTGCTCCAGCAACGTACGAAGGGCCCCGGCCCCCACCTGTTGAACGTTGCGACGCTCTACGATGCAACGGTACTGGTCGCCGACACCTTGCGCGAGGTGGTCAGCCGTGATCGCAGCAAGCTGTCGGCCGGAATCGACCTGAGCAGTTCGTTCATCGTCGGCGGCCAGATTGCCGGCGGCCCCATGGGCATATACAACGTCTATGCGCAGGGCAATTTCTTCCAGGCCACGCCGGACACCCCGTTCCTGCAACTGGGCGAAAGCAAGTACGGGCGGCCGATTCTCGACCGCAACCTCGGCTACCATATGCCACTCGATGAAGCGTTGCGCTGCGGCCTGATTTCGTTCGACTCGACCATTCGCAGCAACTTGTCGGTGGGCATGCCGTTGGACCTGCTGGTGTATCAGAAGGACAGCCTGGAAACACCGAAACGCCAGCGTATCGCCAGCGACGATGTGTACTACGAGCAGATACGCAGGCAGTGGAGCGACGGGCTCAAAAGACTGTTGGCCGAACTGCCAGCGCCGCCGTACTGATAGGCAGGGCCACTGTGGAAGCGGGCATGCCCGTTCCCACAGTGGCCTTGGCCCTACTCCAGCGGAATAGTCAGGCGATCGATGACGGCGCGGGTTTCTGGCCGTACCCCGCGCCACCAGGCGAAAGCCTCCGCCGCCTGCTCGACCAACATGCCGACACCGTCGGCCAGGCGCACCACCCCCTGCGCCTGGGCCATGCGCAGGAACGGCGTAAGGCCTTTGCCATACGCCAGCTCGTAAGCCAGCTGCGTCGCGCCCAGCACGCCTTCAGGCAGTGGCGGCAGCTCGCCGGTGAGGCTGGCAGAGGTGGCGTTGACCACGATGTCGAAGGACTGTCCCTCCAGCTCCTCATAACGGCTGATGCGCAGCCTTGGATGATCCAGTTCGTTGCGCAGGGCGAGCGCCTTGGCCATGTCACGGTTGGCAAGCACCAGCTCGCTCGGCCCCGCCTGCAGGAACGGCAGCAATGCACCGCGTACCGCGCCACCGGCGCCGAGCAACAGTACCCGTCGATTGGCCAGCGGCTCACCGAGGTTTTCCTCGATATCCCGCAGCAAGCCGATGCCGTCGAAGTTTTCGGCAAAGATACGGCCATCCTCGAACTTCAACGCATTGGCCGCCCGCGCCAACTGTGCGCGCTCGCTGCGCTGGTCGGCCAGCTCGAAGGCTCGCAGCTTGAACGGCGCGGTGATGTTCATGCCCAACCCGCCATCACTGCGAAACTGCAGTACCTGAGCCTCGAAGCCCTCGAGCTCGCCCTCCAGCGCGCCATACTCCAGGCACTGGCCGGCAACCTGGGCGAACAGGCCATGAATCAACGGGGACTTGGTGTGGTTGATCGGCCGGCCGATCACTGCATAGCGGTCGCTCATCGTGCATCTCCGTGGGTGAACAGCACACCGTCTGCCTGCATGGCGGTGATTTCTTCAGGGGTGAAACCTAGGCCGGCGGCCACTTCGGCATTGTGCTGACCGAGGTCCGGGGCCACCTGGTGGATCGTGGTGTCGCAGTCGGAAAAGCGGAACGGCAGGTTGGGCAGGCGCAAGGTACCGTAGCGCGGGTGCTGCTGCTCGATGACCATGTTGCGCGCCTTAATCTGCGGGTCGGCCACCACCTCGTCGATGCGCTGCACCTTGGCGCTGGGGATGTCGATGTCATCGAGCAACTGCAGGATATCCGCCACCTGGCGCGCGCCGACCCAGTCGCGAACCACGGCCAGAATCGCCTGGCGATGGGCGTTGCGGCCATTGAGGCTGTGGTAGCGGCTGTCGCTGCCGAACCCGGCCGGGCCACCGTTGGCTTCCAGCATTGCGGCAAAGCGCTGCCAGGCATCGTCGACCTGGGCGGCGATTACCAGGTCGCCATCGGCCGCGCGAAACACGCCGTACAGGGTGGAGGTGGGCATGTCATGGCCGGTCTGCTCGGGCAGGACGGTGCCATCGGACAAGGTGTAGCACTGCACCGCATATTCATGCATCGACACCAGCGTGTCGTACAGGGCCATGTCGATGTGCTGGCCGCGACCACTGTTCACCCGGCCCAGCAATGCCGCATTGATCGCCGCCACGGCATGAATGCCGGTGTACATGTCGCCAAGGGAAATGCGCAGCAACGGCGGCGCTTCGCCCGGCACGCCGACCATCTGCATGATCCCGCTCTTGGCCTCGGCGATCAGCCCGAAACCGGCGCGGTGGGCATCCGGCCCGGTATGGCCATAGGCGGAGATGGAGCAGTACACCAGACGCGGGTTGCGCGCCGACAGCTCGGCATAGCCCAGGCCCAGTTTGTCCAGGGCGCCGGGGCGATAGTTTTCGATGAACACATCGGCCGAGTCGGTCAGGCGCTGCATGAACGCTTTGCCACGCGGGTCCTTCATGTTCACGCTGACGCCCTGCTTGCCCATGTTCAGCTGCAGGAAGTAACCGCTCTGCTGCTCATCAAGGGTAAATGCATGCTGGCGCCCGGCATCGCCGCTGCCCGGCCGTTCGACCTTGATCACCTCGGCGCCGAGTGCTGCCAGGCAGCGGCCCACATAGGGCCCGGCGAGGAAGTGGCTGTAGTCGATGACGCGGATACCTGCCAATGGCAATGCCTGGCTCATGCCTGCACCCTCCGGGGCACCATCAGCCGGTGCTCGCCACGCTGCACGACTTCGCCGTGCTGGTTGATCAGCTCCGACGGCAAGACCACGATACCCCAGCCCGGTCGGCTGTTGCTCGGGCGCATCGCCCCCACGCGCATGCGCACGTGCAGCACATCGTCGACCTTGATTGGCAGCACGAAGTCCCAGGTCCAGCCCAGCGACATGCCCGGCACAAAGCGGTATTCGCACTGGGTCTTCAGGCCGTCGGCGATCGACAGGCCGAACAGGCCGTGGGCAACCAGGCAACCGAAATGACTGGCGTTGGCGTAGGCCTCGTCGACATGCACCGGGGTGTGGTCGCCGGTGAGGTCTGCGTAGGCCAGGATACGTTCGCGGGTCACCGTGTAGGTGGGGCTGATGCATTCATCGCCTTCGCGGGCATCGTCCCAGTATCTTTCCACTACGCTCATGCCACCACCTCTGCACGTGGGTCGATGGCCAGTGCCTGGGCTACGCATTTCGCCGGCGATGCCTGAATGAACTCGACCGCAAGGCCGTCAGGCAGGCGCAGCCAGTTGCGGCCCTGGGGCATTTCGCTGACGCCGAAACGCTGTGCGGCGGCCAGGGTAGCTTCGAGGTCCTCGCACATGATGCCCAGGTGCGCCATGCGCCCTTCCGGGCCGGCAAAGTCCGGTTGGTGGATGAACTGCAGGCCACCAAGGGTCCAGTACTGTGCAGGCTGCTCGACGTCACCCTGTATTTCACGCATGGTCATACCACACACCTCGCTGAAAAAGCGGATGTGCCACTGGATGTCGCGCACCCAGAACGCAACGTGTTCAAGGTACGCTTTCGGCTGGCTCATGGATTACTCCCCTTCTGCTGATCGGCCATGGCGCGTTCGATGCCCTTGATGCAGGCCACCAGGGTCGCGTTGACCGGCGTGGCCACGCCATGGCGCTGGCCCCAGCGCACGACGGAGCCATTGATGAAATCGATCTCGGTGACCGAACCCTTTTCCAGGCTCTGCAGCATCGAGGTACGGAAGCTTGCCGGCAGGCCTTCGGCGGCCAGCCGCCATGCAGAATCCGGGCTGGTGAGGCTCAGGCGGATGCCTGCTCGTTCAGCGACGGCAATGGCTTCAGCCACCGCTGCCTTGGCGGTGCTTTCCAGCAGCGGCTCGCTGTACAACTGGCCATAACCGAGCCTGGTGATGCCGCTGAGCGCGCCTGTCGCGACGTTGACCAGCAGCTTGTCCCACATGGTGCCGAGTATGTTGTCACTGACCGTGGTGGCGAGCCCGGCGCCATTGAAGACCTCGGCGATGGCCTGCACACGCAGCGTCCTCTGGCCGTCGAGCTCGCCGATGAAAGTCTGCTTGCCCGCAACACCGGCACGGATCGAACCCGGCGCCAGCAGCACGCCACCGACGTAGGTCTTGCCAGCCAGCACCCGCTCACGGCCCACGGCCTCGGCCAGGATGTCTTCATGGCCAAGACCGTTCTGCAGTGACAGCACCAGCGTCTGCGGCCCGATCAACGCCTTGGCCCCCGCAATCGCATCGCCGGTGTGGAATGACTTGACCAGCACCACCACCAGGTCGGCCACGCCCACGGTTGCCGCGTCGCAGGCTGCCTTAACCCGGACCTGCCGCTCGCCGCGGTCGTCCTGCACCCGCAGCCCGTGCAGGTTCATCGCCTCGACATGTGCATGGCCACGGTTCAACAGCCAGGTTTCGTGCCCCGCTTCGCTCAAGGCCGCACCAATGGCACAACCCAAGGCGCCGGCGCCCAGAATGCAGATTTTCAAATCGCTGACCTCCTGTGGTTTGCGACTACCTTATGCAGCGAGCCTTATTTCGGCTATACAATGGACTCAATACACTTATTGGATTTCGCAATAATGAGTGCGCTCGACGCTTTGCCCGACCCCAAGCTGCTGCAACTGTTCGATGTGCTGTACCAATGCCGCAGCGTCACCCGCAGTGCTGAACAGCTCGGCCAGAGCCAACCTACCGTGAGCATCTGGTTGGGGCGCTTGCGTGAAGAGTTGAACGACCCACTGTTCGTGCGTACGCCAGGCGGCATGGCGCCAACCCCGCGGGCAGACCAGCTGATCGGGCCATGCCGCGAGGTGCTGGAATCGCTGCGGCGCCTGACTACCTGGGAGCCGCAGTTCGTTCCGGCCACGGCGCAGCGGCGCTTTCGCCTGTGCGTCAGTGATGCCAGCCATATCACCCTGCTGCCCAGCATCCTCAACCACCTGCGCACCCACGCGCCGGGTATTCGCCTGGAAGCTGCACGCATCGATGGCAATACCGAGAGCGCGCTGGAGTCGGGCGAGGCGGACCTGGCCATCGGCTTCGTGCCCTGGCTGGGTGCGGGGATGTATCAGCAAGTGTTGTTCGAGCAGGACTGGGTCTGCCTGAGCAACCCGCTACACCCGCGTTTGAGCAACGGCATGAGCGTGGCGGGTTACCAGGCCGAGGGGCATGTACAAATCAGTGCCGGGACCGGGCAGAAGTTGCTGGAGGCTGGCCTGGCGCGGGCCGGCATCGAACGCAGGATCATGCTGGAGCTGCCGGCGTTTCTGGGGTTGGGGATGATTGTCGGGTCGACAGACCTGGTGGCTACGTTGCCACGGCATATCGGCCAGACACTCGCCGACATGCATGGTTTGCACGTGCACGATTGCCCGTTTGCAGTGGAAGGTTTCACGGTCAAGCAGCACTGGCACGCACGGTACCAGCAAGACAGCGGGAATCGCTGGATCAGGGAGGTGGTGCGGGGCTTGTTTCAAACAGGGGCCGGTTAACACACACGGCGAAACCTTCGCTCGCCGAGCTTCCTTCCCTGGAAGCATCGGTGTACGGATCAAGCAGCAGGCTTGAGCACCACCTTCGTCCAGCCATCATCCCGCGCATCAAAATGCTTGTAGGCGTCGGGGGCTTCAGCAAGGGTCAAGCGATGGGAAATTATCTGGGAAGGCTTGGCACGCCCGTGATGAATGAGCTGCGCCAGGCGGCGATTGCAGGCCTTCACGTTTGCCTGGCCTGTGCGGATGAATTGGCCTTTGAACCAGAACGCTCCGAAATCGAAGGCCATCTTGCCCTGCTTCGCCAGGTCGTTCGCAGTTCAACGGGCATAGCGTGCCGCCTATCTGCCGGGTCGAAGGCGATGGGGCGCGAAGCGGCACTTAGGTGCTTCTAAAGCCTGGGGCTTGACGTATCGATCAGCATGGACGCCGAGCGAGGATGCCGCGTAGCAGTTTGCAAGGCCAGTGCTCCCCATGAGCAATGTCGCGTACGCGAAGCTTGGTCAGATTGCAGGCTCGTAGCTTGCTTGGGCGGATCTCCATCTGTCGAAAGCCAGAGAGCCCACAGCGATCTTCGGAGCGGGCTCCCTTCCATGCAGAATATTAAGCTTCGATCGCAGCGCCCCTAATGCCCAGAAGCTCACTGTCAGGCGGGGGTATGGACGGCGCATCAGTTGTCAGAACACCCATTCCCCACAATACGGTACTCCATGATATGCCGTTCGCCTTTGGAGTCGTCGTAAGTCAGTTGCATCGGCACAACATCGCACACATTGGGCACCGGCGTAACAGCCACAACGTGCGCGATATCCAGGTTCTGGGAGTAGCGATAGGGTTCAACCGTAATTTGTGCAGTTTGATTACCTTGGTCATCGGCCATAGCAACAGAACCAAGGCAGCCTAGGAACAAAACGAGTAACAGTTTCATGGTAATCACCTGTACTGAGGGCGTAAGAAGGCCTGAGCATCCAATCGGCGCTCGGTCGTCATAAACGATTGGGTGTGGCCCGGCGCAGTCAGGCGCCGGGCTGAGCTACATCAGAAGGGCTTGGTAGGCAGGTACTTGCCGTCCAGAGTGATCACAGCGCGATGGCCACCGTCCGGATCTTCGACCTTCTTGATGTCCAGCTTGAAATTGATGGCACTGATGATGCCGTCGCCGAACTTCTCGTGGACCAGAGCTTTGAGGGTGGTTCCATACACCGAGATCATTTCGTAAAAGCGGTAGATGGTAGGGTCGCTCGGCACTCCGTCGAAGAAGCTGCCGCGGATCGGCATCGATTGCAGCAGTGCAACTTGATCAGCATCGAGGTCGAGCTTATCGCCTACGACCTTCGCGGCGCTTTCAGGCAGCGGATGTTGGCCAAGCAAGGCAGCGGTGACAAAGGCCTCGGACAGGCCGGTACCGTCAACGATCTGCGCAAAGGACAGGTCCTTGCGAGCCTTGGCCAGAATGATAACTTCGGTCAGTTCCTGGCGGGCGGTGCGGGTGGCTTGAGTCTGGATCATGGTGAATCTCCTGGGTAAGTAAAGGTGCAGGTACAGGTTTCAGGCGACGTGCCTGGCTTGCTGGGAAACGGCGTGGACTTCCGGGTTTTCCGCGAGAGACACGAAGGTGCCGGTACTGCCATCAAAGGCGTCGATACGTCCGGTCTCGATGTCATAGATCCAGCCATGCAGGGTCACGCGGCCTTCTTCGAGAGCCAGGCGAACGGATGGGTGGGTCTGTATGTTGGCCAGTTGCGCGATCACGTTCTCGCGCACCATGGAGGCGACTTTGCTGCGCTTATCCACGTGATGACGGGCCTCATTAACTACCTTGGCCGAGTCGGCGTACCGCAACCAGCCGGCCACAGCGGGCATGTGATCCAGACATTTGCAGGTGGCGATGGCGGTCATCGCGCCGCAGTCGGAGTGGCCGCAGATCACGATGTCTGCAACGTTGAGTCCGGCGACCGCGTATTCGACCGAAGCCGAAACGCCACCCGGCTCTGGCCCATACGACGGCACGATATTGCCGGCGTTGCGGATTACAAACAGATCGCCTGGCTCGCGTTGGGTGACCAATTCAGGCACCAGCCGGCTATCAGAGCAGGAGATGAAGAGAGCCTTCGGCGCCTGCTGATTGGCAAGGTCCTTGAACAGTTTGACCCGCTCAGGAAAAGCGTTTTTTTGAAACTTCAGAAATCCGTCAATGATCGCTTTCATGGTTGCTGTCTCAATGTCGCTGGGTGTGAGACAAAGATTAAGCAGTGCATGACATAAGGTAAAAGTCTCATTTATTATGAGTAGGATTCGATTATCTTATGGGCTTAGACATGCTCGCTCGACATATCCAGTACTTTCTAGCCGTTGCGGAGCACCTCAGTTTCACGAAAGCTGCAGCGGCGCTGCATGTCTCTCAGCCGGCCCTTTCGCAGCAAGTAAGGCACTTGGAAGAGAGCCTGGGAGCCCAGTTGTTTGACCGATCAGGCCGCACGACGCGTTTGACTGACGCGGGGGATGTCTATCTTCTCTATGCGCGCCGTGCGCATCAGGAATTGCAGGAAGCCAAAAGGGCTATACATGATGTCAGCGACCTCAGCCGTGGCTCATTGCGTGTTGCCGTAACGCCGACGTTTACGAGCTATCTGGTGGGGCCACTCATCGAGGCATTTCACCTCAGATACCCCAAGATCACCGTCAACCTGAAAGAGATCTCCCAGGAACGGATCGAGGAGCTGCTGTTGGCGGGAGAGTTGGACGTAGGGATCGCATTCGATGAAATACATTCATCGGACATCGAAGCCATCCCCTTGCTGAACGAAACGCTCGCTTTGGTTATGAACCGCAGACACCGCCTGGCCGAGGAACGCTCCATTACCTCGCACGGCCTGAGTGCTGAGTCTTTAGTCTTGCTCAGCACAGAGTTTGCCACTCGCGAGCAAATCGACCGCTACTGCCGCAAATATGAGATTAACCCTAAGGTGCAGATGGAGGCCAATGCCCTAGGCGCAGTGATCGAGATCGTTCGCCGAACGAATCTTTCGACCTTATTGCCTGCCAGAATTGCGTTGGCCCATGACGACCTGGTGGCCATCACGTTGGAGCCGGAGCGCTTGGAGCGACGAGCCGTTCTAATGCGACGCAAAGACGCCTTTCTGAGCGCGGCGGTGCGCGTCTTCCTCGAGCTGGCTAAAGAAGTATCCAGCGATCTTGATCAGTGAGGTTTTGCGTGACCGCAGGATGCGCGTGTGCAACAGGGCCCAAGGTAGAGGAAAAGTGCAACGATGACGCTTTGCCTGACCGACGAAGCGGAGACTGGAAGGATAGGAAAGCCCTCTATTGGCTTTCTAGCCGCCGACGGCGCACTGATGTGTATCACAAACCGCAATAGGGATGACGAATCGCTTCTGAACGAAAAAAACCTGATCCTTTAAGACAAAAGGATCAGGTTGACGGTGACTTACAGGCCGAGCTCGGTCAGACCTGGGTGGTCATCCGGACGGCGACCCAGTGGCCAGTGAAACTTACGCTCGCTTTCCTTGATAGGCATGTCGTTTATGCAGGCGAAGCGACGATGCATCAGGCCATCAGCTTCAAATTCCCAGTTCTCGTTGCCGTAGGAGCGGAACCAGTTACCGGAATCATCATGCCATTCGTATGCGTAACGAACGGCGATACGGTTATCGGTAAAGGCCCAGAGCTCTTTGATCAGGCGATAATCCAGCTCTTTTTTCCACTTGCGGGTAAGGAACCCTTTAGCTTCTTCGCGGTTGGTAGCAAACTCAGCGCGGTTACGCCATTTGGTATCCAGCGTATAGGCGAGCGAAACTTTCTCCGCGTCGCGGCTGTTCCAACCATCTTCTGCCAGTCGGACTTTTTCAATCGCCGTTTCGCGAGTGAAAGGAGGAAGTGGTGGGCGAGTGTGGATATTGGACATGGTGGTGCCTCCAGATTAATTGGATAATTGAGTAAACCAGTGCCAGTGGATCGCGGGCCTATAGCAAGGCCGCTTGAATTATCAATTTGTGAAAGTTGAATCGCGTTGCTAACGACAGCATTAAATTAAACTCTATTGCCGCGCCTTGATGGAGGCGATTGCAATTAATAGAGATGCTATAGGTGCAGGCGCACGCATCCTCGAAACTATGTTTCCGTGGAATATCATAAGAACTATGCTTATGCTAAAAGCGTTCGTACTCTACCTGCAGTGTAGGCAATCGAATTTAAATTTCGTTCTGCCTAGCCGAGCACCCTGAGTTTGAAAGAATTTACAGTGGTGCCGGAGTTACAGCCCCAACTCAGTCAGCCCGGGATGATCATCTGGGCGGCGGCCCAGCGGCCAGTGGAATTTGCGCTCGCTTTCCTTGATAGGCATGTCGTTTATGCAGGCGAAGCGACGGTGCATCAGACCATCAGCTTCAAATTCCCAGTTCTCGTTACCGTAGGAGCGGAACCAGTTACCGGAATCATCATGCCACTCGTAAGCGTAACGGACAGCGATGCGATTATCGGTGAACGCCCAGAGCTCTTTGATCAGGCGATAATCCAGCTCTTTTTTCCACTTGCGGGTAAGGAACCCTTTAGCTTCTTCGCGGTTGGTAGCAAACTCAGCGCGGTTACGCCATTTGGTATCCAGCGTGTAGGCAAGTGAGACTTTTTCCGCGTCGCGGCTGTTCCAGCCATCTTCAGCAAGTCGAACTTTTTCAATCGCTGTTTCGCGAGTGAAAGGAGGAAGTGGCGGGCGAGTTTGGGCATTGGACATGGTAGTGACTCCAGCCTAGTTGGATAGATAAGTGTGAGTAGCGTCTCTGACGCTCAAGCTTTAGGATACAAGCTCTTTCAGCAACATCTGCGCAACTTCCTTTGCATTATCAGCAGCGTGATAATCACCCATAACACGAGCCGTGGTGATTGCGCCTTCCATCAAAATAAATAACTGCCTGGCTAAGACCAACGGTTGCTCGGTGTTCAATTGTTCAGTCAGTTCAAGCGTATAGTCCAAGAGCTTTTGCTTGTGCAGTTTTGCGATCTGGCGGATGGGGTCATCGGGATCCCCTACCTCGCCTGCCGTGTTAATGAACGCACAGCCGCGGAAACCATCCGTCTCGAACCAGCCCTTCAAAACAGTAAACATGCTCAGTATTCGATCGTGCGGTGTAGCCGCTTTGTCGCATTCGGTCCTGAACCATTGCATCCAGCGTACGTCGCGAGCGCTCAAGGCCGCAGCTGCGACATCATCTTTGGTAGCGAAATGGTTGTAGATACCCTTCCTTGACACGCCAGAGGTCTTCACCAGTAGGTCCATGCCCGTGGCATGAATCCCGTTTTCGTAGATGAGTTTCTCGGCGGTGGCCAGGATTTGGGCTCTGTGATCTATCGTTGGTCTGCTCATGGATTCAATGTAGAACGATCGTTCTCTCCGGTCAAGCACCGTCAGGTGAATTCTTCGATTAAAGGCGCGCGCCCCAGTGGTACCTGGAATGAGCGCGACCAGGCGGACAGCGAGAGCTCTCTGATGGCGCTACCAGGACAAAGCACGGCGCCCATCATTGGCTGTCGGAGCCTGCGGTTATCCGACGCTGATGCACTGACTCAATCGTGACCATAGCGGAAATATACTTTGCGCACTAACTATTATCGCGCAAAGTTAACCCCAAGTACGAAGCAACCGCTCACACCTACGAGACACCGGAGAACGATCATGACCATTACCAAAGCATTCGCCATCGTCACCCTTACGCTCGGCGCCAATGTTGGTGCTTTTGCGCAGACCGCAACTCCGTATCACTACGGAATGGATCTGGATATCGACAAAATCATCTCTGTGGAGGCCACACCCAGCAACGGCGGCCCAAACAGCATTGCGACTCTGACCTACCGTGACAGCCACGGCGAGGAGCAGAAGGTGAGCTACATCCGTCCGGACTTTGCAGCCAACCAGAACTGAACACCTGCCCACACCCTAGGAGCACAATCATGAAACTGCCCCGTACCCTCACCGCCGGCCTGCTGGCTCTGGCTGTCAACAGTGCCTTCGCCGCTGGTAGCCCTGGCGTGGAACACACCACCCAAGGCTTCCTTCAGGCTCTGGCTGCAGGCGGCGGCAAGCCGCTTGAGACCTTGTCGCCGAAAGACGCCCGGTCAGTGCTGACAGGCGCCCAGGCAAGCGTGAAGGTCGACTTGTCCGGTATTCAGGTCGAGCGCCGTACCATCCAGGCCGATGGCCAGCCGCTGGAAATCCGGGTAGTGCGGCCGGAGGGCGCTAAGGGTGACCTGCCGGTGTTCATGTTCTTCCATGGTGGTGGATGGGTGTTGGGCGATTATCCGACCCACGAGCGACTGATCCACGACCTGGTAGTGGGCTCTCGTGCGGCAGCGGTCTACGTCGATTACACGCCATCGCCCGAGGCCAAGTTCCCCACAGCGATCAACCAGGCTTACGCCGCCACCCGCTGGGTCGCCGAGCATGGCAAGGAGATTGGTGTCGACGGCAGCCGCCTCGCTGTGGCTGGCAACAGCGTCGGCGGCAACATGGCTGCAGTAGTAGCCATCAAGGCGAAGGAAGCCGGAACTCCGAAGCTGCGCTTCCAGGCACTGCTGTGGCCCGTGACTGATGCCAACTTCAACAACAGTTCCTACAACCAATTCGCCGAAGGGCACTTCCTGACACGCAACATGATGCAGTGGTTCTGGGACAACTACACCACTGATTCGAAGCAGCGCGACGACATTCACGCGTCGCCGCTACGTGCCAGCCTGGATCAGCTGAAAGGTTTACCGCCGGCACTGGTACAAACTGCTGAAATGGACGTGCTGCGTGATGAAGGTGAAGCCTATGCTCGCAAGTTGAATGCCGCCGGTGTTCCGGTAACCGCCGTGCGCTACAACGGGATGATTCACGACTTCGGCCTACTAAATGTCCTCGGCGAAATCCCTGGCACCCGAAGTGCGATGGACCAGGCTGCGCAGGCGATCAGGCAACACCTCCAGTAACAGCTGCAATCAGGACCGGGGCGTTGTCGCCCTGGTCCTGCTCGGATAAGACCCTCATGGTGGATGGAAATCTTGGCGATGCGGCTGCATTCGGGCCGCCTTTTCTCGATCAGGCTGGGTACGTCCTCGGGCGATGCCGCTCGAACTGTACCCTCTCGACTCAACATGCACAGGAAACGCCGTTACCCTGTGCAGCAACGTCCGCCCCCACCAACGAAAACCCTTCGTCAAGCCAGCCGGTAACCCCGCCAATCATTTCTTTCACCGGAAAACCCAGCTCAGCCAAACGAACCGCCGCCCGATGTACGCCATTGCAATGCGGCCCCGCGCAATAAACAACGAAAAGCGTCTGGCGCGCATAGTCAGCCATGCGTTCTGCGCTGATGGTGCGGCCAGGAATATTGATCGCGCCCGGCACATGGCCCTGCGCAAACGCCTCGCTGCTCCTTACATCTACCAGCACATAGTCGACATCACCCGACCGCTGGCTACGTTCAACATCCGAACAATCCGTCTCGAACGCCAGATGGCGGCTGAAATGAAGCAGGGCATCGGATGGGCTTGCGGCAGGATATTCGCTGACCAGGCTTGGCATGGATTTCACTCCTCGGTTGAAAGTGCGCCCATTGTAGGAAGCCCGCCTGTATCGCTACAGTGGCGCACTCGACAGTCACCGGTAGTTTTCCGCCAATGCTCACGAACCCTGGTTTGGTCGCCGTGCTGGCCTATGACGGGCTGTGCACCTTCGAGTTCGGCATTGCCGTGGAGATCTTCGGGCTGCCACGCCCGGAGTTCGAATTCGCCTGGTACACGCATCGCATCGTCGCCGTCGATCCCGCACCAATGCACGCGGCAGGTGGCATGCAGGTCATTGCCGAGTTCGGCTTGGAGTCGCTCGTTGATGCCCATACCATTATCATTCCGGGCTGGCGTAGCCGCGATGAGCGCCCGCCGCAGGTGCTGCTGGACGCCTTGCGCGCCGCGTATCAACGCGGGGCGCGGCTGCTTTCCATCTGTTCGGGGGTGTTCGTGCTCGCGGCTGCGGGCCTTCTGGACGGCAAGCGTGCCACCACCCATTGGCGCTATACGGACGAACTCGCGGCACGCTATCCACTCATTGAAGTTGACCCTGGCGTGCTTTACGTAGACTGCGGCCAGCTGATTACCTCGGCAGGCAGCGCTGCCGGTATAGATGCCTGCCTGCACCTGGTGAGTCGAGACTTTGGTACCCAGGTTGCCAACACCGTTGCCCGTCGCCTGGTTATGGCACCCCAGCGTTCCGGAGGGCAAACACAGTTCTTCCCCGCACCCGTTGCCCAGAAGCCTCGCGATGATCTGGCCGCGGTGCTGGAGTGGGCGACCTTGCATGTGGGCAGGCCGCTTACGGTCAAGCAGCTGGCAGCGAAGGCACTGATGAGCGAACGTACCTTCCTGCGACGCTTCATCGAAGCGACAGGCATCACGCCGAAAACCTGGCTGCTTGAGGTGCGCATGAACGTGGCGCGTGAGTTGCTGGAAAGCAGCCCATTGAGCAATGAGCAAATCGCCGAACGCTGCGGGTTCGCCTCGGCGGAAAGTTTCCGGGCAGCATTTCGCAAGACCGTGGGGTTGGCGCCCATGAGGTATCGTGCGCAGTTTGGCAACCACTGACCGTTCAGCGGTACCTTTGATACACCGTTTCTGCCAAGGAAGCAGAAACACGTGCATGTCGATTCTGTCGCGCCCTGGTACGCGTCAGCTGCTATCCGGACTCAGGGCGACTGACCGTTGTGGCGTCAGAAGCGCTCATCCCCGATCGCGGGCAAGATCAACTCCCGTACGAATGAAGCCCCTGACAGGCGCAACAACGCATCGACCATGGTGACCACATCATGTACCGGTACCCAAAGCCGCTCACCTCGCGCAGCAGCCTGCACCAAAGGCGTGGACAGGGCGTCATCGGTATTCAGGTAACCCAGCTGAAGCACGGTCACCGCCAGGTTGTCATCCCTGAAGCCTTCGCGTAGCGCATCAGCCATGCCGTTGAGGGCGAACTTGGAGGCACCGAACGCTACCTCCGGGCGCCCGCTCTGGCGAAGAGCCGAAGTCGAACCAGTGAGGATCAACTGCGGCCGGGGAGCACCGAGCAATCTGGGTATCAGGCGTTTGAGAAGGAGCAGCGTGGCGGTGACGTTCACCTCGACCAGCCGGGTGATCGATTCGTCGCTGTCTTCGGAGAATGCATAGTGCTCGCTGAAGGCATGCTCTTCCCAGATGCCGACGTTGTATATCAGTACGTCCAGATCGGCAGGTGTTCGGTCCGCGATCCGTGCTACAGCCGCCACTGGCTCGGAAAGGTCGGCATCGATCCAGTACAGGTCGATGCCCGGCGCAAGGGCCAGATCTTTCGGCTGTTTGCGTGATACGCCAATCAGCGTGTCCCCGGGCTTGCCGAGGCCTTCGAGCAAAGCCCGCCCCAGCCCTCTGCTGGCGCCTACGATCATCGTCTTCACATGCTGTTCCTCTTTCCCTGATCTGCTCCAGGCCTCACTGGATCGGTCATCGCCTTCGACAGGCCCAAGGCGATGAAGCCGATAAACTGGAAAACCAGCAGTGAAGTCGGAGTGTCCATTTCTGGTGCTTGCGAGTTCGTTTGCGCAAGCAGCGAGTGTGCCGCCACGCCACTCTAAAACCTTGAGTCAACTCGAGGTCAATAGCGGTTCAGGGTTACAAAGCTGGCATTTCACCTTTTTCGCCGTGGCCGCAGCAGCATTGGTCACCACACCGCCGAGCAGCGCCAGCCAGTATCCCTCAAACCGTGGCGACCGTGCTTTTCACTGTATCGAGCAGCCCCAGGCGCGTGGCCCGGCAGACAGCACTCACCACAGCCTTGAGTGATGCCTGGAGTGTGCTGCCGTCCCTGCCCACGCCAAACAGCAACTGGTTCTTGACACGTATTTCGATGTAGGCAATGGCTTCGGCCTCAGCACCATCACGCACGGCGTGCTCGTGGTAATCGGCAATATCGAAGACCAGCCCCTGCTGGGCGAACGCATGGACCAGTGCGGCCACTGGGCCATTACCCTTGCCAGCGAACGCCAGGCGTTCACCCTCGACCAGCAGTTGAGCGTCAAGGTAAGTGCAGGCTTCGTCAGTGGTGACCATGGGGTGCAGCAAGGCGTAGGGATTACCCTGCTCCAGGTAGTTTCTGGTGAAGCACGACAAGATCATTTCGCTGGTGATCTCCCTCCCTTCACTATCGGCGACCTGCTGCACCAGGCCGCTGAACTCCATCTGTAACCGGCGCGGCAGGACGATACCCTGCTGCTCCAGGAGATAGGCCACACCACCCTTGCCCGACTGGCTGTTGACCCGGATGACTGCCTCGTAGCTGCGCCCCATGTCGGCCGGGTCGATCGGCAGGTACGGCACCTCCCAGAAACCGTCGGGGTTTTTCCGCCGTTGGGCGAAGCCCTTCTTGATTGCGTCCTGGTGAGAGCCGGAAAATGCCGTGAACACCAGCTCTCCCGCATAGGGATGGCGAGGATGGGTCGGCAACTGGTTGCAGAACTCGACCTCACGCTGGACATGGATGATGTCAGAGAAATCCAGCTCCGGGCTGATGCCACTGGTGTAGAGGTTCATGGCCAAGGTCAGGATATCGACATTACCGGTGCGCTCACCATTGCCGAACAAGGTGCCCTCGACCCGCTCGGCGCCTGCCAGGCAGGCCTGCTCGGCGGTAGACACACCTGTGCCACGGTCATTGTGCGGGTGGATACTGATGATCACGCTGTCGCGCTTGCGTACGTGGCGGCAGAACCATTCGATCTGGTCGGCGAACACGTTGGCGGTCGAAACTTCCACGGTGGTAGGCAGGTTCAGGATCATCTTGTTGGTGGGAGACGGTTCGAATACGTCGATCACCGCTTCGCAAATTTCCAGGCCAAAATCGAGCTCGGTGAAGCAGAAGGTTTCTGGTGAATACTGGTAAGTCCACTGCGTCTGCGGATTGGCCTGCATCAGCGCCTTGATCTCCCGGGTAGCCTGCGTGGCGATGCCGATGCAACCTGCGCGATCCACGCCGAACACCACATCACGAAATACGGGAGCCGTTGCGTTGTACACATGAACGATGGCCCGTGGCGCCCCCTTGAGCGCTTCGAAGGTACGCTCGATCAAGTGTGTACGGGCCTGTGTCATGACCTGGATAGTCACATCTTCGGGGATCCGACCGCTCTCGATCAATTCACGCACATAGTCGAAATCGGTTTGCGATGCTGCCGGGAAGCCAACCTCGATCTGCTTGAAACCGACCTTCACCAAAAGGTCGAAGAATCGACGCTTGCGTTCGGCGTTCATCGGCTCGATCAGTGCCTGGTTACCGTCCCGCATGTCGACGCTGCACCAGGTGGGAGCGACCTTCTGGACCTGACTGGGCCACTGGCGGTCTGGCAGGTCGACTGTGGCGAAGTGGCGATATTTGATTGATGGATCCTTAAGCATCATGGCGGCTTTCTCCTGGGCCTGTGTAACACCTTGTACTTGCCCGTGATGGACAAGCCAAAATATTGGATCCAATTTACACAGAACCTGGCTTACTCGATTGCGTTATTGAGCATCAATTCGGCAAATGGCGAACATTTATTGCTATAAATAATGAAAAAATGGAATTTTATATCGAAAAATGAAAATAGTAAGCCACATCCAAAATCTGGCAAAGACGAATGCGGCTCCAGGACAAAGGGCTTATTGGCTTGCCTCCACCACCTCCTCCTGCTTGAAAATACGGAACCCTCGCGCCTGATAATTTAGAAGCGCGGCAGGATGGTCGAAGGTGCAGGTATGTACCCACACCCGCTCTGTACCGCTCCACTCCCACGCTGCTCGAACAGCGTGACTCAGGAGCGCTCCGCCGAAGCCACACCCCAGGAATTGAGGTGCCAGCCCGAAGTAGCGTATCTCTGCGTTACTGCCATCGGGGCGATAGAGCTCGTAATAGCCGGCTATCGCACCACGGTAATAGGCAACCCAGGTACGGTGGCAATCCTGTTCGATGAGTGCCTGCCAGTCAGAAATCCCCCAGGTGTCAAGATCGCCCCACTCCCAAGGTGTGCCTACCAGCTTGTACAGAAACCGATTGAATTCCGCCTGAGGCACTTCACATTCAATGATCCGGAGTTCGTGAGGCTGTGTTTTTTCCTTCAGCTCGGATGCCGAGACCATTTCCAGATAATAAGTGGTGCAAGACCGTTCCATCGTAGACTCCCTACCCTGCAGGCCAGCTATTGGTGTGAAACATGACAATGACCACCGGGGCCGACATCGAGCCCGGTGGTTTTTCACTACCTTACCAATTGTGCGTGTAACTGGCAGTCAATACCGTGCCGGGGGCCGGCAAGTGGCTGGTGTTGTTGTTATTGCGCAGCAACTGGCTGTAGAGCGGGTAGTAGTCGCGGTTGAACAGGTTCTGGATGCCGACGCTCACCTTGTCGTCTGCGGAGATCTGGTACTGGCTGACCAGGTCGACTGTCGTATAACTGCTAACCTGATGTCGACCAAAGCTGTCCACCCCATCGAGCCTGTAGTCCTTGGCATCGAAGAACGTGGCTTGCAAGCGGTTGCTCCAATCCAGGGTCGGCTTGTATTGCACGTAGGCGGTCAGCTTCAGCGGCGGAACGCGATAGCCTGTCATGTCTTGCCAGTCTTTACCGTCCGGTTTTTCTCGTCCGCGCATCCAGGTCGCACTCCCCCCTGCGCCCCACACAGCATCGTCCGACAGCCAATCGGCACTGGCTTCAGCACCGTAGATACGCTCCTTGGTGCGGGTCAGAATCAGGCCGTTGTTGAAACTTTGTACATCCCCCAGTTTGGAGGTGGTGTAGAACAGCGCCAGGGTGCCGAGTGTGTTGCTGCCCAGGTCTCCTCGCCAGCCAAGCTCATAGTTGTTGGTCTTGACCGGCTCCAGGTTCGATGCGCCGATATCGAAGCCACGGCGCGCATTGCGCAGCTGGATGCCCACGTCGGGCAACTGGAAGCCCTGGCTGAAGGAGGCGTAGATTTCCTGGCCGAGTACCGGCGAGTAGACGATGCCCAGGTTCGACAGCACCGCATCGTAATGAATGTCGCCACCCTTCACCGCCACCGGGGAGGCAGACGTGGACTCGGACAACGGAACGAAGTCATCGAATTCGGCGGTGGAGTATTCGTAGCGCAGGCCGCCGTCGACCGACCAATGCTCATCGAAGCGATGCTGCAGCTGGGCGAAGGCACCGGCGCTCCGCGTCCTCAGCGGGGGCATGTACGTGAGCTTGCCAGTCTTGTCGAAAACCAGGCCGCCACTGGCGTCATAAGCCGCCGGGTCGAAGACATCGAGCGGCATGTCGCTGCGCTCCTGGTTATAGTCACCACCCCACACCAGTTCGGTACTGCCGCTGTCGCCAATCGGCGTGCGCAGGGTCAGGCGGCTTCCGAAGACTTCGCTGTTTTGCATGATCTGGTCAACATTGCCGCCGCGGGTAGCAACGGCACGGGCATCGAACGGGGTGAAGCGTGTGAAGTAGTCCCGGTAGTACATCTGGGCAGAAAGCCGGCTCCCGAGGATGTCGAGATTTTCATACTCCAGGTTCACCAGCGTGTTGCGAATGCGGTTCTGCTCGTCAAGATCCAGGCCCTTGATCGTATTGGCCGGCACAGAGCCAGCAGGGAGTTTCGCGACGCTTGGGTCGGTAGCGTAATCGGTGTCCTGGCGGGCATCGTAGTGGCTGACTGCAAGCTGCACTCGCTGGTTCTCGTCAATGTGCAGCCCCAGCTTGCCGCCAATGTTGTAGATGTTCGAATCGAACAGGTCGCCTTGGCTTGGCTCCGGGGCGATCCGGTCACCGTGCGCATCATACGAGGCACCGATATGGCGGGTACCGAAGTCGAACGAGTAGTCCACCGCACCCTGAGAGCCCGCGAAATATTGCTGGAACTGCCCCCCCAGGCCATCGCTGCCAAGGCGGGTCAGCGGCGAGGTCGCGCTCAGGCTGGTTTCGGCGCGGTTTTCACCACCCGCGGGCCGTGTGGTAATGGAGATGATGCCCCCCGTGGCGCCGCTGCCGTAGATGGCGCTGCTGCCACGAATGACTTCGACCCGTTCGATCAGTGCCGGGTCGATGTTGGCCAGGTTGCGCGAGGAGTCGCGGTTGGTATTGAGCGGCACCCCATCGACCATGACCAGCATGCTGCGCCCGCGCAGGGTCTGGCCATACTCGGTGAGGGTGCGGCTGGAGTCGGACATGCCGGGAACCGCCTTGGCCAGTACCGTAGCCAGGCTCTCTGACCCCTGGCGCAGCTCCTGCAGTTGTTCATGCTCGAGAATGGTGGATTGCCGCGTCGCGGAAACCAGGCTGCTGCTGGTGCGCGAGGCGGTGATTTCCATCTGGGCCATTTCCACGGGTCCGCTCTGGATTCCAGCACTTGATGCAGGGGTACCCTGCGCGACGATGACGAACGTGCGCTCATCCTTGGCCTGTACCTGCAAGCCACTGTCCTTTAGCAGTGTTTGAAGTGCTTCCTCGGGTGTGAACCGCCCCTTCACCGCAGGCGCGTTTCGGCCTGCACCAAGGTCGCTGGCGAAGATGATCTGTACCGAAGACTGCTGTGCAAGCGCGTTGATGGCATCGCCCAGCGGTGCGGCGGGGAGATCCACGTTCACCTTTTCCCGGCCCTGGGCCGACATTGCGATGAGCAGGCTACTGGCAAGCAATGACAGGCGTAGCTGGCGACTGCGGAGGGGAAAATGCACTTCTCGAGTTCCTTTTTGTGGTTGGGCTTTTTCAGTAGCCGCCATGGGGATCGAGAAACCCTACCTGCGCCTGAGAATTATTTTCTTGTCGGTGTGCGTTGAATCCGGACGCTTCCGTCCCCTACCTGCAGCACGGCGACAGGCAGGATGCTGGGCAGCAGATCCAGTAGCAGGTCGACATTGCGCGCTTCGAACACCCCCGTCACCTTGAGTGCGGCCAGGCTTGGGTCGCTCAGCTCGATGGGGGCCTTGCGATAGTGGCGCAACAACGACACCGCTTCATCCAGCGGCGTCTGCTCGAACACGATGCGATCATCTTTCCATGCCATCGCCTTGGAGGCGTCAGCCTTTGCAACCGGCATCAGTTGCCCGCCAATCGAGTCGACCTGTTGCCCTGGCCTCAGGGTGACAGGCGCCTGTGCTGGAGCAGCAGCGGTGACGTCCACGCGCCCACGGGCCAGGGTCACACGCACCGCGTCGTTATCCAGCCGGCGGACATTGAACAGCGTACCGAGCACCTCGACTTTCGCCATGCCAGCGGACACTACGAAGGGGCGGTACACGGCCGAGGACACATCGAAAAGCGCCTGCCCTGCGCGCAGGTCGACTTCGCGGCTGAGCAGACGCCAACTGATATCGACATGCGTGCCACTGTCGAGCAGCAGCTTGCTTCCATCGCTCAGCAGCACAGCGCGCCGCTCACCAATGGCGGTAGCGAAACGCTCGCTCTTGTAGGCTGGGTTCAGCCACGCCAGGGCCGCAAAGGCGATCGCAACCGCTAGTGTGATACCGGCCGACTTCACCGCTTTGGAGGGCGCTGGCCTGGACGGCGGCATGGGGAACAGCTGCTTGAGCTCTTCACGATGTCGCCCCAGTGCCTCGTCCAATGGCGCCTGTTCGGGCTGCTTGGTCATGGATGCACCTCATCGCGCCCAAGCCGTTGCCTGCACGCCGCCAACCCCAGGCGCAGATGCTTTTCCACAGTCTTGAGGGAAATACCGAGGCGCGCAGCGACTTCTGCCTGGGGGATTTCGTGAATCTTGTGCATGACGAAAACAGCCTGGCAGCGTGGTGGGAGGTCTGCGATAGCGTCGACGAGCAGTTGAAACTCGCGCGCGCTGTCATACCTGGTCACCGGGGTGGCTGCCGGGCAGGCCACCTCTGGCAGCTCGGAAATTGCCTCTACCCAGGCGCCTCGGCGGCGATCGCTACGATAGCGGCTCACGGCGGTGTCGTGGGAAATTTTTCGTAGCAGGGCCAGTGGGGTTCTGACGTCTTCTTTCTCACCGCGCTCAAGCAACTGCACACACACGTCATGCACTACATCGCGCGCCACGCTTCTGTCGCCGAAGCGCCGGCGAATGTGGTCTACCAGCTCGTCATAGTGACGGACCAATGTAGACAGCAGCGACGGTTTGGCGGGATCGAACGACACGATGCATCCTGGATAAGAGGTAGGCCTCGAAAACAAGACACAATAAATGAGAAATAATTGCGAATAAACAAGCTACAGCATCGAGCCATGCTAAACCGAGAGAGGGCGAGGAATGGTCAGACCGTTGGCAATGGCACTGGCTTCCAGCTTTGCACGCTCCGCATCCAGAAAGACATAGGCGGCTTGCAGCGTGTTGATCTTCGCTTGAATTTCGGCCATCTTGCCGGCTACCAACATCGCGCCTTGGGCGCAATCGATCGTGTTACCGCGCTTGGCCGCAAGGATGTCGCCAATCTCGGCGAGCGAAAAACCGCCGCTCTGGGCACTTTGAATAAAGGCCAGGTCAACAACGGTCTGGTCGCTGTAGCTGCGGTAATTGTTGGCTTGGCGATGGGCCACGATAAGCCCGAGTTGCTCGTAATAACGCAATGTATGGCGGCCCACCCCACTCCGGCGCTCCAACTCTCCGACATTCACGATAAAAATTCCTTGACTGTAGAGTAGGCTCTACACCTTAGCCTGCGCCGATCATCCAGACAAGGATTCAGATATGAGCGTGGAATGCTTCGTCACTGGCGGCAGTGGGTTTGTGGGTCAACATCTGCTGGCCCATCTTACCGCGACAGGGCACAAGACCTGGGTGCTCATGCGCAACCCTGCAAACATCGAACGCCTCAAAAAGCAGGTAGGCCAACTGGGAGGTAATCCCGCGTATTTAAGCGCAGTTGAAGGAGACATCAGCAGGGATGGGCTTGGACTCAGCGAAGCAGACAGGCAATGCGTAACTTCGGCCGCCGTGGTCTTTCACCTCGCGGCGCAGTTTACCTGGGGCCTTACAATGGAACAGGCCCGCGCAGTCAACGTACAAGGGGCGCTGAGGGTCGCCAGGCTTGCGGCGAGCCAGCGTATCCGCTTTCTGATGGCTGGCGGTTATATGCTGCAGAACCTTACCCATCTTGCAAGTATCGGGGTTGATAACGCGCACCCTGAAAACACCAATTGGCCTGCAGTATACGGCCGTGTCGGGGGCTACGAAGGCAGCAAGCTGGAGTCCCATTTCGCAGTCATCCGTTACATGCAGGAGGTAGGCGCAGATTACTCGATCGTTCATCCTGCTACGGTATGTGGTCACAGCGAGAGTGGGCATATCCCTGAAGGTCAACCTCTGGTGGACCTCATCAGAAACCTGGCACTGGGCCGGTTCAAGGCTGTCCCCGGTTCCGCCAGGCACTGGTTGCCGCTGGTCAGCGTGGATTACCTGGTAAAGATGATGACCTGCGTGGCGTTCGACCCATCAATGGTCAACCGGCAGGTCCTGGCGCTGTATGAGCACACGCCGAACCTGCAGGGTATGCTTGAGCAAATGGCACAAACGCTGGATATAGAGCCCCCCCGCCGCCATGTACCCATAGGGTTGCTGAAGTGGCTGTTGGCGATTCCAGGACTGGCCACCCGATTATCGATCAGCGCGGAGTCACTGAACTTCATCCAGACGCAGCGGTTCGACATGAGTGACAGCCAGCAACTGGAACGAAAGTATCAGTTGGCCCATCCCGACATGACGCGAACTTTGGAAAAGACGGTGCGCTACGTTGAGGGTTACTTGCCCAATCGTCATGTTCATACTTCTGCATACCCTGCCGGAAGATAACAAACGGGTTCTGATAGAACGCGTGATTCTGTCGAACATTCCAGCAACTTCGGTGTTATATTGTTGCACATGAACCGATTGGTTACTTCCTGACCGTCTGGTTAGTTAAAGCGTGTCGACGCTCAACTTGGTCTTTAGGGAAAAAGGCGTGTGAATTGACGTGAAGCGTGACATCCACCTCGTTGTGCTACTGCTATCGGTCATCGGTTGCTCTCTCGCCTCGCTAACGCTGTGGAAGGTCATGGCTTCTCGCGAGCGTGCCCTGGAAGACGTCAATGTCCATGGCCTTAACCTGACCCAGGCATTGTCCACCTATTCGGAAGGTATTGTCCGTCAGAGCTCAATGCTACTGCTCGGGCTGGTCGAGCGCCTGGAAACCGAGGGCTCCGGACCTGCGCAAATCGAGCGGCTGGATCAACTGGTCAAGCGCCAGCAACCATTGATGCCGCCAATGAGCGGCATCATGATCTACGCCAGGGACGGACGCTGGCTGATGTCGTCCAACCAGCCGACCCCCGTCGGTGCCAACAGCAGCGACCGCGCCTTTTTCATACACCATCGTGACGACCCGTCCCGCGACCCTTTCATCGGCCTGCCAATCCGTAGCCGCGTCAACCAGGAATGGGTGATCACCATCAGCCGACGGTTCAACGATGACCATGGCGAATTCGCCGGCGTTGTCGCCATGACGCTTGGCGTGGAGAACTTCCTGCAGCTATTCGGCAAACTCGATGTCGGCCATGAGGGTGCCATCGGGCTGGCCTATACCGACGGTTCCATGCTGGTGCGCTACCCGTTTCGGGAACAGGACATGGGTCGCAACTTTTCGAAGTCGCCCATCTTTACCAAGTATCTCGTCGACCAGTCAGCAGGCACTGCATCGTTCACCTCCAGCCTGGACGGCGTGGAGCGCCTCTATGCGTTTCGCAAGAGCGACAAGCTACCTTTGGTGACAACGGTCGCGCTGGGCAAGCAGGAGGCACTCTCGGCCTGGCGGCTCGAGGCGCTGCTGTCAACGCTGGTGGTCGCTGTGCTGCTGGCACTGACCGGGGCCATTGGCTGGCTGTTGATTCGCGCCATGAGCCGGCGAAATGCGATCGAAAGCGAGCTTCGACTGACCCAGCAACGGCTACTCGACAGCAACCAGCAGCTCGAGAGCCTGGCGATGCACGATGCGCTCACGGGGCTTGCCAACCGGCGCTGCTTTGACGAAGCGCTGACTCAGGAAATCCGCACGGCCCATCGCAATGGCACCACGCTGGCTTTGCTGATGATCGACATCGATCATTTCAAACCCTACAACGACACCTACGGGCATCCGGCGGGCGATGCCTGCCTGCAGCAGATAGCCTCCCTGCTCTCCTCCTGCATTCGCCGCCCTCGCGACCTGCTGGCACGCTACGGGGGTGAGGAAATGGCGGTAATCCTGCCCGATACCGACAACGATGGAGCGGCCGTCGTCGCCAGGCTGATGCTCGAGCGCCTGGCCTTGCAAGCCATCCCTCACAAAGGCAGCCCATTCGGACACATAACCGCCAGTATCGGTATCGCCTGCTCCGATGGTACGGCCCTGGACAGCGCGCCATCACTGATTGAGCGCGCCGACCGGGCGCTCTATATCGCCAAGCAGGCCGGCCGCAATCGCCTGCATGTCGACCGGGCGAAGACATAAAGCCAAATAACAAGGAATGTATAAATGCAATCTCATTTCAGCAAAGGCTTGCTCTTTGCACTCTGCGCCGCTGCACTGAATGCAACGATCGGTGTACTCAGCAAGGTATTGATGAACAGTGGATTCAGCTCCAGCAGCATCGCCCTGATAAAAACAGTCCTCGGCTGCCTGTTGCTGTCAGCACTGCTACTGTTCCTCAAGCGGCCACTGCATACAGCCAAATGGTTCCATGCCGCCGTTTGCGCCTTTCTCGGCATTTTTGTGCTGTTCCACTTTGAGACTTCGGCCTATAGCCATTACGCCGCGGCAGGCGTCGTGGTGATCCTGATGGCAAGCGCCTCCATTTCTTCGATATTACTGGGACGGATAGTCCTCAAGGATCCAATCACCGCCAATGCGACAGTAGGCGCCGGTTTGACCATAGCTGGTATTGCCGTGATTTTTGGAGCCGACCTGGAACAAGGCTTCACGCTGCAAGGCGCAATGCTCGCTGCGACTGGGGGCTGCGGCTACGGTGCATTTTCAGTTGCCATGAAGCGCATGGGCGTTTCCGGGGGGCTGCATTTCACTCGGCAACTCTTGTTTTTCGGCAGTCTCTACCTGCTGATGCCAGCTGCAACCGATGGGTTCATCATTGGTGAACTGTCGCCGGGAGCGGTCCTGGCATTGCTGGCGCTGGCTGCGTTGCCGACTATCCTCGGCTTCTTCTGTACCACCAAGGCCATCGAGTACCTGAAACCCTCGCAAGTCCAGGCGCTGGAGCTGACCGAGCCGCTGTTTGCCGCACTGCTGGCGTTCGTGGTGCTCAATGAAGTACCGCGGGACACGTTGTACCTGGGGGCCGGGCTGATTCTCTTCGGCCTGTGCTTCTCCAATGAGCTGATCCGACTGGGCAAGAAAGCGCCACAGCCGTCCAAAGCATGAAACGCGTGCGAGCAAGCACCTCGAGGCATGCATGCTCGCACGGCCGCATTACCAGATCGCAATATCGTAGGTGAGATAAATCCGGTTGCTGTCACGACCTCGGGCAAAGTCAGAGCGGTAGACATAGTTGCGAAGTTTCACGCCCAGCCCTTTGACTGGCCCGGACTGCACCACGTAGGCAAGCTCCACATCACGCTCCCACTCGCTGAGCCCGGCATCACCGGAACGACCGTTGTCCCCGCTCAGGTAACGCGCCATGAAGGTCAGCCCGGGCACACCGGCCGCTGCAAAGTTGTAGGCGTAGCTCGCCATCCAGGTTTTCTCTTCCTCCTCGATGAACTTGCCTATGCCAACGTTACTGAACGAGTAAACCGTCGCGCCGCTGATGTACGGCAGCCCTGCCTCGCCGTCGAGCACCTGGTAACCGGCACCGACAGTGTGCCCGGAGTGGGTATAGGACAACTGCCCACTGAACATGTCATTGTCTATCTGACCACCATGAGCGGCCCCGCTGTCGCGGCTCTTGAAATAGCGCAAGTCGGTGGTGAACACCCCTCCACCCAACGGCAGATCGTGTACCAGGCCGGCATAGTCCTGGCGATAGAAGTGTTCGAGCTGGCCGTGGAAATAGCTCAAGCGCAGCTGCTTGCTGACGGCATAGTCGGCACCGGCAAAGTTGAAATCGCCAGACTCTCCGCCACCATAACCATCCAGGAACAGACCGGTGCTGTCCGAGGAGTCCCGCTGCTTGAAGCGGTTCAGGTGGCCGGCGGTCAGGGTCAGGCCATCGACATCGGTACTGGTCAGCTGCGTACCTTGGTAAGTCTGAGGCAACAATCGTGCATCGTTGTACACCAGCACCGGAGTCTTGGGCAGCAAGGTGCCATGCTTGACGATGGTCTGCCCCAGTCGCGCCTTGGCGGTTACCCCGGCACTGGCGAACTCGTCCGCGGCACGGCCATCGTCATGCACCGGCAGCAAGCCCGTACCGCTGCGGCCGCGGCCCGAATCGAGCCGTACGCCTACAAGCCCCAAGGCATCGAGCCCCAGGCCCAGCGGGCCTTGGGTGAACCCTGATTGGTAGTCGAGCAGAAAACCCTGCGCCCATTCCACCCGCTCGCTCTTTGCAGTTGCAGCAGCGCGGGCGCTCATGCCTTGTTCGTCGCGGAAGTTTTCGTTGAAGTAAACGTTGCGCAGCTGCAGCTTGAGCTTGCCGTCGTCGATGAATCCGGCAGCGCCGGCCACAGGCAGCCAGCCGCAGAGCAGGCCACAGGTGGCCCCACGGAAAACAGTTCGGGACATTTTCGATACTCTGTTGTTGTTCTTGGATGAGGTGGGCGCCAGCAGCGCCCGAGGCAGATCAGACGAAGAAGGACAAGGCACCCGTGACCAAAGCCAGTGCGGTGATGACCAGTGATGTCAGCACCGCCCATTTCACGGTGGCCTTCTGGAAGTCGCCGATGTCGCGATCGACCATGCCCACCAGCAGCAAGGTCGAGGCCACCAGCGGGCTCATCAGGTGCACTGGCTGCCCCAGCACCGAGGCGCGGGCGATTTCAACCGGGTCGATGCCGTAGGCGGCCGCAGCGTTGGCAAGGATCGGCACCACGCCAAAGTAGTAAGCGTCGTTGGACAGTACGAAGGTCAGCGGCATGCTGGTCAGCGCCACCACCAGCGGGAACCAGTGGCTCCACGCCTCGGGAATCCAGTCGACCAGGGTCTGAGCCAGCGCATCGACCATCTTGGTACCCGAGAAGATCCCCGCGAAGATGCCTGCGGCGAATACCAGCAGTACCACTGTCATGGCATTGCCAGAATGGGCGAGGATGCGCTCTTTCTGCAGATCCAGCTGCGGGTAGTTGATCATCAGCGCCGCGACGAAACCGATCATGAACAACAGTGCGGAATGCATTACGCCCATCACCAGCGCTGCCATGACGGCAATCACCAGCACCAGGTTCACATACGCCAGGCGTGGGCGCTTATGTGGGCTCTCGCCGAGGATTTCCTTGATGTAGCAGTTGCCGCCACCCGACTCCAGGGCGATGTTGCCGATGCGTCGGCGCTCGGCGCGGCCCAGCAGGAACGCGGTGAACACCACCCAGGCCGCACCGCCGATCACGGTGGGCAGCATCGGGATGAAATACTCGGTCGCATCCAGCCCGAGCGCGGCAATGGCCCGGGTGGCCGGCCCACCCCAAGGGCTCATGCCACTCATGATGCTCAGCGACAGCATGGATACCGTGGCCAGGATCATCGGGTTCATGCCGATGCGCTTGTACAGCGGCAGCATGGCCGCACAGGTAATCATGTAGGTGGTGGTGCCATCACCGTCGAGCGCCACCAGCAGCGAGAGCAGCGCGGTACCGATGGCGATCTTGACCGGGTCGCCATTGACGCGCTTGAGGATCTTGCGGATCAGCGGGTCGAACAGGCCGGCATCGATCATCAGGCCGAAGAACAGGATGGCGAACAACAACAGGGCCGCCGAGGGCGCCACCATTTTCAAGCCATCGAGCATCATCTTGCCCAGCTCGGGGGCGAAGCCGCCGATCACTGCAAAGACAATGGGTACCACGGTGAGCGCAACGATTGGCGACAGGCGTTTGCTCATGATCAGGTAGGTGAAGGTCACCACCATGATCAGGCCCAGGAGTGCGAGCATGGTCTTTTCTCTTGTTTTTATTCTATTGCGGCCATCGGCAAGGCAGACGGCCCCCTACCCCACTCGGCATCGCAGGGATGCTGAGTGGGATTCTAAGTCAACTATGGAAGGTGAAGAGGCTTTTCAGCCGTGATGCCGAGGCTCGGCAGACCAGTCGGCCTGCGCAATATCCGCCTCGTCCGGTGCAGCCGGAATGCCGTTCAGGCGGCGCAGCAAGGTTTCCCGCTCACAGGCATTCTCCGACAGCGAGATGACCACCGTGGCCACGGCGTTGCTGGCCAGGCTGGTCAGGGCACGCGCCTCGGACATGAAGCGATCGATGCCGATCAGCAAGGCAAGCCCTGCCAACGGGATGTCGTGAATGACGGTCAAGGTCGAAGCCAGCGCAACGAAGCCACTGCCGGTCACACCCGCTGCGCCTTTTGACGACAACAGCATGATCGCCAGCATCGTTACCGTCTGGCCGAGGCTCAGGTCGATGTTGCAGGCTTGAGCGATGAAGACCGCCGCCAACGACAGGTAGATGGCAGTGCCGTCGAGGTTGAAGGAATAGCCGGTTGGCAGCACCAGCCCGACCACACCTTTCTTGCAGCCCAGCTTCTCCAGTTTCTCCAGCATGCGCGGCAGCACGGGCTCGGTGGACGAGGTGCCGAGCACCACCAGAAACTCCTCGCGGAAATAGCGCAGCAGCTTCCACAAGCTGAAGCCATGGGCACGGCAGATGCCGCCAAGCACCACCAGCACGAAAAACGCACAGGCGATGTACAGCGTACCTACCAGCTTGGCCAGTGCACCCAGGGACGTCACGCCATACTGCCCGACGGTAAAGGCCAGGGCACCGAAGGCGCCGACCGGTGCGAAACGCATCAGGTAGCCAAAGATGCGAAACACCATGGTCGAGGCAGACTCCAGCACATCGAGTACCGGCTTGCCCTTTTCGCCCATCGAAGACAAGGCGAAGCCGCTGAGCACCGCGATGAACAGCACCGGCAACACTTCACCCTTGTTGAACGCCCCGATGAACGTATCGGGAATGATATGCATGAAGAAGTCGACCACGCTGAGCTTCGCCGCAGATGCGGCGTACTGGCCGAGTCCCGCAGTGCTTAGCGTGGCAGGGTCGATGTTCATGCCGACACCAGGGCGGAACAGGTATACCGCTGCCAGGCCGATCATCAGGCTGATGACAGTCAATACCAGGAACAGCAGCAAGGTCTTGCTCATCAAACGCCCGAGGGAGCGCTTGTCGGTCATCCCGGCGATACCGGTGACGATGGTGCAGAAGACCACCGGCGCGATCATCATCTTGATCAGCTTGATGAACGCATCACCCAGGGGCTTGAGCGCAACGGCCTGTTGCGCCCAGAAGTGACCGACCACCACGCCCAGCAGGACGGCGCAGAGGATCTGGAAGTACAGCGATTTGGCGAGTCTCATGAGGCATCACCCATTGTTGAAATTGTGCGGATGCGCTTGTTGCGAATGTACAGGTCTGGACTACCGCCTGGGCCTACCCCGCCAACCTGCGGAATGTAGGCGCGTAAACGAAGCCTGAGAACAACCGCCGGGCAGTTCGCACCACAGAGGCCTGAATCGTCTTGCCATCTGCGCCACTGCGCGACAGCGCGACATCGATACCGCCGCTTGGATGTTCCAGACGCACTTCGGTCAACTGCACGGCGCCCTCGCCCAGCAGATCGCCGATCACCGTACCTGGGCTGACGCAGGCAGTCGCCAGCCCTATCGCTCCGGTGATGGCCAAGGCGCGGTGGCAGTTGTGCGGCATGAAGTAGCGAACCTGCAACGTGCCGTCATAACGGGGCTTGGACACCAGCACAGGCTTGGGGATGACCATGCCGCTGACATCACCCAGGCCCATGGCCTTGCCGGCCTTCAGGCGCAACGCCTCGAGGCGCTCGAGCAGTTCGCCGTTGGCGTCGAGTTCGGCCGGGGATTCCGAGCCGGTGACGCCCAGCTGGCTGGCCTCCACCACCATCATCGGCATGGCCATGTCGATGCAGGTGACCGCAACGCCGTCGATCACATCCTTGGCCTTGCCAGTCGGGAACAGTTTGCCGGTCTTGCTGCCGACCGCATCGAGGAAGGTCAGGTGTACCGGGGCGGCAGTGCCCGGTACGCCATCGATCGCCGTGCGGCCTTCATAGCGCACGATGCCGCCGGGGGTTTCCACCAGCGAATTGACGAAAGTGCCGGTGTTCAGGTTGCGAATACGCACCAGCGTCTTGCCGTCCTGGCCTTTGACAAGACCTTGCTCGATGGCGAACGGGCCAACGGCGCACAGCATGTTGCCGCAGTTGGGCGCGGTATCGACCCGGCGCTGGGCGACCATGACCTGCACGAACAGGTAGTCGACGTCGGCGTCGGCATGCAGCGAGGGGCTGACAATCGCTACCTTGCTGGTCTGCGGGCTACCGCCACCGATGCCGTCGATTTCCAGTTCATGCCCGGAACCCATCAGGTTGATCAGCAATTCGTCGCGTTCGACCACATTGGCAGGAAGGTCCCATGCATGGAAAAAGGGGCCCTTGGAGGTGCCACCGCGCATGAGTACGCAAGGAATTCGTTGCATGATTTCGCACTCTTGTTGATCAATGGACATCATTGATGCTGTGGACAAAAGATTGACAGGGATGGATAAATCAATCCAATGCAAATATCGTAGTTATTGTTCCGATTTGAGCATCAATACCGAACCCAATGCCAAGAGCGATCCGAGATGGAATATGAGCTGCAAGACATACGATCTTTCGTGAAAATCGCCGAACTCGGCAGCTTCCACGAAGCCGCAGAAGCGCTGCACCTGTCCCAGCCCGCCTTGAGCCGACGGATCAAGAAGCTCGAGGAAGGCTTGGGCACTTCGTTGCTGGAACGCACTACTCGTCGGGTCAGCCTGACCAGCGTCGGGCGTGACTTCCTGCCCAAGGCCAGGCGCCTGCTGGATGACTTCGAAGACTCGATCCTGAGCATTCGCGAACTCGCAGAACGACAGACCGGCCAGGTAACCCTCGCCTGTATTCCGACCGCAGCGTTCTATTTCCTGCCATCGGTGATCCGCGACTACAACGAGCAATACCCCAAGATTCGCATTCGTCTGCTGGACCTCAGTGCCAACGACGGGCTCGAAGCCGTGCTGCGGGGTGAAGCCGATTTCGGCATCAACATGATGAGTGGCCAGCACCCGGACATCGAGTTCGTCTCCCTGGTCCAGGAGCACTTCGTGCTGGCCTGCCGCAGGGACCACAAGCTGGCGAACCGTGAGGCCGTCACCTGGACAGAACTGGCCGACTACCGCCTGATCGGCGTAGGCCGGCTTAGCGGTAACCGGATGCTGCTGGACCATGCCCTGTCCGGGCTCAACCTGCGGCCCAAGTGGTTCTACGAGGTTCAGCACCTGTCCACTTCGCTGGGCATGGTCGAGGCCGGGCTGGGCGTGTCGGCCATGCCCAGCCTGGCCATGCCCAGCGCCGACCACCCGACGCTGGTCAGCGTGCCGCTGATCGAGCCCCAGGTAACCCGCACCCTGGGGTTGGTCTACCGCAGAGGGGCGTCGCTGTCGCCGGCAGCGGAGAAGTTCGTGTCGATCCTGCTGGACAAGTGGCCCAACCGTTGAACGAAATGCCTTGCTTCCGGCTCGGCACGGCGCAGGGGAAATACGGGCTGAGTTCATGGTTCACTCCCCGCCCAGGCCCAGCTTGTTGGGCCGGCGCTTCTCGATTGCAAACTTGAGCAGTGCCGCGCTGCGGAACAGGCCATGGGCAAACTTGCCATAGGGCAGCGTGATGAACAGCGCCATCACCGTCCCCAGGTGAAGCGCCAGCACGATCGCCATCGCGGCGGTATCACGCAGGCCCAGCAAGGCAAGGCCTGTGGCGCTGACCAACAGCAGAAGCAGAATGAAGGCCCGGTCCATGGGGCGCTGGGCCACATCGCCCTGCTCCGGCGCCCTGCGCAGGTTCAGCGCCAGCAACCCGGCCGGCCCGACAATCAAGCCAATTCCGCCCAGGGTTCCGAGCAACACCGGTGCACTCAGCAGCGGGTACGGCGCCTGCTGGCCCAGCAGGTAGTGATAACCGGTGGCGACCACCGTGGCGGCAAAGCACAGCATGAAGCCGTAGAAGGTGAAGTGATGGAAGCGACGGCGCCAGAGCGTGTAGCGATCATCGGCATTGTTGCAACCTTGGCCGTGCCCACCGTCGAGGTATTTCAGGGTCAACACCGCGCTTGATGCCTCGAACACCGCCCCTTTGGCCGGTTGCGCCAGCGCCTCGGCAGGCGAGACCGAGCGCCAGAAGCGACGTACCGCCACCGCCAGGGCCAGCGCTGCAGCGGCAAAGACGCTACCGAACATCAGTGCCAGGGTGTTGTGCGGGAAGACCGCATAGAAATTCCCAGCCAACCGCCCGGGCAGCAGCGTGCCGTTGACGAACAAGGTCAGCAGCAGGAACAGCGACAAGGCTACGGCCAATGCACTGGCGACATAGGTGCCGTTGTGCCTGTACAGCCGCCCGAAGAGGGCCGGCCAGGCGTACTCGGCGTATGTCTGCCCGCGCACCTTGGCCATCGCCTGGGGCACGTTCACCGCGAAGTCGTGGGGCTGCGCGTACTGGCAGGCATGCAGGCAGGCGCCGCAGTTGTGGCACAGGTTGGCCAGGTAATGGATATCGGCCTTGCCGAACTCCAGCCTGCGGGTCATCGCCGGGAAAACGGCGCAAAAGCCCTCGCAGTAACGGCAGGCATTGCAGATCCGCATTTGCCGGTCCACTTCCTGCTCCTCGACGTTCAACACCGGGATCAGTTCGAGGGCCGGCCCGGCGGTGTCAGGCTGGCGTGGCTCAGGCAGTTGCGCAGTCATGGCTCTTCTCTTTTTCTGGATGTTCGTAACCCGCCGCCGCAGCAGCGCTGGTCCCGGCGATACGGCCGAAGGCGGTGCCAATGGACATGCCGACGCCTGCGGTGTAGCCCTTGCCCAGTACATTGCCCGCCATCATTTCGCCGGCAACGAACAGGTTCGGGCTGGGACGCCCGTCGAAATGGACGGCGGCGGTTTCATCGGTGCGCAGCCCCAGGTAGGTGAAAGTCACGCCAGGGCGCAGCGGGTAGCCGTAGTAAGGCGGCGTATCGATCGGGCGCGCCCAGTGGCTCTTCGCCGGTTCCAGGCCTGCGGTGTGGCAGTCGTCCAGCCGGGTGTGGTCGAAAGTACCCACCTGGCAGGCTCGGTTGTAGGCATGCACGGTTTCGAGGAAGGCCTGCACAGGCAAACCGAGCAGGCCGGCCAACGCCTCCAGGCTATCGGCAGTGGCGCCTGGAAAAACCGGTGGCATGAAGCGCCCGAGGGCTTTCTGGTCGATGATAGAGAACCCCACCTGCCCAGGCTGATGCGCCACCAGGCGCCCCCAGATGGCATAGCGCTTGGGCCAGAAATCCTCGCCTTCATCGTAGAAGCGCTGGCCATCGCGGTTGACCACCACGCCCAGCGACACACAATCGATGCGCGTGCAGATGCCGCCGTCGTACAACGGCGCACGAGCATCGATCGCCACCATGTGCGCCTGGGTCGGGTCGCCAATCGTGTCGGCGCCCTGTTCGATCATGCGGCGCAACAGCACCCCGTCATTGAAGCGCGTGCCACGGATCAGGAAATTGTCCGAAGGCCACTCCCCTCGCTCGTTCTGCCCCCACGCCTCGCGCAACCACTCACGGTTGGACTCGAAGCCGCCGGCGGCAAGCACACAGGTACGCGCCTCGATGCGCTCGGCAGGCAGGTGTCGCCCCTGAACCTCACGCGCCGGCACATGGGCCGCGACGAAGCGTCCGCCCTGCAATTCGATGTCGGCTACTGGCGTGTCGTAGCGTATCTGTACGCCAAGGTTTTCGGCGCTGCGAAAGTAGGCGTTGACCAGTGCCTTGCCGCCGCCCATGAAGAAGGCGTTGGTCCTTGCTGTGTGCAGCGCACCCGACAACGAGGGCTGAAAATGCACGCCATGGCGGCGCATCCACCCGCGACAACTGGAGGACGCGCGAATCACCAGCCGCGCAAGCTTTTCGTCGGTCTGGCCACCGGTGACCTTCAGCAGGTCCTGCCAGAATTCTTCTTCCGGGTACGCCTCGACCAGCACATCCTGCGGGCCATCATGCATGCACCTCAAGTTGCGCGTGTGTTGTGAGTTCCCACCACGCCAGGCGCGGGGTGCGGCCTCGAGCAGCAGCACGCTGGCTCCGGCCTCTCGCGCCATCAGCGCGGCACAGAGGGCGGCATTGCCCCCTCCGATGACTAGCACATCGATCATTTCGCCTCCAGATCACGAAGAGCCGAATGTTCGGCTGCTCCTCGTGACCGGGGACTTTAATGAGCGCCCGCAGACCGCGAAACGCGATGGTCGGGGGGAGGCATTCAGTTTTTCTAAAGGGTCGGAACAAGCGCCCCCGGCGCCTGGGTCAAAGCAGCCGTGCGCCTGGCCATCGGCCCTGCTCCACCAGCTCCCGGGCAACGTCCTGCAGTACGATCCGCGTAGCCAGCGCCGCCGGTGAGAGCTCGTCATCAGTCAGGCTGACAATCACATTGCGACGCTGCGCCAGGGCTTCGTCGACAGCAAACACGCGCAGGCCCGCCTGATGCGCCCGGGCCACTGTCGCGCCAGGTTGGATGGTGGCGGCATGGCCCGCACACACGCAATCCATCAACAGCGACAGGCCATCGACTTCCATGACGATGCTGGCCTCCAGCCCTGCCCGCTCGAAAATCGAGCGCAACGTCGTGCGCAATCCATGCTGGTTGCTGGGCATCACCAACGGCAACGTCGCGATCTGTTGCAACGTGAGCGACTCGCCCCAGCCGTCCTTGACCAGCGGTGCGGGAACCAGCACGAACAGCCGCTCCGTCAGCAGCCCCCGCACCTCCAGGCGCGGCCCCGTCTCTGCCTGGAACAGCACCGCCAGGTCAAGGTGCCTGGCATTGAGCTGGTTCATCAGATAACCAGACAGCATCTCCACCAGGTGCAGACGGATATCGGGATAGCGCTCTCGCATCCTGTCGATCAAGGCAAGGCCAAGAATCGAAGCCGTGGTCGGAGCCAGCCCCACGCTGGCATAGCCGCTCATGCGGCCACTTTGAGCTGCCAGCACAGCATGTTCCGCCTGACGAAGCGCAAGACGCGCATGGTATTCGAAGGCCAGCCCGGCCGCGGTCGGTGCTACGCCGGTGCTCGAACGCGTCAAAAGCCGGGTACTCACCTCGCTCTCCAGCTTCGACAACTGCTGGCTCAAAGCCGAGGCGCCAACCCCTAGCTCGAGCGCAGCCCTGCCAAGGCTGCCGTACTCCAGGACACTCAGGAAATAGCGAAGCTGACGTAACTCCATACAACTCTCTTTCAACGATGAGGGCGGGCCTGGAGCATGTTAAACGTATTTGCACAGCCTGGATCGACAGAACGCCACTGTGCCTCATCAAGTTGACAGGGACCTTGTAGGAGCGGCCTTGTGTCGCGAAAGGGCTGCATAGCAGCCCCAGCAATTTCAACTGTTGCACATCAAACCTGGGGCCGCTTTGCGGCCCTTTCGCGACACAAGGCCGCTCCCACAGGGATCGCGCCAGCTTTGGGAATTGAGCAAAGCCGTTGCTTTCACATGGTGCGCAGAACAGATCCGGCGGCCTTGCAATACATTCGAAAATCCGTATATTCGAAAAAACATATACATTGAATACCCCGCCATAGGCACCAGCTGCCCGCCCCGAGAACGCCCATGACTGACTCGCTGACCCCGACCCAGGTCTTCAAATGCCTCGCCGACGAGAACCGCATTCGGATGATGCTGCTGATCGCTCGCGAGGAAGAGCTGTGCGTCTGTGAACTGATCTGTGCCCTGGAAGAAAGCCAACCCAAGGTTTCCCGCCACCTCGCACAACTGCGCACCTGCGGCCTGCTTGAAGACCGCAGGCAGGGCCAATGGGTTTACTACCGCCTGCATCCAGAGCTTCCCGCCTGGGTACGCGATGTTCTGGTAACCACACTGGAAGCCAATCGCGAATGGTTGAGCACCAGCGCCAAACGACTGGACACCATGGGTGACCGCCCACAGCGCGTCGCGACCTGCTGCTGATCATTGCCAAGTTACGCGACCGCGCCGACTACCTCGTCGACCGCTACTCCGAGCGCAAGGAGTCGGCCGAGGAATTGTCCAGGCGCGTCGATCAACGATCCATCTGAAGACACAACTCGAGAACAAGACCATGGCAATCAAAGTAGGCATCAATGGGTTTGGCCGTATCGGTCGCCTGGCGCTGCGCGCGTCCTGGGGCTGGCCGGAATTCGAATTCGTCCAGATCAATGACCCGGCCGGCGACGCCGAGACCCACGCCCACCTGATCAATTTCGATTCGGTCCACGGGCGCTGGGATCGTGAAGCCGGGGCAGATGGCGACTCGGTGGTGATCGAGGGCAAGCGCATCAAGGTCACCGCGAACAAGAACATTGCGGACACCGACTGGTCGGGCTGCGACCTGGTCATCGAAGCCAGCGGCAAGATGAAGTCGGTAGCCGTGCTCCAGGCCTACCTGGACCAGGGCGTCAAACGCGTGGTGGTCTGCGCGCCAGTGAAGGAGAAAGGCGCGCTGAACGTGGTGATGGGCGTCAACCAGCACCTGTTCGACCCGGCGCAGCACCGTATCGTCACCGCCGCTTCCTGCACCACCAACTGCCTGGCCCCGGTGGTCAAGGTGGTTCACGAGAACCTGGGCATCCGCCACGGCTCGATCACCACCATCCACGACCTGACCAATACCCAGAGCATCCTCGATACACCGCACAAGGACCTGCGTCGCGCCCGCGCCTCGGGCATGAGCCTGATCCCGACCACCACGGGCTCGGCTACCGCAATCGCCGAGATCTTTCCTGAACTGCGCGGCAAACTGAATGGGCACGCCGTACGTGTACCGCTGGCCAACGCCTCGCTGACCGACTGCGTGTTCGAAGTGGCACGCGAGACCACGGCCGAAGAGGTAAATGCGTTGTTGAAGGCGGCTGCCGAAGGCCCGTTGAAGGGTATCCTGGGCTACGAACAGCGACCGCTGGTGTCCATCGACTACCGCACCGACCCACGGTCCTCCATCATCGATGCGCTATCGACCCTGGTGGTCAATGGTACCCAGGTGAAGATCTACGCCTGGTATGACAACGAGTGGGGCTACGCCAACCGCGCAGCGGAACTGGCCCGAATGGTCGGCACGGCGGAGTAACCGGCAATCATGAAGGCGTTGTCAGCCCTGCCTGCACACGTGCGTCAGTACCTGCTGGTTACCGGCAACTACTGGGCCTTCACCCTCACCGACGGTGCGTTGCGCATGTTGGTGGTACTGCATTTCCATACGCTGGGCTACACGCCGCTGCAGATCGCGGCGCTGTTCCTGTTCTATGAAGTGTTCGGCGTGATCACCAACCTGGTGGGCGGCTACCTCGGCGCCCGCCTGGGGCTCAACCGCACCATGAACATCGGCCTGGGCATGCAGGTGCTGGCCTTGCTGATGCTCACGGTGCCAGCAGCCTGGCTGACAGTGCCGTGGGTGATGACGGCCCAGGCGTTGTCCGGCATCGCCAAGGACCTGAACAAGATGAGTGCCAAGAGCTCCATCAAGCTGCTGGTGCCGGATAGCCAGCAAGGCACCCTCTACAAGTGGGTAGCCATCCTCACGGGCTCGAAAAATGCACTCAAGGGTGTGGGCTTCCTCCTCGGCGGAGCGCTGCTCGCACTGCTCGGGTTTACCTTGGCGGTGCTGGCCATGGCGACGGTACTGGCATTGATCTGGGTCGGCAGCCTGATCCTGCTGAAGAAGGACCTGGGCAAGGCCAAGGCCAAGCCGAAGTTCCGCGACATGCTGTCCAAGAGCCGGGCCATCAACATTCTTTCGGCCGCACGGCTGTTTCTCTTTGGCGCCCGTGACGTCTGGTTCGTCGTGGCATTGCCGGTGTACCTGACCACGGCTTTTGGCTGGGACTTCTGGCTGGTCGGCGGCTTCCTGGCTGCATGGATAATCGGCTACGGCATCGTCCAGTCGCTTGCCCCCCACATCACTGGCAAGAAACGCGGCCAGGTGCCCGACGGTCGCGCGGCTTTCATCTGGGCCATCGCCCTTGCCGGGCTGCCGGCGCTCATCGCCATGGGCCTGTCGGCAGGCTGGTCGGCCCAGGTGATGGTGCTTGGCGGGCTGATGCTGTTCGGCGTGCTGTTCGCCGTGAATTCGTCACTGCATAGCTACCTGATCGTCAGCTATGCCAAGGAAGACGGGGTATCGCTGGATGTGGGCTTCTACTACATGTCCAACGCGCTAGGGCGGCTGGTCGGTACGCTGCTTTCCGGCTGGGTATTCCAGGCTTACGGGTTGGAGGCCTGCCTGTGGATCTCCACAGTATTTGTTCTGCTGGCAGCACTGATATCGAGTGCATTGCCAAGGCATGCCAGCGATTGCAATTGACCCACTCAGCGTGTGCCATAGAATCGCGCCCCCAGAAACCTGCTCTCCAGCACGACAAAGTCAGGGGGCCGCTCGGTAAAGCGGCCCCATCGGCGGATACCTTGGCGTTCAACGTTCTCGGTTCTATTCGCTCAACAACTGGATGATTGTCTTGCCCTTGGCGCGGCCTTCTGCGACCTGGCGGAAGGCATCGTTTACCTCGTCCAGTGCGAACCGTTGCCGATCCACCCGGATCGTCAGTTGCCCCGCATCTGCCAACTCGGCCGCCTCGCGCAGGATTGCGCCATGGTGTTCGCGGCCCTGGCCCGTGAGCAACGGGGCCAGGGTGAACACCCCCGAATAAGTGGCGCTTCTGAACGAGAGCGGCGCAAGACCGTGCTCGCCCCAACCAAGGCAGCTCACCACGTGACCGGTATAGGGCTTCACCGCCTTGAATGATGCATCCAGCGTGCTACCGCCCACAGTGTCATAAACAATGTCGAAACCTGCCCCTGCGGTATGTTGCTCGACGTAGGACTCTACGCTCTGCGCCTGGTAGTCGATCGCCGTAGCGCCCAGTGAACGTATGAAATCGAGGCTGCCGGCCGAACCGGTGGCATAGACTTTGGCCCCGCGAGCTCTCGCCAGCTGGATGGCCATCTGGCCTACCCCACCTGCACCACCGTGAACAAGCACGGTGTGGCCAGCCCGGACATTGGCTCGATCAACCAGACCTTCCCAGGCGGTGATGAACACCAAAGGCAAGGCTGCTGCCTCGTGCATGCCCAGAGTGTGCGGTTTTGCTGCGATCAGCCGGGCATCCACGGCGATGTATTCGGCCATGGTGCCCTGGGCCCCGCCGATTCCGCCGGCCATGCCGAAAACCTCCTGGCCGAGCGTGAAGCCCTCTACCGCCTCGCCCAGTTCGACGACCGTACCGGCCAGATCCAGACCAAGCACCGCTGGCAGCGCCTGACGGGCATGCGCCCCTGCACCAGAGGCAATCTTGGTATCGAGCGGGTTTACTCCAGCGGCGTGAACGCTGACAAGGACCTGGCCTCTAGCGGTAACCGGGCGAGGAATGCGGCGAACGACCAGTGGGGCTTGGGCGGACTCGGCGATGGCGGCAAGCATGGTCTGACTCATGACGGATACCTCTGTTCAGTGGATGCATACAGGTTGCGCCCCCTCACCCATTCCGATAAGAAGCTGAATTTTCATATTACTCATTCCCAGTAGAGGCCAGGTGGCAATGGATCTGTTCGACAGCATGCGCATCTTCGTACGCGTCGTGGAGCGTGGGTCTTTCTCGGCAGTGGCCCGGGAGCTGAACATGGGGCAGCCGGCAATCAGCAAGCAGGTCCGTGCGCTGGAGCAATACCTGGGCGGGCCAGTATTCGCCCGCAGCACCCGCCACCTGGCGCTGACCGACCAAGGGCAACGTTTCTACCGCCACTGCCAGGAAATTCTCGGTCAACTCGAAAGTGCCACACGCAGCTTTGCCAGTGGCCAGGAGCAGATAGCGGGCCCCCTGCGCGTCGCCGCACCGGTCAGCTACGGACGCTTGTGCATAGCGCCTCTGATCGGGACTTTTCTGCAGCGCTATCCCGATGTGCGGATTGACCTCCGGCTGAACGATCACAACGAAGACCTGCTCATGGAGAACATAGATGTGGCGATCCGGATAGGCGTAGTGAAAAACGAGGGCCTGGTGGCGGTACCGCTCGGCAACACCCTGCGGCAGGTATACGCCTCGCCTGCCTATCTGGAACGCCACGGCCTGCCACTGGAGCCTGGCGAACTGGCAGACCACAACTGCATCGGCTTCACGTTGCTGGAGCATTACGATCGCTGGCGCTTCACACGGGGGTCGGACGCGTTCGATATCGCCATCACAGGCAACGTCACCAGCAACAGCAGCGAGGCCATTCGGGAAATGGTGCTGTGCGGTTTGGGCATCTCCCTCTCCCCACAATGGCTTTTCAAAGCAGACGTTGAACGCGGCAGCGTGTTAAGCGTGCTTGACGATTACAAAGCCACGGCACTGCCCGTCAGCGCGGTGTTCAGCCGCGAGCGGCGACATTCGGCACGGGCGATGGCCTTCATCGACTTTCTGCGCGAGCACCTGCACGGTCTTGCGCAAGAGCCGTAGGCCTGCGTCAGTCGGGTACACAGGCGTGGAGCAACGTCAACAAACAATCTGGCCCTGCTCATTTTGGACCGGCTTCGCAGTGATGAGAAACGCAGCCGTCTCAGCGCTTGAAATGTTCCCGGATAATGTCCGCGAGGCCAGAAACGGAACGACTGGCATCCTCGACCGTCTGCAACCGCACGGCGAACGCGGGCAGTGTCGGTAACCCACATTCGGGTGCAGCCAGGCTGATATCTTCAGGAACGAGACTTTGCAGCCATGGCGTAACCGCCAGCCCGTTGCGAACCATGGTCAACGTGGTATCGACCGACGCATTTTCAAATACCACCTTTGCCACGATACCTGCTTCGCCAAGACACCGGAAAACGGTGTCGCGAAAGGCGCAATTCGCCGTCAGCAAGCACAGAGCCAATGGGCGCCGTGCCGATGCGGTCTCGTTGCCCAGCCACACCAGCTGATCAACAGCCAGGCGTTCGCCCAACTCGACATCAACCGGGCCTTGGCTGAGCACCAGATCGAGTTCGCCCGTGGCGAACACCTGGTCGAGGTCCACGGACGAAGCACTGAAGATCTTTACCTCGGCCTTGGGGAAGGCATCACCGCACGCCTTCAGCACGGGAGCAAGCGGCGCGCCAGCCATATCGAACGGGAGCCCGAGACGCACCGGGGCGTCTGATTCCCTGGCCCCGACACTGGCGCAAAATGCATCATGCATCTGCAGCAGGCGGCGAGCGTCGGGCAACAACGACCTCCCCTGCCAGGTCAGGCTACTGCCTTGAGTGTCACGCATCAGCAATGGGCAGCCGAGGAATGCCTCCAGTCGCTTGATTCGCTGGCTGACAGCCCCTTGTGTCAGGTGCAGCCCTACCGATGCAACACTCATGCTTCCGGTATCCGCCACTTCGACAAAGGCCCTGAGCAGCGCCAGATCAAGGGTGTGGTTCTTGTTCATGCCAGGCCATTAGCAGTGTTAATACCGGTATTGTAATTCGTCGCTACGCAAAAGCCACGCGCCGCTCTAGATTGCAAGCCTCAGACTGACTTGCAGAAGGGAGTACGCGCATGATCAACACGGTGGACAGCATCAACCTGCAACATGAACTGGATACGCTGACCGGATACTGGAAGCCCAAGGTCATCGGCCGCGTCAACAACCATTTCATCAAGATTGCGAAATTGAAAGGCGCGTTCGTCTGGCATGCCCATGAACATGAAGACGAAATGTTTACGGTGGTCTCTGGCACGCTTCGCATCGAGCTCGAAAGCCGCACCATTGTCCTGAACGCAGGAGAATTCTGCGTGATTCCAAAGCAAATGCGGCACCGGCCGATTGCCGAGGAAGAATGTGCGGTCATGCTGATCGAAACGGATACCACCCTCCACACCGGCGCAGAGACTTCATTACTCACGGTTTCGATAGAGGAGCAGTTATATCCGGCGTAATTCAGTCAACCGCGGTTCACGCCTTCAGGCGCACCGCGCAAATCGCCGGTGCAGGGAGAAAGCCGCACAGGGTCACTGTGCGGCGGGTTCAGTCACTTTTTGATGATGTTGTGTTCCGGACCGTACGGGAACTTGGTGATGTTTTCACTGCCGTGCTCATTGACGATCAGGATGTCGTGTTCACGGTAACCGCCAGCTCCCGGCAGGCCTTCGGGCAGCATGATCATCGGCTCGATCGACACCACCATACCCGGCTCGAGTACGGTGTCGATGTCCTCACGCAACTCCAGGCCTGCCTCGCGACCATAGTAATGGCTCAGCGTACCGAACGAGTGGCCGTAACCGAACGTACGGTATTGCAGCAGATCGTGCTCCAGGAAGATCTCGTTCAGCTGCAGTGCGATGTCGCTGCAACGCATGCCGGGCTTGACCAGTTCAAGGCCAGCCTCATGCACCTTGACGTTAACCTCCCACAGGCGCAGGTGCTCATCGGAACAGTGGTCCAGGAAAAGCGTACGCTCCAGTGCGGTGTAATAACCAGCGATCATCGGGAAGCAGTTGAGGCTGAGGATGTCGCCCTTGTTGACCTTGCGCGAGGTCACCGGGTTGTGGGCGCCGTCGGTATTGATGCCCGACTGGAACCAGGTCCAGGTATCCATCAGCTCGGAGTCCGGGTAGGTGCGGGCGATCTCACGCACCATCGCCTGGGTAGCGTGCAATGCCACTTCGTACTCAGGTACCTGGTCACGCAGGGCCTCCACCACTGCAGCGCCACCGATGTCGGCTACCCGGGCGCCCTGGCGGATGATCGCGTGTTCTTCAGCCGACTTGATCATGCGCATGCGCATGCACGGCGCGGCGATGTCCACCAGCTCGGCCTGCGGGTAACGGCTGGCCAGTTTGTCCCGGTTCATCAGGTTCAGGTGGTCGAACTCGATGCCGATGCGCCCGGCCTTGGGCAGTGCCTGCTGAATCGCGACGAAATAGTTATCACGCTGCCAGTCGGTGTAGATGATGTTGTCGGTACCGACCGTACGGCGCCATGGCTGGCCACCATCGATGTTGGCACTGATCGACACGACGGCTTCCTGAGTGACAACCAGTGCATAGGGGCGACCAAACGAGCAGTACAGGAAGTCGCTGTAGTAGTTGATATTGTGGTAGGAGGTAAAGACCGCAGCATCGATATTGTTTTGTGCCAGGTAAGTGCGCAACTTGGACTGACGGTTGGCATATTCCTGTTGCGAGAACGTCGGTTTGACTTTTTCGCCGTTCTTGATCTGAATGGTTTTTGGCATTTGCATGTTTTTTATTCCTTGTAGTTAACAGCGGAGAAACTTGTTTATCGGTGCCACTGGTGACCATTCGACCAGATAAGCCGAATGCTTTTTTGCGCGAATCCGACCCGTAAATGACCAGATCCGTCGCCCTGCAAACGAGGCCAAACACCGCAAAGGCGACGCATAATCCGAGGCGCCAGCGCAATCAACCGATAGTGAGGATTCAGTGGGGTCGGTGCGCGAACAAGCGCTCGAGAAGCTGCCGCGAAACGCCGATCAGCGTTGCCAGTTCGCTGACTCCAAGCAGGTGGGATGTAGACGGCGGGAACAAAGCCAGGGTCTTCTTGACCTGTTCCGAAACACTGGCCGGTGCATGCACACATTTGATCTGGCCGACAGGCAGGTCTGCGTGATCGTCAACGGTGGGCAACCACCACGTCATCTGTTTTGCCGCACACCGCACCTTCGGCCCCGATACACGGTGGCGCAGATGCTGGGTGCCTGTGTGTGAACGCATTTCATCACCCGGGCAGACAATGAGTATATCCAGCGGTTTTGCCTGGCTCAGTTCCACGGTGGCCGTGGAAATGCCGTTGCTGGCCTTCAACGGCCGGCCGCCAAGGCTGATGATCTGCCACTGGCATACTTCGCACCGGGCAACTTCATTGGCGATGCGCAACGGCTCCAATGCGGCGGCTAATGCATAGAAATCAAACCCTTCACTCAACAGGAAACCAATGCGCACTGTGCTTGCCAATGGCTGGCCCACTTCGGTCAATTGCTGCATGTACTACCTCCAACTTTACCCACGCAGCGTCTACTGCGAACAGTAATATTGTCCCGGTAGTTGCTTGGCCAGATATGTCAGATTTCGACCCCTAATTGCCAGGCAGAATGGGCAAGCAAATCACTTCGTCCGACATGAACGTTTCCGCCGCCCCTGAACTCGTGAATCAACGCATGCCGTGACCTACGGGATAGAGCCACGGCAGCTTTTGTCAATTCCAGGTCGGAAACTGACAATTCCAGCCGATGGCGATCTGATCAAATTGGGACATCTGCTACTGCTGCAAACCGGACGAGCTTTTGCAATTACAAGAACATAGAGAGACCACCCGATGAACGATAGCGTTGTAATTGGCGAACTCACCTGGCCCGAGTACGCCCGGCGTGTTGCATCCGGCAGCCCGATATTCTTGCCTGTAGGCGCCCTGGAGCAACACGGCCACCACATGTGCATGGAAGTGGATGTACTGCTACCGACCGCGCTGTGCAAGGCCGTAGCGCGCAATGTCGACGGCCTGGTGCTCCCCGCATTGGCCTACGGCTACAAGTCGCAGCAAAAATCGGGCGGCGGAAACCACTTTCCCGGCACCACCAGCCTGGATGGCGCAACACTGACACATACCATCCAGGACATCATCAGGGAGCTGGCCCGGCACGGCGCGCGTCAGCTGGTGATGATGAACGGGCACTACGAGAACTCCATGTTCATCGTGGAAGGCATCGACCTGGCGCTGCGCGAACTCCGTTATGCCGGCATCACCGATTTCAAGGTCGTGGTCCTGTCCTACTGGGACTTCGTCAACGCGCCTGAGGTCATCCAGGAACTCTACCCTGACGGATTCCTCGGCTGGGACATTGAACACGGTGGCGTCTTCGAGACTTCGTTGATGCTGGCCCTGCACCCCGAGAAAGTCGACCTGACCCGTGCCGTCGATCATCCGCCAGCCACCTTCCCCCCCTACGATGTGTTCCCGATCATTGCCGAGCGCACGCCGGCGTGTGGAACCTTGTCATCGCCAAAAGGCGCCAGCCGCGAGAAAGGCGAACTGATTCTGCGTGTCTGCACCGAAGGCATCAGCAACGCTGTCCGCGAGGCATTCAGTTAAGCGCCGCAACACCGCATTGATCTACCAGAGCACGATTCGCATTAGCTGTTAACCCGCCATCTATAACAACAAGGGTAATGATAATGTCCAGCCATTCAACTCTGGCCCCCGGCCTCAAGCAGCGCCACGTCACCATGCTCTCGATAGCCGGCGCTATCGGTGCCGGCCTTTTCATCGGATCGGGGCATGCAATTGCAGCGGCCGGCCCAGCGGCCATCCTGGCCTACATCATGTCCGGCACACTGGTTGTGCTGGTCATGCGCATGCTCGGTGAAATGGCAGTTGCTTCCCCTGATACCGGTTCGTTTTCCACCTATGCCGAACGCGCAATGGGTCGTTCGGCCGGTTTTACCATTGGATGGTTGTACTGGTGGTTCTGGGTGCTGGTCATTCCCATCGAGGCAATTGCCGCAGCGGCAATCCTGCATGCCTGGTTCCCCGCGATCGAAACCTGGGAATTCGCACTGGCCGTTACTGCCCTGCTGACCTTGACCAACTTGTTCAGCGTTGCGCGCTACGGGGAGTTCGAGTTCTGGTTCGCCATGCTCAAGGTCATCGCCGTACTGGCCTTCATCGCCCTGGGTGCGCTGGCCCTGACCGGCGTGGTGCCAAACCTCAGCGTCAGTGGCGTGGCCAAGCTGAGCAACGACTTCGGCGGTTTCATGCCCAACGGCATGGCAGCGGTGATTGGCGCCATGCTGACCACGGTGTTCAGTTTCATGGGCACCGAAATCGTCACCATCGCCGCCGCAGAATCCAAGAACCCCTCCAGACAGATCACCCGCGCTACCAACTCGGTCGTGTGGCGCATGGGCATCTTCTACATCGTCTCGGTGTTCCTGATCGTCTCGATCGTGCCCTGGAACGACCCCATGCTGGTGCAGGTCGGCTCCTATCAGAGGGCCCTTGAGCTGATGAACATCCCTCACGCCAAGATGATCGTGGATGTCGTCGTGCTGATTGCCGTGGCCAGCTGCCTCAACTCGGCAATCTACACCGCATCGCGCATGGTCTACTCGCTGAGCAGACGTGGCGACGGCCCTGCCGTTCTCCAGCGCACCTCATCGGCCGGTGTGCCATTCGTCGCGGTCATGGCCAGCACCGCTGTAGGCTTCCTTACCACCGCGTTGAACTACTTTGCGCCGGACGAGGTGTTCTCCTTCCTGCTGGCGAGTTCCGGTGCCGTGGCACTGCTGGTCTACCTGGCCATCGCGGTATCGCAACTGATCCTGCGCAAGCAGATGGCTCGTCGAGGTGAGGTCATGGCCTTCAAGATGTGGTTGTTCCCCTGGCTGAGCTACTTGGTCGTCGCCTCCATCATCGGGATTCTGGCAATGATGCTGATCATGCCCGGCCACCGCATGGAAGTAATGACAACCGGCGCGCTGGCAATTGCCATCGTGTGCATGAGTTCGATCTTCTCGCCCAGGAAGCGCCCACTGCCCCGTGTCGCAACCAAATCGGCCTGAGGCTGGCTCAGCCGCTTCGCCCTGCGAAGGCTATGCGTTCGCAGGGTGTCGCCTTTTTGCGTCAAACCGAAAACAGGGGGCGAATATCGGCCAGTGCGCACCCTGTAGCCTGATTGCTGCGTGTAGTATGCCGCCGCAGGCTTGGAGCCCTTTTACACAAAAAATTGCCTGTATCGGGAGACAGGCGCTGAACACGTCATCTTGCATTGTAGGAGTCGTATTGATGGCTACGCCGAGATCCTCCCCGCTGGCCACGGGTTACCCTGTCGATGCCCCCACACCCAAGATCGTCGGGTTTCTGGTGATCCCCAATTTCACCACCATCGGGTTCGCCTCTGCGGTGGAGACCTTGCGCATGGCTAACCTGGCTGCGCGCAGGGCCATGTTCCAGACACTCATCATCGCCGCCGACATGGAGCCGGTGAGCGCCAGCAACGGCATGCGCATCCTGCCTGAATACACCATCAAGGATGCGCCCAAGCTGGACATGCTGTTTGTGGTAGGGCCAAACCCCATCGTCTCCGACCACAATACCCGCGCCATCCTGAACTGGCTGCGCAAGCTCGCCCATGACCAAGTGGCATTGGGTGGCATTTGCACGGGTAGCCATTTGTTGGCGCGTGCCAATCTGCTCACGGGTTACCGTTGCACCATCCACTGGGAAGATATCGAAGCGCTGAAAGAGCGCTTTCCCGGGATCATCATTTCCAGCCAGTTGTTTGAACTTGACCGTGACCGGTACACCAGCTCGGGTGGAGTGGCATCAATGGACATGTTCCTGCAACTGATCGCACGCGAACCCGGCGGGCGAGAGATTGCCGAACATGCGGCCGAATTGCTGTTGTGCGACCGCGTTCGCAGTTCGCAAGAGCGCCAGCGCGTGCCCCTGCGACAGCGGCTAGGGACGTCCCAACCCAAGCTCAGCCAGGTAGTCAGCATCATGGAGGCCAATCTCGAAGACCCTGTGACCCTGGAAGAACTGGCGCAGTTGAACGACATCTCAGTTCGGCAGTTGGAGCGCCTGTTCCACAAGCACCTGCAAAGTACCCCTAGCCAGTACTACCTTGAATTACGCCTGTCGCGCGCCCGGCAACTGTTACTGCACAGCGAATCGCAAGTACGGGATATCGCCCTTGCCTGTGGTTTCGTTTCGCCGGCGCATTTCTCCAAATGCTACAGCCGTTTCTTCGGCGTCTCTCCCATGGGTGAACGCAAGCAGGTTGCCGCGGCTCAGTGCTGATCATCGACGAATGCAACGAAGCGTCGGTGAAACAGGGATCGCAAGTGACCGCTTTGAACCGTTAGCTGCCCTTGCCAAGGGCGGCTAACGGCCAAAGGCAGATATCGCTGAATCAGCCCTTCAGGCACTGAGCAGTGCTTCGAGCTCGCCCTTTTGATCGAGGCGTTTCAGATCATCAAAACCGCCCACATGGATACTCCCCACAAAGACCTGCGGCACGGTCCTGCGCCTGGATCGCAGCAGCATCTCGGCCAGATGGTTCGGCGAAGCCTCGATATCGATTTCCACGGCACTGACCCCCTTGTGCGCCAGCAGTCGCTTGGCGCTCACGCAGTAAGGGCAGTGTTGGGTGGTATAGATTGTCACTTGGCTCATGTCGGTTGCCCTCCTAGTGTGCCGACGGCGGGAAGTCGATATCGGTGGTGGCGATGTTGTTCAGGTAGTTGGTCAGGGTCAACAGCGTGACCTGTGCCACCACCTCCACGATCTTGCCATCGCTCAGACCGGCCTCGCGTGCTGCGGCGACCTGATCGTCATTCAATTGGCCACGGCTTTCGGTGATCTGATGCGCCAGCGCGGCGACCGCGCTGAGCGTGCCACTACGCGCCTGGCTAATGGCCTCATCGCTCAAGCCGGCTTTGGCACCAAAAAAGCTGTGTGCGGCCAGGCAATAGTCGCAACCATTGATTTCCGAGGTGGCAAGCGCAACCACTTCACGCTCCGCGGCGCTCAGTGAGCTCTTGCCCAGAGCCTGGGCGAGGCCCAGGTATCCATTGAGAGCGGCTGGGGAGTGAGCCAGGGTCTTGAAGGCGTTGGGTATGAAACCAAGGCCTTTCTGAATGCCTTCCAGCGCAGTGCGCGAGCCAGCAGGGGCCTGGTCCAGCGAGAGAGCAGCGATACGAGTCATGGTAGTTTCTCCAGTAGGGTGATTAACCAGCTTGTCGATCAAGCCTGGAGTCAATACTAGGGAAGACGACTATCCTTTCGGCTTCAGATCGTCGAATCTATGCAACCGATCGTCCAAACCTGAGCGCCCAATGGACCGACTATCGACACTGCTCAAGCACTTCAACCTGCATGCGTCCACCTTCCACCACGGTGGTTTTTGTGGAACGACCCGCTTTGATGGGCAGCAAAGTTCCGGCCACGCGCACCTGCTTCGTTCGGGTCGCCTGACCTTCAGTGACAAACGTGGTCAGCTCATGGAGCTGGCGGAGCCAAGCCTGATACTTGCGGTACGTCCGCAGGAGCATCAGTTGCTGGCGATCGAAGCAGACGAAGCGGAGTTGGTGTGCGCCACCTTGCAGTTCGATGGTGGCGCCAACAATCCGCTGACCCAGGCCTTGCCGGACTTCATCATCAAGCCGTTGGGCGAATTGCAGGGCCTCGATGGCACCCTCGAATGGCTGTTCGAAGAAGCCTTCGGCGACGAGTGTGGACGGGATGTCATTCTCAATCGGCTGTTCGAGTTGATGGTGATTCAGCTACTTCGCCATCTGATCGCCAGCCGCAGCATTGCTTCGGGGATGATGGCCGGGCTGGCCAATGCACAGCTGTCCCGTGCGCTCGTGAGTATCCATAACGAGCCACAGCACAATTGGACCGTGGCAGAGTTGGCTGACCGCTCAGGCATGTCGCGCGCGAGCTTTGCTGCGCACTTTCGCGAGACCGTGGGTATCACTCCTGCCGATTACCTGGCGAACTGGCGAATCAGCCTTGCCCAGAAACGGCTGCGCGAAGGCCGCCCCATCGCCCTGATTGCCGATGAGGTCGGCTACGAAAGCCCGTCTGCGTTGGCCCGCACCTTTCGCCGCAAGGTGGGTGCAAGCCCGAGGGAGTGGCTACAGCAGAGCACGCATGATGCCTAGCCGAGAGACCGCTGCGGCCAGCCCCGGCGATGGGCCAGTAACGCGGGGATCAGTCGTCGTAGCGGTGATTGTTGCGCCAGCCATAATGATGGCCACGGTCGTGGCGGTGACGGCGCCAGCCCCGGTCGTCGTCATCGTCATCATAATCACGGTAGCGATGCCCGCTCTCGTCATCGTATTCCCGGCCCATGTGGTTGCCCAAGGCACCACCCACACCGCCACCGGCTGCTGCGCCGATCATGCTGCCAGTGGTGCCGCCCATCTTGCGACCCACCACGTTGCCGCCAGCTGCACCCAGTGCGCCGCCAATGGCCGCCTCGCCACGGCTGTGCTTGTCGGCACCCACCGCACCACCGGCCGCGCCACCCAGGCCGGCGCCGATTGCCGAGCCGGTGCTGCCGCCGATCGACTGGCCGACTACCGAGCCCAATACTCCACCCAATGCGCCACCTATACCTGCTTCGGTATTTCCGCCTGCCGACGCAACGCCGCTCAGCAGGCCAAGTGACAACAACAGAATCGAGGAGTACTTCATTTGTGAAAGCCTCAGAGGGATACGGAGGCGATCCTGAGGCTCTGGACAGGGGCTTACAATGGAAATCCGACGAGTGACACGACTTGGAAAAATTCTCCAAGTTATTGTTTTCCCGATGGAAACTTAAGGGATTTTCAACGGTCACAGGCTGATTGCAAAAAGCCTTTCCAGTGGTGGAGAAGCCTTTTATTTCTACCCGTTACCCGTGCTCCCCCTCCAAACTCACTACCCTTCTGCCCCAGACCTTGCTTGCCCCAACCCGCTGGATCAACAAGGTGACAAGTGCACCAAGCAAAGCCAGGGCCATGTCCTTTTGTGCATCCCAAGGGTCTTGCTGGGTCGCGACAAAGGCTTGTGCCTGGTCATCACCCAGGTATTGGCCACCTATCCACTCCAGCAGCTCGTAAAGCGCCGATGTGGCGAGGACGAAGGAAACAGTACACAACGCCAACCAACCGCCTCGCAACCGGGCCTGGCGCTGGAGCAGCTCCCTGATCGGCAGGACGAACAAAAGGCCGTAACTCAGATGCACCAGACGATCGAACTGGTTGCGCTGCCAGCCCATCCAGGCATTCAGAGAGTGGTCGGTAAGCGCACGCAGCCAAGCGTCATAGGGGACTTTGGCATAGGTAAAATGCGCTCCTAGCTCGTGAATCGCCAGCATCATCACGATTGCCAGGTAAGCATGCCGAGAAAAGCGCCAATAACGGCTGGTCGCAGCCAAGGTGAGCAGAAGCGCCAGCGGCAAAACGTTTTCGAGCCACCAATCCGCACGATCAAGCGGCGCAACCCCCGAGGCAAGCATCAGCAACATGGCCGATGTCAGCAAGCCCGCGGCTTGGCGTGGCGTGGCCGAAGGGGCAAAGCTTGTTTGCAATGCGGGATTCCTGTTCATGGTTTTACGCTCGGCTTGAGCACGGTTGAGCCTCGCAGGGCAGCTAAAGTTTCCTCCGGGCGCCGGCTTCACCTGATGCCATGCCACCTCAACGACAGTTCTTCATGATGTTGGTGGGGCCAGTAGCACTGAAAATTACCGATGGATGATTCCACCTGAACTTTACCTCCCTCCTTGGCTTCCCCTGCATAGACCACCCGGACCCAGGAGATTAACCAATGAGAGCACTGACATACCACGGAACCCAGGACGTCAGGGTCGACAACGTCCCCGACCCACTTATCCAGGACGAGGACGATATAATCCTCCGGGTCACCGCTACCGCCATCTGCGGCTCCGACCTGCACCTCTACCATGGCAAGATTCCACAGACCGAGCCGGGAGATATCTTCGGCCACGAGTTCATGGGTATCGTCGAGGATACCGGCCGCGGGGTAACCAACCTGCAGGTCGGTGACCGCGTGGTGATTCCCTTCGTGATCGCCTGCGGCAGCTGTTTCTTCTGCCAACTCGACCAGTTCGCCGCTTGCGAAACGACCAACACCGGCCGTGGTGCAATCATCAACAAGAAAGGCATCCCGCCAGGGGCCGCGCTATTCGGCTATAGCCATCTGTATGGCGGTGTGCCCGGTGGCCAGGCGGATTTCGTGCGAGTGCCCAAGGCCAACGTCGGCCCGTTCAAGGTGCCTACCGCCCTGCCGGACGACAAGGTGCTGTTCCTCTCGGATATCCTGCCCACAGCCTGGCAGGCCGTCACCAATGCGCAGGTCGGCTCAGGCTCGACAGTTGCGATTTATGGCGCCGGGCCGGTCGGCCTGCTGAGCGCAGCCTGCGCGCGCATGCTGGGCGCCCAGACGATCTTCATGGTCGACGACAATGACTACCGCCTGGCGTTTGCCCGCGATGCCTACGGCGTGGTGCCGATCAACTTCGAGCAGGATGACGACCCGGCCGACACCATCATCCGCCTGACCCCCGGCATGCGCGGCGTGGACGCCGTCATCGATGCGGTCGGTTTCGAGGCCAAGGGCAGTACCACCGAAACGGTACTGACCACTCTGAAGATCGAGAGCAGCAGCGGCAAGGCGCTGCGCCAGAGTATCGCCGCGGTGCGCCGGGGCGGCGTGGTCAGCGTGCCTGGGGTCTATGCGGGTTTTATCCACGCCTTCATGTTTGGTGATGCCTTCGACAAGGGCCTGACGTTCAAGATGGGCCAGACCCACGTGCAGAAGTTCCTTCCTGAACTGCTCGAACATATCGAGGCCGGGCGTCTGAAGCCGGAACTCATCGTCACCCACCGCCTGGCCCTGGAAGAAGCGGCTTTGGGTTACAAGTTGTTCGACCAGAAACAGGACGACTGCCGCAAGGTCATCCTCGTGCCGGGCGCTGCTGCCGGTACATTGGGACCTGACCATTAGCAGGGACCCTGTGGGAGCGGCTTTAGCCGCGAACACCGGCGCAGCCGGTGCCATGCACCGCGTTGGATTCTTCGCGGCTAAAGCTGCTCCCACAGGCTACGCGGACCGCTTGCGAATTCAGTTCTTCCAGCCGACCCGATCAACGCTTGCGTTGCGTTTCATCACGAGCTGTCTTCTGCGCAGTGGAATCATGGGACGTGCCAGTTGACCCATCAGGACGCTGCGCATCATTGTCCCGTTCCTCTTCACCTCGGGTTCCGCTGCGAGGTGCCTCCGATCCTTTCTTCATCTCCCCCCCTACCCCTTGCTATGTTCAGGCGACGACGGACCGGTACCGCGTTTGATCCCACGCGGCCCAAACACGCCCCAGATGGCCAGGCCGACAATGGGCAACGCCAACAGCAACAGTGCCCACATCGCCTTCGTCACGTCGCTCTTGTCACTGCGGAAAACACTGACGATGGCCCACAGATCGAGCAACACGATGATCGCTGCAACAGCGATCCAGAAATATGTCACAGGCTCGGTCATGATCGCTTCTCCTCTGTTAGTCCGGCCGCAGCGCGAGGCCCGCACCGCCGCCCTCCTACCTAGAGGAAGCCGGCAAACGGAACAAAGTTCAGGAAGCTTTCCCCACCATTGATGGGTGGCACACAAGCAATGAACCAATCCCGCAGGAAACACGTCCACCAAAAAACAACGCACGAGTGACCGGCCATGACGACCGACCCCGTACTCGAGGCCCTTGATTACCTCAAGGCCCACAAGCTGGTACTGACCACCGCAGAATCCTGCACGGCCGGTGCCATGGTTGCGCTGTTGGCAGCAGTGCCGGGGACCGGCGAGGTTCTGGAAAGCGGCTACGTGGTGTACTCGCCAAGCGCCAAGAAACGCCTGCTCGGCGTCAGCCCACAGACTATCGAACGCTACGGCCTGACCAGCGAGGCGGTAGCCTGGGAGATGGCCCTCGGCGCATTGAAAGACAGCGACGCCACCGTCGCCATCGCCAGCACGGGTGTCGCCGGGCCACAGCCGCAGGATGGCATCGCCCCGGGCACTGTGTGCTTTGCCTGGGCCTTTGCCGGCGAGCCTTTGGCGGTATTCACACGCAGCCAGCGCTTTTTTGGCGAGCGCGCGGATGTAATCCGCCAAGGCGCGCTCTACGGCTTGTCGCACCTGGCCCATTACCACCAACGCTGGCTGCGCGGTGAGCGCGCCTGAGGGCTACGTGAGGGCTAGGTGCATGGACGAAGACGAGCTGGCTTCAAGGCACCATCCCGTCGAGGAAGACATGCGGATGCAGCAGCGGGTCTGGCGTTTCGAACGTGTGGGATGGTACGCGCTGGTGCTGGTCGTGCTGCTGGGCCTGGCCGGGCTGTTCGGCAACGGTCCGCTCAGTGACGCCCAGGTCATGAGCGACGACGGCCGGGTGCATGTGGAGTATCAGCGCCTCAGCCGCAGCGGCACCACCGACAACCTGCGCATCACGGTTCGCGGCAATGCCGGGGAGCCTGTGATGTTGCTGCTCGGGGGGACCTTGCTACGCGAAGCCAGCATCGAAACGCTGCAGCCAGAGCCGCAAGTATCGCTTTCCCATGGCAGGTCGCTCCTGCTCCAGCTTGGCACCAGCAAAGAGGGTATCGCCACCCTCTACCTGACCCTGCGCAGCGAACATGTCGGCACTCTCGAAGGTGTTGTCAGCGCCGGCCCAGGCAGCGCAGTGCGTTTCTCCACCTTTCTCTACCCGTAGGAGCGCGACATGGACTCCATTCTTCGTGCGACCGGCATGTACATCGCGCTGATGCTGCTGTTTCGCGTGGCTGGCAGGCGCTCGCTGGCAGACCTCACCACCTTCGACTTCGTCCTGCTGCTGATCATCGGCGAAGCAACCCAGCAGGCACTGCTCGGCGAAGACTTCTCGTTCACCAACGCCATGCTGGTGATCGCCACGTTGATCGTCCTGGATGTCGGCCTGTCGCTGGCCAAGCTCAACTCCAAGCGCCTGGCCCGTCTGGTCGACGGCCACGCGACACTGGTCGTGGATCACGGGCGCTTTCTCCACCACCGAATGCGGCGGGCACGGCTGACCGAAGACGACATTCTCGAGTCCGCCCGGGACAGCCAGGGAATCGAAAGCGTCGGGCAGATCAAGTTCGCCATCGTCGAGCGCAACGGCAAGATCTCGATCATCCCGCAGGAGTGACCCTGCCTGGCCGGCGCAACCTGCGCGGATTCCGGTGAGAGCCGCCTTTCGCGACAGCAGTACGCTCATCATCCGCTTTGAACCTTGGCGCGCGGCCCCTACTCCATCGAAGGCAATCGTGATTTTTTCAGCCCCGAAGAGGTGTCGCATGAACGCTATCGATTTGTTGATCCAGGACCATGAGCTGGTGAAGAAGCTGCTGGAGGAACTCTCCTCCACCACTGAGCGCGCGGTGAAAAAGCGCACCGAGTTGCTCGAACGCATCAAGCAGGAGGTAAGCATCCATACCGCCCTGGAAGAAGAAATCCTGTACCCGGCCATCAAGCAGGCAGGCGGCAAGGAAGAAGCGAAGATGTATTACGAAGCCAAGGAAGAGCACCGCACCGTCGACTCCCTGGTGCTGCCGGACCTGCTGCAAACCGAGACCGGCACCGTCGAGTTCGCCGGACGGGTCAAAGTGATGAAGGAACTGCTGGAACACCATATCGAGGAAGAAGAAAGCGAGCTGTTTCCGACCGCCCGCAAGTTGCTGGGCAAGCAGCAACTGGATGAGCTCGGCCAGGCCATGGAAGCGCAGAAAAAACTGCTCAAGGGCGAACAGCGTGCTGCGTGATGGAAGCCTGGATCGACTTTCTTGAATGGCCTGCCATGGCCCTGACGGTACTTGCCGCCTGGTGCATCGGCTCACGGCGCCCAGGCCGGCGCAAGCTGGGTTTCTGCTGCTTCATTGCCAGCAACGTGCTGTGGGCCGCCTGGGGGTGGCAGGCGCAAGCCTGGGCGCTGATCATCCTGCAGGGTTGCCTGTGCGCCATGAACCTTCGGGGCTGGAAGAAAAACACTGCCGTGGAGCCGGGCTGAACGCCCGGACACATGCCTGAAAGCCCAACGGCGAGGAGCCAGACCATGATCGACCCCAACCAACCCGACCCGTACGTGGACGAAGTACCCCACAACCCGGGCGAGCCTGTGCCTGAACAGGAACAGGAGAAGGAAGCACCCGACTGGCCCGAAGGCCAGGTGCCGCCAGAGGAGCAGTCCGACGGCTGAGGCTCACCTGGCGAGCGGCATTGCCTGCTTCGCCGGCAATGCCGCTCCACCAGTCACCCAATCCTATGGAAGGAGGCAAGTGTCTCATGAGTGATCGCATCATCGCCTTGTTCACCGATACCACACTGTTCGGAGTTTCCGTTCTCAATTTGTTGCTGGCACTGACGGTAGCGCTGCTGACGTTCGTCGTGGCGCGGGCGGCCATCAGTTTCATGCTGCATCGGGTCAGGCGCTGGTCCGAGCATGACGGCGCGCTCAGCCAGGTGCTGGCCAAGGTGCTCGCCGGGACCAGCAATTTTCTGCTGTTCCTTGCCTCGCTGCTGGTGGGCCTGAGCATGCTCGACCTGCCCGAGCGCTGGCTGACCCGGGTCGGTAGCCTGTGGTTCGTGGTCGCGGCATTGCAGATCGGGCTGTGGGCCAACCGCGCCATCGGCCTGGGCCTGAGTCGCTACTTCGCCCGGCATCGCACCGACGGCTTGAACCAGGGCAGCGCGCTGGCCACGCTGTCGGCATGGGGTGCGCGGGTACTGTTGTGGTCAGTGGTGCTACTGGCGATGCTGTCCAACCTGGGGGTGAACATCACCGCCTTCGTCGCCAGCCTGGGGGTAGGCGGTATCGCTGTTGCACTGGCCGTGCAGAACATCCTCGGCGACCTGTTCGCCTCGTTGTCCATCGCCGTCGACAAGCCGTTCGAGGTGGGCGACTTCATCGTCATCGGCCCGCTGGCCGGCACGGTAGAGCACGTGGGGCTGAAGACCACACGCATCCGCAGCCTGGGCGGCGAGCAGATCGTCATGGCCAATGCCAGCATGATCAGCAGCACCATCCAGAACTACAAGCGCCTGCAGGAACGACGGATCGTGTTCGAGTTCGGCCTGTCGTACGACACGCCAACCGAGGCCGTGAAAAAGGCACCCGCCATCGTCGAGGAAGCGATCAAGGCACAACAGCAGGTGCGCTTCGACCGTGCCCACCTGCGCGGCTTCGGCAAGGAGGCGCTGGAATTCGAGTGCGTGTATGTCGTCAAGGACCCGGGCTACAACCTGTACATGGACATCCAGCAAGCCATCAATTTCCACCTGCTCGAGCGCTTCTCGAAGGTAGGTGCAAAATTCGCCGTACCGGTACGCGCGATCAAGGTCACGGCCTTGCCAGAGGAATCGAAGCGCGGGCCTCAAAGTATTCACGTGGGGTAACCCGCCCCCGTGCATGTCAGCGCGCCATGCATTCCGTCGATTTCACGGCACGCCCGTGGGTGATCCAGGCCGAACAGAAGGTGACCAACCCGCAACGGAGTATCGCCATGAAGATCGTGAAGCCTCATTCGTTACTGCTCGCGCTGTGCCTGGGGCTCAGCGCACCTGTGGTGCTGGCAGCCACCGACCTGAACGATCAGCGTGCTCCTGGCACGCAGCCGCATGACAGCGGGCACATGAACAACCAAGGCGGAGCGACCGGCTCCGGCACGCCTGCGGATGCCATGGGGACAGGTTCCGGCGGAACCGATGGCAATGACACTGACAATACCGGTGGCGATGGCACCACCGACCGATCCGGTAGTGACCGCAGTGGATCGGAACGCGGCACCGGGACGGGTAGCGGGACCGGAGGCTCTGGTGGTTCGGGCTCCAGCGGTGGTTCCGGTAGTTGAAGGTTCGCTCGAACTGCCCTATGGCCGGCGACGCGTGCCCAGCTCGATCCAGACGGGCGCATGGTCGCTGGCCTTGGGTTCGTTACGCACCCAGGCATCGACACCAGCCCGCTTCAGGTAGGGCGCGAGCTCTGGGTTGAGCAGCAGGTGGTCGATACGCAACCCGGCGTTGCGTGCCCAGTGGTTGCGGAAATAATCCCAGAAGGTGTAAATGCGCTCGTCCGGATACAGATGGCGAATGGCGTCGAGCCAGCCTTGCTGGAGCAGTTTCTGGTAGCACGCGCGTGATTCGGGCTGCAGCAGCGCGTCCTTCATCCAGGAGCGCGTGTTGTAGATATCCATGTCGGTAGGCACCACATTGAAATCACCCGCCAGCACCGCGGGATGGCCACTGTCATGCAGCCCTTTCACATGGGCGATCAGGCTTTCGAACCAGCGGAGCTTGTAATCGAATTTCGGCCCCGGTTGCGGGTTGCCGTTCGGCAGATACAGGCAAGCCACCAGCACTCCCTGTACCGCTGCCTCGAGGTAGCGGCTCTGGTTGTCGTCCTCCATGCCAGGCAGGCCACGACGTACTTCCAGCGGTTCGCTGCCCCGTGCCAGAATGGCCACGCCATTCCACGAAGGCTGCCCTTGGTAGAGGCAACCATAACCCGCCGTTTCTAGCGCCTGGCGAGGAAACTGCTGATCCGCCGCCTTGAGTTCCTGCAGGCAGGCGATGTCGGGCTTTTCCCGCTCCAGCCAAGCCAGCAGTGCCGGCAGCCGGCTACGAATGCCGTTGATGTTGAACGTGGCAATCTTCAGCGCTTTCATGCGTCGGGGTCGCTGACATGGGCCTGCACGGCATCTTCCAGGGCGCGCACATGGGCGTCATCGGCCAATGCCTTGAGTGCCAGCCAGTCGTCCCAATCGATGGCGCCATCGTCACGCAGCGCCTCGGCGGTGCGCAGCAGTTCATGGTGGTAGGCATCCGGCGACTCACGGCGGTAACTGATGTCGTCGTATTGGGCGTACCAGGCTTCGAGCTCAGGGATGCTGCGTTCAATGCTCATAAGGGAGCCCTCACGGTGTCCTTTGCATTAAGAACCTCAACCATGCAGCGACGTTCAAATCCAACGCTGATCGCTACGTTCAATGATCAAGCGGATCGATATCCTGGATCACTGAGCATCGTTTTTCATTGAATCACCGCGCCGTCACCATTAGCTCCACAAGCAACATCTGGAGCGGGTACATGGCCTCCCCCATTTTCAACTCAATGAGACAAGGCGCTGATGTAGCGGACCTTGGCGATAGCGTTTCCATCGTTTCGTGCGCAGCCATCGACGCCCTGGGGCTTGCACCATGAACTGCGGCCCATTCTGGGTGATCGTTTTCTTCGTGCTCATCAACAACGGCTGCTCGCTGCTGGGCTTCGGTGAAGGCTCGGTGGGAGGTGTGGCGCGGAGTATCGAGTCGCGAACGGAAATCACCATCGCCACCACGCTGCAACGAGCGCAAAAAACCAATGCAGGCGGCCTGCCGCCTGACGATGGGCAGCTGCTACCGGCGATATTTCTATTGGTTCGCGCCTGACCCGTCAGCGGATGGGGCTGGTTCGCAATCTTGGTAGAACTGAAAGTCCTGAAATTTCTCGACTGCCTGTTCCGGCCCTTTCGCGGGCACGCCCGCTCCCACAGAACTGCACATAACTCATTGAATTAACCGGGACTCTGTGGGAGCGGCTTTAGCCGCGAACACCGGCGCAGCCGGTGCCATGTACCGCGTTGGATTCTTCGCGGCTAAAGCCGCTCCCACAGGGTACGCGCACTGTTTGCGGATTCAGTTCTCTACGCGACAGCGCAGCCCAAAGGACTGGGCGATCTCCCACAGAACTGCGCGGGACCTTGTGGGAGCGGGCGCGCCCGCGAAGAGGCCAGATCAGGCGACACATCACTTCAGGCCTTTACCAACCGCCAGCCGAACCGCCCAGAGGCTGCGCATGAAACGAGCTCGCCGCGAACCAGGTTTCCCGGTTCGCGGCGTAATTGAAGCGTTACTCAGGCAATCAGGTAGGAATACCAGCCAGTCGCCAGACAGGCGCCGGAACCGGTTCGGCCTGGCTGCGTTTGCGTGCCCACTGGGTCAGGGCAGCCATCATGGCAAAGCCCAGCAAGATCAGTACCGGATAGGCCAGCAGCAACTCGGTCAGCGAGTATTTCCAGGCCAGTGGGCGGCCAACACCCAGCATCGCCGCATACAACCAGGACACACCCGACAGTGCGCCGGAGAACAGTGCGAACATCCGCACGCCGAAATTAAGGTCGAGCAAGTTGCCCGCTTTGAGCAGGGCAGGCAATACATAACGATGCAACAGCATGCCATTGAAGGTCAGCAACATGACAATAATGACCTTCGCTTGAAGTTTCGGATTGGCAAAATAGTTCATACCTTTATCAAGGTAGTCAATTCCAATCACTGCGGCGCCCGTGAGCCACAAGAATATCAGGGCATTGGCCACGGACTTCTGCAAGCTCGTCATATGCTTACTGTCATGCCCGGCTTCTTTATGACCTTTCAACAAGTTCCTGACCATCTCGGCGTCACTGGCGAATACCAGGCCGATGGCAATGCAACAGGCCAATAAATGAACGTAAATTACAGACAACCGCACCAGCTCCATGGATTCTTTCTGCCCGAACAGGCTAATAATTGTATTAATCTCCACGACGTTTTCTCCACGTAATGCGTTAGCGCTAGATGACCTTGCAATAGGCGTGCGAACGATTTAATCGCAGTGGCAAAGCCAAATTCGAATCGTTAAATGAAAAAGCAGATAATTATTCAATACACACGGTGGCTCACCCGAAGAACCTCGGTTGGGCATGGCGTTGCTCCACTATTCAGGAAAAAAGAAGCCCCATGAGCATCCCTGCGATGCTAATGAGGTTGAACGTCCATAAGTTCTGGGGGAAAGGCGCGAGGTGCAATCACATTGAAGGCACCTGCTGGCAAATAGGAGTCAGCGTCACCCAAATCGTTCATTTCTCGAACAAAACGACCGACAGGCGGTACACTAAATCAAGTTAGTTAGTTTGCTAATTTTTTGTAATTTGACCGAGTGGAAAGTTTTATCGACAACTGGATCCAAACTTCGCAAGTGACTTTGAATGCTCTATTCCGCTGTTTCGCAGATCTCGGTTTCCAGATGACCGTGCCTAAAGTGCCATCAGTCAGGCCCGGCAAGCTACATTCCGATCATAACGGGCGGTCGGAAACCCGTCTGTCATCTTCAGCCTGCCAGCGGGCTCAATTTGCCCTGGGAGCCCCCAAGTGATGTTCCAGGCCTGGTTTGCCGGGAAGCAGATCCATGCGCGCTGACCTGCAAGCCTCATCGACGCGGTCTATCAGATCATCCATTCCATCGATTTGACCGCGTCAAATTGCCTCATGTAGCTTGCCGCCCTCTTCGCCGCTGGCTCAAAGGTGCGCGTTACACCTTTGCACCAGTTGCGTAGCCTACCCCCGTACTGATCAAGCCCCACCACGGCGTGCGCGCCAGTCGCGTCGCCGTCACCGTGTTCGAGTTTCCGAAATGTCCGTCAATAGCCCCACCCGTATCACCGAGCTCGTCATCGAGAGCGGCGTCAAGAAAGCCCACCTATCCACCCATGCGACACTGGTCCTGGGGTTCCTCGCAGGTGCATTCATTTCGCTAGGGTTTCTCCTGGCTATCCACGTCAGCACCATGATCCCGGTACAGTGGGCCTCGTTCGGCACACTGCTGGGCGCCGCGGTATTTCCCATCGGCCTGATCCTGGTGATCCTGGCCGGTGGCGAACTGCTCACCGGCAACATGATGAGCTTGCCCTTGGCGATGTTCGCTCGGCGTATCGGCCCAGGCGCCGTGGCGCGCAACTGGCTGCTGGTGACCGTCGCCAATCTGTTCGGTGCACTGTTCGTTGCCGGGTGCTTCGGTCACCTGCTGGGCCTGACCGAGGGGGCCTACCTGAACAAGGTGTTGGCGGCTGCGACCAGCAAGACCAACGCCGACTTCCTCCACGCCTTCGTGTCCGGAATCGGCTGCAACTGGCTGGTGTGCCTGGCAGTGTGGCTGTCGTATGCCAGCCGTGAAATGAGCGGCAAGATTCTCGGCATCTGGTTCCCGATCATGGCGTTCGTCGCCATCGGTTTCCAGCACGTGGTAGCCAACATGTTCCTGATTCCGGCAGCGATCTTTGCCGGCTACCTGAGCTGGGGGCAGTTGGTGGAGAACCTGATGGCCGTGTTCCTGGGGAATGCGGTGGGTGGGGCGATCTTCGTGGGGTTGGCGTACTACGTGTCCTACGGTGTGCCTTCGCAGGAAGCGTGCGAGGTGCAGTGAGGCATTGCGGTCAGGCACGCTTGTGCAGGTGATGTGCGCTGCACAAGCCTGCTTGACCGTTCGTCACTATCCTTGGGCCACGCAGGGCGACACGATGTTCGGCCGGATGCTGACGGCGGTCATGTCATCGCCGACTCAATGGAACCCGGACGGCGATCAAGGCATCCGCCATCAACCTTGGGCCAGCGACTTGCGCTCCAACCACTCCACCATCAACTCCCCCCATGCAATATCCGCTTGCAGGGCCGCCTTGGCCTTTGCCGAATCGCGCTTGCGCAAGGCTTCGAGTACTTCGAAGTGCTTGTGCTTGGCGCTGGCCAGTTCCGCTTTGGGCACTTCGGCATGGAAGGTGCTGAGCAGCGGCCCCATCATCACCCACATGTTCTCCAGGGTCTTGAAGATCACCGGCATGCGTGCGGCGGCAATCAGACCGAAGTGGAACTCGCGGTTGAGCAGCGAAGCCTGTTTATAGTCGGTGAACGGTTGGCTCACCACCACACTCGGCGCCGCCGGAGCACTCTCCTGCGCCTGCGGGCCACAGCCGACCAGCAATGCCGCCAGCGACAAGGCGAACAGCGCCCTTTTGCCCGTTACGGGCAGTTTCACGTTCATGATCTCCATAACCGGCGTCATTTCCTGAAGGCGTGGGCGTTGAGGGAATGGTTGCGCTCGACGAATGCCGACGACTCCTCGGGCGAATTCTTGGGAATTGCGGGGGCAAGAGAAATAGCGCCGCGAACAAATCAATATTGTGCACTGTTCACGAATATGAACGCTTGAGGGTGCAGATGCCGCGCCTGCCCTGCTCCGCCTCGTTCAGCTCGATCAGTTCGTTCAGAGGCACAACAGGCCCATGGCATGCTAAATACTATGTGCATGCACCTTATCAAGGAGCCTGCAATGATCGCGGTTCGCGAAGCCTGGAACGCCGGCCTGTTCAAGCGTGAACACTGGATGCGCAACCTTGTCTCCGGCCTCATCGTCGGGGTTGTTGCGCTGCCCCTCGCCATGGCCTTCGCCATCGCTTCCGGGGTCAAGCCGGAGCAAGGCATCTACACGGCGATCATAGGCGGGCTGCTGGTTTCCTTGCTGGGCGGTAGTCGATTACAGATCGCCGGACCGACCGGGGCCTTCATCGTGATCCTCGCCGGGGTGACGGCGAAGTACGGAGTGGAAGGCCTTCAACTGGCCACGATGATGGCTGGCGCCATACTGCTGGTGCTTGGCATTACCCGCCTGGGTGCAGTCATCAAGTTCATTCCCGACCCGGTGATCGTAGGTTTCACCGCCGGCATCGGCATCATCATCTGGGTTGGGCAATGGCGTGACTTCTTCGGCCTGCCCGAAATCGAAGGTGGGCACTTCCACGAAAAACTGTGGCATCTGTTGCTAGCCCTGCCGGACCTCCACATTGCCACGACGCTGCTCGCGACATGCAGCCTTGCTTTGCTGATCCTGGCCCCAAGGCTGCCCGTGCTGAAACGCCTGCCCGGGCCACTGGTAGCCATGGTGTTCGCGACGCTGGTCCAATCCCTGTTTCATTTTGACGGTGTGGCTACCATCGGCACCGCCTTCGGGGCTATCCCACAAGGTTTGCCGTCACTGACCTGGCCCGAAGTCTCCCTGGCGCGGGTGATCGAACTGATCGGGCCAGCCTTTGCGATCGCCATGCTGGGGGCCATCGAATCGATGCTCTCTGCTGTTGTCGCCGACGGCATGGCAGGGACCAGGCACGACTCGAACCAGGAACTGATCGGCCAAGGGGTCGCCAACCTGGTAGTGCCGCTGTTCGGGGGCTTTGCCGCCACAGGTGCCATTGCCCGGACAGCGACCAACATCCGCAATGGTGCTACCGGGCCGTTGGCCGGCATCATCCATGCGCTGACACTGGTACTGATCATTCTGTTCCTGGCGCCCCTGGCGTCGAACATTCCACTCTGCGCACTGGCAGCGATCCTGTTCGTCGTCGCCTACAACATGAGCGAGCTGAAGCATTTCAAGCGCATGCTGCAGCGCGCACCGCGAGCCGACATCGCCATCCTGCTCGTCACCTTCACCTTGACGGTGTTCAGCGACCTGGTGATCGCCGTGAATATCGGCGTCATCCTCGCCATGCTTCAGTTCATGCGCCGCATGGCATCGTCCGTCGAAGTCCAGCAGGTAGTCGAAGAGGAACTGGCCAATGAACTGCACAGCAACGGCCAGAAATCGCTGCCCCCCGGCGTGCTGGTGTACACCATCGAAGGCCCGCTGTTCTTTGGCGCCGCTGAAACCTTCGAGCGCGCTCTGTCACAAACGCATACCGACCCTGAACTGCTGGTAATTTGCCTGAAGCGGGTGCCCTTCATGGATATCACCGGGCTGCAGACCCTGGAGGAAGTGATCCAGCAACTGCATGAACGCCAGATCGTTGTGAAACTGTGCGAAGCCAACGGCAAGGTGCTTGGCAAGCTCGAAAAGGCCGGAATCTTGCGCCTGCTTGGCCCCGGGCACTATCACCAAACGCTCGGTACCGCCCTGCTGGAGGCAAAGGCACCGGCGGCACACAACTGATTTGTGATCCACCAGCAGTAAAGCGGCGTTATTCTTGTCCAGTCGCTTGTATTGAAAGGCCATACAGAGTCCCATTTCAGGAACAGCCACCTGGCACTGCGCGCCCCCCCCCTGTAGGAGCAGCCTTGTGCTGCGAAGAGGCCGGTACAAGCAACAGATATGCATAATCAGTACGGGCCTCTTCGCAGCACAAGGCTGCTCCTACAGAGGTACGCGCAAGGCCATGGGGTTGAGACTTCAGCCCAGCAACTGGCTCAACACCGCACGCAACTTCCCCGGTTTGACCGGCTTGTTCAGCAACGGCGCACCGAGCTTGTTCAAGGAGCGTCGGCACTGATCGCTGCGGTCGGCAGTGATGATCACCGCAGGAATGGCGGCGCCGAAATGTTCACGCAAGTGCCTGACCACCTCGCAGCCGACAACACCGTGGTCCAGGTGAAAGTCCGCCAGGATCAATTCCGGTGCCCGCCCCTGCAAGGCCAGCAAGGCCCCGGCCTGGTCGGTCGCGGTAACCACTTCGCAGCCCCACTGCCCGAGCAGCGCGCCCATGCTCTCGAGGATGCTCACTTCGTTGTCCAGTACCAGCAGGCGGCGGCCCGGCAACGGGTTGCCGGCGCCAGGCTGCGGCGCGGCCTGGTGGATAGGCAGCGGCATGGCTTCGCCGATCGGCACGTCGATACTGAACATCGAGCCACGCCCCGGCCATGAACGCACCTCGACGCGATAGCCGAGAATCTTGGCGATCCGCTCGACGATCGCCAGCCCCAGCCCCACACCCTTGCGATCGGCGGCACGGCCTACGTCAAGTTGGTTGAACTCGAGGAAAATGGCCTGCAGCCGATCGGCCGCGATGCCCCGCCCGGTATCCCACACCTCCAGGCGCAAGTGATCGCCGCGGCGCCTGGCGCCCAGCAGAATCCTGCCCTCATCGGTATAACGGCAGGCGTTGCTGAGAAAGTTGCGCAGGATACGCGTCATCAGCCGCAGGTCGGTGCTGATGGCGTAGTCGGCAATGCGCGCACGCAACTTCAGGCCTGCCGCATCGGCCACCGTGCGGAACTCCGAGACCAGTGGCCCGAACAGCTCGTCGAGGCGGTACAGCGCCACGTCCGGCTTGACCGCCGCCTGGTCGAGCCGGGAAATGTCCAGCAGGTCGGTCAACAGGTCTTCAGCGCCCTCCAGCGCCTGATGGGTACGCTCCACCAGCCCTTTTTCCGCTTCTGGCAGCGGTCTTTCGCGCAAGGTCGAGATCAGCAGCCGCGCTGCATTCAGCGGTTGCAGCAGGTCATGGCTGGCGGCAGCGAGGTACTTGTCCTTGCTGCGGTTGGCGGTTTCCGCGGCGTCGCGGGCATCGCGCAGGGCGCGGGCGATCTGTTTGCGCTCGGCGATCTGCTGTTGCAGGTTGCGGTTGGCCTCCAGCAGCTCATCGGTACGGGCAGCCACCCGTTGCTCGAGCTCGTCATTCAGTTGCTGCAGGCGCTGCTGGGCCAGCTTGCGTTCGGTGATGTCGGCGACAAACCCTTCCACCAGCCCTTCCTGACCTGGCTTGAGCAACAGGTTCATCAACACATCAAGGTGGCTGCCGTCCTTGCGCCGCAAGCGGGTTTCATAACCGTGCAGGCTGCGTTCACGGGCGAGGGTCGCGGTGATGGCGTGCAACTCTTCGGCCCCGCCGACAAACAGGTTGGCGGCAAGGTCCGTCAGCGGAAACAGCAACGCTTGCGGGTTGTCGTAACCGAGCATGCGTGCCAACGCCGGGTTGGCGGCACGCATGCCGTCTTGCAGGCTGGCCTGGAAAATCCCGTGCACGGCGTTTTCGAACAACCATTTGTAGCGGTTGCGCTCAGCCTCCAGTTCGTCCAGGCGCGCCGCCAGCTCCGGATAATGGCTCTTGCGCGCCGAGTGGTCGCCCAGCCCCAGCAGCCCGGCCAGCGCCCGTTGCTGCTCGTCAGAGGGCCTCGCCATAGACCACCTCGACATCACGCTGGCTCGACGCACGCGGGTTGGTGAGGATGCACGGGTCGTCCATCGCATGTTGCGACAGGAACGGGATATCGGCCGTGCGCACCCCATGCAGGCCCAAGGTTTCGTGGAAGCCGATGGCATGCTTCAGGGCGATCAGGTGCTCCACCAGGCGTGCGCAGATCTGCCGGTGGTTGAGGCCGCGGCAGTCGATACCCAGCACTTCGGCAATCACCTTGAAACGCTCCGGTGCCGAGCTGTAGTTGAACGCCACCACGTGCTCCACCAGCACCGCATTGCACAGGCCATGCGGCAGGTCGAGGAACCCGCCCAGGCTGTGCGACATGGCGTGGACCGCACCCAGGATCGCATTGGAAAACGCCAGCCCCGCCTGCATGCTGCCCAGCATGATCTTCTCGCGCAGGGCAATATCGGTGGGGTTGGCGATCATTTCCACCAGGTTGCCGTTGATCAGGCGCATGGCCTCCAGCGCATGGGGGTCGGTCAGCGGGCCGTGGCCGGTGGAAACGAAGGCTTCGATGGCATGCACCAGCGCGTCGATACCGGTGCAGGCCGACAAGAACGGGTCCATGCTCAGGGTGGTTTGCGGGTCGATCAGCGACACGTCCGGCACCACCGCCTTGCTGACGATGGAGAACTTCATGCGCTCCTGCTGGTTGGAAATGATCACGAACTGCGACACGTCCGCCGAGGTGCCGGCCGTGGTCGGGATCAGGATCAGCGGCGGGCTGGGCACGCGGATCATGTCCACGCCTTCGAATTCGAGGATGCTGCGCCCGTGGGCGACCACGATGCCGATGGCCTTGCCGCAATCCATCGGGCTGCCGCCGCCGACCGCAACGATCACATCACAGTGGTTTTGCCGGTAGATCTCGGCGCCAAGCATCACCTCTTCCACACGCGGGTTGGGCGATACGGCGCTGTACAGGCAGTAGTCGATGCCCTGGGCCTGCAGGCTGGCCTCCACGTCCGCCACCCAACCGGCGGCAATCACACCGGGGTCGCTGACCACCAGCACCTTGCGCGCACCGAAGGTCTTGGCGTAATTGGCGACATTATGCCGGCAGCCGGCACCAAAGATGATCTCGGGCGAAACGAACTTGCGAAGCGGGCTGAAACTCTGGCTCATCGGGAAGCCTGTTCTTATTGTTCTGGAAGGTAACCGCCAGCGTAAAGCATCCCGCAGCGAAAGCAACCAGACCAAAGCCTGGCCACGGCTCATTCGATCCAGTACTTGGCACGGGCCACCTCCAGGAACGCCAGGATGTCCTCGTCCAGCCCCGGCACCCCGGGGAAGCGCTGTGCAAGGCGGTCGATAACCGCCGCCACGCTGCGCCGGCCGTCCAGCAACTCGAGCACCCAGCCGGCACTGGCATTGAGTTCGATGGTGCCCTCCGGGTACAGCAGCACATGGCAGGCCTGGCGCGGCTCCCAGCGCAGGCGGAAGCCCTTGCGCAAGGCCAGGGCTTGTTCGCGATCGATCAAGTTCACAACGGGCATGCTCAATGAAGAACCGGCCATCGCGCTTATGGCCGGACAGGCATCAACGATTGGCGAAGTACATCGTCACTTCGAAGCCGATGCGCAGGTCGGTAAAGGCGGGTTTAGTCCACATGGGGCATTCCTCTTGTTGGTGCCGGGCGATTCCGGTATAGGCATTAATGCACGAGGGGCGACGGGGCCGAATGCTACTTTGGGACAGGTTTGCGGGGTGCGTTGGTAGGGGTAACACGGAGCAGCTGTGGATTTGTGCATGGCAGTGCCGGCCTCTTCGCAGCACAAGGCTGCTCCTACAAAGGACGCGTCAGACGAGCGATATTGGTTCTCTGCGCGAAAGCGCAGCCCAAAGGGCTGGGCAATCTCCCACAGGGATTGCGCAAGATCCATGGCCTGCGCTGTCCCTGTAGGAGCTGGCTTGCCTGCGATGGGCTGCAAGGCAGCCCCCGAGGCCAGCTCAGGCTTTAGAAGAAGCCCAGCGGGTTGATGTCGTAGCTCACCAGCAGGTTCTTGGTCTGCTGGTAGTGATCAAGCATCATCTTGTGCGTCTCGCGGCCCACCCCGGACTTCTTATAGCCACCGAACGCGGCATGCGCCGGGTACAGGTGGTAGCAGTTGGTCCACACGCGCCCGGCCTTGATCCCGCGGCCCATGCGGTAGGCACGGTTGATGTCACGGGTCCACAGCCCCGCGCCCAGGCCAAACTCGCTGTCGTTGGCGATCGCCAGGGCTTCGGCTTCGTCCTTGAAGGTGGTCACGCCCACCACCGGGCCGAAGATCTCCTCCTGGAACACGCGCATCTTGTTGTTGCCCTTGAGCAGGGTCGGCTGGATGTAGTAACCGCTGGCCAGGTCGCCGTCGAGCCGCTCGGCAGCGCCACCGGTGAGCAGCTGCGCGCCCTCCTCCCGGGCAATCTGCAAGTAGGAAAGAATCTTGTCGTATTGCTGCTCCGAGGCCTGGGCGCCGACCATGGTCGCGGTGTCCAGCGGGTTGCCACGGGTGATCTTGGCGATCTTCTTCATCACCTCGGCCATGAACGGCTCGTAGATCGATTCCTGGATCAGCGCCCGCGACGGGCAGGTGCACACTTCACCCTGGTTGAAGAACGCCAGCACCAGGCCTTCGGCTGCCTTTTCGATGAACGCGGGCTCGGCCTGCATGATGTCTTCGAAGAAGATGTTCGGCGACTTGCCGCCCAGTTCGACGGTGGACGGGATGATGTTCTCGGCCGCGCACTTCATGATGTGCGAGCCCACCGGGGTGGAACCGGTGAAGGCGATCTTGGCGATGCGCTTGCTGGTGGCCAGGGCCTCACCGGCTTCGCGGCCAAAGCCCTGGACGATGTTCAGCACGCCTGCTGGCAGCAGGTCGGCGATCAGCTCGGCGAAAATGGTGATCGACAACGGCGTCTGCTCCGCCGGCTTGAGCACCACGCAGTTGCCGGCGGCCAGGGCCGGGGCGAGTTTCCAGGCGGCCATCAGCAGCGGGAAGTTCCACGGGATGATTTGCCCGACCACACCCAGCGGCTCGTGGATATGGTAGGCCACGGTGCCTTCGTTGATCTCGGCGGCGCCGCCTTCCTGGGCACGGATGCAGCCGGCGAAGTAGCGGAAGTGGTCCGCCGCCAGCGGCACGTCGGCGTTGAGGGTTTCGCGCACGGCCTTGCCGTTGTCCCAGCTCTCGGTAACGGCCAGTACTTCGAGATTCTGTTCGATGCGGTCGGCGATCTTCAGCAGTACCAGGGCGCGGTCCTGCACCGAGGTCTTGCCCCAGGCCTCGGCAGCGGCATGCGCAGCGTCCAGGGCCTGCTCGATGTCCTGGGCGCCGGAGCGCGGGAACTCGGCAATCGGCTGGCCATTGACCGGCGAGCTATTGGTGAAGTACTGGCCGCCCAGCGGCGGCACGAATTCACCGTTGATGAAGTTGCCGTAGCGTGGTTTGAAAGACACGACGGCGCCTGGGGTTCCGGGTTGTGCGTAGATCATGCTGAGCCTCTGTGGGTCGATGCCTGTCCGGCGACAGGCGATGAGCCGATGGTAAAAAGCCCCGCCTGCCGGGCGAATGCATCGTTGGCAGCGGGGCTCTCGTCATTTGGTAGTAGGGCCGCTTGCCACAGGGTCCCTGGCAGCAAGCGGCAGGTTGCAGGCTTAGCGACTGGCGCTTGCCGTTTGCAGTTGCTTGGGCAGCTTGAAGGTCCAGAGCATGCCGCCCTGGTTGAAGTCCTTGACCCGCTTGGCCACTTCACCGCCCCACAGCGGCACCGCGCCGCCCCAGCCGGAAACCACCGAAACGTACTGCTCGCCGTCCATTTCCCAGGTCACTGGCGAACCGAGCACGCCGGAACCGGTCTGGAACTCCCAGACCTTGTCGCCAGTCTTGGCGTTAAACGCCTGCAGGAAGCCTTCCGGCGTGCCGGTGAACACCAGGTTGCCCTTGGTGGTCAGCACCCCGCCCCACAGTGGCGCATAGTTCTTGTGGCGCCACACTTCCTTGCCGCTGACCGGGTCGATGGCGCGCAACACGCCAATGTAGTCTTCGTTGAGCGGCTTGATGGTGAAGCCGGCACCGAGGAACGCCGCGCCTTTCTTGTAGGCGATGCCTTCGTTCCAGATGTCCATGCCCCACTCGTTGGACGGCACATAGAACAGCCCGGTGTCCTTGTTGTAGGCCATCGGCATCCAGTTCTTGGCCCCGAGGAACGCCGGGGCGACGAACACCGAGCTGCCCTTGGCCTCGCTACCCGGCGCCCCCGGCCGGCTGGCCTCGTTGTAGATTGGCCGGCCGTCCTTGTCCAGGCCGGTGGCCCAGGTGATCTTGTCGACGAAGGGGAAGCCGCGGATGAACTTGCCGTTGGTGCGGTCCAGCACGTAGAAGAAGCCGTTGCGGTCAGCGGTAGCGGCGGCCTTGACCTCCTTGCCGCCGTCCTTGTAGTTGAACGAGATCAGCTCGTTGACGCCGTCGAAGTCCCAGCCGTCATGCGGCGTGCTCTGGAAGTGCCACTTGATGGTGCCATCGTCGGGGTTCAGGGCCAGGCGCGACGAGGAATACAGGTTGTCGCCCGGGCGCAGGTGCGAGTTCCACGGCGCCGGGTTGCCGGTGCCAAACAGGATCAGGTTGGTTTCCGGGTCGTAGTAGCCGCCCAGCCAAGGCGCCGCACCACCGGTCTTCCACAGGTCGCCAGGCCAGGTCTTGCCCGCCTCGCCGCCGGAAATGCCGTTTTCGATCGCCTTGCCGTCCTTGTACACGTAGCCCATGTGCCCCTCCACGGTCGGGCGCATCCACAGCAGCTCGCCGTTTTCCGGGTTGTAGGCCTGGATCTTGCCCACCACGCCAAACTCGCCGCCGGCGACGCCGGTGATCAGCTTGCCGTTGACGATCATCGGCGCGGCGCTGATGGAGTAGCCTTCCTTGTGGTCGGCCACTTTCTTGCTCCATACCACCTTGCCGGTGTCCTTGTTCAGCGCCACCAGCTTGGCATCGAGGGTGCCGAAGAACACCAGGTTGCCGTACAGCGCCACGCCGCGGTTGATCACGTCGCAGCACGGGCGAATGTCATCGGGCAGGCGCGCATCGTATTGCCACAGTTTCTTGCCGGTACGGGCGTCCACGGCGAACACCCGTGAGTAGGAGCCGGTCAGGTACATCACCCCGTCCTTGACCAGCGGCTGGGCCTGCTGGCCGCGCTGCTTCTCACCACCGAAGGAAAATGCCCAGACCGGCCGCAGGTCCTTGACGTTGTCGGTATTGAGCAGGTTCAGCGGGCTGTAGCGCTGGCCCTGCACGCCCAGGCCATTGGTCACGATCTGCTGCGGGTTCTTCGGGTCCTGGAGAATTTCTTCATTGCTGACAGCGGCGTGGGCTGCACCGGCAAGCAGCATGGCGCTGAGCACCAGGCTCAAGGCGAACACGGGACGACGTGTGGATCGGGTCATGACGGCTACCTTTGGTTTTTTTGTTGTATCCGGGAAAACTTCCCGGTGTGTCGGGAATTCTTGGTCCCGACCTGCTTGCCAACAATTGCCCGCAGTGCTGAGTTTTCTAGTTCCTTGGTAGCAGTGAACTTGCGCGGCCCCACAGGGGGCTGTGTTACACCCTCAGATAGGGGGCTTGGCGTCGACACGCCGCAGCTGCTGGCGTTCGTAATGGGGGTACAGGTGGCTGACACTGCGAATCAGCTCGTAACGGGTCAGGCTGATAGCGGCAAACCGCTCGGGTATGGGGCTGCGGATCATCTCGGCCATGTCATCACCACGCGCCGCGCCGTCGCGCATCAGCCCGTCCAGCCAGCCCAGGTAATCACGCATCTGGGCAAACGGCCGGGCATCGCTGGCCAGCGGGCCATGACCAGGCACCAGCTGCTTCCAGGGCAGCGCTTGCAAGGTGTCCAGCTCCTTCAGCCACACCTCCAGCCCCGGGCTGTTGGGCGTGGTCAATGCGCGCTCGTAGAACACCAGGTCGCCAGCGAACAGCACACCGGTGCTTTCATCCAGAATCGCCAGGTCGGCACCGGTGTGCCCGCCCAGCGCCAGCAGCCGCAGGCGGTGCCCACCCACCTCGTGAATACCTGGCTCCAGCACGCGGGTCGGCAGCACCACCTCGGTACCGCGCATCCAGTCGCCAACCAGGCGGTACATGTTCTCGGCCATGGCCTCCCCCTGCTGGCGCAACAGCTCGCCGGTACCGGCCAGGGCGCCGATGGGCACATCGGCAAAGGCCTGGTTGCCCAGCACATGGTCGGGGTGATGATGGGTCAGCAGCACTTCGACCACCGGCTTGTCGGTGGTGGCGGCAATGGCCTGGCGCAATGCTTCGCCGTAGCGTTTCGACGGCCCGCTGTCGATCACCACCACCCCGTTGTCGGTGACGATGAACGCGGTGTTGACGATATTGCCGCCGTTATCCTTGGCGAAATTGTCGGTGCTGCCCTCCAGCAGCCAGGTGCCTTCGGCGATCTGCCGGGGCTTGAGCCGATAGTCCAGGTCTGCCCAGGCCGGCAGGCCCAGGCACAGTAGCAACAGCAGAATGCAACGCATGACGGGCGCCTCTGGTCAGGGATGGAGTCGGCAACGCGTTCAGGGCACTGCCGCCTCGAACTGGTTGCCGCTGTTGTCCTGCAACAACAGCCGGGTCGGCCCGGGGCCCTGGATGTCGAAGCCCAGGTTGGGGTTTTCGCTGACCGCCGGGTACAGTTCCAGGCTGGCCAGGCGCTGGCCGTCCGCGCCTTGCAACTCGGCATGGTTGAGGAAGAATTCGGGAATGCCGCTGACCAGGCCGTTGTCCATCGGGTGAGCCACCTGCAGGCGCAAGCGGCTGCTGTCGCCGCGCGGGTAGCGCCCGCCCAGGACTTCACCGAGGTGCTCCTCCCAACCGGGCTGGGTGCGTACCACGCTGGGCGCGGTACAACCGCCGCCAGCGGCATCGATCAAGGCCGAGCCGACATGCCACAGGCCGTCGCGCGTCAGCACCGCAGCGCGCAGCGGTGTGGCCTGCTCGATGCGGATGCGGATCGACAACCAGGGCAGCACGCGCTCGCCGGGCTGGAAGTCGACAATGCGCGGCAGCGGGTTGAGTTCGGCCCAGGCGAGAATCCGCACCACCTCGCCGCTGAAGGCCCGGGCGTCGATCTCCAGCGGCACCTGGCGTGCGTCCTCGGCAAACGGCGGCGCCAGCAGCTTGACCCGGTCATCAAACACGAACGCGGCCTGGCCCAGCAGCTGCTTGTGGTAGAAGTCCCACATCACCGACGGCACCGGGTCCTTGTGGTTACTCGGCTCGCTGGTCTGGGCCTGTGCGGCCCAGGGCATCCAGCAGGCCAGCAGGAAAGTCGCTCGCCAGTTCATCGCCCACTCCTTTTGATCAACGCAAACCTGGCTGACAGTGCACGGTCCTTGTGGGAGCGGGTTCACCCGCGAACACCGGCGAAGCCGGTGCCATATACCGCGTCGCATTCTTCGCGGGTGAACCCGCTCCCACAGGGGGATGTGTTGCTTTTACAAACTCACAAGCCTGCAAAGCTTGTTACTGATACATTTCCGGCACCTGGTAACGCAGGCCATAACTGGCATAAATCGCCTTCATCCGCCCATCACGAATCAGCGTCTCAAGCGCTTCCTCCACCGCATAGGCCAGCTGCCTGTTGCTTTCATGCACCGCCATGCCGATCTCCCAGGCCTGCTTGCCAAGGTTCGGGTAGGCGTTTTCCGCCAGGGCCAGCTGAGGGTCGGCGGCTTGATGCAGTTGCCAGTCAACTTCGCCGCGCATCGCCATTACCGCGTCCACCTGGCCGGCCTGCATGGCGCCGAAAGCTTGCTGCACATTGGGGTAATGATGGGTCTTGGCACTGAGCATGCCGTTGAACACAGAAGTCAGGTAGAACGACGGCACGCTGTCCACCTCGACCCCGATCGGGTGCTGCTGGAACACCGCGACACTGGCCACCGAGGGCAGGCGGCGGCGATCATAGGCGACCTGCCAGCGCTCCTCCTGATAAGGGCCGAACATGACCACCTGGGCGTTTTCCAGCTCGCCTACCTCGTTGCGTCGCTGCGCATAGGCATGGTCGTATGGCACCCGCATCATCAGGTCGGCCAGTTGCTGGTGGCGCAACGGGCTGCCGCGCCAGATGTAGTCGCGCAGATCGTCGTCGAGCTTTTCCCCGGGTGGCGCCCAGATCAGCTGCAAGCGCACCCCCAACGCCGTTGCCAGGGCCTGCGCCAGCTCCACGTCGACACCTCGCGGCTGGCCGTGGTCCTCGAAACTGTAGGGCGCAAAGTCCTTGTACACAGCCACCTTCAATTCGCCGGCGGCGATGATCGCATCGTAGTTGCGCACCTGCGCCTGCGCCGCCGCGCAGCACAGCAGCAAGCCACTGAACAGCACCGCCAACAGACGCATGGCCGTCATTCCTCGACGTGCACGCTGTCCAGGTAGGTGCGCACCGCCCACAGGGCCTCCTGGCTCAGGTAGTCGGCCATCTTCGGCATGTACACCCGGCCGTCGCGGACCGCGCCGTGGCGTACCCGCTCGACGAACCACTCATCCCCGGCCTCGCCGGCATCGAGCATGCGCAGATCCGGGGCGATGCCCCCCGACTTGGCCTCCAGGCCATGGCAGGCGGCGCAGTTCTGGTTGTAGGCCGAGGCACCGATCTCCACGGCCTTGTCGTGCTCGGGAGAGCTGCGGTACGGGTTGACCGCTGCCCAGCCATCGCCGTCCAGGGTCACGCCAGCGTCCTTGATCGGGGTCAGGCCCTTGGTTTCCACGGCCTGGGGCACCACATTGCCATGTGCCCAGGCAGTGCCGGTCAGCACTGCACTGGCAAGCAGCCCGGCAGCCAGCAAGACGTTGCGTTTTGTTGTCATTTTTATGCCCTCACGATTGCACGCAAGGCCTCAACCACAGAGGCCGTGTCGCCATCTTAGAAACAGCCCGCAGGCGGCCGAATGCTGCTTTGGTGGCCGCGCCTTACTCCCTTGGTAGTAGGGCTTGTGGCGAAGGGCCAAATGAGGTGCCCCGTGGGAACTATTCCCGGCAAGGGCGGGATTTTTTCCGTATCCCGCAAGGCCCGCCCCGTCCCACCCTGTGCAGGCCAAAACCTCCACTGGGAACTGCAACCATGACAACAAGAACGCTACCCGCCCTTTCCCCTCTGGCCCTGAGCGTGCGGGCCTTGCTGCTGGCCGGTAGCCTGGCCCTGGGCAGCGTGGCCACGGCAGCCACCACCCCTGCGGCACCTGCCAGCAAGAACGTGACGTGGGAAGACATCGCCAACGACCACCTGACCACCCAGGATGTGCTGCAGTACGGCATGGGTACCAACGCCCAGCGCTGGAGCCCATTGGCCCAGGTCAATGACCAGAACGTGTTCAAGCTGACCCCGGCGTGGTCCTATTCCTTCGGCGACGAGAAACAACGCGGCCAGGAATCCCAGGCCATCGTCAGCGACGGCGTGGTCTACGTTACCGGCTCCTATTCGCGGGTGTTCGCCCTCGATGCGAAAACCGGCAAACGCCTGTGGACCTACAACCACCGCCTGCCGGACAACATTCGCCCCTGCTGCGATGTGGTCAACCGCGGCGCAGCGATCTACGGCGACAAGATCTACTTCGGCACACTCGACGCGCGAGTCATCGCCCTCGACAAGCGCACCGGCAAAGTGGTGTGGAACAAGAAGTTCGGCGACCACGCCGCCGGCTACACCATGACCGGCGCCCCGGTGCTGATCAAGGACAAGACCAGCGGCAAGGTACTGCTGATCCACGGCAGCTCCGGCGATGAATTCGGCGTGGTCGGCCAACTGTTCGCCCGCGACCCGGACACCGGTGAAGAGGTGTGGATGCGGCCCTTCGTCGAGGGCCACATGGGCCGCCTGAACGGCAAGGACAGCACGCCGACCGGTGACGTCAAGGCGCCGTCCTGGCCGGACGACCCCACCACCGAAACCGGCAAGGTCGAAGCCTGGAGCCACGGCGGCGGCGCGCCTTGGCAAAGCGCCAGCTTCGACCCCGAGACCAACACCATCATTGTCGGCGCCGGCAACCCTGGCCCCTGGAACACCTGGGCGCGCACCTCGAAGGACGGCAACCCGCATGACTTCGACAGCCTGTATACCTCAGGGCAGGTCGGCGTCGACCCGAGCACCGGTGAAGTGAAGTGGTTCTACCAGCACACGCCCAACGATGCCTGGGATTTCTCCGGCAACAACGAGCTGGTGCTGTTCGACTACAAGGGCAAGGACGGCAAGCTGGTCAAGGCCACCGGCCACGCCGACCGCAACGGCTTCTTCTACGTGGTGGACCGCAGCAACGGCAAACTGCAGAACGCTTTCCCCTTCGTCGACAACATCACCTGGGCCAGCCACATCGACCTCAAGACCGGGCGCCCGGTGGAAAACCCTGGGCAGCGCCCGGCCAAACCGCTGCCGGGAGAAACCAAGGGCAAGCCGGTGGAGGTCTCGCCACCCTTCCTTGGCGGCAAGAACTGGAACCCCATGGCCTACAGCCAGGACACCGGCCTGTTCTACATCCCCGGCAACCAGTGGAAGGAGGAGTACTGGACCGAGGAAGTGAACTACAAGAAGGGCTCGGCCTACCTGGGCATGGGCTTCCGCATCAAGCGCATGTACGACGACCACGTCGGCACCCTGCGCGCCATGGACCCGACCACCGGCAAGCTGGTTTGGGAGCACAAGGAGCACCTGCCGCTGTGGGCCGGCGTGCTGGCGACCAAGGGCAACCTGGTGTTCACCGGCACCGGCGACGGCTTCTTCAAGGCCTTCGACGCCAAGACGGGCAAGGAGTTGTGGAAGTTCCAGACCGGCAGCGGCATCGTCTCGCCGCCGATCACCTGGGAACAGGACGGCGAGCAGTACATCGGCGTGACCGTGGGTTACGGCGGCGCGGTGCCGCTGTGGGGCGGCGACATGGCCGAACTGACCAAGCCGGTGGCCCAGGGTGGTTCGTTCTGGGTGTTCAAGATCCCAAGCTGGGACAACAAGACTGCACAGCGTTGACTTGCAGCGGGGAGCGGGCCTGCGCCCCTCCCCGCTTCTGCCTTTCTCCTGCCAAGAGCCTTTCGCCATGAACTACCTGCCACTTGCCTTGCTGATCGTGCTGGCCCCTGCCATGGCCGAGAATGCCGACGACGCTGGCAACGATACCCCCCTGACCATCAACGGCTGCGTGATTGCCGAAGCCAGCCAGTGCCCGGGGGCCGACCTGCGGGGCGCCAACCTGGCCAACCAGGACCTGCGCAAGATGAACCTGGCCGGCGCCGACCTGCGCGATGCGGACCTGCGCCATGCCCGGCTGGACCTGGCCAACCTGGAAAAGGCCAACCTGCAAGGCGCCAACCTGACCCGCGCCAGCCTGCAGCAGAGCAACCTGCGCCTGGCCGACCTGAGCCAAAGCCGCCTCGTTGCGATTCAGGGCTGGGGCCTGTTTGCCCAGGGTGCGCAATTTGCCAAGGCCGACCTCAGCGCGGCCTACCTGCAGTTCGCCAGGTTGTCAGGGGCAAAGATGCAGCAGGCCAACCTGCGCGCGGCAGACCTGGAAATGGCCTGGCTGAGCAAGGCTGACCTGCAAGGGGCCGACCTTGGCGATGCCAACCTGCAGGAGGCCAAGTTTGGCCAGAGCAACCTGGCCCGCGCCGACTTGCGCGGGGCGCGCCAGCATTACGGGAATTTTCAGGAGGCCAACATGGAGGGGTGCAAGGGGTGCCCCGAGACCTGGGACAATTGAGCCCGATATTCCCGCCTTGCGCAGCCCCCTGTAGGAGCGGCCTTGTGTCGCGATGGGCTGCAAAGCAGCCCCGACGATTGCTGCGTTGACGCTGAAGCCCCTGGGGGCCGCTTTGCGGCCCATCGCGACACAAGGCCGCTCCTACAGGGCTCTGCGCAGAGTCCAGATAGCAGAACACCTCACCCCGCCACCCGCACCACCCCCAGGTCAATCCCCAGATGCACCAGCTCGGCATGGGAGCTGACCTGCAACTTGCTCTTGAGCAAGGTCAGGTGGTTGGACACGGTCTTGGCACTGATGCACAACTGCTCGGCAATCCCTCGCACCGGGGTGCCCTTGGCCAGCATCACGAAAATTTCCAGCTCACGCTGGGTCATGCGCTGCAAGCGCGGGTCACTGGCATTCTGCTGTGACGTGCAGGCCAGCTGGGTGGCCAAGGGCTGTTCGATATAGGCATGCCCGGCCAACACCCGCTGCACCGCCTCGATCAGCACTTCGGGCGCCGAGTTCTTGGTCAGGTATCCCGAGGCACCAGCATCCAGCGCCTGGCGCACCAGCGGCAGTTCGTCATGCATGCTGAAGAACAGCACCCGCAACTGCGGCAGGCGCTGACGCAGGCGCCGGGTGGTTTCCAGGCCGCTGATGCCTGGCAGGCCAAAGTCCATGATCACCAGGTTGGGCACCTGTTCCTGAACCCGCGCCAGCGCCTCTTCGCCACTGGCAGCCTCACGCACCTGTACCTTCGGCAGCACCGCTCGCAGCAGGCTGGCATAGCCCTGGCGGACCACGGCGTGGTCATCGACCAACACGATATTCATCACACCTCCATGGGAATGTTCAGGGCCAGCGCCCAGCCGGCACCCGGTCGGCTGAGGATGCGCAGTTCACCGCCCAGGCTGCGGGCGCGCTCGGCCATCGAGTGCAGGCCTACCCCGGGGCGCTGGGGCTGGCTGGCACCGCAACCGTTGTCGCGAACCAGCAGGCGCAAGCCCTTGGCGCTGCGTTGCAGGCGCACCCGCACCTGGCTTGCGCCGGCGTGACGGGCGACGTTGGTCAACGCCTCCTGCAGCAAACGATACAAATGCGTGCGACTCGGCCCGGGTAGTGCCGGCAAATGCTCGCCTACCCGCAGGCGGCAATCGATACCCTGGCTGGCCTGCCATTGGCTCACCAGCAGGCCGAAGGCTTCGGCCAGCGGCATGTGCTGCAACGCCAGCGGGTACAGGTCATGTACCAGGGCGCGGAAACCTTGCTGCAGGCGTTCACAATCGAGCTCCAGGGTGCGTGTCGTCTGCGCCACCGCGGTTGGCTGGTCGGCGACCATGCGCAGCAGGCAGAGCTGGGCCCGAATACCCGCCAGGTATTGCCCGAGGTCGTCGTGCAGGGTCTGCGCCAACTGGGTGCGTTCCTGCTCCTGCACCGCCAGCAGGGCCTGGGTAAGTTGGGTATTGTCGCAGCGGGCCTGCTCCAGAGACGCGGTCATGCGGTTGAAGTGCTCCGCCAATTGGCGCGCCTCCGGCAGGCCGGCCTCGCGCAGGCGTGCGGTCAATTGCCCACCCGAGACCTGGCGCAAGGCCTGCAGCAGATCGTCCAGCAAGCCCATGCCCCGCCGCACCGCCCAACGGATGGTCAACAAGCTCAGCAGCAACGCCAGGCCGCACAGGACCAACAACTGCTGCAGGGATTCACGCACCTCGTCGATTTCATCCCGTGCATCCACGGCGATCATTACCCGGCGACCATCCCCCAGCTCCAGCAGCCGGCTGCTGTCGTGGCGCTGCCCAAGCAGTTGGCGGCCCAACCAGGCATCCAGGCCGGTTGCTTGCGGCAGCCGCGCAGGTTCATCCGCCGCCAGCCAGTGCACCCGCACATGGCGCAGGCTTTGCGTCAGCCGTGGTTGCAGGCTCTGCGGGTCGCGCTCGGCAGTGTCGCCGAGGTATGCCACCACGGCTTGCGCCGACTGCAGCTCCCGCTCCACGTCAGCCACCGCCTGGCGCAACAGCACCACGGCACAGGCCAGCGTCAACATCGCGAAGCAACAAGTGACCCAGAGGTTGATCCGCCACAGGGCCGAAAGGTTGACAAGGCGCATGGGCAGTTCTCCTCGGGGTTGCTGCGGCCATCGTAAAACCCGCGCCCATGTGGTGAATTACTACCTTGGTACCGGGCGAGCGCTACTTTCTGCATATTCCCCCCTCCCGGCGCGCTTTCTATGCTGGCGCCATCTGCCGTGGAGTTGCCTTATGCGCCTGCCTGCCCACCTTGCCATGACCTGCCTGCTGGCCCTGGCCGCGACGCTTTCTGCAAGCCCGGCACCCGCCGCGCAGGCCCCGGGCGGGGAACCGTTGCAGGTGCGCATTGGCTATCTCGGCTATCGCCCCGATCCCGGCCCGCTGCTGTCCAACATCATTCCCGAACCCACCGATACCGGGCTGCAGGGCGCCGAACTGGCGATTGTCGACAGCAACAGCAGCGGGCGTTTCCTCAAACAGGAATTCCACCTGGCCAATGCCACGGTCGAAAGCCCCGAAGCCCTGCTGCAGGCTGCCAAGGCCCAGCATGACCAGGGCCTGCGGCTGTTCGTGGTAAATGCCCCCGCCGCCAGCCTGCGCGCGCTATCTGCCGCCCTGCCCGACAGCCTGCTGTTCAACGCCGGCAGCCCGGACGACAGCCTGCGCACCAGCCAGTGCCTGGGCAATGTGCTGCACAGCCTGCCCAGCCGCGCCATGCTGGCCGATGCCCTGGCGCAGTTCCTGGTAATGCGCAAATGGCAACGGGCGCTGTTGGTCGTCGGCCAGACCGACGATGACCGGGCCTATGCGGCGGCCCTGCGCCGCGCCATGAAGCGCTTCGGCATGCAGCTGGTCGCGGAGAAAGCCTGGACATTCGACAACGACCAGCGCCGCAGCGCCCAGGCCGACATGCCGCTGTTCACCCAAACCGCCGAGTACGACGTGGTGCTGGTGGCCGACGAACGCGGCGACTTCGGCGAGTACCTGCCCTACCAGACCTGGTATCCGCGGCCGGTAGCCGGCACCCAGGGCCTGACCCCCACCGGCTGGCACAAGACCGTTGAAACCTTCGGCGCGGCGCAGTTGCAAAAGCGCTTCGAAGCCCAGGCCGGGCGCTGGATGAACGACCGCGACTTCGCCGCCTGGATGGCCGTGCGCAGCGTCGCCAGCGCAGTGAGCAAACTGCGCCAGGCCGAGCCCCGCGCCCTGCAGCAACTGCTGCTCAGCGAGCAGTTGCCGCTGGACGGCTTCAAGGGCCGCAAGCTCAGCTACCGCCCGTGGAACGGCGAGCTGCGCCAGCCGATCCCACTGGTGCAGCCGCGGGCCCTGGTCAGTACCTCGCCGCAGGAGGGCTTCCTGCACCCGTTCAACGAAATGGACAGCCTGGGCTACGACAAGCCCGAAGTGACCTGCGGCTACCCCTGACCCGATAACCACAACAAGAAGGATTTCGCCATGCGTCGCTCCCCGTTTCACCGGGCACTGCTTTACCCCAGCCTGCTGTCGGGCGCCCTGGCGCTTGCCGGCGGGCACGCCGTGGCCGCCACCGCCTGGGTATCGAACGAGAAGGACAACAGCATCAGCCTGATCGACCTGCAGACCCTGCAAGTCACCGAGACCCTGCCAGTTGGCCAGCGCCCGCGCGGCCTGCTGCTGTCCCACGACAACACGCTGCTGTACATCTGCGCCAGCGATTCGGACCGGGTGCAAGTGATGGATGTGGCTACCCGCAAGATCATCAAGGAACTGCCCTCCGGCAAGGATCCCGAGCAGTTCGCCCTGCACCCCAACGACCGCTGGTTGTATGTGTCCAACGAGGACGACGCGCTGGTGACGGTAATCGATACCCAGACCGACAAGGTGCTCGGGCAGATCGACGTCGGCATCGAGCCCGAAGGCATGGCAGTCAGCCCGGATGGCAAATGGGCGGTCAACACCAGCGAAACCACCAACATGCTGCACTGGATCGACACCAGCACCCAGACACTGGCGGATAGCACCCCGGTGGACCAGCGGCCGCGCTTCGTCGAGTTCAGCCAGGACGGCTCGCGGCTGTGGGCCTCGGCAGAAATCGGCGGCACGGTGACCATCCTCGACGTGGCCAGCCGCCAGGTGCTGAAAACCCTGAATTTCCAGATCAAGGGCGTGCACCCGGACAAGGTCCAGCCGGTAGGCATCAAGCTCAGCGCCGATGGCAAGTACGCGTTCGTCGCCCTGGGCCCGGCCAACCATGTGGCGGTGGTCGATGCCAAGACCTACGAAGTACTCGACTACCTGCTGGTGGGCCGGCGGGTCTGGCAATTGGCGTTCACCCCGGACCAGAGCCAGTTGCTGGCCACCAACGGGGTCAGTGGCGACGTTTCGGTGATCGATGCAAAAAACCTCAAGGTACTCAAGTCGGTGAAGGTCGGCCGCTACCCTTGGGGCGTGGTGGTGACGCCATGAATACCCTCGAAGTCAGTGACGTGAGCTTTGCCTACGGCCAGCGCGAGGCGCTCAGGCAAGTCGGCTTCAGCCTGGCGCCCGGGCGCTTCGCCGCCTTGCTGGGCCCCAATGGCGCCGGCAAGTCGACCTTGATCGCCCTGCTCACCCGCTTGTACGACCTGCAGCATGGCGACATCCGCGTGTGCGGCTGCTCGCTGCGCAACGCCACACGCCCGGCCTTGCGCCAGCTGGGCGTGGTGTTCCAGCAAAGCACCCTCGACCTTGACCTGAGCGTGGAGCAGAACCTGCGCTACCACGCCTCGCTGCACGGCCTGTCGCGGCGCCAGGGCAATGTTCGGGTCGATGCCGAGTTGGCCCGCCAGGGCCTCGATGAGCGGCGGCGCGAACCGGTCCGGGCGCTGAACATCGGCCATCGGCGCCGGGTGGAGATCGCCCGCGCGCTGCTGCATGAGCCGCGTTTGCTGTTGCTCGACGAGGCCAGCGTCGGCCTCGACCCGGCCAGCCGCCTGGCGCTCAACCAGCACCTGCGGCTGCTGTGCCGCGAGCAGCGCCTCAGTGTGCTGTGGACCACCCATCTGCTGGACGAAGTGCAGCCCAGCGATGACCTGCTGATCCTGCATCAAGGGCGCCTGGTGGCCAGCGGCACGGCCGATGCCCTGAGCCTGGAGCACGGCGGTGACCTCGACCATGCCTTTGCCCGCCTGACCAGCGCCCCCACAGGAGCCAATGCCCGATGAACGCTTACTGGCAGTGCTTCAACGGCATTCTCCTGCGCGAATGCCTGCGTTTCGTCCTGCAACGCACCCGTTTTCTCAGCGCCCTGGTGCGCCCGCTGCTGTGGCTGCTGGTGTTCGCCGCCGGCTTTCGCGCGGCCCTGGGCATTGCGATCATCGAGCCCTACGACACCTACATCCCCTACGAGGTGTACATCATTCCGGGCCTTGCCTGCATGATCCTGCTGTTCAACGGCATGCAGGGCTCGCTGTCGATGGTCTATGACCGGGAGATGGGCAGCATGCGCGTGTTGCTGACCAGCCCGTTGCCGCGGCCCTTCCTGCTCGGCAGCAAGCTGCTGGCGACCTCGTTGATCTCCCTGCTGCAGGTGTACGCCTTCCTTGCCATCGCCTGGTTGTATGGCGTGCAGCCACCGGCTGCGGGCCTGTTGCTGGCGCTGCCGGCGTTGTTGCTGGTGGCGCTGATGCTCAGCGCCCTGGGCCTGTTGCTATCGAATGCGATTCGCCAGCTGGAGAACTTTGCCGGGGTGATGAACTTCGTGATATTCCCGCTGTTCTTCCTGTCCTCGGCGCTGTACCCGTTGTGGAAGATGCGCGAGGCCAGCCAGTGGCTGTACTGGCTGTGTGCAGTGAACCCGTTCACCCATGCCGTGGAGCTGGTGCGTTTTGCCTTGTATGAGCGCTTCAACCCGCTGGCGCTGGCGGTATGCCTGGGGCTGACCGTGCTGTTCACCCTACTGGCGATCCTCACCTTCAACCCCCAGCATGCGGCGCTGCGCAAGCCGCGCTGATTGGCAGCTGTCTCCCTCCGGCCCCTTCGCCGAACCCGTTGAAGGAACACGGTCCGTGTGGGAGCGGGTTCACCCGCGAAGAAGGCGACGCGGTGCATGGCACCGGCTTCGCCGGTGTTCGCGGGTAAACCCGCTCCCACAGGGATCGCGCATGCATTCAGATATTGGGCAGGATCAGGCCAGAGGCGCCCGGCTTTCTACTACTTTGGTACTGCCTTTGCTGTCTGATCGTCGCATTCACAATGCACCGCCACTGGCATGTAATGGGCCTATAACAAAAAGGACAACCCCCATGCCACGTGCCCTGCCCCGGCTGCCACGCCCATTGCTGGCGGCGCTTTCCCTGAGCTTGACGCTAGGCGCTGCCCAGGCCGATACCACGCCGCTATTCTCTGCCGACGGCTACCGCACCACCCTCTACCGCAGCCCGACACCACAGCAGGTCGAGGGCGGCCAGGTCATCGACACCGCCATGCTGCAAGGCCTGCTGGGGCACACCCCCAAGCCGGTGCTGATCGACGTCTATCGCCGCCAATGGCTGCAAGGCCGCTTCATCGAAGATGAACCCCACGCCAACATCCCCGGCAGCCGCTGGCTGGCCAACACCGGCGACGGCGAGCTGAGCCCGGCGTGGCACGATTACTTCGTGCGCAACCTGCAACAAGCCACCGCCGGGCGCACGGAGCAACCGCTGGTCTTTTACTGCCGCTCCGATTGCTGGTTAAGCTGGAACGCGGTAAAACGCGCGAAAGCCCTGGGCTATAAGAATCTGTATTGGTACCGCGATGGCCTGGACGCCTGGCAACAGGCCAACCTGCCGCTGCAGCCAGCGCAGCCGGAACCCTTCCCCTGAATTCATCGCCTGCAAACGCGTGCCCGCTCCATCCAATAAAAACGAGGTGAAAAGGCCATGTACAAAATTCTGATTGCCGACGATCACCCCCTGTTTCGCGAAGCCATCCACAACGTTATCAGCGATGGCTTCCAGGGCAGCGAAGTCATGGAAACTGCCGACCTGGACAGCGCCCTGGCGCTGACCCACGAACATGACGACCTCGACCTGATCCTGCTCGACCTGAACATGCCCGGCATGCATGGCCTCAATGGCCTGATCACCCTGCGCAACGAGGCACCGACCACGCCGGTGGTGATCGTCTCGGCCGAGCAGGAAAAGCAGATCGTGCTGCAGGCCATCACTTATGGCGCGGTGGGCTTCATCACCAAGTCCTCGCCACGTTCACAGATGATCGAAGCGATCGAGCAGATCCTCAACGGCAATGTCTACCTGCCGCCCGACATCATCCGAGCCCAGAAAAGCAGCACCAGCCGGCGCCTGAACGATGCCCCGAGCTTCCCGCCGGAGATGCTCCAGGCCCTGACCCGCAAGCAGTTGCTGGTGCTCGAGCGCATGACCAAGGGCGAGTCGAACAAACAGATCGCCTACACCCTGGATATCGCCGAGACCACAGTCAAGGCCCACGTTTCGGCGATCCTGCGCAAGCTCAACGTGCACAACCGGGTGCAGGCCATCCTCAGTGCCGGTGATATCGATTTCGGTGATTACCTGCGGCGTTGATCTGTCCCTGCTCATTTTCCAAGGCTACCTCATTGCCCTGTAGGAGCAGCCTTGTGCTGCGAAGAGGCCGGCAAGGCAAAAATCTTCTCTAGCAGTAATGGACTCTTCGCAGCGCAAGGCTGCTCCTACAGGTACTGAGCAGCCTTTGGGTCCGATTGTCTGGCATCACGGCTAGCCCTGGCTGCCCAGCAAATGGCTCATCGCCGCCTTAAGCTTCATCGGCCGCACCGGCTTGTGCATCAGGGTGTGGCCCTGCTCGCGGATCTGTTGCTTGAGCTCGTTGCTGTAGTTGGCGGTGATCATCATCGCCGGCAAGGGCTGGGTACGGCGGGCATTGATCCGCGCCACGGCGTCGACGCCATTGCAGTCGTTGTCCAGGTGGTAGTCGGCGATCAGCAGGTCGGCCTCGGCATGGTAGTTGTCCACCTGGCGCGCAAGGTCTTCCTCCGACAGCGCGGTGACCACCCGGCAGCCCCACCCCTCCAGCAGGGTGCGCATGCCGGCGCAAATCGCGGCATCGTTATCCAGTACCCACACCCGCGCCCCGCGCAGGCGTTCGAGCATCGGCTCGCTGATTGCCTGGCTCGGCTGGGCCTTGGGCGCGGTGGTGCTCAGCGGCACTTCGACCGCGAATACCGAGCCTTTGCCAAGCCATGACCGCACCCGAATCCGGTGGCCAAGAATGCCGGCGATCTTTTCCACGATCGCCAGGCCCAGGCCCAAGCCACGGTCCTGGTCCGGACGCTGCACATCACCGCGCCTGAACTCCTGGAACATTTCTTCCAGGTGCTCTTCGGCGATACCGATCCCGCTGTCCCATACTTCGATCCGCAAGCCGCCACGCTGGCGCCGGCAGCCCAGCACCACGCGCCCACTGCGGGTATAGCGAATGGCATTGCTGAGCAGGTTGCGCAGGATCCGCGCCAGCAGCTGGATGTCACTGCGCACCACGGCGGAACAGCCCACGAAATGCAGTTCAAGCCCTTCGCTGCGCGCCACCTGGGCGTATTCGGCAGCGAGGTTGTCCATCAGTTCGCGCAGGGCGAACGGGGCGACATCGGCCTTGATCACGCCAGCATCGAGCTTGGAAATATCCACCAGGGTACCTAGCAGGTTCTCCACATCCTCCAGCGAGTTGCTGACATTACGCACCAGGTGGGCACTGTTGTGCGGCTCGCGGTGTTCGAGCAAGGCGCTGGTGAACAGCCGCGCCGCGTTCAGTGGCTGCAGCAAGTCATGGCTGACGGCGGCAAGGAACTTGGTTTTCGACAGGTTGGCCTGCTCGGCCTCACGCTTGGCCTCGCGCAGGCGCGATTCCACCCGGCTGCGCTCCTCGATTTCGCGCAGCAGCTGCTCGTTGAGGCTGGTCAGCTCGGCCGTGCGCTCGCGTACCCGTTGCTCCAGGTGCTGATACGCCTGGTGCAGCGCCTGTGCGGTATTGCGTCGCTCGGTGATGTCGCGGATCAACACGAAGATGCCCACCACTTCGCCATTGGCCAGGCGGTTCGGCACGTAGGAGCGCAGCATGTAGCGTTCCTGGCCGTTGATGTTGGTTTCGGCAAACTCGAAGGTTACGCTCTCCCCCGCCAGCGCCCGCGCCACGTAGGCCTCCAGGCGCTGGTAATGCTGCTCGCTGTGGGCTTCGCGCAGGCTCTGGCCCAGCATCACGCCGCGAGGCCAGCAATACCATTCTTCATAGACCTTGTTGGTGAATTCGTAGACCAGGTCGGCATTCAGGTAAGCGATCAGCGCCGGCACATGGTCGGTGATCAGGCGAATCTGGTGCTGGTGTGCCGTCTCGGCGCGCTGCCGGGCCTCGCTGAGCAGGTGGTTGACGGCCTTGAGCTCGGCCATGGCCTGGTTCAGCGCTTCGGTGCGTTCGCGCACCTGCTCGGCCAGCACCACCGAATGCTGGAACGCGGCATAAGGGTCGTTGCCACGCGTCACACCCGACTCGATACGCTCGATCAAGGCGCCGTTGATACGCTGCAGCTTGTGGTTCTGGTGCTGCAGCCGGGCGACCTCGGCCTGCAGTTCAGCGACCGACAGGAGGCCGGTTGCGGGCAATGGCGACTCCGGTGAAGGTCTGGTTGATGTGCATGCCATCGAACTGTTCTCCGTAGGTGTTGAAGCCGATCACCCGCTGCTCGCGCAGGAACGCACCGACCGCTTCCAGCCCGTCCCGGGCTTCCAGCTCCAGCCGCCGCAGGAAGCAATCGCAACCAATGGTCAGCAGCAGCGGGCCGAGGCGCTGCTGCAAGCCGTCGAACAACTGGTGCAGGTTCGGCAACAGCGGGCCCGGGGTCATGGCGGTAAGCACGATGCCGTTTTCCACAGCGCAGTAGAAACTCAGGCTCAGGTCCGGGTGCACCTGCTGTATCGCCCGCACGTAATACTGGTCGTGGATGCGCACGGCCAGCGGATGGGCAGCGAACACACGATGATCGAGCTCGGCCACCGGCACGCCGATGTGCCGGGCGTATTCCTCGGCAGCTGGCTCGGCATTCAGCTCGAAGACCCGGCGCTGGGCACTGTCGGCGCCGGTGACCACCAGCTTTTCCTGGCGCGGCAGGATGTGGTGGGTGGTGAACACTTCGAAGTCGAGCCAGGTATTGACCAGCACCACCACCGCCGCGCCGTGGTGGAACGCGCCGCCGAAATACACGTGGGTGCGGGTCAGGTAGTTGTCGTCGCCGGCCGAGCCGCCAAAATGCGGGATATCGCCCAGGGCCGCACTGAGGGCGGCGAGCACCATTTCCTCACGGCTGGACAAGCCGTCGAGCAGGGTCAGGGCAAAGCTGTGGCCCTTGATCGGCGCCAAGTTATTGCTGCGGCAGGTGCCGACCAGGCGCTCGACCATCTGCTGGGCGTCGATCAGGCTGAAGCGCTCCATTTCGTCGATCAGCTCGGTGGCGATGGAAAAGTGCCGATGATCGAACCCCACTGCCGTTATGCAGTTGCGGCCATAGCCCTGCGGGGTGATTTCCCCGGCGCTGGTGCAACCGACCAGGCGGATGCCGCCAAAGCCCTGCTCCAGGGCTTCGCCCAGGGCCTGCAGGTCGTATTCGGCGGAGCAGAAGAACAGCACGAAGCCCAGGTGCGGGTGCAGCAACTGCGCCGCCAGCTCCTGGGCTGCCTGCCGGGCGTCGGTTGCCTGGGACATGGCGCTGACCACACCGTCGTTGTGAGCCTGCTGCATCGTGGTCTCCGGCGCGGGGTGGCTGAGTGATGAGTGTACGAAGACGGTCATCGAGGACGAATGCTACTTGGGTAGCGGGTGGGCGGTTCCATGGACGTAATTTCACCGGCATGCGCGGGACCATGTAGGAGCGGCCTTGTGTCGCGAAAGGGCTGCAAAGCAGCCCCAGCAATTTGTGCATCGCTGCTGAAATCCTGGGGCCGCTTTGCGGTCCTTTCGCGACACAAGGCCGCTCCTACAATTGACCGTGTTGCCCGGCCTGGCAAGGCTTACCAGGTCAACACCGCCCCCACCGCAAAGGTATCGGTGTCTTCGTTCTGGTCACTGGTTTCATGGCCGTCGATGGAGAACTGGTTGTACTCGGCAACCAGCTTGAGGTTGTCGTTGACGTCATGGAACAGCGCCACGCCACGGGTTTCATAATCCGCACCACTGCCCACCGCGCCGTTGCCATCGTCCTTGGTCTTGCCATACGACAGCGCCACCCGGTTCTTGCCGACCTTGTAGGAGCCCTGCAGCAGGTAGCCGTCGCTGTCGACATTGCGCAAGGTCGGTTCGCCAGCGTTGTTGGTGAAGAACGGGTTGATGCCCTTGGCCTGGAACCCCGAGCCGGTCAGCGACAGCCCCCCCATCTTCGCCTGCACACCGTAGCCGACACCTTTGGAGGTGACCGACTGCACCGCCGGGTCGGTGTTGTCGGAGGTCTGGTAGCTGCCGTTTAGCCAGCTGTAGATCTGCGCCCCACCCAGGTCGAACTGGTAGGTGATCTCGCTTTCGGTACGCGGGTTTTCCTGGTAGGCCTTGCCGGTCGGGCTGCTGTCGTTGGTGTCCACCGGGTCCATGATGCCCACCGCCACCCGCAGGCCGTCCATCACTGAGGTGCGGTAGGTGATCTGCGAGGTGGGGAACGGGTACGGGTAGCCGCTACCGATGTTGCCGAACGAGACCCCGCCGCCGTCAACCAGCCCCAGGGTGTCACTGACCTGGCCATAACCGGCCAGCAGTTCGTCGAGCAGGATATTGGAACGGGCGAACAGCCCGAAGTCCTTGCCGATCAGCACCTCACCCCACTCGGGGTTGGCCACGGTGCCGTAGAACTGGCGCACGTCGATGGCGGTGTCGGTGCCGTTGGTTTCGCTGTCGTTGATGGTCACCCAGAACGAGGCTCGCGCGCCGAGCTTCAGGTCATCCACCTGCTTGCCCATGTTGAAGCCCAGGTAGTTGGGCAGAAAGCCCATCTTCACCCGTGACTGGCGGCGATCGAACTGCTCGCCCTGCCGATCGACATCGCTGTTGACGTAGAAGGCGTTGATATAGCCGTCGGTGGAAAACGTCGTCTGGTCCTTGTCGTACAGCATGATCTCGGCCTGGGCCAGGCTGCTCAGGCAAAGGGTCGACAGGCTGACGGTAACAGCCGCCAGCAAACGTGGGGACAGATTCTTATTGTTGTACATGGCGCGCTCCGAAACGGGGACGGGATGTCGGAGGCGATTATCAGAAGCTGGCAAACAGCCAGAAACGCTGCCTTGGAGGGGGCTGCCAGGTGCTTTGGGCCTGCGCGCGCGGCGTGATGATTCCGGCCCAGGACCGGGTTACGCCCAGAGGCAAGACTTCTGGCGTAACCCACAGGAGCAGGCGAGGATCAGTACGGCAGACTACAGCGGGCCCCTGTCAAAGGTCCAGGGCACCACTGAGCAAGGCGTTCAGCATGGGTGCGACGTCAGCGCGCTGCTCGTCCAGCAGACACAGCGGGAGGCCTTGCCAGGCTGGTTGTAAATCGGCCAATCCCTCGCCAATCAAGGCCAGCGGACAAACGATTGCCATTTGCAGCGAACGCAGCCGCCTGGCCAAGGCAGGGTCCACCGGCACCTGGACCTTGATCACCACTGCTGCGGGCTGCATTGCTGCACACAGCATGGGTATTTCTTCCAGCGGCTGCCCGCAACCGAGCACTTCGATGCGTTGCTGCTCGCTGCTCAACAGCAGCCCGGTGCACAACACCTGCAGTTCGGCTTGCCCCTCGGTGCCGGCCAGCAGCACGCGCGGTGCATCGGCCTGGTTCATCTGCAGGCGCATCAGCAGGCGGGCGCGCAGGAACATGTCCAGAAACAGCCATTGGCTACGCTGGCCCGGCGCAATGCCTGAGGCCAGGCCATGCCAGACCGGCATCAGCACCTCACGCAGCACGGTGGCCTTGGGCAGGACGGTGAACAACTGCCCATGGATGCTTTCCAGCGCTTGTGTATCGAATGCCTTGGTTGCACGCTCCACGGCAGAGCGCCAGTCGTCGAACGCCGAGTGCTGCTGCACCGGCGCATCCGGCTGGCCTGCGAGCATGCCGCCTACCTTGCTGATGGGCACCCCATTGCCGGTCCAGTGCAAGATGTCGCGTATGCGCTGGACATCGCGGGCGGTATAAAGGCGATGGCCACCCTCGGTGCGCTGCGGGCTTATCAACCCATGGCGCCGCTCCCATGCCCGCAAGGTCACCGGATTGATGCCGGTCAGGCTGACCACATCGCGCATGGGTAGCAAATCGGCTGGGGTGGCGTCAGTCATGATGAGGGTTTATCTGGGGGGTGGCACATTCTAAACCCATATGCACCTTCTGCGGCGAGCCTCCTTGGGTCATCATGCAACAAACGGCGCCGAGGCCTTCTGCACGCAGGCCAGGCTGCGCACTTCGCATCCTAAATGCCTGTAGGTGGGCCCCATGATCAACGCGAAACTCATGCAACTGATGGTCGAGCATTCCAACGATGGCATCGTCGTCGCAGAGCAGGAGGGCGACGACAGCATCCTTATCTACGTCAACCCCGCCTTCGAGCGCCTGACCGGCTATCGCGCCGAGGACATCCTGTATCAGGACTGCCGTTTTCTGCAGGGCGACGATCATGACCAGGCCGGCCTAGCCAACATCCGCGAGGCGATCCGTGGAGGCCTGCCGTGCTGCCAGGTGCTGCGCAATTACCGCAAGGACGGGAGCTTGTTCTGGAACGAGTTGTCCGTCACGCCGGTGTACAACGAGGCGGACCAGTTGACCTACTACATCGGCATCCAGCGCGATGTCACAGCGCAGATTTTCGCTGAGGAAAAGCTACGCGAGCTGGAGGCCGAGGTGGCTGAATTGCGCCGACAACTGGGCCAGGCTGAGCGCTGAACAAAACCTATACAAGATCGTTGACTTGTATAGATTTACGCTTAGACTTCAGATATACCTGTACAACAAGCCATTTCTGTACAGGATTTCCTGGAGTCCAGCATGTCAGCGTATCTGCAGCAATTCGCCGAGCACTTCAGCAGACTCGACGGGGGCAACCTCGGCACCCTTGAAAAGCTGTACAGCGACGATGTCACTTTTCGCGATCCGTTGCATCAGATCCAGGGGCTGCGGGCTCTGCGAACCTATTTCGCGCAGTTGTACGCCAACGCTCACGACATTCGCTATGCCTTTTCCAGCATCGACGAAGTGATGCCCGGGCAAGGTTACCTGCGCTGGACCCTGCAGTTTCGCCACCCACGCCTGGCCCGCGGTCAGCAGATCAGCTTGCAGGGATGCAGTTACCTGCAATGGCATGACCGGGTCCATTTTCACCAGGACTATTTCGACGCAGCAGCCCTGCTCTACGAACATGTTCCGGTCATGGGCGGTGCGATTCGATGGCTCAAAGGCCGGATGGCATGAGCCGCTGCTGGCTGACAGGCGCAAGCAGCGGTATCGGTGCCGCACTTGCACAATGCCTGCTGGAGCAAGGCCACCAGGTTGCCTTGGGCGCACGACATGCAGATCGTCTCGCCCCATTGGCTGAACGTTTTCCCGGGCAGGTGCTGCTGGCCATTGGCGACCTGGACGACCCCGTACAGGTCGCCGGGATCGCAACCCGTATCGAGCAGGCCTGGGGAGCGCTGGACAGGGTGATCCTCAATGCAGGCACCTGCGAGTACCTGGAGCCGGACCATTTCGACCCTGCCTTGGTCGAGCGTGTGGTCCGTACCAATTTCCTTGCTGTCAGCTACTGCCTGGCAGCGGCCCTGCCCTTGCTTCGCGCCGGTCAACGCCCTCATCTGGTGGTCATGGGCAGTTCGGTGACCTGGCTGGCCTTGCCCCGTGCCGGCGCCTATGGCGCGTCCAAGGCAGCCGTGCGTTATCTGGTGGAATCGCAGCGCATCGACCTGGCCCGCGAAGGCATCGCCGTCACCCTCGTCAACCCGGGCTTTGTCGACACGCCATTGACCCGTCGCAACGATTTCCCCATGCCGCAGCTGTGGTCGGCGCAGCGCGCAGCCAGCCATATTGCCAAACGCCTTCCCGAGCGCCCGCTGGAAATCAACTTCCCCCGGCTTTTCATCCTGGTATTGCGCCTGCTTGGCGCACTGCCCGCGCGCCTGCGCCTGGGGCTTGGGCAACGCCTTGCCCGTCATGAACAGGAATGATGATCCATGCGTATAGCAATCATCGGCAGCGGCATTGCAGGGCTATCCTGCGCTCATCTGCTGTCACGCAAGCATGAAGTGACGGTTTTCGAAGCCGAGAAATGGATCGGGGGCCACACGCATACCCTCGATGTGATCTGGCAGGGTGAACGCCATGCAATAGATACCGGCTTCATCGTCTTCAATGACTGGACCTACCCGCACTTCATCCGCTTGCTCGACCACCTGAAGGTCGCCTCACGGCCGACCGAAATGAGTTTCTCGGTGCATGATCCGGTCACTGGCCTGGAATACAACGGGCACGACCTGAATACCCTGTTCGCCCAACGCCGCAACCTGGTGTCCCCGGGGTTCTGGGGGATGCTACGGGATATTCTGCGTTTCAATCGTCAGGCGCTCGCCGACCTGGATAACCAGCGTATCGATGCCAACGCGACCCTGGGCGCCTACCTCCGGGCTCAGCGCTATGGACAGCGCTTCATCGACCATTACATCGTACCGATGGGGTCGGCGATCTGGTCGATGTCCCGCGCGGACATGCTCGGCTTCCCACTTGCGTTCTTTGTGCGGTTTTGTCGCAACCACGGCTTGTTGTCGGTCAACCAACGCCCACAGTGGCGCGTGATCGAAGGGGGTTCGCGCAGCTATGTCAGTCCGCTGTGCCGGCCGTTTGCCGGGCGCATCCGCCTCGACTGCAAGGTTTTCCGGGTCAGCCGCGACGAAGGTGGCGTCACCCTGACGAGCGCTGCAGGTACCGAGCGCTTCGACAATGTGGTGTTCGCCTGCCACAGCGACCAGGCGCTGGCTTTGCTCGAAGCGCCGAGCGTGCAGGAACGGGAAGTGCTCGGCGCCATCGGTTATGCCAGCAACGATGTGGTGCTGCACACCGATACCCGTCTGCTACCCCGCCGCAAGCGCGCCTGGGCCAGCTGGAACTACCGTCTCGGCGGGCCGCAGCAGGCGCCTGCCGCGCTGACCTACAACATGAACATTCTGCAAGGTATCCAGGCACCGACGACCTTCTGCGTGAGCCTCAACCAGACCGCGCTGGTGGATCCGGCGCAGATCATTGCCCGCTTCCAGTACGACCATCCGCAATACAGCCTTGCGGCGTGCGCCGCGCAGGCGCGCCAGGCGCAGCTGCAGGGCCAGCGCCACAGTTACTTCTGCGGCGCCTACTGGGGCAACGGCTTTCACGAAGATGGCGTGGTCAGTGCGTTGAAGGTGGCCGCGCATTTCGGAGAGCACCTGTGAACAGCAGCCTTTGCGTGGGCTGGGTCAGCCACCGGCGCCTGGCGCCGCGCCCCCACGCCTTCCGCTACAGGATCGGCATGTTCTACCTGGACCTGGACGAGCAAGCCTTGCTGACAGGCCTGTCACGCTGGCTGTGGCGCTGGCGCCTGGCGCCGCTGAGCTGGAAGCAGGCAGATTACCTGCCAGCCCAGACCCGCCGGGGCGAGACCCTGGCCCAGGCTGCACGCTTGCTGGTGCGCAGCGCGACGGGAGAAATGCCTGAGGGGCCGGTGCACCTGCTCACGCAATTGCGTTGCTGGGGGCTGTCGTTCAACCCGGTCAGTTTCTATTTCTGCCATGACCGCGACGGACGACTGACGGCAATCCTGCTGGAGGTGCGAAACACACCATGGCGTGAACGCTTCCATTACGTGCTGCCGGTGCGCGGAAACCTTGCCGGGCCCTTCAGCGTCGCCAAGGCCTTCCATGTGTCGCCGTTCATGCCGCTGCACATGGACTATCGCTTGCGCTTCGCCCTGGACGCTGAACATGTGCGCATCCACATGGAGAACTGGCAAGGCGATAGCAAGGTGTTCGAGGCCGACCTGGCCTTGCAACGCCAGGCGCTGGATAGAGCCGCTGTGCACCGATACGTACTGGCCTTCCCATGGATGAGCCTGCGCACCGTCTCGGCCATTTACTGGCAGGCATTGCGCCTGCTGTTCAAACGCACACCCGTCCATGACCACACGGCCAGCCAGCATGACCTGGCGCTCGGCCATTCCTGCGAGGACCCTGATGATGTCGAACCCCACCCTGAGCGTTAGCAAGTTCGCAGGCCTCGGGCCATTGTTCGGCGGGCTGGCACGAAATGCCGTGCTCGCCCGGCTGGGCAGGCTGCGCCATGGCCACCTGCGCCTGCTCAGCCACGGGCAGCAGTGGAGTTTCGGTGACGCCCACAGCCCGTTGCAGGCCGAGGTGGAGATCCTTGATGACATCACCTGGGGCCTGATAGCCGGCAATGGCTCGATCGGTGCTGGCGAAGCCTACATTCACGGCTATTGGCGCAGTCCCGACCTGGCACTGGTGACTCGTCTGTTCGTCGCAAACCTTGAGGTACTTGACGCGCTCGAGGGGGGCCTGGCCCGCTTCGGCCGCCCTGCCCTGCGGTTGCAGCACAAACTCAACCGCAACAACAGGCGCGGTGCCCGCCGCAATATTCTGGCGCACTACGATCTGGGCAATGCCCTGTTCGAGCGGCTGCTCGACCCCACCATGATGTATTCGGCAGCTCAGTTCGAACACCCGGGGCAGACACTGGAGCAAGCACAGCTGCACAAGCTGGAGCGCATCTGCCAGAAGCTGGAGCTGAGCCCTGCCGACCACCTGCTGGAGATCGGCTGCGGGTGGGGCAGCCTGGCAATCCACGCCGCCACCCGATATGGCTGCAAGGTCACCACCACCACGCTTTCCGAGGCGCAGTACAGCCATACCCTGCAACGCGTTCAGGCCCTGGGGCTGGAGCAGCGGGTGAAAGTGCTTCGCGAAGACTACCGCGATCTTCAAGGCACCTTCGACAAACTGGTCTCGATCGAGATGATCGAGGCTGTCGGCCACCGTTACCTGCCGGTGTATTTCCGCCAGTGCGCCTCGCTACTCAAGCCCGACGGCCTGATGCTGCTGCAAGCGATCACCATACGCGACCAGCGCTATGAGCAGGCGCGGCGGTCGGTCGATTTCATCCAGCGCTACATCTTCCCCGGTGGCGCCCTGCCTTCGTTGAGCGTGATGCTGGAAACTGCCAGCCGGCACACCGCACTCAACCTCTTGCACATGGAAGATTTCGGCCAGGACTATGCCCACACATTGCGGCATTGGCGAGAAAACCTGCGCCAGGCACGCGCAGCGCTGACGGACCTGGGCTACGACGACATGTTCCAGCGCCTGTGGGAGTTCTACCTGTGTTACTGCCAAGGCGGTTTCGAGGAGCGCACCATCGGTGTCGCGCATCTGCTCTGGGCAGCGCCCCAGGCACGGCGCGCGCCCTTGCCTGGCAGTGCCTGATGAGCCGTGGCTGGCTGCTCGCCAATGCCTTGTGGCTACAGGCCGGCTGGTGGCTATGCGTACTGGGGGCCGAAAAGCCCTTCCTGTCGATGCTGGTGATTGCTGGCCTGGCCGTGCATCTGAGCCTGTGCCCGGCCGTCCACGCAGAGGTCAAGGCGCTGTTGCTGGTAACGCCGGTCGGGTGTGTGCTGGATAGCGTGCTGGGCGCGCTGGGCGTGTTCAGCTTCGACACCTGGCCATTGCCGCTGTGGCTTGCGCTGCTGTGGCTGGTACTGGCCAGCGGCATGCGCCACAGCCTGGCATGGGCCGACAGGCACTGTCAGCTCGGTGCACTGCTGGGTGCAGTTGGCGGCCCGCTGGCCTATGTAGGCGGAGCGGGGCTGGCAAATGTCGACTTGCCCATGGGCCCACTGGTAACCGGCCTGCTACTGATGCCGATATGGGCCGTTACCCTCCCCCTGCTTGTGCGCCTTGCGGTGCGGTGCTGACTTGCGGCATCGTTCGGAGCAGTAGCGCACCTGCTCCCAGCAACGTGACCAGCGCTTGCGCCAGTTGAACGGCCGCCCACACACCACGCAGACCTTGCTGGGCAAAAGACCCTTTTTCATATCGGCTGCGCCGCATCGAGTCGCGCCAAAAGTGACTGGCCACGCTGCCAGATGGCATCGCGACGGTCAGCCGACATGCCATCGAGGTTTCGATAGACCAGCGCCAGACGCGGGTTGGCCGAAAGCAGGTGGCGATGACGGATGAGAAAATGCCAGTACAGGGCATTGAACGGGCAGGCGTCCTCCTCGGCCACCTGGTCAACCCTGTAACTGCAGGCCTTGCAATGATCGGACATGCGCTGGATGTAGCGACCGCTGGCGCAGTAAGGCTTGGAGCCCAGGTAGCCGCCGTCGGCGTACATCACCATACCAAGCGTGTTGGGCAGTTCGACCCAGTCGAAGGCATCCATGTAGACAGCCAGGTACCACTCACAGATTGCGGTGGGCGCGATACCGGCCAACAAGGCGAAGTTGCCGGTGACCATCAGGCGCTGGATATGGTGAGCGTAACCCAAGCGAAGGGTCTGCCCGATGGCCTGCTCCATGCAGCGCATGCGGGTGCGACCGGTCCAGTAGAATTCCGGCAACGCTCGCTCGTTACCCAGGTAATTGAGCGCGGCATACTCCGGCATGCGCAGCCAATAGATGCCGCGTACATATTCACGCCAGCCGATCAGCTGGCGGATGAAGCCCTCTGCTGCATTGAGCGGCACTCGCCCCTCGCGCCAGGCCTTGTCGACCCCGTCGCATAGCAAACGCACATCGAGAAGCCCGATATTGAGTGCTGCACTGATGCGCGCATGGAACAGGTACGGCTCGCCCTCGGCCATCGCATCCTGGTAGTCACCGAAAGCCGCCAGGCCGAAATCCAGAAAGTGTTGCCAGAGCTGCTGTGCCTCGGCATGGGTCACCGGGTAGTCGAAACCGTCGATGGCTCCGTAGTGGTCGCTGAAGCGTTGCCGTACCAGGGCTATTACTGCAGCTGTGATGTCGTCCTGTGCGAAATGTGCGGCGAAGGGGCCACGTAGCTGGCGAGGCAAGGCCTTGCGGTTGTCGCCATCGAGATTCCAGGTTCCACCTGCCGGGCTGCCGTCAGGCTCCAGCAGCAGGCCAGTGCGCTTGCGCATGCCACGGTAGAAGTGCTCCATGCGCAGTTGGCCGCGCTCCCGGGCCCAGCGCGCGAAAGCTTCGCGAGAGCATAGAAATCGCGTGTCGCGATGCCACACAAGCGGCAGTGCGGCATCGCGCAACGCCTGCTCCAGGCGCCACTCTCCGCACTCGGTCAGGTGAATATGCGTGGCTCCCAGGGCCTGCTGCCAGCGCCGCAACTCGCCAACGATGGTTCCGCTGTTGCCGTCATCATCGAGTTGCACATAATGCACCTGCCAACCGCGCTCGCGCAGTGCCAGTGCGAAGTGCCGCATGGCGCTGAAGATCAGGACGATCTTCAGCGGATGATGCGGCACGTACCTGGCCTCCCCTTCCACTTCCGCCATCAGCACAGCATCGCGGGCAGGATCGAGGGCGTTGAGGCTTGCCAGGTCGAAGGACAGCTGGTCACCCAGTACCAGACCCAGGCGCATCTTCAGGCTACCCCTGGCTGGTCAGCGTTACCGCTATGCAGATTCATGGCATGCCCCCCAGCAGACGCTGACGCAGTTGTTGATCCCTGGCCCGCGGATCGAGCCAGATGGCGAAGAACGCCCGTGCAAAAACGGGGTCGGCGACCGCCCGGCTGAGTTTGCCATCGACGTAGAAGCGGCAGCCCTGCCCCGGCATGTACAAGCCGGTGATGCGCATGCCTGGCCGTACATCCACAAACGCCTGCTGCATGGCCTGGGACCACGCCGCGCGCCGCTGCGGCGTCAGGTTTTCAGGTGCCAGGCGGTACATTTCCTCGAGGCTGGCCTGTACCAGCGTGTCCCTGGACAGGCTTCGGTGATAGGCCAGCTCAAGGGCAAAAGGCCGGCTCCAGTCCTGGACCGGACCTGCCGCCCAGAGCTGTGCGGTGTAAAGGCGCAAGCCAAACCAGCTGAACTCACCGACGCCCAGCCGTTGCGCTGCCGGCAGCTCCGCTCGCCAGTCCGCCGCCTCCGACAGGGCAGTCAATAGCAGGCAAAGCCAGGCCCAACGAGTTGTGTGCCCCATACTGACCTCGAGCACGTGAAAATACCTGTACAATATTAGAAACTATGTACAATTTTTTATGAGGTTGTACAACTTTTACTTGCGGGTCTCAGGGCCTTGTTTCGGCAGAGCCAGTGACAGTGGCATACCTGCGTCGGGGCCGGCAAAGGAGGCAGTTCAATGAGCCTTGTCAATGACCTTCATACCCCCGCCAACGTGCTGGTCTGCGGAGCCAGCCAGGGGATCGGCCTTGCACTGTGCACCCAGCTGCTGGCGCGCGACGACATCGGATGGGTGTTTGCCGTCTCGCGACATGCCACCAGCAGCCCTGCGCTGGATGCTTTGTTCGCCGAGCACCCACGACAGTTGGTTCGCATCGACTGCGACGCGTGTTCCGAAGTGGCACTGCAAACACTGGCGGCGCGGGTGGGCGCCTGCTGCAACCACTTGAACCTGGTATTTTGCACGCTTGGCGTGCTGCAAGCGCCACCCGCACGGGCCGAAAAAGCGCTGACACAGGTAGATATGGCGGGGCTGCTGGCCAGCTTCACGACCAACTGTTTCGCCCCTGTCCTGCTGCTCAGGCACTTGCTGCCCTTGTTGCGACAGCAACCGATGACCTATGTGGCGCTGTCGGCGCGGGTCGGGTCGATCAGCGACAATCATCTTGGCGGGTGGTACAGCTATCGCGCCAGCAAGGCCGCGCTCAACCAGCTTATGCGTACCGCGAGCATCGAGCTCAAGCGACTGAACCCCGCTTCCACGGTACTGTTGCTGCATCCCGGGACCACCGACACCCGCCTTTCCCAACCCTTTCAGGGCAATGTGGCGCCAGGAAAACTGTTCTCGCCGGCGTTTGCAGCGACATGCATTCTAGCGCTGGTGAGCCGACACGGCCCGGAACAGAGCGGTACATTCTGGGCGTGGGACGGGACACCGATTGCCTGGTGACTCCAGAGCCAGCCTGGCTTCCCCTCTCAGCTGAATACCCAGAGCACGCGGGTGAGCTTGTCTGTCAGGTTGGCGTAACGAAAGCTCGCGTGGGGTTGCAGCTGAAAACTGTCATTGGCGCGCAGCGTTACCGGCTCGCCGCCATCCAGCCAGACGGTCAGTTCGCCTTCGAGCACGAAGCAGCCCTGCTCCGAGCTGTCATCCAGGTACTCCTCGCCACTGCTGGCCCCCGGCTCCAGGTGGCTGTCGAGCATGGAGAACGCGCCCGTTATCGTGGGGGATGCCAGCACATCGGTGATGCCACCGGCCAGGTGAAGGGTACGACGCTCGTGAGGACGGGTGACCCAGTCGAGCTCGCGGGGCTGGTCCAGCTTGTAGAAATAGGCCGTGGAGACGCCGAGCTCTTCGCTGATAGCCGTGAGGTCGGCCACGGTTGGGCGGGATACGCCCCGTTCGACCTGGGACAGAAAGCCCACCGAACGGCCGATGCGCTGCGCCAGTTCGCCCAGTGTCAGGCCCTTGAACTTGCGCAGGTCGCGAATCAGTACGGCCAGGCCTTCGATCTCTTCGTGCACTTTCATGGTTGAATCGCGACTTTCGGATGGGAAAATTGATGCCCTGAAAAGTACATGATTCATTTCACAAAGCAAGATGCTTCGCGGCATTGCAAGATGCCAGCGACGATATGCCTGCGACTTTCTAGCCCAGACTCTAGAAGTTGGTGCGATCCCTGTGGGAGCGGGTTTACCCGCGAACACGGACGAAGTCCGTGCCATCCACCGCGGCGCCTGCTTCGCGGGTAAACCCGCTCCTACAGGTATCAGACCCAGACGCTCAGCGAACAGCCTCGTACGTCAGGTCCAGACACTTGCGGGCTTTTTCCACCAGTTCGTCGATCTCCTCGATGCTGATCACCAGCGGCGGCGCGATGATCATGGTGTCGCCCACGGCACGCATGATCAGGCCGTTGTCGAAGCAGTGCTGGCGACAGATCATGCCGACACCTTTGCCTTCATAGCGCGCGCGGGTGGCCTTGTCCTTCACCAGCTCGATCGCACCGAGCATGCCCAGGCCGCGTACCTCGCCTACCAGCGGGTGGTCAGCCAGCTCGCGCAGGCGTTGTTGCAGGTAAGGCGCGGTCTTGTCGTGCACCTGCTCGATGATCTTTTCGTCACGCAGGATCCGCAGGTTCTCAAGGCCGACCGCAGCCGCCACCGGGTGGCCGGAATAGGTGAAGCCGTGGTTGAAGTCGCCGCCTTCGCTGATGACTTTGGCCACTTCATCTCGCACGATCACGCCGCCCATGGGGATATAGCCGGAGGTAAGGCCCTTGGCGATGGTCATCAGGTCGGGCTTGAGGTCGTAGTAGTCGCTACCGAACCACTCGCCTGTACGGCCGAAGCCGCAGATCACTTCGTCAGCGACAAAGAGGATGTCGTACCTGGCCAGGATCTGCTTGATCTTCGGCCAGTAGGTCTGCGGTGGAATGATCACCCCGCCAGCACCCTGGATCGGTTCGGCGATGAAGGCGGCAACGTTGTCCACGCCAACTTCGAGGATCTTTTTCTCCAGCTGTTCGGCCGCCCACACGCCGAAGTCGGCCTCGGTCATGTCGCCGCCTTCGCCATACCAGTATGGCTGCGGGATATGCACGATATCCGGGATCAGCCCGCCCTGCTGGTGCATGCCGCTCATGCCGCCCAGGCCCGCGCCGGCCACGGTGGAGCCGTGGTAACCGTTGATGCGGCCGATGATGACCTTCTTGTTCTTCTGGCCCTTGAGCGCCCAGTAACGGCGGACCATGCGCAGCACGGTGTCGTTGCCTTCGGAGCCAGAGCCGGTGAAGAACACGTGAGTCATGCCTTGCGGGGCCACATCGGCGATCGCCTTGGCCAGTTCCAGCGCGGGCGGGTGCGCGGTCTGGAAGAACAGGTTGTAGTACGGCAGCTGCTTCATCTGCTGGCTGGCGACGTCGGCCAGCTCATCGCGCCCATAGCCCACCGCCACGCACCACAGGCCCGCCATGCCATCGAGAATCTTGTGGCCCTCGCTGTCCCAGAGGTACACACCTTTGGCCGAGGTGATGATGCGCGGGCCTTTCTCGGCCAGCTGCCGAACATCGCTGAACGGGGCCAGGTGGTGGTCGCGGCTCATGGCTTGCCAGGCAAGGGTCTGCGAATTCTGCTCACTCATTGACTTCACTCCATCAAGTTGCGCAGCCGTGCTGCACAGGTACTTTTTTGTAATTGGGAAAGATCGCTGTCAGGCGGTCTTCAACAGCATCTGGCGCAGTACCGAGCGATGCCGGCAGGCCTTGCCAAAGGACTGGAAGATGGTCAGGTAATGCGGGTTGTCCATGACCTGGTACTCGGGGTGCCATTGCACGGCCAGGGCAAAGCCTTTGCTGTTCTCGACCGAAACAGCTTCCACCAGGCCATCGGGCGCCAGCGCCTCCACCCTCAGCCCGGGGGCCAGTACATCGATACCCTGGCCGTGGATGGAATTGACATCGATGACCGCCGGCAAACCCATGCGGTCGAGCATGCCGCCGGGCTCTATATGCAGGGCGTGACGCGGGCCGTATTGCTTTTCGATGGGCTCACCCTTGCTTTCGCGGTGGTCCATGAACATGCCGGTCTCATGCACTTTCTGGTGCAAGGTGCCACCCAGCGCCACGTTCATTTCCTGGAAACCACGGCAGATGCCCAGCACCGGCACTCCGGCGGCGATGGCCGCACGCATCAGTGGCAGTGTGGTGGCATCACGCAGCGGATCGTGATGGGTGCCCGCTGCACTGGCCGGTCCGTTGTAGTGGAACGGTTCGATGTTGGACGGCGAACCGGTGAAGATCAGCCCATCCACCACGTCGAGAATATCGGCGCTGTCCATCAGGTCTGCGAGGCTGGGTATCACGATGGGCAGCCCACACGCTGCCTTGGCCGCCGCGCGCGCGTACTTCTCGCTGATGGTCTGGGTTGCATGCAGCTCGATCATGCTGGTGCATGCGGTAATGCCGATAACGGGCACACGTGGCATATCTTCCTCCGGCAAATCCATATTGCGCGTTGTATTGAAACGGTAGAAAGGCAGGGTGCAGCGGCGCTGTCCCGACCCCGGCACCTACAGGAACCAGCGGTATTCGCGGGCATCGATGTGGCGCATGAAGTCCAGTTGCTCCTGGTATTTGTTTTCGCAGTAGACCATCACGAATTCACTGCCCAGGCCCTCGTTCACCTCCGGGTGGTGACGCATGGCGGCCAGGGCACTGAAGGCATCCTTGGGGAACTCGATGCCGCTCTGGCGGTTGTCGTTCAGCGGGGCAATGGGCTCGACGCCACGCTCCAGGCCATGCTCCATCCCGGTCAGGATGGCCGCCAGCACCAGGTACGGGTTGGCATCGGCACCGGCGAGGCGGTGTTCGATGCGCAGGTTGCGGGGGTCGGACTCGGGGATGCGAATACACGCATCGCGATCTTCGAAACCCCAGCTGGCCTTGCTCGCCGCGTTTACCATGGCGCCGTAACGGCGGTAGGCATTGTGGTTCGGGGCGAAGATCGGCATGCAGTGGGGCAGCAACTCCAGGCACCCTGCCACCGCATGGCGCAGCTTGCGCTGGTCATCGCCGGCGAGGATGTTGCTGCCGGCGTTGTCGTACAGGCTGACGTGCACATGCATGCCGCTGCCCGGCGCATCGAGGTACGGCTTGCTCATGAAACTGGCTCGGTAGCCGTGCTTCATCGCGATCCCGCGGGTACTGCGGCAGAACAGCGCCGACCAGTCCGCCGCGCTCATGGCATCGTCGCTGTGCGAGAAGTTGATCTCGAACTGGCCGGGGCCCAGCTCCGCGGTGATCACGTTCGCCGGCACGCCCTGCTCGTTGGCGCCATCGACCATCTCGTGCAGCACCGGTGCAAAGCGCGACAGCCGCTCGATGTGCATGTTCGGCTGGTCGTCGTGATCGTCGGTCGCCTTGTCGCGTGGGTACTGTGGCAGGCCGTTATCGAGCTTGCGGTCGAACAGGTAGAACTCCAGCTCGAAGGCCACCACCGGGCGAATGCCGCGCCTGGCCAGGCGCTGGATCACCCGGGCCAGCACTTCACGGGGCTCGAACTCGATGGGGTTGGCGGTGCCGTCGGAGGTGATGAGCATCTGCGCGATCGGTTCCTTTTCCCAGCGCACCGGCCTGAGGGTACCCGGCACCAGGCGGCGGGCGGCATCCGGGTCGCCATCGGCGAAGCAGTAGTCACCGATTGGATAGAGCCCCCCCTGGGTGCCCAGCAGCACGCAGTTCTGCGGCAACTTCAGCGGCGCGCCGGCTGCGACTTTTTCCAGCATGTCCATGGGGTAGCGCTTGCCGTAGAAGTGCCCGGGAATATCCAGCGCAATCAGGTCGACATAACGTATTTCTGGGTGTTTCGCTCGGAACGAGCGCACTTCAGTCAGCAGATCCGGAAAGACGACACTCATCTTCTTGTCCTTGTGAGGTGAACGAATTCAGTTGAAGACCCAGAGCACGCGGGTGGCTTTTTCCGTCAGGTTGGCGTAACGGAACTGCGCGTGGGGGTGCAGCTGGAAGCAGTCGTTGGCCTGCAGGGTCACGGCGTCGCCGTGGTCCAGCCAGACCGTGAGTTCGCCTTCGAGCACGAAACAGCCCTGCTCGGAACGGTCGGTCAGGTACAGCTCGCCACTGCTGGCGCCTGGCTCGAGATGGCTGTCGAGCATGGAGAACGCGCCGCCGATGGTGGGCGAAGCCAGCACATCGGTGATGCCCGACTCGAGGTACAGCGTGCGCCGCTCGTGGGGGCGCGTGACCCAGCTGACGCTGCGGGGCTTGCTCAGGTTGTAGAAGTACGCGGTGGATACGCCGAGCGCTTCACTGATGGCGGTGAGATCGGCCACGGTAGGGCGCGAAACACCGCGCTCGACCTGGGACAGGAAGCCCACCGAGCGGTTGATGCGCTCGGCCAGTTCGCCCAGGGTCAGGTTCTTGAATTTGCGCAGGTCGTGAATAAGGATCGCGAGGGCTTCAACCTCTTCGTGCATCTTCATCGTTTGAGACTGCCGTGAAATTTTTAGAGTTATTTTTCATGAAAAATTACATGAAAAATTTCACGAGTCAAGCCGAAGCTGAAAATGGGAAGCCGCGAATGGAGGTGTGGGGGGCAACAAGTAGCGAAGAGGCGTAACGAGAAAAGTACCTTGAAGCCCTCAGGAAGCGAGGGCCTGCGAACGCTGCCGTACCGGCATTTCATAGCGGTGCGGTTGCTGCCAGGCCAGCTGTGCCTGGACATCGACCGCCGCATCCATCACTTTCTGCGCCCAGTTCTCATCCTTGGGGCACACCACCACCACGCGAAAACCGTGGTCGACGCCTTCCAGCCGCACGCCCTCGGAATCATCGACATGCAGGTCGATATCGAAAGCCGACGGCAACTTGGAAGGCGCATTCTCAAGCCCGTTCACGGCCAGGATATGCTGGTGCCGGTCACTGTTGACCACGCCATCGACGCGGATACCGTAGAGCATCAACCAACGGCGGATGTAGGACGGCGTGCGCCCCGACGAGGTGTAGATCCAGATGCTGCAGCCCTGGCGGCGCAGGTCGCGGATCAGCGAGCGCGTGCCACTGCGCAGGGGTTCACCCAACCAGCGGTGGACGAACGCCGGCAGCTTGCTGTCCTCGGCGGCGGCATGGTCGGCCTGGCAGGCGAGCGTGTCGTCGATATCGAACGAAATGCGTATCTGCGGGCGGTTGAACGTGCGCTCGATGGCTTGCCGCCCGCGTTGGAACAGAGAAGAGCTTTGCATCAGCGGCACCTCTCGCGCGCAGGCATGGATGTGACGCCCAGGAAGAACTTGCCGGGCTCAGGCGCGTGCGCTTCAAGGAAAGCTGCATACTTTTTCTTGATCTTGGGTAGTTCGTACAAAGCCTTGACACCATGCTTGGCAGAGTTGCGTATGACCGAGGATGGGTTGAAGTAACCCTCGGCATTGTCCAGCGACAACACGAATGGCGGTAACCCCGCGCGCATCAGCAGGTAGCTGACAATGAGCGACCCTGTGCGGTTGTTGCCTTCGATGAACAGCTGCGGCTTGCTGAGAATTCGAACGTAGACACCCGCCGCGCGCTTCCAGATCGAATCGCTGCCGTACGAGCAATACCAGTTGTAGAGGTCCTTGATGCCGCCCTCCACGTTGTTGAAAAAGTGCGCCTCGGTCGCCGCCAGGTGCGGGGCAAACTCCAGCCTGCGTGCCGGGTCGCTGCCGCACAGCACGGTGGCATTGATCTCCAGCATCAGGTTCAGTTGCTGAAGGTCGAAAAGGTCGACACCCCGGGCGACATAGTCGTCAATCAGGGCATAGCCTTCAACCACATTCAGCAGCACCTCGTCGGTAAACGGATCGCGCGGTTCGGTGAAATGCTGGCTGAGTTCGGCAAAGCGGGCCTGCACCTCACGCAGTGCGCGCTCTACCGCTGGCAGATCAAGACGACGCGTCGCTGGCATTGGAAATCCCTGGTAACACTTGACGGAAGGTAATGCGGCCGGGTGTTGCAGCCTTCCTGACTGCAACACCCGGCCACCTTGGCACCTGCGGCCTCAGCTGAACTTGCCGCTGATGTAGTCGGCGGTCAGCTGCTCACGCGGGTTCTGGAAAATCTGCGTGGTCGGGCCCATCTCGACCAGGTAACCGGTACGGGTGCCCTTGGAGATATCGACCGAGAAGAACGCGGTGGTGTCGGCCACACGAATCGCCTGCTGCATGTTGTGGGTCACCAGGGCGATGGTGTAGTCCTTCTTCAACTCGACCATCAGCTCCTCCACCCGGCGGGTGGCAATCGGGTCGAGTGCCGAGCAGGGTTCGTCCAGCAGCAGCACTTCCGGCTCGGTGGCGATGGCGCGGGCGATGCACAGACGCTGTTGCTGGCCACCGGACAGGGCCAGGCCGCTGACCTTGAGCTTGTCCTTCACCTCGTCCCACAGCGCGGCGCCCTGCAGCGCGTGCTTGACGCGGTCACCGATGTCGCCCTTGTAGCGGTTCAGGCGCAGGCCGAAGGCGACGTTGTCGAAGATGCTCATGGAGAACGGGTTGGGCTGCTGGAACACCATGCCGATGTAGCGGCGCACCACCACAGGGTCGACGCCCTTGCCGTAGACGTCCTGGCCCAGGAAGTGCACATGGCCTTCGAAACGGAAGCCCTTCACCAGGTCGTTCATGCGGTTGAGGCTACGCAGGACGGTACTCTTGCCGCAGCCAGACGGCCCGATGAAACCGGTGATCTCGTTCTTGCGGATCGGCACATGGCTGTCGCGAACGGCCATGAAATTGCCGTAGAAGATCTTGTCCAGCTTGCAGTCCATGACGATGGGGGCTTCGCTGACCACGGGAGCGGCTTTTGGCGCAGTGGATACGTTCAAGGTCGGATGCTCCCTTTCTCAATACTTGGGCTTGCCGAATACTCGGCTCAGAATGTTGATTACCAGCACGATCATCACCAGTACCAGCGAGGCCGCCCAGGCGAGCTCGAGCTGGTTGTCGAATGGCATGCCGGAGAAGTTGTAGATCAGTACAGCCAGCGAGGCCGTCGGGTTCATGACCGCCAGGTCGCCGTCATGCAGGATCCAGTAGTTGCTGAACAGCGCGGTGAACAGCAGCGGCGCGGTCTCGCCGGCGGCACGGGCCACGGCCAGCATGACGCCGGTCAGGATGGCCGGCAGGCCGGTGGGCAGGACGATTTTCCAGATCACCTGGGCACGGGTGCAGCCCATGCCGTAGGCGGCATCCTTCATGATCTTGGGCACCATCTTCATCGACTCTTCAGCAGTCAGCACGACGATGGGCAGCATCAGTACCGCCAGGGCCACACCACCTGCCGGCGCGGAGTAGGTGCCGGTGGTCATCACCACCAGGGCATAGGCGAATACGCCAGCCAGGATCGACGGCAAGCCGGTGAGCATCTTGGCGGCGAAGCGCGCGGCGTTGGCCAGCTTGCTGTCCGGGCCGAGTTCGGCCAGGAACACCGCGGCCAGGATACCGACCGGGACGGCGATGGCAGCAGCAATGCCGACCATGACGAAAGTACCGGCCATGGCGTTGCCAAAGCCCCCGCCCATCTCGAAACCGGTGGGTGGCAGCTCGGTGAACACCTCCAGGTTGAGGCGTGCGCCACCGCGAGTGATCAGCATGTACAGCACGGAGATCAGCGGCACGCTGGCCACCAGTGCCGCGAACCATGCCAGCGTGGTCAACAACAGGCTGCGCAGGGAACGGCCTTCCAGCTTGCGCTGCAGGCTGGGCAACGCGTTTGCAGGGGTGGTGAGGTTGGTCATCATTTGTTACCCCGCTGGGCGTAGAGCATGATCATCGAGCCGAGCACGTTCACCAGCAGGGTGATGAACATCAGTACCAGTGCCGCGTACATCAGCACCTCGATCTCGTTCGGGCCGGCCTCCGGGAAGTTCAGCGCCAGCAAGGCCGCCAGCGTGTTGGCCGGGGCGAACAGGGACAGGGAAATGTTGTTGGCATTGCCCACCAGCATGGCCAGCGCCATGGTTTCACCCAGCGCACGGCCCAGGCCGAGCACCAGCGAACCGAAGATGCCGGTGGCTGCCGATGGCACCATTACCTTGAGAATGGCCTCCCAGTGGGTGGCGCCCAGGCCGTAGGCGGCCTGCTTGGTCTTCATCGGCACGCTGGTCAGGGCGTCCTGCGAAACGGCGGCGATGGTCGGCAGAATCATGATCGCCAGCACCAGCGCGGCAGGCAGCAGCCCTGGGCCGCTCAGGGAAGTACCGAAAAAGGGAATCCAGCCCAGCTCGCTGTTCAGCCAGGTGGTCAGCGGGCGAATGGCCGGGATGACCACATAGATCCCCCACAGGCCGTAGACGACGCTGGGGATGGCAGCGAGCAGCTCGACGATGGTGCGAAACACCGCCGCCAGCCGGGCCGGGAGGAAGTCCTGGGTCAGGAAAATGGCCATGCTGACGCCGAAGAAACCGGCGATCAACAGGGCGATCAGGGCGCTGTAGAGCGTGCCCCAGATCGCTGGCAGAATACCGTACTTGCCTTGGTTGACGTCCCAGACACTGCCGAACAGCACGTCAAAACCGTGCTTCTCGATGCCTGGCAGTGCCTTGCGGCCCACTTCGTAGACCAGCGCGAAGACCAGCGCCAGCACCAGCACCACACCGATGCGTGCAAGCGCACGGAAGGTGCGATCGACCAGGAAGTCTTTCGCAGACGGTGGCTGGCACGCGGAGTCGGGGTTAGCCGGGATGGCAAAAGGAGTGTTCATTGGCAAGTTCCGGGACAGAGGGCAAACACACCCGGCATGGCCGCCAGACCACACCGGGAGCGCCTGGGCGTGTTACTGGATGTTGGCGGACGCTTTGCGTACCTGGTCGACAACCGACGCTGGCAGCGGGATGTAGCCCATCGAGTCGGCGATCTTCTGGCCTTCGGTCAGGCTGTATTCGACCATTTCGCGCATGGCCTTGGCCTTGGCCGGGTTACCGTTGTCCTTGCGGAAGATCATCCAGGTGTAGGAGGTGATCGGGTAGGACTTGGCACCGTCCGGGTCAGGCAGCCAGGCCACCAGGTTCTCCGGCATCTTCACCGCAGCCAGCGCCTCGGCACCGCTCTCGGCGTTCGGCACTACGTATTGGCCGGCCTTGTTCTGCAGCTGGGCGAAGTCGACCTTGGCCAGCTTGGCGAAGCCGTATTCGATGTAGCCGATGGCGCCTGGGGTCTGGCGGACGGTGGCGGTTACGCCATCGTTCTTCGGCGACTTGATGAACTTGTCGCTGGCCGGCCAGTTGACGGTGTTGCCTTCACCCAGCGCTTGCTTGAAGTCAGCGTTGATGGCCGACAGGTGCTTGGTGAATACCGCAGTGGTGCCGCTGGAGTCGGCACGCACGACCACGGTGATCGGGGTGGCTGGCAGTTTCAGCTCAGGGTTGGCCGCGACGATCTGCGGGTCGTTCCACTGGGTGATCTTGCCGAGGAAGATGTTGGAGTACACATCGCGTGGCAGCTTCAGCCCTTTAGGGTTGCCTGGCAGGTTGTAAGCCAGGACGATTTCACCGGCGGTCATTGGCAGCAACTGCACGCCTTCGCCGACCTTGGCGATTTCTTCGGCTTTCATTGCCGAGTCGCTGGCGGCGAAGTCGACGGTCTTGTTCAGAAAGTCCTGAACACCCGCCCCGCTCCCCTTGGACTGGTAGTCAACGGTGACACCGTCGGTTTCCTTGCTGAAGGCCTTGAACCAGGTCAGGTAGATCGGTGCCGGGAAACTTGCGCCGGAACCGGTCAGGCGGATGTTCTCTGCGGCAAAGGATGCCGAAGTGGCGCAAAGAGAAACGGCAACGGCGAGTGCAGCAGATTTCATCAGGCGTATCATCGAAAAGCGCTCCGTGTGATGGCCGGCACACTTTGCAGCAGCAATGTTACAGCTTTGTGACCGATGAATGGCAGGCCGCACGGTAGAGCCGTCTGGCGGCGCCATCACGGCAACATCAGGGGCCAGAGCCCTGGAGCGGTTCCTGTCTGAACCCTACGGCTTCGATGTGTCGGTTGAATGACTGTTTAGAGTGGGCAACCGGTTTGCTGGCACCGCTGGTCGATTACCGGGCACTCTGGCGTTGCCGCGGCATTCAACCGCTCATGTAAACCAGACGGGAGTGAATGCCATGCCACGCGGCGACAAGGACAAATACACCGACAAGCAGAAGCGCAAGGCCGAACATATCGAGGAAAGCTACGAGCACAAAGGCGTGCCGAAAGACCAGGCCGAAGCGCGGGCCTGGGCCACCGTGAACAAACAGTCCGGTGGAGGCGAGAAAAAAGGTGGCTCGGGTAAGGCTACATCCTCCAGCGAGAAGAAAACTGCCCGCTCGGACTCGGCCAAACGGGCGGCGAAGTCGCGCCAAGGTCATTCCCGCACATCGGGCAGCTCCCTGGAAACCCAGAGCAAGCAAAGCCTGATGAAGGAAGCGCGCAGCAAAAACATCAAAGGGCGCTCCACCATGACCAAGGCACAATTGGTGGAAGCGCTCAAGCACGCATGACCGCAAGCCCTGAACCGGGCGCAATCCCTGTGGGAGCGGGCGTGCCCGCGAAGAACGCAATGTGATGCATGGCACCGGCTACGCCGGTGTCCGCCACAGCATCAACCATTCCCGGCGATATCCGCCGTGTCGGCATCCCGGCAACTGTTGCGGGATGCGCATACGAATTCCGCCTCGGCACGTGTGGGGTAGTTGAGGGTCAGGCGCAGCTTTTCCTGTGTGTCATAAAGGTCATAGCCCTCCCCTAACGTTGCGGAAAAGCCAAGACTACGCGGGTAAATCTCTTTCTTGAGCGGCACAGCGGGAACCACAACAAAGCGCATCTGCATGATCATCCCCCTCCCGGCAGTCTCTTAGTATTAGTACTGCTACGGGAAAGCATCAAGTTGACTCATGCAAACAATCGCAATAGCCCTGCGAGCCTATCAGCCGAAGTGCTCCCTTGACGCACGTCAAGCCGCTGAGCCGGGTTCGCGCGACGATGGCTGTCAGCAAGGAACGAATCGAAAACCGCCATGCGCATTGTGCTCAAGGCCATCCAGCACTGTGCGCGGCCTAGGATAAGGAGTCCCACATGAGCCACCTGAACCACGTACTGGTAGCAACCGACCTGTCCACCTCCGCCCGCAACGCGGCAGAGCGCGCTGCGCACCTGAGCAAGGCGCAGCAGGCATCGCTGGACCTGCTGTACGTTGCCAACCCGGCCCCCTTCGAGCGCCTGAAACAGCTGGTGGCACCGGGTGACGACCTGCTGAAGCGCGTGCTGGATACCGCTGGCGAAAAAATCCGCGCACTGGCTGCAATGCTGTTCCAGCGCCATGACATCGCCGCTGGCGTGCAGGTCGCGCACGGCTCGGTGACCACGGAGATCACCCGTGTGGTGCAGGATAAACGCAGCGACCTGCTGGTATGCGGGGCGAAGGGCCAGAGCGTCGCGCGGCGCCTGCTGCCGGGCTCCACGGTGCAGAAGATGCTGAACCGCATGCCCTGCCCTTTGCTGGTGGTCAAGCAGGCGCCACGCGATGCCTACCGGACCTTGCTGGTTGCAGTTGATTTTTCGCCTTCGTCACTGCGCTCCATCGAACTGGCAAAAGCCATTGCCCCACAGGCCGAGATCATTCTGTTGCATGTTTACGAAGCGCCGTTCGAAGGCAGCATGCGTTTCGCCCACATCGACCATGACACCCTTGCACACTACCGCAATGTCATCCGCAAGGATGCGGTCCAGCAGCTCGCGGCCTTGAGCGAAACCGCCGGAGTGGCAGATGCTCGGCAAATCGTGGTGCATGGCGACCCTGCCTGGCGGATTGCCGAGCAGGAACAAGAACTGGAATGCGACCTGATCGTGGTTGGCAAGCAAGGGGAAAGCGCGCTTGAAGAGCTGCTGATAGGCAGCGTCACCAAGCATGTGCTGAACGAATCCCAGTGCGATGTGCTGGTATCGCCATAGGCCTGTCCTTCGCGGACAAGCGACTCATTGGTTAAGTGAGGTTTTGTAGGAGCAGCCTTGTGCTGCGAAGAGGCCGGGACAAGCAATACAAAGGCTTTGTCACTACCGGCCTCTTCGCAGCACAAGGCTGCTCCTGCAATGGACGCTTCAAACGAGCGATATTTGTTCTCTGCGCTCCCATCCAACAGCGGGCGCTCTGCGCAAGGCGTTTCATCGATTGCGCTGATGATTACTATCGAGCGACCCGCATGTTGGCCAGGCGAAACCGCCCCCTATAATCCCCGGCAAATTTCCCCCGCTCCTTGCGCCTGCTTCAGGCGACATCCCTCTCTTGGAATCCAATACCATGCCAAGTGCCAGCCAGGCCCCTCGTGGCCTCCCCGAACATGATCAACAAAGCGTCAGCCAGCAGTGGCTGGCGATCCTTTCAGTCGCCGTCGGCGCTTTCGCCCTGGTGACCAGCGAGTTCCTGCCGGTGGGCGTACTCAACGATGTCGCTAGCGACCTTGGCATCAGTGCAGGCCACGCCGGCCTGATGGTTACCCTGCCCGGCATCATGGCCGCCCTCGCCGCCCCACTACTGTCGGTGGGCATTGGCGCTCTGGACCGTCGCTACCTGCTGATCGGGCTGACGCTGATCATGATCATCGCCAACGCGTTAGTGGCCTACGCCAGTGACTTCAACCTGCTGCTGTTCGGCCGCGTGCTGCTGGGCGTGAGTATCGGCGGCTTCTGGGCAACGGCCATTGCCCTCAGCGGCCGCCTGGCGCCAAAGGGCGTGGGCGTAGCCCAGGCCACCTCGATCATCATGGTCGGCGTAACCCTTGCCACCGTGCTGGGCGTGCCGGTGGGCACCTGGTTGAGTGGCCTGATGGGCTGGCGCATGACCTTCCTGATAACCGCGCTACTGGGCATACCGGTGCTGCTGGCGCAGATCCTGTTGCTCCCGCGGCTCAACCCGGACAAAGCCATTCGCATCAGCGACCTGCCGGCCCTGTTCATCAACCCACAGGCGCGGGTTGGCCTGATCGCCGTGTTGCTGATCGGCCTGGCGCACTTTGCCGCGTACACCTATGTCGCCCCCTTCTTCAAGCAGAGCTCCGGCTTCGATGGGCCTACCATTGGCTCGTTGCTGCTGCTTTATGGCGTGGCCGGGGTATTCGGCAATATCTTCGCCGGTTTCGCCGCCAACCGCAGCGTACGTCACACCCTGCTGCTGGTAGCGCTGATGATCGGCACCAGCACTGCCCTGTTCCCTCACTTCGCCACCGGCATGACCGGTGCCGCGATGCTGATCGGGTTGTGGGGCTTCGCCTTCGGCGCGTTCCCGGCCTGCGCCAGTATCTGGATGTTCGTCGTCGCGCCCAAGGATGTCGAACGTGGCATGCCGCTGTTCGTTGCCATGTTTCAGGTGATCATTGCACTGGGCTCGTTCTTCGGCGGTCGGATCGTCGACCAGCTGGGCAGCTCGGTGTTGCTGAGCCTGGCCACGGCCCTGGTGGGTTGCGGTTTCGCTACGGTGCTGGTGCTGGGGCGTAACGTCAGCAACAGCCTGGCGGCGCAACCTGGCTGACCACCCCATCGCCGGCAGGCCAGCTCCCACAGGGACCACGTAAACTCTTGAAGTCTGCGCTGTACCTGTGGGAGCTGGCCGGGACGCAAAGCGGCCCCGAATTGCTTACTGACAGGTATTGGGGCGCTGGCTGATTTTTTACGCTCTTTTTACGACTGAGCCGGCAGACAGAAGGAATACTGGGCGCGCGATGCTCAGGGATGGCATGCATTTATACCCGCCAGTCCAGAGAAACCTTTCGTGAGCCAGTCCACCGTCATCGCAAATCAATCCCTTCCCGCCAAGTCCAACCCTGTCGGCATGCTCGTCGCCGCTGTCGGCGTGGTGTATGGCGACATCGGCACCAGCCCGCTGTACACCCTCAAGGAGGTGTTCGCCGGGCACTATGGCGTACAGGCCAACACCGCTGGCGTACTCGGAGTGCTGTCGCTGGTGTTCTGGTCGTTGCTCTGGGTGGTATCGCTCAAGTACGTACTGTTCATCCTGCGTGCCGACAACCAGGGCGAAGGTGGCATCATGGCCCTGACCGCCCTGGCGCATCGGGCGGCGGCGCCCTACCAGCGCCTGGGCAGGATACTGGTGCTGCTCGGCTTGTTCGGCGCCGCGCTGTTCTACGGCGACAGCATGATCACGCCGGCGATTTCCGTGCTATCGGCCGTCGAGGGCCTGCAACTGGCCTTCGACGGTATCGAGCATTGGGTCGTGCCACTGTCGGTGGTGGTGCTGGTGGCCCTGTTCCTGATCCAGAAGCATGGCACCGCGCGCATCGGCATCCTCTTCGGGCCGATCATGGTGCTGTGGTTCGTCGTGCTGGGTGCACTGGGCCTGCACGGCATCGTCCAGCGCCCGGAGGTGCTGCAGGCACTCAACCCGCTCTGGGCGGTGAAGTTCTTCGTGCTGCACCCGGGCATGGGCGTGGCGATCCTGGGCGCGGTGGTGCTGGCGCTGACCGGCGCCGAAGCGCTCTACGCCGATATGGGGCACTTCGGCCGCAAACCCATCGCCCGGGCCTGGTTCCTGCTGGTGCTGCCCGGCCTGGTACTGAACTACTTCGGCCAGGGCGCACTGATCCTCGGCGACCCGCAGGCAGTGCGCAACCCGTTTTACCTGCTGGCGCCCGAATGGGCCCTGCTGCCCATGGTCGGGCTGGCCACGCTGGCCACCATCATCGCGTCCCAGGCCGTGATTTCCGGTGCGTTCTCGCTGACGCGCCAGGCCATCCAGTTGGGCTACGTACCGCGCATGTTCATCCAGCACACCTCCAGCGAGGAACAGGGGCAGATCTACATCGGCATGGTGAACTGGGCACTGATGGTTGGCGTGGTGCTGCTGGTGGTCGGCTTCGAGTCGTCCGGGGCACTTGCGGCCGCCTATGGCGTAGCCGTGACCGGGACCATGCTGATCACCACACTGCTGGCTTCGGCAGTGGTGCTGTTGCTGTGGAAGGCACCACGCTGGCTGGCGGTGCCGATGCTGCTGGCATTCCTGCTGGTCGACAGCCTGTATTTCGCCGCCAATGCGCCGAAGATCCTCCAGGGCGGTGCATTTCCGGTGATTGCCGGCCTTGCACTGTTCACCCTGATGACTACCTGGAAGCGCGGGCGACGGATGATCGTCGAGCGGCTGGACGAAAGTTCGCTGCCGCTGGACCTGTTCATTACCAGCCTCAGGGCCCAACCGCCTCACCGCGTGGGCGGTACTGCCGTATTCCTGTCCGCCAGGCCCGAGGCGGTGCCTCACGCCTTGCTGCACAACCTGCTGCATAACCAGGTACTGCATGAACAGGTGGTGCTGTTGACCGTCGTGTTCGAGGACGAGCCACGGGTCAACGCTGGCAAGCGCTTTGACGTCGAGGAGTTTGGTGACGGCTTCTTCCGCGTGAGCCTGCATTTCGGCTTCATGGAGGAGCCCGACGTGCCGTTGGCGTTAAGCCGCTGTCAGCGTGCGGACCTTGAGTTCGGCCCCATGCGCACCACTTATTTCCTCAGCCGGGAGACGGTCATTGCAGGCAGGCAGATGGGCATGGCCCGCTGGCGTGAGCACCTTTTTGCCTTCCTGCTGAAGAATGCCAACAGCAACCTGAAGTACTTCAAGCTGCCGCTGAACCGGGTGATCGAGCTTGGCACCCAGGTCGAGATCTGAGCAGTCATGAAGCTTGAGGCTGCCAGGTACTGAAAGCGCCTGGCAGCCGCTTCATCGAACGGCTGCGCACTGCGGAACTTGAAAGGCAACCTTATGTCGTATCCGCACTCAAGCTCCCCCCTGCGCCTTCTGGAAGCGAACAAACATGAAAAAAACCCTGGTAGCGGTCTTTACCTGTACCCTGGCGCTCGGCGCAACTGCATTGTTGCCTGCCGATGTCTCGCCGATTGGTTCCGCATATGCCAAAGGTAATGGCAATGGCGGTGGCAAAGGTGGGTTCAACGGTAATGGCGTCGGCTACGAGAGTGATCATGCAGGCAAAGCCACCCGCAACCATGGCGAGAGCGGCAATCACTATGGAAGCCTGCGCAATGATGACAACGGCCGTGGCACTACCCGGTCCGGCATTGCCCATTCCAAGGAACACAACAAGGCCGGGCGCTCCTCTTCGAAGCACGATCGATAACTGAAAGCGCACATGGCGTGCCCTCGAACCGGGCGATGCGGTGGATGGCACCGGCTGCGCCGGTGTTCGCGGGTAAACCCGCTCCCACAGGTACGGCGCATTCCTTCAGCTGATGGGTCCCTGTGGGAGCGGGCATGCCCGCGAAGCAGGCGACGCGGTGGAAGGCACCGGCTACGCCGGTGTTCGCGGGCGCGCCCACTGCCACAGTCTGGTGCCCGCCAGACCTCAAACCCTGAACCGCGCCACCAACGCCGCCATCTCCCCCACCAACCCCGACAACGCCTTGCTCGCCTCACTGGTCTGCTGCGCCCCTGCTGCCGAGGATGTCGACAGCTCGCGAATGTTCAGCAGGTTGCGGTCCACCTCTCGCGCCACCTGGGCCTGCTCTTCGGCTGCACTGGCAATCACCAGGTTACGCTCGTTGATCTCGCCGATCGCACTGTAGATACCCTCAAGCACCTGCCCCGAGGCCAGGGTCACGTCCAGCGTCGACTGGGCGCGGCTGGTACTGGCCTGCATCGAGGTCATGGCCGCTTCGGTACCCGCCTGCACGCGCCCGATCATCTGCTCGATTTCCTGGGTCGACTGCTGCGTGCGGTAAGCCAGCGTACGCACTTCATCAGCCACCACCGCAAAGCCGCGCCCGGCCTCGCCCGCACGGGCGGCCTCGATGGCGGCATTGAGTGCCAGCAGGTTGGTTTGCTCGGACACCGAGCGAATCACTTCCAGCACCTTGCCGATGTCCCGCACCTGCCCGACCAGTTGCTCCAGATGCGCGCTGCTGGCCTGGATCTCCCGAGTCATGGCCTCGGTGCCGTCGATGTTGTCGTTGACTTGCCGGCGGCTTTGCGCCGCCAGCTGGTTGGATTCGCTGGTGGTCTGCGAAGTGGTGATGGCATTGCGCGCAACCTCCTCAACGGCCGTGGTCATTTCGGTAACGGCGGTAGCGGCCTGCTCCAGCTCCTGGCCCTGCTGGCGCAGGTTGTTGGCGCTTTCCTCGGTGACCGTATTCAGCGCCGTGGCGGCTGCGTCCAGCTGCCTGGCACAGTTGCTGATCTGCCCCAGGGTGTCGCGCTGGCTCTGCTGCATGCGCTCAAGTTCATGGAACAGCTGGCCGATCTCGTTACTGCCCTGCCCCTGCACCGGCACGCTCAGGTCGCCGCCGGCAATGCGCTGGAAGTGCCGGCCAGCTTCGCGCAGCGGGTGCAGCACGCGCTGGGCAATAAAGGCCCAGCACAGCACCGCCAACACCAACGTCACGCCCAGCAGCCCCAGACTCAGCAGTTGGGCGCGCGCCAGGCGCCGGTCGGATTCCAGCATGATCTGCTGACCGCGCTCACTCAATGCGCCGACCAGTTGCTGGCGCAGCGCCTGCAGCCGGCCCATGGCGTTGCCGGCGTCGGTGTTGACCTTGAAATACTGCTCGAGTGAACGTTGACGGGTTGCCTCACGCTGCCCGGCGACCGCCTTGGCATACTCGCCGTAGGTGGCCTGCAGTGCCGTTGCCAGAGCGTGCAGCGCAGGCTCGCGGGCGTTTTCGACAAACTCGTCCACCAGCTTCTGGCTCTTGTCGTTCAGCTCGACCGACAGCGCCATGCGCTTGTTGGCGCTTTCCTCATGACCACCCAGCTGCTCGATGAAGCCCGAGGACACATTGGCACTGGCGCGAATCGCCATCAGCAACGCATTGTTCAACCGGTCCGACTGGTGCGCGGTCTGGTCCAGTTCGGTGATCTGCTGGTCGCTGCCCACCGCCGCCCGCCAGGCACTGACGGTGGAAAACAGCAGGGTCACGCTGAACAGCGACAGCACCCAGAACATTCCGGTGCGGATCTTCAGGTTGGCAAGCATGGGGGCAGTACTCCTTGTTGGCACCACTTCTGGTCGATGATTCGACGGTGGGTGTGCTGCTATCGGAGGTACTACCCCAGGCTTGAGGCGCCGGAGTGCGGTTATGGGCGGTAACCGAACAGATGTTGTCGAGGCACATACCGGGCAACGGGCAACAAGCCGACCAGGCGGGAACTTCAACGCTCCAATTCGGTCGATAGCATCCCCTCGCCCTCCAACCTGGCCCGCCCAAGCCCTGCCGAGTCTTCCGCCGATGCCCAGCACACCTGTTCTGTCAGCCCTGCTCCTGTTGTTCAGCGCAATCACGGCACAGGGCGCACTGGCCGGCGAACGCTACGCGCCCACACGCAGCAACAATGCTTCGACGGTGCTGATCGAAACCGCCTCGCAACAGTATGCCGACGGCCAGCTGGACCAGGCGGCGGCCACCCTGGAGCGTGCGCTGCACATTCAACCGAACAACCCGGCAACGCTGCACTACCTTGGCGTTTTGCGCCTTCAGCAAGGGCAGTATGAACAGGCCGAAACCTTGGCGCTTCGCTCCAACCTGCGTGTTGGCAACAATCACGCCCTGCGCAGCCGCAACCTGCAGCTGATAGAAGCCGCGCACAAGGCCCAGGGCTCGGGCATGCTGCCGACGGCTGCGCATTGACGGCGGCAAGACGTTGCGCGCGACGGTATTGTTCTGCCCGGTGATATAGGCAACCTCGTCGCTGGTCAGGACTGCCAGGCAGGCTGTCCTTTCTACTACCCGGTAATCGCCTTCGCCGCCTGCGCCAAACGTTGTGTAGCCAGCCGAATTTCATCCATGTCCAGCGAGGCGAACCCGAGGCGCAAGGCATTTTCCGCATGACCAAACGGCGAAAACTGCCGGCCACTGCGTACCACCAGATCCAACTCCAACGCCTTGCCAACCAACTGATCCACATTGATCCCGTCAGCAAACCTCACCCACAGCGCCAGCCCACCTTCCGGCTCGCGCACGGTTACCTGCTCGCCAAAGGCATCGCGCAAGCAAACCAACAGGGTCTCTCGACGTCGGCGATACTCCCGGGTGACCCGACGCAAGTGCTTCTTCAGCTCGCCATCATTGATCAAGTCCGCCAGCATCTGCTGCATCACCGCATCGCCCTGCCCCAGGGTCAGCGTCGCCCTGCGTTCGAGCGCTGCGGCCACCTCCGCCGGCGCCACGATGAAACTGCAACGGAACGTACTGCCCAAGGACTTGGACAATGAGCCAATGTAGATCACATGCCGCTGCTGACGGTCGCTGGCCAGCGGCAGGTAAGGCCTCCCGGCAAAGTGGTATTCATGGTCGTAGTCTTCCTCGACCACGCAGAAGTCGTGCTGCCGCGCCAGTTCCAGCAACTGCTGCCGGCGCCCGGCAGGCAGGCTGACCGTGGTCGGGAACTGGTGATGGGGTGTGATGTACAGCATGCGTACCTGGTGCAGCCGGCACAATGCATCGATCTGCTCGACCCGACAGCCCTCCTCATCCAGTTCTACGGTGACCAGCCGGGCGCCCAGCTGGCGGAAGATCTCCCACGCAGGCGGATAGCTCAGGCGCTCTACCAGCACAACGTCACCAGGCTTGAGCAGCACGCTGGCCACCAGGTACAGCGACATCTGCACGCCCTGGGTCAGGCAGATATGCTCGGCGCCAACGTTCAGGCTGCGATTGTGCCGCAGCATGTCGGCCAAGGCGCTGCGCAGGGAGTGGCTGCTGCACGCGCTGCCATGGCGCACGGTGTTGGCGGCAAAGCTGTTGCGCAAGGCATTACGGTAATAGCGGTGCAGAACGGTCTGCGGCAGCAGGCGGTGGTCACAGGCGCCGTTGTCGAAGAACAGCGCACCCGGCCGATCCTGCTGCGCGGCAGCCTGTTCGTTGGCCGCGAAGTAGGCAACGGCAGGCTCCTCCTGTAGCACCAGGGCAAAGGGCTGCGCTGCATCGGGCTCGGCCAGGGTGCCAGCCGCCAGCTGCCGACTGACGAAGGTGCCACGGCGCTGCACGCTTTCCAGCCAGCCTTTGGTCTCGGCTTCCTCGTAGGCGAGGATCACCGTCTTGCGATTGACGTTCAGCAGTTGCGCCATTTCCCGCGTGCCGGGCAACGGCGTACCGGGGCGCAGACGGCCCTCGGTGATAGCGGCTACCAGGCCCTCGACGATCTGCCTGTACGAGGCCTGCGACTGCGCCGCGTCGAGCTTGAGCAGCGGCTGCCATTTGCGAAGCTGGACCATGTGAATTAACCGAAACTGGAGGTTCTACTGGTCCTGGACTATAGCAACAATCGAACCTCCACTTGCCCCGAGGTGCCCATGCAGAACCGCCACGTCATTGAACTGTCGCCCTCGGGCAAAACCTTCGACGCCAACCAGGAACTGCTGCTCGATGCCATGCTCGCCAGCGGCCTGCCGGTACCCTTCTCCTGCCGCCGCGGCGCCTGCGGGTCGTGCAAGGTCAAGGTGGTGTCGGGGCAGTATCGGGACAAGCAGCGGACGGCAGACATGCCCGCGCCCTGCTACCCCCTCGCCGCCGACGAAATGTTGCTGTGCCAGAGCCACGCCTGCAGCGACATGCGCCTGGAAATCCCCGGCTGGTCCCTGGAAACCCAGGCGCTGGAAATCCACGCGCAGGTTCATGGCAAACGCGAACTGAGCACCGATATCGTCGAACTGGTGCTTCAGCCTGCGCAGCCGTTGTCGGCACGGGCTGGCCAGTACGTACGCTTTCGGCTGGACAACGGCGATAGCCGCTGTTTTTCCATCGCCAACCTGCCCGACCGGGACCAGGGGAAACTGGTGTTTCACATCCGCAAGGTCAGTGGCGGCCTGTTTACCGAACTCCTGCTGCCAACCCTGCAAGCAGGTGACACCTTGAAGCTGGAAGGACCGGTGGGTGCCTGCACCTGGCAGCACGAGGCCCAGCGCCCCCTGGTGCTGTTCGCCACTGGCACAGGTTACGCCGGCATCAAGCCATTGCTGCTGACCGCCCTGGCAGGTGATGCCGAGGTCACGTTGTACTGGGGCGGCAGATCGGACGCCGACTTCTATGACCGTGAGTTTCTCGACCAGGCCAGCCGTGCACACGCTCACTTTCGCTGGCACCCGGTGCTGTCGGACCAGGCGCGCGTGCAGCAGGTGGCGCTGGCCCAGGCCCATCGCTGGGCCGACACCCAGGTCTATGCCTGCGGCAATGCCACGATGATCAGCCAGGTTCGCGAGCAGTGCCTCGCAGCAGGCCTGCAGCCCCATCGTTTTGTCGAGGAGGCTTTCGTTGCCAGCGGCACACTGGCGCCAGAGGCTTCAACAGCCAGCCCGTTGCACCCGGAGCTGGAAAAAGTCGGCCCACGCTACTCGCTGGACGGCATGCTCGCTGCCCGCGAGCAGTCGGTGCGGGCCGTTGCTGCGATAGCGAACCAGCTGAAAGTCGGCATGACCACTGCCCAGGCGCTGAAGATGGCCGCGCAAACCTTGCAGGCGATGGGTGCATCGCACACCTGGCACCCGACCTACATCCGCTTTGGCGACGACACCGTGCGCACGCCGCGCCAAGGCATTGATCTGCAACGTGTATTACGTACTACGGATATCGTCGTGGTCGACGTCGGCCCGGTATGGGATGGCTATGAGGGCGACTATGGCGACACCTTCGTGTTCGGCCAGCACGAGCTGCACCACGCCTGCGTCAAGGCACTGCATGAGGTGTTCGACGAAACCCGCCAGGCCTGGGGCCGTGGCCTGACCGGGCGCGAACTGTACGACTTCGCCGAGCGCAGTGCCCAGGTAAAAGGCTGGCAGCTGGAGCGCAACCTGGCCGGGCATCGCATCGCCGACTTCCCGCATGTGCTGTATGGGCAGGACAAACTGGCCGAGGTGGAAATCGTCCCGAGCGAAGTGGTGTGGGTGCTGGAGATCCAGTTGTGCCACCCTAGCGAGCCGGTCGGGGCGTTTTTCGAAGACATCCTGATTGGTGAGGCCAGGTCGTTCTCATAGATTCAGAAGCAAGCGATCCGCGTACCCTGTGGGAGCGGCTTTAGCCGCGAAGAATCCAACGCGCTGCATGGCACCGGCTGCGCCGGTGTTCGCGGCTAAAGCCGCTCCCACAGGGGCCCCGCTAATTCAATGAGTTTTGCGCTGTTCTATCTCAAGCGCCGAGCAAATCCACAACGCTTCGCAGCTTGCCCCGGGTCATCTCCGTGCACGCCTGCATGGGCTCTCGCAGTTCGTCGGTCATCAGCCCCTGCAGCTGCAAGGCCGCCTTGACCACAGCCGGGTTGGGCTCGGCAAAGGCCATCTTTATCCAAGGCAGCAATTGGTAGAACGTGCCGCGCGCGGCTACCCAGTCGCCATGGTCGACCTGCTGCAGCATGCGCACGTACAGGTCGGCCCGCACATGCGCCGAAGCCGAAATGGCCCCTGCGCCACCCAGGCACAGGTTGTTGAAGATCTGCACGTCCTCACCGGCCAGCACGTGGGCGTGGCCGTCCTGGATCAGGGCCATGGTGGTCTCGCTGTCACCGCCGCAGTCCTTCACCGCCGCGATGCGCGGGTGGCGCACGATGCGGCGCAGGGTTTCACGCTCGATACGTACCCCGGTGCGGTAGGGTATGTCGTAGACGATCACCGGTACGCTGGCGGCATCCGCCACGGTGCTGAAGAACGCTTCGATGCCGGCCTGCGAAGGCCGGATGTAGCACGGCGCAGGGACCAGCAGCCCGCCAATCTCACGCCGCTGGATTTCAGCCTGGAAGGCCAACAGCTCGCGCAAGTTGTAGCCCGACAGGCCCATCACTACCCTGCCCGGCTCCACCCAGGCCAGCACGGCATCCAGCACGGCCAGTTGTTCGGCCTTGGACAGCGCCGCCGCCTCGCCCGTGGTACCGCATACCACAAAACCGGCCACACCCTCTTCGAGCAGCTTCTTCACCAGTTTTTCCAGGGCGGCGAAGTCGACTTCATTGGCGCGCAATGGCGTGACGAGGGCAATCCAGATACCACGGAAATTCGACATGCAAAAACTCCTGATGTTGACCGAAAGTCAGCGTCAGCAGGGCGGAGAGTCGAAGTGGTCTGGCAGGGATACCTGGCGCCTTCTGTCTCGTCAGCCCACCTGACGAGACAGCGCGCCTCGGTCAGATGAGCGGCTGTTTCTTGGATTTCTTGGCAACGGCAACGCACGCGCCTGCCTGGGCGATGAAGCCCGAAGCGAAAATGGCGTGGTTGGAAATGGACATGCCGGCAAGCCCGTTGCGTGGATATGGCTGGATAATGGTGGCGCGGCGCACTCGGTGTCAACACCGAGATAGCAAACCCATCCGGCTGCGCCGGTGTTCGCGGCCAAAGCCGCACAGAGATCTGTGGGCCCGGTCTTGTACAAGAGATATTTGATCAATCCAGCATCCACCCATCATCGCCCTCCTCCAGCACACCACCGTGATCCGTCCGGTCTCCTTTACGCGCCACAGCCGCGCCCTCGACCAGGAAATGCTCAGCCCCACTCTCGATCACGGCACCGCACGTGGTCCGATCCCCCACCCTGGCAACCGCCCTGCCGTTGAAGATGTACGTTGCACTGCCGCTTTCTACCTCGTTGATGCCATGCAGCGGACAGACATGTCGATGGCCTACAAGTACGACAGGATTCATTGGGCCTCTCCTTCTGATGGCCCGGTGCGAGATTCACGGTCTATCTCCTCTGGCCAATTAACCTTGGGTGCCAGGCAATGCATGTGGCTCAGGCCATCGTCATCGTTCCAGTCACGGGGTGGGTGCACGAACTTCGGCAGGGCTTCGGGGCCTTGCTGCATGAATAGCCGGGCGATGGCCCAGTAGGCTTCACCGTGGTACAGGTCGTGGGTGAAGAAGACGCGGTCGATGACTTCGTTGGTTTCCGGGTTGCGGACCGACAGCATGACGTTTTCGATCAGCCCACCGTGGCCGGGGGCGTAGACTCGGTAGACTTCGGCGGTTACGTCGTCCCAGTTGTAGGCGACCGGTTTGACGCCCCAGTGTTTGCGGCTGAACAGATAGATGTAGTGGAATCTGAATTGATAGAGATAAATCTTGCGTCGCAGGCGATTGAAGCGAATGGGTTCGTCCCGCGGGAGCAACAGGTCCATTTTTACATATGTCGCAGTAGCCGACATGCCAATCAAAATCGCTAACGATGCGAGGATGTCAACGCCCCAATTATTCGACCAGTAGATACCAAAAAACCTCCAATGCATGTAGATTAATGCACCCACAGAAAAAACCAGAATTGGTCCCCCTATCAGCACTGCGACACCACGCAAACTGACAGTAGATCGAGGAAGCTCCAGGAACACATCATCACAGTAGTTTGGTGGCGGATCTATATCTTCAAAGCTTGAACGCGGAGCTTCATCCGAACTGACACCAGGCAGATCATGACTCCAACACAGAGCTCGCTCCGAAAGGACCCTGGGCTTAGTTTTCATTCGTTAGCTTCCTTAATGCAGACCTCAACATATGCGTCTGGCAGCCTTCTATCCGGCCAATAACTTATCAGCAGTGTCGCGGCTCTAATGGTATGCGACCCAATCGTAGCCATCAGACTCACAGCACCCGTAATTTCTAGCCAAGACATATGCGGCTCATTTTGGCTAGGCGACCGTAGTATTTTTTCAACTAAAATATCACTCTTATAATCGGGCAACCTCGGCTGAAAAAAGTCATGGAATGTTGCCGCTTTGGTAAGCGCCTCGGCTCGAACAGGTTGGTATTCATCAAGAACAACAGTCTCTCCGCCACTGAAGTCGGGGAAGGTTCCGTCACCATGACGATGTACCACAAGCATCAAACGATAGGCCGAATGCTCATCACGGTATTTGGGCAATATGATTTGGAATTTTATTTTTTGCTCTAGTTCCAAGCTAAGCAACCCACCAATCTTAGAAGTGGCCGGGTCGCTTAAACGCTTGGATTCGAAATGAATCGCCGCATGTACGCCGAGCGTGGCGGCATTGAGCTCTGCAAACGCTATATCTGCATATTCAGGTGTCTTCCAAGACACGACCGGATTTTCATCGTTAGTCCCAAAGCAGCAGCGTCGCACCCAGCGCTCTAATGCATTAGATTCGCTTTCTTCAGCTGACTTGGCAAATGCGTAAGCGATGAGAGCCAGTACGATAGCCAGACCTAAAGGCCCTAATAGGACGGGTTTGAAAATTGCATAGACAAACATTCCAGTTGAAGAGATGTACACAAGACCTGCACTAAAATAATTCCTCGCTGCTAGGTTGTCCCCAGCTGCTCGTGTACGGTTAGCGGCAGAAAATGCTTGTGCCGTATCCAAAACCCCGGTTATTGCACCTATCATCGCACCGATTTTTATCAGCGACACTCCAGTTTCTGAGGCGCCCTTAGCCCACGATCTTCCAGTATGCTTACTACTTGAGTTCAACAAGAGCCCTATTAGCTCGATACTCCCTCCCAATATTCCCAAGTACGATCCTTGCAATGCCAACTTGGCCTCATGCGCCTTCGGCCCAATCTCCGTTTCCGCCTTGTCCTGATTCCTGCCCTGGCTGTCCTGCTGCAGATACAACCCGCCTATCGCCAGCAGGACCTCCCAGCTGCCAGCAATCCCGCGTAACCCGGAAAAACCGGTTTTTACCAACCGGGCCGCCTGCTGCGTCGTGATCTTCATCCCCTGCAACAACCTGCGCGCATCGGTTTCCAACGTCCCCGCTGCCACCGAGATATCCACCAAGGCAAGCTGTGCCGCGCTGCTCGCCTGGGTTACGCCAATGTTGGCTTCCTGGAACAATCGCCCATGCACCTCTTCAGCCTTGCCCTCGACCCACACCGTCACGCTGATCATCGTATTGGTGAACCGCGGGTCGAGCACGGCCAGGCTCATCAGCCCGTGCTGGATGATCGGCCGCACCTTGCGCATGGCCTTCATCGAGCCAAACTCGAAGTCATCGATATTGCGGCGCATCCGGTCCCGCGCCTCAGCGATCGACGCGTTGGCCTTGTGCTGCAACTCCCGGAGGTGGGCGCTCTGCAAGGCGTAGTACTCGCCCAGCTTCATCTTCACTTCCAGCTCGATCAGGTGGACGCCGTTGTAGAGAAACTGCGTGGCACTGTTCAAATGCCGCACAGCCTTCTGAATACCTGGCGACACACATGGCGCCAGCCGCTGACTGGCCGCATTGAGCGCGCTCTGCGTTTCCGCAATGGCCTGCTTGAGGGTATTGCGCGTGCGCAGGCCGGCGTCATCGCTGGCGATGATCTTACTCAGCATGCCGTAAAGCTTGTCGCTGTCGTTCCAGTTGATCGCTTCTGTGGCGGAGAAACTGGGCAGCAGCCCGGCCAGCAGTGCCTGGTCGCGCATCAGCAAGGCGCGGTAGGGTGGGCTGTCAGGGTCCTGCAGCCATTTCAGCCAGAGCAGTTCGCTGGTGCCGGAAGCGGGAATATGCGGTTCAAGGCGGGGGACGACAGCTTCCGTAACCCCGCCGCCCAGGCACAGGGCCATGGTCTTGGCGTAGGCCACCCCGGACTCACGATCGTTACCGTCGTAGTCGTATGCCTCGGCCACCTTGAACATGGGCGTATCGAACAAGGCAACGTACGCCTGCGCGTCCTTGTCGATGTAACGCTGAAACTCACGTTCCTGCTGCTCATATTCAGCCTGGAACGCGGCCCGCTGCGGTTCGTGGTAGCGCTCTTCAAGCCGCTCGTCACTCTCCTGCTGCGCGCGCTCGACCAACAGCTGCCGCTCGACTGCCGGGTCGGTGAACACCGGCGGCCCATCACCCGTCATCGGTTCCAGCGACGGCACCTTCTGCGCCGCCCATTCCCTGTGCGTGGCGCGAATGATCTGCAGGATCTGCGAGGTCTGCAGCTGATAGGCGCGCATCGGTTCTTCACGCCAGGCCTGACGCTTCAGTACCCAGTTCAGGCGCTGATGGTTGTACTCCTGAATCAGCCCGACAGTGTCGTCGAGCACCACTGCCAGCACGCCGTTTTCCAGCTGGTGCCGGTTGATCGCATTGACCAGATACCCTCGCAGGGCGAACCGGCGCAACCAGCGGCTGTGGAAGCCATGCGCACTGTCGAAGGGAGCACAGCCATGCTGGGCGTACTCGAACACCTGCTGGTCGACCCCAAGCTTATCGGGCGTCATGGCGATGCCCAGCAGTTCGGGATTGTTGCGAGCCTGAATCAGGTCCAGGCCCTCGAAGCGATGCGCAGGCGACGCGCCGCTCTTGTAGGCGTTCAGCACGCTCACCGGCCAGGCGTCACTGGAGAAGGCCAGCCAGGCGCTGGTGTACCTGCCGGTATCGAGGTTGAGAAAGGCCGAAGGAATGTCGTGATCTGCGTTCACGCATTTTTCGGGCAGCGGCGAAGGCGGGCCATCTGGCGGCTCGTAAGGGTTGAAGCGGCGCAGATGACCTTGCTCGCTGACGGCATAGGCATGCCAGACCTGCTGATCGAGCAGCACATACAGGAAGCCCCTGCGCAAGGTGCGCAAGCCGATCTTTGTCGAGATATGCCGGTCATCCGCCACGGTGGAGACACACTCGGGGCGGGTATCGGGCACCAGGGCGCGGCGCAGCGGCAGGATCGGCAGGCCCTGGCGCTCGCAGAACATGCACTGGTCGTGCGGCAGCCCGGCTTCGGCGATCGCGAGGGCAATACGTTGGCTGATGGTCATGAGCGACTCTCGGATTTCGGCAGGCATTCGATCAGTTGGCGCCATTGCGCCTCGGAGTAGCGGGCGAGCAACGCGGCAAGAGGCGCCTGGCCTCTGGCCGCTGCATCGATCATTTCGCCCACCGCAGGTACGGTATGCAGCCTCGGGTGAATGCTCAGGTGATGGAGAGCGAAGGCCACGATGTCCTCCATCTCGCTCAGGCCCAACCTGCGTGCATCATCGATATGGTTCGAAGCACGCACCGCAGCAAACGGTGGAATCTGACACTGATTGATGTGCTGCGAACCCACTCGCAACACTCTCCAGGTAGCCAGCACACGTTCGATCAGCCCCACGTCATCCTGAATTCGCCGCGCAGGGGTCGGCAAAGGGTGTCGCTGCCCGCTCTGCCCTTTCAGGCTTGCCAACCTCCCACCGCTACTCAGGAACAACCAGTCACTGATCGGCCACCATGGGCCTTGTTCAAGCCGCTCGAACGTCGCCGCAAGCAACTCCAGACGGATTGGTTCGTAGACCGGGTAGCAGCCAAATTCCCGATTGGAATCGGGTAGCCGACACAAGGCCGTGAGATGGGACGCGACAGTGGCCGAAGGCGCCTCACTGAACAGCCAGCCACACAGGTAACGCCGTTGCTGAAACAACGCCCTCTGCGCCGCTCGGGCGGTCAGTTCCAGCAGACGGCGACTGGGGACCATGCCGGGCGAAGCCAGGCAGACCAGTACGGGATGCAGTTGGGGGGCATGGGCCAGGTCGGCCCGGTGCACACGGGTCAATGCCTGCTCACCCAGGGCATTGCGCAGCGGGGCAAGCACGGCGTGGTCGCCATCGTGAGCAGTCGCAAGCGGATCTATCAGCACATGGCAGTACAAGTGCGCCCCATGATGGCTTTCGATGAGCCTGGCCAGGTTGTCAGTGCGCATCAGGCCTTGGCCTCGCACTTGTTGCTGGCGTCAGGCGCAAGCGTAAGTGGCTGGCTGTTTCCAGCCCCTGACGCAGCCGCGCTGGTTTGCCCCAACAGCTCGAGCTTCAGCCCGTTGATAGTGATGCCCTGCCCGTCCAGCACAATGCTGCCGCCCGCGGTTCTGAACTCGATGCGCTCACTGGCGCGCAGCTGATAGATCGTCGTATGTTGCTCCATGCCCTGCCCGACGGTGACCTTTTGCGTACCTTTGACGACCAGCTCGGCGTCTTTCCCGACAAGGGCCCTGTGATTGGCCCCTGTTGATTCGCTACGGTCGTTGCCTATCTTCTCGATCAGGTCCTGCTTGATGTCTACGTGGCAGGTTTGCCCAATGAGCTGGGTATGGTCACCCCCGGTTTCCTGGCGGAAGTCATTGCCGATATTCAAGTGCTCATCATTGCCGACCTGCTCGACACGATTACGCCCCACACGCGTGGTCTCATCATTGCCGACTACATTGTTCTGGTCCCGCTGGGCATGGATGAACACTTCTTCCTTGCCGAGTTCGTCCTCGAAGCGCAGCTCGTTGAAACCATCGCCTTTGTGGGTCTGGCTCTTGATGGTCATGCGGGTCTTGTGTTCGGGCAGGTCGTACGGCGGCAGTTGGTCGCCGCAATAGGTACGCCCAGTGATCATCGGCTGGTCGGGGTCGGCGTTGACGTACTGGATGATCACGTCCTGGCCGATGCGCGGGATGGCCATCGAGCCCCAGCTGCCGCCTGCCCAGCCTTGTGACACGCGCACCCAGCAGGAGCTGAACTCGTTGTTCTCGCTCTCCCGGTCCCAGGGGAAGCTCACCTTGACCCGGCCCCACTCGTCGCAGTAGATCTCTTCCCCGGGCGGCCCGACGACCGTGGCCATGTGCGGGCCGTCGATGCGTGGCTTGGGCAGTGGCGCCGGACGCCATTCGATCCGGCCGGGTACCAGCACGGCTTCCTGCGAGTAGCGCGTTCCTTGTTCGGCCCCGGCAGCTTCTTCTTGCAGGCTGGTGAACTGGCTGCCCTCGTGATGTACACGCATCACACGCCAATGGGCGTTGAGGTCTTTGCGCGGGTGTTCGATGAGGGTAAAGCTCAGCCCCGGTTGCAGGCGTACATCGTCACCTTCGACTTCGGCAATACGGGCGTCATGGCGCAGGGCCGTCAGGCGGGTAGTGGTAAAGGGTACACCGACCGCATCGCGCTTGTAGCGGCCGGGGTAGTCGAAGCGCTCATAGTCCCGGGACTGATGGGTGATGCTACTGTCACCTGCGCGGTGTTCCTGCCGGTACTGCGGGTTGGTGAAGGTGTAGTCCCGCTGCACCTGACGTGCAGTGCGCACCTGTTCGCTGTAACGCAGGCGGCGCAAACAAGGCCTGGCCTGATCGCCACCGCTGTTGGCACGGTACAGTACCTGGTCGGGGCCGATGTCGTCTTCGTCGAAGAAGTCTTCATCCTCGTCGTCGGCCTTGAGCGCGCTTCGGCTGATCTGCCCCAGCGCCAGCAGTCGGTCGGTGATGACCAGCTGGTGATGTTTCGGCGTGTGCTCGAAGCGATAGACGAAACCCTCTTCCCCCGCCAGGCGGGCGATGAAGTCGAGGTCCGTTTCACCGGCCTGTACGCAGAACTCGCGCACCTGATGCTCGCCCATGCTGTTGATTTCGAAACGGGCAATGCCCTGGCGCCTGAGCATCAATTCGAGAATCTGCGGCACGGTCTTCTGCTGGAAGATGCGCCAGTTCGAACGCAAGCCGGCACGGGCCAGCACGGGTTCGACCAAGGCGCGGTAACGAGTGCGATAGAACCCCGTTTCACCCTGGCTGAAACTGCTGACCAGGCCGTGCACATAGCGCAGGGGGCGCTCACCGCGCCAGATCGTGAACAGCACTGGCTGGTCGAGCAACTGGCCGAAGTCGACCTCGTCTTCAAAACTGATCAGTTCCAGTTTCAGCTGGAACGGTGAGCTGATCATTTCGTCGAGTTCGAACGAAACCACCTCGAAGTCAATCTGGCCAGCCAGCGGCTGGAAGGTGAAGCGCAAGTCGGATTGGCTAGGCATGCGGATCCCCTTTGCTACTGCTGCAAAATGCCGTTGAGCGACTCCAGCACCTCGGCGGTGATCAAGCTCAGGCGGTAGCTGTAGTAGCAGTAGGCGCAGACCATGGCGATGGCGGAGATCACCAACGGGCTCCACCAGGGCCATTCCCGACGCCGCATGCGGTGGGGGCGATGGACCACGTTGGTATAGGGATCGCCCGGGAATTCCGGCGTGGGGCCGCGCAGTGCACGAATGACCTTGTGCATCCGCGAAATCAGGGCATTGATGATTTCATCGCACTTCGGGTCCAGGGCGTACTTGCCCTTCAGGCCCAGGCAAAAGCAGAAGTACAGGAACTCCAGCACATCCTGGAACTCCTCCGGAGACTGCATCAACCGCTCCAGCAACACGAAGATCTTCTCGCCACCCTGGGTTTCGCCATGGAAGATGCTGAGCAGCGGTTCGTGGCTCCAGCACGAATTGTTCCCCCAGGGGCGACTCATCACGGCCTCGTCCAGGTAAAGGCACAAGGCATAGGAATAGGCTTCGAGGTGCACAGACGAATAACCGTGCTGCTGTATTTCCTCGCGGATTGTGCTGACCTGAATCTGCAGGGTCTTGTGCACATGTTCGATATTGGGCAGGTCATCCAGCGTACGCAGGCGTATGACCAGGCCGAACAGCGGGTTGGCCGCGTCGAGCATCAGGTTGGCGAAGCCGCCGCGTAGCCGGAAGTCCGGGTCGGCCGGATAACCCTCATGATCCGCGCGCCCGCCGTGGCCGGGTGGATAAGGTGAATCGCTGCCCTCCGGGACATCGAGCATGGCATGCAGGCTGCTTTCGGTTACGTCATGGGCAGTGTTGGCGGCCTGGGGTTTTCCAATACGAACAGCAGATGGGCCGGGCATGAAGAGGTCCTTGTCTTCCAGTTAGGCTGAAGACATGAACACTATCGGGGAATCAATTCTTCGAGGAGCGTGGTGCGTCCCAAAGCGCTGTAGGAATTTTCTCCTTTTGGCTTGTCTGGACGCTGTGATGCCGGAATTCCGGGGCCGCTCTGCGCCCCTTTCGCGACACCAGGCCGCTCCTGCAACGACTGCGCCAGCCCTTGTGTGGGTGACGCACCGCCGCAAACATCAATCAGCCAAACAACCTGGCCAGGAAGCCCAGCTTCTTCTTGTACGAGCGCCGAGCTTCCAGGGCTTCCTCCAGGCTTACCTCGAGGAACCGCGCCTGCTGGTTGGGCTGCATCTGCCCGATCAGATCCAGGTCGGCGCTGATCACCGTGCCGATCATGGCGTAGCCCCCTCCCGACACCGCGTCACGGTGCAGGATGATCGGCTCCAGCCCCGCGGGCACCTGGATCGAACCGATCGGGTAGCAGCTGTCAACGATGTTCGACGGATCCGAGCCGGCCCCGAACGGCTGCTCCCGTGGCTGGAAGCTCAAGGCGCTACCGCCCTTGTAGCGATAGCCGATACGGTCGGCCTCGGAGCCGACCGTCCAGGCTTCGGTGAAAAAGCTTCGCACCGCAGCCTTGGTCAGGCGGTGAAAATACAGCCCCGGCACCACCCGCAGCACCACCTCGCCGCCCAAGGCCTGGCGCAAGGCCATCGGCAGGCTAGCGCCGGCGCGGGTCTTGCCGCTGGGCATGCCGACCGGCAACAGGTCACCCGCCATCAGCTTGCGCCCATGCAACCCACCCAATGCACCCAACGCATAGGTGGAGCGGCTGCCGAGCACCTCGGGTACATCGATACCGCCGGCCACCGCCAGGTAGGCCCGGGCACCTGCAGTAGGGAAGCCGAAACGCAACACCTGCCCGGCACGTACGGCAAACGCGGTGTCCGGGCGTTGCTCGCGGCCATCGAGCAAGGCCGGCATCTGCGCCCCGCAAACCGCCACCAGGGCATCCTGCTGGAACTCCAGCTCCGGCCCCACCAGCGCACACTCAAGGCCGGCGGCGCCGGCCGGGTTGCCCACCAGGTGGTTGGCCGCCCTCAGGGCGTACTGGTCGAGGGCGCCGGACGGCGGGATGCCCAGGTGGTAGTAGCCTTCGCGGCCCAGGTCCTGCACCGAGGTAGCCAAGCCGGGTTTGAGTACCTTGATCATGCCAGCACCTCCTGCAGGGTCCGTGGATAACCGACCGGGTCGGCAAGGAACGCGTCCAGGGAGAATTCCACCGAGCGAATGCGCAGGTCGAAACGGCCTTCTTCGACATCCGCCACCGCCTGGTCGTAGGTGCGGCGGTCAATGGGTTTGAACTGCACGATGTCTCCCGGGCGGAAGAACACCATGTGCTCCTTCAGGTAGTTCAGCGTCTGCTGCGGGTCGTAGATAGGCGCCGGAGTGACGCCGAACATCTGGTAGCCACCTGCCCCGCGCACTGAATAGATGCAGCCGAAACAGCCGCCATGGCCAAGGGTGAGCTTGGGGGTGTCAGTACGCGGGCGCAGGTACTTGGGCACCTGCAGTTGCCGCTCTCGCTCGACCATCTGGAACATGAACGGCAGGCCGGCAACGAAACCGACCATCGACACGAACCACGGCGCACCGCTGTGCGCGGCAATGAACCCCTCGACATCGGCCAGGCCGTTGATCCGCGCGGCGTACTCCAGGTCGGTGCTGCCTGGGTCCTGATGGCGGTCACGAAAACGCATCAGTGTTTCATGGGTCCAGGGGTCGTTGTACAGCACTGGAATCTCGATGATCCGTGTCTGCAACGAGCGCTCGGCCACCGCCTGCGCTTCGGCACCGCGCACCGCCTCCAGCAGTGCCTGCGGCGCGATACGGTCCGGGTCGAAGCGAATCTGGAACGAGGCATTGGCCAGGCACACATCCAGCACGCCATCCAGGGCCAGCCGCTCCACCGCGCGGGTGACGGCCATGCCCTTGAAAAAGGCCTCCAGCGACATGCTCTCGCTGACTTCGGCAAACAGGTGCTCGTCGGCGCCGAAGCTGTAGCGGATAGGGGTTGTAGCGAGCGGTTCGGCCATGACTGTTCCTTTTCTTGGAGTCTTTACAGAAAGGCAGGCGAAAGCAAATTGCACGGGCTCCGGCGTATACCTGCCGGATGCCCCACGGATTCAGCGTGGCGCACGCACCACGATACCGGCAGCGTCCAGCGCCTTGCGCGTGGCCTCGACCAGGTCGAGCGCCCCCGGGGTGTCGCTGTGCAGGCAGATGGAATCGAATTCGATGGCCAGGTCCTGGCCCTCGACCGTGCGCACCACGCCTTGCTGGCAAGCCCGCAACACCCGTTCAGCGACCGCTCCAGGTTCGTAGCCCCGCACATTGCGGGTGAACACGATCGAACCGCTCAGGTCGTACTCGCGGTCGGCGTAGAACTCGCGAATGACCGGCTGGCCAAGTTCCTGGGCGATGCGGCAGATCACCGAACCCGGCATGCAGTACAGCAGCAGCTCCGGCTCGATCACTCGCAGGTTCGCCACCAGCAGCCGTGCAGCTTCTTCGTCACGTGCCAGATGCATGTACAGGGCACCGTGCGGCTTGATGTGCTGCAGGCGCACGCCCTGGGCGCGGGCAATTTCACGCAGGGCGCCGAGTTGGTAGAGCATGTCGTCGACCAGTTCCTGGGCCGGGGCATTGATGTGCCGGCGACCGAAGCCGACCAGGTCGCGGAACCCAGGGTGCGCCCCCACTGCGACGCCCAGGGCCTTGGCCCGCTCGACGGTACGGCGCATGGTGCCGGGGTCACCAGCATGGAAGCCGGTGGCGATGTTGGCCGTGCTGATGTAGCCCATCAGCTCGTTGTCGACGCCGTCGCCAATCGTCCACGGGCCAAAGCCCTCACCCATGTCCGAGTTGAAATCCACCACCTGCATGACTGTCTCTCCTGGCGCTTGTGACTGCATGCAAGCCACGTTAGATTCTCCACACCCCCTTGGGAAGATCTATAAACAGATAGGGTGTCTTCTGAAAATCGGATACCCCGGGAGCTACCGTGTCACTGACCCTGCGCCAGGTCCGCTATTTCGTCGCCACCGCCGAGATCGGCCAGATTTCCCAGGCGGCAATCCACCTGAACATTTCCCAGTCTGCAGTGACCACGGCGATCAAGGAGCTGGAGGCGATGCTCGGCGTGCTGCTGTTCCAGCGCTCGGCGCAGGGCATGAGCCTGACCGAGGCCGGCCGGCACTTCCTCAACCGCGCCTACGTGATCCTGCGTAGCGTGGACGATGCGTTGAACAGCCCGCTGCCGGACGTGCGCGCCAGTGGCCTGCTGCGCCTGGCGGCAAGCTACACGGTGATCGGCTACTTCCTGCCCCATCACCTGCAGCGGCTGGAGCACTGGCATCCGGATGTGACCCTGGAGCTGTACGAGCAGGAGCGCAGCGCCATCGAGCAAGGGTTGCTGGAGGGTCGTTTCGACATGGCAGTGGTACTCACCGCCAACCTCACCCACCCGGACATCGTCTCGGAAACCCTGTTCAACTCCGAACGCCGCCTGTGGCTGCCTGGCAACCATCCGCTGTGCGAGCGCTCGGCGGTAAGCCTGGCCGATGTGGCCTGCGAGCCGTTCATCCTGCTGACCGTGGATGAGGCCGAGCAAAGCGCCATGCGCTATTGGGAACAGGCCGGGCAGCGGCCGAAAGTGCGGGTGCGGACCAGTTCGGTGGAGGCCGTGCGCAGCATGGTTGCCAATGGCAGCGGTGTAGCGATCCTGTCGGACCTGGTGCACCGGCCCTGGTCGCTGGAGGGCAAGCGTATCGAGACGGTGACCATCAGCGACCCGGTGACACCGATGAGCGTTGGGCTGGCCTGGCACCGGGAACGGGCGTTCAGCCCGGCGATGCAGGCTGTACGCAATTACTTCCATGATGCTTTTTTGGCACCGCAGCAGTTGTCGGCACGGCGCTGACCGTTCCCTGCAGGCCCGACTCTTCACGGGTAAATCCGCACACAGCGTCTGCATTCGGAATCAACGCCACTCGCTATAGGGCTCCAGCGGCGTCACCGGCAGCGCCAGGTTGCCCCGCCACGGCTCGAACAGGTAGCGCAGGTAGAGCATGCCATGGCTAGGCGCATAGTCGTCGCTGTGCTGCCAGTCGAAGCCGCCGCCCAACACCCAACGGTCGCTCAGGCGCCGCTCGAACAGCCCGCGCAGGCGGTAGCCCAGCCCGCTGCTGTCGCTGGCGTCGTTCATGGCGTCGATGTTGGAGCCAACGTCATACTGTGTCAGCACCTTGCGGTTGACGTGCGTGTCCGGATACAGCCGGCTGCGGCCGCTGTGGGCCTGTGACCAGCTGACGGAGCCTTCCAGCAGCACCGACCAGTCGTAGTTGCGCCAGGCATAACTGACCGGCACACCCACCGATGTGTAGCGCTGCGGGCTGTAGTAGCCGCCCTGCCCCAGGCTGTAGCCGCCCAGATCCTTGTCGTGACGCCAGTGCATCAACGTAAGGCCCACGCGCACACGCTCATCGGCTTTTTCCACCACGCGGTGGTACCAGCCGGCCATGGCCCGGGTGCGCTGGTTGTCGGCGACGTTTTCGCCATACAGCCAGTGGTGCCCGAGGCTGGCCCAGACGCCATTGTCACCGCCTTGGTCCCAGCTCAGGCCGAGCGTGGTGCCATTGGCCGTGACCCCACCCCAGCGCACGCCCGTGCGCGGGTCACGTGCCCCGGCAAACGATAACAGCGAGTTGCTCATCGGCCGCCGCGAAGCGGTCAGCGACCAGCCAAGCTGGCCGAGGTCCCCGTTGACCGTGGCGCCACCCAACCAGTTGTTGATCGCGTAGCCCTGGGTAGTGCCCAGGTCGAAGGCCCAGCGGCTGCCCTGCCAGCCCAGCGCCAGCACGCTACCGTCCGCCGTTTGCGAACCGCCCTTGCATGCGGGGAGCGACCTCCCGTCAGCGGTGCTGCCAACAAACTGACAGCTGCCGAAATCCGGGGTATAGCGCCCCTGGTCGTTCTGCTCGAACGACCCCGCATCCATGCCGATGCGCTCCACCCGCGCAAAGGCGGTGCCGTCCTGCCAAGGGGTATCGACATGCAGCAGGGTCGACTGGGTACTCAGTTCGGACGTGCCCGGCGTGCCGTCGTCCTCGCGCCAACCGTAGTCGTGCATCAACGTCACATGGGTATTGCGCTGGCGATACAGCGCATCGACGTCGCTGCGCAGGCTGCGTGCCAGCCAGTCGTCGTCATCCTGCTCACGGCTGGCCAGCGTCAGTGCGCGGTCATCCCGTGGCGACACGGCAGCACGCTCGAGCATCTGCGCATCGGCCATCGCTGCGGCGTAAAGGTCCAGCGCCCGTTGTGGGTCATCCTGCGCCACCAGGCGGGCAGCGTCGCGCCGCAACAAGGGATCGGGGCGAGGCTGCTGCGCTGCGATCTGGTCGAGCATTCTGGCCGCCTGGTCGTATTCGCCCAAGGCGACCCAGACAGCCGCCAGGCGCCGCTGGGCGTTGCTGTCATCGGCAGCCAGTTGCGGTACCTGCACAGCCAGCATGTGCCGGGCCTGTGCCAGGTTGCCTTCGGCCACCGCGCTTTCGATCACGCCAAGGCGTGCCTGGGGTTGCCCAGGCTGCACGGCAAGCACACGCTGGTAATAACCGCGCGCCTTGCCAGGCTCACCATTGGCCGCCGCCCAGTCTGCCAGTAGCATCAGGTCGTCGGTGCTGCCTTCGCCACGCGCCAGGCTGGCCTCGAGCAGGCGGGTCGCTTCAGCCGTACGGCCTTGCGCCTGCAGCTGCTGCGCCGAGGCGAGGGTCATGCGGCGGCGGATACGCTGCTCCAGTGCATGCATGTCAGCGTTCCAGGCCCCCTGCGGCACCGCGCCCAGGCTGTCCAGGGCCAGCGCATCGCGGTCGCTGGACTCCAGGAACAGGCCCTGGGCATAACGGGTAGATGGGTCGCCCGGCTGGCGCTGCACGATGCTGGCGAATGCCGCGTCGGCTTCGGCGGTGCGCCCCAGGTGGCGCAGGCTGCTGGCCAGCTGGTAGACCAGCCAGGGCTCATCGGGGGCCAAGGCCGTGGCCCGGCCCAGCGCCTGGCTGGCAGCCGCCCAGTCCTCACGCTGCATGGCCTGGTCACCTTGCTGGCGCAGGCGTGCGAGTTCCAGGCTGCGGCGCAGGCTGGCGAACTGCGCTTGCTGCCGAGGCGACAGGCTGTCGAGGTACGCCCGCGCCTTGTCGGGCGATTGCGCCTGGTACACACGCACCAGGCCGCGCACGGCACTTTCGTTATCCGGTGCCATGCGCCGAACCTGCAGGAATTGCCGCTCGGCGGCCGCTGTATCGCCCTCGGCCAGCGAGACATCCGCCAGGCCCAGCAAGGCGTATTCCTCCTTCGGGCGCTGCTGGCGTGCCTGCTGGTAGAAGGCACGGGCAGCGCGCAGGTCTTTCGCCTGCAGTGCCCGCTCACCTTTGTTGAGCAGGGCCCAATACTGGCTGGACGACTCCAGGTCCTTCCACTGGCTGATCCAGTAGGTGTCCTGCTCCTTGGCACTTGCCGCCCGGAACGCCGCATTGGCGTCTTCGTAGCGGCTCTGGCGCATCAGCGCATAGCCCAGTGCACCCTGCAGGCTGGCATCATCCGGATACTGGCGCAGCGCCCGGCGCAGTTGTGCTTCGGCTTCAGCGTTACGGCCTTTTTCAAGCAACGCCTTGCCCCTTTGACCTGCCTGCCAGGACGGGTCGGCCAACAGTTTACGCTGCTGTTGCAGGGTCTCGCTGGCCTGCGCCTGCAACGGTGAAGCCGGGTAACGCTGGAGGAACGCTTGCCAGGCCGCCGCGCCGGCGGCGCTCACCGCTTGCCCGGACAGGTAGTCGAACTCACGCTGGGCAGCGGCATCCCGTGCGCCAGGGTCGCGCGACAGCTGGTCGAGCAAGGCCAAGGCTTCGCGGTCGCGATTTTCGGCGAACAGCCAACCGGCCAAGGTCTGGCGCAGCCCGGCACTGCCCGGGTACTGCTGGTCCAGCTGCTGCAGCTGCCTGATCGCTTCAGGGCGCTGACCCGGGAGGTTGCCGCGCACGCGCCAGTAGTCCAGGGCCAATTCCAGGCTTGGCGGTTCACCAGCGAACAACTGCTCATAGGCCGCCAGCGCCTCTTCATTGCGCCCGGTGACCGCCAACAGGCGGGCCTGCTGCAGTTGCCGCACGCGCTCCGGCTGCTGCAGCTCGAGCAGGCGCCTGGCCTGGCGTGCCTGCAAGCTGCCAGGCGCGATGGCACTGATCCGCGCACCCAACTGCTCGGCCTCGGTGCTGTTCTTTTCGCGCAATGCCAGGCTCAGGGCCGCCAGCAACACATCCGGGTTGCGCGGCTCGAGCAATTGCAGCCGCCCTAGTGCATCGCGCACCAGGTCGTCACGATGCAGCGCCTCGCCGCGACGCACCTGGTCCAGCAGCCATTGGCGCTGTTCGCCGGCATCCTTGGGTTGTGCCGTGGCCTGGCAGGTCACTGCCGCCAGCATCAGCACGCCGATCATTCGCTGCATGGCGCGCTCCAGGCCGGCAACAGGCGGCCGTGCGAGTCAAAACGGTAACGGCCTTGGTCCCAGCCCTGGCCAAACAACGCCAGCACCTGGCTGTAATAGGCCTTGGCTTCGACTGGCTGTTCGCGCAGGCGCTGACGCTGGGCCGCCAGGCCCGCGACGTGCTCCGGCGATGCCGCCAGCAACGGCAGCAACGCCGCAGAGAAACCCGCCGGGCCATGGCCGCTGGCAACACCGCTGTGCGCATCCACATGCTCTGGCGGCAACCCTTGGCGCATGGTCAATGCCGCCATCGGGGCGTAGTGGGCCACCAGCTCGGCACGCCCTGCCGCGTCCTTGGCCAGCATGCCGACCCACAGGTAGACGCGGATGGCGTCGTAGTCACCTTCGCTGCCATGTTGCGGGTCCGCTGCCAGTTCACCGGCTGGCGTCCACAGCAGCCAGTCCGGGGCAAAGCCCTTTGGCGACGAAGCCAGCCACAAACGCCGCGTGTTGGCCGCCAGCTCGCCCCACAACGGGTCGACCAGGCTGAAGCGATCGAACAACTGCAGCGGCAAATAGCTGGGGTTCAAGCGGGCGCCGCGGGCATCCTCGAAGCCATAGTCCCCCGGCAGCAGCATTACCCCCAGGCCCGGCAGCTTGCGCACTGTCTGCGCGGCGATACGCCACAGCAGGCGCTGGCCCAGCTGCGTGTAGGCCGGCTCGTCCCACAGCCGCCCGGCTTCCAGCAGGCTGTAGGCAATCCACAGGTCGGCATCGCTGGCGTTGTTGGCATCCAGCACCTGCCACTGCTGCTGGCCGTTACGGCCCCACAGCCAGGCGGGCAGATGCCGGGCCAGGTCACCCTCCGCCAGGTTGTTGCCGGTCCAGCGCAACAACTGCGCGAAGGCTTGCCGGTCATTGCCCACCAGGGCGAAGAACAGCGCATAGCTCTGCCCTTCCGAGGTGGTGATCAGGCGCTCGTCGCTCGGGTCGATGACCCGACCGTCGACACTCACCAGTTCGGCCTTGAAGCGGTCCCAGGCCGGCCATTTGCAAGCCGGTGCGGCACTCGTGACGACGGGCAGGCCCAAGGCGACCAGCCCCGCCAGCAACTGACGCATCATCACCCCGCCTCACCCAGGCGGCGCTTGCCTGCCCAGCGCAGTGCCCGCCACAACAGGAAGGCAAACAGCACCACGCAAATGGCCGCGATCGCCGCCAGCAGTACCGGGTGCTCGGACAGGTGGAACCACAGCAGCAGCCACCACGGCAGCGCGCCTACAAAGTAGTGCTCGCCGACGAACTGGCTGGTGACGCCGCTGCTGCGCACCAGCGTCACCGAGCCGGCCACCGCATCGAGCTTGCCCACATCGCCGAGCACATCGCGCAGCAACGCTTGGTCGCTATCGCTGTTGGCCAGCAGGGCGACGACACTGCGCTGCTCGTGGAATGGCGACTTCAGCCCGGTGATGGCCGCAATCGGCGCCTGCGCGCTGACTGCCACACGGCTGCTCGCGGCCACCGGCGCGGTATCGAAGCGCTGGCTGCCCGGCAGCCCTGTGCTACGGCCCTGCAGCAGCCAGTCCCGCTGGGCACTGAGCAGCAGGCCAAGGTTTGGCGCATCCCCCAGGGCCTCGGGCAGGCTGCCGAGCAGCAGCAAGTCGGCATCGGCCGCTGCGGCCTGCTTCCAGTCATCGACCAGCCGCAGGCCAAGCGCCGGGTAGCCGATCTGCCCGGCCAGCCCGCCAACCGCATCGAGCAAGGTGCCCACCTGCATCGCCGTGGGCTTGGCCGGCATGACGACCAGCGTTTCGGAAAGGTCGGCCATGCGGCTGAACGGGAAGCCGCTGCGGGCGAATGCGCGCAGGTCGGGCATGGCGATGTAGTGGTGGTAACCGGACAGGTCGATGGTCGAGTTGTCGTCGATCGCCGCGCGCACATCCACCGGCAACGAGGTCTGGCAGCGGTCGCGCTGGGCGCTGCCCAGGGTGCTGGCAAAGCTGAAATCGAAGCGCAGGCGGTTGCGGTCGCCGATCTTCAACGCCGGTACCAGCGACTTCTCGGTCAATGCGCTGTTGTCACCAGACAAGACCGCCAGGCGCATTTCCTCGAGCGTACCGCCGCGCCGGTCATTGCCCACCAGCGGCATGCTGGTGATGTACTGGTCGTTGACGCTGATGCTCAGGCGCGATTCGTCGCTCACTGCCGGGGCCGTGTAGCGGTACAGCGTACGCAGCGGAATGCCCTGGTTGCGCCAGACGAACAAGTCCGGCGGCAGGTTCAGCTCCAGCGTCACCGGCCGCGGTTGCAGGCCACTGACCTGCAGCTGCTCGGGATAATCGAGCAGCTCGGCGAAGCGTACCGGGCGGTCGGTGCGTGTCCAGTTCGGCGCATCGTAAGGCTGGCGCGGCTGCAGTGCCGTCATCTGCTCGACCTTCACCCGGGCACCGCGGAACAGGTTGTTGCCAATCGCCAGCGCCGAGGCGGCCTTGACCAGGTCATCGTCGTTGCGGCCCAGCACCAGCAGCACCTTGCTGAAGCGGTCGTCCGGGTGGTCGATCATCTGCAGTATCGGGCCGTCGACCGGCGGGAATTGCTGCAGGTCGGCAAGGAAGGCCGGGCGACGGTCGTTGCTGGCAAACACGATGCTCGGCGTGGGTTTGTCGCCACGGGCCGGCAGGCTGTCGTACAGCACCGGGAAAGTCGCCTTGCGCCAACCGGCCTGGCTGCCGAAGTAGGACGCCAGGATCGCCGCCGCACGCTGCTCGCCCAGGCTGGGCACGCCGCTGAACACCACCGGCAGCGTTACCTTGCCGGTGTCGCGCACATCAAAGAACGGCAGCGGGAAGTACGCCAGGTCGTTGTCCAGGGCCAGGGCCTGTTCGTGCAGCTGCACCTGGCTCTTGCGGTTCAGGTTCAGCCACAGGCCGCTGTGCGCAGGGTCTTCGCAGATGTCGGTGTAATGCCCGACGAACTCCAGGCGTACCCGGTTGAAATCGCTGAGCAGCTTCGGGTCCAGCGGCAGCTGACGGCGCACGCGCTGGCCAAGCTGGTCCTTTTCCACCGGCACCACGCCCATCAGTTCGTCATTCAGGTACACGCGCAGGTGCGACAGGTTCGGCAACAGCGCGGGCGATGGCGTGTAGTCCAGCTGCAGGCTGGCGTCGGTGGCCAGGCGGTCGCGCCGCAGGCCGAATTCGATATGCTCGCTGTTGCGCACCCCCAGCAGCAGGCTGTCGGAGGCATGCCCGAGCTGCTCGAAGGTTTTCGCAACCGGCCAGTTCGGTACCGTGGGTACGGCTGGCTCGGCAAGCGGGGCGACAGAGGCGGCAGCGGCGCTTTGCGACAAGGCAGCAAGCAGCGCCATCGCCAGGCCCCAGGTACGCGCGGGATAACCAGTCATCATGCGTCTCGATCAACAGGGTTCAAGGAAGGGACAGGCCGCGGTGTGCGCGGCCTGTAGCTGGCCAGCCAGTTCGCCAGCGCGTGCAGTGGGCGCAGCCACGCCCCCACCCATGGCGGCAAGTGTTCGACCAGCCGCAGGTAACCGACACCGCCCAGCTTCAGCACGTCGACCAGGCTGCGCAGCGGGCGATCGACCTCATGCTGCTCGTTCCAGCCAAGCCAGGCATCGGCACGGGCAAAGGTGCAGTGGACCAGGTCGATACGCTGTTGCTGGCCGAGGTCATGGAACACCAGGCCCACGTGTTGCCCGACGGTACGGGTGACACAGGCCTGGAAGGCGAACTCGCGTTGGCCGCGGTTGAGCAGCAGGCGTACCCGCTCCCCCGCTTGCAACTCGAGGCCCCGGTGCAATTGCAGCCCGACACCGCCGTCGGAGTAGTCGACCAGGGTACAGGGGTAGGCGTGACCGCTTGCCAGCACCAGCCCCGCCGGCAAGCGCATCTGCACCCGGTGGGCGCGGCGCACCTGGCGCACTTCGGCAGCCACGGCGACAGCGGCGCCGATGATCAGCAGGTTGTAGATCACCCACAGCGAGCTGACGATCACCGTGCCGATTTCCGCCGCCGGGCCGGTGAACAGGCGCCACACGGCGAAGCCCAGGCCGGCCACGTTGAGCGCCGCCAGCCACAGGTAGGGTTGGGCGATGCGCCAGTCGAACTGCTCCTGCTCCATCAGGCCGCCCTTGGCGGTGACGTTGAACTTGCCCTTCTTCGGCGCGAACAGTGCGACCGTGGTCGGGCGGGCGATGTACCAGGCCAGCACGGTCTCGTAGACCTCGCCCCAGAAGGTCTGCCGGTACTTGCCCTGCATGCGCGAGTTGGTCAGGCTGGCGTGGATCATGTGCGGCAGCACGTACAGCAGGATCATCAACGCCGGGGCGTAGATGATGTAGGCATGCAGCAACAGGAACGCCAGCGGCGCAGTCAGGAACACCAGCCGTGGCAGGCCGGCCAGGAAGTGCAGCATGGCGTTGGCATAGCACACTCGCTGGAACAGGCTCAGCCCACGGCCGAACAGCGGGTTGTCGGTACGGAAGATCTGCACCATGCCCCGGGCCCAGCGAATGCGCTGGCCGATGTGCGCCGACAGGCTCTCGGTGGCCAGGCCGGCCGCCTGCGGAATGCTCAGGTAGGCCGATGACCAACCCTGGCGGTGCATGCGCAAGGCGGTATGGGCATCTTCGGTCACGGTTTCGACGGCGAAACCGCCGATGCTCTCCAGCGCGGTACGGCGCAGCACGGCACACGAGCCGCAGAAGAACGCCGCGTTCCACATGTCATTGCCATCCTGGATCAGGCCGTAGAACAGCTCGCCTTCATTGGGGCGACGGCGGAACGAGCCCAGGTTGCGCTCGAACGGGTCGGGCGAGAAGAAATGGTGCGGCGTCTGCACCAATGCCAGCTTCGAGTCCTTGAGGAACCAGCCGACTGTCATTTGCAGGAAGGAGCGCACCGGCACGTGGTCGCAGTCGAAAATGGCGATCAGCTCGCTGTCGGTCACGCCCAGCGCATGGTTGAGGTTGCCGGCCTTGGCGTGCTTGTTGTCCGGCCGCACGATGTAGCCCACCCCCACTTCGTCGGCGAACGCACGGAACGCCTCGCGCCGGCCGTCGTCGAGGATATAGATGCGCAGGCGCTCGCGCGGCCAGTCCAGGCCCAGGGCGGCCAGCACCGTGGTGCGCACCACCGACAAGTCTTCGTTGTAGGTGGGGATCATCAGGTCGACGGTCGGCCAGTGCGCCGGATTTCCCGGCAGGTTCGCCGGCTTGCGCTGCAACGGCCAGCTGGTCTGGATGTAGCCCAGGATCAGCACGAACCACGAATAGGTTTCTGCCGCCAGCAGGATCAACCCGCACACCAGCCCGGTGGTGTCGTTCCAGTTCAGGGTCGAGGTGTAGCGCCACCACAGGTAGCGGCAGGAGATGAGCGTCGACAGCACGATCAGCATCAGGGTCGGGAAGCGGCCCGGCATGTGCCGCACCAGCAGGGCAATGCCCAGCAGCAGGCAGATGAACACCAGCTGCGCCAGGTAGCCGAACGGTTCGGTCACGCACAGCACGGCCAGGCCGATGGCGCCCAGGGTCAGCACGCTGTAGAAAACCCACCGGGCGAACACGCTCAAGCCGCGCAGGCGTGCCGAGGCTTGCTGCTTGAAAGCGCTGGCGCGGTAGCGCGCAGGCAGCTGTTGCAGGCGGTCGATCAGCAGGCCATGGTAACGGCGCAGCACCTGGCGCATACCGCGCAGCTGCGCACGCACTGCACTCCAGGCACGGCGGGCAAACCCCGGTTCGCGTGGCAGCGGTTGGCGCCGGACCAGCAACCACAGGCTCTGGATCAGCAGGCGCAGCGGGTCGCCCAGGCTTGGGCGCTTGCCCGCCAGTTGCGGGTACAGCCGCTGCCGCTCGGCCAACAGGGCTTGCCAGGCAGGCGATTCCAGGCGCAGGAACAGGAAGGCCAGCCACACGCCAAGGGTGAACAGCCACGCAACCGGCTGCCGCGCGCCACGTGTGCGGAACCAGGCGTAGGCCGACAGAGGGGTCAGGGTCACGACTGGCGCCTCGTCAGGCAGCGCACCGCCAGGCTCTGCACGTCCCGGCAAGCCAGGCTCTGCGGCGCGTAGTGGCCAAGCGGTGCCTTGCACGCCAGGGCCTCGAGGAAGGCCTCGTCGCGGTGCACCACCTGGATTGGCAGGCGATCTCGGAACAGGTCGCGCCACACCATCAGCAGGTCGCTCTGCAAGCGGCTGGCGGGGTCGTAGCGGTTGACCAGCAACAGGTCGTAGTGCTCGACCTGCCGGCGCCCGAGCAGCAGATGACTGGCCATTTCGGCCTCGGCCACCAACACCCGCACATCAGTGTCGACACTTTGGTCAGCGGCACCGGCCGGCAGCTGCGGCAGGTCGAACAGCAACCAGTCGAAGTGTTCGGCCAGTTCGGCCTGGCGCGCGCGCCAGGCTTCTGCATCGTGCAACGGCGGCCGCGTGCCGGCAGGCAGATTGCCGAACGGCATCAGGCACAGGCCATCGAGCACCTCGTACATGGCATCGCTGTATGGCCGCCCTTCCCGCTCGGCAAGCGCCCAGCCCTCGCGCGTGTCGAGGGGCAGATTGAAGTGCAGGCCGAGCAGGTTGCTTGGGCACAGGTCGACCAGCAGCACCCGCTCACCTACGCCCTGCAACGCATGCCCCAACGCGGCCAGCAAGGCACTGCGCCCCAGGCCACCGCGAACGCCGTGCAACGCCAGGCTGGTCATGGCGACAGCACCTGACGCCGCGGCGCCGCCGTGTACAACGTTCCCTGGGCGCTGCTTCGGCAGCTTTCACCCAGCAGTGGCCAGCGCTGCAAGGCCTGCTGGACACCCACCAGCAATGAGATGTCCTGGTAGTTCAGGTCTGGCATATCCAGGTGCTGGCGCAACTGGGCGATATCGTCGCTGCGGTCGGCAGGGTCTGCCTTGCCAGTGATCATGGGCGCTCCTTCGGAACAGGCTGCCAGTCGGGCTGGCCTTGCAGGCGCATGTAGGCGCGCCCCTGGTAGTTCAGTACTTGCGCACCTGCGGTTTCCGCGACCTGTTCGGTGGTCGGCAGGTCGCTCAGCAGGCTGGGCACATCCAGCAGTTGCTGCTGGCCCAGGCCCGCATACACGCGCGAGATCAGCTCGGACAGCGCCAGGTAGCTGGTGGGTGCCGAGACATGCAGCGGCTCGCTGCGGGCAGGCTGGCCCATGCCGATGAACTTCAGGCCCACCGGCACATGGGTAATCGATGGGGTGGGGATTTCACGCATGCCCGACAGCTGCATGCGATCGCCATGCAGCGCGGCGCCATGTTCCGGGACAATGGCCACGACCACGCGGCGGCCGCTGCGCTCCAGTTCATCGAGGAAGCTGCCAAGCTCGCCGAACAGCCGGGTGGCGCGGGTGGCGTAATCGGCCACGCGGGTACCGCCGTCGGCGGTGACGATACGGTTGCCGTCATGCAGGCTGATGCTGTTGTAGAACAGCGACACATGCTCGGCCGGCGCGCCTTTGCGCTGCCCCCACCAGCGGCGCAGCACCTCCAGGTCGCTGGCGATCGGCGAGCCGTCGAAGCCGACCAGTGCCCGCGGGAAGTCGGTATTGCGCAGGCCGGGTTGCGGCATGTGCTGCTGGGTGATATCGCCGATGAAGTTGTCGAAGCGGCCGCTGTGGTTGAGCAAGGTGTTGCTCTGGAAGCCGAGCCTGGCCAGGTTCTGGAACAACAGGCACTGCTCCGGGGCAGGCTGGTACAAGCCGGTGTGGGACGACTGCCCGCAGCTGGCACGCAGCACGCGGATGGCGGCCGGCCCGCTGTAGGACGTGGCCGAGTTGAACTGGTCGAAGATCACGTCCAGGCGCGAGAACAGTGGGTTGTCACTCAGCCCGACGGCGGACAGTTCATCCCAGGCCAGCGAGCAGATGTTGATTACCAGCAGGTCGAACGGCTGCTCATCAGCCTTCATGGCCGGGAATGCTGTCACCCGTTCACGCTCACTGGCGAAGAACCGCTCGAGCCAGCTGTCGAGCGTGGCATTGTCGGCAACCGCGTTGGCCTGCGCCTGCTCGGTGGGGCTGGCAGCCGCGGCGCCAGGCGCCTGGCCCGCATTGAACCCCAGCGCTGGCAGGCCGCCGACCGCCAGCCATGCCAGCCCCAGCAGGCTCAAGGTACTCAGCCGCAGCCAATGGCGCAGGTACAGGTAACCCACCAGCAACAGCGCCAGCGCGCCCAGCAGGTTCCAGTTGATGAAGCGGCCGAGCAGTTCGAGCAGGTAGTCCCACGAGAAATCGAACACTCCCGGCTGCGCCAGCAGGCGGCTGAAGGGCGGCAGCCAGGTGTCCTGGTAGAACAACGCGATGCCGACCGGTACGGCCACCAGTTGCCGCGCGATTCGCAGCCACTTGCCCGGCAACGGCAGCAGCAGAAACGCGGCGAACAACAGGTTCGGCAGCGCCTGGAAGTCGAGCATGCCAAGGGCGACCAACAGGAACTTGGCCAGGAAATAGAGGTTCCACCCTCCCAGTCCAGGCCAGCGGGCCGGTACCGGGAGGGTGGCGGATGTATTAGTCATTACGGGGTTCCTGGCGTGCAGCGCGGTGGCGTACGCCCAGCGGTTTCAGGTAACGGGGTGGAAGGCGGCGGCGCAACCAGCCGCGCAGCGTGGCGCGCAGGCGCAACAGCAGCAGGGCCAGCGCCAAGGTGACCAGCGCCGTGATGCCGACCACTTGCAGCAGTTGCACGAAGTTCATGCCGTACCCCGCTTGCCCAGGGCCACCCGGCGCGGTGCCAGGGCCGGCCTGGCCTGGGCGGGCAGCTGCGCCGCCGCGTCGAGCCGGGGTGGCTGTGGCACGCTATCGTCGAGGAAGGCCGGGGTGGCCAGGCTGTCGACACCGGCAAGCACCTCCTGGCTGATGAACAACTCTTTCCACGACAACTGAAAGATGTGGTCAAGGGCTTGCTCGACGCCTTCGGAGCGGCAGGCGAACAGGAACAGGAACAGCACATCGCCCACCACGCAGGCGATATCGCCGTCGCGGCGGAACACCGTGCGCGAGCAAGCTTGCAGCGGGGTCAGCCCAGGGGCGGGGCGCAACACCAGCAACTGGTGGGCGATTTCTCCGTTGCGCACCCCGTGCCACATGGTCTGCACCGCTTCGGCGAACGCGCGCGGCGCCACCAGCCCGCAGATGGCAAGCGGCCGCAGACGTGCGAGCAAGGCATCGAAATCGCTTGGCAGGCGCCGCCGCCAGAGGTAACCCTGGATGCTCTCGACCATGGTCAGGAAGCGCGACAGGCTGGCACCGAACGGCACGATCTGGCTGGCCCCGCAGGCCAGCAGCAGTTGTTCATCCTGGTAGCGCAGGGTCGGTGCCATCTCGCGCACCACCAGCTTCAGGGCACTGCCACGCAACTGGCGCAAGCGGTGCAACTGGCGCGCCAGGCTATCCAGGCGCTGCCCGCCGTCCATGGCAAAGATGACCGTGGCGGAAACCGCCCTGCCTGCTTTGGCACCCAGCTCCTCAAGGCTCTCGCAGACCTGCCAGTGCTCAGAGAAGGCTGGCGCACCTTCCAGTACCGGGAGCTGGGCCAGGCACAACAGTTCGTCGCCACCGGTGTCGCTGGGTGCCTGCGGCACCCCGAGGGCGGCGAAGCCCGCTTCGAGCCGCATCAGTTCCACATCGCGCGTACCGGTTTTGCCGAGCGAGTTGCTCCAGAAATGCTGCAGGTAGCGCACCCCGCCTTTGCCGCGGTACACCTGGGCCAGGCCATCTACGCCCTGGTTGAACGCCCGCAGGCGCTCTACCAGCCCGACACTCTGGCCGCTGCTGATGACCAGCAGTAGCGCGGCCTCGGCCGACAAGACCGGGCGCAGCGCGTTGCACCAGTTTTCGATGTTGCCGGCACCCCAGACGTCTGCAGGCGCAAGCAGCACCAGCACCCGCCCGGCGGCGTCGATACGCGGCAGGTCATCGCCCAGATGCCAGACGGCTTGCGGGTTGGCTTCGTACAGCGCCAGCGCGCCGGGGCCCTGCGCGGCATCGAGCGCACCCAGCACATCACCGATGGCTTGCGCATCGGCGACAAGGGCTGCCCGAACGTGCTCGGGCAGCCCCCCAACCACCTGGCGGCATAGCAAGGTGGCGTCTTCTGCGCTGTCACAGGCCAACCAATACAGTCCCTGTACATGAAGCTGGCTGCTTTCGGCGCCTAAGCCTGAAATAGCCAACCACGGCATTCCATTCGTCAAAACACTGGCTCTGAAAAAGTAAATTGAAGCGGGTGAAAGGTAACTATGACTGATCCATCACTAGTCTTTGATGATGCACGTCAAAAAAACGACAAATCAGGCAGGCGACGTCAAAACACGTCAATTCTACAGCACCAAGGCAAAATGAAATCAAGCAGAATGTAATAAATTGCAAAGTTTTGTTAACAACGACCGTTGGGTCAGTGTCTGTCAGTTAAGGTTGCCGGCTTGACTGGGGCTGCATTGCAGCCCAAGCCTGCCATGGCGACAGCGGACATATCGCTGCGTGTCATGGTCACCGGCCAGGCAAGAATTGATTTTCCGGAGACAAGCATGCTTCGCATCTTTGAGCGCTGGCTCGATCCCTTCCCACCTGATGAGGTACCACCGCCACCGGTTGGCCTGTTGCGCTTCATGTGGGCCTGCACCCGGGGCGCACGCGGCTACATCCTGGCGCTTGCGCTGCTCAGTGCCGGGGTATCGATCTACGAAGCCTGGCTGTTCGCCTTTCTCGGCCAGGTCGTGGACCTGCTCTCGGCCTGGCAGGCCGGCGGTACCGTCGGCCCCGAAGAAACCCGGGTGCTGTGGGGTATCGGCATCGTCCTGCTGGTCAGCATCGGGCTGGTGGCGCTGCGCACCATGGTTCAGCACCAGGTGCTGGCGATCAACTTGCCGCTGCGGCTGCGCTGGGACTTTCACCGGCTGATGCTACGCCAGAGCCTGTCGTTCTTTTCTGACGAGTTTTCCGGTCGGGTCACCACCAAGGTGATGCAGACGGCACTGGCGGTACGCGATGTGTTGTTCACCATCATCGAGATCCTGCCCGGGATCGGGGTGTACTTCATCGCGATCATTGCCTTGGCCGGTGGCTTTGCCCTGAAACTCATGCTGCCATTCATTGCCTGGGTCGTACTGTTCGGCCTGGCCATGCTGTATTTCGTGCCACGCCTGGGCAAGGTCGGCCAGGAGCAGGCCAATGCGCGATCGTCGATGACCGGGCGGGTGTCCGACGCCTACACCAACATCACCACGGTGAAGCTGTTCTCGCACGCCAACCGCGAAGCGCACTTCGCGCGCGCGGCCATGGAGGACTTCAAGCAGACCGGCTTTCGCCAGATGCGTCTGGTCAGCCAGTTCGAAATCGTCAACCAGGCGCTGGTGGTGGGCTTGATCATCGCTGCCGGTGGCTATGCGCTGTGGCTGTGGCACCAGGGCCAGGTCGGTACCGGGGCGGTGGCGGCGATCACCGCCATGGCCTTGCGTATCAACGGCATGTCGCACTGGATCATGTGGGAGATAACCTCGCTGTTCGAAAACATCGGCACCGTGCAGGACGGTATGGCCACCCTCACCCGCGGCCCCAAGGTGAAGGATGCGCCGGATGCTGTGGAGCTGGTAACCACAGGGGGCGCGGTGAGTTTTGACAAGGTCAGCTTCAACTACAACGGCGAGCGTCAGGTGCTCAACGACCTGAGCCTGCACATTCGCCCGGGCGAAAAAGTCGGCCTGGTCGGCCGCTCCGGCGCCGGCAAGTCCACCTTGATCAACCTGCTATTGCGCTTCTACGACGTGGACCGTGGTGAAATCCGCATCGACGGGCAGAACGTGGCCAAGGTCACTCAGGATAGCCTGCGCGCAGCGATCGGCATGGTCACCCAGGACACCTCGCTGCTGCACCGCTCGATTCGCAACAACATCGCCTATGGCCGCCCCGATGCCACCGAAGCGCAGATCCGCGCCGCTGCGGCCAATGCCCAGGCCGATGGTTTCATCAGCCAGCTCAGCGACCGCCAGGGCAACACGGGTTACGACACCTTGGTGGGAGAGCGTGGCATCAAGCTGTCTGGTGGCCAGCGCCAGCGCATCGCCATTGCCCGAGTGATGTTGAAGAACGCGCCGATCCTGCTGCTGGACGAAGCCACGAGTGCGCTGGACTCGGAAGTGGAAGTGGCCATTCAGGAGAGCCTGGATGAAATGATGCAAGGCAAGACCGTCATCGCCATCGCCCACCGGTTGTCGACGATTGCCGCCATGGACCGGCTGATCGTGATGGATGAAGGGCGCATCATCGAGCAAGGCACCCATGCGGAACTGCTGGCGAAGAACGGTACTTATGCGCGGTTGTGGCAGCACCAGAGCGGCGGGTTCCTGGGTGAGGACCAGGGTGTGGCCGAGGCGATGGAGTAGGCGCAAGGAGGGATCAGGCACCGCGTCGCCTGCTTCGCGGGCACGCCCGCTCCCACACGGTACGCGGACCGCTTGCGCACTGAGTTCACTGCGCGACAGCGCAGCCCAAAGGGCTGGGCAATCTCCCACAGGGATGGCGCCACGCTCAAGCCTCGAAAGCATGCGCGTGCCATCCACCTGTTGCCGGGCCTGCAGCTCAACCAAACACATGCGAAGGCCGGCGCAGCACCGGGTCAAACGGGTTGACCCGCTCGCCAATCGCCGCCGCCTCGCGCTTGAGCAGCGCTACCACGGTCGGCATGCGGTTGGGCCCCAGGCGGTCGCTGATGGTCGCCACGCTCAGGGCCGCCACCGCATGGCCGTTACGATCGAGGATCGGCACCGCCAGGCCGGCCATGCCATCGAGCACTCCGGTATTGCGCCCGGCATAGCCGAGGCTGCGCACATTGTCGATTTCGGCGCGCAGCATGACTTCGTCGTAATGGTGGAAATCCTTCAGCCGCGGCAGGTTGTAGCGGATCACCTCGTCGCGCTCCTCCTCCGGCAGGAAGGCCAGGATTGCCAGGCTGCCCTGCCCCACCCCCAAGGCCACACGGCCGCCGATATCACCGGTGAAGGTACGAATCGGGTATGGCCCTTCGCTGCGGTCCAGGCACACCGCATCGAACCCTGAGCGCGCCAGCAGGAACAGCGAATCGCCCAGCGAGGCCGACAGCCGCAGCAGGCTGGGGCGCACCACATCGCGCAGGTTGCCGGCTTGCCCTGCCTTGGCCGCCAAGGCAAAAAAATCCAGGCTCAGCCGGTAGCGCTTGCTGGTCGCGCACTGGTCGACCATGCCTTCTTCAATCAGGCTGCGCAGCAGGCGGTGGGTCGTGGGTTGCGCCAGGCCAACCCGCTGCGCCAGTTGGCTGACCTTCTCGCCCTCGCCACCGCAATCTCCCAGCGCACGCAACACGGCGAACAAACGCGACACTGCACTGACACCTACTTCCTTGGCCTGCTCATTTCGTTTATCGGAATCCATTTTTCGTCAAACCTTAGAAAATTCCAGTCAGCGGAATAATTTCAAAATAGCTGTCACCCAGTGAAATTACCCTTTGTCGCCATCCTAATCATTGCCCTACTCTCCGGTCCATAGGGCGATATCACAACATCGGCCGCCGCCACAGAAGCGAGCGCCAACGTCCGTAAAAGCATTGCTTTTCGCCGCTGGCGCTCTGCCCACCCTGAAACTGCCGGTTGACCCCGGTTCCGTTTGCGATGGAGCACAGCCATGACCTTTCTGTTGATCGACAAGCTTTGCAAGCGCTATGGCGCCACGGAGGCAGTGGCCAGCTCGTCACTGGCCATCGAGAAAGGCGAGTTCGTCTCCCTGCTTGGCCCTTCGGGTTGCGGCAAGACCACCACCCTGCAAATGATTGCCGGCTTCGTCGAGGTCACCAGCGGCCGCATTGTCCTCGACGGCCGCGACATCACCCACGCCAAGCCGGCCAGCCGAGGCCTGGGCGTGGTGTTCCAGAGCTACGCGCTGTTCCCGCACATGACCGTGCGCGACAACGTCGCCTTCGGCCTGCGCATGCGCAAGGTGGCCAACGCCGACATCGCCCGCCGGGTCGACCAGTCCCTGGCGCTGGTGCGCCTGGACAAGCATGCCGAGCGCTACCCGCGCGAACTCTCCGGCGGCCAGCGTCAGCGGGTGGCCCTGGCCCGCGCACTGGTGATCGAACCGCCGGTGCTGCTACTGGACGAACCGCTGTCCAACCTGGACGCCCACCTGCGTGAAGAAATGCAGTTCGAGATCTGTCGCATCCAGAACGAGGTCGGCATTACCACCTTGATGGTCACCCACGACCAGACCGAGGCCTTGTCGATCAGCGACCGGGTGGTGGTGATGGAGGCCGGGCGCATTACCCAGGTAGATGACCCCTACCGCCTCTACGAACACCCGGGTACGCCCTTCATTTCCGATTTTGTCGGCAAGGCCAACCGCCTGCGCGGCGTAACCGGCCCCGGCGGGCAACCGCAGGCGAATGCCCAGGGCCCGCTGACCCTCAGCCTGCGCCCGGAAAAAATCAGCCTCGGCCCGGCCGGTAGCGGCAGGCTCCCAGGCCGCATCAGCTGCCGCTACTTCCTCGGCAGCCAGTGGCTGTATCGGGTCGACACTGCTCTGGGCAACCTGGCCGTGGTGCGTGCCAACGACGGCAACACACCGCTGGATGAAGGCACACAGGTCGGCCTGGACTGGAACGACGCCCTGCTGCGGGTACTGAACGCTGACGAGGTGGCGGCATGAGCGCGGCAAAGCTGCGCAGCAGCGCCTGGGGCTACGGCCTCAGCAGCCCGGCGCTGCTGTTGTTCCTGGCCTTGCTGGTGGTGCCACTGGGGCAGACCGTGCTGCTGTCGTTCAACGCGTTCGACTACAGCAGCGGCATCCAGGCCGGCCAGTACACCCTCGGCCATTACCTGAGCCTGGTGACCGACACCTACTACTACGAGATCTTCTTCCGCACCTTCTGGATCAGCGCCCTGGTCACCCTGCTTTGCGTGCTGATCGGCATCCCCGAGGCCTTGGTGCTCAGCCGCATGGGCGCGCCGTGGCGCTCGATCTTCCTGATCCTGGTGCTGACCCCGCTGCTGATTTCGGTGGTAGTGCGGGCCTTCGGCTGGAGCCTGCTGCTGGGCGCCGACGGCCTGGTCAACCAGGGCATCACTGCCCTCGGCGGCCAGCCGGTGAAGCTGCTGTATACGCCCTTTGCAGTGATCATCGGCCTGGTCCACGTGATGCTGCCGTTCATGATCATCCCGGTGTGGACCTCGCTGCAGAAGCTCGACCCGGCTGCCGAGCAAGCCGCGCTGTCACTGGGTGCCAGCCAGTGGACGGTGTTCCGCCGCATCGTGCTGCCACAGATCATGCCCGGCGTGCTGTCAGGCACGCTGATCGTGTTCGGCCTGGCCGCCAGTTCGTTCGCCATCCCCGGCCTGCTGGGCGGGCGCCGGCTGAAGATGGTCGCCACCATGATCTACGACCAGTACCTGGCCGAACTGAACTGGCCGATGGGTGCCACCATCGCCGTGGCCCTGCTGCTGATCAACCTGCTGGTGATGCTCAGCTGGAACCGGCTGGTCGAACGCCGCTACAAACGTGCACTTGGAGTCTGAACCGATGACCCGTAACGGCCCGCTGGCCCTGTCCTTTCACGCCCTGGTGATGCTGTTCATGCTCGCCCCGCTGGTGGTGGTGTGCCTGGTGGCATTCACCCCGGAAAACACCCTCAGCCTGCCCACCGCCGGCTTCTCGCTGCGCTGGTTCAGCGCCGTGTTCGAGCGTGCCGATTTCCTCGATGCGTTTTACAACAGCCTGAAACTCGCGGCCCTGGCTGCCTCGCTGGCCACTTTGATCGCCGTGCCGGCGGGCCTGGCGATCACCCGCTACAGCTTCCCCGGCCAAGGCTTTCTTAACGGCCTGCTGCTGTCGCCGATCATCATCCCGCACCTGGTTCTGGGTGTGGCCTTGCTGCGGCTGTTCGCCTTGCTGGGGGTCAATGGCAGCTTCGCCTGGCTGGTGTTCGCCCATGTCGTGGTGATCACCCCTTACGTGCTGCGCCTGGTACTGGCTGCAGCCATCGGTATCGACCGCAGCGCCGAGCAGGCCGCGCAAAGCCTGGGTGCTGGCCGGGTCACGCTGTTCTGCAAGGTCACCCTGCCGATGATCCTGCCCGGTGTGGCCGGCGGCTGGCTGCTGGCGTTCATCAACAGCTTCGACGAAGTGACCCTGTCGATCTTCGTCACCTCGCCTGCCACCCAGACCCTGCCAGTGCGCATGTACGTATACGCCACCGAATCCATCGACCCGATGATGGCCGCCGTCTCGGCGCTGGTTATCGCCGTCACCGCCCTGACCATGGTCGCCCTGGACCGCGTATATGGCCTGGACCGCGTGCTGGTGGGCAAGCAATGACAAGGAATGCTCCCATGCCTCTGTTCAAGCGCGTGGCCGAACACGACCGCGAGCCTGTGCCCTTCCTGCTCGACGGCCAACCGGCCAAAGGCATGAGTGGCGATACCCTGCTGACTGCCATACTGACCAATGCCGGGCACCTGCGCGGCAGCGACTTCAGCGCCGAACCACGCGCCGGCTTCTGCCTGATGGGCGCCTGCCAGGACTGCTGGGTACGCCTGCAGGATGGCCGTCGGGTACGCGCCTGCTCGACCTTTTTGGAACCGGGCCAGTGCGTGACCCGCGACCCGGGGCGCCAGCCATGAGTGCGATCGTGATCATCGGCGCCGGCCCGGCCGGCATCCGCGCCGCGCAAACCCTGGTAACCCACGGCCTGCGCCCGGTGTTGCTGGACGAAGCCAGCCGCGGCGGCGGGCAGATCTACCGCCAACAGCCGACCAACTTTCGCCGCTCGGCCAAAGCCTTGTACGGCTTCGAGGCAGGAAAAGCGCAAGCCGTGCACACCACCCTTGAGCAACTGCGCGGGCAGGTCGACTACCGCCCGGACACCCTGGTATGGAACGCCGAGCAGCAAGTGCTGGACACCTTGCAACAGGGCCAACTGGCCGACCGCCTGGCGTTCGACCGGGTGATCGTCGCCACCGGTGCCACCGACCGGGTGTTGCCGATACCCGGCTGGACCCTGCCTGGGGTCTATACCTTGGGCGCTGCGCAAATCGCCCTGAAGTTCCAGGGCTGCGCGATCGGTGAACGGGTGGTGCTGGCCGGCAGCGGGCCGCTGCTGTACCTGGTGGCCTACCAGTACGCCAAGGCCGGTGCCACGGTCACCGCGGTACTCGACACCTCACCGTTCAGCGCCCAGGTGCGTGCCCTGCCACGCCTGCTTCTACAACCGGGCACCTTTGCCAAGGGCCTGTACTACCGAGCCTGGCTGGCCCGCAAGGGTGTGCCGGTGCACCAAGGCGTGACCCTGCTGGGTATCGACGGCGAGCAACGTGCCAGCGGTGTGCGCTGGTCGCACAATGGCCAACAACACGACCTGCCGTGCGACGCCGTGGCATTCGCCCACGCCCTGCGCAGTGAAACCCAACTGGCCGATCTGCTGGGTTGCCAGTTCGCCTGGAGCGCGCTCAACCGCGCCTGGCTACCGGTACGTGACGCCCAGGGCCGGGCCACCAGCCCTGGCGTGTACCTGGCGGGCGATGGTGCCGGCATCCTCGGTGCCGACGGTGCCGAGATGAGCGGTGAACTGGCCGCCCTGACACTGCTGGCCGACCTTGGCAAGCCCGGCAACCCGCAGCGCCAGCAGCAACTGGAAAGGCGCCTGGCCACCTTGCAGCGCTTCCGCCAGGGGCTGGAGCAGGCCTTTCCATTTCCCGAGCAGTGGGCCCGGCAAGCCCCGGACCAGCTCACCGTGTGCCGCTGCGAGCAGATCAGCGCCGGGGAAATCCGCGCCACCGTGCGTGCCGGGCACTGGGAAATCAACCGGGTCAAGGCCATGTGCCGAGTCGGCATGGGCCGCTGCCAGGGCCGCGTGTGCGGTGCAGCTGCCGCCGAGTTGATCGCCTGCGAAAGCGGTCGGGCCATTGACCAGGTAGGGCGCCTGCGTGGCCAGGCACCGGTCAAGCCCCTGCCCTTTGGCCTGGAGATAAAACCATGAAGCTGATCGAAGTGGACGCCATCATCGTTGGCGGCGGCATCATCGGCAGCAGCGCGGCCTTGACCCTGGCCCGCGCTGGTCGGCAAGTGGCATTGCTGGAACGCGACTTCTGCGGCTCGCATTCCAGCGGAGTGAACTACGGCGGTGTGCGCCGCCAGGGCCGCTCGTTGGCCCAGCTGCCGTTGTCGATGCGCGCCCATGCCATCTGGGGGAATCTGCGCGAATGGATCGGCATCGATGGCGAATACGCCCGCAGCGGCCACCTGAAGCTGGCCCGCAGCGAAACCGACTTCGATGCCTTGAAGGCCTATGCCCGGCGTACCCAGGCTTTTGACCTGCGCCTGCAACTGCTTGAACGACGCGAACTGCGCCAGCGCTTCCCCTGGGTGGGCGATATCGCCGTCGGCGCCTCGTACTGCCCCGAGGACGGCCATGCCAACCCACGGCTGGTGTCACCGGCCTTCGCCCAGGCGGCCAGGCGCAGCGGCGCCCAGGTGCATGAGCAGTGCAAGGTGCTGGAGGTGGGACACGACGGCCACCACTTCAGCGTACACACCAGCAGCGGGCAAGGCTTCAAGGCGCCCTGGCTGTTGAATTGCGCCGGCGCCTGGTCGGCGCAATTGGCAGAGCGGTTCGGCGAGCCGGTGCCGCTGACCGCGGCCCACCCAGCCATGCTGGTCACCGAGCCGCTGCCGCTGTTCATGACCGCCAGCACCGGGGTCGAAGGCGGCGGCATCTATGCCCGCCAGGTGGCGCGTGGCAACTGCGTGCTTGGCGGCGGGCGCGGTTTTGCCCTGACCCCGACCACCGCACGCCCGGGCCAGGCCGCAGTGCTCGACATCCTGCACAACGCCACCGAGCTGTACCCGGCACTGGCCGGCGCCCAGGCCATTCGCACCTGGAGCGGCACCGAAGGCTACCTGCCCGATGACGAACCGGTGCTCGGCCCCAGCCTGCACCAGCCCGGCCTGCTGCATGGTTTCGGCTTTGCCGGTGCCGGCTTCCAGATAGGGCCGGCTGCCGGTGAAGCGTTGGCGCAATGCATCCTGCACGGCGCGCCGGCACTCAGCCTGGCGGCTTTTTCCATCAACCGCTTTCAGCCCAACCACCACAAGGAAAACCTGTCATGACGCACAAGCAACGTTTGCTCGCCCTGTTCTGCACCGTGCCCGGCCTGTTCGCCTGCCTGCCCGCCATGGCCCAACCCACGCTGTACCTGGGCATGAACGGCGGCACCATGGAACGGCTGTTCAGCGACAATATCCTGCCAAAGTTCGAGCAGGCCAACGGCGTGAAGGTGGTGATTGTCCCCGGCACCTCGGCCGACATCCTGGCCAAGGTCCAGGCCACGCCGAACAAGCCGTCGATCCATGTGATGGTGCTGGATGACGGCATCATGTACCGCGCCATCGGCATGGGCCTGTGCAGCACGCTCAAACCCAACCCGACCCTGGCCCAGTTGCCGGAAAAGGCCCTGATCAAGGACAAGGCCGCCGCAGTCAGCCTGGGCGTGACCGGGCTTGCCTACAACAGCCGCCTGTTCAAAGCCAATGGCTGGGCGGCGCCCACCTCGTGGAACGACCTGGCCGACCCGCGCTTCAAGGACAAGGTGGTGTTCCAGTCGATGGCATCGTCCACCTTCGGCCTGCATGGTTTCCTGATGTACAACCGCCTGCACGGCGGTAGCGATACCGATGTCAACCCGGGCTTCACGGCCTGGCAGAAGAACGTGGGCCCGAACGTGCTGGAATACATCCCCAACTCGGCCAAGCTCTCGGAAATGGTGCAAACCGACGAAGCCGCGCTGTTCCCGCTCACCCCCACCCAGGTGACGGCGCTGAAGCTCAAAGGCATCCCGGTGGAGTACGCCGCGCCCAAGGAAGGTGCCGTGGTGCTCAACCAGGCCGAATGCGTCACGGCCAACAACGACCAGCCGGAACTTGCGCAGAAGCTCGCCGAGTTCCTGCTCAGCCCCGAGGCGCAGTCGCCGGCACTGGAGCTGGGTGACCAGATCCCGTCCAACCCCAACACCCCCACCAGCGACAAGACCCGTGGCCAGGTCGAAGCCATGCAGACCTACCTGCAGACTGCCGTGACCATCGACTGGGACCAGGTCAACACCCAGCGCCCCGAATGGAACGCGCGCTGGAACCGCCAGATCGAGCGATAAGCCGAGGGCCAGGGCCGTCACGTATAGAACAAATATCGCTCGTTTGAAGCCTCCTTTGTAGGAGCAGCCTTGTGCTGCGAAGAGGCCGGTACAAGCAATAGACAGGCTTTGTCAGTACCGGCCTCTTCGCAGCACAAGGCTGCTCCTACAGAACCTCACTAAACCAATGAGTCATGTGTTGTTCTATGAGAGCGGGTTTACCCGCGAAGACGGCAGCACGATTCCCGAACCATACCGCCTCAATCCAGCACCGGCCGCAATAACGCCTGGGCCTCGTACAAGGTCGGCAGGTACCGCAAGCGTATTTCATCCACACTCAACCGCGAAGCATGGGTGGTGATGGTCAATGTCGCTTTCAGCCGGCCAGCCCGGTCCAGCAGTGGCACACCCAGCACGCGCATGCCGATTTCATACTCCTGATCCACGATACAGAACCCCTGCTCCTTCACCCGCAGCAACTCCGCCTCCAGCTGCAACCGGTCCGTCTGCGTATAAGGCGTCAACCCTCGCAGCGGGTTACGCGCAAAGTAGGCATCCCGCTGCCCTTCATCCAGCCAGGCCAGCCAGACGCGCCCGCCGGCAGTGCAATACATCGGCACCCGCGAACCCGGCCGGATCGACAACGAAGACACATGGCTGTAGCGGCTGCGTACCAGGTGGATGATCTCGTCACCATCACGGGTACCCACCGACACATGCTCCTGCGTCTGCCGCGCCACCTGCTCGACGATCGGCCGCAGCATGCGCGGCAGTTGCGCCGAGTCCACATACGCCTGGCCAAGGCGCAGCGCCTTGGGCGTAAGCCAGTACTCACGGCTGTCGGTTTCGGCAAACCCTTCGTGCACCAAGGTCAACAGAAACCGCCGCGCGGCACTGGGGGTAAGGCCGGACAACCTGGCCGCCTGCGGCACGCTCAGGCGCGGCTGCTCGGCGCTGAACAGCTGCATGAGCGCCAGGCCCTTCTGCAAGCCGGCGATCAGGTCACGGGGGTGGATAGCGGGGGTGTTCATCTATTCGACTCGCAAGCAGGGCAAAAACAGCCGATTACCACGATAACCGGATCAATGATGCGATTATCGCATTAAACGCCCGATCAACGCATTGTTGCCCGCGCGCCCTTGCCTCACCCTTGGCCTGCATAACAACGCCAATAAGGAGGTCAGCATGATTCGTGGTTCCACTGAACTGGTTGCCATCGTCGGTTCGCCCATTGCCCAGGTGAAGTCCCCCGAAAACTTCAACACCTGGTTCGCCAACAACAACTGCAACCTCGCCATGCTGCCCATCGACCTGCAGGAGACCGCGCTGGATACCTTTGCCGGCACTCTGCGTGGCTGGCAGAACCTGCGCGGTTGCGTGGTCACCGTGCCGTACAAGCAGGCCCTGGCCAGCCGCCTTGATAGCCTAAGCGAGCGCGCAGCCGCGCTGGGCTCGGTCAATGTGATTCGCCGAGAGCGTGACGGGCGACTGCTGGGCGACAACGTGGACGGCGCCGGCTTCCTCGGTGCTGCACGCAAACATGGCTTCGAGCCGGCCGGCAAGCGTGCGTTGGTAATCGGTTGCGGCGGGGTCGGCAGTGCCATTGCCTATGCACTGGGCGAGGCCGGCATCGCCAGCGTCACCCTCAGCGACCCCAGCACAGCGCGCATGGGCGCTGTGTGCGAGCTGCTCGGCAATGCCTTCCCCACGGTCGAAATCGCCACCCGGGTCGACGGGCTGGAAGGCTTCGACCTGCTGGTCAACGCCTCCCCTGTCGGCATGGGCGGTAGCGCGGAGCTGCCACTGCCTGCCGCCCTGCTCGCCACCTTGCAACCCGAAACCCTGGTCGCCGATGTGGTCACCTCGCCCGAGATCACCCCGCTGCTGAACCGGGCACGCCAGGTTGGCTGCGCGGTCCAGACCGGCCCGGAAATGGCCTTCGCCCAACTCGGCTACCTGGGCGCCTTCATGGGCGTCACGCCGCTGGAGATCTGAAGCCATGCCGACACATGAACATGCGCAACACAACTTTGACCTGGTCGTGCTGGGCAGCGGCGCCGGTGGCCTTACCGCTGCCGCCACCGCCGCCCGCCGGGGGCTGAAAGTGCTGGTGGTGGAAAAGGCCGAGCACTTTGGCGGTACCTCGGCAATTTCCGGTGGGGCGGTGTGGCTCTATGGTACTGATCAAGCCCGCGCCGCTGGTGCGGTGGATTCCCCCGAGGCCATTCGCACCTACCTCAGGCAGGTCATCGGCGACGGCTATGACCCCGCGCTGGTCGACGCCTTCATCGAGCATGGCCACCAGGCGCTGCGCTGGCTGGAGCAGAACACCGAACTGCGCTACGCCCTGCGCCCGCATTCGCCGGACTACTACCCGGACGCCCCCGGTGCCACCCAGTTTGGCCGGGCGCTGGAGATGGTCGAGTACGACGGCAGGCAGCTCGGCTCGCACTTCAAGGACCTGCAGATGCCGCCGCCCGGCATGTTGCTGTTCGGCGGCATGATGGTCAATCGCGTGGATATCCAGCATTTTCTCAGTATTCGCCGCTCGCCCCGGTCGCTGTGGCATTGCCTCAAGCTGATGGCGCGTTACGCGCGGGACCGCCTGCATCATCCGCGTGGCACCCGCCTTACCACCGGCAACGCCTTGATCGCCCGCCTGGCCAGCAGCGCCTTCGCCCATGGCACGCAGCTGTGGTTGCGCAGCGAAGCCCTGGAGCTGATCGTCGAACGCGGCGTGGTCACCGGCGTGGTGGTGCAACGCGAAGGGCGCCGTGAACGGGTGCTGGCCCGGGGCGGTGTGGTGTGCGCCATGGGCGGGTTCGCTGCAGGCGCGCTGGCCGACAGCTACCGGCCGGCCCGGCAGGCGCCGCACCTGACCATGTCACCGCCCAGCAATGACGGCGCTGCCCTGCGCCTTGGCCAAGCCGTGGCCGCTGCCCAGGGTGAGGGCCTGGTGGCCAACTTCTTCTGGGCACCGGTTTCGGAACTGCGCCATGCCAGTGGCGAGCATGAGCGCTTCCCGCACCTGGTCACCGACCGCGCCAAGCCGGGGGTGATCGCGGTGGGCCCGGACGGGCGACGCTTCGTCAACGAGTCCGATTCCTACCACCATTTCGTGCAGACCATGTTCGCCAAAGGCATCGCCAGCTGCTGGCTGGTCTGCGATGCCGAAGCGATGAACCGCTACGGCCTGGGCCTGGCGCGGCCAAAGCCGGTGGACAACCAGACATTGATCGACGCCGGCTACCTGTACCGCGCCGCAACAGCGCAGGCCCTGGCCGAGGCCATTGGCGTCGACCCACAGGTGTTCATGCAGACCCTGGAGCAGTTCAACGCCGACGCCCGCAACGGCATCGACCGCGCGTTCGGCAAAGGCGGCAACAGCTACAACCGCTACATGGGCGACCCGCAACACACGCCCAACCCATGCCTGGCGCCGCTGACCAGCGGCCCGTACTACGCCATCCGCATCCACACCGGCGACCTTGGCTCAGCCCGCGGCCTGGTGACCAACGCCCAGGCCAACGTGCTGAACCGCGATGGCCAGCCGATTGCCGGGCTTTATGCAGTGGGCAACGACATGAACTCACTGATGAAAGGCACCTACCCCGGCCCCGGCATCACCTTGGGCCCCGCCCTCACCTTCGGCTGGCTCGCTGCCAACCACATCGCCGCGCGCCTACAGGCGCCAACCACCCAAATGGAGACCCCAGCATGTACTACGAACTGAGAACCTACACCCTGGACCCACTGAAAATGGCCGACTGGCTGAGCCTGTACCAAAGCCACGCGCTGGAGGTGCAAAGCGAGCATCTCGGTAACCTGGTCGGCTTTTTCACCAGCGAGTTCGGCGAGGTCAACCAGGTGGTGCATATCTGGGGCTATGCCAGCCTCGACGAACGCATGGCACGCCGCGCAGCCATGGCAGCGGACCCCCGTTGGGCAGAGTTCTCAAGGCGCAATCGCGAGCTGGGCGCGGTGCTGCGCTTGCAGTCGCGAATGCTGCGGCCCACCGGTTTTTCGCCGCTGCAGTAAAACTAAAACCTTCCTCCAATGCCTGAGCGGAACCCCACGATGCAACCCCTCGAATGTGACGTACTTGTCATCGGCTCCGGTGCCTCTGGCCTGGCTGCCGCCGTTACTGCCGCCCATCATGGCCAGCAGGTGATCGTCGCGGAAAAAGCCAGCCAACTGGGCGGCACCAGTGCCTGGTCGGGGGGCTGGCTGTGGATACCGCGCAACCCGCTGGCCATTGCCGAAGGCATCGTCGAGACCGACGATGCCCCGGAGCGCTACCTGCGCGGGCAAACCCACGTCAGCGAACTGGACCCGCGCCAGCGCGCCTTCCTGCACCATGGCCCGCAGATGGTGGCGTTCTTCCAGCAACACACCGCCGTGCAGTTCCAGTGCGGCAGCCGCATGCCCGACATGCGCGAGGGCGATGGCAGCACGCGCGGTGGTCGTTCGCTGTGCGCCCTGCCATACGACGGGCGCCTGCTCGGGCCCTGGCTGCACAAGCTGCGCCCACCGCTGGACATCGTCAGCCTGGCCGGCATGGGCATTGCCGGCGGCGCCGACATGGCCGCCTTCTTCAACGCCACACGCTCGCCCACGGCCGCGCTGCATGTGAGCAAACGCCTGCTGCGCCATTGCCGCGACCTGCTGCTGCACCGCCGCGGCCTGCAACTGGTCAATGGCAACGCCCTGGTGGCACGGCTGCTGCGCAGCGCCCTGGACCTTGGCGTGACGCTACTGACCGACAAGCCGGCCAGCCGCCTGCTGGGCGAAGGCCGGGTCAGCGGCGCACAGTTTGCCGACGGCCAGCTGATCCATGCCCGCCGCGGTGTGGTGCTGGCCTGCGGTGGCTTTGCACATGATCGCCAGCGCATCGCGCACCTGATGCCGCATGCGCCGGACGGTACCCAGCATTACTCCGCAGCCCCCAGGGAAAACAGCGGCGACGGCCTGCACCTGGGCGAACAGGCCGGTGGCCTGGTCCAGGCGACCACGGCCCATGCGGGTGCCTGGGCACCTGTGTCGAGGGTGCCGCGCAGCAATGGCAGCTTCGGCCATTTCCCGCACTTGGTCGATCGCGCCAAACCCGGCTTCATCGCCGTGCGCCGCGATGGCCGGCGCTTCGTCAACGAGGCCGATTGCTACCACGACTTCATGAACGCACTGTTCGCCGCCACGCCAAAGGGTGAAGCGCCGGAAGCCTGGCTGATCTGCGACCATGCCGCGCAACGTCGCTATGGTATCGGCTGGGCCAAGCCCTTCCCTTTCCCCACCCGTCACTATCAACGCTGCGGTTACCTGCACAGCGGTCGCACGCTGGAGGAACTGGCGCAGCGCTGCGGGATCGACATCGAGCAGTTGCAGCGCACGGTGGACGGCTTCAACCGCCATGCAACCCGGGGTGAAGACCCGCTTTTCCAGCGCGGTGTATCGGCCTACAACCGGGCGCAGGGCGAGCCGTCGCAAGCCCCCAATCCGTCGCTGCGGCCACTGCTGCACGGGCCGTTCCACGCAGTGAAACTGTTGCCGGGCAGCCTGGGTACCTTCGCCGGCCTGGGCACGGATGCCTCGGCCCGGGTACTGGACCGCAATGCGCGGCCGATCCCCGGGCTGTATGCGGTGGGCAACGACATGCACAGCGTGATGGGCGGGCATTACCCGAGTGGCGGTATCACACTGGGGCCGGGGATGACATTCGGTTATCTGGCTGGTAGAGCGTTGAGTACCTTGACCACCTGAATTCACGTTGCCCCTTGCCTCGCCTGCAGGCCCAACGCAACCGTTCGGTAACCGAACACTAGCCCCTCCCTTTAATTGACGCTGCCGCCTTCACTGCTCACCATGCACCGGCCTTGCGTGCCCCCTGCCTGGGAACTGGTCACGTACTCGCAGCACCGCAGCTGAATACAATTTCAAGAATCGAGCAGTTTATGAACCACTCCAAGACCACCCCCGCCGCCCCCCGGATGCCCCAGGGTTCGATCGGCGACAAGCTTCGCGGCGCCTTCGGCGTCGGCAAGACCCGTTGGGGCATGCTTGCCCTGGTGTTCTTCGCCACCACCCTGAACTACATCGACCGTGCCGCGCTCGGCATCATGCAGCCCGTCCTGGCCAAGGAAATGAGCTGGACGGCGATGGACTACGCCAACATCAACTTCTGGTTTCAGGTCGGCTACGCGGTCGGCTTCCTGCTGCAGGGCCGGCTGATCGACAAGGTCGGGGTGAAGCGCGCGTTCTTCTTCGCCGTGCTGCTGTGGAGCCTGGCCACCGGCGCTCACGGCCTGGCCACCTCGGCCGCTGGCTTCATGGTCTGCCGCTTCATCCTCGGCCTGACCGAGGCCGCCAACTACCCGGCCTGCGTGAAGACCGTGCGCCTGTGGTTCCCGGCTGGCGAGCGGGCCATCGCCACCGGCCTGTTCAATGCCGGCACCAACGTCGGCGCCATGGTCACACCGGCCCTGCTGCCGATGATTCTGGCCGTCTGGGGCTGGCAGGCCGCGTTCATCGCCATGGGCAGCCTGGGCCTGGTGTGGGTGGTGCTGTGGGTGTTGAAGTACTACAACCCTGAAGATCACCCGCGCGTGCGCCAGAGCGAGGTGGAGTACATCCAGCAGGATGACGAGCCCGAGCCAACCCGCGTGCCGTTCAGCCGTATCCTGCGCCTTCGTGGCACCTGGGCCTTCGCGGTGGCCTACGCGATTACCGCACCGGTGTTCTGGTTCTACCTGTACTGGCTGCCACCGTTCCTCAATCAGCAATACAGCCTGGGCATCAACGTGACCCAGATGGGCATCCCGCTGATCATCATCTGGCTGACGGCGGACTTCGGCAGCATCGGCGGCGGCATCCTGTCTTCCTGGCTGATCGGCCGTGGCGTGCGCGCCACCACCGCGCGGCTGGTGTCGATGCTGATCTTCGCCTGCACCATGGTCAGCGTCACCTTTGCCGCCAACGCCAGTGGCCTGTGGGTCGCGGTGGCGGCCATCTCGCTGGCGGTGGGCGCGCATCAGGCATGGACGGCGAATATCTGGAGCCTGGTGATGGACTACACGCCCAAGCACCTGGTGAGCACGGTGTTCGGTTTCGGCAGCATGTGCGCTGCGATTGGCGGGATGTTCATGACGCAGATCGTCGGTAGCGTGCTGACCGCTACCAATAACAACTATGCCGTGTTGTTCACCATGATCCCGGCGATGTACTTCCTGGCGCTGGTGTGGATGTACTTCATGGCGCCGCGCAAGATCGAGAGCGCCTGAACGCGCTGACCATTTTCCTCTACGGGGCCCTTGCGGGCCCTTTTTTTGGCCAGTCAGCAAACAGCAGTTCTTGCCTGCCCGGCCTCATCGCCGGCAAGCCAGCATTGGTTCGGCGAGGTTCTGTAGGAGCAGCCTTGTGCTGCGAAGAGGCCGGGGCTGACAAAGCCTGTCTATTGGCTGTACCGGCCTCTTCGCAGCACAAGGCTGCTCCTACAAAGGACGCGTCAGACGAGCGATATTGGTTCTCTGCGCGACAGCGCAGCCCAAAGGGCAGGGCAATCTCCCACAGTTACCTGTGGGAGCGGGCGTGCCCGCGAACACGGGCGGTAGCCCGTGCCATGCGCCGCCCTCTATCAATCAGACTCTGGCCAACACTGCCATGGCCTTCTCCAGCGCCATACGCGCACGCTGTTCGCCGCTCATACCCTGTTCCAGCAACTGCCGTGTGGGGATCTCCAGGCTCAACGGCACATTTGGCGGCAAGCCGCGCAGCAGGCCGACCAGATCGGCATCGCCCTCGCCCGGGAAGCGCCGCTCGTTGCGTGCCTGGCGCAGGATCTCGTCCATCTCGGCCGGCACCGGGCCGGCAACGTCGCACAGCTGGGCATAGCGCATGCGCTGCGGTGCCAGTTGCGCCAGATCGTCCAGCGAAGAGCCGGAGCGGTTGAAGTGGAAGGCATCCACCAGCACGCAGCCATTGGCACGGTCGGCGTTGGCCACCACCCGCATGGCCTGGCGCAGGTCACGCACATCAGTCCAGGGCATGAACTCCAGATGCGGATGGATGCCATACCCCACCGCCAGGTCACACAACGCAGCAAAGCGCTCGGTCAGCCGCGCTTCATCCGGGTCGTTGCCAGCCACCAGCAGCTCCGTGCCGCCCAGCTCGGCGCCCACCGCCAGGATCGGCTCGAAATCGGCGACACAAGTTTCCGGCTTCAGCCTCAGGATCTCCAGGTCGAGCACCTTGATGCCCGTGTCGCGCAGGCGCGCCTGGGTCTGCCGGCGCAGGCCTGCATCGGCCACCAGCGGGAAATGCTGCTCCTGCTCGGTGGCGGGCACCAGGCGCAGGCCAACGTGGCTGTAACCGGCGCGGGCAGCTGCCTCGACCATGTCCGGCGGGGACAGCTCGAGTACCGTCAGCGCTGCCAGAGAGAAAATTCGATCAGTCATTATCGTCACCCGACAATTCAAGCAATGTGCTCGGGCGCACAGGCCCGGCCAGTTTCCGCGGCCTGGCGGATCGCCTCGATCAGCGCCAGGGTACGGCCACCATCGGCGGCATCGATCAGTGGCGCCTGCTCACCCCGGGCAACCCGCACGAAGTGTTGCAACTGCAAGGTCAATGCCTCGCCGGCAGGGATGCTTTCCTCGCTCTGCAACAACGGCGTGTGCCAGCCCGACCCGGCCTCGGCGTAGTGCCAGCGCTTGAGTTGCGGAATGCTCAGCGCCCCCTGGGTGCCGGCCAGCAGGTAGCACGGTTGGCCATCCTGGCGCGGGTAGACCGGGCTTTCGCCGGAGTCCAGCTCCCAGCTCCACGGCGCGGCCACCGCGTCGGAGCCAGTCAGGCTGCCCAATGCTCCATTGGCGAACTGCAGTAGCACCGCGGCGCTGTCCTCGTTGGCAAAACCGCGCACATCGTTGCGGGTGAATGCCTGCACCTGTACCACCTCGCCGCACAGGTGGCGCAACAGGTCGAGGTCATGGATCAGGTTGGTCAGCAGGAAGCCAGCGCCCGGCTCGCGGCGCCAGGGGGTGTCGAAATAGCTGTCGGGCTTTTGCAACTGCCACAGCGCGGTGACGTTGATCAGTCGGCCCAGCTTGCCGTCGGCAATCACCTGGTGAGCCTTGGCGATCAGCGGGTTGTGCCGGCGATGATGGCCGACCAGCACCGGCACATCGTGGCGGCGCGAGGCTTCCACCAGCGCACGGACTTCATCCAGGTGCACGCCCACCGGTTTTTCGACCAGCACCGGTACACCTGCCTCGACGCAGTCCAGGGCGGTGGCGACATGCAGGTTGTTCGGGTTGGCGACGATCACTGCCTCGGGGCGCGCGTGCTCCAGCATCTGGCGGTGGTCGGCAAAACAGGGCACGCCGCATTCGGCGGCAAAGGCCTCGGCCTGCGGGCCCGGGTCGGCCACAGCGCACAGCTGGGCCTGCGGCACATTCAGCAAATGCTGGTAATGCTGGCGGCCCATGCTGCCGGCGCCGATCAAGGCAATACGAAGGGGTGCGTTCAACAGCCTGTCCTCTTGTCATTGTTGTCATGCGGATTCCGGAATCTTATTCCACAATCCACATTCGACAATTTAGAACCAGGTTCAGCTTTTAAGAAGAAGCCGCAGGACAGAGTGTGCGGTAATCGACCGGAAATGCACCTTCAGGCGAACAACTCACTGGCCCGGCTGGCCGCCGACAGTTCCTCTGCCGCCGCCAGCAACAGCGGCGCCAGTTCTGCCAGGCGGCTTTGCGCCAGGCGCGCACTGGGCCCGGCAATGCTCAGCACACCGATCACCTCGTCACTTTGCGGGCGGCGCACCACCGCAGCCAGGGCCGAGGTGCCAATGGCCGAGGTTTCCTCGACCCAGGCATAACCGCGCTCGCGGGCGCGGCGCAGGTAGCTGAGCAACTCGTCGGTGGAGCGCGGCGCATTCGGGCCGAACTGCGCCGGGTCGGCAATGCCCTGGCGCAATACCATCTGCAGCGCCTGCTCATCGTCCAGGCTGGCCAGCCAGGCATGCCCGGACGCGGTGTAGAACAGCGGCGCGTCGCGGCCCATGTCCGGGTCATAGCGCAGCCCGGAGCGGGCACCCTGGGACTTGGCGATCCAGGTCTGGCGGGCGCCGTCGATCACGCCAAGGCGCACCAGTTCGCCACTGTCCTGGGCCAGGCGGTCGAGAATCGGCTGAATGATGTCGGCACCGCTGCTGGCCAGGTAGCGGAAGCCCAGCGCCACCAGCTTGGCCGACAGCTGGTACCGGCTGTTGTCCCGGTTCTGCCGCACATAGCCCAGCCGCACCAGCTCGGTGAGCATGCGATGGGTGGCGCTCTTGGGGATATCCAGGCGCTCGGCCAGGGTTTGCAACGGCAGCCCTTGCGGCTCACCGGTAAGGCTTTCTACAAGACTGAAGGCGCGTTCGATCTGACTACCAGCCATGACACAGGTCCCTGAAATTTCTGCGAATTCTAGAAGATGATTCCACACCGCCGATAGCCGCCGCAGCAAGGGCGGCACGAACTGTCCGGTTATCGCCCATTACTTGCCCGGAAGGGCGGCCATACCCTTGCGGGCCGATTCGCTGCCGATAAGAATGTGGAACCTTGTTCCAATAACAATACAGGAATCCCGCAATGCCTTCCGCTCCCTACGAAACCGAATGCGATGTGCTGGTCATAGGTTCTGGTGCCGCCGGGCTGGCTGCGGCCGTGACGGCGGCCTGGCATGGGCAGAAGGTGATCGTGGTGGAGAAGGAGCCAGTGTTCGGCGGCGCCACCGCCTGGTCCGGTGGTTGGGCCTGGGTGCCGCGCAACCCGCTGGCACGCCGGGCTGGCATTGAGGAAGACATCGAGCAGCCGCGTACCTACCTTCGCAATGAACTGGGGGCGTATTACAACGCCGAACGCGTCGACGCCTTCCTCGAAGCCTGCCCGCACATGGTGGCGTTTTTCGAAAAGCACACGGCGCTGCAGTTTGCCGACGGCAACGGCATCCCCGACATGCATGGCGACACACCGGGCGCGGCCCAGGGCGGGCACCAGGTGATTGCCGCGCCCTATGACGCCCGCGAGGTGGGTGCGCTGCTGCCACGCCTGCGCAAGACCATGCGCGAAACCTCGTTCATGGGCATGCCGATAATGGCGGGTGCCGACCTTGCCGCGTTCCTCAACATGACCCGCTCGCCCAAGGCCTTGCTGCACGTGTGCAAACGCTTTGGCCGCCACCTGTACCACCTGGCCCGGTATGGCCGGGCGATGCACCTGGTCAACGGCGTGGCGCTGGTGGCCCGCCTGGCCAGGTCGGCACAAGACCTGGGCGTGCGCCTGCAGGAATCGGCGCCGGCCAAACGCCTGCTGGTCGAGGATGGCCAGGTGCGGGGCGCGCTGGTGGCTACACCGCAGGGCGAGCAACTGATCCGTGCCAAGGCCGTGGTGCTTGCGGCGGGTGGCTTCCCCAACGACAACGCCCGCCGCCAGCAACTGTTCCCGCGCGATGCCAGTGGCCATGACAACCTGGCCCTGCCCCCCAAGGGTTGTTCGGGTGACGGCCTGCGCCTGGGCGAGTCGGCCGGCGGTGTGGTCGCTACCGACCTGAAGTCGCCGGTGGCCTGGGCGCCGGTTTCGCGAGTGCCGCACCGCGACGGCAGCGTCGGCCATTTCCCGCACATCATCGAACGCGGCAAACCGGGCATCATCGGCGTGCTGGCCAACGGCAAGCGTTTCGTCAACGAAGCGCATGGCTACTACGACTACGTGTCAGCGATGATCGCGGCGGTGCCGCAGGGCGAAGAGGTGTGTTCGTGGCTGGTCTGCGACCACCGTTTCCTGCGCCGCTACGGCCTGGGCCACGCCCGCCCGGCGCCACTGCCGGTGTGGCCGCACGTGCGCAGCGGCTATCTCAAGCGGGCTGCCACCCTCGAGCAGTTGGCCCAGGCCTGCGGCATCGACCCGGTAGGGTTGCGCGCCACGGTCAGCGACTTCAACAACCATGCCCGCAACGGCCAGGACCCGGCGTTCGGCCGAGGTTCCACACCGTTCAACCGCAAGCAGGGTGACCCGCAGCACAAGGGGCCAAACCCTTGCGTGGCGCCCATCGAACATGGGCCGTTCTATGCGGTGAAGGTGCAGCCCGGCTGCTTTGGCACCTTTGCCGGGCTGCGCACCGACGGGAATGCCCGGGTGCTGGATGAAGCTGGGCAGCCGATTGCTGGCCTGTATGCGGCGGGTACCGACATGGCCAGCGTGTTTGGCGGCTGGTATCCGTCGGGTGGTATCAACCTGGGCCCGGCGCTGACCTTTGGCTATGTGGCCGGGCGGCATATTGCCGGGGCGCGGGAGTATGAGTGATTTGTCCTGTATGCCGAAAGGATTGCAGCGCCTGTAGGACCGAGCGCCGCCCGCGCGGCGCTTCGCGGGGCAAGCCCGCTCCCACATTTGTTGCAACGTGGCCATGCCTGTGAGGCCATGGTCGTCAGCCTTGGCGCACGACTGAAGATAGGTGGGGCGGCAGCCGCGCCAACGGAGAGATATCGTCATGCCAACAAAGCGGGCAACTATGGCCTGACAGGCTTGGCACGTTGCAACAAATGTGGGAGCGGGCTTGCCCCGCGAAGCGCCGCGCGGGCGGCGCTCGATCTGACAGGCGCTGAAACTGCCACGGCAAACACCTTGCGGCCCTCATGCGACCTGAAGGCAAACTCTCACTGCTTCATGCCCAGCTCGGCATCATCCATCAGCGCCTTGGCCATCGCGCTCAGGTAATGGGCGGCCCAGATCATCATCGGTTTCTCATCCATCAGGCCGGTGATGGTCAGTTCGCGGACATAGCCCATCAATTCCGAGGACTGCTCGCGGGCATCGCGGCAGGGGATGCCGGGCTCGATGCGGAACAGTGGATGGGTGCCGTTTTCGCCTTGGTAGAAGGTGGTCTTGCCGACGGTAAATTGGGTCTCTTCTGTGGTCATTGGTGAATCCCCTGAAATTTCTCGACTGCTTGCACTGGCCCTTTCGCGGGCACGCCCGCTCCCACAGGTACTGTGCAACTCTTGAGTACGGTGAAGATCCTGTGGGAGCGGGCGTGCCCGCGAAGAGGCCAGAACAGGCAACACATTACTTATGCCCTGGTGCAAAGTGTCTTCGAAGGAATCGGGGGATGTGGGGTGGATCGGGGACAACTTTCAGCATGCGTTGGTATCCATTTGTTGGGCCACTACCGGCCTGCTGTCAAACAAGTAGGTGGCAGCTGTACATAGGTTGACAGACCGGCGGATACCAGAACCGGCGCACGCGAACGTGCCCCATGCACAGCCACCATGAAGGGCAAAGCCATGCGAAGTATCTCGTCGCGGCCTGTCAAAGCCGATCGCTGATGTGCAGCGACCCGCCGAGACTAGAGCGCTGCCAAAGAGGCCGCAACGGGAAACAGGCGGCGTGAGTATCTTTGGGAAATGGCCTACAAGGAAGGGGCTAAATCTGATTTTTCGTTCAGGCCGGGCAACGCATCTGCTCCAGCCAGTACACCACGTCCACCTCGTCGATCTGCTCGGCACGCAGGAACCGCTCGGCATACTGGCGGTACACCCCACTGCTGAGGAACAGCTCCAGCAACTGGCCGTCGATGTGCCCGCCGCGGGCCATGCCCACCAGGATCTTCACAGACTCGGACAAGGTCTTCGGCGCCTTGTAGGGCCGGTCGGCCGCGGTCAGCGCCTCGAAGATGTCGGCAATCGCCATCACCCGCTCGGCAATGCCCAAGTCCTGCTCGCCCAGCCTGCGCGGGTAGCCGCTGCCGTCCATTTTCTCGTGGTGGTTGCCAGCGATGTCCGGAACCCGCTTGAGCTGGCGGGGGAACGGCAAGGAACTGAGCATGATGATGGTCTGCACGATGTGTTCGTTGATCTTGAAGCGTTCCTCGTCATTCAGCGTGCCGCGGCGGATCGCCAGGTTGTACAGCTCGCCGTAATTGCTGGCACAGGCCGGCAGGCGCATGTCGAAGCCCCAGCGGTTGCGCGGGTCGTCCTTGGCCACCGGCGGCTTGCGGGGGCCCCAGGGCACGCAATGCTCAGGGCGGTCGGCCAGCAGTGGCTCGTCAACCGGTAGCGCAGGTGGAGGCACGTCGGCAAAGCGCTCCAGCTCATCACGGGAGATGCCCAGGCGGTTGTCGAAATGGCGCTGCCAAAGGCGCTGGCCAATCTGCTGCAGGCGCTCGATGTCGGCGTCCTGCATGAACTCGCCGCCGATGTTGGCCTGGGCGACGAAGGCGAAGTCGTCCTGCAGCTGCGCCTGGCTGCGCACCAGGGTGGCTTGCAGCGCCTGCTGGTCGCCACCGCTGGCCAGGCCTTGCCAATAAGCTAGCTCGGCATCCCGCCAGAGCACCTCGAAACGCATGCGCACCTCGTGGATACGGTTGTACAAGGTTTCCAGCTTGGTCGCCTTGTCCACCACATACTCGGGGCTGGTCACCTTGCCACAGTCGTGCAGCCAGGCCGCGACGTGGAATTCGTAGCGTTCAGCCGCGGTCATGTTGAAACTGGCGTACGGGCCGGTTTCGGCCGCCACCGCCTGGTCCAGCAGCATCTGCGCCAGTTGTGGCACCCGCTCGCAATGGCCACCGGTATAGGGGCTCTTGGCATCGATGGCATCGGCCAGCAACTTGATCATGGCATCCAGCAGACGTTGCTGGGCTTCGGCCAGCTGGCGCGTCTCGATCGCCACCGCCGCCACCCCGGACAGTTCCGCGACAAAGCTGCGCAACGGCTGGCCTGCCTGCTCGTGTACATGTCCATCGCCCAGTTGCAGGATCAATATGCCCAGCAGCGCCTGGCTGCGGTCATTCAGCACCAAGGCCAGGGTGCCCTCATGCAGGCCGAGGGCCTGGCTCACTGCCGTGGCCAGGTGCTGCTGGGCAGTCTCATCCACGGCCAGCTCGCCAGGGTACTGCTCGCCATGGCAGGCAGCGGCCAGACGCAGCAAGGCGTGTTCGGCATCGAACAGGTAAACCACGCCGGCACTGCCCCCGGCGGCTTCCACCAGATGGGTCAACACACCGTCGAGCATGCGTTCCAGGTCGCGCTCGCTGCTGAGTGTGAGGGTAATCGCCTGAAAGCTGCGGATGGTGCCGGACATGCGGCTAAGCACGCGGCTCAGCTCGCGCACTTCGGATACCCGCGAGCGCACCCCGACTTCGCGGCTGAAATCAAAGCCGGCCAGGCCTTGTACCTGTTCAGCCAGCAACCGCAACGGGCGGCCGATACGCCGGCCAAGCACACCACCGAGCACCAGCAGCACGCTTATCAGGGCAGCGGTCCAGAGCAACTGTTCGAGCAGTACCTTGCGTGCACCGGCCAGCAACTCATGGCCTGGCACGGCAATCAGCACCTGCAGGTCCTGCCCGGCCAGGTTGGTCAGTTGCACACGCATGCCATACCAGGTCTGCCCGTCCACCTGATAAGGTTGCGGCCGGGTGCCTTGCGGCAGGTCGGCGTAAAGGTGCTCCAGGCTGGGAATGCCCAGTTCGTCGATGCGCGACAAGCGCACGGCCTGCCCTTCGTGCACGATTACCCGCTGCAGGTCCGGGTAGGCCACCACGCTGCCCTGGTCGTCGATCACGACGATCTCGGTGCCGGGGGTCATGCGCAGGCCCTGTGTCTCACTGGCCAGGTCGTCGACCGAAACGTCCATGCCGATCACCGCCCCGCCGTCGAGGCTGCGCTGGGCCATGGTCAGGCCGATCTCGCGGGTGGTGAAGAACACATAGGGGTGGGTCAGCACGGTGGTGGGCTGGGCACTGGCTTCGACAAACCATGGGCGCGTGCGCGGATCGTAGCGGTATTCAGGCTTGGCCTGGGCCTGTAGCAGGTTCAGCGAGCGGTCGTAGAAGCGCCATTCACCCTGCACCGCCCCGCCCTCACGGCTGACGGTCTGCACCAGAAATGCCGTGCCCGGCGGTGCGGCGAAACGCTGCAGCATCTGCGGGTCGCGCAAGCGGCGCACCAGCAGGAACTCACCACTGGGGTAACCGATGTAGGCAGCACTTAGCATGCGGTTGGCGTCCAGCGTCTCGACCAGTTGCGGCAAGCGCTCCAGGCGCTGAGCCGGGGTTTGCGCGGCCGGGTTGTGGGCGAGCAGGCGGATACTGCTGTGCACGGGGTCGATCAGGCGCCGGGCGCGCTCGTCGATGGTCTTGCCTATTTGCTGGGCAGAATCACCCGCTGCGGCCACCAAGGTCTGACGAATGCCGTGATAGCCCTGCCAGGCCAGGGCGGCGCCGAGCAGCAACATGCCCAGCACGATGGCGAGTGCCACCAGCCACTGCAGTGAAATGCCACGTCCAGCGTTGCCAGCAGCACGACCATTCGACACGCAGCCCATCTCAGGTACTCCATGTATGGCGGTTTGACGGGGCAGCCAGGACGATCATGCAGGCAGAAGCCATTCGCAGGCAGCGAGACGGGGGCGTGGCGGCACATAGCCCTGCCCCATCTTGGCAGCAGTGTAGAGCGGACCCGAGCTTTCTGCCGGGTTGGCAAGGAAAATTAACGGAACGCCATGAATGATCCGGGTACCGCGTCGCCTGCTTCGCGGGCTTGCCCACTTTCACAGGGACCGCGCAGCACCTGAGCCAGTGCAGTACCTGTGGAAGCAGGCGACGCGGTGCAAGATCGGATGTATCAGGCGCGCAACTGGTACCAGGTGGTCTTGAGCTGTGAATACTTGTCGAACGAGTGCAGCGACAGGTCGCGGCCAAACCCGGACTGCCTGCCGCCGCCGAACGGCACCGTCACGTCCAGCGCATCGACCGTGTTCACCGACACGGTGCCGGCCTTCAACGCCCGTGCCACGCGGTGCACCTGGTTGAAGTCATCGCTCCACACCGACGCCGCCAGCCCATAAATGCTGTCGTTGGCCAGGCACACGGCCTGCTCTTCACTGTCGAAGGCACTGACCGCCAGCACCGGCCCGAATACCTCTTCCCGCGCCAGGCTCATACGGCCATCGACACCGGCAAAAATGGTCGGCTCGATATAATTGTCCGAACCATCGATAGTCAGGCGCCGACCACCGCACACCAACCGCGCGCCATCCTGCCCGGCACGGGCGATGGCGGCTTCGATCCGGCCAGCCTGACCGGCATCGACAATTGCACCGGCACGGCTCGCCGGGTCCAGCGGGTTGCCTGGCAGCCACTGGCGGGCCTTGGCCTGCAGACGCTCGATGAACTCGTCATGAATGGAGCGCTGCACGTACAGCCGCGAGTTGGCCGAGCACACCTCGCCCTGGTTGAAGAAGATGCCGAATGCCGCCTTTTCCGCAGCCAGGTCCAGGTCCTGGCAGTTTTCGAAGACCAGGTTGGGGCTCTTGCCGCCGCACTCCAGCCATACCTGCTTGAGGTTGGACTGGGCCGAATACTGCATGAAGTACTTGCCCACCTGGGTGGAGCCGGTGAACACCAGGCAGTCCACGTCCGGGTGCAGGCCCAGTGCCTGCCCGGCCTGCTCGCCCAGGCCCGGCACCACGTTCAGCACACCTTCCGGCACACCGGCCTGCAGCGCCAGCTGGGCCAGGCGCAGGGCCGAGAACGGTGATTGCTCGGCGGGCTTGAGCACCACGCTGTTGCCAGCAGCCAGCGCCGGGGCGAGCTTCCAGGCGGCCATGTCGAGCGGGAAGTTCCACGGCACCACGGCGGCGACCACGCCGAGGGCTTCGCGGGTGATGGTGGCCAACGCGTTGGGCGCGGTGGGTGCCACCTGGTCGTACAGCTTGTCCAGCGCCTCGCCATACCAGGCGAACACCTGCGCCGAGCCCGGCACGTCGATGTTGTAGGCGTCCATGACCGGCTTGCCCATGTTCAGCGAGTCGAGCAGGGCCAGTTCTTCGCGATGGGCCAGGATCAGCTCGGCCAGGCGCAGCAGCACTTTCTTGCGCTCACCCGGGGCCATGCGCGGCCATGGGCCTTGCTCGAAAGCCCTGCGGGCGCTGGCGACGGCCAGGTCGACCTCGGCCTGACCGCAGGCGGTGACCTGGGCCAATACCTTGTTGGTGGCGGGGTTGATGGCGGCGAAGGTGGCGCCGTCCTGTGCGTTGACGGGCTTGCCGTCGATCAGTGCATTGGCCGGGAGGTAGAGGTCCGAGGCACGTTGTTGCCAGAATTCGAGGGTGTACATTTGTACTCCAGGCGACCGTCGTGCGGTCTTCTTGCGCAAGTAACAGGTACCACACAGTCCGCAAGCACGCCGCACTCCCTCTGTGGGAGCGGGCATGCCCGCGAACCAGGCGACACGGTGGATGGCACCGGCTTCACCGGTGTTCGCGGGCTTGCCCGCTCCCACAGGGATCAGCGGTCTAGAGTTTGCCGACCAGGCGCGCCGTGCGGTCCACGGCAATGCGTGTCTTCTCTACCAGCTCATCCAGCTCGCTGTGGTTGGCGATCAGTGCCGGCGCCATGATCATCCGGCCCAGGGTGGAGCGAATGATCACCCCTTCCTCGAAACCGAAGGTGCGGCACTGCCAGGCCAGGTCGTTCTCATTGGCAAAGCGCTTGCGCGTCGGCTTGTGCTCGGCGAACTGCAGCGCCGCCACCAACCCGGCACCCTGCACCTGGCCGATCAACGGGTGGTCGGCGAACACCTCGCGCAGGATGCGTTGCAGGTACGGCCCGGTGTCTTCCTTCACCTGGCGCACGATGCCTTCGTCACGCAGCGCCTTCAGGTTGGCGATGGCCACCGCCGCCGCCACCGGGTGGCCGGAATAGGTCAGGCCGTGGGCGAACACCCCGCCCCGCTCCACCAGCGCCTCGGCAATGCGCTTGCTCAGCACCAGGCCACCCATGGGCACGTAGCCGCTGGTCAGGCCCTTGGCGATGGACAGGGTGTCGGGCTCGAAGCCGAAGTACTCGTGGGCAAACCATTCGCCAGTGCGGCCAAAGCCGCCGATCACTTCATCGGCGCACAGCAGCACGTCGTACTGGCGGCAGATGCGCTGGATCTCTGGCCAGTAGCTTTCCGGCGGGAAGATCATGCCGCCCGCGCCCTGGAACGGCTCGGCGATAAAGCCGGCGACGTTCTCGGCACCCAGTTCAAGGATTTTCTCCTCCAGTTGCAGGGCGCAGCGGCGGCCGAACTCGGCCGGGGTCAGCTCGCCGCCCTCGGCGTACCAGTACGGTTCATTGATGTGCGCCACATCCGGGATCAACCCGCCCATTTCGTGCATGAACTTCATGCCACCCAGCGCCGTGGCGGCCAGGGTCGAGCCGTGGTAACCGTTCCAGCGGCCGATCATGATCTTCTTGTTCGGCTGGCCAACCACCTGCCAGTAGCGGCGCACGGTACGGATCAGCACCTCGTTGGCCTCGGAGCCGGAGTTGGTGTAGATCGCGTGGCTGTAGTGCCCCGGCAACAGGCTGAACAGCAGCTCGGACAGTTCGATCACCGCCGGGTGGGTGGTGTGGAAGAACATGTTGTAGTAGGCCAGCTGGTCCATCTGCGTGGCAGCTGCGGCTGTCAGGTCGCGGCGGCCGTAGCCGAGCTGGGTGCACCACAGGCCGGACATGCCGTCCAGGTAGCGCTTGCCCTCGCTGTCCCACAGGTGCAGGCGTTCGCCACCGACGATCACCCGCGGCCCTTCGGCGTTCAGCGCCTTCTGGTCGAGGAAGGCATGGATGTGGTGCGCGGCATCGGCTGCCTGGTAGTCACGGGTCTGGCGTTGCGGGGCGAAAGGCGCATTCATTGTTGGTTTTCCTTTGCGGTGGGGTTGCAGGGTGGCTTGCGCTCAGCGCAGCTTGCCCATGTAGCTTTCCAGCGGGTCCTTGCCCAGCACGCCCTGGGCATTGGCCAGCGCGTCGATGAACAGGGAGAACAGCTCGGACTGGGTGCCGATGTCGAGCTTGGCGTAGACGTTCTTGCGGTGTGACTTGATGGTGTCCTCCGACACCCCCAGGCGCTCGGCCAGCGACTTGGTCGAGTGGCCCCGCAGGATCAGCTGGGCGATACGGCATTCACGCTCGGTCAGCAGCGAGCTGCCGAAGTTGTTAAGCGCCGCGTGGATGCGCTGCTCGAGGATGTTCTCGAAGCGCCCGGCGCGGCTGTCCAGCCCGGCGAAATGCTTGCCGAGCACCGCCAGCACCCAGGGCGTGATACGCGCGAACAACGCACGGGTTTGCCCATCGAGCTTGTCGGTGAACGCCAGCGATACTGCCAGGCTCTGCCCGGGCGCGACCTGCAGGATGTAGTTGAGCTCATCCTCCAGGTGCGAGTGCCGGTAGAACGACTGGTAGTACTCGCTGACCTCGAAATGGTCGGGCGCCACTTCGAACAGGCCGTAGCAACCGGACTCGACCTGCTCCACACAGGCGCCGTAGAACGGGTCGAGCAGATAGAAGCCGGACAGGTAGCGGCTGACATTGCCCTCGGGCTGCCAGGGCGCCTTGTCGTCCTGCTCGAACAGCGCGCAGGGCATGCCGTCGTGCGGGTACAGGTACACCGTGGTCGCCTGGATCGGCCGGATCACGCCAAGCGCAGCAAACAGGGTGGCGGCAAAGCCCGGTCGGCCGATCGCCTCGGTGACCTTGGCCAGGTGCTCGAACCACTGTTGCGAAAGCAATTGATCAGTCACTTTGGGCCTGCCGTCTCAAGTAAAGGCACCGCTGCCAGTGCGGTGCGTCGTTGGCCAGATACTCCCATGGCACTGCAAACACCGAAATCACCCTTTGGGGTGAGCAGGCAAAGCCCCTCCCGGCTCACCCCAAAGGGTGATTCCGGGTACCGGCGGGGTGTGGGAGCATCAACCCGCCCCAGCGCTGCGAGCCACCCGCTCGACCTCCTTGCACAACACCTACCGGTATCGAGCCCGCTCGCATACCGCGGCGTCCTGCATCCCTTTCCAGGAGTTAGCAATGCATACAACAACAAGTACAGCCCATAGCCCTGCACATAGCCCGTCGCAACCCACCGCCAGCAACGGCCGTTTCCGCAAGTCCATGGGGCTGCCCGCCCTGGTGCTGTTCGGCCTGGCCTACATGGTCCCCCTTGCAGTATTCACCACCTATGGGCTGGTCACCCAGATGACCAAGGGGCACCTGCCCATCGCCTACCTGCTGACCCTCGCCGCCATGCTGCTGACCGCCTACAGTTACGGCCGCATGGTCCAGGCCCACCCCTACTCCGGCTCGGTCTACACCTACACCCGCAAGGCCTTCGGCAGCCACATCGGCTTCATCGCCGGCTGGACCCTGCTGCTCGACTACATCTTCCTGCCGCTGCTCAGCTACCTGCTGATCGGCATCTACATGTCGGAGTACTTCCCGGCCATCCACGCCTGGGTGTGGGTGGCCGGCTCCATTGCCCTGGTCACATTCCTCAACCTGATCGGCATCGAGTCGATCACCCGGGTGAACTGGATACTGGTGGTGGTGCAACTGGTGTTCATCGTCGTGTTCGTCGCCCTGTCCATCCACAACCTCAGCGGGCAGGCGCAGCCGGTGTCGCTGCTGGCGCCGTTCCACCACGAAGGCTTCAGCGTGCCGTTGATCATGACCGGCGCCGCCGTGCTGTGCCTGTCGTTCCTGGGCTTCGATGCGGTCTCGACCATGGCCGAGGAAACCAGCAATCCGACCTACCGCATTCCCGTGGCAATCCTTGCCGTGTCGCTGATCGGCGGCATGTTGTTCCTGGTGGTGTCGTACTGCGCACAGATGGTGTTCCCTGACTGGGGCAGCTTCGCCGACCCGGACTCGGCGTCGGTGGATGTGATGCGCCGGGTCGGCGGCGAGCTGCTGGTGACGGCCTTCACCGCCACCTACGTGGCCGGCTGTTTCGCTTCGGCCATGGTGTCCCAGGCCAGCGTGTCGCGGGTGCTGTTCGCCATGGGCCGCGACGGTGCGTTGCCCCGCGCGTTCGGCCAGCTGGTGACGAAAAAGCGCGTACCGGCCACGGCCATCCTGCTGGTCAGCCTGCTGTCGCTGATTGCCCTGGTGATCACCCTCGACACGGTGGCAAACATGATCAGCTTTGGCGCACTGTTCGCCTTCTCGGCGGTGAACCTGGCCGTGGTCAAGCACTACCTCATCGACCAGAAGCTGCGTGGTGGTCGCAACTACTTGCTGTATGGCGCCATTCCCGGCCTGGGCTTTCTCAGCACGTTGTGGCTGTGGAGCAGCCTTACCAGCCTGTCGTTCACCATCGGTTTGTGCTGGATGGGCATGGGCCTTGTGGTGCTACTGGGGCTTACCCGCGCGTTCAGGGTGAAGCTGCCGGAGTTGCAGATGGCCGAGTGACTTACGCGCTGTCGAGCATTTGCGCGGTCCCACAGGGGGCCGCGCATACAGAGGCCAGCACAGGACCATCAGCCCTGTATACAATCCACAAAAACCTTGCTTACAATGCCATGCGCCTATGACATCGGTAATCGCCGATGCGTATTGCGACAGGCTTAAGCCATGTCATCTACAAATGCTCCAAGAACGCTACTGGTCAAAAACGCCGAACTGCTGGTCACCATGGACGGCGAACGCCGCGAGATCAGGAACGGCGGAATGTTCATCGAAGGCAACCTGATCCGCAAGGTCGGCCCCAGCGATACCCTGCCACAACACGCCGACGTGGTGCTGGACATGGCCGGCAAGGTGGTCATCCCGGGCCTGGTAAACACCCACCATCACATGTACCAGAGCCTCACCCGCGTGGTGCCGGCGGCCCAGGACGGCGAGCTGTTCAACTGGTTGACCAACCTCTACCCGATCTGGGCACGCCTGACACCCGAGATGATCGCGGTGTCGACCCAGACCGCCATGGCCGAACTGATCCTGTCCGGCTGCACCACCTCCAGCGACCACCTGTACATCTACCCCAACGGCTGCAAGCTCGACGACAGCATCCATGCCGCCGACGAGATCGGCATGCGCTTCCACGCCGCGCGCGGCAGCATGAGCGTGGGCCGCAGCCAGGGCGGACTGCCGCCTGATTCGGTGGTGGAAAAGGAAGCCGACATCCTCAAGGAATCCCAGCGCCTGATCGAGGACTATCACGACGCCAGCCACGGCTCGATGCGCCGCATCGTGGTGGCGCCCTGCTCGCCGTTCTCGGTCAGCCGCGACCTGATGCGCGAAGCCGCCGTGCTGGCGCGCCAGTACGGTGTGTCGTTGCACACCCACCTGGCCGAGAACGTCAACGACATCGCCTACAGCCGCGAGAAGTTCGGCATGACCCCCGCCGAATATGCCGAGGACCTCGGCTGGGTCGGCCACGACGTGTGGCACGCCCACTGTGTGCAACTCGACCAGCACGGCATCGAACTGTTCGCCCGCACCGGCACGGGTGTCGCCCACTGCCCATGCTCGAACATGCGCCTGGCCTCGGGCATCGCGCCGGTGCGCAAGATGCGCGACCATGGGGTGCCGGTGGGCCTTGGGGTCGACGGTTCGGCATCCAACGACGGCGCCAGCATGATCGGTGAAGTGCGCCAGGCCTTGCTGCTGCAACGGGTGGGCTTCGGCCCCGACGCGATGACTGCGCGCGAGGCGCTGGAAATTGCAACGCTCGGCGGCGCCAAGGTGCTCAACCGCAATGACATCGGCGCACTGGCGCCAGGCATGGTGGCCGATTTCGTCGCCTTCGACCTCGGCCACGTGGCCTATGCCGGTGGCCACCACGACCCGTTGGCGGCACTGGTGTTCTGCACCCCGACCCAGGTGCACACCAGTGTCATCAATGGCCGTGTGGTGGTTAAGGACGGCCAGCTGGCCACGGTCGACCTGCCACGGGTGCTGGAGCGCCACAACCAGTTGGCACGCCAGCTGGTCAGCGGCGAGTAAGCAACCATTCGGGGCCGCCTTGGCGGCCCATCGCCGGCAACGCTGCCGTGTCTTGCGAAATCAGAGGACCATGAGCATCTCATGCCAGGCCATGCCGCCGTGGTCCGACGGCGACGGCTTCACGTACTGATACCCCAGCTTCTGGTACAACGCCACATGCTGTTCCTTGCACATCAGGTGAATGGTCAGCTTGCCCGCCGCCTTCATGCGCACGATGAATTCATCCATCAACCGCTTGGCGTAACCTTTGCCCTGGTGCGCCGGGTCTACCACCACCGACATGATCACCACGTGTGGCGCCGCCGGGTCATGCCCGACCAACTCCTTGAATGCCTCGTCGGACATCACCACTTCGTGGGCACAGCCGCTATTGATGAAACCGACGATCTCGCCCGCGTTTTCCAGCACCAGGAAGCCCTGCGGATACTGCGCGATGCGAGTGCGGATCTTCTCCAGCGTGGCCGCCTCGTCGCCTTCGTAGGCACCGATTTCGATGGCATAGCAGCGTTCGGCATCGGCGGCTGTGGGGGTGCGAAACTGGGGGGCGCTCATGGCGGGTTTCCTTGGTAATGGGCAAAAACAACCGCCATGGTAAATGAGCGCCGCTGCCACAGGTACAGCTTGTTTTGTGTCGCCATAGGCGCAAGGTGCCCTTTTTTGAAGCGCTGAAGTTCTACAAGTTGTTGCCGCTGCGAACTTTTTCCCGTTTACCGGTCTATGTGGGAGGCACAGAAAGGAAACGGAACGCGAGACTAGGTTCGCCCGACACCTGCTGGCCTGATGGCTCAATTGTTATCAGAGGTTGGCTTCGCTCATGAAAATACATGTCGCAAGGTTGATGCTGCTCGGCCTGTTCTCGTTCGCGGCGATGGGCACGGCATCGGCAACACAGATGAAGGCGCCCGCAGCGGCTGCCCCGGCGGTTCAATCACCGTTGCAGCCTGCCGGCAACCCCTGGTCCAGGGTGGCCAGTGTGGCCGATGAACAGCCAGCCACGTTGCTGGCCCACGATGACGACCGCTGGCATGACCACCGCAGCGACTGGCGCCGCGAACAGTGGCGCCGCGAGCAGGCCCGCCGTGATTGGGAGCGCCGGCGAGACTGGGAACGCCGACGCGACTGGGAACGGCGCCGCGACTGGGAACACCGCCATGAGCGGGCCATGCACCACCGCTATAACGATGACTACCGCTACTATCGCCGTTGATCGTTGATCCGCAGTTGGCACGCTCGATGTGGGAGCGGCTTTGTGTCGCGAAAGGGCTGCGCAGCAGCCCCAGCATTGGTTGCCGTAATGCTGCAACCAGGGGGCCGCTCTGCGGCCCGATTGCGACACAAGGCCGCTCCTACAAGGTCCGCGTCAGCCAGTCAGGTGGGGGTATCCCCCGCAGCCTCGGCCTCCATCTTCAAACGGTCGGCCTTGCAAACGTACTTGGGCTTGCGCGGCGCCAGCTTGGCACTGGCCTTCTTGGCGTGCGCCTGCAGTAGCTGCTTGATCTTCTTGCGACGGTTCATTCTCACTCGACCTGTCAGTCCGGTTTGGCTGAATACATCATACCTTGCCTGGGCCAGCGTCTCGTTGACGTTATTTTCACGCTCGGCAGATTAGCGTCACGCCCTTTCCGGCCACGAGCACATCCGCTGGCCGCCAAGTACGACGAGGCATACGTGTCACACACTCCATCCCCCTCCTCGCCCAAGCGCGTGGATTGGGCCGGCCTGGGCTGGCTTTTGCTGTTCTTCTGGTACTTCTCGGGGGTGACCCAGGCGTTGCTGCTGTTCAGCGGTACCACCGGGTTCGCCGGTTTTCGCGATGCATTCTTCCTCAGCAGCCTGTGGCTGGCCCCGGTACTGCTGCTGCCGCGTTTCACTCGCGCCACGGCAGCGGTCATCGGCCTGGTGTTGTGGGCTGCTTCGCTGGTGGGCCTGAGCTACTTCGGCATCTATCGCCAGGAGTTCTCGCAAAGCGTCATTTTCGTGATGTTCGAGTCCAACACCGCCGAGGCCGGTGAGTACTTCAGCCAGTACTTCAGCGCCTGGCTGGGCCTGGCATTGCTGTTGTACACGCTGGGGGCGGTGCTGCTATGGAAGCGCGTGCGCCCGGTCAGCCTGCCACTGCGCAGCCGCCTGCCGGTGGTCGCCCTGCTGCTGCTGGCCAACCTGGTGTACCCGTTCTACAAGCAGATGGTCACCCAGGAGCGCAGCTTCGCCGACGCGGCGGAGAAAGTGCAGCAACGCATGGAGCCCGCCGTGCCCTGGCAACTGCTGGTCGGCTACCGCCAGTACCGCCAGCAACTGGACAACATGCAAGAGCTGCTGGCCAAGAACGCCGCGCTGCCGCCCCTGCAGAACCTGCGTGACAGCAGTGGTGCAGCGCCACGCACGCTGGTGCTGGTGCTGGGCGAATCCACCACTCGCGAACACATGCACCTGTATGGCTACAACCGCGACACCACGCCCAACCTCGATGCGCTGGCCGCCAGCGACAAGGGCCTGACGGTGTTCCGCAACGTGGTGTCGCCACGCCCGTATACCATCGAAGTGATGCAGCAGATCCTCACTTTCGGCGACGAGCAGAACCCGGACCGTTTCCTCACCGACCCGTCGCTGATCAACCTGATGAAACAGGCCGGCTACAAGACCTTCTGGATCACCAACCAGCAGACCATGACCAAGCGCAACACCATGCTGACCACCTTCTCGCAGCAGACGGACGCGCCGGTCTACCTGAACAACCAGCGCAACCAGAATGCCAGCCAATACGACGACGTGGTGCTGTCGCCGTTCGAGAAGGCCCTGCAGGACCCGGCGCCAAACAAGTTCATCATCGTGCACCTGCTGGGTACGCACATGGACTATCGCTACCGCTACCCGGACGATTACGCGCACTTCAACGACCGCCAGGGGGTGCCCGGCAAGCTGACCGACGACCAGATGCAAACCTACAACTTCTACGACAACGCGGTGCGCTACAACGACTACGTGGTGTCTAGCCTGATCAAGCGTTACTCGGCCAGTTCCCCCAATGGTTTCCTGCTGTACCTGTCCGACCATGGCGAAGATGTGTACAGCTCTGGCAACCACGACCGCCTGGGGCGCAACGAAGGCGCGCCGACCCGACCGATGTACACCATCCCGTTCTTGCTGTGGACTTCGCCAAGCTGGCAGGCCGAGCACCCGCGCGACTTGCAGGCGATGGCCGATCGCCCCTACAGCAGCTCGCACCTGATCCATACCCTGTCCGACCTGGCCGGGCTGAGCTACGACCGTTACGAGCCGGCCAAGAGCCTGGTGAGCCCGCAGTTTCTGGTGGCGCCGCGCTGGATCGGCGACCCGTACCGCAAGGATGGCCTGCGCGACTTCGACCAGTTGCCAATGGACAAAGCCGAGCGGGGACAGGAAACGGTCAGCAGTGGCAAGAAACAGAATGCTGGACGCCTGGACTGATTGCTTGTAGGAGCGGCCTTGTGTCGCGATAGGGCCGCGAAGCGATCCCCGGCTTTAAGCATTACAACAACGATTGCTGGGGCCGCCATGCGGCCCTATCGCGACACAAGGCCGCTCCTACAACGGTCCGCGAGACGCTCAGGATGCAGAACAGCTGCCCTGACGGGCACTCACCCGCACCGCCTCGGCCAGTTTGCGCAGGTTGGCCTGGTGGGCATTGACCAGGCTGGCGATGCTGTTGTCTGCGGGCGTCTGTAGCGAGGTACGGCAGGTCAGTTCGGCCTCCCCCGAGCGCGTCAGGCGCCATACCGCCTCCAGCGAGGCGTAGCGCCCCGGCACGGTATCGAAGCGCTGCACGTCCACGCGCAACAACACCTTGCCGCCACCCACCGGCCCGCCCAACTGGTCCTGCAAGGCGCTGCGAAACTCATCCACCAGGTTGGCGCCCCACCACTCCGTCTCGAGGATGGCCAGGCCGCTCTGCCCTTGCCGCACCACCAACTGCGGGCGGTCCACTTGCGGCGGCACGACCACCCTCGCCACCTGGATGCGCTGGCCACCGTCGCGTACAGGCTCGCTCGGTACCAGCGTGTGATAGTTGTTCGGGGTACTGCTGCAGCCCAACAGCACTGCCAGCAGGCCGGCGCCACATACATTGCGCAGTCGAAGCATCGGCTGTCTCCTCAGGGTTCCAGCTCGGCGGCAGTGGCCGCTTTCGGCCGGCCGCGTATCAGTGATTCGGGGTGCCGCCCCAGGTAATCGGCAAGGTCACGCAGCGAACGCGACATGCGCTCCAGTTCGTCCAGGGTTTCCCCCATCCGCTCGCGCTGCGGCGAGTCCTCGGAAATGGCCGAATTGGCCGTGCTCAGGGTCTTGTGCACTTCGTCCAGTGCCACCTTCACCTCCGGCAGCGTCTGGCCATTGAACTGCTTGAGGCTGGCACGCAGCTCTCGCAGGCTGCCGTCCAGGTTGCTGGCGATGCTCTCCAGCGGCAGTTTGCTGATGCGCTCCACCACCCGCTGCAGCTGTTCCTGGAGCTGCTCCAGGCTGCCGGGCAATGTGGGGATGGTGATAGGGTCTGCGGTCTTGTCGAAGGCCACCTTGGGGGCATCCGGGTAGAAGTCCAGGGAGATGAACATCTGCCCGGTGATCAGGTTGCCGCTGCGCGCCTGGGCCCGCAGGCCGTGCTCGACGAAGGTGCCGATCAACCGTCGCGCGCCGTCCATGTCACCTTCGGAATGCTTGAACACAGACAGCATCTTGCGGTGTACCGGCCCCAGCCGCTGCGGGTAGATCACCGCTTCGACCACCACCGGGAAGGTCTGGCGGGTGGCATCATAGTCGAGCTGCACCGATGTGACTCGGCCAAACTCGACCCCCTTGAACTCCACTGGGGCGCCTACCGACAAGCCGCGCATGGCCTGGTCGAAGCGCAACTGCAGGTACTGGGCCTGGCCACTGGGCGGTGCCAGAGCGGCATCGCGGTCGGCAAACAGCTGGAAGTGCGCCTGGTCGGCAGCAGGCTCGGCTTGCGGGGCGAAGTCGGGCGAGCCAAAGGCCAACCCGCCCACCAGGATCGATGACAGTGATTCGGTATCGATCTTCAGGCCGTTGGCACCGATCTGCATGTCGACGCCACTGGCGTTCCAGAAGCGGGTATCGGCGGTGACGAAGCTGTCGTAAGGGGCCTGCACGAACACGCCGATCTCCACGCCCTTGCCATCGCCCTGCAGGGCAAATGACACCACTTCGCCCACCGGGATCTTGCGGTAGTAGATCGACGAGCCAATATCCAGCGAGCCCAGGTCACTTGCGGTCAGGACAAAGCGCTTGCCCTTTTCGTCGTAGGTGATCGGCGGTGGCAGCTCCAGGCCGACAAAGGACTTTTCCGGCACTTTCGATTCGCCGGAATCCGCCCCGATGAAACTGCCCGACAGCAGCGTGTCCACGCCGGACACGCCGCCCACGCCAATGCGTGGCCGCACCACCCAGAAGCGCGCCCCCTGGGTGGCGAACGCACGGGCGTCGTTGGACAGCTGGACCTTGGCGACCACGCTCTTCTTGTCGTCGGCCAGGTCCACCGTGGTGACTTCGCCGATCACCACGCTGCGGTACTTGACCTGGGTCTTGTGCGCCACCAGCCCTTCCCCGGTGTGGAAGGAAATGGCGATGACCGGGCCTTGCTGCATCCAGTTGCGCACCACCAGCGAAGCGCCGATCAGGATCGCCAGTATCGGCACGATCCATACCAGCGACACGCTCCAGCGCCGGGTGCGCACTTCAACCTGCCCCGCGCCATCGCGCTTGTCAGTCTGTTGCACCATCAATGCGGCCTCCCTCGTTGGTACGGCTATCCCAGATCAGGCGTGGATCGAAGCTCATCGCAGAAAACATGGTCAGTACCACCACCATGCCGAAAAACAGGATGCCCACCCGCGGTTCGATGGTGCCCAGCCCGCGCAGTTGCACCAGCGCCGCCACCAGCGCCACCACCATCACATCGAGCATCGACCAGTAGCCGATAAGCTCGACGAAACGGTACAGCTGCGAGCGCTGCCGGCAGGCCCAGGTAGAACCGCGCTGGGCGGTGAACAGCAACAGGCCGAGCGAGAAGAACTTGATGGCCGGCACACCCACGCTGGCAATGAAGATGATCAGCGCGATGTCCCAGGCCCCTGCCTCCCAGAACTCCAGCACGCCGCCGCCGATGGTGCTTTCGCTGCCACTGCCGAGCATTTCGGTGTGCATCACCGGCAGCAGGTTGGCGGGAATGTAGAAAACCAGCGCCGCCAGCAGAAACGCCCAGCCACGGCTGATGGCATTGGCCTTGCGCCGGTGGATGGCGGCACCACAGCGCTCGCAGGTGTGCTTGTCGCTGCCCAGTTCGCAGGCCTGACCGCAGCCATGGCACAGGCACAGGCCCAGGTCGTCGGCGTTGGCCGGGGTATTCATACCTGCTCCCAAAGGCCGCGGATGTCCTTGCCGGCGATATGGATGATCAGCATGCTCAGCGCCGCCAGCGCCAGCAGGCCGATGCCAGGTATCACATCGAGAAACCCCGCCAGCTTGATCACCGCCACCATCGCCCCCAGCAGGCACACCTCCAGCATGCTCCAAGGCCGCAGGCCCTCCAGGCTGCGCATGCACAGGGCAAAACCGGGGGCGCGCTGGCCGGCCAGGGCGAAACCCAACACCCAGCACAAGAGGGTAATCTGCAGCACCGGCGCAAAGATGATCGACAGGGCCATGACCAGGGCGATGAAGGTGATGCTGCCGTGGCTGAGGATCTGTACCGAGTCCCATAATGTCGCGGAATGGGTGAGCCCTTGCATGCCGATGGTCATCACCGGGTAGGCGTTGGCGAACACCAGCAGGATGCCACCCGTCACACTCAGGGCAAGGCGTTGCTGCACCGTCAGCGAGGTATGCCGGTACAGTACGCCGCCACAGCGCTGGCAAACGGCGCGCTGGTGCTTGAGCAACGGCGCACGGTGGTACACCGTGTCACAGTACTCACAGATGATCAGTTGCTGGCTCTGGCTCATGGGGTTTCCACAGGTAGCCCGGATTCACGCCGTGATACGCAGGCGAACCACGTTTGATATCCGGTTTAGACCATCCCGGCAAAACTGCCATCATCGGCAGCAAAGAGAACTATCCTGTGAAACGGGATCCCCACCCGCTGGAGGTTTGCCATGCGTACGTTCACGTGGAGTTGCCTGCTGGTGCTGCTGTGCGCGGCATCGGCAGCCCAGGCGCAGTCGGTGGTGCCGCTCAAGGGCCAGAGCAGCCAGCAGATGCAACTGGATATCAATGATTGCAATACTGTCGCGACCAATGCCGCGAACAGTGCCGCGACCTCCAGCGACCCCCATGTCGGTGGCCGGGTACGCGGTGCCGCCGCCGGCGCGGTTGCCGGTGCGGCAGGCGCGCAGGTGCGCGGCAACCAGCACGACGAGCTGTATGACCGGGTCGGTGACGATGCCAAGGTGCAATACCGACAGAACCGCGCCGGCGAAGTGGCCGCCGCCGGTGCTGCGGTCGGTGGCATGCGCCAGCGTCAGGACCGCCGTCAGGACAGGCGCGGCCAGGACGAAGCGAAAGCCCAGGCTCATGCCAGTGCCTACGCCGGCTGCCTGCAAGGCCGTGGCTATCAGGTCAACCCCTGATCAGCAGGCACGCCATGCCTCGGCAGAAGGATGCATGGCGTGCCCGTTTCAGAACTTGGCCAGTTCTTCCCGGCAAAACTCGACGAACAACTGCGCCGGCTTGGTCAGTTGCACCCGTTTCAACCACGCCGCCGCCAGCCCTGACAGCGCCACTGGCTCGGCGATATCCAGCATGGCCAGACGTTGCCCGTCGTAGGTGTACTCCGAATGCGGCCGCGTCACCAGCAGCGAAAAGCCAAAGCCCTGCCCGACCATGCCGCGTACCATCTCGATCGACGGCGAACTGAAGACGATATTGGGCGTCAGGCCCATTTCGTTGAACAGGCTGACGAAGTAGGTACGGCTGGGGGCAACGTCCAGCAGGATCATCGGCTCCGGGCACAGATCGCGCAGCGACACCTGGGCCTGCCCGGCGAAGCGGTGGTTCTCGGGGAGCAGCACATAGGGCTTCTGCGGCGGCATCAGCGGCTCGGCCTCGATGGTGCCGTCCAGGTCATGGTCGTAGAGGAACGCCAGGTCGAAGGTACCGGCAGTCAGACCCTGGATCAGGTCCTGCTGCTCGCCGTCGCGCAGGCGGATGTCCACCCCCGGGTAACGCTGGCGAAAGCCGGCGATCAGGCGCGGCAGGTACAGCGGTGCCACGGTTTCGAAGCAGCCGATGTCGATTTGCCCGGCTACGGTGTCGTTGTCGGCCAGGGCGTTCTGCTCGAATTCGTGGGCCATCTGCAGCAGCGACTTGGTCTTGGCATAGAAGCGCTTGCCGCTGGGCGTCAGAGACACACCCTGGGCGTGGTGGCGGATGAACAGCTGCACGCCGAAGCTTTCTTCCAGGCTCTTGATGGCCGTGGAGATGGACGGCTGGGCAATGTACAGCTGGCGTGAAGCCTCGGCCACGCTGCCGGCCTCGACGGTGGTGACGAAGTACTTGAGTTGTCGCAATGTGTAGGCCGCCACGGGCACCTCTCTGACGCCGGTCTGGGCGCGCTGGGATCATGCCTGTCACTTTACCCTCGGCAGCGGCCGGGTGGGGGCCGGGTGATGAAGGATTTACCTATGGCTTGAGCAGGTTTTTACGAGGGGCGCGATGCGCCCCCCCCTTTGCTTCACTCGAAATCGATATTGGCGATTACACAGTCATCACCAATCAGCTTGTACCCTGGCCTGCAGGGCATGCCGACTACTGGCCCTATACCGCGCTTGCGCCGGGACAACGTTGCCTGCGGTTCTGCATTTTCCAGCTGTTCGTGGTCGAGCGTGTCGTCTGGCTCGTTAACGGGTTCTTCTTGCATGGGGTTCACTCCTTGGTTTGGGTGGTATCGCCCGATCAACGCTACAACCCCCATTGCCACCAACCCATCTGGAACTTTGACCGTGAAGAGAAATGCTGTCGGATCGCGTTGCAGGGTAAGCAGTGAACCCGGTGCCCTGGCCAAATGCCGCTGATTGTCTTTACTGGTACTCAACGACTCCAGGCATACGGTGTGCGTTCATGAAGATCATAGTCACCAGCATCCTCGTCGACGACCAGGCCAAAGCCCTGGCTTTCTACCACTACGTACTCGGTTTCGAGCCCAAGCACGACATCCCCATGGGCCGACACCGCTGGTTGACCCTCACCTCCCCCAACGACCCCAACGGCGTCGAGCTGCTGCTCGAGCCCGACGCGCACCCGGCCGCCAAGGTCTACAAGGCCGCGCTCAAGCAGGACGGCATCCCCGCCACCTCGTTCGGCGTGCGGGACATCCAGGCCGAATATACCCGGCTGTGCGCAGCGGGCGTGCAGTTCACCCAACCGCCTACTGCCATGGGGCCGGTCACCGTAGCGGTGTTCGATGACACTTGCGGCAACCTGATCCAGATCGCCCAGAAACACTAGCAAGCGTTCAGGGCTCCACGGGCAGGCGCAAGGTCGCGCGCAATCCGTGTGGCGTCTGGTTGCGCAACTGCACGCTGCCACCGAGGCGGGTCATGATGGTGCTGACGATCGACAACCCCAGCCCGGCGCCATTGGTCGAGCCCTTGCTGTAGAAACGCTCGAACACCCGCTGCTGGTCAACCACCGCTATGCCCGGCCCTTCGTCGTCGACGCTGACCAGCAGGGCCTGGCCTTCGCGCTGCAGTGTCACGGTGATGCGACCGCCTGCAGGCGAATGGTCCACGGCATTGGCCACCAGATTCTGCAAGGCAATACCCAACGCGCCAGCGTCGGTATGCAAATGGTAGTCGCCGGCAGCGATGTCCAGCGAAGGCTCCAGCCCGCGCTCCAGTATCCAGGGGGTAAGCTCTGCCAGGGTCTCGGCCACCACGCCCTCCAGGTCCACCCGCGGCCAGTCACGCCGGCCTGGTCGCGGCTCCAGGCGGGCCAGGGTCAACAACTGGTTGACCACCCGGGCAAGGCGGTCGACGCCGCCCATCAGGAACTGCAGGGCCTTGTCCCGCTCGGCAGCGCTGTCTGCATTCAGGGCGTTCTGCGCATGCAGGCGCAGGATGGCCAAGGGCGTGCGCATCTCGTGGGCAGCGTCGGCGATGAAACGGTGTTCGCGGCGCAGCAGGTCGTCGATCTGCCCGAGCAGGCGGTTGATCGCCGCCTGCATCGGCTCCAGCTCCTTAGGCAACGGCACCAGCTGCAACGGCTCGAGCGACTCGGCGTGGCGGGCGCGGATCACCCTGGCCATGTTCTGCAGCGGCCGCAGCCCCCAGCCTATGGCCGCCCACACCAGCAAGGCCAGGGCCAGGCTGCCGAACAGGAATGGCAACAGCGTGTGCTGCACGATGCGTTCGATCAGGTCGTCACGCACGTCGTTGCGCTCGCCCACCCAGATCACCCAGTGTTTTTCCGGCACCGGCAAGACAAAACTGCGCCAACGGCGCCCATCCACCACCACGTCGGCAAAACCCGGCACCCGCGGCGCCTGCCCCAGCTGCGGGGCGCTGGGCGTGTGTACCAGCAGCCCGCCGTCGTCGGCCCATACCTGGAAGGCCAGCTTGCTCTCGTAGCGGTGCCCCACCTTGTGGTGCCCGGCCTTGCTCAAGGCCTCGTCGAAGGCGCGGTACAACTCGTCACGGCTCTGCTCTTGCACCGGCAGGCTCATGATGCCCTGCAGCAGCCGGGCGTTCTGCGCCAGGTGGGCGTCGTACACTTCGTTAATTTCGTGGTGGCTGTCGTGATAGTTGTACAGCGCCAGCAACCCGCTGCCGACCAGCAACAGCAGCATCACCCGCCACAAGGTGCGTTGGCGCAACGAGCTCATGACTTGCGTTCCACCAGGTAGCCAATCCCGCGCACGGTGCGGATCAGGCCGTTGAACAGCTTCTTGCGCAGGTGGTAGATGTTCACTTCCAGGGTGTTGCTCTCCGGCTCTTCATCCCAGCCATACAGCAACTGGGTCAAGCGTTCGCGGGTAAACACCTTGCCCGGCTGGGCCAGCAGCTCGTGCAGCAGCAGGTATTCCTTGGGCGTGAGTACCACCGGCTGGCCCAGGTAGTGCACCTGCTGGCTGACCGGATCCAGGCATACCCCGGCATGCTCTATCAGCACCCGGGCGCGGCCGCTACTGCGCCGCAGCAAGGCCCGCAAGCGGGCCTTGAGTTCGTTGAGGTCGAAGGGTTTGACCAGGTAGTCGTCGGCACCGGCATCCAGCCCGGCAATGCGGTCATCGGTGGCGTCGCGGGCGGTCAGCACCAGCACCGGCAGGCTCTTCCCGGCCGCACGCAGGCGCCGCAGCAACTCGATGCCATCCAGGCGCGGCAAGCCCAGGTCGAGGATGGCCAGGTCGAACTCTTCGTGACACAGGGCATGCAAGGCACTGGCGCCATCCTGCAACCAGTCGAGGGTATAGCCCTCGCGGCGCAGGCCGTCACAAATCCCCTCCCCCAACGCGGCGTCGTCTTCTACCAGCAGCAGGCGCATGCTTAATCCTGTTTGTCCTTGATCGCTTTGAGTAAAGCATCGATTTCACCACGCCGGCCCTGGTCGGCCAACTCTCTCCCGGGCCGGGGCGGTGCCTGCAACGCCTTTTGCAGGGCGGCGCGGGCTTCGTCGTAGCGGTTCTGGCGGTACAGGTGGTCGGCCCAGAAATAGTTGCTGTCGATACCGTCGGGGTTGATCGCCAGCGCCTGGCGCAGCATGGCCTCGGCCTTGGCCTGGTCGCCGAAGCTCAATGGCCAGCCGGGCACTTGGTCGTACAACGCGCCCAGGCTGGTGTAGGCCGAGCCTTGCAGCGCCTTGGGGTCCATGGCCAGGGCCTTTTCCAGGCTGGCGCGGGCGGCCTTGACCTTGCCCAACGCGCCCAGCCCACCGGTGGCGCCGGCCCAGCTGCTGTTGACGATGCCGTCCCAGATCAGCGGCTCGGCCGAGCCCGGATGCTGGCGCACCAACGCCGCCGACTGTGCCGCCAGGGCCTCGAATGCCCCGGCACGCTGGGCTTCGGGCAGGTTATAGCGAACCACCGCCCAGCGCTGCTGGATGGCGTTGAGTTGCTGGGTACCGTTCTGGTCGAGGGCCCAGGTGAACGGGGCGATGGCCAGCAGGCTGGCCAGTATCAGACGTTTCATTTGCTCGACTCCTTGCTGTGCCAGTTGCTGTAGCGACGGATCAGCGGCAATTGCTTGCGCAGGGCGCGGTCGACCACGCCTGGCAGCATGCCGTTAAGGCGCACGAAGAGTTTCTCCGGCCAACCCAGGTACAGTTCGCTGCGCTCGGCCTGTACCGCGTCGAGCACTGCCCGGGCGACATCCTGCGGGTCATCGACGCCTACCTTCAACGCCTGATTAAGGGCCTGCGCGGCGCTACTGTTCATCGTCGTGCGGGTAGTGCGCGGTGCGGCATACAACACGTTCACCGAGGTGTCGGCAAGCTCGCGGCGCAATGCCTCGGAGAACCCGCGCAAGGCAAACTTGCTGGCGCAGTAGGTGGCGTAGCCTGGGTAGCCGATGGAGCCGTAGATCGACCCCACGTTCACCACCAGCGCACTGGGCTGGGCGCGCAGCAGCGGCAGGCACAGGCGGGTGAGCTGCACGGCGGCCTTGATGTTGAGGTCGAACAACTCGTCGAGGGCGGCCTCGTCCATCTGTTCGAGCAAGGCGAAGCGGTTGACCCCGGCGGCGTTGATCAACAGGTTGCAACTACCCATCGCCCGCGCTGCCTCCAGCACGTCACGGCGGCCTTCGGCGCAGCGCAGGTCGGCCTGCTGCCAGCGCAATTGCCCGGGGTAGCGCGCCATCAGTTCGGTCAGCTTGCCCTGCTGCCGGCTGACCGCCAGTACGCGAGCACCGGCACTGCATAGCTGGGCCGCCAACTCCAGGCCGATGCCACCGCTGGCACCGGTGAGCACCGCCACGCAATCAGGCAAGCGCATGCTTTACCTCCTGCTGCGCGGTACGCGGCAGCCCTTCGAACATGGCGGTATACAGGCGATACACCACTTTGGCAGCGTGGATTACCGCCTGCTGGTCTTCGGGCTGGTCCAGACGGTTCATCAGGCCACGGTAGGTGGCCATGTGGTCCTGGTCCAGGGCGCCGTGGGAACTCAGGTAGCTGAAAGCCTTGTCCGGCAGGCCGAGGCTGCTCTGCAGGGTACCGGCTGCCTGGGTGGCGAGGGCAATGCTGGTGCCTTCGAGCACGTTGACCATACCGAACAGCCCGACCGGGTTGCCACGGGCAATCTGGTCGTAGAGAAACGCCACCATCAGCTCGATGGGCAATGCCGGCCGGCCGCCGGCAACCTGGTGCGGGTCGCCACCACAGGCGGCGATGTCATCGAGAATCCAGCGCTCATGGCCGTACTCCTCGTCGATGTACTCGCACACTGCGCCGCGCAGCCACTCAAGCCGCGCCGGCAAACGGGCCCCGCAGGCCATCATCAATGGCACGGTGTGCCGCACGTGGTGGTAGGCCTGGGTGAGAAAGGCCACATAGGCCTCGAGGCTGGCCTTGCCGGCCAGCGCGTCGCGGATGACCGGGACACTGAACAATGCCGTACGCTCGTCGGCGGTTTCCTGCTGCAGCATGTCGAAGAAAAGCATGGCAAACCTCGTAGATCATTGAAGGTCGGATAACAGGGACTGGTAACACCGCAGGATCTGTTCGCGGCGTGGCCGGCCGTTGGCGGTCAGGGTTTGCCCGGCGGCACTCAAAGGTTCGGGCAGACGCCGCCAGGCATGCACCCGGGCATAGTCCGGCAGGCCGGCATTGGCCTGGCGGATGGCCTGTTCCAGGGTGTGGTCGTCAGCCTGCGGGTCCAGCGGCCAGATCAACGCCAGGTTGTGTGCCAGGCCTTCGCCGTGGACGAACGCCTGGGCGATCACCCCGCCCTGGGTCAGTTCGGCCTCGACCCATTCGGGGTTGACGTTGCGCCCGAAGCTGGTGCTGTACTGGTGCTTCTTGCGCCCGGCCAGGTACAGGAAGCCGTCGCTGTCGAAGTGGCCCAGGTCACCGGTCGACAACCACGGCTCGCTGAAGGGTGGTTCGCCCAGGTAGCCGAGCAACGCCGAACCGGCCACCTGCACTTCGCCATCTTCGGCAATGCGCACCTGCACATGCGGCAGCGGCCGCCCGACACTGCCCGCACGATGCGCCCCGGGGCGGTTGAGGCATACCACCGAAGCGCATTCGGACAAGCCATAGCCCTCGAACACCGGTAGCCCGATGGCCTGGGCCCGGGCCAGCAGGCTCGGCGCCACCCGCGCGCCGCCCACCGCCACGAAGCGCAACGGGCCGACCCGCATCAGGCCGCGCTCGATGGCAGTGACCAGCCCAAGCAGCAGTTGCGGCACCAGGATCAGGCTTTCGGCACCACTCAAGGCGATGGCGCCCAGCAATTGCTTGAAGTCGACCTGGCTGGCACCGCGAAAACCCAGTTGCGCCTGCGGATACAGGGCAATGCTCGCCCCGGCCAGCAGGGCCGCGTACAGGCCCAGGTTTTCCAGCAGCACCGCCAGAGGCAATACCGCCAGGTACTTGCCGGGCGCCGTGGGTCGGCTGGCAGCCTCCAGCTCACGCGCTACCCGCAGCATGGCCTCGGCGCTCAGGCATACGCCCTTGGGTGCACCGGTACTGCCGGAGGTGTAGGTGACTTTCGCGGTGCCCGGCGGCAAGGGTGCGGCCGCTGGCGGCTGCCGGCTCCAGAAGCGCTCACCGGCAGTGAAGCCGCTGGCGTGCAAGTCGTCAGCGAAAGCCTCTTCGGCCAGCGCCAGCACCGCCCCGCTCTGTGCCAGGCAGTGGCGGCGCTGGGCGCTGCTGAAGAACGCCGGCAGAATAACGATGGGGCGCCCCGCGAACAGCGCCGCCAGGTCCCAGAACAGCGCCTCGGGACCGTTCTCCAGGGCCAGGGCGAAAGTGCCCGGTGGCTGCGCGCTCAGCCAGGCCTGGCGTTGCTCGACCTCGTCCAGCAATTGTTGATAGGTGAACGGCCCGCCAAGACCCAGCAACGCCGGTTGCGCCCCTCGGTGGCGGGCATGCAGTTGCAACACTTCCCTGAACAGCTGGCATTCACGCGGCATGGCCGGCCTCCTGCACGCTCGCGGGCAAGCCCAGCCGCTCGAAAACGCCGCCGCGGGCCAGGGCTGCATGGCCGTAGCCGATGTTGCCAACGAACACTTGCGGGTGCTGCGCGTAGTAACTGCCCCAACTGTCGGCATCGCCGTTCAGCCGGCCAGGGTCGGCCACGGCCAGCGCCGTCGGCACCAGGCCCAGGCGATGAAAGCTGTTGACCAGGGTCGCGGCACCGGTGAAGGCCACCCACTGCAAACCGCGGGCAGCCAGCAACCAGGTCACGGCAATGATCATGATCCGCGCGCTGCCGGCGCTGAGCGCGGCCAGGTTGCCCACTTCCACCAACTGTGCACGGCTCACCGAGCTGCCAGACAACCGGGTCACGGCCGCTTCCAGCGACTCATCCAGATAACGCTCGAGAAAGGTCGGCCCACTGCTGGCCAGGCGTATGCCGGCGGCGGCCATCAGGCGCCCGTGGCTGTCATGCAGGCCGAGCAGTTCGGGCAGGTAGTGCTGCACGTCGGCGTGGTGCGCACAGGCAAAGCGGGCGTGAATGAACTGTTCCAGCTCGTCGCGCCCGGGCTCCCCCGGGCGTTTCAGCGTCATGCGGGCAAGGCGCTCGCCGTGGCTGCCGATAGCCAGTGGAAACAGGCTGGCGCTGTCTGCCTGAGTCATGGCGGTCCCCCTTTCAAGTCAGGTGTTGGGGGCAGTATCAGGGGGCAATCTGAAGCCAATCTGAAGTGCTACATTTGCCATTGCCCTCACGCGCACCAACAAGGAAAACAGATGCGCCACGAATTCAGCGAAGTGCTCAACGACCTGGTCGACTACTTTTTGCTCGGCGATATCCAGTTGCTCGAGCGCTTCAAGCAACAACATGAATTGCCCGACGACCTTGCCCATGCCTTCACCCACGGCGACAGCGGCGACCAGGCCGTGCGCGAAGGGGTCGTGCTGCCACTGGCCGGGGTCGATAACCTGCCCTACCGCATCCTGTTCACCCTGGACAACCATACCCCGGCCCTGCGCGAACCCGGCAGCCGCCTGAAGCACCGCCGCAATGGCTATGTGCTGCAGGTCGAGCACGGTGCGCTGATGCTGTACACCTGGCGCATCCTGCAGCACTTCACGCCCAAGACACTGGGTGACCTGATGGCGCGCTACCAGGTGCCGGGGCGGCCGATCATCGAGCTGGACAATGGCTGGTATGACGTGGAGGTGCTGGCGGGTGCACTGGTGCGGGACGGGCTGTACGAGCCAGCGTTCGAGTTCGTGTTGAAGAAGCGCTGGAGCCGCGGCGAGGCAGCTGGGGTGGATACCGGATATGCCTTTGGGTTGCGTGGCTATTTCGACTGATGGGTTGACTGTGCCGGCCTCTTCGCGGGCTTGCCCGCTCCCACAGGGCACAGTGGTATCCCTGTGGGAGCGGGCAAGCCCGCGAAAAGGCCGGTACAGGCAGCCTCAACTTCAAGTGTGGTTGATATCGCGGTCCTTGGTCTCTGGCAGGAAGAAGATCCCCAGCACCGCCGTCATCACTGCAATCACGATCGGGTACCACAAGCCGTAATAGATATCCCCGGTCGCCGCCACCATGGCAAACGCCACGGTCGGCAGGAAGCCGCCGAACCAGCCGTTGCCGATGTGGTAAGGCAGCGACATCGAGGTGTAGCGGATGCGTGCCGGGAACAGCTCCACCAGCCAGGCCGCGATCGGCCCGTAGACCATGGTCACGTAGATCACCAGAATGGTCAGCAGCAACAGCACCATCGGGTAGTGGATCTTCGCCGGGTCGGCCTTTTCCGGGTAGCCGGCTTCCTTCAACGCCCCGGTCAAGGTCGCGGTAAAGGCATCACTCTGTGCCTTGAAGTCCGCTGCCGCCAGGCTGCGTCCATCAAAGCTTGGCAGCACTCGTTCACCAATGCGGATCTGCGCCACGCTGCCAGGTTCTGCCGCTTCGTTGGTATAGGGGATGGCCCGCTTGGCCAGCAGGCTCTTGGCGATATCGCACGAACTGGTGAATTTGGCCTTGCCCACCGGGTCGAACTGGAACGCGCACTGGGCAGGGTCTGCCATCACCACCACCGGGTTCTGCTCCTGGGCGACGAACACGTCCGGGTTGCCGTACTGGGTCAGTGCCTTGAAGATCGGGAAGTAGGTCAGCGCGGCGATGATGCAACCGGCCATGATGATTTTCTTGCGGCCGATGCGGTCGGACAGGCTGCCGAAGAAGATGAAGAACGGTGTGCCGATCAATAGCGAACCGGCAATCAGCAGGTTGGCGGTCTGCGGCTCGATCTTGAGCATCTGCAACAGGAAGAACAGCGCATAGAACTGCCCGGTGTACCACACCACGGCCTGGCCGGCGGTGCCACCGAGCAGCGCCATGACCACCACCTTGAGGTTGTCCCAGCGGGCGAACGACTCGGTCAGTGGCGCCTTGGACGCCTTGCCCTCGGCCTTCATCTTCATGAACACCGGCGACTCGTTGAGTTGCATGCGGATGTACACCGAAATCGCCAGCAGCAGTATCGACAGCAGGAATGGCACTCGCCAGCCCCAGGCCTCGAACACCTCGTTACCCATGGCCGTGCGGCAGGCCATGATCACCAGCAGCGAGAGGAACAGCCCCAGGGTGGCCGTGGTCTGGATCCAGGCGGTGAAAAAGCCGCGCCGGCCCTTGGGTGCATGTTCGGCCACGTAGGTGGCCGCACCGCCGTACTCGCCACCCAGTGCCAGGCCCTGCAGCAGGCGCAGGCTAATGAGGATGATTGGCGCTGCCACGCCGATCGTGGCATAGCTGGGCAACAGGCCCACCACAGCGGTGGACAGGCCCATGATGACGATGGTGATGAGGAAGGTGTACTTGCGCCCGATCATGTCGCCCAGGCGACCGAACACGATGGCGCCGAATGGCCGCACGGCAAAGCCGGCGGCAAAGGCCAGCAAGGCGAAGATGAACGAGGTGGTTTCATTGACCCCGGCAAAGAAGTGCTTGGCGATGATCGCCGCCAGAGAGCCGTAAAGGTAGAAGTCGTACCATTCGAATACCGTGCCCAGGGACGAGGCGAAGATGACCTTGCGCTCCTCCCGGGTGATACCGCGTTGGGGCGCGCTGCCCGTGGATGTGCTGTCGAGAACCGCCATGGGGTGCCTCCGTCTTGTCGTCATGCAGGCCGGGAGCACCTCATATTTTTTTCACCGTCGCACCCAGGCCCTGGGGGGCTTGCTTTGGATATGCGAAGCACGACGAGGCTGGCCGCCTCGGATCGCAGCAAGGTAAATGAAGCATAATAGGCTTTGCCGGGATATCCACCTGAACCTTGCGCAATCCCTACCGCTCGCGGGTGTGCAGGTTGCTCATGGAGCCTCCGTTGCCAATACCGGCCCTTTCAGCTCGACCTGGTTGCCATCGGGGTCGTAGCAGTACAGCGACAGCCCCTCGCCTTCGGCGCCATAGCGTTTTTCGGCAGGTTCGACTTCAACCCCTGCAGCTTGCAGGTAGGCCGTAAGTGCCGCCTCGTCGAACGGCTCGATGCGCAAGCAGAAATGGTGCAGGTTGCGCCCCTCGGTCCCCGGTGCCGCACCACCTGGCTGGCCCAGGGGACCGTCCAGGGTCACCAGGTCGATCATCGCCGTGCCCGTGGCCAGGTGGACCATGCCCAGGTCGTCGCGCACGCGGCTGACCGTGCAGCCGAGCAGCTCGGTGTAGAAGGCGACGCTGCGCTCCAGGTCGCTGACCCGCAGAACGAGGTGGTCGATGTGCTTGATGACGAATGGTCGCATGCCAAGGCTCCTTGTGGCCGCTGGATTCCTGTGGTTTGGCTCATTGGTTTGCCAGGGGCCTGTAGGAGCAGCCTTGTGCTGCGAAGAGGTCGGTACCGACAATGCTTGTCCGTTGCCTTTACCGGCCTCTTCGCAGCACAAGGCTGCTCCTACAATGGACGCACCAAGCGAGCGATATCTGTTATCTGCGCGACAGTGCAGCCCAAAGAGCTGGACAACCTCCCACAAGGGATCACGCAAGCCCGATGAGATTAACCACCATAGCCCACGTGCGCATGGCATGACCATATCCAGTTACTCGTTTACCAACCGTTGCAGAACGCCCCCTTCATGGCGGGTGAGGATGCGCAGCAGCTGATCGACCAGCGCCCGGTCCGGCGCATCCAGGTGGAAGTGGTGCCCGCCCGGATGCCAGGAGATCTTCGCCTGGCTGGGCAAGGCCGCCTGGCGCCGGGTAAAGGCTTCGCCGGTGAATGCCCCCTGGCGCCCGAACAGCAGGTACAACGGGCAACGGATCTGGCTGAGCAGGTCACAGGCTTCGCGCTCGGTCAGCGGCATGGGTTCGGGCAGCACCAGACGTGGGTCGTGGCGCCAGCAATAGCCCTCGCCCAGTTGCAGCAGGTCACGCAGCGCCAGCAGCCGTGCCGCCTCTTCCGACAGCTCGGTGTCCAGGCGCTCGCGGCGTTGTTCCAACGCCGTGTCCAGGTCCTCGAAACGGTCGACGTCCGGCTCGGAAAAACCCTGCAACTGGCTGCGCTGCACCATGCGCTTGAGCCGGTAGGCCCGGGCCAGGTGCTGCACGCGGTCATCCTCGGCCACCGTGAACGGTGCGCCCATGCCGTCGAGGAAGGTCATGCTGGCAATACCGCTGGTCATGGCCGCCAGCAGCGATGCCACCCCGGTACCCATGCCATGGGCCAGCACATGGAATTGCGACAGGCCCAGGCTGTCGGTCACTGCCAGCATGTCCTCGGCATGTTCCCACAGGTAGTAGCCACTGTCGTGGCGGCGATGGTCCGAGCGGCCGTGGCCAACCAGGTCGGGGGCGACCACGAAGCAGCCGTCGAGCATCGGTGCCAGGCGTTCGAACGAGGCGGCGTTGTCCAGCCACCCGTGCAGAGCCAGCACCGGGATGCCGTCCTCCGCCCCCCAGGTGCGTACCGCTATTTCAATACCGTCGAGGTCCAGCAGGTGATCCTTGGGACTGCACAGCGAATGCATCGTAGTTCTCCCTGATAGAACGCCGGCCCATGGCCAGGCATCACATGACGTCGGCCCATACCCCACGTGCCGGCGTCATCCACACGACATGCCTACCCCATGCCTTGCCCCACCATCTCCCAACAGCCCTGCCCGCGCTGCTCCCCTACCGACGCTCTCGTGCACAGGACCGACCTGTGCGTTCAACTAAATACCACCGCATGCCGAGCCGAAACCTGTCGACTGGCCCCTCCATCGACAACGGAGACTTCAGCATGTCCAGCACACCCATGCCTTTCCATCAGGCCCAGATTGTCCGTAACCTGCCTGACTGGTGCCGAACGATGTACCCTGACCATACCCGCCGCGTCGTTCAGAGCATCCGCAAGGACTACCTCGACGAAAACGGTTCACCTTACGCCTGGTACGCCGCAGCCAGCGATGAAGACCAGGCGCGTTTACGGCAGCTGATCAGCGCCCGCGATGCCGAGTTCAAAGCTCTGCGGGCCTTGCTCGAGGACTTCAGGCAGATCAGCGAATTCTGCAAGCCTTTGCTCGAGAGCCGGTTGGGCCCGGATGTCAAAGCGGACAAGGCCCAGTACCTGCACCAGCCGTTCAAGGTGTACACCACGCTGGTGAATGTCCCCGGCCTCGATTTCTCACTCGGCGGTGACGAGACGTACATCAAGCGCCCCGAAGGGCCGCCACAGAAGCGCACGCTGCTGGAGGCCGCCCTGCACAATTTCGAAGGCACCGACGAAGTGGGCCCGTTCGACACCCTGACCCTTGGCCCGGACGACGACGCCTCACTTCCTGGGCTGGAACCCGAAGCGTTCGTGAACCTTTGCCGAAGCCTGGACCTGGGCCGGCAGTATCAAGACCACCTGCAGAGTATCTATGAAGGCCCCAGAAAAGCCGCAATCGAGCAGCAGTGGATCGATGCAAGCCAGCAGGCACTGAAAACCGAGGCGATGATCGCTTACCTCAAGAGCCTGCTGACGCTCAAAGGTCGCGATGCCCTTGTACAGCTATGCGACAACGAAAGCACGCCTCGCTATGGCGAACACAAGCTTCGCTGCTGGCGCTTCAGCCTGCTCGGCATCCCGATTCATGGCGTACTGCTGCTGGGCCCTGATGAAGCCGACCAGACCAACCCGTGCATGCTCTACATTCCCCAGGATGCACAACACCCGCTGAGGGAGTTCGCTTCTTTGCAAAAGGCCGGTGCTCACATACGTCAACGCCTGCTGCAAACCACGTTTCGACAGCACTTGATCAGCTTCGCTGACAAGGACAACCAGGTCGAGTTCAGCCGCAAGCTCGAACATGCCCTGTTCGAGCAGGGTACCTCCACGCGCAGACCCAAGGACAAGCCTGAACTGCACTTCAAGCGAACCCGCCTGGCGCTTCCCATCTGGCAGGTGCTTTACAAAGACCACAAGCGCCGCCTCAAGGCAACTGCCAGAACGATCGCGGTACCAACCGCCGATGCCGATGCCAAGGCACGCAAGGAACGGCTGCAACACTGGCTGGACGCCGGCATGAACGTTCTGAACGTGGCCGCCTTCTTCGTACCTGGGCTGGATGCCGCGATGCTTGGAGTATTCGCCTACGACCTCATGGATTCGGTGTTCACCGGGTTCGAAGCCTGGGAAGAAGGCGATACCCAGGAAGCGCTGCAACAACTCGAGTCGCTGGCCATCAATGCCGCCGTTGTTGCCGGCTTCGCCGCCGGCAGCAGCGCGCTCAAGGCATCGGGGTTCGTCGATGCGCTGGAAAGTGTATTGAAAGGTGGCCGCGAACGGCTTTGGCACCCAGACATGGGCCCTTACAGCACCTCGGACTCCTTGCCAGTCGGAGTGCCGACAAATTCCGAAGGGCTCTACATCTTCGATGGCAAAAGCCACGTCTGGCTGCAAGGCAAACTGTATGAGGTGTTCGAAACCGGCGGGCAGTGGCATGTGCGTCACCCGAACGCCCCCGATGCCTACGCACCGGCCTTGCGCTACCTCGGCGACCAGCGTTGGCAATTGGCGCATGACAACCCGCTCGAATGGGACGATGCGCAGTTGCTCGAAGGGCTGGGCCAATTCAGCCAGGGGCTGGATGCATCGGAGCAACTTGCCGCCTTGCGTATAACCGAGGTCGATGCAGACACCTTGCGTCACAGCCAGGTCAACGGTTCGCGGCCCCCGGCTCTGTTGGCCGATGCCTTGCTGCGCCTGCGACTGACCAACGACGTGCAGACCATCATCACCCGAGTACGTCACGGCCTGCCGTTGGCTGCGCATATGAATTTCGCGCTGCCCGAACTGGTACAGATGCCTGGTTGGCCTGCGCATTACAGGCTGAAGGTCTTCACCGGTGCCGAAAAATGGGGAGAGGCGGTCTACTTCGGAGCGGAGCCAAAAGCCGACACGTTGCAGATAGAGATCGGCCGCGAAGAGCTTGACAATGGCGAACTGAGCAAGATTGTCCTGGCGGGGATGGATGAAGATGTCATAGAACAGCTGCTACCCGATACGCCAGTTGAGCAGCGCCCGAAAGCCCTTGACGAGCTATTGGCCAACCGCCTGTCAGCGCGTCGTCGCGAAGTCTTCGAGAGCATGCTGAAAAGCCATCGCGCAGCGCTTGGCGACGAAGCGAAGACCTTGGGCCGCCAGTTCCCCGGTTTGCCTGACAATGCCCTGGAAGAGCTCGTCGCGCATGCCGACAGCGCCGAACGCGATCGCCTGAAAAGCGGACGCGTGCCCTTGCGCGTGGCTGAAGAAGCCCGCTACCTGCAGGCCCGCGCCCGCCTCGATCGTGCCTTGACCGGCCTGTACCGAGCAGACCTGGCCAATGATGACAGCCAACTGCTGCGCGATGCATTGGTAGCCGAAAAGCCGCAGGCGACTGAGACCGAAGTGTTCGCCAGCGCCGTCGCCGACCGCTCGGGCTGCGCCGCACTGCTGGGCCAGCAGCCGATCAAGCCAGGCTTCCGCTCGCCCATGCGCCTGGCACATGGACGATTCGGTTACCCACTCAGTGGCCGAGGAACAGGCCCGATCGGCGCATACGCCGCAATACGTCGGCTCAAATCACTTTTCCCCTCGCTGAAGAGCAACGAGATCAACGCCCTGAGGGGCGAACTGAGCCAGACCGGTGATCTCGGCTCGGCAATTCGGCAACTGGAAACAGAGTGGAGAGATCTGAATAGTTATCTGGAGGCGTGGTACAAGAGCCCACACGACATCTTCGAGCGCCTCGATCGACAAAGATGCACTGATCGCCTCATCGAGGCTTGGCAGCGGAAGGGTCGCACGCTCGAGCTGGAGCGTATTCGGTTACCCGAGTTGCCAGCGATCACAGCCAGCCTGCTCCACATCCGTGAGCTCAAGCTGAACGAGCTTCAGCTGCAACGACTGGACAGCACGTTCCTGTCACGTTTCCCCAACCTGCAAGTGCTGGAAGTCACCAACAACCGAGAAATCGACGGGGAAGCGCTGTTCCAGGCACTCGAATCGGTGCCCAGGCTGCGCACGCTGGACCTGACCAACAACACCCTTGCTACCCTCTCGCCCACCGCACAGCGAGTGCTGGCAGCGATGCCAGACCTGCGCCAGCTGAACCTGCGGCGCAACCAGTTGACACTGGATGAAGCGACATTGACTTTCCTTTGCGGCCGACCACTGGATGTCCTGAGGCTGGGGCACAATCTCATCACGCTCGATGAAAACCTCGCCACGCGCTTTCAGGACATGATCCATCCGCAGCAACTGGAGCTGGACTTCAACCCGCTGCAGCGCGCACCTGATATACGCTACATGGCGCGGTTGCAGCACCTGAACCTGTCCAACGCTCATCTGCGGGCCTTTCCCCCTGGCTTGAGCAACCTGATGAATCAGTCACAGTACCAGTTGCGCTACCTGGACCTCTCATCCAACCGCATTCGCCAAGTTCCGGACCTGGCAAGCATCCTGCGCAGTCCGTATGCGCGAGACCTCGCCGCCCGCTTGCCCGAGCGCCGCTGGCTGTTCAACTACAACAACCTGGAGGCCGAGTCGGCCAGTCGGCTACGAGCCAGCGGCGTCAATATTTTCGAGCACACGCCGGAAAGGCCGGAGTGGCAAGGGCTCTGGCGCGATTCCGCGACCGACCATCAGCTGCAGTTGTGGTCCGATCTGTTCGATCAGAACGACAATGGCGACCTGCAAGCGGTGTTGGAGCGCCTGACCAACTCAGTGGAAGCGCGAAGGGATCCGGATGGCCTGCGTGCGCGAGTGTGGGAACTGTTGGAGCACGCCCATGGGGACACGGCGCTGCGCGAGCGTTTGAACGAGGTGGCGCAATCCTTCCCGCCAACTTGCGGTGATGCCGGCGCCGAAGCATTCAGCGCTCTGGAAGTGGAATTGCTGGTCAACCAAGTGTCTGGGTGGGCACAAGACACGGCCAAGCCGCTGCTCGACCTTTACCGCAAGCTGTACCGTCGCGAGAAAGTCAACGAACTGGCCGATCGCATCAGCCTGCAACGCAGTTCGCGCAAGCGGGCGCTGCAGGAGCATGCCGGTCAGTTACCGGACCGTGACGTGCTGGACGTCGCGGCGGCGTTCCCCGATGCGGACCTGGCCACAGGCCTGGTCGACGACATAGAAGTCCGCCTGGCACTGCGCCAGTCCTTGAGCGGAAAGCTCGATTTCCCCGAACCCAGCAGCGGCATGCTCTATCGCAATGCCGCAAGGATCAACCAGCAAATCATCGACAACGTTCGCGCTGCCGTGCTGGAACTCGATGCTGACACCACCGCCAGGCAGCAATGGATGAGCGAACAGCCGGTCTGGGTTGACTACCTCAAGCGCCAATATGCCAGTCAGTTCGAAGCCATTACCGACTTCTGGCGCCCAGGCCTCGATTACCTCTTTTATTGCCTGGACGAAAGCCAGGAGCCGATCACTTACCTGGACAACGCGATAATAAAAGTATTGTTCCCGAAAAAGCCCATACCGGCGCTGGACGAAAACGGCACATTGCGCAGGGTTCCGTTCAATGAGGAAGCGTATGTCAAGGCCACGAACGCCTTGACCCAGGCACAACAGGAGGTAGAAGCAGGGCTATTGCTGAGCCTTACCAGGCAAGCGGACATCCTCGATGCCTGAACACTGATCAATGACCACGCAGGTCTTCGAAGAAGGCCTGCCGCCCATCCACCTGGCTCGACGCACGCGGCGCTGCCGCCGCCTCTGCGTTGGCCGCCTCCACATGCCAATAGCAGTGCCTGACCGCGCGGGTTACCGCCACGTAGGCCAGGCGCTGCACCTCTTCCTTCTGCGCGGTATCGAATGGCTGAGCATCACCGGCCTTGCCCAACCCGGCCTGGCGATACACCTGGTTCTTGTAGGGTGAACTGGTCAGGTACTGGCAGTCGCCCAGCATGAAGACCGCATCGGCCTGCAAGCCCTTGGCACTGTGGTAGGTCAACTGACGCAGCCGGCGCTGCTCGGCCGGCAACGCCGCTTCGGCGTGCAGCACGCCTTGCAGGTGCTCGTTCATCAGCGCCCTGTCGCTGCCCTTGCGGTAAAGCATCATCACCGTCTCGCCACGCTGGTAGTGCTCGATCAGCGTTTCACCCAGGGCTGCCTCGTCACGGTCGAACACCTTGACCGGCGAGCCTGGCAACTCGGCCGCCGGGCCACTGGCCCTGGCTTTCTTGCCGGCTATCGCCGGGGTGCCCTTGACCAGGTGCTCGGCCGCGTCGATCACCTGCTGCTGGCTACGGTAGTTGTCGACCAGCATCACCCGGGTGTTGGCCGGCGACGGGAAGGCCTTGGTGAACTCCATGAAGTACTTGGGCGAACTGCCACGCCAGCCGTAGATCGACTGCCAGTCGTCGCCCACACACAGCAGCGACGAATGCTGGGCATGGCACCCGATGTGCATCGCCGGGCCGCGCCGGCGGATCTCGGCGAGGCTGGCCCGCAACCAGCTGACGATCTGCGGCGACACATCCTGGAACTCGTCGATCATCAGGTGCGCCAGCGGCCGCAGCAACGGGTCGGGCAGCAGTTGCAGGTTTTCCGGGTTGTTCTCGCCGAACAAGGCGAACATGCGGTTGTAGCTCATCACCGGCGGCGACTGGTCCAGCAGGTGGGCCTCCAGGGCCTTCCAGTACAGGGCCAGGGCCTCGAAAAACAGCGCATCGCTGTCGCCGGAGGGGAAGCTCATCGCCGCCACGGCAGTGTTCACTTCCAGGCCGAGGTTCTCGATGAAATTCGCCGCGCCGACAAAGGCATCGAGCAGTGGCGCCGGGGCCAGTTCGCCCTTGACCTTGTATTCGAAGCCGGGGCCGGCCACGGCATCACCGGCCAGCGAGGCTGCCAGGCGCCGGGCCATGGCGTAGTTGTCGAGCCAGATCAGAGGCTGGTCGCAGAAGGCCTGCAACAGGGTGCGCTTGACCGCCCACTCGGCACGCACCGCCAGCTTGGCGCCGGGGCGCTGGTACTGCGCGCTTTCCGCCGGGTCGAAGCCCAGCACGAGCAAAGGCCCCTGGCCGGCCAGACGACCATGCACATGGAAGCGGCTGCCACGGATATCGATGGTCTCGCGGCAGGGTTCGATGCCCTTGATCGGCCAGGCGCCGGCGGCGAACCACAGGTCTTCGATCACATCGCACAGCTCTTCGTCGCGCTGGGCAGCCAGCTGGGTTACCTGGGCGCGCTTCTGCACATCGGGGTTGTTCGGGTCCAGCGGCTTCAGTTGCAGGGCTTCGCTGCGCAACAGGCCGACCAGCTCGGCAAAGCGCGGGCTCTCGCCCAGCAGCGTGCTGTAGCACTGGTTCAGCTGCTGGCGCTGGGCATCGTTCAGGCGCAGGTCGAACGGGTTGCTCTCAGCCTCGGCTTCACGCCCGGCCGGCATCTCGTTGCCCAGCGTTTCAAACGCGCGCACCTGGCCAAACCCCGGCAGGCTGCGCACCAGCGGCAGGATGCGCGAATGGAAGGTGCGCACCAGCTCGCGGGCCTGCGGCGGTTGCAGGTTGATCTGCCACAAGGCGAAAACCTGCAGCAGGCGCTTGATGAAGTCCTTGCGCGACTCGCGGGTGAAGGTGACCACGGTCATCGCATCCAGCTCGTAGCCCAGGTAGTGGCGCAACAGCAGGATGCGCAGCACCAGCGAGGTGGACTTGCCCGCCCCGGCCCCTGCCACCACGCAGGTGGACGGTGTGTCACTGAAAATCAGCTTCCATTGCGCGGCACTGGGTTGCGCCTCGGCGGGCAGGCGCTGGGCGACATCGGCCTTGAAACGCTTTTTCAGCTCGGCAGTCAGCGGCAGGCGCCAGTCATCGAACAGGTTGTCGTCCCGGCCCGGTACGCCGGCGGTGTCTGGCCGGGTGTCGCGGATCACCAGCACCTGGCGCCCGGCCTCGTAACCTTCCACCCGCCCACGTTCGAACCCTTCACGCACGCCATCGGCATGGCCACTGCGCTGGCCGCTGGCGTGGCCGAGGAACCAGGAGTCGCGGTGCTGGGCCTGCAGGCGGGTCAGGCCACGCCCCAGCAGGCGGGCCGCCAGGCGGCGAAACCAAGGCAGTTGTGCAGGAGGGGTAAGGTCGGCGGGGGCCTGGGGTTGCTCGTGGGCCACGGTCACTCCGTTGAAAAACAAAATCAGCGGGCATGTTCGCCGCATCGACAAAAAATCGCCAGCGAATGCTTGCAGATCAGTGGATTAGGTGATGAAGCGAATAAAACACTCCATCGCAATTAATCTATTTTACTGATTGTTTTAAGCCGATATTTACGCTTATTTTCGATGCTTCTTTGACGCATCATGGCCTCATTCCACTGATTCAAGGAGCACGACCATGCTGCAACTGCGACCGTTCGAAAGCCTCGGCCACGCCAACCACGGCTGGCTCGACGCCCACCATCATTTCTCGTTTGCCGAGTACTACGACCCGGCGCGCATGCACTGGGGCAACCTGCGGGTGTGGAACGACGACCTGATCGCTGCTGGCAGCGGCTTCCCGCCGCACCCGCACCGCGACATGGAAATCATCACCTATGTGCGTGAAGGCGCGATCAGTCACCAGGACAGCCTGGGTAACAAAGGCCGTACCGAAGCCGGTGACGTGCAGGTGATGAGCGCCGGCACTGGCATCGTGCATAGCGAGTACAACCTGGAAGACGTCGACACGCGTATTTTCCAGATCTGGATCGTGCCGGAGCGCACCGGCGAAGCACCGCAATGGGGTACCCGGCCGTTCCCCAAAGGTGAGCGTGGCGAAGGCTTCGTGACCCTGGCCAGCGGCCGTGCGGGCGACGAGGACAGCCTGCAGATCCGCACCGATGCGCGGTTGGTGGCTGCCACCCTGCGGGCCGGTGAAACTGCCGAGTACCGCTTCGATACCGCTCGCCGGGGTTACCTGGTGCCGGCCAAGGGGCTGGTGGAGGTCAACGGGCTGCGTGCCAAGGCGCGCGATGGCGTGGCGATCGAGCAGGAGGAGGTGCTGCGGGTGACCGCCATCGAGGACAGCGAGATCGTGCTGGTGGATGTGGCCTGAGGTTTTTGCCTTGCGACACGTTCTGTGTAGGAGCGGCCTTGTGTCGCGAAAGGGCTGCGCAGCAGCCCCTCGATTTCAGCTGCACTGCACATATTGCCGGGGCTGATTTGCAGCCCTTTCGCGACACAAGGCCGCTCCCACAGAACTGCACATGACTCATTGAATTAGCAGGGACTCTGTGGGAGCGGCTTTAGCCGCGAACACCGGCGCAGCCGGTGCCATGCACCGCGTTGTATTCTTCGCGGCTAAAGCCGCTCCCACAGGGTACGCGGACCGCTTGCGAATTCAGTTCTCTACGTGACAGCGCAGCGCAAATGCATGCCCGCATGATGATTGCATGCACTAGCCTCGTGAGGCCACTTCGGCCAGCACCTCGGCCGAGGTAGTGACCTGGCGGAAGTGATGCTTCCAAAGGTCGATGCCCAGCTTGCCCGACCTGTCCAGCGAAGACCCTACAGTCATGTCCGTTACCAGGGTGGGCATCAGCCCCGCATCGAACAGGGCAAAACCGGCGGCCAGCACGCAAGTTTCGGTCTGCAACCCACATACCAGCACCCTCTCCACGCCCAGTTGCCGGATGTACTCGATGGCCTCTGCGCTCTGCCCGTAGCCATGCTTGACGAACACCTGGTCGGCTTCGACCAGGCTCTCGTCCTCCGCCGCCGGGTGCCAGCCGAGCTGGCGCTCGAACGGCGTGACCTGTTCATCGTGCAACTCGACCGAGGCAATGGTGGGGATGTTCGCCGACAACCGGCGCAGGCCATCGACCAGCCACTCGGGCGGGCTGAAGGTGGACTGGACATCGACAATGAGCAAAACCTGGCGCATGGGCGGATTCCGGGCATGGGCAAAGGCGCGGAGTATAACGCGATCGCCTGTGGTAAAGGCCTCAATGCCACGCTGCCAGGCTGTCCCCCTGGCGGAAGAATGCCCTCAGGTGCTCGACGAAACACGACACCTTGGCCGACAGGTTCAGGCGTTCCAGGTACACCGCATAGATATCCGCAGGCGGCGTCTGGTAATCGCCAAGCACCTCCACCAGGCGCCCGCTGCGCAGGTGATCGGCCAGGTTCCACTCGGCCCGCAACAGAATGCCCTGCCCGTCCACCGCCCAGTTCAGGGCGACCTCGCCATCATTGGTGCTGAGGCTGCCATGCACCTTCACCGATTCGCTCTGCTTGCCGCGGCTCAGCCGCCAGATACCGAACGCGGCGTCATTCTGGCGTAACACGATGCAGTTGTGGCTGGCCAGGTCCTTCGGCGCTTCGGGGGTACCGTGGGCTTCCAGATAACCGGGCGACGCACACAATCGGCGGCGGTTGGCTGCGATCTTGCGGGCGATCAGCCGCGAGTCGGGCAGCTCGCCAAAACGGATGGCCACGTCGATGGCGTCGTTCGGCAGGGCAATGGGGCGGTCGGTCAGGTGCAGTTGCACCTCCACTTCGGGATAGCGCTTGGCAAACGACGACACCGCCGGCCCCACATGGGTACGGCCAAAGCCCAGCGGCGCATTGACCCGCAGCAAGCCCTTGGGCTCGGCACGGCTGCTGGACACCTGCCGCTCCATTTCCTCGATCTCGCCCAATATGCGCTTGGCATTCACCAGGTAAGTCTCGCCCTCGGCGGTAAGGCTGATGCTGCGTGTGGTGCGGTTTAGCAGGCGCACGCCCAGGCGCTGTTCCAGCTGCGCCAGGCGCTTGGAGACCGCTGGCGGGGTCAGGTTCAGTTCGCGAGCGGTGCCCGCCAGGCTACCCACCCTGATCAGCTGGGTGAAGAACGCCAGCTCCGATACCGGATTCATAATTAACCTGAGGGAAACAATGAGTTGAATTTCATTGTATTACAGCATTTTTGAAAAACCATTACCTTTTGCCCTGCGTGATTAACCACAAGAAAGCTGGGCTCTTCGGCCGCCAAGGCCAGGTGTGACCTGCACCCTCACGAGCAGCCCGGCCGCCAGATAAATCCGACTCACAACAATAATTCGGAGACGGCAATGGCCAAGCGATTGTTCGGCAAGCTCTACGTACAGGTATTGATCGGCGTAACCCTCGGGGTGCTGATCGGGGTGTTCTGGCCGCAGGTTGGCGCTGATCTGAAGCCCGTCGGTGATGCCTTCATCAAACTGATCAAGATGGTCTTCGCCCCGATCATCTTCGCCACGGTGGTGCTGGGCATCGCCAAGATGGAAAACATGAAGGAACTCGGTCGCGTCGGCGTACGCGCGCTGATCTACTTCGAAGTGCTGTCCACCTTTGCCCTGGTGCTTGGGCTGGTGGTGGTCAATATCGTGCAGCCCGGCCAGGGCATGAACGTCGACCCCGCCACCCTCGATGCCAAAAGTATCTCCACCTACACCGCCGCGGCAGCCGGCAACAGCGGCGGCTTCATCGACTTCCTGCTGCATGTGATACCCGGCAGCGTGACCGATGCCTTCGCCAAGAACGAGATCCTGCCGATCCTGCTGTTCAGCACGCTGTTCGGCATCGCCCTCTCCCACCTGGGCCCGCGCGGCAAGCCGATGGTGGATGTGCTGGAAGCGTTCTCCCACGGCATGTTCTTCATCGTCGGCATGATCATGCGCGTGGCACCGCTGGCCGCCTGCGGGGCCATGGCCTTCACCGTGGGCAAGTACGGGCTGGGCTCGATCGTTTCGCTGGGCAAGCTGATGGCGACCATGTACCTGACCTGCTTCCTGTTCGTGGTGGTGGTGCTGGGCGCCATTGCCCGGCTGTGCGGCTTCAACCTGTGGAAGTTCCTCAAGTACCTCAAGGAAGAACTGTTCACGGTGCTGGGTACCAGCTCATCCGAGTCGGTAGTGCCACAACTGATGAACAAGCTGGAAAAGGTTGGCGTGTCCAAGCCTGTGGTCGGCCTGGTGATCCCTTCGGGCCTCACCTTCAACCCGGACGGCCAGTGCATCTACTACACCATGGCCGCCATCTTCATCGCCCAGGCCACCAATACACCGTTGACCCTGATGGACCAACTGATCGTGCTGGGTGTGCTGCTGCTCACCTCCAAAGGCTCTGCCGGCGTAACCGGCTCGGGCTTCATCACCCTGGCCGCGACCCTGGCGACCATGGACAACATCCCGGTGGCCGGCATGGTCCTGCTGCTGGGCGTGGACCGCTTCATGTCCGAAGCCCGGGCCATCACCAACACCATCGGCAACGCGGTCGGCACCGTGGCCATCGCCAACTGGGTGGGTGCGCTGGACAAGCAGCGTATGGCCAAGGCCCTGGACGGCCAGTTGCCGACCGAACCCGAACCCGAGGCCGCGGCTCCGCACCCCGCCCTTGCACGCATGGAGGCCGGCACCCCCGCACCCTGACCTTTCGAAAACCAGCAAAAAGAACCCGCCTTGTGATGCAGTGAGGAAATAATCATGGACAAAGAAACAGCCGTGTCATCGCTTACCGACGTGATGGCCAAGTTCACCGCCTATATCGGCAAGCGCCTGCCCCGCGACGTCAAGGAAAAAACCGCCAAGTTGCGCGCCGCCGAAACCAACCCGCTCGCCATCGCCGTGTACGACTCGATGGCCGATAATCAGGAATACGCCGACAAGCTCAACCGGCCAAGCTGCCAGGACACCGGCGTCATCCAGTACTTCGTCTCGGCAGGCGCGCGCTTTCCGCTGCTGGGCGAGATGGAAGGCATCCTCGAGAACGCCACCAGGGAAGCCACCATCCAGGGGCCGCTGCGCCACAATGCGGTGGAAACCTTCATCGAGAAGAACACCGGTACCAATACCGGCTCGAAGATCCCGTGGCTGGACTGGGAAATCATCCCCGATGCCGACTACGCCATCGTCGACGTGTACATGGCCGGCGGCGGCTGCACCCTGCCGGGCTCGGCCAAGGTACTGATGCCGGGGCAAGGCTATGAAGGGGTGACCGAGTTCGTCTTCGATGTCATCACCTCACGCGGTGTCAACGCCTGCCCGCCACTGCTGGTGGGTGTAGGGGTATCGACCTCGGTGGAGACGGCGGCACGCCTGTCGAAGAAGGCCATCCTGCGCGAAGTGGACTCCAGCCACCCCAACGAAAGCGCGGCGATGATGGAAAAGTTGCTGGAGGAAGGCCTAAACGAAATCGGCATCGGCCCACAGGGCCTGACCGGCAACAGCAGCGTGATGGGCGTGAACATCGAGTCTTCGGCCCGCCACCCGTCCACCATCGGTGTGGCGGTATCCACCGGCTGCTGGGCGCACCGCCGCGGCAAGATCCGCATCAACGCCGACCTGTCCTACGACATCCTCTCGCACGAAGGGGTAGTACTGTGAAGAAAATCCTGAGCACACCAATCAGCGACGAAGACCTGGCCAACCTCAACGTGGGCGATGTGGTCTACCTCACCGGCCAACTGGTGACCTGCCGTGACGTTGCCCACCGCCGGCTCATCGAGCTGGGCCGCGAGCTGCCGGTCGACTTGCGTGGCGGCGCGATTTTCCACGCAGGCCCCATCGTCAGGAAGAAGGATGATGGCAGCTTCGAGATGGTCTCCATTGGCCCGACCACCAGCATGCGCATGGAAAAGTTCGAGAAACAGTTCATCGAGCAGACCGGCGTCAAGCTGATCGTCGGCAAGGGCGGCATGGGCCCGGAGACCACGACCGGTTGCCTGGAGAACAAGGCAGTGCATGCAGTGTTCCCGGGCGGTTGCGCGGTGCTGGCGGCGACCCAGGTGGAAGAGATCGAGCGTGCGGAATGGCAGGACCTGGGCATGCCGGAGACCCTGTGGGTGAACCGCGTGCGCGAGTTCGGCCCGTTGATCATCTCCATCGACACCAAGGGCAACAACCTGTTCGAGCAGAACAAGGCCCGGTTCAACGAACGCAAGGGGGCGGTGATCGAGAAGATCAACAGCCAGGTGCGGTTCATTAAGTAAGCGCGTGCGACATCGGCCGCTATGCGGCCCAATCGCAGGCTAGCCCGCTCCCACAGGGGTATCATCAAGCCTGAGGGCAGTGATATCCCTGTAGGAGCGGGCTTGCCCGCGAATGGGCCGCAGAGCGGCCCATGCTGCGTCCTCCCAGGCCCTCAACCTGCCAGGTTGAAGTCCGCTACGGTCACCGTGGTTGCATCCGCCACCCCCACCAGGCGGATGGAGTCGGTAGCACCGATGCTGACCAGCGTGTCATTGCCGACATCGGCGATGGTGACGTTGGCGGCAAAGGTGGCCGCGGTAATGTTGAGGGCAGAGATATCCAGCCGGTCCTGGCCACCCTGCGGGACTGCGTCGAAGTTGATGATCAGGTCATTGCCGAAGCCGGCAGCGAACTGGAAGACATCATTGCCATCGGTGGCCATCATCGTGTCGTTGCCGGCACCGCCCACGACGGTATCGTTACCCGCCCCACCGTTGAGGAAGTCATTGCCGGCACCGCCCTGCAAGGTGTCATTGCCAACGTCACCAAACAGCGTGTCGTTGCCATCGCCACCCTGCAGCACATCGACGCCGTTGCCGCCGTCAAGGTTGTCATCACCGGCACCACCCTGCAGGTTATCGTTGCCGGCGTCCCCGAACAGCGAGTCGTTACCGGCGCCGCCGTCGAGGGTGTCGTCGCCAGCGCCACCGTTCAGGGTGTCGCTGCCCAGGCCACCGAGCAACTGGTCGTTGCCGCCATCGCCGTTGAGGGTGTCGTTACCCGCCGCGCCGGTAATGATGTTGGCCAGGCCATTGCCGGTACCGGCGAAGTTGCCCGCCCCGATATAGGTCAGGTTCTCGACGTTGGCCCCCAGCGTGTAGCTGGCCGCCGTGGCACGCACGGTATCCGTACCGGCAGCCGTAGCCTCGACTACCACATCCCCGGCGTTGTCCACCACATAGGTGTCGTTGCCCAGGCCACCGACCAGGCGGTCGATACCGGCACCGCCATCGAGCAGGTCATTGCCAGCACCACCGGTGATGGTGTTGGCCAGCGTGTTGCCGGTACCCGTGAAGTTGCCTGCCCCGGTAAAGGTCAGGTTTTCGACGTTGGCACCCAGGGTGTAGCTGGCAAGGGTGGTCTGCACCAGGTCGACACCGCCGTTCAGCGCCTCGCTCACGGTATCGCCGAGGTTGTCGACCACGAAGGTATCGTTGCCTGCACCGCCAACCATGGCATCCGCACCAAGCCCGCCGTTGAGGGTGTCGTTGCCGGCACCGCCGTCGAGGCTGTCGGGGTCGTTACCGCCGTTGAGGATGTCGTTACCATCACCGCCGAACAGTTGGTCGGCGCCGCCAAGGCCGTTGAGCACATCGTTGCCGCCCAGCCCCGAGAGCGTGTCATTGCCCGCGCCACCGGTCAGGGTGTTGGCCCCGGCAGTACCGACCAGCACCACGCCTGGCGGCGGCACCACCGCCGCAGTCGCTGCCGAGGTCAGCGATTCCAGGGTGCCGAAGGCGTCGGTGTAGCTCACGACCACCCGCAACTGCCGGTTACCCTGTTCGAAGCCCGGAGTGAAGGTTGCAGCAGTGGCACCCGCGATGTTGCTGAAGGTGCCGCCAATGTTCTGCTGCCACTGGAAGCTGAACGCGCCCAGCCCATCCAGGTCGGCGATACTGCCGGTGAGCGCGGTCAGCGTCTGGCCCTGGTCTGGCGTGGTGTCGCTGATCAGCACGGCACCGGTGGGCGCATCGTTGACGTTGGCCACCGGGTCGAGGATGTCGGAGGCAATGCTTTCCTGCACACCGAAGTCATCCACGTAGCTGACCACCACCCGCATGTTCTGCCCCACCTGGTTCTGGGTAAGGAGGAAGGTGCTGTTGATGGCGCCAGCAATGTCGACCCAGCCGGTACCCCGGTTGGACTGCCACTGGAAGGTGAACCGCGGGTTGCTCAGGCCGTCGGCATCGACAATGGTTGCCGGGTTGGCGGTGAGCGTCTGGTTCTGCACCAGCAGCCCGGTCACGGTAGGCCCGGCAGTCGGCGCGTTGTTCGGCGCCGAATCGACGATTTCCAGCGTGCCCTTGGTGTCCTGGTACACCGCGCGTACGCGGATGTTCAGCCCCGCCACATCGTCGGTGACCCGGTAGGTGGTACCGACAGCTCGCGAAACCTCACCGGCAGCAACGAAGGTGATGTCTTCATAGACCCCCGAACCTGGCAGAGTCTCTACTTGCCAGTAATACGCCACCGGGCCGGTGATCGCACCGGTCAGGTTGGTTGCGCTGACATTGTCCGCGTCATGTACCGCCAGCGGGGTAACCCGCAGCAGCTGGCCGCTTACCGGTGTGTCGTCACGCACGCCGGTGGCAGCGTCAAGGATCACCAGGCTGCCGGTGGGGCCGGCGTTGACGGCGGTACCCACACCGGAGGCTTGCGAGCCATCCGAGAACTGCAGGCGCTCGATGCCGGTCAGGCGGTCGACACCATCACGCCCGGCCACCGAGTCGGTGACGATCACCGAGTTGCCATCGACCACCACGCTGTAGTCGCTGGCCACCCCCGAGTACACCGCCGTGTCGTAGCTGTCGGTGCCGTTGAGGATTTCGCGAACGATCACCAGCTGGCCCGGGTTGTAGGTGCCTTTGAGCATCAGCGGCACCATCGGCTCCATGCTGTCGAAGCTGGCGATTTCCGGGCCGGTGCCGTCGCTGTTGGCGCGCACGCTGATGCGCACGTTCAGCCACTTGTCACCGTCGAGGATGTCGTCGCCGCCACGGCCTTCGATCAGGTCGCTACCACTGCCACCGAGGATGATGTTGCCACCATCGTAGAACGTTGCACCGGCGGCCAGCAGGCTGGACAGGCCGTTGATCAGGCTGATGTTGGTCAGTACGCTGCCGTTGGCGCCATTGGTCGGCAAGGTGGCAGAGGTTTCGCTGTCACCACGCAGGAAGTCGCCATGAGCCGACCCCGACAGGCCTTCCATGATGTCGAAGCGCACCAGCGCAGACGCGCCCGAACCCGGCACCGGCGGCACATTGAAGAAGCGGTCGCTGAAGTCGACAGTCACGCCCTGGGCCAGGCCCTTGAAGGTTGCCCAGTCGTAGCCGGAACCACCGATGTAGCGGTCACCGAAGCCCAGGCTGCCGACCATGATGTCGTCACCGCCTTCACCGTTGAACTTGTCGTTCTCGTTGCCACCGATGAACACGTCGTTGCCGATGACCGGGTCGTTGCCGAGCGGGTCGAAGTTGTCGCCAGGCGCACCGTCCGAGGTGCCCTTCTCGATCCAGTCGTCACCTTCGTTGCCCATGTCCTGTTCGTTGGCCTTGCTGCCCAGGATGAAGTCGTTGCCCTGGCCGCCAATGGCTTCGGAGGCGTCCTCACCGGTAACGATGAAGTCGTTGCCGAAACCGCCGATGATCAGGTTGATGCCATTACCACCGTGCAGCACATCGTTGCCGTCGCCGCCCTGGATGTTGTCGTCACCACCCATGTCGCTGATGATGTCGTCGCCGGCACCACCACGCAGCTGGTCGTTACCGTCGCCACCCTCGATGCGGTCGTTGCCGCCATCGCCCCAGACCGTGTCGTCACCCTCGCTGGAAACCAGGATGTCGTCACCGTTGGTGCCACCCAGCACGATATGCTGGTCACCGGCATAGCGGATGTAGTTGGTGTCCGGGCCTACTGTCAGCGGGCTGTCGCGGAACACCACCTGCTTGCCGTTTTCGCCCAGTGGGTCGGCATTGCCCAGGCCTTCGTTGAACTGCTTGCTCTGGTCCACTTCCAGGTAGAAGCCAACGTCGGAGAACACCAGGCCCGGCAAGTGGGTGGCCGAAGTGTTGGCCATGATCAGCTTGGCGAACGAGTTGCTTTCCAGCTCGGCGTTCATCGACAGGCCGGCGGTGCGCTCCAGGTAGTAGAAGCGGTCGCCGTCCTGCAGTTTCTCCATCTGGTTTTCGAACACGAAGTTGAACGTGCTGCCCAGCATGCCGCCGAATGGGGTTTTCGCCTCCGCCAGGCCACCGATCCACAGGTCGATGGCATCGACACCGGTCACGGTCACTGCCCGCAGGTCATCGACGGTGCCGAGCACGCCATCCTTGCCAGGCAGGGTGACGTTGGCGTAGGCGCCGGTGCTGTTGAGGAAGTCCAGGCGATCGGCTGGCGCGCCGTCGCCGCCGAACACCAGGGCCATGGCCGCCGCGCGTTTCTCCAGCAACGTGGTGGCCCCGGTGATGGTGCTGTGGGTGCCGTAGGCGGCGATGAAGTTGATCAACGACTCCGGATGCTTCAGGTGCTGCACCAGGTCGACCCAGCTGGTGTAGGGCTTGAGCTGGGTATCGCCGGTTTGCGCGTAGATGTCGCGGCGCACGGCGTTCAGCGAAGGGATACCGACGTCGCGGCCCCGAGCGATGTTGATCGCCGGCAGGTCCAGCGGCAGGCCGAGCAGGTTGTTGCGCAGCGCCTCGGTGACGAACTCATCGATTTCGTTACCGGCCTGGCGGGTTACCCCGCGCACGATGGCGCTGGTGGCATCCTCGGGGGTGACGCCACTGGCGGCATACGCCAGCGGGTTGAGGAACGCCGCGATCAGGCCCAGTTGCTGGTCGGGGTTGGCGCTGGCCGGGTCGCTGATGACGGTGAAGTCGACGTCGAAGCGGTCGACGGTTTCGGTCAGCATCGAGTGGCCAAAGCGGTACACGGTGTGGGCGAATTCGGCCACGATCGACGCATCGAGGTCGACGTCATACACCTGGGTCGGGGCGAAGAACAAGTCTACCCGTGGCTGCACGGTACGGGCGAACTCCTCGAACACCAGGTGCTGGTACTGCATCTCGGTACCGAACTTGGCGGCCTGGAACAGCCGCTCGCCATTCCACACCAGTGCGTCGATCTCGGCCTGGTTGGCCGGCAGCGCGCTCAACGGGTTGAGCAGCCACTCGTTGATGAAGGCCAGGTCACCCGAGTCGAGCACGGTGTCCATGGTCTGCGCCACCAGCCGGTTGTGCTCGGAGTGGAAGATCGCATGCACGGCGGTCAGGCCGATGTTCTCGTTGACCCTGCCGTCGCCGGCGATGTAGTGCGCATCGAGCAGCTCATTGTCGTAGGCCAGCTTGGCACCGGTCTGCGGGTTCACCGGCACGGCGTTGCCGACATCGGTATCTGCATCAGGCACCAGCGCGCCATTGCTGAACACCGGCACGGCATTGTGGGCGATGTCGGCAAGGAACTGGTGACCGGTACGCACGGCATTGGTCAGGTCGATCGGCGCCAGCGGGTTGCCTTCGACCTGCTGGTCGTCGGCCGTGCCGGCAATGCCGTCGGCGCCTTTCATGATCACCATCGGGAAGCCGTTGGGCCCCTTGATGAAGTTGCCGTAGGCATCGGTCGCCAGCAGCGGCACGTTGTCTACGTCTGCATCGGTCAGGTTTATGCCCAGTACGTCACGAGCTTGGGCCTTGACCACCTTCCAGGTCGCCATGCCACCAATTTCGGTGTCGTCGGCGGTACCGTAGCGGCCGTCGGCGCCCAGGTCCCGGTTGGTGATCAACCGGCCGGTGGCAATAGGCCCGTCGTCAGTCAGCACATAGCCGCGCAGGAACACCTGGTGCGAGGGGTGCGAGCTGTAGGTCTGGTTCTGGTCCACGAACGGCGAGGTGGTGTTGGTGTGCTCGTGAATGTCGTCGGCCGTGCCAAGCACGCCGTCCGGCCCAGGCTGGTTGGTGGCACGGGTCACCACCATGAAGTTGGTGAAACCGCCCTCCACGTACAGCGGGTCATCCGGTTGCAGCGGGATGTAGATGGTGCCCGAGCCCCCCTTGGTGACCAGGTCCAGGCCATGGTCGAAGAACTGCCCGAAGAAGGTCATCCAGGCGTTGAACGGCGCGGACAGGCCGGCATCGGCGGCGGTGTTCTCGAACAGGTAAACGTCGTGATCGTCGTCGGTGCCGAACTGGCCGTCCAGGCCCGGGCTGGCGACAATGCGCACGCCGTCCTTGAGCACGTCGTCATTGCCCTCGACGCCGAAGTTGAGCACGCCGTCCGCACCCGGATCATACGCGGTGGCATAGGCCGCCGGGTTGTTGGAGGTCTGGTCGACGATCAGGTTACTGATGGTGCGCGGCTGCGAGTCGAATACCGGGCCACTGGTCTGCTGGTACGACGAGCCCGGAATGGCCGGCGAGCCAGGGCCGAAGAAGCCGGCCGGTGCACCTTCGGCCGGGTTGAACACCGGGTCGGTCACGCGCGGGAAGACGTTATCGGCCGCACCGAACTCGGTGTTGTTGATGCCGTTGAGGTTCATCAGGTTGTTGTTCGAACCATCCACCGCCCGCAGGCCGAGTGGCGCACGGATGTTGGGCAGCAGCGAGAGGATGTCTGCCCCGTTGGCGTCGGCCTCGGCAATCTTGATTTGCTCGAGGATGAAGTTGAGGTCGGAGCGCACCATGTGCAGCCCGGCACCGCCTGCCGTGGCATCCACCACCGGCGTGGCTGGCGTCGGTACCACAGGCGCGCCCGGTTGCACCACGGTGGTGGGCTGGGAGAACAGCACTTCGGTGGTGCCATGGGCGTCCTGGTAGATCGCCTTGACCCGCAACGACAACCCGGCCAGGTCCGGCGACACCTTGAACGTGGTGCCGTCGGCGCTCTGGAACGCCAGGTCGCCTGCCGGCAGCAGGATGATGTCTTCGAACACACCGCTGCCCGGGGTGGCCTCGAACTGCCAGTAGTACGACACCGAACGGTCGGCGAGCGTGCCAAGCGGGTTACCGACGCTGATGTTGTCGGCATCCCGCACGCCGGCCACGTTTACCGTAAGGAGGTCGCCCACGGTAATCGCGCCGCCGTTGTTATCAGTAACGGTCGGGCTGCCGACAGGCTGCGCATTCAGCCCTTCCACCAGCACCCGCTGGCTGTCGGCGAACTGCAGGCGCTCGATGTGCAGCAGGGTATCGACGCCATCGCGGCCGGCCACGTTGTCGGTCACCGTCCAGACGTCATCGGAAGTGTCCAGCGTACCTTTGGTGTTCTGCGTCACCGTGTACTCGCTCTGCACCCCCGAAAACACCGCCGTGTCGAACGCCGCCCCACCCGTCGAGGTGCCGGGCAGGATTTCCCGCACGGCCTTGAGCTGGCCAGGGTTGTAGGTACGGTCGAGCATGAACGGAATCATGTCGACCATGCTGTCGAAGCTGGCGATTTCAGGGCCGGTGTGGTTGACGTCTCCCGGCGCGTACACAGCGATGCGCACGTTGAGCCACTTGTCGCCGTCGATCAGGTCATCACCGCCACGGCCTTCGATCAGGTCGCTGCCGTTGCCGCCGAGCATGATGTTACCGGTGGCAAAGCCGGTGGTCGGCAACCCGGCATCGGCCAGGAACTGCTGCAGGCCACGGATCAGCGCCACGTTGGTCAGCGCACTACCGGTAGCACCACCATGGTTGAGGATGGTCACGGCATCGACATTATCGCCCTTGAGCACATCGGCGAAGTTCGAACCGGACACGCCCTCGACCTCGGCGAAGCGGTCGAGGATGGAGGCCGGCGAGGCGCCGACCGGGTTGAAAATACCGGTGTTCTGGTTCGGTGCGTTGCCATGAGGCTGAGCCAGGGCGGCCAGGGTCAGGTCGACGGTGACGCCGACCTGGTCATTCTTGTTGGTAACCCAGTCGAAACCGGACATGCCATCCATCTTGTCCTGGGCATCGCTGCCGACAAAGATGTCATCGCCGCCCTCGCCGATCATTTCGTCGAAGCCGCCACCACCGACGAAGATGTCGTTGCCGACCACTTCGTCACCCAGCAGCGGCGCAAAGTTGTCGCCGGGCGCACCGTCCTGGGTGCCCTTCTCGATCCAGTCGTCACCCTCGTTGCCGGTCGGTGGCAGGTTGGTCTTGGCGCCGAGAATGAAGTCGTCGCCCTGGCCGCCGAAGGTGGTGCTGATGTCTTCGGTGGTGATGATGAAGTCCTGGCCGTTGCCGCCCAGGATCAGGTTGCCGGCCGCCAGCATGCTGCCGGCGACGATCACATCGTTGCCGTCGTTGCCTTCCAGGCGGTTGTCGCCGAACGAGTCGGTGATGATGTCGTCACCGGCACCGCCCAACACCGCATCGTTGCCCGCACCGCCTTCCAGGGTATCATTGCCGGCGTCGCCGTAGAGCGTATCGTCGCCCTCACTGGAGATGATGATGTCGTTGCCGGAGGTGCCGCCCAGCACCACGTGGTCTTCGCCGGTGTAATGCAGGAAGTTGGTGTCGGTACCCACGGTATCGGGGTTGTCGCGAATCACCAGCGACACCACTTCGACACCGTTGATCATGATGCCGCCCGTCGGGTCGGCCCGGCCGTCTGCGCCCAGGCCGGTGAACTGCTTGGTCTGGTCCACTTCCAGGGTGAAGGTGGGCGTGAGGAACACGGTGTTGGACAGGTGGGTGACATCGGAGTTGAGCATGATCAGCTTGGCGAAGGAGTTGTTCTCCAGTTCGGTGCCGAAGTTCATGCCCGCCGTACGCGACAGGTAGTAGAACCGATCGCCGTTCTGCAGGGCTTCCAGCTGGGTTTCGAAGACGAAGTTGAAGCTGGAGCCGAGCATGCCGCCGAATGGCATTTTCTTCTCGGCCAGGCCGCCGACCCAGAAGTCGATGGCATCGACACCGGTCACGGTCACCCCGGTGATGTCATCGGCGGTGCCGGCGATGCCGTCGGCACCGGCCAGTGTCACGTTGGCATAGGCGCCGGTGCCGTTGAGGAAGTCCAGGCGGTCCGCTGGCGCGCCATCACCGCCAAGCACCAGCGCTACGGCAGCGGCGCGCTTGGCCGCTTCAGTGTCCGCCCCGGTGATGGTGGCGTGGGTACCGTAGGCGGCGATGAAGTTGATCAGCGACGCCGGGTGCTTGAGGTGGTCGGCAAAGTCGGCCCAGCTGATGTAGGGCTTGAGCTGGCTGTCGCCAGTCATGGCGTAGAACTCGCGGCGCGCCTCGTTCAGGGTGGGGATGCCGGTGTCACGGCCACGCGCGATGTTCAGCGCAGGCAGGTCCAGCGGCAGGCCGAGCAGGTTGTTGCGCAGCGCTTCGGTGACGAACTCGTCGATTTCGTTGCCCAACTGGCGGGTGACACCGCGGATGATCGCACCGGCCGCTTCATCGGCAGTGGCGCCACTGCCGGCGAATGCCAGCGGGTTGAGGAAGGCAGCGATCAGGCCCAGCTGCGGGTCGTCATTCACCGTGGCGAACGTCGGGTCGTAGCGGTCGACGGTTTCGGTCAGCATCGAGTGGCCGAAGCGGTAAACCACGTGGGCGAACTCGGCGAGGATGGCCGGATCGATCGAGGTGTCATAGCCGTTGGGGGCGAGAAACTCGTCGATCTGCGGCTGAATGGTGCGGGCGAACTCCTCGAACACCAGGTGCTGGTACTGCATTTCGGTGCCGAACTTGGCAGCCTGGAACAGCCGCTCGCCGTCCCATACCAGCGCGGCGATTTCGGCGGGCGTGGTGGGGATGGCAGCGACATCATCGATCAGCCACTGGTTGAGAAACGCCAGGTCACCGGCGGCCAGCAGGGTGTCCTTGGTCTGCTGCACCAGGCGGTTGTGCTCGGAGTGGAACACGTGGTGCACGGCGGTCAGGCCGATGTTCTCGTTCACCCGGCCGTCGCCGGCGATGTAGTGGGCGTCGAGCAGTTCGTTGTCATAGGTCAGGTTGTTGCCGCCAGGCCCGGTTGGTTGCGCGTTGCCAACGGCAATATCGGCGTCGGCCTGCAGCACACCGTTCACGATCACCGGCGCGGCGTTATGGGCGATGTCGTCAAGGAAACCATGCCCGGTGCTCACGGCATTGGCCAGGCTGATAGGCGCGTCGCGGTTGCCTTCGACCAGCGTGGTGACGTCGTCGGCGGTACCGGCAATGCCGTCGGCACCATTGTTCACGCGCATCACCACCTGCGGCATGCCGTTGGGCCCACGCAGGAAGTTGCCGTAGGGGTCGGTGGCCAGCAGTGGCACGCTGTGCACATCGGCGTCGGTCAGGTTGATACCCAGCAGGTCGCGGGCCTGGGCCTTGACCACTGCCCAGGTGGCCATGCCACCGCTTTCACCATTGCCATCGTCGGCGGTGCCGAAGCGGCCATCGGCGCCCAGGTCACGGTTGGTGATCAACCGCCCGGTGGCTACCGGGTCGCCTGCGGCATTGAGCGTGTATTCACGCAGGAACACCTGGTGCGAGGGGTGCGAGCTGTAGGTCTGGCTCTGGTCGACGAACGGCGAGGTAGTGTTGGTCTGGCCATCGTCGGCAGTACCCACCACACCATCGGCGCCTGCAGTACGCACGGCGCGCGGCAGCACCATGAAGTTGGTCGGGCTGCCTTCGACGTACAGCGGGTCGTCCGGCTGCAGCGGGATGAACACGACGTCGGTGCTGCTCTTGGTGACCAGGTCCAGGCCGTGGTCGAAGAACTGGCCGAAGAAGGTCATCCAGGCGTTGAAGCCGGCGGTCAGGCCGACGTCGGGCGACACGTTGGGGATGAAGAACACCTCCGTGTCGTCAGCGGTGCCGAATACCCCGTCGATGCCGGGGCTGATCACCGGGGCGGCGCCGCCATTGGCTTCGACCGCTGCCGGGTTGTTCGCCGTCTGGTCGACGATCAGGTTGCTGATGGTGCGGGGTTGCGAGTCGATGACCGTGCCGGTGCCGGCATAGTCGCCGGTGAAGGATGGGCTGAGCAGGCGCAGGAACGAATTGTCGGCGGCGCCGAACTCGCTCTGCCCGGTCACCAGGTTGTTGTAGCTGCCGTCCACGGTACGCAGGCCGAACGGCACCTGGCTGTTGGGCAGCAGGTCGATCAGGCTGGCGCCATCGGCATGCGCTTCGGCGATGAAGATCTGCTGAAGGATGAACTCCAGGTCCGACTTGCTGAAATCTGCCATTTCAATTGCCCTCGATCTGTCGGGAGATGACTCAGGGCAACAGGGTCCTTCCCGCGCCCAGTCAGTGTGACGTGCGCAGTTTCTGATTCTGGGTTCTGGGGCAGTTGGGCACTACGGTGCTGCGTTATCGCCACTGGCCTCATCGCCGGCAAGCCGGCTCCCACAGGAACGGCGGGAACCTTGTAAATGGTGCGATACAGGTTGGCACCGCACACACATCGACCCCAGCTCGCACAGGGTCCGAATACATCAGACTAAAGTCGTAGAACAAAAGCTTGTCAATATCCCGTCAAAAATTCACGCAACGCTGACAGCGCTATACAACTTACTGTTTTCACGGCACTTATGAAAAGTTCAAAGATTTTATAGAGCAAAAAGATATTACCGAGTGTTTCACTGCAACCTACGCTCCAGCATGTGGGAGCAGCGCAGCGTTTTGGACCATTCGCCCTCAGAGCGACCCGCCTGCGAGCCGACCAGAAGCCACAACTACCGCTGTACGGGCCGCCGCAAGGGCTTCCCGTTTGTGATAAAGGGAGGCCCCCGATGCACAAGCCACCACGCACCCGTTCCGAGTTGGCCGACGTGCTGTTCCGCCTGCGCCGCAGCTTTTTTGCCCTGGCCGCCTTCAGCGGCGTCATAAACGTCATGATGTTGACGCCAGCTATTTATATGTTGCAGGTGTACGACCGCGCCCTGGTCAGCCGCAACGTCACCACCCTGACCATGCTCACCTTGCTGGTGATCGGCCTGTTCATGCTGATGTCGGCCCTGGAGATGATCCGCACCCGCGTACTGATCCGGGTCGGCAACTTCCTCGACATGGATCTGAACCGACGCATCTTCAGCGCTGCCTTCGAACGCAACCTGAGCCGCGCCGGCGGCAACCCGGCCCAGGCCCTGCAGGACCTGGCCCAGGTACGGCAATTTCTCACCGGCAACGGCCTGTTCGCCTTCTTCGATGCCCCGTGGACACCGATCTACCTGCTGGTCTGCTACCTGATCCACCCACTGCTGGGGCTGGTGACGCTGATCGGTTCGCTGATCCTGGTGGGCCTGGCCTACCTCACCGAGAAGGCCACGCAAAAACCCTTGGCCGAGGCCAACCAGGCGGCCATGTCGTCGGCCAGCTACGCCAACAACAACCTGCGCAACGCCGAAGTGATCGAAGCCATGGGCATGCTGCCAGCGATCGGCAAGCGCTGGTTTCAGGGCCATTTGCGCATCCTGCAGATGCAGACCCTGGCCTCCGACCGCGCGGCGATCATCAGTAGCACCGGGCGCTTCGTGCGCATTACCTTGCAATCGGTGATCCTCGGCGCTGGCGCACTGCTGGCTATCGAAGGCAAGATCACCCCCGGCATGATGATCGCCTGCTCGATCCTTACCGGCCGCGCCCTGGCCCCGGTAGAACAGGTGATCGCCGCGTGGAAGCAACTGCTGGGCTGCCGTTCCGCCTGGGGCCGGCTCAACGACCTGCTGCACGACTACCCGCAGCGGCCACCAAGCATGTCGCTGCAACGGCCAATGGGCATGCTGGCCGTGGAAAACGTGGTCGCCGGTGCTCCCGGCACCAGCAACAGCATCGTGCGCGGGGTCAGCTTCAGCCTGGTCCCGGGTGAAAGCCTGGGCATCATCGGCCCGTCGGCTTCGGGCAAATCCACCCTCGCCCGCCTGCTGGTAGGCGTGTGGCCGACCCAGGCCGGCAAGGTGCGCCTGGACGGCGCCGACATCTTCACCTGGAACAAGGCCGAACTCGGCCCGTGGCTTGGCTACCTGCCGCAGGACGTGGAGTTGTTCGAGGGCACCATCGCCGAAAACATCGCACGCTTTGCCGAAGTGGACAGCGAAGCGGTGATCCGCGCTGCCCGCAGCAGCGGTGTGCACGACATGATCCTGCGCTTCCCGCAGGGCTACGACACCCGCCTGGCAGCCGACGGCAGCCCGCTGTCCGGTGGCCAGAAGCAACGCATCGCCCTGGCCCGCGCGTTGTATGGCGAGCCGAACCTGGTGGTGCTGGACGAGCCCAACGCCAACCTCGATGACGTTGGCGAAAAGGCCCTGGTCGATGCGCTGGCCGAACTCAAGGCACGCGGGGCCACGGTAATCCTGATTTCCCACCGGCCCAATGTGCTGTGCGCGGTCGACAAGGTGCTGATGCTGCGTGACGGTGCCGTGCACATGCTCGGCAGCCGCGACGAAGTGTTCGCGGCGCTGCGCAAGGCCAGCGTGATCCCGACGGCGACCGCTGCGCCGCTGGCGTCGGTAAAAGTACGGGAGTGACCGATCATGCAGATGACCCAACACACCGAGTTGATTCCCGCCGAGGCTCGCCACGAGATCGACCTGGACATTCATCGGCCGGCACGCTGGGGCGTGTGGCTGGTCGTCGCCGGCTTTGGCGGTTTCCTGCTGTGGTCGGGCCTGGCGCCGCTGGATGCCGGTGTGGTCGCCACCGGTACCGTCAAGGTCAGCAGCAACCGCAAGGCGGTGCAGCACCTGACCGGTGGCACGGTCGAGGCGATCCTGGTGCGTGAAGGCGATGTTGTGAAGAAAGGCCAGGAGGTGGTACGCCTGGACGCCCTGCGCGCGGTGGCCGAACAGGGTGCGGTCAGTGCCCAGTACATCGTCAGCAAGACCGTGGAGAACCGCCTGGAAGCCGAGCGCGATGGCCGCGACCAGGTCACCTTCGACCCTGCCCTGCTCGAGCACTATGGCGGCGACCCGCGCCTGCTGGCAGCCATGGACCTGCAACAGCGCCTGCTGGACACCCGCCGCGCAGGCCTTGCCGGCGAACTGAACATCCTCGAGGAAAACCTGGCTGCCACGGCGGTGCAGCTCAAAGGCCTGCAGCAGGTGTACGGCGCCCGCGCCTCGCAGATCGGCTTCCTCAACCAGGAACTGCAAGGCACACGCGTGCTCGCCGCCGAAGGCTATGTACCACGCAACCGCCTGCTGGAGCTGGAGCGCAACAATGCCGACCTGTCCGCCGGTCAGGCCGAAAACCTCAACAACATTGCCCGGGCGCGCAGCCAGGCCACCGAAATCAAGCTGCGCATCCTGCAACGCCAACACGACTACCTCAAGGAAGTGGAATCACAGCTGACCGATACCGCCAAGGAGAACACCACCCTGGCCGATCGCCTGCGCGCGCTGGACTACGAAGTGACCCATACGGTGATCCGCTCGCCGATCGACGGCATGGTCCAGGCCCTGAGCATCGCCACGGTCGGCGGCATCATCCAGCCAGGGGCCAAGATCATGGAGGTGGTACCGCTCGACCAGCCGTTGCAGGTGGACGCGATGATCCCGGTGCAGGCCATCGACAAGATGGTGCCGGGCCTGAACGTGGACCTGGCCTTCCCGGCCTTCAACCATGCGAAGACGCCGAATATCCCGGGGCGGGTCAAGACCATCTCCGCCGACCGCCTGATGGACGAAGAAAGCAAGCAGCCGTACTACCTGGCCCAGGTGGAAGTGACGCAGGACGGCATGGCCCTGCTGGGCAGCAACCATATCCGCCCCGGGATGCCGGCCACCGTCACCATCAAGACCGGCGAGCGCAACCTGCTCAGCTACCTGCTCAAGCCGATGCTCGAACGCGTGGACGCCTCGTTCAAGGAGCAATGACATGAATCGCCCGTGCCTGATGTTGTGCCTGTTGGGGTTGTCCGTACAGGCCAGTGCCATGGACCTGAAGCAAGCCTGGGACCTGCTGCAGTACCAGGGCCCGATCTACCGCGCCGCGGTGCACGAGAAAGAAGCCGGCAGCGAGAACCGCGCCATCGGCCAGGCCGGCCTGCTGCCGCAGATCAACGCTGTGGGTTACTTCAACAAGGTCAATGGCAGCCAGCGTCAGAGTGGACGGGACAACGACCTGGACTATGACTCCAAGGGTGCCAACGTGCGGTTGCGCCAACCGCTGTTCAACAAGCAGAAGATGGCCGAATACCATCAGGGCCAGCAACGTGCCGACTACAGCGTGGCGGTGTTCGATGCCAAGACCCAGGACGCTGCGGTGCGCCTGGCCGATGCCTACTTCGACGTGCTGCTGGCCAGCGAAACCATCACCCTGGCCAAGGCCAAGCTGAATGCCTTCGAAGAGCAGCTGGCGTCGGCAAAGCGGCGCATGGAGCTGGGCGCCGGCACCATCACCGACATCGACGAGTCGATAGCCCGTCGCGACCTGGCCGAGGCCGACCTGATCGAGGCCCAGGACAACCTGGTCAACGCCCGCCGCAAGCTGGAAGAATACATTGGTGAAACGCCGGAGTCGCTGACCACCTTGCAGCCGGGCTTCAACACACCGCCGCTGATGCCGGGCAACCTGCAGGACTGGCTGGTCAAGGCCCAGGCCGACAGCCCGTTGATCCATGCGCGCCGGCACAACTACGAGCTGGCCGAAGAAGAAGTGAAACGCGCCCGCGCCGGGCACTGGCCGACCCTGGATTTCGTGGCGGGCTATACCGCCGGCAGCAGCCAGTCGATCTCCGAACTGAACCAGCGCAACCACTACAGTTCGATCGGGCTGGAGCTGAACATTCCGCTATACAGCGGCGGCAGCACCAGCGCCCTCACCCGCCAGGCCAGTGCCAACAGTTCCAAGGCACTGGATGAACTGGATGCCACGCGCCAGGAAGTGATCTCCGACACCACCCGCGAGTACCGCGGCGTACAGAGTGGCGCCTTGCGCATCCAGGCGCTGGAAAAGGCCGTGGCATCCAACGAACGCTCGCTGCTTTCGGCCCGCAAGGGCTTCAGGGAGGGCGGCACCAGCACCAACTCGGATGTGCTCAATGCCGAGGAATTGCTTTTTGACGCCCGGCATGACCTGTTCGAGGCGAAGCTGAACTACCTGATGTCGCGGCTGCGCCTGGCATCGTCGGTGGGCAGCCTGGGAGATGACGATATCCAGCAGATCAACGATTACCTCGGGCCGGAACTGATAGTAAGCAACTGACTATCGGCGGCCCGCTCCCACAGCGGCGCCTACCGCATTTTGTTCCATTTCAGGCTATGATCGGTGACCCCGCCGCGGACGCCATGCCCCATGCCCGTAGACCTGCAATCGTTATACCCCAGGCTGATCCACCTGATGCTGGACACGGTGTTCGTGGTCGACAGGGACAACCAGATCGTTTTCGTCAGCGATGCCTGCGAGGCGCTGCTGGGCTACCAGGCCTGCGAGCTGATCGGCACCCCGATCACCGACTACATGCACCCTGACGATCTGGCGATTACCCGCGCGTCCATCGTACGGGTGATGAACGGCCAACCCCATTACGACTTCCGTAACCGCTACATCCGCAAGGATGGCAGTATCGTGCATATCCTGTGGTCGGCCTCCTGGTCCGATGAGGCCAATGCCCGCATTGGTGTAGCGCGGGATATCACCGCCCAACACCAGGCCGAGGAAGAATTGCGTTTCCTGGCCCACCATGACCCGCTGACTCGCCTGGCCAACCGGGCCATGTTCAATGAGCGGCTGGGCACCGCACTTGTCGCGGCCCGGCACCACAACCACCCGCTGGCGTTGCTGTTCATCGATATCAATGACTTCAAGGATATCAACGACAACCACGGCCACAGCGTGGGTGACCGGGTGCTGTGCATTCTGGCGCGGCGCCTGGAAGGCTGCGTTGGGGCGACCGATACAGTGGCGCGGATGGGCGGTGACGAGTTCACCGTGCTGTTGACCGACTACGCCTCGCCAGAGGCCATTGCCGAGCAGGTGGCACGCATCCTGGCAGCCATGGCCGAGCCACTCGGCGCCGAATTTGCAGGCATCGGAGCGCCGTCCTGCAGCATTGGCGTGGCCCGTTTCCCCGAAGACGGCAATGATGCCGACATGCTGCTGCGCCATGCTGATGGCGATATGTACCGGATCAAGCGACAGCGCGCTGCGGCCAGCTGAATACCAAAGGGAAGAAAATGACGGAACACCTGCAAGGCGCCGCCGAGCAAACGCGTGGTCAAATCAGCCGGATCGAGGCCTTGCTGTTCTGGCTGAAGCTGGGTTTCATCAGCTTCGGCGGCCCGGCGGGGCAGATAGCGATCATGCATCAGGAACTGGTGGAGCGGCGCCGCTGGATCAGCGAGCGGCGCTTTCTGCATGCCCTCAACTACTGCATGCTGCTGCCTGGCCCCGAGGCCCAGCAACTGGCCACCTACATTGGCTGGCTGATGCACCGCACCTGGGGCGGGGTGATTGCCGGCACCCTGTTCGTGCTGCCGTCGCTGTTCATCCTGATCGGCCTGTCGTGGGTCTATCTGGCCTGGGGCGAAGTGCCGGTGGTGGCTGGTATTTTCTACGGGATCAAGCCGGCCGTGACCGCGATCGTCGTGCATGCCGCACATCGCATTGGCACGCGCGCCCTGAAAAACGGCTGGTTGTGGGCCATTGCCGCGGCCTCGTTCGTGGCCATTTTCGCGCTCGACGTTCCCTTCCCGCTGATCGTGCTGGCAGCCGCGCTGCTAGGCCATGTCGGCGGTCGGCTGCTACCGGGGCAGTTCGCGCCTGGTGGTGGCCACGGCGCAGCCAGGGCCAGCCATGGCCCGGCCGTGATCGACGACGACACACCAGCGCCAGAGCACGCCCGCTTCAGCTGGGGGCGGCTGCTGGGCCTGCTGCTGGTGGGTGCCGCGCTGTGGCTGCTGCCCATGGGTGTACTGATGGCTACCTTTGGCTGGCAAGGCACCTTGACGCAAATGGGCTGGTTCTTCACCAAGGCGGCATTGCTGACCTTCGGCGGCGCCTACGCGGTGCTGCCCTACGTCTACCAGGGGGCCGTCGGCCATTACGGCTGGCTGTCGCCGACGCAGATGATCGATGGCCTGGCGTTGGGGGAAACCACCCCCGGGCCGCTGATCATGGTGGTGGCCTTCGTCGGCTTCGTCGGTGGCTACCTGCACCCCATGTTCGGCACCGACCAGGCGTTCATGGCCGGCGCGGTAGCAGCGAGCCTGGTGACCTGGTTCACCTTCCTGCCCTCGTTCCTGTTCATCCTGGCCGGTGGCCCGCTGGTGGAATCGACCCACAACGAACTCAAATTCACCGCCCCGCTGACCGGGATAACCGCGGCGGTAGTGGGCGTGATCCTCAACCTCGCGCTGTTCTTCGGCTACCACGTATTGTGGCCGGCCGGTTTCGACGGGCGGTTCGACTGGCCTTCGGCGCTGATTGCGCTGGCGGCGGCGGTGGCGCTGTTCCGTTACAAGCGTGGGGTGATCCAGGTGTTGATAGCCTGTGCCCTGGCGGGGCTTGCCACCCATCTGTCGAGCCCACTGTAGGAGCAGCCTTGTGCTGCGAAGATGCCCGCATGGCTGGCGGAAATCTGTCTGCCATACTGACCTCTTCGCAGCACAAGGCTGCTCCTACAGAGGGTAGTGATAGGTCGCAGGGCCTATCTCCAATCCAACGGAGATGAACATGCGCAACCCTGAAGACGCCTTGCTCGACAGCTGGCAGCACAACGCCCAGGCCTGGATCGATGCGGTGCGCAGCGGCAGTATCGAGAGCCGTCGCCAGGTTACCGACCAGGCCATCCTGCTGGCCATTCTTGGCCGCCAGCCCGAACGGGTGCTCGACCTGGGCTGTGGTGAAGGTTGGCTGCTGCGCGCGCTGGGCGACCGGGGTGTCGAGGCGGTAGGTGTGGACGGTGACCGGGCGCTGGTGGATGCCGCGCGTGCTGCGGGTTCCGCCGAGGTGCACCTGGCCAGCTATGCACAGCTGGCCGCCGGGCAGGCCTATGTTGGCAAGGACTATGACCTGATCTGTGCCAACTTCGCCCTGTTGCAGCAGGACATCATCCCGCTGCTGGCGGCGATGAATGCGTTGCTGGCGCCCGGCGGTGCGCTGGTGATCCAGACCCTGCACCCGTGGAGCGTGGCGGATGGCGATTACCAGGATGGCTGGCGGGAAGAGTCGTTTGCCGGGTTCGCCGGGGATTGGCAGGTGATGCCGTGGTACTTCCGCACCCTGGCCAGCTGGTTGAACGCGCTGGACATGGCGGGGTTGCGGCTGGTCAGCCTGCAGGAGCCACAGCACCCCCAGAGTGCGCTGCCACAGTCGCTGCTGTTGGTGGCCGAACGCCCTTGAAGCATACGCGGCCGCTCCTACAGGGACCGCGCCGGGCTCAGAGGACCGGCTTGCGCGCCGCCCCGCTGCGAGCCTTGGCCATGGCTGCCAGGCGCACCGCGACGTTGGCCGCACCGTAACCAGCATAACCCCCCTTGCGCTGGATGATCTCGAAGAAGAAACGCTCTTCGAACGGCTCGGTATACACGTGGAACAGCTCGCCGCCTTGGGCATCGCGGTCGTACAGCACGTTGTAGTAGGCCAGTTCGCTGAGGAACTCGTCGTCGAAATCGAAACGCGCCGCCAGGTCGTCGTAGTAGTTCAGCGGGATCTCCAGCAACGGCACCCCGGCCAGTTTGGCCCGCGCCACTTCGCGGAAGATGTCGTCGCAATCGAAAGCGATGTGGTGCACGCCCGAACCACGATAGCTGGACAGCGCATGGGCGATCGCGGTGTTGCGGTTTTCCGAGATGTTCAGCGGCAGGCGCAGGGTGCCGCATTGGCTACGCAGCGCGCGGCTCTTGACCAGGCCGTACGGGTCCGGCAGCACCACTTCGTCATCGGCTTCGAAATCGAACAGGCTCTTGTAGAACAGCACCCAGCTGTCCAGCGACTCGGCCGGCAGGGCCAGGGCCATGTGGTCGATACGGCGCAGGCCGCCGGTGGCGGTGGCGTTCTTGTCCAGGCTGAAGTCGGTGTCGTACAGGGTCTGGCCGGCAGTGCCCTGCTCCACCAGGTACAGCAGGCTGCCATCTGGCGCACGTACCGCCGGCACTTCGCACTCGTTGGGCCCGACCAGGCCACGGAATGGCTGGCCACGGAAGGCGGTGGCGCGCTTCAGGGCGGCTTGCTGGTCCTTGACCCGCAGCGCGGTGGCGCACAGCGACGGCCCGTGGGCCTCGAAGAAGTTGTGGCCGAAGGAATAGGGTTCGGCGTTCAGCACAATGTTGATATCGCCCTGGCGCAGCAACTGCACCTCTTTGCTGCGGTGCTTGCCGGCATCGGCAAAGCCCAGGCGCTTCAGCCAGCTGCCCAGGCGCGCGCCGACGGCTTCGTCGACTGCAAATTCGAGGAACTCCACGCCGTCATAGGCACTGGCCGCCGGTGGGGTGAACAGCACACCGGGCTCGATCGAGGTACCTTCCTGCTCCAGGCGCAGGCGGGTGTGCTCTTCGAGGTACAGCAGCGAACGCAGGCCGTCGGCGGCATTCTGCCGGGGCGGTGCGGCGCGGAAGCCGTCGTTGAAGATTTCCAGCGACAGCGGCCCGCGGTAGCCGGTGGCAAGGATCGGCGCCAGGAAACCGGCCATGTCCATCTCGCCCTGCCCCGGGAAACAGCGGAAGTGGCGGCTCCACTCCAGCACATCCATGGCCAGGATCGGCGCGTCGGCCATTTGCACGAAGAAGATCTTGTCGCCGGGGATATCGCGGATCGCGCTCGGGTCGCCCTTGAGCGACAAGGTGTGGAAGCTGTCGAGGATCACCCCGAGGGCCGGGTGGTCGGCCTGGCGCACCAGGTTCCAGACCTGCTGGTAGGTATTGACGTGGCGGCCCCAGGCCAGGGCTTCGTAGCCAATGCGCAGGCCGCGTTTGCCAGCGTGCTCGGCCAGCAGGCGCAGGTCGTCGACCAGCAATTGCTCTTCACCCAAGGCATCGGCCTGGACGTTGCTGCACACCAGCACCAGGTCGGTGCCCAGTTCCTGCATCAGGTCGAACTTGCGCTCGGCGCGGTCGAGGTTCTTCTGCAGGCGGTCGCGGCGGCAACCCTCGAAATCGCGGAACGGCTGGAACAGGGTGATGGCAATACCCAGGTCGGCGCACATCTGCCGTACCTGGCGCGGGCTGCCGGCGTAATAGAGCAGGTCGTTTTCGAAGATCTCGACGCCGTCAAAACCGGCGGCGGCGATGGCTTCGAGCTTTTCCGGCAGGGTGCCGCTCAAGGACACGGTAGCGATCGAACGCTGCATGGCGGGAGTTCCTTGTTGTTAGAGGGTTGAGGCCAGGGCTGCCTGTACCGGCCCAATCGCCGGCAAGCCAGCTCCCACAGAATTGGCGCATACCTTGTGGGAGCTGGCTTGCCGGCGACAGGGTCAGACCTGGAAAATCAGGACCACAGTTCCTGGCACGATCGATTATTCGCAGGTAAAGTCGTCGCTTCAATCTCTTTGTACGGAATGGTTAGTTTTGCGTTCGATTATCGAACAAAACCGGTTTTAGCGAATTGCCAGCCCACTGGCCCGTGGTCAACATGAACCACAGACGCAGGCACACCGACCCTCGCCTCCTGCCTTGGCGAATCTCCGGCGGAACCTGTGCAAACAACAATAACAACGGAGACAACGATGGCTCACTCCAGCTCTCAAGCCAAGAAAGCGACTGCCAGTGGATGGATAGGCTCGGCACTCGAGTACTACGACTTCTTCATCTACGCCCAGGCTGCTGCGCTGATTTTCCCGCAGATCTTCTTCCCCAACACCGACCCGAAAATGGCCATCATTGCCTCGCTGGCCACCTACGGCGTGGGTTACCTGGCGCGCCCGGTCGGCGCCTTCGTGCTGGGCCACTGGGGTGACACCCGCGGCCGCAAGAACGTACTGCTGCTGTGCATGTTCCTGATGGGCCTGTCGACCATGGCCGTTGGCCTGCTGCCCACCTACCACGACATCGGCCTGCTCGCCCCGGCGTTGCTGGTGGTGCTGCGCCTGGTCCAGGGCTTTGCCGTGGCCGGGGAAATCTCCGGAGCCAGTTCCATGATCATGGAGCACGCACCGTTCGGTCGACGGGGCTACTACGCCAGTTTCACCTTGCAAGGCGTGCAGGCTGGCCAGGTGCTGGCGGCGGCAGTGTTCCTGCCACTGGCCTACTTCATGCCTAGCGAAGCCTTCAACGACTGGGGCTGGCGCATTCCGTTCCTGCTGAGCGCCTTCGTGCTGATCGCCGGCTTCATCATCCGTAAGGAAGTGCACGAAACCCCGGCGTTCGTGAAGGAAGAGAAGCAGGACAAGGTCGCCAAGTCGCCGATCAGCGAGGCCTTCCGCCACAGCTGGAAGCACATGGTGCTGGTGATGTTCATGGCCTTGATGAACGTGATCCCGGTGGTCGCCACCATCTTCGGTGCGGCCTACGCGGTGCAGCCGGCCTATGGCATCGGCTTCGACAAAAGCGTGTACCTGTGGATTCCGGTAGTCGGCAACATCGTCGCGGTGCTGGTGATTCCGTTTGTCGGCAACCTGTCCGACAAGATCGGCCGTCGCCCGACCATGATCGCCGGTTGCCTGGGCTCTGGCCTGCTGGCCTTCGTCTACCTGTATGCGATCAGCATCCAGAACGTACCGCTGGCGTTCGCCTCTTCCATCGTGATGTGGGGCATGGTGTACCAGGGTTACAACGCGGTGTTCCCAAGCTTCTACCCAGAGCTGTTCCACACCCGCTACCGTGTTTCGGCCATGGCCATCGCGCAGAACATCGGCACCATGCTGACCGCCATGCTGCCGGCGCTGTTCGCCCTGGTTGCCCCGCCTGGTTCGGACAACATCCCATTGGTGGTTGGTAGCCTGGCGTTCTTCATCACCTGCGTGTGTGCTTTGGCAGCCTACATTGCACCGGAAACCCATCGCCTGGCGATGGAAGACCTGGGTAACCCCGATGCCAAGCCGATGGACAAGACCGCGTATGAAGCTAGCCGTAAAGGGAGCTTTCAGGCAGTGAGCCACTGACAGATTGCAGGGGGCTGCTCCGCAGCCCTTTCGCCGGCAAGCCAGCTCCCACCTTGACCGCATAGGCTTCAAGCCTTGTGCGATCCTTGTGGGAGCCCTTTCGCGGGCAAGCCCGCTCCTACAGGTACCGTGTCAGCTTGAGCCTTGATGCGATCCTGTGGGAGCGGGCTTGCCCGCGAATGGGCCGCAACGCGGCCCCGGCAGTTTCAGCCCTTGACCACTTCCTGCAAGCGCGCCCAGAGCTGTTCGACATGCTCCCGCTCGGTCGGCAATGCGCCAATGGACACCCGCACCATCCACCGCCCATCCAGCGTCGCCGGCGTCACATAGGCATCCCCGGACGCATTCAGCCGTTCGGCCCAGCCCTTGGTATGCGCATCCAGCGCCTCCCCTTCCAGCCCCGCAGGCCGATGGCGAATGCACAACGTCTGCAACTGCACCGGCGCCAGCACCTCCCACTCCGCCGCCGCGCCGATTTGCCCGGCCAGCCACTGGGCATTGTCCAGGTCACGCCGCAGCCGCGCCTGCAACGCCTCGACCCCCTCGCTGCGCAGCATGAACCACAGCTTCAATGCGCGGAACCGGCGGCCCAGCGGGATACCCCAGTCACGCAGGTTCTTCACCTCGCCGTCCACCGCCGACTGCAGGTAGCTGGGGTTGGTGCTCATCACTCGGATCAGGTGCTGTGGGTCGCGCACGTAGTAGATCGAGCAATCGAAGGCCACGCCCAGCCACTTGTGCGCGTTGACCACCAGCGAATCGGCCAGCTCGATGCCGTCCCACATCCAGCGGCATTCCGGCAGGATCATCGCCGAGCCGGCCATGGCCGAGTCCACATGCAGCCACAGGCCATGGGCCTGGGCGATCTCGCCGATCGGCCGCAGTGGGTCGAGGGCCGTGGTGGCGGTGGTGCCGGTGGTCGCGACCACCGCGCAAGGCTGGTTGCCAGCGGCCAGATCCTGCTCGATCGCAACCTGCAGGGCCTCCGGGCGCAGAGCGTAGCGTTCGTCGGTCGGGATCAGGCGTATGTTGTCGCGGCCAAAACCGGCCAGCAATGCGGCTTTGTCCACCGAGCTGTGGGCATGGGCGCTGACATAGACGATCAGCGGCTTGGCCTGGGCTTGCAGGCCGCCGCGTACCAGTGCGTAGTCGCTGGCGCGTTCCCGTGCGCAGATCAGCGCCACCAGGGTGCTGGTGGATGCGGTGTCCTGGATCACCCCGCTCCATTGGCCAGACAGGCCGAGTAGCTGACGCAGCCAGTCGAGGGTGGTTTCCTCCAGCTCGCTCAGGGCCGGGCTGGACTGCCAGGAAAGGCCCAGCACGCCCAGGCCAGTGCTGAGGAAGTCACCGAGGACCGACGACAGGGTGCCATTGGAGGGGAAGTAGCCGTAGAAGTCCGGGTGCTGCCAATGGGACAGGCCGGGCATGACCAACTGGTTGACGTCGTCGAGGATCGCTGCGAAAGGTTCGCCTTGCCGGGGGGCCTGAGCAGGCAACGCAGCCTTGAGATAGCCGGGCTCGACCTGGGCCATGACCGGGCGCTCGCCGACGGATTGGCGGTAGTCGGCTATCAGGTCGATCAGTTGGTGGCCGTATTGGCGGAATTGTTCGGGGGTCACCTGGGTTCTCCTGTGGGTGGTTCGCCGCCTGTACCGGCCTCTTCGCGGGTAAACCCGCTCCCACAAGCGATGCAGCACCTGTGGGAGCGGGTTTACCCGCGAAGAGGCCGGTACAGGCAACACAATGCCCCAGTCTAGGCACCTATCCCGAAGTGAATAACCCCGCCTCGCGCATACCTGCTATGGCAAACCCGCATGCCCACCCTGCACACCGAACTGCGACTGGCGCCACAACTCGAACACCCGGTTGCGCAACCAGCGGTGTTCGGCCGAGGCCTGCAGGCGCTGGTGCCACACCACCCAGTAGCGCTGGCTGTGGTCGATGAAACCCAGCGGCCGCCAGGCCAGGTCATGCAGGCGGCACAGCTGCCGGGCGATGTGCTCGGGCACGGTGGCCAGCGCCTGGCTGTTGGCAATCACCTGCACGGTGGCCGAGAAGAACGGCACTTCCAGGCTGACCCGCCGTTGCAGGCCCTGGGCGCGCAAGTGGCGGTCGATGAAGCTGTCCTTGTCGCCTCCACCGGAAATACGCACATGCTTGTGGCCCAGGTAGTCGGCCTGGCTGAGCGCGCCGCGGGCGGCCAGCGGGTGGTCGTGGCGCATCAGACACACTGCCCGGTCCTCGCCCAACAGCCGACCGTGCAGGTTGGGTGGCGACTCGTCGAACAACGTGGTGGCCAGGTCGATCTCGCCGCTGGCCAGCAAGGCGTACTGGCCGGCCTGCCAGGTGCGGTACTCCAGCGCTACACCCGGCGCTTCGCGCTCCAGCGCCGCCACCAGCAGCGGCAGCATGTGCTCGGCCACATAGTCCGACGCGGCCAGACAGAAGCGCCGCTCGCAACGCGCCGGGTCGAACACCGCGGGCTGGCGCAGGGCGTGCAGCTCCTCGAGGACCTGGCGCAGGGGTTCGACCAGGGCTTCGGCGTGTTCGCTGAGCACGTAACCGCGGCCCTGGCGTACCAGCAAGGGGTCGTCGAAGGCTTCGCGCAAATGGGCCAGCTGGCGGCTGAGGGCGGACTGGCTGACGCCCATGCGCTCGGCGGCGTGGCTGAGGTTCTTCAGCTGCAGCAGGTGGTCGAGGGTGCGCAGGTGGGCGAGGCTGAGGGAGGCGAAAGCGGGGTTCATCGGGGTTCGGCTCCAGACCGCTGGCGAGGGCTTTGCCCTCGTTTCGCGACACAAGGCCGCTCCTACATGGGTTCATGCGTTCCCCTGTAGGAGCGGCCTTGTGTCGCGATGGGCCGCAAAGCGGCCCCAGAGAAGCAGATCAGTCAGTCAGACCAACATAAACGTTCTGCACGTCATCGTTCTCGTCGATGGCTTCGAGGAACGCTTCCACCTCGGCCAGCGCCTCGGCACTCAGGGTTGCCGCGCTCACCGGGTTCTTCGGGGTGTAGCCGATCTTCGCCGAGGTCACGGTGAAGCCGTGCTCCGGCAGGGCCTTCTGCACGGCGTCCAGGTCGGTGGTGTCGGTGATGAACAGGGTCGAACCCTCTTCGTCGCCGTCTTCAAAGTCCTGGGCACCGGCTTCGATGGCCGCCATTTCCGGGTCGGCGTCGCCGATCGGGGTGGCTTCGATCAGGCCGACATGGTTGAAGTCCCAGGCCACCGAACCGCTGGCACCCAGCTGGCCCTTGCGGAACAGCACGCGGATCTGCGCGACGGTGCGGTTGACGTTGTCAGTCAGGCACTCGACGATCAGCGGCACCTGATGCGGGGCGAAACCTTCGTAGCTTACCGCCGAGTACTGCACGGCATCGCCGTCCAGGCCCGCGCCCTTGCGGATTGCGCGCTCCAGGGTCTCGCGGGTCATCGAGGCCTTCTTGGCCTGCTCGATGGCCAGGCGCAGGCGTGGGTTCATGTCCGGGTCGGCGCCGGACTTGGCGGCGATCTGGATCTCTTTGGACAGCTTGCCCATGATCTTGCCTTTGGCGTTGGCCGCGGCTTCTTTATGTTTGGCTTTCCACTGTGCGCCCATGTCGACTCTCTTGTTTCAGCGGCCGGTTCAGGAAGCGACCGGCCAAAAGTGGGTGCAGTTTATACGCCCTCTGGCCTGTATTCGACAAGAAATCTCATCAGCCTTTATCGGCTTTGCCCGCCGCCGCCGCGAACCGCGCCAACCGCACATCCAGCCTCCGCGGCCGCTGCCCACGGTCCTCTGCCCGCTCCTTGCGGCGGATGGCATTGCGCACCATCAGCGAGCCCAGGTAGCGAATCGGCTCGGGCGGGAACAGCCCCAGCGGCCCCTTGACCAGCGGCGAACGGGTCCATGGGTTGTCCAGCCCCAGCGCCAGCGACGACAGAATCTGCCCGCCCATGTGGCACGGCCCGACGCCGCTGCCGGAGTAACCAAAGCCGTAGAACACGTTGCCCTGCCCGTTCAGCCGGCCAAAAAACGGCAAACCGGTCACCGAGCGGTCGGACGGCCCGTTCCAGCTGGCCGCCAGCGGCACTTGCGCCAGCGCCGGGAAGAACCCGCCCAGGCTTTCACGCAGCAGCGGCCGGTACGGCGACGGCTGGTCGAACACCGGCAGCATGCGCCCGCCATAGGCGAAGGTATTGCCGCCCTTGCCGAGCATCAGCCGACCATCGGAGGTGTTGTGGTAGTAATGCACGAAAATCCGCGAATCGAGCACGCTGATGCCACTGTCCAGGCCGATCTGGTGCAGCAGCTCAGGGCAAGGTTCGGTGATCACCATGTCGCTGGAAACAATCGCCACGCTGCGCTCGAACTGCGGGAAAGCCCGCGCCATCCAGGCATTCAGGCCCAATACCACGCGGTCGGCGCGCACCGTGCCATGGGCCGTGCGCACCTGCACCGGGGCGCCGTGCTCCAGGCCGGTCATGGCGGTGCCCTCATGGATGCGCACGCCACGCTGCAAGGCCACCCGGCGCAGGCCGCGCACCAGTTTGCCCGGCTGCACCGTGGCCGCGGCCGGCGAGAACCAGCCTTCCAGGTGCCGCGCCGAACCCGCCAGGCGCTGCACCTGCGGCAGCGGCAGGCGGCGAAACGAATTGATCCCCTTTTGCTCCAGCGCGGCGATCACCGCGTCGGTGGCGCCGACCTGCGCAGCGTTGGTGGCGGTGTACAGCGTGCCATCCAGGCGGTAGTCGCAGTCGATGCCATTGGCCGCGCAGAACGCGCCGATCTCACCGATGCTGCGCTCCGACTCACGCACCAGGCGCACCGCCTCGGCCACCCCGAACAACCGCTCGAGGGTGAAGTACTTGGCCGACCACGACAACGCACAGCCACCATTGCGACCACTGGCACCGGCACCGCAGATATCGGCCTCGATCAGCACGATATCCAGGGCCGGCACCGCTTCCTTGAGCATCAGCGCGGTCCACAGGCCGGTATAGCCGCCACCGACGATGCACACATCGCAACGGGCATCGCCTTGCAGCGGCGGGCACGCCGCCTCTTGCGCCGAATCCAGGGCCTGTTGCAGCCAGAAGGGTCTCATTCGCTCGCTTTCCTTTCAGGTACGCAGTGGCTTGATTGCCATGCTGGTATTCGGTGCCACGTCGGTGCTTTGCGCAGCGCTGGCCGGGCGGCTGTTCCAGTGCGGCAGCAGCACCAGCGCCGAGAACAGCGCGCAGCCGGCAAACACGATGAACACCGTGACGCCATCGAAGTACCCCGGCAGCAGCCCGCCCAGCACCGCCCCCACCGAGCCGCAGCCGTTGACGAAGCCTGCTGCGGTGGCACCGGCCTTGGCGGTGCCGAAGTCGATGGCCGCGGCACCGCTGATCATCGAATCCGGCCCGTACAGGGTCAGGCCCATGACGAACAGCAGGGCCACCACCAGGATCACGCTGCCGGTGTGCATGGCCGCCATGAATGCCGCCAGTGCCACGGTCAGCAGCACCAGGCTGATGACACAGGCCGGCATGCGCCGGGCGCCGAACAGCTTGTCGGAGGCCAGGCCGATGATGATCGGGCCGAGCAGCCCGGCCAGCTCGAAGGCTGTCGGGATGATCGCTGCCCCCACCTTGCCCACCGAGGGCATCTGCTCGAAGACGATCACCGGCCCCCACAGCAGGATGGCGTAGCGCGCCGGTTTCAACAGGAAGTACGCCAGCCCCAGGGTCAGCACCGTGCGGTTGCGCATGATCTCCTTCAGTGGCGCCCACACGCTGCACAGGTTGCCGGCCGGGGCCATGCTCTGCGGCTCGGGCTCCACCGCCGGCAGGCCGACGTCTTCAGGCTTGTTGCGCTGCAGGAAGAAGAACAGCACGGCCACCAGTGCCACCACCGCAGCACTGGAGAAGAACGCCGCGTGCCAGGTACCGACCAGGGTGTAGGCCCACCAGCCGGCGAACGGCGAGGCCACCAGGCCGCCGAAGGCATAGCAGGAACTCCACAGGCCCAGCACCCGCCCACGCTGCGACGCCGGGAAGAAGCTGCCGATGTTCTTGCACAACCCGGCCCAGCCGGTGGATTGCGCCAGGCCCTGCACCAGCATGCAGGTGGCGAAGATCGGGAATGTGGCGTAACTGCCCATCACCACCGCCGCAGCAGCAGAAATCAGCAGGCCGCCGAGCACCACCACGCGTGGGCCAAAGCGGTCGGCAAGCATGCCCCAGGTGAACTGGCCCACGGCGTAGGCGGCCAGGTAGATGGCGTCGAGGTTGGCCATGGCGGCCTTGTCGAGCATGAAGTCGGGGTCTTCACCGATGCCCAGCTTGGCCACCGAGAAGGCCTTGCGGGTGAAGTAGAAGGCGGCGTAGGCCAGCCAGGTAATGGCGAAAATCTGGATACGCCAGCGTTTGAACGCGGCTAGGGATTGGTTCATGTAAGTCTGACCTCTTGCTTGAGTGTGCCGGCAGAATGTGAAGAAACGCCTGTCTTGTTCTTGTGTTACGCACAGCGATGACGAGGCTGTCATCGGGTCAGATGGCGCCGTTTGGGTGCCATGGCCCTAGCGGCACTTGTGGTGCCAGCGTCGGGCTGACATGCATGGAAACAGTTGCGCTAAGATAAATAAAATCGATTTATCGTATTTCACACATAAGCCCAGCTTGTTACTGAGGTCGTCATGTCGGTTTCCCACGCACAACTCAAGGCCTTCCACGCCGTGGCGGTGCACGGCAGCTTTACCCGCGCCGCCGAAAAGCTGTTTCTTACCCAGCCTGCGGTGTCGGACCAGGTGCGCAAACTGGAGGAGCGCTTCGGCGTCTTGCTGTTCCACCGCAACAAGCGTTCGGTGCAGCTCACCGACCTCGGCGAACGCCTGCTGGGCATCAGCCAGCGCCTGTTCGCCTGCGAGGCCGAGGCCCATGAACTGCTGCAGGATTCGCGTGCGCTGCACACCGGCAGCCTGGTGCTGGCGGTGGACGCGCCGGTGCACGTGCTGCCGCAGATCGCCCGCTTCTGCCAGCGCTACCCGGGCATCCAGGTAAAGATCGAGACCGGCAACACCGACGAGTCGCTGGCCCGGCTGTTCAGCTACCAGGCCGACCTGGCCCTGCTGGGGCGGGACGTCGACGATGAGCGGCTGCACTGCCTGCCGCTGCGCCGCGACCCGATGGTGGCGTTTGTCTCGCACCAGCACCCCTGGGCCAGCCGCGGCGCGATCAGCCTGGCGGATCTGGACGATACGCCGCTGGTACTGCGCGAGCCCGGGTCGGTGACGCGGCAGACGCTGGAAGAAGAAATGCAACGGGCCGGGCTGCGGATTCGCCCCGCGATCCAGGTGGAAGGCCGGGAAGCGGCGCGGGAAGCGGTGGTGGTGGGGATTGGTGTGGGGGTGGTGTCGGCGGCGGAGTTTGGTGCGGATGCGCGGGTGTGCGCGTTGCCGATCGTCGATTGCCAGCGGCACCTGACCGAGACACTGGTGTGCCTGAGCGAGCAGCGCACGCGGCGGGTGGTGGCGACCTTCCTGCAGATGGTGGAGGAAGGGTTGTAAGCCTGTGCCGGCCCTTTCGCAGCACAAGGCTGCTCCTACAGGATTATCGCACTCCCCCTGTAGGAGCAGCCTTGTGCTGCGAAGAGGCCGGTACAGGCAACCCAACTATGCTGGGATAACCTCAACCCTCGGCACACAACCCATGCTCTACCGCCTTGCCGCCGACACCCTGGTCCTGTTGCACCTGCTCTTCATCCTGCTGGTGCTGTTCGGCGGCCTGCTGGTGCTGCGCTGGCGCCCTGCCCTGCTGCTGCACCTGCCGGCGCTGGCCTGGGGCCTGGCGGTGGAATGCCTGCACCTGGGCTGCCCGCTGACCACCTGGGAAAACCGCATGCGCAGCGCGGCTGGTGATGCGGGCTACCAGGGCGGCTTCGTCGAACACTATATCTGGCCGTTGATCTACCCCGCCGGGCTGACACCGCACATCCAGCTGCTGCTGGGCACTTTCGTGCTGCTGCTCAACCTCGGCGTCTACGGTTACGTGGCCTGGCGCTGGCGCCGCCCTAGCGGGTAGCGATCACGAACAGCCGCGGGAACGGCAACAGCACCTTGCCATCGGTGGCCGGCGGGTAGTCGCGCTGCATCGCTTGCAGGTACATCTGCAGGAAATCCGCCTGCTCCTGCTCCTCCAACCGCCCCAGGTACGGTCGCAAGGCCGAACCCTTGAACCATTCCACCACGGCTTCGGCACCGCCGGCCAAAGGGTGATGATAGGTGGTACGCCACACATCCACCCGCGCGCACAACGGGCTGAGCAGATCGTAATAGAACGCCGCGTTGTGCCGTGGCGGCAGCTGGAAATCAGCGAACTTCGCCGCCCAGGGGCCCTGGCTGGCGATTTCGCGCAGTTGCCGGTGGGCCGGCTCATCGAGGTTGTCCGGGGTCTGCACGGCCAGGCTGGCACCTTCGCTCAGCTGGCGCACCAGGTGCGGGTACAGCGAGGCGTGGTCGGGAACCCACTGTAACGAAGCATTGGCCAGGATCAGGTCCTGCGGCTCGGGGGCGGACCAGCCGGCAATGTCAGCGATGACTGTGCGCACGCGGGGGATGCACAGCCGTTTGCGCTCGCGGGCCTTGTCGATCATGTCCGGGTCGCTGTCCAGGGCCGTCACCTGGGCATCCGGGTAACGTTGCAGCAGCACCTCGGTGGAATTGCCAGGGCCACAGCCCAGGTCGGTGGCGTGGCGTACCGGGCGTGCCGGTACAGCGGCCAGCAGGTCACGCACCGCGCGGGTACGCTCGTCTTCGAATTGCGAATACTGGGTGGCGGACCAGGCCATGTGAAGCTCCTTTGGGCGGGCAATGTGTTCAGCATATGCCATGTAACAGGCGGCCATATACCCCTGGCCCAATAACGCAAAACGGCCGGGTCCCCGAGGGAGCCGGCCGTTTCGAGAAGCGAGTGACGCTTAGTGCTGCTTGCCAGTACGGATCTGGTGCACTACACCCATCGCCACCACGATTGCCGCGGCGATACCGGTGGAGATCACCAGGATCTGGTAGTCAGGCATGAAGGCCATGGTTACCAGGGCGGCCACGATGAACGCGATTACCAGGTAGGTCAGCCATGGGAACAGCCACATCTTCAGGCGTACTTCCTTGCCTTCGGCAACCAGCTTGCGGCGCATGCGCAGCTGCGAGAAAGCAATCACCAGGTACACCAGCAGGGCGATCATGCCGGTGGTGTTCATCAGGGTTTCCAGCACGTCTTTCGGGCGCAGGGTCTCGCTGAAGTTGATCAGCGCACACACCACGGCCACGGCGCACGAACCCATGATCGCGTACACCGGTACACCGGTGCCGGCGCGGGTGATCTTGAAGAACGACGGCGCGTCGCCACGCTGGGCCAGGGAGAACAGCATGCGCGAAGCGGTGTAGTGGCCCGAGATCAGGCAGCTGCTCACCGAGGTCAGCACCACGAAGTTCATCAGCAGCTCGGCATATGGCACGCCCAACAGCTCCAGGGTGCGGCGGTAGGCGCCATAGCCGGAAACGCCCAGGTGCGGATCGTTCCACGGTACCAGGCAGACGATCAGGAAGATCGAACCCACGTAGAACAGGCACACACGCCAGACCACCGAGTTGGTCGCCTTGACGATCTGCGCAGCCGGGTCCTTGGCTTCGGAAGCGGCGATGGTGACGATTTCCGCACCGAGGAAGGCGAACATCACCCCGAGCAAGGCACCGATCACTGTAGTGATGCCATTGGGCATGAAGCCTTCGGCGGTGAGGTGGCTGATGCCACGCACTTCACCGAACTGCCAGATGTTCAGCACGGCAGCGGTGCACACGATCAGGAAGCAGACAATCGCGATCACCTTGATCAAGGCGAACCAGAACTCGAACTCACCGTAGTGCTTGACGTTGAAGAAGTTGACGGTGATCAGCAACAGGGTCGTGGCCAGCACGAACACGTTGACGCTGACGTCGGGGAAGAAACCATGCAGGATCTTGCCCGCCACATAAGCTTCCCAGGCCATGAGGATGACCCAGTACCACCAGTACAGCCAGCCGATGGTGAAACCGGCCCAACGGCCGATGGCGCGATCGGCGTAGGTGGAGAACGAACCGGTGTCTGGCGAGGAAGTCGCCATTTCACCCAGCATGCGCATGATCAGTACCACCAGGATGCCGCCTGCCAGGTAGGCCAGCACAGCAGCTGGGCCGGCGCTGTGAATCACGCTGCCGGAACCGACGAACAAGGCGCCGCCGATAACCCCGGCGATCGACATCATCGTCAGGTGGCGCGACTTGAGCGAGGCACTGAGCTTGCTCTCATGCCCGCTTTTCGCGGTGGTGGTTGTGGATGTTGCGTCCATCAGTTGTGTACCCCGTGCTTCTTTTTATCCAAGGAAAACTGTGAAACCCCGATGGCTGGCGGTTTCACGTACATCAGTGCTAATGCGCGCAGGATGGTGTGAGCGAACACACGCAGGCCTTCCATGGCGGCCTGCTGACGCGCCCCAGGGCAGGCGCCTGGAGCGAACTGAACATGCTTTAGGTGGCGATATCTGACACCTAATGTAAAAATGTCCGACGCAGAGAGCCATGCACAGTGGCATGAAACTCGCACTGCACTGTACAGGTCGCCCTTGCAATACACCTTGCAAACGCCGGGCGATACGCAACCTGAAGGCCCAAATGTTCGAATTACATCCAGACTCCTCGACCCCGCTGGTGAACCAGATCATCGACGGGCTGCGCGAGCTGATCGACAACCAGACCCTCAAGCCAGGCGCCAAGGTCCCCTCGATCCGCGCCTTTGCCGCGAGCTATTCGGTGAGTACCTTCACCGTGGTCGAGGCCTACGACCGTCTGGTCGCCCAGGGCCTGCTGGTGAGCCGGGGCAATGCGGGGTTCTTCGTCAACCGCGCGGCGGGCGAATTGCTCGACCCGCACAACGCCGAGGCCGACACCAGTCGACCAACGTTCAACTCCGAGTGGTACCTGCAGCAGATCTTCGAAATCCGCCAATTGCCGTTCAAGCCCGGGTGCGGCTGGCTGCCTAACGACTGGATGTATGAAGACGGCCTGCGCCGCGGCCTGCGCCAGGTGGCCGGCAGCCCGCTGGAGCTGTCGGGCTACGGCGACCCCATGGGCCTGATGGAGCTGCGTGCACTGACCGCACAGAACCTGCAGCAGGAACTGTCGATCGTTGCCAACCCGGCGCAGCTGATGCTTACCCATGGCGCCAGCCAGGCCCTGGACCTGGCCGCGCGCACCCTGGTGCGCCCGGGCGACGTGGTGCTGGTGGACGACCCCGGTTACCCCAACCTGATGAGCATCCTGCGTACCCAGGGCGCGACCCTGGTCGGCGTGCCGCGCACACCGGCCGGCTACGACCTGAACCAGCTGGAACAGTTGCTCACCCATCACCGCCCCACTGCGTTCTTCACCCAGCCGCACCTGCACAGCCCGACCTGCTCGCGCACGCCGCTGCCGCAGCTGCACCGCCTGCTGCAACTGGCCAGTCAGCACGGTTTCCGCCTGGTGGAGAATAACCTGTATGCCGACATGGTCGCCGAACCGCAGCCGTGCCTGGCCAGCCTCGACCACCTGCAGCAGGTGGTGTACGTGGGCAGCTACTCCAAGAGCATTTCGCCCAATGTGCGGGTCGGCTACATGCTGGCCAACCCCGAGCTGATGCAGAAGCTGCTGCACCTGAAGATGCGCTCTGGCCTGACCACCTCGCAGGTGATGGAGCGCGTGGTGTATGCCGCGATCATCGACGGGCGTTGGCGCAAGCACCTCAAGCGCCTGCGCCAGCGTTTGGCCGAGGCGCACCAGGAAGTTGGCCGGCATCTGCATCGGTTGGGCTTCGAGCTGTTCATCGAGTCGGATGAAGGGATGTATATCTGGACCCGCCACCCGGCGATTCCAGACAGTGCGGCGTTGCTGGATGATGCGCTGGAGAAAGGCATCATGCTCGGGCCTGGGCAGTTGTTCATGGTCGATGCCAAAGCGACCGGGTGGATGCGGTTCAACGTGGCGTTCAGTACCGAGCCGGCGATGTGGGAGTTGCTGGAGAAGGTGTTGGTGAAGCATGTGCGGCGGGGTGGGATGTAACGGATTGCGGGGTGTTCGCCACAACACTTTCAGCGCCTGAGAGATCGAGCGCCGCCCGCGCGGCGCTTCGCAGCACAAGGCTGCTCCTACATCTGTTTCGGGCCAGTCACTCCTGTGAGGTCACCTCTGCCCGCCTTGTTTGTTCCATTCGATATCGAAGGTTGCTTTGCTGCTTTTCATCCATCTCCAGTCATGCACCAAGGCTGCAACCCACCAGGCACAGGAATAATTGGCCTGAAACAGATGTAGGAGCAGCCTTGTGCTGCGAAGCGCCGCGCGGGCGGCGCTCGATCTCATAGGCGCTGAAACTGTCATGGCAAGCACCTGTCAGCCCCGCCCCTCCTTATCGCCAGTCCGCCTTGTCGGCAAAAAACGCCTGCGCATTCGCCTCCAGGCTCTCCAGGTGATACCCCCCTTCCTGCACGATCAGGCACGGCAAGCGCATCGCCCGAATCCGCTCGCCCAATACCGCAAACCCTTCAGTCGTCACCGCCACCTTGCTCTGCGGGTCGAGTTCGTAGATATCGAACCCCAGCGACAACACCAGCACCTCGGCGCCAAAGTCCTTCACCGCCGCCAGCGCGATCTCCAGCTGGCCCATGAAGTCCGCTTCGCTAGCCCCATGCGCCATCGGCAAGTTGAGGTTGTACCCCTCCCCCGCACCGCTGCCACGCTCGTCCGCGAACCCGGCCACACCCGGGTAGAAATTGGTGGGGTCGCCATGCACCGACACATACAGCACATCCCGGCGGTCGTAGAAGATTTCCTGAATCCCCTGCCCGTGGTGCATGTCGGTATCGAGGATGGCCACGCGGCTGTAGCGGCTGCGCAAGGCCTGGGCAGCGACAGCGGCGTTGTTTATGTAGCAGAAACCACCGGCCGCATCGAAGCGCGCATGGTGGCCTGGCGGCCGACACAGGGCATAGGCCGCCGGCTCGCCGTCGAGAATGGCCTTAGCACCAGCCACTGCGCTTTGCGCAGACCAATAGGCCGAGCGCCAGGTGTGTTCGCCTACAGGGCAGCTGCCGTCAGCCAGGTAGCGCCCAGCCTGGGCGAGGATGCCGCGCAAGGCGTTGGGTTCACGCACGAAGATGTTGGACATGACCTCGTCGCCCCAGTCCTCGGGCACTTCCTTCCAGCGCGCATGGGCCTCTTCGAGGAAGGCCAGGTAGGCCTCGCCATGCACTGCCTTGAGCGGTTCGAGGCCGGCGTCCTCAGGCTGACGGATGTCGAAGCCCAGATCCTTGGCCGCCTGCAGCAGGCGCTGGGCACGCTCGGGGACTTCCTGCGGGGTGCGCATGGCGCCGCGCGAGTAATAGCTGCGTGGGTGGTGCAGCAGTTGTTCGGGGTGGAAGTAACAACGCATCAGGCATCTCCCTGTTCGATACGGCCCGCGCGGGCCAGCACGGCATTGAGCAGTACATCGGCGCCCTGGCGGGCGTCGTCGGGCAACACGTCTTCGGCTTCGTTGTGGCTCAGGCCGCCGACACAGGGAATGAACACCATGGCGGTCGGGCAGTAGCGGGCCAGCAGGATGGCGTCGTGGCCGGCGCCGCTGACGATCGACTGCTGGGCATAGCCGAGGCCATCCACCGCCTGCTGCACGGCGGCTACGCAATCGGCATCGAATGGCGTGGCCGGGCTTATCCAGTGGCGCTCGATACGCACCTGCAACCCGCGCTGATTGGCGATGGCTTGCAGCTTCAACGTCAGCTCGCGTTCCATCGCCTCGATGGCTTCATCCCGGTGATGACGCAGGTCGACGGTGAACTGCAGCAGCCCCGGAATGGTGTTGCGCGAGGACTTGGCAATGGACAGTTCACCCACCGTGGTCAGGCCTTCAGGGGCAAAATCGGCAGCCAGTTGCTCGACCGCCTGGATCATCCGTGCGGTGCCGAACAGGGCATCCTTGCGCAGTGGCATCGGCGTGGTACCGGCGTGCGCGGCCATGCCTTCGACCGTGACGTCGAGCCATCGGATAGCCTGCCCGCCGCTGACCACGCCGATGGCCTTGGCGTTGTCTTCAAGGATCGGGCCTTGCTCGATGTGGGCCTCGAAATAGGCATCGACCCGGCCACCCAGCGGGCGCCGGCCGGCGTAACCGGTGCGCTGCAGTTCGTCGGCGACGCTGATGCCATCGGCATCGCGAATGGCCAGCGCTTCGTCCAGCGCCAGGGTACCGGTGAACACCGCCGAACCAAACATGGCCGGGGTGAAGCGGGCGCCCTCCTCGTTGGTCCATACGGCGATTTCCAGCGGCTTGCGCGTCTGGATGTTCAGGTCATTGAGCCGGCGCACCACTTCAAGGCCTGCCAGCACACCGTAGACGCCATCGAAACGGCCGCCCTCAGGTTGGGTGTCGAGGTGGCTGCCCATCATCACTGGCGCTGCATCGGGGTCGCTGCCAGCGCGGCGGGCGAACAGGTTGCCGATGGCATCCACAGTCAGCGTCAGGCCGGCTTCGCGGCACCAGTGGCTGAACAGTTCACGGCCAGCCTTGTCCTCGTCGCTCAGGGCCAGGCGGCAGCTGCCGCCACGGGCGGTAGCGCCGATTTCGGCCATGGCCATCAGGCTCGCCCACAGGCGTTCGCCATTGCTTTTCAACATGTGCGGGTACTCCAGAAAAAAGCGGTTCGATCAGGCCAGTTCCAGGCGCTGGCTGCGGGCGTACTGGCGCGCCAGGGCGAGCACGCAGACCAGCGAGATGGTGGCGATCAGGGTGTAGAACACCGCCATCGGCCACCATTGGCCGGTGAAGGTGTGGGCCAGCCACGTACCGATCAGCGGGGTCAGGCCGCCCGCGATGGCGCCGCAGATCTGGTAGGCCAGGGAAATGGCGGTGTAGCGCACGCGGGTGTCGAACATGCCGCTGACATAGCCGGCGATCACCGCGTAGAACGACGCCATGCACGCGGCTGCCAGGGCGATGCCGAGTACGATCAACGGGCCCTGGCCCGAGCTGACCAGCATGAACATCGGGTAAGGCGAGGCCATCGCCAGCAACGCGACCAGGGCCAGGAAGCGGGTGGCGCCGATTTTTTCCGATAGCCAGGCGGCCAACGGCTGCACGCAGAACTGGATGATCGCCACGAAGAACAGGCATTCCAGGATCAAGGAGCGCTCCAGGTGCAATTGCGTGGTGGTGTAGCTGATCATGAAGGTGTTGGTGAAGTAGACCCCGGCAATACCCAGGGTATTGGCACCGATGCACAGCAACAGCGGGCGCCAGGCCGTGCGCAGCACTTCGAATACCGGGGCCTGCTCCTTGCGCCGGGCCTTTTCCGCCTGCTCGCGGCTGGCGATGAACTCGGGCGACTCATTCACCCCCAGGCGAATCGCCAGGCCCACCAGCAGCAACAGCGCGCTGGCCAGGAACGGCACGCGCCAGCCCCAGTTCATCAGGTCTTCTTCCGGCAGGCGGGTGACCGCGCCGAAGGCCAGCAGCGACAGGATCAGGCCCGCCGGGCTGCCCAGTTGGGCGAACGAGGCAAAGAAGTTGCGCCGGCCCTTGGGTGCATGTTCACCGGCCATCAGCACCGCCCCGCCCCACTCGCCGCCCACGGCAATGCCCTGGACGATGCGCAGCAGGATCAGCAGTACCGGCGCGGTGGCGCCGATTTGTGCGTAGGTCGGCAGCAGGCCGATGCCCACGGTGACGATGCCCATCATCAGCAAGGTGATGACCAGCGACTTCTTGCGGCCGATACGGTCGCCCACGTGGCCAAAGACTATGCCACCCAGCGGCCGGGCGAAGAAGCCGACGGCGAAGGTGCCGAACGCGGCCATGGTGCTGAACAGGCTGTTGTCGGAGGGGAAAAACAGCGCGCCGAACACCAGGGCGGCGGCGGTGGCGTAGATGTAGAAGTCGTACCACTCGATCATGGTACCGATGAACGCGGCGGCGGCGGCACGGCGTGGCTGGGGGGAAGCGGTGGGCTTCATGGGGGCTCCTTTGCTTGTTTTTCTGGCAGGAGTTGTCAGGGGCACGGGGGCGCTCTTGCGGCGCTTGGCCTGTTGGTCTGGTGTCAGCTTCTTCGCGGGTAAACCCGCTCCCACAGGGCTTGCACAAGGTCTGCAAGCGCTGCAGTACCTGTGGGAGCGGGTTTACCCGCGAAGAAGCCAACATCGATTCGGCAGGCCTCGATATCTGCGATTTATCGGCCCGGGGCTATGATTAGTCAATTTTCTATTTATTATTCGAAATATTAGCCCTGCTTATTATCGAGCCCTGCCATGCCCGACCGTCTGCTCAACGACCGCCTCGACTGGAACCTGCTGCGCACCTTCCGGGTCATCGGCCAGGAGCTGTCCATCAGCCGCGCGGCCGCCCGCCTGCACCTCACCCAACCGGCAGTGAGCCAGGCGCTCAAGCGCCTTGAAGAACAGCTTGGCCGCCAACTGATCGCCCGCCGCGGGCCGCGCTTCGTGCTGACGGAAATGGGCGAGCAGCTGTTCCAGCTGGCTGGCGAGGTCTATGGGCAGATGTCGCAGATCGGCGGCTTGCTGGAGCAGCCGGCGGACGAACTGGTGGGCAAGGTACGCCTGCTGATGATCAGCCGTATCGTCAACGAACACTTCGACGACTTCCTCGCCGACTTCCACCGCCAGCACCCGCGGGTGGAGCTGGAGATCGACGTGATGCGCAGCTCCGACATCGTTGCCGCCCTGCAGGAGAAAACCGCCACGGCGGGCCTCAGCCTTAACCGGCGTGCGCAGCCACGGCTGGAGCAACGGTTGTTCCTGCGCCAGCGCTATGCGTTCTTCTGTGGCAAGCACCACGCATTATTTGGCCAGGACGAGGGCAATCTGCAGCGCGAGAACTTCGTCAGTTTCACCAGTGACCAGATTGGCGGCATGCTGTCGCCACTGACCATTTTCCGCGACCAGCAGGGGTTTGCCGGGCGGATCGTGGCCTCGTCACCAAGCCTTGAGGAGGTACGCCGGCTGGTGATTGCCGGGTTTGGCATAGGTTGCCTGCCCGAGCATGTGGTAGCGCCAGATGTAGACGCCGGGTTGCTGTGGAAGCTGCCGCCGCAGGAAGGGATTGCCGATGTGGATATCCACCTGTTGTGGAACAGGGAGCAGCGCTTCAGCCGCGCGGAAGAGGTGTTTATCGAGGCGTTGCAGCACAGCCTTGACTGAACGCAGAGCTGGGGTCGACGAGCACTGGACACGATAGTGGCCAATTAGTAGCATCCAGACCAACTGAACATTACGGACAATCTCAGTCATGGATCGAGCTACCGGGGTCATTCGACGCCCTATTCATCACCCCATCCGCCCCTTGATCACTTGGGAAGAAGCATGGAAGGGGCCCGACGAGGGCTTGATCCGCTGCTGGGAGATTGGCCGTGAGCGGGCTCTGGCCCAGCCAGAACTTGCCCGGCACTGCGCCGATGGCGCACTCCCGGTGCTAGGTTGGAAAGGTGGCCATGATCGCGCATTGAAGAAACCGATGAAGTACGGTTCGTTCAAGTACCTGGCGCAATGGCAGGGCCTTCGCGGCGAGGATCTGTTCATCGATACGCGAACAGAGCTCACCCTGACCTGTAATCACACCGGCATGCTGACAACGTTCACACCGGACCAGGAAAAATACGCCAACGCTGTGATGCTGATGGAATAGCAACGAGGAACAGAGGGATGGCTACACCGTTGATGATGTTTACCGCTTCTGAGCGGATCGATACACCTCGCTACGCTCGCGTTTGCCAACCGATACCACCACTACAACGATCCGCTCGTCCTCGACTCGATAGACGAGGCGATATCCAGAGGCCTTGAGCTTGATTTTGTAGTGGTTCGGCAGGTCACGCAGCGCGTCGGCCTGTACCTTGGGTGACTGCAGGCGCTCGGCGAGTTTTTTCTTGATCTGTTCGCGCACGGTGTGGCCTAGCTTGCCCCACTCTTTCAGTGCCGAAGGCAGGAATTCGAGTTTATAGGTCATCCAGGGATACCGGTACGCCTTTTTCACCCAACCTCGACTTGGCCAGTTCGCTCAATTCGAGATCTTCCAAGCGTTCCATCATGGCCTCGTACAGTTCGGCCGGCACCATGTAACCCATCACGCGGTTGTGATTGAGCACGGCGACGGGCATACCCGCAGCACCGGTCATCACCGCGGATGGGTTCTTTTTCAGTTCCGACACGCTTACGGCCACGTCAGCGAATATGTTTTGCATGTTTTCACCCTCAATAGAGAGCCATATTTTGGTCCATATATAGGACACAAACAAGTCGTCAATGCTCAAGCACAGAGGTGAGACACGACAGGCGAAATGCCGTGTTTGGGGGAGATCGCCCAGCCCTTTGAATCCACCACGGCGCATGGCACCGGCTGCGCCGGTGTTCGCGGCTAAAGCCGCTCCCACAGGGTCCCTGCTAACTCAATGAGTCATTTGCAGTTCCATGAGGAGCGATCGGGGTCAGGCTGTTGCCAGTGCCGGGTAGTCGGTCAGGCCATGGGCATCACCACCGAACAGCGTGGCCCGTTCGTGCTCGGCCAGGGGCGCATTCAGCTTCAGCCGCGCCGGCAGGTCCGGGTTGGCCACGAAGGGCCGGCCGAAGCCGACCAGGTCAGCCCAGCCCTCCTCCAGCGCGCGCCGTGCGCGTTCGCCGGTGTATTTGCCGGCATACACCATCACCCCGGGGAACACCGCCCGCAGCTGTTGCTTGAAGTCCACCGGCATGTCCGGCGCGTCATCCCAGTCTGCTTCGGCAATGTGCAGGTAGCCGATACCGATGTCGCCCAGGCGCTTGGCCGCTGCGGTATAGGTGGTGACCGGGTCGGCGTCGACACAGCCATTGAGCGTGGTCAGCGGCGCCAGGCGTACGCCTACGCGCTGGGCGTCGCCGGTGCCTTCGACCAGCGCACGGGTGACCAGGTCGAGGAAACGCAGGCGGTTTTCCAGCGAACCGCCGAAGCGGTCGGTGCGGTCGTTGGCGCCGGAATCGAGGAACTGGTTGACCAGGTAACCGTTGGCCGCGTGCAACTCGACACCATCAAAACCGGCGGCCATGGCGTTGCGCGCAGCCTGGCGGTATTGCTCGATGATCTCGGCAATTTCCGCTTCGCTCAACGCGCGCGGCTTGGAAGCCTGGACAAAGCCTGGCGTGCCGTCGGCATTGTCGATGAACACATTCACGCCTTCGGCCTGCATCGCCGAGGACGACACCGGTGCCTGGCCACCAAGCAGGCTGCTGTGGCTGAGGCGGCCGACGTGCCAGAGCTGGGCGAACATGCGCCCGCCCGCGGCATGCACAGCCTCGGTGACCAGGCGCCAGCCGTCGATCTGCGCCTGGGTGTGGATACCCGGGGTGCGGGCGTAACCCTTGCCCAGTGGCGAGATCCAGGTGCCTTCACTGACGATCAGCCCGGCACTGGCGCGTTGTGCGTAGTACTCGGCCATCAGCGCGGTCGGTACATCGCCAGGCTGGGCAGCGCGGGAGCGGGTCATCGGCGGCATCAGCACGCGGTTGGGCAGGTTAAGGGCGCCGAATTGCAGGGGTTGGAACAGTGGATCTTGAGCCATTGCGAGCATCTCCGTAAGGCGAATCGGGGGTCAGGCGCGGCTGACGACAGGTTGTGGCTGGGCAGGTACGCGGCGGTCGAGGCGGCCGCTGTACAGGGTCAGGGCCAAGGCACCGAGGGTGACCAACGCGGCAATCCATGGGGTGTGGCCGAGGCCGAGCTGTTGCACCACCTGGGCACCGCCCCAGGAGCCCCCGGCCACACCCAGATTGAAGGCGGCGATGTTGAAACCGGCCGCCACGTCGACTGCGTCGGGGGCGACCTTTTCCGCCTGCTGCACCACGTACACCTGCAGGCCCGGCACATTGCCGAAGGCCACCGCGCCCCAGGCCAGTACGGTGATTACCACCAGTACCGGATGCGGTGCGGTGAAGGTCAGCGCCAGCAGCACCACGGCCAGCAGCAGGAAGATGATCGACAATGCCTTGACCGGGCCTTTGCGGTCGGCCAGGCGGCCGCCCCAGATGTTGCCCAGGGCAACTGAAACGCCGTAGGCGAGCAGCACCAGGGCGACGCTGTTGGCGCCGAAGCCGGCGATGTCCTGCAGGATCGGGGCAAGGAAGGTAAAGGCGATCAGCGAGCCGCCGTAACCCACGGCAGTCATGGCATACACCAGCAGCAGGCGTGGTTGCAGCATCACCCGCAGTTGGCGCAGCAGCGGTGCCGGCTGGCTGTGCTCGATGCGCTTGGGCACGAACAGCAGTGCGCCGAGCAGCGCTACCAGGCCGAAGGCAGCCACCACCAGGAAGGTCACGCGCCAGCCAAAGTGCTGGCCGATGAAGGTACCCAGCGGGATACCGGTGACGAAGGCCACGGTCATGCCACTGAACATGGTGGCGATGGCGCTGGCGGCTTTTTCTTTCGGCACCAGGCTGGTGGCGATGATCGAGCCCACCGAGAAGAACACCCCGTGGGCCAGGCCGGTGAGGATGCGCGCCATGATCAGCGATTCGTAGCTGGGCGCCTGCCAGGCCACCAGGTTACCGGCGGTGAACAGCGCCATCAGGCCGACCAGCAGCAGCTTGCGCGGGACGCGGCCGGTCATGGCGGTGAGCAAGGGCGCGCCGATGGCGACGCTGAGGGCGTAAAGGCTTACCAGCAGGCCGGCCGAAGGCAGTGTCACTGCCAGGTCATTGGCGATGGTCGGGATGAGGCCGACGATCACGAACTCCGTGGTGCCGATGGCGAAAGCCGCCAGGGTCAGGGCTAACAAGGCGAGAGGCATTTGAGAATCACCTGTGGAAGGTTGGGATGGGTGGATTCTCGGGGGGACGTGGGGATGGGAAAAAGATGGGCGCGGGACAATGAGTTTTGATCTGGAAGCAAAGGTTGCGATTGGGCTGTTGCGAAAGGGTCAATCTTTTGTGTTGCCTGACAGACGCATTCGCGGGCACGCCCGCTCCCACAGGTACGGCGCTGCACTTGAAAGTACGCTGTACCTGTGGGGCGCGCGTGCCCGCGAATGGAGGGCGAAGCCCTGCCCGAATGGCACGCTGGAAGTGTCAGATTTTTTGTGTGCGGGCCGGTAACGGCCTGCCGTCAGGCAGGCCCTGATTTTCACCAGGTCGGCCTGATGAACCGATCTCCGTACAAGATCGCGAATTGATTCATCGCACTTTTCCAATCATGAGCCGCTGAGCCCCAGTTTGCCGTGATTTTTCGCAGCCCCAGCCAGATCAGCTTGGTAGCTGCGTCATCGGTCAGGAAATGGCCTCGGGTCTTGATGATCTTGCGCAGCTGGGCATTGATACTCTCGATGGCGTTGGTGGTGTAGATCACTTTCCGGATGGCTGGCGGGAAGACAAAGAAGGGAATCACTCGATCCCAGGCGCGCCTCCAGGCCGCAACGACCGTTGGATACTGCTTGCCCCAGGGCCCGTTTTCAAACTCATCGAGTGCCTGCTCAGCCGCTTCGGCGTTGATGGCCTGGTAGATCGGCTTGAGCGCCGTGGCCAGTGCCCGCCGCTTGTCCCAGGCTGCAAAGTCCAGGCTGTTGCGGATCAGGTGCACGATGCACGCCTGCAGGGTCGTCTCTGGAAACACTGCGCTGAGGGCCTCTGGCATGCCTTTAAGCCCATCGGTCACGGCAATCAGCACATCCTCGACACCACGCGTCTTGAGATCGTTGAACACCTTCATCCAGAACTTCGCACCTTCGGTGTTCTCGATCCAGATGCCCAAGATATCGCGCGTCCCGTCGGGTAGAACGCCCAGCGCAAGGTAAATGGCCTTGTTGCGCACCAGGCCTTCTTCGCGGATCTTCACCCGCAGTGCATCAAAGAAAATGACCGGGTACATGGGCTCCAGCGGCCGCTGCTGCCATGCGCCAATTTCTTTCATGACCTCGTCTGTCAGCAGTTCGGTGAGGGTTTGATGACCGCAGAAGCTATCGAGGATGCCTCTGCGGCGTTCAAAAAGGCCCTGTGGGAGCTGGCTTGCCTGCGATGGGCTGCACAGCGGCCCCGCTTTTTGTCCTCCAGTCAAAACACCTTGCCCTCACCGCACCTTTTTCCCCCGCCCGATCCCCGCTAGCCTGCCGCCCACACCCGTCTCGAAAGGACCCGCACCATGCCAACCGATCATCAAGCCTGGGCCTGGACCCCGAACGCCGGCCTCGACGGCCTGCAACTGCTGCGTAAACCCGTGCCACAACCCGGCCCCGGTGAGGTGCTGGTGGCCAACCGCGCCATTGCCCTCAACCCGGTGGACTGGAAAATCTGCGAGTGGGGCCACCCGGCCTGGCAACAGGGCACGGTCCCGGGCGTGGATGGCGCCGGTGTGGTAGTCGCGGTTGGCGCAGGCGTCGACATGCCGTTGGGCAGCCGCGTCGCCTACCACCAATCGCTGGCGCGTGACGGCAGTTTTGCCGAGCACTGCCTGCTCGATGCAAGCCTGGTCATGCATATCCCCAGCGCGCTCAGCGACACAGCCGCGGCCACCGTGCCCTGCCCCGCCCTGACCGCCTGGCAGGCCTTGGCCAAGGTACCCGAAGGTGCCAGCCGCGACGTGCTGGTGATCGGCGCCGGTGGCGCGGTGGGCTTCTACCTCGCGCAGCTGGCCACGCAGCGTGGCCTGCGCGTGTGGGCCAGTGCCGGCCAACACCACCACGCCTCGCTCAAGGCCCTCGGTGTGAGCGGGGTGTTCGACTACCACGACGCCTACTGGCAGAGCCAACTGCAGGCCGCTTTGGGCGAGCGCCCGCTGCATGCCCTGTTCGACACCGTCAGCGGCGCCCATGCCGGCAGCCTGGCCCACCTGCTCGGCTACAACGGCCACCTCGTGTGCATCCAGGACCGCCAGGAAACCGCACCAACGCCCGCTTTCAGCACGGCGATCTCGCTGCATGAAGTGGCGCTCAACAGCATTCATGCCTACGGCCAATTGGCAGACCGCCAAGCCCTGCGCGTGGCCGGTGAAAAATTGCTGCAGGCCATTGCCGATGGTCGCCTGATCGCGCCACAGCGCCGCGAGTTCACCTTCTCTGCTTTGCCACAGGCTCTGCGGCAGCTGAAAGAGGGCCAAGGCACAGGCAAATGGGTGACGCGCCTGGACTGAACGCCAAATGCGAGAACTTGGATCCCATTCTGCTACAAGGTATGCTGAGCAATAGCTAAACGCCACTACTTAGGCAGGCTTCGTGCCTGCCTTCAAGGACGAGCCCTTTGCCCAGCCACCCTACCCGCCACACCATCGCCCGCCAGTGGCAGCTGCTCAAGCTGCTGCCAGGCCGTCACCCGGGGATGAGTTCCACCCAGTTGCAGGCCGCCCTGACCACCATTGGCTATATCACCAGCAAACGCACGGTCGAACGCGACCTGGTCGAACTCGCGGCACTGTTCCCGCTGCAGTGCAACAGCAAAGGCATGCCCTACGGCTGGTACTGGCAAGCGGGCCTGAGCCCTGGCGAAGCGCAACAGCTGCAGCCCGATGCGCTCTCACCTGCGGAACAGATCGAGTTGCACGCCTGGGTCGATGATGCCCTTGCCCGGCGCCTTGAGGCGTCGCCACTGTCGGCACATATGCAACTGACGCTGCAGGCGGAAGGTGGTGCCACCCTGGTAGCTACCGTCGACGACAACCGCTCGCTGATGGGCTGGCTGCTGTCCCAGGCCGGCTCGATCCGCGTGCAGGCGCCGCAGGCATTGCGACAGGCCATGCTCGTGCAGTTGCGCCAGAGCCTGGCGCTGCACGAGGGTGGTTGTTGACCGGCAAGAACACCACCCCCGGGGCGACTCACTGACCTGTAGGAGCAGCCTTGTGCTGCTAAGAGGCCGGTACTGACCAAAAATGTGTATCGCTCGTACCGGCCTCTTCGCAGCACAAGGCTGCTCCTACAAATGTGTATGACTGAAAAAACGGGTAACGATCTGCCAACGTCGGTAGCGTCTGGGATCTTTATTGTAGGTATCCCACACGGAACGGATGCGAGGAAGATTACATGGATCGTGCTGAGGCCAACCGGCTACGTCGGGGGCGTTTTTCAGAGCCTGGCAGGCTGTACCTGCTGACCACTGTCACCCATGCACGCAAGCCACTGTTTCAGGATCTTCGCACAGCTCGCCTGGTCATCAGGGAGCTGAGGCAGTCGGAACGGCTTGGCGCTTGCCGCTCACTCGCCTGGGTGCTGATGCCTGACCACTTGCATTGGCTGGTGGAGCTGCGTGTCGTCACATTAAGTAGCCTGATGCGACAGTTCAAATCGCGATCTGGTACGGCATTGTGCAAGGCGGGCGTGAGCCCGGGCCCAGTCTGGCAACGCGGGTTTCATGACCGAGCGCTGCGCCAGGAAGATGATGTGCGCAAGGTAGCCCGATACATCGTTGCCAATCCTCTGCGGGCTGGCCTGGTAGCAGAGATTGGCGATTATCCACACTGGGACGCAGTATGGCTCACTGACAGCCTGCACAACTCCTTGTAGGAGCAGCCTTGTGCTGCGAAGAGGCCGGTACAGGTGAGGCGTTCAGTGCGGGTTACGGCGCGACAGGCAGGCATACCCCAGGCCCAGCACGCTGGCCGCCAATACGCCCAGCAGCACCATCAGCTCGCGGCTGTAACGGGCTACCCAGGCCGGGAAACCGATGACCTCGCGGTAAACCTGTATGTCAGCCTTGCCATCGGCGTGACTGATGCTGACCCCGCCCTGGCGGATCTGCGAATAGTCTGCATCGAAATACACCCATACCTTGCATACACCACCCGGCTCGATGGTGGGGATATCCGCTTGCATGGTGGAGGTTTCCACGATGGTGTCATTGCCAGCTGCATCGCGCACCTGCACCAGGCCTTTGGCCGGCAGGCGGATTTTCACCTGGCGCACCTGCGCATCACCACGGTTGCGCAGCTCGATGAGCAGACCGGTACGGTGGTCGACCAGCCCGGCCTCGAAGGGCTTGGCGAACAGCTGGGCATACGGCGCCTGGGCCATTTCGATCAGCCGCTCGACCTGATCGTGGCTCAGCCCGCCCTCGCTGATGGCATTGATACGCCCCTGCAACTGCTCGTACTTGAGCTGTTCGCTGGCTTTGGTGATGCGTTCGCTGAACTGGCTGGGATAGGTGAGGTAGGCATAGGTCAGCGATGCCTCCAGGCGCGGGTTGCCCCTGAGCAACCCATAGGCGGCCAGCAGGACCATCAGGCCAAGCAGCACGGCTACGAGGAGTTTCCCCACCTTGTCCCAGCTCAATGCGAACTTCCTTCTGTCGTGATACAGAGATTCAAACTGACCAAGGGTGCCAAGTTCATGGTCCCCAGGCAAGCCTGACTAAGGCTCCTGCTCGCCTCCCCGAGCCTGGCGCAACTGCTGCAACTGGCCGTCGATCAGCGCCTTGGCCATGCCTGCCAGGTAGTACGTGGCCTGCATCATCGCCTTGCGGTCACCGGGCCGGTCGATGGCCTTGCGGGTGAGTTCGGTAATGCAGCCCATGATGCTCGAGGCCTCCATCAATGCCGTGCGCATCGGCAACTGCGCGTTCATCTGCACCAGTTCGGCACCGCCGTTGCCAAAACGGCCCGCTGCACGCACGACATTGAGATTGCCGCTTTCTTTCGGAGTGTCTTTGTCCATGTCCATTTCCTCGGGTTACGAGCGTGCCGAGACTAGGGCGCTGCCTGCCCCGCCACAATAACCTTGGGGGTGGAAAGGCTTACTTTCGGAAATGGACTACAAGAACCCTACAAAGAGGACGCTCCGCCACCACGCTGGCTCTTGACCGGCAAGCGGCAGTGACGGACGATCAATCTCCCCTCACAAGGATGAACACCATGCTACGGATATTGGGCAGAGCCTCCTCCATCAATGTACGAAAAGTCCTGTGGGCATGCGCCGAGTTCGAGGTCGCGTTCGAGCGCGAAGACTGGGGGGCGGGCTTCAAGCCCACGGACAGCGCCGAATTCCTTGCGTTGAACCCGAACGCCATGATCCCGGTGATCCAGGATGGCGATTTCACCCTGTGGGAATCCAACAGCATCATCCGCTACCTGGCCACGCGCTATGGTGCCACCGCGTTCTACCCGAGCGAGGCGCAGGCGCGGGCCAGGATCGACCAGTGGATCGACTGGCAGGCCTCGGACCTCAACCGTTCCTGGAGCTACGCGTTCATGTCGCTGGTCAGGCACTCGCCCGCCCACCAGGACCCACAGGCCTTGGCCGCCGGCTGCGCGGACTGGGCGCGCTACATGCATATTCTCGACCGCCAGCTGGCAAGTACCGGTGCCTATGTGGCCGGCAGCCAGTTCACCTTGGCCGACATCCCCATTGGCCTGTCGGTCAACCGCTGGTTCGAAACGCCCTTCGAGCACCCGCACCTGCCGGCCGTGCGCGATTATTACGAGCGGCTGAGCGAGCGCCCGGCCTATCACCTGCATGGCCGTAACGGTACGCCGTGATGGGCAAGACTGTGGGGCTGCCTTGCAGCCCATCGCGACACAAGGCCGCTCCTACAAGGAATCGCGGTTTCCTGTAGGAGCGGCCTTGTGTCGCGATGGGGCGCAAAGCGCCCCCGAAGATCTCCACCTGTTACACAGCAACTTGACTTGCCGCAGCCCCCGCCCGCCCCCGCCAAGCGAACAGCAGCACCATCACCAGGCCCAAAACCGCCATCGCCGCCCCCGCCAGGGAAACCGCCGAATACCCAAGCCCGGCATTGATCACCGCCCCACCCAGCGCCGCGCCAATCGCGTTACCCAGGTTGAACGCCCCGATATTCACCGCCGACGCCAGGTTGGGCGCATCCTTGGCCGCCTCCATCACCCGCATCTGCAGCGGCGGCACCAGGGCAAAGCTGGCAGCGCCCCACACCAGGATCGCCAGCGCAGTCGGCAGCGGCCAGTCCATCACCAGCGGGAACACCAGCAACACCGCAATCAGCACGGCCAGCGACAGCATCAGGGTACGGTCGATCGAGCGGTCCGCCGCCTTGCCACCCCACACGTTGCCCAAGGTCAGGCCGACACCGAACAACACCAGCATGGCCGTGACGAAGGTGGTGGACGCTGCCGCCTCGCTCTGCAGGATCGGCGCGATGTAGGTAAATACCGTGAACATCGCACTGGAGCCCACCACGGTCAGCAGCAATGCCGCCAGCACCGGCCCGCGGCCCAGCACGCGGATTTCGGCCATGGCCCCGCCACCCTTGGGCGACGGCACATTAGGCAGTGCGTACCAAAGGGTGGTCATTGCCACCAGGCCGAGCCCGGCGATGCCCCAAAAGGCCGTGCGCCAGCCCAGCATTTCACCGAACCAGGTCGCCAGCGGCACACCGCCGATGGTGGCCAGGGTCAACCCCATGAACATGGCGGCCACGGCCCCGGCGCGCTTCTCTGGCGGCACCACGCTGGCCGCGACGATCGAGCCGATGCCGAAGAACGCACCGTGGTTCAGCGAGGTGACCACACGGGCGACCAGCAGGCTGGCATAGTCGCTGGCCAGGGCCGACATCAGGTTGCCGAGGGTGAAGATGGCCATCAACCCGATCAGCAGGTAACGCCGCGGGATCTTCACCGTGGCCAGGGTCATCAGCGGTGCACCGATAAGCACACCGATCGCATAGGCACTGACCAACAGCCCGGCTGCGGGGATGGAGACGCCCAGGTCGGTGGCGATGCTGGGTAACATGCCCATGGGGGCGAACTCGGTGACACCGATGCCGAAGGCACCGATGGCGAGCGCGACAAGAGGTGGATTGATACGCATGGCAAGCTCCTTATCTGTGCTGCAAATGCTACGATCCGAAGCTGATCCGCACTAGACTGCATTTTTGCGAACCACCTTTGCTCATGAGGCACAAATGGACTTCAGTGGAAGATCCGGAGAGATGGAAATCTTTGCCAAGGTGGCCCAGGAGGGCAGCCTGTCCGCCGCCGCCCGCGCGCTGGGCCTGACGCCGTCGGCGGTGAGCCGCATCCTCGCGCGGACCGAACAGCGCCTGGGCACCCGCCTGCTGCTGCGTACCACCCGGGCGATCACCCTCACGCCTGAGGGCGAAGCGTATCTGCGCGGTGCACGGCGGGTGCTGGCCGACATGCTCGAAGTGGAAGAGGCCATCACCGACCAGGGTGTGCCCCGCGGGCGCTTGCGGGTCAGCGCAGCGCTGGGCCATGGCCGGCTGACCGTGGTACCGCTGCTGGCGGCGTTCAGCGCGCGCTACCCGCAGGTGCTGGTCGACCTTACCCTCAGCGACGAAGTGGCCGACATTCTCGGCGGCCAGGCCGATGTGGCGCTGCGCTTCGGCCACCTGCCGGACAGCTCGTTGAGCGCCCGTGCCATTGGCGAAACCGGCCAGGTGATCGTCGCCTCGCCCGAGTACCTGGCGCGCTGCGGTACGCCGCTTGTGCCAGAGGACCTGGCCCGGCACAACTGCCTGCGTTTCAACTTCCGCCGCGCCGCACCCGACTGGCCGTTCCGTCGCGACGGGCAGGCATTCTCGTTGAAGGTGACGGGCAATATCGAATGCAGCAGCGGCGAGGCCCTGGCGCAGTTGGCCAGGCTCGGCGCCGGCGTGGCGCGCATCGGTACCTTTACCGTGGCCGATGACCTGGCCAACGGGCAGCTGGTGCCGTTGCTGGAGGCGTACAACCCCGGTGATCGCGAGCCGATCCATGCGGTGTTCGTCGGCGGTCCGGCGATGCCGGCGCGGGTGCGGGTGTTCGTGGATTTTCTGGTGGAGCAACTGTCAGGCCGGAGCTGTCGCGCAGAGAACTGAATGCGCAAACGGTACGCGTACCCTGTGGGAGCGGCTTTAGCCGCGAAGAATCCAACACAGTGCCTGGCACCGGCTGCGCCGGTGTTCGCGGCTAAAGCCGCTCCCACAGGGGCCCTGCTAATTCAGTGAGTCCTGTGCAGTTCCATGAAAGCGGCATCCGCGTATCAGGCAGTACAATGCCGCATTCTTACGTTAGCCCCGCAAAGGACCGCCCATGCTTTACGTCGTCATGCTCGGAGGCCGCCACCCCGGCGCCAAGATCGAAGTTCACGATGTGGTGTTCGCCCTGGCCGACACCTTCGAACAGGCCTACCCGCAGTTGCGCCAGGCCTGGTTCGGCAGTCCGAAAGGTTTGCACATCGATTCGTGGCTGGAAGTGCATGGTGTCGACGGCCAGCGCATCGAACTGCGCCCGCACGCCCCCGCCCCCGGTGCGCTGCGCCTGTACTTCATCAACCTCGGTGGTTATGAACGCGAAGTATTCGGCGAGGCCCACCGCTACCTGCTGGTCACCGCCCACAGCAAGACCGAGGCCAAGGCCCTGGGCAAGCAACGCATGCAGGCGGACTGGCTGAAACCGCATACCGATGCCTTGCTGGATGTCGACGACTGCCTGGCGATCGACCAGGTGGCAGGGCAGTTCGTGCACCTGGTCGAAGGGGCGCATGAGCCGCTGATGGTGCATAGCGACTACATCCTCATCTGATGCCGATAGCGCCTGTGGGTACTGAGGGCTTTCGTCACAGCGCACGGGTACACTTGCCTTCAGCTCACGCTCAGGAGTTGTTTCATGCCCTACCCCATCGAACAGAAACTGGTCATCGGCGTTGCTTCGAGTGCGCTGTTCGACCTCACCGTCTCGGACGACATCTACCAGACCGAGGGCGTCGAGGCTTACCGTCAGCACCAGCAGCAGAACCTGGACGAGCCCTTCCCCAAGGGCGTGGCGTTCCCGTTCATTCGCCGCTTCCTGAGCATCAACCAGGCCTTCCCCGAGCAGTTGCCGGTGGAGGTGGTGCTGCTGTCGCGCAATTCGCCGGAGACCGGCCTGCGGGTGTTTCGCTCGATCAACCACTACCAGCTGGACATCACCCGCGCGGCATTCATGTCGGGCCGCTCGCCCTACGAGTACATCCCGGCGTTCAATGCCTCGCTGTTCCTCAGTGCCAACGAGGAAGATGTACAGAAAGCCATCGACGCCAACTACCCGGCCGGGCGGGTGCTGCCGACACGCATCTACGATGACGAGATCGACACCGAATTGCGGGTGGCCTTCGACTTTGACGGGGTGATTGCCGATGACGAGGCCGAGCGCGTGTACAAGCGCGACGACAACCTGGACGAGTTTCAGGAGCATGAACGTGTGCGCAAGGGGATCCCGCATTCGCCGGGGCCCTTGGCGGACCTGTACCGCAAGCTTTCGCTGATTCGCATGCTCGAGGACCGCAAGTTGGCCGAAGACCCGGCGTACAAGCGCATCTTGCGGATTGCCATCGTGACGGCGCGCAATGCCCCTTCGCATGAGCGGGTGGTGACGACGCTGAAGGACTGGGGCGTATCGCCGGACGAGTGCTTCTTTCTGGGCGGGATGGAAAAACCCAGGGTGCTGTCGATACTGAAGCCACATGTGTTCTTTGATGACCAGCGCAGCCACCTGCAGTCACCGGCGGGGGACTTGCCGATGGTGCATGTGCCGTTCGGGGTGGCGAATCGCGAGCGCTCGGCGGCGGACTCTGCGCTCGACGAGCCAGCTCCCACTTCGAGAGCACCGGTTTAACCTGTGGGAGCGGGCACGCCCGCGAAGGGCCGCAAAGCGGCCCCCATCTGTTTAGCTGACAGGCACCAGGGCCTGCCAACACCGGCAGCACCAGCCCGCTTTACTCAGCTCGCCCAGCAGGACTGCCGAATGACGCTGCAGAAATTCCCAGGCCGGAATGCAGGGTCCTTGTCCGCGATCACATCCGCCTTCACGTTGCCAAACGTGGTCTGCGGCTTGTGCCGGATGCCGTCGTAAAACGCCTGGATGATCGCCTCCTTGAACCGCTCCCCACGCGGGTGCGCCTGGACCACGGCATCCCGCGCGGCAATCCCCAGCCCATCGTGGTGCAGCCCCAGCACATCAGTCTCTACCCCCGCCGTGACCAGGGCGATCAGCGGGTGCATGTGCTCTGGAATGCCCGGCGTGGTATGCAGCGCGATCGCCGTCCACACACGCTCGACATCGCGCTCGTCCACGCCGTGGCGCTGGAGGAAATCGCGTGCCGCATTGGCACCGTCCACCTCGAAGCGGCAGCAATCGCTGCTGTGCTGATGGGTCAGGCCCATGTCATGGAACATGCAGCCTGCGTACAACAGTTCACTGTCGTAACGCAGCCCCAGCCGCTGCCCGGCAAGGGCCGCGAAGTAGAAGACCCGGCTGGAGTGGTGGAACAGTAAAGGGGAAGCCGTGTCACGGACGAGCTCGGTGATTTCCCGAGCCATGGCGCTGTCGGGCACCTGGATACCGGCGATGGATGAGGACATGGTCGCTCCTGGGTGGGTTGATGACGAGCCCAGTCTGCGGTCGTGGGCCAATGTCCTCAATTGACTTGTGGCGCCAGATACTGCCATTGTCGGCGGATTACGGACTTGCGGCGCAACGCCCGGAGCCACCATGCCCTTTTCCCCAATCACGGTCGCCATCCTGGCCATGCCTGGCGTACAACTGCTGGATGCCTGCGGCCCGCTCGATGTATTCGCCGAAGCCAACCGCCAGGCCGGCCGTGACGCCTATCGCCTGCTTTTGCTGGCTTGCGAACCGGGGCCACTGGTGAGCTCTTCCGGTACGCGCCTGGTCGCCGACGGCTGGATCGGCGAAGACCTGGAAGCCATCGACACCTTGCTGGTCGCCGGCACGCCGCAGGCTGCCGAGCAATACCTGCGCCCCGGCATTCTCGACTGGCTGCGGCAACGCGCGGGCGCTTGCCGGCGTTACGGCTCGGTGTGCACGGGGGCGTTTGCCCTGGCGGCTGCCGGGTTGCTGGATGACCGGCGTGTGACCACCCATTGGGTCGTGGCGCAGCCGTTGGCCGAGCGTTATCCGCGGGTACAGGTGGATGCCGATGCCATTCAGGTACATGACGGCAACCTGCGTACCGCTGCGGGGGTAACGGCCGGGTTGGACCTGGCACTGACGTTGGTCGAAGAGGATCTGGGGCGCGACATTGCCAGGCAGGTGGCCGGGCACCTGGTGATGTACTTCAAGCGGCCTGGCGGGCAGCTGCAGTTCAGCCGGCAAGGTGGCACCTCACCGGTCGGGCGTTCGGCATTGCAGGGGTTGCAGCGTTACGTGGCCGCCAACCCTGCACTGGACCACGGGGTTGCCAGCCTGGCCGCGCGGGTTGGGTTGAGCCCGAGGCATTTTGCACGGGTGTTTCAGAGTGATGTGGGGATGACCCCAGCCGCGTGGGTGGAGCTGGCGCGGGTGAATGCTGCTCGTGCGCGGCTGGAGGCTGGGCGAGAGCCACCGAAGCAGGTGGCGGCACTGTGCGGGTTTGCCAATGCGGATACGTTGCGGCGGGCGTTCGTGAAGCATGTGGGGGTTACGCCGGCGGAGTATCGCAAGCGGTTTGGGCGGTCGGGGTGAAATGAACCGTGGTGTGCGTGCGCTCGCGCCGTGTACGCTTTTGCGTCCCGGCCGAGGAGCGTTGCCTGTGGTTGCGGCTTGCAGCGCCGTAAAGCAGGCTAGCCCATCCGCCAATCATCGCCCGGCATGATACGCCGCATGAACTCATCGAAAAGCGGCACAGTGAACGCCGTATCACCGTGGTTCGGGCTGTAGATCATCCCTTTCTCGATCAATGCACTGCGCAGTGGTGCGAGCGTGGAAACCTTCCGCGCCAGGCTGGCCGCGATATCACCAGAACGATGAGGGCCGGCCCCCAGATCCGCCATGCCACGCAGGTACTTCTTTTCCGCAAGCGTAAGGCGGTCAAAGCGCACCCGGAAGAAGCTCTCATCCAGTGTGGCAATCGCCTGCTCTGAAGCGGTTTCGACATCAGCGCTGGTGATGGGGCTCTGCGAGGCTACATCCCATGAGTGCTTGCCCCACTCCTGCAGGAAGTACGGATAGCCCTGTGAATGTGCCAGCACACTTTCCAGCGCCGCCTCTTCGAATTCCACGCCTTCATCTTCTGCAGGCCGCACTACCGCAAACCTTGCGGCCTCAGGAGCAAGCGGGCCGATCTCAGGGAAATCGAACAGTCGCTCCGCATAGGATTTCGCGTTGCCACAACGGCCGCGCAATTGAGGCAGGCCAGCCCCAACCAGCGTGACAGGTAACTGGCCCTGGGCACAGCGATGCAAGGCTGTAATCAACGCGGCCAACTGATCTTCGGCAACGTACTGCAACTCGTCGATGAACATCACCAGCGCCGTGTCGGCGCGCTGTGCGGCCTTGCCGGCCTCCTCCAGCAAGGTCGCCAGGTCACCTTCCAGGTCACCGTTATCAGCCAAGCCAGGTTCCGGCTCCAGGTCCAGGCCTACTTCTATGTCCGCGTAGGCAACCTTCAACGACTTTGCAAAACCGGCAAGGGCTCGCAACCCCCGTTGAGCCAGGTCCCGAGCCGCTTCCACCCGGCTCAGGCGAAGCAGCGCCAAGCGCAGTTGAGGCGCCAACAACGCGGGTAGCGAACGGTTTTCCGGCGCCTCCATGCGTATGGCATGAACGCCCTCGGCTTCGGCTTCAATGCGCATTTTTTCGAGCAGTACAGTCTTGCCCACGCCGCGCAAGCCGACCATCAGCACGCTCTTCGCCGCTCGGCCCCGGCGAATGCGGGCGATTGCGATGCTTACCTGCTTGAGCAATGCGTCGCGACCAGCCAATGCCGGCGGCGGCGCGCCTGCTCCCGGGGAATAGGGATTAGCGATCGGGTCCATGACTTATACCGAGTTTAAGAAAGTTATCGAATTTAGATAACTTAACTAATCTCTCTTGATTCGGCAATGTCAGCAAAAGCAAGCCCCTGTGCACAGCACTTTTCTTGAGACCCGACGGTGTTGCCGCTAGCACTTCCGGGCTGTTGCTGGGCACCTTTCACAACCAGAAGCGACAGTGAACCTTTGTGGCATCAGTGGCTCAGTTGTGCAAAGCGCGCTTACCACTCCGACAAGGGATTGCCATGAGACCTGCCCCGTCTACCGCCCCTCCCCAGGCTCGCATCGAAGGTGAACTGAGCCCGCGGGCGGTGCTCACCGGCGTAGTGCTGGGCATTCTGCTGACACCCTCGAATGTATACGCGGGCCTTCGGATCGGCTGGTCGTTCAACATGTCGATCATCGCCTTGCTGGTCGGTTTCACCCTGTGGCAGGGCCTGGCGGGGCGCAGCAAGGGCCGGCCCGCATGGACGTTGCACGAAAGCAACATCAACCAGACAGTGGCCTCGGCCGCCGCTTCCATCGTTTCTGGCGGGCTGGTCGCGCCGATCCCCGCCTATACCCTGCTCACCGGTCACCAGCTGGACCCACTGCCGATGATGGCCTGGGTGTTCTCCGTGAGCTTCCTGGGCATCTGGATCGCCTGGTATCTGCGCCCCGCCCTGCTCGATGACAATGGTCTGAAGTTCCCTGAGGGCATGGCGACCCTGGAGACATTGCAGCAGATCTACCGCCACGGTCACGAAGCCATGATGCGGATAAAGGTGCTGTGCAGCGCCGCGTTGCTGTCGGGGCTGGTGAAGTGGATCGACGGGTTTGTCTGGGCGATACCGCGCTGGGCACCCTCGCCTGTGCTCGAGCGCCTGACCTTCACGCTCGACCCTTCGCTGATGCTGGTCGGCTTCGGCGGCATCATCGGCATCCGCGTGGGCCTTACACTGCTGTTCGGCGCCGCGCTGGCCTGGGGCGGGCTGGCACCGTGGCTGATCGACCATGCCCTGGTGGTGCTGGCCCCGAACGCCAGCGGCCCACAGTTCGCTGCCCTGGTGGAGTGGCTGTTGTGGCCGGGCGTCAGCCTGATGGTATGCGCGACCCTGACTTCATTGTTGCTTCGCCTGTTGCAAATGCCCCGGTACAGGCACACCGAACCGCAGGCAAGTCGGGCAGCGCACGCCCTTGGGCGGTTTCCCCTGGCACCTGCGTGCGGGCTGTTATTGTCCATTGCGCTGGTGGTGGCGTTACAGGCGTTGCTGTTCGGCATCGACTGGTGGATGGCGCTGTTGAGCATTCCCTTGGCGATATGCCTTGCGGTGGTCGCCGCACGCGTGGTCGGTGCCACCGGTATTGCGCCGATCGGCGCCATCGGCAAGCTGTCGCAGCTGAGCTTTGGCCTGATTGCCCCGGGCCAGGTGGCCATCAACCTGATGAGCGCCAACACTGCCGGTGGCGCGGCCGGGCAAGCCACCGACCTGATGAACGACTTCAAGGTTGGCCAGGCGATCGGCGCCACGCCACACAAGCAACTGATTGCACAGTGCCTGGGCATCCTCATCGGCAGCGTGGTGGGCGTGCTGGTGTACCTGGTGCTGATTCCCGATCCGCAGACCCTGCTGCTCACCGAGCAATGGCCCGCACCGGCCGTGGCGACCTGAAAGGCCGTGGCCCAGACCCTGATGCAGGGGCTGGGGGTGCTGTCGCCGGAGCTGCGCTGGGCGATCGTGGCCGGCAGCGCGGCAGGCGTACTGCTGGGCACGCTGGACAGCCTGCTGCCGCAATGGGTGGCGCGTTGGCTGCCGAGTACCGGCGCACTGGGGCTGGCGTTCATACTGCCGGCATCGATCAGCATGATGATGGGGCTCGGCGCGGTGGTCACCTGGCTGGTCGGTTGCCGTTGGCCGAGCGTTACAGAGCGGTTTGCGATCACGGCCGCAGCGGGGCTGATTGCCGGGGAAAGCATTACCGGGGTGGCGGCATCGTTCTGGGAGATGGTGCGAATGCTGTAGCGGTTGGCATGGCGGGGCCATGCTGCACCCGCGCGCATTTTCGACGTTCTGACCGGTGGCCGCCCGGACACCAGCAGCGGCCGCGTCGTTCTGCTATACCTCATTGCCTGGCTCACCCCAACGAGGATGGATTCTCATGGAGCCACTGTGCACCACGCACCCGGGCGACGAGGATGGCGTGCCTGGCCGTTCGCCCGCCATGCAGGCGCTGCAGGCCTTGCTGCGGCGGGTGGCGCAGAGCGACCGGCCGGTACTGATCTTCGGCCCGACGGGAGCCGGCAAGGAAGTCATCGCCCAGCAACTGCACCGCCTGAGCACGCCGGGCAAACCATTCATCGACCTCAACTGCGGGGCAATACCCGAGCCACTGCTCGAGTCCGAGCTATTTGGCCATGCCCGCGGCGCGTTCACCGGCGCGGTTGGCGAGCGCATGGGCCACCTGCAGATGGCTGGGGCGGGGACACTGTTCCTCGATGAGATCGGCGAACTGCCCCTGGCCCTACAGCCGAAGCTGCTGCGGGTGCTGGAAACCGGGCAGTACCGGCCGCTTGGTAGCAGCGAAAACCGGCGCTTCCGCGGCAGGGTGGTGGCGGCCACCCACCGTGACCTCAAGCGCCTGGTGGCCGAGGAGCGCTTTCGCGAAGACCTGTACTACCGCTTGTCTGTGTTCGAGCTCGAACTGCCGGGACTGAACGAGCGCCGTGAGGACATCCCGGACCTGATCGAGCATTTTTGCCGCCAGCAACGGCGACCGCTGCGCTTCGATACAGCAGCGCTGGAGCTGCTGTGCCAGCGAGACTGGCCTGGCAATGTGCGCGAACTGCGCAATACGATCGATCGCATCGGCACCCTGGCCCCGTCACCACTGGTTGATCGGGAAACCCTCGAGCAATTGCTGGCACCGCCCTCGCCCGCCTCGGCGCCTGCCGTAGAGCTGGCCGAAGCGCTGCTCGGGCTTGAGGGGCCGGACAAACTGGCAGCGGTGGAGACACTGCTGATAGAGCATGCGCTGAACCGCTGCAACGGCAACAAGAGTGCTGCGGCGCAGCTGTTGGGGGTCAACCGCAAGGTGATCGAGCGGCGGGTCCGGTTGCGCCAGGACTTGCGCCTGACCGTGGAGCGCTACCTGGCCGAAGGCCGCAAGCTGATCGACGGGGCCGACTTCCGCGGCGCCCTGGGCCCTTTGCAGAAAGGCCTGGAAGTGGCCGAGCGGGTCTACGAGGGCAAAGACCTGTGGCGTTTGCAATTTGAGTTGCACCGGTTACTGGGAGTTAGCTTTCGCAGTATCGAGGGCTGGTTGAGCATCACCAGCCTGGCCAGCTACCGGGACGCCCAGGCCTTGGCCGCGCGTCAAGGCCAGCCGCAAGAGATGGCGTCGGTGTCGTTCGGGCTGTGGACCACCCTGTTGATGGGCCTGGAACTGGCAGAGGCCCGCGCTACGGCACAACAGATGCTGCAGCAGGCGCAGATAGCCGGTGGTGAAGCACTGCGCATCGAGGCCCACCTGGCCATGGCCAATACCCTGTTCTGGCTCGGCGATTTCGAGGAAAGCCTGGCCTGCCTGACGCGCGGCAGGCTGCTGGAGGACGACCAGGCCAGTTGGCCATCGAACCAAGGGCTGGACCTGGTGGGCCTTGCCCGCACTTTCGAGGGCCTGGCCGCCTTCGAACTGGGCCTGTTCAGCCAGGCGCGCCAGGCGCTGGCCCGCTTGCAGTCCCGCGCCGAGCAGGCGGTCGACAACCCCTTCAACCGCGCGGTCGCCCTGCAGGGCGCGGCCTGGCTCGCTGCAGTGCTGGGCGAGCGCGATGCACTCGGGCGCCTGGCCCGCGAGCTGGAACTGCTCAGTGCGCGCCACGAGTTCTCCTTCTACCGGGGCGTGGGCATGATCCTGCGCGGCTATCACCAGGGCCTATCGGGTGAGTACGAAGCCGGTGAACAGGCCATTGCCGAAGGCTACCAGCAGCATGTGCTGCGTAACGGGGGCCTGTTGTTCCACGGCTTCCAGGCCTGGAAGCGCGGCGAAGTGCTGTTGCTGGGCGGGCGCGCAGAGGCCTGCCTGGAACTGGTGGATGTCGCCCTGGACCTGGCCCAGGATCATCAGGAGCGTGCCTACCTGTGCGAACTGATGCTGTTACGCGGCCGGGCGCTGCTGGCGCTTGGCGACGACCGCGAAGCCGAAGCGACCCTGCGCGTCGCCTTGTCCACCGCGCTGACCCTCGGCGTGGTGCCGGCGCGGCTGCATGCCGCCTTGGAATTGGCCCGGTTGCTCGAACGCAGCGAACGTGGCGCCCAGGTGCAGTCGATCCTGATGCGTGCGCTTCGCGGCCTCGACCCACAACTGGACTACCCGCCCGCCAGCAACGTGCGTAGCTGGCTGGCACGTTTGTCGAGCTGACCCCCTCAACCGAAAAGCAGGAGCACGATCATGGCGTTCGAGCTGGAGCACAAGGATCTGCAAGCGTTGATCAACGGTGGTTGTTTCTTTGGCAGTGGTGGTGGCGGCACCTTGGCGTCGGCCCGGCACTTGCTGGCCGCGTTCAATGTCGGGGAATTCTACCCGCGCGACCGCGTCAGGGTGGTCACGGTGGATGAGGCCCGTGCCGGCGACGCCGCGGTAGTGGCGTACATGGGTGCACCGGAAACGATCGGGCGTTGCCAGTACCCCCTCGGGCCGATCCAGGCACTGGAATGCTTGCGCCAGCGCTTGAATGAACAGGGCCGCGAGCTTACCTATGTCGTGCCGCCGGAAAGCGGCGCGCTGGGCTTTCTGGTTGCGTGCCTGGCCGCCGCCAAGCTGGGCCTGGCGGTGGTCGATGCGGACGGCGCCGGGCGCGCGGTGCCCTCATTGCCGATGCTCACCTTCGCTGCTGCCGGTATACCGCCGCGGCCGGCGTTCGTGGTCAGCCAGGGCGGACTGGCGGTGGAACTGAATGTAACGCCACCGGCCGAGGCCCAGGGGTACGCAGAAAACGCCAATGTGATCGCCGAACAAATGTTGCGCCCTGTGGTCGGCTCGCCGACGTTCGGTGAGTTCGGAGGCCTGGCGCTATGGTGCATGAGCCCCGACCAGCTGCCTTCCGCGCTGCCGCTGCGTGGGACCCTCAGTCGCGCCCTCGCGCTGGGCAGAGCCCTGGCTGCCGGGCAGTTGCACACTTGCCAGGCCGTGCTCGACTGGCTTGGCCAGTTCGGCCTGATGGCTCGGTGCCTGTCCCGCAATGCGCGCCTGACCCACGCCGGCGTGACTACCCAGGGTGGCTTTGACATCGGCCGCATCGACCTCGACAGCCCGGAAGGCAGCTTACGCCTGTGTTACGAGAACGAGTCGCTGTTGCTGTGGGACAAGCACCAGCCGCAACCGCTGGCCATGGCCCCGGACAGCATTGCCTGGTTCTTCGAAGGCCCGGGGCCGGCACTGGCCTCCAACGGCGACCTGGTGCGCGCCGACGGCTCGCTGGACCCAAGCTATGCCGGGCGCGCTGCCTGCCTGATCGGCTGGCAGGCGGCGGCGCCGCTACGCCAACCCGGTGGGTTGATCGCGTGGAGCTTCGAGCAGTTGCTGGCAGACCTGGGTTACATGGGCGCCTACCGAAGCATCGAGCAACTGCAGGAGTTACGACCATGAGCCTGCGTATTGCGGTTCTCGCGCCGGTCAACAGCAGCGACTACAACGAGGGCCTGCTGGCCTCAATAGCCCCAGTGGTGCCCCCGGATGTCGAGGTCCAGGTGTACAACATCGACCAGGGCAGCCCGTGTATCCAGAACCGGCTAAACCTCACCGAGAACGCCCTGGCGGTGGTACGCCTGGCCCAACAGCTTGAGCAGCAGGGGTTCGACGGCATCTGGCTGAGCGATTTCGACATGTGCGGCGTGGAGCCTGCCCGCGAAGTGATCGATATCCCGATCATTGGCGGCTTCCCCACCTCCGCGTTCAGTGCCTTGGGATTGTGTCAGCGGTTTTCCATCATCACCATCCTGCAGAGCACCCTGGCCCTGCAACGCGGCCATGTGGCCAATTATGGCCAGAGCATCAATTTTGCCTCCATCCGTTCCATCGACTGCCCAGTAGCCCAGTTGGGTGATGTGGAGGTGGTACTGGTCAAGGCATTGCAAGCCGGGCTGGCTGCCATCAAAGAGGACGGCGCGCAGGCACTGTTGCTTGGCTGTACCGGCTTCATGGGTATCGCCGAGCGCTTGTCGAAGCTCATCGAGCAGGACCTTGGCTGCTACGTACCGGTGCTGGACCCCAACCAGTGTGGCTTCGGCTTCCTGCTGTCGCTGGTACGCATGAAGGTGCGTCCGAGCCGTTTGTGCTACGCCAGGGCGCCCCTTGGCTGAGGTGGCCGGATACGTCCGCCATGGGCTCCCCCGGGTGGACGAAAACGTCCACCTGTACCCCTTCTTTTCGGCCTAACTCGTTGAAAGGAAAGCGATCACCAGCCTGGCATGATCGATGCTCCTGTCACTGGACCGAGCGCGTGACCCCACACGCTCGGCCCACATGACAAGGAGAGCATCATGAGCACTGACTACTATGTAGACTTCGACAACCAGACCTTCGATACCTGGACCCTTGCGGTCTACCAGACTTTGCCGAACTCGGTAGGGCTCGACAGCGTGTCCTGGAAGCAGACAACCGTGCCTACCCAGGGCTTCAGCGGGGTGCAGTGGACCATCGACTACAACGTGGTGATCGCCAATTATCGGCAAGTCGGGGGGGTTGGGGTTTACAAGGCCAGCCAGACGCTGTCGACGCAGCTCGGAACGGTCTGGGACTGTGTGTTCAAGGACAACGTCCAGCAACTGGTGCTGGGTAGCGGCTCGGTGCCAAGCGATAGCATCCTGATCAACAACAATTCGAACTTGCCCGCCAACCTGGGTATCGGCATGAGCGGCCAGGGTTCGGTGTTCAAGCAGGACGTGGTCGGTAGCGGCAAGGCCCAGTTCAAGGTGACGCCCACTTATTACCTGGGGCTGTTCCAGCAGGTGCAGCTGGGTGAAGTGATCAGCAGCAACGTCGTCGTTGGCCCGGAATTGATCCAGTTCCCGAGTGGTATGAACTGCGCAACGGCCACTGCACGCATGGACGGCGCCAATATCAAACTGACGATTACCTACTCCCAAGTGACCAAGGTCTCCTACGAGGCTACCCAACGGTTGATCGCTGCCCGCCAGGAGCGCCTTGGCAAGGTCCTCGAACACGCCTGAAGCCATGGCCGGCGCGCAGCAGCGCGCCGGATTCGGCAAGGAGCTGGAAATGAACCAACCCATTGACATCGCCACCCTCGACGCCGGCCCGCTGGCGTTTACCGCCGGTCCACAGGTGAGTGGCGCGCAGCTACTGGACTTCGTCCATACCGTGGATCGACAGATCGAAAGCGTCACCAGAGGACTGGTCGAGCAGTTGAAGAAAGAGAAAATCAATGCCCGCGTGACGCAGCAAGGCCGTGACTACCTGATCATCCAGGAGGGCCTCAGCCCGGCGTCACTGCCGCAGCACCGCTGCGAGGAGGCCGATCCCGCCCCGCAACCCTCGCGGATCCGCATCTTCGTCCGCAGCAGCGACGCGCCACCTACCATCAACGCGATGCGACTGTTCTTCCGTGACTGGCGCGCGGTAGCGGGCCTGATCGCGGTAGGCGGCGCCTGGCACGCAGGGCAATGGTTGATGCAGGTTCGCCGCCAGGACCAGTAGAAGCACCCTTGAACGCGATGGGCTGCTGCCGGGCAGCCCATCGCGCGTTCACCCTTGACCCACACCCTCCCCCCGCCACATGCTCGATCGCTCCACCCACGCTCAAGGAACGATTGCATGAAGCTGGAAACCCTCGCCATCCACGCAGGCTTCAGCCCCGACCCGACCACCCGGGCAGTGGCCGTACCGATCTACCAGACCACTTCCTTCGCCTTCGACGACACCCAGCACGGCGCCGACCTGTTCGACCTGAAGGTGGCCGGTAACATCTACTCGCGCATCATGAACCCCACCAACGACGTGCTAGAGCAGCGCATGGCCGCCTTGGAGGGCGGAGTTGGCGCGCTGGCGGTGGCCTCCGGCATGGCGGCCATCACCTATGCCATCCAGACCGTCGCCGAGGCCGGCGACAACATTGTCTCGGTGGCCAAGCTGTACGGCGGCACCTACAACCTGCTGGCTCACACCCTGCCGCGCATGGGCATCCATACCCGCTTCGCCGCCCATGACGACATCGACGCCCTCGAGGCATTGATCGATTCGCGCACCAAGGCGGTGTTCTGCGAGTCCATCGGCAACCCTGCCGGCAATATCGTCGACATCGCCGCGCTGGCCGAGGCTGCCCACCGCCATGGTGTGCCGCTGATCGTCGACAACACCGTGGCCACCCCGGTGCTGTGCCGGCCGTTCGAGCACGGTGCCGATATCGTCGTGCACTCGCTGACCAAGTACATCGGCGGGCATGGCACCAGCATCGGCGGCATCGTCATCGACTCCGGCAAGTTCCCCTGGGCGGACAACAAGGAGCGCTTCGCCCTGCTCAACACCCCCGACCCGTCCTACCATGGCGTTACCTACACCGAAGCCTTCGGCCCCGCCGCCTTCATCGGCCGCTGCCGCGTGGTGCCATTGCGCAATACCGGCGCGGCGCTGTCGCCGTTCAACGCCTTTCTGATCCTGCAAGGCCTGGAAACCTTGGCCCTGCGCATGGAGCGCCACACCGAGAACGCGCTGAAGGTCGCCCGTTACCTGCAAGCCCACGAGCAGGTAGCGTGGGTGAAATATGCAGGGCTGCCTGACCACCCCGAGCATGAACTGGCCCAGCGCTACACCAGCGGCAAACCAGCGTCGATCCTGTCGTTCGGCATCAAGGGCGGCCAGGCGGCCGGTGCGCGCTTCATCGATGCGTTGCAGCTGGTGGTGCGCCTGGTGAACATCGGCGACGCCAAGTCGCTGGCCTGCCACCCCGCCTCTACCACCCACCGCCAGCTCAATGACGAGGAGCTGGAAAAGGCCGGCGTGCCACGGGACATGGTGCGCCTGTCGATCGGCATCGAGCACAGCGACGACATCATCGCCGACCTGGCCCAGGCGCTGGAGGCCAGCCGCGGTTGATTCATCTGCGCCCTACCCAATGCCTACGGCGGGCGCACCTTTCGCACATATGGATAGCCCTGCGATGACCCTGTTCTACCTCAAGCTGATCGTCACCCCGCTCCTTATGTGGGCCATCTCCCTCGCCTCGCGTCGCTGGGGCGGCCTGCTCGGCGGGTTGCTGTCCGGCCTGCCGATCACCTCGGCACTGGTAATGACCTTCCTGTGCCTGGAACAGGGCACGGCCTTTGCCCTGGGTGCGGTGCCCGGCGCGCTGGGCGGCCTGGCGGCGGTGCAGGCCACGTACACCGTCTACCTTTTCGCCACACGCAGGCTCGGCATCGGCTGGGCCGTATTGCTGGCGATGCTGTTCTATGGCGTCGCGGCCTACGCGTTTACCCACGGGGGCAACCTGTACCTGTCGATTGCCGTGGCGCTGGTGCTGATCGGCGTGCTGATACGCGCCAGCGGCCGCGAGCCCAGGCCGGACACCCTGGTCCGGCCCCGGCATCGATTTTGGGAAATCCCTCTGCGCATGGTGTCTGCCACTTCGTTGCTGATGGTCACCACAAGCCTGGCCAACTGGCTGGGCCCGGCGACCAGCGGAATGCTGGCGCCGATCCCGGTGATTGCCTGGCCGCTGGTGGTGTTCGCCCATGTGCAGACTGGCCGTGCAGGAATGGCGGCGATGGTGCGGGGCAATGCGATCGGGGCGGTGGGGGTGATTGCGTTTTATCTGGTATTGGCGGGGCTGCTCGATGCCTGGGGTGTCGCAATTACCATCAGCCTGGCCATGCTTTGTGCCGTGGTCCTGACAGTGGGGCTGGCGGCTGCGTTGCGACGGGGGTGATACGCCGGCGAGCATGCCAGGGGGCTGCTGCGCAGCCCATCGCAGGCAAGCCAGCTCCTACAGGATCACTACAACCTTCAAGGCAGATGCAGTATCTGTGGGAGCTGGCGTGCCCGCGAACACCGGCGTAGCCGGTGCCATGCACCGCGTTGGATTCTTCGCGGGCATGCCCGCTCCCACAGGATCACCACAGCCTTCAAGGCAGCCACAGGGGCCTGCCCTATCAATGGTCATTCCCTGCGCTGATCCAGGTCTACCGCAGGCTGTTCCACGCTCTGCCGGCCGTCATCAGCCAAGTTGTCTTCCTCCTGCCAATCACCACCCTCCTCTTCGTTCATGAGCGGGTCGTCATCAGGGTCGGGTATGGTCGGGCGGTCGGGGTCAACGGCCGGGTCGGGTGAAGTGGGCATGTCCGGGTTCGTGCCGCCTTGTGCATTCGGGTTGGGGCTCATCGCTGCATACCTCGCAAGAAAGGTGTGAACCACATTCGTTCCGGGCCAATTCCGTCACCGAGGCTGCGGGTGCTCGGCAGAAACCGAATTGTTTGCCTGCACGTCCTCCATCTCCTCTTCTATCGGGCCTTCGTCATCCGAAGGTAGCGGGACCTCTCCGTCACCGCTGCCGGGCTGGGATTCGGTTTGCTCGAGGCCGGGGTCATTCTGATCGTTTGCCATGGACGTTCTCCTGGGTTTGCGCGTTGATCGCGCATACAGATCGGACGGAAAACGGCCACCAGCAGTGCCTTGGGTTCGACAGGTGGCGCAAAAGGCCGGGGTACCGATCATGCCCCCCATATAGAGCTAACCCATTATTCAGAGACGTTTCCTACAAGGTTTTGGGAAGCCCAAAGCCTCTCTGGAAAGCGATTCCCCGTTAGTGTTCAGGGGTCGACAAGGACCTGTCCAACACGAGGATCGCTCATGACCATCAGCCAACGTATTGCCCTCGCGATCGCCGAAGCCGGGCTGCCGCACGACCAGTGCATGTTCTGCGAGCGCCAGGGCCTGCCGATCCTGCCGCTGCGCCGCGCCCTGGTGCCCGATACCCGCCCCGAGTGTGTCTCCACCGTGGCGGATGACCGGCATATCTCGACAAAGATCGGCTTGCGCACCTTGCGCAGGGGCTTCCTGTATGTGCTGCTCGACCAGCAGGTCTGGCATGCCTATGCCGTCAGCGAGCAAGGTCATCTGCGCCGCTTCAACCCCTACGAGCCGCCAGATGGCCCGCCTTCGCCGCTGCCCGAAAAATGCGTGAACGCAGATCACGATATTCCTTCGGCCTTTCTCAACCTCGATACCGACAGGTACACCAGCGCCTGGCTGGCCTTCTCCAGTGACGCCTGGCCGGTGAGCGTGCTGAACGCCTACAAGAGCGGCGCGTCGCCTGCGCATCGCTTCGAGGGCCTGGACCTGATTCAGGCCCGCAACAATCCCGAACTGCTGGGCATCGCCATGACGCCCGATAAGCTTGGGGTCGACCAGCAGGTGTTCGAGTATGCCCAGCATGGCTGTGCCCCCTTCGACAGTGCGCATGGCTTCCACAGCCGCTGGTTGCGCCGGTTCGCCCTGCGAGGGTATCTGGTCAATGCGATCAACCGGCACAAGCTGGAAAACGGCGTGCTGGCAGTGGTGCTCGACGACACTGTCGGGCTGATTCAGGAGTACAACCATCAGCGCCTGAACTGGGTAGTGAAGCGTCAGGCCTGGCGTGAAGACCCGATGCGCGCCTATCAGCTGCAGACCTCGCAGATCCTGCAGATCATTCGCGCCACGCACAGGGAATGGGCGGCGCAGAAGGTGCCGTCGCTGGAACCGATGACGGGTGATGGGCCGCCGGTGTTCACCGACCCGGCAGTCGAGCGGCAGCTGTTGGTCGAGCGTGCGCAGCAGGAGAGTGACGAGCGGCTTGAAGAGCGCTACCACGAACCGCAGCGGGCCGCGTTCCAGGCTGAATATGAGCAGCAGGAACGTGAGTTTCAGCGTTACATCGACAAGGACGCGCAGGCGTACGTTGCCTTGTTCGATACGCCCATGTTCAAGGTGGCCGAGGCATACGACTACGACGGTAATGATCGTGAGTCCGGGGTGGCCTACTCCAAGACCATGGCCCTGTGCCTGGGCGGCGGCGTTACGGAAGCTGTCGTCCCCCGCCTTGAACCGCATGTTCCCGCTTCCGGCACCAGCGAACTGCTCTGGCTGAAATGGCTGCAGGACCCTGACAGCCCGCCCTACCGCGCCTTGCTGATGCGCGACCAGGCACTGCTGGCCGGGCTGCTGCCCAGTTTCTCCGCCACAGAAGCGATCAACTGGAACGACAGCGACAAGCTTTACGGCATGCTGAGCAAGATCATCGCCAGCGATGACGCCGGCTTACGCACGCGCAATACCCTCAAACAGGCCATTGCGGAAACGCAGGGTGCGCTCAATGCGGCCAGTCAGCGGCTGGCGCCATGTCTGTCGCCAGGTATTCAGAAGGCTGTGCGGCATTTGAACAGTGCCACGCAGTTTCTCTACAACGGCGTCCACCTGATCGAACTGGAAGTGAAGATGAAGCTGGGTGAGTACTACGCCTTGCAGAGTGCCCACCTCCGGGAGTTGCAGCACAAGGCCAACGCGTCGATCGCCGAGGCGCGGGACCGGATGCGCCGCAATATCGATGACTTCGAGTTTGGCTCGATGAAGGCCATGCGCAAGGTGCGGCCGATCATCCAGCACGGCTTGATGAGCCTGGCCGTGCTCGACCCGCGGTTCACCAATACGATGATCAGCGTGACGGTGTGGGTCGAGGGCAAGGCTGAAGAGGTGCATGGGCGATTGTTCCAGGAAGCCAACATTGGCGTAACCCAGGCGAGCAGCGCGGCACAGCTTGCCTTGGTGGATATCTCGGTGGCAGCGGGGACGTTGGAAACCGATGCGCGCAAGTTGTTTCAAGGGATGCAGATCACATCGCAGCAGGCTGCCAGGTTAGTACGGACCGGGTTCTCCGGTTTACGTGGTGTGGCAGGTAGTTGGGAGTTATTGCTGGCGATAGGCGGGTTGTATTTACAGCAGGACAGCCTGGGCAGGAATCAGGAAAAGGCGGAAACGGAGATTGGGCCCAAGGCGTTTGAGGCCAGGTTGGCGTTGCAAGGATCCCAGTTGGGCCTATTGGGAGGGCAAGTCGAACTGGTTGGGCTCATTTTGAGATCAAGTGCTAGTCCACTGAATTTGCCACGAGCAAAGGGTGTAGCAGCCACAGGGGAGGCCTTGATAAGGCTTGGTGCTTTGGTGAGTGCGGTTGCAGGGGTCTTTGATGCGGCCCAGGCAATTAATGCGACCAGACGAACCGCCTCTGCGGGTGATGAAACAGCGAGGAACCAACATCTTTTGTCATCCCTCTTGTATGGCTCTGGCGCTGTAGCGTTTAGTCTTGCGGTACTCCAACCCTTGGTTGTCGGTCCGCTGGGGCTGGCGATTGCCTTCACGCTTGCTGCTTATCAACTAAGCAAACTGGCTCAGGAAAATGAATCAACTGATTTGGAACGCTGGGTAAGGCGGTGCTGCTTTGGAAAAGCAGACGAAATACCGATCATCCATTGGAATGTACCAGAACATGCGGATATCGCGTTTGCCGAACTCAATGCCGCCACACTAGGCACTAAGGCAAAGTTGAATTTTGAATCGCTCTTGGCAACTGATCCAGGTCTTCCGAAAATCGGCGGCTTGATTAGCGCCGAAATAATTAGAAAGCTAAGATTCTTGATCACACTGCCTATGTACGATGAGCGATCCTCGGGATATCGCTGGAAATTGATTGTACATCGTCACGGTGACGGCAATCACCCTGATTACGTTGGCGGGGAAACTATTGCTTCGGGCAATTTTTTTGCGAACACTGAAGAGCCTCTATCACCGTCCTCTTCATTTTCGAGCTTTACATCACCGCGAATACCCGACCACGACCGCAATTATTCAATCAGCGAGAAGCGAAAACCTTACCCTACCGGACTCTGTCAGTTAGAGATTTCTGGCTCGATATCGCTCATGGCGACTATAGGAAAGCACACGATCCTGGCAGCTACGCTGTTGGTGATGTACTGGCCGGATCGGAGCTTGCCAAGTGGGTACATTGAGATTTGTGTCAGGGAGGTTAACGAGTGAAGCGTGATGGTAAAGTTTTGTGGGAGCGTGCTTTGGGCTGGAGTTATGACCTGCCGAAGGTGGGCGAAGTGCCAAAATGGCGAATTGGGTGGGCGAGCGTAAAACCGGCCCCTAACTATTTCGATGATGTGTTTCTAGAGTTGCCACGGAGCAGTAGCATCCTTCGAGGCTTGACATTCCTAATCGGTGCTGCAGGTTTGCTCCTTCTTCTTGGAATAACTCTTTACATGTACTGGAGTTTTTTGCGTGACGATTGGCTGATGAGCTTGTCAGTGGCAATTATCACCCCAGCACTATCATGGTCTTTGATTCCTTACATTAAACTTGATCTGGTTGCTCCTAGAGACGAACCTATCCGCTTCAATCGACTTCGCCAAAAGATATATATTTATGAGTTTCGATATGACCGCATATTCATCTTCAGTCGCAAACGCTGGGGCGTCAAACCGGTCGCCTACAACTGGGACGACGTAACCGCCGAAGTCTACCGAGTCTACGCCCCCGGCCACGGCGGCCTGATCGAGAACGTCATGCTGTCGGTACGCAACCCAGAAACCAACGAAGTCATCGACCGCGTGTTCTTCACTCACGACCTCTACCACGGCGAAGCCTACTGGGCCATCGCCCGGCTATTCATGCAGCAAGGCCCCGAAGCCCTGCCGAAGTTCGTGCACCCACCCCGTGACTGGAACGACGACGATGGCCTGAGCCACATGCATTGCCTGGCACCCAAGGTTCATTGGCCGGAGGACATTGACCGTGAGTCCCGTACTGCCCCATCTGAATGAGAGGGCCGATGCCCCCGGGCCTAGAAGTTATAGGCTGCCGTAGGTTGCGGCAGCCTCACTGTTCCCGCAAGGCCCCTGCACAGCCAGGCCCTACGGCAAGCTGCTACACGCTCTGCCTAGATGCCAAGTGGGTACTTTGAGATTTGTGTCAGGGAGATTAACGAGTGAAGCGTGATGGTAAAATTTTGTGGGAGCGTGCTTTAGGCTGGAGCCATGACCTTCCCAAGGTGGATGAAGTGCCAAAATGGCGGAGCGTATGGACGAGTGTCAAGCCGGCACCCAATTATTTCGATCATGTATATCTCGAGTTACCACGGAGCAGCACCATCCTTCGAGGTGTTATATTTTTGATTGGGGTTCCGGGTTTGCTATTTGTTTTAGGAATGACGCTTTACTTATACTGGATCCTTTTGCATGGCAGTTGGCCGCGCGACTGGATTACAAACATATCAATAGCTCTTCTTCCGGTAGCATTATGGGCTTTGACTGCCTACGTCAGGCTTGATCTGGTTGCCCCTAGAGACGAGCCAATTCGCTTCAATCGACTACGCCAAAAAATATATATTTATGAGTTTCGATATGACCGCATCTTCATCTTCAGCCGCAAACGCTGGGGCGCCAAACCGGTCGCCTACAACTGGGAGGACGTAACCGCCGAAGTCTACCGAGTCTACGCCCCCGGCCACGGTGGCCTGATCGAAAACGTCATGCTGTCGATCCGCAACCCGGAAACCAACGAAGTCATCGACCGTGTGTTCTTCACCTATGACCTCTACAAAGGCGAAGCCTACTGGGCCATCGCCCGGCTATTCATGCAGCAAGGCCCCAAAGCCCTGCCGAAGTTCGTGCACCCACCCCGTGACTGGAACGATGACGATGGCCTGAGCCACATGCATTGCCTGGCACCAAAGGTTCATTGGCCGGAGGACATTGACCGTGAATCTCGCACTGCCCCATCTGACTGAGAAGGCCGATGCTTTGAAGCAGTGGTTTTATACGGCCCGTGTCAGATGCCGAATCTATCTAAATATGGCGGCATGATCCGGAACTAAACTAACAAGTGGCACTTGTTTGCGAGGATAGGATCATGGCCTATGTCGATTGGCGATTGCGCGGCGCAGGGGTCGACCTTTGCAACTGCGATTATGGCTGCCCCTGCCAGTTCAATGCCTTGCCCACCCATGGCACTTGCGAAGCGGCAGTGGGCTATCACATCAAGGAGGGGTACTTCGACGAGGTGTCGCTGGCCGGCTTGAATGTGGCCTGCACCTTCGCCTGGCCTGGGCCCATCCACGAAGGCGGTGGGCAATGCCAGGCCTTTATCGATGAACGCGCCAGTGATGCCCAGCGCCAGGCATTGCTGACCATTCTCAGCGGCCAGGAGCAGGAACCCACGGCCTTCTTCGCCATTTTTGCCAGCACGGTGCAGACCATGCACGCACCGCAGTTCGTGCCGGTTGAGGTGCACACCGACCGCGCCGCACTGACCGCCAGCATCCACGTGCCCGGGGTGCTGGATGGCCGGGCCGAGCCGATCCGCAACCCCGTGGACGGATCGGTGCACCGGGCCAGGCTGGTGCTGCCAGAGGGCTTCGAGTTCGGCGAGACGGACTGCGCCAGCGCCACCTTCAACTGCTCCGGGTCGGTGAAGCTGGACTATGCCGGGCGCAACGCCATGCTCTACGACCTGGATATGGGGCCAAATGGCATCATCCGCGGCTAGTCGCTGGCCAGCCCCGGGCGCGCTGCTGACCGGCGCGCTGGTGCTGATGATCAGCGCGCTGGGTTGGTGGTGGCACGTCGAGCAGGCAACGACCATGGCGGCGATGGGCGAGATGCAGATGCCACCCACCGCCTGGTGGTCGCGCCAGGGCGCGCTGACCCTGCTGATGTGGTTGGCGATGATGCAGGCGATGATGCTGCCGGCCGCCCTGCCGGTGTTCCTGCTTTACCGGCGCTGCCTGCTGCGCGACAGCGCCGGCCCATTCAAGCTGCTGCTGTTCTGCGCGGCCTATGCGCTGCTCTGGTGTGGCTTCGCCTTGCTGATGACCCTGCTGCAGGCCCTTGGCGAATGGCTTGGCTGGCTCGATCCCATGACCCTGCGCCTGCCACCGCTCATGGGTGCGCTACTGCTTCTGCTGGCCGGTGGCTACCAGATGAGCCAGGGCAAGGCCGCTTGCCTGGAGCATTGCCAGAGCCCGCTGTTCTTTCTTCAGCATCATGTACGCCCGGGCCTTGGCGGCGCCTGGAGGCTGGGGTTGCAGCATGGCCTGTACTGCATCGGTTGCTGCTGGGCGCTGATGCTGGTGCTGCTGGTGGTTGGCGCCATGAGCCTGTGGGGCATGGCCGCGCTGGCGATGCTGGTTCTGGCGGAGAAAGTGTTGCGGTTGGGCGCGGCCTGGCGCCGCTACAGTGGCGCCCTGCTTATCGCTGGTGGACTGCTGCTGGCGCTCTGGCCGCATATCTGACAACCCGCCCGGGCCTGCCCGGGCGGGGTGCAGCGGTACCCAGCCGAAACCCTTGGCGTCAGGCCAGCGCCTCGCGGCTGTGCTGGCCGTCGACCAGGCGTTGCAGGCCCAGCGGGTTGGCATTTTTCAGGGCGTCGGGCAGCAGCGCATCCGGGTAGTCCTGGTAGCACACCGGGCGCAGGAAGCGGTCGATGGCCAAGGTGCCGACCGAGGTCCCACGGGCATCGGACGTGGCCGGATATGGCCCGCCATGCACCATGGCATCGCACACTTCGACACCGGTCGGGTAACCATTGACCAGCAGGCGCCCGGCCTTGCGCTGCAGCAGCGGCACCAGCGCGGCGAAGCGCTGCAGGTCTTGTGGCTCGGCAATCAGCGTTGCAGTCAGCTGCCCGTGCAAAGCTTGCAGCGCGCGGCGCAGTTCGGCTTCGTCGGCCACCGCCACGGCCACCGTGGCCGGCCCGAACACCTCCTCCTGAAGCAACGCATCACCGTCAAGCAGCAGGCTTACATCCGCCTGGAACAGCTGCGCCTGCGCCTGGTCGCCAGCCTGGTCGGCGCCGGCCAGATGACGCACGCCCGGGTGCTGGTGCAGGCGTTGCACGCCCTGGGCATAGCTGCGCAATGTACCGGCATTGAGCATGGTCTGCCCGGGCTGGTCGGCCAGCTGCGCACCAAGGGCCGCCAGGAAGTTGCTGAACGCTTCGCCGGCAATACCGATGACCAGCCCGGGGTTGGTGCAGAACTGCCCGCAGCCCAGCACCACCGAACCGGCCAGCTCCCTGGCCACCTGCTCGCCCCTGGCCTGCAAGGCCTCAGGCAAGACCAGCACCGGGTTGATGCTGCTCATTTCGGCGAACACCGGAATCGGCTGCGGGCGCGCTGCAGCCAGCTCGCACAGCGCACGGCCGCCCTTGAGCGAACCGGTGAAGCCCACGGCCTGGATCGCCGGGTGGCGCACCAGCGCTTCGCCGACACCGGCACCGTAGATCATGTTGAACACGCCCGCGGGCATGCCGGTGGCCACCACTGCCCGCTCGATGGCCTCGGCCACCCGTTCGGCAGTAGCCATGTGGCCGCTGTGCGCCTTCACCACCACCGGGCAACCGGCGGCCAGCGCTGCGGCGGTATCCCCCCCTGCGGTGGAGAAGGCCAGCGGGAAGTTGCTGGCGCCGAACACGGCTACCGGGCCGACGCCGGTACGGTACTGGCGCAGGTCGGGGCGCGGCAGCGGCTGACGCTGGGGTTGGGCACGGTCGATGCGAGCCCCCAGGTAGTCGCCACGACGAAGCACCGAGGCGAACAGGCGCATCTGGTTGCTGGTGCGCGCGCGTTCGCCCTGGATGCGCCCGGCCGGCAGTGCGGTTTCGCGGCACACGGTGGCGACAAAGGTGTCGTCCAGCGCATCCAGCTGGTCGGCAATGGCATCGAGGAACTGCGCACGGCGCTGCGGCGCCAGGGCGTTGTATTCGGCGAAGGCCGCTTCGGCAGCCTGCGCGGCGGCGTCCACTTCCTCCGGGGTGGCTTGGGCAAAGGCCTGCGGGAGGGCTTCGCCGGTGCGCGCGTCGAGGCTTTGCAGGCGCACGCTGCCGGCAGCGCTGCGCTGGCCGCCAATGAAGTTGCTTCCGGTCATGGTTGGCTCCTGTAATGAGGAAAGAAGATTCAAAGGTTCATGTCAGCCATGGAGTGCACATGCCCCGCCATGTCAGCAGGGCCCCTGTGGGAGCGGCTTCAGCCGCGAACACCGGCGTAGCCGGTGCCATGCACCGCGCCGGGCCCTTCGCGGCTAAAGCCGCTCCCACAGGTACGCGGGCGAACCCGACACACTGCTCGCCTGACGGCTCAAAGGCTTTTCACCACCCCGGGGCGAACCTGCCCGGGCGCGGCGGAAATGCCATTGCGCAGCGGCTGGCCGAACGCGTCGAGGCTGACTTCGAAGGTGTCGCCCGGGCGCGCCTGGATGCCGTCGGCGAACGACAGCGTGGCGGTGCCGAAGTAATGCACGTGGATATCGCCGGGGCGCAGGAACTGGGTGTACTTGAAGTGGTGGAATTCAAGGTTCTCGAAGCTGTGGCACATGTTCTGCTCGCCCGACAGGAACGGCTTGCGCCACAGCTCCTGGCCGCCGCGCAGGATGCGGCTGGTGCCTTCCAGGTGGGCCGGCAGCGCACCCAGGCGCAGCTCTGGGCCGAAGCTGCAGGCGCGCAGCTTGGAATGGGCCAGGTACAGGTAGTTGCGCCGCTCCATCACATGGTCGGAAAACTCGTTGCCCAACGCATAGCCAAGGCGGTAAGGCGTGCCGTCGGCACCGATCAGGTACAGCCCGACCAGCTCTGGCTCCTCGCCGGCATCCTCGGCGAACGCCGGCAGCGGCAGGTCGGCGCCAGGGCGCACGACGATGCCACCGTCGCCCTTGTAGAACCACTCCGGCTGCGCGCCCTCCTCGCCTGCCGGCGGCCGACCGCCATCAAGGCCCCACTGGAACATGCGCATGCTGTCGGTCACCGCGCCTTCGGCCTGCTGCTGATGCATCTTGTCGCGGGTTGCGGCGCTGCCCAGGTGGGTCAGCCCGGTGCCGGTGACCAGGCAGTGCGCCGGGTCCGGGTGGTCCAGTGGTGGCAACACGCGGCCTTCGGCCAGCAGTGCCAGGTAGTCGTGGCGCTCGCCCAGGCCGGCAGCCTGCACTTCAGCGGCCAGGTCACGGCCGGCGGCAATGGCTTGCAGGGCCAGCTCGCGGGTGCTGCCTACGCCCTGCACCAGCAGGGCGTAATCGCCTTCCACCACGCCCACGCAGCGCTCGCCGGTGGCGGTTTCAAATTGGATCAATCGCATGTTTGTGCTCGCTTCTCGGTTGCGAAAATTAGCGGGAGGCTTCGGCTGCCCGCGAGGAAGCCAGGCGCTGGCGGCGCTCCAGGCGGTTGTAGACAACCCCGGTGAGCAACAGCCCGAACAGCATCACCACGGCCAGGAAATACAGCCCCGACGAAAGTTGCCCGGTGTGTTCCTTGAGCGCGCCGATACCGAACGGGCCCAGGTAGCCGCCGAGGTTGCCGATCGAGTTGATCAAGGCGATGCCGGCTGCGGCGCTGGCCCCGGAGAAGAACCGGCCCGGCAAGGTCCAGAAAATGGCGGTGCAGGAGAACAACGCGAATGCCACCAGGCACAGCGCCGCCAGCTGCATGACCGGCACGCTAAGCCAGGCACTGAAGAACAGGCCGATCGCACCCAGGGCATACAGCAGGCCCAGGTGGCCATAGCGGTCATTCAGGCGGTCGGAGCTGCGCGGCACGATCAGCAGGCCGATGATGCCGAACAGGTAAGGCACGGCCGAAACGAAACCGGTGACCAGGTCACTGCCGCCAAACTGGTGGATCAGCGTGGGCAGCCAAAGGCCCAGGCCGTAAATGCTCAGGGTCACCGGCAGGTAGAACAGCGCCAGCAACAGCACCCGGCTGTCCTTCAGGGCATGCAACGGATTGCCATGGCGGGTCTGGCCGAACTCGCGCAGGTCATTGGCCAGCTGTTCTTGCAGCCAGCTGCGCTGTTCGTCGCTGAGCCAGCGCACCTTGGCCGGGCTGTCTGGCAGCAGGCGCAGGGTCGGCCAGGCCAGCAGCACCGCGGGGGTACCGATGCAGATGAACAGCCATTGCCAGCCATGCAGGCCGTAGATGCCATCGAGCCCCAGCAGCGCGCCCGAGAGCGGCCCGGTGATCAGCATCGCCAGCGGCTGGGAGAGAATGAAGAAGCCGAGGATCTTGCCGCGATGGCGCACCGGGTACCACTGGGTGATGTAGTACAGCACGCCCGGAAAGAAGCCCGCCTCGGCCGCCCCCAGCAGAAAGCGCATCACGTAGAAACCGTTGGGCCCGGTAACGAACGCCATGCCGACGGTGATCGCGCCCCAGGTGACCAAGATGCGGGCGAACCAGCGGCGCGCGCCAAAGCGGTCGAGCAACAGGTTGCTCGGCACCTCGAACAGGAAGTAACCAATGAAGAAGAGCCCGGCACCAAGGCCGTAGGCCGCGTCACCCAGGCCGATGTCGGCGCCCATGTGCAGCTTGGCGAAGCCCACCGCGGAACGGTCGACATAGGCCACCAGGTAAAGCAGTACCAGAAAAGGGATGAGTTTCAGTGTGATCAGGCGGACGAGCCGCTGCTCCTGAATCATGGCGATGTCTCCAATTGTTCTTGTAATGGGTACAGCACCTGGCCGGGGACTTTTTGGCAGACCTCTGACCTGGGTGAATGATCTTATAGTATTACTAATTGAGCCAACAAGCCTTCACAGAGACCATTTTTATCAGTATAGTCGATCACACAACGACAAATAGTAATACTAATTAGGTGTTCCCATGTCTGATAGCAAACGCCCACTGCGCTCCGCCCAATGGTTCGGCACCGCCGACAAGAACGGTTTCATGTACCGCAGCTGGATGAAGAACCAGGGTATTCCGGACCACGAATTCCAGGGCAAGCCGATCATCGGCATCTGCAACACCTGGTCGGAGCTGACCCCGTGCAACGCGCACTTCCGCAAGATTGCCGAACACGTCAAAAAGGGCGTGCTGGAGGCTGGCGGCTTCCCGGTAGAGTTCCCGGTGTTCTCCAGCGGCGAGTCCAACTTGCGCCCCACCGCCATGCTCACCCGCAACCTGGCGAGCATGGATGTGGAGGAAGCGATCCGCGGCAACCCGGTGGACGCCGTGGTGCTGCTGACCGGCTGCGACAAGACCACCCCGGCGCTGCTGATGGGCGCGGCGAGCTGTGACGTGCCGGCGATCGTGGTTACCGGCGGGCCGATGCTGAACGGCAAGCACAAAGGCAAGGACATTGGCGCCGGCACCATCGTCTGGCAGATGCACGAGGCCTACAAGGCCGGCCAGATCGACCTCAACGAGTTCCTCTCGGCCGAGGCCGGCATGTCGCGCTCGGCGGGTACCTGCAACACCATGGGCACCGCCTCGACCATGGCCTGCATGGCCGAAGCGCTGGGCACCTCGCTGCCGCACAACGCCGCCATCCCGGCGGTGGATGCACGCCGTTACGTGCTGGCCCACCTGTCGGGCATGCGCATTGTCGACATGGTGCGCGAAGACCTGCGCCTGTCGAAAATCCTCACCCGCGAAGCCTTCGAGAACGCCATCCGCGTCAACGCCGCCATCGGTGGCTCGACCAACGCGGTGATTCACCTGAAGGCCATTGCCGGGCGCATCGGCGTGGACCTGCAGCTGGAAGACTGGACCCGCATCGGCCGCGGTACGCCAACCCTGGTCGACCTGCAGCCTTCGGGCCGTTTCCTGATGGAAGAGTTCTACTACGCCGGCGGCCTGCCTGCGGTCATCCGCCGCCTGGGCGAACACGGCCTGCTGCCCAACCCTGCCGCGCTGACGGCCAACGGCAAGAGCCTGTGGGACAACTGCCAGGCCGCACCGCTGTACGACGAAGAGGTGATCCGCCCGATCGACAAGCCGCTGGTGACCGACGGCGGCATCTGCATCCTGCGCGGCAACCTGGCGCCCAAGGGCGCCGTGCTCAAGCCCTCGGCCGCCACCCCGGCGCTGATGCAGCATCGTGGCCGCGCCGTGGTGTTCGAGAACTTCGACGACTACAAGGCACGCATCAACGACCCCGAGCTGGATGTGGATGCCAGTTCCGTGCTGGTGATGAAGCACTGCGGGCCCAAGGGCTACCCGGGCATGGCCGAGGTTGGCAACATGGGCCTGCCGGCCAAGTTGCTGGCCCAGGGCGTGACCGACATGGTGCGTATTTCCGATGCCCGCATGAGCGGCACCGCCTACGGCACCGTGGTGCTGCACGTGGCGCCGGAAGCGGCAGCTGGCGGGCCGTTGGCTGCAGTGCGCGAAGGCGACTGGATCGAGCTGGATTGCAAGGAAGGCCGGCTGCACCTGGACATTACCGACGAGGAACTGGCCGGCCGCCTGGCCGACCTGCAAGCCCCGCCGCAGTTGATCAGCGGTGGTTACGCCAGGCTGTACCTGGACCACGTCATGCAGGCCGATGAAGGTTGCGACTTCGACTTCCTGGTCGGATGCCGAGGGGCGGCGGTGCCCAAGCACTCGCACTAAGGCCTGAAGCCTGTCGGTTAGCATCATCGGGGCTGCTGCGCAGCCCATCGCCGGCGCAGCCGGTGCCATTCCTCCGCGTCGCCTGCTTCGCGGGCGCGCCCGCTCCCGAAGGTCCGGCGCAGGCTTTGGGCTCGCGCTGTACCTGTAGGAGCGGCTTCAGCCGCGAACACCGGCGTAGCCGGTGCCATCCACCGCGTCGCCTGCTTCGCGGGTGAACCCGCTCCCACAGGGACGGCGCAGGCTTCAGGCTCACGCGGTACCTGTGGGAGCGGCCGTGGCCGTGAACACCGGCGCAGCCGGTGCCATCCACCGCGTCGCCTGCTTCGCGGGTGAACCCGCTCCCACAGGGACGGCGCAGGCTTCAGGCTCACGCGGTACCTGTGGGAGCGGCCGTGGCCGCGAACACCGGCGTAGCCGGTGCCATCCACCGCGTCGCCTGCTTCGCGGGTGAACCCGTTCCCACAGGGACGGCGCAGGCTTCAGGCTCACGCTGTACCTGTAGGAGCGGCTTCAGCCGCGAACACCGGCGCAGCCGGTGCCATCCACCGCGTCGCCTGCTTCGCAGGTGAACCCGCTCCCACAGGGACGGCGCAGGCTTCAGGCTCACGCTGTACCTGTAGGAGCGGCTTCAGCCGCGAACACCGGCGCAGCCGGTGCCATCCACCGCGTCACCTGCTTCGCGGGTGAACCCGCTCCCACAGGGACGGCGCAGGCTTCAGGCTCACGCGGTACCTGTGGGAGCGGCTTTAGCCACGAACACCGGCGCAGCCGGTGCCATGCACCGCGTCGACGCGCTAATGCTATGATGCTGCCCCCGCCAGAAGGATCCGCCCCGCCCCACATGAACTACCGCCAACCCACCACGCGCAAGAGCATGCACGCCACCCTGGTCCAGGACCTTGGCGTACAGATCGTATCCGGCCAACTCGCACCCGGGCAGAAGCTGCCTTCCGAGGCCAGCCTGTGCGAAGCCTACGCGATCAGCCGGCCGGTGTTCCGCGAGGCGATGCGCGCCCTTACCGCCAAGGGCCTGATCGAGGCCCGCCCGCGGGTGGGCACCCTGGTTCGGCCGCGCCATGACTGGCACATGCTCGACCCGGACGTGCTGCACTGGCTGATGCAGGCCACACCGCAACAGGAATTCTTCAACATGCTAAGCAGCGTACGCTGGGTCATCGAACCCGCCGCCGCCGCACTGGCCGCCACCAACGCCAGCGCCGACGACGTCGATTCGATCGCCGAGGCCTACCAGCGCATGGAAGCCGCCCGCAACCATGAAGAGCGCCTGCAACCGGACCTGGACTTCCACGCCCGCATCGCCGACGCCACCCACAACGACCTGCTGGCCTACCTGTGCAACATGCTGTCGATGGCGCTGCGCGAGTCGGTGCGCTACTCCAACCAGCGGGCGAATTTCGACGAACTCGCCCTGCCCCGGCACAAGGCGATTCTGACCGCTATCCAGAACGGTGACGCGCTGGGCGCGCGGCATGCTTCACTGGTACAGCTTGAAGATGCCCGCGTGGCCCTTGCCAAGGTACTGGGGCAAGACCCAACGAGCTGAGGTATCGACCGGGCCTACCTCAGCCACCGGGCCCGCCGATCAGAACACCGACCAGCCGATACGCGAACTGAGCAGTTCGAGCGCCGCCATGCCGGCCAGGGAGTTACCCGCCGCATTCAATTCCGGCGACCACACGCACACAGTGAATTGCCCCGGCACGATCGCCACAATGCCACCCCCTACACCACTCTTGCCCGGCAACCCCACCCGATAGGCGAAATTCCCTGCTTCGTCATACAACCCGCTGGTGGCCATGATCGAGTTCACCTGCTGGGTCTGGCGCCGGGTCAGAATCTGCTCACCACTGTGCTTGCAGAACCCATCGTTGGCCAGGAAACAGAACGCCCGAGCCAGATCAAGGCAGTTCATTTGCAGCGCGCAGTAACTGAAATAGCTGCGCAGCACCGTTTCCACCTCGTTATGGAAGTTGCCGAACGACTGCATCAGGTAAGCCATGGCTGCGTTACGCGCACGGAACTGATACTCCGAATCGGCAACGCGGGCGTCGATCGCGATATGGGGATTGCCCGATAGCCGCCGCACAAAATCGCGCATCGACAACGTGGGTGCAGCGAAGCGCGACTGGTTGATGTCGCAGATCACCAACGCACCCGCATTGATAAAGGGGTTGCGCGGCCGACCGCGTTCGAACTCCAGCTGCACCAGCGAGTTGAACGGCTGGCCGGAAGGCTCATGGCCAAGCCGCTCCCAAATGGCTTCCCCGGAGTGCCCAATCGCCTGCACCAGGCTGAACACCTTGGAAATACTCTGCACCGAGAACGGCACCAGCGCGTCGCCTGCGCAGTAATAGCTGCCATCGTTGCCATAGACCGCGATGCCCAGCTGGTTCGCCGGCACATCGGCCAGCGCGGGAATGTAGTCAGCCACTTTGCCCTTGCCGATCAAGGGACGTACTTCTTCGAGAATCTCGTTCAACAGCGTTTGCATGGAAGGCCCTGTATCAGTCCCCAGACGACGGCTAAGGGGTAGCATCCTTGACGAAGATCGAGCGAAAGAAATCACACTCCCGGCAAGAAATTGTCGGCCGACCGTGCATCACGCCATGGCCTATGCTGTGCTTGTTTCGACGGGATACAGACCGCGCACCCGCCAGGTACCCAAGCCAACCAAGGAACGGAGGACCCACAATGCCAGCTTGCCCCTTGCCCGCTGACGAAGCGCTGCGCCAGCGCACGCTCGACGACATGAACCTGGTCGACACGCCAGCCGAGCATTACCTGGATACCCTGGTGCGGCTCACCCAGGACCTGGCCCATGTGGACACCGTGCTTATCAGCCTGATCGACCAGGACCGGCAGTGGTTCAAGGCCCGCATAGGCCTTGAGGCAAGCGAGACGACGCGCAGTGTTTCGTTCTGCGGCTACGCCATTCTCGGCGAGGACACCCTGACGGTGCCCGACGCCCTGTGCGACGAACGATTCGTCGACAACCCGCTCGTGCTGAACGAGCCCTACATCCGCTTTTACGCCGGCCACCCCTTGCGTGCTGGCAACGGTAAAGCCATCGGTACACTGTGCATGTTCGACCCGCGCCCGCGCGTGCTCAGCGAGGCTCAACAAGCGAACTTCAGGGACCTGGCCACGCTCGCCGAGGGGTATCTGCAGCTGCGTACCTTGGCCCAGGTGAACCGCGATCTGCGGCTTGAAATGGATCGCGAGCAGCGCAAAGCCCTGCTCGACCCTTTGACACAACTGTGGAACCGCGGCGCGTTATCGGCGTTTGAAGCGCATGAACGGCGATTGGCCGAGGTAAACGGCTTACGGCTGGGTGCGGTGTATGCCGACCTGGACCACTTCAAGTCCATCAACGACAAGTACGGCCATGGCGGCGGTGACAAGGTGCTTTGCGAAACGGCCCGTCGCCTGCGCGCGGCACTGCGCCCCGATGACCTGGTGGTGCGCCATGGGGGTGAGGAGTTTGTTGCAATTTTGCAGGTGAAGGACAGCGAAGAGCTGACCCGGATTGCTGAGCGGATTCGCGAACAGGTGGGTGCCAGCCCGATGCAGTTGCCCTGTGGTCAGTTGAACGTAACCCTGAGCATCGGGTGCACCCTGTTTGCCAAGGGTGAAACGCTGGATGACGCACTGGAACGCGCTGACAAAGGGCTTTATGACGCCAAACAGAATGGACGAAACCGGGTTGTCTACATAGCGCCACCTCTCTGAGACGAGCACGATCCGGGTTGTGCGGCATCTCTTCTCGCCTCTCAGCCCGCCTATTCATTGCCCCAGACCCCGCCCCGCTCGACACTCCCGCTCCGCCAAAGCTGGATTATCTGAATGCCCCAACACAGCGCTCAAACCCCGCGCGCCCCCTGTGGGAGCGGGCAGCGCGCCCGCGAACACGGGCGCAGCCCGTGCCATCCACGATAAACCCGCTAAAAAAGCCGCAAGCCACTCATCAATAAGCAGAACCGCATACAAAAAGTCTCCACGAGCAAATCCGCCCTCAAAACTGCCCACATCTCCATGACCTAGCAGGTCCCCCTGTAGGAGCGGCTTCAGCCGCGAACACCGGCGCAGCCGGTGCCATGCCCACGCCAGATTCTTCCCCGCCCAAACGCAATACTCAGGGCCATGAGCCCACAGCTACCCGCCTCCAAAACCCAAGGCTTGGCACCTTGCCCAAAGGCACCTGCCAAATCGATCAGCCATATGCAGTTCCAGGACAACTGGCCAACGCCCAAAACAACCTGCCAATCGCCCCAAGCCCCGTCACTGCATCCCTACCCCGCCGGCCCCGATCTCATCCATGAAATCCGCAAGAAACACTTCAAGCCGAGCATGGCGCTCAGCAGCCAGCCGAGCCCCTTCAGCAGTTCTAAAACCTGACGCAAGCTTCAGTAGCTTGGTATGAAAGTGCTCGACCGCATACGCCTTGTCCTGATACTCCCTCCCCCACGCCGCGGGGTTCTCGAAATCGTACAGCGCCGACCCCATTCGCCCGGAAACGTAAAAACACCGGGCGATACCCACTGCACCTATGGCGTCCAGGCGATCACTATCCTGAAGAATCCGGGCCTCAAGGGTGAGTGGTTCAAAGCCAGCCGAATAGCTGTGGGTTTTGACTGCATGCGCCACCTGTTCGATGCGCTGCAAGGGCCAGCCCATATCAGCGAGGATTGACGCCGCCTTTTGTGCGGACAGCGTTGACGCCTGCCCACGCAAGGGCGAGTTCTTTTCTACTGCGACACAATCATGCAGCACCGTCGCTGCAAGCAGCACTTCCAGGTCGCCGCCTTCTACGCGCTGTATCCGTTGTGCGTTGACCCATACGCGATGGATGTGGGACAGGTCGTGGGAGCCATCTGGCTGGTCAGCCGGTAGATACTTCAACAGGTCAGCGGCAAAGCGCTGGAAAGGGGCAAAAGCTTCGATAGTCATCTTCGGTGCATTCCATGGGCTGTGACTTGGCGTCCGTTGTCAGGGGCTGGCCCGTGACCTGCCTTGGTCCAGATGCGAGCGGGTCAGTTTCGAGGCTTGAGTGGCGAAAGTCCATGCTGGACCGTTTGTTGGCATGGCGACATAACTGGATACAGGGATTCGTGAGTGGAAAGCTTTTTGAGAGCCACAAAGCGTTAACAGAGCAGCCGGCGTTGCATGCTGTGAGGGTGAATGGGCAAAAAATGTCAGAATTAACCCCTTCCTTGTAGGCCATTTCCCAAAGATACTCCCTGCGCCTGTTTTTCGTTGCACATGGCCAACGTGGATTTTAGTCTCGGCTCGTCGCTGCCAATTCAGCGACCGGTTTTGACGGACCGATGACGCTGTCCTCATGTGCACACTTTTATGGTGGCTGTACGTGCGGGCACCCTGTGGTGCGCCGAGTGCCAACGTCTCGGTCCGTCAACCCGCGTACAGCTACCACCCCATTGCTTGACGGCATGGCCGTGGTAGTCCCTCCTTCTACGTTGGAGCTTCACCATGCTCAAGATCGTTCCAGATCCTCCACACAAGACTCTCTGCCTTGAAGACACCCTGATCCAAGCCACGGACTACGCACTATGCGCGGCGACCGTCGTGCATCAGGCAATGCTGCTGCAGCCCAAATCGCCTGCGTCGATTTTGATGATGGCCTCGATGCATGAGCTGGAGACGCTGCGAGCTTTGCTTGAGTCCGCACTGATCCAGGTGCAAATGCCCACTGAGCCTAGGACTTTGCACTAAGGCTTCATTGATGTGTCGCCTGGGCTGCCCCTATCGCCAGCAAGCAAGGCTCCCATATGGATCTAAGCTGCGCCACAGATCTCGAGGCCTATGCAGTATTTGTGGGAGCTGGCTTGCCGGCGATGAGGCCAGACCAGGCACGAGAGATTTCGGGGAGATTGAACAATGACCACAGAAGAAACCAAATTCACCGTCGGCAAAACCACCTTCTACCAAGGTGAAAACCAGACCCATCCGCTGTTCCGCATCGAAGCAGGCATACCCTGCCAGAGCGCCCGCGAACAAGCCTCGGAGCTTATGGGCTATGCACGGGATATGACCCTGGACGGCTTGATGGAAGACAAACCCCAGCTGATATGGGCTTCACATTACCTCTGCGCATTGGCCAAGGCGCTGATGGATGATGCCGAGCTAGGCATGATGCGCTGAAGCGCCTACTCGTTACTCAGAGCCGCCTTCAGAAATCTCTGAAGGCTTTTCTCCTGCCGAAACCATGCGACTATATATTCTCGCTTCACCGCTCGCCACCACAACACAGCCACAGCAGCTATCGAGCCGGGCTATCAGTACCAGAGCGTAAACCTAGGTTCAGCTCCATCGACTGAGAGCTCAAAGAAGAACCTTGGCGCAAAGGTTCCGGCAAGCCGATGTCACAAAACCCGTTTGACCTATAAAGGCGCATCGCCGGGGTATCTGCGATCGTCACGCCCAAGCGTATACGTTGCACCCCTCGACCTTCAGCCCAAGAATAGCTCTTGCCAGCAGAGACCGACCGGCAACAGCACCGCGTGAGACGGGGTCTACCCACACCTGAAAAACCTCGACGACAGCTGGCTCAGCTTCTGATGATTTGCACCAAACCAAGCCACAAGGCTCGGCGTGCTGAAAAGCCAAAAAAGCCTGTGCGCTGGTGGAGGTTGCTACAGCTGAGACACGGGCTTCCCAATCATCGTCGCTTCTAATTGCCTCATGCTCGTAGGTACCTGCGAATGCGTCCGGTGACTCTTGCAGTGCCCGTAAACGGAGCCCCCGATATAGCTGCCATTCATATGCAGCTATGGGGCGAACAAACACGCTGGTACCTCCAATTGTTTTCCTCCCATCATCCAGAGAACTGACTTGCAAGGGTTGCTCGCCCTTCGCTTCGTAGCAAGCCCATCCCCCCATAGCTCCGTCCATTTTCGCCTAGGCCTACAGGCAGAACGGAATTTTCCTACACTCTTCCACATTTCGTCTGAAGGAAGTAAGGTGTTGGGCATCCCTAAGAGACGCGAAAGCAGGCATCAGCCCCTCGTCTATGCCACACGCAAGGAAGCCGCCCGTGCCCCTCCCAATCTCTCCAACGTCAAACATAAAACCGTATGGGCTTTTTGCATCAGAGCGATTGGAACCGGGCACCGTTTATACACGAGACGACCTTAGGGCCCTTTTTGATATAAAAGATGCCACACTCAACACCGGCATATTCCGACCGAAAGGCTTCAATTCCGTCTGGCTGTTCATTACCGAGCATAAAACATCCGATAGAACTCAATACGATGACACGCTGGTGGGCGACACTCTCCGGATGCAAGGCCAGCGCATGGGAAGAACTGACATGCTCATTTCAGAACACCATCAGCGGGGCTTGGAGTTACTGCTTTTCTATCGGAAAGAAAAATACGAACATCCACATGCCGGCTTTCGATACGAAGGTATATTCATATATAAAAATCAATCTGCCAGCACGCCCACCTCTTTTACCTTGATTCGCAATCCAGCTGCGGTTCATGAGTCGTTTTCATGCAAGATTGAGCAGCAACTGAACCACAATAATATATTCGATCCATATGACCTCAGTGATGCACGCACACGCACAATGGTTTCCATCGTTCGTCGGCGCGGTCAGCCTCTATTTAGAAAACAATTGTTGAAAGCTTATCAAGCACGCTGCGCCGTTACAGGCTGCTCAGTACAGCAGGTGCTGGAGGCCGCCCATATCCACCCCTATTTTGGTGACGAAACGAACGTCGTATCCAATGGACTCCTGCTCAGAGCCGACTTACACACCCTATTTGACCTAGGGTTATGGTGGGTTAACCCAGCCAGTTTGAAAATCGAAATATCCGAAATATTACAGGACAGCGAATACGTTTCGATCCAAGGACAGTCGCTGTTTCTGCCGGAAAACGAGTCAGAGCACCCAAGCCGATCGGCCCTTGAGTTCAGATTTATTTCCGGTCGACAAGCAAGTAAGCGTCTGACCAACACAACCTTAAACCTGTAGAGATGAAGGTTGCAACTTCTGCTTTTCTTCCCTTTATCTTCGCCGAAACGTTGAGCTACGGGCCGCAGGCGTGTGGAGTGTTTTATAAGCGACCCTATAAATCCCTCCCCTCAGGACGGAACCGTGGCATATTGTGACGTAATCTGTTTGCAGTTCGACATAAACGGTACTTCGTAATCTTATTCGATCAAGCAGCTCTAGTGCCTGACGCAGCCACATATATAACCATTGGCTTGACCATCTGAACTAGACTGTAAATCTGCGCACTGGGAGCAGGATTTTTTGGGGTGTCGTGATCGATCACCAAGAGACGTTCTAAAGTGTATTATTTCGACATACCAGGCCTGTCAGAGTCTATCGCGACAGAACCAAACTCATAATAGAACCCCACATCTACACAAGAAATCACATCAAATTACTTTAACCGAATTTAAAAATAGTAACAAATAAGTTCGAAGCCGTATAGCCAATCCCCCCAGACAGGAGCCCACTATAAGTCTTTCGATAGTTGCAATTTTCAATCCTTATCTTAGCCCTATCTCTCGCTCACTGATCATGATGACAAGCTAACCGCGCCATCACAGCGATGACACTTGTAAAAACTATCTTGCCATGCGTAAAAACGGTTAACCGGAAACGGTCAGCACGATTACCCGGCCCTACCGAACGGAAACTGATCAAAATTTGTTCGATACGGGCTTCACTGCGCCGCTACACAATCGAGCTTGGCGCCGCCGCAATGAATAATTGGACTAGGCCTCTTGATCTCAATTTGCTATCCTGTCGTGGTTTTTTTGCATCATCTTCTGTTTGCCATCGCCCGTCTATGAAAGGCCTGTGCGCGCAGCGGTGAACCACTCTGGAGACGCCCGTTAATTTATGAAATTTATAGATGTTTTTGCGGGCTGCGGCGGGCTCTCACTTGGCTTGCTGAAAGCCGGCTTCACCGGTGTCGCAGCCATTGAAAAGAATCCAATGGCTTTTGAAACACTCCGGCACAATTTAATAAATGGACATCGATATTCTTTTGATTGGCCAGATTGGCTTCCACGTCAAGCCATGACATGTGAGGAATTTCTTGATAACCACCTAGATGAGATTCACTCTCTGAGGGGAGTAATTGATCTAATGGTCGGCGGGCCACCTTGCCAAGGTTTCTCTTTAGCTGGGCGTCGGGACCCAAAAGACCCAAGAAATAGGATGGCAGAACAATATTTAGAATTAGTTAAAATAATTAGACCGAAATTCATTGTTATTGAAAACGTAAGCGGCTTCGACGCCAAGTTTAACGATATCGAATCAAGACAGTCTGACGAGAAATTCTCAAAGACCTCATATGCCGAGTACATTTGCTCCCAGCTCGAAGGACAAGGTTACTCCGTATCAAGAGGAAAAATAAACAGCGCAGACTTTGGTGTCCCTCAAAATCGCCAAAGATATTTCATCATTTGCTCTGCCATAGATAGTCAAACCAACTTCATTAAAGACCTGGCTAATTTTGGTCAAGAATTTAAGTCTCTAAAAAGGCTCGGAATTGGAAAACCCGTATCTGCATCAGATGCAATAGCAGATCTAGAGCTCAGCGGTAAATCTCTTATCGACAGCTTAGATTCAGATATCCCCGGCTTCAAGCAAATCGACTACCAAGCGCCAGATATCCTCTCTCCATATCTCCGACTGATGAGAGAGGATTATTCAGGCCTACCTAATAGCCTCAGAATTCCGAGACACAGAACTAACACTATCCTTCAATTTATAAAGATTCAACAAGCCTCTACCCCAGGCAAATCACTACCATTAGAAGCGCGAAAAAAGCTTGGCTTAAAAAAACACGCCATCACTGTTCTTGCGAAAGATCTACCATCCCCAACAATTACAACTTTGCCTGACGATATTATCCATTACAGCGAGGCACGCATACTAACTGCTAGAGAAACCGCAAGAATTCAATCTTTCCCAGACTGGTTTGAATTTAAGGGAAAGTATACAACGGGAGGTGCAGCCCGCAAGCTTGAATGCCCCCGATACACGCAGATAGGTAATGCAGTACCGCCCTTGTTAGCAGAGGCCATTGGGATGATGCTTCATAAGTGGTTAGCTATGGATATTTCCGATTCAGAAGCCCTTAATTACATCTAAAAGGTCCGATTGAGAGGCCTACACGATATTAGCCTCTCAATCGGTTAGATTTTGCCTGTATTCGGCTTCGCGAACAACGGATGGCCTGCCAACAAAAAGCCCAAGCTTTTCCGACAGGTCTTTCTCGTTTCTTTTTGAGCAAAGCTTGAATCTGCAGTTAGGTCATGATCTGGGCTAGGATCTTGTTCCGTTCGTATAGCTAAGTGGCCATAGCGATGGGCCGCATCCGTGACCGACCCATTCATTTTTTCTACAGTCGTTCATCTCAGTCCCACACTCCCCTGTACCTAAATACCGACGCAGATCATTTCCTTACGCTTCAAGCCCGGGAAAGTAACGGAGGAGCAGATTTCGGCGAACGCTTTGCGGATTGAGGATGTAGAGACCTCAATCTCGCGCTCGCTCAACGCTCTGCTTAACCCGTGTTTGATGGAGTATTTGCCTTTCGCTTTGCCACCCGCTCAGCCCCCTTCCGCCCCCCAGACTCATCAAAAGCAACAAGCTCGAGCTTATGAGCCGCATCCGCCAGCATCTTGCGTCCAAGATTAACATCATGGTCAAGTCCAAGCTCAAGAGTAAGGCTAACCACGCCAGGAGACTCTTCTGTGCTGGCTATAACGGGGTGCGTCACACCGCTCAGAATCCTCTCAAGCATCTGCCGTTGAAGCGCTCCTTTTCTCACTTGCCGAGTACGATACGTTAACCTGACAACATCATCTGAAGGCACTCGAAATGCCGACGGCCCAACATAGACGATTAACTTCGATGCATCCTCCTTCACATCGAAAGAAACATTGATGCAACCGTCGCTAGGGTTGACCTCAGCTTGATAGCCTCTCTGTTTAAACTGACCTAATATCTCTATTAGAGATCTCGATGCTGGTTTAATTTTATCCGCGAGAGTTAAGCCAGACACCATCAGCTGCTCATACTCCTCTGCTAACGGCCCCCACTCACGATGCACGTGAACGGGAACGACTCCGCCACTAGCAATAGCCTTCCCCACTATTGCAGCCCCAAGAAATGACTGCCTACTTATCGCCTTGGTGCTCGCAGGAATCCCGCCTAGGCCGTAATAAAGCCCAGACAACATAAAGGCCAATATCGAAACAGACTGTCCGATATCAGGCCTTGCACTAATCCATCGAGTCATCTGCTCAGGAGCTGATGCCAAGAGAAAGATCATTAGTGCTCGCTGTGCAATCCGTCCGCTATCATCTATCTTCGAGCTGATTAGCTCGATACGATTATCCAAGACTTTTTGTACAGTTTCAGCAAATATAATTATCTCTGGCGAATCATTAACCTGCGGTACCAGGCGCCTTGATACCTCACTAATAAAATGGTCAACATCAAATCCTTTTCGCGGATCCAGCTCACCTAGCATCGATGCAGCGGCAACAAATATTCGAAAATCCTCGGAATTAATCTCTTGAGGTCTCAATACCGAATAGATCTGGGTAGCAAACCTCACCACCCCGCTTTCTTGCCCCACAGGAACATCTAAGAGACACCTCAGCAGCTCGAATGGAAGTCCGACTCGAGCTATTTGCCAGGAGATTAGCGAGACAGCACCAGACAACTTATTCAAAGACGACGCCTCTATGCACCTCCTCCCGCCTTCGGGTCCGATTGTATACTCTTCTCCAGAAATTTCATCTACAGCACTTACTTCCCCAGAAAATAAAGGAAGTTCTATTTCAGAATTAATATCTCCTGCGTTATCATTTTCGATAAATAGAGCAGGATCCACCCTCAAGTCCAGAGCAGTTGCGACTGTATCATCAAAAGTCTCAAGCCTAGCCTCAAGCTCCACAACTGCATCTCGTGAACGCAACCAACACGCCAAACAGTCACTAAGAATTATTGGCTCACGAAAATAGGCACGCCCTCCTTCATGAGTATTGTCTTGAATTTCCACTTCAACCAGAACTACCTCTCCCCAGCTCAAACCTTCCCTTGCATTACTCAGTGCCTCATGACTAACTTTGCACTCGGCAACCAAAGCTTCATGATAGTTATCAGTAGCCAAGAAGCCTTTTGCGAAAGCCTCCATAAGGCGGTCCTGATGGACCGCAACGAACCACCGACTGGTTGTTCTACTCTGTGATTTGCTCATAAAGTTCTTTATCCGGAAGTCGTTCAGCCAGGTTGTGAGGTTGATTCATAACCAGCAACTCCAAGTAATCTCTTGCCCGAGACGCCATGACATAGAGCTGCATACTTGCATACTGGTCGCCTGCACCTCCCTGATCAGAGAATGGATCCACAAGGAAAACCGTATCAAACTCCAACCCTTTGGCACTCTGAAAATTTAGAACTGTAACACAACCACCGCAATCAAATTTTAAACTCTCCGCAGGATGATTATTCTTGTCACCACTTGAATACGTTTGAACAACAACCCCCTTTCCATTAAGTCGGGATGACAGGCTATTGAAAATCTTCTTCCTGACTACATCACCTGAACATAAAACACCGACCTGCAACCCAGGATTATTCGCCATATAAATAGCTATCCTACGACGTACAACCTCCAAGCCAGATGCAACAACAACGCGCGGCTTCGATCTTCCAATCCGCTCTGGGAGATCTGGAATGCCAGATGGGAGCCCTACAAAATAATGCCTTGCAAACTCTGCGATCTGTCTGGAGTTACGATAGTTCTTACGCAAACAATATAGACGCTCATCATTAAGTGACAATGCACTCTTAATATCATCAACGGTTGAATTTTTATCAGCCGAAAGACGTTGATTCTCATCTGCAAACACAGTAACCGCTGGAGGAACGACAGCTCCTCCTCCTTTTAACAGGCTGGACATCATGTTGAGTGCCGAATACATATCCCTAGGAAAATCCTGCCCTTCGTCAATTATCAAGTGCCCCCAATGCCCCCCCTTGCCCTTCCAATTTTTCTCTTTCGCGACCTGAACCAACATCTCTGTCCAATCGTACCTCCAGCGATCCCGAGATAAGAATGGTGGGTTCCGTCGAAAAGCTCCTCGCCACCATTCGTAAACCCATGCATGCATAGTAGATGTTTCAACACCACCAGCCACATTCTCCCTTGCACTCGTGTAACTTGAAAGCACTTTGCTATACATAATTACACGAGGACCAAAATTTTTATCATTTTTTTTCTTGCAAGAACCTGAAGAAATGCCGCACGATGGAAAGCCATTACTGTTTTCCCAGTCCCAGGTGGGCCAACAACCAAAATTGAGTCTGTCGGTGGAGCACCATGGTAGATCTCCTTTTGCTCTTTATCGAGATCAGTCAATTTCGGAAACCTCATGAGACCACTCCTAAGCCCCTTCCATTAAATCATCGAGCATAAAGAATGGTTCAACCCCTCCCAGATCGACCAATGTTCTCCTGTCTAGCAAGCAGTTATTAAATGCACAACTTGTTTCAGAAACTAGCATACACGCATGGCAAGATGCAGCGCTCATCCCACCCAATCCTTGATGTTCACTTTCTTTGCAAACAGGATCAGCCGAGCACCATGAAATATCCAGAAGCGCAGCCTGTAATAGCGTCCCCAGCCTCTCAGGTTCGCCCATCCGGACTAATCCACCGAGCGATCCTTCAGAGTCACCATCGGCGGTGTACAGTAGAATCCCACAAGTCGTTGAATCAGGCGCCCCCGCATAGATTCGCTCTCTTATTGAAGACGCTGAGTATCCTGCATCAAAGGAAAGCCTTCGCAATACTGCATGGGCAAACGAATGCAATAGTAAGAAACGAGGAGTAGCCATTACAGCTTGCCACCCAAAGCCGGCGATCTTATTGCCCAGCATCTTAAAACGCTGCGAATGAGTTTTGGCAACTCGCTGCTCCCAGGACTTTACTGCATCTGCATCCAGCTGAATAAAAACGCCCTCCCCCCATGCCTCTACTCCTGGGTACCAACCGACGGCGCGTTGGCCAAGATCTACGGGTACCATAGCGCTTTCTTCGTCCGGAGATATTCTTCTAAAACCCAATATCGCACGCACTTCGCGTAGACGTCTGACCAACGATACAGACCGTATCGTTCTCAATAGCTCACCAGGCCATTCAGATGGTATTTTTGTACGTTTAATTATCAAGGAGTCCGTCTCCACATCATGGACCCCCGATAAAGTTTGCCATTCTTCATCGAGAATTTCGGCCTGTACTTCAGCCAAATTTTCATCCTTTACTACCGCTTCAACTTCATCAACCGCCAGAGCAGCCAACAAAGCTTCTCGAACAACCACCAGATCACAACCATACCTTTCAGCAATAAAGGCAACGGTCGACTCAGCACTCTGAAGTATCAAATGAACAGGAACCCCGGCAGAGAACAATGTCTTGAGCCCAGCCCAACTTAAGTTTGTCCTCCAAACCTCTTTCAGTCCGAGCTCTCTTTCAGCGCTATTAGCATGTAGTAAGTCCAATGCCGATATTGTGCGCGGGAAGTGAAGATTACTAGCAGCACGCCTATTAACCCACAACGGCTGGTTACATTGCGGAGGATTGAATTGCCAGGGCTGCCCTCCTCCGCATCGCATACCATGTGGAGCCTCCACCTGAACCAAACCGGTAAAATCTCTTTTCGCCCCACATCCGCATCGTACAGAAACAGCAGACCAGTCTCCTCCGGCCTGTCCAGTTGTTTCAAACCACATCCGTGCACCTTGTCGACTGCACCTCCCATCCTCTGCAGATCTAGATGAATGGGCCCACCAGTGCCAGTCAACTTCCGACATATGCCCATGCTTGCATGCTGCCACGAAGCCCATCGGCGTTAGCTCACCACCACACTTCCGATCTGCGCAAGTCGGAGTCCTATAATCATTTCCGACATCATCAGCCCCCGTAACAAAGCGCATCAGTCGGCATCGAGGACAAAAATACCAACGAGGGAACCGATGAATGGCAACCGATCTCATACCCTCTTTTGCGATAGGCGCTTTTATTGGCCTCTTAAGTTTTACTTCTAAATTGCTATCTGTGATCTGACGCATTCCATCCGGAGACCAACGGCTGATATCAGCCATCACAAAAGACTCCGAACCAATGTCGATAATAGCACCTACTCCAAATGGGCTAATAAGCTGCCCCTGACGAACGACTCGCGTACTTGACATTATTACTGCCTCCCGACAGGGGTAAGTTCAACATCTGGATCCACGTTACGAACAGACCTCATAGCTTCGTACATTCCGAACGCAGGCGGGTCACCAAAATCCCGTATTAGGGAAGCAGAGATTGACACGAACTGCGGACCGGGGCACGTATAATACACTGACCTTCCAGACTCACTTTGCTCCTTCCACCTTTCAATAATGTCATCAATTTCTGATTCCACCCTGCTTGCCTCACTAGGGTCAGCCATTCTTACATGCGCTCGAAAACTCTCTAGAAGCCCTACCACTTCTGCCTCATCAAACTTAACACTTCCCGCCTGATCATTTGCAGCATAGTTTGTCGCATGTCTAATCATTGCGATAACTGCAGCATGCAAGGTTCGCTTTCTGGCCGGAGGTGCATAAGGTGTAACACTGGTGGGCTCGACAAACCTATAAAAAGACTCATGATATGAAAGAAAGTCTTCGTAATGTGATCGGTCGCGTGGTTTAGCAGGAGAATAAAGAGCAATTACGACCCCCGGCGCGGATCTAGAGCGACCAACCCTGCTCGAAGCCTGAATATACTCTGAGTTAAGTTTTGGTTGACCGTTTATCAGCATCAACCCAAGTCGATCCACATCAACACCGACGGAGATAATGCTTGTGCATGGAACAAAGTCTACAGCTGGTTGCGACTTATCCCCTCTGCGCTCTAGATTACGAATCGCCTCCCCCATATCGGTAGTCATTTGTGAGCTAAGTTCCATGACATTATCTACCGCACGCACACGGTCCTCTACGCTAGCAATAGCCTTCATTCGATCTGGTATTTCCTGCGAAGCAGCAGTCATCGTCCTACCGAGCTCACGCCGACTATTGACATATGCCAGTACCGTCCAGTACGCATCGCGGAGTACATCTGGAAGCCGGAGCTCCGCACTCGCCTGCAATAACGCAGCAGTTACCCATACCATTGAGACAACTGGAGTAGTTGCCCCCTGCCCCATGGCCCCTACATAGAGGCGGCCTGGCACCTGAGATGGATCCTCTAAACGGAAAAAGAACGCATCATCCCAACTCCTGATTGGAGAAGGGAATACAGTGGATTTCCTGCCATAAATGCCCCTAATTTGTTCCTGAGAGTTTCGTATTGTTGCTGTCGACGCAATAATTTTTGCACCTCTACCTTTACCTCGCGCCCTTATAATTGAATCAATTGCCAGTTCATAGGGGGCAGATATAGAACCTAACGGACCTGATATCAGATGCAATTCATCCTGAATTATGAGCGAAGGGGGAGGCGCATTATCATGTATACCACCAAAGAAAACTCTTGGCCGTTCATCCCAACTCAATCCCGCAAACTTATCTAGAGTACCCAGCAGAATGGAAGGAGGCTCTCTATACAACGCCTCATCTACGATCTGCATTGGAATATTTTCGTGAAAGTCGCATTTCGAGCTCAAACACTTGAACAGGAAGTGTGCCGGCCCACAATCCACTCCAACTTCCTTCGTGGCCGCATTAACAATAGGAGTTGCACATGCAGGACAACGATCTAGAAGAAATGGATTTTTCACTCCTTCTGGAGCGGGGCTCCATTCGTCAAAAAGCTCCATTGCCTTCTGGAATCTATTTGGAGTGAGACTTCTCCCGACCCAAAGCCCTACAGAGAAGGGGCGATTAGATAGAAGCTCCGGTATATCGCGACGTAATAGCTCCAAAGCACAGACAAGCATTCCGGTTCGTTGAAACTGCTGGGTAGTCAGCATCCTTAGCGTATAGCGACTTAACACAGCCGAGGCCGTGTCCGAATCTTTATAAATTATGCGCCGGCGGATAAGCTCAAATGCCGCAACAAGCAAGTACGCTTCTGTTTTCCCCCCCCCTGTAGGGAACCAGATAACGTCGACAACCTCACGGTCTTCTTGGTCGCCATCCAGAAGGGATGGAATCACTCCAAGGAAGTAAGCAATCTGGAACGGGCGCCATTTGTAGCCCTTCCCTCGTTCTAATCTGGGAACAGAACCCGTCATTGATGTACCAACACCAGCCCGCGCCTGTTCCGCCATCAGCATCTGCCAATACATTGCCCGATTTGCCAATGTAAATGCCGCGAAGGTTTCTGGCGCCGATAGCGATTCGATTCCTGCTTTAATTCGCCTTTGCCAGAGTCGACACTTTTCAGCCAAGCCTGAACCGGCATCCTCATCGAACTGCCGGCAAAGAATATCCTCGGACTCCAGCCACTCTCCAAACGCTTCGCCAAGTCCAGTTAGGACATGCTGCACTTCTAGTACATCATCGCTGAATGCAAGGAACTCAATATCTCGAAACCTCTCATCGAGTGAGTCGCTCGCCCTAACTTCAAACGTTGCCGCACGTACCTCTGCCGTTGGCAAGAACTCCACCCAAACGTGAGAGCATTTGACTTCCGACCGCACATCCCACATTGCCGAAGCGCCATGTCCACGCGCATAGACAGGGGAGTTTCTGTACAAATAACGTACTTCTGCTTCCTCTTGGTCACTTACCGCAGCTGAGCGTGGCCTCGGATAAGGCAAGAACTCGCCGTCCACCACGTCAACGGACAAGGCGATCTGGAAGAGAACTTTCTCTGGATCAAACCCATGCCCGCCCTTCTCCATTGAGTTAACTAGCGTCACAGTTAATAAATTGGCACCATCAAGCCAAGGCCTCGACTGAATGTGTATCTCGGCCCGCCCACCCAATACCGAAAGCGGCCTGGCGTTTTGCCCCAGATCGACGTCCACAATCTCCGTGCCCACAGAAGGAACAGAGATCCGTCGCCATTTCATCTCACCACGCCTTCGGGAACGCGCTCCTCGCTCGCTCTCTAGCCGCTCATATATAGAAGCTGATACATTGCACTTAAGGGTTCCACCTTTCGCGACAAGAAAGCTCAACCCAACAGATGAAGGCATTGCACGATGACTTGCACCAACGGTCTGGTCAGACTCGTCGTCTGTAGACAATCCAACATCTTCAGTGCCATCATCTGCCAAATCTAACTCCCCCTCACGGGGGAATAACATTCCCATCATGTATCTCAAGAGAGGGGAGCCTTCGAACTCTTCGAACTCTCCTTCTGCGGGACCAATGAGCCTCGACCGCATGTAGTTAACAAGCCCTGCACGAGAATCCCTTATAGCTTCAATGTCCACAAACCGCCTCCTTAAAATTCCGACCTGCATTATCAGCCATGCGTACGTGGACTCTGGCTAAAGTCATCGAGTCAGCAACTATCGACAAAGCATAATTCCCTCTTGTCATACTTAAGTACAGCATTCGATCAAGATCATCATCACTTAACTCAGCCCCAAAGATACAAATGATAACAAATCCAGATTCGAGACCTCTGAATGACTCTATAGAGGAAACAGCTAGCACCCCATCAACATAGTTGCCAGAAGACCACTCAGCAGCAAAAACGCCAGCATTAGCTGAAAGCGACTTGATTAACTCACTTGGATTAGACTCATCCGCAAGCAAAGTTATAGTGTGAATTGGTATATCCTCTTCCAACCAAGCACGCACTTGTCTTGCAGCAGCGGCTATAATTCCTTCTCGACTAGACATTCCCAGCATCGTGGGACTTAGGCCTCGGCCTTTTACTACCGCATGGCCCAACGGAACTCCAGCTGCAAGTTCCGTAGCAAGAATTATCTCCGGTGTATTTCTGCAATTTTTCGTGAGTCGTGGACGAACGGATGCTGTTTCTTGAAAAACCTGAAGTGCAGAGGAAAAATGATTACTACCAGTAGCCTGCTGAAAGCTAGGATCACCGAACCATGCCCACTTGCCATGTGCAATCCCGCCGATAACCAGACTGTCCATCAGCGCAAGCTGTTCGGAGGAAAGCATTAGCTGTCCTTCATCTATCAGCAACACTTCTACCAACGGCCTTGTCGAAACTTCGGTCCTCTCAAGCTCTCCGATAGAAAAAATATAGCAATCAAGTCCCGTCTTTAAACGCAAAGCAGAAGCCAGAGCGTGGCTTCCTACGAGTAGCAAGGCTTTTTTTTCAGCTGATACCGCTCGACGTAGAATTTCCACGGCAAGAAGCGTCTTCCCACAACCAGCCGGTGAAGAGCAAAAAACTCTCTCAGCTCCGTCCCAAAGATCCAGAAGACTGTATTGCTCCTCTGTGAGCGAAAGCAGTTGCTCTTCAATTTCTTGCCGAGCAAGCCGCAATGGACGCACCAACTCAAACTCTGGCCGGAATAGCCCAACCAGACTTGATATCTCGTCCGCACTAAGTCCACGCCTAGACTTGTTCTTGAGTCGCCAGTAATCCGCAACTCCTTCGAGAAACCTCTGCAAGCTCGCAGGATTGGCGAGATCATCCCTTGTCCCAACCAGAGCCATAGGAAACTCAGGCCCGCCAAGAATCGCTCCAAGATCCTTTCGGGCCATTCCCGCAAGGATCACGCAGAATCCAGCAGGCACCTCTAACGCAAAGCCTCTCCCCAACCGTGTATCCACATAATTCTTCACTAGAGAGAAATAGGCGTCCTTAGCTTGAACCAAGGGAGACTTTCCCCGGGTTACCACTCGACCAAGGCGATCCTCGTACTTCCACTTGCCTCTGACACACGTGACATTTCCACCCTTTACCTCGATGGCAATTAGCCCACGCGTACCAACAAGCAGGAAATCGATCTCGCCCCAGCGCTGATAGACATGCTCTGAAAGATTTAACGAGCTCAATGCTCTTGCCGAACTGTCGCCCCATTCGACACGACCTAACAATGAGAGGACCTTGCGCTCTGATCCCGTAGATTCTGGCAAAGGCGTACTTGGAAGGACCAACATTTTCAGAACCGCTCCTCGGAATCTCAGCTTCACAGCTAGGAGTTGCGGCTCCGATCGTGACGCCGCCCTCCTAACGACTGCTGCAGATATGCCATCAATTTGCCACAAGCACAACCCAAAGTTGGAACCGACGCGGTCAGTCTCGGTTCGGTAAGCATTTGCTAAGGGCTTATCAAGGCCGCTGCGCCGTAACAGCCTGCTCGTTACATCAGGTACTAGGCCCTGTACGGAGATTCGACAAACCCAATAGTCTCCGCCACAGACATTGAGATTCTGCAGAGTCACCTGCGATTACCAGTGAGGGGTTCTGTGACGGCTAAGCGTTACAAACTCTCGGAGGAGACCTGAGATGTCATCTCCTGTCTTATCATCGAAACCAGTGACGGAGGGGCGGCCCCGCCTGAATGGTCAACGGTGTATCAACGGTTCCGGAACCAGCGACTTCAATTAAGTGCTCAAACGCTTGACCTGAGGCTGAATGAGCAAAGTTTGATTGATTTGCAGCCTGAATGATCGACTCAACAGCTGTACGCGCAACCCGAGCCTCGTCAGGTGCCAGAAAAGTGGGGCTTTACGAGCTTACCGGTCACGCGCTGGGCTGCGGGTGCGGAGGCGTCACACAAAATCCACCTGCACTGGGACGCCAATGGTATACCATTGCGCTTCCTTCTCTCTGGCGGTCAAGCCAGTGCCCCCTACGCCCAATCACTACTGAATGATCTCAGCATTCCATCGAATCAGCGTGGCCGCCCGCGCCAACGCTGCCAGTAGCCGCTCGCCGGTAAGGATCACGACGCTAAAACACTGCGCCGTTTCTGCAACCAATATCGAATGCAGCCTGTCATTCCGATGCGCTCGATGAAGCGAAAACCCAAGACTGACTTGGCGAGACTGTTTGATCGCCCCAAATATCGACAGTGCAACATCATCGATGTGCTTGCCTGGATGGCTGAAAGAAAACCGCCGAATGATGACGCGCTTCGGCAAACTCGCGAATTACTTCGCCGCCATGGTTTAACAAATGTGTTCCCTGTGGTGCAACTCTGTTCAAGTCAGACGTACTAGGCTCTGTACGAAAAGAGATGTCGCAAACACCGCATGGAACAAGCCAGCGAGACCATGGCGGCATAGCTTTTCGCGAGCTTGTCGAAGCGTGTCACAATCCGGCGGTTCTCTTTCAGCCAGCCAAACATGCGTTCGATGATGTTGCGCTGTCGATACTTGGGTCGATCAAACAGTCAGGGTAAGCCAGGCTTGGGCTTGCGCTTCATTGAGCGCATCGGAATGACAGGCTTCATTCGATATTGGTTGCAGAAACGGCGCAGTGTTTTGGCGTCGTGATCCTTACCGGCGAGCGGCTACTGGCAGCGTTGGCGCGGGCGGCCACGTTGGCTTGATGGAATGCTGACTTCGTCCAGCAGTGGTTGTGCGTAGCTAATGTCACTGGCTTGACCGCCAGAGAGAAGGAAGCGCAATGGTATCCCATTGGCGTCGCAGTGCAGGTGGATTTTGTGTAACGCCTCCGCACCCGCAGCCCAGCGCGTGACCCGTAAGCTCGTCAAGCCCCACTTTTCTGGCACCTGACGAGGCTCGGGTTGCGCGTACAGCTGTTGAGTCGATCATCCAGGTTTGCAAATCGATCAAGCCTTGCTCATTCAATCTCAGGTGCAAGCGTTTGAGCATCTGATCGAATGTCCCCTGGTTTCGCCAACCCCGAAAGCGTTGATACACCGTTGACCACGGCCAAAAGCGCTCAGGCAAATCTCGCCACGCAGCACCCGAGCAGAGCACCCAGAGCACGCCGTCGAGCATCACGCGGTCGCTCAGGCGGGGCCGCCCCCGGCCATGTGTTTCGGTGAAGAGATCAGCAACCACAATCCTGGCCTCATCCGAGAGTTCGTAACGCTTCGCCATCACAGAATTCCTTTCCGTAGATGGCGGGGAACCCTACAGAATTTCAGCTTCCGAGGGGCGCCTATTCAGTTTCTCGGGATTTCGTACAGAGCCTAAGACCTAGCTGCACTAACAACAAAGAAACCACTACATGTCTAAGCTTGTAGAGCTCAAAACTCTCGATGCTTAGCTTGCTGAACAGCTCAAGCAGCTGAATGCACTTAGCCTGAAACACGGGATTGAACTCAAGCAAAAACTGCGTGCTTTAGTCAGATGCAGCCTCTCACTGCGCGAAGTAAAACTTTTCCTCGCCCCCTGCACCCACTGCCGAGCAGCACAGTCGTGAGCGCAAAGTTAAGCCATACGAAACCCGCAGAATGTCGAGCCCATTGAAATCAAAGCGGTACCACAAGTTTTCTGACAGAGTAGAACTCACAATATTATGCTAAAATTGTAGGGTCTTGGCTCCAATAATCTTGGGATCATCGAATGGATACTTTAAGCCCGAGCGCACGTAGTGAACGAATGAGCAGAATTCACTCCGCTGATACTAAGTTAGAGATAGCAGTAAGAAAATTAATTTTCGGAATGGGGTATCGATACCGACTTCATCGAAAAGACTTACCAGGCAAGCCAGATATAGTTTTTCCATCAAGAAAAAAAATTATTTTTGTACACGGGTGCTTTTGGCATCAACATCCAGACACGACATGCCGAATTGCTAGGATTCCTAAAACGAGAAAAAATTTCTGGATCCCTAAGTTTATCGCCAACCAAAACCGTGACAAACTCGTCATTACTGAGCTGGAGAACTCTGGCTGGAAAGTTTTCGTTATTTGGGAGTGCCAACTCCGAGATATCGATGCTCTACGAAAAAATATTTCAGACTTCTTATCCGACAAGACCCCGATTACGGGATCGGCGATACGCGCGAACTGCTGAGAAGATAAGGATGTGAATCCAGAGCGCTAGGTGAGGGCCGGTTCTCAGCAGCGATATAACAGTGGCAGTAAACATGGTTACTGAGGACGAGCGCCGAGAGATCGAGCAGCTTATAGGCACGGAGCGTGCTCATGAATTAATAGGACCAGATCCTAGCCCCCCTCAAAATCAAGGCCAAAAAAAATCCGGCCACTGTTAAGTGACCGGATTTTCTTGGAGTATTTTGGTCGGGACGGAGTGATTCGAACACTCGACCCCTTGCACCCCATGCATGCCAAGCCAACCTAAAGGCATGATAACACAGGATTTCCGGCCCTGCTTTCGCTGCAACGAAGCCTCACGCGTCCGGACGCATCCTAGCGAAGTCACTTCAAAAGTCACTGGCCTTAAGACGACTTCTCAGCCGAAGGGATCCGCAGGTCTTTGGTCTTCTCCTCAAGGCATTCCTGCTTCTTCTCGAGATCGGAAATACTGTTGCACTCACCGACTGCGTCGATAGGGGCGCGCGTGGTTGTGAGGGTCTTGTACGCGCTGATACCACCAACGACAGCGAGAATGATCAGCAGAGCTCTAAAGGGGGACATCAACATCTCCTCATTTTTTTGGGGCCCAGAAGCTCCCACACCCTCACGCTTAGCGCAAGATAATTTCCGGCGCCCTCTCCGGCGTTCTGCCGACCGATTCCCTTCCTTTATATAGCTGCTCACAGATCGGCGCCGTCCAGCGCCCACAACCTGGCCGACTCTACGATCTCCAGCATGTCGACCAGGTCGCCGTCATCGACCTCCTGCCGCCGGCGCGCGGCATAGGCCATCTCATCGAGCACCGCTGCGCGCCCATCAGGATCAGCCACCAGGGCGACCTGGTCGTTCAACTCGGCCAGCCAGGCCGCCGGCAGGTCAGTTGCCATAATCGCCCACCGCCCGGCACCACCACGACTGGGCATACAGCACGCCATCGATTTCCTCGACACCGTTGATGTTGATCCCGAGTTGGGCCATGCCATTGAGCTTGGCGTCGTGCAGCCGGGGGATGATGTCGGGCCCGGGGGACGGATTGAAAACCCAGGCCTGGGTCGAAACCCGGCCCAGCGGCTCACTGTGGTGGTCACCGATGTGGATGTCGGCCCGCAGGGGCTGGATCTTCCTGAGCTGATCGGAAGGGATGGCCACGCCATTCACGCGGCGGCGAACGAGGAGAAAGTACATGCTGCACCAATACTGTATATCGATACAGTATCGTATCCATCAAAGGGCTGACCGGGCAACTGCCGGTCAGCGGGTCGACTTCATCCTGTCGACCACCGCCTCACAGGCCAGGCCGGCTATTCGGCTTCGCTCAAGCGCTGTCGCGAGGTCTCCCGCCATTCGGTCAGACTCTTCAAGCAATCCCCCGAGCACCACGACGGCAGAGGTTCCTGCCTGGCGCTGCTGGGCAGCGATGGTATCGCAGGTAGCTCGGTGGCCGCCCCGCAGTCGGGCGATTTCCCCGCGCAGCCCGCCAGCAGCAGACTCAGCAGCAGCGGCGCGGCCTTGGGCCAGTTCCAGTTGTTGTCTTGCACTCTCGCCCTCCTTGTCCGCCAAGGACTGGCGGCGCTGTTCTTCGGTTCTGGCCTGGGCCGCGGCGCGGCGATCGCGCTCGGCGACCTGCAGGCGGTAGTCAGCCAGTTCGCCGCGCGCGGCACCGGTTTCACCCTGGGCGACCACGACGCGATACTGCTGGCCAGCGGCGACAAGCAGCAGCGCTGCCAGCCACCAGCACCAGGTCGGCACAAGCCTCACCAGCTGCTCCATGACGCCTCCCAATCCGGCAGATCTATCGTCTGGCCGGCCAGTTCGTGGGTGCAGTCCGCGAGGTATTGGATGCGGCCGTCCGTGACGAACGAATGGCAGACCTTGGGGACCTTGGTCTGCACGATTTCGCCGCGCATGATCTTTTCGCGATCCTCCAGCGTGGTAGCCGGAGGCTCCCACTGATCCCATCGAACCAGGACCGATGGCGTGAAGGTCGGGGCCTCGGGATTCTCGTTGTAGCCCCAGCGCGGACCTGGTCCCGAGCCAATCTTCACGCTGTGCGGTTGATCACAGCCCTTGCAGAAGAACCACAGCGAGCCGTCATGGGCCTGGCCCAGGCAGCGGCCTATCGTTTTGATGGTCATGCCAGCACCCCGCCCAGTTCGACCCAGCGCCCGAGCAGCTTGTCCAGGCGGTGCGGATTCTGCCCATAGCTGTTGCCCGGGAAGCTGGCCCAGATGTTCGAGCACTTGGCGATCGCATCGGCGATGCGGCCTGCCTTAATGTCCTCCAGCGCCCGACGCTCGCGGATCTGCTGCAGGGCGATACGGTCCTGGTTCTCCGGCGTGAAGCCGCCAGCCAAGCGCAGGCTGACCCGGTACGCATCCCAATAACGCTCCAGCAGCTGGTACCGGCCGGCTGCCGTGCTGGTCACAGGCTTGCCGTTGATGGGGAATGTCACCTTACGTCGCGGGTGGTCCGCATAGCCCTGAAACAGGCCGCCGCCGTACAGCACGTTGTATCCATCGTCGCTCGCCCTGACGGTCGAGGTGCCTTCAGAGAAAGCGATCAGGTCCAGAAACCGGAGCACGTTCGCGCCTCCGGCCTGGGTTTCGGTGAGTCTGGCCATGTTTTCTCCAGGCACAAAAAAGCCCGCACTTGGCGGGCTCTATTTCAGAGTTGGGTGGGTGGCTCGTCGCCAGCCCAGTACTGTCGATGGGCGTTTACTTTGACTACATCTCCTGGCTGGAGGGTAAGCCCGTCTACTGCCATTGGGTATTGCTTGCGCGCGGCAGAAATATCAATCCGATTTGAGCGTTCTACTGGCTTGCCGTTTATCGTGACTCGATCTACGCGGATGGTCTGGCCGTACTTATAGGTACCCCAGCCCACCTTCTGAGAGGAAACAAGGTCCTGGCTTTTCTCGCGGAATGCCTCTGAAATCTTGCTGATATCAGTCCATTGACTGAGGCCATCCGAGCCATCAACCCGCTGAAGCAGCTGAGCGTTTTGATAGTTGAGCGGGCCGGCCTGGGTTCCGACCATTGAGAAGCCGTTGAGCTGGTCAAGAGCTTTTACAGTGGTCTGAACTTTAGTTTCGTTACCCTGCAAGACGTACTGTACCGAAATACGAGCTACGGCCTTGTTACCAGGTAACGGGCTCAACACCTCATAGGTCTCTCCAATTTTGACACTCGAGACCTTCCTGAACTTGTCATTCAGAGGGCTGAAGAATCCAGAGCTCACCGACATCGATACCCTGCGTACGGACGGGTAGATCTGAGCTCTGGCTTGACCAGCAGATGAAAGCGTACGACCTCCACCAACCTCATGAAGGTCGCCGTCAGCCGACAGCTTGAATTTCCACTCTCCGTTTGTGCCTACGCTGTCGGAAATCATAGTCACTGATTCCTTCTCCGCGGAAACGACATGGAAATTCGCGCCTGAGCCATCTTTCCAGGCGGTGCCTACAGAAATTGCCTCAGTAGTCGGAATTTTTACCCCGAAGAACGCGCCATGGTTTGCACCAATGAACGTTCCATTGAACTTGACAGGAGAGATGTCGTCCTTTTCACGAGAGACGACGTACCCTCTATTAAAGGGAACGTCACCCTCATTAGAAACGATTCTTGCTCCTGCAAAATTAACGACGTTGTTTCCGCCGTCGCTGCCAGAGAGATCGATCTTCCGTATCAGGAAGCGATTGGTACCGAAATCAGAGCGAATGTACAGTGCACCGTCAATCTTCGCAGCTTCAGTTTTCTCCGCCCCCCAGGCACTGGCAGCCAAAAAAGACGCCCCTATCGCAATAACTATACGCTTCATGCTTCCCTACAATCACTGATTATGAGTAAGTGTCGTGATAGGGAATTGTCGCATATAGCGAGCAGATTGTGGGGGTTCCGACAATGGTCGGATCCGGCTTGTAGGAGATCTGGCCGGAGGGCGATACCGTTATGATGCCAGCCTTTCCAGTCGGATCGGGATTGGTTTTAACGTCAACGCCAGGGAAGTCGGCGGGGAAATCCGTAGCTGGAATGGTTCCCAAGACCGTAGAAACGGCTGGAACCGTCGTCAGGTTCACCACAATCTCAACCGCACGGTCAGAGATTCGATAGCCAGTGAACCTCCCTGGGATTGTAGAGGTATTGACCAAGGACGTAGCGCTCATGTCCAGAGCCTTCCACATAGGGTCCCGGCGAATCGCCTGCTTCTTAGAGGTGACGGTGAGCCCGAGCCGCTGAGCCAGCGTCTCAGCCATCAGCTGATGCCCAAGTTCCTCTGGATGAACGCCAAGCGAAAGCCCGCGGCCATTGCGCTCAGCCTCGGTGTAAGGCAGGCCAGAGACCGTCCATATCTGATCGGCTTCGATTAGGATTGCACCCGGGATACTTGCCGCGCCACGGCGGATGGAGGCGCGCAGACCGTGCGTATAAGGCTGCTGATAGAGCCAGTCGATAAATACTACACGGGTTCGGTTGGCAAGGGCCGCAGCGATTATCCAGTCTATACGCTGATCATATGCAGCCTGCGCGGCTGGATCGTAGCCGGTGATGTCGTTTGTGGCCAGCGCCCAGATGAAGGCATGACAACCTGTGCAAGCCCGGTTGATCACATCTTGACCGACGAATTTTCCGGCCCGACCGTCTCGACTGAAGTTTTGAACTCTGAAACTGGTGCCCGTCGTCTCGTTGGTAAACTCTAGGCCGGTGATCCGTATGGTCCCAGACTTGTTACGGACAATAAACAGTGCAACGCCCCGATTGGCTGCCTGCAAAGCTCCGATTTCCAGAGCGCCACTACGATCAAATCCGCTACCAGAGCCATTGGTGACCAGTGTCTGGACGACAACACCATTCACTACGATTTCAATTTCTCCGGTGACAGTTCCATCGAACCAAAGCCTTACATACCGCTGGCTGATCGGAGCGCGGTAGAACTGGGAGCTCCCTGGTATCGATGACTCAAGAGCATACCCAAACGGAATGTGAGCAGCAGCGGCGCCCGCAACAGATACCCATGTCCCTGTCTGCGAAGTGTAGGTGGAGAAGTACTGGTCATACGTTCCACCTTCGTTCGAAGTCCGAGGCAAAATGCTCAGAACCCCAATATTGGTCGATCCAAGCTCAATATTGAGCATCTTCTTGAGGATGCCGATGTAGCTGTCACGCTCAATGATGTTTGCGTTCGCACCGAAGCTGATGGAGTCACCGAATATGTTGAGGCACCTAACACCCCATGGGTTTTGGGTGTAAAGGTTGGAGTTCACTGAGTTGTACGACTTGCTGGACTGAGAGACCAAATTTCTAGCCGACCCAGCTGCGGATTCCTGCAGTTGTGCAACCCCTGACTCAAGCGCCGCCAGGTCAGCGTCAACAGTGCTGGTGCCTCGGTGAACCATGGTTGCGCCAGTCGAAGACGCCAGAGCCTGCCGCAGAGCGGCGTCCCCTACAGCTTGAAGTTTCGGAGCGTCGGTTGCCCAGGTGCCGGTAAGCGTCAGCGGGATATCCAATGCATCGGTTACCCTGTAGAGCTCGCCATCGCGCTGAACCAACTGGGTTTGACGCTCGACCACCACTCCGGCGCCATATACCAGATAAACCGACTCATACCCCATGGCGATCAGGTAGTCGGTGACCTGCTGCATGATCCCGCGCCAGGACCTCAGCGGCACACCAAGTCGGCTCAGGTATTCCCCAAGCGGACCGTTCATCAGCAGATCAATTACGCCAGAGTTATCGTGCAGATCGAACGGACTGCTCGACCCATCTGGACCAACAGGGTTACCGGTGTTGTAGCGCATAGATTCTCCGGGCATAAAAAAACCCGCTCAGTGGCGGGCATGCTCGATTAGGGTCCGGTCAGGCCGGCGGGAATTGATCGTCATAGGTGTAAACGCGGGCGTCGTAGGGCATGCCCTTCATGGCGACGTTTCCGTTTGCAGGGTCTGAGCTGGTGATCAGGGTCGGGTACGCCCAGCGGGCGGCCGGACCGAACAGGATGTGCGGCGGCTCAAGCGGCCCGTCGACCACGGGCGTAAAGTCGAGCGCATCCACCCGGACCGTGTACTGATCCACCTGCGTGGCGGTCCACGGCCCAGAAAGCGTGCCGTCCAGCTTGCGCACGCCAATACGGTGCTCGCCGCCGGCGCTGAAGTCCAGCGGCTCGGACGAAGTCAGCAGCGTGCCCGCCCCAGTCACATCGAAGGCCAGCAGGATCGCGCTCTGGCATCCCTTCGGCCTGTCGTCGGCAACCGCGGCGAAGCTGAGGTAGCCGCTGTTGCTGCCATCCATCTCGGTTTCCCACGTGTAAACGTCGGTCCTGAACTTCTGGTGGCCACGGCGGCGCATGCCGATACGCCAGGCTCTGGTCCTGTCGCTGATGCCGGGCATCTTGATCTTCTCGACCTTAATGCCTTGGTCACCAGGCCAGCGGCACTCGACCGTTTCCCACGCCCAAGTGGTGCGCGAGAAGAACTCCACATCAACGCCATCGAAGTCGTTGATCGACGGCATGGCGCCGCTGATCTTGAGCATCTTGGTCATGTTCTGTGGTGAGTAGGTCTGCGTCTTCGGGCCGTAGGTGACATCGAACGCTGCCCGGGCGCTGTCCCGCACCGGACGTAGCAGGCCCCGGAACGTCACCAGTTCGCCGAACCCGCACGCCAGGGCGTTGTTCACCATGTCCTTCACGGTGATTGTCGAGTCCAGCGTCTCGTCGTAGGTATCGCCCCGTGCCACGCAGGTCTCGTGGAAGGCCTGCCACTCAGGCAGGTCCAGGTCGTCGTCCGTGTATCCGCGCTGCTTCAGCTGGTAGATGCACCAGGGCACGATGTCGCGGGTTGGCCCGGTACCGCCCTCCATCAGCGGCAGGACCCGGGTAGCCTCGACACTGATCTGGCTTTCCGACTGCGCCGACAGTCGGTCGCCTCCACGGATATTGCAGGTCATCACCGTCAGGCCTGGATAGCTCGTTGGCGAGTTCTGCATGCGGCCGCGCAACGCTGTCCATGTCGCGTCATCCCGAGCTTCCTCGTTGACGCGACCAGGTCGATCAACATACAGCTCACGAATCCTGCACTCTGGTCGCATGGGATACGGCGGGGTCGTTCGGTTGGTGAAGCCCTGCGCATCAAGAGAGCCGCCTGTGTGGGCCTTCTCAATGACAGTCCAATCACCAGCTACATCCATGTCGCGGTATTCGAACACATGGTATGCGGTGACCTCGTAGATCTGACCCTCTCGACCAATGCCGCACAATCCATTGGCAAACGTGACTGTCCACTCGATCTCGGTGACCTTCTCACCCTCTGGGCAACAGGCAACCGGGCCACGATAGCCACCCTGCAGGTTCGAGGGGTCCAGTGTGATCAGGCCATTTACCGTCTGCATGGCGTTGAAGCCTGGCCATCCGGTGTCGGAAGCCCCTGACGAGGTCAGGCGTTCGACCTCGAGGAGGCTCGTGCTGAAGGCCGTAATCCGGTACCGAAGCCCGCGCGGGCCAATGGTTGCCAGGCCCTGGCCCAGCGCCAAGCCGACCACTGGCGAGCCGCCGTCGTAGTCCAGAGTCATCTCGGCTGGCTGCTCTGGGATGGCACTGGTGGTGGCAGTCCCAGTGACGCCAACTGGCGAGGCGCCCAAGATAGTGGTCGCTCCAGTTGCGGTGATGGCCTGGCCGGAGAAAGGTGTCAGCTCGACAATGCGTAGCACGCTGCCGCTAACCTGGGCCTGGAATGGCATTCCGCTGAAAAGCGTGTTCAGTGCAGAAACCAGGCCGGCCAGGTTGGTGGTGGCAGTGTTCAGCGTGATCGGGTAGCTGGTCGCACCGCGGAGCAGGGTGAAGCTCAGCGGGGTGACGTTGAAGTCATACCGAGTCGGCGCAGCAGACCCGGTCAGCATGGAAGCGGTCCCAGGGTTTGCCGGAACGGCTGGGCTGTATGGCGTGTAGCTGTGCACGACGTACAGGCCAGCATTCGCCCCTGCAACCTCGATGAGCATGCCAGGGGTCGGGCTCAGCATCTCCAGCGGTCCGCGCACGATGTCGCGCCCGGCGCCGCCGTCAATGACGGTATAGGTGTACGGAGCGAGCACGCGGATGATGATGCCGTTCGACCAGTCGCCCGGAAACTGGCCTGAGCCGGCCGGCACGCTGATAGTTTCACCAGCGAATTGATACGCCGAGGCCGTGGCGGACCGGGTAATGTCGGTGGCAACGGTCAGTTCAAGACCCGCAGAGCCGCTGGAACTGGCCCCAACCTCTGGCGCATTGAACCAGTTGATATGGGCAGGATCGGCGCTCAGGTCGGCCCCTGGTGGGTAGATGGTGAAGGTAGCGTCAGCACCCAAGGAGATCAGCGGGGTTTCGCCAACCCTTACCTTGGCCGGCGGGATGTCGTACTCGCCTTCACCGATGTACAGCAGCATCTCCACGCGCAGGTCTCGTGGGGCGACATGCGCGCTACGCGGCTGTGCGAGGTAGGAGCCATAGGTGCGTTGGTGCCCGGCAATCTGCCGCACGGGGTCGCCCAGCTTGACCTTGTTGCCCTTGGCGCTGGCGTCCATCAGGGGGTCGCCCTGCTGGGTTCCAGCGCTGGATGGCATGCCAGGCATCTTCGGCATCAACGCCTTCAGCACCGCCTTGGCGCCCTTGAACAGGGCGAAGGTGATGGAGAAAGGATCGGTGCCTTTCGGCTCGCGGTAGATCTGGAGCAGGTCAGACGGCTTGAACTTCACCTTGTGCCACAGGTGCTGCTCAATCACCTCATCATTGAGGACAACGCTGATCGGCGGGCTTTCCCGGCGCTCGTAGGAAGGGGCCTGCGACTTCAGCCACTCCTCGATGGTCATGCGTCGGTCGGTCTTCCAGGTGCCGAGCGGCGCGGTGTCACTGAGTTTGTTCGGGAAGAATTCGACGGTCACGGTAGTAAACCACCCTTGGATGCGCGGCTTCGAACTCGCCGGTTGTCCGGAGGCAGGCGCCGCCGGGGTTTGTGTCCAGCACCTTCAGGCGCCCTTCGCTTTCCACCACCACGCCGACATGCAGGCACAGCGCGCCGCGGAACACGGCGGCTATGGCCCCTGGCTCCGGATCGCACTCCTCCATGCCTTGGCGCAGGTCGTGATAGGCGGAGGTATTGGCCCTGAGCTTGTCCTTGCCCACGGCGCCCAGGCTGGGCAGCAGCGGCAAACCAAACACCTGGTGGCGAACGGCGATGCACAGCCCCCAGCAATCGAAGGCAATAGGCCCCCGTGCACCCTCGCGATACGGGGCGCGCATGAATTTTTCGATCATGGTCAGATGTACTTCAGGCCTGGTGCCAAGGATGTGGTCAGGATGGTGCGGAGACCGTTGGTGTTGAGCAGGTCGAAGAAGCCGGCGGTCAGCTTGGCAACATCGTCCTCATATTCCCGGCTGAGCAGCGTCATGCGGTACCGCTCTTGCGGGAACGACAGGTCTTCGGCCAGGTAGCGGCGGAAGGTGATGATGAACCGGTCGTCGGCGGCCTTGGCCTCCTCCACGACCTCCTGCACTTCGCCAGTCACGTTGTCCAGGCCCAGCACCAGGTTCTGGAACGCGCTGTTGTCGTTCTTGGGCAGGGCCAGGTCCATGGCCATTGCGATGAAGGTCAGCGTGCGGCCGTCCTCGGTGGTGCACACCCGGTCTTCCCAGCCTGAGCAGTACAGGTGGGAGACGGTGCCGCCCTCCTTCCTGGCTTCGATGGTGTCCACCAGCTCGCCCCTGCCCGAGGCGTAGCACTCCTCGATAAGGCTCATGCTTCAGGCCACTCCCTGTTCGCCGCCACATCGATGACGTTCTTGTTGAACCAGTACTCAGGGAACTGCTCCCAGCCTTCAGGGATCATCGGGCGCTGTTTGAGCTCGGCGCTGATGGAATAGCGCCAGCGCTTGACCTGAGTGAGTTCAACCTTCCCGTAGATACCGATGAAGTGAATTTGGTAGGTGGTGAAGCCGGCCGGTAGCTGGAGCGGCATTTCGAACCACTCCAGCCCATCATTCAGCGTTCGCGAATACCACGCCTCGAAGAATGCCGCCTCATCCTCTTCAAACACGAAGTTGAACGTCAGTTCAGACGGGACATAGCTGTGCACCTTCCGGTACCGGCGGCGACCGGTGACCATCGGCGTCGAGCGCATCGGGTCAACCGTGGTGTAGCCATAGCCATCCTGCAGCGGAAGTGGCAATTCTGCCGGGTATTGAATCATTGCCGTTCCTCAGCTGAGGTTTGCGTTTTAGGTGAGCGGGCTGAGTCCCAGAGCTTCCTCGATGCGGGCGAGCCGCCTTTGCAGAAGGAGCTCTTTCTCATCGGGCGGCACAACGGGCTCGGGCACAGTTGCGCCCGCCCCGCTGTCGGCCTCGTCGGTTTCGGTGGTCATGGGATCTACCTACGTTGGGTTGCGCGAAAGCCCGTAGGCCGCCTCGATCGCCTGAGCCCGCTCGCCCCCACCCCAGATGTCAGCAACGAAGGCGTCGATCTGCAGCTGGCCGTCGTCACCGGTGCGCTGATCAACAGTGCCGGCGCGGGACCGGTCTTCGATCAGGTTCACGGTGACGTTTGGCTGGGCGACCACGGGCGCCTGGGTGCTACCGGACGATTGAATCGAAACAACCGAACCGCCACCACCAGCCGCCGATACCCGCTCATTCGAGTTGATCGCCTCGAGCAGCGCACGGTTGCGCTTGGTGGCCGCGGCATTCACCACGAACTCGCCATCGCTCAGGCGGGCCATGATGCTGTCGGAGGTGCCGGTACCGGCGCCGGACACGTAGCCACCGGTGGCGAAGCCAGGGATCACGGCCAGGCTGGACGCCAGGGCAGTGGTCGAGGTCAGCGCTGCATCGGCCGGCACGGCGTTGGCGCCCAGCGTTGCTAGGGAGGCAAACGCCGCAGCCGGCGCCCAGGCCGCGGCCGTGGTTCCGGCCAGGATCATGCTCTGGCTGGCTGCTGCAGTGCCGAGAGTGGCGTTCAGCGCCGCATTCAGCGCCATCTGCACGCCCATCTTCACGAAGCCCGCGATGATCTCGCGCACCACGTTCGAAGCGATATCGCCAAGCGTGCTCATGGACAGCTGCCCGCTCATAATCGCGTCGGTGATATCGGTCGAGATGGTGTTGAATGCGCTGGAGAAGATCGACTGCGTTTGCCCGGCGATGTCGCGCGCCTGGTTGCCGAAGTTCTGCACTGCAGCCGTCCACCCGTTGATCGGGTTGAGCATGGCCTGGTCCATCTGCGCCCAGCCGGCCTGGAGCGCTGCCAGTTGCTGCGGGAGAAACTCGTTCGTCAGGTCGATCTGCGCCTGCAGGTCCTGGCGCTGCTTTTCCGTCGTGGCGTTCGCCATTTCGGTGCGTAGTTGCAGGATACGATCGTTGGTCTGCTGCTCGAGTTGAACACGCTGCTGCATGCGCTGCGTTTGCAGGTCTCCCATGCCAACACTGGCTGCATCCAGGCTGTACTGGGCGCGGTCATTGTCCAGCTGTTTTTGCAGCTGCGCCCGGTATTCCTCGGCCTGGGTCAGGCCTTTGGCTCCCTTGATGGCGGCGGCGTAGTTGATCGACGCCTGGGCCAGAGCCTTGCTGTACTCCTCCTGAGTGATCTTGCCCTTGCTCAATGCCAGGTCGAGTTGACCCTGCTCCTTGGTCAGCGCCCGGGCGGCCTGGGCTGCTGGATCATACTGGCCGTACAGGCGGGCGAATGTGGTTTCTGCCTCCGACACGCCTTTGTTGGCGCCTTTCGGCGTGTTCTTCTTCGCCTCACGCTCCTTGATGTCGGCGATTTCCTTCTCAATGTTCTTGCGCGACTGAGCGTATTTCGCTTCCTCTGCAGCGGTGAACACCCCTGCAGCTACGGCTTTAGCGCGCGCTTTGTCGAGGTCTGTCAGCTCCTTGTTCAGGCGCTGGGTCTGCGTGAGCGAGCTTTTGTAGGTTGCATCCAGGTCCTGCAGACCCTTGCGCCCATCCTCCTGAATTCGGCGCCGCTTCTCTTCCTCTTCCAGGGTTGCCGCATTGGTCTTCTGGATGTCCTGACGCTGCTTGAGCTCAGCCTGAAGGCTGGCGATGCGATCGCGGGCATCGTTGTCCTCGTAGGCCGTGTCCAGGGTGCTCTGCAGGTAGGCAATCTTCTGCTGAAGCTGGGTGATGGCCTTGCCTTCGCTCTCGACGCTCTTCCTGCCGATGCTTGCAAAGGCGTCAAGAACCTCGTTGGTGGCGTCCTTGATGTTGAGCCAGCCGCGTTCGATCAGGCCCAGGTTATCGCGGATCTTGGACGTCCGCTGCCCCATTGCCTCGGCGTAGGTGCGCTCTGCCAGGTCTGCGGCCGCCACAGCGTTACCCTGATCCGACAGGGCCTTGATCTGGGCATACACCGACGCGGTCAGGAATCGGTATTTCTCATCCAGTTCGACGATTCCAGCCACCGGGTCTTTGCCCAGCTTGATGAACTCGGCGACCGTGTCCTCTACTGCCTTTCCGGTGATGCGCTGCATCTCGACAGCAGTCGTTGTGATGAGCTTCAGGTTGCCGGTAGTGTTCACGCTCGCGGCGGTGAGTTGCGCCAGTGCGCCGGCCGCCTGCCCAAACGTTCCTGTCACCTTGTCCGCAGACTCGGCCAGGCCGATCAACTGGGCCTCGGAGGCTTTCGAGAAGTTTCCGGTCAGGATCAGGCTGTCGCGCAGGGCGTCGGATTGCTCGGACCCTTTGTAGTAGGCCAGGGCCAGCGCACCAGCGGCGGCTGCCGCAACAGTGAATGGGTTCACCAGGCCCAGGATGTACCCGCCGAGCGCCTGTGCTGCAGGGCCGATGCCGCCGAACATGTCTTTGAGCTGGCCACCCTGTTGCAACAGCACAGTCAGCGGAGCCTGCCCACTCTGGAGGCTCACTGCGATATCGGTGAACTGTGCCGGGACGCCGCGCAGCGCAGCTTGGTAGGCCTTGGCCGACATGCCCGCCCTGTTCATGCCTTCGGCAGTTTCCCCCAGGGCATCTCGCATCGTGTTGATGCGCTGCGTGTACTCGACAAAGGTATCACTCTCGACAATCCCAGCCTTCTTGAACTTGGCCAGCTTCTCCTGCATGTCGTCGAGGCGACCGAGTGCAGCGACAGTGGGGTTGATCTGCCCCAGCAACTGGGAAAGCTCTTTGCGCTGATCATCGAGGCTGCTGCTCACGCCATCCGCCGAAGTCGCTGCAGCATCGCCAGCGCGCTCCATGCGCTCAAGCGAACTGGTCAGGTCATCGGCATTGCGCTTGGCGCCCCGCGAGTCGATGGTTACCGCCAGGCGGGATTCCTGCGCCATGTCATTCTCCGGGCATAAAAAAACCCGCTCAATGCGGGTTCTTTATCGATTCGTTGTTCAGTTGTGAGCGTCGTAGCACTCTCGGTAGGCTGCATTCTGGAATTCGGAAATGGCGGTGGCCCGCTCATTGGCGTCATCAAACACCCGAACCTGGTAAGCCTTCATAACCATGGCTTCCGAGAACTTGCTGCCGTCTCCCACCGTGTTGATGGCATCCTTCAGCAGATCGCCATCCTGCCGAGATTTCATGGCCTCAGCTGCAAGATCCGATATTTTCGCACACTGATCAGGCGCCTTTGCAAAGGTGGCGCCGGTCGGCATCAGGGCAATGGCGGCAACTAGCAGCAATCGATTCATGGCTTCCTCCAAGAGATGGCCAGAATCTACCACAGCTCTGCGCCTATCAACGCGTCTTACGCCTGCCCTTACCTTCGGATTCGGCCCGAGCCTCTTCCTGTTGCTGATCCCACCGCCGGCGGAATTCGTCGTCCAGGGCGAAGATGGCGGCATCGAACTCTTCGCGGCATATCACCGAGGGGTAGCGGTCGAGGTATTCGGTGATCGCTGACGGCGCAATTGGCGCAGGCGCGCCGATCATGCCGACGTACTGCCGGGACCGACCGATGTGACCGTAGGCTTCAAGGATCTCGGCTACCACATCGTCGATCTCTGGCGGCTCTTGGGCCTTCAGCCCGAGGCGCTCATGCTTCCAGCGCTTCTTTTCGTTCTCAGGCCCGGCCCAGTCCCTACCCCAGCGATATGCCGCTACTGCTTTTCCGCAGTGGCCTGGGCCTGCTCCTCGATGCGCTTGGCGATGTCCAAGGCGGTGCGCAGGGCCAGGAAGTAGACGCTGGGCAGCTGCTCGATCAGTGCCTTGCACAGCTGCGGGGTGTACTTGGCTGGCTCGCCCGGGCGCTCCTCAACGTCGATACCCTGCCAATCCTTGATCAGATGCTTGGCGGCCAGGTCGATGAACAGGTCGTCGTCGGTTTCGAGCTCAACATCGGGGATGGAGTCGACGGTGAAGCCAGCGGTGCCCACCCCGGCCTGCTGGTTCAGCGCGGCGAGGTGCCGGCGGATCACGGCCTGGTGTGACTTGTAGATCGGGTTGGCGATGGACGCGACCAGGATCGCGGCAGTGTCCGGACCCTTCTCGCATTTCATGGCCAGGCCGTCCGGGCCGACCTTGAAGTGCACCCAACGCTCGCCATTGATGTCCAGCTCAGGCTTCTTTGCAATGGTGATGCCCATGGTAATCCTCTGCGGTAAAAGGCCCGACGCACACCGCAGGGCGCGCCGGGCAAAGGTTTAAGCGGTGACAGTGACAGCGCAGGTGTCGGTCTTGGTGCCGTCTGCGGCGCTGGTCGCGGTGATGGTGGCGGTACCGGCAGCCAGGCCGGTTACCAGGCCGGTGGCGCTCACGCTGGCGATCGCCGGGGCCGAAGAGGTCCAGGTGACCAGCTGGCTTGCGCCTACCGGGGTGACCACGGCTTCGAGGTCTGCGGTTTCGTCTACCGCCAGGCTCAGGGTGGCCGGGGTTACTTCCACCGCAGCAACGACGATGGGCGCCGGCAGGCGAGTAATGGTCGGCGGCACGCGGCGGGCGGTGTAGTTCAGTTCCACCTGGACGATGTCGGTGGCGCCGCCGTCCGGCCAGTCGCCGCTGACTTCCATCTCGGGGATGAGGAAGGTGTAGCCACCGTCTGCGTTGCTCAGGGTGAACTCAAAGCTGAGCGAGTCGCCGGTCTGCTGCGCCTTCCAGTACTGGTAGGCGGTCTTGGACCAGCTCAGGGTGATCGATCCGCCCGGCACGAAGGTGGTCTGGATGATGTTGCCGGCGAACGGATTGCCGTTGCCGATGCATCGCTGGGTCTGCGAGTTGTTGGCGAACTGCAGGTTGAAGGTGTCAACGCACGCGTTGTCGTCACCCAGTTGCACGCCGTTGATCTTCAGCCCGGTCACATCCTTGAAGCCGTAGCGCCGCTGTTTGGCCTCAGGGGCAGGGCTGACGATGAAGGAAGTGTTGTCGGCCTTGTCCTGCCACGAAGTGGCCATGAACGTGGTGGTGACGCTGATCTCGTTGTCGTTCGGGACCTCGATGTTGATCGTATCAACCTGGGCGCCGCGGGCGATGCCAGCGATACCGACGTCAGCGTCATAGGCGGCGATGGAGAACGAGATGCGCTCGTTACCCATGGTCAGGGTATTACCGGACCAGTTCGCACCGAAGCAGGAGGCCAGGAACTCGTCCAGTGCTCCGTAGCGGAACTTGGTCTCGATATCGCCACCGACATCCACGGTCGTCTGGGCAGTGCCCTGCGACATGCGAGTCTCGCCGATCTCGTTGTTCTCTTCGGTGTTGTAGGTAGGCACCAGGCCGAAGCTGACGCGGGTCAGCACGTTCCACGGGCCTGGCGGGGTGACCCCCGGGGTGACTTCGCGAATCCACGCGGTAGAGCGCTTTGCACCACTGGACATGGGGTGTATCTCCTATCGATAGGCGTAAAAAAACCGCCATGTGGCGGTGCAAGTAGGGGCTCAGTAGGCCCGGTATGGGATCGACACGTTTACCTGGTACCAGCCGTGGCCGTCATCGCCGATCGCGCTGGCCGACGCGGCGTGGCATTCGAACGGCCCGGTCGGGTCGCTGTAGAACTCGAAGTGCTGCACCAGCGTATCGGCGGCCTTGGTGATGGCCAGGGTGCCCTTGTTACTGGGCGCGAACAGCTGAACCATGATGATGCCGGTGCGGCGCACGCATGGGCCGATGCCGACCTCGGGTGTGCTGGAAAGGCCTGGAACGTCCGCCAGCCTGGCCCAGATGGGTTTGCCGGCCGGATCGAACGGCCCCTGCGGGTTGTTCGGGTAATCGACAGCGGATGCGGGTATGCCCGCCCACTGCGCCATGCGGCCAGTGACAATGGCTCTGATCTGTTCGAAGGTCATGAGTAGGCCTGCGATACGCTGTTGAACGACACCCCGTAGATACCGGCGGGCGCCTGCTGGGAGTGCCCATCCTCAAGCGGTCCTGCATACGGCAAATTGTTCTGGATGAAGACCTGCGTGTATGGTTCCAGGCCGGTGACTGCTCGAACACCGGCCTGGATGGTTTCTGCACCCGTTGGGTCGACGTTCACGGTGCTGGTGTACACCGGCGCCCCGACGCTGACGATGTTGTTGCCACGGAAGCGCCCGGTATCAACCGGAGACCGCAGAACGATCTCGTTGAGCATGGCCATGGCGATAACCCTAACGCGCTGGCTCAGCTGCTCCTCCACTACCCCGGTGAACATGCTGGGCGGCGTGCTCCAGCCTCTGTTCTTGGCCATGGTCACTTCCTCAGCTGGATTTCGTAGTGCGCCTTGGCTGGATCGATACCTGGGCTGACGATGCGGTATGTCACCGGCAGGCCGGTGATCAGGTCGGCGGCCGTGATCTGGTGCCCAACTGCGGGCTTGTCGGTGACCTCGCTGGCCAAGCAGATCAGCAGCACATCGCCCACCAGGATGTTCAAGCCGTCGATGCGCCGGCTGTCGTAGCTGTCGAGCACGCCGCGCCCGGTGTAGGTCACTGGCTGGGCCGTGGTGGTCTCGTTTACCGGGTCCCAGACGCCGTGCCCCATGTAGGTGCCGGTGAACGTCGATACCGCATCGGCCAGGTCCTCGTCGAAGGCCTCGGCCAGGTCTGCCTGGATTTCGTCGCGCAAGCCCATGGCTATCCCCTTTTCACAGCAAAGGCGAACGGATTGCTGCGCCAGGGCGTCAGCAGCGCCAACGCCAGCTGCACACAGGCCGGCTGGGCGACGGTGCTGGTCTTGTCGATCGAGCCGAAGGTCTTGCTGGTCGATACCGATCCGGCCTTGACCGTCTTCGCCTCGAGCGAGCCCTCGGTCTGCTGCTGGTAAAGCTTTCCTTGGGAAGCGCACTTGGCCAGCCGCGCGCCTGCCTGTTTCACATCGTCAGGGATGTTGTCCATGTCGATGCCGACCAGGTTGAGCGCAGTCAGATAGGCATTCGCCTCGAAGACCGCCTCGTCCTTCAGCTCTGGAGCTGCCCAGTCAGGCCCAAGGATGGCGTCTACGTCGGCCACAGTGATGTAGGTAGCCATCCGGCCTCCGCTTGAATGATTGGGGCCGCAGCCCCGGGATTACTGCTTGTCGAGGTCAGCGACCTGCTTCTGCAGGGCTTCTTTCGAGGCATTGGAGCGGTAGGAGACGTTCGCGGCGTCGAGCTTGGCCTTGAGCGCTTCGACATCTGGGTCAGCGTTCGCTGCCTTGAGGGCCTCGACCTGCTTGATCAGTTCGGCATTCTGCTTCAGCAGCTCAGCCTTCTCCTGCTCCAGGCCTACGACCTTCTGCACTTCGCCGTCGCGCTCACGCTGCAGGCTGGAAATGCCGGCATTCACTGCTTCCAGTACTTCGAACAGGCGTGATGCGGTTTCGCCCAGGTCACCCGCCGGGCGCTCCAGGCTCTGAATGGCGAACGATTCGACGATCACCCCGATGGAAGCCAGCTCAGCAGTTAAGCGATCGACAACGTCCTGGGCCAAATTTCCGGCCTCGACGACCACCGCCAGGGCCTGCAGCTCGGGGCGAATGGTTACCTCGGGAACGTCCTTGGCAGCGCCTTTGCGACCCTCCGCCACGTTGGCGTCGACAATGACCAGCCCATGTTCCCGGGCCAGCTCCTTGACGTTCTCCTGGTACTGGTGGAACGGCCCAGGCAGGTACCAGATGTTGTTTCTACTCATGCGCTTGTCCTCAGCAGGCCAGGCCATCGGCCCAGCCCGCCATCAGGGTTACTTGGAAGCGTCACCGATCAGAGCAACACCGGCGGTGTGCTTGATGCTGGTGGCGGTCTTGTCCCAGTTGGTACCGGTGGCGATCTCGGCATCGGTCGGGGATTTGCCGCCGTTGGTTTGATCCCAGGTGTAGCCCTTGAGGCCCAGGCCGAAGTCGTAGTCCACCTGCAGGGTGGTCTCGATGCGCTCCTTGCCGTTGGTGGTCGACACGTTGCTGACCATGTTGCGGCCGTCGTGCACCAGTGCGGCGCCCTGCACCAGGGACAGGATGATTTCCTTGTTCGGGGTGCCGGCCTGCATCAGCGCCGGGGCATCGGTGACTACCGAGACCTTGCCCAGGATGTCGACAACGCGGACGTTGCCAGCCTGGAACAGCTGCTCGGAGTTGGTCAGGGCCTGGCCGATCAGCTTGTGGTAGGTGGTGCCCTGCATCACCTGGGTTACCAGGTTCTGGCTGGCGTCACCGAACTTGGCGTGGGCGTTGTTCAGACCGACCTGAGTGATGCCGGCGGTTGCCGAGACATCGTTGACGGCTGCGGCCTGGGCAGTGATCGCTGCAACCAAAGCGGCGATTGCGGTGTTCAGCTGGTCCTTCAGCAGGATCTCAGCGAACGCCCGGGATGCCACCTCGACGCCCTGTGCAGTCGGGCGTTCCAGCCAGGTCATCTGCGATGGCTCGTAGCGAACAGGGCCGAAGCCGCCGGCCACCTTCACCGAGGTGTTTTTCAGCTCGGTCAGGTCAGTGATCGGAGCGGCGCCGTTGGCGGCGTAACGATCGACGCGGCGCTGGGCAGCAGCCAGAGTCTGGAAGAACGACTCTTGGAGGAAGTCGCCGGTGAAGCCGTCCGGGGACAGCACGATGGCGCCGCGGCTGGCGGCGTTGAAGGCGACGAGCATCTGATCCAGCGTCTCGATGGTCGCCGGCATGATGTACTCGTTGAAAACCTGCATTTGCGACAGGGACATAGGTGTTTTTCCTTACGATTGAGGGAGGTCTGGGAACCGGTTGGCGATTGCCGCCGTGCGTTCCGCTTTGTTACCGCCGAAATTACCCTTTGCGGCCCCGCCGCCCTTTCCAGCACCCCCGGCCCCGCCGCCAGATGCCTTGCTGCCAGCGATCAGCGGGCCGAAGGCCGGATCGTTGGTGAATTCTGCTTTCAGCTCGTCCAGCGTTGCCGCCGAGAGCTTGCCGGCGGCGTCCAGCACGACAACGGTGGGTTTACCGTCGCGCTGCTCAACGCTCAGCCGGCGTTCGATATGGGGAAGCAATGCCTTGGCGCTGCCTGGTACGGCCAGAGCAGTCGCGATCTCGGTGGCGGTGCGGCCCACGGTCAGATCCCGGATCTGGCCTTGCAGGGTGCTCCGCTCGCTTTCCAATGCCGAGCTCAACTCAGCCTCGCGGCGGTTGTACTTCTCGGACCAGGACTTTTCGAGCTCCTCGACGTTGCCAGACTTGCGGGCGGCCTCTTCGGCCTCGGCGCGCGCCTTTTCTTCGGCCTCGCGGCGGGCTTTCTCGGCGGCCTTCTTCTCGCCAAGGAGCTCCTCCACCTTGGCCTTCAGGCCGGTGACATCCTCCTGCTGCGGCAGACCATCGATGCCCAGGACAAACTTGCCGTCCTTCTCGACGTACAGGGCTGCTACCGATTCTTCGACGCCTTCGAGGCTGTCCAGTTGGAATTTCAAGGTCATTGCTGTCTCCCAGAGACGTTGAGCAGGCCCTGCCTGCAGGTACAAAAAAGCCCCGGCTCAGCCAGGGCTTGGAAATTGCGCGCCACGAAATGGCGGTGATGCGTTCTGTGGCGCCGGCTACTTCAGCTTTTCAAGCTGGAGCGCGCACAGCTCTTTCAGGTGCGCCTCAAGGATCAGGCGACCAAGACCGTCAGTACCATTGAGCGATGAAGCAGCATTGGCAATCGCTGACTCCAACGGATCAAAGGTGAATGCCGGCAGCGGGGGAAGGCGTGGCGCTTCTGGTTTCTCGTCCATGCTGGTCCTCTCAGGCCAAAGCAGTGATAGAGGGATGAAGAACATTGGTGGCGTCACATTCCGGCCCTCTCGAAAGCCATCGGTTCACGCTCGCGCAGCTGCTGAAGGGTCAGGGCCTTGCCGTCGTCATCCACGAACCGATCAATGGGAAGCTTGCCCTTGCTGAACAGTTCGTAGCGGGATGGTCCAAGCACATCCTTCTGGAAGGATGCGGGCTGCCGGGCCAGCCATTCGCCGTAGGTGGTCTTGCTGCTGACCTGCTCGGCACCGTCCGGGCCTACCGCTGGGCGAGTTGAGCCAGGGATATCTCGGGCAAACTCATCCTTGAGGACTGGGATCTCGGTGGTCCGGCAGTTCCAGTGGAACGGCGGCGACGGCGCTGTCATGGGCACCACCGTGCCATCCAGCGCACGGCAGAGCGGCGTGGTCCTGCCGTCCAGCGTGGCGACCCGGCGCTTACCCTTCAGGATGTCGTCGTTGTCGGCCATGACCTGCGACCTCGCCGAACTGGCGATGTGGTTGGTCATGGTCCGCACCAGTGCACCAGCCTGGTCGCGCTGCTGCACGCCGAGCGATGTGAGCCGGCGGGTGATCTGACTTGTCGTCTCACCCAGCGCCGAGCCCATGCGAATCTCGCTGATGATCTCGGCGCTCTTCTTGGTGCCGTACTGGTCGAGCGCGCCGGCGATGCTGATGCGCTGACGGCCCTTGCCGACCTCCAGGTCGAGCGGATCGGCCAGCGCTGCGGCAGCTACCTGCTCAATGCTCGGCTTGTTCAACTGCACGACCGTCTTAACGACCTTGCCCAGCAGGGTCATGTTGAACTCGGCCTCGTATCCGCCGAATTCCGTCAGGTCGAGCACGGCCTGCTGCTTCATCTCGCCGTATACGCCAGCCAGCTCGCCCTGTAGCTCCTGAATCTGCTTCTCGTACCGTTGGGTGCCGTAACGGCTCAATCCTTCTGACACGCGCGATTTGGCGGTGCTGATGGCCTTTGTGATGAACTTGGCCAGTCGCTTAAGGCTGCCACCGGCGTAGCGCTGAACGTGCACCTGGTGGCGAGTCGCTGCGTCCGACAGGTAGCCGTCACTGCTCATCCTCGCCGCCTCCGGTATCGTTGCCGGTCACCGGCGGCTGCTCGGCCAGTTCATCGTCTATGAGCTCGTCGGTACGGTCTGCCTCGAGCACACCACCCTGGCGAAGGTTGGTGCGTAGGTCGGACTTCGCGATGATGCCCTGCTGCCAGAGCTGGACCTGGGCCAGGATGTCCTGGGCGGTCATCGTCTCGTCGAAGAACGACTGATTGAGCCAGAAGACCGTCCCTTCCTCGTCCGGCTCGCCCATCATGAAGCGCTCGGCGTCTAGGATGGCCCGTTTCAGGGCCTCAGACACGTTGCCTGCGATTGTGCCCAGCACACTGTTGTCCGAGCTGTAGCGGATGCGCACGGCCTCGGCCGTCTCGGCTCCGCCCGCCTTCTGGACGATGCGGGCGCCGATCATCAGCATCTGCTCTTCCTTGTCCTTAAGCAGCGTGCGGGCCAGTTGGCTCTCGGTCGCCTGGACAAGCTTTGCGTCACCGGACTTGCCGAGGTTGAACCCGCGGGTAGAGCCGATGTGGATGCCGTTGGGGTTCAGCTTGGCGAAATCGTCCGCGCTGATGTCGGTGGTGATGAACAGCGTGGGCTGGCTGCTGATAAACCCGCTCTCCTCCACCGTGGCGCTGTTGCCATAGTGCAGGATGTTCACATCGGCCAGGTCTTCAAGCGGAGACTTGTCGATGCTGGCGTCGTTGTCCTCGGCCCCGTAGAAGCTGAACAGGATGTGATCGAACGGCTGGCCATTCTTGTCGAGCGGCTGGGTCTCGGTGTAGGTCTTGCCGTCCTTGCTGTAGAGGCGCTGGACGTACTTTCCATCTACCAGCAGCAGCACCCGGTACTGCTCTTCCTTGATGCGATCGAGGTTCTCCTGGCTGAACTCGGACATGCACTCCAGCAGACAGACGTAGACCAGGCGCAGCACGCCATCAATGACCTGCTCTTCCCAGTCGATGATCGAGGTCGCGCCGTAGTGGTGGATCAGTGCACGCCGGCCCTGCATGTCGGCCATGGAGGACACGCCTTCAACTGGCGGGAAGTCCACCAGGAAGCCACCACGCCCAGTATCCAGGCACTCACCCACAGAGCGCTTGGAAAGCTGCTCCAGGCTCGTGCCGTCGCCGCTGGCGTTCTCCTTCAGGTACTCCACGCCCGCAGGCAGCTGCAGTTCGGCTGTCTTGCGGAACACCGCACCCAGCAGGCCGGTACGCGTGCGCCCGGTGATGTTCAGGAACATCGCCCGCTTCTTGTACTGCTTGTACCGCGCCAGGTTCTCCGGTGATTTGTTCTCCGGGTCTGGCATCGGCAGGTATTCGTCGTGCTTGCGCACTTCACGGGCGCCGGCCACGCAGCGCTTGACCAGCTGCCAGCCGGGCAAGGCCTCCGAGTACTCTGCCCGGGGAATGAAGTTCGGCATGGGTGGCCTCAGAAAGTGAACGTGATGGGTACGTGGGTAACCGGCCTGCTGATCGGGTAGTCGTGGTGAATGAAGTAGCCGCCCGCGTCGTTCGCGTGGTCCACGCCAGATTTCTTGTCGGGCTCACCGTTGGCAGCCCATACCTGCTGCTCCAGGCCGTCTGCGTAGGTCGGGCAGCGCAGCGGGTTGATCAGGTAGCGCCGCTCGCCATTCGCGTTGCAGAACATCGCGTTCATGGCGTTGATCCGGTCTTTTACCGGGGGGTTGGCGTCGGGCGCGATCACGGCAAAGCCTGCCTGACGCAGGATGGCGATGTCCGTCTCGCTGGCGTTCACCGACTTGCGCGACCCGCCCGAGGCGTCGGGATAGATCCGGATCTCGCAGGTCTTCTCGTAGTCCCGGCCGTTGTGCCGCCAGTAGCGCTCCTTGATGCGCCGGATCATGTCCGGGGTATCAAAGCCGTCGATCAGCTCATCCACGGCCCTGGGCTTTCCGTCAGGCCGTTTGACATGGACGATCGCCGCCATCTTGCCGACGTTGAAGTCCATGCCGATGAACAGGGGCTCTCCAGGCTCTACGGTGTCGAAGCAGGAATTCAGCTTCCGGTCGTAGGCGTGGTAGATCGACCCCGAGTTCAGGTTGACGAACTGGCCGTTCAGGTAGGCCAGGATCAGCTGGGCCGGGTAGGACTCCATCAGCGACGGGATGTAGTCGGGCGGCAGGTTCAGCTCGTTGTCGAACGTGCTGGCTTGCACCAGACCGTATATGCCCTGCAGGGCCGGCTTCTCGCGCAGCTGTTTCACGAACTGCTGGTAGACGAACTTGAACCCCTCGGGGGTCGTCGTCACGTCCACGCCGTTCTTCAGCCCATGCACGTTGTAGCGCATCCGGGCAATGATCTTGCGCCAGGCGTGTTCAGCCTTCAGCGCGGGCAGAACATCGAGTTCGTCGACCAGAGCGTGCCCGATCTTGAAGCCCACGATAGTCTGCGGCTTCTCCATTGAGCGGCAGATGGTCGTGCTGCGGTACTGGCCGCCGCTGTAGAACTCGACCTCCTTGTCGCTCTCCTTCGTCTTGACCTTCAGGCCCCAGTCGAAGGCGACCTCCTCGATGGTCGGGAAGAAGATGTCGCGGATCTGCGGGTACGTCGGAGCAAAGTAGCCGGAGTCGATCCGGGGCCACTCCCATACGTGCTTGCACAGCGCCGCGCAGCCTACCCAGGTCTTGCCCGAGCCGAACCCGGCCACGAAGCCGCGGAACTTGTTCTCCATGCGGAGGAAGCTAGCCTGCGGAACGTTCAACGACGGCATCAGGCTTCCTCGCATCCACCACATCGACCTGCACCCGAGTGGGCGGCACGTTGTCGTGGGGATTCTCGTTCTTGGTCTGGCGGTTCACGTACACGTCGCCGACTTCCTTGGCCGCCTGCTCAAGGATTTGAAGGGTCAGCCCGTAGTTGCGCATCCCTTCGACCTTTTCGGCCAGCCTGCCCAACGTGCGGAGCCGGTAGGCCCGATTCGCTATGGGGATCTCGGCTGTCTCTTCGCGGAATCGCGCACGAGTGTCTTCGAATAGGGTCCGCCAGCGCTTGGCTAGGTCACGCCCAGCACGCTTGGTCGGGTCATGCGCCTCGCACTTCTGCCGGGTCACCTCGATGCCGAATTCTTCTCGGACGGCTGCCGCGACTTGCGAGGGGGTATCGAAACAGGCCAGGGCCTGAACGATGAAGGCTTTCACCTCGTTGCTCAGGGCCGCCATAGGTTTTCATCCGTCGTGGGTCTGTCAGGGGTCAGGCAGACTTGAGCAGACAGGTTCCGCAGGCCCTCGAAATGTTGATCTTGGCCACCTCAGGCGGCCGGCTTGCAGCGTCGATCAGCTGCTGTACGTCATGCCCGGCACCGTAGCGCCTCACCACACCGACGAACTCCTCCACATCGTGTCCACGCAGCGTCAGGCTGGGCATCCCGTCCTGGGTGAACTTGGGCGCGCCGTACTGATCGAGCTTCTGGGCAATGTGGTACAGCTCATGTTCGATGAGGGCGCAGAACTCGGTGTCGGAGCACTGAGAGCAGTAATCGGCAGCCAGGGTGATGACAAAGCCCGGCACCTCGCCGAACCAGTCGATCATCTGCTGCTCTTGCCGAGCCTTCTGCCATCCGCCAGCTCGGAACATCACCGCCTCTGCCTGCCCTACCACGGTTCGCCCTTGCTTCTCAAAGCAGACTGAGGCCCACAGGAAGCGCAGCGGCGCGTCGATCAGGTGTGCATGGTCAGGGTTGTGCAGCTCGCCACCCTCGCTGAGGATCGCAGCCTGTACCCATTCGCCCACCTCGGGCGCTGGCTGAAGCCTGGTACCGAGCATCGACAGCTCGGTCAGCTCAAGGAGGTCAGATGGAGGAACTGGCCGCGCCATGCTGATCCACCCTCAATGTCCTGACCCTGCCGCCCGTGCTGGTATCGCGCCTTGCCGCCATCTCGACGGCCTTCTCGGCTGATGCGCCCATGTCCATTGCAGCGAATGCGTATGGCGTGCCGCTGCCAATGGCGTACGGTCGGTCTGCCTTGAGTGGCGACTTCCACAGGCCGGTATCGTCATCCACGGCAACCATCATCAGCTTGCCGTCGTGAAGGACGATCGCAGATGCGTCGACCTTCCCCGATGGAGCGGTACCGAAGTAGGCCCCCACCAGCGCGTCATAGTCGCAGACGGCGCCAGTCAGGAAGAACTTCACACCGTCGCGCTCAATGCACTTGTCGCAATCATCGTCGGTGATGAGGTCGCCTCGGGTGACGCGAGAGTCGTAGGCGATCACGCCGTCCTTGTATGCGATGGTCGTCATTCACCAGGCTCCAGGCGCTGGCCAGAAATGACCTCGCCCAGGCTAAGCCCGTGGCGGGTGCGACTGGACTCGATTCCATCAGCGCGATCCTTTGCAACCATCGCATCGGCGATCAGGTCGGCCTGCTGGCCGCTGGCGAACTCGCCGACCAAGGAGGATGAGGCGCTATCCGCATCGGTGGCGTAGCGGGTCACGATGTAGCGGGTAACCGGGCGAACCTGGTATTCGGTCTTCATTGGAATTCTCCGGCCTGCGCACAGGCTGAGTTATGACGCGCCACAGATCGGCGCATTGGGAGTTTGTAGCGCCCTACCCGGGCTGGAACACATGGCCACGCCGGGCGACCGCATACAGGACGATCCCCAGCTTGAGGATCACGCCGTACAGGGTGGGAACGTGGCCGTTCATGGCCAGGACGAAGGCGCCGAATGCGCCGATAGCCACCAGGTAGAACGCGACGGCAAGCAGTGGCGCATCCATTGGCCTGATCCGGCGCAGGTAGTCGCACGCGGCGATCACCACCAGCACGCTCAGGAAGGCATTGGCGCCGATCAGGACTGAAATCAGGGTCGAGCTCATCAGGTAGCTCCCTTGGCTCCGAACTGACCCACGAGCGACTTCAGCACCGGGATGATGTTCATTGCCAGAAGGCCTATCAGAAAGGCCACGCCGTATTGGGTTTCTCCGCCGGCTTCAAGCTTGAAGAAACTGATTGCCAGCGGGGTGCAGAAAACTGCCGAGGTGAAACCGGTGAAGAAGGCTGCGACCGCCTGGCCCCGGGTGAGGCCACGCAGGAAAGTCAGCGAGAGGATCGCCCCCGCGAAGCCGCCAATGATCACGCCGTACTTCACCAGCAGGACGCCGGCAGTCGTGCTTGCTGGTTCGGCCATGAGTGGTTCCTAGAAGAAAAGGCCCGGAGGGGAGGCCCTATTGAGGGACCGGGCAGAGGTGCGGAGCAGCACATAACGAAATTGGAGCGGATACAGGGACTCGAACCCTGAGCCTCCGACTTGGAAGGACGGCGCTCTAACCGATTGAGCTACATCCGCTGATTTGCGTGTCTTCCCACGCCGCCCGCCGAAGACCATTGCAGCGCTGGCACCCCAATGCACCAGTCTCGCCGGTCCGGTCACGCGCCACCCTGAAAGCATGTGAGGTCAGGGTGCGCGGGCTGCCGGTGTTTTTCCGTACACCACACTACCGGCTAGCAGTGTCCAGGCTGTCCCGTTAGGGCCTGCCCTGGCTGCAGTTGCGTTTCTTGCTGGAACAAAAATCCCGGCGCTTGGCCGGGACTCTTGAGGCCCTCTTAGGGCAATAAAAAACCCGGCTCAATGGCCGGGCTATGTGGTGGGTGATGCAATTTTACTTACGATGCCCAGATCTTATGCGCGTGCGTACACGTTGAGCCGCTGGTTCGCTTTCAATTGCACCACGTGTGCCGCCTATCTGCCGAGCCTGGCCTACCAGGGAGGGTGAATCCGATAAGGCGGCACACGTCGTGAAACTGAAGGAAGCCCAGCGCAATGGCCGGGCTTTTGTTCTCACTCCTCAACTAGCGCAGGAATGACAGGATGGGTGAATATTCGGCGAAGCGGCATGTCATGTCAAGCGATCTATGCGGCGTCCTGGTCATCGAACAAAACCCCCTCGTTGCTCAGGATCTCGCCAGCCTCCACCAGCGCTTGATCCACCAACTTGTCCAGCCCCTTGAAGATTTTGCGGCGCCAGTCTCGGCGGGTGCGCTCTGGGTTCCCATCGAGATCCCAGGTGTTCATGTCGTAGTTGTGCGCGGGCAGGATGATGACGCCTTCGCAAGGCGCTTCCTGGCGCTGCTTCAGCTTTGCGTTGATGGCCTGCTGGGCTTTAGCAACAGCGGCCTTTCGCCAGGCGGGGGCATCGTCGTCAACATCGAGTTTCACCCTTTCAGTAGCCGGGCGCTCAGCGCCACCGAGCTGCGGATAGGCCCACGCGGTCACTGCTTTGGTCAGAAACAGCCTGGGCGCCGGCGAGGTCACGTGAGCAACAATTCGACCTATGGCCCCCACCTTGGAAGCCATGTGCGTCGAGTAGCGCGCATTCAGGGCCAGCCAATGCTTTTGATCCAAGCAGGAATGCAGCCGCCCGAACACCCAGCAGTCAGTCAGGAATGCCGCATCCTTGCCAACGATCTCGCCCTTCAGCTTGCTGGCCTGCACCTTTGGGGTGTAGTCACAGCCGCCTGCGCTGTTGATCGTCTCCGACGCCAGCGCGCGAATCACTGCGGAAATTACGTCTCGATAGATCATTGCTCACCCCCTGCCCGCTTGGCCTTTCTCAAAATGAATTCTTCGTAGCTGCGCTTGCGGCGCACTGCGCCCGCCCAGGACAACGCCACACCACCCACCACCATGAGGGTGGCCAAAATCAGGAATCCCCATGCAGGTGTCATGCTGCAGCCCTCCTTAGGTCTTTGAGTTTCTGCCTGTACAGGGCCTTGATGGCCTGCAGGTCTTCGATGGTCAGGCGCTGGGGCTTATGAGGCCCTTCGAGCCAATCCACCTGGTCGGCGCCGATGCGCTTCACCAACCGGATGCGGTACTCGACTGCGTTGCCCGACAGGTTCCGGTTGCACTTCACGCACTGCCGGTGGACGTTCAGCGGCTCGAACCGCAGCTCCGGGCAGGCGCCAACCGACCGGTAATGGCCGGCATCCCAGCGACTGCCGGTGATGAGGTCGTGGTCGCTCGGCAGTGAGTCGCAGCTGATGCACGGCAGGCCGGCGTCGCGCTCGCGGATGTAGGCGTTGAACGCGGTCTGGGCCTCGGCCATATGCTCGCGGCGGGTCTTCAGCTTCTCCCGGCGCTCCTGCAGGTCCTGGCGGGCCTGCTTCGTGATGGCCTTGGCCGCGACCTTCTGGAGCTTCGGGTCTTTGGCCATAGCCAGGGCGCAGGCCGGGCTGCAAACCTTCTGCGTCGATAGCATGGGCTTGAAGCGCTGACCGCAACCTGGTGCCTTGCACTTCTTCGGTTTGATCTCAGCTACACGCATGGCTCGGCCTCCTTGGCTTTCTGTTGCTCGCGCTCGAAGTCGCCGCGTAGGGGAATCAGGAAGCGCTCTTGAATCAAGAAAATGCCGCCGACATCGACGCGCCCACTATCCCCTACCGCTGTAGCTCCTTCAGCATGTACGGCCCACGCCATGTACCCGCTGGCATTCGTGGCCTTACTGCCATTTGGCGTATCGAACACCTGGCCAGGGGCAAGCTTGATCATCAGTTCTACGGCCCTGCCGATATTCGGTGACGTCCCAGTGCGAGATCCGGCAACCAGCGCCAGGTCGCCCGGTTTGAATTGATGACTCATGCCGCCTCCCACTGCTCAGGCATCTGCCCTTTGGGCTCGCTCCAGCGCACACCACGCTCGGCGCCGAACACGTACATGCACTCGATGACGTCGCCCAGCTCAGCCACGGACATACGCCGGGTGCTGACGCCAAGCATCACAACGCCGCCGTTGATGCCGGAGGCCATGCGCACCTCCTGGCGGGCAGCAGCAGTCATCAGCGCCTTCCAGTCCTCGCTGTCGAGCTTCTGCATGACGCCGTTCACCGGCCATTCAACTTGGCGCGCGATGTCCGCCAACATGGCCCAGAGCTTCGCGTTCTGCTCCAGAGTGCGACGGGACTTCACCGGGCGGACGATGATCTCGATGGCCCCGGCCACTGAAAGCTCAGTGGCGAACAGGTACGCCAGCCGGCATACGTCACGGACCCGGCTCGGGCCAGAGGACCAGAAGTGGCGAGGTTTTGCGATTGCTTCAGCCACGCTTCACCCCCTTGCGCGCGGCCTTGATCGCTCGGGCCGCCCTGATGAAGCCGCTCGCAGCGCCGCAGAGCATCGCCCAGGCCAGGTACATCGCGTACATAGCGAGCATCGCGCCGCCGGCGCCCATGACTGCGTAGCCAACAAGTTGAGCGAAATTATTCATGGTCATGGCTTACCCCTTACGCAGCTGGTGCGCACGATGCTGAAAGTGCCCTCAAGGTCGGCCTTGGCCTGCGCTGCGGCCTGCTGACAAGCCTCGGCAGACTCCATCGGGACGGAGGTCATTGCCGAATCCTTGCCGGCAGTGAACAGAACGATCAGGAAATAGGCGGCGATCATGGCGCCACCTTCAGGCCCTGGGCCTCGATCGCAGAACGCAGCGATTCGCGCATGTCACGCTCCATGCTGGCCGGGTAGTCGTCGAACATTGGGAGCTCCACCACTACGGCCGCGCGGGAGGCTTCCCAGGTTGGATAGTGCGCATTGCTGATGTGCCACCTGCTACCCGGCTTGTGGCCTTCCGCCTCAAGCTCGGCGTTGCGCTTGTCGCGGTACGCCTCGAACTGCTCGCGGCAGATATCGCGCATCTTGTTGGTGTCCATCAGTGCTTCTCCTGAATGGCTTTGCCTATCTCGGCGGCAGCGCAAGTGATGGCGCGTCGAGTCATCTCGTAATGGCAGCTATTGGCCTCGGTATAGGCGCACCAAATCTCGTCACCGAACTCGTCACAGACGTCGACACCAGTCTCGCTGGGCTTAACTTGGAGGCTGAGGTCTACAGCCAAGCGCAAGGCATCTGCATCTCGCCGGAGCGGGTTCCATGCCGTCGAAACCAACTCGCCGCCCCGATGCGCCACAAGGCTCACCACAGGCGGATTCATGTCCATCCGCTGGGCGTTCCATTTGTGGTTCGTGTCAATGCCCACGGCCTTCGCCGCCAGCTCCAACAATTCGCGATCAGTCAGGCTCATACGCCCTCTCCGGCCGGCTGCCCGGCGCGCTTGATGTTCAACTGAGCGACTGCGGCGCGTGTCTGCCGCTTGCGCAGGTAGGTTTCGATGCGGCGGCGCTGATCTTCCTTGGCGCGCTCGCGGTCTTTCTTTGCCTTGGCCGCCTTGAGGATGCAGCGCACCTCGGCAAGCTTTTCGCGGGTCTTGGCGCTGGCCTGCGGGCGCACCTCGCCGGTGAGCAGGCCGGCAATGGCCTGGCCGTCATCGGTGATCGGAGCGATGCGCAGGTCGGCCAGGTACTTGGCCCCGGTGTCGTGGGTGATGAGCTGGGCGCGGACGGCGGATTCGATGGCCGTCACCCGGCGCCCAGCGTCGTAACCCAGCGACACCTCCCACTTGGCCGGCTGATCCTCGGCGCGGGCGAAGCTGACCAGGCGCTCGTACGCGCTCATGAACGCCATCCGGGCGCCGACCTTGTCGCCAGCTTCAAGGATTGGCTCGGAGGCGATCATGGCCTGGCGGATTTCGGTGGTGAGCACCACGGTTTCGTGCTCATCACTCGCCGCCAGGGCGATCGACCACGCCTCATCCTTGCCGGGTCGGGTGTCGGCCGCGTGGATGTGCTTGAGGACCATGCCGAGCGAAAGGCGCCCAGCAGGCTCTCTACGGCACGCGCGCAGTGCGCCAATGATCACGCCAGGCTCATAGGCCGAAAGGTCCTCTGCGATGAGCTGAGCGCCTCCAGCGCTGATTGCCTGCCCCATTGCCTCAGCAGTGGCGCAGATGGCGACGGCCAATTCGGCTTGTTGGTCAGAGGAAAGCATTGCGCTTACCTCCCTGGCCGTTGCGGATCGCATCAGCCGCTTCCTGCGCCGCATTCATGTTCGCCTGGGTCTGCTCCTGCTGGCGGGCGGTCGTGGCGTTCATCTGGCGGTTGGTCACCCACTGGGTGTGGTAGGCCTCGGCCTTGGCCAGCAGGTCGCCCAGGTTGTGGCAGCCGTTGATCAGCTTGGCGTCATTGATCCTCAGGTAGAACGCGGCGACATGGTGGGCAACTTCAATCCCAAGGCGGTCAATCAGCTGGCCCATCTGCCCGCCTGCCCTCGCATTCCATACCGGCCAGGTGTGGTAGCGCTTGCGGTAGGCCATGGCGTAGTTGGCCCAGGCCTTGAAGGTTTTGCAGGACTGGTCCTTCGGGCCTGGCATGTCTGCCGGTATTTCGCAGCGCGGCTCTTCGCCCCCAACAGGGATCAGTGCAACCACTTTTCCGGCAGGCTGGTTCGGCTCGTCCGAACCTTCCTGCGAACACTGACTGGTACCCTGATTGGTATCCTGATTATTGGTATCCTGATTTGTCGGATTTTTTTCCGACCTTGGATCGGATTTTTTTCCGACCTTGCTCGGATTTTTTTCCGAGGTAGATCGGATTTTTTTCCGACCTTTAGGGCCAGTAGGTGGGGTCGGATATTTTTCCGAGCCATCCAGTTTCTGGTTCCACTCGGTGGCCTTCTCGGTCAGGCGGAACAAGGTGATGCTGGAGGTGCTGGAAAGCTCGATCAGGCCGACCTCTTCCAGAGCTTTCAGCATGCGGTAGGCGGTGTCAGGCTTACCGGTAAGCAGCGGCAGTTCGTCGGTGATCTTGGCCTTGCTCAGGGCAAAGTAGATCCCATCCGGCGTCTGCATAGGCTTGGCCCAGCTCGGGCAGCCGTAGACGAACGAGAACAGCAGCGCCTGCTGGGAGTTGAGCCCCCATTCCAGAGCTTTCACCTGGTTGATGGTGAGGGTGAACTGCATATCAAATACCCCTCTTCAGGACGGCCGTCAGCATCCGGTAGTAGCGCTTGAAGCGCTCCGGCTGGTCGTCTTCAAGGCTCCAGCCTGGGTCATGGCACCAGCCGCAGGATTCGTCGCAGCTATGGTTGCGGCCTTCGTCTGGGAAGTGCTTCTTGATGATCGCGCGGGCTTCTTTGTTGATCGCGGCTGCCTTGGTTAGGAAGCGGCGGCCAGCAGTCGGGGCCAGGTAGACAGTTGCCTGTTGCGGGATGATGCTCATGCTGCACCCCGCACGGCCTTGTCGTGGGTGTGCAGCAGCTCTGCACAGGATTTGGCAGAGGCATCGCTCAACTCAGACAGAAGCTGGTCGGGCTCATTGAACGCCTTCCAGTAGATGACCGCGACGTTCTGCGCGGGGACCTTGTACAGCGCCAAGGCCGTCATCAGGTAGAACGATGAGTAGCCTTTGTGTTCTTTTGCGAACAGCTGTCCTCCGTAGCAGTCGTCGAGATAGATCTGCTCAAGCACAGAGGCGTGCTCCAGCGCCGAAGACCATGCGCCCATGTCCGCATCAGTGAATTTGGGAGCGCTGCTGACCTGGTTCGCTATCGCTGCAAATACCTGGTCGGTCTTCCGATCAAAGGCGTGCAGGTATTCACTGATTTTCTCCTGCGAGTCGCCTGAGTACTGGTCATCAATGAGTGCAGCCAGGGAATCGAAGTCGACACCTTGGAACCATTCACGGCCATGGACTGCCGAGGCGTATCCGCCACACATGGCTATCAACGCGGCTTCCGCGCCCCTGGAGTCGAGGATAAGCCCCGAAATCCGGCTATCTACCAGCTTGGCGCCGCGCATCAGCGACGCAGAAATGTGGCAGTCGATTCGCTTCTGAGCGTTCCGCCCGCGGCCAACCTTTACCCATCCATCCGAGAAAAGAACGGCGTAAACCTGGCCAAGCCGATTTCGCGCCACAGAATCGTGGTTCGCATTTTGTGGCGCGACCCTTTGCAGGGCCTGTACACTGGTGGTCTGCATATGCATAATTCACCTCAGATGTTTTGTGTTTTGCAGAGAGCCGGGCCGCGAACCCGGCTTTTTTGTCTCTGCGATTTGGCGTCCCTTATGAGGGACTGGCGCCCGGGTCCCTAATTAGGGATCGGACGGTTACCTCGGCGCCGCGAACGGCACCACGTTGTTGCTCTTGGGCTTCCCCCGCTGCGAGAGGAAGTGCGTGGCCTTCTTCAGGATCTGCGCGGCAAGCTCGTCGGTGCTGACACCAACCTCCTCCGCCCAGGCCTCCAGGTCCGCGAAGTCATTCCGGCGAAACCGGGCGACCTCTACGTCGTGCTGCTGTACTGCCTCGTTTGCAGGCGACATTCGTCCTCCCTTTACCTATTCAGGCCCTGGCCTTCTTCTCGTTGATCAGCGGCAAGTGGCCGTGCTCTTTCTTGAACGCCAGCGCGGCCAGGATGATTTCCCGGGCCAGCACGCTGTGCTGAGCCTTGAGCTCCAGGGCGTACCCCTTCAGCTCGTTGAAGTCCTCGTCATCCAAGCGGACCTTGACCTGGTGGTCGTGGCGGTGTGCTTTGTCGTCGTAGGCCATCGGGTGATCCCCTGGATGCTTCGGTCGTTTTGGGTTGAGTGTTATGAGGGCCTCCGCCCTACCCTGAAGAGTCCCTCGCAGAGGCCCTCATTGGGGTCACCAACTGCAAGACTTTGGCCTTCCTGCGGCCAACCACTGAAAGAGCGCCACTGGCTACAGCCGCTTCGAACACCTGGTTCATAGCTGTGCTGAAATCCCAGTTATTGGCCCTCATCAGCCCCTCTACTCGCTGCCGCACATCTGGCGACAGCTGATCAAGCTGTACGGTCATTTAGGCCTCCAAAGGGCCTTCAGCCCGCGATATCTTCTTGCTGCTTGTCCTGCATCAGCTCCTCGATAACGCCGTTGGCTACGGCCCACTCGATGATTTCGTACAGATAGGTGGCGTGCTGCATGCGGGTCTTGCTCGCAGCCTTGCGGAGGATCCGGTCGAGCACGGGCTCGAAACGGACCTTCACCGGGATGGCGCGCTTCTGATTCGGGTCTTGGTACATGCTTGGTTGGCTCCTTGCGGCTATGAAATTGGTTAAGCGGCGGATTTCTTGAGCGAGTTGGCCGGGTCGTCCTCGCGTTTCGCGATCAGCGCCCCGCTCGACTCCTTCTCCAAAACGCATTGCATTGGGTAGGAGAACCCGCCTGTCGTACGGCACTGAGAAACGCGGCTGCCGGTAACGCCAAGGGCGTCTCCGATTGCGCGGCCGGTGCCGAAAAATTTCAGGGCTTCGTCGTAGGTCATGGGTGTTTCTCCGATGTCTGCCACCGAGTTTAGAGTTCTAAACAGCACAAGGCAAGTTATCTAAACAATGAAGTGTTTAGAATCCTTAATATGGAATTCAAAGACCGCGTCGTAGCACGCATGAAGGAGCTAAATCTCAGCTCCGCCGACCTCTGCAAACTGACTGGCGTGTCCAAGGGAACCGTGAGCTTCTGGATCAACGGAACGAACGGCGCCAAAGGCAAGAACCTGCTCGCCCTGGCGAAAGCACTGGAGTGCTCGGCAGAATGGCTGTCGGACGGCACCGGCCAGGCTACTGATCAGCCCTCACCTGTCGGTGCTGTGTCGACTACTGCAGAGCTGGTTGCGCAGATGCTGGCCTCCAAGGCCGGGAAGAACCTCTCCGAAAAGGCGCGCGAGGTGATGATGGCTGCCGCGGCTGAGGCCGACAGTCCGGACCATGGCCAGGAGTACCTGCCTGCCGCCTACTCGAGCCTGAAACCCACCCAGGAAGAGATCCTCATCCCCCAGTACGACGTTCGGGCAGCCATGGGCCACGGCCAGGTGCCGGCCGACTACAACGAGGCCGTTCGTAACCTGGTGGTGCGCGAGGAGATTCTGCGCGAGAAAGGCGTCACCTACACCGCCCCCTCGGCGCTGGCGATGATTACCGGCTGGGGCCAGAGCATGGAAGGCACGATCAACGACAAGGACCTGGTCATTGTCGATCGTGGGATCAACGAGTTCATCGGCGAAGGCATCTACGTGATCACCTGGCACCAGGAGCTGTACATCAAGCGCCTGATGCGCCTCGATGAGGACCACTTCCGGCTGATCTCGGACAACAAGCACTACGAGAACCAGACCGCGCGGATTGATGACGTTACGGTGCACGCGAAGGTTCTGCTGATATGGAACGCCAAGAAGGCGTGACCCATTCCAAGAAGCCCGCCTAGCGCGGGCTTTTTGTTGCACGCTAGAACGGCGCCGGCTCCTCGATCGCAACGAACTCATCCTGGGTCTGCGCCTGAGGGTCGTCATCCGAGAATGCCTCCCAGCGCAGCGTGACCGAGGCATCCTCATCGTTGAATTCCATTTCTATCCCGTCAGTTTCCTTGAGAATCCCCATCACATCTTCCCACTCCCGTTCACCGTCGGTGTCCAGGCGGTGAATCACGACCCATCGCTGCTGCTGCGCGATCGGGTGGTTGATCATCGATGACACCCGAAGACCCAGGCGCTCCACGCCCGACATAACCGCTCTCTCCTGCTGCTTCTGGGGCTTTGCCATCTGACACTCCAATAACTGTATATCCATACAGGGACGACACAAGATTAGCCGATCTCCTACAGGGCCGGAAGTCTTGACATTGCACGGCCTGTAGGACTTTCCGTTCGTCTCGCCTGTTTAGGTTTCTAAAATAATTCTTGACGCGATTCGTTTAGTTTTCTAAATTCACCTCAAGCAGTCACTCACGAGGGACTGCAGAGGCCCTCACAGGCCGCCGCTCTTTAACAGCCAGCGCAACAAACGAAATACGAACAGACCGCATTGCCTCTACCGGCGACCGGCGATCAGACGGGTCAGATAGCCCGCCCACGACAGGAACAACCTGTACGGCTGATCGAGAGCGAAACGCTCGAACCGCGCGAACGACCCGGCAAGCAATGCGCCCCGCCATCCCGGCGGTAATGGGGGGAATAGATTTCACTGGCTGGCCTTGGCGACAGGGCCAGACGGGAAATCAACCGGAGGGACAACAATGGAAATCACTTTCCCAGCAGACAGCGTGAGCGTGAGCAGCACCTACCACAGCAGCGGTGTGAGCGTAACGGTGGAAGCCAACGGCCGCGAGGTCGCCGCCCAACTCGATCTGGATGATCGCCTTCACGACCTCGACCCAGTAGACATCGTGAGCGAAGTAGGCGCGACGATGCTTTTGGAGCAGATCGGCGAGGAAGAAGTGCGCGCCTGGCTGCTGGCCAATAGCGATCCAGACGACACGCTGGAGCACATCGGCCTCGACAAGATTCATGAGTTTCTCTCGCACGAAGGCGACGACAGAAACTTACCGGCCTGAGCTGATCAACCGCCCTGGAGGGCAAGACGATGGCTAAGCGGCCAACCAACCGCATCAAGTACAAGCTCTGGGATCCGAATTCCACGATGGAGTACGACGGCACTATCGACGAGGGCATCTACTACGCAGCCTGGAGCCTTTCGCTTGAAGACCGGAAAGTGCTCATCGGCAAACTGGTAGAGCAGCAAGCAAGCGCCACGGCGAAGGCTGAAAGCGCCACGTCAGCCTGACGTTAACTGCCCGATGCCCTGCTCCCCATCGCAGGGTTCATCGGAAAGCTCATGGAATCGTCCGGATCAAATGTCGTTACCGGCCATGCGCTTCCTGATGCATCCCGCATCCCCCAACCGGAGTACCACATGCTCCTTCTCATCCTGATCGGCGCAGCGCTCAGCCACATGAGGCCAGAACCTCATCCTGAAAGCGGCCTGCCAACCGGTCCACTGCGTTCACACCGCGAGCGCTGGCGTTCTAGATAGGGGCTGCCCATGTTCTGGCATAGGCAGTCCCGCCCCAAACACTCGACATGAAGAAAGCCCGGGGATCCTCGGGCTTTCACTTTCCACACCCCTTCCCTTCACATACGACCGCATTGGCAGGCGCCAGGCCACCTTTCACGGTGGGTTTGGTCACCCGCGCATGGCTACTGGCCAATGCGGTTGGCTACCGAGGTTCACACGATGAGCAACAAGGACACTTTTGCATTCCCGACGCCAGCCAGCGAGTACGCCGGTCATGGCACGGCTTTCGGCATGACCCTCCGCGACTACTTTGCGGCCAGGTTCGCAGCTGCTCAGGCAACTGCGACCAGCGCAGACAGCAATTTCATAAACCCTGGCTACGTTGATCCGCGCGATGGTAGGCCGGTCGCACAGAAGATTGCGGAAACCTCCTACGAACTGGCCGACGCCATGCTCGCCGCCCGGGTGAAGCCATGAGCGGCTGGATCAAGTGCAGCGACAGGCTGCCTGAGATCGGAACCAGGGTTCTTGCTTGGAGCGAACAATACGGCGCCCGCGAGTCTCTTTACCGCGAACACGGCAAGGGCTCGATTGCTCACGCCCACGGATATCCGCCGTACTTCTCGTGGGAAGAGCCGCAAAGCAGCTGGGCTTCAAGCTGGAAGCCGACCCACTGGCAGCCCCTCCCTTCCCCACCCACCGAGTAACCCACCACCTGGAGGCGATCATGGGCGCACTTCGAGCAGCACAATGGCAGTACGACAACCAGTTGCCTCCTGAGGTGAGTGAAACGCCCCAGGAGCGCGCAGAGCGCCACTGGATCGAGGAAGGCATCGACCAGTTGATGCGCGGCGCGGATTACTTATTCCAGCGCCGTATGCGCCCACAGCAAGGCGTGACCTACGAGCGCTTCGCTTTGGCCGTAGACGAGTTCGCAATGGATCAGCTTGCGCAGTGCCGCAGCAACTCTGCACTTGGGCACCTGGTGCTGGACGGTCACCGCCGGAATGGTTCAGACGCTCAGGCGAGCACGCACAAGCTGCTTTCTGTGGTCGATCCTGACGCAGCATTGCGCCAAATCGCTGCTGAGCTACTTGCGCCTTTTGCTGAGGAAGGAGTTCTGGCCCAGGCCGAGGAGGCGCAATGAGAAGCCCTCATGTGCTTATCGACGAGGAGCTCGACGCCATGGCGCACCCCGGCACGGATCTGAGCTGGAGCGTCATGGTGCAGAAGCTCCTCACCGAAATGCTGGCCGACCAGCGCATCACCATCGAAGAGTTCAACCACTACTGCGGGCGCCTCAACAAGATCGTTGATGGGCGCAAGGAGGTCGCGTGAGCAAAATTGATTGGGCTGCCAAGCCAGATGGATATCCACTCTGGATCATCCCGATGCAAGGATTTGAAGCGTGGCCTGCAGGCTGGCACAAGGATTCTGGTGATTTGTACATCGATCAGGTGGGGCGCCCCTGGGCCAAGTCTGACGAGGGCAAACGCTTCAAAGTGTTCACGGATCCAAACGGCTGGCCTAATGCTGGTCGCCCTCCCGTTGATACCAAGTGTCAGGCTCTTATCAAAGGAAGAGATGAATTGTGGGTTGAGTGCCATGTGATCTGGCACCACCCCGAATTCATTAGTTCGGCGGCAGTTGTGCACGGCGAAGGGCGCCTTCTTTGTTGGTCGAGCAACTTCCGCCCCATGCCTACGCCAGAGCAAGAGCGCCATGCAGGGCTGAACGAAATGATTCGCCATATCAAAGATCACCCTCTTGGAACCCACGGCGCCAGTCACCTGCAAGAACTGATGATCCATGAGGACGTTGTCCGGGACCTTTGGGACGCTGGATACCGCAAACAGGAGGCACTATGACCACTCCAGTCTTCCCGTCGATCATCGACGACCAGGTGGCCGAAGTTCAGGAATCCATGGCCCTGCCAGAGGGGCGAATCCTGATGCTGTTCAAAGGGCCAACCCTGTGGGATGCCAAGCAGGCTGCCAAAGATTCGTTCATCGAAAACCCTGAGGCGTGGCATTGCCGCTCGTACCTCTGCGGTGAATGGACTGTCGGCTATCAGGTGCGCACATGAGAGACATTGAACGCACCGTAGAAATCGGCTGGCAGGCTGAAAGCGCTGAGCGTCGAGCCAAGAACCGCCAAGGCAGCGCCGAGATCCTCGCCGAGCGTGGCGTCCATTTCGAAACCAAGAACATGGGCGCACACCTGATCGTTTCGCACGAAGGCAAGGTCGCTGACTTCTGGCCAGGCACCGGCAAGTACATCCCGCGCGGCGGCGGCAGGCCGGGTCGCGGCGTTTTCAATCTGTTGAAGCTGCTGGGCATCAAGCCATGACTACCCGCCAGCAAGCCCGCCGCTGGGCATTCTGGCGCGGCAGCTTCACCACCCTATTCATCTGCACCGCCTGGATGCTTGCGAGCGCCTGGGCTGGCTCCATCACTTCCTGAGTAACACGCACCCGAGCACGGCGGGCTCTTCGGAGATAACCGTACCCCTTCGGGAGCGTAAGCGGCGAGAGCGCGCAACCATCCACCGCAGCCAGGGCCTGGAGCGTACCTCCGTGCCTGGGTGACCTGGCGATTCCCCTATTCCAACTGACGGCGCCGGCCAGGCGCGAGGTGTATCCCAATGTCCGAATTAACTATCAACGTCGACGACTACCTGAGCGAGTCGGATAAGCGTCGGATCGTGACCGATGCCTTCAGCGCTGCCGCAGCCGCCCATGCTCAGAAGGACTTCGAGCGCATCATCAGCAACTCGGCCTACTACCTGGTTGGCGAGATCGTCGACCAGCACTTCGACGGCAACATGGTGGCCACGCTGAAAGACAAAGCCATCAGCGTCATCAACAACCTGTCTTCGTCGACGGTGTTCAGCCCGCCGAACGCCTGGGATCGCGCAGCGAGCAAGGGCTTCGAGCATATGCAGTCGGCTCTAGACGAACTCAAGCCGATGATCCACCAGCGCGTTCACGACCTCATCGCTCGGTACAACAGCGAGGAACTGCGCAGCCTGATCGAAGAGCAGATCGGCGATGCAATCATCAAGAAGCTGACCTCCTGAGGATCAAGACATGCAACCAGGCTACTACCGCGACCTCAGCAACGAGGTGTACCACGGCGGCGAAGGTGTCTCCAAGTCGCAGCTCGACCTGATCGCCAAGGCGCCGGCCTTGTTCCAGTGGAGCAAGGCGGCGCCGGAAGATCCGGAGAAGAAGAAGGCGCTGGACCTGGGCGATGCAGTGCACGCCCTGCTGCTTGAGCCGGATCGGTACGCTGCTGAGTACGCAGTCGGCCCAGCCGATGCACCACGCAACACCAAGGCCGGCAAAGAGAAGTGGGAAGAGTTCGAATCCACGCTCACCGGCCAGACCGTCCTGTCGGCAGAGGACGGCAGGAAGATTGGCCTGATCCGCGAAAGCGTCATGGCTCACCCGCATGCCCGGTTCCTGCTCGAAACTCAGGGGGATGCCGAGGCCAGCATCTACTGGAACGATGAGCGCGAAGGCGTGCTGTGCCGCTGCCGGCCAGACAAGACCATCGAGCGCCTTGGCTGGATTCTGGACCTCAAGACCACGGCCGACATGAGCAAGTTTGCCCGTTCGTTCTACGACTACCGCTACCACGTTCAGGACAGCTACTACAGCGACGGCTACGCAGCGCACTTTGGCGAGGCGCCGGCCGCGTTCGTGTTCCTGGTCGTGAGCACCAGCATTGAATGCGGAAAGTACCCGGTTCGCCTGTTCACCATGGACTTCGAGGCCAAGGCCGCTGGCCGAACCGAATACCACCGCAACATCGAAGTCTACGCCGACTGCCTTCGACACAACGAGTGGCCGGCCATCGAAACACTGACGCTGCCCTACTGGGCGAAGGACAAGCTATGACCGAGAACAACCCTTTCGTCCCGCGCGGCATGGCGGAGCACGTGAACCACGGCACTGTGAACATCGAACAGAGCCGGGCCGTGACCGAAGCCCAGGGCAAGCTTCTGCTGGCCAAGCGATTCCCGCGTGATGAGGCCCTGGCCTACAGCAAGATCATGAACTCGTGCAGCCGGCCAAGCCTGGCAGCTTCCGGCGAGTACGCCTACCCGCGTGGCGGACAAACCGTATCCGGCCCTTCTATCCGCCTTGCCGAAGAGCTGGCCCGTTGCTGGGGCAACATCGAGTACGGCATCCGCGAGCTGAGCCGCCAGCAGGGCAACAGTGAGATGGAGGCCTATGCCTGGGACCTGGAGACGAACACTTACTCGTCGCAGAAATTCACCGTGCGCCACATCCGTGACAAGCGCGGCGGCGGCCAGGCCCTGACTGAAGAGCGCGACATCTACGAGATAACCGCGAACATGGGCGGTCGCCGCCTGCGGGCTCGCCTTCTGGCCATCCTTCCGCCAGATCTGGTCGAAGCTGCCGTTTTCCAGTGCCGCAAGACACTGGCCGGCGACACCAGCCTGCCACTAGCTGACCGTGTCCGCGCCCTTGTCGACGCATTCGCCCAGCAAGGCGTGACCGAAAAGCATCTGCGCGCCTACCTCAACAAGAGTCTGGACGAGATCCTGCCGGAGGAAATCGCCTCTCTGCGCGGCGTGTTCAACAGCATCAAGAATGGACAGGCGGCTGTCGGTGACTTCTTCTCGATCAAGCCGGCCGAAAGCCAAACCGCAGACCTCAATGCCGCCCTGACCGAGGCGCAAAGGAGTGAAGGGTGAACCAATCAATCGACCTGGAGGCCGCCAAAGCGGCCTTCTTCGCGTCTGGCGGCCAGCTCGTCGTGCTGGAGGGCTTCACCTACCGGCCGCTGCCGCAGCGCAAGCACCCTGAGCCCAAGCCGAAGCGGGCCAAGCCTGCTGCGCATAAGTCGGAACACCCGCAGCAAAGCCGCGCCAGGACTCGCGCGGCACAGATCGCCGAACTCGCCAAGACCATGACCTGTGGCGAGGTAGCGAAGCTCCTGGGCGAGACCAAGGGAGCGCTTTGGGGCGTAGCCGCTCGCGAAGGGTTCAAGTTCTGCAAGCCGCCACGCCAGGTGCAGTCAGTGAAAGACGCCGCCGCTCAAGAGGCTGCCGATCGGGAATTGGCAGACCGGATCATTACCTTGCGCGACGATGGCATGTCCCGCTGCCGGGTAACTGCAGTACTTGGGATCGGCAATCGCAAGCTGGAGCGAATCCTGGCTGCATTCAAGATCAGCTTCCCACTTCAGCGGCATAGGGGATAGGCCATGAGCGACCACGGCGAGCACCCCAGCGTCTACTACCTTGGCCGGGAATGCCGCCGCAATGGTGGCGGCAAGCTGGCCAACCCATTCGCCTCTCACACGTTCCACGGCTCCTGGTTCTTGGCCGGCTGGAACGACATGGACCTTGAGATTGAACAGAAAAATCCGAAGCGCGCTGCAAAGAACAAGGCGGCGTGAGCAGTTCAACCTACCGCCCAGCGGATTGAAGGAGGTGCCGTATGGCGATGGACCAAGCAGAGCGCGACAAGCGCCGGCGCGAGAAGGCCGAGCGCCTGCAGGAAGAAGACCTGCGCTTGAAGGTTCGACCAGGGACTAAACAGGCCCTGCTTGAGCTGATGGAGTGGGCCGGGATCGAGGAACAGGGCGAGGCGATGACGCTGATGATTCATCGCCTGCATGAGCTGACCCGAGACGAAGCAGTCAAGCTGCTCAAACCTCCGCGCCACAAGATTGAATTAAGCCCTTCCGTGGCGCGAAAGCTAGACCGGTTCCGCATCAGCCGCGAACTGCGCACGCCAGATCTCATGCTTGGCAACGACCCGGACGATACCGGCCTGATCCTGCTCGCAGAACGGGCCTGACGAGTATCAAATCAAAGCCCAAGTTCGGAGTAATGCGTGTCAATGACAATCTGTGCACGGCTCATAGCTGATGTAGCGTAGCGGTAGAAGATCTGCAGCTCATCGTAGCCAATGTCATTCAATTCATGATCTTGAATCTGCCGGCATCGATATAGTGCCGTTTCAATGAGCCCGTAATCCATAATTTCGTTTGCCACTTGCTCTCCGTGGGCGGCGTGGATCGCTCGACCGATACTTACCACCTCTTGCAGCTTCGCTTGAGCTGCGGCAGCACCGCCCATCTCAAGGTGACGAATCTGCTCCCAAACAGAATCAATAACTGGATTTCTCACGACAACTCCTTTTGCCCGACCCCATGCCGGTCACCCGTAATACCCCATCCCAAACCAAATTGCCACCATGCCGCCGCCAGCGCGGAGGGCGGCGCATGCATGGAAAACTCCATGAACATCGAGATTTCGACCGTCACCAAGCTGCTGATTACTGAGGCGCCGAACCTCGACCCGATCAGCGTCTACCTGGAAGACCTCGCGCCCTGCAAGGGCAAGATCACCGTCAGCTGCTACGACAAGACCTGGCACGCCTACTGGGGCGGCATGTGGGATGGCCTGACCATCGGCCAGTTCTTCTGCAGGCTGCACGACGCCTACATCATCGGCTATTTCGACCGGTCCCTGAGTTCTCGCCGGTTCAGCGCTGAGGCCCTGGCCGACAAAGCGCGGAAGGTGATCGTGCAAATGCGGCGTGACCGGGATCTGGACGCAGAAGACGCCCGGAGCCTGCTCGACGAGGCCGAAGATGTTCGCTACACCAGCTCGCTCGATGAGTGCGGCGGCGCCCACCGCGAGTTCATGCACCGCGTGTTTGGTGACGACTGGTGGAATCTGCCCGCCGATGCAATGGAGCCGAACCCGGATTGGGCCTACCTCTGCCGCATCATCGCGACAGTGCAGCAGGCCCTGGCTAAGCAGTACCCGATCGCCGCTTGACCCTCCGGCGCTGCCCGCCGGCGCCTTCCCCTCTCAAACGATGAACGCCTCCCCGGCGAGGGCGGCGCCTGCAATGGAGATTGCCATGCCCCTCAACAACACCTATCGGCACACCTTCACTGCGAAGTGTCCTTCAGACGGGAAGACGATCGCCTACCGGTTGACCATTCACACTGATCGCATGCTCCCGGTAGAGCACATCAGAGCAGCGACAGACAAGTTCAAGACCGGCTACCACGAAGAAATTGCCGACGCGCTGGCAGAAATGCTGCCGGGTGATCAGGAAATCGTCGCCGTGCACCAAGGAATCGAGGTAGAGACCGTTAGGTCCGGAATTACTCCCGCGGCAACATCTCTAGCTGAAGAGAGCAGCAACCTGAGGCGAAGCTGATGATCCATTACCACGGCACGCCGATCGGCGGCACTCGTCAGGATGCAGCCCGGCTGCTGGCCGGCCGGCACGCCTTGGTACCGTTCCCGCGCCAGGACGACATGGGCATAGTCGCCGAGACCTGCCAGTCCTTCGTGTTCGACAACGGCGCGTTCACCGTCTGGAAGAAAGGCGGACAGGTCGATGTCGAGGGCTACACCCGCTGGGTGGATGACTGGCACCGGCACCCGGGCTTCGACTGGGCCTTGATCCCTGACGTTATCGACGGTGACGAAGACGCCAACGACCGCTTGCTCGAGCAATGGCCCGGCCATCTGCCGGGCGTACCAGTCTGGCACATGCATGAGTCGATCGAGCGGCTGCAGCGCCTGGCGCAAGCCTGGCGAACGGTCGCCCTTGGCAGTTCCGGCCAGTGGCGATCTCCCGGCACCGCGGCGTGGTGGAAGCGCATGGGAACGGCGATGGATGCCATCTGCGACGACCAAGGCCGCCCCCAGTGCCGACTGCACGGCCTGCGGATGCTTGACCCGGCGATTTTCCAGAGCCTACCGCTGGCGTCAGCGGACAGCACCAACGCTGCGGTCAATGGCGGCAGCATCAGCCGGTTCGGCATGTACACCCCGCCATCGGCCGGCCAGCGCGCCAGCGTGATCGCTGATCGCATTGAAGCGCACACCAGCTCGCCGACGTGGCAGCGCGAGAGCCAGACCGAGCTGGCCCTGTAACCGAACGAGATTCTCAAATGACCACAGCAATTGACTTGTTCGCCGGCCTCGGCGGATGGAGCACCGGCGCGCGCGCCGCAGGCGTCCAGGTTCTCTGGGCGGCAAACCACTGGCCGGTAGCCGTTGAATGGCACAGCGCCAATCACCCAGACACGCAGCACGTTTGCCAGGACCTGCACCAGGCGCGCTGGGAGCAGGTGCCGGCGCACGACATCCTGCTGGCTTCGCCCTGCTGCCAGGGCCACGCCAAGGCCCGCGGCAAGAAGTCGGGCAACCCCGAGCATGACGCCTCGCGCTCGACGGCCTGGGCGCCGGTATCGGCTCTGGAGTTCCACCGGCCGCATGCAGCAGTGATCGAGAACGTGCCGGAGTTCACCGACTGGCTGCTCTACCCAGCTTGGTTGCAGGCCATCCAAGCAATGGGCTACCAGTGTGCGCCGCACATCGTGGACTGCGCCGACCTCGGCGTGCCGCAGCACCGGGTGCGCCTGTTCATGGTCCTGACGCGCAGCAAGGCCCCGCTGATGCTGCAGTTACCGCAGGAGCGGCATGTGCCGGCAAGCAGCTTCCTCGACTTCGACGCCGGGCGCTGGTCGCCCATCGAGAAGCCGGGCCGGGCCCAGGCCACGCTTGACCGGGTGCGCAACGGCCGCCAGCGCTTCGGCGACCGGTTCATCATGCCCTACTACAGCAAGGGTTCCGGCACCACCGGCCGCGACATCAACCGTCCGATCGGCACCATCACCACGCTGGACCGCTGGGCTCTGGTCGACGGCGACCGCATGCGGATGCTCAGCGCAAGCGAGGCCTTGGCCGCTATGTCGTTCCCGGCTGACACCCTGTGCCCCGACAACCACCGGCTGACCATGCACATGGCCGGCAACGCGGTACCGCCGCTGGCGGGCCAGCGAGTAATTGAAGCACTACTGCGCGCCGCGTAGAAGGCAACAAGTGCTCAAAGTTTGACGAAGTACTCCAGCTTTTCGCCCAGATACTTCGCGATCTGCTCAGCATCCGCTTGGGAAGTACCAGGAGCCAGCTGGAAGCCATAGGTTCCGTTAGTTATTGGGCTCGACTTCGGCCCCGGCTCTATGCAGATCCAAGGCTGCCCATCGTCGCCGACGTGAACCACAAAGGTCGGTCTAGCAAGAGTCTTCATCGCGACTACCTCTGCAAATATGCGGATTTTCAGTCTAGCCAGAAATCAATCAGCTCAAGGTATCCCCATGCCCACAGAAAACCGATCCAGCAACACCGACCCACGCGATGTGTTCATCAGGCTCAACCCGCTCGGCCTGGGCGAGGAAGAACTGCGCAAGGACACCACCGGCTTCGAAGACCAGCGCACCCACAGCGACTACCTGCTGTTCTTGGCCGGCTACCGGGAATCGCACCAAGATACCCAGCGTCACGGCGAGCTGCCGGCTGTATCGATCCCTGATGGGTACTGCCTCATGCCCAGGCAGCTCACAGCTGAGAACGGCGCCAAGGCCCTGTTGTTGGGTGAGTTCAAGCTGGAGGTTGCATGCGAATGCCCGGAGTGCCGCGAACTAGAGGAGCCAACTGGATGCTGCGAGATATGCGATGGCGAGGGAGAGTACGCGCAGCGCCACACGATCCCGTGGGATCAGATCAAATTGATTTATAGCGAGGCCGTGAAGGGTCTCGCTCTTCAGCCGAACACCGCCCGGTAAGCAAAATGCAGAGCAGAGCACATTTGTACTCCGCCCAGCTGCCACCCCTTTCCCCTATCCCGAGCAGGCGATCTTGTCGAATTTCGGCTGGGTATCCGTGGCGATACGGCGAGCCCGACCCACGCCCCAGGCCAAAGCCCTGGTCATGGATTCACCGGGACGGGAATCGAACGCCTCTTCGTGAAGGGCCATGCCACTCGCGGCATATACCCCAATGAACATCTGCGTGTTACCCGTCCGCGACAATCGCACCTGAACATCAATGACCGTTCCATCCTCGAGTTCTTCGTCATGAGTTCGGTGGTGAAGCGTTGGATCAGCCCACTCCCAGAAAACTTCACCGCGAATCCTCATGTCGTCCTCCTACGATTTTAGTTGTATGCCACGGGTGAACTCTCACCATAGCCAAAGCGAGGCGAGACGCAATCTCGGTATCGCAGCCTGAGAACTGAATCGGACCACCGGCCGATTTTCTTGTACCGAACACAACCACTTGTACAACTCACTGCCGCGATATGGCGGCCAAGGAATCCCCGTGCGCGAAGAAAAAGTCGTGATGTACGAATCCCCCGAAGCCGCCAGCATCCAGACCGTCACCGGCTGGGTCGACCGATCCGGCCGGTTCTGGGGCAACGATGAGCACATGGCCCGCTACTGCGGGTCGACTCATCGCCATTGCGCGAAGAACCCAGACCACCCAGTTCACGAAACGCGGGGGTGGTGCCGGGCTTGCCAGGCCGAAGGCGATGCAGCCAGGTTTGACGCCATGCCGCGTCGCTTGTGGGGCGGCGAGCCAATCACCCACTACGACGGCGACAAGTACTTCTTCGATGAAGAAAGCCTGCTCGATTGGATTGTCGAGCACGAGATCGACCTGGCCGACCTGAAGTTGGTCTTCTGCACGCCGAACTACCCACGCCAGATCGACCCGGACGACTATTTCTGCGATGACCTGCCGGAAGACGGTGAGGTGAATGACGATCAGCTGCTGGCTGCGCTCGAGCTGCTCAACGAAATGATCCGTAAGAGCCCGCCATTGTCCTGGTCGCCAGGTAACGAGGCCGTTGAGTTGCCCCCGGCATTCATCGACATGGTTGCGCGCGAGCGCCAGGAGGGCCAGGCATGAACCGCCTCACCCTCTGCCTCCTGCTGCTGGCCACCGGCGCCAGCGCAAACGAGCGCTACATCGACGTGCAGCACGACGCCCGCCGCGGCGTCACCTGCTACATCCTCAACGAATCGTCGATCAGCTGCATCCCCGACAGCCAGCTGCAGGCCGGCAACGAGCGCCAGCTCTCCCCGCACGAAACCCAACCCGAACCTACACCCGCTCTGGCGCCTGGGCGCTGGATTGATGAGAGGTATCAACTGTGAAAATTGGAAGGCTCTTTATCGGACTGAAGTGGTGCTACGGCGCGAAAGACCAAGCTGTGATCTTGAGCTGGGAGCTGAAGTGCGGCTACTGGCGGTGGGCGATCTGGTGGCGTAAGCCAAAGAAAGCGCTGTGCCTTCCGGCCTTCGGGCCATCCATGGCGGCAGGTACCAAGTACTTCGTTGGCCATGGCCACTTTGGCGCCTGGGCGCGGCTTCCGCTGGTCGGCTCGTTGTCCATCTCAACCCAACCGCCCTACCCGGCGCAGGTGCAGCCATGACCGACCTGATCGAAGTGAGGGTATCCAACCTGGTCGGCGAGGCCTTGGGCTGGGCAGTAGGAAAGGCCGAAGGGCTGGACGTGTACTTGGAGCCGCCCGGATACAACGGCGTGCCCTGGCGGGTGTTCGCACGGTTCCAGGGCGAGGCCATCGCGCACACCAAGCGCTACAACCCGTGGGAAGACTGGACGCTGGGCGGGCCGATGATTGAGAAGCACATGGTCAGCCTGCATTGCCCCCAGAGCACCGACGATGTCTGGGCTGGCTGGGTCATCACCGACAAGGGCGAGTTTTGCCAAGCCGGTGACAGCGCCCCGATCGCCGCGTGCCGCGCCATCGTCTCCGCCAAGCTCGGCGATACCGTCCAGGTGCCGAAGGAACTGTGCCAATGACCAACTACCAGTTCTGCCTGATCCTGTCGCTACTGTTCTTCATCGCGGCCAATGGCGTCGGCTCGAATGGCCCGGAGGCTCTTGGCTACCTACTGGGTATTGCCTGCGCCTTTGCAGCGCTCGTCTGGTGCATCTTGGAGCGAAAATCATGATCCTGCCCCTGATGTACATGGCCTACCTGATCTACAAAGGACCGAGACCATGAAAGCACGCATGACCTACTGGAACGGCTCCTGGTGGTGCCGCCGTATGGGCTGCACCGGCCAGGGCGCCACCATGAAGGAAGCCTGGTACGACATGTGGAACCTCTACTTCGAGGCTGTCCGCCCAGCTCGTCCGCAGACGCTCCACTCGCCGCGCGTCCGCTGCGGCTGATTCCAGCCTAACCCCTCCCCATACAACTCAAGCCCGCCGACATGCGCGGGTGAGGATTCCCTATGTCCGCAACTCAGCAATTTCATCAAACCGCCAATGACTGCCTGGAGCGCATCGCGGCCGACCTCTGGCCCGAAGCCAAGCTCGCCCTGGTCATCTACACCCCGAACAAGCCAGAGCTCGACATTGTGCTCAAGGATAGCGGCCTGAACGTCGACGAGGTCGTGAGCACTCTACGTCGGCGCGGAGGCCTGGGCCTTGATGGCGAGAACATCTACAAGCGGCTGCTCTGTGACGCAATCATCGGCGCCATGGCCTTCGGCAAGCAGAACAGCAACCCGCCGCCGGAAGGCCATTGGGGCAAAGAGTTCTGGGATATCGGCCGGGCCGAAGGCAAACAGCGCGATGTGCTTGTGGCCGCTCTTGAGAACCTTGTTGCCGTGACCACGCCTGATGCCAATGGGCAAATCGGTGCCCAGGAAGAACACCTGGCATCCCTCAAGCATGCCCGCAAAATGATCAGGCTGCACCGCGGCTGACCACCAACCTGCCGCCACAGGCGGCGTGGAGACCATCCATGAACATGATCGACTGCTACGTCACGAAGATCCTCGGCGAGCCGTACCGCAAGTTCGGCGCTTGGTGGGTCGACGTCGAATACAACAGCTGGGGCAGAACCAGCACTACCCGACTCATGTTCCGCACCGAGGAAGCCGCCCGCGCGGCGAAGGTCGGGCATCACTTCTTGGCCTGATCGGCCGCAGGAGAACCACATGGCAAACGCCACTGCAGCTGCACCGACAGCCTTGCAGCCAAGGTTCCTGCGCGCGAAAGACGCGCCTGGCTACCTCGGCATGTGCAAGGACGAATTCAAGAATACCGTCAGGCCGCATGTTCGTGAGTTCCCGATCGGGAAACAGGGTATCGGCTTCGACCGCCTCGAGCTGGATGCCTGGGCTGACGCCTACATCGAGGCCATGGCCGTTGAAAAGGCCAGCAATCAGGACAACAATCGACCCCGCAGCGGAAGTACGGCCGGGGAATCCAAGGAGACTCCATGGCCAAAAAGGCAATCACAGGGCTCCAGAAAATGCCGAACGGCATCTGGAAAATCGACAAAGTCTACAGGGGGGAGCGAATTCAAGAGAGCACTGGCACTACTGACCGGGTAGAGGCCGAGCAGTACCTGATCCACATCCTGGAGAAGATGCGGTTGCGCAAGGTATATGGCGTGCGCGAGATCAAGACGTTCAGCGCCGCGGCAGCTCGATACCTGATTGAGCACAAGGACCAGCCGTCATTCAAGGTCACCGCAACCTACCTTGGCCAGCTGGATGACTACATCGGCCACCTGCCTCTGACGCATATCGATGATGAGGCACTGGCACCATTCATCCGGGACCGAAAGGCGGACAGCGTTCTGCCGGACGGGACAATAAAGAAGGGAGTGAGCAACCGGACTATCAACATCGCGATCGAGCGTGCGATTCGCGTGTTGTCGCTGGCTTGCAGGAAGTGGCGGGACGAAGAACGCAGGCCTTGGCTCGACAGCATACCGCTGCTGACCAAGCTGGAAGAGAAGAAGGCGAGCCGAAAGCCCTACCCCATGACCTGGGAGGAGCAGTCGATTCTTTTCGGGGAGTTGCCGGACCACCTGCAGCGCATGGCCCTGTTCAAGGTGAACACGGGCTGCCGCGAGCAGGAGGTCTGCAAGCTGAGGTGGGACTGGGAAATCTTCGTACCGGAGCTTGGCACTAGCGTGTTTCTGATACCGGCCGAATTTGGCGGCCGACACGAAAACTCCGGGGTCAAGAACCGGGACGAGCGCCTGGTAGTGCTGAACAGCGTGGCGAAGTCGGTAGTCGATAGTCAGCGCGGCATCAGTCGGGAATGGGTGTTCCCCTACAACGGTACGGCGATGCATCGCATGAACGACTCAGCCTGGAAGAAAGCTCGGGTGCGCGCGGCGAAGCTCTGGCAGGAGCAACACTTGCGGCCGGCACATCCCGGGTTCGCATCCATACGCATTCATGACCTCAAGCACACTTTCGGCAGGAGGCTGAAAGCAGCAGGCGTTACTGAAGAGGACCGCAAGTCTTTATTGGGCCATAAGAACGGCAGCGTGACCAGTCACTACTCCGGCGCGGAGCTTGGTCAGCTGATAGAAGCAGCAAACAAGGTGTCGGCCACCGACTCGCGCGGACCGGTGCTGACAATTTTGAAGAGGAGGATCGGATGAGGAAAAAGGCGAAGTCACTCGAAAAGTCACTAGCCACAGAAACAACGAAGCCACCCGAAGGTGGCTAAGTTGTTGAATATATTGGTCGGGACGGAGTGATTCGAACACTCGACCCCTTGCACCCCATGCAAGTGCGCTACCGGGCTGCGCTACGCCCCGACTACATTCTCATAACCTCTGAGAACGATGAAGAATCTACCCTAACCTCCTGATAAATGAAAGCTTTTTCTCAAAAAAATTCACTCATCAAAAACCCAGGTCACTTCTTCAACACCACCAACACATCCTCCAACTCGACAATCATCTGCCGAATCAGCTGCTTGTACTGGCTCGACTCATCCTTGGCCTCATCACTGGAAAGCCTCAACCGAGCCCCGCCAATAGTGAACCCCTGGTCATAAAGCAGCGCGCGAATCTGGCGAATCATCAGCACATCCTGCCGCTGATAATACCGCCGGTTCCCCCGCCGCTTCACGGGATTGAGCTGATCGAACTCCTGCTCCCAATACCGCAGCACGTGCGGTTTTACCGCACAAAGCTCACTCACCTCACCAATGGTGAAGTACCTTTTGCCCGGTATGGGGGGCAGTTCGTCGTTATGGCTTGGTTCCAGCATAGGCCTCAACCCGGGCCTTCAACTTCTGCCCTGGACGAAAGGTGACGACGCGCCGTGCAGTGATCGGGATTTCTTCCCCTGTCTTGGGGTTGCGGCCCGGCCGCTGGCGTTTGTCGCGAAGGTCGAAGTTGCCGAAACCGGACAGCTTGACCTGCTCGTTCTCTTCAAGTGCGTGCCGAATTTCTTCAAAAAACAGCTCGACCAGCTCCTTGGCCTCACGCTTGTTAAGCCCCAGCTCCTCGTACAGCCTTTCGGCCATCTCAGCTTTCGTCAGAGCACCCATGCCGTTATTTCCTTAACGTGGTGTTCAACCTTTGTTCGAGCGAGGTGAGGATGTTTTGCAGTGCGGCGTTCACCTCATCGTCGTTAAGAGTGCGCGATGGATGCTGCCAGGTCAAGCCGACGGCAAGGCTTTTTCTATCAGGATCAATGCCTTTACCTTGGTAGACATCAAACAGCCTGAGGTCTGTGAGCCATTCGCCTGCATTGTCACGAATTACTTCAAGCACCGAGCTAGAAGCTACATCACGTCCTGCGATCAAAGCCAGGTCGCGGCGGGTTTCCGGGAACTTGGACAGCTCGCTGAATTTCGGCAGGCGGCCTTCGACCACGTCACCCAGCACCAGCTCGAACAGGAACACCGGGCGGTCCAGGTCCAGGGCTTTTGCCAGCTCTGGGTGGATGGCGCCGAGGTAGCCGACCAGCTTGCCGTCACGCTCGATGGCGGCGGTCTGGCCTGGGTGCAGGGCTGGGTGCTTGCCAGCGCTGAAGGTGAAGTCGCTCAGGGCGCCGGAGTAGCCCAGCAGGGCTTCCACGTCGGCCTTCACGTCGAAGAAGTCGACGCCGTCGCGGCCGTTGGCCCAGCCTTCTGGCAGGCGGCTGCCGGTGACAACGCCAGCGATCATCGGCTGCTGCTTCAGGTCGCCGAGCTGGCCGACGAAGCGCAGGCCGCTTTCGAACAGGCGCACGCGGTCTTGCTGGCGGTTCAGGTTGTGCTGCAGTGCCTTGACCAGGCCCGGCCACAGGGACGCGCGCATGGCGGCCATGTCGCTGGAGATGGGGTTGGCCAGCAGCAGCGGCTCTACGCCCGGGCTGAACAGTTCGAACAGTTTCGGGTCGATGAAGCTGTAGGTGATGGCTTCCTGGTAGCCGCGGGCAACCAGCAGGCGGCGCAGGGTCGGCAGATCACCGCGGGTTTCCGGCTTGCCCTGGGGGGCCAGGCGGGCTTGCGGGTAGCGAACCGGCAGGTTGTTGTAGCCGTACAGGCGGGCCAGCTCTTCGATCAGGTCCACTTCCAGGCTGATGTCGAAGCGGTGGCTTGGGACATTGACAGTCCACTGCCCTTCTTCAATCTTGGTGGTGGTCAGTTCCAGGGCGTTGAGCAACTGCTCGACCTGGGCTGGGTCCATTTCCATGCCGAGCATCTGGGTGATGCGTTCGGCGCGCAGGGTGACCGGGGCCACTTGCGGCAGGTGCTGTTCGCTGACGGCTTCGACAACCGGGCCGGCTTCGCCGCCAACGATGTCCAGCAGCAGCTGGGTGGCGCGCTCCATGGCTTCGCGGGCCAGCTGCGAGTCTACGCCGCGCTCGTAGCGGTGCGAGGCGTCGGTGTGCAGGCCGTAGGAACGGGCTTTACCGGCGACGGAGATCGGCTCGAAGAAGGCGCTTTCCAGGAACAGGTCGCGGGTTTTTTCGGTGTTCACACCGCTGTGCTCGCCACCCATGACGCCGGCAATGGCCAGGGCGCGGGTGTGGTCGGCGATTACCAGGGTGTCGGCGCGCAGGGCGACTTCCTGGCCGTCGAGCAGGACGAGCTTCTCGCCCTCTTCGGCCATGCGTACGCGGATGCCGCCGTTGATTTCTGCCAGGTCGAAGGCGTGCATCGGCTGGCCGAGTTCGAGCATCACGTAGTTGGTGATGTCGACGGCGGCGTCGATGCTGCGCACGTCGCTGCGGCGCAGGCGTTCGACCATCCACAGCGGGGTCGGCTTGCTCAGGTCGACGTTGCGGATGACGCGGCCCAGGTAGCGCGGGCAGGCAGCCGGGGCGCTGACTTCGACCGGGCGCACTTCGTCGTGGGCAGCCGGTACGGCTGGCACTACCGGGCGGGTGACCGGGGTGTCGTACAGGGCGCTGACGTCGCGGGCCAGGCCTGCGATGGACAGGCAGTCGCCGCGGTTGGGGGTGAGGCCGATTTCGATGCTGGCGTCGTCCAGGCTCAGGTACTGGCGAATGTCTTCGCCAACCGGGGCGTCGGCAGCCAGTTCCAGCAGGCCGTCGTTCTCTTCGCTGATCTGCAGCTCGGCAGCCGAGCACAGCATGCCGAAGGACTCGACGCCGCGCAGCTTGGCCTTCTTGATCTTGAAGTCGCCTGGCAGTTCGGCGCCGATCATGGCGAACGGGATCTTGATGCCTGGGCGGGCGTTAGGGGCGCCGCACACAACCTGGAAGGTTTCCTGGCCGTTGCTGACCTGGCACACGCGCAGCTTGTCGGCGTCCGGGTGTTGTTCGGTGGCGAGGATTTCGCCCACGACGATGCCGCTGAACTGGCCGGCAGCGGGGGTAACGCTGTCGACTTCGAGGCCGGCCATGGACAGGCGGGCGACCAGTTCGTCACGGGAGACTTGCGGGTTTACCCAACCGCGCAGCCACTGTTCACTGAATTTCATGCTGTTCTCCTAGAATGTGCGTCGATTGGGCCTAGCGGAATTGGGCAAGGAACCGCAGGTCGTTATCGAAGAACAGACGCAAATCGTTGACGCCGTAGCGCAGCATGGCCAGGCGCTCGGCGCCCATGCCGAAGGCGAAGCCCTGGAACTCTTCAGGGTCGATGCCGGACATGCGCAGCACGTTCGGGTGCACCATGCCGCAGCCCATCACTTCCAGCCAGCCGGTCTGCTTGCACACGCGGCAGCCTTTGCCGGAACACATCACGCACTGGATGTCGACTTCTGCGGACGGCTCGGTGAAGGGGAAGAACGATGGGCGGAAACGTACCGCCAGTTCTTTTTCGAAGAACACGCGCAGGAACTCTTCGATGGTGCCCTTGAGGTCGGCGAAGTTGATATCGCGATCGATCAGCAGGCCTTCGACCTGGTGGAACATCGGCGAGTGGGTGATATCCGAGTCGCAGCGGTATACGCGGCCCGGGCAGACAATGCGGATTGGCGGCTGGGTGGACTCCATGGTCCGCACCTGCACCGGCGAGGTGTGGGTGCGCAGCAGCATGTTGGCATTGAAGTAGAAGGTGTCGTGCATCGCCCGGGCCGGGTGGTGGCCGGGGATGTTGAGCGCTTCGAAGTTGTGGTAGTCGTCTTCCACCTCTGGGCCTTCGGCAATGCCGTAGCCGATGTGGGTGAAGAACTGCTCGATGCGCTCGAGTGTACGGGTGATCGGGTGCAGGCCACCGGTGGCCTGGCCGCGGCCTGGCAGGGTGACGTCAATGCATTCGGCAGCCAGGCGAGCGCTGAGCTCGGCTTCTTCGAAGGCGGCCTTGCGGGCATTGAGCACAACAGTGACGCGCTCTTTGGCGTCGTTGATCAGCGCGCCGACTTTCGGCCGCTCTTCGGCTGGCAGGTTGCCCAGGGTCTTCATCACCTGGGTCAGCTCGCCTTTCTTGCCGAGATAATTCACCCGGATCTGTTCCAGGGTATTGATGTCTTCAGCGCGCTCCACGGCCTCTAGGGCTTGGGAGACCAACGCATCCAGGTTTTCCATGTACAGACTCCAGATACGAAAATAGGGGAAGAGCTTTGAAGGCTCTTCCCCTATCGATGACGTTCAATGCCCGACGGCGCTAGCGCCGCCGGGTGATTGTCGCGGGTACTTAAGCCAGAACGGCTTTAGCTTTCTCGACAATCGCAGCAAACGCCGCTTTTTCGTTCACTGCCAGATCGGCCAGAACCTTACGGTCGATTTCGATCGAAGCCTTTTTCAGGCCAGCAATCAGACGGCTGTAGGACAGACCGTTGGTGCGGGCACCGGCGTTGATACGAGCGATCCACAGTGCGCGGAACTGACGCTTCTTCTGACGACGGTCACGGTAGGCATATTGACCTGCCTTGATGACAGCCTGCTTGGCAACGCGGAATACGCGCGAGCGTGCACCGTAGTAGCCTTTAGCCAGTTTCAGAATTTTCTTGTGACGCTTACGAGCGATGACGCCACGCTTAACACGAGCCATGAGTAACTTCCTCTATCTAAACCAGAATTAACGTACGCGCAGCATGCGCTCGACTTTTGCCACGTCAGACGGGTGCAGCAGGCTGGCACCGCGCAGTTGACGCTTACGCTTGGTCGACATTTTGGTCAGGATGTGGCTCTTGAAAGCGTGCTTGTGCTTGAAGCCGGAAGCGGTCTTCAGGAAGCGCTTCGCAGCACCGCTCTTGGTTTTCATTTTTGGCATGTTGGAACTCCGCATTCGATAAAATTACACAATAATCATCAGGCCTGCCGTGCCCGGGAGATTACTTCTTCTTTTTGGGGGCGATGACCATCATAAGCTGGCGTCCTTCCATCTTCGGATGCTGCTCAACGGAGCCGTATTCGGCGAGGTCGGCTTCGACCCGCTTCAACAGCTCCATGCCCAGCTCCTGGTGGGCCATCTCACGGCCGCGGAATCTCAGAGAGATCTTGGCCTTGTCCCCATCGGTAAGGAAACGTACCAGGTTGCGTAGTTTTACCTGGTAATCCCCTTCTTCCGTCCCTGGACGAAACTTGATTTCTTTGATCTGGATCTGCTTCTGGTTTTTCTTGGCTTCGTTGGCCTGCTTCTTCTTCTCGAAGAGGTGCTTGCCGTAGTCCATCACCTTGCAGACGGGCGGTTGCGCGTCGGCGGAGATTTCCACCAGATCCAGCTTCGCTTCATCAGCGATACGAAGCGCTTCATCAATCGAGACGATGCCAATCTGCTCGCCGTCAGCGCCAATTAACCGAACCTCGCGTGCCGAGATATTCTCGTTGATCGGGGCTTTCGGTGCAGTTCGTTTATCGTTTCTCATTTCACGCTTAATAGTCATTACTCCGATTCTAGGCGACCGCGCTGGGCAACAGCGCTGTTGAGCAGCTGCGTGAATTCAGCCACCGGCATGGAGCCGAGGTCTTTGCCTTCACGGGTGCGTACGGCGACGGTCTGCGTTTCGACTTCGCGATCCCCTATAACCAAAAGGTACGGGACCTTGAGCAAAGTATGCTCGCGGATTTTAAAGCCGATCTTCTCATTTCTCAAGTCCGACTTGGCACGGAAACCGCTACCGTTCAGGGTATTTTCCACCTCGAGGGCGAAATCGGCCTGCTTGTCGGTGATGTTCATGATCACGGCCTGGGTTGGGGCCAGCCAGGCCGGGAACACGCCGGCGTAGTGCTCGATCAGCATGCCGATGAAGCGCTCGAACGAACCGAGGATGGCGCGGTGCAGCATGACCGGGCGAACTCGGCTGTTATCTTCGGCGATATAGCTGGCATCCAGGCGTTCCGGCAGGTTCGGGTCGTACTGCAGGGTACCGCACTGCCAGTTACGGCCGAGGCAGTCGCGCAGGGTGAACTCGATCTTCGGGCCGTAGAAGGCGCCCTCGCCCGGCTGGTATTCCCACTCCAGGCCCGATTCGTTCAAGGCGTCGGCCAGTGCGCCTTCGGCACGGTCCCACAGCTCTTCGGAACCCACGCGCTTGGCCGGGCGGGTCGACAGCTTCATGGCGATGTCGGTGAAGCCGAAGTCCTTGTACACGTCCAGGGTCAGCTTGATGAAGTCGGCGGCTTCTTTCTTCACCTGTTCTTCGGTGCAGAAGATGTGCGCGTCGTCCTGCACGAAGCCACGCACGCGCATGATGCCGTGCAGGGCGCCGGACGGCTCGTTACGGTGGCAGGCACCGAACTCGGCCAGGCGCAGCGGCAGGTCGCGGTAGCTCTTCAGGCCCTGGTTGAACACCTGCACGTGGCACGGGCAGTTCATCGGCTTGACCGCGTAGTCACGGCTTTCCGACGAAGTGGTGAACATGTTTTCGGCGTAGTTGGACCAGTGGCCGGAACGCTCCCAGAGAATGCGGTCGACAACCTGCGGGGTCTTGATTTCCTGGTAGCCGTTGACGCGCTGGACCTGGCGCATGTACTGCTCGAGTACCTGGTACACGGTCCAGCCGTTGGCGTGCCAGAACACCATGCCCGGGGCTTCTTCCTGCAGGTGGAACAGGTCGAGCTGCTTGCCGATCTTGCGGTGGTCGCGTTTTTTCGGCTTCTTCGATGCGCTGGATGTATGCCGCCAGCTGCTTCTTGTCGGCCCAAGCGGTGCCGTACACGCGTTGCAGCTGCTCGTTCTTGGCATCACCGCGCCAGTAGGCGCCGGACAGCTTGGTCAGCTTGAATGCCTTGAGGAAGCGGGTGTTCGGCACGTGCGGGCCGCGGCACATGTCGACGTATTCTTCGTGGTAGTACAAGCCCATGGCCTGCTCGTCCGGCATGTCTTCGACCAGGCGCAGCTTGTAGTCTTCGCCACGGGCCTTGAACACGTCGATGACTTCGGCGCGCGGGGTCACCTTCTTGATGACGTCGTAGTCCTTGTCGATCAGCTCCATCATGCGCTTTTCGATGGCGGCCATGTCTTCTGGAGTGAAGGGGCGCTCGTAGGCGATGTCGTAGTAGAAGCCTTCGTCGATGACCGGGCCGATCACCATCTTGGCGGTCGGGTACAGCTGTTTCACTGCGTGGCCGACCAGGTGGGCGCACGAGTGACGGATGATCTCCAGTCCCTCTTCATCTTTAGGGGTGATGATCTGCAGGGTGGCGTCGTTGCTGATCAGGTCGCAGGCATCGACCAGTTTGCCGTCGACCTTGCCGGCCACGGTGGCCTTGGCCAGGCCGGCGCCGATGGAAGCGGCGACTTCGGCTACGGATACGGCATGATCGAACGAACGTTGACTGCCATCGGGAAGAGTAATAACGGGCATGGCGCCTCCTCTCCTAGTGGTGACCCCTACCAAAGGTCACGTGGGTTGGGATGAGCCAGTACAAGATCCGACCTGCCTTCCCGCAATGGGAAGCCTGCCTCACAGTGGCAGAAGCCTTTCGGCTTGCCAGGGACGAACCAGAGTGACTGGAAAGAAAAAAGATAGCTGCAAGCTGCAAGTTGTCAGCTGCAAGCCGGGCATGCTAGCACGCGGGTTGCACGCCAGGCAGAAATATTTGGAAATTACGCCGCAGCGGTGAACTAACGCGGAAAAATTCCTATCAGACTTTGGGAAGCAACCTACTCTTGATGAGACCTTAACCCAAGGAGTAACTGGTTATGCGAGTTCCGTCTCTTCTGGCCCTGGCGGCCGCTGGGGCCCTGCTGCTGCCCATGGCTGCGAACGCCGGCAACTTCCCGGCCGGGAAGGAAGCCGCCTACATGACCCAGTGCACGCAAGTGGCTCAAGGCCAAGGCGTTGACGCTGCGACCGCGAAAAAACACTGCGACTGTGGCGCGCAAACCATCAAAAAGAATTTCACCGACGCGGAAATTGCCGACCTCGACAGCAACGATGGCGTGGACGCCAAGCTGATGCAGAAGGCCCAGATGGTCGTGAAACAGGCCTGTGCACCGAAGAGCTGAAACCTTAAAGCCAGAGCAGACCAGCCATTCTTTGAGCTGGATCAACATCCTGCGAAGGTAAAAGGCGCTAGATGCGCAGAATTAGACTATGATGTGTTCCGTGCTCCGTAGCCTCGGCCGCATTGCACCACTGAAAAAACTAAATGTTCTGGAGATTCACCCATGTCCAATCGCCAACAAGGCACCGTCAAATGGTTCAATGATGAGAAAGGCTACGGCTTCATCACCCCAGCAGGCGGCGGCGACGACCTGTTCGTTCACTTCAAGGCCATCGAATCTGACGGCTTCAAGAGCCTGAAAGAAGGCCAGACTGTTTCCTTCGTCGCCGAGCGCGGCCAGAAGGGCATGCAGGCTGCACAGGTTCGTCCGGAGTAATTCGGATAGCTGTAAAAAAACCCGCCCTTGTGGCGGGTTTTTTTATGGGCGTTTACCAGGCTGCACGCGCTCGTTTTTTGTAGGAGCGGCCTTGTGTCGCGAAAGGGCCGCGTAGCGGCCCAAGGGTTTCAGCTTCGCAGCATCAATGGCCGGGGCCGCTTTGCGGCCCTTTCGCGACACAAGGCCGCTCCTACAGGGACCGCGTCGATCCTCCGGGCTGTATCAACCGCAGTTGACGCGAACCACCTTGCCCTGCTCGTCCACATTCAGGTTCAAGCGCTCGGAGCGGTACTCGAGGGTAACCACGTCGTGCGGCTTGAGAATGCGGGCCATCTGCGAGCCACTGGCCTTGCGCGCCTGCTCCAGCAGCTCGGCGCTGGCAAGCTTGCCAATGGCGAAATCGGCGCCGCTGGCTTCGCAGCGGCCATCGTTGCCTGCCGGCGTGGCTGGCGCAGCGCCGCCAGCAGAATTGCCACCAGTGCTGCAACCAGCCAGGACAGCTGCCACAGCCAGGGTTGCCAGGTAAGCACGGGTACGGAACATGAAGCCTCCTAAATCGGTCCGGGAACTGTCTGATCCGACAGTTCCGCTGATCTTTTGTTGCAAAACCGGTCAAGTCTGCCTGAACTCGCCAGCCGAGGCGAAAACGCAATCGTGACCGGATTTTGCACAACCCGCTGCGTTTGCCATATGCTTAAGCCGCAAGGTCACTGACGCAAAGTCATGATTTAGTGCAAGAAGTGGAGCGCACCCCGCCTCCATCGAACACCAGGGTCAGGTGTTCGCCCCTTCGTCCCGGGCCCCAAGCGAGAGCCTTTCATGAGCAGCCACAGCATCGAAGCCGATATCAAGGTCAAATGGGCCGAAGGCCAGAGCGCGTACAGCCCTGGCACGCCGGAGGAGTTGCTGCTGATTGCCATCGACCTGCTGGTGCGCGATCGCGGCGCCGAGGCGGCACGCAGCTTCTTCGACCAGGTGTTCGAGCGCTACGCGCCGCACACGGCTATTCCAATCGCGCCAAACGGGCGCTGAGCAGGTCGAACAGGCCCTGGGCATCGCCCTCGTCCACCCACATCACGTTGGCTGGCTGCTTGAGCACGCCGTACCAGTCGGCAAGGGTCTGGCCGAAGCTGGGGCCTTCGCGGCTGTCGATGCTCATGTGGATGCGTCGGCCGCTGAACAGCTCGGGCTTGAGCAGGTAGGCGATGACGCTGGCGTCGTGCACCGGGCCGCCGGGCATGCCGTACAGGTCCATGTCGTGGGTGATGTAGGCGTTGAGGATATCCACCACCCGCTTGCTGGCCTGGTTGTTCACCGCCGCCAGTTGCTTGAGGCGGGCGTCGCTGGTCAGCAGCTTGTGGGTGACGTCCAGCGGCAGGTAGGTCAGCTGCACGCCGCTGGCCAGCACCACTTCGGCGGCATGCGGGTCGGCATAGAGGTTGAACTCCGCCGCCGGGGTGATGTTGCCACCGTTGAAATGGGCACCGCCCATGACCACCACTTGCTTGATGCCTTTGGCGATGTCCGGGCGCTGGATCAGCGCCAGGGCCAGGTTGGTTTGCGGGCCGAGCATGGCGATGGTGATGCTGTGGGGCTTGGCGGCGCCCAGGGTGTCGACCAGGTATTGCACGGCATTGCCTTGGGCCAGCGGCGCTTTCGGTTCGTGCACCTGGATGCCGGTGAGGCCTTCTTCGCCGTGCACCTCGGCGGCGTAGATCGGCTTGCGCACCAGCGGGCGAGCGGCGCCGGCGTACACGGGGATGTCTTCGCGGCCGGCCCATTCGCGGGCCAGGCGGGCGTTGCGCGAGGTTTTTTCCAGGCGCACGTTGCCGGCTACGGTGGTGATGGCGCGTATGTTGAGCTCGTCGGGCGAGGCCATGGCCAGGAACAGCGCGACCACGTCGTCGGCGCCGGGGTCGGTGTCGATGATCAGGTCGATGGGGGCAGCCTGGAGGGTGGTGGCTGCGGCCATGAGGGCGATTCCTTGTAGCAGGGGTTTGAGCATGGGTGGCACTCCTGTTGCCTGGATTGGTATTCCTGATACACCGCAAATCCCTGTGGGAGCGGGTTTACCCGCGAAGAAGGCAACGCGGTGGCTGGCACCGGCTTCGCCGGTGTTCGCGGGTGAACCCGCTCCCACAGGGGACGACGAGCTAGAAAGTCACGCCGGAAATCAGCGCGATGTTGCTGTAGGGCTGGCACTCGCCAGTACGCACTACCGCACGGGCACTGCGTGACAATGCCTTGAAATCTTCATGGCTCAGCCATTCGCGCTTGCCCAGCTTGCCCTTCAGCCGCTCGATCTCGACCAGCGCCGGCGGCACCACTTTCTGCATCTCTTCGGCCAGCACGTGGCGCTCTACCTGCAACTCGCTCAGCACAACCCGCAACACACTGGCGAAGTCCGGCAGGCCAGGCGTGACGGCCAGGTCGATCAGTTCGACACCCGGCGGCACCGGCAGCCCGGCATCGCCGATCACCAGGATGTCGCCATGCCCCATGCCGGCGATGGTCCGCGAAAGGGCGACGTTCAGCAGCGGGGTCTTCTTCATGGCGCAAGCTCCGCCAGGTAGGGAATCGACGGCTGGGCGCCGGCGCGGGTAACCGACAGGGCTGCGGCGCGCTGGCCGAAAGCGATGGCTTCGCCCTCCTCCAGGCCGCGCACCAGGCCAGCGGCAAAGCCGCCGATGAAGGTGTCGCCGGCTGCCGTGGTGTCCAGCGGCTGTACCACCGGCGCGGGGAAGTGCTGATGGCCCTGCGGGGTGACCAGCAAGGCCCCTTGCGCGCCCAGGGTAATGATCACTTTGCCCGCGCCCAGTTGCAGCAAGCGCTCGCCGGCACGTCGGGCGCTGTCCAGGTCAGTCACCGCCACGCCGGTCAGGGCTTCGGCCTCGCTTTCGTTGGGCGTCAGGTAGTAGATGCGGGCGAACCAGTCCGCCGGCAAGGGGCCGGTCGCCGGCGCCGGGTTCAGGATTACCCGCTTGCCCAGTTCGCGCCCCCTGGCCAGGGTCCAGGCCACGGTGTCGGCCGGTACTTCCAGCTGGCAGATGATCACTTCGGCCGCCTGCAGCAGCGCATCGAAACGCTGCACCGACTGCGGCGTCAGCAGGCCGTTGCCACCGGGGATGATGACGATGCAGTTCTGGCTGGCGGCATCCACGGTGATCAGCGCCACCCCGCTGGACACGCCCTGGCAGGTGGTGACGCCCTGGCAGTCGATGCCTTCCACATACAGGGCCCGGTGCAGTTGTCGACCATAGTCATCGTCGCCGACGTTGCCGATCATCGCCACGCTGCCGCCCAGGCGCGCCACGGCCACTGCCTGGTTGGCCCCCTTGCCGCCCGGCACGGTGAAAAAGCTTTCGCCGGGGAGTGTTTCGCCGGCCCGGGGCAGGCGCTGCGCGCGGGCCACCAGGTCCATGTTGAGGCTACCGACTACCACAACCTTGGCATTCATGACATTTCCTTAGCATCAGCGGTAATCGTTGAACAGGTCCGGGCGCGGCCCGGTGGACTCGCGCAGCACAATGCGCGGGGCGACGATGCGTTGCTCTGCCGCGCCCTGCCGGGGGGTGCCGATACGCGCCAGCAACAGCGACGCGGCGCTCTCGCCCAGCTCGCGAATCGACTGGCCCACCGTGGTCAACGGTGGGTACACGTAACGGCTGAGCTCGATGTCGTCGAAGCCGATCACCGACAGCTCGCCGGGCACGTTGATATTGCGTTCGGCCGCGGCACGCAGCACACCGAAGCCGATCATGTCGTTGCCGGCAAAAATCGCCGTAGGTCGCTTGCCCTCCAGCAGCCGGCCTGCGGCTGCATGGCCGCCGGGGCTGGTGAAGTCGCAGTGCAGCACGCGGTCGTTGCGCACCGGCACACCGGCTTCGGCCATGGCGCGGCGGAAGCCGCTCAGGCGCAGCTGGGTCACACCGGTCTCGGCGGGGCCGCCGATGTAGGCGATGTCATGGTGACCAAGTTCCAGCAGGTGCTGGGTGGCCAGGAAGGCGCCCTGCTCGTGGTCGATGCGCACCAGGTCGGCATCGACACCGTCCAGTTCGCGGTCGACGATCACCATGGGCGTGCGCACACCAGCCAGGCTTTGCAGCAGGTCGCTGTCCTGCCCTACCGAAGCCACTACCAGGCCGTCGATGCGCTTTTCCAGCAGCACGCGCAGGTAGCTGCGCTGCTTTTGCGGGTTGTCGTCGGAGTTGCACAGGATCACGCAGTAGCCGTTGCGTTCGCAGGCGTCTTCGATGCCCCGCGCCAGCTCGGCGAAGTACGGGTTGACGCTGTTGGGTACCAGCAGGCCGATGGTGGCCGTGCTGCGCGCCTTCAGCGAGCGGGCCACGGCGCTGGGTACGTAGTCGAGTTCGGCGATGGCGGCTTCGACTTTCAACCGCACCTGCTCGCTGACCGGCCGGGTCTTGTTCAGCACATGGGACACGGTGGTGTAGGAAATGCCCGCCAGTGCCGCGACGTCTTTGATGGTTGCCATGTTTTCAGTTCCGCCGGCCTGCACGCCGGCTACGGTAAGTGTCGAGCACCACGGCGATGACGATCACCGCCCCGGTGATGATGCGTTTGGTCGGTTCGCTGGCACCGATCTGCGCCAGCCCTGCGGCCAGCACCGAAATGATCAGCACGCCAAAGAAGGTGCTGATGACCGAGCCGCGCCCGCCCATCAGGCTGGTGCCGCCAATCACCACGGCGGCGATCACCTGCAGCTCCAGGCCGGAGCCGGCATTGGGGTCGGCGGCTTCCAGGCGCGAGATCTGGAACAGCGCGGCCAGGCCGGCAAGCAAGCCCATCAGCGCGAACACCAGCACCTTGTACGGGCGCGGGTCGATGCCGGCCAGGCGCACGGCCTCTTCGTTGGTGCCGATACCGATCAGGTAGCGGCCGAACACCGTGCGGGTCAGCACCAACTGGGCCAGCACGATCACCAGCAAGGCGATGATGAACGCCGGCGAGATGCCGAATGCGATGGGGTTGGAGAACCAGGCATAGGCATCGCCGATATAGGCGGTGCGCGAGTCGGTGAACTGGTAGGCCAGGCCGCGGGCCATTTCCAGCACCCCGAGCGAAACGATGAACGACGGAATGCGCCAGGCCACGGTGACGCCGCCGGTGATGCTGCCGGCCAGCGCGGCCACGGCCATGCCCAGCAGGGCCGAAGGCAGCACGCCCCAGCCCCAGCCGAGGATCGCCACGCTGACCGTGGAGGCCGCCAGCGCCAGTACCGAGCCCACCGACAGGTCGATGCCGCCGATGATCAGCACGAAGGTCATGCCCACCGCCAGTACCATCAGGTCGGGGATCTGGTTGGCCAGGGTACTGAAGGTGTTGTACGACCAGAAGTGGCTGCTGAGGAACGAGAACAGCACGATCATCGCCAGCAAGGCGCCGGCCAGACCCAGGTAGGTACCCAGGCCAAGATAGGTGCCACTGCGGCGCACCGGTGCGGCGCCTTGGCTGTCGAGCGGGGTGGTTTTCATGCATCCATCCTGGGAGCTGCTTCATGCAGCAGTGCGTCACGTTTCTGATAACCGGCAAAGGCCGCGGCCAGCAACTGGTCCTGGCTCCAATGGTCCCGCTCGAAGGTGTCGATCAGGCGACCGGCCGACAGCACGGCGATGCGGTCGCATATCAGCATCAGCTCGCGCAGGTCACTGGACACCACCACCAGGGCCTTGCCCTGGCGCGCCAGCTCGGCCAGCAGGCCATAGATGTCGAACTTGGCGCCGACGTCGATGCCACGGGTGGGCTCGTCGAACAGCAGCACCTGGCAGTCGCGCTCCAGCCAGCGGCCGATCACCACCTTCTGCTGGTTGCCGCCAGACAGCTCGCCCACCACCTGCTGCGCGCCGGCACTGCGAATGCGCATGGCCTGGATCTGGCGTTCGGCCAATGCCGCTTCGGCTTCGCCATCGAGCACCCCGGCCCGTGAAACCGCGCCGAGGTTGCCCAGGGCGATATTCGCGCTGATCGACTGTGTCAGCAGCAGGCCCTCGCCTTTGCGGTCTTCGGTGATCAGCGCGATACCGGCCTGCACGGCAGCCTTTGGCGAGTCGATGGTGACAGCCTTGGGCGGCTGGCCGAGGGCGATGCTGCCGCTGTCGGCACGGTCGGCGCCGTAGATCAGGCGCAACAGCTCAGTACGGCCGGCACCGATCAGGCCGGAGATGCCGAAGATCTCCCCTGCCCTGACCTCGAACGACACTCCACGCACCTTGTCGGCACGGCTGAGCTTGTCGACCTTGAGCAGCGGCGCGCCGATCTGCCGGCGGCCCAGGTCGATATGCTCGCCCAGCTCGCGGCCGACCATCAGGTTGACTAGTTCGGCGCTGCTGTAGCGCTGGATCGGCTCGTCGCACACCATTTTGCCGTCGCGCAGCACGACGATGCGCTGGGCCACGCGCTGCAGTTCTTCCAGGCGATGGGAGATGTAGACGATGGCCACGCCACGTTGGCGCAGGCGCTCGATCTGGGTGAACAGCAGCTCCACTTCGCGCGCGGTGAGCATGGCGGTGGGCTCGTCGAAAATCAGCACATGGCAGTCGCCGATCAGGTTGCGGGCGATCTCGACCATCTGCTGGTGGCCGATGCCCAGCTCGCCGACCGGGGTGTCCGGGTCGATGGCGTCGAGGCCGACCTGGGCCATGGCGGCCGTGGCCAGTTGGCGCAGGCGCTTCTGGCTGATCCAGCCGAAGCGGCCGGGCAGGTTGTCGAGGAACAGGTTTTCCGCCACGGTCAGCGTGGGCAGCAGGTTGAGTTCCTGCATGACCATGCGCACGCCAAGGCGCTCAGCCTCGCTGCGGCTGCCAGGCGCGTAGGCCTGGCCGCGGTAGCGCATGTGCCCGGTGGTGGGGGTTTCCAGGCCACTGATGAGTTTGGACAGGGTGCTTTTGCCCGCGCCGTTCTCGCCGGTCAGGGCCAGCACTTCGCCGGCACGCAGGTTCAGGCTGACCTCGCCGAGCACGGGCTGGGCGTAGGTCTTGCCCAGGCCGCTGGCGGCGAGCACTACTTCGTTGGCCGATGCAGGCATGGCCGTTTCTCCTGCCAGCGATCAGGGTTTGGTGATGAGTTGGACCGGGGTCTGGATGACGTTGTCGGCATCCACGTCGGGTTTCTCGCCCTTGACCATTTTCAGCGCCGCCTGGATGCCGTACACCGCCTGCTGGCTGGCCGCCTGGTCGAGGGTGGCCAGTACACGGCCATCGGCGAGCATCGGCTTGATGGCGTTGATGTTGTCGTAGCCCACCACTTGCACCTGGCCGGTCTTGCCGGCGGCACGCACGGCCGAGACCGCGCCCAGGGCCATGCTGTCGTTGCCGGCCAGCAGGGCTTTCAGGTCGGGGTATTCGTTGAGCATGGAGGCGGCGACGGCGTTGCCTTTGTCGATTTCCCAGTTGCCGCTCTGCACCGAAACGATCTTGATCTGCGCGGCGTCCATGGCGTCCTTGAAGCCGGCGGTACGCTGCTGGGCGTTGGTGGTGGTCGGCACGCCTTCGATGATGCCGACCTGGTCGCCGGCCTTGAGCTTCTCGTTGGCCAGGTAGTCACCGACCAGGCGCGCGCCCTTGCGGTTGTCGGGGCCCACGAAGGGTACGCTGATGCCTTTGCTCTTGAGCAGTTCAGGGTCCAGGCGGTTGTCGATGTTGATCACCACAACGCCCTGGTCCATGGCCTTCTTCACCGCCGATACCAGCGCCTTGGAGTCGGCCGGGGCAATGACCAGGGCCTTGGCGCCCGCGTTGACCATTTGCTCGACGATGCGGATCTGCTCGCCGGTGTCGGTCTCGTTCTTGATGCCGTTGGCGATCAGTTCGAATTCATCGGCGTGGGCTTTCTGGTAGTCCTTGGCGCCGTCTTCCATGGTGCGGAAGAACTCGTTGGCCAGCGACTTCATGACCAGGGCGACCTTGGGCTTGTCTTCGGCATGGGCAGGGGAAAATGGCAGGGCCAGGGACAGCGAGGAAATGACCGCGAGGGCCAGCAGACGACCGGGGAACGGCAGTTTCATGGACGATGACTCCGAATCTTGTGTTTTTTGTCGGATCGCAAACGTTTGCGTTGCCTAACTATGGAAACAGGACCGGGGTTTGTCAAATCCGTTTGGCTGTCGGAGGTCAAGTCGAGCTTGGCGCAGTTTATCCGGATTTTTTCCGAAAAGCCGAACGTCTTTTCCTACGTTTGTTCGGAATCTCGAATGGAACGCACCTTCATGTGGGGGCGGCCTTGCGTCGCGAAAGGGCCGCAAGGCGGCCCCGGCAATGTGTGTTGTTGCGCCGGAATCCGGGGCCGCTACGCGCCCCTTTCGCGACACAAGGCCGCCCCCACAAGGGCCGTGCGCGCAACTGGTACGAAACCTGCCTTGCACCCTGTGCGACAAAACAACCATCTCATTAGGAAGAGAGAGAACAATAACGATGAATGCCGCACTGAAAATCTTCGCCCCCAGCGCACTCGCCGTGCTGCTGGCCATTCCAGCCACCGTTTCGGCCAAAGAGGCTGAAACCCAGCAGAAGCTGGCCAACGTGGTCATCCTCGCCACCGGCGGCACCATTGCCGGCGCTGGTGCCAGCGCCGCCAACAGCGCCACCTACCAGGCCGCCAAGGTGGGCGTCGACAAGCTGATCGCCGGCGTACCGGAGCTGGCCGACCTGGCCAACGTACGCGGCGAGCAGGTCATGCAGATCGCCTCTGAGAGCATTTCCAACGACGACCTGCTCAAGTTGGGCAAACGCGTTGCCGAACTCGCCGAAAGCAAGGACGTCGACGGTATCGTCATCACCCACGGCACCGACACCCTGGAAGAGACCGCCTACTTCCTCAACCTGGTGGAAAAAACCGACAAGCCGATCGTGGTCGTCGGTTCGATGCGCCCGGGTACCGCCATGTCCGCCGACGGCATGCTCAACCTTTACAACGCCGTGGCCGTGGCCAGCGACAAGCAGTCGCGCGGCAAGGGCGTGCTGGTGACCATGAATGACGAGATCCAGTCCGGGCGCGATGTCAGCAAGGCAGTGAACATCAAGACCGAAGCCTTCAAGAGCGCCTGGGGCCCGATGGGCATGGTGGTGGAAGGCAAGTCGTACTGGTTCCGCCTGCCGGCCAAGCGCCACACGGTCAACTCCGAGTTCGACATCAAGCAGATCAGCAGCCTGCCGCAGGTGGATATCGCCTATGGCTATGGCAACGTCACCGACACCGCCTACAAGGCACTGGCGCAGAACGGCGCCAAGGCACTGATCCATGCCGGTACCGGCAACGGTTCGGTGTCGTCGCGCGTGGTGCCGGCGCTGCAGGAGCTGCGCAAGAACGGCGTGCAGATCATTCGCTCGTCGCACGTCAACCAGGGTGGCTTCGTGCTGCGCAACGCCGAGCAGCCGGATGACAAGAACGACTGGGTCGTGGCCCATGACCTGAACCCACAGAAAGCGCGGATTCTGGCGATGGTAGCGATGACCAGGACCCAGGACAGCAAGGAGCTGCAGCGGATCTTCTGGGAGTACTGATCGCCAGCCGCCCCCTGAAATGCAAACAGCCCCGCTGCCCAGGCGGGGCGTTTGCTGTCTGACTGTTGCGAAATTACTTACAGTGAAATACTGTATGCGCATACAGCAAAAACAAGGAAACACTTGTGTCCACCACCGCCTCCGCCACCCCAAGCAGCTATGAACAACTGGGTATGCGCATTCAGAAAATCATCAACAGCCCCACTGCCCAGCGCAGCCGTGCGGCGTTGATCTTCCGTCTGGAGCAGGAAACCCCGGAAGATTGGGAAACCCTGCTAGAGGAAATCGCCGAAAACGATAACGTCACCCTCGCCCACCGCGACGATGGCGGCGTGCAGATTTTCTGGACGGTACCTAAGGAAGACTGACTGCATTCAGCCTCAAGCCAAGGCCTGCAGGTAGGCGCTGGCTTCGCGGTAACGCGCCAGCCGCGCCAGGTCGGTGGGGCCTGGGCACGGGATGCGCGAAAGGTCGCTGTTGTCGGCCAGATCGGCCAGCTTGACGGTGCGCGCCAGCGGGTCACCGCCCAGGCGCACCACGAAGTCCTGGTAGGCCTCGCCCTCACGGCGGCTGAGCGCCAGCAAGGCGGCAAGGATTTTCAGCGCGAAACCCTCGCGCGCCAGGTCGGACAGGGTCAGCGGGGTGTCTTCGATCACATCGTGCAGCACCGCGACAATCCGTTGTTCGGTTGTGGAAACCCGCATCATCACGCGTAGCGGGTGGAGGATATAAGCGGCCCCACCCTTGTCGTATTGCCCTTCATGCGCCCTGGCGGCCACGGCAATGGCCCGCTCCAGTGTAGACATGAGGCCCTCCCCGTTCGGCTTCTTCCTGACAAGCATAGCCAAAACTGTGCGGACAATGTCTAGCGCGCGTTAGCCCGCTCGAAATCCGGAAGCTGGCGCACGCCCTGTAGGAGCGGCCTTGCGTCGCGACGGGCTGCGAAGCAGCCCCGGGATTTCGGCATCACAGCAGATTCTGTGGGGCTGCTTCGCAGCCCGTCGCGACACAAGGCCGCTCCTACAGCCCCACTCACACAGAGTTTTCAGCGCGCTGCGCCGTGCTGAATCACCACCGAATCGGTACCCAGCTTGGCCATTACCTCGGCCTTGCGCGCTTCGGCTTCCTCACGGGTGGGGAATGGCCCCATCAGCACCACCGGCTTGCCGTCGCGGTACTCCACCGAGGACGGGATGCCCTTTTCGATCAGGCGTGCGGTCATGTCGCTGAGCGCGCCCATGTTTGCACCCTGAATCACTTCCACATCCCAGCCTTGCGGGGCCGGCTGGCCAGCCAGGGCCTCGGCGCGGCGCTGCAGCTCGGCGCCGCCGCACATCTCGCGGATGCGCAGGTTGTTGCCGCTGTCGTCGACGATGATTTCGTACTGGCCATCGCGCTTGATGGCCACGTAGCTGCGGTAGGCCTCGTACTGCCCGGCATCATCCTTGCCACGGACCTGGCCACAGATGGTGCCCTGGGTGTCGATCCGCACGTTGCCGAACTTGGCGGTCTTGGGGTTGTGCAGGTGTTCGGCCACCTGTTTGTGCACGCCTTCGACCTCGTTCTCACAGCCCGCCAGGGCGAGCACTGCCATTACCACAGCCAGTTTGCGCACGCGTGTACCTCCAGATTCGAAGGGGCGGATTCTAGCACGCCGGGCAATGCCCCGAACCGCGACCAAACGTTACACGCTGCTTCATGCACACAGCAAAAAGGGCGATCATTACTGATCGCCCTTTTTCGATTTGGTAGGCACAATTGGACTCGAACCAACGACCCCCACCATGTCAAGGTGGTGCTCTAACCAACTGAGCTATGTGCCTGTCGTGTGGTGCGCATATTAGTGATCGAATGCGTACCTGTAAAGCGTTTTTTTCAGAAAAATCAAAAACTTTGCGAATTCGTGCATAAGGGCCTGCTGCGCAGCACCAGGCCGCGAGAACCCAATGAAAAAAGGGGTGACCCTTGCGGATCACCCCTTCTTCGATTTGGTAGGCACAATTGGACTCGAACCAACGACCCCCACCATGTCAAGGTGGTGCTCTAACCAACTGAGCTATGTGCCTGTCGTGTGGTGCGCATTCTACCCATTCCAAAAACCCTGTCAACACTTTTTTTCGCGCTAACCTACTGAATCTTAAACTCTTTATAGAAAAGTGCTGGCGGGGACCGAGTAAAGGATTTTCAACGGACGACTAGCGGGTGTTTATTATTATTGATAGCATCGGTACATTCGTTAAAAATATAAAACACGAGGTTCCTGCAGCATGGCTAACACCCCCTACCCCCAGTCCTACTACGCCGCCTCGGCCAACCCGGTGCCGCCACGTCCGGCGCTGCAGGGTGAGGTGGAAACCGATGTGTGCATCATCGGCGCCGGCTACACCGGTCTGTCCAGCGCCCTGTTCCTGCTGGAGAACGGCTTCAAGGTGAGCATCGTCGAAGCAGCCAAGGTCGGCTTCGGCGCATCGGGCCGCAACGGCGGCCAGATCGTCAACAGCTACAGCCGCGACATCGACGTCATCGAGCGCACCGTCGGCCCCAAGCAGGCCCAACTGCTGGGCCACATGGCCTTCGAAGGCGGGCGCATCATTCGTGAGCGCGTGGCCAAGTACAACATCCAGTGCGACCTGAAGGACGGTGGCGTGTTCGCTGCCCTCACCAGCAAGCAGATGGGCCACCTGGAGTCGCAAAAGCGCCTGTGGGAACGCTTCGGCCACAACCAGCTGGAGCTGATGGACCAGAAGCGCATCCGCGAAGTGGTCGCCTGCGACAACTATGTGGGCGGCATGCTGGACATGAGCGGCGGCCATATCCACCCGCTGAACCTGGCCCTGGGCGAAGCCGCTGCGGTCGAGTCGCTGGGCGGCATCATCTATGAGCAAACCCCGGCCGTACGCATCGAGCGCGGCGCCAACCCGGTGGTGCACACCCCGCAGGGCAAGGTCCGCGCCAAGTTCATCATCGTCGCCGGCAACGCCTACCTGGGCAACCTGGTGCCGGAGCTGGCCAGCAAGTCCATGCCATGCGGCACCCAGGTGATCACCACCGAACCGCTGGGCGACGAACTGGCGCGCACCCTGCTGCCGCAGGACTACTGCGTCGAGGACTGCAACTACCTGCTCGACTACTACCGCCTGACCAGCGACAAGCGCCTGATTTTCGGTGGTGGCGTGGTGTACGGCGCGCGTGACCCGGCCAACATCGAGGCGATCATCCGTCCGAAGATGCTCAAGGCCTTCCCGCAACTGAAAAACGTGAAGATCGACTACGCCTGGACCGGCAACTTCCTGCTGACCCTGTCGCGTCTGCCACAGGTTGGCCGTATCGGCGACAATATCTACTACTCCCAGGGCTGCTCGGGTCACGGCGTGACCTACACCCACCTGGCGGGCAAGGTGCTGGCCGAGGCCATGCGTGGCCAGGCCGAGCGTTTCGACGCCTTCGCCGGCCTGCCGCACTACCCGTTCCCGGGTGGCCAGATGCTGCGCGTGCCGTTCAGCGCCATTGGGGCCTGGTACTACAGCCTGCGCGATCGCCTGGGCTTCTGATGTAGGCAGGGCTGGCCTCTTCGCGGGTAAACCCGCTCCCACAGGGACATCACTGGACCTGAGGGCAGCGGGTTTCCTGTGGGAGCGGGTTTACCCGCGAAAGGGCCGGTACAGACAAAGCTATTTGTTCAGGCTACTCACAGCCTGCTTCGCCGCAATCTCCTGCCCCGCCCGGGCCAGTTCATCGGCAGCCTGCAACCAGCGCTGGCGGTCCACCTGGGCTGGCAGCTGCCGAGGTGGCTGCACCAGCACCGCCCAGCTCCCAAGCTTCGCCCACGCCGAGGCAAAGTCATCGAACGCCATCAACTGCCGGCGGTGCATGCCCGAGCGCAACAGCACCCGCTGCTTGTAGCGGTCGTAGCCGATCAGCACGGCGTAGCGTGGCTCGCTCCACCAGGCCGAACCATCCTCGTAACGCAGCAGCACCGGGTTGCCCGCCGCCACCTGGGTCAACAGCGCGTCCAGCTGCTTGTCCAGCGGATACACCACCATGCCGTAGTCGCGCGCCACCCGGGGGATGCTGGTGTCCAGCGCCTCGGCGCCCTGCGGCAGGTTCAGCGGCTTGTCCAGCAGCCCCGGCGTGATCGGAGCCCCCTGTTGCGACAGCACTGCCGCCAATGCCATGGCCCCGCTGTGGTTGGCGTTGCCACGGTAGAACGGCACGCTGCTGATCTCGACCCGCTGCGGCAGGCCCTTGAGGTTGCCGGAGGGTGCGCTGGCGCAACCGGCCAGGCTGGCTGCAACCAGGCAGGCAGCCAGCAGCCGACGAGGGATGGTCTTGAAGGAAGGTTGCTGCATGGACACTCGCTTGCTCCAACGCCGGGCAGGCAGCGCCCGGCTCTGGCCACCGATCATAGGTCGGACAGCGGCGCGGGTATAGTCCGACACCGCTTAGGAGCAAATCGGACCAAGCAATAGACCTTTGGTCAATGGAACGTCACAGGCGAAAGACTAGACTAAAGCAGTGTCTGGAAGGCCAGCGTCGGCGACCGAGCGCGGCCCGTAGAGATGGAGGCACAGATGAGCCTGACCATGGCAATCCTCATGCTGGTTGGCATGTGGCTGAGCGTTGCAGCCGCCATGCTATGGGGTGTACTGCGTATCGTGCGGCGTCATTCCCACCACCACCTGCCACCGCAGGCCCCCGCCAAGCCACAGCCTGTGCGCCGGTCGCGGCGGCATGCCGGGGTGCACTGATTCAGAGATTTCCGAGGCCCATTCGCGGGTGAACCCGCTCCCACAAGGTCCTCCACTGCCTTCAGAAACGGCGGGGACCTGTGGGAGCGGGTTCACCCGCGAACGGGGCGCAAGCGCCCCGCTTTTTCACATCAACCTTCAGCCGCCTCACGCTTCAACCGTGCCCGACGGGCCAGGATGTTGAGGATCTCGATCGCCGTCGAGAAGGCCATGGCCGCGTACACATAACCCTTCGGTACATGGGCGCCGAAACCTTCGGCGATCAGCGTCATGCCGATCATGATCAGGAAGCCCAGGGCCAGCATCACCACGGTCGGGTTGTCGTTGATGAAGTTGGCCAACGGGTCGGCGGCCACCATCATGACGATCACGGCAGTGATAACGGCAATGATCATGATAGGCAGGTGCTCGGTCATGCCCACGGCGGTGATGATGCTGTCTACCGAGAAGACGATGTCCAGCAACAGGATCTGGAAGATCGCCGCGGCAAAGCCCAGGGTAACCGTCGACGACACCTTGGCTTCTTCCTTGGCCCCGTGCGGGTCGACGTTCTCGTGGATTTCCTTGGTCGCCTTCCACAGCAGGAACAGGCCACCGGCAATCAGGATCACGTCCTTCCAGGAGAAGGCATTGCCGAATACTTCAAACACCGGGTCGGTCAGCTGGACGATCCAGGCCACCGTGCTGAGCAAGGCCAGGCGCATGACCAGGGCCATGCTGATACCGATACGGCGCGCCTTGGAGCGGTATTCCACCGGCAGCTTGTTGGTCAGGATGGAGATGAAGATCAGGTTGTCGATGCCCAGCACGACTTCCATGGCCACCAGCGTAGCCAGGGCAACCCAGGCGGTAGGGCTAGCGACGAGTTCCAGCAAGTATTCCATTGTTCAAATCCTGCAGCAGCGGTTGGGGGTCAGATTTCCTGGGTGTCTTCTTTGTTGTCGGCGTCCTTGGGCTTTTGCCCTTCGCTGCCGATGGCCTCGCTCAACGCCTGCTGTGCGGCCTTGTTGGTGTCGTCGATTGCCTGCTTGGCCGACTGCGCGGCCTGGTCGAGCATCTGCTGGGCGGATTTCTCGGCCTGCTCGCAACCGGCCAGGGTGAACAGGGCCAAGGCCAGCACCAGCGGCGTGCCGATGGATTTTAGTTGCAGCATGGGTTCCTCGCTTTCATGTTCCGGCGGCGCACACGGCGCCTGATGGAGTCGCATTCTAAAGAGCGCAACACATCCGGAAAATTCGTATTTTCAGCGGTTATACTTCGGTTTTTACGAATCCGGAACGATACCGATGCTCAACTATCGGCAGTTGCACTACTTCTGGGCCGTGGCCAAGACCGGCAGCATCGCCCGCGCCAGCGAACAGTTGAACCTGACCCCGCAAACCATCAGCGGTCAGATCAGCCTGTTCGAGCAGACCTATGGTCTGGAGCTGTTTCAGCGCGTGGGGCGCCAGCTGGAATTGACCGAAACCGGGCGCCAGACGCTGATCTATGCCGAGCAGATGTTCCAGCTGGGAAGCGAACTGGAGGCCATGCTGCGGGCCGGCCCGCAGGAGCAGATCCTGTTCCGCGTGGGTGTGGCGGACGTGGTGCCCAAGTCCATCGTCTACCGCCTGCTGGCACCGACCATGGAGCTGGACGACGTGCTGCGCATCAACTGCCGCGAAGACAAGCTCGAACGGCTGCTGGCCGACCTGGCGATCCAGCGCCTGGACCTGGTGATTTCCGACAGCCCCATGCCCAGCCACCTGGACATCAAGGGTTATAGCCAGAAACTGGGCGAGTGTGGGTTGAGCTTCTTCGCCACCCCGGCGCTGGCACAACGCCTGGAAGGCCCCTTCCCCGCCTGCCTGCAGGATGCGCCATTGCTTATCCCCGGGCAGGAAACCGTGGTACGCAGCCGCCTGCTGCGCTGGCTGGGTGAGCAGCAGGTGCAGCCACGGATCGTGGGCGAGTTCGATGACAGTGCATTGATGCAGGCATTCGGGCAGTCGGGCAGCGGCATCTTCGTTGCGCCCAGCGTGATCGCCGAGGAAGTGTGCCGCCAGTACGGCGTGGAGCTGATCGGGCAGACCGAGGCGGTGCACGAGTCGTTCTATGCCATTTCGGTGGAGCGCAAGGTCAAGCACCCGGGGATCGTGGCGATTACCGAGGGGGCGCGACGAGAGTTGTTTCATTGGTAGCAGGCAGATTTGACGCCTCCCGCGTTTCAATGGTCATATGCCCGCCAGTTTCAGGTGCCCTGCGCCGCCGCGCGCAGGGTGAAACGGGAAGCCGGTGCGTCGTGTTGCCCACGACAAGTCCGGCGCTGCCCCCGCAACGGTAAGCGAGCGAACCCTTCGAGATACCACTGTGCACTTGCATGGGAAGGTGAAGGTTTCATGCCCCTCGCAAGCCCGGAGACCGGCCTGGAGCTTCACTTGGCAACCCGCGGTGGGCGGGCGCAGGCCGGTATCCGTGCGTGCGCCTGCGTGCACGGTGCGCCTTTGCGTGTTTTCCACCGGGATCCATTCATTCCTGCAGTAGTGGAACGACATGTCCCGTATCTTCAAGCTTCACCCCTTGGCGGCCTGCCTGGCCGTTTCCCTGCCGGCCCTGGCCGATGACCTCGAGCGACAACCACTGGCCCTGCCCTCCACGGCCATCACCGACACGCTCGACAGCCACGCCATCGACCTGGCCACACCGACCCAGGCTGGTTCGCGCCTGGGCCTCAGCGCCCTGGAGACACCGGCCAGCACCAGCAGCATCAGCGCCGAGCAGATCCAGCAGCGCAACAACCTCACCGTGCAGGACGCGGTGACCCGCTCAGCAGGCATCAGCTACATCGGCTCCCCTGGCGACGGCGGCACGGGGCTGTCCGCCCGCGGTTTTACCGGGCACGGCTCGGTGATGACCTTGTTCGACGGCGCACGCCTGTACACCGGTGCCGGCACCCAGACGTTCCCGGTCGACCCGTGGATGGTCGAGCGCATCGATGTCATTCGCGGCCCGGCTTCGGTGCTGTATGGCGAAGGCGCCACCGGGGCGGTGGTCAACGTGATCCCGAAAAAGCCGTTTGCCGGCGAGGTACGCAACCACCTGCGCCTGGGCTACGGTTCGTGGGACCGCCAGCAGCTCGGCCTGGACAGCGGCGGCAGCCTCGGTGAGCGCCTGAGCTACCGCCTGGCCCTGAACCAGCAAACCGGTAACGGTTGGGTCGACCGCACCCCGTCACGCAGCCTGGCGCTGAGCGCCGCGCTGCGCTTCGATGCCAGCGACGACCTCAGCTTCACCCTCGCTCACGACCGCGGCGATGCGCAGCCTGCCAACTACTACGGCACCCCGCTGATCGACGGCCACTACCGCAGCAGCCTGCGCAAGAAGAACTACAACGTGCAGGACGACGTGCAGCATTACGTCGATGAATGGACCCGCCTGAATACCGACTGGACGTTGAACGATCACCTCAGCGCCAGCAACCAACTGTACTACATCAAGAGCCGCCGTCACTGGCGCAATGCCGAGGAGTACAGCTGGGATGCCGGGCGCCAGCAGTTGCTGCGCGGCAGCTATCTGCAGATCAAGCACAACCAGGAACAGTTCGGCGACCGACAGGCCTTCACCCTCGACCACAGGCTGTTTGGCCTGGCCAGCAAGACCGTGGTCGGCGCCGAGTACAACAAGATCCGCTTCAACGTCGACAGCAACGCGCCCTACAACGATATGGGCGGGGACTACGTCGACCCGTGGCAGCCGCAACCAGGCTGGTTCCACAGCGCCTCGCCGTTACGCCCGCAAACGCTGTCCACCACCCACACCTTTGTCCTGTTTGCCGAAAACCGCCTGCAGTTGAGCGATCGCCTGTCGCTGGTCACCGGCGTGCGCCGCGACCAGAACCACATCGACCAGGAAAAACTGACCACCGACAGTCGCAGCGACCGCAGCCTGCAAGGCGGCAACTGGCGTGCCGGGCTGGTGTTTGCGGTCAGCGACGACCTGTCGCTGTATGGCCAGTACTCCACCAGCGAGGATGGGGTCGACAACCTCATCAGCCTCAGCGCCAACCAGATGCACTACGACCTGACCGAAGCCAGGCAGACCGAAGTGGGCCTGAAGCAGCGCTTCTGGGACGGGCGTGGCGAATGGACATTGGCGGCCTACCACATCGTCAAGAAGAAGCTGCTGGTGGATGACCCGATCACCCACGAGAAGCAACAGGCTGGCCAGCAGACGTCCGATGGCCTGGAGGCAACCCTGGAACTGGCGCTGGCGCACCAGTGGCAGGTGTCGGCCAATGCGGCGATCGTGCGCGCAAGGTACGACGACTTCGACGAAATGGTCGGCGGCATGGCACAGGATCGTGCGGGCAATCGCCCGGCCAATGTCCCGCGGCGTACCGCCAACCTGTGGCTGAGCAAAGGCTTCGGCCAGCGGCTGGAGGCCGGCATTGGCGCGCGTTATGTGGACGAGCGCTATGCCAATACCGCCAACACCCAGAGCGCCCCCGGCTACACCGTGGTGGATGCCGACATCGGCTGGCAGGTGTTGCCGGATGTGCGGCTGGGGTTGCAGTTGAACAACCTGTTCGACCGTGAGTATGTGCAGTCGGCGTTCAGTGGCCAGCAGTGGCTGATGGGGATGCCACGGTCGTACTTTGCGACGGTGGATTACAGCTTCTGATCTGAACTGCCTGCACCGGCCTCTTCGCGGGTAAACCCGCTCCCACAGGGATATCACAGAATTCAAATACGGTGAGGTACCTGTGGGAGCGGGTTTACCCGCGAAGAGGCCGGCACAGGTAGCACAAAAACATCTACCGCCACGTCACGCTTTAGTTATAAGATAACGTTTCAGTTGACATCCATTCCTATCAGCGACCTCCCATGACAAGCGCCAGTGCCACCCCCACCCTGCTCACCCAGCGCCTGCAGAGCATCGACGCCCTGCGCGGCCTGGTAATCCTGTTCATGCTCCTGGACCACGTTCGTGAAACCTTCTTCCTGCACCGCCAGGTCAGTGACCCGATGGCCATCGATACCACCGAGCCCACGCTGTTCTTCAGCCGCACCCTGGCCCACCTGTGCGCGCCGGTGTTCGTCTTGCTGACCGGCCTTTCAGCCTGGCTGTATGGCGAGAAACACCAGGGCCGCGGCGATGTCTCGGCGTTCCTGTTCAAGCGCGGGCTGTTCCTGGTGGTGCTGGAGTTCACCCTGGTCAATTTCGCCTGGACCTTCCAGCTGCCGCCCAGCGTCATCTACCTGCAAGTGATCTGGGCCATCGGCGTGAGCATGATCGCCCTGTCGCTGCTGGTGTGGTTGCCACGTGCCGCCCTGATCGCCGTGGGCGCAATCATCATCGCCGGCCACAACCTGCTCGATGGCCTGCACTTCGGGGTCGAATCCGCCCTGCACGTGCCATGGGCGATCCTGCATGACCGGGGCTGGCTGGAGTTCTCCGAAAGCCTGCGCCTGCGCACCTCCTACCCGGTGCTGCCGTGGATCGGTGTCATCGCCCTGGGCTACGGCTTGGGTCCTTGGTTCGCCCGCGCGAGCGAGGCCGGCCAACGCCAGCATCGCCTGCTGCTGGCCGGGCTGATCGCGCTGCTGGGCTTTGTCGTGCTGCGCCTGGTCAACGGCTACGGCGAGGCACCATGGAGCGTTTACCCGACCGTCACGCAAACCCTGATGAGCTTCTTCAACATCACCAAGTACCCGCCGTCGCTGCTGTTCCTGGCCCTGACCCTGGGCTGTGGCCTGCTGTTGCTGCGCGCCTTCGAACGCGCCGGCCAGGCCCGCTGGATCAGTGCCCTGGCGGTGTTCGGCGCGGCACCGATGTTCTTCTACCTGCTGCACCTGTATGTACTGAAGCTGCTGTACCTGGCCAGCGTGGCGCTGTTCGGCCGCAACCATGGCGACTACTTCGGCTTCGATGGCATCGCCGCGGTGTGGCTGGGGGCAGTGCTGCTGGCAGTTTCGCTGTACCGGCCGGTGCGCTGGTTCGCCCGCCTGAAGGCGCGGCGGCGCGACATCACCTGGCTGAAGTACTTCTGAAAAGCGTTTTCACCCGGCGGCACGATGGTCTACCATGCCGGCCGCCGGTTTCCACCACGGAATCAATAGGGAATCCCAGGCCCGCCAATTCGGGCCAAACGGAACTGCCCCCGCAACTGTAGGTGCCGAGCCTGCTCCATCAATGCCACTGGGCCACGAACCCGGGAAGGCCGGAGCCAGGCCATGACGCACCAGTCAGGAGACCTGCCGGCCTACATTCACCAACCGGCGGGGTGTCCGGGATTGGCCATCAGTGTTGCCCCTGCCGCCAGCTGGGGCTCGGCGATGCCTGTCCGTGCGTTCCTCACCCGAACTGTCCGATAGGAGATCGCCCAGCATGCTGCCCCGTTTTGCCACCCTGCTCGCCGGCCTCGGCCTCACCGGCCTGGCCCAGGCTGCTGCCACCCACTACCCGCTGACGGTCGACAACTGCGGCAAGCCGCAAACCTTCGCCCAGGCGCCGCAACGCGCGGTCACCATTGGCCAGGCCAGTACCGAGATGCTCTACGCGCTGGGGCTGGGCGACAAACTGGCGGCCACCTCGCTGTGGTTCAACAATGTGCTGCCCGAGTACCAGGTGCAGAACGCCAAGGTGCCTCGCCTGGCCGACAACGAGCCCAGCTTCGAGGCGGTAGTGGGCAAGCGCCCGCAACTGGTGACGGTGCAGTTCGAATGGATGGTCGGTGCCCAGGGGGCGGTCGCCACCCGCGAACAGTTCGATGAACTGGGCATCCCCACCTACCTGCTGCCATCGGACTGCGAAGGCAAGGACAACCTGGTGGGTGCCGATGGCACCCGCCTGCAGGCGTTCCAGGTCGACACTATCTACAAGAGCGTCAGCCAGCTGGCGGCAATCTTCGACGTGCAGGACCGTGGCACAGCCCTGAATGCCGAGCTCAGAGGCCGCCTGGACAGTGCCAAGGCGCAACTGGTCGACAAGGACCTGTCCGCCACCTCGGCGCTGTTCTGGTTCTCCAGCGCCGACCTGCACATCGACCCCTATGTGGCGGGCCGCCAGGGGGTCGCCGATTTCATGCTGCGCACCCTTGGCGTGCGCAACGTGGTCGAGTCCAGCGAAGAATGGCCGACCGTAGGCTGGGAAACCCTGGCCAAGGCCAACCCCACCTGGCTGATCATTGCCCGCATGGACCGCCGCCGCTACCCCGCCGACGACTACCAGAAGAAGCTGGCATTCCTGCGTAGCGACCCGGTGACGCGCAACATGGACGCGGTGAAGCACGACCGCATCATCATCCTCGACGCCGACGCCATGCAGGCCGGCATTCGCTTGTTCAGCGGCCTGCAGACACTGGCCGCCGCCTTCGCCAGCGGCAAAGCAGCCCAGTGATGATGCGCCTGCTACCCTGCATCGCCGTTGCCCTGGCCGCCCTGTTGGCGGCCCTGCTGGCCGGCACCGCCATCGGCGAAACCAACCTGTCGCCCGGCGTGGTCGGCCAGGTACTGGCCAACCACCTGTGGCAGGCCGGCTACCCGGTCGACCCGATCGACGCCGGCATCGTCTGGAACTACCGCCTGCCCCGCACCCTGGTTGCCGCGGCCTGCGGCGCCGGCCTGGCCACCTGCGGCGTGATCCTCCAGGCACTGTTGCGCAACCCGTTGGCCGAGCCTTACCTGCTGGGGCTGTCTGCCGGCGCCTCGACCGGTGCGGTGCTGGTGGGCCTGCTGGGCTTCGGCAGCCTGGCGCTGAGCATGTCCGGCGGCGCGTTCATCGGTGCCCTGGCAGCGTTCGCTTTGGTACTGTTGCTGGCCCGGGCAGCCGGCCCCAGCAGCAACAATGCCCAGGTGATCCTTGCCGGGATCGCCGGCTCGCAACTGTTCAACGCCCTTACCGCCTTCCTCATCACCATGTCGGCCACCGCCGAGCAGGCGCGCGGCATCCTGTTCTGGCTGCTGGGCAACCTCAGTGGCGTACGTTGGCCTTCGGTGTGGCTGGCCGTGCCAGTTGTACTGTTCGGGCTGTTGGTGTGCCTGTGGCATCGCCGTGCCTTGGATGCCTTCACCTTCGGTGCCGACTCGGCGGCGTCGCTGGGCATCCCGGTGCGGCGTACCCAATTGCTGCTGATCAGCTGCGCGGCGCTGGTGACCGCGGTGATGGTGTCCATCGTCGGCGCCATCGGTTTTGTCGGGCTGGTGATCCCCCATGCCCTGCGCCTGCTGCTCGGCCCCGGGCACAGCCGCCTGCTGCCCGCCAGCGCACTGGGCGGGGCACTGTTCCTGATTGCCGCCGACATCCTGTCGCGCATCTTGATCCCTGGCCAGGTGATCCCCGTGGGCGTAGTCACGGCTCTGCTCGGCGCACCGGTCTTCGCGCTGATCCTGGTCAGCCGCCGGGGGCGCCCATGACGGTCATGACGGCGCTACAGCTGGCCCCCTTGAGTTGCCAGAACCTGGGGCTGCAACTGGCCGGCAATACCGTGCTCAGCGATATCGAACTGAGCGTTGTCGCCGGTGAAACCCTGGGCGTCGTCGGCCCCAACGGTTCCGGCAAGTCCTCGCTGCTGAAGGTGCTGGCCGGGCTGCGCAAGCCAGGCAACGGCAGTGTGCAGTTGCTGGGCGAACCGCTGGCACAGTTGCCCCGCCGCCGTGTCGCCCAGGCCTTGGCGCTGGTCGAACAGCAGGCCGACACCCTCGATGCGATCAGCGTGTTCGATGCCGTTGCCCTGGGCCGCACCCCCTGGCTGTCGGTGCTGGCGCCGTTCTCCCGGGAAGACCGTGTGATCGTCGAGCAAGCCCTGGCCGACCTCGACGCTTTGCACCTGCGCGCACGCCTTTGGGGGTCGCTGTCCGGGGGCGAGCGCCAGCGCGTGCACATCGCCCGAGCCCTGGCACAGCGGCCGCAGGTGCTGCTGCTGGACGAGCCGACCAACCACCTGGATATCCAGCACCAGCTGAGCCTGTTGCAACAGGTGCAGGCCCTGCCGGTGACCACCCTGGTGGCCCTGCACGACCTCAACCAGGCGCTCACCTGCGACCGCGTCGCGGTGCTCGACAAGGGCCGCCTGGTCGCCCTCGGCAAACCGCTCGAGGTGCTTACACCCGAGCGCCTGCTGAACACCTTCGGCGTGCACGCCCATTACCTCATCGACCCCTTCGACGGCGCGCACATCCTGCGTTTTCGCGCCCCCTGAACAGGAAGTTCTGCCCATGCCGCGCCCTGTCGTTTTGCTGCTCGCCAGCGCCCTGCTCGCGCCCCCTGCGCTGGCCGACTCCGCCCAATCGCAAAGCAACGGTTTTGTCGAGGATGGCCGCTGGAGCCTGCTCAACCGCAGCGTATTCGACCAGCGCGACTACAAGCATGGCGGGCGCAACAGTGCCGGGCGCAACGCCTACAAGCCGCGCGATGAACGTAGCGGCAAGGCCGAGGAATGGGCCTATGGCCTGATGGGCACCTTCCGGTCCGGTTTCACCCAGGGGCTGATTGGTGTCGGGGTCGACGCCCACGCCTACCTGGGCGTGCAACTCGACAGCGGTGGCGGGCGCGTGGGCAAGGCACGCTTGCTCGGGGTGGATAACGAGGGGCACCCGAAGAACGAATACAGCCGTGCCGGCGCAGCATTGAAACTGCGCATGGCCAATACTGTGCTGTCCTACGGTGAGCAACGGGTCAAGACCCCGGTGTTCAGTTCATCCGACAGCCGCCTGCTACCCGAGACAGCGACCGGGTTCTTCCTTGACAACGCCGAGTTCGACGACCTCAGGCTGGTGGCCGGGCACTTCAATGAAAACACCGACCGCAATGCATCCAGCCACGACCAAGGCTTCGTGGTGAACTACTCCAATGGCCGCCAAGGCAACAGCTTCGACCTGGCCGGCGTGGTGTGGAACCCCGGCGCCGCCTTCAGCGGCAGCCTGTACACCTCACGTTACCAGGACAGCTGGAACCAGCATTACCTGGGCAGCACCCTAAGCCATGCCCTGGATGAGCGCCGCAGCCTCACCCTCGACCTCAACCTTTACCGCACCACCGACACCGGCAAGGCGCTGTCCGGGCGCATCGACAACACCACCTGGAGCCTCGTCTCGCGTTACGACCATGGGCCGCACGGTTTCAGCCTGGGCTGGCAGCAGGTGGACGGCAACACGCCATTCGACTACGTGACGCGAGGGGCGATCTTCATTGCCAACGCGGTGCAGATGTCGGACTTCAACGCGCCGAACGAAAAGTCGTGGCAGGCGCGCTATGACCTGAACATGGGCGCCTACGGCGTGCCGGGGTTGAACCTGACGGCGTTGTACGTGCGCGGGTTCGATATCGACGGTACCCATGTCGACCCTGCGGGAGGGTATGCCTACCTGGGGTATGGCAAGGGGGGCAAGCATTGGGAGCGCGACCTGGAGGCACGCTATGTGGTGCAGAGCGGCAAGGCCAAAGGCACCGCGTTTTCGCTGCGGCATAACGTGCATCGGGGCAATACGGCGCAGGCGGAGCTGGATGGGGACCAGATACGCTTGGCGGTGGAATGGCCGTTGGGGGGTGGGTTCTGATGTATCGCGTTGCCTGAAAAATCCTGGTGCCGCGCAGCGGCCCGCAAAATCCATCAGGCGACCACAACTGCCGTATAATCGGCAGTACTCACTGCCCAACCAGGCCACACCATGCCTCGCCTCCAGAAGTTGCTGTTGCCCCTGCTGCTGACTGCAGCCCTCACCGCCTGCGACCAGAAACCCTCCCGCGAAGAACAGATCCTGGCCCAGCTGCCGCTGCAGGATGCCTACACGCACAACATCGAGCGCATGGCCGCGCTGCTCGGCCGCACGCACCCGCAGCTGTCGCAGGCGACCATCCAGGGCGTGCTGCGCAAGCACCTGACGGTCGAGGACCAGCGCCAGGACCTGTTCCGCCTGTACAGCGAAAAGAACTTCAGCGATGCCGAGTTCGCCACCATCGTCGAGGCCACCCGGGACCCGGCCAAGGCCCGCGCCCTGGAAGACACCGAGGCCGGCAAGCGCCTGAGCGAGAAGCTCACTGCCCTGATGCGCGAATCGGCCCGCGACGCAAAGGTGCAGGCCTTGGCGCAGCAGCGCATGCAACAGGTTGAAGACGAGCTGGACTCGCTGGAAAACGCAGGCTCCTGAACGCAGTTCCCCACTGCGCCCATAACGCGTAATGTTGCCAACATTTCGTAGCCGGTTTTTGATCACTCGAGGTCAGGATTGCCACACACCAAGCACGGACTGCGCCTGGATCTACGCACACTCATTCTGGTGCTTTGCGCCCTTACCGCCGTGGTGATGCTGTGCGCCAGCTATTTCGCCAGCTACCGGGTGCAACGCCAATTGCTGATCGACCACGCCCTGGAAGCCAACCGGGTGTATGCGATGAAGCTGGCCAGCATTACCGAGACTTTTATCGGCAACGCCTTGCAACAGCTGTCCTTCAGCGCGGGCGTGCAAGGCCGCCAGCTGGGTGACGCCGTCGCCCTGCAGGCGGAGGCCGAGCGTGTCCTGAGCCAGAGCATGGCCTTCAATTCCACGTTCGTGATCGATGCCAACGGGGTGCTGCTGGCGGTTTCTCCCGCCCCCTTGCGGCACCTGGTCGGCAGGCACATGCATTCTCCCGGTGTCCAGGAGGCGCTACAGGCGCGCCGCCCACTGGTGTCGACGCCCTACATTTCGGCGGCCAACAACCTGGTGGTGGCGCTGTCGCAACCCATTTACGACAGCAACGGCCGCTACCTGGGGTATGTCGGCGGCAGCCTGTACCTGCGTGAACACAACATTCTCAACAGCCTGCTGGGCGAGCATTTCTACAAGGACGGTTCCTACCTGTACGTGGTCGACCGCAACCGCCGCCTGCTGTACCACCCCGACAGTCAGCGGGTGGGTACGGTGGTTGAGGGCAATGCACTGATCGACCAGCTGGCGGGCCTGGGCAATGGTACCCGGCAATTGACCAACAGCCTCGGCGTGGAAATGCTCGCCGGATACGCCACCGTGCCCAGCGCCGGTTGGGGCGTGGTGGCGCAGCAGCCGCTGACCCAGACGGTGATGCCACTGAGCCATCTGATCCTCAACGTGGTCGGCACCTCCGCGCCGTTGGCACTCGTGGGCAGCATGCTGCTGTGGTGGCTGGCCATGACCATCGCTCGGCCGCTGTGGCAGCTGGCCGCCGGCGCCCGCTCGATGGATCGGGCCGGCACTGCCGAACGCCTGCATCGGGTACCGGCCTGGTATTTCGAGGCGGCCGAGTTGAAGCGTGCGCTGCTGTTCGGGCTGAACCTGCTGCATGAACGCATCGGTCGGCTCAACCGCGACGCCCAGACCGACCCGCTGACCGGCCTGGGCAACCGCCGCAGCCTGGAGTTCAGCCTGTCGTTGCTGGAAGCCGAAGGCCGGCCGTTTGCGGCCATCGTGCTGGATGTCGACCATTTCAAGCGGGTAAACGACTGCCACGGGCACGAGGTGGGTGACCAGGTGTTGCGCCGGTTGGCGGAGCTGATGCGCCGCTGCTGCCGCGAGGGTGACCTGCTGTGCCGCACCGGCGGCGAGGAGTTCCTGATGCTGCTGCCGGGGGCTAGCCTGGACGTTGCGGCAGGGGTGGCCGAGCGGCTGCGGCTAACGGTGCAGGATACGCCGGTGGAGCCGGTGGGCGCGGTGACGGTGTCGCTGGGGGTGGCGCATTGGGATGGCGAGGCCGAGAGCGAACCGGGGGATGCGTTCAGCGAGGCTGACCGGGCGCTTTACCGGGCCAAGCAGGAGGGGCGCAATCGGGTGGTTGTTGCCTGAGCGCCCTTGCTTGCCTGTTCCGACCTCTTCGCGGGTAAACCCGCTCCCACAGGTACCCCGTAGCCCTCAAGGGCGGTGCATAACCTGTGGGAGCGGGTTCACCCGCGAAAGGGCCGGAACACACAATAATGAATGGGCAGGCTGTAACATTCATTGTCATGAAACTGTCTTGTTCCGGTCATAGGATTGACCCCAACCTGACATTTTCACTTCATGGATGAACGTCTGATGCGTCGTGTGGTTTTCAATCAGAAAGGTGGCGTCGGCAAGTCCAGCATCGCCTGCAACCTGGCCGCAGCCAGTGCCGCCGAAGGCTACCGGACCTTGCTGGTCGACCTCGACCCGCAGGCCAATGCCACCTACTACCTGACCGGGCTGGTCAATGACGCCATTCCTTCCGGCATCGCCGATTTCTTCCGCCAGACCTTGTCGCCGGTCACGGCTGCCGGCAAGAAGCACCGGGTGGCGATCACCGAGACCCGCTACCGCAACCTGCACCTGGTCACCGCCAGCCCCGACCTCAGCGACCTGCAAGGCAAGCTGGATCGCAAGTTCAAGATCAACAAGCTGCGCAAGCTGCTGGTGGAACTGGGCGAGGACTACGAGCGGATCTACATCGACACCCCACCGGCGCTCAACTTCTATACCTTCAGCGCGCTGGTAGCGGCCGAGCGGCTGTTGATTCCGTTCGACTGCGACAGTTTCTCGCGCCAGGCCCTGCACAACGTCATGGCCGAGGTCGAAGAACTGCGCCAGGACCACAACTCGGCGCTGCTGGTGGAAGGTGTTGTGGTCAACCAGTTCGCCGGGCGCACCGCACTGCACCAGACCCTGGTCGAGCAATTGCGCAGCGAGGGCATGCCGGTGCTGCCGGTATACCTTAGCCATTCGATCAAGATGCGTGAGTCGCACCATACCTCGGTGCCGCTGGTGCACCTGGCGCCGCGGCACAAATTGGCGCTGGAGTTCGTCGATTTGCTGGATGTACTGGAGCGTGCGGCCTGACAGAACCCCGGGGCGCAAAGCGCCGCAAAATATCAAGGCCGAAGCACTACCCGACCGTTCGTCCGGGTGGTAGATTCGCCGCCATGAAAACCACCCGGCACACCCGCACGCTGACCGCCTGGACGCTCTACGCCAGCGTCCTGTTCAGCCTGGTTCTGTGTGGCCTGCACCATGGCCAGATGGGTGGCCTGCGCCTGGCCGGCCTGGAAGGCGGTTTCTGCTCGATCAACAGCGAACACGGCGTAGCCATCGACCTGGAAGGCGCTGGCGGCGACCAGCACATGGCCCAGCTCGATTGCCCGGTGTGCTCCTCGTTCGGCCTGGCCGTGCCGCTCAGCAGCAGCGGCTGGTCGTTCACCCCGGCGCAAGCCGTGGCAACCTCGCCCATCGTGGTGCGCAGCTGGGCGCAACCGCCGCCGCGTTATCAACGCCCCGCCCTCAACCCCCGCGCCTCCCCTGCCACCTTCCCCGCAGCCGTACCTCATTTCGCCTGACCTCAGCCGGGCGCGCCTGACTGCGCGCGCTCGCGGTCAGCCATGACCTTTGCGTGGAAGACACACCAACATGCTTCGCAAAACCTCCCTGGTGCTCCTCATGGGCACCTGCAACGTTGCCTGGGCGGATGCTGCCCCGGTAGAACTGAGCGCCACCACCATCGACGGTGAACGCGACGCCGCCAGCGGCGTGCAACTGGACGAGCCGATCCGCACTGGCTCGCGCCTGGGCCTCACCGCGCGGGAAACGCCAGCCTCGGTCAGCGTCTCGGACCGCCGCCTGATCGAAGAGCGCGGCGCCAAGGACAGCCAGGACGTGATAAACGCCATGACCGGCGTCAACGCCTCGGCCAACCCGGGCTTTGGCGGCTTCGTCGCCTACCGCGGCTTCACCCAGAACCAGGTCACCCAGTTGTACAACGGCATCAACCTGGGCTACAGCAGCGCCACCCGGCCAGTGGATGCCTGGGTACTCGACCGCGTCGAACTGATCGGCGGGCCGTCGTCGTTCCTGCATGGTGCCGGTGCTGTCGGCGGCTCGATCAACTACATCACCAAGTTGGCCAGCCGCGATCAGCAGACCATCGACGGCCGTATCCGCCATGGCAGCTTCGACGACAGCGAAGTGGCGTTCGGCATCAACCAGGCACTGGCCAGCAACCCCGCCGATGCCCGCCACTTCATGCGCCTGGACTTCAGCCGCGGGCAGGGCAACGGCTACATCGACCGCAACGAACGGCACACAGACAGCCTGGCTTTTTCGTTGCTGAGCGACCTCACGCCCAAACTCACCCACACCCTGGCCCTGGAATACCAGGAAGACCGCGAAGACAGCCCTTACTGGGGCTCGCCGATCCTGCCCGGGCGCAGCACGATGAAGATCGACAACAGCCGCCGCTTCGAAAACTACAACGTCGGCGACGGCCGCTATGAGCAGCGGGTACGCTGGCTACGCTCGATCCTCGACTACCAGCTCAGCGACAGCACCAGCGTGCAGAACACGCTGTACCACTACAACGCCCAGCGCGACTACCGCAACCTCGAACGCTACAGCTACACCAGCGATGGCAAGGTACGACGCAGCAGCCCTTACCTGCAGCGCCACGACCAGAACCTGCTGGGCGACCGCATCGAGCTGCGCCACGACAACCAGTTGTTCGGCCTGGCCAGCCAGTGGTCGCTGGGGCTGGAGTACTCGCGCATGCGCCAGACCCTCTACCCCACCTCGAGCAGCTGGAGCGACGTGGTCGATGCCGAGCACTTCGCCCCCGGCAGCTTCGACGACATCCCCGGGGTGAATGCCGGCCTGACCACGCAACGCCGCCACGAGGTGACCAACCGCGCGGTGTTTGCCGAAAACCGCGTGCAACTCACCGAACGCCTGGCCCTGCTGACCGCCCTGCGCTACGACTACCTGGACATGCAGGTGACCAACTACGGCGCGGTGACGCCAACCTCGCCGGCGTTCTTCGAACGCCGCTGGGAACCGCTTTCCGGGCGTATCGGCCTGACTTATGCGCTGACCCCGTCCGCCAGCGTCTATGCGCAGTACAGTACCTCTGCCGACCTGCCGGCAGGCTCGCTGGCGGCGGCGACCTATTCCAACGTCGGGATGTTCGACCTGTCCAAGGGCGAGCAGTGGGAAGTGGGCAGCAAGTTCGACTTTCTCGACGGGCGCGGTGCGGCAACGCTGGCGCTGTACCAGATCGTGCGCAAGGACTTTGCCGTGCGCGACTCCAACGACGCCAACCTCACGGTCCAGGCAGGGCAGCAGACCTCCCGCGGTATCGAGCTGTCCGGGCGCCTGCAGGTGACGCCGAAGCTGCTGGCCGAGGCCAACTATGCCTATGTCGATGCGCAGTACGACGAGTTCAACGAGGCGGTCAACGGCGTGTCGGTGTCGCGCAAGGGCAACGCACCGGTGAACGTACCGGCCAACGTCGCCAACCTGTGGCTGACCTACAGCCTGACCCCGGCGTGGTCGGTGGGGGCAGACGGGCGCTACGTGGGCTCGGTGTATGCCGACAACGCCAACAGCCTCAAGGCCCCGGCGTACACCCTGTTCGGTGCATTCGCCCGCTACCGGCTGGATGAACACACCACGCTCACCGGTCGGGTACGCAACCTGACCGACGAGGTGTATGCCAAGCAGGCCTACAACAGCCAGTACTACATGGGGCCGCCGCGCACCTTCGAACTGGCGCTGGACATGCGCTTCTGAGCGCATGGCCTGTCTTGCATGAACATCCCGGCCTGCATTGGCTCTTGTGGGAGCGGCCTTGCGTCGCGAAAGGGCCGCAAAGCGGCCCCGGCGATGTCAGTGGCGAAGCTGCAATCGAGGGGCTGCTGCGCAGCCCTTTCGCGACACAAGGCCGCTCCTACAGTGGACCGTGCCAAGCGAACAGCTCGCGGTTGAATCAGGCATCCCGAGGTCGCCCTCGACAAAGCGTCCTCCAGCACCCGGCGATCTACTGGCAAGCACAACAATGATGGCGCTGCACGACAGCGCCACTTTCATCATGCCTGCCAATGGAACCGGAGAGCACTCGCATGCCCACACCTAACGAGGTATCCCCCGCCACCCTGCGCCGGGTGATCGCCGCCTCGGCCATCGGCAATTTCGTCGAATGGTTCGACTTCGCCGTCTACGGCTTTCTCGCAACCCTGATCGCCAGCCAGTTCTTCGCCAGCGAAGACGCCAGCGTGGCCTTGCTCAAGACCTTTGCGGTGTTCGCCGTGGCCTTCGCCCTGCGCCCGCTGGGCGGCATCGTGTTCGGCGCGCTGGGTGACCGCCTGGGGCGCAAGCGCATCCTGTCGCTGACCATCCTGCTGATGGCCGGCTCCACTACCCTCATCGGCCTGCTGCCGACCTACGCCAGCATCGGCCTGGCAGCCCCCGCGCTGCTGACCCTGGCGCGCTGCCTGCAGGGCTTTTCTGCCGGTGGCGAGTATGCCGGGGCCTGCGCCTACCTGATGGAGCACGCGCCCAACGACAAGCGCGCCTTCTATGGCAGCTTCGTGCCGGTGTCGACCTTTTCCGCCTTTGCCTGCGCGGCGGTGATCGCTTATGGCCTGGAAGCCAGCCTGTCGGCCGAGGCGATGAATGCATGGGGTTGGCGCATCCCGTTCCTGATCGCCGCGCCGTTGGGGCTGGTCGGCCTGTACCTGCGCTGGCGCATGGAAGAAACACCGGCGTTCCGCGAAGCCATCGCCCAAGGCAAGGAGCATGAACATTCGCCGCTCAAGGAAACCCTGCGCAACCATGGCCGGGCGATCCGCAACCTGGGGGCTTTCATCTCGCTGACCGCGCTGTCGTTCTACATGTTCACCACCTACTTCGCCACTTACCTGCAACTGGTCGGCAACCTGACCCGCGCGCAATCGCTGCTGGTAACCACCGTGGCCCTGCTGTTCGCCGCAGTCGGCTGCCCGCTGGCCGGAGCGTTCTCGGACCGCGTGGGGCGACGCAAGACCATCGGCTTTACCTGCCTGTGGGTGATGCTGTGCGTGTTCCCCGCGTACTGGCTGGCCAGTTCCGGCTCGATGCCCGGTGCACTGCTGGGAGTGATCCTGCTGGCAGTGGGAGCGCTGTGCAGTGGCGTGGTCACGGCGGCATTGCTGTCGGAAAGCTTCCCCACCCGCACCCGCTATACCGCTTCGGCAATTACCTACAACGTGGCCTATACACTGTTTGGCGGCACCGCGCCGCTGGTGGCGACCTGGCTGATCGGGCAGACCGGCAGCAGCCTGGCACCGGCGTTCTACCTGGTGGTGATTGCGCTGGTGGCGTTGGTGGGTGGGTTGGCGTTGCCGGAGACTTCGCGGATTTCGTTGCATGATGAGGCGGGATCGGAGAGCGCGCGGCCCGGAGCCCGTAGTACCGTTTGATATTTTGGGGGCTGCTTTGCAGCCCTTCGCGGCGGTTCGGCGTCCCGACTTGCCCGCTCCCACAGGGATTGCGCAAACCATGGGTTCAGCGACACACCTGTGGGAGCGGGCAAGTCGGGACGCCGAACCGCCGCGAAGGGCCGCAAAGCGGCCCCCGGATCTCAACCCTCCTGCACCTCTTCGCGCCGATACGCCCACTGATACAACGCAGGCAACACCAGCAAGGTCAGTGCGGTGGACGACAGAATCCCGCCAATCACAACGGTCGCCAGCGGCCTTTGCACCTCGGCCCCGGTCCCGGTAGCCAAGGCCATCGGGATGAACCCCAACGACGCCACCAGGGCCGTCATCAGCACTGGCCGCAAGCGCGTCAGCGCGCCCTCCTCGACCGCTGCCCGCAGCGTGCGCCCCTCCTCCCGCAAGCTACGGATAAAGGCGATCATCACCAGCCCGTTGAGCACCGCCACCCCTGACAAGGCAATGAACCCCACGCCAGCGGATATGGACAACGGAATGTCCCGCAACCACAGCGCCAGCACCCCGCCGGTAAGGGCGAACGGGATGCCGGTGAACACCAGCAGGCCATCCCTGAGGTTGTTGAACATCATCAGCAACAGCGCCATGACCAACAGCAAGGCCACCGGCACCACCACCTGCAGGCGCTCGGCCGCCGACTGCAGCTGCTCGAACTGGCCGCCCCAGCGGGTCCAGTAACCCGGCGGTATCTGCACCTGCTGGATCAGCGTCTGTTCTGCCTCCTCGACGAACGAGCCCAGATCACGCCCGCGCACGTTGGCACTGACCACCACCACCCGCTTGCCGTCCTCGCGGCTGACCTGGTTCGGCCCCAGCTGCAGGTTCAGCGTGGCCACCTGCGACAGCGGGATGAAGCCGATTTGCCCGGCACCCGCAGCAGCACTGGCCGGCACCGGAATCAGCAGGCTGGCCAGCCCGTCGACATCGGTGCGCAGGGTTTCCGAAAGGCGCACCACCATGTCGAAACGGCGGTCACCTTCGTACAGCGTGCCGGCCGTGCGGCCACCCACGGCAATGGCAATGGCGTCCTGCACATCGCCCACGTTCAGGCCATGGCGGGCCGCCTTGTCGCGGTCGATATCGATGGTCAGCACCGGCAGGCCGGTAGTCTGCTCGACCTTTACCTCGGACGCGCCCGGCACGCCTTGCAGGCTGCTGGCGATCTGCGCGGCTGTGCGGTTGAGCACGTCCATGTCATCACCGAACAGCTTCACCGCCACATCGCTGCGCACCCCGGAAATCAGCTCGTTGAAGCGCAGCTGGATCGGCTGCGACAGCTCGTGGTTGCTGCCCGGCACGCTGGCGGCGGCGCGTTGTACCTCGGCGATCAGCTCATCACGCGGCTTGCCCGGGTCGCCCCATTGCTCACGCGGACGCAGCATCACATAGGCGTCGGAAATGTTCGGCGGCATCGGGTCGGAGGCGATCTCGGCGGTGCCGGTGCGGGCGAACACCCGTTCCACTTCCGGCACCTGGGCGATGATCGCCTGTTCCAGGCGCTGCTGCATGTCGACCGACTGCGACAGGCTGGTGCCCGGCACGCGCAGGGCCTGCAGGGCAAAGTCGCCTTCGCTGAGGCTGGGGATGAACTCGCTGCCCATGCGGCTGGCCATCACCCCGGACAACAACACCAAGGTAGCGGCGGCAGCGAATGCCAGCTTGCGCCGGCCCAGCACCCAGGCCAGCACCGGGGCATAGCGCTGACGCGCCGTGCGCATTACCAGGCCTTCCTCTTCCTTGACCTTGCCGGTGACGAACAGGGCAATGGCCGCCGGCACGAAGGTAACCGAGAGGATCATGGCACCAAGCAGGGCGATGACCACGGTAAAGGCCATAGGGTGGAACATCTTACCCTCCACCCCGGTCAGGGCAAAGATCGGCAGGTACACCACCATGATGATCAACTGGCCGTAGATCAGCGGCCGGCGCGCCTCACGGGCGGCAGCGAACACTTCATGGAAGCGCTCGGTGCGGGTCAGCATGCGGCCATGGCGTTGCTGGGCGTGGGCCAGGCGGCGGATGGCGTTCTCCACGATCACCACCGCGCCGTCGACGATGATGCCGAAGTCCAGTGCGCCCAGGCTCATCAGGTTGGCGCTGACCTTGTTGCTGAACATGCCGGTGAAGGTAAACAGCATCGACAACGGAATGACCATGGCGGTGATCAGTGCAGCGCGGATGTTGCCCAGGAACAGGAACAACACGGCGATGACCAGGATGGCGCCCTCGACCAGGTTCTTCTTCACCGTGGCGATGGCCTTTTCCACCAGGTTGGTGCGGTCGTACACCGTCACCGCGACCACGCCCTTGGGCAGGTTGCGGTTGATCTCGACCAGCTTGGCGGCGACCGCCTGGGCCACCGTGCGGCTGTTCTCGCCAATCAGCATGAACACCGTGCCGAGCACCACTTCCCGGCCGTTTTCGGTGGCCGCGCCCGAGCGCAGCTCTTCGCCCAGGCCGACCTGGGCAACATGGCTGACGCGGATTGGCGTGCCATCGACACTGGAGATGACGATATTGGCGATGTCCTCGGCCGACGCCACCTGGCCTGGCGCGCGAATCAGCAACTGCTCGCCATTGCGCTCGATGTAGCCGGCGCCGACGTTGGCGTTGTTGCGCTCCAGCGCCGCGATCAGGTCGTTGAGGGTGAGTTTGTAGGCCGCCAGGCGCTTGGGCTCCGGCGCAATCAGGTACTGCTTGGCATGGCCGCCGATGCTGTTGACTTCGGCCACCCCGGGCACGTTGCGCAACTGCGGCTTGATGATCCAGTCCTGAATCACCCGCAAGTCGGTCGGGGTGTAGGGTGTGCCGTCCTCCTTCAGCGCGCCTTGCTCGGCTTCCACCGTCCACAGGAAGATTTCACCCAGCCCGGTGGAAATCGGCCCCATGCCCGCTTCGATGCCAGCGGGCAACTGCTCACGCGCCACTTGCAGGCGCTCGTTGACCAGTTGGCGGGCGAAGAACAGGTCGGTGCCGTCGTCGAAAATGACCGTGACCTGCGACAGGCCCGAGCGCGACAGCGAGCGGGTCTGCTTGAGCCCGGGCAGGCCGGCCATGGCGGTCTCGATGGCGAAGGTGATGCGCTGCTCGGTCTCCAGCGGCGAATAGCCGGGCGCGGCGGTATTGATCTGCACCTGGACGTTGGTGATGTCCGGTACAGCGTCGATCGGCAGTTTCTGGTAGCTGTGGATACCCACCGCGGCCATCAGGACCACGGCCAGCATCACCACCAGGCGCTGCTCGATGGCGAATTGGATCAGGCGTTCGAACATGCAGGCGTCCCCGTGATCAATGGCTATGCTCGGCCGAGCCCTTGCCCAGCTCGGACTTGAGGACAAAGCTGCCGGCAGCGGCCACCTGGGTTCCGGCGGCAAGGCCGGTGGTGATTTCCACCAGGCCGGCGTCGCGGTGGCCGGCCTTCACCGGACGGGCTTCGAAGCCTTCCTCGGTACGGGCAAACACCACGGTCTGCTCTTCCCAGGATTGCAATGCGCTTTCCGGTACCACTACGGCGGCGTTGAAGCGTTCGACGCTGACCGCGACGTTGACGAACAACCCAGGGCGCCAGGCGCCGTTGGGGTTGGCCAGCGTGGCGCGGACAGTGGCGGCACGGTTCTGCTCGCCGAGCAGGCTGCCGACGTAGTTGACCTTGCCCTCGACCCGGGCACCCAGGTCCGGCGCGCTGACCGTGACATTGCGGCCGGTGGTCACCTTGTCCAGGTCGCGCGGGGCGACGGCGAAGGTGGCCCAGACCCGGCTCAGGTCAGACAGGGTGAAGGCATTGCTGGTCTCATCGACCACCTCACCCACGGTCAGGTGCTTTTCCACCACCACTGCATCGAACGGCGCGCGCAGTTCATAGCGGTTGCCGGCGCCGGCCGGGCCCACGGCGGCGACCTTCTGCCGGGCGTTGGCCAAGGCAATCTCGGCTTCCTGCAACGCCTGGCGGGCCTGCAGGTAATCCTGCTCGGCGCTTATGCGTTCCTGCCACAGCTGCTGTTCGCGCTGGAAGGTCAGGCGCGCCAGTTCCAGGCGGCGCTGGGCAGCCTGCTGTTCGCTGCGCAGGTCGGAAATCTGCTGGCTGGCAATTACCGCCAGCACCTGACCACGCTTGACCGCCTGGCCTAGCTCGGCTTGCACCGACTCGACCACACCGGGCACGCGTGGCACGACGTGGGCGGTGCGGTCCTCGTCGAAGCGGATTTCACCCGGGAAGCTGATTGCGGTGCCCAGTTCACGAGGGCCGGCATCGGCCAGTTGCACACCGGCAGCTTCGATCTGGGCGATGGACAGGTGCAGCTTGCCCGCCTCTTCTTCGTGACCTTCGCCGGCCTGTTCCTCGCCGTGGCCATGGGTGTCTTCGCCGTGGTCGTCGTGCCGGGCTTCAGTGCTCGATGCGTTGCCGAGGTTGCCGGTCCAGGCCAGGCCACCCAGGCCAAGCGCGGCAATGGCGGCAGCCAGAAGGGCTACCTTGCGTGGATTAGTCATTGTTGCTCCTGCTGTTCAATTTGTTGCTCAGCCCATCGAGGTCGCCATAGATCCGCTCGACCTGCGCCCGCGCGTCGGTCGCCGAGGCCAGCGCCTCGAGGTACAGCCCGCGTGCCTCGATCAGCGTGCGCTGGGCGTCGAGTACATCGAGAAAGGCGAACTTGCCCATTTCGAAACCGCGTGTGGCGGTGTCCACGGCCTGCTGGGCAGAAGGCAGGATGGTGCGGTCATAGGCCTGCACTTCCTGCATGGCCGTGGTCCACTGGCTGACGGCGCTGCGGGTTTCACTGCGCAGGCGCAGCTCCACGGCGTTGCGCAGGTCACGCGCCTGGTCGGCACGGCGGGCCGCGGCCAGCACGTTGCCCTGGTTGCGGTCGAACAGCGGCAAGGGCATCGACAGGCCCACCACATTGACCCGCTCGCGGTCTTCGCGGCTGTACTGGCTGCCAAGGCTGACGGTGAGGTTGGGAATACGCAGGGCCTTTTCCGATCCCAGGGACGCTTCGCCGCGCTCGACCTGGGCGGCGGCCAGGCGCCATTCGGCCGTTTGCTCGACCTGGTCTAGCAGGGCATCGGCGCTGGGTGCATCACCGGGGGACAGGTTGGTTGCCTGCAACTGGTCGAAGCTTGCCAGCGGGCTGCCGGTCAACAGTGCCAGGGCCTGGTAGGCCACACTGCGCTGGGTTTGCGCACGGCGCACTTCAGCCTGGGCCTGGGCCAACTGCACCTGGGCCCGGGTGGCCTCAACGGGCGATGACTGGCCAGCGGTCACCCGCCCCTGCACCACTCGCAGCCCGCGCTCGGTCAACGCCTGCGATTGCTGCGCCAAATCCAGCGCGGTCTGTGCGCGCAGGGCCGCGTGGAAGGCCTGTATCACATCGGCGCGCAGGCCGTTGCGCTGGCGTTCCAGGTCCAGCTGGGCAATGGCCTGGCCAGCACCGGCCACGGCGACACGTGCGCCGCGCTTGCCGCCCAGCTCCAGCGGTTGGCTGAGGGTGACCGTGGTGGTGCTGGTGTCACGGCGGGTGTCCTCGACCTCCCAGGACAGCTCCGGGTTGGGGATCAGCCCGGCCTGGCGCCGCTCGCCATCGGCAATGCCGATTTCCCGTCCGGCTGCGGCCAGCTCCGGGTTCTGGGCAAAGGCGGCGTCTAGCGCCTGGGACAGGCTCAGGCTCTGGCTGGCCTGGGCAGTGCCGGCGCCAGTCAGCAACAGGCAGAGCAAGGCGGTCTTGCGGGGGATGGGCACGAAACAGGTCCTCGTCGGCGAGATTTGCCGAGGGACTGTAGAAAGCCGCGCTTATCGGGGCGGTGGCGGGAAAATTACAATTTTGTAATCCAGTCTGAGTTGCTGAGGGTTCGATAATCGCCCACTTTCCGGGTACAGCGGTTTAGTCCAATTGACTAAACTAACCAGGCGGTACAAAACTAGGAAGCATCCAACAACAACAAAGCGATGCCCGTCATGAAGCCCCTTATTCTCGTACTCAACGGCCCCAACCTGAACATGCTGGGCACCCGCGAGCCTGCCCAGTACGGCCACGAAACCCTCGCCGACCTGGCCCAGGGTTGTGCCGACACCGCCCATTCCCTCGGCCTGGAAATCGAATTCCGCCAAACCAACCACGAAGGCGAACTGATCGACTGGATCCACGCTGCCCGTGGCCGCTGCGCCGGCATCGTGATCAACCCCGGCGCCTGGACCCACACCTCGGTGGCCATCCGCGATGCCCTGGTGGCCGGCGAAGTGCCGGTTATCGAAGTGCACCTGTCCAACGTGCACAAGCGCGAACCGTTCCGTCACCTGTCGTTCATATCGTCCATCGCCGTCGGGGTCATCTGCGGCCTGGGCAGCCATGGCTATCGCATGGCCATCAGCCACTTTGCCGAAATGTTGCAGGAGCGCAGCGCATGAGCCAGCAAGCCATCCTCGCCGGCCTGATCGGCCGCGGCATCCAGCTGTCGCGCACCCCTGCCCTGCACGAACACGAAGGTGATGCCCAGGCGCTGCGCTACCTGTACCGGCTGATCGATGCCGACCAGCTGCAACTGGATGACAGCGCCCTGCCCAGCCTGCTCGATGCCGCCCAGCACACCGGTTTCACGGGGCTAAACATCACCTACCCGTTCAAGCAGGCGATCCTGCCGTTGCTCGACGAACTGTCGGACGAAGCCCGCGGCATCGGTGCGGTGAACACCGTGGTGCTCAAGGACGGCAAGCGGGTCGGCCACAACACCGACTGCCTGGGCTTTGCCGAAGGCTTGCGCCGTGGCCTGCCGGATGTGGCACGGCGCCAGGTAGTGCAGATGGGTGCCGGTGGCGCAGGTTCGGCCGTGGCCCATGCCCTGCTGGGTGAAGGGGTCGAGCGGCTGGTACTGTTCGAAGTGGACGTGGCCCGTGCACAGGCCCTGGTGGACAACCTGAATGCCCATTTCGGTGCCGGGCGCGCCGTGGTCGGCAACGACCTGGCCACGGCCTTGGCCGAGGCGGACGGGCTGGTCAACACCACGCCGGTGGGCATGGCCAAGCTGCCGGGCACGCCGCTGCCGGTGGAGCTGCTACATGCTCGCCTGTGGGTGGCGGAGATCATCTACTTCCCGCTGGAGACCGAACTGCTGCGCGCCGCCCGGGCATTGGGCTGCCGCACCCTGGATGGCAGCAACATGGCCGTGTTCCAGGCGGTGAAGGCGTTCGAGCTGTTCAGCGGGCGCCAGGCGGATGCGGCGCGGATGCAGGCGCACTTTGCCAGTTTCACCTGACAGACAGGTGTCGGCTTCTTCGCGGGCTTGCCCGCTCCCACAGGTGCTGCGCAAATTTCACTGATTACGCACATCCCTGTGGGAGCGGGCAAGCCCGCGAAGAGGCCGGCACAGACAACTCACCCTTTTTCATCCAGCAACGCCTGTATCACCTGCTCCTGCCCACCATAATCCCCCTCGCCAAAGTGCACATGGCGTACCTGCCCCTTGCGGTCGACAAAGTAATGTGCCGGCCAGAACTGGTTGCCCCAGGCATTCCACACCATGTAGTCGTTATCCACCGCCACCGGGTAAGCGATTCCCAGGCTGGCTACCTTGTCACGCAAGGTGCCTACATCGTGCTCGTAGTCGTACTCCGGGGTGTGCACACCGACCACCACCAAACCCTGGTCGGCATAGCGCCGCGCCCATTCGTTCACATGCGGCAGGCTGCGCCGGCAGTTGATGCAGTCCCAGGTCCAGAAGTCCACCAGCACCACCTTGCCCTTGAGCCCGGGGCCGTCCAGCGGTGCCGAGTTCAGCCACTGGCTGGCGCCGGACAGCGACGGCATGGCACCGTAGCTGTCGCGGGCCATCAGGTGCCCGCCCAGACCCAGGCCCGCCAGCGCCAGGGCAATGCCGCCAACCTTCAACAACAAGCGGCGATCAATTCTCATGGCAACCGCCGGTGGCATAGGTGCGGTACTGCACGCTCTGCTGCTGGCCCTTGGAGTCGAGGTAGTCCATGCGGGTGTTCACCAGGCCGCAGGCGTCGCTCTGGTCATCCTGTATCGACAGCACTTTCTTCACATCCAGGTGGTCACCGTAGCGGTACTGCATGACCCCGCTGTCGTCCATCGGCATGGTGGAGGCCTGGGCGGCAATGGCGCCGAAGCTGAGCACGGCAAGCAGGCTGGCACGGGCGAAGGTATTGAAGTTCATGGCATCTCTCCTGTGTAACGCTTGAGGGTGGGGAGTTGTGCTCCCCGGTCGAGAGCCATTTCACGCCGGCCAGGTATCCCGTATGTGTCGCCCGAAGCTGTGATGTGCTTCCTCCTGTGTCTGTACACCTGCCAGATACACTGCAATACAAACCCCCGCAGGCAAGCGCGAACGCGCTCGGTACACTGCGCCTATCCCCTCTTGCACAGGAACGCAGCGCATGGAACACGTCGATCACATCCTGATCGTCGACGACGACCGCGAAATCCGCGAACTGGTCGGCAACTACTTGAAGAAGAACGGCTTGCGCACCAGCATCGTCGCCGACGGCCGGCAGATGCGCGCCTTTCTCGAAGCCAACAGCGTCGACCTGATCGTCCTGGACATCATGATGCCCGGCGACGACGGCCTGCTGTTGTGCCGCGAGCTGCGCGCCGGCAAGCACCGCAACACCCCGGTGCTTATGCTGACCGCCCGCAACGACGAAACCGACCGCATCATTGGCCTGGAAATGGGCGCCGACGATTACCTGACCAAGCCGTTCTCGGCCCGCGAACTGCTGGCCCGCATCAACGCCGTGCTGCGCCGCACGCGCATGCTGCCGCCCAACCTGACCATCAGCGAAAGCAGCCGCCTGCTCGGCTTCGGCCAGTGGCGGCTGGACACCACCGCGCGCCACCTGCTCGACAGCGAAGGCACCCTGGTAGCCCTGAGCGGTGCCGAATACCGCCTGCTGCGGGTGTTTCTCGACCACCCGCAGCGGGTGCTCAGCCGTGAGCAGTTGCTCAACCTGACCCAGGGCCGCGAAGCCGACATCTTCGACCGCTCCATCGACCTGCTGGTCAGCCGCCTGCGCCAGCGCCTGGGTGACGACGCCCGCGAACCCAGCTGCATCAAGACCGTGCGCAGCGAGGGCTACGTGTTCTCGCTGCCGGTGCAACTGCTCGAGTCACCATCATGAAGTGGCCACGTACCCTGGCCTCGCGCCTGGCACTTATCTTCTTCACCGGCCTGGTGCTGGCCTACGGCCTGTCGTTCGGCCTGCAAGCGTACGAGCGCTACATCAGCAGCCGCTCGATGATGCTCAGCACCTTGGAGCAGGACGTGGCCACCTCGGTGGCCATCCTCGACCGCCTGCCCGCGGCCGAGCGCGCCGCCTGGCTGCCGCGTCTGGAGCGGCGTACCTACCGCTACCGGCTGGACCAAGGCCTGGCGGGCGAAGCCATGCCGACCAGCGACCCGCCCATGGCCGCCGACTCGATCGTCAAGGCCATTGGCGCCGACTATCGCCTTTCCTTCCAGGAAATCCCCGGCCCGAATGCGCACTTCCAGGCCCACCTGACCCTCGCCGATGGTGCTCCGCTGACCATCGACGTAACCCCGTCGCCGCTCCCGGTGGCACGTTGGCTGCCCGTGGTGCTGCTGATCCAGTTGGCCGTGCTGTTGCTGTGCACCTGGCTGGCAGTACGCCTGGCGATCGGCCCGCTGACCCGCCTGGCCCATGCGGTGGACAACCTCGACCCGGATAAGCCTGGCGTGCAGCTGGATGAAAGCGGCCCGCGCGAGGTGCGCTACGCCGCCGTGGCCTTCAACGCGCTGCAGGCGCGCATCGCTGCCTACCTCAAGGAACGCATGCAGTTGCTGGCGGCCATCTCCCACGACCTGCAAACACCGATCACGCGCATGAAACTGCGTGTAGAAGTGATGGACGAAGGAGTAGAGAAGGACAAGCTGTGGAACGACCTTGGCGAGATGGAGCATCTGGTGCGCGAAGGCGTTGCCTATGCCCGCAGCATGGATACCAGCACCGAGGCACCGTGCCGGGTCAACCTCGATGCATTTCTCGACAGCCTGGTGTTCGACTACCAGGACAGTGGCGCCCAGGTCGAGCGCCATGGCAGCAGCGGCAGCCTGCTGGAAACCCGCCCGCATGCCCTGCGCCGGGTGCTGGTGAACCTGGTGGACAATGCCCTCAAGTTTGCCGGTGCTGCCGAACTGGAGGTGTGCCGCGAGGGCGACAGCACCGTGATCCGCGTGCTCGACAACGGGCCAGGCATACCCGGCGGCGAACTGGATGAAGTGCTCAAGCCGTTCTATCGCGTGGAAGGTTCACGCAACCGCAGCACCGGCGGCACCGGGCTGGGGTTGGCGATTGCCCACCAGCTGATCCAGGCCATGGGCGGCCGACTGACCCTGAGCAACCGCGCAAGCGGTGGGCTGTGCGCGCAGATCGAGCTGAAGTAAGGCAATCTCAGGTAGGAGCGGCCTTGTGTCGCGATCGGGCCGCAAAGCGGCCCCGGCAATTCATGCGGCGAAGCTGAAAACCTGGGGCTGCTTCGCAGCCCATCGCGACACAAGGCCGCTCCTACAGGGACTGCGGCGCTTGAGCGACTTCTACAATCCGATACACAACCCCACCACCGCCGACACACTTCAGATACCCCACCCCGACACACTCCCGGTCACACAACCACACCCGGGAGCCTCCCTGATGAAACCCCTCACCCTTCCCTCCGGCTGGAAGCTGTTTGCCACGCTCGCCGGCCTGACCCTGGCGATGACCGCCGTGGTCCTGGCCAGCCAACCTGATCCGGACGGCCTGCGCAGCGCGATCCGTGCCACTGCGCGCAGCTCCTTCGCGCTATTCCTGCTGGCCTTTCTGGCCTCGTCGCTGGTGACCTTGCTGCCTGGCACCAGCAGCCGCCGCATCCTCCAGGAACGGCGCTATCTGGGGTTGGCATTCGCCTTTTCCCACACCGTGCACGGCGTACTGATCTACCGCTATGCCCAGCAATTCCCCGAGCTGTTCTGGGCCGGCCGCACGCTCACTTCCAGCCTGCCCGGCACCCTCGGCTACCTGTTCCTGCTGCTGCTCACCATCACCTCGTTCAAGGCCCCGATGCGCCTGTTGGGTGGCCGTGCCTGGCAGGCCCTGCACAGTACCGGCATGTGGGTACTGGCCGCGGTGTTCTGCCTGTCGTTCTACAAACGCATCCCCATGGGCGGCTGGTACCCGCTGGCGTTCGCCCTGATGTTCAGCGCCATCGCCGTCAAGCTCACCGCCAAGCTGGCCCGTCAGCAACGCCGTAACGCCCGTGCCCTTTCCTGAAGAGAGAAACCAGCATGACCACCTTGACCCGCACCCTGACCATCTTCGACCGTTTCGGTACCTGGAGCGCCGACCTGCCGTTGCGGCTGTTTCTGGCCTGGGAGTTTTTCGAATCCGGCTGGGAGAAATTCAATGGCAGCAACTGGTTCGCCGACCTGCAGGCGAACTTCCCGTTCCCCTTCAACCTGCTGCCTGCAGAGCTGAACTGGCAGCTGTCGATGTGGGCGGAGCTGATCCTGCCGTTACTGCTGTTGTTGGGGCTGGGTACCCGGCTGGCCTCGTTTGGGCTGATGGTGGTGACCGTGGTGGCGATTGCCGCGGTGCATTGGCCGGCGCACTGGTCGAGCCTGGCCGAGCTGGCCCAAGGGTATGCGATTACCGACCAAGGCTTTGGCAACTTCAAGTTGCCGCTGATCTACCTGGTGGCGTTGCTGCCACTGCTGCTGAAAGGGGCTGGGCGGTTGAGCCTGGATCATTGGCTCAGAGGGCGGTTCTGCAGGTGATATTGCCGGGGCTGCGTTGCAGCCCATCGCGACACAAGGCCGCTCCTACAGGGGATCACGTACCTCTGTAAGAGCGGCCTTGTGTCGCGATAGGGGCGCAAGGCGCCCCCGTACCCGCACTCAACATGTACCGATGATGACCCCCTGCTCGCGCAGCCCCTCCAGCAACGCCAACCCCTCTTCCACAGCACCGCCCAACGCCTGCAACCGAGCCCGCCCACTGCCCTGTTCCAGCGCCAGCAACCGGTACGCCAGCGGCGCCAGGCGCGCGAAGCGCACCTTCAGCCCTGCATCGCGATAAACCAGCAACAAGGTCGGCGCCTCTGGCGCGACCGCTGGCTGGTAATCCGCCCCGATCCGCTCCACCGGCCAGCGATAGGCCAACACCCGTGCCACACACGACAACAATGGCTCCCCTTCCAGCAGGTCGCCTGCCGGGTCATGGGCCGGGTCCTCGGCATCGCTCAGATACAACTGCGCCTCGACCCACTCATAGTGCGCCAGCTCCAGCTGCCAGGGCGCATCCAGTTCGATGCCTTGCAGGTAATCGACGAACGCCTCGGCAATCTCGGTAAACAACGGTGTCTGGCTGCGATAGTTGGCATAGAAATCTCGCACTCGGGCATGCCAGCGCGGTTCACCCAACGCCTGGCGCATCACCGGAAAACTGCCGGCCAGCAAACCTTCGATAGCGCCATAGAACAGCTCGCGGTAAACCTTCAGGCGCCGGGCCTCCACGCCCGGCGGCGGCGCATGGCGCTGCGGATCACGCAGGTGTCGGGCCAAGGTGTACTGCTGCTCACGCAAGGTCTCATTCATTTGCATGCCCTCCCGCAGCATGCTGCACAGTGCGGATGCGCGCCGCTTCGGCGAGCAGTTCGACCAGCGGCGGGTAGTTGAAATCACGCTCGAGCACGGTCGGTTGCACACCGAAGCGCGCACAGGCGACCGCGTACAGCGCCCACACATCTTCCTTCACCGCAGCCCCATGGGTGTCTACCTTGAGGTCCGGCGCTTCATCGTAATGGCCAGCCACGTGCATGCCGGTCACCCGCGCCTGGGGCAAGCCCGCAAGGAACTTGCGGGCGTCGTAACCGTGGTTGCAGGCGTTGACGAATACATTGTTGACGTCCAGCAGCAGGTCGCAGTCGGCCTCCTCGAGGACCGCACAGATGAAATCGAGTTCGCTCATCGCCTGGTACGGCGCCGCGTAGTAGCTGATGTTTTCCACGGCAATACGCCGCTCCAGGTGTTCCTGGGCCTGGCGAATCCGCGCGGCCACATGGTGCACCGCTTCGTCGGTGAACGGAATGGGCATCAGGTCGTACAGGTGCCCGTCATCGCTGCAGTAGCTCAGGTGCTCGCTGTACAGGCGCACCTGGTACCGATCGAGAAACTGCCGGGTCTGGCCAAGGAAATGGCGGTCCAGCGGCTCGCTGCCGCCCAGCGACAACGACAGCCCGTGGCAGGTAACGGCAAAACGCTCGGCCAACTGCGCCAGGCCCTTGCCATAGGCACCACCCACGGCAATCCAGTTTTCCGGCGCGCATTCGAGAAAGTCCACGGCGCCAGCCTCCATGGCCAGCAGTTCCGGCAACAGGCCGCGGCGCAGGCCAAGCCCGGTCTGTAAAGGTACAGGGGACAAAGATGTGGGGTGCATGAACAGGTCTCCGCAACAGGCACAACGCCCCGCCTGACCAGCAGGAGGGGCGTTGCGCGGTTCATGGGGTAGAGGTTCAGGACTTGCCGGTCAGGTGGCTGAACAAGCCGTCGGGCATGGCCTTGCCATTTGCCTGGTAGATCGCCTTGAGGTGATCCGCCGCCTCCTGTTCGGAGATGAAGCCATCATGGTTGCTGTCGATCTTGTCGAAGTCGCCGGCACGGTCCTTCGCCACCGCCAGGAACTCGTCGTGCGAGACCTTGCCGTCGTGGTTGCTGTCGGTCTTGGCAAACGAGGCATCACCACACTTGCCCTCGCCACATTTGCCTTCGGCACCGGCCTTGGCGCTGGCGCCGCACTTACCCTCACCGCATTTGCCTTCGCCCTGGGTGGCCTTTGCGCTGCCACCACATTTGCCTTCACCACATTTGCCCTCGCCTGCCACCTTGGCCGAGGCCAGCTGGTAACCCTGGGCCAACGGCTCGACGGCAAAAGCGCTGCTGCTCAAAGCCATGCTGCCGATCAGGGCAGCGCCGAGCAGGCCGAGGGTGTTTCGTACTTGAGTCATGGTGTCGCTCCACTGTGGTTGGAATGTGGAGCCATTAGGCCGTTGCGGTATGTCGTGGATGTATCGCGCGGGGTGCGGTTTTGTATGGGAATGGGTCTGCAGCGTGGGCAGATACAGTGGGATACACGACGGCCCCAAGGTGCCTCGGGGCCGTCGTGCAGGGTCAGTCTTCCAGCGGCTTGGGTGGCGCGGCCGGCTTGGCGGGTTTGGCAGGCTTGCTGTCCTTGGTCTTGGGTTCCGGTGCCGCCGCTGCCACAGGCTCCGGCGCCGTCACGGCTTTTTCGCTGGCCGGCAGATCATCGACCGCCTTGAGGATCACCTGCGGGTCGATGGCCCCTCCCTCTTCGTCGTCCTTGAGCATGTGCCGCTCACCGTCCTTGCCCACCAGGATAACCTTGGTGCCTTTGCTGGCACCCAGCTTCAACTCGCGGATCAGGGCCATGGTAGTCTGCTGCTCGAGGTTCTTGTCCTCACGCTTGCCCATCATGTTGGCAACGCTGTACACCACCAGGTTGCGCTCTTTGAAGGCGGCCTGGGTGGCCGGGTCCTTGAGGGCCTCGTTCAACCCACGCAAGGTCGGGTCGGCGCTGCTGGGTGCAATGACGACCAAGGGCCTGGCCTTGCCCAGTTCCTTGGCCAGCGGTGCGTCACTGTCGGCGGCAAACACTGGGCCGACAAGCGCGAGCAAGGTGGCGAGGGTCAGTGACCGGACGAGCATGCGTATCTCCTTATTCTCTCGATAAACCAGAAGACTACAGATCAGGGCGAAAGATCCGACGGGCGAGCGTAAACCACCCAGAGGCCTCCATGTTTCAATGAACAGTAACCGGCGGTTACCAAGCGTGGTCACTCTTCGTCGCGAGCCCGAAAAGTACCTCTATCACTTGTAACTTGAGCATAGTCCAATGCGCCCTCGTCATACCCAACGTTGCAGAGCCTCGATGGTCAGTTGAAGTTCGGTCCTTTCGGTCCATAGCCTGATTTCCGCCATCAACCTGGCGGCGTCCCCAGCATCGGCATCTTCTGCCAACCGGTTCTGAAAACTTTGCGGCACTTCGAGTTCGCGTACGTAACGTTTCTCGAGGTACTTTCTCCAGAACGGTTGCTGGACCATCCACACTGCCACCGATTCGGCTGTCTCGTTATGCCTTACCTGGTCACCCGCGCGCACGACCGAAGCGACGTCCAGGTCCGGGATCCCCGCGTGGAGCATGCTCTGCGCATGACCAGGCAGGTCCAGCTCCTCGCGCAAGCGGATCGAGTAGGCCAGTGCCCATTCGATCGACTCGTTCCCGAAACCTGCAGCCTCAGCCTCACGCAAGGCGATGAACTCGACCTCCCGTTGCCTCCACAACTGCCGCGCCAACGTGACCAGAACTCGCTCCTGGCTGCCAGAAGGGGCAGCCTGCTCGGCGTCCCATACAAGGCATCGGATTTCAAGTTGCTGGAAGACCACCGTGGCGTTGTCGGCGCAGTTCTCAACCACCGCATTGGCGAAAAGCTCATTGGCCAGCTCCGGAGCCTTCTCGATCTTTTCCATCATGGCCAAAACCCGTGAAGCCAGCCTTTCACCAAATCGAGGATGAGTGAAGTCTCGCGAGCGCGTGAGCTGTTTCAGCAGCTGCATGAAGCTCGTCACCCCATCCATTTGCTCGATAGTCATCCACAAGTTGCTCAGGTCTTCACGGCTCTCGCCGTCCAGGCGGTCCACCCAGCGAAGCTTCTCAGGGACCGTGCTGTCCTCTGGAATATTCCAGGCCTGCTGCGCCCTTTCAGCCTGACGCAGCAACACAGGATTCCCTGCCAGCGCCACGTAACCGTCCCGCCAAAAATCGGACTCGATGAAACCAGGGGGCAACGTAGTGATGAAGTTGTTGGAAGCATCGAGCATGTACAGCGCCCGACAATTCGTGATGCCCTCGGGCAACGATGCCAACCCGGTATTACGTAAACGCAGTTCGGCCAACTGTTCCATCCCTACCACGGAAAAGGGCATGTTCAAACGGTTGTCCGAAAGGTTCAGGTACCGTAGCCGGCGGCAGAGCGCCAGCACTTGAGCCTGAGGCACGTCCAGCGAGATGCGGTTGGCGGACAGGTCGAGAATGCGCAGATCATTAAGCAACGCCAGGCTGCCTGGCAGACGTTCCAACCGGTTGTAGCTCAATTCCAGAGACGTCAGATTGGGGAATGAAAGAAGAAATTGTGCTGGTACTTCCGTCAGCTGCAGGCTGCGCAGGGAAAGCTCGGTAACATGCTGGAAGGTGAACTGTGGCCCCAACACAGGCAACGAGCGCAGCTCATACCCGCTGTACTGCCAAGCCACGGATTCCCTTTGGTTCTCAGGGACAACCTGACCAGGCACCCGCGCTCGCCAGCAGTCCATGATTGCTTTGCGAAACCGCTTGCGCTCGGTTCGTTCACCGGTCATCAGCCCTTGCCGCTCCCAGCCTTTCAAGTGGGCCTTCAACAGCTCCTCTTGCTGTTCGAGCACCCCGAGTGCAGCCTCGGTATCGCGCCCCGAAGCATGCAGCCTGGCCAGCCAGGCTTCGATCTGCTCGTCACTGTACGCTGGGTAGAGTTTGCGCAGGCGCGCCTCGAACGCGCGCGGCCGAGACGCAGGCCGGACAAAGCGTCCCAGGCCCCCACCAAGCGGGTAGCCGACCCGGCCATCCTCCAGGCGCATTGGCGTCAGCATCCATGGCTGGCGAGGGTTTTTGCCCAACGCTTGGGCGAGCACTCTGCTGTGCCCGGCAATTTGCCGTGCCAATACTGCTCTCAAGCTCGCGGCATAGGGTTCAGTGATGCCGAGTGCCGCATGATCGGTAGGGACAAACGCCTCCACCAGGGTCTCGAACAACCCGCCGGGGCCGCGCAGCTCCAGGCCTAGCGCGTCCTCAAGTTCGAACTGCCCGTTGTCATGTACAAGCCTGTAGTTCTGCCCGTTACCAGCAGTAGTCATTAACGGCTGCGGGCTGTCGCCATCGTACAGCCGCCAGCGCGGCCTGGCCTCCCTGACATCCAGAGTCTCGAGCAGCGTCAGCGCGACCTTGGCCTGGTCCAGGGTCTGGGGCGTTTCGATGAACAGCCCCTCGCAGGCACGCGCAACACGTATACGCAGTACGCTGAGCCTGGCCCTCTCGACCAGCCGAAACGGCACAGTGCCGCTGACCAGTGCCTGAAACTCCGCACCTTCTGCCGACAGCCCACCCACAAGCTCGCGCGCCGCTCGGCCATGCAGGCTCGGGAATGCCCTGCGCAACGTTGTGACCGCCGCATCGTCTGGCTCCTGCTGCCCGTCATATACCTGTTGAAACAGTTGGCGACGCCTTGCAGAGACCTGCGCCGCCAATGCCGGCCCGTCGTGCTCGGTGACGCCAGGCAAGGCCCGGGCCTTCGACAGCAACGGCGCGTCCTCCGGCACCCGCCCAAGCTTCAAATCGTCCAGCAAGGCTTGCAGCCGGCGGTCGATCAGCAGGCGCTCTACGGTATCGACCAGCTCGGCCTCAGGTGGCCGACCGTATACATGCAACGCCCGAAGATGGTCTGCATCCAGGGCATGGACGGCCATGGCCTGGTCAATCTGTTCATCATCCAGCCGAGCGAAACGCTCACCCAGGCGGCGGAACATCCTGTGCTTGTCTGTCCAGCTGGCAGGTTGCTCGGTCCACAGCCGCCAGGCACCGGCGTCATTGTGACGCAACAAAGGTCCATGGCCACCTCGTGGTGCCAGTTGCCATTCTTCATCTGCGCGCTGGACGATTTCGTAGTTGTGGCCGTCCATGGTCATCCAGCTTCTGTCCTGTGCACGGTAGATGCCCATTGCATCGGCCACTTCCCCAGCGGGAAGTGCAGCACTGCGAAACGGCACCAGGTCTCCATTCCAGAGTTTCTCGCTGCCGTCTTCCAGGCGCGCTGGCACCCACTGGTCCAATGCGGCCCAGGCCCGGCTCGCTTCCCGCCATACCACAGCGGTGACACCGATCACGGCCAGGTCTTTGGTCACGCTGAGCACATGCTCCATTGCGGCGCTGGTATCGCCCTCGCGCCAGTCTTCCACGGCCTGGAACAGCTCGCCCAGCAGGTCCCAGACCATTACCGCCAGCAGCAGTGCATTGAGCGCAGGGATGAACACGCCCGCCACCGTGGCCAGTGTCCAACCCTCGGCAACCAACCTTTGTTGATGAGCTTCCTGGGCCTTGCGGTCAAGGTCAGACACCGGCGTTGCAATCACCGCAGCATCGTCCTTGATGTGATCGATGCGCGCGCAAGCAAGGTGCTCGAACAACGGCAGCGGGTAGTCCCGCATGTGCTGGTCCATTTCCCGGGTTGCCCAATCGGCGACGCCTTCCAGGTCCTTGGCAACCCTGGAGAAGAACTGCTGGCTGTCGCGCCGGCGTATGAAGCGTTTGAAGAAATCCTGATAGCGCTTGTCTCGCAGACGCTGGCCCAGGACCTTGCGGGTGAAGCTTTCCAGATCGGGGCTTGCGGTCCAGGGACCGTGGGGGTCATCGGGAATATAGACAATGATCTTGCGGCTGACCTTGTCATGAAATACATCGAGTATCACGATCTGTTGCAAGTCGCAGCCGAACGCCTTCAGTTGCCGGGCCACCACTTTCGATTCGTAGAGCGTGCCGGGGCGTCCGTGCTTGCACAGGTCCACCACCAGCTCCAATTCAGCTGCATTCAGTACGCCATCACTCTTGGCCTTGCACGCATCGATCAGCATGACCGAGCTGTACAGCTGGGCAAGCGTCGACGCCATGCTGCGCCAGCCGCTGGCCTGGCTGTTCGGCGCTTTGAGCACGGAGTCCAGGTGCTGTTGATAGCGCTTGCCCAGGTCCAGCTTGCGGCACAAGCGCGCGAAGGCAGGCGCGGTTGGCGACGCGAGGCGTTGCGACAGGCTATCGACGATGCAGTTGTCCTTGTGCTGTTCGTTCCGCCCCTCGCCCGGCGTGAAGTTGTCCAGTGCCGCCTCGATCAGCGGTACGTCGAAATAGTCCTTTTCCACCACCGGATAGCGCCCCCAAACGCTGCCCTGGCTGGGAGCGGTGTAGGTGTACCAGCGCCTGAAATACAGGCCATCGACATTTTCCCTGGTACCGAATTCTCCCTGCATGGCGTGTTGAAGCAGCGGCTTGACGAAACGGTCGATGCCCTCGATGCGCGCAAGCTCCTTTTCCAGCCACTGTCGACAGGCCAGGCTGTCTTTCAACGCGCCACGTAAAGCAGCATGCTGCGATTCATACAGACCGTTGGCCGGGATGTTCTGCTCGGTCGGCGATACGATACGCAGCCGGCGAATCCATCTGGGCAGTCGTTTGACGATGAGGTTGTCCTGATAGGCCTGCTCCATGGCCAGCGTATCGGCGGTTGGCGGTAGTTCCTGGCTGGGTGTAGTCACGTTGTTGCGCCTCTGGCTGATCCAAAGGCCCGACACTAGACGCAGGCTTGCCAAGCGATAGGCTAGATAGGTACCACCTCTTCAGAACAGCACCAGCTGCTGGCCTGCCAATCCTTCGAAACTGTCGCCAACGAACGGCAGAATGGCATCGGCAACCGGCTGCAGTTGGCGGCTCAGGTAATGATCGTAATCGATGGGCGCCTGCCGGTTTTCCAGCGGCTCGGGGCCCGCGGTGGTCATCAGGTAGCTGATCCAGCCGCCACGCTGGTATTGCATCGGGCGGCCAAGGTGGCGGTTGTAGTCATCGGCCAGCCGGGCCGCGCGCACGTGCGGCGGCACGTTGCGTTGATAGTCGGCCAGCGGCCGACGCAGGCGCTTGCGGTATACCAGCAATTCGTCCAGCTCACCGGCAAGCGTCTGCCGCACATAGTCGCGCACGTAATCGCGGTATGGCTGGCCACGGAATATCCGCCCGTACAGCTCTTGCTGGAACTGCCGGGCCAGCGGCGACCAGTCGGTACGCACCGACTCCAGGCCCTTGTAGACCATCTGCTCGCCGCCATCGGCCCGCAGCACCAGCCCGGCGTAGCGCTTCTTGCTGCCCTCGTCCGTGCCGCGGATGGTGGGCATCAGGAAGCGCCGGTAATGCACCTCGAACTGCAGCTCCAGCGCACTTTCCAGGTTCATCTGCTCGCGCAGGTGTTCGCGCCACCACAGGTTGACCTCGGCCACCAACTCACGGCCGATGCGTGCTGCAGCCTCCTCGCCGTGGGCGCCCTTGAGCCAGACGAAAGTGGAGTCGGTATCGCCATAGATCACCTCGTAGCCCCTGGCTTCGATCAACGCACGGGTCTGGCGCATGATCTGGTGGCCGCGCATGGTGATCGACGAAGCCAGGCGCGGGTCGAAGAAGCGGCAGCCGCTCGAACCCAACACTCCGTAGAAGGCATTCATGATGATCTTCAGCGCCTGCGACAGCGGCGCGTTGCCCTCGCGCTTGGCCGCTTCCCGGCCCTGCCATACCCGCTCGACGATGGCCGGCAGGCAATGCTCGCTACGGGAAAAACGCCCACCGCGGAAGCCTTCCACCGAGTGTTCATCGTCGGGCAGGCGCAAGCCTTCGACCAGCCCCACCGGGTCGATCAGGAAGGTACGAATGATCGACGGGTACAGGCTCTTGTAGTCCAGCACCAACACCGAGTCGTAAAGGCCCGGGCGCGAATCCATGACGAAGCCACCGGGGCTGGCTTCGTCGGGGCGGCTACCGAGGTTGGGCGCAACAAAGCCAAGGCGGTGCATCTGCGGAATGTACAAGTGGCAGAACGCAGCCACCGAGCCACCGCTGCGGTCCACCGCAAGGCCGGTGACCGAGGCCCGCTCCAGCAGGAATTCGAGCAGGCGGGTGTGGGCGAAAATGCGCGTCACCAGCTCGCAATCCTTGAGGTTGTAGCGCGCCAGCGCCGGCTTGTCCTCGGCGAAGCGGCGGTTGATTTCATCCATGCGCTGGTACGGCGTATCGATGGCCTTGCCCTCACCGAGCAACGTCTGGGCGACACTTTCAAGGCTGAACGACGGGAAGCTCCAGGTCGCCGAGCGCAGCGCCTCGATGCCATCGATCAGCAGCCGCCCCGGGGCATCGGCGAACACGTGGCCACCACCGGCATGGCTGCGCAAGGTCATCGGTGCGCCATTGCGCCCCAGTGCCAGCGGGACCTGCAGCAGCTTGGCGTGCTCATGCAGCAGGCGCAGGTCGAACTGGATCAGGTTCCAACCGATGATTGCATCGGGGTCGTGTCTGGCCATCCACTGGTTGAGGCAGGCCAACATGTCGGCGCGGTCGGTGCAGTAGTGCAGGTCGAAATCCAGGCCATCAGCCGTGCCATTGGCCGGCCCGAGCATGTACACCTGGCGCTGGCCACAGCCTTCCAGGGCAATGCTGTACAGCTCGCCCCGCTCGCTGGTCTCGATGTCCAGCGACACCAGGCGCAGCGGCGGCCGATAACCCGTCAAGGGCTTGAGCTGGGCATCGCAGAACACACTCTGGGCATCCGGTTGGCCAGTGAACTGCACCGGGGCAGTGATGAAGCGCTCCATCAGGTAGCGCTCGGGCGGGCGAATATCGGCTTCGAACACATCGATACCGGCGGTGCGCAGGCGTTGCTCCAGCTGCATCAGTTGCCGGTGCTGGCGGCAGTACAGGCCCAACACCGGGCGCTGGTCAAAGTCCTTCAGCTGCAGCGGCCGCAACTCGACACCGGCTTCGTTGGCCAGCAGCACCCGCGCGTGCGCTTCCTGCGCCTGGGGAATGAATGCCACTGATACCTGTGGCGCCAGGCGCAGCTGCCGTGGCCCCTGGTCGGTGGCCAGCCAGAACTCCACGCAGGTGCCTTCGGGCGTGTCATGCCAATGTCGGGTCAGGACAAAGCCCTGCTGCAACTCCACCGCGTCGACCTCTGAATCGTTTGTTGTGCTGATTGCGGGATTCTACCGCTGACGCACCGTCGCAGCGCATTTTGTTGGGGCCAGCCGGTGTTTGTCGCAATATTTTCAGCGCCTGTGGGATCGAGCGCCGCCCGCGCGGCGCTTCGCAGCACAAGGCTGCTCCTACATCTTTTTCGGGCCAGTTATTCCTGTGGCAAAGGCGCGCGGCCACTTGGTGTCCACCTCGATATCATGCCGGGCAAACAAGGCGGTCGCGTGCATTGGGGCAGGCGTAATTGGCCCGAAACAGATGTAGGAGCAGCCTTGTGCTGCGAAGCGCCGCGCGGGCGGCGCTCGATCTCCCAGGCGCTGAATCCCTCAAGACATACACCCCCGCCACAAACCACTCCACCGTCGGGCGCTTGCTCGAACGCGTGTTCAGCCGTACAGGTAATTGATGTCCTTGCAGGGCAGCGGTGGCACCTGGCCAAGCAGGAACTCGCGCAGCTTGTGCATCTGCCGCGCCTTGGGGCTGGCCTTGAGCCAGGTCATGTAATAGCCGTCGCCGGTGGCCACCGCGTGCTTGAACGGCGTAACCAGGCGCCCGGCCAGCAGGTCGGCACTGGCCAGCACCAGGTCGACCACCGAAATACCCAGGCCTTGCTGGGCAGCCGAGATGCCCTGGTCGAGGGTATCGAACACTTGCCCGTGGTCGATGCTGATGTCCAGCGCGTCCATGCGAGCCAGCCAGCGCCGCCAGTCTCGCCGGTCAGGGGACGGGTGCAGGAATTCGCACTGGGCCAGATCGGCAAGGTCCGGTTGCGCCTCGGCCATGTAATCCGGGTGGCACACCGGGATCAGCCATTCATCGAACAGCTTGAAACTCTCGATATCGGCGGGAAAACGCCCGTTGGCCAGGAGGATCGCACAGTCGTAAGGCTCGGAATAGAAGTCCACGCTGTCGATGTCCATCCACACGCTGGACAGCTGCACGCTGCAGTTGTCCTCGGTCTTCTTGAACGCATCCAGCGCACGCAGCAGCCAGCGCACGGTCAGCGTGGACGGTGCCTTCAGACGCAGGCCGTAGCGGTCCTGGCGCAGCAGGGCGCAGGCATTTTCGATGATCTTGAAGCCAACCTTGAGTTCCTGCGCCAGCAGGCGGCCGTGCTCGGTCAGGGCCAGCTTCGGCCCGCGGCGTTCGAACAGGTCGCAGCCGAACATGGCTTCGAGGGTCTTGATGTGGTGGCTGACGGCGCCCTGGGTCAGGGCCAGCTCTTCCGCGGCACGGGTAAATGAGCCATAGCGAGAGGCTACCTCGAAGGCACGCAGCGCGTGCAAAGCCTGAATCCGTTCCGACATGGCGACGCCCCGAGCATGAGTAAGACTAATAGTAGGTCATAGTTCCACGCGTTTTACAACGTCAAGGACGTCTCGGAAAATGCAGGTAAATAATAAACATAACCAAGATCCTGCCTGCATGTGACTTGAACGTTCATCAAATTTACGCCTGGGGAAATCATGTCGACGGGTTATGGAACTTGCTATCGCCTGGATGCGCTAGAGCTGGCCGCTGACCATGTGCGCAACACGCGACATTGGACCTACAAAGCCGTAGAACATTTTCGCAGTGTCCTCGCCAACCCCGAGTTTCCCTGCCTGTTCGGCCGCAAGGCGGTAAACGGCGCAACCTGCCACATCCTCTTCGCCCGCGCCGGGCAACTGGCCGATGACATCGCCATGGGCCTGGCCGACTACGTACGCACCGTCGCCCCCATCCCACCCAAGCAGCGTATCGGCAGCCCACTGGTGGTGTTTCTCGAAACCGCCGCCGACTACACCCTGGCCGAGCAACAGGCGCTGGCCTGGAAGGTGTTGCGTGGTGTGCACGCGCGCGACCCGCATCCCTGGCCGCAGGGCATCCCGACCGACCCCGACGACAATGCCTGGTCGTTCTGCTTTGCCGGCATGCCGCTGTTCATCAACATGAACTTCCCCGGCCACCAGCAGATGAAAAGCCGCAACCTGGGGCCACACATCACCTTCGTCATCAACCCGCGGGCGAACTTCGACGAAGTGGCCAACGTCAACACCGAAAGCGGCCATCGTATCCGCGAACGCATCCGCGAGCGCGTGCACCACTACAACGACGGTGTCATGCCCGACACCCTTGGCTTCTTCGGCGATGCCGACAACTACGAGTGGAAGCAGTACCAACTGCAGGAGGCAGGATCGCTCAACCCGTCCCGCTGCCCGTTCCACGCCCATGCCGTACAGCCGGCAACACCCGACATACTGATCGAGACCTGACCGTGAATACCGCACTCACCGCTACCTACGCCCTGACTGTCCTGCTACTGATCGCCACCCCCGGCCCGGTGGTGGCACTGATCGTCAACACCGCGGCCGCCTCCGGCTCACGCAAGGCCATGTTCACCGCTGTCGGCACCAACTGGGCATCACTGGTGCTGATCGGCGCAGCGGCCTGGATCATTCTCACCAGCGCCGCCATCGACAAGGCCTGGCTCAGCGCCATGAGCCTGCTGGGCTGCCTGTTCATCGGCTACATCGCCGTCGGCACGCTGCGGGACGCCCTGCAGGCGCCGGCAGCCGAGGCACCGGGCGAGCTCGCCAAGCCTGGCCGCGGCGGGCTGCTGCAAGGTTTCATGGTAGGCATTTCCAACCCGAAGGACATCATCTTCTTCATCGCCTTCTTCCCGCAGTTCATCCAGATCACCGAGTCGTTTGGCAAGAGCATGGTGGTGCTGTCGTTGCTGTGGGTGGCCATCGATTTTGCCGTGCTCAGCCTTTACATCTTCGCCATCGGCAAGATCGCCTCGCAACGCAGCAACCGCATGATCAGCCTGGCCTCGGGGGTCGCCCTGCTGCTGATTGCCGCCGGCGGCCTGCTGTACAACGTCAGGGAGCTGGCGGCCTGAATGTGATGCATGGTGCCCGCTGCGAGAGAAGGAGAACCCATGACTGCGATTGACACGTGCCCTTCACCTTCGCCGTTGCAACAGGACTACCAGCGCTTTCTGCTGCTGGGCAGCCGGCGTGCACCGCACACCGTGCATGTGCACGAAACCGGCTACCGCTCCGGCACCATCAATACCGATGCCCTGGGCCTGCGTTACAGCCATTGCGCCGGAAAGCGTTTTTCGGTAGCCGAACGCGGTGGTGCATCACGTATCAACCTGCTGGTCGGCGGTTCCGCCGCGCTGGGCATCGGAGCCAGCTCCGACGAACACACGGTGGCCTCGCACCTGTCGATGCTTACTGGCGAAGTCTGGCTGAGCCTGGCCGGCTGCGGGCTCAATGCGAGCCAGGAGCTGCTGATGTTCCTGACACACCAGCACCGCCTTGGCCAGCTTGGCCATGTGGTGGTGCTAAGCGGCCTCAACACCCTGGCCCACGAAGCCCTCTGCGAAGTCCTCGCCAGCCTGAACGACCCGCGGCAAGCCAAGGCCTATCAGGACTTTCTCAACAGTTTCAGCGAAGGCATGCAGCCCACGACAACGCCACGCCGGCAATCGCTGTGGCGGCGCATCGGTCAGGCGTTGGCCACGCCTCCGGCCGTGACACCTGCCACCTGGTCGCTGTCGTCTCCGGAAAAGCGCCTCACCCGAGCCGCCGACAACATTGGCCGGACCTTGCGCCAATGGGACCGGCTGCTGGCAGACAGCCATTCCACCCTCACCTTCATCCTGCAGCCGTTGCTGCCTTGGTGCCGGGATAGCCTGCCCGCTGGCGAGGAGGCAATGCTGAATGCGCTGCAGCGGCAACCGGCGAATTTCGACCGGCTGCTGGACGGCGCATTCGACAGCCAGTTGCACTCGGCCTTCTTCCGCCGCATCAAGAGCCAGGCCGACCCGGTGCCGTGCTACGACATGAATTGCATGCTCAGCAGCTCGCCGGTGTTCGGCGCCGACCTGTTCATCGACCGCCTGCATCTGAACGACCTGGGCAACAATGCCCTTGCCAAGGTCATTACCGCCAAGCTTGGCCTGGCCCAGGAAAAACATGCCCAGCGCAAGGTCACGCCGATCAAGCTCGTCTGAGAATTGCCGGGTGGTCTTTCGGCCAGGCCCCTTGGGTGGCTAGAATAGGCCGTCGTTCCGATCTGCCCGAGGCGCACGCTTGACCGCCATGAACATCGAAGCCATCCATCAGTACCTGGCACCCCCTGGAGCTTGCCTGTGAGCCGCATGCTTCGCTTGCCCCCGCTGTTGATCGCCCTGATGCCACTGGCTGCGCACGCGCTGGAGGTGCGCATCGACCCTCATGCCGACCTGCTCTACCGCCAGGCCTTGCCCCTGCTGGAGCAGGCCGACAATCAGGACGACGGCGCCAGCACGCTGCGCACGGCCATCGGCGGCGACCCGGAGCTCAGCCGCCAGGGCCAGGCAATGGCCCACACCCTGCCGACCGCGGTCGCCTTGCTGAAAAAGTCCGTGGAGCTGGGCCACCCGGTCGCACAGTACCGCCTGGCGCTGTACTACATGACCTACCTGCCCGCCGCGCAAATCCCGGATGCCGCCTGCCCGTTGCTCGAAGCCAGCCTCAGGCAGGGCTTTGCCGCACCGGCGCCGGCCATCGCCACCTGGTGCCCTCCCTACAACGCCAGCAACGAGTACCGTACTGCGCTGGAGGCCATCCCCAACATGGCCACCGTGTATGCGCCCTACTACCCGCAACCGGCCACGCACCTGGCCTGCAACCGCAACCGGCCACAAGGCCTGGAAATGCAGTGGGGGCGCCAGCGTGACTACCAGGCCGAGGTATACCGCCTGCTCGGCGACCTGGACCCGCAGCACCGCCAGAGCCTGCTGCAGAAGGCCGTGGACACCAACGGCTGCGTGACGGCGCAGCAGCACCTGACCAGCCATCCGTAACACGGACACGGTTTCTGTGTAGGAGCGGCCTTGTGTCGCGATGGGGCGCGCAGCGGCCCCGGCAGTATCTGCGGCGAAGCTGAAATCCTGGGGCCGCTGCGCGCCCCATCGCGACACAAGGCCGCTCCTACAAGGGACCGTGCCAGGCATAGCAAGATCGTTCAAGCCATCCCCCGCCCCGTCTGGCATGCTGGCCTGCCAAGTACACGCACTGCAGCCACCATGCCCCACATCGCCCGCCAAGCCTTTCTCCACGGCGCCATCGCCATTCTCCCGTTGTCCCTGGCCGTTGCCCCCTGGGGCCTGCTGGCTGGCTCCATGGCCATCGAGGCCAACCTCAGCGCCTGGGAGGGGCAAGGGCTTTCGGCCATCGTCTTCGCCGGTGCCGCGCAACTGGTGGCGATCGGCATGCTCAAGGGCGGCGCCAACCTCGCGTCGATCCTGTTGACTACCCTGCTGCTGACCTCGCAGCACCTGCTGTATGGCCTGACGATGCGCCCGGTGCTGTCCAGCCAGCCGCTGCGCTGGCGCCTGGGCCTGGGCTTCCTGCTCACCGACGAGTTCTTCGCCCTGACCAGCCAGTACGACCAGCAGCAGTTCAACCGCTGGTACGCCCTGGGCGTGGGCCTGACCTTCTACGTCGCCTGGAACCTGTTCACCCTGGCCGGCATCCTGCTGGGGCAGAACATTCCGCACCTGGACCAGCTCGGCCTGGACTTTTCCATCGTCGCCACCTTCGTCGCTCTGATCGCGCCGCTGGTGCGCAACCTGGCCACGCTGGTGTGCGTGGCAGTGTCGCTGTTCTGTTCGGTGCTGTTCAGCTACTGGCACTGGGAAACCGCCCTGGTGGCCGCAGGCCTGCTGGGCATGAGCGCCGGTTTCGTCTGCCAGAAATTCGCCGGAGCCCGCGCATGACCTGGGTCCTGATTCTTGCCATGGGCGCCATCGTGTTCCTCAACCGCTATGCGTTCCTGGAGCCGCGCCTGCCCTTGCGCCTGAGCTCCAACGCCAGGCAGTTCCTCGGGTTTGCCGTGCCAGGCATGCTCACCGCGATATGCGGCCCGATCATCTTCATGCCCGAGCACCAGCTGGACCTGAGCCTACTCAACCCTTACCTGCTGGGTTCGCTGGTGGCCATCGCCCTGGTGCTGTTGACCCGCAGCGTGTTGCTGAGCATGCTGGTGAGCATGTTGATCTTCTTCCTCTTGCGCAGCTGGCTGGCATGAGCACGCCCCTGCGCGAACAGACACACCTCTGGCAGGCGCCGGCACTGGGCGACGTCGAGATGCTGCACGCGCGCTATTTCCAGCAGCGCTTCGCACCGCATGTGCATGAAGGCTATGTGTTCACCGTGATCGAGTCGGGCGCCCAGCGCTTCTGGCATCGCGGCAGCGAGCACCTGGCGCCGGTCGGCAGCATGGTGCTGATCAACCCCGACGAGCTGCACACCGGGGCCACCGCCCACGAAGCGGGCTGGCGCTACCGAGGGTTCTACCCGGAACATGAACGGGTAACCGGGGTGCTCGACGAACTGGAACTGGGCCGCCACGGCATGCCCAGCTTCAAGGACAGCGTGATCCACGACCCGGCCCTGGCGCTTGCCTTCAGCCAGTTGCACCAGCTGTCCGAAGCCGGCGCCAGTGCCCTGCAGCAGCAGACCGCCTGGCGCCAGGCGGTGCTGGCCCTGGTGCAACGGCACGGGCAATGCGCCGAACCTGCCGCCCCTGGCCACGAACCGCTGGCAGTGGCCCGCGCCCGTGAGCTGCTGGAAAGCCAACTGGCCGACCCACCCTCGCTCGAAGCTCTGGCGGCGGCTGTCAACCTGTCACCGTTCCACTTCGCCCGGGTGTTCCGTCAGGCCACCGGCCTGCCGCCACATGCCTGGTTGAAACAGCGGCGCCTGGCCCGTGCGCGGGAAATGCTCAAGCGTGGCTGGGCTGCCTCGGACGTGGCGTTCGACCTGGGGTTTGCCGACCAGAGCCATTTGAGCCGGCAGTTCAAGCAGGCTTACGGTGTGTCGCCGGGGGCCTATCGGCAAGCATGTGTTCATTCGATCGTGCCAACCAAGCGACTCAAAACGCCAGCTCGAGCTGCAAGGGGTCCGGCAGACTCCTTCGAATCCTGACGGCAACACCTACCAGACGCACCGCTCGCCCTTGCCGTTTGGTATCCCAAAGCATGCGACATAGCCCCTGTATGACCTGCGGCTGTAAAGTCAGGGCGGGCGCCTCGGCACTGGCAATGGAGAAATCGGAGAACTTGAGTTTGACCAGATTCCTGACAATGGGCGGCGTAGGGCCAAGCGCTTCCAGGCGGATGGTTAAGGCCGCCAGCAATCCATCCAGCTCTCTGGCACAACTGGCAAAGTCATCACAGTCGCAGGGCAACGTATGTTCGACTCCCAAGGACTGGACACCTCCGGGCTTCCCTTCATAGCCCTCCAAGCCTCGGCAACGCTCCCACACATAGAAACCGTGCGCACCAAGGTGCCGCAACAGAGCCGGTATCATGTCGTCAGTAACATCAGTACATTTCAGACATCCTAAAGCCTGCAACACGCCCCATGTCCTGGGCCCCACCCCAGGGATCTTGCGAATATCCACATTGGCGAGAAAAGCCTGCACCTGATCGGGTGCAATGACGAACTGGCCATTGGGTTTGTTCACTTCCGAAGCCATTTTCGCCAGATACTTCAAAGGCGCGACACCCGCGGAGGCTGTCAACTGCAGTTCCTGCTCGATCGTAGCCCGGATGCGGCTTGCCATATGCGTTGCCGAACCATTGCAGTGCATCTGCCCTGTCACATCCAGCGTGGCCTCATCCAGCGAGAAAAACTCGACGCCTGGGGTATAACGCCGAAAAATGTCCTCCAGCCTGCGAGTCACTGCCTCATACCGCTCGAAGCGCACAGGCAATAGCACCAAATCCGGACATAGACGTTGCGCAGTGGCAGTTGCCATTCCACTTCTGACACCAAACCGCCTGGCAACATAGTTGGATGTACTGATCACTCCCCTGTCTATCGCCTTGCCACCGACAGCGACCGGCCGCCCACGCAGCCATGGGGCATCCAGCAGTTCGACGGCGACGAAGTAGGAGTCCATGTCGACGTGAATGAACTTACGTCCTTGACCTTGCGGTTGCGTGAGTGCGCCACCCAGCGGTTGAGAGCGCTCAGTCAAGCACGAACACTCCGAACAAGACCGAACCATCGGCATCGCCAATCCTGTGCACACCCTGAATGTGCGGCGCGAATTCGGGGTACTGCGCAGACAAATCCTCCACTGCTTGCAGATAGCCAACCAACGTAGCTGTCCAGCACTCACCGGGAGCGATGCACATGATCCCGGGTGGGTAGGGAATAACGCCTTCTGCCGCAACCCTGCCTGCAACCTCCGAGATCCTCTGCAAGCTGGCCTCTCCACGCACGAACCGTTGGTTGGCCTGGTAAGGGGAGCAATTTTCCTGCGCAGCGCCCATGGCACTGAAAATCTCACTCTGCCGCAGCTCAACCTGATGTATGCGATAGAGCGCTCTGATGCGCTCCCCTAGCTCAGCGATGGACAGGCCCTGATAGGGTGCCGAAGCCGCACGTAGCGAAGGCAGCAGTTGCAGCACCGCAGTGCCATTGAGCCAATGCGCTTCGAAATCCTCCAAAGCGTCCACCAACCTGTTCAAGGTGGCACTGTCGCTGGACGGTGTCATCAACAGGGTAAACGTGAAGAAGTCTGTTTTCTCCGGAGTAAAACCGCAATCTCGCAGATACTGGGCAACAATGCATGCCGGAATCTCTGACTGCCCTCGGGTGGTGAAGATGGCTTTGCATGGGTCGACATAGTGCAAGCCAGGCTCTATGGCCAACACACCCTGCGCCTGGTATTCAAGCGAAGTCTGCAATACAGGCGGCATCAGTGGCCGGATCAACCGACAACGGTGTACGACCTGATCGCGCAACGCGTGCGCAGTGGCCAGCGCTTGCCGCCAGTGGCGCTCGCCCTCACCGTCGGCGAGTATGGCTGCATTCACTTCCAGCGACATGAACAAGGGATACGACGGGCTGGTCGAAGCGTGCTGCATGAATGCTGCGTTGAACATTGGCCGTGTGCAATAACGGCGCAGGTGGCTGATATGCTGGTCTTTCTTGTGAATCTGTGAAGTCTGGGAAAGCCCTGACATCTGCTTGTGCACCGATTGCGTCACAACAATGCCGGGAGAGCTGTCAGTCAATTGCACGCCCAGCGGCGATAACTCGGCCAGTGCGGGAACGAAAGGTTCATACCCAGCCCAGGCGCCATCGAACAGTACGTATTCACATAGATGCCCAATTCGCGCCAATATTGCCGCAGCATCGACCACCACCCCATCACAAGTCGCCTGCTGGATTACCGCCAGACGAAAGGGCCTGGGTTCTCCCGCCCGGCGCTCACAAATCTGCCCCACCCGGCTGCGCAAGTGGCCCTCATCCAGGGCACCTAATCGGTAGCCACCCAGCAGCCCCCGCTCATCTCGCACATTATCCAGGTACACCGGCAAAGCGCCGCACTGGACCAAGGCACCGAGAAACACCGACTTGTGGTTGTTGCGATCCATCAGCACCAGGTCGCCAGCTGCCAACAGCGCACTGGCAACGACCTTGTTGGCAGTGGACGTGCCATTGAGCACGAACCAGGTATCGTCAGCACCAAAAACCCTTGCAGCCAATTGCTCGGCCTCTTGGACCGGGCCTTCGTGGCCTAATACATCACCCAGTTCAGGCGCTGCATGGGGTACATCCACGTGGAACACTTCAGGCCCCAGCAACTGCCTGAAACGGGCTCCAGCGGGATGCTGCTGCAAACAGGCTCCTCCCTGGTGACCTGGGCAGGCAAAGGTTGGCCGACGCATGTCGACAAAAGACGCAACCGCACGTGTGAAGGGAGGCAGTACCTGGTGTTCAAAGGTGAGTGCAGCCGCCATTAGCCGGGCCCTGTCAGGCTCCGACAGCGGCACGCTCAGCCTTCGCTCATCGCCGTCTGCCAGGCCATTCACACCTTCCGAGGCAATGAAAAGTGGTAAACGCCAGCGCGTAACCGCCTCAAGTACAATCGCTTGCAGCGCATCCTCCGGCGTCAAGAACAAGGCAGAAGCGAGTGCGAGATTAGCTGACGTATGAAAGGGCGCAGTCAGCACACCGTCCCATGCGTCAACATCGAGCGCCACGCTATATACGATTGTCGGTGTCATCGGCATTTCCTTTCAGGTTCCAGTGCACAGGCGCGATGAACAGCATCAGCGTCATCCAGATGAAGGTTGCCGGCCCCGCAAGCACAAACACCAAACTGGCAACCAGGCCTGAAACGGCATCACCAATGACGGCCGTGAAGTAATAAAGGGAAAAATTCCTGCCCACCTCATGCTCATTCGACAAGCACTGGATGTTGGTCACGATAGCGATATCGACAAATGCACCGATCAAGCCGACCAGGAACAAGACCGACAGAAACAGCCAGCTGTTGATCTGCAGCGCCACTGCTGCAGCCAAAAACAATGCGCCGTATAGCAGCCAATAACGCAACACCAATCGTGCGGTTGTGCGCGGATTGAAACGTGTGTAGAGCACGCCCCCCAGAACAGTACCCGCTGCAAGCAATGAAAGTACGTAACCTACCGCTGCCTCGGAAGCGAAATGCTCCAGCACCGAAGCCGGAAGGATGAAGCGAATCACCGACGTGGCAAACATCGCGCAGAGCGTGGTGCAACCAATAACGGCAAACAACGGTGCATTGCTGCCCCTTAGCTGACAAACACTGCGTGCAGCATCGCGGACGATGGCACGCCCATCGAAGGCTTGCCTGGCACTTTGCCTACCTGGCCCCAATGTGGCGATGGAGATAGCCGACAGCACCAGACATGTCGCAAAAAACAAGAACGTTGCTTCGCGAGAAAGCACTATTACGCAGACCGAAAAAACCAGCGGGCCGATAATCGAGGCAGCATCCTCGATCACCTGGACACCGCTGTTGACCGAGGCCAACTGGTCCGTTGCAACAATGTCCGGAAAATACGCGCGAAATGTCGGCACATAGAGGCACTCGAGCGCCGTCATGACCATTGCAAGACCAACCAATACAGGTAGTACCGGGGTGAACAGGCCGAACAAGGCAAAGAAGGCAAGCGCCAAAAGGCCTTTGGCAACCTCGACTGCCAACAGTGTTTTCTTTTTTTCGGCGTTATCTGCCAACCAGCCACCCAATGGGGAAAATACGACGCTTGGCAAGTAACGAAAAAAATAGGCGATGCCTATCAACAGCAGATCAGCATCGGTGAGGGACACAATGGCCACGGCAAACGCGGCTTCGAAAGCAAACTCACCACATTTGGAAAATCCGTAGCCAAACGCCAGCGATCGCGTTCCGTAGTTAAGATTCAGCGCGTGCATACCTTATGTTTTCCTCAGCCAGCGGTATAGATCAACTCGTGCTCGGTGATGTCTCGCCCAGGCACATCAAGCCGCTCGAAAACCAGCTTCCTGAGAATGTCCTGCTCACTTGCTGGCATCAGGTAGAACATGATGTTGCTGTACCAGAGCCAACCGAGCCGCGTCAGCCGATAGAACCGTGAGTCCTCAAGCACCAGGCCTGCCTGTATCAATTCATCAAGCCGCCGCATCAGCGCTTCGGGCATGCGGCCCAGTTCAACCAGGCGTTTGTCGACTGAACCGTGATACGCCAGGCGAACTACCAGCGGCTTAACCACATCCAGCATCGGGTCATGCCTGCTCACTTGGCACAAGTGCTCCCCTTGCGCCATGCCTCGGGTGTATTTTTCGCGAGATGAAATATTGGTAATGACATGCTCCGCCACCGACGAGATAGCCCCCACACCGAAGCCCAGCAGGTCATGATCGGCATAGCCGTAGACATGCTCGTGATAGATGAAGGAGTAATCTTCGGCAAACAGCGCACTGCCAGCCCTGGGCCTGCGCACATAGCCGTGACCGTTGTAGGGAATATAGCCATATTGGCGCAGGTGCTCATCGAGCATGAACTTCATATTGAGCTTGCGCATGGCTGGCATTACGTCTGCAAAGCGGGATTTGATCTGCCTGTGCAATTTGACGGATGTTGCAGCGTTGTTGATGGGATAGATGTCGATATTGCTGACTCCTATCGCCACTGCCTTGTCAATGTCGGCAAGCGTCTGCTGCTCGTTACTGCCGTTCATGCCATAAAGGATGTCACAGAGCACATGCTCAAATTGGCTATTCAACAGCTCGGCCGTGCGTTCAATTTTGCCTATGTCCGGGTCAAGGTTGAACAGCTGTCGCCATTCGCGATCCGTCGTTTGCAAGCCAAACCGCGCATGGGTCACACCAATGGCAGCCAGTGCACGAGCTCGCTCCTCGGTGACACTTGTAACACTGAACTCGAATGAAAACTCCTGCACATCGCACATATCAAAATGACGATGCAGCACCTCGCCAATATCGTGGATGTTTCGCGGCGACAGCAGTGACGGTGTCCCACCGCCAAAAAATATGGCCCTGACCGGGACCGCCCTAAAGTCCATTGCTTGCGCTTTGTACTCGATTTCGCTAATCAGTGCCTGTGTATAGCGGTCTATGTCACTGGCACTCTTGTACAGACCCCGGGTAAACGGGCAGAACGAACAAATGGCCTCACAAAAAGGGATGTGAAAGTACAAGGCGCGTGAACGCGAAGCCTGATTGGCTGCGGACATCATCTCAGCGAACTGATACGGGGCCGGCTGGTAGACATTGCATGCTTGCGACGGAAAGAAAAAATTGTACAGCGGAAACTGATAATCAAACTTCAACACCCCTCTATCGAGCAACTGCATGTTCCCCTCCCAGCCGGTCAGCTATTGCACTGCCGCGCAGCAAGGTTCTTTTGTTGACCTGTACGTCCGCACCAAAAAAACCCAAAATCCGATCATTGATCAAATCATTATTTTTTCCACACGTGTATACATCGATACTGATGTATTCGCGCTCAGGATAAGTATGGTAAGAGAGGTGAGACTCCGATAACAGAAAAATCCCGGTGACACCCTCGCCCCCTGAGGAAAATTTGTGAATCATATCGCTTATGATGTTAAACCCTGACGCCTGCAACGCGGTCAGAAAAAAGCGATGCAATTTGCTATCATTGCTCAGCAACTTTGAACTAGCACCCGTGATATCCCAAATGGTGTGGTAGCCACGATCATCCATAAAGCGTGCTCCTGCTCAAGGAAAATAAAGGGGCGGCACAAAGCCGCCCCCTTGCTCACCACATGCACACACCTTTGGTGGTGACACCGGTTACATGGGTCTTGAACAGCTCGATTGCAGATTTCATGTGTGAACTCCTTTCAGGTTTTTGGAATTACCCTTGCATCGCTTGGGCAACTAAAACCTAAGGCTAATCCAGTATCACACTCAACATCCAAGTTGTAACAGCGCCACAGCCTGTGAGTGGCTCGGACCAAGACCCAGGAACATTCCTACAAATACACTTCATGGAGGCGGGACATTGCCGAATGGGCAACCCTGCGAAACAGAGCACTTCAGTACATCGCTTCAAAATTACGACTGGCATACCGCACAGATCGCAACGACACCGACTTTAAACACATTGTTTATAAGTAACGAGTTGTTGCAGCGCCTCAGAAGCCGCCATTTGCCGCTGAATCTGCGCCTGCTGCAAAGGCAGCAGTACGGCGCTAACCCTCTGCTACACTGACAAGGCTGAATGGAGGATCCTGCCATGTCCGAAAGAGAGCTCACCACCCTCCTGTCGCTGATGAACCAGCGCCAGGCCTGCCTGAGCAGTGCCTGCAAGGAGATAGCCGACTGGATCGACCGGCAGGGCGACGTGCCCGCCGCCGGCAAGATCCGCGCAAGCCTCAAGGCTCTGGAGGCTGATGAGGCCCAGGTCCGCAAGACCCTGACCTCGCTGACCCTGGACAGACCGCTGCCCAAGTTTCGCAGCTGATTGAACCGGGGGCTGCCTGGCAGCCCATCGCGACACAAGGCCGCTCCCACAGGGGATACGCGTTCTCCTGTGGGAGCGGCCTTGTGTCGCGATGGGGCGCAAAGCGCCCCCAAAGGGTTCAGCCTGATCAGTGCTTCATGTGCATGTGATCATGCCCACCGCCCGCCTCGGCGTTGAGCGCACGCACTTCGGCCTGCACGTCCAGGGTTTCCTTGGCCCCCTTGGCATCTTCGATGGTCAGGGTCAGCGGCACTTTCTCGCCTTCCTTCACCTGGTTGTTCAGGCCCATCAGCATCACATGCAGGCTGTTCGGGTCGAGGGTCACCGCCTTGCCGGCCGGTAACTCGACCGCCTTGACCTCACGCATGCCCATTACATCACCGTTCATGGTCATCTCGTGCACCTGCACAGTCTTGGCCACAGGCGAAGCCACGCCCACCAGCTTGCTGTCGCTGCTGGCGGTCAGGGTCATGAAGGCACCGGTGGACTGCTGGTGCGGCACGGTCGCCCGCACCCAGGCGTCGCTCACGGTGGTCTGGGCTAGGGCCGGCAGCGCCAGGCCCATCAGGACCAGGGCAGCCAGGCCGTGCTTGATCGGTTGCATCGACATTCAGCAGATCTCCATCAGGGTGACCAGGTCTTCGGCGCATTCCTGGGCGGTCAGGGAATGGCCCAGGCTCAGGCGCAGGGTGCCACGCGTATCGTAGACGTAGCTGGTGGACGAGTGAGAGACGGTATAGGTATCACCGGCCGGGACTTTCTCGTAGAACACCTTGAATTCCTTGGCCACCGCGGCGATTTCCTCGGGGGTGCCGGTCAGCGCGGTGAACGACGGGTCGAACGCCTTCACGTAGGCATCGAGCACCTCGGGGGTGTCGCGCTCCGGGTCCAGGGTAATCAACACCACCTGGAACAGGTCGCGATCGCGGCCGCGCAGCAGCTTGCGGATTTGCGCCGCGCGCGCCAGGGTGGTCGGGCACACGGCCGGGCACTGGGTGAAGCCGAAGAAGATCATCGGCATGCTGCCGTAGAAACTCGACAGGGTGCGCACATTGCCTTGGGTGTCCTTGAGGCTGAACTTGCGCCCAAGGATTTCGTTGCTCATGTTCTTGCCGTACTTGAACTCGAGCCCCCGGGCCGGGCTGCAGCCTGCGAGCAGGCCAAGCCCGAGAACGCCCATCCCGGCGACAACTGCGCGCCGGGTATATAGATCATTCATGAAACCATCCTTTACAGGGAAGGTGCCGGCCCTCGGGACGGGCCGGTCGAAAAACCGGGGCATTCTGGCACGACACCCCGAGGGGTTCTACCCGACGAAGGCAAGGATCGGCTGCAGCCCTTTGAATACGGGCTGCGGCCTGTTGTCGCAGGGGTTGAAACAGTAACACTTTGTTGCTAAGGGAGTGTGTTCAACGCGATCCCTGTAGGAGCGCGTCATCCTCAGTAGTAGGCGTTCTCTTTCTGACTGTGGTCAGTCACGTCACGCACGCCCTTGAGCTCGGGGATACGCTCGAGCAGGGTGCGCTCGATGCCTTCCTTCAGGGTCACATCGGCCTGGCCACAGCCTTGGCAACCACCACCGAACTGCAGCACGGCAATACCGTCGTCGACCACATCCACCAGGCTCACCTGGCCGCCGTGGCTGGCCAGGCCGGGGTTGATCTCGGTCTGCAGGTAATAGTTGATGCGCTCGTTGATCGGGCTGTCTTCGTTGACCATCGGCACCTTGGCATTCGGCGCCTTGATGGTCAGCTGGCCACCCATGCGGTCGGTGGCATAGTCGACCAGTGCGTCTTCCAGGAACGGCACGCTGACCGCGTCCAGATAAGCGGTGAAGCTCTTCAGACCCACGGCGGTGTCGTCAGGCTTCTCTTCGCCCGGCTTGCAGTAGGCGATGCAGGTTTCGGCGTACTGGGTGCCCGGCTGGGTGATGAAAATGCGAATGCCGATGCCAGGCGTGTTCTGCTTGGAGAGCAGATCGGCCAGGTAGTCATGGGCGGCGTCGGTAATGGTTATAGCGCTCATGTAGGTTCCTCACAGACTTGCGGCCAAGTGTACGCCAACCCGGCCTTCGAACAAAGTCCTAGTATTTGACTCGGGAAAGCGCATATTCAGGGGCCCGCCCCCGTGGCGCCGCCAGCCAGGCCTGCATGCGCCGGTACAGGCCGCGCTCCAGCCACTGGTAGCTGAACCACGACATTAGTCCAATGGACGGCACGCACAGAGCAAACACCAGGTACGGGTTCAACTGCAGGCGCTGGCTGGCGAACCAGCCGGCGTACAGCACCAGCACATGGACCAGGTACACCGAATACGAACAGTCGCCCAGCGCCTTGAGCACCCGGTTGCCGCGGAACACCGGCTCCAGGGCGACGAAGGCCAGCACGATCATTGCGCTCGGCACGCCCCAGTGCAGCAAGCGCCGGGAAGCGTCCAGGTGGTAGATGGCAAGACCCGCCACCGCCAGCAAGGCCAACGGCAGCCAGCGGCCCTGGTGAATCAGCCCGCGACGGTGCAGCACGCCCAGGCCGATGCCGAGCAGGAATTCGTAGATGATGTCGTTGCTGTAGAAGCGGCTGAGCACGCCCAGCCTGCCCAGTATCTCGCTTGCCAGCAGCAGCGCGGCGGTGACCAGCAACTGGTGATGACGCTGGCGCACCAGAAAGGCCAGGCCGAACAGCAGATAGAAGAACATCTCGAAGTTCAGCGTCCAGCCCACGTTCAGGGTCGGGTACAAGCCGTAGCCACCGGGGTTTTCCGCCGGGATGAACAGCAGCGACAGCAGCAGGTGGTGCCAGGTGAATGCCTGGTGCGGTATCCATTGGCTGAAGGCCAACAGCAGGGTTGCCATCAGCGCCGTGTAGAACCAGTAGGCCGGAACGATACGCAGCGCCCGGTTGAGCAGGAACTGGCGGGGCTCGATGGCCTTGTCGCGGGTCGACAGGTAGATGACCAGCCCGCTGATGACGAAGAAGATATCGACGCCTGCGGCACCGCGGTCGGTGAGCAGTTGGCCGATGGGGCCGGAGGCTTGGAAGTCGAAGAAGATCTGCATGAAATGGTGGCAGACCACCACCCAGGCGGCGAACGCCCGCAGTGCCTGAAGCGAATACAGCATGGAGAACCCTGCAGTTGCCGGTGCATTGAGGCCCAGGCTCGAATGCAGGGGCGAGCGCTACGCGCTCGTTCGCGGGTAAACCCGCTCCCACAGGGTTAGCGCTGACCTCGAGAGCGGTGCCATACCTGTGGGAGCGGGTTTACCCGCGAAGGGCTGCAAAGCAGCCCCCTTGCAATCGATCAGGACCACCCAGCAAGTCCGACCGCAGGGTAATCGGAAAGGTCAGCCCAACCGATCAGAGGTTCTCGTAGCGGTTCATGTCCAGCACGCCCGCCTCGACCGGTTCGGTCTCCTTGATGAAGCTGTTCAGGTCATGGAAGTAGCGCCAGAACTCAGGGTGACTGCGACGCACACCCCAGCGCATGACGATGCGCTCGAACCTGGCCGGGTCATCTTTCGCATACTCCATGTCCTCGACGAACTCGGGCACATCCTTGGTCGGGATGTTGAAGATGAAGTTGGGGTAGCTGCTGAGCACGCCCGGGTACAGGGTCAGGGTATCCAGCCCCGGCTGGTAGCGGTACGCCTCGCCCAGCAGGAACGCCACGTTGCTGTGCGCGCGGTTGCGCAGCAGGCTGTACACCTGGCGCTGGCCGCCCTGCCCTTCGATGCGCAGCATGGTTGCCTCGGGCAGCTGGTTGATCACCTTCAACCCGGCAGCCGGGCGCGACACCAGGCGGCTGAGCGACTGCTCGGCATTGCGGAACTCTTCGCTGACCTGCGGCCGTGAACAGAACGCGCCCTGGCAGCGGTTGATGGGGTCAGGCGCGGCATTCAGGCTGCCGGTACGCTGCAGAAGCTTCAGGCCGAAGTCGCGCTTGGGGTTGCGCGGGTCGAGCTGGATGCCGCTCGGGGTGTCGGTGTCGATGTCTTCATAATCCATCCACATCTTTACCTTGCCGCTGTTCTGGTACCAGTCGCCGAGGATCGCCTTGCGCTGGTCGGCCGGCATCAGGCGCAGGAAGTTGACCTCGGCGCCGTTGCGGATAAGGTCGAAGTACAGGCGCGTCTGCAACTGGTGCGAGACGTTGCCGAACACATCGAAGTTGACCGCCAGCTGGTAATAGGTGCGCTCGAACAATGGGTAGTCGAACAGCCACACGGTCAGCGGCACATCACCGATCAGGCCCTTGGTCACCGAGGCGCTGTCGAAGTGGCGGAAAATGCTCAGCAACGCGTTGTCGTTACCGGCCCACAACGTCGCCCAGCCCGGGGCCGGCATGTCGGCGTAGGCTTCGCGGCGCAGTTTTTCGTACTCGTTGCGCTTGTCACGGTAGGCGTGCCACAGGCTCAGCACGCTGCCCACGTCATCGATTTGCCCAGGCATGGCCAGCAGCGGCGTGGCCTCGCCACGGTACTTGGCATCGGTGATGTAGCGGTCGTGGGCCGGCTCCTGGAACAACGCCCAGAAGTTGTCGCGGATCACGTCGGTGGCAATCTGCCCACGGCATACCGGGCCACGGATGAAGGTGCGCACGAAGTACTCGGCGTTATCCAGCATGAACTGGTAGCGCGCCACTGCCGGGATCGCTTCGAAGGTTTCGAACGGGTTGGCCCGGTGGCGCGGGCCGTAGCCTGGCAGCGCAGTGGCATGCCAGTCGCCGGCGTAGAACAGTTGCTTGACCCGCTTGAGCTTCTGCGGCCCCATCGGATAGGTGATGTGCGTCTTGTGCACGATCACGCCCTGCACCGGGATCAACCGGTAGTAGAAGTCGGTGCCCGGCGGGTCATTGGGGCGGCGCGTGGCGATCAGGTCGACCGGCTGACCGCTCGGTGTACGCGAACGTACCCACTGGAAGAAGTGGCCCTGCTCGCCACCGACGAAGTAGATGTGCGCCAGGAACAGGTGCTCGTACAGCCAGCGGCCGACCAGCGCCTCGGTGGAACCCGGGCGGTTGAGCAGCTCTTCCCAGTCGGCAATCTGCTTGGCTTCGGCCGCGCTTGGCTTGATCGGCTGGTACTCGACCGGTGCACCGGCGGCCAACCAGCGGCGCATGGTGTCGTATTCCTTGTCGGTCAGGCCGGTCACCGCCAGCGGCATGCCTTCCTTGGGATGGGCACCGGCATAGGCATCGAACTCTTGCGGCAACGGGCACATGTTGTTGCGGTTCAGGCCCAGGACGATTTCCTCGGGCAGCTTGGCATTGGGCGTGAGCGGGGTCTTGTGCCCCAGCTCGAGCATGCGCGCCATCAGCGCGGCCTGGCTGCCCTGGTTGTCGAGCACGGAGTAAAAGCCCTTCTTGCGCCACTCGCCCTCGCTGTGGGCATCGTAGAACAGCCGCGTGGTGGGCACTGCCTTGCTGCGCTCGCCCTGATACACCGGCACCTTGGTGGCGCCGCGTACCGCGCCTTCGGGGCTTTCCAGCTTCAGCTGGCAGGCGGCGTCGTTGCAGGCGTGGCAGGCCACGCATTTCTCGGTGAAGATCGGTTGAATATCCCGGGTGTAGGAAATAGCCGGGCTCGACTGGGGGGCTTGCCCGAACGCCACACTGCTCATGAGCAGGGCGAAAACGCCGGCAAGAATACGATGCACCATGTGCGGAAAGTCCTGGGTATTGAAAGCCATCACGATTTGTTGCCTGGTCGTCCTTGGGTGCCGTGCTTTGCCGACGCCCGCCCAACATGAGCCATTTTCATGCAAATGGGCGATGCGCCTAAAAACCGCGCAGCTTTGTTATGATTCTGCACCTTCTGAAATTCGCCCGACCAGGTAGTTCCTATGTCCGACCGCAGCGCTCGTCTCCAAGCACTCCAGAACGCACTCAAGGAGCGCATCCTGATCCTCGACGGCGGCATGGGTACTATGATCCAAAGCTACCGGCTCGAGGAACACGACTATCGTGGCACGCGTTTCGCCGATTGGCCAAGCGATGTCAAAGGTAACAACGACCTGTTGCTGCTCAGCCGCCCGGATGTGATCGCCGCCATCGAAAAGGCCTACCTGGATGCCGGCGCCGATATCCTCGAAACCAACACCTTCAACGCCACGCAGATTTCCCAGGCCGACTACGGCATGGAATCGCTGGTCTACGAACTGAACGTCGAGGGCGCGCGCATCGCTCGCCAGGTGGCCGATGCCAAGACCCTGGAAACCCCGCACAAGCCGCGCTTCGTCGCTGGCGTGCTCGGCCCTACCAGCCGCACCTGCTCGATTTCCCCGGACGTCAACGACCCAGGCTACCGCAACGTCACTTTCGATGAGCTGGTAACGAACTACATCGAGGCCACCCGCGGCCTGATCGAGGGCGGCGCCGACCTGCTGCTGATCGAGACCATCTTCGACACCCTCAACGCCAAGGCGGCGATCTTCGCCGTGCAGCAGGTGTTCGAGGAAGACGGCATCGAACTGCCGATCATGATCTCCGGCACCATCACCGACGCCTCGGGCCGTACCCTGTCGGGCCAGACCACCGAAGCGTTCTGGAACTCGGTGCGCCACGCCAAGCCGATTTCCGTGGGCCTGAACTGCGCCCTTGGCGCCAAGGACCTGCGCCCGTACCTGGAAGAGCTGGCGACCAAGGCCGACACCCATGTCTCGGCCCACCCCAACGCCGGCCTGCCAAACGCCTTTGGTGAATACGACGAAACCCCGGCCGAAATGGCCGTGGTGGTCGAGGAATTCGCTGCCAGCGGCTTCCTCAACATCATCGGCGGCTGCTGCGGCACCACGCCGGGCCACATCCAGGCCATTGCCGAGGCCGTGGCCAAGTACAAGCCGCGCGAGATTCCGGAAATCGCCAAGGCCTGCCGCCTGTCGGGCCTGGAGCCGTTCACCATCGACCGCCAGTCGCTGTTCGTCAACGTCGGCGAGCGCACCAACATCACGGGCTCTGCCAAGTTCGCCCGGCTGATCCGTGAAGAGAACTACACCGAAGCCCTGGAAGTCGCCCTGCAGCAGGTCGAGGCCGGCGCCCAGGTAATCGACATCAACATGGACGAAGGGATGCTCGACTCCCAGGCCGCCATGGTCCGCTTCCTCAACCTGATCGCCGGCGAACCTGACATCTCGCGCGTGCCGATCATGATCGACTCGTCCAAGTGGGAAGTGATCGAAGCGGGCCTCAAGTGCATTCAGGGCAAGGGCATCGTCAACTCCATTTCCATGAAGGAAGGCGTCGAGCAGTTCAAGCACCACGCCCGCCTGTGCAAGCGCTATGGCGCTGCCGTAGTGGTGATGGCCTTTGACGAAGTCGGCCAGGCCGACACGGCCGCGCGCAAGAAAGAGATCTGCCAACGCAGTTACGACATCCTGGTCAATGAAGTGGGCTTCCCGCCGGAAGACATCATCTTCGACCCGAACATCTTCGCCGTCGCCACCGGCATCGAAGAGCACAACAACTACGCCGTCGATTTCATCGAGGCCTGCGCCTACATCCGCGACCACCTGCCGCACGCCCTGAGCTCGGGCGGTGTGTCCAACGTGTCGTTCTCGTTCCGTGGCAACAACCCGGTGCGGGAAGCCATCCACTCGGTGTTCCTGTACCACGCGATCCAGAACGGCCTGACCATGGGTATCGTCAACGCCGGCCAGCTGGAGATCTATGACGAGATCCCGCCTGCCCTGCGTGAAAAGGTCGAGGACGTGGTGCTCAACCGCACCCCGCATGGCACCGACGCACTGCTGGCCATTGCCGACGACTACAAGGGCGGCGGCGCAACCAGGGAAGTGGAAAACGAAGAGTGGCGCTCGCTGCCGGTGGAAAAACGCCTGGAGCACGCGCTGGTCAAGGGCATTACCGCGTTCATCGTCGAAGACACCGAGGAATGCCGCCAGCAGTGCGCCCGCCCGATCGAAGTGATCGAAGGCCCGCTGATGAATGGCATGAACGTGGTCGGCGACCTGTTCGGCGCGGGCAAGATGTTCCTGCCCCAGGTGGTCAAGTCGGCCCGCGTGATGAAACAGGCGGTAGCGCACCTGATTCCGTTCATCGAAGCCGAGAAAGGCGACAAGCCGGAAGCCAAGGGCAAGATCCTGATGGCCACAGTAAAAGGCGACGTGCACGACATCGGCAAGAACATCGTCGGCGTGGTGCTGGGCTGCAACGGCTACGACATCGTCGACCTCGGCGTGATGGTGCCGGCCGAGAAGATCCTGCAAACCGCCCGCGACGAGAAGTGCGACATCATCGGCCTGTCCGGCCTGATCACGCCGTCGCTGGACGAGATGGTCCACGTGGCCCGCGAAATGCAGCGCCAGGGCTTCCAGTTGCCGCTGATGATCGGCGGCGCCACCACCTCCAAGGCGCACACCGCAGTCAAGATCGAGCCCAAGTACAGCAACGACGCCGTGGTCTACGTCACCGACGCCTCGCGCGCGGTAGGTGTTGCCACCCAGTTGCTGTCCAAGGAGCTGAAAGCCGGCTTCGTCGAGAAGACCCGCCAGGAATACGAAGAAGTACGCGAGCGCACCGCCAACCGCAGTGCCCGCACCGAGCGCCTGAGCTACGCCCAGGCTATCGCCGCCAAGCCGCAGTACGACTGGGCTGGCTACCAGCCAGCGGTGCCCACCTTCACCGGCGTCAAGGTGCTGGAAGACATCGACCTGCGCACGCTGGCCGAGTACATCGACTGGACCCCGTTCTTCATCTCCTGGGACCTGGCCGGCAAGTTCCCGCGCATCCTCACCGACGAAGTGGTCGGCGAAGCGGCGACGGCGCTGTACAAGGATGCCCGCGAGATGCTCGACAAACTGATCGACGAAAAACTCATCAGCGCCCGCGCAGTGTTCGGCTTCTGGCCGGCCAACCAGGTTGCCGATGACGATATCGAAGTGTACGGCGAGGACGGCCAGGCCCTGGCTACGCTGCACCACCTGCGCCAGCAGACCATCAAGCCGGACGGCAAGCCCAACTGGTCGCTGGCCGACTTCGTCGCGCCGAAGGCCAGTGGCGTTACCGACTACGTGGGCGGTTTCATCACTACCGCCGGCATCGGTGCCGAGGAAGTGGCCAAGGCCTACCAGGACAAGGGAGACGACTACAGTTCGATCATGGTCAAGGCCCTGGCCGACCGCCTGGCCGAGGCCTGTGCCGAATGGCTGCATGAGCAGGTGCGTAAAGAGCACTGGGGTTATGCCCGCGATGAACACCTCGACAACGAGGCGCTGATCAAGGAGCAGTACCGCGGTATCCGCCCGGCCCCCGGCTACCCGGCCTGCCCGGACCACACAGAGAAGGAAACCCTGTTCCGCCTGCTTGATGGCACTGCCATCGGTGAGACCGGGCCGAGCGGCGTGTTCCTCACCGACCACTTTGCGATGTTCCCGGCAGCGGCGGTCAGCGGCTGGTACTTTGCCCACCCGCAGGCGCAGTACTTTGCGGTGGGCAAGGTCGACAAGGACCAGGTCGAGCGCTACAGCGCGCGCAAGGGCCAGGATGTGAGTGTCAGCGAGCGCTGGTTGGCGCCTAACCTGGGTTACGACAGCTAAGACCCTTGGGGCCGCTTTGCGGCCCATCGCGACACAAGGCCGCTCCTACAGGAGAATGCAATCCTTTGTAGGAGCGGCCTTGTGTCGCGATGGGCTGCACAGCAGCCCCAATAGCCACCTACACTGTCCCTGATTGCCTCTGATTTCCTCAGGAGCCACCATGGACGATTCCAGCCAGGGCAAGCCCCCTACCTTCTGGCAGATGCTGCACAGCATCCTCGCTGCCGCCTTCGGCGTGCAAAGCGGCAAGAACCGCGCCCGCGACTTCACCCACGGCAAGGCCAGCCATTTCATTGCGCTGGGGACGCTGTTCACCCTGGTGTTCATTGCCGTACTGATCGGCCTGGTGCAGTTGGCCCTGCACCTTGCGCGCTAGCAAAAACGCCTGCGGGACTCCCTCCCGCAGGCGCTCTGGCTGCATCACGGTCTTGAATACAAGTCTACTGGTGGCTGACCCAATAAACGGCAGTGACCACCACCAGAACGATCAGGCAGAGGATCGCCCAGGCATCGACGCTGCTGTCAGCTTTGCGGACCTTGGTTGAGTTTCCCATTGCATTGCCTCTTGTAGTGGTTATGGGAATGCACTTCACCACCAGCAGTTAAGACGAGCAATGCCCTTCCCTCAAGCAGGGTCTTTCAATAATTGATCGGTGATGTCAGAAATGGGTACTTATACTCGGGCGGCCGCCCTTCGGCACTGTAACGCTGGAAATCGATACCATAGTCGGGCCGTTCCAGTAATTTCAGCCAACGGGTTGCCTTGGCCTGGTCAATCGACTGCAACACCGGGATGCGATGCTCGCGCAGGCCGTCGCGGTTCACCGCCAGTCCCTGGGCATCATCGTGCAGCATCACCATGGCCCAGCCGCCAAGGGTGAAATGCCCGCCCATCAGCACGCTAAGACGCCCGTCGATACGTGCATGCAGGGCCTCGGGCGAGCTGTTGATGGCGCTGAACAGCACATCGCGCCCCGGCTTGCGCCCTGCCTCTTCGAACGCCTGCATGGCACCAAAGGCCATTTCGTCGTTGGCCGACCATACCAGGCGGGTGGCCGGGTAGCGCTCCACCAGTTGCTGCGCCTGCTCGTAGGCGCGCTGGCGGCTCCAACCACCATATACCACCTGGCGCAGGCGCACCTGGGGGAAGTCGGCCAGGGCGCGGCGCATGCCCTCCTCGCGCAGCTGCGAGGCCGGGGTGGTCTTGACCCCGGCAAACGCCAGCAGGTCCACCGGCCCACTGTCGCGGGGCAATTGCGCGACCATCTGGTGCAACATCTCAAAACCCGCTTGCTCGTCGTTGGCCGTCAAGGTACCCAGCAGCTCGGCATACTTGTCCGGCTGCGCCTCGATGCTACGGGCCTGGCTGGCAGTCAGGCCGTTGTTGACCAGGAACAGTTTGACGCCGGTGCCACGCGACAGGCGCATGATCTCCGGCGCCACGTACCGCTCATTGACCAGGACCAGGTAATCCGGCCGCTGCGGTCCGCCCAGGATAGCCCTGGCCTGGGTCAGCGCCAGGTCGGCGCGGCGTTCGCTGTATTCCACGTGCAGGGTCATGCCCAGATCGTCTGCAGCGGCCTGCATGAAGCGGGTATAACTGGTCCAGAACGTCTCGGTGGACAGCCCCGGGTTGAGGAAAACCACCGAAGCCGGCTGCGCACTTGCCGCCAGCGGCAAGGCAAGACACAAGCTTTGGCACAACGCCTTGAGCATGGGCTGACATCCCTGCGAAACAAACGCCGGATTATAAACGCCAAGCCACGCCCAGCGCACAAATGGCAGTCAGTCTCACATAGTCCATTTGGTTCTTTTCATATGCAAAAACATCACTTTAGCGCATAAACGCAACCTGCTATCGTTCCCCGGCTCCGAAGCGGAGTGCGCGGCCGTGCGCGCGAATAGCTGCATGCCTGAGACAGGACTTTTATGTACGTATACGACGAGTACGATCAGCGGATCATCGAGGACCGCGTCAAGCAGTTCCGTGATCAGACCCGCCGCTATCTGGCCGGTGAGCTGAGCGAAGAAGAATTCCGCCCTCTGCGCCTGCAGAACGGCCTTTACATCCAACGTTTCGCGCCGATGCTGCGCGTCGCCGTGCCGTACGGCCAGCTGAACGCCACCCAGGTCCGCACCCTGGCCAGGATCGCCCGCGACTATGACAAGGGCTACGCCCACATCTCCACCCGCCAGAACGTGCAGTTCAACTGGCCGGCCCTGGAGGACATCCCGGACATCCTCGCCGAACTGGCCACCGTGCAGATGCACGCGATCCAGACCAGCGGCAACTGCCTGCGCAACACCACCACCGACCAGTTCGCCGGTGTGGCCGCAGACGAAATCGTCGATCCGCGCCCGTGGTGCGAAATCGTCCGTCAGTGGACCACCTTCCACCCGGAATTCGCCTACCTGCCGCGCAAGTTCAAGATTGCCATCAACGGCTCGCAGGAAGACCGCGCCGCCATCGAAGTGCACGACATCGGCCTGGAGCCGGTGCGCAATGCCGCTGGCGAGCTGGGCTTCCGTGTGCTGGTCGGTGGCGGCCTGGGCCGTACCCCGGTGGTGGGCTCGTTCATCAACGAGTTCCTGCCGTGGCAGGACCTGATCAGCTACCTTGACGCCATCCTGCGCGTGTACAACCGTTACGGTCGCCGTGACAACAAGTACAAGGCGCGGATCAAGATCCTGGTCAAGGCCCTTACCCCGGAAGTGTTCGCCGAGAAGGTCGAGGCCGAAATGGTCCACCTGCGCGGCGGCAGCACCACCCTGACCGAAGCCGAAGTGCAGCGTGTATCGCGCCACTTCGTCGACCCGGCCTACCTGGCCCTGGACAACGTCGACTACGCCGCGCAGGACGCCGAGTACCCAGGCTTCGCCCGCTGGCGCTCGCGCAACACCCGCGCCCACAAGCGCCCTGGCTACGTGGCCGTGACCCTGTCGCTGAAGCCCACCGGCGTTGCACCTGGCGATGTCACCGACAAGCAGCTGGACGCCGTGGCCGACCTGGCCGAGCGCTACAGCTTCGGTTTCCTGCGCACGTCGCACGAGCAGAACATCATTCTTGCCGACGTCGAGCAGCGTCAGCTGCATGCACTGTGGCTGGAACTGCGCGAAAACGGCTTCGCTACCCCGAACATCGGCCTGCTGACCGACATCATCTGCTGCCCGGGCGGTGACTACTGCTCGCTGGCCAACGCCAAGTCGATCCCGATCGCCGAATCCATCCAGCGCCGCTTCGACGACCTGGACTACCTGTTCGACATCGGCGAGATCGACCTGAACATCTCCGGCTGCATGAACGCCTGCGGCCACCACCACGTGGGCCACATCGGCATCCTCGGCGTGGACAAGAAGGGCGAGGAGTTCTACCAGGTGTCGCTGGGCGGCAATGCCGCGCGTGGCGCGAGCCTTGGCAAGATTCTCGGCCCGTCCTTCGCCCAGGATGACATGGCCGATGTGATCGAGAAGCTGATCGCCGTGTACGTCGAGCAACGTACCGAGGAAGAGCGTTTCATCGACACCTACCAGCGTATCGGCATCGACCCCTTCAAGGAACGCGTCTATGCAGCGAATCATTAAGAACAACCAGATCGTCGACGAAACCTGGCATCTGCTGCCCAAGGAAACGTCCTTTGACGAGCTGACCAACTGCGACGACTACATCGTCCCGCTGCAGATGTGGCGCGACCATGCCCATGCGCTCAAAGCCCGTGACGGTGGGCTGGGCATATGGCTGGACAGTGACGAAGAAGCCGAAGAAATCGGCGAAGACGTGCAGCACTTCCAGGTCATCGCACTGAACTTCCCGGCGTTCACCGACGGGCGCAACTACTCCAATGCGCGCCTGCTGCGTGACCGCTACAAGTTCAAGGGCGAACTGCGCGCCATCGGCGATGTGCTGCGCGACCAGCTGTTCTTCATGGCCCGTTGCGGCTTTGACGCGTTCGCCATCCGCGCCGACAAGGACCCGGAAGACGCGCTGCAAAGCCTGAAGGACTTCTCGGTGACCTACCAGGCCGCCACCGACGAGCCGCTGCCGCTGTTCCGCCGCCGCTGATCGTCACCTTGCAATGCCAGACGGCCCGCCTATATGGCGGGCCGTTTCGTTTTCCTGTACCGGCCTCTTCGCGGGTGAACCCGCTCCCACAGGTACTGCACCGTTCTTGAGTGCGGCGCGGTCCCTGTGGGAGCGGGTTCACCCGCGAAGAGGCCGGTACAGGTTTACCCTGCATTCCCCCAGCAACAGTCACGGCACAGCGACCTATTCTTGCCTCCCGGTCAAATGACCTTGGCCCCGCCCCACCTTAATCAATCCCCCTCAAAGCCGCACACTGCTCCCCACACGAAGAGCGATCGAATCCGAGCGACCAACCTCGATTCGGCTCACCCCCTCACTCACCAGGAGCAGATCCATGAGCGTTCCATCCTTCGGCCTCGGCACCTTTCGCCTAACCGGCCAAGCCGTCATCGATTCGGTCAAGTCGGCCCTGGAACTTGGCTACCGCGTCATCGACACCGCACAGATCTACAAGAACGAAGCCGACGTCGGCCAGGCCATCGCCGAAAGCGGCGTCAAGCGCGGCGAGCTGTTCATCACAACCAAGATCTGGGTCGAAAACTACGCCGCCGACAAGCTGGTCCCCAGCCTGCGCGACAGCCTGCAAAAACTGCGCACCGACTACGTCGACCTGCTGCTGATCCACTGGCCGGCCCCAGGCAACGGCGTTGCGCTGCCCGAGTACATGGCCACCCTGGCCGAAGCCAAGAAGCTGGGCCTGGCCCGCCAGATCGGTGTGTCCAACTTCAACATCGAACTGACCCGCCAGGCCATCGAAGTGGTCGGCGAAGGCGAAATCGCCACCAATCAGATCGAACTCAGCCCCTACCTGCAGAACGGCAAGCTGACCGCGTTCCTCAAGGAGCAAGGCATCACCGTCACCTCGTACATGACCCTGGCCTACGGCAAGGTGCTCAAAGACCCGGTACTGGCCGACATCGCTGCCAAGCACAAGGCCACCGTGGCCCAGGTTGCCCTGGCCTGGGCTCTGCAGCTGGGCTACGCGGTGATCCCGTCGTCGACCAAGCGGGAAAACCTGGCCAGCAACCTGCTCGCACGTGACCTGAAGCTGGACGCTGACGACATGGCACGCATCGCCAAGCTCGAGCGCAACGGCCGTGAAGTCAGCCCTGACGGCCTGGCGCCAATCTGGGATTGATGCCATGACCACGCCCCTCGAACGCCTGACCGCTGGCGGCTTCAGCATCGGCCTGGAAGCGCCGCTGGACCACGACTGGACGCCCGCCGGCGACCAGGCGCGGCACCGCGATGGCCGCCAGTTCGGCGAGCCGGACCTGGCCCGCCACGCAGAACTGGCACAACTGGCCGATCGCTTGGGCTACCGCGCCCTGTGGGTCCGCGATGTGCCGCTGTACGACCCGTCGTTCGGCGATGCCGCCCAGGTGTTCGAGGTGTTTGCCTCGTAACGTGCGGCCGCTGGACGAAACCCTGCGCGAAATTGCCGAATACGTATTGCCACAATTCCATGAGAAAAAAGCCCAACTGACGGAGGCCACCCCAAGACAGGCACACGCGCAATGAAGGGCGGGCGCGTCCTGTTAGCCCTGGCCATCGGCGCCTTCGGCATCGGCCCCACCGAGTTCACCCCGATGGGCCTGCTGCCGGCTGGTTGGGCTTAGCAAGGTTGCCGGGAAAACTGCAGCCGACGCGGCCTGATAGAGCCCCCCTTGCCCCATCGATCACCCCGGGCTCAGCGAACTGGGGCTCTGATCAGCCCTGCGGCAGCATGATCCTGACTTCCAGCCCGCCACCCGGGCGGTTGCCCAGGGACATGCTGCCCCCCTGCTCCAGCACGATGGCACGTGCTGCGGGCAGGCCCAGCCCCACGCCACCGGTATTGCGGTTGCGAGAACCTTCGATACGGTAGAACGGCGCGAATACCTGCTCGTGCAGCTCCGGCGCAATGCCCGGCCCGCGATCCTGCACGGTAATCTCGATCTGCCTGGCGTTTACCGCCAACACCACCGTGGGCTCGCAGCCGTATTTCGCTGCATTGTCGATCAAGTTGACCAGCACCCGCTTGATACCCACCGGCCGCCCCGTATACACACAGCGACGCGGCCCGCTGAGGCCGACCTCGACCCCCGCATCCTTGAAGTCGTCCACCACGGTCAGCAGCAGCTCGCCCAGGTCGAATACGGTCGTCTGTTCCAACCGCGCGTCATCACGGAAAAACCCCAACGCCGCATCTACCATCGCCTGCATCTCGTCGACGTCCTTGAACAACTTGGCCTGTAGCTGGGCATCGTCAATGAACTCGGCGCGCAAGCGCATGCGGGTCAGCGGTGCACGCAGGTCATGGGAGATGGCCGCGAGCATCTGGGTGCGGTCGTTGAGAAAATGCTTGAGCTGCGCCTGGGTGGCGTTGAACGCAAGAATGGTCTGACGCAGGTCGTGCGGGCCGACCACCGGAATGGGCGGGGCGTTGAAGTCCTTGCCAAAACGCCGCGCACCTTCGGCAAAGCGCTCCAGCGGCTTGGCCAGGTAGCGGGTGGCCAGCAGCGCGACGACAAGGCTGGAAACCAGCATCAGCCCGAGGATGATCAGGTTGCGCGGCAGTTCGTCCAGGCCCCAGCTACGGCTGGTGGCACGGAACAGCACCCAGGACTTGTCGGTCAGCTCGATCATCAGCGCATAACCACGTTCAGGTGCGTACTCCGGCATGTCGGACGGTGCGAAGGCCTCGACCCTGGCATCCGGGCGCTTGAGCAATGCGCGCAGGATAGGCGTGCCCTCGCTGAACTCGGCATCGACCAGCACGGGTACGCCCGCTTCGTCATGGCGGCGCAGCCAGCGCACGGAGTATGAGCCGTCGCCCGCCGCACTGGCGATGTTGGCGCGCTGCGCCATGGGCGCGACGTCGAGGATGCGAGTGACCGCTGCAACCTTCTCGATCACCCCGCTCTCCAGCAGCGGTGGCTGCGCCCAGACACTCAGCAACAGGCTGAACAGCCCCTTGAGCAGCAACAGGAACAGCATCGCCGTCAGGGTGGTCAGCGCGATCCAGCGGGCAATGGTGATCCTGGGCCGTGGCAGGGCCTGGCGAACCCTGGCGAGCAGCTTCATCGCTTCGCGACCGTGGGCGTGAACAGATAACCGGCGTTGCGCAGGGTACGGATCAAGGGCTCGTTGCCGTTGTCGGTTTCAAGCTTGCGGCGCAGCCGGCTGACCTGGACGTCGATGCTGCGATCATAGGCGTCGTAGGCATCGCCACGGGCCATGTCCAGCAACTGCTGGCGGCTGAGCACCCGCCGCGGATGTTCGGCGAACACCAGCAGCAGCTCGAACTCACCGTTGGACAAGGGGATCATGACGTTGTCCGGCGAACGCAGCTCGCGCCGCACCACATCCAGCCGCCAGCCGGCAAACTCCAGGGTCGCGCAGGCATGGCCCGCCGCGCTCCCGGCCGCTTCGCCGGCACGGCGCAGCACTGCCCTCACCCGGGCCAGCAGTTCACGGGCGGCGAACGGCTTCGTCAGGTAGTCGTCTGCCCCCAGCTCCAGGCCAACCACCCGGTCACTCAACTCGCCCATGGCGGTGAGCATGATCACTGCCACCTTGTGCTCGGCCAGCAGGCGCTGGCACAACACCAGGCCACTGTCGCCAGGCAGCATCACATCCAGGATGACCAGGTCCGGCACCCGCCGCTCGACGGCCTGCCACAGCGCCTTGCCATCCCTGGCCACATCAACCTCGTAGCCATGTTGGCAGAGAAACTTCTGCAGCAGGTCGAGCACCTCGACATCATCGTCGACTATCAGCAAATGGCTCACAAAAAAGCACCGCAAAACAAGGTTATCAAGCCGTACTTTAAGGCCATCCCCACGTAGCCGTCATATATTTCAACCCGGAAACAAAGTGTCGACGCCGAGACAATCCGGACATTACCAGGCAAAGAAAACTGCGCAGCATCGCTGCCAGTTCTTGCCAGGAATGTATCTATGTCCCGTTCATCATCCGCCTCCCGCTCAGCGCGCTCAGCCGCGCTGGCCTTGTCGCTGCTTGCGGCGGGAGGCTGCAGCCAACGTGCACCGGCCACGGCGGCCTGCGGCAATGTCGCCTATCAGGTCAGTGACCCGGCGGAGCCCGCCAACCGCGCCGTATTCGCCTTCAACCGCACGGTCGACGACTATCTGCTGGCCCCCGTCGCACGGGGCTACACCGCGCTGCCCGGTTTTGCCCGGCAGGGCATGCACAACTTTGCCAGCAACTTCGGTGAGCCGAAGGTGTTCGTCAACGACCTGCTGCAGGGCAACGGCGAACGGGCGATGACCAGCCTCTCCCGCTTCATCTTCAACACCACCCTGGGTGTGGCAGGGCTGGTCGACGTGTCTGGCAAGATGGGGCTGAGCCAGCATCGCTCGGACTTTGGCCAGACTTTCGGGGTGTGGAACATCGCCTCTGGCCCCATTGTCGAGCTGCCGCTGCTGGGCACCCACAACCTGCGCGATGCCACCGGCACGCTGCTGGGCCTGGCACTGGACCCGTTTGGCGGCAACAGCGATACCGTCGAAACCATGGGCACCGTAGCCACGGCCGGCGGCATCGTCGATGCACGGGCCGAAGCACTGCCACTGACCGACCTGCTGCGCACCTGGCCTGACTACTACGTTGCGATGCGTGACTACACCGCGCAGCGGCGCAGCAACCGGGTGGCAGAAGGCAAGGCCGGCGAGCCGGGCACCTGGCCAGTGGAGTGCGCAGGGGGTGCCCATGAAGAATGATGCCCAAGGCGCCATGCTGCTGTTCAGGCGCCTGGAAGGCGCTGCCCGGCAACCGCTGTTGCTGCATGAACTGGAGGCCCGGGTTTCGGCCGATGGCCGGAGCCTGGTGCTGAGCCGTTATCGCGAACGCTTTACCGCCGAGGGCAAGCCCTACCGACACGAGGCTCACCGCAGCGTACCGATTGCAGCATTGCTGCGCTGGGTGGCGCGGCACGAACGATGAATTCGAGGGCGGCCAAGTGTCAGCAGGGACCCTGTGGGAGCGGCTTTAGCCGCGAACACCGGCGCAGCCGGTGCCATGCACCGCGCTGGATTCTTCGCGGGTGAACCCGCTCCCACAGGGTACGCGGACCGCCTGCGAATTCAGGGCGTCAGGCCCGGAATGTCCGAAACGCGACAGTGGCTGCCTGTTCGGCGTGAGACAGGCAAACCGGGCACTGGCTACCCTTCTTCGGCAAATGCCTTGTTCCCTTTCGCCAGAAGAAGATCGCCCATGACGACCTCCACCGCCTCCATGGCCGCCACCACACCTGCCGACCAACCCCAGGGCTTTCTGGTCCGCATCGTCGGCGCTGCGGCATTCGCCCACCTCCTCAACGACCTGATCCAGGCCGTGCTGCCGTCCATCTACCCGATGCTCAAGAGCGATTTCGCACTCAGCTTTGCCCAGATCGGCTGGATCGCCCTCATCTACCAGGTGACCGCGTCCTTGCTGCAACCCTGGGTCGGCCTGTACACCGACAAGCACCCGCAACCCTACCTGCTGCCGGCCGGCATGCTGGTGACGCTGGTGGGCATCGCCCTGCTCGCCTTCGCCAGCAGTTATGAAATGCTGCTGGTGGCTGCCGCGGTGGTCGGCGTGGGCTCGGCGACCTTCCACCCCGAAGCCTCGCGAGTGGCCAGGATGGCCTCCGGCGGGCGCTTTGGCACCGCGCAATCGACCTTCCAGATCGGTGGCAACACCGGCTCGGCCCTCGGCCCGCTGTTGACCGCTGCCATCGTCATTCCGCACGGCCAGCCGGCCATCGCCTGGTTCATGCCGGCGGCCGCGCTGGCGGTATTCGTGCTGCTGCGGGTGACCGGCTGGACCGTGCGTCACGGCCAGACCCGGCTCAAGACCTTCGCCGGCCAGCAGGCCCCCGGCCTGTCGCGTGGCGCCATGTGGCGCGCCGTGGCGGTCATCGCCGTGCTGATGTTCGCCAAGTTCGTCTACATCGCCTCATTCACCAACTATTTCACCTTCTACCTGATCGAGCATTTCGGCCTGAGCGTGCAGCACAGCCAGCTGTACCTGTTCGTGTTCCTCGCGGCCGTGGCCCTGGGCACCTTCGCTGGTGGCCCGGTGGGTGACCGTATCGGGCGCAAGGCGGTGATCTGGGTCTCGTTCCTTGGCGTGGCGCCCTTCGCCCTCGCCCTGCCCTACGCCAACCTGGCCTGGACGGCGGTACTGGCGGTGGCCATCGGCCTGGTGATGTCCTCGGCCTTCGCCGCCCTGGTGGTGTATGCCCAGGAGGCCGTGCCGGGCCGGGTCGGCATGGTGTCGGGGGTGATGTTCGGGTTGATGTTCGGTATCAGCGGCATCGGCGCCGCCGGGCTCGGCGAACTGGCCGACCGGCATGGCATCGAGTGGGTGTACCAGATCATCTCGTTCCTGCCGCTGCTGGGGTTGGCCACCGCGCTGCTGCCGGCAACCCGCTCGCAAGCCCGCCCCAGCCGCTGCTGTTAAAGTGGGCGTGCCAGGCTGCCCGTACATGAGGTCGAAATGCTGAAGCCGCAGCACGAATTGCTGGTGGAGGTGGATGAGTGGAGCTGGGAGGTGGGCAGCCGTGCGACGGACTACCCGACCGACTGGTTCATCGAGCCCCACAGCCATGCCAAGCACCAACTGATCTATGCCACCAAAGGCCTGATGATCGTCGAGTCCGGTAACGAACGCTGGACCGTGCCTCCCAGCCGCGGCGTATGGATGCCTTGCGGCCAGGTGCACGCGATACGCTGCGTAGGCGAGGTGAAGATGCGCAGTGTGTTCGTGCGCGCCGACGCGGCAGTGCAGTTGCCCCTGCAGAGCAAGGCGATCAGCATCTCGCCGTTGCTCAGCGAACTGATCAAGGCCTCCGTAGGCTTTACCGCGCCGTTTGCCGAAGACTCGCGTGAAGCCCGGGTGATGCGCCTGATCCTCGACGAGATCTGCGTGCTGCCGACCTTGCCGCTGAAGCTGTCGCAGCCCGGCGACAAGCGCCTGCAGGCGATCTGCTCCGCGCTGCACGAGCGGCCTGACGATAACGCCACCGTGGCCGACTGGGGCCAGCAGCTGGGAGTGGACGAAAAGACCATCCAGCGCCTGTTCCGCAAGGAAACCGGCATGACCTTCGGCCAGTGGCGCCAGCAGGCGCGGTTGATGCAGGCACTGGAGCGGATCGCCCTTGGCGAGCGGATCATCGATGTGGCGGGGACGCTGGGGTATGACAGCCCCAGTGCCTTCGCCAGCATGTTCAAGCGCCAGTTCGGTATCACGCCGAGTCAGTTCTTCAAATAGCCTGTAGGAAACATATGAGATCGCCCCGCGTCGCCTGATCTCGCACAGCAACCCTGTCAAGCCGTGTACAGTACCCTCACAACAAAGCCCCCAGAAGGAGCCCGGCACATGACCGTGACGCTGTCCCCCCTGCAGATCGACTGCGATTTCGACTCCGGCAACATCCAGGTGCTGGATGCCAGCAACCCGGCCCGGGTGCACCTGGCCATCCGCCCGGACACCCACAGCGGCCACTACCAGTGGTTCCACTTCAAGGTCAGCGGGCTGACGCCAGGCCAGGTCCATCGCTTCAGCCTCGACAATGCCTCCGGTTCCTCCTACAAGAACGCCTGGAGCGGCTACAACGCCGTGGCCTCCTACGACCAGCAAACCTGGTTCCGCGTCCCCAGCCAGTTCGACGGCACGGCGCTGTCGTTCGAGGTAAAGGCCGAACAGCCGCACATCTGGTTCGCCTACTTCGAGCCCTACCCGCGTGCTCGTCACAACCAGCTGATCGAACGTGCACGGCAACTGCCGGGGGTGGAATTGCTCGCCAGTGGCCGCAGCGTACAGGGTCGCGACATTCCCCTGCTGCGTGCCGGTGATGGTGCCGCAGGCAAGCGCAAGCTGTGGCTGATTGCCCAGCAACACCCGGGCGAACACATGGCCGAATGGTTCATGGAGGGCGTGATCGACCGCCTGCAGGCCAACGACGAGGTGATCCGCCAGTTGCTGACCAAGGCCGACCTGTACCTGATCCCCAACATGAACCCCGACGGTGCCTTCCTCGGCCACCTGCGCACTAACTTCAAGGGCAAGGACCTCAACCGTGCCTGGCAGGACGCCAGCGTCGAGCTCAGCCCCGAGGTCTTCTTCGCCCAGGCACAGATGAAGCAACACGGCGTGGATGCGTTCATCGACGTGCATGGCGACGAAGAAATTCCCCATGTGTTCACCGCGGCCTGCGAGGGCAACCCGGGCTACACACCGCGTCTGGCCAAACTGGAGGAGCAGTTCCGCAGCACCCTGTGCAGCCTGACCCGCGACTTCCAGACCGTGCATGGCTATACCCGCGACGAACCGGGGCAAGCCAACACGACGCTGGCCTGCAATGCGGTGGGGATGGCGCATGACTGCCTGTCACTGACCCTGGAAATGCCGTTCAAGGACCATGACGACGCGCCGGATGCCGTCACCGGGTGGTCGGGGGCACGTTCGAAGGCGTTGGCCGGGGCGGTGCTTGAGACCTTGGCGAAGATGGTTGGCGATTTGCGCTGACTGAAACGGCCCATCGCCGGCAAGCCGGCTCTCACAGGACTGCACATGACTCATGGAATTAGCAGGGCCCCTGTGGGAGCGGCTTTAGCCGCGAACACCGGCGTAGCCGGTGCCATGCACCGCGTTGGATTCTTCGCGGCTAAAGCCGCTCCCACAGGTTACGCGGACCGCCGCTCCCACAAGGTCCCTGCGCTCAGAACTGCACATCCAGAATCACGCTGTCGGTATAGGTCGCAGCCGGGGGTGTAGCCTGGTCGGTGTAGACCTTGGCGTTGTAGTTGAACACCTGGCTACCGGTGCCGGTCCCCGTGCCGGGGTTCACATCGGCATCGGCACTGGCCCGCCGCGCAGCCCCTGTCGACCCCCAACGCACCGCCCCGGCGCTCTTGAAAATGTCATAGGCCAGGTAGTTGTTGGCCGCCGACTTCATCCGCCGTCGACCATTGGCCACGTTCTGCCCGTCATCCAGGCCCACCGTGTAGTTGCTGCCCTTGGTGCACGACACGCTCAGGCTCTGGCTCACCGTGCCGAACCCCGCCACCACCGGCGCGCTGGCGAAGTTGATGCTGGGCGTGGTGATCTGGCAGTCGTTGGTCACCGTCATGCTTACCAGCAGGGTCCTGGTACCGGAGCCCTGGTCTCGCCCGATGCAAAGCCCGCCAACACCAATCCCGTCGCAATAGTCCCAGGTCCACTCGACATCGAGGATTTCCTGATATAGCCCCGCCGATACGTTGCTGCCCACCTGCGTACGCATGTAGATAGGCACGTTCTTCGGTGTACCGTTGAGCAACCCGAGCAAGTCGAGGATGCCGGTGGTCCTGAATTCGAAGGAGGTGCCACGGGTGATCGGATAGTTGGTTGTGGCGTCGGCATAGAGGGTGTAGGGGATCACATCCCCGGTAGGCCCTACCAGGCCGCTGGTGGTGGATGTGATCTTGATCTTGAAGGAGTCGGTGCTACTGAGCACGCTGATCACCGAACCGTTGCATTGCAGGCCCGAGTTGGTGCTGGAAGCTGTCTGGACCGTGCCACGTACCTGAGTCGAGTTGAGCGAACCAAACGCCGCCGGAGCAGTCAACACTGACGTGCACTTGGCCCAGGCCGAGCCCGCCCACAACAACAAGGCGCATGCCCACAAACCACGCCAGCAGGCCTTCACTTGCACACCAACGGGCCAATCAACGGGATCGAACCTTGCGACTCAGGCAGGTCGAACGCCACCTGGCAATGCCCGCCCCCCTGCAACTCAACCAGCAGTCGGTTATGCGGCGTCAGGTTCTCCAGATAAACCAGGCCATCCCAACCGACCACCGCCTGGCTGCCACTTTCTGCATGGGTGACACGGCTGCCCAGCTTGAGTACCTGCTGTTCGGCGTCCACCAGTTCGACGCTGGCCGCCAGCACGCGCCTGAGCGGAAACTCCAGCAAGTAGCCGCTGCCCCGGCGCACCGCCACCCGCTGTTCCACTTCCGGCGCGAGGATGTCCGGCGGCAAGCCCATGGGGTCGATCTCGTACTTGCCGCGGTAGTAACCGCTGCTGTACGGCACCAGCAGGTGACCATCGGCATCGGTACGGCCGACCTCCTGGTTTTCATAGCGCACCGGCACGTCGGTGTAACCACTGGTGCTGACTAACACGAAGGCATCGTCGATACGGTTGGCAGCGAACAGCCCGGCATCCATCCAAACCAGCGAGCCACTGGCGTCGGCCCAGCGGGTCATCTCTCCACTGCTGCCATACAAACCGGCCTGCAACTGCACCGACTGCAGGCGCCAGGTGACATCGGCCTGGCGGTAGGCATCGCGCTCGCTACCGGCGGCGTAGCCCAGGTTGTAACCGACACCACCCCCCACCGGCGTCGCGCGGCTGTAGTTGACCCGCTGCAGGGTTTCGCCTTGCTGGCTGCGCTCCATGCCCAGGGCCAGGGTGCCGTGCAGGTCGAACGGGATCACCAGTTGCGCCTGCACTGCCCACTGGCTGTTCCCCACTTCACGGTTGGCCGACAGATAAACGCTGCTGTTGCCCCACAGCGGCCTGCTGTAGCTCAGGTTGATCAGCCGGGTACGTGTGCCGTCGCCGGCGCGCACATCGAAATAGCCGGCGCCGATGTTGCCGTATTCGTTCAGGTTCAGGCTCAGCGTGACCTGCTCGCTGCGCTGGCTCAGCTGTATGTCCCGGCTGTCGACCCGGGTCAGGTCGGCATAGTCGCCATGGCGTTGCAGGCGCTGGTAGCTGAAGCCGATGCGCTGGCTGTTGTACTGGTAGCCGAGGGCGACCTGGTGGCCCTTGTCGCCGTCGAACCGGCTCTGCGCCAGGGCCGCGTTGAGCACGCCAAGGTTGCCCAGCCGCATGTTGCCGCCCAGGCCGCCCAGCATCAGCGATTCGGCGCTTTCGGCATGAGTCTCCAGGGTGAAGATGTCGCTAACCCCGTAGCGCAGGCTGGCCGAAGCAACCCCGGGGCCGTAGGCAAAATCGCGTACCCCGTAGTCACGACGCAGGCTACCGGCTGCCACCGAATAGTCGGTCAGGCCCTGCTGCAGCAGGCTGCTGGTGACGTAGAACGGCAAGGTGGTCGACACCTGCCGGCCAAGGGCATCGGTGGTGACCACCACCGCCTCCCCGGCGCCGTTGATGAAGGGCACGTTGGTCAAGGTGTAGGGACCCGGCTGCAATTCGCTGGTGCTGGACTTGTAGCCATTGATGAACAGGTCCAGCGAGGTCGGCACCGCCGCTTCACCGGAGAACGCCGGCAGCGGATAGGTGACCAGGTCGGGGCGTACAGCGAAATCGCGCGACAACTGCAGGCCACCGACCCGCACCGAGCTGGTCCAGGGCAAGGCCCCGGTCACCAGGTCACCAGCTTCGTAGGTCAGCAGGCGCTGCTCGTCGGTGAAACGCCAGGTGGTGTCGTAGCGCAAGAAGCCTTGGCGCATATCGTCGGTCGGCGCACCATTGAACGACTGGCGCCACTGCCCGCTGCTGGAGAACGTTCCCCAGCTGTCGAACAGGCGCAGTTCGTTCCAGGCCGCCAGGTAGCTGCCGCCGTCATCGGTGTCGTTCAGGTACAGGTCGTAGTTGAACAAGGCGCCGAAACTGCTGCGTGCATCGCTGGCCGGGTACAGGTTGCGGTCGCCCAGTTGCTGGTCGGGCAGCCAGGCCGGCGGCACTTGCAGCAGCAGCCGCTGGTTCTGGCTGTCGTAGTCGGCATGCATCCCCACGATGGCCTCAAGCGCCACCTCGCCCTGGGGGGTGCCCGGCAGCGAAACTCCGGCCGCCCGCAACACCTCGCTATCCAGGTACAACTGCCCGGCACGCTGCTGCACCGGCACCAGCTCAGCCCTGGGCACCTGGTTCACCAGCAATTCGAGGTACAACGTGGCATCGGCGATGGCAGACATCTCCGTGGGCGGTGGCGGCAGGTCGTCGGCCAGCACCAGGCCAGGGCCGACCAGGGCAAGCCCCAGGCAACAACGGTGGGTCAGCCACCTCACACACGGTGTCCAACCATTGCCGGATTCTCCACGGCCTGTGCGCGGCATTCAGGCGCAGGCTCATTGGCTTTGGCGGATGGCGTCCGCGCTGCTCTGGCCGTTTACCCTCCCCTTGAGCACACTGCCGGCACTCGGTGTTAGCGGTGCCGGCCAGCGCATGCTGGCCCCCGGCAGCACATAACCCAGCAAGCCATCGGCCAGTGGTTTGCTCTGGCTGCCCTGCTGCACCACCACATCAGTCAGGCGTGCATGCACCGGGCCGGTGTTGCGCAGTTCCACGTACGGCTTGCCCTGCACGGTCACTGCACGCCAGCTGAGTTGCGGCTTGCCGACGCCCTCGGCATTGCCCTTGCTCTCAGGGCCTGCCTTGCCCCACAGGCCTTCGCCGTAGACGAACAGGGGTACCGAGTAGCGCATCTGCAGGCGGATCGCCGCGGTGGTGCCGGGCTCGGCCTTGTCGACCGGGATGGCGGGCGGGATTTCGTCGATGATGATGCGGTAGGCCTGCTCCTGGCCGACTGGCGAGGGGCCGGTGCGGGTCAGGCGGATCAATTGCTTCTGCCCGGGGGCGACGTTGGCCACCGGCGGGCTGCCAATGATATCGCGCTGTGCCTGGTACTGTTCCTGGTAGTCACCTTGACGCCAGGCGAACACCCGCACCTGCAGGTTGGCCGGTGCGGTTCCGCGGTTTTCCAGCCACAGTGCGCCAGCCTTCTGGTCAGCCTCCAATACCGGGTCGATCGGCCAGATCAGCACCGAGGTGGCCGCCCAGGCTGGCAGGCTCGCCAGCCACGATACTCCGATCAATCCTCGCGCCCACTTCGCGCCTGCCCCCATGAAGCTCTCCTTGGATACTGGTCATTAGTGCCGTGCCGATGCATTCACCAGGTCACCGTCACTTGCACCACATCGGTGTAAGTCCCCGCCGGCATCGTGCCGGTCAGCTGAACCCGCCCGTACACCGGCAGCTTGATCGCCGTCGGGTCGGTATAGCCCACGGCCACGCTCTGGCCGATCCCCAGGCTCTGGCTGTATGCCGCGTCCCGGTACAACTGGTAGGCCAGCACCTGCGTGCCGCCCGTGCGTTTGAGGTTGCGTGTGCCTCCGGCACTGTTCTGCCCGCCATCCACGCTCATGCTCAAGGCCACGCCCGGGGTGCACTGGAAGGTCACCGTGGTACCCCCCAACGAGGTGCCGAGAGTTCCGGTGGCCAGTGCCGACTGCGAGCCGTAGTCGAGCGTCCCGTAGCTGGTCACGCCGCCCACCACCAGGCACCCGGCGACGATCTGCGCCGTCACCAGGAAGCTGCTGGTGGTCGCCGCATCCAGAGGCGCGGCCAGCAGCACGCCAAGGACGCTCATGCCGCCCGCCAGCCAGCTGCGCATGGTTCAGAACGACAGCTCGACGGACACTGTGTCGGTGTACTCCCCCGCCGGCAGGCCGACCTTGCCGCGCGCCTGGCCATACAGGTTGACGGTCTGGGCCACACCGCTGCTGAGCGGCAAGGTGATGGTGCCGTTGATGGCCAACACCTGCGTACGCCCGGCATCGGTGTAGAAGTCGTACGGTACGAAGTTGCCGACGCCATCCGCCAGCGCACGGCTGCCCCCGGCCGACTGGCCATCGTGGGAACCTGCACCCACGCGGATGACTGGTACCGTGCCAGCCGAACAGAGAATGCTGATCGCCCCACCGCCGCCGCCGATTACCTGGCCGTCGGCAGTGTTGAACAAGGCATCGTGAGTGCCGAAGTCCAAGGTACCGAAGTCAGCCCCCGAGGAGGCTGAGCTGCCGTTGACCTGACACGCTGCGGTCAAGGTCAGCGTCGATTCGATAGTCCCGGTAGTGGCGGCCTGCGCCTGGTAACTCAGCATCAGCCCCAGACCGGCGAGGATGCAGCGTGAAAGGTTCGTTCGCATCGAAGTCTCCTTGTGTCGTTACCAGTCCAGGGTCACCCTCAGGGTGTCACGGTACAGGCCGGCTGGCAGCGCACGCGGTTGCGCCACTACCACACCGTAGATGGGGATCGGTATCTGCCGGGTACTGCTGATGGTGAAGGCACGCGCCTGGCCGATGCCGTAGCGGCTGTTACCACCTGGGTCGATCGCCAGTTGGTAGGGGATCAGCTCGCGGCCGTTGCTCAGCCGCCGTATGCCGTCACTGCCATTCAGGCCGCCGTTGATGCGCACGTTGAACGCCCGCACCTCGGGCGTGCAACTGATCTGCAGGCTGCCTTCGCCGCTCACATCATCAACCCGGCTGCGCAGCGGCTGGTCCCAGTTCGGTCCGCGCTCGCCGAAGTCCATCACGCCGGGGTTACCCACCGTTGCCGGTTGCGTCTCGTTGCTGCTGATCTGGCAAGCACTGCTGATCACCAGCCGCGCCTGGATGAAACCGGTGCTGGTGCCATGCGCGGCACCACCGGGCACCAGCAGCGGGCCCAGGGAAAGCAGCAGGATCGAGGTGCGGTTCATGGCGTCGCGTCCTTGAGCATGGTGGCATCCCTACCAGGTGACGGTGACTTTGAGCAGGTCGGCGTACAGGCCTGCAGGCGGTATCCAGGCCAGCTTGTCGATCCGTGCATACAACGGCAGCTCGACCGAACCGCTGTCCGGCACCCGCGCCGAATGCGCCACATTCACCGCCAGCGGCTCGCGCCAGGCAGCGTCGCGGTAGAGGCGATAAGGTATGAGCCGGGCCATGTCATCGTCACTGGCCAGAAAGCGCAACTCGCCGACGCCGCCATGCTGCCCACCATCGACGCGGACCTGATAGGGGGTGTGGGGATTGCATTCCAGGCGTGGCGGGCGCTGGCTCAGCAGCGCGCCGGTGAGCGGCGCACCTGGGCCATCCAGCCGTGCAGCAGCGCCCAGATCGATGCGCCCCAGCGCCTGCGCCCCAGCATCGCGGGGCTGGTTGACCAGCATGCAGCCACGCTGCACCAGCACCCGCACTTCCACCAGGAAGTCCGCCGCCATTGCGCTGCTGCTCAACATAAGGCCCAACAGGGCGGCCAGGTAGCGCTCCGTCACCTTATTATCCTTGTCGATGTCTGCTGACCTGAGCGTAGCAGCGACGTGACATCACGGTACTGGCATCGAGCCATTTTTTTGTATTAGCCAAAAAGCGCTATCACCTGAAAAAAAAAACCACACGACACAGAACGCATCGCCGGCATTCTCCTCAAATGGCCAAGGGCCGTTATCCCGGCAGGTATTCTGTTAAGGTGTATTCCCTTCATCCTGCCTAGACTCATGCGGCATGCATGGACGGACACGACAGGAGCGTTTTCATAGATGATTGCAGACAGCACGCTCACCCAAGCCCTCGAGCGCTGCGCCCAGGAGCCGATCCAGCTGCCTGGCAGCATCCAGCCCCACGGCTTCCTTCTAGTGCTGGACGAAACCGACATGCGGGTACTCCAGGCCAGTGAAAATGTCGAGCATTGGCTGGGCATATCGGCCAGTGAACTGATAGGTCGCGAGTTCGCCGAACTGGTCAGCGGTGCCTTCGACTTGCGCCTGCACCTGGCCCGCCTGCCGCAGGACGAGGTCTTTCCGTTCCACATCAGCGATGTGCACCTGCGCCAGGACGCTCCATATAGTGGCAACCTGCACCTGCTGGTCCATCGTCACGACCAGGTGCTGATCGCCGAATTCGAACCCCCTCGCCTGCCGGCCGATCTTGTCGGGCAAGGCGACTACTACCCGCTGGTGCGCAGCTTCGTAGGCCGCCTGCACCAGGCCGGCAGCCTCGAGGAACTGCTGCAGCAAGCAGTGCTGCAGCTCAAGCGCATCACCGGCTTTGGCCGGGTCAAGGCCTATCGCTTCGATGCCGAAGGCAACGGCCAGGTGCTGGCCGAGGTGGCCGACCCGGGCTACCCGAGCTACCTGGGCCTGTGTTTCCCCGCTTCGGACATACCGCGCCAGGCGCGCGAGCTGTACCGAATCAACCGCATCCGCGTGATCGAGGATGCCAACTACCAGGCCTCGCCGTTGCTGCCCGCTGCCAACCCACGCACCGGCAAGCCGCTGGACCTGAGCTTTGCCGCGCTGCGCAGCGTGTCGCCAGTGCACCTGCAGTACATGCGCAACATGGGTACCCTGGCATCGATGTCGCTGTCGATCGTGGTCGACGGGCAACTCTGGGGGCTGGTGTCCTGCCACCACGAACAGCCGCGCCCGGTGGACTTGCGCACCCGTACCGCCTGCGAACTGCTGGCCAGTGTGCTGTCGCTGCAGATCGAATCGCGCGAGTCCCACGCCAACACTCGCCAGTTGCTCGAGCTGCGCCAGCACATCGTGCGCATGATCTCGTCCATGGCCGACCATGACAGTGTCGGCGACGGCCTGCGCGACTTGCCCGAAGTACTGCTGGCCTTCGCCGGCGCCCAAGGTGCCGCGGTCATTTCCGCCGAACGTTGCGACCTGATCGGCAAGACCCCTCCGGCCGCGCAGGTAAACGCCCTGGTGCACTGGCTATCCCAGCGTGGCGAAGAGAGCGTGTTCCACAGCGACAACCTGTGCCGCGACATCGATGAACTGCCCGAGCTCGCGGCCCATGCAGGCGGTGTGCTGGCAGTGGCCATTTCGCAGATCCACTCGCACTACCTGCTGTGGTTCCGTCCCGAGCAGGTGCGCACGGTGAACTGGGCCGGGCAGCCGAACAAACAGGTCGGGCCGCAGGGCAACCTCGACCCGCGGCACAGTTTCGATAGCTGGCAGGAAAAACTGCGCGGCTACTGCGAACCCTGGCACCCGCTGGTCATCGAAGGCGTGCAGGAGCTGCGCACGGCAGTGCTGGGGATTGTCCTGCGCAAGGCCGAGGAACTGGCGCAGCTGGCTGGCGAACTGCGTCGCTCGAACAAGGAGCTCGAAGCGTTTTCCTACAGCGTGTCCCATGACCTGCGCGCACCCCTGCGCCATATTGCCGGCTACTCCGAACTGCTCGGCGAAATCGAGGGCCAGGGCCTCAGCGAGCGCGGCAGGCGCTTTCTGCAACACATCGAGGAAGCCGCGCATTTTGCCGGAAGCCTGGTCGACAACCTGCTCAACTTCTCGCAAATGGGCCGCTCTGCCCTGCGCCTGTCCGAGGTCGACCTCAACGCCCTGGTCGAGGCCATTCGCAGCGAACTGGCGCCCGACTACCAAAACCGCGAAATTGTCTGGGACATCGCCCAGTTGCCCAAGGTGGTCGGTGACCCGGCGTTCATCAACATGGCCTTGCACAACCTGCTGGCCAACGCCATCAAATACACACGTGGGCGCACCCCGGCGCGCATCGGCATCAGCGCCGTGCAACACCCGGGCGAAACCGAGATCTGCATTCGCGACAACGGCGTGGGCTTCGACATGGCCTACGCCAGCAAACTGTTCGGCGTGTTCCAGCGCCTGCACCGCATGGAAGACTTCGAAGGCACAGGGATCGGCCTGGCCAGTGTTCGTCGCATCATCGAACGCCATGACGGTCGGGTCTGGGCCCATGGCAAGGTTGGCCAGGGTGCTACCTTCCACTTCACCCTCCCGCGCCACCCCGCGACCACTTGAGGCACCGCTACCATCATGCTCAAACCCATCCTGCTGGTCGAAGACAACCCACGGGACCTGGAGCTGACGCTCCTGGCGCTGGAACGCAGCCAGTTGGCCAACGAGGTCATCGTGCTGCGTGACGGTGCCGAGGCACTTGACTACCTGCTACGGCGCAATACCTATGCCGAACGTGACGATGGCAACCCCGCCGTGTTGCTGCTGGACCTGAAACTGCCAAAGGTCGACGGCCTGGAGGTGCTGAAGGAAGTGCGCGCCACCGCCGAGCTGCGCAGTATCCCGACGGTGATGCTGACGTCCTCGCGCGAGGAGCCCGACCTGCTGCGCGCGTACGAGCTGGGGGTGAACGCGTACGTGGTCAAGCCGGTGGAGTTCAAGGAATTCGTCGCCGCCATTTCCGACCTGGGGGTATTCTGGGCGGTACTCAACGAACCGCCACCCGGCTCGCTGCGCCTGAACCGGCGTGGCAGCATCTGAGGTGCCCGCGACGATGCAGCCAACGCCGCTGAAACTGCTGATGGTCGAAGACAACTCGATGGACGCCGAGCTGACCCTGATGCGCCTGGAACGTAGCGGGTTGCAGGTGCAGGCGCAGCTGGTGTTCGACCATGCCGGTGTCGAGCAAGCCCTGAGCGAGGCCCACTACGACCTGATCTTGTGCGACTGCGTGCTGCCGGGCTCGTCCGGCACCGATGTGCTGGCCATCGCCCAGCGCCTGGCACCCGACATTCCGTTCATTTTCCTGTCTGGTATCTATGGCGAAGAACATGCGGTGGAAATGATCCGCCTGGGCGCCACCGACTATGTGCTGAAGAAGAACCTGCCGCTACTGCCCAAGGCCGTGCGCCGGGCCCTGACCGAAGTGCAGGAGCGCCAGCGCCGGCGCCGCGCCGAAGAGGCCCTGGCAGACGTCGAGGCACGTGCACGCATTGCCATCGACGCTGCCGGCATGGGCACATGGGACATGCGCCCGCAGGAAGGCCTGTTGTTGTGGGATGACCGCTGCAAGACCCTGTTCGGTCTACCCACCGATACTGAAATGAGCCTCGAGGTGTTTTACGCCGGCATCTACCCCGACGACCTGCCGCAGGTGCGCGAGGCGGTGGAACAGGCCATGTGCCCGGAAGGTGGCGGCCTGTATCGGGTCGAATTCCGCATCGCCCAACCCGACGGCCTGGAACCACGCTGGTTGCTCAGCAGCGGCCAGAGCCGGTTCGTCAACGACCAGTGCGTGCGCTTTTCCGGGGTGTTGCAGGACATCCACACCCAACGCCTGGCCACCCAGGCACTGCGCCAGCTCAACGAAATGCTGGGGGAAAGGGTCGAGCGCCGCACCCGCGAACGCGACCGTGCCTGGGAGCTGTCGCAAGACTTGCTGGCCGTGCTCAACAAGGACCTGACCCCAGTCGCGCTGAACCCCGCCTGGGAAGCCAGCCTGGGCTTGTCCCGCGAACGCCTGAGCCAGTCGTCCTTGCTGCACCTGCTGCCCGAGCCCGACCAGGAACTGCTGCTCACCGAGCTGGCTGCCCTCGCCCATGGTCGCACCAGCGCCCGCTTTGTCGGGCGTATCCTGGATGCCGGTGGTCAGCAGCGCTGGTTGTCTTGGGTGGTGGTGCCGGAAGACACCCTGCTGTACGTGGTGGCACGCGACATCACCAGCGAGCGCGAAGCCGCCCTGGGCCTGGCCGAAGCAAACGCCCGCCTGCGCGAGCAGATCGCCGAACGCGAACGCATCGAGGCCGCGCTGCAGCAGATGCAGCGCCTGGAAGCGGTCGGCCAGCTGACCGCCGGTGTGGCTCACGACTTCAACAACCTGCTGACGGTAATCCTCACCGGCGCCAGCTTCCTTGAGCGCGACCTGGCCAAAGCCGACCTGGAAAAGGCCAGTGCGCGGCTCAAGCACATCCGCGAAGCCGGCGAGCGCGGCGCCAAGCTGACCTCGCAATTGCTGGCTTTCTCCCGCCGCCAGCGCCTGGAGCCGGTGGCGCTGAACCTCAACCGCACCCTGGCCGGGCTGGAAGAGTTGCTGCGCCGCACCTTGGGCGGCAATGTCTCGGTGCGCCTGGACCTGGAACCAACCTTGTGGCAGGCCCTGACCGACCCGACCCAGACCGAAATGATCATTCTCAACCTGGCGATCAATGCCCGCGATGCCATGCCCGACGGTGGCCAGCTGACGCTGTCGACCCGCAACACCCGGATCGACGCACGTCCACAGCGCCCGGAAGACCCGGACCCTGGCGAGTACGTGATGCTGAGTATCCGCGATACCGGCTGCGGCATGAGCGAAGAGGTGTTGGCCAAGGTGTTCGAACCGTTCTTCACCACCAAGGATATCGGCAAGGGTTCGGGCCTGGGCCTGGCCCAGGTATTCGGCTTCGCCAAACAGTCCGGGGGTGGCGTGCGCATCGACACCACGCCGGGGCGTGGTACGCAGGTGGCCGTGTATCTGCCGGCAGTCAAGGGTGAAGCCGTCAACGAACCGATGCCGTCGCTGCTCAGCCACTCGACTAGCGAAAGCGGTTGTAATCGCACCGTGCTGCTGGTGGATGACGACCATCTGGTACGCGACATGCTTGGTGATGTGTTGCGCCAGTACGGCTACCAGGTACGCCAGGCGCACAGTGGCGAACAGGCTTTGGCCTTGCTGGATGAGCAGATCGACCTGCTACTGAGCGATTTCGCCATGCCCGAGTTCAACGGTGCGCAACTGGCCCTGGCGGCGCGCGAGCGCTACCCGCACCTGCCGGTGGTGCTTCTTACCGGTTATGCAGAGTTGCAGGGACTGGAGTTGCCGGGCAGCCTGGTGATCCAGAAGCCGGTACAGGCCGATGAACTGGCCCGCTTGCTGAACGAGATGCTTGGAACGGCCAGGTGACCGAACAGAGCCTTCGGCAAAACCTGCGGAAACGACAAAGCCCAGCGCTTGTCTTTCCAAGCACCGGACCGAAATACGTTTGAAGCAAGAAAATGGCAGGGGCGGCTGGATTCGAACCAACGCATGGCAGGATCAAAACCTGCTGCCTTACCGCTTGGCGACGCCCCTGTATCGGATGCAGCATCTGCTGCTCTGACAATTCCAACTGAGTGACAACTGGGTTGTTGTCTTGGAATGCGCGGCACTTTAACAACAAACTTTCGGTCTGTGAACCCCCTGATGAAAAAAATTACCAAAAAACAGCGAGTTAGTCATTTTCGTGGTTGGCGAGACGACCATCCGTCGCTTTCCGCCCGCTTGGCTTCAACACAATCGCATTCCTCCCTTCCAATCAGATGAGCCATCTGCATTGACCAAGGAGGACCCCATGCCTGTCTCCCACGATCTTTACCAGGACTTGCACTATCCGCGCGAAATCGTCCAGCAGCGCCGACAGCAGGACAAGGCACTGGACCGTCTGCTGGACGAATACATGGACATCGACAACCAGGTACTGGCCGCCGAGTCGATTTCGGCGGGCAACTTCGAGGATGAAGACCTGCGCCGCCTGAAAGAACGTCGGCTGGCAGTGAAGTACATGATCGAGCGCCAACTGGAGCAAAAGGCCTGAACTAACCCTGCAACATGGCCAGCGTCAGGGCGTCCGGCTCACCGTCGTAGAACTGCACCAGCGCCAGCTGGAACAACGGGTTGCCGGGCGCGGCCTGGGCGAACAGGGTCAGGCACGAGCGCAGCTTGAGGTAGTCAGGGCTGCCGAGCATTTCACGGGCACTCTTGTCATGGTGCTGCAGCAGCGCAGTCACGCACGCTTGCAGGCGCGGGCCGAGCAGCGGATGAGCCAGGTAGGCACGGGCTTCGTCGATACCGGCCAGCGCATAGCGTTCGGCCATGGCGCTGTGGCCCAGGCCATCGAGCTGGGGAAACACGTACCACATCCAGTGGCTGCGCTTGCGCCCGGCCTGCAGCTCCTGCATCACCTGGTCATACACAGGGTTCTGCGCCTCTACGAAGCGCTGCAGATCAAAGTCGGCGTGCATGCTCGCCCCTCCTCGCACCGGTTCCAGCCTTTACTGTACGCCTGCATGGCGAACCTATCTCGTCAGGCGATGATTGCCGCGCACTTTCTGTATTAGTCAAAATGGCTGCCCTCGGGCAAGCTGCACCCTGCCCTGCCATCGCCCAAGGAGCTTTGCTTTTGCCTGCCTGGATCCCTACCCCGCTACGCCAGCTTGGCCAACGCCTGCGCGGCGCCGCCGCCAACCAGAGCGAACTGCTCGGCTGGTTCGAGGACAAGGCGCACAGCCGCGGTTACCAACTCAGCGACGGCCAACGTCGGGTAATCCACTGCATGGCCGAACAGCTGGCGCAGCTCGAACAGGGCCAGCCACGCAGCCTGTACCTGTACGGTTCGGTGGGCCGTGGCAAGAGTTGGCTGCTCGACGGTTTTTTCCAGGCCGTGCCGGTGCAGGCCAAGCTGCGCCTGCACTTCCATGACTTCTTTGCCCGCCTGCACCAGGGCATGCACCGCCACCGGGCGCTGGATGATGCACTGGGCGCGACCCTCGACGAGCTGGTGGGTGATTGCCAGGTGCTGTGCTTCGACGAATTCCATGTGCACGACATTGGCGATGCCATGCTGCTCACGCGGCTGTTCAATGCGTTGTTCAGCCGTGGCGTATTCCTGCTGGTGACGTCCAACTATGCACCCGAAGGGCTGCTGCCCAACCCGCTGTACCACGAGCGCTTCCTGCCGGTGATCCGCCTGATCAACAGCGCGATGGAAGTGCTGGAAGTGGGTGGCGATACCGATTTCCGCAGCCTGCCGGCCAACCGCGAACATCAGCGCTTTACCCAGGGCCACTATGTCTGGCCGGGCAATGCAGCGCAGCGCCAGGCGCTGAATGTGCCCGAGCCGCAGCCGGTGATGCTGGAAGTGAACAAACGCCCGCTGCGCGCACTGGCGGTGGATGGCCGGCGGGTGGTGCTGGGCTTTGACGACCTGTGCGAAAAGGCCACGGCAGTGATCGACTACCTGGTGCTGGCCGGGCAATACGATGAGTGGATAATCGATGGGCTGGATGACTTGTCGGAATGTTCCCTGGCGGCGCAGCAGCGCTTCGTCAACCTGGTGGATGTGCTGTATGACCAGGACCGGCAGGTGCTGGTGATCGGCAAGCGGCCACTGGAAGAAAGCCTGGGCGGGCCGCTTGCCGACCTGATGCGTACGCGCAGCCGGTTGGGACAGCTGCATCAGGTAGGACCCTAGAACTGCTTTGCCCGGACCGGCCTCTTCGCGGGCACGCCCGCTCCCACAGGTATTGCACAGTTCTGTAGGAGCGGGTTTACCCGCGAAGAGGCCAGCCAGGTCAAACCCTCAGCCAGCCCTGGGCAAATCCGCCAGCACCGCCTCGATCTCCCCCAGCACCGCCGGGTCATCCAGGGTCGAAGGCGGCACATAGTCCTGCCCGTCGGCAATCTTGCGCAGCACTGCCCGCAGAATCTTCCCGGAGCGGGTCTTGGGCAGTCGCTTCACCAACCGCACCCGGTTGAAACATGCCAACGCGCCAATCTCCTCGCGCACGCTGCCCACCAGGTCCACCAGCAACTGCGCCTCGGCAATGCCCTCGCCGTCCTTGAGTACCACCAGCGCCAACGGCACCTGCCCCTTGATCTCGTCATGCACGCCAATCACCGCGCACTCGGCCACTGCCGGGTGGCGTGCCACCAGGTCTTCCATCTCGCCGGTGGACAGCCGGTGCCCGGACACGTTGATCACGTCATCGGTGCGCCCCATGATGTAGACGAAGCCGTCATCGTCCAGGTAGCCACCGTCACCCGTGTGGTAATACCCCGGGTAAGTCCGCAGGTAAGCCTGCAGGTAACGCTCGTGGTCGCCCCAAAGCGTCTGGCTGCACCCGGGCGGCAATGGCAGGGCGATGACGATCGAGCCCTGGTGGTTCGGCCCCAGCAGGTTGCCCTCGTCATCCAGCACGCGCACGTGATAGCCCGGTACCGCCCGGTTGCTCGACCCGGGCTTCGCCGCACTGCCTTCCAGCCCTACGCAGGGCGCGGTGACCGGCCAGCCGGTCTCGGTCTGCCACCAATGGTCGTGCACCGGCTTGCCACTGACCCGTTCCAGCCATTCGTGGGTACTGGAATCCAGCTTCTCGCCAGCCAGGAACAACTGGCGCAGCGAGCTCAGGTCGTGCTTGCGGATCAGCTCGCCCTCAGGGTCTTCCTTGCGGATGGCGCGCATGGCCGTAGGGGCGCAGAACAATGCGTTGACCTTGTATTGCTCCACCACCCGCCAGTAGGCCGAGGCATCCGGGGTGCGGATCGGCTTGCCTTCGTAGAACACCGTGGTGCAGCCGCTCATCAGCGGCCCATAGACGATCAGCGAATGGCCAACCACCCAGCCCACGTCGGATATGCCCCACCACACATCGCCGGCCTGCATGCCGTAGATATGGCGCATGGCGTAGCACAGCGCGACGGCATTGCCGCCGTTTTCCCGCACGATGCCCTTGGGTTTGCCGGTGGTGCCAGAGGTGTACATGATGTAAAGCGGATCACCCGCATCCAGTTCCACCGGTGGCACTGGCTCGGCTTTGGCCAATGCCGCCTGCCAGTCCAGGTCGCGACCTGGCTGCAGCTGGGCACGCGCATGCGGGCGCTGCAGCACCAGCACGTTGCGCGGCTGGTGGCGGGCCAGTTGCAGGGCACGATCGACCAGCGGCTTGTATTCGATTACCCGGTCGAACTCCAGCCCGCAGGACGCCGTCAGCAGCAGCGTCGGCCGGGCATCGTCGATGCGCAAGGCCAGCTCGTTGGCGGCAAAGCCACCGAACACCACCGAGTGCACTGCGCCAATCCGCGCGCAGGCCAGCATGGCCATGGCCGCCTGCGGCACCATGGGCATGTAAATGATCACGCCATCGCCCTTGTTCACCCCCAACTGGCGTAACAAACCGGCCAGGCGCGCCACCTCGTCGCGCAGTTGGTGGTAGGTGTAGGCCTGTTGCACACCGGTCACCGGCGAGTCGTAAATCAGCGCCAGCTGTTCGCCACGGCCCTGCTCGATCTGGTGATCGAGGGCCAGGTAGCAGCTGTTCAGGCGGCCATCGGCAAACCAGCGGTGGGTGCCATCGGCATTGTCTTGCAGCGTGAGGGCTGGCTTGCGGTGCCAGGCCAGGTGCGCGGCCTGCTCCGCCCAGAAAGCGGCAGGGTCGGAAATGGAATGGGCGTAGCTGTGCTGGTAGCTCATATCGAAAGAAACCCGGTACTTGTTGTTATTGAAGGGCGAAACTTGAGTATGGACCGCTACACCCGCGCCGCCATGGGACTAAAGTCACAACCGACCTGCAAATTTGCAGACAACGCAAAAACGCCCCATAACGGTGCAAAGCCTCTAGAATACGCCACCCCTTCAGCCACCGAGCAGCTCATGGACATCGATCAGGCCCGTACCTTTCTGGAAATCGTGCGTTGCGGCAGCCTGGTCGCCGCCGCCGAACGCCTGTTCGTGTCACAGACGGCGATCACCGCGCGGGTACAGCGCCTGGAGCAGCAACTGGGCTGCCAGCTGTTCGTGCGCAGCCGCAACGGCGCCAGCCTGACCAGCGACGGCGAGGCATTCGTCAGTTATGCCAACCAGATGGTGCAAACCTGGGAAGCAGCGCGCCGCGACCTGCCGCTGCCCGAAGGCTGCCAGCAAGTGCTGCACGTGGGCGCTGAGGTGAGCCTGGGCAACCCGATGCTGCTCGACTGGGTCAGTGCCCTGCACCGCGAGCTGCCCAGCCATGCCATCCGCAGCGAGGTGAGCGACGGCGAATCGCTGCTGCGCAAGGTCGAGATGGGCCTGCTGGATGCCGCGCTGGTCTACCAGCCGACCTACGGCCCGGGCCTGCAGGTGGAGCAGCTGATGGAGGAAAAGCTGATCCGTGTGCGCCGGGTCGCCCAGCCAGACCCGTACATCTACATCGACTGGGGCGAAGCCTTCCGTCGCCAGCACGATGCCGCCCTGCCCGACTGCGCGCGCCCGGCGCTGAGCTTCAACCTGGGCCCGCTGGCCTTGCAGTTCATACTCGACCAGGGCGGAAGTGGCTACTTCCGCACGCGGGTGGTGCAGGCCTATCTGGACAGCGGCGTGTTCGAGCGGGTACCGCAGGCGCCGGAATTCACCTACCCGACCTTCCTGGTGTACCCGCGCAAGCGCGACAGCGAAGCCCTGCAACAGGCCTTCGCCATCCTGCGCCGGCTGGTGGCCGCCGGCGCCAGCGACTGGTCACAACGCTGGGACCCGCTTATCTGAAGCCTCGGCCTCGCTAAGCAACTGGCGCTTGAGGCCGGCGATCAGGTCGGTCTGGGTGATCACCCCCACCAACTGGTCGGCATCGAGCACCGGCAGGCAATGCAGGCCCTGTTCGCACAGCAGTGGCAGCAAGCGCTCCAGCGGGTGCTGGCTGCTGACGCTGATTACCCGGCGGCTCATCACCTGCTCCATGCGCACCGTCTTGCGGCCGAACAACTCACGCCAACTGAAGCGGCCACGCTGCATGGCCGGGCCGACCAGATCGCTGAGGCTGACTACTCCCACCAGCTTGCCCTGCTGCAGCACCGGCAGGGTTTTCAGGTGGTGGCTGGCCAGCAGTTTCCAGGCCTGCTCCAGGGTGGTGTCGGGCGTGGCGAACTGCACGTCGCGGGACATCACCGAGGCCGCGGTGATGCCGCCGAGGCTGCGCTGCAGGGCGTGTTGCTCGGTGGCCAGGATGATGCGCTCCAGTTCGTCACGGGTGACATCGACGAACTCGCCCAGTTCTTCCAGAGCCTGGTCCAGGTCTTCCCCACGGATGCCGACCCGCTCGCTGGGGAGCGGGTCATGGGTGTGGTGCAGATCCTTGCGCGGCACCGCGCCTTTCGGGTAGCGCACGCCGGTGACGCGGTTGTAGAGGATCGCCACCGCTACCAGGATCAACGCATTGAGCAGCACCGGCTCCAGCAGGTGGTCGCCCATGGCGGTAAGCCCGGGGTCGGCCAGCACCGCGCTCACCGCCACCCCGCCGCCTGGCGGGTGCAGGCAGCGCAGCAGGCACATCACCAGAATCGAGATACCCAGGGCTGCAGCGGCAACCCACAGCTGCGGGCCGAAGCCCTGGCGCATGGCCAGGCCGACCGCACCGGCCAAGGCGTAGCTGCCCAGCACAGGCCAGGGCTGGGCCAATGGGCCGGAGTGCACGGCGAACACCAGCACGGCCGAAGCCGCCAGCGGGCCGAGCAGGTGCAAGGCAATGCTGGGGCCGTAGGCCATGCTGGTCAGCCAGCCGGCGAGGAACAGGCCGAACAACGCGCCGATACCGGCACGCAACCATTCTTTGGGGGGAATATTCAGGGGCGCTGGCAACAGCCGCTGCAAACGACTTTCGAAACGCGAGGCAGGCATGTAGGTAATCGGAATCTGTAGTTTTTTCTGGTTAAAAAGAAAGCCCAGCCGAGGTGGCCTGGGCCTCGTATTGCGGTTGCAATAGCACAAGGGGCTCCGTCCGTGGAGAGATGGAAACCACAGGGTTTCGTGGGGGAATTTTGCCGGGTGGGGTGAGATTGGGCTAATTCAAAAAAATGCGGCTGTACTGCAATTTTTTTGCAGTGGTGATACGGCCCATGGGGTCATGCTTGTCGGCTCCCACAGGGTCCTGCACATGGCTTGAGGTCGATGCGGGTGGCGCGGGAGCAACTGTCTTGCTCAAATTCTAAAAGTTGGCGCGATCCCTGTGGGAGATTACCCAGCCCTTTTGGGCTGCGCTGTCGCGCAGAGAACAAATATCGCTCGTCTGACGCGTCCTTTGTAGGAGCAGCCTTGTGCTGCGAAGAGGCCGGTACAAGCAACAGACAGGCTTTGTCAGTACCGGCCTCTTCGCAGCACAAGGCTGCTCCTACAGAACCTCGCCGAACCAATGAGTCATGTGTTGTTCTATGAGAGCTGGCTTGCCGGCGATGGGCTGCAAAGCGACCCCGGCATTACCGAGCCTTGCGCGGCAAGTCGATGCTCACCCGCAGCCCGCCCAACGGGCTATCCAGCAGCGCCAGGCGCCCGCCCCAGGCCTCGACGATATCGCGCACGATGCCCAACCCCAGCCCGTGCCCGTCTACCTGCTCGTCCAGCCGCGAGCCGCGCTCCAGCACCTGCTGCCGCTGGCCCTCGGGGATACCGGGGCCATCATCATCGACCCACACCTGGTAGCCATCGGCACTCGGCGCGATACCCAGCCGCACCTCGCTGTCGGCCCACTTGCAGGCGTTGTCCAGCAGGTTGCCGAGCAGCTCCAGGAAGTCCTCGCGGTCCCACGGCAGCAGCAGGCCGGGCGGCACATCCCTGGCCAGCAGCAGGCCCTCGCCATGGATCATGCCCAGTGTCCCCAGCAGCCCCGGCAGCTCGACGTCGCAGTCGAACTGCGCGCCAGGCAGCGCATCCCCCGCCAGCCGCGCACGGTTCAGCTCACGCGCCAGGCGCTGCTGAATCTGCTCCAGTTGCTCGCGCATCTGCGCGCGAACATCCGGCAGGTCTTTCAGGCGCTCGCTGGAGGCCAGGCTCAGCAACACCGCCAGCGGCGTCTTCAATGCATGGCCCAGGTTGCCCAGGGCATTGCGCGAGCGGCGCAGGCTGTCTTCGGTATGGCTCAGCAGGTGGTTGATCTGCCCCACCAGCGGCGCCAGTTCGCTGGGCACTTCGGCATCCAGCTGCGAGCGCTGGCCCTGCTGCAACTGGGCGATCTGCTGGCGTGCCCGCTCCAGCGGCCGCAGCGAGCGGGTCACGGTGATGCGCTGCAACACCAGCACCAGGATCAGCGCCACCAGGCCCATGCCCAGGCCGATCTGCTGCAGGCGCCGGAAACCTTCGCGTACAGGTGAATAATCCTGTGCCACGCTGATCGAGATGTCCTGGCCCAGGCGCCGGTAGTCGGCACGCAGGGCAAGCAGTTGCTGGCCTTCCGGGCCGAGTTCGTGGCTGTCGGAAAGGCCCGGCGCGGCGGGTTTGGGCATGTCCAGATCCCACAGCGACCGGGAACGCCAGGTGCCTTTATCGAAATCGATGCGGAAGTAATAGCCGGAAAACGGCCGCTGGTAGGCGGCCGAGATTCGCCGCTCATCCAGCTGCAGACCCGAAGGCCCGCGCACCAGGGCCACCAACAGGTTTTCGCTTTCCTTGCGCAGGCCATTCTCCAGGTAGCGCTGCAGGCCGACCTCGAACAACCAAAGGGTCAGCTGCGCCAGCACCAGGCCGACCACCACCAGCACCGCCACCAGGCCCAGGCTCAGGCGCGCCTGGATCGACTTCACGCGGCGCTCCCGGCGTAGATGTAGCCCTGCCCGCGGCGGGTCTCGATGACGCTTCGGCCCAGCTTGCGCCGCAAGTGGTTGACGTGCACTTCCAGCACGTTGGAGTCGCGCTCGGTTTCACCGTCGTAGAGGTGCTCGGCAAGGTGGCTCTTGGACAGGATCTGCTGCGGATGCAGCATGAAGTAGCGCAGCAGGCGGAACTCGGCGGCGGTCAGCTGGATATCCACGCCGTCACGGTTCACGCACTGCCGGCTTTCGTCCAGGTGCAGGCCGGCCGCTTCCAGCGTTGGCTGGTTGGCCAGGCCACGGGCACGGCGCAACAACGCCTGAATGCGCAGCTGCAGTTCTTCGGGGTGGAAGGGTTTGCTCAGGTAGTCATCGGCCCCGGCCTTCAGCCCTTCGATACGCTCGGCCCACGAGCCACGGGCAGTAAGGATCAACACCGGCGTAGCCAGGCCGGCGGCACGCCACTGGGCCAGCACTTCCAGGCCCGGCAGGCCCGGCAGGCCAAGGTCCAGGATGATCAGGTCGTAGGGTTCGCTCTGGCCCTGATACACCGCGTCGCGGCCATCGGCCAGCCAGTCCACGGCGTAGCCCTGGCGCTGCAGGCCTGCGGTAAGTTCATCGGCCAACGGTACATTGTCCTCGACAAGCAACAGGCGCATTCAGTCGTCTTCCTCGTCTTTTAGCAGGGCACCGCTGCTGGCATCGAGTTTGATCTCGCGCACCACCCCTTCAGCCGTCAGCAACTCGACTTCGTATTCGTAGCGATTGTCGTCTTCTTCCAGCTCGGCCTCCAGCAGGCGCGCCCCGGGGTGACGCCCCAGGGCGGTTTCCAGCAGATGCTCGAGCGGCAGGATGATGCCCTTCTGGCGCAGTTCCAGGGCTTCGTCCTGGTCCAGGTCGCGGGCAACGGCCAGGGAACACACGGCCAGCAGGGCCAGCGCGAGGTAGCGCGCCGGCCGCAGTAGGTGGATCATCAGTTGTCCCGCTCGTCCTTCAGCACTTCACCGGTCTTGGCGTCCAGCGCCACGTCCCATTCGACGTTCTGCGTGTCGCGCAGCTCGACCTTGTAGACGTAGCGACCGTACTCATCTTCAAGTTCCGAGTCGGTGACGGTGGCTCCTGGGTGCTTGGCCACGGCGGCGGCCTTGAGTTCATCCAGCGACTTGACGGTCTTGGCATTTACCAGCTTGACCACTTCGTCGGGCTGCACATCCTTGGCGATGGCGGAATGGGCGCCCAGGGCAAGGGCGGCGGCTACGGTGAACAGGGCAGTCATGCGTTTCATCGTTCTTCTCTCCTGAGAACTGTGCAAGTTGTCTACGGGGTTAAGATTAACCACCGGTCCTTAATTCAACCTGAAAACAACTGGCGCCATGATAGCGCAGCTCTCACCGGTTCATCACAGGCCGCGGCATGGGGCAAATACCTGTAGGAGCAGCCTTGTGCTGCGAATGGGCCACTAGGGCAACAGATTTTCTTCGCCAGCAATGGCCTCTTCGCAGCACAAGGCTGCTCCTACAGGTCCTGTGCGTGCCTTGAACCCTTTACAATGACTTGCCTGCTGCCCAAGAGATCCGCCATGAGCGCCATTCACATCAAATACCCCGCCCTCACCTTCAAGGCCGGCCAACGTGCCCTGCGGCAGGTCCGCGAGCGCGGCCTGCAGGCGGCCGATGTCGGTGTGCTGCCGGGTGCGGCTGGCGGGCCGAAGCCGCTGGGCATCCAGGGCCTGGACCTGGCGCTGTTCGGTGAGTGGCTGCCGTCGGCGCCACGCCAACGTGCGCTGATCGGCGCCTCGATCGGCGCCTGGCGCTTTGCCAGTGCCTGCCTCGACGACCCGGTCGCAGGCATCCGTCGCCTGGGCGAACTGTACACCGAGCAGGATTTCGCCAAGGGCGTCACCCCGGCCGAAATCAGCCGCAGTTGCCAACACATGCTCGATGACCTGCTGCAAGGCCGCGACAGCCAGCTGCTGGCCAACCCGCACTATCGCCTGAACATCCTGGTGGTGAAGAGCCATGGCCAGCTCGCCCACGACCATCGGGGCCGCCTGGGCCTCGGCCTGGGTTCGGTGATCGCCAGCAACCTGCTCGGCCGCTCGCGCCTGGCACGGCACTTCGAGCGCGTCATCCTGCACGACGGCCGCGCCACGCCGCCGCTCGACGCACTGACCGACTTCCCCTCGCGCTGCCTGCCGCTGGACCTGGCCAACCTGCGCCATGCCCTGCTTGCCTCGGGCTCCATCCCCATGGTCATGGAAGGCGTGAAAGACATCCCTGGTGCAGGTGCAGGCACCTACCGCGACGGCGGCCTGCTCGACTATCACCTCGACCTGCCCTACCGCGGCGACGACCTGGTGCTGTACCCGCACTTCACCGACAAGGTCGTACCCGGCTGGTTCGACAAGGCCCTGCCCTGGCGCAAGGGCGATGCCACCCGCCTGCAGAACGTGCTGCTGATGACGCCCTCGCCGCAGTACCTGGCTGCCCTGCCCTACGGCAAGCTACCCGACCGCAATGACTTCAAGCGTTTCATGGGCGATGCGCCTGGCCGCAAGCGCTACTGGTACAAGGCCATTGCCGAGAGCCAGCGGCTGGGCGACGAGCTGCTGGAACTGATTGCCACCGGGCGGTTGCATGAACGCCTGCAAGCCTTGTAGCGGCCATGCTGGTAGACTGCGCGCATTCTTGATTCACATAGAGTTATGACAGCGTGGAAATCTTCAAGGAATTCACATTCGAATCGGCCCACCGCCTGCCTCACGTCCCTGCCGGGCACAAATGCGGCCGCCTGCACGGCCACTCGTTCAAGGTCGGCCTGCACCTGACCGGCCCGCTCGACCCGCACACCGGCTGGATCCGCGACTTCGCCGAGATCAAGGCGATCTTCAAGCCGATCTACGAGCAACTGGACCACAACTACCTGAACGACATCCCGGGCCTGGAAAACCCCACCAGTGAAGTGATCGCCAAGTGGATCTGGGACCAGGTCAAGCCGCTGCTGCCGGAACTGTCGAAGGTCCGCATCCACGAAACCTGCACCAGCGGTTGCGAGTACAGCGGCGACTGAACCCCCGGCAAGGGCGCTGTAGCAGCGCCCTTGCGCCCCCCTAGAACCTGGCCGAGGTTTCCAGCACCTGCACAGTCAGGGATCCTTCCTCACCCAGCGCCTCCGTACCCAGCCTGCGTTCGCTGCGATCTGCCAGCTTCACGACTCGGCCACTGCTGTGCCTGAGTTTCACGTTGGCCACAGTTGCCCCCGCCTGCAAGGCAGCCGGGTCCAACCCGTCCAGATGCCAGAGAATATCCGCCTCCGCACGAACCGATTGCCAGCGCTGCGCCAGGCTCATGGTCCAGCCCTTCTGTTTGCGCAGGGTGAAGTTCAGGCGCCGACCACGCTCGTCAAGCGGCCAGATCTCATACGCATACACCCCGTTATCGAGGTAGGCGGCAAACCAGAAACGCTCGCATGCCGGTCGGGTTTCATCGTCGCGCCAGCGCGTGCCCAAAGCATCGGTCTGCTCCACACTCAACCTTGCCCGTGGGTTCCACTCCCAGCCTTCGTCAAAGCGAGCTGCCACCAAGCCCTGCACGCCGTCCGTGGAGCCGGCAGGGCCGGCTGGCGTCTCGTCGGGCCGCCAGCACAAACTGGCGATGAAACTGTGCTCTGCCTTGAACACCTGACTGCTGCCCGCCCGCTGCAGGCCCGTGCCCCAGGCGACATCGCGCGCTTCATGGGCGTAGTCCAGCACTTCGAGGGCCATCAGGCCTGGTTCGCCAGTCAGCGTGTTTATCAGCCACGCCTCCCGGTTGGCGATGCGCCTGGCCCGTTGCCCGGCGGCGTCGACCAGAACGACATTGCATAACCGCGCCCCGCGCTTGATATCGTTGTAGTTGATACCCGAAAGGTTCCACAGGTGCTGCGGATCGGTCAGATGCTGACGCCCGGCCGCCGCCTCGGTCTGGTCCTTCACGCCCGCATAGCCTGCAAAGCCTGACAGCGCCCCCGGCTTACTGTAGACAATCCGCTTCAGCGGTTTCCAGTTCCGGTCATAAGGCCGTATTTCATAGCGCAGTGTCGCCCCGGTCCGGTCCGTACCGCTGATATAGGCTCCGAACCAGAACAGCTCGCCATACACATGACTGGGCAAGGTGTAGCTCCATGGCTCCAGCTGCAATGGCCCGGTGCCTTCGGGCTCGGCCCGCAGATATCGGTACCAGTGGTCATTGTGAAAACCGGCCCCGCCATAATGCAGCCACATGGGGGCAAGCCTGGCGGTCGAAGCGTCCCACTGATCGGGATGCAGGAGCTCATCGCCCAGCTGCCACCAGCAGCGAGCCAAAAAGGAAAATTCCGGGTGGTAGACATAGTCGCTCATGGGCGCTTCCTGTACATGGAAAACGCCGGACACTACGCGAGCAATGCCGCCCGAAATCAGCGGGAAACAGCCTACTCCAATGCCTGTTGCAGGAACGCCGGGGCGATGTAGCGCTGGTAATGCGCCTCGGACAGCAGGAAGAACTCGCGGTCGATGGCGTCGCGCAACTGCGGCAGCTCCCAGTCGCGAAATTCCGGCAACAGCACCATGCCATAGGCTTCCAGGTCGCGGATCATCCGCGCCCCGCGGGCAATCAGCTGGTACGCCCAGCAATATTCCGACTGCTGGTCGACAAAGCGGATGGAACGCTGCTCCAGTTGCTGGCGCAGCAGGCCTTTGTCGAACACCTCCAGCTTGGCCATCATCACCTGCACCAGCAGCTGCTCCAGGCGCAGCCACACGGCGCGCTTCTGCGCATCGTCGTAGCCGTTCCAGTTGATCACTTCGTGGTGAAACCGCTTGCAGCCACGGCAAACCGTGTCTCCGTAAACCGTGGAGCACAGGCCGACGCAAGGGGTCTTGATGGACTTGTTGGACATGAAAAACAACAGCTTGGCGATGGAACACGAACCCATGTTAGCCCTTTGTCTAACCAGGGTCACTCGTTAAAGTCATCTTCGCCGCCTTACCTTCGGGCTTTTTTTGCCGTAGAATCATCCCGCCTTTTCAAAGGCAACAATGTCCGTTGGAAGCTGTTTTCAAAGCGTCACGAGCACAGTTCATCCGGTAGAACGGCGTTGGCCCGGGCCATGCATCCCTCGCATGCCCGTGCCAGCCCTCATCAGCTCCCCGTTCTGCAGGCGTAAAACTTTGAAAGCAGCTTCTGTAAGGATTCTTTGCGACTCTGGCTGGGCGGCCCACAAAGCCGTGGCAGCGCATGGGTGCATTGAATGCTGGATGAGCGTCCCGGACCCCCTTTAGGGACCACTGATGAGGGAAATAACTGTGCTTGAAGCCTACCGCAAACACATCGAAGAGCGTGCCGCCCTGGGTATCGTGCCCCAGCCGCTGAACGCCGAACAAACTGCAGGCCTGGTCGAGCTGCTGAAAAACCCGCCGGCCGGCGAAGAAGCCTTCCTCGTAGACCTGATCACCCACCGCGTACCGCCAGGGGTCGACGAAGCTGCCTATGTCAAGGCCGCTTTCCTCTCCGCCGTCGCCAAAGGCGAAGCCAAGTCGCCTCTGATCGACCGCAAGCACGCCACCGAACTGCTGGGCACCATGCAGGGCGGCTACAACATCGAAACGCTGGTCGCACTGCTGGATGACGCCGAACTGGGCGCCGTCGCGGCCGAACAGCTCAAGCACACCCTGCTGATGTTCGATGCCTTCCACGACGTGGCCGAAAAAGCCAAGGCCGGCAACGTTCACGCCAAGGCCGTGCTGGAATCCTGGGCTGCCGGCGAATGGTTCACCTCGCGTCCGGCCATCGCCGACAAGTACACCCTGACCGTGTTCAAGGTGCCAGGCGAAACCAACACCGACGACCTGTCCCCTGCCCCGGACGCCTGGTCGCGCCCTGACATCCCGCTGCACGCACTGGCCATGCTGAAGATGGCCCGCGACGGCATCGAGCCGCAGCAGCCTGGTTCGGTCGGCCCGCTGGCCCAGATCGAAGCGGTCAAGGCCAAGGGTTACCCGGTTGCCTACGTCGGTGACGTGGTCGGTACCGGTTCTTCGCGCAAATCCGCCACCAACTCGGTGCTGTGGTTCTTCGGCGACGACATCCCGTACGTACCGAACAAGCGCGCCGGTGGTTTCTGCTTCGGTACCAAGATCGCCCCGATCTTCTACAACACCATGGAAGACGCCGGCGCCCTGCCGATCGAATTCGACTGCACCAACCTGGCCATGGGCGACGTCATCGACGTTTACCCGTTCAAGGGCGAAGTGCGCCGTAACGGCAGCGACGAACTGGTCACCACCTTCGAGCTGAAAACCGAAGTGCTGCTGGATGAAGTCCGCGCTGGCGGCCGTATCCCGCTGATCGTCGGCCGTGGCCTGACCGAGAAGGCCCGTGCCGAACTGGGCCTGGGCGCCTCCGACCTGTTCAAGAAGCCGGAGCAGCCTGCCGATTCGGGCAAGGGCTTCACCCTGGCACAGAAAATGGTCGGCCGTGCCTGCGGCCTGCCAGAAGGCCAGGGCGTGCGCCCAGGTGCCTACTGCGAGCCGAAGATGACCACCGTCGGTTCCCAGGACACCACTGGCCCGATGACCCGCGACGAGCTGAAGGACCTGGCGTGCCTGGGCTTCTCCGCTGACCTGGTGATGCAGTCGTTCTGCCACACCGCGGCCTATCCGAAGCCGATCGACGTCACCACCCACCACACCCTGCCAGACTTCATCCGCACCCGTGGCGGCGTGTCGCTGCGCCCGGGCGACGGCATCATCCACAGCTGGCTGAACCGCATGCTGATGCCTGACACCGTGGGTACCGGTGGCGACTCGCACACCCGCTTCCCGATCGGCATCTCGTTCCCGGCCGGTTCCGGCCTGGTGGCCTTCGCCGCCGCCACCGGCGTCATGCCGCTGGACATGCCAGAATCCGTGCTGGTGCGCTTCAAGGGCAAACTGCAGCCAGGCATCACCCTGCGTGACCTGGTCCACGCCATCCCTTACTACGCCATCCAGAAGGGCCTGCTGACCGTCGAGAAGAAGGGCAAGAAGAACATCTTCTCCGGCCGCATCCTCGAGATCGAAGGCCTGAACGAGCTGACCGTCGAGCAAGCCTTCGAGCTGTCCGACGCCTCGGCCGAGCGTTCCGCTGCCGGTTGCACCATCAAGCTGCCAGAGAAGGCCATCGCCGAGTACCTGCAGTCCAACATCACCCTCCTGCGCTGGATGATCGGCGAAGGCTACGGCGATGCCCGCACCCTGGAGCGCCGCGCCCAGGCCATGGAAGCCTGGCTGGCCAAGCCTGAGCTGCTGTCGGCCGACGCCGATGCCGAATACGCCGAGATCATCGAAATCGACCTGGCCGAAGTGAAAGAGCCTGTGCTCTGTGCACCGAACGACCCGGACGATGCCCGCCTGCTGTCTTCGGTACAGGGCGAGAAGATCGACGAAGTGTTCATCGGTTCGTGCATGACCAACATCGGCCACTTCCGCGCTGCCGGCAAGCTGCTGGACAAGGTCAAGGGCGGTATCCCGACTCGTCTGTGGCTGGCTCCGCCAACCAAGATGGACGCTCACCAGCTGACCGAAGAAGGCTACTACGGCATCTACGGCAAGGCTGGCGCGCGCATGGAAATGCCAGGCTGCTCGCTGTGCATGGGTAACCAGGCACGTGTGCAGACCGGTTCGACCGTGGTCTCCACCTCGACCCGTAACTTCCCGAACCGTCTGGGCGACGCCACCAACGTGTACCTGGCATCGGCCGAGCTGGCCGCTGTCGCTTCGATCATCGGCAAGCTGCCGACCGTCGAAGAGTACATGCAGTACGCGAAGGACATCGACAGCATGGCTGCCGACGTTTACCGCTACCTGAGCTTCGACCAGATCGCCGAGTTCCGCGAAGCGGCAGCCAACGCCAAGATCCCGGTGGTTCAGGCGTAAGCTGAGTTGTAAGATGTAAAAGAAAGCCCCGGCAGAAATGTCGGGGCTTTCTTGTTTTGCCCGCACCAGCCGAGATCCCTGTAGGAGCAGCCTTGCGCTGCGAAGAGGCCAGCAAGGCAACAGACTCTCCTGAGCTTTAATGGCCTCTTCGCAGCGCAAGGCTGCTCCTACAGGGGTTGCACAGGCCTTGAGCGCTGTGCAGGCCGACTCAGATCACGAACAGGTCGACAAACCTGTGCACCGCCATCTGCTCCAGCTTCTGCTGGTCCTTGCACACATCCACGATCTCCCCACACCGCTGCCGCGCAAAGCGCGTCGCCAGGTTGTCCCTGAACTTGGCCTCCAGCAACGGTATGCCCTCCCCTCGCCGCCGGCGATGCCCGATCGGGTATTCCACCACCACCTGCTCGGTACTGCTGCCATCCTTGAAGAACACTTGCAGCGCATTGGCGATCGAGCGCTTGTCCGGCTCCAGGTACTCACGGCTGAAGCGCGGGTCTTCCACCACCTCCATCTTTTCGCGCAGGCGGTCGATGCTTGGGTGGTTGGCATGGAAGGCGTCTTCGTAATGCTCGGCCACCAGATGCCCGAAAATCAGTGGCACTGCCACCATGTACTGCAGGCAGTGGTCGCGGTCGGCGGCATTGGCCAGCGAGCCGCTCTTGGAAATGATGCGGATCGCCGACTCCTGAGTGGTAATGACGATACGGTCGATCTCGTGCAGGCGGTTACGTACCAGCGGATGCAATGTTACCGCAGCCTCACAGGCGGTCTGGGCGTGGAACTCGGCAGGGAAACTGACCTTGAACAGCACGTTTTCCATCACGTAGCTACCAAGGGCTTGCGGCAGGCGCAGCTCTTGCTGCTCGGACGGCTTGAGCGCCAGGTCCTTGTTGGTGTGGCTGAACAGCACATCGTAGAAGCCCCACTGCGGCGCGGTGAGCACGCCAGGCACGCCCATCTCGCCACGCAGGGCAATGTCGGCCAGGCGCACGCCACGGCTGGAAGCATCCCCGGCGGCCCACGACTTGCGCGAACCAGCGTTGGGCGCATGGCGGTAGGTACGCAGCGCCTGGCCATCGACGAACGCGTGGGACAAGGCGCTCAGCATCTGCTCACGGTTGGCCCCCATCAGCCTGGCGCACACGGCGGTGGAGGCTACCTTGACCAGAATCACATGGTCGAGGCCAACGCGGTTGAAGGCGTTTTCCAGCGCCAACACGCCCTGGATCTCGTGAGCCATGACCATGGCTTCGAGCACATCGCGCATCAGCAGCGGTGCTTCACCTGCGGCCACGTACTTTTGCGACAGGTGATCGGCAACAGCCAGTATGCCGCCGAGGTTGTCCGACGGGTGGGCCCATTCGGCGGCCAGCCAGGTATCGTTGTAGTCCAGCCAGCGCACCGTGCAGCCGATGTCCCAGGCAGCCTTGACCGGGTCGAGGCGGTAGGCGGTGCCGGGCACGCGGGCGCCATTGGGCACCAGGGTGCCTTCCACCTGGGGGCCTAGCAACTTGGTGCATTCGGGGAAGCGCAGGGCCAGGAGGCCGCAGCCGAGGGTATCCATCAGGCAGTTGCGCGCGGTATCCAGGGCTTCGACGGATTCGACCCGATACGTGAGGGCGTAATCGGCGAGGGTTTGCAGCACCCGGTCGTAGTCCGGGCGGGCGTTGAGGTCTACGTTGGCGCTCATATCCAGCTCCCTTCAGAATTGCCGGGGCTGCTTTGCAGCCCTTCGCGACACAAGGCCGCTCCTACAGGTACCGCGCAAACCGTGTAGGAGCGGGCTTGCCCGCGAAGGGGCGCAAAGCGGCCCCAACTCACTAAAGCCGAGCGCCAGTGGTGCGTTAGAAGCTATCGCCAGGCACGCGAACCCAGCCCTCCATCAGCACGCGAGCACTGCGGCTCATGATTGCCTTGGTCACTGTCCATTCACCATTCACCTGGCGCGCCTCGGCCCCCACCCGCAGGGTGCCCGAGGGGTGGCCGAAACGCACGGCGCTGCGCTCGCCCCCGCCTGCGGCGAGGTTGACCAGCGTGCCCGGAATGGCCGCCGCGGTACCGATGGCCACCGCGGCCGTCCCCATCATTGCATGGTGCAGCTTGCCCATCGACAAGGCCCGTACCAGCAGGTCGATATCACCTGACTGCACCGCTTTGCCACTGGACGCAGTGTAGGTGCTCGGCGGCGCGACGAAAGCCACTTTCGGCGTGTGCTGACGCCCGGCAGCCTGGTCGACGTTGTCGATCAGGCCCATTCGCACGGCACCATGGGCGCGAATCGTCTCGAAGCGCAGCAGCGCCTGCGGGTCGCCGTTGATGGCGTCCTGCAGTTCGGTGCCGGTGTAGCCGATATCCGCCGCATTGACGAAGATGGTCGGGATGCCGGCATTGATCAGGGTCGCCTTGAACGTACCGACACCCGGCACCTCGAGGTCATCGACCAGGTTGCCGGTGGGGAACATCGCCCCGCCGTCGCCATCTTCGTCGGCCGCCGGGTCGAGGAACTCCAGCTGCACCTCGGCAGCCGGGAAGGTCACCCCGTCCAGCTCGAAGTCGCCGGTTTCCTGAACTTCACCTTCGGTGATCGGCACATGGGCGATGATGGTCTTGCCGATGTTGGCCTGCCAGATGCGCACGGTGGCGATGCCATTGCGCGGAATGCGTGCCGGGTCGACCAGGCCGCTGCTGATGGCGAACGAACCGACCGCGGCGGAGAGGTTGCCGCAGTTACCGCTCCAGTCGACGAAGGCCTTGTCGATGCTGACCTGGCCGAACAGATAGTCGACGTCGTGCTCAGGCTTGATGCTCTGCGACAGAATCACGGTCTTGCTGGTGCTCGAAGTGGCACCGCCCATGCCGTCGATCTGCTTGCCGTAAGGGTCGGGGCTGCCGATCACCCGCAGCAGCAGTGCGTCGCGGGCCGGGCCGGGGATCTGCGCCTGCTCGGGCAGGTCTTGCAGGCGGAAGAACACGCCTTTGCTGGTGCCGCCACGGATGTAGGTGGCGGGGATTTTTACTTGCGGTACATGAGCCATGTTCAATTCCTGTCTTGCGCACCCCTGTGGGTGCGGGTTCACCCGCGAAAGCGTCCGATCAGAAAACAATGTTGTATCTGCTGACGCATTCGCGGGTAAACCCGCTCCCACAGAGGACCGCGCTGCTCTTGATTAGGCGGTCGCTTCGAGGAAGTCCTGGGCGAAGCGTTGCAGCACCCCGCCGGCCTCGTAGATCGACACTTCCTCGGCGGTGTCCAGGCGGCAGGTCACCGGCACCTCCAGGCGCTCGCCGTTGGCGCGGGTAACCACCAGGGTCAGCGTCGCCCGCGGCGTACGCGCGCCCAGCACGTCATAGGTCTCGCTGCCATCCAGGCCGAGGGTCTTGCGGTCGGTGCCCGGCTTGAACTCCAGCGGCAGCACGCCCATGCCCACCAGGTTGGTACGGTGAATACGCTCGAAGCCTTCGGCGACGATCGCCTCGACACCGGCCAGGCGCACACCCTTGGCCGCCCAGTCACGGGACGAACCCTGGCCGTAGTCGGCACCGGCGACGATGATCAGTGGCTGCTTGCGCTCCATGTAGGTCTCGATCGCCTCCCACATGCGGGTGACCTTGCCTTCCGGCTCGATACGCGCCAGCGAGCCCTGCTTCACGCTGCCGTCTTCCTTGCGCACCATTTCGTTGAACAGCTTGGGGTTGGCAAAGGTAGCGCGCTGGGCGGTCAGGTGGTCGCCACGGTGGGTAGCGTAAGAGTTGAAGTCCTCCTCCGGCAGGCCCATCTTCGCCAGGTACTCGCCGGCTGCGCTGTCGAGCATGATGGCGTTGGACGGCGACAGGTGGTCGGTGGTGATGTTGTCCGGCAGCACTGCCAGCGGGCGCATGCCGCGCAGGGTCCGTTCACCGGCCAAGGCACCTTCCCAGTACGGCGGGCGGCGGATGTAGGTGCTCATCGGGCGCCAGTCGTACAGCGGCGCCACCTTCGGCCCACGGTCTTCCTCGATGGCGAACATCGGGATGTACACCTTGCGGAACTGCTCCGGCTTGACCGCGGCACGTACCACGGCGTCGATTTCTTCGTCGCTGGGCCAGATATCCTTGAGGCGGATTTCCTTGCCATCGACCACGCCCAGCACATCCTTCTCGATGTCGAAGCGGATGGTACCGGCGATGGCGTAGGCCACCACCAGTGGCGGCGAAGCGAGGAACGCCTGCTTGGCATACGGGTGGATGCGCCCGTCGAAGTTGCGGTTGCCCGACAGCACGGCGGTGGCGTACAGGTCACGGTCGATGATTTCTTGCTGGATCACCGGGTCCAGGGCGCCGGACATGCCGTTGCAGGTGGTGCAGGCGAAGGCGACGATACCAAAGCCGAGCTGTTCCAGCTCCTTCTCCAGCCCGGCTTCTTCCAGGTACAGCTGCACGGCCTTGGAACCAGGCGCCAGCGACGACTTGACCCACGGCTTGCGGGCCAGCCCCAGTTTGTTGGCATTGCGCGCCAGCAGGCCTGCGGCAATCACGTTGCGCGGGTTGCTGGTGTTGGTGCAGCTGGTGATGGCAGCAATGATCACCGCGCCATCTGGCATCTGCCCTGGCACTTCTTCCCAGCTGCCGGCGATGCCTTTGGCCGCCAGGTCGCTGGTGGCGACGCGGGCATGCGGGTTGGACGGGCCAGCCATGTTGCGCACCACGCTCGACAGGTCGAAGCTCAGGGTGCGCTCGTAGACTGCGCCGCCCAGGCTGTCGGCCCACAGGCCGGTGGCCTTGGCATAGGTTTCCACCAGTTTGACCTGTTGCTCTTCGCGGCCGGTCAGGCGCAGGTAGTCGATGGTCTGCTGGTCGATGGCGAACATCGCCGCAGTGGCGCCATACTCCGGGGCCATGTTGGAGATGGTGGCGCGGTCGCCCAGGGTCAGGGCACGTGCACCCTCGCCGTGGAACTCCAGGTAGGCGCCGACGACTTTCTGCTTGCGCAGGAATTCGGTCAGGGCCAGCACCAGGTCGGTGGCGGTGATGTTCGGCGCCAGCTTGCCGGTCAGCTCGACGCCGACGATTTCCGGCAGGCGCATCCACGAGGCACGGCCGAGCATCACGTTCTCGGCTTCCAGGCCACCCACGCCAATGGCGATCACGCCCAGGGCGTCGACATGCGGGGTGTGGCTGTCGGTGCCGACGCAGGTGTCCGGGTAGGCCACGCCACGGTCGTTGTGGATCACAGGCGACATCTTCTCCAGGTTGATCTGGTGCATGATGCCGTTGCCCGGCTGGATCACGTCGACGTTCTTGAACGCCTTCTTGGTCCAGTTGATGAAATGGAAGCGGTCTTCGTTGCGGCGGTCTTCGATGGCGCGGTTCTTTTCGAAGGCCTGCGGGTCGAAACCACCGCACTCGACGGCCAGCGAGTGGTCGACGATCAGCTGCACCGGCACCACAGGGTTGACCTGGGCCGGGTCGCCGCCTTTGTCGGCAATGGCGTCACGCAGGCCGGCGAGGTCGACCAGTGCAGTCTGGCCGAGAATGTCGTGGCACACCACGCGGGCCGGGAACCACGGGAAGTCGAGGTCGCGCTTGCGCTCGATCAGCTGGCCCAGCGAGGCGTCGAGGGTAGCCGGGTCGCAGCGGCGCACCAGGTTCTCGGCGAGTACGCGAGAGGTGTAAGGCAGGCCATCGTAGGCGCCGGGCTTGATGGCCTCGACCGCCGCGCGGGCATCGAAGTAGTCCAGGTCGGTGCCTGGCAGGTGCTTGCGGAATGCAGTGTTCATATCGTTATCAGGCTCGGTCACGGTATTCGGGGGCAGGTGCGGCTCAGGCCTTGGGGGCGCTACGCGCCCCTTTCGCGACACAAGGCCGCTCCCACAGGTACTGCGCCGTCCCTGTGGGAGCGGCCTTGTGTCGCGAAAGGGCTGCGCAGCAGCCCCAGCGATCTATGACTCAGCGCTGCTCGATCGGCACGAACTGGCGCTGCTCGACGCCGACATACTCGGCGCTCGGGCGGATGATGCGGTTGTTGGCACGCTGTTCGAAGACGTGCGCCGCCCAGCCGGTCAGGCGCGAGCAGACGAAGATCGGGGTGAACAGCTTGGTCGGGATGCCCATGAAGTGGTACGCCGAGGCATGGTAGAAGTCGGCGTTGGGGAACAGGCGCTTCTGCTCCCACATGGTCTTGTCGATGGCTTCGGAAACCGGGTACAGCACCTTGTCACCCACTTCGTCGGCGAGCTGTTTCGACCAGCCCTTGATCACCTCGTTGCGCGGGTCGGACTCTTTGTAGATGGCATGGCCAAAGCCCATGATCTTGTCCTTGCGCTCGAGCATGCGCAGCAGCTCGGCAGTGGCTTCCTGCGGGCTCTGGAAGCGCTCGATCAGCTCCATCGCCGCCTCGTTGGCACCGCCATGCAGCGGGCCGCGCAGCGAACCAATGGCAGCGGTTACGCAGGAGTACAGGTCGGAGAGGGTCGAGGCACAGACGCGGGCGGTGAAGGTCGAGGCGTTGAACTCGTGCTCGGCGTAGAGGATCAGCGACACGTTCATGACCTTGACGTGCAGCTCGCTCGGCTTCTTGCCGTGCAGCAGGTGCAGGAAGTGACCACCGAGGGTGTCTTCGTCGCTGGTGCAGTCGATACGCACGCCGTCGTGGGTGAAGCGGTACCAGTAGCACATCACCGCCGGGAACAGCGCCAGCAGGCGGTCGGTCTTGTCACGCTGGGCCTCGAAGGTCAGTTCGGGCTCCAGGGTACCCAGCACCGAGCAACCTGTGCGCATCACGTCCATCGGGTGGGCGTCACGCGGGATGCGCTCGAGCACTTCCTTCAGGGCTTGCGGCAGGTCGCGCAGCCCCTTGAGCTTGCGCTTGTAGTCGGCCAGTTCGGCTTTGCTCGGCAGCTCGCCATACAGCAGCAGGTAGGCGACTTCCTCGAATTCGGCACCGGCAGCCAGGTCACGCACATCGTAACCGCGGTAGGTCAGCCCGGCACCGGCCTGGCCCACGGTCGACAGCGCGGTCTGGCCGGCCACCTGGCCGCGCAGGCCTGCGCCACTGAGTACTTTTGCTTCGGCCATGGTGTTTCTCCTTTCTTGAACTTGTTATGGAAATCTAGCTGGCTAGTCAGTTTTGCGTGTGCCGGCCTCTTCGCGGGCAAGCCCGCTCCTACAGGGACGGTGTGGCACTCTATGCCTGTGGGGTCCCTGTGGGAGCGGGTTCACCCGCGAAGAGGCCAGCCGCTCCAACGCAAATCTTTGACCTTCAGCCCTTCTTCTGGGCAAACAGCGCATCGAGGCTCTGCTCGAAGGCGTGGTAACCAATGGCATCGTAGAGCTCCATGCGGGTCTGCATGGTGTCGATCACGTTCTTCTGCGTGCCGTCGCGGCGCAGCGCGGTGTACACGTTCTCGGCTGCCTTGTTCATGGCGCGGAACGCCGACAGCGGGTACAGCACCAGCGACACGTCGACCGAGGCCAGCTCCTCGGTGGTGTACAGCGGCGTGGCGCCGAACTCGGTGATGTTGGCCAGGATCGGTGCCTTCACCCGGTCGGCGAAGGTCTTGTACATCTGCAGCTCGGTGATGGCTTCCGGGAAGATCATGTCGGCACCGGCCTCGACGCAGGCGGCGGCGCGGTCCAGGGCGGCGTTCAGGCCCTCGACGGCCAGGGCGTCGGTACGCGCCATGATCACGAAGCTGTCATCGGTACGGGCATCGACTGCGGCCTTGATGCGGTCGACCATTTCCTGCTGGCTGACGATTTCCTTGTTCGGGCGGTGGCCGCAGCGCTTGGCGCCAACCTGGTCCTCGATATGGATGGCGGCAGCGCCGAACTTGCTCATCGAGCGCACGGTGCGGGCGACGTTGAAGGCAGAGGCACCGAAACCGGTGTCGACATCCACCAGCAGCGGCAGGTCGCACACGTCGGTGATGCGGCGCACATCGGTGAGTACATCGTCCAGGCCGCTGATGCCCAGGTCCGGCAGGCCCAGCGAACCGGCAGCGACGCCGCCACCGGACAGGTAGATGGCCTTGAAGCCGGCGCGCTTGGCCAGCAGGGCATGGTTGGCATTGATGGCGCCAACCACCTGCAGCGGATGTTCAGCGGCAACGGCGTCGCGGAAACGCTGACCGGGGGTGCTCTTCACAGTCATTTCTCACCTCGTGGGCTGTTGTTGTGGGCGTCCAGATAGTGACGCTCGATATTGCGCTTGGATGCGCCGATGTGGCGGCGCATCAGGAGTTCGGCCAGCTCGCCGTCACGGTCGGCGATGGCATCGAGAATGCGGTGGTGTTCGGCAAAGGCCTGGCGCGGACGGTTGGGCGTGGCGGAGAACTGGATGCGGTACATGCGCACCAGCTGGTAAAGCTCGCCGCAGAGCATCTTGACCAGGGTCTGGTTACCGCTGCCCTGGATGATCCGGTAATGAAAGTCGTAGTCGCCTTCCTGCTGGTAATAGCCCAGGCCGGCCTGGAACGCGGCATCGCGCTCGTGGGTGTCGAGCACCCGGCGCAGTTCGTCGATGTCGGCCTGGCTCATGCGTTCGGCGGCCAGGCGGCAAGCCATGCCTTCCAGCGATTCGCGAATTTCGTACAGCTCGATCAGTTCGGCATGATTGAGCGACACCACCCGCGCCCCCACATGCGGCACGCGCACCAGCAGGCGCTGGCCTTCGAGGCGGTGGATGGCCTCGCGCAGCGGCCCGCGGCTGATGCCATAGGTACGCGCCAGCTCCGGCTCGGAAATCTTGCTGCCGGGGGCGATATCGCCCTTGACGATGGCCGCCTGGATGCGCCGGAAGACGTTTTCGGACAAGGTTTCCGTTTCGTCTGTCAGTACCGGGCTGGGGGTGGATAGGTCCTGCATATTGTCGACACCTTGAAAATCTCTTTGCCAGAAATTAGCGAATTAGACCGAAGCAGTCAAAGACAAAATCAATATTGTCGACAATCGTCTAAGAACGAACTAATGCCAGCCCGGTGCTGTCAGATCGCGCACCGCTGGCGTCAAGGCGCCGGCGTGATAGAATGCCGCGCCTCCGACGGAGTATGGATAGCCTGTCTGTCATCCATTCATGCTGTTGACAGATTAACGAGGAAGCTTGCGCAGTCGCTGCCAGTCGCCTTGCCCTGAACACGGCTCTGAACATGGCTTTGAAAACAGCCCCGAACCTTGCACTGCACCGCGCCAGGAATATGAGACTTACACCCGCATCATTGCTGCTCTGCCTCACCCTGCTGCCGGCCCTTGGCCAGGCCGCAGGCAAGACCGTGTACGGTCTCAACGAATATGCACGCCTGGGCGACCTGGACCTGGAAGTGGCCGCCAAGCTCGACACCGGCGCCAAGACCGCGTCGCTCAGCGCCCGTGACATCAAGCGTTTCAAGCGCAACGGCGAAAGCTGGGTGCGTTTCTACCTGGCCATCGACGCCGCCCATTCGCACCCCATCGAACGCCCGCTGGCACGCGTAAGCAAGATCAAGCGCCGGGCCGGCGACTATGATGCCGAATCGGGCAAGGCCTACACCGCACGCCCGGTCATCGAACTTGAAATCTGCATGGGCCAGGCCATGCGCACCATCGAAGTCAACCTCACCGACCGCAGCGCCTTCCAGTTCCCGCTGCTGATCGGCTCCGAGGCGCTCAAGCACTTCGACGCGCTGGTCGACCCAAGCCTTAAATACGCGGCCGGCAAACCTGCCTGTGCCACCGACGCTCCCAAAGCAGAGTAATCCCGATGCGCTCTCTTACCCTCCATCTGAAAGTCCTGATCACCGTGCTGGTGCTGTTGGGCGTGGCGGTCACGGCTTATCAGATCTTCGTACTCGGCATCCCGGTAACCGAGGATGAAACCGACGACCTGTGGAATATCGACGCCAAGGTCGAGTTCGTGGCCAGCACCAAGGACCCGGTCAAGGTGCAGATGTTCGTGCCACCGCTGAACCGCGACTACGTCAGCCTCAACGAGAGCTTCATCTCCAACAACTATGGGGTGAGCGTCAACCGTGCCGACGGCAACCGCAAGGTTACCTGGTCGGCCCGCCGCGCCAGCGGCAACCAGACCCTCTACTACCGCCTGGTGCTGACCAAGCGCTACAGCAACGAGAAGACCACGGTCAAAGGCCCGACCTTCCGTGACAGCCTGGCAGTGGAAGGCCCCGAGAAGATCGCCGCCGAGGCCCTGATGGCGCCGATCCGCCAGCACTCGGCTGACGTCGAGACCTTCGTCAGCGAGACCATCAAGCGGGTCAACAACCTCAACGACGACAACGTCAAGCTGCTGCTGGCCGGCGACACCTCGGCCATGAAGAAGGCCCAGGTCATCGACCTGCTGCTGTCGATCGCCCACGTACCGATGGAGAAGGTGCACACCATCCGCCTGGTGGCCGACACCCCGCAAACCCCGGAACTGTGGCTGCGCAGCTTCAACGGTACCGACTGGCTGTACTTCAACCCCGACACCGGCGAGCAGGGCCTGCCCAGCGATCGCCTGCTGTGGTGGACCGGTGACGACAACCTGATCACCGTCGATGGCGGCAAGAAGGCCAACGTTACCTTCAGCATGAACAACAGCGAGATGAACGCCATCCGCCTGGCCAAGCTGACCGACGAGAATACCGACGCCGATTTCCTCGAATATTCGCTGTACGGCCTGCCGCTGCAGACCCAGCAAACCTTCATGATCATGGTGATGATCCCGATCGGCGTGCTGGTGATCCTGGTGCTGCGCAACCTGGTCGGCCTGCAGACCCTGGGCACCTTCACCCCGGTACTGATCGCCTTGGCCTTCCGCGAAACCCAGCTGGGCTTCGGTATCGTGCTGTTCACGGTAATCACCGCCCTGGGCCTGTCGCTGCGCTCGTACCTGGAACACCTGAAGCTGCAGATGCTGCCACGCCTGTCGGTGGTACTGACCTTCGTCGTGGTGCTGATTGCCGCCATCAGCCTGTTCAGCCACAAGCTGGGCCTGGAGCGCGGGCTGTCGGTAGCGCTGTTCCCGATGGTGATCCTGACCATGACCATCGAGCGCCTGTCCATCACCTGGGAAGAGCGTGGCGGCGGTCATGCCATGAAAGTGGCCATCGGCACCCTGTTCGCCGCTTCCCTGGCGCACCTGTTGATGATGGTGCCGGAGCTGGTGTACTTCGTGTTCACCTTCCCGGCCGTGCTGTTGATCCTGGTGGGCTTCATGCTGGCAATGGGTCGCTACCGCGGCTACCGCCTGACCGAGCTCGTGCGCTTCAAGGCATTCCTGAAGAAGGCTGACGCCTGATGTTTGGCCTGATCAAGACGTGGAAAGCCCTGGAGGCCCGGGGCATCATGGGTATCAACCGGCGCAACGCGGACTACGTGCTGAAGTACAACAAGCGCCACCTGTACCCGATCGTCGACGACAAGATCATCACCAAGGAGCGCGCCCTGGCGGCCGGCATCCATGTGCCGGAAATGTACGGCATCATCGAGACCGAGAAAGAGATCGAGAAGCTCCACCAGATCATCGGCGGGCGCAACGATTTCGTCATCAAGCCGGCGCAGGGCGCTGGCGGTGACGGCATCCTGGTGATCGCCGACCGCTTCGAGGACCGTTACCGCACGGTATCGGGCAAGATCATCAGCCACGAGGAGATCGAACACCAGATCTCGAGCATCCTCACCGGCCTGTACTCGCTGGGCGGCCACCGCGACCGCGCACTGATCGAGTACCGGGTCACCCCCGACCAGATCTTCAAGAGCATCAGCTACGAAGGCGTGCCGGACATCCGCATCATCGTGCTGATGGGCTACCCGGTGATGGCCATGCTGCGCCTGCCGACCCGCCAGTCCGGCGGCAAGGCCAACCTGCACCAGGGCGCCATCGGCGTGGGTGTCGACCTGGCCACCGGCGTGACCTTGCGCGGCACCTGGCTGAACAACATCATCAGCAAGCACCCGGACACCACCAACGCGGTGGATGGCGTGCAACTGCCGAACTGGGATGGCTTCATGAAGCTGGCCGCCGGCTGCTACGAGCTGTGTGGCCTGGGCTACATCGGTGTCGACATGGTGCTGGACCAGGACAAGGGGCCGCTGATTCTCGAGCTCAACGCCCGCCCCGGCCTGAACATCCAGATCGCCAACGACTGCGGCCTGACCCAGCGCACCCACGCCATCGAGGCGCACCTGGAAGCGCTGGCCAAGGATGGCATCAGCGAAGATGCCGAACAGCGCGTGCGGGTATCGCAAGGCTTGTTCGGGCACGTGCATCCGCGCTGAAATCGCCGGGGCTGCTGCGCAGCCCATCGCGACACAAGGCCGCTCCTACAGGGTCACGCGATCTCCTGTAGGAGCGGCCTTGTGTCGCGATAGGGCCCCAAGGGCGAAACCCAGTGCTTGAATGTCGCCACAAAGCTAGGCGCATTTCCTGCACAGGTCTACAATCGCCCTCCTCGCTTTTACATCGCCGTCCACACTGATGCCGACCTGTACGCTCCACCCCCTGCCCTACCAGCCCGACCCTGCCGCCTATTTCGCCCGCCTGCGCCAGGCCCCCGGTGCCATCCTGCTGGATAGCGCCCGACCCGGCGCCGAACGCGGGCGCTTCGACCTGCTCAGCGCCTGGCCGCTGCAACACCTGCAAGCGCAGCCCGACGAAGATGGCCGCACCTTCCTCCAGCGCCTGCGCGCCGGCCTGGCACGACTGGGCCATGCGCAGTTGCCCGCAGGCAGCGAGCTGCCGTTTGCCGGCGGCCTGATCGGCTACCTGAGCTATGACTTCGGCCGCCGCCTGGAACACCTGCCCAGCCTGGCCGTGGACGACCTTGGCCTGCCGGACGCGCAACTGGGCCTGTATGCCTGGGCGCTGGTGACCGACCACCAGTGCGCGACCAGCCAACTGGTGTTCCACCCGAGCCTGCCGAGCAGCGAACGGGAACGCCTGATCGCCCTGTTCGAAGGTGTCGACAACGCGCAAAATGGCAGCTTCCAGCTACTCGCGCCGATGACCGGCGACCTGCAGCCCGAGCAGTACAAGGCCGCCTTTGACCAGGTGCAGCGCTACATCCAGGCCGGCGACTGCTACCAGATCAACCTTACCCAGCGCTTCCGCGCGCCCTGCCAGGGCGACCCGTGGCACGCTTATCAGGCCCTGCGCAAAGCGTGCCCCACCCCCTTCTCCGGCTACCAGCAACTGGCCGACGGCAGCGCCCTGCTGAGCTTCTCGCCCGAACGCTTCATCCGCGTCAGCCAGCGCCAGGTGGAAACCCGGCCGATCAAGGGCACCCGCCCGCGCGCCAGCAACCCGACAGAAGACATGCGCAATGCCGAGGAGCTGCTGCACAGCCCCAAGGATCGCTCGGAAAATTTGATGATCGTCGACCTGCTGCGCAACGATCTGGGGCGTACCTGCGAGATCGGCTCGGTGAAGGTGCCGGAGCTGTTCAGCCTGGAGAGCTACCCCAACGTGCACCACTTGGTCAGCAGCATCACCGGCCAGTTGGCCAGCGACAAGGACGCCCTGGACCTGATCGGCGATAGCTTCCCCGGCGGTTCGATCACCGGCGCCCCGAAGATCCGCGCCATGCAGATCATCGATGAACTGGAGCCGGCACGCCGGGCGCTGTACTGCGGCTCACTGCTCTATGTGGATGTGCGCGGCGAGATGGACAGCTCGATTGCCATTCGCAGCCTGCTGGTCAAGGGTGGGCAGGTCAGTTGCTGGGGCGGCGGCGCGGTGGTGGCCGACTCCGAGTGGCAGGCCGAATATGAAGAGTCGATTGCCAAGGTGAGGGTGTTGATGGAGACCCTGCAAGGCTTGTGATCGGCGGCGCCCGCTCCCACAACTGGCAGATGTGCGCTGTACCTGTGGGAGCAGGCGCCACCGACTCCAAGCCCGCCTAACCCGGCATTTTTTGTTACCATCACCTCACTACGAGCGCACAGCGCCACAGCCAAGATGGAAACCGCCTGATGAGCCAACCCTTCGACGTCGCCGCCCTGGCCGCGACCTATGCCAACAAGTCCCCGCAGGACATTCTCAAGCTTGCCTTCGAGCACTTCGGTGATGACCTGTGGATCTCCTTCAGCGGCGCCGAGGACGTGGTGCTGGTGGACATGGCCTGGAAGCTGAACAAGCAGGTCAAGGTGTTCAGCCTCGATACCGGCCGCCTGCACCCGGAGACTTACCGGTTCATCGACCAGGTCCGCGAGCAGTACGACCTGCCAATCGAAATCCTCAGCCCCGACCGCGCCAAGCTCGACCCGTTCGTCAAGGAAAAGGGCCTGTTCAGCTTCTACAAGGACGGCCACGGCGAGTGCTGCGGCATCCGCAAGATCGAGCCGCTGCGCCGCAAGCTGGCCACGGTTAGCGCCTGGGCCACCGGCCAGCGCCGCGACCAGAGCCCGGGTACCCGCAGCCAGGTGGCTGCAGTGGAAATCGACAGCGCGTTCTCCACGCCCGAACGCACCCTGTACAAGTTCAACCCACTGGCGCAGATGACCAGCGAGGAGGTGTGGGGTTATATCCGCATGCTGGAGCTGCCGTACAACAGCCTGCACGAGCGCGGCTTCATCAGCATCGGCTGCGAGCCCTGCACCCGCCCGGTGCTGCCAAACCAGCATGAGCGCGAAGGGCGCTGGTGGTGGGAAGAGTCGACACAGAAGGAATGCGGGCTGCACGCGGGCAACCTGATAAGCAAGGCATAAACAGCTGGGCCGTTGTGGGAGCGGGTTCATCGAGGCGTCGAACCGCCGCGAACACCGGCGAAGCCGGTGCCATACACCGCGTCGCCGTCTTCGCGGGTAAACCCGCTCCCACAGGGGCCGTGAGGCCCCTGCAATTCCGGATCAGTGCACCGGCAGCTCGACGCCTTCGAACAGGTCTTCCAGCTCCTGTTTGTTATGGCACTGAATGGCCTTGGCCATCACTTCACGGGTCAGGTGCGGGGCGAACTTTTCAATGAAGTCGCACATGAAGCCACGCAGGAAAGTGCCGCGGCGGAAGCCGATCTTGGTAATGCTGGCTTCGAACAGCTCGCTGGCATCCAGGGCCACCAGGTCGCTGTCGAGTTTGGTGTCCACCGCCATCTTGGCGACGATCCCCACGCCCAGCCCCAGGCGCACATAAGTTTTGATCACGTCGGCGTCAGCGGCGGTAAAGACCACTTTCGGCGTGAGGCCGCGGTGGTTGAACGCTTCGTCCAGCTTCGAACGCCCGGTGAAACCGAACACGTAGGTAACGATCGGGTATTCGGCGACCGCTTCCAGGGTAAGCTTTGGCAGCTTGGTCAACGGATGGCCCTGCGGCACCACCACGCAGCGGTTCCACTTGTAGCACGGCATCATGATCAGGTCGCCGAACAGCTCCAGTGCCTCGGTGGCGATGGCGAAGTCCACCGTACCGTCCGCGGCCATTTCGGCAATCTGCATGGGCGAACCCTGGTGCATGTGCAAGGAGACTTCCGGGTACTGCTTGATGAAATTGCTGATCACCGGCGGCAAGGCATAACGCGCCTGGGTGTGGGTGGTGGCGATGGACAGCGTGCCTTTTTTCTCGTTGGAGAACTCCTGGGCAATCTGCTTGATGCTTTCGACCTTGCGCAGGATTTCGCCGGCGGTATTGATGATGCGCTCACCCGCCGGGGTAACGCGGGTCAGGTGCTTGCCGCTGCGGGCAAAGACTTCAACACCCAGCTCATCCTCGAGCAGGCGGATCTGCTTGCTGATACCTGGCTGGGAGGTATACAGGCTCTGCGCCGTCGCGGAGACGTTGAGGTCATGGTGCGCCACTTCCCAGATGTAGCGCAGTTGTTGAAGCTTCATAGGTTTCCCTCGGTTCAGCGATGAGTCCGCGGCAGCAGGCGGCGACGATATATAACTATATTAGTGGTTCTGGAAATAAATCTAGAACTATTTTGTTACATACCACCCCGAAATGGCCTACGGCCATCTTCATGCTTTCCTACGCCCCAAATGCTGCGCCAGCGGCACCATGTATACCGGTACCGGCGACAGCTGCAGCAGCCGTACCGCCGTGCGCCCCAATGGAACATCCACGCCGGCGCCGGTACTGTGGCTACCGAAAATCAGCAGATCGACGCTCAGCCGCTGTGCCTGGTCGAGGATCACCTGCGCTGGGTCGCCCTGGCGTACCCGCACTGCCTTGATCACTGCCAGGTCAGCCTCCTCGCCAAGTTCGTCGCGAAAGTTTTCCAGCACACGCTGCTCGATATTGGCCATCACCGTATTCACCCCCTGGCTGTGCAACTGGTCGAGCGTCTGTTCATCGAGGTAGCTCTGCAGGAGAGATTCAGCGAACTGGCCCATGGGCTCCACCGCATGGATCACATACAACTCGGCGCCAAATGTGCGCGCCAGCGCCAGCGCGTGTTGCATGACAAAAGGGGCGTAGACACCGAGGTCGGTGGCATACAGCATGGAGTGGATCATTCGACCTCCTCGACTGCCGCTGCGGCAGAGCAAGCTTCAGCTTAGCAGCGCGCCGGACGCACGCTTTGCCGTCCGGCGCGCTGCCGATGCGGGCTGGAGCGCCCCGACGGGGCCAGAGCCACCCTCAGCGGGGCTGTTCGCCCCGGTCGATGAAAGCCAGCGCCTGATACAGCATCTCCATGCGCGGCAAGCGGCAGCCTGCCGCACGCGCCCGCGCCAACGGCTCGCCATAGATGGCCTGCAGCTCCAGCGGGCGCTTGTGGACATGGTCGTGGTACATGCTGGGCCAGTAGTCGGGCATGCGCTCGGTCACCTGGAACAGGTGCTCGGCATACCCCTTGGGCAACACATGGCCACATGCCGCCGCGCCTTGTACTACCTCCGCCATCAAGGCCTGGATCAGGGCACGGCCATTACTGTCGGCCATCAACGGCGTGGTGCTGGCTCCGAGCAGCACCGACAGGCCGTTATAGGGTACATTCCATACCAGCTTCTGCCAGCGTGCCTGGGCCAGGTCGGGCATGGCCTGCGAGTCGATGCCCGCAGCCCGGAACAGCTCAGCACCTTCATTGACCAGCGCGGCACCGCCATCGTTTGCCGGCCCGCTGTGGTAGCCAAGGTTGACCGCGCCCAGGGCCTGGTGGCGGATCACGCCGGGCGCCTGGCGGTTGACGCAGATGAAACACAGGCCGCCGAGCAGGTGCATGTCGCTGCGCAAGGCCGGGCGCAACTGCTCCTCCACGCCCAGGCCGTTCTGCAGCAGCACCACCTTGGCGCCCGGTGCGGCCGCCTGCACGATCAGCGGCGCCAACTGGTCATTGCTGGTGGCCTTGGCCCCCACCAGCAGCCAGTCGCAGGGCGGCATGCCGGCGGCACTGGAATAGGCCTGCACCTTTATCTGCAGTTTGCCATGCTCGGCACTTTCCAGGGTCAACCCCTGCTCGCGGACAACCTCGTACTCGCTGCGCAAAAGAAAATGCACATCGAAGCCGGCCCGGGCCAGCATCAACCCATAGAAGCCGCCGATGGCGCCACTGCCGATGATGCCGATACGTGGTGTGTGCGGATGCATGCCGATCTCCTGGTAAAAGTCAGCCCTCTTTTTACACAGGTTGCGCGGCGCTGGGCAGCCCACGCTCGGCAAACACCTGCCATCTCGGAAAAACCCCACACGGACTGGGCCCAGCCCATTGTCGCGCCACCTGTAACGCGCTAAGGTTCGGCTCCCCGCTGCGATTATTCTTGCTGCTGGGCCGCACGGGGATAGTTGGCGGCCGGCACCCGTGACCTGACGAGTAACACGATGGCTGATTTACCGATCGATGACTTGAACGTTGCCTCCAACGAGACCCTGATCACACCCGATCAGCTCAAGAAGGAAATCCCCCTCAGCGCCAAGGCCCTGCAGACCGTGACTGCCGGCCGTGAAGTGGTGCGAAATATTCTCGACGGCAAGGACCATCGCCTGTTCGTCGTGGTCGGCCCTTGCTCGATCCACGACATCAAGGCCGCCCACGAGTACGCCGAGCGCCTGAAAGTGCTGGCCGAGGAAGTGTCCGACACGCTGTATCTGGTCATGCGCGTGTATTTCGAAAAACCGCGTACCACCGTCGGCTGGAAAGGCCTGATCAACGACCCGTACCTGGATGACTCGTTCAAGATCCAGGATGGCCTGCACATCGGCCGCAAGCTGCTGCTGGACCTGGCCGAAATGGGCCTGCCGACCGCCACCGAAGCGCTCGATCCGATTTCTCCGCAGTACCTGCAGGACCTGATCAGCTGGTCGGCCATCGGCGCCCGTACCACCGAATCGCAGACCCACCGCGAGATGGCTTCGGGCCTCTCCTCGGCAGTCGGTTTCAAGAACGGCACAGACGGCGGCCTGACCGTTGCCATCAACGCCCTGCAGTCGGTATCCAAGCCACACCGCTTCCTCGGCATCAACCAGGAAGGCGGCGTGTCGATCGTCACCACCAAGGGCAACCCGTACGGCCACGTGGTACTGCGCGGCGGCAACGGCAAGCCGAACTACGACTCGGTCAGCGTCGCCCTCTGCGAACAGGACCTGGCCAAGGCCAAGATCAAGGCCAATATCATGGTCGACTGCAGCCACGCCAACTCCAACAAGGACCCGGCCCTGCAACCACTGGTGATGGAGAACGTCGCCAACCAGATCCTCGAAGGCAACCAGTCGATCATCGGCCTGATGGTCGAGAGCCACCTGAACTGGGGCTGCCAGTCGATTCCGAAGAACCTGGACGAGCTGCAGTATGGCGTTTCGATTACCGATGCCTGCATCGACTGGTCGGCTACCGAGAAGACCCTGCGCAGCATGCGTGCCAAGCTTAAGGATGTGCTGCCGCAGCGTAAGCGCGGCTGATGCAATAAAAGAGCGGGGCCGCTTCGCGCCCCATTCGCGGCACAAGGCCGCTCCTACAGGGTTATGCGATTTCCTGTAGGAGCGGCCTTGTGCCGCGAATGGGCGCGAAGCGGCCCCGCTTTTTTTACAGAATCAGACCTTGCTCGAATGCCGCTGCTGGCGCTCCATGTAGCGTTCCACGTACGAGCAGGACGGAATCACCGTGTAGCCCATCTGCTCAGCATACTCCAGGGCCCGCTCGGTCAGGGCGGCAGCAATCCCGCGGCCGCGCAGGGCGTTGGGTACGAAGGTGCGATAGATGTCCAGCGTCTGTTTGCCCAGATCCATGTACGTCAGATAGGCACGATGACCGTCCACGCTGGTCTCGAACTGATGACCGGCCTGGTCATGATGGATGGTCAGCGCTTCGCTCATCACTACTCCTCGCAGGTCTTCTCGGCAGACCCATACCTTAACCGATGGTGGTTTATCCGGCACAGAATCCTCTACGCCACCTGTTGCCCACTTCGACCACTGGACGATTGCAATCGTTCGGATCTTCTGGCACTCACAAGATAGTAGGCGTCGCAGGCGGGATTGCTCAAGGTGGTGGCGGTTAAAAATGGCGAAAATGCGGCCAAATGCCATTCTTGACGGCGCGCCCTGCTGCAACCGGATGTACTAGGGCTTAAGACGCTGGCAGACAGTTAGAGTCACCCTTAGTTCAACAAAAAAGTTCCTGTACCACAGTCGCTTGCGAAGCCTGCACGTTTTTTTCACGGGCGTGTCGCAAATCTTGTCGGAAAGGCGTCAAGCAACATTTTTTTTGCAGTTCTTGCGCTTAGTCAGTTTACTTACTACAAGTAATGGGTACTATGTACGCCGGCCAGTTTCTCTTTTCCGAGAGATGGCTATTTAATAGAAAGTCCTTGAAGGGGAACACGATGAACAACGTTCTGAAATTCTCTGCTCTGGCTCTGGCCGCAGTTCTGGCTACCGGTTGCAGCAGCGTATCCAAAGAAACCGAAGCTCGTCTGACTGCGACTGAAGACGCAGCAGCTCGCGCTCAAGCTCGTGCTGACGAAGCCTACCGTAAGGCTGACGACGCACTGGCAGCCGCTCAGAAGGCTCAGCAGACCGCTGACGAAGCCAACGAGCGCGCTCTGCGTATGCTGGACAAAGCCAGCCGCAAGTAATAATCCTCACGGATTGTTATGAAGCCGACCCACTTGTGGGTCGGCTTTTTTATTGCCTGCGCACAAGGCAAACGCGCCAGGCAGAAACGAAAAGGCCTGCACTAAGGCAGGCCCGGGTGTGTCGCAATTACCTTACTGCAGTTCGGGCGGAATGCTCGAAACCATTGGCGCACCACCCTGGTTTTCGGTCGGTACGGCAATTTCCACCGGCATGCCATCTTCCGCGGCCACCACATCACGCACCATGTCCCAGTTCATGCGTAGGTTATTGGCCAGGTCTTCTCGCTTGAGCAAGGCATTGATAACAGCAGTGTGTTTATCGACCACCGACGGATTACCCTGGTCGTCCAGCGGCGTGTGCGCCTCCAGATAGACCTTGCCACCACTGATACCGAACTTGTAGGGCTCGTTGATGATGCGCACCGGCGTACCCACCGGCACCATCTTCGACAGTTCCAGCACGTTGTTGTTGAGCATGCGGAAGCAACCGTGGCTGGTACGCATGCCAATGCCGAACTTCTTGTTCGAACCGTGGATCAGGTAGCCCGGCACGCCGAGGGTGAACTTGAACGGCCCCAGCGGGTTGTCCGGGCCGGCCGGCACCACGCTCGGCAGGATGTCGCCGTCAGCCGCGTGCTCGGCACGGATGGACGCTGGCGGTGTCCAGGTCGGGTTTGGCGTCTTGGCGGTGATCTTGGTATTGGCGATCGGCGAACCCCAGCCTTCACGACCGATGCCCAGCGGGAATGTATGCACCACGTTCTGCCCTTTCGGGAAGTAGTACATACGGTATTCGGCCAGGTTGATGACGATGCCCTCACGCGGGCCAGGCGGCAGGATGTAGCGGGTCGGCAGGATGATCTCGGTGCCGGCACCTGGCAGCCATGGGTCCACGCCCGGGTTGGCGGCGATCATTTCCAGGTAGCCGAGGTCGTTGGCAGTGCCGATATCGGCAAACGTGTCCTCGTACTTTGCCTTGATCACATGCACCTGGCCGATGATGTCTTCACCGGGTGGTGGCAGTGGCAGCTCCAGCGCAGCAGCGGGGCCTGCTACCAGCAGGGCGGCCAGGGACAGGCTACGGGTGACGGCAGGAAAGCGCGGCAACATCCGGTAAATCCTTCGAAAGGTGGGTCAAGAGAATCGATTGTACACCCGCGCCGATGCAAGCGGGAGGCATTGGCGCCATGCAAGCGTTTCAGATGATGAAAGGTGCGGCGTTCAGCCGCCCTGCAGCTCCGGCCACACCGGGCGCATGCCGCGCCGCTGGGCATCGAGGATGGCGCGGCACAGGTCGCACAGACGGCCGTCGCGGTAGATCGAGCGCGGCACCCCCGACCAGCGCGGTTGCGCCGGCAGCAGGCCACCGCACAAGGTGCGGTCGGCCGGTACGCCCAGCTCCAGCTGGCGGGCCACGAGGTGGACGCGGATTTCCTGGCAGGCGAACAGGTCGAGCTGCTCATCAGGCTCGATCAGTTGGTAGGCATACAGGGACCAGGCAGGGCGCGGCATCGGTGGCACTCGAAACGGGGGGCGCAACATTAGCCGAAAGCAGGCGCCGTTTAAAGCGTCACAGCAAGGGTTTTATCGCCGGCCAGGCATTTTCCAGCAGGCGCTGCTGAGCAGCCTGGGCCGGGTGAATGCCATCCGCCTGCATCAACTCAGGCACGCCCCCTACCCCCTCGAGGAAAAACGGCACCAGCGGCACCTGTTTTTCTGTCGCCAGCTGTTCATACACCTGGGCGAAGGCGGTGGTGTAGCGCACGCCATAATTGGGTGGCAGGCGCATGCCCAGCAGCACCACCTTGGCACCGGCCTTGCGCGAGCTCTCGATCATCGAGGCAAGATTTTGTTGCAATTGCGCTGGCGACTGCCCACGCAGGCCATCGTTGCCGCCCAGTTCCAGTACCACCAGGCTCGGCTTGTGCGCTGCAAGCAGCGCCGGCAGCCGCGCCTGGCCACCTGCACTGGTGTCGCCGCTGATCGATGCATTGACCACCTTGTCGTCGAAACCTTCGTTCCGCAGGCGGGTCTGCAACAGGGAAACCCAGCCCTGGCGGGTATCCAGGCCAAAACCGGCGCTGATACTATCGCCGACAACCAGCAGTGTTCCCGCCGCCGCGCTCTGGGCCAGGCAATACAGGGCCAGACCGGCACTCAACCACCACACTCGCATCGGATTCTCCATGGGCCCCAGCATTCTCGTTGCGCAGAACCTTAGCAAAGTGGTCCCCAGCGCGGAAGGTGACCTGACCATCCTGCACGCCCTGTCCCTCGACCTGGCCCAAGGCGACAGCCTGGCCATTGTCGGCGCCTCGGGTTCGGGCAAGTCGACCCTGCTTGGCCTGCTCGCCGGCCTCGACCAGCCCAGTGCCGGCAAGGTCATCCTTGCTGGCCACGACCTGGGGCCACTGGATGAAGACCAGCGCGCGCGGGTGCGCGCCGAACATGTGGGTTTCGTGTTCCAGTCGTTCCAGTTGCTCGACAGCCTCAATGCCCTGGAGAACGTCATGCTGCCGCTGGAGCTGGATGGCCGCCGCGATGCCCGCGAACACGCGCGCACCCTGCTCGAACGGGTCGGTCTGGGCAAGCGCCTTAGCCACACTCCGCGCCAGCTTTCGGGCGGCGAACAACAACGGGTGGCCATCGCCCGCGCCTTCGCCGCGCAACCGGCAGTGCTGTTTGCCGACGAACCCACCGGCAATCTCGACAGCCACACCGGCGAACGCATCAGCGACTTGCTGTTCGAACTGAACAAGGAGCGCGGCACCACCCTGGTGCTGGTTACCCATGACGAACGCCTGGCCCGGCGCTGCCGCCGCCAGATTCGCCTGGATGCGGGCCGCCTGGTGGCCCCGGCGGAGGCCTGATGACCCACATGCCGCTGTCCCGCCTGTGCGGCCTGGCCCTGCGCCAGTTGCTGCGCGACATTCGCGCAAGCGAAGTGCGCGTGCTGTTCTTCGCCCTGCTGGTGGCGGTCGCGGCCAGCACTGCCATCGGCTATTTCGGTGCCCGCCTCAACGGCGCCATGCAACTGCGCGCCAGCGAGTTCCTTGGTGCCGACCTGGTGCTGCAGGGCAGCGCCCCGGCCCGCGACCAGCAGATCGAGGCCGGCAAGGCGCTGGGTCTGCGCCACGCCCAGGTCGTCGAGTTCACCAGCGTGGTCGGCGGCGACAACGGCATCCAGCTGTCCAGCGTCAAGGCTGCCGACGGTGCCTACCCATTGCGCGGGCAAGTGCGCAGTGCTGCGCAGCCCTATGCCACAGAAACCCCGGGCGGCGGCCCGGCACCTGGCGAAGCATGGGTCGAACCACGCCTTTTGGCGGCATTGGGGCTGAAGGTTGGCGACAGCATCGACGTGGGCATGAAGACGCTGCGCATGAGCCGCGTACTGACCTACGAACCGGACCGCGCCAACAACTTCTACAGCCTTACCCCACGGGTAATGATGAACCTGGCCGACCTGCAAGCCACCGGCGTGATCCAGCCGGGCAGCCGGGTCACCTACCGCGACCTGTGGCGCGGCGATGCCGAAGCGCTGGCCCAGTACCGCGGGGCACTGAAAAAGGACCTGGCCGCCAACCAGCGCCTGCGCGACACCCGCGATGGCAACCAGCAGGTCGGCGGCGCGCTGGGCAAGGCCGAGCGCTACCTGAACATGGCCAGCCTGGTGGCGGTGCTGCTGGCAGGCGTTGCCGTGGCCCTGTCGGCCAGCCGCTATGCCGCACGCCGCCTGGACGCCAGCGCCCTGCTGCGCTGCCTGGGCCTTTCGCGCCGCCAGGCACTGGGCCTGTACTGCCTGCAGCTGGCCATGCTCGGCCTGGTCGCCGCGCTGGCCGGCGCCCTGCTCGGCTGGCTGGCACAACTGGGCCTGTTCCGCCTGCTGCATGGCCTGTTGCCAAGCGTGGTGCCTGCAGGCGGCATCGTCCCAGCCCTGGCCGGCATCGCTACCGGGCTGGTAGCCCTGGCCGGTTTCGCCCTGCCGCCAATTGCCGCGCTGGGCCAGGTACCGCCGCTTCGCGTGCTGCGCCGCGACCTGCTGCCGATACCGCCCAGCAGCTGGCTGGTGTACGGTGCGGCCCTGTTTGCACTGGGCCTGATCATGTGGCGCCTGAGCCTCGACCTGCTGCTCACCTTCGCCCTGCTCGGTGGCGGCCTGGTCGCCGCGCTGCTGCTCGGCGGCCTGCTGCTGCTCGGTTTGCGCAGCCTGCGCCAATTGCTGGCCGGGGCACCACTGACCTGGCGACTGGGGCTGGGCCAACTGCTGCGCCACCCCATGGCCGCTGCCGGCCAGGCCCTGGCCTTCGGCCTGATCCTGCTGGCCATGGCGCTGGTCGCGCTGCTGCGCGCAGAACTGCTCGACACCTGGCAAGCGCAGCTGCCCAAGGATGCACCCAACCATTTCGCCCTGAACATCCTGCCGGATGATCGTGAGCCCTTCGCCCAACACCTGCAGCAGGTCAATGCCACCTCGGCGCCGCTGTACCCGGTGACACCCGGCCGCCTGGTAAAAATCAACGAGCAACCGGTGCAGCAGGTGGTCAGCAAGGACTCGGCAGGTGAGCGCGCCGTTCAGCGCGACCTCAGCCTGACGTGGGCAGCCGAGCTGCCCGAAGGCAACGCACTGACAGGCGGCAACTGGTGGCAGGCGTTGCCCGCCGAAGATGAAATCCCCGGTGTGTCGGTGGAGGCAGAACTGGCCAACAGCCTGAAACTGCAACTGGGCGACCTGCTTACCTTCGACATCGGCGGCCAGCAACGCCAGGCACGGGTCAGCAGCCTGCGCAGCGTGCACTGGGACAGCTTCCAGCCGAACTTCTACATGATCTTCCAACCCGGCACGCTGCAGGGGCTCCCGACCACCTACCTGACCAGCTTCTATCTGGCACCGGGCCATGACCTGGATGTGGTGGCGCTGTCACGGGCATTCCCGGCAGTGACCATCCTGCAGGTGGACGCCCTGCTCGATCAGCTGCGCAGCATCCTCGCCCAGGTGACCCTGGCGGTCGAGTATGTGTTGCTGTTCGTGCTGGCAGCCGGGCTGGCGGTGCTGTTCGCTGGCTTGCAGGCAACGCTGGACGAGCGCATCCGCCAGGGCGCCTTGCTGCGTGCGCTGGGCGCGGCGCGGCCATTGCTGGTCAAGGCGCGGCGGATCGAGTTCGGCTTGCTGGGTGCGGCCAGCGGCTTGCTGGCGGCGGTAGGGTGTGAGCTGATTACCTTGGTGCTGTACCGCTATGCCTTCGACCTGCAATGGAGCCCGCATGTGTGGTTGCTGCTGTTGCCGCTGGCAGGGGCGCTGCTGGTGGGTGGTGCAGGGGTGCTGGGGACGCGGCGGGCATTGAATGCCAGCCCGTTGGCGGTCTTGCGGGAAGGGTGAGACTTACCTGTCAGGGCCCTATCGCCGGCAAGCCAGCTCCCACCTCGACCGCACAGACCTCAAGCCCTGTGCAGTACCTGTGGGAGATTTCCCAGCCCTTTTGGGCTGCGCTGTCGCGCAGAGAACCAATATCGCTCGTCTGACGCGGCCTTTGTAGGAGCAGCCTTGTGCTGCGAAGAGGCCGGTACAATCAACAGACAGGCTTTGTCAGTACCGGCCTCTTCGCAGCACAAGGCTGCTCCTACAGAACCTCGCCGAACCAATGAGTCATGTGTTGTTCTATGGGAGCTGCCTTGCCGGCGATAGGGCCACAACAGGCAACATCACATCACTGCCCGTAGCTGATGCTGTTTACATACCAGGTCGCTTCACCGGTAGGCGTGTGCACCACCACCTCATCACCCTCCTCCTTCTTCAGCAAGGCGCGAGCCATGGGCGAGTCGATCGAGATGTAGTCATTGCGCCCATAGATCTCGTCATACCCGACAATGCGAAACTTCATGGTCTCGCCGTCGTCGTTCTCGATCTCCACCCAGGCACCGAAAAACACCTTGCCCTCCTGCTGCGGCGAGTAGGCCACCACCTTCACATCCTCAAGACGCTTGCGCAGGTAACGCACCCGACGGTCGATCTCGCGCAGCAGCTTCTTGTTGTACTGGTAGTCGGCATTCTCGCTGCGGTCGCCCAGCGAGGCCGCCCAGGTAACCTTCTGGGTAATCTCCGGGCGGTACACCCGCCACAGATGGTCCAGTTCTTTCTTCAGCGTCTCATGGCCTTCCGTGGTGATGATATTGGTACTCAACAGCGCGCTCCTCAGCGGCGGGTAATCAGGCCTTGGCGCGCGATACGGGTGAGGTGGCCGATGATATCGGCGGCCTCGTCCGGCGCCGGGGCCTGGATCACGGCCAGGTCGAAACGGTCATTGCCATACTGCTCGAGGTGGCAGCCGGTATCGGCGAACTGGATCAGAAAGGCACGCGCCTGGCCCTTGCGCCTGGACAGGCCTTCAAGGTGACGCAAAAGAGTGGGTTGATGCTGGCCGCCGAGCAGGATGCGCGGTGTGCGGGACGCCTGGCTGGCAGGCAAGGGGCTCAAACAGACACTGGTACGTGGGCAACTCATGGAGCTTCTCTCCGCCTCGCGAATCCCGCTGGGCAGCGGTGGGAGGCGTCACCGAACCAGCGCTTTAGCGGTATTTCGGATGACCCGGAGAGGGGCTTTCCTGCGCCCCGCAAGTAGCTGTTTAAATCGGCGCAGACGGTATGCTAGAGCTACAAGCGGCAAGATACAAGCCTCAAGCCGAAAGTGATCGGCCTGAGGCTCGTATCTTGGCATTTGCGGTGTATCAGCGGGCGATCAGGCGGTCCAGCGAGAAGCGGCCAGCGCCTTCGATCAGCACCGCGACGGTGCCAGCCAGCAGGGCCAGGCCGAACTCATAGCCGTTGTTGGACATGAACAGGCCGTTGCCGATGTGCACCGAGAGGATCGCCACCACCAGGGTTACCGCCAGCACCAGGGCCGCCGGGCGGGCCAGCAGGCCGATCACCAGGGCCAGGCCGCCGAAGAACTCGGCACTACCGGACAGCAGGGCCATCAGGTAACCCGGGGCCAGGCCGATGCTCTCCATCCACTGGCCGGTGCCTTCCAGGCCATAGCCACCGAACATGCCGAACAGTTTCTGCGCACCATGGGCAATGAAGATGATGCCGACCAGAATACGGATGACGCTCAGGCCAGCGCCGGCGCGGGTGGAGAACAGAGCGTTGAGGGTAGCGTTGTTCATGTCGAAGACTCCTTGAAGCGAGGAAAGTTGTGTTGGGATGGACGCCATCATAATCGATCTAATAGATATGAAAATCGCAAAAAACCCAACATAACAATCGACAAAATCGATTTGTCAGCGCTTAGCTACACGCTCCAGCGCAGCACGTTCCCGATTGAACGCTACAAAGTACTTGTTGACGCTGTTGACGAAGTTGACTGGCCCCATGCCCACCTGCTCCATGGCGATGCGTTCGGTCTGGAAGAACCACTGGTCGCCATTCAGCCCGCGACGCCGCGCCTCCGCACGCATGGCCTGGACCCGCTCGGGCCCCAGGTTGTAGGCCGCCAGGACGAAGGCCATGCGCTCGCGCTCGTTGATCTTGGCGCTGGCAAAGAACTTGCGCCGGATCAGCGCCAGGTAGCGGGCACTGGCCTGGACATTGCCATCCACCGTGGCGGTGTTGCTCACACCCACGCGCTGCGCCGCCGAAGGGGTGATTTGCATCAGGCCATGGGCCCCTCCGGTGCCACGCGCTGCCGGGTTAAGCGTCGACTCCTTGAAGGCCAGCGCGGCCAGGTTTAGCCAGTCTATCTGCTGCGCATCACCGTGCTTCTGCAGCACCCCCCGCAGCGCGGTGAGGCGCTGGCGATTCTTGCGGGCCAAGGGGTCGTGCACCCGGTACTGGCGACGGTAGATGCGCTCGAACGCGGCGTCCTGGTTGTCCGGCGCCCGGTAGCCCTGCAGAAAGCGATCGACCGTGGCCAGCAACTGCGGCGCATCGCGCCCCACATACCAACGCATGGCTTGCGGCGCCCCCAGTTTTACGCGGCTGTCCAGCCTCAGGCGCGGCATCACCCGGGCCCAGCGCCGGGCGATCGGCTGCTCGACCACGGTCAGGTGATAGATGCCGGCCTGGACCATTTCCAGCACATCCTCCACCGCCAAGGTCGAGTCGACCCACTCCACCTTGATCGGCGCGCGCTTGCGCAGCGCCAGCTGCTGGTTCACCTGCTGGATCAACGGGCCGGCCGCGCTGGCGCTGGTCAGGGCCACGGTACGCCCGGACAACTGCTCGACATGGCTGAAACTGCGCTCGCCCTTGCGCCCCACCAGCAGCAGCGGCACCTGGTCGAGCACTGGTGCGCTGCTGCTGACCCCGCGCACCACGGCGGGGTCGAGCAGCTCGCCCGGCGCGGCCAGGTCGCCCTCGCCACGGGCCAGGGCGCCCAGCAACTGCTCCTTGGCCCGCGGGATCAGCTTTAGCTGGATCTCCTGGCCATCGTCGGCGCGGGCATTGAGGTAATGCTCCAGGGCACGCAGGCGGTAGTATTCAATACCGACCGGCTCGCCCTTGACCTCACCGGAGCTGTTGCGGCTCTGGTTGACCAGCACCCGCAGCACCTGGCTGGTGCGAATCTGTTGCAGGTCACGGACCTTGGCAGGCGCGATGTTCTGCTGCGGCCCGGGCGCGCGCGCATGGGCAGGCCCGGTCAGGGTCAGCCCAAGCGTCAGCAGGAAAATGAGCCAGCATCGCTGCATGCGAAAACGTGTCCGTTGTCGGTGGGCGGCATCCGTGGGTTGTGCCGCCAAGAGAAATGACGGCAAAAGACCACGGCAACAGCATGAAGTTCTTGGCTTTTTCAGAAAAACAAGGTTTTTGCTATGCTGGCCGCCCCGCGGCACGAGGTAGCACCATGCAACTGATCGATATCGGCGTCAACCTGACCAACAGCAGTTTCCACGACCAGCAGGCGGCAATCGTCGAGCGCGCCCTTGAGGCCGGGGTCACGCAAATGGTGCTGACGGGCACCAGCCTGGCGGTCAGCGAACAGGCGCTGGAGCTGTGCCAGCAACTGGATGCGAGCGGCGCGCACCTGTTCGCCACGGCAGGCGTACACCCTCATGATGCCAAAACCTGGGATGCCGGCAGCGAGCGCCAGTTGCGCCAGCTGTTGAGTGAACCACGTGTACGCGCCGTGGGTGAATGCGGCCTGGACTTCAACCGGGACTTCTCCCCTCGCCCGCTGCAGGAAAAAGCCCTGGAGGCACAACTGGCACTGGCTGCCGAGCTGCGTCTGCCGGTGTTCCTGCACGAACGCGACGCCAGCGAACGCCTGCTGGCGATCCTCAAGGATTACCGCGACCACCTGGCCGGCGCAGTAGTGCACTGTTTTACCGGCGAGCGCGACGCGCTGTTCGCCTACCTGGACATGGACCTGCACATCGGCATTACCGGCTGGATCTGCGACGAACGCCGTGGCACCCACCTGCATCCGCTGGTGGGCAACATTGACGAGGGGCGGCTGATGCTGGAGAGCGATGCGCCTTACCTGCTGCCGCGCAGCCTGCGGCCCAAGCCGAAGAACGGGCGCAACGAACCAGCGTTCCTGCCAGAAGTGTTGCGTGAAGTGGCCTTGCACCGGGGTGAGTCGACCGAACACACGGCGGCACATACCACGGCAACGGCGCGGGCGTTTTTCCAACTCCCCTGAACCCGACGCGTTCTCCTGTAGGAGCGGCCTTGTGTCGCGAAAGGGCCGCAACGCGGCCCCGGCAATCTATCCGCTGAAGCTGAAAACCTGGGGGCGCTTCGCACCCCTATCGCGACACAAGGCCGCTCCTACAAAAGCGCAGCAGAACTTGCGGCGGAATTTTCTTGATACACATCAAGAAAGGCCCTGGCTTGCGCAGGCACAATGATGGCACCTTGCCAATATTGTTCCCGCTCAACTCAGAGAAGACCTGCCCATGGGTGCCTGGCTTAGTAATGTTTCCCTGAAGTACAAGTTCTGGGCCGTCAACGCGGTGGCCTTTGTCACGACCTTGCTGCTGGTGCTGTATGCCGTGCATCTGGAGCAACGCGCCCGCGCCGAGGCCGCGCAGGCCCAGGCGGCCGCGCAGGCGCAACTGCTTGCTGCCTGGCCGGCCGGCCAGCCGCTGCCCCGCCCGGCCAACGTCATCAGCTGGTCAGCCGGGCAAACGCCCACCTTCGCGGGCGAACCCCTGGAGGCCCTGCGCAATGCCCAAGGCTGGGTCGAACTGCCTGCCGCCCGGCTCTTGGGCAACAACCCGCTACAGGGCGCGCAGGTACTGCGCAACGGTGATCAGCAAATGGCCGTGCTGGCCCAGTCGCCAAGCCTGCGTCAGGTGTTCTTCGACCGATTCAGCAACTACGCGGTATGCGTACTGATCCTGATGCTGGCCATGCTCGGCGCCTCGCAGTTGCTGATCCGCTTCCTGCTCAGCCAGCTCAACACCCTCAAGGATGTGATGCTGCACGTGGAAAAGACCGGCGACCTGTCGGCCCGCGTGCCGTTGGCCTGTGGTGACGAGGTCGGCCAGATGGCCGGGGCCTTCAATGCCATGCAGGCGACCTACCACCGCGTGGTCAGTACTGTCGCCCACACCGCTGCGCAACTGGACTCCGGTGCCGCGCGCCTGGCCGCGAGCATGAGCGACGTGCGCCACGGCATGCTCGGCCAGCAGAGCGAGACCGACCAGGCCGCTACCGCCATCAACGAAATGTCAGCAACGGTGCACCACATCGCCCAGCATGCCGGCGCCACCCGTGACCTGTCACAAACAGCCGACGCCCTGGCCGGTAGCGGCCAGGAGGTGGTCAGCCGGGTACAGGACTCGATCTCCGGGCTGTCCAGCGGCGTGCAGCAAACTGCCGAGATGATTCGTCAACTGGCCGAAGACAGTCAGAAGATCAATGGCGTGGTCAGTGTGATCCACAGCATCGCCGAGCAGACCAACCTGCTGGCGCTCAATGCCGCCATCGAAGCAGCGCGCGCCGGCGACCTGGGCCGCGGCTTTGCCGTGGTGGCCGATGAAGTGCGCAACCTGGCCAAGCGCGTGCAAAACTCCACCGACGAGATCACCACCATGGTTTCGGCCCTGCAGTCGGGCACCCGGGATGCAGTGGAGTTCATGCAGGAAAGCTCGTACAAGGCCGACGACTGCGTCCGCCAGGCCCAGGAGGCCGGCGAAGCACTGGCCGAAATTACCGGTGCCGTGGCGCAGATGCGCGAAAGCAACACCCAGATTGCCGTGGCAGCCGAGCAGCAAAGCCAGGTGGCCGAGGAAATGAACCGCGCCGTGGTGAGTATCCGCGATGTCACCGAACAGACCGTGCAACAGACCGTGGGCTCGGCAACCACCAGCAGCGAACTGGCAACCTTGGCCGGTGAACTGAACAAGGCCATTGGCCAGCTCAAGCTATAGTCACCATAGCCAGCCTCGATTGGCCCCCGCCTGGGGGGCGCACTAAGCTTTGGGCATGACCGAGAGGAAATGCCCATGAGCAAACGCCTGCCCAACCTGCCCGCCTGGCAATGGCGCGGCTACCACCACAATCACCGCCACCCGGCCAACCTGGTGCTGCACCTGATCGCCGTGCCTTTGTTCATCCTTGGCACGTTGCTGATTCTGTCCGGCCTGTTCGGTCTGGACCTGGGCCAGATTGCCGTTGGCATCATTGCGCTGATCGCCGGCCTGGGCCTGCAACGCCAGGGCCATCGACTGGAAGCCGAGCAACCCGAACCCTTCGCCAACCGCAAGGATGCCGTGCAACGCCTGCTGACCGAGCAGTTCATCACCTTTCCGCGCTTCTTGCTGAGCGGGGCCTGGTGGAAGGCCTGGCGGGAACGACACAAGCATCGGCGCTGATGCCATTGGGGCTGCTCTGCAGCCCAATCGCGACGCAAGGCCGCTCCCACAAGAACCGCGCATGTCCTGAAATTTACGCGATCCTGTGGGAGCGGCCCTGTATCGCGATCGGAGCGCAACGCGCTCCCAGGCTCGGTCAGGCAAACACGGTAACCGTCTGCCGGCTCAAGGCCAGCAACTCGCCCTGCGCCGTCCTCAACGCAGCGGCCGCGTGCCCGTAACCATCCCGCGCATGCTCGGTTTCCACGCAATAACGGCACCAGTCCAGGGTCGACAGCTGCGCCCTGGGCTGCATGAATTCGATGGTCCAGGTCAACGTGCTGCCGGCAGCCGGCTGCTTGAGAAACGGCATCAGGCTTGGCGGCCAGGCATCGACCAGCGCCAGCAGGTGCGCCTCGTTGACCGGTTCTTCGGCCACCCCGCGCAAACGTACCCAGCCGCCCATTTGCCGCGACTGATTGCCACTGAACGGCAACCCACCCACCGCCCAGCGCAAGGCCACATGCTGCATGAACTCCGGAGTAACGCCTTTGATATGGGGTAGCTCGGGAGCTGCATCGTCGACCGCTTTCATTTCCTCGGCCGGCAAGGCTGGCACATCGACCACCGACGGCCGCCCTGCACCGAAATTGCCCTGCACCAGCGTCACTACCTGGCCGTCTTGAACGGCACGGCCCAGCAAGGTGCTGACAGCCTTGCCTTCACGCAGCACCTCTACATCGAAGCGGATTGGCACATCTGCCGCGGCTGGCGCCACAAAGCTGATGGCCAAAGAACGCACGGGGCGGTCATCGGAGATTTTCTGGCGCATGGCTTCATACACCATGGCCGCCATCAGCCCGCCAAAGGCGGCGCGCCCCTGGGCCCAGCTTGGCGGGACAGATACAGCTTCGGGGTTGGCCCGCACGGCGTCGAGCAGTTGGTTGAAATTCATTGGCCGGCTCCTGCCTGCTGCGAATAAGGTCTGCCCATCCTAGCCAGCAAACCCATGCCGATCAGCCCGCATTTCGGTCATTTTTCGGGCTTTCGCCGCGCCAACGCCTGCTGCAGTGCATCCAGCGTCGCATCCGAATGGCGCTCGGCCTCATGCAATTCCTGCTCCCAGGCGACCCTGCACGGCGCCAGGTCGGCATGCTCGCGCGCCTGCAGCAGCCATTGCAGGCGATCATGCCAGTCACCCAAATCGCCCTGGGCCTGCTTCAGCAAGCGCCGCAACTGCTTGCCCGCATGGTCGAGCTGCGGATAGGCCTCATCGCCATAGCGCGCACGCTTGATCAGCAAACGCAGGCGGTGGCGGTCGTGGGCCGGGTCCTGCAGCGCCTGGTACAACTTGCGCCACTGCTTGCCCAGGCGTTTGTCGATGCGCTTTTCCAGCGCCTTGACCAGGCCCTCGCGACCGGCTGCACGCATGAACAGCGGAAACGCGTCGACAATCGCCAGCACCCGCGTCAGCTCGGGGCTGGCGGCAACACTGGCGAATGTCCTGGCACGCCCTTCCAGGCGCCGCTGCCCGGCCTCGGCAAAACCATGCCCAATCAGTTCGGCCGCCAGCACCTCACGGTCGCGCAACGGCGTGGTGAGGGCACCCAACGACCTGGCGGCCTCCTCCAGCTGCTCCACCCCCGGCAGCCCTCGCAGCGGCCGCAGCAGGCTGCGCAGGCGCCGCAGGGTGGTGCGCAGGTCATGCAAGGCCTCGCTGTCGGTATCGGCAGCCAGGCGCTCGCGGCAGGCCAGCAGGCGCACCTGCAAGGCCACTATCTGGGCAACCACATGATCGAGCATGGCAGACATTGAAAGACGCTCCTTGGTCAGCGCCCGGCGCGAGACTCACGAATGTAGAAACGGGCCTTTTCGGCTTTTCTGGTACAGCTTTCATAACCTTCGAACTGCTGTTGGGTCTTGGCACCGGTCAGCAGCGACAAGGCCTTGGAGTAGCTCACGGCACCGGCAAAGCCTTCGGCCTTGGCCAGGTCCAGCTCCTTCCAGGCGGCATCCAGTTGGGTTGCGCAACTCTCGCGGTAGGCCGTCTTGCCCGCGCAGCCAGCAAGGGCCAAGGCAATCAGTGGAAGGCAGATCCAGGCTTTCATCGGTAATACCTCAATGGAAAAAACATTGGCTGTTCGACGCCCCGGCAGCTGAAAAGTGCCCTGCCCAGCCAGCTTGGCCCAGCCAGTTTTATTACAGTAGCTCAGCACGATGCACATTGAAGCACAGGTGGCGATGGGTGCATTGTAGGACCATGGTTGCACTGGCCGGGGAATGTTCATGAGCAAACGCGTGGCACTGGTACTGGGATCGGGTGGAGCCCGGGGGTATGCACACATCGGCGTGATCGAGGAAATCGAGCGCCGCGGCTACGACATTGCCTGTATCGCCGGCTGCTCGATGGGTGCGGTGATCGGCGGCATCTATGCCGCCGGCAAGCTGGAAGACTACCGCAACTGGATCGAGAGCCTCGACTACCTGGATGTGTTGCGCCTGGTCGATGTCAGCTTTCGCCTAGGCGCAATTCGCGGCGACAAGGTGTTCGGGCAAATCCGCAAGATCGTCGGCGAGATCAACATCGAGGAATTGCGCATCCCCTACACCGCGGTTGCAGCCGACCTCACCAACCAGCAGGAAATCTGGTTCCAGGAGGGCTGCCTGCACCAGGCCATGCGCGCCTCGGCAGCCATCCCCAGCCTGTTCACCCCGGTGATGCAAGGCAACCGCATGCTGGTCGACGGCGGCATCCTCAACCCGCTGCCGATCGTGCCGGTGGTGTCCAGCCACTGCGACCTGATCATCGCGGTCAACCTCAATGCCACCAACCAGAAGCAGTACCAGCTACCGGTGATCGAACGCCCGGCGGCGTTCAAGATGCGTTTCGATGCGCTACTCAGTTCGCTAGGTTCGCGCTTGCCGTTCCGGCGCAAGCCGGCGGAGGAGCTGATACGTATCGAGCAGGAAATCGTCGCCGAAGGGCTGGCGCCGCCTAACCCGTGGCTGGCCGATGCCGCCAACCCGGAAGGCCAGCAACCGGCGGCGGCACCGGAGCGCGAGGGTGCGCCAAAGTCTGCGACCGGCTCGTTCATCATCGACAACGTGGGGCCCGCTTCGCTGCTGGACTTGATCAACCAGAGCTTCGAGGTCATGCAGACCTCGTTGGCACAGTACAAGATCGCAGGCTATCCACCGGATGTGCTGATCAACGTGCCCAAACGAGTGTGCCGGTTTTTCGAGTTCTACAAGGCGCCGGAGCTGATTGCCCTGGGGCGAGAGATTGCGCGGGATACGCTGGATATCCATGAAGGGGTGAAACGCTAACACGGCCTGTACTGGCCTCATTGCCGGCATCGACGTCAAGACATGCGAAGCACATGTAGGAGCAGCCTTGCGCTGCGAAGAGGCCATCAGGGCCGAAGAGAATCTATTGCCCTGCTGGCCTCTTCGCAGCACAAGGCTGCTCCTACAGGGGTATCGAACAGGCCTAAAGCGCGGCGATGAGCATCAGAAACGAAACAGGCCGCACTGGGCGGCCTGTTCGTTCATGCATCCATCACCTTAGTAACGGGTGATGTCCGCCTTGGCTTCCAGCTGCTTGCGGTATGCCGCGAAGTCCTGCTGGCCAGCACGCGACGCGAGGTAGCGGCGGATCTGCTGCTTCTCTTCATCGGTGGCAGCAGCGCCTTCGTTGACACCCTTGAGCTGCAGTACCACCAGGCTACCGTCACGCAGCACGACGCTGCCATAAACCGGCTTGTCCTTGGCCTGTGGCTTGCCCAGGCGGAACAGCGCCTGCAGCTCGGCCGGGTCGATACCGTCCTCCCCGCGGGTAACTGCTTCATAGGCCTTCCAGCCCTGCCCTTCGTGCACACTGCCCGCTGCGATGGAACCGTCACGCAGGCCGGCAATCAGCTTGTCCGCCTTGGCCTTGAGCTCGGCAGTTGCCTTCTCCTTGGCCAGGTGCTCGCTGATGTTCTTGGCCACGGCTTCCAGCGGCAGCTGCTCAGGCTTGCGGTGCTCCTTGACGCGCAGCACCACGGTGGTTTCCGGGTCGAGCTCGATGGCGGTGCTGTTGGCACCCTCCTCCAGCACTTCTTCGGAGAATGCGGCCTGCACGACCGAACGGTTGGCAGTGATGCCTTCGCCACCCTCGCGGCCGAACGCTGCGGAGGTTTGCACCTTCAGGTTCAGGTCCTGGGCCGGCTGGGCCAGGTCCGAAGCCTCGTAGGCAGCATCCTGCAGCTGCTTGCTGGCATCTACGTAACGCTGCTCGACCAGCGGGATCTTCAGGTCACGGGTCAGCTTGTCCTTCAGGCTGGCGAAGCTCGGCACTTCCGGCGCCTGCACGCCCAGCAGCTTGATCAGGTGGTAGCCGAACTCGGTGCGAACCGGCGCCGAGACCTGGCCGTCCTGCAGCTTGTACAGCGCATCCTCGAACGCCGGGTCGTAAACACCCGGGCCGGCGAAGCCAAGGTCACCGCCGCTATTGGCCGAACCCGGGTCCTGGGAGAACTCCTTGGCCAGCGCGGCAAAGTCTTCGCCCTTGGCCAGGCGTTGCTCGATCTCTTCGGCGCGGGCCTTGGCCTGGGCGTCGGTGACCTTGTCGTTGACCTCGATGAGGATGTGCGCGGCATGGCGCTGCTCGGCGAGGTTGGCGATTTCCTTCTCGTACTGGGCCTTGAGCTCTTCGTCGGTCACCTTGACCTGGTCGAAGAACACCGACTTCTTCAGCTCGATGTAGTCGATCACCACCTGGTCTGGCGACATGAACTCCTTGGCGTGCTGGTCGTAGTGCGCCTTGATTTCTTCATCGCTGACCTTGACCGCGGCCGGGTCGGCCTTGAAGGTCAGGGAAGCGAAGTCACGGGTCTGCTTCTCGAGGCGGGCAAAGGCATCGACCTGCTGGTCGGTCACGAAGCTGCTGCCGGCCAAGCCGGTGCGCAGTTGGCCGATGAGCATTTCCTCGGCGAGCATGTCGCGGAACTGCATGCGGCCATAGCCCATCTGGCGAATGACCTGGTCGAAACGGTCGGCACTGAATTTGCCGTCCACCTGAAACTCCGGCGTCTGCAGGATCACCTGATCCAGTGCGGCTTCGGAGAAGGCGAATTTGGCATCTTCGGCGCCTTGCAGCAGCAGCTTGCGGCTGATCAGCCCCTTCAGTGCCTCTTCGCGCAGCAATTTGTCATCCAGCAGCGCCGGGTCGAAATCCTTGCCCAACTGTTGCATCAGCTGACGGCGCTGCATGTCGGCCGCCTGGCTCAGCTCGTTCTGGCTGATGGTCTGGCCGTTCACCTTGGCGGCGTCCTGGCTATGGGTGGCGGCCTGGAAAATGGCTTCGAAGCCGGTCAACGCCATCAACACGACGATAAGGCCGATGATGGTCTTGGCAATCCAACCTTGTGAATTGTCCCTGATATTTTGCAGCATGCGTCCCCCAGAAACGGTTGTACCACTGCGTCGACAACCGCGGAGCGTGGGTAGAAACCTGATAAAAGAAAGGCGCATCCGAGGATGCGCCTTTTCTTAGCAAACGTGTCAGGCGGGAACGTTTGCGCCCCGCCATCACCGTGCTCGGACCTGGCCAAGCCCGGTCCGGCTGAAAGAGACGACTTAGTTGACGGCGTCTTTCAGGCCTTTGCCAGCCTTGAAGCCTGGAACCTTGGCGGCAGCGATCTTGATCGCGTTACCGGTTTGCGGGTTGCGGCCGGTGCGCTCTGCACGCTCCTTGACCGAGAAGGTACCGAAGCCAACCAGTACCACATCGTCACCTTGCTTCAGGGCGCCGGTGACGGATTCGATGACTGCGTCCAGCGCACGGCCGGCTACAGCTTTCGGGATGTCAGCAGATGCGGCGATAGCGTCAATCAGTTCCGACTTGTTCACTCTAAGTCCCCTTATTTCTCTATTGAGTTTGTTTCTAAGTATGTAATGAAAAGCTTATGAAACCTGCGCTGGGTGGCCTGATGACAATAGCGTGCCGCTTTATAGCAAGGCCCCGAAAAAACTGTCAAGGAAAGCCCCCCAGCCAAAAACTACTAGTGCGTGCTAATTCTTTCCTTGGCATCGCCGTCGCGCTTTTCATCTTTCGCGACAATCTCCGGAGCCACATCTGGCAAGGGCTCCGGGGCGTATTGCAGCGCAATTTGCAGGACTTCGTCAATCCATTTGACTGGTTTGATCTGCAGATCCTGTTTGATATTTTCCGGAATCTCCTTCAGATCGCGAACATTCTCCTCGGGAATGATCACCGTCTTGATCCCGCCACGGTGTGCCGCCAGCAATTTTTCCTTCAACCCGCCAATGGCCAGCACCTGGCCACGCAGGGTAATTTCACCGGTCATGGCAACATCGGCACGTACCGGAATCTGCGTCAGCGCCGACACCAGCGCGGTGCACATGCCGATACCAGCACTTGGGCCATCCTTCGGCGTGGCGCCTTCAGGCATGTGGATATGCACGTCGTGCTTCTCGTGGAAGTCGGCGGCGATACCCAGGCTGCGGGCACGGCTGCGCACCACGGTCTGCGCGGCGGTGATCGACTCAACCATGACGTCGCCCAGCGAGCCGGTCTTGATCAGCTGGCCCTTGCCGGGAATGACCACGGCTTCGATGGTCAGCAGTTCGCCGCCCACCTGGGTCCAGGCCAGGCCGGTAACCTGGCCGATCTGGTCCTGCTGCTCGGCCAGGCCGTAGCGGAACTTGCGCACGCCCAGCAGGTGCTCCAGCTGCTCGCTGGCTACCTTGACCTTGACCTGCTTCTGCCCGGTATGTTCCTTGACCACCTTGCGGCAGACTTTGGCGATTTGCCGCTCCAGGCCGCGCACACCGGCTTCGCGGGTGTAGAAGCGGATGATGTCGCGGATCGCCGAGACATCGACTTCCAGCTCGTCCTTCTTCAAGCCGTTGGCCTTGACCTGCTTGGGCACCAGGTACTTGACCGCGATGTTGATCTTCTCGTCCTCGGTGTAGCCCGGCAGGCGGATGACTTCCATCCGGTCGAGCAGCGCCGGCGGGATGTTCATCGAGTTCGAGGTGCACAGGAACATCACGTCCGAGAGGTCGTAGTCGACCTCCAGGTAGTGGTCGTTGAAGTTGTGGTTCTGCTCCGGGTCGAGCACTTCGAGCAGTGCCGAGGCCGGGTCGCCACGCATGTCGCTGCCCATCTTGTCGATTTCGTCCAGCAGGAACAGCGGGTTGCGCACCCCCACCTTGGTCATCTTCTGGATCAGGCGGCCAGGCATGGAACCGATGTAGGTTCGGCGGTGACCACGGATCTCGGCCTCGTCACGCACACCACCCAGGGCCATGCGCACGAACTTGCGGTTGGTGGCAGCGGCGATCGACTCAGCCAGCGAGGTCTTGCCGACGCCGGGTGGGCCGACCAGGCACAGTACCGGGCCGCGGATCTTCTTGACGCGCTTTTGCACGGCAAGGTACTCGAGGATGCGTTCCTTGACCTCTTCCAGGCCGTAGTGGTCGGCATCGAGGATTTCCTCGGCCTTGCCCAGGTCCAGGCGCACCTTGCTCTGGGCCTTCCACGGCACCTGCACCAGCCAGTCGAGGTACGACCGGACCACGGTGGCCTCGGCCGACATCGGCGACATCTGCTTGAGCTTGTTCAGCTCGGCCTGGGCCTTGGCCAGTGCGTCCTTGGGCAGGCCAGCGGCTTCGATGCGCTTTTTCAGCTCTTCGACTTCGTTGTGGCCTTCGTCGCCATCACCGAGTTCCTTCTGAATGGCCTTCATCTGCTCATTCAGGTAGTACTCGCGCTGGCTGCGCTCCATCTGCTTCTTGACCCGACCGCGAATGCGCTTTTCGACCTGCAGCAGGTCGATTTCGGCATCCAGCAGCGCCAGTACGTGCTCGACACGGGTCGGCAGGTCGACGATTTCGAGAATTTCCTGTTTCTGCTCGATCTTCAGGGCCATGTGTGCGGCCATGGTATCGACCAGGCGCCCTGGCTCTTCGATGCTGTTCAGCGACGACAGCACTTCGGCTGGGACTTTCTTGCCCAGTTGCACGTATTGCTCGAACTGCGAAAGCAGCGTGCGCACGAACACTTCCGACTCGCGCTCGGCGGCGTCGGCTTCGTCGATCAGGGAAACTTCGGCACGGATGTGCCCTTCCACTTCACTGAAACGCTCCACGGCGCCGCGTTGCTCGCCCTCGACCAGCACCTTGACGGTGCCATCGGGCAGTTTCAGCAATTGCAGCACGGTGGCAACGGTACCTACGCGGTACAGTGCATCCTCGCCCGGGTCATCGTCGGCCGGGTTTTTCTGGGCCAGCAGAAGAATCTGCTTTTCGCCCGTCATCGCCGCCTCAAGGGCTTCAATGGATTTTTCGCGCCCCACGAACAGCGGGATGACCATGTGCGGGTAAACAACGACATCGCGCAATGGCAAAAGAGGCAAGTCGAGGGTGGTCTTCATGATTTCGCCTCTACAGCGGCCTTATGGCCGGAAACCGGTGGAAATGATGCTTGGACCTAATGTGGGGGCAGGCTTGGGAAATTACAAGCGCTAGCGCAGGAAAAGCAGAAAGGGGCCCGTAGGCCCCTTCTTGCTTGCAACCATCAACCGGCCATTACCTGGATCAGGCGTCCGGCGCGGCCTTGGCTTGCGGCTCGCTGTTTTCGTAGATCATCAGCGGCTGCGAAGTGCCATCGATGACGCTCTCGTCGATCACCACCTTGCTGACATCCTTCTTCGAAGGAATCTCGTACATGGTGTCGAGCAACACGCCTTCGAGGATCGAACGCAGGCCACGGGCGCCGGTCTTGCGCTCCAGGGCCTTGCGCGCCACGGCCTTGAGCGCATCGCTGCGGAACTCGAGGTCGACGTTTTCCATCTCGAACAGCTTGGCATACTGCTTGGTCAGGGCGTTCTTCGGCTCGGTGAGGATCTGCATCAGCGCGGCCTCGTCCAGCTCGTCGAGGGTTGCCAGCACCGGCAGGCGGCCGACGAATTCCGGGATCAGGCCAAACTTGACCAGATCGTCCGGCTCGACCTCACGCAGGGACTCGCCAACCTTCTTGCCCTCTTCCTTGCTGCGTACTTCGGCGCCAAAACCGATGCCACCCTTGGTGGAGCGGTTCTGGATGACCTTTTCCAGGCCCGAGAAGGCACCACCGCAGATGAACAGGATGTTGCGGGTATCGACCTGCAGGAATTCCTGTTGCGGGTGTTTGCGGCCGCCTTGCGGCGGAACCGAGGCCACGGTGCCTTCGATCAGCTTCAGCAGTGCCTGCTGCACGCCCTCGCCCGATACGTCACGGGTAATGGACGGGTTGTCCGACTTGCGCGAAATCTTGTCGATCTCGTCGATGTAGACGATGCCCATCTGGGCCTTTTCCACGTCGTAGTCGCACTTCTGCAACAGCTTCTGGATGATGTTCTCGACGTCCTCACCCACGTAACCGGCTTCGGTCAGGGTGGTGGCGTCAGCAATGGTGAACGGTACGTTCAACAGGCGTGCAAGGGTTTCGGCGAGCAGGGTCTTGCCCGAGCCGGTTGGCCCGATGAGCAGGATGTTGCTCTTGCCGAGTTCGACTTCGTCACCCTTCTTGTCACGCTGGTTCAAGCGCTTGTAGTGGTTGTACACCGCTACGGCAAGCACCTTCTTCGCGCGTTCCTGACCAATGACGTACTGGTCCAGGATACCGCTGATTTCTTTCGGCGAAGGCAATTTGTGCGCGCTGCTCTCGGCCTGGGCTTCCTGCACCTCCTCACGGATGATGTCGTTGCACAGGTCGACGCACTCGTCGCAGATAAATACCGAGGGCCCGGCAATCAGTTTGCGCACTTCGTGCTGGCTTTTGCCGCAGAAGGAGCAATAAAGCAATTTGCCGCTGTCCTCGCCGTTACGGGTGTCAGTCATTCGATCGATCCAATCCGGTAGGCTTGCAACACAAGATGAAGGCAATTGCGGGCTTTTTCAAGTCCGCAGGTAGGCGCTTTCCGCGCCTACCTGCTCTGGCACCCCGGTTCAGGAGGCCAGTTGCCGCTTGTCGTAGACCGAGTCGATCAGGCCGTACTCGGCCGCGCGCGAGGCGCTCATGAAGTTGTCACGTTCAGTGTCGCGCTTGATGGTCTCGAGATCCTGGCCGGTGTGGTAGGCCAGCAGCTCGTTCAGGCGGGCCTTGATATTGAGGATTTCCTGGGCGTGGATCTCGATATCGGTGGCCTGACCCTGGAAGCCGCCCAGCGGCTGGTGGATCATCACGCGCGAGTTAGGCAGGCAGTGACGCTTGCCCTTGGCACCAGCAGCCAGCAGGAAGGCGCCCATGCTGCAGGCCTGGCCGATGCAGATGGTCGAGACGTCCGGCTTGATGAACTGCATGGTGTCGTAGATCGACATGCCGGCGGTGACGGAACCGCCCGGCGAGTTGATGTACAGATGGATATCCTTGTCCGGGTTTTCCGCTTCAAGGAACAGCAGTTGCGCAACGACGAGGTTGGCCATGTAGTCCTCTACCGGGCCAACCAGGAAGATCACACGCTCCTTCAACAGGCGCGAGTAGATGTCGTAAGCGCGTTCGCCACGGGCGGACTGCTCGATAACCATCGGGACCAGACCGCCTGCGGCCTGGATGTCAGAGCTCTGCTGAATATAAGAATTGCGGGACATGTCCTGCGCTCACTCCCAAATAGTCATGGCTTGAATACGCACAAGCCAGCTCGAAGGCTGGCTTGTGGGGGTTTCCTACGAGAGAAGCCTGTTACTCAGCGGCGGCTGGAGCCTGTGCTGGTTTAACGGCATCTTCGTACGAGACCGACTTGTCGGTCACAGTCGCTTTCTGCAGAACAGTATCTACAACTTGTTCTTCCAGCACAACCGAACGGACTTCGTTCAGTTGCTGGTCGTTCTTGTAGTACCAGGCGATGACCTGCTCAGGCTCTTGGTAAGCCGAAGCCATTTCTTCGATCATTTCGCGAACCTTGCCTTCGTCCGGCTTCAGCTCGAACTGCTTGACCACTTCGGCCACGATCAGGCCCAGGACCACACGGCGCTTGGCTTGTTCTTCGAACAGCTCGGCCGGCAGTTGCTCAGGCTTGATGTTGCCACCGAACTGCTGAACAGCCTGCACGCGCAGACGGTTGACTTCGTTTTCCAGCAGGGCTTTCGGCACTTCGATCGGGTTGGCAGCCAGCAGACCGTCCATGACCTGGTTCTTCACCTTGGCCTTGATGGCCTGGCGCAGTTCACGCTCCATGTTCTTGCGAACTTCGGTGCGGAAGCCTTCCAGGGTCGATTCCTTGATGCCGAACTGGGCGAAGAACTCTTCGTTCAGCTCTGGCAGCACAGGAGCGGCAACGCTGTTGACGGTGATGGTGAACTCGGCGGCTTTGCCAGCCAGGTCCAGGTTCTGGTAGTCCTCTGGGAAGGTCACGTTCACAACGCGCTCTTCGCCAGCCTTGGCGCCAACCAGGCCGTCTTCGAAGCCTGGGATCATGCGGCCGGAGCCCAGTACCAGCTGGGTGCCCTTGGCCGAACCACCGGCGAACACTTCACCGTCGACCTTGCCGACGAAGTCGATGTTGACCTGGTCGTCGTTCTGCGCGGCGCGCTCGACGGCCTCGAAGCGGGTGTTCTGCTTGCGCAGCACTTCCAGCATGTTGTCCAGGTCGGCATCAGCCACTTCGGCGCTCAGGCGCTCGACGTTGATCGACTCGAGGCCGCCAACGGTGAACTCCGGGAACACTTCGAAGATGGCGACGAACTCCAGGTCCTTGCCCTTTTCGAAGGACTTCGGCTCTACCGCAGGGGCGCCAGCCGGGTTCAGCTTCTGCTCGACGATGGCTTCGTAAAAGGAAGCCTGGACGAGGTCACCGAACGCCTCTTGACGGGCATCGGCTTCGAAACGCTGACGAATCACGCTCATCGGCACTTTGCCTGGGCGGAAGCCGGCAACCTTGGCGCGCTTGGCAGTCTGTTGCAGACGCTTGTTGACTTCGTTCTCGACGCGCTCGGCCGGAACGGCGATGGTCATGCGACGCTCGAGAGCGGAAGTGTTTTCAACAGAAACTTGCATGGATATTCCTCGTTGCACAGACGTTAGCCGGCGTTAGCCCGACTCCAGAATCAAGGGCAAGCATTCTAGTGAGTCGCGCAGCAGAAGTCACCCCACTCGGGACGACGGGAAACCACGCCGGTCGATTAACTTTCACGGCCCGCACGACATAGCGCCGGGCCTGCTTCAATGGGGCCGCACGACGCCACCAGGCGACCTGCAGCCGAAATACCTTGTCAAACAACTGCCACCAACGAATTCGCTTCCTTTAGTCAGGTTCGATTTCGTTGAACTGGCAGTACTCCTCCCACTCCATCCCCAGCGCCTCGGCCACCTCACGGTGCGTCTCCAGGCGCATGGCCTGCAGTTGCTCGGGGGTTTCGGCGATCAGTTGCAGGGCCAACTCCCAAGGCTGGATACCCTGCTCCTCGGCCGCATCCTCGAACGCCCACTCGATCTGCTGGGCCTGCTCGCGCGCATCCAGCTCACGGATCTCTTCGAGCAGCTGCGGGTTGGCCTCGGCAAAGCGCTGTAGCGCCAGTGCCTGACGGGCTTCTTTTGCAATCATCGGGTTGTTCCTCTGCCGGCCAAATGGGCCGGCGTTTCAACCGGCTGAAATCTAACAGCTTTTATTGGGGCGTCACCAGAGGATTGCAAGGGCTGGGATGCGATTTGACCGAGAGGGAGTTCGCCATCGCATTTTCAGCGCCCGGGAGACCGAGCGCCGCCCGCGCGGCGCTTCGCAGCACAAGGCTGCTCCTACATTTGTATCGGGCCAGTTAATCCTGAGGCGGTGGCGGTGGCGCGCACCCCTTGGCGTTCACCTTGATATCGTTTCGGGCAAACAGGGCGGTCGCGTGCATTGGCACAGGCGTGACTGGCCCGAGACAAATGTAGGAGCAGCCTTGTGCTGCGAAGCGCCGCGCGGGCGGCGCTCGGTCTCACAGGCGCCAGAACCCTCAAGCCATACACCCAGCGCAAAAACAAAAAGGCGCCCGATCTCACGATCAAGGCGCCTTCGAAGAAATATGGGGTGGACGATGGGAATCGAACCCACGACAACTGGAATCACAATCCAGCGCTCTACCAACTGAGCTACGCCCACCATATTGCAGTCTTGCGATGTTGCGGTACAACCTTACAGAAGCATGGTGCGGACGAAGAGACTCGAACTCTTACAGCTTGCGCCGCTGGAACCTAAATCCAGTGTGTCTACCAATTTCACCACGTCCGCGTAACGCTTAAAACAAAGGCGCCAGATGCTATCGAGGCGCCCTTGAAGAATATGGGGTGGACGATGGGAATCGAACCCACGACAACTGGAATCACAATCCAGCGCTCTACCAACTGAGCTACGCCCACCATATTGCATTACAGCCTACTTGCTTGCCAAAGCTGCCTAAATGGCGCACCCGGCAGGACTCGAACCTGCGACCATCCGCTTAGAAGGCGGATGCTCTATCCAGCTGAGCTACGGGCGCTTAAGCTTGAAGCCTAACCGAACGAGACCTTTAACAGCTAACTGCTAAACCACTCATTCTGCCCGACTTCGCCAACCAGTGCTAGGCTGTGCCCGACAAGTGCGGCGAATCTTATAGGCGAGCCTGAAAGTCGTCAACACCTTTCTCAAAAAAATTTAAATTATTTAAGGGCTTAGGGGATTTGCCCGACCACCCGCCTTTGCCCTTGGCCCATGTCGTGCGAGAATGCGCCCTCTTTAATTGTTTCCTTCTCGATGGTTAATCACGCGTCTATGACTGCACACCTAATCGATGGCAAGGCGATCGCCGCCAGCCTGCGCCAGCAGATCGCTCAACGTGTCGTGGAGCGTCGCCAGCAAGGCCTGCGTACGCCGGGCCTGGCGGTGATCCTGGTCGGCACCGACCCCGCCTCCCAAGTCTATGTCTCGCACAAGCGCAAGGACTGCGAAGAGGTCGGCTTCATTTCGCAGGCGTTCGACCTGCCCAGCGAAACCACGCAGCAGGCCCTGACCGAGCTGATCGACCGCCTCAATGACGATCCGGCCGTCGACGGTATCCTGCTGCAGTTGCCGCTGCCAGCGCACCTGGACGCCTCGCTGCTGCTCGAGCGCATCCGCCCGGACAAGGACGTGGATGGCTTCCACCCGTACAACATCGGTCGTCTGGCCCAGCGCATCCCGCTGCTGCGCCCGTGCACACCGAAGGGCATCATGACCCTGCTGGAAAGCACCGGCCAGGACCTGTACGGCATGAACGCGGTCATCGTCGGCGCGTCCAACATCGTTGGTCGCCCGATGGCCATGGAGCTGCTGCTGGCCGGCTGCACCGTGACCGTCTGCCACCGCTTCACCAAGGACCTCGCCGGCCATGTCGGCCGCGCCGACCTGGTGGTAGTGGCCGCCGGCAAGCCTGGCCTGGTCAAGGGTGAATGGATCAAGGAAGGTGCCATCGTTATCGACGTGGGCATCAACCGCCAGGAAGACGGCAAGCTGGTCGGCGACGTGGTCTACGAGACCGCCCTGCCGCGCGCCGGCTGGATCACGCCGGTGCCGGGCGGCGTCGGGCCGATGACCCGCGCATGCCTGCTGGAGAACACGCTGTATGCGGCTGAAGAGCTGCACAAGTAATACCGCGTTATATGAAAACGGCACCTCTGGCAGGTGCCGTTTTTTTTGCCCGTGATCAATGCATTGGCTTCACCGGCCTCTTCGCGGGTGAACCCGCTCCCACAGGTTGCGCGCTGTCCCAGAAGATGGCGATATCTCTGTGGGAGCGGGTTTACCCGCGAAGAAGCCGGCGCGTTACTCAGCCGATCACTTCCTGGCCGCCTCCCACGACTTCAGCAGTTCGTTGTAGCTGACCGTCTCGCCCTTGGGCTTTTCGTTGGCCAGTTTCGGTTTCGGCGCCCCAGGCTGGTCGAACCAGTATTGGGCGTCCCTCTCCGGGTTCAGCTTCGGTGCACAGGTGGCCTGGGCGTTGGACCGCTGCAAGCGCTCCATCATCCGGTCCTGGTCGCGGGCCAGGCCGTCCAGCGCTTCCTGCGGGGTCTTCTCGCCACTGGCCACTTCGGCGATGTGGCTCCACCACAACTGCGCCAACCGCGGGTAGTCCGGCACGTTGGTGCCGGTCGGTGTCCACTGTACCCGTGCCGGGCTGCGGTAGAACTCCACCAGCCCGCCCAGCTTGGGCGCCAGCTCGGTCATGGCCTGGGAGTTGATGTCCGATTCGCGAATCGGCGTGAGGCCGACGATGGTCTTTTTCAGCGACACGGTCTTGGAGGTGACGAACTGGGCGTACAGCCACGCAGCCAGGCGTTGCTTCTCGGGAGTGGACTTGAAGAAGGTCCACGAACCGGTGTCCTGGTAGCCCAGCTTCATCCCCTCCTCCCAGTACGGCCCCTTCGGCGAAGGCGCCATGCGCCACTTCGGCGTGCCGTCGGCATTCACCACCGGCAAACCGGGTTTGGTCATGTCGGCGGTAAACGCGGTGTACCAGAAGATCTGCTGGGCGATGTTGCCCTGGGCCGGCACCGGGCCGGCTTCGGAGAAGGTCATGCCCTGGGCTTCCTTGGGCGCATAGGCACGCATCCAGTCCACGTATTTCTGCGTGGCATACACGGCGGCCGGGCCGTTGGTGTCGCCGCCACGGGTCACGCTGGACCCCACCGGGTGGCAGTCCTCCACGCGAATGCCCCATTCGTCCACCGGCAGACCATTGGGCAAACCTTTGTCGCCGCCACCCGCCATGGAGAACCAGGCATCGGTGAAGCGCCAGCCCAGTGACGGGTCTTTCTTGCCGTAGTCCATATGGCCATAGACGCGTTTACCGTCGATTTCCTTGACGTCTTCGGTAAAGAACCTGGCAATGTCCTCGTAGGCTGACCAGTTCACCGGCACACCAAGTTCGTAGCCGTATTTTTCCTTGAACCTGGCCTTCAGTTCGGGCCGCTCGAACCAGTCGGCACGGAACCAGTAGAGGTTGGCGAACTGCTGGTCCGGCAGTTGGTAGACCTTGCCATCCGGCGCGGTGGTGAAGGAAATGCCGATGAAGTCCTTCAGGTCCAGGGTCGGCGAAGTGTAGTCCTTGCCTTCGTTGGCCATCAGGTCGGTGATCGATTCCACCTTGCCGTAGCGAAAGTGCGTACCGATCAGGTCGGAGTCGTTGACCCAGCCGTCATAGATGTTCTTGTCCGACTGCATCTGTGTCTGCAGCTTTTCCACCACGTCGCCTTCCTGCAGCAGGTCGTGGGTCAGCTGTATACCGGTGATCTCGCTGAAGGCCTTGGCCAGCACCTTGGACTCGTATTCATGGGTGGTGATGGTTTCCGACACCACGTTGATCTTCATGCCACGGAACGGTTCGGCAGCCTTGATGAACCACTTCAACTCGGCCAACTGCTGTTCAGGGGTAAGGGTCGAAGGCTTGAACTCACTGCCGAGCCACTTCCTTGCCGCATCCTCGTACTGGTCGGCCCAGGCTGTGCCCTGCACGCTGGCCAGTACCAGCAACGCGGCCAGGGTCAAATGTCGCCTGTTGTACTTGTTGTCGAACATTGTGATCTCCCGTTTCAGTTATCCCACAGGGCCGCTCGCTCAGCCCCAGCGCAGCACCACCACCAGCCACGCCAGCGACAGCAGCGAGGCCACCCACAATGGCCACTCGCTGACGCCAACCACCAGCAAATGCAGGTAGGCGCTGGCCAGCAGGCCGATGAACAAACGGTCGCCACGGCTGGTGACCAGCGGCAGGAAGCCGCGTCGCTCCACGCAGGGGCGGCGCAGTTCGAGCAGGGTCATGCCCAACAGCAGCACACCAACGGCGGAGAAGAACAGCGCCGTCGGCAAGGTCCAGGCCATCCACTCCATGCCTTGCCCTCCTCACACTCGGCCCAGGGCGAAGCCCTTGGCCACATGGTTGCGCACGAACCAGATCACCAGCATGCCCGGCAAGATGGTCAGTACCCCCGCCGCCGCCAGTACCCCCCAATCTATGCCCGAGGCCGACACGGTACGGGTCATCACCGCGGCGATCGGCTTGGCATTCACCGAGGTGAGGGTGCGCGCCAGCAGCAACTCCACCCAGGAGAACATGAAACAGAAAAACGCCGTCACGCCGATGCCGGAGCCAATCAGCGGAATGAAGATCTTCACGAAGAAGCGTGGGAAGCTGTAGCCGTCGATATAGGCCGTTTCGTCGATCTCCTTCGGCACACCAGACATGAACCCCTCGAGGATCCACACTGCCAGCGGCACGTTGAACAGGCAGTGGGCCAGGGCCACGGCGATATGGGTATCGAACAGGCCGATCGACGAATACAGCTGGAAGAACGGCAGCAGGAACACCGCCGGTGGCGCCATGCGGTTGGTCAGCAGCCAGAAGAACAGGTGCCGGTCACCGAGGAAGCGGTAACGCGAGAAGGCATATGCCGCCGGCAGCGCCACCAGCAGCGAAATCAGCGTGTTCAGGCACACGTAGTAGAGCGAATTGATGTAGCCGCTGTACCAGCTGGCATCGGTGAAGATCACCCGGTAGTTGTCGAGGGTGAACGCCTGTGGCCACAGGGTCAGGCCGCCGAGGATCTCGGTGTTGCTCTTGAACGACATGTTCAGCAGCCAGTAGATCGGCACCAGCAGGAAGAAGAAGTACAGCAGCAGGGCCAGCGATTTGCGCGTGCTCATGGCCTAGTCCTTGTCGGCATGGGTCATGGCTGTGTAGAACAGCCAGGAAACCAGCAGGATGATCAGGAAGTACACCAGCGAGAACGCCGCCGCCGGGCCCAGGTCGAACTGCCCCACGGCCATGCGCGTGAGGGTCTGGCTGAGGAAGGTGGTGGCGTTGCCGGGCCCGCCACCGGTCAGCACGAAGGGCTCGGTGTAGATCATGAAGCTGTCCATGAAGCGCAGCATCACCGCGATCAGCAGCACGTTCTTCAGCTTGGGCAACTGGATATGGCGAAACACCGCCCAGCCCGAGGCGCGGTCGATGCGAGCGGCCTGGTAGTACACGTCGGGGATGGCGCGCAGCCCCGAGTAACAGAGCAACGCCACCAGCGATGTCCAGTGCCACACGTCCATCACCAGCACGGTCAGCCAGGCGTCGAACGGGTCGCCGGCGTAGTTGTAGCTGACCCCGAGCCTGGCCAGTGTGGCGCCGAGCAGGCCGATGTCGGCGCGGCCGAAAATCTGCCAGATGGTGCCGACCACATTCCATGGGATCAGCAGCGGGATGGCCATGACGATCAGGCACACCGACGCCATGCGCCCCTTGGTCGGCATGGTCAGGGCAATGGCGATACCCAGCGGGATTTCGATCAGTAGCACGCAGGCGGAATAGATGAACTGACGCAGCAGCGCATCGTGCAGCGCCGGGTCGCGCAGCACCTGACGGTACCAGTCGGCGCCGACGAAGTAGCGGTTGGACTGGTCGAAGATGTCCTGCACCGAGTAGTTGACCACCGTCATCATCGGCACCACCGCACTGAATGCCACCAGCAGGAACACCGGCAGCACCAGCCACCAGGCCTTGTTGTTCGGCACCTTGTTCATGGCCCGGCCTCCAGCAGCACATCGTCGAGGTACAGCATCAGCCACTGCGCCGGCAGGCTGATCCAGGCCTGGGCCACCGGCAACGGGCGGTCCTCGCCCAGGCGTGCCTTGAGCGCGACACCGCCCAGTTCGAGGGTGACGATGCGGTAGGTGCCCAGGTCCTCGACGTCCAGCACCCGTGCCGGGTAGGCATCATCGAACGGGCTGTCCCACAGCTGCACGAATTCCGGGCGGATGCCCAGCTGCAGGCGCCCACCGCCTGTGGCCGCCAGGCGCTCTCGCAGGTGCTCTCGCATTTGCCCGGGCAGCACCAGGTGAATATCGCCGAACGCCACCCCGTCCGCTTCGGCGCGCACCTCGATCAGGTTCATCCCCGGGCTGCCGATGAAGTAACCGACGAAGGTATGCCGCGGCCGCTCGAACAGTTCGCGCGGGGTACCGAACTGGACGATGCGCCCGCCGTGCATCACCGCGATCTTGTCGGCGAACGTCGAGGCCTCCAGCTGGTCATGGGTGACGTAGATCATGGTGATGTTGAACTGCTCGTGGATCTGCTTGAGCTTGCGCCGCAGCTTCCACTTCAGGTGCGGGTCGATCACCGTCAGCGGCTCGTCGAACAGGATCGCCGACACGTCATCGCGCACCAGCCCCCGTCCCATGGAGACCTTCTGCTTTTCGTCGGCACTGAGGTTGCGCGCCTTCTTGCGCAGCACGGCCGACAGGTCGAGCACCTCGGCAATCTCTTCCACCCGGGCCTGCACCCGGGCTTCGTCCAACCCTTGGTTGCGCAAGGGAAACGCCAGGTTGTCGAACACCGTCATGGTGTCGTAAACCACCGGGAACTGGAACACCTGGGCAATGTTGCGCGCCTGCGGTGACAGCTGGTTAACCGGCTTGCCGTCGAACAGCACCTCACCGTGGGAAGGAGTCAGCAGCCCGGAGATGATGTTGAGCAAGGTCGACTTGCCGCAGCCCGACGGCCCGAGCAATGCGTAGGCACCACCCTGCTCCCACACATGCTCCAGCGCATGCAGGGCATAGTCCGCCTCGCTGGCGGGCTGGCGGCTGTAGCTGTGCGCCAGTTGGCGCAGGCGGATCTCGGCCATCAACCTCTCCTTGCCTGGCGCAGCCCCGGGGCCTGCACCAGCGCCCCGGTACTGTCGAACACGAACAGCTTGTGGGTGGGGATGAACACGCGGATCGGCGTGTCCACCTGGTATTCGTGTACCCCTGGCAGGTGCAGGATCATGCGCCAGTGTTCGTTGCGTACATGCAGGAAGGTCTCTGAACCACTGATCTCGGCGAGTTCCACCAGCACCGACAATTCCAGGTCGTCGTCGTGCGCCGGCACCAGGCTGATGTGGCTGGGCCGCACGCCAAAGCGGTAGTCACCCTCGGCAAGCGGCTGCAAGTCGGCATTGCGGGCAAAGTGCACGGCCTGGGCCAGGCTCACGTCGTTGCCGCTGATACGGCCAGGCACCAGGTTGATCGGCGGCTCGGAAAACAGCTCGGCAGCCAGCACGCTGCCCGGGCGCTGGTAGACCTCGGCGGTAGGCCCGCTCTGGACGATACGGCCCTCATGCACCAGGGTGGTGGTGCCGCCCAGAGCCAGCGCCTCGTTGGGCTCGGTGGTGGCATACACGGCAATGCAGTGGCGCGCCGCGAACAGCTCGCGCAGCTCCTGACGCAAGCCCTCGCGCAGCTTGTAGTCGAGGTTGACCAGTGGCTCGTCGAACAGGATCAGCGAAGCATCCTTGACCAGCGCCCGAGCCATTGCCGTGCGTTGCTGCTGGCCACCGGACAGCTCCAGCGGCAGGCGCTGCAGGTAGGCTTCAATGCGCAGCATCTCGGCGGTTTCCTGCACCCGTCGGCGAATCTGGGGCTCGTCCATGCGTGCCTGGCGCAGCGGTGACGCAATGTTCTCGTACACGCTGAGGGTCGGGTAATTGATGAACTGCTGATACACCATCGACACATTGCGTTGGCGCACCGGCACGCCAGTCACGTCCTGGCCATCCATCAGCACCCGCCCCCGGTCCGGGCGATCGAGCCCGGCCATCAGGCGCATCAGGCTGGTCTTGCCGGCCAGGGTGCGGCCCAGCAGCACGTTGAACGAGCCGGGTTCGAAACGCAGTGAGGCATCGACGATCCAGGCTTGGTTGTCGACGCTGCGGCTGACCTGTTCCAGCACCAGGGACATGGCGTGGCCTTCTTGTGGTTTTTGTCTGCCGGGCACAGCCAGTTTCGTGCCAGATGCGCCGCAACCGTCTGGCCCGGGGCCTGGCCGGCAACACCGGCCAATCGCAGGTTCACAACTGAACACAAGCACTGAACAACTGAACACTTGCCGGTTTGACATTGAACAACCGTGCACGACACTGAACAGCGGTCGGCCCCATGACAACAATCACACAGGACAGGCCCATGGCCGCATCCGCTTCGCCCCATGCCCAACTGATCCAGGCCTCCTGGGCCCGCTGCCGCGACCACGGCCTGCAACCCCAGCACGCCCCGGACTTCGACTGCCTGACCCGCGCCGAGCTGAGCGCCCTGCTGGAGCAGCGCCAGGCCCTGCTGCGCCTGACCCGCGAAGCGGTGCTGCCGCAATATGCCCACCTGCTGGGCAATGCCAGCTACCTGGTGATGCTGGCCGATGCCAGCGGCTGCCTGCTCGACAGCTGGGGCTCGCGGCGGTTCATCGAGCCGCGCCAGCAGCATGGTTTCAGCGCCGGGGCCCACTGGCACGAGCGCGGTGTCGGCACCAATGCGCTGGGCACCGCGCTGGTCTGCGCCGAGGCGATCCACGTGGGCCAGGACGAGCACTTCCTGCGCCAGAACCGCTATATGTCCAGCGCCGCCGCGCCACTGTTCGACGCCGAACGGCAGCTGGTCGGGGTGCTCGATGTGGCCAGCGACGGCTACCTGCCCGCCAGCCAGACCTTGGGCCTGGTACGCATGATGGGTCAGAGCCTGGAGAACCGCCTGATCCTCGCCGAGCATGCCGACCAGCATGCGCAATTGATCTTCAACAGCGCCTCCGACAACCTCGACAGCCCCTGGGCCGGCCTGCTGGTGTTCGATGAGCAGGGGCAGGTGCTGGCCGCCAATCACCGGGCCGACACCCTGCTCGGGGGCAACCCGCTGCAGCAGAACATCGAGCAACTGTTCCAGTTGCCCCTGCAACAACTGCTCAGCCATCCCCGGCAACAGCCCTTTGCTCTGCAAGCCACCGGGCGCAACCGCTTCCATTGCCAGTGGCAGCCGCCGCGCGGGGCCCCCGCCCGCCCTGCCGCCATCAGCGCCGAGCCACGCCTGGAGAAAGCCCTGGCGCAGGCCGGCCTGCTGCTGGAAAAGGACATCCCGGTCCTGGTGCAGGGCGAAACCGGCGTAGGCAAGGAGGTATTCGTCGATACCCTGCACCGGGCCAGCAGCCGCGCCAGCCAGCCGCTCATAGCCGTCAACTGCGCGGCGATCCCGGCCGAGCTGGTGGAGTCGGAACTGTTCGGCTACGACAAGGGCGCGTTCACCGGCGCCCATCAGAAGGGCAACCCGGGGCTAATTCGCAAGGCCCACCACGGCATCCTGTTCCTCGACGAAATCGGCGACATGCCATTGCCCACCCAGGCCCGCCTGCTGCGCGTGCTGCAGACGCGCAGCATCCAGCCATTGGGCAGCGGCGAACCGGTGGCGGTGGATATTCGCGTGGTGTCGGCGAGCAACCGCGACCTGGCCGAAGAAGTGCGCGCCGGGCGCTTTCGCCAGGACTTGTATTACCGCATCGCCGGGCTGGCGGTGGTGTTGCCGCCGCTGCGCGAGCGCAATGACCGCCGGCAGCTGATCGAGCAGGTGCATGCGCGCTACCGTGACCCCGGGCAGCCTGCGCGGCTGCCTGCGGCCGTTATCGAGCTGCTTGACCGGCACCCCTGGCCAGGGAACATGCGTGAACTGGTGAGTGTGCTGCAGGTGGCGCTGGCCTTGGCGGGTAATGATCCGGTTGGCCTGGAACACCTGCCTGCGGGTTTTCTCGCCGAGGCGCAGGTGCCTGTGCCGATTGCGCCCGAAGAGGCGGACCTGCGCGAGCTGGTGGAACAAGCCAATGGCAACCTCTCGGCGGTGGCGCGCGGGCTCGGGATCAGCCGCACCACGCTGTACAAGCGGCTGCGTGAGCGATGATTGCCCTGGCCTGTACTGGCCTCATCGCCGGCAAGCCAGCTCTCATAGAACTGCACATAACTCATTGAATTAGCAGGGACCCTGTGGGAGCGGCTTTAGCCGCGAACACCGGCGCAGCCGGTGCCATGCACCGCGTTGGATGCTTCGCGGCTAAAGCCGCTCCCACAGGGTACGAGGATCGCTTGCGAATTCAGTTATCTGTGCGACAGCGAGGCCCAAAGGGCTGGGCTATCTCCTACAGCGCCGCTCTCAAGGCCTGTGATATCCCTGTGGGAGCCGGCTTGCCGGCGATAGGGCCGGCCCAGCCACAGCCGATTCGGCTGCCAGCGCAGCGAAATCAGCCAAAGCCGCTGCCGCCACAGCCCATTACAGCCAGCTTTGCCTCCCCACCCGCCGCACAATGAAACCAGAGCCCACTCTGGAAGCGTCGACCGCAGGGAGACCCCTAATGACCCGCTATATCGATGTGCAAGACCTGGCCCGCCTGGTCAACCGCAAAGGCCTGCCCACGTGCCTGCTGGAAATGGCCGAGTACATCCGCCAGGACTACCTGCGCTGGCCCGCCTTCGAAAAATGCGCCCGGGTGGCCAACCATTCAGCGGACGGCGTGATCGAGCTGATGCCAATCTCGGACGCCAGCCGCTACGCCTTCAAGTACGTCAACGGCCATCCGAAGAACACTCGCCATGGCCTGCTCACGGTGATGGCCTTTGGCGCCCTGGCCAGCGTCGATACCGGTGCACCGTTGCTGCTCAGCGAAATGACCCTGACCACCGCCATTCGCACCGCCGCCACCTCGGCCCTGGCCGCCCGCTACCTGGCGCGCGAAGACAGCCGCAGCATGGCATTGATCGGCAATGGCTCGCAGAGCGAGTTCCAGGCCATCGCCTTCAATGCCCTGCTGGGCATCGATGAAATCCGCCTGTATGACATCGACCCGGCTGCCTCGGCCAAGCTGGTCGCCAACCTGGCCAACCGCCCCGGCCTCAAGCTGAGCATCGCCAGCTCCGTGGCCGAAGCGGTGCGCGGGGCCGATATCGTCACCACGGTAACCGCCGACAAGGCTTGCGCCACCATCCTCACCCCGGAGATGATCGAGCCGGGCATGCACCTGAATGCCGTGGGTGGTGACTGCCCGGGCAAGACCGAGCTGCATCGGGCGATTGTCGAGCGGGCCCGGGTGATCGTCGAGTACGAACCGCAAAGCCGGGTGGAAGGCGAGATCCAGCAGATGCCTGCAGACTCGCCAGTGACCGAGTTCTGGCGTGTGGTCGCCGGGGAAGCCAAGGGGCGTGAGCGCACCGAACAGGTGACGCTGTTCGACTCGGTAGGGTTTGCCCTGGAGGATTACTCGGCATTGCGCTATGTGCTGGACACAGCGCAGGCACTGGGTATCGGCACGGACATCGGGCTGGTGCCAGTGTTGGAAGATCCGAAGGATTTGTATGGGCTGTTGCAGCCGCAGGTGGTGGAGTTGCGGGCGGTGCCCAAGGCTGGTTCTGTCTGCGCCTGATAGATGCTGGGGCCGCGCAGCGTCCCCCTTTACCGCCTAACCTGTCCCATGCCCTCTTCTGAAAGAAGCCCAAGCGCATGGACACCAAGGACGCCAACGCCCACCCCCTCGACCGCATCGACGAAGCGATCATCGACATCCTGCGCCATGACGGCCGCATCACTTTCGAAAAACTCTCCAGCCTCGTCCACCTCACCCCGCGCCCCTGCCTGGAGCGTGTACGCAAGCTGGAGCGCCGTGGCGTGATCCGCGGCTACGGGGCGATCATCGACCTGCAGAAGGTCGCGCCCGGGGTGTCGCTGCTGGTGCTGGTCGCCCTGTCCAACCAAAGCGGGCGGGCCGCGCAGAAGGCCTTCGAAGCCAACCTGCGCAACTGCCCGGAAGTGCACGAGTGCCAGCTGATCAGCGGCCACTTCGACTACAGCCTGCGCCTGCGCTGCCGCGACATGGAACACTACCGGCTGCTCAGCGAAAGCTGGATGAACGACGACGCCCTGCACATCGACAAGCTGGTGGCGCACCCGGTGCTGGCCGAGGTCAAGCCAATGGCCCGCTGATGATCAAGGGTCACGCCATTGCACCGGCTGCCGGTAGGCCTGCGCCCAGGCTTGCACCGCACTGGCCGGCATCGGCCGGGCGATGCAGTAACCCTGTGCCAGTTCGCAGCCCAGGCCCATCAGCACGCGGCCGTGCTCGACGCTCTCCAGCCCTTCGGCAATCACCTCGCGGCCAAACGCCCGGGCCAGGCCGATCACCGCTTCGGTCAGCGCCAGGTCGTCCTGGTCATGCAGGATGTCGCGCACGAATGACTGATCGATCTTGATCGTCTGTGTCGGCAAGCGCTTCAGGTAGCTCAGCGATGAATAGCCAGTGCCAAAGTCGTCCAGGGAGAAGCGCACACCCAGTGCGCGGCAGGCATCGAGACAGCAGCTGACATGCTGCAGGTTATCGATGGCCACCGACTCGACGATTTCCAGGTCCAGCCGCGCCGGGTCCACCTCCGGGTGCGCCGCCAGCAACTGCTGCAGGCGCTCGACAAAGTCACCACGCTGCAAATGCCGCGCGGCGATGTTCACGCTCAGTGACCAGGGCTGCCCCTGACGTTGCCATGCCTGCAACTGGTTCAGCGCCTGGTCGAGCACCCATTCGCCGATTTCCACGATCAGGTCGGTCTGCTCCACCGCCGGCAGGAAATCACCAGGCGGCACCAGCCCGCGGCCTGGCCGCTGCCAGCGCAGCAAGCCCTCGAAGCCCAGCACCTGGCCGCTGCGCAGGTTGACCTTGGGCTGGTAATACAGGCACAGCTCGCCGTTGTGCAGGGCCCGGCGCACCCGCGCCACGGTCTGGTGGGTAGCCTTGAGTTCCTGTTCCTGTGACACATCGAACAGGTGATAGCGGTTGCGCCCACGCTGCTTGGCCACATACATGGCCTGGTCGGCATGGCGCACCAAGGTGTCGGCGTCTTCGTCGTCCTGCGGGTACAGGGTCACGCCGATACTGGCGCTGAGCGACAGGCGCTGCTCGCGTACCACATAGGGCGCCGCCAGTGCCCGCAGCACCCGGCGCAGCGCAGCATGCAACTGGCGGTCTTCGACGTTGCGCAGGATCAGCACGAATTCGTCACCCGACAACCGGGCCACTGCGTCGCCATCGCGCAGGATGTGCTTCAGGCGCTGCGCCACCTCGACCAACAGCAGGTCGCCCATGGCATGCCCGTAGCCGTCGTTGACTGCCTTGAAGCCATCCAGGTCGAGCATGCACACAGCCAGCGGAATGTCTTCACGGCGCGAGTAGGCCAGGGCCTGGTTCAGCAGGTCGGACAGGTAAGCGCGGTTGGGCAGGCCGGTGAGCACGTCATGGCCCACACGCCATTGCAAGGTATGCAGCAGCTGGCGCTTCTCGGTGACGTCGAAACGGATCGACACGTACTTGCGCACCTCTCCGGTGAGCGGGTCGACCAGTGGCACCATGGTGCTGTCGACCCAGTACAGCGAGCCGTCCCTGGCGCGGTTGCAGATCTCGCCCTTCCACACCCGGCCGGCGGCCAGCGCCCGCCACATGCCGACGAAGAACTCCGGCTCGTGCAGGCCGGAGTTGAGGATGCGGTGGTTGGCGCCCAGCAGCTCCTCGCGGCTGTAGCCCGAGATGCTGCAGAACTGCTGGTTGACGTAAGTGATGGTTCCACGCAAGTCGGTTTCGGAAAAGATCGCAGCCGCGTCAACGGCTGCACGATAGTTGTCATCCATAAAGCATCCTGCCTTAACGGTTGAAGCGCTCCACAAGGGCACGCAGTCCGGCGCGCACCTCTTCCAGTTCGGCGCCGCGAGAGGCTGCGGCGTTGGCGCTGTGTGCGCTGTGCTGGGCTATGCCGGCCACACCATTGATCTGCCTCGAGACGTCTTCGGCGACGGCTGACTGCTGCTGCGAAGCTGTAGCCATCTGCTGGCTCATGTCACTGATGCGCTGCACCGCATCACGAATGCCATGCAACGCCTGCCGCGCTTCCTGCACCTGGGCAACGCCCTGCTCGGCACCGTCGATGCCCTGGCTGGCAATCGCCACGGCCTCTTCTGCGCCACTGCGCAGAGCATCGATGATAGCCTGGATGTGCAGTGTCGACTGCCGGGTCTTGTCGGCCAGTGCCCGCACTTCATCGGCGACCACGGCAAAGCCACGGCCTTGCTCGCCGGCACGGGCCGCCTCGATGGCGGCATTTAGCGCCAGCAGGTTGGTCTGCTCGGCGATGCCGCGGATCATTCCGGTGGCTTCGGCGATAGCACCGGTCTGACCAGCCAGGTGGCTGACCGCCTGGTTGATCTGGGCCACGGTACCGGCCAAGGTGCGGATTGCAGCTCCGCTGGCGTCGGCCACCAGGCTGCCTTGCTCGGCCAGCAGGTGCGCAGTGTGGGCTTCGGCAGCAGTCAGTTGCACATGGTTGGCAACCTCACCGATGGAAGCGGCCATCTGGTTCATGGCAGTGGCGCTCAGGTCGGTTTCCGCACGCTGCTCCAGCAATGCCGCCTCGGTGCTGCGCGACAACGCACCGGCATCATGTGCAGCCACGGCCATCTGGGCCGCCAGGTCACTTAACCGGGTCAGCGCGGTTTTCAGCCGCGCCTCCTCGCTGATCAGCATCAATTGCAGTTGTCCGCCAGCACCGGGCAGGTCGCTGTAGGTCAAGGCGGCGATCGGGTCGGCGAAGGTGCCGCCTGCGCCCTGCACTACGCGCTCCATCTGCCGCCCAACGGCATTGCGTGCCAACAGGCCATAGGCCAGGAACAGCCCCAGGGTCAGCCCCTGCGCGACCAGGCCGGGCCACAGTTTGTTGGCCCCCAAAGCCAGCCCCCCGCCCACGAGCGGTACGGCCAGGTCACGCGCCAGCATGGTCGCGCGCCGTGACCAGGGCAACACAGCCTGACCGTTGCGCATGCGTGCATACAGGGCCTCGGCACGGGCCACCTGCTCACGCGTCGGGCACACCCGTACCGATTCATAGCCCACCACCCGCCCGGCTTCGAGAATAGGCGTGACGTAGGCGTTGACCCAATAGTAATCGCCGTTGCGGCAGCGGTTCTTGACGATGCCCATCCAGCTCTTGCCGGCCTTCAGGTAATTCCACATCAACTGGTACACCGCCGGCGGCATGTCCGGGTGGCGTACCAGGTTGTGCGGGCTGCCGATCAGCTCCGCCTCGCTGTAACCGCTGATGGCGGCGAATTCGGGGTTGCAGTAGGTGATCAGGCTGGTGGTGTCGGTAGCGGAAATCAATCGCTGATCGGGGGGAAAACGTTGCTCGACCGGGGTGACCGGAAGGTTGAGACGCACTATGAGACTCCATTCATTCAAACGCCGGGAGCCTGCTTGCGAGGCGATTATCAGGATGAATCCCCTGCAATCGACCCTTTGGTGACTTCCCGGTCGGGCGCGGATTCTACGAGGTCAGCCAAGGAATGCAAATAAACCTTACGAATCATGGCGTTATCGAAAATATCGAAGTCGGCATGGCGCTTGGCAAGCTGATTGCAATGTTGCACGAGGCACTGGCCAAAAGCCTGATCTGATTCATGTGCGCACGCGGTTCGCCGCTGCGCTTCACCTGTGAACGGCCGCACTGCGGCTCGACCCAACCAGATGCACCGAATTAGAGCCAGAGACGCTGGATTGCCCCACAACTGGTCAGACCGGTAAGGCCAAAAAACCTTGCAATGTCGGATTTTTCGCTTGAATTTGCACACGAAACAACTTTCTTTGCAGCATTTTCGACTCTCTCTCAGTCGAGTGGGGTCTGGTCTGACCGCTCATACTAAGCATGTCGGACCCAACCATTTTTCCGCTGCCTCTTTCTTTTCATAAGGATAAAGAACGGAGCGTTCACAGATGCCGCTCGGCGCAAGGCAGGATGTGGCTACTGACGTGCAACAACCCATTTCTACAGGTCAGACCGGCTACCTCTGATCAGCCAGATGGAGGTAATGGCAGACTGCACAGCCCATGACAGTGATAGCGATGGTGCTCAACGCCAACAGAGCTCATAGTGCCAATAAGTTAAGGGACTACTTCCTTAGGAGTGTCTGACGATGAGCGGCATAGCGATTCACGAGATTTGCAAGCAGTCCCCAATCGGGTGCTGGGCCCCTGCCCATCGAGCTTTTTTAACGAGACACCAACAGATTTTGCAGATAGCTATCGGAGTATTCGGAAGGAGGGAACTGGCAGAGCGCTGGATGATCAGCCCAGCTCTTGGCCTTGGCCATCACGCACCGTGCACGCTGCTTGGACATCATGCAACCTACGCCCTTTTATGCGACTTCCTTGAGCGTTTAGAACACGGTGTTTACACGTGAGAACGCTTCCTCCCACCGATCGCAAAGATCTCCCGCAAAGCGATTCTCGGCTGGGCCATTACCAATAAATACACAAATTGTGAATGCTTTGTTCACAGATGCGAGGTTGCTCCGAAAATGCATGTGCTTAAGCTGCATAGCAGAGCGCTGAATGCGTACCGTGGCACACGACGCGCGAGTGCTAAGCGAAATCCTCCCGCTCTTGTTCATATTGAGTAAGAAAACATGCCTCGCTTCTCTGCCAACCTGTCCATGCTGTTCACCGAACAGGACTTCCTGGCCCGCTTCAAGGCTGCCGCCGACGCTGGTTTCAGCGGCGTCGAATACCTCTTCCCGTACGACTTCAGGGCTGCCGAAATCAAGCAGCAGCTGGACGCCAACGGCCTGACCCAGGTGCTGTTCAACCTGCCAGCGGGCGATTGGGCCAAGGGTGAGCGCGGGATCACCTGCCACCCTGACCGCGTCGAGGAATTCCGCGCCGGTGTCGACAAGGCCATCGAGTACGCCAAGGTGCTGGGCAACACCCAGGTCAACGCCCTGGCCGGTATCCGCCCGCAAGGCCCGGACTGCGCCACCGTACGCAAGACCTTCGTGGAAAACCTGCGCTACGCCGCCGACAAGCTGAAAGCCGCCGGTATCCGCCTGGTCATGGAAATGATCAACACCCGCGACATCCCAGGCTTCTACCTGAACACCACCAAGCAGGCCCTGGAAATCCAGGCCGAAGTCGGCAGCGACAACCTGTTCCTGCAGTACGACATCTACCACATGCAGATCATGGAAGGTGACCTGGCTCGCACCATGGAAGCCAACCTGAAACTGATCAACCACATCCAGCTGGCCGACAACCCTGGCCGCAACGAACCCGGCACCGGCGAGATTAACTACCGCTTCCTGTTCGAGCACTTGGACCTCATCGCCTACCAGGGCTGGGTGGGCGCGGAATACAAGCCGCTGACCACCACCGAAGCGGGCCTGGGCTGGCTGAAGTCGCACAACGCAATCTAAAGGCTCCCACAGGCCCGTGGCAGGCTTCACATCGAGACTCACAAACTTAGGAGAGGATTTCGCATGGCGAAAATCGGTTTCATCGGCACCGGTATCATGGGCAAACCCATGGCGCAGAATCTGCAGAAGACAGGCCACGGCCTGTTTGTTTCTAGCCACCACAAACCTGCGCCGGCCGAGCTGATCGCCGCCGGCGCCGTGGCGTTGCGCACCCCGAAAGAGGTAGCCCAGGAAGCCGAATTCATCATCGTCATGCTTCCAGATACCCCTCAGGTAGAAAGCGTCCTATTCGGTGAAAACGGCGTCGCCGAAGGCTTGGGCCCGAACAAGGTGGTGATCGACATGAGTTCGATCTCGCCCACTGCCACCAAGGCGTTCGCCGAGAAGATCGACTTCATCGGTGCCGCTTACCTGGATGCCCCGGTGTCCGGCGGCGAAGTGGGGGCCAAAGCCGCGACCTTAAGCATCATGGTGGGCGGCAAAGAAGCAGTATTCGAGCGCGCTTTGCCGCTGTTCCAGGCCATGGGCAAGAACATCACCCACGTCGGTGCTAACGGCGACGGCCAAACAGCCAAGGTCGCCAACCAGATCATCGTCGCCCTTAACATCCAGGCCGTGGCCGAAGCCCTGCTGTTCGCCGCCAAGAACGGCGCGGACCCGGCCAAGGTGCGCAAAGCGCTGATGGGCGGCTTTGCCTCGTCGAAGATTCTCGAAGTGCATGCCGAGCGCATGATCAACGGCACTTTCGACCCGGGCTTCCGCATTAATCTGCATCAGAAGGACCTCACTCTGGCCCTGCAAGGCGCCATCGAACTGGGCATCAACCTGCCCAACACCTCCAATGCCCAACAAGTGTTTAACACCTGCCAGGCCCTGGGTGGCGGAAATTGGGACCACTCGGCGCTTATCAAGGGCTTGGAGCATATGGCCGGCTACTCGATTCGCAACGACTCATGAGGCAATTGCGGGATTGCTCCATCGCACTGCGACCACCGAAATCTAGCATTCCTTCAACTGATTGACGATTCGTAGAGCAAGGCGCCACGAAACGTGAACAATCAGCCACTTGGCATATGCCATGATAGACAGCTTAACTTGTTTCGGCCGGCAATGACTGCGACCGCTGCGGACATGTCAGTAACATTGAAGAGGATTGGAAATGGAATTACCCCAACACATCTCGTCTTTAGGCAAGACCATTGTGGAAGCTGACAAGTCTCACAACCAAATTTCAGAACTGCACGCCTCCCTCGTCCCCGCTGACGTTAAAGAAGCTTACCAAACTCAACAAGAAATACTGCGCTTACGCCGGGTTTCGGCGGCAGGGTGGAAAGTAGGCGCACGCTCACCCAGCGCGGCGATCCAAGGCTCCCCCTTACCTCACGACCGTATATATCCTTCCGCCAGCCGCCTTGCAATAAATGAGTTTCCATTTATTGGTGTAGAACTTGAAATTGCGTTCCGATTAAAAGAGTCCTTCGCGCCTAGGCACAAACCCTACAGCGATGCCGAAGTACTTTCTGCTATCGGAGAAATGGGCGCAACGATCGAAATTGTATCAAGCCGATTCGCGAATTGGCCCGAAGTACCTGCTTTGGCCAAGCTCGCTGACTTGATGAATCACGGAGCGTTAGTACTCGGCCAGTTCGTGCCTTACTCGGGAGACTTTGATTTCACTAATCCCCCGCTCAGCTTTTCTTTTAACGGAACAAGTATAAGCTCTACAACTGGCAAAAATCCCGCTGGCGATCCACGTCGATTGCTGACATGGCTGGTCAATCACCACATCGTTCAAGGCGTGACTTTGCCCCAGGACTTGGTAGTAACCACGGGCTCTTACACTGGCCTTCACATGGTGACGGAAGCTGGCAGCTTAGTGGGTGAAATCATGGGGCTACCCGCCCTTTCTGTTTCATTCAGTTAATACGCGCACAAAAGCCGGCCCAACTGTCAAGGACTTGATGTGAAAAAATTCATTTACTCCCGTATTGCGCCCAAATACATTTCCAATGCTGGACTTCTGGCAGCCTGCCTATGCGCGGGTACGGCCCATGCCGAAAAATTCAGCATTCAAAGTGACTCGTTTAAAGACGGTCAGAAAATTCCAGTCCGCTATGCTGGAACCGAACAGCAATGTGGCAGCGGTGCTGGCGTATCGCCGCACGTCCGCTGGAGCCACCTCCCTCCGGGGACTGCCTCGCTCGCCATTTTTCTGAACGACCCTGACGGCCAAAAGGGTACGGGCACTTCCCACTGGGTCGTTTATAACGTCCCTGCCACCATCACTCAGCTCAACGAAGGCCTGGAGGGGCAACCGAAAGGCTCTTACACAGTGGGCATCAATACCATGGGCCAAACAGCCTACCGTGGGCTCTGTGCGCAGCCACAAGAAAATCCTCACCATTACACATTGACCGTTGTGGCGACCACGATTCCGCCAGGTGAGCTTCCTCCGGGACTCAACCGAGAAACCCTCTTGGAAAAGCTCAAAGGGCGAAGTCTGCTAGGCCAGTCTATTGTGGGGCTTTATCGTTAACAGCCCTGACCGATCTAAAGCGAAGACATGGGAGTGGCTCACGCCTAACGGCGGCGAGCCAGATCCATGCAATGCCCGGAGCTCACTGTGACGCGAGACCACTCCAGAAGGCTTCAGCAGATCGATTCATTGGCGCCGCAGGGCGCGTCAAGTTTATATCCAGCGGGATGTCCCAGCTTTCATCCAGTGCTCGGACAAGTCGACCATCAACGACTTCCTGCTCCGTGAGACTGCGAGGTAGCCAAGCGATGCCTTTGCCTTCCAGTGCCATTGACATCAGCACAGCGGCCAAGTGACTGCTAAACAATGGATTAAGATGCAAAAACTCTTCTTTACCTTGCAAACGGTGCCGGATGATACGACCTAAACCTGATTCTTCAGTGTACGCCAGATAAGGAAGGGAACTCTGTTCGCCCTCAAAAGTTAACGCAGGGCTGGCGAGAGGTATAAGAATGTCATCACCCACCTTTTTACTGATGTACTGGTTATGCGGCAGTTGTGGCGGCACTTCTGGGTGTCGATGGCAGAGTAAGAACTGAACCTGCCCATGCACTAACATTTGCTCGCAACTGGCCATGCTGTCGGAATGTAACCGTACAGCCTCAATTGGCGCGCCTCTTTCTGCCCGCCGTATCCAACGAGGAAAGAAAGTAAATGAAAGCGAATGAGTGGCAGCAAATTGCAGAACTTTTGCTGCTTTACCGGCAAATTCTTGAGCTTCCGAGCGTATTCGATAAATTCGGCCCACCTCATCCAGTACACTGGGCAAGATCAGTTTGCCAGCATCCGTCAGAGACGCGCCTTGTGGCGTACGTGTGAAAAGTTCAACACCTATCCAAGTTTCAAATGACCTTATTCTGCGACTAAAGGCAGGTTGGGTCACGTGGCGTGCTTCAGCAGCTCGGACAAAGCTGCCGTTCTCTGCCAATGCGACAAAATCTTCTAGCCAGACCAGTTCCATGGGCAATGCCGTTTCAGCATGGGGGACTGCATTAATAGCATTGGGCGACATCGAAGACCAAGCTTAATTTGGAGTCTCCAACAACAAGAGGAGCGCATCATGCGTATCGTCGACATCCGCGAAAAGACCGTTTCCATTGCCTCGCCAATCGCTAACGCCTACATCGATTTCTCGAAAATGACCTGCTCGGTTGTAGCAGTGGTCACCGACGTGATCCGTGACGGCAAACCAGTGATCGGCTACGGCTTCAACTCCAACGGTCGCTATGGTCAAGGCGCGCTGATGCGTGATCGCTTCCTGGCTCGCATTACTGAAGCCGACCCAGAGTCGCTGATCGACAAAGAACACAACAACCTGGATCCGTTCGCCATCTGGAAGACCCTGATGACCAACGAGAAACCAGGTGGTCATGGCGAGCGTTCGGTCGCAGTTGGCACCATCGACATGGCCGTCTGGGACGCTGTAGCGAAAATCGAGGGCAAGCCTCTGTATCGCCTGCTGGCTGACCGCTACCGTGGTGGCAAGGCAGACGACAAGGTTTGGGTTTATGCCGCCGGTGGTTACTACTACCCAGGCAAGGACGACACCAAGCTGCAGGATGAGATGCGTGGCTACCTCGACCGCGGCTATGACGTCGTCAAGATGAAGATCGGTGCAGCGCCCCTGGCTGAAGACATCCGCCGCATCGAAGCCGTCATCAAGGTGGTCGGGGATGGTCGCCGCCTGGCAGTCGACGCCAACGGTCGCTTCGATCAGCAAACCGCTATCGCCTATGCCGAGGCGCTGAAACCTTACAACCTCTTCTGGTATGAAGAAGCAGGCGATCCGCTGGACTACGCGCTGCAAGCAGAACTGGCCAATCACTACGAGCTGCCGATGGCCACTGGTGAAAACCTGTTCTCTCACCAAGATGCTCGCAACCTGCTGCGCCACGGTGGCATGCGCTCGGACCGCGACTATGTCCAATTTGACTGCGCCCTGTCCTACGGCCTGGTCGAATACATGCGCACCTTGAAAGTCATGGAAGAAATGGGTTGGTCGTCTCGCCGCGTCGTGCCGCACGGCGGTCACCAGATGTCGCTGAACATTGCAGCTGGTCTTCACCTCGGCGGTAACGAATCCTATCCAGATGTGTTCCAGCCGTTCGGTGGTTTTGCCGATGGCATTCGCGTTGAAAATGGTTACGTCGGCCTGCCAGATATCCCAGGTGTCGGCTTCGAGGCCAAATCGGAGCTGTACAAAGTCATGCGTGAGCTGGGCGAAGGCTGATCATTGCCAACGGCAGTCTTGCACCCGCAAGACTGCCGGATCACAAGCGTCGCTCGGCGGCGCTTGACCACACAGCCGATCACAAAAATAAAATGAGGTGCGCTCGTGGAAACGTCCAAATCCCGCTGGTACAGCCAGCTATATGTCCAGGTACTGATTGGCATCGTGATCGGTGGTCTGATCGGTTATCTGGAGCCTGACATCGGCGCCAAGCTACAACCCTTTGCCGATGGTTTCATCAAACTCATTAAAATGCTGCTGGCCCCCATCATCTTCGGCACCGTAGTAGTCGGTATTGCCAAAATGGGCGACATCAAAGAAGTAGGACGCATTGGTGTCAAAGCGTTAATCTACTTTGAAATTCTTTCTACGATTGCCTTGGTCATCGGCCTGGTAGTCGTCAACGTCGTCAAGCCAGGCGTTGGCATGAACATCAACGCGGGCACTCTCGATGGAAGTGCCATTGGCAAATACAGCCAAGCGGCATCAGAGCAAGGCGGCACCGTCGACTTCCTGCTGAATATCATCCCCAGCACCTTCATCGATGCCTTTGCCAAAGGCTCCATGCTTCAAGTCATCCTGCTTTCGGTGTTGATGGGTGTGGCGCTTGTGCAAATGGGTCCGACCAGCAAGCCATTGATCAACATGATTGATCTCTTCCTGCACGGATTGTTCAAGATCGTCGCTATGGTCATGCGCCTCGCTCCCTTGGGTGCCGGCGCTGGGATGGCGTTCACGATTGGCAAGTACGGCGTGGGCACCCTCCTCTCTCTCGGGCAACTGCTCATTGCGCTGTACATCACTACCCTGGTCTTCATCGTTGTCATCCTGGGTGCGGTGGCACGGTGGTCGGGCCTGCCGCTGATGCAGTTCCTGCGTTACTTCAAAGACGAGATCCTCGTTACCTTGGGGACCTGCTCCACTGAAGCGGTGTTGCCCCGGATGATGGCTAAACTTGAAAAGCTAGGCTGCAAAAAATCCGTCGTGGGGATGGTCCTACCCACAGGCTATACCTTCAATGCTGACGGTACCTGCATCTACCTGACGATGGCTGCAATATTCGTCGCTCAAGCAACCAATACACCGCTGTCGCTTATGGATCAGATGATTCTGCTCGGCGTACTGCTCCTCACTTCTAAAGGTTCGGCGGGTGTCGCGGGCGCAGGCTTCATAACCTTGGCAGCCACGCTGACCACTATTCATACAATTCCATTGGTTGGTCTGGTACTGCTCCTGGGTATTGACCGGTTCCTTAACGAAGCTCGGGCCGTGACCAACCTGATTGGCAACGGTATCGGCACAATCGCGATTGCCAAATGGGACAACGCGTTCGATGTCGAAACAGCCAAGCGTGAAATCGCCGCACTGAAGAGCGACAAACCGGAGCACAAATCAGAATCATACGCCATTCAAAAGTAAGCAATAACAAATGCCAGCTTCGCGCTTATCACGCGAGCTGGCATTTTGCTTTGGGAGCTACCTCATGAACGAACGGTCTCACTCAGAACTTCGCATCGCGTTTCGCACCCTCCTGCAGGGGACAACGTGTAAGTTTGCAGCCTCAGTCTTCGACCCCCTCTCCGTGCGCATGGCCGCCGATATCGGTTTCGAAACAGCCATCTTGGGTGGCTCTGTCGCCTCCCTTCAGGTTCTCGGTGCACCGGATATTACCCTGATCACGCTGGACGAATTCACCGAGCAAGCAGCTAGGCTTGGCAGAGCCAGCCAAATTCCGATCATTGCCGACGCCGATCACGGTTACGGAAATGCCCTGAACGTCATGCGAACCGTCACTGAACTGCAGAAAGCCGGAGTCGCAGCCTTGACGCTTGAAGATACACAGCTGCCCGCAAGCTACAATAACGCCTCTACGCAATTGATCAGCCTCGATGAGGCTGCAAGCAAAATCTATGCGGCGCGAGTCGCCCGCTCCGATGAGACCCTGAGCATCATCGCCAGAACCCATGCCGGGGTCACAACACTCAACGACTCAATTGCCCGGACGACGGCTTATCAAAGAGCCGGCGCCGATGCCATTTGCCTGGTTGGCGTGAAGGATTTCGATCATCTTGCCCAGCTAACTGCGCATCTAACAGTGCCGATTATGCTAATTAATTATGGCAACCCTGAACTGGCCGATCCAGATCGACTAGCCGCAGCGAATGTTCGAATAGTCGTTAATGGGCACAAGCCCTACTTCGCCGCGGTGCAAGCGACTTACGAGGCACTTTGCGCGGAGCAGCCAGGCGAACATCCAACATTGACAGCTTCGCAATTAATTGCAAAATACTCTTTGTCCGACAGCTACCAACGATTAGCCGACACCTATCTTCAGGCCGGCAGTAGCTTTAACTAACCTCAAGGTCATGTTTTAATGAAAAAAACGATCGTCGCATTTAGCCGCGTTCACCCAAGCCTACTGGCCCCCTATGCTGACCGTTACAATATTGTAATACTCGATGCAAAAAACGGTGATATTGATGCACAATTCCAGGCTGCGCTTCCGAGCGCTCATGGACTGATTGGCGGCAATCGAAAGCTGGGCGAACGAGAGCTTGAGGCTGCGCACAATCTGGAGATTGTCTCTAGTATTTCAGTAGGCTACGACAATTATGATTTGGCGTATCTGACTCGGCGCGGCATCATGCTGACCAATACCCCAGATGTATTGAATGAGACAACGGCCGATCTCGCCTTCGCGTTGATTTTCGCCACGGCCCGGCGCATCCCAGAGCTCGACGCCTGGACAAAATCAGGCGCTTGGCAAAAAACCATAGATGAGGCGGCCTTTGGTTGTGATGTCCACGGCAAGACGCTTGGTATTATCGGCCTGGGCAAGATCGGCGCCGCGATCGCACGCAGAGGGCGTTTTGGTTTTGGCATGACCATTCTTTACTCCGGAAGCAGCCGCAAACCGGAGCTTGAAGCAGAGCTTGGGGCACAGTGGGTTCCTCAAGATCAATTATTAAGAGAAGCTGATTTCGTTTGCCCTGTTGTTCCATTGACTCCAGAAACCCGGAATCTCATCAGCCATCAAGAACTGTCGCTCATGAAGCCTGAGGCCATTTTGATCAATGTCTCACGAGGCCCTATCGTAGACGAGAGCGCGCTGGTTGATGCTTTGGCAAGCCGGCGCATACGTGCTGCAGGTCTGGACGTGTATGTGAAAGAGCCTCTTTCAGAGTCGCCACTGTTCAAACTCGACAACGCTGTGACAGTACCTCACATCGGCTCTGCCACCATTCAAACTCGTTTGGCCATGGCGCAGCGCGCGCTGCAGAATCTGTTGGCTGGCCTTGACGGCCAGGCGCCTAAGGACCTGGTCAATCCAGAAGTCCTGCAACAAAGATCATAAACCGGCATTTCAAAAGACGGGAACCAAGCTCCTTTTCCGTCAATTAGCCTCTGACCACCGCACGTCCAGTGTCAAGGGGTTGAGTTATCCACTCAGCCCTTTATCTTTATATCAATCCCTCGTCTACCCTCGCCCGCTTCTCCCTCGCCCCGCCAAGCACCCGCCTCACTTCCCATCGATACAAACTCACAAACTACAGAGCATAAGCAAGCTACGGTGATTTGAGCCTGATGCTCACCACGGACGGATTTACTGTAACCATAGCGAATACCTAAATCAATTGCAGCAGTAGGAACTGCTGTTTTCGGTTGTGAGCAGCGAGATACGCATATCGACAGTTGCATTGCTCAAGTGGATGATCTTGACGCCCGCTGGAGGTACATCTATCAGGATGTCACTTCACTCGGAGCATAGGGCGAGCCGCGGAGGCTCGTGGAGGGAGTATAAAAGTTCTAAGTAATAGCTTCAGTTCGCGCGGCATTAATGCTCGCTGTACACGCTCAGCACTCTGACCTTGGAACGCAGAATAAAAAAACCCCCTTCCTGCATTCCCCCAAGAGCGTGGCAAAAGGGAATGCGAAAGGGGGCCAAGGCACATCCAATCTAAGCCGGTGACCAACCAGCCAGATTAATGCCAGATTCCCATCAGAACCGTCGCGGCGATTACAGTAGCCGCCCCGCCAATTCGCGTGGAAATCTGAGCAAACGGCATCAAGGCCATACGGTTACAAGCTGAAAGAATTGCGACGTCACCCGTGCCGCCCAAGCCGCTGTGGCAGCAGGTAACGATGGCAGACTCGATCGGGTACATTTTCAGCATATTACCTACCAGGAAGCCTGCCAGCGCCATCGCCACTACGACTGCGATACAGACCATCACATAACCAAGAGAGAACACGCTAGCCACACTCTCCAGAGGCACATAGAGCATGCCCAAACCGATCATGGTCGGCCAGATAAATACCGTCGAAACCAGCTTGTAGAAACGCTTGCTACCTTTTTCAAGCCGGTCCGGCAGTACTCGCAGGTATTTAAACAGTACGGCGACAACAATCATCATTACAGGACCTGGAATATGCACCAGCTTTTCCAGCAGCCCACCCAATACAAAGAACGCACAGATCAGAAGTACACCTGCACCCATGTAACGGAAGTCGATCTCTTTATCTTCGCCGTCTTCCACCTTGAATTTGTCGTTTTCTTCCTTGGCGCGAATCAGCATACCGTCGCCGTTCAGGTGCGGTTTTCTAACCGCTATGCGAGCCAGTACACCAGCACAGATGATAGCCACGATATTTCCCACAACCGCAGCGGGAACCAGCTGCGCTACGAACTGCTCAGGTGAACCTCCAAGGATATGGGCATAGGCCAAAGACAGCGGCAAAATACCTTCACCAATCCCCCCACCGATGATGGGAACGATAATGTAAAAGAGAGTGTGGTGCACGGTGTAGCCAAAGCTCACACCAACCAAAATACCGGCCGCGATTGCAGCTACAGTACCTGCCAACAGGGGTACGAACATGCGAATCATCCCTTGAACCAGGATGGTCCGATTCATACCCAAAATACTACCTACCACTAGGCTGGCAATAACGAAGTAAAGGAAATTGGCATCTTTCATCAGCATCTTGGTAGCGTCGATTGTCGTGCTACCGAAGAAACCATGAAACACTAGCACTGAAGGCAGCAACAGGCATAGAATGGCACCGCCGCCTATATCTTTCAGGATAGGCAAACGTTGCCCGATTTGACCCAAAAACATGCCAAGCGTCATGATGACAGCCAAACCACCAATCATGGTCTTTGGCAAAAGTCCAAAATGCGCGGAGCAGAATACGATCAGGGATATGCCAAGAAAGTATGGAAACGGGATCACTCCGATTTCATACTCCATGAGCGCACTGAAGCGGTTTTTTTTCGATGAGGCAAGGGCAAGCGAAGTCATTGACTGGTCCTCAATTATTTTTGTGTGAGGAAAATTAAAATCTGCCTGAATCACGGAAGCTCGAGGCTAGGCACATGCTATCCTTTACTCACCTGTAGAAAAACATGCCATCTATGCACGCTATGAACACGAATCATGAAGAAGCGCCACTGCCCGAAGACCTGCGGGTATTCCTGACAGTCATTCGCAAATTAAGCTTTGCCGCCGCCGCGGTTGAGCTGCAGCAGTCACCTGCCTACATCAGCAAACGCATCAAAATCCTTGAGCAAACGCTAGGCACAAAGCTCATTCATCGTTCAACTCGGCGTATCGCTCTCACGGATACAGGTGTCAGGGCTGAGCAGTGGGCTACCCGGATTTTGAATGACATTGACGACTTTATGGGCGACCTTAGCCAGGTACGCAAAGCGCCACGTGGCCTTCTGCATATTTGCAGCAGCTTCGGCTTTGGGCGAAATTACGTCGCCCCCGCGATTGCCGAATTGGCGGTGGAATATCCAGACCTCGAAGTACGGGTGGACGTTTTTGACCGTGTAGTCGACATCGTTGCGGAAGGTTTCGACCTAGAAATTCGCGTTGGCGATGATATTCCCGGCCAGCATATCAGTCGCCAGCTAGTGGCTAATCGCAGAGTTATCTGTGCGACGCCTGAATATCTGGAAAAACGCGGCACGCCCAAGACACTGGAGGATCTTGCGCAACATGACTGCTTGGTTTTGAAAGAGAGGAATAACAGCTTTGGCGTTTGGCAGCTGCGAAACGGCAATAAAGAAGTAACCGTACGGGTCAACGGGCGCTTGTCATCCAACAATGGTGAGATAGTGTTGCAGTGGGCCCTTAAACATCGCGGGCTATTATTGCGGTCGATGTGGGATGTCAAACCGCTTTTAGAGCAGGGGCGCTTAGTCCAAGTACTCCACGACTACAGTCAAAGCGCGAATGTATGGGCGGTTTATCCGACTAGGCTGGGAGAGTCAGGCAAGCTTCGCGCCTGCGTCGAATTCCTCGAAGGGTGGTTCAGTCGTTTAAAAGCGGACTGAACCGGTCCCATTACCCCAAGCTAAATAGGGCACCCTTTGCTTCGCAAGAGCTCGTCAAATCGCGTAGGGTCCAGGTCACCGGAAGCCACTGCCTTGAGAATGGCGGCCTCGCGATCCAACAACTCGGTGCAACGCGCGTGAATCTTGGGAAGTTCTTCAGCGCTCACCGCGACGACACCATCGGCATCGCCAACGATGAGATCCCCCGGATTGACCAACATTCCAGCACATACCAGCGGAACGTTAATCTCGCCACCTCCGTCGGTGCTGGGACCACGGTGAACATAACCCAACGCATAGACCGGTAGCTCGCCGTCGAGCCATTCTTCTCGGTCCCGAATGGCGCCATTGATTACCACCCCGGTAATGCCCGCCTTGATGGCCATGGCCCGCATGATGCCACCAATTACCGCCCGGCTTAAGTCGGCGCTGCCATCGATTACCAGCACGTCGCCCGGCCTCGCCATTTGAATAGCCTTGAGTACCATCAAGTTATCACCCGGTCGCACCCGTACAGTGAGCGCTGTGCCACAAAGATGGCGCAGGCCGTGATAGGGTTTCAAACCCAAACCGCCGGCATTACGGCCCAAGCTGTCACTCACGATGGCAGAGGGCATCCCTTCGAACGCCTCATGCCATTGGCCGGACAAGGATGGTGCGCAGGGATTAATCAGATAGCCTGCGGGCCAGTCGCCGTGGCTAGATACATTCAACATGGCAATACTCCGAGGCGGGGGACGCGCCCCCGCCCATCAATCCGCTCTCGATCAAACCAGCCAGGGGTTGCTTTGAAGGTGGCGCGCCTCGAAGGCACGAATGTCATCGCTGCGCTGAAGCGTCGTGCCGATGGCGTCCAGCCCCAGCATAAGTGCTTGCTTGCGCAGTGCATCGATTTTGAATTCGATCGCTCTACCGTCCACCAGAAGAATGTGCTGTGCCTCGAGATCGATCGCGATGCAGGAACTTCCACGCTCACTCACCACTTGCCCCAATTCCTTCAATTCCGCGGGGCTGAGCTGGATGGTGAGTACACCATTGCGCTGGCAGTTGTCGTAGAAAATCCCGGCAAAAGTGGTACCGATCAGCGCCCGGATGCCCAACTGCTTCAATCCCCAGACCGCATGTTCGCGGCTGGAACCACAACCAAAGTTGGGACCCACTACCAGGAAGGTCGAGGTGTTCCATGGGTCTTGATTGAGCACGAAGTCAGGGTTTGGCGTGCCATCGAGGAGGAAGCGCAGGTCGAAAAATACGCCACGGTCCAAGCCACTCCGGTCGATGCCTTTGAGGAACTGCTTAGGCATGATCACATCGGTATCGACGTTAGCTGCCAGCATTGGGGCAGCGTAGCCCTCTACATACTTGAAAGGTTCCATGCTCATGCCTCCAACGCCAAAGAACGTACATCGACCAAATGACCAGTGACCGCAGCAGCGGCAACCATCGCAGGGCTCATCAAGTGAGTACGTGCCCCCGCGCCCTGGCGGCCTTCGAAGTTTCGGTTAGTACTTGAAGCGCATCGGTCACCTGGACTCAGAACATCATCGTTCATGGCCAGGCACATCGAGCAACCCGACTGGCGCCATTCGAAACCTGCATCGCGGAAAATCTGTGCAAGCCCTTCAGATTCCGCTTGATCACGAACCATCGTCGAACCAGGAACAATCATCGCCCGTACACCGGCCGCAACTTTGCGGCCACTGACCACGCGAGCGGCGTCCCGAAGGTCTTCGATTCGAGCATTGGTGCACGAGCCGATAAAGGCGTGACTAATGCGGATACCTTCCAACGCGGTGCCAGGCTGCAGGTCCATGTAACGCAGAGCACGCTGCAAATCCTGACGAAGGATGAGATCTTTTTCCTGCATCGGATCAGGCACGACACCTGTGATCGAGGCTGCCTGGTCGGGACTGGTGCCCCAGGTGACCATGGGCTGCAGGTCCGCAACATGCATGTGGACTTCTTTATCGAAGGTCGCGCCAGGGTCTGTGAACAAGGTCTTCCACTGCTCAACAGCCGCCTGCCATTGCGCTCCCTTCGGCGCACGGGGCTTGTCCTGAAGGTAGGCGTAGACTTTGTCATCGGGCGCCATGAAGGCACCACGCGCGCCGGCTTCAACAGCCATGTTGCAGATGGTCATGCGCGCTTCGACACTCAACGCACTGATTGCAGGACCGGTAAATTCAATCGCGTAACCAGTGGCACCCGCTGCGCCGATTTGGCGGATCAGTTCCATGATGATGTCTTTGGACACCAAGCCAGGGCCTGGCTCACCCTCGACAGTGACGCGCATGGTTTTCAGACGCTTGTAAACCAATGTCTGGGTGGCCAGCAGGTGCTCAATTTCCGAAGTACCAATACCGAAGCCGAACGCCCCCAATGCACCATAAGTGGTGGTGTGGCTATCACCTGCAGCGACGACCATACCCGGCAGGATAAACCCCTGCTCAGGGGCCACAACGTGCTCGATACCTTGACGCTTGTCCAATACGTCGAACAGCTCAATACCAAAGTCGCGGCAATTTTGTTCAAAGTAGTTGACCTGCAGCGCCCCGCCGGCATCAGGCATGTCGGCAATACGCTCCGGAGCGGTCGGGTTAACATGATCCACCACGCAGAGGGTGGCGGATGGGCGCCAAACCTTGCGCCCTGCTTCGCGCAGCCCGCTGAAAGCTTGGGGACTGGTGTACTCGTTGGCGACTTGACGATCGATGTACAGCAGGACATGGCCCTGATCATCGAGCTCGCAGACAGAGTGGGAATCGATATGCTTCTGATACAGCGTTCTTGGGGTGCTCATCGCAAGTTCATACCCTTGTTGTTGTTCAGGCCCTGAGGCATCACGGTCACTGCGTGGCAGCGTTAACAACTACAGGATATCGATACGGTAAAGCGCATCAACGCGCATTCAGTGGAGCATGGATTCACAGTTCGTGAATTTGCTCACTGCCGAATCAACAAGAGCACCGCGCTTACGGTTAAAAAGCAAGAAAATAAGCCGCACAAGAGTTTTTCCGGCGCGCGGTATGCCCACCGCACTCCCCAACTAACGCTGAGTAATCCGCCCAGCGCCATGGCAAGCCCCATCTGCCAGTCCACATGGCCTTGCGTGCTGTAGGTGATGAGTGTGATAAGCGAACTGGGCAGCGCAAGCGATAATGCCATGCCCTGAGCTGCAACTTGGCTCAAACCAAACACGGTAGTCAGAATCGGCACGGCAACCACAGACGCACCGACCCCGAAAAATCCACCGAGTGCTCCGCACCCTCCGCCGAGCGCTGCGAGCCGCCCGGAGGTAGTGCGAGCCATGACCTTGGAGCCAGTAATGAGCCGGGCCCGGAACAGGTTCATCCCTGCCAGCAGAAGCATCAGCAGAGCGAACCCGACCTGAATCGTGCGCGCGTCCAGGGAGGTCGCCACTTTGGCGCCGATTCCGGCGCTTATCAGAGCCGCCGACCCAAGGGGTATCGCCAAACTCCAGTTCAAAGGGGTTCGCTGCTGGTACCGCCAGAAAGCGAGAACGACATTAGGCACCATCATGATCAATGCCGTGCCCTGGGCCAATGTTTGAGACTGGCCATACAGCAAAGTCATTACTGGGATGGCAATGAGCCCTCCACCGATGCCGAAGAATCCACCTAAAGCGCCCATGGCGATGCCAAAACAAAAATCCAATACAAGGGCGAACATGTAGGGTTCCGGTGTTCCTGCAGAATTGTCACGGCGACGATACTCCTCAGACACACACACCTTCAATGAGGCAGCGTGTAGGCACAATCCACGAAACGTGAACCTCTGCTTGCGAAGGTGTGATCAGCTTCAGTTCATTCAACAAGTACAGCTACTGCGCCAGACGTTCTTCACCGTCCGGGTGAACGGAAAGCTGTATAAGCGGCTTGAGACTGGAATTGTGGCTTGTCTCCCCTTGCTGGCGCTCATGCCTAATGCACGCTTTTCGGTCAGCGGACAAAAGAGAGCCTCGAATGATCGGGGCTCCGTCGACACACTCAACAACCTCAGGCTGGTTGGTATGCCCGATAGCGAGCCGTCCAGAAATGCGCCTCGATCGCTTCACGCAACCTAGGCTCGTCCTGCTCCACCGCAACGCCATCAGCCTGCGCTGCCAATGCGACAGCAAATGCGATTGATTTGCTCACAGTCTGCACGTCCGCCATCGGCGGCAACATTTCGCCGGTCCTGGCGCTCTCAGCCAGTGCTCTGGCCGAGGCCATCAACATTCTCTCGGTCACTCGAGTCGCCTGGCTGGCGATCACACCCAAGCCAATGCCAGGGAAGATGTAGGAGTTGTTGCACTGGGCAATCTTGAAAGACCGTCCCGCCCATTCCACAGGGTGGAAGGGACTGCCGGTGGCGATCAGCGCATTACCTTCGGTCCACTGCAACAGGTCGGCCGGTTGGGCTTCGATCTGCGACGTGGGATTGGACAGAGGCATGATGATCGGCTGAGAGCAGCTGCGGTACAACATTTCGATGATCGATTCGGTGAACAACCCCGCCTTGCCCGAAACACCGATCAGGACAGTGGGGCGCGCATTGCTCACTACTTCAGCAAGGTCCGGCCATTCTGACTGGAACTGCCACTGCGCAAGCGAGGCTGTGGAGTGTGCCAGACGTGCCTGGAAACCATACAGGCCCTGCTGGCGATCGGTCAGTAAGCCTTTGCTGTTGAGCAGGTAGACTTGACTACGCGCCTGGGCATCGCTCAGCCCCTCTTCAACCATTGCCTGGATGATTTGCTCGGCAATACCACAGCCTGCGGAGCCTGCGCCAACAAACGCGATAGTTTGCTGGGAGAGCTTTTCACCCTTGATCCGGCAGGCTGCCAGCAGAGTACCGACTGTTACCGCTGCCGTGCCTTGAATGTCATCGTTGAAGCAGCAAAGCCGGTCGCGATAGCGCTCAAGCAGCGGCATCGCGGTCGCCAGTGCAAAATCCTCGAACTGGAGCAGTACACCTGGCCAGCGACTCTGAACGGCCGCTACAAAGGCTTCCAGGAAGTCGTCGTATTGCTGGCCACGTACCCGCGGCTGTTTGAGGCCGAGGTACTCCGGGTCTTCAAGCAAGGCCGAGTTCTGGGTGCCGACATCCAACACGATGGGCAAGGTGTAGGCTGGGCTGATACCGCCGCAGGCGGTGTACAGCGACAGCTTACCGATTGGGATTCCCATGCCGCCAATACCTTGGTCACCCAGGCCAAGGATACGTTCGCAATCGCTGACGACAATAACCTTGACGTTGTCTTTGGTGACATTGGCCAATATCTCGTCGATGCGGTCCTTATCCTCGTAAGAGATGAACACACCCCGGTGGCTGCGGTAGATCCTGGAAAACTCCTGGCACGCCTTGCCCACGGTGGGGGTGTAGATAATCGGCAGCATTTCCTCGAGGTGCGATTCCACAAGTTTGTAGAATAGCGTTTCGTTGCGGTCCTGCAGCGAACGCAGGTAGACGTGTTTGTCCAGAGGCGTTGGACGTTCACCGAACTGCCGATAGGCCCTGACGACCTGTTCTTCCAGCGTTTCCACCTTAGCCGGTAGCAGACCTTGCAGCTGGAACTGTTCACGTTCGACCCGGGTAAAAGCAGTACCCTTGTTCAGCAGCGGTGTATCCAAAAGTGCAGGACCGCGAAACTTTACAGGCAACAGACGATGTGACGGCATGGTTATACTCGCTCTTTTATTGTACTTGGTATGTAAACTACCTATCGCTACATGGTAAGCAACACAAGGACGCTCTTTCTGTAGCGCACCTCGAGTTACCCTTATCAAACTGCCCACCCACTATTTGATGAATTCTATAGTGGCATGCCGTTTCCTCTGACGGGTGACCCCTAGTAAGGCAGACAAACGGTTTTATGGCCGTTTGTCTGTGCTCAACTGCCCGCCTTGGAACGGTAGGGGACGATTGATAATTACTGGGCGGCAGCCCGAGGTGCAAGTTGCGGTATCACCGCAGGTTCGGGTTTGACTTCAACATAGCGCAATTGCAACCGACTACTTGTCCAAGCGCGCACTTGGTTGGTCAATTCCAAATTGTCATTTAGCGATAAGCCGTAGGAAGGAACTATCTCCTTCAACTTAGCTTGCCATTGCGGCGTGTTGATTCTATCCTTGAAAGTCTTTTCCATCAGGTGGAGCATAATTGGAGCGGCAGTGGAAGCGCCTGGCGATGCGCCAAGCAGCGCTGCTAGTGAGCCATCCTCGGAGCTGACAACTTCCGTGCCGAACTGGAGAACTCCACCATTCTTTGGATCTTTCTTGATGATTTGCACACGCTGTCCGGCCTGGATCAACTCCCAATCCTTGTCCTGCGCTTCAGGATAATATTCGCGAAGTGCTTCCATGCGTCCATTTTGTCCAAGCGTCAGCTGACCAATCAGATAAGCGCCCAACGGCAAATTATCCAACCCAGCCTGGACCACTGGCAGAATATTATGGGTGGTCATTGTACTGAACATGTCCAGCAATGAGCCATTTTTCAAGAACTTAGTGGAGAAGGTGCCAAATGGTCCAAACAAGATGACCTTCTGGCCATCGATGTAACGGGTGTCCAGATGCGGCACAGCCATGGGCGGCGAACCGACTGAAGCCTTACCGTAGACCTTGGCGTTGTGCTGGGCAGCTATTTGTGGATTGCGAGTGATCAGGAATGACCCGCCAACAGGAAAGCCCGCGTAATCATTGGCTTCCGGAATTCCGGATTTCTGAAGCAACTTAAGCGCTCCACCACCGGCCCCGATGAATACGAATTTGGCGTGGACGGTGCTGAGCTCACCACCATTAGCCAAGTCGGCAATGGTAACGTTCCATCCACCGCCAGTGGCACGCTTGATGTCACGCACCTCATGCTGTAAATGCAACGAGAATTCTTTTTTCTGCGACAAAGCATCGATCAGTTGAGTAGTGATCTCACTGAAGTTCAAGTCAGTGCCGATCTCCATACGGGTTGCAGCGATTTTTTGGCCTGGCTTGCGCCCTTCCATGACCAAGGGAGCCCACTTTTTGATTTGCTCAGGGTCTTCAGAGAATTCCATGCCACGGAACAGCGAGGTATGTTGCAGCGCCTCGTAGCGCTTACGCAGGAACTCTGTATTCTTCTCACCCCAAACAAAGCTCATGTGTGGCACGTTATTGATGAACGATTTGGGATCGTGCAGCCTACCAAGCTCGACTTGATGAGACCAAAATTGCAATGAAATCTGGAAGGCCTCGTTAATAGCAACAGCCTTACTGACATCAATGCTACCATCTGCGCGCTCAGGAGTATAGTTTAACTCAGAGAACGCAGCGTGACCGGTACCAGCGTTATTTAAACGATAGGAACTTTCACTGGCAACTTGAGGCAGACGCTCGTACAAGTCGATCTTCCAAGTTGGCTCAAGCTCGTTGAGGTATGTACCGAGGCTTGCGCTCATGATCCCACCCCCTATCAAAAGCACATCAACAGACTTCTCTGTTTCAGGCCGCTTGGAGCAGCCCACTACAACGAAACAGAGCAGACAAAGCAAAATTTTCTTCATTATTCGGTAGACCGTTATTAGTATTTTAGTTACAAAGTTTACTGACTAATTCCGGAGCTCCATCCCTCTACAGCTCGGCTGTCTTTAAGCCATTGGCGCCGCCACTACAACTGCAACCGCTTCCTTAGAGCAGAGATGAACGACGATTCACTTCACCGCAGCAAAACCTACAAGCAAAGACTTGGTCTCCTCCCTATATCTGAGCCCTTCCCCTACTCTCCAAGTTGGCCATGCCACTAAGAAACAAATGACAATCAATATCAATCCATAAGCTCAGGCGATCTGTAACCTTGTCAGAGCACTATTTATTGACATTCAACTGCAAAGGAACAGATGGCCACTTCCGCCTAAGTCAGAGCAGCATGGGATCAATACTCTAGTTTGAAAAAGGCTACCGGGCCTCTTTGAAATCCCAATAATTCATGAATAGCCGGGCGAAGCCACAGCAAGAAAACTCATGCCAAGGCGCCACAGTTAGCATACCGAATAGTGAAATAGCGTCAACGCCATAAAACGTGACCTAGCCGTTCACATTTCGTGTTCAATACCATTTTCGTGACAATCTAACTAAAATTTCGTGAAAAAATATGATAATGAACGCCCGCACAGGATGCTGCCGCCGCAGCACGTTGCTTCAGAAGTTTTACGTAGAACTAACATGCGGTGACTGTATGACGGCGTTATGTCACAGTCTCGCCACTGAATCACACCCGAAAAAGGTGTACAGCCGATTAGTCGCTCACACAATCTTTTGCACCCGTTGAAATTCCATCGAATACTCTTCACTTATGTTTTACCCTCATATATCAACGATCTGCGAATGGGGATGCAAGTCCAGGTGGGACGGCTGGACAGCCCCAGACCAACCCGCTTGTTCAGTTCGACTCGACCGCGATTTCAGAGCAATAGACATCGGCGGGTCGGGCATCGTAGAAGCGCCCTGCAAAATTGGCTTGCTCTACAATCCGGCGTGCTGGCAAAATGCAATGATCACATTTAGCTCTGTCTTCGCGAGACTCCATGTGAAATTCGGGCGAATCACGGTACATCGCTATCAAGCCCTGCCATACAGAATATAATACTTCACTGACGACACTGACAAACGAAGGAGAGATTAGTTGTCAAACAAATTAGCATTTAAAGTATTAGGGCACAGGGATTCGACAGATGAAGTCCCCCTCAAAACCTTCATCCTCAGAACAGATAACTGGGATGACTTTGGCAACAAAGTTCAATTTCACTTAAGCCTTCTGGACAAAGACAACGTCGAAATTCGCCTGGGCTCCGTCAAAATCCTGCAACGCGACACTGCCTCTACAGATCAATTCACTGTAAAATCCACAACAAAACTCTCGAAAGAATTTAGCTTCCTAGATGAAAACCACATATCATTAGGGCAAGACGAAGAATATTATAAACGAATTAGGAAGCATCTGAAGGAAGAGGCAAAGGATCTACTTGACGCACTGAATGACATTGCTTGGCATCCACAACTTTCCGATAAATTTGAGCCAACCTCAGCTTTTCGAAACGCGATGCTACGGGAGAACGGCGCGCAACGCGCGAGGCGTTTCGGTGCATCATGGGCCGCAGGCGAGCAGGTTAATGAGGATATTGCCTTTACCTACAGGGGCTTGATTGAGGGAGCAGAGGAACCGGTAGAGGCTCGCTTTAATTTTGATAACTATGACGTCATCCCCGGACGTATTGTGGGTATCATTGGTCGTAATGCCGTTGGAAAGACTCGTTTTCTTGCAAGTTTGGGAGCTGACCTGGCACAAATTTCGAGAACTTCAGCAGACAAGCTCGCTGAACGAGAGGACAGATTTCCGAGCGGCCGCCCACTTTTCACACGCATCATTGCCATTTCCTACAGTGCATTTGATCGTTTCAAACGCCCTAAAGCAGACCGATCTAGTAGCTATGTATACTGTGGGATCCGAAATGATAAAGGTGGACTATCCCGTTTATTTTTGATGGAAAGTTATCGAAGCAATCTCGATCGCATTATTGAGAAAGGGTTAGAGGGCGAATGGATCGAATACATGCAATCTATTTTAGGCGATTCCAGTGACGACTTAGTTTCCAGCCTCAAAACCGAAATCGACAACTCTTCAGAAACGAATGCACTTTCATTATTGAGTTCCGGCCAATCCATTCTGGTCCACTTCGTTACGGCTTTACTAGGTTGGATTCAGCCTAATTCACTAGTTCTTTTTGATGAGCCCGAAACACACCTTCATCCTAACGCAGTGGCCAGCCTATTCCTAGTGCTATCCAACATCTTAAATAAATTTGATTCGAACGCCGTTATCGCAACACATTCCCCGGTAGTCATTCAGGAAATTCCAGCTAGTCGCGTGATGGTATTTCAACGTCAAAATAATGTTACCACCGCAGACGAGTTGATGACAGAGAGCTTTGGTGAAAGCGTTACAGAGCTGACGCGACATGTATTCGAGACTTTTGAAGTAGAAAATGTTTACCGAAGAACACTGAGAAAGCTGGCGAAAACCGAATCTCTCGAAGAAGCGCTGGAACGGTTCGAACATGGCTTGAGTCTTAGCGCGGAGGCGTATCTATTGGCACAGTATGCAAAAAAGGCAAAAACTGACCAATGAAAAGCCTGACTCCCCTCCCGGCAAAACCTAGTTACTTAGAACGGTACATCCTGATTCGCGATAAGAAACATAAAAAAACACGCGCCCCCCTCACCTTGGCCCATACCTTAATAGAGGCACGTTACAAAGCTTACGCTAAAGCCGTTGAGGAAAACGACTTAGTTAGCCTGAAGACAAACACGGATGCGCTGAAAATAAGTGACGCACTCCGGGCCTGCTATGATGTAGCCACGCAACCCTTAAAAGAAATGAAAAAAGCCATTAAGGAAAACCAACCTAAACGACAACTAAAATACTGCCCCATGTGCGGGACGACCTTACCTAAAACATTTGATCACTACATGCCTGCCGTGCGCTTTCCCGAGTTTGCGGTGCATCCGCACAATTTAGTTCCTTGCTGTTCACGATGCAACTCTACCAAGGATGACGACTGGCTTAATGCAAAAGGCGAACGTCAGTACTTCCATGCCTACGCTGACACTGTTCCCGATGTTCAGTTCGTCGAGGTAGCGCTGGTCGAAAACCCAGCCACAAAGCGAGTCGGGGCTAAATTTAATTTACAACGCCCAGCAGGGGTGAAGGATCATCAATGGAGGCTGGTTGACTCTCATTACTCACGTTTGAAACTAATTGAGTTGTTCGATGAACATGGAAATGATGAGGTAACTGAGATCCTAGCGGACTGCTTCACGCATTTAGAAACGGGTGGTGGGGATGCACGCACGTTCTTGACAGGACGTGCCAAGGACCGCACAAGAATCTATGGTAGAAACCACTGGATTGTTGTGCTGATGACCGCGTTAAGCCAACATCCGAATCTTGACCAATGGATTCAAAATCGTTAAATGGTGGACAGCAGCACTATAGTTGCCCTGCAATGATCGTCATGTACTGGAGCGAGCCGAAAATCGCGTACCTCCCGGCACGGGGCACCTCGCTAATTGTAGTGCCGCCAGTGCCGTACTTTGCGCCGGCCCAGCAGCTGGCCGATATGGTCGCGAGCGGGATCATGGGGCGGCCGTTGTTCACATCAATCCTGTGCTATTCGATGTCAGTGCCCAGGAGCACTTGCCCCAGGGCCCAGCTGCAGTGATGATGCAGAGCTTTTTCGCTAGGCGTTAGGCGACCATCCTATATCGTTGGTGGATGGCCTTCCGTGATAAAATGTAATTGCGCTTCGCACGATTAAGTATCAGATAAAGGAATATAATTTGAAATCCCTGCCGTTTCATGGAATCATCTTTTTAGAGAAGTCAGAAAAAAATGGATGCTTAGATGGCACCGTGCATGTTGCATTGTGCACGATGGCTGCAGAGGTTTTTCTTGAGGATCTGAAAAGCTACTACCAGTCCATTGCTAAGCCGCGTCCGTACTCATCCCCACGCACACTATTCAACTTGAACCCTGAAACAAAATACGCCGGCGGCGGCCTGCTCATTAACGGTCACATGGAGTATCTTCAGCCAAGCGAGCGCGAACTGGAAAATTTAATAAGCGAAATTGAAAAATATCGACTTATTGATAAATATGAGACTGTCATAAAGAGCCTGAACAAAAATTGGAAAAAAGGAGAAGATGAAAACTTCAAAAATCTGAAGAGACTAATAACTCTAAGAAACAAACTCGTTCACATGAAATCAGATGAAATCGAACTGGATGCGGACGGTAATGCCTCTGAACACCCGTGGGTTCTTAGCGAACTCAGACGACTTAACGTCCTTGCAGACGAAAGGCACCACACTTCGTGGATTTATATGCTTGATACGGAAAAGGTTGTAAACTGGGCCAGGGTTACGGTGGTCAACGCAATAACAGCAATGCTGGGAATCATTCCCGACACCCCTATTTCCCAAGAATTTCGAGACAGCTACGCTTCTTCTCTCAAAACCTTTGAGTTCAAGTAAGTACTACTGTAGTTAAAGCCTTTTGGCAATACTTTGAATGCTCGCAACGGACCGAGTGGCAGTCTTCGCTGTACGTCACAGCTGCGCAAGTGCAGGCAGTTGAACGGTGGTGCGAAGCCTCGACCATCGCTAATCTTTAACGGTGAATCCACTCGCCGAACGGCATCTCGGCCTCGATGTAACGCGCGGCCGACTGTACATCGCGCCACCCGACGTAGGTCATCAACTGCTCCATGCTCCACTGGTTGCGGCTGGCCCAGGTGGCGAAACCGCGGCGGAGCGAATGCGCCGAATAGCCTTCGGCCTCGATGCCGCTGCGCGACAAGGCCTGGCGCAGCAGACGCGACACGCTGTTGGCGTTGAGTGGCTGGGCATTGATATGCCCCCAGCGATCAATACCGCGGAACAGCGGCCCCTGCTTGATGCCACTGAGCGTTAGCCATTGTTCGGTGGCCTGGACCGGACACAGACGTTGCAGCGCCGGCATGGTCAGGTTACGGCCACGATTGTCGCGGTCGCTCTTGCTGCTGGGCAGGAACACCTGCATGCCCTCGCCCGCCTCGATCCGTATGAGCTCGGCCTGCAGCCGGCACAACTCGTCGCCCCGAAAAGCGCGCCAGAAGCCGAGCAGGATCAGCGCCTGGTCGCGAGCCGCCCGCAGACGTTGCGCCGGCTGCCCACTGTGCAAATCACCCTTCAACCCTTCGATGCTGGCCTCGAGGACTTGCAACTGCAGGGCCGGTGCCTGCTTGACCGGCTGTGGGTGCAGCGCCCGGATGCCGCGCAAGGTGTCGCGCACCTGCGCCGCCTTTGTCGGGTCGGCGAAGCCGCGCTGCTGGTGCCACTGGGCAAGCGCCGCCAAATGCGTGCGCAGCGTGCTACTGGAATGGCTTGGCGCATAGGTGGCCAAGTAGCGCGCCACGCTCTCACTGGAGGTGGGCAGCAGCCCACCCCACACCATCTCGAAGTGTTCGATGGCCTGGGCATAGCGACGCGTCGTGCTGGCACGGCGTGCTGCCTGCTGATACCGCTTAGCGTCGCTCACGCCGCCTCCCGCGTACCGCCTTTCGCGGAAACATCTGCCAATCCCCTGATCACGTTCGAGAAATCTGTATTCTCGAACGCCATTTCGTCGCCCTAGCAGCACATCAGCCTACGCCAAGCGTACCTGTACGCGCATACTGATTGTACGGTACGAAATCGTCGGAGGCCGATCATGGCCCGCTCTGGAATCAACAAGGCGCTGGTGCAACGGGCGCGCGACGCCCTCCTCGCCCGCGGCACCCATCCGAGCATCGAGGCCGTGCGGGTGGAGTTGGGCAACACAGGTTCAAAGAGCACCATCCTGCGTTACTTGCAAGAGCTGCAGAACGACGAACCGCACCCGCCCAGCATCAGTCTCACCGACGAGTTGCAGACCCTTATCACCAGTCTAGCCCAGCGCTTGGCCGCCGACGCGCAGGCGACGGTTGCGACGGACCGCGCCCGCCTGCAGCGACAGCAGGCGGCCTACGAGCAGCAGCGAGCGATCGAGCGGGCCCGCTTCGAGCAACTGCAACTGGCGCATGATGCGCTGGCACTCGAGCGACGAGAGGCGCAGCAACGCGAGAACGCGCTACACCAGCAGGTGCAACAGCTCGAGGGTGAGCGGCAACGCCTGCTCGCCGGCGAACAGCATCAACTGCATTTGCTGGAAGAACGCGCGCGCCAGATCGCCTCACTGGAAGACAAGCATCAGCATGCGCGAGATGCCTTGAGCCACTACCGACAGCACCATCTGGCGCAGCGGGAACAGGAACTGCAGCGGCACGACCAACAGCTGCAGCAGTTGCAACTGGAAGGGCGCCGGCTGCAGGAGCAGCTCATGAACAAACAAGAAGAGTTGGCGCAGGTGTACCGCGACCTGGAGCGGCTCACCCGTGAGCAGCACAGTCAGGCACTGGTGTTGCGTGAGAAGGCGATTGAGCTGCAGCGTCAGCAGGACACCCTGCTTGAAATGCGCAGCGCGCTGCACGCGGCTGAGCAGCAGGTGCAGCACCTGCATGTGGAGCATTCGGTACTGCGGGAAAAGGCTCGCCGCTATGTGTTGGATCACCGGGACGACCGCCGCGCCTTGCGCGCCCAAGCCAAACTGCTGCAAGATCGAGGGCAAGCGTAGTGATTCAAAGCAGAGTGGTTCATCTCCACCCAGACCTGTATTTCTGTGCGCCGAGTACTGACCGGCAACACCTCCACGTTCAGGATCGATGACGTTGAGCAGCGCTGTGAAGCGAACGATTGAAGGCATGGCATTGGCCGGCGAGCCGTTGCTGCGCGAGGCTCTGGAAGCTATTCGGGCCCTTCATCAGGCAGAAGAGAATGGTGCCTCGGCTGATGAGTTGCGCCGCCTGCGCCTGCTTGCCGATTGCTTGTATCAAACGGTCGTGGATTACCAGTTGCGGGTGTCGGGCGATTTGCTCGAACCCCTTCACTGAGGGCCACACGATGCCCAAGCTCCCTCCCGTACTTTTCCCCGACCATCCGGCATATGCCGAAGCGGTCGATGCGATGCGTCTGTACCACGCGGCTCAATCTTCAGGCGCTGCAGTCGAAGACGTGGAGCGCTTGCGCCTGAGAGCGGAAGCCGCCTTTCAGGCCGTGACGGACTATCAGCTGCGTGCTTTCGGCAAACCCAGCACGCCCATTCATTAAACATGGGGAGCTTGAACGGCAGCCGAGCACGGTCAGTCCTGAATGATCAAGACCGCTCGCCCCCCGCCAGAGTTCACCGGCTCGACTGAACCGACGAGGGTGCTGCGGTCATTCGGCTGAAGCGGGCTCGCCAGGAGAATACCGATGACTTACCGAAGAGCATCCGAGCGTCCCCTACCCCCGAGGCACGTGTTCCACGCATGCTTTAACACCGTGCTCAAGGCGGTCGATGCGCGATACGATGTTCGCGGCTACATGCTGGCCGAATTGGTCAGACTCTGCTTGGAGAACCGTGCCAGGATACCGCTTATCCACCGCGCCCATTACGATCGGTACGTCCAACAGGAAGCGATCCATTTTTTGGAGGAGTATGTCAGCCACTTGCTTTTCGGCCCGGCGGGCCGTTTCTCTCCGGAGGAATACCGTTACCCATCCAGGTAAATCCTCTGCAGCCGTCAAACCACCGAGGACCTGTCTTAGGCCCCGCGCACCAGGCTGATTGGCTTCCGAACTGTCTTCTGACCACCGGCCAACTGGGCCGCTGGCGAGTTGCAGTCAACAATCATCACGGAAAAAGTCATCTTTGGCAGCCAATCCGAAATCCTCCTGAGAGCGTTGAGGATCCTCTTCGAACAGGTGTGCAGTGCGCCGCTCTTGCTTTAGGTAAGCGAGGGTGCTGAAAAAACAGGGTTCGCACAGATGGACCTCGTACCGTTCACCGTCGTGCTGGGCACCATAACCCCAGTGCGCCTGCAACATCCCGTATTGCAAATTGCCGTTTGCCAAACGGGTTGAGCAACCGCAAGCGTCGCAACGTACATCCACCACCGCTTCTGTTTCTATACGACCAGTGATTTTCATCAGAACACTCCTATGCGAGCCTCCGCGCCGTCATTTGGCGCGATGGAGGAAGGAGCGAAGCTGAGCGGCGGATGTCTTCAGTCGCTGTGCATTAGCCGTGGAACCCAGTAAATACATCGTTTCCTGATAGCCATTAAAATCGCTTAGCGGTAGCACAACGACGGGCTTCCCGCGTTTGCGCACAATGACCAGAGGCACGCGATCCCGGCAGACCTCATCCAGCATAGGGCCCAGGGCGTGTCTGACTTTTTTCAACTTGACGATGTACATGTCGATGTTCCCGCAACAGTGGAGTTTTGTCCAAGGACGCATCACGCAGCGTAGTGAGCCTCAAACGCTCATTCCGATGTCGATCATCTGTTGGCTCGACTCCGTCGAGGCTTTTTCCGGGCTGCAGCTAGGACTTTGTCTGGCGCTGATGCCAATAGCGCTTTCGGCGCCACACCGTGCAGCGACGTATTGCCGGTCTGGAACCAAGCCGCCATTGACCATTCGTCCATCTTGGCCGAGAGCACCGCTAACACCTCGCCAAGGCCGGTGATCGGTCGGAACCCGCAGCGACCGTCCAAACCGTAGATGGGGAAATAATCCACCTTGCCCGGACGGAGCGAGAAGATCTGCCGGTCCGCAAGTAACTGTTCGCGGTCAAGTGGGCTGTCAACGGAAGAAGAAGACGCTAGCTGAGCCCACTGCTTGCCTGATATCCAGTCCCCACTTTGAAAGATTCTGGAACGGATTAGCCCAATGGAAACACCTGTTTCCAGAATCGACCGGGGCACCGATTCCGCAGGTAGAAAGCAATCGATGATCAACTCAAGCGCTTTCTGGGGGTACTCGCTCAGTCGCCACTCGAAGAGATCGTTGTACATCTGCAACCCGCCGAAGTACGCATCAATCGTCTGATCTGAATTAGCTTCAATCGACAATGTTGCGATCAAGGCCGACTGGTCTTGAGATGGCTCCAGTTCGGCGTGAGGCTCGCGCCTCGTTTGGATATGTGCGTAGGGAGTGGTCATTAGCACCTCCAACGAAGGGCCTTAAGACGGTAGCAGCAGTTGCTGATCTCCACCTGGGGATTGCCACAGCGTTGAAAGCAGTATGCGGCACTCTGCTTTCTACACGGGTTTTTCCGATCAGCCGCTAGCGCGCGGGCTGGGACCAGCGCCGTTTCCCGTGTTTACTGGAAGCGAGTAATGGCCGCGAGGATGAGGTTTGCCGCATGAGCACTATCCAACGGGCTGCTGACGCCATGCGCGCGGCGAAGCAGATCGTCTTTTTCACGGGCGCTGGCATTTCCGCTGAAAGCGGAATACCGACGTTTCGCGATAAGCTGACCGGGCTCTGGGCGAAGCACGATCCAGAGCGCCTGGAAACAGCGCATGCCTTTCGAGAAAACCCGGCGCTGGTTTGGAGCTGGTATCTCTGGCGGCGAAACCAGGTTAGCCAGGCAAAGCCCAATGCGGCTCACCTTGCTATTCCCCTGCTTGCCACCGCTGGGCGGAGCGTAGCCGTCGTCACGCAGAACATCGATGACTTGCATGAGCGTGCCGGCTCCAGTGCGGTGGTTCACCTACACGGCAGCCTGATGAACGTGAAGTGCTTCGCCTGCCACAGGCCTGGAAAGCTATCCCCTGCTCAGTTGGAGGTTCCCGAAGAAGGACAGCTTATCGAACCGCCCCGTTGTGCCCGATGCAACGGAAAGCTTCGACCCGGAGTGGTCTGGTTCGGAGAGAATCTTCCGGAAGACGCCTGGCGGTCAGCGATGCGACTCGTGAAAAGCTGCGACCTGCTGATCTCTGTGGGCACCTCTGGCGTCGTCATGCCGGCAGCTGGTATTCCACGCTTCGCCCTAGCGGCAAAAGCTACTGTGATCCATGTAAACCTTGAGAACGTCAGATTGGGTGGATCTGATGAAATAATGCTGAAAGGGGCCGCTGGAGGGGTGCTGTCCGCCTTAGTTGAGGCCGCAGGGTTTGGAGATCTGATGCAGCCTCGTGATTCTACGTAACGAATCACGCCTGCTCATCAGCTCTCTGAATTGTGCACATTTTTTTGGAGATATTTCCAGGTACTACACCTTAGAAAATTCGGGCCTTCCACGGCTGCTGCACACATTCCACGACAGCAATTTCTGCACATTTTTTTGCAGATTTTTTTTGCACGTTATCCGACCTATTTTTGCGTGGACGCGCTCTACTCCGCCAATGGCTGCTTCACCACCTTCTTGCTTACCTTGGTGGCCATTTTGTTGCCAGCCAGAGTGGTCAACACGGGCGCGTAGAGATAGCACCGCAGTGCGATGGCTCTGCTGCGCTTGCGGCTGAATCACAAAAACCTGTGAGGTGTCAGCGAGCGCAAGGGAGCGCGCCAATCCTAGAATTCTATGCCTAATAGGTAAAAGGTGATTTAGCTAATTCCACGCTTCAGGAGTATCCGTCCGACCAACACACCTTCGGCGGAGGCGTCAAGAAGGTGTGTTGGCCAGACGGATACCTTGACTATCGTGAATTTTCGATAAATCAACTGTCCACATTTCATGGAATGTGGACAGTTGTCATTCAGGTGGTCCGCAGCAGTCAAGGGGTATGTTCCAGGCACCCCATATCGTAAGCGTCTCGCGAAGTCCCCCGTTAAGAATTTCTCGATGACAACGAGTAATGGCCGGACGCTGAGACCGGTTTTTGTTCACGCCTAGCCCATCAGGTGGCTGCTTGCTTATCTTTGTGACCTTAGTCATACCGGCTCTGTTGCTCGACTCAGGCGCCCAAAGGTAGCGGCCAGCCGTCGCTCACTGCTCCGCCATTTGGCATCGGCGACTCAACGCATCAGATCCGGCAACTCATAGAGCAACTTCAGCGCTTCCAACCAACCGGCTTCAGAAAACAGATCCAGGATCTCGATCAAGTCAGATCGTCTCGAAGGACTCTCAAAAAGGTCACGATTATCCGCGAGAAACCGTCTGACTATTCGAACCACCGCATCGAGGCCCAAACTCTCGAAGTGATAAAGCTCGCGCGCTGCTGGCCCAACGAGTAAGGCAAACACCTGGTCGAATGTAGTGGCTGAATCCCCATCCATGATGAATTCGTAGAGCTGTAGCAGATGATGAATTGCTGCTGGGCCAGACGATTGAGCGATTACGGAAAGCGTGGACTGATAATCACGTAAAAAGGTGCTTTTACGGGATGTGTCCAGGATCACTTGGCTTTCCACGTTGCCAAGAGAGGAGGCCCCCGAACCGAAATAGAACTGATTCACGCAATGTTCAATCAATTGCACGCAGGAGAGGTAGGCGCGTTCGCTGGCAACAAAATCAGGTGAACCTTTGGCCGAAGCGTTGCAGGTCGAGAGCGCTATCGGCATTTCATCGGCTGCGGCATTCACAACCAAAAGCAGAAGCTCATGTGCCCTATTCTGAAGGGCCTGGTCATCCTTCGACGCTGCTGCTCTGTACGACATAAATAGGGGTTCACGAAGCATTGAAACGGTGGCCCAGAGTAATTCATAGGAATCGGTGATCTGTCGAAGCCAGCCCTTGAGGTAAGCCAGATAAACCACTTTTCCTTGGTTAACATAAAGGCCTGCTACCAATGCGCCTAATGCCTCATGAAAATGCCGCGCGTGATCTGTATCGCCTTCCCGTTTGAGGGGCAAGCGCTCGATGATCGTCACGAGTAGCGGTTCGACTCGTTCAGCATCGGCTGTCGCAGCGCGACTCAAAGGACCGTCGACGAAAAAAGCCATGCTTCGGACATCACTTTCGCGTTGCGCGACCTTGGTCATCATTGACCACATCCGCTCGTGATCGACCTCCCATAGGAGGTTCAACGAGTTAGATATAGCTTGGCGCACCTCAGGTTCCGGGGCGTCCAGCAATTCTTCAACACGATCAACCAGCGTGACATCCGCATCACCAAAGCGATGCGCCAACCTCAAGAAACCGGCAGCCACATTGCTACGCAGACCCCAGTCTCCTTGAAACTCGCTGCCCAAGTCTTCCTGCAACTTCATCTCTAAAGCAGGCCGGCAGGCAAGGCCGTCCAACCTTTCAACCAGCTGTGCCACTGTAGGATGCCCCGCCTTGGCGGGATCAAAATGAGCTTCCCCCGCAATCCATTTCAGCGCGCGGCTAACGCACCCCCTGGCTGCCTTCAGCGTGGCTTGGGCGGCTGAAGAACAACCAGCTTCAATTACCTCTATAGCCGCTAGTGCCTGAGACCAAATCAACCTCACTGACTCAGATGTTGAATTCTCGCCGTGTTCACTCAATAGCGTCCTCAAAGTCTGCTCTGCACCCAGCACCGCTTGGTCACATGCGTTGTCGAGATCGACACCATACGATCTAAGAATGTCTTGAGTGATGGTTGCGGTGGACTGCCACCCAGTAGAGATTGAGATCAAGGGACGGTTGCCACTTAGTTGCCCATCTGCCTCAAGCTGTCTTTTGAGTCCCAAAAATTCTGCTGTCGCGACCAATTGTTCGTCCAGGACAGATAGCAGCCGAGCCGCACATCGACGGGTCCGAGCAGCCTGCACCGGGTCTTCGGAAAGGGCGAGTTCCATCAACCAATGCTCGAACGCTTTACGGTTCTCAAGCGATGTTGTCCGGTACGCCACTGAAAGATACACCGCCCAATCCCGTATGAGATCAGACACATTTCCAATCTCAGGGGTCGAAACCACCGGCCACAGTAGATCGTCTGCAACCCCATTCCTGTCCGCGGCGATGCCTAGTACTCGAGCCCATAGGGATGCGGAGACGACCTGCGTTCGATTGAGATCCTCGACGACCAGTCGCAACACATTGGGCGGGCATGCTGAGAGAAAATCAACGAACGATTCCAGTACTTCCCCACCACCTGATCCACCCGACCGCTGGCTGCCTCGCCATTCAGAATAGGACAGTCCATCCTCCATGATCCGCATCGCGTGGGCACAGCCCTGGGCAACGTAGACTGGACGGTCTGCTTCACGAGTCCGCTCGCGCCGCGCAATACCCAAAACCGCCGCATTCACGGCTCGCGTTGCTTCCACCGGAGACATCTTCAGAAACTCAGGGAGCATCTGCAAAAGGCTCCAGCGGGCATGTTCATAATCTTGTCGACGGTTGGAGCGTAGCGCCATGATCCGGCTTGGTGCTCCCCCGATCCAGCTATCGCCTTCAGAAGGAGCTGCCCTTCCAAATAGGGTAGCGAAGACGGAGATCACAAACGGGGGATCCACTGGAGCGATGTGCTTCGTGCCCTCTGCCAGCCAGGGTGCTTCTTCGTGCGCATGCTCCGAGAAATGAGGCTCATCAAGAGCCTGCTGGAGCAGTTGCCTCGATGCATCTGGATCGCTGCTATACGATTTGGCAACAAAACGAATGGCGTTACTGGAAAAGCCTGCGAGGCGACGGTCACCGGCCCACGTTAGGGACAGAAAGGCACGCGCCGCTTTGCCAAAGCTCTGTTGGAAATCACGATTCGCGAAATTGGCTTTCTCGAACAATGCGAGTAAAAGAATTCGGGTGCCGTCAGCATACTCATTTCGCTGCATGCTGGCCGCTGCAGCCGCTACGCTTGCCCAAGCTGTCGCGATGGAGTCGGAAGGAATCGCCTTATCAGTAAGACCCAAGCCGGCATATCGAGCAATCTTCGACAACAGTGGCCCTACCCGACTCACCTGCGACGGTTGCAGGATCATCGAACAGAGATATTCGATGTCTCCCGTATCCGCTACTCGCTCTGTTGTTGATCGCAGCGCGGCACTGGATACCACCGGATCAATGCCGGCAGTGGCGATCCAATCGAGAGTCAGACTCCAGCTGCGCGGACGACCAAGAGCATCATCTCGCCATACTCGCTCAATGGCGAACCTCAGTGATGGTCCTAACAAAAGCCCCGGGTGATTGGCTCCAGACATCTGCGTGATCAGCCGCGTTGGATCATTCCAGTCAAGCCAAAAGCGGCCAGCCGCGTGATCAAACAAGACATGATGGAGAAAACCTACCCGATCACCGTTAGCAACCAATACCCCTGCTGCCAATACAGCCTCTAGTCCAGGGCTAGCAATATCAACCTTTCTCACCAGCAAGCGCCGGCGTTCAACCATCACCTCCACAGCTTTTGCCACAGTAAGCTGCAAGTCAGCGGTAGGCAGTCGCTCATCCTCATAGCGGTCGATCAGTTCCGATTGTGTTGTTACGGTCGCAATGCTTGCAGCCGCAGTACCACCGTCGACTAGTTGAGCCGCAATGGAGAGGTTGAACATATTACGCAGTAGGACTTGAACCGATGCCGGAGCCGTACCTAACAGTTCACCGAGGCGGGCTTCTTTCTTCCCGATGAACATCATTTCTTCATCGGTGAGAGCCGGTATGAGAAAGTGCCTGACACCTGAGGCATTGGAGTCGACATAACTCGTATCGAGAGGCGCTCCCGGCATGGCCTGTCGAAAGCGCTTACCGTGCCGAAGGTCGAAAGATCGAATGGACGCTACCACTGACCAGCGGTCGTCCAATCTCGCTTGTAGGTCCGTGATCAGGGTTGCAAAAACAGCTTCAGAACAGCCACCACGTGATGCATCTAAGGCGTCGATGACTAGAAGGCCGCGGCTCAGACCAGGCCATGCGGCCAATACTTCGATTAGGGAGTGCTGCAGGCCAAGCGTAGTGCGCAGCGAGGCCTCTGAAGTGACGCTCGCCAAATCATCAGCGGATAGAAAAATGGTCGTTTGTTCATCTGAAAGCCGCGCTTCCGCCAGTGCGACCAGCACACCGGTCTTGCCGGCACCTGGCTCACCGACCACCAAAAAGCTGCCGGCCTCTACCGCAGCCCTTAATGCTGGCATGCAGGTGCGTTCAACGGGCAACCCGCCACCAATCGGCAACTGCATGTGAATCTGAAGCCGCTTTAGCTCAGCAAGCGTCTTTCGTTGTAAGGCGGCAATGTCCTCGTTGAACTGTGGCGATGCTTGGTCATTGTGACCTGCCGCTCGCAACTGCGAGATAAGTCCTTCACGGTCAGCAGGCGCACCACTTTTGATCAAGCGCCTAACAATGTCTACTAAGCAAATGAGCGGAGCCGCCCCGTATTCTTCACCACCATAAAGTCGAGCTCCGAGGGTGTTCGCGGCTTCGCGCCAATCCGCTTCGCCCTGGTTGGTAGCGAAGCGCTCGATATGAAAACTCCTCGCCAGATGTGCCACCTGGCGCTCTGTTGGGGCTGCCAGGCCGACGGCAGCGTACCCCGCAGTGACATGGTCCCGCAAAATATTCATCGCATTTCGATGGGACTTGCTCACGCGTGCATGCACAGCCAGCCAATCATCACTCGTTGCAAACATCCTGCAGACGTCATCTAGGGCATTGAGGGTGGCAGGCGCATCGCTAGCGACTGCCATCACCGCAGCGCTGCGGTTCATATCGAAAGGAGAAGACGTACTCGGAGTTGCCGTAGCAAACTGAATAGCCTGAATGAGTGTCTCGCCTAAGTCAGACGACTGGGATGCTGACAGGCTTGGTCGAGTCTTGCATTGCACGGCGATGTGGCTGCCGTTGCTTAGCGTGACAAAAATATCGTCAAGGCCCTCACCTGTCTCCAACTGCAGGGTCACTGGGTATGCCGCAACATCCAAACCAAACCGGCCACCGACAGGCAACTTGGCAAGCAGGTGGGCTGCAAACCAAACTGCGACACCAGCCTGAAAGGCCATACCGCCCTCTGTTGCGCGCCCGCCGGCCGGCAAAGTGCTTGGGGTCATCGTTGAGCCTCTCCTGATGAACGACGTTGATCGATAGAATTCGGTCAAGCTGAATGACATGGCAAGTGAGGCTTTGCCTCCAGCACCATGGGATTAGGAATTTTACCCAGAAGTCATCACAGACGGAGACATTGACTGCAGCACTAAGACGGCAACGTATGCGTGGAAAAGCGCAACGCACAAGGCTTGCTGAACCATGTCGCCATTTGGGTTTGAACGCCCTCAATGGACGGAAATCGGCATTTCAGAACCAATTCAGTTTCTGTTTCCCTGCAAGGGGTAACCCTACTCGCTGAGAGCTTGCGCCGATCGTCATCCGGGGTTCCCGAAGCTCATCTCTGGGCGACCCGTTTAGCTATCGCCCAACCCCGCTTGATGTTCAGGCTGGGCTAATCTGAAATGTGACCTACTAGACTGCTCAAAATCTTCACGCTGCTCTGGACAGCTACCGGTCACATTTTGATTTGCCAGAATCCACAGCTGAACTGGATACAGTTAAGGTGATGCATTGAAGGCAGGGTAGGAGGAAATATGCCTCAGCGTGGAATCAGTAGGATGCAGGTTCGCCTGGCAAGGGATGCGCTGATCAAGCAGGGTAGACATCCCAGTGTTGACGCTGTCCGCGCTTTCCTGGGAAACACAGGCTCAAATAGCACCATATCCAGGTATCTGAAAGAGCTTACCGAGCCATCCTCCTCCACTTCGACCTTGTTAGGTAGAGAGTTGAACAGCCTGATGGGCGACATTGCGCAACGCCTTTTGCAAGACGCTGAAAGTCGATTCGAAAAAGAGCGCTCGACCCTGATCACGCAGCAACACATGCACAACATTGAGCGCACGCAGCATCAAGAGCAGCTTAGACACCTCAAGGAGTCCGTTGGGCTCTTGACTACTCAATTAAAAGAGGCCTTGGAGCGAGGGCAGGCTCATCTGCTTGACACCCGGTCAGAGCAAATCCACGACCTTAATAGGGGCTTAGAGCGGTTGCACATAACATTGAGCCATGTACAAAAATCCCAGGGAGATGAGTACAGCGAAAGTCGACTCGATCATGACCGTAAGGTTAGAGAGCTAGAACAAATTATCGCGGACCTGCAGGGACAGCTCAGAATTCAGCACGAGACGCTGGGGGACAGCCAGGCACAAATAAGGCTATTGCTGGTAGAACGTACCACCCTGCGCGTAAGACTCAGACAGCAGCTATTACTTGCCCGCCAACTCCGCCAAGATCTCGAACAGCGCGGAACGCAAGTCAGCCAACTTCTGCAGATGCTTGAACGCGTGATGTCGGTGCCCATAGGATGAAAACTGCGAGCCTGGCGCGCCTGCAGGTTCATCCTCAGACCCGATGGTAGAAAACGAAAACCATAACTACACATATTTGAAGACGATTACTGCGCATGCCAGAAGTGCTGGAAGCCAAGCCAGCCATTGCAGCACCTGAAACGTCCGTCGAAGAATCCTGCCTTGTTGATCAACCTGATTGATGGTGATTTGGAGTAACGACTGCAGTTTGGATGGATAAGTCCGCATCTTGGCTTTGAATTCGTCAAAGATCACATGAAAACTGTGGAGCAGTCGCTCACTCTGCAGTCGTTGATTGTGCAGAACCAACAGCAATATGATCGTTACCACGAACAGGCCGAGCAATATGACCGATGCCTCAAGTCTACTCTGAGCAGTGTGCAATGGTATGAGCGCAGCGAAAGAAACCGGCAGAGCCAACATCTTGCCAGCGATATCCCCCAATACACCACTGAGCTTGCTGCCGTAGTCAAGCTCCGCTTGGGCCACTTCTCGACGAACGCGGTCAAAAGAAAAGCGGTACACGTATGTCTGCAGGTTCGCGCGATAAGTGGCGAGCACCTCGCGCCAGTCGCGCACCACTGCTAACAACCCCGGTTGGCCCTCATGCTTCTCGATGACGCTGGCAACTGCCATCCGGATCATCAGCTTTCTTTCACTGAGATGAGCCTTACTTTCGTTTTTGGGGTCGAGGATTTCTTCCAGTAAGCTGAGGTGCGGCAAGGGATAGTCGGCGAGAGAAGCCTCCACCCGGGTGGCTAGCAAAAAAGTACGTGGCGGCTTGTCCCCATCAGGCGGCATCGCAAAAAAAAGGTTGAAACCATCTGGGTCACTTTCTCGATCTACTCCGACGGCCAACTGAGCGAGAAGCTCAATCAGTCGGCACAGTCGTATGAGCTGCTGGATGCTCGGCGGCAGCGTGCCGTCGCAATCCGCCCACTCAAGCTTCTGGATGTATACGTTGCGAGGAAAACGGCCCTTACCGAGTGAGCCGTTGCGCTGCACGAATTCGCGAACATCTTGATAGAATCGGCCATTCTCATTGCCAGGCAACCGAAAATCGAAATCGAGCTCCCCCTGCTCATCCTCTGCTTGCTCAAGAGAACCGTAAGCGGCCGGCAACTTAGAGCACGCGTCCAAGGCGGCCTGAATGGCCGTTGTGGCAGGCCCTTGGTAAGAGAACATGCCGTCGCGAATTTCAGGCTTACCAACGGCGCGATAAAGCCCAACAACTAAAGCAAACATCAGCCCGCCCTGGCCTTGAGCTCTTTATCAATCAATGCGACCAAATCAGCGCTCAGGTTTGACAGAGTCAGCTTACGTTTCACGACGTCAAAGTACACATCCGCTGCTGGATCCTCTCCCAAAGCACCACGGTCAAACTGCAACACCCAGTTGCTGGCCTCGCCTTTGATCCGTGTTTTTTGGCGCAACGACGTGGCATTCACAGTGAAGTCATCCGGCACACGGTTTTTCTCATGATTGAGGTAATCCTTTAGGCCGATGATGTCTTCTACCAGCTCAGCGGGTACATGCTGAACCGCGACGTGGCAAATGGCATCCAGACGAGCTGACTTACCCTCCTCCAATTGCTTCTGCAGGTAGCGAACAACAGCATCCTTGGCTCGATAAGCCAGGGGCCTCAACGTGTTCTTGTTTCGGAAAAATTTATACACTTGGTCAATGGCGTTTTTGGTAGCACGCCCAGACGCCACGCCTTTGGCACACCCAAGCGCGGCGATGAAGTAGTCCGACGCTTGGCTATCACGCCCCCGGCTGATGAAGCACAAGTAGGTTACGTCCAACTCTTCGTCAGCAGCGTCACCAGCCTCTTTCTCCAGCAGCACAGCTGCCGCCTCTTCGGCAGCGCGAATCTCCTTGAAACGGTTCACATTTATCCGAGCCGCCTGCTGCACCTTGCTCAGGTCAATCTCCTGAATTGCGGTCGGCACATAGTCCTTATCTAGCTGAATGGCCCCCCGCTCTTTCATGCTGGCGACTAAGAAGAAATTTTCGCCAGCCGACGTGTACTGAGCACATAAAATATGACCGCCAGTCGACAGGACCTGCTTAGAAGCCTGATCAACCAGCTCGTCCATCGCAAGGTGCGTCAAATCAATGAACTGTCCGTCCTCACCAAGTCCCGTCACAAAATCAGCAAAGCGGTCCGGAAACGGTCCCTGACGATCATCTGCAGCAAACTGGCCGTAGACGACGCTGTTACCTTCCTTTCCGATCAGGCCATTGATGCCTTCCACTAAGGACTGCAAGGCGGGGTTATCCGGCTGAAGGATGACATTTTTTTTCACGACCTCACCGACAAACTCGGTATGCGCCAGTTTTTTGAAGCTGTGAATGACTGCAGTATTCAGGGTAAACATGGCCAACGTCCATTGTCATGACATCATTTTGAGATCGCAAAAGTAGCAGTTCACGACGTCGAACACAGCACGTTTTTGCATGTCCCCGCCTCGCAACGCATTCCTACCGCCACCTGATGCACCAGCATAGAAGCCACTGAGTCGGGATCCAGGGCCGGAATGGGTCTCATGAGGGTCGTCAAGCAACCCGCGCATCGAGATCACCTCGTATAAGGCCTTTTCCGTCGCGCAGGCACTCAGCATCAGTCCCCGCTGAAAATGATGAGCCATGGTTTCAAATGAATAGGACTAGTATCGCTCGCACCTTGAAAATAGGGCCCTGCCAACGCTGATTTCATGGGATACAGTTCGACTGCACCGACGCTGTGCGCAGTGGGATTGTCCACGTGATCGAATGAACACTCGTCGGAGCGAAAAAATAGGGACCTTTTCAACACAGAGACCTAGCTGGTTTGATCAGTAAACCCCATGAACCGTCACTACCCCATTGGTACCTATATTCGAAATTGGCATGAGGCATCATAATTTCCATACCGACATGGCCACAAAAGTCAGGCCTATGTGTCAACGCATTGAGGCCAGTCGACGCTGAAAGTCTGAGCTGGCCAATTCCTCCCACAGCCACTGGCGAGCCATTGACTGCGTACGCCCCTCCCCTGAACGCTGCCAGTCTTCCGCCGCAGTCTGCGCTGCATTCACCCACCTTTCCCAGCAAATTGGACTGAAGGGCAAGCATTCATGCAGTCTCTTCGAAAACGCTTTACTCAAGGGAACGCTACGAATGCATCGATAGAGCGGCACCACCACGGCACGAAACGGCTCAAAAATCGTCGCAACAAGGAGGTATGCGGCGAGGTTCTTCAATAGCCAAAGGCGTTGTAAAAACAGCGATTTATCGTCGCTACGAAGCAAAAGCACTATGTCATAGATTCGGTCTGGATCAGGGACGCCGATCCAATCGAGCATCGTCTGCCCACTGAAACGCCGCATCCGATGGTCAGCGCTCACGCGTAAGTCAAAACATTGCTGACATTCTGGAAGAGGCTTGTCCCTCAACGCATTCCATAAGGGATGATTCCAAACAGCATTCAAGTTGGGATAGAGCACCAGCCAGGCCTCTCGCTCCTTGTCTGGCATTTTCGCCCCCCGCAAGCGGCCGCTCCACTTATGGCTCAGAAGATCAAGATCCGTGGATGTTTTACCTCCCGCGATACGAAGGGCTAGCGAATAACCTTTATGAGGACAATCAAGGGCATCTGCCAGGATATGCACAACCTGCATATTCCGCAGCCTCTCAACCTGTCGGTCTATTTCTGAAACCTTCGACATAAGGCGCCCTTATCTTTCCCTACACCATGAGCCTAGCATTCCCCTACACCTGATCCTACGCCTTACACCAAAGCCACAAAATGCGAAATTTTCTTTGTATCCGAGGTCGTAAAAACAAGGACTTAAGAGGGAGGTTCGAGAAATGTCGAATCCTAGAATTTTCTTGCGAGCCGAGGATAATCGTCCACACAGGCAACCCAGCTTTTGGAATCGGGTAGGTAGCGAGCATTTTTCGGGAGGTTTTGCCAGTGGACGTTCCCATCGGGCTTCGCAAGCCAGACAAATGCGGCTACTACGGCAAACACTTGATTTTTCATCCATCCCGAAAAACCGGACGGCAGGAAGTTTGTAATAGCGTACTTGAATCTGACTACTGCATACTGCTTGAATGGGACAAAAATGTAGTGAACTACGCTAGCCAGCCCGGCGCATTAGAGGTAAAAATTAACGGCAAAAAACGTCGATACCACCCTGACTTTCGAGTCGAAACCAGGGAGGCATTGTACTTCACCGAAGTGAAACATGACTTCGAAACAATCAATCCCAAAAGGCGAGAGCTGTTATTAGCAGCTCAGCAGGTATTTGCAGACCTGGGGTATTCATTAGTTTTTGCCGACACAAGCAGTATTCGACAAGGCGTAAAGTTGAAAAATATTAAATTTTTATATTTTCACTCTTTCAACGTTTGCGATGAGGAAAAGACTGCCTGCCAACGCTGGCTGCAGTCTATCAAGTACCCGGTACCGCTACGCGCGCTGATCTACACTAACAGCATCGTCAGAGAACGTGCAGTCTATCAAGCTCTTTTTGATGGTGTGCTATTAACAGATTTAGCTTCTCAACTAACCCTGGATAGTTTACTGAATTTTAACTCTGAAAAGTGACTCATCACGGGCTAACACATATGCAGCCCTTAAAAACAGTGCTCAGGCGTAAAGCTGTAACGAGCTAGTTGCCCACTAGGCCGACAATATGATCACACCGCGCGTTGGTGCGAAATACAAACTAAATGGCTCGATCTACGAAATACTCTCCATAACCGATACGGTTATTTCATTATGCTCCTCTGACCACCATAAACATCGCTTTATTGAGCGGAACGATTTCGACTTGATGCAGCAACGTGGTCAGTTGCGACTGCATGAGCGAACACCCTCAGAGCTCAGTCAATATGGGCAACTCAAGTCGCTAAAACCTAAAGAACAACGGCGAGTTGAGATTTGTCACGCGATTGTGGAGGATATTTTGCAGCGTTTTCATGGACGCATGCCCAAAAAAGCAGCTGAAGAGGCCATAAAGGCGTTATCTGAAAAACTAGGCCTAAACCACCCCCCAAGTTATTCAACAGTCCGAACGTGGAAAAATCGATATCTTGCTTCGGATTGCAACCCTATCGCTCTAACTCGCGCTGTCGCGCCACCCCCTAAATCTTGCTGGCCTGCTCAAGTAGACAAATGGATTGATGATTACATTGAAACAGAGTACCTCAAACTCGAGCGACCTACGCTGATGCATGTTTACAAGTTATTTAAGGGCCATATTGTTCGCGAAAACCAAGAGCGTACCCGCCTTGGTCTTCCCAGATTCGACATCCCTTCTTATTGGACCTTCAGGCGAAAGCAGCAGCGGCTCGATCGATACTATGTAATAAAGCGAAGATTTGGAGCAAAAGAGGCGACTAGACGTTATAAGTCTAGCGGCCATTTGTATGTTGACCAGGATCTCGCCGCCGCAAGTTACTTTGACTCCAAAGAACTAAACAACGTAATTATTCATCAAGAATCGAAGCTACGTGGCGTACCCATTCTCTCATGCCAATTCAACCCAGCCAGCCGTTACGTAACTGGTTGGGATATTTCCTTTGGTGCGCCTTCCGCCGAAAAAATGGTACGCGCCACGGTCGTCTCAATTTTGGCGCATGGAAAAATGGCATGCATTATCACAGACCACGGACCAGAAATTCTAAATGTCTGGGCGCTTTCTTTTTTTGGAAATTTAGGACTCTTACCTGACTACGTACCTGTCAGAGACGCTGATGCTAAAGCAATAGTGGAACGATTCTTCCTCACGGTTAAAGATCAGTTCTGCAGAATGTTTTCAGGATTTAAGCATGGTTTAGCATCTGAGCGAGGAGAATACCCATCCGTAGATTTGGCGTGCGTGACGCTCGAGCAATACAGGTTGGCCTTCAGCAACTGGCTAGATTTTTACCACAATAATTTTCATACCGAACTGAATATGACGCCTATGCAGATGAGAGCAAAACTGAGCGCCAATGCACTTCCAGCCGAGCGCTATACTGAACAAGAACTATCGCAACTTTGCTTGAGCACATGGAGACTTAGCCTAGACAAAGGCCGGGTTAATAAGCTTGGTCTCATCTGGTGTGGAGATGGTGTCGCCGAGGTACGACAACGTTTGAGGAAAGGACAGACCGCTATCGTACGTTTCAATCCCTGCGATCTAGGCAGAGTTTGGGTATCGCACCCCGATACGCCTAACGAATGGCACGAAGCGACAGGCACTCGTCCAGATTATCAAGATAATCTCACCCTTTCAGAACATCAATTTATTCGTTCTGAACTTCGGTCTCGAGGCATCGAATCGTTCGACGCTGACGCTGCCTGCATCATGCTTTTGGAGCTAAATGAAATGATTCAAAAATTCAAAAAAGAAAATGCAGAAAAAGGACTTCTCACCACCTCAAAATCCAAAAAAAAGAAAATCGAATCCACTTCTAAAGTCGATCCGGAATCACTTCTGAATAACCAGCTGACCAATATGAAACTGGGTACGAAAAAAAGCCCAGCTCCTGACAGCGCTGACGAAGGCTTCTCCACTTACCATGTACCACCTATTCCACCCATCCCAAAACCGGAGTAACAACTAGTACTTTACAACAGAATGACGCGCAATCACTTGTTTAAATTGCCGGTAGTGGCAAGCTCTGTACAGAGGCATAAAAATGCAGTTATCAAACGATCAAAAACTGACTAAGTTGAGCCAGATTATTGTCGCCCATACCAAATACAGTGCTGCACTGGAAACACTCCGTCGAGCCTGGTTTGCAAAGTCCATTAAGCGCGAAGGCTCTTGCGCTGTGATTCTAGGGAATTCGGGCTCCGGAAAAACCCGACTGTGCGAAGATTTTATGCGTGAATTTACGCCGCCTTATATTGAAAAAGACTTAAAGGGAATATCCCTAATTAAACCGATAGTATATTGTCGAGTGCCAGCCGAGGCAACCGTGATCGCAACAATGAAGCGAGTCTTAAAAATCATGGGCGTCCATTTAGGCAATCCGACACAGGAATCGCTAGAATATCAACTATATGAAACCCTCAGGACCTGCCAAACGAAGCTTCTTGTCCTCGATGAGTTTCCGCACATACTAAGAAGCATGACCGAAAATGCTGTGCGTGTAGCAGGCGACTGGCTGAAAAATTTGGCAGATAATTTCGACGGCTTAATATTACTCGCAGGCGAGGCTGACTGCGAAACTGTGATTGATCAGCGTGCAGCAATGGGAGATCGTTTTCCGTACCGCGCATACCTTAGTCCTTTTTCATTAGCAACCGACGATGAATTCAGTGAATTTCAAAAACTGATGCGTGCATTCACTCTAGAAATTAAAAACATCATGGAGTTTCAGGACATGCCCGCACTAAGTAATGAACGGGAATTGTATGCTATATACGCATTAACCCAGGGCAATCTCCGCAAAATATCTGATCTACTTTTCGGTGCATGCTCCCGCGCATTATTAAGAGGTGACGACACGCTCTTGATTAGCGATTTTAGTCAAGCGAGCCGCGACGCTAGTTTCCGCACACGACTAACGGAAAAAGATGTATTTTCGCTCAGCATTGTTGAACTAAAACGGTTGATATTTCTCAGGAGAAATAAAAGAAAATGAGCATGCTAATTTTTATTCCTAGACCTATGGAAAGCGAAAGCCCAATTTCTGTGATCTATCGCTGCGCGCATGCGAATGGCTTTAGAAGCCTCAAGGATTTTAGTCGGGCCTGCGGTGGCTTGCATTATTCCAGCCTCTCTTTTGCCATTCAATATGGGAGCCGAACCCATCAACTCCTTCGCAATGACCCTTTAGTAGACAACGATCATAGAAAGGCACTCGATGATATTTTTATCAAAGGGAACATAATCATATTGAATCCTGCCGAGGAAAACACCAAAATCACTTTCCAAAAGCCTTTTATTCGTACTGAACTAGCACTTTGCCCTGACTGCATCAGAGATGGCAAGCTAAACATCATGCATACTTTCGCCTTTTCAGAAGTATGCCCAACACATTCCCAAAGGTACATTACCGAATGCCCGAAATGTTACAAACCATTCAACTGGATCACATTAAAAAACTTTCGATGCGATTGCACATTTGACCTACGTGATTCCCCTATGAGTTACGCTGACAATCATTGGAGCAATATGGCTTATGAAGCATACTTGCGAAAGGACCAAGAGTTTTATGATAGATTGCAATTAATCATGGGATCGAACCATACTCTATGCTCATCTGGCAGCCGAATCGAAGCGTTAAATGGGTGTATACGCATAGCCACAGGCGATAAATCCGCCTTTTTTCATGAAATGCATTGCGTGCAATCGAAATACCCAAGCTTGCACAAGCGAGCAATCCTAGCCCCCTTCATGCTTATGAAGAATGATACGATTAAAAATCACGCACTAGAATATTATTGCAACACCCTGCAGTCCAGACCATTGAGCCATGATCCTAACTGCGAATGCAGCCAACTCCCACTTACTAGAAAAGAACTAGCACTGATTTGGGATTCTAAGGAAGAAGCATCGAAACTCATCGAAGACCCCGATTGTACACCTGTGAAGAAAACGATGAGCCTGAACAAGTCACAAAGGCTCTACAGAGTTAAAAACCTCTGCCTTAAACTGGCAGCGGAAGATATGGACTGGGATAGCACTGACATCTTTGCAAATCCCTCGGAGCACTTCACCCTACTAACAGCCGAACAAACAGCGCCGCTTCTGAATGCATCATATGGCGCAACTCACCGTTTAATGAAAACAAACATCCTGCACTCGATAAAACTTCCAAACCAACGCCTTACTACTGCGGCCTGGGTAGATGACTTCAAAAAAGTTTATGTACTGGAATCACAGATCTCAGCCCTGCCAGGCGTCAATAGGGAAACCGTTCGGGCAATATTAGAATCAGTCCCTTTAGCCGCAGATTATAACGGCATTGGCGTGCGCTTTAAAAAGCACTTCCCGCAATATATTAGAGGACTCCTTGATCGTCCTAAACCATCAGAAACTTACACTTCTGATGCGACCACTGCTGTGGATCTGAATTCAGCGGCAATTCTGTTGCGCCTTAAGCGCGCAGATATCACTGAGCTTATAAAACGAAACCTATTGACACCTATACCCCGCGACCGCGACTCTAATAGAAACACTAAGTTCATCACGAAAACTAGTTTGGCAAAAGCCATAGAATGGCGTCAGCAATACGTAACAACCAGTGAGATAGCCAGACTATGCCAACTAACCCACAGGGGGTTCCTGAGTCGTTTCATTTTTTCCGGCTACATTCCAATATTAAAACTTGACCAAACACTGATACTTAAAGAGCACGCAGAAAAATGCGTTGAACATCATTCATTTTATACTATTGCGGGAAAAGCGGATTATAATACTGGCAACCCTTATGCGCGGCAATATAGAGCAGGAATCATTCATCCTCTCCCCTCCGATCATCCCGATGCCTTACGAGGTCATTTGGTGTTCCGACGCCAAGATCTAAAGTCAGGGTTGTAACCATCTCACCGGTTAAAGCTCGTTCAGCGTCAACGGCAGCTTCCCCCTAAACAGCCACCTTTAGGCTGGCTCCTACGCGGCCTTGCAGCGCTCCGATCCGCCCACCTCTGCGCCTCAGCGGCCATAAAGCGCACCTCTGCCTTAAGCACGTTAAGAGCGTGCAACAAAAAAAGCCCAGAAAACAACTGGACAAACCGGTCTGACCGGACGAGAGTGAGGGTGCAAACTCATGTGATCACGAAGCTGGAAACGTCGAAAATGTGCGCAAAAAAAAGTTAAAAAACAGTGCAAGAGAATTCCTAACCCACTGTTTTTCCAGAGGATTGGAAATCAGTTGCTGCGCACATGCAAGTTTCGCGCTTTCATGGCTTCGCGCTGAACAAACCGGTAAGACCACAATAATTAAGTCCTGCGCTCTTTCGCCCCGTGCGGCTACCGAAGCAAGGACACCGATCAGAGATCCCTCCCATGCTCAAATGGTGCTCGCGTTCGATCTTCCTTCAAGTCGTGCTCGGCCTTGCCCTCGGCATCGCCTGCGGTCTCAGCTTCCCCGACCTTTCCCTGCAACTCAAACCCCTTGGCGACGGCTTCATCAAGCTGATCAAGATGCTCATCGGCCTGATCGTGTTCTGCGTGGTGGTCAGCGGTATCTCGGGCGCCGGTGACCTGAAAAAGGTCGGGCGCATCGGCCTGAAGTCGGTGATCTACTTCGAGATACTGACCACCCTGGCGCTGGTGATCGGCCTGGTGTTCGCCTTCACCAGCGGCATCGGCAGCGGCGCCAACATCCACCTGGACCAACTGTCCAGCGCCGACGCCAGCAGCCTGGCCGAGCGCGGCCAGCACATCCACGGTGCCACGGCGTTCTTCATGGACCTGATCCCCACCTCGGTGATCGGCGCCTTTGCCGACAACAACATCCTCCAGGTGCTGCTGTTCTCGGTACTGTTCGGCAGCGCGCTGAACCTGGTGGGTGACTCGGCAGCCGGCATCTCGCGGCTGATCAACGAACTGAGCCACGTGATCTTCCGCATCATGGGCATGATCGTGCGCCTGGCACCGATCGGCGTGTTCGGCGCCATCGCCTTCACCACCAGCAAGTACGGCCTGGAATCGCTGCAGCACCTGGGCGGGCTGGTGGCGCTGTTCTACCTGACCTGTGCCGGCTTCGTACTGATCGTGCTGGGCACGGTCATGCGCCTGTCGGGGCTGAAGCTGCTTCCGCTGATCAAGTACCTGCGTGAAGAACTGACCATCGTGCTGGGCACCGCCTCGTCCGACGCCGTACTGCCACAGATCATGCGCAAGCTCGAGCACCTGGGCATCGGCAGCTCCACCGTCGGCCTGGTAATCCCCACCGGTTATTCGTTCAACCTCGATGGCTTCTCCATCTACCTGACCCTGGCCATCGTGTTCATTGCCAACGCCACCGGCACGCCACTGGCAATAACCGACCTGCTGACCATCCTGCTGGTGTCGCTGGTGACTTCCAAGGGCGCTCACGGCATCCCAGGCTCGGCGCTGGTGATCCTTGCCGCTACCCTGACCGCCGTGCCGGCGATCCCGGTGGTCGGCCTGGTACTGGTACTGGCGGTGGACTGGTTCATGGGCATCGGCCGGGCGCTGACCAACCTGATCGGCAACTGCGTGGCCACCGTGGCCATCGCCCGCTGGGAGAAGGACATCGACCTGGAACGCGCGCACAACGTGCTCGACGGCAAACCCGGCTTCGCCCCCACGCCACGCAAGCAGCCCAACCCCCATCAACAGGAATTCTGAGCGAACGTGGCCGGCACTGATGCCGGCCCTTCCAGGAGCGAACCGTGATCAGCTCATCTACCGTCGTCAACTCAGTGGTGGAAAAACTGCGCCAGGCCCTGGCCCGAGGCCAATGGCGTACCGGCGACATGCTGCCAGGCCAGCGCGAACTGGCCGAACAACTGGGCATCAGCCGCCCCAGCCTGCGCGAAGCGGTGACCGTGCTGGAAACCCTGGGCCTGGTGCGTTCGCTGCCAGGCAAGGGCGTGCTGGTACTGGATGTCGATGCCGCCACCCAGGAACCGGGCCTGGACACCAGCGCCGCAGCCAGCCTGGCCGACGTGCTGGAGCTGCGCTACACCCTTGAGCCTTTCATCGTCGGCCTGGTGGCGCAGTCGGCCAACAGCCAGGACATCGGCCAACTGCGCCTGACCCTGATGGACATGCGTGAAGCGCTGGAGGCCGATGACAGCGAAGCCGGCGTCAGGGCCTACATCGCCTTTCATGAAGCGCTGTTCGCCCTGACCACCAACCCGATCTTCCAGAGCGTGGTGCAACAGACCGGCAATGCCCTCAAGCAAAGCGCCGACATGCTGCGCAATTCGCCAGAGCACCTGGCCGCGCGGCTGAAGGAAAACGAAGCGGTGGTGCGTGCCATACGTGAGCGCAGCAGCGCCCAAGCCAGTGCCCAGATGCGCCAGCACATCCTGGCCGAAGGGTTGCGCATGGGCATCCCGTTGAACATCCCGGACGAACACCCGCATCCATGACCCCAGGAGAGCGACCATGAACGCCGCCCCTCACTTGCCGGCCCTGCTCGCGGCCGGCGAAACCCGCCTGTCGGCCGAGCAGATCTACCCGCGGCTGTTCGATGCCATCCTCGAACAGCGCTTGCCACCTGGCAGCCTGTTGCCCGAACAGGCGCTGGGCCATGCCTTTGGTGTCAGCCGTACAGTGATCCGCCGTGTGCTCGGGCGCCTGTCCGACCAGCAGGTGGTGGTGCAACGCCCCAGCCACACTGCGCATCTGGCCGTGCCCGACCCGGAGCAGGCACGCCAGGTGCTCAGCGCCCGGCGTCTGGCCGAAACCACGCTGATCACCCTGGCCGCGCAACGCGTCCGGCCGGTACAGATTCGCCAGCTGCGGCAACTGGTGGAGCGCGAGCGCCAGCACCATGAAAACGGCGAGCGTTGTGCGGCGATCCGCCTGGGCGGCGAGTTTCACCTGAAACTGGCGCAGGTGGCTGCCAATGCGCCACTGGCGCGGTTTCTCAATGGGCTGGTGCCGATGACCTCGCTGATCATCGCCCGTTACGAGTCGCCTTGCTGCGACCACTGCGCGTGGCAGGAACATGCGGCGATCATCGATGCCGTGGAGCATGGCGATGCCGAGGCGGCGCTGGGGCTGATGCACAAGCACCTCGACCGCCTGGAAGAAAAGCTCGACCTGGAATGACCGACTCAAGCTGACGCCCCCCTTGTAGGAGCGGCCTTGTGTCGCGAAAGGGGCGCGAAGCGGCCCCAGGATTTCAGCTGTGCAGCAGAAATTGCCGGGGCCGCTTTGCGGCCCTTTCGCGACACAAGGCCGCTCCTACATGGATCGCGTTGGCCGGGCGATGGCCGATAGGCTGCACAGCAGCCCTTCACTCCCCACCCTATACTCCGAGAACCACCCCAGACTCTATCAGGGAGGCGGTTGCGTGAGCACTCGAGCCCTCCTGCTACTGTGCCTGCTGCTGGCCTTGGCCGGTTGCGCAGGCAAGCCCCCACCTGTCCCGCCGCCACCGGTGGTGCTCACCACCGCCACCTGGCAACGCATCGACCAGGAACTGATCGAAGCCTCGGTCGGCGCCGGCAGCTCGGCCAACGACTATGCACGCCGTTCCATGCGGGTGTGGAAGGAACAGGTACAGCAGCGTACCGAAAGCGACTTCATCCCTTGGTTTACCGGCTACTGGACCCAGCAGTGGCTGACCCTCAAGGTGGCCTGGTACAAGATCGACAGCGGTGAAGGCCGGGAGCCGGCGGAAAAGCGCCTGGCGCTGTACCTGCAGGAGCAGTACCACAAGCGGGTGATCGAACCGGTGGCCGAGCAGATCAACCCCGAAGGCATTCGCGACCGCGCCAGCGAGCTGTACCTGCAACTGCTCGGCCAGCAGCTGCCGGCCATCATCAGCCGCTACAACGCTCCCCCCGAGCAGTTCAGCCAACGCCTCAACCGCATTCCCGCCATCGCCCTGGGGCCACCGGATGCGCGCAATGCCAGCCTTTACCAGCTGCTGCGGGCCAAGTCGCTGGCCCAGCAACCTGCCTGGCAAGCCATGCGCCAGCATCTGCACCAGCAGGCCAGCAAAGGCCCGGGCAAGACCGATGTCGGGCTGAACTCGGTGGCCAACCAGGCCAGCGAAAAGCTCGGCGCCACCCTGGCTCCGCGCGGCATCGCCAGTGCCGTGGCGTCGGCAGTGGGCAAAGTGGCGGGGGCGATGATTTCGATTGCGGCGGCCGGCTATGGGGTCATGACCCATGACCGCGAACACCCGCAGATGGTCGAGCAGTTGCGGGTGATCCTCAACGTGGCGCTGAACCAGGAATGGCAGGAGCTGATGGAGAACCGCCAGAGCGGGGCCATGTCGGGGGTGTACTACCTTTCGGGGCAGGTCGAGGACAGCTTGCTGGCCAGTGCACCGCGGCCGGAGGAACAACCGGTTGAGCAGCAGGTGAAGCAGCAGGAGCCTTTGATCATTCGCCTGCCGCCTTAGTGGTTGACTGTGTCGGCCTTTTCGCAGCTCCCGCCTGAAGGTTGTGCGGTCGCTGTAGGAGCAGCCTTGTGCTGCGAAGAGGCCGGAACAGGTTGAATCAGGCTGCTGCCAAGGCTGAGCTGGGCAAGCCAAAGATCCGGTCGAACGCCCAGTTGTAGGCAAAGGTGTAGCACGGCACCAGCACGATGAACGCCATGTCCACCAGCAACGCCTCCAGCAATGTCATGTCCAGCCACCAGGCAATCAGCGGGATCAGGTACACCACCAGGGTCAGCTGGAAGCCGATGGCATGCGCCACCCGCCGTGCCACACTGCGCCCGCGCGTGGCCTGGCGGCTCTCCCACCACTCGAACAGGGTGTTGTAAATCAGGTTCCAAAGCATGGCGATGGTAGTGATCATCACCGCCAGAGGCCCGGTATGCGATGCCTGGGTGTCCGACAGGTAGGCCAGCCCGAGGGTCGACATGCACAGCCCGATCAGTTCATAGAAAGTCACGTAGACGAGTTTGCGTTTGAGTCCCTGCACTCGGGATTACCTCCAATGACAAAGCGATGGGGCGCGATCATGCTTCATCGTGCTTGACAGCAAAAGTCGGCAGCTGTCAGATCTGCTGACAGGAGGCTGCCATGAACTTTTCCAGCGACAATATCCAGCTGTTTCTCGCCGTGCTCGACCGCGGTTCGTTTTCCGCCGCCGCGCGCGCCCTGCAGCGGGTGCCTTCGGCCGTGAGCATGGCCATCGGCAACCTCGAGGCCGAACTGGGCTACACCCTGTTCGAGCGCGGCCCACGGGAAGTCCGCCCCACCGCCGAGGCCAAGGCGCTGGAACCTCATGCCCGGTTGATCGCCGAACAACTGGGGCTGCTGCAGGTGCATGCCCTGGAACTGTCCCAGGGGCTGGAGAGCAGCCTGACCTTGGCCGTGGTGCCGGACATCGACCACCGCCCGCTGCTGGCGGCCATCGCTCACCTGGGTGAGCGGCACCCGCTGCTGGACATCGCCCTGCTCAGCGCCCCGCAGGAAGAGGCCGTACACCTGCTGGACAGTGGCCGCGCCGACCTCTGCGTGGCTTTTGCCGGGTTGCAGGTCGATGCCCGTCGCGGCTTCCAGCACATCGGCATGGAATCGCTGGTGGCCACACTGTCCCCCGCTCACCCGGCCTTGCGCGAGGGGCGTATCCACTACCTCGAAGACCTGACCCGAGTGCGCCAGATCCTGGTGCGTAGCCATGACCTTCCGGTGACAGACCCACGCCCGTTGATAGGCGCCACGCACTGGTCAACCGACAGCTTCGACCTCGCCCTGCAGATGGTCGAGGCCGGCCTGGGCTGGGGCGACTTGCCGCTGTCGAGGGTCGCGCCACTGCTGGCCAGCGGGCGCCTGGTGCGCCTGGATTTTCGCAACACCCGCAACGAGCTGCAGTTGCCGGTACACATCTTCTGGCGCAAGCAACAACCGTTGCAGCAGGCTGCACGCCTGTTGATCGAGCAGTTGTGTAGCCAGTGAATACCGTCCGTCGAAATGACCGTAAGAAATTTCTGTAAGCACTTCAATCTTTTACCCCTTGAGCCGATATCCCGAACGATAGGTTCCGCAATGCGTCATGAGCGCGCTGCGCCCTCCCCTCATTGGCCCAAGGTCTCGAAACATGAACCTGAAATTTCGCCACAAGATCCTGCTCAGCGCCTGCGGTGTCGTGGTCCTGGCATTTGCCCTGTTCACGCTCTACAACGACTACCTGCAACGCAATACCATCCGCCAGAACATCGAAGCTTCGGTGCAGCAGTCGGGCGCACTGACCGCCAGTAGTGTGCAGAACTGGATGAGCGGGCGCATCCTGGTGCTGGAAAACCTGGCCCAGGACATCGCCCAGCAAGGCGCTGGCGATACCCTGGAAGGACTGATCGAGCAGCCATCCTATACGCGTAATTTCCTGTTCACTTACCTGGGCCAGGCCACCGGTGCGTTCACCCAACGCCCCAATGCGCAGATGCCCGCCGGTTACGACCCACGTCAGCGCCCGTGGTACGGCGCCGCGGCCAGCGCCGGGCAGACCGTGCTGACTGCCCCGTACCAGGGGGCTGTTGGCGGCCTGATGGTCACCATCGCCACGCCGGTGAAAAGCAAGGGTAATGGCGAGCTGATCGGCGTGGTCGGCGGTGACGTCACCCTCGACACCCTGGTCGAGATCATCAACTCGGTCGATTTCGGCGGCATCGGCCACGCCTTCCTGGCCGACAGCAATGGCCAGGTGATCGTCAGCCCCGACAAAGACCAGGTGATGAAGAACCTCAAGGACATCTACCCCGGCAGCAACCTGCGAGTCGCCGCCGGCATGCAGGATGTCACCCTCAATGGCCAGGACCGCATCATTTCCTTCGCCCCGGTGGCCGGCCTGCCTTCGGCACAGTGGTACATCGGCCTGTCGATCGACAAGGACAAGGCCTACGCTGCGCTCAGCCAGTTCCGCACCTCGGCGATCATCGCGATGCTGATTGCGGTGGCTGCCATCGCCGGCCTGCTCGGCCTGCTGATCCCGATACTGATGAGCCCGCTGACCACCATGGGCCGCGCCATGCGCGACATCGCCGAGGGCGAAGGTGACCTTACCCGCCGCCTGACCGTGCAGAACAAGGACGAGTTCGGCGAACTGGCCACTTCGTTCAACCGCTTCGTCGAGCGCATTCATGCCTCGATCAGCGAAGTGTCCTCGGCAACCCGCCTGGTGCACGACCTGTCGGAGAAGGTGGTCAATGCCTCCAATGCGTCGATCATCGGTTCCGAAGAGCAAAGCATGCGCACCAACAGCGTGGCCGCAGCGATCAACGAGCTGGGTGCTGCCACCCAGGAAATCGCCCGCAACGCCGCCGATGCCTCGCAGCATGCCAGCGGTGCCAGCGAGCAGGCCCACGGTGGCCGTGAAGTGGTCGAAGAAGCGATCAGCGCCATGACCGCCCTGTCGCAGCGCATCAGCGAGTCCTGCGCGCAAATCGAAACACTCAACGCCAGCACTGACGAAATCGGCAAGATCCTCGACGTGATCAAGGGCATCTCGCAGCAGACCAACCTGCTGGCGCTGAACGCCGCCATCGAAGCGGCGCGTGCCGGTGAGGCCGGCCGTGGCTTTGCCGTGGTGGCCGACGAGGTACGCAACCTGGCGCACCGCACCCAGGAATCGGCGGAAGAAATCCACCGCATGATCACCAGCCTGCAGGTAGGCTCGCGCGAAGCGGTGCACACCATGAACACCAGCCAGGTTTCCAGCGAGCAGACCGTGCAGGTGGCCAACCAGGCCGGCGAGCGCCTGGCCAGCGTGACCCAGCGTATTGGCGAGATCGATGGCATGAACCAGTCGGTGGCTACCGCTACCGAAGAACAGACCGCCGTGGTCGAGAGCCTCAACCTGGACATCACCCAGATCAACGCCCTGAACCAGCAAGGGGTGGAGAACCTCAACGAGACCCTGCGCCATTGTGACCAACTGGCCCAGCAGGCCGGGCGCCTGAAGCAGCTGGTAGGCAGCTTCAGGATCTGATGGCCCAGGGGGGCGCTCTGCGCCCCAATCGCGACGCAAGGCCGCTCCCACAGGTGCCATGCGATCCTTGTGGGAGCGGCCTTGTGTCGCGATCGGGCTGCGCAGCAGCCCCCTACGCCACCGCCGCTTTAACCACTTTGCTCCGCCGGACCCAGGCCAGCAGCACCGCCGCCATCAGCACGAAGCCCAGGTAGCCGAACAGCGGGTACACCTCACCCACCAGGCTGATGAACCCCACCAGGCTGCATCCGAACGCCGCCACGCCGGCCACCACCGAGCCCCAGCGAAACCTCACCGTACCCGCCGGCATCAGCCGCGAGAGAAACGAGAACAACGTACCCACCGCAGTGTTGACGATCATGCCGAAGATAATCAGGCACATCACCAGCCCCAGCAGTGGCGATAATTCGTTGGCGATCGACAGCATCGGCATCGGCAGGTCAGCCACGCTGTCCAGGCGCGACAACAGCCCGGCACTCATCACCAGCATCAGGCCGCCCAGTGCTGCGCCACCAAGCAGGCCACCCCATACCGCGGTTCGCTCGCCCTTGGCCGACCCACCCAGGATGGCCAGGATCGGCGCGCCGGCAACGATGTTGTACGACACGTACAGGAACGCCCCCAGCAGCCAGTGACGGGCGCCCGCCTGTTGCTGGCTGGCCAGCTGGTCGAGCTGGGCGAAGCTCTGTTCCCGGCTGAACACGGCGTACAACGCAATCGCCGAGGTCACCAGGATCAGCAACGGCGTGATGGCACCTATGGCGAGGATCACCCTGCGCACATCCAGGCACACGATGCCCACCACAACCAGCGTCACCAGCACGCTGCCGGCCAGCGCCGGGATACCGAACTGCTGCTCCAGCAAGGCACCACCACCGGCCAGCATGACCACGGTGACGGCAAACATGAAAAAGGTAATCAGCCAGTCGACGAACAGGCCCAGGTGACGGCCGCAGATGGCCTGGATCACATCCTTGTGCGAAGTGGCCTGCTGGCGATTGCCCAGCCCCGCCAGGGCCATGCCGAGGAAGGTGAACAAGGCTGCGCTGACCAGCGCACCGACCAGCCCCCACACACCGAAATCGACAAAGAACAACAACAGTTCCCGCCCCGAAGCGAACCCCGCCCCCACGATCACGCCGACAAACGCGCCGGCAATCTTCAGCTGCTCTTGCATGTGAACCTCTGGATTTATTGTTGTTGTCTCACTGCCACCGCATACTTTTTGTAGGAGCAGCCTTGCGCTGCGAAGAGGCCGGTATGACTGTTGCAAATGCATGGGTTTTACTGGCCTCTTCGCAGCGCAAGGCTGCTCCTACAGAAGCGCTCAGGCGTCGCCGACGAACGCCTGCACTTCGATCTCCACATCCACCCCCAGCGCCAATGCCGACGCCACGGTCGAGCGCACCGGCAGCGCTGCGCCGAAGAACTCCTTGTACACCTCGTTGAAGCCGGCGAAGTGGCTCATGTCCGACAGCCACACGGTGGCCTTGACCACCTGGTCGAAACGCGCGCCGCAGGCCGCCAGGCTTTCGCCAATGCGCTCGCAGGCGGCGCGGGTCTGGGTCTGGATGTCACCGCGCACCACTTCGCCGCCAGCACTCATCGGCACCTGGCCGGAGAGGAACAGGAAGCCGCCGGCTATCACCGCTCGGGAGAACGGGAACGGCAGGCTGCTGGGGAAACGCTGGATATCATTGCTCATGGGATGCTCCTTTCAGGGTTGCTGGAAACGGGCCGGGGACAGGCGCTCGGGCACCACCCCTTGGCTGACAAGGCCGGGACACAGGGGCAGGCCCAGCAGCAGGTCGGCAGCCAGGCGCGAGGCGCCCGCAGCCGACTGGATGCCATAGCCACCTTGTGCCGCCAGCCAGAAGAACGCTGGCGCGTGCACATCGAAACCGATCACCAGGTCGCCGTCGGCGACGAACGAACGCAGCCCGGCCCAGGTGTGGCTCGGCCGGCGGATCGACAGGGTGGTCATGGCTTCGATGTTGTAGATGCCCAAAGCCACGTCGAGCTCCTCGGGCGCGGCGTCCTGGGGTTCGACCGGGTCGGCATTGGCCGGCGACCCCAACAGCTGGCCGGCGTCGGGCTTGAAGTAGAAGCTTTCGTCTACGCCGATCACCGCCGGCCAGCGGGCGAAATCCTGGTCTGCCGGGCCGGGGAAAGTGAAGGCACTGCGCCGGCAGGGTTGCAGGCCGATGCGCGCCACCCCGCACTGCTCGGCCACTCGGTCGGCCCAAGCGCCAGCGGCATTTACCAGCTGGCGCGTCTGTACCCGGCTGCCATCGCCCAACTGCACCTGCCACAGGTCATCCAGGTACCAGGCCTGGATCAGCTCGGCGTTACAGCGCAATTCACCGCCAGCGGCGCGATAGCCGCGCAAGAAGCCCTGGTGCAGGGCATGTACGTCCAGGTCCATTGCGCCCGCTTCAAGCACCGCGCCGGCCAGGTTCTCGGCACGCAGGCTCGGTACCAGGGCCAGGGCTGCGTCGCGGTCGAGCAGGCTGACTTCGGTGCCGTTGGCCAGGTTCTGTGCGTGGGTCTGCTCGAGCAGCGTGCGCTGTTCCAGGCTGGCGACGTACAGGCAGCCGCGCGGTTCCAGCAGCGGGTGCTCGCAGAACCCTTGCGGTGGTGCTTCGTAGAAGGCCCGGCTGGCACGGGTCAGCGCCTGTATCTGCGGAGTGCCGTAGGCCTCCATGAACATGGCTGCCGAACGCCCGGTGGAATGGTAGCCAGGCTGCGCCTCGCGCTCGAGCAGCAGCACCTTCTGCCGGCCGGCCAGGCGATAACCGAGGGATGCACCAGCGATGCCCGCGCCGATGATGAGGGTGTCGTAGATCGGGATCATGCACGCTCCTGCCAGGGAATTTTCATATATGAGAATTCTAATATATGAGAATTTACGAATACGCAAGGGTCCAAGGTAAGATGCCCGACCAACGCCGCATGCCGAGACCCCCGAATGCCCGCTGCCCTACCCTTGCTGGACCGTGCCGTAGTCGGCCAGCGCCTGCGCCAGGTGCGCAAGGCGCGCCAGATGACACTCAAGCAATTGTCCGAAGCCAGTGGCGTCCCGCTGTCCACCTTGTCGAAGATGGAGCTGGCGCAGGTCTCGGTCAGCTACGAAAAACTCGCCGCCGCCGCCCGGGCGCTGAACGTCGACATTGCCCAGCTGTTGCGCGCCAGCGGCACGGTAACCTCACCAGTGCCGGTGACGGTGGTGGTCGATTCACTGCCAGCGGCGGCGGGCTACTCGACCGGCACCTATGACTATCACCCGATTGCCGGCGACTTCCCTGAACGGCGCATGACACCCGCCTATGCTCGCATCATTGCCCGTGAACGTGGCGAGTTCGACGATTTTATCCGCCACCCGGGCCAAGAGTTCGCGCTGGTACTGAGCGGGCGCGTTCGTATCGAGTTCGAAACCGGGGAAGCGGTGAGCATCGGGCCGCAGGAGACGGCGTATTTCGACAGCCAGGTGGGACATATCTACCTGTCGGAAAGTGACGATGGCGCAGATGCGCATGTGATGGTGGTGATGACTGATCGCTGACCCGGTGCTGCCTGCCAGGGCCTATCGCCGGCAAGCCAGCTCCCACAGGTACGGCACAGGCCTTGAGGTTGATGCGGTGGGTGTGGGAGCCGGCTTGATAGAGCCCTGGCAGGCAGCACCTGGTTATAACCTAATAACGAACAAGTCTATTTGGCTATAAAAAAATCTATATGCTGGCTGCATCCGATAACGGGCAAAGTTGGGCGGTCGAGTAGCGTATGGATGTAGGTTCTTTCGGTTTCACCATTGCAGGCCTGGTCGTGGGTTTCATCGTCGGCATGACCGGCGTCGGTGGCGGCTCGCTGATGACCCCGATCCTGTTGTGGTTCGGCATCAGCCCGGCAACGGCCGTCGGTACCGACCTGCTCTATGCCGCCATCACCAAGGCCAGTGGCGTCTGGGTGCATGCGCGCAACAAGAACGTCGACTGGAAGATCACCGGCCTGCTCAGCCTGGGTAGCGTGCCCGCCGCGGCGCTGACCCTGTGGTTCCTCAGCACCCTGCACACCGACACATCGGCGCTCAACGCCGTCATCAAGCAAGGCCTGGCGGTGGTCCTGATCCTGACCGCGCTGGCCATCCTGTTCAAATCGCGTCTGCAGGCCTTCGCCAGCCGCCATGCCGGTGACCACTATCACCTCAGCGACCGCAGCCTGAATACCCTTACCGTGCTTACCGGCGTGGTGCTGGGGGTGATGGTCACCCTTACTTCCATCGGCGCTGGCGCGCTGGGTACCGTGGCGCTGTTCCTGCTGTACCCGTTCCTGGTCACCCGCCGCCTGGTCGGTACCGAAATCGCCCACGCCGTGCCGCTGACCCTGGTGGCAGGGCTGGGCCATGCGGGGATGGGCAACATGGACTGGTCGCTGCTGGGTTACCTGCTGCTGGGCTCGCTGCCAGGCATCTACCTGGGCAGCCACCTCACCGGGCGGATTTCCGACCGCGTGCTGCGCCCGTGCCTGGCGGCGATGCTGTTGCTGATTGGCTACAAGCTGGCGTTCTGACCTTCAGCCCAGGCGCAGGCGCCACTGCCCGGTAAAGCTTAGCTCCAGACGCGACAGGGGCAACACGTCGACCCGCTGGCTGGCGCTCATCGGGCAGCCAAGTACTTGTACAAGCACGGCGCGCATCACCATCGGGTGGGTAACTGCCAGCCATTCACCAGGCCTGTCGAAGGCCGCCAGCCAGGCGGCGATACGCTGGCAAAGCACGGCGAACGACTCGCCGCCGTGAACATCACTGGCCGGGTCCTGAAGCCATTCGGTCAACGCCTGCGATTGCTCGGCCTGCAGTTGCTTCAGTGTCAGCCCTTGCCAACGCCCCAGGTCGCAATCGGCCAATGCCGGCTCGACCTGCACCGGCCCCGAAAACCACGCCGCTGTCTCGCAGGCTCGCCGCTCTGGTGCAGTCAGCACCGGCACACCGGAAAGGTCGGCGAAAGGCTGTTGGCCCAGTGGAAGAATGCCGTCTTCGGCATGGTGCAGTCGCCCGGACTTCTGGGCTTGGGTCAGGGCATGGCAGATCAGCGTCAGGCGGACGGCTTTCACCGGTTTTTTCTCATGGCGGCTCGAGGCGCAAGGTTTAGCATGCTGCGGCACTTTTTGCCGCAACAAATATGGCACCGCCTGCGCCAGTATGCCCCGGTTTGCCGGTGAATGGGCCGTACAGCTCCCCCGATGTCAGAAGGTGATATTCAGCGCAGCGAACACTGCCCTGCCTGGCTGGTTATAGGTATTGGCGCCCGAAGTACTGGCGTTGCCACCACGCAGGATCTGCTTGTCGAACACGTTGTTCACCCCCACCCGCACGTCGTAGTTGGCGTTGAACTTGTACCCGGCGCTCACGTCCACCAGGCCGTAGGCTTCCACATCCTGTTGCGCGGCCTTGTCGTAGCTTTGCTGGGTGCGGTCGTTGAAGGTCGGCGACTTCTGCTTGCCGAAGTAGGTACCCGCCACCTGGAACGACAGCTTCTCGGTGGCGCGCCAGTCGAGGGTGGTGTTGACGGTGTATTCCGGGATCACCGACAGCGGCTCGCCGGTCTCGCGGTTGTCGTTGTCGAGCATCCAGGTCAGGTTGGTGTTCCAGTCCAGGGCCGGGGTCAGCTCGATGAACAGGTTGCCTTCGATACCCTCCACCCGCGCCTTGCCGGCGTTGTCCCACTGGGTCACGCGGCTGCCGGTGCCGATGGTGTACAACACATCGGTATCACCGACGATCTTGTTCTTGTAGTCGTTGCGAAAGTATGTGGCACTAGTGCGCCAGGTACCCCGGTCGTACATCAGGCCGATTTCCTTGTTGACGCTGATCTCGGGCTTGAGGTCGGCGTTGCCCTGCAGGTAGCAGCCACCGTTGTTGGTCTGCTGCACGCTGCAACCATTGCCGCGGCTGTACAACAAGTAGTTGGGGTTGGACTGGTACAGGTTCGGGGTCTTGTAGGCGCGCGCGATACCGCCTTTGACCGACAGTGCTTCGGTCAGCTTGTGCGACAGGTTCAGGCTGGGGCTGAAGTTGTCGCCAAACGTTTCGTGGTGGTCGAAACGCAGGCCCGGGGTAATGGTGGTGTCGCCGACAATGATGTTGTCCTCGACGAACAGCGCATAGCTGCGGGCGGTCGTCTTCGAGCTGCTGCGGTCGAAACCGACGAGCCCGTCATTACCCGTGGGGTCCGAGCTTTGTGGGCGCAGCGAGCCCTGATCATTGAGCGTTTCATACAGGTACTCCCCGCCCAGGGTCAGCACATGCTCGGCGCTGCCCATGGCGAATGGCAGGTTCACTTCGCTACTAAGGCGCGTGTTGCGCAGGCGCGACATGGCAGCGCCTTCAGCATTGGGAGCACCTTCGGTACGGCCTGCCAGGCCCTCGTTTAGACGCCAGTTGCGCACGTACTCGTAGGCCAGCACGGTCTTGCTGGTACCCCAGGTGAAATCGCCCAGGTGGGTCAGGTCGTAGGTACTGCGCTGCATCACATTGGTTTCGTGGCCGTACAGGCTGGACACGAACTCGACGTCACCACCGCCGTTGCTGTTCATGGTGTCGCCGGCAAAGATATTGCCCTGGCGGCTGTAGCCGGCACTGGCCTCGAGGCGGTGCTCGTCGTTCAGCTTCCAGCTCAGCAGGCCATTGATGTCCTTGTTGCGTACGCCTTCGCGGCCCGCCACCAGCGCACTGGTGGCATGCCCGGCATTGATGTCCAGGTCGTCGGCATCGGTCTTGGCCAGACCGCCGTACAGGCGGAAGCCAAGGTTGTCGGTCAGGCCGCCGCCCAGGTTGAAGTTGGCCCGGCGGCTGGAGCCCTCGGCGCTGTCTTCCGGCAGCTGGGTGTACAGGCTGACGCTGCCCTTGAGTTCATCGGTGGGCCGTTTGGTGATGATATTGACCACCCCGCCCATGGCGCCGGAGCCGTAACGTGCGGCCGCCGGGCCACGCAGGATCTCGATGCGCTCGACCGCTTCTGCCGGTACCCAGTTGGTTTCACCGCGGGTATCGCGGTCGCCGTTCCAGCCATAGCGCACGGCATTGCGTGCGCTGGATGGCTTGCCGTCGATGAGGATCAGGGTGTTTTCCGGGCCCATGCCGCGCAGGTCGATCTGCCGGTTGTTGCCACGCGCGCCGCTGGCGCTGTTGCCGGTCAGGTTGACCCCGGGCTCGCGGCGGATGATGTCGGACAGGTCATTGGCCGGCGGATGGCGCTTGATGTCTTCGGCGGTGATGATCGACGTACCCAAGGCCTGGCGTGCCTCGCGCTCGGCGGTGACCAGGGTGTCCTGGATCACCAGCGCGTTGTCGGCGACCGGCATCTCCAGCACCTCACCCGTACGCTGTTCTTCGGCCTGGGCCGCGGTGGCCACCATGGCCGGTGACGCCAGTGCGACAAACGCCAGGGCCAGGCTGTTGGGTGAAGTCTTGCACTGCATGGGTACATCTCCTGCGATTCATGAGCGAAACGGCACATCCCTGTCGGAAACCGGGAGCCCTCGCCCACCGGCCTCGCAAACACAGTTTGGTGGCCAACAGGGATGGTAAATATAGAGATTCGCAATTGAGTTTAAATCTTATTTACGAAGTTTACATGTTTGTAACGGAGCTTTGCTGACACGACAGCGTTGCCGGCGCAGCCCGACAATTCGCGTTGTTGCTTGCATGTAGCTGTCCGATTTGCATCTTGCGTGACGGCTCCTACAGTTTCGAACGTAGCACCCTCTGCCGAGCCTCCTGATGCGCAGCCACGAAGAAAGCCACGCCATGAACGCCACCAGGTCCCTGTCGAAGATCCCTCGCAGTGTCTGGGCGCTGGGCTTCGTATCGATGTTCATGGACATTTCCTCGGAAATGATTCACGCCCTGCTGCCGCTGTACATGGTCACCGTGCTTGGCACCTCGGTAGTGGCGGTGGGCTTTATCGAAGGCATCGCCGAGGCGACCGCCTCGATCACCAAGGTGTTTTCCGGCGCCCTCAGCGACCGGCTGGGCAAGCGCAAGCTGCTTACGGTGCTGGGCTATGGCCTGGGTGCGTTGACCAAGCCGGTGTTCCCCATGGCCTCTGGGCTGGGGTGGTTGACCGCAGCACGCTTCGTCGACCGGGTCGGCAAAGGCATTCGTGGGGCGCCGCGCGATGCACTGGTGGCCGACGTCACGCCCGCAGAACTGCGTGGTGCAGCCTTCGGCCTGCGCCAGGCGCTGGATACCGTGGGCGCCTTCCTTGGGCCGTTGCTGGCGATCGTGCTGATGTGGCTGACCGCGAGCCATTTCCAGACGGTGTTCTGGGTGGCGGTGCTTCCGGCGTTCGTGGCGGTGTACATCCTCATCGCCTTCGTGCGCGAACCTGAAACGCCGGCCACCACCCGGCCGGTGCGCTCACCGCTGGCCCTGCACGAGCTGGCCCGCCTGGGCCCGGCCTACTGGCGGCTGATCGGCCTGGCCACACTGTTCACCCTCGCCCGCTTCAGCGAGGCGTTTCTGCTGCTGCGCGCCCAGGACATGGGCCTGGCGCCGCTGTGGGCGCCGGCAGTGCTGGTGCTCATGGCCCTGGCCTACTCGTTGTCAGCCTACCCAGCGGGGGTACTATCGGACCGCGTAGGCCGCCGGGGCGTGCTGATGACCGGGCTGGGGCTGCTGGTCGCCGCCGACCTGCTGCTGGCCCTGCTGCCGGGCTGGACCGGGCTGGCCATGGGGGTGGCTGCCTGGGGCCTGCACCTGGGCTTCAGCCAAGGCATCTTTGCCGCCATGATCGCCGACAGCGCCCCCGCGGAGCTGCGCGGTACAGCCTTCGGCCTGTTCAACCTGCTGACCGGCGTGGCGCTGCTGGTGGCCAGCGTGGTGGCCGGGCTGCTGTGGGACGGGGTCGGCTTCAAGGCGACATTCCTGCTTGGCGCAGCATGTGCCGGCGGCACCCTGATCGGGGTCGTATTGCTCAGGCCGGCCCCGATCACCGGCAATCCAAACTAGGCCAGCGCTGGCTGCTGCTCCAGTAGCGACCAGCCGCCATGTCCATCCACCTCCAGCCGGTGGGTATGGAAACCTGCCAGTGTACTGCGGTGCCCGACACTGACCAGCAACGCCCCCGGCATTTCCGTACGCAACAGTGAATACAGGGCATGCTCGAGCCCTTCGTCCATGGCCGAAGTGGACTCGTCAAGGAACACCACCTGCGGCCGGTTGAACAGCACCCGGGCAAATGCGAGGCGCTGCTGCTCACCGACCGAGAGAATGTGTGACCAGTCACAGTTGACTTCCAGTCGCTCGGCCAAGTGGGCCAGGTTGACCTGGCGCAAGGCCTGCTGCATCCGCGATTCATCCTCAGGCTTGCTGGCCGCCGGGTAGGCGATGACGGTGCGCAGATCGCCCAGCGGCAGGTACGGCCGCTGCGACAGGAACAGCGCCTGGTGGCCCAGCGGGCGCCTGACCTCACCCTCGGCGTACGGCCAGAGTCCCGCCAGCGCACGCAGCAGCGTGGTTTTACCGCTGCCCGACGGCCCCTTGATCAACAGCGCCTGGCCGGCATGCAGGTCAAGGTCCAGGTCGGTGATAAGGGCATGCCCGTCCGGGCGCAGCACCTGCAGGCGGCTGATCGCCAGGGCATGCTCCTGGTCCTCGGTGATGACGCGCGGCAAAGCGCTCGCCTGCTCGTTGGCATCGAGGAAGCCGGTCAGACGGTCGAGGGTGGCCCGGTACTGGGCAAACGCATCATACGACTCGCGGAAGAACGACAACGAATCCTGCACCTGGCCAAAGGCCTGGGAGGTCTGCATGACGTCGCCCAGCTTGATCGCCCCGCTGAAGAAGCGCGGTGCCTGCAGAATGAATGGGAACACCACTGCGACCTGGCTCACGCCCAGGTTGAAACCGCTGAATTTCAGGTTCCGGAACACTAGCGCCCAGGCATTCACGATCAAGGCACCAAAGCGACCCAGCAACGTGCCCCGCTCGACCTGCGCGCCCTGGTAGAAAGCGACGTTCTCGGCATTTTCGCGCAGACGCATCAGCGCGTAACGGAAGTTGGCGGTGAGCTTTTCGTTGAGGAAGTTCAGGCGGATCAGCGGTCGTCCGAGGCGGAAGGCGATCCAGGTGGCGACGATGACGTAAAGGTACACGGCAAACACCATAGCCCGGGGAATCTCCACACCGGCAACGGCCAGCGGCGCCGACAGCCCCCAGAGGATGCCGGTGAACGCCACCAGCGAAACCAGCGCACTGACTGCGCCCAGGGCGAGGGTCACCGAGTTGCTGACAAAGGCGTTGACGTCCAGTTCGATACGTTGGTCAGGGTTGTCCACGGGCTCGGCGAGGAACTGGCCACGGTAGTAGGCATCGCCGTGCATCCAGTCGTGGGTCAGGCGCTCGGTCAGCCAGACTCGCCATTGGATGCTGAACGCCTGGCTTACATAGAAGGTGAACAGCGAACGCAGCACATGGATGGTGGCCAATACTGCAAAGACACCGAGCAGGTACCAGAAGGCGGCTTGGTCAAGGCCCTGCAAGGCGCTGTAGAAGCCGTTGTACCAGAATGAGAACAGCACGTTCAGACGCACCGAGAATAGCGTCAGAACCAGCAGCAGGGCGAATACCAGTAACGGTCGCCAACTGCGCCTGAAACTGAAATAGGGCCCGGCAAGCTGCCAGAACTGGCTGCCCCAGCGCGTACAACGTACGGCCAGTGTGGCGGCTGCTATGAAGCAGACAAGGGTGATGAACGAGGCGATTGCCAGCCAGCTCAGGCTCTCTTGCAAGGCCTGGTGCCAGTTCATTTCCATGATGGGTATCCGTGCTGAGTATTTCCGCGAGCGTAGCATTGACCTGTGATTCGTCAGGCATAAATGACGCACATTTCATGATTGCTTTCGGAGTTACGCGGGCCCCTGTGGGAGCGTTGTACAGGTCTGGGGCTTATTGGCCAGAAAGACAAAACCCCTACCTGCATGCGCAGATAGGGGTTTTGCGAAATGAATCTTGACGATGACCTACTCTCACATGGGGAAACCCCACACTACCATCGGCGATGCATCGTTTCACTACTGAGTTCGGGATGGGATCAGGTGGTTCCAATGCTCTATGGTCGTCAAGAAATTCTGTTGCCAGAATGTCCAGATGGACAGCCCAGCGAATCCGGATATGCGATATTTGTGATGTTGCGAACTTTCGGTTGTTTCGTCTTCACCACCGCAATCTGCGCTAGCAAATTGCTTGGGTGTTATATGGTCAAGCCTCACGGGCAATTAGTATTGGTTAGCTCAACGCCTCACAGCGCTTACACACCCAACCTATCAACGTCGTAGTCTTCGACGGCCCTTCAGGGGATTCAAGATCCCAGTGAGATCTCATCTTGAGGCAAGTTTCCCGCTTAGATGCTTTCAGCGGTTATCTCTTCCGAACATAGCTACCCGGCAATGCCACTGGCGTGACAACCGGAACACCAGAGGTTCGTCCACTCCGGTCCTCTCGTACTAGGAGCAGCCCCTCTCAAATCTCAAACGTCCACGGCAGATAGGGACCGAACTGTCTCACGACGTTCTAAACCCAGCTCGCGTACCACTTTAAATGGCGAACAGCCATACCCTTGGGACCGGCTTCAGCCCCAGGATGTGATGAGCCGACATCGAGGTGCCAAACACCGCCGTCGATATGAACTCTTGGGCGGTATCAGCCTGTTATCCCCGGAGTACCTTTTATCCGTTGAGCGATGGCCCTTCCATACAGAACCACCGGATCACTAAGACCTACTTTCGTACCTGCTCGACGTGTTTGTCTCGCAGTCAAGCGCGCTTTTGCCTTTATACTCTACGACCGATTTCCGACCGGTCTGAGCGCACCTTCGTACTCCTCCGTTACTCTTTGGGAGGAGACCGCCCCAGTCAAACTACCCACCATACACTGTCCTCGATCCGGATAACGGACCTGAGTTAGAACCTCAAAGTTGCCAGGGTGGTATTTCAAGGATGGCTCCATGAGAACTGGCGTCCCCACTTCAAAGCCTCCCACCTATCCTACACAAGCAAATTCAAAGTCCAGTGCAAAGCTATAGTAAAGGTTCACGGGGTCTTTCCGTCTAGCCGCGGATACACTGCATCTTCACAGCGATTTCAATTTCACTGAGTCTCGGGTGGAGACAGCGCCGCCATCGTTACGCCATTCGTGCAGGTCGGAACTTACCCGACAAGGAATTTCGCTACCTTAGGACCGTTATAGTTACGGCCGCCGTTTACCGGGGCTTCGATCAAGAGCTTCGCTTGCGCTAACCCCATCAATTAACCTTCCGGCACCGGGCAGGCGTCACACCCTATACGTCCACTTTCGTGTTTGCAGAGTGCTGTGTTTTTAATAAACAGTCGCAGCGGCCTGGTATCTTCGACCGGCATGGGCTTACGGAGCAAGTCCTTCACCCTCGCCGGCGCACCTTCTCCCGAAGTTACGGTGCCATTTTGCCTAGTTCCTTCACCCGAGTTCTCTCAAGCGCCTTGGTATTCTCTACCTAACCACCTGTGTCGGTTTGGGGTACGGTTCCCAGTTATCTGAAGCTTAGGAGCTTTTCTTGGAAGCATGGTATCAACCACTTCGTCGCCTGAAGGCAACTCGTCATCAGCTCTCGGCCTTGAAATCCCGGATTTGCCTAAGATTTCAGCCTACCACCTTAAACCTGGACAACCAACGCCAGGCTGGCCTAACCTTCTCCGTCCCTCCATCGCAATAACTGGAAGTACAGGAATATTAACCTGTTTTCCATCGACTACGCTTTTCAGCCTCGCCTTAGGGACCGACTAACCCTGCGTCGATTAACGTTGCGCAGGAAACCTTGGTCTTTCGGCGTGCGAGTTTTTCACTCGCATTGTCGTTACTCATGTCAGCATTCGCACTTCTGATACCTCCAGCAAGCTTCTCAACTCACCTTCACAGGCTTACAGAACGCTCCTCTACCGCGTCATCAAAGATGACACCCGTAGCTTCGGTGCATGGTTTGAGCCCCGTTACATCTTCCGCGCAGGCCGACTCGACTAGTGAGCTATTACGCTTTCTTTAAAGGGTGGCTGCTTCTAAGCCAACCTCCTAGCTGTCTAAGCCTTCCCACATCGTTTCCCACTTAACCATGACTTTGGGACCTTAGCTGACGGTCTGGGTTGTTTCCCTTTTCACGACGGACGTTAGCACCCGCCGTGTGTCTCCCATGCTCGGCACTTCCAGGTATTCGGAGTTTGCATCGGTTTGGTAAGTCGGGATGACCCCCTAGCCGAAACAGTGCTCTACCCCCTGGAGTGATACATGAGGCGCTACCTAAATAGCTTTCGAGGAGAACCAGCTATCTCCGAGCTTGATTAGCCTTTCACTCCGATCCACAGGTCATCCGCTAACTTTTCAACGGTAGTCGGTTCGGTCCTCCAGTCAGTGTTACCTAACCTTCAACCTGCCCATGGATAGATCGCCCGGTTTCGGGTCTATACCCAGCGACTAAACGCCCTATTAAGACTCGCTTTCGCTACGCCTCCCCTATTCGGTTAAGCTCGCCACTGAATATAAGTCGCTGACCCATTATACAAAAGGTACGCAGTCACCTAACAAAGTAGGCTCCCACTGCTTGTACGCATACGGTTTCAGGTTCTATTTCACTCCCCTCTCCGGGGTTCTTTTCGCCTTTCCCTCACGGTACTGGTTCACTATCGGTCAGTCAGTAGTATTTAGCCTTGGAGGATGGTCCCCCCATATTCAGACAAAGTTTCTCGTGCTCCGTCCTACTCGATTTCATTGACAAGAGATTTTCGTGTACGGGGCTATCACCCACTATGGCCGCACTTTCCAGAGCGTTCCACTAATCTCAAATCAACTTAAGGGCTGGTCCCCGTTCGCTCGCCACTACTAAGGGAATCTCGGTTGATTTCTTTTCCTCAGGGTACTTAGATGTTTCAGTTCCCCTGGTTCGCCTCTTGCACCTATGTATTCAGTACAAGATACTCAGCTTGTGCTGAGTGGGTTCCCCCATTCAGAGATCTCTGGATCACAGTCTGTTTGCCGACTCCCCAAAGCTTATCGCAGGCTACCACGTCTTTCATCGCCTCTGACTGCCAAGGCATCCACCGTATGCGCTTCTTCACTTGACCATATAACCCCAAGCAATTTGGTTATACTGTGAAGACGACATTCGCCGAAAATTCGCATGTTGCTCTTTCGAGCAGAACTCACAAATTTTACCTTAGCCTGATCAACCAGCAGTGAAACTGGCCATCAGTCTATATCTATCACATATCCGAATTTTTAAAGAACGATCTGACAAAAGTCAGAAATCAACATTCGAACTGAATGTTCATTTCTAAGTTCTGGCAAGCTACTGCGTACGGCGAAAGTGGTGGAGCCAAGCGGGATCGAACCGCTGACCTCCTGCGTGCAAGGCAGGCGCTCTCCCAGCTGAGCTATGGCCCCGTATTCTACGGCTGAACCATGTAATGGTAGGTCTGGGCAGATTTGAACTGCCGACCTCACCCTTATCAGGGGTGCGCTCTAACCAACTGAGCTACAGACCTATAACAGGGTCGCGTTACAGCATCGTCTTTTACAATGAATCAAGCAATTCGTGTGGGAGCTCATCAGCAGGCTGATATCGTCGATTAAGGAGGTGATCCAGCCGCAGGTTCCCCTACGGCTACCTTGTTACGACTTCACCCCAGTCATGAATCACACCGTGGTAACCGTCCTCCCGAAGGTTAGACTAGCTACTTCTGGTGCAACCCACTCCCATGGTGTGACGGGCGGTGTGTACAAGGCCCGGGAACGTATTCACCGCGACATTCTGATTCGCGATTACTAGCGATTCCGACTTCACGCAGTCGAGTTGCAGACTGCGATCCGGACTACGATCGGTTTTGTGAGATTAGCTCCACCTCGCGGCTTGGCAACCCTCTGTACCGACCATTGTAGCACGTGTGTAGCCCAGGCCGTAAGGGCCATGATGACTTGACGTCATCCCCACCTTCCTCCGGTTTGTCACCGGCAGTCTCCTTAGAGTGCCCACCATAACGTGCTGGTAACTAAGGACAAGGGTTGCGCTCGTTACGGGACTTAACCCAACATCTCACGACACGAGCTGACGACAGCCATGCAGCACCTGTGTCAGAGTTCCCGAAGGCACCAATCCATCTCTGGAAAGTTCTCTGCATGTCAAGGCCTGGTAAGGTTCTTCGCGTTGCTTCGAATTAAACCACATGCTCCACCGCTTGTGCGGGCCCCCGTCAATTCATTTGAGTTTTAACCTTGCGGCCGTACTCCCCAGGCGGTCAACTTAATGCGTTAGCTGCGCCACTAAAATCTCAAGGATTCCAACGGCTAGTTGACATCGTTTACGGCGTGGACTACCAGGGTATCTAATCCTGTTTGCTCCCCACGCTTTCGCACCTCAGTGTCAGTATCAGTCCAGGTGGTCGCCTTCGCCACTGGTGTTCCTTCCTATATCTACGCATTTCACCGCTACACAGGAAATTCCACCACCCTCTACCGTACTCTAGCTCGCCAGTTTTGGATGCAGTTCCCAGGTTGAGCCCGGGGCTTTCACATCCAACTTAACGAACCACCTACGCGCGCTTTACGCCCAGTAATTCCGATTAACGCTTGCACCCTCTGTATTACCGCGGCTGCTGGCACAGAGTTAGCCGGTGCTTATTCTGTCGGTAACGTCAAAACAGCAAGGTATTAGCTTACTGCCCTTCCTCCCAACTTAAAGTGCTTTACAATCCGAAGACCTTCTTCACACACGCGGCATGGCTGGATCAGGCTTTCGCCCATTGTCCAATATTCCCCACTGCTGCCTCCCGTAGGAGTCTGGACCGTGTCTCAGTTCCAGTGTGACTGATCATCCTCTCAGACCAGTTACGGATCGTCGCCTTGGTGAGCCATTACCTCACCAACTAGCTAATCCGACCTAGGCTCATCTGATAGCGCAAGGCCCGAAGGTCCCCTGCTTTCTCCCGTAGGACGTATGCGGTATTAGCGTTCCTTTCGAAACGTTGTCCCCCACTACCAGGCAGATTCCTAGGCATTACTCACCCGTCCGCCGCTGAATCAAGGAGCAAGCCCCCGTCATCCGCTCGACTTGCATGTGTTAGGCCTGCCGCCAGCGTTCAATCTGAGCCATGATCAAACTCTTCAGTTCAATACTGCTTGGGTTTTTAAGAAACCCTAAACTTGGCTCAGCAATCTCAAATGACTATGTGATTTCTCGCATGGCCACTTGTGATGCTGATAATCTTTGTGACTATCAGTCCGTACTCACAAGCACCCACACGAATTGCTTGATTCGATTTGTTAAAGAGCGTTTGGTTAAGAGCGTTTCGTCTCAACCGAGGCGCGCATTCTACGCTTTCCTCATTTGCTGTCAAGCGTTTATTTTGAAGTTTTCTGCGAGAAACTCGTTTAGCTTCAAACACTTGACTCAACATGGTGACTGGCTTTGCTTCGCTACCGCGTTGGAGTGGTGCGCATTATAGGGCGATGTTTCAGGAGGTCAACCTTTAATTTCAATAATTTAGAATCTTTTTGAAAAAGGCTGCATCAGGGCCCCAAGGGCTCGTCGCGAGCCTTGCAGCGCCTGTGAGATCGAGCGCCGCCCGCGCGGCGCTTCGCAGCGCAAGGCTGCTCCCACGTCTGTTTCGGGCAAGTAATGTCAGTACCAGCGCACGCGACCGCCTTGTTTGTCCGGCGCTCGATCGCACAGGCGCTGAAATATCAACGCCAGGCGCCTTGCCCCCGCCCCTCGTATTTGCGCACTATATTGCTCACCCCAACCCCGCTCAAGGATCGTCGCGCAGAAATGAACACCCAGCCCCGCAGCCTGGCCGCTACCCTCTTCCCGATCGGCCTGCTGCTCATCGCCATGGCATCGATACAGTCCGGCGCCTCCCTGGCCAAAAGCATGTTCCCCATCATCGGCGCGCAAGGCACCACCACCCTGCGCCTGATCTTCGCCAGCATCATCATGCTGCTTATCCTGCGCCCTTGGCGTGTGCGCATGACCCGCAATACCCTGCGCAACGTCATCATCTACGGCATGGCGCTGGGCGGCATGAACTTCCTCTTCTATATGGCCCTGCAAACGGTACCGATCGGCATTGCCGTGGCACTGGAATTCACCGGCCCGCTGGCCGTGGCAATCTTCTCCTCGCGCCGGCCGATCGACTTCCTGTGGATTGCCCTGGCCATCGTCGGCCTGCTGCTGTTGCTGCCGGCCGGCCATGGCGGGCAGGCCCTCGACCCGGTCGGCGCTGCCTATGCCCTGGGCGCTGGCGTATGCTGGGCGCTGTACATCCTGTTCGGGCAACGTGCCGGGGCCGAGCATGGTATCCAGAGTGCCGCACTGGGCGTAGTGGTGGCCGCGCTGTTCGTTGCCCCCATCGGTATCGCCCACGCCGGCAGCGCATTGCTCACACCCGCCCTGATCCCCATGGCGCTAGGCGTCGCGGTGTTGTCCACCGCCCTGCCCTACAGCCTGGAAATGGTTGCCCTCACGCGTATCCCGGCACGCACCTTCGGCACCCTCATGAGTATCGAGCCAGCATTCGGCGCATTGTCCGGCCTGCTGTTCCTGGGCGAGGTACTGACGATTACCCAGTGGCTGGCTATTCTGGCGATCATCACCGCGTCTGTCGGCACCACCCTGTCCATGCGCAAGGAACCCAGCCCGGTCGTTGCCACTGACTGATATGAGAAATATTTTCATTTGAGACAGGATTAGTGATTGTAGCGACCCGTCTCGCTGATTAAGCTGTCACAGAATCATCATCTTTACGCTATCTACTGGACCGAACACGGACGCTGGGGAAATTTCAGGAAGAACCAAAGCGATAACGACAGGGCCAGGCAGCTGATCCGCCCTGCATTTAAGGACAGGAATGAAACGTATTTTGCTCATCCTGGCCATCTTGGCTATTGCTGGATGTGCCGCCACGGCCAAGACCGAGGTCAAAAAGGGCAAGAAAGGCCTGCATATCAATTGCTCCGGCCTGTCTTCCTCGTGGGACAACTGCTACAGCAAGGCCGCAAGCTCCTGCAGCACGCGCGGATACCGGGTCATTGCACGCTCGGGCGATAGCGATGAAGAACCCGGTGACTACTTGTTCGGCATCAACCCGGCGGGTTACACCAGCCGCAGCATGATCGTCATCTGCAAGTAGAAAAAAGGGCAGCTCGCAAGCTGCCCTTTTCATTTGCCACCTTACAAGGGCGCGGTGCGCGCCTCCAGCCAGGCCAGCGCTTCATCCTTGAGCAACGGCGCCAGACGCTCGCGTACTCTGGCGTGATAGCCATTCAACCAGTCCAGTTCTTCCCTGGACAACAACTCGGGCACCAGGCAGCGGGTATCGATCGGGCATAGCGTCAGGGTCTCGAAGTTCAGGAAGTCGCCGAAGGCGCTCTTGCCGACCTCGCGATTGACCACCAGGTTCTCGATGCGCACTCCCCACTGCCCTGGGCGGTACGTACCCGGCTCGATCGAGCTGATCATGCCCACTTGCATCGCGGTCTGCGGCGTGGGTGCCGCCTGGTAGGCAATTACCTGCGGCCCCTCGTGCACGTTCATGAAGTAGCCCACACCATGCCCGGTGCCGTGGCCGTAATCCACTTGGTCAGCCCAGATCGGTGCCCGGGCAATGGCGTCGAGCAACGGCGATAGCACGCCCCGCGGGAAGGTGGCACGCGACAGGGCGATCATGCCTTTGAGCACGCGTGTGCAATCCTGCTTCTGTGCAAGGCTCGGGTTGCCCACCGGCACCATGCGCGTGATGTCGGTGGTGCCCCCCAGGTACTGCCCGCCCGAATCGATCAGCAGCAGACCATCGCCCTCGATGACCGCGTGCGACTGTTCCGTGGCGCGGTAATGCGGCATCGCGCCATTGCCGTTGAAGGCGGCAATGGTCGAGAAGCTCAACGACACGAAGCCTGGGCGGCGGGCACGGGCGGCACTCAACTGCTCGTCGATCGTCAGCTCGGTAACCAGCTCACGACCAAGGTTGGCCTCGAGCCAGGCGAAGAATTCGCACAGGGCCGCGCCATCCTGCTCCATCACCTGCCGGATGTGCACCAGTTCCTCATCACCCTTGCACGACTTGCTCAAGGTGCTGGGGTTGAGGCCCTCGACCAGCTCCACCTCGGCCGGCAGGTTATCCAGCAGGCCGCAAGTCACCCGGGCCGGGTCGACCAGCAATCGGCTGCCGGCCGGCATGGCGGCAAGGGCCTTGCCTGCTTCGGCGTAGCCACGCACTTCGATACCGTCGGCCGCAAGCACCTTGCGTAGATGTTCGTCGAGCTTGTCCTGGCCGACGAACAGGATGGCCTGCTGCTGGCTGATCAGGGCAAAGGCCACGAACACCGGATTGTAGGAAACATCGCTACCGCGCAGATTGAACAGCCAGGCGATGTCATCCAGGGTGGCGATGAAATGCCAATCGGCCCCCTTGGCCTGCACGCTCTGGCGCAACTGCGCCAGTTTTTCCGCACGGTTCACCGTGGCGTGCGGCGGCAAATGCTGGTAGACCGGGTTGCCTGGCAGCGCCGGGCGCCCTTCCCAGACCTGGCCCAGCAGGTCCTTGTCAGTCACCAATCGCGCCCCGCGCGCCTTCAGCCGATCGCTCAGTTGGCGCGCCGAAGCCAGCGCCATGACCGCACCATCTACCGCCACGCTGCCGTTGGGCTCGACGTGATCGCCCAGCCATTCCAGCGCACCAGGCTTGCCCGGCAGCAGCTTCATCAGCTCGATGCCACTGCCCGCCAGCTCGTGTTCCGCCTGTTCCCAGTAGCGGCTATCGACCCACAACCCGGCAAAGCCAGCTGTGACGACCAGCGTGCCGACCGAGCCATGGAAACCCGAAAGCCACTGGCGCCCTTGCCAGTAACCAGGCAGATATTCGGAAAGATGGGGGTCGGCCGAAGGTACCAGCAAGGCATCGATGCCCTCTGCGGCCATGGCTTGGCGAACCAGCGCCAAACGCTGCGGCACGCTTTGCCCAAGGGTGATCTGAACGTTCATGCGCTCTCCTGCGGCTACATCACGGTTTATCCAGTGTGCCGATAATGGAACAGCCGCCGAAGCCCTGCAATCTTGGCGACCGACACACTGCATGCATTGCCCGTGACGCCCTGCGCATACCGGACATTTCCTACAGACGGGCCAGAACCACCGATCAAGTTCCGCTGAACTTCCACAAAGCACCGGCTTCACACTCAGTACATTCATTGCACACAGGCAAATGACCATGCCCAACGCCTGCGCCCCTAAAAGCGGCGTGGTGCTGCTCGACACCCGCGCGCACACCCCCGACCACGAGCATGCCGTGCACCTGAAGCTTGCCGATGGCCTGGCCAGCCTTCTAGGCTGCCCGCACGTGCAACCCAGCCAGCCACCAAGCGCCACCGACGGCTACTACTACCTGCCCACCGAAACCCTGGTCGATCCCGAACGCCATGCCGCCCTCGGCATCTGCAGCGAACAGGACCTTTTCGGTGGCCTGGTCGCACACCCCTACATGGCGACCAAGGCGATTTCCCACCCGCTGCCGGCCGGGGCCAGTTTCCCGCCGGGCTGGACCGATGCCTTCGCACGGCAAGCCTGCGACGCCCTGCTGCGCGGCTACACCGTATTCAGCAAGGCCGATGCACGGACCGCCGCACAGCTGTTACTGACGGACGGCCCGTTGCGAATCAAGCCGGTACTGGCCTGCGCAGGCCGTGGGCAACAGGTCATAACCACGGCGGATGAGCTGGAACCGCTGCTGGCCGGCATGGATGACCAGGACCTTGCGCTATGGGGGTTGGTGCTCGAGGAAGACCTGAGCGAAGTGCAAACCTTCAGCGTTGGCCAGGTACGTGTCGCCGGCCTGACCTGCAGCTATCACGGCACCCAGCAACTTACCCGCGACCATCAGGGCACGGAAGTGTATGGCGGCTCCGACCTGGTAGTGGTACGCGGTGACTACCAGGCACTGCTGCAACTGCCGCTGGATGAGGCGCTGCGCCTGGCCATCAATCAGGCGATGGCCTACGAACAGGCCGCCGAGCAGCACTTCCCCGGCTTCATCGCCTCGCGGCGCAACTACGACATTGCCCGCGGCGTGAACCCACAGGGCCACCTGCGCAGCGGCGTACTCGAGCAATCCTGGCGCCTGGGCGGTGCCAGCAGTGCCGAACTGCTGGCCTTGCAGGCGTTCGCCGACGACCCGGCATTGCAACGGGTGCGTGCCTCCACCCATGAAGTGTTCGGCACCCCCGAACTTCCCACTGACGCCACCCTCTTTTACCAAGGAAACGACAGTGAACTCGGAAAACTCAGCAAATTTGCGCGGATTCGCGAACATGACCATTCAGAGTGAAACCGTTGAACTGCAGGTCGAGGATGACAGCATCGTCGGCACCCTGGTCAGCCCCGGCAGCAAGATGCCGGGCATTCTCTTCGTCCACGGCTGGGGTGGCAGCCAGCAACGCGACCTGGCCCGCGCCCGGCATATCACCGGGCTGGGCTGCGTATGCATGACCTTCGACCTGCGCGGCCACGAAAAAACCGAAAGCCAACGGCTGACGGTAACCCGCGAACAGAACCTGACCGACCTGATGGTGGCCTACGACCGGTTGGTAAGCCACCCGGCCGTCGACACCAGTGCCATCGCCATCATCGGCAGCAGCTATGGCGGCTACCTGGCCACCCTGCTGACCCGCGAGCGGCCGGTCAAATGGCTGGCCCTGCGGGTACCCGCGATGTACTGGGACGACGAATGGAACCTCCCCAAGCAAACCCTCGACCGGCAACGGTTGAACGCCTACCGCCAGCGCCCGCTCGGCCCGGCGGACAACCGCGCACTGGCAGCCTGTGCCGAGTTCGGTGGCGATGTACTGCTGGTCGAGTCCGAGCAGGACGACTACGTGCCGCACAGCACCTTGATGAGCTACCGCTCGGCATTCGTCAGCGCCCATTCACTCACCCACCGCATCGTCGACGGTGCCGACCACGCGCTGTCCAGCGAACAGAGCCAGAAAGCCTACAGTTCGATCCTGGCGGCATGGGTCAGCGAAATGGTCATTGGCGCCCGCCTGGATCGCTACCCGCACTACGCGCCCTGGTATGCCTGAGGCTCACCCACCTCGCAATGCAGGCCGCCGTCGGCACCGCGCACCAGGCTGCGCAGCGTCTGGTAGGCAGCAAAGTTGACGCCACGCGCCTGGTACTGGCCAAGCAGGTCGAGGAAAGGTTCCCCGACGAAATATACGGCCGCCGCTGCCCACGCCTGGCGGGACTGCCATTGCAGGTACTGCAGCACCCGGCTGCCATCTTCGCTGGCCTGAATACTGACGCCCTGCAGCCCCTCGCAACGCGCGGCCAGCTCTTCGCTGCGCGCCACCAGCGCTTGGGCCAACGCCTGCTGGAACTTGCCAGGCACTTCAAATTCGATCATCTGGGTAAACCACAGGGCATGGGATGTTGCCGTCATGAACGGTCTCCTGGTGACGGACGCCTACAGCGCGATGCAGAGCAGGGTAAAACCTCAAGTTATGTCAAGGTCAAGCGGTTTTCCGCACCGGGAACGCCCCCGCGCCCTAACCCGATACCGCGAAGCGCCGCCGATAATCACTCGGGGTCAGGCCGGTGATGCGCTGAAACACCTTGCGAAACGCACCCGGGTCCTGGTAACCGACGCCCCAGGCGATCTGCTCGACATTGCGCCGGGTAAACTCCAGCAAGCGGCACGCACGCCCCACCCTCACCTGCTGGCAGTACTCGGTCGGCCGTAGCCCCGTGGCAGCACGAAAACGCCGCAGGAAAGTGCGTTCCTCCAGCCCCGCGCATGCGGCCATGCTGGCCAGGTCGGCATCCTGCCCACCGTTGCCCTGCAACCAGTGCTGCACTTTCAGCACTGCTTCATCACCATGGTCCAGGCGTGGGTTGAACACTGCACCGGGCAGTGGCGCCGCGACCGGGTCGACCGCCAGGTAGCGGGCAGTTTCCCGCGCCACCGTCGCGCCCATGAAGCGCTCCAGCAAGCGCAAGCCCAGGTCGGTCCAGGCCATCAGCCCGGCCGAGGTGACGATGTCGCCATCGTCCAGCAACGGCTGCTGGGCCTCGACCCGTACCTTGGGAAAACGCTGGGCAAGCGAATGCACGTAGTTCCAGTGGGTACAGGCCGGGCGCCCGTCGAGCAGACCACTGGCGGCGATGAAGAACACCCCGATGCACACCGATGCCAGCACCGTGCCGTGCCCGTGCAACTGGCACAACGACGCTCGATGGCGCTCAAGCAGCTCACCCTGCGGTGCCGACTCCAGGCTTGGCGGAATGATCAGCACCCGCAGATCGGCCGCGGCGGCAGGCGGGCTCTCAGGGGCAGGCTGCAACTGCCCCGCCTCGTCTGCCTGCCAAAAGCTGATACGCACCGATGGCAACTCGACGGCCCCCAGTTCGGCAAGCACCCGGTTGGCCACCAGGAACAGGTCGGCCAGCCCATGCACGGCAGCACGCTGCGCGCCGGGGTACAGCAGCAGGCCGATGTCCAGGCTGGCGGGGTTGTCAGTTTTTGCCTGCATAGTGTCGTTCGCGCCAATCCTCAGGTCAGTGCACACAGCCTATAACTAACGACATCCAACGACCACTGCCACAGGAGGCAGCATGAGCAAGCAGGCGCTGATCATCATCGACATCCAGAACGACTACTTCCCGGGCGGTAAATGGACCCTCGATGGTGCCGACCAGGCGGCCGACAATGCTGCCCGCCTGTTGGCGGCGGCGCGTCAACGGGGCGACTTGGTGGTGCATGTGCGGCATGAGTTCGAAAGCGCCAATGCGCCGTTCTTCGCGCCAGGCTCGCAGGGTGCGGCGATCCATGCCAAGGTCGAGCCTCAAGCCGGTGAGCCGGTGGTGCTCAAGCACAAGGTCAACGCCTTCCTCGGTACCGACCTTGAGCACACGCTGGACCGGCATGGCGTCGAGGCCCTGACCATCGTCGGCAGCATGAGCCACATGTGCATCGACGCCGCCACCCGGGCCGCGGCCGACCTGGGTTACGAAGTGACCGTGGCGCACGACGCCTGTGCCACGCTGCCACTGGAGTTCGATGGCAAGCGGGTGCCGGCGGCGCAGGTGCATGATTCGGTGATGGCAGCATTGGCGTTTGCCTATGCCAAGGTGGTCAGGACCGATGAGTTGCTGAATAGCTGATCAGGCTTGCTCAGCACCTGTGGGAGCGGGCGTGCCCGCGAATCAGGCGACGCGGAGGATGGCACCGGCTCCGCCGGTGTTCGCGGGCATGCCCGCTCCCACAGGTGGTGCAGCCCTGCGCGCTCTTAGATCACCACATTGCGCACAAACCGCACCGCCACCGCCCCATCGTTGCGATAGGCATACCGGCAGTTACTGGGAAACACATGGAACTGCCCGACCTGCAGGCGATGCTCGACCCCTTCGATAATCAGCGTCAGTTGCCCTTGCGCCACATAGATCTGCTCGCTCCAGCCTTCGGCATCAGCCTCGCTGGAATAGCACTCGCCCGGTGCCAGGGTCCATTCCCATAGTTCCACCTCGCGCCGCGCCACGCTGCTGCCCAGCAGCACCGCCCGGCTCTGCGGGTGCTCGCCGGCCCAGGCCAACTCTTCGATGCGCCCGGGGTCGCGCTGGTCAGGTGCCTGGATCAGGGTACTGAAAGCCACGCCCAAGGCCTCGGCAATCAGGTCAAGCGTAGTCAGGCTGACATTCTTCTCGCCCGCCTCGATCGCCACCAGCATGCGCCGGCTGACCCCGGAACGCTCCGCCAACGCCGTCTGGCTCATGCCCGCGGCGTTGCGCAGGCTGCGTACATTGAGGCTGACATGTTGCAGCACCGATGCCCGGTGCGAGGAATCTTTGTGCACTATATTGCTCACTGGTCGGTATTGCGCAGTATACTGCCCACTTTGCGGCGATTGTGCGCCGCCCCTTCCGAGTGCGCAAGACCATGAGCCAGCCCAGCAGCAAACCGACCCCCGCCATTGCCTTTCGCCTGAGCAAGGCCGAACTGGTGCTGGTATTCATCACCATGCTGTGGGGCGGCACCTTCCTGCTGGTACACAACGTGATGAGCGTCAGCGGCCCGATGTTCTTCGTCGGCCTGCGCTTCGCTGCAGCCGCGCTGTTCGTCGGGGTGGTCTCGGCGCGGGCGCTGCCAGGGCTGACCTTCACCGAACTGAAGGCCGGCATGCTGATCGGCGTGTCGATCATGCTCGGCTACGGCCTGCAGACCATGGGCCTGCAAACCATCAGCAGCAGCCAGTCGGCGTTCATCACCGCGCTGTACGTGCCGTTCGTGCCGCTGCTGCAATGGCTGGTGCTGGGCCGGCGCCCCGGCCTTATGCCCAGCATCGGTATCGGCCTGGCGTTCATCGGCCTGATGCTGCTGGCCGGCCCGGAGGGTGGCAGCCTGCACTTCAGCGAAGGCGAGCTGGTAACCCTGGTCAGCGCCGTGGCCATTGCCGGCGAAATCATCCTGATCAGCCGCTACGCCGGGCAGGTCGATGTGCGCCGGGTCACCGTGGTACAGCTGGCGACCGCCTCGCTGCTGGCGTTCCTGATGATCGTGCCGACCCAGGAGCGCATACCCGATTTTTCCTGGCTGCTGCTGACCAGTGCCGTGGGCCTGGGCGCCATGAGCGCGGTGATCCAGGTAGCCATGAACTGGGCGCAGAAGTCGGTCTCGCCCACCCGCGCCACCCTCATCTATGCCGGCGAACCAGTATGGGCCGGGATCGTCGGGCGCATCGCCGGTGAGCGCCTGCCGGGCGTGGCACTGCTCGGCGGCCTGCTGATCGTGATCGCGGTGGTGGTCAGCGAACTCAAGGTGCGCCGCCCGCGCGAGGTGGCCGAAGCGCGGGAAGTGACGGATGAAGGTGAACGCCAGGCTGGCCTGTAAAGCCGCCAACTGCGGCTATGCTTTGTAAGAATCTGTTATAAAAAAACAGCTTGTCACAGCCTGTTTGTAGGATTCTGCGACAGCTTGCGTGTTGGTGATCAACCCCTCGGCACGTATGATTCTTTGCAAACTTCTCCAGAATAGAACGCTATGTCATTGATAGTGCTATTGCTTCTGCCGTTCGTGGGCAGTTGCCTGGCAGCCGTGCTGCCGCACAACGCACGTAACGCGGAGTCCATTCTCGCCGGGCTCGTGGCCCTGGTCGGCACTGTCCAGGTAGCACTGCTGTACCCTCAGGTTGCCCACGGTGGCGTGATTCGCGAAGAGTTCCTCTGGCTGCCCAGCCTGGGGTTGAACCTGGTGCTGCGCATGGACGGCTTCGCCTGGCTGTTCTCGCTGCTGGTGCTGGGCATCGGTACGCTGGTGTCGCTGTATGCCCGCTACTACATGTCGCCACAAGACCCGGTGCCGCGCTTCTTCGCCTTCTTCCTCGCCTTCATGGGCGCCATGCTCGGCCTGGTGATCTCCGGCAACCTGATCCAGCTGGTGTTCTTCTGGGAACTCACCAGCCTGTTCTCGTTCCTGCTCATCGGCTACTGGCACCACCGTGCCGACGCCCGCCGTGGCGCCTACATGGCGCTGATGGTCACGGGCGCGGGCGGCTTGTGCCTGCTGGTGGGTGCCCTGCTGCTCGGCCATGTGGTCGGCAGCTACGATCTGGACAAGGTCCTGGCTGCCGGCAACACCATTCGCCAGCATGCGCTGTACCCGGTGCTGCTGCCGCTGATCCTTATCGGCGCCCTGAGCAAGAGCGCACAGTTCCCCTTCCAGTTCTGGCTGCCCCATGCCATGGCAGCGCCCACCCCGGTATCGGCTTATCTGCACTCGGCGACCATGGTCAAGGCCGGGGTGTTCCTGATGGCGCGCCTGTGGCCGGTGCTGTCGGGCAGCGAAGAGTGGTTCTGGATCGTAGGCGGTGCCGGCGCCCTCACCCTGCTGCTCGGCGCCTTCGCCGCCATGTTCCAGAACGACCTCAAGGGCCTGCTGGCGTACTCGACCATCAGCCACCTGGGCCTGATTACCCTGCTGCTGGGCCTGAACAGCCCGCTGGCCGCGGTCGCGGCGGTGTTCCACATTCTCAACCACGCCACCTTCAAGGCCTCGTTGTTCATGGCCGCCGGCATCATCGACCACGAAAGCGGTACCCGTGACATCCGCCGCCTCAGCGGGCTGATACGCCTGGTGCCATACACCGCCACCCTGGCCATGGTCGCCAGTGCCTCGATGGCCGGCGTACCGTTGATGAACGGTTTCCTGTCCAAGGAAATGTTCTTCGCCGAAACGGTGTTCATCAGCTCCACTGCCTGGGTCGAGGCCACGTTGCCGGTGGTCGCCACCCTGGCCGGCACCTTCAGCGTGGCCTATGCCCTGCGCTTCACCGTCGATGTGTTCTTCGGCCCCACTGCGCAGGACCTCCCGCACACCCCACACGAACCGCCACGCTGGATGCGTGCGCCGGTCGAATTGCTGGTGCTTACCTGCCTGGTGGTGGGCATCTTCCCTGCCCAGTCGGTCGGCCCGCTGCTGGCCGCCGCCGCCCTGCCTGTGGTGGGCGGCACCCTACCGGAATACAGCCTGGCCATCTGGCATGGCTGGAACGCGCCGCTGATCATGAGCCTGGTGGCCATGAGCGGCGGTATCGTGCTTTACCTGCTGCTGCGCAAGCAGCTGCGCCTTGGCCGCTTCCCCTACCCACCGGTGATCGAGCGTTTCAACGGCAAGCGCCTGTTCGAACACGGCCAGGTGCAGTTGATGCTGCTGGCGCGGCGCATCGAGCGCCTGCTCACCAGCCGCCGCCTGCAATCGCAGCTGTTCATGCTGGTGCTCGCCGCCTTCCTCGCCGGCCTCACCCCCATGCTCTACAGTGGTCTCAGCTGGGGCGACCGGCCGAAGATTCCGGGCTCGGGCGTGTTTGTCGCGCTGTGGCTGATCGCCATCGCCTGCGCCATCGGCGCTGCCTACCAGGCCAAGTATCACCGTTTGGCGGCGTTGATCATGGTCAGCGTCTGCGGCCTGATGACCTGCATCACCTTCGTCTGGTTCTCCGCGCCCGATCTGGCCCTGACCCAGCTGGTAGTGGAAGTGGTCACCACCGTGCTGATCCTGCTCGGCCTGCGCTGGCTGCCGCGGCGAATCGAAGGCGTATCGCCGCTGCCGGGCAGCCTCGAGCGTGCGCGCATGCGTCGCCTGCGTGACCTGCTGCTGGCGGTGCTGGTAGGTGGCGGTATGGCCGTGCTGTCCTACGCCATGCTGACCCGGCCGACGCCGAACGACATTTCCTCGTTCTACCTGAGCCGGGCACTCCCCCAGGGCGGTGGCACCAACGTCGTCAATGTCATGCTGGTCGACTTCCGTGGCTTCGATACCCTCGGTGAAATCACCGTACTGGTGGCTGTGGCGCTGACCGTGTTCGCCCTGCTGCGGCGCTTCCGCCCGCCCAAGGAAAGCATGCAACTGCCGGCGCAACAGCGTCAGCTGGCACCCGACGTGGTCACCGACCTGATCAACCCACGGCATGCCACCGACACCGCCCTGGGCTTCATGATGGTGCCCGCGGTGCTGGTGCGCCTGCTGCTGCCGATCGCCCTGCTGGTGTCGATGTACCTGTTCATGCGTGGCCACAACCAGCCCGGTGGCGGCTTTGTTGCGGGCCTGGTGATGTCGGTGGCGTTCATTCTGCAGTACATGGTGGCCGGCACCCAGTGGGTCGAGGCGCAGATGAGCCTGCGCCCGCTGCGCTGGATGGGCACCGGGCTGCTGTGCGCAACCCTGACCGGCGCGGGCGCCATGCTGCTGGGCTACCCGTTCCTCACCACCCATACCGCCCACCTGCACCTGCCGTTGCTCGGCGATGTGCACGTGGCCAGCGCGCTGTTCTTCGATGTCGGGGTGTTCACCGTGGTGGTCGGCTCGACCCTGCTGATCCTCACCGCCCTGGCGCACCAATCGGTGCGCGCCTACCGCCCGGGTAACCCGGCGAAAACCAGCCAAGCAGGAGCCGCCTGATGGAAGAAGTGATTGCAGTTGCCATCGGCGTGCTGGCCGCTTCGGGAGTGTGGCTTATCCTGCGCCCGCGAACCTACCAGGTGATCATGGGCCTCTGCCTGCTGTCGTACGGGGTCAACCTGTTCATCTTCAGCATGGGCAGCCTGTTCATCGGCAAGGAACCGATCATCAAGGACGGCGTGCCCCAGGACCTGCTGCACTACACCGACCCGCTGCCGCAGGCCCTGGTGCTCACCGCCATAGTCATCAGCTTCGCCATGACCGCGCTGTTCCTGGTGGTGTTGCTGGCCTCGCGCGGCCTGACCGGTACCGACCACGTGGATGGCCGGGAGCGTGACGAATGAGTGGCATGAGCCAATTGATCATCGCGCCCATCCTGCTGCCCTTGGTTACCGCGGCATTGATGTTGCTGCTGGGCGAGAAACACCGGCGGACAAAGGCCCGGCTGAACCTGCTGTCGACCTTTGCCGGCCTGGCCATCGCGGTCAGCCTGCTGCTGTGGGTGCGCACCCAGGGCCAGGCGGAATCGATCGGTGTCTACCTGCCGGGCAACTGGCCGGCACCGTTCGGCATCGTGCTGGTGGTAGACCACCTGTCGGCCCTGCTGCTGACCCTCACCGGCATCATCGGTTTCAGTGCCCTGCTGTTTGCCCGCGCTCGCTGGGACGGTGCCGGGGCCAGCTTCCACGCACTGTTCCAGATCCAGTTGATGGGCCTGTACGGCGCCTTCCTCACCGCCGACCTGTTCAACCTGTTCGTGTTCTTCGAGGTGCTGCTGGCCGCTTCCTATGGCCTGCTGCTGCATGGCTCGGGCCGCGCCCGGGTGCGTGCCGGCCTGCACTACATTGCCATCAACCTGTTCGCCTCGTCGCTGTTCCTGATCGGCGCAGCGATGCTGTATGGCGTGACCGGCACCCTGAACATGGCCGACCTGGCGCTGAAGATTCCGTTGGTGCCGGAGGCCGACCGTGGCCTGCTGCACGCTGGCGCGGCGATCCTGGCCATGGCCTTCCTGGTCAAGGCCGGCATCTGGCCGCTGAACTTCTGGCTGGTACCGGCCTATGCCTCGGCCAGCGCGCCGGTGGCAGCGCTGTTCGCCATCATGACCAAGGTCGGCCTGTATGCCGTGCTGCGCCTGTGGACTCTGCTGTTCTCGGGGCAGGCCGGGGCCTCGGCGCACTTCGGTGGTGAATGGCTGGTGTACGGTGGCCTGGTCACCCTGGCGGTGGCGGCAGTGTCGATCATGGCCGCGCAGCGCCTGGAGCGCATGGCCGCCCTCAGCATCCTGGTTTCAGCCGGCACCCTGCTCGGCGCCGTCGGTTTTGCGCAATCGGCGCTGACCGGCGCGGCGTTGTTCTATCTGGTCAATTCGACCCTGGCGCTGTGCGCGCTATTCCTGCTCGCCGAACTGGTCGAACGTTCGCGCTCGGCCAACGAAGCACCGCTGGACGACGAAGAAGACGCCATGCCCCCACCGCTGGAATCACTGCACCCACCCAAGGGCATCAACCTCGACGATGAACAGAAGGTGGTGATCGGCCAGATCATCCCGTGGACCATGGCCTTCCTCGGCCTCAGCTTCATCGCCTGCGCCCTGTTGATCATCGGCATGCCGCCGCTGTCGGGCTTTGTCGGCAAGCTCAACCTGATCAGCGCGCTGTTCAACCCGCAAGGGCTGGGCGTGCCTGCCGAGCAGCCGCTGGGCATGGCGGGTTGGGGCCTGGTGGCGTTGCTGGTCCTGTCTGGCATGGCCTCGCTGATCGCCTTCGGCCGCGTCGGCATCCAGCGCTTCTGGAAGCCTGAAGAGCGCCCGTCGCCGGTGCTGCGCCGCTATGAATGCTTGCCCATCGTCATCCTGCTCGGCCTGTGCTTCATCCTCAGCTTCAGGGCCGAGCCGCTGCTGCGCTACACCCAGGACACCGCCGCCAGCCTGCAGGCCCCCGACACCTATATCCAAGCCGTGATGGCCGCCCGGCCAATTCCTGGCCCCACCTCGCTCGACGTACAGGTGCAGCCATGAATCGACTGTTCCCCGCACCGCTGTTATCGGTTTCGCTGTTCGGCCTGTGGCTGTTGCTGAACCTATCGGTCAGCCCCGGCAACCTGCTGCTGGCTGCCGCGCTCGGCGTGCTGGCGCCGCTGCTGATGGCACCGTTGCGCCCGCAGCATGCCCATGTGCGACGGCCGCTGGCCATCGCCCGGCTGATTGGCCGGGTCGGCATCGATGTGATCATGTCCAATCTGCTGGTTGCCCGTGGCGTGCTGCGCGCCGGCAAGCAGCCGCCGCGTTCGGCCTTCGTGCACATCCCGCTGGCCCTGCACGACCCACATGGCCTGGCGGCGTTATCGATGATTACCACGGTAGTGCCCGGCACGGTCTGGTCCGAGCTGGCGCTGGACCGCAGCGTGTTGCTGCTGCATGTGTTCGACCTGGACGATGAGGCGGCCTTCATCCAGCACTTCAAGGACACCTACGAACGCCCGCTGATGGAGATTTTCCAATGACAGGCCTGCTCGCCAATGCTGTCCTCGCCAGCCTGTTCATCTTCGCCCTGGCCATGGCCCTGGCACTTATCCGGCTGTTCCGCGGCCCGTCCGCCCAGGACCGGGTGCTGGCGCTGGACTACCTGTACATCCTGGCGATGCTGACCATGCTGGTGCTGGGAATCCGTTATGCCAGTGACACCTACTTCGAAGGTGCCCTGCTGATTGCGCTGTTCGGTTTCGTTGGCTCGTTTGCCCTGGCCAAGTTCCTGCTGCGCGGTGAGGTGATCGAATGACTGAAACCCTGCAACTCCCCTTCTGGCTGGAGCTGGTCACTGCCGCGCTGCTGCTGACCGGCAGCCTGTTCGCCCTGATCGGTGCCGTGGGCCTGTTGCGGCTGAAGGACTACTTCCAGCGCATGCACCCGCCGGCACTGGCTTCGACCATTGGTGCCTGGTGCGTGGCACTGGCTTCGATCATCTACTTTTCCTGGCTCAAGGAAGCCCCGGTGCTGCACGCCTGGCTGATTCCGATCCTGCTGTCGATCACCGTGCCGGTGACCACACTGTTGCTGGCCCGGGCGGCGCTGTTCCGCAAGCGCATGGCGAAAGAGCCGGTCCCTGAGGAAGTCAGCAGCGGCCGCGATCGAGGCAACTGACAGGTCGCCGCCTCACCCTTGGGCCAGGCGCTGCAACTCGCGCCGGACCATGGCCGCATAAGGCGGCGGGCCGAGGCGATACAATTCCCCTGCCACCCAGTTCAACCAGGCGCCTTGCAGTTCTTCGCGCCTGGCCAGCAAACGCTCGGCCTCGGCCACGGCATCCGCCTGGTGCTGCCGATGGAACTCGGCACGCGTGGCAGGCGCGTCGTCGCTGTGGGTCATTCACTGGCCTTGAAGGTGGTCAGCTCACCCTTGCGCCATTTGGCAACCTTGCCGGTCACCGCCTTGAGCAACTTGCCCAGGCCTTCCTGCACTTGTTGCTGTGCGGCGAATACCAGCATCACACCGTGGCCTTCACGGAATACGATGCCCTCGCCTTCAGGCACCGACACGAAGGCATAGTCGCCCACGCCATATACGTTCAACTTGATTTCGCGAAAGCGCATTTCCAGTTTGCCGCCTTCGCGGCTGGGCAGCACGGCGGCGCGAAAGTGGTCGCCGACCTTCAGTTCCAAACGCTGCTTGTCATCGACGACCAATGCGCTTTCGGTGTCGATTTCGGCCATGTACAGGCCTTCGGGACTCTGTTCCGTAACATAGACAAAGCGGCCCTGGAACAGCTGGGCCAATTTACCGCGCAAGTCGCCCAAGGCGAACAACGCATGGGTATCAAGAGTGCTGACTGCCAATGAAGTAATCCTCAACCGGTTACAACCCGCCCTCACCCAAAGCTCGGTGAGGCACGGCCATTTCTTATCGATAGGCGAAAAGAGTAATAAAGCGATATGCGAAATGTCTGCGCCCGCTGGCGATGCAGCGTGCGGGAATCTTTACCCTGGCTTGCCAGATCTGGCCTCAAATACAGGCTTTCGGCATATTCCCGATTCGGGAAGCGCAATGTCTGACAGCAAAACCGCCAGAAAAAATGCGACAGGCAATGCCAGAGCGCACGTAAGAACGGGCCCTGCAATCCATCAGCGCATTACTGGGGAAAGAATATGCACGAAAACACCGAAATTCGTCGAGAGGCAAAGTACATTTCTTACAAGCGAACGCCCTGAACAACACCCCGTACGCTTGCCGGCAGCACTCACGGCGCTCAGGCAGCCAGGCCCTTCTTCAACTGCTGCCAGGCCGCCTGGCACTCCAAGGCTTCTTCACGGGTGGCAAATGCGGTGCCACGGCGTTCGCCATTGACCAGCACCACCCAGCAGATGCGTTTACCCAGCGCCCGCATCGAGGCTGGCACACCAGAACCAATCATCACGGCTACATCGACCCGGCTATTCATCATTCCCTCCGGAATTTAATTAGCACCCTAACGATAAAGTGATGATACGCCTGCTTATGGCGCGGAAACAGCGCATCCCGGTACAGCAGTGTTACGTGCAGGGCAACAAAACCGCCACCGACAAGAAACGCAAAAAGCCCCAGGGATCGCTCCGTGGGGCTTGGCACACCGCGCGGGGTTACACCTGGCGCTGGTGGCGGTCGAGCTGCTCGTGGCGCTCCTGGGCTTCGATGCAGTACTTGGTGGTCGGGCTGATCAGCAGACGCTTCAGGCCGATTGGTTCACCGCTGTCATCGCACCAGCCGAAGCTTTCGTCGGCAATACGGTCCAGGGCCATTTCCAGCTGCGGCAGCAGGCGCTGGTCGCGGTCGATGGCGTTCACCAGCCAGCTACGCTCTTCTTCGACCGAAGCCACGTCGGCAGGATCCGACGGGGTGTCCAGGCCTTCGATGGTGGCACGGCTCAGCTCGATGCGTTCATGGGTTTCGACTTTCATCGCCTGCAGCAGGCCAGCGAAGAAAGCCAGCTGGTCAGCGTTCATGTAGTCATCGGCCGACATGGCCAGCAACTGTTCCTTGGTCATCGATTTCTCTATGAAAAAATGTGCATTTGGGCGATTCGGGTGCCGCCGACGCCTCGGCATCGGCAGCAGAATTCTTCAAGCGCCAACCGGCACTCTTTTACAGGGGGCGGCAGTCTAAGGCGCCACGTCGCGTGGAGCAACTGCAATTGGGTGCGAATTTGCTTCCATTGCTTGGAATCCGCTGGTCGGTGCATAGATGAGTGGCCCTGGGAGAGGGGCCTATGGGGGATGGAGGGATTGAACAGGAGTCACCCATTGCTCGCCACAACATGTTCAGCGCCTGTGAGATCGAGCGCCGCCCGCGCGGCGCTTCGCAGCACAAGGCTGCTCCTACATCTTTTTCGGGCCAATTATTCCTGCACCATAGGCGCGCGACCCCTTGGCATCCACCTCGATATCGTGTTGGACAAACAAGGCGGTCGCGCGCATTGGTACAGGCGTTACTGGCCCGAAACAGATGTAGGAGCAGCCTTGTGCTGCGAAGCGCCGCGCGGGCGGCGCTCGATCTCACAGGCGCCAGACCTCTCAAGACATGCACCCAGAGGCCCAGCGCAAATCCACAACCAGAATCAACGATCCTTGAACTGCGCCTCGCGCTTGGCAATGAACGCAGCCATCCCCTCTTTCTGGTCTTCGGTAGCAAACGCCGCATGGAACACCCGCCGCTCGAAGCGCACACCTTCGCTGAGGGTGACTTCGAACGCACGGTTGACGCTCTCCTTGACCATCATGCTCACCGGAATCGACTTGCTGGCAATGGTCGCGGCCACCTTCAGCGCCTCTTCCACCAGCTCAGCCTGCGGCACGATACGCGCCACCAACCCGGCACGCTCCGCTTCCTCAGCCCCCATCAGGCGACCGGTCAGGCAAAGTTCCATGGCCTTGGCCTTGCCCACCGCGCGGGTCAGGCGCTGGGTGCCGCCCATGCCCGGCAGCACGCCAAGGTTGATTTCCGGCTGGCCAAACTTGGCATTGTCCGCCGCCAGGATGAAGTCACACATCATCGCCAGCTCGCAGCCACCGCCCAGGGCAAAACCGGACACCGCGGCAATGATCGGCTTGCGCCGGTTGGCAATGCGGTCGGAATCGCTGAACAGGTCGTCAACGTAGATTTGCGGGTATTGCAGCTCGGCCATTTCCTTGATGTCGGCACCAGCGGCAAAGGCCTTGGCGGAACCGGTCAGCACCACGCAGCCGATGTTCGGATCGCGCTCGAGCTGGTCAAGGGCCTGGTTGATCTCGCCGACAATCTGCGCGTTCAGCGCGTTCAGCGCCTGCGGGCGGTTGAGGGTAATCAGGCCGACCTTGCCGTGGATATCCAACAGGATAGTTTCGAATGCCATGCAGTCTGCTCCTTCAAAGATTGCGCGCAATGACCATGCGCTGAATGTCGCTGGTGCCTTCGTAGATCTGGCAAACCCGAACGTCGCGGTAAATCCGCTCCAGCGGGAAGTCGCTCAGATAGCCATAACCGCCCAGGGTCTGCAAGGCATCCGAACAGACCTTTTCGGCCATTTCCGAGGCAAACAGCTTGGCCATCGACGCTTCCACCAGCGCCGGGCGCCCGGCATCGCGCAGCGCGGCAGCGTGCAGCACCATCTGCCGGGCCACGGCAATCTTCGTCGCCATGTCGGCCAGGCGGAAGGCCACCGCCTGGTGCTCGATCAGCGCCTTGCCGAAGCTCTGCCGCTCGTTGGCGTAGTCACGCGCCACTTCGAACGCCGCGCGGGCCATGCCCACCGCCTGCGAGGCGATGCCGATGCGGCCGCCTTCGAGATTGGCCAGGGCGATCTTGTAGCCCTCGCCTTCGGCGCCCAGGCGGTTGGCCACCGGCACGCGCACATTGTCGAAAACGATCTGGCAGGTGTCGGAGGCGTGCTGGCCGAGCTTGTCCTCAACCCGCGCCACCTGGTAGCCCGGCGAATCGGTGGGCACGATGAAGGCACTGATGCCGCGCTTTCCGGCGTCCGGGTCGGTCACGGCAAACACGATCACCACCCCGGCGTTCTGACCGGAGGTGATGAACTGCTTGCTGCCATTGAGCACGTAGTGGTCGCCATCCAGACGTGCCCGGGTCTTCAGGCTGCTGGCGTCGGAGCCTGCCTGCGGTTCGGTCAGGGCGAAGGCGCCGAGCATCGCACCGCTGGCCAACGGGGTGAGGAACTGCTCCTTCTGCTGCTCGCTGCCAAAACGCAGGATCGGCACACAGCCCACCGAGTTGTGCACGCTCATGATGGTCGAGCAGGCGCCGTCACCGGCGGCGATTTCCTCCAGGGCCATGGCATAGGCCACGTAGCCGGTGTCGCTGCCGCCCCACTGTTCCGGCACCAGCATGCCGAACAGGCCCAGCTCGGCCATCTCGTCGATGGCCTCCTTGGGGAAGCGGTGTTCCTTGTCCCATTGCTCGGCAAACGGTTTCAGGCGCTCCTGGGCAAAGGCGCGTACCGCGTCGGCGATCTGTTGTTGCTCGTCAGTTACCAGCATGGTTCACCTCAGTACAGGCATTCGACAGCCATGGCCGTGGCCTCGCCACCGCCAATGCAGATGGCCGCCACGCCACGGCGCAGGTTGTTCTGGCGCAGGGCCGACAGCAGGGTCACCAGGATGCGCGCGCCGGAAGCGCCGATCGGGTGGCCGAGGGCGCAGGCGCCGCCATGGATATTGACCTTGTCATGCGGCAGGTCGAGGTGCTTCATGGCCGCCAGGGTGACCACGGCGAAGGCCTCGTTGATCTCGAACAGGTCGACCTCGGCCAGGTTCCAGCCGGTGCGTTTCATCAGCTTGTCGATGGCACCGATCGGCGCGGTCGGGAAAAGTGCCGGGGTGTCGGCAAAGGCGGCGTGGCCGTGGATCACCGCCAGCGGCTTGAGGCCGCGCTTGTCGGCTTCGGAGCGGCGCATCAGCACCAGCGCCGCAGCACCGTCGGAAATCGAGCTGGAGTTGGCGGCGGTCACCGTGCCGCCTTCGCGGAAGGCCGGCTTGAGCTGCGGGATCTTGTCCAGGCGCGCCTTGGGCGGTTGTTCGTCGTCCTTGATGACGCGCTTCTCCCTACCCTCGGTAACCTCGACCGGCACGATCTCGGCAGCAAAGCGACCACTCTTGATAGCGTCCTGGGCGCGGGTCAGCGAGGCGATGGCGAACTGGTCCTGGGCTTCACGGCTGAAGGCATTGGCCTGGGCGCAGTCTTCGGCAAAGGTGCCCATCAGGCGGCCCTTGTCGTAGGCGTCTTCCAGGCCGTCCATGAACATGTGGTCGATGATTCTGCCGTGGCCCATGCGGTAGCCGCCACGGGCCTTGTCCAGCAGGTACGGTGCGTTGGTCATGCTTTCCATGCCACCGGCCACCACCACATCGGCGGTACCGGCCAGCAGCAGGTCATGGGCCATGATCGCCGCCTGCATGCCCGAACCGCACATCTTGTTCAGGGTGGTGCAGGTGGTGTGCTTGTCCAGCCCGGCACCCAGCGCGGCCTGGCGCGCCGGTGCCTGGCCTTGGCCTGCCGGCAGCACGCAGCCGAACAGCACCTGCTCGACACTGGCAGCATCGATGCCAGCACGCTCCACGGCACCACGGATGGCGGCGCTGCCCAGCTGCGGCGCGGTCAGGCTCTTGAGGTCGCCCTGCAGGCCGCCCATGGGCGTGCGCACGGCGCTGACGATAACGATCGGGTCATTGGCGAGGGTCATGTTCGCTCTCCTTACTTGGCAGCCATGCGCAGTGCGCCGTCGAGGCGGATAACCTCGCCGTTGAGCATGCTGTTCTCGATGATGTGGCGGGCCAGCGCGGCATATTCCTGCGGGCGCCCCAGGCGCGGTGGGAAAGGCACGCCGGCGGCCAGCGAGGCGCGTACTTCCTCGGTCATGCCGGCCATCATCGGCGTTTCGAAGATGCCCGGGGCGATGGTCATCACACGGATGCCGAAGCGCGCCAGTTCGCGGGCGGTCGGCAGGGTCAGGCTGGCGATGGCGCCCTTGGAAGCAGCGTAGGCCGCCTGGCCGATCTGGCCGTCATATGCGGCGATGGAGGCGGTGTTGATGATCACCCCGCGCTCGCCACCCTCATCTGCAGCCCCTTCGGCCATGGCCGCGGCGGCCAGGCGCAGCAGGTTGAAGCTGCCGATGAGGTTGACGTTGATGACCTTGGCAAAGCTGGCCAGGCCATGCGGGCCCTGTTTGCCCAGCACTTTCTCGGCACCGACGATGCCGGCGCAGTTGACCAGCCCGTGCAGGCTGCCAAAGGCGCTGACGGCCGCATCGACCGCCGCCTGGGCGGCCTGCTCGTCGCTGATGTCGGCCACCGCGAAACGGGCGTTTTCGCCGAGTTCGCGGGCCTTGGCTTCGACGGCCTGGGCATTGAGGTCGACCAGCATGACCTTGGCGCCGGCCTCGACCAGCATCTGCGCGGTGGCAGCACCCAGCCCGGAGGCGGCGCCGCTGACGATGAAGTGTTTGTTGGCTATTTGCATGATCGGTTTCCTTTCAGGCGCTGGCAGGGGTGGCCTGTTGCGCTTGTTGTTTGGCGACTTCCTGGTTGCGCAGGATGAAGCGTTGCAGCTTGCCGCTCGGGGTCTTGGGCAGCTCGCTGACGAATTCGATTTCCCTTGGGTAGGCATGGGCGTACAGGCGCTGGCGCACGTGCTGGCGCAAAGCCTCTTCAAGCTCGACGCTGCCCTGGTAACCGCTGGCCAAGACCACGAAGGCCTTGATCAGCTCGGTGCGCTCCGGGTCCGGTTTGCCGATCACCGCCGCTTCGATCACCGCCGGGTGCTCGATCAGTGCACTCTCCACGTCGAACGGGCCGACCCGGTAGCCCGAGGTGGTGATCACATCGTCGCTGCGGCCGACGAAGCTGATGCTGCCGTCCTGGTTCAGCTCGACGGTGTCGCCGCTGAGGTAGTACTTGCCGACGAAGGCTTTGGTCGGCAGGCCGTGGTAGCCCGCGAACCAGCACAGCGGCGACTGCTCGCGGTCGACCGCGAGGATGCCCGGCTGGCCGGCAGGCAGTTCGTTGCCCTGCTCGTCCAGCACCACGATGCGGTGGCCGGGGATGGCGAAGCCGGCCGAGCCGAGGTGTACCGGGTGCTGCAGGCCATGGTGGTTGCACAGCACCATGCCCAGCTCGGTCTGCCCGTAGTGGTCGTGGATGGTCACGCCCAGTTCGTCGGCGAACCAGCGGATCACTTCCGGGTTGAGCGGTTCGCCGGCACTGCTGACCACCCGCAGGCGGCCCTTGATCGGTGCCGAGAAGTCATCCCCGGCGGCAATCAGCAGGCGGTACGCGGTGGGCGAGCCGGCCAGGTTGGTGATGCCCAGCTTGTCGATCACCCGTGCGCAGCTTTCAACACTGAACGGGCCATCGTAGAAGGTGGTGGCATGGCCCAGCGACAGCGGGCCGGTGACCGCGTAATACAGGCCATAGGCCCAGCCCGGGTCGGCCAGGTTCCAGAAGTTGTCCTCGGGGCGCAGGTCGATGGCATCGCGCATGTAGCCCTGGAACGCGACGATGGCACGCAGCGGCACTTCCAGTGGCTTGGCCGGGCCGGTGGTGCCGGAGGTGAACATCAGCAGGAACGGGTCGTTGCCCGAGCGCATGACCGGCTCGCATTTGTCTGCGGCTTTGTCCAGGCACTGCTGGAAGTCCAGCTCGCCATTGCGGGCATTGACGGTAATGATGGTCGGGCAGGCGTGCACATCGTCCAGCTTGGCGCGGTTGTGGCTGTCGGTAACGACCACCCGGGCGTGGGACTGCTCCAGGCGATGTTCGATGGCCTTGGGACCGAACGCGGTGAACAGTGGCTGGTACACCGCGCCGAGACGCCAGGTGGCGAGGATGGTGACCAGCAGCTCGGGGGTACGCGGCATCAGGCCGGCGACCCGGTCACCCGCACCCACGCCTTGCGCTTCGAGCACATTGGCGAAACGGGCCGCCAGTGCCTGCAACTGATCGAAGCTCAACCGCGCACTGTTGCCCTCGCGGTCTTCCCAGACCAGTGCGGTCTTGCCCTGACCGGCATGGCGGTCGCAACATTCGACACAGGCATTGAGGGCTTCGAGGTTGCCATGCAGCGCCGCCGCAGCAGCCTGGCCATGGTCGAACGCACGAGCGGCCTCGGTGTAATCGCGCATCGTCGGACTCCTGGTTTCTTGTTTTTGGAGTTGAACCATCGGTCCGACGATGTTCGCGCCGCGCTGGCGTCGCGGCAATGGCCTAAGTTGTCAAACTGGATGACCGGTTTGGCCGGTGGCCATCAGCCCGGTGCGCGCTCCAGACTGATCACGTAGTGCTCGGTCAGTTGCAGTTGCAACGCCAGCCGATCGGCCTGCAGCTGCGCATCCAGAGCCTGTTCCTGGTTCAGATACTGTGCTTCACCCAGTTCATCGCGCCTTACCGCAAGTGCTGCCCGCTGCTCCGCAGCGAGTTGCTCAAGGTCATTGAAAGGCTGGGCGAAGTGCTGTTGCAAAAAACGCTGCCAGAATGCGCGCGTGCACAGGTTTGCGACTACATCAACGAGAACGTTCGCCCTTTCCACGGCCGCCTCTGCCGCCTGCAGCCGATGCTCGCTCAACCCTACAGCTGCCGCCCTGAGGCGCATTCTGGCGGGCTGGAACGGCAACCTGAGCCTGGTGCGCAAGCGTACCCTGTAGCGCATTGCCAACGTCGCCAGTACCGCAGGCTCGGCGAAGCCTTCAAGGTTTTGCCGCTCGGTCTCGACAAACTCGTCAAGGCGGTCCAGGCGTTGCAAGGCGCGCCCCAATGCCAGCAACCTCGGGCCACGGGATTGGGCGCTATCGCCTGCCGCGTCGCGCTCGGCATGCAGACGCAGCAGTCGGCTGAACAGGTCGATGGCACCGTTGTCATCCATCACAACATCGTCGGCCGCCAGTTGCGCCTGGCGAGCGAACTCGACGTCTGTCTCCAGCATCGACAGGCATTGCCAGCCCATGCGCAGCAGATAAGCCTTGGGCCAGCTGAAGTCCGCCAAGCCTTGCAAAAGCTCCAGCAGATCGAACAGGCGGGCGTTTTCGTCCCGGGTGCTCAGCCGGTCCCAAAGCTCGCCGCGCCCATGGCTGGCCGAGTCGGAACCGACCCACCAGGCTCGGCCGATCTCTTCCTGCGGCTCTTCCAGGAGCGGCTCCAAGGCATACAGCTTGCCGTAATCGGCCATGGTCAGGCGGTTGCCATCAATCAGGATGCGCTGGCGAAACTCCAGCGGCATGGCCAGCACGCCGTCAGGCACCCCCCGCAGGAAATTGTCACGCAGGTCGGCTCGTTGCAGGAAGCCACACAATTCGAGCCCTCTGGGCCACTCGCTGAGCCCGCAGCGGCGCAAATTCAGCTCGATCAGGTGGGGCAAGTGATGGAAGCGCATTTCGTACACCCCCAGCGGGCTGTTATGGCTCAGGTCGAGATGGCTGAGCAGCGGCAAACCGTTCAATGCTTCGATGGCATGGGCATCCAGGCGGATGCGGTTATGCCCCAGGCGCAAACGACGCAGGTTGATCAGGTAGCCAAGCCCGCGCGGGCAGCGCAACAGCTGGTTGTGGCTCAGGTCCAGCTCCTGCAGGTAGGTGAATGCCCGCAGAAACTCCTCGTTCACCACCCCGATGGTCGTCTCGCTCAGTACCAGGGTGGTTACGTGATAGAAATCGATAGGTGCAGGCATGACCGGCAACGAATCGGTTGGCAAGTCATTCAGGACCAGGCGCAACCCCTGGCGCTTGCCGTCACTGTCGACCTCCACATGGTCGCCAAGCGCCTGCCAGGCACGCAGCATTCGTTCGGCGAACAACTGACGCCGCGCCCGCGATGTGTCACCCAGCGCAGCGGACACCCAGCGATTGAGCGCGCGGTTCAACTGCTCGTAATCATCCTGCAGCGCCATGAGCGCATCGGCGACCGGCACATTCTGTAGCAGCCAGCGATCAACTTGCGTTTCCAGCGAATCGCCCAGCCCAGGGAAGAATCGCCTGAGGCCTGCACGCAGTTGTTCCCTGGGCGTGGTGGGCAGTGCCGCGCGCCCGCTGAGCAGGTAGCCGACGCGGCCATCGGCAAGACGCTGCCCGGGGTTGAACCAGCGTTCCGTCGGCGCCCAGCCCAGCATGCGGGCGATTTCCCCGTGGGTACCCAGGTGCGCCATGAGTTTTTCGCGCAGGCGCTCGGCATTGGCGTTCTCGGCCAGGCCCAACCGCCCCAGCAGGTTGCGCGACTTGAGCGCGGCCAGCACGGCCTGGAAAACGTCCGAGGACGCAGGTGGCTGCATCGCGAGTTTTCGGCCTCGCCCGTCGTACAGGGCAAAAACCCCTTGCTCACGCACCAGCACCCGCTGGTCGACCACGTCAGCAACCGAACCGATGCGCTTCAGCTCCACGGCATCGGAAACAGCTTTTCTCAATGCCAGGTTGAACGCATCCATGGCCTCGACATTCAGCAATGCCAACACCAGCATTCCCGTTTCATCGCTATACGCGCTCGGCAGATAAAGCCCTGCCATCGCCCTGCTCACCTTCGCCACCGAACACAACGACCTGGCCTGGATGGCCAACCTGTGCGACAGCTGCCCACTGTTGACGAACTGCTGACGGGCCTCGTGACTTGCCCCATCGGCCAGATCGCGCGCATAGGGTTCAGGCAACCCCAGCGCCATCAGCGGCTTGAGCAAAGGCTCCGCCGATTCTGGCAGGCGTGTCAGCCGAGCGAACAGCAGGTCGCTTGACCTTGGTCGGTCCGCAAGCACTGCGGCACGCCCTTTTTTACTGCCCGGTCGGGCCTCGCACCAGGCCAGCAGCTGCAAGTCCTGATCGGAGACAGTGTCGCGCTCCAGATCGCGAAAGAATGTGTCGATCCGAGCATCGGCATCGAATGCCCTGAGGGTTTCCCGCAAGCTGGCGGGCGTTCGCCGGTTTTCCACCAGCAGGCCGCGCAGCTCGTCCTGATCGATGCCGGCCATGCGCAAGATCTGCTGCGCCTGCTGGCTATCGAAAGGTTGATTGCGCGGCCAAAGGGTGTCGAGCATCTTCGCAGGGTCGCGCCAGCGCTGCGGCTCATCGTGCATCAGGCGCCAGCCACGTTCGCCATTGTGCAGCACGACCGGGCCATACGCCTCTTCGCGACCGGGATGGCGCAGACGCCAGGGACCATCGGGGTCAGGCCGGTGAATCTCGTAGAAGACTCCGTCGGCCTTTATCCAGCGACGCCCTCCATCGGCATAGGCACCGTCCGCGCCCAAGGTGACCGTTCCAGGTGTCGAGGCAAAGACCGCCAAGTCACCGGCCCACAAGCGCCCCGCCCCATTGGCGAGCCTTACCGGCTCCAGCGCCGCGACGAACGCGCTGCGCACGAAGGTGACGCCGGCCACCGTCGCGGCGGTGCCCGCCAGTATCTCGGCAACGCCCAGCATGTGCTCCAGCGCCTCGTGCTGATGGCCTCGCGACCAATCCTGCACGCCCTCGAAAACCTCCGAGAGGGTCTGGGCAACCAGTTGCCCAAGCAGCAAGCCACCCACCACCGGAATGAACAGGCCCGCGAGATTGAGCACATCAAGGCCGGCGGCCTTCCACGCCTCATGCCGTTCGCGCGACGCGGCTTCATCGGCGTCGGCAGTCGGCACCAGCAACAGGCGGCCATCCTGCTTCACCCGGTTTGTCTGCTGCGCAGCCAGCGCCTGGAAAATGTCATGCTGTGGCACGCTGCCATCGAGCTCCAGGTCCGGCTGGTCATCCGCCAGGCGGGCCTGCAGCTTGTGCATGAACCCGGCACGCTGACCCAGGCCGATCAACTGGCTGAACGCCTGGCGATAGGGTTCACGACGCAGCTCGGCCACCAGCGCGCGGTTGATCGAGGCATGGCTGTCGAAGTGTCGCAGCGCCTGTACGGGGTCGCTGGGCAGGTAGAGCACGCCGCCCTGCGTTTGCCCATGCGTGTCGCGAAGTTGAATCCACACACCATCCGCCACTGGGCAACCGAGGGCTTCGAACAGGCCCGGATGGCCCGTGAGGCTGGCGGATCGCCGATCTTCGGGTTTATCCACCAGGGCATGCAATGCCTCCCTGACCGGTTCGGTGATCTCGCCTTTCAGAGCGGCAACCTGCACGGCCAGGCGCAGCCCGGAGCGCTGGTCTTCACACAGGACGCGCTGAGCCGTGGCATCGAATGTCCGGTCCAACTCCTGCTGATACAAGCGCCCGGCATCGAGTTTGCGGCAAGCCTCGACCAGTTCATCGGTGCCTCGGGAAAGTACCCGTTCCCGCCCTGGCGCGACCAACCCGGTTCCCAGGTAGAAATCGTTGCTGGCGGCAAAGTTGCGCATCAGGCGGAGCAAGCCGTTTTCACGCCGTTGCCCGTACGTAGGAAATTGCGGCTCAGCGCCGAGCGTGGACGAGAAACGATGCGAAACCTCCAGCCACTCCAACTGCCAGAACGCTACGTCGCCCGGCAGCGGCTCGCGCAACAAACTGGCGAATTGCCGTTCGGCGAACTGCTGTGGTGACGGCAGCGCCAGGGTGATCCCGCGCAACCGGGCCTGAGTGGCATGATGGGCTTCCAGATTTTCGCGCAAAGTGCGGATCTGGCTCTGCGTGGCCTGCTTGAGCCAGGCAGGCAACCGGTCACCGATGAAACCGTCGTGCAAGTGGCTGGAAGATGCAGAGGCGGGCTGTGGTGCTTGTGGTTGGCGGGTCATGGCAGGTCCCTGGATGGCTGTCGAAAGCCATGCATGGTGTGCAACCTGTCGGCACTTGCGCAGAGGGAACCCCTGCGGTAGAAGCAGGGCGGCACAAGGCGTGCCGCCCGTGAAGCGTCGTCACTTTGCCTCTGGCACCATCAACGCTTCGCGCGTAAGGCGCTGAGCAAGGCTGCCCAGGGCCTGCTCGCGCTCATCGCGCAGGGCGTTGCTCAGGTTCCAGTACTCGTCACTGGTCAAGGCCTCCCTTTGCTCGTCCAGTGTTTCCAGCCGCAGGGTGAACTGCGTTTCCAGGTTTTCGAAGTCGTCCGGATGCTCTGCCCGCAGTACCGGCAACCAGAAATCACGCTCGCTGATGAACACGATCCGTTGCTCGCCCGCCTCCACCTCCAGCACTTCCTTGAAGGCCTCCTCCAGTTGCAGCGACGACACGTTGGCCAGCCTGCCAAACTGCATGTGGCGAGGTTGGCCCAACAGGTCCAGGCGCTGGGCCAAGCCGCTGAGGTAGGCAAGATTGACCTCCACCTCCTCTTCATCATGGTTCCCGCGGCTCCAGCGTCCATCCTGGTAACGGGCGTCAATTTCGCGCCGGGCGATTTTCTCTACCCAGTGCACGCGAAACAGCCGCTTGGCCAACTGCAGGCGTGCCGAGCGGGTCGAAATCGGGTCGCCGCCGCGGGTGGCCTGCTCGACATACATGCGCACCTCGAGGCGGCTGAACACGGTTGAAACGCTGTCCACGCAGGTGGTGGGCTCCGCTGCCAGGTCAAACAGCGCCATGCGCGTGGCGGTATCGGCATGGGCGGCATCCAGCATTGCCCATACCCTGAACCCGAGGTCGGCCGGCGCCTTGCTGAATTCGGCCGTGGTCGTCAGTTGCCTGAGCAGCTCGAAGAAAGCCAGGCTGCCGGGCTCGGCATTCAGCGCATCCCATTTCCCTTGCTGCTCCTGCCGCGCCGCTGAGTCCAGAGTCTGCAGCCATTCTTCCCGGGCCGAGGCGTGCCGTTGCGGGCGGGGCGAAACCAGCAGGCGTTCGACGCCATACAGGCGCTCGATATCCTGCACTGGCAGGGCATTTCCCTCCAGGTGCATGGCACGGCGCAGCTGCAGCGGGGCCCGGAACAAGGCTGTCGGCAACTCGGCTATCCGGTTGTTGCGAAGATCGGCGAACACCAACAGACCACACCATTCCATGCCCGTGGGCAGCGCCGTCATCTGCGCGCGGTTCAAGCGCAGAATCCGCAGGCTGGGCAACTGGTCGAACCGTAGCCTGATGTCGCCGAGCGGATTGTCACTCAGGTCCAGCGAACGCAAGAGTGTCAGACTGGTCAGCACATTGGCCTGCGGCTCCGAGATACGAATACGGTTGCGCGGCATCAGCAACTGGCGCAAGGCGGTCAACCGCTCCAGCCCGGCAGGCAACGCCAGCAAGGCATTGTCGCTCAGGTCCAGGCACAGCAGATGGGGGAAGCAGGCGAGAAAACCCGACGGGAGGGCATCCAGCCGGAGCGATGACAGGGTCAATTCCGACACGTGCGAGAAATCCGTCCCGACCGGCAACACGGGCAGGCTGCCCACCGGTACGGCAACGATGTTCAGGCTGAGCATCGCATCGTTGCTGATAGCCCCGGCAGAGCGGTCGCTCCGCATCTGCCAGGCACGCCGCAACGAATCTGCGACTCGTCGGCGTGCGCGGCTGGCGGTGCCCGCACCCTCTTCAACCCAGGCCAGCAAGCTGTCATCCAGGCGGCGGTATTCCTGCTCCACACGCAGCAGATTCTCGAACAGGCCCCCACGCATTTCCCCCAGGCTCTGAACATAGCGTTCGACGCCGACATCCCCGATACCGGGGTACAAGGCGCGCACCCGCTGACGCACTACGCGCTCCGGCGAGCCGATGCACGACTGGCAGCCACCCAGTGGATAGCCCGCTCGACCATCGGCCAAACGCTGCATAGGCGATGCCATGGGCCTTGCCTCCCGCCAGCCGAGCAGGCGCAGCACGGCCTGCCGGTCACCGGGTAGCCAGGCCTGCATCTGCTCGCGAATTCTGGCAGGCGCATCGGCGCCATCCCAACCCTGTCGAAGCCGGTATTCCAGGGGCATGCAAGCGGCTAACACCTCGAACAGCCCCTCGGGGGCGGCGACCTCGCGCTCATCCGGCAAGCCTCTGTCGTTGTAGAGCTGGAAGCGCCCCTCCCGCCTGACCAGCACCACGGCCTGCTCCTGGTCGGTCTCAGCGAACAGCCGTTCCATCGCCGCCCCGGCATATGGGTCACGGCGCAACACCAGGTTGAACCCGGCAGCGCCGGGGCCATGCCGACGCAGCAGGGCAAAGGCCAGCGCCACCACTTCCGGCCGGTAGCTGCCTTGCAGGTACAACGCTTCGCGCATGCGGGTCAGGCGCGCCAACTGCAGGGCCACCCGCGCCTGCTCAGCCAACGCCAGCGGCAGGCGAGACTCAGCCTGCATGCGCAAGCGCACAGCCTCGGTGGCCTGTTCGAGCACATCGAGGGCATAGGCCTCTGGCAGCGTCGGGAAGTCGCGCTGGATCAATCCCAGCAGCGGGTCGTCGGCCAGGTAAAGCCTGGAGAAATGCTCGAGCATCGCCTCACGCAACTCGACTGCCGCGTCACGGATCGACAGCGCCTGTTCTTCGACAGTTTCATCCTGCAGCTGCAGCCTTTCGATGCACCATTGCCACAAGTCGGAATCGGTATCGGCCTCCCCCGCTTCCAGCTGGCTGAAAAAGGCTTGCGCGCGCGCGTCCACGGCAAAGCGCTGCAAGGTATCGCGCAGCTGCACTGGCATCGCTCGACGCTCCACCAGCAGGCCACTCAGGTAGCCCTCGTCGACATCCGCGACTTTCAGCACCTGCTCCACCCGCACAGCGTCCATCGCGGCCGCAGCCGGCCAAAGCCGCCCGAGCAATAGCGCGGCGCCCTGCCATTCCAGTGGCCGCTCATAAGCCAGCCGCCAGCCACGCGCAGAGCAGCGTTCCAGCACCGGCCCGAACGCTGCCTCACCTTCGGCATGCAGCAAGCGCCAAGCGCCATTGACGGTTTGCCTTACCCGATACAAGGCTCCATTCAACCGCCACCAATGGCGCTCACCCTCGGCGAGCAAGCCGTTGTCGAGCTCCGTCAGCTGTAGAGGTGGCGTAGTTTCCTGGTAAGGCGCCAGCTCATTGCGCCAAAGCCTTTGCCGGCCATCTTCGGTGATAACCGGCTCCAGTGTTTCGACGAATGCACTGCGGGCCAGGTGGACACCGACAACCACCGCACCGGTAGTTGCCACGCTGAAGGCCACCTGAAGCATATGCTCCAAGGCCTCATGCTGATGGCCCAACTGCCAGTCACGCACGCCCTCGAAAGTTTCGGTCAACAGTTGCCTGGCAAGGTCCGCCAGCAGCAAAGCCCCGATGACCGGCACGAACAGGCCTGCCAGGTTCAGCAATACCAGGCCGGCGCCTTTGAGCTCGTCAAGGCGCTGCTCCGAAGCCGCGTCATCGGCCTGGGCGGTGGGCACCGCAAGGAAACGAGCATCGGCCTTGATTCGCTGCATGTGCCAGGCGGCCATCGACGCAAAACCGTCCCCCGCTTCCAACAACCTGCGGGGTTCCAGGTCAGGTTGTGCATCCTGCAAGCGGGTGGCCAGGGCCTGCTCACAAGTGGCGCGATCACCCAAGGCAATGCGCCGCACGAATGCCTGACGAAAGTCCTGGTTGCCCATCGCCGTGGCCAGGACGCGGTTCGCCTCATCCCAGTTGGTAAACGCGCGCAGGGGTTGCGCCTGATCGTCAGGGGTGTACAGGATCACTCTTTTCAAGCGCCCTGGTACCCCGAAGGGAAACGTGGACTGATGGCCGGGCTGCTCGATCAATTCAACGGCCAGCGCGCCATCCACCCGGCAGCCGAGGACCTGCAGCGCACCGATCTCAAGCTGCAGCGGCCCCTTGATCACGGCTGGTTCATCCTTGCACGCGATACGCAGCGTCAACAGGTCTTCCGGATCCAGCTGCTGCTTGATGGCCGCGATCTCGACCGCCACGGCCAGTTCCAGGCGCCGGTCGGTGGTCAGGGCTTTTTCAAAGTCAGGGGTCAATACCTGCGCCAGGTGCCGCTGATAGGCGCTGCCGACATCCACCTGGCGGCACAGGCTGACAATCCGGTCGATGTCTTCGCTCACCACCTGCTCGGCCTGGTGGGCTTCCGGGAGGATCAAGGCGGTGCCGAGGAAGAAGGACTCGTTGGCCTTGAAGTTCTGCAACAGCTTTTGCAAGGCCGGCATGCGCACGAAGTACGGTTGGTAATCCGGGATCAATCCTGCTTTCACATCCAGCCGTGCGCGTGTTTCGCGCCACACCAGCTTTTCCAGGTCAACCTGCAGTTTCAGCTGGCGGTCCTGGCGCAAGGCACGCTCGAACAGTTGCTTGGCAAAACGGTCCAGGGGCTGCATGCGGTTGGCGAACCCCGCCATCTGCCGCTGGCTCGCCAGATAGGCATTGAAACGCAGTTGCAGCCTGGCAAGCTGCTTTGGCTTGGCCGCCTTCAACCAGGCGGGCAAGCTTTGCGCGATGAAATCTTCGGCGGGGTGAAGCAACTTGGGGTGCAAGGCAGGTTGAGACATCGTCGATTTCCTGGTCAGTGATCGACTTGTCACGATGCTCGCCAGCGGTGGCGACCGGCATTGGGAAGGCGTGGTCCCTTAGCCACCACTACCGCGCTTGAGGACCAGCGCTCGATAATGCCCGGGGTTGCAGCCGAACCACTTGCGAAACGCCTTGTAGAACGAACTGCTGTCGGCAAAACCCAGGCGTTCGGCGATTTCGCTCATGGCTGCGTCTTCCTGGCTCAGCCAGGCAATCGCCAGCTCACGCCGCACACTGTCCTTCAACCCCTGGTAATTCTGCCCCTCTTCGGCCAGCCGCCGGCGCAGGGTAGAGGGCGACAGGCACAACTGCCGTGCCAGGCTGTCGCCATCGGGCCACTGCCCCGGGTCCAGGCGCAGCAAGTCGGTGCGAATGCGCCGCCCCAGGCTGGCCGGGTCACGGTACTTGACCAGGATATTGCCCGGTGCCTCGGCCAGAAAGCGCTGCAGTTCTTCTTCGCTGCGCCGCAGCGGCAGCTCAAGGCATTCGGCAGCGATGATCATGCGCGTGCGCGGGCGCTCGAACTGCAGGTTTTCCGAAAACATCACCCGGTAGTCATCGCAGAACGGCGGTTCGGCACAGCGCAGATCGATGGCCAGGATCGGGATACGTCGCCCGGCCAGCCAGCAGGTCACACCGTGCACGATCATCCAGAAGGTGAAATAGGTGAAAGCGCGGCGCGGGGTATCACGCGGTTCGTTGATGACGATTTCGGCCAGGCCCTGCTGGCGCACCAGGCTTGGCTGCAGGTCTTCAAGCATCAGTGACAGGAACGCCAGCGCGGTTTCCAGGCCAGCGCCCAGGGTCGGCTGGCCCATGCTGGCACGGCACATGAACGCCAGGCTGCCGCTGCGCAGACCGCGCGGGTCCATGGCGAAGAACTCATCGTTGCAGCGCCGCGCCAGCAGGCGCCAGAGCCGGGCATAGGACTCGGCGCTGACTCGCGCCGCAGGCAGGTGCAGCTGTTCGACGGCGATACCCGCCCGGGCCAGCAAGCCGATATCGGGCTCGCCAGCGGGGCAGGTCTGCAACAGCGCCTCGCGTACCAGCTGCATGGAAATGGTGTCTTTCTCGCTCATCAACGGTCCTGTCGGCTCAATGCCGGCCATCTTAGGCCGCCCGATTGAAAACAGCCATCACAGCCCCGCCGCCAGACCGAGGAACGCCTGGATCAGGCGCAGCTCACGGCGGCGCTCCAGGCAGCCGATCAGGTGCTGGTTGACCAGGCCGTCACCGGCCAGCGGCCGTGCCACTACCCGCGGGTCATTGGCCACTTCGGTGGACGACACCACGCCAATGCCCAGCTCCGAGGCCACCGCTTCGGTCACCGCCTCGCGGCTATCCAGCTCCAGCAGCACCCGAGGTTGCACAGCGGCCTTGTTGCAGGCCTTGTCGAAGGTGCGCCGGGTGGTGGAGCTGGGTTCGCGCAACACCATGATTTGCTGGTGCAGTTCAGCCAGCGGCAAATCACCCTCGCCGCTGGCCCAGGCATGCCCCGCCGGCAGCAAGGCGCACAACCGCGACTCGCACAGGATCTGCAGATGCAGGCCTTTGCGCGGCTCGATCTCGGTCAGCACGGCCACGTCGGCATGCTCGCTGAGCAGTGCCGCCAAGGTTTCCTGGGCATTGCCCAAGCGCAGGTTGACGGTAATGCCCGGGTAGCGCTCGCGCAGCAGCGCCAGCATCGGCATGACCCGGTGCGGGCCATCGGCCGCCACCTCCAGGCGCCCGGTCAGCAATTGGCGGTTGGCCTCGAGCATGGCCTGCGCCTCTTCGGCCAGGCTGAACATGGCGCGGGTAATGGCTGCCAGGCGGGTGCCCTCTTCGGTCAACTCAACCCGCCGCGCGGTACGCCGCAGCAAGGTGATCTGGTAGTGCTCCTCCAGCGCCTTCACGTGCCCGGTCACTGCCGGCTGGCTGATGAACAGGCGTGCGGCGGCACGGGTGAAGCTGCCCTCACGGGCGACGGCATCGAAGGCACGCAACTGGAACAGGTTCATACTTATCGGCCTGACTTATAGCTCGGATAACAACAAACAATTTGATTGATGACAGCGCCAATTGCAACCTAGGCCCCGTAGTTTCAGCCCACCGCTTGTGAGGAATAACGGAATGAGCAACGCCCCGATTCTGCTGACCCCCGGTCCCCTGACCACATCAATCCGCACCCGCCAAGCCATGCTGGTGGACTGGGGCTCCTGGGACCGCGACTTCAACCAACTGACTGCCAGTGTCTGCGAGCAACTGCTGGCCATCATCGACGGCAGCGCCAGCCACCACTGCGTGCCCCTGCAAGGCAGCGGCACCTTCGCCGTGGAAGCGGCCATCGGCACCCTGGTGCCGCGTGACGGCAAGGTCCTGGTGCTGATCAATGGCGCCTATGGCCAGCGCCTGGCGAAGATCTGCAAAGTGCTGGGCCGTGCCTACAGCACCTTCGAAACCGCCGAAGACCAGCCGACCACCACCGCCGACGTCGACCGCCTGCTGGCCGCCGACCCAACCATCACCCACGTCGCGCTTATCCACTGCGAAACCAGCACCGGTATCCTCAACCCGCTGCCCGAGATCGCCCAGGTGGTCAAAGGCCACGGCAAGCGCCTGATCATCGACGCCATGAGCTCGTTCGGCGCACTGCCGATCGATGCCCGCGCCATCCCCTTCGAGGCGCTGATCGCCGCCTCCGGCAAATGCCTGGAAGGCGTACCTGGCATGGGCTTCGTGTTCGCCGAGAAAACCGCCCTGGCCGCCGCCGAAGGCAACGCCCACTCGCTGGCCATGGACCTGCACGACCAGCACACCTACATGGCCAAGACCGGCCAATGGCGCTTCACCCCGCCGACCCACGTGGTCGCTGCCCTGCACGAAGCGCTGCAGCAATACAACGAGGAAGGAGGCCTGCCGGCACGCCACCGGCGCTATGCCGACAACTGCAAAACCTTGCTCGACGGCATGGCCGCCATCGGCCTGCGCAGCTTCCTGCCCGCCGAGATCCAGGCGCCGATCATCGTCACCTTCCACGCACCGAACGATCCCCGCTACCAGTTCAAGGACTTCTACGAGCGGGTCAAGGCCAAGGGCTTCATCCTCTACCCGGGCAAGCTGACCCAGGTGGAAACCTTCCGTGTCGGCTGCATCGGCGTGGTCGGAGCGGACGGCATGCAGGCCGCCGTGAATGCCGTGGCCGAGGTGCTGCGGGAAATGGAAGTGCTGGACATCTGACCCTTTGCCCACCCAATTTCAGGAACAAGCGCACATGAACTACAGCAACCCTACCCAGCTGCAAGCCGCCATCCTCGACTGGGCCGGCACCGTGGTCGACTTCGGCTCCTTCGCCCCGACCCAGATCTTTGTCGAAGCCTTTGCCGAATTCGATGTGCAGGTGTCCATCGAAGAAGCCCGTGGCCCGATGGGCATGGGCAAGTGGGACCACATCCGCACCCTGTGCGATGTGCCGGAAATTGCCGAGCGCTACCGCAAGGTGTTCGGCCGTACCCCGACCGACGATGATGTCACCGCCATCTACAACCGCTTCATGCCGCTGCAGATCGAGAAGATCGCCGTGCACTCGGCGCTTATCCCCGGCGCCCTGGACACTCTCACCGGGCTGCGCCAGGACGGCCTGAAGATCGGCTCTTGCTCGGGCTACCCGAAGGTGGTGATGGACAAGGTGGTGGAGCTGGCCGCGCAGAACGGCTACGTGGCCGACCATGTGGTGGCCACCGACGAAACCCCGAACGGCCGCCCATGGCCGGCCCAGGCCCTGGCCAACGTGATCGCGCTGGGTATCGACGATGTAGCGGCGTGCGTGAAGGTCGACGATACCGTGCCGGGCATTCTCGAAGGCCGCCGTGCCGGCATGTGGACCGTGGCCCTGGTGTGCTCGGGCAATGCCCTGGGGCTGACCTGGGAAGGCTACCGCGCGCTGAGCGCCGAGAAGCTGGAAAGCGAGCGCCAGCGCATCCACGCCCTGTTCGCCGGCTCCCGTCCGCACTACCTGATCGACACCATCAACGAACTGCCCGAAGTGATCGCCGACATCAACCGGCGCCTGGCCAAGGGTGAGATGCCGCAAACATCCTGACCCGGCCATGGGGGCCGCGTTGCGGCCCATCGCAGGCAAGCCAGCTTGTGTCTTCAAGGTCTCTTAAACTCGAAAGGGTGAGAGCAGTGGATGGCAGACTGAAAGCCAGGTGTGCTCTAAAGCACGAGTGGGAGCCTAGTCGCCATCCACCTCTCACTCTGACCTAAGCCCGAACAGTTGAATGAGTGGCGAACTCGCAGTCACAAGCTAGGGCTAAGTCAGAGTGCTCTCACTTCTTGAGTGTAAGAGGGCTTGGCGATGATTTCCTACTTCGTTGGTCTCGACGTTTCGAAAGCGACTCTGGATGTGGGCTTTCTTCCTGAAAGTATTCCCCAGTTCCAGGTCAGGAATGACCCTGAGGGCTTTGCGCAACTGATCGCATGCCTGAACGAGCTTGAGGTCGAACGGGTCTTGCTGGAAGCCACCGGTGGCTATGAACGGGCCGTACTCAAAGCCTTGCGACTGGAGGGTTTGAACGTCGTCAGGGTCAACCCCAGGCGCTGTCGGGACTATGCGAGTGCCGTGGGCAAAATTGCCAAGACTGACAAGATCGACGCCCAGATGCTGGCGCGGTTTGCCAGGGACTTCGAGGACTTGCCGCAGATAGAGCCTAATCAAGATCGAGATGAACTGGGAGAGCTCATCAAACTCCGTGGCAATCTTGTCCAGCATCGGGATGATGACAAGCGTCGGATGAAACAAACCACTTCAGCTACGGCCATTACCGTTTATACCGAGCATGTCGCTTACCTGAATGATCAGATTAAGGCCTTGGACAAGGCGATTGAGCGTGCCTCGAACGTGCTGGATCGCACGACAGCCATGCGGCTAAGGTCTGTGAAAGGGATTGGCGTCATCAGTTGTGGCACCTTCATGGCCTACTTACCTGAGCTGGGAAGCGTGACGGGGCGCGAAATTGCAGCCTTGGCTGGGTTAGCGCCGTACAACAAAGACAGCGGCAAGAAGAGTGGCCCGAGGAAGATCGAAGGCGGGCGTTACAGAGTCCGCAAGGCGGCCTACATGTCGATCTGGTCAATGATCCAGCATGTCCCAGAAGTTAGAACCCGCTATGAAGCCCTGATAGCCCGAGGCAAGCGCGCAAAAGTTGCCGCAGTGGCGTGCATGCGCGTGTTGCTGGTGCGCCTGAACGCAATGCTGCGTGACGGAACGGAGTGGAAAGAGCTCAAGCCTCAGGTACCCGCACCCTGATCACGAACGAGGATCGATTTTCTACAAATGCGGGCTTCGCCAGCGACACCGCTACGCGGTATCGAGCGAAGCCCTGCCCGAATGGCACGCTTGAAAATAAATTTCTAAAGACAGTTGCTCCCACAGGTCCAGCGACAATCTTGAGAACAACGCCGTACCTGTGGAAGCTGGCTTGCCCAAGGCCCGTCCCTACTCCGGCAACTGCACCCGGGGTTTGGTTGCCGCGAAGATCGCCCAGCTCGACACGAACAGCGCCGCGATCAACGGCCCGATCACGAAACCGTTGAGCCCGAACACCGCCAGCCCGCCCAGCGTCGACACCAGAATCAGGTAGTCCGGCATGCGCGTGTCCTTGCCCACCAGGATCGGCCGCAACAAGTTGTCCACCAGGCCGATCACCAGCACACCGAACGCGGTCAGTATCACCCCCGACAAAATCGCACCGGTCAGCAGGAAATACGCCGCCACCGGTGCCCACACGATCCCCGCCCCCACCGCCGGCAACAGCGACAGAAACGCCATCAGCACCGCCCATACCAGCGCACTCGGGATATCCAGCACCCAGAAAATGAAACCGCCCAGCGCCCCCTGGGTAATGGCCACCAGCACGTTGCCTTTTACCGTCGCCCGCACCACACGGTTGAACTTCAGTTGCAAACGGCGCTTCTGGTGTTCGGGCAGCGGCACTGCCAGACGCACCTGGCGGGCGACCTCCGCACCTTCGCGCAGGAAGAAGAACAACAGGTACATCATGATGCCGAAGCTGATCACGAACTCGAACGTGCCCTGCCCAAAGTTGAACGCCTGGCTGGCCAGCACCTGGCTGCCCTGGGTAGCCCACTTGCTGATCTTGTCGCGTAGCCCGTCGAGGTTGCCCATGCCCATGCTGTCCAGGCCCTGCTGGGCAAACGCCGGAAGCATCTCCTTGCCGCGTTCGACATAACCGGCAATATCCAGCTCCCCGTGCTCGATGCGCTGGTACAGGGCGGCTCCCTCCTGCACCAGCAGCGCGCTGGTGATGATCACCGGCAGGATCGCCACCAGCAGGCACACCAACAAGGTGGCCGCCGCAGCCAGGTTGCGCCTTCGGCCGAAACGCAGCAGCAGGTGGCGCTGCAGCGGGGCGAACAGGATGCCGAGTATCACCGCCCAGAAGATAGCACCGTAGTACGGCAGCAGGATCCAGATGAAGGCAATGGTCACCAGCGCCAGCAGTACTGCCAGGGCTTTGTTCTGCAGGGCGGTCTGGTTCATCGCGGGTCCTCGCATGGCTTATGCGTTATTAGTGCACCGCGCCTTGGCAAAAGTGCCGCCATTTCCTTGATGCAAATCAATACGCGCCGTATCTGCCAGCCCTAGCATCCGCGCCTTTTGCTCCGGTGCGCACATGACCCCTATCGCCAAGCCCGAACTGCTGGCCCCCGCCGGCACCCTCAAGACCATGCGCTACGCCTTCGCCTATGGCGCCGACGCGGTCTACGCCGGCCAGCCACGCTACAGCTTGCGGGTGCGCAACAACGAGTTCGACCATGCCAACCTGGCCCTGGGCATCCAGGAGGCGCATGCCTTGGGCAAGCGCTTCTACGTGGTGGTCAACATTGCCCCGCACAATGCCAAGCTGAAGACCTTCCTCAAGGACCTGGCGCCGGTGATCGAGATGGCACCGGACGCGCTGATCATGTCCGACCCAGGCCTGATCATGCTGGTACGCCAGCATTTTCCGCAGATGCCGGTGCACCTGTCGGTGCAGGCCAACACGGTCAACTGGGCCAGCGTGCAATTCTGGCAGCAACTGGGCCTGAGCCGGGTAATCCTGTCGCGCGAACTGTCGCTCGAAGAGATCGAGGAAATCCGCCAGCAGGTGCCGGGCATGGAGCTGGAGGTGTTTGTCCACGGTGCCCTGTGCATGGCCTACTCCGGCCGTTGCCTGCTGTCGGGCTACCTCAACAAGCGCGATGCCAACCAGGGCAGCTGCACCAACGCCTGCCGCTGGAAGTACGACGCCACACCGGCCACCGAGAACGCCACCGGCGACATCGTGCGCGAAGTGCAGCCGACCCTGGGCCTGGGTGCACCGACCGAGCAGGTATTCCTGCTGCAGGAAAGCAACCGGCCCGGCACCGAAATGCCGGCGTTCGAAGACGAGCACGGCACCTACATCATGAATGCCAAGGACCTGCGCGCCATACAGCACGTCGGGCGCCTGGCCGCCATGGGCGTGCACTCGCTGAAGATCGAAGGCCGTACCAAATCGCACTTCTACTGCGCCCGCGCCGTGCAGTCGTACCGCCAGGCGATCGACGATGCGGTGGCCGGGCGACCATTCGACCGCTCGCTGATGGACAACCTCGAATCCCTGGCCCAACGCGGTTACACCGAAGGCTTCTTGCGCCGCCATGTGCACGACGAATACCAGAACTACCAGCGCGGTAACTCGGTGTCCGAGCGCCAGCAGTTCGTCGGCGAGCTGACCGGGGCACGCGTCGACGGCCTGGCCGAGGTCAAGGTGAAGAATCGCTTCGCCGTGGGCGACCACCTGGAACTGATGACCCCGCGCGGCAACTACCACTTCGATCTCGAGCACATGAGCAACGGCCAGCAGCAACCGCTTCAGGTCGCTCCAGGCGATGGCCACACCATCTACCTTCCTGTCCCCGAGCAGGTGCCGTTGGCATATGGCCTGTTGATGCGTGACCTGCCAGCTTGAGCGAGGTGGCTAGAGGTCAATCCTGGTAACGGCACCAAGCCGTCGGTCGCCCAACTCTTTACGAATCTGCTGACGGAAACCGGCAAAACGTTCCACGTCAAAACGATAAACAGTGCCGGTGTTCCACACGACGATGTCACGCTGGGTCTCGCTCCAGAATCCGAAGTCGCGCATCTCCACGGTGCCATTGAAGCGAAACGAGTAGACCGCCAGATGGATCTGGCCCTCCTCATCTTTATGGCAGGGTGTGATCAGAAACGATGAGGCGACGTCGTTCTGCCAACCAGACTGCAGGAACTTGCTGGCGTGTGCACTGATTCGCAGTTCCTGCATGGATGCGCGCGCCAGTTGGGCCAACAGCGTCGGTGTGCTGCCTGTGCCGATGGGCTCGAGCCTGATATCGAAATCGTCATGGCCCCTGATGACCTGGGGCGGTAACTCCAGGGCGGCCGTCCTTACGCAACCATGTTTCTCCAGGCGATTGCGGAAGCGGTCGAGCCAGCTTTTCCATAGCTCGTCCCGGTCGAGAAAACGGCTTGCGAACTCATCGGCATGGTCCAGCAACGTTTGCACGTCCAGGCGTTCCTCTTCGGACAGGTTTGGTCCGATGCCGATCAGATTGGTCTTGGAGTACAACAGGCAGTCCAGTGATAGGGTCATGATCACGCAGGCTCTCAGATAGGTGTGCAGCACGTTAGCCAGCGTGATGACAGGCCGGCATCCGGAACCAGTACCTGGCAGGCAGACTGGCTGCCTGGCAACGCTGGTGAAGGCAACAGGCCGCGCTGCGCCTGAAGGCCGCTTGCGCTATGCTGCTGGCCAACCGCTGGATACCGGACCGCCCCTGGGGCCGCAACGCCACCGGGCGCGAGCAAGGCACAGGCCTGGTCGCCGGTATCCGCCCACGTTTTTGAAGGAGTGCGTCATGAAGCTGCGTAAACACCTGCTGCCCCTGGGCCTGCTGGCCATCACCGGCCTGGCCCAGGCTGCCGAGACCATCGACGTCTACCGTGACCCCAACTGTGGCTGCTGCAAGGCCTGGATCAGCCACCTGCGCGACAACGGCTTCACCGTCAACGACCATGTCGAGCCGAACATGAGCGAGGTGAAGCAACGCCTGGGCGTGGCGCCACGCCTGGCGTCGTGCCATACCGGGGTGATCGACGGCAAGTTCGTCGAAGGCCATGTTCCGGCCGAGCAGGTGCGCCTGCTGGCCAAGCGCAACGACCTCAAGGGCCTGGCCGTGCCGGGCATGCCCATGGGCTCGCCCGGTATGGAAATGGGTGACCACAAGGATGCCTACCAGGTCATCGGCGTGACCCAGGACGGCAAGGACACCGTGGTCGCCAACTACTGATGCTCAGCCTGTGGGCGCTGTTCCTCAGCGCCTTCGGCGCCGCCACCCTGCTACCGCTGCAATCGGAGGCCGTGCTGGTCGGCCTTTTGCTGCGCCAGCCCGAGGCCTGGGCCACCCTGCTGCTGGTGGCGACCCTGGGCAATGTGCTGGGCTCGGTGGTCAACTGGGTGCTGGGGCGGGCCATCGAGCACCTGCGTGACAAGCGCTGGTTCCCGTTCAACCCTGCTCAACTGGAGCGCGCGCAACAGCGCTACCAGCGCTGGGGGCAATGGTCGCTGCTGCTCAGCTGGATGCCGGTGATCGGCGACCCGCTTACACTGATCGCCGGCATCATGCGTGAGCCGTTCTGGCGCTTCCTGCTGCTGGTGACCCTGGCCAAGGCCGGCCGCTATGGGGTGCTGGCGATGATTACCCTGGGCTGGTTTCACGCCTGGTAACACCTTTCACGTTCCGCGTGGTCCACTGACTGCTACAGTCGCCCCTTCCTACATGGCCCTACACGGAGTGCCCATATGCTGCGCGCAACTGCCCTGGCCCTGGCCTGCCTCGCCGGCAGTTCGGCCATCGCCGCCGAATCGCCCACCTACGGTCCTCAGTTGGAAGGCTTCAGCTACCCGCATCCGCTCAAGCATTTCGACTTCAAGTCCCAGGGTCAGGCCCTGCAGATGGGCTACATGGACGTGCCCGCCCAGGGCCAGGCCAACGGCCACAGCGTGGTGCTGATGCATGGCAAGAACTTCTGCGCCGCCACTTGGGAAACCACCATAGACGCCCTGAGCAAGGCTGGCTACCGGGTCATCGCCCCCGACCAGGTCGGCTTCTGCAGCTCCAGCAAGCCAGCCTACTACCAGTACAGCTTCCAGCAACTGGCGAGCAATACCCATGCCTTGCTCGAACAGCTGGGCGTGAAGCAAAGCATCGTGCTCGGCCACTCCACCGGCGGCATGCTCGCCACCCGCTATGCGCTGATGTATCCGCAGCAGGTGGAGCGCCTGGCGATGGTCAACCCCATCGGGCTGGAAGACTGGAAAGCCCTGGGCGTCCCCTACCGCACGGTGGACCAGTGGTATGCGCGCGAACTCAAACTGGATGTCGAAGGCGTGCGCGAGTATGAGCGCAAGACCTACTACGCCGGGCGCTGGAAGCCGGAGTACGAGCGCTGGGTGCAGATGCTGGTGGGCCTGAACAAGGGGCCGGGGCATGAAGCAGTGGCGTGGAACTCGGCGCTGATCTACGACATGATCTTCACCCAGCCGGTGTACCACGAGTTCAAGGACCTGCAGATGCCCACCCTGCTGCTGATCGGTGACCAGGACACCACGGCCATCGGCAGTGATATCGCGCCGCCGGAGGTGAAAGCGAAGCTTGGCAAATATGCAGTGCTGGGGCCGCAGGTGGCCAAGCTGATCCCCAAGGGTGAGCTGATTACCTTTGAAGGCATGGGGCATGCACCGCAGATCGAGGAGCCGGTGCGGTTCAACCGTACGCTGGTCGAGTGGCTGGGCAAGTGAGCCAATAGCCGAGGGGCCGCTTTGCGGCCCTTCGCGGGCTCGCCCGCTCCCACGGGTAGTGCACAGCTGCCAAAACCTGTGCAATCCCTGTGGGAGCGGGCGAGCCCGCGAAGGGCTGCAAAGCAGCCCCCTACACTTTCCAGACCTGCTCCTCGGTCCAGCCCAGCTCGGCAAAGTCCGCCGCCCGCAACCCCGCCTCTTCCTCGCAGAAAAACTCATCCAGCTGCGGCGGCCTCACTGCCGTATCACTGAGCATCGCATGCACCTGCCCACGATGATGTATCTGGTGCTCGAACAGGTGCGCCAACAACCGCAGCCGTTGCTCGCGCTGCACCCGCTCGGGGCGCACGATGCTCACATAGCGCCCCAGCTCACCATCGCGCAGGCCCCGGCAGTAGGCGATCAGCCGGTGATCGGCCTGGGCCTGTTCGGCATGCAGGTCAGTACAGGTAGCAAACGGCTGTTCCGGGTCGAAGAAGCGCTCGCCGTCGGCGTCGGGCTGCTCGCCACGCTGCTCGCACTCGAGCATGTGCAGGTAGAACCAGTCCACCGTCAGCAGGTGGTTGAGGGTGGCTTTTATCGAGGGGAAAAAACTGCAGCGGGGGGCGACGAATTCGTCCTGGGTCAGTTGCAGGCAGGCCTTGTACAGACGGTGGTTAGCCCAGCCATTGTTGTAGGCCTGGGTCAGCAGATGATGCGACAGCGGCTCCATGGTTCGGCTCCTTTTCAGGCGAAGCGTTGCAGTTGCATCTCCCGTAGCCGGCTCAGGGTCCGTTGGTACGGGAACGCCAGATACCCTTGAGTGTAGAGGGCATCCAGCGGCACCTGTGCCTCCAGGTACAACGCCACCCGGCGGTCGTAGCATTCGTCGACCAGGGCTATGAAGCGGCGCACCGCGTCGTCCTTGGGCGACAGCGCCGGCAGCTCGCGGTCGCCCGCCACCACCCGCGCCGCAGCATCCTCGGTACCCCGGGCAATGCGCCCGGCCCGCTGTTCACCCCCCAGCGCCGGAATGCCCGACACCAGAATGGCCGGGAACCGGTCGCACAGGGCCATGAACTCCATGGCCGCCAGCGGCTGTTCGCACAGGTCGGTGAAACGGCACCAGATGGCCTGCGCGCTGCGCCGCACCACCTGCACCTGCCGGGAGCCGATCGCCAAGGGCTGATCGTGGCCTGCGTCGCCGGGGCTGAGCTGGCGGAACACCTCGCCCAGCTGGCTGGCCTGCCCCGCTTGCGCCACCCAGTAACGCTGGCGCTCGGCGCCGGGGTGCAGGCGGTGGTCCTGCTCGCCGGCTACCGGCAGCACCTGCATGTGCCGCTGGATGGCGGCGATGGCCGGCAGGAAACGCTCGCGGTTGAAGCCGTCGCGGTACAGCTGCTCGGGTGGCTGGTTGGAGGTGGCGACGATCACCACGCCTTGGTCGAACAGTACCTGGAACAGGCGGCCGAGGATGATCGCGTCACCGATGTCGTTGACGAACAGCTCGTCGAAGCACAGCACGCGAATCTGCCCGGCCAGTTCCCCGGCCAGCGCCAGCAGCGGGTCGGCGGTGCCGTTGAGCTGGAACAGGCGTTGGTGGACCCAGGCCATGAAGTGATGGAAGTGCTGGCGCCGGCTGGGCACCCGCAGGCAGCGGTGGAACTGGTCCATCAGCCAGGTCTTGCCCCGGCCGACCGGGCCCCAGAGGTAGATACCCTGGGTGGGGCGGCCCTGTTCGACGGCCTGGAAACAGGCCTGCAACGCCTCGACGGCGCGGGCCTGGGCGGGGTCGGCGACATAGCCCTGGGTGGTCAGGGCCTGCCGGTAGAGGGAATGGGGATCGATAGCCATGCGGCATTCTACACGGCTGACACACCGCGGATCTTGTAGGAACAACGGTCTTGCCCAAATTCAAAAGGCTGCCGCGATCCCTGTGGGAGCGGGCGTGCCCGCGAACACGGGCGAAGCCCGTGCCATCCACCGCGGCGCCTGCTTCGCGGCGGTTCGACGCCTCGACACGCCCGCTCCCACAGGGGCCGCGTACAACAGTGGTGATCAGGCGTCGCCCAGGCCTACCTTGAGCAGCGCGCCGTCCTTGTCATCGGTCAGCACATACAGGTAGCCATCCGGCCCCGCCCGTACATCGCGGATACGCGCCTTCAGCTCACCCAGCAAACGCTCTTCATGCACCACCTTGTCGCCATCCAGTTGCAGGCGGATCAGCTCCTGGGTAGCCAGCGCGCCAATGAACAGGTTGTGGTCCCAGGCCTTGAACCTAGGGCTGTCGTAGAACGCCATGCCGCTGATCCCCGGCGACTTCTCCCATACATGGTGCGGGTCGACCATACCCTGTACATGCTTGCCCTTGGCCTCGGGGATCGGCAGCAGCGAGTAGTTGATACCGTGGGTCGCAATCGGCCAGCCATAGTTCTTGCCGGGTTCGGGAATGTTGATCTCGTCGCCGCCGCGCGGGCCATGCTCGTGGGTCCACAGCTTGCCGGTCCAGGGATTGAGTGCAGCGCCTTGCTGGTTGCGGTGGCCGAACGACCAGATCTCCGGCCGCACATTGTCCTTGCCGACGAAGGGGTTGTCCCTGGGCACTTCGCCGTCCGGCAAGATACGCACGATCTTGCCTTGCAGCTTGTCCAGGTCCTGGGCAGTAGGGCGCTGGTTGTTTTCACCGAGGGCGATGAACAGGTAGCCGTCGCGGTCGAACACCAGGCGCGAGCCAAAGTGGTTGCCCTCCGACAGTTTGGGCTGCTGGCGGAAGATGACGTTGAAGTTTTCCAGCCGGGCGCGGTCCTGGGACAACTGGCCACGGCCGACCGCCGTACCGGCCTTACCGTCACTGCCCTCTTCGGCGTAGGACAGGTAGACGGTGCGGTCCTTGGCGAACTCCGGCGACAGCACCACATCCAGCAAGCCGCCCTGGCCCTCGGCCCAGACCTTGGGTACACCGCTGATCGGCGGGCCGACCTTGCCTTCGGCATTGACCACCCGCAAGTTGCCGGCACGCTCGGTGACCAGCATGTCCTTGCCGCCCGGCAGGAACGCCAGGGCCCAAGGGTTGCGCAGGCCATCGGCCAGGGTGCTGACGGTCAAGGTGCCTTCTTCACTGCGGAACTGCTGTTCGGCCGCCGCCTGCGCCAGCAGGGGCAGAAGTGCGGCGGCGGTCAGGGTTACAAGCCAGGGTGCTCGAAGCATGCAGGATTCCTTTCGTAGGGCGCTCATGGCGCGCGCGGGTTGTCGCGCGGTGGTCGGCTGGGCTCCAGGTTCGGGGTTTGTTGCTGGCGGCGCAGGTTGTCGCCATTGCCGATGCCGCGGTTGTCCAGGGTGGGCGTGCGCTGGTACGGGTCGGTGGACGGGCCGCGCACGGGAGGCGTGGCCGGCATGCTGCCCTGGCGGCTGTTGGGGTTGGCGCGCTGGATCGGGCTGTTGTAGGGGTTGTTGTTGCCGGCGGCGAGTTGCAAGGGCGGCTCGGGGGCCGCTTGCGCGGGCAGGCACAGCACCAGGCCGAGGGCCAGGATGGGCAAGGTCGGGGTCATGCTTCACCTCCTGTACGAAAATGCCGCGCCTGGTGGGTTTGATAGCCTAAGGCGCGAAGGGTTCGCGGCAAAAGTGTGAATGCGGGTGGAGATGATTCCTGATGTTTCAGTATGGGCCTTGGGGGCTGCTACGCAGCCCTTTCGCGACACAAGGCCGCTCCCTGTAGGAGCAGCCTTGTGCTGCGAATGGGCCGCAAAGCGGCCCCAGGTTACTGACCCTTGTCCACCTTGTGCCGCGCCGCATACAGGCACAGCATTTCCATCGCCAGGGTCGCTCCGGCCAGCGCGGTGATGTCAGCATGGTCATAGGCTGGCGCCACCTCCACCAGGTCCATGCCCACCAGGTTGATGCCGCGCAGCCCGCCAAGGATCTCCAGCGCCTGCACCGTGCTCAGCCCGCCGCATACCGGCGTGCCGGTACCGGGCGCATACGCCGGGTCGAGGCAGTCGATATCGAAGGTCAGGTAAACCGGCCGCTCGCCCACCCGCTGGCGAATCGCCGCAATCACCGCCTCGGTGCCCTGCCGGTGCACCTGGCGGGCGTCGAGGATGGCAAAGCCCTGGCTGTCGTCATTGGTGGTGCGCAGGCCGATCTGCACCGAGCTGGCCGGGTCCACCAGGCCTTCGCGGGCGGCATGCCAGAACATGGTGCCGTGGTCGATGCGCTTGCCTTCCTCGTCCGGCCAGGTGTCGCTGTGCGCATCGAAGTGGATCAGCGCCAGCGGGCCATGGCGGCGGGCATGGGCCTTGAGCAGCGGGTAGCTGATGAAGTGGTCGCCACCCAGGGTGAGCATGGCGCAGCCTGCTTCCAGAATATGCGTGGCATGGGCCTCGATGCTGTCCGGTACCGACTGCGGAGTGCCGCTGTCGAAGGCGCAATCGCCATAGTCGATCACCGCCAGGTGGTCGAACGGGTCGAACGCCCACGGCCAGTGCCGGGCCCAGGCCTGCTGCACCGAGGCGGCGCGGATCGCCCGCGGGCCGAAGCGCGCACCGGGGCGGTTGCTGGTGGCAGTATCGAACGGCACACCACTGACCACCACATCGACACCACGCAGGTCGCGGCTGTAGCGGCGGCGAGAGAAACTGGTAATGCCGGCGTAGGTACTTTCCGCAGCGGTGCCATACAGGCTGTCGCGGGTCATGGCCTGGTCGTTGTTTGCGGCTTGCTCCACGGTCGGGTTCCTTTGTCGTTATCGGTTACTGGCGGCTGCGGAACGCGGTCCACAGGCGGTTGCGCTGGCGCAGGTCGGCCAAGGCCATGCTGCGGTCGGCATACAGGCGCTGGCGCACCGCGGCCGACGGGTAGATGTCCGGGTCATTGCGCACTGCTTCGTCCACCAGCGGCGTGGCCGCCTGGTTGGCGTTGGCGAAGAACAGCGTGTTGGTCAGCGCGGCGACCGACTCGGGCTTGAGCATGAAGGCGATGAACGCCCGCGCGGCCTCGGGGTGCGGAGCGTCCTTGGGAATGACCAGGTTGTCCTGCCACACCAGCGTGCCTTCGCGGGGGATGCGGTAGATCAGCTCGAATGGTTTGCCAGCGCGACGCGCCTGGTCGGCGGCCATCGCCGCATCGCCGTTGTAGGTCAGCGCCAGGCACACGCTGCCGTTGGCCAGGTCGCTGATCTGCCGGCCATTGGCGACGTAGCTGATCGACGGCTGCAGCTGGCTCAGCAGGTTCTGCGCGGCGGCCAGGTCGTCCTTGTCCTGGCTGTAAGGGTCCTTGCCCAGGTAGTTCAGGGCCACGCCGATCACCTCCTGGGGCGAGTCGGGCATGGCGATGCCGCAGTCCTTCAACCGGCTGGCGTACTCGGGCTTGAACAGCAGGTCGAGGCTGTCCAGCGGTACATCACCCAGGCGCTGGCGCACCGATTCCACATTCACTCCCAGGCCCAGGGTGCCCCAGGTGTAGGGCACGGCATGGCGGTTGCCGGGGTCGGCCTCTGCGAGCTTGGCCAGCAGGTCCTTGTCGAGGTTGGCATAGCCGGGCATGGCCTGGGGATCGAACGGCTGCAGGGCATTTGCCTTGAGCGCCCGGGCCAGTACGGTTGACGACGGCACCACCACGTCATAGCCGCTACCACCGGTCAGCAGCTTGGTTTCCAGCACTTCGGTGGTGTCGAAGGTGTCGTAGCGCACCTTGTAGCCGGTTTCCTGCTCGAAGCGCTGGAGGGTTTGCGGGGCGACATAGTCGGCCCAGCTGTAGAGGTTGACGACCTTTTCTTCGGCCTGCAGCGGCAAGGCCAGGACCAGGGACAGCAGGCACAACGATCGACGCATGGCGGACACCTCGGCAAATGGGTGGATGCCGCGAGCATGCCAGCCGGGTTACATTGCAGGAATGGCGAGTTTTCAAAGCTGACATTCATCAGGAGCAATGTAATGCTCGGACAAGTGCACGACCCCGATCTGCACCTGCTGCGGCTGTTCGTCACTGTAGTCGAGGCCGGTGGTTTCAGCGCCGCGCAAGGCGTGCTGGGCCTGAGCCAGCCCACCATCAGCCAGCGCATGGCGCAGCTGGAAGCGCGGCTGGGCTACCGCTTGTGCAGCCGCGGCAAAGGTGGCTTTCACCTGACGGAAAAGGGCGAGTTGTTGCTGGACGCCGCCCGTGGGCTATTGCTGAACATCGAACAGTTTCGCCAGCAGGCCAATGGCGTTGCCGGGCGGCTGCTGGGGACCGTGCGCATAGGCATGGCGGAGAGCCAGGACAAGGCGGTGAGCCTGAAGCTGGCGGCGGCCATTGCGGCGTTTCGCAGGCGCGAGGAGGCGGTGCAGCTGGAACTGATCAGTGCGCCACCGGCAGAGCTGGAGCGCTTGTTGCTGGAGCAGCGGCTGGATTACGCCATCAGCTACTTTTCCGGCAACCAGGCAGCGTTCGACTACCAGCCGCTGTTCCAGGAGCGGCAACGGCTGTATTGCGGCAAGGGCCATGTGCTGTTCGGTGAGGCTGGCGTTGGCCGGGAGCGGTTGCTGGCGATGGACCAGGTGCGCCATCCGTACCGGTTTCTCAAGGGCGGCGAGCCGTTCCAGAGCCAGCGCAGCATGGCGGTGGCGGAGCAGATCGAGAGCGTGCTGACGTTCATTCTGTCGGGGCGGCATATTGGCTATCTGCCATGCCATTGTGCGCAAGCTTGGGAGGCTGAGGGGCTGTTGTGGGCGCTGGACCCGGGGTTGGACTTTGTGGTGCCGTTTACCCTGGCCAGGCACCGGGCGCAAGCGGTTGGCGAGGCACAGCAGGCGTTTGCGCAGGATTTGCTGGCGTCGTTTGCCTGACCTGGCCTCTTCGCGGGTAAACCCGCTCCTACAGGGACCGCGACTTCCCCAGGCATGTGCGGTCTCTGTAGGAGCGGCCTTGTGTCGCGAAAGGGCCGCAAAGCGGCCCCAGTAATATGTGCTGCAGAGCCGAAATCCTGGGGGCGCTTCGCACCCCTTTCGCGACACAAGGCCGCTCCCACAGAACCGCGCAGGCTCAGTAAGCCATGCTCCAGGTCAGCGTGTAGGTGCGCCCGCGCCCCTGGTAGTCATACAGGTACGCCGGCCCGTAGGTCGGCGAGTAGAACAGCGTCGCACGCTGCCCCCAGACCGTGCTGTATTGCTTGTCCAGCAGGTTCTGGATGCCGGCGCTGAAGGTGCCGAAGCCGGTATCCTGGCTGCCCAGCAGGTCGAAGGTGGTGTAGCCGTCGATCTCGTGGTCGGCATCGTCCTTCAGGCTGAAGGCATGGTTGGCCTGTAGCCGCGCACTGCGGCCATCGCCCTTCCAGCCGACGAACGCGGTAGCCTTGGACAACGAGGCATAGCGGGCATCGCGCTTGATCCAGCCGCCATCGACATCCTCCTCCTCGGAGCGGGTCAGGTGCAGGGTGCCACCGGCTTCCCAGCCGGTCTGGAAGTGCCGGGTCAGCGCGCCCTCAAAACCAAAGTCGCGGCTTTTCTGGTCTTCCACATTGATGGTCAGCGTCTGCGAGTCGACGTTGATGATCTTGTCCGACCAGATGTAGTACAACGCCGCCTGGGCATCCCAGTCCAGGTCGGCATAGCGCCAGCCCAGTTCCACCTGGCGGCTCTTGATGCCGGCCAGCGGGTTGTCGGCCACGCTCAGACCGGGCTTGCCATAGTACTTGGCCGGGTCGGGCAGGTCGAAGCCTTCGCCGTAGTTGGTCCATACCTGGTGGCCATTCTTGAAGTCGTAGATGGCACCGACGTTGAACAGGTTGACCTGGTAATCGTTGCTGCCACCCGGCACACCCTTGAAGTCGCTGACGTCCACATCCATCTGCTGGCGCCGGGCGCCGCCGGACAAGGTAAGGTTCTCGGTGGCATGCCAGTCCAGCTGCGCGTACACCGACACGCCATCGACCCGGTAGCTGGGGTAGCGTGCGGCCTTGCTTTCCTTTTCCAGCTCCAGGCCACCCGACTCGGACGACGTCTGGGCGTTGAAGGTGGTCTGCTCGGCGTTGAAGCGCTCGCGGTCCAGGTCGACGCCGTAGGTCAGCTTCAGCGCGTCCCACTGCTTGGCGAACAGGCCCTTGAGGCTGGTGACTTCGAAGTTCTGCTGCGAGGCGGCGAAGTACACCCCGCGCGAGCCGGTGGGCGTGGCGCGGTTGTAGTACGGGAACGGGTAGAAGTTGTCGTCTTCCTTGCGGTACGAGGCCTGCAGGTAGAAGTCCTGCCCCAGCACGTCGGTGTGGTGGTAGTTGGCGTTCAGCAGCAGGCGCCGGGTGCGCGGCTCCAGGTCCGACGAGTAGCCGCTACGCAGTTCGGCGTCTTCCAGGTCGGACGGGGCGTTGTAATTCAGGTTGGGGAAGTAGATACCGGTACTGCCATGGTTGCCCGAGTCATAGTACTGGGCCAGCAGGTCGAGGCTCTGCTGGTCGTTCAGTTGCATCCCCAAGGTGCCGAGCACGTCGATGGTGCGGTTGTATTGCAGGTCGGTCTGGGTGTTGTCGATGAAGATCTGGTCGCCGGCGCCGTCGTAGAAGGCTTCGTTCTGCTCACCGGAAACCCCCAGCCGGGCGTTGAACCGCTCGTTGCCGCCACTGATCGACTGGGCGAAGCGGGTGGCCAGGTCGTCGCTGTTGTTGAAGCCGCTGCTGGCACCGAGCTGGGTCTCGAAACGCGCCGGGCCGGGTTCGCCCTTCTTGGTCACGATGTTGATGATGCCGCCGGTGGCGCCACCACCGTAGATGGCACTGGCGCCAGACAGCACTTCGACGCGCTCGACGTTGAACGGCGAAATGCTGTCGAACTGGCGTGACAGGCCGCGCGAGCTGTTCTGGCTGACCCCGTCGATCATCACCAGCACATTGCGCCCGCGCATGTTCTGGCCGTAGTTGGTACGGCCTTCCGGCGCCAGGTCGAGGCCTGGCACCAGCTTGCCGATGGCTTCCTTCAGGCTGACGCCGCTGTCGATCTGCTCGCGCAACTGCTGCTGGTCGACCACCCACACGGTGCCGGGGATTTCACTGATCGCGGTGCTGGTGCGCGAGGCCACGCTGACCTCGATCGGCTTGAGGTTGATTGCCTGCGGCGCGGCGTCGGCCTTGCGCAGGGTCACCGTGCGGGCATCGCTGAAGTGCCAGCTCATGCCGCTGCCGGCCAGCAGTTGCTGCAGGGCCTGCTCGATGCTGTAGCTGCCCTGCAAGGCCGGGCTGGATTGGCCGGCGACGTCGCCGGTGGTGTACAGCAGGTGCAGGCCGGCCTGGTCGGCGAACGTCGTCAGGGCGTGGTCCAGCGGCTGGGCCGGCAGGTCGAGCTGGACCTGGCGGGCCTGAGTCTGGGCCTGTTCGGTGGCGGTCGAGGCAAACGCCTGCAGCGGGCCGACCAGCATGGCCAGGGCACTGCAGGACATCAGGGCATGGTGAAGCGGACCGCGGCGGCGGTGCAAGGGCTTGAGCATCAGAGGCACGAATGAGCTTCCTGACAAGTCGTAAATGAGAATTGGTTGCTGATCAGTCCCACTACGACGATCTGGCTTGCAGGAACTTGCAGTGCCAAATGGAAAATATTTTTATTTCCGTGCCGGCCTCTCGCAGCACAAGGCTGCTCCTACAGGGATCGCAGTTCGCTGTAGGCGCAGCCTTGTGCTGCGAAGAGGCCGGCACAGGCGAATCAATGAACCACGGCCAACCACGGCAGGTAGGTCACCTTCAGCCCATAACGCTGCTCAAGGGTCCGCAACAGGGCCTCCGGCTCATCGAGGTCGAACACCCCGCTGACCTGCATCGCCGCCAGCTTGCTATCGGACAACACGATCCGCCCATGCCGGTAACGCTCGAGCTCCGCCAGCACCTGCCCCAGCGGCTTGCCGTTGAAGATCAGCTTGCCACGCTGCCAGGCCATCTGCGTACCGGCATCGGCCGCTACTGCCAGTTCATGTTCGCCAACCTTGGCTTCGCCATGGGCCAATACCACGCGGCCATCACGACGCACGCTGAAGGTGGCCGCACTCCCCTGCACCCGCTCACCGGCCGTATCGACCACAAAGGGTCGTGAATCATCGGCGGTCTCGAACAAGGCCTCACCAGATTCCAGCACCACCCGCCGCTCACGGTCGCTGAACACCACGCTCAGGGCTGTGGCACTGTTCAGCGTCACCCGCGTGCCATCTGCCAAAGTAATCACCTGTCGCTCACCTACCCCGGTGTGGTAATCCGCCAGCAGCATTGGCGCCTTCTGCCAACCCGCCACACCAACGGCCAACACCAGTGCAGCAGCCACCCCCGCCTGTTTGAGCCAGTTGCGGCAATGGCGCAGGGCCTGGCCGATGTATTTCGCCACCATGCTTTCGGAAACCCCCAGGCGCTGCGCGATCTGCGCCTGGGTCAGGCCGTCGACGCGGTTGAGCAACAGCGCCTGGCGGGCATTGTCGGACAGCTGCAGCAGCGCCTGGTCGAGGATCTGCAAGCGCTCCCGGGCCAGCAAGGCCGCTTCCGGGGCCGGCGCCGGGCAGGCGACCTCACCTGCGCGCTCGCTGTCGTCGTGGCTGGCGGCAATGCGCTGCTCGCGGCGCAAGGCATCGATCGCCAGGTTGCCGGCCACGCGGAAGATGAAACTGCGCGCGTGCAGCACCGGCACCGCCTGCTGGTCGATGTTCACCAGCTTCAGGTAGGTTTCCTGCGCGACATCGGCAGCGCGCTGACGGTCACTCATGCGCCGGGTCAGGAACTGAAGCAGGTCGTCGTAGTGCTCCTGGAAGCTTGCCAGCAGGCCCGGCGCGGGAGAAGTCAGCATGGGTTCGGGAACGGCCAGTAGGAGAAGTTATCGGGCGTTAATGAGAAACAGTATCTTTCATCTGGACGGTGACTTTCAACGCCGACGCGTATTTGCCACACTGCCCATTCGCCCACTCTGGCAAGGTCGCACCCCATGGCTGCCCGTCTGCAACGCTACGCCCGCCTTTTCCTGGTCCTGCTGCTGGCCTGCGGCCTGGGGGCCTGTGCGCTGTTCCAGGCACGCGACCCGGTCAATATCAGCGTGATCGGTATCGAGCCGCTGCCCGGGCAGGAGCTGGAACTGCGCATGGCGGTGAAGATGCGGGTACAAAACCCCAACGAGGCGCCGATCGACTACAACGGCATCGCCCTGAACCTGGAGGTGAACGGCCAGCCGCTGGCTGCCGGGGTGAGCGACCAGCAGGGGCACATCGGCCGTTATGGCGAAGCGGTGATCGTGGTGCCGGTGAGCATCACGGCGTTTTCCTTCCTGCGCCAGGCCTATGGGCTGGGCCAGGTGGACTCGCTGCAAGGCCTGCCCTATGTGCTGCGCGGCAAGCTGGCCGGCGGGCTGCTGGGGACCGTGCGCTTTACCGACGAGGGCAAGCTGGACCTGCCCAAGGGCGCCTACTGGTAGGCGCCTGGCGGGGTGTGATCAGCGGCTGGCGCTGGCTGCGGCCATCAGCTTGTTGACTTCGCTGCGCACCATGTTGGCGTATTCGGGCGGCGACATGCCATCCAGCTCGGCGCGCACCCACTCGGCCCATTTGCCTTTGCGCCGTGGTTTCTCGGCGATCAACCGTGCCGCTTCGCCCTTGGCCTTGCCCAGGTTGTTCTGCCACAGCTCGAACAGCCGGGCCTTCTCTGCCTCGATCTGCGCCCGTTCCTCAAAGCTCATGTTGGCCAGATTGAAACTCATGAAGGTACCTGCAGGTTTGAAAATGGCCGCTATCTTACACCCAGGTACTGCAACAGCCCAAAGCCGCCGCAACTTTCCCGACGCGCCGGCATCCATTGTTCAAGCCACACCATCGACGAGGACGAGTTCATGGCCCGGAAAAACGCCCCGCTGACCGAAAGCGATCAGATCAAGGACCAGGTATTCAGCGAACTGCAGGCGCTGATCGAAGAGTCGGAAAAACTGCTGAACGACAGCGCCGCCCTGGTGGGTGACGAGGCGGAAACCCTGCGCGCGCAGGTAAGCCTCAAGCTACGCCAGGCGCGCAATGCCGCCGACAAGGTACGCAGCAAGGCGCAACCTGTGATGGACGCTACCCAGGACTATATCGGTGGCCACCCGTGGCAGACCGTGGCCATTTCCGCTGGCCTCGGGCTGGTGGTCGGTCTGCTGCTGGGCCGCCGTCACTGACCCCTGGGCCGCCTGGTGCGAATCAGGCGGCCTGCGCCATCGGTATACCGCTGTGGAAGCGCAGCTCCTGGTCCGGTGACTGGATCAGCTCCACCTCCGCTGCACGCACCAGGTCCACCCGGCGGGCAATGTCTGCCTCTTCGCCATAGTTGTGCGCCAGTTTCAGATAACCCTGGTAATGGCGCGCTTCGCTCTTCAGCAGGCCGTGGTAGAAGCGGCCCAGTTCCTCGTCCAGATGCGGTACCAACGCGGCAAAGCGCTCGCAGCTGCGCGCCTCGATGAACGCCCCCACCACCAGCGTATCCACCAGCTTGACCGGCTCGTGGGCGCGCACCAGCCGCCGCAGCCCCGACGCATAACGCCCCGCCGACACCGGGCGCAGCGGCACGCCACGACGCTTCATCAGGCGCAGCACCTGCTCGTGGTGCACCAGCTCCTCACGGGCCAGGCGCGACATCATGTTGATCAGGTCGAGGTGGGTGTTGTACTTGGCGATCAGGCTCAGGGCGGTGCTGGCAGCCTTGAACTCGCAGTTCTTGTGGTCGATCAGCAGGGTTTCCTGGTCGGCGAGCGCCGCTTCGATCCAGGCGTCTGGTGTCGGGCAACCAAGAAAGGCGTCGATTTCGGGGATCAGGGACATGAGCGTGCAACCACAAAGAACAGGCAGGGCCGGCGATTATACCGGCGGCGGCGGGCGGCGCCAGTGACTATGCTTGATGTACATCAAGCGCCAGCGGGGGAAGCGCCGACTATAGTCAGGCATTGGTCGCCACCTTTGAAGGGAGTTAACGCCCATGCAAGCCGTCCGCAGCATCCTCGTCGTCCTCGACCCCGAGCACGCCCACAGCCGGGCACTGACCCGGGCCAAGCTGATCGCCGGCGTCACCGGCGCCCGCCTGCACCTGCTGATGTGCGACAAAAGGCATGACCACAGCGCGCTGCTGAGCCTGCTGAGCAGCCAGCTGCATGATGACGGGTACGACAGCGTCACCCATGAAGAGGCCTGGCGCGACAACCTGCACGACACCATCATCTACGTGCAGCAGGCCGAGGGCTGCGAGCTGGTGATCAAGGAACACCGCCCGGACAACCCGCTGAAAAAGGCCCTGCTCACCCCCAGCGACTGGAAGCTGCTGCGCCAATGCCCGTGTGCCGTGCTCATGGTCAAGAGCGAGCGGCCTTGGACCGGCGGCAAGATCCTGGCCGCGGTGGACGTGGGCAACCAGGACGAGGACCACCGCCGCCTGCATGCCAGCATCATCGACCATGGCTATGCCATTGCCGGGCTGGCCAAAGGCGAGCTTCACGTCATCAGCGCCCATCCGTCGCCGATGCTGTCGGCGTCGGACCCGGTGTACCAGCTGAGCGATACCATCGAAAAGCGCTACCGCGAGGCGTGCAAGGCGTTCCAGGCAGAGTACGACATCAGCGAAGACCGCTTGCATGTGGCCGAAGGGCCGGCGGATGTGCTGATTCCGTATACCGAGAAGAAGCTCGATGCCGTGGTAACGGTGATCGGCACGGTGTGCCGCACGGGGATTTCCGGGGCGTTGATTGGTAATACCGCGGAGGTGGTGCTGGATTCGCTGGAGGGGGATGTGCTGGTGCTCAAGAGCGAGGAGGCAATTGCCCATCTGGCGGAACTGGCTCGCGGCTGAGTTCAATCTGTCAGGGCCCCATCGCCGGCAAGCCAGCTCCCACATCGACAGTACCTGTGGGATATTGCCCAGCCCTTTTGATCTGCGCTGTAGGGCAGAAAACAAATATCGCTCGTTTGAAGCATCCTTTGTAGGAGCAGCCTTGTGCTGCTCCTACAGAGCCTCGCTGAACCAATGAGTCATGTGCAGTACCTGTGGGAGCTGGCTTGCAGGCGATAGGCTGCGCAGCAGCCCCATTCGACACCAAACGCTAGGCCAACGCTTCCTGCACCTTCGGGTCCAGCCCCTCCCCTGCATTGGCCTCGGCCCATTCCGCCAGCTGCCGGCGCATCGCAGGCGTCCAGAAGCTCTGCAGATGCTGCCGTATCCCTTGCACCGCCAGCGCCCGGTCTGGCTCGCTGTCGAAGTAATGGGCAATCTGGTTGGCCATCTTGACCAGATTCTCACTGCTCATCGGCGCACCTCGGTTTTCTCGGCAATACGACGCTCCTTCAACAACCGCCGCTGCTCTTCACTGAAGTCCTGGTAGCGCTTCTGCCACTGCGACGGCTGGAACACTTTCACCACCTCCACCGCCGTCACCTTGTACTCAGGGCAGTTGGTGGCCCAGTCGGAGTTGTCGGTAGTAATCACGTTGGCCCCCGACTCTGGGAAGTGGAAGGTGGTGTACACCACACCCGGCGCCACCCGCGTGCTGACCTTGGCGCGCAGCACCGTCTGCCCGGCGCGGCTGCCGATGCCGACCCAGTCGCCATCCTGGATGCCACGGCTTTCGGCGTCGGTCGGGTGGATTTCCAGGCGGTCGGCGTCATGCCAGGCGACGTTGCCGGTACGCCGAGTCTGGGCGCCGACGTTGTACTGGCTGAGAATACGCCCGGTGGTCAGCAGCAGCGGGTAGCGGTTGTTGACCTTCTCCTCGGTGGGCACGTAGCCGGTGAGCATGAAGCGCCCCTTGCCACGTACGAACTGGTCGATGTGCATGGTCGGCGTGCCATCCGGCGCTGCGTCGTTGCACGGCCACTGCAGGCTGCCGTGGCGGTCGATCTCGGCGTAGCTGACGCGGCGGAAGGTAGGCGTAAGGCGGGCGATCTCGTCCATGATCTCGGACGGGTGACGGTAGCTCATCGGGTAGCCCAAGGCATTGGCCAGGGCTATGGTCGCCTCCCAGTCGGCCTTCCCGGCCAACGGCTCCATGACCTTGCGCACCCGCGAAATACGCCGCTCGGCATTGGTGAAGGTACCGTCCTTCTCCAGGAACGAGCTGCCCGGCAGGAACACATGGGCGAACTTGGCTGTTTCGTTGAGGAAGATGTCCTGCACCACCACGCACTCCATGGCCAGCAAGGCCGCAGTGACGTGCTGGGTGTTGGGGTCGCTCTGGGCAATGTCCTCGCCCTGGCAGTAAAGGGCCTTGAAACTGCCGTCCAGCGCAGCCTCGAACATGTTGGGGATGCGCAGGCCCGGGTCAGGCTGCAGCGTCACGCCCCAGGCCTGCTCGAACTCGGCGCGCACAACTTCGTTGGAAATGTGCCGGTAGCCGGGCAGTTCGTGGGGGAACGAGCCCATGTCGCACGAGCCTTGCACGTTGTTCTGCCCGCGCAGCGGGTTCACCCCTACCCCTTCACGGCCGATGTTGCCGGTGGCCATGGCCAGGTTGGCAATGCCCATCACCGCGGTGCTGCCCTGGCTGTGCTCGGTCACGCCCAGGCCGTAGTAGATCGCCGCGTTGCCGCCGGTGGCGTACAGGCGCGCTGCGGCGCGGATCTGCTCAGCAGGCACGCCGCAGACCGGGCCAAGCACTTCGGGGGCGTTTTCCGCCAGGCTGACGAAGTCGCGCCAGCGGGCGAAATCTTCGGTTTCGCAGCGGGCATCGATGAAGCGCTGGGCCAGCAGGCCTTCGGTGACGATCACGTGGGCCAGGGCGTTGAGCATGGCCACGTTGGTACCGGGGCGCAGTTGCAGGTGCAGCTCGGCGCGGGCGTGCGGCGAGTCGACCAGGTCGATGCGCCGAGGGTCGATCACGATCAGCCGCGCGCCCTGGCGCAGGCGGCGCTTGAGCTGCGAGCCGAATACCGGGTGGGCGTCGGTGGGGTTGGCGCCGATCACCAGCACCACGTCGGCCTGCATCACCGAGTCGAAGCTTTGTGTACCGGCCGACTCACCCAGGGTCTGCTTCAGGCCATAGCCGGTGGGCGAATGGCATACCCGCGCGCAGGTGTCGACGTTGTTGTTGCCGAATGCCGTGCGCACCAGTTTCTGCACCAGGTAGGCTTCTTCGTTGGTGCAGCGGCTGGAGGTGATGCCGCCGATGGAATCGCGACCGTACTTCAGCTGGATGCGGCGGAACTCGCTGGCGGCGTAGGTCACCGCTTCGTCCCAGCTGACTTCCTGCCATGGGTCTTCCAGGCGCTTGCGGATCATTGGCTTGGTGATGCGGTCCGGGTGGGTGGCGTAACCCCAGGCGAAGCGGCCCTTGACGCAGGCGTGGCCGTGGTTGGCGCCGCCGTTCTTGTCCGGGACCATGCGCACCAACTGGTCGCCCTTCATTTCGGCGCGGAACGAGCAGCCGACGCCGCAATAGGCGCAGGTGGTGATGACCGCACGCTCGGGCTGGCCCAGCTGTACCAGGCTCTTTTCGGTCAGGGTCGCGGTCGGGCAGGCCTGCACGCAGGCGCCGCAAGACACGCACTCGGAGGCGAGGAAGTTCTCACCACCCGCCGCCGCCACCCGCGATTCGAAACCGCGCCCGGTGATGGTCAGGGCGAAGGTGCCCTGGATGTCCTCGCAGGCACGCACGCAGCGGCTGCAGACGATGCACTTGCTCGGCTCGTAGTCGAAATACGGGTTGGATACGTCCTTTTTCTCGGCCAGGTGGTTGCCGCCGTCGTAGCCATAGCGCACCTCGCGCAGGCCCACCTGGCCGGCCACGGTCTGCAGCTCGCAGTTACCGTTGGCCGAACAGGTCAGGCAGTCCAGCGGGTGGTCGGAGATGTACAGCTCCATCACGTTGCGGCGCAGGCCGGCCAGGCGCGGGGTTTCGGTGTGCACCACCATGCCTTCGCTGACCGGGGTGGTGCAGGAGGCCGGGTAACCGCGCATGCCTTCGATTTCCACCATGCACATGCGGCACGAGCCGAAGGCTTCGAGGCTGTCGGTGGCGCACAGCTTGGGGATGCTGGTGCCGAGCATGGCCGCGGCACGCATCACCGAGGTACCGGCGGGCACAGTGATGGCACGGCCATCGATGCTCAGGCTGACCTGTATCTCGCTGTCACGGGCCGGGGTGCCGAGGTCGCTGCTTTTATCAGAAGCGGGGTCGAAGAAATTGATCACTGCGCGGCCTCCGTGTGGGTCAGCCCGAAATCGGCGGGGAAGTACTTCAGCGCGCTGGCCACCGGATAGGCGGTCATGCCGCCCATGGCGCACAGCGAGCCGTATTGCATGGTGTCGCACAGGTCGCGCAGCAACAGGGCCTGGTCATGCCGCTCGGTCATGTCGCTGGTGGCGATCAGCCGGTCGACCACTTCCATGCCCCGGGTCGAACCGATGCGGCACGGGGTGCATTTGCCACAGGACTCCTCGGCACAGAACTGCAAGGCGAAGCGCGCCATGCTGGCCATGTTCAGGGTGTCGTCGGCCACTACCACACCACCGTGGCCGAGCATCGCGCCCATGGCGGCAAAGGCTTCGTAGTCCAGCGGCGTATCGAAGTGGCTGGGCGGTACCCAGGCACCGAGCGGGCCACCCACCTGCGCAGCCTTCAGCGGCCGGCCGCTGGCCGTGCCGCCGCCATAGCCTTCCACCAGCTCGCGCAGGGTCAGGCCGAAGGCGCGCTCCACCAAGCCGCCCTGACGGATGTTGCCGGCCAGCTGGAACGGCATGGTGCCCAGTGAGCGGCCCATGCCGAAGTCGCGATAGAACGCCGCGCCCTTGGCCATGATGACGGGTACCGAGGCCAGGGTGAGTACGTTGTGCACCAGCGTCGGCAGGCCGAACAGGCCCTGCAGCGCGGGTAGCGGAGGCTTGGCGCGAACGATGCCGCGCTTGCCTTCGATGGATTCGAGCAGCGCGGTTTCTTCGCCGCAGATATAGGCGCCGGCGCCGACCCGCACTTCCAGGTCGAAGGCCTGGCCGCTGCCGGCCACGTCGCTGCCGAGATAGCCGGCGTCACGGGCGATGGCGAAGGCCTGGTCAAGCACGCGGATGGCGTCGGGGTATTCCGAGCGCACATAGATGTAGCCCTTGTCGGCACCCACGGCGAGGCCGGCAATGATCATGCCCTCGATCAGCAGGAACGGGTCGCCTTCCATCAGCATGCGGTCGGCGAAGGTACCGGAGTCACCCTCGTCGGCGTTGCACACCACGTACTTCTGCCCGGCCCCGGCGTCACGCACGGTGCGCCACTTGATGCCGGCCGGGAACGCCGCACCGCCGCGGCCGCGCAGGCCGGAATCGAGCACGGCGGCGACCACCTCGGCACCATCCAGGGCCACGGCCGCTTCAAGGCCGGCGAAACCGCCATGGGCACGGTAGTCGTCCAGCGACAATGGGCGGGTGATGCCGGCGCGGGCGAACAACAGGCGCTGCTGGGTCTTCAGGTAGGGGATGTCCTCGACCGGCCCCTGGGCCAGCGAGTGGCCACCGGGCTCACCGGGCTCACCAGTCAAGGCGTCGAGCAAAGACGGCACGTCTTCCGGGGTGACCGGGCCGAAACCCAGGCGCCCTTGCGCGCTGTCGCACTCCAGCAGCGGTTCCAGCCAGTACAGCCCGCGGGAGCTGGTGCGCTGGATATCCAGCGGCAGCTGGCGGCGCTCGGCCTCACGCTGCAACGCATCGGCAACCTGGTCGGCGCCCACGGCACGGGCTACCGAATCGCAGGGGATATACAGCTTCAGCATGCTGCGTCCTCCTGGCAAGCGTTGACCAGCGCGCGCAGGCGCTCAGGGGTAAGGCGCGCATGCACCTGGCCGTCCAGTTCCAGCGCTGGCGAGCAGGCACAGGCGCCCAGGCAGTACACCGGGCGCAGGCTGATGGCGCCGTCGGCGCTGGTGCCGTGGTCGTCCAGCGCCAGTTGTTCGCGCAGTTGCGCCGCCAGCGCCTCGGCGCCCCGGCTCTGGCACGACTCGGCGCGGCACAGGCGCAGGGTGTGGCGCGCCGGTGGCGTGGTGCGGAAATCGTGGTAGAAGCTGATAACCCCACGCACCTCGGCCAGGCTGAGGTTCAGGGCATGGGCAATTTCGGCGACAGCGGCATCGGGGATGTAGCCGATGTCGTGCTGGATGGCATGCAGGATCGGCAACAGCGCGCCGGGGGTATCCTTGTCACGGGCCAGAATGCGTTGGATCACAGGCAGGTGGAGCAATTCATCAGGCATACAGCGGACCTCGGCATCACGGACCCTGCCTGAATTGTTGTGAGGGCAGGTATCCGGCGTGTTCTGCTGCGGCGCGCCGGCCACGTCACGGTTGCGTGGAGCCAGCGGCCTCCTTGCCTGCGGCCGTACGTCTGCGCGCACTGGTCCGAGGCATCCTGCAAGCATGGCACTTGTGGCGCCGGGGGGTTGCGTGCGAACGACCAGGCGCATCCTGAAACCGACGCGGTTTGTTTTCCATGCTTATGCTGGCTGCTCTTGCAGGAGACGGCCCACCCCTTTGGGCTGCGCTGCCGCGCAGAGAACAACGATCGCTCGCCTGGCGCATCGTTTGTAGGAGCAGCCTTGTGCTGCGAAGAGGCCGATACGGGCAACAGATATGGATTGCCAGTACCGGCCTCTTCGCAGCACAAGGCTGCTCCTACAAATGACTGCGCGCGGCTTCAAAGCTGCACGGCTTTGTCAATCAGTGCCTGGCCGCCTCAATCAGCCAGGCTGCTCGACAAAGACACCGCAAGCCGGGCCCATGAGGCGCGCTTACTGGACCGGCTCGGCCTCCAATGACGCAGGCTTGAAGCCCAGGCTTCGCATCAGATCACGTGCCGCCTCGAAGAACATGAGCTTGAGGCTTTCGGCATATTCCTCCGTCAAACGGCTTGCTGGTCCTGAAATGACAAGAGCTCCCATCAGTTCCTGCTGCGCTCCGTAGATGGGCAGCGCCATTGAAGCGGCATGCGGGTCGGTGGCTCCCTTCGAGTAGTAGGGTTTTTGCAATGCAATACCGATGTGATACGGCGCGCGCAACGCCTGAGCCCCCGCCGCTTCATCCATCGGCCGCATGTCGCCGGGTTGAAGATTGAGGCGAAGTCGATGGGAAGAGTTAACACGGTACTGGCACATCCGATATGCACCGTGGCGCACATAGAAGGAGGCGGTCTCACCCGACTTTTCAGCCAAATCGTGCAAACGTGGCATAACATGCCTTTCGAGGTCCAATGCCTCTTGATAGACCGTGTTCAAGCGCATGACTTCACTGGCTAGCTGATAACGCCCGTCAGCCATGCGCGTGATGAAGCCATGGTTTTCCAGGGACACCATCAAGCGCATGATCGTGCTTTTGATGAGGCCGGTACGTTCAACCAGCTGAACCAGGCTCAGCGCAGAGTCGCCTATCTGAAACGCGGTCAGCACGGTCAAAACACGGTCTGCCGATGCCACACCATTTACCGCTGGACGCGGCCGCGCTTTCACCATTTGCAAAACCTCACAGGATCGAAGCCCTCGATTGTACGCAAGGGCGGAAAAACCTCATTATCCGACAACGGTCGGCCACCGCCAACGTAGCATGCGCTGTGTGTGCAAGGTAAAAAAAGCCAGCAGGGCAATATATCTGCGCCTGCTGGCTAGAGGTTGATCGCGATCGTATGGGGCAAATATTCGCAGACCTGGCAATCAGCGAACCTTACAGCCGATGCGGCCCTGTTCGCTGCGCTGGCCGATGCTCAGAACAGCGGCAGGGTGTAGTTGATGATCAGGCGGTTCTGGTCACCATTGCGTGCTGCCTCGCTGTGCGATTTGCCGTTGCGCCAGGCCACGCCAAGCCCTTTGAACGTGCCGCCCTGGATCACGTAGTCCAGCGAGAAGTCTCGCTCCCACTCCGACTGTTCGGCGCCTGCGGCTGCCTGGATATGGTCGCCTTTCAAATAGATCACCGAAGCCTTCAGCCCAGGTATGCCGTTGGCAGCAAAGTCATAGCCGTACTGGGCAAACCCGGTACGCTCACCAGCGCGCGTGAAGCTGAGCAGCATCTTGTCCGTCCACAGATACAGGCTGCTGCCACCAGCCCCCTTGTCGATCGACCCCTGGTTGATCTGCACGAAGTTGCTATCGTCGGAAACACGCTGATAACCCAGGGTCAGCGAGTGGCCCCGCAAACGATAGGTGAACGCCGCACTCCACAGGTCGTTGTCGATTTCCCCGTCGCTACCTTTGGTGTATCCACCAACGGTATAGCCCTGGCTACGCCCTGAGCTACTGCCGTTGGCACCGTCCGCACGGGTGCGGAAATAGCGCAGGTCAGTGGTCAACGAGCTGTCATCGGTCAACGCCAGGGTGTGATTGAGGCCGGTGAACTGCTGCAGATAGTAGTCTTCGAGTTGCCCGGCGTAATACTGCAGCAGCAGCGTTTTGGTGGCGCGGTAGTCGGCACCGACAAAGTTGAAACGGTCACTCTCCTGAGTGCCGCCGTTTACGGCCATGCCGGTAAGGTCGGTCGAAGCCCGGCCCCTGGCGCGGTTCAGCGCCCCGCCGATGAGCGTGAGGTTATCGATGTCACTGGACTGCAATTGCACGCCCTGGAAGGTTTGCGGCAGCAACCGGCCATCAGAGGCCACCAGTATCGGCAACCTGGGCATCAGCTGCCCCACGCGCAGCTCGGTCTGGCTCATCTTCATCTTGGCGGTGGCACCGGCGCTGCTCCAGCGGTCAGCTGCGCCATCGCCATCGGAAGGAATCATGCTACCGCCCTGATGCCGCCCTCTGCCGCTGTCCAGCGTAAGGCCCAGCATGGCCGTGGCGTCCACGCCGAAACCAACCACACCGTCGGTATAACCGGAGCGCAGGTAGAGCAGAAAGCCTTGCGCCCACTCCTCGGTTCTGGAGGGCTGCGCCGTGCCGTCGCGGTTATCGCTGTTGAAGTAGAAATTGCGCATCGACAAGTTCGCGTGGCTGTCACCGATCAGGTCGGCCTGGGCAGACAAGCCTATGACGCTGCCGCCTGCTGCCAAGGCAATGCGGCAGATGGAAGGTAGGGATTTCAAGCAAGAGACTCCAAAGGATCATTGTTGTTATTTTGAAACGGCATTTCTTTATATGGAGGCAGATTATCGCAACCCCGTCAACAGGCAGCGCCAGAAAACCCTAGAAATCAGGAATCACCGCAAAAACAGCTTCACCATTCGGCCGATTTTGTTTTATTTTGCAACGCCATTGCATTAAATACATCAAAACAACAATCGGACGCCCAGGCGTCCCCGGCCCTACAGGAGCGCCTATGAGCTTCTTTGCTGCCCCGCCGACCGTGGAGACCACGGTATTCACCCGCCTGCCCGACCGCTTCCGCGACCCGCGCCCGACTGCCTGGGCCAATGCCAACCGCCAGGGCCGCGCCATCGACTCGTTCCTCGAAGGCCCGTCATTCGATCGTCAAGGCCGGCTTTACGTGACCGACATTCCCAACGGGCGAATTTTCCGCATCTCGCCGCAGGGCGAATGGGAACTGGTGTGTCAGTACGATGGCTGGCCGAACGGCCTGAAGATTCACCAGGACGGACGCATCTTCATTACCGACTACAAGCGCGGGATCATGCTGCTCGACCCAGATACCGGTGCTATCGAAGCACTACTGGACTCAGCTGGTTCGGAAGGCTTCAAAGGCGTCAACGACCTGGTGTTTGCACCCAACGGTGACCTGTATTTCACAGACCAAGGCCAGACCGGCCTGCAGGATGCCAGCGGCCGCGTATACAAGCTCGACGTCAGCGGCAACCTGACCTGCCTGCTGAGCACCATCCCCAGCCCCAACGGCATCGTCTACGACCCGCACCTCAATCATCTGCTGGTGGCAGTGACACGCGCGCAACAGATCTGGCGCATCCCGTTGGGCAACGGCTCGATCGTCGGCAAGGTGGGCGTTTTCGCCCAGTTGCATGGCGGCCTGGGCGGGCCCGACGGCCTGGCCCTCGATGCGCAGAGCAACCTGTACATCGCCCATACCGGTTTCGGCTCGGTATGGAAGCTGTCGAAAGTCGCTGAGCCATTGCAGCGCATCGTCTCCTGCGCAGGCATCAGCAACACCAACCTGGCCTTCGGCGGCAATGACGGGCAAACCCTGTACATCACCGAATCCGAAACCGGCAGCATTCTGCAGGTGCGCACCACTGCGCCTGGGCTGCCAATGTATTCCCACAGCTGAACCAGCCCCCTGTCAGGGCACACAACAATTACAAAAGAGTGACGACATGACCCACGAAACCCCCGCTGCCCAGGCGCCGCTCAGCGACGCCGAGGGCGAACGCCTGATGCGCCGCGTGCTGTGGCGCCTGGTGCCGTTCATCTTCATCTGCTACGTGATCAGCTACCTCGACCGCACCAATGTCGGCTTCGCCGCCATCAGCATGAACCAGGACCTGGGCCTTACCGCGACGATGTTCGGCTGGGCGGCCGGCCTGCTCTTCTTCGGCTACTTCATGTTCGAGATCCCCAGCAACCTGCTAATGCAGCGCTTCGGCGCACGGGTGTGGATTGCGCGAATCATGATCACCTGGGGGCTGATCTCCATGGCCACCGCGTTCGCCACCGGGCCAATCAGTTTCAGCATTGCGCGCTTTTTGCTTGGGCTTGCCGAAGCGGGCTTCACGCCCGGCGTATACCTGTACTTCACCTACTGGTTCCCCGGCAAATGGCGGGCGAAAGCCACTGCCGCCTTCCTGCTGGGCATTCCTGCGGCCAACATCGTCGGCTCGCCCCTGTCCGGCTGGCTGATGGAACAGCACGGCGTCTTGGGCCTGAAGAACTGGCAACTGCTGCTGGTCACCGAGTCGATGCCGGCCGTGCTGCTTGGCATCGCTTGCCTCTTCGTGCTGGTCGATACCCCGGCCAAGGCAAAATGGCTCAACCCGCGAGAGAAAGCCTGGCTTGACCAGCGCCTGTCCCAAGAACAACAGGCCATCGGTGCATCTCATGGCAATACGCTGCGCGCAGCCTTGACCAACCCCAAGGTGTTCACCCTGGCGGCCATCAACTTTTGCTGCATCGTCGGCTCGATTGGCATAGGCATGTGGCTGCCACAGATCATCAAAGGCCTGGGCATCGATAGCGGTGTGGTGGGCCTGGTGGTCGCCCTGCCCTACCTGCTCGGGGCACTGGCGATGACGATGTGGGCACGGCTGGCCAACCGTAGCCGTCACCGCCTGCCCTATGTGGTCAGTGCATTGGCCTTGGCCGCCGTGGCCCTGGTGGCCGCCGCCCTGCTTGACCAGCCGGTGTTGAAGATCGCCAGCCTGTGCGTGGCGGTGGCGAGCATCCTGTCATTCCAGGCCACGTTCTGGGCGATACCTTCGACCTTCCTGACCGGTCGCGCCGCCGCTGGCGGCCTGGCGATGATCGTCTCGATCGGCAACCTGGGCGGCTTCACAGGCCCGTTCCTGATCGGCCTGATCAAGGACGCCACTCATAGCTTCAGCATGCCGTTCTTTGCCGTTGCATCGATCCTGCTGGTCGGCACCTGCCTGATGCTTTGGCTGGGCGACCCCGCCAAGCAGCAGACGCCTCACGGCCAAGGCCAGACAATCTGATTGCTCAGCTGCGACGCCGCATACCGTACTGACCCAACAGCCCGATCATCAGGAACCCTCCGGCGACCCCCAAGGTCGCCGGCGCTCCCCAGCGGGCCGCGATCAGCCCCGCCGCCATGCCGCCCAAAGCTTCGAAGCCGAAGCGCATGGCAATATAGAAAGCGATCACCCGGCCACGCAAATGGCTGGGTGCGCCACTTTGCAGCTGCATGTTGGTACTGACATTGCTCAGGGTGATGCCGAAACCCAGAACGCCCAGCGCCAGCAACGCCAGTGGCAGCGCACCCGCCATCCACAAACCGATCAGCGCAACCGCGCATAGCAGTGCTCCAGCATCGGTGAACTGCCGCAGGCGAGGCATTGCACCGCCAACCGCCAGCACCAGCGTGGCCACGAACGCGCCCGCGCCTGCCGCCCCCCACAACCATCCAAGCACTCGCGCATCGCCAGCGAACACGGCCCTGGCCAGGATCGGCAGCAGTGCCGCGTAGCAGGATGCCAACAAGTTGACCATGATCACGTTGACCAGCAACTGGCGAACGTTGCGCGTTTGCCACAGATACAACAACCCTTCGCGAAACACTTGCGCGGTTGAGCCACTGGCCTTTGGGCCGGCAGTACCGCGCACTTTCAGCAAGCCACCCAGCAAGGCCATGAAAGCCACGGCAGTAAGGGCGAAGCAGGCCGCCTCGCCGGCCAGGGCAATGAGCCCACCGGCCAATGGCGGGCCGACGAACCGTGCGGCATTGATCAACATGGCATTGAGCACCAACGCGTTCGGCAGGTCGGCCGGGTCGTCGACAAAACTGCCGATCAGCGCTTGGCGCAGAGGGGTTTCCAAGGCATTGAGCAAGCCAAGCAGCAATGCCATGGCAGCAATGAACGGACCATCGATCCAGTTGCGCCAGGTTGCAAGCGCCAGCACGAGCGACTGCGCGATCAGGATAAGCTGCACGATGATCAGCAACCGGCGCTTGTCATGCCGATCGATCCACGCTCCTGCCAACGGGCCGATGAGCAATTGCGGCGCGAGCGAAAGGAAGGTGATCAGCCCCAGCAGTACGGCAGAACCGGTCAGATGATAGGCCAGCCAGGCCAATGCAACCTGCTGAACCCACTTGCCCAGAGTGGAAACACCCTGGCCTGCGAAATAGATCTGAAAGTTGCGATGAGCGAGCGCCCGCACGGCGGCGGGCCAACGCTTGCGATGCGGTGACGATGAATCGGACAAGTCTGCGAATCCTCAATAGAACCCGCGACCGACACCGACCCAACAGCCGCTGCACACCCCATCGCAAGGTGCGCAGCGCATGCTGGATCAGCCTGGCAGCAGGCAGCCTTTCTTCTTCAAGGACTCCAGGACCCAGGAACGGTCGTTGGTGCCTTGGGCAATGTGTTCCATCTGTGCGGTTTCGGCAGTGTGCTTGGCGGTGGCGCGAGCATAGACCTCGGCGACGTGGTCGTAAGGCACGCACAGCAGGCCATCGTCATCACCGATCACCAGGTCGCCTGGCTCGATCACCATACCATCAATGGCAATCGGCACGTTGATCTCGCCCGGGCCGTCCTTGTATGGGCCACGGTGCGAAACGCCAGCAGCGAACAACGGGAAGTCACCCGCACCGATGTTGGCTGCATCGCGAATGGCGCCGTTGATGACGATACCGGCCAAGCCACGCTTGACCGCGTAGGCCACCATCATTTCACCGATCAGGGCGTTGGTCAGATCGCCACCGGCATCGACCACGATCACATCGCCAGGCTGAGCGATATCGATCGCGTAATGCAGCATGAGGTTGTCACCTGGGCGCGCCTTGACTGTCAAGGCCGGGCCACACAGCACACCTTCGCGATGCATGGGGCGCAGGCGGGCACCACCTGCAGTCATCCGGTTCATCGAATCGCTGACGTTGGCAACCGGAACCTCACGATAACGTGCAACCCACTCATCACCGACTTTACGTGCGCGCTCAAGCACTTGGAAGCCAATGCTCATGTGACATACCTCTCTTGGTGTTATTCGATGTCATCGGCCGCTGCCGAATCTGTTTTTTAGAATGTCATTTCATTAAAGTCGTGGCAATTGATTTTTGTCGACTATTTTTGCTTGCTATCGACCATCATATTAATTTTCTTGCAACAGCGTTTCATTATGATAGGGTTCATCCCATTGCCGCAGATGAGCGGCAGACTGCGCCCGAACCGCTCCCAGACAAGAACAAGGTATCCACGATGTCCCGTACCATTCTGCTGACCGGCCCTGAGCTTGCTGCCGAGGCCATGAACCTTGCCGCCGAACAGGGCGTCAGAGTCGTCCCCACTACGCCCTACCTGCCCGCCGAAGAACTGGAAGCGATCATTCGCGCTGAACAGCCCGATGCCATCGTGGTCCGCCAGGGCAAACTGACCCGCGCCATGATCGACGCTTCAGCCAACCTGAAAGTGATCGCCAAGCACGGCGTGGGCTACAACACCATCGATCTCCAGGCCGCCGCCGACCGCAGCATCCCGGTATCGATCGCCCTGGGCGCCAATGCCCAGTCGGTGGCCGAGCTGGCCTTCGCCCTGATGTTCAGCGTGGCACGTCAAACCGCACTGCTGGATGCGCGCATGCGTGACGGGCATTGGGACAAATCCTCGGCCAACGGCATGGAGCTGTCGGGCAAAACCCTGGGGCTTATCGGTCTGGGCTCGATCGGCAGCATCCTCATGGACCTGGTGGCGCCACTGCGCATGAAGATCAAGGTGTTCGACCCCTACCTCAAGCAACTGCCGGAGCGCCCGCACGTCGAGCGCGAAGAGGATTTCGATCGCCTGCTGGCTGAAAGCGATATCATCAGCCTGCACTGCCCGCTGACCGAGACCAACCACAACCTGATTGGCGCTGCCCAGCTCGAGCGCATGCGCCCAGGCGCCATCCTGATCAACACTGCCCGTGGTGAGCTGATCGACACCAACGCCCTGGTAAAAGCGCTCAGCGAACGCCGCATCGCCGGTGCCGGCCTGGATACCTTCAGCCCCGAGCCGCCGCCTGCAGACAGCCCGCTGTGGGGCCTGCCGACACTGGTCGCCACGCCGCATGTCGGTGCCAACACCACCGAGGCCCGCGAACGGGTAGGCCTGGTAGCGCTGAAGCAGGTTCTCGATGTATGGGCGGGCAATGCTCTGGACCCGCGTTACGTGGTCAACCGCCACCTCTTCGCCAGCTGATCGCACCCCTCGCGTGCCTCTCGTGAGCGGGGCACGTTCACACGCGTCACTCCAGAAAAAAAACAATTGGAGAGCACCATGACTTCAGCAACATCGCTGCCGGATGAACTCGAACGCAGCACCATGCGCCGTATCGCCTGGCGACTGCTGCCCTTTCTGATCGTCTGCTACCTGATCGCGATCATCGATCGCGGCAATATCGGCATGGCTTCCCTGCAGATGAACGAGGACCTGCAGCTCACGGCCAAGGTGTTCGGCTTCGCCAGCAGCCTGTTCTTCTTTGCCTACTTCCTGGTCGAAGTGCCCAGCAACCTGGCCATGCAACGCTACGGGGCACGCATCTGGATAGCCCGCATCATGATCACCTGGGGCCTGATCTCGGCAGGCACGGCGTTTGTTCAGGGTGCCAATTCACTGTACGTGATGCGCTTTCTGCTGGGTGCTGCCGAGGCCGGTTTCTTCCCGGGCGTGCTGCTGTACCTCACCTACTGGCTGCCGTCTGCCTACCGCGCGCGCATGGTGGCGCTGTTCATGGTGGCGATCCCTGCCGCCAACTTCATTGGTTCGCCACTGTCGGGCCTGCTGCTGAACCTGGATGGCTGGATGGGCATGCGTGGCTGGCATTGGCTGTTCATTCTCGAAGGCATTCCAGCCGTACTGCTGGGCATCGCCTGCCTGTTCGTGCTTACCGACCGCCCCGAGCAGGCCAAGTGGCTGAGTGACGAGCAACGCGGCTGGCTCACCAAGCGCCTGGCTGATGAAGCCTCGAAAAAGACCGCCATCGGCCATATTTCGCTGTGGAAGCTGCTGCGCCACAAAGACATCTGGGTGCTGGCCCTGATCTACTCGGGCGCTTCAGCTGCAGGCAGCACCATGAGCGTGTGGGCCCCGCAGTTGCTGAAAACCTTTGGCCTCAGCGCCATGGAAATCGGCCTGGTGAACGCCATCCCTTACGGCATCGCCTCGGTGCTGATGATCATCTGGGGCCGCAGTTCCGACCGTACCGGCGAGCGTCGCTGGCACACCGCAATGACCATGCTGCTGATTGCAGCAGGCCTGCTGATGACCTTGTTCACCTCGTCCCTGCCGGCAACGGTAGTGATGCTGACCATGGTCCTGGTGGGCGCCTACTCGATGAAAGGGCCGTTCTGGGCGCTGGTGTCGGGTTGGCTGTCTTCCTCGACTGCTGCTGCGGGGCTGGCAGCCGTGGGCGCCATGGCCAACCTGATTGGCGGAGGCATCATGGTCAATGCCTATGGCGCCATTCACGATGCCACCGGCAGCTACTCCTTGGCGCTGATGCCGTTGGCCGCGCTGTGCACCGTGGCCGGGCTCGCGGTACTGGTGATTGGCCGCAAGCGCCAGCGCGAGCAAGCTGAGGCAGCCAGCGCCCTCAGCGCGAAATAAGCCGCGCAAGCCGTACTTCGATGCCCGCTTTCCTGCGTCAGGAACGTGGGCATCGTCATTTCACAACAACAATAAACGAGGAATATCCATGACGTTGTCTCGTCGTCAATTCTTGCAGGCCACCGGTGCACTGGGTGCTGTCGCCTCCATGGGCGCCATGGCCGACGTGCCCTTCAGCAAGGGCGATGCGCACCCGCGCCTGACGCCGCCCGCAGGCAGCATCGACTGCCACATGCACCTCTACGACAGCCGTATCCCGGCCGCACCCGGAGCTACCCTGCTGCCGGCGGATGCCTCGCTGGAGGATTACCGCAAACTGCAGCAGCGCCTGGGCATCCGCCGCATGGTCATCGTCACGCCATCGACCTACGGCACCGATAACCGGGTGATGCTCGATGGCTTGTTGCGCAGCCGCGGCGATGCCCGGGGTGTGGCGGTTGTGTCCAATGCGATCACCGACGCAGAGCTTGCCGAACTGCACCAGGCAGGAGTGCGTGGTATCCGCTTCAACCTGAGCGTTGGCAGCCAGGTGCTCGATGGGCTAGAAAGCCTGGCCGCGCGGGTCGGCGAACTGGGCTGGAACGTACAGGTCGCTCCCGGGCCGCTGCTGCCCGAGGTTGCCCCGCGCTTGCTGGCCTTGCCAGGCAAGATCGTTATCGACCACATGGGCCATGTACCACAGCCAGACGCGCTGAAGTCACCGGCTTTCGCCGCACTGGTGCGGTTGCTGGACACCGACCGGTCATGGATCAAGCTGTCGGCACCTTATCTTCGCTCGAAAATCGGAGCACCGCTGTTCGAGGACGTCGGCCGAGTCGCCAGTGCACTGATCAGCCATCGCCCTGATCGCATGCTATGGGGTAGCGACTGGCCGCACCCGACGCTTGCCGCCGAGCAGAAACCCGACGATGCGCTGATCCTTGACCTGCTGATGAGCTGGGCTCCAAAGGAGCAAACCCAGACCCTGATCTTGCGCGACAACCCCGCCCAGCTTTACGACTTCTGATCACCTGCCAAACCGAAACGTCGCCCGCATCGGCCGAATGACGAAACTACTCAGATCTATCGCGATGAACATGCCCTGCAGGCGTCGTAACGGCCTGGATCAATACTCGCGTTGAAGCTATACCCAAAGGGTTCCGAGTGACGATGAACCATCCGCCCTGTTAGCAACTGGGGGAACTTAGCGGTGTCGAATCAGCTGGTCATACGCAACATGACCCGTCCCGAACTGGACGAGCTCGTCGATTGGGCTGCCCGTGAGGGTTGGAATCCCGGCGTTCACGATGCCGATTTGTTCTGGGCCACGGACCCTGCCGCCTTCATCGCGGCGTCCCGGGGCGGTGAATTGATCGGCGGCGGTGCCATCACTTCCTACAACGGCGAATTCGGTTTCATGGGCTTTTTCATCGTCCGGCCTGAGTATCGCGGTCAAGGCCTGGGCAATACCCTCTGGCACGCACGCCGCGAGCGACTCCTCGCCCGCCTGCGCCCAAGCGCGAGCATTGGCATGGATGGCGTGTTCGCAATGCAGGACTACTACGCCAAGGGTGGGTTCGTCTTCTCCCATCGCAACATGCGTTTTCGTGCCAAGGCCACCGAACGCTCGGCGCCTTCGCAGGTAGACAACCAGGACATCGTCCCATTGGCCACCTTCCAGTTCGATGAGGTGGTCGATTACGACCGCACCTGCTTCCCTGCCGCGCGCGCAGCCTTCCTGAGCGGGTGGATAGCCCAGGCCGATGCACTCGCCGTGGGTTGCCGCCGCGAGGGCAGGCTTAGCGGCTATGGCGTGGCAAGGCGCTGCCGGGAAGGCTACAAGATCGGCCCCTTGTTCGCCGATGACGCCCTGGCAGCCAATGCCCTCTACGCGCGCCTGGCAGAATTTGCGCAAGGTTGCCCGCTGTTTCTGGATGCCCCCGAGAATAACCCCGCCGCGATGGCGCTTGTGCGCCAACAGGGCATGATCGAGGTTTTCGGCTGCGCACGAATGTACCTCGGCCCTCCTCCGGTGATCGCACACGAACGTGTGTTCGCCGTCACGACCTTCGAGCTGGGCTGATGTCCGCTCGCAACCTGATCGGTTATGGCGGCAACCCACCCCACCCGCGATGGCCCGGTGGGGCGCGCGTCGCGGTCCAGTTCGTACTCAACATCGAAGAAGGTGCGGAGTCATGCATGCTCAATGGCGACGCACAGTCGGAGGCCTGGCTTCATGAGCTACCCGGCCGCCCGCCGCGTGTGGGGGAACCGGACCTGAGCGTCGAGGGCATGTACGAATACGGATCGCGCGCAGGTGTGTGGCGCATTCTGGAGCTGTTCGGCGCCAGGGGGCTGCCGCTGACCGCCTTTGCCGTTGGCCGAGCACTGGAACTGACCCCGGCGATTGGCCATGCGCTTTGCGCTGCCGGGCATGAGATTGCCGGGCATGGCTACCGTTGGCTGGACTATCGCGACATGCCTGAAGACCAGGAGCGGCGCCATATCCGCCTCACCATCGACGTGATCGAGCAGATCTGCGGTAAACGCCCCGTAGGTTGGTATACAGGAAGGGTCAGCCAGAACACCCGCCGCCTGTTGCGTGAGGAAGGCGGGTTTCTCTATAGCTCGGATGCCTACAATGATGATCTGCCCTATTGGCTCCCAGGCTCGCCCGCCCACCTGGTGGTTCCGTACACACTGGTCAACAACGACGCCCGCTATCTGCTGCCCAATGGTTTCGCCTGCGGTGAAGACTTCTTCCGGCTGCTGAAGGATGCTTTCGACCTGTTGTGGCAGGAGGGCGCGCACCACCCGAAGATGATGAGCGTGGGCCTGCATGGGCGGATCAGCGGCCATCCTGGTCGTGCGATGGCGCTGGCGCGCTTTCTCGATTACGTGCAGGGCCACGACGGGGTGTGGGTCTGCCGGCGCGAAGAGATTGCCAGGCACTGGATAGCCCAGTTCCCCGCCTGAGCGGTCAGTCGTTCGCAACAAACACGGGATCAGCTAACGGCCTGCCCTGCCGGACGCGCCGAGCACAGCCTTGCGCTGGCATTTCATCAGGACCTTACGGCCGGTTTCGACAAAGGGCGTGACGATCAGGCTATAGACCGTCAGGTAACGCTGGTGGTCCTGCTCACCGGTGCCGAAGCGGATGCTTTCGGGCGTTGATGTAGTGACATAGAGCGTGCCGAACATCCAATCCCACAGGGACAGGTTGGTGCCGAAGTTCCGGTTGAAATGGCGCGGGGCGTCACTGTGATGGATCTGGTGCTGGGCCGGGCTGTTCAACACATGTTCCAGCTGCGGGCCGAACGACAGCCAGACATGGCTATGCCGCAGGTTGGCCGCCAGGCTGTTGAAGATGAACACCAGGTAGGTCACGCCGAACAGGGTGTAGCGGCTGACTTCACCGCCGCAGAGGTACCAGAAGCATCCGGCGTAGAAGCCGATGCCAATGCCGGTGCTCAGTTTCTCGACGATCTTTTCCACGAAATGCACCCGGCTCGCTGTCGCCGGCACCAGCACGGGCGCCGAATGATGGACTTTGTGAAAGGCCCAGAGCCAGCGGGAGTGAAAGGCCCGGTGCGCCCAGTAATGGATGAAGTCCTTTAGCAGGAACACCCCCAACCCGTAGAGCAGGGACAGTGCAAGGTTCTCGCCCAGGCGCGGGCGCGCGCCCCAGAGGTTGCTGAAAAAGGCCAGGTAATCGCCGGAGCGCAGGATGTAGGGGTCGACCAGTTGGACGACGGGCAGCACCAGTGCAACCTTGAGGATGGCTCGCACGAAGTAGTAGCGGTAGTCCAGCAGCGCCGAGGGATGCAGATGTACCCGGGCGCCGCCGATGAATTGCCAGAACGACTGGGCGTCGCTCACGCCGCGCTGCTTCCTGAAGCGGAACAGGCCATAGGCTGCGCCATAGGAGATGCAGAGGAACAAGGCCCCGAAACGGCCGTTCATATTGAAAATGCCGAGAAACTGGTCGGTAACGGGCGTAATTACCCACTCGGTCAGGTGCTCGAAGACAAGCGACAGGGCATCCACGAAACGTCAGCCTCGGCAAAAGGGACGCAATTGTAAATCAGATTGATTTACTCCAGTGGTTTTATGCATGGCCTGGTGCTGCCTCACCAGCTCCCGCCTGCCGGCACTGCCGCAGTTGAAAGTGGGCGGCGGAGTGCGCTGGCGAGGCTCGGAGTTCATTGATCAGCGTGAACGACCCGCTTCGCCCAGTCGACCGATCATGCCGGGCCGGTTACGCTGGTGCTTCCCCTTGCACGGAAGCGCCAGCGACCGCATTCACCCTGCTGCCCTCCCCTGCGAACACCGAAAGCACCGGTGCCATCCACGGCACGGTCAAGACAATCCCCGATACAGCAATCCCGGCTAGGCGCCTGCATGGCTGAACAACGGATGCTAGCGCTCACCGCACCTCCCGGAGATTCCGTTCGTTGACTGATTCACAGCACAAAGCGACCTACGCGAAACGGTTCGAAGCCGTGCTTGCCTACATCAACAGCCACCTCGAAGGTGACCTGTCGGTAAATGCCCTGAGCCGCGTCGCGCACTTCTCGGCATTTCATTTCCATCGGCAGTTCACGGCATACATGGGCGTTCCGGTTTCACGGTATGTGCAACTGATGAGGCTTCGACGCGCGGCGCACCAACTGGTCGCCTCGCCGGCCATCTCCGTGCTGGAAGCAGCTTTCGGCGCCGGCTTCGAAAGCCCCGAAGCCTTTTCCAGGGCCTTCAAGCGTGCTTTTGGCATGGCGCCGAGCGTATTCGCCAAGGCCCCGAACTGGCAGGCCTGGAGTGCGGTTTTCGTTGTTCCTCATCTTTCAAGGAGTATCACCATGCAGATCCGCATCGTGGATTTCGCCAAAACCCATGTGGCCGCGCTCGAACACCAAGGGGCGCCCGGCCTGGTCAGTGAAAGCGTTGCGCGTTTTCGCCAATGGCGCATTCAGAGCGGCCAGTCACCGGTGGCCAGCAGCCGAACCTTCGGCATCCCCTACGACAACCCCGACACCACCCCGGCGCACGCCTTTCGCTTCGCCGTGTGTGGCGAGATATGCGAAGCCGTGCAGCCCAACGATTTCGGCGTGCACGAACGCATCATCCCGGCGGGCCGCTGCGCCGTGATCCGGCATACCGGCTCGCCTGACTACATTGGCGAAACCATCTATCCGCTTTATCGGGACTGGCTGCCTTCGAGCGACGAGGAACTGCGGGATCATCCGTTGTTCTTTCACTACTTGAGCGTGTATCCGGAAACGCCGCTGGAGCAATGGCAAACGGATATCTACGTGCCGCTCAAGTAAGTTGGCTGGTGGCTAATCTGGGGAGAAGGCTGCAGGGCCGCGCATAGATCGAGTCCAGACGGATGCCCGGCTCTCTTGGTAAACTAGCTGCCTGCCCTGGCTATCACCGAGCACTTGCCGTCGACTTTTGCCAGGGCGCGCAACCGGATTGCTACAAACACCTTCGAAACTGCTGAATTTGGTACAAGACACGTTGAACGATATGACCACAAAACCAGGCTCTAACCCAGCAACCACGCGCCCTGAGCCTTCCCGTCGCTTCAGCGTTGCCCCTATGATGGACTGGACAGACCGCCACTGCCGCTTCTTCCTGCGCCTGCTTTCCAAAAACACCCTGCTGTACACCGAAATGGTCACCACCGGTGCCCTGCTGCACAACGACGCCCACCGTTTCCTGCGCCACGACGTCTCCGAGCACCCGCTGGCCCTGCAACTGGGCGGCAGCGTGCCGGCCGACCTGGCCGCCTGTGCCCGCCTGGCCGAGGAGGCTGGCTACGACGAGGTCAACCTCAACGTCGGCTGCCCGAGTGACCGGGTGCAGAACAACATGATCGGCGCCTGCCTGATGGCCCACCCGGCGCTGGTGGCCGATTGCGTGAAAGCCATGCGCGATGCGGTGTCGACCCCGGTGACGGTCAAGCACCGCATCGGCATCAATGGCCGCGACAGCTACGCCGAGCTGTGCGATTTCGTCGGCCAGGTGCGCGAGGCAGGTTGCCGGAGCTTTACCGTGCATGCGCGCATCGCGATCCTGGAAGGGCTGTCGCCGAAGGAGAACCGTGAGATTCCGCCGCTGCGCTATGACGTGGCGGCGCAGTTGAAGGCGGACTTCCCGGACCTGGAGATCGTGCTCAACGGCGGGATAAAGACCCTGGCCGAGTGCCAGGCACACCTTGAAACCTTCGATGGGGTGATGCTGGGGCGTGAGGCGTACCACAACCCTTACCTGCTGGCCGAGGTGGACCAGCAGCTGTTCGGCAGCGAGGCGGCGGTGGTCAGCCGCAGCGAGGCGCTGGCGCAGTTGCGGCCTTATATCGTCGCGCACATGGAAAGTGGTGGCGCGATGCACCACGTTACCCGGCATATCCTGGGGCTGGCCCAAGGGTTCAAGGGGGCGCGGCGCTTCCGCCAGTTGCTGTCGGCGGATATCCACAAGGCGGCGGAGCCGTTGGCAGTGTTCGACCAGGCGGTGGAGCTGTTGCAGGGGCGGTAATTCAGCAGGTGAGCCTGATCGCCAGCAAACCATCCCCTCCAGGATGCCGCAGGGGTTCAGATATATGCAGATGCTGTGGGAGCGGGTTTACCCGCGAAGAAAACAACTCGGTACATGGCACCGGCTTCGCCGGTGTTCGCGGGTAAACCCGCTCCCACAGGGATGGCGCAAACCACCACATTTTGTGTAAGCCAGTTGTATCTCCAGCGGCCCTTGCAAGCAGATGCGGAACCTCGGGGCCGCTTGCGACTCGAATCCTCACCTTTCGCACCGCGCTTCGCGAGCCCTTGAGTGGCCGTCGGGGCTCGGGTAATGTCGAGTCATTGCACAGGACAGAGCACGCCCATGACCTCCAAGCTGGAACAACTCAAGCAGTTCACCACCGTGGTCGCCGACACCGGGGACCTGGACGCCATCACCCGCCTGAAACCGGTCGATGCCACCACCAACCCGTCGCTGCTGCTCAAGGCTGCGGCCATCCCGGGTTACGCCGATCTGCTCAAGCAGGTGAAGGCCGATGCCAAGGGTAATGTCGACCTGGCCTGCGACAAGTTCGCGGTGGCCGTGGGTTCGGGCATCCTCAAGGTCATCCCGGGGCGTATCTCCACCGAGGTCGATGCCCGCCTGTCGTTCGATGAACCCGCGCTGCTGGCCAAGGCGCGCAAGCTGATCGAGCTGTACGAAGCCGCCGGTGTTGGCCGCGAACGCGTGCTGATCAAGCTGGCCTCCACCTGGGAAGGCATCCGCGCCGCCGAGAAGCTGGAGAAGGAAGGGATCCAGACCAACCTCACCCTGCTGTTCTCCTTCGCCCAGGCCCAGGCCTGCGCCGATGCCGGGGTGTTCCTGATTTCGCCGTTCGTGGGCCGTATCTACGACTGGTACAAGAAGAGCACCGGCCAGGAATACGTGGGCGCCGAAGACCCGGGCGTGCAGTCGGTCACTCGCATCTACAACTACTACAAGGCCAACGGCTACAAGACTGTGGTCATGGGCGCCAGCTTCCGCAATATCGGCCAGATCGAACAGCTGGCCGGCTGCGACCGCCTGACCATCAGCCCAGAGCTGCTGCAGCAGCTCAGCGATGACCAGGGCGACCTGCCACAGGTGCTGAAGCCGGGCAATGCTGGCGAGGCCAAGCAACAGCTGAACGAAAGCCAGTTCCGCTGGGCCATGAACGAAGATGCCATGGGTACCGAAAAGCTGGCGGAAGGCATTCGCCAGTTCGCACGGGACCAGGAGAAGCTGGAGAAGTTGATGGCTGAAAAGGCCTGATACATTTCGGGATTGCCTGACGGGCGGGAAGTGTTCAGCATTTTCCGCCCGTTTTTGTTTTACCTGGCCTTAGATTTGTATTGAATTCCAGGGCCTCTTCGCGGGTAAACCCGCTCCCACAAGGATTCCCACAGGCCAGAAGGTGGCGCTGTACCTGTGGGAGCGGGTTTACCCGCGAAGGGGCCCGAGAAGCCACCTGAGCTGTCGATGACCTCCTCTACCCCATTGCCCCTCGTACTCGCCGGCCCGGTACTGCGCCGCCTGGAACCCCAGCGCCTGGCCATCTGGCTGGTCGCCACGCAACCGCTGCAAGCCGAATTCATCTTCCCGGCAGGCGAGGCCCAGGTCGATTGCCAGGTGGTCGCGGTTGGCCAGCACGCCTTCATCCATCTGCTGGACATCAACTTCGCCCAGCCGCTGCCCTGCAACCAACTGCTCGACTATGACCTGCTCATCAACGGCCAGGGCATCGCAGGCTGGGCGCCGCACCTGCTTTACCCCGGCGCCCGGCGCCCAAGCCTGGTACTGCGCGATCGGCTCGACCACCTGCTGCACGGTTCCTGCCGCAAGCCGCATTTCCCGGCCGCCGATGGCCTGCTCTGCGCCGACCGCCTGCTGCAGGCCTGCGAAAAACCCGCGGACCGCCCCGCCGTGCTGCTGATGACCGGCGACCAGGTCTATGCCGACGACGTTGCCGGCCCGATGCTGCGCGCCATCCACAGCCTGATTGCGCGCCTGGGCCTGTTCGACGAGCAACTGGAGGGCGCGGTGGTGCCCGACAGCCAGGCGCTGTACCAGCACCCGGCCTGCTATTACCACCGCGCCGACCTGCTGCCAGCGCAGGAACGCAACGAAACCCTGCGCGAGCGCTTTTTCGGCGGCAAGCGCAAGCCGATATTCTCGTCCAGCAACGCCGACAACCACCTGGTGACCTTCGCCGAGGTCATGGCCATGTACCTGCTGGTGTGGTCACCGGTGCCCTGGCAGCTGGTGAACCTGGACATGCCCGACGGGCTCACCGCACCGCGCCAGGCACGTTACCGCCAGGAGCTGCCGCTGATCCAGGCGTTTGCCGACAACCTCGGCCAGGTAGCGCGGGTGATGGCCCACCTGCCGTGCCTGATGATCTTCGACGACCACGACATCACCGACGACTGGAACCTATCGGCGCTATGGGAAGAAACCGCCTACGGCCACCCCTTCTCGCGGCGGATCATCGGCAATGCCCTGCTCGGCTACCTGCTGTGCCAGGCCTGGGGTAACGACCCGCAGGGTTGCAAGCCACTGGTCGGGCAATGCCAGGCGTTGAACAGCCAGACCCACGATGAGCTGATCGGTGCACTGCTGCGCTTCCAGGGCTGGCAGTTCAGCCTGCCCACCAACCCACCCTTGCTGGTGCTGGACACCCGCACTCGCCGCTGGCGCAGCGAAAGCAGCCTGGCCAAGCCGTCCGGCCTGCTCGACTGGGAGGCGCTGAGCGAGTTGCAGCAAGCACTGCTGGACCACCCGTCGGCGATCATCGTGTCGCCTGCGCCGATTTTTGGCGTGAAGCTGATCGAGACAGTGCAGAAGCTGTTCAGCTGGCTGGGCTACCCGCTGCTGGTGGATGCCGAGAACTGGATGGCCCACCGCGGTGCAGCGCAGGTCATCCTCAACATCTTCCGCCACTCGCGCACGCCGGGGCACTACGTGGTGCTGTCCGGCGATGTGCATTACTCGTTCGTCTATGAAGTGCTGATCCGCCACCGCCAGCGCAGCCCGCACTTGTGGCAGGTGACCAGCAGCGGGATCAAGAACGAATTCCCGCGGCGCCTGCTGGATGTGCTCGACCGGCTCAACCGCTGGCTGTATGCGCCACGCTCGCCGCTCAACTGGTTTACCAAGCGGCGGGAAATGGAGGTGGTGCCGCGTACGCCCAGCCATAGCAAGGCTGGCGAGCGGTTGTGGAATGGTGCGGGGTTGGGGCAGGTGTTCTTCGATGAACAGGGGCGGCCGGCGCGGGTGTATCAGCTGGATGCGGGTGGGGGTGAGGCTACCGAGTTTGCGCGGCGAGGGTGATCAGGCAGGTAATGCTTGTGTTGGCCTTGCCGGCCTCTTCGCGGGTAAACCCGCTCCCACAGGGGCAACACAGGTTTCGAATGCAACGCAGTACCTGTAGGAGCAGCCTTGTGCTGCGAAGAGGCAGGTATGACAAAAGATATTCTGTGGCAGTGCTGGCCTCTTCGCAGCACAAGGCTGCTCCTACAGGTGAGCGCCTGACTCAAGACTGGTGCATAACCTGTGGGAGCGGGTTTACCCGCGAAGAGGCCGGTACAGGCTGAAGATCAGGTCCGCTCCAGCGCATTGACCAGGTCATGGAAGGCTTCGCGGTTGGAGTCGTTCAGGCCCATGAGGATCTTGTGCGCCTCCAGCACCTTGGAGCGCACCACATCTTCGTTCTGGTCTTGGGATGGCAGGTCGGTCAGGCATTCCGGACACGGGATCGGCCGATCGACGATGTTGAACACCTGATCGAAGCCCATCGACTGCAACAACCGGGAAATGTCCGGGTTGGTGGTGACCACGGTCGGCAACAGGCCCACCTTCTGGCGCGACAGGATCGACAGCTTGGCCAGCAGGCCCAGGGTAGTGCTGTCGATGCTCTCGGTTTCGGTCAGGTCGATGACAATCGCCGAGAAGTTCAACGCGGTGAAAATCTTCTCGATCGTCGCATCCAGCGCCGAACACAGGGTCAGGCGCACTTCACCGACGAATTTCAGGACGAAGGTACCGCTCTGCTCGGCGAACTGGATTCTACCGGTACTCATTGAAGGTTCCTGCTCAACACCAATAGGGCGATATCATCCGGCATCTCCCCAAGCGTAGCCAATCCGAATCGTTGACGCAGCCCATCCAGGCTGCCACCTGCTGCCCTGACGATTTCCGGCAGGGCGGTTTCTTTATCTTTGAGCGTATCACCCGGCAAAAGGTCCAGAATGCCATCGGACATCAGGCTGAGGCTGAACTGCGGCGGCAGCTCCACTACCAGGTCCTGGTAGGTAGCCTCGTCGAACAGCCCCACCGGCAGGCCGCGGCCTTCCAGGTAGCGGGTGTGCTCGGGAGTGTGCAGCACCGGCAGCGGCAGATGGCCGCCAACGGCGTAGGTCAGCAGGCCGGTGTCTTCATCGATCACCCCGCCAACCATGGTCACGTGCTTGCCCAGCTTGCAGTTGATCAGCCCGCGGTTGATGTGGCTGAGCACCTGCGAGGGTTTGAACTCGCGCATTTTGCTGCCGCGCTTGAATTCGAACAACAGCCGTGTGGTCATGAACTTCAGCAGCACGGTGACGAACGCTGACGACGCGCCATGCCCGGAGACGTCGGCGAGATAGAACGCGATGCGCCGTTCGTCCACCCGGAAGTAATCGGCAAAATCACCCGACAGGTACAGCGACGGGATGATTTGATGCTCGAAGGCGAACTCGCCGGCCACCCAAGGGCTTTCCGGCAGCATGTTCATCTGCACCTGGCGACCGGCGGTCTGGTCCTCCTGCAGCAGATGCAGGCTGGCCTCCAGTTCGCGGTTGGCGGCTTCGAGCTTGTCGCGGTAGCGCTGGTTTTCCAGCACCAGACGCGAGCGGTCGAGGGCGCGGCGCACCGAATGCTCGAGCACGGCCAGGTCTTCCAGCGGCTTGATCAGGTAGTCGGCAGCACCCAGGCGCAACGCTTCCACCGCATCACTCATGACGCCGGCACCGGACACCACGATCACCGGTAACTGCGGGGCGCGCTCGCTGACCTGGCGGATCAGTTCGAGGCCGCCCATCTGCGGCATGCGCAGATCGCAGATCACGAGGTCGGGCTGGTGTTCTTCGAAGACCTGAAGCCCCTGCTGGCCATTGCCGGCCTGGAGGACGCTGAAGCCACTGTCTTCAAGATAGGCGGCGAGGCTTGCACGGACCACGTCGTCGTCATCGATGATCAGCAGCGTTGCACTGGTTTTCTGCATGTGGGCGAACGGCGCCGATTTAGGTTGGTGCAGCGGTGTCGGCAAGGCAGACGGCCAGCTACGGGAATTCTTTATGGTCACACTCTACTTGAGTTGTAGGACAAGAACACCTGCCCGGCAACTGTCTGGCAACTGCGAGAGCTACCTTGTAAGGCGCAGACGGTACTCCCATCCGGCAGGCGTTTCAAGCATGCAAGGGTCGACCCCGGCGCACTTTACAGGGCAAATCACCGAGAGTTATAAGAAAGTCGACCAGCGCAACCCGACGGGAAGGATGCAGCATGCCCCACACGCCCTCCAGCCATGGCGAGAAACGCGATTTCATCCGCATGCGCATCGACACCGAGGTCAGCCTGCTGCACGAAGGCCAGGTGATCGCGGCAGTGTGCCTTGACCTGTCCAGCGGCGGCATGCAGGTGCAGGCACCGCAGCGCTTTCAGGTGGGGGACCATATCGAGGTACGGATCGAGTCCGAGCATCCGGCGCTGAAAGGGCTGCACGCCAGCACGGAAGTGGTGTGGATTGCCGACCAGCCGGGCGGGCAGCAGAAGTTCGGGTTGCGGATTGTGGCGATGCATTGATGGGCCTGCTGGGCACCCCTGTAGGAGCGGCCTTGTGTCGCGATAGGGCTGCGCAGCAGCCCCCCGACTTCAGCTTCGCCGCATGAATTGCCGGGGCCGCTTTGCGGCCCTATCGCGACGCAAGGCCGCTCCTACACGGGGCTGCGCAGGACCAAGCCCGCGCAGGATCAGAAGTCGTCTTCGACCTCGCCATCCTTGACCTTGAACTCGCGGTTCTGCAGGTAGGCGTTGCGAATGAAGATGTACTTGTCACCCTGGATCAGCTTCTCTGCCGACAGCAGGTCGGCGCGGGTGTCGATGATGTCCAGGGCGAAGATCGAATTGCGCGTCGGCACATGGTCGATGTAGCGGTAGGGTTTGGTGTAGGTATCCGGGTACTTGGCCACGCCGTCACGCACGGTGCTCGGGCCCAGCAGCGGGATGACCACGTATGGGCCGCTCGGCACGCCCCAGTAGCCGAGGGTCTGGCCGAAGTCCTCGTCGTTGCGCTGCAGGCCCATCTTGGTACCCACGTCGAAGAAGCCGCCCAGGCCGAAGGTGGTGTTGACGATCAGCCGCGCAGTGTCCACGCCCGCCGCATGGGGCTTGAACTGCAGCAGGTCGTTGGCCAGGTTGGTCACGTCGCCCAGGTTGCGGAAGATGTTGTGGATGCCATCTTCGAGGAACTGCGGGGTGACCGCCTGGTAGCCCTTGGCCAATGGCTTGAGGGCATAGGTGTCGAGGGTATCGTTGAAACGGAAGATCGGGCGGTTGACCGCTTCCCAGGGATCTTCCTCGGTGGCTGCCTGGGTGGCTGCCACGGGCGCCAGCAGCATGCTGGCGCAGACACAGGCCTGGGTGACTCGTTCGATCACACTGGCACCGATCCTACGCATAGGTGTTTCTCCATCGAATTTCTCGGCCGCAAGCGCAAACGGGTGCGCTGCTGTACGGCGGCAGTATAGAGGCTTGCGGGCTGATAAACAGCTTTACACATCGCTGCTCAATATTTTGTGAACAACTGTTGCGCGGTGCCGGTTGTCACAGGGCGGTAACAATCGCCGAATAGCCTGCGGACTATTTGAGGGAAGTTGCCATGGACAATGCACCCGCCTTCACCGCTGTGCTGTTCGGCTTGCGCGGCTGCCTGGTGCAAGCCGCCAACGGCACCCCCTCGCCCGCCCCCGGCGCGCTGGCCACCCTCGCCAGCCTGCGCCAGCGCCAGGTGCCGTGCATCTGGCTGGACGACCTCGACGCCCCCCAAAGCAAGCGCCTGGCGCACGTACTTCCCGCCTGGCTGCCGGGGCATTCGGTGAACGGCGTGCGCTGGCCGGCGCCGAACGCCTGCTGGCAGGCCCTGATGACGCTGGACAGCGAACGCCTGGACGGCTGCGTGCTGGTCAGCGGCGACCCACGCCTGCTGCAATCTGGCCTGAACGCGGGGCTGTGGACGGTGGGGCTGGCTGCCTGCAGCCCGTTCTGCGACCGCAGCTCGCGGCAATGGCAAGCCTTGACCCCGCAGGAGCAGGACCTGGCCCGTGGCAAGGCGACGCTGGAACTGTTCAGCCTGGGCGTGCACTCGGTGATCGACCACCTGGAAGCGCTGGAGACCTGTCTGCAGGACATTGCCCAGCGCCGGCGCAAAGGCGAAAAACCCTGATACAGCACCGTTGACGCGGATCATGCAAAGCATCGGCAGGTGGATTACGCTGAAGACAGGCCAGAACCTTTGCCGCTTCGCTGAGGTCCATGGCTTGCCAAGCCATTGATGGAGAACTGCCAATGCCTGCCCGCGAATTGCAAGAGCGCCTGAACAGCTTGCGCGAGCAACTGGATCGCAACGTGCCGCTTTCGGACGAGGAGCTGGCCGCGCTGCACGAAGAAGCGCGCCAGATCGAGGCGCAACTGAAGCTTGAAGAAGCCACGCCAGACAACAACCTGGTGGACGGCGTGAACCTGGCGATCGAACGCTTCGAGGCCGACCACCCCGACCTCACCGCTACCCTGCGCAGCATTGCCAACTCGCTGCACAGCATGGGGATCTGAAAAAGCCGGGGCTGCTTCGCAGCCCATTCGCAGCACAAGGCTGCTCCTACTGGGGTTATGCGTCTCCCTGTAGGAGCAGCCTTGTACTGCGAATGGGCCGCAAAGCGGCCCCGGCGTACTTGAACTTACTGCCGAACCAGGCGCTTGTTGTCCGGGCTGATCGCCCCCGTGCTGCGGTAAGGGTTGATATCCAGCCCACCCCGGCGCACATAGCGCGCATACACCGTCAAATGCTCCGGCTGCAGCAGGTTCTTCAAGTCCAGGTAGATCCGCTCCACACACTGCTCGTGGAAGTCGGCATGCTGGCGGAAGCTGATCAGGTAGGTCAGCAGGCTGGCATGGTCCAGCGCCCTGCCCTTGTATTCGACCACCACGCTACCCCAGTCCGGCTGACCGGTGACCGGGCAGTTGGACTTCAGCAGGTGGCTGTGCAGGGTTTCCTCCACCTGTTGCTCCGGGTTGCAGCGCAGCAGCTCTGGCTGCGGCTGTTCGTAGTTGCTGATGGCAACGTCCAGCTCATCGATGCACTGCCCCGGCAAGGCCACCACGCCTTGGGCCTCGACCTCGGCCAGGGTGCGCACTTTCACGCCCACCGGCTTGCCGGCGGCGGCGGACAGGTCTTTCTCCAGGCACGCCTGCAGCTCGCCAAGCGAGGCGAACACCGTCTGGTTCAACGAGTTCAGATACAGCTTGAACGACTTGGACTCGATGATGTTCGGCGAATCGGCGGGGATGGCGAACTCGCCGATCGCCACCACCGGCTTGCCAGATGGCAGCAGCCAGCTCAGCTCGAAGCAGTTCCAGTAATCCACACCCTGCCACGGCAAGGTCTCGGCGGTAACGCCCAGCTCGGCCCACTTGGCGGTACGCGGGATCGGGAACAGCAGCTCCGGGGAATAGGTGGCAATGTATTCGCTGGACTTGCCCAGCGGGGAATGTTCGGCAGCGGGATGCATGGAAACTGACCTGAAGGTTCGAAATTGCCCCTAGTCTACCGGTTTTGCACCCCGCCTTGGAGCGCAAGTCAGCGGGATTACATCTTCGTCAGTTTGGGGCAAGCCGGTGCATCGTCACGTATCATCTCAGCATCACCCAATCCCTGTGGGAGCGGGTTCACCCGCGAACACCGGCAAAGCCGGTGCCATGCATCGTGTTGAATTCTTCGCGGGTAAACCCGCTCCCACAGGGTTTTGTGCCGTTTGCTGGAGTCAATTCACCCAATGAAACTGCTGATCGTCGAAGACCAGGCCCGTACCGGCCAGTACCTGAGCCAGGGCCTGAACGAGGCCGGCTTCGCCACCGAACTGGCCACCGACGGCGAGACCGGCCAGTTCCTCGCCCTGACCGGTGACCACGACCTGCTGATTCTCGACGTGATGCTGCCCGGCCGTGACGGCTGGCAGATCCTCCAGGCCGTGCGCCAGGCCGGCCTGGACACCCCGGTGCTGTTTCTCACCGCCCGCGATGCCGTGGAGGACCGGGTGCACGGCCTGGAGCTGGGCGCCGATGATTACCTGGTCAAGCCGTTCGCCTTCTCCGAACTGCTGGCGCGGGTGCGCAGCCTGCTACGCCGGGGCACCAGCCCCAGTCAGGACACCACCCTGGGCCTGGCCGACCTGCGCCTGGACCTGATCCGCCGCCGCGCCGAGCGCGCCGGCCAGCGCATCGACCTGACCGCCAAGGAGTTCGCCCTGCTTGAACTGCTGCTGCGCCGCCAGGGCGAGGTGCTGCCCAAATCGCTGATCGCCTCGCAGGTGTGGGACATGAATTTCGACAGCGACACCAATGTGATCGAAGTGGCGATCCGCCGCCTGCGCCTGAAGATCGACGACCCACACCACAACAAGCTGATCCATACCGTACGCGGCATGGGCTATGTACTCGAAGAGCGTGCGGAGTGATGCGTCGGGTCTCCCTCGGCAGCCGCCTGGCCCTGCTGTTCGCCGCCTGCACCGCCGCTGTCTCGCTCGGTGCCGGCCTGATATTCAGCCGGGCCAGCGAGCAGCACTTCGTCGAACTGGACCAGCAGCTGCTGGACTCGCGCCTGTCGCTGTTCCGCACCCAGCTGGCCGGCATCACCACCCCGGCCGAGCTGCAGGCGCGCCTGCCTGCCTTGCGCGATGAACTGGGCCACCAGGCCGACCTGGCCCTGCGCATCAACGGCAGCGACGGCGCCACCTGGTTCGAAAGCCGCACAGGCCTGCCCCGGACACCGCTGCCCGACGGGCTGGCAACCCTGCATGCGCAAGGCACCGACTACCGCAGCCTGGCCGTGCACCTGGCGCAAGGCGCCCCGCAATCGCCACAACTGACCGTGTATCTCGACATCACCCATCACCAGCATTTCCTGCAGGGCATGCAGCGGCTGATCTGGCTGACGGTGGGCCTTTCGGCGCTGGCCACTGCGCTGCTCGGTGCCTGGGCTGCACGCCGCGGGTTACGCCCGTTGCGACAGATGGGCCAGGTGGCTGCCAGCGTGTCGGCGCGCTCGCTCACCACCCGCCTGCCGGTGGCACAGATGCCCGAAGAGCTGGCCGAACTGGCGACGGCCATGAACGCCATGCTGCAGCGCCTGGACGATGCCTTCCAGCGCCTGTCGGCATTCTCTGCCGACATCGCCCACGAGCTGCGCACCCCGCTGTCCAACCTGCTGACCCACACCCAGGTCACCCTCACCCGCCCGCGCAGCCTCGAAGAGTACCGCGAAGCCCTGCACGGCAACCTCGAGGAACTGCAATGGATGGCGCAGATGATCAACGACATGCTGTTCCTGGCCAAGGCCGACCATGGCCTGCTGGTGCCGGGGCAAGCACCGCTGGTGCTGCATGAGGAGGTGGATGCGCTGCTGGAGTACTACGCGCCGCTGGCAGAGGACAGCGGCGTGCAGATGCTGCGCGAGGGTGAGGCGCTGCTGCAGGGCGACCGGCATATGCTGCGCCGGGCGCTGTCCAACTTGCTGGACAATGCCTTGCGCTTTACCCCGTCGGGTGGGCAGATAAAGGTGACATTGGGGCCAGGGCCGAGGATTGGCGTGGCCAATACCGGAGCGGCTATCGAGCCGGCGGCGCTACCGCGGCTGTTCGACCGCTTCTACCGGGTGGACCCGGCGCGGCGGGAAGGCAGTAGCGAGCATGCCGGGTTGGGGTTGGCGATTACCCGGTCGATCGTGCAGGCCCATGGTGGGAGCATCAGGGCAGAGTGTGCGTATGGGTGGACGCGATTCGTGATCGATTTCACTGAAGACCAGTGACATCGGGGCTGGCACGCCACCCTGTGGGAGCGGGTTTACCCGCGAACACCGGCGAAGCCGGTGCCATGCACCGTGCTGGATTCTTCGCGGGTAAACCCGCTCCCACAGAGCCGCTCAATAACCTGAAGTAGACATTAAACCGCCAGGCCAATCGCCGGCTGCACCTGCGATGCCCGATAAGCCGGGTAAATGGTCGCCAGGAAGCTCATCACCAACCCGGCAGTGCAGATGATCGCCACATCGCCCCACTGCAACTGCGACGGCAAGCTGCTGACGAAGTACACATCCGAAGTAAAGATGTGCTGCCCGCTCACCCGCTCCAGCCAACCGACGATCTGGCTGACGTTGAACGCCGCAACCACCCCAAGCACGCCACCGATCAGCGTCCCGACAATGCCGATCAGGCTGCCCTGGACCATGAACGTGCCCATGATCTGCGCCGGCGTGGCGCCCAGGGTGCGCAGGATAGCGATGTCCGGCCCCTTGTCGTTCACCACCATCACCAGGGTGGCGATGATGTTGAACGCTGCCACCGCAATGATCATCAGCAACAGCAGGCCGATCATGGTCTTTTCCATCTTCATGGCGCTGAACAGGCTGCCCTGGGTATGCGACCAGTCATCGGCACGGTAGGCATCACCCAGCCCGGCAGCGATGGCCTTGGACACCTGCGGTGCGGCATACAGGTCGTGCAGCTTCAGGCGCACGCCCTGCACCTGGCCCGGCGCCCAGCGCTGCATGGCGCCAGCATCGTCGACATGGATGTAAGCCTGCGAGCCGTCCAGCTCGGCGCCGACCTTGAAGATGCCGACCACGGTCAGGCGCTGCATGCGCGGGGTGATGCCGCCCGGCTCCTTGCTGATTTCCGGCACGATCAGGGTCAGTTTGTCGCCGGTATTCAGGCGGAAGCGCCGCGCAGTCAGCTCACCGATGACCACGCCGAACTCACCCGGCTGCAGGTCCTGCAGCCGGCCCTGGACGATATGCTGGCCGACGATCGAGACCTTGCCCTCTTCGGCCGGGTCGATACCGCCGACCTGGATCGGCTGCATCGCGCCCTTGTACGACAGCATGCCTTCCATTTCGGTAATCGGCGCTGCCGCCATCACCGCCGGGTCGCGCATGGCCGCGTCGGCGACCTTGTGCCAGTCGTCCAGTGGCTGCACGCCGAGGATGGCGGCATGCGGCACCAGGCCGAGGATGCGCGAACTCATTTCGCGCTGGAAACCGTTCATCACCGACAGCACCACGATCATCGCCAGCACGCCCAGCGACAGGCCGATCATCGAGGTCATCGAGATGAACGAGATGAAGTGGTTGCGGCGCTTGGCTCGGGTGTAGCGCGCGCCGATGAAGATGGGCAAGGGTCTGAACATGTACGAAAACACCCAATGAAAACAGGAAAACGGGGCGGCACCGGCCACCCCGTGCAGTCGATCAGATCGCCACCAGGTGGCCGTCGTCGAGCTTCAATACACGGTCCATCTGGCGTGCCAGGTTGAGGTCGTGGGTGACCACCAGGAACGCCGTGCGCGACGCACTGGACAGCTCCTGCATCAACTCCTGGATGCCCTGGGCGGTGTGGTGGTCGAGGTTGCCGGTCGGCTCGTCGAGCATTACCAGGCCGGGGCGGTTGACCAGTGCCCGGGCAATCGCCACCCGCTGGCGCTCACCACCGGACAACTCGGCCGGCTTGTGGTTGAAGCGGTGGGCCAGGCCAACACGCTTGAGCAGCGCCTCGGCACGCTCACGGGCCTCGGGGATCGGCGTGCGGCCGATCAGCAACGGCATGCACACGTTTTCGATGGCAGTGAATTCCGGCAGCAGGTGGTGGAACTGGTAGACAAAGCCCAGCTCGCGGTTGCGCAACAGGCCACGGGCGCGCTCGCCCAGTGCCGACAGCTCCTCGCCGGCCAGCCAGACGCTGCCCTGGGTCGGCCGGTCGAGGCCGCCCAGCAGGTTGAGCAAGGTACTCTTGCCCGAGCCGGAGCTACCCACGATGGCTACCCGCTCACCGGCGTGGAGCTCGAGGTTGAGCCCGGACAGCACCTGCACCGACTCCGGGCCCTCGTCGTAGGACTTGCCCAGGTTGCGGCAACTCAGAACGGCTTTATCACTCATGCGCGACTCACTCATAACGTAGCGCCTCTGCAGGCTGGGTGCGGGCCGCACGCCAGGCCGGGTACAGGGTGGCGAAGAAACTCAGGACCAGCGCCGCACCACAGACCATGTATACGTCCTGGGCCTGGATCTGCGACGGCAGGTAATCGATGAAGTACACGTCGGCGTTGAGGAACTTGTGCCCGATCAGTTTCTCGATGCCGGCGATCACCGCACTGACGTTCAGCGCGGCGACGATCCCGACCACGGCGCCGATCAGGGTACCGATCACCCCGATCACCGTGCCCTGGACCATGAAGATGAGCATGATCTGCCCAGGCGTGGCGCCCAAGGTACGCAGAATGGCGATGTCGCCACGCTTGTCGTTGACCACCATCACCAGGGTGGAAATGATGTTGAACGCCGCCACCGCCACGATCAGCAGCAACAGCAGGCCGATCATGGCCTTTTCCATGCGGATCGCCTGGTACAGGTTGCCGTGGGTGCGGGTCCAGTCACGGCTGTAGAACTCCTGGTCACCCAGGCGCTGGGCGATGTCCCAGGCCACCCGCGGCGCCTGGAACAGGTCATCGAACTTCAGGCGCAGGCCCTGGACCTGGTCAGGCTTCCAGCGGTGCAGCCGGGACAGGTCGCTGATGTTGGTCAGGCCCAGGTAGCCGTCGATTTCGCCCGCGCCCACGTGGAAGGTACCGACCACGGTGAAGCGCTTCATGCGCGGGAACATGCCGGCCGGGGTCACGCTGACCTCGGGGGCGACGAAGGTGAGCTTGTCGCCGATGCCCACGCCCAGCTTGGCCGCGGCCTTGTCGCCGATCATGATGCCCCACTCGCCCGGCGCCAGCTGGTCCAGGCGGCCTTGCAGGACGAACTTGTCGATGATCGACACTTCGCGCTCGCGGGCCGGGTCGATGCCGTTGAGCAGCACCTTCTGCACCTTGCCTTCGTGGGTCAGCAGGCCCTGCATCTGGGTGAAGGGCGCAACCGCCACCACCTGCGGATTCTGCTTTACTTGTTGGGCAAGGGCCGGCCAGTCGGCAATGGGCTGGCCGCTCTCCAGCGTGGCATGGGGGATCATGCCCAACACGCGGGTACGCATCTCGTGGTCGAAACCGTTCATGACCGAGAGCACCACGATCATCACCACCACGCCCAGGGCGAGGCCGATCATCGAGGTCAGGGAAATGAACGAGACGAAGTGATTGCGACGTTTGGCACGGGTATAACGCGTGCCGATGAATGCGAAAAGAGGTCTGAACATGTCGGGGCTTGTTCGGATGAAAGGGAACGTCCTTGTGGCGAGGCGCCTACGGCGGCTTTACACTCGGACCACCGCCGCTACCTTGGGTTCGCCATGACGACATTAGACGAAGAAGATCGCCGCGAATACTACCGCATCGAAGATCGGATCGCACTTCAAATCAGCCCCCTCAGCGCGGCCGAAGCCCTTGACCCAGATGTGTTGCAAGATGATTCGCCTCTGTTCAACCTGCTCAGCGAGCTGCACCTGTCCGACTTCGAGTCGCAGCACCTGCTGCGCCAGCTGAGCGAGAAGGACCGCACCCTCGCCGCTTTCCTGCGCGCGCAGAACAAACGCCTCGACCTGCTTAGCGCAGTAGTTGCCCAGACCCTGCTCGGCGAAGTTGGACAGCCCCAGCCGGTGGTCATTTCCGAAGGCGGCATCGAGTTCGCACAAGCCACAGCGGTTGCCCCCGGCACCCGGGTGAAGGTGAAGATGGTGCTGATGCCGCGCGCCCACGGCCTGCTGCTGCGCGGCAAGGTCACCCATTGCGACCCGCGCCCGGAGGGCGGCTTCGAGATCGGCACCGAATTCACCGACATGACCGACGCCCAACGGCAATTGCTGGCCCGCTACATCCTGCAACGCCAGCAGCAGCAACGGCGCCAGCAGCTGGAACAGAACGACCCCGCCTCCTGAGCCCATTTTTCTCTGATTTGAAGGAACGAACGTGACCCTGATCTACGGCCACCGCGGCGCCAAGGGCGAAGCGCCCGAGAATACCCTGAAGAGCTTCCAGCAATGCCTCGCCCATGGCGTGACCCGCTGCGAGCTGGACCTGCACCTGTCGGCCGACAACGAGCTGATGGTGATCCACGACCCTACCCTCAAGCGCACCACCGGCAAACGCGGCAAGGTGGTCGAGCACCCGGCCGCAGACCTGGTCAAGATAGATGCCCGCAAAGGCGGCCCGGGCCATGTCCAGCCCTGCCCGATTCCGAGGCTGGAAGAACTGTTCCAGAAGTGCCCGTTCGAACATTGGCAGCTGGAAGTGAAAAGCGCCTCGCGTACCCGCGCCGCGACCACCGTGCTGGCGATCCGCGAACTGGCCCAGCAGTACGGCCTGCTGGACAAGGTGACCATTACCTCCAGCTCACGCGAAGTGCTGGGTGCCGCCCTGGAGCTGGTGCCGGACGTCAAACGCGGGCTGGTAGCCGAATACGCCTGGCTCGACCCATTGAAGGTGGCACAGAACTATGGCTGCAACCTGCTGGCATTGAACTGGACGCTGTGCACCCCCGAGCGCCTGCTGAAAGCCCAGGCCCAGGGTTTGCACGTGTCGGTGTGGACGGTCAACGAACCGGCACTGATGCGCCGGCTCGCTGACTTCGGTGTGGACAGCCTGATTACAGACTTTCCCGGTTTGGCCAGGACCACCCTCGGGCAGGGTTGAAATCGGTCTCTCCGACCGGCTCAGGCCACCGGTCGGAGCCGCTCAAAAAAGCCGGTTCAGGCCATCGTAGGCAGCTACCCGATAGGCTTCGGCCATGGTCGGGTAGTTGAACGTGGTGTTGACGAAATACTTCAGGTTGTTCAGCTCGCCCGGCTGGTTCATCACGGCCTGGCCGATATGGACGATTTCCGAAGCCTGGTAGCCGAAGCAGTGTACGCCCAGCACCTCCAGTGTTTCGCGGTGGAACAGGATCTTCAGCATGCCTTGCGGCTCGCCGGCGATCTGTGCACGGGCCATGCTCTTGAAGAAGGCTTTGCCCACTTCGTACGGCACCTTGGCCTGGGTCAGTTCCTGCTCGTTCTTGCCGATCGAGCTGATCTCCGGAATGGTATAGATACCGGTCGGCACATCATTAACGAAGCGCCAGCTGCCATTGTCCACGATGCTGCCAGCTGCCGAACGGCCCTGGTCATGGGCAGCGCTGGCCAGGCTTGGCCAGCCGATCACGTCGCCGGCACCGTAGATGTTCGGCACGCTGGTGCGGTAGGCCTCGTCGACCTCGATCTGGCCGCGGCTGTTGACCTTGATGCCGATGTTTTCCAGGCCCAGCTTGTCGGTGTTGCCGGTACGACCGTTGCACCACAGCAAGGCGTCGGCCTTGATCTTCTTGCCCGACTTCAGGTGCAGGATCACCCCGTTGTCCAGGCCTTCGACGCGCTCATACTCTTCGTTGTGGCGCACGGTGATGTTGTTGTTGCTGAAGTGGTAGCTCAGCGCCTGGGAAATTTCCGAGTCGAGGAAGCTCAGCAACTGGCCACGGTTGTCTACCAGCTCTACCAATACACCCAGGCCGCTGAAGATCGAGGCGTATTCGCAACCGATCACGCCGGCTCCGTACACGATCAGCTTGCGTGGGGTGTGGCTGAGGCTGAGGATGGTATCGCTGTCGTAGACGCGCGGGTGGTGGAAGTCGATATCGGCCGGGCGGTACGGGCGCGAGCCAGTGGCGATGATGATGTGCTTGGCGTTGAGCTTTTCCACCACACCGTTCGGGCAGACCACTTCGACGGTCTGCTCGTCGGCGAAGCTGCCGGTGCCGAAGAACACATCCACGCGGTTACGTGCGTAGTAGCCGGTGCGCGACGCTACCTGCTTGGCGATGACCTTCTCGGCGCTTTTCAGCACGTCGGGGAACGAGAACCAGCGCGGCTCACCGATGGCACGGAACATCGGGTTGGTGTTGAACTGCATGATCTGCCGCACCGAGTGACGCAGTGCCTTGGACGGGATGGTGCCCAGGTGGGTGCAGTTGCCCCCGACCTGGCGACGGCTATCGACCATCGCCACCTTGCGCCCTGCTTTGGCGGCGTTCATTGCCGCACCTTCTCCGGCCGGGCCGGAACCCAGCACCACTACGTCGTAGTTGTAGACAGCCATGCGTACTCCTTCAGAACTGGCCCGCAAGCCACGGTCGCTCGCGGGGCGCGATCATGCCGCCGGGGCGTCATGAGAAAATTCGGGTGCAGTCTAATCAAGCGTGAACGCCGCGCACATTAACCCTTGGTCGCGTCGTAGGCCAATTTTGCCCGCACTACATATGTGAACCATTCCCTGGCAGCGATCATCCCTGCTTGTGCTTTCACTCGCCTTTCACTGCCCGTTCGAATGCGGGCGTAGCTCGGGAGACGAAGCCACCCTCGGCCCGAGTCACCAATACCGCGGCAAGGCCATGCGCCACGGCAAAATCCCAGCCACGTTCCGGGCCCAGGATCAACAGCAGCGTCGAATAGCCGTCGGCCTGCAGCGCCGAGGCATCGAGCACGGTGACCGCGGCCAGGTCGTGCTGCACCGGGCGCCCGAGGCGGGCATCGAAGGTGTGCGAATAGCGCCGGCCATTCTCCTCGAAATAGTGCCGATAGTCACCCGAGGTCGATACCGAAAGGCCGTTGACCGGGATGATCTGGCGGGCTATCTGGCGATCTTCGCGGGGTAGCTCCAGGGCGATGCGCCAGGGGCTGCCATCCGGTTTGCGGCCGGCGGCCTTGAGCTCGCCGGTGGCTTCGGCGACAAAGTTGGCCACGCCCATGGCCTGCAGGCGCGCGGCGATCAGGTCGACGGCATGGCCGGCGGCGATGCTGTTGAAGTCGAGCTGCACCGGGGCGTCCTTGCACAGGGCCTGGCCGTCGATGTGCAAGTGCCGGTAGCCCACGCGCTGGCGCACCTGGGCCAGGGCCGACGGGTCGGGCACCTGTTCGTGACGGGCCTGGGGGCCGAAGCCCCACAGGTCGAGCAAGGGTTCGACGGTAAGGTCGAAGGCGCCGCCGCTCTGCTCGGCCAGGTGCTGACCAAGGCTGACCAGTTCGAGCATGTCGGCCGGCAGCACCAGGCACTGGTTGGCGGGCAACTGGTTGAAACGGCTGATGGTGGAGTCGCCGCGGTAGGTCGAGTAGTGCTGGTCGATGTCGTGCAGGATGGTTTCGACCGCTGCCTGCACCTGGACCGGCGCCGGGCCGCCGGGTTCGCGCACGTACTGGATGCTGTAGCTGCTGCCCATGGTCGGGCCGCCCAGGCGCTCCAGGATGGGGCCCTGGTTGCAGGCGGTGAGCAGCATGAGGATGAACAGCAAGGCTGTGCGCAAGGTTCGGGCTCTCGGTTGCCTGTGCCGGCCTCTTCGCGGGTAAACCCGCTCCCACAGGTATACCACTGCCCTCACGGACGACGCGGCCCTGTGGGAGCGGGTTTACCCGCGAAGAGGCCGGCACAGGCAACACAAATTCTGGATAAAAAAACGGGAACCCGAAGGTTCCCGTTTTTTCATTGCCTTACAAGCGTATCAGTGCGGAAACGCTGGCGGGTTCACACCGGCCATCTCTTCCATCACACGAACCACCTGGCAGCTGTAACCGAATTCGTTGTCGTACCAGACGTACAGAACAACGCGGTTGTCATTGCAGATGGTCGCTTCGGCGTCAACCACACCGGCGTGGCGCGAACCGACGAAGTCGGTCGAAACCACTTCCTGCGAGCTGACGTAATCGATCTGCTTGTGCAGTTCCGAGTGCATGGCGGTCTGGCGCAGGTACTCGTTGATCTCGTCGCGGCTGGTGGCCTTCTCGAGGTTCAGGTTGAGGATGGCCATCGAAACGTTCGGCGTCGGTACGCGAATGGCGTTGCCGGTCAGCTTGCCCTTCAGCACTGGCAGTGCCTTGGCGGCAGCAGTGGCGGCGCCGGTTTCGGTGATGACCATGTTCAGCGGCGCGGCACGGCCACGGCGGCTGCCCTTGTGGAAGTTGTCGATCAGGTTCTGGTCGTTGGTGAACGAGTGAACGGTTTCGACGTGGCCGTTGACGATGCCGTACTGGTCGTTGATGGCCTTGAGCACCGGCACGATGGCGTTGGTGGTGCAGGAAGCGGCCGAGATGATCTTGTCATCGGCAGCGATGTCGCCGTGGTTGATGCCGTGCACGATGTTCTTCAGCGCGCCCTTGCCAGGTGCGGTGAGGATCACGCGGGCAGCGCCCGGGCAGGCCAGGTGCTGGCCCAGGCCGTCGGCATCACGCCATACGCCGGTGTTGTCGACGATCAGCGCGTTTTCGATGCCGTACTGGGTGTAGTCGACTTCGCTCGGGCTCTTGGCGTAGATAACCTGGATCAGGTTGCCGTTGGCGGTGATGGTGTTGTTGGCTTCGTCGATGGTGATGGTGCCATCGAACGGGCCGTGCACCGAGTCACGGCGCAGCAGGCTGGCACGCTTGACCAGGTCGTTCTCGGCGCCCTTGCGCACGACGATGGCGCGCAGGCGCAGGCCGTCGCCGCCACCGGTCTTCTCGATCAGGATGCGCGCCAGCAGGCGGCCGATGCGGCCGAAGCCGTACAGGACAACGTCGGTGCCTTTGCGCGCCGAAGCGTTCTGCTGGCCAACCACCTCGGCCAGTTCTTCACGGACGAACTGCTCGGCAGTGCGGCCATTGCCTTCCTGCTTGAACTTGTTGGCCAGCTTGCCCAGGTCGACCGAAGCGGCGCCCAGTTTCAGCTCGCTCATGGCCTTGAGCAGGGGGAATGTCTCGTGGACGGACAGTTCGGTTTCGTCGGCTTGACGATGACGCGCAAAGCGGTGCGCCTTGAGGATCGAGATAACCGAACGGTTGATCAGGCTACGGCCATAAATCGAGCTCACCACGTTGTTGTTGCGGTAGAGCTGACCGATAAGCGGGATCATCGCTTCAGCCAGGGCTTCACGATCGATCCACTCACCAAGACACTGGTCGGGCTTCTGAGTCACGGGAACCTTCCACATGTAGGGACAGAAAAAAGGGGCTACATTATGACGCCCCAACGCGTTACGGGCAATGAGCGCCTGTCGCGGCCACGCAAGCCAGCGTTCATGCCCTTTCGAACCTGACAGCCGGCACCGTCACCGGTACAATCGATCTCTTTGCCGCAACGCTTGGAGTGCAATCTCCCGTGTCAGTTCTGCGCCTACCGCAAATGTCGGCCACGGCCGGCAAACAAACCTGGGGCAATCTACCCGGTGCCGCCCTCAGCCTGGCCATCGCCGAGGCCGCCAGCAGCGCGGGCCGCTTCACTTTGCTGCTGACTGCCGACAGCCAGGCTGCCGATCGTCTGGAACAGGAACTTCGCTTCTTTGCCCCGGACCTGCCGGTGCTGCCGTTCCCTGATTGGGAAACCCTGCCCTACGACCTGTTCTCGCCGCACCAGGACATCATTTCCCAGCGCATCGCCAGCCTCTACCGCCTGCCCGAGCTGAGCCACGGCATCCTCGTGGTGCCGGTCACCACCGCCCTGCACCGCCTGGCGCCGACCCGCTTCCTGCTGGGCAGCAGCCTGGTGCTGGACGTGGGCCAGACCATCGACGTGGAGCAGATGCGCCTGCGCCTGGAGGCCAGTGGCTATCGCTGCGTCGACACCGTCTACGAGCATGGCGAGTTCGCCGTGCGCGGCGCGTTGATCGACCTGTTCCCGATGGGTAGCAAGCTGCCCTACCGTATCGACCTGTTCGATGACGAGATCGAGACGCTGCGCACCTTCGACCCCGAGACCCAGCGCTCGATCGACAAGGTGGATTCGGTGCGCCTGCTGCCGGCGCGCGAGTTCCCGATGCAGAAAGAGGAAGTGACCCGCTTCAAGGCGCGCTTCCGAGAACGCTTCGATGTCGACTTCCGCCGCAGCGCGATCTTCCAGGACCTGGCCAGCGGTATCATCCCCGCCGGCATCGAGTATTACCTGCCGCTGTTCTTCGAAGAAACCTCGACCCTGTTCGACTACCTGCCGGCCGACACCCAGGTATTCTCGCTGCCCGGCGTGGAACAGGCCGCCGAACACTTCTGGAACGACGTGCGCGGGCGTTATGAAGACCGCCGTGGCGACCTGAGCCGGCCGCTGCTGCCGCCGGCCGAGCTGTTCCTGCCGGTGGAAGACTGCTTTGCCCGGCTCAAGCAATGGCCACGGGTAGTGGTCAGCACCGAAGACCTCGACCCGGGCGTGGGTCGCGAGCGCTTCCCGGCACGCGCCCTGCCCAACCTGGCAATCGAAGCCAAGGCCAACCAGCCCCTGGCCGAACTGGCCAACTTCCTCGACCAGTTCCCCGGCCGGGTGTTGTTCACCGCCGAATCGGCGGGCCGCCGCGAAGTGCTGCTGGAGCTGCTCGAGCGGCTGAAACTGCGCCCGCATACCGTCGACGGCTGGGCCGACTTCATCACCGGCAGCGAACGCCTGGCAATCACCATCGCCCCACTGGACGAAGGCCTGCTGCTGGACGACCCAGGCCTGGCCCTGATCGCCGAAAGCCCGCTGTTCGGCCAGCGGGTCATGCAGCGCCGGCGCCGCGACAAGCGCGGCGAAACCGCCAACGACGCGGTGATCAAGAACCTGACCGAGCTGCGCGAAGGCGCGCCGGTGGTGCACATCGACCATGGTGTGGGCCGTTACCTGGGCCTGGCCACCCTGGAAATCGACGGCCAGGCCGCCGAATTCCTCACCTTGGAATACGCCGAGGGCGCCAAGCTGTACGTGCCGGTGGCCAACCTGCACCTGATCGCTCGCTACACCGGCAGCGACGATGCCCTGGCACCGCTGCACCGGCTGGGCTCGGAGGCCTGGCAGAAGGCCAAGCGCAAGGCCGCCGAACAAGTGCGCGACGTCGCCGCCGAACTGCTCGATATCTATGCCCGCCGCGCCGCGCGCAAAGGCTATGCATTTGCCGACCCGTCCGCCGACTACGCCACCTTCAGCGCCGGCTTCCCGTTCGAGGAAACCCCGGATCAACAGGCTGCCATCGAAGCCGTGCGTGCCGACATGCTGGCGCCCAAGCCGATGGACCGCCTGGTGTGCGGCGACGTCGGCTTCGGCAAGACCGAAGTCGCCATGCGCGCAGCGTTCATCGCCGTACACAGCGGCCGCCAGGTGGCCGTGCTGGTACCCACCACCCTGCTCGCCCAGCAGCACTACAACAGCTTCCGCGACCGCTTCGCCGACTGGCCGGTGACCGTGGAGGTGATGAGCCGCTTCAAGTCGGCGAAGGAAGTGGCCAACGCCGCCGCCGAGCTGGCCGAAGGCAAGATCGACATCCTTATCGGCACCCACAAGCTGCTGCAGGACGATGTACGCTTCAAGGACCTTGGCCTGGCCATCATCGACGAAGAGCACCGCTTTGGCGTGCGCCAGAAGGAACAGCTCAAGGCCCTGCGCAGCGAAGTGGACATCCTCACCCTCACCGCCACGCCGATCCCGCGTACCCTGAACATGGCGGTGGCGGGCATGCGCGACCTGTCGATCATCGCCACGCCACCGGCGCGCCGCCTGTCGGTACGCACCTTCGTCATGGAGCAGAACAAGAGCACGGTCAAGGAGGCGCTGCTGCGCGAGCTGCTGCGTGGTGGCCAGGTGTACTACCTGCACAACGATGTGAAAACCATCGAGAAATGCGCCGCCGAGCTTGCCGAACTGGTGCCCGAGGCGCGCATCGGCATCGGCCACGGGCAGATGCGCGAGCGCGAGCTGGAACAGGTGATGAGCGACTTCTACCACAAGCGCTTCAACGTGCTGGTGGCCTCGACCATCATCGAAACCGGCATCGACGTGCCCAGCGCCAACACGATCGTCATCGAGCGCGCCGACAAGTTCGGCCTGGCCCAGCTGCACCAGTTGCGCGGCCGTGTTGGCCGAAGCCACCACCAGGCCTACGCCTACCTGCTGACGCCAACCCGGCAGAAGGTCAGCGCCGACGCCGAAAAACGCCTGGAGGCGATCGCCAACACCCAGGACCTCGGTGCCGGCTTCGTGCTGGCCACCAACGACCTGGAGATTCGCGGCGCCGGTGAGCTGCTGGGCGAAGGCCAGAGCGGGCAGATCCAGGCGGTGGGCTTTACCTTGTACATGGAAATGCTCGAACGCGCGGTCAAGGCGATCCGCAAGGGCACCCAGCCCAACCTTGAGCAGCCGCTGGGCGGCGGACCGGAAATCAACCTGCGCCTGCCGGCACTGATCCCCGAGGACTACCTGCCCGACGTGCATGCACGGCTGATCCTGTACAAGCGCATTGCCTCGGCTGCCGATGAAGAAGGCCTCAAGGACCTGCAGGTGGAAATGATCGACCGCTTCGGCCTGCTGCCCGAGCCGACCAAGAACCTGATGCGCCTGACCTCGCTCAAGCTGCACGCGGAAAAGCTCGGCATCAAGAAAGTCGACGCCGGCCCCAACGGCGGCAAGATCGAGTTCGAGGCCGAGACCCCGGTCGACCCGCTGACCCTGATCAAGCTGATCCAGGGCCAGCCCAAACGCTACAAGTTCGAAGGCGCCACCCAGTTCCGTTTCCTGGTGCCCATGGAACGCCCCGACGAACGTTTCAATACCCTGGAGGCGCTGTTCGAGCGCCTGACCCCACAGCCTGCCTAAGGAAGACCCATGCGTGCCATCCGTTGCCTGACCCTGCTGCTGGCGCTGTTCGCCCCGGCCGCCTTCGCCGAAGGCCTGTATCAGGTAGAAATGATCCTGGTGCGGCAGAACAGCGTGCCCGCCTTCACCAGCCCGTTTGCCCCCGAAGACTGGAGCGCTGGCGCTCCGCGCCTGGAGAAGGACGCCGAGCGTCGCCTGGCGCTGGAAGACGAAGCCACCCGCCTGGAAGCCACCGCCGACTACACCGTGCTGCTGCACAAGGCCTGGCAGCAGCAAGTGGGCAGCGAGCCCAGCCGCATCGCCTTGGGTGAAGGCGCCGAGCAGTTCGGCCACTTCCCCATCGAAGGCAACCTGAGCATCGCCGAGGGCCGTTTCATCGCGGTCGAGGCCAATTTCTGGGTCAACCAGCTGGACGGTAACGGCAGCGTGCTGCAAAGCGAGCAGTTCAAGCAGAGCAACAGCAACGTCAAGGGCGGCCAGCTGACCTTCCTCGATGGCGGGCACCTGGCGGTGCTGCTGAAGGTGACACCACCAGGTACGCCTAAAATGCCGGTAATGGACCCGGAGATAATGGAGCAGTGATGCAATGAGCCGTGACGCTCTCCAGTTGCTGCGCGAGTACCCGAACTGGACCCAGTCGTTCACCGGCCCGGTCCTGCAACGCGGCGAGCGTTACGCCCGGGAAGACCGGGTAGAGATCGAAAGCTGCATCGGCGCGCTCGTCGAAGCCAGCTGTCGTGGCAGCGAGGGCAGCCCTTATCGGCAGAGGATCACCCTCACCGCCCTGGCTGGCCGCTGTCATGTACGCGGCCAGTGCAGCTGCCCCGTGGGGCATAACTGCAAGCATTGCGCCGCCGCGCTGTTCGTCCTTAGCGAACAACAGGCAACGATAAAAAGTCATGGTGACGCATTACCGGCCGATCTGCAGCGCTGGCTGAAAGGTCTCGAACAGCCTGCGCAGGAGCCTGCCGAAACCCAAGACAAACGTGGGCGCATGGTTTGCTACCAACTCAGGCTGACCGACGAGCCCGGCTGCGCGCTGCGGGTACGCAAAGGCACTCGCGAAGACCAGGGCGTTCGCTATAGCCGTGTGCAGTCACTCTACGATTTCCTTTACGAACCCCCGCGCTTCGTCAAGGAAGACGATATCCGCATCTTGCGCCTGCTTTCGGCGCTCAATCAGGCCGGCAGCCAGGACCGCGGCTACCAGCTCAAAGGCCGGGAAGGCGGCGAACTGTTCCAGCGCGCGCTGGATACCGGCCGCATGCTCTTTGACGAAAACAAGCCCCTGCTGCGCGAGGGCCCTACGCTTGCGGCCGAGTTTCGCTGGGTGCGGCTGGACAATGGTCACTATCGGGGCATCTGGTACCACGGTGAAACGCCGCTGAACTGCGTGATTGCGCTGCTGCCACTTTACTATTTCGATTTCACCGGCAGCGTGGTGGGCAAGCTCGAGCACAGCCTCGATCCGCATATTGCCCTGCAACTGACCATCGCTCCTGACGTTCCGGAACACCTTGTCGTGCCCCTCAGCCACAAGCTCAACGCCTTGAACCACCAACTCCCTACGCCGACCACGCTGGACGAACAACTCATTGACGACCTGCAACCCAGGCCGTACCTGACCCTGGGCAGCCTCGAATTCAGCGCCTACATGCCCAAGACCGGCCGCATGCAACGGCAGATGCAACACCGTGCCGCGCTGGCATTCGACTACGACGGCCTGCGAACCAGCGGCAGCGACGACAAGCCGCTGACCCGCCTGGTCGGCGATACCTGCCAGCGCATCCGCCGCCAGCCCCAGGCCGAACAGGCGCTGCGCAAGGTGCTGCGCGACCTCGGTTTCAAGGCCGCCACCCGGCAGAGCAAGGCCCTGCCAGACAGTGCCGGCGAGATGCTCCAGTTGCCCGATGACGAAGCCTGGCTGCGCTTTGCCCGAGAAGGCCTGCCGCGCCTGCGCGAAGCAGGTTGGGACATCGACATCCACCGTGACTTCGCTTTCAACCTGCAGGAGGTGGATGACTGGTACGCCACCATCGACGAAGCGCCCGGCCATGAATGGTTCGACCTGGAGCTGGGCATCGTGGTCGATGGCCAGCGCCACAGCCTGCTGCCGATCGTGCTGCAGCTGCTGCGCAGCAACCCGGAACTGCTGCGCCCCAGCGAACTGGCCCGGCGCAGTGACGACGAGCACCTGCTGATCGACCTCAACCGTGGTCGCCTCGACGCCCCAGCCCTGCGCGTTGCCTTGCCCTATGGCCGTATCAAGGCAGTGATGGGCACCCTGGGCGAACTGTACCTGCACGAAGACGCCGCTGGCCCCTCCCTGCGCCTGGACCGTGCTGATGCCGCACGCCTGAATGAAATCGACAGCCTTCCTTTGCACTGGGAAGGTGGCGAGCATGTACGCGACCTGGGCCGACGCCTGCGCGATGCCCGTGACTTGCAGGTAGAACCGCCCACCGGGTTGCAGGCAAGCCTGCGCCCTTACCAGCAACAGGGCCTGAACTGGCTACAAGCGCTGCGCGAGATGGGCACCGGCGGCATCCTCGGCGACGACATGGGGCTGGGCAAGACACTGCAGGCCCTGGCACACCTGCTGCTGGAAAAACAGTCCGGCCGCCTGAGTGCTCCAGCCCTGGCGGTGATGCCGACCAGCCTGGTGCCCAACTGGCTGGACGAAGCCCAGCGCTTCGCCCCCGGGCTGCGCGTGCTGGCCCTGCAAGGCCCGGGGCGCAGCAAGCATTTCGCCAAATTGCACGAATACGACCTGGTCCTGACCACCTATGCCCTGGTGCCGCGCGACCTCGAGCACCTGCGCGCCCATGCCTGGCATGTGCTGGTGCTGGATGAGGCGCAGAACATCAAGAGCAGCACCAGCAAGGCCGCCCTCGCGGTTTGCGAGCTGCGGGCCAATCAGCGCGTCTGCCTGACCGGCACGCCAATGGAAAACAACCTGGGCGAGCTGTGGTCGATTTTCCACTTCCTCATGCCTGGCTGGCTGGGTGACCTGAAGCGCTTCAACCAGGACTACCGCACACCGATCGAGCGCCACGGCGACAGCGAGCGCATGGCCCACCTGGCCAGCCGCATCCGCCCGTTCCTGCTGCGCCGCACCAAGGAGCAAGTGGCCACCGAGCTGCCGGCCAAGACCGAGATGGTGCACTGGGTCGAGCTTAGCGATGCCCAGCGTGACACCTACGAGGCCGTGCGGGTGGCCATGGACAAGAAAGTCCGCGATGAAATCGCCCGCAATGGCGCCGCGCGCAGCCAGATCATCATCCTCGACGCCCTGCTCAAGCTGCGCCAGGTATGCTGCGACCTGCGCCTGGTCAAAGGGGTGGAAAGCAAAGGCAACCAGGCCGACAAGGGCAAACTGGGCGCGCTGCTGGAAATGCTCGAAGAGTTGTTGAGCGAAGGGCGCCGGGTGCTGTTGTTCTCGCAGTTCACCTCGATGCTGGCGTTGATCGAGCAGGAACTGGAGAAGCGCAAGATTCGCTACAGCCTGCTGACCGGCGACACCCGCGACCGGCGCACGCCGGTGCAGCAGTTCCAGCAGGGTGACAGCGAAGTGTTCCTGATCAGCCTCAAGGCGGGTGGCGTGGGCTTGAACCTGACAGCCGCGGACACGGTGATCCACTTCGACCCCTGGTGGAACCCGGCCAGCGAAAACCAGGCTACCGACCGCGCCTACCGCATTGGCCAGGACAAGCCTGTATTCGTGTTCAAGCTGATCACCCGGGGAACGGTGGAAGAAAAGATCCAGCTGTTGCAGCAGGAGAAGGCCGCGCTGGCGGCGAGCCTGCTGGATGGCGGGCAGGCGGGGCAATGGCGGCTGGGGGATGAAGAGATCGAAGCGCTGTTTGCGCCGCTGCCCGGGAAGCGCGGGCGGTAGCCCAGAATCCTTCGCTGCCTGTACCGGCCCCTTCGCAGGTAAAACCACTCCCACAGGGATATCAGTGCCCTCAAGGGCGGTGCCGTACCTGTGGGAGCGGGCATGCCCGCGAAGGGGCCGGCGCGGTCAATCGACCAACTGCGCCTCCCGCAACGCCCCCAACGCCTCCAGCCACCGTGGCTGCTGGCGATAGTCAGTGCGCGCAAAACTGAAGCCTCGCATCCGAGCAAGGCGCGGCGATGGCTTGACTTTCAAGCGCTGCGCAGCCAGCAGAGCGAGCTCTGCCGAAGCCCGGTCATTACATACCAGGGCCACGTCACATCCCGCACCGAAAGCAGCCTCGACGCGACCAGCAACATCTCCGACCACATGGGCACCGGCCATGGACAGATCATCACTGAAAATCACGCCATCGAAGCCAAGCTCCCCCCTGAGAATGTCCTGAAGCCAGCGCCTCGAAAAACCGGCGGGCTTACTATCGACCTGGGGATAGATCACATGTGCAGGCATCACTGCCGACAGCTGGCGTGCCAATCGGGTAAATGGCACCAGGTCCGTCTTGCGCAGTTCATCCAGGCTGCGATCATCTACGGGAATGGCCACATGCGAATCCGCCTCAGCCCAGCCATGCCCAGGAAAATGCTTGCCGCAGGCTGCCATGCCCGCTGCAGTCATGCCACGGATGAACGCCCCACCCAGCTGAGTGACACGCTGAGGATCACCATCGAAGGCACGCGCACCAATGACTGCACTGCGCCCATGATCCAGATCGAGCACTGGAGCAAAACTCAAATCCAGCCCGATCGCCAGCACCTCGGTTGCCATCAACCAGCCACAATGCCCGGCCAAACGCTCGGCATCATCGCTCTGGGCGATCTGCCGCATGGATGGCAACCTGACGAACCCTTCACGCAAGCGTTGCACCCGCCCACCTTCCTGATCGACCGCAATGATCAGGTCAGGGCGCAAAGCACGTACCGAAGCGCACAGCTCCCGCACCTGACGCGGGTGGGCAATATTACGAGCAAAGATGATCAAACCAGCTACTTCAGGCTGGAGCAATAACCGACGATCCTCAGGCGTCAGCCCCGTGCCTTCGATATCGACCATCAAGGCCCCCTGCATACAAACTGTCATTACAAAATCCTCTAATCGAATATCAGAAACCCATTACGGGCGAAGCGGAGAAATCTCCGCTTTGCCCGAGTCTCTGGAATGCGTGCTGCCTGGTACACCGGGGCACATTTCCCGGTGTACTCACGCAATACGCACATCGAAAACGCAGGATATTGTCTCGGACCGAGCAGGGTGGAGCCTCGTCAGTCGACCAGTTGAGCGTCCTTCAACGCGGACAATGCCTGCTGCCAACGAGGCTGCTGACGATAGTCAGTCCGCGCAAACCCTTGCCCGCGCATGCCTGCGATGCGTGGCGAAGGTTTTACCTTCATGCGTTGTGCCGCACTCAGTGCCAGCTCCGCAGCCGCCCGATCATTGCAAACCAGCCCCATATCACAACCGGCGCTCAGTGCTGCTTCGATGCGGCTCGCCGCATCCCCGACAACATGTGCGCCGGCCATCGACAAATCGTCACTGAAGATCACCCCGTCAAAACCCAGCTCGCCACGCAGGATGTCCTGCAACCAGCGCCGCGAGAAGCCAGCCGGCTGGTTGTCGACCTGCGGGTAGATGACATGCGCCGGCATCACTGCCGCCAATTGCCCGCTCAGGCGGGTGAACGGCACCAGGTCGGCCTGGCGCAGCTGTTCGAGGCTGCGCTCATCGGTCGGGATGGCCACATGCGAGTCCGCTTCGGCCCAGCCATGCCCCGGGAAGTGCTTGCCACAAGCCGCCATGCCCGCCGCATTCATGCCACGGATGAACGCCCCGGCCAGTTGCGTGGCACGCAGCGGGTCACCCTCGAAGGCGCGGCTGCCCACCACGGCGCTGCGCTGGTGGTCCAAGTCGAGTACCGGGGCAAAGCTGAGGTCCAGGCCAACCGACAGCACCTCGGTCGCCATCAACCAACCGCACTGCTCGGCCAGGTACTCGGCGTTGTCATTGTCGGCCAGCGCTCGCATGGCCGGCAGGCGCACAAAGCCCTGGCGCAGGCGCTGCACCCGGCCGCCCTCCTGGTCCACCGCCAGGATCAGGTCGGGCCGGATGGCACGGATCGACGCGCACAGTTCACGCACCTGGCGCGGGCTGTCGATGTTGCGGGCAAAAATGATCAGGCCAGCCACTTCAGGTTGGCGCAGCAGGTGACGGTCTTCGGCGGTCAGCCATTTACCGGCGATATCCACCATTAGGGAGCCTTGCAGGCTGACAGTCATGGGTAATCCTTCATTGAAGACTGAGAGAAGCCCACTGGGGGCAGGCGGCCTGCTCGATGCGCACCGGGCAATGAGCCGGCACCTGCTCGAACAGGCTTAGCAAATCGATGTTGCGCAGGCGTATGCATCCATGGGACAGCGCTACGCCCAAGGGTTCCGTATCCGGGGTGCCGTGCAGGTAGATATAACGGCGGAAGGTGTCGACCGCACCCAGGCGGTTGACACCCGGCTCGCAGCCACTAAGCCAGAGGATGCGGGTGAGGATCCAGTCCCGGCCGGGGTATTGCGCATGCAAGGCCGGCGACCACACCTCGCCGGTCCAGCGCCGCCCGGCCAATACCGCATTCAGCGGCAAGCCCGCGCCGATCTTCGCTCGCACCTGGTGCAAGCCACACGGCGTGCAACCCGAGCCGTTGCGCTCGCCGGCGCCGTTGCGCGCCGTTGAAACCGGCAGGCGTACGCGCAGCTGGCCATCGGCGAAACCATAAAGGCGCTGATCGGCGAGGGAAATGTGCAGGAAGTCGAGGTCGGGCATGGGCGCTAGCTTAGCCGAAGCGCCCTGCCCCGCCCAGCCTTCAGGCCTTGGCGGTGGTGGCGCCTGCGCTGGTCTTGGTGCGCGGGCGCAGCTGCGCGGCGGCCATGGCGTCGTCGGTTACACCGCTATCGGCACGCATGCCCGCAGCCAGGAACGGCACCATCAGGCGCATTACCTGCTCGATCGAGGTATTGATGCCGAAATCGGTTTCGGCAATCGCCCGCAGGGCCTTGATACCAGACATGCTGAAGGCGGCAGCACCAAGCATGAAGTGCACGCGCCAGAACAGCTCCAGCGGCGGAATGCGCGGCGCGGCCTCGTTGACCAGCAGCATGTAGCGGCGGAACACCTTGCCGTACATGTCTTCCAGGTAACGCCGCAGGTGGCCCTGGCTCTGGCTGAAGGCCAGGCCCAGCAGGCGCATGAAGATCGACAGGTCGTTGTTGCTGCGCGGCTGCACGGCCAAAGCCTGCTCGACCAGCATTTCCAGCAGCTCCTCGAGGCTCGGCTTGTGCTCAGGCTTGGCCTGGCGCCGCTCCAGCTCACGTTCGAGGCTGGCGCAGAACGGCCCGAGGAAACGCGAGAACACTGCCTGGATCAGGGCCTTCTTGGAACCGAAATGATAGTTGACTGCCGCCAGGTTGACCCCGGCCTTGCTGGTAATCAGCCGCAACGAGGTTTCTGCGAACCCCCTTTCCGCGAACAGCTGCTCGGCAGCATCGAGAATGCGTTCAACGGTTTCCGATTGGGCCATGACTACTCCGACTACTCCGCCAGACAAACAGGTGTTTGAAACATACGTTTCAGCCCTGCTTCTGTCAAGGCTCGGTGACCGGCCGGTCGCCATTTAAAAGCGCCAGGAGGGCGGCTGCAAGCGCCATTGCTGCTGTTTATTGCAGGTTTTGGCTTGCAGCGCATCCAGTACTGTATATAATCCCAGTCACTGTACAAAAAGACAGAGCGCTCACCATGTTGAAACTGACGCCACGCCAAGCCGAAATTCTCGCGTTCATCAAGCGTTGCCTGGAAGACAACGGCTTCCCGCCGACGCGCGCCGAGATTGCTCAGGAGCTGGGCTTCAAGTCGCCCAACGCCGCCGAGGAACACCTCAAGGCCCTCGCCCGCAAGGGCGCGATCGAGATGACCCCGGGCGCCTCCCGTGGTATTCGCATCCCCGGCCTGGAAGCCAAGGCCGAAGAAAGCGGCCTGCCAATCATCGGCCGGGTTGCCGCCGGCGCGCCGATCCTTGCCGAACAGCACATCGAGCAATCCTGCAACATCAACCCCGACTTCTTCCACCCCCAGGCCGACTATCTGCTGCGCGTACACGGCATGAGCATGAAGGACGTCGGCATCTTCGATGGCGACCTGCTGGCGGTACACACCTGCCGCGAAGCCCGCAATGGCCAGATCGTCGTGGCCCGCATCGGCGACGAAGTCACCGTCAAGCGCTTCAAGCGCGAAGGCAGCAAGGTGTGGCTGCTTGCCGAAAACCCCGAATTCGCCCCCATCGAAGTCGACCTGAAAGAACAGGAGCTGGTGATCGAGGGCTTGAGCGTCGGCGTCATTCGCCGCTGATCCAGGAGGCGTCATGCAGCAGTTCATTCACGTACCCGAGCAAGCTCAGTTGCCATTGTTCGAAGCATTCCTCGCCCAGCCCGTACTGCCTGGCCTGAAAACCAGCGAAGTGGCGCGCAAGAGCAGCCAGCCCGAGCTGTTCAGCGAACTGTCGCTGCGCGGAGCCCCCGGGCATTGCCAAAGCCTGCTGGCACCCGTGCTGCGCGAACTGAGCGAAGAGGACGAGACCCGCTGGCTGACCCTGATCGCCCCGCCGTCAAGCCTGACCCAGGCCTGGCTGCGCGATGCCGGGCTCAACCGTGAACGCATCCTGCTGCTGCAACCTCGTGGCAATCAAAGCCCGCTTCAACTGGCCTGCGAAGCCTTGCGTCTGGGCCGCAGCCACACCGTCGTCAGCTGGCTGGGCAATGTCAACGCCACTGCGCGCCAGCAATTGCTGCGCGCTGCCAGTGCCGGAAACGCACAAAGCCTGAACATCCGCCTCGGCTGATGTTCAGGCTTTGCCTGTCACTGCATGAAACCTGATGCCCTGCTGCACGTCAGTGCAGCACTCGCGGCCCTTCATCACGCTCAAGCTCGCCATCCATCAGGCGACCGGCCATCTGTACGCCCACGCTGAGCATGGCCTTGGCCACTTCCACATGCTGACCCTGCAGGAACGCCTTGGCGTCTTCCGAGAAATCCAGGGTTACCAGAGAGCCCTCATCCTCGGCGCGACGCAGTTCGATGCGGCCATCAGGCAACTCGACAATTTCCAGAAACGACGTAGACATAAATGGCAGTTCTCCGCGAAAGGCCAGCATTGTACCAGCCGTAGCAGCTATCAGCACTCACTCAACGCGTCACGGAAACGTCTCACCAGGCCTTTGAGGTCGCTGCGCCAGCTTTCCAGTTCGGCATGCGACAGCGCCGGATGCTCGGGCTCATCGAGATTGACCGCCTGGATCAATGGCTGGGTAACGTCGGTTTTCGGCGTTTTTTTCGCGACCGGTGGTCGGAACAAATCGGCATAAGCACCAAGCATTTGTGCCAGCCAGGTTTCGCGCTGGCGGGCCAGCTCCAACAGCTCGGCCACTTCCGGGATGGCGATACCGTTCAGGGCGTCGTCAGCCAGTGCTTGCTCGACAGTTGCAACAACTGGCAGGCGGTAGAAGCCACCAATTTCATGACACAGGCCCAGCAGTGCGCCGTAGAGATGGAACAGCGCCGACTCGCGCTCGGCCTGGACCAGGCCCTGGGCATTCATGGCCTGGCTTTGTTCGGCCTTGGCCATGGACTCCAGGGCGAGGCCGGCAAAGAACAGTTTCTGATTGGTGCGGGTGTAGAGTTCCTGGGCCATTTCAGTGACCTCCCTAAGGCTGCAAGGCGGATAGCTGCATCATAAATGATTGGGGCCGCTTTGCGCCCCTTCGCGGGCTTGCCCGCTCCCACAGAATTGCATCAAGCCCAAGGCTTGCGCTGTACCTGTAGGAGCGGGCAAGCCCGCGAAGGGGCGCGAAGCGGCCCCAATTACAGCACTGACAGATCAGCGCTTGTCTTCAACCTTCCACGCATTGCCGTCGTAAAACGCCTTCCAGCCGGTCGGCTTGCCATCAACCTCGGACTGCACATACTGCTCCTTGGTCTTGCGGCTGTAGCGAATCACCGCCGGACGGCCTTCCGGGTCTTTCTGCGGCGCATCGCACAGGAAGTGGTACTTCGGATCGATCTCATGCTTGTGCGGCACGATCTCCAGCACCAGCGGTGCGCGGGTTTCGCGGTTCTTGGGGAACTGGCTGGCTGCCAGGAACAGCCCCGAAGCGCCATCACGCAGCACGTAGGTATCGTCGACCTTCTCGCACTTGAGCTCCGGCATGTCCACCTTGTCCATCTTCGGTGGCGCCGCCTCGCCGCTCTTGAGCAGTTTGCGAGTGTTCTTGCACGCCGGGTTGGTGCAACCGAAGAACTTGCCGAAGCGGCCAGTCTTCAACTGCATCTCGCTGCCACACTTGTCGCACTCCAGGCTCGGCCCTTCGTAACCCTTGATGCGGTAGTTGCCTTCCTCGATCTCGTAGCCAGCGCAATCCGGGTTGTTACCGCAGATGTGCAGCTTGTGCTTCTCGTCCAGCAGGTAGGCATCCATCGCCGTGGCGCAGATCGGGCAGCGGTGCTTGCCCAGCAACACGCGGGATTCCGATTCGCCCTCGTCGTCGGCGGCAATCTCGTCGCCCGGCACCAGGTTGACGGTGGCCTTGCAGCGCTCTTTCGGCGGCAGGCTGTAGCCCGAGCAACCGAGGAACACGCCGGTGGAGGCGGTGCGGATCATCATCGGCCGGCCACATTCCTTGCAAGGAATATTGGTCATGGTCGGTTGGTTGGCGCGCATGCCGTCTTCGCTGGACTCGGCGGTCTGCAGTTTCTTGCTGAAATCGCCATAGAACTCGTCGAGCACGTTCTTCCAGTCACGCTCGCCCTGGGCCACGTCGTCGAGGTTCTCTTCCATGTCGGCGGTAAAGCCGTAGTCCATCAGGTTGGAGAAGCTTTCGGACAGGCGCTCGGTGACGATGTCGCCCATCTTCTCGGAATAGAAGCGGCGGTTGTGCAGAGTCACATAGCCACGGTCCTGAATGGTCGAAATGATCGCCGCATAGGTCGACGGGCGACCGATGCCGCGCTTTTCCATTTCCTTGACCAGGCTAGCTTCGGTGAAGCGCGCCGGTGGCTTGGTGAAGTGCTGGCTCGGGTCGATCTGGATCAGCTTCAGCGCTTCGCCCTGGACCATTTCCGGCAACACGTCGTCTTCGCCAGGCTTGCTCTGTTGCGGCAGCACACGGGTGTAACCGTCGAACTTGAGGATACGGCCCTTGGCACGCAACTCGAAGTCGCCTGCAGCCACGGTGACGCTGGTGGACAGGTACTGCGCCGGCGGCATCTGGCAGGCCAGGAACTGGCGCCAGATCAGCTCATACAGGCGCTCGGCGTCACGCTCCATGCCACTGAGCTTGCTCGGGTGGGTGTTCACGTCGGAAGGACGAATCGCTTCGTGCGCCTCCTGGGCGCCTTCCTTGCTGCCGTACACCAGCGGTGCCTCGGGCAGGTACTGCTTGCCGAACTCGCGCTCGATGTAGCTGCGCGCCATATCCAGGGCGTCGGCCGACAGGTTGGTCGAGTCGGTACGCATGTAGGTGATGTAGCCGGCTTCGTACAAGCGCTGGGCCATCATCATGGTTTTCTTCACACCGAAGCCCAGGCGGTTGCTGGCGGCCTGCTGCAAGGTGGACGTAATGAACGGTGCCGACGGCTTGCTGCTGGTCGGGCGGTCTTCGCGCTTGACCACGCTGTAGCTGGAAGCCTTGAGCTTCTCCAGCGCGGCCATGGCCTGGGCTTCGTTCAGCGGTTTGAAGGCCTCACCCTTCTCGCGGGCCACTTCGAAACGCACCTTGGCGTTCTTGGCGGTGCCGAGGTCGGCGTGGATTTCCCAGTACTCTTCCGGGATGAACGCGCGGATTTCACGCTCGCGCTCCACCACCAGCTTCACCGCCACCGACTGTACACGGCCGGCGGACAGGCCACGGGCGATCTTGGCCCACAGCAGCGGCGAAACCATGTAGCCGACCACGCGGTCGAGGAAACGCCGCGCCTGCTGCGCGTTGACCCGGTCGATATCCAGCTCGCCCGGCTGCGAGAAGGCTTCCTGGATGGCCTTCTTGGTGATTTCGTTGAACACCACGCGCTTGTAGCGGGTGTCGTCGCCGCCGATGGCCTCGCGCAGGTGCCAGGCAATGGCTTCCCCTTCGCGGTCCAAGTCGGTTGCGAGATAGATGGTGTCGGCGTCCTTCGCCAGGCGGCGCAGCTCTTCGATCACCTTTTCCTTGCCAGGCAGGATCTCGTACTTGGCCTTCCAGCCGTGGTCGGGGTCGACGCCCATGCGTGCCACCAGCTGGCGGCGGGCCTTTTCCTTCGGCGACAGGGCCGGAGCCTCACCCGCGGCCTTGCCACGCTTGGCGGCTGGCTCTTTGCTGGCGCTGGCCGAACCGCTGGTGGGGAGGTCTCGGATATGGCCGATACTCGACTTCACCACGTACTGGTTGCCCAGGTACTTGTTGATGGTCTTGGCCTTGGCCGGGGATTCCACAATGACCAGCGATTTGCCCATGGATCGGAGTATTCCTGAATCTGAAGATGAAAAACGCGTCAGGTGCCAGACGCGGCACCGCTATATATAGTGGCAAAAGTGTGAGGTCAAGTTCGGACTATCACTCGTGCGACTTGCCCAGCAACCCGGGCAGCCCCTCTTCGGCCTTGACCAAAGCAAAGCGTGGCACCTGCTCGCCGTCAACCTCGACGGACTCCTGGAACATCGAAAGTGGCCGTACCCAGAAGCTGTAATCACCATACAGGCATTGGTAGAACACCATCCACTCTTCGCTCTCGGAGTGCCGCGCAACACTGAAGACACGGTACTCAGGCCCTTTGTAATGCCGGTATACGCCTGGTTGTATCTGCATGTTGCCCACCCTCTTGAATAAAACCTGTAAAAAACAAAACCGGGGCACAAGGCCCCGGTCGCTGTCCCGCTACGCGATCAGACGCGTTCGAAGACAGTGGTGATACCTTGGCCGAGGCCGACACACATGGTCGCCACCCCCAGGGTACCGCCATTCTGCTTCATGACATTGAGCAGGGTGCCGGAAATCCGCGCCCCGGAGCAACCAAACGGGTGGCCCAAGGCAATGGCGCCGCCGTGCAGGTTAACCTTCTCATCCATCTTGTCGAGTACTTTCAAGTCTTTGAGCACTGGCAGGGCCTGTGCAGCGAAGGCTTCGTTGAGCTCGATGAAGTCGATGTCGGCCATGGTCAGGCCAGCACGCTTGAGGGCTTTCTGGGTCGACGGCACCGGGCCGTAGCCCATGATTGCCGGGTCGACACCAGCTACCGCCATGGAACGGATGACCGCCAATGGCTGGATACCCAGGTCCATGGCGCGCTGGCCGGACATGACGATCATGCACGATGCACCGTCGGTGATCTGCGACGAGGTACCGGCAGTGACGGTACCGCCTTTCGGGTTGAACGCCGGCTTCAGCGATGCCAGGCCTTCGAGGGTGGTTTCCGGGCGAATGGTTTCGTCGAAATCGAACACCTTCAGGAAGCCGTTCTCGTCGTAGCCCTGCATCGGGATGATTTCATCCTTGAACTTGCCTTCTACCGTGGCCTTGTGGGCCAGCTGGTGCGAACGCAGGCCGAACAGGTCCTGCTGCTCACGGGTGATGCCGTGCATCTTGCCGAGCATTTCCGCGGTCAGGCCCATCATCCCGGAAGCCTTGGCAGCATGCAAGGACAGGTGCGGGTTGGGGTCGACGCCATGCATCATGCTGACGTGGCCCATGTGTTCCACGCCACCGACCACGAATACATCACCGTTGCCGGTCATGATCGCCTGGGCGGCGGTGTGCAGCGCGCTCATCGACGAGCCGCACAGGCGGCTGACGGTCTGCGCCGCGGAGGTGTGCGGGATCTGGGTCATCAGCGAGGCCATGCGGGCGATGTTCCAGCCCTGCTCGAGGGTCTGGTTGACGCAGCCCCAGATCACGTCCTCGACTTCTTTCGGGTCGACCTTGTCGTTGCGTTCCAACAGCTTGCTGATCAGGTGCGCCGACATGTCTTCGGCGCGGGTATTGCGGTGCATGCCACCCTTGGAGCGGCCCATCGGCGTGCGACCGAAGTCGACAATCACCACGTCTCTTGGATTCAGGCTCATATCAAATCTCTCGCTCTAGCTCGTTGACCGCTCAGTTGAAGAAGCGCTGGCCGTTCTTGGCCATTTCACGCAGCTTCGCGGTCGGGTGGTACAGCGGCCCCAGGTCGGCGTATTGATCGGCCAGGGCAACGAATTCGGCCACACCGATCGAGTCGATGTAGCGCAGCGCACCACCGCGGAAGGGAGGGAAGCCAATGCCGTAGACCAGGCCCATGTCGGCTTCGGCAGCGGTTTCGACGATGCCGTCTTCCAGGCAGCGCACGGTCTCCAGGCACAGCGGGATCATCATCCAGTTGATGATGTCTTCGTCGGTGACTTCACGCTGCTCGAAGACGATCGGCTTGAGCACGTCGAGCACGGTGGCGTCGGCGACCTTCTTCGGCTTGCCGCGCTTGTCGGTTTCGTAGGCGTAGAAGCCCTTGCCGTTCTTCTGGCCCAGGCGGTTGGCCTCGTAAAGTGCGTCAACGGCCGAGCGGCGCTCGTCCTTCATGCGGTCCGGGAAGCCTTCGGCCATCACGTCGCGGCCGTGGTGGCCGGTGTCGATGCCGACCACGTCCATCAGGTACGCCGGGCCCATCGGCCAGCCGAACTTTTCCATGACCTTGTCGATACGCACGAAGTCGACACCGGCGCTTACCAGCTTGGCGAAGCCGCCGAAGTACGGGAACAGCACGCGGTTGACCAGGAAGCCCGGGCAGTCGTTGACCACAATCGGGTTCTTGCCCATTTTCTTGGCGTAGGCCACGGTGGTGGCAACCGCCACTTCACTGGACTTCTCGCCACGGATGACTTCCACCAGCGGCATCATGTGCACCGGGTTGAAGAAGTGCATGCCGACGAAGTTTTCCGGGCGCTTGAGCGCCTTGGCCAGCAGATTGATGGAAATGGTCGAGGTGTTGGAAGCGAGGATCGCATCGTCCTTCACCTGGGCTTCCACTTCAGCCAGCACGGCCTGCTTGACTTTCGGGTTCTCGACCACGGCCTCGACGACGATGTCGACATTGGCGAAATCGCCATAGGACAGGGTCGGGCGAATGGCGTTGAGTGCCTCGGCCATCTTGGCCGGGGTCAGGCGGCCCTTCTCGACGCGATTGCCGAGCAGCTTGGAGGCCTCGTTCAGGCCCAGCTGGATGGCTTCCTCGCGGATATCCTTCATCAGGATCGGGGTGCCCTTGACCGCCGACTGATAGGCGATGCCGCCACCCATGATGCCGGCGCCGAGCACGGCGGCCTGCTTCACGTCGTGGGCGATTTCGTCATGCGCCTTGGCCTTGCGCTTGAGTTCCTGGTCGTTGAGGAACAGGCCGATCAGGCTCTCGGCAACCGAGGTCTTGGCCAGCTTGGCGAAGCCTGCGGCTTCGACTTCCAGGGCCTTGTCACGACCGAAGTTGGCAGCCTTCTGGATGGTCTTGATGGCTTCGACCGGGGCTGGGTAGTTAGGGCCGGCCTGGCCGGCGACGAAGCCCTTGGCAGTCTCGAAGGCCATCATCTGCTCGATGGCGTTGAGCTTGAGCTTTTCCAGCTTGGGCTGGCGCTTGGCCTTGTAGTCCAGCTCGCCACTGATGGCGCGTTTGACCAGGTCAAGGGCACCGGCCATCAGCAGTTCAGGCGCGACCACGGCGTCGACGGCACCCACTTTCAGGGCGTCCTCGGCACGGTTTTCCTTGCCGGCGGCGATCCATTCGATGGCGTTGTCCGAACCGATCAGGCGCGGCAGGCGCACGGTGCCGCCGAAGCCCGGGTAGATACCCAGCTTGACTTCCGGCAGGCCGATCTTGGCGCTGGTGGACATGACCCGGTAGTCGGCGGCCAGGCACATTTCCAGGCCGCCGCCCAGGGCGATGCCGTTGATGGCGGCGACGGTCGGCACTTCGAGGTCTTCGAAGGCGTTGAAAATGCGGTTGGCTTCCAGGTTGCCGGCGACCAGTTCGGCCTCGGGCAGCTTGAAGTTGTCGACGAACTCGGTGATGTCGGCGCCGACGATGAACACGTCCTTGCCACTGCTGACGATCACGCCCTTGACCGAGGCGTCGGCCTGGATGGCATCGACGGCCTGGCGCAGTTCGTTCAGGGTCAGGCGGTTGAACTTGTTGACGGACTCACCCTTGAGGTCGAACTTGAGCTCGACGATGCCACTTTCAAGAGCCTTAACCGTGATGGCTTTACCTTCGTAAATCATCAACTGATCTCCACGATATGGAAGCTGAACTGTACACGCCGATCGCTGCAGCAAAAGCAGGCCTAGCTGCCCTGCCCCAGGCACACCCGTCAGCGCGCTAGTCGGAAGTATGGCTTGGCGTCATGACATACAAACGCTCAATTCATACGCCCGTTTGATTTGGGTGTGCACACATTCTCCGAAAAGATCGGCGTTGTCAAATGCTCGCGAGCAAGGTGAAAACACGACTTTCCGGTCATTTTGTAGCGTCCCGGTACAAAACGTGATGACAGTGATTGCTGGCCATTCATGTCAGCGATTGACCATGAACCGCAGAAGAATGCTGCAGCTTTTGCCTTGCGCGGCGGCCTTGAACGGCTACACTGGCACTTGCTTGAATGCATACCCGGCCTGCCTGGCCTTTTCTGCGCAGCAGAACGCAAAGCGGCGACTTGGCACCCCACCCCTTCAGGGGTCGGCCAAGCCGCCGCTTTGTCGTTTAACGCCGTCAGGAGATGCGCCGTGCCTGTAGGAGCAGCCTTGCGCTGCGAAAGGGTCGACACATCCAGCCATCTGTATCCGGCATACGGGCCTCTTCGCAGCACAAGGCTGCTCCTACAGGCGTCACCAGTGAAGCAGAAGCTGGAGTTCAGGCCAGGGTTTCGAGGACGTGGGCAATATCCTGCAACACAGCGGTATCACCCCGCTCGGTCCAGTACAGCGCGATCATCCGGGCATCGGCCTCGACCTTGTAGACACTCGCCGGCAAGCGTGCCAAGGCCTCCATGAAGCGTGGGTCCTCGCAGGGTTCACGCCACTGGTTCCACCACACCCCCGGGGTGATCTGCCAGAAGCAGAAGCTGTCCTCATGCCCGCGGCGACGGGCCCGGTGGTATTGCGGGCACGGGCTTGGCGGCTGCTTTTCCAGCCAGTGCGGCCACTGCTGCGGCGCCAGCTGCATGGCCAAACCCATGCGCCGAGCCTCCAGGCGCAGCTTCATCTGCTCGCTCTGCTTGCGCGAGGTGCGCAGCCAGGAAAGCGGGCTGAGAATCAGCGCGAGGATTGACACCACCAGCAATACCGTCATATCAGTAGTTCCCATAAAACGTTGCAAATGAGCTGGTTAGCCATTTTTCACGGAAGACCCGCCCGAAAGCGACCATACTTCTTCTATCGCGATTGTCAGGAGTTCCGCTCATGTCCTACGAACATCTTCTGGTCGCCGTCGACCTGACCGAAGAATGCGACCCGGTGATCAAGCGCGCCATGGCGCTGGCCGCGCCGTCGAATGCCAAGGTTTCGCTGGTACACATCGTCGAGCCGATGGCCATGGCGTTCGGCGGCGACGTGCCGATGGACCTGTCGCAGCTGCAACAGCAGCAGTTCGACCAGGCCAAGGAACGCATGGACCGCCTGTTCAACAAATACCCGGACATCCACCGCGGCGACTCGCACCTGACCTATGGCCAGCCGCGCCAGGAAATCCACCAGCTGGCCAAGGACCAGAAGTGCGACCTGATCGTGGTCGGCAGCCATGGCCGTCATGGCCTGGCGTTGCTGCTGGGGTCCACGGCCAATGACGTGCTGCATGGGGCGCCCTGCGATGTACTGGCGGTGCGCTTGCAGAAGAAGGAATGATTCAACCGGTGCCGGCCCTTTCGCGGGTGAACCCGCTCCCACAGGTACTGCACCGTGCTCAACAGCGGTGCGGTCCTTGTGGGAGCGGGTTCACCCGCGAAGAGGCCGGGCCAGGCTAACGCCGATCAGCCTTCCAGCTCGGCCCAGCGCTCCACCAGCACATCCAGCTCACCCTGCAGCTTCTCGATCTTCGCCAGCACTGCCGACGTTTCCGCAATCGGCCGCTGATAGAAGCCCGCCGCATTCACTTCTTCCTGGGCCTCGGCCATGCGCTGCTCCAGCTCGTCGATCTGCCCCGGCAGCATTTCCAGCTCACGTTGCAGCTTGTAGCTGAGCTTCTTCTTCGAACCATCAGCCACCACTGCAACCTGCGCAGGCGCCGGCTTGGCCTCTACCTTCTCCACCACCGCGCTGTTGAGCTCGGACTTGCCGCCCTTGCTCTCGGTCACGCCCAGCAGCTTCGGTGAGCCCCCTTGGCGAATCCAGTCCTCGTAACCACCGACGTATTCACGCACCTTGCCCTCGCCTTCGAACACCAGGGTGCTGGTGACGACGTTGTCGAGGAAGGCCCGGTCGTGGCTGACCATCAGCACGGTGCCCTTGTAGTTGGACAGCACCTCCTCGAGCAGCTCGAGGGTTTCCACGTCCAGGTCGTTGGTCGGCTCGTCAAGCACCAGCAGGTTGGCCGGCTTGCTGAACAGCTTGGCCAGCAACAGCCGTGCCCGCTCGCCACCCGAGAGCGCCTTGACCGGCGTACGGGCACGCTGAGGGCTGAACAGGAAATCGCCCAGGTAGCTCAGCACATGGCGGTTCTGGCCGTCGATCTCGATGAAGTCCCGGCCTTCGGCCAGGTTGTCGATAACGGTCTTTTCCAGGTCGAGCTGGTGGCGCATCTGGTCGAAATAGGCCACTTCCAGCTTGGTGCCGCGCTCGACCTTGCCTGCGGTCGGCTCCAGGTCACCGAGCATCAGCTTTAGCAACGTGGTCTTGCCGGTACCATTCGCGCCCAGCAGGCCGATGCGGTCCTCACGCTGCAGAACCATGGAGAAGTCCTTGACCAGCACAGGCCCTTCCGGGTGATGGAAGCTGACGTTCTCCAGCACCATTACCTGCTTGCCAGACTTTTCCGCCGCCTCGATCTGGATATTGGCCTTGCCCTGGCGCTCGCGGCGTTCGCTGCGCTCCACGCGCAGGGCCTTCAGTGCGCGTACGCGGCCTTCGTTGCGGGTACGGCGGGCCTTGATGCCCTGGCGAATCCATACCTCTTCCTGGGCCAGACGCTTGTCGAACAACGCGTTGGCGGTTTCCTCGGCGGCCAGTGCGGCCTCCTTGTGCACCAGGAAGCTGGCATAGTCGCCGTTCCAGTCGATCAGGCCGCCGCGGTCCAGTTCCAGGATGCGGGTGGCCAGGTTCTGCAGGAACGAACGGTCGTGGGTGATGAACAATACCGCGCCATTGAAGCCGCGCAGGGCCTCTTCGAGCCAGGCGATGGCACCGATGTCCAGGTGGTTGGTCGGCTCGTCGAGCAGCAGCAGGTCGGGCTCCGACACCAGCGCCTGGGCCAGCAGCACGCGGCGGCGCCAGCCACCGGACAGTTCGGCCAGGGTCTTGTCGGCCGGCAGCTGCAGGCGGCTGAGGGTGCTTTCCACCACCTGCTGCAGGCGCCAGCCGTCACGGGCTTCCAGCTCGTGCTGGACGTGCATGAGTTTTTCCAGGTCTTCATCACCCTGGATGTTCAGGCTCAGGTGATGGAACTGCGCCAGCAGATCGCCCACACCATCCAGGCCTGCGGCCACCACGTCGAACACCGTGCGCTCGTCGGCCACCGGCAGCTCCTGCGGCAGCTCGCCGATCTTCAGGCCCGGGGCACGCCAGATTTCGCCGTCGTCGCCCTTCTGCTCGCCCTTGACCAGGCGCAGCATGCTCGACTTGCCGGTGCCGTTGCGGCCGATGATGCACACCCGCTCGCCACGAGCGATCTGCCAGGACACTTTGTCCAGCAGCGGCATGGCGCCGAATGCGAGGGACACATCGCTGAATTTGAGCAGGGTCATGTTGGTCTCCATAAATCGGGCGCGCATTCTACCTGACTTGGCCCTCGACGGCATCCGCCTGGCCATCCGGCAAGGGCTTTGCGACATCTGGTCGAACTTAATATCCCGATACAAGCACAGTGCTTTCACCCGCCGCCGGCAAACAGCTAAGCTAAGGCAATAGCTTCCAACAGTGCTGGCTCCGCCGTCACTTCCCCATGGTTCAACTGCCCGGACGTATCATGCGCAGCCGCCTGTTACATATTGCATCCTGCCTGCTGCTCACCGCCGCCACCTGCGCGGCGCAGGCCGCCGATCTTACCCTGCAACGCCAGTACTATGACGAGGCCAAGCGCGCGCTGGCCAAAGGCGACAAAGGCCCATACCTGCGCTATGCCCAGGCCCTCAGCGACTACCCGCTGACGCCCTACCTGGCCTACGACGAACTCACCGCCCGCCTGAAAACCGCGAGCAATCAGGAAATCGAAGGCTTCCTTGCCAAGCATGGCGACCTGCCCCAGGCCAACTGGATGAAACTGCGCTGGTTGCGCTGGCTGGCCGAACGCGGCGAATGGAACACTTTCGTCAAGTACTACGACCCCAAGCTCAACTTCACCGAACTGGACTGCCTCAACGGCCAGTACCAGCTCAGCCACGGCCTGCGCGCCGAGGGTTTTGCCACGGCCGACAAACTGTGGAACGTCGGCAAGTCGCAGCCGGCTACCTGCGACACACTGTTCGGCATGTGGGCGGCCGAGGGCCAACTGACCGAGGCCAAGCGCTGGCAACGCACCAAGCTGGCGGCCCAGGCGCGCAACTACGGCCTGGCCAACAACCTGGTCAAGACCCTGACCACCCTCGCGCCGCAGGGGCGCCTGCTGGTAGAGGTGGCGCAGAAACCCGAGCTGCTCAACCAGCCGTCGCGCTTCACCCCGGCCAACGAAGCCATGTCCGACGTGGTCAGCCTCGGCCTGCGCCGCCTTGCCCGACAGGACCCGGAGCGGGCCATGGCGCTGCTCGACGACTACGCCCAGCGCATGCACTTTTCACGCGACGAGAAGGTGGCCATCGCCCGCGAAATCGGCCTGACCCTGGCGCGCCGCTACGACCCGCGCGCGCTCGACCTGATGACCCGTTACGACCCCGAGCTGCGTGACAACACCGTCAGCGAATGGCGCCTGCGCCTGCTGCTGCGCCTGGGCCGCTGGGAAGACGCCTACGAGCTGACCCGCCGCCTGCCCCAGGACCTGGCCAACAGCAGCCGCTGGAAGTACTGGCAGGCGCGCAGCCTGGAGCTGGCACAGCCGAACAACCCACAGATCCCGCTGCTGTACAAGACCGTGGCGCGCGAGCGTGACTTCTACGGTTTCCTCGCTGCCGACCGGGCACAAACCCCTTACCAGCTGAACAACAAGCCGCTGGTGCTCAGCCCACAGCTGGTCAACAAAGTCCGCAACACCCCGGGCATCCGCCGTGCCCTGGAGTTCCACGCCCGTGGCCAGATCGTCGAAGGTCGCCGCGAGTGGTACCACGTCAGCCGCCACTTCAGCCGCGACGAAATGGTCGCCCAGGCGCGCCTGGGCTACGACCTGCGCTGGTACTTCCCGGCCATTCGCACCATCAGCCAGGCGCAGTACTGGGACGACCTGGACATCCGCTTCCCGATGGCCCACCGCGACACCCTGGTGCGCGAGGCCAAGGTCCGCGGCCTGCATTCAAGCTGGGTATTCGCCATTACCCGCCAGGAAAGTGCGTTCATGGAGGATGCCCGTTCCCCGGTCGGTGCCAGCGGCCTGATGCAGTTGATGCCGGCCACGGCCAAGGAAACCGCGCGCAAGTTCAGTATCCCGCTGGCATCACCGGCGCAGGTGCTCAACCCAGACAAGAACATCCAGCTGGGTGCGGCCTACCTGAGCCAGGTGCACAGCCAGTTCAACGGCAACCGGGTACTCGCTTCGGCAGCCTACAACGCCGGGCCCGGGCGCGTGCGGCAGTGGCTCAAAGGCGCCAAGCACCTGAGCTTCGATGTGTGGGTGGAGTCGATCCCGTTCGACGAAACGCGCCAGTATGTGCAGAACGTACTGTCGTATTCGGTGATCTATGGGCAGAAGCTGAACTCGCCGCAGCCGCTGGTGGATTGGCATGAGCGGTATTTCGATGACATGTGATTACTGGTGAGCCTGCGCCGGCCTCTTCGCGGGTAAACCCGCTCCCACAGATATTTCACCGGTCCTGAATGCGGTGCAGTATCTGTGGGAGCGGGTTTACCCGCGAAGAGGCCGGCACAGGCAACACAGCTACTCCAGGATTTCGACCTGCATCCCTACCTCCAACCACCCACTGCCATCCACCGCCAGGTTCTGCCCGAACAGCACATCCCCCTCCTTCTCACGAAAGGTCCTGAGCGTGGCCATCGGCTCGCGGTCCTCGGTACGCTCGCCGGTAGCCGGGTCGATGGTGGTAAAGATGCAGCGCACACTGGGCTTGAGCACGCGAAATTCCAGGCTGCCGATACGGATCCGCTTCCACCCATCTTCGGCAAACGGTTCGGCCCCCTGCACCACCAGGTTGGGCCGAAAACGAAGCACCTCCATTGGCCGGCCGATACGGCGGTCGAGTTCTTCCAGCGATCCCTGGTTGATCAGCAACAACGGGAAACCGTCGGGGAACGCCGCCCGGTCACTGTTGAAGCCATAGCCATTGGGCAGATAACGCGCGCGCTGCTCCGGGCAATACACCAGGCGCACGGCCTTGCCCAGCAACTGGCTGAGCCAGGCCGCCGCCGCATCGCCCGCATCCGGCACACGCAAGGTATCGCGCCAGATGGTCACGCCGCGCAGGGCGTCATCGGCAGGTGGCACAGGCACCCGCAACGGTGCCTGCCCAGGTGCTTCCAGCAGCAACTGGCCGCTGTCATCATCGCTTGCCTTGATCTGGCCTAGATGAGGCCAGGCGCGCTGGGTAAGGAAGCGTCCATTTTCTTCCTCCACCACCATCCAGCGCCGGTCGCCCTGCAACCCCAGCAACCCCACCGGTGAAGCCTGCAGGCGTTGCGCCTGCCCGGACTTCACCGGGTACCGATACAGCTCACTGAGAAACATCCCTGCCGCCTCGCGTCATGCCAAAACGCCAAGCTTATACCCGGCAGGGGCCGGGATCACGCAGTAGCGGCATCCAGCAACAGGCGTTGCTTGACCACGTCGACCAGGCGATCGGGCTGGAACTTGGACAGGAAGTTGTCGCAGCCCACCTTCTTCACCATGGATTCGTTGAAACTGCCCGACAGCGAGGTGTGCAACACCACGTACAGCCGGCGCAAACGGGCATCGCCACGGATCTCGGTGGTCAACCGGTAGCCGTCCATTTCCGGCATCTCGGCGTCGGTGAACACCATCAGCAGCTTCTCGCACACATCCTCACCAGCGTCGGCCCAACCCTTGAGCATGCGCAGCGCCTTCAGGCCATCACTGGCCACGTGCAGCTTCACGCCCAGCTGGGACAGGGTGTCGCGCAATTGCGCCAGGGCCACGCTGGAATCGTCCACCAGCAGCACTTCGCGGCCGCGGGCCCGGGCCAGCACCGGATCGGCGAGTTTGTCGCCGGAAACCCGGGCGTTGTAGGGCACGATCTCGGCCAGCACCTTCTCCACGTCGATCACTTCCACCAGCTTGTCATCGACCTTGGTGATGGCCGTCAGGTAATGCTGGCGCCCGGCGCTGGACGGCGGCGGCATGATCGCCTCCCAGTTCATGTTGACGATACGGTCGACACCGCCCACCAGGAAAGCCTGCACCGAGCGGTTGTATTCGGTGACGATGATGGTGCTGTCCGGCCCCGGCTGCAGCGGGCGCATGCCGATCGCCTGGGACAGGTCGATCACCGGCAGGGTCTGGCCGCGCAGGTTGACCACACCGCAGACGAAAGCGTGGCGCTGGGGCATCAGGGTCAACTTGGGCAGCTGCAGCACTTCCTGCACCTTGAACACGTTGATCGCGAACAACTGGCGGCCGGCCAGGCGAAACATCAGGATTTCCAGGCGGTTCTCACCCACCAGTTGCGTGCGTTGGTCTACTGTGTCGAGAATGCCAGCCATTGGAAAGCCCCCAGGCTTGAGTCGGAAAAAGTGAAATCATCCACCCTGTATCGGCGGCTTCACGCACACCTTGACCCTTGCGGGAAAATGCCGTGAAGGCAATTGATATCACTTTACCATCATGCTTTACTGCGGGAAGCGCGGGGTGATTCAGCGGGACAGCAAAAGTTCCCCACCTGAGGCCCTTATCAGGGAAACCCTTAGCTACAATCGGGTGCGACCTGATGTTCGCGATATCCTTTAGCCATTAATGTGACGCCATTCTCATTGCATGAATGGAGTCAGGCTTTTGCTAGCTATCGTTTTGGCGTGCCCGTCCCCTGTGCCAGCCCCACGCGCGGGGGCATCATGATGGACAGCGCCTTGTCGTTCGATAACGCCCTGCAGGGGTTCCTGCTGGATGCGCAGGTACTGCTGACCCAGGCTCAGGAATGCCTGCAGCATCTGGAACTGATCGACAACGACCCGGATGCTTGCCACTGCCTGGAAAATGCCCTCGACAACCTCGCTCGACAGGCCGCACATCTGGGCCTGCGCGAAGTCGCCCATTACACCACCGCCCTGCAGCAAACGCTGGCACCGGCCTGCCAGGTCGGTTGCCTGCAGCGCGAAGCCCTGCCCGCGGTAGGGGCCTGCCTGACCTTGCTGGCCTGGCAGCTGGAACTTGTAGACCCTTGCACCGGACGGCTCAACCTGGACATCGGCGAGCAGTTGGTGCTGCTGGGTGAACTGGCCAAGGCCGTGCAGCAAACGTTTGCACAACCTTGCACACCCTGCGACGAGCAAGGCAGCGTGTGCATTCACCCGCATTCCGAGACGGCAGGCAGCACGCACTCCGGCCGCTCATCTGCCACCTATTGAACTGGCGCAAAATGCAGCCGGGCACGTTCATTCAGGCCCATCCTGGCCGAACCTGGAAAATTCTCGAGGTTTTTCAGGTTGCGGGGGGCCAAGTTGAATCAACAGCGCACAAGTTCGATGGCAAGTGCATGTTGCGCGATCAAGCAAAGCGGCACTTTGCCACCCTCCCGCGCCCGCCTCGTCGGCGTTTCATGGCGTTAGCCGACCGCGACCGATGCACTGCGAAGTGGTAATATGCGCCCCCACAAACGCTTGCGGCCTGCAGCAAGGTCGCAAGATCACGTGTTTGAAAGAAAACGGCAAGTACTGCTCCAAAGCCTCTGACATGGATTGTGCAAGGCCTCCATCAGCAATACTTCAGTGGCTTCCCTACCTATGCTTCCACGCTTGAAGACTTCTTTGCTGTGCTGCTCCCGTACTACCCTGCTGCGCTGGGCGACTGTCGGGCTGTGCATTGCCTCGCTGGTCGCCAACCTGTTGCTGTACCTGGCCGATCAGGTGATCCCGGCCAGCCTGCTGGTGCTGCAACTGGCCGCCACTCTGGGCGCTACCGTGCACCTGGCCCTGGGTGCCAGGTCGATCAGCCTGCGCCCGGCGGAACTGGCCGAGCGCATGCTCAAAGTCCAGGAAGGCGAGCGCCAGCACCTGAGCCGGGAACTGCACGACGACATCGGCCAGTTGCTCACCGCCGCCAAGCTGCAGCTGCAGTGGCTGCAGAAGCGCATGCCCGACGAGCTGCAAGGCCACTGCGACGCCCTGCGCAGCACGCTGGATGACACCTTGGGCAACGTGCGCGATGTCTCCGCCCTGCTCAACCCGCGGCAGTTGGCCAGCCTGGGCCTGGAAGCCAGCCTGCGCGCACACCTGGTGCGCACCCTGGGCAACAGCGACGTTCACTGGAGCCTGGCCTGCAACCAGCGCCTGGGGGGCATCGACGAGGCCGTGGCCATGGCCGTGTTCCGCATTACCCAGGAAGCTGTGACCAACATGCTGCGCCACGCCCAGGCACGCAATCTGGTCATCCGCCTGCAGCGCACCCCCGAGGGGTTGGCGTTGTCGATCCAAGACGATGGCCGCGGCTTCGTGCCCGCCAGGCAACCGGCCGAAGCAGGCCAGCGGGGCTTGGCCGGTATGCAGGAGCGGGTAACCGCGTTGCAGGGCAGCCTGGACATTACCAGCCAGCTCGGGCTGGGCACGCACATCGAGGCGATGTTCCCATGGCCACCGCGCACCCAGCAACGCGCCAGGAGCACCGCAACCCATGACCTGTAGACTGCTGCTGGTAGACGACCACTCACTGATTCGCGCCGGTGTGCGCGCACTGGTGTGCGACATTCCCGGCTATGACGTGATCGGTGAAGCCGACGACGGCAGCCAGTTGCTCGAACAGGTGCGCACGCTGGCGCCGGACATCGTCTTGCTGGACATCTCCATGCGCTCGACCAGCGGCCTGGACGCCCTCACCCAACTGCGCGCCAGCGGCAGCACCTGCAAGGTGTTGATCCTGTCGATGCACACCGACCCGGACCTGATCATGCGGGCACTGGAGAGTGGCGCCCACGGCTACCTGCTCAAGGACACCAGCGCCACCGAGCTGGAACAGGCCCTGGCCGCGGTGCGCAACGGCGAGCGCTACCTCAGCCCAGCCGTCGCCCATACGGTCATCAACCAGGCGCTGCAGCACACCAGGCAGGGCAAGCAACCAGCTGGCGAGCGGCATAATCTCACGGCGCGACAGCTGGAGATCCTGCGCCTGATCGTGCGTGGCAAGTCCACCCGGGAAATCGCCACCGGCCTGGGCCTGTCGATCAAGACTGTGGAAACCCACCGCTCGCAGGTCATGAAACGCCTGCAAATCCATGACGTGGCCGGCCTGGTGCTGTTCGCCGTGCGCGAGAAAATCATCAGCCTGGACGACTGAGCAACGGAGACCCCTCCGGCAGGTGTAGCCGCAGTGCAGCGGGCTTGGCCTGGAAGCGTAACTTTTCGGCCTGCACTGGCTCGCCATCGAGGTTGATGTCCAGCCCCTGCGAGCACTTGATCTCCACCCAGGGCAACCTGGCCCTGACTAACAACCCGTTGCCAGCCAACAGCTCACGCAGCGCCCCAACCATCTCCTGTGGTGCCGGCAGGATGGCGATATCGAGCAAGCCGTCGTCCACCAGGGCCTCGGGGCACAGCATTTGCCCACCCCCGGCCTGGCGGCCATTGCCGATCCCCAGCGCCAGCAGGTCACCCTGCCAGTCGAAGCCTGGCCCTTGCAGCTCTACCGAGGCTGCCTGCAGTTCGCTGAAGCGCGACAACCCGGTGAACAGGTAGGCGGCCGCGCCCAGTACTTTCTTCAGGTCTTCGGAGGTATTGGCCGTGACCTGGCTGCCAAAACCGCCCGTGGCCATGTTGAGGAACAGCTGGTCACCAGCCTGGCCCAGGTCTATCGGCCGTGCGGGTATGTTCAGCAAGGCCAGGGCCGTGGCAGGCTCCAGGGGTATGCCGGCGGCCTTGGCAAAATCGTTGGCCGTGCCCAGCGGCAACAACGCCAGGCTGGCCTGGGTACCTGCCAGCCCCATGGCCTCGGCGACATCACGCAGCGTGCCATCCCCACCTCCGGCGACGATGTGGTCGTAGCCGGCGGCCAGCGCCTCGGTGACCAGCCGCTGGGCGTCACCGGCCTCCCAGGTGACCCGCACATCCAGCACCCAGCCGCTGTCGCGCAGATCATGCACGGCGCTGCGCAAGTCTTCATTCATCGCCTGCTTGCCATGCAGGATCAGCATTGCCTTGCCCGCTCGCATGTTTGTGCGCCTCCGTGAAGTGATCAACCCAGATCTCGACCCTCCGCAATCGCGGATCGTTGCATGCGCCCCAAAAAATAGCAGGCCAGCGCGATCAATTTTTGTGGGAGCGGCCTTGTGTCGCGATAGGGCCGCAGAGCGGCCCCGGCAATCTCCGCAGCGGAGCTGAAAATGTGGGGCCGCTTCGCGCCCCTATCGCGACACAAGGCCGCTCACACAAAATTGACCGTGTGGGCCGGACGTCAACCGACAAGCGTTGGCCGGTCTTTTCCCACACGCCTGGCAATGCACGGCTATGCTCAGCAAATACACTTTATTGCCACGGACGCGCCCCCGGCAGTGGTTCTACCACTGCTGCCCACGGGCGCGTCTTGCTATCCGCAGCCTTTAGCGAGGATTTCGGGTCATGCGCATTCTCTGGACACTGCCGTACCTGCCTTGGCCGACCACCAGCGGCAGCAAGACCCGGCAATACCACCTGATACGCGCACTGGCACAGCGGGGCCACCGGATTACCCTGCTGGTGCAATCGAAGATCCCCCTCGACGATGCCGCCCGCGAGGCCCTGGAACCGCTGCTCGAGCGCCTGATCGTGCTGCCCCGCCGCCCCCTGCACAGCCCGCTCAACCTGCTGGCCTCGCCGATCATCGCTTACCCCATGCGCGCAATTATCAATGGTCTGGCCCCTTGCCTGCGGCACCGCTTCGAGCAATTGCTGGACGAGCCCTGGGACGTGATCCAGATCGAGCACAGCTACAGTTTCCAGCCCTTCGAAAAAGCCCTGCAGGCACGCGGGCTGCCGTACATGCTCAGCGAGCACACCCTGGAATCAGTGATGGGGGGCGCCAACCACGATCGCCTACCGCTGTGGCTGCGCCCGCTCAACGCCTTCGACCGCTGGCGTTATCGACGCTGGGAACAGCGGGTATTGCACCAACCCACCGAACTGGTGGCAGTCAGCGCCCACGATGCCGAGCTGATAACGCAGATCAGCGGGCGCCCGGTGAACGTGGTGGTCAATGGCGTGGACTGTGATTTCTACCAGCACGTGCAACCGGCGCTGCACAGCCAGCGCCTGCTGTTCGTTGGCAACTTCGAGTATGGCGCCAACCTGGAGGCCATCGAATGGGCGCTGGAAGACATCATGCCGCAGGTATGGATGAGCAACCCGGCGGTACGCCTGGCGATTGCCGGGCATGCCATGCCGACGAGCTGGAAACTGCACTGGAACGACCCACGCATCGAATGGTTCGGCTACCGCCCCGACCTGCGTGAACTGCAGCGGCGCTCGGCACTGTTCTTCGCACCACTGCGCTATGCCGGTGGCTCCAAGGTGAAAATCCTCGAAGCGATGGCCGCCGGCTTGCCGGTAATCACCACCGGCAAGGGCGTTTCAGGCCTGGCCGCGAACAACGGTGAGCACTACCTGGGCAGTGAGGATGGCGACCAGTTGGCGCTGCTGATCACCCAGTTGCTCAACCAGCCCTGGCGCATGAGCCAGTTGAGCGACGCCGGCCGCCAGTTTGCCCGCCAGCGCCACGACTGGAGCGTGGCCGCCCAGCAACTGGAGAACGTGCACATGCGCCTGGCCCTGGCGGCACCGGTCGAGGCCGCGCCGCTGGCCAGTGCCTGGCTGGGCCGTTCAGCCAAGTAGTTCGCTGAAGGGAATGAAGGGCACGCTGTCACCCTGCTTCGGTGTACTGCCTTCACGCACTTCTACCAGCCCCTCGGCCCAGGCCGCACTGCGCAGTACGCCCGAACTCTGGTTCTTGTAGATACGCACTTGGCCTTGCTCGATGCGGGCGCGCAGGTACTCGCGGCGCGTGCCGGCCTTGGGCCAGTCAAAGCCGGCCGGCATGTCAAAGCGCAACGGCGTGACATCGGTCACGCCCTGACGCCGCAACAAGTACGGCCGGGTGAGCAGGCCGAAGGTGACCAGGGTCGAGGCCGGGTTACCCGGCAGGCCGATTACCGGCACGCCCTGGAAGTGGCCGAAGGTCAGCGGCTTGCCCGGTTTGATCGCCAGCTTCCACAAAGCCAGCTCGCCGGCTTCGCGCAGGGCGGCACCGAGGTAGTCGGCCTCACCCACCGAGACACCGCCGGTGGACAGGATCAGGTCGACATCGCCCAGTTCGGCCAGGCTGGTGCGGGTGCGTGCCAGGTCATCCGGCAGGATGCCCGCATCGACCACCTCGCAGCCCAGCCGCTGCAACCAGCTGACCAGCAGTCGGCGGTTACTGTTGTAGATCTGCCCCGGCCCCAGCGGCAGGCCAGGTTCGACCAGTTCGTCACCGGTGGACAACACCGCCACCCGCACCTTGCGCACCACATCCAGCCGGCCGTGGCCCAAGGTCGCGGCCAGGCCCAGCTCGATCGGCCCCAGCCGGGTGCCGGCGCTCATCACCTGTTCGCCCTTGCGGGTTTCCTGGCCCTGGGGACGAATGTTCTGCCCGGTCTTCAGCGCTTCGAGAAAGCGTACCCGCCCATCCTCCGCCACTTCGGTGTTTTCCTGCATTTCGACGCAGTCGGCACCTCCGGGCAGCGGCGCCCCGGTGAAGATGCGTGCGCAGGTACCCGGCTGCAGCGGCTGCGGCGCATGGCCGGCGAAAATCCGCTGGCTGACCGGCAGCGGTTCGCCCTGCCAGTCGGCCAGGCGCAGGGCGTAACCGTCCATGGCGCTGTTCGGCCAAGGCGGCAGGTCGAGCGAGGCCACCAGGTGGGTGGCCAGCACACGGCCTTCGGCCTCGGCTAGTGGCAGGTTCTCTGTGTCACGGATCGGTGCCGCTTCGGCCAATGCCAGCAACTGCTCCAGGGCCTGCTCTACCGGCATCAGCGGCCGGGCCTGGGTAACCTCAGCCACGGCTGTCGCAGGCCGCTGCCTGCTTCAGGTGCGGCACGAAGTTGCACGGGCGATGGCGGGCATCCAGCTGCTCGGCGAGGATACCGTCCCAACCGGTGCGCACCGCGTTGGTCGAACCCGGCAGGCAGCACACCAGGGTACCGTTGGCCAGCCCGGCCAGGGCGCGCGACTGAACGGTGGAGGTGCCGATGTCAGCCACGGAAATCTGCCGGAACAGCTCACCAAAGCCTTCTACCTGCTTGTCCAGCAGGCAGGCCACGGCCTCGGGCGTGCTGTCGCGGCCGGTAAAGCCGGTGCCGCCGGTGATCAGCACCACCTGCACGCTGTCATCGGCAATCCAGGTGGCGACCTGGGCGCGAATCTTGTACAGGTCGTCTTTCAGCAGCACGCGCTCGGCCAGGCGATGGCCAGCCGCGCTCAGGCGGTCGACGAACATCTGGCCGGAGGTATCGGTGTCGAAGGTGCGGGTGTCGCTGACTGTGAGCACGGCGATGTTCAGCGGCACGAAGGGGGTATCTGCCTTGGCTTTCATGGGGGTCCGTCACAAGAAGATGGGATGGCCGCAGTTATAACACAGCACGCGCCCATCACAGCTTGACGCCCGTGGCCCTTGCCCTCGATCAATGCCACAGGTTTGCCGCTATGCTGCACTGTAGACGGAACTTGCGTGGACGCCCTGCGTCTTAATGTCATCTAGCACCATCGCACTGGAGAAACACGATGATTCAACGGACCCTACCCGCCTTTCTGCTCGCCCTGGGCCTGGGCGCCCTCGCTGGCTGCGCATCGCCAACCGTCATTACCCTGAACGACGGTCGCGAAATCCAGGCCACCGACACACCGAAGTACGATGAAGACTCCGGTTTCTACGAATTCGAGCAGCTGGACGGCAAGCGCACGCGCCTGAACAAGGACCAGATCCGCACCGTCAAAGAGCTCTGATCGCAGCCTGTTTTTTGCAAAGGCCCTTTTAACAACAAGGGCTTGCGTGCAAAAAAAGTATGCAGTAGGATTTCCTTCATCGGAGTGTAGCGCAGCCAGGTAGCGCGTCTCGTTCGGGACGAGAAGGCCGCAGGTTCGAATCCTGTCTCTCCGACCAAATCCTCATCAAAAAGCCCGCCTTGTGCGGGCTTTTTGTTGTGCGTTGAAAAGTGCCCGGCCCCAGCGCGCCCCCCGTTGTGGGAGCGGCCTTGTGTCACGAAAGGGCTGCAAGGCAGCCCCCAGCAATTTGTGCAGGTCAGTGCGACACCTCGGCCTCCACCGGCACATACAGCAACTGCAGGCGTTCACTGCTCCATGCCCGGGTCTGGTTGGTCAGCGCCAGATTGTTGTTCAGCTTTTGCCCATAGCTTGGCACGATTTCCTTGAGCCTGGCCTGCCAGGCTGGCGACTGGATACGGTCCTTGAAGGTCTTTTCCAGCACGGTCAGCATGATCGGCGCCGCTGTCGAGGCCCCCGGCGAAGCTCCCAGCAACGCAGCGATGCTGCCGTCCTGCGCCGCCACCACTTCAGTACCGAACTGCAGCACACCGCCCAGGACCGGGTCCTTCTTGATCACCTGCACCCGCTGGCCGGCCTGCAGCAGCTTCCAGTCTTCGTTCTTGGCGTTGGGGAAGTACTCGCGCAGCGCGTTCATGCGGTCATCGAAACTGAGCATCAGCTGCCCCATCAGGTAGGTGCTGAGGTCGATGTTGTCGATACCGGCATTGACCATCGGTAGCACGTTGTGGCTGTTCAGCGAGGCGAACATGTCCAGCAGCGAGCCGTGCTTGAGGTACTTGGTGGAGAAGGTGGCGAACGGGCCGAACAGCAGCACCTGCTTGCCATCGATCATTCGCGTGTCCAGGTGCGGTACCGACATCGGCGGCGCGCCAACCGAGGCCTTGCCGTACAGCTTGGCCTGGTGGCGGGCGACCAGGTCGGGGTTGTCGGTCATCAGGAACTGACCACCGACCGGGAAGCCGGCATAGCCTTCGGCTTCAGGGATGCCCGACTTCTGCAGCAGCTTCAGCGCGCCACCACCGGCACCGATGAACACGAAGCGGGCGTTGACGGCCTTTTCCTCGCCGCCGTTGGCCAGATCGGCCACCCGCACATGCCAGGTGCCGTCGTCGTTGCGCACGATGTCACGCACCTCATGGCGCAGGTTCAGCGACACATTGGGGTTGCGGGTCATCGCCGCGAACAACTGGCGGGTGATTTCGCCAAAGTTCACGTCGGTACCGATGGCCATGCGCGTGGCGGCGACCTTCTGCCCCGGGTCACGGCCCTCCATCACCAACGGCGCCCACTTGCGGATCTGCTCGTGGTCTTCGGAGATTTCCATGCCGCGGAACAGCGAGCTGTGCTGCAGGGCGTCGACGCGCTTGTGCAGGAAGGCGACGTTGTCGTCACCCCAGACAAAACTCATGTGCGGCACGTTGTTGATGAACGACTTCGGGTTGCTCAGCACGCCCTGCTCGACCTGGTAGGCCCAGAACTGCTTGGAAACCTCGAACTGCTCGTTGACCCCCACGGCCTTGCTGATATCGATATTGCCGTCCTTGCCCACACTGGTGTAGTTCAACTCGCAGAACGCGGAGTGACCGGTGCCGGCGTTGTTCCAGGCATTGGAGCTTTCTTCGGCCACCTGGTCCAGGCGCTCGTAGACGTCGATCTTCCAGGAGGGCTCCAGCTCGGTGAGGTAGGTACCCAGGCTGGCACTCATGATGCCACCGCCGATCAGCAGCACGTCGACGGTCTTTTCCGGTTCCGCGGGTTTGGAGCAGCCGATGACGCCCAGGCAGAGGAACGTCAGCAGGAATTTCTTCATTGATGTTATCCAGTTGTTGTATACACGCGCGCCGCCTTGAGCAGGGAACGTGCCAACTGGGACTGGAGCAGTGAATACCGGGGGCGGGCGACGGGGTAGATGGCGGCAATCCGCCAGAGAGCATGGAATGAAGCAGTGGAAGTGGCGGGTTTCCCCAGTAGCCAACCTGGCGCCGCTCCCACAAGAGCCGCGTCAGGCGCTGAGGCGGGAGGTGACTTCACCCAGCTGCCCCGACAACCCATGCAGGCGCTGCCCCGCCTGTTCGGTATGCTGCACCGCCTGCTGGTTGGCCGTGGCGATGCGGGTGATTTCGATCAGGTTGCAGGAGATGTCCTCGGCCACGCTGGTCTGCTCTTCGGCCGCCGTGGCGATCTGCCGGTTCATGTCGCGGATCGCTTCCACTGCCAGGGTGATGCGCTGCAGCATCTGCCCGGCCTGCTGCACCTGCTCGGCACCCTCCTCGCTGCGCTGCTGGCCGCTTTCGATGGCCTTGACCGCCTCCACCGCCCCCGACTGCACCGCCTCGATGATCTGGTGGATCTCGGCGATCGACGCCGCCGTGCGCTGGGCCAGGCTGCGCACTTCATCGGCGACGACCGCAAAACCTCGCCCGGCCTCGCCGGCACGGGCCGCTTCGATGGCCGCGTTGAGCGCCAGCAGGTTGGTCTGCTCGGCAATGCCGCGGATCACTTCAAGGACTTTGCCAATGCGCGCGCTGTCATGCTCAAGGTCGCGAATCACCGCCGCCGTGCCGGCAATTTCGCGGTTGACCGCGCCGATGATGTCGATGGTCTGCTGCATCACCTGCTCGCCCGCCTGGGCACTGTGGTCGGCATCGTCCGCCGCGCGGGCGGCCTCGGCGGCGTGGCGGGCGACTTCCTGGGCGGTGGCGGACATCTCGTGCATGGCCGTGGCCACCTGGTCGGTGCGCTGAAACTGGTCGTGGGTACCACGGGCCATGTCGCCGGCGATGCTGCGCAGCTGGCCGCTGGCCCCTTCCAGTTCCTGGGCGTTGTCCTGCAGCCGGCCGACCGTGTCGGCGAGGAAATCGCGCAGGGTGTTGGCGGCCCGCGCCAGGCGGCCCAGTTCGTCCTCACGGCGGCTGTCTACCCGGGCGGCAAAGCGGCCCTGGCTCAGCTGCGCGACATACTCGATCAACTGGCGGATCGGTTCGATCAGGCTGCGGTTGACCAGCCACAGGCTGAGCAGCCCCACCAACACGGCCGAAGCCAGCATCACCAGCAGACCCAGCCATACCGTGCGCTCGGCACCGGCACTCAGGCTGGCGGCGTGCTGACGGGCTTCGGCACGCAGTTGCTCGACCAGTTCGCTCATCTGCTCGCTGACGGCGCGGTCCACGCCCTTGACCGCCTGGTCGCCGGCCACCGGGTCGCCGCCCGCCGCCAGGAATGCCTGGCGACCCTGCGCATAGGCCTGGCCCAACTGCCGGTGGCTGTCACGCAGTTGCTGCAGCGGCGCCTTGAGCCTGGCGTCGCTGCTGTCGATCAATTGCCCGAGCAGTTGCTGCACCTGCTGCTCGCGAGCCTGGAACTGCTGCCAGTACTTGTCCATGTCAGTCGGCTGGCGCCCGCGCAACAGCACATTCTTCCATTCCTGCACCTGGATCTTGAACTGCAGGTTGGCTTCGTCGATCAATTGCGAGGCCCGCAGCGGCCCATCGACCAACTCGGCATAGCCGCGCACGCTGGACGAAAGGAACTGGAAGCACACCAGGGCGATCAGCAACATCGCCACCAGACTGCCGCCGAGCAGGGAGAGAATTTGCACTCTGAGGGATTTACGCAACATCTTGGATCTCGGAAAGCAGGAGGAAGACCGGAGGGCCGCGCAAGCTGGCAACAAGGCGCAACGCAGCCCGATTGCGGGCAGGCCAAAAAAAGGCTGCCATCAAGCAATGGCAGCCAGGTCGAGCACTTACGCAACAGTTGAGCTAGATACTCTCAGGCAAATACTACAGAAATGTTACAAGGCCACTGCAAGCTACCCCGTGTTGAACTGCAAGGCCGCCAGCCGCGCATAAAGCGGGCTCTCTTCGATCAACTGGCGATGCGTCCCCACCGCCACCAGCCGGCCCTTGTCGATGACCGCGATACGGTCGGCATGCTGGACTGTAGCCAGACGATGGGCGATCACCAGTGTGGTGCGCCCGGCCATCAGGCTGGGCAGCGCCTGCTGGATCAGGTGTTCGCTTTGTGCGTCGAGTGCGCTGGTGGCTTCGTCCAGCAACAGGATCGGCGCATCGACCAGCAACGCACGGGCAATGGCCAGGCGCTGCCGCTGCCCGCCGGACAAGCCGATGCCGCCCTCGCCCAGCGGCGTCTGGTAGCCCTGCGGCAATTGCCGGATGAATGCGTCGGCATGGGCACCCCGGGCGGCTGCCTCGACCTCGGCCAGGGTCGCCTCGGGCCGGCCATAGCGGATGTTGGCCTCGACCGTGCCGCGAAACAGCGAGGGGTTCTGTGCCACCAGGGCGAACTGCTGGCGCAGGTGATCGGGGTCAAGTTCGGTGATCGCCTTGCCATCGAGAAGGATGCGCCCCTGCTGGGGGTCATAGAAGCGCAGTAACAAATCGAACAAGGTCGACTTGCCCGCCCCCGAGGGGCCCACCAGTGCCACGGTCTGCCCCGGCTCGATGGCCAGGCTGAGGCCATCGACAGCCGCCACCGAGGGCCGTGACGGATAGGCGAACACCAACTGCTGCAGCTCGATACGCCCACTGGCCCGCTGCTGCGGCAGCACCTGCGCCACGGCGGGCGGCAGGATTGCACTGCGCGCCGCCAACAGTTCGGCAATGCGCTCGGCGGCGCCCGCCGCCCTTTGCAACTCGCCGATTACCTCGCTGAGGGTGCCGAAGGCACTGCCGACGATCAGGCTGTAGAACACGAACGCGGCCAGTTCGCCCGCGGAAATGCGTCCGGCGATCACATCCATGCCGCCAACCCACAACATCACCCCCACCGCTCCCAGTACCAGCATGATCACCAGGGTGATAAGCCAGGCACGCTGGGCAATACGCTGCCGGGCCACGGCAAAAGCCGCTTCGACCGTACCGGCGAACAGCTCGCGGTCATGCGCCTGGTGGTTGTAGGCCTGCACGGTCTTGATCTGCCCGAGTGTCTCGGCCACATAGCTGCCCACATCGGCTACCCGGTCCTGGCTCTGCCGCGACAGGCTGCGTACCCGGCGGCCAAACAGCAGAATCGGCGCCAGCACCAGCGGCAGGGCCACCACCACGATGCTGGTGAGCTTGGGATTGGTGATAAACAGCAACACCACACCACCGATGACCATCAGCGCGTTGCGCAGGAACATCGACAGCGAAGAGCCGATTACCGATTGCAGCAAGGTGGTGTCGGCGGTCAGGCGCGACTGGATCTCGGAGCTGCGGTTGTCTTCGAAAAACCCGGGATGCAAGCCGATCAGGTGGTCGAACACGGCTCGACGGATATCGGCCACGCAGCGCTCGCCGATCCACGACACCAGGTAGAAGCGGCTGAAGGTACCCACCGCCAGGGCCAACACCAGCAGCAGGAACAGGCCGATGGTCTGGTTGAGCTGATGCGCGGAGCGGGTCATGAAGCCCTGGTCCACCAGCAGGCGAATGCCCTGGCCCATGGACAGGGTGATGGCGGCGGTGACTACCAGGGCCAGCAAGGCCAGCAGCATCTGGCGACGGTAAGGACGGACAAACTGCCAACCCAGGCGCAAGGCGCGGCGTTGACGTGGGGAAACCGATTCGGGCATGGCGCTGACCACAATGGTGGGAAACCGCAGCCTACCACTCATCCACGCCTGTGGAACCCTTGCAGGGTTGCTATAGCCTATCGGTCTAACCAGGCTATGGAGCTTTACTGCCGTTTCTGTTGGACTGTGCCTGCCGTGACCCTGCAGGCACTGTCACAGGCCAGTCACGGCACAGGGTTAACCTGCGCTTGAACCTGATGAGGAGACAATACATGAGCTTGCAGCATGGCAGCGACAACCAGAAGCCCCGGACCACACCACCTCCGCAGGTGTGCGGTTCGATCATCGATGCGAAGGGGCGCGAAGTACCGATCACCGAGCAGATGATCCAGCAGGCCTGCAAGGCCCTGGAAGAAAGCCGGGTAGAGCGCGTACGTAAAGGTTGATCGGCGAATTCCTTGCAACCCGGCGCTTGCGCCGGGTTTTTATTTGCCTGAATCCTGTACCGGCCCTTTCGCGGGTAAACCCGCTCCCACAGGGACAACACAAGCCTTGAGGTCAGCGGGCTACCTGTGGGAGCGGGTTTACCCGCGAAGAGGCCGGCACAGCTTTCAAAAGGCTGTCAGACCAACACCCCACCCAAGGCACTGACCAGCTGCGCCAACTGCGGCGACTCCCCGCGCAAGCGCACCGCCAGCCCCTCGATCTCGCGCCGTGGCGGGTACTGCTTGCGCAACTGGTCGAACGCTGCACGCTGCTGCTGCGGGTCGTCGCTGAGGCTGCGGCGGAAATCGGCATCGTCGCGGCGTGGGTCGTACACTGCGCGGCAAAGGGTGGCCAAGGCCCAGGCCGGGTCGGTGCTGGCATCCAGTTCGATCTGCGCCAGCGGCGGCCGGGGCAGCAGGTCGGCCAGTTGCACCTGTTCATCCACACCGAGGAAGCGGCACAGCGCCTGGTAGATCTGCGCCGTACCACGCTGGCGGCCGTCGAGGCTGTAGCCGGCAATGTGCGGCGAAGCCAATGTGCACAGGTCGGCCAGTTGCAGGTCGACCTGCGGCTCCCCCTCCCACACATCCAGCACCGCATGCAGGTCTTCGCGGTCCAGCAGCAGTTCGCGCAGGGCGGCGTTGTCCACTACAGGGCCACGGCTGGCGTTGACCAGCCAGGCACCGGGGCGCAACTGCGCCAGCTGCGCCTGGCCCAGCAGGTGCCAGGTCGGGTGCTCGCCGCCACGCTGCAAGGGGGTGTGCAGGCTGATGACATCGCACTGTTGCAGGATGGTCTCGAGGCTGACGTAGTCACCGCCCTCGGCGGCCTGGCGCAGCGGGTCGCATACCAGTACCTTCCAGCCAAGGCCGTGCAGCACCCGCACCAGGCGGCCACCCACCTCACCCGCGCCCACTACGCCATACACGCGCTCGGGCAGTGCCACGCCATCCAGCTCGGCCAGGGTCAGCAGGCTGCCCAGAACGTAATCGACCACGCCGCGGGCATTGCAGCCCGGTGCGCTGCTCCAGCGGATGCCGGCTTCGACAAAGTAGTTCAGGTCGAGGTGGTCGGTGCCGATGGTGCAGGTGCCGACGAAGCGCACGCGGCTGCCTTCGAGCAACTGGCGGTCGACCTTGGTCACCGAGCGCACCAGTAGAATGTCGGCGTCCCTTACGCTGGCGGCATCGAGGCTTCGGCCGGGGTAACGGCGGATTTCGCCGAAACCCTGGAAGAATGCATCGAGCAGCGGGATGTTCTCGTCGGCAACTATCAGCATGGCGCTCTCCTGTCTGGGGAACGCAGTGTAGGCGCAACGCCGGGCGTGTTCCAGAGCGGTTCAGTCGGCTTTCTTGCGGATCCAGTACAGGAAGGTACCGGCGTCTTCCTGCTGCTGCAGCAGTTCGTGGCCTAGGAAGTTGCAGAACTTGGGGATATCGCGGCGGGTCGAGGGGTCGGTGGCGATGACCTTGAGCAGGCCGCCAGCGGCCAGGTTGCGCACGTGCTGGTGCAGCATCATTACCGGTTCCGGGCAGTTCAGGCCGGTGGCGTCGAGGATGGCGTCAGGGGTGAAATCGGTCATGGGGGACTCCGCAAATGATCGCTATTGTCGCGCATCGCGCGACGTGGTCCAAGCACCGCCTGTGAAGACAAGCCCTGAGCTTGCTCTTGCTCTTGCTCTTGCTCTTGCTCTTGCTCTTGCTCTTGCTCTTGCTCTTGCTCTTGCTCTTGCTCTTGCTCTTGCTCTTGCTCTTGCTCTTGCTCTTGCTCTTGCTCTTGCTCTTGCTCTTGCTCTTGCTCTTGCTCTTGCTCTTGATCTTGATCTTCGCGACTTCAGGAGGCCGAGCAGAGGTTTTGCGGAGGGAGGTGACGGGCATGGATGCCCGTCAAGCGCTGAGGCCCCATGGATGGGGCCTGCAGCGCGTACTCCCGGGAGCAAGACCGGCGCGAGGGAACCCCGTAGCGTAGCGGAGGGGCCGGATGATGGGAGCGCAGCGTTTTTTGTCGCGTTTGACAAAAAGTGACTCGCCGTAAGGGCGAAAAGGTGAGTAAGCGTCGCCATCGTAAATGGACTATGCGCGAGATCAAGACCAGTACTTTTCCGCTCTTCGCTCTTCGCTCTTCGCTCTTCGCTCTTCGCTCTTCGCTCTTCGCTTTCAAGCGTGGGCATCAACAACAAGGTCAACATTCATTTTCGAAGGTGGCGCTTATTCACCTTTCCGCCCTTACGGCGGGTCACTTTTTGTCAAACGCGACAAAAAGTAACCAAAAAACGCTGGCTCCTATCATCCGGCCCCTACGCTGCGCTCCGGGGTTCCCTCGCTACGGGCCTGCTCCCGGGAGTACGCGCTGCAGGCCCCATCCATGGGGCCTCAGCGCTTGACGGGCATCCATGCCCGTCACCTCCCTCCGCAGTCCCTTCGCTCGGCCTCCTGAAGTCGCAATCGGCGGCGTCTGAACTATCGCGCGCTTAGAAGCAAAAGCCGAAGCAAGAGCAAGAGCAAGAGCAAGAGCAAGAGCAAGAGCAAAGCGGTTCGCTGTGCTAGCGCGGTTTCAAGTCCAACCGGCGCAGATGGCAGGTCACTTCCTCGCGGTCGTGATACAGCTGCTTGCAAGCAATCGACACCTTGATCTTGCGCGCCTTGAAGGTCGCCTCCATGCGGTCGAGCAGCCGGCGTACCTCGGCATAGCGCTGCTTCATCGGCAGCTTCAGGTTGACCACAGCTTCACGGCACAGCCCCTCGCCCAGCCAGGTCTCGATCAGCGAGGTGGTACGGGCCGGTTTCTCGACGATGTCGCACACCATCCAGTCCACCGGCTGCTTCGGTTGCCAGGTGAAACCATCGGCCATCAGGTGCTGAACCAACCCGGTGTCCATCAGGCTTTCGGCCATCGGCCCGTTGTCGATGGCGGTCACCAGCATGCCCCGGCGCACCAGCTGGTAGGTCCAGCCACCCGGCGAGGCTCCTAGGTCGACACCGGTCATGTCATCGCTCAGGCGCTGCTCCCACTGCTCGCGCGGGATGAACTGGTGCCAGGCCTCTTCCAGTTTGAGCGTCGAGCGGCTGGGCGCCTCGCGGGGGAATTTCAGGCGCGGGATGCCCATGGGCCACAGTGCACTGTTGTTGGCCGGGGCAACACCGGCAAATACCCGGCGGCCGCTGATGAAGGTGAGCAGCAGGCGTGGGCGGCTGGCGTCGTCGACCAGGCGGCCAGCCTTTTCCAGGGCCTTGCGCAGCGGCACCTCGAACTTGCGGCAGAAAGTGGACAGTTCCTTGCCTTCGTTGCTGTCCAGCACCTCCAGCCACAGGCTGCCGAACACCGGGAACCCGGCCAGATGCGCCAGCAGCACACTGATACGGTCGCTTTCCGGCAGTTCGACATAACCGCCACGGGCCCACTGCCGCGGGAAAATCAGCTGGTTGAAGCGCAGTTCCCCCATCAAGCGCTCGGCACCGCCCTCCTCGCTACAGACAAACTCGGCACTGGCACTCTGCGGTTTGCCTTTGGCATAGCCGGCAACGCCCAGGCGGGCGGCATGTTCGCTGATTTCGGCGCACACCTCACCCTCGAAACCGGGCCGGCAATGCATGAACAGGGTATTCATTTCTCACTCCACTACGGCTGGCGCGCCACAGGCGCCGGCAGGGCGGCGATGATAAAGGAAGATCGGAACCTGCGACACGCCCCGCCGGTCCAGAAAAGGGTCAGATGACGCAAAGCGGTCTAACCTGACCTTTCAGCCAGGTCCGTGCCGTGCGGATCGATACACAGCGGTGCCACCGGTAGATCTTGCCAGGCACCGGCGCAGAAGGAGTTGGCAATGCCCTCGCTCGATAGCCTGAATACCCTCAAATCCCTCAAGGTCGGCGACCAGACCTACCACTACTTCAGCCTCACCGAGGCCGCCCGCCAACTGGGCGACCTGCAGCGCCTGCCCATGTCGCTGAAGGTACTGCTGGAAAACCTGCTGCGCTGGGAGGACGGCAAGACTGTCACCGGCGACGACCTGCGCGCGCTCGCCCAATGGCTGGGCGAGCGACGCTCCGACCGCGAGATCCAGTACCGCCCGGCGCGGGTGCTGATGCAGGACTTTACCGGTGTGCCGGCCGTGGTCGACCTGGCCGCCATGCGCGCTGCCATGGCCAAGGCCGGCGGCGACCCGCAGAGGATCAACCCGCTTTCACCCGTGGACCTGGTGATCGACCATTCGGTGATGGTCGACCGCTACGGCACGCCGCAGGCCTTCAGCGAGAACGTCGACATCGAAATGCAGCGCAACGGCGAGCGCTATGCCTTCCTGCGCTGGGGCCAGAGCGCCTTTGACAACTTCCGCGTGGTACCGCCGGGTACTGGTATTTGCCACCAGGTCAACCTCGAATACCTCGGCCGCACCGTCTGGACCCGTGAGGCCGATGGCCGCACCTACGCCTTCCCCGACACCCTGGTCGGTACCGATTCGCATACCACCATGATCAATGGCCTGGGCGTGCTTGGCTGGGGCGTGGGCGGGATCGAAGCGGAGGCAGCCATGCTCGGCCAGCCGGTGTCGATGCTGATCCCTGAAGTGATCGGCTTCAAGCTGACCGGCAAGCTGCGCGAAGGCATCACCGCCACCGACCTGGTGCTGACGGTGACGCAGATGCTGCGCAAGAAGGGCGTGGTGGGCAAGTTCGTCGAGTTCTATGGCGACGGCCTGGCAGAGCTGCCCTTGGCCGACCGGGCAACCATCGCCAACATGGCCCCGGAATACGGTGCCACCTGCGGCTTCTTCCCCGTCGACCAAGTGACCCTGGACTACCTGCGCCTGTCCGGTCGCCCCGAGGCGACGGTGCAATTGGTTGAGCAGTACTGCAAAGCCCAGGGCTTGTGGCGGCAGCCGGGCCAGGAGCCACTGTTCAGCGACAGCCTGGCGCTGGACATGCAAGAGGTCGAGGCCAGCCTGGCCGGGCCCAAGCGGCCGCAGGACCGGGTAGCCCTGGGCCAGGTCAGCCAGGCCTTCGACCACTTCATCGAACTGCAACCCAAACCGCTGGCCAAAGAGGTCAGCCGCCTGGAAAGCGAAGGTGGCGGCGGCGTGGCGGTGGGCAACGCCGACCAGGCTGGGGAGATCGACTACAGCCATCAAGGCCAGACCCACACCCTGCGCGATGGTGCCGTGGTGATTGCCGCAATCACCTCGTGTACCAACACCTCCAACCCCAGCGTGATGATGGCCGCCGGGCTGGTGGCGAAAAAGGCCCTGGAGAAAGGCCTGCAACGCAAACCCTTGGTCAAGAGTTCGCTGGCGCCGGGCTCCAAGGTGGTCACCGACTACTTCAAGGCCGCCGGGCTAACCACCTATCTGGACCAATTGGGGTTCGATCTGGTCGGCTATGGCTGCACAACCTGCATCGGCAACTCCGGCCCGCTGGATGAAGCGATCGAAAAAGCCATCGGCAGCGCCGACCTCACCGTGGCTTCTGTGTTGTCGGGTAACCGCAACTTCGAAGGCCGCGTGCATCCGCTGGTCAAGACCAACTGGCTGGCCTCGCCGCCACTGGTGGTGGCCTATGCCCTGGCCGGCAGCGTACGCCTGGACCTGACCCGCGACCCTCTGGGCACTGGCAAGGATGGTCAACCGGTGTACCTGCGTGACATCTGGCCCAGCCAGCAGGAAATTGCCGCTGCCGTGGCCAAGGTAGACACGGCGATGTTCCACAAGGAATACGCCGAAGTGTTCGCCGGCGATGCACAGTGGCAGGCCATTGAGGTACCGCAGGCGGCCACCTACGTGTGGCAGGCCGATTCTACCTATATCCAGCATCCGCCGTTCTTCGACGACATCGGCGGGCCACCCCCGCAGGTCACCGACATCCAGGGTGCGCGGATCCTGGCACTACTGGGTGACTCGGTGACCACGGACCACATTTCCCCAGCTGGCAACATCAAGGCCGACAGCCCGGCCGGGCGCTACCTGCGTGAGCAGGGCGTCGAGCCCCACGACTTCAACTCCTACGGCTCACGGCGTGGCAACCATGAAGTGATGATGCGCGGCACCTTCGCCAACATCCGCATCCGCAACGAAATGCTGGCGGGCGAAGAAGGTGGCAACACCCTGCACGTGCCCAGTGGCGAGAAGCTGTCGATCTACGACGCGGCCATGCGCTACCAGCAGGAAGGCACGCCGCTGGTGGTGATCGCCGGCCAGGAATATGGCACCGGCTCGAGCCGCGACTGGGCCGCCAAAGGCACCAACCTGCTGGGGGTCAAAGCGGTACTGGCGGAAAGCTTCGAGCGCATTCACCGCTCCAACCTGGTAGGCATGGGCGTACTGCCGCTGCAGTTCAAGGCCGGGCATAACCGCAAGCAACTGGGACTGACCGGCAAGGAGAAGATCGATGTGCTGGGCTTGAACGGTACACAGATCCGCCCGGGCATGAGCCTGCCCTTGCGCATCACCCGCGAGGATGGGCAGCACGAGCAGATCGAGGTGCTGTGCCGGATCGATACCGTGAATGAAGTGGAGTACTTCAAGGCGGGGGGAATATTGCATTATGTGTTGCGGCAGCTGATTGCTGGTTGAGGCGCGTATGCTTGGGGCTGCTGTGCACGCCGATCGCCTGTAGGAGCGGCCTTGTGTCGCGATGGGGCGCGCAGCGGCCCCGCTGGATAGCGGCGGCGAAGCTGAAATTTGGGGCCGCTCTGCGGCCCATCGCGACACAAGGCCGCTCCTACAGACGACGCGTAGCGGCCCGTTTCCGTTTACCCGAAAAGGACCACTCGTGCCTCGCTTCCACCTGATCGCACTTTTACTCCTGGCACTCGGCTACACCCTCGCCCTGAGCCAGGGCAACCTCGGCATCACCACCCTGCCAACCTTTCTCGCCCTGCTTGCCAGCGCCCTGCTCGCTCGCCGCCCCCAGCGCTGGCAACAAGCCCTCGGCCACACGTTGTTCATCCTACTGGCCATAGCCCTGGCATTGCACTGGCTGCCCGGCTTCAACGCTGCCAAGGTCATCGACGGCGTTGTCCTCAGCCCTGGCGCCCTGCCTTTCACGATGTACCTGAACCTGGACAAACCCCTGATCGGCGCCTGGCTGCTGCTGGCCTGCCCTTGGCTGTTCCTGTGGCGCAGCCAGGGCCTGGCGACCAGCCTGCTGTACGCCCTGCCCCTGACACTGCTTGCCTGCCTGGGCGGCGCCTGGGCAATGGGCATGCTGGCCTGGGCCCCGAAATGGCCCGACCAAGCCTGGCTCTGGCTGCTGAACAACCTGCTGCTGGTAAGCCTGACCGAAGAACTGCTATTCCGCGGCTACATCCAGGCCGGCCTGCAACGGCTGCTGCGCCACCAAGGGCTGGCATTGTTCGCCGCCGCCTTGCTGTTCGGCCTGGCCCACCTGGGGGCCGGCTGGCAATGGGTGTACCTGGCAACCCTTGCCGGTATCGGCTACGGCCTGGCGTACCGCTGGGGCGGCGTGGCGGCGGCGGTGCTCTGCCATTTTGGCCTGAACCTGATGCATTTCACCCTGTTCAGCTATCCGATGCTGGCTCTTGGCTAGCCATTCGGTCATCATTCGATTTATCCGTCATTAAACAGCAGTAAAAACGAAATAATGACGCTAAATTGCTTGAACGTGCACGTTGGCTAATCCAGATCGACCGATGGCCAGTTGCCACAGATCAAGCACATTAATTATTCATTCAATAAAACCAGCGGCTTGCCGATATCAGTCGAAAGCCCTGCGGACTATCAACCCATGCGTAACAACCAGCCGATTACCCAGAGAGAACGGACTTTCCCTGCCCAGCAGCGGTTGATCTCCACCACCAATGCCAAAGGTGTGATCACTTACTGCAACGATGCCTTCATCGAGATCAGTGGTTTCACCCGCGAAGAACTGACCGGTGCGCCGCACAACCTGGTGCGCCACCCCGACGTGCCGCCAGCGGTGTTTGCTCACATGTGGCAAACCCTCAAGCAGGGCCAGCCATGGATGGGCATCGTCAAGAACCGCTGCAAGTCCGGCGACCATTACTGGGTCAACGCCTATGTCACGCCGATCTTCGACAACAACCAGGTGGTCGGCTTCGAATCGGTGCGGGTCAAGCCCACCGCCGAGCAGGTCCGCCGCGCCGAGGCGCTGTACAAGCGCATCAACCAGGGCAAGCCGCCGGTACCGCGCCGAGACAAGTGGCTACCGGTGCTGCAGGACTGGTTGCCGTTCATCCTGATCAGCCAGGTGGGCTTCCTGATCGGCAACTGGCTGGGCCATTCCTGGGGCTTCGCCCTGGCTGCCGGGCTTTCCGTACCGCTGGGCCTGCTGGGCCTGAGCTGGCAGCAGCGCGGCCTCAAGCGCCTGCTGCGCCTGGCCGAGCAAACCACCTCCGACCCGCTGATCGCGCAGATGTACACCGACAGCCGGGGCGTGCAGGCGCGCCTGGAAATGGCCATGCTCAGCCAGGACGCGCGCATGAAAACCTGCCTGACCCGCCTGCAGGACAGCGCCGAACACCTCAGCGAACAGGCGCGCCAGTCTGACGCGCTTGCGCACAAGAGCTCTTCGGGCCTGGAGCGCCAGCGGGTGGAGACCGAGCAGGTTGCCGCTGCGGTCAACCAGATGGCCGCCACCACCCAGGAAGTGGCCAACCACGTGCAGCGCACCGCCGATGCCACCCAGGAAGCCAACCGCCTGACCAGCCAGGGCCGGCAGATTGCCGGTGAAACCCGCGAGGCCATCGAGCGCCTGTCGGCGGCGGTGGGCGAAACCGGCCAGACGGTGACGCAACTGGCCAAGGACAGCGACGAGATTGGTGGCGTGGTCGATGTGATCAAGGGCATCGCCGACCAGACCAACCTGCTGGCGCTGAACGCGGCCATCGAAGCGGCACGTGCCGGTGAAATGGGCCGAGGCTTTGCCGTGGTGGCCGACGAAGTGCGCCAGCTGGCCCAGCGCACTGCCGAATCCACCGGGCAGATCCACGGCCTGATCGCCAAGCTGCAACAAACCGCCAGCAATGCCGTACTGACCATGGAAACCGGCCATCGCCAGGCGCAGGAAGGCGTAGACCGTGTGATGCAGGCCGACGAGGCGCTGGTGGGTATCAGTGAAGCGGTGGCCAACATTACCGACATGGCTACCCAGATTGCTGCAGCGACCGAAGAGCAGACTGCAGTGGCTGACGAGATCAGCCGCAACATCAGCACCATCGCCGACCTGGCCGACCAGACTGCCGAACAGGCCCAGCACTCGGCGCTGCTCAGCGAAGAGCTGACCAGTACGGCGGGTACCCAGTACTCGCTGGTGGAGCGGTTCAACCGCTAAGGCGGCTTCCACAGGTACGGCATGCACTTTATACCTGCGCCGTACCTGTGAGAGTAACTGTCTTGCTCAAAATCCAAAAGATTGCGCGATCACTGTGGGAGCGGGTTCACCCGCGAACACCGGCGAAGCCGGTGCCATCCAGCGCGCAGGCTTCTTCGCGGGTGAACCCGCTCCCACAGGGGGCCGCGCAAGCCGTCAGAGTGCATTCACGACAGTTGCTCATGCAACGAGCGCGTGAGCATTACCAATCCAGCTGCAAACAGCTCTCGAAGTAGCGTTCTTCCCCGCTCAGCGGGTCTGCAAAGCGCAGGCTCTGCGCCAGCAACTTCAGCGGCCGCTGGTAGTCGTCCTCGTCGTTGAGAAGCTGCGGATAGAACGGGTCATTGCAGATCCCCGCCCCCAGCGCCGCCATGTGCACGCGCAACTGATGGGTCTTGCCAGTTACCGGCGACAGCCCGTAACGCCAAAGCTCGCCATTCTTTTCCAGCACTTCGGCCAGGGTTTCGCTGTTGGCCTCCCCCTCTACCTCGTGCATGCGGAAAAACGGCTCGCCATGTACCAGGCGACTTTTGTGCACCAGCGGGAAATCGTGCTGCGGCATGGCCGCCGCAATTGCCTGGTAGCGCTTGTCGATGCGTCGTTCGGGGAACAGCCGCTGGTAGGCACTGCGGCTCTGCGGGTTGGCGGAAAACAGCACAAGCCCGGCGGTATGCCGGTCGATACGGTGCAACGGCACCAGATGCGGGTTGCCCAGGCGGCGGATCAGGCGGCGCAGCAAGGTCTGTTCGACGTATTCACCAGTCGGCGTCACAGGCAGGAAATGCGGCTTGTCGGCTACCACCAGGTGCTCATCCACATGCAGTATGGCCTCCTGCACCGGGATCGGCCGCTCGTTCGGCACCTCACGGAAGTAGTGCAATCGCATACCGCGCTTGTAAGGCAGTTCGGCAGAAACCGCCCGCCCTTCGGCATCAAGCACCCGGCCACGAGCAAAACGATCGAGCCACTGGGCGCGGTCGATGGCCTTGAAATGGTCACACAGGCAGTCGAGCACCGTCGCCCAGTTACCGGGGGGCAGGCACACCGTGCTGGCTTGCTGGCGGGCGGGGTCGAAAGGCGTGGTCATGGCAGGGCTCGAAACGTTCACGGCCGCGCATTATCCCCCAAGCCCGCGCCCTCAACCAGCCTGGGCAATGACCTCGCAGCGCTCCTTCAACCAGCGCAACACCTGCACCGGCTCCCAGCGCCCAGGGTCGTAGAGGGCATACAGCAACCCCTGATACCCCACCACATCCAGCCCGCGGTGATAGTCGGCACGCTGGAACAGGGCCTCGATCTCGGCGAAGCAGGTATTGAAGTGAACCTTGCCGAACGGCGTGCGGTCGTCGGTCACAAGGCCTTCGAGGCGCAGTTCCAGAACAGCGTCGGCAACCCGCTCGACGGGCATGCGGTTGACGCTGTACTTGAGTTGCTCGACATTGAGCATGGCTTCACCTCGACACTGTATTTATATACAGCATACGAATATCCCCTTGCCGCCGTCAATGCGCTTCATTGCAGGCCCGGCAGATAGCCGGTGCCTTTACGGATGGTCAACACCTGGCGCCGAGGGGCGCCGCGCGACACGGCCAGGTGCACCCAGTCATCGAATTCGAGGATCAGCTGGTCGAAGGGGATGGTGCTTTCGCTGATCCGTCGCACAACCTCGCGCGGGGTCACTTCAATCACCGTGAAATCAGCCGCCAGCCCCTGCAGATGCTTGCTCGTCAGCGCCCCGCCAATGCGCTGATTGACTGCGGGGCTGCGATAGCCACTGCTGACGATGACCGGTGCGCCGAACAGCGCGCGCACCTGCTCCAGTGCATTGCACAGCAACTGCAGGTTGGCACGCGCCTCGGCTGGAGGATTGTTGTCGAGCCCTTCCCTGGCGGCGAGCTGCGAAACAGTCATTTCATCGAGGGTGAAATGGGGGGTAATGCGCATGGCTGGATTCCTGATGACCGGTGAAGGATGCCGGCCTCAACGTGCCGGCAGCGGATCATCACAACGCTGCACACCGCATGGAGCAGGGACAGACCTCCCCTTGCGCAATTACTGCGCGAGAAACGCCACCACCTGTTCGGCATCGAACGGCCAGTGCAGCTCGGCGCCGTTGTCACAACGGCGCAGCACCGGAATGATCAGGCCATAGCGTTCGAACAGAGTTTCGTTCTCGGCAATGTCGACCAGTTCCACCAGCAGGCCATGATCGACGAAGGGCATCAGCACGGCCTCGGCCACTTCACACAGGTGGCAGCCGAGGGTGCCGAACAGTTGGCATTCAGGCAGCATGGGGGCAAGTCCGCTTTGGCAGGGAGAAACCTATTCTAGGTCCGTCCTGCCCACAGTGCACCTGACCTGGCTCAATCCTGGCTGGTGGCGCCGATACGGTGTAGCGACAGGTCCGCGCCCTGGAATTCCTGCTCATGGCTCAAGCGCAGCCCATGCAACGCGCGGATTGCACCATACACGGCAAAACCGCCGGCCAATGCCACCACCACGCCCATCAGGCTGCCCAGCAATTGGCTGACCAGGCTGACACCGCCCATGCCACCCAGCACCTCCTGGCCGAAGATGCCGCAGGCCATGCCACCCCATACGCCGCACAGGCCATGCAACGGCCACACACCCAGCACATCGTCGATCTTCCAGCGGTTCTGCGCCGCGGTGAAGGTCCAGACGAACAGCGCACCCGCCACCAGGCCGGTGGCCAGCGCACCAATCGGGTGCATCAGGTCGGAACCGGCACAAACCGCTACCAGCCCGGCCAGCGGCCCGTTATGCAGGAAGCCCGGGTCGTTACGCCCGGCCAGCAAAGCCGACAGGGTGCCACCGACCATGGCCATCAGCGAGTTGATCGCCACCAGGCCGCTGACACCTTGCAGGGTCTGGGCACTCATGACGTTGAAGCCGAACCAGCCGATGATCAGGATCCACGACCCCAATGCCAAAAAGGGAATGCTCGACGGGGCAAAAGCCACCAACCGGCCATCGCGGTAGCGCCCACGGCGCGCGCCCAGCAGCAACACCGCCGCCAGCGCCAGCCAGCCACCCATGGCATGCACCACCACCGAGCCGGCAAAATCATGGAACGGCGCGCCGAAGCGTGCCTGCAACCAAGCCTGGACGCCCAGGTTGCCGTTCCACACCACGCCCTCGAAGAACGGGTAGATGAACGCTACGATCAACGCCGTGGCACACAGCTGCGGCACAAATCGCGCCCGCTCTGCGATACCCCCGGAGATGATTGCCGGGATCGCCGCAGCGAAGGTCAGCAGGAAGAAGCACTTGACCAGCGCATAACCATGGTCGGCCGCCAACGCTGCCGCCGGCTGGAAGAAGCTGACCCCGTAGGCGATCCAGTAGCCGATGAAGAAGTACACCAATGCCGAAATAGCGAAGTCGCTGAGAATCTTCGACAAGGCGTTGACCTGGTTCTTGTGGCGTACAGTGCCCACTTCGAGAAACGCGAAGCCGGCATGCATGGCCAGCACCAGGATGGCGCCCATGAGAATGAACAGGGTGTTTGAACCGTGGACCAGAGAGTCCATCGCGCTGTGCATGTTTTCCATGAAATAGGCAGACCTGCTGAAAAAGGCACCAGGACAGTTCAAGAACCTGCATCCCTGCACCGAATCGGTGCCAGCTCCCTGCCCCGTTTCGGTGAACCGGGCGGAGCCTGCTTGGTTTTTTCTTGGGTTTGTCGTGGATTGAGTTAAGGTTTATCGGTATCCGCTGCGCTGACGCCCTGAATCGGCGCAATACCCGACCAGGGCGCCCCGCAACGTGGCAAAGCCTTAGCAAGGCCCATACCAGCGCCGGTACTTGAACCTTCCGCGCGTGCTATCACTCGAACTACCAACACTCATCGACAGGGAGATACCCATGGCCAGCAAATCGGCAAAGACTGCACAAGAGATATTGATGGCTGACTTCCAGGCACTGGTCCGCGACACCGAGAAGCTGCTGGCCGACACTGCCAACCTGGCAGGCGACCAGGCTGACGAGTTGCGTGAACAGATCCACGACCGCCTGACCCAGGCCCGCGAAACCCTGCAACTGACCCAGGACTCGGTGCGGGAACGCGGCCAGGCAGCATTGAGCAGTGCCGAACAGTACGTGCAGGAAAAACCGTGGCAGGCGATCGGCATTGCCGCTGGCGTCGGCCTGTTGATCGGCCTGCTGGCCAACCGGCGCTGAGGGGTTTCCATGGAGAACGACGCCAACGGCGCCAGCGCCTCGGGCAAGCGCCTGGGGGCGGCTGCCCTGGGGCTGCTGCACAGCCACATCGAACTGTTCGGCATCGAATTGCAGGAGCAGAAGGGCCGCACCTTGAGCCTGCTGCTGTTCGCCGGCCTCGCCCTGGTGTTCGCCCTGCTTCTGCTGACGGCGTTGTCCGGGCTGTTGCTGGTGCTGCTGTGGGATAGCTATCGCCTGGCCGGCATCATTGGCCTGTGCGTGTTCTACGGCATAGCCGCGCTGTATTGCGGCTTGCGCTTGAAGGCCGCGGTGTTCGACGAGTCGTCGCCCTTCGGCGCCACCCTCGAGGAACTTGCCAAGGACCGGGAGCGCCTGTTGCCATGAGCCTGCCAGAACTGCCAAACACCCGTAACCCGCGCGAACTGCGCAAGGCGCTGCTGCGCCTGCGCATGGAAATGCACCGCCAGGAAATCCGCCACGAATCCGCGCAGTTGCTTGAGCCACTGCGCCGCGTGCGCGGCATGGGCAGCTCGCTGCACGACGGGCTGGGCATCAAGCATGCGCCGCTGTGGGGGATTGGCGCCGTGGTGGCGCTGGGCTTCCTCACCGGCAAGGGCGTGCGCAGCGGCAACCTGGCGCGGCTGTTGCGCCTGGGCACCAGCCTGCTGCCGTTGCTGCGCCTGTACCTGCAAGGCAGCCGCCGCCCCTGACCATCGCGATCCTTGTAGGAGCAGCCTTGTGCTGCGAAGAGGCCGGGAGCGGCGAGGAATTTGTATCGATCAAACGGACCTCTTCGCAGCACAAGGCTGCTCCTACAGGATATGCTGCTGCCTTCGACCTACAGGAGACCGCGCCTTGGACTGGCACACCCTGCTCACCCGCGAACGCCTGGGCAAAGCCCTGTACAGCGCCGATGAACTCGGGCGCAGCCCCTTCCACAAAGACCACGACCGCATCATCTTCTCCGGTGCCTTTCGCCGCCTCGGGCGCAAGACCCAGGTGCACCCGGTTTCGAGCAACGACCATATCCATACACGCCTGACCCACTCGCTGGAAGTCAGCTGCGTCGGCCGCTCGCTGGGCATGCGCGTCGGCGAAACCCTGCGCGACAGCCTGCCGGACTGGTGCGCCCCCAGCGACCTGGGGATGATCGTGCAATCGGCCTGCCTGGCCCATGACATCGGCAACCCACCGTTCGGCCACTCTGGCGAAGACGCCATCCGGCACTGGTTCCAGCAGGCCGCCGGGCGTGGCTGGCTGGACGACATGAGCGACGACGAGCGCGCCGACTTCCTCAACTTCGAAGGTAACGCCCAAGGCTTTCGCGTACTCACCCAGCTGGAGTACCACCAGTTCGACGGCGGTACCCGGCTGACCTATGCCACCCTCGGCACTTACCTGAAATACCCGTGGAGCGCACGCCACGCCGACGCCCTGGGCTACAAGAAGCACAAGTTCGGCAGTTACCAGAGCGAACTGCCGCTGCTCGAGCAGATCGCCCGCAAGCTCGGCCTGCCGCAACTGGAACACCAACGCTGGGCGCGCCACCCGCTGGTCTACCTGATGGAGGCTGCAGATGACATCTGCTACGCGCTGATCGACCTGGAAGACGGCCTGGAAATGGAGCTGCTGCAATACGCCGAAGTCGAAGCACTGCTGCTCAACCTGGTCGGCGATGATCTGCCGGAAACCTACCGTCAGCTCGGCCCTGGCGATTCCCGGCGGCGCAAGCTGGCGATCCTGCGTGGCAAGGCCATCGAGCACCTGACCAATGCTGCCGCCCGTGCCTTCGTCGAGCAGCAGCAAGCCTTGCTGGCCGGGCAGCTGGCGGGCGACCTGGTCGAACACATGCACGGCCCGGCCAAGCGCTGCGTGCTGCAGGCCAAGGACATGGCACGCAACAAGATCTTCCAGGACAAGCGCAAGACCCTGCACGAGATCGGCGCCTACACCACGCTGGAAATCTTGCTGAACACCTTCTGCGGGGCTGCCCTCGAGCAGCACGGTGGACGCACGCCCTCATTCAAGAGCCGCCGGGTACTGGATCTGATCGGCAACAATGCCCCCGACCCACACGGCTCGCTGCACAGCGCCTTCCTGCGCATGATCGACTTCATCGCGGGGATGACCGACAGCTATGCCAGTGAAATGGCCCGGGAAATGACCGGGCGCTCCAGCCCGACCTGAGCCCTGCCGGTGCAGCCCGGACATCGCCCGTAGCTGCACCGCACATTGTGGGAAACTTCCTACATATACTGGCGATAAGTTAAACGGCACGAATAAAAGTAAATGAAAAGTTACCAATCACGCTTTGACAATGAATTAAACGCGCTTATTTCGTAGCCCGAATTGTTTTATCTTGTAAGCCATTTCCCATATAGGGCTAATAGCCCTTCCTCGCATGCCCGATGACTTTCAACTGCGATAAGGTGCCGCCTGTCACCCTCAATCGCCCGCAGGGAAGTTGAACATGCATTCCATATTTATCGTCGACGACCATCCCGTCATCCGCCTGGCCGTTCGTATGTTGCTGGAAAACCAGAATTACAAGATTGTCGGCGAGTCGGACAACGGCGTGGACGCCATGCAGATGATTCGCGAAGCCGCTCCAGACCTGGTCATCCTCGACATCAGTATCCCCAAACTGGACGGGCTGGAGGTGCTTGCCCGGTTCCAGGCCATGGCCTTGCCCCTGAAGGTACTGGTACTGACCGCGCAATCTCCCGCATTGTTTGCCGTACGCTGCATGCACTCGGGTGCTGCAGGCTATGTGTGCAAGCAGGAGGACCTGAGCGAACTGCTCAGTGCAGTAAAGGCCGTGCTGGCTGGTTACAACTATTTCCCCAGCCAGGCAATCAAGCATAACCAGGCGGTAGATGCCGACCTGCAACTTTTCCGTCAGGTGAATGACCGCGAACTGATGGTGCTGCAACTATTCGCCCAAGGCCGCAGCAACAAGGAAATTGCCAAAGGCATGTTCCTCAGCAGCAAGACCGTCAGTACCTACAAGAAGCGCCTCATGCACAAACTTCAGGTCAATACGCTGGTCGATCTGATTGAAATGGCCAAACGCAACGCGCTGGTCTGAGGGTAGTCATGGCGCACAGTATCGCTCGCCTACTGCTCACCCTGCTCCTGTTCAGCGGCGTGGCACAGGCTACCCATCACGAGGCTTCATCCTATACCTTGCTGGCACGCTCATCGGCCAGGCCGGCATTACCAGCGCTCACGGACGAACAACGGCAATGGCTCGAAGGCCGTCAGGAACTGGTGCTGGGTACCTCGGCACCAGACTACCCGCCGTTCGACATCACCAGTGGGGGCCGCGACTACCAGGGCCTTACCGCCGAGTACGCAAGCCTGATCGGCAAGGCCCTGCAGTTGCCCGTGCGGGTGCTGCGCTTTTCCAGCCGGCAAGCGGCGGTCGAGGCGCTCCGGCAGGGCGATATCGACCTCCTTGGCAGCTCCAACGGCTACGAAGCGGCCAGCGATGGCCTGGCCCTGTCGGCCCCCTATGCCATCGACCAACCGGTGCTGGTAACGCGCGAGGACGAAAGCCGGGCGCTGGACACGGGCCTGGGCGGCATGCGCCTGGGCATGCTCTACCATTACCTGCCCCGGCAGGAGGTGAACAGCGCCTACCCCAAGGCCGAGCTTCTGGCCTTCGGCTCGTCCAGCCAGGCCCTGAGTGCCGTGGCGTTCGGCCAGGCCGACGTGTTCATCGGTGATACCATTTCCACCCACTACCAGCTCAATCGCGGCCACCTGCCGCGCCTGCGCATGGCCAGTTTCGGCAAGCACGAGGCCATCGGCTTCGGTTTTGCCCTGCGCCGCGAGGACCGGGTCCTGATGGATCTGGTGAACGCCACCCTGGACAGACAGACCTCGGCCATACGCGCCAGCATCTTCAAGCGCTGGAGCGCTGGTAGCGACCTGCTGCTGACCGACCGCAAGCTGCAACTGACCGACACCGAAGAACAATGGCTGAAAGACCACCCGGTGATGCGCGTTGCAATCGATGACACCGCTGCACCGGTCTCCTATTTCGACGGCTCGGGGCATTTTCGCGGCATCACCGCCGACCTGCTCGAGCTCCTTCGCCTGCGCACCGGTTTGCGTTTCGAAGTGCAGCGCGCCAGCGGCCTTGCCGACATGATTGCCCGCCTCAAGGATGGCCGCGCCGATGTCATTGCTGCACTGGCCAGCGGCGGGATGAACGAAGACGACCTGCAAATCAGCCAACCCTACCTGGAAAGCGCCTATGTGCTGGTCAGCCGCAAGGACAAACAACCCTTCACCTCGCTGGAACAGCTGCAGGGTCATCGCATCGCCATTACCCGCTACAGTGCCATGGACGCCATGCTGTCGCGGCACTATCCGCAAATCGGCTGGGTCGAGACCGAAAGCTCGTTCTATTCCATGGCGTTGCTCAACAGTGGTGCCGTCGATGCGGTGATCACCACCTTGATCGACGCCAACCACGCCCTGGCTGGCAATCCCGAACTGGTCATCCGGGCCACCGTCGGCAGCGAACCCGCCACCTTCGCCATGGCCACCAGCGCCCCGTCACAAGCGCTGGTGTCGATCCTCGACAAGGCGCTGCTGAGCATCTCGCCGGAAGAACTCGGGGTCATCAACAACCGTTGGCGCGGCTTCAGCCTGCACGAGGATGGCAACGACCACGGCTACCGCCGGCTGGCGATACAGGTGGTACTGGGCACCGCCGTGCTGTTGCTGCTGGCCTTGTTGTGGAATGCCCGCCTGCGCCTGCAGATTCGCCAGCGGCAACGCGCCGAACGGGCGCTGAACGACCAGTTGGCGTTCATGCGCGCCCTCCTCAACGGCACGCCCCACCCCATGTACGTGCGTGATCGCGAGGGCCGACTGCAAAGCTGCAACTACAGCTACCTGGAAGCCGTGCAGGCCCGCTCCGAGGAGGTCATCGGCAAAAACCTGGAGGGGAGCCTGTTCGCCGATTACGAGCAGACCCGGCAGATCCACGCCGATTATCTGAAGGTGATGGCCGAAGGCTCGCCGCTGATCATGGACCGGCCACTTCGGATCCAGGGCCGGGAGATGACCATCTACCACTGGATTCTGCCGTACCGCGACTCACTGGGTGAGGTGCAGGGCATCATCGGTGGCTGGATCGACATCAGCGAGCGCCGCCATCTGGTCATGGAGCTGCGCCAGGCCAAGCAGCAGGCCGATGATGCGAACCGCGCCAAAAGCACGTTCCTGGCCACCATCAGCCACGAAATCCGCACCCCGATGAATGCCGTCATCGGCATGCTCGAGCTGGCAGTCAAGCGCGCCGACCAAGGCCGTGTAGACCGCTGTGCGCTGGAGCTGGCCCACCATTCGGCCAAGGACCTGCTGGGCCTGATCGGCGATATCCTCGACATTGTGCGCATCGAGTCCGGGCATTTGTCCCTCGCCCCGGAGGCCGTCGACCTGGCGGCCCTGGTCGAGTCGGTGGGGCGCATTTTCGAGGGCCAGGCCCGGCAGAAAGGCCTGGCCCTGGAGGTGATCATCGCACCGGCCGCCCGCTGCCATGCCATGCTCGACCCCCTGCGTTTCAAGCAAGTCCTGTCCAACCTGGTAAGCAACGCCATCAAGTTCACCGAGCATGGCCAGGTGCGCATATGCGTCGGCCTGGTGGACGACGGCAGCACTACCCCCGCAGTGCTGGAGCTGGAAGTGCGCGACAGTGGCATCGGTATCCACGCCGACGACCTGCAGCGCCTGTTCAATCCGTTCATCCAGGCCAACCCGCATAGCCAGAGCGCCCGTGCAGGTACCGGGCTGGGCCTGGCCATCTGTCGCAACCTCTGCGAGATGATGGGCGGCAGCCTGACCATAAAGAGCCTGGAGGATGTCGGCACCCAGGTGCGCCTGAAGATGCCGCTGCTGCGGGTTGACGCAGCAGCGCAGCCGGCCCCGCTGATCGAAAACCTCGACGTGCCCGACCCACGGCTGAGCGTGCTGGTGATCGACGACCACCCGGCCAACCTGCAACTGATGGCACAGCAGCTTGGCTACCTGGGGCTTGAGCACACCAGCGCCCAAGACGGTCGCGAAGGCCTGGCTACCTGGCGGGCGGGCGACTTCGATGTGCTGGTGCTCGACTGCAACATGCCGCACATGAACGGTTACCAGCTGGCCACTGCCGTACGTACCGAGGAACGCCATGGCAAGCGGCAGCGCTGCACCATTCTCGGCTACACCGCCAACGCACAGCCGGAGGTACGCCGCAAGTGCCTGAGCGCCGGCATGGACGACTGCCTGCTCAAGCCCATCAGCCTGGGCACGCTCAGCCAGCGTCTTGCCAATATCCGCCCACGCTGCCAGCAGAAACCGCGCCGCAAGCTCTACCACCTGGACGGCCTGGCCACGGTGGTCGGGCATGACCCGAACGATCGCCAGCGTTTCCTGCAGGCGTTGCAGCAGAGCCTGCAGGCCGACCTGGCCACCTTGATGGCATTGCATCCGCAGCATGACAGCGATGCCATTGCCGAACAGGCGCACAAGGTGCTCAGTGCCGCGCGGATGCTGGAAGCCCCCGAGCTGATGAAAGCTTGCGAAGCCCTCGAGGCAAGCGGCTTGCCTACCATCCAGTTACGCCTGCGGCGCCAGGCACTGGCGCGGCATATGTGCCGGGTAGAACGTGCCCTGGCCAGGGAACTGGCCACAGGTACCTGCACACAGGCAGGCAGCCAGGCGTGTTAACTGGTAGACTGCGCGGCGTTATTACCTAAGAGGATTGTTTCATGGCCACAAACCGCTCCCGTCGTCTGCGCAAGAAGCTGTGTGTCGACGAGTTTCAGGAATTGGGCTTCGAGCTGAACCTGGAATTCAAGGAAGATCTGGATGACCAGGCAATCGATGCTTTCCTCGACGCGTTCCTGGCAGAAGCCATGGACGCCAATGGCCTGGACTATGTAGGCGGTGACGATTTCGGCCTGGTGTGCTCGGTCAAACGCGGCTCGGTCAGCGAAGAACAGCGTGCAGCCGTTGAAGCCTGGCTCAAAGGCCGTAGCGAACTGACCAAGATCGAGGTCAGCCCGCTGCTGGACGCCTGGTACCCGGAAAAGCCGATCAACAAGGCCGAGTAATACCGGCCCGGCTCGATCGCTGAAAAGGCCACCCTCAGGGGTGGCCTTTTTTATTGGGGGTGCTTTTCCGTCGAACGTGGCGCATCGTCGCTGCGCTTGGGGCATAATGCGTATTCTTTCACCCTGGGGCCATCATTCCTTACAGCCCCAATGCCCTTTTCCCTCGCCGTAGGGTATTTATCGATCATGATCAAAACGCTTCGTCCCCTCGTTCTTGCCGGCCTGCTGTTGCCACTCGCCCTGCCCAGCCAGGCCGCCGCCGTCAACACCACGCTGCCTGCCAAGGTGCAGCAGGCCCTCAAGGCCAACAAGCTGCAGGATTCTGCCCTGTCGCTGGTGATGCTGCCCCTGGACGGCCCCGGCACACCGACCGTGTTCAATGCCGATGTCTCGGTCAACCCGGCCTCGACCATGAAACTGGTCACCACCTACGCCGCCCTCGAACTGCTCGGCCCGACCTTCCAGTGGAAAACCGAGTTCTACACCGACGGCACCCTGAGCAACGGTGTACTCAACGGTAACCTGTACCTCAAAGGTGGCGGCGACCCGAAACTGAACATGGAAAAGCTGTGGCTGCTGATGCGTGACCTGCGCGCCAATGGCGTGCGCACCATCACCGGCGACCTGGTGCTGGACCGCAGCCATTTCGTGCAGCCCAACCTGCCGCAGTTCAACGACGACGGCGGCGATGAGAACAAGCCGTTCCTGGTCAAGCCCGACTCGCTGCTGGTCAACCTCAAGGCCCTGCGTTTCGTGGCCCGCAACGATGGCGGCAAGGTAACCATCGCAGTCGAACCGCCGATTGCCAGCATCCGCATCGACAACCAGGTCAAGGCAGTAGCCTCCAGACAGTGCTCGGGTGACGTGCGCTACAACCCGGTGCAGCAGGCCGATGGCATCAGCGTAACGGTCAGTGGCCAGCTGGGTGACGGCTGCAACTCCCAGACCTATCTGTCGCTGCTCGACCACCAGACCTACGCCGCCGGTGCCGTGCGCGCGATCTGGAACGAGCTGGGTGGCAGCATCCAGGGTGGCGACCGCTTCGAGAACGTGCCCAAGGGCGCTCGCCTGCTGGCCCGAGCCTTCTCGCCAGACCTGGTGGAAGTGATCCGCGACATCAACAAGTACAGCAACAACACCATGGCCCAGCAGCTGTTCCTGAGCCTTGGCGCGCAGTTCCGCACCGATGCCGACGGTGACGACGCCCGCGCCGCCCAGCGTGTGGTGCGCCAGTGGCTGGCGAAGAAGGGCATTACCGCGCCGCACCTGGTAATGGAAAACGGTTCCGGCCTGTCGCGTGCCGAACGGGTCAGCACCCGGGAGATGGCCGCGATGCTGCAGGCTGCCTGGAAGAGCCCTTATGCTGCCGAGTTCATGAGCTCGATGCCGCTGGTGGGTATGGATGGCACCATGCGCAAGCGCCTGAAGCGTACCGCCATGACCGGCGAAGGGCACATCAAGACTGGCACGCTGAATACCGTGCGGGCAATTGCAGGCTTCAGCCGCGACAGCAACGGCCATACCTGGGCGGTGGCGGCGATCCTCAACGATCCGAAACCGTGGGGCGCCTCGCAGGTGCTCGACCAGGTGCTGCTGGACCTGTACCGCCAGCCGAAACTGGCCGGCAGTACTGCGGCCAACTGATCGTTAGCCGGTACCGGCCTCTTCGCGGCTAAAGCCGCTCCTACATGTACAGTGCAGGGTTCAAGACCTGTGATGTCCCTGTGGGAGCGGCTTTAGCCGCGAACGGGCCGGCATTGGCAACTGAAAGCTGTCAGGCCAACTCCCCCTCCACCCGGTCCCGCCCGGCCTGCTTGGCCGCATACACGCCTGCATCAGCCCGCAACAGCAAGGCATCGGCCCCTTCCCCCGGTCGCCAGCCCGCCACACCAAAACTCGCGGTCACCCTGCCCACGCCTTCCACCGGTACATTGCGCACCCCATGCCACAGCTCCAGCGCCAGCAGCCGCGCCTGCTCGGCATCGCTGCCCGGGCACAGCACCATGAATTCCTCGCCGCCCAACCGGCAGAAAACATCGGTACGGCGCAAACGCTGGCTGATACGCAGGCACAGGCTGCGCAGCACGCGATCGCCGACTGCGTGGCCAAAATGGTCGTTGATGCGCTTGAAGTGATCGATATCGAGCATGATGACCGCCAGTGCCTGGCCATCGCGCTGGGCCCGTTCCAGCTCGAGCTTGAGCCGCTCCTGGAAGTAACGGCGATTATGGATGCCGGTCAGTGAATCGGTCACCGACAGCGCGCGCAACTCTTCCTCCACACCCTTGAGGTCGGAGATATCGGTCAGGTAGCCATGCCACAACGTGCAGCCCTGCTCGCCCACCTCCGGTGTCGCCTCGCCACGCACCCAACGCAGCCCGGCACGCGGCAGGCAGACGCGATATTCTTCACGCCAGGGCGACAGGTGTTCGGCCGAGTAACGCACCGAGCGGCGCACGCGCTCGAGGTCATCCGGGTGGATGCGCTCGAACACCGCCGTGGCATCCTCGCGCAATTGCTGCAGATCGACTTCGTAGATGTCGTACAGGCCCTTGCTGGCGTACGGAAAACAGGAATGGCCGTTGCCATCCAGGCGGTACTGGTAGATGCCACCCGGCACCTCGGCACTGAGTTTTTCCAGAAGGCGGTCACGCGCCGCCAGCGCCTCATGCACCCGACGCCGTTCAGTGACATCGATGCAGATCGCCAGGTAACCGATCCATAACCCCTGTTCATCGAGCATGGCGGTGACCAGCATGTTGGCCACCAGTTGGCTGCCATCGGCGCGCAACAAGGTCCACTCCCCCGGCTCGGCTCCATGCTCCTGCACCGTTTCGGCAAACATGGCCTGGCCACCTGCAATCGGCCGGCCGAAACGCAGGCTCAAGGCATGGGCACGCAGGCTCAACTCCTCGGGCAACACCAGGTCCTCCAGGCGCAGCTTGCCGATCGCCTCGCAGGCCGGGTAACCGAGCATGCGCTCGGCACCGGCGTTGAAGGTGCTGACTACGCCCTTGAGGTTGGTGGCGATGATCGCCACCTGGGTTGCGGCATCCAGCACGCTGCGCAGCTGGTTGTGGGTACCACGCAGTGACTGCTCGCTGACCCGCAGCTCGGCGGTACGCTGCTCTACCAGGGCCAAGGCGCGCTGGCGCTGGCTGAACAGGCTGTAGAGCAACACACTGAGCAGCAGGCTCAACAAGCCGCCCAGCAGGCTTACCGCCAGCACCGCGGAGGAGCGGTTGGCGCGCACGAAGGCCAGGCTCGGCCGGATACTCAGCTGGAAGTGGTGGTCAGCCAGGTGCAACAACTGGTTGATGGCCAGCGGCAGAGGTGCAACCGGGTTCTGCGAATCGAACATCACCTCGGGGCCATGCAGCCCGGTGGGGTCGACGATACGCACCACCAGGTTATCGTCTGCCGTAACCGGGCGCCCGTCACTGACCAGTTCCCGCATGCTCAGCAGGGCCATCACATAGCCCATTGCCGCGCCGCGGGGGTTGGCATCGGAAAACACTGGCGCCACCATCAGCAGGCCACGCGCATCCGAGCTGGTATCGAACATGGGTAGTGGCTCGGACACCGCCATGCTGCCGGGCCCCAGCGCCCGCGCCAGTGCCGCCAAGGGCACTTCCTGGCCGGCGAGGTCCAGACCATGGGGCAGCCCGGGCAATTCACCCGACTGGGTATAGAGTACCGGGAAGTAATGGTCGCGCTGGGGGGATGGGTGCCACTGGCCTTGTTCATCCTGGTCGCGGATCACATAGCCCGGGCCGAAATGCACACTGGCCTGGCGCTCGAACTCGGCGCGTTGCGCGGCCTCGACACGCGGCGCCCAGGCGTAGGCCAGGGTCCGCTGCAGCAATGGCCGGGCGTAGCCGTCGAACTCGTGTGGGGTGATTTCGTTGGAAAAGCTGAAAAACCGCCGCAGCCCGTCCAGGCGCTGCTGCTGTTCGTCAAACCGCTCGGCGATCCGGCTGAAACGCTCGCTGGCCAGCAGCTCGAAGCGCTGGCGCAGTTGCTGCTTGTAGAAGGTTTGCGTGGCTAACGCCAGGACGGCCGTCAACAGGCCACCCACGACCAGGGCGACCAGGGCCACCGCCCAGGCGGACATTGCCTCAGTGCACAGGCCAAGCAACCGCGCACGCACGCCACCCTTTGACATACACCCATCTCGTCACGTCAGCGTCCTGCGGATTATCTTGCCCTGCCCTCAGTTATAGCTATTGGCCATTAGCCGCGCAATGTACCTCGTCGCCTCAACGAAGCTGCAGACGCCAGGCGCGATGGATACGGTTATTGCGCGCGAAGTCCGGGTCCAGGGTCTGGGCCGTGATCTCCTCCACCGCATAACGCGCCATCAGGTGCTCGTCCAACTGGAACTTGCGGAAGTTGTTGGAGAAATACAGCACGCCACCCGGCGCCAGGCGGGCCATGGCCAGGTCCAGCAGTTGCACGTGGTCACGCTGCACATCGAACACGCCTTCCATGCGCTTGGAGTTGGAGAAGGTCGGCGGGTCGATGAAGATCAGGTCATAGCTGTCGCGGTTGCCTTCCAGCCAGGCCATCACATCGCCTTGCTCCAGGCGGTTGCGCTCGGAGAAGCCATTGAGCGCTAGGTTGCGTCGCGCCCAGTCCAGGTAGGTTTTCGACAGGTCGACGCTGGTGGTGCTGCGCGCGCCGCCCTTGGCCGCATGCACGGTGGCCGTGGCGGTGTAGCAGAACAGGTTGAGGAAGCGCTTGCCGGCTGCTTCGCGCTGGATGCGCATGCGCATCGGGCGATGGTCCAGGAACAGGCCCGTGTCGAGGTAGTCGGTGAGGTTGACCAGCAGCTTTACGCCGCCTTCGTTCACTTCCTGGAAGCGGCCTTCGGTCGCCTGGCGCTCGTACTGGCGCGTGCCGCTCTGCCGCTCGCGACGCTTGAGCACCACACGCTGCGGCGAAATGCCCAGGGCCTGCGGGATGGCTGCCAGCGCGTCGAGCAGGCGTGCCTGGGCCTTGTCCGGGTCGACCGAACGTGGCGCGGCGTATTCCTGCACGTGCACCCAATCCTGGTACAGGTCGACCGCCAGGGCATATTCGGGCATGTCGGCATCGTACAGGCGGTAGCAATCGACCTGCTCGCGGCGGGCCCACTTGCCCAGTTGCTTGAGGTTTTTCTGCAGGCGGTTGGCGAACATCTGCGCCCCTTCCGACAGGCGCGCCGGCTCGCTGGCCGGTGCTGCCTGCTGGCGGGTTTCCGCGCCTTCAGGCTGCGCTTCGCGGCGCTCGCCGGTAACGAACTGGTCGGGCTGCACCTTGAACAGCAGCAGCTTGCACGGCAAGGCGCCGTTCCAGAACGCGTACTGCTTGTGGCTGCGAATGCCCATGCGCTTGCCCAGCTGCGGCGCGCCAGTGAATACCGCCGCCTCCCAGCCCATGCAGGCCTGGCGCAGGCGCTCGCCGAGGTTCTGGTAGAGGTACAGCAGGCTGGCTTCGTCACCCAGGCGCTCGCCATAAGGCGGGTTGCTGATGACCAGGCCTTTCTGGTTCTGGTCCGGGCGCGGCTCGAAGGTGCTGACTTCGCCCTGGTAGATCTTCACCCAGTCGCCCAGGCCGGCACGCTCGACGTTGTTGCGGCCTGGCTGGATCAACCGAGGGTCGGCCTCGTAGCCACGGATCCACAGTGGTGGCTTGGCCAGGCCGGCCTGTGCCCGCGCCTGCGCCTCGTCATGCACCTTGCGCCACAATGCCGGTACGTGGCCGAGCCAGGCACTGAAGCCCCAGCGCTCACGCTTGAGGTTGGGCGCGATATCGGCGGCGATCATCGCCGCTTCGACCAGGAAGGTACCCACACCGCACATGGGGTCGGCCAGCGCGCCACCTTCGGCAGCAATGCGCGGCCAGCCGGCGCGGATGAGTACCGCCGCCGCCAGGTTTTCCTTCAGCGGCGCGGCGCCTTGCTGCAGGCGGTAGCCACGCTGGTGCAGGCTGTGCCCGGAAAGGTCGAGCGAGAGAATGGCTTCGCCACGGTCCAGGCGCAGGTGCACGCGCACATCAGGGTCGATCTTTTCCACCGACGGGCGCAGGCCTTCACGGTTGCGCAGCTTGTCGACGATCGCGTCCTTGACCTTCAACGCACCGAAGTGGGTGTTGTCGATGCCCGAGCCATGGCCGCTGAACTCAACTGCCAGGGTGCCGTCGGCTGCCAGGTGATCGGCCCAGTCGACCGCGTGCACGCCGTCGTAGAGGTCGTCGGCGTTCTTCATGGAGAAGCGCTTGAGTACCAGCAGCACCCGGTTGGCCAAGCGTGACCAAAGGCACAGGCGGTAGGCGGTTTCGATGTCGGCGGCGCCGCGAATGGCCGAAGTGTGCTCGCGCACATCATCCAGGCCGAGGCTCCGCGCCTCTTCGGCAAGCAGGCCTTCCAGGCCTTTGGGGCAGGTGAGGTAAAGTTCGAAACGGTCCGACATGAGTAATCCAGCGCCTTGGGCTATTTGACTGACGGGGCGACGCATCGCCCCGCGATGTTTGCCCGCACTCCTTTCCAGCAGACGTGCGGGTGGCCCTTCCCGGCACGCGAACGTGCAATGAAAGGCCGGGCCGCCTGACCGATCTGTGCTTGGCCCAGTGGCAAAGACAGCTTAGATCATCAGGCAGTATGAAAAATTCTTGCGATACCAGGGCCGATATGACCCTTCGTCGCATTTCAAATTATTTCTGTCATCCGCAAGCAACGCTGGCGAAATGACGTCAATGATCGGCAAACCCTGATCATAGCGGGCTCAACGCTAAACAAGGTTGAGTCGCATTTATTTACTTATCCCCTCACCCTTGGAAAGGTTACGTGCTTATGACAAATCGATCATTCACACCGTGACTCGCATTCGATAGAACTGGTCTCAGGCCGCTTCGCAACGAGGTGGCACTTTCAGCTCGCCACGCCGGCAGCGAGCGCACACCGGCAGAAAGACTCTGCCCGGCCTCGGAGAGGCCGACGGGACATTACAGTCAACAAGTGAGGGCAACACCCTATGAGAAGACTTAAGCGTGATCCGTTGGAAAGAGCATATTCACGTGGCTACCAATACGGGGTCACCGGCAAATCCCGCGAACTTTGCCCCTTCAATCTTCCTTCTGTTCGCCAAGCCTGGATCAACGGCTGGCGTGAAGGTCGCGGTGATAACTGGGACGGAATGACTGGCACCGCTGGCATCCATAGACTCAACGAAAATCACGCCGTTGGCTGAACGAGGACACTGAATTCGATTCACCATGCACGCCCTATCCGGGCGGCGGGCGAAGGCCCAGGGGCCCCTTGATGGGGCCCTTTTTTATTGCCGATCAAACCCGTGGCATTGCCGCGATAGCGTCCACCGCCTCGCGAATCAGCGCCGGCCCTTTATAGATGAAGCCGGAGTAGATCTGCACCAGGCTCGCCCCGGCAGCGATCTTCTCGGCGGCATGGCGGCCTTCGGTAATGCCGCCAGCGGCAATGATCGGCAGCTTGCCGCCCAGCTCGCCCGCCAGCACCTTGACGATATGGGTGCTCTTTTCCAGCACCGGCGCACCCGACAGGCCACCCGCCTCGTCACCGTACGGCAGGCCTTCGACACCTTCACGCCCCAGCGTGGTGTTGGTGGCGATCACCGCATCCATGCCCGACTCCATCAGCGCGGCGGCCACCAGGGCGGTTTCTTCGTCGCTCATGTCCGGGGCAATCTTGATTGCCAGAGGTACGCGCTTGCCATGCGTGCCGGCCAGTTGCTCGCGGCGCACGGCCAGGGCATCGAGCAGCTGCTTGAGCGAATCGCCGAACTGCAGGCTGCGCAGGCCCGGGGTGTTGGGCGAACTGACGTTGACCGTGATGTAACTGGCCTCGGTGTACACCTTGTCCAGGCAGATCAGGTAGTCATCGACGGCACGCTCCACCGGGGTGTCGAAATTCTTGCCGATGTTGATGCCCAGCACACCGTTGTAACGCGCAGCCCGTACCCGGCCGAGCAGGTGATCAACGCCCAGGTTGTTGAAGCCCATGCGGTTGATGATGGCCGTTGCCTCCGGCAGGCGGAACAGCCGTGGCTTGGGGTTGCCCGGCTGCGGGCGCGGGGTGACGGTGCCGATTTCGACGAAGCCGAAGCCCAGCTGGGCGAAACCGTCGATGGCCGCACCGTTCTTGTCCAGGCCGGCCGCCAGGCCCACCGGGTTGGCGAAGTTCAAGCCCATGACCGTAACCGGCAAAGCCGCCGGCTGCTTGCACAGCATGCCGTTGAGGCCGAGACGGCCACCGGCACCGATCAGGTCCAGGGACAGGTCATGGGAGGTTTCCGGGGAAAGCTTGAACAGCAGCTGGCGGGCCAGGGTATACATGGGCGGGCAAGGCTCGGGGTGAATGAGGGGGCGATTATAGCCAGCGTGGGGCCGGCATGACAGCAAATCGTGGGGCTGCTGTCAGATGGCACATCGGTTGCACCGGAAAAGCCCACAGCCTTATCAGTACGGGCGAGGACCCTTGTGAACACTGCACCCCGAGCAACGCCCCTGGCCTGGGTCAACGGCAGCGACGCGCCGGAAAAGCCCAGCCTGAACATCGGCTACATGGCCCTGACCGACTGCGCCTCGGTGGTAGTCGCCGCCACCCAGGGCTTCGCCCAGCAGCACGGCCTTACCCTCAACCTCAAGCGCCAAGGCTCCTGGGCCGGGCTGCGCGACAAGCTGGTCAGCGGCGAACTGGATGCGGCGCACTGCCTGTATGGCCTGGTGTACGCCGTGCACCTGGGCATCGGCGGTGTACCGGCCAGCGCCATGGCCGTGCTCATGGGGCTGAACCAGAACGCCCAGGCCATAAACCTGTCCCCGGCCCTGCAGCGCAAAGGCGTGACCAACCCTGAAGCACTGGCGCGCCTGGTGCACCAGCATGGCGCACGCCTCACCTTCGCCCAAACCTTCCCCACCGGTACCCACGCCATGTGGCTGTATTACTGGCTGGCCAGCCAGGGCATCCACCCATTGCGCGACGTCGACAGCGTGGTGGTACCACCGGCGCAAATGGCTGCGCATATCCAGGCCGGGCGCATCGACGGTTTCTGCGTGGGCGAACCCTGGGCTGCCGATGCAGTGGCCACGGGCCAGGGCTTCACCCTGGCCACCAGCCAGTCGATCTGGCCGGACCACCCGGAAAAGGTCCTGGCCTGCGCCCGCGCCTTTGCCGAGCAATACCCCAACAGCGCCCGCGCGCTGATCAAGGCGGTACTCGCCGCCAGCCGCTTCATCGAGCAAAGCCCGGAAAACCGCCGCAGCACCGCGCAACTGCTCAGCAGCAGCGCCTACCTGGACACTCCGCTGGCAAGTATCGAGCCGCGACTGCTCGGCAGCTACCACGATGGCCTGGGCAACCACTGGCAAGACCCGCACGCCCTGCGCCTGCACGATCACGGCCGGGCCAACCTGCCGTACCTGTCCGACGGCATGTGGTTCATGACCCAGTTCCGCCGCTGGGGCTTGCTGCGCGATGACCCCGACTACCTCGGCGTGGCCCGCCAGGTCCAGCAGCTGGCACTGTATGGCGAGGCGGCCCAAAGCCTAGGCGTGGCCTGCCCCGAGCAGCCGATGCGCAGCAGCCTGCTGATCGATGGCAGCCGCTGGGACGGCAGCGACCCCTACGGCTATGCCCGCAGCTTCAGCCTGCATGCCCTGGGCGACCTGCCCGATGCCCGTGTCGGCGCGTGAGGGGGACCATTCATGTTGCGCATCCTGCTGATCGACGACACCCAGAGCAAACTCGGCCGCCTCAAGGCGGCCTTGAGCGAGGCCGGCTTCGAGGTCATCGAAGCCCCAGGCCTGACCATCGACCTGCCCGCCTGCGTCGAAACGGTGCGACCGGACGTGGTGCTTATCGATACCGACTCACCGGACCGCGATGTGATGGAACAGGTGGTCCTGGTCAGCCGTGACCAGCCACGGCCAATCGTGCTGTTCACCGACGAGCATGATCCCGGGGTGATGCGCCAGGCGATCCAGGCAGGGGTCAGCGCCTACATCGTCGAAGGCATTCATGCCGCGCGGCTGCAACCGATCCTGGATGTGGCCATGGCCCGCTTCGAAAGTGACCAGGCGCTGAAGGCGCAGCTGCTCGCACGGGACCAGCAACTGGCTGAACGCAAGCGCATCGAGCAGGCCAAGGGTTTGCTGATGAAGATGAAGGACTGTAACGAAGAACAGGCCTACACCCTGATGCGCCGCCAGGCCATGAGCCGGCAGCAGAAGCTGATCCAGGTGGCCGAGCAGATCATTGCCATGCACGAGATGCTGGGCTAGCAACCTGCTTCACGCGGTCCCCTGTAGGAGCGGCCTTGTGTCGCGATGGGCTGCGCAGCAGCCCCGGTAATCTCTGCCGCGAAGCTGAGATCCTGGGGCTGCTGCGCAGCCCATCGCGACACAAGGCCGCTCCTACAAGGGGACTGCAACTTCTCAGAGTTGGCCCATCTCTTGCTGAACAAATATCACCGGTAGCCAACGGCGGTTGCCCCACTTAATCCCCGACAAAGACGTCGCTCTCCCCTCCACGCACGTGGAGCGGGTAGCGGCGTCTTTTTCGTTCCGTTGCATTGCCGAGTGAGGTGTTCGATGAGTACCAGCTTCTGGAAATCCGGGCATGTGCCCACGCTGTTCGCCGCGTTCCTGTACTTCGACCTCAGCTTCATGGTCTGGTACCTGCTTGGCCCATTGGCGGTGCAGATTGCCGCCGATCTGCAGCTGAGTGCACAACAACGGGGCCTGATGGTGGCCACGCCGATCCTGGCCGGGGCGATCCTGCGCTTCGCCATGGGCGTGCTGGTTGACCGCCTGTCACCCAAGACCGCGGGGCTGATCGGCCAAGTGGTGGTCATCGTCGCCCTCGCCGCTGCCTGGCACCTGGGCGTGCACAGCTATGAACAAGCGCTGCTGCTGGGCGTGTTCCTCGGCTTTGCCGGCGCTTCGTTCGCTGTGTCACTGCCGCTGGCCTCGCAATGGTACCCGCCACAGCACCAAGGCAAAGCCATGGGCATTGCAGGTGCCGGCAACTCCGGCACAGTGTTCGCCGCCCTGCTGGCCCCCGCGCTGGCTGCGGGCTTTGGCTGGAACAACGTGTTCGGCTTCGCACTGATCCCGCTGTCGCTGGCGCTGTTGGTGTTCGCCCTGCTGGCACGCAATGCTCCGCAGCGGCCCAAGCCAAAAGCCATGGCCGATTACCTCAAGGCCCTGGGCGACCGTGACAGCTGGTGGTTCATGTTCTTCTACAGCGTCACCTTCGGCGGCTTCATCGGCCTGGCCAGCGCCCTGCCCGGCTATTTCAGTGACCAGTATGGCCTGAGCCCGGTCACCGCTGGCTACTACACCGCTGCCTGCGTGTTCGCCGGCAGCCTGATGCGCCCACTTGGCGGCGCCTTGGCTGACCGCTTCGGCGGCATCCGCACCCTGCTGGGCATGTATAGCGTGGCGGCCATCTGCATCGCCGCAGTCGGCTTCAACCTGCCTAGCGCCGCCGCCGCACTGGCCCTGTTCGTCAGCGCCATGCTCGGCCTGGGAGCCGGCAATGGCGCGGTGTTCCAACTGGTACCGCAACGCTTCCGCCAGGAGATCGGCGTGATGACCGGGCTGATCGGCATGGCCGGCGGCATCGGGGGCTTCCTGCTGGCCGCCGGGCTTGGCACCATCAAGCAGCACACCGGTGACTACCAGCTGGGGCTGTGGCTGTTCGCCAGCCTGGGCTTGCTGGCCTGGTTCGGCCTGCACGGCGTGAAACAGCGCTGGCGCACCACCTGGGGCTCGGCTGCGGTTACCGCGGCACGGGTCTGAGGCACAGCCATGAGCCTGCAACTGAACTTTGCCCAGGCCAGCGCCACCGGGCCGCGCGAGGAAAACCAGGACGCCCTGCGCCTGGTTACCCCGGCGCCGGAGCTGGCCGCCAGCAAAGGCTACCTGTTCGCCCTCGCCGACGGCGTCAGCCAATGTGCCGATGGCGGCCTGGCAGCCCGTGCCAGCCTGCAGGCGCTGGCCCTGGACTATTACGCCACCCCCGCGACCTGGAGCGTGGCCCAGGCACTGGACCGCCTGCTGCTGGCGCAAAACCGCTGGCTGCGCGCCCAAGGCAGTGGCCAGCCACTGCTGACCACCCTCAGCGCGCTGGTGCTGCGCGGCCGACGCTTTACCCTGGCCCACGTGGGTGACTGTCGCGTGTACCGCTGGCACGCCGGGCGCCTGCAATGCCTGAGCGAAGACCATGTATGGGACCAGCCCGGCATGCAGCATGTGCTGAAGCGCGCGCTGGGCCTGGACCAGCACCTGCTGGTGGATTATCTGGAAGGTGAGCTGCAGCCGGGCGAGAGTTTCCTGTTGTTGAGCGATGGCGTATGGGCCAGCCTGGGCGACCAGCACATCCAGGCGGTGCTGCGCGAGCAACCCGACCTGCAACTGGCCGTCGATACCCTGGTCGCCAGCGCGCACCTGAACGGTAGCCAGGACAACGCCAGTGCCTTGCTGGTGCAGGTCGAGCAATTGGGCACTGCCAACCTGGGCGACACCCTGGCGCAACTGCAGCAATGGCCGGTGCCCGGCCCATTGCGTGAAGGCCAGGTAATCGATGGCTGGCAAGCCGAAAAGCTGCTTTCGCAAAGCCGCCAGTCGCTGCTGTACCGGGTGCGCGATAGTCAGGGCCGAGCCTGGCTGCTGAAGACACTGCCACCCGCGCGCGAGCAGGAGCCCGGCGCGGCGCAAGGGCTGTTGCTGGAGGAATGGTTCCTGCGCCGGGTCGCTGGCCGGCACTTTCCCGAGCTGCACACCGCCAGCCAGCGCCAGCACCTGTACTACGTGATGCGCGAATACCCCGGCCAGAGCCTGGCGGCGCTGCTGGCCGAGCATGGCCCGCTGCCCATGCCGCAGTGGCTGGAGCTGGCCCGGCAACTGCTGCAGGCGGTCGGCGTATTGCACCGGCGCAACCTGCTGCACCGCGACATCAAGCCAGAGAACCTGCACCTGGGCAGCGATGGGCAGCTGCGCCTGCTGGACTTCGGCCTGGCCTACTGCCCGGGCTTGTCCGAAGACCCGCTGCACGAGTTGCCGGGCACACCGTCATACATTGCCCCGGAAGCGTTCGACGGCCAACCGCCCAGCCCACGCCAGGACCTGTATGCCGTGGGTGTGACGTTGTATCACCTGCTGACCGGGCATTACCCCTACGGCGAGGTGGAGGCCTTCCAGCGCCCACGCTTCGGCCAGCCGGTCAACGCCGCGCGCTACCGCCCTGACCTGCCGGAATGGCTGCAGCACAACCTGCAGCAGGCACTGGCAGCCGACCCGGCGCAGCGCTTCGAAACCGCCGAACACTGGCTACTGCTGCTCGAACGTGGCGACCGCCAGGAGCTGCCCACCCGGCCACGGCCGTTGCTGGAGCGCGAACCGTTGAAGGTCTGGCGCACCCTGGCCCTGCTGTCCTTGCTGTTCAACCTGATTTTGCTGCTCACCCTGCTCAAGGGCTGAACGCACCTTGCCGATGAGGAAACCCTGATGAATGCGAAAGTCTGGCTGGTTGGTGCTGGTCCTGGTGATCCGGAGCTGCTCACCCTCAAGGCTGTACGCGCCTTGCGGCAAGCCGCTGTGGTGATGATCGACGACCTGGTCAACCCGGCGGTGCTGGAGCACTGCCCACAGGCCCGTGTGATTGCCGTGGGCAAGCGCGGCGGCTGCCGCTCCACGCCGCAGGCGTTCATCCAGCGCCTGATGCTGCGCCATGCGCGGCAAGGGCGCTGCGTGGTCCGGCTCAAGGGCGGCGACCCGTGCATCTTCGGCCGCGGCGGTGAAGAGGCGCTGTGGTTGCAGGGGCATGGTATCGAGGTGGAAGTGGTCAACGGCATCACCGCCGGCCTGGCTGGCGCCACGCAATGCGGGATTTCCCTGACCTCACGGGGTGTGAGCCGGGGCGTGACGCTGGTCACGGCCCATACCCAGGACGACAGCGAACTTAACTGGGCGGCCTTGGCCCAGGGCGGGACGACGCTGGTGGTGTACATGGGCGTGGCCAGGCTGGAGCAGGTGCGCCAAGGGTTACTGGACGGGGGCATGGCACCGGCGACGCCGGTGGCGATGATCGAGAATGCCTCGTTGCCGCAGCAGCGGGAGTGCAGGAGCGATGTGCGGGGGATGGTCGAGGATGCGCGGGGGTTTGGCTTGCGTAGCCCGGCGATTTTGGTGATTGGGGAGGTGGTTGGGGAACAGCAGGCCCTGGGGCTGATCGCAGTCGCGGGCTGAACGCCATCCCTGTAGGAGCAGCCTTGCGCTGCGAAGAGGCCGGTAAGGGCAATGGTATTCTGTTGCTGTAATGGCCTCTTCGCAGCGCAAGGCTGCTCCTACAGGCATTGTGCAGGCTTTGAGACCGGATAAATCCCAGGCAAAGAAAAACCCGGCCGAGGCCGGGTTTTTCATGAGCTTCAAACCAATTACTTGGCCTGGGCTTCTACCTGAGCTTCAACGCGACGGTTGACAGCGCGGCCTTCTTCGGTGGCGTTGTCGGCAACCGGACGGGTTTCGCCGTAGCCAACCGAATCAACACGGCTGGATTCTACGCCGTACTGCTGGGTCAGGACCTGCTTGACAGCGTTGGCACGACGCTCGGACAGCTTCTGGTTGTAAGCGTCTGGGCCGACCGAGTCAGTGTGACCTTCCACGGTGGTGGTGGTCTGTGGGTACTGCTTCATGAAGTCAGCCAGGTTCTTGATGTCGCCGTAGCTGTTTGGCTTGACGACCGACTTGTCGAAGTCGAACTTGACGTCCAGCTCAACGCGAACGACTTCGGCAACAGCCGGGCAGCCATCAGCGTCAACGGTAACGTTGGCCGGGGTGTCAGGGCACTTGTCGACGTTGTCGCAAACGCCGTCGTTGTCGGAGTCGGAGCACACTTCGGCAACTGGGGCCGGAGCGACTTCAGCTTGCTTCGGGCTACCGCCGAAGTTCAGACCAACACCAACGGTCGGGCCCCACTCGGTGTTGCCGTTGTCGATGTTGTACATGGCTTCTACGCCAGCACGGGCGAAGAACATGTCGGTGATGTACCACTTGGCGCCAGCGCCAACGTTGGCGAAGGTGGAGTGGTCGCGGCCGCTACGAGTGGCCTGGCCCAGGCTCTCGTGAGCGAAACCGGCGGAAACGTACGGACGCAGAGCGTCGCCAACGGTACCGAAGTGGTAGGTAGCGTCGAGCTTGGCCTTGGAACCTTTGATGTCTTTGTTGAAGACTTCACCACGAGCGTTGTGGGTCTCGTTGTAGCCGAGGTCCAGGGAAACGTCGTCGGTCAGGAAGTAGCCCAGGCGAACACCAGGATTGGTGCCGTCGTTCTTGAAGTTACGTTCGCTGTCGTAGTACTGCTTGGTAACGTTGCCTTCGATCTCCACAGCGCCTTGGCCTTGAGCCAGAACGCCGAACGAAGTAGCAGCGACGAGCGAGCCAATGGCCAAGCCCAAGGTGTTTTTCAATTTCATCCGTTAAATCCCCATCTGGTGATAGTTAAGCAGTCCCACCACAAACAAGGGGGACAACTCGACGGCAAGTCTAGCAGAACTCGCCGGTTCGTTAGAGATATTTGCACGCCACTAAGTTTCATCGAGGCCGGCAAATTTCTCCCGAAGCTTGTCTAGCGCGCGCTTGTAGCGCATTTTTGTCGCGCTCAGGCCCATGTGCATGATGTCGGCAATTTCCTGAAATTCCAGCTCTGCGACAAAACGCAGCACCAGGATTTCCCGGTCAATCGGGTTCACATGCACCAGCCATTTGTCCAGCCCGCCTTTTTCTTCCGGCTTCGGAGCCTTGTCTTCGGACGCCTCTTCGACAGGGTCCAGACTCAAGGCATCCATCAACCGACGTTTACGGCGCTCCTTGCGGTACTGGGTAATGCATTCGTTGTAGGTGATGCTGTAGAGCCAGGTCTTGAACTTGGACTTACCCTCGAAGTTCTTCAGCCCGTACAGCACTTTCAACATGACTTCCTGACAGACATCGTCCGCGTCACGGTCGTTCCCCAGATAACGTGCACAGACGTTGAACAGGGTCCGTTGGTAGCGCCGCATGAGCTCCTCATAGGCGCGGGTAACGTGATACAGCTCTTCATGCGAACGCGCCACCAACTCTTCGTCGGTGAGCTCGCGGGGGTCATAACGCATGGGCGGCGAATGAACTTTATTCAAAACGGATCTGGCCGACAGTCAGGTCAATGTCGCCGCGCGACCCCGTGGGTCGATTTTCGCGGCGGCATACATTAACAGCTTTGTGCGGTTAGCGGCTATTGACTCGCTGCTCAAGCAACTCGCGGTTGGACAGCGACACCAGTTCGCCATCATCGGTCAGCAGCGTCGTCTTGACCGTGCCGATTTCCTCGATGTGCCCTTCGACCTCTCCAATTCGCACCTGCTGGCCCACCTGATACAGTTCGCGCACGTAGATGCCGGCCAGGATCTGCCCGGCGATTTCGCGGCTACCCAGGCCCATTGCCAGCGCAACGGCCAGACCAACGGTAATCAGCCCGATCACGATCACATGGTTCAGCAGGTCGGTTTTCACCTCCAGCTGGCTGATGGCCACCGAGATGCTGATAATGATCACCAGGCCCTGGGTGATACGCCCCAGGCCTGCCGAGTACTCCAGGCCGATGCCTTCGGCAGCGCCGCGTACCAGGCCGTTGGCCACCTGGGCCAGCAGCACGCCGGCCAGCAGCACCAGGGCTGCGCCGAACACCTTCGGCAGGTAAAGGGCAAGCATGTCGAGGGTTGCCGAAACCCGCTCCAGGCCCAGCGACTCTGCGGCCGAGACCAGGAAGATGAGCAGCACGAACCAGTAGACGATCTTGCCGATCAGGGTGGAGATGGGTACCTGGATGCCGACCCGGCCGAGCATCTTGGTCAGGCCGGTGCCGGCCATCAGGCGGTCCAGGCCGAACTTGGCCAGCAGTTTGGACAGCAGCGTGTCGAGCAGCTTGGCCACCACGAAACCGAGCAGCACCACGACCAGCGCGCCGAACAGGTTGGGGATGAAGTTCGCTACCTTGGTCCAAAGGGCAGTCATGGCGGTGACCAGGCTCTGGGTCCAGAGATCGAGTTCCATATTCAATCGGCCTTATCTGCTTTGCTGCCGTTGGCAGCGTTGCGGGAAGAGTGTCGACGCACCGGCGCAACATGCGCCGCGCCATTGTTCACGGCGATCAGCAGCGCCTGGCTCCAGCGGCCAAGCAGGCTGAACAGATCGCCCGCGCCAACCTGGCGGTTGGCGGTTTTCAGCACGCGACCCAGGCAAGCGGCGTCGTCCCGGTCGTCCCGGTCATTGCCGGATGGGGACGTCTTGAGCAGGTCGCGCAGGGATTCTTCAAACGGATCGTGCATGGGCACCTCGCGCAGTGTCAGTCAGAGACGAGATGGCCGGTCGATGGGTCACACATCGCATTGGGACGAGTGTTTCAAAATGAATGCGCGTCGGCTTCTTCGCGGGCACGCCCGCTCCCACCGGGATCCCACAGAACCTGAAGGCTGTGGTGTCCCTGTGGGAGCGGGCGTGCCCGCGAAGAGGCCAGAGCAGGTCAATCGACATCTATACCCACCGCAACCGCCGAAACAGCCACCACTGCCCCACCGCAAGCCCCAGCACGACGATGCAGGCGAACAGGAAACCATAGGGGTTTTCCGCCCCGGGGATGCCGCCGACATTGATGCCCAGCAGCCCGGTGATGAAGCTCATGGGCAGGAAGATGCAGGTGATGATGCCGAAGCGGTACATGGTGCGGTTCATGCGCTCGCTACGCCGGCGATCCTGGCTTTCCAGCACCAGCGCGGCACGTTCGCGGGTCAGTTCCAGCTCTTCGAGATAGCGGATGAGGCTGTTGTTCAGCTCGTTCCAGTAATCGGCATCGGCATCGGCGAACCAGCTCCATTTGCTGCGCGACAACTGGGCGTAGATCTCCCGCTGCGGGGCAAGAAAACGCCGCAGACCGGCGGCACGCCGGCGGATCTGCTGCAGGCTGCCGTTCTCCGGGGTATACCGTTCGTCGGATTCAACCTTTTCTTCCTCAATGTCGGCCAGTTCGGACAGGTCGCTGACCAGACCCTGAACCTTTTCGGTGAGCAGTTCGCCCATCAGCAGCAACAGCTCGGAAGCCGATTTCGGGCCCCTGCCCTCTTCGAGCTGCTGGAGAATCTCGTCACTGGCGCGCAACGGCCGCAGGCGCAGCGAGATGACCCGCTGCGCCTCGGCAAAGATACGCACCGAGACCATGTCTTCCGGCTCTGCACCCGGGTTGAGGTTGACCCCACGCAGGAACAGCAACAACTGTTCATCGGCCATGGGCAGCAGGCGCGGCCGGGTGTTTTCTTCCAGCAGCAGCTCGCAGGCGAACGCGCTCAGGCCGCTGTCATGCAGCAGCCAGGTGCGGGTTTGCGGATGGCTGCGATCCCAGTGCAGCCACAGGCTTTGCTCGGGTTGCAGCTGCAGGTCGTCCAGCTCGGTACGGGCAATCGAGCGCGCGCCACCTTTGCCATCGAGCACCAGGGCGTGCACCAGCCCCCACTGCGCGTTGTCTTCCTCGAACATCAAAGCTCCATCAGCGCGGGCGGCGCCTTACTCAGGCATTTTCAACGGGCTTGGCGACACCAGCACGCCATTGTTGTCGGCATACACATACTCGCCCGGGCGGAAGGTCACCCCGGCGAAGGTCACTGGCACGTTGAGGTCGCCGATGCCGCGCTTGTCGGTCTTCATCGGGTGGCTGGCCAGGGCCTGCACGCCGACGTCGGTCTGGATCAGCACGTCGACGTCGCGCACGCAGCCGTAGATCACCAGGCCTTCCCAACCGTTCCTGGCGGCCTTCTCGGCGAGCATGTCGCCGAGCAGTGCGCGGCGCAGCGAGCCACCACCATCGACGACCAGGACCTTGCCCTTGCCATCGAGCTCGACCTGCTCCTTGACCAGCGAGTTGTCTTCGAAGCACTTGATGGTGACGATCTGGCCGCCGAACGAATCGCGGCCGCCGAAATTGCTGAACATCGGTTCCAGCACCTGCACCAGGTCCGGGTAGGCATCACACAGGTCGGGCGTAACGTAATGCTGCATGGGAAGCTCCTGTCAGTCACAACGAAAGCGGATATCGGCCAAGGCTACACCGTAGAGCCCATTGCAGTCATCCGGGACCAAGCAGTCAGTTGTGTTTTGCCTGTACCGGCCCTTTCGCGGGCACGCCCGCTCCCACAGGGTTTTCACTGCACCCGAGCCCTGTGCAATTCCTGTGGGAGCGGGTTTACCCGCGAAGAGGCCAGCACAGGCGCAACCCATTCAACCGACGGGCACAGGCTCCGCCACCACCGTGGATTCATGCACCGGCACCAGCGGATCCCGCAGCCAACGCTCCACCAGCGGCCACACCTGCACCTGCGCGGCCTTGCTCACCAGCATGTCGACATGCCCGAAAGCGTCGAAGCCTTCCTCGAGCCCCAGCCGCAGAAACTGCTTGCGCTCACCGCCGAATTGCTCGAACAGCTTGCGGCAGGCCCACACCGGGTCCTGGAAGTCCCCCGCACCAGCCACGGCCAGCAGCGGCACATCCACCTTGGCCAGCCCCGCCCACCAGTCGCTCTGTTTATCGCCAAAGCGCCCGAACAGGCCATGCCAGCGCATGCTTTCCAGGGCCAGGCCGATCGGCTCATCCTCCGGCCCACGTTTGAAACGCGGCCCGGAAATCTGCCCCCAGCGCTTGAGCAGCAGCTTGGCCCCCCAGGCCAGCGGTGGCACCTTCAGCGGCCAGTACACGCGGCTGATCTGGGTACCGAACAGCGCCACGCTGGCCACCTGTTCGGCAGCCAGAAAACCACCGCCCAGCGCTGCCGCCAGGGTCGTGCCGCCCAGGGAATGGCCGACCCAGTGCGGCGTCTGGCCCGACTGCTCGCGCACGAACGCGGCAATCAGCGGCAGGTCATCGCGGGCATAGGCGGCAACGCTGTTGTGCTTCCAGTCATGGTTGCGCGGCGACAGGCCATGGCCGCGCATTTCCGGGATCCACACATCGAAGCCGGCGCGGGCGAGATAGGCGCCCAGGCCAACCCCTTTGGGGGAATACCAGAAGCGGCGGTTGGAGAAGCTGCCGTGCAGGAGAATGACCGGTACGCCCTGGGCCTGACCCTGATCGGCCAGCCCCAGGCGGGTGACAGCCAGCTCGACGCTGGGGTCAGGGCTGTTGCCGGCCTTGATCCGATATACGTCTTCGCTGAGGTCGCCGCGGCGTTCGGCACTGAGCAGGGCCACGGGGAATAGAGTGCTGCTGCTTTGCATAAGGTTGCTTGGTGCACAAAAAAGGGCGGGATCCATTGCTGGAGCTCGCCCTGGAAAAAACCAGGCGGGGGTACGCCAGACGTACCCCCGCGTTTTACTGCATCAGACCGCGCCCTGGCCTTCCGCCAGGTAGAACCAGGTTTCGAGTACCGAATCCGGGTTCAGCGACACGCTGTCGATACCCTGCTCCATCAGCCACTTGGCCAGGTCCGGGTGGTCCGACGGGCCCTGGCCGCAGATGCCGATGTACTTGCCAGCCTTGTTGCACGCGGCAATGGCGTTGGCCAGCAGCTTCTTCACCGCAGGGTTACGCTCGTCGAACAGGTGGGCGATGATGCCCGAGTCACGGTCCAGGCCCAGGGTCAGCTGGGTCAGGTCGTTGGAGCCGATCGAGAAGCCGTCGAAGTACTCCAGGAACTCTTCGGCGAGGATGGCGTTGGACGGCAGTTCGCACATCATGATCACGCGCAGGCCGTTGTCGCCACGTGCCAGGCCGTTTTCGGCGAGCAGATCGACAACCTGGCTGGCTTCACCCAGGGTACGCACGAACGGCACCATGATCTCGACGTTGGTCAGGCCCATCTCGTTGCGCACGCGCTTGAGCGCACGGCACTCGAGCTCGAAGCAGTCACGGAACGATTCGCTGATGTAACGCGAAGCGCCACGGAAGCCGAGCATCGGGTTCTCTTCTTCCGGCTCGTACAGCTTGCCGCCGATCAGGTTGGCGTACTCGTTGGACTTGAAGTCCGACAGGCGCACGATGACCTTTTTCGGGTAGAAGGCCGCAGCCAGGGTGCTGATGCCCTCGACCAGCTTCTCGACATAGAAGCCTACCGGGTCGTTGTAGCCGGCGATGCGCTTGTCGACGCTGTCCTTCAGGTCGGCTGGCAGGCCGGCGTAGTTCAGCAGCGCCTTGGGGTGCACGCCGATCATGCGGTTGATGATGAACTCCAGGCGCGCCAGGCCGACACCGGCGTTGGGCAGCTGGGCGAAATCGAAGGCACGGTCCGGGTTGCCGACGTTCATCATGATCTTGAATGGCAGGTCGGGCATGGCGTCGACCGAGTTCTGCTTCACATCGAAGCCCAGCTCGCCCTCGAAGATGAAGCCGGTATCGCCTTCGGCACAGGACACAGTCACACCCTGGCCGTCTTTCAGCACCTGGGTGGCGTTGCCGCAACCGACCACGGCCGGAATGCCCAGCTCACGGGCGATGATCGCCGCGTGGCAGGTACGCCCGCCACGGTTGGTGACGATGGCGCTGGCGCGCTTCATCACCGGTTCCCAGTCCGGGTCGGTCATGTCGGAGACCAGCACGTCGCCCGGCTGGACCTTGTCCATTTCCGATACGTCGTTGATCACGCGGACCTTGCCGGCGCCGATGCGCTGGCCAATGGCGCGGCCTTCGACCAGAACGGTGCCCTTCTCTTTCAGCAGGTAGCGTTCCATGACGTTGGCGCTGGAGCGGCTCTTCACCGTCTCGGGGCGCGCCTGGACGATGTACAGCTTGCCGTCGTCACCGTCCTTGGCCCATTCGATGTCCATCGGGCGCTGGTAGTGCTGCTCGATGATCATGGCCTGCTTGGCCAGCTCGCTGACCTCGGCATCGGTCAGGCAGAAGCGCGCGCGCTCGGCGCGGTCCACTTCGACGGTCTTGACCGAGCGGCCGGCCTTGGCTTCTTCGCCATAGACCATCTTGATTGCCTTGCTGCCCAGGTTGCGGCGCAGGATGGCCGGGCGGCCTGCCTGCAGAGTGTTCTTGTGCACGTAGAATTCGTCAGGGTTGACCGCACCCTGCACCACGGTTTCGCCCAGGCCGTAGGCGCCGGTGATGAACACCACGTCGCGGAAGCCCGACTCGGTGTCGAGGGTGAACATGACGCCGGCGGTGCCGGTTTCGGAGCGGACCATGCGCTGCACGCCGGCGGACAGGGCCACCAGCTTGTGGTCGAAGCCCTGGTGCACGCGGTAGGCGATGGCACGGTCGTTGAACAGCGAGGCGAACACTTCCTTGGCCGCGCGGATCACGTTGTCGACGCCGCGGATGTTGAGGAAGGTTTCCTGCTGGCCGGCGAACGAGGCGTCCGGCAGGTCTTCGGCGGTGGCAGAGGAACGCACGGCAACGGCCATGTTGTCGTTGCCGGCAGCCATTTCGGCGAAGGCCGTACGGATTTCCGAATCCAGACGTGCCGGGAAGTCGGCTTCCATGACCCACTGGCGAATCTGCGCGCCGGTCTTGGTCAGGGCGTTGATGTCATCCACATCGAGTGCGTCGAGCGCGGCATGGATACGGTCGTTGAGACCACTCTGTTCGAGAAAATCGCGGTACGCCTGCGCCGTAGTGGCAAAGCCGCCCGGCACCGATACACCAGCACCTGCGAGGTTGCTGATCATCTCGCCCAGGGATGCGTTCTTGCCCCCCACATGCTCCACATCATGGACGCCGAGCTTATCGAGGGAAACTACGTACTCTACCAAGGTGATCTCTCCACTAACTGTGTTGGAAAAGCTCAAGGGCGCCCGCCTGCCTTCGTTGACTTGGCCGGACGCTTGTGGCCTGTACCTGGAAAATAAGTGAGAATGCCGACAGCCGCATTCGGCAAACCGAACTTATCATATCCAAGAAACGTCATCAGCTTAAGGCCCAGATCGCAAATGAAACGAACCGCGTTCTTCATCTCCGACGGCACCGGCATCACCGCCGAAACCCTGGGCCAGAGTCTGCTCGCTCAATTCGAGAGCATTCCGTTCAATAAATTCACCCGTCCCTACATCGATTCGCCGGAAAAGGCGCGGACCATGGTCCAGCAAATCAACGCTGCGGCCGAGCGCGATGGTGTACGCCCGATCATCTTCGATACCATCGTCAATCAGGACATCCGTGAGATCCTGGCTACCTCGAATGGCTTCATGATCGACATCTTTTCTTCGTTTTTGTCCCCACTTGAACAGGAATTGACTGCCCATTCGTCGTATTCCGTCGGCAAGTCGCACTCCATTGGCGGCAATTCCAACTACATGGAACGCATCGAGGCGGTGAATTTCGCCCTGGACAATGACGATGGCGCACGCACCCACTACTACGACAAGGCCGACCTGATCCTGGTAGGCGTATCGCGCTGCGGCAAGACCCCCACCTGCCTGTACATGGCCATGCAGTTCGGCATCCGCGCCGCCAACTACCCGCTGACCGAGGACGACATGGAGCGCCTGCAGCTGCCGGCGGTGCTGAAAAAGCACCACAACAAGCTGTTCGGCCTGACCATCGACCCCGACCGCCTCACCGCCATCCGCCACGAGCGCAAACCCAACAGCCGCTATTCCAGCTTTGCCCAGTGCGAGTTCGAAGTGCGAGAAGTGGAGAGCCTGTTCCGCCGGGAGAACATTCCCAACATCAATTCCACGCATTTTTCGGTGGAAGAGATTTCGGCGAAGATCCTGGTGGAGAAAGGGGTGGAGCGCAGGTTCAAGTAAGCCTGTACCGGCCTCTTCGCGGGTAAACCCGCTCCTACAGGGGCCTCACTACACTCAAGCCTTGTGATAGCAGCACTGGAATAAAAAAGCCCCGGCATCACTGCCGGGGCTTTTCATTTCAGCTCATGGCTCAGGACGGCACCACCGCCGCCTGCCCGCTCATGGCCAGGTCGACCAGCTCGCGGTTGGCCACCGCGTACATCGCATAATCGGTACCCGTTGCATTGCGCAGGTCATCCAGCATGGCGCGCCAGCGCTCCACCATCCCCCGGTGCTGCTCGGCCCACAGCGCCACGCGGGCGTCCATGTCTTCCGGTGCATCGGCCATCTGCAGTACCGAGATGGTGATCGCCCGCTGCTGCAGGTCGATGTCGTCGCGGAACGCCTCGCGGGCCAGCGCCTGCCAGTTGTTCTCCACCGGCAGGTTGCTGATTTCCTGCAGGTACCAGGTCAGGTCCAGTGCGCTGCCCACGGCGAAGAACGCCTTGGCCACCTGCGCCGGGTCATGGCCGGTAACATCCGACGCCTCGATGATCGGCAACAGGGTGTACAGGTGGGTAGTGCCAGCCACCATGCGCGCCAGCAACTCCGGCACACCAGCCTCAACGAAGCCCTGGTAGCGCACCATCCAGCGCTCGCGGGTCGGGCCTTCGAGCAACTCGTCGAGCTTGAGCCCCAGTTGCGCGATCTTCGGCCCGAAGTGCGCGGTGTCGCGCCCGGCGTCCTGCTCGTTGCGGCGGCTGCGCAGGAACCAGCGGGTGGCACGACGGCCCAAGCGCATCAGCTCGTCCATCAGGGTCAGCTGGATTTCCGCCGGCACCTGGTAGTCCAGAGCCTCGATCTGACGGAACCAGTGCGGCAGGTGGAAGATGTCGCGCACGATCACGTAGGCCCCGGCCACGTTGGCCGGGCTCATGCCGGTCGACTCCTTCAGGCGCTGGACGAAGGTGATGCCCATGTTGTTGACCAGGTCGTTGGCGATCTGGGTGCTGACGATCTCGCGCTTCAGGCGGTGGCGGCGCATGGACTCGGCGAACTTGCTGACCAGCGACGGCGGGAAGGCGGTTTCCATGTCGCGGGTCAGGTAGTCATCGTCCGGCACCAGCGACTTGAGCAGCTGTTCCTTGAGGTCGATCTTGCTGTACGAGATCAGCACCGACAGCTCGGCGCGGGTCAGGCCCTGACCGGCGGCCAGGCGCTCGGCCAACTGCTCTTCGGACGGCAGGAACTCGATGGCACGGTCCAGCTTGCCTCGGGCCTCCAAGTCAGCCATCAGGCGCTTGTACTCGGCAATCCGCTCGCGGGCGCGGCGGGCCGCCAGCGACAGCGCCTGGGTCTGCTTGTAGTTGTTGCCCAGCACCAGCCCGGCCACTTCGTCGGTCATGCTGCCCAGCAGCTGGTTGCGCTGCTTCTCGGTCATGTCGCCACCCTGCACCACTTCGTTGAGCAGGATCTTGATGTTGACCTCGTGGTCGGAGCAGTCCACGCCGCCGGCGTTGTCGATGAAGTCGGTGTTGGTGGCGCCGCCATGCAGGCCGAACTCGACCCGGCCAAGCTGGGTCATGCCCAGGTTGCCGCCCTCGCCCACCACCTTGCAGCGCAGCTCGTTGCCATTGACCCGCAGCGCGTCGTTGGCCTTGTCGCCGACATCGGCGTGGCTCTCGGTGCTGGCCTTGACGTAGGTACCGATGCCACCGTTCCACAGCAGGTCTACCGGTGCCTTGAGCAGCGCATTGAGCAGCTCGGTCGGGGTCAGGCGATCGGCTTCGATGGCGAAGCGCTCTTTCATCTGCGGGCTGATGGCGATGCTCTTGGCACTGCGCGGGAAGATACCGCCGCCTTCGGACATGATGCTGGTGTCGTAGTCGCTCCAGGCCGAGCGCGGCAGGTCGAACAGGCGCTTGCGCTCGGCAAAGCTGGAAGCAGGCTCCGGGTTCGGGTCGATGAAGATGTGCAGGTGGTTGAACGCCGCCACCAGTTGCAGCTTGTCGGACATCAGCAGGCCGTTGCCGAACACGTCGCCGGCCATGTCGCCGACGCCAATGACGGTGATCGGGTCTTCCTGCACATTGATGCCGCGCTCGCGGAAGTGGCGCTGCACGCCCACCCAGGCGCCGCGCGCGGTAATGCCCATCTTCTTGTGGTCGTAACCGGCCGAGCCGCCCGAGGCGAAGGCGTCGCCCAGCCAGAAGCCGTAGTCGATGGCGATGCCGTTGGCGATGTCCGAGAAGGTCGCGGTGCCCTTGTCGGCCGCCACCACCAGGTACGGGTCGTCATCGTCATGGCGTACCACGTTGGCCGGCGGCACCACGCCACCGTCCTTGAGGTTGTCGGTGATGTCGAGCAGGCCGGAAATGAAGATGCGGTAGCACGCCACGCCTTCGGCGGCGATCTCGTCACGGCTGCCGCCCAGCGGCAGGCGGCGCGGCAGGAAGCCGCCCTTGGCGCCGACCGGCACGATCACCGAGTTCTTCACCTGCTGGGCTTTCACCAGGCCCAGCACTTCGGTGCGGAAGTCTTCCTCGCGGTCGGACCAGCGCAGGCCGCCGCGGGCGACGTTGCCAAAGCGCAGGTGCACGCCTTCGACCCGTGGCGAGTAGACGAAGATCTCGAACTTGGGCACTGGTTTAGGCAGTTCGGGGATCAGCTTGGGGTTGAACTTGAAGCTGAAGTACGACTTGTTGTGGCCGTTGGCGTCCGGCTGGTAGAAGTTGGTGCGCAGGGTGGCCTTGATCAGGTCCAGGTAGCGACGCAGGATGCGGTCTTCGTTGAGCACCTGCACGTCGTCCAGCGCGGTCAGGATAGCTTGCTCCAGGCGCAGTTGCTTGTCATCCAGGTCTTCCTGGGTGAGTTTGCGCGCCAGGTAGAAGCGGGTCTTGAACAACCGGGTCAGCTCGCGGGCGATGTCGGTGTGGTTGTTCAGGGTACTGGCGATGTAGCCCAGGTCGAAGCCCAGGCGAATCTGCTTCAGGTAACGGGCGTAGGCGCGCAGCAGCGCCACGTCGCGCCATGGCAGGCCGGCGGTCAGCACCAGACGGTTGAAGGCGTCGTTCTCGGCATCGCCGCGGACGATGTGGATGAAGGCATCCTGCAGGGTGTCGTTGAGCTGCTGGATGTCCAGGCTCAGGCCTTCGCTGTAGGTGAAGGCGAAGTCGTGGATCCAGTAGCTGCGGCCACTGGCATGGCGCAGGCGGTACGGGAACTCGCCGAGTACGCGCAGGCCAAGGTTCTCCAGGATCGGCAGCACGTCGGACAGCGCCAGCGGCGTGTCGGCGTGGTACAGCTTGCAGTGCAGGGTGCGTTCCCCGACCTGGGTCAATGGCTGGTAGAAGCTCATCGCCAGCGGCTTGCTTTCCGACAGGTTCAGCACGTGCTGCAGGTCGACCACCGCCGAGTGCGCGGCGAAGCGCTCGCGGTAGCCGGCCGGGAAACCTTTGGGGAAGTCGGCGAGGATGTTGGTGCCCTGGGCTTCGCCGAAGTTCTCGATCACCAGTGCCGAGTAGTCGTCATGCCACGAACGGCAGGCCTGGATCACTTCGCGTTCCAGCTGCTGCGGGTCGATGTCGATGCGGTTTTTCGGGTCTACCCGCAAAATCAGCTGCACACGGGCCAGCACCGATTCGGAGAAGAAGGTCCAGAACTCGCAGTCGCTGGCCTTCAGGCGCTCCATCAGCACCTGCTGGATCTTCTGCCGCACTTCGGTGGAGTAGATTTCCCGCGGCACATAGGCCAGGCAGTAGCAGAAGCGGCCGTACGGGTCCTTGCGCAGGAACACGCGGATCTTGTTGCGTTCCTGGATCTGCACGATCGACATGACGGTGCTGAACAGCTCGTCGACCGGGGTCTGGAACAGGTCGTCGCGCGGCAGTACTTCCAGTACCTGGGCCAGTTCCTTGCCCAGGTGGGCCTTGGGATCGAAGCCCGACCGGCGCTCGACTTCGGTGACCTTCTGCCGGATATAAGGGATGGCATGCACGCTTTCACCGTACACCGACGAGGTGTACAGGCCCATGAAGCGGTGCTCCTTGATCACCTTGCCATTGGCGTCCAGCTGGCGGATCGACACGTAGTCCGGGTAGGCCGGGCGGTGTACGCGGCTTGGCAGCGCGGCCTTGGCGAACGACAGCAGCAGCGGTTCGTTGAGGTAGGCCACGGCGTAGTCTTCGATGCGCAGCTCGTCGCTCGTCAGGCCCACGCGCAGGCGGCGCGGCAGGCCGAGGAACGACTGCTCGTCGTAGACCATCTGGCCGCCATCGGCGTCGCCCTTGACGGTGAATTCTTCATAGCCCAGGAAGGTGAAGTGGTTGTCCAGCAGCCACTCGAGGAAAGCCTTGACCTCGCCCTTTTCGTTCTGCGCCGGGCCAAAGGCGGTCTGCTCCACCTCCGCAACCACTTCACGCAGCTTGGCCTTCATCGGTTCGAAGTCGGCCACCACCACCCGCACCTCGGCCAGCACCTGCTCGATCTCGCGGGCCAGTACCGTCAGCTCGGCGGCGTTGGCGCAACGGTCGATCTCCAGGTACATCAGCGACTCATGGCGTACGCCCTCGCCCTGGGTGCCCTTGGGTAGCAGTTCAAGCAGCTCGCCCTTGGCGCCGCGGCGCACGCTGAGCACGGTGGTCTGCAGGGTGTGGATGCTGTAGCCGCGGCGGTTGAGCTCGGTGCGTACCGAGTCGACCAGGAACGGCAGGTCGTGGTGCAGCACTTCGACCACGCTGTGGGTCGATTGCCAGCCATTACGCTCGTAATCGGGGTTGTACACCCGTACTTGCGGGTATTCGGGGTCGAAACGCTCGATGATGCGCCAGGCTGACAGGGTGCAGCCGGCCAGGTCGGAAAGCCTGCGTTGGGTGAGTTCGTCCAGAGAGATGATGCCGAAGAACTGCTCGGCGAACAGCGCGACTTGTGGTAGGGACTGTTCGCTGATGTGCTGCGCCAGGGCCGCTTGCAGTTGATGCTGGAAGTCGGCTTTGCTGGCTGCGGTGAAGAACGCCATCTGTGGTACTCCGCTTGGGCTTTGTAATAATTGAAGCGTCGCTGCGTGCGCCGTCTACGGATCAACGATAGCCAACCCGTGGCAAGGCGGACGGTAAAACCAGGCGTTGAACGTGCGCAGGCACGCCCAGGGCTCGCCGAAGCTTAACGACTGATCGGTCATCAAGGCTTGCAGCGCTGCGACAATTTCGGTCAAGGGGCGGTAACTTTACGTTTATGCCTGTCGGCAAGACTGTCAGAATTCCCTTCCGTTTCCTTTGATCCGAGCCTTGTCCATGCAAATCAATACTGCCCTGCTGTTCGCCACCCCTTGCGATGACGAGGAAGACAACATGGCGACCCTGTGCTGCCACAGCGACAAGGGTCAGATGTTCCTGCTGACCCGCTACCCGGACGAAGACACCGTCGACCTGACCCTGGATGACGAGCCGTCGACGCTGGATGGCCTGAAAGTGACCCTGAGCGCCAAGCGCCTGCTGATCGAAGTGGCGGCCGGCGACCGGGATGCGCTGAAGGGGGATGAGGTGCTGGAGATCAACCTGACCAGCGAGCTGAGTGACATGGATGAAGTGAAGCAAACCCTGGAGAACATCCTGGCCGGGACCGGCACCTTCGTCTGCGAACTCTGAGCCATACAGAAATCCAAACGCTTGCGCGATCCCTGTAGGAGCGGCCTTGTGTCGCGATGGGTCGCAACGCGGCCCCAGCAATGTATGCCGTGACGCCGAGATTCTGGGGCCGCTTTGCGGCCCATCGCGACACAAGGCCGCTCCTACAAAGGCCGCGCCAGGCTTCAGATCAGTGCCGCCTGCATCTCCCGGGCCTGTTGCCGCAACGCCTGGCAAAACGGCTCCACCGCCGCCGACGCCGGCCGGTGGTCCGGCCTGATCAGCATCACCTGATACGGCACCGACACCCGCAACCGCCGGATCGGTAACCCGCCCTGCGCCGCCTCCAGGCCGCTCAGCGGGTTGATGATCGCCACCCCCAGGCCTTGCCTGACCATGGCGCACACCGAGGCAGCACTGGTGGTCTCGATGACCGTGCGGCGGTTCACCCCTGCCGCGCGAAAGTGCTGGTCCAGGCGCTGCCGGTAAGTGTCCAGGCTGGCCAGGTTAATGAAGTCGACCCCGTGGAAATCGCTCAGCTCCAGCTCGGCCCTGGCCTGCAACGGGTGCCCGTCGGGCAGCACGCACACCATGTTGGCGCTGAACAGCAATTCGCCGTAGGCGCCACGCGGTATCTGTTCTACCTCGGTCAGGCCCAGGTCATGCTGCTGGGCAACCAGCGACTCCTCCAGCAACGGCGACTCCTGCGCCAGGATACTCACGCTCACGCCCCGGTGCTGCTGGTGAAAGCGCTGGCAAGCCTTGGGCAGCAAAGTCTGGGAAAACAGCGGCAGGCAGGTAATGGCCAGCCGGCCCTGCTCGAAATTGCGGATGGCCTGGGCAAAGCGGTCGATGCGCTCCAGCCCTACGTAGGCCCGCTCAACCTCCTCGATCAACAGCAGCGCCTGGGCCGTCGCCACCAGGCGGCCACCTTCGCGCTCGAACAGGTTCAGCCCGGTTACCTGCTCCAGCCGCGCCAGTTCGCGGCTGACGGTGGGCTGCGAGGTGAACAGCAGGCGCGCCGCACCGGTGACGCTGCCAGCGGCCATGATGGCGCGGAACACTTCGATATGGCGGACGGACAGTTTCACGGGCAACACCTGGCAAGTCGGTAATGGTCATATCAGATATGAATGGCTGACAGAAAAATAGCTATTTTTCTGAATTCCTGCTTCGGCTCATTCTCGTGGCTTTCCTTATATGAGTAGCGCCACCATGACTGCACCCTTCACTCTTCTGGCCGAGGCTGTCCGCCAGCACGGCTCGCCGCTGTGGGCCTACGACGCCAGCACCATCGCCGAGCGTGTCGAACAGCTGAAGGTGTTCGACACCGTGCGCTTCGCCCAGAAGGCCAACCCCAACCTGCATGTGCTGCGCCTGATGCGCGCCCACGGCCTGGTGCTTGACGCAGTGTCGCTGGGCGAAATGGAGCGGGCTTTTGCCGCGGGCGCCAGCGTGGAAGGCGACCCTGCCGGCGTGGTGCTGACCTGCGACGCGCTGGACCGGCCGACCCTGGAGCGGGTGGTGGCCTCGAAGATCGAAGTCAACGCCGGTTCCATCGACATGCTGCGCCAACTGGGTGAACGCTCGCCCGGCCATCGCGTGTGGATCCGCATCAACCCCGGCTTCGGCCATGGCCACAGCCGCAAGACCAACACCGGCGGCGAGAACAGCAAGCACGGCATCTGGCACGAAGAGCTGGGCGAAGCGCTGGCCTGCGTGAAAACCCATGGCCTGCACCTGGTAGGGGTGCACATGCACATCGGCTCGGGGGTGGATTACCAGCACCTGGAGCAAGTGGCCCGCTCGATGATCGAGCTGATCGGCCGCCTGGGCGTGGACATTGAGGCGTTCTCCATTGGCGGCGGGCTTTCCACCCCGTACCGCAGCAGCGACAAGCCGGTCGACCTGCAACGCTACGCCCGGACCTGGGCCGTGGCCCGCAAGGAAATCGAAGCGATGCTGGGCCACCCCGTGCGCATGGAGATCGAGCCAGGGCGCTTCCTGGTGGCAGAATCGGGCTACCTGGTGGCCGAGGTACGCGCCGTGAAGCAGGTGGGCCGCAACACCTTCGTCATGATCGACGCCGGTTTCAACGACCTGATGCGCCCGGCGATGTACGGGGCCTATCACCGCATGACCCTGCTCGACGCCGACGGCCAGCCGGTGGACCGCCCACGGCAGCCGACCGTGGTGGCCGGGCCGCTGTGCGAGTCGGGTGATGTGTTCACCCAGGATGACCAGGAACTGACCCCGCACGACCTGCCCCAGGCGCAGGTGGGTGACCTGCTGGTGATCCACGACGCCGGGGCCTATGGCGCGTCGATGTCATCGAACTACAACAGCCGGCCGTTGCTGCCGGAGTTCCTGATCGAGGATGGAGCGTTACGGATGATTCGCCGCAGGCAGACGGTGCAGGACTTGCTGGGCCTGGAGGCGGGCATCTAGATACCGTTTTTCAGGCAGATTGCCCAGCGCGTTGGACTGCGCTGCCGCGTAGAGAACTGAATTCGCAAGCGGTACGCGTACCCTGTGGGAGCGGCTTTAGCCGCGAAGAATCCAACGCGGTGCATGGCACCGGCTATGCCGGTGTTCGCGGCTAAAGCCCACAGGTACGGCGCCGGGCTCGAGGGCAGTGCCTACTTGTGGGAGCGGTTTTACCCGCGAAAGGGCCGGCCCGGGCAACACATCAGCTGATGCCCTGCCCCACCGTCCATTGCCCCGCCCCACACAATCCGGGTACCCTTTTTCTTCCTCCCGGCCTCCCCGGCCATACACCGCCCAGGCATGACTCCATGATCATTCGCCAAAGTATCGCTGCAGACCACCCGCAACTGCTCGATATCTGGCTGCGCGCCGTGCGCGCCACGCACCACTTTCTGCAAGCGTCCGACATCGACGCACTGCTGCCGCAATTGCGCGACGTCTACTTCCAGGCCGTCGAGCTATGGGTCGCGGTTGACACCGAAGACCGCCCGCTGGGCTTCATCGGCTTCAATGGCAACCACGTGGAAATGCTCTTCGTCGCCCCCGAGCGCCACGGCCAGGGCATAGGCCGCGCGCTGCTGGATTTCGGCCGCCAGAAGCGCAGCGCGATGAGCGTCGATGTCAACGAGCAGAACCCGCAGGCGGTGGGGTTCTACCGGCACTACGGTTTCATCCAGACCGGCCGCTCAGCGCTGGATGGCGAAGGCCGACCGTTCCCCTTGCTGCATATGAGCTTGCCTGCCCAGGCTTGATTTTCGGGCGACTTTGCGCCCCTGCTGCTGATACAAATTCGCGAGACAGACCAAAGGTATGAACCCGACGCGTTATACCACCGTGGCAAAGGACTTGATGGAAGGCATCGCCAGCGGCCGCTACCCGGTGGGCAGCCTGCTGCCGACCGAGTTCGAACTGTGCGACCTGTACGATGTGAGCCGACACACGGTGCGCGCGGCGATCAACCAGTTGCTCAACCAAGGGCTGGTATCGCGGCGCAAGCGCGTAGGCACCCGGGTGGAGGCCAGCAGCCCGCGCGGTGGCTACTCGCAGTCACTGGCCAGCGTGGCGGACCTGGCGCACCTGGCGGAAACCCAGCAACGGGAAATCCAGGACGTGCGCCACTTCGTCGCCGACCTGAGCGAGGCGGCGCGGCTGGGGCTGGTTCCGGGCGAGCACTACTTCTGCGTGTCGAGCATCCGTGTCGACCGCGTGCACAACGCGGCGCCGCTGTGCTGGACCGATGTGTACGCGCAGCGCGACCATGCCGAGGTCATCGAGTTGGCCCGCGAGCACCCCGACCAGCTGATTGCGGGGCTGATCGAGCAGCACTATGGCCGGGCGATCGCGGTGGTCGACCAGCAGGTGCGGGCAGTGTTGCTGAGCGCGGAAATGGCCCGGGTGCTGAAGGCCGAGGCAGGCTCACCGGGGCTGAAGATCATTCGCCATTACCGCGAGGAAAACGGCGACCTGATGGCGGTTTCCGAGACGGTGCACCCGGATGATCGCTTTACCCTGGTTAGCCAGATGCGCCGGGATCGGTCGCCTGGCTGATCAAACCAGCGCCATGCTCGATATCCCAAAACTTGCGCGATCCCTGTAGGAGCGGCCTTGTGTCGCGATAGGGCTGCGCAGCAGCCCCAGAATTTCCGCGCAGGTGCACAAATTGCCGGGGCTGCTGCGCAGCCCTATCGCGACACAAGGCCGCTCCTACAGGGATCGCGCATGTGGCCAGGTTTACCTCACATGTCCAACACCCGCTCAGCCTCCGCCAACTGCTGCCCCCGCACCGTGGTCACCCGATGGTCTCGCGCCAGCAAGGCATAGATCGTCGGCAGCACGAACAATGTAAACAAGGTCCCCACCAGCATCCCGCACACGATCACTACCCCCAGGCCAAAGCGGCTGTTGGCCCCGGCACCGCTGGCAAACAGCAGTGGCAGCACGCCGAAGGTCATCGCCGCCGTGGTCATCAGCACCGGCCGCAGGCGTATCTGCGCGGCGCGGACGATGGCGGTGGCACGGTCGAGGTTGTCACGCACCTGGATCTCGTTGGCGAACTCCACCATCAGGATGCCGTGCTTGCTGATCAGGCCGATCAGGGTCACCAGGCCGATCTGCGTGTAGATGTTCAGCGTGGCCCAGCCCAGCGCCAGCGGCAGCAGCGCACCGCAGATCGACAGCGGCACGGTCACCAGGATGATCAGCGGGTCCACCAGGCTTTCGTACTGCGCGGCCAGCACCAGGTAGATCACCACCAGGGCGGCGAGAAACGCCCACATCAGGGCAAAGCCCTCCTGCACGTACTGGCGCGACTCCGATTGCCAGTCATGGCTGAAGCCAGGTGGCAGTTCGGCGGCAAGCTGTTCGAGAAATGCCACGGCATTACCCATCGACACACCGGGCGCCGGGATCGCCTGCAGGGTACTGGCGTTCTGCTGGTCGAACTGCAGCAAGCGGTTGGGCGCCACTTCGATGTCCAGGTGCACCACCGTGGCCAGCGGCACCAGGCTGCCGTTTTCGGCGCGCACGTACTGGCGGTTCAGCGCTGCCGGCGTCAGGCGCTGGTCCTGGATGCTTTGCGGGATCACGTCGTAGGAGCGCCCGAACAGGGCGAAGCGGTTGAGGTACTGTTCACCCACCAGCACACCCAGCGACTCGCCGATGGCCTGCATGCTGATGCCCAGGCTGGCCGCCTTGGCGCGGTCGATGCGCACCTTGACCACCGGGTTGTTGTAGTCGAGGTCGCTGTCCACCACGCTGAACAGGCCGCTGTCGCGGGCGCGCTGCTTGATCATCTCCATGGTCTGGTACAGCTCGGGGTAGTCCTGTGCGCTGCGCAACACCATCTGCACCGGCAAGCCACCGCTGGAACCCGGCAGCGAGGCCACCTGGAAGGCGAAGATGCTGCTGCCCTCGATGTCCGCCACGGCCTGCTGCAACTGCGCCTGCACCTGCGCGGCGGAACGCTCGCGGGCCTGCCAGGCGCTGAGGTTGATGCCGCCGAAACTGGCGGCCGGGCCGTCGGTGCCGTTGATGATCCAGGTGTCGGTGGTTTCGGCGAGGGACTTCATCACCTGGTCCAGCTTCAGGGCAAAGCGCTCCACATAATCCAGGCTGGCATGCTGCGGCGACTTGATGGCCGTCAGCACCGCCGCCTGGTCCTCGGGCGGGGCCAATTCGCGCTGCGGCAGCAGGTACAGCCAAGGCAGGCTCAGGCACACCAGAAGCGCCACACCACCACTGATCCAGCGATGCGACAGGGTGTAGGCGAGTACTCGCCCATAGGCCCCGGTCAGCATACCGAACAGGCGGTCGGCCATGTTGGCCATGGCGCCATGCTGCTGGCCGGGTTGCAACAACAGCGAACTCATTACCGGCGACAGGGTGAGCGCGACGATGCCGGACACGATCACCGCCCCCGCCAGGGTCAGGGCAAACTCACGGAACAGCGTGCCGGTCAGCCCGCCCATCAAGCCGATCGGCGCGTATACGGCGGCCAGGGTCAGGGTCATGGCGATCACCGGCCCGGCGATTTCCCGCGCCCCGGCCAGCGCCGCGGCAATCGGCGACATGCCCTCTTCGATATGACGGTGCACGTTCTCCACCACCACGATGGCATCGTCCACCACCAGGCCGATGGCCAGCACCATCGCCAGCAAGGTCAGCAGGTTCAGGCTAAAGCCGAACAGCAGCATCAAGCCCGCCGCACCGAGCATCGACAGCGGGATGGCCACCACCGCGATCACCACGCTGCGCAGCGAACCCAGACACAGCCAGATGACCAGCACCACGATCACCATGGCCTCCACCAGCGTGCGCAGCACCTCGTCGATCGAGGCGTCGATGAAGCGTGCGGTTTCATAGGCCAGCGCCACCTCCACCCCGGGTGGCAGGGTCTGGCGGATCTGCGGCAGCAGCTGGCGAATACCCTCGACGATCACCAGCGGGTTGCCGGTCGGGGTGGGGAACAGCCCCAGGTGCACGGCGGGCTTGCCGTCCATGGTGGCGCTGGTCTGGGTGGCCGCCGCGCTCAGCTCGACGGTGCCGACATCGCGCAGGCGCACCAGGTCGGTGCCATCGTTGCGGATGATCAGCTCGCGGAAGTCCTCGACCCGGGTCAGGTCGGTGTCCACCTGGATATCGGCCAGCACGTACTGCCCACGCACCTGCCCCGGCGTCGCCTGGTAGTTGTTGGCACGCACCGCCTGTGCCACGTCGGCGGCCGTCACCCCGCGCCCGGCCATCTGTTCGCTGTCCAGCCAAAGGCGCATGGCCAGGCGCTGCCCGCCGAACGACTGCACCTTGGCCACACCGTCGATGCCGGAGAACTGCGGTTCCACCACCCGCGACAGGTAATCGCTCAGTTCGGGTATCGACAAGGTTTCGCTGGCAAAGCCCACGTAGGCCACCGCCGTGGAGTCACCTGCCGACAGCTCCACCACCGGGTCGTAGGCCTTTTCCGGCAGGCGATAGCGCACCTGGTTGACCTTGGCCATGGCCTCGGCAAGCGCCTGGGTCGAATCGCGGTTGAGCACCATGCGCAAGGTGATCAGGCTGTGCCCCTGCTGCGACGACGAGGACAGGTAGTCGATGCCTTCGACCGACGACACCGCCTGGGTGATCGGCTGGGTCACGAAGCCTTGCATCAGCTCGGCAGAGGCGCCCGGGTACTCGGTGCTGATGGTGATGGTGGAAGTTTCCAGCAGCGGGTACTGGCGGATCGGCAGCTTGCCCATGGCAAACAGCCCCAACAGGATGATCAGGCTGCTGACCACCAGCGCCAGCACCGGGCGGCGGACAAAGAGGTCGGTGAACTTCACGATTCCCGCCCTCCCTGGCTGGCCTGCAGACTGTCCTGAGCCACTGGCTCGACCGGCATGCCGTCGCTCAGTTTCAACTGGCCGGAAACCACCACCTGGTCACCGGGTGCCAGGCCTGAGGTGATCTCCACCCGCCCCTGCCAGCGCTCACCGGTAGTCACCCGCACCCGGCTGACCCGGGTGCCCTGTTCAGGGTCCCGGGTAGCGACGAACACCGTCTGCCCGTAGGCGGTGTAGGTGATCGCGGTTTCCGGCACGGCCAGCACGCTTGACGGCTGCGCGGCATTCAGGCGCACGCCGGCGTACATACCCGGCTGCAACTGCCCGCCCAGGTTCGGCAAGGCCGCCTGCACCTGCACCAGGCGCGCCTTGCTCACCACCGGGTCCACCGCGACCACCCGGGCCTGGAAGTCCTGCCCGCGCACCGCATCCACCGTCAGCGCCAGCAGTTGCCCCACGTGCACTTCGGGGGCGGCTTGTTCGCCCAAGGAAAAATTGACGTGCAGCTGGCTGATGTCGGCCAGGCTGGCGATGGTCTCACCGGCACTCAGGTACTGGCCCTGATGCACCCGGCGAATGCCGAGCTTGCCGGCAAACGGCGCGCGAATTGCCTTCTGCGCGATCAGCGCCTCGACATGCAGCAGCTCACCGCTGGCCACGTCCACGGCGGTGGCCGCATTGTCGAGCAACTCCTGTGACACGGCGTTCACCGCGCGCAGCTTGCGGCTGCGCTGCAGCACCACTTCGGCATTGCGCAGCCTGGCGCGCAACTGCACGCGCTGGGCCTGCTCCGGGGCATCGTTCAGCTGTACCAGCAATTGCCCTGCACTCACCCATTGCCCCGACTCGAAGGCGATGCGGGTGATGCGCCCCGCCGTCTCGGCCGCCACCTGTACCTGGTTGACCGCCTCCAGCTCCCCCGAAGCAAAGTTCTGCCGTGCCAGCTGCACTTGCTCGGCCGTGGCCAGCGCCACCTTGGTCGCCGGCCATGCCGCCGCAGCCGGCGGCGCCGAGCCACTTCCGACCAATGCATAGGCAGCGGCCAGCACACCTGCAACAGCGCCAGCCCAGGCCAGTAACGTCCTTTTGTTCATGCAGTGCTCCGATCATCAGGGAAAGCGGTTGCGGGGAAGATCGGGCAGGACTATAAGAGCTCGAGTTAACTTGAGGTCAACAGGCATGGCAGCGGACAACACACGGATGCTAACGGTAGGGGAAGTGGCCAAACGCAGCGGCGTGGCGGTTTCTGCGCTGCACTTCTACGAGACCAAGGGGCTGATCGCCAGCGTCCGTACGGCGGGTAACCAGCGCCGCTATCCTTCACTGGTGTTGCGTACGCTGGCCATCATCAAGGTGGCGCAGCGCACGGGTATTCCGCTTGACGAGATCAAGCAGGCCTTCAGCCGCTATGCGCCCAACAGCAAGCTCACGGCAGCGCAATGGGGCGAGATGTCGACCGCCTGGCGCGAAGACCTGAACGCCCGCATTCGTACTCTGGAAGCGTTGCGCGACAGCCTGGACAACTGCATCGGTTGCGGCTGCCTGTCGCTGGAAGATTGCCCACTGCGCAACCCCGAGGATGTGCTGGGCAAGGAAGGTACCGGGCCGCGGATTCTGGAGAAGAAGGCCCGATAAGGCATGCACTCCACTTTGTAGGAGCAGCCTTGTGCTGCGAAGAGGCCGGTACAGGCAACAGATACGCATTGTCATTACTGGCCTCTTCGCAGCACAAGGCTGCTCCTACAATTACCCGCTAAATCGATGAGCCATCTATTCCCATGGCTCAGTCGCCTTTGCCCAGCACATACCGGTCGAAATGCTCGATGTGCTCGTCCAGGTTGTCCTCGAGCATCATCCGGTACTGCTCGCAGAAATACTTCAACAGCTCCTCCCGCGCGGCAGCCAGTTCCGCACTGGTCTTGAAACTGCGGGCGCTCATCCAGGCATTGAAGCGCGAGGCGCCGAAGGTCAGTGAGGCGCTGACCTTGCCCAGGTCTTCGATTTTCTCGATCTGCTGGTTCGCCAGTTCGATATGCGCATCCGCGCGGTCGTAAAAAGCCTGATCGGTAGCTTGTGTCATTGCGGTTTACCTTGTTGCTGCATTCAAATTAGGCACAGCGCCGTTTTACAGCGAAAGCTCACGACGTGAAACCGGCAATTCGTCTTCATGAGAGCCCAGCGTCCTGTTTCCCGGCCATGCGCGCCAACAGCAATTTGATGCACACCAGCAGCGGCGCTGCCACGGCAAACAGCAACGCCACAGCGATGAACGCCGTGTCGAAGGCGATCACCGCCCCTTGCCCCGTCACTGCCTGCGACAACAGGCTCATGGCCACTCGTCCAGCAGCCGGCGGGTCAATACCCTCAAGCCGCAACATCGACGTCACCGAATCAAGCCGTTCATTCACCGCCGTCGCGCCCGTGCTCACATGCGCACCAAGCGTCTGGGCATTGAGCACGCCATGCTGGTCGAGCAGCGTCTGCAACCCTGCCACCCCCAAAAGCCCACCCACCTGCCGCCCGGTATTGAAAAGGCCGATACCACTGGCCAGGCTGTGCCGGCCCAGCCTGCCAAAGGCAATCAGAGTCAGCGACAGAAACAGCAACCCCAGCCCGGCACCGCGCAGCATGACCGCCGCCATCATGTCGTGCATGCCACTCTCGCGGGTCGAGCCCGAAAGCATCCACATCGCCGCCATGATTGCCAGGATGCCAAACGGCACAGTGGCAAAAGGCGCGATACCACGCACCTGGATCAGGTACGCCACCCCCAGCAGCACGGCGATGAACACCACGCCACTGGGTAGAAGCAACAGGCCGGCGTCGGTGGCGGTGAAACCCAGCATGGACAAGGCAAAAGCCGGTATCACAAAGGCGCTGCCGAACAATGCCGCGCCAGCAACGAAGCTGACAATGAAGGCGAAGGTGAAATCACTCGACCGGAACAGACTGAAGTCCAGCAACCCCTGCCCATTACCCGTCAGTTGCTGGCCAAGCAACAGCAACAACGCCGCGCCACCGACCACACCGGCCCAGCACATGTGTGCTGTCTCGAACCAATCCCAGCGGCTGCCCTGGGTCAGGAGGTAGGTCAGGCACAGCAACGCGGTGGCCGCCAGTACCCAGCCCGGCCAATCGAAGCACCGCCGGCCTGGCAGGCCATGGGCAGGCAGCTCGACCAGCAGCAACAGGCCGGTCGCCGCCAAGGTCAGCGGCGCAACGCTGAGAAATATCCAGGTCCAATCCTGGCTATCGATCAACCACCCCTGCATCGACGGCGTGAGTGCCGCTGGCGCGACCACCGCGCCAATGGCGAACAAGCCTTGCAAGACCGGCTGCTGCCGCCGCGGGCAGGCAAGAAAGATCAGTGTCTGCCCCGCCACCAGCAATACACCGCCTGCCAGGCCTTGGCAGGCGCGCAAAGCCACCAGTAGCTCGATGCTCACCAATTGCGCCGCACCGACACAGGCCAACCCCATGGCCAGGGTCGCTCCGATGATCACCGCGCGCGGTGGCAGCCTGCCCAGCAGCCAGGGCGCGAACAGGAACCCTGCCAATTTGCAGGCGGTGTAAGCAACGTCCAGCCAGGCGAATTCATCCGGCGTGGCATGGGTATCGCCCATGATGTCGTTGCGCCCTATCGCCAGCACGCTGCTGGCGATGGCGTCGGTGAGCGCAGCCAGTACGATGCCAGCAACCAGCAGCCACCCTTTAAGCCACCTGACGCCCACCTTCCGGGTGCTCACGAGCCACCTCCGACCTCGATCCGCACTCGCGCCGACAGCCCCGGCACGATGCGCCCGGGCAACGGGTTGTGGGCCAGGCGAATCTTCACCGGCACCCGCTGCACCACACGCACGAAATTGCCCGTTGCGTTGTCCGGCGGCAACAGGCTGAACGCCGCGCCGCTGCCAGGTGCGAAGCTGTCTACCACGCCTTCGAGGCTGTCCTGCGGGTAGCCATCCAGGGTGACCCGTGCCCGCTGCCCAGGCTGGATTTGCTCCAGTTGGGTTTCCTTGAAGTTGGCCACGATCCATACCCCGTCGACCGTGACCAGATCGAGCAAGGCAGCACCCGGCATAACGAATCGTCCGACCCGTACCTGGCGATTACCAATCACTCCGGCAACCGGCGCCCGCACCACGGTATGTTCAAGCTCGATCAGCGCCAGGTCGCGCGCGGCCCTGGCCTGGGCGATAGCCGCCACGGCCGCCTCGCGCTGGGCATCCAGCACGGCGATACGCTGACGCTGAGCATCGAGTGTCGCCGCCGCAGCCTTCAGCGCGGCCTCGGCGCTGCTTCGGGCGGCGTCGGTCTGATCGACCAAGGCCTGGCTGATTGCACTGTACTGAATCAGCTTGCGGCTGCGCTCGTGGGTTTTGCTGGCCAGCTGCCGCTCGGCCTGGGCCGACTGGCGCTGCGCCTCGGCCTGGCGGACCTGCGCCTGCTGCAGGCGTGTCTGAGCGTCGACATCGCCAAGACGCGCCTCGGCAGCCTTCAGGTTGGCCTGCGCCTGGGCCAGGTGCGCACGGTAGTCGCGGTCATCGATACGGAACAACACGTCACCGGCTCTGACCTGCTGATTGTCCCCGACCTCCACCGCCGTCACGTAACCCGACACCTTGGCCGCCAGCGACGTTACATCTCCACGCACATAGGCGTTGTCGGTAAAGGCGGCGTCAGCAGAGCGCAACGTCAGCCAGCCCACAGCCAGCAACAGTATCGCTGCCACGCACAGCACGACGCCCACTATCTTCATCCGTGCAGGCTGCGGCATCACCGCCGCGCGGGCCTGCTCAGGTTCATGTGTGTTCATGATGCGTTGTCCTGTATTCGGCCCTGGTGGCATGGCACTGCCAACAGGGCCGAAGGCCTACTTCTCGCTCGGCGTGACCAGTACCGTCTCATTGCTGTCGAGCACGAACACGGCCATCAGCTTGGCCGGCTTGCTGTCGCTGGCGTTGGCACTGACGCCATGGAAAGCGCCCGGTGCCTCGTACCAGTTTTCGCCAGGTTTGTAGACCTTGGCTGGCTCGCCATTGACGCTGCTGCGCACTTCGCCTTCCAGCACCGTGGCATAGATGAATGCGGATTTCGGATGCCGATGCGCGGGCGACGCGGCCCCGGGGGCGTAGTCGACGATCACTCCGCGCATGCTTTTGCCTGGCACGTTGGGCAGTGGTCTGTCGAAGACCACGGTGACTTTGCTGACTGGCCGCTCGGCGGCGATTACCGGGGTTATGGCCAGCACGGTGAACGCGGCGGCCAGGAGGGGGCGGCTGAACATGGTGATGCTCCTTCGGTTCGGGATAGGGGTTGAATCGCTCACTGGCGAGCCAGCCAGTCTTCGAAGCGGATCTTGCCAAGCCGCGCGCCGCTGCCGGGAGTCAGCGACTTGTCATCGAGCTCGGCACCGAAATAGCGGGCGTGCACATCCGGCACCACCTTGCGTGTATCGCCACGCAGGCGCAGGAAGCGGCGCACCATTTCATCCAGTGGCGCGGCCTCTGGCCCGGCGACCTCCAGCGTGCCGAGCACGGGTGGCGCCAACGCCACATCGATCAGCGCCGCGACCACGTCATCCGCGGCCAAAGGCTGGAACAGCGCCGGCGACAGGCGAATCTCCTCTCCCACCGTCCCTGCCTGGGCAATGCCTTCGACGAACTCGAAGAACTGCGTGGCGCGCAGAATGGTGTACGGCAGCGCGGACTGCCTGATCAGCGCCTCCTGGGCGACCTTGGCCCGGAAGTAGCCATTTTCCGGCAATCGCTCGCTGCCCACGATAGACAACGCGACATGATGCTTGACCCCTGCAGCTTTCTCGGCTGCCAGCAGGTTGCGGGTGGACGTCTCGAAGAAATCGAGCACTGCCTGGTCCTCCCAGGAGGGGGCATTCGCCACATCCACAACCACATCCGCACCGTTCATCGCCTCTGCCAATCCCTCGCGGGTGATGCTGTTCACCCCCGTGCTCGGCGCTGCCGCAACGGCATCGTGGCCGCGCTCGCGCAGGCCATCGACAAGCTTCGAACCAATGAGGCCAGTGCCTCCGATCACCACGATTTTCATTGGGGCTGTCTCCACGTTCACGACTGCAACCATTGCCGTCGTGGTGGTTCAAGCATGCGCCGCCGCCCTGTGCAGAGTCCTTGCGCACCGGCTGGATTTGCCTCCAGGCTTGCTTGAATTTCCGTCCAAACTGTTCAATCCACGCCCTGGCATGTGCAGCCAGCTTTGCGCTGCCGTATCATCGGCCCATACCACTGAACAGTCGCCTCGGACACGAAGCCTAGGGCGTGCGAGGGGATGTCACGTGCCATTCGAGTTTGACGACTATGTGCTCGACGAACAGCGCAGGGAGCTGACCCTGTGCGGGAAGGCCGTGGCCATCGGCCCGCAGGTGTTCGACCTGCTCTTGCAACTGGTCAGTCACCGCGACCAGGTGCTGGGGCGTGACGAGTTGTTGGCGCGCGTGTGGAACGGCAAGATCGTCTCGGAATCGACCATCACCAGCCATATCAATGCCGTGCGCAAAGCCATCGGCGATTCCGGTGAAGAGCAGCGCCTGGTACGCACGATCGCGCGCAAGGGCTACCGCTTCGTCGGCCTGGTCCGCGAGCCTTCCAGCAGCGCGGCACAGGCCCCATCCGAACCTGTTCCCGTCGCCTGTGGGCCCGCCCTGCCCGATAAACCGTCGATCACCGTGCTGCCCTTCCAGAACCTCAGTGGTGACCCTGAACAGGACTATTTCGCCGACGGGATGGTCGAGGACATCATCGCCGCCCTGTCCCGCATTCGCTGGCTGTTCGTCATCGCCCGCAACTCGAGCTTCACCTTCAAAGGCCAGCGCATCGATGTGCAGCAGGTTGGCCAGGCACTGGGCGTGCGCTATGTGCTCGAAGGCAGCGTGCGCAAGGCTGGCAAGCGGCTACGCATCACCGGCCAGCTGATCGACGCCACCAGCGGCGAGCATCTGTGGGCCGAGCGTTTCGAGGGGCGGCTAGACGACCTGTTCGAGTTGCAGGACCAGGTGACCGAAAGCGTGGTGGGCGCCATCGCCCCGCAGCTGGAACGGGCGGAGATCGAACGGGCCAAGCGCAAGCCCACCGGCAACCTGTGCGCCTACGATTACTACCTGCGCGGCACGGCCAAGCTGCATAACGGTACCCGCGACGCCATCGCCCAGGCTCTACCGCTGTACTACCAAGCCATCGAACTGGACCCTGAGTTCGCTTCGGCCTATGGCATGGCGGCGTGGTGCTACTTCTGGCGCAAGCTCAATGGCTGGATGGATGATCGCGCCCAGGAAATCACCGAAGGTGCCCGGCTTGCGCGCCTGGCAGTGGAACTGGGGCGTGACGATGCCGTGGCGTTGACCCGCGGCGGCCATGCCCTGGGGCATCTGACGGGTGACCTGGACGGCGCGATAGCGCTGCTTGACCGGGCACGCCTGCTCAACTCCAACCTGGCGCCGGCCTGGTACCTGGGCGGGATACTCAGGGCGTTACGCGGCGAGACACAGACCGCCATCGACAATCTCAAGCACGCCACACGGCTGAGCCCACTGGACCCGGAGATGTTTCGCATGCAGGTGGGCATGGCGTTGGCGCATTTCTTTGCCGGGCGGCTGGATGAGGCTGTGGAGTGGGCGGAAAAGTCGCTGGGGAATCTGCCCAGCCTGCTGGCAGCGGTGGCCCTGCTAGCGGCCAGCCATGCACTGAGTGGGCGGATGGACAGCGCGCACCGGGCGATGGAGCGCTTGCGGGCACAAGACCCAGGGTTAAGGGTGTCGACCTTGCGCCAGTGGCTGCCGATTTACCGCGATGAGGATCTGGCCCGATTTGCCGAAGGGTTGAGGTTGGCGGGGTTACCGGCTTGATCGGGGATGCATGAAACCCTGGCCTGGATTGCCTTCGTTTGAGTACCGAAGCTCCAGCTACAAATTTGTACCCGCCACCAGTGAACCTGGATTGAGGCGCACAGTCTTAGCCGAGCCCTAAATTCGGCCTTGCCGCCGCCATTCACCAGAGCCATTCACCCCATGCGCCACGCAGTCCGTCGCTCCCCCTTTGTCTCGCTCTGCCTCATTCCTTTTTTCCACCTGTTCGCCAACCCCGCCCATGCCAGCGGGGAAAGGCAACTGGTCGCAGCCATCAACGACTATCGCACCCAGCCACAACGCTGCGAGCGGCGCATTATCCGGGGCTCGACGCCGCTGGTGCTGAAGCCGAAACTGGCGTTGCCGGTCGGCTACGGCGGGGCATTGCGGGAAGGATTGAAGGCTGCGGGGTATCAGGCGGTGAAGGTGCGGGCCATCCGTCTGGTCGGCGCACAAGATGCCGAGGAGGCCTTCGACATGCTGCGCAGCGACTACTGCACGGCCCTGCTCGATAGCCAATATGCCGATATCGGCGTCAGTCGCTCACGCAACGAGTGGCGGGTGCTGCTGGCTCGGCCCCTGCTCGATGCCCAGCTTAGCGATGGGCGATCGGCAAGCAAAGCGTTGCTGGCACAGGTGAACGCTGCACGGGCGAAACCACGCCTGTGTGGTCGCAAGCGCTTTGCCGCTGCACGCCCGCTGGCCTGGAACACCGCCCTGGGAACGGCGGCGCAGCGCCACAGCCGGGCGATGGCCAACGACAATTTCTTTGCGCACCGCGACCTCGACGGTGATCTACCTGCGGATCGGGCATGGGATGCCGGCTACCGTGGGCGGCAGATCGGCGAGAACATTGCCGCCGGCCAAGGGTCACCGAGCAAGGCGATGGCAGGCTGGCTGGCCAGCCCCGGGCATTGCGCCAACCTGATGAACCCGATGTTTACCCAGGTGGGTGCGGCCTTTGCCGAGAACTCGCGTAGCGATAACGGCGTGTACTGGACGATGCTGTTCGGCGCGCCCTGACTGACTCAGGCTGCAGACCCCGAACGAGCCGCCATTCAGACTTGCAGGCCACCCCGCGGCCAGCCGCAGACGCCGGGGGTGGCCTGACGGATGCCCTACAGCACTTCGAACAGCCCTGCCGCGCCCATCCCGCCGCCAACACACATGGTCACCACCACGTACTTCACCCCGCGCCGCCTGCCCTCCAGAAGCGCATGCCCGACCATCCGTGCACCGCTCATGCCGTAGGGGTGGCCGATGGCAATGGCACCGCCATTGACGTTCAGCTTCGCAGGGTCTATCTGCAAACGCTTGGCACAGTACAGTACCTGGCAGGCGAACGCTTCGTTCAGCTCCCACAGACCGATGTCGTCCACGTTCAGGCCATGCTGGTGCAGCAACCTGGGCACCGCCAGCACCGGGCCGATACCCATTTCCTCAGGAGCCAGACCGGCCACGGCGATACCACGATACAGCCCCAGCGGCGCCTTGCCCGACCTTGCGGCCAGTGCGCCTTCCATCAGCACGCAGGCACTGGCGCCATCAGACAGCTGGCTGGCATTGCCGGCCGTCACGCAGCCGCCTTCGACAACTGGCTTCAGCCCTTGCAGGTCTGCCAGGGTGGTCGCCGGCCGGTTACCTTCGTCCTGGCTGAGGCAGACTTCCTCATGGCTCACTGCACCGGACAGCTTGTCGACCACCTTCCTGCGTGCCGAGACGGGCACGATTTCATCGGCAAACAACCCCGCCGCCTGCGCCGCTGCAGTGCGTTGCTGCGACTGCAAGGCGTAGGCGTCCTGCGCTTCCCGGCTGATGCCATAGCGGCGGGCGACAAACTCGGCGGTTTGCAGCATCGGCATGTAGGCGTGTTCGCTCATTCGCAGCACGGCAGGGTCATAGGCCTCGCTGGCCAGCTGGTTGTGCACCTGCTGGACCAGGCTGATCTGCTCCTGGCCGGCGCCGATGGTCACCTGCATACCATCGACAATGATCTGCTTGGCCGCTGTAGCGATGGCCATCAGGCCCGACGCACACTGGCGGTCGAGGGTCTGCCCGCTGACCGATTGCGGCAAGCCGGCAGCCAGCGCCGACAGTCGGCCAGGGTTGATCGCGGCGGTACCACTCTGCATGGCGGTACCCAGCACCAGATCCTCCACCTGCGCCGGCTCGATACCAGCCCGCTCGACGGCTGCCCGAATGGCGACGGCAGTCATGCTGGGGGTTTTCAGGTCGTTGAAGGCGCCACGCATGGCTTTGCCGATGGGTGTGCGGGCAGTGGCTACGATCACGGCGTCTTTCATGGTCGAAATTCCTCGGGGAGTAAAGGCTGCAGTTCGCTCAACACCTGCCGCAAGCGGGCAGGCACCGGGACCGGGCGTCGGCCCTGCCGGTCGACGAATACATGGACGAAGCGTCCGGTGGCGCAAGCCAGGGATTGGCCCTGGATGAATACGGCCAACTGGTACTGCACCGAGGTGTTGCCCAGCCGGCTTACCGCCAGGCCCACCTCGATGCCCTGCGGAAACGCTACAGGCGACTGGTAGTCGCAGGCCGAACTGACCACCAGCGCAATCACCGCGCCATGGTGGATATCCAGTCCGCCCTGCTCGATCAGCAGGCGGTTCACGGCGCTGTCGAAAAAGCCGTAATAGACCACGTTGTTCACGTGCCCGTAGGCGTCATTGTCATGCCAGCGGGTGGCGATTGGCGTGTAGTGCCGGTAGTAGTCACGTTGCCGATGCACACTCATCAGTAGGCAGCCTCGTAGATGGCCAGTGCATCGGCCTGGGTGACTTCACGCGGGTTGTTGACCAGCAGGCGCTGCTGTTGCATGGCATCTTCTGCCAGTTGCGGCAGGCGATGGCGCGGAACATCGGCATCACGCAGCCGCCCAGGCAAACCGCAGCGGGCGCCCAGCGCGGCCAGTTCCTCGACGAACTGATCAGCCTGCCGGTACAGGTCGCCAGGCTGCAACCGTGCGCCCAACAAGGGCACCGCCAGCTGGGCATAGTCCGTCACCGTCACGGGCAGGTTGAAACGCAGCACATGCGGCAACACCAATGCATTGGACAGGCCATGGGGAATGTGGAAGTGCCCACCCAACGGATAAGCCAGCGCGTGCACCGCCGCCACCGGGGCATTGGCAAACGCCTGGCCGGCCAGGCAGGCGCCCAGCAGCATGGCCTGACGCGCATCCAGATTGCCGCCATTGTGCACGGCCTGATCCAGGTTTTCCGCCAGCAGCCGCAGCGCCTCGCGCGCCAGCAGGCTCGACAGCGGGTTGCGCTTGAGGCGGCTGGTATAGGCTTCGATGGCATGCACCATGGCATCGATACCGGTTGCGGCGGTTACTGCCGGGGGCAGGCCGAGCGTGCAGACGGCATCGAGTACCGCCAGGTCCGGCAGCAGCAGCGGCGAGACGATGCCCATCTTGCTGGTGGCGCCGGTGGTGACGATGGCGATCGGCGTCACCTCCGAACCGGTGCCGGCCGTGGTCGGCACCTGGATCAACGGCAGGCGTCGGCCCTTGGCCTTGTCCATGCCATAGAGTTCGGCAAGCGGCTGGTTGCAGTCGCGGTGGGCCAGCAGCGCGACCAGCTTGGCAACATCCATCGAACTGCCGCCGCCAAAGCCCACCACCAGGTCGGCACCGATATGCCGGGCCCGCTGGGTGGCTGCCAGTACACAAGCTTCGCTGGGGTCGGCGGTAACCTCGCTGAAGATCGCCACGCCGACCTTGGCCGTCGTGAATCCCGGTAGCAGATCATCGAGCATGCCCAGGCGGGCGATACCGGGGTCACTGACGATCAGCACGCGCCGTGCGCCGCGCTCGCGGCACAGAGTGGCAAGGCGCTGCACCGCGCCCGCTTCGCAGAGGATCTGCCCGGTAGTGGCAAAGCTGAAAGGCTGCATCTGGCTCTCCTTGTCGTCGTTGGCCCTGCGTCAGAAGGCGAAGTCACTCGCTGGCAGTGCCATGAGGCAATCTGCACCGCCCAGCAGGGCTTCGCGGTGCGCGGTGGCGCGGGGCAGGACGCGTCGCCAGTAGAACTGCGCCGCGTGCAGCTTGGCCCGGTAGAAATCAGTTTCGGCACTGCCGCCAGCCAGCGCCGTCTCGGCGCGCACGGCCGCCTGCAGCCAAAACGCTGCGAGCAGCACATAGGCCGAGTAGGCCAGGAAGTCCACCGAGACCGCGCCCATTTCCTGAGGGTCACGCTGGCAAGCCTCGACTACATGGCCTGCCAGCACACGCCATTCCTCCAGGCGCTGCCCGACCGCTGTCGCCATGGCATGCAGACCACCACCGACACCAGCCGCCTCGACATTCAGGGCCAGTTCATCGACCAGCAAGTTCAGCTCGGCCCCGCCGTCGCCCAGCAGCTTGCGGCGCACCAGGTCGAGAGCCTGGATGCCGTTGGTGCCTTCATAGAGCTGGGTGATGCGGCTGTCGCGCATCAACTGCTCCATGCCCCACTCGCGGATATAGCCGTGTCCGCCATATAGCTGCACGCCAAGGCTGGCGACCTCCTGCCCGACATCGGTGAAAAACGCCTTGACGATCGGAATCAGCAGTGCAGCCCGCCGGGTTGCGCCCTTGCGTGCCTGATCGCTTGCCGCTGCGTGCTCCAGGTCGAGCTGCCGGGCGGTATAGATGGCCAGCATTCGGCAGCCCTCGGTGAGGGTTTTCTGGGTCAGCAGCATGCGTCGCACATCCGGGTGGACGATGATCGGATCGGCCGGCCTGTCCGCCGCCGCCGGGCCGGTCAGCGCGCGCGATTGCAAGCGCTCGCGTGCATAGGCCAGCCCCCCCTGGAAGGCCGCTTCGGCAATGCCCAGCCCTTGCAGGCCGACTTGGAAACGGGCGTCGTTCATCATGGTAAACATGCACGCCAGGCCTTGGTTGGCCTCGCCTACCAGCCATCCCTGGGCACCGTCGAAATTCATCACGCAAGTCGAGGCGCCCTTGATGCCCATCTTGTGCTCCAGCGCGCCACAGCCCAACGCGTTGCGTTCGCCGCCCGGCAGCAGCTTGGGCACCAGGAACAGGCTGATGCCCCGCACCCCGGCCGGCGCATCGGGCAGGCGTGCAAGTACCAGATGAACGATATTGTCGGTCAGGTCCTGTTCGCCGCCACTGATGAAGATCTTGCTGCCTGTGATGCGATAGGAACCGTCGACCTGCGGCTGGGCACGGGTGCGCAGCAAGGCCAGGTCGGTGCCGGCCTGCGGCTCGGTGAGGCACATGGTGCCGGCCCACTCGCCACTGACCATGCGCGCCAGATAGGACTGCTGCAGCGCCGGGCTGCCATGGCGATGCAAAGCCAGCACGGCACCTTCGGTGAGGCCGGAGTAGATGCGGAACGACAACGACGCGGCCATCAGCATTTCGTGGAAGCTGGCCGAGGCCATTTGCGGCAGGCCCTGCCCGCCGTAAGCCTGCGGCCCGGTCATGCTGGCCCAGCCATGGGCCACGTATTGCCGGTAGGCGTCGCGGAAACCATCGGGCGTGATGACCTCCCCATCAGCCAACTGGCAGCCCTGCTCGTCACTGTTGCGGTTGAGCGGAGCGACTACCTCGCCGGTAAAGCGCGCGGCCTCTTCCAGTATGCCGTCGAGTGTGTCGCGGTCCAGTTCGATACCCAGCTGCTGACAATGGGCGGCAACGTCGAACAGCTCGTGCAGCACGAAGCGCATGTCGCGCAAGGGAGCCTGGTAGTTCATGCCTGAACCTCCGCCTGCTGCTCGAAACGCTTGCCGTTGGCCACCAGCGTGCAGAGCAGAGCGGCCGGGCGCCAGTGCTCGCCCAGTACGCTTTGCAGGTATTCCAGCCGAGCCAGGACGAATGCTGCACCCTGGTCATCGGCCCAGCGCATCGGGCCACCTGTGGCCGCAGGGAAGCCATAGCCGTTGAGCCACACCCGGTCGATGTCGGCGCTGCTGGCAGCGATGCCTTCCTGCAGAATCTTCGCGCCCTCGTTGACCAGCGCCAGCAGGCAGCGCTCGACGATTTCCTCGGCGCTGATGCCCCGGCGTCGGTAACCCAGGTCGTTGGAAATCTTGAGCACCAGGGCGTCGACCTCGGGGTCATGCTCGGCCTGGCGGCTGCCAGGTGCATAACGGTAATAGCCCTTCCCTGTCTTCTGACCCAGCCGGCCCAGATCACACAGCGCATTATCCACTTGCACCAGCGGATCGTGCATGCCCTGCCTGGCCAGCTGGCGGGCACGCCATTCCAGGTCGATACCGACCACGTCGTACATGCGGAACGGGCCCATCGCAAAACCGAACTGTTGCAGCACCGCATCCACTTGGTGCGGCAGTGCGCCTTCGAGCAGCAACTTGCGCGCTTCGGCCACATAACTGCGCAGCATGCGGTTGCCGATGAAACCGGGGCAATTGCCGGCCACTACCGCCACCTTGCCCAGGCGCTCGCCCAGCGCCAGGGCGGTATGGAGCACCGCCTGGTCGGTGTGCGCGCCGCGCACTATCTCGAGCAGCTTCATGACATGCGCGGGGCTGAAGAAATGCAGGCCCAGTACGTGCGACGGTCGCCGGGTCACCGCCGCGATCGCGTCGATGTCCAGCGCCGAGGTATTGCTGGCCAGGATCGCCTCCGGTTTGAGGTGCTGGTCCAGGGCCCGGAAGATTTCCTGTTTCAGTTCAAGGCTTTCATACACTGCCTCGATCACCAGATCGGCCTGGGCCAGCGCGGCGTAGCCATCCACCGCCTGCACTCGCGCCAGGCAGGCTTCGGCCTCGGCCTGGGTGACACGCTGCTTCTCCACCTGCTGGGTCAAGGCCTGGCTGACCATGCTCAGGCCAGCGTCCAGGGCTGATGCGTTGCTGTCGAGCCACAGCACCGACAGCCCGGCACTGGCGAGGCTGATGACAATGCCGCGGCCCATGGTACCTGCGCCTATCACGGCCACCTGGTTGATCGGAAAGGGGGTATTCACGCGCAACGCTCCTGCTTGTTGTAGGTATGAGGACAGGCATCACCCTAAGCAGGCCGCAGGTATTTTTGAAATTTCAATTTCGTATGCCATATATTCTGCCCATGAATATTTCCAACTTCGATCTGAACCTGCTGCGGGTCTTCGACATGTTGCTGCGCGAGCAGAACGTCTCACGGGCGGCTGAACGCCTGGCCCTGACCCAGCCCACTGTCAGCAACGCCCTGGCGCGGTTGCGCGACCAGCTGGGCGACCCGCTGCTGGTTCGTGTGGGCCGGCGCATGCGCCCTACGCCACGGGCGTTGGCGCTGGAAGGGCCGATTCGAGCGGCGCTGCAACAAATCGAGCAGACCCTGGCCAATGGCGATGCCTTCGAGCCACAGCGCAGCCACCGTCAGCTGCGCATCGCCCTCACCGACTTCGTCGAACAGTTGTGCATGCCACCGCTGCTGGCACGCCTGCAGGTACTGGCCCCGCACTTGCGCATCGATGTGGTGCACCTGGCTCCCAACCTGCCGGCCGAAGCGCTGGACCGCGGCGACCTCGACCTGGTACTGGGGCGCTTCGATGAGGTGCCGGCACGTTTCAGCCGCCGCCCCTGGAGGCGTGAAACCCTGCAAGTCGCGCTGCGCCAGAAGCATCCGCAACTGGCGCCGGACCAGGCACTGGATCTTCAGGCGTTTCTTGGTTTGCGGCATATCTGGGTACACGGTGGCCAGACCCGCGGCATGGTCGACCAATGGCTGGCCGAACAAGGCCTGACCCGGAAAATTGCCTACACCACCCCCAACTACCTTCAAGCAGCGCATCTGGCCGCCGCCACCGAGATGTGCGTGGTGCTGCCGCGGCAACTTGCGCAGCAGTTCGCCAAGTTGCTGCCCTTGGCGGTGCATGAACTGCCCTTCGCCCTGGAGCCGTTCGAGCTGGAACTGGTGCACCTGACCCATCGTCGGCACGACCCCGCCCTGGCCTGGCTGGTGGAGCAGATTCTGGAGCTTCCGCCTGCCTGAGGGCCATCAGCAAATGCGATGGCAACCATGCCGCTCTGGTATTGGCTGGTGCCCGAATCCGTCCCCTACAGTGGTCCGCCACCATAACAACAAGGACACACCATGCGCTTCCCACTGTCGATGCTGGCGCTCGCCCTGCTGGCGCCCCTCCCGAGCCTGGCCACTACGGCGGCAAAGGATGCCACCCCGGCCACCCAGGCCAGCAACCAGCAATGGCTGCAACGCCTGCCTTTCGATGACCACGGGGATTTCGAAGCGGCCCGGCGCGGGCTGCTTGAACGCTTCGACGGGCCGGTCGCGACCGCCGATGGCAAGACTGTGTGGGACCTGGGTCAGTATCGTTTTCTCGACCCGACGCAGGCCCCGGCCACGGTAAACCCGAGCCTGTGGCGCATCGCCCAGCTGAACACCATCGCCGGCCTGTTCAAGGTCACCGAAGGCATCTACCAGGTCCGCGGCCTGGACTTGGCCAACATGACCATCGTTGAAGGCCAGGACGGGCTGATCGTGCTCGATCCGCTGCTGGCCGTCGAAACCGCAAAGGCCGGCCTTGAACTGTATTTTCGGCACCGCCCGCGCAAGCCGGTGACCACGCTGATCTACACCCACCCGCACATCGACCATTTCGGCGGCGCGCGCGGGGTGATCGACGAGGCGGACGTAAAGGCCGGCAAGGTCCAAGTCATTGCACCCGAAGGCTTCTTCGAGCATGCCATCGGCGAAAACGTGCTGGCCGGCCCGGCCATGAAACGCCGCGCCCAGTACATGTACGGTGCCCCGCTGCCCCGCGGGCCACGCGGCCAAGTGGATGCCGGCCTGGGCAAAGGGGTGCCGGCCAACGCCACCGTCAGCCTGATAGCGCCGACGCTGGAAATCAGCCAGCCGCTGCAACGCATGACCCTCAGCGGCGTGGACGTAGAGTTCCAGTTGACCCCTGGCACCGAAGCGCCAGCGGAGATGAACATCTACTTCCCTGGGCTCAAGGCTCTGTGCATGGCCGAGAATGCCACCCACGTGCAGCACAATGTTCTGACCCTGCGCGGTGCGCTGGTACGCGACCCGAAAGTCTGGGCGCACTACCTGGACCAATCGCTGTTGCGTTACGGCGACCAGGCCGAGGTAGTGTTCGCCCAGCATCACTGGCCGACCTGGGGCGGGCCGGCAATCCGCGAGTACCTGGCCGACCAGCGCGACATGTATGCCTTCATCGATAGCCAGACCTTGCGCCTGATCAACCAGGGCCAGACACCAATGGAAATCGCCCAGAGCCTGGCCAACCTTCCGCCGCGCCTGGCCAGCAAGTGGTACAGCCGCGACTACTATGGCTCGCTAAGCCATAACGTACGTGCGGTCTACCAACGCTACATGGGCTTTTACGATGGCAACCCGGCCAACCTCGACCCACTGCCGCCGCAAGCTGCCGGCAAGCGCTACGTGGCGGCAATGGGTGGCGCCGATCAGGTGCTGGCCCAGGCACGCCAAGCCTTTGCCGAAGGTGACTACCGCTGGGTCGCGCAGCTGGTGAACCATCTGGTATTCGCCGAACCAGACAATACCGCAGCGCGCGAACTGCAGGCCGATGCGCTGGAACAGCTGGGTTACCAGAGCGAGAACGCTACCTGGCGCAACGCCTACCTCAGCGGCGCCCAGGAGCTGCGCGGTGGAATAGCCGCCGCCACCGGCAGTGGCGGCAATGCCGACGACATGGTGCGGGCACTGACCCCAAGCCTGTTCTTCGATTACCTTGGGGTACGGGTGGATGCCTTCAAGGCGGCGGAGAGCGACCTGAGCATCAACTGGCGCTTCACCGACCTGGGTGAAGACTATGCCCTGACCCTGCGCAACGGCGTGCTCACCCATCGCGACCTGGCTCGTCACGCCCAGGCCGATGTGCAGGTGAGCATGAGCAAACAGACATTGGACCGCATTGCCCTGAAGCAGACCGGGTTCCTCAAGGAGGCCACGCTGGGCGAGATCTCCATCGAAGGTGAGCGGGTGAAGTTCCTGCGTTTCATGGGCGGCCTGGAGAACGCCGATTCCCGTTTCAACATCGTGACCCCCTGAGCGCCGGCATCTTCGCCGGCAAGCCCGCTCTCACAGGTACCGCAATGGCGTCTGGATTCACATCGTATCTGTGGGAGGGGTTTCAGCCCCCGTTCGCCAACCGGTACAACCCTGCCAGCGCCATCAGGCACACCGCGCTACCCAGTGCCATTACCGGCAGAATCGCAGGCTGACCGCGCTCGGCCCGCAACATCGCCAGCCCCTCGCTGTAGCGCCGCCCCTGGCGGGTCAACAGCGTCAGCGTTGCGAAGCCGACTACTGCCGCCAGCGCCAGGTCGCCCTGTCGCAAAGCCAACCCCGCGACCGCCACCAGCGCCAACCAGGTACGCCGCCAAGCCAGTTCGGTGCGTTCGGCCTGCAAGCCCGGATCAGGCATGCCAGCGCGGCCATAACACGACAGCGGCCATCAACGCCGCGATCAGGCAACCCAGCGCCAACAGCGGCACCAGCGCCGGCAGCGGCAATGGCCGGAGCTGACGCAAGGCACGCTCCACCCGCAGCCAGCGCAGGCAGGCGCCGGCGCTCAGCAACATGCTCAGCAACATCAGGCTGCCGACAAGCCAGAGCCGAAGCGGCGCCTGCAGGGCCTGGCCGGCAAAGGTCTCGATGGCAATGCCACCTCCCAGCAACGCCAGCGCGGTACGGATCCAGGCCAGGAACGTACGCTCGTTGGCCAAGGTGAAGCGAGGGTCGGGCGCCTCGCCCTGCCCCAGCAGACGCCGAGCCCAGTCCGGCCGTGGTTCAAAGGCGTCCATCAGCGCACGCCAAAGCTGCGCAGGGCGCCAGGAGAAAAATACGAAAGGCTGGTGCGAACATTGAAGTCGAACGGGCGACGTTGCTGGTTGATCAGCCCCGACGCATGGTAGCGGCCACTCTTGAGGTCATAGGTGACCTCCATTGCGTTGACCGCCACCTCGCCGCCTGGGTGGTAGAAGCTGTGGGCCTGTGATGTACGCCACAGATGGCCGCCAGCATCGTAGCTGTCGGTTTCGAGAATGGCCCAGGTGTCTTCGTCCACATAGAAGCGTCGCTTGGCGTAGATGTGCTGTGCGCCGGGCTTCAGCGTCGCCTCCACCACCCACACCCGGTGCAGCTCGTAGCGTGTGGGCGCCGGATTGACATGACCAGGCCTGATCAGCTCGGCATAGCGCAGCTCGGGCGATGCCAGGCGGTAGCTGTTGTACGGCACGTGCAGGGCCTGCTTGCCCAGCAGCTTCCACTGGTAACGGTCGGGGGCGCCATTGAACATGTCGCGGCTGTCGGCAGTACGCAGGCCTGCGGTGCCTGGCCCCGTGGTGTCGTAGGCGATGTTCGGCGCGCGCCGCACACGCCGCTGACTGGCACTGTAGACCCAGGACAAGCGGGGCTCGGCTACCTGGTCAAGGGTTTCGTGAACCACCATGGCATCACCGGCAAGCCGTGATGGTGCCGTCATGCGGTAGGTGAAGTAATACAACACATTGCTTGCACCCAGCCCACCCAGGCCTTCCGGGCGGGCTACATCCTGGCGCGCGCTCATCAGCACGAAGCGGCCGTTCTTGAACGGTGTGACGCTGTCGGACATCTGAATGTAACTGGCATTGCGGTGCCGGGTCAGATGGTTCCAGATCACCTCCAGCCCGTTGTCCGGCCGGGGAAACGCAATCACTCCATTGAACCCGCGCAGGCCGTTGCCCTGGTCATCCAGCTGCGCCTGCGCTGCATTGCGGGCGGCCGAGGCGGCGACGCCGGCAGGCACCGCGACACTGCGATGGGTGGGGTAGACCGGCAGTTCGAAGGTGTGCGGGAAGCGCTTGAGCAAGGCTACCTGGCCGTCGGAAAGCTGGCCCTGGTAACGCCGATAGTTGGCCGCCGTGATCCGGTACAGCGGCTGCTCGGCGGCATACGGATCCAGCGGCGTGCCGTTGTCACCCAGGCGCTGCTGGGCGACGCTCAACCCGCCTTGCCAGGCCGGGATACGGCCGTCCGGGCTGGCCGCGCGTTCGGCGCCCACAGGGGTCAGGTTGTCTGGCAGGCCTGTCGCAGCCAGTGCGCCGCTGGCCCAGAACAGGCCGATCATCACCATTCGCATATTCATCATCATGCCCTCAGAAGGTGACGCCCAGGCTCAGCGAGACAAAGTCCCGGTCACCACGGGTGCCATAGTCGCCATCGATAAAGTCGGTGTACGACAGGCTCAGGCTGTAGGTACTGGCAAGCGTCGCATCCAGCCCGATGCTCATGGCCTTGGAGCCTTCGCTGAAAGCCGAGCCTTCCACCGGGCCTGTACCGTGCACATCGTGCGACCAGGACAGGTTCGGCCGCAGGTCGAAGCCGGCGATCACGTTGGGGTAGGTCAAGGTCGCGCGTAACCGGTAGCCCCAGGAGAACGGGGTCATGAAGCCTTGGTCGTTACAGTGCTCTGGCGTTTTGGAAATCGCCCGGCAGACGCTGTTGTCCGCCAGCTCGCCACTGTTGAAGGTACCCGAGCGGCCGTAGCGCGGGCCTCCGCCGCCCTCCAGCCCACCGACGTAGGTGGCCCCGGCCTCGCCCACCAGTAGCATCTGGTTGGCCCCCAGTACCTGACTGAAGGCATGTACGGCGGTCACCTGAAGCTGGGTCACCTCCTTGCGCCGGTAGCCGTCGAACAGGGTGCTGGCGCTTTCTGGCCGCAGCCCGTCGCCCAGCAAAGGCGAACGTCCCTCGACGTTGAGCAGCGACTGGATGATGTCGGTACCGTTGAGTTGCATGGGCATATTCGGCCGGTAACTCAGCTCACCCTGCAGGGCCGTACCGCTGCGCAGGGTGGTGGCGAACGACAACCCGTACATGCGGATGTCCTCGGGGTACTGCACACGGTACTGGGAGGTACCCAGGCGCAATGCACCGACCAGCGACTGACCGGCAGCGGAGCCGAGGAACCCGGCGCAACCGGCCGGGCCGATACCCAGGTTGGCGCACAACTGGGGGGCGAAGCGGCTGTTGTCGAAATAAGGGCTGCTGACCGTCCCCAGATAAGGCGTGCGGCTGTGATAGTTGGCTGCGTAGGCACCGAACTCGGTATCCAGCGCCGCCACGTACCAGCGCAACGACACACCCCACTGCCCGCCGTCGCGGGCATCCTGGTCACTGCCCCGGGGTATGCGCACGCCTTCGCTGGTCAGGTTCACGCCAAACGGTGCAAGGCCGGCCACGGCAGCCGGGTTGCCAAGCAACCTGGCTCCCACGTCCAGGCCATCGCAACCATCGGGCAGGAAATCGTTGTTGGAGAAGAACGTGCCACAGTTGTCGAGCTGGGTCTGGTCCCAGTCCAACTGGTAGAAGCCATCGACCGACAACGCCTCGGTCAGGTTCTGCGTGAAGTAGAACAGGTTCACCGGCACCAGCGCGTCCTTCACCTCGGAACCTGGGCGGCGCAGCGCCGCCAGGTTGAAGGGGTTGATGACGTTCAGCCCGCCCTGGATGAAGGTGCTCTCGCCCCAGTTCACTACCTGCTTGCCCAGCCTTGCCGAGCCTGGCTGGCCATCGATGTCGTAGAGGTAGTAGCCAAAGGCGTCGAGCAGCTGGGTACCTGCGGTCTTGGCCGAGCGCTTGCGGTTGTTGTCCTCGACCTGCTTGAAGCGCTGGTCATGGTCGCGCAGCGCCGTGTCGTACCAGTAGGTGCCACGCAGGAACACACCCAGGTTGGCATGTTTGAGTTCCAGATCATGGGTACCTTTGAACACTGCCGAAAATACATCACCCGAGGCAAAGTTCAGGCGGCCGTCATCACTGTTTGCACTATTGTGCAAAGCCGGGTCCGGGTTGGCAGTGGAAATGCTGGTGCCAAACGAAAACGCTGAATCAAACTGTCCTTCAAACTCTCCCAGATTAAATTGAACAGCCAGGGCAGGCACAGAAAAAAGTGCAGACGACGCAAGCAGCGACAATGGTCCCGAAAGACCAGAAGCACGAAATGCCATCACTCTTAACCTCTTATTGTGTTTATTCGAGAGTGAGTTGCGAGTTAGCGCCGAAACACGGCGCAAAGGCTTGTGTAAAAGGGGCTGGGTAAATAAGTGAAAGTTTCTGTTATCCTCGATCCGGTGTTCCCCGATACTAAGTAGGCCACTAGAGCTGAACAAATAACGTCTCTCGATAGTTGCCATACCACTTCGGCATAGCCTGAGAATTGCCATGACTTTGAAACAGCTGCGTTACCTGATTGCCATTGTCGAAGCCGGCAGCTTCTCCAACGCCGCGCGCCACGCGTTCATTGCCCAGCCAGCATTGAGCCGTCAGATAGGACTGCTGGAAAGCGAGCTGGAAATGCAGTTGCTGGCGCGCCAGCATGACGGCATCGAGCTGACCGACGCAGGGCGCCAGCTGTACGAAGTGGCACGCTCGGTGATACAGAAGCTTGATTCGGTGAAGGACGAACTCAAATCCAGCCGCGGCAACCCCAAGGGCCACGTGGCCATCTCGATTCCGGCCACGGCTTCGGCGCTGTTGTTGCCAGCCATCATCACCCAGGCGCAGGCGCGCTTTCCTGGTATCAAGCTCACCGTATGGGACGGCCTTAGCCGCGAAGGCGGCCAGGCGATCGAGTTGGGCAAGGTGGATTTCGGTGTGGTGCCCAATGCCGAGGAGCTGGCGCACATTGTCGCCGAGCCCGTGTTCTCCGAAGACCTGTACTGGGTCGGCCTGCCTGCGCATGGTCCGGACGATTCACCGATCACCCTGGCCGAGGCCGCGTCGAGCCGGCTGGTAATGCCGCCGCGCAGCCTGCACCTGCGCAGGCGCATCGAGCAGGCGGCCATGGAAACCGGCGTGGCCCTGGATTCAAGCTATGAACAGCAGTCTGCGCCCGGCATAGCCAGCCTGGTACGCGCCGGCCTGGCGGCGACCATCAGCAACTGGCCGCCATTGCTGGACCTGGCCGCCCCGGCCAGCGCGCGGCTGATCGTGGAGCCGCGCATCACTCGTACGATTGCCCTGGCCCATTCGCAACACAAGCCATTGTCGTTCGCCGCCGCCTGCATGCGCGACCTGGTGCGCGGGCTGCTCGTGGATGCGGTGCGCAGCGAGCGCTGGAAAGGCACCCTGATAGAGCGTGCCCCCCTCCCCCAGCAGAGCCTCTGAACGCAGCGCAGGTCAGGCCCGGGCCAGCGCAGCCGTGCCCACCTGAAGCAGCCGTTGGCGGGTTTTCTGAGGGTCCATCCATACCAACCCTGTCAACCCGGCAATGACCAGCACCGCCCCGCATACCAGGAAGCCCTGGCCATACCCTGCCGGGTGGTCGGCTCCGGCGCCCTGCACCAGAAACCCCGTGACTACGGGTGCCGCCAGCCCGGCCAGCGAAGCGATACCATTGCCGATAGCCAGGATGCCGCCACGCTGACCGCTGGGCGTGAACTCCGCCAGCATGGCTGGCCCCACCGAGTACATGACCAGCGCCAGCCCGCCACTGAAAGTCAGGCTGATGATTCGCTCGACATTCCCCAGGCCCGGCAGGAACAATGCCGCCGACAACAACCCGCTGGCAATCAGGCACAGGGACACGAAGGCTCCGCGCGACCAGCGTGTCGCCACCCCGGCGCGCATCATGCGCTGCGACAGCCAGGCCATGAACAGGCTCAGCGGCGTGGTCACCACCACGAAAAGCACGAACACCCGACCGGTCATGATCGGGTCGATGCCCAACCCGGTTTCCAGATAACTCGGCACCCACGTCAAGGTCAGGGCCAGCGACCAATTGGCGGCGAAGTGGCACAGGTAATTGCCCAGCACGGTGCGGTCGCCGAGCAGACGGCGGTAGGCGATGTGCGCCTGTTCTTCCCTGGGCTGGCCGGGGCGGCTGCGGTCAAGAGTACCCTCGCGCCCCAATGCCCACCACAGCACGCACCACGCCGCACCGATCAAGGCCAGCACGATGAAGTTCATGCGCCAGCCATAGTGCACGCTGATCCATGGAATCATTGCGCCTGCCACCAGCAGCCCAAGTGCACTACCGGTATGCAACAGCGCCACCGGCAGGTTGCGCCGGTCGTTGGGGAACCACTTGTACAAGGCATGGGTTGCCACCGGTGACGCCGGCCCTTCGCCGATGCCCAGCAGCACCCGGCAAGCGACAATAGCCCACAGGGAGGTGACGAACAGCATGGGCAACTGGATCAGCGCCCAGAACGCGCCCATGCCCAACAGCAGGGTGCGGGTCGGCCGGCGGTTGGCCATGAAGCCACCGACCACTGCAGAGATGGCGAAGAACCAGTGCAGCGCGCCGCCCACCAGGCCGAACTCGGCCGGGGACAAACCCAGTTCCCTGGACATGGGTACCGCTACAAGGCCGATGACCACCTTGTCCAGGAAGTTCACCAGCATAAGCAGTGCCAGCAGTACCGCTATCATCCAGGCCGTGCCTGCACGCGCGCGGGAGTCAGTATGAGTCATGTCGATCTCTCTTATTGTTCTTGTGGGAGAGCCCGGCCACTCGAGGCCGGGCGTGCAGTTTCACTGCTCGGGCATGAGCACGCCCTTGGCAATGGTGTTGCGCTGGATTTCGCTGGTCCCGGTAAGAATGCGCATCATACGGGTCGCACGGAAGATCCACTCCACCGGGTTGCCCCGCAACAGCCCGGCACCCCCATGAATCTGCACCGCGCGGTCGGCGATACGGAAGGCCGTTTCCGATACGAACAGCTTGCACATCGGCGCCTGGGTGCGGATATCGCCACCGGCGTCATTCACCGCGGCAGTGGCATAGACCATGCTGCGTGCCGCATGCAGTTCGGTGGCCATGTCGGCGATCATGTGATTGATCGACTGGAACATCGCGATCGGCTGGCCAAACTGCTTGCGAGTGCGGGCGTAGTCGACCGTCAGGTTCAGCGCCAGGCCCGCCATGCCCAGCATGGTTGGGCAATGCAGCAGACGATTAAGCGTGATGCGCCCCATTGCCAGCTTGAAGCCCTGCCCCTCCTCGCCAATGCGGTTGGCCACCGGCACTCGTACCTCATCGAGAAGGATGTCGCCATGGGCGCCGCCACCGGACATGACCGAGTAATCGCTTTCCACCCGCACGCCCGGCGCATCCAGCTCGACAAAGAATGCCGAGATCCCCTGGGCGCCACGCCCGGGGCCGGTGACCGCGAGCAGTATTGCGATATCGGCATAAGGCGCCCCGGAAATGTAGCGCTTGGCCCCGCTCAGCACGTAATGCTCGCCGTCGCGCCGAGCGGTAGTCCTGATCGCCGTGGCATCGGACCCGGCTTCACTTTCGGTCAGCGCGAAGCACACGGCCTTTTCGGCTCGGCACACCGGCTGCAGGAAAGCCTCGACCTGGGCCGGGCTGGCCACCTTGAACAGGTGGCCGATACGCGGCGGCCCGGAAAGCTCGCCGAGAATGTGCGGCGCCAGCATAGAGCCCGTCAGCACTGTGGCCTCCTTCACCGCACACAGGTCGGACACGCTCAATCCTGCACCACCAATCGTTTCGGGCAGCATGATGTTGTAGAAGCCCTGCTCGCACGAGCGTTGCCACACCTGCTGCAGCACCTCACGCGGGTGCGGTTCGGCCCAGCTGAGGCCGGCGCGTTGCTCCAGGGGCAGGATTTCGTTGCGAACGAAGCCGCCGATGGCCTCGATGATCTGTTTGGCCTTTTCGCTTGGCTGGTACATGGCAATTCCTCAAGTCAGATGCGGCGTTCGCTGTTTTGCCAGTAGGCGTCTCGAATCAGGCGGCGCACCACCTTGCCGTTGGGGTTCTTCGGCAGCTCGCTGACGAAGTCCACACCGCGCGGTTTCTTGAACCCGGCAAGAGCCTGGGCGCAATGCTCGATCACCTCGTGCTCCTGCAGCTGCATGCCAGGCTTGAGCACGATCACTGCCCGCACCGCTTCGCCCCACTGTTCGTCGGGCACGCCTACCACGGCAGCCTCGAACACTTGCGGCAAGCTGTAGAGCACCTGCTCGACTTCGCTGGGGTAGATGTTGAAGCCACCGGAAATGATCATTTCCTTCTTGCGGTCGACGATAAACACGTAGCCCTGCTGGTCCACCGTGGCCAGGTCGCCGGTGAGGTAGTAGCCATCACGCATAACCTCGGCGGTGAGATGCGGTGCGCGCCAGTAGCCCTGCATGATGTCCGGTCCCTTGACCACGATCTCGCCCACCTCGCCTGGCTGGACATCGCGGAAATCGTCGTTCACCACACGCAGGTCGGTCTCGAAGTAGCATCGTCCGCACGAGGCCAGCCGGCGGTAGTCGCCGCCTTCGCACAGGTGGTCCTGCTCGGTCAGCACCGTCACCAGCGAGCAGGTTTCGCCAGCGCCGTAGCCCTGGGCCAGAATCGGCCCGAACACTTCGATAGCACGCTTGACCAGCGCTGGCGCCATTGGCGCTGCGCCATACATAACCAGGCGCAGGCTGCTCAGGTCATAGCGCTCGACCCCGGGAAAATTGACCAGACGGTTGATCATGGCCGGCACCAGGAACAACCGGGTCACGCCCTCGCGCTGGATGGTCTCGAGCAGCAACTGGTCATCGTAGCGTTCCAGCAACAGGCTGCAGGCACCCACCGCCAGAAGCGGCATCAGCTGCATGCCGCTGGCATGGGTGATGGGGCCGACATGGGCCATGATGTCGCCTGGGCCGGCACGCCGGGTGGGGCTGGCGATGCTCTTGCGGATCAGCGCCTTGCGGTTGCCGACGCTAAGCATTGCTGCCTTGAGCACACCGGAACTGCCCGAGGTGTAGTGCAATACGGCCAGTGCATCGTCAGGCAGATCGCAACTGACCGGCTGGCTGCTGCCTTGGGCCAGCAATGCGCCGTAGCCGATATCGCCACCCTGCTCGCCGAGGGTAACGATCAGGCGTAGCGCAGGCACCTCATGCCTGCGCGCCAGCAAGGCCTCGGCAGCTTGCGGGTCGGCGATCAGCGCGACGCTGCAGGCGTCATTCAGTACCTGGATCACTTCATCCAGCGCCAGGCGTGCATTGACCGGGACCTTGACCAGGCCGGCCTTGTAGAAAGCCACCTCGGCCTCCACCAGCTCTACCCGGTTGGGAGCCAGGATCGCGACATGTTCGCCGCTGGTGATGCCATTGGCCAACAAGGCCGAGGCCAACTGATTGGTCCGCTGTTCAAGCTGCGCGAAGGTGAGGCGGGTGTGGCGGTCGATCACCGCCAAGCGCTCAGGCCAGTATCTTGCACTTCGACTGGTTAGGGTTGCGAGGTTCACGTTGTTGTTCTCGTCGCGGTTTAAGACCCGGTCGATGCTAAACAGCGTGCGGTCGCAGCAAGTAATACCAGTTACGTATGCGGGCTATAACGGTTTGCACTGGACCACATCGCATGAGCGGCAGTGGTGATGACACATCGCTTGCAAATGACACCTTGTGTCATTAATATCAATTTTGTGTCCTGATAGCGCTTCGCGCCAATCAGCCTTTATAGGCCCTTCATGCAGGTACAGCCCATGACGACCACCATGCAGACCCCCAAGGATCAGCTCGTCAAACTCGCCCAGCAGCAGATGCTGACGGCGCTGGCCGACAACACCTACACTCCTCGCCAGAAACTCGCCCTTACCTGCCGCATCCTGTTCGACGGCGGCCACGATTCGGGCCTGGCCGGGCAGATCACCGCCCGCGCCGAGCAGCCTGGCACCTACTACACGCAACAACTCGGCCTGGGCTTCGACGAGATCGCCGCTTCCAACCTGCTGGTGGTCGACGAAGACCTCACCGTGCTGCAAGGCCGCGGCATGGCCAACCCGGCCAACCGCTTCCATAGCTGGCTGTACCGCGCACGCCCCGACGTCAACTGCATCATCCACACCCACCCACTGCACAGCGCCGCCCTGTCGATGCTGGAAGTGCCACTGGCGATCTCGCACATGGACCTGTGCCCGCTGTTCGACGACTGCGCGTTCCTCAAGGAATGGCCCGGCGTACCGGTGGGCAACGAAGAAGGTGAAATCATTTCCAGGGCGATCGGCGACAAGCGCGCGATCCTGCTTTCCCACCACGGTTTGCTGATCGCCGGCCGCTCGATCGAGGAAGCCTGCGTCCTTGCCATGCTGTTCGAGCGCGCGGCAAAGATGCAGCTGCTGGCCATGGGCGCCGGTGAAATTCGCCCCATCCAGGATGCCCTGGGCAAGGAAGCCCACGACTGGATCTCCACCCCCAAACGTCATGGTGCCGCGTTCAGCTATTACGCGCGCCGTGCCTTGCGTGCCCATGGCGACTGCCTGGGCTGACTGAAGCTGTACTCTTTCCCCAACAACGGCAAAGGTGCCTGGTTATGTCTACACCTGTAATTCGCGGCGTTATCGGCTACACCATCACTCCCTTCACGGCAGACGGCGCGCTCGACCTGGATGCCCTGGGCCTGTCCATCGACCGCCTGATAGAAGACGGCGTGCACGCCATCGCACCGCTGGGCAGCACCGGCGAAGGCGCCTACCTGTCCGACAGCGAATGGGAAACGGTGGTGCGCTTCAGCCAGGCACGCATCGCCGGCCGCGTGCCCAGCGTGGTCAGCGTCTCCGACCTGACTACCGCACGCACCGTGCAGCGCGCCCGCCTGGCACAGGCCTGCGGCGCCACGGCGGTGATGGTGCTGCCCATCTCCTACTGGAAGCTCACCGAAGCCGAAGTGGTCGCCCACTACAAGGCGGTGGGCGCGGCCATCGACATTCCGATCATGCTCTACAACAACCCGGGCACCAGCGGCACCGACCTGTCGGTGGAGCTGATCCTGCGCATCCTCGGCGAAGTGCCCAATGTGACCATGGTCAAGGAAAGCACCGGCGACATCCAGCGCATGCACCGCCTGTTCAAGGCCACCGATGGCCAGGTGGCCTTCTACAACGGTTGCAACCCGCTCACCCTGGAAGCCCTGGTGGCCGGTGCCACCGGCTGGTGCACCGCCGCGCCCAACCTGATCCCGGCGCTGAACCTGGCGCTGTGGGACGCGGTGCAGCAAGGCAACCTGGCCGAAGCTCGCGCGTTGTTCTACCGGCAGTACGAACTGCTGGAATACATCACCCGCCGTGGCCTGCCCACCACCATCAAGGCCGGTTTGAAACTGCTCGGCCAGGATGTCGGCGCTCCACGCCTGCCCCTGCAACCGCTGGATGCGCAAGGCAGCGACTACCTGAAGAGCATGCTGGTAGAGCTGGCCGACTGACCGTGACAACTGCCCGGCGGCGTCTTGCTGCCGGGCTTCATCCTGGCAACGTTGCTCGCCCTTGGCCAGACTCGACCTGGCGCAACACCTTTGCCAGTTTCGCCACGGCCATCGCCAGTTCGCCAGGGGTATGCGCCGCAAACCCCATCAGCAATCCCGCCTCCCCTTTCGTCGACGCATACAGGCCACTTAGCCCCAGCAGGTCTATGCCAGCGGCCTGCGCCGCCTTCACGACCTGCTCTTCAGGCATCGGCCTGGTGAAAACACAAGGCATCTGCATGCCGCCTGCGGGCACACGCGCGACAAGAAAGTCCGACAGCTGTGCCTGCACCAATGCCGCCAGGGCATCGCGGCGCTCCGCATAGATCGCCCGCATCAAGCGCACATGGGCGCCGAAGTGCCCGCCTTCGATGAACCTGGCCAAGGTCAGTTGTGCCAGCGAAGCCGTATGCCCGTCCTGCAAGGTTCGCGCAGCGGTCATCGGCTCGACCAGTTGCGGCGGCAAGACCATGTAGGCAATGCGCAAGCCGGCGAACAGGGACTTGGTGAACGTGCCGATGTAAACCGTACGGTCGTGGGCATCCAGGCCTTGCACGCACGCGGTGGGTTTGCCGGCATAGTGAAACTCGCTGTCGTAATCGTCCTCGATGATCCAGGCGCGTTGTTGCCGGGCCCACTCGATCACCGCCAGACGCCGGTCCAGAGACAGGGTCACACCAGTAGGGAACTGATGCGAAGGGGTCAGGAAAACAGCCCTGGCATGGGGAGCCAGCCGTGTTATCTGCGCGACCTGCATGCCGTCCGTGTCCACGGCCACGGCGATGCAATGCAGGCCAGCAGCACCCAGCGCCTTCCTGACCCCATGGTAGGCCGGGTCTTCGATAACCACCTGGTCGCCCGCGTCGGCCAATACGTGAGCACACAGGCTGAACGCCTGCTGTGAACTGGTAAGGATGAGCACGCGGTCAGCCGTGGCCTGTGCGCCACGTTCAAGATTGACGTAATCGGCAATAGCCCGCCGCAGTGGCTCGGTACCTTGCGCGCTACTGGGCTGCAATGCCTGGGAGCCATGTTCCTTGAACACCTGCCGTTGCAGCTTTTCCCAGGCCTGCAACGGGAAGTTGCGGGTTTCCGCCACCCCCGGCGCAAACGGCCGAGAAACGAAGAAATTGTGCACTCCGCCCTCCTGGCACAGCGCCTGGCCACGACGGCTGATTGCCGGCGGTTCGTCCGGGGCTTTCACCTTGCGGCCCCGGGGCTGGGCCGGCAGGTGCTGCGCACGGGGTGAAACGAAGCTGCCACTGCCCACCCGGCGCTCTATGAAGCCTTCGGCGTGCAGCTGGCCATATGCAGCCTCGACCGTATCCCGTGACACAGCCAGCGAGGCCGCCAGCGCACGGGAGGCGGGCAACGCCTTGCCCACGGGCAACGCCCCTTCGAGAACAAGCTGGCGTATCGCACGCTGGATTCTTACGTGCAAGGGCAGTGACGCGCGCTCTGGGTCGCCGATCCAGGCTTTCACCGACTCCAGTTGTGCATGCTTGAACATTGGTATGGCCATGTGTGGAAAAGTGGTGGGGCTATACCGGCCATTCTAGCGCTATAAAAACCAGCCTTTCCAACCCTATGCGCCAGAACGACCGAGGCCTCGATGAACACGCCCGCACACACTGTTCCAACCCCGCTACGGCTGACAGACATCCTTCACCCCGTTGTGGCGGGGATCGTTTCGGTAATAGTCAATTATGGCGGCACCTTCATTCTGGTGTTCCAGGCCGCCAAGCTGGCCGGGCTGAGCCCGGCGCTGACCTCCTCGTGGGTCTGGTCAGTGTCGATCGGCGTCGGGCTCAGTGGCCTGGTCCTGTCCTGGTACAGCCGCGAGCCGGTGATCACCGCCTGGTCCACGCCGGCCGCTGCGTTCCTGGTCACAGCGCTGGCCAGCGTGCCCTACAGCGACGCCATCGGTGCCTACCTGCTGTCGGCAGCCGGCTTCGTGATGCTGGGAGTGACCGGTTACTTCGAGCGCCTGGTGCGGGCCATCCCGGGCGGAATTGCCGCCGGCCTGCTGGCGGGTATCCTGTTGCAATTCGGCATCGGTGCATTCGGCGGCCTGTCGGTCGACCCCGCCCTGGCCGGGCTGTTGATCGCGGCCTATGTAACATTCAAACGCTTTACCGCCCGCTATGCCGTAGTAGGCATTCTGCTGCTAGGCCTGGGCTACCTGCTACTGCAGGGCCAGGTGGACCTGACAGCGCTCAGGCTGGAATTCGCCACACCGTTGTTCACCGCGCCCACCTTCTCCCTCAACGCCGCCCTGAGCGTGGCCCTGCCGTTGTTCCTTATCACCCTTACCGGTCAGTACATGCCAGGCATGCTGGTGCTGCGCAACGATGGCTTCAAGACCAGCGCCAATCCGATCGTGGCAGTCACTGGCCTGGGGTCGTTGCTGATGGCACCGTTCGGGTCGCACGCCTTCAACATCGCTGCCATCACCGCCGCTATCTGCACTGGCCAGGAAGCCCACGAAGACCCGGGCAAACGCTGGGTCGCGGGCATCGCTGCCGGCGTCTGCTACATCCTCGTAGGGGTATTCGGGGTCACCCTGGCCAGTGTTTTCATGGCCCTGCCGGCCACCTTCATCACCACGCTGGCCGGCCTTGCACTGCTGGGCACCATCGGCGCCAGCCTGGCCAACGCAATGGCAGATGCCCGTTCACGCGAAGCGGCACTGATCACATTCCTGGCCGCGGCAGCCAACATCAACCTGTTTGGCATTGGCGGGGCATTCTGGGGGCTGGTCATTGGCTTGCTGGCCTATGCCGTACTGAACGGCCGCCTACCCGGTTTCTGCCACTTCTCCCGGTAAGCGGGCTTTCCACCATCCTGCCGTGCGCCAGGTGCGCACGCCGTACAACAGGTATCGACATGCCCAAAGCTGGCCCCAAGCTTCTTACCCAAATTGCTGCCGTACACTTCGTCAGCCATGTGCACATCATGCTTATCCCGGCGCTGCTACCCGTGCTCCCCGACTTGCTGGGGGTAGGGTTCGTCGAACTCGGCGCAGCCCTGGCCGTGTTCAATATCGTCTCCGCCCTGGTGCAGGCACCGCTAGGCTATGCCGTCGACCACTACGGTGCGCGCAAGGTGCTCAAGGCGGGCTTGCTGCTGGGCAGCATCAGTTTCCTGCTGGTTGCTGTCAGCCCCAGCTACATCCTGCTGTTGGTGGCGATGGCCATGGCCGGCCTGGCCAATGGCGTGTACCACCCGGCCGACTACGCGCTGCTGGCCAACGGCATCGAACAAGGCCGCCTGGGGCGGGCGTTCTCGATCCATACCTTTGCCGGTTTCCTCGGCTCGGCGGTAACGCCAGCGATATTTCTCGGCATCGCTTCACTGTTCGGCACGCAGGCTGCCCTGATGGCGGGCGCGGCGGCGGGGGTTGCCGCCTTGCTGTTGATATCGGTTCCAGGCAGTGGAATCCACCACGTTGCCAAGCCTGGCAAAGGCGGCGCTGGCCACACTGCAGCAGGTCGCGCGCGACTGTTCACGCCCATGCTCGGGCTGCTGACGGTCCTGTTCATCTTGCTCAACCTGAGCACCAGTGCCATCGAGAAGTTCTCCGTGGCCGCCCTGGTCCAGGGCCAAGACCTGACCCTGGCCTGGGCCAACACGGCACTCACGGCCTTTCTGCTCAGCAGTGCTGCAGGTGTACTGTGCGGTGGGGCCTTGGCTGACCGGACCCGGCGTCACGGCCTGGTGGCGGCCTCGGCCTTTGCCCTGGCTGCCGCGTTGACAACGCTGGTGGCCCTCGGGCTGCTTCGGGGCTGGGGCTTGGTGGTGGTTCTCGGTGCCATTGGCTTGCTGACCGGGATCATCGCCCCGTCGAGGGACATGCTGGTGAAGGCGGCGGCACCGAGCGGCGCCGAGGGCAAAGCGTTCGGGCTGGTCTCGACCGGCTTCAGCATCGGCGGTGCCCTCGGGCCGGTGGCGTTTGGCTGGATGCTCGACCAACGCCTGCCTCATGGCATCTTCGTGGCATCGATCGTGTTCATGCTGCTGACGGTGCTGCTGACCTTGGCACAGGAAGCCTACCTGGCCAGGAAGCACCGACAGCCTGTCTAGCCCCAGGGCTGCTTTGCAGCCCTTTCGCAATGCAAGGCAGACCCTGCAGAACAGCACATGGCCATTGATTCATCTGCGCACTGGCTACTCAGGCGACCGGATTGGCATGCACCACCCGCCCACCTGCCCCCGGCCGATTGACGAACAACACATCCAGCACACTGCCGTGCAACCCCTTCAACGCATTCCAGTTCGCTGATGCATGCACGTACCTGTCTCGCAACAATCGCTGCTCATCCTCGGTCAACCCAGGCTGTTCGCATTCACCCAGGGCAAACGCATGCAACTTGCGGCTGATGCCCAGCAGTTCATCCGGCAGCCGGTGCTCGACCTGCCCGTCCAGTTGCGCAAACGGCACACCAGCGCGCACCGCCAGCTCCCGCATGATGCTCAGGTACACCCGCGACAGCTGCCCCGCCACTTCCCGTTCGCGGTACACCGCCGCATACACCTGTTTCTGCGCCTCGCTAGGCAGGCCACCGGCAATCGGAACCTCCCAGGCCAGCACACGCGGCCTGGGCGCGCCCATTTCGCCAAACGACGACGCCAGCAACGCACTGACTGTGGCATGCACACGCGTGTGCTCGGCGCGCATTCTCAGCGGCACCCGCTGAGAATGCGGTTTGCACAGCAGCACCTGCTCCTGCGTGGTATCCGGGTAACCACCGCCAATGTTCGAGTGCACGCCTGGCAACACGATGTCATGGCCGCTGCGTACCAGCGGGAAGTTGTGCCGCTGCTCGTCCCCCGCCACCAGTTGCACCATTTGCCGGGCAATGCCCGCGCCCAGGCCCAGGCGCAAGCCACCATGGCGGTCGTCGGCAGGATCGAAGTCGCCCTGCAGCGGCGCGATAATCGCAGCAACCGTGTCGAACAGGCCGATGAAGTTGATCACGATGCCACAGGGCACAGCCAACAGGCTGCTGCCGCCATCATGCAGCAGGTTGGCCAGATGACGCACAGCCGCAGCGCCGCGGCTGAAACCGAACAAGTCGAACTCGACCCGCTCGAGCCTTGCCTGTGGGTGCGCCTGGCACCAGTCCCGCAATTGCCCGGCAATCCCCGCCAAGGCCTCGGTGACCCGCGCCTCGGCCCCTCTACGCCCACACCCGGTGGCCGAGGCATAGGCATGATCCGCCTCCCCCGCCAGGGTGCCCACGCCCTCGACATAGCGCTTCAGAAACGCCATGGTCCCATCAGCATTGGCTCCCAGCGTCGGGTACAGTGCATGCAACAGGGCCACATTGCTCAAGGCATTGGCATAACTGCCCCCCTTGTTCCCCAGTGCATCCACCGGCATCACATTGCTCAGGTTGTTACCGGTGCCATCGAAGAACACGCCAAAACGCAGGGTGATCGGCGTGATGCGTGCAGTGCTACAGCTGTTCAGGTCCATCGTCGTGCTTCCTGCTTGTACCAAAAGCACAAGCAGGCGCCAGCACGCTGCTGCGGAACATCAGCCAATGGCCAGCGATACACAGGACATTTCCGGACCTGCATGGCCCCCGGCAAGGATAAATTTCCCTACCGCCATTGGTCGCCACCCCCCCGGATGGATTAAAGTATCACCCCTTGCCAGGGCAGCTGCTTCCAGCCGCCTGCGGCCCCATACCAGGAACCGTCACCGATGGAACACCGTGAAGCGCTGATCGCGCTGCGCACCTTTCTTTCTTCACAGATCCTAGGCCAGGAGAAACTGGTCGAGCGGCTGTTGATCGTGCTCCTGGCAGACGGCCACATGCTGGTCGAAGGCGCGCCGGGCCTGGCCAAGACCAAGGCCATCAAAGAGCTCGCCGAAGGCATCGAGGCGCAGTTCCATCGCATCCAGTTCACCCCCGACCTGCTCCCGGCCGACATCACCGGCACCGAAATCTACCGCCCGGAAACCGGCAGCTTCGTGTTCCAGCAGGGGCCGATCTTCCACAACCTGGTGCTGGCCGACGAAATCAACCGCGCCCCGGCCAAGGTGCAGTCCGCACTGCTCGAAGCCATGGCCGAGCGCCAGGTCAGCGTGGGCCGCAGCACCTACGACCTGTCGCCGCTGTTCCTGGTCATGGCCACACAGAACCCGATCGAGCAGGAAGGCACCTACCCGCTGCCCGAAGCCCAGCTCGACCGTTTCCTGATGCACGTGAAAATCGGCTTCCCCGACGCTGCGGTAGAGCGGCGCATCCTGTTGCAGGCCCGTGGTGAAGCCCTGGGCGGCGAGACCAAGCCCGAGCGCCGGGTCAGCCAGCAGGCGATCTTCGCCGCCCGCAAGGAAATCCTCGGCCTGTACATGGCCGACGCGGTGGAGGAATACCTGGTGCAGCTGGTGATGGCCACCCGCACTCCGGCCAAGTTCGACGCCGAACTGGCCGACTGGATCGCCTACGGCGCCAGCCCGCGTGGTTCCATTTCGCTGGACCGCTGCGCGCGCGCCCACGCCTGGCTGGCCGGGCGCGATTTCGTCAGCCCCGAAGACATCCAGGCGGTGCTGTTCGACGTGCTGCGCCACCGCATCATCCTCTCGTTCGAGGCCGAGGCGGCAGGGATCGACCAGGACCGCGTGGTCCAGCGCATCCTCGACGTCGTCGCCGTTGCCTGAGCCCATGCCCACTGCATCGCTGGCCGAACCCGGCATCCGCATCGGCCTTGCCGAGCTGATCGACATGCGCCACCGCGTGCGCGAAATCCAGCTGTTTTCCCGGCCCGGCCAGCGCAGCCCGCTGGTGGGCTTGCACCACTCCAAGCTGCGCGGGCGCGGCGTGGACTTCGACCAGGTGCGCGTCTACCAGGCTGGCGACGATGTGCGCAACATCGACTGGCGGGTTACCGCGCGTACCCAGGAGCCGCATACCAAGCTGTTCCACGAAGAGCGCGAACGGCCCATCTTCATTCTTGTCGAGCAGAGCCAACGGCTGTTCTTCGGCTCGGGGCTGATGTTCAAGTCGGTGCTGGCCGCCCAGGCTGCAGCGCTGTTCGGCTGGGCCGCGCTGGGCCATAACGACCGCATTGGCGGGTTGGTGTTCGGCGACAACGAGCACCACGAAATCAAGCCCCGGCGCAGCAAACAGAGCCTGCTGCAACTGCTCAACCGCCTGGCCAAGGTCAACCAGGCGCTGCACACCGAGGCCACGCCCGGTGCCGACAGCCTCGGCCTGGCCCTGCGCCGCGCCCGCGAAGTGCTGCGCCCCGGCAGCCTGGCCATCGTGATCTGCGATGAGCGCTCGCTCACCGCACAGGTGGAGCAGCACCTGGCCATGCTCTCGCGCCATTGCGACCTGCTGTTGATGCCGGTGTCCGACCCGCTCGACCATGCCCTGCCCGCCGCCGGCCTGCTGCGCTTCGCCCAGCGCAGCGCGCAGCTGGAGCTCGACACCCTGGACGCCAACCTGCGCCAGGCCTACCGCCAGCAGGCCGAAGCGCGTATCGAGCGCTGGGAGCTGATGGCGCAAAAGCTGCGCGTGCTGCTGATGCCACTGAGCACCCAAAGCGACATGATCGAGCAGCTGCGCGAATACCTGAACGCCCAGCGGCCACGGAGCGCGTCATGAAGAGCAGCGGCCAATGAACCCGCTTGATCAACTGCAGCCGCTGATCGCCCCCGCGCCGATCGGCCTTTGGCCACCGGCACCCGGCTGGTGGCTGCTGTTGGCCGTACTGCCGCTGCTGGCCTGGGGCCTGTGGCGGCTGCGCCACTGGCGCCCGGGCAAACGCCGCATCGTGCGTGCCGAACAACCCTTGGACCCGGTGCGCGTGGAAGCGCTGGCAGAACTGGCGCGCCTGCCGCGCCCCTACGACGGCGCCCCGGCCGGGGCGTGGCTGCAACAGATCAACGCCCTGCTCAAGCGCTTGTGCCGCAGCCACTACCCAGGCGCCAACAGCCATACCCTCAACGGCCGCCAGTGGCTGGCGTTTCTCGACAACCGCTGCCCGGCCGCCGGCCTGACCCGCTGGATGGTACTGGTAGAGGGCGCCTACAAACCCGAGTGCAAGCTCGACGACAAGGCCATCGCCGGGCTCAGCCAAGCCGTCGAAACCTGGATTCGCAAGCATGTTTGAACTGGCCTGGCCGTGGGTCTTCGCCCTGTTGCCGCTGCCGTGGCTGGCGCGCCTGGTGCTGCCGGCAGCCGACAGCGGCGAACCGGTGCTCAAGGTGGGCTTCCTCGACGAACTGGAAGGCCTGGCCGGGCGCCGCGCGCGGCTCAACCTGCCAACCTGGCGCCAGCAGGCGCCCTTCGTCGTCATCTGGCTGTTGCTGCTGTGCGCCGCCGCCCGCCCGCAATGGCTGGGCGAGCCAGTGCCAGTGGCTGCCAGCGGCCGCGACCTGCTGGTGGCGGTGGATGTGTCCGGGTCGATGGACTTCCCCGACATGCAGTGGCAGAACGAAGAAATCAGCCGCCTCGACCTGGTCAAGGCGCTGCTCGGCGACTTCCTGCAGGACCGCGAAGGCGACCGCGTGGGCCTGATCCTGTTCGGCAGCCAGGCCTACCTGCAGGCCCCGCTCACCTTCGACCGGCGCACGGTGCGTACCTTCCTCGACGAGGCGCAGATCGGCATCGCCGGCAAGAACACCGCCATCGGAGACGCCATTGGCCTGGCGGTCAAGCGCCTGCGTCAACGCCCGGCACAAAGCCGGGTGCTGGTGCTGATCACCGACGGTGCCAACAACGGCGGGCAGATCCACCCGCTGACCGCCGCCCGCCTGGCCGCCCAGGAAGGCGTGCGCATCTACACCATCGGCATCGGCGCCAACCCCGAAGCCAGCGGCACCCCTGGCCTGCTCGGCCTGAACCCGAGCCTGGACCTGGACGAAGCCTCGCTCAAGGAAATTGCCGACATCACCCACGGTACCTACTTCCGCGCCCATGACGGCGCCGAACTGGACGCCATCGGCGACACCCTTGACCAGCTCGAACCGGTGGCCCAGCAACCGACCCAGGCGCGCACGGCCAAGGCCCTGTATGCCTGGCCTCTGGCCCTTGCCCTGCTGCTGAGCGTGCTGCTGGTGCTGGCCGTGCAATGGCCGGACAACCTGCTGCACCGCCTGCTGCGCAAGCCGCGCTTCCTGCAACCGCACCCGGAATGGCGCCAGCGCCTGAAGCGCCTGCGCCTGAGGAGGCGGCGATGATCGAACTGTGGCCCGAATGGTTGCGCCCGCTCTGGCTGCTGGCCGTACCCCTGCTCGCCTGGCTGCTGTACAAACTGTGGCACCGGCGCAAGCGCGCCGGGCGCTGGCAGATGATTCTGCCGCCGGCGTTCCATGGCGTCCTGCTCGGCGGTGGCAGCGGCAGCACCAGCAAGCTGCCGTGGGTGGCGCTGGGCCTGGCCTGGGTGCTGGTGATCCTGGCGCTGCTCGGGCCCAGTTGGCAGCGCGTGGAAGAAAGCCGCCAGCGCCCGGCCGACCCGCTGGTGATCCTGCTCGAACTGACCCCGCAGATGCTCGCCGAGGACAGCCCGCCCAACCGCCTGGAGCAGGCGCGGCGCAAGATCCTCGACCTGCTGGAGCACCGCCGCGACAGCCAGACCGCGCTGGTGGTCTACGCTGGCTCCGCACACACCCTGATGCCGCTGTCCGATGACTTGGCCACCAGCCGCAACCTGCTCGAGGCGGTCGACCCATCGATCATGCCCAAGCCCGGCCAGCGCGCCGACCTGGCCGTGCAAAAAGGCCTCGCCCTGCTTGCCCAGAGCGGCCTGGGCCAGGGCCGCCTGCTGCTGATCGGCTCGTCGCTCAGCGCCCCGGAGCGCGAAGGCATCGCCCAGGCCCTCGGCCGCCAGGGCCCGAGCCTGCTGATGCTGGGCATCGGCAGCAGCGAAGGCGCACCGGTGCGCCAGGCCAATGGCGAATACCTGAAGGACGACCAGGGCGGCATCCTGTTGCCACGCCTGGACAGCGCCAGCCTCAAGGGCTTCATCAACGGCACCGGCGGGCGCTACCGGCATGCTCGCATCGACGACCTCGACCTGCGAGGCCTGGGCCTGTTCGACAGCCCGCGCACCGGGCGCAATGATGGCCAGACCCTGCAACTGGACAGCTGGGCCGACCAGGGGTACTGGCTGCTGCTGCCGCTGTTGCTGCTGGCCGCCTGTGCCGGCCGACGCGGCTGGCTGTTCTGCCTGCCGCTGCTGCTGGCCCTGCCCCAGCCCAGCCAGGCCTTCGAGTTCAACGACCTGTGGCTGCGCCCCGACCAGCAAGGCCAGCGCCTGCTGGAGCAGAACCGCCCGGCCAGTGCCGCGCGCCATTTCCAGGACCCGCAATGGCGCGGCATGGCCCTGTACCAGGCCGGCGACTATGCCGGCGCTGCCGAAGCCTTTTCCCAAGGCGACACCGCCGCCGCACACTACAATCGAGGCAATGCCCTGGCCCGCGGCGGTGAGCTGGAAGCTGCGCTGGACGCCTACGAACAAGCCCTGGAACGCCAGCCCGACCTGCAAGCGGCGCTGGACAACCAGGCACTGGTGCAGCAACTGCTGCAACAGCGCGAGGCCACTGCCGAGGAACAACCGGCCAGCAGCGATACCCAAGGCACGCCCGGCAGCGAAACCGAAGGCAACAGCAGCTCGGCCAGCAGCCCGGCCCAGGGCACGCCCGGCAACGACGAACAGGCCAGCGCCGAACAGCCCGGCGAAGGCAGCAGCAACAGCCAGGTAACGCCCGGCAACCAAGCGGGCGCGGACGACAGCGTCACCCAGCCGCCGCAGCGCCCGGTATCGACCAGCCTTGATACCGAACAGCGCCAGGCCCTGGAACAATGGCTGCGGGAGATCCCCGACAACCCCGCGGAGCTGCTGCGGCGCAAATTCTGGTATGAACAGCAATTGCATCAGGAAACCTCACGATGAGTCGCTTCGGCGTCTTTCTCCTCTGTCTGCTGTGGGCCGTGCTGGCCCAGGCCGAACCGTTGCTGCGTGCCAGCGTCGACCGTACCCGCCTGGAAGCCGGCGAAAGCCTGGAACTGACCCTGGAAAGCCAGGACGTCACCCAGTTCGGCAAGCCCGACCTGCGCGCGCTGGAGGGTGACTTCGAAGTGCGCGGCACGCGCCAGCTGAACAGCCTGCACAGCCTCGACGGCGAAACCCGCGCCAGTACCCGCTGGATCATCACCCTGCTGCCGCGGCGCAGCGGCAGCCTGCGCATCCCCGAACTGCAACTGGGCCAGTCGCACAGCCAGGCCATCGAACTGCAAGTGCTGCAGGCCGATGCCAGCCGCCAGGACAGTGCCTCACAGGTGTTCATCGAAGCCACGCTCGACAGCAGCGAGGTCTACGTCCAGGCCCAGGCCGTGCTCACCCTGCGCATCTACCATTCAGTGGCACTGTACGACGACAGCAGCCTCAGCCCGCTGCAACTGGAAAACGCCAAGGTCGAACCGCTGGGTGAATCGCGCACCTATGAAAAGGAAATCAACGGCGTCCGCCACGGCGTGATCGAAACCCGCTATGCCGTGTATGCCCAGCAAAGCGGCACCCTCGACATCCCACCGTTGACTTTCACCGCCACCGCCGCCGCCAGCCAGGACGAGGCCCCGCAAGCCAACGGCACGGCCCGGGCCGGCCACCAGGTGCAGGTCAGTTCGTTGCCATTGCGCCTGGCCGTACGGCCGATTCCGGCGGCCTGGCCTGCTGGCGTGCCCTGGCTACCGGCCCGCAGCCTGACACTTGAAGAGCACTGGAACCCCGACCCTGGCAACCAGCAGGTGCAGATTGGCGACTCGCTGACCCGCAACATCACCCTGCGTGCCGAAGGCTTGTCCAGCACCCAGCTGCCACCGCTGCCAGCCACCGAAATCACCGGCCTGCGCCGGTACCCCGACCAGCCATTGCTGCGCAACGAAATCAGCGAACGAGGGATGATTGCCAACCGCGAAGAGCGCGAAGCCTTGGTGCCGACCCACAGCGGCGCGCTGGCCCTGCCGGCGCTGGAAGTGGCCTGGTGGAATACCCGAGAAGACCACCTGGAGCACAGCAGCCTGCCGGCGCGCACGCTGAATGTGCAGGACAACCCGGCGCTGAGCGCCGACACCCCGGTCGGCGACAACAGCAGTGCCAGCAGCTTGCTGTGGCCCTGGCAGCTGGCCACCCTGGTGTTCGCCCTCACCACCGTGCTGGGCTTTGCCCTGTGGTGGCGCGCCCGCTCGCAGCCAGCGGTGCTGCGTGCCGCGCAGGCCGGGCCGAGCCCGCGCACCTTGCTGGATGATCTCAAGCGCGCGTGCCAGGCCAACGACCCACAGGCAACCCGCCAGGCGCTGGACGCCTGGGCCCGCCAGCAGCCGGAGACCCTGGCCGAGATGGCGGCGCGGTTCGTGCCGTTGTCGGATGCACTGGATGGGTTGAACGGGGCGCTGTATAGCGAGAGCGGGCAGTATTGGCAGGGTGAAGATTTGTGGCGGGCGATCGGTACGATTCCCCCGGCTGAGCAGGTATTGCTGCCGACCGGCGAGAACGGCAGCCTGCCGCCGCTATATCCCAAGTAAGTGGTTGCCTGTGCGGGCCTCTTCGCGGGCATGCCCGCTCCCACAATGACCGCGCCGGCCTGTAGGAGCAGCCTTGTGCTGCTAAGAGGCCATGACTGCCACAGACAGTCTTTTGTCATACCGGCCTCTTCGCAGCACAAGGCTGCTCCTACAGTCATTGGCTGCTTACACGCCCACTGTGGGAGTGGGCGTGCCCGCGAACACCGGCGCAGCCGGTGCCACCGTAAGATATTTCTGAACCTGCAACCCAATGCTTCAGGATCAACCCGCTTAGGAATTATCCTACGCGCGCTGCCGAACTATCGCTGTTGTCGGGGAAACACCTCACAGATAACGTTTCCGGGTCGCTTCGGTGACCGGGTGTGAGAACCCGACGATAAGCAAATTTCCGCCAGCTTTCATGGCGGCCGCGCGCGGGCAGACTTCGGTCTGGCCGAGTTTTCCTTTGCTTCCTCGGTTTCTCACCCCGCGTACGGCTGCCACCTAAACCCGTGAGAAGGTTGCGGTGGTGGCATTCTCTGATCAAGCAAAGGGTTTGAATCATGAAAAAGATCGTCCCCGATCCACCCGTAAAACTAACGGCCCGCCCCTTCTACACCATCAACCAGGACACCCCCTCGGTTGACGCCCTGATCCACACCCTCCAGCTGATGGCCGGCATCGAAGACTCGCTGGACGAATACATCTGCGCCAATGCCGGCGAGCCCGGCATCAACATGCTGGTCAACGCGGTGCATCACGTACAGATGACCAAGGCCCTGGCCGAGTTGCTGTTGCACCGGCAAACCGGGGATATCACCTGGCACTGACTACACAGCCCCAAGACATGCGCGGCCCCTGTAGGAGCGGCCTTGTGTCGCGAAAGGGGCGCAAAGCGCCCCCACGATCTCCGCTCCACCACAAAATCGCCGGGGCCGCCTTGCGGCCCTTTCGCGACACAAGGCCGCTCCTACAGAGACCGTGGTGGGAAAGAGGGCTTCATCAACCTGTGAGCAACTGTTTAACTGGCTGACGGCTCAGATGAACCGCTGCCCCTCGAACGGGCTCCAGCCCTGTTGTCCTTTGGTCTGCTTCAGGTAGTAGGCACGGTTGGTCAGGAAGCTGTACAGAAACGCAAACGCCATGCTGATGCCGTTATCCACCGGGCGCGGGATTTCGCTACCCGTCGCGATCTCGTAGTAGCTCAGAAGAACGCCGATGGCGATCATGATGGCCAGCATGACCAGGTTCTTCTTCCACAGTCCCAGCACGAACCAGTAGATCGGGCCGAAGAAAAAGGCGATGAAGTTGTTGTTGATCAGCAGCTTCTTACCAAATGGCAAGGCGCGGAAAGCGGCTTTGTAGGGCTCGGAGGTGGGTGCGCCGTACTGATCGAAGAAAGCGAAACGCTCCCGCCATTTTGGCTTGAGGTTATCTGGGGTTGATTGGGTTTGTGGGATGCCTTCCATTGGTGACTCCTGTGATCGTCGTCCGTGAGTGTCGAATAGCCATGATCATGGCCGGCTCGGAGGGTAAATCAGCATGCCTTTGAGGGCAAGCTTGATACCTCCCGCAAAGCGAGAGCCAAGTCACAGAACGCTCAAGGCTTCCAGATCGGCGCGATCAGAAATTCGTTGTTCACCAATTGATGTCGGTCAGGCGACCCAGCGGGTGGTCGTAGTGCAGGTGTACGCGGGTGCCGCCGGTGGCGCTGATGTCGGTCAGCGTACCGTCAGGCGTGCGGGTGAAATGCAGGAAGTGACCGAGAACGTTCTCGATGCGTTGCAGCGGCACTTCGCTGTTGGTGCCTGGCACTTCGCCGAAGTAGAAGAACAGGTTGTCCCGCGTTTGCAGGATGTAGTGGCCGCCCTCGGTGCACACCAGGTACACCTGCTCGTGCGGGTTGCGCTGGCCGTATTTGCCCTAAAAATATTTGGCTCCGCCAGCACTTTGGCAGAGCCAGTCAATTTTAACTGTTAAAGATCACGCCATCAAAGTCGTACAACAAAAAATTTACGCAGAAAATAACTCTCGGGAAAACTCGACGGCACAGGCATCTAATCCTTAAACTGCACCCCGCGCACCAAGCCATTCTCGAAAACAGACTTGACGCGAGCAGTCACCACAATCGTAGGGCTGTCCTCTTCAGCCCTAACGACATCACTAGAAAGCACCGCCTCATTATCCAAAACTATCTTACTGAACCACCTCGGGCCATCTGGCATATAGCTAAGTAACGGCTCACTAACAGATTCTTTAAAGTTAAAGGCCGGTGATTTACCTATAACATTGAATATCTTGTAACCAGTATAGGAAGCCTCACCTATCAGTAGATCCGCATCCACAAACTGAACACCAGAAATACTTTCTCTCCTCATTAGTTCGTAGAGCCGCGGCGAAATCAAATTGGGCCCGTCACTGAAAAAAAATCATAGCTAAGGAGCTTGGAAGTACTGACCCTTTTCGGCCCCTCGAAACAGACTCTTATATCCTTGCTTACAACCACGCACTCTTTGAAAATCCCAGAATCCTCACCAGACAACATCTTTGTCTTCAGCCAATAACTTTCAGGATAGTCATCTGAAATAGAAAGTATAAAATTTTTAGCCACAAGTCGCTCCCCGAACAGAGTTTTTATTCAGCATCGTTTTACCTGCACGCAGACCTTTTCTCTCATCAACCATGACTCCGTGAATAGCCTTCTGGTAGTCCGCTTTGGTCCAGCCATTTTTCTTGCCGTATTCGTGAATAATATCCAGTTTCTTCTCTACAGCCGAATTATATTGCGCGTGAGAGCCACGATGCACCGTTCGCACCGGATGGTTCTCCTTATACTTAGGCAGATAAATAATATTGGACAGCTTATGAATATTCACCTCGCCCGCCTGCCATGTCGCTGATCACCTGGCCATCCAGGTTCAGCTGGTGCAGGTGCCCGCTGCCGTAGTACAGGTGGTTGACCTTGCGGCCATCCGGCAGGGTCAGCGTAGTCAGGTTGCCGAGCGGATCGTACTCGTAGCCGAGCGTGCCGTCGGGGGTGATTTCTTTGGTCAGCCGCCCCAGCAGGTCGTAGGTGTACTCTGGCTTCTACTCAGTCACCCCGAGCTGTATGTTATTCCATCCAACTATAAACGATTCATATAGAAAATCACGCACAAGTAAATTATCAGCTTTCAGTTACCCAATAGCACTGAACCTGACCAGCAATTTATTGCTTTCAATCTTGCGCACCAATACCTCTGAGACAATAGGGTCGATCCAGATCACACCTGCCACAAAGAAAAGGTCCAGCGAACCAGTCTTTGCCTCATCAATACACATCTTCTTTACGCCTCGGACCTTGTAATCAGCCGCCAGCTCACCGGCCTTAATCTTACTCATAACCAAAGACTTACCAGAGTACTCCGATAGCCCGTAGTCAAAGCATGCGCACCTGTCATTAGCGTGAATAAAATAATACTTTTTGACCGTTGGCTTTCCATTAGAGTGCTTTACATCTGCGGGGGAAAACTGCAGGTTAGTATTTAGCCCCCCAAGAACATCCTTAAACTCCTGGGATACAAAAAAAGCACCGGAAGTTGTCAAGAAAAAATCAGACCCAAGAGCGCGAACCTTTTTATCCAAAACCACAGAAACCGACACACCAATCAAGGAGAGACTCATCCCTATCTGATAATAATCAGATAGAGGTGGGTGGAACACTACATCTCCATCTGTATAGCCACCTTCCACTACTTCATGACACATTGAATAATAGTTCATTTTTCCTCCTAGCATGTCGAGCGGGTGCCTTTTGGCCTAGGATCTCTACTTTGTAATCGAATAGTATCTGACCCGAGACTCATACGCATACTACGCTCAACAGCTCCAATTTTTCTGAGCAACTCTTTATCAGAGGCTGCTGCTATATTACCAATTTTTTGCTCCGCTATCATCAAGCGGCTTCGCGCAGTATCATAATATGACCCCAAGTGCCCGCCACTGTGCAATGGCTTACCTGAGGCTAATGACTCAGCCGAAGTCGTAGGTAACGGCGAACCATTACTTGCGCCATTCGGATTATATAACCCCCGCTTCATAGCCTCTTGAATTAGACTAGATTTATTGACAACGTTAGTGGGAATGAGATGGTGTGCGGCATACCCTGGCGGGACCGTGTTTCCGGCTTTGGCCATGGCTGCAGCAAGAAGCTTACTAGGCGAAAGACCAGCAGGATCCAACCAAGATATAGGGTTCGGAGCATATGCATATAGATTATCCCCACCTAAAATCCCCGACGGGTCTTGTGCGATAAACCGTCCTACTTCAGGCTCATAAAATCTAAACAGATTATAATGAAAGCCTGTTTCATCATCGAAATATTGACCTTGGAACCGTAGATTCTGGTCAACATTATTAACTATAAATTTGTCAGTCCACCCCCAGCACCGATATGAGACTTGCCAGACTATTTCGCCATTACTATCCGTCAGTTCCAGCGGCAACCCCATATGGTCAGTATGGAAGTAATAGACCTTCTGCTCTTCCCCTTCCAGTTGATCGACCCGTGCCAACGGTGCATAGCTACCCGGCTCGTACAGGTACAAGATGTTTTGCCCCGGCGTTTCTTCGCGCAGCATCCGCAAGCCTTGCCAGAGGAAGCGCTTCTGTTCGACATTGCCGTTGATTTCCGCCTGCTTGGCTATTCGCCGCCCCAAGCTGTCGTAACGGTAGTGCCCGGTACTCTCCAACTTGCCGTTGACCAGCGTCTCCGCCCACACCAACCGATTCTCGCAGTCATAGCTAAAGTTCTGCAGCTTGCTATGCCCCGAGCGCTTCTCGATCAGGTTGCCCCACGGGTCGTAGCGGTACTCCTGGTCCCGCCAGTGTGTGATGCGGTTGTCCCTGGACTTGGCAAATTGCCGGGCATTGAAATCCAGGCGGTTGCCCGCAGGGTCGTAACGAAACTCTTCGCTGCCAACCAGCGAGCCCGTATCGCGGCTGCGCAACTGGCCGTTCGCTTCGTACTCGTACTTGATCTCGCCACGCAGCTTGTCGAGCGTACGCACCAGTTCACCTGCCGGGTCGTATTGGTAACGGCGGTGAATCGGGTTGTACGCATGCTCCACCAGCAATTTGGTATTGATACCGGTGTTGTGCACCTGCGAGAGCTTGTCGGCGGGCAGCATCGAGGCGTATTGCCACGCCTTGCGCCCCATCGCGTCATAACCGAAACAACTGGTGAGCTTGCCCTGGGTCCGGTAAACCTCGCGGTGCAGGTCATCACGCTCCATGTCGCTGATCACCTGACCGTCCAGGTTCAGTTGGTGCAGATACCCACTGCCGTAGTACAGGTGGTTAACCTTGCGGCCATCCGGCAGGGTCAGCGTAGTCAGATTGCCGAGCGGGTCGTATTCGTAGCCGAGCGTGCCGTCGGAGGTGATTTCTTTGATCAGCCGGCCCAGCAAATCGTAGGTGTACTCCAGCTTTTCTTCGCTGATCCCTAGCTGCTTGCCGATTCCGGTCGGCTGCCGCTCGATGCTCAGCAACCGGTCGCTGTCGTCGTACGCGAAGGTCTGGCTCGCATCGCGGTTGATCTTGGCGACCAACCGGCCAATGCTGTCACGCTCGAACAGCATATGCCGCTCCGGCCGCTCGGCATTTTCGCCATAGCCAATCTCATCCAGCCGGGTCAGATGGCCGCCGAGGTTGTAGCTGAAACGCCGGGTCAGGTTATCCACCCGCACTTCTTCAGTCAGCCGGTCCGAGGCGTCATAGGCAAAGCGGTACGTGGCGTTGTTCTCGTTCACCAACCCGGTCAGGCGCCAGGCCTTGTCGTACTCGTAACGAACCACACCTCCTTTCGGGTCCTGGCGGTTACTCGGCAAACCACGGGAAGTGCGTAGCAGGCGGGTGATCTGGCCTTTGCCATCGGTGTGGTCGAGCACCTGACCAAGGTCGTTGTAGGTGAAAGTTTCCGCCGTGCCGTCGGGATGGCTGATGCGCAGCACCTCACCGTCGGGCTTGCGCTCCAGCGTGGTGGTCTGGTTCAGCGCATCGGTTACCGCGACGAGGTGCTGGCGTTCGTCGTAGCGGTACCAGGTGTTCTTGCCCGAACAATCCTGGTAACGCTCGAGCTGGGCCAGCGTGTTCCACCACAGGTACTTGGACTTGTAGGTCGCGTCGATGATGGTGTGCGGCAGGCCGTCGTCGCTGTTCAGGTATTCGGTCATTTGACCCAGGGCATCGAATTCGGCGAGCAGGTTGCCCTTTTCGTCGTAGCGCGCACGCCAGGTGCTGCCATCCGGGTAACTGACCTGGGTCACCAGCGTGGTCAGGTGGTGATATTCGTAGGTGGTCTTGCGGCCCAGCGGGTCGGTCTCTTCGAGCAGACGGGAGAATTCGTCGTACTTGAATTGCAGGCGGTTACCGTCCGCCAAGGTCAGGTCGACCATGTTGCCATTGTCGTCCAGCTCGGTGGCGTAGCGTTCGCCGCCGTAGTCGCGGCTGGCGATCACCCGGTGGTCGGGGTTGTACTGCACTTCCAATTCACGGCCGAGCACATCGGTGGCCCAGCTGGTGCGGGCGTCGAGGTCGTAGCGGAAGTGGAAGCGTTCGCCATCGGTGGTCCAGTGCTCGACCACGCGCGGCTGGCCGCCGAGGGTTTCCCAACGGTAATGGCAGCCCAGGCCCAGCGCGTTGCTGTGGGTTACCATCAGGCCTTCGGCGTAGCTGAAACTGCGCACGGTGTGGCCGTTGCGGTTGATCACCGCGCTCAGCTGGCCGTGTTCATCGTAGCGGTACTGGGTGAGCGTTTCGACCGCCTGGTCGTTCACCACGCGCTTGATGTCGGTCAGGCGGCCCAGCGGGTGGTCGTAGTGCAGGTGCACGCGGGTACCGCCGGTGGCGCTGATGTCGGTCAGCGTACCGTCAGGCGTGCGGGTGAAATGCAGGAAGTGACCGAGAACGTTCTCGATGCGTTGCAGCGGCACTTCGGTGTTGGTGTCTGGCACTTCGCCGAAGTAGAAGAACAGGTTGTCCCGCGTTTGCAGGATGTAGTGGCCGCCCTCGGTGCACACCAGGTACACCTGTTCGTGCGGGTTGTAGATGCGCTGGCCCGGTTGCAGGGTCACGAACGGAACTTTGCGGCCCTGGTTGTCGGTGAGGTAAATGAATGAGCCCCGCCGACGCAGGCTTTGCTCCCAGGGCAGCATCCAGCCGCGCCCGAGCACGCTGTCGACGGTAAGGTCGCTGGCGTAGAAACGTGACCACTCGATCGGCATCAAGCCCGGGAGGCTGAAGTCAATTTCATCGGGGATCAGTTTGCGACCGGTGGTGAGGTCGACCGGGTTGCCAACCAGTCCACCCAACACCCTGCGTGCCACAGGTTCGACCATGTAGCGGGCGGCCACTTCGCCAGCAATGAAGCCGGCCGTGAATTTCAGGGCGCAAGGTAGGGCGGCCTTCATACCGGCCTGGGTACCCATCTTGAGCACATTCGCAAGGCCACTGGCTGCGCCAGCAATCGCCATCAGCACATCCACGGTGGTGCGCAGCCACTCCGGCACTTCGTCATCCACTGGCAGGTAGCGGTAAGTGCCACCGCCAATGAAGACGTTGTTCGAACCCCCGGAAATGGTCGCGCCGCAGGTCAGCTTGTCGCCCTTGCGCGCCGCCGCGACGCCATTGATGAAGACATTGGTCGAGCCTTCGGCGATCTGCACCGGGCCGGGGTGCTTGTCGCAGGCACCGATGCTTTTCTCGACGCGGGCGGCCTTGCGGCTATTTATGAAGACGTTGGGCGAGGCCGTCAGTATCGTCCCTGAGGGGGATGAGAACAGACTGCCCAGTGCCTCGCCGGCAGCGGTCAGCAAGCTGCCCCCGAGACCTGCCGCGATGCCGGCCAGCAAAGCCACGCCTAACCCGCAGGTGAAGGTGGCGATGGCCACCGTGGCCACCAGTGCGATACCCAGGGCAGCGCCCAGCAGGAAGCCGCCCAATGCGCCGGTGTGTGAAATCTCGTCGCCAAACCTGGCCGCTTCGAACATGAGGGGTTACTCCTGTTCGGCCAAGTTGTGCAACGCGAATGAACGACAAGACTGAAGCAGCGAGCGCTCGGTCAGATCCTTGATCATTGTTGCGTCCTTGAGGCTTGAAACCCAAGGACGCTAGGAAAACGCCGTTAGGCCGTCAATGAACAAGGCGTTCAGTGCGCGGACCTGCTTGTAGGAAAGCACTTACCCGCCAGGAGCGACTGCCTTGCCGCATAGGCTTGGGTTACCATACCGCCCTTGCGCAACACCCATCACCCAAGCCAAGCCCCCGCTTGCTCGACTCGACACCAACAGGTCATCCATGCGTCTGTTTCATACCTCCGACTGGCACCTGGGCCAAAGCCTGCACGGCCAGGAACGCGACTTCGAACACGCCTGCTTCCTCGACTGGCTGCTCGGCCAGCTGCGCCTGCGCCAGCCGGATGCGCTGCTGATCGCCGGCGATATCTTCGACACGGTCAACCCGCCGGTCAAAGCCCAGGAACGTCTCTACGACTTCATCGTCCAGGCCCACGAGCAACAGCCGAAGCTGGACATCGTGATGATCGCCGGCAACCACGACTCCGGCTCGCGCATCGAGCTGCCCGCGGCACTGATGCGCCGCCTGCGCACCCATGCCCTGGGCCGTGTGCACTGGCTGGACGAGGGCCAGCTGGATGCCGAGCGCCTGCTGATTCCGCTGACCAACGGCCGTGGCAAGGTCGCCGCCTGGTGCCTGGCCCTGCCCTTCCTGCGCCCGGCCGAGGTGACCGGCCCGCAACTGGGTGACGACTACCTGCAAGGCATTACCCAGGTGCACCAGCAACTGATCGCCGCCGCGCAAAAGAAGCGCAAGAAGGACCAGGCGCTGATCGCCATCAGCCACGCGCACATGGCCGGTGGCGCGGTGTCGGAGGACTCCGAACGCAGCCTGATCATCGGCAACGCCGAAGCGCTGCCAGCCAAGCTGTTCGACAAGGCCATCAGCTACGTCGCCCTGGGCCACCTGCACAAGCCGCAGAAGGTCAACCGCGAAGAACGCATCCGCTACAGCGGCTCGCCGATCCCGCTGTCGTTCGCCGAAATCAACTACCCGCACCAAGTGCTGGAAGTGGAGCTGGACGGCACTGGCCTGGTCAGCGTCGAACCGCGCCCGGTACCGCGCGCCGTGGCCCTGCAACGGGTCGGCCCGGCACCATTGGGCGAACTGCTGGAGCAGTTGGCCGAGCTGCCAGTGATCGACCTGCTCGAAGACCCCAACCGCCAGCCCTGGCTGGAGGTGCGGGTAATACTGGATGAGCCGCAACCCGACCTGCGCCAGCAGATCGAAACCGCACTGCAAGGCAAGGCCGTGCGCTTGATCCGCATCAGTGCCGAATACGCCAGCCGCAACAATGCCGAAGACGATGACCTGGCCTTTGTCGAACTGGCCCAGATGACCCCGCAGGACCTGTTCAGCCGCGCCTGGGAGCAGGCCTATGGCAACCCCGCCGACGAACAGGCGCTGGCCGACTTCGCCCTGCTGTTGCAGGACGTGCAGCAGGAAGAGGAACAGCCATGAAGATTCTCGCCATCCGCCTGAAGAACCTGGCATCCCTGGCCGGCCCGGTCGATATCGATTTCACCGCCGAACCGCTGGCCAGCGCCGGCCTGTTCGCCATCACCGGGCCTACCGGGGCGGGCAAAAGTACCCTGCTCGACGCCCTGTGCCTGGCGTTGTTCGGCACCGTGCCACGGCTGAACGACATTGGCCGCGAGGCCAAGGTGCCGGATGCAGACGGTGAAATCCCTACCTCCGACCCGCGCAACCTGCTGCGCCGCGGCACCGGCAGCGGCTTTGCCGAAGTCGATTTCGTCGGCATCGATGGCCGCCGCTACCGCGCCCGCTGGGAAGCCAACCGCGCCCGCGACAAGGCCAACGGCAAGCTGCAGCACAGCCGCCAGAGCCTCTACGACCTGGACAGCGAGCAGGTACTGGGCAGCGGCAAGAACGAGTACAAACAACTGGTCGAAGCCCGCCTGGGCCTGAACTTCGAACAGTTCACCCGCGCGGTGATGCTGGCCCAGAGCGAATTCGGCGCCTTCCTCAAGGCCGACGACAAAGAACGCAGCGAGCTGCTGGAAAAGCTCACCAACACCGCCATCTACACCCGCCTGGGCCAGCGGGCCTTCAGCAAGGCACGCGAAGCCGGCGAGGCCCACAATGCCCTGAAGGACCGTGCCAGCCACTTGCTGCCGATGGCCGCCGAAGCGCGCGCCGAGCTCGACCAGCGCCTGGAGCAGGCGCAACAGCAGTTCAAGGCCGACCAGGCTGGCGAGCGCCAGCTGGAACAGCAACGCAACTGGCTGAACGAGCAGCGCCAGTTGCAGGCCCAGCATGCCGAAGCCGGCACCGCGCTGCAGGCCGCCGAACAGGACTGGCAACAACTGGCTGACCAGCGCCTGGACCTGGTGCGCCTGGAGCGCCTGGCCCCGCAGCGTCACCAGTTCCACCGCCAGCAGACACTGACCGCGCAACTGGCACCGCTGGCAGCGAAGATCGCCGAACAACAGCAGCAGCAAGCCGAGCTGCAAGTGCGCACCAGCGAGCTCGAACAGGCACTGGACGCCGCGCGTCAGGCGCTTGCCGATAGCCAGGCCCAACACAGCGAGAACGCCCCTCGCCTGCGCCAGGCCTTTGCCGCCCAGGACAACCTGGCCCGCCTGGAGCAGGAGCTGGCAGCACAGCGCAGCGCCGGTCAGCAGGCCGAGCAGCAGGTCGCCGAAGGCCAACAGCACCTGCAGCAGCTGGAAGACAACCAGCAGCGCAGCCTGCAGCAACTGGCGCAGATCGACACCGCGCTCGCCGACAGCCAGCATCTGGCGGACCTGGCCAATGCCTGGCACGCCTACCTGCCGCAACTGAAGCAAGTGATGCTGATCGGTGGCCGCCTGGCCAAGGGCCGTGAAGAGCTGCCCGGCCTACAGGCCCAGGCCAGCCAGGCCAATGCGCACTTGCAGGCCGAGCGCGATGCCTTCGAGCTGCTGTTCCGCGAAGCCAAGGCCGAACCCCAGGCCCTGGCAGAACAGATCGACCTGCTGGGTGGCATGCTGCAGGACAACCGCAAGCAGCAGCGCGCCGTGGAAGAGCTGTCACGTCTGCATGGCCGTGAACTGGAACTGCGCCAGCAGCTGGAGGCCGTACGCGTGCGTCAGCAGCAGGCCATGCAGCAGCGCCAGCAACTGATTACCGAAGGCACCGCCGCCAAGGCCGAGCTGGAAGCCGCCGAGCAAGCGCTCAACCTCACCCGCCAGTTGCTGGAACGCCAGCGCCTGGCACGTAACACCAGCGTCGAAGAGTTGCGCGGCCAGTTGCGCGACGGCGAACCCTGCCCGGTGTGCGGCAGCGCCGAGCACCCGTTCCACCAGCCTGACGCGCTGCTGCAAAGCCTGGGTCGCCATGACCAGGCCGAGGAAGACGCCGCGCAGAAGCAGGTCGAAACCCTCAACAGCAAGCTTGTGGAGCTGCGCACCCAGCTGGGCGTGGTCAACGCCCAGCTCAAGGATTACCAGCAGCAACAGCAGCAACTGGGCGAGCAGCTACAACCGCTGGTGGCCCAGGTGCAGGCGCACAGCCTGTGGCCCGCCCTGGCCCCGCAGGACGACAATGCCCGCAGTGCCTGGCTCGACAGCCAGCTGCGGCGCCTGGACGAAGAAATCGGCCAGGACGAGAAACGCCAGAGCGCCCTGCTCGCCCTGCAAAAAGATGCAGCCCGTCTCAACCAGCAATTGCAGGCCGCCCAGCAGGCGCAACAGCAGGCCCAGCGCCACCTGGAGCAACAGCACCAGGCCCTGGCCAGCGACGAGCAGCAGTTGCAGCAAGGCCTTGAGGACCTTGCCGGCGTGTTGCCCGAAGAGGCCCTCAAGGCCTTGAACGACGACCCGGCCAATGCCTTCCTCGCCCTGGACCAGCAGATCGCCCTGCGCCTGCAGCAACTGGAGCAGCGCAAGGAGGAACAGGAAGAACAGCAAGCCCGCCAGGCCCAGCTGGACAAGCTGCGCGACCAGCAACAGGCGCGCGTGCAGACCCTGCAGCAGTTGCAGCAGAAGCTTGCCGCCCTCGACGAGCAGCGCCAACAGGCCCAGGCTTCGCTCAGCGAACTGCTGGGCGAGCACGCCAGCGCCGAAGCCTGGCAACAGCACATGGACACCGCGCTGGAGCAGGCCCGCGCCCTCGATGCCGACACTGCCCAGCGCCTGCAGGACTTGCGTACCCAAGGCGTGCAACTGGCCAGCGAACTCAAGGCCAACACCCAGCAGCAGCAGGCGCTGGACGCCGAGTGCCAGCAGTTGCAGGGCCAGATCGCCCAGTGGCGCGCAGAACACCCGGAACTGGACGACGCCGGCCTGGATCGCCTGCTGGGCATGGAGGACGCGCAGGTAAATGAGCTGCGCCAGCGCCTGCAAGGCGCCGAAAAGGCCATCGAACAGGACCGCGTGCTGCTGCAGGAACGTGAACAACGCCTGCAGCAACATGCCGCGCAAATGACTGTGGACACCTCGGCCGACGCCTTGGAACAGGCCCTGACCGAACTGCGCGAACGCCTGGCCGGCCATGAGCAGCAATGCGCCGAACTGCGTGCACAGCAGGCCGATGACCAGCGTCGCCAACAGGCGCACCAGGCGCTGGCGGCGGAAATCGAACAGGCCCACCAGCAGTGGCAACGCTGGGCTCGCCTGAACGCCCTGATCGGCTCGGCCTCTGGCGATGTGTTCCGCAAGATCGCCCAGGGCTACAACCTCGACCTGCTGCTGCACCACGCCAACGCCCAGCTGCGCCAGCTGGCCCGCCGTTACCGCCTCAAGCGCGGCGGCAGCGCCCTCGGCCTGCTGGTGCTGGACACCGAGATGGGTGACGAACTGCGTTCGGTGCACTCGCTGTCTGGCGGGGAAACCTTCCTGGTGTCGCTGGCCCTGGCCCTGGGCCTGGCCTCGATGGCCTCCAGCACGCTGCGCATCGAATCGCTGTTCATCGATGAAGGCTTCGGCAGCCTCGACCCCGAGTCGCTGCAACTGGCCATGGACGCCCTCGACGGCTTGCAGGCCCAGGGCCGCAAGGTGGCGGTGATTTCCCACGTGCAGGAAATGCACGAACGCATCCCGGTGCAGATCCAGGTGCGCCGCCAAGGCAATGGCCTGAGTGACGTGGAGGTGTGCGGGTGATCCTCTACTCGTTCCGCCGCTGCCCCTGGGCCATGCGCGCGCGCCTGGCCCTGCGCTATGCGGGGTGCGAGGTGGAGATTCGCGAGGTAGCGATGAAGAACAAGCCGGCAGAACTGCTGGCCTTGTCACCCAAGGGCACGGTGCCGGTACTGGATACCGGTGCCGGGGTGCTCGAAGAAAGCCTGGACATCATGCGCTGGGCGCTGGCGCAAAACGACCCCCAGGACTGGCGGCTGCAGGCCGACCCTGCGGCGGCGCAGCAGGCTGAAACACTGATTGCGCGCAACGACAGCACGTTCAAGGCGCAGGTGAACCTGTACAAGTATGCCGAGCGCTACCCCGAGCATACCCGCGAGCATTACCGCCAGCAGGCCGAGGCCTGGCTGGCGGAGCTCGAAGGCCTGCTGGCAGGCAGGCCCTACTTGCTGGCCACGCACCCGAGCATTGCCGATGCCGCGTTGCTACCTCTGATGCGCCAGTTTGCCGGGGTCGAACCGCAGTGGTTCGCCGAGGCGGCTTATCCGCGGGTGCGGAGCTGGCTGGAGGGGTGGTTGGCTTCGGAGCTGTTCAGGTCAGTCATGGCCAGGTAGCTTCACGCGATCCCTTGTAGGAGCGGCCTTGTGTCGCGATAGGGGCGCGCAGCGGCCCCAGGTTTTTGCGTCACAGCAGAAATTGCCGGGGCCGCTCTGCGGCCCTTTCGCGACACAAGGCCGCTCCTACAGGGACCGAGTCAGCTTCAATGGGTGTGCTTGCCACTCAATGCCGCATGGAAATTGGCACTCTGGCGCAGGTACTGTTCGGTGTAGCTATGGGTAGCGGACGCCTTGCCGCTGCTGTCGGCATGGGCATGCGCTGGCAATACGACCGAAGCGGAAATGGCGGATGCGGCAATGACCGGGAAGAGATTGAAGTTCATCTGGGCTGACCTCGACGGCGGTGGTTTGACGTTGGCCCGTTTGGGCCTTGGGTCAAACTTACGCCGCCGAAGCCGCAGGCAAAAATTCATTGCGCCAGTATCGACTATCACGCCGATCGATATCACTCGATGAACTTCAGGTCCGACGGCGCATCCTGCTTCAGCGTCTGCACCGTCTCCAACAGCTTGCCGCTGCGCGGATCGCGGCGTATCACTACGATCTGGTTGCTCTTCTGGTTGGCCACCAGCAGGAAGTTGTCACTCGGGTCGAGGGCGAACTCGCGGGGATGATCCCCCTCCACCGAACGGCGCTGCAGGAACGTCAGCTGGCCATCCTGCTTGCCCACGCTGAACACCACGATCTCGTTGGCCGTGCCTCGGTTGCTCACATACAGGAAGCGCCCGTCTGCCGACAGGTGCAAGCCACCTGCCGCTTTCGCCGCAGCTTCCTTGCTCTCGGTCAGGGGCAGGCGCTGGCGTTCGACCAGGTTGCCCTCCTGCACGTCGAACATCACCACTTCGGCACTCATTTCCAAGGTCAGGTAGGCGTGCCGACCCTTGGCGTCGAACAACAGGTGGCGCGGCCCGCTGCCCGGCGGCAGGTCCACCGACGCGGGGATCGCCGGCGTCAACGGGTGGTCTGCGCTGGCACCGTCGTAGCGGTAGATGAACACCTTGTCGGCACCCAGGTCGCTGGCATACAGGTGGCGGCCGTCCGGTGACAGCACCAGCGAATGCACATGGGCGCTAGCCTGGCGCTCGGGGTTGACCCCGCTCGCCTTGTGCCGGGCCTGTTGCACCACCGGCTTGAGCTTGCCGTCCTTGGCCACCGGGACTACCACCAGGCTGCCGCCGGGATCGGGCTTGACCGCGTAGTTGGCGACGAACAGATAACGCTGGTCCTGGCTGAGGCTGGCGTGGGTAGGCTCGTCACCTTGGCTGGGCACCTGGTTGATGGGCTTGATTTCGCCTTTTGCACTGACGCTGAAGCTGCTGGCATGGCCGTTCGGGGTTTCATTGACCGCGAACAGCTGGCGTTGATCGGCCGACAATACCAGCCACGAAGGGCTGACACTCTCCACCACCTGCTGCGGCGACGGGTCGATATGACCGGTCTTTTCGTCGAACCCGTAGCGGTAGATGCCCTGGCTGGCGCCATCGGTGTAACTGCCCACCAGCAAGGTGGCGGCGTGGGCATGGATGGTCAGGCTCATCAGGCTAGCGGTCAGCAGGCTCGTCCAGATCCGATTCATCTTCGTCATCATCCGGGGCGCGAAAGGCACTCATACAGACTAGCCGATGCGCGCCGTCGGCATCGTCGAGTTGCCACTCGTCACCCACGGCGATGGCAGCAGTGATCTGCTCGGGGGTGAAGGTCCAGCGGCGGAGCTGGCGGCCGTCCATGCATTCGATGGTGAGGCCGGATTCATCGGAGGTGAAGTCGAAGGCGTGCAGGCCGTCGATCAGGAGCATGTCGCAGGACTGCAGGGCGGTGGCGAGGGGGGACATGGGGGTACCAATCTGAAATGAGTTGGCATTATAGCCTTGGGGCTGCCTTGCAGCCCATTCGCAGCACAAGGCTGCTCCTACAGGGGGACCGCGAACCTTCTGTAGGAGCAGCCTTGTGCTGCGAATGGGCCGCAAAGCGGCCCCCGGCAATTCAATGAGCGAAAATGGAGCCCCCCTCCTTGCCCACCATCTTCTCAGGCTTGATCAGGAACCTTGCCAGCGCCGGCAGCAGCCACAGCGCACCGAACATGTTCCACAGCAGCATGAAGGTCAGCATCAACCCCATGTCCGCCTGGAACTTGATCGCCGAGAAAATCCAGGTGCACACGCCGATGGCCAGGCACAAGCCGGTGAACAGCACTGCCTTGCCGGTCGAGCGCAGGGTCTCGTAATACGCCTCCTGCAACGGCAACCCGGCGCGCAGGAAGCTTTCCAGCCGGCTGTAGATGTAGATGCCATAGTCCACGCCAATGCCCACACCCAGCGCCACCACCGGCAAGGTCGCCACCTTGACCCCGATGCCCATGTAGGCCATCAGCGCGTTGCCCAGCACCGAGGTCAGCACCAGCGGCAGGACGATGCACAGGGTGGCGGCGAACGAGCGGAAGGTAATCAGGCACATCACCGCCACGCAGATGTACACCAGGATCAGGATGGTCAGCTCGGCCGACTTGATCACCTCGTTGGTCGCCGCTTCGATCCCGGCATTGCCCGCCGCCAGCAGGAACTGCAGGCCTTCCTTGTTGTGGCTGTCGGCAAACGCCTTGGCCACGGCAGTGACCCGCTCCAGGGTTTCGGCCTTGTGGTCGTTAAGGAACACCAGCACCGGCGCCAGCGAGCAGTCGCCGTTGTACAAGCCGTCGGCGCGGGCGATGGAGTTGTTGAGGATGTCCGGGTTGCGCGACAGGGTTTCCCATTTCAGGCTGCCCTCGTTCATGCCCTTGATCACCTGCTTGGACACGGTCACGAGGGAAATTGCCGACTGCACGCCCGGGGTGTTCTGCATGGTCCACATCAGCTCGTCGATCGGCGCCATGGTCGAGTGGATCGAGCAGCTTTCCGGCGGGGTCTTGACCATGATCACCAGCACGTCGGAACTGGTCGAGTAGTTGCTGATGATGAAGTTGTTGTCCTGGTTGTAGCGCGAGTCGGGGCGCAGCTCCGGCGCGCCCTGGTCGAGGTCGCCGATCTTCAGGTTCTGGCTGTACCACAGGCCACCGGCGAAGGCGACCAGCGCCAGGGCCACCGACACCGGCGCCACCTTGGCACTGGCGAAGTTCGACAACAGGCGCCAGAACGGGTGCTCGCGGGTGGCGTCCTGCTTGCTGCGCTCGACGGCCTTCTTGCTGATGCCGACGTACGAGATCGCTACCGGCAGCAGGATGAGGTTGGTGAACACGATCACCGCCACACCGATGGAAGCACCGATGGCCAGTTCACGAATCACGCCGATGTCGATAATCAGCAGGGTGATGAAGCCCACGGCGTCGGCGAGGATGGCGATCATCCCCGGCAGGAACAGCTGGCGGAAGGTGCGCCGGGCGGCGGTCAGGGCGTTGTCGGCGTCACTCGACTGCAGGGCGATACCGTTGATCTTCTGCACCCCGTGGGAAATGCCGATGGCGAAGATCAGGAACGGCACCAGCATCGAGTACGGGTCCAGGCCAAAGCCCACTGCATGCATCAGGCCCAACTGCCAGACCACTGCCACCAGGGTAGTGATGAGCACGGCGATGGTGCTGCGGATGCACCAGGTGAACCAGTACAGCAGCACCCAGGTGATGGCCAGGGCGACGCCGAAGAACATCGCCACCATCACCAGGCCGTCGATCAGGTCGCCGACCTTCTTGGCGAAGCCGACGATGTGCACCTTCACGTTGGGGTTCTGCGCCTGGAACTTGTCACGGATCTTTTCTTCAAGCTGGTGCGAGAACTGCTGGTAGTCCAGCTTCACCTGCTTGCCTGGGTCCTGCGGGTCGGGGTAGCTCTCCAGCAGTGGCACATCGACGATGCTGGACTTGAAGTTGTTGCCCACCAGTCGCCCCACCTGGCCAGACTTGAGCACGTTGTCGCGCAGGGTGTCGAGGCTGTCCTGCGAGCCGTTGTAGGTGTTGGGAATCACCTCGCCACCCGAGAAGCCTTCCTCGGTGACCTCGCTCCAGCGCACGCTGGGGCTCCACAGCGACTTCAACCCGGCACGGTCGACGCCAGGGATGTAGAACACTTCGTCATGGATCTGCCGCAGGGTCTCCATGTAGTCCTTGTCGAAGATGTCGCCATTCACGGCCTCCACCGAAATGCGCACGGTGTTGCCGAGGTTGGCCAGGTCGTTGCGGTGCTCCATCATCTGCTCGATGAACGGGTGCTGCAGCGGGATCATCTTCTCGAAGCTGGTGGACGGGCGAATCTGCGTGGCCTGCCAGAACAGGAAGATGCTGACCAGCACGCACAGGGCGATGACCACGGGGCGATTGTTGAAGATCAGGCGTTCGAGCAACGTGGCCTTGTCCTGGTGATGCGGGTGCATGGTGATGCTCTCCCTGCTGGTCATGGACGCACCTCCTGGTCAGCACCCTGCGGGTCAGCCAGGTGCACGCCACCCTGCCCTACCAGCAGCAGGCCGCCATCGGCCAGGCCGCTGACGCCGGCCAGGGCAATTCGGTCGGCGCGGTTGTAGACACTGAAGGTCTGGCCGTCATCGGTACTGCGCAGCACGCTGCCGCCATTGCCGACCAGCACCAGGCTACCGTCCTCGACAAGCGTAGCGCCTGCCAGGCCGAATTCGAGGGTGCCACGTGCGGCCTTGAGCTCGATCGGTTGCCAGCTGTCACCGAAATCGGTGGAGCGGAACAGGTTGCCGCGCAGGCCGTAGGCCAGCAATGTGCGCGGCTGTGCAGTGCCGATCACGCCGAACAGCGAGCCCTCGTAGGGGCCTTGAACCTTGGCCCAGGTCTGGCCGTTGTCGGCTGAGCGGAACATGCCGCCCTGCTCGCCGACAATGAACAGGCCCGCGTCACGCACCTGGGCGATACCGTTCAGGTGCAGCTGGTCGGGGTTGTCCAGGCGCTCGGCCACGTCCTGCCAGTGCTGGCCGCCGTCGGTGGTTTCCAGCAAGGCGCCGTAGGCACCTACGGCAAAGCCGTGCCGGGCGTCGAGGAAGGCGACATCGAGCAAGGGTGCTTCGCGGGGCAGGTCTTCGAACTGCTTGCTCCAGGTGGCACCACCATCGCTGCTGGCGAGCACCAGCGCATCGTGGCCGACGGCCCAGCCGCGCTTGTCGTCGAGGAAGAACACCGCGGTCAGCAGTTGCCGGGTGGGCACCCGCGCCTGGGTCCAGGTTCTGCCCTGGTCGTCGGAGAACAGGATATGACCGCGATCGCCCACTACCACCAGGCGCTTACCGGCATGGGTGGCGTCGATCAGCAGGCTTTGGCTGGCCTTGGCCGATTCGGTGGAATATTCGTCGGCGGAAGCGGCTTGCACGCTGTCAGCCCACACGCCGAGCCCCAGCGCCAGTACCGCGCTGGCTGCCAATGGCCAGGCAAAGCGCCTGTTCTGTTCCCTCATGACTGTCCCCCTGTTGTGTTCTTGTCTGGTGGGTCAATGCACTGCAGGTACTGCGAAAAGCCTGATCTAGAGGCCCGCAATAGCTTGAGGGGATCGTAGCGGGGATATTTGCGGGAACACAACGGGCGGGGTGTTATGTTTTGTTGTCGGCTCCAAAAGCTTCGCGGGTAAACCCGCTCCCACAGGTCCTGCACAGCCCATGAAAGCGGTGCAGTACCTGTGGGAGCGGGTTTACCCGCGAAGAGGTCGGTTCAGGCTACGGAAAACTCAAGCCAGGCTCTTGCTCACCACTTCATACACATCACTGGACAACTCACCAGAAGCCAGAATCCGCTCCAGCTCGCCCTTCATCAGGGCCTGACGCGCATCGTCATACTTGCGCCAGCGGGTCAGCGGTGCCAGTTGCCGCGAAGCGATCTGCGGGTTCAGCGCATTCAGCTCGATCACCAGGTCCGCCAGGAAGCGGTAGCCGGAGCCATCCGCCGCATGGAAGTTGACCAGGTTCTGCCCGGCAAAGGCGCCGATCAACGCACGTACCTTGTTCGGGTTCTTCAGGGTGAACGCCGGGTGCTGCATCAGCGCCTTGACCCGCGCCAGCCCGCCCGGCAGCGTACTGGCCGCCTGCACGCTGAACCACTGGTCCATGACCAGCGGGTTGTCCTTGAAGTGCTCGGCAAAGGCTTCCAGCGCCTTGGCCCGCTCGGCCTCGAACGGCGAGTTGACCAGCACGGCCAGGGCGGTAAGGCGCTCGGTCATGTTGTCACAGTGCTCGAACTGCTCCAAAGTCGCCTGCAGCACCTGCGGCTTGCCGCTCTGCATCAGGTACGACAGCGCGATGTTCTGCAGGCTGCGGCGAGCGAAATGCTCGGCCGAGGCCACGTAGGCGGTGCTGCGCGACACTTCGCGGTTGGCCTGGTAGCGCGCCCACAGGGCGTCGAACAGCTGCTCGGCGATCTGCTGGCGGGCGAACTCGCGGGCAGCGTGGATGGCGTCCACGTCGGCCACCTGGCTGATCTCGGTGAGGTAGGCCTCACCCGGCAGCGAGAGCATTTCGGCAACCATGGCCGGGTCCAGCGACTCGTTGCCGAGCACGGTGCCCAGGGCGGTGATCAGGCGCTGGTCGAGCTTCAGTGCCTCGCCGCGCTGATGCTGGCCGATCAGCTCCTGCAGCACCTGCACCGACAACTGCTGCCCCGCCTCCCAGCGGTTGAAGCCGTCGCTGTCGTGCTGCATCAGGAACATCAGCTGGTCGCGGTCGTAGGGGAAGCTCAGCTTGACCGGTGCACTGAAGCCACGCAGAAGCGACGGCAGCGGCTTGGCCTGGATACCCTGGAAGGTGAAGGTCTGCTCGGCCTCGGTCACCGACAGCACGCGGCTGGTGCCCTGCGCCGTATCTTCGCCGGCCAGTTGCAGCGGCAGGTCGTTGCCTGCAGCATCCAGCAGGCCAAGCTCCACCGGGATCACGAACGGCAGCTTTTCGGCCTTGTCCGGGGTCTGCGGGCAGCTTTGGCGGAAGGTCAGGCTGTAGGTTTGCGCGGCCGCGTCATAGGCCTCGCTGACTTCCAGGCGCGGGGTGCCGGCCTGGTTGTACCAGCGCTTGAACTGGGTGAAGTCGACGCCGTTGGCGTCTTCCATGGCCTTGATGAAATCGTCGGTGGTCACCGCCTGGCCATCGTGGCGTTCGAAGTACAGGTCGCTGCCCTTGCGGAAGCCGTCGACGCCCAGCAGGGTACGAACCATGCGCACCACTTCGGCGCCCTTCTCGTACACGGTCAGGGTGTAGAAGTTGGAGATCTCGATGAAGCTGTCCGGGCGCACCGGGTGGGCCATGGGGCCAGCGTCTTCGGCGAACTGGTGAGTACGCAGGTAGGCCACGTCTTCGATGCGCTTGACCGTGCGCGAGTTCATGTCGGCGCTGAACTCGGCATCTCGGAACACCGTGAAGCCTTCCTTCAGCGACAGCTGGAACCAGTCACGGCAGGTGACGCGGTTGCCCGACCAGTTGTGGAAATACTCGTGGGCGACCACGCCTTCGACGCGCTGGTGGGCGGCATCGGTGGCGGTTTCGGCACGGGCCAGCACACAGCTGGAGTTGAAGATGTTCAGGCCCTTGTTTTCCATGGCGCCCATGTTGAAGTCGTTGACCGCGACGATCATGAAGATGTCCAGGTCGTACTCGCGGCCATAGACTTCTTCGTCCCAGCGCATGGACTTCTTCAGGCTGACCATGGCGTGGTCGCACTTGTCGATGTTTTCGGGCTCGACATAGATGCGCAGGGTCACGTCACGGCCGGACTGGCGGGTGAAGCTGTCCTCGACGCACCACAGGTCACCGGCCACCAGGGCGAACAGGTAGGCCGGCTTCATGAACGGGTCTTCCCAGGTCGCCCAGTGGCGACCATCGTCTGCCGGCCCGCTGCCGATCGGGTTGCCGTTCGACAGCAATACCGGGTAGCGATGCTGCTCGGCGATCACCGTGGTGGTGAAGGTGCTCATCACATCCGGACGATCGAGGTAGTAGGTGATCTTGCGGAAGCCTTCGGCCTCGCACTGGGTGCAGAACATCTTGCCCGACTTGTACAAGCCTTCCAGCGCGGTGTTGCTCTCGGGGTGGATCTTCACGCTGGTGTCGAGGGTGAAATGCTCGGCCTTGGGCTGCAGGGTCAGGCTGTCGGCGTCGAGCTGGTAGTCGCCCGGCTGGAGTTCCTGGTCATCCAGCGAGGCGCGCAGCAGCTCCAGCTGCTGGCCATCGAGTACCAGTGGCGGCAGGCCGGCACCGCGTGCCGGGTTGCGGCGCATGACCAGTTGCGCGTGAACCAGGGTATGGTCCTCGAACAGCTCGAAGGTCAGGTGCGTCTCGTCGATCAGGTACTCGGGCGCCTGGTAATCCTTGAGGTAGATCACTTGCGGTTGTTCGGTACGCATGTGCAGGTCCTTTTTACTGGAGCACGGCCAACTGGTAGGCCGTGTACTTGCGAATATTGATCACACCGGTGTCGAAGATCAGGTACTGGCCCTTGATGCCCAGCAGCGTGCCTTCCACTACCGGGTCCTTGTCGAGGTTGAAGCTGACGATCTTCGATGGGTAGGCCTCGACCGGGTACTTCATCTGCACCACTTCGGCGTCGGCCAGCGGCTGGATCGCCTGCAGGCCGAAGCGCCCCTGCAGCTCGCGCAGGCCACCGGCACAGGCGTCGAAGACCTGTTCACGAATGGCCACCAGGTCGAGCTCCTCGGCATCGCCCTTGAGCAGGGCGCGCCAGTTGGTGCGGTCCGGCACCTGGCTGCGCAGCAAGTCTTCGACCAGGCCGGACTGCTGGCGGGTGGCCACGCGCACGATCGGCAGGGCCTGGGTGGCGCCCTGGTCGAGCCAGCGGGTGGGCAGCTGGGTGGCGCGGGTGATACCGACCTTGATCCCCGACGAGTTGGCCAGGTAGACCACATGGTCGGTCATGCAGAACTGTTCGCCCCACGACGGTTCGCGGCAGGTGCCGGCGTCGTAGTGGCACTTTTCCGGGGCCATGATGCACACGTCGCACTGGGCCAGTTTGGTCATGCACGGGTAGCAGTAACCCTGGCTGAAGCTAGTCTTGGTGCGCTTGCCACAATGGCTGCAGTGAATGGCGCCAAGGTACTCAAGGCGCAGGCGCTGGCCGATAAACGGGTTGACCGGCACCTGCGTGTCATCAAGGCGAAAGCTGTACTGCACCACTGGCGCCTGCAGGCTTACCGCCATCTTGCTCAACGAGCCACGAGCGAGTTCGATCAATGTACCGAGTCCGACTTGAACAGAATGTTGGCGATCGGCGCGGACTTCGAGGCGCACTCCTGCGGGCCCATGTAGCCGGTACGCTGGTCTTCGGGCAGGTTTTTCATCTCCCAGGCGATTACCGCCTGCAGCGACAGCTCTTTCTGCTCGGCAGTGAGCTTGCGGCCATCCGACCATTTGCCGATTTCCACAGCCAGTTTCAGGCTCTCGTAGATTTCCGGGGTGATGTTTTCGATCATTTGCGCGAAAGTGGACATAGTGTCTCCTGATTCAAGCCGACAGTTTACGCCGGGCAAGCGCCCCACCCAAGAGCCCGGTCAGGCATCCGATGAGCAGCCCGCCGACGTGGGCAGCGTTGGCGATCTGGCCAAGGCCCAGGGTGTCGATCACGCCGCTCAGGCACACCACCAGCCAGATCAGCATCATCACCAGCACGCCCTTGGGCAGGTTGAAGTAACGGTCGGGTGCCAGCCACTGGTACAGCCAGATGTGCCCGAGCAGGCCGTACAGCACGCCGGACAGGCCACCGAACAGGCTCGGCCCGCTGCTGTAGTGCTGGGCCAGGTTGGACACCAGGCTGAACAGCAGGGTCAGGCCCAGCAGCGCCCACGGGCCCTGGCGCAATTCGATGCGTTTGCCCAGCTCCCAGTACCACAGGCTGTTCATGGCCAGGTGCAGCACGCCGAAATGCAGCAGCATGGGCGATACCAGGCGCCACCACTGGCCTTGGTCCAGGCTTTGCGCCAGCGGGCTGAAGTACAGGTAGTCGCCCTGGACGCGGAAATCGAGGAAGGTGAACCAGCTGATGGTGGTGAAATTGTCGCCAAGGCCGGTGAGGCCGGCGACGATGAAGCACAGCAGCAGGGTGATAGTGGTGACTTTGCAGGCTTTGGCCTGTTCTGCCAGGGAGGGTTGTGTGGGGCTATTCGCGGGTAAACCCGCTCCCACAGGGTCCTGTGCAAGTTCGAGGTCGGCGTTGCCGTCGGGGTAGCGCTGGTAGAGTTCGCGGACGTCCGCTGCCAGGGTGTCGGGGGCCCAGAGCACCTGGGCATCGCCCTCCTCGCTGACCCGGTGCGGCACCTGCAGGCGCTGCAGCAGGTGAACGAAGCCGCTGAGGTCGACCGACAGCGGCAGGCGCATCACTTCGATAATGTTCATTGGTTGGCCTGTGGGCGGTCGACGTCGACCCAGACGAACTTGTGCGGGTCGATGCGGGTTTCATCATCCAGCCGGTAGGCTGCCAGCTTGCCATAGAGCACGGCGCTGTAGTCCAGGCAGGCCAGGTTGGCGCGGATCGGCGCCGGGCGGCCGCTGCGCCAGTAATGGCCGACGAACAGCATGGGCTCGTCTTCGGCATAGCGCAGCAAGGCGTTCTTCTGGCTATGACTGAGCGGGGTGCTGGCCACTTCCGCGGGCAGGGCGTCTGGCTGGAACACGATGTCGCCGTAGGTTTGCGGGTCTTCTTCCCAGAACTTGGTACGGAAGAAGGCACGGGTCAGGCCGTCGCCACCGGTGAGGGTCAGGCCGTCCGGCAGGCGCATGTCGGTGCCGCGCAGCAGGCGGTTGCACACGGTGGCAGCAAAGCTGCCGTTCACCGCCGAGGCCTGGATGAAGTGTTCGTCGATGCGCCCGTCGGGGTACTGCTGGCGCAGCGGCTCGATCAGCCGCGGGTCCCAGCAGGCATGCACCAGGCGGAAACGCCCGGCGTCGACGAACAGCGGCAATTCGTAGAACCAGTTGACGAAGTCGTGCCAGTCAGCGGGGTGGTGGGCAAATTGGGTCAGGGTTTCGTCGATCAGCCGGGCGTGGCGTGGCGTATGCTCGCGCACAAAGGCCTTGCCGCTGCCAGGCAGTGCCGGGGTGACCCAGCCCAGCGCGTTGTACTCGTGGTTGCCCATGATGCAGAACGCCTGGCCGGCCTCGACCATGTCGTGGACGATGTGCAGCGCCTCGCGGATGCGTGGCCCGCGGTCGACGATGTCGCCAAGGAACAGCGCCTGGCGCCGCGGGTGGCGCCACACGCCTGCCACACGCTTGTAACCGAGGGCGTCGAGCAGGCGTTCAAGGGTCAGCGCACAACCGTGCACGTCACCGATGATGTCGAAACTACGCGCCGGATCGAGCATCAGTCGTCCCTGCTTCCCAGCCGGCTGCCCCAGCCGAGCTTGGTGCGGCAGACCTCGTAGTAATTGTGGTCCAGTGGGTGGATCAGGCGCAGCTTCTGCGGTTTCTTGCTCACCGTGATGGTGTCGCCGGGGGCGCAGGTGAAGTGGTTCTGGCCGTCACAGGATACCTGCGGGTAGATCTGCAGGTCCTTGGACACCACGATCTTCAGTTCGCTGTTGCCGTCGACCACGATCGGCCGGCCCGACAGGGTGTGCGGATACATCGGCACGATAACGATGGCATCGAGCTTGGGGTGCATGATCGGGCCGCCGGCCGACAGCGCGTAGGCGGTGGAGCCGGTGGGGGTGGCGACGATCAGGCCGTCGGCCTTCTGGCTGCAGACGAACTGGCCATCGATGTAGATCTCGAACTCGATCATGCGCGTGGACTTGCCCGGGTGCAGCACCACATCGTTCAGCGCATCACCCTGGCCGATGGCTTCGTTGTGGCGGCGTACCTCGGCCTGCAGCAGGAAGCGGTTTTCCACCAGGTAGTGGCCGTCGAGCACTTCGGCGACCTTCTCTTCCAGCTCGTCGGGGCGGATGTCGGTGAGGAAGCCCAGGTTGCCACGGTTGATGCCCAGTACCGGAATGTTGTGCCGGGCCAGGGCGCGGGCGGCGCCCAGCAGGCTGCCGTCGCCGCCGACCACGATGACCAGGTCACAGACCTCGCCCAGCAGCTTGCGGGTGGAAGTTTGCAGGCCATGGCCAGGCAACACTTCGGCGATGGTGTCCTCGAGGATCACGTGCAGGTGGCGCTCGATAAGAAATTTTTTCAGTCGGCGAATGGTGTCGAGCACCTGGGAGCTGCCAAGGCGGCCAATGATACCGATATTGCGAAATTGCTCCATGGGGCTCCTGCGAGGCTCTGCGGCGGGTGACTATGCCGCGATTATGGGCGAAACCACCGGGTAGCGGCAAACCGGCTATGCTCGCAGGATGATGCCATTCGACCTGCTCCACGACCTGCCCCGGCAGCTACGCCGCCCCAACGTGCGCGACCTGGCCTGGGCCCTGCTGTCGCCCCCGTTGCTCAGCACCCCGCCCTGCCCCCAGCGCCACCCGCTGGCGGGCAGCCTGTGGGCGGACCAGCCACAGCGCCTGGCAGACTGGCTGCGGGCGCTGGATGACGATGACCGCCCATTGCGCGACTGGCTGGCGCAGCTGGGTAGCCGGCGCCTGGGGCACTACTACGAACGGCTGTGGCAATTCGCCCTGGGCCAGGCCCCGGGCATCGAACTGCTGGCGGCCAACCTGGCGATTCGCGAAGGCGGGCGCACCCTGGGCGAGCTGGATGTGGTGCTGCGCGACCGCGATGGTGTGCACCACCTGGAACTGGCCATCAAGCTGTACCTGGGTCCGGAACACCCCGGGCACGACCCCGACGCCTGGCTAGGGCCAGGCTGCCATGACCGACTGGGAAGCAAACTGGCGCACCTGGCACGGCACCAGTTGCCCATGTCGGCGGGGGCACACAGCCGCGAGGTGCTGGCCCGGCTGGGGGTGGAGCAGGTGCAGGCGCATGTGTGGCTGGGTGGCTATCTGTTCTACCCGTGGCCCGGGCATGCGCAGCCACCACAGGGCGCCAACCCGCAGCACTTGCGCGGGCGCTGGTTGCGGCGGCGGGACTGGGTCATGGGCGAAGGTGAGCAATGGCAGCCGCTGCAACGGCATGCCTGGCTGGCGCCGGCGCGGGTCGAGGCGCATGAGTGCTGGGCGGTGGAGCAGTTTGCGGCGTGGCTGCATGTGCTGGAACGGCAGGCTCCGGCGCAGTTGCTGGTGAGGTTGGAGCAAGAGGCTGACGGGGCGTGGCAGGAGGCCGAGCGGGTGTTTCTGGTGGCTGACAGTTGGCCATTTACACCCGAGGCATGATGCAGGCTGTTCCGGCCTCTTCGCGGGCTTGCCCGCTCCCACAGGTACTGCACAGGTCTCTGGCTCAGCGCTGTGCCTGTGGGAGATTGCCCAGCCCTTTGGGCTGCGCTTTCGCGCAGAGAACCAATATCGCTCGTCTGACGCGTCCTTTGTAGGAGCAGCCTTGTGCTGCGAAGAGGCCAGTACAGCCAATAGACAGGCTTTGTCAGCCCCGGCCTCTTCGCAGCACAAGGCTGCTCCTACAGAACCTCGCCGAACCAATGATTCATGTGTTGTTCTGTGGGAGCGGGTTCACCCGCGAAAGGGCCGGTGCAGACAACACAATTTTCACAGACCTGGCGCAAAGATTTGTTACCCCGTAGCCACTACAGTACTTCCTGAGCGCCGGCAAGAGCGCTATTCCGACCTGATGACGAGGACCGATCATGGTTTCATCCACCCCCACGACCCATTACGCGCGCCTGTCCATCGCCCTGCACTGGCTGATGCTGGTGCTGCTGGCCGCTGTCTACGCCCTAATCGAACTGCGTGGCCTGTTCCCCAAGGACAGCGTCGAACGCAACCTGATGAAGGACCTGCACTTCATGCTCGGGCTCAGCGTGTTCGTGCTGGTCTGGTTGCGCCTGGCCATCCGCCTGAGCCGCCCGACTCCACCCATCGTGCCCAAGCCTGCGGCCTGGCAGACCGGCCTCGCGCACCTGATGCACCTGGCGTTGTACCTGCTGATGATCATCCTGCCGCTGGCCGGCTGGCTGATCCTCAGCGCCGCAGACAAACCAGTGCCGTTCTTCGGCCTGGAGCTACCGCACCTGATCGGCCCGAACCCGGACCAGGCCAAGTTCATCAAAGGCTGGCATGAACGCATCGGCAGCTGGGGCTACTGGCTGATTGGCCTGCACGCGCTGGCCGGGCTCTATCACCACTATGTGCAGCGCGACAACACGCTGCTGCGCATGCTGCCCTACAAGTAACCGCGCCGGCCCTGCAGGCCGCCGGTGTGCACCACGATCAGGCGGGTGCCGGGCGCGAAAAGCCCGGCCTCGACCTGCTCACGCAGGGCCAGCAGAGCCTTGCCGGTGTAGAGGGCTTCGAGCGGCACGCCTGTGTGCCGCTCGCAATCAGCGATGAACGCCAGCAGATCAGCGTCGAATTTGCCGAAACCGCCACGGCAGGCGTCGTGCAGCTGGTAGCCATGCGCGCCGGCCAGTGCTGCTACCGCCTCCGGCACGCCATGGTCCCTGGGTACCGCCAATGCACCATGCACCACATGTGCGCCCGCCTCGGCCATTACCAGACCGGCCAAGGTAGTCCCCGTTCCGGTAGCCAGCCACCAGGCGTCGTAGCCCGACCAGCCCAGCGCCGCGATCTGCGCCCGTGCCTGCTGCATGATCAGCGCGCAACCCTGTGCACCGGCAAGCCCGCCTCCCCCTTCGGGGATGCAGTGCCAACCCGGGTAGCGTGCCTGCCAAGGGTCCCAGAAACCCGCTTGGTTTCGTGCGCGATAGCCGCCATAGCCCAGCCAGTGCAGTTCCATGCCCAGCGTCTGCAGGTCACGCACGGTTGGCGTGTCCTGGGCGTGACCACGCAGCAGGCCGGCAGTGGCGAAGCCGAAGCGCTTGCCAGCAGCGGCCAGGGCGTGCAGGTGGTTGGAATGGTTGCCGCCGAGGCTGATCAGGCCCGGGGCGTTGCTGGCGCTGGCCTGTTGCAGGTGATGGCGTAGCTTGAACCATTTGTTGCCGCTGATCAGCGGATCGATCAGGTCCAGGCGCAGGATGGCGGCTTCTACCTGGGCTTGTTGCAGCCAGGGCAGGATCAGGGGCTGCAGGGGGGGGAGGTCAAAGTGCATCGCGCGAGTTTACCAGTGAAAGCCTGGGGGCTGCTTTTGCGTCCCTGTGGGAGCGGGTTCACCCGCGAACACCGGCGCAGCCGGTGCCATACACCGCGCAGCCTTATTCGCGGGTGAACCCGCTCCCACAGGGCCGCAAAGCGGCCCCGGCAATCTCAGAGCTCAGCCGCCAATCTCGAACCCTGGTTGATCGCCCGCTTGGCATCCAGCTCGGCCGCCACATCGGCCCCACCAATCAGGTGCACCGACTGCCCCGCTGCCACCAGCCCGTCCTGCAGTTCGCGCAGCGGTTCCTGCCCGGCACAGATCACCACGTTGTCCACCGCCAGCACCTGCGGCTCGCCATCGGCCACGCGAATGTGCAAGCCGGCATCGTCGATACCCAGGTACTCGACGCTGTTGAGCATCTGCACCCGCTTGTTCTTCAACCCGGTGCGGTGAATCCAGCCGGTGGTTTTGCCCAGGCCGTCACCCACCTTGGATTTCTTGCGCTGCAACAGGTACACCTGCCGCGCCGGGGCATGCGGCTCGGCCTTGATCCCGGCCACGCCACCACGTGCCTGCAGATGGGTATCGATGCCCCACTCCTTCCAGAACGCCTCACGGTCCTGACTGGTGGCCACGCCCTGGTGCACCAGGTATTCGGAAACGTCGAAACCGATGCCACCCGCACCAATCACCGCGACAGCCTTGCCCACCGGCTTGCGCTCGAGCAGCACGTCGAGGTAGCTGAGCACCTTGGCATGCTCGACACCGGGGATGGCCGGCGTGCGCGGGGCGATGCCGGTGGCCAGGATGATCTCGTCATAGCCACCGTCCACCAGGGCCTGCACATTGACCCGGGTGTTCAGGCGCAAGTCCACGCCCGTGCTTTTGACCTTGTTGCGGAAGTAACGCAGGGTTTCATGGAACTCTTCCTTTCCCGGTACCCGCTTGGCCACATTGAACTGCCCGCCGATCTCGCTGGCGGCATCGAACAGGGTCACCGCGTGGCCGCGCTCGGCCGCCACCGTGGCTGCCGCCAGGCCGGCCGGGCCTGCGCCGACCACGGCAATGCGCTTCACGGTGCGCACAGGCAGGTAGTTGAGCTCGGTCTCGTGGCAGGCACGCGGGTTGACCAGGCAACTGGTCAGCTTGCCGCCGAAAGTATGGTCCAGGCAGGCCTGGTTGCAGCCGATGCAGGTGTTGATCTCGTCGCCGCGACCAGCAGCGGCCTTGTTGACGAAGTCCGGGTCTGCCAGGAACGGACGTGCCATCGAGACCATGTCGGCATCGCCTTCGGCCAGCACCGCCTCGGCCACCTCCGGAGTATTGATGCGGTTGGTGGTGATCAGCGGAATGTTCACCACGCCGCGCAACTTGGCGGTGACCTTGCTGAATGCCGCGCGCGGCACCTTGGTGGCAATGGTCGGTATACGCGCTTCGTGCCAGCCGATACCGGTATTGATCAAGGTCGCGCCGGCCTGCTCGATGGCCTTGGCCAGCAGCTCGATTTCATCCCAGGTGCTGCCGCCCTCGATGAGATCGAGCATCGACAGGCGGAAGATGATGATGAAGTTCGGCCCGACCGCGCCGCGCACCCGGCTGACGATCTCCACCGCCAGGCGCATGCGGTTTTCATAACTGCCACCCCAGCGGTCGGTGCGGTGGTTGGTGTGGGCGGCGAGGAACTGGTTGATGAAGTAGCCTTCCGAACCCATGATCTCGACGCCGTCGTAACCGGCGCGCTGGGCCAGCACCGCGCAATTGACGAAGTCGGCGATCTGCTTCTCGATACCCGCCTCGTCCAGTTCCTTGGGTTTGAACGGGTTGATTGGCGCCTGGATCGCGCTGGGCGCCACCTGGCGCGGGCTGTAGGCGTAGCGCCCGGCATGCAGGATCTGCAGGCAGATCTTGCCGCCGGCAGCGTGTACCGCCTCGGTGACGATGCGGTGCTTGTCGGCTTCTTCCTCGGTGCTGAGCTTGGCCGCCCCGGAATACACTCCGCCCTCATCGTTGGGCGCGATGCCGCCAGTAACCATCAGGCCGACGCCACCGCGGGCGCGCTCGGCAAAGTACGCCGCCATGCGCTCGAAGCCGCCCGGGCGCTCTTCGAGGCCGGTGTGCATCGAGCCCATCAGGGTGCGGTTGCGCAAGGTGGTGAAGCCCAGGTCCAGCGGTGCGAGCAGGTGCGGGTAGCGGTCGGCGGCCATGGAAAGGTCCCCAGGTGGCGTATTCACGGAATGCGGGTGCCTCACCGGCTGGCGGACCCCGTCGTTTGTCTGCCTGCGACATTAAACAGACGTTTGAACGGGCTCAATGATCGAAACTGACAAGTTATTGATCCTCGCGCACAGCGCGACTACCCTAGGAAACTCTTGTTTCCAAGGCGCTGTCCTGCTTCATGCGAAAACTCCTGGCAAGCGCCCTGGCGCTGGTGATGATCGCCGCCCTCTGCGGCTACGGTTTCTGGACCCAGCAGCGCCCGGAAGGCCATTACCTGTCCGACCTGCGCATCGAACTGGCGCTGAACCATGGCGTGCCAGGCGAGCATGGCAACCTGCTCGGCGTCGAACCGCTGCTCTACCCGGGTGACTACCAGAACCTGCAACGCCTGCACCGCAAGCTCTCGGCCTATCTGGAACAGGCCCGTACCCAAGGGCTGGTCGGCCCGCGCACGGTGGTGGTGCTACCCGAGCACATCGGCACCTGGCTGTGGGCGCGTGGCGAAAAGAACGAGCTTTATCAAGTCACGCAAAGCCGCGAAGCCCTGCAATGGCTGGAACTGAGCAACCCGCTGCGCTATGGCCTGGCCATGCTCCGTGCCGACGGGGACGACTGGCGCGCCGACGCGCACCTGCGCATGAAAGCCGAGCAGATGGCTGCGGACTACCAGCAACTGTTCGGTGGCCTGGCCAAGGAATTCAATGTCACTCTGGTGGCCGGCTCCATCGTGTTGCCCGCCCCCTACGTGAAACAGGGCGTGCTGCATGCCGGCAGCGGCCCGCTGTTCAACAGCAGCGTAGTGTTCGCCGGCGACGGCTCGCTGCTGGGCCAACCGCAACGCCAGCAGTTCCCCGACAGCGAAATGCGCCGCTATGTACATGATGGCCGCCAGCACCCGTTGCAGGTATTGCAAACCCCTGCCGGGCGCCTGGGCGTGCTGGTGGGTAGCGACAGCTGGTACCCGGAAAACCACCAGCAACTGGCCCAACAGGCAGTACAACTGATCGCCAACCCGGTGTTCCTCAGCGGCAAGGGCAGCTGGCAAGCGCCCTGGCGCGGCAATCGCCACCAGGATGCCAGCGCCGGGCTGCCCTTGCGGCGCGGCGAAGTCAGCGAACAGGCTGCATGGCAGCGACTGACCCAATCGGCCGGAACCAGCGTCAGCAGCATGAGCGTGTTCATGCGTGGGCAGTTCTGGGAACAAGGCAGCGACGGCCAGGGCTTTGCCCGCCAGGCGGGTGAATTGCTGGCAGGCACCCCCAGCCCTGGCGCCCGCTTGCTGAACCTGTGGTTGTAAGCCCATGGCCCGCCCCCGCGTGCGTCTGGGTGACCTGTCGGTTGGTTTTGTCCAGCCGCTGACCGAGGCCCTGCGTGAACTGGGCCACGACCCCGAGCCGCTGCTGCACCGCTATGGCCTGGACGCGGCACGCCTGGGCGAAGCCGGTGCGCGCTTGTCGATCCCGCGCTATATGCACCTGGGGCACGCTGCCATCGAGCTGTGCGGCGAGGCCGCGCTGGGCCTGCACATGGGGCGCCTGAGCCGCCTGGCGCATGCCGGCCTGGCCGGGGTCACCGCTGCCCAGGCACCGAACCTGGGCGAGGCGGCACGTACCCTTTTGCGCTTCGAACCGCTGTACGCCGCCAACTACCGCGGCCACTCCAGTTTTCAGGAAGATGCCCAGGGCGCCTGGCTGCGCTTCTACTCCATCAGCCCCTACAACACCTACAACCGCTTTGTCGTCGATTCCCTGCTCGCGGGCTGGTTGGCCCAGTTGAGCGACCTTGCCGGCAGACCGGTGCAGGCCGAACGCCTGGAAATCGAATTTGCCGCCCCCGCCTACGCCGAGCGTTACCAGCCGTTGTGCGGCACACCTGTGCAATTTGCCGCCGAACGCAATCAATTGCGCCTGAGCCGCGCCACGCTGCAGTTGGCCAACCCCCGACATTGCCCAAGCACCTGGCAGCACCTGTTGCAATTGTGCGAGGCGGAGATGCTGCAACGCACGCGCGTACGCAGCCTGGGTGAGCGCATCACGCACTTGCTGGGCCCGTTGCTCAATGGTGGCCGCGAACCAGACCTTGAAGAAGTGGCGCTGCACCTGCAACTGCCGACCTGGACCTTGCGCCGCAAACTGGCCGAGGAAGGCACGCGCTTTCGCGACCTGCTCAGCGAAACACGGCGCGACCTGGCCGAGACCTATATCCGCGATACGGAGTTGGCCTTTGGCGAGATTGCCTATCTGCTGGGGTTTGCGTCGGCCGAGGCCTTCCAGCGCGCGTTCAAGCGCTGGACGGGCCTTACGCCGGGGGAGTTTCGCCGCAGCCAGCGGCGGGTGGGCTAGAGCTCGGTAGCGTCGTCTGCCGGTTCCGGGGTGTCCAGTTCATAAGCCTGGAATTCGAGAAGTTCTTCCTGGTATTCGTCCATAGCCCTAAGCCCTCTTCACTCATTTTTCCTGGTAACTGTCGCCTCACCCTAGGCAGGAAGGATGAAGAAATCATGACAAGCTTATGAGTGGTAAACGTAGCAGGGGTTCAGGAAGTTATCGCGGTGCGTCTGTAACAGGGATGGATTGCCTGCACCGGCCTCTTCGCGGGTAAACCCGCTCCCACAGGTACTGCGCAGTTTTCGACATCTGCGCAGTACCTGTGGGAGCGGGTTTACCCGCGAAGAGGCCGGTACAGGCAAGCTATCAAAGGGCGGGGGAAGCGGTCTCGGCGGTTTCGGCAGGCTGGGCTTCCTGCTGCACCTCGATCGGTGCCGCCTCCGCTGGCGGCGCCACTGGCTGCGAGCCCTGGCTGTCATCCAGCACCGGCGCTGCTACCGCCTCGCTGGCCGGGGCTACAGGGGCCGGGGCTGGCGCCGCTTCAACCAAAGGCGCCGCCACCGGGGCCGGAGCCATCGGCGCTGCGGCGGCCTGCTCCGGCAGCCCCAAGGCAGCCGCTGGCGCGTCGACCTTCGGCGCGGGCTCCTCGACCTTGGCCTTGCTCTCCCGTTTAGGCTTGGGCTTTGGCAAGTAGCTTTCAACCAGGGCGAAATAGCGATCATAGAACTGCGCCGCTGTCACAGTCTCGCTGGCCACCTTGACCATCGAGTCGTCGCTGGAGCCGATCGGCATCGAAACCGACCCCAGTACACCAACGCCCAGGCTGGCGGAAGTGTTGGACTTTTTCAGGGCGTAGCGGTCCTGCAGGGCGTTGGCGAACATGGTCGAACGCTGCTCGTCGCTCACATCCGGCGCACAGGTGACGTTGAAACTGATCTGCAGGTGGTTCTCGCTGTTCTGCTGGAAGCTCTTGTTGCCCACCACCTGGTTGGCGCCGCTGCTGGTGATGATGTAGCCCTGGCTGAGCAAGGCGCGTCGGGCGGCCTCGCAGGAGCCGGCATCGCTCACCGGGAAGCTGCGCGAGAAGGTGCCCGAGTCATCGAAGTTCTCGTGCTCGTAGACGGCGGCTTTTTTCGAGGAACAACCGGTCACGCCCGCCAGCACCAGGGCCAGCCCGAGCGCACCAAAGACGGAAGATCTGGTCATTGCGAATTCCGGGTAAGTCAAGAAGGTGCCTATTGTGCAACACAGCAGGCAGGCACAGGAACCGCTGATCGGTGAAGAGTCTGTCAGGTTCGTGTAAATCTGGGTCAAGGGCGGCAATTGCCAGACGCAAAAACGAAAAAAGCGACCCTAAGGTCGCTTTCTCGTGGCTTCGAGACGTTCAAGGGGCCTCGAGGCGAAGATGGCGCAGCGGACGGGACTCGAACCCGCGACCCCCGGCGTGACAGGCCGGTATTCTAACCGACTGAACTACCGCTGCGTATCATTCAGGCTTGCGCCCGATTGAAACCTGGGTCTACCCTTCCGGCGCGATGGCCTCAGGGCATGCACAAAAAAAGCGATAACGTGATCGCTTCTCTTGTGTTTGCTTCAAGGTGTTCAAGGGACCTTGAAACGAAGATGGCGCAGCGGACGGGACTCGAACCCGCGACCCCCGGCGTGACAGGCCGGTATTCTAACCGACTGAACTACCGCTGCGTATCGCTCAGGCTTTCGCCCGATTGAAACTGGGATCAGCCCAAGGCGTTTGCCTTGTGGCTTCAGACCGGTGCCAGGCACCCATCTGATACTGAAAAATGGCGCAGCGGACGGGACTCGAACCCGCGACCCCCGGCGTGACAGGCCGGTATTCTAACCGACTGAACTACCGCTGCGCAGTGCGTTCCTCTCTGGCTATCGGTTTCTTGCGAAACCTGAAGCACCAGGAACATCTCAGGAAGTGGTGGGTGATGACGGGATCGAACCGCCGACCCTCTGCTTGTAAGGCAGATGCTCTCCCGGCTGAGCTAATCACCCTCGCGATGTTGCTTGTTGCGTTTGCTTCGCTGAGGCCGCGAAATTTACGCAGGTGGCGAAGCTAAGTCAATAGCCCCATTGAATTTTTTTCAGAAAAGCGCAAAAGCGGTGCGGTTGCCTGTGGCGGCCTCTTCGCGGGTAAACCCGCTCCCACAGGTACCGCACAGGTCTTGAGAACTGCGCTGCACCTGTGGGAGCGGGCGTGCCCGCGAAGGGGCCGGTACAGGATATGCACAAGGCTCAGGTGTAGATCATCTTGCGGGTCATGCCGCCATCGACCACGAACTCCTGGCCGGTGACGAACGCCGCTTGCCGAGACAACAGCCAGGCAACCATGGCCGCCACGTCCTCCACCGTCCCTACCCTGCCCGTCGGGTGCTGGGCATGGTCCGCCTCGGTCAACGGCTCGGCACGGCGCTGCGACGGATCACGGGCATCGATCCAGCCCGGGCTCACCGCATTGACGCGAATCTCCGGGCCCAGGCTCATGGCCAAGGCATGGGTCAAGGCCACCAGCCCGCCCTTGCTCGCTGCGTAGGCCTCGGTATCGGGTTCGGATTGCCGCGCCCGGGTGGAGGTGAGATTGACGATCGCCCCATTGTGCGCACGCAGGTACGGCGCACAATGCTTGGCCAGCAGCATCGGGCCGTTGAGGTTGACCGCCAGCACCCGGTTCCACTGCGCCAGGCTCAGGCTTTCCAGGGTCTGGTTGTGCGGGTTGGCGATGGCCGCATTGCACACCAGCGCGTCCAGGCGACCAAACTGCCCCAGCACCTCCGACACCCCGGCGCTGACCTGGGCCTCGTCGGCAACGTCCATGGTGATGAACCAGGCATTGTCACCCAGCGCCTTGGCCGCCTTTGCGCCGCGCTGGCGGTCGAGGTCGCTGAGCACCACCTGCCAGCCTTCGCAGATCAACCAGGCGGCAATACCCAGGCCGATGCCGCGTGCGGCACCGGTCACCAGGGCTACCCGGCCGTTATGGCCGGGCGTACCGCCGCGGATTTCAATCACAGTGCAGCCAACCCGCGCGCCAGGTCGGCCTGCAGGTCGGCCACATCTTCCAGGCCCACGGCAACCCGGATCAGGCTGTCACGGATACCCGCGGCTTCACGCTCCTGCGGCGTCAGGCGACCGTGGGAGGTGGTGGCCGGGTGGGCGATGGTGGTCTTGCTGTCACCCAGGTTGGTGGTGATGGAAATCACCCGGGTAGCGTCGATGAAGCGCCAGGCGCCTTCTTTGCCACCCTTGACCTCGAAGCTGACCACCGCACCGAAGCCACTCATCTGGCGCTTGGCCAGTTCGTGCTGCGGGTGGCTCGGCAGGCCGGCGTAATGCACCTTCTCCACGCCCTCCTGCTGCTCCAGCCATTCGGCCAGCAGCTGGGCGCTTTCGCAGTGCGCACGCATGCGCAGGCGCAGGGTTTCCAGGCCCTTGGTGAAGATCCAGGCGTTGAACGGGCTGAGGGTGGGGCCTGCGGTACGCAGGAAGCCCACCACTTCTTTCATCTGCTCGGCACGGCCGGCAACCACGCCACCCATGCAGCGGCCCTGGCCGTCGATGAACTTGGTGGCCGAGTGGAACACGATGTCGGCACCCAGCTTCAGCGGCTGCTGCAGCGCCGGGGTGCTGAAGCAGTTGTCCACCACCAGCATGGCGCCGTGGGCATGGGCGATTTCGCTGAGCGCGGTGATATCGACCAGCTCTGCCAGCGGGTTGGACGGCGATTCGACGATCAGCAGCTTGGTATTGGCCTTGATGGCCTTTTCCCAGCCGGCGAGGTCGACCAGTGGCACGTAGTCCACCTGCACGCCAAAGCGCTTGAAGTACTTCTCGAACAGGCTGATGGTCGAGCCGAACACGCTCTGCGAAACCAGCACATGGTCACCGGCACTGCACAGCGACATCACCACGGCGAGGATCGCCGCCATGCCGGTGGAGGTGCCCACGGCCTGCTCGGCGCCTTCCATGGCCGCCAGGCGCTCCTCGAAGGCACGCACCGACGGGTTGGTGTAGCGCGAATAGACGTTGCCCGGCGTTTCGCCTGCAAAGCGCGCGGCCGCATCGGCAGCCGTGCGGAACACATAGCTGGAGGTCAGGAACAGCGCTTCGCTGTGCTCGGCCTCCGGTGTACGGTTTTGACCGGCGCGCACCGCCAGGGTGTCGAAACCGACACCCTCGAGGTCACTGTCCAGTCGTCCGGCATCCCATTGATCCGTCATGCCGTCGCTCCCGAAATCAGTTGTTGTAGAGGTCGATGATCGCACTGACCGCCTGGTTCTTGGCCTTGGCCAGGTCGTTACGAGCCTGCTCGATGCGGTCGAGGTAGGCTTCGTCGATATCGCCAGTGACATACTCACCGTTGAACACCGCACAATCGAACTGATCGATCTTGATCTTGCCGCCACCGACCGAGTCGATCAGGTCCGGCAGGTCCTGGTAGACCAGCCAGTCGGCGCCAATCAACTCGGCCACCTGTTCGGTGGTACGGTTGTGGGCGATCAGTTCGTGAACACTCGGCATGTCGATGCCGTAGACGTTGGGGTAGCGCACGGCAGGAGCTGCGGAGCAGAAGTAGACGTTCTTGGCGCCGGCTTCGCGGGCCATCTGGATGATCTGCTTGCAGGTGGTGCCGCGCACGATCGAGTCGTCCACCAGCATCACGTTCTTGCCGCGGAACTCCAGTTCGATGGCATTGAGCTTCTGGCGTACCGATTTCTTGCGCGCGGCCTGGCCTGGCATGATGAAGGTACGGCCGATGTAGCGGTTCTTGACGAAACCTTCGCGGAACTTCACGCCCAGACGGTTGGCCAGCTCCAGGGCCGCGGTGCGGCTGGTGTCCGGGATCGGGATGACCACGTCGATGTCATGCTCGGGACGTTCGCGCATGATCTTGTCGGCCAGTTTTTCACCCATGCGCAGACGGGCCTTGTACACCGACACGCCATCCATGATCGAGTCCGGGCGGGCCAGGTAGACATGCTCGAAGATGCACGGCTGCAGCTTTGGTGCTTCGGCGCACTGCTTGGTGTACAGCTGGCCTTCTTCGGTGATGTATACCGCTTCGCCCGGCGCCAGGTCGCGGATCAGGGTGAAGCCGAGCACGTCCAGGGCCACGCTTTCCGAGGCGATCATGTATTCCACGCCTTCGTCGGTGTGACGCTGGCCGAACACCACCGGGCGGATGCCGTTGGGGTCACGGAAGCCGACGATGCCGTAGCCGGTGATCATTGCCACCACGGCGTAACCGCCAACGCAGCGGCTGTGCACGTGGGAAACCGCGGCGAACACGTCTTCTTCGGTCGGCTGCAGCTTGCCACGCACCGCCAGCTCATGGGCGAACACGTTCAGCAGTACTTCCGAGTCGGAGTTGGTGTTGACGTGGCGCAGGTCGGACTCGTAGATCTCCTTGGCCAGCTGCTCGACGTTGGTCAGGTTGCCGTTGTGTGCCAGGGTGATGCCATACGGCGAGTTGACGTAGAACGGCTGCGCCTCGGCCGAGGTCGAGCTGCCCGCCGTCGGGTAGCGCACGTGGCCGATACCGATGCTGCCGACCAGGCGCTGCATGTGGCGCTGCTGGAACACGTCGCGCACCAGGCCATTATCCTTGCGCAGAAACAACCGGCCGTCATGGCTGGTCACGATACCGGCAGCGTCCTGGCCGCGGTGCTGGAGGACCGTAAGCGCGTCATACAGCGCCTGATTGACGTTCGACTTACCGACGATACCGACGATGCCACACATGCGACGCAACCCCTACTTTGACGAAACTTGAGTGAATAGTGCTCAGGGCTTTGCCGGCCCGAGCAACTGTTCCTTGAACGGAAGATCAGCTGGAGTGCCGATCAGCCCACTGGGTGTCCACTGGCCGGTAAAACCCAGGATCAGGTTTTTCGACCAGTCGGCGACCAAGAGAAATTGTGGTATCAGGCGTGATTCCTGCCACCAGGTGTCTTGTTGAACCGGCCCCAGGCTGATGAGCCCGATGGCCACCACCACCAGCAAGGCCCCGCGCGCGGCGCCGAAGGCCATGCCCAGGAAACGATCGGTGCCGGACAACCCGGTCACGCGAATCAGCTCGCCGATGAGGAAGTTGATCATGGCCCCCACCAGCAAGGTGGCGACGAAAAGAATGGCGCAGCCGGCGATGACGCGCATCGACGGCGTCTGGATGTAGCTTTCAAGATACACCGAGAGCGAACCGCCGAACATCCAGGCAACCGCACCGGCAATGATCCAGATGAGCAAGGACAAGGCTTCCTTGACGAAGCCGCGCTTGAGACTGATCAGTGTGGAGACGGCGATGATCGCGATGATCGCCCAATCAACCAAGGTAAATGCCACGGTGCTGCCTGCAGACGTTTGAGGCGGCGCATTTTAACAGAGCGGCGGGGGCTTGGGTAAGCGGAATGTCAGGTGATTAGCGCTACCCGGGCTTACGCGATCTTTGTGGGGCCTTGTGTCGCGAAAGGGCCGCAAAGCGGCCCCGGCGATTCTGGCTGTGTCGTTGAGATCTTGGGGCCGCTTCGCGGCCCTTCCGCGACACAAGGCCGCTCCCACATGGACCGCGCCGCTGCAAGACCTATACAGAACCCGCGAATGAGCGGCAAAGCCGCCCTCCGGGTTATCAGCTGCGCTCAGGCTGGAAGCGCACCACGAAGCCCTTGAGGCTGTTCTGGCGGTTGATGGCGTCGCGCACGCGCTCGGCCTCGGCCCGCTCGATCAGCGGCCCCACGTACACGCGGTTCATGCCACCCGCCGAGCGGATATAGGCGTTGTAACCCTGGCTACGCAAGGTTTGCTGCAGCTTTTCGGCCCCGGCACGGTTGGACAGGCTGGCCAACTGGATCGACCAGCTGACCGGCAGGCCATTGACGTCGATCTTCGATGGCGCCGTCGGCGCGGCCGGCTTGGCTGCCGGCTGAGGCTCGACCTTGGCCACAGGCGCCTGCGGCTTGGCAGGCTGAGGCTGGGGCTGAGGCTGGGGCTGCACCTGCACTTGAGGCTGGGTCTGCGGTGACGGTGCAATCGGCTGGCTGGGCGTGCTCGCCGGCGCGGTGGACTCGTCCACCACCACCGGTGCCTGTTGCGGCTCTTGCGCAATGGCCTGCGGCTCCGGCACGGCGACCGGCTCCACCTTCACTTCCGGCAGGCTTGGCATGGCCGGTGCCTGCGGGGCATCGACGCGCACCTGACGCATCTCGTCCTCGCGGGTGAACAGCATCGGCAGGAAAATCACCGCCAGCGCCACCAGCACCAACGCACCCACCATGCGCTGTTTCATCCCTTTATCCAGCACTGCCATCTACTCCACCCTCCTGGGCGTGCCGCTCCAGCCATTCCAGTGCCTGGGCAACACAGAAAAACGAACCGAACAGCAAGATCTGGTCATCCGCCGTTGCCTGCGCGCATTGCCCTTCAAGGGCAGCATCGACGCTGGCATAAGACTTCACCGCGGCGCCGACGTTCGTCAAGGCCGTGGCCAGCTCCTCAGCCGGGCGGCTGCGCGGGGTATCCAGTGGCGCCACTGCCCAGTCGTCGACCAGCCCCTGCAGCGGCGCGACAACACCGTCCAGGTCCTTGTCGGCGAGCAGGCCGAACACCGCCAGGCGGCGCCCCTTCAGCGGCCGGGCCGCCAGGCGCCGGGCCAGGTACTCCGCGGCGTGCGGGTTGTGCCCGACATCCAGCAACAGTTCCAACTGCTTGCCCTGCCAGATCAGCTGGCGACGGTCGAGGCGCCCCGTGATTCGGGTATCCAGCAGCGCCTGGCGAATCTGCCCGGCGTCCCAGGGCAGCCCCATCAGCAGGTAGGCCTGCAGGGCCAGCGTGGCGTTTTCCATGGGCAGGTCGAGCAAAGGCAGGCCAAGCAGCTCTACCGGCGCTCCATCAGCCGCAGTACCCCGCCAGTTCCAGCTGCCATCGGCAATGGCCAGGTCGAAGTCACGACCACGCAGGAACAGCGGCGCAGCCAGTTCGGCGGCCTTGTCCAGCAGCGGCTGAGGCGGATCCAGGTCACCGCACAGTGCCGGCTTGCCCTGACGGAAGATGCCTGCCTTCTCGAAGGCCACCAGCTCGCGGGTATCACCCAGGTAATCGACATGATCGACGCCGATGCTGGTCACCAGGGCCAGGTCGGCATCCACCACGTTCACGGTGTCCAGGCGGCCACCAAGCCCCACTTCCAGTACCACGGCATCCAGCTGCGACTGGTAGAACAACCAGAACGCGGCCAGAGTGCCCATCTCGAAGTAGGTCAGGGAAATTTCGCCCCGCGCCGCCTCGACGGCGGCGAAGGCTTCGCACAGGCGCTCATCGCTGGCCTCTTGGCCATCGATCAGCACCCGCTCGTTGTAACGCAACAGGTGCGGCGAGCTGTACACGCCAACCTTCAACCCCTGGGCACGCAGCAGCGAGGCCACGAAGGCACAGGTCGAGCCCTTGCCGTTGGTGCCGGTTACCGTCACCACACGTGGCGCCAGCTTGCCCAGCGCCAGCCGGGCAAGCACCTTCTGCGACCGCTCCAGACCCATGTCGATGGCCGAGGGGTGCAACTGCTCGAGGTAGGCGAGCCATTCGCCCAGGGATCGTTGTTTCATCACGCGACGGCAGCCGCCTCACGCGCTTGCTCCGGGGTTTCCTGGCCGGTCATCTGCGCCAGCAGGCGGGCCAGACGCGGGCGCAGCTCGCCACGAGAGATGATCAGGTCGATGGCGCCGTGCTCCAGCAGGAACTCACTGCGCTGGAAGCCTTCCGGCAGCTTCTCGCGCACGGTCTGCTCGATCACGCGCGGGCCGGCGAAGCCGATCAGTGCCTTCGGCTCGCCGACGATCACGTCACCGAGCATGGCCAGGCTGGCGGAGACACCACCGTACACAGGGTCGGTCAGTACCGAGATGAACGGGATGCCTTCTTCGCGCAGGCGCGCCAGCACGGCCGAGGTCTTGGCCATCTGCATCAGCGAGATCAGCGCTTCCTGCATGCGTGCACCGCCCGAGGCGGAGAAGCAGACCATCGGGCAGCGGTGCTCCAGGGCATAGTTGGCCGCGCGCACGAAGCGCTCGCCGACGATGGCACCCATGGAGCCGCCCATGAACGAGAACTCGAAGGCGCTGACCACGATCGGCATGCCCATCAGGGTGCCGCTCATGGAGATCAGGGCGTCCTTCTCGCCGGTTTGCTTCTGCGCGCCAGCCAGGCGGTCCTTGTACTTCTTGCCATCACGGAACTTCAGGCGGTCGACCGGCTCCAGGTCGGCGCCCAGTTCGGCACGGCCATCGGCGTCGAGGAAGATGTCGATGCGCGCACGTGCGCCGATGCGCATGTGGTGGTTGCACTTGGGGCAGACATCCAGGGTCTTTTCCAGCTCCGGACGATACAGCACGGCCTCGCAGGCCGGGCATTTGTGCCACAGGCCTTCAGGCACCGAGCTCTTCTTCACCTCGGAACGCATGATCGAAGGGATCAGTTTGTCGACTAACCAGTTGCTCATGCTTTCTTTCTCCAGTATTGGCAGGCGTGGTCCGGTGTCCCCGGCCCTACCCTGCCCTTGAGCTCAAAATCTTTTATGAAACGATGATGGACCGGCCGCCGGGACTACCAGCGCGCCACCCCACCGCTAATGTGTTGTGTTGCCGCCACAGGCGCAGGCGGCTGCCCCGCAGGGCTGCGAAAGCTATGGACGATGGCGCGCAGCCAGCCGTCACATCTGCCATCACGCCTGTTTCACCGCACGCATGAAGGCCTCGATCTTCGCCGCGTCCTTGATGCCCTTGGCTTGCTCCACGCCGCCACTGACATCCACCGCGTACGGCCGCACCTGGGCGATGGCCTGGCCGACATTGTCGGCAGACAGCCCGCCCGCCAGGATGATCGGCTTGCTCAGGCGCGCAGGCACCAGCGACCAGTCGAACGCTTCACCGGTGCCTCCGGGTACGCCCGGCACGTAGGTGTCCAGCAGAATGCCGCGGGCACCAGCGTAAACCCGGCAGGCCGCCTCCAGGTCGTCGCCCGGGCGTACGCGCAGGGCCTTGATCCAGGGGCGGTGGTAGCCTTCGCAGTCCTGTGGGGTTTCGTCGCCGTGGAACTGTAGCAGGTCCAGCGGAACCACTTCGAGGATCTCGTTCAGCTCGCAGCGCGAAGCATTGACGAACAAACCGACCGTGGTCACGAACGGCGGCAGCTCGGCAATGATCGCCCGCGCCTGGCGCACGTCCACGGCGCGTGGGCTCTTGGCATAGAAGACGAAGCCGATGGCATCGGCCCCCGCTTCGGCAGCGGCCAGTGCGTCTTCGATGCGGGTAATCCCGCAGATCTTGCTGCGAACATTGCTCATGGACAGCGAACCCTGCTTGTTACGGTGAAAGGCCGGATGTTAGCAAATGACTTTTCGCCCGTCAGTCTGCCAATGCTTCGTAACCGGTCAAAAAGTGTGGACCGATGTAACGCTTGGGCAGCGCGTACTCCTCGGGGTACTCCACCTGTACCAGGTAGAGGCCGTATGGGTGCGCCGTGACCCCACCTTCGCGGCGGTTGCGCCCTTCCAGCACCTCACGCGCCCAGGTGACCGGGCGCTCTCCGGCACCGATGGTCATCAGTACACCGGCAATGTTACGCACCATGTGGTGCAGGAAAGCCGTGGCGCGCACGTCCAGCACGATCATCTGGCCATGGCGGGTGACGCGCAGATGGTAGATGTGCTTGATCGGCGACTTGGCCTGGCACTGGCTGGCGCGGAAGGCACTGAAGTCATGGGTACCAAGCAGGTACTGCGCGGCTTCGGCCATGCGTTCGACATCCAGCGGGCGGTGGTTCCAGGTGACTTCCTCGGCCAGGTGGGCCGGGCGGATCGGGTCGTTGTAGATGACGTAGCGGTAACGCCGGGCGCAGGCCTTGAAGCGGGCATGGAAGTCGGCCGGCATCGGCCGCGACCAGACCACGCTGATGTCATGGGGCAGGTTGAAGTTGGTGCCCATGGTCCAGGCGCGCTCATCGCGCACGGCGCGGGTGTCGAAGTGCACGATCTGCCCGCAGCCATGCACACCGGCGTCGGTGCGCCCGGCGCAGATTACCGAGATCGGCTCGTTGGCCACCTTGGACAGCGCCTGCTCCAGGGCCTGCTGGACACTGGGCACGCCACTGGCCTGGCGCTGCCAGCCACGGTAGCGCGCGCCTTTGTATTCCACGCCCAGGGCGATGCGGGAGTAGCCTTCGGCCGCAGACTCGGCGGCGGCGGTGTCGATGATGTCCAAGAGCATGAAACCTGTGGGGGTGTACGGAATGGCGGGGATTATAACGACAACGGCAGCCGTGTAGGGCTGCCGTTGAATATGCACCGCATTTGAGGGCCTCTTCGCGGGCTCGCCCGCTCCCACAGGTTACTCACAAGGTCGAAAATGTGTGGAGATCCTGCGGGAGCGGGCAAGCCCGCGAAGAGGCCGGCCCTGCTTACATCAGACCAACCGGGAGAGCATGTCCTCGGCCTCCTGACGCTGGCTGTCGTCGCCATCCTTGACCACTTCATCGAGGATGTCGCGTGCGCCCTGGTTGTCGCCCATGTCGATATAGGCGCGGGCCAGGTCAAGCTTGGTGGCCACTTCGTCGCTACCGGAGAAAAAGTCGAAGTCCAGGTCGTCCAGTGGCTCGGGCTCGGGCTGGGCAGCCGCATCCTCGCTGGTGAAATGCGGCTCCAACGACGGCGATTCGAGGCTCTGCGACAGCTTGTCCAGTTCGGCGTTGACGTCGTCCAACTCCGAGGCAAAGCTCTTGGCTGCCGGCGAATCGTCTTCCAGCGACAGCGAAAGGTCGAAGTCGGATGGCAGATCGAACTCGGAAAGCGGGTCGAACGCTGGCTCGCTGTCGAAGGCAGCCAGCTCGGCAGCGACATCCACCGGGGTTTCGTCGACCGCAGCCGGGGCGGCCGGGGCAACCGGCTCGCTGATGTCGAGGTCGAAGTCGGACAGGTCCACAGCGGGCTGTGGCTCGGCCTGTGCCAGCATGGCCTCGAATTCGGCGTCAGCGTCGGCCTGTAGCTCGGCGTCCACCGCAAACGGCTCGTCTTCGGGCTGAGCCGATTCCAGCAGGGGTTCATCCAGTACCGGCTCTTCGACTACAGGTTGCTGGGCCACAGATTCGTCCAGCAGCGGCGCTGCCAGCGGGTCTTGCTCGGGCAGGTCGTCACCCAGGCTCAGGTCGAAGGCACTGTCCAGGTCCTGCTCGTCCAGGCCCGGCGCATCGAGGGTCGGCACTTCATCGAAGGCATCCAGCTCAGCATCCAGATCAACTTCGGGTTCGAGCGCTGCTTCAGGTTCCGCCAGGGCAACGGCCTCTGGTTCAATCGCCACCTCTGGCTCGACCGCCGGCACTTCCTCCGGCGCCACGTCGGCAACCACTGGCGTATCAGGCTGATCCTGCAACAGCTCCTGCACGTACTGCTCATCCATCTCGGCAGCCAGGGCCGCCGCGCCCAGGCCGACAGCGGCCAGGCCGAGCATGGCCGGGTAGCGCTCTTTCAGCCCGGCAACCGCTTCACTGTTCTGCTCACTGGCCGGCAACTTGCGCTCCTGCTCGACGAACGCGCTCTGGTCACCCTGGCGGGCGTACACATCCATCAGTTTCAGGCGCAGGTCGTCACGCTGCGGCGCGGCGGCCACGGCAGGTTCCAACAGGTCGGTAGCGCGGTTCAGGCGGCCTTCGGCCACGCATTGCTCGACTTCCGCCAGCAGCGCAGCATGCGGGTCGGCTTGCGGTTCAGGTTGCGCTTCGAAGGCGGGTGCCGCCGTTTTTTCCGCGGCGGTGGCGGCGGCAGCCGAAGCGGCGACCACGGCCGGCGACAGGGTCACGCTCGGCGCCGAGACTTCTACGCCATCGAAGCTTGCGCTATCGCTGTCAAAGCCTGCGCCCTGCTCTTCTTCCAGCGCCCGCGCCATGCGCAGGTGTTTTTCAGCCTCCTGCTGGGCCTTGCGCTTGCGCGCCAGCAACAGCAGCAGAAGCAGCAGTACGAGGAAGGCGCTACCGGCAATCAGCCCGAGCAGCAGCGGGTTGCCCATGATTTCGTCGATCACGCTGTCAGGCTGACCGGCAGGTGCGGCCTCGGCGGCGGGCACCGGCTTGGGTGCGGTATCGACGGCGGCAGGCGCAGGCTTGGCGACCGGTTCGGCCGGTGCAGCCGCCCCCTGGGCTTCAAGGCGGGCCAACTGGTTGTTCTTCAACTCGATCAGACGCTGCAGCTTGTCCAGCTGGCTCTGCAGGTCGGCCATGCGGCTCTTGAGCTCTTCGTTGTCGCGACGACTGGTGTCCAGGCTTTCCTGGGCCACCGCCAGCTTGTCATTGAGGGCCTTGGCCTGGTCGGCACCGGCCTGGTTGCCCGGGCTGACCAGGCGCAGGTTGTCGCCCTGGGCGATACGCGCCGGAGCTGCCTCGGCAGCACCGCGGCGGGTGGCGTCCAGCTGGCGGGCTCGCGGGCCCAGGCGACGGCCTTCACGCCAGGCAGCATACTGCTCGGCCACCTCAGCGGTCGCCTCTCCCTGCGGGATATTCTGGATCTGCTGCTGGTCGGGCAGGCGCAATACCTGGCCAACCTTCAGCTGGTTGATGTTGTTGCCGATGAAAGCGTCCGGGTTCAGGGCCTGGATCGCGATCATGGTCTGCTGGATCGAGCCGCCCTGGGTATTGCGCGCAGCAATCTGCCACAGGGTGTCCCGGCGCTGGGTGGTATAGCTGCCGGCAACGGTCACCGCTGGCACGACATTGCCTGCCGCAGGCTTGTCGCCCTGGGCCTTGGCCTGGTCGAGCAGCACGCTGTAGTCACGCAGCAGGCGGCCCTGCGGCCACATCACCTGGACCAGGAACTTTACCACCGGCTCAGGCAGCGGCTGGCTGGAGGTAACACGCAGCACGCTCTTGCCGTTGGGGTTGATCACCGGCGTGAAGGTTAGGTCTTCGAGGTAGGTTGGGAATGCCACCCCGGCCTTGCTGAAATCTTCCGGCGGCGCCAGGCTCGGTGCCACTTCGGCAGCGGTGAGGTCGCGCACGTCGAGCAGTTCGATCTCGGCGTCCAGGGGCTGGTTCTGTGCCGATTTGAGGGTCAGTTCCCCCAGACCCAGGGCATTCGCCATGCCCGACGACAGCGCCGATGCTGCAGCCATGGCCAGAACCAGTTTGCGAATTCGAAGCATGACCTCTTCCCTTGTATGAAGCGTCCTGAAACCTGCATGCAGAGCAGGACAATAGTGCTCGCCAGTATCTTTTACGGCATGTGTTTAATCAACAATTGCGCCACTTGCACAGCATTGAGCGCGGCGCCTTTGCGCACGTTGTCGGTGGTCAGCCAGAGGTTGAGCTGCTGGTCTTCATCAACACCATGCCGTACACGACCAACATAGACCACGTCCTGGCCTACTGCGTCGCCTACCGGAGTCGGATAATCGTCGCGCTCCACCAGTTCGACGCTGTCAGCCGCCTCGAGGGCCTGGTTGACCGCCTCCAGGTCGACCGGGCGACGGCTCTGTACCGCCACACTGAAGCTATCGCCGAAAAATACCGGGACTTGAACGCAGCTCACGGAAATCTTCAGTTCAGGCAGGCCCAGCAGCACACGCAGCTCGTCGACCAGGCGGCGCTCCAGAGCGGTGTGGCCTTGCTCATCGGCGGCACCGACCTGCGCCAACATGTTGAACGCCACCTGGCGATCGAAGAAGCGCGGCTCCAGGGGCCGGGCATTGAGCAGCTCGGCAGTTTGCCGGGCGAGTTCGGTGACAGCTTCCCGACCTTGTGCGGACACCGCCAGCGCGGCCATCACCTGCACCCGTTCGATATCCAGCAGGCGCTTGAGCGGTGCCAGAGCAACGGCCAGGGCAACCGCGGCCGAGCACGGGCTGACGATGCGCGCGGGCAATGCCAGGTCAACCAGGCGTTCGGCGTTGGCTTCGGGCACCAGGGCCAGGGCGTCGTCCAGACCAGCGGACAGGTCGATGACCGTGCAACCTGCCTGCAGCGCCTTGCTGGCAAAGCTTCGGCTGACTGCGGCGCCTGCGGCGAAGAAGGCCAGCTTGACCTGGGCGAAGTCGAAGCTGTCCACTTCACGCACCTTCAGCTTCTTGCCGGCGAACATCACGCTGCTGCCCGCCGATTCCATGCTGGCCAGCAGGTGCAGGGTGGCAACCGGGAAATCCAGCTCTTCGAGGATCTGCACCAGGGCTTCACCGACGCTGCCGGTGGCGCCGACGACGGCGATGTCCAAAGGGTGTGTCATGGAAGGGATCCTTTTGCAGAAAACGGCGGGGGCGGCACTTTACTTGGATTGTAGGCATTTGTCTTTGTTGGCCCTATGTTGGGCATGACGGGTCCCGCATTTGATGCGTGATGGCGGCTATGGGCTTGTCGCGAGATATTTGGCGCCTGCGAGATCGAGCGCCGCCCGCGCGGCGCTTCGCAGCGCAAGGCTGCTCCTACCGTTTGTTTCGGGCCAGTAAAGCCTGTACCAGTGCACGCGACCGCCTTGTTTGCCCGGAAAGATATCGACGCGTATGCCAGGGGGCTGCGTATCGAACTCACAGGAATAACTGGCCCGAAACAAACGGTAGGAGCAGCCTTGCGCTGCGAAGCGCCGCGCGGGCGGCGCTCGATCTCACAGGCGCTGAAAATGCCGTGGCGAGCACCTTGCAGCCAAAATGCTTTTTCAGACCTAAAAAAACCCGCGCTGTCGCCAGCGCGGGTTTTCGGTCAGACCGGAGCGATCAACGCTCCAGCAGAATCCGCAGCATGCGGCGCAGCGGCTCGGCCGCGCCCCACAGCAGCTGGTCACCTACGGTGAACGCGCCCAGGTACTGGGACCCCATGTTCAGCTTGCGCAGGCGGCCAACCGGGATGTTCAGGGTGCCGGTAACCTTGGTCGGGCTCAGCTCCTGCATGCTGATTTCACGCTGGTTAGGTACCAGCTTCACCCAAGGGTTGTGCTGGCTGATCATGCCTTCGATGTCGGCCAGCGGCACGTCCTTGTTCAGCTTGATGGTCAGCGCCTGGCTGTGGCAACGCATGGCGCCGATGCGCACGCAGATGCCGTCGACCGGGATCGGGCTCTTGAAGCGGCCGAGGATCTTGTTGGTCTCGGCCTGGGCCTTCCACTCTTCACGGCTCTGGCCGTTCGGCAGTTCCTTGTCGATCCACGGGATCAGGCTGCCAGCCAGCGGCACGCCGAAGTTCTCGGTCGGGAACGCTTCGCTGCGCATGGTCTCGGCAACCTTGCGGTCGATGTCGAGGATGGCGCTGGCCGGGTTGGCCAGGTCATCGGCGACGGCAGCATGGGTAGCACCCATCTGCTTGATCAGCTCGCGCATGTTCTGCGCACCGGCACCCGAGGCCGCCTGGTAGGTCATGGCGCTCATCCACTCGACCAGGCCGGCTTCGAACAGGCCACCCAGGCCCATCAGCATCAGGCTGACGGTGCAATTGCCGCCGATGTAGTTCTTGGTACCCGCGTCCAGCTGCTGGTCGATGACCTTGCGGTTGACCGGGTCGAGGATGATCACCGCATCATCCTGCATGCGCAGGGACGAGGCGGCGTCGATCCAGTAACCCTGCCAGCCGGCTTCACGCAGCTTGGGGAAGACCTCGTTGGTGTAGTCGCCGCCCTGGCAGGTCAGGATAACGTCGAGGGTCTTGAGTTCTTCGATCGAATAAGCATCCTTGAGCGGAGCTGTATCCTTGCCCACGTTCGGGCCCTGGCCGCCAACATTGGAGGTGGTGAAGAACACCGGCTCGATGAGGTCGAAATCCTGCTCCTCCAGCATCCGCTGCATGAGCACGGAACCGACCATACCGCGCCAACCGATCAGACCTACACGTTTCATCGCAACTACACCTTTGCTAAAAGTGGGCCGCCACCGGGAATTTTGGGTGGCGGGCCAGAGAGATTACAGATTCCGCAGCGCTGCGACTACTGCGTCGCCCATTTCCTGCGTACCAACTTTGCGGCAGCCTTCCGAGAAGATGTCGCCGGTGCGCAGCCCCTGGTCCAGGACCAGGCTCACAGCCTTCTCGATCGCCTCGGCGGCAGCCGACTGATTGAAGCTGTAACGCAGCATCATCGACACCGACAGGATGGTCGCCAGCGGGTTGGCGATGCCAAGGCCTGCGATGTCCGGTGCCGAGCCGTGGCACGGCTCGTACATGCCCTTGTTGTCGGCATCCAGCGACGCCGAAGGCAGCATGCCGATGGAACCGGTCAGCATGGAAGCTTCATCCGACAGAATGTCACCGAACATGTTGTCGGTCACCATCACATCGAACTGCTTGGGCGCACGCACCAGCTGCATGGCGGCGTTGTCGACGTACATGTGGCTCAGTTCAACATCCGGGTAGTCCTTGGCCACGTCCTCGACCACTTCACGCCACAGCTGGCTGGAAGCCAGGACGTTGGCCTTGTCCACCGAGCACAGCTTCTTGCCGCGCACGCGGGCCATGTCGAAACCGACACGGGCAATGCGGCGCACTTCGCTTTCGCTGTACGGCAGGGTGTCGTAGGCCTGGCGCTCGCCGCCTTCCAGCTCGCGCTGGCCACGCGGGGCACCGAAGTAGATACCGCCGGTCAGCTCACGGACAATGAGGATGTCCAGGCCGGAAACGATCTCTGGCTTGAGCGACGAGGCATCGGCCAGTTGCGGGTAGAGGATGGCCGGGCGCAGGTTGGCGAACAGGCCCAGTTGCGAACGGATTTTCAGCAGGCCGCGCTCGGGGCGAATGTCACGCTCGATCTTGTCCCACTTCGGCCCGCCCACGGCGCCCAGCAGCACGGCATCGGCCTTGCGCGCACGCTCCAGGGTCTCGTCGGCCAGCGGCACGCCGTGCTTGTCGATGGCGGCGCCACCGATCACATCGTGCTCCAGGCTGAAGCCGAGCTGGAACTTGTCGTTGGCCACCTCCAGCACCTTGACCGCCTCGGCCATGATTTCCGGGCCGATACCGTCACCTGGGAGAATCAGAATCTGCTTGCTCATGCTTTCCTCTATCCAATCACGCGGTGCGGCCAAGCGGGCCCCACCGAAAAGTTCTTAACGCTCGGCCCACAACACCAGCACATCGGTGCTGAACGAACCATCGGCCTCGATCTGGTAATACTGCCGTACTTCTTCACCCATGGCTTGCTGCAATTGGCGAATTGCCACGCGCATTGGCTCGGGGGTGCGCATGCGCTCGACCCAGCTGGAAAACTCCAGGCGCAGCGGCTGGCGAGTGTGGCTGCGCACATGCAGGCCAGCCTCGCTGACCTGGCGTTGCCATTCGGCAGCGGAATAATCGCGCACGTGGCTGGTGTCGCGCAGTACTTCGACCGTTTGCAGGTAGGTGTCGAGCAGCGGGCTGCCCGGCGACATGACGTCGATGAACGCCGCCACGCCACCCGGCTTGAGCACTCGGCGCACTTCGCGCAGGGCCAGGCCCAGGTCGCTCCAATGGTGGGCCGAGTAGCGGCTGAAGACGAAGTCGAACGAGGCGTCGGCGAACGGCAGGCGTTCGGCGGCACCGCGTTCGGTGGTGATATTGGCCAGGCCGCGCTCGGCGGCGGCACTGGCGACCACGTCGAGCATGGCTTGCGAGAGGTCGTAGGCGACCACTTCGGCAACCAGAGGGGCGACATGGAAACTGACATGACCGGCGCCGCAGCCAAGGTCGAGCACGCGGGCATGGCCCCGCCCTGCCAGCGCGTCTTGCAGCAGGCCGAATTCACTGCCTTGGGCGTGCACGGCGCTGCTGAGATAGGCGCTGGCCTGTTCGCCGAACTGGCGTTGGACCACATCGGTGTGCTGGGTGCTGGTCATGTCTCGATCCTTTTGGTCTTTCTGCTGCCTGTACCGGCCCTTTCGCGGGTAAACCCGCTCCCACAGGACCTCTACAGGTTTCGAATCCTGCGCTGTACCCGTGGGAGCGGGCGTGCCCGCGAAGAGGCCGGTACTGTCACCTGCAAACTTCAGGCATCACGGAACAGCCAAGGCTGCCCGGCGCGGTGCTTGCCCTCGAAGGCCTTGATCGCATCGCTGTCCTGCAGGGTCAGGCCGATGTCGTCGAGGCCGTTGAGCAAGCAGTGCTTGCGGAACGCATCGATCTCGAAGTGCAGCACCTTGCCATCCGGACGGGTCACCGCCTGCGCCTGCAGGTCGATGGTCAGCTGATAGCCCGGGATGGCTTCGACCTGCTTGAACAACTCGTCGACTTCCTCGTCGCTGAGGATGATCGGCAGCAAGCCGTTCTTGAAGCTGTTGTTGAAGAAGATGTCGGCAAAGCTCGGCGCGATCACGCTGCGGAAGCCGTACTCGTCCAGCGCCCATGGGGCGTGCTCACGGCTGGAGCCGCAACCGAAGTTCTCCCGCGCCAGCAACACGCTGGCACCCTGGTAGCGTTCGTGGTTGAGCACGAACTCCTTGTTCAGCGGGCGCTTGCTGTTGTCCTGGTAAGGCTGGCCCACGTCCAGGTAACGCCACTCGTCGAACAGGTTGGGGCCGAAGCCGGTGCGCTTGATCGACTTAAGGAACTGCTTGGGGATGATCTGGTCGGTGTCGACGTTGGCACGGTCCAACGGCGCGACGAGGCCAGTGTGCTGGGTAAAGGCTTTCATGCTGCGCTCCCTTGGATCAACTCGCGGACATCGATGAAGTGGCCGGTCACCGCGGCGGCGGCGGCCATGGCCGGGCTGACCAGGTGGGTACGGCCACCGGCACCCTGACGGCCTTCGAAGTTGCGGTTGGAGGTAGACGCGCAATGCTCGCCGCTCTCCAGGCGGTCCGGGTTCATCGCCAGGCACATCGAGCAGCCTGGCTCACGCCATTCGAAACCGGCCTCGAGGAAGATCTTGTCCAGGCCTTCGCGCTCGGCCTGGGCCTTGACCAAGCCCGAGCCCGGCACCACCAGCGCCTGCTTGACGTTGGCAGCGACCTTGCGGCCCTTGGCGATTTCGGCGGCAGCGCGCAGGTCTTCGATACGCGAGTTGGTGCACGAACCGATGAAGACGCGGTCGAGCTTGATATCGGTGATCGCCTGGTTGGCGGCGAGGCCCATGTACTTGAGGGCACGCTCGATCGAACCACGCTTGATCAGGTCAGGCTCGGCAGCCGGGTCCGGCACGCGCTGGTCGACAGCGAGGACCATCTCCGGCGAAGTGCCCCAGCTGACCTGCGGCTTGATTTGCGCAGCGTCGAGCTCGACCACGGTGTCGAACACCGCGTCAGCGTCGGAGACCAGGCCTTTCCAGGCTTCGACCGCCTGCTTCCACTGCTCGCCCTTCGGCGCGTACGGGCGGCCTTCGACATAGGCAACAGTGGTGTCGTCCACCGCCACCAGGCCTACGCGGGCACCGGCTTCGATGGACATGTTGCAGATGGTCATGCGGCCTTCCATCGACAATTCGCGGATGGCGCTGCCAGCAAATTCCATGGCGTGGCCGTTACCACCGGCGGTACCGATCTTGCCGATCACGGCCAGGACGATGTCCTTGGCGGTTACGCCGGCAGGCAACTGGCCTTCCACGCGCACCAGCATGTTCTTCATCTTCTTGGCGACCAGGCACTGGGTAGCAAGCACGTGCTCCACTTCGGAGGTGCCGATGCCGTGGGCCAGGGCACCGAAGGCACCGTGGGTAGAGGTGTGCGAGTCACCGCAGACCACAGTCATGCCAGGCAAGGTGGCACCCTGCTCCGGGCTGATGACGTGGACGATGCCTTGACGCTCGTCATTCATCTTGAATTCGACGATGCCGTATTCGTCACAGTTCTCGTCGAGGGTCTGCACCTGCAGGCGCGACACCTGGTCGACGATGGCCTCGATACCGCCCTTGCGCTCTGGCGTGGTCGGCACGTTGTGGTCAGGCGTGGCGATGTTGGCGTCGATGCGCCAAGGTTTGCGGTTGGCCAGGCGCAGGCCTTCGAAGGCCTGGGGCGACGTCACTTCGTGGATGATGTGACGGTCGATGTAGATCAAGGACGAGCCGTCATCACGGCGCTTGACCTCATGGGCTTCCCAGAGTTTGTCGTAGAGCGTTTTGCCAGCCATCAGACTGTTCCTCATCAGCGTCTTTCTATGCCAAAGACCCCTTGGCTTGTGCGGTCGATGCTAGGGGGTTAGATTGAATAACTCAAATTCATAATTTTTATGCTTTGGATAACCAACAGGAATTCGACTTCATGGATCTGGCCAACCTTAGCGCCTTCATCGCGATTGCCGAAACCGGTAGTTTTTCCGGGGCGGCCGACCGCCTGTTCCTGACTCAACCGGCCGTCAGCAAACGCATCGCCGGACTGGAACAACAACTGGATGTGCGCCTGTTCGACCGGCTGGGCCGCGAGGTGACCCTGACCGAGGCGGGCCGCGCCCTGCTTCCCCGCGCCTACCAGATCCTCAACGTCCTCGATGATACCCGGCGCGCGCTGACCAATTTGACCGGGGAAGTGAGTGGTCGGCTGACCCTTGCCACCAGCCATCATATCGGCTTGCACCGCCTACCCCCGCTGCTGCGGGCCTTCACCCGGGAATACCCTGCAGTGGCGCTGGATATTCAGTTCATGGATTCGGAAGCGGCCTACGACGAGATCCTCCATGGCCGCGCGGAGATTGCCGTTATCACCTTGGCACCCGAGCCGCACCACCTGGTCAAGGCCGTGCCGGTATGGGACGACGCCCTGGACTTCGTCGCCGCTCCCGAGCACCCGCTGGCCAACAACCAAGCGGTCAGCCTGGCCGACGTCGCCCGCCACCCGGCCGTGTTCCCCGGCGGCAACACTTTTACCCACCACATTGTTCAGCGCCTGTTCGAAAGCCAGGGCCTGACGCCGAACATCGCCATGAGCACCAACTATCTGGAAACCATCAAGATGATGGTGTCAATCGGCCTGGCCTGGAGCGTGCTGCCGCGCACCATGCTCGACGAACAGGTTGCACCCATCGCCTTGCCGGGCATACAGCTGTCTCGCCAGCTAGGCTACATTTTGCACACGGAGCGTACGCTTTCGAACGCGGCCAGGGCATTCATGGCCCTGCTCGACAGCCACGCGGGGCCCGCCTGACCGGTCGTCAGCCCGGTATTGCCACCTCCAAGGACGCGTCATACGCCAAAGGTCTGGTACCGATGCCCAAATCAGCGAATCGCTTTTTGCGCCTGCCGCGCATACCAGCGGCCGACCCTCAGGAGTCGGAACAGGCCTGGCAGAACGCCCCACAGTTGCTGGCCGCACTCAACGGCGCACGGCTGGGTGCCTGGCTATGGGATATCGACAGCGGCCGGGTGAGCTGGTCACGGGGCACCCAGGCCCTGTTCGGCTTCGACCCGCAGCGCCCGCTCCCCGCAGATATCGACTACCTCGACCTGCTGCCGGAGGAAGACCGTGCGCGCACACGCCAGGTGTTCCAGGCAGTGTTCAACGGCGAACCGGTGGAACAGGCCATGCGCCACCGTATCCGCTGGCCGGACGGCAGCCTGCACTGGCTGGAGATCAACGGCAGCCTGACCCACGACCCGAACGGCCGGCCGCAGATGATCGGGGTGATCCGTGAAATCACCCGCCAGCGCGAGCGGGAAACGGCGTTGATCAATTCGGAAAAACGCTTCGCCACCCTGTTCCACCTCAGCCCCAATGCCATTTTGCTCACCCGACGCCACGACGGCATGATATTCGAGGTCAACCAGCACTTCGAAGACATGTTCGGCTGGCCCGGTAGCCAGGTGATCGGCAAGACCAGCCTGGAGCTTGGCCTGTGGGCAAACCCCGAACAGCGCCACCAGTTGCTGGAGTCGACCCGCAGCAACACTGGCCCTTTGATAATGGAAGTACAGTTCCGCGCTACCAGCGGCAAGGTGCATGACGGCATCCTCTGTACCCAGGGCATCGAACTGGAGGGCGGAACCTTCCTGCTCAGCACCTTTATCGACACCACCGAGCGCAAACGTGCCGAGCAGGCCTTGAAGGACAGCCAGGAGCGCCTGGACCTGGCCCTGGATTCGGCACAGCTGGGCACCTGGGACTGGCATATTCCCAGCGGCATGCTGTACGGTTCGGCGCGCGCCGCACAGCTGCACGGCCTGCCGCCCATCCCGTTTCACGAATCGTTCGACGCGTTTTTCGAAGGGGTCCCGGAGCAAGAGCGCAATTCGATGCGCCAGGCCTACCGTAGCCTGCGCGAAGGACCTGCCGGCAACTACCAGATCACCTACCGGGTACAGCTGGAAAACGGCATTTCGCGCTACATCGAAAGCCGCGCCCGGCTGTACCGCGACGAGCAGGGCAACCCGCTGCGCATGGCAGGCACTTTGCTCGACATCACCGACCAGGTGGAGCGCGAACAGCGCCTGAGCGCTTCGGAAGAGAAGTTCGCCAGCCTGTTCCAGGTCAGCCCCGACCCAATCTGTGTCACCCGCCAGGACACCGGGCAGTTCATCGAGATCAATCCGGCGTTCACCCAGACCTTCGGCTGGAGCACCGAGCAGGTGATCGGCCGCACCGCCGAGGAAATCGGCCTGTGGGCGGAGTCCATCGAGCGCGCGCAACGCATAGAGCGGGTAATCCGCGAACAGGCCCTGAGCAACGTCGCCGTAGTGGTCAACCACCGCAATGGGGCACCGCTGACCTGCGTGATTTCCAGCCGCCTGATCACCGTCGATGACCAGCCTTGCAGTGTTACCACCCTGCGCGACATCACCCAGCAGCAGCGCGCCGAGGCGGCGCTGAAGTCCAGCGAGGAGAAGTTTGCCAAGGCCTTCCACTCCAGCCCTGACGCCATCACCATCACCGAACGCTACAGCGGTCGCTACCTGGAAATCAACGACGGTTTCTGCCGCCTGACCGGCTACAACGCCGCCGACGTGGTCGGCCGCACGGTGTACGAGATCGGCATCTGGGCCGACGACAAGCAGCGCAGCGCCCTGCTGGCCGAGTTGCGCGAGCGTGGCCGGGTGCATCATCGCGAGATGCTCGGGCGCAACAAGCGCGGTGACATCCTCACTGTGGAGGTGTCGGTGGAGCCGATCACCCTCAATGAGGTGGACTGCCTGCTGGTGACCGCCCGCGATGTCAGCCAGCTGAAAAACGCCCAGGCACAGATTCGCCACCTGGCCTACCACGACCCGCTGACCAACCTGCCCAACCGCGCCCTGCTGATGGACCGCCTGAGCCAGCAGATCGCCCTGCTCAGGCGCCACAACCTGCGCGGCGCCCTGCTGTTCCTCGACCTCGACCACTTCAAGCACATCAACGACTCGCTGGGCCACCCGGTGGGCGACACGGTGCTGAAGATCATCACAGCGCGGCTGGAAGCCAGTGTGCGCCTGGAAGACACCGTGGCGCGCCTGGGTGGCGATGAGTTCGTGGTATTGCTCAGCGGCCTGGAAGGCAGCCGCGAGCTGGTCGAAGAGAAAGTCCGCGGGCTGGCCGATACCCTGCGCGAACTGCTGGCCGAGCCGATGTCGCTGGATGGCCAGCGCCTGCAGGTAACACCCAGCATCGGCGTGGCGCTGATCCCTGACCACGGCGCCACCCCGGCCGACCTGCTCAAGCGTGCCGATATCGCCCTGTACCGTGCCAAGGATTCCGGGCGCAACACCACCCAGCTGTTTCATACCACCATGCAGAAAGCTGCCAGCGAGCGCCTGCGCATGGAGAACGACCTGCGCCTGGCCTTGGCCCGCGGCGAGTTGGCGCTGCACTTCCAGCCGCAGGTGGATGCGCGCGACAACCGCATCGTCGGTGCCGAGGTGCTGCTGCGCTGGCATCATCCGCAACTGGGTCAGCAGCCACCGGCGCAATTCATTCAGGTGCTGGAAGAAAGCGGCCTGATCCTGGAGGTTGGCAGCTGGATCCTCGACGAAGCTTGCGATGCCTGCGCGCGCATGCTCGGCGACGGGCTGATCGACGCCGATGATTTCAGCTTGTGCGTGAACATCAGCCCACGGCAGTTCCGCCAGAACGACTTTGTCGGGCGGGTGCTGCGCAGCCTGGACGATTACCGCCTGCCACGGCGAATGCTGACGCTGGAAATTACCGAAGGCATCGTCATCCAGAACCTGGAGGACACCATCTGCAAGATGCGCGAGCTGAAGCGCTACGGGGTGAGCTTTGCCATGGATGACTTCGGCACCGGTTATTCCTCGCTGACCTACCTGAAACGCCTGCCAGTGGATGCGCTGAAGATCGACCAGACCTTCGTGCGCGATGCGCCGGAAGACCCCAACGACGCCGAAATCGTCCGCGCCATCGTCGCCATGGCTCGCAGCCTGGAGTTGACGGTGATTGCCGAAGGGGTGGAGCTGACCGAACAGCTGGAGTTCCTTGAACGGCTGGGGTGCCACCTGTACCAGGGGTACTTGCACAGCCGGCCGCTGCCGTTGCCGGAGTTCCGGCAGATGTTGCTGGAGGCGCCGGCGGATTACTGAAACCGATGCAGATGCGATTCCTGTGGGAGCCGGCCTTCAGGCGATCACAATAAAAAGGGCACCCCTGGGGGTAATGCCAGTCAGTTAAGACTGACGCTTTGAGCTTTAGCCCGTAGGCCGCAAAATCCGATGCTTGGAAACGAGCATCGGATTTTTTATGCGCCTGTCACAAGCCCTCTCCCTCACTCACGAAATGGCATCGCGGCCACATGCCCTCGAGGGGCTGGGGGCGTTGCTCGATCCTGATCTTGTGCAACAAGCTTTTGAGACGGCAGGTGTCGCGACCATTCGCAAGCGACGCCTCCCGCTTGAGAGCCTGGTGTGGTGCATCATCGGCATGGCGCTGTTCCGCCGTATGTCGGCTTGGGATGTCGTAAACCACATGGACATCATGCTGCCGGGCAAGAGGCCTCTGGTGGCCCCCAGTGCTGTTGTACAAGGGCGGCAGCGACTGGGCAGTGAAGCTGTACGTGAAGTTTTCACGCTCACTCAGCGGCGGTGGCACGAAGAAACCAAGCACCCGCACTGGTTGGGCTTGACGCTGCTTGGTGTGGACGGTGTTGTCTGGAGTACGCCTGACACAGCTGAAAACCGTGCGTTTTACGGGGGCGCTACCAATCAGCATGGGGATGGCGGTTTTCCTCAGGTTAGGATGGTCTGCCAGATGGAGCTGACCAGCCACTTACTGATAAACAGCACTTTCGAGAGCTACCACAGTAGTGAAATGAAGCTGGCAGAGCAGCTGATCGCGACCACGCCGAACCACTCGCTGACCCTGTTCGATAAAGGTTTCTATTCGTTGGGCTTGCTGCACCACTGGCAGTCACAAGGTGAGCATCGACACTGGCTGATCCCTGTGAAAAAGGGCACTCAGTACGAGGTGGAACACACGCTAGGACGCAACGATGCCGTGGTCGTCCTGCGCACATCGCCCCAGGCCCGCAAGCAATGGCCAGGCTTGCCGCTGGAAATGCGGGCACGACTGCTGAGCAAAACAATCAAAGGAAAGGTTGTGAGTGTCTTGACCTCAATGACCGATGCGCAGCGCTTCCCTGGCGATGAGATCGTTGATCTTTACAGTCAGCGCTGGGAAATCGAGCTGGGTTATCGGGAGATCAAACAAGGACTTCTGGGGGGCGAATACACCCTGAGAAGCAAGACGCCGGAGATGATTGCGCAAGAGCTGTGGGGCGTGCTGTTGGGCTACAACCTATTGCGTTATCAGATGGTGCAGATGTCGAGACAGTGCCCAGGCGTGTACCCATGCGAGATGAGCTTTACCGCTTGTAGCTGGGCGATTCTGGGCTTGCTGCATGGCACGTCATTAAACCATCCCGGCAACTTGCCAGGTTTTTTGGCAGATCTGCAGGCGTCAGCGGCTCAGTATGTCCTACCCCATCGGCGACCCGATCGATGGTTCCCCAGAGTGGTGAAGCAGCGCCCTGCAAAATATCCGACCCGAAAATGAAAATGCCAGTCAGCTTAACTGACTGGCATTACCCCTGGGGGTGCCCTTTTTCACATCTACACGATCAGTTCAGCGCTGGCTTGTCGCCGTTGATCGGAATGCGCTTGGCCTTGGCCTCTTCAGGCACGATGCGCAGCAGGTCGATGCTGAGCAGGCCATTGGCCAGGCCGGCGGCCTTGACTTCGATATGGTCGGCCAGGCGGAACGACAGCTTGAAGGCGCGTTGCGCGATACCCTGATGCAGGTAGGTCACTTCAGCAGGGCCATTGTCGCGCTTGCCACCGGTCACGGTCAGGACACCTTTTTCAACCTGCAGGTCGAGGTCCTCTTCCTGGAAACCGGCTGCAGCAACCACGATACGGTAGTGGTCATCGCCATGCTTTTCCACATTGTAGGGCGGGTAGCTGCTACCGGCCTCGTTACGTGCCGCGGATTCGAACAGGTCGTTGAAACGGTCGAAACCAACGGAATGGCGGAACAGTGGAGCGAGAGAGAAAGCGGTAGTCATGGTCATGAACTCCTGAGATTCAGCAAGTAAGTCATTACGCGACCCGACTTCGGCATCGCGTACTCAAGAGATATGGCCGAGGGAAATGCTTTCAAGGGGGGAGCAGAAAAAATCTGGATTCCTGCGTTGGGCTTGATGGCCTCTTCGCGGGTAAACCCGCTCCCACAGGGAGCTCACACATTCCAAAACCTGCGCCGAACCTGTGGGAGCGGGTTTACCCGCGAAAGGGCCGGATCAGGCAACACAAGCCTCCAAGGAAACCGCCTCAACCCCCAGCAACCGGCTGATCCGCGCACAGTCATCCTCCCGCCGCAATTCGGCAAACAGCACAACCGCTTCGGGATAACTGCGGGTCAGCATCGCCAGCCACTGCTTCATCCGCCCCGGTGCATAGCGCGGCGACAACTTGGCCTGGGCCTGGCGCCAGAATTCGCGCAGCAATGGTAGCAGGTCGTCCCAGCTCATCGGCTGGTACTCCCGCCCGTCACGCGCCGCGGCAATCTGCAGCCCAAGATCGGGGCGCGAAACCAGCCCACGGCCCAGCATGATATCTTCGGCGCCACTGACCTCACGACAACGCCGCCAGTCATCCACGGTCCAGATCTCGCCGTTGGCGAACACTGGCACCTTGACCACATCCTGCACCCGCGCCACCCACTCCCAGTGGGCCGGGGGCTTGTAGCCCTCGACCTTCGTCCGCGCATGCACCACCAGGTGCGCCGAACCGCCTTCGGCCAGCGCCGTGGCACACTCCAGCGCGCCATCGGGGCTGTCGAAACCCAGGCGCATCTTCGAGGTGACCGGGATATGTGCGGGCACGGCACGGCGCACTTCACGCACAATGGCGTGCAGCAGCTCCGGCTCCTTGAGCAGCACCGCTCCACCGCGCGACTTGTTCACGGTCTTGGCCGGGCAACCGAAGTTCAGGTCTATCACCGGCGCGCCCAACTGGCAGGTCAGCGCGGCGTTTTCCGCCAGGCACACAGGGTCCGACCCCAACAACTGCACGCGCATTGGTACCCCTGCAGCGGTCCGTGCGCCATTGCGCAACTCGGGCGCCAGCTTGTCGAACGAGGAAGGCGGCAGCAGGCGGTCGCACACGCGAATGAACTCGGTGACGCACCAGTCGATACCGCCCACGCGGGTCAGCACGTCGCGCAGGATGTTGTCGACCAGCCCCTCCATGGGGGCCAGGGCAATTTGCATGTCGGGGTCTCGGTGGAAAAAGCCGGCAGTCTAACAAAAATTGCCGGTGTTTCAGGCGCCGATCAGCGCCGGGCCGTAACCGTCGAGGAACTCCGCCGGCATGCGCCTGGGCTTGCCGCTGGACAGCTCGATGCAGGCAAAGGTGGTCTGGGCGCGCAGCAAAGTCACGCCGTCGCGCGGGCGCTTGAGCTGGAAGCGCCGGGTCATGCGCAGGCGCTGGTCCCAGTTGATGATCCAGGTGGCCAGTTGCAACTCGTCATCCTCGTAGGCAGCGGCCAGGTAGTCGATTTCGTGGCGCACCACGGCCATGGCCCGGTCCAGTCGGCGATATTCGGCCAAGTCCAGGCCCAGGCGTTGGGAATGGCGCCAGGCGCAGCGCTCCAGCCAGGTAACGTAGACCGCGTTGTTGGCGTGGCCGAGGCCGTCGATATCCTCGTTGCCGACGCGCAGGTCGATGACGAAGGGTGTTGCCAGGTCCCAGCTCATGTTCGCTTCCTTGGAGCAAAAGTGGATTTAGCAGGGACCGCCCAGGGAAAGTCCAGCCCTTCTGCACTTGCCTGCGGGGCTACGCGGTCCCTGTAGGAGCGGCCTTGTGTCGCGATGGGGCGCGCAGCGGCCCCAAAAATCTCAGTCCCGACACAGATTGCCGGGGCTGCTGCGCAGCCCATCGCGACACAAGGCCGCTCCTACAGGCACCGCGCCAGCCCGGGCCAGCAGCTCCAGCACCGCTTCACTCAGGCGCGGGTCGGACAGCACGCGCTGGTGGCCACCCGCCTCCAGCAGCATCAGACGGCTATCGAACCAGGCCTTGTGGATAACCCGGGCCTCATCGGCTGCGACCAAGGCATCATCGGCGGCATGCACCACCAGCCCGGGCAACTCCAACTGGTAACCCGTCACATCCAGCCGCGCAATCTGCATGCCCACATCCCGCTCCACCTGGCGAATGAATGCAGCCCGCGCCCGCGCCGGCAGCCCCAGACGATGGGCAAAGCCACGCAGTACGCCCAATAGCCGCGCCGGGGCAGCGACGCTGACCGCTGCCTCGGTACGCAGCCCCATCTGCAAGGCCAGCAATACACTGGCGCCGCCCATGGAATGGCCAATAACCGCGCGCAGCGGCGGCAGCTCGGCGGCAGCTTCCAGCAGCGCTCGGGCAAACAACACCACATTTGCCTGTTCGCCAGGCGAACGGCCATGCCCCGGCCCCTCCAGCGACACCACCGTGTGCCCCGCCTGGACCAAGGTTTCGATCAACGCGGCAAACTGGGTCGGGCGCCCCTCCCAGCCGTGCATCATCAGCACGGTCGGCCCCTTGCCCCAGCGCAAGGCCGACAAGCCGAAGCGCAAAGTGATGCGCTCGGCGCTGGCCAGCACGGGCAACTCCCAATCCCGTGGCGGCAGGTTGCGAGGGGTCATGAAGGCACGGCGCATCTTGCCCGCGACATGCTCGGGGGCCAGGCGGCCCAAGGTGCCATTGACACCACGAATCCAGCTCAGGGTAGTCATCGCCATGCTCCAGGCTCAAAGCACCGCCGATTTGGCGGCGCGCAGAATACGATCGGACAGTTCGCTGGTGCCCAGGGCACGGGCAAGCGCCAGGCCACCAACCATCAGGGCCAGGTCGGCCAATGCCTTGTCGGCGTCCTCGGGGCGGTCGACCATGGCGGCTGCCATCAACTCGATGTGCTCGGCCAGAACCTCGCGGAAGGCCTCTGGCAGGCGCTGCATCTCGCCCAGCGAATTGGGCAGCGGGCAGGCATGCACTTCGGCATCACGGTGCTTGCGCGACAGATAGAAAGCACTGGCCAACGCCCGCCGCCCGGCACCATCGAGGCTGGGGTCGATCTGCGCGAGCAAGGCGCGACGCTCGCCCAGCAACTGGCGGAACGCTTCGAGCATCAACTCGTCCTTGCTGTCGAAGTGGGCGTAGAAACCACCGACGGTCAGGCCTGCCGCACCCATGACCTGGCTGACGCTGGGCTCGGCCGGGCCGTGCTGGATCAACGCACTTCGCGCCGCCTCGAGAATGCGCTCGCGGGTTCTGCTCTTCTTGTCGCTCATCAGGCCACTCGCCGATCAAAATATGATGATCGAAATATTATTCTCATAATATTTTTTGGCAAGCAAAATCTGCAGCCGCCTGTCGGTCGCGAAATCTTGAGTAGGGGAGAAAAACAAAAGGCCCATTCAATAATCGAATGAGCCTTCAAAGTCCCGCAAAACGCGGGTAAACGTGGCGTCCCCTAGGGGACTCGAACCCCTGTTACCGCCGTGAAAGGGCGGTGTCCTAGGCCACTAGACGAAGGGGACGTAACCTTCGTGCCGATCCGCTTACGCGAACCGCGGCAGAAATGGTGGAGCTAAGCGGGATCGAACCGCTGACCTCCTGCATGCCATGCAGGCGCTCTCCCAGCTGAGCTATAGCCCCGAAACAAAAGGCTCATCAGTAATCGACGAGCCTTTAAAGCCCTGCAAAACGCAGGAAAAGTGGCGTCCCCTAGGGGACTCGAACCCCTGTTACCGCCGTGAAAGGGCGGTGTCCTAGGCCACTAGACGAAGGGGACGTAACCTTCGTGCCGATCCGCTTTCGCGAACCGCGGCAAATTGGTGGAGCTAAGCGGGATCGAACCGCTGACCTCCTGCATGCCATGCAGGCGCTCTCCCAGCTGAGCTATAGCCCCGGATTTCTAGCCTCTCGGCCCAGCGACATCCTGAAACATCGCTTGTGCAAAACTGGCGTCCCCTAGGGGACTCGAACCCCTGTTACCGCCGTGAAAGGGCGGTGTCCTAGGCCACTAGACGAAGGGGACGAACCTTCTTACCTTCAAGACCCGGTTGCTGGACCCGGTCTTGCCCGACAGCCTTGGCTGCCAGGCGGAATTTGGTGGAGCTAAGCGGGATCGAACCGCTGACCTCCTGCATGCCATGCAGGCGCTCTCCCAGCTGAGCTATAGCCCCACAATGTCGCTTTGAACCGAAGCGCTGGCTGGGTGCCTGGCGTTTCGTTTTCGTTCATCGCTGTGGACGGGGCGCATATTAAGATCGGATTGCAGGGCTGTCAAACGAATTTTTCAAAATATTCAAAAAATTTTTCACAGATAACAATCACTTACCGCCCTCCCCTTGCCAAAACCGAACAGTGAGCCCTGTGGGAGCGGGTTTACCCGCGAATGCGACGGAAAACGCACCATCGTATTCGCGGGTGAACCCGCTCCCACAAGTTCGGCTTATGGCCTCGGGACCACTGTCAGGCGATGGAGGCCAGCAGCTTTTCCCACTCTTTGTTTTCTTTCTTCGACACACCCCCCAGCAGGTCCAGGGCCTGGCGCAGGCGGTAGCGGGTCAGGTCCGGGCCAAGGATTTCCATCGCGTCCAGTACCGAAACCGAGCTGGCCTGGCCGGTAATGGCGGCAAACATCAGCGGCATGGCATCACGCAGCTTCAGCTCCAGCGCCTCGACCACCGCCTGGATGCAACCGGTGATGCGCTCTTTTTCCCACTGACGCAGGCTTTCGAGCTTCCACAGGATCAGCTGGATCACCTGGCGTACCTGGTCGGCCGACAGCTTCTTGCTTTCGAACAACTTGGCGTCCAGCTTCAGCGCGCCTTCGAAGAAGAACCCGCCCAGCGGGGCAACCTGGCTGAAGGTTTCCACCCGGCCTTGCACGTGCGGGGCGATCTTCATCATGTAGTCGCTGTTGAACGCCCACTTCTGCAAGCGCGCGGCGAACTCCTCGACCGGCAGTTCGCGCAGCCACTGGCCGTTCAGCCAGGACAGCTTCTCGATGTCGAAGATCGGGCCGCCCAGCGAGATACGCGACAGATCGAAGTGCTCGACCATCTCGGCCAGCGAGAACTTCTCGCGCTCGTCCGGCATCGACCAGCCCATGCGGCCCAGGTAGTTGAGCATCGCCTCGGGCATGAAGCCCATGCGCTCGTAGAAAGTCACCGAGGTCGGGTTCTTGCGCTTGGACAGCTTGGACTTGTCCGGGTTACGCAGCAGCGGCATGTAGCACAGCTTGGGCTGTTCCCAGCCGAAGTATTCGTACAGCTTGATCAGCTTGGGTGCCGATGGCAGCCACTCTTCGCCGCGCAGCACGTGGGTGATGCCCATCAGATGGTCGTCGACCACGTTGGCCAGGAAGTACGTCGGCAGGCCGTCGTTCTTCATCAGCACCTGCATGTCCATGCGGTCCCACGGGATTTCGACATCGCCACGCAGCATGTCCGGTACCACGCACACGCCTTCGCTCGGCACTTTCATGCGGATAACGTGCGGCTCGCCAGCGTCCAGGCGGCGCTGCACTTCCTCGGCGCTCAGCAACAGCGCGCGGCCGTCGTAGCGCGGGGTTTCGCCACGGGCTTGCTGCTCGGCGCGCATCTGCTCCAGCTCTTCGGCGGTGCAGAAGCAGTAGAAGGCATGGCCGGCGTCAACCAGCTCCTTGGCGTACCTGGCGTAGATTTCGCCACGCTCGCTCTGCCGGTAAGGGCCGTGCGGGCCGCCGACGTCCGGACCTTCGTTCCATTCGATGCCGAGCCAGCGCAGGGCATCGAAGATCTGCTGCTCCGACTCGCGCGTGGAGCGCAGCTGGTCGGTGTCTTCGATGCGCAGGATGAACTCACCGCCGTGCTGCTTGGCAAAGCAGTAGTTGAACAGGGCGATGTAGGCAGTGCCGACATGGGGGTCGCCGGTAGGCGATGGCGCGATACGCGTGCGTACGGTGGTCATGGAGAGTCTCGAACGAAAGATGAAACAAAGGCGGGATGTTAGCAGGAGGCAGGCATTGGGCTCCAGCAATGGCGCGAACGTCACTTGTCGACTGGCCATGTGCCGCTGTTAAATTTATTTACATTTCTGGAACGATAGTCCTCATGCCTGCCCAACTCAAACGCCGCCTGCTGGTCTTCTTCACCTTGGTGGCCGTCATCGCCCTCGCCTTCCTGGGCCACTGGTACTTCAAGGGCCGCTTCTACGAAAGCACCGACAACGCCTACGTACAGGGCGAGATCACCCGCATTTCCAGCCAGTTGGGCGCACGCATCGACGAGGTGCGGGTCGAGGACAACCAGCACGTCAGGAAAGGCGACCTGCTGGTGCGCCTGGAGGCCGCCGACTTCGAACTGGCCGTGCAACGCGCCCGTGCCGCCCTGGCTACCCGCGAAGCCGAGCAGGTGCAGGCGCAAAGCCGCCTGACCCAGCAAGCCAGCCTGATCGCCGCCGGCCAGGCCCAGGTGGCGGCCAACCAGGCTACATTTGACCGCTCGCGCCTGGACCTGAGCCGTGCCGAGAAGCTGCGCAAACCAGGTTTCGTATCGGAAGAACGGGTCACCACCCTGTCCGCGGACAGCCATGTCGCCGGCTCGCAGGTCGACAAGGCCCGTGCCGACCTGCAAAGCCAGCGCCAGCAAGTCAACGCATTGACCGCCGAACTCAAGCGCCTCGACGCGCAGATCGCCAACGCCCGCGCCGACCTGGCACAAGCCGAACTGAACCTGACCCGCTGCGAAATCCGCGCACCGATCAGCGGCAGCATCGGCCAGCGCAACGCGCGCAATGGCCAGGTGGTACAGGCCGGTGCCTACCTGCTGTCGATCGTGCCGGATGAAGACATCTGGGTGCAGGCCAATTTCAAGGAGACCCAAATCGGCCGCATGCAGCCCGGCCAGCGTGCCGAGCTGCTGTTCGACAGCTACCCCGACACACCGATAGAAGGCCGGGTCGACAGCCTTTTCGCCGCCTCCGGCGCGCAGTTCAGCCTGCTACCGCCCGACAACGCCACCGGCAACTTCACCAAGGTGGTGCAGCGCATTCCGGTCAAGCTGACCTTCCGCGCTGACAACCCGCTGCACGGGCGGATCCGCCCTGGCATGTCGGTGACCGCCACCGTCGACCTGCGCAGCGAAGACGAAGGCCACAATGGCCGGTGACCAGCTGCTCAGGCCCACCGCGGAGCCGACCAGGCGGGACTGGATCGCGGTAATGAGCGTGATGCTCGGCGCCTTCATGGCGGTGCTGGACATCCAGATCACCAACTCGTCGCTCAAGGACATCCAGGGCGCACTGTCGGCGACGCTGGAGGAAGGCTCGTGGATTTCCACCTCTTACCTGGTCGCGGAAATCATCATGATCCCGCTCACCGCCTGGCTGGTGCAGCTGCTGTCGGCGCGGCGCCTGGCCGTGTGGGTATCCGGCGGCTTCCTGTTGTCGTCGCTGTTGTGTTCGATGGCCTGGAACCTGGAGAGCATGATCCTGTTCCGCGCCCTGCAAGGTTTTACCGGCGGTGCGCTGATCCCGCTGGCCTTCACCCTGACCCTGATCAAGCTGCCCGAACACCACCGCGCCAAGGGCATGGCCATGTTCGCCATGACCGCCACCTTCGCCCCCTCCATCGGCCCCACCTTGGGCGGCTGGCTGACCGAGAACTGGGGCTGGGAGTACATTTTCTACATCAATATCCCACCGGGCCTGGTGATGATCGCCGGCCTGCTGTACGGGCTGGAAAAGAAGGACGCGCACTGGGAACTGCTGAAAAGCACCGATTACGCCGGCATCGTCACCCTGGGCCTGGGGCTTGGCTGCCTGCAGGTGTTCCTGGAGGAAGGCCACCGCAAGGACTGGCTGGAATCGCAGCTGATCGTCGGCCTGGGCAGCATCGCCCTGGTCAGCCTGATCACCTTCGTCATCCTGCAGTTTTCCAAGCCACACCCGCTGATTAACCTGCGCATCCTCGGCAACCGCAACTTTGGCCTGTCGAGCATCGCCAGCCTTGGCATGGGGGTGGGCTTGTACGGGTCGATCTACCTGCTGCCGCTGTACCTGGCGCAGGTGCAGGGCTACAACGCCTTGCAGATCGGCGAGGTGATCATGTGGATGGGTATCCCGCAGCTGTTCCTGATCCCGTTGGTGCCGCAACTGATGAAAGTGGTGTCGCCCAAGGTGTTGTGTGCCCTGGGGTTCTGCCTGTTCGGCGCCGCCAGTTTCGGCTCGGGGGTGCTCAACCCGGATTTTGCAGGGCCGCAGTTCAACCATATCCAGATCATCCGTGCCATCGGCCAGCCAATGATCATGGTGACCATTTCGCTGATCGCCACGGCGTATATACAGCCGCAGGATGCGGGTTCGGCGTCGAGCCTGTTCAATATCCTGCGTAACCTGGGCGGTGCGATCGGCATTGCGCTGCTGGCCACGCTGCTGGATGCACGGACCAAGGTGTATTTCGATTACCTGAGGGAGGCAGTGGTGCCGAGCAACCCGCAGGTGGCGGAACGGTTGGCGCAACTGGCGGAGCGGCTGGGCAATGACAATGCGGCGCTGGGCAAGTTGAGCGAGATCACTCACCAGCAGGCGTTGATCATGGCCTATAACGATGCGTTCCACTTTGTGGGGATCGGGTTGGCGGTGAGCATGGTGGCGATGTTGTTGACCCGCAAGTTGCCGGAGGGGCTGAAGGCTGGGGAGGCCCACTGAATGGGTTGTCGCCTGAGCCGGCCTCTTCGCGGGTAAACCCGCTCCCACAGGTACTGCGCAGAGCTCAAGGATTACAACGATCCTGTGGGAGCGGGTTTACCCGCGAAGAGGCCAGTGCAGGCAGTAAAGAAATCAGCTGGTGATCAACCGCTCGCGCAGCTGGGCAATCTCGTCGCGCAATTGCGCCGCGGCCTCGAACTCCAGGTCGCGGGCGAACTGCATCATCTTCTCTTCCAGCTGCTTGATGCGCTTGGTGATCTCGCCCGGCGTACGCAACTCGGCCTCGTAACGGGCGCTCTCCTCCGCAGCCTTGGCCATGCCCTTGCGCTTTTTGCTGCGCGCGCCGGGCACGGTGGCGCCTTCCATGATATCGGTGATGTCCTTGACCACACCTTTGGGCACGATGCCATTGGCCAGGTTGAATGCGATCTGCTTCTCGCGACGACGCTCGGTCTCGTCGATGGCGCGCTGCATGGAACCGGTGATGTTGTCGGCATACAGAATGGCCCGGCCATTGAGGTTACGCGCAGCACGGCCGATGGTCTGGATCAGTGAGCGCTCGGAGCGCAGGAAACCTTCCTTGTCGGCATCGAGGATCGCCACCAGCGACACCTCGGGCATGTCCAGGCCCTCACGCAGCAGGTTGATGCCCACCAGCACGTCGAAGGTACCCAGGCGCAGGTCGCGGATGATCTCCACCCGCTCGACGGTGTCGATGTCCGAGTGCAGGTAACGCACCCGCACGTCGTGGTCGGCCAGGTAGTCGGTAAGGTCTTCGGCCATGCGCTTGGTCAGCGTGGTGGCCAGCACCCGCTCGCCCTGTGCCACGCGCTTGCGGATTTCCGACAGCAGGTCATCCACCTGGGTAAGCGCCGGGCGTACTTCCACCTGTGGGTCGACCAGGCCGGTGGGTCGCACCACCTGCTCTACCACGCGCCCGGCGTGCTCGGCCTCATAGGGACCCGGGGTGGCGGATACGAAGATGGTCTGCGGGCTGACGTCCTCCCACTCGTCGAAACGCATCGGCCGGTTGTCCAGCGCCGAAGGCAGGCGGAAGCCGTATTCGACCAGGGTTTCCTTGCGCGAGCGGTCGCCTTTGTACATGGCGCCGACCTGCGGAACGCTGACGTGGGATTCATCGATCACCAGCAGCGCATCGGGCGGCAGGTAGTCGTACAGGGTGGGCGGCGGCGCCCCGGCCGGGCGCCCGGACAGGTAGCGCGAGTAGTTCTCGATGCCGTTGCAGTAGCCCAGCTCCAGGATCATCTCCAGATCGAAGCGGGTGCGTTGCTCCAGGCGCTGGGCCTCGACCAGCTTGTTGGCCTTCTGTAGGTACTCCAGGCGGTCCTTGAGCTCTTCCTTGATGCCTTCCACCGCCTCCAGCAGGGTTTCCCGCGGGGTGACGTAGTGGCTCTTGGGGTAGAAGGTGAAACGCGGCAGCTTGCGGAAGACCTCGCCAGTCAGTGGGTCGAAGGCGGCGATGTTCTCCACCTCGTCATCGAACAGTTCGATGCGGATGGCCTCGAGGTCCGATTCGGCCGGGAAGATGTCGATCACATCGCCGCGCACGCGGAAGGTGGCGCGGGCAAAGTCCATCTCGTTGCGGGTGTATTGCAGGTCGGCCAGGCGGCGCAGCAGCGCGCGCTGGTCGAGCTTGTCGCCGCGGTCCACGTGCAGGACCATTTTCAGGTAGGTCTCGGGGCTGCCCAGGCCGTAGATGCACGACACGGTGGTGACGATGATCGCGTCACGCCGCTCCAGCAATGCCTTGGTCGCTGACAGGCGCATCTGCTCGATGTGGTCGTTGATCGAAGCGTCCTTCTCGATGAAGGTGTCGGACGACGGTACGTAGGCTTCAGGCTGGTAGTAGTCGTAGTAGGAAACGAAGTACTCCACCGCATTGGTGGGGAAGAACGCCTTGAATTCGCCATAAAGCTGCGCGGCCAGGGTCTTGTTCGGCGCAAGCACCAGGGTAGGCCGCTGCACCTGCTGAATGACGTTGGCGATGCTGAAGGTCTTGCCCGACCCAGTCACCCCGAGCAGCGTCTGGTGCGACAGCCCCGCCTCGATGCCTTCGACCATCTGGCGGATGGCCTCGGGCTGGTCGCCGGCCGGCTGGAAACGGGTGACGAGCTGGAACTCGGACATGACGGACCTCGCGGTGTTGCAGCAACTGTAAATTTAGCCAGTAGTCTATACCCAAATGCGCCCGCCGGGGGGCGCTTTCAAGGCACAGCTGTGAGCGCCTGTTACGGTGGACCGGGCAATTAGACCAATGGTCGAAAAATATTTGCGCAAATGACCTGAAAAGCGATGCCGGACTGTCGCGGTGACCGGTCGGTATCACTATACTGACTCCCCGTTTGTGCACCGCTTCAGTGCATTCGGGCTGGAGCGTGTACGTCCTATCACACTCCAATCAGAGCCAAGGTAACAATGAGCCTGTTTTCCGCTGTCGAGCTGGCACCCCGCGACCCTATTCTGGGCCTCAACGAAGCATTCAACGCCGACCCACGTACCGACAAGGTCAACCTGGGCGTGGGCGTGTACTGCAATGAGGAAGGCCGCATTCCGCTGCTGCGCGCCGTGATCGAAGCCGAGACCCAGCGTGCCGCCCAGCACGCCTCGCGCGGCTACCTGCCGATCGACGGTATCGCCACCTACGACCAGGCTGTACAAAAGCTGCTGTTCGGCGCCGAGTCGCCACTGCTGGCCGCTGGCCGCGTGGTTACCGTGCAGGCCGTCGGCGGTACCGGCGCACTGAAGATTGGCGCCGACTTCCTCAAGCGTGTGTCGCCAAACGCCGTGGTTGCCATCAGCGACCCGAGCTGGGAAAACCACCGTGCGCTGTTCGAATCGGCCGGCTTCCCGGTGCAGAACTACCGCTACTACGACGCGCCGACCAACGACGTCAACCGCGCCGGCATGCTCGAAGACCTGAACAACCTGCCGTCCGGCTCGATCGTGGTGCTGCATGCCTGCTGCCACAACCCGACTGGCGTCGACCTGAGCCTGGACGACTGGAAGAACGTCCTGGAAGTGGTCAAGGCCAAGGGCCACGTGCCATTCCTCGACATGGCCTACCAGGGCTTCGGTGACGGCATCGCCGAAGACGCCTTCGCCGTGCGCCTGTTCGCCGAGTCGGGCCTGGAGTTCTTCGTGTCCAGCTCGTTCTCCAAGTCGTTCTCGCTGTACGGCGAGCGCGTCGGTGCGCTGTCGATCGTCACCGCCTCCAAGGACGAGAGCACCCGCGTGCTGTCGCAGGTCAAGCGCGTGATCCGCACCACCTACTCCAACCCGCCGACCCACGGTGCAACCATCGTTGCCACCGTGCTGAACAGCGCCGAACTGCGCCAGATGTGGGAAACCGAGCTGGCCGAAATGCGCGAGCGCATCCACGGCATGCGCAAGCAGATGGTTTCGCTGCTGGCCGAATATGGCGCCAACCGCGACTTCAGCTTCGTTGGCCGCCAGGTTGGCATGTTCTCGTACTCGGGCCTGACCGTCGAACAGGTCGCCCGCCTGAAGAACGAGTTCGGCATCTATGCGCTGGACACCGGCCGCATCGCCGTGGCCGCGCTGAACCAGAGCAACATCCACGTAGTGACCAAAGCTATCGTGCAGGTGCTGTAACTCATTGTTTTGCCTAGGGGTGGCTTGACTTCCCCTGGGCAATCAGTAAGATACGCACAGATTCCGCGATAGCTCAGTCGGTAGAGCAAATGACTGTTAATCATTGGGTCCCTGGTTCGAGTCCAGGTCGCGGAGCCAAAATTTGAAAACCTCCAGATGCGCAAGCACTGGAGGTTTTTTGTTGCACTTATCCCCTCATGCCAGCGCACGGCTGCTGTATCGTCCGAGATCCCTCGACGAGCACAGGCAAGCATGAAAGCCAACGATTTCACCCAGAACGCTCAGCAAGCGGTAGCAATCGCCGCCAACCAGGCCCTCCTGGCAAGCCGACAAGCAACGTTCGCCGTGGGTGGCTGCATCATCGAAAATGCCACTGGCAAGGTACTGATCGCCCTGCACAACCGCGTGCTGGAGCCCTCTGCCAGCCAGGCGCAACCCGCATTCAGGCTTCACGACCCAACGGGGCATGGTGAGCGCCGGCTGGTCGACTGGTATTTCGACAACCAGCAGCGCCTTGCCCTGCCGCCCACGCATGAACTGACCGTCATCACCACGCTCGACCCCTGCGCCATGTGCGCAGGCGCCTTGCTGACTGCCGGCTTCAATGTTGCGGTAAGTGCGCTCGACACCTTTGCCGGCATCAATCATGACGGCCGTTTCGAATTCCCCGGCCTGCCGGCCGCACTTCGTCTGCGCGCGCAAGCCACGTGGGGCTACTATGCTGTCGGCAGCCCTTTTGATCGCGACTATGCCGGGCCGCCGCAAGGGCCGGTCTACGCTGGCGAACGCATCGACGCCGCAACGATGTGCCTTACCCGTTCGTTGTTCGAGGCCAGCGTGAACCACGTGCACGACGAAAGCAGCAACGCCGGCCTTCCGCCATCTGCCCTGAAAGACCCGATCACCCTACCCAACCGGAGCCTGGTACGCCAGGCCCTGGCGGGCTTGAGCCCATGGAGCCTGCGCAGCAAAAGTGCAGACCCTCGCCTGCCCGGGATCGAACTGGCCGAGCCATTGGTCGACACAGCTCTCGCGGCAGATACGTGCAATGCCGTAGCCTTGCTGGACCCATTCGGCAATCTGCTGGCCTGCCTGGGCGGTGACGAAACGCGCTCCCCCATTCGCACTGCGTTCATGGAGACCACTCGCAGCTACGCCGCGTTGCGCTGGAACCTGATGAACCATGACGACCCACTGGTCCGCGACGAAGCACACCAGCATCTCACCCACCCCCGTTTCTGCACATTCGTCCTGCTCCGTTTTCCGGACCCGGCCGGCAGCGAGGCGGTCATGACCCTTGGCGCCTATGGCTCCACCATGGAACGGCACACCGCGCCGTCCTTCCCCTCAAGCCTGCAATATGTATTGCTGCCAACAGCCTGCACTGCCAAGGACGTTGCTCGACTGGCGCAAAATCTGCCGCCGTTCTACACCAGCAACGCGCAGGTCGCGCCTTGCCAGGTACTGGACCCGGACCTGATGCAGGAAGTTACAACCCGGCTGGGGCAGGCTCAGCGCTCCGAGCCTGCTGCCGGATAGGGCAATGTGACCGCACTGCCTTCATCCACCAGGCTCCAGACCAGCAACTTGGCTGACTGCTTCTGACTGGCGTTGCGTGACACGCTGTGCACGGTACCCGGGGCTTCGTACCAGTATTCACCGGCCTTGTAGGTTTTCTCCGGCTCGTTATCGAGCTTCGATACCACTGCCCCTTCCAGTACGTAGGCCATCACTGCGCCCGGGTGCTGATGCGCGGGTGACGCCTGGCCGGGGGCGTAGCTGACGGTGAGCATCACGGCGCTCTTGCCGGGGGCGTTCGAGGGTTGTTGCTGCTGCAGGACCTTGACCTGGTCGGCAGCGTCGCCGTGCGCCCAGGCAGGGGTTTGAGCGGCGAACAGGGCAAGAAGGATGATGCTAAAGAGTTTCATGGGGGCTTCTCCTGGATGGCAATTGCCTGCAGGTTAGGCCTGTGGGGCAGAGAGACAAATGACCAATTCGGGGAAAAACCAAGAGGCCGATCATTGCCTGTGCCGTCCTCTTCGCGGGCTTGCCCGCTCCCACAGGTACGGCGCAGCCCCTGAAGCCTCCAGAAAACCCTGTGGGATCGGGCGATCCCGCGAAAAGGCCGGTGCAGGCACCAGATATCTCAGCTGCTACGCCCGATCGGATAAAACTCACCGTGGCTCCAGACCCCAAGCCACTCTTCCCCGTCGATCTCACGCGGCACCGCCAGCTCTACCAACCGGTAGAACACATTGCGATGAATCAGCCCCTCGAGGTTGCTGCGCATCAGCACATACGGCGATGGCTCCTGCGTGACCGGGTCGATCACCACGCGCAGCGGGTTGGCCGGCCCGGCTTCGACCTGGTCCTCGACATTGCTGGTGAAGCGCAGCACCTGCTGCTCACCCTCACCTTCCACATCCAACGCCACAGCCACGAACGGCGCATCGTCGACGCGGATGCCCACCTTCTCTACCGGGGTAATCAGGAAGTAGTCATCGCCATCGCGGCGGATGATGGTGGAAAACAGCCGCACCATCGGCTTGCGACCGATCGGCGTTCCCAGGTAATACCAAGTGCCATCACGGGCGATGCGCATGTCGATGTCACCGCAGAAGTCTGGGTTCCACAGATGCACCGGCGGCAGGCCCTTGGCCTTGGGAATCTGCGCCAGAAGATCATTGGCCTTGCCGGAATCGCTCATCACGCTTGCCTCATTCACTCACACCCAGAAGGCTACGAGCGTACTCGCGCATCGGCGCGCCAAGCAAATCCTCCGGGGTTTTATCGTGGAACGTCAACAAACCGCCACGGCTCTTGATACGTGCAGTGTCGATCAGGTATCGGGTGCTGGTTTCGATGAGCATCATCTGCACCACGCCGGTGTCCCAGCCCAGGCGGTCGACCGCTTGTTCGTCATACCACTCGTCGCCATTGCCGATACGGTCGTCGGTGCGCGCGAAGCGGGTGTACAGCACGTAGTCGGCACCCACAGAACGCGCCTGGGCGATGGCCTCTTCCAGGCCCAGTGGCCCTTGGGCGCGACGTACCAGCGGGAAATATTCGACGAAGCTCTTGTAGGCCTGCTCGGCCACCGCGTTCTGCCGCGGCACCGGTCCCTTGCCCGGAGGCACGAACGCGCCCTGGCCGATGAAGATGAACGAATCGGGCTGCAGGCGGATCGACAGGGTGCGACGGGTATCGCTGTGGTCCAGCAGACCGGCATCGCTCATGTGATAACGGACGCCCTCGCCCATATCGCTGACATTCATGCAACCGCCCAACGCCATCAGCGCCAGCAGCAAAACCAGGCTACGCATCTTTCCTCCAGTGGCCGGCGACGAAAAACCGGCGAATAGCTGGCGGATGCAGCTTTTGCGCCAGCTTCAGCCGCCAATCACCTTCATCACCATCACATCGCCGGAGAACGCCAGGTCCTGCTTGTCTGCCAAGGCCTTTACCAGCAAGCGCTGCAGCGCCGGCAGCGCCTGATGGCGCGGTTTTTCCAGAAGGTCGCCGACGAAATGGCGATTGCCCGACGACAGGCAGCCATGCAGCCAGCCCGTGGAGGACAGGCGCAGCCGCGAGCAGGTGCGGCAGAACGGTACGCTTTCGTTGGCGATCACGCCGAAGTGGCCTTTGCCGGGCACCTGATAACGCAAGGCAGTGGCGTCCAGCGGCGCATCGACCTGAACGTAGGCATGCTTGCCAGCAATCAGTGCGAGCAGTTGGTCGAGGCCGACGAACTGCTGCAGGAAGACGTTTTGGTCACGGGCCAGGTGGCCCATGCGCATGAGCTCGATGAAGCGCAGTTCGAAGCCGCGCTCAAGGCAGTAATCCAGCAGCGGCAGCACCTGATCGAGGTTGTGCCCGCGCATCGGCACCATGTTCACCTTGATCTGCATGCCCATGGCGCTGGCCAGCTCCATGCCCGCCAGCACGCTGGCCAGGTCGCCGCCCCGGGCAATACGGCGGAACGCCTGAGGGTCGAGGGTGTCGAGGGAAACGTTCAATCGGCGGATACCTGCCGCCTGCAACTGGGGCAACTTGCGCGCCAGCAACTGGCCATTGGTAGTCATCGAGATATCGTCAAGGTCGAGCTTGGCCACGGCGGCCAGGAAAGCATCCAGGCGCGGACTGACCAATGGCTCACCGCCGGTGATGCGCAAGCGTTCGATGCCGGCGGCTTCGATCAGGTAGGCCACGCCACGAGCCAGGGCCTCCGCCGACAGTTCGTCCTGTGCTGCCACCAGGCGCTTGCCGTCTGGCACGCAGTAGGTGCAGGCATAGTTACAGGCAGCCGTCAGGCTGACGCGCAGGTTGCGAAAACGCCTGCCTTGACGATCGACGATCATGAATGACTCCGGCATGGATGATGGGGGCTGGCAAAACCTGACTCATAAATCAGGTTTTTGCAAGCCCTGCACATCGCCGAAATAGGTAGGAGCAGCCTTGTGCTGCGAAAGGGCCGGTACAGCCATGCAGATGTGTGCTGGCTGTACCGGCCCTTTCGCAGCACAAGGCTGCTCCTACAGGTACTGCGTATTGCCTGAACGCGGATGCTTCAGTTCGAAGGTTCCGGGTCGCGCTTGCGCTTGTTGCCCATGCGCACGCCAATGTCCATCAGGAACTGGAAGAAGCCTTCCTGGTCCTCCAGCACATTGCTCCAGAACGGCGAGTGGTACAGCGCCACGGCGCCGTGCACCAGCGCCCAGGCGGCGCAATAGTGGAAATACGGCGGCACGTCCTCGAGCTTGCCTTCGCTGATACGGCCCTTGATCAGCTGGGTCAGGCGGTCGAAGTTGGAGGCACGTATGCTGTGCAGCTGTTCGACCATTTCCGGTACCTGGTTGCCCTTGACCACCTTTTCTTCCAGGCGGTCGAACAGCCGGTAACGCTGCGGATCGCGCATGCGGAACTCGAAGTAGGCTCGCGACAGGGCTTCCTTGTCGCGATCGACGTCGGCCGAATGCAACAGCGCGTTCAGGTCGCGCTCGTAGTCGAGCATCAGGCGCAGGTAGATTTCCGCCTTGGACTTGAAGTGCTTGTAGATCGTGCCTTTGCCGATGCCCACGGCGTCGGCGATCATCTCGACGGTGACGCTGTCTTCCCCCTGTTCGAGAAACAGCTTGAGCGCGGTGTCGAGGATTTCCTGTTCGCGACGGCGAAACTCACGGACCTTACGAGGTTCTTTCTGCATAGGAAGGACTGGATGACAATCGAAGCGGTTTATTATGCCTAACTTGCAAGAAATTGCACGGATCATCCAAGCATGTCTGTGTTTCACGATGCTTATGGCCATGCGCTGCGGGAGGAATGGAACGTGGGCGTATTCCAAATTTGTTTAAAAATCGATCAATATGCACTGGCACTGCGCCAAAGCTGACTAATACTTGAAGTGTTGGCGCGGCGCATCCCCCCCAAGTGGCGCGCCGATAAAGGTGCTCAGGGACCGCGTACCTTTGTTTTACTCCTAATGGTCTTAACCCGGATTCCCCCCCCAGAACCCGGGTTTTTTTTGGGTGTTTCGAGGGGAAATGAAGCCGGGGGTTCAGGTTTGGGGTTGGTGGGGATTGCATGAGGAACACCAGGCGCCCGCCAACCCTTCGAGTCAGGCCACCCGCGCCAACGGGAACAAGCGCTTGAAATTGGCAGTGGTCTGTTCGGCCAACTGCTCATAACTGGCCCCGCGCAACGAAGCCACGTACTCCGCCACCTCACGCACATACTGCGGCAAATTCGGCTTGCCGCGATACGGAATCGGCGCCAGGTACGGCGAATCCGTTTCCACCAGCAAACGATCGACCGGCACCTGCCGCGCCACTTCACGCAGGGCATCGGCATTGCGGAAGGTAACGATGCCAGACAACGAAATGTAATACCCCAGGTCCAGCGCCGCCTTGGCCATGTCCCAGTCTTCGGTGAAGCAGTGCAGCACGCCGGCCTGCGGCAGGTTGGCCTCGCGCAGCAGCGCCAGGGTATCGGCACGCGCCGCACGGGTATGCACGATCACCGGCTTGCCGGTCTGCCGCGAGGCCTCCAGGTGCAGGCGGAACGAGGCTTGCTGCAACTCGGCTGCTTCCGGCTCGTAGTGGTAATCCAGCCCGGTTTCACCAATCGCCACCACATGCGGGTGAGCCAGCTCGCGCAGCAGCCATTCCAGCGCCGGCGTTTCGCCCGGCGCCAGGTCCAGCGGGTGCACGCCCACAGAGCAATCGACATCGGCGTAACGCTCGCTCAGCGCCTTCACCGCACCAGCATTCTCGGCACTGACGCCAATACACAGGAAATGCCCGACCCCGCGCTCACGCGCCGCCTGCAGGGCAGCATCGAGGGAGCCCTGGTGGGCGCTCAGGTCAAGACGGTCGAGGTGGCAATGGGAATCTACGAGCATGGGATAACGACACACATGAAAAAATGAAAATCAGCGGGCGCCCGGCAACTGCAGCCAATGGGCCAGCAGCGATTCAAGCAGCAGGGCGCGGTTGAGATTGGCCTTGCCCAGCACCTTCTGGCGCTGCTCCAGGATCCATGCCTGCACCTCCAGCACCTTGGTCTGGCGGCTCTTCTGCGCCAGGTACTGCACCACCTTGCGCATATCGGCCAAGCCTAGCCCTTCCTCGTCCTGGGTCAATTGGTAGCGCAGGATCAGGTGCGCCCAATCGCAGAACCAGTCGAACAGCAGCAACAGCGGTACACCGTTCCAGGCATCGGCCAGCTGACTGGGCGATTGCTGCTGCTTGAGCAGCTTCTTCACCCCGTCGGTGACCAGCGCACGCTGCTCTCGCACGCCTTGCGCCTGCAAGCTGACCGCCATCAGCGGCGAACCGGCAGCCAGGGTCAGCAACTCGTCGCGCTCGGTCTCGTCACTGTCGGGCAGCGCACCGGCCAGCCAGGCTTGGCTCTGGGCCAGGCTGGGCTGCGGGCAGGCGACCTGCTGGCAACGGCTCTTGATGGTCGGCAACAGGCGGCTGGGCTGGTGGGTGACCAGCAGCAACACGGTGTCGCCGGAGGGCTCTTCGAGGCTCTTGAGCAGGGCGTTGGAGGCGTTGACGTTCATCGCCTCCACCGGCTCGATCAGTACCACCTTGCGCCCACCCAGCTGCGCGGTCTGCACCACGAAGGCCACCAGCTCGCGTACCTGATCTACCTTGATAGGCTTGTCAGCTTCTTCGGGCTCGAGTACGAAGTTGTCCGGGTGGCTGCCGGCCTTGAGCAGCAGACAGGACTTGCACGCGCCACAGGCCTCCAGGCCCTGGGGCTGCTGGCACAGCAGGCGGGCCATCAGGCGCTCGGCCAAGGCCCGCTTGCCGATACCCTGCGGCCCATGCAGCAGGTAGGCGTGAGCGTGCTGGCTGCGGCCGGCCAGTTGCTGCCAGAGGGCCTGCTGCCAGGGATAGGCCTCAGCCACGGCAACGCTCCACGATGCCTGGTAGCAACGCATCGATGGAGCGCTGCACGGCCTCCAGAGGCTGGGCGGCATCCAGCAGGGTATAGCGCTGTGGTTCGCGGCCGGCGCGCTGCAGGTAGGCCTGGCGCACTGCTTCGAAGAACGCCTGGCCTTCCTGCTCGAAACGGTCCAGGCGGCCGCGGGCGGCGGCACGGGCCAGGCCCACTTCGACCGGCAGATCGAAGACCAGAGTCAGGTCCGGGCGCAGGTCGCCCTGGACGAATTGCTCCAGGATGGCGATACGCTCGACTGGCAAACCACGCCCGCCGCCCTGGTAGGCGTATGTCGCATCGGTAAACCTGTCACACAAGACTACGGCCCCGCGGGCCAGCGCCGGCCGGATCACCTGCGCCAGGTGCTGGGCACGCGCAGCGAACACCAGCAACAGCTCGGTGTCGGCCGCCATGCTTTCATCGCTGGGCGCCAGCAGCAGCTCTCGCACCTTTTCGGCCAGCGGCGTGCCGCCGGGCTCACGGGTCAGCACTACGTCCAGGCCCTGCTCGCACAGGCGCGCAGCCAGGTAGTCGCGGTTGGTGCTCTTGCCCGCACCTTCCGGGCCTTCCAAAGTAATAAACAAGCCGCTCACAGGCAGTCCTTAATGTTGTTCGTCAGGCATCGGCCGTTCGGCCGCTTGCGCGCCGCCGGCAGGGGCGTCCTGCACAGGCGACTGGTCGGGCGCTGGCTGCGCGGTAGACTCGTCGGCAGGGGCTTCGGGATGTTCGGCCTCGTCGGTACCTGATTGTGGTTGTGGCTCTGGCTGCGATTGCGGCGCGGGGCTCGAGCGGTAGTCCGCACGGCGCTTGAGCTGGAACTCGCGCACCGCCGAGTTGTGGTCGTCGAGGTCGTCGGAAAACACGTGGCTGCCATCGCCACGGGCAACGAAATACAGGCTGGTGCCATCGGACGGGTTGAGCGCCGCGTGAATCGCTTCGCGACCTACCATGGCGATCGGGGTCGGCGGCAGGCCGGTGATGGTGTAGGTGTTGTAGGGCGTCGGCTCGCGCAGGTCGGCGCGGGTGATCTTGCCGTTGTAGCGCTCACCCATGCCGTAGATCACCGTCGGGTCGGTCTGCAGCATCATGCCCAGGCGCAGGCGCCGCACGAAAACGCCGGCGATCTGCCCGCGCTCCTGGGGAATGCCGGTCTCCTTCTCTACCAGCGAAGCCATGATCAGCGCCTGGTACGGGTCGCGGTATGGCAGGTCGGTGGTGCGCTCGGCCCACTCCTTGGCCAACACTTCGTCCAGGCGCATATAGGCCTGCTGCAGCAACTCGACGTCGCTCATGCCGCGCACGAAGCGGTAGGTGTCCGGGAAGAAGCGCCCTTCGGGGAACACTCCGGTATGGCCGAGCTTGTCCATCACTTCCGAATCGGACAGCCCGTCCAGGGTGTGCTTGATCTTTTCATGCTTGGCCACGGCCGCGCGCACCTGGCGGAAGGTCCAGCCTTCGACCAGGGTGAGGTTGTACTGCACCACGTCGGCCCGACGCCAGGCATCGAACAGCTGCTCCACGGTCATGCCGGGGGTCAGGCGATACTCACCGGTGTGCAGAGGGGTGCCGGCCATGTTGAAACGCCAGTACAGGCGCAACCAGACGGCGTCGTCGAGCAACCCTTCGTTCTGCATGCGATAGAACATGCGGTTGGGGGTGGTGCCATTGGGCACGTCCAGCAGGCGCTCCTGCGTCACGTGCAGAGGCTGCTCCAGGACCGAGTTGACCTTCCAGGCCGACCAGCCCACGGCAAGGCCGGCGAGGATCAAGCCCATTTCCAGCAGCAGCAGGAATTTACGTCTCACGAATTCAGGTTTCCAGTAACGTACGGGCAACGGCCTGCAGTTTACGGGTGAGCGGGCCCGGCGACCAGTTTAGCTCGGCAACGCCTCGCACGGGCCAGACACCGTAGACGCTGTTGCAGACAAATACTTCATCTGCCGGCTCCAGAGCGTCGAACGGCAGGTCGCAGACCTGCACCGGGATGCCCTGCAGCACTGCCTGTTCCAGCAACGCGCCCCGCATCACGCCAGCGACGCCACAGCGGCTGAGGTCAGCCGTGAACAGCGCGCCATCGCGCACCAGGAACAGATTGCTGTACACACCTTCGATCACCCTGCCCTGCCCATCACGCATCAGGCCTTCGGCATGTTCGCTATCCTGCCATTCGGCACGGGCCAGCACCTGCTCCAGGCGGTTGAGGTGTTTGAGGCCGGCCAGCAGCGGTTGTTCCCCAAGCCGGGTCTGGCACGGAAACAGTCGCACGCCCTGCTCGGCATTGTCGACAGGATAGCTGGGCAACGGGCTGCCCTGCAGAATACGCCGCGGCGCGGCACCGGCAACCGGTGCATAACCGCGCTGGCTGTCACCACGAGTAAGGATGAGTTTGGCTACGCCATCACCGAGCTGGCTGGCATAGCGCAGGAGTTCGTCGCGTACCAGCGCCAGGTCGGTACTGATCGCCAGGCGCTGGCAACCCAGCGCAAGGCGTGCGAGGTGGCCGTCCAGCAAGCGGGGCCGGCCGTCGCGCACGGCGATGGTCTCGAATAGCCCATCGCCGTAGGCCAGGCCGCGGTTCTGCAGGTTGACTGCAGCCGCCGGCTGGCCATCGATCCAGCTTTGCATCAACCGGCGAACCGGCGGAATACCAGCGAACCGTTGGTACCGCCAAAGCCGAACGAGTTGGACAGCACCACATCGATCGGCATGCTGCGCGCCTGGTGCGGCACGAAGTCGAGGTCGCAGCCTTCGTCCGGCTCGTCCAGGTTGATGGTGGGCGGAGCCATCTGGCTGTTGATTGCCAGCACGCTGAAGATCGCTTCTACGGCACCGGCGGCGCCCAACAGGTGGCCGGTCATCGACTTGGTCGAGCTGACCGCCAGCTTGTAGGCATGCTCACCGAAGACGCGCTTGATCGCCGCCACTTCGGCCACGTCGCCAGCAGGGGTCGAGGTGCCATGGGCGTTGATGTAACTGACCTCTTCCGGCTGGATGCCGGCATCGCGCAAGGCGTTGGCCATGCAACGGGCAGCGCCTTCACCAGTGTCGGGCGGCGAAGTCATGTGGTAAGCGTCACCGCTCATGCCGAACCCGACCAGTTCGGCATAGATGGTCGCGCCGCGGGCCTTGGCATGTTCCAGTTCTTCGAGCACCAGGGCACCAGCACCGTCGGACAGCACGAAGCCGTCACGGCCCTTGTCCCACGGGCGGCTGGCCCGGGTCGGCTCGTCGTTGCGAGTGGACAGTGCACGGGAGGCACCGAAGCCGCCCATGCCCAGGCCGCAGGCGGCCATTTCGGCGCCGCCAGCGATCATCACGTCGGCTTCACCGTAGGCAATGTTGCGCGCAGCCATGCCGATGCAGTGGGTACCAGTGGTGCAGGCAGTGGCGATGGCGTAGTTCGGCCCTTGCAGCCCCAAGTGGATCGACAGGAAGCCGGAGATCATGTTGATGATCGAGCCAGGCACGAAGAAAGGCGAAATACGACGCGGCCCCGAATCGTGCAGGGTGCGGCTGGTTTCTTCGATGTTGGTCAGGCCGCCGATACCCGAGCCCATGGCCACGCCAATACGCTGGCGGTTGGCGTCGGTGACTTCCAGGCCGGCATTACGCACTGCCTGGAACCCGGCCGCCAGGCCGTACTGGATGAACAGGTCGAGCTTGCGGGCCTCTTTGGCCGACAGGTATTGCTCGACCTCGAAGCCTTTCACCGAGCCGCCAAAACGGGTGGAGTAGGCAGACAGATCCGTGTGTTCGATCGGACCGATGCCACTGCGGCCAGCCAGAATGCCCTGCCAGGTGCTCGGTACATCAGTACCCAGTGGCGACAGCATACCCATACCGGTGACCACGACGCGTCTACGCGACACAGTACTCTCCTTTTCTAATGACAGAGTTTCTTGCCATTGCATTCAAGCGATGGAATGAAATGGCAACAAGCTCTTGATACCCGGTGAACGAGACCAACCTGCAAAACGCAGGGTGCTCGCAAAGAAAAAACCGCACGCCGGCAAAGGCAGTGCGGTTTTTCCCGACAAGAAGCGTCGACTACAGCGTCTTAGGCCTGGTGGGCTTTGACGTAGTCTACGGCAGCTTGAACGGTAGTGATCTTCTCGGCTTCTTCGTCAGGGATTTCGGTCTCGAATTCCTCTTCCAGAGCCATCACCAGCTCAACGGTGTCAAGCGAATCGGCACCCAGGTCATCGACGAAGGACTTCTCGAGAGTCACTTCCTCTTCCTTGACGCCCAGTTGCTCGGCGACGATTTTCTTGACGCGTTCTTCGATGGTGCTCATACCTAGTTTTCACTCCTAATGGACATATGTCAGGCAGCTGGCCGGTGGCTAATTTTATAGAAAGACGTTCGCTTTTCAAGCTAAACACGCCTTCACACCAACCCCCACACCCACTGCCTGGAATCTGGTTGCAGCTTTATAACGGATTTTAGGCTCGCAGTATGACTCTTTTTTTACGAAATCCGTCACATTGAGTTGCAGTGTTACATGTACATCCCGCCGTTAACCGGCACGGTAGCGCCGGTTACGTAGGCTGCGCCGTCGGATGCCAGGAACGAAACGACCTTGGCAATTTCGTCGGCCTGGCCCAGGCGGCCCAGCGGGATCTGGGTCTGCAGCGCTTCACGCTGCGCTTCTGGCAGCTCGCGGGTCATGTCGGTGTCGATGAAGCCCGGGGTCACCGAGTTGACGGTGATGCCACGCGAGCCCACTTCACGCGCCAGGGCGCGGCTAAAGCCTTCCAGGCCGGCCTTGGCGGCCGCGTAGTTGGCCTGGCCGGCGTTGCCCATGGCACCGACGACCGAGCCGATGCTGATGATACGGCCCCAACGTGCCTTGGTCATTCCACGCAGCACGCCCTTGGACAGACGGTAGAGGCTGTTAAGGTTGGTCTCGATCACGTCGAACCACTCGTCGTCCTTCATGCGCAGCATGAGGTTGTCACGGGTGATACCGGCGTTGTTGACCAGGATGGCCGGTGCGCCGAACTGCTCGCCGATGGCGGCCAGCACAGCTTCAACCGATTCGGCGCTGGTCACGTTCAGCTCCATGCCGGTACCGGTGATGCCGTGCTCTTTCAGCGTGGCAGCAATGCGCTCGGCGCCGGAAGCCGAAGTGGCGGTGCCGATCACGGTCGCGCCCTGGCGGCCCAGCTCGAGGGCGATGGCCTGGCCAATGCCACGGCTGGCGCCGGTGACCAGTGCAACTTTACCTTGCAGGCTCATGCAAGCTTCTCCAAATCAGGCCAGTGCCGCGCGGGTGGCGGCGACGGCGTCAGGGGTATTGAGGTTGTAGGTGGTCACGCCATCGGCGCAACGCTTGTTCAGGCCGGCCAGGACCTTGCCCGGGCCGCACTCGACCAGGTTGACCGCACCGTTAGCGGCCAGGGTCTGCACGCATTCGACCCAGCGCACTGGCTGGTACAGCTGCGCCAGCAGGTCGTGCTTGAGGGCATTAAGGTCAGCGGCAACGGCAGCGGTGACGTTCTGCACCACGGGAATTTGCGGGGCGTGCCACTCGATGGCGTTGACCGACTCGGCAAAGCGCTCGGCAGCCGGCTTCATCAGCGCGCAGTGCGACGGCACGCTGACCGCCAGCGGCAGGGCGCGCTTGGCACCCTTTGCCTTGCACAGCTCGATGGCGCGATCGACGGCGGCCTTGTTGCCGGCGATGACCACCTGGCCTGGCGAGTTGAAGTTGACAGCGCTGACCACCTGGTCTTCGGCCGCTTCGGCGCAGATTTCCACGACCACGGCGTCGTCCAGGCCGAGAATGGCGGCCATGGCGCCATGGCCGGCGGGCACGGCTTCCTGCATCAGCTGGCCACGGCGCTCGACCAGGCGCACGGCATCTTTCAGGCTCAGGCTGCCGGCGGCAACCAGGGCGCTGTATTCACCCAGGCTGTGACCGGAGACGAAGGCCGGCTTGGCACCACCCTCCTCCAGCCACAGGCGCCACAGCGCGATGGAGGCGGTGAGAATGGCCGGCTGGGTCTTGTCGGTCTGGTTGAGTTGCTCTTCCGGGCCTTCCTGGACCAGCTTCCACAGGTCGTAACCGAGTGCCTCGGACGCTTCCTTGAAGGTTTCGATGATCACTGGCTTCTCGGCGCCGAGCTCGGCGAGCATGCCCAGCGACTGGGAACCTTGACCGGGAAAGACGAATGCGAGAGATGCAGACATTGAACAAGCCCTTATGATCTTGTCGTCGGATAGGGTGCGCCGGACATTAGCCAGACGCGGAATCTGAAAACTTGGATGGAGACGCGGACCAAGCGGTCACATTTAAGCACTTCAGCGGCGATATGCCTAAGGTCTTTATTCCTTCAGCACCGGCCCTTTCGCGGGTAAACCCGCCCCCACAGGAGCACCACAGACCTGAAGGTTATGGGGCACCTGTGGGAGCGGGTTTACCCGCGAAGAGGCCGGCCAGGCTACAACAGCAAATCTTCCAGCCGCCCATGCAAGCGCTGCGGCAGGTTTTCCTGGATCTCGATCAACGCCCGCTGGATGGCACTCTGGAAGCCCTGCACCCCCGCCGAGCCATGGCTCTTGATGACGATGCCCTGCAACCCCAGGAAACTCGCGCCATTGTGCCGCGCCGGGGCCAGGTCGGCCTGCAGGCGTTTGAGCAACGGCATGGCTACAGCCCCGGCTGCCCGCGACAACACGCCACCCTTGAACAACTGCTCGATGCGCGCACCGATCATCGTCGCCAGCCCCTCGCTCGACTTGAGCAGGATGTTGCCGACAAACCCGTCGCACACCACCACATCGGCTTCGCCGCGATACAACCCGTCACCTTCGACGAAGCCTATGTAGTTGAGCCCGCGGGCGTTCTGCAACAGGCTGGCCGCCAGCTTGACCTGCTGGTTGCCCTTGATGTCCTCGGTACCGATGTTCAGCAGCGCCACGCGCGGCCGCTGCACACCCAGGGCCTGGGCCGCCACCGAGCCCATCACGGCGAACTGGTAGAGGTTCTCGGCGCTGCAGTCGACGTTGGCACCAAGGTCGAGCAACTGGCAGTAAGCGGCCTGGGTCGGGATCGCCGCCACCATGGCCGGCCGGTCGATACCTGGCAGTGTCTTGAGCACGAAACGCGAGAGCGCCATCAGCGCCCCGGTATTGCCGGCGCTGACGCAGGCCTGGGCCTTGCCGTCGCGCACCAGTTCGAGGGCGATGCGCATCGACGAGTCCGGCTTGCCGCGCAGCGCCTGGGATGGCCGCTCGTCCATACCGATCACCTCGCTGGCGGCCACGATTTGCAGGCGCGCGCGATCCGCAGCCGCAAGGCCGCTGACAAGATCTTCGAGGAGAGAGGGTTGACCGACGAGGGTCAGGTGCAGCGAGGGGGTAGCCGAAAGGCAGGCAATGCTAGCCTGGACAATGCTGCGGGGACCGAAGTCCCCGCCCATTGCGTCGATCGCGATGATCTGAGCGGACAAGGATTACTCGTCAGCGCCCTTGTCGACCACTTTGCGACCACGGTATACGCCTTCTGGCGAAACGTGGTGACGCAGGTGTACTTCACCGGTGGTTTTCTCTACCGACAGCGCGTTTTCCGACAGGGCGTCGTGCGAACGGCGCATGTCACGGGCAGAGCGGGATTTTTTGTTCTGCTGAACAGCCATAATTGATTAACTCCTAAACGTTTGGGTCACGCTTTAACTGCGCCAAAACACTGAACGGGTTGGACCGCGATACCTCGTCCTTGCTCGATTCGGGCTCGTCTGCGCCCGCCGGCTGCTGGCATTCTTCCGGATGATGAGCAGGCACGATTGGCAAGGCGAGCAGAAGCTCCTCCTCGATCAATGCCTGCAGATCCAAAGGATCTTCGCCCAGTTCCAGCACGTCATAGCCTTTCGGCAACGACTGGGTATTCGCACCCTCCTTCACCACGGCGTATGTACATTCGCTGTGGATCGGCAGGGTGACCAGCTCAAGACAACGCTGGCAAACCATCTTGACCTCGACGTCCAGCTCGCTGTGGATAACCACCACGTGCTGTTCATCTCGTTCAAAATCGAACTTCGCCTGCACCGTACCGACATTGTCGGAAAGCGGGTCGCAGAGTCTTTCCAAATCAGCGAGCTGCAGCGAACCGTTAAGGGTTACGCCACGATCGGCTAATTTGCGCGGGTCAACGTGAGGTGGAATCGGGTCATTCAACATAGGCGCAGCATTCTAGGGATGCCCCCCGCCCCTGTCAAAGGAAATTCGGCGGCATCGTGCGTGATAGAATTTGTTCAACCGATTCAGGAGTCTACCATGCTTCCTCTATTACTGGCTTCCAGCTCTGCCTACCGCCGCGAACTGCTTGCACGCCTGCGCCTGCCCTTCACCTGGGCAAGCCCCGATATAGACGAGCGACGCCTGGATGACGAACCGGCAGTGGAGCTGGTGCGGCGGCTGGCCAGACAAAAAGCCGAGGCCCTGGCAGGCAGCCACCCCGGGCACCTGATCATTGGTTCGGACCAGGTTGCGGTGCTGGGCGAGCAGGTACTGGGCAAGCCGCACACCTTCGAGCGGGCTTGCGAGCAACTGCTGGAGTGCAGCGGGCAGCAGGTGAGCTTCCTGACCGGGCTGGCGTTGCTGAACAGCGCCACCGGGCACTGCCAGGTGGACTGCGTGCCGTTTACCGTGACCCTGCGCGAACTGGACCGGCAGCGGGTGGAGCGCTATGTGGCGGCGGAACAGCCACTGGACTGCGCTGGCAGCTTCAAGGCCGAGGGCCTGGGAGTGAGCCTGTTCCAGAGCACGCACGGGTGCGATGCGACCAGCCTGATCGGGCTGCCGCTGATTAGATTGGTGGATATGTTGACCAGGGAAGGGGTGGTTATCCCGTAGTTCGCCTCAAGACTTTTTGCGCCTGACAGATCGAGCGCCGCCCGCGCGGCGCTTCGCAGCACAAGGCTGCTCCTACATCTGTTTCGGGCCAGTAACGCCTGCACCAATGCGCGCGACCGCCTTGTTTGTCCGGCACGATATCGAGGTGGACGCCAAGGGGCCGCGCGCCTTTGCCTCAGGAATAATTGGCCCGAAACAGATGTAGGAGCAGCCTTGTGCTGCGAAGCGCCGCGCGGGCGGCGCTCGATCTCACAAACACCGCAAAACGGGCGACGAACCCTCAGCGCAACTGCGGCCCCTGGAAGCCCATCCACATCGCCAAGCGCTCAGCCACGCTGGCGCCAACGCGCTTGGAGAAGCGATCGAGCGCCGACTCCTGCACGGTGAAGTCCACCAACTCCTTCTCGCCCACGATCTCGCGCGCCACATAGCTGGCACTGCCCAGCCCATCCACCAGGCCCAACTCCTTGGCCTGCTCGCCCGACCAGACCAGGCCACTGAAGAGCTCCGGATGCTCCTTGTCCTTCAGGCGCTCACCCCGCCCCTGCTTGACCATGGCAATGAACTGCTGGTGCGTGGTATTCAGTACGCCCTGCCAGAACTCGGTCTCTTCCGGCTTCTGCGGCGAGAACGGATCGAGGAAGGCCTTGTGCTCGCCTGCAGTGTAGGTACGCCGCTCCACACCCAGTTTCTCCATGGTGCCGACAAAGCCATAACCGGCCGCCGTCACACCAATCGAGCCCACCAGACTGGCCTTGTCGGCATAGATCTCGTCCGCCGCACTGGCGATGTAGTAGGCACCGGAAGCGCCAAGGTCGGCGATGACCGCATACAGCTTGATGGCCGGGTATTCGGCCCGCAGACGGCGGATTTCGTCATACACGTAACCCGACTGCACCGGGCTGCCTCCCGGGCTGTTGATGCGCATCACCACAGCCTTGGTCTTGCTGTCCTTGAACGCCTCGCGCAGGCTCTTGACGATATTGTCAGCGCTGGCTGGCTCCTGGTCGGCAATCACCCCGCGCACCTCGACCAGCGCGGTATGGCTGGCACTGCGCGACGCCGCCTTGTCCATGTCCATCAACGGCGTGAACAGGATCAGGATGCCGAACAGGTAGACGAAGGTCAGCAACTTGAAGAAGATCCCCCAGCGTCGCGCCCGGCGCTGCTCCTGAACGCCTGCCAGCAGGGTCTTTTCCAGCAGTTTCCAGCTCTTGCGCTCTTCGCGCTCCTCGGGTTCGGCCTCGGGGGCTTTCCATTCGTCTGCCATGCTTACCTACCTTGGAAATGGAATTGCGGAACCACCCAGCCACTCACGCAACTGGGAAAAATGATCGATGCACACCTGCGGACCAAACTCGGCCAGTGCCTGCAGCGACATGGCACCATAGCCCACGGCCACCGAATGCATGCCGGCATTGCTGGCCATCTGCAGATCGAATGCCGAATCGCCAACCATCAGCGCACGCCCTGCTTCGACACCGCAATGCCCGAGAATTTCCTCGAGCATCAGCGGGTGCGGCTTGCCGCGAGTTTCGTCGGCGGCGCGAGTGATGTCGAAGAACTGCTCCCAGCCATTGGCCTTGAGCACCCGGTCCAGCCCGCGACGCGCCTTGCCGGTGGCCACCGCCAGGCGGTAACCCTCGGCACGGAAGGCATCCAGCGACTCGACCACGCCCTCGAACAGCGGCGAGGGCTGCTGGTCCAGAGCCATGTAGATATCGGCATAGTGCTGACGAAAACTTTCGACCTGAGCAGGCGCCAGGTGCGGATACAGGGTGTGGATCGCCTCGCCCAGAGCCAGGCCGATGATGCCCTTGACCGCATCCTCGCTGCTTTGCGCCTCACCGGCACGCTCGGCGGCGGCGTTCATGGCCTCGACGATACGTCCGATCGAGTCGGCCAACGTGCCGTCCCAGTCGAAGATCAGTAGCTCATAGCCTTTTTTCATGGATCAGGACGCACTCAGACGTTCAACGGTTTTCGCCCAGACTTCATCCACCGGCGCCTCGAGCTTCAGCTCGCCACCGTCGGGCAGCGGCACGGTCAGTGCGTAGGCATGCAGGAACAGGCGCTTGCCGCCCAAGTCGCGAATTTCACGACTGAAGTCTTCGTCGCCGTACTTGCTGTCGCCAGCGATCATATGCCCGGCATGCAGGGTGTGCACACGGATCTGGTGGGTACGGCCAGTGATCGGGCGCGCCTCGACAATGGTGGCGAACTCGCCGAAGCGGCGCAGCACGCGGAACAGGGTCAGCGCCTCCTTGCCCTCGTCGTTCACCTCGACCATGCGCTCGCCGGAGCGCAGGTTGCTCTTGAGCAACGGCGCGCTGACCTGCTTCTTCGAGGTCGGCCAGTGGCCGCGCACCAGCGCCATGTAACGCTTGTCGACACCGTCGCCGCGCAGCGCGGCGTGCAGGTGGCGCAGCATGCTGCGCTTCTTGGCGATCATCAGCAGGCCGGAGGTGTCGCGGTCCAGGCGGTGCACCAGCTCCAGTTCCTTGGCGTCCGGGCGCAACTGGCGCAGCGCCTCGATCACGCCGAAGCTCAGGCCGCTGCCGCCATGCACGGCGATGCCGGCCGGCTTGTTCATCACGATCAGCGCCTTGTCTTCATAGACAATGGCCGCCTCCAGGCGCTGCAACAGGCCCTGGGCCACCGGCGCGGGCTCGTCACGCTCCGGCAGACGGACGGGCGGTACCCGCACGATGTCGCCGGCCTGGATCTTGTACTCCGGCTTGACGCGGCCCTTGTTGACCCGTACTTCACCCTTGCGCAGGATGCGGTACACCAAGGTCTTGGGCACGCCCTTGAGGGCCGTGATGAGGAAATTGTCGATGCGTTGGCCGGCAAGCTCCGGCGCGACTTCGATCAGCTGAACGCCGGAAGTCGGAGGGGTATTGGTCGTCATGGCGGGATCATAACAATTTTTTATGGAATTGAAGCACTTAATCATTGCTGCTATAGTCGCGAACGCCGCCAAAAGCGGCAGGCCAGCGGCACCAGGCTCCGAGCCGGTCCCTGACCAACGCAATTCTCCAGGACGCGAGGCCGTCCTACGGGGTTTTCGCCAGTTTACCGAATTGCCTGGAATCGCCACCAGCGCTGTGTAGAGAAGACCGAAAAAAAACGACAAGTGCGGTGTTTCACCTGCTTACCCGATTCTTTTCGCTGCACCTCTGCCCGCCCCGTCGCTTCCACGCAACGCCCGGCGAATGCTTCGGAAATACCTGCCTTGGACATGAATGGCGCCAGCGCAGAACCTGCGCTGGCGAAAAATGCAACCCGTTGCGGATTCAGCGCGCGGCAGCACCCGAATTATCAGGGATACGTGCAGGGTGGAGATGCACAGCCGTCTGACCGTGTAGCACCGCGTCCGGCCCACCAGCCCACTGAACGGCTGGCGAGCGGATAAGGTCCTGAACAGATGCCTCCGGGCGTCCACGGCTGACGGTTGATTCCTCCTCCTGACTGAGTGCACAAGGCCCGCTTGGTTGATTCGGATTCCAATTCGAAGCCACCGGGGCCTTGTTGGCACCGCAGCAAACAGGACGCGTCGTCGCGACAACGGCAGGCTGGGCAACCGGCTGGTGCCGAACGTTGCTCGACACGGGGGTGGCCCGGCCACCCTTTGCGCACCTTGGCACCGACCATGAGACGTCGTGTGTGCCGAACGCCGTTTCCGGCAGCCCGGAAACCGACGGTACAACATGAAAAGAATGCTGATTAACGCGACTCAACCCGAAGAGTTGCGTGTAGCCCTGGTGGACGGCCAACGTCTCTACGACCTGGACATCGAGTCCGGCGCGCGCGAGCAGAAAAAGGCCAACATCTACAAAGGCAAGATCACCCGCATCGAACCCAGCCTCGAAGCCGCCTTCGTCGATTTCGGTTCCGAACGTCACGGCTTCCTGCCGCTGAAAGAAATCTCCCGCGAATACTTCAAGAAAGCCCCCGAAGGGCGGGTCAACATCAAGGAAGTACTGAGCGAAGGCCAGGAAGTCATCGTCCAGGTCGAGAAGGAAGAGCGTGGCAACAAAGGCGCCGCCCTCACCACCTTCATCAGCCTGGCCGGCCGCTACCTGGTACTGATGCCGAACAACCCGCGCGCCGGCGGCATCTCCCGCCGCATCGAAGGCGAAGAGCGCAACGAACTGCGTGAAGCCCTGAATGGCCTGACCGTGCCGGGCGACATGGGCCTGATCGTGCGCACTGCCGGCCTTGGCCGCAGCAGCGAAGAAATGCAGTGGGACCTCGACTACCTGCTGCAACTGTGGACCGCCATCAAGGAAGCGTCCCAGGACCGCGCCGCGCCATTCCTGATCTACCAGGAAAGCAACGTCATCATCCGCGCCATCCGCGACTATCTGCGCCAGGACATCGGCGAAGTGCTGATCGACAGCATCGATGCCCAGGAAGAAGCCCTGACCTTCATCCGCCAGGTCATGCCGCAGTACGCCAGCAAGGTGAAGCTGTACGAAGACAGCGTGCCGCTGTTCAACCGCTTCCAGATCGAAAGCCAGATCGAGACCGCCTTCCAGCGCGTGGTCGACCTGCCGTCCGGCGGTTCGATCGTGATCGACCCGACCGAAGCCCTGGTGTCGATCGACATCAACTCGGCGCGCGCCACCAAAGGCAGCGACATCGAAGAAACCGCCCTGCAGACCAACCTGGAAGCGGCCGAGGAAATCGCCCGCCAGCTGCGCCTGCGTGACATCGGCGGCCTGATCGTCATCGACTTCATCGACATGACCCCGGCGAAAAACCAGCGCGCCGTCGAAGAACGTGTTCGCGAGTGCCTGGAAGCCGACCGCGCCCGCGTCCAGGTCGGCCGCATCTCGCGCTTCGGCCTGCTGGAAATGTCCCGTCAGCGCCTGCGCCCTTCGCTGGGCGAAAGCAGCGGCATCGTCTGCCCGCGCTGCTCCGGCACCGGCATCATCCGTGACGTCGAATCGCTGTCGCTGGCCATCCTGCGCCTGATCGAAGAAGAGGCCCTGAAGGACCGCACCGCCGAAGTTCGCGCCCAGGTGCCGATCCCGGTGGCTGCCTTCCTGCTCAACGAGAAGCGCAACTCGATCACCAAGATCGAACTGCGTACCCGTGCGCGCATCATCATCCTGCCGAACGATCACCTGGAAACCCCGCACTTCGAAGTCCAGCGCCTGCGCGACGACAACCCGGAAGTGCTGAGCAACCAGTCCAGCTACGAGATCGCCGCCGCCGAAGCCGAAGAAGCGCCGCAGCCGACCGCCACCCGCACCCTGGTTCGCCAGGAAGCCGCAGTCAAGACCGCCCCGGCCCGCGCCAACGCGCCGGTACCGGCCACTGTCGAAGAACCGCAGCCAGCCGCACCGGTCGCCCCTGCCCCGGTCGCTCCGGAGCCAAGCCTGTTCAAGGGCCTGGTGAAGTCGCTGGTAAGCCTGTTCGCCGGCAAGGAAGAGCCTGCCGCAGCGCCGGTTGTCACTGCCACCGAGAAGCCGGCCGCCGAGCGCAGCCCACGCAACGAAGAACGCCGCAACGGCCGCCAGCAAAGCCGCAACCGCAACGGCCGCCGCGACGAAGAGCGCAAGCCGCGTGAAGAGCGTGCCGAGCGTGCTCCTCGTGAAGAACGTGCCCCGCGCGAAGAGCGTGCACCACGTGAAGAGCGCGCCCCACGCGAAGAGCGTGCACCGCGTGAAGAACGTGCTCCACGCGAAGAGCGTGCTCCACGCCAGCCACGCGAAGACCGCCGCGGCAACCGTGGCGAAGAGCGCGTGCGCGAACTGCGCGAGCCACTGGACGCCACCCCTGCCGAGCGTGAAGAACGTCAGCCGCGCGAGGAACGTGTAGCCCGTGAAGAACGTGCCCCACGTGAAGAGCGTGCACCTCGCGAGGAACGCGCACCTCGTGAAGAACGTGCTCCACGTGAAGAACGCGCACCTCGCGAAGAACGCGCTCCACGCGAAGAACGTGCTCCTCGTGAAGAACGTGCCCCTCGTGAAGAACGTGCCCCACGCGAAGAACGTGCCCCTCGCCCACCACGCGAAGAGCGTCAGCCACGCGTAGCCGAAGAAGCCGCCGAGCAGGCTGCCGAGCTGGCCGAAGAGCAACTGCCGAACGAAGAGCTGCTGCAGGACGAACAGGAAGGCACCGATGGCGAGCGCCCGCGCCGCCGCTCCCGTGGCCAGCGTCGTCGCAGCAACCGTCGTGAGCGTCAGCGCAACGCCAACGGCGAGCTGATCGATGGCAGCGAGGAAGAAGGCAGCGAAGAGCAGCCACAACAGCACCAGGCCACCGAGCTGGGTGCCGAACTGGCCGCCGGCCTGGCCGTGACTGCCGCTGTCGCCAGCAGCAACATCAGTGCCGACGCCGAAGCCCAGGCCAACCAGCAGGCCGAGCTTGCCACCGCCGAAGTCGCCGCCGTAGCGGAAACCGATAACAGCGAAGTCGCCCAGCCGGTCGAGCAGGCAGAGAAGGTCGAACAGGTCGAAGCTGCTGCCGAGGCTGAACAAGTGTCTGTGGCTCCGGTGGTCGAGCAGCCGGTCAGCGAGCCTGTGGCCGTGGTCGAGGCAACTGCCGAGCCAGTGGTCGAAGTCGCTCCGCAGCCAGTGGTCGACGAAGCACCGGTCGAAGCGCCTGCCGTCGAGGCCGGTGAAATCGAGCAGGCCCCGGCCGTGATCGAAGCCGCTCCGGTTGCCGAGCAACCTGCCCCGGTTGTCGAAGCCCAGGCAGAAGTGGTGGCCGAGCCTGCCCCAGTGGCCGTCGAGCCTGCACCGGTCGAAGCCCCTGCGGCGGTGGAACCTGCCACTGTCATGCTGGCCAACGGCCGTGCGCCGAACGACCCGCGTGAAGTGCGTCGCCGCAAGCGTGAGGCCGAGGCTGCCGCCAAGGCCGCACAGGAAGCTGCTGCAGCCACCGAGGAGCCAGCCCTGGAAGCCAGCGATGAGCAAAAGCCTCATCACGGTTGATAGCCAAGGCTGAATGAAAAAGCCCCGCCAGTTCGCACTGGCGGGGCTTTTTCTTGGCTGGGCGTTTTTCCTGTACCGGCCTCTTCGCGGGTAAACCCACAGGGCCCACCACCCCAGGCCCTATGAAGCCCCTGTGGGAGCGGATTCAGCCGCGAAAGGGCCAGCCCAGGCACTGAATCAGTAGAGGTTAGGCTCCATCTCCAGCTCGACCCCGAACCGCTCGAGGATATCGGCCTGGATCCGCCGCGCCAGTGCATGCATCTGCGCCCCGCTCGCCTGGCCGTAGTTGACCAGCACCAGCGACTGCAAACGATGCACCCCGGCATCCCCCTCGCGGTGGCCCTTCCAGCCTGCCTGCTCGATCAACCAGCCTGCCGCCAGCTTCATCTGGCCATCGGCTTGGGGATAAGCCACTACCCCTGGGTTCTGCGCACGAATACGCTCGACCAGTTCCGCCGAGACCACCGGGTTCTTGAAGAAGCTCCCGGCATTACCCAGCTCTGCCGGGTCTGGCAGCTTCTCGCGGCGAATGCTGCAGATCGCCTCGCTGATCGCCTGCGCGGTCGGCTCGGTCACGCCCTGTTCCGCCAGGCGCTGGCGCACCGGGCCGTAGTCCAGGTGGGCCTGCAGCGTACGGCTCAAGGCAAAGCGCACACGCAGGATCAACCAACGCCCAGGGTTGCGCTTGAACAGGCTGTCGCGATACCCGAAGGCACATTCAGCCAGGCCGAAGTCACGCAACTCGCCGGTCTCGCGGTCCAGGGCGGTCAGGCCGACGAACATGTCCTTGATCTCCACGCCATAGGCGCCCACGTTCTGCATCGGCGCGGCGCCAACGGTGCCGGGAATCAGGCTGAGGTTTTCCAGCCCGCAATACCCCTGCGCCAGTGCCCACTGCACAAACGGGTGCCACGGCTCACCGGCCTCGGCCTCGACCACGATACGTTCACCATCGTCGCTGAGCACGCGCCGACCACGGCTGGCCATATGCAGCACCAGCGCATCGATATCGCGGGTCAGCAGCAAGTTGCTGCCACCGCCAATCACCAGCACCGGCACGCCGCCTTGCTGTGCCTGGGCCAGCGCCAGGCGCACCTCCTGGTCATCATGTGCCTGGGTGAAATACCGCGCCTTCACGTCGATGCCAAAGGTGTTGTACGGCTTGAGCGATACCTGCTCCTGCCACTGCACTGTCATAGCCGCCCCTTGATTTCCAGGACCAGCGCCTGGCACGCCGCTTCAACCAGGTCGAGCACCTGCTCGAAGCCGTCGGCGCCACCGTAGTACGGGTCTGGCACTTCATCCAGCGCTGTGCCATAGCGGCGCAGGAACAGGTCGAGCTCCCCCACTGCCGTGTGCGGGCGCATCGCACGCAAATGGCCAAGGTTGCTCTCGTCCATGGCCAGGATCAGGTCATATTCGGCAAAGTGCGCCGCCTTGACCTGCTGAGCGCGTTGCTGCGAAAGGTCATAGCCACGCGCCAGCGCTGCCTTGCAGGTGCGGCTGTCAGGCGCCTTGCCGACGTGCCAGTCGCCGGTGCCGGCCGAGGCCACATGCACCCGGTCGGCAAGCCCGGCAGCCTGCAATTGATGGCGCAGCACGCCTTCGGCGGTGGGCGAGCGACAGATATTGCCGAGGCAGACGAACAGGACGCGCATCAGGCCTCCAGCAAGCGCCGTACGCGCTCCAGGTCTTCAGGGGTATCCACGCCCACGGCAGGCGCCTCGATGGCGTCTTCGACGTGGATGCGTACGCCATGCCACAGGGCACGCAGCTGCTCCAGCGCTTCGGTCTGCTCGAGCCAGCATGGGCCCCAACTGACGAAGTCCTGCAGGAAGCCGACGCGGTAGGCGTACATGCCGATGTGGCGGCGATACGGCACGCCTTCCGGCAACAGGTTGCGGTCCTTGGCAAACGCATCGCGGGCCCAGGGCAGCGGTGCACGGCTGAAGGTCAAGGCCAGGCCGTTCTTGTCGCTGATTACCTTGACCGCGTTGGGGTTGAACACGGTTTCCGGCTCATGGATCGGTTCGGCCAGGGTGGCGATACCGGCTTCCGGATGCGCTGCCAGGTTGGCTGCCACCTGGTCAATGATCACCGGCGGGATCAGCGGCTCGTCGCCCTGCACATTGACCACGATGGCATCGGCCGGCAGCCCCAGGTGTGCGACCACTTCGGCCAGGCGATCAGTGCCGGACTCATGGTCGGCACGGGTCATCAGCACTTCAGCTCCGAAGGCCTGGCAGACCTCCAGAATGCTGGCGTCATCGGTGGCGATGACTACGCGGCCCGCGCCGCTCTTGCGGGCCTGTTCCCACACGTGCTGCACCATCGGCTTGCCAGCGATCGGCAGCAATGGCTTGCCCGGCAGTCGTGTGGAGCGCAGACGGGCGGGGATCACCACAGTGAAATCCAGGCTCATTTGTCCAGACGCTCGTCGTCGGTCAGGGTGCGCGCCTCGCTTTCCAGCATGACCGGGATGCCGTCGCGGATCGGGTAGGCCAGGCCAGCGCCCTTGCTGATCAGCTCGGTCTTGTCAGCACTGAGCTTGAGCGGGCCCTTGGTGATCGGGCAGGCCAGGATATCGAGCAGTTTGGTGTCCATATGAGGCTTCCTTTAGGCCAGGTGGCCGGGAATTGAAAAAGGGCTCAGGGCTTGCGCAGCAAGCGTTGCAACTGGTTGTCGAACCAGGCGCTGAAAGCCGGCGTGGGCTGCGCCTCGACGGCCAGGTACCACCAGTCGTCAGCGGCGAAGGCCCGGCATTTCACCGCATCCTTCTCGGTCATGACCAGAGGCAGCGGCGGGTTGAAGGCCAGGCTCCGGGCGCTGAACTGCGCATGGTCGGCAAAGGGATGCGGCACCGGCTGCCAGTTTAGCCCCAGCAGGGTATTGAAGAAACGTTGCGGGTTGCCGATACCGGCCACCGCATGCAGGCGTTGGCCTGCAGGGAAATGGTCAAGCGCGCGGCGCTCGCCGCTGCGCAGGTTGACCAGGGCGGATGGCTGCAGGCAGAAGCCGAAGCCATCGGCGCGGTCTGCGCTGGCGCCGTTGAACAGCACCGCGTCAGCCTCGTGCAGGCGTTCGGCCGGCTCACGCAACGGCCCCGCCGGCAGGCAGCGCCCATTGCCCAGGCCGCGGGCGGCATCGATCAGCACCAACTCCAGGTCGCGCGCCAGACGATAGTGCTGCATGCCGTCGTCACACAGGATCAGGTCGAGGGGTTCACTGGCCAGTAATGCCTGCACGGCGCGGGAGCGGTCGGGGTCGATCATCAGCGGCACGCCGGTGCGCTGCACGATCAGCAGCGGTTCGTCACCGGCCTGCCCGGCCGCCTGATCGGGCTGCACCCGCCAGGGTAGCTGCGGCGGTTTGGCGCCATAGCCACGGCTGACCACGCCCACCTTCAACCCCTGCTTGCGGCAGTGCTCGATCAGCCAGAGGATCATCGGCGTCTTGCCGGTACCACCCACGGTAATGTTACCCACCACGATGACCGGCACCGGGGCCCGGTAGCTGGCACTTTCGCCACTGAGAAAACGCGCCCGCTTGCGCGTGACCACGTGACGATACAGCGCCTCCAGCGGGCGCAGCAGCGCCAGGGCCGGGTGCCCGGCGTACCAGGCGGCGAGCAGGCGGTCGGCGAAGGCCATCAAGGTGTGCCCTGGGCCGCCTCGACGGTGGTCATGCGCAACTGGCTGAAACCGAGCTTGCCGGCGGCATCCATCGCAGTGACTACGGCCTGGTGCGGGGTCTTGCCGTCGGCGCTGATGGCCAGCGGCAGCTTGTTGTCGCCGCCCGACTCACGCTCGATCGCTTCGCTCAGGGTGGCCAGGTCGCTCTTTGGCAGCAAGTGGTTGTTCACCGAGTACACGCCTTCAGCGCTGATGGTGATTTCCACCAGTTTGCCCTGGTCGGGCGCCGCTGGCTCGGCGCTGGCAGCTTCAGGCAGCTCGACGCGCAGCTGGGTTTCGCGGGTGAAGGTGGTGGTGACCACGAAGAACAGCAGCAGGACGAACACCACGTCGATCAGCGACGCCAGGTTGATGTCGACGTTTTCCCGCTGGCGATTGCGCCGGAACTTCACGCCTTGCCTCCGGCCACTTCCACTTCACGGTCGCCCTGGATCACTTCCACCAGCTTGATAGCTTCCTGCTCCATGCCCACCACCAACTCATCGATACGGCGCAGCAGGAAGCGGTGGAAGAATACCGCCGGGATACCGACCATCAGGCCGGCCGCGGTGGTGACCAGGGCCTTGGAGATACCGCCGGCCAGCACTGCGGCGTTGGCGGTCATCTGCGAGCCCATGAAGGCGCTGAAGATGTCGATCATGCCCAGCACGGTGCCCAGCAGGCCCAACAGCGGGGCCATGGCGGCGATGGTGCCGAGGGTGCTGATGTAGCGTTCCAGTTCGTGGATGACGCGCGAGGCGGCCTCCTCGATGCATTCCTTCATGATTTCGCGACCATGGCGCGAGTTGGCCAGGCCGGCGGCGAGGATTTCGCCCAGTGGCGAATCGGCGCGCAGGGCCTTGAGCTTGTCACTGGTCAGTTGCTTGTCCTTGATCCATATCCACACCTGACCGAGCAGGTGCGGCGGGGTGACGCGACTGACGCGCAGCGTCCACAGGCGCTCGACGACGATAGCCATGGCAGCGATGGAGCTCAGAATGATCGGCAGCATCATCCAACCGCCGGACTTGACCAATTCCCACACAGTAAACGCCCCTTCGGAAAAAGGCCGCCACTCTACCATAGGCGCGCCGGGGGCTCATCTGCCGGAGGTCAGGGAATTGGCCTACCCCGGTTTCAACCTTGAGTTGTCGGGTGGCTGAACTGGCCCTTTCGCGGGTGAACCCGCTCCCACAGGTTTTGTACCATCCTCAGGTTCAGTGCAGTACCTGTGGGAGCGGGTTTACCCGCGAAAGGGCCTGCTCAGCCACCGCCCGCATCCCTCCAGAAACGCCGCTGTCGGCGCACACTCTCGACCTCCCCCAGCCTCCCCAGCACCAACCGCAACGCCCCCTGCTCCGCCGTGTCATGCATCACCACCCCATGCCGCCGATAACGTTCGACCACCTGCGAGTGCGGGTGCCCGAAGCTGTTGTTGCGCCCGCGCGAAATCAGTACCCCGCGCGGCGCCGTGGCACGGATGAAGGCCTCGCTGGACGAACTGCGGCTGCCATGGTGCGGCGACTGCAGCCAGTCGATCCGCGGCGCTTCTGTGGCCGCCAGCCAGGCCCGTTCGGCACCGGCCTCCATGTCTCCCGCCAGCAACAACCGCTCACCCTGCGCCTCGACCAGCAACGCGCAGGAGCGGTCATTGCTGCTCTGTCCATCAGCCCAGCGCCACAGCGAAAAGCGCACACCATCCCACGTCCATTGCTCGCCACTGGCGCAAGGTTGCAGTTGCAGGCCATCCAGCACTTCGCCGCCGATCACCCGTTCGACCGGCAGGCCACGCATGATTGCGCCAGCACCACCGGCGTGGTCGGCATGGGCGTGGCTGACCAGCATCAAGTCCAGGCTACCCACCCCCAGCTTGCGCAAGGTCGGCAACACCACCCGCTCGCCCAGATCGCTCTCTCCCCTGGCCGGCCCGGCGTCGTACAGCAGGTTGTGATGCCGGGTGCGCAAAAGCACCGCCAGCCCTTGGCCGACGTCCAGCTGCCAGACCTCGACCTGGCCGAACGGCACCGTCTCCCGAGGTACCCACAGCGCCAGCAGCATTACGCCACCCAACCCGCGCAGTGGTACGCCACGGGGTATCAAAACCAGCAGCGCGCCCAGGCACACCAGCAGCCAGGCCCACAACGGCAGGGCTGGTGGCAGCCACGCCGGCTGCTGCGCCGCCAGCGCCAGCAGCCGGAAAAGCACATCAAGCAAACCGCCCGCCAGCCAGAGCAGCGCCTCCCCTACCCCGCCCAACGGCAGCAGCAAAGCGCCCAGCAACGCCAATGGCAGCACTGCCAAGCTGACCCACGGCACCGCAACAAGGTTGGCCAGCGGCGCACTCAAGCTCACCGGCAAGCCCGTAGCCAGCAGTACCGGCAGCAAGCCGATCGCAATCACCCATTGCGCCCGCGTCCAGGCCTGCCAGGGCCGCCAACTGCCCAGGCGGGCACTGAAGCAATAGACAAGCGTGGCCACGGCCGCGAACGATAGCCAGAACCCGGGCAGCAGCGCGGCCAACGGTTCCAGCAACAGTACGGCAACCAGCGCCAGCAACAACGGCAAGGTCGCACCCAGTTGGCGAAAACGCAGGCGCCAGAGCAACACCACGGCCAGCATCAGGCAGGCACGCTGCACCGGTACACCGCTACCAGCCAACCAACCGTAGGCCAGTGCCGCAGCCATGGCCAAGCCACACGCCCAGGGCAGCCACGGCAACCGAGCGGGCCACAGCCCCCAACGCGCCAGCCCGGCAACCAGGCCATACAGCAAGCCGGCAACCAGGCCGATGTGCTGGCCAGAGATCACCAACAGGTGCACCGTGCCGGTGGCCTGCAACGTTTGCCAGTCCTCCCGGGCCAGGCCCGTCCCGTCGCCAAGCACCAGCGCCACCATCGCTGCCTGCCGGCCATTGGCCTCGACTGCCAGCAGGCGCTGGCGCAGCGTGTCGCGCCAGCCGCCGGCAACCGGCGCCAGCAACTGCCCGGCCTTGACCGTACCGGTCGCACCGACCCGCCGCGCCAGCAATTGCGCCTCACGGTCCGGGCCATGCGGGTTGAGCAGCCCGGCCGGGCGCTGCAAGGTCACCGCCAGCCGCCACTGCTCGCCCGCGCGCAGCGGCGGGCCGTCGAACCAGCTCAGTTGCAGGCGCTGCGGCAGCTCTGCCCGCCGCGAGCGGGCCGCGTCCAGCTCGAAGCGCACACCCTGCGCAGTCCGGGTCGGCAGGCCGACCACCCGGCCCTCAAGCCACAAGGTGCGGCCATCCAGCCCGGTTGCCAGGCGGTCATCCAGCGCCTGCTGCGCAGACCAGCAGGCCCAACACAGGCCCAACAGAAAACAGCCCAGTGGCCACAGCCGGGTAAACAGGCCGAGGCCACCGGCTACAGCCAGCAGCACCAGCCATCCGACCGATGGCAATGCGGGGAGAAAGCCCAGACACAACAGCCCGAGCGCGAGCGCAAACATCCCTGTGCGCATGAAGTAGAGCTCCAGAAGCGAAATCACCTTCTGAGGCATAGCCCAATTGCCGGCAGCGCTTGCTCAACAATTGTCACAAACTCTAAACGAGGCTGAGCGGGAATCAGGGCATACTGCCCGGATCAACGCTCCGGGAGCCTACATGCCGCGCCGACTTTTCAAACGCTACATGCCGGACCCGACCAGTATTCGGGAACACAAGTCCTTACGCTTTTTCGGCAAGTTGCTGCATGACCCGAACCTCTGGCACCTGAACCGCCATTCGGTGGCGCGGGCCATGGGTGTTGGCCTGTTCGCGGCGCTGATCCCGATGCCGGCGCAGATGCTGCTGGCCGCCGCGCTGGCCATTCCGCTGCGCGGCAACCTGCCGATCGCGGTCAGCCTGGTTTGGCTGACCAACCCGCTGACCATGCCACCGGTGTTCTTCGTCACCTACATGACCGGCGCCTGGCTGATGCAGGTACCGCCGCGCACCCTGCCCGACGAACTGACTTTCCAGTGGATCACCGATCAGCTGTCGACGCTGTGGCAACCCTTCCTGCTCGGCTCGGTGGTGTGCGGTGTGGTGCTGGGCATCCTCGGCTACTTCACCACCATGCTCTACTGGCGCTGGTGGGTGGGCCGGCAGTGGCGTCTGCGCCAATGCCGGTGCAAGGCTTCAGGCACGCATGCCGCGGCCGCTGACCAGCAGGCGAACGCACACCAGGTAGAGCACCGCGGTGGCGACCAGCATGAAGGTAATCGCCGTACCAATGCTGATATCCGACACCCCTAGAATGCCGTAACGGAACGAGTTGACCATGTGCAGCACCGGGTTGGCCAACGACACGGTCTGCCAGAACGGCGGCAGCAGGTTGATCGAATAGAACACCCCGCCCAGGTACGTCAGCGGCGTCAGCACGAAGGTCGGGATGATCGAGATGTCGTCAAAGTTGCGCGCGAACACCGCATTGACGAAGCCCAGCAGCGAGAAAATGGTGGCGGTCAGCAGCACCACGACCACGGTCACGCCCAGGTGGTGCACCTGCAGGTGGGTGAAGAACAGCGACAGGAAAGTCACGATCACGCCCACCGCCAGGCCGCGCAGCACGCCACCCAGCACGTAACCGACGAGGATCGTGTGTGGCGATACCGGCGACACCATCAGCTCTTCGATGGAGCGCTGGAACTTGCTGCCGAAGAAGCTCGACACCACGTTGCCGTAGGAGTTGGTGATCACCGACATCATGATCAGTCCCGGCACGATGTACTCCATGTAGGTGAAGCCACCCATGTCGCCGATCTGCCGTCCGATCAGGTTACCGAAGATGACGAAGTACAGGACCATGGTGATTGCCGGCGGTAGCAAAGTCTGCGGCCAGATACGCAGGAAGCGCCGTACCTCGCGGTAGACGATGGTGTTCAGGGCGACCCAGTTGGTGCGCAGTTCCACGCTCATACGGCCACCTTAGACAGGTTTTTTTCCACCAGGGACACGAACAGCTCCTCGAGTCGGTTGGTCTTGTTGCGCAGGCTTTGCACCTCGATGTTCTGCAGTGCCAGCTGGCCGAACAGCGCAGTGATGCCGATATCCTTGTCCACCTGCACTTCCAGGGTGTGCGGGGTCAGCAACCGGCACGGGTAGCCCTGCAGCACCGGTGCAGTGGCCAGGTCCTGCCTGAGGTCGAGGACGAAGGTTTCGACATGCAGCTTGCCCAGCAACTGGCGCATGCTGGTGTTCTCGACGATGGTGCCGTGGTCGATAATGCCGATGTTACGGCACAGCTGCTCGGCCTCTTCCAGGTAGTGGGTGGTGAGGATGATGGTGATGCCCTTCTGGTTCAGCTCGGTGAGGAAGCTCCACATCGAACGGCGCAGTTCGATGTCCACACCGGCGGTGGGCTCATCGAGAATCAGCAGGCGCGGCTCGTGGATCAGCGCGCGGGCAATCATCAGGCGGCGCTTCATGCCCCCCGACAGCGAACGCGACTGCACGTCACGCTTGTCCCACAGGCCGAGCTGGGTCAGGTACTGCTCGGCTCGCTCCTTGGCCACCTTGGGCGGGATGCCGTAGTAACCGGCCTGGGTCACGACGATGTCGAAGGTTTTTTCGAACTGGTTGAAGTTGAACTCCTGCGGCACCACGCCCAGGCAGCGTTTGAGCGCCGACGGCTCGCGGTCCAGGTCGTGGCCGAACACACTGACCGTGCCGCTGGTCTTGTTCACCAGGGTGGAGAGGATGCCGATGGTGGTGGACTTGCCCGCGCCGTTGGGGCCGAGCAAGGCGAAGAAGTCGCCTTCGGCAACATCCAGATCGATGCCCTTGAGGGCCTGGAAGCCGTTGCCGTAGGTCTTGGTCAGCTGTCGGATGGACAGGGCGGAACTCATAGCGGGTCACTTACCGAGAAAAAGGTGCAGGACACGCCAGGTAAAGGCACTGGCGCAGTGAGTGCGGCCAATGGTGCTTGGCCTGGCCGCACAAGTACAGTCATGTGTATTGATAATGACTATCGAAGTAGCCGTGGTGTTCGATCAGGTCAGCGCAGTCATTACCGCTGCCTGGTACGCAGGGCGGGCCTTGAGGCGCTCGTACCAGGCCTCCAGGTGACGCATGGTCGGGCGCTCGATGGGCATTTCGAACCAGGCATAGATGAAGCTGCCCAGTGGGATGTCGCCCATGCCGATCTGGTCACCGGAAAGGTACGGCTGTTTGGCCAGGGCCTCGTCGGCAATGGCCAGCAGCTGGGCGCATTGCTTGTGCGCAGCGTTGATCGCCACCCAGTCGCGCTGGTCTTCCGGGGTGCGCAACAGGCCCCAGAACAGTGGGCGGAACGGCGTGGCGAAGGACGAGGTGGTCCAGTCCATCCACTTGTCCGCCAGGGCGCGCTGACGCGGGTCGTCCAGGTACCAGCCCTGCTCCGCACCGTACTCGGCGCACAGGTAGCGGACGATGGTGTTGGACTCCCACAGGGTCAGGTCGCCGTCTTCCAGCATCGGCACCAGGCCGTTGGGGTTGCGCGCGCGGTAGTACGGCTCGTTGACCACGCCGAAGGCGCCGCCAGCGTCGATCGACTCGAAATCCAGGCCCAGTTCGTGGGCGATCCATAGCGCCTTGCGCACATTGCTCGAATTCTTGCGACCCCAGATCTTCAGCATGGCAACGTCCTTATGAATGCGGAGGTGGTGCAGTCTACTCCAGACTTTCGTCGCCTGTACCGGCCTCTTCGCGGGTAAACCCGCTCCTACAGGGTTCTGCGCCAGACCTGAGGGTGATGCAGTACCTGTGGGAGCGGGTTCACCCGCGAAGAGGCCGGTACAGACAAACACCGGACTGAAACTCCCACCGCCATACCCTGTCACTGTTCTGACCCGGCCGTTCTCAGCGATGCGTCTAAGCTGTCTGGGACGGCTTACCCCCTGGTTCCAAGGAGGACCGATTATGTTGCTGTTGTGGTTGGTAGTGCTGGTGATCGGCGCGGCGTACCTCACGCACCGGCGCCTGGCGCCCTTGCAGATTCTTGGCATCATGGCGGCTTATGTATTGCTGATGGGCATTTTCAGCAGTGCTCCCGGCTGGCTGCTGACCCTGATCTGGATAGTGCTGGCCCTGAAAGTCGCCCTGGTGGCGCTGCCGGAATGGCGCCGCAAGGTATTCACCGGCCCGGTGTTCAAGTGGTTCCAGCGCACCCTGCCGCCGATGTCGCAGACCGAGCGCGAGGCAATCGACGCCGGCACCGTGTGGTGGGACGGCGAACTGTTCAGCGGCCGTCCCGATTGGCGCACCCTGCTCGCCTACCCGGCTCCGCAGCTGACCGAAGAAGAACAGGCATTCATCGACGGCCCGACGGAACAACTGTGCGCCATGGTCAGCGACTGGCAGATCGGCCAGGACATGGACCTGCCGCCCGAAGCCTGGGCGCATATCAAGCAGAATGGGTTCTTCGCCCTGATCATCCCCAAGGAATATGGCGGCAAGGGCTTTTCAGCCTACGCCCACTCCCAGGTGGCGATGAAACTGGCCACCCGCAGCGGCGACCTGGCTTCTACCGTGATGGTGCCCAACTCGCTCGGCCCGGCCGAGCTGCTGTTGCATTACGGCACTGACGAACAACGCAACCACTACCTGCCACGCCTGGCGCGTGGCGATGAAATACCCTGCTTCGCCCTCACCGGCCCGCTGGCCGGCTCCGACGCAGGCGCCATGCCTGACACCGGCGTGGTCTGCAAGGGGCAATGGAAGGGCGAAGAGGTCATCGGCCTGCGCCTGAACTGGGAAAAGCGCTACATCACCCTCGGGCCCGTCGCCACCCTGCTGGGCCTGGCCTTCAAAGCCTACGACCCGGACCATCTGCTCGGCGAACAGGAAGAACTGGGTATCAGCCTGGCGCTGATCCCTACCGACACGCCCGGCGTCGAAATCGGCAAACGCCACCTACCACTGGGCGCCGCGTTCATGAACGGCCCCAACAGCGGCAAGGACGTATTCGTGCCGCTGGATTTCCTCATCGGTGGCCAGGCCATGCTCGGCAAGGGCTGGATGATGCTGATGAACTGCCTGTCGGTAGGCCGCTCCATCTCCCTGCCGGCCGTGGGCACTGGCGCAGCCAAATACACCAGTCTGGTCACCGGCCAGTACGCCAACATCCGCGAACAGTTCAATGTCCCCCTGGCTGCATTCGAAGGCATCCAGGAGTCGCTGGCACGCATCGGAGGCAATGCCTGGCTGATGGACAGCGCGCGACTGCTGACCGCCAAGGCCGTGGATCTGGGCGAGAAGCCTTCGGTGCTGTCGGCGATCCTCAAGTACCACCTCACCGAGCGTGGCCGCGAGTGCATCCAGCACGCCATGGACGTGCACGGCGGCAAGGCCATCATCATGGGGCCGAACAACTATCTGGGGCGCAACTGGCAAGGCGCGCCGATCTTCATCACCGTCGAGGGGGCGAACATCCTTTCGCGCAACCTGATGATCTTCGGCCAGGGCGCCATCCGCTGCCATCCGTTCGTGCTCAAGGAAATGGCTTTGGCCGGGCGCGAGGACGGTGACCAGGCATTGAGGGAATTCAATGACCTGTTGATGAAACACATCATGTTCGCCGCCGGCAATGCGGCCAGCACACTGATACTCAACTTGGGGCTGGGGCGACTGGAACCCGTGCCCGGCGATACCCTGAGCCAAGGTTACTTCCGTGCACTCAACCGCCAGGCAGCAGCCTTCGCCCTGCTGGCTGACCTGTCGATGATGCTGCTGGGCGGCGCGCTGAAACGCCGCGAGCGGCTGAGTGCAAGGCTGGGGGATGTGCTGAGTTACCTGTACCTGGCCAGCGCTGCGCTCAAGCGCTATCACGACCTGGGCTCACCGGACCACATGCAGCCCTTGCTGCGCTGGGCGATGGAAGAAAGCCTGGGCCAGGCGGAAACAGCCCTGGACCGGTTGCTCGACAACTTCCCCAACCGCTTTGCCGGCTGTGCGTTGCGCGTGCTGGTGTTCCCCTTCGGCCGTCGCCACACCGGGCCGAGCGATGAACTGGATGCAGAGGTGGCGGCGCTGATCGGCCGCAGCAAGGGCGACCCGGCGCTGGAAGAGCTCCTTGCTGGCTGCTTCAGGCCGCAGGGCGAGGGTGACCCGGTGGCAGCGCTGCAACGGGCTTGCGACTTGCTGGATGAAACCGTGCCACTGCACAAGGTGCTTCATGAGGCGATCAAGGAGGGCAAGGTGCAGCCGGCACCCGGGCAGTCTCTGATCGATGCGGCAGTCGAGCATGGCGCACTGCAGCCGAACGAGGGGCAACGGTTGCGTGAAACCGAGCAAGCCCGCCGCACGGTCATCGGTGTGGACGCCTTCGACAAAACGCAGTTGCTACCGGGGCAGGGCAAGGTTCGTTGACCTGCTGATTGCCAGACGCGATTTTGGAGTACAAGCGGTCTCGTGTTTCGACGGGGCGCAAAGCGGCCCCGTCTCTCGGGCAATGTCCCACACCCTGGCAACCACGTGCCACAGCGCATTTGTGTGAAAGCCTCTCAGGCACTGGGTGGGAACTTGGAAAGCTGAACTTCACAATCCATTTTATGGTCCGCTTTCATATCAGCCTGGGGGAGAGGTGAGCCCGTTTTGGCAATCACCTTCAGGCCCAGGCCTTCGCTGACGAAGTCGCCAACTGAATAGGTGCCCAGCAGATAGTTGTATTCGGTCCTTTCGAGCGACGCTGGCCTGTGAGTGGTCAGGAATGTGATGGATGAGTGCACATCCCAATCGTCCGGGGCCTTTCTGTACTTCAACGTAATGGTCGAGGCGGAAGGGATGTCGCTCATCGCAATCTTGCTGTTAGTCGCATCAACCGTCTTTTTGGCCCTTTCGCCACTGCCCTCTGCTGGCAGGGGCATGCCATGGCTGGCGCCGGTCTCGTGCCAGAAGATGATGGCACCGTTCTGTGTCGGGGTGTTGTCCTTTATCATGATACGCACCTCGTGTGGAAGATTGAGTGCAGTGAACACCTATCACCGCCAGTAACGGTGCAGTGTCGTTGCGTCGGCTTGAATCTAGATCAACACCCGTGCGTGCGCACCTGGCAGAATTGACAGGTCCATGGTTCGCACGGGGTGCTCGCCGACCATGCCACAGCGGGCAATCACAAGGCGCAATGGGGCGGAGCAGCCACCACCTTCCCCAACCCGCCCTTAACCGGCGTATACTCCGCCCCCCGTTTCAACCGCCCCGAGGACCGCCCCATGGCCAACCCCCACCTGGAATATCACCTCCAACTGCTGAACCACCTGCGTACCATTCTGGTGGCTCTGGGTGAAGCCGAGCAGGTACCGGAGGAAAGCCACACCCTGTTTCTCGAACGTTTCGACGAATTGCTGACCCTGCTGCCGCAAGACCCGCTGGAAAGCCAGTACCTGGGCCAGGACCTGATCTGCCAGGTGATCCAGCGCTACCCGCAAATCGCCCATCTGGTGCCACGCGACCTGCTGTGGTTCTTCGGGGGGGACTGCCTGCACTACATGCCCGACGAAGAGCTGGAGCTGTACCAGCAACTGGAAGAACGCCGTTACGAAGCCGAGCAGAGCGGCGAAGCGTTCGACTGGCACCAGCAGAAGCGTCTGATGAGCCAAGCTCAAGGCGACAATACCCAGCACTGATATGCACAGCACACCGCACGCTTGCGAGCGTGCCTTGCAATGTCTCCAATTACCTCACCAAAGGTAGACTTCACCTACAGCTTCACCCCGCCCCCCCTTTCTATCCTGCACGCCGAACAGTTTTTGTCTGTTCGGCCCGTTTTTTCGCCCCCCAGGATCAGAAAATGAAAAAAACCCTTCTGGCCATCGCCTTTGGCCTGGCAAGCAGCACAGCATTTGCAGATAAAGGCGAGATCACCTTCGCCGGCTCGATCATACGGCTGCGCAAGGTGGTCAATTCACCGTACCAAACGGTGGGCGCGGTATTGAACAGCGCCAGCACCGATGCAGTGCCAGGGCTGATGACTTTACGCGTACCATCGAGGAACCAATCGTTACCACGCTGTACCAACTCGTAGGAAAATGCACCGAGATCCACCGGGCCATTAACCAGAGAGAAGCTGGCATCACCTGCTGCCGCATGCACCAGGTGAAGGGCGTTTTCACTCAGCCGATAGTTGTCGAGCGGGGTAGTACTGTCTATATCAAGCGTACCCTCGACGGTGGTCACTGCCGATACGCCAGGGGTGACCAAAAGCATCATAGGCGCCATGCAGAGCGCTTGCACTAAAGGGCTCAAAGACAGTTTCCGGCCTTTATTCATTAACTTCAAACCTCGTTCATGTCGGATCATCGTTGCCAAAGGAAAGCGATCACCGACAAGGCTACAAGGGAAATTCCCAAATCTCTGTAGGAAAAATCCTAAGCTACAAATGAAACCAACGCCGATGCCAAGTTTGTTAGGCACCGCCATATTTCATTCAAGGTCTGAGAGGACAACTACCGGCTGCATCGTGCATGGAAACAACTTGCTCCGCCAACTCTGAATTAACAGTTTTTCCGTCCAGAGAAAAACTGTAATAAACACGCCCTCGCCCATAATGGATGGTAGCGTGATAATTATAAATTGGCAGAATATACTCATCATACGGCTGCACACGCCACACCAACTCAGCAAGGTCTGCTTCCGTCAGATCTATCACCTCGTCTAACACGGTATCGTCAATTCTCTCCTCACCGCTAAAGTTATGCACGGCATACCAATGCATGGTCAATTGGTCGCCTGCCTTCAAACCATAATCACCAAGGCCTTTTATCAATACTCTGATTGCCGGGTCCAACGAACTAGGATTCTCATCATCGTACAGGGCTCCGCAGGTCAACCAACCTTCAGGCGGATTCGCACTGGTATTCCCCCCCAAAAAGGCGGGCGCATCCGGGCGTAGAACAATGGCTTCGACATTGACGATGGTACTTGGAGACTTCGGACGATTGGGCACACCAGGGCGTTCGACCACATAACACACAGGCACACTGCCATTGTTACGCGCTTCGATATAAGCCCAGGGAACATCCACATTTATTTCCGCCCCCAAGTCTTTGGCTGCCAGCGTGTAGTCAATCTCGACGACATGTTTATCATCCCAATAAAAACTGACAATATCACCCTCTTTGAAAGCCGCATCGATTGTGACTTTCAACACAGCGTCCTGCTTCTCATCTTCCGGCAGCAATGTATTCAGCGCACCAGAACTCCTGCCAAAAACTTCAGCAAGCGAAAGTTTCGGATTGACTGGGTCTGGCCAGCCAGGGTCAGTGCCTGGATCAGTCGGCCCGATGACCTCCAGGTTCACATCCACATCAATGTCTTTACCGCCCTGCGGCACCGCACCGCGGCGCAGTTCATAACTGACGTTGGTTTCTACGTTGCCCGTGCTCGTAGCGCCATATTGATCCCACAATTGCCTGGGCAGGACCACGAATTCAAGCGGAAACTTGGGAGCGCTACCTATTTCACGCCAGCCGAGCCCCACCGCTCCCCACCTGACCTGCACCCAATCGGTGGATTTCCAGTTGTCAAAGCTCGGAACCTCCACCACTACCCCGGCCCAGGCATCCTCCTGATCAATCAAGCCATCTGCCGCCAACGGCACTACCGGGTCCTGAAGCCCTGAGGGCAGCGGGCCCACGGCAACACCCACAGCCATCGGCAATGACAGCCTGCTGATATTGCCAGCCTTGTCGACCAGTGCATACAGCACATACACCCCGCCATCCCCCACCGCCTTGATCTCATCAGCGGGTACCTTCAATGTCTTTGGCAATACATCAATCACATCGGAAGCAACCGGAGATATCATGGATGGATCTTCCGGAACATGATTCAGCCAGTAAACATAAACCTTATCGCCAACCGCGTGCGTGTCATAGTCCGGCAACTCGACCGATACATTGTTAATATTCCCATCAACAACATCATAGCCCAACGCAGGAAGCGCGACAGGCGTACTATTACCGTACGAAGGCATACGGTCAAAAATCAGGCTCAGCACTTCAGATTCCGTCGGCGCAGAGCCGTTCCATGGTTTGACCTTGTAGCTGAATAGCTGCGGCCCATCGCCCTCCTTCAGCGTTTTACTGATGATGCCATCTACCGCGTTGTAGGCTTGTGCCAAAGTCTGAACGGTATCGCCAAAGTCGAAACGTCGCAGAATTTCACGGTCGAAATCGTCATAGAACAGCTCGGTTCGCAGGCTGCGATGTGTCCCGTCCTCATCCTCGGTTTCGGTGAAAATGCTGGCCATCCTGCCCAATGCATCGTAGTCAAAAGTACTGGTGACATTCTCCAGGCTGGTCTGGCGCAACTGCCCTGCCGAGTCGTATTCATAGAACTGGGTATTGCCAAGCACATCCGTGTACCTCAGCAACCGAGCATCGATGCTGTGCACATAGGCCATCTCATAGAGTTCCTCACCGGTCCGCTGACGCCTTTCCGTTTTCAGTTCGCCAGTGCTGAAATACTCACGCTCAAGCGCTTCGTCGTTCTCGGAGCAGTTAAGCAAACGCGCGTTCTGCTTGTCGTACACGTAGCTCGCGTCGTCACCCGCGAACGTACGACGCAGCGGTTCTTCACTCAATTGCGGGACATATTTGTAGTCGATGCGGTTACCGGCAGGTGTGATCACTACCGCCGGCTGGTGCTGCCCGAGATCATACAACAGAGTGCGCACCCGCCCGCCGGTTACCGACTCGATCATGCGATCCAGGCCATCGAAGGTTTGCGTACCCATCACATGATCCTTGCCATCCGTAACATCTTGCACCTTGATCAACGTCGGCAGATCACCCTTGGCATGCGGGGCGTAGTCACGGTGCACCACCGATCCATCAGGCAGTGTCTGGTCGACAAGCCGATCGTACTCATCGTAAACAGACGACGTTTCATACCCGCGTGCATCCACTTCCCGAACAGTACGCCCCCACCCATCGTAGTAATACCGATGCAAACTCTCGGTTTGCCCCCGGTTATCCACTCGCTCGACATCGACCGGCTGCTCGAACAGGTTCATGCGAGTAATAGTGGGGCCACTGCGTAGCAATCGTGACTTGGACTCTCGCCACTCGCGAACAACTGGCCCCAGCCGATCCGGCAAACCGACCGGATCGGTCACTGTGTAGTTGCGTACGCCGTCCGGGCCGATTTCGCAGCTACGCTGGCGCCAATCGTCATACTCGTAACGGGTGGACAATGGCAGGTTCTTCAGCTCCAGCCATTCGTACTGGACCTCTTCCAGCAAATCGCCCAGCTCATCATAATGCGCGGTTTTCCTGAGCCGCGGCGTTGCCCTCGCTTTAGCGGTAGCGCCAAAATCCGGGTCCTGGCGTTCTACCCGCTGAACGCGATTGAGCCCATCCACATAGATCCAGGTGGTCACACCCTTCACATCAGTCTCTTCCTGATAAGCCTGCTGACCGTCAGAAGACAGGTAATAGTTGTAGCTGCGCCAAGCTTTGAACTCACCGAACGGGTCGACCGTTTCGCGGATGACACGCCGCAGTTCGTCATACAGATAGGCAATCTGCACCTGATTGTCGTCGTAGTTGAGCATTGGCTCACCGATCAAGAGCGAATGCTGGAGGGTGTTGACCTTCTGCGAATGCCGGCTCGCCCCCCCCTTCACATGCGCCTGTTCGCGGGCGAGCAGCGGCTGGCCATGATCGAACCCGGTCAGGGTTTCTACAGTCTGTACTGCCGGGTGACCTTCGATCGACACCTCGCCATAGACATACTCGGTAAGGGTCTTCTTGCCATTCAGCACTTGTGTCAGCGCCTTCGGCCTGCCATACGCAACTACATCGGTGGGGTCTGCGTAATATTCGATAGTGGTGTGCCACAGTGGCGCTTCATCACGCACCCGGACCTGTTGGTCGTGGTGACGCTGCAAGGTTCCCTTGCCTTGCTCTGCGAGCGACGAAAGCAAGCGGTAGGTGTACAGGTTGCGCAGCGCTTCGGCGCGGCCTTCTCCAACGGCCGGAATAACTTCCTCGGTCTTGATGTGACGCACGAATTGCTCGGGGTCCTCATGGGCCGGATAGTACGTCCATACCGTCGTTTTGCCATTGGCCTCGATCTTTTCCGTCAGGTTGCCATAAAGATCGTAGCGGGTAATTTCCTTCTCTTCCCGGGGGACGCCCGACAGGCCTTGGCGCCAAGAAGTGATCGTGGTTTCGGCCAACTGGAAATTCGCTGGCTGATCCCCGAATTGCCTGTTCGGTTCCTCAGGATAATCGACGGTTTGCGTTTCAATGCAATCGTTTTGCGTAGTGACCTGTTCGATCATCAAATGGAAACGGTTGAACGTGGACTTGACCTTACGTACCCCCTTGCGGAATCGCCAGCAATTCCATTTCAGCCTGGTACTCCATGCGTCCACCAATCGGACGCTGACCGGGAAGAGCACGGGGAAAGTACGCAGTTCCCACGTAACTGCAGAATGTTTCGTCGAGCAACTCACTTTCCCACTTCGCCATGGAAATCTGGTCGAAGCGTACATCCACAAACCTGCGCCTTATGCCTTTGAGCAGCCAATAGTCAGTTGTATAATCCCAATAATTATGGATATCCAAGGTGCCATCTTTCCGCTCCTTATCGAACCCACCTTGCTCTCGTATCCGTTTACCTTTGAATGGCTCTATATCCGCCTCATTGAGCTGTTCTACTACCCGCCCCTCAAGTTCTACCTCGCCACGCGTCGCACTCTTGTCATATGACCTGTGGACTTGGTTATCATGGCCTCGGAACTCGGCACGGATGTGTGTCACTTCAGCCTGGGTGGTTTGAAGGTAGACCGTTACGCGGCGCGTGGCCTGATCATCCTCAGGTGCAGTGGTCGGCGCAGCGAAAGCGATTGGGTAATAATCGAAGCGATTGCGAGCTTTATTGCCTACCCACTTTCGACCGTCCGTCTTGAGGCTTTCCGTCCCCACAGGCAGCCAGTCGATCCTGGTCCCATCCTTGTGTGTCAATACCAGCGTGGCCAGTTCGGCATCGCTGATTGGAATAGGAACGGGTCCAACTTCTGTTTCAACCAGGTCAGTCTTGATTTCGATATCAATCCCCACCTGCTGCCTGCCATTAGCCAAGGCCACTTTTCTGGATGTATTGTTCAGGCTGACATAGAAATGCTGCAGGGATATCCAGCGCTGTTTGCTCAGGGCCATTTCCCGAGGCGACCCTGCATGATGCTCGATCACTGCGATACCCGCCTGGCCACCGTAGATACCCGCCACGACACTGGCTTGACCGGTGCTTTGCTCAGGCGCCGTATATTGACCGCTGTCCTCATCAAGTTCGCCTTCGCCATACAGCACCCATCGGGTACTTTGCACGACAGGGTGGTCGTCCCACGCCGTCTCAAGCGTCGCCGCTGGAGGCTCTTCTGGCAACTCAGGCATGGAAAAAGACACTTTGCCATCGGCCGGTAACGTGGATACATGGAAGGGTTGTACCTCCCAGGGTGCAATCTTGTCGAGGATGATCACGGTCGCATAACCTTCCTCCTCCCCCCAGTTCCTGACCTGGATGCGCTGCAGGCGAATCGGTGAGTTATCCGTAGGCGGAGCAGGTGTGAAAAGAGCATGGGGCGTATTCTGGTCGCCCGCCGGGTCACGCTCGATGCTACCGAACGCATTGCCCTCGAGCGCCCACTCCAACCTGCCGCCTTCGGATGCAGTCAACCTGTTCGCCACCCAGGCCCTGGACACCAGCAACCACGCTAGTCGCTCTTTCGGCCTGAGCCTGAACCTGCCGCTGGACTTTCGCCGCCAGCAACAGGCCAGCTTCGACCTGCGCCATGAAAACGGCCACTACAGTGAACGGGCCTTTCACCAGAGGTGGTGATTGGCAATGCCAGCCAACAAGTCGTACCACGGCGCGGTGCGGTGATGAAGGCATCGTTCAATGCCGAGCATGTATCCCGCCTGGTGCTGACGCTGCTACAGGCCAATGGTGACCCCGTGCCATTCGGTGCCCAGGTAGTCGATGCCGATGGCGTGACGCTAGGGGTCGTCGGCCAGGCAGGCCAGGCCCTGGTGTCGGCGCGCAGGGCCGGTCACCAGCAGATACAGGTGATCTGGGGCGGTGCCGGTGACGACGTCTGCCAACTGAGCATCGACCCGCAAGCCCTCGAACAGGACGGCGGTTATCGCCTGAAAACCTTGAATTGCCCACTTCCCCAGGCGGGCGCAAGCGCCGCCCTGCCTGACGAAAAACCCCAGGAAACTCTTTTATGAAAATACTCAGACTCACCCTGGACCGCAGCCTGTGGCTCGCCGGTTGCAGCTTGGCCCTGGGGTTATGGACGACCGCCGCACAGGCACGCTGTGCGTTTGATGCGGGCGGCAGCTACATGACCTATGAGCGCGACATAGGCGCATTCTGGGTGCCACGCGATGCGCCTGTAGGCACCGTCATCGGCCGCGGCACAATGGACACGACGAACAATGAGGGCGCAGTGATCAATTGCTTCTGGAACGACCTCGACATACCTACCGCCCGCTTGCCCAACACCGCTCCGGTATTTCCTGGCAGCCTGCCACCTATAGATGGCAAGAACGTCGACGGCTATGTCATGCAGACCAATGTGCCGGGGGTGGGCGTGTACTTGGAACTGTTAGACCCTTTCGATGGCTCCGCCCCCAACACCTTTCGCCCGGACCATGGCAGGCCGACCATCCCTTATACCGGCACCATGGCCGGCGCCGGGCCATTCAACCTGAGAATTTCCAGGCTGTACGGCCAGGCATGGCTCATCAAGACAGGCCCGATCGCGTCAGGGCCACAACGCATAGACGGTGAACTGTTCCATGGGTCCATCCATCACCTGGGCAAGGTCCTGGAGTATCGCCTGAGCGCGACAGTCAACCAGGCACAATGCTCGCTGAAAGCCGATGCAGTCAGTGCCGACCCCGTACACTTGGGCGACTACAAGGCCGATGATTTCAAAGGGGTTGGCACAACGACGAAACCCGTCCCCTTCCACATCAACCTCGTTGACTGCAAAGATGCCAGCGCCCCCCTCCCCGGTACCGCCAATGTGTACATAGAGCTGGATGGTATCGATGGCTCGAAACCTACCGTACCCGCGCAAGGGCGCTTCAGCCTGACCAGCGCCTCGGACGCCGACGGGGTCGAAATCCAGTTGCTGCGCGGCGACACAAGCAACCCCATGCCCCTGCAAGCGGAAGTGCGCATGAAGCCCGTGGAAATCAACATCACCCGCCTGGACTTTTTCGCCCGCTACTACCAGAGCTCGCCGATAGTGAAGCCAGGCTTGGCCGAGGGAGCACTGAGCTTTACCGTAAGCTACAAATGACAGGCAAAAAAAAGACCGCAGGGTTAATACCCTGCGGTCTGAATGGCGAAGAAAAACAAACGACAAAAACGAAGAAAGGGACTTGCGTCCCTTTCTTCGTTCTTCGATTTGGAGCGGGAAACGAGACTCGAACTCGCGACCCCGACCTTGGCAAGGTCGTGCTCTACCAACTGAGCTATTCCCGCATTGTGAAACTTTACCGCTATCGGCGTGAAGCGCCTTGAAGACCTTCACCACCACTGCACCGCATAGACGCCACAGTATTTAAACTGGAGCGGGAAACGAGACTCGAACTCGCGACCCCGACCTTGGCAAGGTCGTGCTCTACCAACTGAGCTATTCCCGCAAATGGCGTCCCCTAGGGGACTCGAACCCCTGTTACCGCCGTGAAAGGGCGGTGTCCTAGGCCACTAGACGAAGGGGACACACGACACTTTTCAGTGCACCAGGTTCGAACCTCACGGTTCAGCCTGGATTTTCTTTTCCTGCCTCGCCGAAGCGCTGCCGGAGAAACTGGAGCGGGAAACGAGACTCGAACTCGCGACCCCGACCTTGGCAAGGTCGTGCTCTACCAACTGAGCTATTCCCGCAATTTGGCGTCCCCTAGGGGACTCGAACCCCTGTTACCGCCGTGAAAGGGCGGTGTCCTAGGCCACTAGACGAAGGGGACACGCTGCTGGCATTACTGCCTGCTTTCACTCCCTGCCGCGTTTCGCTGTGTGCTTTACGCTGCAAGTGGCGCGCATTCTATGGATGGTTCGGACAGGCGTCAACCCCTTTGTAGAAATTTATTTAAATCAATGACTTCCGGGTGGGTTGGGGTGCAGATGCGGGATGGGTTGCCGATATAGAGAGAAGCAATCCTGTGCCGGCCCTTTCGCGGCTAAAGCCGCTATTCGCCCCCCGGCAAACTCACTACACTCAAAGCTGTAATTCTTCTTCAATGAGGCATTAACGGTGACACCACTTCTGATCACCCTGCTCATCGTGGCGGGTATCGCGTTGCTGATCGTGATCGGCTACCTAAACAATGTGGTCGAGAACGGTAAGCTCGAACGCGCCCGGATGAAGGTCGAGCTGGCCGACCGCCTGCGCCGCTGTGGCGAAATCACCGAGACCTTCCCCGGCCAGTTCATGACCCCGGCCCTGAAGTTGCTGCTGACCCGCCTGGAGCTCAACCTCAACCAGCGTCAACTGGCGATGGACAAGCACAATGCCGAGATCAAGGCGCGCATCGCCGAACTGGAGAGGCTGATTGCCCTGGGTGCGCAAATCCCGGTAAACAACCCGCCCAACCCTATCCAGACCGAGATCAAGGCCAAGGATGTGCGCTTCCTGCTGGAAGCGTTGCACAACCAGGTGACCCGCGCCGCCCAGGAGGGCTTCCTGCCCACGCCCGAGGCCAAGCAATGGATCAAGGAAATCCGCCATATCCTGGTGCTGCTGCATATCGAGTTCTTCAACAACCTCGGCCAGCAGGCCCTGCAGAAAAACCAGCCAGGCCAGGCGCGCCTGGCCTTCGAGCGCGGCGTGCAATACCTGCGCAAGCAGCCGGAACCGAAGGTGTATGAAGAGCAGCTGACGTACCTGGAGAAGCTGCTGGCCCGGGCCAACGCCCAGGTGCTGGACCGCATGGCCCCGGCGGAGGACGAGCAGAATGAACTGACCCAGGGGCTCAAGACCGATGAGGAAGAGACCTGGAAGAAGAAGGTGATGTACGACTGATGCATTAACCTGTACTGGCCTCTTTACGGCTAAAGCCGCTCCCACAGGGACCGCATCGCCCTCAGGCTTGGTGCGATCCTTGTAGGAGCGGCTTTAGCCGCGAAGAGGCCGGTACAGGCAACAAATATCAGCAGTCGGTCAACTCCAGAAAAATCGCCGCCAACCGCTCCAGCCCCTCCTGATCCGCCTCGCTGAAGCGCCCAAGCTTCGGGCTGTCCAGGTCCAGCACACCAATCAACCTGCCCTCCTTCACCAGCGGGATCACCAACTCGCTGTTGGACGCGCTGTCACAGGCAATGTGCCCCGGAAACGCATGCACGTCCTCTACCCGCTGGGTCTGCCGGGTGGCCGCTGCCGCCCCGCACACGCCTTTGCTGAACGGGATGCGCACGCATGCCACCTGGCCCTGGAACGGGCCCAGCACCAGTTCTTCGTTGCGGTTGAGGTAGAACCCCGCCCAGTTCAGGTCATCCACCTGGTTATAGAGGAACGCCGAAAACTGCGCGGCATTGGCGATGAAGTCACGCTCGTCGGCAAACAGCGCCTGCACTTGCGCCGCCAGCAGGTTGTAGCCGTCGAGGCCGGCGCCACTGGCATTGAGGTCGATCATTTACTTTTGCTCCAGCAATTGCAGCCCGACCCAGTAGCGGGCGAACTGATAGGCACAACGGCCATTACGGTTACCGCGGCCGGTGGCCCAGCGCACGGCGAGGATGTCGAGTTCTTCGCTGCGCTGCCAGGCCAGGCCGGCAGTTTGCGCAAGCTGGCCGATCCAGTGCTCGACCACGTTCAGGAAGTGTTCCTGGGTGAAGGGGTAGAACGACAGCCACAAGCCAAAACGGTCGGACAGGGCAATCTTGTCTTCCACCGCTTCACTGGGGTGCAGCTCGCCGTCCACGCGCTTCCAGTTCTCGTTGTCGCTCTCCTTTTCCGGCACCAGGTGGCGGCGGTTGGAGGTGGCGTACAGCAGCACGTTGTCCGGAGCCTGCTCGAGCGAGCCGTCGAGCACGCTCTTGAGCACCCGGTAGTCGCCCTCCCCGGCTTCGAACGACAGGTCGTCGCAGAACAGGATGAAGCGCTGCGGCAGCTTCTGCAGCTGCTCGACTACACGCGGCAGGTCGGCCAGGTGGTCGCGTTCGATTTCGATCAGGCGCAGGCCGGCACCGGCGTGCTCGGCCAGCAAGGCACGTACCAGCGACGACTTGCCGGTGCCGCGCGAGCCCCACAGCAGTGCATGGTTGGCCGGCACGCCGTTGATGAACTGATGGGTGTTGCGGCCCAGCTGGTCACGCTGCTGGTCGACGCCGATCAGGTCGCTCAGGCGGATGTCCAGGCTGACTTCCAGCGGCAGCAGGTAGCCGCTGCGGCCATCGCGCTGCCAGCGCGCGGCCAGGGTGGTGGCCCAGTCGATGTTCGGGCGCTGGGCCGGCAACAGGGGTTCGAGGCGGGCCAGGACCGATTCGGCGCGGTCCAGGAAAGCAATCAAGCGAGCGTCCATCAGGGCTCCTGCAAATTCAGATTCGGGGCTGCTGTGCCGGCCTCTTCGCGGCTAAAGCCGCTCCCACAGGTTTATCACCGCCCTTGAGACCTGTGATGTACCTGTGGGAGCGGCTTTAGCCGCGAAGAGGCCGGCACAGCCAGTAGAGCAATCAAGGCTGAATGTGTGACAGACCCACCAGCAGCCGGGGCTATTCGGCTATGCTTGCGCAGCGCAAGGGACGTGAAACCGGCTCGGGACACATGGATATCAAGTTCACCAATCGCCTGTCATACAAGCAAGCCCGGTTGACAGTCCTGGTCGGCTTCATACTGGGAACATTGCTCAGTCTCATCCAGATCGGCATCGATTATGCCAGCGAAGACGCGTCCATCAACCGTGAAGTACGCGCCTTGCTGCAAATCAGCCACAACCCGGCCTCGCGCATCGCCTACAACATCGACTCGGAACTGGCGCTGGAGCTGACTCGCGGCCTGCTGGAGTCGCCGGCCATCATCCGTGCGCGGCTGATCGACAACAACGAAACGGTACTGGCCGACGTCGAACGGCCGCGCCTGGAGGACCGCTACCGGCCACTCAGCGACTTCCTGTTCGGCGATCAGCGCCAGTTCAAGGAACGCCTGTATCTGACCCACATGCCCGAGGAAAACCTCGGCACCCTCTACCTGGAGGTGGACACCTACGCCTTCGGCAGCCGCTTTCTCGACCGTGCCGGGATCACCCTGCTCAACGGCTTCGCCCGCAGCCTGGTGCTGACCGGCATCCTCCTGGCGCTGTTCTACATGATGCTGACCAAGCCGCTGGTGACGGTAATTGGCGCGCTCAGCGGCAGCGACCCGCGCAAACCCACGCAAACCCGCCTGCAATGCCCACCCGGACATGAACATGACGAAATCGGCGTACTGGTAAGGGTCGCCAACCAGCAGTTCGTCAGCATGGCCACCGAGATCGATCAGCGGCGCACCGCGGAAAACCGCCTGACCCAGTACCTCAACGAGCTGGAAGATATCGTCTCGGCACGCACCAACGAGCTGAAGGCCAGCAACAGCAGCCTGAGCCAGTCCAACCAGGAGCTGGAAGAAGCCCGCCGCCGGGCGCTGGACATGGCCCAGGCACGCGCCGCCTTCCTCGCCAACATGAGCCACGAAATCCGCACCCCGCTCAACGGCATGCTCGGCATGATCGCCCTCGCCCTGGACAGCCCGCTGCCCAGCGAGCAACGCCAGCAACTGGCGATTGCCCATGACTCGGGCAAGGTGCTGGTGGAGTTGCTCAACGATATTCTCGACCTGTCCAAGTTCGATGCAGGCCAACTGGAGCTGGAGCGCATTCCGTTCGACATGGGCTCGATGGTCGAGGACACTGCCAACCTGCTGTCGCAGAACACCGCGCAAAGCGTGGAGCTGACCTGCCTGATCGCCCGCGACTTCCCCAGCAGCGTGCTTGGCGACCCCACGCGGGTACGGCAGATCGTCAGCAACCTGCTGTCCAACGCCCTCAAGTTCACCCGCTTCGGCCGCGTGGATGTGCGCCTGTCGACCATCGTCGGCGGTGTGCGCCTGGAAGTGCGCGACACTGGCATCGGCATCCCCGAAGAAGCCCAGGCACGGATCTTCCAGCCATTCACCCAGGCCGGCGCCGGCATCACCCGCCAGTACGGCGGCACCGGCCTGGGCCTGGCGCTGACACGCAACCTGTGCAAGGCCATGCAGGGCCACCTGCATATCAAGTCCGATCCCGGCTTCGGCAGCCGCTTCACCGCCGAACTGCCGCTGGCCGTGCACACCGAGGCCATTGCGCCGGCACCGTTGCACGGGCGCGTGGCGGCGCTGAGCACGGCCGGCAGCGGCCTCGATGAACTATTGCAGGACCTGTTGCCCGCCTGGGGCCTTGCCTACCAGCACCATGACAGTTGCGCGGGGCTCGACGCCACGGCCATCGATCTGCTGATCACCGACAGCCTGGACCACCTGTTCGAACTGCGACCGGCATTGAAAACACCTATCTTGCTGGTGACCGCCTACGGCAACTTCCTGCCCAGCGAACAGTCGGTCGCCCTCGCCCCCCTGCACCAACTGGCCCGGCCACTGGCGCGCAACGCCCTGTACCAGACCTTGCGCCGCACCTTGCAGGGCCATGAGCCCGAACACCCGCTGGCGACCCCGGCCATCACCCTGGAACAAGGCCGCGCGCGCATCCTGCTGGTGGAGGACAACCCGGTGAACCAGCTGGTGGCCAAGGGCATGCTGGCCAAGCTCGGCTGCCAGGTGCACCTGGCCACCCAGGGCGCCGAGGCCCTGGAGCTACTGGAACAGGACGAATTCGACCTGGTCCTGATGGACTGCAACATGCCGGTGATGGACGGCTACGAGGCCAGCCGGCGTATCCGCCAAAGCGGTCGCTGGCCCGACCTGCCAATCGTCGCCCTCACCGCCAACGCCATGCCCGAAGAGCGCGAGCGCTGCCGGGCAGCGGGCATGAACGACTACCTGGCCAAGCCGTTCCGCCGTGAAGAGTTGCTGGCGCTGGTCGACCACTGGGTGCCTGTCAACGGCTGAGCAGGCGCTCGATGTCCGCTTCCAGGGCCTGCGGCTTGGTGGTGGGGGCGTAGCGCGTTACCTGGCCAGAGGCCGGGTCGACCAGGAACTTGGTGAAGTTCCACTTGATCTTCTGGCTGCCCAGAATGCCCGGGGCGCGCTGCTTGAGTTCGGCGAACAGCGGGTGGCTACCGGGGCCGTTGACCTCGACCTTGCGAAACAGCGGGAAGCTCACACCGAAATTGCGCTCGCAGAACTGGGCAATTTCCCGTGCATCGCCCGGCTCCTGCTTGCCGAACTGGTTGCAGGGGAAGCCCAGCACCACCAGGCCACGCGCGCGATAGGCCTGCCACAGTTGCTCCAGGCCCTTGTACTGCGGGGTAAAGCCGCACTGGCTGGCGGTATTGACCACCAGCAGCGCCTTGCCGGGGAAGTCTCCGAGCTTCTTGTGCTCGCCGCCCAGGGTCACACAGGGGATGTCCAGTATCGATCCAGCCATGGTCGGGCTCCGGTCAGTCGCGCGGGCGCAGGTCGATGCACACCGAGTTGATGCAGTAGCGCAGGCCGGTCGGTGGCGGGCCATCGGGGAACACGTGGCCCAGGTGCGCATCGCAGCGGGCACAGGTGACTTCGGTGCGGATCATGCCGTGGGAGGTGTCGCGAATCTCGATCATCGCGCTTTCCTCGATGGGTGCGTAGAAGCTCGGCCAGCCGCAGCCGGAATCGAACTTGGTCTGCGCATCAAACAGCGGCAGGCCGCAGCAGATGCAATGGTAGATGCCGTCGCGACGCTCGCTGTTGTACTTGCCGCTGAACGGCCGCTCGGTGCCCTTGAGGCGGCACACCTGGTACTGCTCGGGGTCGAGCATCGACCGCCATTGCTCCAGGGTTTTCTCGATCTTTTGCATGTAGGGACCTCGGCAGGCTGAATTTCACTGCGCACCGTCTTTTCCGGGGCGCGGGTGGCACGTATATTAATTGGCTTCGTGTGCCAGGCGTTCAGTCTGGCACCCGCTTCCTGCCCTTTCAAACCTTTCGGCGGGGCGTAGCGCGTTTTCTCAATCGGGATCCCATCATGCAGTTCAGCAAATCGAACAAGCTCGCCAATGTCTGCTACGACATTCGCGGCCCAGTGCTCAAGCACGCCAAGCGCCTGGAAGAGGAAGGCCACCGCATCCTCAAGCTGAACATCGGCAACCCGGCGCCGTTTGGCTTCGAGGCGCCTGACGAAATCCTCCAGGATGTGATCCGCAACCTGCCCACCGCGCAGGGCTACAGCGACTCCAAAGGCCTGTTCAGCGCGCGCAAGGCGGTGATGCAGTACTGCCAGCAGAAGCAGATCGAAGGCGTCGGCATCGAGGACATCTACCTGGGTAATGGTGTGTCCGAGCTGATTGTGATGTCGATGCAGGCGCTACTCAACAACGGCGATGAAGTGCTGATCCCTGCCCCCGACTACCCGCTGTGGACCGCCGCCGTGAGCCTGGCCGGCGGCAAGCCGGTGCACTACCTGTGCGACGAGCAGGCCGACTGGTTCCCAGACCTTGAGGACATCAAGGCCAAGATCACCCCGAACACCAAGGCCCTGGTGATCATCAACCCGAACAACCCGACCGGCGCGGTGTACTCCAAAGAGCTGCTGCTGGGCATGCTGGAACTGGCCCGCCAGCACAACCTGGTGGTGTTCTCCGACGAGATCTACGACAAGATCCTGTACGACGAAGCCGTGCACATCAGCACCGCCTCGCTGGCCCCCGACCTGCTGTGCCTGACCTTCAACGGCCTGTCCAAGTCGTACCGGGTGGCGGGCTTCCGTTCCGGCTGGCTGATCATCTCCGGGCCCAAGCACCACGCACAAAGCTACATCGAAGGCATCGACATGCTGGCCAACATGCGCCTGTGCGCCAACGTGCCGGCCCAGCATGCCATCCAGACCGCGCTGGGCGGCTACCAGAGCATCAACGACCTGGTGCTGCCACCCGGCCGCCTGCTGGAGCAGCGCAACCGCACCTACGAGTTGCTGAACGACATCCCGGGCGTTAGCTGCGTGAAGCCGATGGGTGCGCTGTATGCATTCCCGAAGATCGACCCGAAGGTTTGCCCGATCCACAACGACGAGAAGTTCGTGCTCGACCTGCTGCTGTCGGAAAAGCTGCTGATCGTTCAAGGTACGGCGTTCAACTGGCCGTGGCCGGACCACTTCCGCGTGGTCACTTTGCCGCGGGTGGATGACCTGGAGGCGGCGATTGGCCGGATCGGGAATTTCCTGAAGGGTTATTCGCAGTAAGTGAAGGCCCTGGGGGCGCTTTGCGCCCCTTTCGCGACACAAGGCCGCTCCTACAGGGTTACGCGATCAGTTGTAGGAGCGGCCTTGTGTCGCGATGGGCTGCAAAGCAGCCCCAAAACCCCACAGGATGTTTCTTACATCCTGCAACGCTCTATCCCACAGCCCCCGCGCCATCCTCTGCCATACTCCGCCGTACACAGTTTGAAATAGTCGCCCGATTGAATCGGCACGGCCGGCCCCTTATATACCCCGCAGTAAGCGACAACTCATCCGTCAGGAGAACGTAACAACCATGATGCGCATTCTGTTGTTTGTAGCCACCAACCTCGCGGTGGTGCTGGTTGCAAGCATTACCCTGAGCCTGTTCGGTTTCAACGGGTTCATGGCCGCCAACGGGGTCGACCTGAACCTCAGCAGCCTGCTGGTGTTCTGCGCCGTGTTCGGCTTTGCCGGCTCCCTCGTCTCGCTGTTCATCTCCAAGTGGATGGCGAAGATGACCACCGGTACCCAGATCATCAGCCAGCCGCGCACCCGCCACGAGCAGTGGCTGCTGCAAACGGTCGAAGAGCTGTCCCGTGAAGCGGGCATCAAGATGCCCGAGGTGGGTATCTTCCCGGCGTACGAGGCCAACGCCTTCGCCACCGGCTGGAACCGCAACGACGCGCTGGTCGCCGTGTCCCAGGGCCTGCTGGAGCGTTTCTCGCCCGATGAAGTGCGCGCAGTGCTGGCCCACGAGATCGGCCACGTGGCCAACGGCGACATGGTCACCCTGGCGCTGGTGCAAGGCGTGGTGAACACCTTCGTGATGTTCTTTGCGCGCATCATCGGCAACTTCGTCGACAAGGTGATCTTCAAGAACGAAGAAGGCCAGGGCATTGCCTACTACGTGGCGACCATCGTTGCCGAGCTGATCCTGGGCATTCTGGCCAGCATGATCGTGATGTGGTTCTCCCGCCGCCGCGAATACCGCGCTGACGAAGCCGGTGCACAGCTGGCCGGTACCGCAGCAATGATCGGCGCCCTGCAGCGCCTGCGCGTGGAGCAAGGCCTGCCGGTGCACATGCCCGACACCCTGAAGGCCTTCGGCATCAATGGTGGCCTGAAGCACGGCCTGGCCGGGCTGCTGATGAGCCACCCGCCGCTGGAAGACCGTATCGAGGCCCTGCGCCGTCGCGGTTGATCCAACCGGTAAAACAAAAGGGCGGCTTCGGTCGCCCTTTTTTTTCACACCTGTGCCGGCCTCTTCGCGGGTAAACCCGCTCCCACAGGTTCACCACACACCTTGAGGTTGTGCAGTTCCTGTGGGAGCGGGTTCACCCGCGAAAGGGCCGGGACAGGCTACACACCTGTCAGCGGCTGACCCGGTAAACCCGCTCCAACAAACTCGATACCCCGGCCTGCAAAAACTTCGGGCTTTCCTCAATCACCTCCACAGCCTCCAGCTCATCCACCTGCCACCCGGTAAACCCCTGCCGCAGCTCTTCATCCCCGACCGAAAACGGCGGTCCGTCCAGCAAAGCCTGGTCATAATCCAGAGTCACCACCAACCCCTGGCAACCCGCCGGCAGCAAGCCCGACAACAGCTGCATGTAAGCCACACGCATCTGCGGCGGCAAGGCAATCAACGCCGCCCGGTCATACAGCCCCGCGCAATCGCCAATATCCTCGACCTTCAACGCAAAGAAATCCCCACACCAGAGCTCAACGTCACCACTGCGCCAAACTTCGAAAACCCCGCGCTGTTGCACCTCGGCTTCAAGCCCATGCTCACGGAAGAATGCCTCCACCGCTTGCCGCGACAACTCTACGCCCAACACGCGATACCCCTGCCCGGCCAGCCAGGCCAGGTCCAGGCTCTTGCCGCACAATGGCACCAGCACGCGGCTGCCCGGCGCCAGGCCAAGCGTTGGCCAGTACCTCTGCAGATAGGGGTTCACCTGCGCCTGGTGAAAGCCGATCTGGTTGTCGGCCCACCGCTGCTGCCAGAACGCTGGCTCCATGATCACTCCTGATTTTTAGATGGTTTGTCGGTAAAAGTTGGTTTGGATTTCGATCTGTAGTTGATCGAAGATGATTGCATCTTAACCGTCAGGACCCCGCCATGCTGCCCAGCCTGTTCATTTCCCATGGTTCCCCCATGCTTGCCCTGCAACCCGGCGCCAGCGGGCCTGCGCTGGCAGGGCTTGCCAACGCCCTGCCCCGGCCGAAAGCGATCGTGGTGGTATCTGCGCACTGGGAAAGCCGCGAACTGCTGGTTACCGGCAGCGCACAACCAGAGACCTGGCATGACTTCTACGGCTTCCCACCGGCGCTGTATGCGGTGCAGTACCCGGCGCCGGGTGACCCCACCCTTGCCGGCCAGGTCAGTGAACTGCTGCAGGCTGCCGGACTGACAGCCCGCCTAGACCCGCAGCGGCCATTCGACCACGGCGCCTGGGTACCGCTGTCGCTGATGTACCCGGATGGGAATATTCCGGTGGTGCAGGTTTCACTGCCCAGCCATATGGGGCCGGCGCTGCAGGTCAAGGTAGGCCAGGCGCTGGCGGGTTTGCGCGATCAGGGCGTGCTGTTGATCGGTTCGGGCAGCATTACCCACAACCTGGGCGAACTGGACTGGCATGCCGGCCCGGATGTGATCGAGCCTTGGGCACTGGCGTTCAGGGATTGGGTGGTGGAAAAGCTGCGGGCGGATGATCAGGAAGCGTTGCTGGGTTATCGGCAACAGGCGCCGTTTGCGGTGCGTAACCATCCCAGTGATGAGCATTTCCTGCCGCTGTTCTTTGCCCTGGGGGCTGGCGGCAAGTTCGGGGTGGTGCACCAAGGGTTTACCTTGGGGGCGTTGGGGATGGACATTTACCGGTTCGACTGAAGCCCGCGAAGAGGCCGGCACAGGCAAAAAAAATCCCCAGCCAAAGCCGGGGATTTTTTCATTGCGCCAGGATCAATCCTCGCGGTAGCGACGCAGCTTCAGCTGCTTGCCAGCCACGCGGGTGTCCTTGAGCTTGGACAGCAGCTTCTCCAGGCCATCTTCCGGCAGCTCGACCAGGCTGAAGCTGTCGCGCACCTGGATGCGGCCGATGGCGTCACGAGCCAGACCACCCTCGTTGAGGATCGCGCCCAGCAGGTTCTTGGCAGCGATGCCGTCACGGGCACCCAGGGCAGTACGGCAACGCACGCGGCCTTCGGCCAGCGGCATCGGCGCACGGCGCTCGCGGTCACCACGCTCCGGGCGCTCGCCACGCTCACCACGCTCGGTACGCTCGGTACGCTCACCACGCGGGGCGAAGCTCGGCACCAGCGGCTGCTCACGCTCTACCGCAGCCAGGTCCAGCGCCTGGCCATTGGTGGCCTTGCGCAGCAGGGCAGCAGCCAGGGCACGCGCGCTGCAACCCAGGTCGGCGGTCAGGCGGTCGAACAGATCGCCGTGGGTGGCTTCCGCTTCGGCAACCAGTGGCGCCAGGCTCGAGGTCAGCTTCTTGATGCGGGCATCCAGCACGGCCTGGGCATTCGGCAGGCGGGCTTCGGCAACTTTTTGCCCGGTTACACGCTCGATCACCTGCAGCATGCGGCGCTCACGCGGGGTGACCAGCAGCAGTGCACGGCCATCGCGACCGGCACGGCCGGTACGGCCGATACGGTGTACGTAGGACTCCGGGTCGTACGGCATGTCGACGTTGAACACGTGAGTGATGCGCGGTACGTCCAGGCCACGGGCAGCGACGTCGGTAGCGACAACGATGTCCAGGCGGCCATCCTTGAGCGAGTCGATCACGCGCTCACGCTGGTTCTGGGCGATGTCGCCGTTCAGCGCGGCAGCCTTGTAACCCTTGGCTTCCAGCGCGGAGGCCAGGTCCAGGGTGGCTTGCTTGGTACGCACGAAGGCGATCAGCGCGTCGAACTCTTCCACTTCCAGCAGACGCAGCACAGCCGGGATCTTCTGGTCGGCGTGGACCATCAGGTGAGCCTGCTCGATCGCGGTAACGGTCTGGGTCTTGCTCTGGATCTTGACGTGCTTGGGCTCGCGCAGGTGGCGTTCGGCGATCGAGCGGATCGACGACGGCAGGGTGGCGGAGAACAGCACGGTCTGGCGGCTGGCCGGGATGGCATCGAAGATCACTTCGAGGTCGTCCATGAAGCCCAGCTTGAGCATCTCGTCGGCTTCGTCCAGTACCAGGTACTGCACGGTCGACAGGACTTTTTCGTCACGACGCAGGTGGTCGCACAGACGGCCCGGGGTGGCCACGACGATTTGCGCGCCGTTGCGGATCGCACGCAACTGTGGGCCCATCGGGGCACCACCGTAGACGGCGACCACGTTCACGCCCGGCATCTGCTTGGCGTAGGTTTCGAAAGCGGTAGCAACTTGCAGCGCCAACTCACGGGTTGGCGCCAGGATCAGGGCTTGCGGTTCGCGCTTGCTCACATCGATCTTGTTGAGGATCGGCAGGGCGAAGGCAGCGGTCTTGCCGGTGCCAGTCTGCGCCTGGCCGATCATGTCGTGACCGGCGAGGATGATCGGGATCGATTGTTGCTGAATGGCGGACGGCTCTTCGTAGCCGGTCGCCAGAACGGCAGCAACAATATTCGGATTGAGATCGAGAGCGGCGAAGCCGCCGGTTTCCTGGGTCATGGGTCTGCCTCTAGGTGCATCCGCAAAGACCCATGCTCCAAAGCTGCACAAGCCATGAAAGACCGACAGGTCACCCAGGCAGCTTTGGCGGCGGGGATTTGCGAAAACGATTGAAAAAGAAAACGTGGGAAAGTCCGCCTAGCGGACGTGCAGCCGAAGCTGGACTCGGAGGGTTTGCACCACCTGATTTTGCGGTCCGCTAAAAGACCGGCGCGTACTATACCCGAAATCGTGCGCAGACGTGAGGAATATTTTCAGGGTGCCTGGCCAGTGTCGGGCCATCAATCACCTGGAGCTGAATCGATAATTCTTTATTGCCTGTACCGGCCTCATCGCCGGCAAGCCAGCTCCCACAGGGACAGCGCATGGCTTGAGGCCAACGCGGTCGGTGTGGGAGCTGGCTTGCCGGCGATAGGGCCAGCAGCCTCGCCACAGATTCATCAGGTAGCCGGCCGAATCTCGCGGATCAGCCCCTCGAGGCTGTACCCCAGGCGCGGCGCCAGCGCCTGGGCCCGGGCTTTCAGCCCATCCAGGTCCAGCGTCTGCTCCAGGTCCGCCGGCACCAGCAGGATCACATTGCCCTCCTTCACCGGCAGCTCCCAGTAATGCCGGTGGTACAACCCGCGCAGCAACGCCGCGCCCAGCGGCTTGCCGTCGTCGGTGGCCCACTGGTTGATCACCAGCCAACCACCCGGGTTCAGTTGCTGCTGGCAGTTCTCCAGGAAGTTCCACGCCAGGTGGCCCACCCCCGGCCCATGGTCGGTGTACAGGTCGACGAACAGCAGGTCGGCCTTCTCCGCCGTGGGCAACAGCTCCAGCGCATCGCCGATGCGTACATACAGCCGCGGATCGTCATCCAGGCCCAGGTACTCCATGGCCAGGCGCGGTACGTCCGGGCGCAGTTCGATGGCCTCGATGTCGTCCAGCGGCAGGAACTTCATGCAGGCCTGGGTCAGCGTGCCGGCACCCAGGCCGAGAAACAGCGCGCTCTCCGGCTGCTCGTGGCACAGCGCCCCCACCAGCATGGCGCGGGTATAGTCGTACTCCAGCCAGCTGGGATCGGCCGTGAACACGCAGCTCTGCTCGATCGCATCGCCGAATTCCAGAAAGCGGTAGTCGTCGACTTCATACACGCTGATGACGCCAAAGGCGTCCTGCACCCGTGCCAGTAGCCGCTCTTCCCGTTCCGCCGCCATGCTCACCACCTACCCGCACAAAAACGCGCATTGTCCGCCAACACCCTCGATGCAACAAGCGCAGCGCCAACTGTTACCATGGCCCATAGCCTACAACCGACAAGACCGAGCCCGAGATGAACCAACCGTGGAGCCCCGACAGCTGGCGCGCCCTGCCGATCCAGCAGCAACCGACCTACCCCGATGCCGCGCACCTGCTGAAGGTCGAACAGACCCTCGCCAGCTACCCGCCGCTGGTGTTCGCGGGCGAGGCGCGCGAGCTGCGCCGGCAGTTTGCCGAGGTCACCGAAGGCCGCGCCTTCCTGCTGCAGGGTGGCGACTGCGCCGAGAGCTTCGCCGAGTTCTCGGCGGCGAAAATCCGCGACACCTTCAAGGTGCTGCTGCAGATGGCCATTGTCATGACCTTCGCCGCCGGCTGCCCGGTGGTCAAGGTCGGGCGCATGGCCGGGCAGTTCGCCAAGCCGCGCTCATCGGGCGATGAAACCATCGGCGACATCACCCTGCCCGCCTACCGTGGCGACATCGTCAACGGCATCGGCTTCGATGCGAAAAGCCGCATCCCCGACCCGGAACGCCTGCTGCAGGCCTACCACCAGGCCACCGCCAGCCTCAACCTGCTGCGCGCCTTCGCCCAGGGCGGGTTCGCCGACCTGCACCAGGTGCACAAGTGGAACCTGGACTTCATCGCCAACTCGGCGCTGGCCGACAAGTACCACCAGCTGGCCAACCGCATCGACGAAACCCTGGCATTCATGCGCGCCTGCGGCCTGGACAGCGCGCCGCAGCTGCGCGAAACCAGCTTCTTCACCGCCCACGAAGCACTGCTGCTGAACTATGAAGAAGCCTTCGTGCGCCAGGACAGCCTGACCGGCGACTACTACGACTGCTCGGCGCACATGCTGTGGATCGGCGACCGTACCCGCCAGCTGGACGGAGCCCATGTGGAGTTCCTGCGCGGCGTGCACAACCCGATCGGGGTCAAGGTTGGCCCCAGCATGAACCCCGAAGAACTGATCCGCCTGATCGACACGCTGAACCCGGCCAACGACCCCGGGCGCCTGAACCTGATCGTGCGCATGGGGGCCGGCAAGGTCGGCGACCACCTGCCGGGGCTGATCCGCACGGTCGAACGCGAAGGGCGCAAAGTGCTGTGGAGCTCCGACCCGATGCATGGCAACACCATCAAAGCCAGCAGCGGCTACAAGACCCGCGATTTTGCGCAGATCCTCGATGAGGTGAAGCAGTTCTTCCAGGTGCACCAGGCAGAGGGCAGCCACGCCGGCGGCATCCACATCGAGATGACCGGGCAGAACGTCACCGAATGCATCGGCGGCGCCCGGCCAATCACCGAGGATGCGCTGTCCGACCGCTATCACACCCACTGCGACCCGCGGATGAATGCCGACCAGTCGCTGGAGCTGGCGTTCCTGATTGCCGAAACCCTCAAGCAGGTGCGGCGCTGAGTGCTTTTCGCTTTTCGCTTTTGATCTTGCTTCTAGGCGCGCGATAGTTCAGGCGCCGCCGATTGCGACTTCAGGAGGCCGAGCGAAGGGCTTGCGGAGGGAGGTGACGGGCATGGATGCCCGTCAAGCGCTGAGGCCCCATGGATGGGGCCTGCAGCGCGTACTCCCGGGAGCGAGCCCGTAGCGAGGGAACCCCGAAGCGCAGCGTAGGGGCCGGATGATGGGAGCGGACGGTTTTTGGTTCCTTTTTGCCACGACAAAAAGGAACCCGCCGTAAGGGCGGAAGGGTGAGCCAGCGTCGCCATCGCAAATGGACTGTTCGCCCTATCAAAACCGGCGCTTAAGCTTTTGGCTTTTGGCTTTTGGCTTTTGGCTTTTGGCTTTTGGCTTTTGGCTTTTGGCTTTTGGCTTTTGGCTTTTGGCTTTTGGCTTTTGGCTTTTGGCTTTTGGCTTTTGGCTTTTGGCTTTTGGCTTTTAGGATGTGGGCATCCGAACCAAGCAGACATTCATTCGCGATGGTGGCGCAAAATCACCTTTCCGCCCTTACGGCGGGTCCCTTTTTGTCGTGGCAAAAAGGAACCAAAAACCGTCCGCTCCCATCATCCGGCCCCTACGCTGCGCTCCGGGGTCCCCTCGCTACGAGCCTGCTCCCGGGAGGACGCGCTGCAGGCCCCATCCATGGGGCCTCAGCGTTTGACGGGCATCCATGCCCGTCACCTCCCTCCGCAGTCCCTTCGCTCAGCCTCCTGAAGTCGCAATCGGCGGCGCCTGAACTGTCGCGCGCTTAGAAGCAAAAGCAAAAGCAAAAGCCGAAACGAGCAAGAGCAAGATCTGTTGCCACGCTTGGCATCACTTACTCAACGGATCATCCCAGAAATGCCGCTCGGCCTCCTGCTGGATATCCGCCCGGCTCAACCCCAGGTCGTGCAGGGTCGCATCACTCAGGCTGGCCAGTTCCTGGCGCTGGCGGTATAGCTGCAGCCATCGCGCAGGGCGCTGCAGGGCGGCATGCCACAGGTGGTTCAGGGAAAAGGCAGGTTGCTGGATGCTGCTGACATGACCTTTCATCGTGAAGCCCTCCGTGTTGATGGCTCCAGTCTCCTGCCAGGCATAAGATCAATCCAACGAATGTTTCTGATGCCATGCATCTCGGAGATTGATGCAATGTCCCAGTACCAGAGCCTCGATGCGGACGTACTGCGCACGTTCGTGGCCATCGCCGAGCAGGGCGGCTTCACCCGCGCCGGCGAGGTGGTCAACCGCACCCAGTCGGCGGTGAGCATGCAGATGAAACGCCTGGAAGAAGACATTTTGCAGCGCCAACTGTTCGAGCGCGACGGCCGCCAGGTGCGGTTGACTGCCGAAGGCCAGGTGTTGCTGGGCTATGCCCGGCGCATCCTCAAGTTGCATGGGGAAGTGTTCAACACCCTGCGCATGCCCCACATGGTCGGGGTAGTACGCATCGGCACGCCGGACGACTATGCCATGCGCTTTCTGCCGACCATCCTGTCGAGCTTTGCCCAGGCCTACCCGCTGGTGCAGGTGGAGGTGCATTGCGACTCCTCCAAACAACTGATGCTGCGCCAGGACCTGGACCTGACCATCGTCACCCGTGAGCCGGGCAACGAGATTGGCCAGCTGCTGCGCCAGGAACGCCTGGTCTGGGCCGCCGCGGAAGGCTTCTGCCCGCAGGAGCAACGCCCCATGCCGGTAGCCTTGTTCAACACCGACTGCTTCTGCCGGGCCTGGACCTGCAATGCCCTGGAGGCCCAGGGTATCGACTACCGCATCGCCTATACCAGCCCGAGCCTGGCAGCGATCTTTGCCATCGTCACCGCAGGGTTGGCGGTGACCGCACAGTTACAGAGCCTGATTGGCGGGAATATCCGCATTCTGGGCGAAAACGAAGGGTTGCCGCAGTTACCGGTGGCCAATGTGATGCTGGTGCGCAGTACTCAGAACCCTTCGCCGATTACCGATTGCATGGCCGACTACATTGTCGAAGGGTTCAAGTAAGTTGTGTCGCGATGGGCCGCAAAGCGGCCCCAAAATCTCAAAGCTCGAACCCGAGCATCACCGCACACCCCACCAAAAACACACAGAACATCGCCCGCAACACCTTCTCCGGCAACGCATGAGCCAACTTCACCCCCCAGCTGATACTCAGCAAGCCGCCCACCGCCAAGGGGATCCCTACCCCCCAGTCAACACTGTGGTGCACCCCGTAGGTCACCAGGGTTACCAAGGTACTTGGCGCCGCCAGCGCCAGCGACAGCCCCTGCGCCACCACCTGGGTGGTACCGAACACACTGGTCAGAATCGGCGTGGCTACCACAGCCCCACCCACCCCGAACAAGCCGCCCATGGTCCCGGCAAAGCTGCCCAGTACACCCAGCCAAGGCCAGGCATAGCGCAACTCGGCGCTGGGCGGCGTTACCTTCATGAACATCCGCGCAACGTTCCACACCGCCAGTGCCACCAGGAAGCCGACGAAGCCCAGGCGCATGGAATGCGCATCCAGCCCGACCGCCCAGATCGACCCCAGCCAGGCGAACACGAAGCTGCACAGCGACAGCGGTACCGCATGGCGCAACTCGATGCGGTTACGCTGGTGATAACGCCACAGCGCCAGCAGTACATTGGGCACTACCATCACCAGCGCAGTACCCTGCGCCAACTGCTGGTCCAGGCCGAACAGCACGCCCAGCGCCGGAATCGCGATCAGCCCGCCGCCAATGCCGAACAGGCCACCCATGGTCCCCAGGGCTGCGCCCAACACGATATATAACAACCACTCGATCATCAGGGGCCTCATCCGCCTGTACACATAATGCGAGCATGCTATCGATTGCGGGCTGGTGGGGAAACGCACAGCAGCGCACAATGGCTGCGCGTTTTTCGCAAAAGCAAGGCAGCCATGAGCCCCGATACCCTGACCGACCAGCTAAGCCTGTTCCTCGATGTGCTGGAAACCGGCAGTTTTTCTGCCGCCGCCCGCCGCCATCCGCTGACGCCTTCCGCCGTGGCCCGCCGCATCGACAACCTGGAATGCGCCGTGGGCAGCCGCCTGTTCACCCGCAGCACCCACGCCGTGCGCGCCACGCCTGCCGGTAACGCCTTTGCCGAACGGGCCAGGCGCATCATCGAGGAACTGCGCCTGGCCCGCGCTGAAGCGGTGTCGCTGAGCAATGCCCCCGAAGGCCTGATCCGCATCGACGCCCCCGCCGCATTCGGTCGCCGCCACCTGGCCCCGGCCATCGCCGATTTCCTGGTCGCCTACCCGGGCCTGGATGTGCAACTGCGCCTGATCGACAGCTTCGTCGACCTGCATGGCAGCCACCTGGGCGAGGTCGACCTGGTGCTGCGCGCCGGCCCCCTGGCCGACACCCGGCTGGTCGCCACGCCACTGGCCTACATGGTGCGCATCGCCTGCGCCAGCCCGGCCTACCTGGCCAGCCGCGGCATGCCCAGCTGCCCCAGCGAGCTGCCAGGGCACGACGGCCTGGACTGGGACGGCCTTGCGCCACCATTCGCCTGGCGTTTCAACGTGGCCGGGCAAACCCGCCTGTTCCGCCCCTCACGCATGCGCATGGCCGCCAACAACGCCGAAACCCTGCTGTTCGGTGCGCTCGCAGGCTTAGGCATAGCCCACCTGCCTACTTGGCTGATCAGCGAATACCTGCTGCGCGGCGAGTTGATACCGTTGTTTTGCGACGGTGGCTTGCCCAAAGCGGAAACCAGCGGTATTTACGCACTTCGCCTGGAACATGAAACGAACTCTCGCAGCCGTTTGCTGCTCGAATTTCTCAAGAGCCGCTTCAGCCCGATTCCACCCTGGGACCTGGCCTTGCGCAGTGAACTGCGCGAATAAAGCGCGCACTAACGATCCGCGTGCCAGACTTTCCCATTGATTACCTTCAAGGACCTGCATGAACGCCGACACCCAAGCCTCCTGTGACGAGCTGCTGCTGGACAACCAGGTCTGTTTCGCCCTGCACTCCACCTCGTTGCTGATGACCAAGGTCTACAAACCGCTGCTGCAGGCCCTGGGCCTGACCTACCCGCAGTACCTGGCCATGCTCGTGCTCTGGGAGCACGATGGCCTGACCGTAGGCGAGATCAGCCAGCACCTGCTCACCGACCCCGGTTCGCTGACACCGCTGCTCAAGCGTCTGGAGAGCGAAGGCCTGCTGCAGCGCAACCGCAGCCGCGAGGACGAACGGGTGGTACTGGTGCAGCTGACCGACAAGGGCCGCGCCTTGCAGCAGCAGGCCAAAGAAGTGCCGCAGTGCATCCTCAAGGCCAGCGGGCGCAGCCTGGAACAGCTGCAACAGCTGCAGGCCGACCTGCTGGCGCTGCGCGAGAACCTGCAGAAAACCCTCTGACAGCTATGCTGTGCGATGGCCGTTCAGATGAACGGTGATGATTTATCTTGCGCACTAACTAATTGCGCGCTAATTTAAATCCCACACCAACCCGCGCCCTCCTCCAGACGGGGAGCGCACAGCACATTAGCGAGGCTCAAGATGCAAAAGGTCACTCCGCTGTACATCGCAGAAGCTACCTCCACCGGTGGGCGCGATGGCAAATCCCGCTCCAGTGACGGCAAGCTGGTAGTCAGCCTGAGCACCCCCAAGGAACTGGGCGGCGCAGGCGGTGACGGCACCAACCCCGAGCAGATGTTCGCCGCCGGTTACTCGGCGTGCTTCATCGGTGCCCTGAAGTTCGTGGCCGGGCAGGAGAAAAAAGCCCTGCCGGCGGACGCCTCGATCACCGCGAAAGTGGGCATTGGCCAGATTCCAGGTGGTTTCGGCCTGGACATCGACCTGCACATCAACCTGCCGGGCCTGGCCCAGGCCGATGCCGAAGGGCTGGTGGAAAAGGCGCACAAGGTGTGCCCGTACTCCAACGCCACCCGCGGCAACGTGGATGTGCGCCTGCACGTGAACGTGTAAGGCTGGCAGCCCCTCATGTAGGAGCGGCCTTGTGTCGCGATGGGCCGCGAAGCGGCCCCAGGATCGGCCTGCGAAAGCAAGTATTCCTGTGAGATCGTCAGGGCCGCTTCGCGCCCCATCGCGACACAAGGCCGCTCCTACAAGGGGAAGCGTGCCGCGGCCTGGAAGTCTGCAGGCATTAAAAAACCCGGCCAAGGCCTAATGCCAGTCAGTTAAGACTGACGCTTTGAGCTTTAGCCCGTAGGCCGCAAAATCCGATGCTTGGAAACGAGCATCGGATTTTTTATGCGCCTGTCACAAGCCCTCTCCCTCACTCACGAAATGGCATCGCGGCCACATGCCCTCGAGGGGCTGGGGGCGTTGCTCGATCCTGATCTTGTGCAACAAGCTTTTGAGACGGCAGGTGTCGCGACCATTCGCAAGCGACGCCTCCCGCTTGAGAGCCTGGTGTGGTGCATCATCGGCATGGCGCTGTTCCGCCGTATGTCGGCTTGGGATGTCGTAAACCACATGGACATCATGCTGCCGGGCAAGAGGCCTCTGGTGGCCCCCAGTGCTGTTGTACAAGGGCGGCAGCGACTGGGCAGTGAAGCTGTACGTGAAGTTTTCACGCTCACTCAGCAGCGGTGGCACGAAGAAACCAAGCACCCGCACTGGTTGGGCTTGACGCTGCTTGGTGTGGACGGTGTTGTCTGGAGTACGCCTGACACAGCTGAAAACCGTGCGTTTTACGGGGGCGCTACCAATCAGCATGGGGATGGCGGTTTTCCTCAGGTTAGGATGGTCTGCCAGATGGAGCTGACCAGCCACTTACTGATAAACAGCACTTTCGAGAGCTACCACAGTAGTGAAATGAAGCTGGCAGAGCAGCTGATCGCGACCACGCCGAACCACTCGCTGACCCTGTTCGATAAAGGTTTCTATTCGTTGGGCTTGCTGCACCACTGGCAGTCACAAGGTGAGCATCGACACTGGCTGATCCCTGTGAAAAAGGGCACTCAGTACGAGGTGGAACACACGCTAGGACGCAACGATGCCGTGGTCGTCCTGCGCACATCGCCCCAGGCCCGCAAGCAATGGCCAGGCTTGCCGCTGGAAATGCGGGCACGACTGCTGAGCAAAACAATCAAAGGAAAGGTTGTGAGTGTCTTGACCTCAATGACCGATGCGCAGCGCTTCCCTGGCGATGAGATCGTTGATCTTTACAGTCAGCGCTGGGAAATCGAGCTGGGTTATCGGGAGATCAAACAAGGACTTCTGGGGGGCGAATACACCCTGAGAAGCAAGACGCCGGAGATGATTGCGCAAGAGCTGTGGGGCGTGCTGTTGGGCTACAACCTATTGCGTTATCAGATGGTGCAGATGTCGAGACAGTGCCCAGGCGTGTACCCATGCGAGATGAGCTTTACCGCTTGTAGCTGGGCGATTCTGGGCTTGCTGCATGGCACGTCATTAAACCATCCCGGCAACTTGCCAGGTTTTTTGGCAGATCTGCAGGCGTCAGCGGCTCAGTATGTCCTACCCCATCGGCGACCCGATCGATGGTTCCCCAGAGTGGTGAAGCAGCGCCCTGCAAAATATCCGACCCGAAAATGAAAATGCCAGTCAGCTTAACTGACTGGCATTAGGCCAAGGCCGGGTTTTTTGCGTTTCACAAGAAGGATTACTTCTTGGAACGGCCTTTGAAGCTGTTGTCGCGAGTGTCGATATCGATCCACTCGTCGATCTGGATGAAGTCGGCAACCGAGATCTCGGTACCGTTCTTCAGCTTGGCAGGCTTCATGACCTTGCCCGAGGTGTCGCCGCGTGCAGCGTTCTCGGTGTAGACAACCTGGCGGCTGATGGTGGTCGGCAGTTCAACCGATACCAGGCGGCCTTCGAAGAACACGGCTTCGCAGACGTCTTCCATGCCTTCTTCGATGTACGGCAGAACGGCTTCGATGTCCTCGGCGTTCAGTTCGTACATGGTGTAGTCGGTGGTGTCCATGAAGGTGTATTCGTCACCGTTGATGAACGACAGGGTCGCTTCTTTGCGATCCAGGATCACGTCGTCCAGCTTGTCGTCTGCACCGTAGACGGTTTCGGTCTTGTAGCCGGTCAGCAGGTTCTTCAGCTTGGTCTTCATGATCGCGCTGTTACGGCCCGACTTGGTGAACTCAGCTTTTTGAACCAGCCACGGGTCGTTGTCGATCCGCAGGACGGTACCGGGTTTCAGTTCTTTACCAGTTTTCATTACGAAGTATCCGAATCTGGATGGATTTATAAAAATCGAGGCCGCGTATCATAGCGAATTTCAGTAAAAGTGTACTAGCGCTGTGGCAAGGTCCGGCTGAGCGGCCTGTCGCGCCGCCCAAAGCCGGGCATGCTGCTGCAGTTCCGGCCAGTGCTGACGGGCTGCCTGCCAGGCCTGGCCCATGTCGCGGTCCATGTTCCAGGCACGCCACAGGCCAAGCAGGGCGGCATCGGCATCGCCTGACAACCCCTGTCGATAATGCGCGAGAAACGCTTCGAGCTTTTCCCAATGGGCATTCTCGTCCTGCACGTAAATGTGCCACAGCATCGGCTGCCCGGCCCACTGCGCGCGCACGAACGAGTCTTCGCCGCGCACGGCATTGAAATCACAGCTCCACAGCAACCGGTCGTAGTCGTCCTGGCTGACGAAAGGTAGCACCTGCAGGGTCAGCGCCCCGCGCTTGCGCACGCTGCCCACCTGCAGTACCGCCTCGCCAAGCCACTGGCCGAGCCCCGCGACAACGCGCCCTTGCGGCACCAGCAGGTGGCAAGGTTGCTCGCCTGAGGCCAGGGCATCAAGCCAGTTGCCCAGTTGCGGGTTTTCGTAGGCGAACAGGGAAATCAGCAACGCCCCCGCTTCAGGGTTTACACCAAGCCCCTGCAAGAAGGCCTGCCGTGCGCCTTGCTGGAACGCATCACGCCGCGCCAGCAGCGAGCCCTCGCGCAGCAGGCCACCGGTCTTTTCGGTAAAGCCGGGAAAGAAAAACACCTTGCGCAAGCCATTGGGCTGCGGCGAAGGCAAGCCATGGCAGCCCTCCACCCAGTCCTCGGCACTGAGGTACTCGAGGTTCAGCCACAGCGGCGGCGTGACACGAGCACGCATTGCCTCCACATAGGCTGCTGGCAATTGGCAGGCGAAGGCACCGATTACCACATCAGCCGGCGCCACCGGCAACCAGGCTACCGGCCATTGGCGCACATCCACACCATGCTGCCACTGCTGCGGGGCGGTGGCATCGGCCCCGGGGCACATGGGCGTGAATGCATTGAGGTCATCCACCCACAGGCGCACAGCCAGGCCGTGCTCGGCCACCAGCTGCCGGGCCAGGCGCCAGGTCACGCCTATATCGCCGTAGTTGTCGACGACGCTGCAGAAGATGTCCCAAGTGGCTTTCATGTACCCTGCCCTCGCCCAGCGGAAAAACCGCGCATTCTGCGTATAAATTGTCGCTGACAAAAGCACCTGCGCGGAAAAATGCCCAGGCGCATGCGACAATGCACCCCGAACACCCTGCCAGGAGGCTGCCATGGCGCGCCACCGCGAATTGAAGATCACCCTCAAGCCGTTGCCGTTGATCGTGTGCGTTGCCTTTGGCCTGTGGCTGGGCGCCGTGGCGATCGCCGCCAGCCTGTGGCTGGCCCTGCAACTGTGGCCACAGCAGGTACAGCCACTGGCCCAAGCCGTGGCCCCCGCCGCGTACCGGCCTGCCGCGCCGCCAGCGCCAGCCCCTGCGGCGGATGCCCAGGCGGAAATGTTCGAACGCTACAAGGACATCCTGCACAAGCAGGAGCTGCAACAGGCCGCCGAGGCCGCCCAGGGCAACCCGCGCAACCTCAACAGCCCCAAGTGCCAGTTCTGGCTGCAGCAGAACCGCACCGCGCCCACCGACAAAAGCCAGGCCAACGTGCTGGAGTTCTGTTACTGACCATGGACAAGCCCAGCCTGCTGGCGCAGATAGTTGCCACCCTCGAACAGGACCTGGATGTGCTGACCCGCGCGGCGCAAACTGCGTACGAAGCCGCCACTGCCGAAGAGAACATCGCCGAGAACAAGTACGACACCCTGGGCCTGGAGGCCTCGTACCTGGCCACCGGCCAGGCCCGCCGCAGCGCCGAGATCCGCAAGGCGCTGCTGACCTACCAGCAACTGCTGCTGCGCGATTACGACCCGGCACGCGGGGTGCAGGTGAGCAACCTGGTGACGCTGGAGGATGAAGATGGCGGGCAGCGCCGACTGTTCCTCGGGCCCGAGGCGGCGGGGTTGAAGATTGGCGAGGGGGATGGGCTGGTGACGGTGATTACCCCGCGCTCGCCGCTGGGGCAACAACTGGTCGGCAAGAAGGTTGATGATGAGGTAAACCTGGGGGCACAGGCATTGTTCATTGTTGATGTTGTCTGAACCGGCCTCTTCGCCCCTCAGGCCAGTGATACCCCTTGTAGGAGCAGCCTTGTGCTGCGAAGGGGCCATGAGCAACACAGAAGATCTTTTGCCTTACCGGCCCCTTCGCAGCACAAGGCTGCTCCTACACGGATTGCAAGGCATCGAACCGCCGCGCCAGCCCCTGCTCCTCGAACTGCTCCACCACAAAATCGACAAACGCCCGGGTCTTGCCCGGCAACAGCTTGTGCTCGGCGAAATACAGGCTGATATGCCCATCGTCCACATACCAGTCCGGCAGCACCCGCCGCAGCCGCCCGCCTTCCAGGTACGGCACGGCAAACGGCAGGCTCACCAGGGCAATTCCCAAGCCCTGCTCGGCCACCGCGCAAGCCGCATCCGAATCGCTCATGGTCATCGTCTGGCGCAACTGCAATGGCTGCTGCACCTGCCAACGGCTGGTCAACGGCCATGAGCGCACCCGACCAGTCTGCGGCGAGCGGATCAGGATACCGTCATGCCGTTGCAACACCTGCGGATCGTCAATCGGCGGGTGCCGGCCCAGGTACGCCGGCGCCGCCACCAGCACCCTGTGCGCCGGGGTCAGCTTGCGCGCCACCACCCCCGGCGGCAGATCGAAGCCACCACCAATCGCTGCATCGAAGCCCTGGCCAATCAGGTCGACCTGGCGGTTGTCGAAATGCCAGTCCGGAGTAATGGCCGGGTAGCGACGCAGGAACTCACCCAGCAATGGCAACACATACAAGCGCCCGAAAACCGTGCCCATGCTTACCCGCAACAACCCGGCCGGCTGGCCTTCGCTGCTGGCCAGGTTGGCCACGGCGTACTGGATAGTGCGGAAGCTGTCACTGACCTCCCCCAGAAATCGCTGCCCTGCCTCGGTCAGGGTCAGCTTGCGGGTACTACGCTGGAACAACCGCACCCCCAGGCGCGCTTCCAACTGGGCAACATGCTTGCCCACGGCAGCCGGGGTAATGCTGAGGCGCCTGGCGGCTTCGGCAAAGCTGCCGACTTCGGCACTGCGGATGAAGCATTCCAACGCGTTGAATGATTCCATGGCCATGATTGGCAACCAAAGGTTTACTCTGCTGATAGTGATTGCCATCTTATCAGCAGGTAATCAAGCGCCGATACTGCGCCCATCCAAGGCATTCCGGCCTGGCTTCCAGCAGGAGATCAACATGTCCAAGCAACACTCACTCGAAGGCAAGGTGGCCCTGGTACAGGGCGGTTCCCGCGGCATTGGTGCAGCCATCGTGCGACGCCTGGCCCGCGAAGGCGCACAGGTGGCCTTCACCTATGTCAGTTCCGCCGGTCCGGCGCAGGAGCTGGTTGAGGAAATTACCAAAACCGGCGGCAAGGCGCTGGCCCTGCGTGCCGACAGTGCCGACGCGGCGGCCGTGCAACTGGCCGTGGATGACACCGTGAAAGCCTTCGGCCGGCTGGATATCCTGGTCAACAACGCCGGTGTACTGGCGGTAGCGCCGGTGACCGAGTTCGACCTGGCCGACTTCGACCACATGCTGGCGGTGAACGTGCGCAGCGTATTCGTCGCCAGCCAGGCCGCGGCACGCTACATGGGCCAAGGCGGGCGCATCATCAACATTGGCAGCACCAATGCCGAGCGCATGCCGTTTGCCGGTGGCGCCCCTTATGCCATGAGCAAATCGGCGCTGGTCGGCCTGACTCGCGGCATGGCCCGGGACCTGGGGCCGAAAGGCATTACCGTGAACAACGTGCAACCAGGGCCGGTGGACACCGACATGAACCCGGCCAGCGGCGAGTTCGCAGACAGTTTGATCCCGCTGATGGCGATCGGGCGCTATGGCGAGGCGGATGAGATTGCCAGCTTCGTGGCTTACCTGGCGGGGCCTGAGGCGGGGTATGTCACAGGGGCCAGCCTGACGGTCGATGGCGGGTTTGCAGCCTGAATGAAGGGTTGCCTGTGCTGGCCTCTTCGCGGGTAAACCCGCTCCCACAGGGATATCACAGGCCCCGAACCCAGTGGTGTACCTGTGGGAGCGGGTTTACCCGCGAAGAGGCCAGCACAGGCTTAACCGATCCCCGACCTCCAGCCCCCCCACTCTGCTCTGCCGCACAATGCATTGATGTAATGCCCGACACTTTCCGATAATCCCCCTTTACTCCTGCCCGCCACGAGAACTGCATGAACGCCCCCACTCTCAGCCGCGCCCTGATCCTGCTGATGGCCACCGCCACCGGCCTGGCCGTGGCCAGCAACTACTATGCGCAACCGCTACTGCACAGCATCGCCCAGCAGTTCGGCCTGAGCACCGCCAGTGCCGGCAGCATCGTCATTGCCGCGCAACTGAGCTACGGCGCCGGCCTGTTGCTGCTGGCGCCGCTGGGCGACCTGTTCGAGCAGCGCCGGCTGATCACCGTGATGACTGCCATTTCCACCCTTGGCCTGGTCATCAGCGCCTGCGCACCGAGCCTTCCCTGGCTGATACTTGGCACCGCGCTGACTGGGCTGTTCTCGGTGGTGGCGCAGATCCTCGTGCCCATGGCCGCGACCCTCAGCGAGCCACACCAGCGCGGGCGGGCGGTCGGCACCTTGATGAGCGGATTGCTGCTGGGCATCCTGCTGGCGCGTACCGCCGCCGGGTTCATGGCCGAACTGGGTGGCTGGCGCAGCATCTACGTGCTGGCCGCGCTGCTGATGGCCATCACCGCCGTGGCGCTGTACCGCAGCCTGCCACAACACCACAGCCATGCCGGGCTGAAATACCCAGCGCTGATCGGCTCGGTGTTCCGCCTGTTCCTCGAAGAACCGGTGCTGCGCCTGCGTTCTCTGCTCGGCCTGCTGGCATTCAGCCTGTTCGCCCTGTTCTGGACGCCACTGGCGTTCCTGCTGGCGAAAGGCCCGTATCACTATTCGGACGCGGTGATAGGCCTGTTCGGCCTGGCCGGTGCAGCGGGTGCACTGTCGGCCAACTGGGCGGGGCGCCTGGCTGACCGTGGCAAGGGTTCGCTGGGCACCACCGTGGGCCTGGTGGTATTGCTGCTGTCGTGGGTGCCGCTGGGCTTCGCCGAGCAGTCGTTGCTGGCCTTGCTGCTGGGCGTGCTGATGCTCGACCTTGCAGTGCAACTGGTGCACGTGAGCAACCAGAATGCGGTAATTGCCCTGCGACCCGAGGCGCGCACGCGGCTGAATGCCGGGTATATCACCTGCTACTTCATTGGCGGGGCCTTGGGATCGCTGCTGGGCACGCAGCTGTTCCAACGCCAGGGCTGGATGGGGATTGTGCTGGCCGGGTTGGTGATTGGCGGGCTGGCGTTGCTGGCGTGGGGTTTGGCCGAGCGCAAGCGCAAGAACGCTTTGCAGATCGCCTGAAGCCCATTGACCTGAGCGACAATGCACCGCACGACCCTCCGTCGCATGGCCGTTGACTTGCCTGCCCGGGCAGCGCTCAGTAGGCGCTGGTCAATGCCCTTTCCCTGACAGGACAACGTTATGACAAGACTCACGGTGCAATCCGGCGATTTCTTGCAAGGTGAAGGCGAGTATCGCAATGGATCGCTCACACTCAAGACCCCGCGCAGCCCCTCCCCGGGCGAGCGGATTTCCCTGGCACGCATCAGCGACCTGCGGCTGGCCAGCCTGGAATCCAGCCGCAGCCTGGGCAGTGCCCTGGGCTGGGGCGTGGCCGGGGCCCTGGTGGCCGGGCCGGTGGGGTTGCTGGCCGGGCTGTGGCTGGGTGGCAAAGAAGAGGAAGCCACCTTCCTGGCCACTTTCAAGGACGGGCGCAAGCTCATGGCCATTACCGATGGCAAGACCTGGTCGAAGATCGACGACAACTGGAAGCAGCACAGGCGGCCGGCCAGCAAAGGCTGACGGGATATCGCAGGGCCCGGATCGTTTTATGTTGAAGGCGGCTGTAAGATGCCGCCTTTTTCATGGCCTGTACTGGCCTCTTCGCGGGTAAACCCGCTCCTACAGGAACTGCGCCACTCTCAAGGGCAGCGCTGTTCATGTGGGAGCGGGTTCACCCGCGAAGAGGCCGGCGCAGGTGTCGCGCATCCAGGAGCCCCACCGCATGCCCCCGCGTCACCCTCGCCTGCCCCTGAGCCTGCTCAGCCTGGGCCTGGCCCTGCATTGCCCCCATGTGCTTGCCGAAGACAGCGTGCTACTGGCCCCGCTGCAGGTCTCCGATACCTACACCAACGACGGCTACCAGGTACGCCAGGCAGCAGTAGGCGGCTTCCAGCCCGCACCCTTGCTCGACACCCCGGCCTCGATCAGCGTATTCAGCCAGCAACTGCTGGAAGACCGCCAGGTACGCCAGCTCAGCGAAGTGCTGCAAAGCGACGCCTCGGTGGGCCAAAGCTACGCCCCCATCGGCTACTACGAAAACTTCAACGTGCGCGGCTTCGAGCTGAATGCCGCCAGCAGCTACCGAATCAATGGCCAGACCATCGCCGGCGAGCAGAACGTGGCCCTGGAAAACAAGCAGCAGGTGGAGCTGCTCAAGGGCCTGTCCGGGCTGCAGAGCGGCGTATCGGAGCCGGGCGGCCTGGTCAACTACGTGACCAAGCGCGCCGAAGACGTGCGCAGCGTCACGGTGTCGACCAACGAACAAGGCGAACGCTACCTGGCCACCGACCTGGGTGGCTGGTTCGGCAGCGAGCGGCAGTTCGGCCTGCGGGCCAACCTGGCTCATGAAGACATCCGCTCCTACGTCGACCACGCCGACGGCAAGCGCGACTTCGCCTCGCTGGCGTTCGACTGGCAGATCAACCCGGATGCCACCCTGCAGCTGGATGCCGAATACCAGCACCGTGAACAACGCTCGGTGCCGGGTTACCAGTTGCTCGGTGGCAGCGAAGTACCCCATGGCATCGACCCGGACGACCGCCTGGCCTACCAGCACTGGGCCAAGCCGGTGCAGAACGATTCGCTGAACCTGGGCGGGCGCTTCGAGTACCGTTTCAACGAAGCCTGGACCGGGACTTTGAGCGCCTCGCGCAGCAAGGTGGTGATTGATGACTACAGCTCGTTTGCCTGGGGCTCGAGCGAAGGCGCGTTCTTCGGCAGCAACGGCGACTACGACATCTACGACTTCCGCAGCCCGGACGACACCCGCCGTACAGATGAGGCGCAGGCCATGCTCAACGGGCGTTTCGATGGGCTGGGCGTGGGGCATGAGCTGACCGTGGGCACTAGTGCGCAGCGGCGCACGCTGGATCAGCGCCCCAGCTATATGGAATGGGTAGGTACAGGCAATATCCACACCGGTGCGCCGGCCTTCGATCCATCCGACAAGCCCATCAGGTCTAGCGAACGTCGCCTGGACAGCCGCCAGTACGGGTTGTTCGTGAGCGACCGCATCAGCTTCAACGAGCACTGGCAGACCGTACTGGGTGCCCGTGAAGTACGCCTGGACGAGAAAACCTGGAATGAGGACGGCGTTGCCGGCCGCCATACCCGGCAGTACGAACTGCTGCCCAACGCCGCGCTCATCTACAAGCCGCAGCCGGATACCACGGTGTATGCCAGCTATTCCAAAGGCCTGTCGGCAGGCGGTACTGCACCCTGGCTCGCCGAGAACAGATTCGAAATCCTGGCACCGACGACCTCACACCAACTGGAACTAGGCCTCAAGCATGACTGGCAAGGCCTGAGCTTCAGTGCCGCACTGTTCCAGATACGCCAGGCGTACCAGTACGCGCGCCCGGACGGCTCCGGCACTTTCACCTACGTGCAGCAAGGCCAGCAGAAGAACACCGGCCTGGAACTGGGCGCCAGCGGCTGGGTGACCTCGAACCTGCAGGTGCAGGCCAGCGCTGCGGCGATTCGGGCGCGGGTGCAGAACAGCGATACCGATGCCTATGAGGGCCACCAGGCGATCAACGTGCCCAGGTTCCGGGCGGCGTTGCAGGCGGAATACACCCTGCCGGTACCGGGGTTGGCACTGCTGGGCGGGGCGCGCTACAGCGCCAGCAAATATGCGAGCCAGGCGGGGAATGTGGAAGTTGGTGGGTATGCGGTGTTCGATGTGGGTAGCCGCTACCGTACGCGTATGGGGGGGTATGACACGGTGCTGCGGCTGACTGTGGATAACGTGTTCGACAAGCGTTATTGGCGCGATGTGGGGGATTACCTGGGGGATAACTACCTGTTCCAGGGAGCGCCGCGGACGGCTCGGCTTTCGGCTTCGGTCAGCTTCTAGAATTTTGGGGGCGCGTTGCGCCCCTTCGCGACACAAGGCCGCTCCTACAGGCGTACGCGGTCCCTGTAGGAGCGGCCTTGTGTCGCGAAAGGGCCGCAAAGCGGCCCCCAAAGGCCCAAAAACAAAAAGCCCCCGGCTTTTCAGCTCGGGGGCTCTTCGTAGAATGTGGCGGTGAAGAAGGGATTTGAACCCTTGATACGATTTCTCGTATACACACTTTCCAGGCGTGCTCCTTCGACCACTCGGACACTTCACCGTTTCTCTTCAAGCCTTGCAGCCTGTCGAGGTGCGCTAATTTAGTGAAAGACCTTCCCTTTGGCAAGCATTTTTTTCAATTTTTTCATGCATTTGCATTTGAGCCCCGGCGAACGCTGACCGACCAGTCAGCCTTACTGCTTTACCTCGCCCCTGGCGCTGGGTAACGTCGTCGCCACGCCAACAAAAGGACTCTGCCATGAGCGAGCTGATTACCTACCACGCCGAAGACGGCATCGTCACCCTGACCCTGAACAACGGCAAGGTCAACGCCATCTCGCCAGACGTCATCGCCGCCTTCAACGCCGCGCTCGACCGCGCCACCGAAGAGCGCGCGGTGGTGATCATCACCGGGCAGCCCGGCATCCTGTCTGGCGGCTACGACCTCAAGGTGATGACCAGCGGCCCCAAGGAGGCGATCAGCCTGGTCACCGCCGGCTCCACCCTCGCCCGCCGCCTGCTGTCGCACCCGTTCCCGGTAGTGGTCGCCTGCCCGGGCAACGCCGTGGCCAAGGGCGCCTTCCTGCTGCTGTCGGGCGACTATCGCATTGGCGTCGAAGGGCCGTACAAGGTGTGCCTGAACGAAGTGCAGATCGGCATGACCATGCACCATGCCGGCATCGAACTGGCCCGCGACCGCCTGCGCCGCTCGGCCTTCCACCGCTCGGTGATCAATGCCGAGGTGTTTGACCCGCAGGGCGCGGTGGATGCCGGCTTCCTCGACAAGGTGGTGCCGGCCGAGCAGTTGCAGGATGCAGCACTGGAGAAAGCGCGGGAGCTGAAGAAGCTGAACATGCTGGCGCACAAGCACACCAAGCTGAAGGTGCGCAAAGAGCTGCTGGAGGCGCTGGACAAGGCGATCGAGCTGGATCAGCACTATACAGGTTGACCGTACCGGCCTCTTCGCGGGTGAACCCGCTCCCACAGGGATATCGCATGCCTCAAGAGCAGTGAGGTACCCGTGGGAGCGGGTTCACCCGCGAAAGGGCCAGTACAAGCTTGCACCAGGGTTTGCCCCGACCAGTGCACATCCGTACACTGCCCGGCGACTGTCTGGTGTGAGTCGTACCATGCTTTATTCATTGCGCATGTTCCTGCTGGCGCTGCATTTCCTTGTGGTTGGGGCCCTGGGCCTGGTCGTTGGCCTGTGCCGCCCCTTCAACCCCGACAACAGCCGCGTCTTCGCCCGCCTCTACAGCCTGCCGGCCACCTGGCTGATGCGCATCAGGGTGAAGGCCGAAGTCGGCCCGCTGTGGGACCAGCCGCCAGGCTGCGTGATCGTCGCCAACCACCAGTCCAACTTTGACCTGTTCGTGCTAGGCCAGGTGGTGCCGCAGCGCACCGTCGCCATCGGCAAGAAAAGCCTGGGCTGGATCCCGCTGTTCGGCCAGCTGTTCTGGCTGGGTGGCAACGTGCTGGTCGACCGCAAGAATGCCTACCAGGCACGCAAGGCCATGCAGAAGACCACCCGGGTACTGCAGGACGACACCTCGATCTGGATTTTCCCCGAAGGCACGCGCAATCCCGGCGAGCACCTGCTGGCCTTCAAGAAGGGCGCGTTTCACATGGCCATCGAGGCGGGTGTGCCGATCGTGCCGGTGTGCGTCAGCCGCTATGCCGGGCGCCTCAGCCTGAACAGCTGGCGCCAGCGCACGGTGATCGTGCGCTCGCTGCCACCGATCGCCACGGCGGGCATGACCCTGCAGGACCTGCCGGCGCTGATCGAACAGTGCCGCGGGCAGATGCAGCAATGCATCGACCGCATGGAAGGGGAACTGGCCAAGAGCTAGGTTGCTCTTGAGCCCACTACAGCCCAAGCTGTAACCCGTGTCCAACCGGAATAAGCGAACAACCATGGGTCGAGTCGTGGCATCGGCGGTATACAGCGCCGGCAGAAAGGTCACCAACATCAGCATCGACGAAGGCAGCGAATGGGCACGCAAGCCAGGGCATTTTGTGTGGATTGGCCTGGAAGAGCCCAACGCTGAGGAACTGGCCAACCTGCAATGCCAGTTCAATTTGCACGAACTGGCCATCGAAGACGCCCTGGAAAAGCACAGCCGGCCCAAGCTGGAAACTTTCGGCGACGCCCTGTTCATCGTCACCTATTCGCCGGTGCGCCACGAAGGCAAGCTGGAGTTCATCGAAACCCACATCTTCGCCGGCAACGGCTACATCATCACCTGCCGCAACGGCCACTCCAAATCCTATGCCCTGGTGCGCCAACGCTGCGAGGCGCGGCCGTTGCTGCTGGAGCACGGCGAAGACTTCGTGCTGTACGCCCTGCTCGACTTCGTCACCGAGAACTACCAGCCGGTCAGCGAGGCCATTCATGGCGAGATCGAAGAGCTGGAGCAGAGCGTGCTCGGCGGTTCGCTGCAAGAGGACGATATCCGCCGCTTGCACAGCCTGCGCCGCGACATCCTGCGCCTGCGCCGCTACGTGGCACCGATGGTGGAAGTGAGCGAGGAACTGCAGCGCCTGAGCTTCCCGTTCATCGACAAGAACATGCGCCCGTACTTCCGTGACGTGCAAATCCACGTGACGCGGCAGATGGAAGACCTGGCAGGTATCCGTGACATCGCCAGCCAGACCATCGAGATCGGCATGCTGCTGGAGTCGTCACGGCAGAGCATCGTGCAGCGCAAGTTTGCAGCCTGGGCGGCGATCCTGGCGTTCCCCACGGCAATTGCCGGGGTTTACGGGATGAACTTCCAGAACATGCCGGAGTTGGGGTGGCACTATGGGTACTTCGGGGTACTGGGGGTAATCGGGCTGGGCTGTACCGCGTTGTATGCCAGCTTCAAGAAATCGGGCTGGCTTTGACCCCAGGCCCGGCGCGCTTCCTGTAGGAGCAGCCTTGTGCTGCGAAAAGGCCGGCAAGACCAACATATGCTATGTGGTCGTGAGGGCCTCTTCGCAGCACAAGGCTGCTCCTACAAAAACAGCGCTCGGCTTCAGGCCGCGTCGTGTTTGCTCACCGGTTGCTGGATAAACCGCAACATCCACTCCCCCACCAGGTCGCCCTGGTGCTCGGTGGCCAGGCTGGCCACGGCCTTGTGGTACACCTCATCCCCCAGATACTCCTGGCGCGCATCGAGCAGCGCGCGAGAGTAGTCGTGCACGAACTCGGGGTGCCCCTGGAAGCACAGCACCTGGTCACGAATGTGGTACGCAGCGTTCGGGCAGAAATCGCTGGAGGCGATCACCGTGGCGCCTTCCGGCAGCTCGGTCACCTGGTCCTGGTGGCTGATCAGCAAGGTCAGCTCCGACACCTCAGGGTCCATCCACGGCGCATGGGCCGCCAGCGAATAGCGGTGGATACCCACACCCCAGCCCTGTTCCGCACGCTCGGCCTTGCCACCCAGGGTCAACGCCAGCAACTGGTGGCCGAAACATACACCCAGCAACTTCTCGCCACGCTCGTACAGCTTCAGCAGGTAGGCCTTGAGCGTCTGGATCCACGGGTCGGTACCAAACGAGTCGGCCTTGCTGCCCGTCACCAGATAGGCATCGAACACTTCATTGTCGGCGGGGTAATCGCCGTTCATCACGTTGTACACACGAAATTCGGCGGCGATCGGCTGACGCGAGAAGAGCTGCTCGAACATCCTGCCGTAGCCCTGGTACTGCGCGGTCAACTCCGGTCGCAGGACATCGGTTTCAAGGATGCAGATGCGTAACGACATAGGGATAGTCCTGAACGACATGGGTGGGAATCTGCTGTAGAGACTGACGCGAAAGGCACGTACAAGCAAGTAGGCCGCACTGACGAACGGTCACATTTCGTCGGTGCCCTGCTGGCACTTGCGCCACCGTCTAGCGAGAGCATGCCAGCTGGCTGGCACTTGGCCTCATAGCCAGACGAAATCAACGACCCACAGTATTAGAACAAAGGGTTCTCAAACATGGATGACGCACACCCTACTGTTGGTTGTATATCCACTTTCAAGAGGCAGGCAGTTCAGGCGTCACGCAACGCCACTGCGATCGACCCGAAGCGCGACAGGGAAGCCAACGGGTATTCAGGAATAACAACAAGAAGGCGGTCCGCCATGTTCAGACAATCGAAAATTCGCCAAGCTGGGCTCATTCTCTTCGCCACGACTTTGCTGCTGATCCTGCCGAACCTTACACGTTTGTTCGGCTGACTGCCGCTGTGGCGCCAACAGGCAACGCACAGGTAACCTGCTGGCCTTGATGGTCGGAGATTACCCATGCGCCACTGCCTTGCACTGTTAGTGTTGCTCCTGAGCCTGCCGCTGTCGGCGGCGCAACTGCACCTTGAACTGGGCGCCACGACGCGCCAATGGAGCAGTGCAGAACTGCTCGACCACCCGCAGGCCCGGGACATCAGCATCGACCAGGACGTTTCCTACAAGCAGCCCATGCGTTATCGGGCTGTGCCGCTGGCCGCGCTGCTGGACGGCGTGAGCGCCAGCGACCACCTGCAGGCAGTGGCGCTGGACGGTTTTGCCGCCGAAATGCCCGCGGCGCCACTGTTGCAGCAGGGGCCGGCACAGGCCTGGCTGGCGGTGGAGGAACCTGACCGGCCATGGCCATCACTGGGCCAAGGCAAGCCGAGTGCAGGACCGTTCTACCTAGTGTGGACTGCACCGCAGGCCAGCGGTATCCGCCCGGAGCAGTGGCCGTTCCAGATTTCCACGATTCGCAAGCTGGCCTCCGTCGAAGCGCGTTTTCCGGCGCTGCTGCCCGCCCCCAAGTTGCCGGCCGACAGCCCGGTGCGCCGAGGCTTTGCCTTGTTCCAGCAGAATTGCCTGGCGTGTCATAGGTTGAATGGCGCAGGGGATGCACAGGTGGGGCCGGACCTGAATATGCCGCATAACCCGACCGAGTATTTTCGGCCTGAATATCTACGCCAGCTGATTCGTGACCCGCAAAGCCTGCGGCAGTGGCCGCAGGCAAAGATGCCGGGGTTTGCAGAGAGTGTCTTGAGTGAATCGGAGCTGGATGAATTGCTGGCTTACCTGGGGCATATGGCTGGGCGCAGGCCTTGAGGGCTGTGTGTGCTTCTTCGCGGGCTTGCCCGCGAAGAAGGCAACACAAAACTCTCAGGCTATGGGCCGCTCCTGCTTGACCCCCCACCCTTCCACCTCACCGCCATAAGGTGTCACCAGCTGCTCGAAGGCCTCTTCAAAGTCGCCAATCCCGCCATGGGTGGCATACATGACCTTGCTCAGTTCCAGATGCCATGCACCGTCGCCCATCTCCTTGACCTGGGCATTCAGCGATTCCCCACGAAACTGCCCGGCCGCACGGCGGGCCCCTGCTTCGTCGGGGAATATGGCGTAGAACTCGATGGGATGGATCTGGGTGAAGTCGAAACCGCCTGCCTTCATCTGGCGCAGGACGTTGCTGCTGATATCGTCGTTCTGGCTGCTCATGAAACGTCCTCCTGAATAATGCGATGGATAGACTTTCCGTGCACTACGCACCTGCCGGCAGCGGCCGGGCAGTTCGAGCTGATGCAAGACGCGAAGGGATGCGGTGCCGACCCGCAGAATAGGCCGGCACCTTCATGCAGCGTAGTGCCTGCCAGGGCACCACGCAAACGTGTGGTTCAGGGCGTTTCGTGGATGCTGGTGATGGTCACGCCACTCTGCTCCTTCAGCCAGCGTGCGGTGGGGGAAATGGTGCGGTCCTGGAAGTCGTTGAGGTCCAGCTCGTCCATCACCGGGAACAGGTGCGAACGGATGGCCCGCGCGGCGTCCTCTTCGCTGGGGCACTGGTCGCCGCGCAGCGTCAGGGTGGTGAGCACGCCTTTCTGGTCGGCAAAGATGACTTCCCACTCTTTCATTGAACGAACCCTCTCAGTCAACGAACACCAGGTGTGTAATGCCTGAAACAAGTGACCTTGAGGTGGGGAGAATGTTCAGTCTGTGCCGGCCTCTTCGCGGGTAAACCCGCTCCCACAGGGATATCACTGCCCTCAGACCCTGTGAAATCCCTGTGGGAGCGGGTTTACCCGCGAATGGGCCGCAAAGCGGCCCCTGTTGCAGCCTTACTTAGGCGTGCCGTGCACTACACCAGCAGTGTTATCCAGCAAGCTCTTGGTCGCAGTCTGGATATACGCTTCCAGCTTCTTCAGCATTTCCGGCTGGTCCGGGCTTTCGATCAGCTCGGCCTTGAACTCGCTGCCCAGCTGGTAGCGGTACATGCGCGGGGTCATGTCCTTGGACTCGATCAGGATACGGTCGCCCTGTACCAGGCCGACGATCTGCTCGCTGCCCGATGGCTTGATCATGCCCATGCCCTGGTCGCCCTCAGGCAGGTTGAGCAGGTCGCGGCCCCAGCACTGGTGACGGGCCTGGCCACCCAGGCGGCCCATGATGGTCGGCACGATGTCGACCTGGGTGCCCACGGTGTGGTTGACCGCACCGAACTTCTCCTGGATGCCTGGGGCAATCAGCAGCAGCGGCACGTTGAAGCGACCCAGGTCCAGCTCGGTGACCTGCTGGTGGTTGCCAAAGCCATGGTCGCCAACGATGACGAACAGGGTTTCCTTGAAGTACGGCTCCTTGCGCGCCTTCTCGAAGAACTGCCCCAGCGCCCAGTCCGAATAGCGCATGGCAGTGAGGTGCTCGTCCAGGCGACCCTGGCCGGTTACCGGCTCTACCGGCAGGTCTTTGGGCAGCGCGTACGGGGTGTGGTTGGACAGGGTCTGCAGCAGCGCGTAGATCGGCTTCTTGCCATCGTGCTTGGCCAGCTCTTCGGCGCCGCGGTCGAACATGTCCTGGTCGGACACGCCCCAAGTCGGGTCGGAGAACACCGGGTTGACGAAGTCGTTACGGCCAATGAAGGTGGTCATGCCCTGGTTGCCGAAGAACCCGGACTGGTTGTCCCAGGCAAAGTCGCCGTTGTAGACGTAAACGTCGTCGTAATCGCGGGCGCTGAGCAAGGCTGGCAGGCCGGAGAGCTTGTGGCCCCCTTCCGGGGTCTGCATCAGGTACTCAAAGCCTGGCAGGTTGGGGAAGCAGGCCATGGTGGCGAACATGCCCTGGTGGGTATGGGTGCCGTTGGAGAAGAAGCGGTCGAACAGCAGGCCTTCTTTGGCCAGCTTGTCGAAGTACGGGGTGATGTTGTTGGGGCTGCCCAGCGCGCCCACCGAGTGGCCGGCGAAGCTTTCCATCAGGATCACCACCACGTTCTTGATCGGCAGGGTGCGCTCGGCCGGCGGCACGAAGTCGCGGCGGATTGCAGCCTCGTCGGCATCGACCAGGGTGTCGTGGGCGGTCAGCAGCTGCTCGCGCACGCTCTGCGTGGCCACGTCCTGCTCCAGCACCGGCTTCCAGATGTTGGCGCGGTCTTCGCCGAAGCGGCTCTTGGCAGCATCGATCAGGGTCAGGGTGCCGTTCAGGCCCAGCTGGTTGACGAAGTTGGAATCGGTGGTGAAGGCATCACCCCAGCGCATCGGCGGGCCCTGACGCAGGGTGCCACGGGCGGCGACCACGGCCACCAGCAGGATCACCATGAACACCGCCAGGCGGTTGTACCACGGCGCGGCACGGCGCTGCAGGGTGACCTCGCCGGCACCGTTGCCACGGGTCATGCGGTCGATGCCCTTGAACAGCAGGCTCAGCAGCCAGGTGCCGAACAGCCAGGCCAGCAGGTAGCGCACCACCGGGAAGCCGTACCAGAGCATGCTCAGCACGGTCTTCGGGTCTTCCTTGATGTACTGGAACACCAAACCGTTGAGGCGCTGGTGGAACTCGCGATAGAAGTCCATTTCCATCAGGCCGAGGAACATCACCACGCTCGAGGTGATGGTCAGCCAGAAACGGAACAGGCCACGCCGGGCCATGGCCCAGGGACTGAGGATGGCCAGCAGCAGCGGAATGCTGATGTACACCACTACCCGCAGGTCGAAGCGCAAACCGTTGAGGAAGCCTTCTGCGACGGTCGCGCTGGGGGTATCGCCGATCATGTCGCTGTTGTAGACCAGCAGCGCCAGGCGCACGAGGCTGAGCATCAGCATGATCACCAGGCCACTGAGCAGGGTGTAGGCCAGGTGGGATTTCAGAGTGGGCGAGAACGACGCTCGCGCGCCCCGTTGCTTCAAGGCGTCCAGGTTAGCCATGAATGGGAAGGTCCTAGGATTGCGGGTTTGCGGAGATGGCGCAGGTGTTTACCAACGCAGCATTGTGCGGGTGCGGATTCTGTTTAAACCAATGTGAAAATTTTGTCACGGGGGTGTTGCCGCTTTTGTCTGTTACGGCCTCTTCGCGGGCACGCCCGCTCCCACAGGAAGATCACTGCCCTCAGGTCTAGTGATCCCCCTGTGGGAGCGGGTTCACCCGCGAAGAGGCCAGCACAGCCATTCAGATCCGCACATTCCCCCGCGGCCCGGCGATCGCCCAGATCACCAGCCCCACCACCGGCAGCAAGGCGATCAGCAGGATCCACAACACCTTGATGCCCACTTCACTGCCACTCTTGATCACATTCAGGATGGCCCAGATATCCAGCGCCAGGATGATCAGCCCGACCAGGCTGTTGAACGTCGACCCCATGCCAAAACTCCTGTCAAAGGCTTTGCTGCACAGCATAGTCAGCTATCAAGGCGATAGAAGGGAATCCTTGGCGATTGGTGCAGGTCCCTGAGTAGACTGCCATTATTTACTGATTCGAGGTTCACATGCCCCCCGCCCACACTCAAAGCGCCGCCCCGACCTCGCTGCTGAACGCCTGGCGCCAACAGGCCGTGAACACCCCGTGGCTCAGCGCCGGCCTGGGGTTGAGCCTGCTGGCGGTGTTGCTACTGCTGGCCGCCAGCCTGTGGAACGCAGTGAACGGCGACCATGCCGACAACCTGCACCTGGCCATGCTGGGAGGGTTGTCCGGCTTTGGCGCCACAGCGCTGGGCGCGGTGCTGGCAGTGGTGCTGCGCGATGTCAAGGCCCGCACCCAGGATGTGATGCTGGGTTTTGCCGCCGGCATGATGCTGGCGGCCAGTTCGTTTTCGCTGATTCTGCCGGGCCTGGATGCCGCCCGCGAAATTACCGGCAACGGCCCGGCCGCGGCCTTTACCGTGGTGCTGGGCATGGGCCTGGGCGTGCTGCTGATGCTGGGCCTGGATCGCTTCACCCCGCATGAACACGAAAGCACCGGCCCTTGCGGCCCGGAGGCCGAGCGCATCAGCCGGGTATGGTTGTTTGTGCTGGCGATTACCCTGCACAACCTGCCTGAGGGCATGGCCATTGGCGTGAGCTTTGCCAATGGCGACATGAACATCGGCCTGCCGCTGACCAGCGCCATTGCCATTCAGGACATCCCCGAGGGGTTGGCCGTGGCGCTGGCCTTGCGCGCTACCGGGTTGTCGAACCTGAAAGCCGCGCTGGTGGCGATCGGGTCGGGGCTGATGGAGCCGCTGGGTGCGGTGATCGGCCTGGGGATTTCGACCGGCTTTGCCTTGGCCTACCCGGTCAGCATGGGGCTGGCGGCGGGGGCGATGATTTTTGTGGTGAGCCACGAGGTGATACCCGAAACCCACCGCAATGGGCACCAGACGGCGGCGACCCTGGGGTTGATGGGTGGGTTTGCGGTGATGATGTTCCTCGATACCGCGCTGGGCTGAAGATTGAAGCTGCCTGTGCCAGCCTCTTCGCGGGTAAACCCGCTCCCACAGGGGTCTCACTGGGCCCGAGGGAAGTGATGTCCCTGTGGGAGCGGGTTTACCCGCGAAGAAGCAAACGCGGAAATCAGACGTGTACGGCGACCTTCAATGCCTCAAGCGCCGGCTCGACCTTGATCCCCACCTCAGCCCCCAGCTCCAGCACCCGCGCCAGGTCGTTCTGCCCTACCATCACCATCTGCAGCTCGTCATCCAGCAACTGGCTGAAGTTGAGCAGAACATACCCACCCGCCTCCTTGTTCAGCGCCCCCATCTGCACCTGAATGCGATTGAGCGCGGTCAGCGGCTCGGTGCGGGCCAGTTGTTTGGGCTTGAGGGTGAACGGCACGCTCTGGTCGAACGAGTCGCTGATCTGCTGGAACAGGTCCTGGTAGCTGTCGGCCTGGAACACCACGGTGTCCGGCAGGCTGCCCAGCACCACCCATTCGCCCAGCGGAATGGGGAAGCTGTCGTCGTAGTTGATGTCGGGGTTGGCGGCCAGGAAGGCGGCGGGGTCGGCGTAGGCCTGGGCGGCCTCGTCGGCGATGCGCTCGATGTCTTCCTCGCGCATGCAGCCAGCGCCAATGAGGCTGATGAATTCGAGCAACTGAGTTTTCATGAAAGGGGGCCTGCGACGGGTGAAAAGTCGCCAAGGATAGCCGCAAATGCCCCCTTGCGGTTAGCCGGCCAGCACTTGCAGGCGCGCTGCGGCGTCCACGGCCCCCATGGTTTGCGCTGCCATCAGTGCGGTGGTACCACGGGCATCCTGACGGGCCGGGTCGGCACCCTGGGCCAGCAGGTACTCGAGGATTTCGCTGCGGTTGAACATGGCTGCCAGCATCAGTGCGGTGCGGCCATCCTGCGCGGCGGCGTCCACCGGTACGCCGTGCTCCAGCAACAGGCGAATCATGGCCAGGTCCCCCTTGAACGCGGCGCCGGCGATGGGCAGTTGGCCGTTATCGTTGGCAATCAGCGGGTCGGCGCCATGCGCCAGCAGCACACGCACTGCGTCGTGGTGGCCGTGGTAGCTGGCCAGCATCAGCAGGGTGTCGCCCTTGTGGTTGCGCAGGTTGGCCGGCAGGCCGCTGGCTAGCAGGCGCCCGAGCATCTCTGCATCGCCCTGTCGGGCACGTTCGAACACCTGCTCGGCAAAGGCGGCGGTCTCGTCGTCGGTCATGGTGGTGGGCGTGGGTTGGCTGGACATTTGGAACCTCCTGGCAGAAATCGTTGCCCAAGTCTTTGTCAGGCAAGGCTGCCGGGTCAAAGGTTCAGATTCTATCGGGGCGATAGCTGGCCGCGGGTCGTGCAATATGCACTGTGCAAAATGCACGACCATGCAGGTTGCACGACAGCGTCTCGGCAAAAAATACGTAATCGACTGAAATTAAAGGGTTTTTTCAGAAAAAGCTTCCTGGCACGGTCACTGCAACGATCAACTCACGTCTGCCACGCAACAGCCAGGAGTTGATATGGACCTCATCCAGGAAAAGTTCGTTTCGGTATTTTCGGCCTACCAGGTGAACACCCAGGCCCGCCCAGACGGCGGTGTGCTGCTGACCCTGCGCGCAGCTGATGGCAAGGTCACCCGCCGCGTGCTGACCTACGCGCAATTGCACAGTGCCGAGCAGCTGTCCTGGGCGATCAGTGCGATTCGCCGCGATTTGGCCGAGCAGGCCAGTGAATTGCCGGTGATTTCGATGCTGCAGAGCCAGCAGCGGTTTGCCTTGCCGACTTATCGCTGAGTTTTGTGTTGGTTGATCTGGCCTCTTCGCAGCACAAGGCTGCTCCTACAGGGCCCGCGCTGGCCTCAAGCTTCGCGTTTTACTTGTAGGAGCAGCCTTGTGCTGCGAAGAGGCCGGCAAAGCCATCACAACTCATCAATACCCAGAAACGCCCGCGCAGTCACATCCCCGGTAAACCTCGGCTGCATCCCTTCCTCGCTGCTGTACAACCGCAACGCCAAGCAAAACGGTGTATCGCCCAGCTCGACCCAGCGCCGAGTCCCCGCCGGCAGCACCAGCTGGTCGCCCTTCTCGCACAGCACCGAATACACCCAATCCCCCGCACGCAGGCCAACCTGAGCCCGCCCGCTGACCACGGCGAACACCTCGTCGGCGTCATGCACATGCTCATCGCGAACGTCCACCTGCGCAGGGGCCTCACCCTCACGGTTGAGTACCACGAAAGCCTTGCTGCCATGCGCCGTCATCAGCTGGTCAAGGTGCTCGCGACAGGCCTCCAGTACCTCCTCCTGGACGGTACCAGGGCGCACACGCAGGCCATGCTCGGCATGGGCAAAGCGCACGCCCTGCTCGGCCAGGGTGGCAACGATATCGTCGTGGTGGGTCAACACCTTGTTCGGCAGTTCCGGGCTGGAGGGGTGGAAAACGCTGAGAATGCTCATCAGGGGCGGGTCCTGGTCGGTTGCGAACAAAGGGCAATGATAACGGCTGCAGCCAAGGCTGCGGCACTGGCCATACCAAAGGTGAAGGTGGGCCCCAGCAGTTTCCAGCTGTAGCCCGAATACAATGCCCCCAGCGCACCGCCAGTGCCCGACAGCGCCGCATACAGCGCCTGGCCCTGGCCCTGCTGGCGGGCACCGAAGCTGGCCTGCACGAAAGCGATGCTGGCGGCATGGAAGCAGCCGAAGGTGGCCGCGTGCAACACCTGGGCAAACACCAGCACCGCCGGCTCGCCGGCAAGGTTGCCCAGCAACAGCCAGCGCAGCGCCGCCAGCACGAAGCTGGCCAGCAGCACCCGCTGCACCGAAAACCGCGCGAAGATACGGCTCATGGCCATGAACACCAGTACTTCAGCCACCACCCCCAGTGCCCACAGCAGACCGATGGCCCCCCTGGCATAGCCCAAGTGTTCCAGGTGCAGAGTGAGGAAGGTGTAGTACGGCCCGTGGCTGAGTTGCATCAGTGCCACGCAGGCGTAGAACGCGACCACCCCCGGCGCCCGCAGTTGCTGGAGGAAGCCGCCCGCGCCACTGCGCTCGCCCTGCTCCACCGGCTGGGCATTGGGCACCCACAGGCTGGCGGCGACGATGCCGGCCATGATCGTGACCAGCGCCACCGGGTAGATGTCCAGGCTCAGCCACTCGAACAGCCGGCCCAGGCCGACCACGGTGAGGATGAAGCCGATCGAGCCCCACAGGCGCACCTGGCTGTAGCGCGCGGTTTGCCCATGCAGGTGGGCCAGGGTGATGACCTCGAACTGCGGCAGCACCGCATGCCAGAAAAATGCGTGCAGGGCCATGACCAGCGCCAGCCAGGCGTAGCTTTTGCCAAGGAAGATCAGGGCGAAGGTGGCCAGGGTAGATAGCGCGCCCAGGCGCACGATCAGCAAGCGCTGGCCAGTGCGGTCACCCAGCCAGCCCCACAGGTTGGGGGCGATGCAGCGCATGAGCATGGGGATGGCCACCAGCTCGCCGATGCGTGCCGGAGAGAAGCCCAGGTGGTCGAAGTACAGCGCCAGGAACGGGGCGGTGGAACCGAGCAGGGCGAAGTAGAACAGGTAGAAGCTGGACAGGCGCCAGTAGGGGATTGGTTGCATGGGTGACCTTGTGGGGACCTGTGCCGGCCTCTTCGCGGGTAAACCAGCTCCCACAGGTACCTCACTGCCCTCAGGCCCAGTGATATTCCTGTGGGAGGGGATTGGTTGCATGGGGTGGCCTTGTGGGGACCTGTGCCGGCCTCTTCGCGGGTAAACCCGCTCCCACAGGTACCCCACTGCCCTCAGGCCCAGTGATATTCCTGTGGGAGCGGGTTTACCCGCGAAGAGGCCGGTACTGGCGAATCAGAGCTGGCCCAGCACCGGGGTATTCACCTTCACATCGGCATTCTGCGCGCGGTGGCGCAGCAGGTGGTCCATCAGCACGATGGCCATCATCGCCTCGGCGATCGGCGTGGCGCGGATGCCCACGCACGGGTCGTGGCGGCCTTTGGTGATGACGTCCACCGGGTTGCCGTCGATGTCGATGGAGCGGCCCGGGGTGGTGATGCTGGAGGTCGGCTTCAGCGCCAGGTGGGCAACGATCGGCTGACCCGAGGAAATACCGCCGAGGATGCCGCCAGCATTGTTGCTGAGGAAGCCTTCCGGGGTCAGTTCGTCACGGTGCTCGGTGCCGCGCTGGGCCACGCTGGCGAAGCCGGCGCCGATCTCCACGCCCTTGACCGCGTTGATACTCATCAGCGCGTGGGCCAGTTCGGCGTCGAGGCGGTCGAAGATAGGCTCGCCCAGGCCCGGCATCACGCCTTCGGCGACCACGGTAATCTTGGCACCCACCGAGTCCTGGTCACGGCGCAGCTGGTCCATGTAGGCCTCCAGCTCCGGCACTTTGCTCGGGTCTGGGCTGAAGAAGGCGTTCTGCTCCACCGACTCCCAGGTCTTGAACGGGATTTCGATCGGGCCCAGCTGGCTCATGTAGCCGCGCACGGTGATGCCTTGGGTGGCCAGGTATTTCTTGGCGATGGCACCGGCGGCCACGCGCATGGCGGTTTCGCGCGCCGAGCTGCGGCCACCGCCGCGGTAGTCGCGAACGCCGTACTTATGGTGGTAGGTGTAGTCGGCGTGGGCCGGGCGGAACAGGTCCTTGATCGCCGAGTAGTCCTTGGACTTCTGGTCGGTGTTGCGGATCAGCAGGCCGATCGAGCAGCCGGTGGTTCGGCCTTCGAACACGCCGGAGAGGATTTCCACCTCGTCGGCTTCCTGGCGCTGGGTGGTGTGCCGGCTGGTGCCGGGCTTGCGCCGGTCAAGGTCGTGCTGCAGGTCGTCGAGAGAAATCTCCAGGCCCGGTGGGCATCCATCGACAATGGCGACCAACGCCGGGCCATGGCTCTCGCCAGCGGTGGTGACAGTGAACAGCTTGCCGTAGGTATTGCCGGACATGGACGCTCCGCGAGATCTGCCTAAAGTGAACGAAAGCGGCAGTATACAGATGGATTGATCGCCTGTGCTGGCCTCTTCGCGGGTAAACCCGCTCCCACAGGGTAGTCACAAGATGCGAAAATTGTGCTGTACCTGTGGGAGCGGGTTTACCCGCGAAGAGGCCAGTACAGGCAACCTCCCCTTCGAACCTTCCCGCAAACACTGGGTCAAACCCTCATCTCCCCATGTAGTACCGCATGATGTCGCGCCTCGTCGCCCTCTTCTTCCTGCTGTGCACCGGCCTGGCCCAGGCCGCCGCCCCCACCGTGCTGCAACGCCCGATCGACCTCGATACCGGCCAGGGCGTGCTGCACGGCAGCCTGCTGCTGCCGCAACAGCCAACCCCGCCACCGGTGGTGCTGATCATCGCCGGCTCCGGCCCCACCGACCGAGACGGCAACAACCCGGCGTCAGGCCGGGTCGACAACCTCAAGCGCCTGGCCCTGCTGCTGGCCAACGAACACATCGCCAGCGTGCGCTACGACAAACGCGGGGTGGCCGCCAGCCAGCCGGCCACGCCCGACGAGCGTGACCTGAGCGTGGAGCGCTATGTAGCAGACGTGGTCGCCTGGAGCCGCAAGCTCAAGGCCGATCCGCGCTTCGGCCCGTTGGTCCTGATCGGCCACAGCGAAGGCGCGCTGATCGCCAGCCTGGCCGCCGAGCAGGCCGGCGCCAGCGCGGTGATTACACTGGCTGGCAGCGGCCGACCGCTGGCCGACGTGCTGCGCGAACAGCTGGCCCAGCGCCTGCCGCCGGCACAACTGGCCGGCGGCAGCGCCCTGCTCGACCGCCTGCAGGCCGGGCAGACCAGCCTGGAGGTACCGGCGCCGCTGCGTCAGGTGTTCCGCCCTAGCGTGCAGCCCTACCTGATTTCGCTGTTCCAGCAAAACCCGGCGGCGGCCTTCGCCCGCCTGCCCATGCCCGCGCTGATCGTGCAGGGGCGCAACGACGTGCAGGTAGGCGTGATCGACGCCGAACGACTGAAGGCGGCCAAGCCGGATGCACAACTGGTGCTGATCGATGGCATGAACCACATGCTGCGCATCAGCCCCAAGGCGATGAGCCAGCAGCGCGACAGCTACCTCAACCCAGAACTGCCGCTGGCAAGGGAGCTTGGCGAGCAGATTGTGACGTTTATCCAGCATTTGCCTTCGGCGTAAGGGAAATAGCCTCAGGTCCTGGGCGCTTCTGCCGATAGGGTGGATAACGGCGAAAATTGGGGCCGCTGCGCGGCCCTTCGCGACACAAGGCCGCTCCTACAGCGTTACGCGTCGTCTCTGCGATGCGCGATCCTCTGTGGGAGCGGCCTTGCGTCGCGAAAGGGGCACGCAGTGCCCCCTCTTGCAGCCGGCACGCACTTGAGGACAAGCCCTGATGACAACCGCCCCCGCCGCCGTAGAGCCAGCCGAAGAGCCCGAGGAAAGCCCTGCCCTGCCCTGGGCCGAGCTGGCCGCCGAACATTTCCAGCTGTTGCGCCTGGCCGCCCTGCCCACCGACCGCAACACCGGCGCGCGGCCCCTGCGCTTCGTGCAGTTCGGCTATGCCGAACGCCACGACAAGGCCCACAGCCTGCTGCGCATGGAAATCCAGCTGCCCGGGCAGAAGGTGCACAAGGAACAGAACCGCCTGGACATTCGCGTCGACCACTCCGCGCGCCTGGTGCGCATTGGCAATGAACATGGCCTGCAACTGGAGCCGCTGAACCGTGGCATCGGCCGCTTCCTGCTGGCCCAGGCCGCGCAGTGGCTGCAGCGCAAGTGGTCGCACTACCGGATCGAGGGCATGGCGCTGCCGAGCAAGGATGCGCTGAACGAAGACTCACGCCTGCGTCGTGACCACTGCCTGCGCGGGATGGGTATCGAGGTGGAGTACGAGGACAGCCAGCATCTGAAGGGCCGTACCGTGGAAATGACGGTGGGCGAGCTCAAGGGGGCATGGAACAGCGAGCGCTTGCAGCGAGTGGGGATACTGGATGCTGCCGGCCTGCTGCAGCAGGCTGACCAGCAGTTGCAGGAGAAGGAAGGGCAACTGCGTGAGCGGGATGAACGGGTTGCCAAGTACCAGCGTGAAGACAGCGGGTTGCGCTTTACCATTACCTGCCTGGTGGCGTTTGCGGTGTTCCAGGCGGGGTTGCTGATCTGGATTGCCACGCGCTGAGACCGCGTCGCCTAATTCGCGGGTAAACCCGCTCCCACAGGGTCCGCGTCGCACCTGAGGGCAACGCTATACCTGTGGGAGCGGGTTTACCCGCGAAGAGGCCCTGGAATCAGACCCGGGCCTTGAACAGTTCCTGATGCTGGCGGCACTGCTCGGCGGTCAGCATGAACACCCCGTGCCCACCGCGCTCGAACTCCAGCCAGGCAAAGTCCACCTCGGGGTATAGCGCCTCGACATGCACCTGGCTGTTGCCCACCTCGACAATCAGCAAGCCCTTGTCGGTCAGGTGGTCCGCCGCCTCGGCCAGCATGCGCCGCACCAGGTCCAGGCCATCGTTGCCGCAGGCCAGGCCCAACTCGGGCTCGTGGTGGTACTCGGCCGGCATGTCGTCGAAGTCTTCGGCATCGACATACGGCGGGTTGGACAGGATCAGGTCGAAACGCTGCCCCGGCAAACCACCAAAACCGTCGCCCTGCACGGTGTACACGCGCCCGTCCAGGCCGTGGCGTTCGATGTTCTGGTTGGCCACTTCGAGCGCTTCGAACGACAGGTCGGCCAGCACTACCTCGGCCTCGGGGAACACGTCGGCGGCAACGATGCCGATGCAGCCAGAACCGGTGCACAGGTCAAGAATGCGCGCCGGCTCGCTCGCCAGCCACGGCTCGAAGCGTTTCTCGATCAGCTCGCCAATCGGCGAACGCGGCACCAGCACGCGCTCGTCGACGATGAACGACATGCCGCAGAACCAGGCCTCGCCCAACAGGTAGGCGGCCGGCACGCGTTCTTCGATACGGCGCTTGAGCAGGTGCTGCAGGCGTACCCGCTCGTCGTCCTCGAGCATGCAGTCCAGATAGCTGTCGGCCACCTCCCACGGCAGGTGCACCGCCCCCAGTACCAGCAGGCGGGCCTCGTCCCAGGCATTGTCGGCACCGTGGCCGAAGAACAGGTCGTGCTCGTGGAAGCGGCTGACCGCCCAGCGGATGTAGTCGCGCAGCGTGCGCAGGCGGGATGTGATCACGGGGTACTCCTAATTCAGACCGGACAAAAGTCTAACAGCCCCACCCGCACATTTGTTCCTTTGCCTTACCCAATGGCTAGCCACAAGCCAGTAACCATGCCGCTTGCGTTGTCAACCATTCCCATTGGCGCCAAGGCAGGGGAGAATAGGTATACAAAAGCCCTATCCAAGGAGCCCTTGATGTCCGTTCCAACCACGATGTTTCGCCTCACTGGCCGCGACTACCCGCCGGCCAAGCTGAGCCACGCCAGCCTGATCATCATCGATGCGCAAAAGGAGTACCTCAGCGGGCCCCTGGCGCTGTCGGGCATGGACGAGGCCGTGGCCAACATCGCCAGGTTGCTCGACGCCGCGCGCAAGAGCGGCCGTCCGATCATCCACGTTCGCCACCTGGGCACTGTCGGTGGCCGCTTCGACCCACAAGGGCCGGCCGGCCAGTTCATTCCGGGGCTGGAGCCGCTGGAAGGCGAAATCGTCATCGAAAAACGCATGCCCAACGCATTCAAGAACACCCAGCTGCATGAGACCCTGCAGGCGCTGGGCCACCTGGACCTGATCGTCTGCGGTTTCATGAGCCACTCCAGCGTCAGCACCACGGTACGCCGCGCCAAGGACTATGGTTACCGCTGCACCCTGGTGGAAGACGCTTCGGCGACCCGCGACCTGGCATTCAAGGATAGGGTGATCCCGGCCGCGCAGATCCACCAGTGCGAAATGGCCGTGATGGCCGACAACTTCGCTTGCGTGGCCCCCACCGCCAGCCTGATCTGAGCGGCTGAGCACAACCGCCCGGCAGCCGGGCGGAACCCGATGGGCGGCCCCAGGTCGAATTCCGGATATCCACAGAGGAGAGCGGAATGAAGCTCAAAGGCAGTTTCGACGCCAAGCGCCTGCGCCCGCGCGAACCGCGTAACTGGGGTGCCCGCCTGGCGGCAGGCCTTTCGGCCATGCTGGCGACCCTTGGCGTGCTGCTGGCGATGGCCGGCGTTGCCGGCCTGCTGGGCAACTACCCTGCCCTGGCGGAGCTCAATGCCAACAAACCGCTGGCCGGCATCCTCACCGTGGCCGGTTTGCTGCTGCTGTGGCTGGGCGTGCGCTTCTGGCGGCGCAGCCGCATTCGCCTGCGCCGCGGGCGGGAACTGAACCTGTCGCCGCACCTGATGAAAAAACACGATTGAGGCACTGCTGACGCGGTCCCTGTGGGAGCGGGTTTACCCGCGAAAGGGCCGGCACAGGCTGCACAAGGCCCCACAGTCGCGTAAACTACGCCGCCCACGTGGAGGCATCATGCAAGACGACGATTTTTCCCTGTTCAAGGCCGAAGTGCGCGGTGTCAAACCGATCAGGCACGACCGCGCCGAAGTCGGCAAGCCCAAGGCCGACCGCCAGAAGCTGGCCGGCCTGCGTCAGGCGGCGACCGTGCGCAGTGACAAGGCGCTGGTGATCGACGGCATGTCCGACCAGTTCGTCATCGACGTTGGCGCCGAAGACGAGTTGCTGTGGCGCCGCGATGGCGTACAGGAAGGCCAGCTGCGCAAGCTGAAGCTGGGGCAGATCCCGTTCGAGGGCAGCCTCGACCTGCATGGCATGACCGTGGAAAAGGCCCGTGAAACCCTGTGGGATTTCATCGCCGAGGCCACCAGACTGGAAGTGCGCTGCGTGCGGGTTACCCACGGCAAGGCCGCGCGCCTGGACGGCAAGCGCCCGATGATCAAGAGCCACGTCAACACCTGGCTGCGCCAGCACCCGCAGGTGCTCGGTTTTGCCTCGTGCAGCGCCCGCCATGGCGGCACCGGCGCGGTGTATGTGATGCTCAAGCGAACCATGCTCGAAGGCCGCGACGAGTAACGCCGCGCTTGCAGCGCCGCCCTCACCGCCGTACCCTTCGTTTTTGCGATTTTTTCCCACAGGTAGATCCATGTCCCTGGAACAGAACTACACCGAGATCCTCAGCCAGATTGGCGAGGACGTCTCCCGTGAGGGCCTGCTCGACACGCCCAAGCGGGCTGCAAAGGCGATGAAGTACCTTTGCCGCGGTTATGAGCAAACACTGGAAGAAGTCACCAACAACGCGCTGTTCAGCTCTGACAACAGCGAAATGGTGCTGGTCCGGGACATCGAGCTGTATTCGATGTGCGAACACCACATGCTGCCGTTCATCGGCAAGGCGCACGTGGCCTACCTGCCCAAGGGCAAGGTACTGGGCCTGTCGAAGGTGGCGCGCATCGTCGACATGTACGCTCGCCGCCTGCAGATCCAGGAAAACCTCAGCCGCCAGGTTGCCGAGGCCGTGCAGCAGGTAACCGGTGCCGCCGGCGTTGCCGTGGTCATCGAAGCCAAGCACATGTGCATGATGATGCGCGGTGTCGAGAAGCAGAACTCGACCATGATCACCTCGGTGATGCTGGGTGAGTTCCGCGAAAACGCCGCCACCCGCAGCGAGTTCCTCAGCCTGATCAAGTGATTGGCTGCTGACCCCGAGCCGACCCTGCCGGGTCGGCTTTTTCATTTCAGGAGTTGCCCATGATCGTCAAAGCCCTGCGGGTTGGCCTCGGCCAGCTCATCGTGTTCGGCGACTGGATCAGCCGCCCGGCCAAGCGCAAACGCGACGCCACCGCCCAGGCTCGCGTCGAGCAAGCGGCCCAGGGCCTGGCGCTGTACCAGTTCCACGCCTGCCCGTTCTGCGTCAAGACCCGCCGCACCCTGCACCGTTTGAACGTGCCGGTAGCGCTGCGCGATGCCAAGAACGACCCGGTGCACCGCCAGGCCCTGCAGGAAGGTGGCGGCCGGGTGAAAGTGCCGTGCCTGCGCATTGAAGAAGCGGGCAAGGTGACCTGGATGTATGAGTCCAAGGCGATCATTGCCTACCTGGATGAGCGGTTCGCGTCGGCCTGACCGTTTGCAGGTGGCCTGTACTGGCCCTTTCGCGGGTAAACCCGCTCCCACAGGTACTCCGCTGCCCTCAGGCCCTGTGATTTCCCTGTGGGAGCGGGTTTACCCGCGAAGAGGCCGGCACAGGCTATAACCTAACCCACCATCGGCACATGCCGCGGGTGGCTGCTGACCCGCTCCAGCCAGGCCCTCACTGCGGGGTAGTCGGCCAGGTCGAACCCGCCCTGCTGCGCCACATGGGTGTAGGCATACAACGCCACATCGGCAATCGAATACTGCTCGCCGACCAGGTACGGCGTCATCTGCAGCTGCCGCTCCATCACCTTCAGTGCCTTGTAACCCCCCTTGTGCAGCTTGCGGTATTCCTCCACTCGCTCGTCCGGCAACCCCAGGTAGAACTGGATGAAACGCGCCACGGCAATGTAGGGCTCATGACTGTACTGCTCGAAGAACTGCCACTGCAGCACCTGGGTGCGCAGGCGTGGCTCGGTGGGCAGGAACTCGCTGCCGTCGGCCAGGTAGTTGAGAATGGCATTGGACTCCCACAAGTAGCTGCCGTCTTCCAGCTCCAGCACCGGTACCTTGCCGTTGGGGTTCATCGCCAGGAACTCGGGCGTTTCGGTCTCGCCCTTGAGGATGTCCACCGGGTGCCATTCATATGGCCGGCCCAGCAGGCTCAACATCAGCTTGACCTTGTAACAGTTGCCCGACTGGTAGTCGCCATAGACCTTGTACATCGCCCCTCTCCCCCTCTATGCCAAAGATCTCGCCTGGCCCTGTAGGAGCAGCCTTGTGCTGCGAAGAGGCCGTTACAGGCGCAGCACCTGGATGGGCTGAAACGGCCTCTTCGCAGCACAAGGCTGCTCCTACAAAAACGGGCACCATTCTTGTGGCTGCCTGTGCAGTTCTGCATTTTCACCCAATAGTTGGCGACTGTACGGCTAAAAGCAATGGCCGCTGTATGGCAAGGATCAACCTTGCTCGCTGTAGTCTGAAAAAACTGCTTACACCTTTACAAGGATTTTGTTCATGACCGACGCCACTTCCATACGCCTGCGGCCCCTGGCAGACAGCTCCCCGTCGGCGGTGGTCGCCGGCTTCATCGCCATGCTTACCGGCTATACCAGCTCGCTGGTGCTAATGTTCCAGGCCGGGCAGGCAGCCGGGCTGACCACCGCGCAGATTTCCTCATGGATCTGGGCGTTGTCGATCGGCATGGCGGTGTGCAGCATCGGCCTGTCGCTGCGTTACCGCACGCCGATTACCGTGGCCTGGTCCACCCCCGGCGCCGCCCTGCTGATCACCAGCCTGGGCGGGGTCAGCTATGGCGAAGCGATCGGCGCCTACATCACCTGTGCCGTGCTGGTGCTGATCTGTGGCCTGACCGGCAGCTTCGAGCGCCTGGTCAAGCGCATCCCGGCCTCGCTGGCCTCGGCGCTGCTGGCGGGTATCCTGTTCAAGATCGGCAGCGAAATCTTCGTTGCCGCCCAGCATCGCACCCTGCTGGTACTGGGCATGTTCTTCAGCTACCTGCTGGTCAAACGCCTGTCGCCGCGTTACTGCGTGCTGGCCGCGCTATTGGTGGGTACGGCGCTGTCCGGCGCCCTGGGCCTGCTGGACTTCAGCGGCTTCCGGCTGGAAGTGGCCACGCCGGTGTGGACCACGCCAAGCTTCTCGCTGGCGGCGACCATCAGCATTGGCATTCCGCTGTTCGTGGTGGCGATGACCTCGCAGAACATGCCGGGTGTGGCCGTGCTGCGCGCCGACGGCTACCAGGTGCCGGCCTCGCCGCTGATCTCGGCCACCGGCTTTGCCTCGCTGCTGCTGGCGCCGTTTGGTTCGCATGGGGTCAACCTGGCGGCGATCAGCGCGGCAATCTGCACCGGGCCGCATGCCCATGAAGACCCGGCCAAACGTTATACCGCGGCGGTGTGGTGCGGGATTTTCTATGGCATTGCCGGGGTGTTCGGCGCGACCTTGGCGGCGCTGTTTGCGGCGCTGCCAAAAGAACTGGTGCTGTCGATTGCGGCGCTGGCGCTGTTCGGCTCGATCATGAACGGGCTGACCGTGGCAATGAGCGAAGCGCGCGAGCGGGAGGCGGCGGTGATTACCTTCATGGTTACCGCTTCGGGGCTGACCTTGTTCTCGATTGGTTCGGCGTTCTGGGGGATTGTGGCGGGGGTATTGGCCTTGATGATCCTCAACCCGCGCAGGGCCTGAAGGTATTTGTTGCCTGTACTGGCCTCTTCGCGGGTAAACCCGCTCCCACAGGAATACCACAATGCTGAATATTGTGTGATCCCTGTGGGAGCGGGTTTACCCGCGAAGGGGCCGGTACAGGCAACACAAGCCCCAGACCTGGATCACAACCTGAAATGCCCCACCATCCCCTTCAGGTCGGTACCCAGCTGCGCCAGCTCGATACTCGACCGGGCATTGTCCTGCATCGCCAACGCCGCCTGATCGGCACTACCACGGATTTGCGTGACACTGCGGCTGATCTCTTCTGCCACCGAGCTCTGCTGCTCGGCCGCCGCGGCAATCTGCTGGTTCATCTGCTGAATCAATGACACCGCCGCCGCAATGCTGCCCAGCGCGCTTTCGGTCTGCAGCGCATCAGCCACCGCCAAACGCACCAGCTCGGTACTGCCGCGAATCTGCGCCACCGACTGCTGGGCATTGCCGCGCAGGCTGGCGACCAAGGTCTCGATCTGCTCGGTAGACTGCCGGGTACGCCGCGCCAGCGCACGCACTTCATCCGCGACCACGGCAAAGCCACGCCCCTGCTCACCAGCCCGGGCTGCTTCGATAGCAGCATTCAGCGCCAGCAGGTTGGTCTGTTCGGCCACACTCTTGATCACTTCCAGCACGTCGCCAATGGTGTGGATCTCGGCACTGAGGCTGTCGATACCGGCGCTGGCCGTCTCCGCCGCCGACGCCAGTTGCTCGATGCGCTGCATGCTCTGGCGCACCACCTGCTGCCCGGAATCAACCTTCTCATCCGCAGCCTGGGCCGCCTGCGCCGCCTCCTCGGCATTACGCGCCACATCGTGCACGGTGGCGGTCATCTGCTGCATGGCGGTAGCCACCTGCTCGGTCTCTTCCTTCTGGCTGCCCACCTCGCGGTTGGTCTGTTCGGTCACCGCCGACAGCGCCTGCGCATTGCCGGCCAGTTGCTCGATGCCCTGCTGCAAACCGCTGACAATGCCCGACAGGCCCGCCGCCATCTGCTGCATGGCCTGCATCAGCTGCCCTACTTCGTCACGGCGTGGTGCCTGGGCGTCGAAGCTCAGCTCGCCGGCAGCGATGCGCTGGGCGCGGGCAATCACATGCTTGAGCGGGCCGACCACGGCGCGGGTGATCAGCCAGGCTGCCAGCACACCTACCAGCAGCGCCAATGCGGTAGCCAGGCCGATAGCCACGGCATTGCGTTGCAGATCGCCCTGCAGGGCCTGCTCTTGCCCCAGGTAAGCCTGGTCGACCCGGTTGGTGACTTGCTCGGCACTGGCCTGCAACTGCGCCTTCAAGCCCTGCTCGCGGGCCAGTTGGTCCGTGTATTCGTTAAGCTTTTCCGAGAAGCTGCCAATGTGCCCCGCCACTTCGCCCAACACACTCTGGTAGCCGGCATCGCTGACAGCGCCCTGCAACTGGCTGACCAGGCTGGCGGCTTCGACGGTCTGGGCGATGCGTTCCTGGCTGACGCCCTCTTCGCCCTTGCGGCTTTTTTCCAGGCGTACCCGCGCTTCGTCCATGGCCTGCAGCATCAGCCGCGACACCTGCGCCACCTGCGTGGCCTGCTCGAGGAACGCGCCGCCCTGCTGGCCCTGGGACTGCTTGAGGGTATACACGCCGTCATCGGCCAGGCCGGCCTGCAGTACGTCGAGGTTGTTGGCCACGCTGGACACCGACCAACTGGCCATGTCCAGCGCCAGCTCCTTGGCCTGCACCGCCTCGACAAAGGCCTCGAACGCCTGGCCATAGGCTGCCAGGTCGGTTTCCGCCGCCGCCAGCGCCGGCAGGCCACGGGCGCGTTCGACCAGGCCCTGCAAGCCGCTGCGCAAGGCCTCGGCCTGCTGCAGGTCGGAGCGCAGGGCAAATGCCTGCTCGTGCTGGCGCAAGCGCAGCAGGTCAGTATTGAACTGGGCCAGCTGGCGCAAGCTGTCGAAGCGCTGGCCAACGCTGTGCAGCGCGGCAATGCCAATGCCGGCCACCGCCAAGGTCAGCACCAGCACCAGGGCAAAGCCCAGGCCGAGTTTGCGTGCCATGCCCAGGTTCGCCAGCACACCGTGCTTGCTCGTGCCCATGCCGATTCCCCTTCTGCGTGCGAGGTTATCCCGAAGGCCAAGGGTGGCAACGTTGCCAGCCGATGAACAAGGGCCTGACGTCAGAATAGTGTCAAATAGCTATGAGCGTGTCGCTATCAGCTTGGCAGAGGTCGCCCTGCGTGCTGAAGGAAGGCCTGGGCGCGGGAGTCCTGCCCGTAAGCGACATTGATGCGCAGCCAGGCGCTGGCCGCGCCCTGGTAATCGAAGGCGCTGCCGGGGGTGAGCAGCACGTCGTGTTCCAGTGCAAGCCGCTCCAGGCTGGCAAAATCGCGGCCTGGCACCCGGGCCCAGACGAACATGCCGCCGTAGGGCTCGCAGAACACCTGCCAGCCAGCCTGCTCCAGCTGGCCGAGCAGCCTGGCCATGTGCTGCCCCAGGCGCACGCGCAGGCGCTGCACGCTCTTGCGGTAACTACCGTTGGCCAGCATCTGTCCCACCACCTGCTCGGCAAAGCGCGAGGTGCCAATGCCGCTGACCATCTTCAACTCGGCCAGACGCGCCAACAACACCGGGTCGGCGACCAGGTAGCCGACCCGCAACGAGCTGCTGAGGGTTTTCGAGAAACTGGCCATGTAGATTACCCGCTGCTCGCTGTCGAGGGTGGCCAGGCGCGTGACGGGGCCTTCCTGGAAGTCGGCGTAGATATCGTCCTCGATGATGCGCAGGTCGTGCTCGCGGGCCAGTTCCAGCAGGCGGTAAGCCACCTTGGGGGTCAGGCTGGTGCCGGTGGGGTTGTGGTACAGGCTGTTGATGAACAGGCAGCGCGGCTTGTGCGCCGCCAGCAGCGCTTCGAGGGCCGCCAGGTCCGGGCCTTCGGCGGTGCGCGGCACCGGCAGCATGCGCACCTGGTGTTGGCGCAGCAGGTTGTACAGGTTGTAGTAGCCTGGGTTTTCTACAAGGACCGTGTCGCCCGGGCGCAGCAGGGTGCGCACCAGCAGGTCCAGGCCGTGGCTGGCGCCGTGGGTGGTGAGGATACGTTCGGGGCCGGCGGCGATGCCCAGCTGCGCCAGGCGCTTGTGCAGCTGTTGGCGCAGGCTGGCCAGGCCCAGGGGTGGGCAATAGTCGAACAGGTCCTGCGGGTTGCCACGGCTCACCTGACGCACTGCCTGGGCCAGCTCGGTGGCCGCGCGCCAACTGCTGGGTAGCCAGCCGCAGCCCAGCTTGAGCAATTCGTCATGGCCCTCGCGAAACTGCCGCCAGCTGCCGTCGCTGGCCTCGCCCCAGGGTTGGGCGTCTTCCACGGCCAGGCCGGGTTTGCGCTCGGCGACGAAAAAGCCGGTGCCGTGACGGGCCTCCAGCCAGCCGTTGGCGACCAGGCGGTCGTAGGCTTCGATCACGCACGACGCACTGACCGCCTGGCTGCGGGCCAAAGCCCGAATCGACGGCAGGCGCGCGCCGGGGCGCAGGCGTTGCTGGCCGATCCAGGTTTGCAGGTGGTCGGTGAGTTGCTGCACCAGCGGGGTGGGGCTGGTGCGGTCGAGGGGCAAGTGCATGGGGCAAGTGTTCGCTGGTTTTGAGCGAACAGTTAAGCATAAAAGGGTTGGCGGTGTGTCTGGTGATCGGAATGGGCTGGCATCAGAGTGAACAGGCCCGGCCCTTTCGCGGGTGAACCCGCTCCCACAGAGATCGCACCAACCCGAGAGCGGTGCAGTACCTGTGGGAGCGGGTTCACCCGCGAAAGGGCCGGTACAGCCACTACAGAACCAGGATCCTACCCAATGCCCTCCGCCCCGGCCCGCCTGGCCTTCGCCCTCTGCCTGATCACCCTGGCGGTCAACCTGCAGGCCCCGCTGTACATCACCTATGCCGACCTCTCCGGCCAAGGCGCCGCCGCCACCGCAGTGGCCTTCTCTGGCTATGTGCTCGGCGTGCTACCCGTACTGCTGGCCCTGGGCGGGCTGGCCGACCGGGTTGGGCGCCGGCCATTGGTGCTCGCCGCACTGGCCCTGTCGATGGTCGCCACCGTGCTGATGCTGCTGGCCCCCAGCCTGCAAACCCTGGGCCTCGCCCGGCTGTTCCTCGGCCTGGGTACCGGCCTGGCCTCGGCCACGGCCACCGCCTACATGGGTGAACTGATGGGCAGCGCGGACAACACCCGCGCCGCCAACTGGGTTACCGCCAGCACCTCGCTGGGCTTTGGCCTGGGCGCGGCGCTGACTAGCCTGTTCCTGCTGCGCGGCCCCAGCCTGACCCCGGGCAGTTTCCACCTGCAACTGCTGCTGGCGGCGCTGGCCATGCTGCTGGTATGGCGCCTGCCGGACCCACGCCCGGCAAAACGCAACCCCATGCTGCGGCTGCCCTGCTATCCGCGTGGCAGCGTGGCCTATGGCCTTGCCATTTTGCTGGCTTGGGCCTGCGTGGGGCTGGTGATCGCCCTGCTGCCGGGCATCCTGCGCCAGCATGGGCTTAGCGCCTGGTCAGGGTTCTCGACCTTTTGCGTGATCAGCTGCGGGTTGTTGTTCCAGCCCATGGCACGGCACCTGCGCAGCCGTACGGCCACGCTGCTGGGGCTGGTGATATTGCCGTGCAGCTATGCCGTGCTGGCCTGGGGTGCGGACAGCGGCCAACTGGGCGCGGTATTGCTGGGTGCGGTGGCGGCCAGCAGTGCGTGCTACGGGTTTATCTACCTGGGCGGGCTGGCAGCGGTGAACCAGCTCGCCGGCAACGAGAAGACACGGGCCAGTGCCGGGTTCTTCCTGTTGGCGTATCTGGGGTTCAGCCTGCCGGTGATCTTTACCGGGCTGCTGAGTGACCGGTTAGGGTCACAGCTGGCCTTACTGGTATTTGGTGAAGTGTTGGTGGTGGGATGTGTTGTTGTTGGGCTGGCATTGTGGTGGTCTGCCAGGGCCTCTTCGCGGGCTTGCCCGCTCCCACAGAGACATCACAGGACCTGAGGGCAGCGGGGTACCTGTGGGAGCGGGCAAGCCCGCGAAGAAGGCCACGCGGTTTCGGCTCAGATCGCCGTAGCCCCACCATCCACCGCCAGGCAATGCCCTGTAGTGAACGCCGCGCCATCACTGCACAGGTACAGCACGGCACTGGCAATTTCCTCGACCTTGCCAATGCGCCCCACCGGATGCATGGCAGCGGCAAACTCGGCCTTGCGTGGGTCGGCCTCATAGGCGCGGCGGAACATGTCGGTGTCGATCACCGCCGGGCACACCGCATTCACCCGGATGCCCTTCTTGGCGTATTCGATGGCCGCCGACTTGGTCAGGCCGATCACCGCGTGCTTCGAGGCGCTGTAGATGCTCATCTTCGGCGCCGCGCCCAAGCCCGCCACCGAAGCGGTATTGACGATGGCCCCACCGCCCTGAACCAACAGCAACGGCAGCTGGTACTTCATGCACAGCCACACACCCTTCACGTTGACGCCCATGATGGCATCGAACTCCGCCTCGCTGCCCTCGGCCAGGCGGCCCTGCTCTATCTCGATACCTGCATTGTTGTAGGCATAGTCCAGCCGGCCATAGGCAGCGATCAGGCGCTCGTGCAGTTGGCGCACCTCGGCGTCACGAGTAACGTCGCAGGCAATGAACAGCGCCTCACCGCCCGCGGCGTGGATCAGGGCCACAGTAGCCTCGCCACCGGCCGGGTCGAGGTCGGCAACCACCACCTTCAGGCCCTCCTGGGCGAAAGCCAGGGCGGTTGCCCGGCCGATGCCGGCGGCGCCGCCGGTGACCAGGGCTACCTGGCCGGAAAAGGTCATGCTCATCGCGTGCTCCAAAGCGTGCTTGGTGGGGTTCAGAGCATAGTCAGCCACCACCCGCCCGGGCAGCATCATCACCCCACCGGTTGGGCTACCATGCTTGTCAGTGATGTTAAGGACCTGCCTACATCAACAGGGTAGATTTGACGCCTCCCCCTTCCATTGCCCACAAGGACCCGCCATGACCAACACCAACCGCCGCTTCCTGCTCGCCAAACGCCCGGTCGGCGCCGTGAGCCGTGACGACTTCAGCTTCGAGACCGTGCCCGCCGAACAACCCGGCGAAGGCCAGGTGCTGGTGCGCAACCTGTACCTGTCGCTGGACCCGGCCATGCGCGGCTGGATGAACGAAGGCAAGTCCTACATCCCGCCCGTGGCCCTGGGCCAGGTGATGCGCGCGCTGGGTGTTGGCGAAGTGATTGCCTCCAACCACCCCGCCTACAAGCCGGGCGACCATGTAAGCGGCGCCCTTGGCGTGCAGGACTACTTCACTGGCGACCCCCAGGGCCTGCACAAGATCGACCCCAACCTGGCCCCCCTGCCCCGCTATCTGTCGGCGCTGGGCATGACCGGCATGACCGCCTACTTCGCCCTGCTGGACGTCGGCCAGCCCAAGGCCGGTGACACCGTGGTCATTTCCGGCGCGGCTGGCGCGGTGGGCAGCATTGTCGGGCAAATTGCCAAGATCAAAGGCTGCCGCGTGGTCGGCATTGCCGGCGGCGCCGAGAAGTGCCAGTACCTGAAGGACGAACTGGGCTTTGATGGAGTGATCGACTACAAGGCCGAAGACGTGCTGGCCGGCCTGAAGCGCGAATGCCCCAAAGGCGTGGACGTGTACTTCGACAACGTCGGCGGCGACATCCTCGACGCCGTGCTGACCCGCATCAACTTCAAGGCACGCATCGTGATTTGCGGCGCGATCAGCCAGTACAACAACAAGGAAGCGGTGAAAGGCCCGGCCAACTACCTGTCGTTGCTGGTGAACCGCGCGCGCATGGAAGGCTTCGTGGTGATGGATTACGCCAAGGATTACGGCAAGGCCGCGCTGGAGATTGCCGGGTGGCTGGCCAGCGGGCAGGTGAAGAGCAAGGAGGATGTGGTGGAAGGGCTGGAGACCTTCCCCGAGACCTTGCTGAAGCTGTTCAGTGGGGAGAACTTTGGCAAGTTGGTGCTGAAGGTTTGAGATTGAGGTAGCCAACACTGGCCTCATCGCCGGCAAGCCAGCTCCCACAGGTACAGCGCCACCGTCGAGCCCGACGCTGTACCTGTGGGAGATTACCCAGCCCTTTTGGGCTGCGCTGTCGCGCAGAGAACAAATATCGCTCGTCTGACGCGTCCTTTGTAGGAGCAGCCTTGTGCTGCGAAGAGGCCGGTACAAGCAACAGACAGGCTTTGTCAGTACCGGCCTCTTCGCAGCACAAGGCTGCTCCTACAGAACCTCGCCGAACCAATGAGTCATGTGTTGTTCTATGAGAGCTGGCTTGCCGGCGATTGGGCCGCACAGCGGCCCCGGCGATAACTGCAGCACCGCGTTCGCAGCGCGTCAGACTTTCCTGAACCTTGCCCCCACCGCTTCAGCTTGAAGCAGCAAGCGAACTATCCTACGCAGCGGTCGGAAGCAGCTGAATTGTCGGGGAAATCCCTCAGGGATAACTTCACCGGGTCGCCATGTTGGCGACCGGGTGTGAGAACCTGTTATGCACTGCTGCTCCACTGTTCAATGGCAGCCATTCGCGGGCAGGCTTCGGCTTGGCCGGCGTCAGTGCACCGGTTTCTCACCCCGCGCAATGGCTGCCACCTTTGTCCGTGAGAAAGATCCGGGTGGTTGCTCCTCATCACGCACTGGATTTTCACCATGAAAAAGCACACCCCCTCCCCCATCCTAACCGCAGGCCTGGAAACCTTCCTCGAAGCTGGCAACCCCACCCTCGACCTGCTCCGCGTACAACCCGGCATACCGATCGATGATGCCTACGAGCACGTGTCAGTCCTGCTGGGCTACATCAAGCACCTTGTACGCGAAGGCGACATGGAAGATGACCACAAGCTGCTGGGCTCAGCCGATTACCTGCTGGCCATGGCCAAGGCCCTGATGAACGACATCGAACTGGCCAGGAACAAACTGCACTGACAGGTTTTGAGGGAACAACCCAAAATCCAAAAGCTGACTCGCCCGCTCACACAGGTCCAGCTCTGCCTGTGAGGCTGCGCTCTTCCGTGGGAGCCGGCTTGCCGGCGATCACCGCCAAAGGCGGTGCATGCACCAAGCCAAACAAAAAAGGCCAGCACTCTCGTGCCGGCCTTTCTTCACAACGCGGGCTACTTCTACTTACCCACGAATCTCCGCCACAACCGCAGCCAACGCCTGCGCCGGGTCGGCAGCCTGGCTGATCGGCCGGCCGATCACCAGGTAATCCGAACCCGCATCCAGTGCCTGACGCGGGGTGAGGATACGGCGCTGGTCATCCTGCGCACTGCCCGCCGGGCGAATACCCGGGGTCACCAGTTGCAGCGACGGGTGCGCAGCCTTCAGCGCCGGGGCTTCCAGCGCCGAGCACACCAAACCGTCCATGCCAGCCTTCTCGGCCAGCGCCGCCAGGCGCAGCACCTGCTCTTGCGGGTCGACATCCAGGCCGATGCCGGCCAGGTCTTCACGCTCCATGCTGGTCAGCACGGTCACGCCAATCAGCAACGGCTGCGGGCCGCTGCGCTTGGCCAGCTCTTCGCGGCAGGCCGCCATCATGCGCAGGCCACCGGAGCAATGCACGTTCACCATCCACACACCCATCTCGGCCGCAGCCCTCACCGCCATGGCGGTGGTGTTGGGGATGTCGTGGAACTTGAGGTCCAGGAACACTTCGAAGCCCTTGTCGCACAGGGCTTCGACAATGCCCGAAGCACTGCTGGTGAACAGCTCCTTGCCAACCTTCACCCGGCACAGCGCAGGGTCAAGCTGGTCAGCCAGCTTCAGGGCGGCCTCACGGGTAGGGAAATCCAGGGCGACGATCAGGGGCGTCTGGCAGGCGGACATGGGCAGGGTCTCTTGGCAAGTCGAAAACGGCGCGCATTGTAAACGAAGTGGCGCAGGCTTTGGGGCCCGCGGGTCACGGAATTGGCCCGACAGTGGCTGGCTCCTATAATTGAACCAACGGAACGGGCAATTGCTCAACATTTGTACAAGCGCTGCCCATCACCAGCAAAGGAGAACGACAATGCCCTGGTATGCCTGGCTGATACTCATCATAGCCCTCGGCTCGATCGTCGGCGGGCTGATGCTGCTGCGCGACACCGCAAAAAAACTGCCACTGACCGAAGAACAGCTGCGCAAGGTGCATGAGCGCAATGCCGAAGCGGATGCCAAGGATGCGCAGGACCGCTAGCGCCCCCTGGTCGCTGGCGCTGCCACGATCTGACCCGCTGATACGGTCCCTGTAGGAGCGGCCTTGCGTCGCGAAAGGGCTGCAAAGCAGCCCCAGCTATTCCTGCAACGCCGCTGAACCCCGGGGGCCGCTCTGCGGCCCTCTTCGCGACGCAAGGCCGCTCCTACACGAGGCTCGTCAACCAGCCAATTGCAGCACCTACTTCATGAAAGTCAGGGCCAGGACAAAAACCCAGCCCCCTCCCCCTTATTCCACCATCACCTTATCCCGGTTGCGCTCCAGCAACGCATTACCAATCCCTTTGATCTCCAGCAGCTCATCCACCGAAGCAAACGGCCCATTGGCCTCCCGGTAGGCCACTATGGCCTCAGCCTTGGCCTTCCCTATCCCGTTCAGCTCCTTCTGCAAAGTAAGCGCATCAGCCGTGTTCAGGTCCAGCCGCTGCGGCTGCTGGGCCTGCTGCTGGGTTACCACCGGCACCGGCTCGGCCACCGCCGTGGTGCTGGCCGGGGCGGCGCTAAGGGAAAAGGACAGGCTGGCGAACAGCGGTAGCAGCAGGTACGACAGAACGTTGTTACGCATGGTGAACACTCCTGGGTTGGTCATTTTCCAGCAGCCGGTTTCCTTCAGCTGCGCAATCAACCCTAGCGGCAAACCCGACATCGAAACAGCTACCATCATCGGCGAATGGTTACCAAATCGATCAATCACTCAGCCAACTTCGCCAACCCAAAAAACAATCGCCTTTTCCCTCCACCACCCCAGCCCGAGAGCATTGGCGCCATGCATCACGGCCTGTAGCCGAATACCCGTTTGTCCGATGCCGCATTCACAGCAAAACCTGCCCACATTCCTACAACCTCCGGTGAACAAGGCCTGAGCAGGAACAACAGCACTCTCCAGCGGGCCATCCCCACCTACGCCAACTGGCATCACATGAACCAACTGCTAGATTTTTTGAGCAATGGACAGCCGTTTGCTTGAAGGACCAAAGCTGCATGCCCTCACCCACCCGCCGCTTGCCCTCGCTCCCGGCCCGTCCACAAGGCCAGTCTCCGCGCGCCTGCCCGGCCCCTTTTTGGCCCACCCGTACCAGCCCGTCCAGCAAGAGGATCACCGCCGTGCCCCTCAAGACCCTCACCGTATTTGGCACCCGTCCAGAAGCCATCAAGATGGCCCCCCTTGCCCTGCAACTCGCCCAGGACGCCCGCTTCGAGTCGCGCGTGTGCGTAACCGGCCAACACCGGCAAATGCTCGACCAGGTACTGGAACTGTTCGGTATCACCCCCGATTACGACTTGAACATCATGAAACCCGGCCAGGACCTGACCGGCGTGACCACCGGGATTTTGCAGGGTATCCAGCCGGTACTGGCCGAATTCAAGCCCGATGTGGTGCTGGTGCATGGCGACACCGCGACCACTTTTGCTACCAGCCTGGCAGCCTATTACCAACAAATACCCATAGCCCACGTAGAAGCCGGCCTGCGCACCAATAACCTGTATTCACCCTGGCCAGAGGAAGGCAACCGGCGCCTTACCGGCACCCTGGCCGCCCTGCACTTCGCCCCCACCGCCACCTCGCGTGACAACCTGCTAAGGGAAGGCATCGACCCGGCGAGCATCTTCACCACCGGCAACACTGTGATCGACGCCCTGCTGGAAGTGGTGCACAAACTGGAGAGCCCGGCGCTGAGGGCACAGTTCGAGCGCCAGTTCGATTACCTGGCTGCCAACCGCCGCATGGTTTTGGTAACAGGCCATCGTCGCGAGAACTTTGGCGGTGGCTTCGAACGCATCTGCCAGGCTTTGGTACAGACGGCGCGCCAGTTCCCCGAGGTGGATGTACTGTACCCGGTGCACCTCAACCCCAACGTGCGCGAACCGGTCAACCGGCTGCTGGCGGATGTCGGGAATATCTACCTGATCGAACCACTGGATTACCTGCCGTTCGTTTATCTGATGAGCCGGGCGTACGTAATTTTGACCGACTCGGGGGGCATTCAGGAGGAAGCGCCGGCGCTGGGTAAGCCGGTGCTGGTGATGCGCGATACCACGGAGCGGCCAGAGGCGGTGGCAGCGGGGACGGTGAAGCTGGTGGGTACGGAGGTTGGGTCTATTGTCGGGGAGCTGGCTAGGTTACTGACCGATGAGGAGGCGTATCAGGAGATGAGCGTGGCGCATAATCCGTATGGCGACGGGAAAGCGTGTAGGCGGATAGTACAGGCGCTCGCTGATTTTGCCGTTGTACAAGATGATGGGAAGGCCCCGAGGGCTAACTAATCGATCCGGAGACAATGCGGCTGGCATGCCGCACTGCCCCGCATTACTTAATTTAGTTTTTGCAGCCTTTCCTTAGCCTGTACAACACCCGCATCAGCAGATTCTACCAACAAAGCCTTGCCACGCGCTGGATCCCTATTAGGATTATCGTCTGCGAGCAACACCTCCGCCAAATAAAATTTGGCGACATTTGATCTTCTTAGCACAGGAGTGCCAAGAATTTGCGCCGCCTTCTGATAATCCTTCTCGACATAACGACCGATTTTATATTCCAGCCCTGCGCGATTGGCCAAAACTGGATCATTATTAACGAGGAAACCCTGCTCCGCAATCAAAACAGCCAACTTATTAGCCTGTTTATCACGGGTCTGGTAGATAAGCTCATCAACCAGCTGCTTTATAAACTGATTGTCGCGATCCTTGACCAACTCTACGGCAACTTGCTTCAAATCCTGATCACTGAACGACTTTGTTTCTTCATTAACATAGCGAGCCGCATCAACCGCAGTAGCCGGCGCTCCCTGCGATACCTTATCAATAGGACTCTGACTATCGCATGCACCTATAAGCACACTTGCACCCAGCACAACCCCAAGAACAACAACCCTTATTACTCTATTATGACTCACGCTGACTCCCCTTATGGTGTTAGATAAAAAGGCTTGGTAACCGTTACGAAACCAGGTAGAGAACTACTTTTATTATAACGCAACATCGCCGAAGCGCTGGCTGTTCAAAACCCAAAAATCTAGCACGACCATGATAAGAACCGGCCATTATCACACACCGTCTTCCAAGGCCTGATAGACTTGTAAATGCTGGTTGACAATACTTTCGATCGCAAATGCTTGTTCGGCCAAAGCCCTGCCTTCAGCCCCCATCCGACCACGCATCTCATCATCTTCAACAAGAAGCTGGATTGCATCAGCGAGTGCACAAGCATCGCGAACTGGAACAAGTAACCCGGTAATATTCGGTATGATCGCGTCACGGCAGCCAGGAACATCTGTAGTGACAACAGCTCGCGCACTTGCAGCCGCCTCCGCTAAAACTTTCGGGAGGCCCTCACGATAGGATGGCAAAGTGACAATATGTGATTGCCTGAGAACTTCAGCAACATCAGCGTGATAACCTATACATGAGACGACCCCCTCCGACTTCCAACCGTCGAGTTCCGCTGCGGTGATACTTGTCGGGTTCCCTGGATCTGGCTGCCCGACTAACTGAAATTGTACTTTCACCCCGCGCGCATTCAGAATACGTGCAGCATCCACAAATTCCAGTACACCTTTATCACGCAGAAGACGAGCTACCAGCGTAACGACGCGAGTTGTCGGCTCTTCGGGATGCGGTTTGAAATGCTGAAGATCTACACCAGAACCACGGATGAGAGTACTCTTATCAGCGGTAATTGCCCCTATTGAAGCTAAAGCCTGGAGATCATCAGGGTTCTGGAAAACGGCTCGTAGATTTCGTTTACCCAGCGCAACTTTATACATCAAGTTTACAATTAAACGAATCAGCGTAGCCTTTTTACCGCTCGCCATAAAAACAAAACCCAGCCCCGAAATCGCCGCCAACACTCCCTTCACAGGTGACAGCCGCGCCACAATCCCCCCATACAATACAGGCTTTATGGTAACCATATGAAGAACGTTGGGCCGCAGCCGCCAGCACAGCAGCCATAAAGAATATATGGCTTTTATTTCAGATAGTGGATTTTTACCACTCCGACTCAAACAGACTGTGTGATGCGTAAAACCAAGGCGGACGATATCGTCGACCGCCGGGCCCTGGCGAGTGGCGATATGGACTTGATAACCTTCACGCCGGGCCGCTTCTGCTATGGGCAACCGATGTGAGAGAAAAAATCCAGGATCATTGATCACCATCAGTAGTACCGGTTTCATGCCATCCCTTTTTAACAAAAATCCAGGCCAGTGAGTATGTCGCGGGAATTCAGTGAGCCTAGAGAATCTGAACCAAACCGCCAATAAGGACCACAACCAACTCCACGAACGCAATGCATGGCCGTTCCGTGCTGACCATGAACCCCGTAGCATTCAGACACTAACCATTTCCGATTAACGCCCTAAAAATAATTCCGCACATTTGCCAATCTCGACGGCCTACGCGACCTGCTATATCTGGACAAACTTATGCCGAACAGCTAACAATGAGCGAACCGCACCAAAAAACTTATTTACTAAAAAATGAAATCCTGCGCTGAGCCCATTGCATAAATAGCCTCGGCTCACGTACATTACATAGGCACAACCCTGCAAAATAGCAACTTGCGAAAGGCAAGCAAAGCAGTAACCAAAAATCAGTGACATATGCATCCATCAACACAAGCAACGCAACTGCCGGAACAACACAACAAACCGATACAAATATCGTCCAAAAGTTGGGACTTACCAGCTTGATATCGAGGTCCTTCCTTACAAAATAAGTGGCAAACAAGAAGCTGGCGATTGTCGAAAGCACAATGGACCAGGCCAGTCCTAACATACCGTAAAGCTGATAGCTGAATATACTAAACACCAGATTGAGCATCAACGCCGTAACTGATATCAGCAATGGCCTTGATGTATTCCCCCGCGAGAAGAAAACCCGATTCAAAAGATCGCGTCCCAGCGCGAACGGAACGGCTGTAAGGATTACCGCCAACACAGCCGCGACGCTGATCGCATCGGCTTCAGAAAACTTTCCTCTTTGAAATAAAAGCTCAACGAGCGAGCGGGCATAGAAAATCATAAAGACCACTATTGGTATAGCAGACAAAAAAATTGTTCTCAAGCAGAGGTTAACGTAATCTTCTAAACCCTGCTGATCATTATCCGCAACGAGTCGCGCTATCTTCGGAAAAAGTGTTGCAGTGAGGAAAACAAGAAAAACAGACAAAAATATAAGATTTAACTTTCCGGCATAACCAAGAATAGAAATAGCTCCGTCGCCCAAACGAGAGGCGAAGTACACACCAACGTAGTTATTACCTTGCTCGACATAAAATGAAAAAGCAGCGGGAGCGAAGACCCCTAACATACTCACAAAACCCGGCGAACTGTCCCCGCCCCCAACGCTAGGCGAGAAATAATAACGACATGACCAAGCATTGACCAAAACCAACAACAACCATGCTACCACTCCCAAGTAGAGTATTTCGCGCAAGCCGTGGGAGGCGCTTAAAATCATCAAACCAAAACAAAAGATAGCATTATTAACCAATGGAACAATGTAGCTCGGTAGTGGTCGTTTGTGTACAGACTGCAGGGCATTGAGAAAACCTACGACTGTAGAAAGCGCGAATGTCAGCGCCATGATTTTCAAATAGTCATTAGCAAGCCCCCTTACCTCCTCGCTTGCACCTGCTGCAAAAACCTGAACAATCTCCTCAGACCAAAAAGTGACTAAACCACTTAACACCAAAGACGTGCCCAGAAAAAATATCATGACCCGAGTAAGATCTCTGTCGGTCTGAGCCTGATTATTATTTGTTAGCAGCCTCGAATAAAGAGGAACCACGATGACCGGGATCGACGCATATACAGCAATATACAAGAGCGATGAGATCGAGTTAGCCAGGAAATAACCATCCGTGACATTCGAAACACCGTAATAATATGTGAAGATAATATCTTTTAAAAAACCACTGAGTTTTCCTAGCAAGATAAGCACGAATGCTAGCAAAGCATAGCTACGAATCCTGGCGCTCATTGTACGCTTGCCTCAGACACGTGATTTGATTCAACTGCCAGCACCCGCTGATTAGAAGATCGCCACCATCCGAGCACTAAATAAACCAGCACCATCACACCTGATAAGCTATGCATGAGCTGATTATTGGAGTAGCTAAAAATAAGCCCCATCGAGAGATAAATGAACAAAGGTCCAGAATAAGGGTTTGAACCAGAGACAGCCTGTAGCCACACCCGCGCGTAAACAAAGGCAAATACTGGAGCCAGTAGTACTACCCCAAGGAATGTAAGGTCAGATGCGAGCCATGAGAACAAAGAATGCCACTTGTCAAACTCCCAGCCGTACACCTCCCCCACACGATAAGGATAGGTACGACTGAGAATATCCCCGTTACCACCCGTAAAGATTTCAACCACTCGACCCAGCGAGTAGGAATTACCAAACATATAAGACCACTCAAACGGCAGTGTCAGACTGAGATAAAGACCATTAAGCCCAAGGAATATCCCCAGCGGCAGGGCATAATCCGAACCAACCAGACTGATAACCCACGCATCATAATTCCAGTAAACTAGCGGATGGACCTTCTCATAAATATTATCAATACTGATATTTGCCGCTTGGTAGCGCTGCCTTAGAATTTCCACAAAGACAAAAAAAATGACACCACCAGCAGCACCGCCAAGAGCGAGCCACTTCAAACTGATACGCTTTCTTCGAGCGGCACAGTTTATGGCAAGCAAAAAGGCGCCAAAGATCACCAAATCCCCTAGATATTTCTGTTTCCCCACGCCAAGCACGTTAACCAGAAGATAGGTAAGCACAACAAAAATAAAAACAATCTTAAGTACGCGACTCAAAACTGAGTAATAATAAAAACCGAACAGCAATGCCAGCATCATGAACGTTTGCAGGAAAATATTCAGGATATAGGCTGCATCAATTGTAGCCTTACCGCGCTCATAGCCCTCGTACCCAGCGACATAACTTTCTCCTATTCCATCCAGCGACAAGCCGCCCCCAGACGAAATGAAGCTATACCACTGCGCCGCAGATGAAACTGCCGCAATAACAAGCAGGAGCTTCACCACCCGCCCGATTCGCTGCATTGAGTTCAATCGGCCTGCAGCCGTATCAGTGAACTGATTAAAATCCCCCCGCCCCCCTATAACGAATCCGACTATAAAGAGGAACAGCATAGGTAGAAGAAAACTCATAAGCAGGACACTGTCCATACCCTTGTATTCAATGGGACCAAAAAACAAGCTTCCCAACACAAACGCCGAATATAAAATATAGATATTTGCTGGCAGATAACGATAGCTAAACCATTTCATTGTTTGTTGAAGATCCGTTTATAAGCATCAACTTTCGCCTGACCATGCAAGTCTCCAATCTTCAGAGACTTAGCCTGGGCTCGCTGCAGAAAATCCTCAGTAGAACCTATAACTCGTGCGGGATTACCAGCAACAATAGTGCCATCTGGCACAGATTTGGTTACCACTGAGTTTGCACCAACAATGCAATTATCGCCAATCTCGACGTTTGGTAGAATCAAAGCCCCCATACCAATAAAAACATTGTTACCCACCTTGATTTCGCCTGCCAGCTCCAAGTCTGGAATTTTCCGCCTGAAAGGAAGGGTTGAACCATCGTGACAAACAAAATGTGCATTAATGCTAATAAAAACATTATCCCCCAAGGTCACGAGATAAGGCTCCGAACTGAACATCGCGTAGCTGGAACCGTAAATAGTGACCTTACCACGAACATTGACACCTATTCGCCTAGCATAAGCCGCTGGCTTATAAGCTGCGTAGAACCGCAGGAAGGGGACAGTGAATACTCTCATTAACCGGCGAAGACTCATTTCAGACCCCTAGCTTGCGCATGAATACGTCAACGTCACTGTAATAATTCTCATAGTGGAATGTTCTTGCTTTGAAAGCGTCTTGTTTCAACGAATCAATCTGTGTAGCTGACAAAGCGAACAGTGACTCTACTACTTCCATCTCGCAGCCGGGATCAGCGAGAACAATGCCAGGGCTACCTGCAAATGACTCAAGGCTCAGCATACGGTTCACCACGACTGGAGTACCAATGCTTATCGATTCAGCTAGCTTCGAAGGGAAGCCGGCAAGGGTGACCCGTGTACGATCTCGAAAGAAAATACTGAAATCGCTTTCACCAATTAACCCAACGACCTGATCATTTGGCACTCTTCCATGAAAGCAAGCGACATCACGCATTTCGTCCAGTAGCATTCGATGCTCAGGGAAAACCTTCAAATAGTCGCTCTGCGTAATGCCAACAACGTCAAATCTAAAAGCTTTTCCTTTGGCATGCAGGCTGTGAAAAATCTCGACGCACGTATCCAAGCGTTCTTTTAAGTTCGTGCGAGATCGATTGACTTTATCAACATCAAAAGGTGAGCCGACATAAATAAATTTCAAATTACCTTCGCCCCGCCCTACATGAGGCGCGCTAAATCTGGCGCCATCAAAAAGGGTGGGCAATTCGACTGTCAGTTTGCCTTGGCGCGCATAAAAATCAGTTAGGTACCTGCTAGTCGTAATGATCCCATGCATACGTGGATGCACTATATACATGCGCACAGCAGTATCTAGGGCCTTGATCAAACGATGAGGGAGGCTCCCACCAGTCGCATCGTACCATTCAGTCGCATCCGACAGCATTTTAATACCGAGACGCGTGCAGAGTTTCTCAATCCGCAAGCTCGCAACGGCAGGGTAGTTATAACAAATTGCCGCTACCGGACTAGCACCTCCATACGATTTCAAAATCTTCAAAATAGCAGGAAGACCACACAAGTATTTAATCCAGGATAATGTCCCTGTAGGATAGGGTACCGACCAGCATTCGAAGCCGGAATTGACTGTATGAGTTGCGTCCGCACCGCCCGGTAGAGCCTTATCGATACCGATGAATACGACTCGATACCCAAGATCTCGCAAAATCTTTCCGTTGGCCATCACTCTGAGTGCCGCAGCATTCTTATCTGGCAGTTCAAAACCACCAATATAAAACACGGTCCCTTTGCTCATTTCAATCAATTTTCCAATCTATATAGCACAACGAGATCCCAAGTAAGGCACAACCGAAACCAGCCAGCCGTCTACTTAGTCAACAGTTCGATGTACCAGGGCATCGCCTTCTGAATGCCTTGTCGGATTGTGAAAGCGGGATCGTAGCCCAATAGCGATCGAGCCTTACTAATGTCTGCTTGGGAATGGCGAACATCACCGTCACGAAAGTCTCGATACACAGGTGCCTTATTGTAGCTAATACCATTTTCCTGAAGTGACTGAGTCAAATAGGTAAACAGGTCGTTGAGGGTTGTTCTCCCACCTACAGCAACGTTGTAGATCTGATTCTGCGCAGGTTCTGCACTAGTAGCCGCGAGCAGGTTAATCTGCACTACGTTCTCGATAAAACAGAAATCGCGACTTGTTTCACCATCACCATTGATATACAAATCAGCCTGCTGGAGCATTGCCGATGTCCATTTCGGAATGACAGCAGCGTAGGCACCATTTGGATCTTGGCGTTTGCCAAACACATTGAAGTAACGCAGCCCAATAGTCTTGAAGCCGTACGTCCGAGCAAAAACATCGGCGTAGAGTTCATTAACATATTTGGTAACAGCATAAGGCGATAAAGGCTTACCGATACGCTCTTCGACTTTTGGCAACCCGGGATGATCGCCATAGGTTGAGCTGCTCGCAGCATAAGTAAAGCTCTGCACCCGAGCATCTCGAGCCGCAACCAGCATATTCAGAAAACCGTCAATATTGGTCGCATTTGTAGAAATCGGATCATTAATCGATCTAGGAACAGAACCTAGTGCTGCTTGGTGCAAAACGTAATCCACATCCTTGCAAGCACGTTGACAGTCTTCGATATTACGAATGTCTCCCTGCAAAAATTCGAAAGCGGACCACTGCTCAGGCGTTACGCTTTTCCTCACCTCATCCAGATTGGACTGATGCCCCGTGGCGAAATTATCCATACCTTTAACCTTTTGCCCCAAGGTTAGCAACGTTTCCAAAAGATTGGAGCCAATGAAGCCTGCAACACCAGTGATCAGCCAGGTTTTTGGTGACAGAGGAATGTTTTTAAGGAGGGTCTGGTAATTATCCATGAGAAGCACCTTTCCGATTTACAACTGTTAGAGGAATTAAAGGCGGATATCACTCAAGCCCGCTGGAAGTAGGTACTTAAGATCGTACAAAACATGTTCCGGCTTGCCCATCGCTCGAATGGTGTCTGCCCCCATCTCAACGAAATGATCGTGTGCCACCGCAAGAATCACACCATCATAGGTAGAGTGCTCAGGGAGCTGCACGGGCCTGATTCCATACTCCTTTAATGCATCATCGGTACTAACCCACGGATCGAATACGTCTACTTGGACGTTGTATTCTTGCAATTCGCGATAAATATCCACAACCTTGGTATTTCGCAAGTCTGGGCAGTTTTCCTTAAAAGTCAAACCCATGATCAGAACTCGGGCCCCGTCAACGTGAATTTTCCGCTTGAGCATTGCTTTAACAAGCTGCGAAACAACATACGCCCCCATGTTGTCATTCAACCGACGGCCTGCCAAGATGATTTCTGGGTGATACCCGATGCTTTGAGCTTTATGGGTCAAATAATAGGGATCAACACCAATACAGTGCCCCCCAACCAACCCCGGTCGGAACGGCAAGAAGTTCCATTTGGTGCCTGCTGCCTTGAGCACAGCTTCAGTATCGATCCCAAGCTTATTGAAAATCACCGCCAGCTCGTTGATCAGTGCAATGTTAAGATCTCGCTGGGTATTTTCAATAACTTTTGCCGCCTCAGCCACTTTAATACTAGGCGCTTTGTGCGTACCCGCAACAATAATATCCCGGTATAACTTGTCGACAAATTCCGCGATCTCTGGAGTAGAGCCAGAGGTCACCTTTTTGATATCAATCAAGCGATGTTGCTTGTCACCCGGATTAATGCGCTCCGGACTATAACCCGCATAAAAGTCTCGATTGAAAACCAGCCCTGAAACACTTTCAAGTACTGGCACACAATTCTCTTCTGTAGCCCCCGGATACACCGTTGACTCGTAAATTACAACATCACCAGGCTTTAGAATACTTCCAATTGTCTTTGAAGCCTTGATAAGTGGGGTCAAATCAGGTTGATTATGCTCATCAATCGGCGTAGGGACAGTAACGATAAACACGTTACACTCTCGGAGATCAGCGATATCTGTGCTAAAAATGAGTTCTTTGGCATCCGCCAACTCCTTATCACTCACTTCAAGCGTCGAATCATGACCTTTTTTCAATGCATTGATGCGATCTTGATTAATGTCAAAACCTACAGTGGCGCGCTTCTTCCCGAACTCCACCGCCAAAGGTAGGCCAACATACCCGAGACCTATGATTGCGACCCGAACGCTTTCAACTGCGCGCATAATTCTCCCTCTCCCCAAGAACGCAAAACGCGGTCGGACTGCATAGACAGCCGGCCATATCACAAAATACTTTTACATTTTAAACATCCCACAATCCTGCACACATACGGGACATCACGACAGCGGCAAAACTGTCGCGATACTCGAGGGAGAGTTCATAGGACGATTATTAAAGTGCTACTAGTTCGCCAAGCCCGCCGCCCTTCGAGATCAAGCGAGACTCAAGCGTAAATCAAGCCTTACCGTCTGAAAGGATCTTCATGGCCTGGATTTGTGATTCAACCCACGAGTCTGAATTCGAAACTTCACTTTCCCGGGCCCTCATAGCGTGACGAATAAGCACAAACACCAAACCGATGATTACGCCAAATACAAGCCCTAGAGCAACGACCAGTGGCTTTTTGGGATAAACGCTCTTCAAAGGATCGACTGCAACTCTATCAACAGTTACCAAGTTTAGGTTGCTCATATCAGTATCAATCGCTAGCAACCGCGCGCGCTCAGCCCGCAAGGATTTAACGTTCTCGAGGAACAGCTCGTCATTCTTGCGCTGCTCCAGCGATTGAATTTGGCGATTTTGCTCCAGCAACATGAGTTGTTTACGTATTTCGGAAACACGCGGCGATACAAAATCGTCCGAAGCACGATTACGCAATGCTTGCTTTTCAGCCTCAAGCGCGTCCGTTCCCATAAAGTAAAGAGGGATGACTTGGTTGTTGATTTCGGTGCGAATCACATTCCCCCCATTATCAACCTCCCCCCCCATGGCAGAAGGAGTAGTGGGCTTTTTCAGCCCTAACGTACGAGCAATTGCAATTGCCTCGTTCAGTTGAGAGATGCGATCCTCACGACGCTGTTTCAACTGCACTCTGAGCGCTCGAAGCTCGTCATTTAACTGAGCGCGCTTTAAGGCATCATCCTCACGAAGCACAGCAATACGGCTTGCTTTATCCGCATCATAATTAACCCGAACTACCGCTAATTGAGAGTCTAGTTCTTTAACGCGGTTGCCAATGACAACTTTCAAATCTCGAGAAATCTGTTCGCGCTCCCGCTCTAGAGCAAATTGAACCAGACCATTGAGTACCGACTTCCCGTCAAGGCCTGCGGGATAACGCATTTCTACACCAATAAACTTGGAAAGTAGATCCGTTTTCTTTGGATCAGGCTGGACAACCTTAAGAGCTTTACGATTGAAGTCCTCAAACGCCTGCTCTTGAGTACGCCCAGATTCTAGATAGACCGCTTGCAACTCTCCGTTAGTTTTGAAATACTCAAACCGCGTATCATAACTATCAAGCGACGCGCCCAGCCTATTCAGCGCTTTCTGCGGAGGAAGCGAATAAACTTTAGTACGATTCAATGCATCCAGATCTTTGATTGCAGCCGGGCGCAAGAGTGTATTAACTTCATACTCAGGCGTTACCATAAATGCGTAGACGGCAGCGATTACACCTGCAGCCAGAGCAAACCCTGCCACTTGTAACTTCTTCCGCCAAATAATCTGCATAAGGCCAAGAAAGTCAATTTCATCGCGAACTGCTACGGATGGTATCGAGGAAATGCTAGTCACGCTAATCCCTGCAAATAAGTGGTGTCGCCCCACGGGATAAGCAAGTGACGCCAGCAAAAACAGGCGGTACCTTCCTTGGCCCGAACGGATGTAGGCGGACATCATAACAGGGAAAAAATTCAGTGGCCACTCAATATTTCATCCTGCACAGCCCCTAGACCTGCTTAATCAGCGGTTCCAGCGCTGAAAGACCTGCGACCGCTGGCCCCGTCACATGGATGGGAGGTCGCTCTGAGAGCAGTGCTAGTACTCAAGCCTAAACCAAGCAACATCAATTTGACATCATTCCATATATCCTTGCCCGCCTCGGAGACAACAAACCACTAAGCGGGAGAGGGCTCAGCCTACATAGAAAAATTTATTCCCTCATAGACTGCAGTGTGCAGGAAGATAGCAATAACGCTTCCGACTAACCATAATTCTGCTGGAAGCACCGAAAGTCGACTCACTTCATCCAACAATCGAAGTTAAGCGTGCCCCCATGCTTCAGGAACGACTTGCACGCGATCATACGCGTACGCACAAGCCTTCAGACTTGATCTACAGCCCCCCAAAAAAACAAAGATAGTGGGCACTCGGCCAAATATCGAAGAGTGCCCAGAGACAGTTAAGGTAAAACCATCCGATAATATCTGCTATTTATTTCGTCCAGACCGTGCGGTTGATGTAGTCGGTGTAGCTGTACACGATCCGTACCACCTGCTTGGAGACCGGGCCGCCCAGGTAATCCTGCACCACCGGGATCACCCGCTTGTTACGGTCATGCTGACTGATCACCACACGCACGGCATCCAGCACTCGGTCCGGGGTAAGGCCGCACATGATCAGGGTGCCTTCATCCATGCCTTCCGGGCGCTCGTGGGCGTTACGGATCGTGACCGCTGGCAAGTTCAGCAGCGAAGCCTCTTCGGTGATGGTGCCGCTGTCCGAGAGCACACACAACGCGCCCATCTGCAGACGGATATAGTCCAGCAGGCCATAAGGCTTGACGAAGCGGATCAGTGGATGCTCCAGGCTTTCGCCCAGGTCCTCGAGGCGCTTACGGGTACGCGGATGGGTGGAGACGATGATCGGGAAGCCATAGGTATCGGCCAGGGCGCGCAGCGAAGCCAGCAGATCGCGCAGATTCTGTGGCGTATCGACGTTTTCTTCACGGTGGGTGCTGACGATGAAGTACTTCCCCTCCTCCAGCCCCTCGCGCTCCAGTACCGTGGAAGCGTCGATACGAGGTCGGTAGTAGTCCAGCACCTCCTGCATGTGCGAACCGGTCTTGATGATGGTTTCCGGTCGGATACCTTCATCCAGCAGGTAGCGCCGGGCATGCTCGGTCAGCACCATATTGATGTCGCTGAGGTGGTCGAGCACCTTGCGGTTCAGCTCTTCCGGCACCCGCTGATCGAAGCAGCGGTTACCCGCCTCCATGTGGAACACAGGGATCTTCCGACGCTTGGCAGCGATCACGGCCAGGCACGTGTTGGTGTCGCCATACAGCAGCAGGGCGTCGGGTTTTTCCAGCTCGAAGATTTCATCGGACTTGGCGATGACTTCGGCGATAGTACCGGCTGCCGTGCTACCCACCGCCCCCAGGAAGTGATCCGGCTTGCGAATGCCCAGGTCATCGAAGAACACCTGGTTGAGCTCGTAATCGTAGTTCTGGCCGGAATGCACCAGTACATGGTTGGCCTGCTCGTCGAGCTCAGCGATGACGCGGCTCATCTTGATCAGTTCGGGCCGGGTGCCGACCAGGGTCATGACCTTAAGCATTGAGTTGTTCCTGGATATAGTCGAGTTTCAGCAGCAGGGCCTTGATGCCGTCGATGTCGAGCCGCTCGGTATTGTGGGAGGTATAGTCATCCAGCTCGGAGATATGCTGCTCGCCTTCAACAAAGTACTTCTTGTAGTTCAGGTCGCGGTTGTCGGCCGGAATGCGGTAGTAACGACCCATGTCGTCGGCCTTGGCCATTTCCTCGCGGGAAATAAGGGATTCGTAGAGCTTTTCGCCATGTCGGGTACCGATCACCTTGATCGGGTTTTCCCGCTTGAACAACTGGCGCAGCGCTTCTGCCAGCTCCTGCACGGTAGAGGCCGGCGCCTTCTGCACGAAAATGTCCCCCTGCTGGGCGTTCTCGAAGGCATGCAGCACCAGATCCACCGAGTCCTCCAGCGACATCAGGAAGCGCGTCATGTTCGGGTCGGTCACTGTCAGTTCGTTGCCGGCCTTGAGCTGATCGACGAACAGCGGAATCACCGACCCCCGCGAGGCCATGACGTTACCGTAACGAGTGGCGCAGATCACCGGGCCCTGCTGAGGAATCATCCGTGACTTGGCCACCATCAGTTTTTCCGCCATTGCCTTGGAAATGCCCATGGCGTTGATCGGGTACACTGCCTTGTCGGTGCTCAGCACTACCACGCGCTGTACTCCGTTGGCGATGGCCGCATTCAGCACGTTTTCGGTACCGATGACATTGGTCTTCACGGCTTCCATCGGATAGAACTCGCAGGACGGCACCTGCTTCAACGCAGCGGCATGGAAGATGTAATCCACTCCGACCATGGCCTCTGCCACGCTTTGATAGTCACGCACATCGCCGATATAAAACTTCACCTTGTCGTTGGACAAGGCAATACGCATGTCTTCCTGCTTTTTCTCGTCGCGGCTGAAAACGCGGATTTCCTTGACGTTGGTATTCAGAAAACGCTTGAGTACCGTATTGCCGAAAGAACCGGTACCACCGGTAATCATCAGAATCTTGTTGTCGAACATGTGTGCGCTCCTTGCTGTACTTTAGTGATTCTGTGCGTGCATGAATTGAATGAGTGCAGGCCAGGAAGGTGGTTGGTAGCCCGCATCTGCACGGAAGCGAGAAGAGTCCAGTGAACGATCGATCACCAGTTTGTCGTCCGGTACGATATTGATGTCCTTGCCGTAAACCTTCGCCACCTGCCTGAGCAGCTCATACTTGTCGATCGGCTCTGCAGAAACGTGGTAAAGCCCCTTCAGCGCAGGGTTGGGAATGACGTAATCCAGCATCACCCGGGCCAGTTCGGCGGTCGGCAGCCCCGAGAAAACCGCCTTGGTGAAACCCTTCACACTACCCTGCTGGGACAGGAACCAGTCGACCAGCGATGCATTGCTTTGCAATTCATGACCAATGATGGATGTACGCAGCGTTACGGCATCGTCAAGGTCGTGCAATTCGCCAATGTATTTGGACTTGCCATACAAGTCGGTGCAGTCAGACTCGTCCTGCTCCCGGTACATGCCCTTGGCACCCGAAAATACGCAATCGGTACTGATATGGATCAGGCGCGCGCCAGCCACGCGGCAGAGCATAGCCAGGCGATGCGGGAGCATGGCGTTGATTGGCAGTGCAGTAAGCGGGTCCTTGGCATCAGCCAGTTGCTTGATCAGGCCCACGCAATTGATTACCACATCCGGCTTAGCCTTAGCGAAAGCCGCCATCAGCGCGTCAGCATCAAGTACATCTACACCACACAGGAGATGCTCAGCCTGATCAGGCGTGAAGAACCTGCGCCCGGACGACGAGCGCAGCGTGCCCACCACTCGGTGCTGCGAATTGGCCGAGAAATACCGGAAGACGGCGTTGCCCAGCATGCCCGAGACACCCAAAACTAAGATTTTCACTGCGTTGTTATGTCCTTAAAATGCTTTGTTCAGATAAGATCGCGCATGCCGATCAGAGCGCTCAAGGATCGAGTTTTCATAACTAATCCAAGCGGTGTGGAGATAAGCTAGGCTGATACTTGAGAAGCCAAAGGCCATTTGACCTTCATGTTGGTGACAACCAAACGTATGGCGGAAGCAAATACCACATAGCGCGCTGAATGCGAGATAAGGTCCCAAACCGCCAAGAATACCATCTATAGCCAAAAGGAAGCCACGAGGAACTCATCAGGGCGGGCCATGAGATGGTTGACCTCCCAGTAAGGTGGTCCCGGCCGGATCTAGGCTCACCGACAATTGCAGTAGAGATTCGGAGCAAAGCTCTCCCCCGGCGTCAGAATAGTTGTCGCCTCGCCAGATTCACCTAAAGCCAGACCCCAGGGACGGAAAGAGAGCCGTTGTGCCGTACTATTCCTCTGAGCGGCAAAGCCGAGCTGCTCAAGATGCTGGACCCTCCACTCAATCTGACGATGGTCGAAGTCGCCAGACGTGAAGGCGTTACCAGCTTGTCCGACATTGAACTAGGTGCATACTGCCGTCACAAAGGCTTGTACCCCAAGCAGATTGCCGCTTGGCGGCAAGCCTTCCTGATTGGGAAGGCGCCTCAAAAAACACCACCCAAGGTTGATCGCGAACAGTCCCGTCAGGATCAGAAACGCATTAAACAGCTCGAGCGCGAACTGCGCCGTAAGATAAGGCGCTGGCTGAAACAGCCGCGTTGCCGGTGCTGCGAAAAAAGCTCAATGACTAATGAGGAGTAGATGAGGACAATTGACCGCTGTGCCGGAACGGCAACTGCTGGCGGCGTGGCTGACAGAAGCTTCCTCCTCATCATGGAACAGTACTTAAAGTCCCTGCCTATGTGTCACCTCCACTTAATAAACCTTATCCTGCACCAACCTCTTCAGATACTGCCCATACCCATTCTTAGCCAACGGTTCAGCCAGCTTGAGTAGCTGCTCCGCCCCAATCCACCCTTGTCGGAACGCCACCTCTTCCGGACAAGCCACCTTCAACCCCTGCCGCCGCTCGATTGTTGCGATATACCCACTAGCCTCCAGCAACGAATCATGCGTCCCGGTATCCAGCCAGGCATACCCGCGCCCCATGATCTCCACCGACAACCGGTGCTGCTCCAGGTAGGTGCGGTTCACATCAGTGATCTCCAGCTCGCCCCGCCCAGACGGTCGGACCCCCTTGGCAATCTCGATCACATCGTTGTCATAGAAGTACAGCCCGGTCACGGCATAGTTAGACTTGGGTTTCGCCGGTTTCTCTTCCAGGCTGATCGCATTGCCCTGCCCGTCGAACTCAACCACACCGTAACGCTCAGGGTCTTGCACATGGTATGCGAATACACTAGCGCTCCCTTTACGCTCCATGGCATTGCGCAGCAACTGCTGGAAGTCATGGCCGTAATAGATATTGTCACCCAACACTAGCGCCGTGGGTGCCTTGCCGATAAAGCCTTCGCCAATCAAAAAGGCCTGGGCCAAACCATCTGGCGAGGATTGCACGGCGTAACTGATGTTGATGCCCCACTGGTGGCCATCGCCCAGCAGTTGCTCGAACCGCGGGGTATCCTGCGGGGTGGAGATGATCAGGATGTCCTGGATACCCGCCAGCATCAGGGTGGTCAGCGGGTAGTAGATCATCGGCTTGTCATAAACCGGCAGCAGTTGCTTGGAAATAGCCAGGGTAGCGGGATGCAGACGGGTACCCGACCCGCCCGCCAGAATGATGCCTTTACGCTTCATAGTGGTCATTTCTCGTGTATTTCCGTAAGCATGCGAGCCACACCCAGGCGCCAGTCTGGCAGGTTCAGGGCAAAGGCTTGCTGCAGTTTATGGGTGTCCAGACGCGAGTTGGCCGGCCGCTTGGCCGGGGTCGGGTAGGCGTCGGTGGTCAACGGGTTGACCTGTTCGGCGTGGGCTTTCAATGGCACACCTAGGGCCGCTGCCTGCTCCAGCACATAACGAGCGTAGCCGCACCAGGTGATTTCGCCGGCCGCCGCCAGGTGGTACAGGCCGGCCAGGGCCGGGGCGCGTCGGGTGGCGGTGATGGCGTGGGCGGTGATGTCGGCGATCAGTTCCGCACCGGTCGGGGCGCCGTACTGGTCGTCGATCACGCCCAGGCTGTCGCGTTCCGCAGCCAGACGCAGCATGGTCTTGGCGAAGTTGTTGCCGCGTGCGGCATACACCCAGCAGGTTCGGAAGATCAGGTGCTGGCAACCGGCGGCCTGGATGGCCTGTTCGCCAGCCAGCTTGCTTTCGCCATAGGCATTCAGTGGGCCGACGCTGTCGTCTTCGCGCCAGGCTTGAGTGCCCTGCCCCGGGAACACGTAATCGGTGGAGTAATGCACCAGCAATGCTCCGCAGTCGGCGGCGGCGCGGGCCAGCACGCCGACGGCTTCGGCGTTTACCTTGAAGGCTTGTTCGCGGTCGCTCTCCGCCTTGTCCACGGCAGTGTAGGCGGCGGCGTTGACGATTACATCGGGGGCGTAGGCGCGCACGGTTTCGGCCAGGCCCGGCAGATTGGCCAGGTCGCCGCAGTGTGCCTGGCTGCGGGAATTGAGCGCCAGCACCTGGCCCAGTGGGGCCAGGCTGCGCTGCAGCTCCCAACCTACCTGGCCATCCTTGCCCAGTAGCAGAATCTTCATGCCGAACGCCCTGCGTAGTTTTTCTCGACCCAGTCGCGGTAGCTGCCGGACTGTACGTTCTGCACCCACTCCTGGTTGTCGAGGTACCAGGCCACGGTCTTGCGAATGCCGGTTTCGAAGGTTTCGGCAGGCTTCCAGCCCAGTTCGCGCTCGAGCTTGCGGGCGTCGATGGCGTAGCGGCGGTCATGGCCTGGGCGGTCGGTCACGTAAGTGATCTGCTCGGCGTAGGGCTTGCCGTCGGCGCGGGGGCGCAGTTCGTCCAGCAGGGCGCACACGCGGTTGACGATTTCCAGGTTGGGCTTTTCGTTCCAGCCGCCCACGTTGTACACCTCGCCGGTCTTGCCGGCTTCCAGCACGCGGCGGATGGCGCTGCAGTGGTCCTTGACGTACAGCCAGTCGCGAATCTGCTGGCCGTCGCCGTATACCGGCAGCGGTTTGCCAGCCAGGGCGTTGACGATCATCAGCGGGATGAGTTTTTCCGGGAAGTGGTAAGGGCCGTAGTTGTTCGAGCAGTTGGTGGTCAGCACCGGCAGGCCGTAGGTGTGGTGGTACGAGCGCACCAGGTGGTCGCTAGCGGCCTTGCTGGCCGAGTACGGGCTGTTGGGCTGGTACTGGTGGGTTTCGGTAAAGGCCGGTTCGCCGGCGGCCAACGAACCGTAAACTTCGTCGGTGGACACATGAAGGAAGCGAAAAGCCTTGCGCGCCGGCTCATCCAGGCCACCCCAATACGCGCGTACCGCTTCCAGCAGGCGGAAGGTGCCGACGATGTTGGTTTCGATGAAGTCTTCTGGGCCGTGAATCGAGCGGTCGACGTGCGACTCGGCGGCAAAGTTGACGATGGCGCGCGGCTGGTGGGTTTTCAGCAGCTGTTCCACCAGCGCGGAATCACCAATGTCGCCATGCACGAAAATGTGCCGCGCGTCGTCTTGCAGGCTGCTAAGGGTCTGCAGGTTGCCTGCGTAGGTGAGTTTGTCGAGATTGACCACGGGCTCGTCATTGCCGGCCAGCCAGTCCAGCACGAAGTTCGCGCCGATAAAGCCTGCACCGCCGGTTACCAGAATGGTCATATTTGTCTGCTTCCGCTGTCGTCTTCTGTTCCCCCACCTTCTGGATTCTAGCCTGTCGGCGATTGATCAGAGAGCGAGAGGTGATATCAATATGGCACCCGACCATGGCCGCGCGGGCTACTTCGCTCAATCGAAGCAGTCCAGCTCTTGCAGCGCTTTGCCCAATTGGTCCTTGCCTGACAGGAATGGATGTTCGATAGGCCATTGAATGCCGACCGCTGGGTCATTCCAGGCTAGGCAACGTTCGAATTTGGGGGCGTAGTAAGCCGTGGTCTTGTACAGGAATTCCGCATGGTCGGACAACACTACGAAGCCGTGCGCGAAACCTTCCGGGACCCAGAGTTGATGCTTGTTGTGTGCTGAAAGGTGGGCACCGACCCAACGGCCGAAGGTACGCGATGAACGGCGCAGATCTACCGCGACATCGAACACCTCACCAGCCACTACCCTTATCAGTTTCCCTTGGGGTTGGTGTACCTGATAGTGCAAGCCACGCAGGACGTGCTGGCGCGAGCTGGAGTGGTTGTCCTGAAGGAAGTTGACGGGACGTCCTACGGCACGTTCGAAAGCTGCGTGGTGGAAGCTTTCGAAGAAGAATCCACGTTCGTCAGTGAATACGTTTGGCTCGAGCAGGAGTACTTCGGGTATTGCGAGAGGGGTTGCTTTCATTCAACGGCCTTGAAAGTTAAAGCATGGGGCAGGAGATTGCTGGGGTAGGCATTCCCTACCCCTGTGGGAGCGGGTTTACCCGCGAACACCGGCGTGGCCGGTGCCAAATACCGCGTCGTATTATTCGCGGGTAACCCCGCCCCACAGGAAAAGCCCAAACCTTTGAGCCTTGAGCAAGACTAACCCACGCACTGCAGCTGAATCAGGGTTCCAGCCGTCGCTGCTGGTAAATCCAGTCGACAATCTCGCCTTCCGGCGAATAGCCGCTCACAGTTTCGCGCAACAACTGCCGTACCCGCACAAAATCATCTTCAGCCACGGCCGCCAGCAATTGCCGCAGCGCTTCCTTGAGCATATCCCAGGCTAGGAAATCTTCGTTGGCGCTCATGATCATCGGGTGGCGTGTGGCAATCACGTTATCGCCAATCAGCAGCTCCTCGTACAGCTTTTCACCTGGCCGCAGACCGCTGAACTCGATGGCAATATCGCCCATCGGGTTACGTTCGGAGCGCACGCTGAAGCCGGACAGGTGAATCATCTTCTCAGCCAGCTCCACTATCTTCACCGGCTCGCCCATATCCAGCACGAACACATCACCACCCTTGCCCATCGAGCCGGCCTGAATCACCAGCTGCGCCGCTTCGGGGATAGTCATGAAGTAACGAGTGATCTTCGGGTGGGTGACAGTCAGCGGGCCACCCGCCTTGATCTGTTTGTGGAAAAGCGGAATCACCGAGCCCGACGAGCCCAGCACATTGCCGAAGCGAACCATGGTGAAGCGTGTCTTGTTCACCTGCGAGACATTGCTGCTGTCGCCGAACAGCACTGGCGCCATTTCCCGGCTAAGGGCTTGCAGGGTCATTTCCGCCAAGCGTTTGGTGCTGCCCATCACGTTGGTAGGGCGCACAGCTTTGTCGGTGGAAATCAGCACGAAGTTGGCAACGCCGGCCTGCAGCGCAGCCTGGGCGGTGTGCAGGGTGCCGATGACGTTGTTCATCAGGCCTTCGGCGATGTTGTGTTCCACCATCGGCACGTGCTTGTAGGCGGCGGCGTGATAGACGGTGTCGACCCGCCAGGTTTTCATTATATCGAACAGTTGCGGCTGGTTGCGGACCGAACCCAGGATTGGTACCAGGCACACCGACAGCGATTCGCGGGCTATGCGCTGCTCGAGTTCGGAGAGAATGCTGTACAGGTTGAACTCGCTGTGCTCGAACAACAGCATGGTTTTCGGCGCCTGGCCCAAAATCTGTCGGCACAGTTCCGAGCCGATCGAACCACCGGCACCGGTAACCATCACGGTCTGTTCGACAATGCAGCGTTCCAGCAGATCAGGCTGTGCAGGCACAGCATCACGGCCCAGCAAGTCTGCAATGTCCACTTCCTGGATGTCGTCCACCTTGACTTTGCCGCTGGCCAGGTCCATGAAGCTGGGGATACTGCGCACATGCAGCGGGTAGCCTTCGAGGAAGTTGAGGATCTCGCGGCGGCGGGTGCGGGTGGAGGATGGTATGGCCAGCAAAATTTCCTGGGCGCCGGTAGCATCAATCATGTCTTGCAACTGGTCAGGGCGGTACACCTGCAGGCCGGCAATCACCCTGTCGGTGATGCTCGGGTCATCGTCGATGAACGCTACCGGGCGCAGCGCTCGGTCGGACCGCAAGGCTGCAACCAATTGGTTGCCGGCGCCACCGGCGCCATATACGGCCACCCTTGGCAGGCCGTCGCCGCGACTGTTACCGGTAAAGGGTACGTGCTGTACTGCGGCGGTAAACCAGTCACCAAGAAAATACTGGCGCATGGCCAAGCGCAGCCCGCCGACCATAATAAGGCTCAGCCACCAGTAGTTGAAGGTGATGGAGCGTGGCACAACGTTCTGATGGTTGCTGGCCCAATAGATGATGAAACCGAGGATAAGTGCAGACAGAGTAACGGCCTTGGTGATAGCAATCAGCGCATCGGTGCCGAAATAGCGCATTACCGCGCGGTACAGGCCAAAGCGGATGAACAAGGGGATACCTACCATCGGGGCGGCGAGGAACAGCCAGCCATGGTCGAGGATGGGGTTGGCTAACTCGTCGATGCCAAGACGTACCACGAATGCCAGCCACAAGGCGGCCCAGATCAGAACGACGTCGGTCACCACCTGCAACAAACGTTTGTGTCTACGTGGTAGAGCAAGCAGTTTAGCGCGCACCTTGTCCATCCTTTTTCTGAAACGGTTCCATAAAATCCCTGCCATTGACTCGCTCACAATACCTTAATCACTTCTCAATTTCGCCCGCGCGAAACCGTACTGCTAGCAGCACAAGTGGAATGTAGGCCAGCACCAAACCAACTGCGCCATCTAAGCCCAGCTGAGCAACGCAAAAGGCTATGGGCAGCAACCAGCATAGGTTCAATACGGCGACAGCCAATGTGACCGGCAAGTGCCTGCCGAATTTTCGAGAGGCGAACTGATAAGCATGGCTGCGGTGCGCCTCGTAGACCCTGTCACCCCGAAGCAAGCGGCGTATTAGTGTAAGGGTCGCGTCGACTATGAACACACCGAGCAGAATCAGCCAGCACCAAAGTAGGTTGGGCGCCACCCAAGCCGCCTCCAGCGAAAGGCCGCCTAGGACAATTCCAAGAAACCCACTGCCTGCGTCGCCCATGAAAATTTTGGCAGGCGGAAAGTTCCAAACTAGGAAACCTGCCACTGCTGCGGCCAGTGCCAGTGGCAAAAGAACATGGCTATCCAGACCAGAAAGTGAGTATAGGACACCTGCACCAAGGCAAACAGTGATCGCTTCGATACTGGCAATGCCATCGATGCCGTCCATGAAGTTATATAGGTTGAGTAGCCAGACCAAGTAGACGGCGGCGAGCACCCCACCCACCCAGCCCATGTCCACGTGCCAGCCGAAAAAGATCAACGCCGGCAGCCCCCCCATCCAGACCAGCATCCAGGCTGCAGCAATGAAATGCCCCAGCAGCCGCCAGCGTGCGGGGATATGGCCGTGATCATCCATGAAGCCAATGATGGCGATCAATGCCCCGCCGCCGCCCAGCGCTATCAGCACATGTCTGTCGACGGCGCCGGTAAGCATGAGCCCTATAATGGCCAACAAAAATGTCAATACAATGGCGGCCCCGCCACCCCGCGGAGTGGGCACTGTATGCGAACTTCGCGCGTTTGGTACATCCATAACACTGCGCGCAAGCGCGTAACGGCGCAGGCCCGCAGTCATCAAAAAAGAAAGTAGCAGTACAAAAAATAAAGCACACAAAAGCATCATTGGTTGTCATCTTCCTGATAGTACTTGGCCGCTGCCAGAAGGGCGGTATCCACCTGCACTGGAGGCCGCCAACCGAGCAAATCACGGGTTTTGCTAATATCAACCTGCAACGAACCGCACAGACGCTGAGACAATGCACCTTTGCCTAGCGCTCTAGCGGCACCACTAAGCATCCAGGAGGGCACCGGGAGCAGACGCGCGGGCCTGCCCAAGGCATGAGCCATACGCGTGAGGAGCTCAGTAGTGGACAGGTCCTCGTCGTCACTGACCAAAAATATCTGGTTGGCAGCTGCTGGGTGATCGATGCAGGTCAGTACCAAATCCACCAGATTTTCCAGCGCGACTAGGCTACGACGGTTGTGAATCGCGCCGAAAGGCAAAGGTACGCCTCGGTCTAACCAACGCATCATATTGCGGAAATTAGCCTTCACACCGGGGCCATAGACCAGCACGGGGCGAATAATGACAATTTCCATGCCTGTCTGGGCACCGAGCGCCAACAAGCCCTGCTCCGCTTCATGCTTGGAAACCCCATAAGGATCGACAGGTTGCGGTATATCATCAGCACGATATGCACAGCCGGGACGGGTCTGTTCGCCATTGACCTTGATCGAGCTGACGAACACGAAACGACGAGCACCGCTAGCGCTGGCGGCGCGAGCCAGAGCCAAGGTGCCGTCGACGTTGACCCGACGAAATTCAGTCAGTGGGTCATCGGCTGTATCAGCCATGATGTGTACGCGCGACGCACAATGAATCACCACATCAGGAGCGTGGGCCTTCAAGGGCGCAGTCTGGTCATCTGTGAGATCTGCAATAGGGTAGCTAAGAACCCCAGTCGGCATCGAGCGCAAAGGGGAACGCAAAGGTACGACCGTTTGCATATTTGCCATGCGACCGAGCGCCTCGAGAACTGCACCACCGACGAAGCCGGAAGCGCCCGTCAAAATTACTTTCATTCTCACCTGATCACTGTAAGGGTTGACTGGCTGGGCCGCCCGAAAAAACACGCAACAACGTAGGACAATTTACCTAATCCCTATAAATCTCTGTTGAAGCGAGCCTGATCCATAGGCGCTGTAGCATATCCCAAGGGTTTGAAGTGATTGATTAGCGCCGACCATAATCAATCCGAAGCAAATCCACAAATCCAAGTCGGACACCCCGCTTTTCCCATGAGCAGCAACATCCACTGAAGTCAGGCCCTCAGAGCATGGACAGTTGCTGTAAAACCCAACAAAATCCGTGCTCCTCTCAAGGTACCCATAAGAACCCATGTCCACAGGGAAAGTCACCAACGCCCTCTCCTCCCCGATTGCCGCTAGTATTGCCGCCATATTTGGTCGCTTCCTACTGCTTGGCACCGGCGCCCTGACGGGCATTATAATTCCCCTGACCATGCCGCAGAGCTCGGTGGGCCTGTTTTTTCTGGCCCAATCGCTAATTGCCGCGCTTGCAACGCTGGGCCAACTGGGTCTCAGCATTACGGCACCGGCTTGTATTTCCACGGCGCAGGGGCACCGCGATGGTGGTCAGGTCAAACAGGTGCTGCGCCGCACCTTATTGCTAGCGGCGTTGTCTACCATTGCCCTGGCCATCGGATTCAACGTTTTCATGCAGGTTTTGTCGCGTTACGAAGGCGACGACCTGCTGCGCCTGCTGCACGGTATTGCCCCGCTCGTGTCGCTGAGCATGATCCTGGCGGCGATGAGCACTATCCTGTCCGAACAGCACCGGGCGCTGGGCCACTTCGTGCAAGCCAGCTTTCTGACCACCGGGGCCAGCCTGGCCAGTGCAGCAACGGTGATTCTGGCCTGGCGCGGCGAATTGCACATAGAGCTGAGCACGTTAATCCTGGCCGGTGCGGTGGGTGCCGGCTGCACCACGCTGCTGGGCGCCTGGAGTCTGCGGCGCTGGTATCGGGCGCAGCAGCAGGACAAGCCAGCCAGCAACATTGGCTATACTACCCTGCTGCGTGAAACCCGCCCCAACCTCACCACTACCATGGTGCTGTTCATCATGTCGCAGGCCGACTTGTGGATCATCGCCTGGTTCGGTGATGCGGCCGGGCTGGCGATCTATGGCCTGGCTTCACGCCTGGTAGCCTTGGTACTGATACCTTTGGCAGTAATCAACACGGTGGTGGCGCCCTCCATCGGGCGCATCTGGGTTCGGGGCAAAAGGCGCTACCTGCAGCGCGTGCTGGGGGTGGGCGCTGGTGCAGCGACGGTGCTCGGCCTGGCGGGCTACCTACTGTTCATTCTGTGCGGCCAGTTCCTGCTGGCCCATGTCTGGTCCAGCGAATACGCCAATGCATACTATATTTTTGCCATCCTCGGCGTTTCGCAACTGGCACAAACTTACGCCGGTACTGCCGGGTTTGTGCTGATGATGCTGCAGAAACAGCACGTGGCGATGCGTATTTCCGTGATCAGCGGCCTATGCATGATTGCGGCCGGACTAGTGGCCATGTGGCTGTATGGAATCATCGGTTTGGCCGTGGTATACAGCCTCGGTGGGGTCTGCCAATCGCTGGCTCAGATCTATTACGTCAAACGCATATTCCACCTCAGCACTACCGCCGATTACTCTTCATTGCGCAGGTTCATGCGCCTCTATTACCGTCGAAAGGTATCTCATGGACGCTAGCAACATAATGCCCAAGGTGTCGATCATCATCCCTACCTATAATACCGGGCGCTATGTTCTGGATGCGATCGACAGTGTGCTACAGCAGACCTACCCGAACGTAGAGCTGATCGTCGTCGACGATGGCTCCACCGACGACACCGCGGCACTGCTGGAGCAACACCCGGGCAATTTCATTCGTTACCGCCAAGTAAACGCCGGACAGAGTGCGGCGATGAATTTTGGCTGGCAGCAAAGTAGTGGCGAGCTGCTAGGTTACCTGAGCGCCGACGACCGCCTGCACCCGCGCGCCGTCGAGGCCATCGTCGCAACCATGGCCAAGGAGCCTGAGGCCGTGCTTGCCTACCCGGACTTCTGCGTCATCGATGAAGACTCCAAGCACGTGCGCACTGTGCAGACCCCCGACTATGACGAGCGCCTGCTGATCGCAAACTTCCAGTGTCTGCCGGGCCCCGGGGCGCTGTTCCGGCGTTCGGTGTGGGACAAGGTTGGTGGCTGGAACACCGGGCTGCGCAATATCCCGGACATGGACTTCTTCTTGCGCCTTTGCCAATACGGGCCATTTACTCGGGTGGCCGAGCCACTGGCAGACTTCCGCATACACTCCGGCTCGACCACTTACAACCCATGCAACGCCGAACGTTCCGACGAGCCGCTGAAGGTAATCAACAGCCTTTACCAGACCAGCGGTCTGTCGCCTTCCATCCTTGGCTGGAAGCGTAAGGCGGTTGCCAATGCCCATATGCTTTCGGGCTTCATGCACGGATTTTCCGGGCGCTATGCAATGTTCGTAGTACGCATGGGCAAGGCCGCACTGCTGGACCCGCCGTCGATTCTTTCCCGCAAGATGGTAAGTTACGTGCTGACCATTTTCAGGCCAAAGTCCAAAGCCTGAGTTTCCGGGGCAATCGATGGTTGCCCCCAAATCCGTTAATCTTGCGCTGCGCCTGTAGGTTCAGCGGTCCCGCAGGTATCGAGAGCAGCAAAACCATTCTCCCCCCTCCTGGAGCGCGCGGATGAAGAGTGTTCAAGCTAACTTGCTGGGTAACCGCTACTTGCATGTCAGTGCGTTACTGCTGGTTGCCGTGGCCACCCTCGCCGCAGCAGTGGACTATCCAGCGTCCCTGGCGCCGCTGCTGCTTAACGGTTTTCTGGCCGGCTTGCTGGTACGCAGCTTGCTCTCCAACCGCACCAGCTTCTTCTCGTTCTTCCTGTTGGCATTCCTGATTCTCGGCTGCTGGGCGAAGCTGGTGCTGCATTTCATTCTCGGCACCCAGTTCATCGAACCAATCGGGGCCTTCGATAATTCGTCGAAGGCATGGGATTCAGCCATGCTGGCCCTGAACATCGCATTTGCCACACTACTGACCTGCCAAGCCGTTGCTTCGCGCCTACAGCCGCCAGCAGTCATCCATATCGAGCGGCCGCGCGGGCTGCTCAAACCGTCCATGTGGTTGGCCATACTGCTCACGGCCCTGCTACTGGCCGCAAATTTCAAGTTTGCCATTCTCAAGGTGGGCACCGAGCCTGCGCTGAAGCTCCACAGCTACGTCTACGTACTGGTCTCGTTCATGATCGCCTGGGGCAACCTGATCCTGCTTGCTACCCTGGGTTATTGGCTGGTACAGGCGCGCCAGATGAAGCTGGAGACGCTATTCTACATTCTCATTCTGGAAGGCGCGGTAACAGCGGTATCCATGGGCAGTCGGGCGCAGATGATCCTGCATGTTGCCGCGCCGTTCGCGGTTTACCTGGTGCATGGCCGCGATCTGGTCACTGCATTGCGCTTCGTCCAATGGGTCAAGATTCTGCTGGTGACGGCGGTGTTGTTCGTGACATCACTGCTATTGGTGTCTGCCGACCGACTGCAGTCGTTCGCCCAAGCCCGGCCAGTCGTGGCCTCCATGGCTATCGGCGAGCAGGCGGTGAGCGACGTCAAACTGGCGCCCGCGCGTCCATCTACAAGCCTGCTCATAGCATTGGCCGATTCAGCGCAGGCAGTTGCAGGCGCACTGGCACCAGCACTGCCTCAACTGCAGCTGATCGCGAACCCGGTATCGGCGGCGCCTGTCTACGCAAAACCTGTTCCAGTAACCGTGGCTCCTTTCGAGGAAACCGCCGAGGTCAAGCGTGCCCGCTGGAAAGGTATGCTGATGGAACTGAGCAAACTGGTGGTGGACCGCTGGGTTGGCCTGGAAGGAATACTGGCGGTGGTCAGCCACGAAAACACCGGCTGGCCTCTATTTCTGCGCAGCCTGGCCGAGCGCCCGGAAGCCGGCACTCAGGCCATCTACCAGCGTATGTCGAATGCACAATACCAGGCTTTCGAAAACTTCACGTTCATGACCATTCCCGGCCCGCTGGCCATTCTGCTCTACAGCGACAACCTGGCAGTGCTGGCCGCCGGCCTGACACTGCTGTTTGCCGCCGGCATCCTTGCCGAACGGCTGACCAGCCAACTGGTTGGCAATGTATTCACTCGCGCGACCATTGGTGTGGCCTTGGCCTATCTGGTGGTGCAGACCAACTTCCCGCGCGTGCAGATGTTCTTCCTCATCGAACTACTTGGGTTCATCGCAGGATTGTATCTGGCGCGCATCATTGTAAGTGGTCCAAGAACGGGGTCGGTTGCACTCACACCAGCGCTTTAGTTCATCGTTTCGGCTTCAGGGATAGAGGAAGTCGCCGGAGGTATCCGACGAACGTGCGAAAGATTATCGCACAGCTGCGCCTCGCTACTTGTCAAAGCGAGGTCAATCCTCCCAACCCTAAGCCGAGCACATGCCGATACTGCCTGTTGATCGGCCTGGCTCAGGTGTGATCAGGCAGATCCCCTCACTATGACTGTGGCTATCAGGACTTACAGCTCGAGCGCACCCATTGACGCCATGCTGGCGCCGCTATTTGCGCTATGCGCCTGGGTAACACTGAACCCGTATTTTCTCTGGAATTCATTGCGTCACATGGCAATTGCCGGGATGCTTTCGGGTTGCTTGGCCATCGGTGCCTTCCTGCTCGGCGACCGCCCGCGGCGGCGCGAGGTGCCAGGGTTCATCCTGATCTGCCTTTTCGTGCTCTACATCAGCATGTTGCCCAAGCTCGACGGCAGTACTACGCGCTGGTATTTCGTGCTACCAACCATCTTTGCCCTCGCGGTGTTCTCAGACCAGCGCCGCGGCAAGGTACTGCAATGGTTCGCCTGGTTCTTCGCGGTCAGCCTGATCCCGGGTATCGTCGTGTCCCTGTGCAAGATTGCCGGCCTGACGGTGCATATGGACCGCCTGCCTCTACTAAACCCTGCGATGGCTGAAGCCGGGGGTTTCTACTTGCACGCGCCGGGGGCGCTTCTTCTGTCCGGCAACCACGTGACGCTACCTTGGGGTGGCGAACTCTACCGGCTGTGCGCCATGTACGACGAGCCCGGCATGGTCGGCACAGTTTCGGCATTCCTGCTGGCGGGTAATCGCTTCAGGCTCAAGCCTTTCCCCTTTCTCATCATCTTTGTTGGTGGTGTGCTGTCGTTTTCCCTGGCATTCATAGTCATGGCGACCATCGGCTTCCTATTCCGTCTGATGCAGGCGCGCTCACCGCTGACCCTGCTTCCACTGGCCATCCTCGGGCTGTTCGGCCTGCTGGTATTGGGCATCATCAAGCCTGACGGCCCGGACCGGCAACCAACGACACCCACGCCAGCACGGACACACGCCCTCGCCACGAGCGCTCCGCCCCGACAAGCACTGGTCATCCCGTTGGATAAATACACCACATCATCAGCCAGCTCTGGCGCCCCAGTATCTGCAGCACCAGTTGCAGTGCAACCGCCAGAACCTGACCAACAATTGCGGCAGACCGAGTACATCAACAATCGCTCGTTACCGGAGATGGACAAACTCTTCGCCCGGTACCTGGATGCAGACACCCGTACTCTACTGTTCGGCATGGGGGCCGACTCCAGCGTGGTCAATGGCGGGGTGTCGCAGGTGGTGACACGCATACTTACAGATTTTGGCCTGATCGGTGCCGTGCTGTTCGCGTTGGCCATGATCAGCCTGACCCTGGCCATAACCCACAATGCCAAGCGCCGTTTGTGGGTGCTGCTGTTCTTCGGTCTGTTTGCGTTAAGCATCTACCAGCGCCCGATCGTTTGGATGCCCTATGCATTTACCATGTTCATTTGCAGTTCAACCCTGGCAGGACGCCGCAAATCGGCTAGCGAGGTGCAACCGGCAAGCTGAAACTTATCTTGCCACGGTAAGGCCGACACTGGTGCTTTGAGACACAGCTGGCGACGCGGCCAATTCGGCACCTGAGCTTCTGGCGATAGCCAGCGCAAATAGAGATGCCAGCAAAGTATCATAAGCCGGTGTCAGTAAAACTACCTCAAAGAGGCTCCAAAGCAGTGTAACGGCTGAGGCTATGAACACCGAGCGCCAAAACGTCGAGTTGCTTGCCAGTTGCGAAAACAGCCGCATGACGCAGTAGAGATAAAACAGGTAGACGGCAGTACCGCCCACCCCCAGCAACAGGAGCATGTTCAAGATCGAATTGTGCGGGTCCCATGCCAACCCATTGAATATGTAGAAATATTCGGAGCGTGGCGTACCGATCAGCGGATGGTCGGCAATGTGATACACCGCCGCGTGCCAAAGGCCCGCGCGAATGGACAAGGACTCCGGCAGCCCGTCCTTCAGGAAGAAAGCGGTCAGGAACACAATCAGGCTGCAGGTAATGAACGCAAAGGCGAAAAAACGGGGGTATCGGGTAAGCAGGGTGGTTCTGGTATCGAGTAACCAGATGGCGACAGCGAGCATCAACATCGCATACCCGGTACGGGAAAACGTGAACATGAATGCTCCAACCAGGGCAATGGCACATAGGTACTGCCTGGCATACAAAGCTACCAGAGTACCGACCAGCAAAAAGACGGCCAGGTAGTTGGAGCTTCCCAGAGGCGTCGCAACCAGATTCTTCAAAGTGTAGAAATCGAGCTCTTCCCGATAACCAAGCGCCGCATTCGCCAGCATGATGAACGCAATCAATACACAGCCGAAGAGGATGCAGTTCTGAACCAGCAATTCTTCGACCCTGCATCTACTCAGCACCAGGATGGATACGGCAGAGTAAAAGAAGCAAAAGTAGACGGATATATCATTCTTGATCGGTGGGTACGCACCGAAAAACTGAAACACTACCGGCAGGCAAGCCAGCGCGGGCATCACCGCCTGCCACTTGATCGTTCTGATCTTCAAGCGTAACGCCAGCATCGGCAAGATATATATCGCGAGCGGTAGCGTCACCCTTGCATAGATATTTCCATAAAATATCGCCAAGAAAAATAATGCGAACAGCACATGCTCCTGGGTAACGCCTTTATAACAACGCTCAAGCACCGACATTTCAAACCTGACCGCCATGAATCGTTGAAAGGACAGCTGCGCCTCGTCATCCTGCATCGCCGGGGAGCCAGCACAACTGCGATACCCCCCGGCGAAGCCGACAGGCACGCTCACTCGACCATCGAACCCGTACGCAACAGCCGGGTAAAACGCTGCAACATCACCTGCACTGTGGCCGACCAGGTGTAGTGCTCGATAATGTAGGCCTTGAGTCGCCCGCCCTTGGCCTTGAGCTCGGCAGAATCAGCCAGCATACGCTCAAGGCCTGAAGCGATACCTGCAGCACTGGCCGGGACCACCAGCCCACCCTGTACCTGCTCGACCTGATCGAAACCGCAAGTATCGGTGAGCAAAACCGGTAAACCGACAACCCCTGCTTCCAGGGCAACCAGCGACATGGCCTCCGAACGCGAAGGAATGACCAGCATCATTGCCTGGCGATACACCTGGGTACGCTGTGCTTCGTCAAGAAAACCGATGAAGTGAATGCGCCCGGCCAGGCCCGAGGCATCTACCTGAGCCTGAAGTTCCTGCTGCATGCCAAAGTCCGGACCAGCCATCACCAAGGGGTAACGCTGCGCCGTGGGCGATTCGAGATAGGCCTGAATGAGGAAGTCCGGCCCTTTGACCGGGGCAAGCCGGCCCATGAACAGAATGAAGGGCTCATCCGGCAGTGGCACAGCCCCTGCCCCCCGCGTCGGACCTGGCTCAGCCACGGCATTGCCGATAACCGGAATAGAAGCCGCCGGCATGCCTGCCACCTGAGCAATCAGCCCCTGCTCCAGGTCGGTGATGGCGATAAAGCCTGAAGCCCACTTGATCAGCCACCGGCCCAGTAGCAAGTGGAACACTTTCATGATCGGTCGTGGCGAACCAACTGAGGCAAATTCGCCCGCAGGGCACAGAATATAGGGACGCCGACCAATCACCGCCAGCAGGCCCATGGCGACGCTCAACAGATTCCAGTAGCCCATGATGTGCAATACATCGGCGTTGCGCACCGCGCGCCAAGCCCGCCAGGGGTTTAGCAACGGGATCGGAAAGCGCTGGCCGATGCGGCCAGTGATATAGCTTTTCACTCCCTGCTCGTCAAAATCCTGCTGCCACGAGTTACCGGTCATGGCCACGACTTCGCATGTGCTACCGGCCTTGGCTAGGTGCAGCGCCAGATGCCGAGTGCGCTCCGCTGTACCACCGCCGAGCTTGGCGTCCAGTGAAATATTCACCAGTAACACCCTCATGCCGACGCCCTCAGCAGTACGATGTAGCGCTGCAATTGCTGTTTGAAGTCGGCCGTAGTTGGCTGCTGCCACTCAGCAAGCCGCCGTTCGCTGAAGCGGCGCATCGGGTTGGCATTGCTGATGCGGCGCATACGTAACAGTAAGCCGAGCAAACCTTGCGGCAGGTGTGGCAAGTAGCTGATCGAGGGCCGGCCAAACGCCTGCATGAGGGCGTCCTGCAAATAACCAAAGTTGTTTTCCGGCGCCGCGTCATCCGTTACGAGGACGACTTCCCCTTGGCGCACCTGCGGCACCCGGGCAACGAATGCCAAGGTTTGTGCCACCTTTTCAACACTGACCAGGTGCATGCGGCGAGGCCCGTAAAGCATACGGCGTAATGCCAGCTTCCAGGCAGGCGCGGTGGACACTTCGCGTACGAACGACACGATGTTCAGCCCGCCATCACCAAACACCGCTCCCAGGCGCAGCACCACCACTTCGAAACGAGTAGCCGGTACCGCGCGTGCCAGCGCTTCAGCACCGGCGTGCTCACGCTCGTATGGCGTTCTTGGTTCGAGCCGCGTGGAGGCATCGACCACCGCGTCCGGCGCGGCACCGAACACATCGATACTCGACACGTGCACATAACGCTTGATGCGCGCTTGATCGCACGCAACGAGTACATTGGCGATCGCCTGTTCGAACCAGCCACTGCCATCGGGCCGCAAGAGATTGATCACAGTGCAGCCAGGTACAAGTATGGCTGCAAGGCTCGCGGGGTCATTCACGTCAAAGCGTGCAACATGCACCGTGGCGTTGGTCAACCAGTCGGGCTCGGTACGGTGGATCGCATAGATGACCTCGGTGTCATCCAGCGTGTTACATACATCCAGGAAATGCCGGCCAACGAAGCCGCTTCCCCCAATCACTACCAGCGTGTTCATAGGCCGTTCGCTTCTCCATCAGCCAAGGCGGGGTTTAGTAAGCGCTGATACCTGTCAGCTGGCTAAAAAGGGGCTGCTGCACAGTCCTTCGTCGACAAGCTTCCCACAGAAAACGCGCCATTCTTGAGCTCCGCTCAGTACTGACGCTGGCTTGCCGGCAATGGCCCGCAAGGCGGCCCCGATTAGCGTGATTGACGGGAACTAGCCTTGGACTGGTTACTTGGACCAGACCGTACGGTTAATGTAATCGGTATAGCTATACACGATCCGTACCACCTGCTTGGAGACCGGGCCGCCCAGGTAATCCTGTACCACCGGGATCACCCGCTGGTTACGGTCATGCTGGCTGATCACCACACGCACGGCATCCAGCACTCGGTCCGGGGTAAGGCCGCACATGATCAGGGTGCCTTCATCCATGCCTTCCGGGCGCTCGTGGGCGTTACGGATCGTGACCGCTGGCAAGTTCAGCAGCGAAGCCTCTTCGGTGATGGTGCCGCTGTCCGAGAGCACACACAACGCGCCCATCTGCAGACGGATATAGTCCAGCAGGCCATAAGGCTTGACGAAGCGGATCAGTGGATGCTCCAGGCTTTCGCCCAGGTCCTCGAGGCGCTTACGGGTACGCGGATGGGTGGAGACGATGATCGGGAAGCCATAGGTATCGGCCAGGGCGCGCAGCGAAGCCAGCAGATCGCGCAGATTCTGTGGCGTATCGACGTTTTCTTCACGGTGGGTGCTGACGATGAAGTACTTCCCCTCCTCCAGCCCCTCGCGCTCCAGTACCGTGGAAGCGTCGATACGAGGTCGGTAGTAGTCCAGCACCTCCTGCATGTGCGAACCGGTCTTGATGATGGTTTCCGGTCGGATACCTTCATCCAGCAGGTAGCGCCGGGCATGCTCGGTCAGCACCATATTGATGTCGCTGAGGTGGTCGAGCACCTTGCGGTTCAGCTCTTCCGGCACCCGCTGATCGAAGCAGCGGTTACCCGCCTCCATGTGGAACACAGGGATCTTCCGACGCTTGGCAGCGATCACGGCCAGGCACGTGTTGGTGTCGCCATACAGCAGCAGGGCGTCGGGTTTTTCCAGCTCGAAGATTTCATCGGACTTGGCGATGACTTCGGCGATAGTACCGGCTGCCGTGCTACCCACCGCCCCCAGGAAGTGATCCGGCTTGCGAATGCCCAGGTCATCGAAGAACACCTGGTTGAGCTCGTAATCGTAGTTCTGGCCGGAATGCACCAGTACATGGTTGGCCTGCTCGTCGAGCTCAGCGATGACGCGGCTCATCTTGATCAGTTCGGGCCGGGTGCCGACCAGGGTCATGACCTTAAGCATTGAGTTGTTCCTGGATATAGTCGAGTTTCAGCAGCAGGGCCTTGATGCCGTCGATGTCGAGCCGCTCGGTATTGTGGGAGGTATAGTCATCCAGCTCGGAGATATGCTGCTCGCCTTCAACAAAGTACTTCTTGTAGTTCAGGTCGCGGTTGTCGGCCGGAATGCGGTAGTAACGACCCATGTCGTCGGCCTTGGCCATTTCCTCGCGGGAAATAAGGGATTCGTAGAGCTTTTCGCCATGTCGGGTACCGATCACCTTGATCGGGTTTTCCCGCTTGAACAACTGGCGCAGCGCTTCTGCCAGCTCCTGCACGGTAGAGGCCGGCGCCTTCTGCACGAAAATGTCCCCCTGCTGGGCGTTCTCGAAGGCATGCAGCACCAGATCCACCGAGTCCTCCAGCGACATCAGGAAGCGCGTCATGTTCGGGTCGGTCACTGTCAGTTCGTTGCCGGCCTTGAGCTGATCGACGAACAGCGGAATCACCGACCCCCGCGAGGCCATGACGTTACCGTAACGAGTGGCGCAGATCACCGGGCCCTGCTGAGGAATCATCCGTGACTTGGCCACCATCAGTTTTTCCGCCATTGCCTTGGAAATGCCCATGGCGTTGATCGGGTACACTGCCTTGTCGGTGCTCAGCACTACCACGCGCTGCACTCCGTTGGCGATGGCCGCATTCAGCACGTTTTCGGTACCGATGACATTGGTCTTCACGGCTTCCATCGGATAGAACTCGCAGGACGGCACCTGCTTCAACGCAGCGGCATGGAAGATGTAATCCACCCCGACCATGGCCTCTGCCACGCTTTGATAGTCACGCACATCGCCGATATAAAACTTCACCTTGTCGTTGGACAAGGCAATACGCATGTCTTCCTGCTTTTTCTCGTCGCGGCTGAAAACGCGGATTTCCTTGACGTTGGTATTCAGAAAACGCTTGAGTACCGTATTGCCGAAAGAACCGGTACCACCGGTAATCATCAGAATCTTGTTATCGAACACCTGTGCGCTCCTTGTAAGTCGTTATTGACGCTGCTCGTGCATGAATTGAATGAGTGCAGGCCAGGAAGGTGGTTGGTAGCCCGCATCTGCACGGAAACGAGAAGAGTCCAGTGAACGATCGATCACCAGTTTGTCGTCCGGTACGATATTGATGTCCTTGCCGTAAACCTTCGCCACCTGCCTGAGCAGCTCATACTTGTCGATCGGCTCTGCAGAAACGTGGTAAAGCCCCTTCAGCGCAGGGTTGGGAATGACGTAGTCCAGCATCACCCGGGCCAGTTCGGCGGTCGGCAGCCCCGAGAAAACCGCCTTGGTGAAACCCTTCACACTACCCTGCTGGGACAGGAACCAGTCGACCAGCGATGCATTGCTTTGCAATTCATGACCAATGATGGATGTACGCAGCGTTACGGCATCGTCAAGGTCGTGCAATTCGCCAATGTATTTGGACTTGCCATACAAGTCGGTGCAGTCAGACTCGTCCTGCTCCCGGTACATGCCCTTGGCACCCGAAAATACGCAATCGGTACTGATATGGATCAGGCGCGCGCCAGCCACGCGGCAGAGCATAGCCAGGCGATGCGGGAGCATGGCGTTGATTGGCAGTGCAGTAAGCGGATCCTTGGCATCAGCCAGTTGCTTGATCAGGCCCACGCAATTGATTACCACCTCCGGCTTAGCCTTAGCGAAAGCCGCCATCAGCGCGTCAGCATCAAGTACATCTACACCACACAGGAGATGCTCAGCCTGATCAGGCGTGAAGAACCTGCGCCCGGACGACGAGCGCAGCGTGCCCACCACTCGGTGCTGCGAATTGGCCGAGAAATACCGGAAGACGGCGTTGCCCAGCATGCCCGAGACACCCAGTACCAATATGTTCATTGCGTCGCCTTGTCCTGTTCAATCCGTTGTTCGAACATGCGCACCAGTGCCTTGCACTGGGTCTTCAGTTCGAAGTGTTTCAAGAAGTAAGCCCTTGCCTGTGTGCCCATCTGTTCTCGCTGCGTCTGCGGCGTGGCCAGCATCGACCTTATGCAAGCTGCAAGCCCGGCCGCGTCTTCGGCAGGGCAGGTTATACCGGCAGCAGCGTCGTTGATGACGCGCGCGCCTTCACCATCCAGGCTGCCAATTATCGGCCTGCCCGCTGCCAAGTAGGCCTGCACCTTACTCGGAATGGTACAACTGAAAATCTCGTCTCGCTTGAGTGTAACCAGCAATGCGGCACTGAGTTCGAACAATTCGGCCATCGCCGTACGAGGGTAGGCGCCGGCAATGATCAGGTTGTCCAGGCCCCATTTGCATTTCTGCTCTGCCAGCCAGTCGGCTTTGCTGCCGGTGCCGACCATCACGATAAGGGCTTGCGATTGCTCGGCGTGCAGCACCCGCGCAGCTTCGACGATGGTGGCCAACCCTTGCGCGCTACCCAAATTGCCGGCGAACACTACGCAGAAGTGACTACGCAACACGGCAGTCAATGACTCAGGCAATTTGCAGATTTCGCCGGAATCATCCTGTTGCAGGTAAGAGTTGGGGTAGTAATTGATCTTGTCGGCACGCGCGTAGCGCTTGACCGGGTCAATGAACGCCCGTGACTGTACCAGCAATACATCCACGGCCCAATACAGGCCGCGCACCAGCAAACCGACGATCGACAATAGGAACTTGTTGCGAATGAACCCCGTGGCCGCAAGGCTTTCCGGCCACAAGTCCTGTACCCACAGAAACACAGGGGCACGGTGGGCGCGTTTCATGGCTAGTGCCGGAATTACAGAAATGACAGGCGATGGCGCAAACACGAAGTAGGCATCAAACTGGCCGCGCTTTGCATGGCGTGTGAAGTACCTGACGCCGTTAGCCACGAATGAAAAATAATTGAGGATCAGGTTTTTCGCCCCACCTTTCTTGCGCGGCCGCAGTGGCGCCCGATGAACAGCTATCGTTCCAGCAAAGCAGTCTTCAACCGCATCATGGGCAGTATAACCTGGGAAAACCTCACCACTTGGATAGTTAGGTTTGCCGGTAAAAACTTCAACGTGCACACCCAGCGCACTCAATTCCCGAACGATATCGTTGATGATAAAGTTTTCAGGGAAAAAATACTGGCTGACCACAGCAATTTTCAAAGGTGTTTGCGTCACACTGACTTATCCTTCTGGGCGTGGCGATATCGGCGCTGCATGAAGTGCCCTGAACTCTAATGGAGGCATGCATGATCGTTAACAAGTCGCAAACGCTGACCTGCTGGATACCGACTATGCGCCGCAGTGACTGACCTGCCGCAATCCCTGAAAATTCGGAATATCAGAAGCCAAGCCCCCCACGATCATTGCCCCAATCACGCTCCGATGCTGGCGCATCTTATTGTAGCCACCCGCCCTTAGCCATACTTTGGCCATCATTTATAATATGTAGCTTGCTATCGGTTATCGTTCCAATGCGAAATCACGACCATCAAGCTACTATCCTGAGCGGCTCGCTTCAACCCCGAGTCGGCACCTTGGCTAAGTCAACCGTTTGCTTCGGCAAGTTCCTCAAAACGCTGAAAAAAACCTGCCATCCATCGGATGCACCTACACACACCTTAAGAAGTGCTGCATTTGCAACAAAAAGATTGCCCTCTCTAGATTTGGCTGGCATAGCCCTCATGGGATGAAGACTTTGATCGAACGCCCCTGCTGCTTGGTTTTCTCTTCGATGGCCTTACCCAGAGCCATCTTGGCATTCTTATCACCGTGTACCAGCACCACGCGCCCGGCCCCGCCCCGTTCCGGCGATGCAAAAGCCACGAGCTCTGCCTGGTCGGCATGACCAGAGTAACCCGGCAAGGTTACAACTTTTGCGCGCACCTCATACATCCGCCCATCCAAATCAATCTGCACAAACCCTTCCGCCCCTTCACTCGCCTGTATCACCGCACCCGGCGTGCCCTTGGCCTGGTAACCGACAAACATCACCTCATGTCGCGGATCCCCCAGCATGGCCTTCAGGTAATTGACGATGCGCCCACCCGAGCACATGCCATTGCCGGCAATCACGATCGCCGGCCGCCCGGTGCTCTTCAGGTAATTGACCACCTGCTGGTGGCGGGCGTGGGTGTCCACGCTGATCAGCTGACTGAAACCCAACGGGTCGCGCCCTTCGGCAAGGCGCGCCCGGGCTTCGGCATTCCAGTAGTCGTGCAGCTCCCGGTATACACCGGTAATGCGCTGGGCCAGGGGCGAGTCGAGGATGATGGGCAATTGCGACCAGTCGAGGGGGTCGCCATCAGGGGCCGGGCCGGCCTTGTTCAGCAAGGCCTTGCGATGAAGAATGCTTTCGAGTTCGTACAGCAACTCCTGGGTGCGGCCGAGGCTGAAAGCCGGAATGAGCAGCGTGCCCTGGTCAGCCAGAGCGCGGTCGATGGCCGCTTCCAGTCGCTGCTGACGGTCACCTGCAGGCGGGTGCAGGCGGTCGCCGTAGGTGCTTTCCAGTACCAGTACATCTGCCCGTTCCGGGGGTTGCACTGGGCGCAGCAAGGGGTTGCCACAGGCGCCGAGGTCGCCGGAGAACACGTAGCGGGTGCTGGCTTGCGCGTACTGCACATCGCATTCGACATAGGCTGAACCCAGCAGATGCCCGGCGCGCTGCAGGCGAATGCGACAGGTGAGCCCTGGCTGCTCGACCAGGGTGTGCCACTGCTCGAAAGGCACGGGCTTGATCAGGTCGCGGATGAACTCCAGATACCTCGCCACATGGGCGGGCTCACTGCTGATACTAAGTTTGTAGGCATCTTCCAGCACCAGTGGCAGCAGCCGGGCGGACGGCTCGCTGCACAGGATCGGGCCACGGTAGCCGGCAGCCAGCAATGCCGGAATGCGACCTACATGGTCGAGATGCACATGGGTGATGACTAGGGCCTGGATACCCTGCACGTCGAAGCCCAACGGTGCCGATGCTGCGCCTGGCGCGGCCTCATCGCCCTGCTCCAGGCCGCAGTCGATCAGCAGGCTGCTGGACGGGGCGAGGTGCAGTTGATGGCAGGAGCCAGTGACGCCGCGGGTGCCACCATGATGGGAAAGGACGGGATATTCCATGCTGCGCACACTCGCCTGGGCCGAAAATGAAGTGCGTAATTACTCCATGACGGCCGGCGCAGGCATAGGTGGGACTTTCCCAAACGGATGTAGGAAATACCCTCAGTTACCGCTCAATGCTGCCTGGCGGGCCGAAGCCTTGATCTTGCGCTTGCTGCGCTGCACGCCGTAGGCACCCAGCAGCGGACCGACTGCCAGGCCAATGACCAGGGCGGCCAGAACCAGCACGGCGACCGGCATGGCCGGGGCAGCCCAACCGAACAGGACCAACGAGACGGTTTGCTGGTTCTCCAGCACGAAGAACAGCACCACAGCCGCCAACAGCAGCACGAACACCGCCGCCAGGGCGCGCTTGAGGTTACGCATCAGATTGCTCCTTGTGGAATCAGGTGTGGGCCTCATGCTCTTCTTCATTGACCCGGTCGCGCAACTCTTTGCCGGGCTTGAAGTGCGGCACGAACTTGCCTTCGAGGCTGACCGACTGGCCGGTCTTCGGGTTGCGGCCTACGCGAGGGGCGCGATAGTGCAGCGAGAAGCTGCCAAAACCGCGAATCTCGATGCGATCGCCGGTGGCAAGGCATTGTGACATCTGCTCAAGCATGGTCTTGATGGCAAGCTCCACGTCCTTGGACGAGAGCAGCCCCTGATGGGTGACAATACGTTCGATCAGCTCCGACTTCGTCATATTTTTCCCTTCGTTATCAAGCAGCTAGATCATTGCTTAACCAGTTTGTAGCACGCTGGGAGGAATTTGAACAGGGTGGTTCTTGACTTAATAAAAAAATTCAAGATTGAAGTTTTACTGGAATGGTCTAGCTGGCGGGGGCTGGAGGCGTGCGGCCAGGGGGTTGCGGTGACGCGGAGATCGAGCGCCGCCCGCGCGGCGCATCGCGAGCTGCGCTCGCTCCTACGTTTGTTTCGGCCAGTCGCGCGGGTGGCGCTCGATCTGCCAGACGCCACATAACCCACGACGAACAACACAAACCTGAATCCACGCCCAAAAAAAAGGGCGACCCGAGGGTCGCCCTTTTTTACCGATCAAACAGAACTCAGTTCTGCTTGGCCATTGCTTCGCGCAGCAGCGCAGCCATGGTGGTGTCGGCAGCCGCTTCCGGAGCGTTTTTCAGGCTCTGGATGGCTTCGCGCTCTTCAGCATCGTCCTTCGACTTGATGGACAGGCTGATAACGCGGGACTTGCGGTCAACGCTGATGATCTTGGCTTCGATCTCTTCGCCTTCCTTCAGGACGTTACGCGCGTCTTCAACGCGGTCACGGCTGATTTCGGAAGCTTTCAGAGTAGCTTCGATGTCGTCGGCCAGGGTGACGATGGCGCCTTTGGCGTCAACTTCTTTCACGATGCCCTTGACGATAGCGCCCTTGTCATTGACAGCAACGAAGTTGGAGAACGGATCGTCTTCCAGCTGCTTGATGCCCAGGGAGATGCGCTCGCGCTCTGGGTCGACCGACAGGATGACGGTTTCCAGCTCGTCGCCCTTCTTGAAACGACGTACGGCTTCTTCGCCGGTTTCGTTCCAGGAGATGTCGGACAGGTGAACCAGGCCGTCGATGCCGCCGTCCAGACCAATGAAGATACCGAAGTCGGTGATCGACTTGATGGTACCGGTGATCTTGTCACCCTTGTTGAACTGGCCGGAGAAGTCTTCCCATGGGTTGGACTTGCACTGCTTGATGCCCAGGGAGATACGACGACGCTCTTCGTCGATGTCCAGAACCATGACTTCCACTTCGTCGCCAACCTGAACGACTTTCGACGGGTGGATGTTCTTGTTGGTCCAGTCCATTTCGGAAACGTGTACCAGACCTTCAACGCCTTCTTCCAGCTCAGCGAAGCAGCCGTAGTCGGTCAGGTTGGTAACGCGAGCCTGTACGCGAGTACCTTCTGGGTAACGGGCAGTGATAGCTACCCACGGATCTTCGCCCATCTGCTTCAGACCCAGCGAAACGCGGTTGCGCTCACGGTCGAACTTCAGAACGCGTACGTCGACTTCGTCGCCAACGTTAACGATTTCCGATGGGTGCTTGATGCGCTTCCAGGCCATGTCGGTGATGTGCAGCAGGCCGTCGATACCGCCCAGGTCCACGAAGGCGCCGTAGTCGGTGAGGTTCTTGACGATACCTTTGACCTGTTGGCCTTCCTGCAGGGTTTCCAGCAGGGCTTCGCGCTCGGCGCTGTTCTCGGCTTCCAGCACGCTGCGACGGGAAACGACAACGTTGTTGCGCTTCTGGTCCAGCTTGATGACCTTGAATTCCAGCTCTTTGCCTTCCAGGTGGGTGGTGTCGCGCACAGGGCGGACATCAACCAGGGAGCCCGGCAGGAACGCACGGATGCCGTTAACGTCGACAGTGAAGCCGCCCTTAACCTTACCGTTGATAACGCCCTTGACCACTTCTTCGGCGGCGAAAGCTGCTTCCAGAACAATCCAGCACTCGGCGCGCTTGGCTTTTTCACGGGACAGCTTGGTTTCGCCAAAGCCGTCTTCGACCGCGTCCAGCGCAACGTGAACTTCGTCACCGACCTTGATGGTCAGCTCGCCAGCTTCGTTGTAGAACTGCTCGAGCGGGATGACGCCCTCGGACTTCAGGCCAGCGTGTACGGTAACCCAGTCGCCGTCGATGTCGACAACGATACCGGTGATGATGGCACCCGGCTGAAGATTGAGGGTTTTCAGGCTTTCTTCAAAGAGTTCTGCAAAGCTTTCGCTCATTTTAATTCCTGTAGATTCGGGCGAAACAGACGCCCATAGCCACATTCCAGACAATGTGGGTTTGTTTTAAGTAAAGGAAAGCCTGCAGGACGTTGACTGGTGCCCCTGCCTGCTTTCCTGGCTATCAGAGAAGGTCGCGCAGTGCGATCTCGCTCCTGATACGTTGCAACACCTGCTCGATGGACAACTCGGTAGAGTCCAACTGAATGGCATCGACCGCTGGCTTCAGCGGGGCCACTGCACGTTGGGTGTCGCGCTCATCACGCGCACGAATCTCATCCAGCAGACTCGACAGACTAACATCTTCACCCTTGCCCTTCAACTGCAGGTAGCGGCGACGCGCCCGCTCCTCCGCGCTGGCGGTGAGGAAGACTTTCAACGGCGCGTCCGGGAACACCACGGTGCCCATGTCGCGGCCGTCGGCGATCAGGCCAGGCGCCTCGCGGAATTCGCGCTGACGCACCAACAGCGCATCACGCACGGCCGGCAGCGAAGCAACCATCGAGGCACCGGCACCAACAGTCTCGGTGCGGATGACGTTGCTGACGTCCTCGCCCTCGAGGATGATCTGTTGCAGCTTACCGGGCTCGGCGGCGATGAACTGCACATCCAGATGGGCGGCAAGCTTGGTCAGCAGCTCTTCGTTGGTCAGGTCGACGCCGTGGTTGCTGGCGTTGAACGCCAGCAGACGGTACAGCGCGCCAGAGTCCAGCAACCTCCAGCCCAGTTCGCGGGCCAGCAGCCCGGCGACCGTGCCCTTGCCCGAACCGCTTGGCCCGTCGATGGTGATGACCGGCGCCAGGGCACTCACGACTTGCCCTCTTCGGCCACGCGGATGCCCACTTCGGCACACAGCGCCAGGAAGTTGGGGAACGATGTGGCAACGTTGGCGCAGTCATGGATGCGGATCGGCGCGCTGGCGCGCAGCGAGGCCACACTGAAGGCCATGGCGATACGGTGGTCACCGTGGCCATGCACTTCGCCGCCGCCCAACTGGCCGCCGTCGATGATGATGCCGTCCGGGGTCGGCTCGCACTTGATGCCCAGGGTGATCAGGCCGTCGGCCATGACCTGGATACGGTCGGATTCCTTCACCCGCAGCTCTTCGGCACCACGCAGCACGGTACGCCCTTCGGCGCAGGCAGCAGCGACGAACAGCACCGGGAACTCGTCGATGGCCAGTGGCACCAGCTCTTCAGGGATGTCGATACCCTTCAGCTTGGCACCGCGCACACGCAGGTCGGCCACCGGTTCGCCGCCGACTTCACGCTGGTTTTCCAGGGTGATGTCGCCGCCCATCAGGCGCAGGATGTCGATCACGCCGGTACGGGTCGGGTTGATGCCAACGTGCTCCAGCACCAGCTCGGAGCCTTCGGCGATGGACGCTGCCACCAGGAAGAACGCCGCCGAGGAAATGTCGGCCGGTACTTCGATACGGGTAGCAGTTAGCTTGCCGCCGGACTGCAGCGAGGCCACCGGGCCGTTGCTTTCGACGCTGTAGCCAAAGCCGCGCAGCATGCGCTCGGTATGGTCACGGGTTGGTGCAGGCTCGGTGACGGTGGTCTTGCCTTCGGCGTACAGGCCGGCCAGCAGCAGGCAGGATTTGACCTGGGCACTGGCCATCGGCAGCGTGTAGGTCAGCGCCTTGAGCTTGTGGCCACCACGGATGGTCAGCGGCGGACGGCCTTCAGGGCCAGTTTCGACCACGGCACCCATTTCGCGCAGCGGGTTGGCCACGCGGTTCATCGGGCGCTTGGACAGCGAAGCGTCGCCGGTCATGGTCACGTCGAACGGCTGGCCGGCCAGCAGGCCCGACAGCAGGCGCATCGAGGTACCCGAGTTGCCCACATACAGCGGCCCGGGTGGTGGCTTGAGGCCGTGCAGGCCGACACCGTGAATGGTCACGCGACCGTGGTTCGGGCCTTCGATGACCACACCCATGTCACGGAATGCCTGCAGGGTCGCCAGCGCGTCCTCACCTTCGAGGAAGCCTTCGACCTCGGTGGTGCCTTCGGCCAGCGAGCCGAGCATGATCGAGCGGTGGGAAATCGACTTGTCGCCCGGTACGCGGATTCGCCCGGACAGGCGGCCACCCGGTTGGGCCAGGAAAATCAGATCGTTGGCGTTCATAGCGTCCACATAGGCCCGGCGGGCCAGGATTTTACTGAAATGCTCGCGGGCAACGCGTGCGCGGGTGAATACACCCAGCAGCTGGTGCCCGTCCCCTTCAGCGATCGCGTCGCGCAAGGCGTCGAGATCGCTGCGATATGTATCAAGCGTGCGCAGGACAGCGTCGCGGTTGGCGAGAAAAATGTCGTGCCACATGGTCGGGTCGCTGCCGGCGATTCTCGTGAAATCGCGGAAGCCTCCCGCAGCGTACCGGAAGATCTCGAGGTTTTCATTGCGCTTGGCCAGTGAATCGACCAGGCCGAAGGCCAGCAGATGCGGCAGATGACTGGTGGCGGCAAGCACTTCGTCGTGGCGTTCGACCGACATGTGCTCCACATCGGCATCCAGCGCGCGCCACAGGCGGTCGACCAGGGCCAGGGCGGCCGGGTCGGTTTCGGCCAGCGGCGTGAGGATGACCTTGTGTCGGCGGAACAGGGTGGCGTTGGAGGCCTCTACCCCGCTCTGCTCGGAGCCAGCGATGGGGTGGCCGGGGACGAAGCGCGGCAAGCGCTCCCCAAAGACCGCCCGCGCCTCACGCACGACGTTGCCCTTGGCGCTGCCGACGTCGGTGATGACGGCAGCGCCAAGGTCGAGCTTGGCCAGGCGGGCCAGGACTTTTTCCATGGCCAGGATCGGCACGGCCAACTGGATGACATCGGCACCGACACAGGCGGCGGCAAGGTCTTCTTCGCAGCGATCGACCACGCCCAGGGCCACGGCCTGCTTGCGCGAGGGGGCGTCCAGGTCGACACCGACCACTTCGCGGCACAGGCCGCTTTCACGCAGGCCCTTGGCGAACGAGCCACCGATCAGGCCGAGGCCGACTACGACCAGGCGGTTGATGATTGGCGCGGGTTTGGTTGTTACTGCTTTTACCACTGGTGCGAACCCTGTTCAGAAATCTAGACAGCCTGTGAGGGCCATTGGGGCTGCCTTGCAGCCCATCGCGACACAAGGCCGCTCCTACAGGGGCCAGTACAGTTTCGAGGCCTGCACAATACCTGTAGGAGCGGCCTCGTGTCGCGATGGGCCGCACAGCGGCCCCGGCAATCTTCGATCAAAGCACCGCCTTCGGATACGACCCCAGCACCTTCAGCGCCACAGCCTCCTGGCTGATCTGCTCGAGCACCGCCTTGATCAGCGGGTCGCGGTGGTGGCCGACGAAGTCGATGAAGAACACGTAGGTCCACTTGCCGCTACGCGACGGGCGGGTCTCGATGCGAGTCAGGTCGATGCCGTTCTGGTGGAACGGTACCAGCAGCTCGTGCAAGGCACCCGGCTTGTTGCTCATCGAAACGATGATCGAGGTCTTGTCGTCGCCGGTCGGCGGTACTTCCTGGTTACCGATCATCAGGAAGCGCGTGGAGTTGTCCGGGCGGTCTTCGATCTTCTCGGCCAGGCGAGTCAACCCGTACAGGTTGGCCGCCATGTCGCCGGCGATCGCCGCCGAATTCCACTCGCCCTTGACCCGCTTGGCTGCCTCGGCATTGCTCGACACGGCCACGCGCTCCACGTTCGGGTAGTGCGCGTCCAGCCACTTGCGGCACTGGGCCAGCGACTGGGCGTGGGAGTAGATGCGGGTGATGCTGTCGGTCTTGGTGTTCTCGCCCACCAGCAGGTGGTGGTGAATGCGCAGCTCGACCTCGCCGCAAATCACCATGTCGTGCTCAAGGAAGCTGTCCAGGGTGTGGCTGACCGCGCCTTCGGTGGAGTTTTCCACCGGCACAACGCCGAAGTTGACGGCACCAGCCGCCACTTCGCGGAACACTTCGTCGATGGCCGCCATCGGCCGGCTGATCACCGCGTGGCCGAAGTGCTTCATGGCCGCAGCCTGGGTGAAGGTGCCTTCAGGGCCGAGGTAGGCGATTTTCAGCGGCTCTTCCAGGGCCAGGCACGACGACATGATTTCGCGGAACAGCCGCGCCATCTCTTCGTTGTCCAGCGGACCCTTGTTGCGCTCCATCACGCGCTTGAGCACGGCGGCTTCACGCTCGGGGCGGTAGAACACCGGCTTTTCGCCTTCCGCCAGCGAGGCGGTCTTGACCTTGGCCACTTCCTGGGCGCAACGGGCACGCTCGCTGATCAGCTCGAGGATCTTCTCGTCGAGGCTGTCGATGCGAACGCGCAACGCCTTCAGTTCGTGCTCGGACATCAGCCGTGCTCCTTCTCGAATTCGGCCATGTAGGCCACCAGGGCTTCGACTGCTTCAAGGCCCAGGGCGTTGTAGATGGAGGCGCGCATTCCGCCTACCGAACGGTGGCCCTTGAGGTTGAGCAGGCCACGGGCATCGGCGCCGGCGAGGAAGGCCTTGTCCAGGCGCTCGTCAGCCAGGCGGAACGGCACGTTCATCCACGAACGGGCGTTGTGGCTGATCGGGTTGGTGTAGAACTCGCTGCTGTCGATGAAGCCGTACAGGCGGTCTTTCTTGGCGCGGTTGCGCTGCTCCATGGCATCGATGCCACCCTGCTCTTTCAGCCACTCGAACACCAGGCCCGAGAGGTACCAGGAGTAGGTGGCCGGGGTGTTGTACATCGAGCCGTTGTCGGCCGAGACCTTGTAGTCGAGCATGGTCGGGCAGCTGCTGCGGGCGCGGCCCAGCAGGTCTTCGCGCACGATCACCACCACCAGGCCGCTCGGGCCGATGTTCTTCTGCGCGCCGGCGTAGATCAGGCCGTACTGCGACACATCGATCGGGCGCGAGAGGATGTCGGACGACATGTCGACCACCAGTGGCACGTCACCGGTTTCCGGCACCCAGTCGAACTGCAGGCCACCAATGGTCTCGTTGGACGCATAGTGCACGTAGGCAGCGTTCTTGGTCAGCTTCCACTCGTTCTGGCCCGGGATGGCCAGGTAGTCGTAGGGCTTGGCGCTGGCGGCGACGTTGACGTTGCCGAAGCGACGCGCTTCCTCGATGGCCTTTTTCGACCAGATGCCGGTCTCGATGTAATCGGCAGTGCCGTCTTCCGGCAGCAGGTTCAGCGGGATTTCGGCGAACTGCTGGCTGGCGCCGCCCTGCAGGAACAGCACCTTGTAGTTGGAGGGGACGGACAGCAGGTCACGCAAGTCCTGCTCGGCCTTTTCGGCGATGGCCACGTAATCGTCGCTACGATGGCTCATTTCCATCACCGACAAGCCCTTGCCACGCCAATCCATCATCTCGGCCTGGGCGCGCTGCAGAACAGCATCAGGAAGCGCGGCAGGGCCTGCGCAGAAGTTAAAGGCTCGTTTGCTCACATCCACTCTCGCTCTGCCAAATGGTACAAATTCGTTTCTTGCAGGCCTCGCATCGCTCTTGTAGGAGCAGCCTTGTGCTGCGAATGGGACGCGTAGCGGCCCCGGCTATCCATGCGTTGACGCTGAAATCCCGGGGCCGCTTCGCGTCCCATTCGCAGCACAAGGCTGCTCCTACAAAAAACAGCCTGCCCCTTCAGGGCCTGCCATTGCCTGCTGTAATCAGTCAAACGGGGCGACCTTGGTCGCCCCGTTCGGGTTTTACGCTTGCTTACTCCTGCGGGGCCTCTTCGGCACCAGCAGCTTCTTCGTTGTCTGGCGCTTCAGCCTCGACGCCCTCTTCGTCCGCCTCGATCACATCATCGAGTTCGTCCTCGGAAGGCTCCTGGATACGCTCCAGGCCCACCAGCGTCTCGTCGGTAGCCAGCTTGATCAAGGTCACACCCTGAGTGTTACGACCCAGGCTGGACACCTCGCCAACGCGGGTACGCACCAGCGTGCCCTGGTCGGAGATCAGCATGATCTCCTCGCCTTCCTGCACCTGGATGGCACCGATCAGCAGACCGTTGCGCCCCTTGGTGCCCATGGCGATCACACCCTGGCCACCACGGCCGCGACGCGGGAACTTGGACAGCGGAGTGCGCTTGCCGAAGCCACGCTCGGAGGCGGTGAGGATCTGCGCGCCAGATTCCGGGATCAGCATGGAGATGATCTGCTGGCCCTTGCCCAGCTTCATGCCGCGCACGCCACGGGCGTTACGGCCCATCTCGCGCACCACGCTTTCAGCGAAGCGGATCACCTTGCCGGCGTCGGAGAACATCATGACTTCCTTGGCGCCGTCGGTGATGGCCGCGGCGATCAGGGTGTCACCTTCCTTGAGCTTCAGGGCGATCAGGCCGTTGGAGCGCGGACGGGCGAACTGCACCAGCGGGGTCTTCTTCACAGTACCCGAAGCGGTGGCCATGAAGATGTAGGCGCCGGTCGGCTCGGCCACCCATTCAGGGGTGTCGCCGTCTTCCTCGTCCACTTCCTCGGCCTCGACCACTTCGCCTTCGAGCACGGTGTCTTCCGCGTCCTCCAGCTCTTCGTCGGCGTCAGCGTTCTGCTGCAGGGCCTCGAGGTCGATCTGCAGCATGGCGGTGATGCGCTCACCTTCCTCCAGCGGCAACAGGTTGACCAGCGGGCGGCCGCGAGCGGCGCGGGACGCTTCAGGGATGTCGTAGGTCTTCAGCCAGTACACCTTGCCCTTGCTGGAGAACAGCAGCAAGGTGGCATGGCTGTTGGCAACCAGCAGGTGCTCAACGTAGTCCTCGTCCTTCACCCCAGTAGCCGACTTGCCTTTGCCGCCACGGCGCTGGGCCTGGTAGGCGGACAGCGGCTGGGTCTTGGCGTAGCCGCCGTGGGAGATGGTCACCACGCGCTCTTCTTCCGGGATCATGTCGCCGTAGTTGAGGTCGTGGCGCGCATCGAGGATTTCGGTACGGCGGGCATCGCCATATTCGGCGCGAATGGCTTCCAGCTCTTCGCGGATTACTTCCATCAGGCGCTCGGCGCTGCTGAGGATGCGGATCAGTTCGCCGATCTGCTCGAGGATTTCCTGGTACTCGGCCAGCAGCTTCTCGTGCTCCAGGCCGGTCAGGCGGTGCAGGCGCAGGTCGAGAATGGCCTGGGCCTGTTCCGGCGACAGGTAGTACTTGCCTTCACGCAGGCCGTACTGCTCCGGCAGGTCCTCGGGGCGGCAGGAATCGGCGCCGGCGCGCTCGACCATGACCTGCACGGCACTGGATTCCCAGGCAGTGGAGATCAGGGCTTCCTTGGCCTCGGACGGGGTCGGCGAGGCCTTGATCAGGGCGATGACCGGGTCGATGTTGGACAGCGCCACCGCCTGGCCTTCGAGGATATGGCCGCGTTCGCGGGCCTTGCGCAGCTCGAACACGGTACGGCGGGTTACCACTTCACGGCGGTGACGCACGAACGCTTCGAGCAGGTCCTTGAGGTTGAGCAGACGCGGACGGCCGTCGACCAGGGCCACCACGTTGATACCGAATACGCTCTGCAGCTGGGTTTGCTGGTAGAGGTTGTTGAGCACCACTTCCGGCACCTCGCCGCGACGCAGCTCGATGACGATGCGCATGCCGTCCTTGTCGGACTCGTCGCGCAGCTCGGTGATGCCTTCGATCTTCTTCTCTTTGACCAGCTCGGCGATCTTTTCGATCAGACGAGCCTTGTTCAGCTGGTACGGCAGCTCGGTAACCACGATCTGCTGGCGACCACCGACCTTGTCGATATCTTCGATCTCGGAACGGGCGCGCATGTAGATGCGGCCACGGCCGGTGCGATAGGCCTCGATGATGCCCTGGCGACCATTGATCAGGCCGGCAGTCGGGAAGTCCGGGCCAGGGATGTGCTGCATCAGCTCATCGATGGTGACTTCGGGGTTGTCGATGAGTGCCAGGCAGCCATCGATGACCTCGCCGAGGTTGTGCGGCGGGATGTTGGTCGCCATGCCCACGGCGATACCGCTGGAACCGTTGACCAGCAGGTTGGGAATACGGGTCGGCATGACCGCCGGGATCTGCTCGGTGCCGTCGTAGTTGGGCACCCAGTCGACGGTCTCCTTGTGCAGGTCGGCCAGCAGCTCGTGGGCCAGCTTGGCCATGCGCACTTCGGTGTATCGCATGGCTGCGGCGTTGTCGCCGTCCACCGAACCGAAGTTGCCCTGGCCGTCGACCAGCAGGTAGCGCAGCGAGAACGGCTGGGCCATACGCACGATGGTGTCGTAGACCGCGGTGTCGCCGTGCGGGTGGTACTTACCGATCACGTCACCGACCACACGGGCGGATTTCTTGTACGGCTTGTTCCAGTCGTTGCCCAGTTCGCTCATCGCATAGAGAACGCGACGATGCACGGGCTTCAAGCCGTCACGCGCATCGGGCAGCGCTCGCCCGACAATCACGCTCATCGCGTAGTCGAGGTAAGACTGTCTCAGTTCGTCTTCGATATTGACCGGGAGGATTTCTTTGGCCAGTTCGCCCATGAGAAGCCTGATTCCTTTTTCTGGTGAAACTTCGCAGCTCCATCAAGGGCCGAACGAAGCTCGCCGCCGCAGCGCATAAGGGTGCGACGACTTACGACAAATCAATGAGTTGTGCCATGGATCTGCGCAATGAAGGCCGCCGTGGTGGGCGGTCTTGGAAACTGCCGGATGTTATCACAAAGGCAGGGGCGGTGGGGAGATGTGGCAGGTGGCCTCACACGAGGTTGAATCTGGATTTTTTATAGCCTGTGCCGGCCTCTTCGCGGGTAAACCCGCTCCCACAGGTACACCACCGCCCTCAGGCCTTGTGCTATCCCTGTGGGAGCGGGTTTACCCGCGAAGAGGCCGGCACAGGCACTACGAATATCAGTGCAGCCGCTTGCGGCAGATCAATTGCGCCAGCTTGGCGGCATCCGGCCGCTCGACGATGCCGCGCTCGGTCACGATCACGTCGATCAGGTCGGCGGGGGTCACGTCGAATACCGGGTTGAACACCTCGACATCCGGCGCCACGCGGGTGCCGCCAATGTCCAGCAACTCGTCGGCAGCGCGCTCTTCCAGCGGGATGTCCTCGCCCGTGGCCAGGTTCAGGTCGATGCTGGTGCTCGGCGCCACCACCATGAACCGTACGCCGTGATGCATGGCGCTGACCGCCAGCTGATAGGTGCCGATCTTGCTGGCCACATCGCCGTTGGCGGCGATGCAGTCCGCGCCCACCACCACCCAGGTGATGCCCTTGCTTTTCATCAGGTGGGCCAGCGCCGAGTCGGCGCACAGGGTCACCGGGATGCCTTCGTTGGCCAGTTCCCAGGCAGTCAGGCGCGAACCATGCAGCCAAGGGCGGGTCTCGCCGGCGTATACACGCTCGACCATGCCCTCCAGGTAACCGGCACGGATCACCCCCAGCGCGGTACCGAAACCACCACAGGCCAGAGCACCGGCGTTGCCATAGGTGAGCAGGATCTGGGCGTTGCCCTGGTGGCGACGAATCAGCTCGATACCGTACTGGGCCATGGTCAGGTTGGCCTCGCGATCGCTCTCGTGGATGGCCACCGCTTCGGCCTCCAGTGCCGCCAGCACGTCTTCGTCCGGACGCAGGCGCTGCACGCGCTCACGCATGCGGTTCAGCGCCCAGAACAGGTTGGCGGCGGTAGGGCGCGCTTCAGCCAGGACAAGGAAGTCTTCCTCCAGGTCCATTTCCCAGTCGCCGCCCTCGGCCAGCCGCTCTTCCAGGGCCAGCACCAGGCCATAGGCCGCGGCAATGCCGATGGCCGAGGCGCCGCGCACGGCCATGTCGCGGATCGCCGCTGCAACCTGCGCGACATTGTCGCAGGCCAGCCAGCGCTCTTCCGACGGCAGCAGGCGCTGGTCGAGCAGGTGCAGGACGCCGCCCTGCCAGCGGATCCCGGTCACCTTCTCCGCCGCCAAAAGTCGCTCGCGCATCGCCTCTCCCCGTCGTTCGGATATCAAAAGCCGGCGATTATAGCGACCCTCGGGGCCGAGCGCTCGGGTATACTCCGGCGCAATTTTGCGAAGTTTCAGAGGACTGTTCTAATGAGCAACGTCGACCGCGCCGAAATCGCCAAGTTCGAAGCGCTGGCCCACCGCTGGTGGGACCGCGAAAGCGAGTTCAAGCCGCTGCACGAAATCAACCCGCTACGCGTCAACTGGATCGACGAGCGCGTCAGCCTCGCCGGCAAGAAGGTGCTGGACGTGGGTTGCGGCGGCGGCATCCTCAGCGAGGCGATGGCCCTGCGCGGCGCCACGGTCACCGGCATCGACATGGGCGAGGCGCCACTGGCCGTGGCCCAGCTGCACCAGCTGGAGTCGGGCGTGCAGGTGGAATACCGGCAGATCACCGCCGAAGCCCTGGCCGAGGAAATGCCCGAACAGTTCGACGTGGTCACCTGCCTGGAAATGCTCGAGCACGTGCCCGACCCGTCTTCGGTCATCCGCGCCTGCTACCGCATGGTCAAGCCTGGCGGCCAGGTGTTCTTCTCCACCATCAACCGCAACCCCAAGGCCTACCTGCTGGCCATCGTCGGCGCCGAGTACATCCTGAAGATGCTGCCGCGCGGCACCCACGACTTCAAGAAGTTCATCCGCCCGTCCGAGCTGGGCGCCTGGAGCCGCGTTGCCGGCCTGCAGGTGAAAGACATCATCGGCCTGACCTACAACCCACTGACCAAGCACTACAAGCTCAGCAGCGACGTCGACGTCAACTACATGGTCCAGACCCTGCGCGAGGAATAAACATGAGTTTGCGAGCAGTACTCTTCGACATGGACGGCACCTTGCTCGACACGGCGCCGGACTTCATCGCCATCTGCCAGGCCATGCTCGCCGAGCGCGGCCTGCCGGCCGTCGATGACAAGATGATCCGCGACGTGATCTCCGGCGGTGCCCGCGCGATGGTCGCCGCGACCTTCGCCATCAGCCCGGAGGCCGAGGGCTTCGAAGCCCTGCGCCTGGAGTTCCTCGAGCGCTACCAGCGCGACTGCGCGGTGCACAGCAAGCTGTTCGACGGCATGGCCGAGCTGCTGGCCGACATCGAGAAAGGCAACCTGCTGTGGGGTGTGGTCACCAACAAACCGGTGCGCTTTGCCGAGCCGATCATGCAGCAACTGGGCCTGGCCGAGCGTTCGGCGCTGCTGATCTGCCCGGACCACGTCAAGAACAGCAAGCCCGACCCCGAGCCGCTGATCCTCGCCTGCAAGACCCTTGGCCTGGACCCTGCCAGCGTACTGTTCGTCGGCGACGACCTGCGCGACATCGAGTCTGGCCGCGACGCCGGTACTCGCACGGCGGCAGTGCGCTACGGCTATATTCATCCAGAGGACAACCCCAACAACTGGGGCGCCGATGTGGTGGTGGACCACCCGCTGGAACTGCGCAAGGTGATCGACAGCGCGCTGTGCGGCTGCTGAACCCCGTCTAGACCGCAGCACAGCCCCTGTGGGAGCGGGTTCACCCGCGAATGCGTCAGCGCCGGCGCCAGCGGTGCCTGATCGTACGCATTCGCGGGTAAACCCGCTCCCACAGGGGACGGTGCCGCGCCAACGAACTCGAAGGACCTACCATGTTCGACTACACCGCCCGCCCCGACCTGCTGCAAGGCCGGGTCATCCTGGTTACCGGTGCCGGCCGCGGCATTGGCGCCGCTGCCGCCAAGGCCTACGCTGCGCTGGGCGCTACTGTGCTGCTGCTGGGCAAGACCGAGGCCAATCTCAATGAGGTCTACGACCAGATCGAAGCCGCCGGGCACCCGCAACCCGTGGTGATCCCGTTCAACCTGGAAACCGCCCTGCCCCACCAGTACGACGAACTGGCAGTGATGATCGAAGACCAGTTCGGCCGCCTCGACGGCCTGCTGAACAATGCTTCGATCATCGGCCCGCGTACGCCGCTGGAGCAGCTGTCGGGTGACAACTTCATGCGCGTGATGCACATCAACGTCAATGCCACCTTCATGCTCACCAGCACCCTGCTGCCGCTGCTGAAGCTGTCGGAAGACGCTTCGGTGGTGTTCACCAGCAGCAGCGTCGGGCGCAAGGGCCGGGCCTACTGGGGCGCCTATGGCGTGTCCAAGTTCGCCACCGAGGGCCTGATGCAAACCCTGGCCGATGAACTGGAAGGCGTGGCACCGGTGCGCTCCAACAGCATCAACCCGGGTGCCACGCGCACGGCGATGCGGGCACAGGCCTACCCTAGCGAAAACCCGCAGAACAACCCGCTGCCGGAAGAGATCATGCCGGTGTACCTGTACCTGATGGGGCCGGACAGCAAAGGGGTGAATGGGCAGGCGTTCAACGCCCAGTAAGGCTTGGAATTGCCGGGGCTGCTTTGCAGCCCATCGCGGCACAAGGCCGCTCCTACAGGGGATCGCATACCCATGTAGGAGCGGCCTTGTGCCGCGATGGGCCGCATGGCGGCCCCCGGGCCTACCCCGCTGCCAACACCGGGCGCATGCGCCCTTGCTGGCGCCCTTCCAGCTGCATGCACCGTTCCAGGAACAGGTACATGCAGTCGTAGCTCTTGCAAATCGCCTTGCGCAGTTCATTGCGCAGCCCCAGGGTCGGGTTCTCGCCCGCCAGGGTGCAGATGATCTCCAGCGCCTCCCACGGGTGCGCGTCGTCATACTGGGCATGCATCTTCAGCCACTTCATCGCCCGCTTGCGCTGGTCCTCCGGGAAGCCCAGCGCATAGGTGTCGGTGGAGCACACCACCGCCGACCATTCACCGGTCGCACCTTCGATGGCGTAGTTGGTCGCCGCCATGGAAATGGCCAGGTTCTCGGTGGCGCACACGCGCCAGCACCAGTCGTTCAGGCCGTTCAGTTCAGGCGGCACTTCCTGGGCCTGCAGTTCGTGCAGGTGCACGCCATGCGCCTGGCACCAGTTCACCCAATAGTCGGCGTGGTTAAGCTCGACACGGATGTTGCGCATCAGCCAGCGCCGCGCCATGTCTTCGCCCTGGTGCCGGCCATAGCGGGTCTTGGTCAGGTTGTGGGCCATGTACAGCGAGAACTGCTCCACCACCGGCCAGCCACCAATCAGGTACTGGCGGATGGTCGATTGCTTCAACTGGCCATCGCGCAGGCGCGCGTAGAATTCATGCTCGACTACCCGGCGCTTGCTCTCGCGGCAGTCTTCAATCAGTTGCTGGGCCCATTGGGGGTAGCTGGCGGGATCCATCAAAGGCCCGATACGAACGAATGCGTCAATCACTTTCAGCTCCTTGATCCTTGTGATTTCTAGCTAGCGAAACGTGCCAGGTGCCCGCTGCAACAGAGGCCGGGCGGCGATCCGTTGGCGCTGCAGACTGTCACAGGTGAACACCTGGGGGCGTTCGATGAGGTAGCCCTGGGCATAATCCACGCCAATTTCCTGCAAGGCCTGCTCGATCAAGGGTGTTTCGACGAATTCGGCAATGGTGCGCTTGCCCATTACGTGACCGATGTGGTTGATGACCTCGACCATGGCCCGGTTGACCGGGTCGTCGAGCATGTCCTTGACGAAACTCCCGTCGATCTTCAGGTAATCCACGGGCAAATGCTTGAGATAGGCGAACGACGACATGCCGGCGCAGAAATCATCGAGCGAGAAGCGACAACCCAGCCCCTTCAGCTCGTTGATGAAACGGATGGCGCTGCCAAGGTTGGCTATGGCGCTGGTTTCGGTGATTTCGAAACAGATCATCCGCGGCGGAATGGCGTATTCGACGAACAGGCGTTGCAAGTATTCGAGGAACTTGTCGTCACCGATACTCGACCCCGACAGGTTGATCGCGCAGATCGAAAGCGGCCCCTCGCGCCCTTCGTCCAGGCACTGACGGATGACCAGGAACACATTGCGCACCACCCAGCGGTCCAGCGCGGTCATCAGGCCGTAGCGCTCGGCCGCCGGGATGAAGCTGCTGGGCAGGATGGTACGCCCGCTTTCGTCGTGCAGGCGCAGCAGGATCTCGATATGGCCGGGGCCTTCGAATGTTTTCAGCGGGGCGATTTCCTGGGCGTACAGGCAGAAGCGGTTTTCTTCCAGGGCCACGTGCAAGCGCTGGATCCAGGCCATTTCACCAAAGCGCATGGACAGCTCGCTGTCGTCGGCATGGTACACCTGCACGCGGTTGCGGCCCTTTTCCTTGGCCATGTAGCAAGCCATGTCGGCGGCGCGCAGCGAGGTTTCGAGGGTGCCGGGGGACTGGGCCATGTGCACAAGGCCGACACTGACGGTGGTGACGAACGGCCGCCCTTTCCACACGAAATGCAGGCTCTGCACCAGCTGGCGCAGCTGCTCGGCAATGCGCTCGGCCTGGTCGGGCGGGCAGTTTTCCAGCAACACGCCGAATTCGTCACCACCCAGCCGGGCCAGGGTATCGCCCTCGCGCAGGCCGGACTGCAGCACGGCGCAGATGTGCCGCAGCAGCTCGTCGCCGGCGGCATGCCCGCAGGTATCGTTGACCAGCTTGAACTGGTCGAGGTCCAGGAACATCAGCGAATGCCGCCCGGCCTGGCGCGCCAGGTCATTGAGCGCCTGCTCCAGGCGGTATTCGAACTCGCGGCGGTTGGCCAGGCCGGTCAGGGCGTCATGGGTCGCCTGCCAGGACAGGTTGGCGATGTACTGGCGCTCCTGGGTCATGTCGTGCAGCACCAGCACGATACCGCCGACCTGGCCGTCATTGACGATCGGCGAGCCGACCAGGTTGACCGACACAGTGCTGCCGTCCAGGCGCTGGATCAGCCGGGCATGCTCGGCGCCGCCCTTGAGGCTGCCACTGAGCACCTGCTCGACCAGGCTGCGGCCGTCTTCCTCTGCCTGCTCGTCCACCAGGCTGAACAGCGCCGACAACGGCAGGCCCTGGGCTTGGCCGGCCTGCCAGTGGGTCAGTTGCTCGGCGGCCGGGTTCATGTAGCCGATACTGCCCTCCACATCGGTGGTAATCACCGCATCGCCAATGGCCTGCAGGGTAATCTGCGCCCGCTCCTTTTCTTCTTGCAGGGCGCTGGCAAAGGCTTGGCGCTGGGCCAGCAGCTTGCTGGAGCGGCGCCAGGCAATGGCAATCAGGAACATTGCGGTCAGCAGGTTGGTGATCAGCAGCACCCGCAGCAGCATGCGCGAGCCTTCGCCCAAGGCATCGCTGAACGCCTTGGCGGCCGGGGTTACCCCTTCGTTGATGGTGACGATGCGCGCCTTCCAGTCGCTTACCGTGCGGGCGTCGACCGGGCCAGCGGCGAAGCTGCTGCGCATTTCCACGGCCAGCATATCCAGCTTGCCCAGGTAGTCGTCGCCGATGTCCCAGTAGTCGATGGCCGTCTGCATGTAGCTTACATTGCGAAAGTTACGGTAGAACCAGATGATCCGCTCGACATCGTCGGGGTGGTTACCGCCTTGCAGCACGGCCTGGCGCGCGGCATCCAGGTCGGGGCTGGGCTGGTCCATCACTTCGCGCAGTTGGTGGTCGCCCTGGGGCACGGTGATGGCCTGGCGATAGCGCTGATAGGTGCTGTCGTCGCGGGTCTCGGCGTACAGGTTGAGGTAGTAGATGGCGTCTTTCTGCGCCTTGGACCACAGGCTTTCGCCCGCGACGTAGGCACGCACGGCCGAGAGCGTATAAAGGCTCAGGCTGCCCAAGGCTACCTGGAAGACCACAACGGCGATGAAGGGCCAGGTGATGCCGAGCAACTTTGGCGCTTCTAGAGTGCGATGTCCCTTCATGGAGTCCCTGTCACAGAGCAGATAAGGCGCAAATCAACCCAGACAAAGCACAGCGTAGGCCATTTGCCATCCCGGCGGTTGGGTTTTTTATGCCAGGCTCAACGCCATTTTCGATTACGTCGACGCGCTTTTTGTAGGAGCGGCCTTGTGTCGCGATCGGGCCGCAAAGCGGCCCCAAGATATCAGCGGTAAAGCAAAAATCCAGGGGCCGCTTTGCGGCCCGATCGCGACACAAGGCCGCTCCTACATACACAGCGCGCTTGCTTGTGGGGATCAGCTCTGCTGCAGGTGCCCATACAACTTGGCATACAACCCACCCTCGGCAATCAGCTGCTGGTGGTCGCCATCCTCGGCCACATGCCCGCCGTCGAACACCAGCACCCGGTCGGCCTGTTTCACCGCCGACAGGCGGTGGGCGATGATCAGTGTGGTGCGGCCGCTGAGGAAGCGCGCCAGGGCTTGGTGCAGGTTGTACTCGGTGGCGGCATCCAGGGCCGAGGTGGCTTCGTCGAGGATCACCACCTTGGGTTCGGCCAGCACCATGCGGGCAATGGCCAGGCGCTGGCGCTGGCCACCGGACAAGCGCACGCCGGAGCGCCCCACCACACTGTCCAGGCCCTGCGGCAAGGCGGCGATGGTGGCATCCAGCTGGGCGATGCGCAGTGCCTGCCAGCAGGCCTCGTCGCTGCAGTCACGGCCCATGGTCAGATTGGCGCGCACGGTGTCGTTGAACAACGACGGGTGCTGCAACACCACCGCGACGTTTTCACGCAGGGTTTCCAGGCCGATTTCCTGCAGGCTGGCACCGCCAAAGCGGATGGTGCCGGCCTGGGCGCTGTAAAGCCCCAGCAACAGCTGCACCAGGGTGCTCTTGCCGCCACCGCTGGCGCCGACTATCGCCACCTTCTCGCCCGGGGCGATGGACAGGTCGAGGTGCTCGAGCACCGGCTCGTCGGCATAGGCAAAGCGCAGGTCGCGCACTTCGATGCCCACCGTCTCGCGGCCGGCGAACGGGTCGCTGGCAGCCGGGTACTGCGGCTCGTCGTCGCGTGCCAGCAGTTCGTTTAGGCGGCTCAGCGCACCACCGGCGGCGTAGTAGGCGTATTGCAGGTTGAGCAACTGCTCCACCGGGCCGATCATGAACCACAGGTAGCTGAATACCGCCAGCATCTGGCCGATCGACAGGTCGGAGAACAGCACGGTGAGCATGGCCGCGGCGCGGAAGATATCGATGCCGAACTGGAACAGCAGGCCACTGGCGCGGCCGCTGGCATCGCTCTTCCACTGCGAGTCCACGGCGTAGTCCCGCACTTCGCGGGCGCGCAGACCAAGGCGACCGAGGAAGTAGCCCTGGCGGTTACCGGCGCGGATTTCCTGAATGGCGTCGAGGGTTTCCGCCAGCGCCTGGGTAAAGCGTGCGGTGCTGTCGTTCTCGAGCTTTTTCAGGTGCTTGACGCGCTTGCCCAACTGTACGGTGAAATAGATCACCAGCGGGTTGAACAGCAATATCAGCATGGCCAGCTGCCAGTGCATCCAGATCAGGATGGCCGCCGTGCCGGTAAGGGTCAGCATGGCCACCAGGAAGCGGCTCAGGGTTTCGCCGACGAACTTGTCGAGGGTGTCCAGGTCGGTGACCAGATGGGTGGTTACCGTGCCGCTACCCAGGCTTTCGTATTCCTTCAGCGAGATGCGCTTGAGCCGCTCTATCAGGCGAATGCGCAGGCGATAGACGATGTCCTTGGCCAGGCCGGCGAACAGCTTGGCCTGGATCACGTTGAACGCCAGCGCGGCCAGGCGCAGGCACAGGGTCAGCAGCAACATCAGGCCGATGTAGCCCGCCGCCACCTGCCAGCTGGACGGCAGCAGGTGGTTCATCCACTTCAGCGCGGCATCGCCATGGCCCAGCAGCACTTCGTCCACCAGCAGCGGCAGCAACAGCGGGATGGGCACGCTGCAGCAGGCCGCCAATACGGCGATGAAGTTGGCGGACCAGAGGTTTTTCTTGTGATGCAGGGCCAGGCGGCGGATTTCCGCCCAGCTCAGTCGATCAGCCGCAGTGTGGGGCTTGCCCGGCACCGGGTCGGGTGACCCAGGCACATCAAGCACAGGCGGCCTGCTGCAGCCAGCGGCCGAGCAAGGGTTGCAGGCGCTCCAGCGGCTGATAGCCGTTGGTCAGCAGGGCCAGTTGGCCATTGCGTTCGGCCAGCAAGGTCGGGAAACCGGCGATACCCAGGTCCTGGGCCCAGCTGAAATCGGCTGCAGTGGCGGCGCGGGTGTCGGCACAGGCGAAGGCCTCGGCGAACACGGTGCGGTCGAAGCCTGCCTGTTCGGCCAGGTCGACCAGATGCGGCGCAATGGTGACGTCCACGCCCTGCTCGTAGAACGAACGCTGGATCAGCGCCAGCAGCGGCCAGACGCGCTCGGCGTCCAGCTCGCGGGCGGTGACCAGGGCACGGCAGGCCGGCTCGGTGTCGTAGACGAAACCGTCGGGCATGGCCCCCTCGAAGCGGAACGGCTGGCCAGTGGCGTCGGCCACCGCCTGCCAGTGTTCAAGGATGTACTTGCGGGTAGAGCTGTCCAGGGCACTGCCGCCGGTACGCAGCCCGCCCGGCACCAGGCGGGTAGGCACGCCTGCGTCACGCGCCTGGGCGATCAGGGCCGCTGCCACGGGTGCGAAACCCCAGCACCACGAGCACATCGGGTCCATCACATAGATCAGGCGTGCAGACATGCATCAAGCCTCGGCTTTGTAGTTGTAACCGATCGGGTGCGGCAGGTTGCGGGCCTTGGCCAGCTCGATCTGCTTCTGCCGGTCGATGGCGCTACGCCGGGTCTTCTCGCTCAGGGTGTCCCAGCAGTGCGGGCAGCTGACCCCAGGCGAATAGTGCTCGGACGCGCGCTCCTCTGCGTTGATCGGGTGGCGGCAGGCGTGGCACTGGTCGTACTCGCCTTCGCTCAGGTCATGGCGCACCGTGACGCGGTTGTCGAAGACGAAGCAGTCGCCGTCCCACAGGCTTTCTTCCTGAGGCACTTCCTCGAAGTATTTCAGGATGCCGCCCTTAAGATGATAGACCTCCTCGAAGCCTTCACCGAGCATGTAGCTGGAGGCTTTTTCGCAACGGATACCGCCGGTACAGAACATGGCAACCTTCTTGTGCTTGCTGGGGTCGAAGTTGGCCTTGATGTAGTCGGGGAACTCGCGGAAGGTTTCGGTCTTCGGGTCGATGGCGCCCTTGAAGGTACCGATGGCCACTTCGTAGTCGTTGCGGGTGTCGATCAGCAGCACTTCCGGGTCGCTGATCAGCGCGTTCCAGTCCTTGGGCTCGACGTAGGTGCCGACCGCCTGGTTCGGGTCCACGCCCGGTACGCCGAGGGTTACGATCTCTTTCTTGAGCTTGACCTTGGTGCGGTAGAACGGCTGTTCGTCGCAGTACGATTCCTTGTGGTCGACATCGGCCAAGCGTGGGTCGTTGCGCAGCCAGGCCAGCAGGCCGTCGATGCCTTCGCGGGTGGCCGACACGGTGCCGTTGATGCCCTCGTGGGCCAGCAGCAAGGTGCCCTTGACGTTGTTGTCGAGCATGGTCTTGAGCAGCGGCTCGCGCAGCTCGACGTAGTCTTCCAGGGTGACGAACTTGTACAGCGCCGCGACGACGATGGGTTGGGACATGAAGCAGGATCTCCAGTGGTTGCCCTCGTAAGGGGCGGACCGGGTTTGACAGTGTGACAAAAAAGCGGGGGCGCTTTGCGCCCCATTCGCGGCACAAGGCCGCTCCTACAGGGGAATGCACCAGCCGACGGGCTGCGCTATCCCTGTAGGAGCGGCCTTGTGCCGCGAATGGGCCGCAAAGCGGCCCCCGGATTTTGCAGGATTCTACCAGAACAACAACAAGGTTTCAGTGCCCGCCGCCCGCGCACACCGGCGAGGCCGGTGCAACGCCGACCTTGGCCCACTCTTCGGCGGTGTAGGTGTGGATGGCCAGGGCATGGATCTCGCCCATCAGCTCACCCATGGTGGCGTACACCTTCTGGTGGCGCTTGACGCTGTTCAACCCGGCAAACTGCTCGCTGACGATCACTGCCTTGTAGTGGGTCTCCTGACCACGACTGTGCATGTGGCTTTCATTGAGCACTTGCAGGTGTTGCGGCGCCAGGGCGGCCAGCTGCTGTTCGATACGCTGTTGCATGGTCATCGCGGCGTACTCACTTCTTCGCCGGGGCGGCGGCCTTGCCAGCGTTCGGGTCCAGTTCCTTGGTCATGTCGTCCAGCAGCTTGTTAACCACCGGTACCGCTGGCTCCAGGCTCTGCTGGGTCAGCTGGGCCGACTGCTGGGTGACCTTGGGCATTTCGCGCAGCACTTTCTTGCCCAGCGGCGATTCGTAGAACTTGACCAGGTCCTTGAGCTCCTGCTCGGTGAAGGTCTGGGTGTACAGGTCGACCATCTTCGGCTTCAGCTTGTTCCAGCCGATGGCGTTGTCCAGCGCGGCGTTGGCCTTGGCCTGGTAGCTTTCCAGCACCGGCTGCTTGGTGGCCGGGGCCTTGGTCTGGGCGAAACGCTGGGCGAACATCTGCTGGACCTGCATGTACACCGGGGTGCCCAGCTTGTCGGCGTTGGCCAGGGTCAGGAATTTCTCGGCAGCAGCGTTGTGGCTGGCGGTGGCAGCGAGTACCTGGCCGCTGGCGCAAGCCAGGGCAACGGCGGCACAAAGGACACGGAGACGGGTCATTGCATTTCCTTCAGAAGAGAGGGAGGCGGGTACCTCAGAGTAGAGCATTCTGCGCCGTGGTGGCGATGTGCTCAAGTGGCACGACGAGCGACGGAACCGCTCGGTCGAATCAGGGCCTAAACTGCGATTTCGAACTACAAGGGAGTGAGTACAGAATGAGCCGTATCGAGACAGACAGCCTGGGCCCGGTCGAAGTTCCTGAGGACGCCTACTGGGGTGCGCAGACCCAGCGTTCGCTGATCAACTTCGCCATTGGCAAGGAACGCATGCCCATCGCGGTGCTGCATGCCCTGGCGCTGATCAAGAAGGCCGCGGCACGCGTCAACGACCGCAACGGCGACTTGCCGGCCGACATCGCCCGGCTGATCGAACAGGCCGCCGACGAAGTGCTGGGCGGCGAGCATGACGACCAGTTCCCGCTGGTGGTCTGGCAGACCGGCAGCGGCACCCAGAGCAACATGAACGTCAACGAAGTGATCGCCGGGCGGGCCAATGAACTGGCCGGCAAAGGCCGTGGCGGCAAGGCGCCCGTGCACCCCAACGACCACGTCAATCGCTCGCAGAGCTCCAACGACTGCTTCCCCACCGCCATGCACATCGCTGCGGCGCAGGCGGTGCACGACAAGTTGCTGCCGGCCATCGCCGAGCTGTCCTCGGGGCTGGCCGAGCTGTCGGCACGCCACCACAAGCTGGTAAAGACCGGCCGCACGCATATGATGGACGCCACGCCGATCACCTTCGGCCAGGAGGTCTCGGCCTTCGTCGCGCAGCTCGACTACGCCCAGCGTGCCATCCGCGCCACCCTGCCGGCGGTGTGCGAACTGGCCCAGGGTGGCACTGCCGTGGGTACCGGGCTCAACGCCCCGCATGGTTTTGCCGAAGCCATCGCCGCCGAACTGGCGGCGCTGTCCGGCCTGCCGTTCGTCACCGCGCCGAACAAGTTCGCTGCCCTCGCCGGCCACGAGCCGCTGACCAGCCTGGCCGGCGCCCTGAAGACCCTGGCCGTGGCCCTGATGAAAATCGCCAATGACCTGCGCCTGCTGGGTTCCGGCCCGCGCGCCGGGTTGGCCGAGGTACGCCTGCCGGCCAACGAGCCGGGCAGCTCGATCATGCCAGGCAAGGTCAACCCTACCCAGTGCGAGGCGCTGTCGATGCTGGCCTGTCAGGTGCTGGGCAACGACGCGGCGATCGGCTTTGCCGCCAGCCAGGGGCATTTGCAACTGAACGTGTTCAAGCCGGTGATCATCCACAACCTGCTGCAGTCGATCGAATTGCTGGCTGACGGCTGCCGCAACTTCCAGCAGCACTGCGTGGCGGGCATCGAGCCGGATGCCGAGCAGATGGCGGCGCACCTGGAACGGGGGCTTATGCTGGTGACGGCGTTGAACCCGCATATTGGCTATGACAAGGCAGCGGAAATTGCCAAGAAGGCCTATGGCGAAGGCAAGACCTTGCGCGAGGCGGCACTGGAGTTGAAGTACCTGACCAATGAGCAGTTCGACCAGTGGGTGAGGCCGGAGAACATGCTGGCTCCGGGGGGCAAGGGCTGAGTCGTGCACTGCCTTTACCGGCCCTTTCGCGGGTGAACCCGCTCCCACAGGATTACCACAAGGCTGAATATTGTGGGATCCCTGTGGGAGCGGGTTCACCCGCGAAGAGGCCGGTACAGGCGATCATTGAGCCTGGGCCAACCGCGCCCTGCGGGCCCGCCACCCGGCCACCAGCGAAGGCCCCAGTGCCACCAGCGCCGAGCCTAGCACCACGGTCACCGCCCCCACATAGCCCAGCGCATTGATGTCCTCGGCGTGCACATAATCAGGCCAGACCAAGGCCGCCAGCGCCACCGCGACAAAGGTCACCAGCGGGGTCAGCGCCAGCGTGGCACTCACCCGCGACGCCTCCCAGTGCGCCAGCGCCTCGGCGAACGCGCCATAGGCCACCAGGGTGTTCAGGCAACAGGCCAGCAACAGCCAGCCTTGCACCGGGGACAGCTGCAACGCCTCCAACGGGTGGGCCCAGGGTGTCAGCAGCGCGGCGCAACTGAGGTAGATCACCATCATTACCTGCTGCGAATGCCACACCGTCAGCAACTGCTTCTGGCTGAGCGCATAGAACACCCAGACGCTGGTGGCCAGCAGGATGGTCAGCACGCCGGTGGTATAGGTGCCGAGCGAGGTCAGCAGCTCTTCCAGGCGCTGGTTGAAAAACAGCCCGAACCCCGCCAGCAGGATCAGCAGACCCACGCCCTGCCCCAGGCTGAAGCGCTCGCGAAACACGAACACGCTGGCCACCAGCAACAGCACCGGGCCGATCTGCACGACCAGTTGCGCGGTGCCCGGGCTGAGCAGGTTCAGGCCAATCAGGTACAGCACGTAGTTGCCCATCAGGCCGAGCACGGCCACTACCACCAGGCCTTTGCGCTTGGGCGTCAGCTTGCTGAAGGAAGGCAGCCTGCGCTTGGCGGCCAGCCAGGCGAACAGCAGGCCGCCGGAAACCAGCAGGCGGTACCAGGTGACGGTGACCGGGTCGACCACTTGCAGCACCTGCTTGAGCTTGATCGGCAGGATGCCCCAGAGCAACGCCGTCAAAAGTGCCAGGAAAAGGCCATAGCCCCAGCGGCCGGTAATGGTGTGCATAAAATCCTCGATCGAGCCCGTGGTGGGGGTGGTTGAATTCTACGGGCTTGGAGGGCGGGGACGGTGGTGGGTGCCGGGAAAAGAATTCATCAGGTCATTCTTCTGCGGCATGGCTTGGCAGTTGTGCTGTCTGTTCTGGCCTCTTCGCGGGTAAACCCGCTCCCACAAGGATCACACAAGATTCAGCCCTGTGGTATTTCTGTGGGAGCGGGTTCACCCGCGAAGAGGCCGGCACAGGCAAACAGGAACTTCGATTATTTCTTGTCCCTGGCAAACGCCGCCTCAAGCGCCTGGTTGATGGTGCGCAACACCTTCACCCGCGCCCAGCGCTTGTCGTTGGCCTCCACCAGCGTCCACGGCGCAATTTCGGTGCTGGTGCGGTCGACCATGTCGCCCACCGCCTGGACATAGTCGTCCCACTTGTCGCGGTTGCGCCAGTCATCCTCGGTGATCTTGTAACGCTTGAACGGGATCTGCTCGCGCTCTTCGAAACGCTCCAGCTGGGTTTGCTGGTCGATCGCCAACCAGAACTTGACCACCACCGTGCCGGCATTCACCAGCTGTTCCTCGAAATCGTTGATCTCGCTGTAGGCACGCATCCAGTCCGCCGGGCTGCAGAAGCCTTCCACACGTTCCACCAGCACCCGGCCATACCAGGAACGGTCGAAGATGGTGAACTTGCCACGCGCCGGAATGTGCCGCCAGAACCGCCACAGGTATGGCTGCGCGCGTTCTTCTTCAGTGGGTGCGGCAATGGGCACGATGCGGTACTGGCGCGGGTCCAGCGCGGCGGCCACGCGGCGGATGGCACCGCCCTTGCCGGCAGCGTCGTTGCCTTCGAACACCGCCACAAGGGCATGCCGGCGCATGTGCTTGTGGCGCAGCAGGCCGGCCAGGCGGGCCTGCTCGGTGACCAGTTGCTCCTGGTAGTCGGACTTGTCCAGGCGCAGGGTCATGTCCAGCGCGCCGAGCAGGCTGCGCTGGTCGATGCTGCGGCCCAGCGGGGCGACGTTGCCCCGGTGCTTGCCTTTGGGGTTGTTGTCCAGTGCCGCCTGCAGGCTTTCCAGCAGGATGCGCCCTACCGCCAGGCTGCGGTAGTTCGGGTCGACGCCCTCGATGACATGCCACGGCGCGTAGTCGCGGCTGGTGCGGCGCAGCACGCGCTCACCAAAGCGCACGAAACGGTCATAGGTTTCCGACTGCTGCCAGTCCAGCGGGCTGATCTTCCAGCTGTGCAGCGGGTCGTCCTTGAGCGATTTCAACCGCGCCTTCATCTGCTTCTTGGACAGGTGGAACCAGAACTTGATGATCAGCGCACCTTCGTCGCACAGCATCTCTTCCAGGCGTTCGGCGCCGGTGATGGCCTGGTCGAGCACGGCATCCTTGAACACCCCGTGCACCCGCCCCTGCAGCATCTGGCTGTACCAGTTGCCGAAGAACACGCCCATCCGCCCCTTGGGTGGCAGGGCCCGCCAGTAGCGCCAGGCCGGCGGGCGGGCCAGCTCTTCGTCGGTCTGCTGGTCGAAGGTGAGCACATCGATCATGCGCGGGTCCATCCACTCGTTCAGCAGTTTGACCGTCTCGCCCTTGCCGGCGCCTTCGATACCGTTGATCAGCACGATCACCGGGAAGCGCGCCTGCTGCTTGAGTTCGTACTGGGCTTCGAGCAGGGCCTCGCGCAAAGCGGGTACCTCGGCGTCGTAAGCCTCCTTGTCGATGCTGTGGCCGATTTCTGCGGATTCGAACATGCACTGGCTCCTTCAATGGATAAGCAAGACTAGCGGATTTGAAGGCTTGTGCAGTACCTGTGGGAGCGGGCGTGCCCGCGAAGAGGCCGGCACAGCCTGCGCAAACCTCCCGGATGGCATAAAATCCGCCCATCCGCTGCAACCGAGCCAACCATGTCCACCCTCCTCCAGCACGCCCAGATCGACTGGGACGACCAGGGCCGCCCCCATTCGCGGCAATACGACGACGTCTATTTCGCAGTCAACGAAGGCATCGAAGAAACCAGGCACGTGTTTCTCGGGCAAACCCGTCTGGCCGAGCGCTTTGCCAACCTCGCCCCGCACGCCTGCGTGGTGATCGGCGAAACCGGGTTCGGCACCGGCATGAATTTCTACTGCGCCTGGCAACTGTTCGAGCAGCACGCCCATGCCGAGGCCCGCCTGCATTTCGTCAGCGTCGAAAAATACCCCCTCGGTCGCGACGACCTGGCCCGTGCCATACGCCTGTGGCCGGAACTGGCGGCCTACAGCCAGCCCCTGCTGGAGCAGTACGTGGCAGTGCACCCTGGCTTCCAGCAGTTCACCTTCGACAACGGCCGGGTCACCCTCACCCTGCTGATAGGCGACGTACTGGAGCAGCTGCCGCAACTCGATGCGCAGATCGATGTGTGGTTCCTCGACGGCTTCGCGCCGGCCAAGAACCCCGACATGTGGACCCCGGAGCTGTTCGCGCAACTGGCACGGCTGTCACACCCGGGCACGGTGCTAGGCACCTTCACCACCACCGGCTGGGTACGCCGCAGCCTGGTCGATGCCGGCTTCGCCATGAAGAAGGTGCCGGGCATCGGCAAGAAATGGGAAGTGATGAGCGGCGCCTATGTCGGCCCTGTGCCCAGCCCCGGTGCGCCATGGTATGCGCGCCCGGCTGCCGTTGCGGGGCCGCGTGAAGCGCTGGTGATAGGCGCCGGGCTCGCCGGCAGCACCACCGCCGCCAGCCTGGCACGGCGTGGCTGGCAGGTTACCGTGCTGGAACGCCACGACACGCCGGCTCGGGAAGCTTCGGGTAACCCGCAAGGGGTCCTGTACCTCAAGCTGTCCGCCCATGGCACGGCGTTGTCGCAGATGATCCTCGCCGGTTTCGGCTACACCCGGCGCCAGCTGCAGCGCCTGCAACGTGGCCACGACTGGGATGCCTGCGGCGTGCTGCAACTGGCCTTCGACAGCAAGGAAGCCGAACGCCAGGGCAAACTGGCTGGGGCCTTCGAACATGGCCTGCTGCACTCGCTGGAGCGTGCAGAAGCCGAAGCCATTGCAGGTGTGGCCTTGCCGGCTGGCGGGCTGTTCTATCCCGAAGGTGGCTGGGTGCACCCGCCGGCGCTGTGCCAGCAGCAGTTGCAGCACCCGGGTATTCGCCTGCTGACGCACCAGGAGGTGCTCGAGCTGCGCAAGGTCGACGGGCAGTGGCAAGCCTGGGCTGGCGAACGTTTGCTGGCCAGCGCGCCGGTGGTGGTGCTGGCCGGTGCCGCCGACGTACTGCGCTTCGAACCATGCGCGCAGCTGCCGCTCAAGCGCATCCGCGGGCAGATCACCCGCTTGCCGGCCACCCCCAGCAGCCGCGCGCTGCGCACCGTGGTGTGTGCGGAAGGCTATGTAGCGCCGCCGCGCGGGGACGAACACACCTTGGGCGCGAGCTTCGACTTCCACAGCACAGACCTGGCGCCGACGGTGGCCGAGCACCAGGGCAACCTGGCATTGCTGGACGAGATTTCGGTCGATCTGGCCCAGCGCCTGGGCACCACCGAACTGGACCCCGGGCAATTGCAGGGGCGTGCAGCGTTCCGTTGCACCAGCCCGGATTACCTGCCGATCGTTGGGCCGGTGGCGGATGCGCAGGCGTTCGCCCAGGCCTATGCAGTACTGAGCCGGGATGCGCGGCAGGTGCCGGATGTGGCCTGCCCGTGGCTGGATGGGTTGTACGTGAACAGCGGGCATGGCTCGCGCGGGTTGATCACAGCGCCGTTGAGCGGCGAACTGGTGGCGGCGTGGGTGTGCGGGGAACCGCTGCCGTTGCCACGGGCGGTGGCGGAGGCGTGCCACCCGAATCGGTTTGGGTTGCGTAAATTGATCCGCGGGAAGTGATTGCATCGGGTGCATGCCGTTGAATTGGTTGCGCCTGTGAGATCGAGCGCCGCCCGCGCGGCGCTTCGCAGCACAAGGCTGCTCCTACATCTGTTTCGGGCCAGTCATTCCTGCGATACAAGCACGCGGCCCCTTTGCGCTCACCCCGATATCGTGTCGGACAAACAAGGCGGTCGCGCGCGCATTGGTACAGGCGTTACTGGCCCGAAACAGATGTAGGAGCAGCCTTGTGCTGCGAAGCGCCGCGCGGGCGGCGCTCGATGTCCGCAACACCACAACACCCAAGACAGGCACCTGCCAACGCCACCTCATATAACAGATCGATCTAAAACTCTCACAAACCACATAGGTCAGTTCCTTAAGGTGCCCTAATCCGGGGCACTCCCTCCCCAACGGAAAAACCGGTAAGGACCTATGTGCGGATTAGCAGGAGAGTTGCGTTTTACACCTATCGACCAAGCCCCTCGCCCAGCCGACCTGGCTGCGGTAGAGCGCATAACCCACCACCTGGCGCCCCGCGGCCCGGATGCCTGGGGCTTCCATAGCCAAGGCCCGATCGCCCTCGGCCACCGGCGCCTGAAAATCATGGACCTGTCCGACGGCTCTGCCCAGCCGATGGTGGACAACACCCTGGGCCTGTCGCTGGCCTTCAACGGCGCCATCTACAACTTCCCCGAACTGCGCCAGGAGCTGCAGGCCCTGGGCTATAGCTTCTGGTCCGACGGCGACACCGAGGTGTTGCTGAAGGGCTACCACGCCTGGGGCGCGGCCCTGCTGCCCAAGCTCAATGGCATGTTCGCCCTGGCCATCTGGGAACGCGACAACCAGCGCCTGTTCCTCGCCCGCGACCGCCTGGGTGTAAAGCCCTTGTACCTGTCGCGCAACGGCGAGCGCCTGCGCTTCGCCTCGACCCTGCCAGCGCTGCTCAAGGGTGGTGACATCGACCCGATGCTCGACCCGGTGGCACTCAACCACTACCTGAATTTCCACGCCGTGGTGCCGGCGCCACGTACCCTGCTGGCCAACGTGCAAAAGCTGGAACCCGGTACCTGGATGCGCATCGACCGCCATGGCGAAGTGGAACGCCAGACCTGGTGGCAGCTGCACTACGGCGCCAACCCCGACGAGCGTGAGCTGGACCTGGAAGGCTGGACCACCCGCGTGCTCGACGCCACCCGCGACGCCGTGGCCATTCGCCAACGGGCAGCAGTGGACGTGGGTGTACTGCTGTCTGGCGGGGTCGATTCCAGCCTGCTGGTCGGCCTGCTGCGCGAAGTCGGCGTGGATGACCTGTCGACCTTCTCCATCGGTTTCGAGGATGCCGGTGGCGAACGCGGCGACGAGTTCCAGTACTCCGACCTGATCGCCAAGCACTACGGCACCCGTCACCACCAGCTGCGCATTGCCGAGCACGAAATCATCGACCAGTTGCCAGCCGCCTTCCGCGCCATGAGCGAACCCATGGTCAGCCATGACTGCATCGCCTTTTACCTGCTGTCGCGGGAAGTGGCCAGGCACTGCAAGGGGGTGCAAAGCGGCCAAGGCGCCGACGAGCTGTTCGCCGGCTACCACTGGTACCCGCAGGTGGACGGCGCAGAGGATGCCTTTGCCGCCTACCGCGAAGCCTTCTTCGATCGCAGCCACGCCGAGTACCGCGACACCGTGCAGGCACCCTGGCTGCTGGAAAGCGACGCAGCGGGCGACTTTGTCCGTGAACACTTCGCCCGCCCTGGCGCCCCCGATGCGGTAGACAAGGCGCTGCGCCTGGACAGCACGGTGATGCTGGTCGACGACCCGGTCAAACGGGTCGATAACATGACCATGGCCTGGGGCCTGGAGGCGCGCACGCCATTCCTCGACTACCGGCTGGTGGAGCTTTCGGCACGCATTCCGGCACGCTTCAAGCTGCCCGACGGCGGCAAGCAGGTGCTCAAGCAGGCGGCGCGGCGGGTGATCCCGCACGAGGTGATCGACCGCAAGAAGGGCTACTTCCCGGTGCCGGGCCTGAAGCATCTGGAAGGCGCCACCCTCGGCTGGGTACGTGAACTGCTGACCGACCCCAGCCAGGACCGCGGGCTGTTCAACCCGGCCATGCTCGACCGCCTGCTGAGCAACCCGCACGGCCAGCTGACACCGCTACGCGGCTCCAAGCTGTGGCAGCTGGCGGCGCTGAACCTGTGGCTTAGCGAACAAGGAATCTGACCGATGAAAGCCCATGAAATCGCTTACGGTCAGCGCCTGCTGCGCGGCCAGGCGCCGTCCTACGAGCGCCTGCAGGCGCGCCTTGCCGGCGACGGCAGCCAGCCCCACGACCAGCCGCGCGCCGTACATTGCGGCTGGGGCCGGCTGCTGATCGGCCACACCTACCCCAACCCGGCCGACCTGGCCGCCGACCTGCTGGAAGAACGCCCCGGCGAGCGCGATATCGCCCTGTACGTGGCCGCGCCGCAGCAGCTGCTGGCCCAGGCCCCGCAACAACTGTTCCTCGACCCGTCCGACACCCTGCGCCTGTGGTTCACCGACTACCGCCCGGCGCAGCGAGTGTTCCGTGGCTTTCGTGTGCGCCGGGCGCAGAACCCGGGCGACTGGCAGGCGATAAACACCCTGTACCAGGCGCGCGGCATGTTGCCGGTCGACGCCGAGCTGCTTACGCCACTGCACCTGGGCGGCCCGGCGTACTGGCTGGCCGAGGACGAAGACAGCGGCGCGGTGATCGGCAGCGTCATGGGCCTGAACCACGCCAAGGCGTTCGACGACCCCGAGCACGGCAGCAGCCTCTGGTGCCTGGCGGTAGACCCGCACTGCACCCGCCCTGGCGTGGGCGAGGTGCTGGTGCGCCATCTGATCGAACACTTCATGAGCCGCGGCCTGGCCTACCTGGACCTGTCGGTGCTGCACGACAACCGCCAGGCCAAGCGCCTTTACCAGAAGCTGGGTTTTCGCAACCTGCCGACCTTCGCGGTCAAGCGCAAGAACGGCATCAACGAACAGCTGTTTCTGGGGCCGGGGCCTCAAGCCGACCTCAACCCCTACGCACGCATCATCGTCGACGAGGCGCTGCGCAGGGGCATCGAGGTACAAGTCGACGATGCCGCCGGCGGCCTGTTCACCCTCAGCCTGGGCGGGCGCCGCATTCGCTGCCGTGAGTCGCTCAGTGACCTGACCAGCGCCGTGACCATGACCCTGTGCCAGGACAAGCGCCTGACCCAACATGCCTTGCACAATGCCGGGCTGCAGGTGCCGGCGCAGCAGCTGGCCGGCAATGCCGACGACAACCTGGCGTTTCTCGAAGAGCATGGCGCGGTGGTGGTCAAGCCGGTCGATGGCGAGCAAGGCCAGGGCGTGGCGGTGAACCTCACCTGCATCGACGACATCACCCAAGCCGTGGCGCATGCCCGCCAGTTCGACAGCCGCGTGTTGCTGGAAAGCTTCCATGCCGGGCATGACCTGCGCGTCGTGGTGATCGGCTATGAAGTGGTGGCGGCAGCCATCCGCCACCCAGCGCAAGTGCTGGGCGATGGCAAGCACAGCATCCGCGAGCTGATCGATGCCCAGAGCCGTCGGCGCCAGGCCGCAACCGGTGGCGAAAGCCGCATTCCACTGGACGACGAAACCGAGCGCACCCTGCGCGCGGCGGGCTTTGGCTACGACGACGTGTTGCCCGCCGGCCAGCGCCTGGCCGTGCGACGCACCGCCAACCTGCACACCGGCGGCACCCTGGAAGACGTGACCGAACGCCTGCACCCGGTGCTGGCCGACGCCGCCGTGCGCGCTGCACGGGCGCTGGAGATCCCGGTGGTGGGGCTGGACTTCATGGTGCGTGATGCCGGGCAACCAGAGTACGTGATCATCGAGGCCAACGAGCGTGCCGGCTTGGCCAACCATGAACCGCAACCGACCGCCGAGCGTTTTATCGATCTGCTGTTTCCGCATAGCCGGCCTTTGGCGTAAAGGCTGATGGCCTCTTCGCGGGCTCGCCCGCTCCCACAGGTACGGTGCTGCACTCGGGCTCTGTGGGGGCCCTGTGGGAGCGGGTTTACCCGCGAAGAGGCCGGCACAGGAGTAAAGGAGTCCCCAACCATGTCCGACCGACATCCCGAACCTGATCTCGACTACCTCAAGCGCGTGCTGTTGGAGATGCTCGCCATCCCCAGCCCCACCGGTTTCACCGACACCATTGTGCGCTACGTGGCCGAACGCCTGGACGAACTGGGCATCCCTTTCGAGCTGACCCGCCGCGGCACCATCCGCGCCACACTCAAGGGCCGCCAGACCTCACCCGACCGCGCCGTGTCCGCTCACCTGGACACCATCGGCGCCAGCGTGCGCCAGTTGCAGGACAACGGCCGCCTGGCCCTGGCGCCAGTCGGTTGCTGGTCCAGCCGCTTCGCCGAAGGCAGCCGGGTCAGCGTATTCACCGACACCGGCGTATACCGGGGCAGCGTGCTGCCGCTGATGGCCAGCGGGCATGCCTTCAACACTGCCATCGACCAGATGCCGGTCAGCTGGGAGCACGTTGAGGTACGCCTGGACGCCTACTGCGCCACCCGCGCCGACTGCGAGGCGCTGGGTATAGGCATCGGTGATTTCGTTGCCTTCGACCCGCTGCCCGAATTCACCGAAAGCGGCCACATCAGCGCCCGCCACCTGGACGACAAGGCCGGCGTGGCAGCGCTGCTGGCGGCGCTGAAAGCCGTGGTGGAAAGCGGCCGCCAACCGTTGATCGACTGCCACCCGCTGTTCACCATCACCGAAGAGACCGGCTCGGGAGCGGCTGGCGCCCTGCCCTGGGACGTCAGCGAGTTCGTCGGCATCGACATCGCCCCGGTGGCACCAGGGCAGGCCTCCAGTGAGCATGCGGTGAGCGTGGCCATGCAGGACTCGTCGGGGCCTTACGACTACCACCTGTCCCGGCACCTGCTGAAACTGGCCGGCGACCACGACCTGCCGGTGCGGCGCGATCTGTTCCGCTACTACTTCAGCGATGCCCATTCGGCAGTGACGGCGGGGCACGATATTCGTACCGCGCTGGTAGCCTTTGGTTGCGATGCCACCCATGGCTACGAGCGAACACACATCGACAGCCTGGCGGCGTTGAGCCGCTTGTTGTCGGCGTACCTGCTGAGCCCGCCGGTGTTTGCCAGTGATTCGCAGCCGGCCAATGCGTCGTTGGAGCGCTTCAGCCACCAGCTGGAACATGATGCACAGATGGAGAGCGATACGCGGGTGCCGGCGGTGGATAGCCTGGTTGGCAACAAGGCTTGAGGCCCTGGGGGCTGCGTTGCAGCCCCAAAATCCCGAATGTTTCGCGTAGCATGCCCCCACCAACACCCTAGGCAACGCCCAACATGCTGATCCCCTACGACCAACTGCAAGCCGAAACCCTGACCCGCCTGATCGAGGACTTCGTCACCCGCGACGGTACCGACAACGGCGACGACACCCCGCTGGAAACCCGCGTGCTGCGGGTGCGCCAGGCATTGGCCAAGGGGCAGGCGTTCATCCTGTTCGACCCCGAAAGCCAGCAGTGCCAGTTGCTGGCCAAGCATGATGTGCCCCGCGAGCTGCTCGACTAACAGGTCTGACCTCTTCGCGGGCTCGCCCGCGAAGAGGCCGGCACAGGCAACATCAAACCCTGCGGGCTTTGGCCTGCTGCCCTTCCTTGATGCGCTTGTACACCTCGGCCCGATGCACCGGTACCTGCCGCGGTGCATCCACGCCAAAGCGCACCATCCCGTCCCGCGTTTCCACGACCATGATCCGAATGTCATCACCAATCACGATGATCTCTCCCACTTCGCGCCCTATTACCAGCATGCTCCGTTCCTCCAGCGAAAGGGAAAACCGGAGCCTGCCTTGACGGCATCGGGCTACTCAATAGTTCTGCCGTGATTCAGAAGCACCCTACATCTGCCGGTAACTTTCCTTACAGACGAATCATCGCGACCGAGCCTTGGCCCGCATTTTCACCGCCATCTCAGCCATCTCGTCATACAGCCGCTCAGGTGCCTGACGCTTCAGTTGCCAGGCCTGGCGCCCGGCCTCATGGGGCAGGATGAGGAACTCACCAGCGGCAACCTGCCGGTGGATGTATTCGGCGATGTCCGCCGCATTGATCGGCGAGCCTTCAAGCAGCTTGCCGACCTGGGCTTTCATCGCCGGGTTCGGCCCGCGGAACGAGTCCAGCAGGTTGGTCTGGAAGAAAGACGGGCACACCACGTGCACCGCCACTTCCAGTTCGCGTAGCTCGACCAGCAGGCTTTCCGACAGGGCCAGTACGCCGGCCTTGGCCACGTTGTAGTTGCTCATGCCCGGCCCCTGCATCAGCGCAGCCATCGAGGCGATGTTGATGATCCGCCCCTTGCTGCGCTCCAGCAGCGGCAGAAAGGCCTTGCAGCCCTTGACCACGCCCATCAGGTTGACTGCGATCTGCCAGTCCCAGTCCTCCAGCGACAGTTCGGCGAAGAACCCGCCCGAAGCAACGCCGGCGTTATTGACGATCACATCGATACCACCGAACTGCTCGGTGCAGGCCTGGGCCAGGGCGGTGAGCTGGCTGTAGTCGCGCACGTCGCAACGCTGGGCAAAGCCATCGCCACCGGCTGCGCGGGCCAGCTCCAGGGTTTCGCGCAGGCCGGCTTCGTTGACATCGGCCAGCGCCAGGCGCCAGCCCTCGCGCGCCCAGCGCAGGGCGATCTCGCGACCGAGGCCGGACCCGGCGCCGGTGATCATGATGCGGTTTTGCATGGTGGCTGGCCTTGTTCTGATGGGTTGTGCAACCAGTCTAATCAAGGCCTGATGGGCAGGCAGGGTTCATCAAGGTAGTGAATGGAGGGGCATGATTGTGTGGTTAGCCTGCACCGGCCTCTTCGCAGCACAAGGCTGCTCCTACAGGGACCGCACACAGCTGTAGGAGCAGCCTTGTGCTGCGAAGAGGCCGGTACAGGCACCACACAAATGGAATCTTTGACACTCACCACCAGTCCTTATTTACAAGAGGCCAGCAGTCCGAGGCCCTTGACCCTCAACCACGCAAGGACTCCGTCATGACCACGATTCTCATCATCATCCTGATCCTTCTGCTGATTGGTGGCTTACCGGTCTTCCCGCACTCGCGCAGTTGGGGCTATGGCCCGTCCGGCATCATCGGCGTGGTGCTGGTGATCCTGTTGGTGTTGTTGTTGCTCGGCATGATATGACCCCACCACGCCCTGCCCGGCCTGGCGCACCAGCTGCCGTTCGAGGCGCCGCATGGCGTCGCCCATGGCACGTACCGCCAGGCCGAGCGCAGCGCGCTCCAGCGGCTGGGCGTGGCAACACCGTTCGACCTGCTCGCACAGGGCAACCAGGGCACCGGCGCGGACAATGCGTGCGCCGCCCTTTACCCGATGGGCCAGCCCGGCGATGGCCTCAGGCGCATCGCCGAGGCTCTCCAGGCGCTGCAGGTCCTCACGATTGCTGGCGCGCAGATCGCCCAGCAGCGCCTTCAGCGCAGCTTCGTCGTTGCCCACCAGATGCCTCAGGTGCTGCAGGTCGAGCAGGCTGCTGCCGTCATCGGGTTCCGGCACTGGCCGTGCGCTGATCAGGGCCTGGGTCAGGCTGTCGAGGTCCAGGGGCTTGAACAGGCAATCATCCATCCCCGCCTCGCAGCTGCGCCTGCGATCGACCTCCTGGGCGCTGGCGGTCAGGCCGATCAACCGGCAACGCGGGCGCCCGCTGCGGCGCTCGTGCTCGCGGATGGCTCGGGCCAGTCCGTCGCCATCCAGCCTCGGCATGTTGCAGTCACTGATGACCACATCGAAATGCTCCTTCAGCCACAGGCGCAAGGCCTGTGCGCCATCTTCCGCCACCCGGGCCTGGTGGCCGAGATAATCCAGCTGCTGCGCCAACAGCAGCCGGTTGGCCGGATAGTCGTCCACCACCAATACCCGCAGCCGCGCGCCTGGTTCGACATCCGGCAAGGACGATGTGCCAGGTGGCGCTCCCGCGCTCGGCAACAACGGTAACTTGAGCTCCACCTGCACCTCGGTGCCCTCCCCTAGCGTGCTGCGCAGCTGTAACTTGCCGCCCATCAACTGGCACAAGCTGCGGCTGATGTTCAAACCCAGGCCCGTGCTGGCACGTGGCGACTGGCGCTGGTTGCTGGCCTGCCTGAACGGCTCGCCGAGTGCCGCCAGCTCGCTGGCGGCGATGCCCACGCCACTGTCCTTGACCCGCAGCACGATATCGAGCTGCCCGTCTACCGGAGCCGCCTGCAGGCTGACCACGATGCGCCCGCGCTGGGTGAACTTGATCGCGTTGCTCAGCAGATTGGCCAGCACCTGCTTGAAACGCAGGGGGTCGAGCATGACCTCGGCTCCCACTGCCCCACTCAGCTGCATCTGCAACTCCAGGCCTTTGCCACGGGCCAGTTGCTCGAACAGTTGCACCACCCGCCCGACCAGCTCGCTCACGCGTACCCGTTGTGGCGAAAGCTGCAGATGTCCCGTTTCGATGCGGGTGATGTCGAGTATGTCGCCAATCAGCTCTTTCAACCCGCGCGCCGCCTCGGTAGCCACCTCGATGGCCAGGCGATCGAGCACACCTTGCGCGGCCTTGCGCTGGGCCAGCTCGAGCATGCCCAGCACCGCATGCAACGGCGTGCGGATCTCGTGGCTGATGGTGGCGAGAAATTCGGTCTTGGCCTGGTTGGCCGCATCTGCCGCACGCTTGGCCCGCCGCAACCGTACCTGCAGCCGGCCCAGGTAGCGAATCCACAGCAAGGCCATCAGCAGCAGGCACAGGGCAATGCCAAAGCCGATCAGGATTTTGCCGCGCAAGCGCGGCCATGCGCCGTCGGGGACGATCATCGGGTTGCGCCAGCGGCGCACCAGCGCATTGGTCTCGTGCGGCGCAAGGCTGAGCAACGCGCTGTCGATGATGCCCAGCAGCTCGCTGGCACCCCGGGCCCCGGCCAGGGCGAAGTGCGCTGGCGGCAGGGCCAGGCTGGCACTGACCTGCAACTGCCCGGGGTACCAGCGGGCGACCAGTGGCCGGGCGTCGTCAAGGGTCAGCAGGGCCGCGTCCACCCGGCCATCGGCAACCGCGTGCAGGGCCTCCAGCGGGCCGTGCAGCAAGTGCTGGCGCACCTGCGGATATCGTTCCCGCAGCAGTTCGACCATTGCACTGCCCCAGACCAGCGCCACCTGCCGCCCGGCCAGTTGCTCGAGGCTGGCCGGCGCCTGGGCGCCCGTGCGGCTGACCAATACCCGCGAAGCACTGAGGTAGGCACGGCTGAAATCCAGTCGCTGCGTCAGGCTGTCGCTGTAGGGCAGCCCGGCAATCAGCTGCGCCTTGCCCTGGGTTACCTGGCCGATCATTTGCTCCACGCCCGCCCCTGACTGCACGTCGAACTCAAGGCCGGTACGCCGGGTGATCAGTTGCAGCACATCGAGGGTGAGGCCGTGCAACTGGCCCTTGCTGTCGCGATAGCTCAGCGGCAGCACTTGCTCGTCCACCAACACCCGCACCTTCGGGTTGGCAGCCAGCCAGCGCTGCTGAGCCTCGCTCAAGTGCACCGCCTGGCGCGAACGCGCGCCGCTCGCCAGCGGGTTCCAGCGCGCCTGTATGCGTGCACGCTGGTTCGCGCTGATACCCGCCAGCACCGTGTCCACCAGTCGCGGCAGGGGCGTACCGTTGTCGAGCATGGCAAAGCCGATGCCCTGGCGCGGCAGGTCCGCATGGCCGATTTCCTCCACACCGCTGAATGGGCTGCGCCCCTGTACGTAACGTGCGACCAGTGCATTACCCAGGTACAGGTCGGCCTGGCCGAGGGCCAGCGCGGCAAGGGCACTGAACGCGGTGGGGTGTACCTGAAGGTTGGCCTGCGGGTAGTACTGGCTGACCTGCTCCGCTGTTCGGTAGCCATCCACCATTACCAGCCGCAGCCGCTCGGTGCCCTCGATGTCGACCTTGCGCTCCTGGGCCAACAGCAAGGGGTGGTCCTCGGCGTAGGGTGACGACAGGTGCAAGCCGGCCTGCTGCGCCTGCTGAGTGGTGACCGAACCGAGCATGTCGACCCTGCCCTCGTGCAACGCTGCGACCGCCGCCTCGAACGAGTCGAACACCTGTACCTGCATGTCCAGGTGCAGATGTTCGGCCACCAGCCCCGCGTAGTCGGCCGTGATCCCCTCGTAGGCACGCCCGTTGCCGAGCACATCCAGCGGCGGCTGGTCGCTGCCCAGCACCCCAAGGCGCAACACCCGTTGCTGCCACAGCCAGCGCAGGTCACTGCCGGCCGGCTCCGCGCGTGGCCCCTCGAAGGTAGCGCGGCCATGGAATACGGGCACAGCCAGGCCCGGCAGGGGAAATACACAGCACAACAACAGCAGCCAGATTGCACGCACGGTTCAGATCAGCTGGTTGCGACGAGCGAAATCCGCCATGTCGATAAGCGAGTTCAGGCGCAATTTTTCCAGCAGGCGCCCCTTGTAGGTGCTGACGGTCTTGTTGCTCAGCAGCATGGCCTCGCCGACTGCCTTGTTGCTCAGGCCACGGGCCAGGTGCTGCAGGATCATCAGCTCGCGGTCGCTGAGGCTGGCGATGCGCTGGGCGTCGGTGGCATGCAGTTCGTGGCTGTGCACCGAACTCATGACCACGTCGGGGAAATAGGTAAACCCGGACAGCACCGCACGTACCGCCTTGTTCAGCTCGCCCAGGTCGTTGGTCTTGGAAACGAAACCGGCAGCCCCGGCCTGCATGCAACGCAGGGAATACGCCTCTGCCAGGTGCGAGGTCAGCACCAGGGTCTTGACCGGGCGTTCGAGGCGCTTGACCCGGGCGATCACCTCCATGCCGTCGAGCCCGGGCAGGCTGATGTCGAGGATGATGATATCGGGGGCCAGCTCGCGCGCCATGCGCACCGCATCGATGCCGTTGTCGGTCTGGCCGATGACCTGCAGGCGCTCCTGGCGCAACAGCATGCACACCGTGGAGCGGATGAAGGGGTGGTCGTCGACGACCAGTGCTCTATGCATCGCCCACCTCGCCTGGCTGATACGCTGCTGCAGCGGGGCTCATCCTTCCAGCACCATGGCCTTGCGCTCGCTCCCTTCCTGCAGCTCGAACTGGTGCACCTTGGCGGCCTGGCCTTCGAACTTGCGGGTGCGCCCGGGTAGCAGATGGTGCTTGGTGGCGGGCTCGCAAACCTGATCCTGGGCCTGGCATTGGCGGAAGTGGTCGAGCACCACGGTGGCGTTGCCCTGGTTGGTCACGGTCAACGCGCCAGCCTGACGACGGATCGGCGTTTCATAGCGGGTCTGGTCGGGGCGCACGAACAGCAGCGTGCCGTAGCCGGCCAGCAGGTTGACGCCGGCCTTGAGGCTGTCGCGGTACTGCTCGGCTTCGGCTTCGCTGACGGCAAAGCCGTCGCCCAGCTCCGGCAACACCGGGATGAAACGCAGGCGGTAGTAGCGCTCCTTGTCACGCTCGCCGCGGTACAACAGGCGTACTGCCTGCATACCACGCGCCGGCACGATCAGCCGTGCCGGGCTGACCACCAGGCCCCGCTGCTCCAGGGCCAGGCCGTCGAGGGGCACTTCGCGAGGGGCGGCGCTGCCGTCATACACCAGCTCGACCACGCTGACCTTGACGAAGGCAGTGGAATCACCGCCATTGCGTACGCGCTTGAGCAAGGTGCTCTTGCCTTCCTCCAGGTAATCGTAGAGCCCGCCGACGTTCAGCTCCGGCGCTGCATGGGCCATGCACGGCAACAGCGCCAAAGCCAGGCAGAAATAGCGAAGTGGTTTCACGACAGAGTCCTCATAGCAGAAAGCCCTTGATAGCCAATCAGCATCAATGGATCGATTGTGGTCTTTTGCTCGCACGCAAAATGCAGGAAATTTCCCTATCGCTTGAGGAAACTTCCTAAAGACAAGCTTCCGGTCATAGTTCCGCGTCAAACACCACCGTCACCAGGCCCTCATAGCGGCTGCCGGGGTGGCCCAGCATGGCCTTGACATCCTCTGGGCCCACCGTGAAATGCAACTGCCCGGGGCGGTTGAGTACCGGTGTCACCGATTCGAACGCCAATGCCGCGGCACGGCCGGTGGGCAGTTCCAGCCTCTGTACCGGCTTGCCCTGGTGCTGAATGCCCCCCGGCAGGCTCAAGGCAATGGCGACTGGCACGCTATGGTTGTCGCTACTGCGGATGGCGCATCCACTGCCCTGGTATTGCTGGCAAAGCTTGTAGACCTTGAACGGGCCTGTGGACCAGAGACGAAACGGAACATCCCGCTGCAACCGCTGGGGCGCGCCCCGGCCTCCCAGCCAGGCACTCCACCCACCTGGCGGCTCCAGCACGGCCCGGTCTGACCCAGGGGGAAACTCGAAGACGAAGGCATGCTGCACATCGAGTTCAAAGTTCAATGTGAGGCTATTGCCATTGATAGCGCTGACACCATTGCCGAAGTCGAAATCGCCACCTGGCCCGATGCTGTAGGTCAGGCTACCGGTATAAAAGCCGGGCTTCATTCGACTGGGTTCGGGCATGGTCAGCCGATACGCGATGCCCATGTTGCTGACCGAGGTCTTGACCGTATACCCAGTCGACATCGCATCATGAATGGAGTAGCAACCGGCAGGTGACTTCGGGTCGCGTACCAGCCACAGGTAATGCGTGGCATAAGGGCGGCTGGCATAGCCGAATGTCTGCCGATACGAACAGCCTCCCCTGACGTTGTAGGTCCACACAGGATTGACGCGTAATTCGGGCGTGCCCTGAACCTGTTGACTGACGCCAAGAAACTCGAAGTTCAGGCGATGGGACTCTCCGGTAGTACTGTTGAACACGTCCACCGTCCGGGCTGAAGGCAACTGAACGTAGAAATGGTCACGTACATCGCCGCTGTTCTTGATTGTCGTGCGGTCGTAGGTGATGGGAAGCTGCATGGCACGCATTTCCCGACAGTCTGCAGACCAGCGCTGGCAGTAGGCCGCCAGCGGGGTGGTGTTCTCGAAACGTCCCGAAGCATCCCCTAGGTACTCGGCGCTGACGAGCGCTTCCAGGGCGACCGCCTCTCGCCCGGCAACGGCCAGGCCAAGCAACAGCCATATTCCCCAGAACAGTCGGGACGCCCCTCTGTTGTTCAGGCACTCGCTCAACCCTTGTCCTCCATTTGCACTGACCCGATCCGAGCGATATTGCCCGGCTCACAGGCCAGGTCGCCTGCCAGCAATACATCGCCCTCGCGTTCGAGTTGCGTCAGCGCCAGTTCAAGCAGGCACAGCGCCTGCCCTCCCTTGCGCACCTCCAGGGTCGGCGTTGACTCACTCATTTCCACGGCAAAATGCCCTCCGGCTTCACTGACGCCACGACTGGCGTGATTGACCACCTGCGCGCCCTGCATCGGCTGGCCATGGCGGTCAAGCAGGCGCCCCAGCACAGTCACCGTGCGCATCACCCGCAACTTGCGATAACCCACGCCCCCGCGGTTGAGGTGGTAGTCGAAGCTGGTCGGCTGGATCACCGCCGCCGCTTCGTTGTCACCGTCGAGATCGAACTGCACGTAACCGGATTTGTAGGCGCCCACCGGGATCAGGTTGCGACCGGGGTGCAGCGTGGCGCTCAGCCCGTACTGGTCGTCGGCACGCAGGGTCAGGCCGTCGATGTCGCTCTCGACATCGACGATCAGCCCGGCATCGTGGGGCAGGTACTGGCCGGTCATGGCCAGCTTGCCCTCGCCCACTGCAACGATGCTCTGCAGGTTGAGGCCGGCGCTGATCTCACCGTTGTAGGACGAACTCTGCGCATAGGCATCGCCATACAGCACCTCGTTCTGGAACTGGGCATCGCCACCGAAACCGGCGCCATAACGGTCCGCCGTCACGGTACCGCCAAGGCTGCGCACAACACCCATGTCAACATCGCGCTGGTAGGACAACGAGGCATTCTGGTCACGCCCGCCATCATGGGAGGTGCGGCTGCCGATGCTGGCGGCAATGCGCTCGCCGGGGCCACCCAGGCTCATGCTCACGGTCAGGTTGACGCCACGGCTGCGCGTGTCGCCGCTGCTGCGGGTGCCGGGGCGGTCGAACAGGCTCAGGCGCCAGTTGGCGTCGGAACCCAGCAACTTGCCGTAGTACGACCAGCCCAGGTCGATGCCGACGCCGTCGGCTGCGCCCGAGCTGTGGGCCAGCCGAATGGTGGCAGTACTGCGGTTGTTCAGGCGGTGGGTCAACAACATCGAGGTCTGGCTCTGTTCCTCGTAGCGCACGAATTGGCTGTGGGTCGGGCGCCTGACGGTTTCCAGCCAGGAACGGCTGTGGCTGAACACCAGCGAGCCCAGATCATGGTTGTGGATCACCTGCAGGTCGTAGCCATTGCCCTGGTCTTCGGTGCGGTAGAGGTTGCCGTAGAACTTGAGCCGGTCGAGTACGTCCCAGTCCAGCGAGGTGCCGTACTGCATGGCTTCGTCTACCTGCTGCACGGACAGACCGAGGATTGCACGCGGGTGCAGCAGGTAGTTGGTAATGACACCGGCACTGAGGCTGTCGGCGTGGTCCTCGTCCCAGTTGCTGAGCAGGCTCGCTTGCTGGCCGAGGTACAGGTTATAGCGCCAGCGGCTGTCGGGGTTGCGCCAGCTGTTGGGTTTGTAGACGAACTCTTCGGTGCGTGCGGTTTCCTGGCCATCTTCCAGCAGGCGCACTTCCACCTGATAGATGCCGCCTGGCAACACCCGTGTATCCAGGGCCTGCAAGCCGGGCTGCACCGGCTGGCTGTTGATCAGCGAGCCATTGCGGTAGATCTCCACCACGCCGGGGCGGTTGGGGGTGACGTAGATTGGCGTCGAGCTGGGCTGGCCATTGTCGACAAGCAGGCTGTCGCTGCTACCGAACATCAGGCCAAGCGTGGTATCGGGGCTCTGCCCGAGCAGGCGCGGCTGTCGGGTCAGGCCCTGGACGCCCGGGGTGAAGTAGCCCAGGCGAAAGAAATGTTCATCGTGCAGACGCTCGGCATACAGCTGGCTGACCCGGTGGCGGGTCTGCTGATTGCTCGCGCTGCCACGGTCGAACTGGGCATCGCCCAGGGTAGTCCAGTTGCCCAGGCTGCCCTGGCCTGCCAGAGAAAACAGGCCACTGGTATCGCGGCCATCGCTGACCAGGTTCAGCTGATTGCGCAGCAGCAGCCCGCCACCCTGGTCGGGCAAGGCATGGTAGCGCGGCGTGTCACCGGCCAGCTCGGCGGCATGGGTAAGCAAGGAAAGCTGCGAGTTGACCAGGCTGTAGTGGATAGCGCGCAAGCCATCCGGACAGTCGCGCTTGCAGTCGCCCAGGGGGCGGCCCGATGCCAGGCGCTCCTGCCAGCGGCGGCGCAGGGTTTCTGGCTCGCGGCTGTCGAAATGGTCGGTGAACTCCAGCAGTTGCACGCGCTCGTCGCGGCTGAGTACCACCATGGCATCGCCCAGGTAGCGGCCATCCAGATCCACCCGCACCGCCAGCGGCACGTCGAAAAAGTGTTCTTCAAACTCCCGTGGCAGCCCCTGGGCCTGGCTGACCACGCCCATCGCATTCTCAGAAGCCTGGGCAGCGACCGGGAGCACGGCAAAGCATGCGGTCAGCAGCAAAGTCTTTGTAGTTGAGGAAAAGGCCATGACCCTGTCTGCAAGCAAGACGCCGCCTTCACCCCCGGCGCGACCCAAGGGGTGAAGATGAGCAACAACGGATGAAGGGATAAGAAACGTAAGGACGAATCAGGGCGCGGCGGTTTCGAACATCATGCTGACCAGGCCCTGGTAGTTGCCTGGCTTGTAGCCACCGGCCGGAACCTGCGCGGCAACTTCGAAGTCGACGATGGCACCCGGCGCAGCCTCGGTCTCGGTGAGGATTTCTGCAGCGCTGGTGGTGAGAATGGTGGTGCCGATCTTCACGTCCAGGTCGATGGCGTCGAGGCCACTGCTGACCACGGCCGGCGACAGCAGGTGGGCAGTGATCGGGCCGATGGTGCTCTTGGCCTGCAGCTGCTTGCGAACGGGGGTCAGGTTGCCTTGAAACGAGTTCCAGGCCATCTCTTGCGGATCGTTCATCCAGTTGCCGCCGACGGGTTCGACGTAGAAGTTGGCGGTGGGCACGGTGGCAGTGATGAGCACCTGTTTCTCGATCGGGTCACCGGCCATGGCCTGGCCAGCAACGAGTGCAACGAAGGGAAGTGCCAGCATGAATGCTTTCACGAATAGATCTCCTGGAAACCTGTAGACATAAGCTTTGATTGAGAGTCAATCAGGCAAAACGCCGTTGACAGGTTGGATTATTCGCACTTACCCACAAGGAAAATACGGGAACCCTCCGAGCGAATTGTTGAAATTTCCCAACGACATCCCGCCTGGTGTGCCGGACAGCAAAACGCCCCGGCAAGCGGGGCGTTTTGCTGAAGCGTCAGTGCCGGATCAGTGGGATACCGCCCCGCTGGCGCCCAGGCCAGTCTGCGAACGCACGAACTGCGGGAAGAACAGCGCACGTTCGTCTTCGGCAGCCTTGGACTTGTCGGTGACCGAGAAGAACCAGATACCGACGAAGGCGATCAGCATCGAGAACAGCGCCGGGTACTCGTACGGGTAGATCGGCTTCTCGTGGCCGAGGATCTGCACCCAGATGGTCGGGCCGAGGATCATCAGCGTCACCGCGCTCACCAGGCCCAGCCAGCCGCCGATCATGGCGCCGCGGGTGGTCAGCTTTTTCCAGTACATCGAGAGCAGCAGTACCGGGAAGTTGCAGCTGGCCGCGATGGAGAACGCCAGGCCGACCATGAAGGCGATGTTCTGCTTCTCGAACAGGATACCCAGGCCGATCGCCAGTACGCCCAGGGCGACGGTGGTGATCTTCGACACGCGGATCTCGTCCTTGTCGTTGGCCTTGCCCTTGCGCCATACACTGGCGTACAGGTCGTGGGACACCGCCGAGGCACCGGCCAGGGTCAGGCCGGCGACCACCGCCAGGATGGTGGCGAAGGCAACAGCCGAGATGAAGCCGAGGAACACGCTGCCACCCACGGCGTTGGCCAGGTGCACCGCTGCCATGTTGTTGCCACCCAGCAGGGCGCCAGCGGCGTCCTTGAAGTCCGGGTTGGTGCTGACCAGCAGGATGGCGCCAAAGCCGATAATGAAGGTGAGGATGTAGAAGTAGCCGATGAAGCCGGTGGCGTACAGCACGCTCTTGCGCGCTTCCTTGGCGTCACTGACGGTGAAGAAGCGCATCAGGATGTGCGGCAGGCCGGCGGTACCGAACATCAACGCCAGGCCCAGCGAGAATGCCGAGATCGGGTCCTTGACCAGGCCGCCCGGGCTCATGATCGCCTCGCCCTTGGCGTGCACCTTGATTGCCTCGGAGAACAGGGTATTGAAGTCGAAGCCTACGTGTTTCATCACCATCAGCGCCATGAAGCTGGCACCGGACAGCAGCAACACGGCCTTGATGATCTGTACCCAGGTAGTGGCCAGCATGCCGCCGAACAGTACATACAGGCACATCAGGATACCCACCAGGATCACCGCCACGTGGTAGTCCAGGCCGAACAGCAGCTCGATCAGCTTGCCGGCACCGACCATCTGCGCGATCAGGTAGAACGCCACCACCACCAGCGAACCGGAGGCCGACAGGGTGCGGATCTCCTTCTGCCCAAGGCGGTACGAGGCCACGTCGGCGAAGGTGTACTTGCCCAGGTTGCGCAGGCGTTCGGCGATCAGGAAGAGGATGATCGGCCAGCCGACCAGGAAGCCGATCGAATAGATCAAGCCATCGTAGCCAGAGGTGAACACAAGTGCAGAAATACCCAGGAACGAGGCGGCCGACATGTAGTCACCGGCAATCGCCAGGCCATTCTGGAAGCCGGTGATCTTGCCCCCGGCGGCGTAGTAGTCCGACGCCGACTTGTTGCGCTTGGAGGCCCAGTAGGTGATACCGAGGGTGAAGGCGACGAAGGCCACGAACATGGCGATCGCGGAGACGTTCAGCGGTTGCTTCTGCACCTCGCCGGTCAGGGCATCGGCGGCCCACACGGCGGGTGCGAAGGCTCCGCAGGCCAGTACGGCCAGGGCTTTGGCGTGGCGAATCATTGTTGCGCCTCCTTCAGGATGGCCTTGTTCAGCTCATCGAATTCGCCGTTGGCGCGGCGTACGTAGATGGCGGTCAGGACGAATGCCGAGACGATCAGGCCGACGCCCAGGGGGATGCCCCAGGTAATCGACGACTCAGGGCTGAGCTTGGTGCCCAGAATCTGAGGACCGTAAGCGATCAGGAGGATGAAGGCGCAGTACAGGCCGAGCATGATCGCCGAGAGAATCCAGGCGAACCGTTCGCGTTTGGTGACCAGCTCCTTGAAGCGGGGGCTGTTTTGTATCGAGAGGTAAATGCTGTCGTTCATTGTTTTTGTCCTAGCAGCACAGATAGGGGTGGAACCCACGACCCTTACTTTATGCGGCTATCGGACGCCAACCAGACGACCTTAGTCTTAGATGCAACGGTGTTTTACGGATCACGCAACAAAACAGCTTGCACATATCCCTGTAGGAGCAGCCTCGTGCTGCGAAGAGGCCGGTACAGGCTGCCCGAATCTTCGCAGCTTGCACCGGCCTCTTCGCAGCACAAGGCTGCTCCTACAACGGAACGGGTTGTTACTTGCCAGTCCACTCCTTCACGCGATCAGGGTGCTTGGCCACCCAGTCCTTGGCCGCCGCTTCAGGCTTGGCGCCTTCCTGGATAGCCAGCATCACTTCGCCGATCTCGTCCTTCGACTGCCAGTTGAACTTCTTCAGGAACTCCGCCACTTCCGGGGCCTTGGTCGCCAGTTCCTTGCTGCCGATGCTGTTCACGGTTTCCGCGGCGCCATACACGCCTTTCGGGTCTTCGAGGAACTTCAGTTTCCACTTGGCGAACATCCAGTGCGGTACCCAGCCGGTCACCGCAATCGACTGCTGCTTGGCATAGGCACGGCCCAGTTCTGCTGTCATCGCCGCGCCAGAGCTGGCCTGCAGCTTGTAACCGGTCAGGTCGTAGTCCTTGATGGCCTGGTCGGTCTTGAGCATTACGCCGGAGCCGGCGTCGATGCCGACGATCTTCTGCTTGAAGGTGTCATCGGTCTTGAGGTCGGCGATGCTCACCGCCTTGACGTACTCAGGGACGATCAGGCCAATCTTGGCGTCCTTGAAGTTCGGGCCGTAGTCGACCACGTTGTCCTTGTTCTTGGCCCAGTACTCGCCATGGGTCACCGGCAACCAGGCCGACAACATGGCATCGAGCTTGCCGGTGGCCACGCCCTGCCACATGATCCCGGTGGCCACGGCCTGCAACTTCACGTCGTAGCCGAGCTTCTGCTTGATCACTTCGGCAGCCACGTTGGTGGTCGCCACGCTGTCAGCCCAACCATCCACGTAACCAATGCTGACTTCTTTGGCCATTGCCTGTGCCGCACTCATGGCCAGTACCATGGCGGTGCCCACACCCAGGAAACGTCGCATTTTTGTATTAGCAGCCATCAAAGCATCCCCTCGTCAGGTCTCGGAATTTGCATCATCGTCCTGCAACAATAGTCGACCTGCTCCAGCTACGACCTATATCCGCCCCATATGCGACAGCACTATGCCATTAGCGCCATCGGCCTATGCCGCCCTGCGCGATCCTTGCATGCCAAAAGTTTGGCGCCGGGCTACTATCTACCCTTTTGCACCTGACGATGGACCGCCCGATGCCCAGTTCTACCCGCCTGCTGCTGCCGTTGTACCTGCTTGCCTGCCTGCTCGCCCTGCTCGGGCTCGGAGGGCTCTGGTACGGGCTTGGCAAGCCGGTGCAACTGCCGGATGCGGCCAGCCCGACGCACAAGCTGCAATGCGCCTCGTATACCCCGTTCGACAAGGACCAGTCGCCCTACGACCAGCCGTTGCGCCTGCGCCCGGCCCGCATGGATGCCGACCTGGCGTTGCTGGCCGAGCGTTTCCAGTGCATCCGTACCTATTCCCAGACCGGTCTTGAGGCAATTCCGGCGCTGGCACGCAAGCATGGCCTGAAAGTGATGCTGGGTGCCTGGGTCAACGCCCACCCGGCCGACACAGAGAAAGAAATCGAGCTACTGATCGCCGCCGCCAATGCCAACCCCGACGTGGTCAGCGCGGTGATCGTCGGCAACGAGACGCTGCTGCGCAAGGAAGTGACTGGCGCGCACCTGGCCACGCTGATCGCCCGGGTGAAAAGCCAGGTCAAGGTGCCGGTAACCTACGCCGATGTGTGGGAATTCTGGTTGCAGCACCCGCAGGTAGCGCCTGCGGTGGACTTCCTGACTATCCACTTGCTGCCTTACTGGGAAGACGACCCGCGGGGCATCGACGAAGCCCTGGCCCACGTCGCCGATGTGCGCCGGGTGTTCGGCACGCGCTTCGCGCCGAAGGACATTCTGATCGGTGAAACCGGCTGGCCCAGCGAAGGCCGCCAGCGCGAAACCGCACAGCCCAGCCGGGTCAACGAGGCGCGCTTCATTCGCGGGTTCGTGGCCATGGCCGAAAGCAACGGCTGGCACTACAACCTGATCGAGGCGTTCGACCAGCCATGGAAGCGCGCCAATGAGGGGGCGGTTGGCGGCTACTGGGGGCTTTACGATGCCGACCGGCAGGACAAGGGCGTACTCGAAGGGCCGGTGAGCAACCTGCCTTACTGGCCGCAGTGGTTGCTGGCCAGTGCTGTGCTAATGGTGCTGATGCTGATGCTTGCCGGGCGCCCGGCCACCCCGGCGGCGGCCATGCTGCTGCCGTTGCTGGCAGCGTTTGGGGCAGGCTGCCTGGGGCTTTGGGGCGAGCTGATGCGCACCCATGCGCGCTTTGCCGGGGAGTGGCTGTGGGCGGTGCTGCTGGCAGGGCTGAACCTGTTGGTGCTGGCCCATGCCGTGCTGGCCCTGGCACGGCGCGCGGGCTGGCGCGAGCGCCTGTACGCCTGGTTGCAGGCGCGGGCCGGCTGGCTGTTGCTGGCGGCGGGTTTTGCCGCGGCGGTGAGCATGCTGGCGATGGTGTTCGACCCACGCTACCGCAGCTTCCCCAGCGCAGCGTTGGCGTTGCCGGCGCTGGTGTTTGCAGTGTGGCCGGTGCGGGCGCGGCGTGCAGAGGTAGCGTTACTGGCGTTCATCGTCGGTGCCGGGGTGGCGCCGCAGTTGTTTGTGGAAGGGTTGGAGAACCAACAGGCCTGGGGGTGGGCCGGGGTGAGTGTGCTGATGACCGCGGCCTTGTGGCGGAGCTTGCGGCTGCGCCCGGCCTGATATCCTTGGGACCGCTTTGCGGCCCCTTTCAGCCTTGATCCGGCAACCTGACCAACCGCAACCCCGCCAGCACCAGCGCGAACACGGCAATGCTGGCGGTATACAGCACCAGTGCCGGCACCGCGAACACCAACGCCACCACCGCCAGCCACCAGCCGCCACGGCCGGCAACGACCTGCGCCAGTAGCGCCAGCCCCAGCCCGCTCCAGGCCATCACCTGATGATGAATGCCCAACCCCAGCAAAGACCGCACCTCACACTGCCAGTACGCCGCCGGCGCCGTGCACAGCCCCACCCACTGCCCGTCCTCCATCAGCCCATAGCGCACGCCATAACTGGCAGCAAGCCAGAGCCCCAGAAACAGCACAAGCAGCGCAGCCGGCAGCGAACGAGACATCCAGCTCTCCAATAGCGGTAATCGAAAGCATCCATGATCGCTTATGCCCAGTTGTAAGGCAAAATCACATCCCTGCAGCTATGTTGCAGATAACAAGCACACCAAAGACCACCGCACCTGGCAACTTTGCCCGGCCCGTTGTGGTCCTAGCCTCACACTGCTCGACCTTGCGTTCTTTTGGGGGATTACATGCTTCGATCTTTGCGCCTCGCTGCCTTGCTCGGTGGCCTGCTCATGGCTGTGGCCGCTTCGGCGCGGGATATCGACGCCGCGAGCTATGGTTTTCCCTTGACCAACCCGTTCGAGGCAACCATCGCCACCACGCCACCGGACCAGCGCCCCACCCTGCCCGAAGATGATGAAATCAACCAGTCCGACTACAGCCTCAACCTGCGCCCGGACCGTGAATTCACTCTGCCGGACAATTTCTGGGCGGTGAAAAAGCTCAAGTACCGTCTGGCCCGCCAGGACCGCGAGGCGCCGCTGATCTTCATCATCGCCGGCACCGGTGCGCCCTACACCAGCAGCATCAACGAATACCTGAAGAAGCTGTTCTACCAGGCCGGCTTCCACGTGGTGCAGCTGTCGTCGCCAACCAGTTACGACTTCATGAGCGCCGCCTCGCGCTTCGCCACCCCAGGCGTCAGCCAGGTGGATGCCGAAGACATGTACCGGGTGATGCAGGCCGTGCGTGCCCAGCACCCGCGCCTGCCGATCAGCGAGTTCTACCTCACCGGCTACAGCCTGGGCGCACTCGACGCTGCCTTTGTCAGCCACCTGGACGAAACCCGCCGCAGCTTCAACTTCAAGCGTGTACTGCTGCTGAACCCGCCGGTCAACCTGTACACCTCGATCAACAACCTGGACAAGCTGGTGCAGACCCAGGTCAAGGGCATCGACCGCAGCACCACGTTCTACGAGCTGATGTTGGCCAAGCTGACCCGCTACTTCCAGGAAAAGGGCTACATCGACCTCAATGAGGCCTTGCTGTACGACTTCCAGCAGTCGCGCCAGCACCTGTCCAACGAGCAGATGGCCATGCTGATCGGCACCTCGTTCCGCTTCTCGGCGGCCGATATTGCCTTCACCTCCGACCTGATCAACCGCCGCGGCCTGATCATTCCGCCGAAGTTCCCGATCACCGAGGGCAGCAGCCTCACGCCATTTTTCAAGCGTGCCCTGCAGTGCGACTTCGACTGCTACATGACCGAGCAGGTCATCCCCATGTGGCGCGCCCGTACCGACGGCAACAGCATCCTGCAACTGGTCAACCAGGTCAGCCTGTATGCGCTGGAAGACTACCTGAGCAGCAGCGACAAGATCGCCGTGATGCACAACGCCGACGACGTCATCCTCGGCCCTGGTGACATCGGCTTCCTGCGCAAGGTGTTCGGTGAGCGTCTGACCCTTTACCCCCATGGCGGCCATTGCGGCAACCTCAATTACCGCGTCAACAGTGACGCCATGCTGGAGTTCTTCCGTGGTTAACAAACTCCTCTTCGCCACTGCCCTGTTCGCCGCCGGCCACGCCCTGGCTGCCGAAACCGCCCCCCGCGCCAGCGTGGTCGAGGCCGACCCGCAAGTCACCGAAGCGCCACTGGCGCCGGAGACCGATGGTTTCCTTGACCCGCTGCGTGAGCTGAAATTCAACCCGGGGCTGGACCAGCGCGAGTTCGAGCGCTCCACCCTGCAAGCGCTGAACGTGTACGACCCGCTGGAGTCGATCAACCGGCGCGTCTATCACTTCAACTACCGTCTGGACCAATGGGTGCTGCTGCCGATGGTAAGCGGCTACCAGTACGTCACCCCGCGCTTCGTGCGCACCGGGGTGACCAACTTCTTCAACAACCTGGGCGACGTGCCAAACCTGTTCAACAGCGTGTTGCAGCTCAAGGCCAAGCGCTCGGCCGAGATCACCGCGCGGCTGATGTTCAACACCATCATCGGCGTGGGTGGGCTTTGGGACCCGGCAACCAAGATGGGCCTGCCGCGGCAAAGTGAAGACTTTGGCCAGACCTTGGGCTTCTATGGCGTACCGGACGGGCCGTACCTGATGCTGCCGGTGCTGGGGCCTTCGAACCTGCGCGATACCACCGGGCTGGTGGTGGACTATGCAGGCGAACAGGCGATCAACTACCTGAACGTGGCCGAAGCCAGCAGCGACCACCCGGAAATCTCCGTGCTGCGCGTGGTGGACAAGCGCTACAGCACCAAATTCCGCTATGGCCAGCTCAACTCGCCGTTCGAGTACGAGAAGGTGCGGTATGTGTATACCCAGGCGCGCAAGTTGCAGATAGCCGAGTAGGCAGGCCAGGCCTCTTCGCGGGTATCGTGCGATCCCTGTGGGAGCGGGTTTACCCGCGAAGAGGCCGGCACAAGCAACATCAAATCCCCAGGAACTGGCAAAGCTCCCGCTTCTTGGCCAAGGCATCCTTTCGCCCCAGCTCTATCAGCTCGCTGCAGTAACTGGCCTCGAACAGCAAATAGCTCAACACCCCCGCCCCGCTGGTACGCGTCGCCCCCGGCCCACGCAGGAACATGCGCAACGCCGCCGGCAACTCGCGCCGATGTCGCGCGGCAATCTCGTCCAGCGGTTGGCTGGGCGCCACCACCAGCACGTCGATCGGCGCCAGGCCCAGGCGCCGGGCGTCCAGGTGCGCCGGCAACAGGTGGCTCAGGTGGTTGAGGCGCTGCAGCAGCTCGATGTCGTCTTCCAGGCTGTCAATGAACGTACTGTTGAGCATGTGCCCGCCGATCTGCGCCAGGCTCGGCTGCTGCCCGCTGAACACCCGCTGGGTAGGCAGCGGTGGCGCCGGCCGCTGCGGGTTGCCGCTGACCCCGACCACCAGTACCCGGCTGGCGCCCAGGTGCAGGGCCGGGCTGATCGGTGCCGACTGGCGCACCGCACCATCGCCGAAATATTCATCACCCAGCCGCACCGGGGCGAACAGCAACGGGATGGCCGCGCTGGCCAGCAGATGATCGATGGTCAATGGCGTGGGCATGCCGATACGGCGATGGCGCAACCAGGCTTCGATGGTGCCGCGGCCCTGGTAGAAGGTCACCGCCTGGCCGGACTCGTAGCCAAACGCGGTCACCGCGACGGCGCGCAGTTGCTCGGCGGCCAGGGAGTGGGCGATGCCGTCCAGGTTCAGGTGCGCCTGCAGCAAGCCGCGCAATGGGCTGCTGTCCAGGAGCGCCACTGGCGCCGGGCCACCCACGCCCAGCAGGTTGTGGGCGACGAAGCGGCTGGCCTGGCGGACCACACCGGGCCAGTCGCTGCGGATGACCAGGTGGCTGCGGAAGTTCTGCCAGAAGGCGGTGAGCCGTTGTACGGCATCGCTGAAATGGGTGGCGCCGCTGGCCAGGGTGACGGCGTTGATGGCCCCGGCGGAGGTGCCGACGATGACCGGGAACGGGTTGTGCGCGCCAGCGGGCAGCAACTCGGCAATGCCGGCCAGCACGCCCACCTGGTAGGCGGCGCGGGCGCCGCCGCCAGAAAGGATAAGACCGGTTACCGGGGGTGGGGCCATTGGAGTCCTTCCTGGGGTTGATGTGCTGTCAGTGCTGGCCCTTTCGCGGGTAAACCCGCTCCTACAGGTTCTTCACCGGCCTTGAAGGCTGTGCAATACCTGTGGGAGCGGGTTCACCCGCGAATAGGCCGGCACAGGCAAAACAAAATTCAGCGCTTTTTCTTGTCATACAGCCGCGGCTCCCCTTCGGGTCGCGACTTGAACCGGCGGTGCGCCCACAGGTACTGCTCGGGGCATTCGCGCAACACGCTTTCCACCCACTGGTTGATTCGCAGGCAGTCAGCCTCTTCGCTCTCCCCGGGGAAATCCGCCAGCGGCGGGTGGATCACCAGGCGATAGCCGCTGCCGTCCTCCAGGCGCTTCTGGGTGAACGGAATCACCTGCGCCTTGCCCAACCGGGCAAACTTGGTGGTAGCGGTCACCGTCGCCGCCGGGATGCCGAACAGCGGCACGAACAGGCTCTGCTTGGCGCCGTAGTCCTGGTCGGGTGCGTACCAGATCGCCCGGCCCGAACGCAGCAGCTTGAGCATGCCGCGCACGTCCTCGCGCTCCACCGCCAGCGAGTCGAGGTTATGCCGCTCGCGGCCGCTGCGCTGGATGAAGTCGAACAGCGGGTTGCCGTGCTCGCGGTACATGCCGTCGATGGTGTGCTGCTGGCCCAGCAGTGCGGCGCCGATCTCCAGGGTGGTGAAGTGCACCGCCATCAGAATGGCCCCCTGCCCCGCCTGCTGGGCGGCCTGCAGGTGCTCCAGCCCCTCGACATGGGCCAGGCGCGCCAGCCGGGCCTTGGGCCACCACCAGCTCATGGCCATTTCGAAGAAGGCGATACCGGTGGAGGCGAAGTTGGCCTTGAGCAGGCGCTGCCGTTCGTCGACCGACAGCTCCGGGAAGCACAGCTCCAGGTTGCGCGCGGCAATGCGCCGCCGCTCACCGGCAAAGCGGTACATCACCGCTCCCAGCGCGGCACCGACTTTCAACAGGACCCGGTACGGCAACTGGACCACCAGCCACAGCAGGCCCAGGCCCAGCCACAGGCCCCAGAAACGTGGGTGAAGGAAATAGGGACGAAAACGCGGGCGTTCCATTGAAGCTTCCGGAAAGACAAAGGCCGCGCATTCTACAACGGATCAGCGCATGTTGCGGGCAACCGGTCTTATCGTTATAAGTCAGGGCACTTTTTTCGCAACAAGCCGTCTATGCAGACCATGAGCCCAAACCACACACCCGACACCGCCTCCGTGTTCCAGCTCAAGGGCAGCATGCTCGCCATTACAGTGCTGGAGCTGGCGCGCAATGACCTTGAAGCCCTCGACCGCCAACTGGCGGCCAAAGTCGCCCAGGCACCGAACTTCTTCAGCAACACGCCACTGGTGCTGGCGCTGGACAAGCTGCCGGCCGACGAGGGGGCAATCGACCTGCCCGGCTTGATGCGGATCTGCCGCCACCACGGCCTGCGTACCCTGGCCATCCGTGCCAACCGCATCGAGGACATCGCCGCCGCCATCGCCATCGACCTGCCGGTGCTGCCGCCATCCGGCGCGCGCGAACGGCCGCTGGAGCCCGAACCCGAGGTGAAGAAGCCCGAGCCAGCCCCTGTCCCGCCACCAATCCTCGAACCCGAGGTGCGCCCGACCCGCATCATCACTGCGCCAGTACGTGGCGGCCAGCAGATCTACGCCCAGGGCGGCGACCTGGTGGTGACCGCTTCGGTCAGCCCGGGGGCGGAACTTCTGGCCGATGGCAACATCCATGTGTACGGCGCCATGCGCGGCCGCGCCCTGGCCGGCATCAAAGGCAATACCAAGGCACGTATCTTCTGTCAGCAGATGACCGCCGAAATGGTCTCCATCGCCGGCCAGTACAAGGTCTGCGAGGACCTGCGCCGCGACCCGCTGTGGGGCACCGGCGTGCAAGTCAGCCTGTCTGGCGACGTGTTGAACATCACCCGTCTTTAACGGATACTTGCCAGCATTTTTAGTGCAACTTTTCTTACCGTTGCCATTTATTTGTATTTTTGCAGGGACGTGTGTCCCGATTATTTTAGGGGTGAAACACCTTGGCCAAGATTATCGTGGTTACTTCCGGCAAGGGGGGTGTGGGCAAGACCACCACCAGCGCCGCCATTGGTACCGGCCTCGCACTGCGTGGCCACAAGACCGTCATCGTCGACTTCGACGTGGGCCTGCGTAACCTCGACCTGATCATGGGCTGCGAACGCCGCGTGGTGTACGACTTCGTCAACGTGGTCAACGGCGAAGCCAACCTGCAACAGGCCCTGATCAAGGACAAGCGCCTCGAGAACCTGTACGTGCTGGCCGCCAGCCAGACCCGTGACAAGGACGCGCTGACCCAGGAAGGCGTGGAAAAGGTCCTGATGGAGCTGAAGAAAGACTTCGACTTCGTCATCTGCGACTCGCCGGCCGGTATCGAGAAAGGCGCACACCTGGCCATGTACTTTGCCGACGAAGCCGTCGTGGTCACCAACCCCGAGGTATCCTCGGTACGAGACTCCGACCGCATGCTGGGCATCCTGTCGAGCAAGTCGCGCCGCTCCGAGAACGGCGAAGAGCCGATCAAGGAACACCTGCTGATCACCCGCTACCATCCGGAGCGCGTGGAAAAGGGCGAAATGCTGAGCATCGCCGACGTCGAAGAGATCCTGGCGATCAAGCTCAAGGGTGTGATCCCCGAGAGCCAGGCAGTGCTCAAGGCTTCCAACCAGGGTATCCCGGTCATCCTCGACGACCAGAGCGATGCCGGCCAGGCCTATAGCGATACCGTCGACCGTCTGCTGGGCAAAGAAAAGCCCCTGCGGTTCATCGAAGTGCCGAAGCAAGGATTCTTCGCGCGCCTGTTTGGAGGCAAGTAAACCATGAACCTTTTTGACTTCTTTCGTGGCAGACAGAAACAGACCAGCGCGTCGGTAGCGAAAGAGCGTCTACAGATCATCGTGGCGCACGAGCGCGGCCAACGCAGCGAACCGGACTACCTGCCAGCGCTGCAGAAAGAACTGCTGGAAGTGATCCGCAAATATGTGAACATCGGCAACGATGATGTGCATATCGAGCTGGAAAACCAGGGTAGCTGCTCGATTCTGGAGCTGAACATCACCTTGCCGGATCGCTGATCCGCGCAATTGGCCATCGGGGCTGCCTTGCAGCCCATTCGCGGCACAAGGCCGCTCCTACAGGGGTACGCATTTCCTTGTAGGAGCGGCCTTGTGCCGCGAATGGGCCGCAAGGCGGCCCCGATGGTTTTCCCCGATATCACAGAGATACTGCAATGCCGCTGTCCAACATCCAGATCCTGCACGAAGACGCCGCCATCCTGGTGATCAACAAACCGACCCTGCTGCTGTCGGTACCCGGCCGCGCCGAGGACAACAAGGACTGCCTGATCACTCGCCTGCAGGAAAACGGCTACCCCGACGCGCTGATCGTGCACCGCCTGGACTGGGAAACTTCCGGCATCATCCTGCTGGCACGGGATGCCGACAGCCACCGTGAGCTGTCGCGCCAGTTCCACGACCGCGAAACCGAAAAGGCCTACACCGCGCTGTGCTGGGGCCAGCCGGCGCTGGACAGCGGCAGCATCGACCTGCCGCTGCGCTACGACCCGCCGACCAAGCCACGACATGTGGTGGACCACGAGCAGGGCAAGCATGCGCTGACCTTCTGGCGCATCGTCGAGCGCTGCGGTGATTACTGCCGGGTAGAGCTGACACCGATTACCGGGCGTTCGCACCAGTTGCGCGTGCACATGCTGTCGATCGGGCACCCGCTGCTGGGCGACCGGCTGTATGCCAACCCCGAGGCACTGGCTGCCCATGAGCGGTTGTGCCTGCATGCCTCGATGCTGAGCTTTACCCACCCGGTGTCCGGTGAGCGGTTGAAGTTCGAGTGCCCTGCGCCCTTCTGATTGTGTACAGCCTGTACTGGCCTCTTCGCGGCTAAAGCCGCTCCCACAGGGACCGCACCGCTTTCGACGGTTGTGCAGTACCTGTGGGAGCGGCTTCAGCCGCGAAGAGGCAGGCACAATTTGTCGACCTAATACGCTAAACTCGCGCCACTGCTGTCTGGAGTGAGCTATGCGCGACGCACTGAATTCTGGCCTTATCGACTTCCTCAAGGCCTCCCCCACGCCCTTCCATGCCACCGCCAGCCTGGCCCAGCGCCTGGAAGCTGCCGGCTACCAGCGCCTGGACGAGCGCGACAGCTGGGCCACGGTGCCTGGCGGTCGCTACTACGTCACCCGTAACGACTCGACGATCATCGCCATCAAGCTGGGCAAGCAGGCACCGTTGCTGAACGGCATCCGCATGGTCGGTGCCCACACCGACAGCCCGTGCCTGCGGGTCAAGCCGCAGCCCGAGCTGCAGCGCCAGGGCTTCCTGCAACTGGGCGTCGAAGTCTATGGCGGCGCCCTGCTGGCGCCATGGTTCGACCGCGACCTGTCGCTGGCCGGCCGGGTCACCTACCGCCGTGACGGCAAGGTCGAAAGCCAGCTGATCGACTTCAAGCTGCCGATCGCGATCATCCCCAACCTGGCCATCCATCTCAATCGCACCGCCAACGAAGGCTGGGCGATCAACCCGCAGAACGAGCTGCCGCCGATCCTGGCCCAGGTGGCGGGTGACGAGCGCATCGACTTCCGCGCCCTGCTCACCGAGCAACTGGCCCGCGAGCACGAGCTGATCGCCGACGTGGTGCTGGATTACGAGCTGAGCTTCTACGACACTCAGGACGCCGCACTGGTCGGCCTGAACGGTGATTTCATCGCCGGCGCGCGCCTGGACAACCTGTTGTCGTGCTATGCCGGCCTGCAGGCACTGCTGGCCGCCGACAGCGACGAGACCTGCGTACTGGTGTGCAACGACCATGAAGAAGTCGGCAGCTGCTCGGCCTGTGGCGCCGACGGGCCGATGCTGGAGCAGACCCTGCAACGCCTGCTGCCGGATGGCGACGCCTACGTGCGCACCATCCAGCGCTCGTTGATGGTGTCGGCCGACAACGCCCACGGCGTGCACCCCAACTACGCCGACAAGCACGACGGCAACCACGGGCCCAAGCTCAACGCCGGGCCGGTAATCAAGGTGAACAACAACCAGCGCTACGCTACCAACAGCGAAACCGCCGGGTTCTTCCGTCACCTGTGCATGGCCGAAGAAGTGCCGGTGCAGAGCTTCGTGGTACGCAGCGACATGGGCTGTGGTTCGACCATCGGGCCGATTGCCGCCAGCCACCTGGGCGTGCGTACGGTGGATATCGGCTTGCCGACTTTTGCCATGCATTCGATTCGCGAACTGTGCGGCAGCCATGACCTGGCGCACCTGGTGAAGGTGCTGAGCGCCTTCTACCGTTGCCGCGAGTTGCCTTGAGATCCTGAAGACCACCCCGCCCTTTGTAGGAGCAGCCTTGCGCTGCGAAGAGGCCGGTACAACCAGCAGGGATGCTTGGGGTGTACTGGCCTCTTCGCAGCGCAAGGCTGCTCCTACAGAGAGCGTCGTTGCCTGGTTCAGTGCTCAAGGTCAATCCCGCTTCGTCTGCCACCCGCTATGCTTGTTACATGGCCCCACTGCAAAAGGATTGCTGTCCATGTCCCCGTTCCTGTCCCTGTTCGTGCCGGTGTTTCTGTTCCTGTTGCTGCTGACCATCGGTTTCAGCCTGCGCGAGCGCAATATCGGCGTTGTGATGATGTGGGTCGGCACACTGGGTATCTTCGGCCTCACCTGCTGGAAAATCCTGGAGCAACTGCCGTCGTGAACCTCTACACTCGGTCAATCGTTTGACCTGAGGTAGTTTTGCCAGTGCCTGCTCTCCTGCGTTGCCTGTTCCTGCTGCTGTTCCTGTTTGTCACCCCGTTACAGGCTGCGGGCCTGCCAGGCCTGCTGGGTGGCAGCGCGCCCGCGCAGCCAGAAGCCAGCGAACCGCTGGGCAAGTCGCTGGACGAGGTGATCAAGAACCTGGAAAACGACCAGCAGCGGGCCAAGCTGCTGGCCGACCTGAAAAAGCTGCGCGACGCCACCAGGCAATCGCAACCCACCGTCGAACAGGGCGTGCTCGGCCTGATCGGCGGCGCCCTGCAGGACTTCGAAAAGCAGTTCAGCGGCGATGCCAGCCCGTTCCATCGCTGGGCCGCGGAAATCGAACAGGCCCAGGCCGAACTGACCGAGTTGATGGTGCCGGTGCACCAGTGGCCGGCCATTCTGTTCGGCTTTGCCGCCGTCATCGCCGTCTGGAGCGTGCTGGCCTACGCCTTCAACTGGGTAGGGCATCGGGTACGCCTGCGTTTTGGCCTGAGCGAGGAACTGCCGCAGCACCCACGCACCTGGGACCTGGTGCGCTTTGCCCTGCGCAAGCTGGGCCCATGGCTGGTGGCGCTGGTGTTCACCGTTTACCTGAGCTTCGTGCTGCCGCCGTCGCTGGGCAAGTCGCTGGCCATGGTGCTGGCCTACGCACTGGTGGTCGGCACCTGCTTCTCGGCCATCTGCGTGATCGCCTTCTCGCTGCTCGACGGCCCCCACCGCCACCGCGCCCTGTACATCCTGCGCCACCAGGCGTTCCGCCCGCTGTGGCTGATCGGCAGTTTCGCCGCGTTTGGCGAAGCGATGAGCGACCCGCGCCTGATGGTCGCCCTCGGCACCCACCTGGCCCACGCCCTGGCCACCCTGGCCAACGTGATCGCGGCGCTGTGCACCGGGCTGTTCATCCTGCGCTTCCGTCGCCCGATCGCCCACCTGATCCGCAACCAGCCGCTGTCACGGCGCCTGACCCGGCGCACCCTCAGCGACACCATCGAGATCCTCGGCAGCTTCTGGTTCGTGCCAGCACTGATCCTGGTGGCGATTTCGCTGTTCGCTACCTTTATCTCGGCCGGCGACACCAGCACCGCCCTGCGCCAGTCGCTGATGTGCACGGTGCTGGTGGTGGTGTGCATGGTGCTCAACGGCCTGGTGCGCCGCCACGCCGCCAACCCCAAGCGCGCCAGCAAGCGCCAGGCGGTGTACGCCGAACGCCTGCGCAACTTCGGCTACCTGCTGGTGCACCTGTTCATCTGGCTGGTGTTCATTGAACTGGGGCTGCGTGTGTGGGGCCTGTCGATGATCAGCTTCGCCGAAGGCGACGGTCACGACATAAGCGTGCGCCTGCTGGGCCTGGCCGGCACGCTGATCGTCGCCTGGCTGGTGTGGATCCTTGCCGACACCGCCGTGCACCACGCCCTGGTGCGTTCGCGCCGGGGCCTGGCCAACGCCCGCGCGCAAACCATGATGCCGTTGATCCGCAATGTGATGTTCGTGGTCATCTTCATCATCGCGGTGATCGTCGCCCTGGCCAACATGGGCATGAACGTCACCCCGCTGCTGGCGGGTGCCGGTGTGATCGGCCTGGCCATCGGCTTTGGTGCCCAGTCGCTGGTGGCCGACCTGATCACCGGCTTGTTCATCATCATCGAGGACTCGCTGGCCATCGACGACTATGTGGATGTGGGCGGCCACCTGGGCACGGTGGAGGGGCTGACCATCCGTACCGTACGCCTGCGTGACATCGACGGCATCGTGCATACCATCCCGTTCAGCGAGATCAAGAGCATCAAGAACTACTCGCGTGAGTTCGGCTACGCGATCTTCCGCGTGGCGATCCCGCACAGCATGAACATCGACCAGGCCATCACGCTGATTCGCGAAGTGGGGCAGAAGCTGCGCAACGACCCGCTGATGCGCCGCAACATCTGGTCGCCGCTGGAGCTGCAGGGGGTGGAGAGCTTCGAGTCGGGGTCGGCGATTTTGCGAGCGCGGTTCAAGACTGCGCCGATCAAGCAGTGGGAAGTGTCGCGGGCGTTCAACCTGGCGTTGAAGCGGCAGCTGGATGAGGCCGGGCTGGATTTGGCAACGCCACGGTTGTCAGTGCAGGTAGTGACTGCCGGTTCTTCCAGTTAAGGCCTATTCGCGGGTGAACCCGCTCCCACAAGTACTGTGCAAAGGCTGAAACCTGTGCGGCCCCTGTGGGAGCGGGCGAGCCCGCGAAGAAGCCAACACCTCAACCCGCCTGGGCGCGGATGCGGATGGCATCATGCCGCCAATACTCCAGGTCGCAGTCGATCAGGTGCCCATGCTGGTCACTGTTGACCCGGGTGATATGCAACCCTGGGCTTCCCGCCGACACCTTCAAGGCACTGGCCGCCTCCACCGGCAACGCCGTCGGCAAGATCTCGAAGCACACCTGCCCATACTGGATGCCATACACCCGCCCATAAATCTCGGTCAGCGACTGGGCAAGGTCCTGTTCGAGAATCTCCGGGAAGTACCTGGGGTTGAGGTAGTGCTCGGCATACAGCACCGCCCGCCCATCGATCCGCCGCAACCGGCAGATACGTACCACGCTGGACAACGCCGGCAGCTGCAAGCGCGCACAGATGGCCGCCGAGGCCGGCTGCAGCCGCGCCGACAACAGTTCGGTACTGGGCACCCGCCCCTGGTCGCGGACCATGGCATGGAAGTGGCTGCGCTCGATCAGGTCGTAGGTCAGCCGTTCGGGCGCGACGAACCAGCCGCGACGCTCTTCGCGGTAGATCAGCCCCTGGGCTTCCAGCTGCACCAGCGCCTCACGCAGGGTAATGCGCGTGGTATCGAACACCTCGCTGAGCTTGCGCTCGGCCGGCAGCTTGCCGCCCGGCGCCAGCAGGCCGTGCTCTATCTGTTCCTGCAGGGCGTGACAGATGGCTGTTACCGCACGCGGTGGCATCGGCTGCATCAAAGGTTACCTATCTGGACTAGTCCAGCCCCAGAACAGGGCACTTGGAGAATAGTGCAAGCCTAGGCAGGGCTGATGAACATCCTGTGACAAGGCTTTGGCCAAACACTGCCAGAAACGCGCCAAGCCAGCAGAACCGGGGCGGTTCCGTGGTCTACGCTGTAGCTTCAGGGCCTTCACCGGCCCTTCCCTACATCAAACTGTCACGCAAGCAGCCTACCTTGGCTCAAGGTTTGCTGACCTAGACCAACGGTCACCAGACAACGGCTTCACTCATAACAACCATCGCTAAAGGCACCCACCAAGGAGCTTCGGATGAAAAAGTTGTTCATGGCGTCACTGCTCGGTTCGGCCATCGCCCTGTGTACCACGGCAATGGCCGCCGATACCGACCTCAAGGCCCTGGAAGACGCCGCCCGCAAGGAAGGCAACGTCAACAGCGTGGGCATGCCCGATGCCTGGGCCAACTGGAAAGGCACCTGGGAAGACCTGGCCAGCAAGTACGGCCTCAAGCACAGCGACACCGACATGAGCTCGGCCCAGGAAATCGCCAAGTTCGAAGCCGAGAAGGACAACGCCAGCGCCGACATCGGCGACGTGGGTGCCGCCTTCGGCCCGATCGCCGTGAGCAAGGGCGTGAGCCAACCGTACAAGCCGAGCACCTGGGACCAGGTGCCGACCTGGGCCAAGGACAAGGACGGCCACTGGGCGCTGGCCTATACCGGCACCATCGCCTTCATCATCAACAAGGACCTGGTCAAGGAAGGCGAGCGGCCAACGACCTGGCACGACCTGGAAAAAGGCAAGTACAAGGTTGCCATCGGTGACGTCGGCACCGCAGCCCAGGCCGCCAACGGCGTGCTGGCAGCGGCTATCGCCTACAAGGGTGACGAGACCAACCTGGCACCGGGCCTGCAACTGTTCACCAAGCTGGCCCAGCAGAAGCGCCTGTCGCTGGCCAACCCGACCATCCAGACCCTGGAGAAGGGCGAGGTGGAAGTGGGCGTGGTGTGGGACTTCAACGGCCTGAGCTACCGTGAACAGATCGACCCCAAGCGTTTCGAAGTGCTGATCCCGTCGGATGGCTCGGTGATCTCCGGCTATACCACCATCATCAACAAGTACGCCAAGCACCCGAATGCGGCCAAGCTGACACGTGAATACATCTTCAGCGATGCCGGGCAGATCAACCTGGCCAAAGGGCATGCGCGGCCGATCCGTGCCGAGCACCTGAAGCTGCCGGACGATGTGCAGGCCAAGCTGCTGCCCAACGAGCAGTACAAGGCTGCACAGCCGATCAAGAATGCCGAGGCCTGGGAAGCGAGCTCGAAGAAACTGCCGCAGATGTGGCAAGAGCAGGTGATCATCGAGATGGAGTAAGGGGCTAGTTTCTCTAGCGCCTGGACGGGCCCTTTCGCGGGTAAACCCGCTCCCACAGGTACAGCGCACACCTCAAGGCCGGCGCATGACCCTGTAGGAGCGGGTTTACCCGCGAAGAAGCCAACGCGGTTTATGACTGGAGCCACCATGCAACACAACGTCATCCTGGTCCTGCTCGACGGCCTCAACTACCAGGTCGCGCATCACGCCATGGGCCACCTGCACGCCTACGTCGAGGCCGACCGTGCCGCGCTGTACCGCGTGGAATGCGAACTGCCGTCGCTTTCGCGGCCGCTGTACGAGTGCATCCTCACCGGTGTACCGCCGATCGACAGCGGCATCGTGCACAACAACGTCAACCGTCTGTCCAACCAGCGCAGCGTGTTCCACTACGCCCGCGAGGCCAACCTGGGCACTGCGGCTGCGGCCTATCACTGGATGAGCGAGCTGTACAACCGCTCGCCCTTCGACCCGCAGCGCGACCGCCATACCCACGCACCGAAGCTGCCGATCCAGCACGGGCTGTTCTACTGGGACGACCGTTACCCCGATTCGCACCTGCTGGCCGATGGCGAATACCTGCGCCGCCGCCACGCCCCCAATTTCCTGCTGGTGCACCCGATGAGCATCGACGATGTCGGCCACCACCACGGTCTGGACAGCAGCCAGTACCGCAACGCCGCGCGCAGCGCCGACATCCTGCTGGCCGACTACCTGCCAGGCTGGCTCGAAGAGGGCTACCAGGTGCTGGTCACCGCCGACCACGGCATGAACAACGACCGCTCGCACAATGGCCTGCTGACCGAGGAGCGCGAAGTGCCGCTGTTCGTCTTCGGCGATGCCTTCAGCCTCGATCCTGCGGCCAAACCGCTGCAGACCGAGTTGTGCGGGACCATCTGCGAGCTGCTCGGCGCGCCGCATGACAAGACCGTCTGCCGGGAGCTGCTGAAGTGACCACACCCAAGAGCAGCAACACCCGTGGCCGCTACCTGGCCCTGCTCTGCCTGCTACCGTTCGCCGTGTTCTTCGTCATCTTCCAGATCGCCCCGCTGGCCTGGGTGGCGATCAACAGCCTGCAATCGGAAGCGGGTTGGGGCGTGGACAACTTCAGCAAGGTATTCGCCTCGAAGTTCTACCTGCAGGCCCTGCAACGCAGCCTGGAGATCAGCTTCTGGTCGAGCCTGTTCGGCATCGTCATCGCCACCCTGGGCGCCTACTCGCTGCGCCAGGTGGACTCGAAGCTGCGCGACTTCGTCAGCGCCTTCGCCAACATGACCAGCAATTTCGCCGGGGTGCCGCTGGCCTTCGCCTTCATCATCCTGCTCGGTTTCAACGGCGCGCTGACCCTGCTGCTGAAGCAGGTCGGCCTGCTGGAGGACTTCAGCATCTATTCCAAGAGCGGGCTGATCCTGGTGTACACCTACTTCCAGATCCCGCTTGGCGTGTTGCTGCTGTACCCCGCGTTCGACGCACTGCGCGAAGACTGGCGCGAGTCGGCCGCACTGCTGGGGGCCAGCCACTGGCAATTCTGGCGACACATCGGCCTGCCGGTGCTGACCCCGGCACTGCTGGGCACTTTCGTCATCCTGTTGGCCAACGCCCTCGGTGCCTACGCCACCGTGTACGCGCTGACAACCGGCAACTTCAACGTACTGCCGATCCGCATCGCCGGCCTGGTGGCCGGTGACATCAGCCTCGATCCCAACCTGGCCAGCGCCCTGGCGATGGTACTGGTGGGGCTGATGACGCTGGTCACGGTGGTGCACCAATGGCTGCTGAAAAGGAGCTACCATGCGCGCTGACGCCCGTTCCGGCGGCTGGTACCACCGCGCCGTGGTCTACCTGCTGTTCCTCATCCTGCTGCTGCCGCTGGCCGGCACCCTGCTCTACTCGCTGGCCACCAGCTGGTCGGCCAGCCTGCTGCCCAGCGGCCTGACCTTCAAGTGGTACATCGCGCTGTGGAGCGAGCCGCGCTTCCTGGCCGCCTTCGGCCAGTCGCTGCTGGTGTGCGTGGGCGCGCTGCTGCTGTCGGTGGTACTGATCCTGCCGCTGCTGTTCGTGGTGCACTACCACTTCCCGAGGCTCGATGCGCTGATGAACATCCTCATCCTGCTGCCGTTCGCGGTGCCGCCGGTGGTGTCGTCGGTGGGGCTGCTGCAGCTATATGGCAGCGGGCCCATGGCCATGGTCGGTACACCGTGGATCCTGATCGGCTGCTATTTCACCATCGCCTTGCCGTTCATGTACCGGGCCATTACCAACAACCTGCAGGCGATCAACCTGCGCGACCTGATGGACGCCGCCCAGCTGCTGGGCGCCAGCACCTGGCAGGCGGCGCTGCTGGTGGTGCTGCCGAACCTGCGCAAGGGCCTGATGGTGGCACTGCTGCTGTCGTTCTCGTTCCTGTTCGGCGAGTTCGTGTTCGCCAACCTGCTGGTCGGCACCCGCTACGAGACCCTGCAGGTGTACCTGAACAACATGCGCAACAGCAGCGGCCACTTCAACAGCGCGCTGGTGATCTCGTACTTCGCCTTCGTGCTGGTGCTGACCTGGGTCGCCAACCGCCTGAACAAGGACAAGACCTGACATGAGCTTCGTCAGCGTACAGAAACTGCAAAAAAGCTACGCCGGCAGCCCGGTGTTCGAGAACATCGACTGCCATATCGAACGCGGTGAGTTCGTCACCCTGCTTGGCCCGTCCGGTTGCGGCAAGTCCACGCTGCTGCGCTGCATCGCCGGGCTGACCCCGGTGGACAGTGGGCAGATCCTGCTCGACGGCCATGACATCGTACCGCTGAGCCCGCAAAAGCGTGGCATCGGCATGGTGTTCCAGAGCTATGCGCTGTTCCCCAACATGACCGTGGAGCAGAACGTCGCCTTCGGCCTGCGCATGCAGAAGGTCAAGGCCGACGAAAGCCAGGCCCGGGTACGCGAGGCGCTGGAGCTGGTGGAGCTGGGCAACTTCGCCGGGCGCTACCCGCACCAGTTGTCCGGCGGCCAGTGCCAGCGCGTTGCCCTGGCCCGCTCGCTGGTCACCCGCCCGCGCTTGCTGCTGCTCGACGAGCCGTTGTCAGCGCTGGATGCGCGCATCCGCAAGCACCTGCGCGAGCAGATCCGCGCCATCCAGCGCGAGCTGGGGCTGACCACCATCTTCGTCACCCACGACCAGGAGGAGGCGCTGACCATGTCCGACCGCATCTTCCTGATGAACCAGGGGCGCATCGTCCAGAGCGGCGATGCCGAAACCCTCTACACCGCGCCGGTGGACCTGTTTGCCGCCGGCTTCATCGGCAACTACAACCTGCTCGACGCCGACAGCGCCAGCCGCCTGCTGCAGCGCCCGGTAGCCAGCCGCCTGGCAATCCGCCCCGAGTCGATCACCCTGGGCGTCAACGGCGAACTGGACGCCGAAGTGCGCAGCCACAGCCTGCTGGGCAACGTGATCCGCTACCGGGTGCGGGTGCGCGAGGTGGAACTGGTGGTCGACGTGCTCAACCGCTCACCGTCCGACCTGCACGCGGACGGGCAACGGGTAAGCTTGTCGATCGACCCCACGGCGCTACGGGAAGTGGCCTAAGGAGAATCAACACCATGGCACTGGCAATTTTCGATCTGGACGAAACCCTGATCCACGGCGACTGCGCCTCACTGTGGAGCGAGCAGATGGCCCGGCTGGGCTGGGTCGACGGCAAAACCTTCCTGCGCCGCGACCATGAGTTGATGGAAGCCTATGGCAAGGGCCACCTGCGGATGGAGGACTACATGGCCTTCAGCCTGGAGCCGATTGCCGGGCGCACCCTGGAAGAGGTCGAGCACCTGGTAGCACCGTGGGTCGAAGAGGTGATCGAGCCAATCATCTACGGCGACGCCTGCCGCTGCATTGCCGAGCACCGCAAGCGCGGGGATCGCATCCTGATCATTTCGGCGTCGGGTACGCACCTGGTCGGGCCGATTGCGGCGCGGCTGGGGGTGGACGAATACCTGGCGATCGAACTGGAGGCGGTGAACGGGGTTTATACCGGCAAGACCCACGGGGTGCTGACCTACCGCGAAGGGAAGATCACGCGGTTGCTGGAATGGCTGGACCAGGAGCAGGAGAACCTGGAAGGCGCGACTTTCTATTCCGACTCGCGCAACGATTTGCCGCTGTTGCTGAAGGTGGATCATCCGCATGTGGTGAACCCGGATGCGGTGTTGCGGGAGCATGCCGAGATCAATGGCTGGCCGGTTCTGAGCTGGACTTGAGGGCCATGGGGGCGCTTTGCGCCCCTTTCGCGACACAAGGCCGCTCCTACAGGAGATCGCATTCCCTTGTAGGAGCGGCCTTGTGTCGCGATGGGCTGCAAAGCAGCCCCGGCAATCTCAAGCCAGGCCTGGGTCGATCACCATCACCAGCTTGCCCGACACCTGGTTGGTCTCAAGCTCGGCATACGCCGCCTGGGCAAACTCCACCGGGTAGGTATCCACCAGCTGCGGCGACAGGCGCCCTTCGGCAAACAGCGGCCAAACCTGCTGCTGCAAATCGCGCAGCAACTCGGCCTTGAAGCCGTCATCGCGGTTACGCAGCGTGGAACCGGTAATCTCCAGGCGCTTGCCCAGTACCTGTGCCAGGTCCAGCTCGAACTTGCGCCCGCCCATCAGACCGATGATCACCCAGCGCCCGTCACGCGCCAGCAGCTTGAGGTTGAGCTCGCCGTAGCTGGCGCCCACCGGGTCGAGAATCACGTCGAACGGGCCAAAACCTTCCAGCGCTTCCAGGTTTTCGTTACGTACCACACCACCGGCGGCGCCCAGCGCCTCGCAGTAGGCCAGGCGGTCCTGGGAACCGACGCTGACCCACACCGGGCTGCCGAACGCCTTGCACAGCTGGATGGCGGCCGAGCCAACGCCGCTGGCGCCAGCGTGCACCAGCACCTTCTCGCCAGCTTTCACGCCACCCAGCTGGAAGATGTTCAGCCAGGCAGTGGCATATACCTCCGGCAACGCCGCCGCTTCGTGCAGGCTCAGGCCTTCGGGCACCGGCAGCACGTGGCGGGCATCCACCACCACTTCCTCGGCCATGGCGCCGCTGGCCAGCAGTGCGCACACCCGGTCACCCACCCGCCAGTCGGCACCGGCCCCCACTTCCTCGATCACCCCGGAGCACTCCAGGCCCATGTACGGGCTGGCGCCTGGCGGTGGTGGGTACAAACCTTTCATCTGCAGCAGATCGGCGCGGTTCAGCCCCGCAGCAGCCACGCGAATGCGCACTTGACCCGCGTCGCAGGCCGGGCGCTCGGCCTCGACCCAAGCCACATGTCCGTCAACGCCTTGCAATGCCTTCACAGTGCCTCCATAGTTGAATCATATGACCGAGCCTGGGAACGCCAAGTCCCCAGGCTTTTTGCAGTATGCATCCGGTTTTTTGCAACCGGTGAACAGAAAAGACGGCCTACTATGCGTGATCAATTGTCTCCACGTCGAATCAGCATGAAGCATTTCCTCCCAAGCACCGCCCTGGCGCTGATGATCGGCCTGGGCAGCCTCACGCTCGGCGGCAATGCGGCGGCCGCCAACAAATGGGACAGCCTGCAGCCGGACCGCGACGAGATCGTCGCCAGCCTCAACGTGGTGGAATTGCTCAAGCGCCACCACTACAGCAAGCCGCCGCTGGACGACGCCCGTTCGGTCATCATCTATGACAGCTACATCAAGCTGCTGGACCCGGCGCGCAGCTACTTCACCGCTGCCGACATCGCCGAATTCGACAAATGGAAAACGCAATTCGACGATTTCCTCAAGAGCGGTAACCTGGACCCGGGCTTCACCATCTACAAACGCTATCTGGACCGCGTCAAGCAACGTCTGGACTTCGCCCTGGCCGAGCTGAACAAGGGCGTGGACAAGATCGACTTCAACGCCAAGGAAACCTTGCTGATCGACCGCAAGGACGCCCCGTGGATGAAGGACCAGGCCGAGCTCGACGATTTGTGGCGCAAACGCGTCAAGGACGAAGTGCTGCGCCAGAAGATCGCCGGCAAGGAACCCAAGCAGATCCAGGAAACCTTGACCAAGCGCTACAAGAACCAACTGTCGCGCCTGGACCAGACCCGTGCCGAGGACATCTTCCAGGCCTACATCAATACCTTCGCCCAGTCCTACGACCCGCACACCAACTACCTGTCGCCGGACAACGCAGAAAACTTCGACATCAACATGAGCCTGTCGCTGGAAGGCATCGGCGCAGTGCTGCAAAGCGACAACGACCAGGTCAAGATCGTGCGCCTGGTGCCGGCAGGCCCGGCGGCCAAGACCAAGCAGGTGGCACCGGCCGACAAGATCATCGGCGTGGCCCAGGGCAACAAGGAAATGGTCGACGTGGTCGGCTGGCGCCTGGACGAAGTGGTCAAGCTGATCCGCGGCCCGAAAGGCTCGGTGGTGCGCCTGGAGATCATCCCGGCCAGCAACGCGCCTAGCGACCAGACCAGCAAGATCGTGTCGATCACCCGCGAGGCGGTGAAGCTCGAGGAGCAGGCAGCGAAGAAGTCGGTGCTCAAGCTCAAGCAGGACGGGCGTGACTACAAGCTGGGCATCATCGAGATCCCGGCCTTCTACCTCGACTTCAAGGCCTATCGCGCCGGTGACCCGGAGTACAAGAGCACCACGCGTGACGTGAAGAAGCTGCTGACCGAGTTGCAGAAAGAAAAAGTCGACGGCGTGGTCATCGACCTGCGCAACAACGGCGGCGGCTCGCTGCAGGAAGCCACCGAGCTGACCAGCCTGTTCATCGAGAAAGGCCCGACCGTGCTGGTGCGCAACAGCGACGGCCGTGTCGACGTGCTGGAAGACGAAAACCCCGGCGCCTTCTACAAGGGCCCACTGGCACTGCTGGTCAACCGCCTGTCGGCATCGGCTTCGGAGATCTTCGCCGGTGCCATGCAGGACTACCACCGTGCGCTGATCATCGGCGGCCAGACCTTCGGCAAAGGCACCGTGCAGACCATCCAGCCACTCAACCATGGCGAGCTGAAGCTTACCCTGGCCAAGTTCTACCGGGTTTCCGGGCAGAGCACCCAGCATCAGGGGGTGCTGCCGGACATCGACTACCCGTCGATCATCGATACCAAGGAGATCGGCGAGAGCGCCCTGCCCGAGGCCATGCCGTGGGACACCATTCGCCCGGTGGTCAAGCCGGCGGCCGACCCGTTCAAGCCGTTCCTGGCCCAACTCAAGGCACAGCATGAAGCGCGCAGCGACAAGGATGCAGAGTTCACCTACATCCGCGACCGCCTGGCCCTGACCCAGAAGCTGATGAACGAAAAGACCGTCAGCCTCAACGAGCAGGACCGTCGTGCACGCCACGATGCAATCGAGGCCAAGCAGCTGGCACTGGAGAACATCCGCCGCAAGGCCAAGGGTGAAGAGCCGCTGAAGGAGCTGAAGAAAGAGGACGAGGACGCGCTGCCGACCGAGGATGAAAACACCAAGCCGGAAGACGATGCCTACCTGTCGGAAACCGGCCGCATCCTTATCGACTACCTGAGTGCAAGCACCAAGGTGGCCAAGAAGTAAGACTGTAGCAATGATGGCAAATTAGCTCTACTTGTCATCAAACAGTCATCGCGCTGTCGTGAAATAGAGGGGCCGGGCGTGGAATCGCCCGGCCCTTTCATTTTCAGGAATACGCCATGACCGTCGCCGAACAGCTCAGTGCCTTGAGTGCCATCCTGGCTCAACGCAGCATCCACAGTCTGTTCCAGCCGATCATGTGCCTGAGCGAGCAACGGGTTTTCGGCCATGAGGCGTTGAGCCGCGGGCCGTCCAACAGCCCGCTGCACGCACCGCTGAACCTGTTTACCATCGCCCGCCAGGCCGGCCGCCTGACCGAACTGGAGGCTGCCTGCCGGGAAAGCGCCTGCCGGCGTTTCAGCGAACAGCAGTTGCAGGGCAAACTGTTTCTCAACATCTCGCCAGAATCGCTGCTCGAGCCGCACTACCCGTCCGGGCAGACCCTGAAACTGCTCGGACAGGTCGGCCTGCCGCCTAGCCGGGTGGTAATCGAGCTGACCGAACACACCCCGACCGACGACTTCCAGCTGCTGTCCAACGCCCTGCACCACTATCGGGACATGGGCTTCTCGATTGCCATCGACGATCTGGGAGCGGGTTATTCGAGCCTGCGCCTGTGGTCGGAGCTGCGCCCCGAATATGTGAAAGTCGATCGCCACTTCATCGACGGCATCCACCGCGACCCGCTCAAGCGTGAATTTGTCGGTTCGATATTGCAGATTGCCCGAGCGTCGAAGGCGCAGGTAATTGCCGAAGGCATCGAAATGGCGGAGGAGCTGGCGGTGCTGGTGGAGATGGGGGTGGACCTGGTGCAGGGCTACCTGCTGGGGCGGCCGCAGGAGCTGGGGGCGCGCGAAAGCCGGCCACTACCGGCGCTGATGAACGTTCCGCAGGCCGAACAGCCGACGGTGCGGCTCAATGCCACGATTGGGCAGTTGCTGGAGTTGTTTGGCCGACACCGGCACCTGGAGGTATTGGAGGTGGTGGATGCCGATGGCAGGGCTTGTGGGCTGATCCACAGGGATGCGCTGCCTGTTCCGGCCTCTTCGCGGGTAAACCCGCTCCCACAGGTTCACCACAGGTCTTGAGCCTTGTGTTGTACCTGTGGGAGCGGGTTTACCCGCGAAGAGGCCGGGACAGGCAACGAATCAGGCCGTTTCGGGGTAGCTGTACTCGAACACCCTGACCACCTCGGAGGCATGCCATGAGGCCGCTTCCATGCCGTCGACCGGCCCGGAAAATCGGCCCAATCGTTCAACGCACTCAAAAAAACCGGTACGCGGCAAACGGCTGGCACCCTGGCTGATCACCAGCGAGCTGCGCAATGGCTGCTCGGCGCGGGCATCCAGCACCGCCAGGTACTCCAGCGCGGCTGTCAGCGTCTGCATGGCCGGGCTGGGCAACTGCAAACGCTCGATCAGCGCTCGATAGGTCAGCAAGTGACGTTGACGACGGGCCAGGTCAAGCTCGCCCAGCAGGTTATCCCAGTGCTGACGGCTGATCCTGACCTGGCTCATGATGGTTCGCTCCAGCCAGCCACCCCCAGATGCCAGGCCAGAGCACGGCGGATAGCAGCATCCGGCTGGCGTTCACCTGATTCGATCATGGCCAGGTATGCCGGGCTTACCCCGACATTGCGCGCCAGTTGCTCAGGGGCAATGCCCTTGGCCTGGCGAATCTGTGCCACTTCGCTGAAGGCCGGCAATGGCGCACTGGCCACATCGCCCTGCGCTTCACTGGCAAGCACCTCGGCTGGTGCCTGCCCAGCGGCCTTGAGCAGTGCCTGGTACTGTTCCCAGGGAACGACGGCGTACTCGGGTTGACCGTCCCGGCTGATGACCTGAATACCCATTACAAACCCCTTTAAAAAGGATTACAGCATGTAATCCGTAGGCATAACCCTTATGCCAATTATATTACCAACTCTGGGGTCTGTGCAGTTGCGCTGCGGTTGCGGCCAGTTTCACTGCGTGTTGCGTTCCAACCGCAGCGCTTCGGGGGTGGCCGGCAGGCGCTCGACCACGCGCAGCCGTTCGGGCGCCTGGTTGTCGCGCCAGGCCTTGAAGCGCGCCAGTTCGTCAGCCACGGTCTTCAGTATCCAGCCCAGCACCGCGATGTCATCGAGGAAACCCACGCCCAGCAGCCAGTCGGGAATGGCGTCGATGGGGCTGACGAAATACAGCAGCCCGGCGACGATGGTTACCAGCGCCTTGGGGCTGATGGCACGGTACTCGCCGCGCCACCAGGCCAGGCACAGCGACTGCAGCAGCTTCACGTCTTCACGCAGCTGGCCGATGCGCGGGCCTTTGCGAGCTACCGCGAACAGCAAGGCGGGCAACCGGCCGCGGCTGAGCAGGCGCTCGGCCAACGGCAGGAAACGGGCAAAATTCCAGGGTGCGCTCATGGAGCCTCCAGAGGAAAAGGTTATCCACATTTATTGTGGATAACCTTGTGAACAGGGCGACGTTTCTGACCCCAGGTGCCTGCCAGGCAAGGGCCTCGGTCAGATCGGGCGTTTTTTACACAGTCGTTTCACACCTTGGGTACGTACGCCGCAAACGGTTTGCGTCAGAAGCATTCTGCTTCTTCACGCTGCATTTCCTCGGACAGTATCAGCAGTTGCAGGTTCGTCCAACTACCCGGCACAAACGAAAACGCCCCGTCGGGACGGGGCGTTTTGCGTGGGCCAGCCAGTGTTACTTGGCAGGCGCTTCGGCCGGGGCCTCGGCAGGAGCTTCCGCTTCCGGCTCGGCGCCTTGCAGCTGGGCCGGATCCTTGATGGCGATCAGTTCCAGGTCGAATACCAGTACCGAGTTGGCCGGGATCAGCGGGCTTGGGCTTTGCGCGCCGTAAGCCAGTTCAGCCGGGATGAACAGCTTGTACTTCTCGCCGACGTGCATCAGCTGCAGGCCTTCGACCCAACCCGGGATCACGCCGCTGACCGGCAGGTCGATCGGGCTGCCGCGCTCGACGGAGCTGTCGAACACCTTGCCATCGATCAGCTTGCCTTCGTAGTGGACGGTGACCACGTCGGTCGCCTTGGGCTGCGGGCCGTCGGCCTTCTTGACCACTTCGTACTGCAGGCCCGAGGCAGTGGTGACCACGCCTGGCTTCTTGGCGTTTTCCTCGAGGAATTTCTTGCCGGCGGAGGCGGCTTCTTCGCTGGCCTTGGCCAGGCGCTCTTCGGCACGCTTCTGCAGCGCAGTGAAGGCCTCTACCAGCTCTTCGTCCTTGATGCGCTGTTCCTTCTTGCCAACGGCGTCTTCGATGCCGAGGGCTACTGCTTTCGAATCAAGGTCTTCCATGCCTTCCTGAGCCAGGCTCTTGCCCATGTTCAGGCCGATACCGTAGGAGGCTTTCTGTGCCGGAGTCTTCAGCTCGGGGCTGCTGGTCTGTTGATCACAGCCAGCCAGTACCAGGCCTACCAGGGCAACCGCAGCCGCCAAACGATGCTGTTTCATGCTATTTCCTTGTTCATGCGCCAAAAGGGCAATCAGGGTAAAGCCGCGAGCTTAGCAGGCGGCCATGACCAATGGCTACCGGCATAGGAGCGGGTTTTGGTAAGGAAGTTCAGTAGTTAAACGCTTATTCATCAAAGGATGTGCAGCCACTGGCCAGTATTGATCGGTTGCGGCGCCTTTGCCCGGTTTTGCGGCGGATTTATTTAGCTGAATGCTGAAAAGCCTGCACTGGCCCTATCGCCGGCAAGCCAGCTCCCACAGGTTCACCACAGGCCCGGAAGCAGTTGCTATCCCTGTGTGTGGCTTGCCGGCGAAAGGGCCAAAAAAACCTGCGTTCAGGGGTAGCTGCCCTCTCGGTACTGCCCCGCTACCTCGCGCAACACCTCGCATACCCACTGCCCAGGCAGGCTCTGCGGCAAGGCGGCATTGCGACAGATGCCGACCGAGCCGCCCGGCTCGCGCACACCCAGGTCGAGCTCGATCAGCTCGCCCCGGCGCAGGTCGAGCAGCACCGCATCGCGCGGTGCCACCCACACGGCATCGCTGCCCAGCAGGTAGCGCCGGCTCAGCGCCAGCGACAGGGTTTCCAGGCGCTGGGCGGGCATCTGGATGCCACATTGCACGAACAGGCTGTCGGCATGCTGGCGGATGGTGGTGCCGGCTGGCGGCAGCACCAGCGGGTAATGTCCAACCTCCCCGCGCTCTACTGGCTTGCTGGCCAGTAGCGGGTGGCCTGGCCGCACCACCAGGCTCATCGACTCGCTGTACAGGTGCTCGAACGACAGGCCCTGGATCTGCGGGCTGTCGGTCATGCGCCCGACCACCAGTTCCAGTTCGCCGAGGCGCAACTGGCCGAGCAGCTGCGCGCTGACCCCGGTGACCACACTGATCACCAGCGCCTCATGCCGCTGGTGCAGGCGGCACAGCACTTCGGGCATGAGCAGGCCTTCGACCGTGGACAGCACACCGATGCGCACCTGCGACGGCGCCCGCGCCTCGCCACGCAGGCTGCTGACGCCATCGCGCAGGGCCTGCACGCTGGGCCCGGCGTAGCGCATGAAACGCGTGCCGGCCGGGGTCAGCTCGACGCCCTGACGGCTGCGCGCGAACAGGCGCGTTTCCAGCAGGTCTTCGAGTTCCTTGAGGGTCTTGGAGATGGCTGGCTGGCTGATTGCCAGGATGTCGGCAGCCCTGGCCAGGCTGCCCTGCCGGGCAATCTCCAGGAAGCACAGCAGGTGGCGGTACTTGATGCGGGTGTCGAGGTTCATGGGCTCAAGCTTACCGCATGCAGATAGCCTGTACCGGCCCTTTCGCGGGTGAACCCGCTCTCATAGAACAACACATGACTCATTGGTTCGGCGAGGTTCTGTAGGAGCAGCCTTGTGCTGCGAAGAGGCCGGTACTGACAAAGCCTGTCTGTCGCTTGTACCGGCCTCTTCGCAGCACAAGGCTGCTCCTACAAAGGACGCGTCAGACGAGCGATATTTGTTCTCTGCGCGACAGCGCAGCCCAAAAGGGCTGGGTAATCTCCCACAAGGATCTCCGCAGTTCTCCAGACCTGTGCAGGGCCTGTGGGAGCAGGCGTGCCCGCGAAGAGGCCGGTGCAGGCGGCAGATGAATATCAGGCCACAGCCAACTCCACCGCCTCCCCGTTCAACCGCACCGGCCACACCCGCAAGCGCTGCCCGCTATCCTCCAGGCACTCCCCGCTCTCCAGGCTGAAGTGCTGCTTGTACAACGGCGCCGCCACCACCAACTCCCCCTGCAAGCTACCGACCAGCCCGCGCCCGATGATGTTGGCCCCGGACCGCGGATCGCGATTGCCCACCGCATACAGGCTCTGCTCCAGCCCAGGCAGGTAGAACAACGCCACCTGCACACCGTCAAGCCACACCACCACGCCAGAGTCGGCCACCAGGTCATCGGCCTGGCACACCACCTGCCAGTTCTCGTGGGTTTTCACAGCAGCATTGGACAAGTTCATCAGACAGCCTCCTCGACGGTTGGGATCAGGTGCAGTGGCGCAGCAGGCCGGCGCTGTTCGCGTTCGCGCACGAAGTGCACGTCCGGGTCGGCGCGGCGGTCGTTGACGAAAGTACGGAAGCGCTTGAGCTTCTCGGGGTCGTTGAGGGCGTTGGCCCATTCGCATTCATACTGGTCGACCACATGCTGCATCTGCGCCTCCAGCTCGCTGGCCAGGCCCAGGCTGTCGTCGAGGATCACCTGCTTCAGGTAGTCCAGCCCACCTTCCAGGTTCTCGCGCCACACCGAGGTGCGCTGCAGTTTGTCGGCGGTGCGGATGTAGAACATCAGCACGCGGTCGATCAGGCGCACCAGGGTTTCGTCGTCGAGGTCGGTGGCGAACAGTTCGGCGTGCCGCGGGCGCATGCCGCCGTTGCCGCATACGTACAGGTTCCAGCCCTTGTCGGTAGCGATCACGCCGATGTCCTTGCTCTGTGCTTCGGCGCATTCGCGGGTGCAGCCGGACACCGCGAACTTGAGCTTGTGCGGGCTGCGCAGGCCTTTGTAGCGGTCTTCCAGGCGCAGGGCCATGCCGACGCTATCCTGCACGCCATAACGGCACCAGGTGCTGCCGACGCACGACTTTACCGTGCGGGTCGACTTGCCGTAGGCGTGGCCGGTTTCGAAGCCGGCCTCGATCAGCTCGCCCCAGATCAGCGGCAGCTCGTGCAACTGGGCGCCGAACAGGTCGATGCGCTGGCCGCCGGTGATCTTGGTGTACAGGTCGTACTTTTTCGCCACCTGGCCGATCACGATGAGCTTGTCGGGGGTGATTTCACCACCGGGGATGCGCGGCACCACCGAGTAGGTGCCGTTCTTCTGCATGTTGGCCATGAAGGTGTCGTTGGTGTCCTGCAGCGGCACCAGCGCCGGGTCCATGATCGGCTGGTTCCAGCACGAGGCGAGGATACTGCCCACCGCCGGCTTGCAGATGTCGCAGCCAACGTGGCCCTTGCCGTGGCGTTCGAGCAGTTCGTTGAAGGTGCGGATACCCTCTACCCGCACCAGCCCGTACAGCTCCTGACGGGTGTAGGCGAAGTGCTCGCACAGGCTCTTGTCCACCGCCACGCCGCGAGCGGTCAGCTCGTGCTCGAATACCTGCTTGAGCAGTGCCGCGCAACCACCACAACCGGTGGCGGCCTTGGTGCAGCCCTTGACTGCGGCAAGGTCGCCGCAGCCGCTGTCGATGGCGGCGCAGACCGCGCCCTTGCTGACGTTGTGGCACGAGCAGATGGTCGCGCTGTCGGGCAGCGCATCGGCGCCCAGGGCCGGTGCGCCGCCGCCTTGCGGCAGTATCAGTGCCGCCGGGTCGGCTGGCAGGGCGATGCCGTTCTGGGCGTATTGCAGAAGGGTGTCGTAGTAGCTGTTGTCGCCCACCAGCACCGCACCGAGCACGTGCTTGCCGCTGGCATCCACCACCAGCCGGCGATAGGCGCTGTTGGCTTCGTCGATGAAGCGGTAGCTGCGTGCGCCCGGAGTGGCGCCATGGGCATCGCCGATGGAGCCGACATCCACGCCCAGCAACTTGAGCTTGGTCGACATGTCGGCACCGGTGAATTCGCCAGCGGCTTCACCCATCAGCAATGCCGCCAGGTTGCGCGCCATGCTGTAGCCCGGGGCGACCAGGCCGAACACGCTGCCGTTCCACGAGGCGCACTCGCCGATGGCAAAGATGCGTGGGTCGCTGCTGCGGCAGTGGTTGTCGATCACCACGCCACCACGCGCGGCGATGTCCAGGCCACAGGCACGGCCCAGGGCATCCTGCGGGCGGATACCTGCGGAGAACACGATCAGATCGGTTTCCAGATGCTCGCCGCCATCGAAGTTCATGCGGTAGCGGTAGTCTTCACCCGCACTGATCGACTGGGTGGCCCGCGACAGATGCACGCCAACACCCAGCGCTTCGATCTGTGCCTTGAGCGCGGCACCGCCCTCGCCGTCCAGCTGCACCGGCATCAGCCGTGGGGCGAATTCCACCACGTGGGCTTCCAGGCCCAGCGACTTGAGAGCGTTGGCTGCTTCCAGGCCAAGCAAGCCACCGCCCACTACCACGCCACGTCGGGCACTGGCTGCGGCAGCGCGGATGCCGTCGAGGTCGTCAAGGGTGCGGTAGACCAGGCGGGCATTGCCGCTGGAACCTTCGATCGGTGGCACGAAGGGATAGGAACCCGTGGCCAGCACCAATTGGTCGTAGCCGTAACGGCCCTCGGCGGTAACCACTTCGGCGTGCTCACGGTCGATTTCCAGCACCGCTTCACCGAGGTGCAGGTGCACACCGTTGGCGCCGTAGAAGTCCTGCCCGCACAGAGCCAGGGTTTCGGCACAGCTGCCGCCGAAGTACTCGGACAGGTGCACGCGGTCGTAGGCACGCTGGCGCTCTTCGCCGAACACATGCACTTCGAAGCGCTGCAAGGCGCCGCGGCTGACCAGTTGTTCGACGCAATGGTGGCCGACCATGCCGTTGCCGACGATGACCAGTCGCTCTCGTTGCCCGCTGCTCGCTGTTGCCTTCATAAGCCGATCCTCGATCAAAAAAAAAAGCGCCTGGAGCCGAAGCTCCAGGCGCCTTTGCCTGTATTCATCACGGTAGGGGGCCCGGGTTGATCGCCGTTGATCAGTGGGCTTTGTTGTATCCAGGGTAAAGCAGGGAGTGTGCCAACTGGGTTGCCTGTGCCGGCCTCTTCGCAGCACAAGGCTGCTCCTACAGGTTTCGCGCCCCCTTGCAGGAGCAGCCTTGTGCTGCGAAGAGGCCGGCACAAGCGATCAAACTGCACAACCGGGGTGCACCACACCCCATCCCGGTGCACTCAGTACACGTCGCGCCGATAGCGCTTGGCTTTGCTCAAATCCTCAACATAAGCCGCAGCCGCCGCGGCATCCATGCCGCCATGCTCGGCGACGATGACCCGCAACGCCGCATCCACATCCTTGGCCATGCGCTGCGCATCGCCACACACATAGAAGTACGCGCCCGCCTCCAGCCACTGCCACAACTGCGCGCCCTGTTCCAGCATGCGCTGCTGCACATAGACCTTCTCGGCCTGGTCGCGTGAAAACGCCGTGTCCAGGCGCAAGTGCCCTGCAGCCTGCCAGGCCTGTAGCTGCTCCTGGTAATAGAAATCGGTTGCTGCGTACTGCTCGCCAAAGAACAGCCAGTTAGCCCCTTTCGCCCCACGTGCCTCTCGTTCTTCGAGAAAGGCCCTGAACGGCGCAATGCCGGTGCCGGGACCGACCATGATCACCGGCACGCTGTCGTCCTCGGGCAGGCGAAAGTGCTTCGACACCTGCGGGAAGATGGCAACCTTCAGCGCCTGCGCACGGTCGGCGAGGAAGCTTGAACACACCCCTTTGCGCGCGCCATAGCGCACCGTGGAAACGGTCAGATGCACCTGCTGCGGGTGCGCCAGCGGGCTGGAGCTGATGGAGTACAGACGCGGCTGCAAGGGCTTGAGCAACTCCAGCCAAATGGCCAACGGCAGTTGCTGAGGAAAGGCGCGCAGAACATCGACCAGTTGCCGCCCCCACAACCAGTCCTGCAGCTCGGCCTTGCAATCGGGCTGCAGCAGGCGCTGCAGGTCCGGGGCATTGCCGGCGAAGGCCTGCAACTGCTGCGTGGTGACCTTGGCGATTTCCAGGTGCGCTTGCAGGGCTTCGGTCAGCGGCATGGCGGGCTGGCCTTTCAGCTCGACCATGGTCTGGCCATCGAGCTGTATCAGCGCCAGCAGCTCGTCGACCAGGGCGGGACAGTTGCGCGGCCACACGCCCAGGGCATCACCGGCGGCATAGGTGAAGCCGCTGCCGCTCAGGTCGAACACCAGTTGACGGGTTTCCTTGGTAGCACCCGGGCCGTTGAGCAGGCGGTTTTCCAGCAAGGTGGCAGCCCAGGGTTGCTGCTTGCCATAGGCCGCCACGGGCGCAGGCTCGGTGACCGGTTGCGGTGCAGCAGCGCGGCCTAGCGTGGGCAGCAGCGCATCCAGCCAGGCGGCGAAGGCGTCGTCGAAGTCCGGCTCGCAGTCCACCCGCTGCAGCAGGCGCCGCCCGCCCAGCTCGGCCAGGCGTTGGTCGAGTTTGCGGCCAAAGCCGCAGAACTGGTCGTAACTGGAGTCGCCCAGGGCCAGCACGGCAAAAGGCAGTTCGGCGCAGTGGGCGCCCTCCTCGCCCTGCAAGGCTTGCCAGAATGCCGCTGCGCTGTCGGGCGCGTCACCATCGCCAAAGGTGCTGGCGATCAGCACCACGCTGGCGGCGCCCTGCAGCTGGCGCGGGCTGACCGCTTCCATGCAGCTGAGCTGCACGTCGAGGCCGGCACCGCGCAGGCGCTCGGCACAGCGTTCGGCCAACAGCTCGCCGTTGCCGGTTTGCGAAGCCCACAGCACCTGGTGCCGTGGTGCCACCAACGCCGCATCGGGCAGCACCGCCGGCTGGGCGAACAGCCCGGCCAGCAAGCCATCGACGAACAACCGGCGGTTGGCGGCCAGCGGCGCACTGGCCGGCAGACAGGGCACGCCCTCGGCGCGGGCCTGGTCCAGGCCCAGCAGAAAGCCTTGCAGGTAATGGCGCTCTTCCTCGGCCAGCACCGGAGCTGGCAGGGTGTCCAGGCCAAGCAGACGGGACAGGGTGGCGGTCGGCATGCGGGCAGGCTCCGGATTGGCAGTGTTCAGATCAAGGGCTTCGATGCGCTCACCGGCAACCCGCTCCAGGGTCACGGCACAATGCTTGAACGCCGGCTGCAGCGACAGCGGGTCGACCGCATCGCAGGTCACGGCGTTGATCGCCAGTTGCTCGCCGATCAGGTCATTCCAGTGAAACGGGGCAAAGCAGTTGCCAGGCATGACCCGGTCGCTGATTCGCGCGGGCAGCACGGCTTGCCCGCGGCGCGAGCGAATGGCCACCTGGTCCTTTTCGGCGATGCCCAGCCGGGCAGCATCGTCGCGGTGGATTTCCACGAAGGGGCCGGGCTCCAGCTTGTTCAGCGCCGGGACCTTGCCGGTCTTGGTCAGGGTGTGCCACTGGTGCTGCACGCGGCCGGTATTCAGCACCATGGGGTAATCGGCATCCGGCAGCTCCGCCGCCGGCAACCAGGGCCGGGCGAAGAAGCGGGCCTTGCCGCTGGCGGTCGGGAAGGCCAACACCGGGCGCTCGCCCTGGGCATCGCGCAACAGCGTCTGGCTATTGCCGTCGTTGCGATAGCGCAGCGGGCTGCGCGGGTTGTCGCGGCCCGGAGCGCAGGGCCACTGGTGTGGCTGCTCGCGCAGTTCGGCATAGCCGATGCCCCGCAGGTCGTAGCCGGTGACCGGGTTGTGGAAGCGGCGGATTTCCTCGTACACAGCTTCCGCATCGGGGTAGTCGAAGGCGTCGGCATAGCCCATGGCACAGGCGACTTGAGCGATGATCTGCCAGTCTGGCAGGCTCTGCCCGGGCGGTTCGACGGCACGTGGCATGAGGGTGAGGTTACGCTCGCTGTTGATCATCACGCCCTCGCCTTCGGCCCAAAGTGCAGCCGGTAGCAGGATGTCGGCGTAGCGGTTGGTCTCGGTGTCGAGGAAGGCATCCTGGGTAATTACCAGTTCGGCCTGGCGCAGGCCGTCGATCACCTGCTGGCGGTTGGCGACACTGGCCACCGGGTTGCTGCAGATGACCCAGCAGGCTTTTACCACGCCGCTTTTCATCTGCTCGAACAGCGCCACCGTGCCCTCGCCGCCTTCGCTGCGCAGGCTGCCCGGGGCCAGTTGCCACTGCTGCTCGACGAAGGCACGGTCTTGCGCTACCAGCGCCGAGCGCTGGCCTGGCAGGCCGGGGCCCATGTAGCCCATCTCGCGGCCGCCCATGGCATTGGGTTGGCCGGTCAACGAGAACGGGCCGCTGCCCGGGCGGCAGATCGCGCCCGTGGCCAGGTGCAGGTTGCAGATCGCATTGGTGTGCCAGGTCCCATGGATGCTCTGGTTAAGGCCCATGGTCCAGCAACTCATCCAGTTGCGGGCACTGCCGATCCATTCGGCGGCCTTGATGATGTCGGCCTCGGCCAACCCGGTGATGGCGGCCACGTGGTCAGGGGTGTAGTCATCGAGAAAGGCCGGCAGTTCATCCCAGCCTTCGGTATGGCGGGCGATGAAATCAGGGTCGGTGTGGCCGTTACGCAGCAGCAGGTGCAACAGGCCGTTGAGCAAGGCCATGTCGCTGCCGGGGCGCACCTGCAGGAACAGGTCAGCCTTGTCGGCGGTGGCACTGCGCCGCGGGTCGACGACGATCAGCTTGGCCCCCGCCTTGACCCGGTCGAGCAGGCGCAGGAACAGGATCGGGTGACAGTCGGCCATGTTGGCGCCGATCACCAGGAATACGTCGGCGTGCTCGAAGTCCTGATAGCTGCCGGGCGGGCCATCGGCACCGAGCGACAGCTTGTAGCCGCTGCCGGCACTGGCCATGCACAGGCGCGAGTTGGACTCGATGTGGCGGGTGCGGATAAAGCCCTTGGCCAGCTTGTTGGCCAGGTACTGGGCCTCCAGCGACATCTGCCCGGACACGTACAGCGCCACGGCGTCGGGGCCGTGCTGGTCGATGATGCCGCGCAAACGCCCGGCGGCTGCGGCGATGGCCTGGTCGATGCCGGTACGCGCTGGCTGCTGGCTGCGCTGCTGGCGCACATAGGCATCCTCCATGCGCCCGGCAGCAGTCAGCGGCAGGTGTGCGGTGAGACCTTTGGTGCACAGGCGGCCGAAGTTGCTGGGGTGCTGCTTGTCGCCGCTGATCTTGCCGACCTTGCCATCGGCGACGCTCATGACGATGCCGCAACCGACGCCGCAGTAGGGGCAGACGCTGCGTACTTCGCTGTTGGCCATGGGCGGGCTCCTGTAGGGAACGCAAAAAGGCGCCGGCTGCCCCTGCTTGCTGGGCAAGCGGGGCAACACGGCGCCTTTGTCGTGAAGTTTTGTGGGCTGTCGACGTTGATAGCCCTGGGTAGCGGTAGATCAGCAATTAATGGGCCAGCTGTGCCGGCCCATTCGCGGGTAAACCCGCTCCCACAGAGGTATCGCAAGGCCTGAGGGCAGTGATGTACCTGTAGGAGCGGGTTTACCCGCGAAGGGGCCGGCACAGGAGTGCACCATGCGATGGCAACCCCGCACCCCATGGCGCTATGCTGGGGCACATTCCAGCATGAGCCACTGCCCTCCCCCCATGTCCCAGGTGATTATCAAGACCCCCGCCCAACTCGACCTGATGCGCCGCGCCGGCCAGCTGCTTGCCCAGGTGTTCGCCGACCTCGACAGCTTCATCCGCCCCGGCGTGACCACCATGCAGATCAACGACCGCGCCGAGGCGTTCATCGTCGGCACGCTCAAGGCCCGCCCGGCGAGCAAGGGCCAGTATGGTTTCCCCTATTCGCTCAACACCTCGGTGGACCATGTGGTGTGCCATGGCATGCCCAAGGTCGATGAAGTACTGAAGGAAGGCTCGATCATCAACGTCGACATCACCCTGGAACAAGGCGGCTATATCGCCGACTCGTCGAAGATGTACAGCATCGGACCGATCAGCGATGAGGCGCAGCGCCTGGTCGACACCACCTATGACGCGCTATGGAAAGGCATCGAACAGGTACGCCCCGGGGCTACGCTAGGTGATATTGGCCATGCCATCCAGACCCATGCCGAAGCGGCGGGCTACAGCGTCGTACGTGAGTATTGCGGGCATGGCATTGGCCAACAGATGCATGAAGGGCCCGAGGTGCTGCACATTGGCCAGCGCGGGATGGGCCTGAAGTTGAAGCCGGGGATGGTGTTTACCATCGAACCGATGATCAACCAGGGCGGACGCGGGACGCGCACGCTGAAGGACGGCTGGACAGTGATTACCCGCGACCACAGCTTGTCGGCGCAGTGGGAGCATACCGTGGCGGTGACCGAGGATGGGGTCGAGGTGCTGACCTTACGGGAAGAAGAGCGTCGCCGCTGAGATTGCTACAGATCCTCTGTGGGAGCGGGTTCACCCGCGAACACCGGCAAAGCCGGTGCCATGCACCGTGTCGCATTCTTCGCGGGTAAACCCGCTCCCACAGGGGCCAGGCAGCGCCTGATGGTTTTTTGCAGAAACAAAAAAAGCGACCCTAAGGTCGCTTTCTCTGTTACTTCCGGGTGTTCAGTAGGCCCTGGAAGTGGAATATGGCGCAGCGGACGGGACTCGAACCCGCGACCCCCGGCGTGACAGGCCGGTATTCTAACCGACTGAACTACCGCTGCGCTAAACATCGAGTGGTGGGTGATGACGGGATCGAACCGCCGACCCTCTGCTTGTAAGGCAGATGCTCTCCCGGCTGAGCTAATCACCCATGTCTCTCGGTGTGGCGCGCATTCTACGGGCGACTTGGCGCTCTGGCAAGCACTTATCAAACTTTTTGCAAAATTCGCGAAACACCAAATCGCAGGCACAAAAAAAGCGACCCTGAGGTCGCTTTCTCTGTTACTTCCGGGTGTTCAGTAGGTCCTGGAAGTGAAATATGGCGCAGCGGACGGGACTCGAACCCGCGACCCCCGGCGTGACAGGCCGGTATTCTAACCGACTGAACTACCGCTGCGCTAAACATCGAGTGGTGGGTGATGACGGGATCGAACCGCCGACCCTCTGCTTGTAAGGCAGATGCTCTCCCGGCTGAGCTAATCACCCTTCGTCTCGGTGTGGCGCGCATTCTACGGACGACCCCGTACCCTGGCAAGCACTTTTTTAACTTTTTTCAAAAAAAACCTCAGGCCTTTCAAAGACCTAGAGCTGCCACGTGCATCTTTACATTCAGCTACAGCTACTGGCACTCCGACAGGGTTGGCCTGAGAGCACCGCTCGGAGAATAATGCCCGCCTTATGCATTAAGGAGAGATTGCCCCTCATGTGGTTCAAGAACCTGCTGACCTACCGTCTGACCCAGGAAGTCCCGTTCGAGCCTGAAGCGCTGGAAGCGGCCCTGGCCAGCAAGCCGGCCCGCCCCTGCGCCAGCCAGGAGCTGACCACCTATGGTTTCGTCGCGCCATTCGGCAAGGGCGAAGACGCTCCCCTGGTGCATGTCAGCGGCGAGTACCTGCTGATTGCCGCGCGCAAGGAAGAACGCATCCTGCCCAGCAGCGTGGTCAACGACGCGGTGAAGGAAAAGGTCGAAGAGATCGAGACCGAGCAGATGCGCAAGGTCTATAAAAAGGAACGCGACCAGATCAAGGACGAGATCATCCAGGCCTTCCTGCCGCGCGCGTTCATTCGCCGCTCGATGATCTTCGCCGCCATCGCACCGCGCCTGGGCGTGATTCTGGTCAACTCGGCCAGCGCCAAGCGTGCCGAAGACCTGCTGTCGACTTTGCGTGAAGTGATGGGCTCGCTGCCGGTGCGTCCGGCCACCGTGAAAATCGCACCGGTTGCCACCATGACCGAGTGGGTCAAGTCGCAGGAAGCAGCTGAAGGCTTCTATGTGCTGGACGAGTGCGAACTGCGCGACACCGCCGAAGATGGCGGTATCGTGCGCTGCAAGCGCCAGGACCTGACCGGCGAGGAAATCCAGCTGCACCTGAGCACTGGCAAGGTGGTTACCCAGCTGGCCCTGGCCTGGCAGGACAAGCTGTCGTTCATTCTGGATGACAAGATGGTGATCAAGCGCCTGAAGTTCGAAGAGCTGCTGCAGGAGCAGGCCGAACAGGATGGTGGCGATGAGGCTGCGCAACAGTTCGATGCCAGCTTCCAGCTGATGATGATGACCTTTGCCGAATTCCTGCCGGTGCTGTTCGAGGCGCTGGGTGGGGAAGAGATTCCGCAAGGGGTCTGACTGGTTTTGAAATGCCGGTGCTGGCCTGGGAGATATCCTCAGACCGTACTGGCCCTTTCGCGGGCTTGCCCGCGAAGAGGCCAGTGAAATTCTTGAAGCGATAAAACAAAAAGGAATTGCCCCCCCATGCGTGCCCTCGCCACCCTCAGCCGCTTCGTCGGCAATACCTTCGCCCTGTGGGTGCTGGTGTTCGCCGTACTGGCCTTCCTGCAACCGCAATGGTTCATCGCTCTGAAGGTGGCCATCGTGCCGCTGCTGGGCCTGGTGATGTTCGGCATGGGCCTCACCCTCAAGCTCGATGACTTCGCCGCCCTCGCCCGCCAGCCCTGGCGGGTGATGCTGGGGGTGGTCGCGCACTTCGTGATCATGCCGGGCATGGCCTGGCTGCTGTGCCAGCTGTTCCACCTGCCGCCGGAAATCGCCGTGGGCGTGATCCTGGTTGGCTGCTGCCCGAGCGGCACGGCATCGAACGTGATGGTCTGGCTGTCACGCGGCGACCTGGCGCTGGCGGTGGCCATCGCTGCGGTCACCACCCTGCTCGCCCCGCTGCTGACTCCGGCGCTGATCTGGTTCCTGGCCTCGGCCTGGCTGCCGGTGTCCTTCATGGACATGTTCTGGTCGATCCTGCAGCTGGTGATGCTGCCGATCGTGCTCGGCGTACTGACCCAGCGGCTGCTTGGCGCGCGGGTGCAGGCGGCGGTGCAGGTACTGCCGCTGGTGTCGGTGGTGAGTATCGTGATGATCGTGTGCGCGGTGGTGGCGGCCAGCCAGGCGAAGATCGCCGAGTCAGGGCTGCTGATCATGGCGGTGGTGATATTGCACAACAGCTTCGGCTACTTGCTGGGGTACCTGACCGGCAGGCTGTGCAAGCTGCCGCTGGCACAGCGCAAGTCGCTGGCGCTGGAGGTGGGCATGCAGAACTCCGGGCTGGGCGCGGCACTGGCGGCGGCGCATTTTTCGCCGCTGGCTGCGGTGCCGAGTGCGTTGTTCAGCGTTTGGCACAATATTTCCGGGGCGCTGCTGTCTACCTGGTTCCGGCGCATGGGGGAACCTGTGGCAGAAGCCGAAGGTGGGGAGCCGGCCAGGCATTGATGTTGCCTGCACTGGCCCCTTCGCGGGTAAACCCGCTCCCACAGGTACTGCACAGGTCTGAAAATTGTGGAGATCCCTGTAGGAGCGGGGTTACCCGCGAAGAGGCCCGCGCAGGCTTGCCCAGAGGGCTGCATATATGCACCATGGCACCCACTGTGAGGACGACCTCACGACGCACCGCGTGACCATTCCGGGGACGGCCCCATCATTCACAACGATGGAGACGCACCATGTCCTGGATCATCCTGTTCTTCGCCGGCCTGTTCGAGGTCGGCTGGGCCGTCGGCCTGAAATACACCGACGGCTTCAGCAAGCCACTGCCCACCGTCCTCACCGTCGCCGCCATGGCCATCAGCCTGGGCCTGCTGGGCCTGGCCATGAAAGAGCTGCCGCTGGGTACCGCCTATGCCATCTGGACCGGCGTCGGCGCCGTCGGCACGGTGATCGCCGGTATCATCCTGTTCGGCGAGTCCATGGCCCTGGTACGCCTGGTCAGCGTGGCGCTGATCATTACCGGCCTGGTCGGCCTGAAAGTCAGCGCCAGTTGACGCCCTCCCCTAGCGCAGGTTGCCGCGCAGGCGGCTGACCTGCTCACGCAAGGCTTCTGGCTGCGCCGCCTCCACCGGGATGGCGGCGCCTGCCACGATGGTCACCCGCGACCACAGGCGCTTGAAAAAGCCCTTGGCCGGGTCACGGCTGAAGAAGCTGCCCCACAGCCCCTGCAAGGCCAACGGAATGACCGGCACCGGGGTTTCTTCGAGGATGCGGTTGACGCCGCCCTTGAACACGTCGATTTCGCCATCCCCGGTCAGCTTGCCTTCAGGGAAGATGCATACCAGCTCGCCATCGGCCAGGTACTCGGCAATGCGCGCGAAAGCACGTTCGTAGATGGCCAGGTCTTCGTTGCGCCCGGCAATCGGGATGGCGCCTGCGGTGCGGAACACGAAGTTGAGTACCGGCAGGTTGTAGATCTTGTAGTACATGACGAAGCGGATCGGCCGACGGATCGCCCCGCCCAGCAGCAGCGCATCGACGAACGACACGTGGTTGCAAACCAGCAGCGCCGCGCCTTCGTCGGGGATGCGTTCGAGGTCGCGGTGCTGCACGCGGTACATCGAATGGCTGAGCAGCCAGATCAGGAAGCGCATGGTGAACTCGGGCACGATCCTGAAGATATAGGCGTTGACCGCGATGTTGAGCAGCGACACCACCAGGAACAGTTGCGGGATGGTCAGCTCGGCCAGGCCCAGCAGTATGATGGTGAGCACTGCCGACACCACCATGAACAGGGCATTGAGGATGTTGTTGGCCGCGATCACCCGGGCGCGCTGGTCTTCGGCGGTGCGGGCCTGGATCAGTGCATACAGCGGTACGATGTAGAAGCCGCCGAACACCCCAAGGCCGACGATAGACAGCAGGATCCACCAGGCCTGGCCCATGCCCAACAGCGCCAACCAGTCGTGCGGTGCCGCCGCAGCCGGCACATCGCCGGAGTGCCACCACCAAAGCAGGCCGAACAGGCTCAGCCCGAACGAGCCGAACGGCACCAGGCCGATTTCCACCTTGCGCCCGCTGAGCCGCTCGCACAGCAGCGAACCCAAGGCAATCCCCACCGAGAACAGGGTCAGCACCAGGGTCACCACCGTGCCGTCACCGTGCAGCCAGTCCTTGGCGTAGGCCGGGATCTGCGTGAGGTAGATGGCACCGACGAACCAGAACCACGAGTTGCCGACGATCGAGCGCGACACCGCCGGCGGCTGCCCCAGGCCCATGCGCAGGATCGCCCACGACTGCCTGAAGATGTTCCAGTCCAGCGGCATTTGCGGTGAAGCGGCAGCGGCCCGCGGGATCCAGCGGCTGGCCAGGTAACCGAGCACGGCGGTGCCGACCACGCCACCAGCCACCACGGTGGCATAGCTGTCGGCCGACATCATCACCCCGGCGCCGATCGTGCCGGCGAGGATGGCCAGGAAGGTACCGGTTTCCACCAGCCCGTTGCCGCCGACCAGCTCTTCTTCGCGCAGGGCCTGCGGCAGGATCGAGTACTTCACCGGGCCGAACAGCGCCGAGTGGGTTCCCATGCCGAACAGCGCCACCAGCATCAGCGCCAGGTGATTGGTGATGAAACCGAGCGCGCCTACCGCCATGATCGCGATCTCGGCCAGCTTGATGGCCCGGATCAGCGCATCCTTGGCGAACTTCTCGCCAAACTGCCCGCCCAGCGCAGAGAACAGGAAGAACGGCAGGATGAACAGCAGGGCGCACAGGTTGACCCAGATCGAACGGTCACCGTCGCCCAGGCTGAGCTTGAACAGGATCGCCAAGATCAGCGACTGCTTGAACAGGTTGTCGTTGAAGGCACCCAGCGACTGGGTGATGAAAAACGGCAGGAAACGCCGCTTGCCGAGCAAGGTGAATTGCGAGGAGTGACTCATCGTCCTTGGTCCTGAGGGCTTTTCAATTGGAGGCGCGCAGGGCGCGACAAGCCACAAATCTGCATGGGAAATGCACTGACTGGCAAGCGCTCAAGGATTTTGGAGGGCTGTACCGGCCCTTTCGCGGGCACGCCCGCTCCCACAGGGATATCACATGCCTTGAGGGCATGTGAGAGCGGGCGTGCCCGCGAAAGGCCTGCGCAGCAGGCCTCTGTTGGCATATGCTGGCCCCCGGCAAAACAGAACAACAAGGATGTGTAATGCTCGCCGCCATAAAACGCTACCCGCACAGTGTGCGCCTGCTGCTCGGCACCACCTTCACCCTCACCGTCGCCCGTGCCCTTACCCTGCCCTACCTGGTGGTGTACCTGGCCGACAACTTCCAGCTGCCGATCAGCCAGATCGGCCTGCTGATCGGTGGTGCACTGATCATCGCCTCGCTGCTGAGCCTGTATGGCGGCCACCTTGTGGACACCTTGCGCAACCACACCCTGGTCAGCGCCAGCACCCTGCTGTTTGCCCTGGCTTTCGTCGGCGCGGTCGCCAGCAACTCGGCGCTGCTGTTCTTTATCTGCCTGGTACTGATCAACCTGGCCCTGGCAGTGGTCGACATCGCTGCCAAGGCGGGCTTCTGCGCATTGCTGCCGGTGGAGGCACGGGCCGAAGTCTTCGCCATCAAGTACACCCTCAGCAACGTCGGCTACGCCGCCGGCCCTCTGCTGGGCGTGGCCATGCTGGAGCTGAACGACCATATGCCGTTCATTGCCTCCGCCCTGCTCGGCCTGGGTATGTGCCTGACCTACTGGCGCTTGGGGGACCGCGGCCTGCAGGCCAGTGTGCCGGACAAACCCGGGGTCGGCTTTGGCCAGGTGGCGCTGGGTCTGGCCCGTGACCGACGGCTGATATGCTTCACCCTGGGCGGGGTGCTGAGCGCGGTAGTATTCGGCCAGTTCACTGCCTACCTGTCGCAGTACCTGGTGATAACCAGCAGCCCGGCCGAGGCGGCGCGCCTGATCGGTTACCTGGTGACCACCAACGCGGTGACGGTGATTGCCCTGCAGTACCTGATCGGCCGCCGCATCAGCCGCCAGCGCCTGATGCCCTGGCTGCTGGCCGGCATGGGCCTGTTCATCGCCGGGCTGCTGGGCTTTGCCCTGGCCGGTTCGGCGCTGGCGTGGTGCCTGGCGATGCTGGTGTTCACCCTGGGCGAGATCATCGTGATCCCGGCCGAGTACATGTTCATCGACCTGATCGCGCCGGAGCACTTGCGTGGGGTGTATTACGGCGCGCAGAACCTGTCCAACCTCGGTGCGGCGCTGGGGCCGGTGATGGTGGGGTTTGCCCTGGTACATCTGTGGCCGGGGGCGATCTTCTACCTGCTGGTGTTGTCGGTGATACTGGCGGGGGTGTTTTATTGGCTGGGTACCCGCAAAGGATGATGTCTGCTCTGCTGGCCTCTTCGCGGGTGAACCCGCTCCCACAGGGACAGCGCCCCTTTCAAAGCCTGTGCAGTAACTGTGGGAGCGGGTTCACCCGCGAAAGGGCCGGCACAGGTTAAAGAGAACCCTGCGACCACCTGCCACTGCGACCATCGTCTGCGCTGACGAAGCGGCACCTGCGTGCCAGACTGATTGATCGGGACCGCGTTATCTTTTTGCTTCGGAGTCTTCATGTCGTTGTCCAGCGGGCTGATCGCCGTGGTCGCCCTGGTCTATATGGCCATCATGTTCGCCATCGCCTTCTACGGCGACCGCCGCAGCACACCGTTGCCGCCGAAGCTGCGTGCCTGGGTGTACAGCCTGTCGCTGGCCGTTTACTGCACCAGCTGGACCTTCTTCGGCGCGGTCGGCCAGGCCGCCGAACAGCTCTGGGCATTCCTGCCGATTTACCTGGGCCCGGTGCTGCTGCTGATCTTCGCGCCCTGGGTGCTGCAGAAGATGGTGCTGATCAGCAAGCAACAGAACATCACCTCGATTGCCGACTTCATCGCCGCGCGCTATGGCAAGTCGCAGTCCCTGGCGGTGGTCGTGGCGCTCATCTGCCTGGTAGGCGTGCTGCCGTACATCGCCTTGCAACTCAAGGGCATCGTGCTGGGCGTGAACCTGCTGATCGGCGCCAACGCCGACGCCACCGGCACCCGCGTACAGGACACCGCACTGGTTGTATCCCTGGTACTGGCACTGTTCGCCATCGTCTTCGGTACCCGCAGCCTGGACGTGACCGAACACCACCGTGGCATGGTCCTGGCGATTGCCTTCGAATCACTGATCAAGCTGCTGGCCTTCCTCGCCGTGGGCATCTTCGTCGTCTTCAACCTGTATGACGGCTTCGACGACCTGTTCAGCCAGGCGCGCCAGTCGATCCACCTTCAGGACTATTGGCAGGAGACCATCAATTGGCCGTCGATGGTGGTGCAGACCGCCGTGGCGATGATGGCGATCATCTGCCTGCCACGGCAATTCCACGTTACCGTGGTGGAGAACATCGAACCCCAGGACATGCGCCTGGCGCGCTGGGTATTCCCGATGTACCTGGCGCTCGCCGCATTGTTCGTGGTGCCGATCGCCCTGGCCGGGCAGATGCTGCTGCCGGGCACGGTGATCTCCGATTCGTTCGTCATCAGCCTTCCTCTGGCCGAGGCACACCCGAGCCTGGCCCTGCTGGCATTCATCGGTGGTGCATCGGCGGCCACGGGCATGGTCATCGTCGAGGCCGTGGCGCTGTCGACCATGGTCTCCAACGACATGCTGCTGCCCTGGCTGCTGCGCCGTACCAACGCCGAGCGGCCGTTCGAGGCATTCCGCCACTGGATGCTCTCGGTACGCCGGGTGACCATCGTGGTGATCCTGCTGCTGGCGTATGTCAGCTACCGCCTGCTGGGTTCCACCGCCAGCCTGGCGACCATCGGCCAGATCGCCTTTGCCGCCGTGACCCAGCTGACCCCGGCCATGCTCGGTGCGCTGTACTGGAAGCAGGCCAACCGCCGCGGCGTATTCGCGGGCCTGGCTGCAGGTATCTTCCTTTGGTTCTACACCCTCGTCCTGCCGATCGCGGCGCACAGCCTGGGATGGTCGCTGCAGCTGTTTCCGGGGTTGGCGTGGCTGCACGGCAATCCGCTAAACCTGCCGATCAGCCCGCTGACCCAAGGCGTGGTGCTGTCGCTGGCGGGTAACTTCACGCTGTTCGCCTGGGTCTCGGTGCTTTCGCGCACGCGGGTTTCCGAGCATTGGCAGGCCGGCCGCTTCATCGGCCAGCAGACTAGCGCCAGGCCCAGCAGCAAGCCGCTGCTGGCGGTGCAGATCGACGACCTGCTGACCCTGGCCTCGCGCTTCGTTGGTGAAGAACGCGCCCGGCAGAGCTTCATCCGCTTCGCCTACCGCCAGGGCAAGGGCTTCAACCCCAACCAGAACGCCGACGGCGACTGGATCGAACATACCGAACGCCTGCTGGCCGGCGTACTCGGCACGTCGTCGACCCGCGCCGTGGTCAAGGCCGCCATCGAAGGCCGCGACATGCAGCTGGAAGACGTGGTGCGTATCGCCGACGAAGCCAGCGAGGTGCTGCAGTTCAACCGCGCCCTGCTGCAAGGGGCCATCGAGAACATCAACCAGGGCATCAGCGTGGTCGACCAGAACCTGCACCTGGTGGCCTGGAACCGCCGTTACCTGGAACTGTTCAACTACCCCGACGGGCTGATCAGCGTGGGCCGGCCGATCGCCGACATCATCCGCTACAACGCCGAGCGTGGCCTGTGCGGACCGGGCGAGGCGCAGGTGCACGTGGCGCGTCGCCTGCACTGGATGCGTCAGGGCCGTGCGCACTCCTCCGAGCGCTTGTTCCCCAATGGCCGGGTGATCGAGCTGATCGGCAACCCGATGCCGGGCGGCGGTTTCGTCATGAGCTTCACCGACATCACCCCGTTCCGTGAGGCCGAGCAGGCCCTGCGCGATGCCAACGAACGCCTGGAGCAAAGGGTGGCGGAACGCACCCAGGAGCTGTCGCAACTGAACCAGGCGTTGTCCGAAGCCAAGAGCCGTGCCGAAGCGGTGAGCCAGTCCAAGACCCGTTTCCTGGCCGCGGTCAGCCATGACCTGATGCAGCCGCTGAACGCGGCCCGGCTGTTCTCCGCCGCCTTGTCGCAACAGGCCGAGGGCATGAATGAAGAGGCCCGGCAGCTGGTGCAGCACATGGACAGTTCGCTGCGCTCGGCCGAAGAGCTGATCAGCGACCTGCTGGACATCTCACGCCTTGAAAACGGCAAGATTACCCCGGATGCCAAACCCTTTGCCCTCAACGAGCTGTTCGACACCCTGGGTGCCGAATTCAAGGTGCTGGCCGCCGAGAAGGGCCTGGAATTCCGCCTGCGCGGCAGCCGCCTGCGGGTGGACAGTGACATGAAGCTGCTGCGCCGGGTGCTGCAGAACTTCCTGACCAACGCCCTGCGCTACGGCAAGAGCCCGATCCTGCTGGGCACACGGCGCCAGGGTGAACAGTTGTGGCTTGAAGTGTGGGACCGCGGCCCCGGCATCGCCGACGACAAGCTGCAGGTGATCTTCCAGGAGTTCAAGCGCCTGGACAGCCACCAGACCCGCGCCGAGAAGGGCCTGGGCCTGGGCCTGGCGATCGCCGACGGCCTGTGCCGGGTACTGGGGCACAAGCTGGAAGTGCGCTCGTGGCCGGGCAAGGGCACGGTGTTCCGCGTCAGCGTACCAATTGCCCACCAGGCCGCACCGGCGCCCGCCGCCCCGGTGGAACAGGGCGGCCAGCCACTGGCCGGGCTGCAGGTACTGTGCGTAGATAACGAAGACAGCATCCTGATCGGCATGAACAGCCTGCTCAGCCGCTGGGGTTGCCAGGTGTGGACCGCGCGCAACCGCGCCGAATGCGAAGCTCTGCTGGCCAAGGGCATGCGCCCGCACCTGGCGCTGGTGGACTACCACCTGGACGACGGCGAAACTGGTACTGGGCTGATGGGCTGGCTACGCGCGCGCCTTGGCGAGCCGGTGCCGGGCGTGGTGATCAGCGCTGACGGCAGCAAGGAAACCATCGCCATGGTGCATGCCTCTGGCCTGGACTACCTGGCCAAGCCGGTCAAGCCGGCGGCCCTGCGTGCCATGCTCAATCGCCATCTGAGCCTGGTTCAGTAAGCGCTTCGTCCGGCAACGCCTCATCGGACAGCGCCCGCTCCAGCAGGTCGGCCGGCAGGCTCTTGCTGGCGCGGGCGCCCAGCAGCTTCAGCTGTTCGCTGCGGCTGACCAGGTTGCCGCGCCCTTCGCAGAGCTTGTTACGCGCGGCAGCATAGGCCTTGTCCACCTGCTGCAGGCGGCTGCCCAACTCGTCCAGATCCTGGATGAACAGCACGAACTTGTCGTACAGCCAGCCGGCGCGTTCGGCGATCTCGCGGGCGTTCTGGCCCTGGCGTTCCTGCTTCCACAGGCTGTCGATCACCCGCAAGGTGGCCAGCAAGGTGGTCGGGCTGACGATCACGATCTGCCGGTCGAAGGCTTCCTGGAACAGATTCGGCTCGGCCTGCAGGGCTGCCGAGAAGGCGGCCTCGATCGGCACGAACAGCAGCACGAAATCCAGGCTGTGCAGGCCTTCGAGGCGGTTGTAGTCCTTGCTCGACAGGCCTTTGACGTGGCTGCGCAGCGACTGCACATGCTGCTTGAGCGCAGCCTCGTCGTTGCCGGCGACGAACTGCTGGTAGGCGGTGAGGCTGACCTTGGCATCCACCACTACCTGCTTGTCGCCGGGCAGCATGATCAGAACGTCAGGCTGGAAGCGCTCGCCATCGGCGCTCTTCAAGCTGACCTGGGTCTGGTATTCGCGGCCCTTTTCCAGGCCGGCATGCTCCAATACCCGTTCGAGGATCAACTCACCCCAGTTGCCCTGGGTTTTCTGGCCCTTCAGCGCCTGGGTCAGGTTGGTGGCTTCGTCGGACAGGCGCAGGTTGAGTTGCTGCAGGCGCTCCAGCTCCTTGCCCAGCGAGAAGCGCTCGCGGGCTTCCTGCTGGTAGCTCTCTTCCACGCGTTTTTCGAAAGCCTGGATGCGCTCCTTGAGCGGGTCGAGCAACTGGCCGAGATGCTGCTGGCTGGTCTGGGCGAAGCGCTGTTCGCGCTCGTCGAAGATCTTGGTAGCCATGTCGGCGAACTGGGCGCGCAGGGTGTCGCGGGCTTCCTGCAGGTCTTCCAGGCGCTGCTGGTGGCTTTCCTGCTGCTCGCGCAGCTCGGCGTCCAGGCGTGCGGTCTGGGCCTCCAGGCGACGCAGTTCGGCTTCGCGGTTGGCACGTTCGAGGTTCCAGGCGTGAGCGGCATCACGGGCATTGTCACGGTCGATCTGCAGCAGTTCCAGCTCACGGCCCTGGGCGGCCAGCTGGGTCTGCTTGACGGTGTTGGCTTCGCTGAGATCGCTGATTTCATCGCGGCAGGCGTCCAGTTGCGCCTGCAGGCCGGCCAGGGCCAGCTGGGCAGCACTGAGGCGCTCTTCGAGCAAAGCCTGCTCGCCTTGCCGCGTGCCCTGGCGACGCTGCAACTGCATGGCCCAACCCAGGCAAGGTAATGCACCTGCCACCAAGCCCAGCAGAATGCTGGCCAGATCCACTGTCATGCTTACCCCGAATGATCCTGGATGAATGCATCGCAGCTTATCAGCCTGAGCGGTGTGTTGCCTGTTCAGCCCTCTTCGCGGGTAAACCCGCTCCTACAGGGATTGCACAGTATCCGAGGTATAGCTATTCCTGTGGGAGCGGGTTTACCCGCGAAAAGGCCAGTGCTGGCAACACACCTCAGGCATGGAACCACTGCCGCAAAAGCCGCCGCGCTTCCTGCGACCCCTGCCCCGCCGCCAGTTCCAGCCAGTACCGCGCCTGCTCCGGCTCGTTGTGCTGGCACAGCCGCGCATACTCCAGCTGCGCCCGCCGATCACCGGCGCGGGCCGCCTGGCGCAGCAGTTCATGGCCAATACGCCGGTCACGGGCATTGCCGCAATCACGGCACAACATCTGTCCCAGGCGGCTTTGCGCCACTACCACACCCTGACGCGCCGGCTGTTTCAACAGGCGCCCGGCCAAGTGCTTGACCTGCGGCTTGTCACCCAGGCGCGGGTTGTCGAGCAACCACAAGGCCACTTTGAGGGAGAAACGTTTGGGGGGAGGCGCAGGCGTCGATGCAGCAGGGCTGGCGAGGTGTTTACCGCGAAACTTCATGAGCAACAGGATTGGCAACTCGAAAGGCGCGCCACTCTACCCTTTTTTTTGCGACATGGCCTTCCGATTTCTGCAGGATTGAAAAAATTTTCAATGATCTTTTCTTGACGTTTTCAAGTGGATGACCAACTGGGTTCCTGAAGCATGTCGATTGTCGGACAGTTCACTGTATTGCTGGCACGCCCGTCCTAGAGCAAGCGCCAGGGACAATCCACAGTTCCTGTGGATAACTCGGTGGACAACCCCCTGGCATCCCTCGCAAACCCCTATGAATTGGGGCTTTCGCTCAAACTGACGATTTTTTCACCAGCTAAAAATAGTGTTTTTTTTCATTGACTTAACCGGCCAGTCAAGGCATTGGCGAGGCTGTGATGGCATGCTGCAAGGCAGTTGCAAGCGCTGCTCCGAATGTGAACAAGTGCACCAAAAACCTTCAATTGAATGCACGAAATCGGTACATCAGGCCGGATACGGGCCTTTTGCAGCCCCTTCCCATCAGGGGAAATACGCGCCATACTGCGCGGCTAACCTGTATTAACACGAAGTCCTTGCCAAGCACCTGTATTTTCGTTAAGGTGCGCATCGTTAGTACCAAGCTGAAAGTCAATTCTGGCCTCAAGCGTCCTTGCAGACACACTCCTCCCAAGGGTGACGCTGCTGAAACCAGGACCGGCCCATTCGATGATTCACTCGCCAGCCCAGCGCTGTTCAAGCACGAATCACGTGACAGATTGATCAGGATCCCACCCCGACGGCCTAGAACCTTGGCCCCGGCGTGCTGCCTGCCCTCTGAAGTACCTACCAGTCAGCCCACGCGCCCACCTTTGATTGCGCTCCCTCTGGCTGCCCTGTTCCAGTCAGGTTCGTTCGTCCCTTAATAAAGGCGTCACTGGAACGTTTCTATCATGCACGGATCATAACCCCGTGTTTAAAGCAGGAACCTCCAACAATATGCAAACTCATCATCAGATTCAGGCTGCCATTGGCACCCTCTCCCAGGCCTTCTCGCCGTTGAAGTGCCTTATCGTTGCCCCTCGCAAAGGCAGCTTCAGCTTCACCCTGGTAGACGAACACGGCGTCGCCTGCCACACCGAACGCCTGTACCCCGAACAGTACAGCCGCAGTGAACCGCTGCAGGCGGTCATCGCCCGAACCCGCCAGTCGCTCACCGCGTGAGCGGCGAATGCTGCGGTATTCAAGCGCTGAATCATGCCATCGCAAGCCTGCCTGAACGTTCGTGGCGTAATTGCCTTAAGGCATATAGCCAAGTACGTCAGGCAGCAATCGATTTAAAAACAGCCCTTTACACCACGATTATCACACTACACTTCAACTCGAGCGGTGCTTGCCGCTTCCGGCGGGCCTGATCACTCACCAGCTGCCAAGCTCCAGCGCCCGTCCGGCCCTTAACTGCTCGAGGGCATCATGGGTATCGCGGCGAATGAATTGTGTCAGTATGTGATCCGACCCACCCTGGTCTACCTGAACCGTCACTGCGCCAGCGCCGAAGCCTTGTTGCTTGGCATCGCCGCCAGCCAGTCGGCCCTGGGGTCGGCCTTGCACGACCGTCGTGGGCACGGTCTGTACCGTATCGGCGAACACCGTCACCAGGCTATCTGGGACGACTATCTTGCCCGTGACCCCGACCTGGCCAGCCTGGTCCGCGGCCTGGCCAGCCAGCACGCCTTCCTCGGCGGCCCGCACCTGGAACTCACCGTCAACCTGCGTTATTCAACCGCGATTGCCTGGATGCTCATCGAAGAGCAGGCCACGCCACTGCCTGCCGCCGATGACCTTCTCGCGCTTGCGCGAATCTGGCGACAGATTTTCAACCCCCAAGGTCGACTGCGCGACTTCACACAGGCCTGGCATACCTGCATAGATCAGAGATTGCCGCAGGCATCTTAAGACGCGTCCTACAACGTGCCCGGAAAAAAGGGAATTTTGGTCGGATTGTCCTACAAAACCGCTCTATCTCCTGCGATTGAGGCTATAGCGCGGCGCGTGATTTGTTGGTAGCTTTTCGCCCCGGAGATCCCAAGGAGTTTTCTAATAATGAAAAAAGTAATGCTCAAAGCCTCCCTCGGCGTAGCCGTTGCACTTGCTTCCAGCCAACTGCTCGCCGCAGGTTTCGCGCTGAACGAACAAAGCATCAGCGGCATGGGAACCGGGTTTGCGGGACGTTCGTCTTCTGCCGAAGATGCCAGCACGGTGTATGGCAACCCTGCGGGCATGTCTCGCCTCAAGCGCGAACAGGTCACCGTGGGTGGCGCGGCTGTCATTGCCAAAACTGATATTTCGGGTCGTGGTAGCAATTTCGGGGGGGAAACCGATGGCGACATGGTCCCGGTCGTGGGTGTACCCATGGGCTATTACGTCAAACCTATCGATGATCACTGGAGCGTCGGTTTCGGCGTTTACGTGCCATACGGCCTGATCACGGACTACGGCAGCGACGACGCGGCACGCTACTGGGGCAAGAAGAGCAAGGTCGAGGTTGTCACCTTCCAGCCAACCATCAGCTATGCCTTCAACGACAAGGTGTCGATCGGTTTCGGTCCGACCATCAACCGTATCAAGGGTGAACTGGGCTCGAATCTGTCCAGCAAGGCGCTGCTGGGCCCGAACGGGCCGGATGGCGAAATCAAGATCAAGGGCGACGACACCGCGATCGGTTACAACATTGGCGTCCTCGTGCAAGCCACAGACCGTACCCGCCTGGGCCTGACCTATCACTCCATGGTCGACTACAAGCTTGAAGGCGACACGCGAGTGTCGTACCCGATTGCAGCCCTCGGCCTGAACGGCAAATTCGACGCCAGCCTGAAAATAAAGACGCCAGAATCGGTGGACTTCTCGATCACCCATGAACTGGATGACCAGTGGACACTCTATGCGGGTAGTACCTGGACTCGCTGGAGCCGCCTGGAGAGCATCGTTGTCAAGAACGAAGCACCGACGGGCTACCCACTGCAGACCATCACCGAAGAGCAAAACTGGCATGACACCTGGGCACACGCCATTGGTGCTGCCTACAAGGTGAACAAGGAGTGGACCCTGCGTGCAGGCTTCTCCGTCGACCAGTCGCCCACCAACAACCATGATCGCTCGCCGCGCATTCCTACCGGAGACCGCAAGGCTGTCAGCTTTGGTGCCGGTTGGAGCCCGAACGACGACATGACCATCGATGTTGCCTACTCGTATCTGTGGGAAGAGGATACCAAGGTGAACAATGTGTCCGGCTCGCCGACACAACAGGCGCTGAAAGGCACCTATCAGGCCAAGTATGAGAACAGTGCTCACGGTATTGGTGCATCCCTTACCTACCGCTTCTGATTCATACGCGTGACATGAAAACCGCCCTCGTGGCGGTTTTTTTACACCTTCACCTGCCAGTCATCGCCCAGGCATTCGCGCAGGTAGTCCATGAACACCTGTACTTTTGCGGTCATGGCAAAGCGGTCGGCCAGGCACAGATAGATATCCATCGGTTCGGTCTGGGCATAGGCCTGGCCGCTATCGCTGTATTCGAACAACGGCACCAGCGCCCCGTTATCCAGATGCGGCCTTACGATGAACTCGGCAAGGCGGGTGATGCCGCCATCGTGCAGCGCCATCTGGGTCAGGGCATCGATGTCGTCGCTGATCAGGACACTACCGAACTCTGCCTCGAACCGCAGCCCGTCGCGCATGAACCCCCAACGCAGGAAGCGTCCATCCACCGGGTAGCGGAACACCAGGCAGCGGTGCTCACGCAACGCCTCGGGCGTGGCCGGCACGCCGGCGCTTTGCAGGTAACCGGGCGAGGCACAGCAAACGAACGGGATGCGGGCGATATGCCTGGCCAGCAACTGGTCTTCTAGCTGCGGGGTAATGCGCAGGCTTACATCCACATCCTCCCGCGCGTGGTTGACCCGGCGATCAGTCGTTACCAACTCTATCGAAAGCAGTGGGTAGCGGGCACTGAACGCAGGTATCAATGGCGCCAGCACGTGGCGACCGAAGGCGGACGTCGAGGCAATGCACAGCCGCCCTTGGGGGTTACTGTCGGGGGTGGTGACGGCCTGTTCGGCCAAGGCCAGATCGCGCTCGATGTGCCTGACGCGTTCGTAATACTGGGTACCAGCGGGTGTCAGCGCCATGCTGCGGGTGGTGCGGCTGAGAAGGCGAACCTGCAAGTGACCTTCCAGGCGTGCCAGGTTCTGGCTGACCGCAGCCGGGCTCAGGCCCAGGTTGCGGGCACCGGCGGCGATACTGCCGGCTTCGACCACCTTGATGAAGCTGCGAATGGCGTTGAGCAGGTCCATGCTGAGCCCTTGGATTCGTAAGAATCTCTTTATAAAGAACTCAATGCGGCTGGTCTACAGCTGCTGCCGGGGGCGTTGCTAACCTGCGTCTCTACTTACTTTTCAGGAGTTCGCATGAGCAACTTGTCCCAGGCACGCAGCCGACGCAAATTGCATCCCGCCGCCACGCCTTACGTTTTTGCCTTTTACATGTCGTCGATCATGGCGCTATTGATGTGTTTCGTGATCACGGCAGCGAATGCGGGGGTCAACCCTGAGTACCTTGGCAACGTGCTGAAGGCTTACCAGTTGGCGATGCCTGTGGCGTTCGTTTGTGTATTGATGGTCAGGCCGGTGGTTGTGCGGTTGGTGGCGATTACTGTGCATGCAAAGTGAAGTAACCTGAAACCCAGACAAGTCCCCGGCTCTTGCTCTTGCTCTTGCTCTTGCTCTTGCTCTTGCTCTTGCTCTTGCTCTTGCTCTTGCTCTTGCTCTTGCTCTTGCTCTTGCTCTTGCTCTTGCTCTTGCTCTTGCTCTTGATCTTGATCTTGATCTTGATCTTGATCTTGATCTTCGCGACTTCAGGAGGCCGAGCAGAGGTCTTGCGGAGGGAGGTGACGGGCATGGATGCCCGTCAAGCGCTGAGGCCCCATGGATGGGGCCTGCAGCGCGTACTCCCGGGAGCAAGACCGGCGCGAGGGAACCCCGGAGCGCAGCGCAGGGGCCGGATGATGGGAGCGCAGCGTTTTTTTGGTTACTTTTTGCCGCGTTTGGCAAAAAGTGACTCGCCGTAAGGGCGAAAAGGTGAGTAAGCGTCGCCATCGTAAATGGACTATGCGCGATATCAAGACCAGTACTTTTCCGCTCTTCGCTCTTCGCTCTTCGCTCTTCGCTCTTCGCTCTTCGCTCTTCGCTTTCAAGCGTGGGCACCAACAACAAGGTCAACATTCATTTTCGAAGGTGGCGCTTAATCACCTTTCCGCCCTTACGGCGGGTCACTTTTTGTCAAACGCGACAAAAAGTAACCAAAAAACGCTGGCTCCCATCATCCGGCCCCTACGCTGCGCTCCGGGGTCCCCTCGCTACGGGCCTGCTCCCGGGAGTACGCGCTGCAGGCCCCATCCATGGGGCCTCAGCGCTTGACGGGCATCCATGCCCGTCACCTCCCTCCGCAGTCCCTTCGCTCGGCCTCCTGAAGTCGCAATCGGCGGCGCCTGAACTATCGCGCGCTTAAAAGCAAAAGCAAAAGCAAGAGCAAGAGCAAGAGCAAGAGCAAGAGCTGCTAGGTTATGGCTGGGAGGCAATGGCCTTTTCGATGGCTGCCCGGAACGCTGGATCATCCGGCTTGGTCAGGCTGGAAAAGTTATCAATCACCTTGCCCTTGCGGTCCACCACGTACTTGTAGAAATTCCACTTCGGCGCACTGCTCTGGCTTGCCAGCTCCGCGAACAGCGGTATCGCATCCGCGCCCCGAACCGCCTGTGTCTTGGTCATGGTAAAGGTAACGCCATAGTTGGCATAACAGACCTTGGCTGTCTTCTCACTGTCGGCGTCCTCCTGCTTGAAGTCATTGGACGGCACACCAAGCATTTCCAGGCCTTGCTCGTGATATTCCTTGTACGTCGCCTCAAGCCCCTCGAACTGCGGCGCGAAACCGCAGTAACTGGCCGTATTCACCACCACCAAGGGCTTGCCGGCAAAGCGCTCGCACAGGTCCACCTGCCCCTTGCCTCGCAACTCTGGCAGGCTGCCCTGCAACAACGCCGGGCAATCGGCAGCCCAGCTCGATGCGCCGGCAAGCAGGGCCAGCACCGGCACCGTCAACCAATGTGCACGCATGACTCGTTTCTCCCGCAAGACAATCCCTGAACTTGCAGGGTAGCGCCTAACAAACACTCATGCCCAGCTGCATCAACGCCATCCCACCCTTGTGCCAGCCCCACCACACAAGCGCCAGCAGCAACAGGGCGGCGACGGGCAGTAGCCCTCGAGCCAGGTAGCGGTTCATGCGGCCTGGGCCTGCAGGCGGGCGACCGGGCGTTCGCGCACGGGCCAATTGAGGGCGGCAGCCAGCAGGCTGAGCAGGATGGAAATCTGCCAGACCAGGTCGTAGCTGCCGGTGCGGTCATACACCACCCCGCCCAACCAACCGCCCAGGAAGGCACCCAGCTGGTGGAACAGGAAGACGATACCGCCAAGCATGGACAAGTTGCGCACGCCGAATACGGTAGCCACGGTGCCGTTGGTCAACGGCACCGTGGACAACCACAGCAGGCCCATGGCGATGCCGAACAGATAAGCACTGAATTCGGTCACCGGCGCCCAGAGGAACAGCACGATCACTACCGCACGCAGCAGGTACAACCCGGTCAGCAGGCGCGGCTTGGACATGCGCCCGCCCAGCCAGCCGGCAGTGAAGGTACCGACGATATTGAAAAGGCCTACCAGCGCCAGCACCGTGGTGCCGGTAGTCGCGGCAAGATGCTGGTCGACCAGGTAGGCCGGCAGATGCACGCCAATGAACACCACCTGGAAACCACAAACGAAAAAGCCCAGCGCCAGCAACCAGAAGCCGGAGTGCGAGCAAGCCTCGCGCAAAGCCTGGCTCAGGGTCTGTTCGGCTCCATGAGTGGGCAGAGGCCGGTCGCGCAGCAGGCCGACGAAAGGCACGATCAGCGCCACCATCAGGCCCAGGACCAGCAACGCTGCGGACCAGCCCAGCCACTGGATAAGGCCGAGCGTGCCCGGCAACATTGCGAACTGGCCAAAAGAACCAGCAGCACTGGCAATGCCCATGGCCATGCTGCGCTTTTCCGCCGGCACGGCACGCCCGACCACGCCGAGGATGACCGAGAACGAGGTGCCGGACAGACCGATACCGATCAACAAGCCGGCACTCAGCGACAACGACCAGGCCGAGTCGGCCATACCCATCAGCACCAACCCGGCAGCGTAGAGAATACCGCCAATGATCACCACCCGCGCCGCGCCCATGCGGTCAGCCAGGGCGCCGGCGAACGGTTGCGCCAGCCCCCAGATCAGGTTCTGCAAGGCGATGGCGAAGGCAAACACCTCACGCCCCCAGCCGAAGTCCGCGCTCATAGGCGCCAGGAACAGGCCGAAGCCGTGCCGCACACCCAGGGATAGCGCCAGGATCAGCGCTGCCCCCACCAATACCCACCCGCTGGTTCGCCACACCGAAGTCATTGTCGTTATCTCCAGCACATCGCAAGGTTTTACGGGTATATACCCGCTTATAGTCGTACCAATTTCAAGCCAGCTGATTCAGCAAACGGACCAGTTCATCCCGCTGCCCTGCCCCCAGCCGCTCCACCAACTCTGCCTGTGCCTCTTCCCAGGCCGGATGGGCCGCGTGCAGCAATTGGGTACCGGCCTCGGTCAGCAGCACCACGCGGTTGCGTTGGTCGTCACCATCGGCCAAGGCCACCAGCCCTTCAGCCTCCAGCACCCGCAGGTTGCGGCCCAGGGTACTGCGCTCCAGGCCCATGGCCTCCGCCAGGGTGGTGATACTGGGACGATCGAGCCGCTGCAGATGACGCAACAGGGAAAACTGGGCGACATTGACCCCAAAGCTGGCAAGGGCCTCGTCGTAATGCCGGCTCACCCCACGGGCGGCGCGACGCAGATGGGTGCAGATGCATTCACTGGTCAACATGGATACGTGTATATACCCGCATCATGTGTATTGCAAGAGTTTTCACGACTGCCAGACACCTCAGCCTGGGTTCAGCCGCTTGCGAATCGGCTCGAACTCCACCGTGGCCTTGCGCGGTAGCGGGTCTGGAGCGCCCTGCTCGATTGCCTGCCAATAGCGCCACGGCACCTTGGTCGAGCCCAGCTCATAGTCCATGCCATCCCAGTTGTCTTCACGGAAGCTGTAGAAGGCCCAGTGCAACTGGTGGCGATCCAGCACGCTGAGCACGTCTTCCAGGTATTGCCGGCAGCCCGGCAGCCTGCGCATGCAGCCGAACTCGCCCACCACCAACCGAGAGCGGGGCACGTTCATGGCCGCGGCCCAATCCAGCGGCTGGCGCAGGTATTGCGCCACACGCTGGCCATCCCACTGCTGCGTCTGCCCCGCAAACGGTGCCGGGCCGGGATAGGCGATGGGTTGCTTGCGCGTCATGTTCGGTGCACTGGTCACCAGATAGGGCTCGTACATGTGCACGCTGTACAGCACCCGCTGGTCTTCCAGGGGAGCCGGCCAGTAACCGAAGGCGTCGGCGGCGGCGAACCAGCCGGCATCGAGCATGACCGGCGTGTCCGCGTCCTCCTCGCGAATAGCCGCTATCAACTGCCGATACAGGGCCGGCAGATCACGCGCAGTGCCCTGCTGCCCTGCATACCACTGCTGCATTTGCCCAGGGTTGGCATGCTCGGCCAGGCCACCGTGCTTCTCCGGGGCGGGCTCGTTGACCAGGTTGTAGGCGGCGATGGCCGGGTGACCTTTCAGCTCACGGGCCAGATCCCGCCAGAAGGCCGCAGACTGCAACCAGTAGCGTTTGTCCTGCCAGAGGCGGTCGTCGAACTGGCCCTGGTTGTTTTGCGACCAGCGCATACCGGGTAACGAGAGCGGTGAGATGACCACCTTGAGGCCGGCCTGGTGGGCGCGGTCGAGGGTAGCTCGCAGCGTGGCCAGGTCGGCGGCAGGCAGGCCTTGGTAGGCATCGGCATCGCCGATGAGGAAATCGCGTTCCGCCGGCTGCCATTTGTCGTAGGACAGCCGCACCCAGGTCGCGCCATAACCGCTCAAGGCGTCGAAGTAGGCTTGGTCAGGTGGCAGCCGGTTGAAGCTGTTGCCACCGTGGCGGGGGGTGTTCCAGAAAGCCATGAGATCGGCTGCCACGGCGGCAGGCCCCATGGCCAACAAAAACGCAGCAAGAATGACATGACGCATGGTGCCGACACTCCTCGACAGTTTGCGGGAGGGGCAAGCATACGCCATTGAAAAGATGCCGGTTCTTGCTGAGTTTTTTCAGGAATTTACCGACACGTTAGGCTCAGAAACGCCCTACAGACACATCTGATTGCGCTCCTGCAGGGCCCAGAGCAAGGCTCAGAGGCCCAACGCCAACCCCAGCACCACGGCCAGTTCGAGCAACTCCAGCATTGCACCAGCAGTATCGCCGGTAGTCCCGCCCAGGCGCCGGCACATCAGGTGCCGCAACCAGGCAAACACCGCCAACGCCAGCACCACGATCCACCCGCCCAGGACCAGACAGAAAAGCACACAGCCCAGCAGCACCCAGCCGGCCGCATGCCGGGGCAGGTACTCGGCCAGCGCCTGCCCCAAACCGCCCTGCCGTACATATGGCGTACTCAGGAACAGCCCGAGCATCGCCGCCCGCCCGATCAGCGGTGCCAGTAGCAACTGTGCGCCAATGCCCTGCTCGACCAGCACCCACAAAGCGCAGAACTTCAGCAACAGCACCAGCACCAGGGTGACCACGGCAATCGGCCCGCTACGTGGGTCCTTCATGATCAGCAAGGTGCGTTCGCGGTCACCGAAACCGCCAAGCCAAGCGTCGGCGCTGTCCGCCAGGCCATCCAGGTGCAAGGCGCCACTGAGCAACACCCACAACGTGAGCAGCAGGGCCGCGTGCAGCGGCGCAGGCGTGCCCTGCAGCAGGTAGCTGGCCAGCCACAGCAACAGGCCGAACAGCAACCCGACCAGCGGGTAGCAGAGCAGCGAGCGCCCCACCTCGCGCGGCGCCGGCATGCCCGGCAGACTCACCGGCAGGCTGCTGAGAAACTGCAAGGCAATCCACAACGGCAACATGTCAGCGCCCCTCGACCCACTGGCCGTCGTCACCCGGCACCAATCGCATGAGCGCAGCGTGGCCGACTTCGACCTGAAGCAACTGCGCCCTTGGCAAACCACGGGCACGGGCCAGCAGCAGCCGCATCACGCCGCCATGGGTGACCAGCAGCACACGCTTGCCAGCATGCTGCTGACTCAAGCGCTCGACAGCCGCCAGCACACGCTCGGCGAACGCCTCGACCGGCTCGCCATTGGGCGGTGTAAACGCGTAAGGGTCCGCCCAGAAGCGCCCCAGCGCGTCCGCCTGGTCTTCCATGATCTGCGCGGCACTACGGCCCTCCCAGTCGCCAAAATGCAGCTCCTGCAATGCCGCTTCGCGCTGCACAGGCAGGTTCAGCCGCTCGCCCAGTTCCTCGGCAAAACGGGCACAGCGCTGCAGCGGCGAACTGACCAGCACCTCCCACGGGCCGGCTTCGGCCACGGCTTGACGCATCTGCGCCCAGCCCTTGTCGGTCAAGGCATCATCAAGGCTGCCACGCAAGCCGCCCTGTTCGGTTTCGCCATGGCGTAGCAGGTCGAGAATCATGCCGGGCGGTCCGCCACAGCAGCCTCGGCAAAGGTCGCCATCTGCCCGTGCAACGCACAGGCCAGGCGCAACAGCGGCACGGCCAGGGCAGCCCCACTGCCCTCGCCCAGGCGCAGTCCCAGGGCCAGCAACGGCTCGGCCTGCAAGGCGTCGAGCAAGGCTTTGTGCCCAGGCTCTGCGCCTTGGTGGGCGAACAGCAACCAGGCCCGGCACTGCGAGTTGAGGCGCACCGCCAGCAGCGCGGCGACACTGCAGATGAAGCCGTCCACCAGTACCGCGATACCCGCCTGCGCGCAGCCAATGTAGGCACCGGCCAAGGCCGCGATCTCGAAACCACCGACACAGCCCAGTGCCTGCAATGGATCGTTGGCGCTAAGGCCATGCAGGCTCAACGCACGCTCGATGACCTCGGCCTTGTGCCGCACCCCGGCGTGGTCCAGGCCGGTACCCGGGCCACTCAATTCAGCCGGCGGGCAGCCGAGCAACACGCTGGCCAGGGCAGCGGCAGCCGTGGTGTTGCCAATACCCATCTCGCCCCCGATGAACAGCTGCGCGCCCTGTTCGGCGGCGCGCAGGGCACTATCGCGACCGGCCTGCAGGGCGGCCTGCAGCTGGCCCTCGGTCATCGCCGGCTGGCGGGCGAAGTTGGCGGTACCGGCGCCAAGGCGCAGGTGGCGCACGCCAGGCAGTTCCAGGTGGGGGTCGATGGTGCCCAGGTCGACCACTTCCAGACTCGCCTGCAGCTGGCGCGCCAGCACGCTGATTGCCGCGCCACCACCGACGAAGTTGCGCAGCATCTGCCCGGTCACCGCTTGCGGGTAGGCCGAGATGCCTTCCTCGACCACGCCGTGGTCACCGGCAAAAATGCTGATTGCGGCGTTATCCAAGGTCGGCCGTTCACACCCCTGCAGGCCGGCCAGCTGAATGGCCAATCCTTCCAGTTGGCCTAGCGAACCGGCAGGTTTGGTCAGCTGCTGCTGACGGGCGCGGGCCTGGTCCATGGCGGCGTTGTCGAGAGGTTGGCAGGCGTCACGCCACCAGGCTTGGGTCATAGTGCAGGTCCTTTGAGCATTAGGGGCAGGCCGGCCACAGTCAGCACCACGCGCTGACAGCGTTCGGCCACGGCCTGGTGCAGCCAGCCGGCCAGGTCGACATAACGACGAGTCAGCTCGCCCATGGGCACGACGCCCAGGCCGGTTTCGTTACTGACCAGGATGACCGTGCCCGGCAACTGTTCCAGGCAGGCCAGCAGCGCATCACGCTCCTCGGCCAGGCGCTGGTCGTCTTCGAGCATCAGCAGGTTGGTCAGCCACAGGGTCAGGCAATCCACCAGCAGGCAGCGCCCTTCGGCCGCTTCGGCGCGCAGTACCGCGGCCAGGGCCAGGGGTTCCTCGATCAAACCCCAGTCATCAGGGCGACGCTGGCGATGCAGCAGCACGCGTTCGTTCATTTCACCATCCAGCGGCTGGCTGGTGGCGATGTAGGTCACCGGCAGGCCACTGGCGCTGGCCAGCTGTTCGGCCAGGCGGCTCTTGCCCGAGCGGGCGCCGCCGAGGATCAGGTTGAGCATGTCAGGCCACCCCACAGAGCTGGCGCAGGCGCGCGGTGTCCAGGTGCTTTTCCACCAGGTCGGCCAGGCGTTCGATATCGCGTTCGCGCAGGGCCTGGTAGTCGACGGCCTGCACATCATCCAGCCCAGCCCAGCGCAGCAGCGCCGCGCACGACTGGCTGCCTTCAAACAGGCCGTGCAGGTAGGTGGCAAGTATCTGGCCATCAGCGCTGACAGCACCATCGCAACGCCCATCGGCAAGTTGCACGGCTGGCTGCTCCAGGGCAGGCCCCGTGGTGACGCCGGCATGAATTTCATAACCGGCAACCGGGACTGCTTCCAGGTTCAGCGTGCCGGCAACGTTGCGCAGTTGCTTCTCGGCTTCGAGCACCGTGGCGTAATCGAGCAGGCCAAGCCCCGGGCTGGAGCCAGCAGCCCCTTCGAGACCAAGCGGGTCATGCACTTCGCGGCCCAGCATCTGCAAGCCACCGCAGATCCCGATCAGCTTGCCGCCATAGCGCAGGTGCCGGTCGATGGCCTTGTCCCAACCGCGCTCACGCAGTTGCGCCAGGTCGCCGCGCACACTCTTGGAACCCGGCAGGATGATCAGGTCGGCGGCCGGGATCGGCTGGCCCGCGCCGATGAACTGCAGGTCCACCTGGGGGTGCAGGCGCAGTGGGTCGAAGTCGGTGTGGTTGCTGATACGCGGCAGCACCGGGACGATCACCTTGAGCACGCGCTCGGCCTTTGCCCCCTGGCGTGCGTCGATGCCGTCTTCGGCTTCCAGATGCAGGTCGTTTACATACGGCAGCACGCCCAGTACCGGTTTGCCGGTGCGCTGTTCCAGCCAGTCCAGCCCCGGCTGCAGCAAGGCGATGTCGCCGCGGAAGCGGTTTATGACAAAGCCCTTTACCCGCGCCTGCTCACTGGGCGACAGCAGTTCCAGGGTGCCGACGAGATGGGCGAACACACCACCACGATTGATGTCGGCAACCAGGATCACCGGGCAGTCCACCGCTTCGGCAAAACCCATGTTGGCAATGTCACCGGCACGCAGGTTGATCTCCGCCGGCGAGCCCGCGCCTTCGACCATGACCACCGGCCAGGCAGCACTCAGACGCTGGTGCGAAGCCAGCACCGCCTGCATGGCGATGGCCTTGTAGTCGTGGTAGGCCACCGCGTTCATGCTGGTGACGGCACGGCCATGGATGATCACCTGCGCGCCGGTGTCGCTGTTGGGCTTGAGCAGCACCGGGTTCATGTCGGTGTGTGGTTGCAGCCGGCAGGCCTGGGCCTGCACCGCCTGGGCCCGGCCGATTTCACCGCCATCGGCGGTCACCGCGCTGTTCAGCGCCATGTTCTGCGGCTTGAACGGCACCACGCCGACGCCCTGGCGCAACAGCCAGCGGCACAGTGCGGTCACCAGCGTGCTCTTGCCGGCGTCGGAGGTGGTGCCTTGCACCATGAGGGTGGTCATGCCGTTTCCTTCTGATAGGCCGCCAGGGCTTGGGCCAGGCGCTGTTCGTCCGCCGCACAGACTGGCAGCCCCAGGCGTATCGCCTGCGGCTGCTCGAACAGCCGCACCAAGATGCCGCGGCGGGCGAGAAAGTCATGCAGTTGCGCAGCGTGCTCGCTGCGTACGTACTGGAACAGATCGCAACCACCGCTGGGCGCCAGGCCGACGCTGCGCAACAGCATAGCCAGCCGCTGGCTGGCAGCAGCGCAGCGTTCGACCTGCACACGCTGGGCGGCGTGGTCGGCCAGGCTGGCCTGGGCCAGCACCCGGGTCGGGCCATTGACAGTCCACGGGCCGAGCAACTCGGCCAGGCGCAGCAGCAGGCTGCGTTCGGCGGCAACGAACCCCAGGCGCACACCAGCCAGGCCGAAGAACTTGCCGAACGAGCGCAGCACGATCAGCCCCGGGCGCTCGGCACAATCGACCACGCTTTGCGCCGGGGTGTTGTCCATGAACGCTTCATCGACCAGCAGCCAGCCACCACGGGCGGCCAGGCGCATGTGCCAATCCAGCAGGCGTTCACGCGGCACCCGGCGGCCGGTAGGGTTGTTGGGGTTCACCAGCACCAGTACGTCGAGGCTGTCGAGCGTCGCCTCGACCTGCGCTTCATCCAGCTCCAGCAACTGGTGCCCCGCCCGTTGCCAGGCGTACGGATGCTCGGCATAGCATGGCGTCAACACCCCTACCCTGCCGGCTGCACGCAGCAGCGGCAAGGCCTGGATCGCGGCCTGGGAACCGGCCACCGCCAGCAATTGGCGGGCGCCGTAATACGCACGCGCGGCGTCCTCCAGGCCGTCCTCGGTCTCCGGCAGGCGGGCCCAGGCCTCCATGGGGATCGGTGGAATCGGGAAAGGCCATGGCGCAATGCCGCTGGACAGGTCGAGCCACTGCTCGCGGGCGATGCCGTATTGCCGTACCGCCCGCAGCAGGCGGCCTCCGTGTTCAAGCATTGATATAGGCCCCCAGGCAGATCACCAGCAGCCACAGCCATACACCGCGCTGCACCAAGCCCCAGCCGCGCTCGATGGCGTCGGCGTCGGCCATTGGCCCGTCACCCAGGCGTGGCCGCTCATGCAGCTCGCCGTGGTACACCGCCGGGCCACCGAGTTCCACCCCTAACGCACCAGCACCGGCGGCCATCACCGGCCCGGCATTGGGGCTGTCCCACAGCGGGCCCTGCTTGCGCCAGCAGGCCAGGGCCAGACGCGTCTTGCCCAGCAGCGCGTAGGTCAACGCCACCAGCCTGGCGGGAATATAGTTGAGCACATCATCGACACGCGCCGCACACCAGCCGAAGCGTTCGAAGCGCTCGTTGCGGTAGCCCCACATGGCGTCCAAGGTGTTGCTCAGGCGGTACAGCACCACGCCAGGCGCGCCGGCGACCACGAACCAGAACAGCGCGGCGAATACTGCATCGCTGCCATTCTCCAGCACCGACTCGGTGGCCGCCCGGGCCACCGCAGGCTCGTCAAGTTCGCGGGTTTCGCGGCTGACCAAATAGCCCACACGGCGCCGCGCTTCTTGCAGGTCACCCTGGCGCAAGGCACTGGCCACTGGCAACACGTGTTCACCCAGGCTGCGCAGCCCGACGGCGCAGTACAGCGCCAGCACGTCGACCAACCAGCCGATGTACGGCAGCCAGGAGAGGATCAGTGCCACCAGGGTAAGCGGCACCACAGCCAGGAACCATGCGCTCACCCCGTGGCTGCGCCAGCCGCGCCCACCGGCATTCAGGCGGCGCTCGAGGTTACTGGCCATGTTGCCGAAGGCTACCAGCGGATGGCGCCGCTGCGGTTCGCCCAGCAAGGCATCCAGGGCCACCCCGGCCACGGTCAGCAAGGCCACGCTCATTGGCGCTCTCCCCATTGGTTCTCAAAGAGCATTTCACTCAAGGGCCGTTCCTCGGCCCAGTTTTCCAGCACCAGCATCGGTGCCGGGTAGAACTCGGTTACCGGCCCCAGGCACAGCACCGCGACCGGCTTGGCCCCGGTCGGCATGCCCAGCAGCGCCGCCAGCGCCTGCGGGTCGAACAGCGACACCCAGCCCATGCCCAGGCCTTCGCCACGGGCTGCCAGCCACAGGTTCTGGATGGCGCAGGCCAGCGATGCCAGGTCCATTTCCGGCAGGGTGCGGCGGCCGAAGATATGCGGCTCGCGGTTGTCCATCAGGGCGGCCACCAGCAACTCGGCGCAGTCATTGATGCCCTCCACCTTCAGTTTCATGAAGGCGTCGGAGCGTTCGCCCAAGGCTTCGGCGGTAAGCACACGCTCTGCTTCCACCAACGCCTGGATGCGCGCACGCAAATCGCGCCGGGTGATGCGGATGAAACGCCAGGGCTGCATCAGCCCGACACTCGGCGCCTGGTGCGCGGCAGCCAACAGGCGGCCCAGCAGTTCCGGGGCTACCTCGCCACCGGCGAAATGGCGCATGTCACGGCGTTCGCCGATGGCCCGATAGATCGCGGCGCGCTCGGCGTCGCTGTAGGCGTGTTCGCTCATGGTCGCAACAGCGCCGCCGCCGCATCAGGGTTGGAGGGAAAGTAGAAGTGCACGTAGGAAGCCGTCAGCCGACCCAGACGGTACACCGCTTCGTTGCCACGCCCGCCGTTGGGGCTCAGACCACGTGCGATCGGCTCCAGTACGGTACTGGTCAACGAATGGTGATAGGTGTGACCGCGCAGGGTGCCTTCCGGCAGTTCCACCGCCTGCAGGGCCAAGGCAGCCAGGCGCTTCTGCATGGTCGCTTCGCCCGGCAGCAGGCCGAGCAGCTCGGCACGCTCGCCGGCCACGTCGGTCAGGGCATCGAGCAGATACAGCATGCCGCCGCACTCGGCCAGCAACGGTTTGCCCTGGGCGTGATGGGCACGGATCGCCTCGCTCATCGGCGCATTGCCGGCCAGGGCGTGGTGGTGCAGTTCGGGATAACCGCCCGGCAGATACAGGCTGTCCACTGCTGGTAGTTCGCGGTCATGCAGCGGCGAGAAAAACTCCAGCTGCGCGCCCAGGTTGCGCAGCAGGTCGAGGTTGGCGCCATAGGTGAAGGCAAAGGCCTCGTCCCGCGCCACGCCAATGCGCACACCGGTCAACGAGGCGGTAGTGGCTTGCGGCTCGGGTTCGGCAAAGGTCACTGGCGGCGGCAAGGCGGCATCGCAACTGGCGCCAAGCGCCTCGGCAGCGGCATCCAGGCGAGCGTCCAGGTCGTTCAGCTCGCTGGCCTGGACCAGCCCCAGGTGACGGCTGGGTAGCTCTATACCGCGCTCGCGGGACAAGCCGCCATACCAGCGCAGGCCTTCGGTCAGGCTACCTTCCAGCAGCTGCGCGTGGCGCAGGCTGCCCACCCGGTTGGCCAACACACCGGCAAACGGCAGGTCCGCCTGGTAGCGTGCCAGGCCCAGGGCCAGCGCGCCGAAGGTCTGGGCCATGGCCGTGCCGTCGATCACCGCCAGCACCGGCACGCCGAAGTGGCGCGCCAGGTCGGCGCTGGACGGCGTGCCGTCGAACAGCCCCATCACCCCTTCGATCAGGATCAGGTCGGCCTCGCCGGCGGCTTCCCACAGCAGGCGGCGGCTTTCATCGGCGCCGATCATCCACAGGTCGAGCTGGTACACCGGCGCGCCGCTGGCTCGCTCAAGGATCATCGGGTCGAGAAAGTCGGGGCCGCACTTGAACACCCGCACTTTGCGCCCAAGGTTGCGGTGCAGCCGGGCCAACGCGGCGGTGACGGTGGTCTTGCCCTGACCAGAGGCCGGTGCCGCGATCAGTACGGCAGGGCAATGGCGCGGCTGGCTCACAGTTCCACGCCCTTCTGTGCACGTATACCGGCCTGGAACGCGTGCTTGAGCATGCCCATTTCGGTAACGGTGTCGGCCAGCTCGATCATCTCGGGTTTCGCGGCACGGCCAGTGACGATCACATGCTGCATCGGTGGGCGGGCCTGGATGTCGGACAGCACCTGGTCAAGGTCGAGGTAGCCGTGCTTGAGGGCGATGTTCAGTTCATCGAGCACCACGAACTGCACGCTCGGATCTTGCAGCAACTGGCGCGAAACGGCCCAGGCTGCTTCGGCGGCGGCAATGTCGCGCTGGCGATCCTGGGTTTCCCAGGTAAAGCCCTCGCCCATCACGTGGTAGCGCACCTGCTCGGGGAAGCGGCGGAAGAACAGCTCTTCGCCGGTGCTGTTGCGGCCCTTGATGAACTGCACCACACCGCACTGCATGCCATGGCCCAGGGCGCGCGCGAGCATACCGAAGGCCGAGCTGCTCTTGCCCTTGCCGTTGCCGGTCAGCACCAGCAGCAGGCCGCATTCGTTGGGGGAATTGGCGATGCGTTCGTCGATGATCGCCTTCTTGCGCTGCATGCGCGCCAGGTGGCGTTCGTCGCGTTCGGTGGATTCGCTCATCAGGGTTCTCCGCTGGCTGTCGCCACGGCAACGCGGCGACAGGTAAAAGGCGGGCAGACGGAGAACGCGCAGGGGCCGTGGCCGTACGCCACGGTGCACCGCGCATCACCCTCCGTGATGCCGTTGGCAGTATCAGGCCGGTCTCCGGGCTTGTGAGCGGGCCTTGGCCCAGGCCTGCGCGCCTTCCCGGGTGCTGGCACCCAGTGGCCCTGCGCGGCCGCGACTCACCTACCGTTGCGGGGGCAGCGCCGGAATCGCGCCATGCTGGCACCCACCGGCTTCCCAGTTTCACCCTGCCCAGTCGGGGCTGGCAGGGCACCTGAAACACGCGCGAAGGTTAGAGGGTTGCACCGGGAGCGTCAATCGAAGCGGGCCGCTTTGCAGCCGAACAGGCTCCGCCTGGGTAATGGCCAATTCACCTGGTTGTGCCACACTGAATACAGTGATATCACATAGCCATCACTTTCAGCTGAACGCGATCACAACTACAACAGGAGAGCGCAGCATGCGAGGCCAGATCATCAACAACCCGCGCCTGGAGTTTCTTGCCCCGGTGCTGGAGCGCTGGGGCGACTGTATCGACCGCTTCAACCAGTTTGCCGGCGATGCCGAAGCACCTTACTGGCATGGCGCCGCCGCCAATACGGGGCTGCTTGCCGCAGCGGCCTGGCAAGCCGAACTGGCGGCGCTGCAGCAGTTTGCCGGCAAGAAGCAGCGCGACGAAGGTGAACACGAAGGGCGCTGCGACCTGTCGATCAGCAGTGCCGATGAAGCGCTGTACCTCAGTGTCAGTCAGCGCTGGCCAAGAATCGCGAGGCTGGACATGGCCGACGCCCTGCAGCAGACCACTGCCCTCGCGCGCCAGGTGGCCTACCCCAGCCAGTTGAAAGCTGGTGCGCTGTTCATCAGCCCGTGGAAGGCTGGCCAGCATGCCAGCCCCGAGGAACTGCAGGACCTGGTCGACGATCTGCAGAAACATACCGCCTGTGCCATCGCCTGGTACTTCCCGTATGCCTACCGCAAGTTGCACAACGAGCTGGGGCAGTATTTCCCGGGGGTGGCGTTGCTGCTCAAGCAGGCTTGAAGCAACTTCGGCTCGGGCCGGGCGACGTGGCTTCTATGGGAGCGGGCGTGCCCGCGAAGAATCCAACGCGGTGGCTGGCACCGGCTGCGCCGGTGTTCGCGGGCGCGCCCGCTCCCACAGAGCCCCTGCTAAACCTTTCAGTTATATGCGGCTCCGGTTTTGCCGTCTGTGTATTTCGAGTCCTCGGCGGTCATTCGAGGCTCTTGTCGTAGTGAACGACCACCAGCCGCGGCTAAACAGTATGGTGGCAGCTGTACGTGGGTTAGCCAACCGGGACGTCAGGCACCCGGCGCACCCGCAGGTGCCCCACACACAGCCGCCATAAGGCGTCAATGCCGATTACTCGGTATTGCTCAACTGCGGTGTCTGACGATTTCGGGCGGCTAACCCGGTCATTGAAGGTCAACGACATGCCGAGACTAGAGGCCGCATTTGGCGCGCGCAACGGAGAATAGGTGTTAAGAATATCTTTGGGAAACGGCCTACAAGAAAGGTGTTAAATCTGATTCTTGGTCTCGCCCCGACGCCACCTTTGCAACAGCAGCGCATCTCACTGGCGCATTGAGTCACCACCAGACCTGCATGCTCTTGCTCTTGCTCTTGATCTTGCTCTTGCTCTTGCTCTTGCTCTTGCTCTTGATCTTGCTCTTGATCTTGATCTTCGCGACTTCAGGAGGCCGAGCAGAGGTCTTGCGGAGGGAGGTGACGGGCATGGATGCCCGTCAAGCGCTGAGGCCCCATGGATGGGGCCTGCAGCGCGTACTCCCGGGAGCAAGACCGGCGCGAGGGAACCCCGGAGCGCAGCGCAGGGGCCGGATGATGGGAGCGCAGCGTTTTTTGGTTACTTTTTGCCGCGTTTGGCAAAAAGTGACTCGCCGTAAGGGCGAAAAGGTGAGTAAGCGTCGCCATCGTAAATGGACTATGCGCGAGATCAATACCAGTACTTTTTCCGCTCTTCGCTCTTCGCTCTTCGCTCTTCGCTCTTCGCTCTTCGCTCTTCGCTCTTCGCTCTTCGCTTTCAAGCGTGGGCTTCAACAACAAGGTCAACATTCATTTTCGAAGGTGGCGCTTAATCACCTTTCCGCCCTTACGGCGGGTCACTTTTTGTCAAACGCGACAAAAAGTAACCAAAAAACGCTGGCTCCCATCATCCGGCCCCTCCGCTTCGCTCCGGGGTCCCCTCGCTACGGGCCTGCTCCCGGGAGTACGCGCTGCAGGCCCCATCCATGGGGCCTCAGCGCTTGACGGGCATCCATGCCCGTCACCTCCCTCCGCAGTCCCTTCGCTCGGCCTCCTGAAGTCGCAATCGGTGGCGCCTGAACTATCGCGCGCTTAGAAGCAAAAGCAAAAGCAACAGCAACGGCAACGGCAACGGCAACGGCAACGGCAACGGCAACGGCAGTTGGAAAGTTGCCGGGAACCTGGCGAATGTCACCGACCTCTCAATTCATAGGCCCTGTTAGGAGGACGCCGCCCCATGAAACACCTGACGCCTTGGTTATTGGCCGCCAGCCTGACTGCCTGCGGCGAAACCGCCCTGCTGAATGTACTCGACGGTAGTGGCCCAACCCCCCAGCTGCCTGCTCCGGTCAAGACAACCCTCCCCACCGTGAATATCGCCCCGGCAGTGGGCTGGCCCAAGGACGCCAAGCCCGAGGCAGCACCAGGCACTCAGGTGAAAGCGTTCGCCAGCGGGCTCGACCACCCTCGCTGGCTATACCTGCTGCCCAACGGCGACGTCCTGGTAGCCGAAACCAATGCCCCATCCAAGCCCGAAGATGGCAAGGGCCTGCGCGGCTGGGTGATGAAGAAGGTGATGAAGCGGGCAGGTGCAGGCGTGCCCAGCGCCAACCGCATTACCCTGCTACGGGATGCCGACCACGACGGCGTGGCTGAAATCCGTACGACCTTCATCGAAGAGCTCAACTCACCGTTAGGCATGGCGCTGGTCGGCAAGGACCTGTATATCGCCAACACCGACAGGTTGCTGCGCTTTCACTATGAGCCCGGTGCCATGCAAATTCGCAATGAAGGCCAGCCAGTGGTCGAGTTGCCAGGCGGGCCGCTCAACCACCACTGGACCAAGAACGTGATCGCCAGCCCTGATGGCAAGAAGCTTTTCGTGACGGTCGGCTCCAACAGCAACGTAGGCGAAAACGGTATGGACAAGGAACAGGGGCGCGCCGCGATCTGGGAAGTGGACCCCACCAGCGGCCAGCACCGCCTGTTCGCCACCGGCCTGCGCAACCCTAACGGCCTGGCCTGGGAGCCGCACAGCGGTACGTTGTGGACGGCAGTCAACGAGCGTGACGAGATCGGTAGCGATCTGGTACCGGACTACATCACTTCCGTGAAGGACGGCGGTTTCTATGGTTGGCCCTACAGCTACTACGGCCGCCACGTGGACGAGCGCGTGCAACCGCCAGCGCCTGAAAAAGTAGCCCAGGCGCTGGTGCCCGACTACGCCGTAGGCCCACACACGGCATCGCTAGGGCTGGCATTCGCCGAACCGAACGGGCTACCACCGCCCTTCGAACAAGGGGCATTCGTGGGCCAGCACGGGTCGTGGAACCGCAAGCCACACAGTGGCTACAAGGTGATTTTCGTGTCGTTCGACCCATCAGGAAAGCCCTCGGGCAAGCCCGTAGACCTGCTTACCGGTTTTCTGGATGAGCATGGCAAGGCCCAAGGGCGCCCGGTCGGCGTAATCACCGACGGGCGTGGCGGCGTGCTGGTAGCCGATGATGTCGGCAACGTGGTCTGGCGGGTGAGCAAAGCCCCGCCTGTCCTCAGGGGTTCTGCGCCAGATGCCCTTGCGGAATGACGCGCTTGGCCTGCAGGTAAGCCTTGGCCCAGTAGCTGTTGGACAGGTAGTCCAGACGCACCGTGCCGCCGCTGGAAGGTGCATGCACGAAGCGCCCTTCCCCGACATAGATGCCCGCATGGCTGACCTGCGAGCCGCCACTGGTGGCGAAGAACACCAGGTCGCCGGACTGCAGAGACTTGGCATCCACGGTTGGCGCGCGCATTACGATCATCTCACGCGTCGAACGCGGCAGGCTTATGCCGGCAGCATCACGATAGACGTACTTGATCAGGCCACTGCAATCGAAACCGGAGTCCGGCGTATTGCCACCCCAGCGATAAGGCGTGCCCACCAGGCCGATGGCACGCATCAGCACGTCATCGGCAATCGGCGAAGGGCTGGGCTGGCTATAGGTTACCTGCGGCTGTACCACAGGGGCCGGCGCAGGCGCACGGCTGGAGCAGGCAGCCAGCAAGGCTGCCAAGGAGAGAAATGCGAAGCGCGCCATCTTTACCATGGCCAGAACATCCTGTCTGAGTCCGCTGGGCCGCAGCCGAAAAGAGTTGAGAAATTAGATTAGACGCTTTCTATAAATGCGCACGGCGGCAAGCTTTTTTCAAAGCATCGCCGCCGCGGCAGGGTACATCATTTTGCTATCAGTTGCGCGCGATATTGGTGGTCGGCGCCATGGCCAAGGCACGCTTGGCTTCGATGAAGGTCTTGCTCCAGTAGCGGTCACCGAGGCTGTCGATGCGCACACCACCGCTGCGGCGGCTGCTGGAGTGGATGAACTGGTTGTCACCCAGGTAGATGCCAGCATGGCTGACACGGCCGCGACCATTGGTGCTGAAGAACAGCAGGTCACCTGGCTTGAGCTTGTTGCGGGCCACTTTCGGGGCATCGACGTTGATCATTTCACGCGTGGAACGCGGCAGGGTGACACCCGCCTCTTCGCGGAACAGATAGCCGATGAAACCACTGCAGTCGAAGCCGGACTTCTCCGAGGTACCGCCGAAGCGATAGCGAGTGCCGATCAGCGACATGCCGCGCTCGAGAATGCTGTCAGCCAGAGCTGGCAACTGGTAAGGCTTGCTGCTGGAGAAGGTCTCCAGGTCATCTTCGGTAGCCAGCTCTTCCGGCTCGCCGAATACCGACGAGGAGGAGGCTTTGGCCTTGAAGGCCGATTGTGCGGCGATCGGGGAGTGATCCTGGGACTGCAGCTCTGAATGAGAAGCTGGGCCTTGGGCCGCGCAGCCAAAAAGCAGGGTCACGAGTGCGAGTGGCACGAGGGGTGCGAAGCGCTTCAGCATGGGCACGACCGTGTCTGTAATCCTTTAGAAGGGTGAAACTATGCCCTCTATCATGGCCATTTGCAAATTTTATCGAAAAAGATGTGACTTTTTCGTTTTGCCGCTCTGGCCCAGCGTTTTCGGGGTTACCAGCCCAGGGTTTCTTTGAGGAAAGGGATGGTGAGTTTGCGCTGTGCCTGCAACGAGGCCTGATCGAGGCGTTCCAGCAGGTCGAACAACGCGCTCATGCTGCGTGCCCCGCGGGTGAGGATGAAGTGGCCGACTTCGTCGGTAAGGTGCAGGCCACGGCGCGAAGCACGCAGTTGCAGGGCACGCAGCTTGTCTTCATCGGACAGGCCACGCATCTGGAACACTAGGGCCAGGGTCAGCCGCGACTTCAGGTCGGGCAGCTTGATCGGCAGTTCGCGCGGCGATGCCGAGGCGGCCAGCAGCAGGCGCCGGCCGCTGTCACGCAGGCGATTGAACAGGTGGAACATGGCCTCTTCCCAGTCAGCCTTGCCGGCGATCACGTGCAGGTCGTCGATGCACACCAGTTCATACTGGGCCAGGTAGTCGAGCAGCCCTACGCCACGATCGAGCAATTGCGCCAGCGGCAGGTAGACGGCTGGCTCGCCGCGTTGCTGGAAGCGGTGGGTAGCGGCCTGTAGCAGGTGGGTACGGCCAACACCTTGCTTGCCCCACAGGTAGATAAGGCTCTCGGTCCAGCCGGCGTCGGCTTCGCATAGCCGCTCGACGTAGCCCAATGCCGCAGCATTGGCGCCCGGATAGTAGTTGATGAAGGTGGCGTCATCGCGCAGGCGCACACCCAGGGGCAACTGGATCGGTGGTTTCATGCTCGCGGGCGGTCGACAGGACCGCAGGGGGCCTTTGGTGAACAATGTGCAAAGTCTATACCCGCAGCGCGGGGCGCACAATCACGGCAGCAGATAGCACAAGTAAAATCAACGAGTTGCGCTTTTTTTGGCTGTTTTGGGGCTGCTTTGCAGCCCCAATTTTCTTAACTGGCCGGCATTAAGGCGGCCCCGGGGTCACAACTCCGGGTCGATATCCCCGGCATACATGTCCGATTCCTTGTACAAGTCATGCACATGCCGCAGCAGCACCATGATCACCGCCGCCACCGGCAGCGCCAGCAACACCCCGGTAAAGCCGAACAGCTCACCGCCGGCCAGGATCGCGAAAATCACCGCAACCGGGTGCAGGCCAATGCGGTCACCGACCAGCAGCGGGGTCAGCACCATGCCTTCCAGCGCCTGGCCGACCATGAACACTGCGACGATACCCAGCATCGGGTACAGGTCGCCGCCAAACTGGAACAGGCCAGCCACCAAGGCCGCGCCGATCCCGATGATGAAACCCATGTACGGCACGATGGCAGCCAACCCGGCGAGCATGCCGATCAGTAGCCCCAGTTCCAGCCCCACCAGCATCAGCCCGGCCGAATAGATGATGCCCAAGGCCACCATCACCATCAATTGCCCGCGCACGAACGCCCCCAGCACCTCATGGCATTCGCCTGCAAGGCCCATCACTTGCGGCTCACGCTGGCGCGGCAGCAGGCCACGCAGCTTGGCCATCATCAGGTCCCAGTCGCGCAGCAGATAGAAACCCACCACCGGGATCAGCACCATGTTGGCCAGCCAGGCCATCAGCGCCAGGCTCGAGGCAGTGGCATGGGACAGCAGCACACCGACGATATCGGTGGTCTGGCCCATGTGCGAGCCGATGGCGGCCTTGATCTTGTCGAACTTCCAGAAGCCGTCAGCCAGGCCCAGCCGGCTCTGCACCCAGGGCAGCGCCACGTGCTCGAGCCAGTCGAGCATCTGCGGCGCCAGTTCGTACAGGCGCACCAGCTGCTTGGCCAGCAGCGGCACCAAAACCAGCAGCAAGGCCAGCAACAGCAAGGTGAACAGGCCGAACACCACCACCACGCCCCAGGTGCGCGACAGCCCCAGGCGCTCCAGGCGGTCTACCAGCGGGTCGGCCAGATAGGCCAGCAGCACGCCGACCAGGAACGGGGTAAGAATGTTGTGCAGGCTGTAAAGCAGCACGGCGACCAGCAGGGCAACGCCCAGCCAGATCCAACGACGTACGTCGGTCACGGTGTGCTCCCCTTACCAGCGAAAACGCAAACCGTCGAACGGCTTGGGTGCTGGCTGGGCCGGCACTGGTTGCCCAGCGCCGGCAGCGTCTGCCGGAGCTGGAGGGGGCTGCACAGCGGGCGCCTGCTCTACCGGTACTTCCTGCAGCTTGGCCAGGCCAAGCTGGGCGCGCAGCTGTTCGCGGTTGGCGGTCACACCGTAGGTCAGGGTGCTGCCTTCGGCCATCTGCAGGCGCGGGCCAAAGGGTTCGAGCACGCGGGCCAGCTCGGCGTAGCGCTGCAGGTTCATCCCCTGCACTTGCACCTGCAACTGGCTGCTGGCCCCCGGGCGGGTGACGTAGCGCGGCGCCAGGCGGCTGCTGAGCGCCAGCATCACGGCGTCGGCCAGTGCTGCCGGGTCGGCACCTTCGGCAGTGCCTTGTTCACGCTGGTCGCCCAGCCAAAGCTGCCATTTGCCCTGCCATTTGCCGTCGGCTTCCCGGGCATGCACCGCCAGCAAGGCATCGGCGCCGTAGCGCCCTGAGGCTTCGCGCAGCGCCGCAGGGTCGCTGCCTTCGATCTGCTCGGCATTGGCCACCAGTTGCTCCTGCAAGTCGGCCAGCGGCAGGCGCAACGGCAGGCCACGGTGCTGGGCGGCACGACGCAGGGGCTGGGCGCTGGCCTGGCCATCACCTACCAGGTTGCTGCCTTCGACACTTTCGTTCAGCCACCAGCCGAGAATCGAGGGCCGGTTGCTGCCCCACAATGCCAGGCCGGCCTTGCGCAAGGCCCGTTCGGTACTGCCAGGGTCGAACTCGACCAACACCGACTCGGGTGGCCCGGCTTCGCTGGCGACCTGGTTGATGATTTGCTGCGGGTCCTTGCGCAAAGCGGCCAATGCCGGGCTTTGCGCCGCCTTGGGGTCGCCGGTCAGGCGCGTTACCAGGGTATCGAGAGCCTGGATGGTAGCCGCGGCACGGGCTTCGGCGCCCTGCCCTGTGACCGGCTCGCGCACCTGGTAAAGGCCGGAGACATTTTCAGCCTGGGCACTGGCCGAGATCAGGGCCAGGCAACCGACTGCCAGAATATTGAAGAGACGCATGGAGGATTCCTGTCCATTTACCGCAATGCCTATACCTTATACACGGGGGCGAAAGGTAACCAGTCGCGAGGATGAAAGATTGGTTGCGGAGATTGCCTGGGAAATGTGATGGGTCTGACAGGTGTTCGCCGCAACAGGTTCAGAGCCTGCGCGTGCATGGCGCGGCCCTTGTGGCGCCTGCGAGATCGAGCGCCGCCCGCGCGGCGCTTCGCAGCACAAGGCTGCTCCTACATCTGTTTCGGGCCAGTTATTCCTGGGGCAGACGCGCACGGGCCCTTGGTGTCCACCTCGATATCGTGCCGGACAAACAAGGCGGTCGCGTGCACTGGCACAGGCGTTACTGGCCCGAAACAGATGTAGGAGCAGCCTTGTGCTGCGAAGCGCCGCGCGGGCGGCGCTCGATCTCACAGGCGCCACACCTCTCGTGGCGAACACCCCCAACTTTTTACCTATTTTCATGCCCTGCCCGTCGGCCTGAGGATGGCCGCTGCCCGGCAACCCTGATAAAATCGCGCGCCTTCACAGACCACTGACGTTTCAGGCAGCCGCCGCTTACCAGCCGGCCTTGGCCGTCATGGTCGTTTTTAAGAATCCCTCCCTCCTAAAGGCCTGGATCAATGAGCAAGCAACCCTCCCTGAGCTACAAGGACGCCGGTGTAGACATCGACGCCGGCGAAGCACTGGTCGAACGCATCAAGGGCGTGGCAAAACGCACCGCACGCCCTGAAGTCATGGGTGGCCTGGGCGGCTTCGGCGCCCTCTGCGAGATCCCGGCCGGCTACAAGCAGCCGGTGCTGGTCTCCGGCACCGACGGCGTCGGCACCAAGCTGCGCCTGGCACTGAACCTGAACAAGCACGACAGCATCGGCCAGGACCTGGTCGCCATGTGCGTCAACGACCTGGTCGTGTGCGGCGCCGAGCCGCTGTTCTTCCTCGACTACTATGCCACCGGCAAACTGAACGTCGACGTGGCCGCCACCGTGGTCACCGGCATCGGTGCCGGTTGCGAACTGGCCGGCTGCTCGCTGGTCGGCGGTGAAACAGCCGAAATGCCTGGCATGTACGAAGGCGAAGACTACGACCTGGCCGGCTTCTGCGTCGGCGTGGTGGAAAAGGCCGAGATCATCGACGGCTCCAAGGTTGCCACCGGCGACGCACTGATCGCCCTGCCGTCCTCGGGCCCGCACTCCAACGGCTACTCGCTGATCCGCAAGATCCTCGAAGTGTCCGCCACCGACATCGAGAACACCCAGCTGGACGGCAAACCGCTGACCGACCTGCTGATGGCTCCGACCCGCATCTACGTCAAGCCGCTGCTGCAACTGATCAAGAACACCGGCGCGGTCAAGGCCATGGCCCACATCACCGGTGGCGGCCTGCTGGACAACATCCCGCGCGTACTGCCGGCCAACGCCCAGGCGGTCATCGACGTGGCCAGCTGGCAGCGCCCGGCGGTGTTCGACTTCCTGCAGGAAAAAGGCAACGTCGACGAGCATGAAATGCACCGCGTGCTGAACTGCGGCGTCGGCATGGTCATCTGCGTGGCCCAGGACCAGGTAGAAGCAGCCCTGAACGAACTGCGCGCCGCTGGCGAGCAGCCATGGGTGATCGGCCACATCGCCGAAGCCGCCGAAGGCGCTGCCCAGGTCGAGCTGCAAAACCTCAAGGCACACTGATGCCAAGCAAGACCTGCAATGTAGTGGTATTGCTGTCGGGCTCCGGCAGCAACCTGCAAGCCCTGATCGACAGCTGCCAAGGCCAGGACAGCCCGGTACGCATCCGTGCAGTGGTTTCCAACCGCGCCGATGCCTACGGCCTGCAACGCGCCGCGGCGGCCGGCATCGACAGCGTCGTGCTCGAGCACACCCAGTTCGACGGCCGTGAAGCCTTCGATGCCGCGCTGATGGCGCGCATCGACGGTTTCGCCCCCGACCTGGTGGTGCTGGCCGGTTTCATGCGCATCCTCAGTGGCGACTTCGTGCGCCACTACCAGGGCCGCCTGCTCAACATCCACCCGTCGCTGCTGCCCAGGTACAAGGGCCTGCATACCCACCGTCGGGCGCTGGAGGCAGGCGACGCCGAGCACGGCTGCAGCGTACACTTCGTGACTGAGGAACTCGATGGCGGCCCTCTGGTCGTACAGGCTGTGGTACCGGTGGTGCCTGACGATACCGTCGAAAGCCTGGCCCAGCGGGTACACCGCCAGGAACACCTGATTTACCCGCTGGCGGTGCGCTGGTTCGCAGAAGGGCGCTTGCGCCTTGGCGAACAGGGTGCATTACTGGATGGCCAGCCCCTGGCGGCCAGCGGTCACTTGATTCGATCCTAGGAGAATTTATGCGTCGCGCCCTGCTCTTGGCTCTCGCCGTGCTCGCCCTGCCCCTCCAGGCAGCTGATCTGAAGCCTTTCTCGGCCAGCTATACCGCAGACTGGAAGCAACTGCCCATGAGCGGCACCGCCGAGCGCAGCCTGGTCAAGAATGCCAACGGTACCTGGGACCTTAATTTCAAGGCTTCCATGATGATCGCCAGCCTGACCGAGCAAAGCACCCTGCGCATGGACAACGACACCCTGCTGCCACAGAAGTACCACTTCGAGCGTGGTGGCCTGGGCAAGGCCAAGAAGGTTGACCTGACTTTCGACTGGAACAGCAAAAAGGTCACCGGCAGCGACCGTGGCGATGCCATCAACCTGCCGCTGAACCGTGGTGTGCTGGACAAGTCGTCCTACCAGCTGGCCCTGCAACATGACTTGGCCGCCGGCAAGAAGAGCATGACCTACCAGGTGGTCGATGGTGACGAGATCGACACCTACGACTTCCGCGTGCTGGGCACCGAAAAGGTCACTACCAAGACTGGCCAGGTCGATGCGGTGAAGGTCGAGCGCGTGCGCGACCCAAGCCAGAGCAAGCGCATCACCGAGCTGTGGTTCGCCAAGAACTGGGACTACCTGCTGGTGCAACTGCGCCAGGTCGAGACCGATGGCAAGGAATACGTGATCGTGCTGCAGGATGGCACGGTCGATGGCAAGCCGGTGAAGGGCAACTGAGCCAGCGCTGCCAGCAGTACCCGAAGCCCCGCCTTGTGCGGGGCTTTTTTCTGCACTGGAGAAGGCGCGCTCTTGTGGGAGCGGCCTTGCGTCGCGAAAGGGGCGCGCAGCGGCCCCACGGCCTCTGCCCTGACTCAGGGTGCCGGGGCCGCTCTGCGGCCCTTTCGCGACACAAGGCCGCTCCCACATTTGACTGCGCTCCGGCTTCCATGAAACTTGTTTCATGCCGGTTTTATTTACTTAGCCTGCTAACAAACTCTATAAATAGGTTGTGCGACACAGTGTCGCAGCCAACTAAAGCAGTGGAGTTTAACGATGACAGTCCAAGTAACCGAACGCGACGAATCGAAAATGTCCCACGAAGGCCTGGCCGCTGGTGTGCGGATCTGGGATGTGCACCAACAGGGCCAACTGGTGGGGATGTTCCACAACGAACATGAAGCGCATCAGTACCGTACAGAGCTGGAAAACCTGGAAAACCAGCGCGCCACGCAATGACCCATCTTCAAATGAAAAACCCCGCCAAGGCGGGGTTTTTCGTGGTTACCACATCAGATCATCAGGGATCTTGTAGGCTGCGTACGGGTCGTCCTCGTCCGCTTCCTCGACATGGGTGTTCAGCAGCAGGACACGGCCAGGGTCGCGCTCCTGGATCTTCAATGCCGCCTCACGAGGGATCACCTCATAGCCGCCGGCAAACGACACCACGGCCAGCGCACCATTGCTCAGCTTGGTCCGCATCAGGGCATTGACGGCAATGCGCTTGACCTTCTTGTCGTCGACGAAGTTGTAGTAGTCCTCGGTGCTCAGCTTCGGCAGGCGAGTCGCTTCGATCAACTGCTTGATCTGCGCCGCGCGGGCCTTCTGCTCGGCTTTTTCCTGCTGCTGGCGGTTCAGTTCCTGGTCACGCTTGGCTTTCTCGGCCATGGCTTCCTTGGCCATGCGCTGCTGGCTGTCGTCCACCTCGACCTGGCCTTTGTGCTCCAGGCGTTTCTGTTTCTTCTCGGCCTTGTTGGCCTGGGAAACCTGTTTCTGGTTGACCAGACCGGCTTTGAGCAGTTGGTCGCGAAGGGAAAGGCTCATGAATGTTCACTCACTTATGCAACAGCTCAGCCGCAGCTGGGCAGGTTCTTTTCCTGACGTTTGGCTTCACCCCAAAGGGCGTCCAGTTCATCAAGGTTACAATCTTCGATGGGGCGGCCACTGTCGCGCAATGCCTGTTCGATGAAGCGGAAACGCCGCTCGAACTTGCGATTGGCACGGCGCAGGGCGTGTTCCGGGTCATGTTTGAGGTGGCGGGCCAGGTTGACGGCGGCAAACAACAGGTCGCCGATTTCATCCTCGAGCGCATCGGCATCGCCGTCGGCCATGGCCTGCAGCACTTCGTCCAGCTCTTCGCGCACCTTGTCCAGCACCGGCAATGCCGCGGGCCAGTCGAAACCAACCGTGGCTGCGCGCTTTTGCAGTTTGGCTGCCCGCGACAACGCCGGCAATGCCGCTGGTACGTCGTCGAGCAACGACAGCTGTTCGGGCTGGCTCTTTTCCGCGCGCTCTTCAGCCTTGATTTCTTCCCAGCGTGACTTGACCTGGGCCTCGTTCAGGCTGGGGGTGTCCACCGGCGCATACAGCTCGCCGGTGGGGAATACATGCGGGTGACGGCGAATGAGCTTGCGGGTGATGCTGTCGACCACGCCGTCGAACTCGAAACGCCCCTCCTCGCGGGCCAGCTGGCTGTAGTAGACCACCTGGAACAGCAGGTCGCCCAGCTCACCTTGCAGGTGCTCGAAGTCGCCGCGCTCGATGGTGTCGGCAACCTCGTAGGCCTCTTCGATGGTGTGCGGGACGATGCTCGCGTAGTTCTGCTTCAGGTCCCATGGGCAGCCGTACTGCGGGTCGCGCAGGCGGGCCATGAGGTGCAGCAGGTCTTCGAGGGTGTAGGTCATTCAGGCAGGTCCTTCGGTGGTGGCTTCTTCGCGGGCTTGCCCGCTCCCACAGGATGCATGCAGGTTTCGAAATCTGCATCTTGCCTGTGGGAGCGGGCAAGCCCGCGAAGCAGGCACCGCGGTCTCAAGGTGTACGATTACGCCGCGTCTCGATGATGTTGGGCAACTGCGAGATCCGCCCCAGCAGGCGCCCCAGCGCATCCAGGCCTGGAATCTCGATGGTCAGCGACATCAGCGCGGTGTTGTCTTCCTTGTTCGAGCGGGTGTTCACCGCCAGCACGTTGATCTTTTCGTTCAGCAGCACTTGCGACACATCGCGCAGCAAGCCCGGGCGGTCGTAGGCACGGATGACGATGTCGACCGGGTAGGTCTGCACCGGGATCGGCCCCCAGCTTACCTGGATCATGCGCTCCGGTTCCTTGCCCGCCAACTGCAGCACCGAAGCGCAGTCCTGGCGGTGGATGCTCACACCGCGGCCCTGAGTGATGTAGCCGACGATGGCGTCGCCAGGCAGCGGCTGGCAGCAACCGGCCATCTGCGTCAGCAGGTTGCCGACACCCTGGATCTGGATGTCGCCACGCTTGCCGGTACGCGGCCCGGTAGGCTTGCGCGGCACCAGTTCGATCTGCTCGATGCGCTCGGGCTCCAGCAGTTGCTGGGCGGCGTTGACCAGGTGCGCCAGGCGCAGGTCGCCGGCACCGAGCGAGGCGAACATGTCCTCGGCGGTCTTGACGTTGGTCTTCTCGGCCAGGCGCTCGAAATCCACCTGCGGCAGGCCCAGGCGGCTGAGCTCGCGTTCGAGCAAGGTCTTGCCGGCAGCGACGTTCTGGTCGCGGGCCTGCAACTTGAACCAGTGCACGATTTTAGCCCGCGCCCGCGAGGTAGTGACGTAGCCCAGGTTGGAGTTCAACCAGTCACGGCTGGGATTGCCGTGCTTGCTGGTGATGATCTCGACCTGCTCGCCGGTCTGCAGGCTGTAGTTGAGCGGCACGATGCGCCCGTTGATCTTGGCGCCGCGGCAGTTGTGGCCGATTTCGGTGTGCACGCGGTAGGCGAAGTCCAGCGGCGTGGCACCCTTTGGCAAGTCGATGGCGTGGCCGTCCGGGGTGAACACATAGACCCGGTCCGGCTCGATGTCGACCCGCAGTTGCTCGGCCAGGCCACCGATATCGCCCAGCTCTTCGTGCCACTCCAGCACCTGGCGCAGCCAGGAGATCTTCTCTTCGTAATGGTTGGAACTGGACTTGACGTCGGTGCCCTTGTAGCGCCAGTGGGCACATACCCCAAGCTCGGCTTCCTCGTGCATGCCGTGGGTACGGATCTGCACTTCCAGCACCTTGCCCTCGGGGCCGATCACCGCGGTGTGCAGGGAGCGATAGCCGTTCTCCTTGGGGTTGGCGATGTAATCGTCGAACTCCTTGGGGATATGCCGCCACAGGGTATGCACGATGCCCAACGCGGTGTAGCAGTCGCGAATTTCCGGCACCAGCACGCGTACCGCGCGCACGTCGTAGATCTGGCTGAATTCCAGGCCTTTGCGCTGCATCTTGCGCCAGATCGAATAGATATGTTTCGCCCGGCCGCTGATGTCGGCCTTGACGCCAGTGGCCAGCAGTTCGTTCTGCAGCTGGTTCATAACCTCGCTGATGAACCGCTCGCGGTCCAACCGGCGCTCGTGCAGCAGCTTGGCGATCTGTTTGTACTGGTCGGGTTCGAGGTAGCGGAAGGAAAGGTCTTCCAACTCCCACTTGATGTGGCCGATACCCAGGCGGTGCGCCAGCGGCGCATAGATATCGAACACCTCGCGCGCGACACGCAGGCGTTTCTCGTCGTCGGCGGCCTTGACCGCACGGATCGCGCAGGTGCGCTCGGCCAGCTTGATCAGCGCCACGCGCACGTCGTCGACCATGGCCACGAGCATCTTGCGCAGGTTCTCGACCTGCGCCTGCGAGCCCAGCACCAGCGATTGGCGCGGGCTGAGGCTGGCGCTGATGGCGGCCATGCGCAGCACACCGTCGATCAGCTTGGACACTACCGGGCCAAAGCGCTGGCTGACCTCGGCCAGCGTCACCTTGCCCTCGCGCACCGAGCGGTAGATGACCGCCGCCACCAGGGAATCCTGGTCGAGCTTGAGGTCGGCTAGGATTTCCGCGATCTCAAGGCCCGCCTGGAAGCTGGACGTACCGTCCGCCCAGGAATGCTTGGCCGGGTTGCCCTTTTTCTCGACTTCATGGGCAAACTCGCAGGCCTCTTTCAGCGCTGCGCGATCCAGTGCCGAATCGACGCTTACCACATGGTCCAACCATGCTTCGAGATTGATACTGCCGTCGGTGTTGACCGGCTGGTGCACTCTCACCTGTACCATCTTTGTTTTACCTTTCCATACAGCACACCACACGGGTGCGCTGGCGATCACCGTGCGGCCACCATTCCATGAAAGCCGCACCAAGGGGCCAGTCAGCTAGCCCGCTTCGAATAACGCCATGGCCTCGACATGCGCCGTCTGAGGAAACATGTCGAGAATCCCGGCCCTTTTTAACCGGTACCCCTGGCCGACCAGCACCTGCGCGTCTCGCGCCAGCGTGGCCGGGTTGCACGATACATAGACCAGCCTTCTGGCCTTGAGGCGGGCGATGCCTTGCACCACCTCGAAAGCACCGTCGCGCGGTGGATCCAAGAGTACCGCAGAAAAGCCCTCGGCGGCCCATCCGGCACCCGCCAAAGGCTGCGATAAATCGGCCTGAAAAAACCGTGCGTTATGCACATTGTTGTTCCGGGCATTGGCCGCGGCCCGATCGACCATGGCCTGCACTCCTTCCACTGCCACTACCTCGCGCGCCTGCCGGGCCAGTGGCAGGGCGAAGTTGCCCAGGCCGCAGAACAGGTCCAGCACGCGCTCGTCGGCCTGCGGTGCGAGCCAGGCCAGCGCCTGCTCTATCATCGCCGTGTTGACCTGGGCATTCACCTGTACGAAGTCACCTGGGCGCCAGGCCAGTTCCAACTGCCAGGGCGCCAGGGCAAAGCCCAGTTGCGCGGCCGGGTCCACTGGCACCGGCTCACCTTCGCCCTGCAGCCACAGCTGGGCATTGGCCTGCTCGCAGAACGCCTGCAGCCTGGCCAGGTCTTCAGCCGGCAACGGCGCGACATGGCGCACCAGCAGCGCCTCGGCAGTGCCGCTGAACAGTTCCACATGACCCAGCGCCTGCGGCTTGCTCAGCGAGCGCAGCACGGTCGGCAAGTGGCGCAGAATCGATTGCAAGGGCTGTACCAGCACCGCGCAATCGTCGATGGCAATGATGTCCTGGCTGGCTTCGGCACGGAAGCCGACCTCCAGCTGACGCGCCTTGGCGTCCCAGCGCACGGCCACGCGGGCGCGGCGCCGGTAGCCGAACTCCGGCCCACTCAGCGGTGCGGCCCATTCCTCGGGCTGCACGCCGGCCACCCGCTGAAGCTGCTCTGCCAGGGTGCGCTGCTTGAGCGCCAGTTGCGCTTCGTGCGGCAGGTGCTGCAGGTTGCAGCCTCCGCAACGCTCGTAATACCGGCACGGTGCCTGACGGCGTTCGGGGCTGGCCTGCAGCAGGCGCTCCAGGCGGGCCTCGACCACTTTGCCACGGGCATTGAGCACCCGCGCCTCGACGGCCTCACCGGCCAGGGCGCCGCTGACGAACCAGGTGCGCCCTTCGTGGAAGGCAATGCCCCGGCCGTCACCGGCCAGGCGCTCGATTTCCAGGCGCTGCTTCTTGCCCACCGGGACCTGGGGGCTGCGGTTGCCGCCGGCCGGCTGGAAGCGCAGGCCGCTGTTGCTTTTCTTCTTGGACATTTAGCTCGGGTCGAACAGGCCGGTGGACAGGTAACGGTCGCCGCGGTCGCAGATGATCGCGACCATCGTGGCATTTTCCACCTCGCGGGACAGGCGCAGCATGGCCGCGACTGCACCACCGGAAGACACGCCGCAGAAAATGCCCTCTTCACGGGCAAGGCGGCGGGTGGTTTCCTCGGCTTCCTGCTGCGACATGTCGACCACGCGGTCGACACGGCTGGCGTCGAAGATTTTCGGCAGGTATTCCTCGGGCCAGCGGCGGATGCCCGGAATTGCCGAGCCTTCCATTGGTTGCAGGCCGATGATCTGCACCGCCGGGTTTTGTTCCTTGAGGTACTGCGAGCAGCCCATGATGGTGCCGGTGGTACCCATGGAGCTGACGAAATGGGTGATGGTGCCCTGGGTCTGCTGCCAGATCTCGGGGCCGGTGCTGCTGTAGTGGGCGATGGGGTTGTCGCCGTTGGCGAACTGGTCCAGCACCAGGCCGCGGCCTTCGGCCTGCAGCTTCTCGGCCAGGTCACGGGCGCCCTCCATGCCCTCTTCCTTGGTCACCAGGATCAGCTCGGCGCCGTAGGCGGTCATGGCGGCCTTGCGTTCGGCGGTGGAGTTGTCGGGCATGATCAGGATCATCTTGTAGCCCTTGATCGCCGCAGCCATCGCCAAGGCGATGCCGGTGTTGCCGGAGGTGGCTTCGATCAGGGTATCGCCGGGCTTGATCTGGCCGCGCAGTTCGGCGCGGGTGATCATCGACAGTGCCGGGCGGTCCTTCACCGAGCCGGCGGGATTGTTACCTTCGAGCTTGAGCAGGAGGGTGTTGCTGGTTTCGCCAGCGATACGCTGCAGGCGAACCAGGGGCGTATTGCCGACGCAATCGGCGATGGTTGGGTACTGCAAGGTCATGGCGTATTTCACAATCCGGACGGCAGGGGTGCCTATCATACCGGCAAACCCTTCCCGGCCATATCACGCAATCTGTGATGAATATAGCTACAAGCTATATCGATAGCCTGTACCGGCCCTTTCGCGGGTGAACCCGCTCCCACAGGGACTCCACTGGCCTCAAGAGTAGTGATGAACCTGTGGGAGCGGGTTCACCCGCGAAGAGGCCGGCACATGTAACGGCAATCTCATCCACAGCCGCAGCCCATGCTTGCCATTCTGCGCCCACAAGGTGCCACCCTGACGCTGGATTGCACTGCGGGCGATGCTCAGCCCCAGGCCGAAACCACCATCCCCGGGCCGCGAACCGTCCAGCCGTGAGAACGGTGCAAAGATCCGCTCCAGGTCTTCTTCAGCCACGCCACCGCCTTCGTCTTCCAGCCACAACCGCCAATACCCGCCTTCACGCTGCCCACCGAGGCGCACCACACCCTCGGCCGGCGAGTGACGAATGGCATTGCGCAACATGTTCTCCAGCGCCTGGGCCAGGTAGTTCAGGTTGCCCTGCACCCAGCAGTCCGCCGGCACTTCGCAGCGCAGCCGCGCCGGTGCCCAGCCGCTTTCGTAACTGGCATTCTCGGCCAGCAGCTCCCACAGCGCCTGCACCTCGATCGGCTCAAGGTTCATTGGCGCACGTTCGGCGTCCTGCCAGGCCAGTTGCAGGGTATCCTCGACCAGCTGCTGCATGCAGTCCACCTCCCGTGTCAGGCGTTCACGCAGGCGCTGCAGGTCGGTTTCACCATCGCAGGCCACCCGCAGCCGGCTGAGTGGCGTACGCATTTCGTGAGACAGATCACGCAGCAACTGCTGCTGCATGGCTACCGTGCCCTGCAGCCGCTCGGCCATCTGGTCGAAGGCACGGGCCAGTTCACCCAGCTCGTCATGCCGGGCGATGGTGCGTGAGTCGAGGCGAGCCGACAACTGGTCGGCGCGCCAGGCATTGGCCTGCTCGCGCAATTGGTTCAACGGCACGATCAGCATGCGATAAAGGCCAACACATAACAGCAGGGTGAACAGACCCGGGATGATGCCGTTGGTGACGATACGCCACAGCATCCGGTACTGGCCGGGGTTGAAGCGCTGCGGCAGTTCGATCACCAACATGCCCTGCTCCGGTGCCCCCGGGAACGGTATGCGCAACCACGGCTGGTCGACACTGCGCCGGCTCATCGGCCAGTCGACACCGCGCAGGCGGGTCAACCGCTGCATGATCTGCGGGTCGGGGCTGGCGCTGTCGAGCGGCCGCAGGTTCAGGTCGAGCACGCCAACCCAGCCGCGTTCGCGCTGGTGCATCGCCGCCACCCAGCGGTCCAGCCCTGCCCGCCCACCACTGCGCCATGCCTGCTCGGCCTCGGCGGCATAGCCACGCAAAGCCTGCCGCGCCGGCTCCGAAAGGAAGGCGTTCTGGGTCTCCATGTGCCGACCCCAGGTGTAACTGAGGCCAATCATCAGCAGGCAGAAGCCCACCAGCAGGATCGCCAGCTTCCAGAACAGCGAATGGCGGTCGAGCATGGGTTACTCCGCCTCGCTGGCGCTGAGCACGTAGCCCTTGCCCCACACTGTACGGATCTGCCGTTCGTGATAGCCGATGCCCTTGAGCTTGCGGCGTATCTGGCTGACGTGCATGTCCAGGCTGCGGTCATGCCGCGAATAGCCTCGCTGCAGTACTTGCTGGTAAAGGAACGGCTTGCTCAGGACTTCGTCGAGGTTGCGGTTGAGAATGTCGAGCAGGCGGTATTCGCTGGGTGTCAGGCCGGCCAGGCGGCCATCCAGGCGCACGTCGCACAGCGCCTCGTCATATTGCAACTCGCCACTGCCTTCCTGCACCTGCGGGGCTTGATGGCGCCGCTCGAGGGCCACACGGCGCAGGATAGCCTCGATGCGCACCCGCAGCTCTGCCATGCTGAACGGCTTGGGCAGGTAGTCGTCGGCACCACGCTGGAAGCCGCTGATGCGGTCGGCTTCGGCACCTAGCGCCGACATCAGGATCACCGGCGTGGCGCTGCGCTTGCGCAACTGCGCCAGGGCATCCAGGCCGTTTAGCCCGGGCAGCAGGATGTCCATGAGCACCACGTCGAAAGCATGGCGGCCCGCCGTTTCAAGGCCCTCCAGGCCGTTGCGGCACCAAGTCACCTGGAAGCCGCCGCGCTGCAGCTCTTCGTGCAGATAGGCACCGAGGACCGGATCATCCTCGATGGCGAGGATATTGGAGTTGTGAATAGCTACAGGATTCATTGGCAACTGCCATGCATTCTCAATTGGGTGATTATTGAGTATCCAGCGCCTGCCAGGCAACCGCCCTGCGACCAATGCCGCTGCAAGGGCACAAAACACGTACTAAAGAGGTGCAATAGCACGGCAGGCGGAGTAACTTCCCGGCTTGGCCGTCATCGCTTGACGGTGTCCAGGCACATGACAGGAGGCGAGTGTGCTCGATCGCTTGGGAATTCGCAGCCGGGTCCTGCTGCTGGCCCTGCTGCCGGCCGGCCTAATGGCATTGGTGCTGGGTAGCTACTTCACCTGGCTGCAACAGAACGACCTGCGCACCCAGCTGCTGCAACGCGGCAAGATGATCGCCGAGCAACTGGCGCCGTTGGCCGCGCCCGCCATGGCCAAGCTGACACCGGCACAACTTGAGCGCATTGCCGCACAAACACTGGAGCAGGCCGATGTGCGCGCAGTCGCCTTCCTGGCCCCGGACCGCACGCGCCTGGCTCATGCCGGCCCGAGCATGCTCAACCAGCCGCCCAGCGGCGGCACCGGCACCCAGCTGCTGCAACGCAGTGGCAATGACGCCACCCGCTATCTGATGCCAGTGTTCGGCCACCACCGCGACCTGGCCACCGATGCCGTGCCGACCGAAGCCGAACGTCTGCTGGGCTGGGTCGAGATCGAGCTGTCCCACGACGGCACCCTGTTGCGCGGCTACCGCAACCTGTTCACCAGCCTGTTGCTGATTCTCGCCTGCCTGGTGCTCAGCGGCCTGCTGGCACTGCGCATGAGCCGCACCATCAACGACCCGATCAAGCGCATCAAGCACGCGGTCAACCAGCTCAAGGACGGCCACCTCGAGGAGCGCCTGCCGGCCATGGGCAGCCACGAGCTTGACGAGCTGGCGCGCGGCATCAACCGCATGGCCGAAACCCTTCACAACGCCCACGAAGAGCTGCAGCACAGCATCGACCAGGCCACCGAGGACGTACGCCAGAACCTGGAAACCATCGAGATCCAGAACATCGAGCTGGACATGGCGCGCAAGGAAGCCTTGGAGGCCAGCCGCATCAAGTCGGAATTCCTGGCCAACATGAGCCACGAAATCCGCACCCCGCTCAACGGCATCCTCGGTTTCACCCACCTGCTGCAAAAAAGCGAGCTGACACCGCGCCAGCTGGACTACCTGAGCACCATCGAGAAGTCTGCCGACAACCTGCTCGGGATCATCAACGAGATCCTCGACTTCTCCAAGATCGAGGCCGGCAAGCTGGTGCTCGACAGCATCCCCTTCAACCTGCGCGACCTGATCCAGGACACCCTGACCATCCTCGCCCCGGCCGCCCACGCCAAGCAGCTGGAACTGCTCAGCCTGATCTACCGCGATACTCCGTCGTCGCTGATCGGCGACCCGTTGCGGCTCAAGCAGATCCTTACCAACCTGGTCAGCAACGCAATCAAGTTCACCCGCGAGGGCACCATCGTCGTACGCGCCATGCTCGAAGATGAGCACGAGGACAGTGCACAGCTGCGCATCAGCGTGCAGGACACCGGCATCGGCTTGTCGCCGCAGGATGTGCGTACGCTGTTCCAGGCCTTCAGCCAGGCCGACAACTCGCTGGCCCGCCAGCCTGGCGGCACCGGCCTGGGGCTGGTAATTTCCAAGCGCCTGATCGAGCAGATGGGCGGCGAAATCGGCGTCGACAGCACCCCGGGCGAGGGTTCGCAGTTCTGGATCAGCCTCAACCTGCCCAAGGCCCACGATGGTGTCGAGGAGCTGCCGCTGCAACCGCTGCTGGGCCGCCGCGCAGCCATCGTCGATGGCCACGAACTGGCGCGCCAGGCGTTGGAGCACCAGCTGGAAGACTGCGGCCTCAGCGTCAGCCTGTTCGCCTCCTTCGACCAACTGCTGCAGGGCGTGCAAGCCGCCAGCCAGGCCGGCCTGCCGTTCGAGTTCGCCGTGCTCGGGGCCAACCTAGGCAACCTGTCGCCCGAGCAACTGGGCCATTACCATCAGCAGCTCGAGCGCTATCATTGCCAGTGCGTGGTGCTGTGCCCGACCACCGAGCAGGCGCTGTACCACCCGTACCTGCCCAACGGCCATGGCCAGTTGCTGTCCAAGCCGACCTGCACACGCAAACTGCGCCGCCTGTTGCTGGAACTGGTGCAACCGCGCCGCCCGCAGGGCGAGGTGAACAGCATCAACGGCCAGCGTCAGCCGAAGATCCTCTGCGTCGACGACAACCCCGCCAACCTGCTGCTGGTGCAGACCCTGCTCGAAGACCTGGGCGCCGAGGTGCTGGCCGTCGACAACGGCTATGCGGCAGTACAGGCGGTACAGGACGAACCGTTCGACCTGGTGCTGATGGACGTGCAGATGCCCGGCATGGACGGCCGCGCCTGTACCGAGCAGATCCGCCTGTGGGAAAACACCCAAAGCGGCAACCCGTTGCCGATCGTCGCCCTCACCGCCCACGCCATGGCCAACGAGAAACGCGCGTTGCTGCACGGAGGCATGGACGACTACCTGACCAAGCCGATCAGCGAACGGCAGCTGGCCCAGGTGGTAATGAAATGGACCGGCCTGAGCCTGGGTGCGCCAGAGCAGGAACGCCTGGCCGAGCAACTGGCCAACGGTGATGACCTGAAGGTGCTGGACCCTGAGGAAGGCCTGCGCCTGGCCGCCGGCAAAGCGGACCTGGCGGCCGATATGCTGAGCATGCTGCTGAGCTCGCTGGAAGCCGACCGCGAAGCCATACGCGCCGCCCGCGAGGCCGACGACCGCAACCGCCTGATCGAACAGGTGCACCGCCTGAACGGCGCCTCGCGTTATTGCGGCGTACCGCAGTTGCGGGCCGCGTGCCAGCGCAGCGAAACCTTGCTCAAGCAGGAAAACCCGCTGGCACAGCTGGCACTGGACGAACTGGATGCGGCAATCAACCGCCTGGCGGCGCAGGCCAGATTGAGCGCCTGAAGCCCGAGCACATTACTTGTACCTGGCCGGCACGGATCAATATCGGGCAAACATCGCTGGCTACAATCCCCAGACCACTGCAAAGGAAGCCCCACCATGCGCGCCCTGTTGTTCAGCAGCCAGCACTACGACCAGGAAAGCTTCACCCGTGCCGCCAGCGGCACCACACTGGACCTGCACTTCCAGCCTGCCCGCCTGACCCTCGACACCGCTACCCTGGCCGATGGCTACGAGGTGGTCTGCGCCTTCATCAATGACGAGCTCGACGCCCAGGTGCTGCAGCGCCTGGCCGCAGGCGGCACGCGCCTGGTCGCCCTGCGCTCGGCCGGCTACAACCATGTCGACCTGGCCGCCGCCCAGCGCCTGGGCCTGACCGTAGTGCGAGTGCCGGCCTACTCGCCGCACGCCGTGGCCGAACACGCAGTGGCGCTGATCCTGGCCCTGAACCGGCGCCTGCACCGGGCCTACAACCGCACCCGCGAGGGTGACTTCACCCTGCACGGGCTGACCGGCTTCGACCTGCACGACAAGACCGTCGGCGTGGTCGGTACCGGCCAGATCGGCACCGCCTTTGCCCGCATCATGGCCGGTTTCGGCTGCCAGTTGCTGGCCTATGACCCTTACCCCAACCCCGATCTGCTGGCCTTGGGCGCGCGCTACCTGCCGTTGCCCGAGTTGCTGCGTGAAGCCCGCGTCATCAGCCTGCACTGCCCGCTGACCGAGCACACCCGGCACCTTATCAATGCACAAAGCCTGGCCCAGTTGCAGCCCGGCGCCATGCTGATCAACACCGGCCGCGGCGCGCTGGTCGACACCCCGGCGCTGATCGACGCGCTGAAGAGCGGTCAGCTCGGCTACCTGGGCCTGGACGTCTACGAAGAAGAAGCCCAGCTGTTCTTCGAGGACCGCTCCGACCTGCCGCTGCAGGACGACGTGCTGGCCCGTCTGCTGACCTTCCCCAACGTGATCATCACTGCCCACCAGGCGTTCCTTACCCGCGAGGCACTGGATGCCATCGCCGCGACCACGCTGGACAACATCAACCGCTGGGCGGCAGGCAATCCACAGAATCTGGTGATGGGTTAGTGCTAGGATACGCGGCATTTCTGGAGGACCCATGGTCGAGCACGATTTCCGCTACACCCTTTTCAACCCGCAACACACCCTGATCGAGTGCCGCGCCCTGGTGCCGGGCCGTTACCAGGTCACCGGCAACGGCGGCTCGATGCACAAAGGCGACACCCTGCTGGTCACCCTCAAGGGCAGCAAGGATTTGTCCATGCGCCTGACAGTGGAGAGCGTGCGCCACCTGATCAACCCGCGCGGCCAGTGGGTTGCCGTGGCCAGCGGCCCGGTGTTCAACGAGCTGGAAATCCTCACCTGGCAGGTCGCGTGCGACAGCTGCGACGCCGTGCTGGACTTCGAGTTCGCGGTGGACGCCAAGCTGGGCAAGAAAGCCCGCCAGCCTGCCGCCAGCGCGCGCGTTGCCGAGCTCGGCTGGGCCAGCCGTGGCGAAAAACACCTGTGCCCGCGTTGCCAGGAGAGCGCCGAGTGAAAAATCTGCTGACCGGCGTGCTGATTGCCACCGGCCTGCTCGGCTGCGCCGCAGAACCTTCCAAGCTGCAGCAGGAGCGCAGCTATGTGCTGGAGTGGATTGGCGAACGGCCGCTGATCGACTACAGCCACCTGACCCTGACCTTGGCCAGCGATGGCCGTGCCTATGGCAATGGCGGCTGCAACCACTGGTTCGCGCCATACAAACTGGACGGCGAGCACCTCAGCTTCGGCAAGGTCGGCAAGACCCGCAAGCTCTGCGCGCCGGCGTTGATGGAACAGGAAAAACGCTTCCTGCAGGCGCTGGAAACAGTGCAGCGCTGGGATGTGTCGCCTATCGAGCAGATGCGTTTCTGGCCGGCCGAAGGCAAGCCACTGCGCTTCTGGCCTGAGGAAGGCTGAATATTGCCGGGGCCGCTGTGCGGCCCATCGCGACACAAGGCCGCTCCTACAGGAGATCGCATCCCCCTGTAGGAGCGGCCTTGTGTCGCGATGGGCTGCAAAGCAGCCCCAAAATGCATCAGGCGCCCTTCAGTGCCTTGATCCTGGCCTGCAGCCCTTCTTGGGTCTGCTCGCCCATCAATTGTTCCCGCACCTTGCCCTTGTCATCAATGATGTAGGTCACCGGCAATGCCTCGCTACGCGGCAGGTCATAGCGCTCGGCCGGGTCCTGCGCCAATACGGTGAAAGCGATCCCCAGGGTTTCGGCAGCCTGCTTCAGCTCCTGCCCTTGCAAGCCATCGAAGTTCACCCCCACCACCTTGATACCATCGGCCGCCCACTGCTTGGCTGCCGCGTTCAGTTCAGGGATTTCGGTACGGCACGGCCCGCACCATTCGGCCCAGTAGTTGAGCACCAGCCAGTGCCCGTAGATCTGTTCGGCCTTAACCGTATTACCGTGTTGGTCCACGCCATAATCGGCACCGCAACCACCGAGCAACAGGCTCGCGGTGATGGCCAGTACTGCTGCCAGACGCCTTGCCATGGGTCAATCCTTCTCGAGTTTTAAAGCAAATTGGTCAGTCGCTGCGGTTAGAATAGCCGCCACACCCTGCTGGATGCGACCCGACATGACCGACCTCACGCTCTATCATAACCCGCGCTGCTCGAAATCCCGCGGCGCCCTGGAACTGCTCGAAGCTCGCGGCCTGGCGCCGACAATCGTGCGCTACCTCGAGACCCCGCCCGACGCGGCCACCCTGAAGGCTCTGCTCGGCAAGCTGGGCATCGCCCCGCGCCAGCTGCTGCGTACCGGCGAGAACGAGTACAAGGAGCTGAACCTGGCCGACCCGTCGCTTACCGACGCGCAACTGATCGACGCCATGGCCCAGCACCCCAAGCTGATCGAGCGGCCGATCCTCATCGCTGGCGACAAGGCCGTGGTCGGCCGACCACCCGAGAAAGTACTGGAGATCCTGCCGTGAGCGAGCCCTACATCCTGGTGCTGTATTACAGCCGCCATGGTTCGACCAGCGAGATGGCCCGGCACATCGCCCGCGGCATCGAGCTGGCCGGCATGGAAGCCCGCCTGCGCACGGTACCGGCGATTTCCACCGAGTGCGAAGCAGTGGCCCCGGACATCCCGGCCAATGGTGCGCTGTACGCCACCCTGGACGACCTGCGCCACTGCGCCGGCCTGGTACTGGGCAGCCCGACCCGCTTCGGCAACATGGCGGCGCCGCTCAAGTACTTCCTGGATGGCACCAGCAGCCTGTGGCTGGGCGGTGAACTGGTCGGCAAGCCGGCAGGCGTGTTCACCTCTACCGCCAGCCTGCACGGCGGGCAGGAAACCACTCTGCTGTCGATGATGCTGCCGCTGATGCACCACGGCATGCTGGTGATGGGCCTGCCGTACAGCGAATCGGCATTGCTCGAAACCCGTGGCGGCGGCACCCCGTATGGCGCCAGCCATCATGCTGGCGCCGATGGCAAGCGCGAGCTCGACCAGCACGAGATAGCCCTGTGCCGCGCCCTTGGCCAACGCCTGGCGACCACTGCAAAGGCCCTGGAGGCTGCACGTGGCTAAGAAGCCCAAGGTATTGCCGCCGCTTGAGTGGCTGGCGCCTCGCCTGCGCCTGACGCGGGCGCTGAGCCTGGCATTCTTCTTCGGCCTGATCGCCCTGCTGGTGGCGAACAACCTGTGGTTCGCCAACCTGCACGGGGCGCGAGTCGAGGTGATCCTGGCGATCGAGCTGGTGCCGTTGCTGCTGTTGCTGCCGGGTATGCTGACAGGTAGCGCCCGGGCACATGCATGGACCTGCTTCGTGGTGAATATCTATTTCATCAAGGGCGTGCTGGCGGCGTTCGACCCGGCGCGGGCGGTATTTGGCTGGGTAGAAGTGCTGGTGAGCCTGGGGCTGTTCACTGCCGGGCTGCTGTATGTGCGCTGGAAGTTCCAGCACGAGCGGCGCATGGCCGGCGAAGGCAGTTAGATGCTTCGCGGGCTTGCCCGCTCCCACAGGGTTTGCGCCACACTTGAGGTCGGCGCTGTACCTGTGGGAGCGGGCATGCCCGCGAAGGGGCCAACACAAATCTCAATGGTTGACGGTATGCGCCAGCATCACCGACAACTGGCACAGCGGCCGCCCACTCTCCGCATGCCACTGGTTGAACGCCTGCTGCACCAGGGCCAGGTCCCGCTGGCTGGTCGGCGGCTTGTCGACCACCTTCTGCGCAATCAACGCCGCAGCCATGTCATCGGTAGGGATGAACGTGTCCTTGCCGACCATGCGCAAGAAACGCGGTGCCGACAACCCGCCCAGCTGGTTGCCGTGCTTGGCCAGGTATTTCCACAAACCGACGATGTCGGTCACCGGCCAGTCGGCGATGAAGGCGCCGAAACTGCCCTTCTCCTTGGCCACGTCAAGAACCATCTGAGCATTGCGCGGCACGCTCTTGAGCTTGCCCAAATGGCGAATGATGCGCTCGTCGTGCATCAGCCGCTCGAGGTGCTCGGCGCCCATCAATACCACCTTCTCCGGGTCGAAGCCGAAGAACACCTGCTCGAACGCCGGCCACTTGGCATCCACCAGGCTGTGCTTGAGCCCGGCGCGGAACACGCGCAGGGCCAAGGTCGAAAGGTAGCGATCGTCGCTGATATCACGCAGTTGCGCCGGTGTGCGCGGCTGCGGCAGGAAGGCCTCCAGGGCCTGGGCCGAGCCGAAGCGGTTCAGGCAGTACTCGTGCAACCACTGGTAATCGCGCATGGGCTCAGATGTTCAGCACGTCAAGGAAACGTGGGGTGGCGTTCTCGTCGATCTTCAGGCTGGTGAAGTCGAACAGGTTGCGGTCGGCCAACTGCGACGGTGCCACGTTCTGCAAGGCGCGGAAGATGCTCTCGGTACGCCCCGGGTGCTTGCGCTCCCACTCCACCAGCATGTCCTTGACCACCTGGCGCTGCAGGTTTTCCTGCGAACCACACAGGTTGCACGGGATTATCGGGAATTCCTTCATGTCCGAGTAGGCCTGGATATCCTTCTCGCTGCAGTAGGCCAGCGGGCGGATCACCACGTTGCGGCCATCGTCGGCGCGCAGCTTCGGCGGCATGCCCTTGAGCGCACCGTTGAAGAACATGTTGAGGAAGAAGGTTTCGACGATATCGTCGCGGTGGTGCCCCAGCGCCATCTTGGTCGCGCCAATTTCGTCGGCAAAGGTGTACAGGGTGCCACGGCGCAGGCGCGAACACAGCGAGCAGGTGGTCTTGCCCTCGGGGACAAGCTCCTTGACCACCGAATAGGTGTCCTTCTCGACAATGTGGTACTCGACGCCCAGTTCCTTCAGGTAGGCCGGCAGCACATGCTCGGGGAACCCCGGCTGCTTCTGGTCCATGTTCACCGCGACGATCTCGAACTTGATCGGTGCCACCTTCTGCAGGTGCAACAGAACGTCGAGCATGGTGTAGCTGTCCTTGCCGCCGGACAGGCAGACCATGACCTTGTCGCCATCCTCGATCATGTTGTAGTCGGTGATGGCTTCGCCGGCGAGACGACGCAGGCGTTTTTGCAGTTTGTTCTGGTTGACCGAGAGGGTGCCCATAGCGCTTGGATCCGCGAGGTGTGACAAAAGCCGGCTATTTTACGCACAAACGCGGCGGCGCTGTAGGCATTCCGATAAAGACTTCATTGTAATCAACAGCGCGTCTTACAGCGCAATTTGCTCTAAAAAGCACGGTTTATGCGGGTAACGGCTTCCTATACTGCGACATAAGGCCACATTACCGCTTGCTTCGGTGTTCGGGCCTAGGGCCGCTTGCGCTCCATCTGGGGGGCGTTTGGCAACATTGAGAGGAGTAATCGGCATGATTCATCACGTTGTGGGGCTGTTTACCCATCCCGACCAGGAATGGCGGGAAATTCGTGGCGAAGAAGAAACCATCAGCCACATGTACCTGACGCACACCCTGATCCTGGCTGCGATCCCCGCAGTTTCGGCGTTCATCGGTACAACCCAGGTCGGCTGGGTAATCGGCGACCGGCCAGCGGTTATGCTGACCATGGAAAGCGCCATCTGGATGAGCATCATGTCGTACCTGGCGATGCTTGCCGGGGTGGCGGTAATGGGGGCGTTCATCCACTGGATGGCCCGCACCTACGATGCCAACCCGTCCATGGCTCAGTGCATCGCCTTTGCCACCTACACCGCCACACCGTTGTTCATCGGCGGCCTGGCGGCGCTGTACCCGCACCTGTGGCTGGGCATGCTGATCGGCACGGCCGCCATCTGCTACACGGTGTACCTGTTGTACGTCGGTTTGCCGACGTTCATGAACATACCGTCCGACGAAGGCTTCCTGTTCTCCAGCTCGGTGCTGGCGGTAGGCCTTGTGGTACTGGTGGCGATCATGGCCGCCACGGTGATCATCTGGGGACTGGGCGTGGGGCCCGTCTACACCAACTAGAACAGACTCGACCAACACTGGGGCATCAAACCTGGGGCCGCCGCAAGGCGGCCTCTGGCTGTGCGCTGACCGGTGGCTCGGCAGGTTGCCCGGGGTTGCGGCATAATGTCCGGTCAGGAGAACCACCCCGCCATGCCCGAGCTGCTCAGACAACGCGTCGAAACCTGTTACCAGCAAGCTGAAACCTTCTTCAAACGCCCCTTCCCACGCGCGGAAATCAGCTTCAAGCTGCGCGGGCAAAAAGCCGGCGTCGCCCACCTGCACGAGAACCTGCTGCGCTTCAACCTGCAGCTTTACCGCGAAAACCAGGAAGACTTCCTGCGCCAGACCGTGGCCCATGAGGTGGCGCACCTGGTGGCCCACCATCTGTTCGGCGACCGCATCCAGGCCCATGGCGAAGAGTGGCAGCTGATCATGCGCGGGGTGTATGAACTGCCGCCCAACCGTTGCCACAACTACGAAGTGCAACGTCGCGTGGTGACCCGCTACATCTACCGCTGCCCGTGTCCGCAGAGCGACTTCCCGTTTACCGCGCAGCGGCACAAGCTGGTGCGCCAGGGGCGGCGCTACCTGTGCAAGCGGTGTCGGGAGATATTGGTGTATAGCGGCGAGACGCGCGTCGAATAGATTGTGTCTTGCCTGTTCCGGCCTCTTCGCGGGTAAACCCGCTCCCACAGGGGTACCACTGCCCTGTGGGAGCGGGTTTACCCGCGAAGAGGCCAGTGCTGGCGATATATGAATCACAGGCACAAGAAAGGCGACCCAAGGGTCGCCTTCTTTTGCATCAGCCTGCGCCTTACTTCTCGACGAAGGCTCGCTCGATCAGGTAGTCACCCGGCTCGCGCATGCGCGGGGAGATCTTCAGACCGAAGCTGTCCAGCACTTCGCTGGTTTCGTCGAGCATGCTCGGGCTGCCGCAGATCATCGCGCGGTCGTCCTGCGGGTTGATCGGTGGCAGGCCGATGTCGCTGAACAGCTTGCCGCTGCGCATCAGGTCGGTCAGGCGGCCCTGGTTCTCGAACGGTTCACGGGTCACGGTCGGGTAGTAGATCAGCTTGTCGCGAACCGACTCACCGAAGAACTCGTTCTGCGGCAGGTGCTCGGTGATGAACTCGCGGTAAGCCACTTCGTTCACGTAGCGCACGCCGTGCACCAGGATCACTTTCTCGAAGCGCTCGTAGGTTTCCGGGTCCTGGATGACACTCATGAACGGTGCCAGGCCAGTGCCGGTGCTCAGCAGGTACAAGTGCTTGCCCGGGTTCAGGTCGTCGAGTACCAGGGTACCGGTAGGCTTCTTGCTGATGATGATCTCGTCGCCTTCCTTCAGGTGCTGCAGCTGCGAGGTCAGCGGACCGTCCGGCACCTTGATGCTGAAGAACTCCAGGTGCTCTTCCCAGTTCGGCGAGGCGATGGAATAGGCGCGCATGAGCGGACGGCCGCTTTCTTGTTGCAGGCCGATCATCACGAACTGACCGTTCTCGAAGCGCAGGCCCGGGTCGCGGGTGCACTTGAAGCTGAACAGGGTGTCGTTCCAGTGGTGCACACTGAGGACACGTTCGTGGTTCATGTTGCTCATTTAATGGGGCTCCTGAAGAAAGACGCGGCGCGCGCAAGACGCGCAGTTGCGCGATAGTTTAGGGGCAGCGACAATATCTGTTAACTGGATTATCAAGATATGTTTTATCGGTTATATCGATATGCGATTTACACTTCGTCAACTGCAAGTCTTCGTTGCCGTGGCCCAGCACCAGAGCGTTTCCCGCGCCGCCAGTGTGTTGGCCTTGTCGCAGTCGGCCGCCAGCACCTCGATCACCGAGCTTGAGCGACAGTCCAGCTGCCAGCTGTTCGACCGGGCCGGCAAGCGCCTGAGCCTCAACGCCCTGGGCCAGCAACTGTTGCCGCAGGCAGTGGCCCTGCTCGACCAGGCCAAGGAAATCGAAGACCTGCTCAACGGCAAGTCCGGTTTCGGCTCGCTGGCAGTCGGCGCCACGCTGACCATCGGCAACTACCTGGCCACCCTGCTGATCGGCAGCTTCATGCAGGTGCACCCGGAAAGCCAGGTGAAGCTGCATGTGCAGAACACCGCGCATATCGTGCAACAGGTGGCGCATTACGAAATTGATCTGGGTCTGATCGAAGGCGATTGCAACCACCCGGACCTGGAAGTGCAGCCCTGGGTCGAGGACGAACTTGTGGTGTTCTGTGCGCCACAGCATCCGCTGGCCAAACTGGGACGCGCCGATGTACAGACCTTGTCCCAGGAGGCGTGGATCCTGCGCGAACAGGGCTCAGGCACGCGCCTGACCTTCGACCAGGCCATGCGCCACCACCGCACCAACCTCAACATCCGCCTGGAGCTGGAACACACCGAAGCCATCAAGCGCGCGGTGGAGTCGGGCCTGGGCATCGGCTGCATCTCGCGCCTTGCCCTGCGTGACGCCTTCCGCCGCGGCAGCCTGGTAGCGGTGGAAACCCCGGAGCTGGACCTGATGCGCCAGTTCTACTTCATCTGGCACAAACAGAAGTACCAGACCTCGGCCATGCGCGAATTTCTCGAACTTTGCCGCAACTTCACCGCGGGTTTCACACGCAGTGACGAGATCGTGTTGCCACCGATCGCTTAAAGCAAGATCACACCCCACACCAGCGCCACCATGGTCAATGCCACCAGTTGCGCGGCGCTGCCCATGTCCTTGGCGTTTTTCGACAGCGGGTGGCGCTCCAGCGAAATACGATCGATGGCTGCCTCCACCGCCGAGTTGAACAATTCGACGATCAAGCCCAACAGGCATACGGCGATCATGATCGCACGCTCTGCACGGCTGACCGGTAGCCAGAAGGCGATCGGGACCAGCAGCACGTTGAGCAGCACCAGTTGGCGGAACGCGGCCTCACCCTTGAAGGCAGCGCGCAGCCCATCCAGCGAATAGCCGGCGGCGTTGAAGATACGTTTGAGGCCAGTCTGGCCCTTGAATGGCGATGTCATGTGAGTCACTTCACGGCGGAAAGGCCAGCAGACTAGACCGGCACGGGTAAAAAAAGCGTGAAGCCACGCCCACTCAGCTGCTGGCAACCGATTCAAGTTGTTGCAGCAACAACGCCGCCTGGGTGCGGGTACGCACACCCAGCTTGCGGAAGATTGCCGTCACATGGGCCTTGATGGTCGCTTCCGACACGTTCAGCTCATAGGCGATCTGCTTGTTCAGCAGCCCTTCGCAGACCATGGTCAGCACGCGGAACTGTTGCGGCGTGAGGCTGGCAAGGCCTTCGCTGGCGGCCTTGGCTTCGGCCGAGACATCGACCTTTTCGAACGCCTGCGGCGGCCACCAGACCTCACCATCGAGCACCTTGCGCACCGCATCCTGGATCACTTCCAGGGTGCTGGACTTGGGAATGAAGCCACTGGCGCCAAATTCGCGGGACTTGACCACCACTGCAGCCTCTTCCTGCGCCGATACCATCACCACGGGGATCTGCGGGTATTGCCCGCGCAGCAGCACCAGCCCGGAAAAACCATAGGCACCCGGCATGTTCAAGTCCAGCAACACCAGGTCCCAGTTGTCTTTTTCGCTCAGACGGGTTTCCAGTTCGGCAATGCTGGCAACTTCTACCAGGCGTACATCCGGGCCCAGGCCGAGGGTAACGGCCTGGCGCAAGGCGCCACGGAACAGCGGGTGGTCATCGGCAATCAGGATTTCGTAAGTGGCCATCGATCTGGGGATCCTGTTCTGTGTCGGGCACTCGGGTAAGGGTCATTATGAACCAAAGCAGGGGTTGTGCCCCTTGGACTATAGGAAGGTATGCAAACGCTGGTGGGTGTCGTCCTGCTCGTCCAGCGGCAGGCGACGCTTGCCGCTCAGGTAATGCAGGCTGAACACATCCAGGTACGCGTCCAGCGCCTGCGAGGCCTGGGTATCGCCGGCAAGGTCCAGGCACATGGCAGCGACTTCCGCGGTACAGAAGTGATCATCGCGCTTGGAGCGGCGCAGGCGGTAGCGGGACATCTGCTCGGCCTGCAGGCTCAACACCGGGAAGCGATCAAGGTACGGGCTTTTGCGGAACATCTTGCGCGCTTCGGTCCAGGTGGCATCCAGCAGGATGAACAGCGGACGCTTGCCGGGCTCGCGCACTACCTCGCTGACCACTCGCTCCTGGGCAACGAATTCGCCGGGAAAGACGATGTAGGGCTGCCAACGCGGGTCGTCCAGCAACGCCAGCAAACGTTCGTCGACCGAAGTGCGCAGCCAGCCGAAAGCCGAGGTGTCCTCGATCAGGTCGGCAATCAGCCAACCGGTATTGGTGGGCTTGAGCGGCTCGGTGTCATGCATCAGCAGGCACACGCCGGACTCGGCCTGCACCCGGGGCTTCCAGGCGCACAGGCAATGAGTGGCAATGACCCGGCAATCGGGGCAGCGTTCGGCACGTGAACCACGGGCGATAAAGGGCTTGTTGCTGCGAGCCAGGCGTTCGGCGCGCAGGCGCGCTACCGCATGGCTCATGCCGGCAGGCCTCTGGACAGGTTGGGAATGGACACAAGGATGACTCGGAGAAAACTAAGGGCACCAGTCTACCAGAACAGGGGGCAATTGCTGTGCAGGTGGCGGCGCGGTCCTTATAATCGCTGCTTTTACCGTACCCCAGCCTCGCGCCTGCGCGATTTTCAGGGAACGCCGTCGACCCGCGCATGTCAAAGCGCCAGTCATCGAACCAGGAGAGATTCATGCTGCGCCGTATCGTACCCGCCCTGAGCCTGTTGCTCGCCCTGCCCCTGGCAGCCCAGGCGGCTTCCAAGCAGGAATACGACCTGAACAACATGTTGCAGAAGGTTGCCAAAGAGAGCAGTGTCGGCACCCCGCGAGCCATCAACGAGGACATCCTCGACCAAGGTTACACGGTGGAAGGCAAGGCACTGGTCAACCACCTGAGCGTGCGCCAGGACCATGCCGCGCGCATGCAGGCCAACCCCGAACAGGTCCGCAGCCAGCTGGGTGATAGCGTCTGCCGCAACAGCGGTTTCCGTAACCTGATGTCCAAAGGCGCGGTGATGGTCTACCGCTTCACGGTATACAAGACCAATCAACCGATCATGGACCAGGCGTTCGACAACGCCAGCTGCGTGGCCGGCAACAAGAAGAAGTAACCAGCTCGGATCGCTACGCCTTCTCGTCTTCACGGGCGCACCAGCGCCCCTCAGCGGCATCAGCGCGCATCTCTGCCAGCAGCGCCTGCAGGTAGCGCGACTGGCATTCCAGCCCCGACAGCCTGCGCCGGCACTCGTTCTCCAGGCTCAGGTGATGCATCTGGGCCGCATTCTCCAGCTGCTGGTAAAGCTGCCGGTCAACTTCGATGATCAAGCGATGCATACCGCCACCTCCTGCATCGACACGTTTCGCTTTACCCAGTTAACCAAACCCGCATCCCCCGTGGCTGCATGCCGACGGGCGGCTGTGTCGAACACCCCCGGCAGGATTGAGCGCAAGGGTCTAGATTGAGGTCAGAGGTATAGGTGCAGAAGGAGACGTTGCATGCCTTACCAATCGAGTGAACTGCTGTTCAGCCACTTCCGCGACAACAACATCGACCTGAGCAACATCGACGCACAACTGCAACTAGTGGCACCAAACAGCCCCAACCTGCCGCTGTACCGCGACATGATGCTGACTATCCTGCGCATGGCCCATGACGACACCGACCGCTGGAGCGCCAAGATCACCCTGCAGGCCCTGCGCGAACTGGACCATTCGTTCCGCACCCTGGAACGCTACAAGGACCGCCGCAAGGTGACCGTGTTCGGCTCGGCGCGCACCCCGCTGGAACACCCGATGTACGCCCTGGCCCGCGAACTGGGCGCAACCCTGGCGCGTTCTGACCTGATGGTCATAACTGGTGCCGGCGGCGGCATCATGGCAGCCGCCCATGAAGGCGCCGGCAGCGACCACAGCCTGGGGTTCAACATCACCCTACCCTTCGAACAACACGCCAACCCCACGGTAGATGGCACCGACAAGCTGCTGCCGTTCCATTTCTTCTTCATCCGCAAGCTTTTCTTCGTCAAGGAGGCCGATGCACTGGTGCTGTGCCCGGGTGGTTTCGGTACTTTGGATGAAGCATTGGAGGTGCTGACCCTGATCCAGACCGGCAAGAGCCCGCTGGTACCGGTGGTGCTGCTGGACTCACCAGGTGGCAGCTTCTGGCGCGACTGCCTGGACTTCATCAGCCGGCAACTGGAGGAAAACCGCTACATCTTGCCCAGCGACCTGAAACTGCTGCGCCTGGTGCACAGCGCTGACGAGGCAGTGGAGGAAATCAACCAGTTCTACAGCAACTACCACTCCAGCCGCTGGCTGAAGAGCCAGTTCGTGATCCGCATGCATCACCCGCTCAGCGAAGCGGCGCTGTATGACATCCAGGAAGGCTTTGCCGACTTGCGTCTGAGTGGCAAGTACCACCAGCAACCTGACAGCAGCGCCGAGCACGAAGTGGGCAACTTCAACCACCTGACCCGTTTGTCATTTGCCTTCAATGGCCGGGATCAGGGCAGGCTGCGCGAGCTGGTGGATTTCATCAACCTGCCGGAGAACTGGGCCAAGCCGCAGCCCATGCATACGACCCAGCGGGCCAGGGAGGCGTTGAAGGTCAGTTGATCGTGACACAAGTCCGCTCCCACAAAGGACTGTAAAACGGCCCCAGCCCTCAGTAATCGTCGAGATCACGCCCACTGAGCAGGCGGCCGATCATGTCCATGGGGAAACCCCGGTAAGCCAGAAACCGGGTTTGCTGGGCACGGCCGCGGGGATCTTGCGGGCGCTGCCCGGCAAACTTGCGCTGCCATATGTCACGCATGCGCCCGCCCCAGTCCACCTCGCTCTCGCGTAGTGCCTGCTCGATATCAGCACGCGCCAAACCGCGCTGGCCTAGCTCTTCGCGAATACGTGCAGGGCCATAGCCAGAGCTGGAACGGTACCGGATGAAACTTTCGAGGTAGCGGGCTTCGCTAAGCAACCCTTCTTCGGCGAGCCGATCGAGTTCAGGCTCAATCAACTCGTCCGAAGCGCCGCGCTGACGCAACTTGCGCGTCAGCTCGACGCGACCGTGCTCACGTCGCGCAAGCAGGTCCATGGCTGTCCGCCGGATGGCGACGGGGGTGTCGAGTACGGCGGACATGTTCGGCTATCTACCGCGCAATCAGTAGCCGGCGTCAGCGTCGGCCATGTCATCGGCATCGGCTTCGGCAGCAGCAGCCTTGCCAGCAGCCGCAACAGCACCAGCGGTCAGCAGCTTCTCGCGAATCTGCTTCTCGATCTCGGCGCCAATAGCCGGGTTCTCAGCCAAGTACTTGGCAGCGTTTGCCTTGCCTTGACCGATCTTGTTGCCCTGGTAGGCGTACCAGGCACCGGACTTCTCGACCAGGCCTTGGGAAACACCCAGGTCAATGATCTCGCCGTTACGGTAGATACCTTTGCCGTAGAGGATCTGGAACTCGGCCTGACGGAAGGGCGGCGAAACCTTGTTCTTGACGATCTTGACGCGAGTTTCGCTACCGACCACCTCGTCGCCTTCCTTGACCGCACCGGTACGGCGAATATCCAGACGCACCGAGGCGTAGAACTTCAGGGCGTTACCACCGGTGGTGGTTTCCGGGCTGCCGAACATCACACCGATCTTCATACGGATCTGGTTGATGAAGATGACCAGGCAGTTGGCGTTCTTGATGTTACCGGTGATCTTGCGCAGCGCCTGGGACATCAGGCGCGCCTGCAGACCCACGTGCATGTCACCCATTTCGCCTTCGATCTCGGCCTTCGGTACCAGGGCAGCAACGGAGTCGACGATGATCACGTCAACAGCGTTGGAACGCACCAGCATGTCGGTGATTTCCAGGGCCTGTTCGCCGGTGTCCGGCTGCGAAACCAGCAGGTCGTCGACGTTGACGCCCAGCTTGCCGGCGTACTCGGGGTCGAGGGCGTGTTCGGCGTCGACGAAGGCGCAGGTGGCGCCGTTTTTCTGGGCTTCGGCGATGACCGACAGAGTCAGCGTGGTCTTACCCGACGATTCCGGGCCGTAGATCTCGACGATACGGCCTTTTGGCAGGCCGCCGATGCCCAGGGCGATGTCCAGGCCCAGCGAACCGGTGGAGATGGCAGGGATAGCCTGGCGCTCGTGGTCGCCCATGCGCATGACGGCGCCCTTGCCGAATTGGCGTTCGATCTGACCCAGGGCCGCAGCCAAGGCGCGCTTCTTGTTGTCGTCCATTGAAATCCTCACGTGTTCGACTTGGCCCTGACGGCCGGAATACCTGTATAAGTAGCCAGTATTATTCCACAGGCAGGCGCTCGCGCAAACCCCTGTTGTCGATTTACTCGGCACCAAGCTGTAACAAGCCGTCTAACGCGGCGATCACCGTCTGTCGGCGCACCGCCTCGCGGTCGCCGTCAAACTGGCGCCGCTCGCTGAACACATGGTTGCCGTCGCCCCAGGCCAGCCACACGGTGCCCACCGGTTTGGCCGGCGAACCACCGTCCGGCCCGGCCACGCCGCTCACCGCCACGGCAAAGCGCGCGCCGCTGGCGGCCTGGGCGCCGCGGACCATCGCTTCGACCACTTCCTGGCTGACCGCGCCAACCTGGCCGAACAACGCCGCGGGCACTCCCAGCTGACGGGTTTTCTGGGTGTTGGAATAGGTCACGTACCCAGCCTCGAACCAGGCCGAGCTGCCGGGCACGCGGGTGATGGCCTCGGCGATGCCGCCACCGGTGCAGGATTCGGCGGTGGTCACCTGCGCGTTGAAGCGACGCAGGTGTTCACCCAGGCGGGTGGCAAGCGTGGTGATCGGGTCCATGTCGGGCTCCTTGAAGGCTGCCCTCTACCCTAGCATTTCAGGGATGGGGAATGGGCGTCTGGCGGCGTGCTGGGCACGAGGATGTTCGCCTCTGGATTTTTGGCGCCTGTAAGATCGAGCGCCGCGCGGGCGGCGCTCGATCTCGCAGGCGCCAAACCTCTCAAGGCATGCACCTCAAGCCCACACCAATCAGAAATTCAGCCGAAGCACGGTCCGCCAGATGTTCTTCATCGGTGAACGACGATGCTTGGTCCAGTTGCGCTCCCACCACTCGTCCTCATTGCGCACCACCTGTTCCAGGTCGCTACCGGCCACTGCGGCGGCGTGCTGGCGGAACATCATGGGGAACACGCAGTGCTGGCGGATCCGGTGTTTGACCACCACATCCACCGGGGTGCCATCGTAGGGCGTCTCTGCCAGGATCCGGCAGCCCTCGCGCGACAGCACATAGGCATGCAGCGCCACCACCCGCCCGCGGGCGATGAACGGGAACCAGGTCAGCCAGGTTCGCCCCATGGAATAACCCAGGTGCAAGGCCTCGAAGGGCCGTTTCTGCATGAAGCGGTTTACCCAGCGCACCCGCGAAGGCTTGAACTCATACGCCTTGGCATCGTCTTCGAAGATCAGGATTCGATCAAGGCCATTGTCCAGCGCATGACGGGCCAGTTGCTGATGGGACTCGTAGCAACCGCGCTTGGGGTCGCTGTTTTTCTCGACGACATGAAAGAGCACTTCGTTGTCGAGCTGTCGCCCGATGGTTTCGCTGAACAGCGTGCGCCGGTCAGCGCGGGTGTCGAGGGAAATACAAAAAACCGCATCTACATCAAAACGAATTGCGCTCACTGCACTAATCAACCTGTTGCAATAACTTTTTACCGGGCCGCGGGCCACCGCGAGTGCGTCAGGCAAGCCATCCCTGATGGGCGAAGGCAGGCAATTCTCCATGGAGGCACCATGATGTCAACCTGCCTTCAGCGCATCCCTGTGCACTCGCCGGACTTGCAGGTACAGCCCGCCGGGTAGCCGTGTTAACCTATGCGGCTTGAAAATCCGGTGGGTCTCGGCGTCGCGCATGCAACACAGAACGCCCCAATTTGCCCCACAATATTGAGACCTACTTTCTAAGCCCTTGATGAATAAAGCAATTTCCGACTTCTCCGCACACACCCCGATGATGCAGCAGTACTGGAAGCTGAAGAACCAGCACCCGGACCAGCTGATGTTCTACCGCATGGGCGACTTCTACGAGATCTTCTACGAAGATGCGAAAAAAGCCGCAAAGCTGCTGGACATCACCCTGACCGCGCGCGGTCAGTCGGCCGGCCAGTCCATCCCCATGTGCGGGATTCCGTTCCATTCGCTGGAAGGTTACCTGGCCAAGCTGGTCAAGCTCGGCGAATCGGTGGTGATCTGCGAGCAGATTGGCGACCCTGCCACCAGCAAGGGCCCGGTGGAACGTCAGGTTGTGCGCATCATCACCCCGGGTACGGTCAGCGACGAGGCCCTGCTCGACGAGCGTCGCGACAACCTGATTGCCGCGCTGCTCGGGGACGAGCGCCTGTTCGGCCTGGCCGTACTGGACATCACCAGTGGCAACTTCAGCGTGCAGGAGATCAAGGGCTGGGAAAACCTGCTGGCCGAGCTCGAGCGCCTCAACCCGGTCGAGCTGTTGATCCCCGACGACTGGCCGCGCGACCTGCCTGCCGAGAAACGACCGGGCGCCCGTCGCCGTGCGCCATGGGACTTCGACCGCGACTCGGCGCGCAAGGCCCTGTGCCAGCAGTTCGCGACCAAGGACCTCAAGGGCTTTGGCTGCGACAAGCTGACCCTGGCCATCGGCGCCGCCGGTTGCCTGCTGATCTACGCCAAGGAAACCCAGCGCACCGCCCTGCCGCACCTGCGCAGCCTGCGCCACGAACGCCTGGACGACACGGTCATTCTCGACGGTGCCAGCCGCCGCAACCTGGAGCTGGACATCAACCTGGCCGGCGGCCGAGACAACACCCTGCAGTCGGTGGTCGACCGCTGCCAGACCGCCATGGCCAGCCGTTTGCTGAGCCGCTGGTTGAACCGTCCGTTGCGCGATCTCAAGGTGCTGCAGGCGCGCCAGGACTCGATCCGTTGCCTGCTCGACGGCTACCGCTTCGAGAAGCTGCAGCCGCAGCTCAAGGAAATTGGCGATATCGAACGGATTCTCGCCCGTATCGGCCTGCGCAACGCCCGCCCACGCGATCTGGCACGCCTGCGCGATGCACTTGGGGCGCTGCCCGAGTTGCAGAATGCCATGGCCGAGCTGGAGGCACCGCACCTGGCACGCCTGGCCGCCATTACCGGCACCTATCCCGAACTGGCCAGCCTGCTGGAGCGGGCGATCATAGACAACCCGCCGGCGGTGATCCGCGATGGCGGCGTGCTCAAGGCCGGCTATGACAACGAACTGGACGAGTTGCTGGCGATCAGCGAAAACGCCGGCCAATTCCTGATCGATCTGGAAGCGCGGGAAAAGGCCCGTACTGGCCTTGCCAACCTCAAGGTCGGCTACAACCGGGTGCATGGCTACTTCATCGAACTGCCGACCAAGCAGGCCGAGCAGGCCCCGGGTGACTACATCCGCCGTCAGACCCTAAAGGGCGCCGAGCGCTTCATCACCCCGGAGCTGAAGGCGTTCGAGGACAAGGCGCTGTCGGCCAAGAGCCGCGCCCTGGCCCGCGAGAAGATGCTCTACGATGCCCTGCTGGAAACCCTGATCAGCCACCTGGCACCGCTGCAGGACAGCGCCGCCGCCCTGGCCGAACTGGACGTGCTCAGCAACCTGGCCGAACGTGCACTGAACCTCGACCTGAACTGCCCACGCTTCGTAGACGAGCCGTGCCTGCGCATCGAGCAGGGCCGTCACCCAGTGGTGGAACAGGTACTGACCACACCGTTCGTGGCCAACGACCTGGGCCTGGACAACAGCACGCGCATGCTGATCATCACCGGCCCGAACATGGGCGGTAAGTCCACCTACATGCGCCAGACCGCCCTGATCGTGCTGCTGGCGCATATCGGCAGCTTCGTGCCGGCTGCCAGCTGCGAGCTGTCGCTGGTCGACCGCATCTTCACCCGCATCGGCTCCAGCGACGACCTGGCCGGCGGCCGCTCGACCTTCATGGTCGAGATGAGCGAAACCGCCAACATCTTGCACAATGCCACCGACCGCAGCCTGGTGCTGATGGATGAAGTGGGCCGCGGCACCAGTACCTTCGACGGCCTGTCGCTGGCCTGGGCCGCCGCAGAGCGCCTGGCCCAGCTGCGCGCCTACACGCTGTTCGCCACGCACTACTTCGAACTCACCGTGCTGCCGGAAAGCGAGCCACTGGTGGCCAACGTGCACCTGAACGCCACCGAACACAACGAACGCATCGTATTCCTGCACCACGTGCTGCCTGGTCCTGCCAGCCAGAGCTACGGCCTGGCCGTGGCGCAGCTGGCCGGCGTGCCGACGGCCGTCATCCAGCGTGCCCGTGAACACCTGGCGAGGCTGGAAACCACCAGCCTGCCGCATGAACAACCACCGGCCCAAAAGGCCAAGGACGTGCCACAGGTCCCGCACCAGAGCGACCTGTTCGCCAGCCTGCCACACCCGGCCATCGAGAAGCTGGGCAAGCTGCAGCTGGACGACATGACCCCGCGTCAAGCTATCGAAATGCTATATCAACTAAAGAACCTGTTATAACGGCGCCCACTACAAGCTGGTAGAATCCGCCGCGGTTTGCTGGTGCTGCAGGTTATTAGCCTGGCCTGCAGCCACATACCCGTAAACCGCGCGGCCCTGAGAGGAAGGGCCGCCGCCGTCGCCTGAGGAGAGAATTAGAAATGACCTTCGTCGTCACCGACAACTGCATCAAATGCAAATACACCGACTGCGTGGAAGTCTGTCCGGTGGACTGCTTCTACGAAGGCCCGAACTTCCTGGTCATCCATCCGGACGAGTGCATCGACTGCGCCTTGTGCGAGCCGGAATGCCCAGCGCAAGCCATCTTCTCGGAAGACGAAGTGCCTGCGGGCATGGAAAACTTCATCGAGCTGAACGCCGAACTGGCGGAAATCTGGCCGAACATCACCGAGCGTAAGGACGCCCTGCCGGACGCTGAGGAATGGGATGGCAAGACTGGCAAGATTGCAGATCTGGAGCGCTGATAGCGTCCGGACACTAAAAAGGCCCCTTGGGGCCTTTTTTGTTTTCTGCAGACAAAAAAAGGGGCGGTTTGACCCGCCCACATTTTTTCCGTAGTCCCTGCTTGTCCCAAACATCATCCTGATGAAATCGCGTCTTGCGATGTCCCTGGCTTTCCTCCTGAAAGCCTGTGCATGTCCCTGTGCACAGTTCGAATACTAGCGACTTGAGCCTGGCCGGCAACCGCGAAACCTCACAGGGTGTTGCAGGTGACACATTTCCTCACAGCTGAATAAGTCAGGATTTTCAAGAGGTTGGGAAAACGCAGGATCTGGATACGACAATGATTTACTGAAGCGTACATAAAAGGCTTACAGAACAAGTAAGCAAAGGCTTACACGCGATGTTATTGGGGTAGCGCAGTACATAATGTCTTGGGGCTGCTTTGCAGCCCTTTCGCGACACAAGGCCGCTCCCACAGGATAGTGGTGCATTCAAAGGCGATGAAATACCTGTGGGAGCGGCCTTGTGTCGCAAAAGGGGCGCAAAGCGCCCCCGCAATTTTGAATGGGACACCTCTGATCGCCACATACAAAAACGCCCCGAAATCATCGGGGCGCTTTGTGTTACAGGCTTCCGCTACTGGAACAACGACTCACTGGACAGGCCGTTCTTCTCGAGAATCTCGCGCAAACGCTTGAGCCCCTCGACCTGGATCTGCCGCACCCGTTCGCGGGTCAGGCCAATCTCCAGTCCGACATCTTCCAAGGTGCTACTTTCATGCCCGCGCAAGCCAAAGCGGCGCACCACCACTTCACGCTGCTTGTCGGTCAACTCGCCCAGCCACTGGTCGATGCTCTGCGACAGGTCATCATCCTGCAGCAGTTCGCATGGGTCGGTCGGGCGGTCGTCAGTCAGGGTATCGAGCAGGGTCTTGTCCGAGTCCGGGCCGAGCGACACATCCACCGAAGACACCCGCTCGTTCAGGCCGAGCATGCGCTTGACCTCGGCGACCGGTTTCTCCAGCAGCGTGGCGATTTCTTCTGGCGAGGGTTCGTGGTCCAGTTTCTGGGTCAGCTCGCGCGCAGCGCGCAGGTAGACGTTCAGTTCCTTGACCACGTGGATCGGCAGGCGAATGGTGCGGGTCTGGTTCATGATCGCCCGTTCGATGGTCTGGCGAATCCACCAGGTCGCATAAGTCGAGAACCGGAAACCACGCTCCGGGTCGAACTTCTCGACCGCACGGATCAGCCCAAGGTTGCCCTCCTCGATCAGGTCGAGCAGCGACAGGCCGCGGTTCACGTAACGACGGGCAATTTTTACAACCAGGCGCAGGTTGCTTTCGATCATGCGCTTGCGGCCGGCAGGGTCGCCCTTTTGCGACAGGCGCGCAAAGTGCACTTCCTCTTCCGGCGAAAGCAGAGGCGAGAATCCTATCTCGTTGAGATACAACTGGGTGGCATCGAGCGCCCGGCTGTAATCGATGTACTTGTGTTGCTTGAGCGAAGAGCCCGACTTGGCCCTCGTCCGAACCGAAGATACAGCAGGTTCGTCTGACACCACATCCGTTTCCAAAACGATACCCGTCTCCATCAGAAGCAGGTCATCGTCGATGTCAAACTCCGGCACTTCTTTACTGAGAGCCATTGTTATAGTCCTTTGCTGAGTTCGAACTCAGACTCGAGCGGCACCTATCTCCCTGGCAGCGCTGGAGCCTGTCCCCTCTACATCACAGGAACAGGCCGGGTACAACGGTCAACGACGTGGCAGGAACTGGAGCGGATCGACGGGTTTGCCCTGGCGGCGAATCTCGAAATGCAGCTTCACCCGATCTGTGCCCGTGGACCCCATTTCAGCAATCGACTGCCCTGCCTTGACCTGCTGCCCCTCCCGAACCAACAGCCTGCGGTTATGGCCGTAGGCACTGACGTAGGTATCGCTGTGCTTGATGATGATCAGTTCGCCGTAGCCCCTCAAGCCACTCCCGGCGTACACCACTGCACCATCAGACGCAGCAAAAACAGGCTGTCCCAAATCACCGGCGATATCAATGCCTTTATTCAAACTACCGTTTGAAGCGAATTTTCCAATCAGCACGCCGTTGGCGGGCCAGGTCCAGCCACCTACCGCACGCTCAGCGGCAGGCACCGTGGCGACCACCGGGGCGCTGCTGGAGGCTGCCGGCGTGGCCGGTTTGCTGGTGTTGCCAGGAGGTGTGCTGGTGCTTCCCACAGGCCGCCGGATGACCGTGGTCTTGCTCGACGACGACGGGCTGGACACCACCGTGGTGCTGCCGGTAGAGCCGCTGCTGAAACGAATCGCTTGCCCCGGGCGAATGGTGTAAGGCGCCGCGATACCGTTGCGCGCAGCCAGCTCCTTGTAGTCCCAGCCATAACGGAAGGCGATGGAGAACAGCGTATCGCCAGGTTTGACGATGTACTGCCCAGTGGTTACCGCCGGGCGCTTGGGCACGGTGTTGTTGCGGTCGACCACCCGCGCGCTGTTGCTGCTGGTGCTCGAGCAACCTACCAGTAGCGTGCCCATGGCCAGTGCAATCACCAGAAGCGTGAAACCCGACCCGTCCTTGCGCTGCCGAATGACTGTGTGACCCACCCGCGCTCCCCTCATGGTGCCGAAAACGAAATGACAACAAATGCAATATTATTGCAATTATAACCAAGCCTGCCCGCATTGGCAGGGTTGGTGAAAGACTGCTGCAAAGCCTTGCAACACGCTGTGCGCTAGCGCTTCACCCCGCCAGATAGACAGGGCGTTGCAGCAAGAATTCGGTGCTGGCGCAAAAATATCGCGCGACTCGAACCAGCAGTGTTCAGGCCAGCGGGCCGTTGAGCAGCGGTACGAAGCGCACGGCCCCCAGCACGCGGCGGGAGAATCCATGCTCCTCGCGCACGATCAGCATCAGCTGCTGGGTTTCGCCGGCTGGGCCCACCGGGATCACCATACGGCCACCCGGCGCAAGCTGGTCGAGCAGTGCCTGCGGCACTTCCGGCGCTACGGCGGTGACGATGATGCCGTTGTACGGCGCCAGCGCCGGCCAGCCTTCGCAACCATCCCCCCAGCGGAACACCACGTTGCGCAGGTTCAGTTCCACCAGGCGCTCCTTGGCCCGGTCCTGCAACACCTTGATGCGTTCCACCGAGAACACCCGCTCGACCAACTGAGCCAGGATTGCCGTCTGGTAGCCCGAGCCGGTGCCGATCTCCAGCACCTTGTCCAGCGGCCCGGCCTCGAGCAGCAGTTCACTCATGTGGGCAACCATGAACGGTTGCGAGATCGTCTGGTTGTGGCCGATCGGCAGCGCGGTGTCTTCGTAGGCGCGATGCGCCAGCGCCTCGTCGACGAACAGGTGGCGCGGGGTACGACGGATGACGTCGAGCACCTTGGTGTTCGAAACGCCCTCCTCGCACAGGCGCTGGATCAGCCGCTCCCGGGTGCGCTGGGAGGTCATGCCGATGCCACGCCGCAGCATATCGTCCTCGCGCATCAGAGCAGGCCCTCCAGCCAACCGTCGAGCTGCTCGAAGGCATCACTGAAGGTGCGGTCGAGCTGCAGCGGAGTGATCGATACATAGCCTTGCATCACCGCATGGAAGTCGGTACCCGGGCCACCGTCCTCGGCATCCCCGGCGACAGCGATCCAGTAGCCTTCCTTGCCGCGCGGGTTGACCACCTTGGTCGGCGCGGCCGCCCGCGCCCGGTGACCGAGGCGGGTGAGCTGGATACCACGGATGTGCTCCAGCGGCAGGTTGGGGATATTGACGTTGAGCACGGTGCGCGGCGGCAAGGCCAGGCGCGACTGAGCCTCGACCAGGCGGCGGGCGATGTGGGCCGCGGTGGGCAGGTTGTCCGGCTGGCGCGACAACAGGGAAAACGCCAGCGAGGTACCGCCGAGGAAACGGCCTTCCAACGCGGCCGCGACCGTGCCCGAATAGAGCACATCGTCACCCAGGTTGGCACCGAGGTTGATCCCCGACACAACCATGTCCGGCGCCTGTGGCAACAGCCCATTGAGCCCCAGATGCACGCAGTCGGTCGGCGTGCCGTTGAGGCTGATGAAGCCATTGGCCAAGGTCTGCGGGTGCAGTGGCCGGTCCAGCGTCAGCGAACTGCTGGCGCCGCTCTTGTCTTGATCCGGGGCAATAACCACGCACTCGGCGTAATCCACCAGCGCAGCATGCAGCGCGGCGATGCCGGGTGCGGTAACACCGTCGTCGTTCGAAATCAGAATACGCATGAGCTGTCCGTCTGCCCCGCCGACACCAGATCCACGACTTCGCGCACCACCACGGTGGCGAAGCATCCGGCCGGAAGGACGAATTCCAGTTGCAGGATATCAGGCTCGGGATAATGCCACGTAAGACCGCTAATAGGGAGCCGCAGAATGCGTCGTTCGTGATCCATGCCCGCCAGGGCCAGCCACTGGCAAAGTGCCGGCTGCCGTGCGGCGATCGCATCCTCTTGTTGCGCAGTACTCCCCGTAGCCGGCGAATCGCCTGCCCCCCACAGCGGGCCGGTCGGATGCAGGTCAAGAATCGCCAGCCGAGGATCGGAACATTCCGACTCCCCAGCAGGAAAGAAGCTACGACTCGTTGTGAACGCCAATAGGTCGCCCACCTGCGCACGCGCCCAGCTGCCGTCGGCAACACGGGCGGCCAACACCTGGTTGAACAGGTAGCTACGCCCGGCCGAGAGCAACCGCGAACGCACGTTGCGCTGTTCGGGCAGGGCATTGCGTGCGGCCCAATCAAGAGCGTCGTGAACGTTGCCGCCACCGTGGCCGAAGCGCTGGGTGCCGAAATAATTCGGCACACCGTGCTGCTTGAGCTGTTCCAGGCGCGCATCCACCGCCTGGTGATCGGCAGCCAGGGCAGTCAGGCGCAGCGTGAAGCCGTTGGCCGAATGCGCACCGCGCTGCAGCTTGCGCTGGTGGCGCACCTGCTTGAGCACATGCAGGCTGGCATCCTCGGCACGCGACAGGTCCGGGTCGGCCTTGCCGGGCAGGTGCAGGCTGAACCACTGGCGGGTCAGGGCCTGGCGGTCCTTGAGGCCGGCGTAGCTGATCGTGCGCACCGGCACCCCAGCGGCACGGGCCAGCCGACGGGCCGCCTCCTCGGTGTTCAGGTCACGCTTTTCGACCCACAACCACAAGTGCTCGCCCTGTCCCGACAGCGGGATGTCCAGTACTTCGTCAACCTGGAAATCTTCGGCCACTGCCTTGAGAACGGCGGTACCCAGTGGTTCACCCGATGCACGCGGGCCCAGCAGTTCAAGTTCCGTCATGCTGGCAGCAGCAGGGCTACCGAATGCACGGCGATGCCCTCCTCGCGGCCGGTGAAGCCCAGCTTCTCGGTGGTGGTAGCCTTGACGTTGACCTGGTCGAGTTCGACCTGCAGATCTTCGGCGATCAGCTTGCGCATGGTTTCGATGTGCGGGGCCATCTTCGGCGCCTGGGCGACGATGGTGGCGTCGATGTTGCCGACCTTCCAGCCCTTGGCCTGGACGATGCCGACCACATGGCGCAGCAGAACACGGCTGTCGGCGCCCTTGAACTGCGGGTCAGTGTCAGGGAAATGCTTGCCGATGTCACCCAGCGCTGCCGCGCCCAGCAAGGCATCGCTCAGGGCGTGCAGCAGCACGTCGCCATCGGAGTGGGCCAGGAGGCCGTATTTGTGGGGGATACGCACCCCGCCCAGGGTAATGAAATCACCGTCGCAGAAACGGTGCACATCGTAGCCGTGGCCAATACGCATAGAAAAACGCCCTGAATGAGTCAGGGCGTGATTCTACCTGCTTTAACCGGTATTGGGGCCGTCGTTGTAGGAGCAGCCTAGTGCTGCGAATGGGCCGCAAAGCGGCCCCGGCAATATCGGCGATAGCGTTAGACCCAGGGTCTGCTTCGCAGCCCATTCGCAGCACAAGGCTGCTCCTACAGGCGATCGCGCAGCTACGCCTTACACCCGCCCCAAGGCCACCGCATGATGACGCAGATGCTCTTCGATGAAGCTGGCGATGAAGTAGTAGCTGTGGTCATAGCCAGGCTGCAGGCGCAGGGTCAGTTCATGCCCACCTTTGCGTGCCGCCTGCTCCAGCGCTTCAGGCTTGAGCTGCTTTTCGAGGAAGTCGTCACGGTCGCCCTGGTCCACCAGCAACGGCGAGCATTCGCCGGCCGGAGCCTCGGCCAGCAGCACGCTGGCATCCCACTCGCGCCAGCGCGCACGGTCTTCACCCAGGTAGCGGCTGAAGGCTTTCTCGCCCCACGGGCAATCCATCGGGTTGCTGATCGGCGAAAACGCCGACACCGAGCGGTAGCGCCCCGGGTTGCGCAAGGCGCACACCAGCGCGCCATGCCCACCCATGGAGTGGCCACTGATGCTGCGCTCGCCCGAAGCCGGGAAGTGCGCCTCGATCAACGCGGGCAACTCCTCCACCACATAGTCGTGCATGCGGTAGTGCTGGGCCCAGGGCTGCTGAGTGGCATTGAGGTAGAACCCGGCACCCAGGCCGAAGTCCCAGCCACCGTCCGGGTCGCCCGGCACCTGCTCGCCACGCGGGCTGGTGTCGGGGGCGACGATGATCAACCCAAGCTCCGCGGCCAGGCGCTGGGCACCGGCCTTCTGCATGAAGTTCTCGTCGGTGCAGGTGAGGCCGCTGAGCCAGTACAGCACCGGCAGCTTTTCGCCCTGTTCGGCCTGCGGCGGCAGGTAGACGGCGAACACCATGTCGCAACCCAGCACCTTGGAGTGATGCCGGTAACGCTTGTGCCAGCCGCCGAAGCTCTTCTGGCAGGAGATGTTATCCAGGCTCATGGCAAACCTCAGAAGTGGATGACGCTGCGGATGCTCTTGCCTTCATGCATCAGGTCGAAGGCCTTGTTGATGTCTTCCAGGCCCATGGTGTGGGTGATGAAGGTATCCAGCGGGATCTCGCCCTTCTCGGACATTTCCACGTAGCTTGGCAGCTCGCTGCGGCCACGCACGCCACCGAACGCCGAACCACGCCATACGCGACCGGTGACCAGCTGGAACGGACGGGTGGCGATTTCCTGGCCGGCACCGGCCACGCCGATGATCACCGACTCACCCCAACCCTTGTGGCAGCATTCCAGCGCAGCACGCATCAGCTGCACGTTGCCGATGCACTCGAACGAGAAGTCCACGCCGCCGTCGGTGAGGTCGACGATCACTTCCTGGATCGGGCGGTCGTAGTCTTTCGGGTTGATGCAGTCGGTGGCACCCAGCTGACGGGCGATCTCGAACTTGGCCGGGTTGATGTCGATGGCAATGATGCGCGACGCCTTTGCCTTGACCGCACCAATCACTGCCGACAGGCCGATGCCGCCCAGACCGAAGATGGCCACGGTGTCACCCGGCTTGACCTTGGCGGTGTTGAGCACCGCGCCGATACCGGTGGTGACGCCACAACCCAGCAGGCAGACCTTTTCCAGCGGCGCTTCTTTCTGGATCTTGGCCACGGAGATTTCCGGCAGCACGGTGTACTCGGAGAAGGTCGAGGTACCCATGTAGTGGAACAACTGCTGACCTTTGTAGGAGAAGCGCGTGGTGCCGTCCGGCATCAGGCCCTTGCCCTGCGTGGCGCGGATGGCCTGGCAAAGGTTGGTCTTGCCCGAGAGGCAGAACTTGCACTTGCCGCATTCCGGGGTGTACAGCGGAATGACGTGGTCACCGACGGCGACCGAGGTGACGCCCTCGCCTATCGCCTCGACGATCGCGCCACCTTCGTGACCGAGGATCGACGGGAAGATGCCCTCCGGGTCGGCGCCTGACAGAGTGTAGGCGTCGGTGTGGCAGACACCGCTGGCGACCACGCGCAGCAGCACTTCACCGGCCTTGGGCATGGCCACGTCGACTTCGACGATTTCCAGGGGTTTCTTGGCTTCGAAGGCTACGGCAGCACGGGACTTGATCATCAAAGGTCTCCAGACAGAGGGTCGATTCAGTCTGGCAGTGTAATTCACCGCCTTTTGATGAATAATCCGGGTAAAGACAAAACATTATTGCCATACAGGGATAATCAATGAGCAGCCGCTGGGAGGGCATCGACGAGTTCGTCGCCGTGGCCGAGTCGGGCCAGTTCACTGCAGCCGCCGAGCGCCTGGGCGTTTCCTCATCGCACATCAGCCGGCAGATCGCCCGGCTGGAGGAGCGGCTGCAGACGCGCCTGCTGTACCGCAGTACCCGGCGGGTGACCCTGAGCGAGGCCGGGCAGACATTCCTGCAGCACTGCCAGCGCCTGCAGGATGGCCGCGAGGAAGCTCTACGCGCCATGGGCGATCTGGCCAGCGAGCCCAAGGGGCTGCTGCGCATGACCTGCGCGGTGGCCTACGGCGAGCGTTTCATCGTGCCGCTGGTGACGCGGTTCATGGCGCTGTACCCGCAGCTGCGGGTGGATGTGGAACTGAGCAACCATACCCTCGACCTGGTGCATGAAGGCATGGACCTGGCCATCCGCCTGGGCCGGCTGGCCGACTCACGACTGGTGGCAACCCGCCTGGCACCCCGGCGCATGTACCTGTGCGCTTCGCCGGCCTACCTGGAACGTTATGGTCGGCCGCACAGCCTGTCGGAACTGGCGCGGCACAACTGCCTGGTAGGCAGTTCGGATTTGTGGGCGCTACAGCAGGACGGCCGCGAGATCAGCCAGCGAGTCCAGGGCAACTGGCGTTGCAACAGCGGGCAGGCAGTGCTGGACGCAGCGCTGCAGGGGATGGGGTTGTGCCAGTTGCCGGATTACTACGTGCTGGAGCACTTGAACAGTGGTGCGCTGGTGTCGTTGCTTGAGGCGCACCAGCCACCGAATACCGCGGTGTGGGCGCTGTATCCGCAGCAGCGGCACCTGTCGCCGAAGGTACGGCGGCTGGTGGATTACCTGAAAGAAGGGTTGGCGGGGTTGCCGGAGTATCGCTTGAACTGAAACCTTGTGCTGGCTGCTCTGGCCTCTTCGCGGGTAAACCCGCTCCCACAGGTACAGCGCAAACCTGAAGGGATGTGCGATACCTGTGGGAGCGGGTTTACCCGCGAAGAGGCCGGCACAGGAGCAAGAAATTCAGCGGCGCCCTGCCCAACGCTGGCGCAACCACTCCAGATCTTCCGGCCGGGTCACCTTGATGTTGTCGCTGCGCCCTTCGACCAGCCGCGGCGCCTGGCCGGACCACTCGATGGCAGAGGACTCGTCGGTCACCAGCACATCCGACACAAGGCACTCGGCCAGCGCCTGATGCAACGCCCCAAGGCGGAACATCTGCGGTGTATAGGCCTGCCAGATGGTACTGCGGTCTACAGTAGCGCCCACCCGCCCATCAGCATCGGCCCGCTTGAGGGTATCGCGCGCCGGCACCGCCAGCAGGCCACCCACCGGGTCGTCCGCCAGCTCCGACAACAGCTTGTCCAGATCGCTGCGCGCCAGGTTTGGTCGCGCGGCATCATGCACCAGCACCCAGTCGCTGTCCGCCGCCCCTTGGGCATGCAGCATCAGCAAGGCATTGAGCACCGAGTCGGCACGCTCGCGCCCTCCCACGGCGCGCTGGATGCGCGAGTCGCTGGCGCAGCGCAGGCGAGGCCAGTACGGGTCATCTTCGGCAATGCTGACCACCACGCCCTTGAGCATAGGGTGGCCAAGAAAACAGTCGAGGCTGTGCTCGAGAATGGTCTGCCCGGCCAGCTCCAGATACTGCTTGGGGCGGTCGGCAGCCATGCGGGCACCTACGCCCGCAGCAGGAATCACGGCCCAGAAGGCCGGTAAGGTTTCGATCATTTCTGTGGCAACTGGAAGAGGGTTTCGCCCTCTTTGACCATTCCCAATTCGTGGCGAGCCCGCTCTTCGACGGTCTCCATGCCTTTTTTCAGCTCCAGCACTTCGGCATCGAGCACACGGTTGCGCTCGAGCAAGCGCTCGTTTTCGGCATGCTGCTCGGCAATCTGCTGCTTCAGCTCGGTCACTTGCGCCAGGCTGCCATTACCCACCCACAGGCGGTACTGCAGGCCACCCAGCAGCAGGAGCAGGACGAGGAACAACCAATAGGGACTGCGCATCACGTTATCCAGGTTAAAAAGGCCGCCGGCTATTATTACTTCCGGGCCTCGAATAGCACGAAGCCTGGCCGAGGCCAGGCTTCGTCGACAGAAACCCGTTGAAATGTAGGAAAGTTCAGTACGAACGTTCCCACAACTCCGGCTGCTGTCTTTTTACCATCTCTTGCTTAGCCGCGAAACTCGGCACGACCGCGGTAAACCGCTTTGGCACCCAGTTGCTCTTCAATGCGCAGCAGCTGGTTGTACTTGGAAACGCGGTCGGAACGGCACAGCGAGCCAGTCTTGATCTGGCCGGCAGCGGTACCCACGGCCAGGTCGGCAATGGTCGAGTCTTCGGTTTCACCGGAACGGTGCGAAATCACTGCGGTGTAGCCAGCAGCCTTGGCCATCTGGATGGCTTCCAGGGTTTCAGTCAGCGAGCCGATCTGGTTGAACTTGATCAGAATCGAGTTACCGATGCCCTTCTCGATGCCTTCCTTGAGGATCTTGGTGTTGGTGACGAACAGGTCGTCGCCAACCAGCTGCACCTTGGTGCCAATCTTGTCGGTGAGGATCTTCCAACCAGCCCAGTCGGACTCGTCCAGGCCGTCTTCGATCGAGATGATCGGGAAGCGCTCGGTCAGGCCTTTCAGGTACTCGGCAAAGCCTTCAGCGTCGAACGACTTGCCTTCGCCGGACAGGTTGTACTTTCCGTCTTCGTAGAACTCGGAAGCCGCGCAGTCCAAGGCCAGGGTCACGTCGGTGCCCAGCTTGTAGCCGGCTTTCTCAACGGCTTCGGCGATGGCGCCCAGGGCGTCTTCGTTGGAAGCCAGGTTAGGGGCGAAACCACCTTCGTCACCAACGGCGGTGTTCAGGCCACGGGCCTTGAGCACGGCTTTGAGGTGGTGGAAGATTTCGGTACCCATGCGCAGGCCGTCGGAGAAGGTCTTGGCGCCAACCGGCTGTACCATGAACTCCTGGATGTCGACGTTGTTGTCGGCGTGCTCGCCACCGTTGATGATGTTCATCATCGGTACCGGCATCGAGTACTGGCCAGGGGTGCCGTTCAGGTTGGCGATGTGCGCGTACAGCGGCAGGTCCTGGTCCTGGGCAGCGGCCTTGGCGGCAGCCAGGGAAACGGCCAGGATGGCATTTGCGCCCAGCTTGGCCTTGTTCTCGGTACCGTCCAGCTCGATCATGGCGCGGTCCAGGGCCTTCTGGTCGGCAGGGTCCTTGCCCAGCAGCAGGTCACGGATCGGGCCGTTGATGTTGGCGACGGCCTTCAGCACGCCCTTGCCCAGGTAACGGCTCTTGTCGCCATCACGCAGCTCCAGCGCTTCGCGCGAGCCAGTGGAAGCACCGGACGGCGCGCAGGCGCTGCCGATGATGCCGTTGTCGAGCAGTACATCGGCTTCCACGGTGGGGTTGCCACGCGAATCGAGAACTTCACGACCTTTGATGTCGACGATTTTTGCCATTGTTGTAAGCACTCCAGAATTGACGAAAACAACTTAGCTTAGGGAATTCTTGCCGTTCACCGGGCGGAATTGCAGTGGGCAGGCCGGGTGAAGGGAACCCCTGACCGACTGGTCAGGGGTGGATCGGACGGTACTTTACCCGAGAATTGAGCTTTACGCGGTTTCTACCGTCGGAAAACTTTTCACCAGGTCGTCCAGTTGCTTGAGCTGGGCCAGGAATGGCTCCAGTTTGTCCAGGCGCAGGGCACATGGGCCATCGCACTTGGCGTTGTCCGGATCGGGGTGTGCTTCGAGGAACAGCCCTGCCAGGCCTTGGCTCATGCCGGCCTTGGCCAGGTCGGTGACCTGGGCGCGGCGACCACCGGCGGAATCGGCGCGACCACCCGGCATCTGCAGGGCGTGGGTCACGTCGAAGAACACCGGGTACTCGAACTTCTTCATGATGCCGAAGCCGAGCATGTCCACCACCAGGTTGTTGTAGCCGAAGCTCGACCCACGCTCGCAGAGAATCAACTGGTCGTTACCGGCCTCTTCGCACTTGGTCAGGATGTGTTTCATTTCCTGGGGCGCGAGGAACTGGGCCTTCTTGATGTTGATCACTGCGCCGGTCTTGGCCATGGCCACCACCAGGTCGGTCTGCCGCGACAGGAAGGCCGGCAGCTGGATGATGTCGCACACCTTGGCTACAGGCTCGGCCTGATAAGGCTCGTGCACGTCGGTGATGACCGGCACGTTGAAGGTGCGCTTGATCTCTTCGAAGATCTTCAGCCCCTCTTCCATGCCCGGGCCACGGTACGAGGTCACCGACGAACGGTTGGCCTTGTCGAAGCTGGCCTTGAACACGTACGGGATACCGAGCTTCTCGGTCACCCGCACGTACTCTTCGCAGACCTTCATTGCCAGGTCACGGGACTCCAGGACGTTCATGCCGCCGAACAGGACGAACGGCTTGTCGTTGGCTATCTCGATGTTACCGACGCGAATGATCTTCTGGGTCATTGATCAGGCCTTGTTCTTCTGAGCCAGGGCTGCCTTGACGAAGCCGCTGAACAGCGGGTGGCCGTCACGCGGGGTCGAGGTGAATTCCGGGTGGAACTGGCAGGCGACGAACCATGGGTGGTCCTTGGACTCCACCACTTCCACCAGCGCGCCGTCTTCAGAGCGGCCGGAAACCACCAGGCCGGCATCGATCAGTTGCGGCAGCAGGTTGTTGTTCACTTCGTAGCGATGGCGGTGACGCTCGGTGATCACGTCCTTGCCGTAGCAATCGTGCACCTTGGAACCGGCCGCCAGCTGGCAGTCCTGTGCGCCCAGACGCATGGTACCGCCCAGATCGGAGGCTTCGCTGCGGGTTTCGACGGCACCGGTGGCATCGGCCCACTCGGTGATCAGGCCGACTACCGGGTGGCCGCTGTTGCGGTCGAACTCGGTGGAGTTGGCGTCCTTCCAGCCCATCACGTTACGGGCGAATTCGATCACGGCCACCTGCATGCCCAGGCAGATACCCAGGTACGGCACCTTGTTCTCACGGGCGTATTGCACCGCGGTGATCTTGCCTTCCACGCCGCGCAGGCCGAAACCGCCCGGCACCAGGATGGCATCGGCGCCTTCGAGCAGGCTGGTGCCCTGGTTCTCGATGTCTTCCGAGTCGATGTAGCGCAGGTTGACCTTGGTGCGGTTGGTGATGCCGGCGTGGCTCATCGCTTCGATCAGCGACTTGTACGCATCCAGCAGCTCCATGTACTTGCCGACCATGGCGATGGTCACTTCGTGCTCAGGGTTGAGCTTGGCATCGACCACCTTGTCCCACTCGGACAGGTCGGCGCCATTGCACTGCAGGCCGAAACGCTCGACGACGAAATCGTCCAGGCCCTGTGCGTGCAGCACGCCCGGGATCTTGTAGATGGTGTCGACGTCTTCCAGCGAAATCACCGCACGCTCTTCAACGTTGGTGAACAGCGCAATCTTGCGACGCGACGAGGCATCGACCGGGTGGTCGGAGCGGCAGATCAGCACGTCAGGCTGCAGGCCGATGGAGCGCAGCTCCTTGACCGAGTGCTGGGTCGGCTTGGTCTTGGTCTCGCCAGCGGTGGCGATGTACGGGACCAGGGTCAGGTGCATCAGCATGGCGCGCTTGGAGCCCACTTCGACGCGCAGCTGGCGGATGGCTTCGAGGAACGGCTGCGACTCGATGTCACCGACGGTACCGCCGATTTCCACCAGGGCCACGTCGGCATCGCCGGCGCCCTTGATGATGCGACGCTTGATTTCATCGGTGATGTGCGGGATGACCTGGATGGTCGCACCCAGGTAGTCACCACGACGTTCCTTGCGCAGTACGTGCTCGTAGATGCGGCCGGTGGTGAAGTTGTTGTTCTGGGTCATGGTGGTGCGGATGAACCGCTCGTAGTGGCCCAGGTCGAGGTCGGTCTCGGCGCCATCGTGGGTGACGAACACTTCACCGTGCTGGAACGGGCTCATGGTGCCCGGATCGACGTTGATGTACGGATCCAGCTTGAGCATGGTGACCTTCAGGCCCCGCGCTTCCAGGATGGCCGCCAGGGAAGCCGAGGCAATGCCTTTCCCCAATGAAGAAACAACACCGCCCGTGACGAATATGTAGCGCGTCATGAAAAACCCTAGAAGTCTGCGTTAAGGCGGCCAGCGCCGCCGGAGAAAGCGAAGGAAGGCCGAAGCCCCCGATCACCTGCGTCAATCACAGTGCATCTCGAAAAACTGCCGCGTCTGTACAGACCAGGGGTATCCCCGGCATGGAGCTCGCTCGTCATTTCCAGAATCAGCCCAGCAAAAAACTGCTTGGTAATCGGCAACTCCTGTGTTTTCGCGGAACCCACAGAAGCTGTATCAAGAAGGGAGGGTAGTCTACCCGAATGTACCCTTCAGCTCAAACCTTGCGCGTTCGTCGGCAACTGCCAGGACAGCTGGCAATCAGCCTGCACCAGCCCGGGCAGGTTGGCCACCGCCACCAAGCGTTCGCCCTGGTACAGCAGTGGCAGGCGCGGGCGCAGGAAAAGCGGCACCTGCAGTTCGTTTAACAGGCGCTTGAGGTCGCGTCGGCCGCGGCCGGGGACATCCAGCACTTCACCGCCCTGGCGGTAGGCAATGCGCAAGCCGTCCTGCGGCGCTGCGCCAACAAGACGCACCCTGCCGTTACCCGGCAACAGCAAAGGCTTGGCGGGATCGGCCCAGGCCAGTTCGCCGACGGGCAGCTGCAGCCAGTCACCACTCAACCACCAGATGCGGCCATGACTGCGCAGCAACTGCCCATCGGCAAGCTGCCAGGCGGGCCGGGCATCGGCCGCGGCATCGCGCAGGTCCGCCCAGCCGGCCCAGTGTCGGGTGTCGGGCAGCCGGGTACGGCGGCTCAGCCAGTACTGCAGGGCATTGCGCTGACGGGCCGGCGACAGCGCCACCAGGGAGGCCAGGTCGAGGGAGTCCAGCCCCGGCCAAGCCAGCGGCGCGCCCTCCCCGGCGAGCGCCAGGTCGTCCTGGGCAAGCTCGTCCAGCAGGCCTTGGGCTTCGCTCAGGTGCTCGGCGGCGCGGGCCAGGTTCTGGCTGGCCTGCGGCCAACGTTGCCGAAGCAGCGGAAAGACTTCGCTGCGCAGGTAGTTGCGGGCAAATTGTGTGTCAGCGTTCGTCGGATCTTCGATCCAGGCCAGCCCATTGACCTGGGCGTGGTCCTGCAGTTGCTGGCGGGAACAGCCCAGCAATGGCCTGACCAGGCTACCCTGCCCTAGCGCCCGCTGCCCCGGCATTGCAGCCATGCCACGCAGGCCTGCGCCGCGCAGCAGGCGGAACAGCAGGGTTTCGGCCTGGTCGTCGCGGTGCTGGCCGGTGAACAGGATGTCGCCTGGGCCGAGGGCTTGCCTGAAGGCAGCATAGCGGGCGTCGCGGGCGGCCTGTTCGAGGCTGGCGCCGGGGGTGACCTGGACGTGGATGACCTGGAGTTCGATGCCGAGATTGTCGCAGACGGTTTGGCAGTGGGCGGGCCAGGCATCGGCGGCGGGCTGCAGCCCGTGGTGGACGTGGATGGCGCGCAATGGAGGGGATGCGTGATTGCGGGCGTAGTCGGCCAGCAGGTGCAGGAGGACGGTGGAATCGAGGCCGCCGGAGAAGGCGATGTACCAGACTGGGGCGTTGAGCCAAGGGGTGAGGTTGATCATCGAACCCGCACTCAATTCGAGAATGCATTCGCGGGTGAACCCGCTCCCACAGGGATCGCGCCGTTTCAGAGGGCTGCGCAGTACCTGTGGGAGCGGGTTCACCCGCGAACACCGGCGAAGCCGGTGCCATTCATCTCGCTATCAGATACCGTAGCTCATCAGGCGATCGTAACGGCGGGCCAGCAGCGCGTCATGGTCGAGCTTGCCGAGCATGTCCAGCTGCTGTACCAGGTCGGCACGGATGCTTTCCGACATCTTCGCCGGGTCACGGTGGGCGCCGCCCAGCGGCTCCTGGATGACCTTGTCGACGATGTTCAGGCTCTTCAGGCGCTCGGCAGTGATGCCCATTGCCTCGGCCGCGTCAGCTGCCTTGTCGGCTGTCTTCCACAGGATCGAGGCGCAGCCTTCCGGCGAGATCACCGAGTAGGTGGAGTACTGCAGCATGTTCAACTGGTCGCACACACCGATGGCCAGCGCACCGCCGGAACCACCCTCACCGATCACGGTGGCGATGATCGGGGTTTTCAGGCGCGCCATCACGCGCAGGTTCCAGGCGATGGCCTCGCTCTGGTTGCGCTCTTCGGCGTCGATGCCCGGGTAGGCGCCCGGGGTGTCGATGAAGGTCAGGATCGGCATCTTGAAGCGCTCGGCCATTTCCATCAGGCGGCAGGCCTTGCGGTAGCCTTCAGGGCGCGGCATGCCGAAGTTGCGGCGTACCTTCTCGCGCACTTCGCGGCCCTTCTGGTGACCGATGACCATGACCGGCTTGCCGTCCAGGCGCGCAGTACCGCCGACGATGGCAGCGTCGTCCGAGAAATGGCGGTCGCCGTGCAGCTCTTCGAACTCGGTGAAGATGTGCTCCAGGTAGTCCAGGGTGTAAGGACGACGCGGATGACGAGCCAGGCGGGCGATCTGCCAGCTGGTCAGGTTGCCGAAGATGCTTTCGGTCAGGGTGTTGCTCTTGTCTTGCAGACGGGCAATTTCATCGCTGATGTTCAGCGAGTTGTCGTTGCCTACCAGGCGCAGGCCTTCGATCTTGGCTTGCAGGTCGGCAATCGGCTGTTCGAAATCGAGAAAATTCGGGTTCATAGTCATCCGTCTTGGGTCTACGGCCAGGCGGCCGGCCGGTTGATCCGTTTGGCGCCCTACCTTAAGGGATCAGGCGCATTCAGGTCGAGATTAAATTTTTGTCGGTTCAACGATATTGCAGGAAGACGTTCTCACGCCCGAACTGGTCACGCAGCGCCTGAATCAGCCCATCGGCCGGGTCGATAGCCCACTGCTCGCCGAACTGCAGCATGGCCTTGGCGTCGCTGCCGGTGTATTCGAGAGTGATCGGGCAAGCGCCGCGATGGCGGGTAATCAACTCGCCCAGCCACTTCAGCCGGTCGCCCTTGAGCGCTTCGTGTGCCACCTTCAGGCGCAGGCTCTCGGCCAGCTTGGTGCGCGCATCTTCCATGGTCATCACCTGCTTCACCCGCAGGCGCAGGCCACCGGAGAAGTCATCGTTACTGACCTCGCCTTCGACCACCACCATGGCATCGGTCTGCAGCAAGGACTGTGCCGCCATGAAGGCGTCGGCAAACAGCGATGCTTCGATGCGGCCGGAGCGGTCATCCAGGGTGACGAAGCCCATCTTGTCGCCCTTCTTGTTCTTCATCACCCGCAGGGCAATGATCATGCCGGCGATGGTCTGGGTATCGCGTGACGGCTTGAGGTCGATGATGCGCTGGCGGGCGAAGCGGCGGATCTCGGTCTCGTACTCGTCGATCGGGTGGCCGGTGAGGTACAGGCCAAGGGTGTCCTTTTCGCCCTTCAGGCGTTCCTTGAGGGTCAGTTCGCGCACCTTGCGGTGGTTGGCGTAGACGTCGGCATCCGCCTCTTCGAACATGCCGCCGAACAGGTCGACGTGCCCACTGTCAGCGGTGTGGGCGGCCTGCTCGGCTGCCTTGATGGCCTCGCCCAGCGCCGAGAGCAGGGTTGCACGGTTGATGTCGATGTTGGCGTGGTAGGCCTTGATCTCGTCATGGAAGTGCGGGCCCAGGCGGTCCAGCGCACCACTGCGGATCAGCGCGTCGAGGGTACGCTTGTTGACCCGTTTGAGGTCGATGCGCTCACAGAAGTCGAACAGGTCCTTGAATGGGCCACCCTGGGCGCGGGCCTCGACGATCGCCTCCACCGGGCCCTCGCCGACGCCCTTGATGGCGCCCAGGCCGTAGACGATGCGCCCGTCATTGTTGACGGTGAACTTGAAGTCGGAGAAGTTCACGTCGGGCGCGTCGAGGCGCAGCTTCATGCTGCGCACTTCCTCGACCAGCACCACCACCTTGTCGGTGTTGTGCATATCCGCCGACAACACCGCAGCCATGAACGGCGCCGGGTGGTGGGTTTTCAGCCATGCGGTCTGGTACGAAACCAGGCCATAGGCGGCGGAGTGGGATTTGTTGAAGCCGTAACCGGCGAACTTTTCCACCAGGTCGAAGATGTTACCAGCCAGGTCTGCATCGATATTGTTGTTGGCACAACCTTCGATGAAACCACCGCGCTGCTTGGCCATCTCCTCGGGCTTCTTCTTACCCATCGCACGGCGCAGCATGTCGGCGCCGCCGAGGGTATAGCCAGCCATCACCTGGGCGATCTGCATCACCTGTTCCTGGTACAGGATGATGCCGTAGGTCGGTGCCAGCACCGGCTTCAGGCCTTCGTACTGGTAGTCCGGATGGGGGTAGGCGAGCTCGGCGCGGCCGTGCTTGCGGTTGATGAAGTCGTCCACCATGCCCGACTGCAGCGGGCCTGGGCGGAACAACGCCACCAGTGCGATAAGGTCTTCCAGGCAGTCGGGCTTGAGCTTCTTGATCAGCTCCTTCATGCCGCGCGATTCAAGCTGGAACACCGCCGTGGTTTCGGCCTTCTGCAACAGCTCGTAGGTCTTGCGGTCGTCCAGCGGGATGAAGTCGATGTTTACATCGGGCAGGTTCTTCTTCGCCTGCTCGCGGTTGATGATCTCCATCGCCCACTTGATGATGGTCAGGGTCCGCAGGCCGAGGAAGTCGAACTTCACCAGGCCGGCGGCCTCGACGTCATCCTTGTCGAACTGGGTTACCAGGCCGCCGCCCTCTTCATCACAGGCGATCGGCGAGAAGTCGGTGAGCTTGGTGGGGGCAATGACCACACCACCGGCGTGCTTGCCGGTACCGCGTGTCACGCCCTCGAGCTTCAGGGCCATGTCCCAGATTTCGCGGGCGTCTTCGTCACCCTTGAGGAAGTCGCGCAGGATCTCTTCCTGCTCGTAGGCCTTTTCCAGGGTCATGCCCACTTCGAACGGGATCATCTTCGACAGGCGGTCGGCCAGGCCGTAGGACTTGCCCTGTACCCGCGCCACGTCCCGCACCACCGCCTTCGCCGCCATGGTACCGAAGGTGATGATCTGACTGACCGCGTTGCGGCCATAGGCTTCGGCCACATAGTCGATCACCCGGTCACGGCCATCCATGCAGAAGTCGACGTCGAAGTCGGGCATGGAAATACGTTCAGGGTTGAGGAAGCGCTCGAACAGCAGGTCGTAGGCCAGCGGGTCGAGGTCGGTGATCTTCAGTACATAGGCCACCAGCGAGCCAGCACCCGACCCCCGGCCCGGGCCGACCGGCACACCGTTGTTCTTGGCCCACTTGATGAAGTCCATCACGATCAGGAAGTAACCGGGGAAGCCCATCTGGATGATGATGTCCAGTTCGAACTTCAGGCGGTCCAGGTAAACCTGGCGCTTCTCTTCGTAGTTGGGCGTGGTCTCTTTCGGCCACAGCACTGCCAGACGCTCTTCCAGGCCTTCGTGGGACACATGCCGCAGGTAGTCATCGATGCCCATGCCATTGGGCGTGGGGAAGTCGGGCAGGAAGTACTTGCCCAACTGCACCTGGATGTTGCAACGCTTGGCAATCTCGACGGTGTTGGCAATGGCGTCGGGCAGGTCGCTGAACAGTTCGGTCATTTCTTCGGCCGACTTCAGGTACTGCTGGTCGCTGTACATCCTTGGACGGCGCGGGTCGTCAAGGGTCCAGCCCTCACCGATGCATACGCGGGTTTCGTGAGCATCGAAGTCCGATTGCTTGATAAAACGCACATCGTTGGTTGCCACCAGCGGAGCGCCGAACCTGTCGGCCAAGGCCACGGCAGCGTGCACATATTCCTCGTCGCGGGCGCGGTTGGTGCGCTGCACCTCGACATAGAAGCGCTCGGGGAACATCGCCATCCAATCCTGCAGCAGGGCCTCGGCTTCATCTTGCCGCCCCGCCAGCAAGGCCATGCCGATGTCACCTTCCTTGCCTGCGGACAGGGCGATCAAGCCCTCGCTGGCCGGGGCGATCCATTCACGCTGAAGGATCACCAGGCCGTTGCGCTGGCCCTCGGTCCAGCCGCGCGAGATCAGCTCGGTGAGGTTGCGGTACCCCTTGGGGTTCATGGCCAGGAAGCAGATACGCGACAGCGGTGCTTCCGGGTCGGCAGCGGCCAGCCACAGGTCGGCGCCGCAGATCGGCTTGATGCCCGCACCCATGGCAGTCTTGTAGAACTTGACCAACGAGCACATGTTGCTCTGGTCGGTGATCGCCACCGCCGGCATGTTCATCCCGGCCAGCGCCTTGGCCAGCGGCTTGATCCGCACCAGGCCGTCGACCAGCGAGAATTCGGAGTGGACGCGCAGGTGAACGAAGGGAACCGACATGGAAGATCCTGTAGCAGTGCTGAACGACAAGGGCGGGATTGTAGCTTAAATGAGGATGTTTTTTGGGGCTGCTTCGCAGCCCTTCGCGGGCACGCCCGCTCCCACAGGGATATCATCGCCCTCGGGAACGGCGCCATACCTGTGGGAGCGGGCGTGCCCGCGAAGGGCCGCAAGGCGGCCCCAGAGGTCAGATCAGGGAGTCGGTGACGCCTTCACGTGCGTCCCACGCGGCCCGCACCGGGGCAAAGGAACGCCGATGAATGGGCGTAGGCCCCAACCGTGCCAGCGCCTCGAGGTGCACCGGGGTCGGGTAGCCCTTGTGCCCACCAATGCCATAACCTGGGTAGATCAGCTCGAATGCGCTCATCTCCCGGTCACGGGTCACCTTGGCCAGGATCGACGCCGCCGCGATGGCCGGCACCTGGCTATCGCCCTTGACTACCGGCGACGCCGGTACGGCCAGTTTCGGGCAACGGTTACCGTCGATCAGGGCCAGCTTCGGTGTAATGTGCAGGCCTTCCACCGCGCGCTGCATGGCCAGCATGGTCGCATGCAGGATATTCAGGCGGTCGATTTCCTCGACCTCGGCACGCGCAATGCAGAAGCTCAAGGCCTTTTCGCAGATCTCGTCGAACAGCGCTTCGCGCTTGGCTTCGGTGAGTTTCTTCGAATCGTTCAGGCCGAGGATCGGGCGCGCCGGGTCGAGGATCACCGCCGCGGTCACGACCGCACCGCACAGCGGGCCACGGCCCACTTCGTCGACGCCCGCGACCAGGTCCTCGACCAGGTTGAAGTCCAGTCCAATTTGCATGTCAGCGGTCCTTGAGCAAGGCCAGTACCGCCTCGGCCGCCTGGTTGGAGGCGTCACGGCGAAGGGTGCGGTGAATTTCGTCGAAACTTCCGGTCTGCCGGCTGCCATCGGCTACCAGCGGCGCCAGGGTATTGGCCAGTGCTTCGCTGGTAGCGTCATCCTGCAGCAGCTCGGGTACCAGCGCACGCTGGGCCAGCAGGTTCGGCAACGAAACGTAGGGGCTCTTTACCAGGCGTTTGAGGATCCAGTAGGTCAGGGGCGCCAGGCGATAGGCCACAACCATCGGCCGCTTGTACAGCAGCGCTTCGAGGGTAGCGGTACCCGAGGCGATCAGCACCGCGTCACAGGCCGCCAAAGCCTGGTGCGAATGGCCATCGAGCAGGGTCAGCGGCAGCTTACGCCCTTCGAGCATCTGCTCGACCTGGGCGCGCCGCGCGGCATTGGCACAGGGCAGTACGAAACGCACGCCCGGTACCTGCTGGCGCAGCCTTTCGGCAGCATCCAGGAACAGTGCCCCCAGGCGCCCTACTTCGCCGCCCCGGCTGCCCGGCATCAACGCCACTATCGGCCCTTCGCCCAGGCCCAGCGCGGTACGCGCCGCAGGACGGTCGGCTTCTAGCGGGATGGTATCGGCCAACGGGTGGCCAACGAAGCGCACAGGCACGCCCTGCTCTTCATAGAACCGCGCCTCGAATGGCAACAGCGTCAGCATCAGGTCGCAGCCTTCGCGAATCTTCAGCACACGCTTCTGCCGCCAGGCCCATACCGACGGGCTGACGTAGTGCACGGTCTTGATCCCGGCCTGACGCAGTTTCAGTTCGATGTTGAGGGTGAAGTCGGGGGCATCGATGCCGATGAACACATCGGGTTTTTCACCGATCAGGGTCTCGATCAGCAGCTTGCGCCGCTTGAGCAGCTCGCGCAGGCGCCCCAGCACTTCGACCAGGCCCATCACGGCCAGGCGCTCCATGGGGAAATAGGATTGCAGGCCTTCGGCTTCCATCAAGGGACCACCAACGCCGATGAACCGTACATCGGGGTGGCGTGCCTTGATGGCACGCATCAAGCCTGAACCGAGAATATCGCCGCTGGCCTCACCTGCGACCAAGGCTACGCAAAGCTGGGCCATGTCAGCGGGTGATGCCGCGGGCGGAGTTCACGATCGACTGGCGGAACAGATCGACCTCAGGGTGCTTCGCAGCCAGTTCGTCCAGCTCCTTGAGCGCGTCTTCGACGGTCAGGCCCTGGCGATAGACAATCTTGTAGCAACGGCGCAGCACATGGATCACCTCGTCGCTGAAACCCCGGCGGCGCATGCCTTCGAAGTTCATGCTGCGGGCTTCGGCCGGGCTGCCGAACACGGTGACGAAGGCCGGGACATCCTTGCCGATCGCCGTGCCCATGCCGGAAAACGCGTGGGCACCGATATGGCAGTACTGGTGCACCAGGGTGTAACCGGACAGGATCGCCCAATCCCCCACGTGCACATGGCCGGCCAAGGCCGTGTTGTTGACCAAGATGCAGTGGTTGCCGATGACGCTGTCGTGGCCGATGTGGGCATAGGCCATGATCAGGTTATGGTTACCGACGGTGGTTTCCGAACGGTCCTGGACGGTACCGCGGTGGATGGTCACCCCTTCGCGGATCACATTGTGGTCACCGATCACCAGGCGCGTCGGCTCACCCTTGTACTTGAGGTCCGGGGTGTCTTCGCCGATCGAGGAAAACTGAAAGATACGGTTGTGCTTGCCGATGCGGGTCGGCCCTTTGAGCACAACATGCGGGCCGATAACGGTGCCCTCCCCGATCTCCACATCAGGGCCAACGATCGACCAGGGGCCGACCTCGACACCATCGGCCAGCCTGGCCGACGGGTCGATAATGGCCCGAGGATCAATCGAATTCATAGGGAGCGTTCCGCACAGGTGATTTCTGCCGAGCAAACGGGCTTGCCGTCGACCAGGGCGCGGCACTCGAATTTCCAGATCATGCTCTTGCGGCTGAGGAACTTGGCTTCCAGCACCAACTGGTCACCCGGCAGTACGGGCTGACGGAAACGCAGCTTGTCGGAGCCGACGAAGTAGTACAGGGTGCCATCGGCCGGTTTGGCGTCGAGCATCTTGAAACCGAGGATACCCGCGGCCTGTGCCATGGCTTCGATGATCAGGACGCCCGGCATGATCGGGTGCGCCGGGAAATGGCCGTTGAAGAACGGCTCGTTGATGCTGACATTCTTGTAGGCACGAATGCTCTGGGCCTCGTAGTCCAGCTCCGTCACGCGGTCCACCAACAGGAACGGGTAACGGTGAGGCAGGTATTCGCGAATCTCGTTGATGTCCATCATTTCGGGGGGGAAGCCTGTAATAAGAATAGGGAGCGCAGGTGCTGACCACACGCTCCTTTTGCAGTCCAAAGAGGAGCCAGCTAGCGACTGTTCACTCTTGCTCAGGGAATGGTATCAGCCTTCTGATGTCGGCTGGCCACCTGAGGTCACGGTATCGACGCGTTTTTCCAGCTGCTGGAGACGCTTGGCCATGTCGTCCAGGTGGCGGATACGCGCGGCGCTCTTGCGCCATTCAGCCAGTGGCTGCATGGCAGTGCCGGAAGAATAGGCACCCGGTTCAGTGATCGAACGGGTCACCATGGTCATCCCGGACACGAAAACGTTATCACAGACATCGATATGACCCACCATGCCGACACCTCCGGCAATGGTGCAATGCTTGCCGATGCGCGTGCTGCCGGAAATCCCGACGCATGCAGCCATGGCCGTATGCTCACCGATCTGCACGTTGTGGGCGATCTGGATCTGGTTGTCGAGCTTGACCCCATCAGCGATGCGCGTATCCGACAGTGCCCCGCGATCGACCGCAGTGTTGACACCGATTTCCACGTCGTCGCCGATGGTAACACCACCGATCTGGGCAATTTTGCGCCACACGCCCTTCTCGTTGGCAAAACCGAAGCCTTCACCGCCAATCACGGCACCTGACTGGATGACCACACGCTTGCCGATGGTCACATCGTGGTACAGGGTGACTCTCGGGGCCAGCCAGCCGCCCTCACCGATCACGCAACGGGCACCGACCACACAGTGTGCACCCACACTGACATTGGCCGCGATGCGCGCACCGCTTTCGATGACCGCGAACGGCCCGATGCTGGCACTGGCGTCCACCTGCGCGTCCTCGGCCACCACGGCGCTGGGATGAATACCCGCCACAGCCTTGGGTTTGGGGTCGAACAGGTGGGAGATGCGCGCATAGGCCAGATACGGGTCGGCGACGATCAGCGCATTGCCGGCAAAGCCTTCGGCGTCCGCTGCCTTCAGCAGCACCGCAGCCGCCTGGCTGCTATCCAGGAACTTGCGGTACTGCGGGTTGGCGAGGAAGCTCAACTGACCTGGGCCAGCCTCCTGCAAGGTGGCCAGCCCGGTAATCTGCAGCGCCTCGGGCCCCTTGAGAGTGGCGCCGAGGGCCTCGGCCAACTGGCCTAGCGTCATGGTCACGGTCATATCAACGGGCTTGGTTCATGCGCTCGATGACCTGGCGGGTGATGTCGTACTGAGGCTTGACATCGATGACCGCGCCACGCTCGAGGACCAGGTCGTAACCACCTTTCTTGATCACTTCCTCGACAGCGCCATCCAGCTTCGGCTTCAGTTGCTTGAGCATGTCGCGGTCAGCAACGGCCTTGGCTTCGTTCAGTTCCTTGGACTGGAACTGGAAGTCACGGGCCTTCTGCTTGAACTCGAGTTCCAGGCGCTCGCGCTCCTGCTGCTGCATCTTGTCGCCGCCCTTGATCAGACGGTCCTGGATGCCCTTGGCGCTGCTTTCCAGGCTTTTCAGCTTGGTCAGTTGCGGGCCGAACTTCTTCTCGGCATCCACCGCGTATTTCTTGGCGGCGTCCGACTCCAGCAGGGCCATCTGATAGTTCAGGACGGCAACCTTCATTTCGGCGAAAGCCGGGGTGGCGACAAGCGCCGCGGCCACTACGGCCAGTTGGGTCAACTTACGCACGATGCACTCCTGGATAAACCGTTGTCATTAAGCGAGGGCCGACCTCAGAAGGTCTGGCCCAGAGAGAATTGGAACACCTGGGTGTCGGCATCGTCCGGCTTCTTGACCGGCATTGCCAGGCTGAAGCTCAGCGGGCCCAGTGCGGTGATCCAGGTCACGCCCAGGCCGACCGAGCTGGCCATACCCGAGAAACCGACCTTCTCGCAATCAGGCTGGTTGCCGCAATTGGTGTCGAACACGTTACCCACATCCCAGAACACGGACGTGCGCAGCGAACGCTGATCCTTGACGAATGGCAGCGGGAACAGCAGCTCCACACCACCTTGTACCAGCACGTTGCCACCAAACGGCAACGGATCCTGGTCCGGGTCGGCGATGGTGCCTGGCTTGCCACCGTTGGCCTCGCCGCGGCTTGGGGTACTGCGTGGGCCCAGGCTGCTGTCCTTGAAGCCACGGACGGAGTTGAAGCCACCCGCGAAGTAGTTCTCGTAGAACGGCAGGCCGGAGGTGCTGCCGTAACCATCACCATAGCCCAGCTCGGTGTGCAGGCGCAGGGTGTAGTCGTTGGTAATCGGCTTGAACAGCTGGCCGCGGTAGTCGAGCTTGAAGAACGACAGGTCGCTGCCCGGAATGGTGGATTCCAGGGTCAGGCTTTGCGAGTGACCACGGGTCGCCAGCACGCCTTTGTTCAGGGTCGACTCCGACCAGCCGATCGAGGCCTTGAAGTTCAGGAAGCTGTCGCCTTCCTCTTCGAGGAAATCGAAGATCTCGTCAACGGTGTACTTGCCGGTCTTGATCTTGTCCTGCTGCACGCTCAGGCCATAGGTCAGGCGCGAGGTCTCGCTGATCGGGTAGCCGAGGCTGACGCCTGCACCGTAGCTGTCCACCGCGTAGCTGGCCACGTCGACGTCGAGGTCGTCGTAGTCGGTGCTGCGGTAGAAGGCGTTGTAGCCCAGGCTCACGCCATCGGCAGTGAAGTAGGGGTCAACGAAGCCGAAGTTGTAGCGGGTCTGGTATTCCGAACGGGTCAGGCCGATGGATACCTTGTTACCAGTACCGAGGAAGTTGCTCTGGCTGATCGAACCACCGAGGATCAGGCCGGCGCTCTGGGCGAAACCGACGCTGGCGGTGATCGAGCCGGAGGCCTGTTCCTCGACGCTGTAGTTGACGTCGACCTGGTCGTCGGTGCCCGGCACCGGCGGGGTCTCGACGTTCACTTCCTTGAAGAAGCCCAGGCGTTCCAGGCGGGTCTTGGACTGGTCGATCAGGTAGGTCGAGGCCCAGCCGCCTTCCATCTGGCGCATTTCGCGCCGCAGCACTTCGTCTTCGGTCTTGGTGTTGCCGCGGTAGTTGATGCGGTTGACGTAGGCACGCTTGCCCGGGTCGACCACGAACATGATGTCGACGGTGTGGTCTTCATCGTTCGGCTGCGGCACGCCGTTGACGTTGGCGAAGGTATAGCCTTCGTTACCCAGGCGGCGGGTGATCAGCTCGGAGGTGCTGGTCATCACCTTGCGCGAGAACACCTGGCCAGGCTGCACCAGCAGCAGCGACTTGACCTGGTCTTCCGGCACCTTCAGGTCACCGGACAGCTTCACGTCGCGGACGGTGTACTTCTCGCCTTCGTTGATGTTGACGGTGATGTAGACGTGTTTCTTGTCCGGCGTGATGGACACCTGGGTGGAGGCGATGTCCATGTTGATGTAGCCGCGGTCCAGGTAGTAGGAACGCAGGCGCTCCAGGTCACCGGAGAGCTTTTCGCGGGCGTACTTGTCGTCGTTCTTGAAGAACGACAGCCAGTTGGTGGTCTTCAGCTCGAACAGCTGCGCCAGGGTCTCGTCGTCGAACACGTTGTTGCCAACGATGTTGATGTGCTGGATGGCGGCGACGGTGCCTTCGTTGATCTTGATCTTCAGCGCCACGCGGTTGCGCGGCTGCGGCACCACCTCGGCGTCGACCTCGGCCGAATAGCGGCCCTGGGCCACGTATTGGCGCTGCAGCTCGTTACGCACACCTTCGAGGGTGGCACGCTGGAAGATCTCGCCTTCGGCCAGGCCGGATTGCTTCAGGCCTTTCATCAGGTCTTCGGTGCTGATGGCCTTGTTGCCTTCGATCTCGATGCTCGACACCGACGGGCGTTCGACCACGTTGATGATCAGGACATTGCCATCGCGGTTCAGCTGAATGTCCTGGAAGAAGCCGGTCTTGAACAGGGAACGGGTCGACTCCACCAGTCGGCGGTCATCGGCCTGGTCGCCGACGTTCAGCGGCAAGGCACCGAAGACACTGCCGGCGGAAACCCGCTGCAGGCCGTTGACGCGGATATCGGAGATGGTGAAGGACTCGGCGTGAACTTCAGCGATCATCAGTGCGGACATGACCGCAGTTAGCAGCAGACGTTTCATGAAGTCCTTTTATTCCAACTGGCAATAAACAGCCCGCCGCGACAAGACGGCAGGTTTCGCAATTGAGCGAAGCTTTATAGTCGACCCAGATCGTTGATCAGGGCGAGCAACATCACCCCTATGACCAAACTGATACCGATCTGGACCCCCCAACCTTGCACCCGATCCGACAGCGGACGACCGCGCACCCACTCGACCAGGTAAAACAGCAAATGCCCCCCATCCAGAACCGGGATGGGCAGCAGGTTAAGAACCCCCAGGCTTATGCTCAGGTAGGCCAGGAAATTCAGGAAATCCCCCACGCCGGACTGGGCTGAAGCGCCCGCCACTTTAGCAATGGTTATCGGTCCGCTCAAGTTTTTTACCGAGAGCTCCCCGAACAGCATTTTCTTCAGCGATTCAAGGGTCAGGACGCTCATGTTCCAGGTGCGTGACAAGCCCTCACCAACCGCATCCAGCGGGCCGTAGCTGACTTCGCGGAGCATGTTGGCAGGCCATTCGCCACCTTTTACCCCGGCGCCCAGATAGCCGCCGGCCGCCTTGCCCTCGCCCTTGCGCGCCAGGGTGACCGGGATGTCCAGCACAGCACCATCGCGCTCGACGCGCACCACAACCTTGGTTTGCGGGCGGGCCCGCACGGCATCGACCACCTGCTGCCATTCGCTCACTGCCACGCCATCGAGCGCCAGCAGCTTGTCACCGGTTTTCAGGCCCGCAGCGGCAGCCGGCCCCTTCGGATCGATCTCGGCCAACACCGGCAAGATCGCCGGGCGCCAAGGGTGCAGCCCAAGGGACTGGATCGGGTCCGGTTCGTCGGAGCCCTTGAGCCAGCTGTCCAGCTTCACCTGCAGCTGGCGCTCGGCGCTGGCGCCCTCTTCACGCACGCCAACCTGCAAGGTGCCGCTCTCGCCCAGGCGGCGAACCAGTTGCAGGTTGACCGCAGACCAACCATTGGTCGGCTTGCCGTCGATGGAGACGATTTCCTGACCTGCGGTCAGGCCTGCCGATGCTGCCAGGCTGCCCGCATCGACCGCGCCGATCACCGGGCGGATCTGCTGGGTACCCAGCATCGCCAGCACCCAGAAGAACAGGATGGCCAGCAGGAAGTTCGCAACCGGGCCCGCCGCGACGATCGCGATGCGCTGGCGTACGGTCTTGCGGTTGAACGACTGCTCGATCAGCGCCGGCGGCACGTCCCCCTCGCGCTCGTCGAGCATCTTGACGTAGCCACCCAGCGGGATCGCCGCGATCACGAACTCGGTGCCATGGCGGTCATGCCAGCGCAGCAGCGGCGTGCCGAAGCCCACCGAGAAGCGCAGCACCTTGACACCGCAGCGGCGTGCCACCCAGAAGTGGCCGAATTCATGGAAAGTGACCAGTACACCCAAGGCTACGAGGGTGCCGATAATCATGTAGAGCGCTGTCATATCCATCTCCGAATGATGTTCAGCGGGCTGGCATCATGCCCAGCCCCCTCGTGAACCGTGGCGGGCCTGCATCAGCGACCGTGACGCCTCAGCCACTCACGGGAAAGCTCCCGGGCACGCTGGTCGGCGGCGAACACCGCGTCCAGCGACGGCAGCGGTACGACGGGCTCCTGATCGAGCACCTGTTCGATCATACCCGCGATCTCCGGGAAGCGGATACGCCGCTGGAGAAATGCCTCGACTGCGACCTCGTTTGCCGCATTGAGCACGGCCGGTGCGCTGTTGCCGGCCTCGGCAGCCTGCCGCGCCAGGCGCAGGCAAGGGAAGCGCTGTTCGTCGGGCGCCTGGAAGTCCAGACGGGCGATGGCGAACAGGTCCAGCGGCGCCACCCCGGAATCGATCCGCTCGGGCCAGGCCAGGGCGTTGGCGATGGGTGTGCGCATGTCCGGGTTACCCAACTGCGCCAGCACCGAACCGTCCACATAATCCACCAGGGAGTGGATCACGCTCTGCGGGTGCACTACCACCTCGACCTTGGCCGGTGCGGCATCGAACAACCAGCAGGCCTCGATCAGCTCCAGGCCCTTGTTCATCATGCTGGCCGAATCCACGGAAATCTTGCGCCCCATGGACCAGTTGGGGTGCGCGCACGCCTGTTCCGGGGTGACGTCCAGCAGCGCCTCGACGGGGGTCTCGCGGAAAGGGCCACCGGATGCGGTGAGCAGGATCCGGCGCACGCCGACGGCACTCAGTCCGCGCGCGTAGTCGCCGGGCATGCACTGGAAGATCGCATTGTGCTCGCTGTCGATCGGCAGCAGCACGGCACCACTGCGCCGCACCGCCTCCATGAACAGTGCGCCGGACATCACCAGCGCCTCCTTGTTGGCCAGCAACACCTTCTTGCCCGCCTCGACCGCCGCCAGGGTGGGGCGCAGGCCGGCGGCGCCGACGATAGCCGCCATCACCGCGTCCACTTCCGACGCAGAAGCCACCTGGCACAACCCGGCCTCGCCTTCCAGCACCTCGGTGGCGCAACCTGCCGCAACCAGGCTTTCGCGCAGTCGCGCGGCCGCCTCGGCATTTGGTACCACGGCGAATGTCGGCCGATGGCGCACGCACAGCGCAAGCAATTCGTCGATACGCGAATAGCCACTCAGGGCGAACACCTGATAACGGTCGGGATGGCGCGCGATGACATCCAGCGTGCTCAGGCCGATGGAGCCGGTGGCCCCGAGCACGGTAATACGCTGCGGACGGCTCACATCACACCCCATTCGGCGGCCCACAGCAGCACGGCGAAAATCGGGATCGCCGCAGTCAGGCTGTCGATACGATCGAGTACCCCACCATGGCCAGGCAACAGGTTGCTGCTGTCCTTGATACCAGAACGGCGCTTGAACATGCTTTCGGTCAGGTCACCGACCACCGAAGACATGACCACCAGGGCTGCACTCAGCAGGCCCAGCAGAATCTGGCCGAAGCCCCAGTCGCGACTGATTCCGACCACCAGGGTAATCACCAGGCTGACCGCCAGGCCGCCATACACGCCCTCCCAGCTCTTGCCAGGGCTGACCTGAGGCGCCAGCTTGCGCTTGCCGAAGGCACGGCCAGAGAAGTACGCGCCAATATCGGCAGCCCACACCAGCACCATGACCGACAGGATCAGCCAGTTACCCAGCGGCCAGTGCTTGAGCAGCACCAGACCCTGCCAGGCCGGCAGCAAAACCAGCAGGCCGATCAGCAACCGGCAGGCTGCACTGGCCCACAGCTCGCTACTACGTGGATAGGTAAGCACCAGCCAGGTGGCCAACCCCCACCAGATCACCGCAGCGCCCAGCACCCAGGGCGCCAGCTCCGGAAGGATGTACAGCAGCATCAGCGCTCCGGCGACGACCACGGCATAGGCGATGCGCAGCGGCTGGGCCATGAGCCCGGCCAGACGCGCCCACTCCCAGGCGCCGAGGGTCACCACGAAGCCGATGAACAGGGCGAAGTCCCCACCGTTGAGCAGGAAGAAGCCACCCAGCGCGATCGGCAGCAGGATCAGCGCGGTAATGATGCGTTGTTTAAGCATTAAGCACGAGCTCCAGCCTCGACCTGCTCGCTGGTCTTACCGAAGCGGCGCTGGCGCGAAGCGAAATCGGCCAGGGCGGTGCGCATGGCCTCGTGTTTGAAGTCCGGCCAGTACAGGTCGGAGAAGTACAGCTCGGCGTAGGCCAGCTGCCACAACAGGAAGTTGCTGATGCGGTGCTCGCCACCGGTGCGGATGCACAGGTCCGGCAGCGGCAGCTCGCCGGTTGCCAGGCAGGTCTGCAGCAGGCCCGGGGTGATGTCTTCCGGGCGCAGGTGCCCGGCTTGCACTTCCCGCGCCAGCCGCTGGGCGGCCTGGGCGATGTCCCACTGGCCACCGTAGTTGGCCGCGATCTGCAGGATGAAGCGGTTGTTGCCGGCGGTCAGCGCCTCGGCCTCGCGCATGGCGGCCTGCAGCTCGGGATGGAAACGCGAACGGTCACCGATGATACGCAGGCTGATGTTGTTCTCGTTGAGGCGCCTGGCCTCGCGGCGCAGGGCCGAGAAGAACAGCTCCATCAGCGCACCAACCTCTTCGGCGGGACGCTGCCAGTTCTCGCTGGAGAAGGCGAACAGGGTCAGCACCTCGACCCCGGATTCGGCACAGACTTCGATGACCGCGCGAACGGCGTCGACACCCGCCTTGTGCCCGGCAACACCGGGCAACAAGCGTTTTTTCGCCCAGCGGTTGTTGCCATCCATGATGATCGCGACATGACGCGGCACCGAGGACGGTGCCGCTGGCTTGGTCTTTTCCATTAAAAAACCCCGGCCTTAGACGGCCATCAGGTCCTTTTCCTTGGCTTTGAAGGCGGCATCGACTTCAGCAACGTACTTGTCGGTCAGCTTCTGGATCTCGTCAGCGGCGCGACGTTCTTCGTCTTCGCTGATTTCCTTGTCCTTGGTCAGCTTCTTCAGGTCGGCCAGAGCGTCACGGCGCACGTTACGCACGGCCACCTTGGCATCCTCGGCAACGCCGCTGGCCTGCTTGGTGTAGCCCTTGCGGGTTTCCTCGGTCAGGGCCGGCATCGGCACACGGATGGTGGTGCCGGCGCTGGACGGGTTCAGGCCCAGGTCGGAGGTGAGGATGGCCTTTTCGATGGCAGCACTAAGGTTCTTGTCGTGCGCGACGATCTTCAGGGTGCGGGCATCTTCGACGGTGATCGCGGCCACCTGGTTCAGCGGCATCTCGCTACCCCAGGCAGTGACCTTGACGCTGTCCAGGATGCTTGGGTGGGCGCGACCGGTGCGGATTGCCGCGAGGTTGCGAGCCAGGGCTTCGATAGACTTGCCCATGCGCTCCTGCGCGTCTTTCTTGATGTCGTTGATCATGCTTGGCCTTCCTCGATCAGAGTACCTTCAGCGCCACCCACCACGATGTTCAGCAGGGCGCCAGGCTTGTTCATGTTGAATACCCGCAATGGCATCTTGTGGTCACGGCACAGGCAGATTGCGGTCAGGTCCATCACACCCAGCTTGCGATCCAGGACCTCGTCGTAGGTCAGGTGATCGAACTTCTCGGCATGCGGGTCCTTGAATGGATCGGCAGTGTACACACCATCGACCTTGGTCGCCTTCAGCACCACGTCGGCATCGATTTCGATGGCGCGCAGGCAGGCCGCGGAGTCGGTGGTGAAGAACGGGTTGCCGGTACCGGCGGAGAAAATTACCACATCCCCGGAGTTGAGGTGGCGAATAGCTTTGCGACGATCGTAATGATCGGTGACACCGACCATGGAAATGGCCGACATGACCAGGGCCGGGATGTTCGAGCGCTCCAGCGCGTCGCGCATGGCCAGGCCGTTCATCACGGTGGCCAGCATGCCCATGTGGTCACCGGTGACGCGGTCCATGCCGGCTGCGCTGAGCGCGGCGCCGCGGAACAGGTTGCCACCACCGATCACCAGGCCGACCTGGACACCGATCCCTACCAGCTGGCCAACTTCGAGGGCCATGCGATCCAGCACTTTCGGGTCGATCCCGAAGTCTTCCGAGCCCATCAGGGCCTCGCCGCTAAGTTTGAGCAAAATGCGTTTATAGCGAGGTTGGCGACCACTCACCTGCTGAGCCATTGCGAGTCTCTCCTGCGGCGTACTTTTAGAAAATTCGTGCGGGCTGTTTGCAGCCTGCTAACTGTAGCGTGGCACCGCTTCGGTGCCAGCGGCGACGGGCCTTATAAACCCTTCGCCGTTTTGACAAAGAGGCTGCGCGCGTGAGCGGGCAGCCTCTTTGGGGCGACAGACGGGGCTGTCTTACTGCTTGGCAGCAGCTACCTGAGCGGCAACTTCAGCAGCGAAGTCGTCGACTGGCTTCTCGATGCCTTCGCCTACCTTGAAGTAGGTGAAGGAAACGATTTCAGCACCGGCTTTCTTGGCCAGCTCGCCAACCTTGACTTCCGGGTTCATGACGAAGGCTTGCTCGACCAGCGAGGCTTCGGCCAGGAACTTCGAGATACGACCTTTGATCATGTTCTCGACGATGTTTTCCGGCTTGCCGGCGATCTTGTCAGCGTTCAGCTGCAGGAAGACGCCCTTCTCGCGCTCGATGGCTTCGGCCGATACTTCAGACGGCAGCAGGAACTCAGGGTTCGAAGCTGCAACGTGCATGGCGATGTTCTTGGCCAGATCGACGTCGCCGCCTTTCAGGACAACGGCAGCGCCGATCTTGTTGCCGTGCAGGTAGGCACCGACAACGTCACCTTCAACGCGCACCAGGCGACGGATGTTGACGTTCTCGCCGCACTTGGCAACCAGGGCTTCACGAGCAGCTTCACGCGAGGCGATCAGCGGAGCAGCGTCGGTCAGCTTCTGGGCGAAGGCTTCTTCGATGCTGTCGGCAACGAAGTTCTTGAAGTCGTCTTGCAGGGCCAGGAAGTCGGTCTGCGAGTTCACTTCCAGCAGGACGGCGGATTTACCGTCGGTCTTGACGGCGATAGCGCCTTCAGCAGCGACGTTGCCAGCCTTTTTGGCGGCCTTGATGGCGCCCGAGGCACGCATGTCGTCAATGGCTTTTTCGATGTCGCCGCCGGCCTTTTCCAGGGCCTTCTTGCAATCCATCATGCCTTCGCCGGTACGCTCGCGCAGTTCTTTGACCAGCGCTGCAGTAATTGCTGCCATTTCAAAATCCTCTTGGAAAGTTTTTCAACCATTCCACCCGTTCGTCACGGGCGTTCAATTCTGCAAATCCACTGTGTTTATCTCAGCGGGCCCATGATGCGGGGCCGATGCTGACAGCAGGATTTCAAGGTGGCAAAAAGGGGGCAGAGCCCCCTTTTTGCGTGCCAAGTCGACGCTAGCGTCTAATTACTCGGCAGCAGGTGCAGCCGCTTCTTCAGCGTAAACTTCGGTGCCGCCGGCAACGTTGTTGCGGCCGCGGATGACTGCGTCAGCCATCGAAGTCATGTACAGCTCGATAGCGCGGATGGCGTCATCGTTACCTGGGATGATGTAGTCAACACCTTCCGGGCTGCTGTTGGTATCGACAACGCCGATTACCGGGATGCCCAGCTTGTTGGCTTCGGTGATCGCGATGCGCTCGTGATCAACATCGATAACGAACAGAGCGTCTGGCAGACCACCCATGTCCTTGATGCCGCCCAGGCTGCGATCCAGTTTTTCCAGGTCGCGGGAGCGCATCAGGGCTTCTTTCTTGGTCAGCTTGGCGAAAGTGCCGTCTTCGGCCTGGGTTTCCAGGTCGCGCAGACGCTTGATCGAAGCGCGGATGGTCTTGTAGTTGGTCAGCATGCCGCCCAACCAACGGTGGTCAACGTACGGCGAACCGCAACGAGCAGCTTGCTCGGCGACGATCTTGCCGGCGGAACGCTTGGTGCCGACGAACAGGATCTTGTTCTTGCCCTGGGCCAGGCGCTCTACGAACGACAGAGCGTCGTTGAACATCGGCAGGGTTTTTTCCAGGTTGACGATGTGGATCTTGTTACGCGCGCCGAAAATGTACTTGCCCATTTTCGGGTTCCAGTAACGGGTCTGGTGGCCGAAGTGCACACCGGCCTTCAGCATATCGCGCATGTTGACTTGGGACATGATAGTTCCTTGATAAGTCGGGTTGGGCCTCCACGTATCCCAATGACCAACCCGCGAATTCTGCAACTCGGGGCACCCAGGTCATCGTGTCGACACGTGTGTGGGTTAAGTGCTGACGGGGTCGTCCCCGAAAGCGGCGCATTTTATACCACAGACCGCGACCGAACGGAACCCGGATACTGTTGCGTCCGTCAGCGGTTTTTGCAGCACCCCGGCTTTCGCGCCAGAATGCCAGCTGTAGACAGCAGCATTGCCGCCTTTATCCCGACCGATCGGCGCCCTGCTCTGCTAGAATCCGGCCTTTCCCGTTTGTTCGCGCCGTGCACGGCGCTGTAGAGAGCCTGTAATGACCGTCACCATCAAGACCGCAGAAGACATCGAGAAGATGCGCATCGCTGGCCGCCTGGCCGCCGAGGTGCTGGAAATGATCGAGGAACACGTCAAGCCCGGTGTCACCACCGAAGAGCTGGACCGCCTGTGTCACGACTACATCGTCAACGTCCAGCAGGCCATCCCGGCACCGCTCAACTACAAGGGCTACCCGAAGTCGATCTGCACCTCGATCAACCATGTGGTCTGCCACGGCATCCCCAACGACAAGCCGCTCAAGGACGGTGACACGCTGAACATCGACGTCACCGTGATCAAAGACGGCTACCACGGCGATACCAGCCGCATGTTCCACGTCGGCACCGTGCCGGTATGGGCCGAGCGCCTGTCCAAGGTCACCCAGGAGTGCATGTACAAGGCCATCGAACTGGTCAAGCCGGGCTGCCGACTGGGCGACATCGGCGAAGTGATCCAGAAGCACGCTGAAAAGAACGGCTTCTCGGTGGTACGCGAGTTCTGTGGCCACGGCATCGGCAAGGTATTCCACGAAGAGCCGCAGATCCTGCACTACGGCCGCGCCGGCACCGGCATGGAGCTGAAGGAAGGCATGACCTTCACCATCGAGCCGATGATCAACCAGGGCAAGGCCGACACCAAGGTGCTGGGCGACGGCTGGACCGCCATCACCAAGGACCGCAAGCTCTCGGCCCAATGGGAGCACACCCTGGTGGTGACCGCGACCGGCTACGAGATCTTCACCCTGCGCAAGGACGACACCATCCCGCGCACCTCGGCCTGACCGCACTCCCACAGGCCACCCCCACGACAGGAACGTGACGCGATGCCCCAGGTGGACCCCGAGCTGTTCGACCGCGGCCAGTTCCAGGCGGAACTGGCCCTCAAGGCGAGCCCCATCGCCGCCTTCAAGAAAGCCATCCGCCAGGCCGGCGAGGTGCTCGACAAGCGTTTCCGCAGTGGCAGCGAAATCCGCCCACTGATCGAGGCCCGCGCCTGGCTCGTCGACAACATCTTGCAACAGGCCTGGAACCAGTTCGACTGGGGTGACCAGAGCGGCATCGCCCTGGTCGCGGTGGGTGGCTACGGGCGCGGTGAGCTGCACCCGCATTCGGACATCGACCTGCTGATCCTGCTGGGTGCTGCCGAACACGAGCAGTACCGCGACGCCATCGAGCGGTTTCTCACCCTGCTGTGGGACATCGGCCTGGAAGTGGGCCAGAGCGTGCGCACCGTCGACGAATGCGCCGAGCAGGCCCGCGCCGACCTGACGGTCATCACCAACCTGATGGAAAGCCGCACCATTGCCGGCCCCGAGGCGCTGCGCCAACGCATGCTTGAGGTGACCAGCACTGCGCACATGTGGCCGAGCAAGGACTTCTTCCTGGCCAAGCGCGCCGAACTCAAGGCCCGCCACCACAAGTACAACGACACCGAGTACAACCTCGAACCCAATGTGAAAGGTTCACCCGGTGGCCTGCGCGACATCCAGACGGTGCTGTGGGTGGCCCGCCGCCAGTACGGCACCCTCAACCTGCACGCGCTGGCCGGCGAAGGTTTCCTGCTGGAAAGCGAGAACGAGCTGCTGGCCTCGTCCCAGGACTTCCTGTGGAAGGTGCGCTACGCCTTGCATATGCTGGCCGGGCGCGCCGAGGACCGCCTGCTGTTCGACCACCAGCGCAGCATCGCCGCGCTGCTGGGCTACAGCGACGACAACCCCAAGCGGGCGATCGAGCAGTTCATGCAGCAGTACTATCGGGTGGTGATGAGCATCAGCCAGCTGTGCGACCTGATCATCCAGCATTTCGAGGAGGTCATCCTCGCCGATGACGACAGCGGCACCACCCAGCCGCTGAATGCGCGCTTCCGCCTGCATGATGGCTATATAGAGGCAGTCAGGCCGAACGTGTTCAGGCGCACACCGTTCGCCATGCTGGAAATCTTCGTGCTGATGGCTCAGCATCCCGAGATCAAGGGCGTACGCGCCGATACGGTGCGGCTGCTGCGCGAACACCGGCACCTGATCGACGACACTTTCCGCACCGATATCCGCAACACCAGCCTGTTCATCGAGCTGTTCAAGTGTGAAATCGGTATCCACCGCAACCTGCGGCGGATGAACCGCTACGGCATCCTTGGCCGCTATCTGCCGGAGTTCGGCCTGATCGTCGGGCAGATGCAGCACGACCTGTTCCACATCTATACGGTCGATGCGCACACCCTCAACCTCATCAAGCACCTGCGCAAGCTGCAATACACCCCGGTGTCCGAGAAATTCCCGCTGGCCAGCAAGCTCATGGGCCGCCTGCCCAAGCCCGAGCTGATCTACCTGGCCGGCCTGTATCACGACATCGGCAAGGGCCGCCAGGGCGACCATTCCGAGCTGGGTGCGGTGGATGCGCAGAAGTTCTGCGAGCGCCACCAGTTGCCGGCCTGGGACAGCCGGCTGATCGTCTGGCTGGTGCTGAACCACCTGGTGATGTCGACCACCGCCCAGCGCAAGGACCTGTCCGACCCTCAGGTAATCAACGATTTTGCCCTGCACGTGGGCGACGAAACACGCCTGGACTACCTGTACGTGCTGACCGTGGCCGACATCAACGCCACCAACCCCAGCCTGTGGAACTCGTGGCGGGCCAGCCTGCTGCGCCAGCTGTACACCGAGACCAAACGCGCCCTGCGCCGAGGCCTGGAAAACCCGCTGGACCGCGAAGAGCAGATTCGCCAGACCCAATCGGCGGCGCTGGATATCCTGGTGCGCGAAGGCACCGACCCAGACGATGTCGAGCAGCTGTGGTCGCAGCTGGGGGATGACTACTTCCTCAAGCACACCGCTGCCGACGTGGCCTGGCACAGTGACGCGATCCTCCAGCAGCCAGCCGATGGCGGGCCGCTGGTGCTGATCAAGGAAACCACCCAGCGCGAATTCGAAGGTGGCACGCAGATCTTCATCTATGCCCCCGACCAGCACGACTTCTTCGCCGTGACCGTGGCGGCGATGTCGCAGTTGAACCTGAACATTCATGACGCGCGGATCATCACCTCGAGCAGCCAGTTCACCCTCGATACCTACATCGTGCTGGACAACGACGGCGGCTCGATCGGCGACAACCCGCAGCGGGTCAAGCAGATTCGCGACGGCCTGACCGAAGCGCTGCGCAACCCCGAGGACTACCCGACCATCATCCAGCGCCGGGTACCGCGCCAGCTCAAGCATTTTGACTTCCCGCCACAGGTGACCATCCTCAACGATGCCCAGCGGCCGGTGACCATCCTCGAAATCACCGCACCTGACCGCCCTGGCCTGCTGGCCCGGCTGGGGCGGATCTTCCTGGAGTTCGACCTGTCGCTGCAGAACGCCAAGATCGCCACCCTCGGCGAGCGGGTGGAAGACGTGTTCTTCATCACCGATGCCGACAACCAGCCGCTGTCCGACCCGCAACTGTGCAGCCGACTGCAGGAAGCCATCGTCCAGCAGCTGCAGGCCGGCCAGGCCAGCGATGCCAGCCCTACCCGCGTGACCTTTTAACGATTAGACGATTGACGAGACCTTGCGCCGATGAACCATGCCTTGACCCAGCTTCAGCCCTACCCGTTCGAAAAACTCCGCGCCCTGCTGGGCAGCGTGAAGCCTGCGGCGGACAAGCGCGCCATCGCGCTGTCGATCGGTGAGCCGAAGCACGAATCGCCGGTGTTCGTCGCCCAGGCCATGGCCGACAACCTCGACAAGCTGGCGGTGTACCCGAGCACCATAGGCCTGCCCACCCTGCGCCAGGCCATTGGCCAGTGGTGCGAGCGGCGCTTCGGCGTACCGGCCGGCTGGCTGGATGCCGACCGCCACATCCTGCCGGTCAACGGCACCCGTGAAGCGCTGTTCGCCTTCACCCAGGCCGTGGTCAACCGCGCCGATGATGGCCTGGTGGTCAGCCCCAACCCGTTCTACCAGATCTACGAAGGCGCAGCGCTGCTGGCCGGTGCCACCCCGCACTATCTGCCATGCCTGGAAAGCAACGGCTTCAACCCCGACTTCGACGCCGTGCCGGCTGAAGTGTGGAAGCGTTGCCAGATCCTGTTCCTGTGCTCGCCGGGCAACCCCACCGGCGCACTGGTGCCGATGGACACCCTGAAGAAGCTGATTGCCCTGGCCGACGAACATGACTTCGTGATTGCCGCCGACGAGTGCTACAGCGAGCTGTACTTCGACGAGGATGCCCCACCACCAGGCCTGCTGACTGCCTGCGCGGAACTGGGCCGCAGCGACTTCAAGCGCTGCGTGGTATTCCACAGCCTGTCCAAGCGCTCCAACCTGCCGGGCCTGCGCTCGGGCTTCGTCGCCGGTGACGCCGAGATCATCAAGCCGTTCCTGCTGTACCGCACCTACCACGGCTGCGCCATGCCGGTACAAACCCAACTGGCCAGCATTGCTGCCTGGCAGGACGAGGCGCATGTGCGCGAGAACCGCGACCAGTACCGCGCCAAGTACGATGCCGTGCTGGATATCCTGCAGCCGGTGCTGGACGTGCAGCGCCCGGATGGCAGCTTCTACCTGTGGGCCAAGGTACCCGGCAGCGATGCCGAGTTCACCCGCGACCTGTTCGAGGCCCAGCATGTGACGGTGGTACCGGGGTCGTATCTGTCGCGTGAAGTGGATGGCGTGAACCCGGGTGCCGGGCGTGTGCGCATGGCACTGGTTGCACCGCTGGCCGAGTGCATCGAAGCGGCGGAGCGGATTCGCGAATTCCTGCAGAACCGCTGATTCGACAGGCGCCGTACAGCCCTCGAGTGTTGTGCAGTACCTGTAGGAGCGGGTTTACCCGCGAACACCGGCACAGCCGGTGCCATGCACCGCGTCGCCTGATTCGCGGGTAAACCCGCTCCCACAGGGCCGCAAAGCGGCCCCTTGGGGTCTACCTGACTGCCCCCAGGTTCGCTTCACTCATGTCCAGCTCACCCAGCACCTGCCGCACCACTTCATCCCCCACCAGATGCTGGCGATGCAGTTCATACAGCTCCAGCCGCTGGGCCCGCAGCGCCCGCAGGCGCAAACGCCGCTCCAGCAGGTCCATCTGCTCGGCCAGGGCCTTGGCCTCGGCGCTGTCGTTGTAGCTGTCCAGCTCATCGCGGTATTCCGCCATCAAGCGCGCCTTCAACTCGGTCGCCAGGGTCGCCTGGGCGGCATCCTGCGGCGCATTGCTGTCGATCACTTCCTCTGCCTCCAGCGCATGGATCGCCGCCTCGGCCGTGCGTCGCCAGGCCTCCTGCACTTCCTGGTGCAAGCGCTCGTCCGGGCTCTTGGTCACCCCGCGCAGCAACAGCGGCAGCGCGATACAGGCGCTGATCAATGACAACAGGATCACACCGGCCGCAATGAAGATCAGCAGGTCACGCTCCGGGAAGGCCTTGCCTGCTCCCATCAGCAACGGGATCGACATTACACCGGCCAGGGTGACCGCACCGCGCACACCACCCAGGGTCAGCAACCAGCAGGAGCGCGCCGTGGGCATCAGCACCAGCGCCGGCTTGCCGCGCCAGCGGCGTACCACACCGATCGAGCGCCAGATGCTCTGGACCCAGATGAACCGCAGCAAGATCAGCGCCACAAAGATCGCCACCACATCCAGGCAGCGCCAGGCCAGGGTCGGCCAGACGGTGGGTTCATGGCTGACCACGGCCTTGATGATGTCCGGCAACTGCAGGCCCAGCAGCAGGAAGATCAGGCCGTTGAAAGCGAACTCCAGCAGCGACCACACACTGCGGTTGAGCAGGCGCGTGCTGGTCTGCCGTGGCAGCAGGTCCAGCCAGCTCTGCATCATGCCGGCGGCCACCGCCGAAAGGATGCCCGATACGCCCAGGCGCTCGGCCAGCACGTAGGCAGCGAAGGGCAGCAGCAACATGAACACCACGTGGGTGGCCGGGTCGTCCCAGCCGCGAGCAATCATCCAGGCACGCAGGCGGCCGATCAGCCAGCTCAGGGCCACGCCCACCGCCAGGCCGCCCAGGGCGACCAGTACGAAGCTGAAGCTTGCGTCGGTCAGCGAGAACACCCCGGTGATCGCCGCCGCCAGGGCGAACTTGAAGGTCACCAGGCCCGAGGCATCGTTCATCAGCGCCTCGCCCTGGAGCATGTGCATCAGCGGGGTGGGCAGGCGGTCCTGGGTAATGGCCGAAACCGCCACGGCGTCGGTTGGCGACAACACTGCGGCCAGGGCGAAGGCCACGGGCAGCGGGATGCTCGGCAGCAGCCAGTGAATGAAGTAACCGGCCCCGACCACGGTAAACAGCACCAGCCCCACGGCCAGCGCCACCACCGGACCACGAATGCGCCACAACTCGCGCTTGGGAATGCGCCAGCCGTCGGCGAACAGCAACGGCGGCAGGAACAGGAACAGGAACAGCTCGGGGTCCAGTGCCACATGCAGGCCCAGTGTCGGCCAAGCGAGCAAGGCACCGGCGGCGATCTGTACCAGCGGCAAGGGCAGCGGAATCATGCGGCCGACCAGCTTCGACACGCTGACCAGCGTCAGCAGGATGAGGACGGTGTAGGCGGACTGCATCCGGGAAAGCTTCCTTTGTGAACCAGAAACGACAACAGGGCGAAACATCGCCATTGAAACAATATGTTAGCGGCGGTGGGCGATTCGGGGCCGCTGCACGATAGTCGCAGGTGGCGGATGAATATGTAACATGATGATACTTCGGTTTGTCGGTGGCGCAGGTTCGACCCCTTATCGCCCAGCAGATGCATGCCTTGAGCCTTGCAGTGTGTCGGAGACCGAGCGCCGCCCGCGCGGCGCTTCGCAGCACAAGGCTGCTCCTACATCTGTTTCAGGCCAGTTATTCCTGTGAGCGCGGCACGCGGCCCCCTGGGGTACGCCTCGATATCGTGTCGAGCAAACTAGGCGGTCGCGTGCGTTGGTACAGGCGTTACTGGCCCGAAACAGATGTAGGAGCAGCCTTGTGCTGCGAAGCGCCGCGCGGGCGGCGCTCGGTCTCCGACACACTGCAAGACCCAAGACATGCACACCCGTGGCGCTCACAGGATCGTTCCCGCATAATCCCGCGACTGAAATCGGAAAACGGAGAGATTGGGGCAGCCTGTGACCCCAATGCACACAATGACCTACACGCTCTACGGCATTAAAGCCTGTGACACCATGAAAAAGGCACGTACCTGGCTCGAAGACCGGGCCATCGCCTACGAATTCCACGACTACAAGACCCAAGGCATCGACCGTGACAGCCTGAACCGCTGGTGCGAGGAACACGGCTGGGAAGTCATCCTCAACCGTGCCGGCACCACCTTCCGCAAGCTGGACGACGCCAGCAAGGCCGACCTCGACCAGGCCAAGGCCGTCGAGCTGATGCTGGCCCAGCCGTCGATGATCAAGCGCCCGGTGCTCGACCTTGGCGCGCGTACCCTGGTCGGCTTCAAGCCCGACCTGTACGCCGCTGCCCTGGCCTGAGCCCCTACCCTATTTCGCACGAGGTAATCACATGTCCAATACCCTGTTCAGCCTGGCCTTCGGTGTCGGCTCCCAGAACCGCCAGGGCGCCTGGCTGGAAGTGTTCTACGCACAACCGCTGCTCAACCCGAGCGCCGAACTGGTCGCTGCAGTAGCCCCTGTTCTCGGTTACCAAGGTGGCAACCAGGCCATCGCCTTCAGCAACGCCCAGGCCGCGCAACTGGCCGAAGCCGTGAAAGGTGTGGACGCCACCCAAGCCGCCCTGCTGACCCGCCTGGCCGAAAGCCACAAGCCGCTGGTCGCCACCCTGCTGGCCGAAGACGCCGCGCTGACCTCGACGCCAGAGGCCTACCTCAAGCTGCACCTGCTGTCGCACCGCCTGGTCAAGCCGCACGGCGTGAGCCTGGCTGGCATCTTCCCGCTGCTGCCGAACGTGGCCTGGACCAACCAGGGCGCGGTCGATCTGGCCGAACTCGCCGAAATGCAACTGGAAGCGCGCCTGAAGGGCGAGCTGCTGGAAGTGTTCTCGGTGGACAAGTTCCCGAAAATGACCGACTACGTGGTCCCGGCCGGCGTGCGTATCGCCGACACTGCCCGCGTGCGCCTGGGCGCCTACATCGGCGAAGGCACCACCATCATGCACGAAGGCTTCGTCAACTTTAACGCCGGCACCGAAGGCCCGGGCATGATCGAAGGCCGCGTTTCCGCTGGCGTATTCGTCGGCAAGGGCTCGGACCTGGGCGGCGGCTGCTCGACCATGGGCACCTTGTCCGGTGGCGGCAACATCGTCATCAAGGTTGGCGAAGGCTGCCTGATCGGCGCCAACGCCGGTATCGGCATTCCGCTGGGCGACCGCAACACCGTCGAAGCCGGCCTGTACATCACCGCCGGTACCAAGGTGAACCTGCTGGACGAGAACAACCAGCTGGTCAAAGTGGTCAAGGCCCGCGACCTGGCCGGCCAGACCGACCTGCTGTTCCGCCGCAACTCGCTGAACGGCGCGGTGGAGTGCAAGACCCACAAGTCGGCCATCGAGCTGAACGAGGCGCTGCACGCGCACAACTGAGAACCCTTCAACCGCTGCCGGAGCGAGCTTGCTCGCGAACAGCGGATTCTCAGCGTTTGAAATGTTAAGATCGGGTCTGGCACCACGCCAGACCCGATTTTCATTCCAGGCCCCGCGACCATGTTTCAGCCCTCCCCCTGGCGTGCCGATTTTCCCGCCATCGCCGCCCTGCAACGGCAGCACCAGACCTACCTGGACAGCGCCGCCACTACCCAGAAGCCGCAAGCACTGCTCGATGCCCTGAGCCATTACTACGGCCATGGCGCAGCCAACGTGCACCGTGCCCAGCACTTGCCCGGCGCACTGGCCACACAGGCCTTCGAAACCAGCCGCGACAAGGTTGCCGCCTGGCTCAATGCGCCAGACTCGCGGCAGATCATCTTCACCCACGGTGCCACTTCGGCGCTGAACCTGCTGGCCTATGGCCTGGAACACCGCTTCGAGGCCGGTGACGAAATTGCCGTCAGTGCCCTGGAGCACCATGCCAACCTGCTGCCCTGGCAACAGCTGGCGCGTCGACGCAACCTGCGCCTGGTGGTGCTGCCGCTGGATGCCCATGGCCGCATCGACCTGGACCAGGCGCTGCAACTGATCGGCCCGCGCACCCGGGTGCTGGCGGTGAGCCAGCTGTCCAACGTGCTAGGCACCTGGCAACCCTTACCGGCACTGCTGGCCCACGCCCGCTCCCAAGGCGCGCTGACCGTGGTCGACGGTGCCCAGGGCGTGGTGCATGGCCGCCATGATGTGCAGCAGCTTGGCTGCGACTTCTATGTGTTCTCCAGTCACAAGCTGTACGGCCCGGAAGGCGTGGGCGTGCTGTACGGCCGCAGCCAGGCGCTGGAGCTGCTGCACCATTGGCAGTTCGGCGGCGAGATGGTGCAACTGGCCGAGTACCACAGCGCCAGCTTCCGCCCGGCGCCGCTGGGATTCGAGGCTGGCACGCCACCGATCGCCGGGGTGATCGGCCTGGGTGCGACCCTGGACTACCTGGCCAGCCTCGATGCCCAGGCACTCGAAGCCCATGAAACCAGCCTGCACCAGCACCTGCTGCGCGGCCTGACAGACCGCGATGGCGTGCGCATCCTGGGGACGCCACAGGCGGCCCTTGCCAGTTTCGTCATCGAAGGCGTGCACAACGCCGACATCGCCCACCTGCTGACCGAGCAAGGCATTGCCGTGCGTGCCGGGCACCACTGTGCCATGCCGCTGCTGAAGGGCTTGGGCCTGGAGGGCGCGATCCGCGTGTCATTGGGGCTGTATAACGACAGCGATGACTTGCAGCGTTTCTTCGAGGCGTTGGATCAGGGCCTGGAGCTGTTGCGATGACCTTGCCCGATCAGGCACGCCAGGCGCTGGAAGCTTTCGAGCAGGGCAAGGGTTGGGAACAGCGTGCGCGGCTGTTGATGCAGTGGGGCGATCGGCTGGAACCACTGGCTGATACTGAAAAGACCGAGGCCAACCGGGTGCATGGCTGCGAAAGCCTGGTATGGCTGGTGGCCGAGCAGGCCGAGGGTTTGTGGAGGTTCAAGGCCAGCAGCGATGCACGCCTGTTGCGCGGGCTGCTGGCGTTGTTGCTGGTGCGGGTGCAGGGGTTGCCCAGCGAAGAACTTGCCGGGCTCGATCTGCGTGAGTGGTTCACTCAGCTGGGCCTGGAGCGCCAGCTTTCGCCATCGCGCAGCAACGGGCTGCATGCAGTGTTGCAGCGGATGGCAGAGCTGGCGTCCAACCGTTGAATCGGTGCTGGCTTCTTCGCGGGCTCGCCCGCTCCCACAGGATCTTCACCTTTCTTGAGAGAGATGCAGTACCTGTGGTAACGGGCAAGCCCGCGAAGAAGCCCACGCGGTCTATTCAGGCTTGACCCGCTCCGAAGGCCGCCGCGCCCCCGCTACCAGTTTTTCCACCGCCTTGCTCGCCGCCACCATGCCAAAGGTCGCGGTCACCATCATCACCGCGCCAAAGCCACCCGAGCAGTCCAGCCGCACGCCCTCGCCCACGAAGCTTTTCTGCAGGCAAACGCTGCCATCGCCCTTGGGGTAGCGCAGCTGTTCACTGGAGAACACGCATGGCACGCCATAGTTGCGGCTGACATTGCGCGAGAAGTTGTAGTCGCGGCGCAGGGTGGAACGCACCCGCGAGGCCAGCGGGTCGTTGAAGGTCTTGTTCAGGTCGGCGATCTGGATCTGTGTCGGGTCGATCTGCCCACCGGCACCCCCCGTGGTGACGATGGCGATCTTGCGCCGCCGACACCAGGCTATCAGCGCCGCCTTGGCCATGACGCTGTCGATGCAGTCGATCACACAGTCGAGGTTCTCGGTGATGTACTCGACCATGGTGTCGCGGGTGACGAAGTCAGCGACAGCATGCACCGTACACCCCGGGTTGATCGCCCGCAGGCGCTCGGCCATGACCTCGACCTTGGGCCGCCCCACCTGCCCTTCCAAGGCATGGGCCTGGCGGTTGGTGTTGCTGACGCACACATCGTCAAGGTCGAACAGGGTGATCTCGCCCACGCCACTGCGTGCCAGCGCTTCCGCCGCCCACGAGCCTACCCCGCCAATACCGACCACGGCCACATGGGCCTGGCCCAGACGGTGCAACCCCTGGTCGCCATACAGCCGGGCAACGCCGGCAAAGCGTGGATCTTCTGTGCTCATGTTCATACCCCAAAAAACCGGCGCGCATTATATGCCAGCGGGCCCATGGCCTGCATCGTTAGGAAAGAGACTACCAACCCTGCTTTAATGTCCTATCACTTCGACACATATGGACGACAATGTCTTCACGTAAATTCGGCCTGAACCTGGTCGTGGTCCTGGCCATCGCCGCGTTGTTCACCGGGTTCTGGGCACTGATCAACCGCCCGGTCTCCGCCCCCGCCTGGCCAGAGCAGATCTCTGGCTTCTCGTATTCACCGTTCCGCCTGGGCGAAAGCCCGCAGAAGGGCCAGTACCCCAGTGACGACGAGATGCGCCAGGACCTGGAACAGTTGAGCAAACTGACCGACAGCATCCGGATCTACACCGTGGAGGGCACCCAGGCGGATATCCCGCGCCTGGCCGAGGAATTCGGCCTGCGGGTGACGCTGGGCATCTGGATCAGCCCGGACCTGGAGCGCAACGAACGCGAAATCGCCACGGCCATCCAGCTGGCCAACACCTCGCGCAGCGTGGTGCGGGTGGTGGTCGGCAACGAGGCGCTGTTCCGCGAAGAAGTCACCCCGGAAAACCTGATCAAGTACCTGGACCGGGTACGCGCAGCGGTCAAGGTGCCGGTGACCACCAGTGAGCAATGGCACATCTGGAAGGAAAACCCGCAGTTGGCCAAGCACGTCGACCTGATTGCCGCGCACATCCTGCCGTACTGGGAGTTCGTGCCAATGAAGGATTCGGTCGAGTTCGTGCTCGACCGTGCCCGCGAGCTGAAGCACCAGTTCCCGCGCAAACCCCTGCTGCTGTCGGAAGTCGGCTGGCCGAGCAACGGCCGCATGCGCGGCGGCGCCGATGCCACCCAGGCTGACCAGGCCATCTACCTGCGTACCCTGGTCAACACCCTCAACCGCCGTGGTTACAATTACTTCGTCATCGAAGCCTACGACCAGCCGTGGAAGGCCAGCGACGAAGGCTCGGTAGGCGCCTACTGGGGCGTGTACAACGCCGAACGCCAGCAAAAATTCAACTTTGACGGCCCGGTGGTGGCGATCCCGCAATGGCGCGCCCTGGCGGTGGCCTCGGTAGTGCTGGCGATGATCGCCCTGATGGTACTGTTCATCGACGGTTCGGCCCTGCGCCAGCGCGGCCGCACCTTCCTGACCTTCATCACCTTCCTGTGCGGGTCGGTGCTGGTATGGATCGCCTACGACTACAGCCAGCAATACAGCACCTGGTTCAGCCTGACCGTAGGCGTGCTGCTTGCCCTCGGCGCGCTGGGCGTGTTCATCGTGCTGCTGACCGAGGCCCACGAACTGGCCGAGGCAGTATGGATACACAAGCGCCGGCGCGAATTCCTGCCGGTGCAGGCCGATAGCGCCTACCGGCCCAAGGTATCGGTGCATGTGCCGTGCTACAACGAGCCGCCGGAGATGGTCAAACAGACCCTTGATGCCCTGGCCGCGCTGGATTACCCCGACTACGAAGTGCTGGTGATCGACAACAACACCAAGGACCCGGCCGTGTGGGAGCCGCTCAAGGCCCATTGCGAGAAGCTCGGCGAGCGCTTCAGGTTCTTCCACGTCGCGCCCCTGGCCGGTTTCAAGGGCGGCGCACTGAACTACCTGATCCCGCACACCGCCAAGGACGCCGAAGTGATCGCGGTGATCGACTCGGACTACTGCGTCGACCGCAACTGGCTCAAGCACATGGTGCCGCACTTCGCCGACCCGAAGATTGCCGTGGTGCAGTCGCCGCAGGACTACCGCGACCAGCACGAAAGCGCCTTCAAGAAGCTGTGTTACAGCGAGTACAAGGGCTTCTTCCACATCGGCATGGTCACCCGCAACGACCGTGACGCGATCATCCAGCACGGTACCATGACCATGACCCGCCGCAGCGTGCTGGAAGAGCTGGGCTGGGCCGAGTGGTGCATCTGCGAGGACGCCGAACTGGGCTTGCGGGTATTCGAGAAGGGCCTGTCGGCCGCCTATGCCCACAACAGCTACGGCAAGGGCCTGATGCCCGACACCTTCATCGACTTCAAGAAGCAACGCTTCCGCTGGGCCTACGGCGCCATCCAGATCATCAAGCACCACGCCAGCGCCCTGCTGCGCGGCAAGGGCAGCGAGCTGACCCGCGGCCAGCGCTACCACTTCCTGGCCGGCTGGCTGCCGTGGATCGCCGATGGCATGAACATCTTCTTCACCATCGGCGCGCTGCTGTGGTCGGCGGCGATGATCATCGTGCCGCACCGGGTCGACCCACCGCTGATGATCTTTGCCATTCCGCCGCTGGCACTGTTCTTCTTCAAGGTCGGCAAGATCATCTTCCTCTACCGCCGCGCGGTAGGGGTGAACCTGAAAGATGCCTTTGCTGCGGCGCTGGCCGGGCTGGCACTGTCGCATACCATCGCCAAGGCGGTGCTGTACGGGTTCTTCACCAGCAGCATGCCGTTCTTCCGCACACCGAAGAACGCCGACAGCCACGGGCTGCTGGTGGCGATTTCCGAGGCGCGGGAAGAGCTGTTCATCATGTTGCTGCTGTGGGGCGCAGCGCTGGGCATCTACTTGGTACAGGGGCTGCCGAGTTCGGACATGCGCTTCTGGGTGGCGATGTTGCTGGTGCAATCGTTGCCTTATGTGGCGGCGCTGGTGATGGCGTTCCTGTCTTCGCTGCCCAAGCCTGGGGAAAAGGCCGCCGAGCCGCAGCAGGCCTGAGATTGCCGGGGGCGCTTTGCGCCCCTATCGCGACACAAGGCCGCTCCTACAGGGGATCGCATCCCGTCAGATATGGCGAGATCGCCTGTAGGAGCGGCCTTGTGTCGCGATGGGCCGCAAAGCGGCCCCATTGGCCTGACGGTTTGATATAAGATAACGCCCTCAGATTTCCCCGCCTTGCCCCGGAGTTCCCCATGACGGCCCCTGCCGAGCTCTCGCCTACCCTTCAACTGGCCTGCGACCTGATCCGTCGCCCCTCGGTCACCCCCGTCGACGCCGACTGCCAGGCGCAGATGATGAACCGCTTGGGCGCCGTAGGCTTCCAGCTCGAGCCGATGCGCATCGAGGACGTCGACAATTTCTGGGCCACCCACGGCAGCCAGGATGGCCCGGTGCTGTGCTTCGCCGGCCACACCGACGTGGTACCCACCGGCCCGGTGCAGCAATGGCAGCATGAGCCGTTCGAAGCGCTGATCGACGCCGACGGCATGCTCTGCGGTCGTGGCGCCGCCGACATGAAAGGCAGCCTGGCCTCCATGGTGATTGCCAGCGAACGCTTCGTGCAGGACTACCCGGACCACCGCGGCAAGGTCGCGTTCCTGATCACCAGCGACGAGGAAGGCCCGGCCCACCATGGCACCAAGGCCGTGGTCGAGCGCCTGAAAGCACGCAACGAGCGCCTGGACTGGTGCATCGTCGGTGAACCCTCCAGCACCACCCTGCTGGGTGACGTGGTCAAGAATGGCCGCCGTGGCTCGCTGGGCGCCAAGCTGACCGTGCGCGGCAAGCAGGGCCATGTGGCCTACCCGCACCTGGCGCGCAACCCGATCCACCTCGCCGCTCCGGCCCTGGCGGAACTGGCGGCCGAGCACTGGGACGAAGGCAACGCGTTCTTCCCGCCGACCAGTTTCCAGATCTCCAACCTCAATTCCGGCACCGGCGCCACCAACGTGGTCCCCGGCGAGCTGACCGCCCTATTCAACTTCCGTTTCTCTACCGAGTCCACCGTCGAAGGCCTGCAGGCGCGGGTGTCGGCGATCCTCGACAAGCATGAGCTGGACTGGTCGATCGACTGGGCGCTGTCGGGCCTGCCGTTCCTTACCGAACCGGGCGAATTGCTGGACGCCGTCTCGGCCAGCATCAAGGGCGTCACCGGCCGCGACACCCAGCCGTCGACCAGCGGCGGTACCTCCGATGGGCGCTTCATCGCCACCATGGGCACCCAGGTGGTCGAGCTCGGCCCGGTCAACGCCACCATCCACCAGGTGGATGAGCGGATCCTGGCCAGCGATCTCGACCTGCTGACCGAAATCTATTACCAGACCCTGGTCCGGTTGCTCGCCTGATGCTCGCCTGCCCTCTTTGCCAGGCGCCACTGAGCCGGCTCGACAACGGTGTGGTGTGCCCGGCCGGCCACCGCTTCGACCGGGCCCGCCAGGGTTACCTGAACCTGCTGCCGGTGCAGCACAAGAACAGCCGCGACCCGGGTGACAACCAGGCCATGGTCGAAGCCCGCCGCGATTTCCTCGACGCCGGCCACTACGCGCCGGTGGCGCGCCGCCTGGCCGAGCTGGCCGCCGAACGCCAGCCCGGGGCCTGGCTGGACATCGGCTGTGGCGAGGGTTACTACACTGCGCAAATCGCCCAGGCACTGCCGGCCGCCGACGGCTATGCCCTGGATATTTCCCGCGAGGCAGTCAAGCGTGCCTGCCGTCGCGCGCCCGAGGTTACCTGGATGGTCGCCAGCATGGCCCGCGTGCCGCTGGCCGACGCCAGCTGCCAGTTCATCGCCAGCGTATTCAGCCCGCTGGACTGGGCCGAGGCCAAGCGCCTGCTCAGCCCGGGCGGCGGCCTGATGCGGGTCGGCCCCACCAGCGGCCACCTGATGGAACTGCGCGAAGTGCTCTACGATGAAGTACGCCCTTACGCCGACGACAAACACTTGGCCCTGGTCCCCGAAGGCATGGCCCATGCCCACAGCGAAACCCTGGAGTTCCGCCTGAGCCTGGCCGCGCCCAAGGCCCGCGCCGACCTGCTGGCCATGACCCCGCACGGCTGGCGCGCCAGTGCCGAAAAGCGTGCCCGGGTGATTGACCAGCCCGAGCCGTTCGAAGTCACGGTTTCAATGCGTTATGACTATTTCGTGCGCCAAGACTGAGCACACCCGGAGCCCTTATGCGCCAACCTGATATCGAGATTTACCTGAAGGACGCCGACGTCGACCACAAGCAGATTGCCGAGTGGCTCGCCCAGGCAATCGGCCCCTGCAGCGAATGGAAGCAGAAAGGCCATACCTTCAAATGCCAGGCCGGTAACATTCCGGTCACCTGGCTACCCAAGGCTGTAGGGAAATGGAACAGCCTGTACCTGGAAAGCGACCAGACGCCGTGGGCCGATGACGTTGCCTGCGCCCGCGCCGCATTTGCCGCACTGGGCGTGGAAGTGCGCTGCGCGCCAGGTGGCTGGGTGGAGGAAGATGGGGAAGAAGATGCCGACCGCTGGGTCCGCATCAGCGCCGACGGTGAAGAGGAAATCACCTGGCGCACCGGAGGTTGATTCCTGTAGGAGCGGCCTTGTGTCGCGAAGGGCCGCAAAGCGGCCCCCTGACAATGGCGGCACGGCACCTGTTGCCGGGGCCGCTACGCAGCCCTTTCGCGACACAAGGCCGCTCCTACACAAGCCGCGTCAGCCGGCCATTACAGCAGAGGCTCAGAGGCCTACCACGTCCTCGGCTTGCAGGCCTTTCTGGCCCTGCACGCAGGCGTATTCCACCCGCTGACCTTCGACCAGGGTACGATGCCCCTCACCGCGGATCGCCCGATAGTGGACGAATACATCCGCACCACCTTCGCGCTGAATGAAGCCATAACCCTTGGCATCGTTGAACCACTTTACATTCCCAGTCTCACGAGACGACATCTGAACTACTCCGGATTTTTATTGTGAAGATCGCCTTGCAGACACAGAGTCCCTCCCTGTGTCGACGCCGCTTGCGCAAATATCTTGCAAGTGGCAGGCCGAGTATATGACACAGAACAAAAAAATTTGATGACCGTCGCGCCGTTCGGCGATTTTTGCTGAACTTGCGCGGATACGGCAGACTAATTGGCTGGATACCCACCTGAAAACCACCCCCAGGGCACACACCCCATGACCCGTTCCCCCCTGCGCCGCCTGATCTTCGGCGCCCTGCGTCGCCTGTTGTACCTGTGGGTGCGCTCCGAGACCATCAACCAGTCTTCCCTCACCCTCAAGCTCGACCGCAGCCGGCCGGTGTTCTATGCCTTGCCCTCGCCCGCGCTCACCGACCTGGTCGTGCTCGACCATGAATGCACCAAGGCGGGCCTGCCGCGCCCGGTGCTGCCGGTGGCGGTTGGCCCGCTGCAGGAACCTGCGGCATTCTTCTACCTCACCCCGGACCCGGACTGGCTCGGCCGCCATGACAAGCGCGGTGCCCCACCCACCCTGGAGCGCCTGGTCGCCGCCGTCAGCCAGCATGCCGAAGAGGATGCGCAGATCATTCCGGTCAGTGTGTTCTGGGGGCAGACCCCGGCAAGTGAATCCAGCCCGTGGAAGTTGCTGTTCGCCGACAGTTGGGCGGTTACCGGGCGCCTGCGCCGGCTGCTGACCGTACTGATCCTCGGGCGCAAGACCCGGGTGCAGTTCTCCGCGCCCATTCACCTGCGCGAACTGGTACAGCACAACAAGGGCCACGAACGCACCGTACGTATGGCCCAGCGCCTGATGCGCGTACACTTTCGCAACCTGAAGACCGCAGTCATCGGCCCGGACATCTCGCACCGGCGCAACCTGGTCAAAGGCCTGATCCACGCGCCCCAGGTGCGCCAGGCCATCGTCGATGAGGCGCAGCGGGAAAACCTGCCGCTGGCCAAGGCCGAAGCCCAGGCCCTGCGCTATGGCAACGAGATTGCCTCGGACTACACCTACACCGCGATCCGCTTCCTCGAAGTAGTGCTGAGCTGGTTCTGGAACAAGATCTACGACGGCATCAAGGTCAACCACATCGAGCAAGTGCAAGGCATAGCACCCGGCCACGAAGTGATCTATGTGCCGTGCCACCGCAGCCACATCGACTACCTGCTGCTGTCGTACCTGCTGTTCCGCAACGGCCTGACGCCGCCGCACGTGGCCGCGGGCATCAACCTCAACATGCCGCTGGTGGGTAACCTGCTACGCCGTGGCGGCGCCTTCTTCATGCGCCGCACGTTCAAGGGCAACCCGCTGTACACCGCGGTGTTCAACGAGTACCTGCACACCCTGTACACCAAGGGCTTTCCGGTCGAGTACTTCGTCGAAGGCGGGCGCTCGCGCACCGGGCGCATGCTGCAGCCGCGCACCGGGATGCTGGCCATTACCCTGCGCAGCTTCCTGCGTTCGTCGCGTACGCCGATCGTTTTCGTGCCGGTTTACATCGGCTACGAGCGCGTGCTCGAAGGCCGCACCTACCTGGGCGAGCTGCGCGGTGCCAGCAAGAAGAAAGAGTCGATCTTCGATATCTTCAAGGTGTTCGGCGCGCTCAGGCAGCGATTTGGCCAGGTGTACGTGAACTTTGGCGAGCCGATCCGCCTGGCCGGTTTCCTCGACCAGCAACAACCCGGCTGGCGTGAACAGGACCACGGCCCGCAGTACCGCCCGGCCTGGCTCAACGCCACCACCACCCGCCTGGGCGAAACCGTTGCCCGCCACCTCAACGAGGCAGCCGCTATCAACCCGGTCAACCTGGTGGCGCTGGCGCTGCTGTCCACCAGCCGCCTGGCCCTGGACGAGCGCGCCCTGACCCGCGTGCTCGACCTGTACCTGGCCTTGCTGCGCCAGGTACCCTACTCGCCGCACACCACCCTGCCCGACGGCGACGGCCAGGCGCTGATCGAGCATGTGCGCGGGATGAACCTGGTGGCCGAGCAGAAGGACGCCCTGGGCCGCATCCTGTACCTGGATGAAGGCAACGCGGTACTGATGACCTATTACCGCAACAACGTGCTGCACATCTTCGCCCTGCCGGCGCTGCTGGCCAGCTTCTTCCTCAGCAGCTCGCGCATGAGCCGCGAACTGCTGGGCCAGTATGTACACGCGCTGTATCCCTACCTGCAGGCCGAACTGTTCCTGCGCTGGACGCCGGAACAACTGGACGCGGTGATCGACCAGTGGCTGGCCGCACTGGTCGAGCAAGGGCTGCTGCGCCAGGACAACGCCATCTACATTCGCCCGGCGCCCAGCTCGCGGCAGTTCGTGTTGCTGACCCTGCTCGCCCGCACTATCACCCAGACCCTGCAGCGTTTCTACATGGCCACCTCGCTGTTGCTCAACAGCGGGCAGAACAGCCTCAGCGCCGAAGAACTGGAAGACCTGTGCGTGATGATGGCCCAGCGCCTGTCGATCCTGCACGGCCTGAACGCCCCGGAATTCTTCGACAAGACCCTGTTCCGCCACTTCATCCAGACCTTGGTCGAGCAAGGCGTGCTGCATGCTGACGCCCAAGGCAAGCTCGGTTATCGCAACAAGCTCGGCGAGCTGGCCGAAGGCGTGGCCAAGCGCGTGCTGTCTGCGGAACTGCGCCTGTCGATCCGCCAGGTGGCATTGCACCGCGATGAGCCTGCGGAGGTTATACAGCGGTAGCTTTTCAGGCTGCTCTCAGCCCTTGGGAGGGATCAGGATCACGGTGCTACTTCAGCACATCCCTCTCAAGGAGCACCAACATGACTCAAATGAAAACGCTGGACGTTGAAATCGTTTCCTCTGGCGATAACACGCTCGCACCGTCCGGCCTGGTTGAATTGAGGCTGATCGATATTTCGAAGGCAGATGCGCGCTCCATCAGCCTTGCCGAGTTGCGTCTGCGCTGTGGCGGCCTGATGCCGATCAATCTACCGCTGACGTTTGATACCAACCTTATCGACCCACGCCGCAGCTATGCCCTCGCCGCGCGCATCGAGATAGACCGCCAACTGCGCTACATCACCACCAGCCGTCACTCGATAGAACCAGCCACGGTATCGGGTACACAACGGGTGACTGTCGACCAGATTGCCACCGAAAACGGTCGCCAGTTCAGCGACAACCTCGCTGAGTGACTGGCGCCTGTCCCCATGACCGAACCGAGGAAAACCAACATGCTACCCGCCAACTTCATCGAGATCCGCGGGACCGTGCTTGTCCCGTCGTGCATCCATACAGCTGAAGGCGCACCGCACCTTGGCGTACGCGTACAGTTGGGCACGGATGAGAACAAGATCATCCTGGCCGCCTGGGGGTGCCAGACGCTTGGCGTCGCAATGCCTTTCAACTTGCTGCTGGACCGCAATAGCCTGGCGGAAGGTGCCGAACCAACGCTAGTAGCCAGTTATGGTGTTGGCGTCAATGAAGAGCCAAACGGCTTGAGCCTGTCGATGCCACTTGCAATCAACCAGCCTGAGCCAAACCCTTCCATGGTCCTGAGGATACCCGCCCAGCCTGGCGAGCAAAGTCAGCAGCCCCTGTCGCCCGCGATCATCGAGATGAAGAACATCATCGAGATTCCCGAAGAGTTGCTAAGGCCACAGGCGCTGATGACGTTCGGCCTGTATCGGACCCAGGAAGACGGTTACAGCAACAGAAGCTCCAGCTACATTGCCGGTGCCGCCCTGTGGCCGACACAGGGACCTGTGACGCTTACCACGTACCTGGATGGCAACACAGTCAATGACGACGAACCCTTGCATCTGCGCGTGGCCTACTACGACCCACATACCATGACCCCGTACGCCGGGAGAACGCTGCGCGGCCTGACCCTTCAAAGCGTTACCGAACTGGAGGCAATCAGCCTGCGACCGCCGCGCCGCAGCTGAATATTGCGCTTCGCCTTGCTCTCCCCCTCCTTGTCGCATCTTCATCAAGGACCCACCAGAAGAAATCCGCTAAAGTCCCTGGGGTTGGCCACAAGCCAACGCCAAGGACTTCGGAGATACCATGAAAAAGCTCTTTATGCTGTGTTGCGCATCCTTGCTAGCAGCCTGTTCCAGCCATACCCCGTCCAACCAGGCCAGCCTGGATGGCGAAGTCTTCTACCTGCAACGCAGTGCCCTGCCACCGGCCGCCACCCTCAGCGTGGAGCTGCAGGACGTCTCGCTGATGGACGCCCCGGCGGTTACCCTGGCCCGCCAGGCTGGCCCGGTCAAAGGCAACGTACCGCTGCCATTCCACCTCATCTACGACCCGGCCCAGGTCAAGCCAGGCCACCGCTATGCGGTAAGCGCGCGCATCGAGCTGGACGGCAAGCTGCTGTTCATAAACACCGAGCACCACGGTGTCATGCTCGACGGCAGTGACCCTCAGCCCGTGCGGATCAAGGTCGATCCGGTCCGCTGACACCCTTATTCATCTGTTTACAAGGAAAGCTTCATGATCCGCACTTCCCTGCGCTTCACCACCCTGTGTGCCGGCCTGCTGCTGTCGGCCAGTGCCCTGGCCCTGTCGCTGGGCGATCTGACCCAGAAAGACGCCACTGGCGGCCTGAAGGATGCCTTGACCCAAGGCGCACAATTGGCCGTCAAGCAGCTGAGCACCCCGGGCGGCTTCAGCGACAACCCCGACGTGCGCATCGAACTGCCTGGCAACCTGGGCAAGGCCGCCAAGGCGATGAAGATGTTCGGCAAGGGTGAACAGGTCGAGGCCTTGGAAACCAGCATGAACAAGGCCGCCGAGGCTGCCGTGCCGCAGGCCCAGGCGATTCTGGTAGATGCCGTGAAGAACATGAGCGTGACCGATGCCAAGGGCATCCTCGCCGGCGGTGACGACTCGGCCACCCAGTACCTGAACAAGAGCAGCCGCGAGCAGATCCGCGCCAAGTTCCTGCCGATCGTCAAGCAGGCTACCGACAAGGTTGGCCTGGCTCAGCAGTACAACAACTTTGCCGGGCAGGCAGTGGCGTTGGGTGTGGTCGATGCCAAGAGCGCCAGCATCGAGAACTACGTGACTGAAAAGGCACTGGATGGCCTGTTCGAGATGATTGCCAAGCAGGAGCAGAGCATTCGCCAGAACCCGGCTGAAGCGGCTACCAGCCTGGCCAAGAAGGTCTTCGGCGCCCTCTGAATCCCGGTTGTCGCAAATCCTTGTAGGAGCAGCCTTGTGCTGCGAAGAGGCCGGCACAGCAACATGAATTTTCATGTGCTGCCCCGGCCTCTTCGCAGCACAAGGCTGCTCCTACAGTGCGATGACAGCCGCTAGGCTTTCTTCACCCTGAACCAAGCCGCATACAACGCCGGCAAGAACAGCAGGGTAAGCACGGTAGCCACGATCAACCCGCCCATGATCGCCACCGCCATCGGCCCGTAGAACACACTGCGCGACAACGGGATCATCGCCAGCACCGCAGCCAGTGCAGTCAGCACGATCGGGCGGAAGCGCCTCACCGTGGCTTCGATGATCGCTTGCCAGCGATCCAGCCCCGCCGCGATGTCCTGCTCGATCTGGTCCACCAGGATCACCGAGTTGCGCATGATCATCCCCGCCAGGGCAATGGTGCCAAGCATGGCGACAAAGCCGAACGGCTGGCGGAATACCAGCAAGAACAAGGTCACGCCAATCAGCCCCAGCGGCGCCGTGAGGAACACCATCACCGTGCGCGAGAAGCTGCGCAGCTGGATCATCAGCAAGCTCAGCACCACCACCACGAACAGCGGCATGCCGGCATTCACCGACTTCTGCCCGCGCTCGGAGTCCTCGACCGTGCCGCCCACTTCCAGCAAATAACCATCCGGCAGCTTGGCACGAATGTCACGCAGGGTCGGTTCTATCTGTTTCACCAGCGTCGCCGGCTGCTCCTTGTCGTAGATATCGGCGCGCACGGTCACCGTCGGCAAGCGGTTACGGTGCCAGATGATGCCCTCCTCGAAGCCGTACTCCAGGGTCGCGACCTGCGACAACGCCACGCTCTGGCCATTGTCGGTCGGCAGTGCCAGGCTGCCGAGGTTGCCAAGCTCGCTGCGTTCCTGCCGGGTGCCGCGCAGCAGGATCTCGATCAACTCGTTGTCCTCGCGATACTGGCTGACCGTGGTGCCGGTCAGCGAGCTTTGCAGGAAGCTCGACAGGTGAGCGGTGCTCACGCCCAAGGCGCGGGCGCGGTCCTGGTCGATTTCGAGGAACACCGCCTTGCTCGGCTCCTCCCAGTCCAGGTGCACGTTCACCACATGCGGGTTCTGGCGCACCTTGTCGGCCACTTCACGGGCCAGCGCACGGGCCTTCTCGATGTGCTCGCCAGTCACCCGGAACTGCACTGGGTACCCCACGGGCGGGCCATTTTCCAGGCGGGTGACCCGGGCACGCAGGTCGGGGAACTGCTGGTCCATGGTGCTGATCAGCCAGCTGCGCAGGCGCTCGCGGTCCTCCATCGACTTGGCCAGTACCACGAACTGGGCGAAGCTGGCCGCCGGCAGCTGCTGGTCCAGCGGCAGGTAGAAACGCGGCGAACCGGTGCCCACATAGGCCACGTAGTTGTCGATACCCTCCTGCTGCTTGAGCAACGCCTCCAGTTGCTTGACCCGCTCGGCGGTGTTGGCCAGCGAGGCACCCTCGGCCAGTTTCAGGTCGACCATCAACTCCGGGCGCCCTGAGGCCGGGAAGAACTGCTGGGGCACGAAACGGAACAGCAGGATACTGCCGACAAAGGCGGCAATGGTCAGCAGGATCACCGTCTTGCGCCGCCGCACGCACCACTCCACCACACGCCGTACACGCTGGTAGAACGGTGTGGCGTAAGGGTCTGGCGCGTGGCCGTCCTTGCCATGACGGGAGGCATGCAGCTTGGCCAGGTCAGGCAGCAGGCGCTCGCCCAGGTAAGGCACGAATACCACGGCGGCCACCCAGGAGGTCAGCAAGGCAATGGTCACCACCTGGAAAATCGAACGGGTGTACTCGCCCGTACTGGAGGCCGCCGTGGCAATGGGCAGGAAGCCCGCCGCCGTGATCAGGGTGCCGGTAAGCATCGGGAAGGCGGTGCTGCTCCAGGCGTAGCTGGCCGCCTTGAGGCGGTCGTAGCCCTGCTCCATCTTGATCGCCATCATCTCCACGGCAATGATTGCATCATCGACCAACAAGCCCAGGGCCAGCACCAGCGCGCCGAGGGAGATCTTGTGCAGGCCGATACCGAAGTAGTGCATGGCGGCGAAGGTCATGGCCAGCACCAACGGGATGGCCAGCGCCACCACCAGCCCCGTGCGCAGGCCCAACGAGAAGAAACTCACCAGCAGCACGATGACCAGCGCCTCGACCAGCACCTGGACAAACTCGCCCACGCCGGCCTTGACCGCCGCCGGCTGGTCCGAGACCTTGCGCAGTTCCATGCCGGCCGGCAGGCTGCGTGCCAGGCGCTCGAACTCGCTTTCCAATGCCTTGCCCAGCACCAGGATGTCGCCGCCGTCCTTCATCGAAACCGCCAGGCCAATGGCATCCTCGCCCATGAAGCGCATGCGCGGTGCGGGCGGATCGTTGAAGCCGCGGTGCACCTCGGCCACATCGCCGATACGGAAGGTGCGTTCAGCTATGCGGATGGGGAACTGGCGGATCTGCTCGACGCTGTCGAAGCGCCCGCTCACCCGCAGTTGCAGGCGCTCGCTGGGCGTTTCGAAAAAACCGGCGGTGCTGACCGCATTCTGCTCCTGCAGGGCCTGCTGCACGGCCTCCAGCGGCACGCCAAGGGTGGCCAGCTTGACGTTGGATAGCTCGATCCAGATTTTCTCGTCCTGCAGCCCGATCAGCTCGACCTTGCCCACGTCCTTGACCCGCTGCAACTGGATCTGGATACGGTCGGCATAGTCCTTGAGCACCGCGTAGTCGAAGCCCTCACCGGTCAGTGCATAGATATTGCCGAAGGTGGTGCCGAACTCGTCATTGAAGAACGGGCCCTGGATCTCCGGCGGCAAGGTGTGGCGGATGTCCGCGACCTTCTTGCGGATCTGGTACCACAGCTCGGGGATGTCCTTGGAATGCAGCGAGTCGCGGGCCATGAAGGTGACCTGCGATTCGCCCGGGCGGGAGAACGAGACGATCCGCTCGTACTCGCCGGTTTCCATCAGCTTTTTTTCGATGCGCTCGGTGACCTGACGCGACACTTCCTCAGCGGTGGCACCGGGCCACAGGGTACGAATGACCATGGCCTTGAAGGTGAACGGCGGGTCCTCACTCTGGCCGAGCTTGGTGTAGGACATGGCGCCAATGGCCGCCAGCAGGATCATCAGGAACAGGACGATCTGGCGGTTGCGCAGCGCCCAGGCAGAAAGGTTGAAACCCATCGGGACTTACTCCTTGGCCGTCAGGTTCACTACGCGGTTGGTACGGTCCACGGGGCGTATCTCCTGGCCCTCGCGCAATACATGGCCACCCGCGGCGACAACCCAGTCGCCGGGGGCGAGGCCTTCGAGCACGGGTACGCTGTCGGCGCCGTAGGGCCCCAGGCGCACCACTGCCCGCTCCAGGCGGCTGTCCTTGTTGACCCGCCAGACGTATGCCTGGCCGTTTTCCGCTGTGACTGCCGACAGGGGCACCGCCAACGGGATCAGCCCTTCGTGGGCGATGAACACCCGGGCGCTCTGGCCCAGCTCCGCCGGGGTGGCGGCCGAGGTAAAGGCGATGCGGGCAGCGAAAGTGCGCGAACGTGGGTCGGCAGCCGGTGACAGCTCGCGGATACGCCCCTGGAAGCGCTCCTGCGGGTGCGACCATAGCTCCACGCTCACCGGCTGGCCCACGGCAAAGCGGGCGAACTGCTGCTCCGGCAGGCCGATGGCGACTTCCCGCTCGCCATCTGCGGCCAGGGTGAACACGGTCTGCCCTGCGCCGACCACCTGGCCCACTTCCACCTGGCGCTTGGCGATCACCCCGGCCTGCGGGGCGCGCAGCACAGCATATTCAGCCTGGTTGCCAGCCACGTCGAACTCGGCCTTGGCCTGTTTCAGCCGGGCCAGGCCGGCACGGTAGAGATTTTCAGCGTTATCGAACTGGGAATGGCTGACCATTTGCCGGTCCAGCAGCTTCTGGTAGCGATCGCGCTCGGCGCGCACCAGCGACAGGTTGGCCTCGGCGGCTGCCAGCTGGGCACGGTTGGCCTCCAGTTGCAGGCGCACATCCTGCGGGTCCAGTTCGGCCAGCGGCTGGTCGGCCTTTACCCGCTGCCCCTCCTCGACCAGGCGCTTGCTGACCTTGCCGCCTATGCGGAAAGCCAGTTCCGGCTCGAAGCGTGCACGCACTTCGCCGGGGTAACTGTCGGCAGCGGCTTCGGCCGGCTGCGGCTGCACCACCAGCGCCGGGCGCGGCGCAGCCGGTGGGGCGGCTTCCTGGCCGCACGCCGCCAGCAACAGCGTGGCAGCGGCAGACAGAGCAATGAACAAGGCATGGCGCAACATGATGAATCCTTTCGCGGAGGGCACATTCAATATTTGTACTGGAGAGTATATTAAGTCAGGCAACGGATGCCGGGAAGAGGTTGCAGCCGAATACGGCAGGCGTGCGTTGAACGGCATGTGACCGTGCGCCTTAGGGCTCCCGGCGCCAGGGCCATATAGTCCGATACTCCCAGTCCGCCTAGGAGTATCAGCCGATGCGCAGCTCATGGCGCTTCGCCATAGTGGAGGTCTATTACAGAGGCCTGTGGTCAGGCCTCGACAACCGGCAGTGGTGAGGGCCACGGCCTCGTTCACAGACAGCGCGCCGATCATCACCGCGACCGCCTTCGCGGGCTATATCGAAGAAACCGGATCGCCCGTCAGCGGCGGCAAGATCTGGACGGTGGAATACCAACCGCTGAAGCATCCGGACACGAGCAACTCCGACGACGCACTCAATCTGCTGAACAAGGTGTTCATCGGCACCAGTCAGGACCTGTTATTCAGCCTGGCCAACGCCCCCTCCGGCCAGAACCTGTTCCTGATGTTCACCACCGCGAACCCGACCGTCGTCAATGACGGTGGCATCCTGCGCATCACCGACCCGACGATCATCGCCACCGGGAAGGACCCGGCCGACCAGTCGAGCGGTGCCAACATCACCACGGGAGATACGATCAATACCAGCCAGGCGGGCGGCCCGACCACCTTCGGCACCAACAACCAGATGATCGTGGAACAGGAAGGTATTCGTTTTACCTTCGTCACCGGCGCCCGGCAGGATCTGACCATTCCCAACCTGGACCAGAACGAAGCGGATATAAGATCGAGTACACCACCACACAGGATCACAACCGCGTACTCGTCGAAAACGGGGCCGCCGTCGACCCCAAAGGCCAGACCGGTAGACCCCAGGCCGTCGGCGCCGATCGTACTGTCCCAGAACCCATATTGCGGCAGGATACTTCCGGTTCCGATCAGGTTGCCGAAGGCATAGGACTCGGGGCACCCGACCCGACCGAAGCCTCGCTACAGATGCTGTCTGCGCCAGTGTTGTCGATCGACTGGACGACGGCGTTCGGATCACCATTGAGCACCAGCGTGTCTCGTTGCCCCGCGCCAGCATCGAACCCGCTGACCTGGTAGAGGAGCTGATCGGTCGACAGGTCGACGTTGAAGGCATCGCGCTGGCCAGTCGTGCCAACCAGGGTGAGGTCGAACGGTGCGTTGTCCGATTCGTTGGCGAACAGGTTGGCGTCGAACGTGCTACTCGCCGAGTCGCCATCTTTGTCCGTCAGCGTCGCACTGAACTGCAATTTGACGTCGTAGGCCAGGTTCTCGGTTTCCTTGATGAAATCGATCACCGGGATCTCCATTGCCGAATCCGGCGGGCAGACGACCATCACCCTGGTCGGGGTCGATATCTTCAACAGCGACATCTTCAACGGCAGCGCCTGAAACACTGCGTACGTGAAACCTGCGAGGGTGGCCTGGAAACCACCCTCGCAGCGCAATGCCAGTCAGTCAAGCGAAGTGGAGCCGCTTTGCGGCCCATCGCCGGCAAGCCGGCTCATATAACAAAACATGACTCATTGGCTCGGCGAGGTTCTGTAGGAGCAGCCTTGTGCTGCGAAGAGGCCGGTACTGACAAAGCCTGTCTATTGCTTGTACCGGCCTCTTCGCAGCACAAGGCTGCTCCTACAAAGGACGCTTCAAACGAGCGATAGTTGCTATCTGCGCGACAGCGCAGCCCAAAAGGAGCTTCGCCCCCAAAGGCCCTGGCCACTGGGCATTCAGTCCATCTCTCCCGATTTGGACGCAGGCGGCTCTTCGCCACCGGAGAGTCCGTGCCGCACCGCATACATCAGCAAGTCGATGCGATTGGTGAGGTTGAGCTTCTGATAGATGCTGCTGAGGTGATTGTGCACGGTGTGTTCGCTGATGCCCAAGCGCCCGGCGATGCACAGGTACTTGGCAGACGGATCGCCAACGATGGCGCGAACGAGCTCCCGCTCGCGCAACGTCAGCCGTGCATGTTTCGCCTGCGCCGGATTACACCTGAACGGTATATGCCTGGCCGAGGCATAACCGGAAAGCCCACTGACCCAGGCCCTGTCCAGCCTGATGTCGCAATGGTGAACTTTGATGATGGCCTGGATAATCGACTCCGTTGAATCCTCGGCCAGCACGATGCCAAGCGCGCCCGCCTCAATGGCCTGTGCAACGGGGGCGGCCTCATACACCCCTTTGAGTACCAGCACTTTCATGTCGCCAGAGCGCGCGAGTTCAGCAACTACCTCGAGCGGGTCCAGCACATCTGGAAAAAAGCTGAAGAAAATGACATCGGGCCGCAACTGGTGGATGGGAGCCATGCTCACCCCGTCCCGCCGCTGAAAATCAATGGCTTGGGCTCATCGGGCGCCCCCATGAGGGCACTTCTGCATTCGACGAAAAGTCAACTAATCGACGAGTGGCGCGAGGTTACACACGTTAAAAATATCTCGTCAATTTACCGCCACACAGGTTTTCCCCGCAGGCTTTAGCCGGATGGCGCCTGAACCGTTAAGATGGTGTTTCTTCAACCAGATGCAGACCACAATGTCCAACGACGCACCCATCGGCCCGGGCCGGCCCAAGGACCTGGCCAAACGCGAGGCAATTCTCGAAGCAGCCAAAGCCCTTTTCCTCAGCCTCGGCTACGCCAACACCAGCATGGATGCGGTCGCTGCGGCGGCAGGTGTTTCAAAGCTCACCGTATACAGCCACTTCACCGACAAGCAGACGCTTTTCGGCTCGGCGGTAATGGCAACCTGCCAGATCCAGTTGCCCGACCTGCTGTTCGAGTATCCCGAGGGGGTGCCGGTGGAAGAGGTGCTGCTTACCATTGCCCGTGGCTTCCAGGCGCTGATCAGCAGCGATGAAGCGGTCAAACTGAGCCGCCTGATCATGGCCCAGGGCAGCCTCGACCCGAGCTTTGGCGAATACTTCTACGAAGCCGGGCCCAAGCGCGTGCTGGCGGGGATGGAAGCTTTGCTGCGCGGGGCGCATGAGCGCGGGCTGCTGCGCATCGACAACCCGCTGCGAGCTGCCGAACACTTCTTCTGCCTGGTCAAGGGCGCGCCGGATTATCGGTTGCTGCTGGGGTGTGCCGGGCCGCTGGAAGGTGACGAGGCGGAAGCGCATGTGCGCGAGGTGGTGGGGGTGTTCTTGCGAGCTTACCAGGCCTGAGGCATCTGCTGGCAAACGCGGTCTTTTTGCAGGCGTAACTTTCTTGCACACCCTCGAAAGCTGTCGCGGTCCCTGTGGGAGCGGCTTTAGCCGCGAACACCGGCAAAGCCGGTGCCATCCACCACGTCAGCTTCTTCGCGGGTAAAACGCTCCCACAGGCCCAGCGCGGCCTTCAAAGGCGGCATAGTGCCTTCGGGAACGCGTCCGTCAATCACCGTGCTGGAAACCAGCACACTTACCTGACAGTTTTGCCAGTATCCAATCAGGCATCTTCCTGACAGGCTCGCATGCACACCCTGCACATGAGCGTCACCACCATGCGATTGCAAGCACTCAAACTCTTTTACAAGGGCAGCAAACTCTCGGTATTGCATACGAGCGGTGCTCACCACACAGTGGTCAGCGCCAACCACCAGAACCTGTGCGAAACGAATAGTAAAACTGCGCAAAAACGACTACTGGCCACCGATGCACAAGATTCAACAGTCGCAATCAATTTGCAAGGCCAGACCACCATTGCCTACAGCCCCTTTGGCAAAGACAGTTACCCACTTGGCAGCTCATTGTTATCCCGATTCACGGGCCAGAGTTTGTTGGCCTCTGGAATAGGTTACTTACTAGGTAATGGCCACCGCCTTTTCAACCCTGGAATAATGCGTTTCCACAGCCCGGACAGTTTGTCGCCGTTTGATAGAGGTGGTATCAATGCCTATGCCTACTGCGCCAACGACCCCATAAACAGAGTAGACCCTAGTGGTAAATCTTTCAGATCAATTTTCAAATGGAAACGTGGTGGATATTCATACGAAAAGCTTGCGCCACGACTGGAGGAAAGAAACCCTACACTTTCTAAAAACGAATACAAGGCTTTAAAAAAATCAATCTCAAAACGCGAAAAGCAAGTGATAGAGGAGCTAAACTGGGCTCTCTCAACCGGCGAGCAGAGCACAGTAAACAATACCATCGCCAAAAATGATATTCTCCAAGGACAACGCAGCAAACTGGACAATCTAGTGCTCGACGAGCACAACCGGTATAATCCAGACATTATCAAAGAATTTATTGACAACACCCCGAACTTGAAAAATACAACCGGCAAACTTGCTGAAGAGCTACTAGCCCCTCCGACACCACAATCGCTTATCAATATGATACCGGAGGATCTGCTAATAGAGGATATGCAGGTACGCTTGCGCCGTCTGCGTGATGGCTAAGCCTTTAACGCTTTCTTCGGATAAATGTCATACCGACTCGACTTGCCCTCCAGGCTATGGCTCGGCTTCGGCCCGTCGATGATCGGCGCCTTGCGCGGCCGCTTCACCACCACCCGGTGGCTGGCCAGGGCCAGGGCAGCTTCGAGCAGGGCCGGGGCATCCAGGTCATCACCGACCAACGGGCGGAACACACGCATTTCCTTCTTCACCAGCGCACTCTTGTCCCGGTGCGGGAACATCGGGTCGAGGTAGATCACCTGGGGCGCCTCGCCTTCCCAGGAGCGCATGCGCTCGATGGCGTTTCCGGTCAGCAGGCGCATGCGCCCCACGATCGGCCCCACCTCTTCATCCGACCGCGCCCGCGCCAGGCCATCCTCCAGCAACGCGGCAATCAGCGGCTGGCGCTCGATCAGGGTCATCTGGCAGCCCAGGCTGGCCAGCACGAACGCGTCCTTGCCCAGCCCGGCAGTGGCATCCAGCACCTGCGGACGCACGCCCTGGGCAATGCCCACCGCCTTGGCGATCATCTGCCCGTTGCCACCACCGAACAGGCGCCGGTGCGCGGCCTGGCCTTCGACAAAGTCCACCCGCACCGGCCCCGGTGCCTGCGGGCCCAATTGCTGGATCTGCAAGCCATCGACGCCCACCTGCACGGCAAACCCGGCAGCATCGTCCTGCAGCGGCAACTCAAGGCGCTCGGCCCACGCAGCGGCTTGCGCCTCGAATTCAGCCGACAGCGCCTCGACCCGGATACCTGTGCCCTGCTCTTCCATCATTCACACCTAGAAATTGAACCCAGCCGTTAATGTATCGGCTACTTCGGCCGATACAGGCAATATCCCGCTATTCTGCCAGAGCACAACGCGCGCGACTGCCATGTCAGATACTCTTCCCATCGGCTTGACCTACCTGTCGCCTGTCGGCAACTACAGTCAGCACAACACTCAGGCACTCGGGGGCGTCAGCCACCTGTGGCAGGATTTCTTTGCCCGGGCCATGGCCGAGCAGCAGGAAGAACCCGTAGACAGCGTCAGCCAGTCGTTCGTGCAATACGACCAGAGCAGTGGCGAGCCGATCGGCGGCGCCCGGGCGCTAGCCCTGATCGACGCCCAGCGTGCCTGCCCGGTGCATGACACCATCGTGGCACCGCCCGAGCCACTGTTCCTGCCCAAGGCAGAACTCGAAGCCAACCTGCTGCCGCCCGCCCCCGAGCCGTTCAGCGCAGTCGAGCTGATCGAGCAGCAGCGCCAGCTCGATATCAGCAACAGCTGGCTACGCCCGGTGGTGATGAGCCAAGGTCACCCGATTGCCGAGCCCGGCCCCGGCCCTGCTCCGCGCTCGCTGTTCCTGCCGATCGCCGAGTTCGAGACAAACCTGCTGGACCCGGCGCCCGAACCGTTCGATGACGCCACCCTGGCCAAGCAACAGAACGACCTGGAGTTCGACATCCACTGGGCACGCCCGGTGGTGCTTAACAACGTGCGCGCCCACGCCTGAACGCGCCCACGCTCAGCGACAGATCTGCCAGCGGCCCATGTCCACATGAAAGTGGTTGTGGTGTGCAGCGTTGTAGTCCGGCCCAAGTACCGTGCTGAAGCTGTCACAGGCCGCCCGCTGCACCTGACGAAGGAATTCCGCTTTCTGCCCGCCCGCCTGCCAGTCCCGCGCAAGGACGATGCGCTGGCCGTCTCGCAGGCGAAAGCCACTGATGTCCAGGGCATCGGCCGTGGCGTGCTGGCTCAGCCGGCCCTGCTTGCGATGGTAGACATTGCGGCAGGCAAAACTGCCCAGGTGGTCGACCTGAGCCACCGGCTGCCCCAACACCCGTTGCGCCACAGGCTGCAGCCCATGGTTTTCGAACAGTGCATACGCCACTGCCAACGGACAACTGGCCAGGAAGCTGCCGCCGAGCCGCGCCTGACCACCGTCGATACGCCATACATTCCGCAATGGGCAGTTGGCAGTAGCCGAACTGTCGGCTTGTGCCCGGTAGCGCAGCTGGCTGGTTTGAAGTGCCAGGCGACACAGCATCGGGTCATCGCGAAGGCGGGACAACTTGTATGGGGTCAGCAGGTTGGGGGGCTGACGCACGTCCAGCGGCGCCCACGGGTTCCACGCGGCGGGCAGCCGCCAACCCAGGTGCCAGGCCAGCCCCGCAAGCAGCGACAGGCTGGCCAGCAACGCCAGCACGGCCCTCATCAGCGGCGGAACAGGTCGTTGAGTTGTGCGAACGGCAGCGCCTGCTCCCCATAGCCGAAGGTGCCCTCGTCGCGAATCTCCAGCGCGGCACGGTGGAAGGCCCCCAACGCGGCACGGGCAAGCGACGAGCCGACGCTGATGCGGCGTACACCCAGGTCCTGCAACTGGTTGACGCTCAGCGGCACGCCCGCCATGCCCATCAGCACATTCACCGGCCGTGGCGCGACGGCCTGCACCACCGCGCGGATTTCCTCGACAGTACGCAGCCCTGGCGCGTACAGCACATCAGCACCGGCCTCGGCATAGGCCTGCAGGCGCAGGATGGTGTCGTCCAGGTCCATGCGCCCGTGCAGCAGGTTCTCTGCCCGGGCGCACAGGGTGAACGGGAACGACAGGCTACGCGCTGCCTGCACAGTTGCACGAATGCGCTCCACGGCCAGCCCGAAGTCGTAGATGGGCGCTTCACTGCGGCCACTGGCATCTTCGATGGAACCGCCTACCAGGCCAGCCTCGGCAGCGCGCAGGATGGTCTGGGTACAATCTTCGGGCAGGTCACCAAAGCCGTTCTCCAAGTCGGCAGCCACCGGCAGCGGGGTGGCATCGACGATCTCCCCGGCATTATCAAGGGTATCGTCCAGGCTCAAGGCGCCTTCGGCGTCCGGACGGCCCAGGCTGAAAGCCAGGCCTGCACTGGTGGTGGCCAGCGCCTCGAAGCCCAGGCTGGCCAGCAACTTGGCCGAGCCGGCATCCCACGGGTTGGGGATGACGAAGGCGCTGTCGCGCTCGTGCAGGGCCTTGAAGGCTTCGGCTCGCAGGGTTTGCACATCCATGGATCAACCTCCGGCAGTCAGGGGAAGGTCAGAGTAGCCCCAATTGTTCGACCTCGGGGGTGCGCGGCAATTCCGGCAACGCGGCAAGGCCCGGCAGGCGCTGCATCAGGCGTTGATGAAAGCGCTGGGCCAGTGCCGCGGCCAGGCGGTTGTCCGAGGTATGCAGGAAGATGTAGGGGTTGCGGCCTTCTTCGATCCAGGCGGCGACCTTGTCCACCCAGGGGGTAAGAAAGGCCTCGTTGGCCTCCAGCTGCGGGTGGCCGATGAAGCGCACCTGCGGGTGCTGGCTGAAGGCTGCCGGGCGTGGTGGTACCTTGGGCTTCTTCGCCTGCGCATGCAGCACGGCGGGGTCACGAGAGGTGCAGCTGAACAAGGCGCGCGGGTCCAGGCAGATACGCTCCACACCGCGCTCATGCAGCAGGCGGTTGAGCAACCGCTCTTCTTCACCCTTGGCGAAGAAAGCCTGGTTACGCACCTCCACGGCCACCGGCACTCCGACTTCGTCAAGGAAGTGGCAAAGCTCGCCCAGCCGTGCTGGGCTGAACTGGGCCGGCAACTGCAGCCAGTACGGCGCTACGCGCTGGCCCAGCGGCGCCATCAGGCGGGTGAAGTCAAAGGCCGGTTCCAGCTGATCGCGCAGGTCGCCTTCATGGCTGATGTCCCGGGGGAACTTGGCAGTGAAGCGGAAGTGTTCGGGCATGATCTGCGCCCAGCGCGCAATGGTGCCGGGTGCGGGGCGTGCGTAGAAAGTGGTGTTGCCCTCGACGGCGTTGAACACCTGGCTGTAGTAGCCGAGCATTTCACCGCTGTTGGCGTCGGCGGGATACAGGTAGTCGCGCCAGGCGTTTTCGCTCCATGACGGGCAACCGAGAAAATAAGGCAGTGGTGATGGACTCATCCACTAAATGTACAGGTCGAGCCCCAGTACTTCCATGTCCCAGTCGGTAAAACCGGCAGTGCTCAGGTAGCTGGCCAATGCGGTAGCGGTGCGGCGGTCACGGGCGCGGGGGAAGATCATGTCCTGCTGGCGCGCTGGCAGGCCACCACTGCGACGGCGAGCGGTGGTTTCCTGAGGGGCGGTCTCGACCTCCTCGATCACCTCGGCATCATCGATGGCCTCGTCACGCACAGCTGCCTTGCGCGGCGTGCGCTTGATCGGATAGGACTGCGATGAGAAACCGTCGATACGCATGGCATGAGCACTCAGAACCAATGATGGCAATTTAGCAGCATCAGGGTTCCATCGCTAATGCTCGAGTGATAACTGGACCACAGATCGCGCAAAAGGTTTTAGTGTCATCGGCGATAACCGACGAACAACACTCAGCGCTTCTTGGGTGTCGCTACATTATCGCGCAGGTAGACCGGTTGCGCCTGTTCGGCAACGATCGCCTCGCCACGCGCCCAGGCAAAGCTGGCCAGGCTGAGGATGTCCAGGGCGTTGGGCAAGGCACTGGCATTGCTGGCGGCCACCTGCACTGCCAGGCGCTCGGCATAACCCCAACCGGTACCGGCGCCGAACCACTCGCCAGCGCTGCCCACCGGCAGCGCCACCTGCTCGGGCGGCAGCACTGCCTCCTGGCCGACCAGGCGCATTTCACCTTCGGTGGCCTGATAGCAGCCCCAATACACTTCATCCATGCGCGCATCAATGGCGGCCGCCACTTGCTGTACACCGTGTTCACGCAGCGCGCCCTGGGCCAGCGCGGCCAGGTTGGACACCGGCAAAACCGGGCGTTCCAGTGCGAAGGCCAGGCCCTGGACCACCCCGATGGCAATGCGCACGCCGGTGAAAGCGCCCGGCCCACGGCCAAAGGCGATGGCATCCAGCGCATTCAGCGCCACGCCGGACTCGGCCAGCAGCTGCTTGATCATCGGCAGCAGCTTCTGGGCATGCATGCGCGGGATCACCTCGTAATGGCTGGTTACCTTGCCGTCATGCAAAAGTGCGACGGAACAGGCTTCGGTGGCGGTATCCAGGGCCAGGAGGGTGGTCATCGAACGGGTATCCAGGTACTAGGGGGAAAAGAGCGGCAGTATAGAGCAGCGGCGGCGTTGTGTCCCGAAGGGGCAGCTGTACGGCCATTGCCCGCTCGGCTGGCGCGGTCCCTGTAGGAGCGGCCTTGTGTCGCGATGGGCCGCAAAGCGGCCCCTGCAATTTTCGCGGCGAAGCTGAGTTTTTGGGGCCGCTGCGCGCCCCATCGCGACACAAGGCCGCTCCTACAGGGATCGCATTTGGCAACAGGGCCACAAACGACAACGGCCCGCAAGCGGGCCGTTGTCGAGGTGCGTCGGGTGCTGGATCAGCTCAGGGCTGCCAGGACCTTGGCGGTGATGGCTTCGACCGAGCCGACGCCTTCGATGTGGCTGTACTTCGGCTTGCCGGCATTGGCGGCCGACAGCTTCTGGTAGAAGTCCACCAGCGGCTTGGTCTGGCTGTGGTAAACCGACAGGCGATGGCGAACGGTCTCTTCCTTGTCGTCATCACGCTGGATCAGGTCTTCACCAGTCTCGTCGTCCTTGCCTTCCACTTTCGGCGGGTTGTACTGAATGTGGTAGGTGCGGCCCGAAGCCAGGTGCACGCGGCGGCCAGCCATGCGGCCGACGATTTCCTCGTCGTCCACGGCGATTTCGACCACGGCGTCGATGTCGACACCGGCAGCGACCATGGCTTCGGCTTGCGGGATGGTGCGTGGGAAGCCGTCGAACAGGCAGCCCTTGGCGCAATCAGGCTGGGCGATGCGCTCCTTGACCAGGCTGATGATCAACTCGTCGGAGACCAGCTGGCCGGCATCCATGACTTTCTTCAGTTCCAGGCCCAGCGGGGTACCAGCCTTGACGGCGGCACGCAGCATGTCACCGGTGGAAATCTGGGGGATACCGAACTTTTCGGTGATGAACTTTGCCTGAGTACCTTTACCGGCCCCGGGAGCTCCCAGCAGAATTACGCGCATCTCGTGCTCCTCAAATTTTGTTATGAAATTCAATGGATTCGGCGACCAGGGCCAAGTCCGGAAAATCGGGTATGACCATAAATCGGTCAGAAGGCTGCTCAAGATACACAGCGCCCGGCAGCCAGACAAGCGTCCCAAAGTTGCAGGATTGCGCCACCTATGGCTGGCCTGGCAGGCGGTTGCGCCCGGCGCAACCACCCTCTTCGCCCACTTGCATCCCCCGCACGGCACCTGCCCTGTGCGCCCCGGGCCTGCCCTCAGCCGGTATTGCGCAGGCCGGCTGCAATACCCGCCACAGTCACCAGCAAGGCCTGCTCCAACGGGCTGTCCAGAGCGGCTTCGCGGCTGCGCGAGCGGGCCAGCAACTCGGCCTGCAGGCGGTGCAACGGGTCCAGGTAGGTATTGCGCAGGCTGATGAATTCCAGCGTCTCGGGGCTGTGCGCCAGTAGCACCGGCTGCCCGGTAAGGCCCAGTACCACCTGGCACGACTGCGACAATAGGTCGCGCAGGTGCGCACCCAAAGGCAGCAGGTGCGGTTGCACTAGACGTTCGTCGTAGGCCTCGGCGATCTGCGCATCGGCCTTGGCCAGCACCATCTCGAGCATGTCGATGCGGGTGCGGAAGAACGGCCATTGCTCGCGCATCTGCGCCAGCAGTTCACCCTGGCCACGCGCCAGTGCATTGTTCAATGCCGTTTCCCAACCAAGCCAGGCTGGCAGCATCAGGCGGGTCTGGGTCCAGCCGAAAATCCACGGGATGGCCCGCAGGCTTTCGATGCCACCGGCGCGGCGCTTGGCCGGTCGGCTGCCCAGCGGCAGGCGCCCCAGTTCCTGCTCCGGGGTGGACTGGCGGAAATACTCTACAAAATCGGGGTTCTCCCGCACCACGCCGCGGTAGGCCTTGACGCCATCGGCGGCAAGCTGATCCATCACCTCGCGCCAGGCCGGCTGCGGTGGTGGCGGTGGCAACAAGGTGGCTTCCAGCACCGCAGCCAGATACAGGTTAAGGTTCTGCTCGGCGATACCCGGCAAGCCGAACTTGAAGCGGATCATCTCGCCCTGCTCGGTGGTGCGGAAGCGCCCCGCCACCGAACCGGGTGGCTGCGACAGGATCGCCGCGTGGGCCGGGCCACCGCCGCGGCCTACCGTGCCGCCACGGCCGTGGAACAGCAGCAACTCGACCTGGTGCTCGGCGCAGATACGCACCAGGTTTTCCTGGGCCCGGTACTGCGCCCAGGCCGCAGCCGTGGTACCAGCGTCCTTGGCCGAGTCGGAATAGCCGATCATCACTTCCTGCGGGCCGCGCAGGTTGGCGCGGTAGCCTGGCAGGCCGAGCAGGCGCTGCATCACCGGGCCGGCATTGTCGAGGTCGGCCAGGGTCTCGAACAGCGGCACCACGCGCATGGGCCGAGTCAGGCCGGCCTCCTTGAGCAGCAACTGCACCGCCAGCACATCCGAGGCAGCACCGGCCATCGAGATGACGTAAGAGCCCAGCGAGGCGGCCGGCGCAGCGGCAATTTCCCGGCAGGTGGCCAGTACCTCGGCGGTATCGGCCTGCGGCTTGAAGTGCGCGGGCAGCAGTGGCCGGCGGTTTTTCAGCTCGGCCTGGAGGAACTCGATGCGCTGCTCTTCATCCCAGTCGGCATAACGCCCCAGGCCCAGGTAGTCGGTAATCTCGCTCAACGCATCACGGTGGCGAGCGGCGTCCTGGCGCACGTCCAGGCGGCCCAGGAACAGGCCAAAGGTCACGGCGCGGCGCAGGCAGTCGAGCAACGGGCCTTCGGCGATCACACCCATGCCGCAGGCGTGCAGGGACTGGTAGCACAGCTCCAGCGGCGCGATCAGGTCGCGGTTGTCCACCAGCACCTCGGCGCTGGCCGGCTGGCTGCTGGTCAATGCCGAATGCGCCCACGCGCGCGTTGCTCGCAGGCGATCGCGCAGTTGCTTGAGCAGGGAGCGGTAGGGTTCGGCACTGTCGCCGACCTGCTCACGCAGCGCATCGTCCGCCTGCTGCATGGACAACTCGGAAGCCAGCGCATCGATGTCGCGCAGGAACAGGTCGGCAGCCATCCAGCGCGCCAGCAGCAGGACTTCGCGGGTGACCGCTGCGGTCACGTTGGGGTTGCCATCGCGGTCACCGCCCATCCACGAGGCGAAGCGGATCGGCGCCGCCTCCAGCGGCAGGCGCAGGCCGGTAGCCTCCAGCAGGGCCTTGTCGACCTTGCGCAAGTGGCTGGGGATGGCGTGCCACAGCGAATGCTCGATTACCGCAAAGCCCCACTTGGCTTCGTCCACCGGCGTCGGTCGGGTGCGGCGGATTTCTTCGGTGTGCCACGCCTCGGCGATCAGCCGGCGCAAGCGCTCGCGCACCTGCTGGCGTTCCCCCGGGGTCAGGTCGCGGTGGTCCTGGGCAGCCAGTTGGCCGGCGATGGCGTCGTACTTCTGGATCAGGGTGCGGCGAGCCACTTCGGTGGGGTGCGCAGTGAGCACCAGTTGGATGTCGAGCTTGGCCAATTGCCGGGCCAGGGCATCATTGCTGTGCCCGGCCTGCTTCAGGCGCGCCAGCAACTCGGGCAGCACCCGGGCCTCGAACGGCTCGGGCTGGTCGGCGTCGCGGCGGCGGATCAACTGGTACTGCTCGGCCATGTTGGCCAGGTTGAGGAACTGGTTGAAGGCCCTGGCCACGGGTAGCAAATCCTCGTCGGCCAGGTCCGCCAGGGTCGAGCTCAGTTGCGCGCCGGCGCTACGGCGGTCGGCCTTGGCACTGTGACGGATGTCCTCGATCTTCTGCAGGAACGCCTCGCCATGCTGCAGGCGAATGGTATCGCCAAGCAGTTCACCCAACACATGGACATCTTCACGCAAACGCACATCGATATCGGTCATTGGCCCTCTCTCCGGCGCGGCTCTGGCGCATTGCATCCCTTTTTCAGCCTTTACGCGGTCCCCTGTGGGAGCGCGGTATTCGCTCCAAGAGTGCCCACAGCCAGGCGCCGATGGCAAGCCGTGATCGGCCAAAGCAAACTAAAGTGAAAGCACGACACTCCCATGCATTGCAGCCCTTTCAGGCGTCAACAGAGGTCAGCATGAAAATCCGTGAACTCGCCCAGCACTGGGAACAGAATGCCGCCGGCACCCTCAGCCCCACGGGCCATGTCCTGCATCTGGACCTTGAGTCCGAAGCGCGACTGGCCGCGCTGATCGACATGTACCCCAAGCGCACCGCCGAGGAACTGCTCGGTGAGCTCGTCGCGGCAGCCCTCGAGGAACTGGAAGCCAGCTTCCCCTATGTGCAAGGCCGCCAGGTCATTGCCACCGACGAGGAAGGCGACCCGCTGTACGAGGACATCGGCCCTACTCCGCGCTTTCTGTCACTGTCGCGACAGCATCTGCACGCCCTGAGCAACCCAGGGGCCGATAGCGAATAGCTAAGGTGTAGGTCATGAGTTTTGCGGCGCCCGGGAGATCGAGCGCCGCCCGCGCGGCGCTTCGCAGCGCAAGGCTGCTCCTACATCTGTTTCGGGCCAGTCACGCCTGTGCCAGTGCACGCGACCACCTTGTTCGTACAACGCGATATCGAGCCATGCGCCAAAGCGTTCGCGCACAAACCTCACAGGAATAATTGGCCCGAAATAGATGTAGGAGCAGCCTTGCGCTGCGAAGCGCCGCGCGGGCGGCGCTCGATCTCCCAGGCGCCACAAACCCCAAACATGATCAAATTTTTCTGAACTATCCGAAAAACGCGTCAGTCACAGCCAATAGCCATCACGCTAAAACCCTGCACACCTGCCGTTGTGCACCGTTGAGCTGAAGCGCGTGCACGTGTCAGGGAACGAGCGATGGACTGCTACGGACAACGTCGTAAACAGGAGTGATCCAATGGAACTGACCACCAAGAACACCCGCATCTACAAACCCTCATCCACTCATGTGCGCGGGTTCAAGCTGGCAGCGCTGGCCCTGGGCAGCAGTCTGGTCCTGGCCGGCTGTGCGGGCAACCCGCCCACCGAGCAGTATGCAGTCACCCAGTCCGCCGTGAACTCGGCCGTCAGCGCTGGCGGCACCGAGTTCGCCGCCGTGGAAATGAAAGCGGCCCAGGACAAGTTCAAGCAGGCCGAGATCGCCATGCATGACAAGAAGTACGACGACGCCAGGCGCCTGGCCGAACAGGCCGAATGGGACGCCCGCCTCGCCGAACGCAAGGCCCAGGCGGCCAAGGCCCAGAAGGCCGTGCAGGATGCCCGCCAGGGCGTTCAGGACGTACGTGAGGAAGGGCTGCGCAGCGCTCAGTGAGCCCTGCCCCGCCCACCTCGGTCTTCGCACACGATCAAAGGATGAACACTATGCGCAACTACGTCATGATTCCCGCCCTGCTGGCCCTGAGCGTCGGCCTTGCCGCCTGCTCGCACGACCCTAACGCCAACCTCGAATCGGCCCGCACCAACTTCTCCTCGCTGCAGAGCGACCCGCAATCGAGCAAGGTTGCGGCGCTGGAGACCAAGGACGCCCAGGACTGGCTGAACAAGGCCGACAAGGCCTACATGGACCGTGAAGACGAGAAGAAGGTCGACCAATTGGCCTACCTGACCAACCAGCGCGTCGAAGTGGCCAAGCAGACCATCGCCCTGCGCACTGCCGAAAGCGAACTGAAAAACGCTTCGGCCCAGCGCGCCCAGGCCAAGCTTGACGCACGCGACGCACAGATCGCCAAGCTGCAGGACAGCCTCAACGCCAAGCAGACCGACCGCGGCACGCTGGTCACCTTCGGAGACGTGCTGTTCGACTTCAACAAGGCCGAACTCAAGAGCAACGCCTACCCGAACGTCACCAAGCTGGCGCAATTCCTCCAGGAAAACCCGGAACGCAAGGTGATCGTCGAGGGTTACACCGACAGCGTCGGCTCGGCCAACTACAACCAGGGCCTGTCAGAGCGCCGCGCCAACAGCGTACGCATGGCACTGGTACGTGCCGGCGTCGACCCAGCGCGCATCGTCGCCCAGGGCTATGGCAAGGAGTACCCGGTAGCGGACAACTCGAGCAATTCGGGGCGTGCGCAGAACCGCCGGGTGGAGGTGACCATCTCCAACGACAACCAACCGGTGGCACCTCGCTCTGTGAGCCAGGTACAGCAGTAAGGCTGGCTAGCTGAACTGACAAGCCCCGCGATCGAAGCGGGGCTTTCTTTTGCCTGTGCTGGCCCTTTCGCGGCTGAAGCCGCTCCCACAGGGACTGGCGCGGTCCTTGTAGGAGCGGCTTCAGCCGCGAAAGGGCCAGCACAGGCAGCAGAGATAATGGCTCACTGCACCTGCTGCGGGGTTTCCTCGCCCATGCAACGCACCGCGCGCTTGCGGTTGTCCACCAGCACCCCTGTCAGGCCTTTCTGCTGGGTATCGAACAGCACCAGCACGCCGTCGACGCACTGGGCCATTTGTGGTGCCGGGTCCAGCGAGACCTTGTAGTCCTCGCCGGGGATGGTCTTGAGCATGGTGAAGTCCTGCAGCAACAGGGCATCTTCGGGCTTGGCGAAATGCAGGTAACCGTAGTACCACAAGGCCCCCACCGTCACGATGATGCTGCCGACACCGGTCAGGATCAGCGGGATGGCGTTGCGTTCTTCACTCATTGCTTGTTCTTCTCGTCAGGGTAATTGGGCACTTCGGCCAGCCGCCGCAGGCCGTTGAAATGGCTGGGGTCGTCAAGAAAACGCAGCATCACCTGGCGCCAGGTCGGGTCGGCGAAGGTCTGCACGTGGCCACCACGGGTCAGTTGCAGCACCCGCGGCGCTGGCGCGTGCTGGTACAGGCGGATGCCGTTGTCCATCGGCACCAGGGTATCGTCGATGCTGTGGAAGAACAGCTTGGGCGGGCTGCTCAGTTGCTCGATCGAGCGGATCGCGCTGTCACCGTCCGGCACCAGCCACGACAGCGGCACCTGCAGCGGCCAGGTCATCCACGAGGTGCTGAGGGCAAAGCGCCCGACCGCACGGTAACTGGCCGGCACACCGTCGAATACCAAAGCACTGAAACGCTGGCGCTGCTCCGGGTGGGCCGCCAGGTAGTGAATGGCCATGGCCCCGCCAAGGCTCTGCCCCAGCAGCACCAGCGGCTTGCCCTTGACTTCGGGCGCCTGCTCCAGCCAGGCCATGGCCGCGGCGATGTCCTGGTACACCTCGGGCAGGCTCGGCTCGCCCTGGGACAGGCCATAGCCGCGGTAATCGATCATCAACACCTGGTAGCCCTGCTCCGGCAGCCAGTAGCTGCCGCCCAGGTGCCCAGGCAGGTTGCCGCCATTGCCATGCAGGTGCAGCACCGTGCCCTTGACCTCGACCCCGGCCTTGGCCGGCAACCACCAGCCGTGCAGGCGGATGCCATCAGCAGTGATCAAGGTGACATCGCGGTACTCGAGCCTGGCCCGCTCGGGCGTGAACGGCTGGCCGCGCTCGGGATAGAACAGCAGGCTGCTGCAACCGCCCAGGCCCAGCAGGATCAAACCCAGGGCCAGCAGGCGGCAGCACTCAGAGAATGTTCGCGTAATCGGCTTCAATACGGTCCAGGCTCAGGTGGTTGAGGAAGTTGGAGAAGCACATCCAGGCCGACAGCGCATTGAGGTCGCGGAACTGCTCGGGCAGGTACTTGGGCGGCTCGACCAGGCCTTCCTCGACCAGCTGTCGCAGGGTACGCATGTCTTCCAGGGTGGTCTTGCCACAGAACAGCAATGGGATCTGTTCGAGCTTGCCCTTCTTCACGGCCAACTGAATGTAGTTGTAAACCATGATGAAGCCTTTGAGGTAGGACAAGTCCTTGGTAAATGGCAGGCCATTGGGCACCGACCCGCGGAACACCCGGCTGGCGTTGCTGTAGCTCTGCGCCATCTCGAACCCCTGCTCGCGGAAGAAGTTGTAGATCTGCATGAAATCGGCACCCTCCTCGACCATGTGGATGGCGCGGGTGCGGTTGGTGAGCTTGCGCAGGCGACTGGGGTAGGAGGCGAAGGCGATCACCTCCATGAGGATGGCCAGGCCTTCCTGGGTGACCGTCGACGAGGGCGGGCCCTTGGCCAGGAAGGTACAGATCGGCTGGTTCAGGCCGTTGAGCGTGGTGCCGACATGCACCAGCCCTTCGTGCACCTCCAGGGCGCGCACGTCACGGGAGTTGAACATGGCGTCGGCACGCACCTTGATGTAGTCGGCCCCGGCCGCGGCATCGGCAACGATACCGTCGGACTCGAACACACGGATGGTCTCCTCGGCCTCGCCGAATACCTTGTTCAACCGGTGCTGGAGGATTTCCACGGCCTCCTTGGCGGTGAGGTTCTTCGGTTCGTCCTTGAGGTCGCCACGGCCATCGATGTTGTTCAGGTAATCCGACAGCATCAGGCCGAGGTCGGCCAAGGTCGGATCACCAGCGTGGAAGGCATCCGAGGCAGCGCCGTACAGTTCCTGGGAGATCAGCCCGAAATCCTCGGTGCCACGCGCTTCGAGCATGCGCACCACCATGCGGTATTCGCGGCACATGCGCTTCATGATCTGCCCGACCGGGTTGAACTGGCCGAGCTGGCGAATGATGTCGCGCTCGATGCCCTGAAACTCGGCCTTTACCGCGCTGGAATCGAACGCCAGCGGGCGCGACTGGTAGTAGGCACGGTCGACAGCCGGCGGCTCCTTGCCCTTGGCCTTGAGGAAACCCTGGCGGATGTTGTCGTCCCACTTCACCGCGTCCAGAACCCGGATCGGGGTCTGTGCCGCAACGATGCGGTCGGACAGGGCACGGATGGTTTGCTGGTATTCGTCCACCGGGGACTCCTTATTGGAACAAAGTGCCAAGCCTTGCTTTGCCTGTACCGGCCTCGGTTCCTGTAGGAGCAGCCTTGTGCTGCGAAGAGGCCATTAGCGGCAACTGAAATGGTTTGCCCTACTGGCCTCTTCGCAGCACAAGGCTGCTCCTACAGGGGACCTGGGCCGGCACAGGTATTTACTTGCCGGAGCGCTGGAACCGCGCCACTTCAACGAACAGGTCAGAGTTGGCCGGGTCGTCCAGGTACGCCAGCACCCGCGCCGACGGGCTGTCGATCAGCACGCCGTCGCCGTTGTCTTCCGGCACTTCGGTGCTGCGCCCGGTCAGCTCCTTCTTGTCCACCGCCTGCTGCACCTGCTCGACATCCAGGTTGTAGACCACCAGTTCCTTGCCATCGACGATATCGAAACCGCCGATCAGGAAGTTGCCACCCAGGCGCTTCGGCACGCCAGCCGACAGGTACCAGCGGTTACCGTGGCGTGACACGGTGAACACGTATTCCTCAGGGGCCTTGCCCTTGGCCGTGGCCACCGCCTTGTAGGCATCACCGCCGCTACGGCTGATCACCAGCTTCAGCGGCTCGCCCCAGGCGTCCTTGCTGCTCCACTTGCCCAGCAGGGCCTTGGGCGCCGCCTGGTTGCTCGGCAACGGCTCGTGGAAGGTCACCAGACAACCGCCCAGCAGCAGGAATGACAAAGTCAACAACACCACACGCCAGGCTTTCATCAGGTTCTCCTTGAAAAGTCGGTCTCGGCTCAGGCCGATGCCAGCACCAGCTGCAGGTATCGGCTAAGCATAGCGAGCATCTGCCCATCGGCTTGCGCGTTCGCATCCTTGAGCAGGCCCTGATATTCCATCTGCTCGATAATCGCCGTCAACATTTGGGCGTCCTGTTCCGGTTGCTGCGAGCCCACCACCTGCAGCAATTGGCGGGTGCCATGCAGCAGGATCTGTTCATGGGCGCACACCAGTTGAGCCAGGCGCGGGCACAGTAGCGCCTCCTGGCGGAAGGCCTGCTCGGCCATCAGAAAATCACGGCGAGTCAGCAACTGTCGCTGCACGTAGTCGGCAGTCATGCGTGCTACCTCGTCAGCCAGACGTGCCCGCGCCTGCGGGCTGCCGTCACCCTGGGCCAGCAACTGGCGCAACACCACCTCGGTATTGGCCCACAGCTTGGCCATGTAGGCGGCGCTGCGTTCGACGTACTGGGCAAAGGTATCGGTGAGCAGGTCCTCGATATCCTTGAAGTAGTAGGTGGTGGCCGACAATGGCACACCGGCCTCGGCGGCGACGGCGCGATGGCGCACACCGCGTACGCCATCGCGCACGACGATGCGCATGGCCGCGTCGAGGATAAGTTGGCGACGCTGCTCGCTGCCCTGGCGGGCAGTCTTGCGGCCTTGGTATTGCACGCTTTCGGCGACGGCGGTGGCGATGCCGGCGGCGCCCTGGTGAGGCATTGCGGGTGTCACGGGGGGTACCTCATGGACAGTGTTTCGTCAGTGCCGGCCTCTTCGCGGCTAAAGCCGCTCCCACAGGGACCGCACCAGCCTGAGGGTAGTGGGATCCCTGTGGGAGCGGCTTTAGCCGCGAAGAGGCCGGTACTGACAACATAAAGCTTCAGGCAAGAAAAAGCCGCCTCGAAAGGCGGCTCGTTCAATTCACTCAGGCCTGCGGACGCATGTGCGGGAACAGGATCACGTCGCGGATCGACGGCGAGTTGGTCAGCAGCATCACCAGGCGGTCGATACCGATACCTTCACCTGCAGTCGGCGGCATGCCGTACTCCAGTGCGCGAACGAAGTCGGCGTCGTAGTGCATGGCTTCGTCGTCACCGGCGTCCTTCTCGGCCACCTGTGCCAGGAAGCGCTCGGCCTGGTCTTCGGCATCGTTGAGCTCGGAGTAGGCGTTGGCGATCTCGCGGCCACCGATGAACAGTTCGAAACGGTCGGTAACAGCCGGGTTGTCGTCGTTGCGACGGGCCAGCGGCGATACTTCGAACGGGTACTCGGTGATGAAGTGCGGCTGCTCCAGCTTGTGCTCGACCAGCTCTTCGAAAATCATCACCTGCAGCTTGCCCAGGCCCTCGTGGCCCAGCACCTTGGCACCGGCCTTTTTGGCGATGTCGCGGGCGCGGTCGACGTCCTGCAGGTCGGCAGCGGTCAGCTCCGGGTTGTACTTGAGGATCGAGTCGAATACCGACAGGCGGGCGAACGGCTCGCCGAAGTGGAACACCTTGTCGCCGTACGGCACGTCGGTAGTGCCCAGTACCAGCTGCGCCAGCTCGCGGAACAGTTCCTCGGTGAGGTCCATGTTGTCGCGGTAGTCGGCGTAGGCCTGGTAGAACTCGAGCATGGTGAATTCAGGGTTGTGACGAGTCGAAACGCCTTCGTTACGGAAGTTGCGGTTGATCTCGAACACCTTCTCGAAGCCACCAACCACCAGGCGCTTGAGGTACAGCTCCGGCGCGATGCGCAGGAACATGGCCATGTCCAGGGCGTTGTGGTGGGTTTCGAACGGCTTGGCTGCGGCACCGCCCGGGATGGTCTGCAGCATCGGCGTCTCGACTTCGAGGAAGTCGCGCTCGATGAGGAACTTGCGGATGTGCGAGATGACCTGCGAACGCACACGGAAGGTGTGGCGGGTTTCTTCATTGACCATCAGGTCGACGTAACGCTGGCGGTAGCGCTGCTCGGTGTCGGTCAGGCCGTGGTGCTTGTCGGGCAGCGGACGCAGCGACTTGGTCAGCATGCGCACGTTGGTCATTTCGACGTATAGGTCGCCCTTGCCGGAACGGGCCAGGGTACCTTCGGCGCTGATGATGTCGCCCAGGTCCCAGGTCTTGACCGCGGCCAGGGTTTCTTCCGGCAGGGTCTTGCGGTTGACGTAGACCTGGATACGGCCGGTCATGTCCTGAATGACCATGAACGAGCCGCGGTTGAGCATGATGCGGCCGGCAACCTTGACCGGAATCGCTGCAGCTTCCAGTTCTTCCTTGGTCTTGTCCGCATACTGCTTCTGCAGGTCGTTGCAGTAGCTGTCGCGACGGAAGTCATTGGGGAAGGCATTGCCCTTGGCGCGCTCGGCGGCAAGCTTTTCCTTGCGCAGGGCGATCAGGGCGTTTTCTTCCTGTTGCAGGTCTTGCGCTTCGGTCTTGAGGTCGCTCATTTCGTCATTCTTTCCATCAGGTGTTCGGTGCCCCTTTCGGGCAGGGCACGCGGTACCGGCCCATGCCAGGTACCGCGGCGGTTGTGTGCGATTTACAGCCCTTGCTTGAGGCTCGCTTCCAGGTACTGGTCGAGGTCGCCGTCCAATACCTTCTGGCAGTCGCTGCGCTCTACACCAGTACGCAGGTCCTTGATACGCGAGTCATCCAGCACGTAGGAGCGGATCTGGTGGCCCCAGCCGATGTCCGACTTGCTATCTTCCAGCGCCTGCGAGGCGGCGTTGCGCTTCTGCATTTCCAGTTCGTACAACTTGGCCCGCAGCATTTTCATGGCGGTGTCCTTGTTGGCGTGCTGGGAGCGTTCGTTCTGGCAGGCCACCACGGTGTTGGTCGGTACGTGGGTAATACGCACCGCCGAGTCGGTGGTGTTCACGTGCTGACCACCGGCACCGGAGGAACGATAGGTGTCGATACGCAGGTCGGCCGGGTTGATCTCGATCTCGACCTTGTCGTCGATCTCGGGCGACACGAACACCGCCGAGAACGAGGTGTGGCGACGGGCACCGGAGTCGAACGGGCTCTTGCGCACCAGGCGGTGCACGCCGATCTCGGTGCGCAGCCAGCCGAAGGCGTACTCGCCCTTGACATGCACGGTGGCGCCCTTGATACCGGCGACTTCACCTTCGGAAAGCTCGATGATGGTGGCATCGAAACCACGCTTGTCGGCCCAGCGCAGGTACATGCGCAGCAGGATGTTGGCCCAGTCCTGCGCCTCGGTACCACCGGAGCCGGCCTGGATGTCCAGGTAGGCGTTGTTCATGTCCATCTCGCCGCTGAACATGCGACGGAACTCGAGCTGGGCCAGTTTTTCTTCCAGGCCTTCCAGCTCGGTCACGACGTCGCCGACGGCGCCTTCGTCATTTTCCTCGACGGCCATGTCGAGCAGCTCCTGGCAGTCCGCCAGGCCGCCGGACAGCTTGTCCAGGGTCTCGACAACCTGTGCCAGCATGGCACGCTCGCGGCCCAGGGCCTGGGCGTACTCGGGCTTGTTCCAGACGTTGGGGTCTTCCAGCTCGCGGTTGACTTCGATCAGGCGGTCATGCTTGTGATCGTAGTCAAAGATACCCCCGAATGGACTGGGAACGCTCGGTGAGGTCCTTGATGGTGTTCAGGATCGGTTGGATTTCCATGGGCTGGCTACTCGCACGAATTCGGTGAAAAGCCTGCGAGTATAACCGAGTCCGCCGCAGGGCGGCAGACCCGCCGGGCGCCGAATGGCCGCAATTACCGTGCAGGCCCTGTCAGGCGATGCCAACCTGGTTGCGCCCGCCATTCTTGGCCTGGTACAGGCCTTTGTCCGCAGCCGAGATCAGTTGCCGGCTATGGCTGCCGATGGACGGAGTCTGGGTGGCAAGGCCAATGCTCACGGTCAGATACGAGTCGGGCACCGGCGCGGTGTGCGGGATGCCAAGGCCGAGCACGGTCTGGCGCAGCTTCTCGGCCACCAGGCGTGCCCCACCCGGCGAGGTGTTGGGCAATACCAGGACGAATTCCTCGCCGCCATAGCGCGCCGGCAGGTCGGTCGGCCGCGAGCACGAGCCGCGGATCGCCTCCGCCACCTGGCGCAAGGCCTCGTCACCGGCCAGGTGGCCAAAGCTGTCGTTGTAGGCCTTGAAGTAATCCACGTCGATCATCAGCAGCGACAACTGCTGCTGCTCACGCATGGCCCGGCGCCATTCCAGTTCCAGGTACTCGTCGAAGTGGCGGCGGTTGGACAACCCGGTCAGGCCATCGGAATTCATCAGCCGCTGCAGCATCAGGTTGGTATCGAGCAGTTGCTGCTGGCTGACGCGCAAAGCACGGTAGGCCTCGTCGCGCTGCAACAGGGTAAGGTAGGAACGCGAGTGATAGCGGATGCGCGCCACCAGCTCGATGGTATCCGGCAGCTTGACCAGGTAATCGTTGGCCCCGGCAGCAAAGGCTGCGCTCTTGACCAGCGGGTCCTCCTTGGTCGACAGGACGATGATCGGGATATCCTGGGTAGCCGGGTTGTTGCGGTATTCACGCACCAGGGTCAGCCCGTCCAGGCCAGGCATGATCAGGTCCTGGAGGATCACCGTAGGCTTGATTCGCACGGCCTGGGCCACTGCCTGGTGCGGATCGGCGCAGAAGTGGAAGTCGATGTTCTCTTCGTTGGCCAGGCCACGCCGCACCGCCTCGCCGATCATGGCCTGGTCGTCGACCAGCAGCACCATCGCCGAGTTCTCGTTGGGGGTCGTGAAACCTTCGATCGGTAAATCATTCATACCTGTTCACCCGATCACTGCCGGCCTGGCGGCGTGATTCAATACACTTCGTCATTTTGCGAAAAATTCCATCAAGCGCCCGGCTATGCGTTCCAGCGGGCGGATCTCCACTGCGGCATCGATGGCCGCAGCGGCCTTGGGCATCCCGTATACCGCGCTGCTGGCCTGGTCCTGGGCAATGGTCAGGAAGCCCTGCTGGCGCATCAGCTTCAGGCCCTGGGCACCATCGCGGCCCATGCCGGTAAGCAACACACCCACCGCATCGCCGGTCCAATAGCGCGCCACACTCTCGAAGAACACATCGATCGAGGGCCGGTAAATTTCATTGACAGGTTCGGCAGTGTAGGCCAGTTGGCCGTTCTGTAGCAGGCGGATGTGGTGATTGGTGCCGGCCAGCAATACCTGCCCCGGCTGTGGTGGCTCGCCCTCACGGGCCAGGCGCACCGGCAAGCCGGCGGCGCTGCTGAGCCATTCTGCCATGCCCGCGGCAAATACCTGGTCCACATGCTGGACCAGCACGATGGCCGCCGGAAACGCCGCCGGCAGGCCCTTGAGCAGTACTTCGAGGGCCGCCGGGCCGCCAGCGGACGAACCGATCGCAACCAGCCCGCGGTGCTGTGACGCCGCCCGCACGGGTGCGGCGACCGGGCGTGCGGCCGGTGCGCGCTGCTGACCAATCAACCAGCTTATGTTGAGGATCTTGCGCAGCAGTGGCGCTGCCGCTTCACGCGGATCGCCCGCCCCCAGCGCCGGCGTGTCGACCACGTCGAGGGCGCCGTGGCCCATGGCCTCGAATACCCGGTGCACGTTCTGCTTGCGATCGACCGTGACGATGACGATGGCGCAAGGGGTTTCGGCCATGATCCGCCTGGTGGCCTCGACGCCATCCATGACCGGCATGATCAGGTCCATGAGGATCAGGTCTGGCTGCTGCTCGGTGCAGCGCTGCACCGCCTCGGCGCCATTACTGGCCACCCACACCACCTGGTGCGCCGGTTCGAGGGCAACCGCCCGGCGCAGCGCCTCGACGGCCATGGGCATGTCGTTGACGATGGCGATCTTCATCCCTGAGCACCTCCGATCAGCTCAACCACAGCATCCAGCAACGCATCGTCATGGAAACTGGCCTTTGCCAAATAGTAGTCGGCGCCGGCATCCAGGCCCCGCCGTCGGTCTTCCTCACGGTCCTTGTAGGACACCACCATCACCGGCAGCGATTGCAGGCGCTGGTCGCGACGCACCAGGGTGACCAGCTCGATGCCGTCCATGCGTGGCATGTCGATGTCGGTGATCAGCAGGTCGAAGTCCTCGCCACGCAAGGCGTTCCAGCCGTCCATGCCATCCACCGCAACGGCCACGTCGTAACCACGGTTGCCGAGCAGCTTGCGCTGCAGTTCACGCACGGTCAGCGAATCATCGACCACCAGGATGCGCTGGCGCGCCACGCCACGGGTGCCGCTGCTGCCGCGGTCGATGCGTTCCAGGCTGCCGGTGCTGAGCAGCTTCTCCACCGAACGCAGCAGGTCCTCCACATCGACGATCAGCACCACCGAGCCATCGTCGAGCAGGGCGCCGGAAGAGATGTCCTGCACCTTGCCCAGCCGTGGGTCGAGCGGCATCACCACCAGCACCCGCTCGCCCACCAGTCGCTCCACGGCTACCCCGTACAGCTGCTCGCGCTCGCGAATCACCACCACGCGCAGGTTGCTCTCCTGCGTTTGCCCGGCGGGGCGATTGAGCAGTTGGCTGGCCGCGACCAGGCCTATGTGCCGGCCTTCGTGCCAGAAATGCTGGCGCCCCTCGATCTGCACGATCTCTTCGGCACTTACTTCGAGCGTGCGTTCGATATGAGCGAGCGGGAAGGCATAGGCCTCGCCACCCACCTCGACCACCAGGCTGCGCACAACCGACAAGGTCAGTGGCACCTGCAAATGGAAACGGCAGCCCTGCCCGGCCAGCTGGGTCAGCTCTATCGAACCGCGCAGCTCCCGGATCATGTGCTGCACCGCATCCAGGCCGACACCGCGCCCGGACACCTCGGTGACTTTGTCGCGCAGGCTGAAACCGGGCAGGAACAGGAATGTCAGCAACTCTTCCTCGCTCATGCGCGCCACCGTGTCAGCGGGCGACAGGGCGCGCTCGACAATGCTGCTGCGCAGGCGTTCGAGGTCGATGCCGGCACCGTCGTCGATCAGTTCAAGGCTGAGCATACCGGCCTGGTGCGAGGCCCGCAGGCGGATCACGCCCTCCTCCACCTTGCCCGCCAGCAGGCGCCGCTCGGGCAGCTCGATGCCGTGGTCGACCGCGTTGCGCAACAGGTGGGTCAACGGTGCCTCGAGCTTTTCCAGCACATCACGGTCGACCTGGGTCTTTTCCCCTTCCACCAGCAGCCGCACCGGCTTGCCCAGCGAACGGCCAAGGTCGCGCACCATGCGGCTCTGGCCGGTCAGCACATCGGCAAACGGCCGCATCCGGCAGGCCAGCGCGGTGTCGTAGAGCAGTTGTGCGCGCTGGCTGGCCTGCCAGCCGAACTCGTCCAGGTCGGCAGCCTGCTGCTGCAGGATCTGCTGGGTTTCCGCCAGCAGGCGCTGGGTCTGTGCCAGGGCTTCGAGCACCTCGCTGCTCTGGCCACTGTCCTCCAGTTGCATGCGCAGGCCATCAAGCGCCTGCATGCCCTGGCCGTGCATGCGCTTGAGGCGCTGCAGGGTGGCCAGGTAAGGCTTGAGCCGCTGGGTTTCCACCAGCGACTTGCTGGACAGGTCGAGCAGGCTGTTGAGGCGATCGGCGGTGACCCGCAGCACCCGCTCCGTACCTTCGCCGGTGCGCTTGCCGGCCTTGCGACGCGGGGCCAGCTCGGGCTCGGGCTCAGGCTCCAAGGGTTCGACGGGCAGCGGCAAAGGTTCGGCTTGCACGGTTTGCGCCGGCGTTTCCGGCAGCGCTGGCACGGCTGGCGGCGCGGGGGGCAAGGCTGCCGCCCCCGGGTCGAGCAGGTTGGCCATTTGCGCAAGGAACACCGGCACGGTCGCGTGCGCCCCGGCATCGCCAGGCGTGGCGATGCGCATCAACAGGTCGGTGCCCTGCAACAGGGCATCGATATGCTCAGCGCTCAGCCGCAGGCGACCCTCCTGGGCGGCCACCAGGCAGTCCTCCATGACATGGGCGACGCTGACGCCAGCGTCCACTCCGACGATCCGCGCCGCGCCCTTCAGCGAGTGGGCCGCGCGCATGCAAGCCTCAAGCTGGTCGGCCTGCGTGGGATTACGCTCCAGCGCCATCAGGCCGGCACTGAGCACCTGGGTCTGCGCCTCGGCCTCCAGGCTGAACAGTTCGAGCAACGATGCGTCGCGCATTTGCTCTGGGGTCATGACAGGCTCCGCTGCACGGCAGACAGTAAATGTTGATCGTCCAGCACCCGCACGCTGCGGCCACGCCATTGCAGGACCGCTGCGGTGAAGTGGGAGGCGTCCTGCCCGCTGTTCAGCAGAAGCGGGTCGAGCCGGTGAATGCCGTCGATTTCCTCGACCGCCATCACCACCGGCCCGCCCTCCGCGGCCAGGATCAGCATGCGTGGCATCGCCCGGCCGCCACGTTGCTCGGCAGCGCTGGCCTGCACACCCAGCAAGTCAGCCAGTGACAGGCACGGCACCAGCGCACCACGTACGTTGGCTACCCCCTGCAGCACCCGCGAGCGCTGGTGCGGCAGCGAATGCACCGCCTGCAGCGGGGCAATTTCGGCCAGGCAGGCGGTGGGCAGCGCCAGCCATTCTTCGCCAAGGCGGAACAGCAGCATGGAGCGGCCAGTGTTCTCCTCGACCGGTGGCGCCGCGGCAGCCTGGTGGTCCTGCATCAGCGCGTAGCGGTCGAGCAGGCGTGTGGCCGCTGCGGCATATACCTCGCAGTTGCGGCAGTGAACGTGACGCTCCAGCAGCGGGCACTGCTTGTCGCCGTGCACGCCAATGCGGTTCCAGCAGTCGTCGATGTGCGCGTCATCCTCGGCGAGCAATTGCATCGCGGATTCCTTCATCGTTCAGACTCCCTGCCAACCCGTGCGGCGCGCTCCTGCAGGCGCCGGGCACCGGCCAGGTCACCCTGGGCTGCCAGCAAGGCAGCCAGGTGTACCAGCGCCTCGGAGTGCTGCGGTTCCAGGTACAGGGCTTTGCGATAGTGGGTCAGAGCCTGCTGCGCATCGCCTTCGGTGTCGCTGAGCAGCCCCAGCCAGTAGTAAACCTGCGCCGAAGGCGCGAACTGGCCCAGGTAGCGCTGGCATTCGGCACGGGCCTGCTCGCTGGCACCGGCGTTGGCAAGCCGGGCAATGCTGGCCAGCAACTCAGTTGCATCCTCGCGTTTGTGCTCGCGCGCCGGTGCTGGCTTGGCGGCAAAGGGGAGCACCCGCAATGGGCGCGGCAACGCTGCGCTCGGTAACGGAAAGCCTGGCTTGGCAGGTGCTGGCGATGTGCGCCGCAAGGGCTGGACCGGGGGCGTAGCCAGCGCAGCGCTACCGCCCTCCTGGCGCACGTAGGCGAACGACTGGGCAATCCCCAGCGGGCGCATGCCCAACCGCGCCAGCAAGCTGCCTTCGGCGGGGCCGATGAACAGCACGCCCTGTGGATGCAGCAAGCGCTTGAGCACCTCAAACACCCGTTGCTGGGTCGGCACGTCGAAATAGATCAGCAGGTTGCGGCAGAACACGAAGTCGTACAGGCCATCGCGGCTGGCCAGGGCCGGGTCGAGTACGTTGCCCACCTGTAGGCTGACTTGGTCACGCACCCGCTCATGCAGGAGGTGGCCTTCCTCGAGCGCATCGAAGTAACGCTCGCGAAAGCCCAGGTTACTGCCACGGAAGGCATTGCGCCCGTACACGGCCTGCCCGGCCTTGGCCACGGAACTGGGGCTGATGTCCATGCCGTCGATCATGAACGCCCCCGGCGCGATACCGGCATCGAGCAAGGCCATGGCCAGCGAATAGGGCTCCTCGCCGGTCGAGCAAGGCAGGCTGAGCAAGCGCAGCGGGCGCGCCCCGGCCAGCTCGGCCAGGCGCTTGTGCGCCAGGCTGGCCAAGGCGGTGAAGGATTCGGGGTAACGGAAGAACCAGGTTTCCGGGACGATGACCGCTTCGATCAGCGCCTGTTGCTCATCCGTCGACTGCTGCAGATGCAGCCAGTAATCATCCAGGTCCGCGGCGTCCACGGCCACGCAACGCTGGCGCAGCGCACGCTCGACCATGGGCGCGCCCACCGACTCCACGTCCAGGCCAATGCGCTCGCGCAAATAGCGGAAAAAATGCTGTTCGTTCATGTCGGCATCCCTGTCGGATCACCCGCATACAGCAACTCGTGCACGGCATCGGGGAGCAGGTCGTTGACTTCGATGCGCTGCAACAAGCCCTGCTCATCCTGACGCACCGGGCCCAGATACGGGGCCTCGCCGCTGTCCACGCCATACGGCTGGAACTCGTCGGGGTGGCAACGCAGGGTTTCGGTGGCCTGCTCCAGTATCAGGCCAAGCTGCAGGCCGACTCGGTAGTGCACCAGAACCAGGCGGGTACTGGTGCGCTGCGCTGCCGGTTGGCCGAAGCTCAATGCCGCCAGGTCGACCACTGGTACCAACAGGCCTCGGTGCGCAAGGATACCTGCGACCCAGGCAGGTGCCTTGGCGATCGGTTTCAACGGCTGGCGCGGCAGCACCTCGATCACCTCGTGCACGCTCAGGGCAAAGCGTTGCTCCCGAATGCGAAACTGCAGGTACAACGCCCCCTTGGCGTTGCCCGCCCGCGCGGCGCGCGATTGCAAGTCGTTCATCGCGGTCAGACTTTGAAGCGCGATACGCCGCCACGCAGGCCTGCGGCCACCTGGCTCAGCTCATCGATGGCGAAACTGGCCTGGCGCAGCGACTCGACTGTCTGGGTGCTGGCATCACTGAGCTGGGCCAGCGCCTGGTTGATCTGCTCGGCACCGGTGGCCTGGGCCTGCATGCCTTCGTTGACCATCAGCACGCGCGGCGCCAGGGCCTGCACCTGGTGGATGATCTGGCTGAGCTGTTCGCCCACCTGCTGCACCTCGAACATGCCGCGGCGCACTTCTTCGGAAAACTTGTCCATGCCCATGACCCCGGCCGACACCGCCGACTGGATCTCGCGCACCATCTGCTCGATGTCGTAGGTGGCAACGGCGGTCTGGTCGGCCAGGCGGCGCACTTCGGTGGCCACCACGGCAAAGCCGCGGCCGTACTCTCCGGCCTTTTCCGCTTCGATGGCAGCATTGAGTGACAGCAGGTTGGTCTGGTCGGCAACCTTGACGATGGTCACCACCATCTGGGTGATGTTGCTGGCCTTTTCGTTGAGGATGCCCAGCTTGGCGTTGACCAGGTCGGCGGCGCCCATCACCTGGTGCATGGTTTCTTCCATGCGTGCCAGGCCCTGCTGGCCGGAACCGGCCAGGCTGGAGGCCTGGTCGGCGGCCGAGGTGACTTCGGTCATGGTGCGCACCAGGTCACGCGAAGTGGCGGCGATTTCCCGCGAGGTGGCGCCGATTTCGGTGGTGGTAGCGGCCGTTTCGGTGGCGGTGGCCTGCTGTTGCTTGGAAGTTGCGGCGATTTCGGTCACCGAGGTGGTCACCTGCACCGACGAACGCTGGGCCTGGGCCACCAGGTTGGCCAGGGCCTCGGCCATTTCGTTGAAGCCGCTTTCGATGGCGCCGAACTCGTCCTTGCGGTCCAGGCTCAGGCGCATGCTCAGGTCGCCGGAGCGCAGTTTGTCGAGGGCATGAACAATGCGCTGCATGGGCGCGGTGATGGCGCGCATCAGCAACAGGCCGCAGATACCGGCGGCGATGATCGCCAGCAGCAGCGAAACCATCATGCTGCCCTTGGCGGTGCTCACGGCACCGACAATCTCGTTGGTGTCGGCGTCAGCAGCGGCACGGTTGTGCTCGATCACTTCGTTCAGAAGCTTGCGGCCTTCTACCCAGGCCGGGGTCAGCACATCGGTGATCAACCGCTGGGCTTCGGCATAGTCGTGCTTTCGATAGGCTTCCAGCACCTGCTCGATGATCTTGAGGTAGGCAACCTCCATCTGGATGAAGGCGTCGAACCGCGCCTGGTCGTCATCATCCTGAATGGTGCCCTGATAGCTGGCCATGTGCTCTTTCAGGCGGTCCTGGAAGCTCTTGAACAGTTCCGCATCGGCCGAGGTGAATTCACGCTGGTTGGACAGGCCTACCAACTGCTGGCTAGCCACGTAACCGTCGACCCAGGCACTGCGGATCATCGAGCTGTAGTAGAGGCCGGGAATGCTGTCGGTCCCCACTGCCTGTTCGGCGGATGCGATGGTCACCAACCGCGAGTAGGCGGCCACGATCATCAGCAGCATGATGGCGATGATCACGGCGAAACTTGCCAGGATCCGTTGGCGCAAGGTCCAGTTCTTCACATTCAGCCCTCAGGAATTCACAACGAGCGGGAAAAATCGCCGAAGTATAGCCCAGGCGCCCAGTGCTCATGCGGCTGAAATGTGGGAATGGAGTAAAAGCTACCGGGTGCTTGTCGCGATATTTTCAGCGCCTGTGAGATCGAGCGCCGCCCGCGCGGCGCTTCGCAGCGCAAGGCTGCTCCTACATCTGTTTCGGGCCAATCATTCCTGCACCGTAGGCGCGCGTCCCCTTGGCGTCCACCCCGATGTCATGCCGGACAAACAAGGCGGTCGCGTGCATTGGTACAGGCGTTACTGGCCCGAAACAGATGTAGGAGCAGCCTTGCGCTGCGAAGCGCCGCGCGGGCGGCGCTCGATCTCACAGACGCTGAAAATGTCGTGACAAGCGCTGCTACTGCACTACCGCCTGCCTTGCCTGGCTTTCCAGCTCCTGGCGCAGGGCCGGGTCCAGGCGCAGCTGGCGGGCCAGTTCGTCCAGGTAGGCGCGCTCCATGAAGTTTTCCTGGTCGACCATCATCACGCTGGCCAGGTACATCTCGGCGGCCATTTCCGGCGTTTGCGCGGCACGGGCCACTTCGGCCGGATCCAGCGGCTTGTTCAGCTCGGCATGCAGCCAGTGCTGCAACTCGCGGTCGTTGTCCAGGCGGGTAAATTCGCCCTCGATAAGCGCACGCTCGCGTTCGTCGATATGGCCATCTGACTTGGCCGCCGCCACCAGCGCCCGCAGTACCGCCTGGCTGTGCAGCTCGGCCTGGGCCGGCGGCAGGCGGTCGACGGTCTGTGGCTCGGTGGCGGCCACCTGCTGGCGCGCCTGCCAGTTGCCGTAGGCCTTGTAGGCCAGCACACCGAGCGCGGCCAGGCCGCCATAGGTAAGGGCCTTGCCGCCATACTTGCGGGCCTTCTTGTTGCCCAGCAGCAAGCCCATGGCGCCCGCCGCCAGGGCGCCGCCACCGGCACCGGAAAGCAGGCTGCCAAGGCCGCCGGCACTGGCGCCTGGCTTGCCAGAGCTGCCCTTGCCGGCCTGGCTGGCGAGCAAGTCCTGGCCGGACTTGAGCAACTGGTCGAGCAATCCCCGGGTGTTCATCAAACGGTCTCCACGTTGGCCAAGGGAACCGTCAGGTTAAGCCCTGCCCGCCCGATCGCCATGGGGGGATTTGCTTCCGGATGTTGCATTGGCTGGCAAAAAGCCAACTAGACTCGATATCGCCAATACCGCGCGTAAACCGCACTACGCCTATAACGCTCGCTTCACGGCTTGCTTGATGACTGCCCCGACCAAAATCTCCAAGAAGAGGGAACACCATGTCAGTGCACAAGACCGCATTGCTCGGCGCAACCGCCTGCGCCGTGCTGGCCAGCGCCAGCCTGCAGGCTGCCGAACCGCCCAAGGCCCTGGGGCCCGGCGAGGGCCGCCTGGACATCGTCGCCTGGCCCGGCTACATCGAGCGCGGTGAAAGCGACAAGGCCTACGACTGGGTGACCGGCTTCGAGAAGGAAACCGGCTGCAAGGTCAGCGTCAAGACCGCCGCCACCTCGGACGAGATGGTCAGCCTGATGACCAAGGGCGGCTACGACCTGGTCACCGCCTCGGGCGATGCCTCGCTGCGGCTGATCGCGGGCAAGCGGGTACAGCCGATCAACACTGCCTTGATCCCCAACTGGAAAAACATCGACCCACGGCTGCAGAACGGTGGCTGGTACGTGGTCGACAAGCAGGTCTACGGCACCCCGTACCAATGGGGGCCGAACGTGCTGCTGTACAACACCGACGTATTCAAGCAGGCGCCCACCAGCTGGGGCGTGCTGTTCGAGCCGCAGAACCTTCCCGACGGCAAGCCGAACAAGGGCCGCGTGCAGGCCTACGATGGGCCGATCTACATCGCCGATGCGGCGTTGTACCTGAAGACGGCCAAACCGGAGCTGGGCATCCAGGACCCGTACGAGCTGAGCGAAGCGCAATACAAGGCCGTGCTGGAACTGCTGCGCCAGCAGCAACCGCTGATCCACCGCTACTGGCATGACGCCACGGTGCAGATGAGCGACGTGAAGAACGAAGGCGTGGTTGCCTCCAGCTCCTGGGGCTACATGGTCAATGGCCTCAAGGCCGAAAAGCAGCCCGTGGCCTCGACCATTCCCAAAGAAGGCGCGACCGGCTGGGCCGACACCACCATGCTGCACAGCGAGGCCAAGCACCCCAACTGTGCCTACAAATGGATGGACTGGTCGCTGCAGCCGAAAGTACAGGGTGACGTGGCGGCCTGGTTCGGTTCGTTGCCGGCGGTGCCGGCGGCCTGCACCGGCAACGAGCTGCTGGGGGCCGAGGGCTGCAAGACCAACGGTTTCGACAACTTCGACAAGATCGCCTTCTGGAAAACCCCGCAGGCCCAGGGCGGCAAGTTCGTGCCGTATAGCCGCTGGACCCAGGATTACATTGCGATCATGGGTGGGCGCTGAGGTTGCCTGAATGCCTGTGCCGGCCTCTTCGCGGGTGAACCCGCTCCCAAAGGTAGAGCACCACCCTTACAGGCGGTGATGAACCTGTAGGAGCGGGTTCACCCGCGAAGAGGCAGGCACAGGAGTAAGCCAGTTGTCCGGAGCACACGCATGCCCCTAGCCGTCCAGTTCACCCAGGTTTCCCGCACCTTCGGCGAGGTCAAGGCCGTCGACCAGGTCAGCATCGACATCATCGATGGCGAATTCTTCTCCATGCTCGGCCCCTCTGGCTCGGGCAAGACCACCTGCCTGCGCCTGATCGCCGGCTTCGAGCAACCCACCAGCGGTTCGATCCGCATCCACGGTGTCGAGGCTGCGGGCGTACCGCCCTACCAGCGCGACGTCAACACCGTATTCCAGGACTACGCCCTGTTCCCGCACATGAACGTACTGGACAACATCGCCTACGGCCTGAAGGTAAAAGGCGTGGCCAAGGCCGAACGCCACAGCCGCGCCGAAGAAGCCCTGGCGATGGTGGCCCTGGCCGGCTACGGCGCGCGCAAACCGGCGCAGTTGTCCGGCGGCCAGCGCCAACGCGTGGCCCTGGCCCGCGCGCTGGTCAACCGGCCACGGGTACTGCTGCTGGACGAGCCGCTTGGCGCGCTGGACCTGAAGTTGCGCGAACAGATGCAGGGCGAGCTGAAAAAACTTCAACGCCAGTTGGGCATCACCTTCATCTTCGTCACCCACGACCAGACCGAGGCGCTGTCGATGTCCGATCGCGTCGCAGTGTTCAACCGCGGCCGTATCGAGCAGGTCGACACCCCGCGCAACCTGTACATGCAGCCGGCCACCACCTTCGTGGCGGAATTCGTCGGCACCTCCAATGTGCTGCGTGGCGAACTGGCCATGGCGCTCAATGGCAGCCCGGCCCCCTTCTCCATCCGCCCCGAACATATCCGCCTCGGCGACCCGGCCACAGCCAGCCAGCACGTCCAGGTCAGTGGCCTGCTGCGCGATATCCAGTACCAGGGCAGTGCCACCCGCTACGAGCTGCAGCTGGACAGCGGCCAGCTGCTGGCGGTGAGCCAGGCCAACGACCGCTGGCAGGCCCAGGCACAGGCATGGCAAACAGGGCAACGGGTACAGGCGCACTGGCCCCGCGAAGCCATGACGGTGCTGCAGGAAACGGAGGGCCGCTGACATGAGCACGCTGCGCGGCCTGTCCAACCTGCTGTACCGGCGCCCCAACCTGTACCTGGCCCTGCTGCTTATCCCACCGCTGACCTGGTTCGGCGCCATCTACCTGGGCTCGCTGCTGAACTTGCTGTGGCAGGGCTTCTATACCTTCGACGACTTCACCATGGCGGTGACCCCGGACCTGACCCTGGGCAATTTCGCCGCGCTGTTCAACCCGTCGAACTTCGACATCATCCTGCGCACCCTGGGAATGGCGCTGGCGGTGTCGCTGGCCAGCGCGGTGCTGGCCTTCCCCATCGCCTACTACATGGCGCGCTACACCAGCGGCAAGACCAAGGCATTTTTCTACATCGCAGTGATGATGCCGATGTGGGCCAGCTACATCGTCAAGACCTACGCCTGGACCCTGCTGCTGGCCAAGGGCGGCGTGGCCCAGTGGTTCGTCCAGCAGCTACACCTGGATGCCCTGCTGCAAACGGTGCTGACGGTGCCGGGCGTGGGCGGCAGCACGCTGTCGACTTCGCACCTGGGGCGCTTCATGGTGTTCGTGTACATCTGGCTGCCGTTCATGATCCTGCCGATCCAGGCCTCGCTGGAACGCTTGCCGCCGTCGCTGCTGCAAGCCTCTGCAGACCTCGGCGCCCGGCCCGGGCAAACCTTCGTGCAGGTGATACTGCCGCTGTCGATCCCGGGCATTGCCGCCGGTTCGATCTTCACCTTCTCGCTGACCCTGGGCGACTTCATCGTGCCGCAGCTGATCGGCCCGCCCGGCTATTTCATCGGCAGCATGGTCTATGCCCAGCAAGGGGCGATCGGCAACATGCCGATGGCCGCCGCGTTCACCCTGGTGCCGATCGTGCTGATCGCGGTGTACCTGTCCATCGTCAAGCGACTGGGGGCCTTCGATGCACTCTGAAAAAGCCTCGACCGGGCTGCGCCTGGCGGCCTGGGGCGGGTTACTGTTCCTGCACTTCCCGATCCTGATCATCTTCCTGTATGCCTTCAACACCGAAGACGCGGCGTTCAGCTTCCCGCCCAAAGGCTTTACCCTGAAGTGGTTCGCCGTGGCCTTTGCCCGGCCCGATGTGCTGGAAGCGATAAAGCTGTCGCTGCAGGTGGCCTGCCTGGCCACGCTGATCGCCCTGGTGCTCGGTACGCTGGCCTCGGCGGCGCTGTACAGGCGCAGCTTTTTCGGCAAGGAGAGCATTTCGCTGATGCTGATACTGCCTATTGCCCTGCCTGGCATCGTTACCGGCATTGCCCTGCTCTCGGCGTTCAAGAGCCTGGGGATCGAGCCCGGCGTGTTCACCATCGTGGTCGGCCACGCCACGTTCTGTGTGGTTATCGTCTACAACAACGTGATCGCCCGCCTGCGGCGCACTTCGCAGAGCCTGATCGAAGCTTCGATGGACCTCGGTGCCGACGGTTGGCAAACCTTCCGCTACATCATCCTGCCCAACCTCGGCTCGGCGCTGCTGGCCGGTGGCATGCTGGCCTTTGCCCTGTCGTTCGACGAAATCATCGTCACCACCTTCACTGCCGGCCACGAACGCACCCTGCCGATCTGGCTGCTCAACCAGCTCAGCCGCCCGCGCGACGTGCCGGTGACCAACGTGGTCGCCATGCTGGTGATGCTGGTGACCATGCTGCCGATACTTGGCGCCTATTACCTGACCCGTGGCGGCGAAAGCGTCGCGGGCAGCGGCAAATGACCCTGGAGGAGTCCCCGATGCAAACGCAGATGCTGATCAATGGCCAACTGGTCGCTGGCGAAGGCCCGGCCTGGACCGTGCTCAACCCGGCCCTGGGCAGTGCCCTGGCGCAGATCAACGAAGCCAGCGAGGCCCAGGTGGACAGCGCCGTGCGCGCCGCCGACCAGGCCTTCGACAGCTGGTCGCAAACCAGCCCAAAGGAGCGCTCGCAAGCCTTGCTGGCACTGGCCGACGCTATCGAAGCCCATGGCGATGAACTGGCTCGACTGGAATCGCAGAACTGCGGCAAGCCGCTGAGCGCCGCGCTGAATGACGAGATCCCGGCAATTGCCGACGTGTTCCGCTACTTCGCCGGTGCGGCGCGCTGCCTGGGCGGCTCGGCAGCCGGCGAGTACCTGCCGGGGCATACTTCGATGATCCGCCGCGACCCGCTGGGCGTGGTGGCCTCGATCGCGCCGTGGAACTACCCGTTGATGATGCTGGCGTGGAAGATCGCCCCGGCCCTGGCTGCCGGCAACACGGTGGTGATCAAGCCCTCCGAGCTGACCCCGCTGACCGCCCTGCGCCTTGGCGAACTGACCCGGGACCTGCTGCCACCGGGGGTGCTGAACATAATCTTCGGCCGTGGCCAGACGGTCGGCAACCCGCTGGTCAACCACCCCAAGGTGCGCATGGTGTCGCTGACCGGCTCGATCCCCACCGGTGCGCACATCATCAGCGCCACCGCCGACAGCGTGAAACGCATGCACATGGAACTGGGCGGCAAGGCCCCGGTGCTGGTGTTCGACGATGCCGACATCGACGCGGCCATCGACGGCATCCGTACCTTCGGCTTTTACAACGCCGGCCAGGACTGCACCGCCGCCTGTCGGCTGTACGTGCAGGATGGCATCTACGAGCGTTTCGTCGAACGCCTGGGGGCCGCAGTGGCTAGCCTCAAGCCGGGCCTGCAGGAAGACGAGGACACCGAACTGGGGCCACTGATCAGTGCCCAGCACCGCGACAAGGTCGCGGGCCTGGTGCAACGCGCGGTTGCCCAGCCGCACATTCGCCTCGTTACGGGCGGCAAGGCGATTGATGGCGACGGTTTCTTCTTCGAGCCGACTGTGCTGGCCGATGCGCTGCAGGATGACGAAATCGTGCGCAACGAAGTGTTCGGCCCGGTAGTGTCGGTGACCCGCTTCAACGACGAAGCGCAGGCGCTGGAATGGGCCAACGACTCCAACTACGGCCTGGCCTCATCGGTATGGACCCGCGACACCGGCCGCGCCCACCGCCTGGCGGCGCGCCTGCAGTATGGCTGCACCTGGGTGAACACCCACTTCATGCTGGTCAGCGAAATGCCCCATGGCGGGCAGAAGCATTCGGGGTATGGCAAGGACATGTCGATGTATGGGCTGGAGGACTACACCTGTGTGCGGCATGTGATGATCAAGCATTGAGCGAACCGTTAGCCGAGGGGCTTTGCCCCCTCGGTTAACATCTCAGACATTTCCTTCAAGCTTGATCTACTCCCTCCTACTGCTCATCCATTGAGCCATGCTTACTGGTATCATAATCTGATACCATGAATAATCATCAGCAAGCCACACTTGAAGCAGTACTGAAAAGGCCGGTTCCCAGGACGCTGGAGTGGGCGCGAGTGGAATCACTGTTGGTATCCCTGGGTGCCCGAGTGATTGAAGGACGAGGGTCACGGGTTCGCTTTGAACTCAATGGAGCAGTGGCAACCTTCCACCGCCCTCATCCGGACAGGCACGCAAAGCCCTACCAACTACGAGACGCCCGCCAGTTCCTTGAGCAGGCAGGAGTAATACCATGAATGTCATGACTTACCGCGGCTATGCCGCTCGTATCGAATACAGCGACGAAGACCAGTTGCTGATCGGCCACGTTGCGGGTATTCGCGATGTGATCGGTTTTCACGGCGAATCCATCAGTGAGTTGCGCCAGGCATTCGAAGAAGCCGTGGACGATTATCTTGAGACTTGCGAACGCCTGGGCCGCGAGCCGCAGAAGACCTACTCTGGCAAGCTTAGCCTGCGACTCGAACCTACCCTTCATGCCAGCGTGGCCGCCAAGGCCGAGTTGGCAGAGAAGAGTATCAACCAGTGGGTAAGCGATATCCTCAGCAAAGCCGCCTATAGCTGAGTTGAGAAGCCAACGCGGTCGTTGTAGGAGCAGGGTCATCGAGGCGTCGAACCGCCGCGAACACCGAGCCGCCTTCTTCGCGGGCTTGCCCGCGAAGAGGCCAGTACAGGTAGACCCTAGTCGCGCAAATCCGACTCGTGAATCGGGTTGGCCCGGCTGGTGGCGCGCTGGTATTGCGCTGGCCAGGTGGCCTTGTTGCCGCCCAGGTCGTCGTCGGCGTGCAGCGGCCAGTACGGATCGCGCAGCAGTTCGCGGGCGAGGAAGATGATGTCGGCCTGGCCGGTGCGCAGAATGTGCTCGGCCTGGGCCGGTTCGGTGATCATGCCCACGGTGCCGGTGGCAATTTCCGATTCCTTGCGCACACGCTCGGCGAAGCGGGTCTGGTAGCCGGGCCCTGTGGGGATTTCGGCATTGACCGAGGTGCCGCCGGAGGACACGTCGATCAGGTCGACGCCCAAGCCACGCAGGCGGCGGGCCAGTTCGACGGTTTCATCCGGGTTCCAGCCGTCCTCCACCCAGTCGGTCGCCGATACCCGCACGAACAGCGGCAGTTCGGCCGGCCAGACCTTGCGCACGGCCTCGACCACCTGCAGGGTCAGGCGAATGCGGTTCTCGAAGCTGCTGCCGTACTCGTCGCGACGCTGGTTGCTCAGCGGTGACAGGAACTGGTGCAGCAGGTAGCCATGGGCGGCATGGATTTCGACCACCTTGAAACCGGCCCTCAGGGCACGCTCGGTCGAGGCGACGAAGGCGGAGATCACATCCTGGATTTCGTCATGGGTCAGCTCGCGTGGCGGTGTGTGTTGCGGATCAAAGGCTATCTTCGACGGCCCTACCGGTTGCCAGCCGCCCTCCTCGAGCTTGACGCTGCCTTGCTTGCCCAGCCACGGGCGATAGGTGCTGGCCTTGCGCCCGGCGTGAGCCAGCTGGATACCGGGCACGCCCCCTTGGGCGGTGATGAAACGGGTGATGCGTTGCAGCGGGGCGATCTGAGCATCGTCCCACAGGCCGAGGTCTTCGGCGGTGATGCGACCATCGGCAGTCACCGCCACGGCTTCAGTGATTACCAGGCCCGCGCCACCCACGGCGCGGCTGCCCAGATGGACAAGGTGCCAGTCGTTGGCCAGGCCATCTACGGCGGAATACTGGCACATCGGCGAAACGGCGATGCGGTTGGGCAGGGTCAGCTGACGCAGGGTGTAAGGCTCGAGCAGCAGGCTCATGAGGGCACCTCCCAAGGACTCCAATGGTGATCCGGCCCGGACACTCAATTGCACGTCCCTGGCCCAGGTCCGGTCATAACTTCAGACTAGACCAGAATGGTTGGGGGGGAGGTTCCATGGGATTTCGGGTGGGATGCGGGGGTTTGGATCGAGGGTGATGTCGCCTATGAGATCGAGCGCCGCCCGCGCGGCGCTTCGCGGGGCAAGCCCGCTCCCACATCTGTTGCAACGTGGCCATGCCTGCAAGGCCATGGTCGTCAGCCTTGGCGCATGACTAAAGACATGTGGGGCGGCAGCCGCAGCAACGGGGAGACATCGTCAGGCCAACAAAGCGGGCAACCATGGCCTGACAGGTTTGGCACGTTGCAACAAATGTGGGAGCGGGCTTGCCCCGCGAAGCGCCGCGCGGGCGGCGCTCGATCTCCTAGGCGACATCACTCTCAAGGCAGGCACATGGCAGCCCTGACAGTCGCTAAAGGCAAGCACTCTGACAGGCATTTCAGATATCCCCTACTAGTTGGATCTGGTGATACCTGGCCTGAGGAAATACCCTACAGGTTCTGTCGACAGGCGTCTGATTGTTCCTGGAAACACTGCCACTTAGGCTTTTCAGGTCGCTGAAATCCAGCGATGCGGGTGTGGAAACTCGGTCAACCTTCAAGTTCCTGTCGTAATGGCAGCTGTGTGTGGGAGGCCGTTTGGCCTACCGGGTTCCTTGAAGGCCGGTTTTCCACCCTGCATACAGTTGCCGCCCTTCGTGTGGAAACGGCGGTGGCAACTCCTTTAATCTTCAAGGAATTGCTAGAAAAATGACTACAGAAGACACCCAGTTCACCGTCGGCAAGACCACTTTCTTCCAGGGTGAAAACCAGACCCACCCATTATTTCGCATCGAAGCGGGCATTCCGTGCCGAGACGCCCGTGATCAGGCTTCGGAATTGATGGGCTATGTGCGGGAGTTGACCATCGTCGGGCTAATGGATGAGAAACCCATGATGATCTGGGCTGCGCACTATCTCAGTGCGATGGCCAAGGCGCTGATGGATGATGCCGAGTTAGGTATGGCTCGTTGACGTTACTGTTATTTGCTAGAGACCAGTAATTACTCCAAACATAAATGGGTTGCCACACCCATGTATACCTTGTCGCCCCGGCGCGCCGGGGCAATGAGAAATTTCCCACAGCCAATTTCCTCAAAAGCCACATCCGGGTCGGAAAATCTTCTCAATCGGTAAGTCCCACTTCCTATCGCCCCCTCGACACCAAATCACTAATGTCTCACTGCGTCAGCCAGCACTACTTGGGCAAGAGCCTTTAAGGCATGTACAAAATTTGAGACATAGAAAATGACGAGACAATTTACATCTAGAGATGTAAGCATTCTAGACGATGCTATTACACCTGATGAACAAGCCAAACTCAACAACGCATTCTCACATACCCTATGGAGATACGACTGGCCAATAAACTCCACGCCCTTCGCTCGCCCCTGCTGGCATTTTTTCATTGCAGGAAGCAAGCGTGAATCACTGGAATGTTGTGAGCAAGAACTGGTTGCAAACGAGCGCTGGGGATTCCTCATCAACATCTGGAAACGTCTATGTGCTGTGAATATGAAAAACTCCAGACTGATCGGCGTGTATGCAAACGGCCAAACCTCTGGGCAAGACAGCCCGATTCACCGAGATAACCTGCCAGGCGAGCCGGGGTATACCGCAGTGCTCTTCTGTAACGACTACTGGGCTACGACGTGGGGAGGTGAGCTTTTATTCTGCAATGACGCCAAGACGGACGTTATCGCCGCGGCGTTACCCAAACCAAGGCGCATCACAATCTTCAATGGTGAAATACCGCACCGTGCTAAATCTCCAGCCACAGACTGCGACCGCCTGCGCATCACCATTGCATTCAAGACAATCAACAAGGACTTCAACTATGACTAATCGAGTAGAGATATTTGTCGCCATGGTCGACAGGGTCGGGAGGCCTGGGTTCCAAGCTGGCGCGGCCGCTGCGGTTCACGATCAGTTCAAGACTGACAACCAGGGCTTCGCACTTGTAGTACAGAGCGCCCAGACAAGCAGCGCGATTGCTTCTGTATTGTCAGTTACGCAAATGACTGCGGGCGCGGTTCCGTTTATAAATATCGTTACCAACACCTTGGCGGGCACGGTAACCTTTCTGAAGATTGTTGCCGAGTACCAGCCCAACGACGAACCGAATGTAGGGGACTATGTCAGCCTTGTAGGTAATGTAGCAGGCGTCGTTGCGGGTTTTGCAATACTGGTAGGTGCACCTTGGGTCGCAGGCACCTTTACCGCCATATCATTGGGAACGAGCTTATTTGGGACGTATAATTCAGAACTTGCAAAACAAATTCAAACGGCAATCACCCCAATAATAGACGCACTCATTAAACACGACATAACAAAAGAGAGCGCAACACCGGTGCTAGCGCCGAGCCTAGTTATTACAGACCCACAATCCATACGCGACCATTTCGGAGGACTAATACAAGTCATCACATGGAACCCGAACACCTTGGAAATCAAACTAGACACTAGAACGCTAGAGTCATTCACTATCACCCCACCGATAATACAACATGGCGGCATCAACCCACCTATTGCACCACCCACACCTCCCGCCACTGGAGGGGGAGCTACGATAACAGTAGGAATTGAAAGCATTAACGGGCAATCACCGGCCGGGCCAATCCCCTCTATTACAACTGTAGTGGGTGGAGGCCAAGACAAATATGCCTGCTGCTCAGCACCGCAGCAAGACAAGTATCGTTGAATAGAATAGGGCCGAGGGTTGTTTCCGATGTTGACTTGGCAGTCGTGGATGCAAATGATGCGAGCATTGGAGCCGGGTAAACGGGTTACCTGCCTGTTATTTGCAGGCTCTATATTTTTTTGTTTTGTACTCGCACAGCTTACCATGAGAACGGAAGACCCAGAGCCGATAACCGCGCCATGGGTAAGCGTCAGAGCAACTCTTGCATCCGCACCTGATACTTGGGATTACGACAAATCGCTTTACACCTTTCAGATCACCTACAAAGAGCCAAGCGGACAAGTTACCAGACGTCGGATATATGCTCAAAAAACGCGTTATGATGCTGCCAACATCAATAAGAAAACACCACTCTTCGTCGAGATCGAGGATGCTTTGTCCGGACCAATCGTCAGGCGGCTATCGACCGATAACGAAATCCTGTATGAGCCATCCCTCAAGCAGTATGTGATCGAAATATACAATCGCGAACTTTTGGAGGGAACTGTGTTTTTCTCACTGCTTAGCCTGGCCTCGTTTGGCGCAGCAGGTGTGATGCACTGGCAAAACCGGCAGCGAAAAAAGCAATCTGAGCTCCGCTGATAGCTTTTACCCGCAAAGAATGCGACGCGGTGGATGGCACCGGCTTCGCCGGCGATCGCCGGCAAGCCAGCTCCCACAGGTACAGCGCAAGTCTCAAGCCCGCCGCTGGCCCTGAGGGTTTACCCGCGAAGCAGGCGACGCGGTGCACCGGCTTCGCCGGTGTTCGCGGGTGAACCCGCTCCCACAACGGGCCTGCGCCAGGCCGTCAGCAGCGGCGGTATCTACCCTCAACGCGGCTCCATGTGGGCAATCATCAACTGCACACTTTCATTGCCACGAAACTCGTTCACATCCAGCTTGTACGCCAGCTCGACCCAACGCACCGTCGGGTTCGGCCACACTTCGCGGTCAATGCCAAAGGCAATGCCGTCCAGCCGCACCGAGCCGCACTCGCTCTTGAGCACCACCTTCAGGTGCCGCTCGCCCACCACGCGCTGCTCCACCAACTGGAACACGCCATGGAACAGCGGCTCGGGGAAGTGCTGCCCCCAGGGCCCGGCATGGCGCAGGGCCTTGGCCAGGTCGAGGTGGAACTCCTCCACCGCCAGACTGCCGTCGGACAACAGCCGACCGGTCAGGTCCTCTTCGCGCAGCTGGCGTCGCACTTCTTCATCGAACGCCTCGGCAAATGCCGGGAAATTGGCCTCGGGCAACGACAACCCCGCCGCCATCGCGTGGCCGCCGAATTTGCTGATCAGGTGCGGGTGGCGCGCCGCCACCGCATCCAGCGCATCGCGAATATGGAACCCCGGCACCGAACGCGCCGACCCTTTGAGCATGCCCTCGCCAGCGTCGGCAAAAGCGATGGTCGGCCGGTGGTAACGCTCCTTCAGGCGCGAAGCCAGAATACCGATTACCCCCTGGTGCCAGTCGGCATCGAACAGGCACAGGCCATATGGCATCGACTCGACAGGCAGGTCCTTGAGCTGGGCCAGGGCCTCGCGCTGCATGCTCTGTTCGATGGACTTGCGGTCCTGGTTCAGGTCGTCCAGCTGCTGGGCCATGTCCTGGGCCAGGGCCGCGTCTTCACACAGCAGGCATTCGATGCCCAGGCTCATGTCGTCCAGGCGCCCGGCAGCGTTCAGCCGCGGGCCAAGGATGAAGCCGAGGTCGGTCGAGGTGATGCGCCGGTGATCGCGACGGGCCACTTCAAGAATGGCCTTGAGCCCCGGCCGGGCACGGCCGGCGCGAATGCGCTCGAGGCCCTGGTGCACCAGGATGCGGTTGTTGGCATCCAATGGCACCACGTCGGCGACGCTGCCCAGGGCAACCAGGTCGAGCAATTCGCCGATGTTCGGCTGCGGCTGCGTTTCGTAGCGCCCCAGGCTGCGCAGGCGCGCACGCAGGGCCATCAGCACGTAGAAGATCACCCCTACCCCGGCCAGCGCCTTGCTCGGAAAACTGCAGCCCGGCTGGTTGGGGTTGATGATGGCGTCAGCGTCGGGCAACTCCGCGCCCGGCAGGTGGTGGTCGGTGACCAGCACCTTGAGCCCGGCGGCCTTGGCGGCAGCCACACCGTCGACGCTGGAAATCCCATTGTCCACGGTGATCAGCAGCTGCGGCTGGCGTTGCAGCGCCACCTCGACGATTTCCGGGGTCAGGCCGTAACCGTATTCGAAGCGGTTGGGCACAAGGTAGTCGACATGGGCCGCGCCCAGCAGGCGCAGGCCCAGCACGCCGACAGTACTGGCAGTGGCGCCGTCGGCATCGAAGTCGCCGACGATGAGGATGCGCTGGCGCTGGTCGATAGCCTCGACCAGCAGATCCACACCGGCCTCGATGCCCTTGAGCTGCTGGTACGGCAGCAGGCGCGCGAGGCTTTTGTCCAGCTCGGCCTCGCTCTGCACGCCGCGCGCGGCGTACAGGCGGGTCAGCAAGGGTGGCAGGTTACCCAGGAATGGCAGGGTGGGCGGCAGCGGGCGAGGTTCGATACGCATGGGGTGCTTCAGCCGCGCTCACCAAGCAGCCACTCCAGCTGCACTTCGTGCTGGCCACGGTCGTCGGTGACGAACAAGGTGCCTTCACTGATCATCACGTCCCACTTGATGGTGCGGGGCATGTCGGTGGCGAGGGTTTCCAGCACCTCCTGCGGCACGGCGGCAATGCTCAGGTTCTTCAGGCCCTTGACCGCGTCTACCACCTTGTTCTGCCATACGCGCAGGCTGCCGTAGGCCAGCAGGCTGGTACGCTCGGTGCGGCGCGAGCACCAGGTCAGTCGGTCGGCGTCCGGCTGGCCTACTTCGATCCAGTGCAGGATGCGATCGTCCAGGCTCTTTTCCCACAGCGCCGCCTCGTCCACGTCGGACAGGCCACGGCCGAACGACAGGTTTTCGTTGTACCAGAGGGCGTAGGCCAGCAGGCGTACGGCCATGCGTTCTTCGGTTTCCGAAGGGTGGCGGGCAATGGTCTGACGGACGTTTTCGTACACGCCGCGGTCGAGGTCGGTCAGGTTCAGTTCGAATTTGTAGGTGGTGGACGGCTGGGCCATGGTCGACGGGCTTCTTGCGCAGAGAAAAAGTGACACAGTCTAACCGATACTGCCCTTCGTTGCCCCGCAGCAGTATCTGCCGCTTCGGACCTATGATAAAACCACGCATCTGCCCAGCTGCCACGGATGCCCCATGACTACGCCCAGCAAACCCCTCGCCGGTCTCAAGGTTGTCGAACTCGGCACCCTCATCGCTGGCCCGTTCGCCTCGCGTATCTGTGCCGAATTCGGCGCCGAGGTGATCAAGGTCGAATCGCCCGATGGCGGCGACCCGTTGCGCAAATGGCGCAAGCTGTACGAGGGCACCTCGCTGTGGTGGTTCGTGCAGGCTCGCAACAAGCAGTCGCTCACCCTCAACCTCAAACACCCAGAGGGCCGCGAGATTCTCAAGCGCCTGCTGGCCGAGGCCGACATCCTGATCGAGAACTTCCGCCCGGGCGTGCTGGAAAAACTCGGCCTGGGCTGGGACGTGCTGCACGCGCTCAACCCGCGCCTGGTAATGGTGCGCCTGTCGGGCTTCGGCCAGACCGGGCCGATGAAGGACCAGCCGGGCTTCGGCGCCGTGGGCGAGTCGATGGGCGGCCTGCGCTACATCACCGGCTTCGACGACCGCCCACCGGTGCGCACGGGCATTTCCATCGGTGACTCGATTGCTGCCTTGTGGGGGGTGATCGGCGCACTGATGGCGCTGCGACACCGGGAAGTCAACGGCGGCCAGGGCCAGGTGGTGGACGTAGCCCTGTACGAAGCGATCTTCGCCATGATGGAAAGCATGGTCCCGGAGTTCGATGTGTTCGGCTTTATCCGCGAACGCACTGGCAACATCATGCCAGGCATCACGCCCTCCTCCATTCACACCAGCGCCGACGGCAAGCATGTGCAGATCGGCGCCAACGGCGATGCGATCTTCAAGCGCTTCATGCAAGCCATTGGCCGCACCGACCTGGCCGACGACCCGACCCTGGCCACCAACGATGGCCGCGACCTGCGCCGTGACGAGCTGTACGGGGTAATCGACCGCTGGGCCAACAGCCTGCCGGTGGAGCAGCTAATACAGGTGCTGAACACCGCCGAAGTGCCGGCCAGCCGCATCTATTCGGCCGAGGACATGTTCAACGACCCGCAGTACCTGGCACGCGAAATGTTCCTGCAGGCCAAGCTGCCGGACGGCAAGCCATTCCGCATGCCGGGCATCGTGCCCAAGCTGTCGGACACCCCCGGCTCCACCGAGTGGGTAGGCCCGGCGCTGGGCGAACACACCGAGGCACTGCTCGGCACCCTGGGCTACGACGCGGCGGCCATCGCCAACCTGCGCGCAGCAGGCACGGTCTGACACTGGCGCGGCCCTGGTCCATGCGCGCTGCCCGTTGCCTACGCCACCTGGCCCTGCTGTGCGGGCTGCTGCCCGCATTGCTGTTGCAGCCTGCCAGCGCCAAGGAGCGCCTCTTCTGGCTGGTGCGCGACCTGCCGCCGTTCACCATTCTGGAAGGGCCGGAAAAAGGCCAAGGGGTGATCGACCAACTGTTGCCCCTGCTGATCAGGCAGATGCCCGAGTACGACCACAGCATCCTGCGGGTCAACCGCGCCCGCGGCATCCAGATGCTGCAGGACCCGAAAAGCTTCACCTGCGACCCGACCCTGCTGTGGACGCCGGAACGCGCCGAATATGTGAGGTTTTCCGTGCCTTCCCTGGGCGTGCTCAGTGGCGGGCTGGTGCTGCGCAAGGACAGCGAGGCGCTGGTGGCGCCTTACCTCGACGGCCAGGAGGTAGACCTGCTCAACCTGCTGAGCAAGACCCCACTGAAGCTGGGTGTTGTCGCCGAGCGCAGCTATGGCACACAGATCGACGCCATCCTGCACCAGTTGCCCGACACCGCGTTCAGCCGCCACTACGGCAACGACGCCACCGCCAACCTGCTACAGATGCAACAGCTCGGGCGCCTGCGCATGGTGCTCGGCTACTGGCCCGAAGTACGCTACCTGGTCGAACAGCAAGGCGGGGCACTGGCTGACTACCAGTTTCACCCTGTGAAAGGGGTAAACCGCTACCAGTTTCTGCATGTGGGCTGTTCAAACAGCGAGCTGGGGCATGAAGCCATTGCGCACATCGACCAGCTGCTGCCTGCCCTGCGTCGGGATGTGTTGCCGGGGTTGTATGCACGCTGGCTGGACCCGGCATTGCAAGAAGACTACCTGGAAGAGAGCAAGCGCTTCTTCGAAGACCACTAGCTGCCCGATCGGCCCCTGTAGGAGCGGCCTTGTGTCGCGATGGGGCGCGTAGCGGCCCCACATTTTCAGCTTCGCCGCGAAGATTGCCGGGGCCGCTTTGCGGCCCGTCGCGACACAAGGCCGCTCCTACAAGGACATGTGCCTGTCCCCCCAAAAAAGAAACCCCGGGCGCTGGGGAAACACGCCCGGGGCCAAGCGAAAGCCCTTGGGGGCTTCCCGTGACAGCCTTGCCAGCGCCGGAGCAAAGCACTGGCCCAGCTGCCCCTACAGTGTCTGATAAATCACTCAGGCAAAGGTTCCATGGGGTTGCTGGCGCTGCTGCAATGCCGCGATCACGCAGGGCTGCAAACGCCCTTCGGCGATCTGCAGGTCACGGTGAAGGCCATCCACCAGGTCGATCAACAAGCTTTGTTCCTGCAACTGGCGCTCGCTGACCGTGCGCCGCAGGGTAATGCCGGCGAGGCGGTCGTGAACGGTCAATTGGCGATTACCCTGGGCATCGGCGACGCCGAGGTGGGTCTGATAGGGGGTCAGGGCTTCGTTGAGCAGTCTGCAGATTCTTTCCATCCGGATCACTCGCTGCGTGGTGGGATATAGAGGAACTGACCAACAGACGCAGCGGAAAGTTCGTTACACCGCGGCTGCTTCAGTGAGCATGCGGGGCGGACGTGACAGTTTGAATACGCCGCCACGGGCGCACCTGCAGTGCTTGCAGGGCACGCTGCAGGCTTGGCATCGACAGCGGCCAGGGCAGTTCGGCGAGCACCCACAGGCCCCGGTTTCTGGCCTCTTGGGCAAGGTTGTGGCGCTTGGGGGTAGCCTGGCCGACGAACAGCAAAGCGCGGGTTCGGTGCTGCTGTTCGAGCAAGGCAAGGCCGGCCCGGGTTGGCATGGCGTGGTCAAGGATCAGCAGATCGGGGCGGTGATCGGCGTTCAGGCAGGCGTCGAGGTCTGCACTGGTTTCGCTGATGCGCACATGGAACATGCCCTGAGCGTTGAGGGCCTGGTGCAGGAGGATCTGATGGGATGGGCGAGCCTGGTGGATCAACACGTAGGGCTGGTGCATGAGCCGCTCCTGATGGGAGGACCGGCTAATTTAGGCGTTGCGCTGGGCGGCCTGAATAGGATGTTTCTGATGGAGCAGTGGGAAGATTCGGATAATTCGGGCTGCTCCGCAGCCCATCGCTGGCAAGCCAGTTCCCACAGGGATTGCACATGACCTTGGGTCTATGTGGTCGGGGTGGGAGCTGGCTTCCCGGCTATGGGCCGCAGTGCGGCTCGATGCTTACAAAGGCTTGCCGCGGTTACCATGCTGGCTGACAAAGCCCTGCACGGCCTTCAGGTCATTGGCCAGCACCGTGCAACGCTCTTCACGGCTGAACAGGTCGCTGAGGTGCGCTGGCAGCTCCAGCGCCTTGCCAACACCGGCCTTCTCCACCGCTTCCGGGAACTTGACCGGGTGCGCGGTGCCCAGCACCACCATCGGCGTGTCCAGGCTGCGGCGGCACTCGCGGGCGGCCTTGACGCCGATAGCGGTGTGCGGGTCGAGCACTTCGCCGGTAGCAGCGAACACTTCGGCGATGGTTTCGCAGGTCTGCTCGTCGCTCACTGCCAGCGAGTCGAACAGCTTGCGCGCTTCGGTCCAGCGGTCTTGCTCGACGCTGAAGCCGCCACCTTGCTTGAAGTTGGCCATCAGCTCGGCAATGGCACCGCCGTTGCGGCCGTGCAGGTCGAACAGCAGGCGCTCGAAGTTGGACGAGACCATGATGTCCATCGACGGCGACAGGGTCGCGTGCAGGGTTTCCTTGACGTACTGGTTGCCGCTCATGAAGCGGTGCAGGATGTCGTTGCGGTTGGTGGCGACGATCAGCTGGCTGACCGGCAGGCCCATGTTACGTGCCAGGTAGCCGGCGAAGATGTCGCCGAAGTTGCCGGTCGGTACCGAGAACGCCACGGAACGCGCCGGGCCACCCAGCTGCAGGGCCGCGTGGAAGTAGTAGACGATCTGGGCCATGATCCGCGCCCAGTTGATCGAGTTGACCGCAACCAGGCGGGTGCCCTTGAGGAACGACTGGTCGGCGAAGCTGGCCTTGACCATTTCCTGGCAGTCGTCGAAGTTGCCTTCGATGGCGATGTTGTGGATGTTGTCACCGAAGATGGTGGTCATCTGCCGGCGCTGCACTTCCGACACGCGCTGGTGCGGGTGCAGGATGAAGATGTCGACGTTGTCGCAGCGGCGGCAGCCTTCGATGGCGGCGGAACCGGTGTCACCACTGGTGGCGCCGATGATCACCACGCGCTCGTTGCGCTTGGCCAGCACGTGGTCGAGCAGGCGACCGAGCAGTTGCAGGGCGAAGTCCTTGAATGCCAGGGTCGGGCCGTGGAACAGCTCCAGTACCCACTCGTTGCTGTTCAGCTGACGCAGCGGGGCAACCGCGGCGTGGGCGAACTCGCCGTAGGTTTCTTCGAGGATCTTCTTGAAGTCGGCGTCGGCGATGCTGCCTTCGACGAACGGGCGCATCACCCGGAAGGCCAGTTCATGGTACGGCAGGCCGGCCCACGAGGCGATTTCTTCCTGGGTGAAGCGTGGCAGGTTTTCCGGGACGTACAGGCCGCCGTCGCTGGCCAGGCCAGCCAGCAGGACGTCTTCGAAATTGAGGGCCGGAGCCTGGCCGCGGGTACTGATATAGCGCATGGGTGCAAACCTTCGATACTGGGGCCGGGGCCGCGCTGGCGGCCCCACGGCACTATTGTTAGTTGAGCTGCTCGACGCGAATGCGCACGACCTTGCCGATGACGTCCTGCAGGGCTTCCAGGGCGACGATGGCGTCGTTGATGCGCTGCTCGACCACGCGATGGGTCAGCAGGATCATCGGCACCAGGCCGTCCTGTTCCTCGGCTTCCTTCTGCATGATCGACTCGATGTTGATGCCACGCTCCGAGAGGATGCTGGCCACCTGGGCCAGTACGCCAGGGTGATCCTTGGCCTGGATGCGCAGGTAGTAGGCACTTTCGCAGGCTTCGATCGGCAGGATCGGGTGGGCCGACAGCGAATCCGGCTGGAAGGCCAGGTGCGGCACGCGGTTTTCCGGGTCGGAGGTCATGGCACGGACCACATCCACCAGATCGCCGACTACCGACGAAGCGGTAGGCTCCATGCCGGCACCGGCGCCGTAGTACAGGGTGGAGCCAGCGGCGTCGCCATTGACCATGACGGCGTTCATCACGCCGTTGACGTTGGCGATCAGGCGGTCGGCCGGGATCAGCGTCGGGTGTACGCGAAGCTCGATACCTTCGGCAGTGCGGCGGGCCACACCCAGGTGCTTGATGCGGTAGCCCAGGGCCTCGGCATAGTTCACGTCAGCAGTGGTCAGCTGGGTGATGCCTTCGGTGTAGGCCTTGTCGAATTGCAGCGGGATGCCGAAAGCGATCGAGGCCAGGATGGTCAACTTGTGCGCGGCATCGATGCCTTCAACGTCGAAGGTCGGGTCGGCTTCGGCGTAACCCAGCGCCTGGGCTTCGGCCAGCACGTCCGGGAAGGCGCGGCCCTTCTCACGCATTTCGGTGAGGATGAAGTTGCCGGTGCCGTTGATGATGCCGGCCAGCCAGTTGATGTGGTTGGCTGACAGGCCTTCGCGGATGGCCTTGATCACCGGGATGCCACCGGCCACGGCCGCTTCGAAGGCGACGATCACGCCCTTCTCGCGGGCCTTGGCGAAGATTTCGTTGCCGTGCACGGCAATCAGCGCCTTGTTGGCGGTGACCACGTGCTTGCCATTCTCGATGGCCTTGAGCACCAGTTCGCGGGCCACGGTGTAGCCACCGATCAGCTCGATGACAATGTCGATCTCCGGGTTGCTCGCAACTTCGAACACATCAGCGGTAATGGGGGTACCGGTAATCTGGCAGTTCGGGTTCTGCGAGCGCATGGCAATCTGTGCCACTTCAATACCGCGCCCGGCACGGCGGGCGATCTCCTCGGCGTTGCGCTGAAGTACATTGAAGGTTCCGCCACCGACGGTCCCCAACCCACAGATGCCTACTTTGACCGGTTTCACTGTGAACTCCCCATTGAACGGCCGGCACCTATGCCGACCGTGAAACATGCCGTCACCCCATGACGACGGCGTACTGAATTGGATTACTTGGCCAGTGCCAGCTTGGCGACCTGCGGTGCCGGCTGGTAGCCCGGAATGACCTGGCCGCTTTCAAGGACGATCGCCGGCGTGCCATTGACGCCGATCGACTGGCCCAGCTGGAACTGCTTGCTGACCGGGTTGGCGCACTTGGCGGCCTTGATTTCCTCACCCTCGACCATCTTGTCCATCGCCGCACGGCGGTCGCTGGAACACCAGACGGCCTGCAACTGCTGGTCACCCGACGAACCGAGGCCCTGGCGCGGGAAGGCGACATAGCGCACTTCGATACCGCGGCGGTTGAGCTCGGGCACCTCGGCGTGCAGCTTGTGGCAGTACGGGCAGGTGGTGTCGGTGAACACGGTGATGTGCGACTTGGTCTCGCCTTTGGCAGGATAAACCACCATCTCGGCGGCTGGAATGCCGTTGATGAGCTTGGCAATGCCCAGGCGCTCGGTCTTCTCGGTGAGGTTGACCGGCTTGCCGTCCTGGATCTGGAACAGGTAGCCCTGCATCACGAACTGGCCGTCGCCGCTGGCATACAGCACGCGTCCGCCCTGCAGCTTGACTTCATAGAGGCCGCTGACCGGGCTGCTGGCCACGCTTTCGACGGGCACTTCCAGCTCGAGGTTCTGCAATGACTTACGGATGGCCTGCTCGGCAGCAGCATTGCTATCGGTTGCCGCGGCAGCGGCAAAGGTACTGGCCAGCGCCAACGCGGCGGCGGCGAAAAACTGGGTCACGCGCATGGGAACTCCTGAAGGCGGACAGGGGCCGGAGGGCGCCACCTGCGGAAAATACGCGGTGACCGTGCGGCCCTTGGTGCAAACCGCTCAAGCCTACCACATCACACCGCCGGTGAAGGGCCTTGCAAGGACCGGTCGGCGGAACATGAAAAACATTCATCCACGCGGGTGGTGCTGGGCATGCAATTGCTGCAGGCGGGCCTTGGCGACATGGGTGTAGATCTGCGTGGTCGAAAGGTCACTGTGGCCCAGCAGCATCTGCACCACGCGCAGGTCGGCACCATGGTTGAGCAGATGAGTAGCGAAGGCATGGCGCAGGGTATGCGGCGACAGCGGTTTGTCGATACCGGCGACCCGGGCATGGTGCTTGATGCGATGCCAGAAGGTCTGGCGGGTCATCTGCTCGCCACGCTGGCTGGGGAACAAAACGTCGCTGGGGCGGCCATTGAGCAGTTCGGCGCGGCCATCGCGCAGGTAGCGCTGCAACCAAAGCACCGCCTCTTCGCCCATGGGCACCAGGCGCTCTTTGCTGCCCTTGCCCATCACCCGTAGCACGCCCTGGCGCAGGTTGACCTGGTCGAGGGCCAGGCTGACCAGTTCGGTGACCCGCAGGCCGCAGGCATAAAGCACTTCGAGCATGGCGCGGTCACGCTGGCCAATGGCTTCGCCCAGGTCCGGGGCCTGCAGCAAGGCTTCGACGTCGGCTTCGGACAACGACTTGGGCAGCGGCTTGCCCAGTTGCGGCATGTCGACTTGCAGGGTCGGGTCGATGGCCACCAGTTTTTCCCGCAGCAGGTAGCGGAAGAAACCGCGCAGGCCGGACAGGAAGCGTGCCGTGGAGCGCGGCTTGTAGCCTTGGTCGAGGCGCCAGGCCAGGTGGTCGAGAATCAGGTCGCGGCCGGCATCGGGCAAGCTGACGCCGTGTTCCTGCAGCCAACCGTTGAACAGGGCCAGGTCGCTGCGGTAGGACATGCGGGTGTTGTCGGACAGGCCCTTTTCAAGCCACAGGGCGTCGAGGAACTGGTCGATCAGGGGGTGGTCTAGGGCGGGCATTCGGGGCTGCTGGGTGTTGGAGGTGGCTTAGTGTTTCACAGCAGCATAATTGTTGTCTGTACTGGCCTCTTCGCGGCTAAAGCCGCTCCCACAGAGATATCACCGCCCTTGAGGTATGTGCGATCCCTGTGGGAGCGGCTTTAGCCGCGAAAGGGCCAGTGCAGGAGAACTCAGGCCTGGGGCAAAACCGGCACCGGCCGCTTGTCCTCGTCGATGGCGACGAAGCTGAACATCCCGTGAATCGCTCGCTCGCGCCCATCCAGGTACATGTTCTCGACGAACACATCCACCTGCACCTGCAAACTGGTATTACCCACCTTGATGACCGTCCCCACCAACTCGACGATCGAGCCCGCCGGGATCGGGTGCTTGAAGTCGATGCGGTCAGTGGACACGGTCACCAGTGGCAGGCGGCAGAAGCGCGTGGCAGCAATGAACGACACTTCGTCCATCCAGGCCAGGGCGGTGCCGCCGAACAGGGTGTTGTGGTGGTTGGTGGTGTTGGGGAACACCGCCTTGGTCACGCGGGTCACCGACAGCTCGGTGCGGCGCAGGATTTCCTGGTCTCGGGTAGTCATGGCAATCACATCTTCGGGGGTCAAAACGCAAAAAAGCAGCCCGAAGGCTGCTTTTTTCTCGCTAGGCGGCCTCGGCCACCGGGCAAACTGCACTCAGGACAGTTTTTCCTTGATGCGAGCGGCTTTGCCGGACAGGTCGCGCAGGTAGTACAGCTTGGCTTTACGCACGTCACCACGACGTTTCACGGCCAGGCTGTCGATTTGCGGGCTGTAGGTCTGGAAGGTACGCTCTACGCCAACGCCGCTGGAGATCTTGCGCACGGTGAAGGCGCTGTTCAGACCGCGGTTACGCTTGGCGATAACGACGCCTTCGAACGCCTGCAGACGGGAACGCTCACCTTCCTTCACTTTAACCTGAACGACAACGGTGTCGCCTGGTGCGAAGGTCGGGATTTCCTTGCTCATCTGCTCGGCTTCGAGCTGCTGGATGATCTTGTTGGTCATGCTGTGCTCCTAAGATGGATACGTGATCCACCATCGATACGTTTAACTATCGTCCCGCTCGCGGAGATATTCCTCGAGCAGCTTCTTCTCTTCTCCAGAAAGCGAGCGACTTTCCAGAAGATCGGCGCGTCGTTCGAAGGTCCTACCAAGGGACTGCTTCATTCTCCAACGCCGGATGTGTGCATGGTTGCCACTTAGCAACACGTCGGGAACACGCTGATCCGCATACACCTCAGGTCGGGTGTAGTGCGGGCAATCGAGCAGACCGTCGGTGAAGGAATCTTCTTCCGCCGAGTCCACATGCCCTAAAGCTCCGGGCAGCAGCCGTGTAACCGCATCGATCAGTACCATGGCCGGCAGCTCGCCACCGGAAAGCACATAGTCGCCAATCGACCACTCCTCATCGACATGAGCCTCGATAAAGCGCTCGTCGATGCCTTCATAACGACCGGCGATCAGGATCAACGATTCCTGTTCGGCCAGGCCTTTGACCGCCTGCTGAGTCAGCTTGCGGCCTTGTGGCGAAAGGTAGATCACCTTCGCCGCTGCTCCGGTCGCTTGCCTGGCGCTGACCAGGGCGTCTTCCAGAGGCTTGATTTTCATCACCATGCCCGGACCACCGCCAAACGGCCGATCATCCACCGTGTGGTGACGATCTGTGGTGTAGTCCCGCGGGTTCCAGCAAGTCACCTGAAGCAACCCCTGTTTCACCGCGCGGCTGGTAATGCCGTACTCCGTGATGGCCGAGAACATCTCGGGGAACAACGTGATGACGTCTACGCGAAGGTTACCCATCGTTTAGAAGTCCGCGTCCCATTCAACCCGCATCACGCCTGCTTCCAGGTCGATGTCGAGCACGCATTGCGCCGTATAGGGCAACAGACGCTCGCGATCATCCAGGCTGCCTGCGCAGGGCTTGACCACCATTACATCGTTCGCACCGGTCTCCAACAGGTGATCGACCTTGCCGAACAGTTGTTCGTCCTGGTTGATGACCTTCAGGCCGACCAACTGGTACCAGTAGTACTCGTCAGCAGCCAGGTTGGGCAAAAGGCTCCGCGGAATGCAGATTTCGTAACCGCTCAGAAGACGGGCTTCATCGCGATCATCGAGGCCTTTCAGCTTCACGACCAGGCCCTTCTGGGAGCCACGACCGTTGACCAGCTCGACCTGCTTTACCTTGCCTTCGTGCCGAAGCGTCCAGCGCGGATAATCCAACAGGTTTTCAATCGGATCGGTAAAGGAATACACCTTCACCTCGCCGCGAACGCCGTGAACCGAAAAAATCTTGCCAACGACGATGAGGTCGTCAGCCTTTTCTGGCGTCGCGTTCATACTTCTCAGGCAGCAGCCTTGGCAGCGTCCTTCAGCAGCTGAGCAACGCGCTCAGACGGCTGTGCACCCTGGCTCAGCCAGTAGTTGACGCGCTCTTGGTTGACCGACAGCTTGACTTCGGCGCCAGCAGCGATCGGGTTGAAGAAACCTACGCGCTCAACGAAACGGCCGTCACGGGCGTTACGCGAGTTGGTCACGGTCAGGTGGTAGAATGGGCGCTTTTTCGAGCCGCCACGGGCCAGACGAATGGTTACCATGTGAACATCGTTCCTATAGTCGGTGCTGCAGTTGATACAGCAGCTGGTACTGCAAATCTGAATGCCAAATAGGCACACGGGTGCCCAAAAGGCCGCATATTCTCGGGGAATACACGGACATTTGCAAATGACTTTTTCGGCAAGGCCCTGCCCTGCCGTCCAGATCTGCCGGTTGAGCCGCGAAATCCGCGGCCATTGCCCCGCCACGGCGGGGGTTCTTGGCGCCTGCCGGACAAACGGCAGGCCCCCGGAATAGGGGTTACAGCTTCGGCATGCCGCCGCCCGGCAGCATCCCGCCAAGGCCGCGCATCATCTTGGCCATGCCGCCCTTGGCGGAGAATTTCTTCATCATCTTCTGCATTTGCTTGTGCTGCTTGATCAGGCGGCCGACGTCCTGCACCTGGGTGCCGGAACCGATGGCAATGCGGCGCTTGCGCGAGCCGCTGATCAGCTCCGGATCACGGCGCTCGGCCGGGGTCATGGAGTTGATGATCGCTTCCATCTGCTTGAACTGCTTCTCGGCGGCGCCCTGGGCGTTGCCCATCTGCGACAGGTTGACCCCGCCGATGCTCGGCAGCTTGTCCATCAGGCCGCCGAGGCCGCCCATGTTCTTCATCTGCTGCAGCTGGTCACGGAAGTCTTCGAGGTCGAAGCCCTTGCCCTTCTTCAGCTTCTTGGCCAGCTTGTCGGCCTTGGCCTTGTCGATGTTCTGCTCGGCCTGTTCGATCAGGCTGAGCACGTCACCCATGCCGAGGATGCGCGAGGCGACGCGGTCGGGGTGGAACGGTTCGAGGGCTTCGGTCTTCTCGCCCATACCGATGAACTTGATCGGCTTGCCGGTGATGGCACGCACCGACAGCGCGGCACCACCACGGGCGTCACCGTCGACCTTGGTCAGCACCACGCCGGTCAGCGGCAGCGCCTCGCCAAAGGCCTTGGCGGTGTTGGCCGCGTCCTGGCCGGTCATGGCGTCGACCACGAACAGGGTCTCGATCGGCTTGACCGCGGCATGCAACGCCTTGATCTCGTCCATCATGTCGGCGTCGATGTGCAGACGGCCGGCGGTATCGACGATGACCACGTCGATGAACTTCAGCTTGGCTTCGCGGATGGCCGCTTCAGCGATGGCCACCGGCTTCTGGCTGATGTCGGACGGGAAGAAGGTGACGCCGATGTCGTTGGCCAGGGTTTCCAGCTGCTTGATCGCCGCCGGGCGGTAGACGTCGGCGGACACCACCATCACGCTCTTTTTCTTGCGCTCCTTGAGGAAGCGCGCCAGCTTGCCGGCGGTGGTGGTCTTACCGGCACCCTGCAGGCCGGCCATCAGCACCACGGCTGGCGGAGCGGCGTTCAGTGCGAGGTCTTCGTTGGCCGCGCCCATCAGGCTTTCCAGCTCGGCCTGGACGATCTTCACGAACGCCTGGCCCGGGGTCAGGCTGCGCGACACCTCGGTGCCGACTGCACGATCCTTGACGCTGTTGACGAAATCCTTGACCACCGGCAGGGCAACGTCGGCCTCGAGCAGGGCCATGCGCACTTCGCGCAGCGTGTCCTTGATGTTGTCTTCGGTCAGCTTGGCCTTGCCGGTGACATGGCGCAGCGTCTGTGACAGGCGGTCGGTCAGGTTTTCGAACATGGTGATCCTTTCAGGCCCAGTAAAAGCCGAGGTTTGTCAGGCGCCCAGGGGGAATGCATACCCGCCGGGCACAGCAAGGCGGCGATTATAGCGAAGTGCGGCGGCGGCGCACACCTTGCTGGCGGCCTGGTAGATATTCGGTGGCTGTGCCGGCCTCTTCGCGGGTGAACCCGCTCCCACAGGGCCTGCACCACATTCGAAACCGGCGCCGTGCCTGTGGGAGCGGGTTCACCCGCGATTGCCGCACCGCAGTCTGCAGTCTTCCTAGACCAGCGCGATCTATGCCAAACTCCGTCTCTTTAAGGCTCGCCAACCAGGACTTATGTTCTCCTCACCCAGCCTCATCCCCAACCTGATCGCCGCCGGCCTATATATAGCAGCGGCCATCTACCAGGGCTCTTACCTTGCCCAGAACCGCAAGGCCGACAAGCGCCTGCTTGCCCTGCTGGGTGCCTTCGCGGTACTCGCCCAGGCCGGTGCGCTGTTCTTCCAGCTGATCACCCCGCTGGGCCTGAGCCTGGACTTCTTCAGTGCCGCCAGCCTGATCGCCGTGGCCGTCATCGCCCTGACCCTGCTGGCCTGCTTGCGCATACCCGTGGAAAACCTGTTGGTGCTGCTGTTCCCGCTGGGCGCGGTGACCGCGCTGCTGGCCCAGTTCGCGCCCCCCGGCACGGTGCCGCTGGTCAACGAAGAGCCGGGTATCCTCGCGCATATCCTGCTGTCGATCCTGGCCTATGGGCTGTTCACCATTGCGGTGTTCCAGGCCCTGCTGTTGCTGCTGCAGGACCGCCAACTGAAGAACAAGCACCCGTCCGGGCTGATCCGCAACTTCCCGCCGCTGCAAACCATGGAAAGCCTGCTGTTCGGCTTCCTCTGGGCTGGCTGGTGCCTGCTGTCGCTGTCGCTGATCTCCGGCTGGCTGTTCCTCGACAACCTGTTCGCCCAGCACCTGGTACACAAGACCCTGCTGGCCTGTATCGCCTGGGTGGTGTTCAGCGTGCTGCTGTGGGGCCGCACCCGCCTGGGCTGGCGTGGCCACAAGGCCATCCGCTGGACGCTGGCCGGTTTCTGCCTGCTGATGCTGGCCTATTTCGGCAGCAAGCTAGTTCGCGAATTCATCCTGCATATCTGACGGCCGCCCATGGATACCCTGCCGTACGCACCGCTATTCGGCACCCTGGCACTGGCCCTGTTGTGGTCGGCGCTGTTCACCGCGGTGGACGCCGCCCGCCTGCAACTCAATGGCACGCTGCGCACCGGCGAGGACGGCCAGCCCGTGCTGCCGGCCCAGGCCCTGGTGCTGTGCGCCAGCCTGGGCAAGCTGCTGGTGCTGGGCCTGGCCTGCCTGCTCGGCCAGCGCCATAGCGGCGAGCACGGCTTCTGGCTGGCCGGGTTGGCCGCCACCCTCGTCCTGCTGGTATTTGCCGAATACCTGCCGCGGCGCCTGGCCCGGCGCAACCCGCAGGCGTTCGTCAGCCTCGGCACCAGCCTGCTGAAAGTACCCCTCGCCCTGCTGCAACCGCTAGCCTGCCTGCTGGATGGCATTGCCAAGCTGATCCTGCGTCCGTTCCGCGTGCAACCCACGGCCGTGGCCCTGCACCCGCAGGAAGCCGACGAATTCGACGAGGATGAGGAACACGAAGCACCGCGCCACGGCCTGCTCGACGGCCTGCAGTCACTGGACAAGATGACCGTCAACGACATCCTGGTACCGCGCAACGAAGTGGACGGCATCAGCCTCGACGAGCCGATCGAACGCATCATCGAGCAACTGATCGTCAGCCGCCACACCCGCCTGCCGGTGTACCACAGCGACATCAACCAGGTTGAAGCAATCCTCAATACCAAGCTGATCAGCCACCTGCTGCCCAAGGCCGAGCTGACCCTGGAGATGCTGCTCGGCGCCTGCTACGAGCCCTATTTCGTACCCGAGAGCACGCCCCTGCAAATGCAGCTGCTGAACTTCCACAAGCAGCAGCGCCGCCTGGGCGTGGTGGTGGACGAGTACGGCGAGGTGCTGGGCATCGTCACCCTGGAAGACATCCTCGAAGAGATCGTTGGCGAGTTCGAGGATGAACACAGCCTGGACAACCCCCACGTGCACCCGCAGCCCGATGGCACTTTCGTCATTGACGGCACCGCTTCGCTGCGCGAAATCAACCGCAGTCTGGGCTGGCACCTGCCCTGCGACGGCGGGCCGAAAACCCTCAACGGGCTAGTCACCGAAGCGCTGGAAAGTATCCCGGAAAGCGCCGTTTGCCTGAAGATCGGCCGCTATCGCCTGGAAATCCTCGAAACAGAGGACAATTGTGCCAGCAAGGTACTGGTGTGGACCGTGACCCGATAGCTATACTCGGGTCACGCTTACCCAGCCCCGCCGTCCCGCCTGCTACCCGCACCCGGTGCTCCACGGCCAGTCCGCTCCACTGACACGCCCCGCGGTCCTGCTTCAACACCCCGAACAGTGCCCGCCCCCGCCCCTATCCCCCTTGGGCTATCGTCAGTCGGGCGCACACAACAACAAAACGCTCCGGCGCCCGCGCCACCGTGCCTGCCCTTTTGCATTGCACGCCGCGGGGCTTATCCCAATGGAGCCGGACCAGACTGTCAGGGACCTATTCAATGACAACCAGCAGCACCTATGCCGAAGCGCCTGCCGCGCCGGTCAACTCGCCCGCGCGGGTCGCCACCGCCAGCTTCATCGGCACCGCCATCGAGTTCTACGATTTCTACGTCTACGCCACTGCCGCCGCCCTGGTGATCGGCCCGGTGTTCTTCCCGTCCGGGTCAGGCACCGCGCAGATGCTGGCGGCCTTCCTCACCTTCGGTATCGCCTTCCTGGCGCGCCCGCTAGGCTCGGCACTGTTCGGCCACTTTGGCGACCGTATCGGCCGCAAGTCGACCCTGGTCGCCTCGCTGCTGCTGATGGGCGTGTCCACCACGGCCATCGGTGTGCTGCCAGGATATGAAAGCATTGGTGTATGGGCGCCGATCATCCTCTGCCTGCTGCGCTTTGGCCAAGGCCTGGGCCTGGGTGGCGAATGGGGTGGCGCGGCCTTGCTGGCCACCGAGAACGCGCCCGAAGGCAAGCGCGCCTGGTTCGGCATGTTCCCGCAGCTGGGCCCGTCGATCGGCTTTTTGGCCGCCAACGGCCTGTTCCTGACCCTGGCCCTGGTGCTCAGCGACGAGCAGTTCCGCGAGTGGGGCTGGCGCATTCCGTTCCTGCTCAGCGCCGCGCTGGTACTGGTGGGCCTGTATGTGCGCCTGAAGCTGGAAGAAAGCCCGGTATTCGCCAAGGCCGTCGCCCGCCACGAGCGGGTGAAAATGCCGGTGGTCGACCTGTTTTCCAGATACTGGCTGCCGACCCTGCTTGGCGCAGCGGCGATGGTGGTGTGCTACGCGCTGTTCTACATCTCCACGGTGTTCTCGCTGAGCTATGGCGTGACCACGCTGGGCTACAGCCGCGAGACGTTCCTTGGCCTGCTGTGTTTCGCGGTGGTGTTCATGGCCCTGGCCACACCACTGTCGGCCTGGCTCAGCGACCGCTACGGGCGCAAACCGGTGCTGATCGTCGGCGGCCTGCTGGCGGTGGCCTCGGGCTTTACCATGGAGCCGCTGCTGACTTCGGGGTCGACCGCGGGCGTGGCGCTGTTCCTGGCCATCGAACTGTTCCTGATGGGCGTAACTTTTGCGCCGATGGGGGCACTGCTGCCTGAACTGTTCCCGACCCACGTGCGTTATACCGGCGCTTCGGCGGCCTATAACCTGGGCGGCATCGTCGGCGCCTCGGCGGCACCGTTCTTTGCCCAGAAGCTGGTGAGCATGGGTGGGTTGAGCTGGGTGGGGGGTTATGTTTCGGTGGCGGCGGTGATCAGCTTGATTGCCGTGCTGTGCCTGAAAGAGACCCGCAATACCGAACTTTGAATAGTTGGGGGCGCCCTGCGCCCCATTCGCAGCACAAGGCTGCTCCTACAGGGGGATGCGTTGCCCTTGTAGGAGCAGCCTTGTGCTGCGAATGGGCTGCAACGCAGCCCCAATCGGATCAGAACTCGACCTTGACCGCCTGCGAAGCACGGGTCGCCTTGGCACGCGCCGCTTCGACCGACTCGTCACGCGCCAGGCACACGCCCATTCGGCGGGTACCGTTGATTTCCGGCTTGCCGAACAGGCGAATGGCGGTATCCGGCTCGCTCAGCGCCGCGCCCAGGTTGGCAAAGCTGGTCTGCTGCGACTGCCCCTCGGGCAAGATCACCGCCGAAGCCGAAGGGCCGAACTGGCGCACCACCGGAATCGGCAGGCCAAGAATGGCGCGAGCATGCAGGGCAAACTGCGACAGGTCCTGGGAAATCAGGGTCACCAGGCCGGTGTCATGCGGGCGTGGCGAGACTTCGCTGAACCACACCTGGTCGCCTTTCACGAACAGTTCCACGCCAAACAGGCCACGACCACCCAGGGCATCGGTGACCGCCCTGGCCACCCGCTGCGACTCGGCCAGCGCCTTCGGGCTCATGGCCTGCGGCTGCCACGATTCCTGGTAGTCCCCCTTCTCCTGGCGGTGGCCGACTGGCTCGAGGAAGGTGGTGCCACCGACGTGGCGCACGGTCAGCAGGGTGATTTCGTATTCGAAGTCGATGAAGCCCTCGACGATGACCCGGCCTTTGCCGGCGCGGCCGCCTTCCTGGGCGTAGGCCCACGACTTCTGCAAGTCGGCATCGCTGCGTAGCAGGCTCTGGCCCTTGCCCGACGAGCTCATCACCGGCTTGACCACGCACGGGTAGCCGACATCGGCCACGGCCTTGGCGTAGTCTTCGTAGGTGTCGGCGAAGTGGTACGGCGAGGTTGGCAGGTCCAACTCTTCGGCGGCCAGGCGGCGGATGCCTTCACGGTTCATGGTGAGCTGGGTGGCGCGGGCGGTCGGCACCACGTTGAAACCTTCGTTTTCCAGCTCGACCAAGGTGGCGGTGGCGATGGCTTCGATTTCAGGGACGATGTAGTGCGGCTTCTCGGCCTCGATCACCGCGCGCAGGGCCACGCCATCGAGCATGTTGACCACGTGGCTGCGGTGCGCCACCTGCATTGCCGGGGCATTGGCGTAGCGATCGACGGCGATCACTTCGACGCCCAGGCGCTGCAGCTCGATCACCACTTCCTTGCCCAGCTCGCCACAGCCGCAGAGCAGTACACGGGTCGCGGTGGGCGACAAAGGGGTTCCGATACGGGTCATTTCAGGTCCTCGAAGGCGTCCGGGGCCGCACCAGGCTTGGCGCCGCCCGCTGAAAAAGGACCGCTATTCTACACCATCAACCCGCCACGGCGGCCCGCCGGGCGCGAAATGCCATGGCCAGCCATACGGCGGTGACCCCGGCGAATTTCGAGGCCATGGCGGTGCCGATCACGGCTGGGGTCAGGGCACCGATCATGCCGAAGAAGATGAAGGTGTCCACCGGGATGCTCAGCGCCGAGCTCAGCCACAGGCGGTCGCGCAGCGGTCGGCGCGTGACGCTGAACACCAGCCAGTCGATCAGTTCGGAAATGAAGAAGGCGGTGGCGCTGGCCAGAGCGATGGCCGGTTCCGAGGTGACGTAGGACAGCACCAGCGCCGCCAGCATGGCGACCAGGGCGCCATGGCCGAAGCGGGTTTGCACCATGTCGCGCAGGATGAACACCAGGCCGCCCCAGGCGGACCAGATGATGTCCAGGTGTGGCGCGCTGGAGAAGGCGTAGTTGATCAGCACTACGCTGCTGATGTAGGCAATCAGATAGAACATGGCGGGTAGTCTGTGGGCAAGCCGCACAGATTACCGCTGGCTGGTTCGCGGGTAAACCCGCAGGCACCGACCTCAAGCCATGCACAGGACATGTAGGAGCAGCCTTGCGCCGCGAAGAGGCCATATCTGCAAACGATCACCTTTTGCCTTGCTGGCCTCTTCGCAGCACAAGGCTGCTCCTACAGGGGGGCGCGTCAGCCTACAGGATGAGGCCGGCCTCCACGGCCCTTTCATGGCAACGCTTGAGCACAGCCCGGCGCTCGTCGTTGTCCATCCGCCCCCAGCGGCTGATTTCCGCCACGGTTCGCTGGCAACCGGTGCAGATATCCTGCTCGTCCAGTGCACAGATACTCACGCACGGCGAGGCCACCGGTCGCTCCACTACATCACTCATAATCAACCACCAACTCCCGTGCATAACGCTGGGCATTGTGCACGTAATGCGCGGCACTGGCTTCGAGCATGCGTTTCTGCTGTTCGGTCAGCTCGCGCACCACCTTGCCCGGCGAACCCATCACCAGCGAACCGTCGGGGATCTCCTTGCCTTCTGCAATCAGTGCATTGGCGCCAATGATGCAATGCTTGCCGATGCGTGCGCCATTGAGGATGACCGCGTTGATACCGACCAGGCTGTAGTCGCCCACCGTGCAACCATGCAGCATGGCGTTGTGGCCAATGGTCACGCCCTTGCCCAAGGTCAGCGGCGAGCCCATGTCGGTGTGCATCACCGTGCCATCCTGCACGTTGCTGCCTTCGCCAATGTCGATCAGCTCGTTGTCCCCGCGCAGCACCGCGCCAAACCACACGCTGGCATCGGCCTGCAGGCGCACCTTGCCGATCAGCGTGGCGTTGGGTGCGGCCCAACTGGTGGGGTGGCTCTCGACCCGCAGGTCGCCCAGGCGGTATTTCATGCTTGCTCCTCAGGCTGCAACGCAGACGACGGGGTTGGCCCCGCTCAGTTTTCGATGTAACGCTCCGGGGGCTGGTGCAGGCTGATGCCGGCATCGAACAGCAGGTTGACCAGTTCGACGATCATGATCGCCGACAACCCCCAGATCTTGTATTCGCCATAGCGATAGCTGGGCACATACCAGCTGCGCCCCTGGTAATCGATACGGTGGGTATGGTCGCGCGGGTCCTGGCGGAAGAATTCCAGCGGCACGGTGAATACTGCCGCGATCTCGGCATCATTGGCACGGTATTCGACAAAATCGGGGATGAGCCCGACGAATGGCGTCACTTTCAGGCCGTGCAGCGAAATCAGCGGGCTGAGCGGGCCGATCACTTCCACCAGGCCTGGTGGCAGGCCGATTTCTTCTTCGGCTTCACGTAGCGCGGTGAACACCAGGTCCGGGTCTTCCGGGTCGCGGCGGCCACCGGGAAAAGCCACTTCGCCGCCGTGGGTGGACAGGCCCTTGGCGCGCAGGGTCAGGACCAGCTCGGGCGCTTCGCTGCGGGTAATGGGCAAGAGGACCGCCGCTTCGGGGAACCGCCGGTCGGTTTCCAGTGATGCGGGTTGGTGGTTGCTCATTCGGCGAAGTAGCTCGTCCAGCATTGCGCACGCTCATATCCAAGGCCTGCCTTGCATGATGCACCAAAGGCGCGAAGCACCCAAGCCCCGTGCGCTTGCGACGGCACGGCCGGCGCGCCAAGATAGCTCGGAGCAAAAGGAACGACACATGAAATTCTGCAGCGCGTGCGGCCAGCCGGTCACTCAGCGGATCCCCGAGGGCGACAGCCGCCTGCGGTATGTCTGCGAGGTTTGCCAGACCATCCACTACCAGAACCCCAACATCGTCGCCGGCGTGTTGCCGACCTGGGGCAGCCAGGTGCTGCTGTGCCGGCGCGCCATCGAGCCACGCCGCGGCTTCTGGACCCTGCCCGCCGGTTTCATGGAAAACGGCGAAACCCTGGACCAGGCCGCCCGTCGCGAAACCGTCGAGGAGGCCTGCGCCCGGGTCGGCAGCATGAGCCTGTACCAGCTGTTCGACCTGCCACACATCAACCAGGTGCACGTGTTCTTCCGCGCCGAGCTTGCGGACCTTGATTTCGCTGTCGGTGTCGAAAGCCTGGAGGTGCGGCTGTTCGAGGAACATGAGATTCCGTGGGGCGAGCTGGCTTTCCGCACCGTCACTCGCACACTAGAATGCTACTATCGCGATCGCATCAGGCAGCACTACCCCATAGGCCATGAATACCTGCCGCCGATGAACGTCTCGCCCACCACCTAGAAGCCTTCAGGGATACCGTTACATGCGCTGGTTGCTTGCCCTTTTCTGCCTTTGCGTTACCTCGGTGTCCCAGGCGGCCTTCACCGAGACCATCATCCGCAAGCCCCAGCCGGCAGTGCAAACCCCGTCGCCTTCGCAGCAGGCCATGCAACCGCTGATCGACAAGGTGCTGGTGATCAAGTCCGAGCGCCGTCTGCAACTGATCAGCCGTGGCGAACCGCTGAAGACCTACCGCATCTCGCTGGGCAAGCAGCCAAAAGGCGCCAAGGAGCGCGAAGGCGACAAGAAAACCCCCGAGGGCCTTTACTGGCTGGACTGGCGCAAGCAAAGCGACCGTTTCAACCTGGCCATACACATCAACTACCCGAACATCAACGACGCGGCCCGTGCCACTCGTGAAGGGGTGAGTGCCGGCAGCATGATCATGATCCATGGCACGCCGATCAACGACGAGTATCCGGAGTGGTACTTCCACACCCTGGACTGGACGGATGGGTGTATTGCCATGCGTAACCGCGACATGCAGGAAGTGTGGGACCTGGTGCGGGATGGCACGTTGATCGAAATTCGGCCCTGATAGCGGGCCTTTCAACTGATGCTGTAGGAAGCTTCCCACCATCAGGCAAGAACGCGCCCTACAAGCGCTTAGGCCGGGTACTGCATCCAGGCGAACCCCTTAATTTTTAGCATCCACGCAGACGAGTACGAAATCCGTACATCATTTGCGGGGTGCTTCAATGCCGTTCCACATTCATCGCGCCACCTGCTGGGCGCTCACCTGCTGCCTGTCAGGTTTGCTGGCCGCACCACAGGCGTTGGCCGACGACCCGGCCAGCCAGCAACTGCGCGATCAGCAGCGCGGGCTGCGACAGCTGGAACAGCAACAGCGCCTGGAACGCTGGCAGCGCCAGCCCGCCCCTGCCGAAAGCCACGACGCCACCGCACCCCTCCCCCACGACCAGCGCTGCTGGGCCATCACCGGCGTACGCGTGGCCGGCAACCGCAAGCTTTCCGACTCGGAGCTAACGCCAACCCTTCGCAGGTTCATTACCCCGTGCATGGGCATCGCGGAAATCAACGGGCTGCTGAAAGCCATCACCCAGCGCTATGTGCAAGCCGGATACCCGACCAGCCGGCCTTACCTGCAGCAACCGCCACAAGACGGCGCACCGCTGAACCTGGTCATCGTCGAGGGGTTCGTCGAGTCCATCGAAATGGCCGGCCCCGAGTTGCCCCTGTCCCTCCCCGGCGCCTTTCCCGGCCTGCTCGGGCAGCCACTGTTCCTGCCAGCCCTGGAGCAAGGCCTCGACCAGCTCAACCGACTGCGCGCTTATGACCTGTCCGCAGAGTTGCTGCCCGGCGAACTGCAGGGCAGCACCCGGGTTGTCGTGCAGCCGCGCAAGGTGGCCTCGCGCGGGCACCTGGACAGCCGCTTCGACAACCGCGGCAGCGACCTGACCGGGCGTCATCGCCTGAACTTAGGCTTCGGCCTGGACAGCCCGCTGGGCCTCAATGATGACCTGCGCCTGTCACTGAACGGTACGGTGCTCGATGCGCCCGGGCAAAGCCAAGGCATCTCGCTGTACTACAGCATCCCCTACGGCGCCTGGACCTTCGCGCTCAGCGCCAGCGAGCTGCGCTACGAGGCGCCGCTCCCCCACAGCCGCCAGGTAGCCGACGGCAGCAGCAGCTACCAGGGCCTGAGCGTCGAACGGGTGCTGTGGCGCAACCAGCAAGGCATGCTCAGCGCCAGCGCCCGGCTTGACCGCAAGCAAATGGTCAACCGCAGCGCGGGCGCGGTGATCGTCCAGCAGAGCCCCACCCTGGTCTGCGTGGAAGCGGGTATCAACCTGCTGTGGCTCCAGGGCGGCCTGTGGAATGGCTACCTCGGTGTCGCCCAGGGCATCGATGCCTTCGGCGCCGACCGCTCACCGCTGGGAGCGGAACGCCTGCGCCCGGATTTTCGCAAGTACCGCGCCAACCTGCTGCACATGCGCCAGGGCCCGGCCAGCCACCCATGGCGCTGGCAGAGCGAACTGGCTCTGCAATACAGCAGTGACCCGCTACCCGCCGTCGAGCAGTTGCTGGCCAGCGACGATTCGGCCGTGCGCGGGTTTCGCCTGCGTACCTACTCCGGTGCCAGCAGCGCCGTCTGGCGCAACACCGTCAGCCAGCCGCTGCCGGGGGGCTGGGCCGCTCCCCTGCAAGTACGCCCCTACATCGGCCTGGACCTGGGCTGGACCCGCACTGCCGAAGGCAAGCCTTCACAACGCCTTGCCGGGGCCACCGCCGGTGCCGAACTGAGCCTGCCCGGCAGCCACCTGCGCCTGGGTTACCAACGCGCGCTGTACGCCAGCGACCTACCCCGCCCGCTGCTGGAACCCGGTTTCTGGGTAGTGGAACTGGCCCTGAACATCTGATTCACCCACAACAAAGAGAACGAGAACATGCAAACACTCTCGCAGTCGTCTTCCCGCCCAGATACCTTGCGCTGGGCCATCTTCCTCGCCCTGCTCGGACCCGGCGCCGCACTGGCCCAGGGCGGCCTGACAGCAACCAGCGGCCCCGGCGGCACACCGGTCATCAACGACGGCCACGGCGTCCCGGTCATCGATATTGTCGCGCCAAACAGCAACGGGCTGTCGCACAACCAGTTCCTCGACTACAACGTCGACCGCTCCGGGGTGGTGCTGAACAATGCCACCCAGGCCGGGCAGTCGGAGCTGGCCGGTGCCCTGGCGGCCAACCCGCAATTCCAGGGCCAGGCCGCCTCGACCATCCTCAACGAGGTGGTCAGCCGCAACGCCTCGCTGATCGAAGGGCCGCAGGAAATCTTCGGGCGCCCGGCCGACTACATCCTGGCCAACCCCAATGGCATCACCCTCAACGGCGGCAGTTTCATCAACACCACGCGCGCCGGCTTCGTGGTGGGCACCCCCGAGTTCGACGGCCAGCAACTGAAGTTCCTCGACACGCTGAACGCCAGCGGTACCCTGCAAGTGCTCGAGGGCGGCCAGCGAAACCCCAACGGCGCCCTCGAGCTGATTGCCCCGCGCGTGGACAGCAAAGGGCTGCTGATGGCGCGCAACTCCATCGATATCACCGTGGGTCGCAACCGCATCGACAGCAGCAGCGGCGAAATTGTCGAGCACCTGCCCGGTACCCCTTCCAGCATCGATGCCAGCCTGTTCGGTGCCATGCGCGCCGGGCGCATTCGTGTGGTGAGCACGGCAGAAGGTGCTGGTGTGCGTGTGGGGGCATCGCAGCTGCTTGGCATCGACGGGGTCGACATCCAGTCGGCCGGCGCCCTGCAGGTCAGCGGCAAGGCCGACAGCCCCGTCGAACTGCATAGCGAACAGGGCGATCTGCGGCTGACCGCTGCCGATGATCTGACACTCGAAACCGTCGATGGGCAGGCTCGGCGAATCGAGGCCAAGGCGGGCAAGAAGCTCACGCTGGATGCCACAACCCGCGAGAACATCGAGCGCGACAGCGACAGCTGGAACAAGAAGTTCCTGTTCGTCACCCGCGAAACCTACAACCGCGAAACTACCACCACCCAGCAACAGCAACAGGGCAGCCGCTTGCAAGGCAAGGACAGCGTGCTGCTGCAATCCGCTGACGACATGCGCCTGGTGGCTGCCAAGGTGGATGCTGGCAATGAGCTGACCCTCGACAGCGGCGCCAACCTGGCCATCGCTGCCGGCATCGACAGCCAGCACACCGAAGAGCAGGTTCGCCACCGCAAGGACTTGTGGCGCGGTGACAGTGATACCGACCAGTACAAGGAAACCGTACAAGGCAGTGCGCTCCAGGCCCAGCGCATGACGCTCAAGGCCAAGAATACTGTCGATGTGAAGGGGAGCAGCCTGCACAGCCGCGGCGACATGGCGATAGAAGCCAAGGAGGCAAACATCGCTACCACCGCCCTGCAGCAGCGCGGTACCCGGCGCGACTATCGCGGCGACCTGGTATCCGGCACCTTCTTTGGCGACCGCAAGGGTAACGAAAGCGAAGGCCAGGCCGTTGCCGGCAGCAGTGTCACGGCGGATGGCAAGCTTACCGTGACAGCTGACCAGGTAGCCATCAAGGGCAGTACCGTGTTCGGCAAGGAGGACTCGGTGCTCTACAGCACAAAAGGTTCACTGGCCATCGAAGCCGACCATGGTCGAACCACCTCTACCGACCGTACCAGCGACAGCAAGCTGTTCGGCCTGATTGGCAGCGACCGCGAGAACACCGAGCGTACGCAACAGGTGCTTACCAGCGACGTCAGCTCGGCCACCAATCTGCGCCTGGCCAGCGCCGAGGAAATGCGCATCCAGGGCGCCAAGGTCGTAGCGGGCGAGCACCTGCTGGTAGAGGCCAAGGGCGACCTGCTGATTACCAGCGCGCAAGCGGTTGACGAGCGCGAAACCCGTAACCAGCAACGTGGTTTCACTGCCAGCGCCAAGCAGACCCAGGAGGCCGAGGATGGCAAGCCCGAGTCCCGCCAGTACTCGGCCGGCATTGCCTATGACGTCGCCACCACCAGCAGCAGGCAGCGCACCACCAGCCAGGTCGCCAGTGAGCTCGGGGGAGCTTCGGTGAGCCTTGGCAGCGGGGCTCACCTGCAGGTCAACGGTTCCACTGTGAAGGCCGCCGCAGGCGACCTCGATGTGCAGGCGCAAAAGGTGACCCTGGGGGCAACCCGCAATTACCACGACACCACCACCAGCACCACCCAGAGTGGCGGCGGCTTGACGGTGACCGGCGGCATCGACCGGCTGGGCAGCTTGTTCGAAGGCCATCACAACCGCCAGGTGCAGACTGAACGCGACAGCAAGGCGCAACGCAGCACATTGCAGGCCAGCGGCGACCTGAAGCTCAAAGGCGATGAACTGGTCACCGAGGCCGCACGCGTCAAGGCTGGCAACACTCTGCAGGTAACGGCCAAACACATCGACAACCGCGCGGTGCAGGATATCGAGGAACGTGAACAAAGCCGTGACGACTGGTCGGGCAGCCTCGGCGCCAGTGTCGAGTATCGCGACCTTACCCGCCCCATCGAACGCCTGGTGCAGGGCGAAGAAGCCGCACGCTTCCAGCAAGCCTCCCCCGAAGACGCCATGGCGCCGCCCAGCGTTGGCGCCGACATGACCGTGGACCACCTCAAGCGCCTGGAAAACCGGCGCCGCGGCTTTGCCCAGGTGAGCGAGTTGTCCGGGGCCAAGGTTGAAGTCAAGGCCGACAACATCACTGACCAGGGCACCGCCTGGCGCGCCAACGCCGGCAAGCTGCAGATCGAGGCCCGACAACACCAGATGCAGGCGGCCGAGAACACCCAGGAAAATACCGTGCAACGCCTGGCCTACGGCGGCGATGTTCGCCTGGACACCAGCACCGGCGAAGACCTCAATGTACGCGCCGCCGGCAAAGGCGGCTCGCTGGACAAAAAGGACAGCACCAGCAGCGCCGTACCCGGCAGCCTGTATGGGCAACAGGGCATCCAGGTGCAATTGGGCAGCTCAGGCCACTATGAAGGGACGCGCATCGATGGCGGTGAAGGCAGCGTGGTCATGAGCAGTGCCGGTTCGCTGACATTGCCCCAGGCAACCGACCAGGTCGAACAGCAGTCACGCCAGCTCGACGGCAATGCCTGGGCCAAGGTCGGCAACCGCCCGGGCAGCACCGGCGTCGATGGCCGGGGCTACCTCGACCATGGCCAGAGCCAGAGCACACAGCGCAAGGCCCAGGTGGCGCAGATCGACGCCAAGGGCCAGGTACAACTGAGCAGTGGCGGCGACCTGTTGCTCGAAGGCACCCGCATTGGCAGCCGTGAGGCCAAGACCGGCGACATTCAACTGCAAAGCGGCGGCCGGCTGCAGGTCAAGGCGGCCAGCGATACCCAGAACGCTACCGGCGCCAAGATGGGCGGCGGCGTGGAGCTGGCGGTCAAGGCTGGCGACACCAAGGGCGGTGCCATCGGAGGCCACTTCAGCCACGGCAAGCAGGATGAAGAGGCACGCCAGGCGGTGAATGCCCTGTTCGCAAGCAACGGCACAGTGACCCTGGGCAGCAGCGCCCGCGAGAATGTCGCCCTGCACCTTGAGGGCCTGCAGGCCTTGGCCGAACAGATAACCCTCGACGCATCGAATGGCGGCATGCTGGTGGAAGCGTCATCCAGCCAGGAGCGACGTGACAACCTCGACATCACCGCCGGGGCCGGCTTCGACATGGCCAAGGGCGCGCTCGATACTCGCAGCCTGCATGGCCGCGTCAAAGTGGAGCTCGACAAGCGCGACAACCTCACCTGGAATGCCAGCGACCTGCGCGCCGAGCGCATCGACCTGCAAAGCCGCGGCGATACTCGCCTCGAAGGCGCCACCGTGGAAGCTGGGCATATCAAGGGAATGATCGATGGCGACCTGCGTATCGCCAGCCGCAAGGACAGCGTCAATACCCTGAGCGTGAAAGGTGATGCCCGCCTGAGCCAGGAGAAAAACCCGCGGGGCTACGTCAACGCGGCCACTTCGGTGGCAGGGCCACTGGGGAGCAAGGTGAATGAAAAAGCTGGCTCCGCCCTGAGCAAGGCAGACCCGGGGCTGTCGCCCACTTTCAGCCTCGACGTGTCGCACGTGCAGCGCGACAGCGTAGGCCAGCAGGCCACGCTCAAAGGTAGCGACGGCATCGACCTGCAGGTTGGTGGCAACGCTCAGCTGGTGGGGGCACGCTTGCAGTCGGCCAAAGGCGATGTGGTACTCGACGCCAACTCGGTTAGCCGGGAAACACTGAGCGGTAACGACTATCGCCGGGATGTGTCGATCGATGCGTCCAACTCGCCAGTGGACCTGGGCACCGCGGTGGCCGAAATGGCCAAGGGCAAGGGTGCGGCGGATGGGGAAAATGCACTGGACCTGGGGTTGTTGAGGACCAGTGGGCACAATCGCAGTGAGCAGTGGGCTTCGAGTGTGCAGGGCAAGAAAAACTGAAGCAGGCACCGCGCTGGAGGGCACAGGCTTCGCCCGTGTTCGCGGGTAAACCCGCTCTCATGGAACTCATTGGTTCAGTGAGTTTCTGTAGGAGCAGCCTTGTGCTGCGAAGAGGCCGGTACTGACAAAGCCTGATTATTGCTCGAACCGGCCTCTTCGCAGCACAAGGCTGCTCCTACAAAGGACGCGTCAGAGTCGATTGGATAAGTTGTAAGAGCCGAGCCAGCTTGCCGGCGATAACACCTGTCTACCAGCGCAAATCCCGCTGCCCTGCCAGCGCCTGCGGCCCAAGCCACTGCACCCCACGCAGCAAAGGCGTCAGCGCCGCTTCTGGCTGCAACTCCACCACCACTTGCGCCCGGCGTGCTGGCAGGTCAGCATCCACGGCCAACAGATGCTGCCCCGGCTGCGCCAACTGCCCGCGCAGGTGCCAGCCGCTGCGGCAGTCCATTTCCAGCCAGCCCTGCCCCAGGCCCAGTGACCAGGGCTCGCTCAAGGCAAGGTCGGTTACCGTCATGCGGCCTTCGCTGGCACGGCATTGCCGCCCTGCTCCCTGCACCCGCAACGCGCCTTGCCACTGGCCGGCCAAGCGGAAATCCGTCGTCACCGTCGCCTGGGCACCCATGGCCGTCGCCCCCAACCGCCAGCGCCATGGCCAGCCTTCGGCGCGCAACTGCCAGGCCTGGCCCTGGAAGCCCAGCTGCGCGTTCGCCTGCATGCGCCAGGGCTGCACCGCCCAACGCAATGGCCCGACCGGCCCCAGTTGCTGCGCCTGGCCTTGCCACAGGCTGCCGCTGACATCGCGCGCTGGCAGGCCTATCCCGCGCACCACCCAGCTGGCCGGCAGTTCCACCAGCAATGTCACGGTGAATACCAACAGTACCCACGCCACACTTCTTCGGCTCATGGCCGCACCACCAGGTCGAAGCGCAATCTCTTTTCATGCTGTTCCAGCCCCCACTGCAATGGCTGTACGCCTTCTGCACGCAGGGTCTGCAACCAGCCTTGCAGCACTCGCTCGTCGGCCACCTGCCCACGGAGTTGCCAGGTCTTGCCCTGCGCATCGACCTCGGCCAGTTCGATCTGCCGCGCCTGGGCCGACTGGCGTAGCCGCTCCAGGCTCAACCCCGGGCCGCCTTGAAGGCTGGACGCCTGTTCGGCCAGCCCGCGCCACTGGCTGAGCTCGCGCCATTGCGCAAGGCCTGCGCGCAGGGCCAGGAAGGCCAGCAAAACAGCAATCAGTAGCCAGGCGAACTTCAAACGGTGACGCTGTATCCAGTCCCGGTTCATGAGGCTGCTCCCAGGTCGAACACCACTTGGCCGTCCTGCACCTGGACAGAGGCCCCGGCGGCTGTCGCCATGTCGCTCCATGGCGGCGCACCGCCCTCGCCTTCCAGCCGCAAGTGCCAGCGCTGGCCATCGAAGCGTACCGCTTGCAGGCGCCAGCCGGGGTGGTCACGCAGCCAGGCCTGCAACGCAGCCTGCAGGTCTTCGAGTTGGCGCGTGCGCAGCTGCTGTTGCAATTCACTTTCGCCCAGGCGCTTGAGGGCCTGCGCGGCGTGCCGGGGGCTGGCCTGCTCACCGGTCACGGCGATGACCTGGCTGCGCCAGAGTTGCGCCTGGGCCCACTGCTTGCTCAACCACAGCCCGCCCCAGACGGCAGCCAGTACCAGGCAGGCCGTAAGCAACCGTTGCTGCGGCCGGGACACCACCGGCAGCGAACGCACCTTGCGGGTACGCTCGAACAGGCCGGGCAATGAATCGAGCGGTGCCAGCGTACTGGGCCAGTCGCCGCTCAGCGAAACCTTTTGCAGCTCCGCCCACGGTTGCCGTGGCACCTCGCCCAGTGCATCCGGCCAGGCCAGCCAGTGCTCCTGCCCGCCTTCGGCCAGCCCTTTGTACAAATACATGCCGGGTGTGCGCTGCCATTGCCAGGCACGTCCCGCCTCGGGCGGCGGCAGCAGCTGTAGTTCTGCCCAGCAACGTGCCACCTGCAAGCCCCATTCGGCGCACTGCCCGCGCCAGTCGTCCAGTTGCTGACGGGCCACTACCAGCAACCGAAGGTGGCCTGGTTCGCGAGCCAGGCAGGCACATGTCACTTCGTCGACGGCCTGCAGCAAACGGTCTTCGAGCAACAGCGGCCATTCTTCACGCTTGAGCCCGGGCGGTGCCGGCACGCGGAAATAGCTGCAGGCCTCGGCAGGCAGGATCAACGCCACACGGGCCTGCAGGTTCGCCGGGGGCTCGCCCTGCCCATGGCGTTGCACAAGGCCGCCCTCGGCCAGCGCCCAGTGCCAGGCAACGCCCGGTCGCAGCAACAGCCACGACTGGGCCGGGCTGCGCCGCCGCCATTCAAACTTCATGAGCGCCCCCACGGGAGCGCGAAAGTGCAGACATAGGGTGCTCCGTCACGCTGCAGTTCCAGACGCACGCCACGGCCGGGGTGCGCAGGTTGGTCGGAAGGCCAGGCCAGCCAGCGGCCGCCCTGGTAATAAAGAACATTCATGGCGCTGACCCGGTCGAGCCGCTCGCGCTGGACCCAGCGTGGGGCGGCGGCGGCATAGAGATCGGCCGAGCTTTCCAGCAGCAGGCGCTGCTCACGCGCCTCGAAGCGCAGGCGCTGGCGCTGCAGGCGCGAGCCGCCTTCGGCTTCCGGCATGCCGGTAATGGCGACCCAGAGCAACTGGTTGCTTGCCGGTTGCCAGTCCAGCCAGCGGCTGGCCAAGGGCAGGCGCTGGTCGTAGACACGGCGCATTACCGGGCTGTCGAAGCGACGCTCCAGGGCCAGGCATAAATCCAGCACCGAGGTTTCCTGATTGGTGACCTGCAGGCGTTCGCGAACCTTGAGCCAGCCGTTGACCAGGGCGGCGAGCATGATGCCGAGTACGGCGGTAAGTGCCAGGGCGACCATCAGCTCGATCAGGGTAAGGCCGGCCTGGCGGTGCCTCGTGGGTAGACATCTGCGCGGGGGGTGAAACTGGGTATCTGTGGGAGCGGGCGCGCCCGCGAACACCGGCGCAGCCGGTGCCATGCACCGCGGTGCCTGCTTCGCGGGTAAACCCGCTCCTACAGGGGCAGGCATCTGCGCGGGGTGGAACTGGGCATCTGTAGGAGCGGGTTCACCCGCGAACACCGGCGAAGCCGGTGCCATGCACCGCGGTGCCTGCTTCGCGGGTAAACCCGCTCCTACAGGGGCAGGCATCTGCGCGGGGTGGTACCGGGCCTCTGTGGGAGCGGGTTCACCCGCGAACACCGGCGCAGCCGGTGCCATGCACCGCGGTGCCTGCTTCGCGGGTAAACCCGCTCCTACAGGGACCGCACAAGCTTCACGGTCTCTGTAACTCACGGCTGCTCCAGGGGCAGGCATCTGCGCGGGGTGGAACCGGGCCTCTGTGGGAGCGGGCGCGCCCGCGAACACCGGCGAAGCCGGTGCCATCCACCGCGTTGCCTGCTTCGCGGGTAAACCCGCTCCTACAGGGACCGCACACGCTTCACGGTCTCTGTAACTCATGGCCGCTCCGGGGCAGGCATCTGCGCGGGGTGGAACCGGGCCTCTGTGGGAGCGGGTTCACCCGCGAACACCGGCGAAGCCGGTGCCATCCACCGCGTTGCCTGCTTCGCGGGTAAACCCGCTCCTACAGGGACCGCACAAGCTTCACGGTTTCTGTAACTCATGGTCGCTCCAGGAACACGGTGTACTGGCCTAGCGGCAGGCGCTGGTCGCGGTCGGCGAACAACAGCAGCTCGCCACGGCGCAGGTCGCGTACGCCGGTGCGGCGCAGTTGCAGTTGCCAGTGGCAGCGCTGGCCGCCTTGGCTCAGTTCACCGCCAACCTGGTTTTCCGCCGGCCAGTACTGCTCGACGGCAAAGCGGGTTTGCAGTTCTCGCGCGCATAGCAGGCCAAGGCGGTGTTGCTGCAGGTTGTCCTGCACCTCCAGGCGCTGGCGCAAAACCTGGCTGGTGATCACCGCCAGCACCGCGACAATCGCCAGGGCCACGGTCACCTCCAGCAGGGTGAAGCCACGCTGATGCCGCTTCATGGGGCGACCACCACCTGCAAGCGGCCATCGCGGCTCCAGGCCCATTGCTGGCTGCCATCGGCCCAACGCCAGCGCACGTTGCCTGGTTGCGCCCAGCCATGCGGAGTGAACAACAGGCGCGGCTGCGGGCTGGCCGGCCAGTCCGGGCGCAGCCCCTTGGGCCAGTCACCAAGGGCGACTGCCTCGACCACCCAGCCATTACCCTCGCGCCGGACGAACTCCGGACGCTGGCCATTCCAGCGCAGCCCGCGCAGCTGCCCGGCATGCCGGGCCAGCACGGCCTGCGACCGGGCCTCGCTCGCCAGCCGTTGCAGCGCCTGGTCGACACTGGCCTGGCTGTTGCCGAACCCGGCCACCGCCAATCCGGTCATCAGCCCGGCGATGGCCAGCACCACCAGCAATTCGATCAGGCTGAAACCCCGCTGACGACGCACCCGTTACAGCTCCCAGTTACCCAGGTCGGCATCCTGGCCTTCGCCGCCCGGCAGCCCGTCGGCACCCAGCGAGTACACGTCGACCCGGCCATGTTCGCCGGGCATGCGGTACTGGTAAGGGGTGCCCCACGGGTCTTCCGGCAGGCGGCGCACGTAGCCGTCGCTGCGCCAGGCCCGTGGCAGCGGCTCCTGGGCCGGCTTTTTCACCAGCGCGGCCAGGCCCTGCTCGCTACTGGGGAAGCGCAGGTTGTCCAGGCGGTACATGTCCAGCGCCTGCTCCAGGGTGGCCAGGTCGGCCATCACCTTCTGCTTCATGGCCTTGTCCTGGTTGCCCAGCACGCTGGGCGCGACCACGGCGATGAGCAGGCCGATGATGAAAATCACCACCATGATTTCCATGAGGGTGAAACCGCGCTGGCGGTTACGTCGATGCTGCATGGCAGTACTCCTTGTCGTCACAGTTGCAGGCCCTGGTTGAGTTGCATGATCGGCAACAGCACCGCCAGCACGATGAACAGCACCACGGCGCCCATCACCAGGATCATCAGGGGTTCGAACAGCGCCATGGCGGTATCGACCTGGCGGGCGAAGCCGCGCTCCTGGTCATCGGCCACGCGCTCGAGCATGTCGGCCAGGGTGCCGCTGGCCTCGCCGCTGCCGACCATGTTCACCAGCAGCGGCGGGAACTGCTGGCTGACATCCAGCGCGCGATGCAGGCTGGTGCCGCCCTGAACTTGCTGGCGCACCTGCTCCATGGCCAGGCGGATACGCCGGTTGCCGACGGTTTCGGTGGCCACTTGCAGGGCTTCGAGCAGGGCCACGCCACTGCCGCTGAGGATTGCCAGGCTGCGTGCCAGGCGCGCGCTTTCCAGCACCTGCAGCAGGTTGCCTATATGTGGCAGGCGTAGCAGCAGCTGGTCACGGCGCAGGCACCAGTGCGGCTTGCGCAGCAACCAGCCGCCGAGCGCTCCAAGCAACAGGGCCAGCGCCAGAAGCCAGGGCCCGGCCTGCACCAACCCTTGGCTCAGGCCGATCAGCAACGAGGTAATGAGCGGCAGGCTTTGCCCGGCATGGGCGAACTGTTCGGTGAGCTTGGGTACCACGAAGGTCATCAGGCCTACCACCACGGCAAGCGACACCCCCATCAACACGGCGGGGTAAATCAGCGCGGTACGTGCCTTGTGCTGCTGTCGTTGAACCTGCTCCAGATGGTCGGCGAGGCGGGTCAGCACCTGGGCCAGGCGGCCGGACCGCTCGCCGGCCTCGACCAGCGCGCAGTACAGGCCGGTAAACGGTGCCCCCTGACGTGCCAGGCTGCGAGCCAGGCCCAGGCCTTCGGCCAACGAGCCGCGCAAGGCCACCAGCACACTGTGCAAGGCGGGCTGGCGCAGTTGCCGTTCCAGGGTAGCCAGGGCGTCGACCAGAGGGATACCGGCACCGGTCAGGGTGGCCAGCTGACGAGTCAGTTCGCACAGCTGGGCGCGGCTCAGGCGCTGGCGCCGGGGTTGCCGGGTGCCGACTTCGTGACGCTGCAAGCGGCGGGCGAACAGGCCCTGCTCACGCAACAACTGGCGGGCATGACGTTCGCTGTCGGCCTGCAAGCTGGCCTTGTGGGTCTTGCCGGCGAGGTCGACGGCCTGGTAGCGATAGGTCGGCATGGCTCAGCCCTGCACCACGCGCAGTACTTCGGCCAGGCTGGTCTCGCCACGGGCCAGGCAGTCACTGGCCATCGCCACCAGGCTCTGCCGGCGCCCGGCCAGGTAGTCCAGCATGGCCAGTTCGCTGGCGCCGTCGTACAACAGGCCGATCAGCCCGGCATCCAGCTCGATGAATTCATACAGGCCCAGGCGCCCGACATACCCGCTGCCCTGGCATTGCTCGCAGCCCACCGCGTGGTAGCTGCTGCCCAGCGCCGCCAGTTCGGGCCACAGGTCGCGTTCCGCCGGCTGCAGCGGGTGCGCCACGGCGCAACTGCACAAGCGCCGCACCAGGCGCTGAGCCAGTACGCCGCGCAGGCACGAGGCAATCAGGAACGGTTCGATGCCCATGTCGCGCAGGCGGGTCACCGCGCCCACCGCACTGTTGGTGTGCAGCGTGGACAACACCAGGTGACCGGTGAGGCTGGCCTGCACGGCGATCTGCGCGGTCTCCTGGTCACGGATTTCGCCGAGCATGATCACGTCCGGGTCCTGGCGCAGGATGGCACGCAGGCCACTGGCAAAGGTCAGCCCGGCACGCGGGTTGATGGCGGTCTGGCCGATGCCGGCGATAGCGTATTCCACCGGGTCCTCGACCGTGAGGATGTTGCGGCTGCCGTCGTTGAGACTGTTGAGGCTGGCATACAGGGTAGTGGTCTTGCCCGAACCGGTCGGCCCCGTGGACAGCACTATGCCGTTGGGCCGTGCCAGGCAACTGCGCAGGCCCTGCAACACCGCCGCCGGCATGCCCAGGTTGCCCAGCGCCAGCAGGCTGGCCTGCTTGTCGAGCACGCGCATCACCACCCGTTCGCCGTGGATGCCGGGCAGTGTCGAGACCCGCACATCCACTTCGCGCCCCGCCGCACGCAGGGTGATACGGCCATCCTGGGGCTGGCGCTTTTCGGCGATGTCCAGACGGGCCATGACCTTGATCCGCGACACCAGCATGGCCGACAGCGCACGCGGTGGGCGCAACACTTCGCGCAGGTGGCCATCGACCCGCAGGCGCACCACGAGGCTCTGCTCGAAGGTTTCTATGTGAATGTCCGAAGCGCGCAGGCGCAGGGCCTGGCCGAACAGGCCGTTGATCAGGCGGATTACCGGGGCTTCGTCGTCGCTTTCCAGCAGGTCCTCGATGCGCGGCATTTCGCTCATCAGGCTGTCCAGGTCGACCTGGTCGCCGATGCCCTCGATCAGCGCCTCGGTGGCAGCATCGCCGGCCTGGTACAGCTGGCCGAGGCGTTCGTCGAACAGTGCAGGCTCCAGGTATTCGAGCAGGCTGGGCTGGCCGTGCACGCGCAGCAGCTCCTGCAATTGGGCGCTGTCGGCGTCGGGCCGCAGCCACAGCTGCCAGCCGTGCTCCGCCGGTGCCATGGCCACCCCGCTCTGCCGCGCCTGGCGATAAGACAGCATCACCAGTCACCGCCTTCCAGCCGTGCGCGGCTGGAGGGGAACACCTGCAGCAGCGGCGTAGCGCCTTGCGCATCAGCCAGGTCGGGCAACTGCAGCGGCGTGGTCTGCTGCAAGGTACGGTACTTGTCTTCACTGAGCCCGGCCAGGCTCGGCCCGTCACGCAGGATGCGCGGGCGGATGAACACCATCAGGTTCTGCTTGGTGTTCTTCGTGGCGTCGGAGCGAAACAGCCGGCCCAGGTAAGGGATATCGCCAAGCAGCGGCACACGCTGGTCGCTGGTGCTCAGTTCGTCGCTGATCAGGCCGCCGAGGATCACCAGGCCGTTGTCCTCGACCATGACCTTGGTCTTGATCTCGCGCTTGTTGGTGATCACGTCGCTGGCAGCCGTGGTGTCGGCAATCGACGACACTTCCTGGACGATGTCCAGGCGCACGCTGTTGTCGATGTTGATCTGCGGCTTGATGCGCAGCTTCACCCCGACTTCCTTGCGCTCGATGGTCTGGTACGGGTTGGCGTTGTTCTGCGTCACCGATCCGGTGACGAAGGGCACTTCCTGGCCGACCAGGATCGACGCCTCGGCGTTATCCAGGGTCAGCAGGGTGGGCGTGGACAGCAGGTTGAAGCCGCTCTTGCCCTTCAGCGCGTTGACCAGCATGGCGAAATTGAAGCCGCCGCCGAAATGGCCGATACCCGCCATGGCGCCGGTGGTGCTGGACAGCAAATCGCCAAGGGCCTCGTTGTCGCCACTGGCAGCGGCCCCGGCGATGCTGGCGATGTTTACCCCGTTGCTGCCGAAATTGACGATGCCGGCACCGAACTTCTCGTCAGCGAACAGCCATTGCACGCCCAGCTCCTGGGCGCTGCTGTCGGACACCTCGGCGATGATCGCTTCCACCACTACCTGGGCTCGGCGGATGTCCAGCTGCTCGACGATGGCGCGGTAGGCAGCCAGCTCGCTGTCGGGGCCGACCATGACCACGGCGTTGGTGCCTTCTTCGTATTCCAGGCGGATGCCCGAGCCTCCGGCGACAGGCACTACGGGCCTTTCCTTGCCCTCTCCTTCGCCCGCACCTTCAGAGGGCGCCATGCCTTCCTGGCTGAGCCCGCGCAACACCTTGACCACTTCACCAGCATTGGCATGGCGCAGGTAGATGACCTGGGTACTGCCACTGCCTGGTGCATCCTGGGGGCGGTCGAGCTGACGCAGCAAGCTGGCGATACGTTCCAGGTTGCTGCGCCAGTCGGTAACTACCAACTGGTGCGCTGCCGGATAAGGTGTGATCACACCGACCCGTGGGTCGATCAGGGGCTTGAGAATGCCCAGCACCTGCTCGCTGGCAGCGTTGCGCACATTGAATACCCGCGTGGCCACGCTGTCGCTGCCTTCCCCCTGCTGCCCTCCCGCCTCCACCGGCACAGGCTCCAAGCGGGCGGCCTGGTCGGGAACGATCTTCACGCTGCCGTTGGGCAGGTCGACAGTGGCGTAGCCCTGGGCGCGCAGCTGGGCCAGAAAGATGTCGTAGATGGCATCGGCGTCGTGCAGGTCGACGGTGCGCACGGTGACCTTGCCCTTGACCCGGGGGTCGACGATGAAGGTGGTGCCGGTAATGCGCGACACGCTGTCGATGAACTCGCCCAGTTCGGTGTCGACGAAGTTCACCTCGTACATCGGCGTGCCGTTGTCGTCGAACACCGGCTCTTCAGCACAAGCCATGGACAGGGCCAGGCTCAGCGCGGCCGCCACACAATATCTAACAGGCATCGTTCATCCTTGCCGCTTGAAGCCGGTCACGGCGGGGCGTGGCGGCCAGGGCAGGCGTTCACGCCGCCCCTGGTTGTTGAAAATCAGGCCATCGCTGTCGATGTCCTGCAGCACGATCCCTGGCGCCAGACGCTGGCCGCGGGCCAAGGTGCGCACCTGCTCGCCATAGCGCAGCACCACCACGCTGGAGCCCAGCGGCTGGGCCTTGAGGCCGCCCAGGTATTGCAACGGCAGGCGGGTGATGGCGATGGCACCGTCGTCGACGGGTACCTGCCAATGGCCGACCATCAAGCCAGGCAACGGTTTGTCGGCCACGGCAGGCGCAGTGGCCGGTTGCGGCTGGCGGCCCAGTTGCAGCACGCACTGGGCGGCCAGCCAGCCGGCCAGGGTCAGGCCAGCGCCAGTCAGAAGGCGCGAGGCGAGCATCACGAGGCCAGTTGCCTTGGGTGCCAGCCCGGGTGCCCCTGCACGTAGCGCACTTCGGGCAGTTGCAGCGGCGCCAGTTGCCAGTCGCTCGCCTGGCGGGCGAGCCAGGCTTCGACCCGTTGCCACAGCGGCTCGCCAGCTTGGGTTTCGAATTGCAGGCCAAAGGTGCGGCACAGGCCCTGCACCGGTTCCAGGCCACTGATGCGCTTGCCTTGCGGGCTGTAGCTGACACGCCAGGCCTGGCCCTGCCAGCGCGGCAGGTCCTGGCTGTTGTCCAGCAGCAGCGGGTCGCCGAACAGTTGCTCCGCGGCGTTTTCCAGCACTTGTTCGACCTGCCGGGCCGGCGCTTCGACCACCGGTGCCGGGTAGCCACCGGTGAGGCTGATCAGGTGTTCGCGGGTAATGGCCGCCCCGGCGGGCAGCGGGTAGTCATAGCGCAGGCCCGGCAGCAGCACCGGCATGCTGCTGTCATCGGCCAGGGCCTGATGCAGCAGACGGTCCCAGCTGCCGCCTCGGGTGTCGCGGCGCCACAGCGCCTGGGGCGCGCGGGCCAGCGGTTGATCGAGCCAGGCCGCGTGGCCGGCGCGCTGCTGGCGCAGTTCTGCCTGCAATGCCCCGATACGCTGCTGCGCGGCGGGTGCCAGCTGGTGCTCAAAGGCCGGGTAGAAACGCCCATCGAACTGCCACAACCCCGCCACACGCTGGCAGCGCAGGCGGAAGGCGCCGCTGCCCCGGCACCCAGCGAACAGCACCGGCACGCGGCGGCCGCTGGCCTGGCTCACCTCGACAGGCGCCGGCCACAGGTCCTGGCCGCGGGCGCACAGCAACACGTCGATCTGCGGCACCCGCTCGGCCAGCCACAGGCCCGGCCCGGTACCGACATCGGCCATGGCTACCACCAAGTCAGCATCGCGCCGCGCCTGTTCGAACACCGGCTGCAATGATTGGTACCACTGTTTAAGAGAGGCTTTCTGGTCCTGGGCGTAGGGGTCGGTCACGCCGACCACAGCAATACGTGCACCGCCACGTTCGAAGACGTGCAAGGCTTCCAGGCCCAAAGCCCGGCGTTGCGTGTCTGCCAGCCCGGCGCCCAGGGTAACGGAGCCAGCCTGGCGATACAGCGCCGGGCTGCGCTGTGGCCACAGCACGCGCTCGTCGCTGCTGACCCGCGCTTCGCTGCCCAGCAGCTGGCTGCCCTGCAGGCCGCTTTCGCCCTGGGTCAGGTAGGCCAGGCCACTGCCATTCCAGCCCTGGCCGTTTTCCAGGGTCAGGCTGTTGCCCGCCCCAGCCTCGCCGCGCAGTTGCTCGAGCAACGCCGCCAGCACCGCATAGCCGCCCAGCTGGGCAGATGCAGCCTGGCTGGCATCGAGCAGTGGCGCCAGTTGCGGGTAGGCGATACTGGCACTGCTGCCGGTCATCCATGGTGCGCGGCCCAGGTGGCTGACCGGCCCCAGGCGGGTGGCCGGCACCACGGCCTGGCCCGGTTGGCGGGCATCGAGGGTATCGGCCACGTACAGCAGGTCGAGGCTGGCGTTGCCGCCCTGCTGCCCAGGGAAGGCGGAACAGGCGCCGAGCAACGGTGCCAAGGCGCCGATACCCATCCAGCCGATCACTTCGCGCCTGTGCACACTGCTTGCCATCGAACCCGCCATCCTTATCCATGTTCATTCAGGGCACCGGATGTTGCGGCGTTGGCATTACAGTTTGATGGCAGAAATCCGACAGCCATTCCAAATTGATCTGTAGAGCACACTTCTAAGAGCGAGTTGTTTTAAAACCCCTTTAACATTTCTGCCAATGAATCATCATATTTGCGCACTAAAGTCGCGGTTCCTCCAACTCAGCCAACATAAGGACACCCTGATGAGTCGAGATACCGGCGACAACCTGGACCGGAACCAAAGCGGCAACCTGCCGATGGCCAGCGTCATGGACGCCTACCTGAGCCGCCGCAGCGTGATGCGTGGCAGCCTGGGCGCCGCCATCGCCATGATTGCCGGTACCGGCCTGACAGGCTGCTTCGACGGCGGGGGTTCCGATCACGATGATCCGGTCACCGAGCCACCCGTGACTGAGCCGGAAGTGCCGAAACTGGCACTGGGCTTCCAGTCCATTCCGGGCTCGCGCACCGACGGCTGCGTGGTAGCCGCCGGCTACAGCGCCTACGTGCTGGCGCCCTGGGGCACGCCGATCAACAGCAATGGCAACCCGTGGAAATCCGACGGCAGCAACACCTCGACCGACCAGGCCAACGCCATGGGCATGCACCATGACGGCATGCACTTCTTCCCCATCAACGGCAGCTCCGAAGACGGCCTGCTGGCGATCAACTTCGAGTACATCGACACCGCCGCCCTGCACCCGGCCGGCCCGACCACCGATGTGAACGGCAAGCGCCCGGTCGAGGAAGTGCGCAAGGAAATCAACGCCCACGGTGCCGGCGTGGTGCGCCTGCAGAAAATCGGCGGCCGCTGGCAGGTGGTCGACAACGACCCGCTCAACCGCCGCTTCACTACTGCCTCGCGCATGGAAATCAGCGGCCCTCTGCGGGGTACCGACCACGTCAAGACCAAGTACTCCACCGCCGGCACCCACTGCCGCGGCACCAACAACAACTGCGGCAACGGCTACACCCCATGGGGCACCTACCTGACCTGTGAAGAAAACTGGCCAGGCATCTTCGTCAACAAGGGCACCCGCCCCGAAGACCAGCGCCGTATTGGCGTGGGCACCTCCAGCGGCCAGTACAAGTGGGAAACCGCAGCCGGTGACAGCAGCGAAGTGGATGACGAATTCGCCCGTTTCGACGTCACCGTCAAAGGCGCCAGCGCCACCGACGACTACCGCAACGAAGCCAGCACCTACGGCTACATCGTCGAAATCGACCCGTACAACAGCAACACCCTGGCCACCAAGCGCACGGCGCTGGGCCGCTTCCGCCACGAAGGCTGCGCCCCAGGCCTGCCCGTCGCCGGCAAGCCGCTGGTTTGGTACATGGGTGACGACTCGAACAACGAGTACCTGTACAAGTGGGTGTCCACCGCGGTGTGGGACGCCGCCGACGCCAACCCGGCCGACCGCCTGGCCACCGGCGCCAAGTACCTTGACCAGGGCAAGCTGTACGTGGCCCGCTTCAATGCCGACGGCACTGGCGTTTGGCTGCTGCTGGACGTGGGCACTGCGACCACTGGCGGCAGCACCTTGGGTGCACTGTATGGCGACCTGCCGGGCATCATCCTAAACACCCGTGGTGCTGGCGATGCCGTGGGCGCAACGCCGATGGACCGCCCGGAATGGACCACGGTCAACCCGCTGAACGGCGACGTGTACCTGACCCTGACCAACAACAGCGCGCGCACCCCGGAAAAGGTCGATGCAGCCAACCCGCGCGGCCCGAACCGTCACGGCCACATCATCCGCTGGCACGACAGCGACGACCAGCTGAGCTTCACCTGGGACATCTTCGTGTTCGGCGCCAACGCTGCCGGCACCGCCGACATCAACCGCTCCGGCCTGACCGAACTGAACCAGTTCGCCAGCCCGGACGGCATGAGTTTCGATAGCCGTGGCGTGCTGTGGTTCGAGACCGACAACGGCGAGAGCACCGTGACGGACTACACCAACGACCAGCTGCTGGCTGTGATCCCCACCAACCTGGTGGATGCCAGCGGCAAGCAGGTGCCGGTGAACGCGCAGAACCAGGTGGACCTGCGCCGCTTCTTCGTCGGGCCGAATGGCTGCGAAGTGACCGGGATTACCTTTACCCCGGACAACAAGACGCTGTTCGTCAACATCCAGCACCCGGATAACTGGCCGTATACCGACAAGGCCACCGATGCCACCCCGGCAGGTGCCACGGTAAGGCCGCGGGCTGCGACCGTGGTGATCCAGCGTATCGATGGCGGGGAGATCGGCACCGCCTGACAGGGCGCCGGTCAGTCAGCCTTGTGCTGGCTGTACCGGCCTCTTCGCGGGTAAACCCGCTCCCACAGGGACCGCACAGTTTTTGAACACTTTGCAGTACCTGTGGGAGCGGGTTTACTTGCGAAGAGGCCGGTGAATATTACCGAACAATCGGCTCCCGGCTACGCACCCGCACCTGCTGCGCAGGCACCCGCGCATGCCATTGCACCACCCCCAGCGCCTCCACCTGGAACTCGCTGCGTATCACCCGCCCCTCCTCCGCGAACGACAGCTGCAACAGGAAATACCCGCTGTTCAGCAGCAGCCCTTCGCTCAACCGTTCGAAGGTTTCGTCATCCACCGCCCCGAGGGCCTGGCGTAGCGCAGTTGCATCCACATAACCCGACGCCGGCCGGCCACTGACGATGCGGCTGAGCAACGAGCGCGGATAACGCCCTTCATACAGCGCTTCCAGCAACGGCAGATGTTCCAGCCCCAGGGCATTGGCATTCAGCCGCCAGCCGGTGGTCTGAGGCAAGGCGCACAGCATCGGGTAACGGCTTTGGCGGCTGGCGTCCGGCTCCAGTAGCAGGTTCAGCTCGCTGGTATCGAGCATCGGCTGGTTGGCTGCCAGGCGTGGTGGTTGCTGGCGCATGTACTGGGCGCTCTCGGCGCCCTGCAGGCGGGCATCGCTGTCGGCATCCAGCCAGTCGGCCAGGGCATCGACCAGGCGCTCGGCAGCCATGTCGTCGCCCAGCAGGTAGCGCAACTGGCGCGCAGCCCGCTCGCCGTCAGCACCGAGCAACGCATTGACATTGAAACAGGTGTGCTGGTCGCGCACCCGCAACTGCGCCTGGCCGGAGCCAAAATCGTAGTTCAACGGCTGCCCGCGCAAGGCCTGCCAGAACAGCGGGCTAAGCCGCCAGCCGGGGTCACGCAGGGCCTGCTCGGCATAGGCCAGGCCGGCCTGCTCCATCGCTCGCGCCTGCACCCGCTGGTGCAAGAGGCGCACATCATCGACCTGGCGCCGGCCATCTTCCACCAGCCAGGCCATGCCCGCCGCCAGCATCGCCAGCACCACCATCACCATCAGCAGGGCCGCGCCCTGCTGTTGCCTGCCACCCATCCTTGCCTGCCTCTGTCGCCGAATAAAGACGCCAGTCAACACGCCCGGTGTTGCAGGTAGATGGCAGTGACCGTTCGTCATGTGTACGTCATCTGCGCGCGGCAGGATTGTCTTTCCTTTTCATGACCTTACAGGAGTGGTCGCAATGGGTGGCATTGGAATCTGGCAACTGGTGATCGTACTGCTGATCGTATTCCTGCTGTTTGGTACCAAGCGCCTCAAGGGCCTGGGTAGCGATGTGGGCGAGGCGATCCAGGGTTTTCGCAAGTCCATGGGCGGTGACACTGACGCCACTCCCCCAGCGCAAACGCAGGTGCAGCAACAGTGCCCGCTGACCGGTCAGGGTACGCAGCAACCGCAAGCGGACCGTCAGCCCTGATGTTCGAGGTAGGCTTCAGCGAGTTGCTGTTGGTCGGCATCGTCGCACTGTTGGTGCTGGGCCCGGAGCGCCTGCCGGTAGCGGCACGCACCCTCGGGCGCGGCCTGGGCCAGGCGCGCAGGGCCATGCACGCCTTGCGCAGGCAGGTGGAGCGGGAGATCGAACTGCCCGCTGTCGAGCTACCCAATCTCGACAGTGCGCCTTTGCAGCGCCTGGAACAGGAGATCCGCCAAGGCATCAGCCTGAAGGCGGAACCGGCCAATGATGCGGCCACGGTCGCTGCCCCAAAGGAAAACCTTTCATGAGCATTGCCCTGGACCCGGCGGCGAGCATGCCGCTAACCGAACACCTGCGTGACCTGCGCAAACGCCTGGTGCGGTGCCTGGCGCTGGTGGCGCTGGTGTTCGCCGGCCTGTTCCCCTTCGCCCAGGCGCTGTACACGCTGATCTCCGAACCGCTGCGGCGCTTCTTGCCGGAAGGCGCGAGCATGATCGCCACCAGCGTCACTTCGCCGTTCCTGACGCCGTTCAAGCTGACTGCGATGTGCGCAGTGTTTATCGCCATGCCACTACTGCTGCACCAGGCCTGGGGCTTTCTGGCGCCGGGGCTGTACCGCCGTGAACGGTGCATTGCCCTGCCGTTGCTGATATCGAGCATCGTGCTGTTCTACGCCGGCATGGCCTTCGCCTTCTTCCTGCTGTTCCCGATGATGTTCGGCTTCTTTGCCAGCGTGACACCGGAGGGGGTGGCGATGATGACCGATATCAGCCAGTACCTGGACTTCATCCTTGCGCTGTTTCTGGCGTTCGGGCTGGCGTTCGAGATCCCGGTAGCGACGTTTATCGTGGTCTGGGCGGGGTTGGCCGATGTGGCTACATTGCGGCGCAGCAGGCCCTACGTGATCGTCGGCTGCTTCGTGGTGGGGATGATCCTGACGCCGCCGGATGTGTTTTCACAGACGATGCTGGCGGTGCCGATGTGGGTGCTGTTCGAGGTGGGGTTGCTGGCTTGTGGGTGGTTGAAGCGGCCTGGGCAGGGCAAGGAGATTGTGGCTGGATTGTAGGGCCCTATCGCCGGCAAGCCAGCTCCCACAGAGATATCACAGGTTCTGATGACTGCGATATTCCTGTGGGAGCTGGCTTGCCGGCGATGGCCTTGATGCGGTCTAGAACTCGGCGAGCCGCCAGACTTCGTAGGCTGGCGTCTCGTACGGGTGGCTCTGCTTGAGTGCAGCGACGACCTGGGCAATCAGGTCGTCAGCCACCACCAGCTCAACCTTCCACTCTTCCACCACCTCGACCTGGCCGGTTTGCCCGAGGAACGGCTGGCTGCCGTCCAGCGGGCGGAACTGGCCCTGGCCCAGCGTCTGCCAGGCGCAGTGGTCATAGTCACCGATGCGACCGCCACCAGCGGCGAACACAGCGGCCTTGACCACTTCGACGTGGCTGGCGGGGACGAAGAAGGCGAGCTTGTACACGCCTTAGTTCACCCACACCCGTGCGTTACGGAACATACGCATCAGCGCGGCATCTTCCTGCCACTCATCCGGGCGCCAGGAGTTCTGCACGGAACGGAACACACGCTCCGGGTGCGGCATCATGATGGTCACGCGGCCGTCGCGGCTGGTGAGGCCGGTGATACCACGCGGCGAGCCGTTCGGGTTGGCCGGGTAGGCTTCGGTGACCTTGCCGTGGTTGTCGACGTAGCGCAGGGCCACGCAACCGGACAGGTCGGCTGCCAGCAGTGCTTCTTCGCTGGCGAACTCGGCATGGCCTTCACCGTGGGCGATGGCGATCGGCATGCGCGAACCGGCCATACCCTGCAGGAAGATCGAGTTGGACTTCTGCACTTCGACCATGGCCACACGCGCCTCGAACTGCTCCGAGCGGTTGCGCACGAAGTGCGGCCAGTGCTCGGTGCCCGGGATCAGTTCGTGCAGGTTGGACATCATCTGGCAACCGTTGCACACGCCCAGGGCGAAGCTGTCGGTGCGCTCGAAGAAGGCCTGGAAGGCGTCACGGGCGCGGCTGTTGAACAGCGCCGACTTGGCCCAGCCTTCACCGGCACCCAGCACGTCACCGTAGGAGAAGCCACCGCAGGCGACCAGGCCCTTGAAGGCTTCGAAGTCGACACGGCCGGCGAGGATGTCGCTCATGTGCACGTCGATGGCGGCGAAGCCGGCGCGGTCGAAGGCGGCTGCCATCTCGACCTGGCCGTTGACGCCCTGCTCGCGCAGGATGGCCACTTGCGGACGCACGCCCTTCTTGATGTACGGCGCGGCGATGTCGTCGTTGACGTCGAAGCCCAGCTTGACCGACAGGCCCGGGTTGTCTTCCTCGAGCAGCAGGTCGAATTCCTGGTCGGCGCAGTCGGCGTTGTCGCGCAGGCGCTGGATCTGGTAGCTGGTCTCGGCCCACTGGCGCTGCAGCATGCGGCGGTCGTCGTCGAACAGCACTTCGCCGTTCAGGCTGATGGACACTTCACCGTTGTTGACCGGCTTGCCGATCACCGCGACGCAGCCTTCACCCAGGCCAGCGGCGCTGAACTGTGCAAGTACGTCCGGGGTGGCATCCTGGCGAACCTGGATGACCGCGCCCAGTTCTTCGTTGAAGAGGATGGCCGGCACGTCGCCTTTGCTGTCGGTCAGCGGGTCGAGGTGCAGGTCGAGGCCGCAGTGGCCGGCGAAGGCCATTTCCAGCACGGTGGTGACCAGGCCGCCGTCGGAACGGTCATGGTAGGCCAGCAGGTGACCATCTTCGTTCAGGCCCTGGATCACGGCGAAGAACGCTTTCAGGTCTTCGGCATCGTCGACGTCCGGTGCCTGGGCAGCGATCTTGCCGTAGGTCTGTGCCAGGATCGAAGCGCCCATGCGGTTCTTGCCGCGGCCCAGGTCGATCAGGATCAGGTCGGTCTCGCCCTTGTCCATGCGCAGTTGCGGGGTCAGGGTCTTGCGGATGTCGGTGACCGGGGCGAAGCCGGTGATAATCAGCGACATTGGCGAGGTAACGCTCTTCTCTACGCCCTCGTCGCTCCACTTGGTCTTCATCGACATCGAGTCTTTGCCGACTGGAATGGTAATGCCCAGCTCCGGGCACAGCTCCATGCCGACAGCCTTGACGGTGTCGTACAGGCGGGCGTCTTCACCTGGGTGGCCGGCGGCAGACATCCAGTTGGCCGACAGTTTGATGTCGGACAGCTTCTCGATGCGCGAGGCAGCCAGGTTGGTCAGTGTCTCGCCAATCGCCATGCGGCCGGACGCCGGGGCATCCAGCAGAGCCAGCGGGGTACGCTCGCCCATGGCCATGGCTTCACCGGTGTAGACGTCGAAGCTGGTGGCGGTGACGGCGCAGTCGGCCACCGGTACCTGCCACGGGCCGACCATCTGGTCACGAGCTACCAGGCCGGTGATGGTGCGGTCGCCGATGGTGATCAGGAAGCTCTTGCTGGCCACGGCCGGGTGGCTGAGGACGCGCTGAACGGCGTTGTCCAGGTCCAGCTTGCTCGGGTCGAAGTCATCGCCCAGCTCGGCTTCGCGGGTAACCGAACGGTGCATGCGTGGCGGCTTGCCCAGCAGTACGTCGAGCGGCATGTCTACCGGCGTGTTGCCGAAATGGCTGTCGCTTACGGTCAGGTGCTTCTCTTCAGTCGCTTCACCCACTACGGCAAACGGGCAACGCTCACGCTCGCAGATTGCCTTGAAGCGCTCGAAGTCGACGGCGCTGACGGCCAGCACGTAACGCTCCTGCGATTCGTTGCTCCAGATTTCGTGCGGGGCCATGCCCGGCTCGTCGTTGGGCACGTTGCGCAGTTCGAAGCGGCCACCACGGCCACCATCGTTGACCAGTTCTGGGAAGGCGTTGGAGATACCACCGGCGCCAACGTCGTGGATGAAGGCGATCGGGTTGTTGTCGCCCAGCTGCCAGCAGCGGTCGATGACCTCCTGGCAACGGCGCTCCATTTCCGGGTTTTCGCGCTGTACCGAAGCGAAGTCGAGGTCAGCCGAGCTGGCACCGGTCGCCACCGACGAAGCGGCGCCGCCACCCAGACCGATCAGCATGGCCGGGCCGCCGAGCACGATCAGCTTGGCGCCGACAGTGATCTCGCCCTTCTGCACGTGGTCTTCACGGATGTTGCCCATGCCACCGGCCAGCATGATCGGCTTGTGGTAGCCGCGCACTTCTTCACCGTGCGGGGTGTTGATGGCCTGCTCGAAGGTACGGAAGTAGCCGGTCAGGGCCGGGCGACCGAATTCGTTGTTGAACGCAGCGCCACCCAGTGGGCCTTCGATCATGATGTCGAGGGCGTCGACGATACGCTCAGGCTTGCCGTAGGCCTGCTCCCACGGCTGCTCGAAGCCCGGGATACGCAGGTTGGACACGGTGAAGCCGGTCAGGCCAGCCTTGGGCTTGGCGCCACGGCCGGTCGCGCCTTCGTCGCGGATTTCGCCGCCGGAGCCGGTGGAGGCGCCGGAGAACGGGGCGATGGCAGTCGGGTGGTTGTGCGTCTCGACCTTCATCAGGATGTGCACTGGCTCCTGCACCGCGCCGTACTGGCGGGTTTCAGGGTTCGGGAAGAAACGGCCGGCAACGTTGCCGACGATCACCGAGGCGTTGTCCTTGTACGCAGACAGCACGCCTTCGTTGTGCATCTGGTAGGTGTTCTTGATCATGCCGAACAGGCTCTTTTCCTGAGCCTGGCCGTCGATGTCCCAACTGGCGTTGAAGATCTTGTGGCGGCAGTGCTCGGAGTTGGCCTGGGCGAACATCATCAGTTCGATGTCGTTCGGGTTGCGCTTGAGGCCCTGGAAGGCGTTGACCAGGTAGTCGATCTCGTCTTCGGCCAGGGCCAGGCCCAGGTCGATATTGGCCTTGGCCAGGGCATCACGGCCACCGCCGAGGATGTCCACCGAGGTCATCGGCTTGGGCTGGGCATGGCTGAACAGGTCAGCGGCCTGCTCCAGCTGGCCGAGCACGCGCTGGGTCATGCGGTCGTGCAGCTCGGCGGCGATCAGTTCGGCGTCGGCTTCGCTCAGGTTGCCGGCAACGTAGTAGGCGATACCGCGCTCCAGGCGCTGGATCGACTGCAGGCCGCAGTTGTGAGCGATGTCGCTGGCCTTGCTGGCCCACGGCGAAATGGTGCCCAGGCGCGGCACGACCAGGAACAGGCGGCCGCTCGGCTCCTGTACCGGCACGCTCGGGCCGTACTTGAGCAGACGCCCCAGCACCTGCTGCTGGTCGGCGGTCAGCTCGCCGTCGACATCGGCGAAATGGGCAAATTCGGCATACAAACCAGTAACAGCGGGGACTTTCTGGCTCAGTTGCTCGAATAATTTACCGTGGCGAAAGGCAGAAAGGGCAGGAGCGCCGCGCAGGATCAACATCGTCGGGACAGCCTCAGGAAGGGGTGTGCTTAGAGGCCGTGCATTCTAGCCTAATTCGAAGGGTTTCGGCACCCGCTCTAAGCCACGGCTGCCGGGCGGCGGAACCGGACTTGCGGGTCAGAATTCAGGGGGCCTACCTTTAGAGATTTAGCGCCTGTGAAATCGAGCGCCGCCCGCGCGGCGCTTCGCAGCACAAGGCTGCTCCTACATCTGTTTCGGGCCAATTATTCCTGGGGGAGTGGCGCGCGGCCCCTTGGCGTCCACCTCGGCAGCGTGTCGGAAAATCAAGGCAGTCGCGCGCATTGGCGCAGGCGTTACTGGCCCGAAACAGATGTAGGAGCAGCCTTGTGCTGCGAAGCGCCGCGCGGGCGGCGCTCGATCTCCCAGGCGCTGAACCTCCAAAGGCAAGCCCCCAAAGCACAGAACCCGCTACCAGACAAGCTAACAGTTGTCGAGATATGGTTGGGCCAGTCCTTTGCGTATACTGCAACCTATGTTCGCCCACACTGCTTTGCGCCAGCGTTGCGCCAGATGGCTTTTCGCAACCGGACTCTTTCTGCTGCTCGGTGCCTGCGTTGAAAAACCCAGCACCCTCGAGCGCGTGAAGGAGGATGGCGTGCTGCGCGTGATCACCCGCAACAGCCCGGCCACCTACTTCCAGGACCGCAACGGCGAAACCGGCTTCGAATACGAGTTGGTCCAGCATTTCGCCGAAGATCTGGGCGTGAAGCTGCAGATCGAGACCGCCGACAACCTCGACGAGCTGTATGACAGCCTCGGCAAGCCCTCCGGCCCGGTGCTGGCAGCGGCCGGCCTGGTCACCAGCGAACGGCGCAAGGCCCAGGTCAGGTACTCCCACCCTTATCTGGAAGTGACCCCACAGGTCATCTACCGCAACGGTCGCACGCGCCCCACCAACGCCAAGGGCCTGGTCGGAAAGAAGATCATGGTGCTCAAGGGCAGCAGCCATGCCGACCAGCTGGCCGAGCTGAAAAAGCAGTACCCGGGCCTGGAATACGAGGAATCCGACGCCGTCGAGGTGGTCGACCTGCTGCGCATGGTCGATGAAGGCCAGATCGACCTGACCCTGGTCGACTCCAACGAGCTGGCGATGAACCAGGTGTACTTCCCCAACGTGCGGGTTGCCTTCGACCTGGGCGACACCCGCGACCAGCGCTGGGCGGTGGCGGCCGGTGAAGACAACAGCCTGCTCAACGAGGTCAACGAGTTCCTCGACAAGGCGCAGAAGAACGGCACCCTGCAACGCCTGAAGGACCGCTACTACGGCCATGTCGACGTACTGGGCTATGTGGGTGCCTATACTTTCGCCCAGCACCTGCAGCAGCGCCTGCCCAAGTACGAGAAGCACTTCAAGAGCTACGCCAAGGTCGAGCAGGTGGACTGGCGCCTGCTGGCCGCCATCGGCTACCAGGAATCGATGTGGCAGCCCGAGGTCACCTCCAAGACCGGCGTGCGCGGCCTGATGATGCTGACCCAGCGCACCGCCCAGGCCATGGGCGTGTCCAACCGCCTGGACCCAAAGCAGAGCATCCAGGGCGGCGCCAAGTACTTCATGAAGATCAAGGAAGAGCTCGACGACAGCATCCAGGAACCGGACCGCACCTGGTTCGCCCTGGCTGCCTACAACGTCGGCAGCGGCCACCTGGAGGACGCCCGCACCCTGGCCAAGCGCGAAAAGCTCAACCCGAACAAGTGGCTGGACGTGAAGAAGATGCTGCCGCGGCTGTCGCAGAAGCAGTGGTATCGCCAGACCAAATACGGCTACGCACGTGGCGGCGAGCCGGTGCATTTCGTGGCCAACATCCGTCGCTACTACGACATCCTCACCTGGGTGACCCAGCCGCAGCTCGAAGGCCAGGTGGCCGAGGGCAGCCTGCATGTGCCCGGGGTGAACAAGGACAAGCCGGCGGAGCAGTCGCCGCCGATGTAGGCCTGCACCGGCCTCTTCGCGGGCACGCCCGCTCCCACAGGAATATCAATCTCCTCAGGCCTGCGGTGTACCTGTAGGAGCGGGCGTGCCCGCGAAGGGGCCGGAACAGGTCAAGACTTGGCTCGGCGAGCCTTGAAGAAGTCACTGAGGATCTGCCCGCACTCCTCCGCCAGCACTCCGCCCTCCACCATCACCCGGTGGTTCAGGAAACCCTGCCCGAAGAACTGCCCCTGGCTCTGCACGATCCCCGCCTTGGGCTCCAGCGCACCGAATACCACCCGCATCACTCGCGAATGCACGATCAACCCCGCACACATGCTGCACGGTTCCAGGGTCACATACAGGGTACTGCCGGGTAGCCGGTAGTTACTGGCGGATTTCGCCGCCGCGCGAATGGCCACCATCTCGGCGTGCGCACTGGGGTCACTGTCGATGATCGGCCGGTTGAAGCCCTGCCCGATCACCTGCCCATGCTGCACCAGTACCGCGCCCACCGGCACCTCGCCCATGGCCGCACCTTCGGCGGCCAGGGCCAGGGCCAGACGCATGAATTCCTGATCGCGACTGCGATCGATGATCTGCGGGCGCATCAGACCACCGCGATCGCGGCCATCAGGCCGGTTTCCATGTGGTCGATGACGTGGCAGTGGAACATCCAGGTGCCCGGGTTATCCGCCACCAGCGCCACCTGGGCGCGCTCGTTCTTGCCCAGCAGGTAGGTATCGGTGAACCACGGCTCCTTGATGTCATGACGGTTGGAGCCGATCACCTTGAAGCTCATGCCGTGCAGGTGGATCGGGTGCTGGTACTGGGTCATGTTCTTCAGCTCGAAGATGTAGCTCTTGCCCTTCTGCAACGTGGCAATGGGGCGCTCGGCGCAGGTCTTGTCGGTGATGTCCCAGGCCTGGCCGTTGATCTGCCACATGCTCGACGGCTTATCCTGGTCCGTAGTGACCGAGACTTTCGCCGCCCACTCGAAATTGAAGTTGAGCTTTTCGGCATTCTCCAGGTCCGGCTCGGCGATCGGGTTGGGCGGTAGCGCCGGCGGCCAGTCACTTGGCGCGTCGTTGCTGGCAACCGAACGCAGGGTGCCCAGGCGCACGAAACCGTCGCGCAGTGAGATCTCCTCCCCCGCCTCAGGAATACGGATAGCGAGGCAGATACGCATGCCTGGGCCGAGCCAGTAGTCATCGTCCAATGGGCGCGGGGTTACCGGGTTGCCGTCCAGAGCATAGATTTTTGCCTCGCAGTTGCCCTTGAGGTTGATGCGGTAGGTCCATGTGTTGTCCAGGTTAAGCAGACGCACCCGCACAACCTGGCCGGCTGGCAACTCGGTGACCGAATCGGCCTGGCCATTGATGGTGATCAGGCGCCCGGCGGTGCCGTTGCGCGCCGCCTCACGCGGAATGCTGAAAGGCAGCCAGGCGCCCTGCTCGTCCACGTGCCAGTTCTTCAGGCTGAGCGTGCGTTCATGCTTGAACCCGGTCGGCTCGCGCTCCTCGACGATCAGCGGGCCGACCAGGCCACGGCCCAGCTCTTCGGAACTGCTGACATGCGGGTGGTACCAGTAGCTGCCGGCGTCTGGCACACGGAACTTGTAGTCGAAATACTCGCCCGGCTTGACTGGCAGTTGCGACACATAGGGCACACCGTCCATTTCCAGCGGCAGGCGGATACCGTGCCAGTGGATGGTGGTTTCGACCGGCAGGTGGTTGATGAAGCGCACCCGCAGCCAGTTACCCTGGCGTACGCGCAACTCGGTACCTGGTGCCGACGGGCCGAAGGCCCAGGCTTCGGTCTTGAAACCCGGTACCAGTTCCACATCCAGAGGCGCGGCAATAAGCTCGTAGTCGTGCCCTGCGTTCTCGTCCTCGACCTTGCCCAGCCAGTAGCGGGCCGCGCCTCCGGCGCCCAGGCCCACCACAACCAGGCCAGTGAGGCCTTTGAGCATTTGTCGACGAGTAAAGGACATCGGTGCGGGTACCTCATTCTGCGCAATCAGTCTGCCAGCAGGGGGCTGGCGATGAAGGGCGAATACGATACACCTGCATTTGCGAAAGATTAAGTGAAGTCTTGTCGCGCGACCGGTTATCTGCCCGACCACCTGTGGCAACCTACTCCCCCTCGGTACCAAACTGACGCCCAGGGGCTGACTTGCCCGATTCAGGGTGGGCTGCTTAAGTTCAACAGACGGGGTGCACAGGTGCTGGCCTTCTGCCCGCCTATCGCTTCAGACAAGACGCCTGCTCTGTGAATGCGAAGGTTTGACACCATGTGGCACAGGAATTCATTACTGTATTTTTCGCTGCTGCTCACTTCAGGCCTTCTTCTGGCACCGAAGATCATCCTGATCGAGTTTTTCTCCTATCGATGGGTGGAGACCGGTGTTCTCGATATTGCCCTGTACTTGCTTCAAGACGTGCTGCTGGTGGTCGCCTTCTTTGTGATTGCTGCCACCACCATTACCAGAAACAAATTCAATTTTTATCTGTTAAGCATCGCCTCAGGCGCCTTGCTGCTGTTCCTGCTGGTGGACATGCGAGTTCGGGAGCTATGGCTGAAGCCACTGGACTGGCAACTGATACGCTACAGCCTGCAGAACGCAAGCAACCTGACCTCCGGAGCCGAGGTGTTCCTCACCCAAGCCGCCGGGTTCGGGCACACATTCAGGTTCATTGTCTTTGTGCTTTTTCTTGCCTACCTGGTGACCTGGTCTTTCGCTGGGCTGGCAACCTACATCGCTTATAAAGAACAGCGCACGGTCACAATAAAGAAAAGACAACACCTCTGGGCGTCGCTGCTGGTGATAGGCGTCCTGCTCATCGGCTCCATCCATGCCAAAGACGCACGCTATCACCTGAACGAAAATATTGTCGTCAGTCCGCTGGTCACAACACTCGGAAGCACCACCTTCTTGAATGCAGCTCCGCATAGACCGCCGCTGCCATTCGAACAACCCGCCTACCCGCTAACCAGCGTCAACGACATCCGAAAACTTCAATCTCATGCCACACCAGACTTCAAGAACCTGGTCTTCATCATTCTGGAGTCGGTGCGCTGGAACAGCGTTTTTGCGCCCGACATCAAAACCGCCGAGAGGTATCCCACCTTCGATAAGCTCTCTCGGGAGGGCATGCTCTTCAAAACGTACGTATCAGTGCCTCACTCGTCCAAAGGCTACCACGCGATCCTGACGGGGCTGCACGCCTACCCAGATATTGAAATCAAAGAGGCCATGTACCTGCTACAACCCAGCGTCATCCATGAGCTGAAAAACAGGAAAAACATGGAAGCCGTCGCATTCAGCTCGCTGTACCTGCAATTCGAAAACATGGAGGGTTTCCTGAAGTCCATCGGCGTATCGAATGCCTATGCAGTTTCGGAGATCACCCATGCCGAAAATCGCTCACAACACGCCAATAGCTTCGGAGAGAGTGATGAACAGCTGTTTTCATCCAGCATCTCTTACCTGGAGAAGATAAAAAAGAATGGCCAGGGTTTCATCGCACTCTACTTCCCAAGCGCAGCCCACTACCCCTACCAATGCAGCCAAGGGCCCCCATTACTGAGCGAGCTGGAAAAGTATGAAGACTGCATAGCCAGAACAGACAGCGTACTGGGTGAAATGCTGACATCATTCGACAAGCAAGGCCTTCTGGACTCGACATTATTCGTGCTCGTGGGTGACCACGGAGAGTCGTTTGGTGAGCACGGTCTCTTCATTCACAACGCTTCCATGCACGAAGAAGAAGTGACCGTACCCCTGATTTTCTGGGCCAAGGAAAAGTCACTGCCCAAACCCGCCACAACGACCAGTCACCAGATCGATGTTGCGCCCACGGTCGCCGACTTTTTTGGCGTGATCGAGTCGCCCCTGTCTGTCCAAGGCATCAGCTTGTTGAGGGAACATGGCAAACGCACATTTTTCATGTCCACGTTCTTTGACCAACTGGCGTCAGCCTTGGTGGAGCACCCTTACAAATACATATACGAATTCAGTTCGGACACCCTGACCAAATACAATATCGAGAATGACCCGCAGGAAAAGCACCCGCAGCGCGTGGAGGGCGATGAGTTCGTCGCGGTGAAGAGCAGGTTGCTTTCCTATAATGTCTACCAGAAAGCGCTATTTGCCAAAAAGCCAAAAGAATAAGCAAATCTGAATGAGCAAGAACCAGAAAACCCGCAATTATGCGGGCTTTCTGGTGTATCCGTGCCTACGGGCACCAGCCTGAGCTGGCTACCCGATCATTCCCACTCGATAGTCGCTGGCGGCTTGCTCGACACGTCGTAGGTAACGCGCGAGATGCCGTCGATTTCGTTGATGATACGGCCGCTGACGGTTTCCAGCAGCTCGTACGGCAGGTGCGCCCAGCGCGCGGTCATGAAGTCCACGGTCTCGACGGCACGCAGGGCCACGACCCAGGCGTAGCGACGGCCGTCGCCGACGACGCCGACCGACTTGACCGGCTGGAACACCACGAATGCTTGGCTGGTCTTGTGGTACCAGTCGGCCTTGCGCAGCTCTTCGATGAAGATGTGGTCGGCGCGACGCAGGATGTCGGCGTATTCCTTCTTCACTTCACCAAGGATACGCACGCCCAGGCCCGGGCCCGGGAACGGGTGGCGGTAGACCATGTCGTACGGCAGGCCCAGCTCCAGGCCGATCTTGCGCACTTCGTCCTTGAACAGTTCACGCAGCGGCTCGACCAGCTTGAGGTTCATTTCCTCCGGCAGGCCACCAACGTTATGGTGCGACTTGATCACGTGGGCCTTGCCGCTCTTGGCGCCCGCCGATTCGATCACGTCCGGGTAGATGGTGCCCTGGGCGAGGAACTGGATGTTTTCCAGCTTGCTAGCTTCGGCATCGAACACGTCGATGAAGGTGCGGCCGATGATCTTGCGCTTCTTCTCCGGGTCGGCTTCGCCGGCCAGGTTGTCGAGGAACTGCTTTTCAGCGTCGGCGCGGATGACCTTGACGCCCATGTTCTCCTTGAACATGGCCATCACCTGGTCGCCTTCGTGCAGGCGCAGCAGGCCGTTGTCGACGAATACGCAGGTCAGCTGGTCGCCGATGGCGCGGTGCAGCAGTGCGGCAACGACGGAGCTGTCGACGCCGCCGGACAGGCCCAGCAGGACGTTGGCCGAACCGACCTGCTCACGCACCTGGGCAATGGCGTCTTCGACGATGTTGGACGGAGTCCACAGGGCTTCACAGCCGCAGATGTCCTGCACGAAGCGGGACAGGATGCGACCGCCCTGCTTGGTGTGGGTAACTTCCGGGTGGAACTGCACGCCGTAGTAACCGCGCGCGTCGTCGAACATGCCAGCGATCGGGCAGCTCGGGGTGCTGGCCAGCACGTGGAAGTTGCCCGGCATCTGGGTGACCTTGTCGCCGTGGCTCATCCACACATCCAGGCCCAGCAAGCCGTCGGCGTCGATGTGGTCTTCGATGCCGTCGAGCAGGCGGCTCTTGCCAACCACGTCCACGCGGGCATAACCGAATTCACGCAGGTCGGAACCTTCGACCTTGCCGCCCATCTGCTCGGCCATGGTCTGCATGCCGTAGCAGATGCCCAGCACTGGTACGTTCAGGTCGAACACCGCCTGCGGGGCGCGCGGGCTGTTGGCTTCGTGGACCGACTCGGGGCCGCCGGCGAGGATGATGCCGCGCGGGTTGAATTCGCGGATCGCTTCATCGTCCATGTCGAACGGATGCAGCTCGCAGTACACGCCGATTTCGCGCACGCGGCGGGCGATCAGCTGGGTGTACTGGGAACCGAAATCGAGGATCAGGATGCGGTGAGCGTGAATGTCGAGGGCCATGACTCAATCTCGTCAGTGGAAATCGGAAACGACGCGGGGCTGTCATGACAGCCCCGCTTTCTGTTGTAGCTGGAAGCCTCAACCTACGCGGTAGTTAGGGGCTTCTTTGGTGATCTGCACGTCATGCACGTGGGACTCGGCCATGCCGGCACCGGTGATGCGCACGAATTCCGGCTTGGTGCGCATCTCTTCGATGGTTGCGCTGCCGGTGTAGCCCATGGACGAACGCAGGCCGCCCATCAGCTGGTGGATGATCGCGGCCAGCGCGCCCTTGTAGGGAACACGGCCTTCGATGCCTTCCGGTACCAGCTTCTCGGCGCCGGCCGAGGAGTCCTGGAAGTAGCGGTCGGACGAGCCTTGCGCCTGTGCCATGGCACCCAGCGAGCCCATGCCGCGATAGGCCTTGTAGGAACGGCCCTGGAACAGTTCGACTTCACCCGGAGCCTCTTCGGTACCGGCGAACATCGAACCCATCATCACGCAGGAAGCACCGGCAACGATGGCCTTGGACAGGTCACCCGAGAAGCGGATGCCGCCGTCGGCGATCAGTGGCACACCAGTGCCTTCCAGTGCAGCGGCAACGTTGGCGATGGCGCTGATTTGCGGCACGCCTACGCCGGCAACGATACGGGTGGTGCAGATGGAGCCTGGGCCGATACCGACCTTGACCGCGTCAGCGCCAGCTTCGGCCAGAGCCTTGGCGGCAGCGCCGGTGGCGATGTTGCCGCCGATCACCTGCACTTGCGGGTAGGTTTCCTTGACCCAGCGAACGCGATCGATCACACCTTTGGAGTGACCGTGGGCAGTATCGACCACAACCACGTCAACGCCAGCAGCCACCAGGGCGGCAACACGCTCGCCGGTGTCCTTGCCGGTGCCGACCGCGGCGCCGACGCGCAGGCGACCCTGGTCGTCCTTGCTGGCCAGCGGGTAGGCCTTGGCCTTTTCGATGTCCTTGACGGTCATCATGCCCTTGAGGTTGAACTTGTCGTCAACGATCAGGACTTTTTCCAGGCGGTGCTTGTGCAGCAGCTCGCGGACTTCGTTCTTGTCGGCGCCTTCGCGGACGGTGACCAGACGCTCTTTGGGGGTCATCACGTCGCGGACCTTGGCGTCCAGGCGGCTTTCGAAGCGCACGTCACGGGAGGTGACGATACCGACCAGGTCGCCATTCGCCAGCACCGGAACGCCGGAGATGTTGTTCAGGCGGGTCAGGTCGAACAGGTCGCGCACGGTGGCGTCGGCGTCGATGGTGATCGGGTCCTTGACCACGCCAGCCTCGAACTTCTTGACCTTGCGGACTTCGCTGGCCTGCTGTTCGATGGTCATGTTCTTGTGGATGATGCCGATGCCGCCTTCCTGGGCCATGGCAATGGCCAGGCGCGCTTCGGTCACGGTATCCATGGCAGCGGATACCAGCGGAATGTTCAGCTCGATGCCACGGGTCAAACGGGTCTTGAGACTGACTTCATTAGGCAGTACCTCGGAATAGCCAGGTACAAGGAGGATATCGTCGAAGGTCAGGGCTTCTTGGCTGATACGCAGCATCGCGGGGGCTCCCGGGCGGGAAAAATGGAAGCGCGCCATTATACTCATGCACGGCGCGCCGCTCAATGCAAAATAAGGGCCTTCGGTCAGCCTTGTGGCAGTTTTACCTGTACCACGGCCACCGGCTGGTCGAGCCAGTCGGCGAAGCTGTCGAGGAAGGCCTGGGTGAACCCGGCCTCGCCCCAGTTGTTGAAGATGAACCCCAGGTTGGAAAAGGCACATGGCTGCAGGTAAATGAAGCCATTGATGTCATCTTCGAAGCCGCACAACGGGCAGGTGAAGTTGTCGCTAACTGCCGGCATCCATTCTTCCAGGCTTTCGAACAGCGGCTCACCCACCTCGCGCCGACACTCGGGGCAACCGGCCTCTTCGAGGAAACCTTCGGTAGGGGTATAGATGCAGCGCTTGAGCATCACCTCCAGGCCGTTGACCTGTTCGCCGAAGGGCAGTTTCTCCGGATGCAGGGCCACTTTGCGGGCACCTTCGGCCAGGGCATGGCCCATGCGGTTGCCGGTGCGGCCACAGGTGGTCAACTGTTCCTCGACGACTTTCTCGCGCACCAGCCAGCGCAGGATGGCGCGGGCACGGGCTTCGTGCACCGGGACGGTAGACAGCTTGGGAACGATGATGCTCTGGGTGTTCATGAACGGGACAAGCCTGAAAAACTGCGGTAATAGCGCAATTCTACCGCCTGCTCAGGCGCTCAGGTAGCGACCGATCAGCGCCAGGCCGCTGGCCAGCACCAGCCAGGTGACCAGGCGCACGAAGGCTTCGCGAGACAGCCGATGGGTAAGCCTGCGCCCTGCCCAGAGGCCGACGAGCATGACCGGCAACAGGCAGGCGGCGAGCAACAGCAGGCTCTGGTCGGCATAGACGCCTGCAATCAGGAACAGCGTCAGCCGCACCACCGTACTGCAACTGATCAGCGCGCTCTGGGTAGCGCGCAATTGTTCCTTCACCTCCAGCCGCGCGCTCAGGTACAGCGCATAAGGAAACTCCGAACAAGTTGCTCATCAGTCGGAAATGTGCGGTTTAGGGATGCCGAAAAGCCCGCTTTTCAGTCGCTGATTATTGGATAACCAAGGCAAAGCCTTGGTTATCTGGACTCACGGGCGCACCTCTCCCGCAGCAGGCAATAATTGCCGGCGCACCATCCACAGATTCGACAGGGCAAACAGCGTGGTCAGTTGCGCCGTGTTCTTGGCCAAGCCGCGAAAACGAGTCTTTACATAGCCGAACTGGCGTTTGATCACCCGGAACGGGTGCTCCACCTTCGCACGCACTTGCGCCTTGGCCTTTTCGATCTTGCGCTTGGCTTGGTAGAGCACGCTGCGTTTGTTCAAGTGTTTGTAGGTGCTGCGGCGGGCAGCGACCTGCCATATCACCTGCCGTCCCTCGTGTTCTGGCCGCTTTTCCACGCCTGTGTAACCCGCATCCGCACACACGACATTCTCTTCGCCATGCAATAGCTGAGCGACCTCCGTCACGTCAGCTACGTTCGCGGCGGTGCCATGAACGTGATGCACCAGACCCGATTCAGCATCCGCGCCGATGTGGGCCTTCATGCCGAAATAGTACTGGTTGCCCTTCTTCGTTTGATGCATTTCAGGATCGCGCTTGCCTTCCTTGTTCTTGGTCGAACTGGGCGCGTGGATGATGGTAGCGTCGACAATGGTGCCCTGGCGCAACGACAGGCCCTTGTCTTGCAGGTAATTGTTGATGGTTTCCAGAATGCCGACTGCCAACTGATGCTTCTCCAGCAGGTGCCGGAAGTTCATGATCGTCGTGTCTTCGGGGATCGGAGCGCTGAGCGTCAGACGAGCGAACTGGCGCATCGAAGTGATCTCGTACAGCGCCTCTTCCATGGCGGGATCGCTCAAAGAGAACCAATTCTGCAGCAGGTGAATGCGCAGCATGGTTTCCAGAGGATAAGGCTTGCGGCCACCGCCAGCCTTTGGGTAGTGAGGCTCGATCAACGCCACCAGTCCACTCCACGGAACCACCTGTTCCATCTCGGCCAGGAAACGCTCGCGACGGGTTTGCTTGCGCTTGCCGGCGTACTCGAAATCGGAAAAGCTCATCTGACTCATGGGATGGCGGACTTGTAGAAGGCAGTTGGACGGAGGGCTATTTCAGCACAGGTCAGATGGCCTGTGCTGACTTGATCGGAGAATCCATAAAGGAAGCCGCCGCTGCCGAACAAGGCGCCGAACAGCCCGCCTGCCGTGCCCATCGGCATTGCCCAGAAACCCGACAGACTGGCCGGCCGTACCTTCACCGCCAGCCCGTACAGGGCATACGCCGTGACGAACAGCCCCATCAGCAGCAGCAACAGGTCTGACTTCAGCTGTAGCAGGAATACCACACCCAGCGCGCAGCCAATGGCCATGAACGGCAGCAGCCGCAGCAGTTCGCCGCGCACGACATCGCGGCGCGAGGGCAGCAGGTTGCCGAAGGCGGCGACGAAGTCCAGCAGCACCAGCAGCGGAATGATCCGCGACAGCGGCATGAAGTGGATCAGCACTGGGCCGGCCACCAGCGCGGTGCCGAAACCGGCGATGCCGAAGACGATGTAGGCAGCGCCGACACCAAGCAGGATAGGCAGCCAGTCGAGGCCGGAAAACGACAGTTGGGCGAGCATGGCAACAGTTCCTGGGAAGACAGGCAAAGGTTAGCCAGCCATGAGCCATGCCGACTAATATGCCTTTGTCGCCACACTCATCTCGAAAAGGCATGACATGACGTCAATCCGCCAACTGCGTTACTTCGTGGAAATCGCCGAATGCGGCAGCTTCAGCGCTGCCGCCGAGCGGCTGTACATCGCCCAGTCGGCGCTGAGCCGGCAGATCAAGGAACTGGAGCAGCAACTGGGCACGCCGCTGTTCGAACGCACCGCGCGCCTGCCGCGCCTGACATTGGCTGGCCAGGCCTTTTTGGAACGGGCGCGGCGCTTGCTGGCCGACTTGGCGCAGGCCGAGCGTGTAACCCGCGACATTGGCGAAGGGCTGCAGGGCAGTCTGCGCCTGAACCACTCCAGTACAGTGCCGCTGACCGGCCCGCTGCTGGCTCGCCTGGGCGGTTACTTGCGCGACAACCCAGGTGTTTCGCTGGAAATTGCCCAGCAGTCGTCGGAGGCGCAGTTGGAGGATATCGCTGCCGGGCGGTTGGATATCGGCCTGCTGCGCTTGCCAGTACTGCGCCAGTATGAAGGGGTGGTGCTGCATGAACTGTTCAGCGAACCCCTGCTGCTGGCGGTCGCCGCCGGGCATCCCTTGGCCCGCGCGCCACAGGTGAGACTGGAACAACTGCGGGAAGAGCGCTTCATTTCCATTCCGCACCGGGACCGTGGCGGGCTGAGCTACCTGTCGGCCTCGATGTGCATGGAGGCAGGCTTTTTCCCGCGCGCGGCGCAGGTGCTGTCGCGCAAGACCACCCAGTTGCAGCTGATTCAGGCGGGGTTTGGGGTGGCGTTGTTGCCGGAATGCATGCGTGAGATTGCGCCAGCCTCAGTCAGCTTCGTGGCACTGGAAGGAGGGTGTGAGAGTACTGTGGCGATGGCTTGCAGGCGTGACGCAGGTTCGATGGTGCGCCAGTTCGTGACGGCGATGCAGGCCTGAAAGGCCGGCCCCCATAGAACTGCACTTAACTCATTGAATTAGCAGGGGCCCTGTGGGAGCGGCTTTAGCCGCGAACACCGGCGCAGCCGGTGCCATGCACCGCGTTGGATTCTTCGCGGCTAAAGCCGCTCCCACAGGGTATGCGGACTGCTTGCACTTTCAGTTATCCACGCGACAGCGCAGCCCAAAGGGCTGGGCCGGCTCCCACAGGGACAGCATGAGGCCCAAGCCAGCGCGATACCTGTGGGAGCCGGCTTGCCGGCGATAGGGCCGGGACAGACAACCGGGGCCGATGTCCTTTATGATGCCCGCCATGATCAGAGACCCTTTCGAACGACTCGGCCTGGACCGCGAGGTCCTTACCGTCAGCCAACTCAACGGCCGTGCCCGCGTGCTGCTGGAAGACGTGTTCCGCAGCGTGTGGGTGGAAGGCGAGATTTCCAACCTCGCCCGCCCGGCGTCCGGCCACGTGTACTTCACCCTCAAGGACAGCGGCGCACAGGTGCGCTGCGCGCTGTTCCGGCAGAACGCCACGCGGGTGCGCCAGGCCCTGCGCGACGGTCTGGCGGTGCGGGTACGCGGCAAGGTTTCGCTGTTCGAAGGGCGTGGCGATTACCAGCTGATTCTCGACACCGTCGAGCCGGCCGGTGATGGCGCCTTGCGCCTGGCCTTCGAGGCATTGAAAGAGAAGCTCGGTGCCGAGGGGCTGTTCAGCGCCGAACGCAAGCAGCCGCTGCCAGCACACCCGCAGCGCATCGGCATCATTACCTCGCCCACCGGTGCAGTGATCCGCGACATCATCAGTGTGTTCGGTCGCCGCGCCCCGCAAGTGGAACTGAACCTGATCCCCACCGCAGTGCAGGGCCGCGAAGCCATTGCACAGATCGTGCGCGCGATCCGCCTGGCCGATAGCCTGGGGTTCGATGCGCTGATCCTGGCCCGGGGGGGCGGCTCGCTTGAAGACTTGTGGTGCTTCAACGAAGAAGCGGTGGCGCGGGCCGTGGCCGCCTGTGTCACGCCGATTGTCAGCGCCGTAGGCCATGAGACCGATGTCTCGATCAGCGACTTTGTCGCCGACGTGCGCGCGCCTACACCGTCTGCTGCCGCCGAGCTGCTGGCCCCCGACAACAGTGGCCTGCAGCAACGCCTGGATGGCCTGCAACGGCGCCTGCTGCTGCGCATGCAGAACCGCCTGACCCACGACCGCCTGCGCCTGGAGTCACTGACCCGGCGCCTGCGTCACCCGGGCGAGCGCCTGCGCCAGCAGGCCCAGCGCCTGGACGACCTGGACATGCGCTTGCGCCGCGCGTTCATGCTCAACCTCAACCAGCGCCACGAGCGCCTGGCACGCCTGGATACCCGCCTCGCCGCGCAGCACCCGGGGCGAACCCTGAAACTGCTGGGCCAACGCCTGGACAGCCTGGCCGAGCGCCTGCCACGGGCCATGCGCGAGGTGCTCAAGGACCGCCGCCAGCGCTTCCAGGCCCAGTTGCAGACGCTTCAGGTGGTCAGCCCGCTGGCCACCCTCGCCCGCGGCTACAGCATCCTGCTGGACGAACAAGGCCAGGCCATCCGCAGCGCCGAACAGACCCGCAATGGCCAGCGCCTGACTGCCCGCCTGAACGAAGGCGAGCTGTTGGTGCGGGTCGAAGACAACCACCTGACCCCGGTCACCCTCTCACTCCTGGACTGACACATGCCCCGCCTGCTCGCGCCCCTGCTTGCCCTTTCCCTCCTGCTGCTGGCCGGCGGCGCCCAGGCCAGCTACATCACCCGCACACTGAACAAGCCGGTACCCGGCGGCGTGGCGGTGGTCGACCTCGGCCCCGCCGCCAGCGCGCCCAGCGCCCGCTTCGACGGCAAACCGGTGCTGGTGGTGAAGGAGCAGGACAACTGGCTGGCCATCGTCGGCATCCCGCTGACCCAGAAGCCCGGCACCGCGATGCTGAGCCAGGGCGGCCGTACCCTGCCCTTCACGGTCGGTAGCAAGAAATACCCCGAGCAGCGCATCACCCTGAAGAACACCCGCCAGGTCAACCCGAACCCGGCCGACCTCAAGCGCATCGATCGTGAGCTGGCCGAGCAGATCAAGGCATACCGCAGCTTCAGCCCGACCCTGCCCAGCAACCTGATTCTCGACAAGCCAGTCAGTGGCCCGCTGTCGAGCAAGTTCGGCGTGCGCCGTTTCTTCAATGGCGAAGAACGCAACCCGCATGCCGGGCTGGACTTCGCGGTACCGGCCGGCACGCCGATCAAGACCCCGGCCAATGGCAAGGTGATCCTGGTGGGCGATTACTTCTTCAATGGCCGTACAGTGTTCGTCGACCACGGGCAGGGCTTTATCAGCATGTTCTGCCATATGTCGAAGATCGATGTGCAGGTGGGGCAGCAGCTGCGCCGGGGCGAGGTGGTGGGGCGCGTGGGCTCGACCGGGCGGGCTACCGGGCCACATATGCACTGGAACGTCAGCCTGAACGATGCGCGGGTGGATCCGGCGATTTTCATTGGTGCGTTCCAGCCCTGAGAGCGGTACTGCCTGTGCCGGCCTCTTCGCGGGTAAACCCGCTCCCACAGGGATGGCGCTGCACCTGTGGGAGCGGGTTCACCCGCGAAAGGGCCAGCACAGTCGACATCAGTTCAACTGTGTTGCGCCATCGAAAAATACTGCGCAACAATCAATAAGCCAGCCTTGCTTTCATGCCATAAAATCTCGCCTTTCAGCTTTTTTTAAGCATTCCTCTCAATTTTTCCTGAACGCTTGCCATCACCCACCCCACTGGTTAGGGTTGAAGGCATGAAAACCTTCAGCACCCTCATCCTGCTCCGACAACATCGCAGCCTCTGCCTGGTCAGCGCCCGACTACCAGGCTGAATCGCGTCGCCTCGCCTTTTATCTCGTTATCGCTCGGCAGGCCCGATCTCGGCCGCACACAAAAGGATTGCTTCCATGACCATGCTCAAAGACCCTTCGAAGAAATACCGCGCTTTCCCGACCATCGACCTGCCTGACCGTACCTGGCCGTCGAAGACCATCACCGCCGCGCCAATCTGGTGCAGCTCCGACCTGCGTGATGGCAACCAGTCGCTGATCGAGCCGATGGATTCGGAGAAGAAACTGCGCTTCTGGAAGACCCTGGTGCAGGTTGGCGTGAAGGAAATCGAAGCCTCGTTCCCATCCGCCTCGCAGACCGATTTCGACTTCGTGCGCATGCTGATCGAAGACGGCCACATCCCGGACGACACCACCATCCAGGTGCTCACCCAGGCCCGTGAAGACCTCATCGCCCGTACCTTCGAATCGCTGCGCGGGGCGAAGAAGGCCATCGTCCATCTGTACAACGCCACCAGCCCGTCGTTCCGCCGTATTGTCTTCAACCAGGACAAGCAAGGCGTGAAGGACATCGCGGTGAACGCGGCCAAGCTGTTCGTCAAGTATGCCGCCCAGCAGCCGGAAACCCAGTGGACCTTCCAGTACTCGCCGGAAACCTTCAGCGCCACCGAGATGGAGTTCGCCAAGGAAGTCTGCGACGCGGTCATCGAGGTGTGGAACCCGACCCCCGAGCACAAGATCATCCTCAACCTGCCGGCCACCGTGGAAGTGTCCACCCCGAACATCTACGCCGACCAGATCGAGTGGTTCTGCCGTAATGTCAGCCGTCGCGACAGCGTGATCATCAGCCTGCACTGCCACAACGACCGTGGCACCGGCATTGCCGCCACCGAGCTGGGCCTGATGGCCGGTGCCGATCGCGCCGAAGGCTGCCTGTTCGGCAACGGCGAGCGTACCGGTAACGTCGACCTGGTGACCCTGGCGTTGAACCTCTACACCCAGGGCATCGACCCGCTGCTGGACTTCTCCGACATCGACGGCGTGCGCAAGGTGGTCGAAGAATGCAACCAGCTGCCAGTGCACCCACGCCATCCGTACGTGGGCGACCTGGTCCACACCGCGTTCTCCGGTTCGCACCAGGACGCCATCCGCAAGGGCTTCGCCAAGCAGCAGGAAGGCGAGCTGTGGGAAGTACCTTACTTGCCGATCGACCCGGCTGACATCGGTCGCAGCTACGAGGCGGTAATCCGCGTCAACAGCCAGTCGGGCAAAGGCGGCATCACCTACCTGCTCGAGCAGGAATACGGCATCAGCCTGCCGCGCCGCATGCAGATCGAATTCAGCCAGGTAGTACAGGGCGAAACCGACCGCCTGGGCCTGGAAATGACCGCCCAGCAGATCTACAGCCTGCTGCACAAGGAATACCTGCAGGCCAACTCCCCGTATGCGCTGGTCAGCCACCGTCTGCAGGAAGAGAACGGCCACAGCGCCGTGGAAGTGGAAGTGGCGGGCGAAGGCGAGACTACCCTGCACTGGCGCGGCAAGGGCAACGGCGCACTGGAAGCACTGGTGGCCGGCCTGCCGATTGCCGTGGAGATCATGGACTACAACGAGCATGCCATTGGCGCCGGCACCAATGCCAAGGCCGCGGCCTATATCGAACTGCGCGTGGCCGGTGGTCGCCCGGTACATGGTGTGGGTATCGATGAAAACATCACCACGGCCAGCTTCAAGGCACTGTTCAGCGCGCTGAACCGCTCGCTGAGCCAGCAGGAAGCCAAGGCGGCCTGAGCCGTACCGCAATGAATGAGAAAGCCCGCATCGTTTGATGCGGGCTTTTTTGTTGGCCTGTGCCGGCCTCTTCGCAGCACAAGGCTGCTCCTACAAGGAACTGCATAGCATCCGGACCCTGCGCTGCCCCATGTAGGAGCAGCCTTGTGCTGCGAAGAGGCCGGCACAAGCACTGCAAGAATTTCAGGCAAAAAAAAGGGGCGCCGACCAAGCGCCCCACAAGCCGTAAAGCACACAACAAATTCAGTTGGCGTCCAGCAGCGCCATCGCCTCCGCGCTGCACGCTTCGATCCGCGCCCAGTCGCCGTTCTTGATCCAGCTGCTGTCGAGCATCCAGGTACCACCCACACACATCACATTGGGCAGCGCCATGTAGTTGCGCACGTTGGCCGGGTTCACCCCACCCGTAGGGCAGAAACGAATATCGCCGAACGGGCCGCCAAAGGCTTTGATCGCCGCTACCCCGCCGCTGATCTCCGCCGGGAACAGCTTGAAGCGGCGGTAGCCCAGGGCGTAGCCCATCATTATTTCGGACGGCGTGCTGATGCCTGGCAGCAGCGGGATTTCGCTGTCCACACCAGCTTCGAGAATGTCTTGGGTAATACCTGGCGTAACGACGAATTGCGCGCCCGCAGCTTCAACCGCGGCGAACATGCCACGATCGAGCACGGTGCCGGCGCCGACACAAAGCTCCGGGCGCTGCTCGCGCAACACCTGGATGGCCTTCAGGCCATATTGCGAGCGCAAGGTCACTTCCAGGGTACGGATACCGCCGGCGGCCAGGGCGTCAGCCAGCGGCAGGATGTCTTCCTCACGGGCGATGGTGATCACCGGCAGGATGCGCGCCTCTTTGCAAATGGCGTCGATCCGTGCGGCTTTGTCGGCCATCGAGAGCTTGGGCTGTGGGCGTTCAAGGGTGGTCATGACTGTGGATCCTTGGCTCATGGGCACCAGTAGATGTCCAGGGGGGCGTGAAGAAAAGCGCGTATCGGCATTTCGGAAAGGTCGGTGCCAGCCAGCGCGGCGCGCAGGGTAGCGAGTTTGCCCTGCCCTTGTACGGACAGCGCGGTAAAGGCGGAGCTGGCCAGCAGCGAGCGGGTCATCGACAGGCGCTGGCGCGGCACGCTCGGTGCCAGCAAGGGCAGGCAGCGGCGTGGGTTGGCCAGGTCGAGGCCTGCCTCCAGGTTGGGGCTGGCGGGGAACAGCGAAGCTGTATGGCCATCATCCCCCATACCCAGCACCAGTACGTCAATTGGCGGCAGCTCGGCCAAGGCCTGATCGGCCTTGCCTGCAGCGGCATCAAGGTTCTCCGCCTGCTGGTAAAGACCAACGAAGCGGGCCTTGGCCGCCGCGCCCTTGAACAGGTGGCGCGCCAGCAGGCCGGCGTTGCTGTCGGCATGCTCCACCGGCACCCAGCGCTCATCGGCCAGGCTGACGGTGACCTTGGCCCAGTCGAGGTTTTCGCTGGCCAGCTTCTCGAGGAACGGCACCGGGCTGCGGCCGCCGGATAGCACCACGCAGGCCTGGCCCTTGGCGGCAATGGCTGCGCGCAAGCGCTCGGCCACGTCATGGGCCTGGGCTGCGGCCAGAGCCTTGGCATCCGCCAGCTCATGTACCGTCACAGTCGCTGGCAGTTTCAGTTCAGATATCCCCATACCACGCCCTCCCATCGCGTGTGATCAGTGCAATCGAGCTCATCGGCCCCCAGGAGCCTGCGGCGTACGGCTTGGGCGCATCGCCTGCGTTACGCCAGCCAGCAATCAGCTGGTCGCACCACTTCCAGGCATACTCGATTTCATCCTTGCGCACGAACAGGTTCTGGTTACCGCGCATCACTTCGAGCAACAGCCGCTCGTAGGCATCCGGGATCCTTGCACTGCGCCAGGTATCGGAGAAATTCAGCTGCAACGGGCCGCTGCGCAGTTGCATGCCTTTATCCAGGCCCTGCTCCTTGGTCATCACCCGTAAAGAAATGCCTTCGTCCGGTTGCAGGCGGATGATCAGCTTGTTACCGATCTGCAAACGCTGTTCCGGAGCGAAGATGTAGTGCGGCGTTTCCTTGAAGTGGATGACGATCTGCGACAGTTTCTGCGGCATGCGCTTGCCGGTACGCAGGTAGAACGGCACCCCCGACCAGCGCCAGTTGCGGATGTCGGCACGCAGGGCGACGAAGGTTTCGGTGTCGCTCTGGGCGTTGGCGTTGTCTTCTTCCAGGTAACCGGGCACAGGCTTGCCATCGCTGTAGCCGGCGATGTACTGGCCGCGCACCACACGGGTGCTCAGCCCTTCGCCAGTGATCGGTGCCAGGGCCTTGAGTACCTTGACCTTCTCGTCACGGATGGCGTCGGCCGACAGTTCGCTGGGCGGGTCCATGGCGATCAGGCACAGCAGCTGCAGCAGGTGGTTCTGGATCATGTCGCGCAGCTGGCCGGCCTTGTCGAAGTAGCCCCAGCGGCCTTCGATACCGACCTTCTCGGCGACGGTGATCTCCACATGGGAGATGGAATTCTGGTTCCACTGGGTTTCGAACAGGCTGTTGGCGAAACGCAGGGCGATCAGGTTCTGCACTGTTTCCTTGCCCAGGTAGTGGTCGATGCGGTAGACCCGGCTCTCTGGGAAGAACCGAGCCACAGCATCATTGACCCGGCGCGACGACTCCAGGTCGTGGCCAATGGGCTTCTCCAGCACCACTCGGGTGCGTGCGGCCAGCCCGGCCTTGTCGAGGTTTTCGCAGATGGCCCCGTACACCGCCGCAGCGGTGGCGAAGTAGGCAATCAGCGGCAGCTCGTCCGGCAACTGCTCGGCCAGGGCCTGATAGCCCTCGGGCTGGAGGAAATCCAGGTGCTGGTAGCTCAGCCTGGCGAGGAAACGGCCCAGTGCGGCGGGCTCGATATCGGCCTCGGGCACATGCCGGCGCAGGTGCGCCTCGATGCTGTCCAGGTGGCCCTGCGCGCTACCGGCCTCGCGGGCCAGCGCCAGCAGGCGGGTTTCCGGGTGCAGCAGGTTGGCCCGGTCGAGCTGATAGAGGGCAGGAAACAGCTTGCGCAATGCCAGGTCGCCTAAGGCGCCAAACAGGGCAAAGGTGCAAGGTTCGACACTGATCGCAGCCATGATGTTGGTTCTTTCCTAAAGTTGGTCTAGGAATACCGCTTTCACATACGGTTTTCAAGGGATAATGTAGTAAAAACCACAACATTACACACAAGGGTTACAGACAAGTGGTACGTCAACCGCGCCGACAGTACGATAGACGACCGTGCAAAAAGCCTGCTGCTCCAACAGCCGGCTGTCTTCTCGACCCAAGGACACACCCATGGACCGCGTGCGAAACCTCCTGGAACAGATCCAGGGCCGCCTCGACGAGCTGAACAAGGCCGAACGCAAAGTCGCCGAAGTCATCCTGCTCAATCCGCAACAAGCCACCCGTTTCAGCATCGCTGCGCTGGCCCAGGCGGCCAAGGTCAGCGAACCGACCGTCAACCGCTTCTGCCGCTCGTTCGGCGTCAGCGGCTACCCCGAGCTCAAGCTGCAGCTTGCGCAGAGCCTGGCCAGCGGCGCCGCCTACGTCAGCCGCGCGGTGGAGGCTGACGATGACCCGGCAGCCTACACCCAGAAGATCTTCGCCAGTGCCATCGCCTCGCTCGACAGCGCCTGCCAGCAGCTCGACCCGCAACAGGTCAGCCGTGCCGTGGACATGATGATCCAGGCACGGCAGATCCACTTCTTCGGCCTGGGCGCCTCGGCCCCGGTGGCGCTGGACGCCCAGCACAAGTTCTTCCGCTTCAACCTGGCAGTATCGGCCCACGCCGACGTGCTGATGCAGCGCATGCTGGCCTCGGTGGCGCACACCGGCGACCTGTTCGTCATCATCTCCTACACCGGGCGCACCCGCGAACTGGTCGAGGTGGCCCGCCTGGCCCGGGAAAACGGCGCCTCGGTACTGGGCCTGACCGCTGCCGGTTCGCCACTGGCCAATGCCTGCAGCCTGAGCCTGCACATTCCGCTGCCGGAAGACACCGACATCTACATGCCGATGACCTCGCGGATCATCCAGCTGACCGTGCTCGATGTGCTGGCCACCGGCATGACCCTGCGTCGCGGCGTGGACTTCCAGCCGCACCTGCGCAAGATCAAGGAAAGCCTCAACGCCAGCCGCTACCCGATCGAGGACGACGAGCTCAACTGAGCCGGTGCGCCTGCAGGCGCAGGTGGGCACGCTGCCCCGGCGCCAGGCTCAGGCCCTCGCCACTGCCGCTGGCGGCCTCGACACAGACGAAGCGCTGGCATTCACGCCCGGTCACGCCCATCAGCGGGCGGTTGCCCGGGTGCCACACCACCGTGTCGTCGCTGTCACCGGTATCGATGCACAGCTCGCGCTGCCAGGCCGGGTCCTGCAATTGCACCCGCGGCGTGCCGGGGTAGACCTTCTGGCAACCGCCCTTGAGCTTCAGCGCGCCATCTTCACGGCAGGCCTGGCGGTTCAGGCGGTCGTAGCCTTCTATATCCTCCAGCCCGGACAGCGCTATCTCGGACACGTCACTGATGCGCCAGTAGGCCAGCAGGGCATGGCTCAGCTGGCAGGGTTCGCTGTCCTGGTGCTCGGTGCTCAGGCTCAGCTCCATGCGGCTACCCAGCCGGGCATGCAGGTCAACCTGCCAGTCGCACAGGTCCAGCCGCCATTTCAGGGTTACGCCCTCCTCGTCCTCGCGGCTGTCCACCAGCTTCCAGTCGAGCAGGCGCGCCCAGCCATGGGCGGGCCACAAGTCCTCGCTGGGGTGGCGGCCATACCATGGCCAGCACACCGGCACGCCACCGCGGATCGCCCCCACCTGCGGCCACTGCTCGGCGCACCACAGCCAGGGCCGTTCACCCGCTGGTTGAAAATGCAGCAGTTGCGCACCCTGGCGGCTGAACACCGCCTGGCAACGGGGATGGTCGATGATCAGCACATCGCGCTGCTGGTAACGCTCCCACTCGAATGTCGGCCGGGGCCGCTGCGAGGTGAAGAAGCGATGGAGCGGATGTTCGGGCATGGTTCAGAGCTCTTGTTGTTTGAGATAGCGCTGTCTCGGCCTATCCCCGACAACCACTGAAGACCAGTGGTTGTCGGGTACCGAAGTGGATTGGCGTAAATTTACAACAATTGCTCTCAGAATGACGACTGAATCTTCAAACCTGCGACCAGCGCGTTATCCACCTCATCCACGCCGCCGGGGCTCTTGATGTACTGCAGGTTGGGCCGCACGGTCAGCCAATTGGTGACGTGGAAGCCGTAGTAGAGCTCGGCGTTGTACTCGGTACGCTGCAGCGGCACGAAGCCTGGGTTGTCGTAATCGCTGATGCCGCTCTGGGCGTTGAGCAGTTCCGCGCGCTTCTTCACGTCGTCATTCACATGAATGCGCGCCACGCCAAAGCCGATATCGTCCTTGGGCCGGGCGTCGAATGCGCCTTTGTAGACCAAGCCCAGTTGCTGATAGTTGTCGACGACGTTGGTGGCCTTGTCGTGCACGGTGAAGTTGGCGAACAGGCTCAGGCCACGGTTTACATCGCCGCCATGGGCAGTGACCTGCTGCTGTGCCACCACCCACCAGCCATGCTTGCTGGAGTGCGACTTGAAGGCCTCGCCCGTCAGCGCCTGCGGGTTGCCGTTGACGTCATCGAACACATCGTCGGCCTTGGCCGTGCTGTAGTAATAACCCAGGCGGTACTCGCCCGGCAGGCCATTGACCTTGGGTGACCACACCGCTTCCACCGGCAGGATCGCGCCTTTGGTGCCGCTGCCACTGAGCTTGAAGCCGTTGCCGGTTTCCAGGTTGGAAGGGTTCTGCTCGAAGGCACCGACCTGAACGAAGAATTCCGGAGTGATGTTGTATTTCACCCGCAGCGCCCACTGGCTGACCGGCCAGTTGTACCAGATGCCGCCAACCCAGTTGCCCACCTGCGAGCCGCAGAAGGCCAGGTTCTGGAAGTCGCAGGGGAAACTGTTGAAGTCCTCGCCCTCGCCGAAGCGGCCAAATTTGACGTCCAGTGCGCCGTCGAAGTACTTCTGCTTGACCCACATCTGGGTCAGGCGCCAGGTCTGGCCGCGACCCCACACCTCCTGCACCGAGCTGAACTGCCCGGCGCGCGGGTCGCTGATGCGGTCGTTGGACAGGTTGCGGCCGCTGCGCTCGGTGATCGCCAGCTTGAACTCGGCGTCGTGCCAGCCAAAGATTTTCTGCAGGTCCAGGTGCGCGCCGAGGGCGAACTGGTCGCTGTAGCGCGCAGTCTTGTCGTCGTTGTATCCACCGTGCAGGTTACCGGCAACCTCGCCGACGTAATCGAGGGTGAAGTCATAGCCCTTTTCCAGCAACTCGGTGCGGGTGCCGCCCCAGTCGCCGGTCATCCACTTCGATTCGCTGGAGAAAGCTTCGGCAGCCTGAACGCTGCTGCCAACAGCCATCGCCAGTGGCGCGAGCAAGGCCAGCGAGCCCAATGTCCTGATGCGTTTGCGCTGTTCCATCCCTTTGCGTCCTCTTTTTCTTATTTGATGGTGTAGACGAGTTATCGGCCCTTGAAGTGCGCCACGTTGTCTTTCATGGTTGCAGCAGTGGTGGCCAGGTGCAGGCGCTCGCCGCTGGCGGCGTCGAACAGCAGCACCCGGGCTGGGTCGAATTGCAGGTTCAGGTTATCGCCGACCCGGCACGCCACATCCGGCGCCAGGCGGCAGCAGACCTTGGTCTGGTTGAGGGTGACGAATACCAGCAGGTCTGGCCCGGTGGGCTCGGTCACCTGCACCTCGGCGCGAATGCCGGGCAGGCCGTTGCCCTCGGCTGCGCCCAGGGCAATCTGCTCGGGGCGGATGCCGAGGATGACCTCGCGGCCATCCATCTCGTCCGCGGTCATTCCCAAGGGCAGCTCGCAACGCGCCTGGCCGCTGTCGAGCACGGCCAGCAGGCGCCCGTCCTGTTGCGTGAGGCGCACCGGGATGAAATTCATCGGCGGCGAGCCGATGAAGCTGGCGACGAACTGGTTGGCCGGATCGTTGTAGATTTGCTGCGGGGTGCCGAACTGCTGGATGATGCCGTCCTTCATCACCGCCACCTTGTCCCCCAGGGTCATGGCCTCGATCTGGTCATGGGTGACGTAAACGGTGGTGGTCTTCAAGCGCTGGTGCATCAGTTTCATTTCGGTGCGCATCTCGACGCGCAACTTGGCATCGAGGTTGGACAGCGGTTCATCGAACAGGTAGATCTTCGGCCGCCGTGCCAGCGCCCGGCCCATGGCCACGCGCTGTTGCTGGCCACCGGACAGCTGCGCAGGCTTGCGCGCCAGCAAGTGCTCGATCTGCAACAGCTTGGCCACCCTCGCCACTTCCTCGTCGATTGCAGCTTGCGGCAGCTTGCGGATCTTCAGGCCGAACTCGATGTTCTCGCGCACGCTCATGGTCGGGTACAGCGCGTAGGACTGAAACACCATGGCGATGTCGCGGTCCTTGGGGCTCATGCCGCTGACGTCCTGCTGGTCGATGAGTATCGCGCCGCCGGTGATCTGCTCCAGCCCGGCGATGCAGTTCATCAAGGTCGACTTGCCGCAGCCCGAGGGGCCGACCAGGATCAGGAACTCGCCATCCTTGATCGACAGCTGGATGTCCTTGAGGGTGTCCGGCAAACCGCTGCCGTAGGTCTTGTTCACATTGCGAAGTTCGAGCGTTGCCATGACTTACCCCTTTACCGCGCCAGCAGTCAGCCCGCGGACGAAATATTTGCCTGCCACCACGTAGACCAGCAGGGTTGGCAGGCCGGCGATCATCGCCGCCGCCATGTCGACGTTGTATTCCTTGGCCCCGGTGCTGGTATTGACCAGGTTGTTCAGGGCCACGGTAATCGGTTGCGAATCGCCGCTGGAGAACACCACGCCGAACAGGAAGTCGTTCCAGATCTGGGTGAACTGCCAGATCAGGCAGACCATGATGATCGGCGTGGACATCGGCAAGATGATGCGGCGGAAGATGGTGAAGAACCCGGCACCGTCCAGACGCGCGGCCTTGACCAGCGCATCGGGGATGCTCACGTAGAAGTTGCGGAAGAACAGCGTGGTGAAGGCCAGGCCGTAGACCACGTGTACCAGCACCAGGCCGGTCGTGGTGCTTGCCAGGCCGAGCTTGCCAAGGGTGAACGAGGCCGGCAGCAGTACAGTCTGGAACGGCAGGAAGCAGCCGAACAGCAGCAGGCCGAAGAACAGCTGCGAACCGCGGAAGCGCCACATCGACAGCACATAGCCGTTCAGCGCGCCGATGGCGGTGGAGATCAGCACCGCTGGCACGGTGATCATGATCGAATTCCAGAAGTAACCGCTGACCGTGCTCCAGGCCTTGATCCAACCGATGCCGGTAAATACTGCCGGCCAGCTCAGCAGGTTGCCGGTGCTGATGTCTTCCGGGGTCTTGAAGCTGGTCAGCAGCATCACCACCAGCGGTACCAGGTACAGCAGCACCGCCAGCAACAGCACGGCGTGGATGGCGATGCGGCTCGGGCTCAGCACCGCTTTGTCGAGAGGGCTATGCATGGCGTTTGCTCCGCAGCTCCGAGTACAGGTAAGGCACGAGGATCGCCAGGATCGCCCCGAGCATCAGGATGGCGCTGGCCGAGCCCATGCCCATCTGGCCGCGGCTGAAGGTGAACGAATACATGAACATCGCCGGCAGGTCGGACGAGTAGCCTGGGCCGCCGGCAGTCATGGCCGCCACCAGGTCGAAGCTCTTGATGGCAATGTGCGCGAGGATCATCAGCGAGCTGAAGAACACCGGGCGCAGACTGGGCAGTACCACGCGCCAGTAGATGCGCGGCAGGCTGGCGCCGTCGATCTGCGCGGCACGGATGATCGACGGGTCGACGCCACGCAGGCCGGCAAGGAACATTGCCATGATGAAACCCGAGGCCTGCCACACGGCGGCGATCACCAGGCAGTACACCACCCGGTCGGGATCGATCAGCCAGTCCAGGCGAAAGCCCTCCCAGCCCCAGTCACGCAGCAGCTTGTCCAGGCCCATGCCGGGGTTGAGCAGCCACTTCCAGGCAGTACCGGTGACGATCATCGACAGCGCCATGGGGTACAGGTAGATGGTGCGGATGAAACCTTCGCGACGGATGCGCTGGTCCAGCAAGACCGCCAGCACTACGCCGATGACCAGGCTGATGGCGATGAACAGGCCGCCGAACAGCAGCAGGTTCTTGCTTGCCACCCACCAGCGGTCGTTGTCGAACAGCCGGGCGTATTGCGCCAGGCCGGCCCATTTGTAGGTCGGCAGGAAGGTCGAGGTGGTGAAGGACAGAACGAAGGTCCAGAGGATGTAGCCGTAGAAGCCCACCAGGATGATGAACATGCTAGGCGCCAGCACCAGCTTGGGCAGCCAGCGCTGTAGCGCGTCCAGGGGTGAGGCCCGCAGTTGGGCGGTTGCTGTGGTCATGGTTCACCTCAAAGGCGCCGCACTCCCCTGTAGGAGCGGCCTTGTGTCGCGATGGGCTGCGCAGCAGCCCCAAAGGACTCAAGGTCGATTACCTACCTTAAAGATCGAGTGCGCAGGTTATGGGGCTGCTGCGCAGCCCATCGCGACACAAGGCCGCTCCTACAACGGAATCGCGTCAGCTTTACTGGGCAGCCTTGATCGCCGCCGCCAGCTTCTTCGCCGCATCGGCCGGGTCGGCCTTGGGGTCGTTGATGTAGTTGGTCACCACATCGAAGAACGCACCCTGCACGGCCAGCGTGGTGGCCATGTTGTGCGCCATGCTCGGCTGCAGGCCGCCATTTTTGGCATCGGCCAGGAAGTCCTTGGCAGAGGTCTGCGCGCAGGCGTCGAAACCATACTTGCCCATGTCGGCCAGCATGTCGTTGCGCACCGGGATCGAGCCCTTGTTGCTGCTGAAGACCTTCTGGAAGTCCTCACCCAGCACCTTGCGGGCGATATCCTGCTGGCCGGCAGACGTGCCGGCGTCGTTCTGCTTGAACACCACCAGCGAGTCGATGTTGTACAGGAAGGCCTTTTCGGTGCCGGGGAACGGCACGCACTGGTAGTCCTTGCCGGCGGTTTTCTTCGCCAGGGTCCATTCGCTCTTGGCCCAGTCGCCCATGATCTGCATGCCGGCCTTGCCGTTGATGACCTTGGCCGCTTCCAGGTTCCAGTCCTGGCCTTTGCCATCCGGGTCCATGTAGGTGGCGACCTTTTTCAGTTCGGTCAGCGCCTTGACCATCTGCGGGCCAGTCAAGGCCGTGCTGTCGAGGTCGACCAGGGCCTTCTTGTAGCCATCGGCCCCCATGACCGCCAGCACCACGCTTTCGAACACGGTGCTGTCCTGCCACGGCTGGCCGCCATGGGCGAGCGGGATGAAGCCGGCGGCCTTGAGCTTGTCGGCGGCGGCGTAGAATTCGTCGAGGGTGGCTGGCGCCTTGTCGATCCCGGCCTTCTTGAAGACCTCAGGATTGATCCACAGCCAGTTGATGCGGTGGATGTTCACCGGCACGGCGACATAGTCACCGTCGTACTTGACGGTATCCGCGACCTTCTTGTCGAGCAGTGAGTCCCACTTTTCTTCTTTGGCCACATCCTTGAGCACATCGGCGTCGAGCAGGCCGGTGGCAGCCCAGTCCTGGATGTCCGGGCCCTTGATCTGCGCGACACCCGGCGGGTTGCCGGCCACGGCGCGGCTCTTGAGTACGGTCATGGCGGTGGCACCACCACCACCGGCGACGGCGCCGTCCTTCCAGGTGAAGCCATCTTTTTCGACCTGGGCCTTGAGCACATCGACCGCCGCTTTTTCACCACCGGAGGTCCACCAGTGCACGACCTCGACACTGCCTTTGGCATCGGCAGCCAAGGCACTCAGCGGGAACAAGGAGGCCAGTGAGATTGCGGCAGCGAGACGGAGCGTGGAATTCATCGAAGCACCTTTCTTGTTGTTATGCCGTGCAAGTCGATCGCTTGCGTTGCATGAAGTCTAAACAGCGTGCTCGCCTCGCCAGGTAACGAAGCGATGCGTGAATGTCATCGTTTGGTTACATTGCCGGCAAAGCTGCAGGCCAGGCTGGGTGCCAGTGGCAAGCCCGGCAGCAGCAGCGCCTGGTAGGCATGGTAGAGGTCGGGTTTGCCTGGCCAGATGGTCGCGGCCGGCTGGTTGTGCGCATCGAGTTCGTGGTGCCAGCTGCCAGCGCCATGGTCGATGAAATGGTTGGCGATGAAGTCCCAGCAACGGCGGTACCACTGTTCGTAGTGCCTGTCGCCCGTGCGCTGCAACAGTGCTGCTGCGGCGGCGCAGGCTTCGGCATGTACCCAGTGCAGGCGTGCGCGCACCACCGGGCGATCGTCCCAGTCCAGGGTGTAGACGAAACCGGGCGCGCCATCGACGTTCCAGGCCTGCTGGCAGGCTGTGTCGAATAATGCGCGGGCGCAGTCTGGCAGCCACCGCGGGGCTTGCAGGCCGGACCGTTCCAGGCTGGCCTCCAGGTGCAGCAGCAACCGCGCCCACTCCAGGGCATGCCCGGGCGTGGAGCCATAAGGCCGGAAGTGGTCTGCCGGGTACGCCTGGTTGTAGTGCGGCAGCGGCTGCCAGAGGGCGTCGAAATGCTCGATGACCCGGTAGCCGTTGGCGGCGGCATGGGTATGGATGATGCGTTCGGCGATGCGCAAGGCACGTTGCAGCCACAGGTTGTCGCCAGTTACGTCTGCCAGGGCCAGGAAGGCCTCGACCGCATGCATGTTGCTGTTGGCACCACGGTACTGCTCGGGCAGCTGCCAGGCGCGGGAGAAGGCTTCCCGCAGGGCCCCCTCCTCTTCGCTCCAGAAATGCGCTTCGAGCACCTGCACCGCGTCTGCCAGCAGGACTGGTGCACCACTAGCGCCTGCCATCACCGCCGAGCTGGCGGCCAGGGCGACAAAGGCATGCAGGTAAGCCGCCTTGCCGCTGTCGTCATGGCCACCGGGGTGGGCGAACCAGCCGCCGTAGGTGGCATCCTGCAGCGCGCCACGCAGTGCGGCCACGCCATGTTCGGCATAGGCCAGGTAGCCCGGCACCCCCTGCAGGTGGGCCAGGGCAAAGCAGTGGGTCATGCGGGTGGTGATCAGGGTTTCGGCGCGGGCACTGGGGGCAAGCAGGCCTGCGGCGTCGAGGCTACCGAAGCCATCGGGCAGTTTCGAAGCCGTGGCGAAGGCCAGCAGGCGTTGCCCTTCTGCCATGCGCCAGGCGTTGTGGGCCGGGGCGTCGAGCCAGCGGGTGGAAGCCAGGTTGGAGGTGCTCATGGGCCAGCTTGATCCTTGCCAGTCGTCTGCGAATTCTAGTGAGCGGGCCTGGATGGGGATGTCACCAAGGAGGGTGGCTTTGTCACCAGCCAGTGACATTTGTGTTGCCTGTGCCGGCCTCTTCGCGGGTAAACCCGCTCCTACAAGTTTTTGCGTTAGCCTCGGAGTCTGTATGGACCTGTGAGGTCTTTGTGGGAGCGGGTTTACCCGCGAAGGGGCCGGTAGAGGCAATACAACCCTTCAGTCCATGCCCCGCGGCAGATACAAGGTCACCCGCAACCCGCCCTCACGCAGGTTCAGCAAGCTCACCTCCCCGCCATGGCTATGGGCAATGTTGCGCGCAATCCCCAACCCCAGCCCGTACCCCTGTTGCTGCCCGGCCAGACGGAAGTGCGGCTCGAACACCTGCTCCAGCTGCTGCTGCGGCACCCCCGGCCCCTGGTCATCCACCTGCAGGACAAACCCCTCGGCATTGTCGATGATGCGCAACCGTGCCCGCTCGCCGTACTTGATGGCATTGTCGATCAGGTTGCCGATGCAGCGCCGCAACGCCAGCGGCTTGCCCGGGTACGGCGCCAGCGCCCGGCCTTCGAGCGTTATGCGGCCATCGCCCAGGTAAGGCTCGGCCAGGATTTCCAGCACCTGGTTGAGGTCGACCGGCTCGATGTTCTCGTGGATGTCGGTGTCCTTCACGCACTGCAACGCGCCTTTGACCAGCAGTTCCAGCTCGTCCAGATCCTGGCTGAACTTGGCCTGCAGGCGCTCGTCCTCCAGCAGCTCGACGCGCAGGCGCAAGCGGGTGATCGGCGTGCGCAGGTCGTGGGAAATGGCGCTGAACAGCTGGCTGCGCTCGGTCAGGTATCGGCTGATGCGCTCGCGCATGCTGTTGAACGCACGCCCCACCTCGACCACCTCGCTGCCACCGCCTTCGGCCACCGGCGCTACATCGGCGCCCAGCGACATCTCCCGCGCGGCCCGCGCCAGGCGCTTGAGCGGCCAGCTTTGCCAGTGCACCAGCAAGCCGATGAACAACAGCAGCAAGGCCGTGGTCAGCACGATGAAGCCGATCTGCTGACGTGGCAGGCGCTCGGCCTCCAGGCTGGTGTAGGGTTCGGGCAGCAGCGAGGCGATGTACAGCCACTCACCCTCGCCCAGGCGGATCTGGGTTACCAGCACCGGCGGGTTGAGTGGCTCCAGGGTCAGCGAGTAATGCGCCCAGGACCGTGGCAGTTCGTCGAGCTTCAGCCCGCTGTTGAAGATACGCAGGTCGTCCGGCCCGACGAACTCCACGGAAATTTCCATCTGCGAACCCAGGCGCTCATGCAGCACTTGCTGGAACACATCGATCACCGCCTGCTTGCGTGGGGTAACGGGCAGTAGCGGCATGTCCAGCGGCTTGGCGTTGAGGGACACGAAAAAGCGCGTACCGCCCATGCTGCGCAGCTGGTCGAGGACCATCGGCCGGTAGGCCACCGGCAACGAGCGGAAGTAGCTGACACTGGCACTCATCGAATGAGCCAGGCTGCTGGCGCTGGCACGCAGGCCCTGCAACTGGCTGGCGCGCAATTGGGCAACCCAGATGATGCTCGACAACCCCTGGGCCAGCAGCACTACGAGCAGAGTCAGCAGCAGCATGCGCCCCAGTAGCGAACGCGGCAGCAGACGCCAGCGCCGCTCAGGGCGCATTGCAGACATGGGCAGCCAACAGGTAACCGCTGCCGCGTACGGTGCGGATCAGCCGGGGTGGTTTGTCGGTATCGCGCAGGCGCTGGCGCAGGCGGCTGACCGCCATGTCGACGATGCGGTCCAGCGGCATCGGCTCGCGACCACGGGTGGCGTTGCCGATGGTGTCGCGGTCGAGGATCTGCTGTGGGTGGTCGAGGAACAGCTTGAGCAGGGCGAAGTCGGCGCCGGAGAGAATCACTTCCTCACCGTCGCGATGGAACAGGCGGTGGCTGACCGTGTCCAGGCGCCAGTCGTCGAAGGCCAGCACCGCACTGCCCGGCGCCGCCTGGCCGAACTCGGCGCGGCGCAGCAGGGCCTTGATCCGCGCTTGCAGTTCGCGGGGGCTGAATGGCTTGCCCAGGTAGTCGTCGGCGCCCAGCTCCAGGCCGATGACCCGGTCGGTTTCGTCGGAGCTGGCGGTGAGCATGATGATCGGTACCCGTGCCTGTCGCGGGTGCTGGCGTACCCAGCGGCACAAGCTGAAGCCGTCTTCGTCGGGCAGCATGACATCGAGGATGACCAGGTCGCAGGGGGTGGTTTCCAGCGCGCGGCGAAAGCCCTTTCCGTCGGCTTCGGCATGCACCTGGAAGCCGGAGCGGCTCAGGTAGGTTTGCAGCAGTTCGCGGATTTCCTGGTCGTCGTCGACCATCAGGATTGATTTGCCGGCAGTGCTCAAGGTGGTCCGTCCTTTTGTTAGTTACAGGTCTTTGTTGCCTGTTTTTATTGGGGCCGCTTTGCAACCCCAGTCAGTGAACCTGCGCCTGTTGCAAAGCCACCCCGGCCCCCAGCAACCCGGAAAACTCCGCCGTCACCAGCCAAACCGGCACGCCAGCGAAATAGCCACTCATGCAGCCCTTGTCGGAAAAACTCGCGGCAAACCCGCTGCGCAGGAACAGCTCGGCAAAGCGCGGGATCACGCCGCCGACAATATAAACCCCACCCCGTGCGCCCAGCGTCAGAACATTGTTACCAGCGACTCGGCCGAGGAACCGGCAGAACTGCTCGATCACCGCCAGCGCCCGCGGCTCGCCGCCGAGCGCGGCATCGGTGATCTGTGCCGGGGTCTTGTGTCGGGGTGTGTCGCCGTCCAGCGCGCAAATTGCCTGGTACAGGCGCAGCAGGCCACCGCCACTGAGCACGGTCTCGGCGCTGACATGGCCGATCTGCCCGTGAATCTGTTGGTGAATCGCCGCTTCGCGGGCATTGCCCACCGGCAGGTCGACGTGCCCGCCCTCTCCCGGCAAGGCATGCCAGTGCTGTTCGCCCAGGCGCAATAGCGCGCCAACGCCCAGCCCGGTACCCGGGCCAATGACCAATGCCGGCCGCGACAGGTCCGCCTGGCCTGGGCATACTTCGCGGAATTCGCCGGGACGCAGGCGGGTCATGCCCAGCGCCATGGCGGTAAAATCGTTGATCAGCAGCAGCCGCTCGACCTGCAATGTCTGGCAGAAGGCCACGCGGCTGAGGCGCCAGTGGTTGTTGGTGAAGCGGAACTCATCGCCATCGACCGGCCCGGCCACCGCCAGGCAGGCAGCAGTCACGCCGCCGCGGGGAATGCCCAAGCCTTCAAGGTAAGCCTCGATGGCCTGTTCCGGGCTGGTGTAGTCCTCGGTGGCAAAGACCTTCACTTCATGCAGCTGGTTGTCACGCCACAACGCAAAACGGGCATTGGTGCCGCCGATGTCGCCAACCAGCAGGTCCTTCATTTGAGGTTCTCCAGGGCCGAGGTGAACGCACTGGCGCCCTGCTCTGCCGGGCTGAACGCCATGCGCATGAAGCCGAACAGCTCGCGCCCGCAGCCCAGGTCGTTGCCCTGTGGCGCTGGCGGCAGGTCGCGGCTGGCCAATTCTTCAGCCGACACCATTACCCGCAGCGTGCCTTCGACACCATCGACCCGCACAATATCACCATCGCGCACCCGTGCCAGCGGGCCGCCGTCATAAGCCTCGGGGCAAACGTGAATGGCCGCCGGGATCTTGCCCGAGGCACCGGACATGCGACCGTCGGTGACCAGCGCCACCTTGAAGCCACGGTCCTGCAGCACACCGAGGAACGGTGTGAGCTTGTGCAGCTCCGGCATGCCGTTGCAGCGCGGGCCCTGGAAGCGCACCACGGCGACGAAGTCACGCTCCAGCTCGCCGGCCTTGAACGCATCGGCCAGCGACTGCTGGTCGTGGAACACCCGCGCCGGGGCCTCGACCACCTGGTGCTCGGGGGCAACAGCGGACACCTTCATCACGCCGCGGCCGAGGTTGCCCTCCATCACCCGCAGGCCGCCTTCGGCCGAGAACGGCCGCGCCACCGGGCGCAGGATGCTTTCGTCCAGGCTGTGCTGCGGCCCTTCGCGCCACACCAGCTTGCCGTTGTCGAGGAACGGCTCCTGGGTGTAGCGGCGCAGGCCATGGCCGGCCACGGTGTTGACATCTTCGTGCAGCAGCCCGGCATCGAGCAGCTCGCGGATCAGGAAGGCCATGCCGCCAGCGGCCTGGAAGTGGTTGATGTCGGCCTTGCCGTTGGGGTAGACGTGGGACAGGGTCGGCACCACCTCGGACAGGTCGGCCATGTCCTGCCAGGTCAGCTGGATACCCGCAGCCTGGGCAATCGCCGGGATGTGCAGGGTATGGTTGGTCGAGCCGCCGGTGGCATGCAGGGCGACGATGGAGTTGACCAACGCCTTCTCGTCGACGATTTCACCCAGCGGCATGAAGCTGCCGCTGGCCTTGGTCATGCGCGTGACCTGCTGCGCGGCCTCGGCGGTGAGCGCGTCGCGCAGCGGTGTGTACGGGTTGACGAACGAGGCGCCCGGCAGGTGCAGGCCCATCACCTCCATCACCAACTGGTTGGTATTGGCAGTGCCGTAGAAGGTGCAGGTGCCAGGACTGTGGTAGGACTTCATCTCCGACTCCAGCAGCTCTTCGCGGCTGGCCTTGCCTTCGGCGTAGCGCTGGCGCACATCGGCCTTCTGCTTGTTGGAAATGCCGGAGACCATCGGCCCGCCCGGAACGAAGATGGTCGGCAGGTGACCGAAGCGCAGCGCCCCCATCATCAGGCCGGGAACGATCTTGTCGCAGATGCCCAGCATCAGCGCGGCGTCGAACATGTTGTGCGACAGGGCCACGGCAGTGGACATGGCGATCACTTCGCGGCTGGCGATGGCCAGCTCCATGCCCGGCTCGCCCTGAGTCACGCCATCGCACATGGCTGGCACGCCACCGGCGAACTGGCCGACCGAGCCGACTTCACGCAAGGCCTGCTTGATCTGCTCGGGGAAGTGCTGATACGGCTGGTGCGCCGAAAGCATGTCGTTGTAGGCCGAGACAATGGCCACGTTGGCCGCGTTCATCAGGCGCAGGGTCTGCTTGTCGTCGCTGCCGCAACCGGCCACGCCATGGGCGAAGTTGGCGCACTGCAGGCTGGCACGCATGGGGCCGTCACTGGCCGCGCCGCGAATCAGTTGCAGGTAGCGTTCGCGGGTGGCACGGCTACGTTCGACCAGCCGCTGGGTGACCTCAAGGATGCGCGGATGCATGTACTGGACTCCAGGCTAATTGTAAGGGCGGTTTGCCGGGCATTTCCCCTCCAAACGATTGCGGCCTAGGCTCAAGGTAGAGGAGCCCGCTGCATCGGTGGAGGCACGTCGCCCAACCACTCGTTGTATGTTTAAACAAAATACTGCCACTAAAAAGGCTTGTTTTCTATCGGCAGGTGAATAATCTTGTAATTCCAACAACAAAACCGTTTCAGTGAAGCTCCTTTGTGCCACAGCTTTCACTCGGACTGCCAGAGGTACTGCCATGACCCTACGCATCGCCATCAATGGATTCGGCCGCATCGGGCGCAACGTCCTGCGCGCACTGTATACCCAAGGCTACCGCCAGGACCTGCAGGTCGTCGCCATCAACGACCTGGGCGACAGCGCCATGAATGCCCACCTGCTCAAGTACGACAGCGTGCACGGTACCTTCGACGCCAGCGTCGAGGCCGACCACGAAAGCCTCACGGTCAATGGTGACCGTATCGCGGTCAGCGCCATCCGCAACCCGGCCGAACTGCCCTGGAAGGCCGAGGCGATCGACGTGGTGTTCGAATGCACCGGGCTGTTCACCGAGCGTGCCAAGGCCGCCGCCCACCTGGCTGCGGGGGCTGGCAAGGTGATTGTCTCGGCACCGGCCAAAGGCGCCGATGCCACCGTGGTGTACGGGGTCAACCATGACATCCTGCGGGCCTCGCACCAGATCATCTCCAATGCCTCCTGCACTACAAACTGCCTGGCACCGATTGCCCAGGTGCTGCACCGCGAGTTCGGCATCGAACAGGGCCTGATGACCACCATCCATGCCTATACCAACGATCAGGTGCTGACCGATGTGTACCACGGCGACCCGTATCGTGCGCGTTCGGCAACCCAGTCGATGATCCCGAGCAAGACCGGCGCTGCCGAGGCCGTGGGCCTGGTATTACCGGAGCTGGCCGGCAAGCTGACCGGCATGGCGGTACGGGTGCCGGTGATCAACGTGTCGCTGGTGGACCTCACGGTAAATCTCAAGCGCGAGGCCACGGCCGAACAGGTCAACCAGCTGTTCCTCGAGGCCAGCAAGCATTCCAGGGTATTGGGCTACAACGCCTTGCCGCTGGTTTCCTGCGATTTCAACCACAACCCGCTGTCGTCGATCTTCGATGCCAACCATACCCGGGCCAACGGGCGCATGCTCAAGGTGCTGGCCTGGTATGACAACGAGTGGGGGTTCTCCAACCGCATGCTGGATAACTGCCTGGCGTTGTGCCGCGCCGGCTGAGCATGACATGGCATTTTTACCGCCTGTGAGATCGAGCGCCGCCCGCGCGGCGCTTCGCAGCACAAGGCTGCTCCTACATCTGTTTCGGGCCAATTATTCCTGAGGCCAAGGCGTGCGGCCCCTTGGCTTTCACCTCGATATCGTGACGGACAAACAAGGCGGTCGCGTGCGTTGGCACAGGCGTGACTGGCCTGAAACAGATGTAGGAGCAGCCTTGTGCTGCGAAGCGCCGCGCGGGCGGCGCTCGATCTCACAGGCGCTGATAATGCCGCGGCGAGCGCCTCTGCGCCCAATACTCACAATCTTTACCTTTTCCTAACATTTCCAGGCTTGACCTCTCAGGCGGATGATAAGCATTATCATTAACCTTTCGTCGCCCAGGTCCCCCTGTGAGTCAGTCCCGGTTCAACTCTGTCTTCCTCGTCCAGCGTCTTACCCTGCTGCGCACCCTGCAACGCATGGTGGGCAACCCCAACACTGCCGAAGACCTGTTGCAGGAAACCTACCTGCGGGTTTCCCGCGCGCTCGGTGAGCGGCCCATAGAACACATCGAGCCGTTCGTCTTCCAGACCGCGCGCAACCTGGCCCTCGACCATCTGCGCGCGCGCCGGGTGCAATCGCGCATGCTGGTCGACGACGTGCCCGACGAGGTCCTGCACAGCGTGGCCGCGCCGGCCACCAGCAGCGAGGATGCGGCCCATGCCGAGCAGTTGCTCAAGCACCTGAGTATCAGCCTCAAACAGCTGAGCGAACGTCAGCAGCGCATCTTCATACTAAGCCGGCTGCATGGCGCCACCTACCTGGAAATCGCCAGACAACTGAATGTTTCGCCCAGCACGGTACAGAAGGAACTGAAACTGATCATGGCGATCTGCATGGGTGTCGCCGACCGCCTCAAGTGAGGCAACCCAAAGCCCTTGCCACACCCCGCCTCAGCCTTGATCATTCGAAAAAAACCATTCAAGGATTCACCGTGACCGACAGCCCTGCCCCTCGCCCGTCACCCGCCGGGCCCAGCGCCCGTGCTCGTGCCATGGACGAGGCGCTGGACTGGCTGGTACGCCTGCAATGCGCCGACGCCGAGGACACCCAGGCCTTCGAAGCCTGGCTGAGCGCAGCGCCGGAAAATGCCGAGGCCTATGTCGAGGCAGAAGCATTGTGGAACGGCGCACCGCTGCACCAGGTGGCCGTGCAGATGCATCGGCAACAGCGCCGCTCGTGGCGCGGGCGCCTGCGCAGCCACTGGAAACCCCTGGCCACGGCAGCGCTGCTGCTGGTCGGGCTGTTCACCCTCGGCAACCTGCCCATGCGCCTGCAGGCCGACCACCTGACAGTGGTGGGAGAACGCCAGCGCCTGCAGCTGGAAGACGGGGCGAAAGTGCTGCTCAACACCAATTCGGCATTTGCCAGCGAGCAGCGTGATGGTCTCCAGGTCGCCCGCCTGCTGCAGGGTGAGGCCTATTTTCAAGTCCCCGAGGGCGCGCTGCTGCCACTGGAAGTGCAGGCCGGGCCGTTGCGCGCTCAGGTGCGCGACACCGACTTTGCCGTGCGCTACCTCGACGGCGAGGCACAGGTGCGGGTGCAGCGCGGCGATGTCGACCTGCAGGGGGCCCGCGACCAGCGCATCCGCCTGAGCGCCGGCGACAGCATCAGCGTCGGCCCCCAGGGGTTCGGCCAGCGCCAACGCCCCGACATGCACAAGGACCTGGCCTGGGTCGACGGCCGCCTGGTGTTCGAGAACTGCCCGCTGAGCCAGGTGCTGGCCGAGGTGCAGCGCTACTACCCGGGCTGGATCATCAACCGCAATGCGCAGCTGGAAGACATGGCGGTCACCGGCAACTACCGCCTTGACCAACCGCTGGAAACCCTGCGTGCGCTGGCCCACATCACCGCGGCACAGCTGCATGAGTACCCGGCGTTGGTTATCCTGAACTGATCTTTTGCCTGTCTCGGCCTCATCGCCGGCAAGCCAGCTCCCACCCCGACCGCATTGGCCTCAAGCAATGCGATGTCCCTGTGGGAGATTACCCAGCCCTTTTGGGCTGCGCTGTCGCGCAGAGAACAAATATCGCTCGTCTGACGCGGCCTTTGTAGGAGCAGCCTTGTGCTGCGAAGAGGCCGGTACAAGCAACAGACAGGCTTTGTCAGTACCGGCCTCTTCGCAGCACAAGGCTGCTCCTACAGAACCTCGCCGAACCAATGAGTCATGTGTTGTTCTATGAGAGCTGGCTTGCCGGCGATGAGGCCCGTGCAGGCAGCACATGATCATGGCCCCCTGAATTTATTTTTACGCAGTCACGCTACCCCGCCCGTCTCGTTATAGCCAATGCAACTGATTCTCGTTTGAAAGCGAGGACAGCCATCACCTATAACAGTCCGCGCGTCAGGGAGCGCTTCCGATGTCCACAGGTCCTACCCGCCCCTCCAACCTTCCTCGCCATGGAGGGCAACTGTCCCTCCTGAGCCTTTCCCTACTGAACCTCGCCCTGCTCGCCAGCGGCGCCATCAGCCTGCCGGCACTGGCCGCCGAACCGGCACAGGCCAGCAGCCCGCGCATGGGCGACTACCGCTTCAGCATCGGCCAGCAGCCGCTGGTTTCGGCCATCAATGCTTTCAGCCAGGTCACCGGCTGGCAGGTCGGCTTCAGCGCCGAACTGGCCGACGGCGTGGCATCACCAGGGGTGCAGGGTTCGCTACCGCCGGAAGCCGCGCTCAAGCGCCTGCTGCACGGCACCGGCCTGGGCTTTCGCAAGATCAGCAACGGCAATGTGGTGCTCGAACGCCAGGCCAGCGCCAATGTGATTGCCCTGCAGCAGGTGACCGTCAGCGCCACCCGCAGCGCCCAGGACGTCAGCCAGGTGCCGAGCACCGTCAGCGTGCAGACCCGCGAGCAACTGGACCGGCAGAACGTGAACAACATCCAGGACCTGGTGCGCTACGAACCAGGTGTGTCGGTAGCCGGCACCGGCCAGCGCAGCGGCCTGAACGGCTACAACATCCGTGGTATCGATGGCGAGCGCATCCTCACCCAGGTGGACGGCGTGTCGATCCCCGACAGCTTCTTCTTCGGCCCCTACGCCCAGACCCAGCGCAACTACGTTGACCCGGAGATCGTCAAGCGTGTGGAAATCCTCCGCGGCCCGGCCTCGGTGCTGTATGGCAGCAACGCCATCGGCGGGGCGGTGAGCTACTTCACCCTCGACCCGGACGACATCATCAAGCCTGGCAAGGACGCCGGTGCCCGCCTGAAAACCGGCTACAGCTCGGCCGACGAAAGCTGGCTGACCTCGGCCACCGTCGCCGGCCGCCAGGGCGACTTCGACGGCCTGTTGCACCTGAGCCAGCGCAACGGTCACGAAACCGAGACCCACGGCGGCCACAGCGGTGACGGCCTGGCGCGTACCGAAGCCAACCCGATGGACGTGCGCACCACAAACGTGCTGGCCAAGCTGGGCTGGAACTACGCCGACGAAGCGCGCCTGGGCTTCACCTACGAGCGCTACAAGGATGATCGCGACCAGAACATCCTCAGTGCGGTGGGCGGGCCTTTCATTCCTGGCTTTGGTGCCCCAGGTTACTACAAGGCGCGTAACGGCAACGACACCGTCACCCGCGAACGCCTTGGCATCAACCATGAGTTCGGCCTGGATTCGCTGGTCGCCGACCATGTGAAGTGGAGCCTGAACTACCAGATCGCCAAGACCGACCAGCACACCGAGGAAGTCTACGCACCGCCTGGCCGTCAGGTACTGCGTACCCGAGACACCCTGTACAAGGACCGCCAGTGGGTATTCGACGCCCAGCTGGACAAGGCCTTCAGCCTCGGCGCCACCGACCACCTGTTGACGTACGGCACCACCCTCAAGCACGAGAAGGTCACCGGTTCCCGCAGCGGCACCGGTACCTGCCTGGCCGTTGGTTCAGGCTGTTCTGCCGCTGGCGCCGAGCGCCCGGCAGACGGCCAGGCCCTGGTCAGCGACTTCCCGGACCCGACCGTGAACACCTACAGCCTGTTCGTGCAGGATGAAATCCGCTGGAACAACTGGACCTTCATGCCTGGTGCTCGTTACGACTACACGCGCATGGAGCCCAGGTTCACCGAGGAATTCCTGCGTGGCCTGGAGTCCAGCGGTACCGCACCAACCTCCCAGAACGACTCGGACAAGAAGTGGCACCGCGTCTCGCCCAAATTCGGCCTGACCTACGCCTTCAACGACAACTACACCTGGTATGGCCAGTACGCCGAAGGTTTCCGCACCCCGACTGCCAAATCCATGTACGGGAAGTTTCAGAACATCGAGCAAGGCTACCGCGTCGAAGGCAACCCGGGTCTCGAACCCGAAAAGAGCAAAAGCTATGAAACCGGTCTGCGTGGCAACTTCGACGCCGGTAATTTCGACGTGGCGGTGTTCTACAACAAGTACCGCGACTTCATCGACGAAGATGCCGTACAAAGCGCCAACCTGGAGCAGACCTTCAAGGCCAACAACATCAAGCACGCCACCATCAAAGGTACCGAGGTCAAGGGCCGCCTGAACCTGGACCACTTCGGTGCGCCGCAGGGCCTGTATACCCAGGGCTCGATCGCCTACACCTATGGCCGCAACGATGACACCGGCGAGCCACTGAACAGCGTCAACCCGCTCAAGGGCGTGTTCGGCCTGGGTTACGAACAACAACACTACGGCGGCCTGCTGAGCTGGACATTGGTCAAGCGCAAGACCCGCGTCGACGACAGCACCTTCTACTCGCCCGACGGCTCGAGCTCCAAGTTCCGCACCCCGGGCTACGGGGTGCTGGACCTGACCGGTTACTACAAGGTCACCGACGACGTGACCATCAACGCCGGCCTGTACAACCTCACCGACAAGAAGTACTGGCAGTGGGATTCGGTACGCAGCTACGACGGCCAGGGTGAAGCGGCCGTGACTCAGCCGGCCAACATCGACCGCCTGACCATGCCGGGGCGCAACTTCGGCATCAATGTGGTTTGGGATATCTGACCTGGATTATCGCTGACAGGTTTGTTTCGTCAGTGCCGGCCTCTTCGCGGGTAAACCCGCGAAGAGGCCAGCACTACCAGCACAAATACCCGCTTTTTTTACTGTCCCACCCCCGCTATTTCGTCTTGTCTCTAGACGCCCCTTTTCCAAGGACTGCCCCATGACCGAACGCCCAGCCCTGCGCTCCCAGCGCCTCAACCAGATCACCCACGCCCCCCACGCCGAACTGGACGCCCTGGTCAAAGCCCACGCGCCCTTCGACAGCCGCGAAAGCTTCGCCCGCTTCGTGGTCGCCCAGTACCTGTTCCAGGCCGAGCTGCAGGCCCTGTACAACGACCCGCAACTGATCGCCATCATCCCCGACCTGGCCGAGCGCTGCCGTGCCGAACAGGCCCGCCTGGACCTCGCCGACCTTGACACCGAAGTACCACCAGCCGTGCCGGGCGCCCTGCGCAACCCGAGCCTGGGCGAGGCAATGGGCTGGATCTTCGTCTCCGAAGGCTCCAAACTGGGCGCTGCGTTTCTGATCAAGCGTGCCGTGGCCCTGGAACTGTCCGACAGCTTCGGTGCCCGACACCTGGGCGAACCGGCCGGTGGCCGTGCCGAAGGCTGGAAACAGTTCACCCGCATTCTTGATGGCCTGGCCCTGTCGGCCGAAGAGGAAGCCGCTGCCGAACGCGGCGCAGTTGCTGCCTTCGAGCGCTTCACCAAGCTGCTCAAGCATGCCTATGCTGCAGATGCCGCGCTGGTTTGACACGCCATACCCCGGCCACCCTACCGGTGGCCGAACCGCTTCCATGCAGTGAGACCATGACCCGACCCGCCCGTTCGAAACTCGCCCGCCTGCTGTATGCGACCTTGGCTTACGTGAGCCTGGGCGTGGGCCTGGTCGCGATCGTCATTCCCGGCCTGCCGACCACCGAATTCATCCTGCTGGCTGCCTGGGCGGCCACACGCAGTTCGCCGCGCCTGTCTGCCTGGCTGGAAAACCACCGGTTGTTCGGGCCGATCCTGCACAACTGGCGCAATGGCAAGGTGATCCAGCGCCGGGCCAAGGTCAGCGCGACCCTCAGCATGCTGCTGTGCGCGGGCCTGATGCTGACGTTCCTGGAACACCGCTGGCCGGTGTTCCTGGCCATTGCCGGCATGACCCTGGGCAACCTGTGGATCTGGTCCCGCCCCGAGCACGCCCCCTGCCCTGCCGCGTCACAAGCTCAGCAGCCCTGAGTACAGGGCATAGGCCGCCAGCGCGGCACCTGCCAGCACGGCAGCGAAAATCAGCTTTTCCCAAGTGGTGAACAAGGTTTTACCCTGCTCATGCTTGGCCCTGGCGAACAGGATCACGCCCGGGGCGTACAGCAGCGCCGACAGCAGCAGGTACTTCAGCCCGCCGGCGTACAACAGCCACACGGCATATACCAGGGCAACCAGCGCCACCAGCAGGTCCTTGCGGCGCAGGGCCGGCTGCTCGTCGTAGGTTTCTGCACGTACCGCCAACAGCACGGCGTAGGCCGCCGACCACAGGTAGGGCACAAGAATCATCGACGAGGCCAGGTAGATCAGGCTGGTATAGGTACCGGCGGAAAACAGCGTGATCAGCAGGAAGCCCTGGATCATGCAGTTGGTCAGCCACAGGGCGTTGGCCGGTACATGGTTGGCGTTTTCCTTGGCCAGGAAACCCGGCATGGTCTTGTCCCGCGCCGTGGCGTAGAGGATCTCGGCACACAGCAACGCCCACGACAGCAGCGCGCCAAGCAGCGAAACCGCCAGGCCGATACTGATCAGCAAGGCGCCCCATGGCCCGACGATATGCTCCAGCACCGAAGCCAGTGACGGGTTCTGCAGCCCGGCCAGTTGCGGCTGGGTCATCACCCCGAGTGACAGCACGTTGACCAGCACCAGCAGCGCCAGCACTCCCAGAAAACCGATCACCGTAGCCTTGCCCACATCCGAGCGGCGCTGGGCGCGCCCGGAATACACACTGGCGCCCTCGATGCCGATGAACACGAACACGGTGACCAGCATCATGTTACGCACCTGCTCCAGCACGCTGCCGAACTGCGGGTTGCTCAGGCCCCAGATGTCACGTGTGAAAATATCGGCGCGGAAGGCGAACGCCGCGATCACCACGAAAATCAGCAACGGTACCACCTTGGCGACGGTAGTCACCTGGTTGATGAACGCCGCTTCCTTGATGCCGCGCAGCACCAGGAAATGCACCGCCCAGAGCAGCAGCGAGGCGCAACCGATGGCGATTGGCGTGTTGCCCTCGCCGAATACCGGGAAGTAGAAACCCAGGGTGCTGAACAGCAGCACGAAGTAGCCGACGTTGCCCAGCCAGGCACTGATCCAGTAGCCCCAGGCCGAGGAAAAACCCATGTACTCGCCAAAGCCGGCCTTGGCGTACGCGTACACTCCCGAGTCCAGCTCCGGTTTGCGGTTGGCCAGGGTCTGGAATACGAAAGCCAGGGCCAACATGCCGACTGCGGTGATACCCCAACCGATCAGCACAGCCCCCACATCGGCACGCGCCGCCATGTTCTGCGGCAACGAGAAGATCCCGCCTCCAATCATCGAGCCGACCACCAACGCGATCAGCGCGCCCAGGCGCAGCTTCTGTCCCGGTTCGCTCATGAGCCTTCCTTTTTTTTTGCGCACTGTCACGGGCTTGAAACAGCCATGCGGTCCATATAAGTGTTGCTACTTATAATGATCCTGACCAATGAAGCTATAGCACTAATAACTGCTTTGTCTATGCCAGCTTTTGAGTAAAAACTAGGGATTCTCCGATCAAGTCAGCACAGGCCATCTGACCTGTGCTGAAATAGCCCTCCGTCCAACTGCCTTCTACAAGTCCGCCATCCCATGAGTCAGATGAGCTTTTCCGATTTCGAGTACGCCGGCAAGCGCAAGCAAACCCGTCGCGAGCGTTTCCTGGCCGAGATGGAACAGGTGGTTCCGTGGAGTGGACTGGTGGCGTTGATCGAGCCTCACTACCCAAAGGCTGGCGGTGGCCGCAAGCCTTATCCTCTGGAAACCATGCTGCGCATTCACCTGCTGCAGAATTGGTTCTCTTTGAGCGATCCCGCCATGGAAGAGGCGCTGTACGAGATCACTTCGATGCGCCAGTTCGCTCGTCTGACGCTCAGCGCTCCGATCCCCGAAGACACGACGATCATGAACTTCCGGCACCTGCTGGAGAAGCATCAGTTGGCAGTCGGCATTCTGGAAACCATCAACAATTACCTGCAAGACAAGGGCCTGTCGTTGCGCCAGGGCACCATTGTCGACGCTACCATCATCCACGCGCCCAGTTCGACCAAGAACAAGGAAGGCAAGCGCGATCCTGAAATGCATCAAACGAAGAAGGGCAACCAGTACTATTTCGGCATGAAGGCCCACATCGGCGCGGATGCTGAATCGGGTCTGGTGCATCACGTTCATGGCACCGCCGCGAACGTAGCTGACGTGACGGAGGTCGCTCAGCTATTGCATGGCGAAGAGAATGTCGTGTGTGCGGATGCGGGTTACACAGGCGTGGAAAAGCGGCCAGAACACGAGGGACGGCAGGTGATATGGCAGGTCGCTGCCCGCCGCAGCACCTACAAACACTTGAACAAACGCAGCGTGCTCTACCAAGCCAAGCGCAAGATCGAAAAGGCCAAGGCGCAAGTGCGTGCGAAGGTGGAGCACCCGTTCCGGGTGATCAAACGCCAGTTCGGCTATGTAAAGACTCGTTTTCGCGGCTTGGCCAAGAACACGGCGCAACTGACCACGCTGTTTGCCCTGTCGAATCTGTGGATGGTGCGCCGGCAATTATTGCCTGCTGCGGGAGAGGTGCGCCCGTGAGTCCAGATAACCAAGGCTTTGCCTTGGTTATCCAATAATCAGCGACTGAAAAGCGGGCTTTTCGGCATCCCTAAACCGCACATTTCCGACTGATGAGCAACTTGTTCGGAGTTTCCCTAGCAGCTCCGGAGCAACTAGAAAAGAATCCGATAAAACTCGAAATTCTTGTGAAAAATTTGCGAAAGCGGCAAAAACGGCTAGCGTCAAGCATCGCAGGCTGAACAGAGCGTTTGCTCTAGATGGACATGGAGGTGCCAGCATGCAAGGCCTGCAGCATAAGTTGTCGGCACTCTCCAGGAGCTTCGTGAAGGAATTTTCCTACTTCACGTCGCCATGAACTGACCCAAGTCAGCGAATGGCAGCGGCGTCGGATTTACTCTGTCGTCAACTTTCTCCTGGCAGGAGTTGTTAAATGTCTGATTCATCCGGAAAACTAAAGCTCGGCGCGTTAGTTGCACTTGTCGTCGGTTCGATGATTGGTGGCGGTATCTTCTCGCTGCCGCAAAACATGGCTGCCAGCGCAGGGGTTGGCGCTGTACTGATCGGCTGGGCGATCACCGCGGTCGGCATGCTGACCCTGGCGTTCGTGTTCCAGACCCTGGCCAACCGCAAGCCTGACCTGGATGGCGGGGTGTATGCCTACGCCAAGGCCGGTTTTGGCGACTACATGGGCTTCTCCTCGGCCTGGGGCTACTGGATCAGTGCCTGGCTGGGCAACGTCGGCTACTTCGTGCTGCTGTTCAGTACCCTGGGCTACTTCTTCCCGATCTTCGGCGAAGGCAACACCCCGGCCGCCATCATCGGCGCATCAGTGCTGCTGTGGGCCGTGCATTTCCTGGTGCTGCGCGGCATCAAGGAAGCAGCATTCATCAACCTGGTCACCACCGTGGCCAAGGTGGTGCCGCTGCTGCTGTTCGCCCTGATCTGCCTGTTCGCCTTCAAGCTCGACATCTTCACCGCCGACATCTGGGCGGTAGGTACGCCAGAGCTGGGCAGCGTGATGAACCAGGTGCGCAACATGATGCTGGTCACCGTGTGGGTGTTCATCGGCATCGAGGGTGCGAGCATCTTCTCGTCGCGGGCGGAAAAACGCTCTGACGTGGGCAAGGCCACGGTCATCGGCTTCGTCACCGTGCTGCTGTTCCTGGTGCTGGTCAACGTGCTGTCGCTGGGCATCATGACCCAACCAGAACTGGCCAAGCTGCAGAACCCGTCGATGGCTGCCGTACTGGAGCATGTGGTCGGCCACTGGGGCGCGGTACTGATCAGCGTCGGCCTGATCATCTCGCTGCTCGGGGCCCTGCTGTCGTGGGTGCTGCTGTGCGCCGAGATCATGTTCGCCGCCGCCAAGGACCATACCATGCCGGAGTTCCTGCGCCGCGAGAATGCCAACCAGGTACCGGCCAACGCCCTGTGGCTGACCAACGCCATGGTGCAGATCTTCCTGGTGATCACGCTGTTTTCCAGCAGTACCTACCTGTCGCTGATCTACCTGGCCACCTCGATGATCCTGGTGCCCTACCTGTGGTCGGCCGCCTATGCCTTCCTGCTGGCTCTGCGTAGCGAAACCTACGAGCAGGCCCTGGCCGAACGGCAGAAGGACCTGGTGATCGGTGGTATCGCCCTGTTGTACGCCGTCTGGCTGCTGTACGCCGGTGGCGTGAAATACCTGCTGCTCTCGGCCCTGCTCTACGCACCTGGCGCGATCCTGTTCGCCAAGGCCAAGCGTGAGGTTGGCCAACCTGTCTTCACCAACGTGGAAAAACTGATCTTCGCAGCCGTGGTCATCGGTGCCCTGGTGGCAGCCTTTGGCCTGTACGACGGCTTCCTGACCCTTTGACCCACGTCTTCGTTCAACTGGAGGAATGAAATCATGTCCGCTGAAAAACAGAAGTACGGTGTCCACTCCGAAGCCGGCAAACTGCGCAAAGTGATGGTTTGCTCGCCGGGCCTGGCGCACAAGCGCCTGACGCCGAGCAACTGTGACGAGCTGCTGTTCGACGACGTGATCTGGGTCGACCAGGCCAAGCGTGACCATTTCGACTTTGTCACCAAGATGCGCGAGCGTGGCGTGGATGTGCTGGAGATGCACAACCTGCTGACCGACATCGTCCAGCAACCCGAAGCACTGAAGTGGATCCTCGATCGCAAGATCACCTCCGACACCGTCGGTGTCGGCCTGACCAATGAAGTGCGAAGCTGGCTCGAAGGCCTCGAGCCACGCCATCTGGCCGAGTTCCTGATCGGCGGCGTGGCAGGCCAGGACTTGCCGGAAAGCGAAGGCGCCAGCGTGGTCAAGATGTACAACGACTACCTGGGCCACTCCAGCTTCATCCTGCCACCGTTGCCCAACACCCAGTTCACCCGCGACACCACCTGCTGGATCTATGGCGGCGTCACGCTCAACCCGATGTACTGGCCGGCGCGCCGCCAGGAAACCCTGTTGACCACCGCCATCTACAAGTTCCACAAGGAGTTCACCGGCGCCGACTTCCAGGTGTGGTACGGCGACCCGGACAAGGACCACGGCAACGCTACCCTCGAAGGCGGTGACGTGATGCCGATCGGCAAAGGCATCGTGCTGATCGGCATGGGCGAGCGCACCTCGCGCCAGGCCATCGGCCAGTTGGCGCAAAACCTGTTCGCCAAGGGCGCGGTGGAAAAAGTCATCGTCGCCGGCCTGCCAAAATCCCGTGCTGCCATGCACCTGGACACCGTGTTCAGCTTCTGCGACCGCGACCTGGTCACGGTCTTCCCGGAAGTGGTGAAAGAGATCGTGCCGTTCATCATCCGCCCGGACGAAAGCAAGCCTTACGGCATGGACGTGCGCCGCGAGAACAAGTCGTTCATCGAGGTGGTGGGCGAGCAGCTTGGGGTCAAGCTGCGCGTGGTCGAAACCGGTGGCAACAGCTTTGCCGCCGAGCGCGAACAGTGGGATGACGGCAACAACGTGGTGGCCATGGAACCGGGCGTGGTCATTGGCTACGACCGCAACACCTACACCAATACCCTGCTACGCAAAGCCGGGATCGAGGTCATCACCATCAGTGCCGGCGAACTGGGCCGGGGCCGGGGTGGCGGCCACTGCATGACCTGCCCGATCGTGCGCGACCCGATCGACTACTAACGACCATTACCCCCGGCCGCCCTCATAAAGCGGCGGCCGGTGCGTTCACCAAACTCAAGGAGAAAAGTCATGGCGTTCAATATTCACAACCGCAACCTGCTCAGCCTGGAACACCACACCACCCGTGAGCTGCGCTACCTGCTGGACCTGTCCCGCGACCTCAAGCGTGCCAAGTACACCGGCACCGAGCAGCAGCACCTGAAGGGCAACAACATCGCGCTGATCTTCGAAAAAACCTCTACCCGTACCCGCTGCGCCTTCGAAGTGGCCGCCTATGACCAGGGCGCCAATGTCACCTACATCGACCCGACCTCCTCGCAGATCGGCCACAAGGAAAGCATGAAGGACACTGCCCGCGTGCTCGGGCGCATGTACGACGCCATCGAGTACCGGGGCTTCAAGCAGGAAATCGTCGAAGAGCTGGCCAAGTTCGCCGGCGTTCCGGTGTTCAACGGCCTGACCGACGAATACCACCCAACCCAGATGATCGCCGACGTGCTGACCATGCGTGAGCACAGCGACAAGCCCCTGCACGACATCAGCTACGCCTACCTGGGCGACGCCCGCAACAACATGGGCAACTCGCTGCTGCTGATCGGCGCCAAGCTTGGCATGGACGTACGCATCGCCGCGCCCAAGGCGCTGTGGCCGCATGACGACCTGGTCGAACGTTGCCACAAGTACGCCGAGGAAAGCGGCGCACGCATCACCCTCACCGAAGACCCGGTTGCCGCGGTCAAGGGTGTGGACTTCGTGCACACCGACGTGTGGGTATCGATGGGTGAGCCGATCGAAGCCTGGGGTGAGCGCATCAAGCTGCTCAAGCCGTATCAGGTGAATGCACAGCTGATGAAGTCCACCGGCAACCCGCGGACCAAGTTCATGCACTGCCTGCCGGCGTTCCACAACTCCGAAACCAAGGTAGGCAAACAGATCGCCGAACAGTACCCGGACCTGGCCAACGGTATCGAAGTGACCGACGACGTCTTCGAGTCGCCGGCCTGCATCGCCTTCGAGCAGGCGGAAAACCGCATGCACACGATCAAGGCGATCCTGGTGTCGACACTGGCTGACCTGTAAAGGCTGACTCGGCAAGCCGGGCAACCCGAATCCCTGTGGGAGCGGGTTTACCCGCGAATGCGTCGGTAGCACCAGCCGTGTTGCATGGGCTGACGCTTTCGCGGGTAAACCCGCTCCCACAAGGGGGCGGCGATACCGGTCGAGAGCAGCGCTCCCTTCTTTCGTTAAAGGACATTCCCCATGCGTATCGTTGTTGCATTGGGCGGCAACGCCCTGCTGCGTCGCGGCGAGCCCATGACCGCTGATAACCAGCGGGCCAATATCCGCACCGCCACCGAACAGATCGCCAAGATCCACCCAGGCAACGAGCTTGTCATCGCCCACGGCAACGGCCCGCAAGTTGGCCTGCTATCGCTGCAGGGCCTGTCCTACAAGCCCGACGAGGCCTACCCGCTGGACGTGCTGGGGGCCGAGACCGAGGGCATGATCGGCTACATGATCGAACAGGAACTGGGCAACTTGCTGGCCTTCGAAGTGCCGTTCGCCACCCTGCTGACCCAGGTCGAAGTGGACGCCAACGACCCCGCCTTCAAGGACCCGACCAAGTTCATCGGCCCGGTCTATGGCAAAGAAGAGGCCGAGCGCCTGGCCAAGGAAAAGGGTTGGGTGGTCAAGGCCGACGGCGACAAGTACCGCCGAGTGGTGGCCAGCCCGAAACCCAAACGCATCTTCGAGATCCGCCCGATCAAGTGGCTGCTGGAAAAGAGCAGCATCGTGATTTGCGCCGGCGGCGGCGGCATACCCACCATGTACGATGAGAACCGCAAGCTCAAGGGCATCGAGGCGGTGATCGACAAGGACCTGTGCTCGGCCCTGCTGGCAGAGCAGCTGGACGCCGATCTACTGATCATTGCCACCGACGTCGATGCGGCCTATGTTGACTGGGGCAAGCCCACACAAAAGGCCATTGCCCAGGCCCACCCCGACGAACTCGAACGCCTTGGCTTCGCCGCTGGCTCCATGGGGCCGAAGGTGCAGGCCGCCTGCGACTTTGCCCGCAACACCGGCAAAGTGGCAGTGATCAGTTCGCTGGAGAACATCGAAGACATCGTCAAAGGCACCGCCGGCACGCGCGTTTCCACCGCGAAGCCGGGGATCAGCTACCGTTGAATGCAGTAGGCGGGCGCCAGCGTCCGCCATTTTCGACCTTCCAAAGGAGCTTGCCATGGCCCAGTACCAACCCGGTCATGTACACATCGAGCGCACCGCGCTGAACCAGAATGACCACAGCTATGACCTGAACATCGAATACGAGGCAGTGTCGGACCCCAAGGAAGGTAGAGGCATCCAGTTCAAGATGCATGGCAGCATCGAAGGCAAGCCAGTGGAAGAAAAGTTCTTCCTGGCCAAGGACCAGGTATTGCCCAGCTTCCTCATGCAACTGAGCCGAAGGGCGCAGTCGTACCTGAAGCCACCGAAGAAATTCGAGAGCCTGAGCTCGCCGCACAAGCTTTATGACCATATGTTCGCGGACATTCGCGAAAAGCTGGATGTGAAATCGGGCGACCCGATCAAGCCTGAACATCTGGAGTGATTTCAAGAACCGGGGCCGCAAAGCGGCCCCGACAATGTTGAGGCATACTACCGCCCTCCCCCAGCCACAACCGCACCCTCCCCATGCGCATCCACGTCAGCTTCATCGACCGCGTCGGCATCACCCAGGAAGTCCTCGCCCTGCTCGGTGCCCGCAACCTCAACCTGGACGCCGTGGAGATGGTCCCGCCGAACGTCTACATCGACGCCCCTACCCTCAGCCCCGCCGTGCTCGAAGAACTGCACGACGCGCTGTTCGAGGTACATGGCGTGCAATCGGTGGACGTGGTCGACATCCTCCCTGGCCAACGCCGGCACCTGCAGCTCGATGCCCTGCTGGCGGCGATGAGCGACCCGGTGCTGGCCGTGGACAGTGCCGGCAAGGTGCTGCTGGCCAACCCGGCGCTGATCGAACTGTGCGGCCGCGAATCGGCCGGGCGCTCGGTGGGTGAGCTGTTCGGCGACCCGGCGCTGCTGCAGGCCCTGCTGGACAACAACTTCCACCTGCCCATGCGCGAGATGCAGCTCAACGGCCAGAGCCTGTTGCTGGACGCCATGCCGATCACCAACGCCGGTGGCCTGCTGACACTGTATCCGCCTACGCGCATGGGCGAACGCCTGTCGGCCCTGCACCACGACCACGCCGAAGGCTTCGATGCCTTGCTCGGCGAGTCACCGGCCATCCGAACCCTCAAGGCCCGCGCCCTGCGCGTGGCGGCGCTCGATGCACCGCTGCTGGTGCATGGCGAAACCGGCACCGGCAAAGAACTGGTAGCCCGCGCCTGCCACGCCATCAGCAGCCGCCACGCGGCACCATTCCTGGCCCTGAACTGTGCCGCGCTGCCCGAGAGCCTGGCCGAGAGCGAACTGTTCGGCTACGCCCCCGGGGCCTTCACCGGCGCACAACGGGGCGGCAAGCCCGGGCTGATGGAGCTGGCCAACCAGGGCACGGTATTCCTCGATGAAATCGGCGAGATGTCGCCATACCTGCAGGCCAAGCTGCTGCGCTTTCTCAGCGATGGCAGCTTCCGCCGGGTGGGTGGTGACCGCGAAGTGAAGGTGGATGTACGCATCATCAGCGCCACCCACCGCGACCTGGAGCGCATGGTCGCCGAAGGCAGCTTCCGCGAAGACCTGTTCTACCGCCTGAACGTGCTCAACCTGCAAGTGCCGCCGCTGCGCGACCGTGGCCAGGACATCCTGATGCTGGCGCATTTCTTCATGCAGCAGGCCTGCACGCAGATCCAGCGCCCACCCTGCAGGCTGACCCCGGCTACCCATTCGGCGCTATTGGCCAACCCTTGGCCGGGCAATGTGCGCCAGCTGCAGAACGTGATATTCCGCGCCGCAGCCATCTGCGAGGGCAACCTGGTGGATATTGGTGACCTGGACATCGCCGGCACCTCGGTGGCCCGTGGCCAGGACGGCGAAGTGGCCAGCCTGGAACAGGCCGTGAGTGATTTCGAGCGCGAACTGCTGCAACGCCTGTACGCCAGCTACCCATCCACGCGGCAACTGGCCGGGCGCTTGCAAACTTCACATACCGCCATTGCGCAGCGCCTGCGCAAATATGGAATACCGGGCAAAGCCTGATACCTGTCAGATAGCGTCAACGGGGCTGCTACGCAGCCCATCGCAGGCAAGCCAGCTCCCACAGGTATCGCACACGTGCTGAATTCTGCGCGATACCTGTGGGAGATTGCCCAGCCCTTTTGGGCTGCGCTGTCGCGCAGAGAACAAATATCGCTCGTCTGACGCGTCCTTTGTAGGAGCAGCCTTGTGCTGCGAAGAGGCCGGTACTGACAAAGCCTGTCTGTTGCTTGTACCGGCCTCTTCGCAGCACAAGGCTGCTCCTACAGAACCTCGCTGAACCAATGAGTCATGTGTTGTGCCATGTGAGAGCTGGCTTGCCTGCGATGAGCCGCAAAGCTGCCCCTGATAGTTATTGCAATAATCCGGTTGTTATTCAGGCTTTTCCTACGCCAGTGAAAGATACTCTCCCACGTATGCCTCGTAGAATGGTGACAGTGTATTCCCACCTGTCACCCCACTTGCCCGCCCCATAGCGGGAAGTGGTCCGCTACTGGATATAACGAGAGCACCTGATGTTTGAACTCGATTTTTACGGGACGCTTGTAGCCGCCTCTTTGGTACTGTTATTGGGGCGCGGCCTGGTCGCGCGTATTGGTTTCCTGCGCACTTACAATATTCCGGAACCTGTCGCTGGCGGGCTGGTAGTGGCCTTGGCGTTCCTGGTGTTGCGCAGTTTCGATATCCACGTGCAATTCGATACTTCACTGCAAACTCCTCTGATGCTGGCATTCTTCGCCACCATCGGTTTGAGTGCAGACTTCGCCAGCCTGAAAAAAGGTGGCCGCGTGGTTACCGTGTTCCTGCTGGTGGTAACCGGCTTGCTGCTGGTCCAGAACGCCATGGGTATCGGCCTGGCAACGGCACTTGGCCTCGACCCGCTGATGGGCCTGCTGGCCGGCTCTATTACCTTGTCCGGCGGCCACGGTACAGGCGCCGCGTGGGGGGCCACTTTCACCGAAAAGTTCGGTCTGGCGTCGGCCTCCGAACTCGCAATGGCATCAGCTACCTTCGGCCTGGTACTGGGTGGCCTTATTGGTGGCCCGGTCGCCCGGTTGCTGATCAGACGGGTAACGACACCTGGTATCGAAGAACCAGCACCACGACTGCCCAAGGGTTTCGAACAACCAGACAAAGAACGCTTGATCACGCCGTTTTCATTTATCGAAACATTGGCGCTGATCGCTGTCAGTTTACTCGCAGGCTCGTTACTTAACGGTATGCTGAAAGGCACTGCGTTTGAACTGCCAACGTTCGTTTGCGTACTGTTCGTGGGCGTGGTGTTGCGAAACGGCCTTTCGGCGCTCGGCTTTTATCAAGTATTCGAACGGGAAGTCTCGGTATTGGGCAATGTGAGCTTGTCGTTATTCCTGGCCATTGCCTTGATGTCGCTCAAGTTGTGGGACCTTTCAGCGCTGGCATTACCATTCTTTGCATTGCTCGCCGCACAGACATTGGTCATGGCACTGTTCGCGATATTCGTCACGTTCCGGGTCATGGGCCGCAACTATGATGCAGCGGTACTGGCTGCCGGGCACTGTGGTTTCGGCCTGGGTGCAACGCCAACGGCAATCGCCAACATGCAAGCGGTGACCCAGCGCTACGGAGCCTCGCGCATCGCCTTCCTGGTGGTGCCGATGGTGGGGGCATTCTTCATCGACATCATCAATGTCATCGTCATCAAGCTGTATCTGGCGTTGCCCTGGATTGCCTAGATCGAGGTCAGGCCATGCTCCAGGGCGTATTTCACGAGTGCCGCAGGGGTATCGATATTGAGCTTGCGCCTGATGCTCAGCCGATAGGTTTCCACTGTACGGACACTGATATCCAGCTCTTGGGCCATTTTCTTGTTGTTGTGCCCCTTGGCGATCATTGACAGCACTTGCAACTCACGGGGCGTCAGCTCGTGCTCGTCCCGGTTGCTCACGGCGAGCTTGCGAGTGATTTCCGAGCTGTAGAAGCTTCCTCCCGCAGCGATGGCCTCGATGGCCGCGATGAGCTCTGCGGAAGGCGCATTCTTCAGCACATAACCTAGCGCTCCGGAACTGATGGAGGTGCGGACGTACTCCTGGTTGTCGTACATGCTCAGCATGAGGATCCTGATATCCGGGTAGCGTTCGCGCAGCTTGCGCGTGAGCTCCAACCCGTTCATGTCCTGAAGCCCTACGTCGACCAGGAGAATGTCCAGTTCAGTAGTCGCTACCAACTCGATTGCCTGGGCTCCTGACTCGGCCTGGCCGACAACCTCGAAGTGCGGGATCGCGCACAGCAGCGCCTTTACGCCGTCACGCACAAGGACGTGGTCGTCGACCAGGGCGATTCTGACCGGATGGGTTACGCTCATGGAGTCCTCGAGGGTTGGCGTGGCAAGGCTGCTCAGCTGATCGTAACCGGTATCTGCACCTGTAGCTCGGTACGGCCGTAAGAGGATGCGATGTTGACGCTACCCGAGTGGTGGTCCACTCGTTCGCGAATGTTCCTCAGGCCGATACCGTGGCACTCGTCTGCTGCGCGGGTGTCGAACCCTACCCCGTTGTCCTCCACACGCAATACGATCATGCCCTGCTGTTGCGTGACGGAAACGATCGCGGCAGTGGCTTTGGCATGACGCTCCACGTTCGCGAGGGCCTCTTGAATGATGCGGAACAGCGTCAACCTGAGGCTGGTATCGATGTCCGCCGCATCCATTCCACATTCGTACTGGGTGTGAATCGAGGTACGTTGCTCGAACTCACGGACATGTTGCTCGATGGCAGGCGACAACCCCAACGTGTCCAGAAGCGAGGGGCGCAGATCATGGGAAATGCGGCGTATCTCACCGATCGCCGCGCCAAGTCTGCAAGTACCTTTGCGCAGGTTTTCCAGGCCCTCGCTCCGGCCGTTGGCCAGTTCGATGGCGGCCAGCTCATACTGGAACTTGATCGACACCAGCTCCTGACTGATCCCGTCATGCAGTTCACGCGAAACCCGCGAGCGCTCCTCCTCCTGCAGGTTCACGATCCGCTGGTTGAGCGTGGAAAGCTTACGGTCCGCCAGGCGATGCTCACTGACGTTCAGCATCAGGCCACCGGTAAAAATCACCAGTACGGCAATCAACGAGAACGAGGCGATCGCCAGAACCGTGGTCAGTACCCCGGTAGCGACCTCTTGCCGGGACTTGCGGGTCGCCACCTCCACATCGTCGATATATATGCCTGTGCCAAGCATCCAGCCCCAACGGTCCAGCATCACGACATATGACAGTTTCCCGGTAATCTGCCCGGAAGAAGGCTTCTGCCAGTCGTACAACTGGAATCCATCGCCCTCCCTGGCGCTCTTGAGCAGCGCCTGGATGACCGGTAGCCCGTTCTTGTCGGTCAGCGTAATGAGTTGCTTGCCAACCAGCTCGGACTGCCTCGGGTGCATCAGGTTCTTGCCCTGCTGGTCATACACGAAGAAGTAGCCGTCGAGGCCGAAGTTGGCTTGGGACAGGATCTCCAGTGCACGCTGCCGAGTTGCTTCATCATCGGTGCTGCCTTCATACAACGGCGCGATGAGGCTCATCGCCAGGCTTAGGTAGTTTTTCAACTCGGCCTTCTTTGCTGCCATGATGCTGCTTTCAACCAGGCGTGCCTGTTCCTCCTCCAGCTTGCGACTCTGGGCAAACACGAGGACACAGATGAACAGGACCGAAAGGACGAGTGGAAGCACACTGAGAGTGACGATCTTGTGCTTGAGTTGCATGGTCATTTCCAATGCAGGAGCGGGCCGGCAACAGCACTATGCCTGCTGCCGGCCTTCCAATGCGAGAGCACCATGATGAACGTTGCGCCTGCCTGGACTAGTCAGCGCTCAGCAGCAACGAACTGGGCGTCCCTTCCCGCCACCGTAACGTGCCTCCTGGCGCTCCCGGAAAAACGCCTCGTAGGACATCAGCGGTTTTTCCGGGTGCTTGAGCTGCATGTGCTCCACATAGGCGTCGTAGTCTGGCATGCCGACCAGCATCCGGGCGGCTTGCCCCAGGTACTTACCCATCTTGCTCAGGTCATTGAACATTCCGGGCGCCCCCTCAGACGTCCGGCTGTGGCTGGAACGGTGATTCCTTGTCGGTGCGCTCGGGCATGACCCAGGCACGGCGCCCCACCTTCACGGCAAAGCAAAGAATGCTAAGGACCACCAACAGGAACAATGCTGTCAGCGTCGCGTTGGTATAGGCATTGAACACAACGTGCTGCATTTGCATCAGATCCTTCGCAGGCGCCAGCACCTGGCCTGCAGCGGCAGCATCACTGTACTTCTTGGCAAGCGCCAGGAAGCCCATCGAGGGGTCCTTGTCCAGCAGCTTGATAAGACCGGCCGTAGTGGTGCAGATCAGCAGCCAGACGGCTGGAATCAAGGTAACCCAGACGTATCGCTGACGCTTCATGCGGATAAGCACCACACAGCCGAGCATGAGCGCGATCCCGGCCAGCATCTGGTTGGAGATGCCGAACAGCGGCCACAGGGTGTTGATGCCACCCAGCGGGTCGATCACCCCTTGGTACAGCAGCCAGCCCCACATGGCCACGCAACCTGCGGTAGCGATCAGGTTCGCCGTCCAGGAGTCGGTCTTCTTCAGTGCCGGCACGAAATTGCCGAGCAGATCCTGCAGCATGAAGCGCCCTGCACGGGTGCCGGCATCGACGGCGGTGAGGATGAACAGTGCCTCGAAGAGAATTGCAAAGTGGTACCAGAACGCCATGGTGTTCTCGCCTGGCAGCGCCTGGTGGAGGATCTGGGCAATCCCCACGGCCAAGGTCGGCGCTCCGCCGGCGCGAGCCAGGATGGTGTGCTCGCCAATGTCGGCGGCAGTCTGTTGCAGGATTTCCGGTGTTATGGTGAAACCCCAGCTGCTCACGGTAGCCGCCACGGTCGCGACATCGCCACCCACCACCGCGGCCGGGCTGTTCATGGCGAAGTAGATCCCAGGTTCGATGACCGATGCCGCGACAATGGCCATGATCGCGACGAAGGACTCCATCAGCATCGCGCCGTAGCCGATGTAACGGGCATGACTTTCATTGGCCAACAGCTTGGGTGTGGTACCCGAACTGATCAACGCGTGGAAGCCAGACACCGCGCCGCATGCCACGGTGATGAACAGGAAGGGGAACAGGGCGCCCTTCCAGACCGGGCCCGTACCATCGATGAAGTGGGTAACGGCTGGCATTTTCAGGTCGGGGGCGATGACCAGGATGCCGATTGCCAGGGCGACGATGGTCCCGATCTTGAGGAAGGTCGAAAGGTAGTCCCGTGGCGCCAGGATCAGCCAGACGGGCAGTACCGCGGCAACGAAGCCATAGCCGATGAGCATCCAGGTAATCTGCAACCCGGTGAAGGTGAACGCAGGCCCCCAGACTGGGTCGGCGGCGACCAGTCCACCGCACCAGATGGACGCCAGCAGTAGGACCACGCCGATCACAGAGATCTCACCGATACGCCCTGGGCGCAGGTAGCGCATGTAGACGCCCATGAACACTGCAATCGGCAACGTGGCCATTACCGTGAACATGCCCCAGGGGCTCTCCGCCAGCGCCTTGACCACGATCAGAGACAACACCGCGAGGATGATGATCATGATCAGGAAGGCACCGAACAAGGCAATGGTACCGGGAATGGAACCCATTTCTTCGCGTACCAGTTCGCCCAGGGAGCGACCATTGCGACGGGTGGAGATGAACAGCACCATGAAGTCCTGGACAGCGCCCGCCAGGACCACACCGGCGATCAGCCAGAGTGTTCCGGGCAGGTAGCCCATTTGCGCGGCAAGCACCGGGCCAACCAGAGGGCCCGCGCCGGCAATGGCAGCAAAGTGGTGCCCGAAGAGAATGTGCTTGTTGGTCGGTACGTAGTCCAGGCCGTCGTTGTTGAGTACGGCGGGCGTGGCGCGTGTGGCGTCCAGTTGCATCACCTTGTTGGCGATGAACAGGCTGTAGTAACGGTAGGCAATGAGATAGATGGCGACTGCTGCAGTCACGATCCAGAGGGCGTTGATGGCTTCGCCTCTGCGTAGTGCAAGGGTGCCCAGCGCGAACGCACCAAGCAAGGCAACGGCAAACCAGGCAATTCGGGTAGCCAGTGTGGTCATCGAATTTTCTCCTGTCGCGGGTGGTAAACCTGCGACGGCTTTTGTTGTTGTATGTGTCCGGATAAGGACGGCGACACTTTCGCCATGCCGGGTCCACAAGAAAATTCGCAGTACTACGGGCGCGATCTACGTAGAACTACGTAGAACGGGCATCGCAAGAAGGGCCGCCTGAAGAACTGACGGCTGAAACTCGCGCCCTGCAGGAGGATTGTATTGATTTCAGTACATCGTATTGAAATCAATACACACCCATACAGATACGGCAGTGCAAGGGTTTGATCCCCAAACCCTTTTCCATCCCCCTGCCGCTGTAGCGTTTTCATTCCAAAAGAATGACAAACTGAATACGAAAAATAATTAACATATTGATTTATAACGATTTTTAACGATTGGCCGCATTTTTGCTAAGGGAATCCCAACCCCAAGAGCGCGGAGCCACCGCGCCTAACGCCCTGCTTCCCGAGGATTCCCCATGAGCGAGTTGCGTTTCACTGAAGATCACGAATGGCTGCGCGTCGAAGCCGATGGCAGCGTTACCGTGGGCATCACCGCCTACGCCCAGAATGCCCTGGGCGATGTGGTTTTCGTGCAACTGCCAGAGTTGCAGCAGTATGAGAAAGGCAGCGAAGCGTCCACCGTCGAGTCGGTCAAGGCCGCCAGCGGTGTGTACATGCCCCTGACCGGCGAAGTGGTCCAGATCAACGACCAGCTCGAAGACAGCCCGGAACTGGTCAACGAAGACCCGATGGGCGAAGGCTGGTTCTTCCGCTTCATTCCCGCCGACGCCAGCGCCGTGGCCGCCCTGCTCGACCAGGACGCCTACGACCGCCTGATCAAAGCCAACGACGACGCCTGAGGAGCCCCGCCATGACCATCAACCTCGGCACCGCCAACGAATTCATCGCCCGCCACATCGGCCCGCGCGCCGCTGACGAGCAGGCCATGCTGGCCGCCCTCGGCTTCGACTCGCTGGAAGCCATGACCGCCGCGGTCATTCCCGACAGCATCAAAGGCACCAGCGTGCTCGGCTCACACAACGGCCAGAGCGAAGCCGACGCGCTTGCCGCGCTCAAGGCCATCGCCGGCAAGAACCAGCTGTTCAAGAGCTACATCGGCCAGGGCTACTACAACACCCACACTCCGGCACCGATCCTGCGCAACCTGCTGGAAAACCCGGCCTGGTACACCGCCTATACCCCGTACCAGCCAGAAATTTCCCAGGGCCGCCTGGAAGCGCTGCTGAACTTCCAGACCCTGATCAGCGACCTGACCGGCCTGCCGATCGCCAACGCCTCCCTGCTCGACGAAGCCACCGCTGCGGCCGAGGCCATGACCTTCTGCAAGCGCCTGTCGAAGAACAAGGCCAGCCACGCCTTCTTCGCCTCCGTGCACTGCCACCCGCAAACCCTCGACGTGCTGCGCACCCGTGCCGAGCCGCTGGGCATCGAGATCGTGGTCGGCGACGAGCGCGAGCTGGGCGATGTCAGCGCTTTCTTCGGCGCCCTGCTGCAGTACCCGGCCAGCAACGGTGAAGTGTTCGACTACCGCGAAGTGGTCGAGCGCTTCCACGCAGCCAATGCCCTGGTCGCCGTGGCCGCCGACCTGCTGGCCCTGACCCTGCTGACCCCGCCGGGCGAGTTCGGTGCCGACGTGGCCATCGGCAGCGCCCAGCGCTTCGGTGTGCCGCTGGGCTTTGGTGGCCCGCACGCGGCCTACTTCTCTACCCGTGACGCATTCAAGCGCGACATGCCAGGCCGCCTGGTCGGCGTGTCGATCGACCGCTTCGGCAAGACCGCCCTGCGCCTGGCCATGCAGACCCGCGAACAGCACATCCGCCGCGAAAAGGCCACCAGCAACATCTGCACCGCCCAGGTGCTGCTGGCCAACATCGCCAGCATGTTCGCCGTGTACCACGGCCCGGCCGGCCTCAAGCGCATCGCCGAACGTACCCATGCCCTGACCGCGATCCTGGCCGCCGGCCTGAAGACGCTGGGCGTGCAGGTAGTGGGCGCCAGCGCCTTCGACACCCTGACCCTGGCCACCGGCAGCGCCACTGCCAGCCTCCATGACAAGGCCCGCGCCCAGGGCATCAACCTGCGCCAGATCGACGCCGCCCACGTGGGCCTGTCGCTGGACGAAACCACTAGCCAGGCCGATGTCGAGACCCTGTGGCAACTGATCGGTGGCGACCAGGCCCAGCCGGACTTCAACGCGCTGGCCGCCAGCACCGGCTCGCTGCTGCCTGCCGCCTTGCTGCGCCAGTCGGCCATCCTCTCGCACCCGGTATTCAACCGCTACCACAGCGAAACCGAGCTGATGCGCTACCTGCGCCGCCTTGCCGACAAGGACCTGGCGCTGGACCGCAGCATGATCCCGCTGGGCTCGTGCACCATGAAGCTGAACGCCGCCAGCGAAATGATCCCGGTCACCTGGGCCGAGTTCGGCAACCTGCACCCGTTCGCCCCGGCCGAGCAGAGCCAGGGCTACCTGCAGATGACCACCGAGCTGGAAGCCATGCTCTGCGCCGCCACCGGCTACGACGCCGTGTCGCTGCAGCCCAACGCCGGTTCCCAGGGCGAGTACGCAGGCCTGCTGGCCATCCGCGCCTACCACCGCAGCCGTGGCGAAGGCCACCGCGACATCTGCCTGATCCCGTCGTCGGCCCACGGCACCAACCCGGCAACCGCGCACATGGCCGGCATGCGCGTGGTGGTCACCGCCTGTGATGCCCGCGGCAACGTCGATGTCGAGGACCTGCGCGCCAAGGCGATCGAGCACCGCGAGCGCCTGGCCGCGATCATGATCACCTACCCGTCGACCCACGGCGTGTTCGAGGAAGCGATCGGCGAAATCTGCGCGATCATTCACGACAACGGTGGCCAGGTGTACATCGACGGCGCCAACATGAACGCCATGGTAGGCCTGTGCGCCCCAGGCAAGTTCGGCGGCGACGTTTCCCACCTGAACCTGCACAAGACCTTCTGCATCCCGCACGGCGGTGGCGGCCCGGGCGTCGGCCCGATCGGCGTCAAGTCGCACCTGGCGCCGTTCCTGCCCGGCCACGCGCAGCTGGAAAACACCGAGGGCGCGGTTTGTGCCGCGCCGTTCGGCAGCGCCAGCATCCTGCCGATCACCTGGATGTACGTCCGCATGATGGGCGGTGCCGGCCTCAAGCGTGCCTCGCAGATGGCAATCCTCAACGCCAACTACATCGCTCGTCGCCTGGAAGAGCACTATCCTGTTCTCTATACCGGCGGTAACGGCCTGGTGGCCCACGAGTGCATCCTCGACCTGCGCCCGCTGAAGGACACCAGCGGTATCAGCGTCGACGACGTGGCCAAGCGCCTGATCGACTTCGGCTTCCACGCCCCGACCATGTCCTTCCCGGTGGCGGGCACGCTGATGATCGAACCGACCGAAAGCGAGTCCAAGGAAGAACTGGACCGCTTCTGCGACGCGATGATCCAGATCCGCGAAGAAATTCGCGCGGTCGAGAACGGTAGCCTGGACAAGGACGACAACCCGCTGAAGAACGCCCCGCACACTGCGGCCGAGCTGGTTGGCGAATGGGCCCATGGCTACAGCCGCGAACAGGCGGTGTACCCGCTGCCAAGCCTGGTGGAAGGCAAGTACTGGCCGCCGGTCGGCCGGGTCGACAACGTGTTCGGCGACCGCAACCTGGTGTGCGCCTGCCCGTCGATCGAGAGCTATCAGGACGCCTGATAGCCCTCGGGCCCGCCACCTGACTCAAGGTGTGGTCCGCTGTGGGAGCGGGCGTGCCCGCGAATGCGATGTTGGCTTCAACCACGCATTCGCGGGCACGCCCGCTCCCACAGAGTTCACCGTTTGCCCAATATCCTGGCTGGAGGTCCACCATGTCTTTGAGCGTCTTCGACCTGTTCAAGATCGGCATCGGCCCCTCCAGCTCGCACACGGTCGGCCCGATGCGCGCCGCCGCGCGCTTCGCCGAAGGGCTGCGCCGTGATGGCCTGCTTGCCGGCACGGTCAGCGTCAAGGCCGAGCTGTACGGCTCGCTCGGCGCCACCGGCAAGGGCCACGGCAGCGACAAGGCCGTGCTGCTGGGCCTTGAAGGCGAACACCCCGACGTCATCGACACCGACACCATCCCTGCCCGCCTGCAGGCCATCCGCGACAGCGGTCGGCTGAACCTGCTCGGCGAGCACAGCATCGCGTTCATCGAAAAGCAGCACCTGGCGATGATCCGCAAGCCGCTGGACTACCACCCCAACGGCATGATCTTCCGCGCCTTCGACGAGTCCGGCCTGCAAATCCGCAGCCGCGAGTACTACTCGGTGGGCGGCGGTTTCGTGGTCGACCAGGACGCTGCCGGCCACGACCGCATCGTCGAGGACAGCACACCGCTGACCTACCCGTTCAAGACCGCCAAGGAGCTGCTCGGCCATTGCACCGGGCAAAACCTGTCGATCAGCCAGGTGATGCTCGCCAACGAGGCAGCCTGGCGCCCCGAGGTGGAAACTCGTGCCGGGCTGCTGCGCATCTGGCAAGTGATGCAGGACTGCGTCGAAGCCGGTTGCCGGCATGAGGGCATCCTGCCGGGTGGGCTGAAGGTAAAGCGCCGAGCGCCGGCGTTGTACCGCCAACTGAGCCGCAACCCGGAAGCCAGCTTGCGCGATGCCCTGTCGGTGCTCGACTGGGTCAACCTCTATGCACTGGCAGTGAACGAGGAAAACGCCTACGGCGGGCGCGTGGTCACCGCGCCGACCAACGGCGCGGCGGGCATTGTCCCGGCGGTGCTGCATTACTACATGCGCTTCGTACCGGGAGCCAACGAGGACGGGGTGGTGCGGTTTCTGCTCACCGCCGCGGCCATCGGCATCCTGTACAAGGAAAACGCCTCCATCTCCGGTGCCGAAGTAGGCTGCCAGGGCGAGGTCGGCGTGGCCTGTTCGATGGCCGCCGGGGCGCTGTGCGAGGTGATGGGTGGCAGCGTGCAACAGGTGGAAAACGCTGCCGAAATCGGCATGGAACACAACCTGGGCCTGACCTGCGACCCGATTGGCGGGCTGGTCCAGGTGCCTTGCATCGAGCGCAACGCCATGGGCTCGGTGAAGGCGATCAACGCGGTGCGCATGGCCTTGCGCGGCGACGGGCAGCACTACGTGTCGCTCGACAAGGTCATCCGCACCATGCGCCAGACCGGCGCCGACATGAAAAGCAAATACAAAGAGACCGCCCGTGGCGGCCTGGCCGTCAACATCATCGAATGTTGACCCGACAACAACAGCAAGGAGTCACCGATGTCCGAAACACTGCTCAAGACCCCACTGCACGCCCTGCACCTGGAACTGGGTGCGCGCATGGTGCCGTTCGCCGGCTATGACATGCCGGTGCAGTACCCGTTGGGCGTGCTCAAGGAACACCTGCACACACGCGAGCAGGCCGGCCTGTTCGATGTCTCGCACATGGGCCAGATCACCCTGCGCGGCAGCGATGCCGCCAAGGCCCTGGAAAGCCTGGTGCCGGTGGATATCATCGACCTGCCGGTGGGCATGCAGCGCTATGCCATGTTCACCAATGAGCAAGGCGGCATCCTCGATGACTTGATGGTTGCCAACCTGGGCGACGACACGCTGTTCCTTGTGGTCAACGCCGCCTGCAAGGATCAGGACCTGGCCCACCTGCAAGCGCACATCGGCAGCCGTTGCGAGGTACAGCCACTGTTCGAGCAGCGCGCCCTGCTGGCCTTGCAAGGCCCGGCGGCAGTCAAGGTGCTGGAACGCCTGGCCCCGGAAGTGGCCGGCATGACCTTCATGCAGTTCCGCCCGGTGAAACTGCTGGGTGAAGACTGCTTCGTCAGCCGCTCAGGCTACACCGGCGAAGACGGCTACGAAATTTCGGTACCGGCGCATGCCGCCGAAGCCCTGGCCCGCCGCCTGCTGGCAGAGCCCGAAGTACAACCGATCGGTCTGGGTGCGCGTGACTCGCTGCGCCTGGAAGCCGGCCTGTGCCTGTATGGCCACGACATGAATACCGAAACCACGCCGGTGGAAGCCAGCCTGCTGTGGGCTATTTCCAAGGTTCGCCGTGCCGATGGCGCGCGTGCCGCCGGCTTCCCGGGTGCCGAAGCCATCTTCGCCCATCAGCGAGATGGTGTGGCGCGCAAACGTGTGGGCCTGTTGCCGCAGGAGCGTACCCCAGTACGTGAAGGCGCGGATATTGTCGATGCAAACGATAAACCTGTAGGCAAAGTGTGCAGCGGCGGCTTTGGCCCGACACTCGGTGCACCTGTAGCAATGGGTTATATCGATAGTGAACATACCGCTATCGACACCCCACTGTTTGCCGTGGTGCGTGGCAAGAAGGTTGCCTTGAAAGTCAGCAAAATGCCTTTTGTGGCACAACGTTACTACCGGGGCTGAAGCCGTTTTGTGAAGGTTGCGGGCAGGTTCGACATATTCGTTTTCGAACCTGTCCAATAACTTTTGAACATGGCGCCAGGCCAGGCGCCATGCCGTTTCCGACAAATCGGTCGGTTATCGGCAAACGGCCGATTTTCCATACGACCAAGGGCTTGTTTTTCGCTCGGGAGTTGGCGTAGAGTCACTGCACTGTGTTTGCATGGGTCGCAACAGTTCGTGACCTGGGCCAGTAGCCGCAATCTGCTACAACCCGTTCGACGTCTCTTACTTTCCTGCAACCCAGCCCAGTAATCTTTTGCTTCCTTTATTGCAAAAGAAACTGTCATCAAAATTCAAGCTTCATAGGAAATAAGACAATGGCTGAGCGTCAGAACGGTACCGTCAAGTGGTTCAATGACGAAAAAGGTTACGGCTTCATCACCCCAGAAAGCGGTCCGGATCTGTTCGTGCACTTCCGCGCTATCGAAGGTAACGGCTTCAAGAGCCTGAAAGAAGGCCAGAAGGTCACCTTCGAAGCAGTCCAGGGCCAGAAAGGCATGCAGGCTGACAAAGTTCAGGTCGCCGGCTAAGCCGAACCCGACTTCGAGAAAAGCCCCTGCCAAGTGCAGGGGCTTTTTTTTGCCCGTAGAATAGCGGCTTCGTCTTCTGGAGCCGTTTTGCATGTCCAAGCCTCTGCTCACACCCCAGGGTGATTTTCCTCCGGTCGGCCTGGGCCGGCGCCTGGCGGCAATGTTCTACGACTTCCTGCTGTGCACGGCGTTGCTGATCGTGACCGCAGGTGCCTACAAGATGATCCAGATGGCGATCATCGGCGAAGCCCGCATGCGCGAGCTGACCGAGGCTGGCGCTCTGGACGGCGACCCGCTGCTGTCGACGGTGCTGCTGTTCGTCCTTTTCGGTTTCTTTGCCAAGTTCTGGACCCATGGCGGGCAGACCCTGGGCATGCAGGTGTGGGGCGTGCGGGTACAGAACGCCGATGGCACGGCCATCAGCCTGTGGCAGGCGCTGCTGCGCTTCGTGGTGTCGATTGCCTCGTGGCTGTGCCTGGGGCTGGGTTTTTTCTGGGCGTTGATCGACAAGCGCCAGAGGGGCTGGCATGACATCTATTCGGAAAGCCAGCTGGTGCGAGTGCCTAAGCAGAAGAGATAAGTACAAGCTTCAGGGCAACCAATGTACCTGTAGGAGCAGCCTTGTGCTGCGAAGAGGCCATCACTGGCAACGAGAGTGTTTTGCCAGACCGGCCCTTTCGCAGCACAAGGCTGCTCCTACAAGTTCGCCGCAAGCCTACAGCTATTGGTCAAGCAGCAAAAAGACGACCCCGAGGTCGGCTTTTTTTGTACAGCTCAGGCCATCAACCTGCCCGGCGCAACAACCACACACCGGCCAGCGCACAGATGCCTGCCGGGATCACCACCGCCAGCAGCGGCGGGAAGCCGAACACCTGGCTCGAGGGCCCCAGCAGGTCCTGGGCGATGCGGAACACGAAGCCTACCAGTACACCGGTGAACACGCGCTGCCCAAGGGTTACCGAACGCAGCGGGCCGAAGATGAAGGAAATGGCCATCAGCACCAGCGCCGCGGTCACCATCGGCTGCAATACCTTGGTCCAGAACGCCAGCCAGTAACGGGCATTGTTCAGGCCCTGGTCGGACAGGTAGTGGATGTAGTCCCACAGCCCGGTGATGGACAGCGATTCCGGCGCGAGGATCACAGTATTGAGCAGTTGCGGCGTGAGCGAAACGTCCCAGCGCTCCTGCGGCGCGGTCACCACTTCGGTGTGGTCGCCACGGAAGAAGGTGGTGCGCACGTCGCTGAGCATCCAGTGGTCGTCCTGGTACTGTGCACGGCGGGCGAAGCTCGAGGTGACAATCTTGCGCTCGCTGTCGAAGCGGTAACGGGTCACACCCAGCAGCAGGCCGTTAGGCTGCACGGCGTTGATGTGCACGTACTCCTCCCCCTGGCGGTGCCACATGCCGCGCTTGGAGCTTTGCGCCTCACCACCGCCCTGGGCCAGGGAACGGTCGGCCTGGGCCTTGTTCTCGGTCACCGGCGCCACGTACTCGCCGATCAGCAGACCGACCAGCATCAGTACCAGCATCGGCTTCATCACCGCCCAGACGATGCGCCCGATGGAAACCCCTGCAGCACGCATGATGGTCAGTTCGCTGCTGCTGGCCAGGCTACCCAGGCCGATCAGGCAGCCGATCAAGGCGGCCATCGGCAGCATTTCGTACAGCCGCCGCGGCGCGGTCAGCAGGACGAAGTTGCCCGCCTCCATCACCGTGTAGGTGTCACTCAGGTCGCTCATCTCGTCGATGAAGGCAAACAGCGAAGCCAGGCCGAGGATGATCCCCAGCACGGCGAGGATGGCCAGCAGCACGCTCTGGCCGATGTAGCGGTCGAGCTTACCCATGGGCCACCTCCGCACGACGGGCGGCGCGCTTGAGGCGCAGCGGCTCCCAGTACATCAGGCCCAGGCCGATCAGCAGGAACAGGCCGTGGACCCACCACATGCCCAGGGCGATCGGCAGTTTGCCCTTCTCGAGGGCGCCGCGTACGGAAATCAGCATTGTCAGGTAGGCCATGTACAGAAGAATTGCCGGCAGCAGCTTGAGGAAGCGGCCCTGGCGCGGGTTGACCCGGGACAGCGGCACCGCCAGCATGGTGACGATGAACACCAGGATCGGCAGCGACAGCCGCCATTGCAGCTCGGCGCGCTCACGCAGGCCCTTCTTGCCGATCAGCTCGGAAGTGGGGATGGCTTCGCGATCGGTCACTTCCTCGGCGACTTCCGGCTTGGGCAGCAGCACTCCGTAGGTGTCGTACTTGATTGCACGGTAATCCGCCTGGCCCGGGTTGCCGTCGTAACGGTAGCCGTTTTCCAGCACCAGGTAGCGGTTGCCGTCGGCCTGGATTTCCTGGTGGCCTTTTTCGGCAACCAGCACCGACGGGGCGCGGTCCTTGGTCTTGTCCTGGTTGAAGCGCTTCTCGGAAATGAACACCCCGGCCAGGTTGATGCGGTCGTCCGACAGCTCTTCGGTGTAAGTCACCCGCGAGCCGTCGCGCAGGGTCTGGAAGCGGCCCGGCACCAGGGTGTCGAACTCGGTCAGGGCATCCTGCTGGGCGATGATCTGCTGCACCTGGGCAACGCCCAGCGGTGCCAGGCTCAGGCTAAGCCAGGCCACCAGCAGGGCGACCAGGGCGGCCGGCGCCATGGTCAGGCCCAGCAGGCGCTGCTGGCTCATGCCGGTGGCCGACAGCACGGTCATCTCGCTTTCCAGGTACAGGCGCCCGTACGCCAGGAGAATGCCGAGGAACAGCCCCAAAGGCAGGATCAGCTGCAGGAAGCCCGGCAGACGGAAGCCCATGATCAGGAACAGCACGCTCGGGTCGAGCACACCCTGGGCAGCCTGGGCCAGGTACTTGATGAAGCGCCCGCTCATGATGATCACCAGCAGCACGGCGCTGACGGCGCTCAAGGTCACCAGGACCTCGCGGGACAGATAACGAAAGACGATCAAACCAGACACTCCTGGGTTGTCAGGGCGGACTGCCAATCAATGGCGCCAGACAATGACTTAGTACAGCCAAGACCAATGCCGGTTCGCCAAAGGCGAACCTCCATGTAAAGTGCGCGCATTATCCTGTGATTGACCGCCCCTGTCACTTCGCCGCGCATGAAGGCGCATAACGGGGTTGTCAGCACGCTTGCCGCAGGCTCAAACTGGCAGCTTTTCCGCTGGCGCGCGACGACGCGGCCAGGCCCGTCCAGAGCGCTGGAATACACAGCGCCGACTGTATCGATCATTCGGGGATCCTGACATGGAACTGGTTGTAAAAAGCGTAGCTGCTGCATCTGTAAAAACCGCCACCTTGGTCCTCCCGGTAGGTGAAAACCGCAAGCTCGGCGCTGTGGCCAAGGCCGTCGACCAGGCCAGCGAAGGCGCCATCAGTGCCGTGCTCAAGCGTGGCGACCTAGCCGGCAAACCGGGCCAGACCCTGCTTCTGCAGAACCTCGCGGGCCTGAAGGCCGAGCGCGTGCTGCTGGTGGGCAGCGGTAAGGACGAAGCCCTGGGCGACCGCACCTGGCGCAAACTGGTCGCCAGCGTCGCCGGCGTGCTCAAGGGCCTGAACGGCGCTGACGCCGTGCTGGCCCTGGACGACATTGCGGTCAGCAACCGTGACGCGCACTACGGCAAGTACCGCCTGCTGGCCGAAACCCTGCTCGACGGCGAATACGTGTTCGATCGCTTCAAGAGCCAGAAGGCCGAGCCGCGCGCACTGAAGAAGGTCACCCTGCTGACCGACAAGGCCGGCCAGGCCGAGGTCGAACGTGCCGTCAAGCATGCCAGTGCCATCGCCACCGGCATGGCCTTCACGCGCGACCTGGGCAACCTGCCGCCCAACCTGTGCCACCCAAGCTTCCTGGCCGAACAGGCCAAGGACCTGGGCAAGGCGCATAAGGCGCTGAAAGTCGAAGTGCTGGACGAGAAGAAGATCAAGGACCTCGGCATGGGCGCGTTCTACGCCGTCGGCCAGGGCAGCGACCAGCCGCCACGCCTGATCGTGCTCAACTACCAGGGCGGCAAGAAGGCGGACAAGCCGTTCGTGCTGGTGGGCAAGGGCATTACCTTCGACACCGGCGGCATCAGCCTGAAGCCTGGCGCCGGCATGGACGAAATGAAGTACGACATGTGCGGTGCCGCCAGCGTGCTCGGCACCCTGCGTGCGGTGCTCGAGCTGCAGCTGCCGGTCAACCTGGTGTGCCTGCTGGCCTGCGCCGAGAACATGCCGAGCGGCGGCGCCACCCGTCCGGGTGACATCGTCACCACCATGAGCGGGCAGACCGTGGAAATCCTCAACACCGACGCCGAAGGCCGCCTGGTGCTGTGCGACACCCTGACCTACGCCGAGCGCTTCAAGCCGCAGGCAGTCATCGACATCGCTACCCTGACCGGTGCCTGCATCGTCGCCCTGGGCAGCCACACCACTGGCCTGATGGGCAACAACGACGACCTGGTCGGCCAGTTGCTCGACGCCGGCAAGCGCGCCGACGACCGTGCCTGGCAGCTGCCGCTGTTCGATGAGTACCAGGAGCAGCTGGACAGCCCGTTCGCCGACATGGGCAACATCGGCGGGCCGAAGGCCGGCACCATCACCGCCGGCTGCTTCCTGTCGCGCTTTGCCAAGGCCTACGACTGGGCGCACATGGACATCGCCGGCACTGCCTGGGTCAGCGGCGGCAAGGACAAGGGCGCCACTGGCCGCCCTGTACCCCTGCTGACCCAGTACCTGCTGGACCGCGCCGGCGCCTGACGCCATTGAGCCGGTGGCGCCGCGCGCGCCACCGGCCGGCGATACCACCATGAGCAAAGTCGATTTCTACATCCTGCCCACCGACTCGCTGTCGGCGCGGCTCGATTTCGCCTGCAAGCTATGCGAAAAGGCCTGGCGCCTCGGCCACCGGGTCTACCTGCATTGCCAGGACGCCGAGCAGCGCAACGAGCTGGACCAACGCCTGTGGCGCTTCAAGGGCGAGGCCTTCGTGCCCCACGACCTCGCGGAGGTGCATGCCGATGCCAGCGTGGCATTGGGCCTGGCCGCCGACAGTGCGGGCGACCACCACGACCTGTTGATCAACCTGGGCGCCGGCGTACCGGCCTTCGTCGGCCAGTTCGAGCGGGTGGCCGAAATCGTCGTTGAAGAGCCTGGCATCCGCCAATCGGCCCGTGAACGATTCCGTTTCTACCGTGAACAGGGCTATGCTCTGCAAGACCACCGCTTACAGCGACTTTGACGACGATGGACAAGCCCTCCCCCCTGCCCGATTCCGCCCATCTGCTCGATGACCTCGAGTCGATACGCCAGCTGCTTGGCGACGCCGACCTGCAACCACCGCTGCTGACCGAGACGGTGGAGCAGATCCCGTTGCTGCTGGAAGAAGCGCCCGGCAATCATGTGCCTGCGGCCGAACCGGTAGCTGCCGAACCCGAAGACGACCCACAGACCCGCCGCCAGGACACCCTCCTGCACCTGGAAAGCGAACTGCGTGCGGCGGCGCAGATGATCATGCAGGACGTGATCAACGATTTCACCCCGCACATCGAGAACGAGATCAAGCGCCGGCTGGATGCGCGGATCGAGCGGTTGATCAAGCGTTCCGAGTAAAACCGAAATTCGGCGGTGCCTTCTTCGCGGGTAAACCCGCTCCCACAGGACCGGCGCAAGTCTGAAAGCTTGCGCAGCTCCAGTGGGAGCGGGTTTACCCGCGAATAGGCCGTCCCTGCCTGCCAGATAGCAGCAGCTTGTCGCCTGCGGCCCCCAGCTTGGTTATACTTCCCGGCTTTCCCGAATAAATGCACAGGGTCCCGCCGCGCATGGATAAGACCTACCAGCCGCACGCCATCGAAACTTCCTGGTACAACACCTGGGAGTCCGAGAACTATTTCGCCCCACAAGGTGCAGGCGAGTCCTACACCATCATGATCCCGCCGCCGAACGTGACCGGCAGCCTGCACATGGGCCACGGGTTCAACAACGCGATCATGGACGCCCTGATCCGTTTCCGCCGCATGCAAGGCCGCGACACCCTGTGGCAGCCAGGCACCGACCACGCCGGTATCGCCACCCAGATGCTGGTCGAGCGCCAGCTAGAGGCCAAGGGCCAGAACCGTCATGATCTGGGCCGCGAAAAGTTCCTGGAGAAGGTCTGGGAATGGAAGGACCAGTCCGGCGGCAACATCAGCCGTCAGATCCGCCGTCTGGGCTCGTCGGTCGACTGGAGCCGCGAGCGTTTCACCATGGACGACGGCCTGTCCGAAGCGGTCAAGGAAGCCTTCGTGCGCCTGCATGAAGACGGCCTGATCTACCGCGGCAAGCGCTTGGTCAACTGGGACACCAAGCTGCACACGGCCATCTCCGACCTCGAAGTGGAGAACCACGACGAGAAGGGCCACCTGTGGAACCTGCGCTACCCACTGGCCGATGGCGCCAAGACCGCCGAAGGCAAGGACTACCTGGTCGTCGCCACCACCCGTCCGGAAACCCTGCTGGGTGACGCGGCCGTGGCAGTCAACCCGAACGACGAGCGCTACCAGGCACTGATCGGCAAGTTCGTCGAACTGCCGCTGGTCGGCCGCCGCATCCCGATCATCGCCGACGACTACTGCGACCCCGAGTTCGGTACCGGCTGCGTGAAGATAACCCCGGCCCACGACTTCAACGACTACGAAGTCGGCAAACGCCACAACCTGCCGCTGCTGAACATCTTCGACAAGAATGCCTTCGTGCTGGCCAGCGCGCAGGCCTTCAACCTCGACGGCAGCGTCAACGAGCAGGTGGACACCCGCCTGCCGGCCCAGTACGCCAACCTCGACCGCTTCGTCGCACGCAAGCAGATCGTCGCCGACCTGGATGCCCAGGGCCTGCTGGTGAGCATCGACGACCACGCGCTGAAAGTGCCGAAGGGCGACCGTTCGGGCACCGTCATCGAGCCGTGGCTGACCGACCAGTGGTACGTTTCCACCAAGCCGCTGGCAGAACCTGCCATCGCCGCAGTGGAAGATGGCCGCATCCAGTTCGTGCCCAAGCAGTACGAGAACATGTACTTCTCCTGGATGCGTGACATCCAGGACTGGTGCATCAGCCGCCAGCTGTGGTGGGGCCACCGCATCCCGGCATGGTACGACGAGGCCGGCCAGGTCTATGTCGGCCGCAACGAGGAAGAAGTGCGCGCCAAGCACAACCTGGGCGCCGACGTGGTCCTGCGCCAGGACGACGACGTACTCGACACCTGGTTCAGTTCGGGCCTGTGGACCTTCTCTACCCTGGGCTGGCCGGAACAGACCGAGTTCCTCAAGAAGTTCCACTCCACCGACGTGCTGGTAACCGGCTTCGACATCATCTTCTTCTGGGTTGCGCGCATGATCATGCTGACCATGCACCTGATCAAGAACGAGGATGGCACCCCGCAGGTACCTTTCAAGACCGTGTACGTGCACGGCCTGGTACGTGACGGCCAGGGCCAGAAGATGTCCAAGTCCAAGGGCAACGTGCTGGACCCGCTGGACATCGTCGACGGCATCACCCTCGACGCCCTGCTGGAAAAACGCACCAGCGGCATGATGCAGCCCAAGCTTGCCGAGAAAATCGCCAAGCAGACCAAGGCCGAGTTCCCCGAAGGTATCGCCAGCTACGGCACCGACGCCCTGCGCTTCACCTTCTGCTCGTTGGCCTCCACCGGCCGCGACATCAAGTTCGACATGGGCCGCGTCGAAGGCTACCGCAACTTCTGCAACAAGATCTGGAACGCCGCCCGCTACGTGCTGGACAAGGGCGAAGACTGCGGCCAGAACGGCGAGGCCTACGAGCTGTCGCTGGCCGACCGCTGGATCATCTCGCAGCTGCAGCGTACCGAAGCCGAAGTGACCCGCCAGCTGGAGCAGTTCCGCTTCGACCTGGCCAGCCAGGCGCTGTACGAGTTCATCTGGAACCAGTATTGCGACTGGTACCTGGAGCTGTCCAAGCCGGTGCTGTGGGACGAGAACGCCCCGGTCGAGCGCGCCCGTGGCACCCGCCGCACCCTGGTGCGCGTGCTGGAAGTGGCGCTGCGCCTGGCGCACCCGTTCATGCCGTTCATCACCGAAGAAATCTGGCAGCGCATCGCGCCGCTGGCCGGCATCGAAGGCAAGACCATCATGCTGCAGCCATGGCCGGTGGCCAATGAAAGCCGCATCGATGCTGCCGCCGAAGGCGACATCGAGTGGCTCAAGGAGCTGATGGTCGGCCTGCGCAACATCCGCGCCGAAATGAACATCGGCCCGGGCAAGCCGCTGCCGCTGTTCCTTAAGAACGCCAACGCCGACGACCAGCGTCGACTGCAGGAAAACGAAGCCCTGCTGAAGAAGCTGGCCAAGGTCGAATCGTTCACCGTACTGGGCGATGCCGACGAAGCGCCGCTGTCGGCCACCGCCCTGGTCGGTGACCTGCAAGTGCTGGTGCCAATGGCCGGCCTGATCGACAAGGATGCCGAGCTGGCGCGCCTGAACAAGGAAATCCAGCGCCTGCAGGGTGAAGTGGCACGCGTGGGTGGCAAGCTGTCCAACGCCGCCTTCGTCGACAAGGCACCACCTGCCGTGATCGAGAAGGAACGCGCCAAGCTGGCCGAGTCCGAACAGGCCCTGGCCAACTTCACCGAGCAGCATGCGCGGATTGCAGCGCTTTAATCACTAGAGAAAAGCTGGGGCCGCTTTGCGGCCCTTTCGCGACACAAGGCCGCTCCTACAGGGACGGCGCCGGTCTGAAGGGCGCCGCTATCCTGTAGGAGCGGCCTTGTGTCGCGAAAGGGCTGCAAAGCAGCCCTAGGCTCTATCAGCCACCGCTCGTATAGGGCTGGACACTGCCATGACCCCGAACAAACCCACCCTGCACCCGCGCAACCGCCACCAGGGCCGCTACGACTTCCCCAGCCTGATCAAGGCCCACCCTGACCTGGCGCGCTTCACCATCACCAACCCCCACGGCAAACCCAGCATCGACTTCGCCAACCCCGAGGCCGTAAGGGTGTTCAACCGTGCGCTGCTGAAGGCCCAGTACGGCATCCAGCACTGGGATATCCCCGCCGACTACCTGTGCCCGCCGATTCCCGGCCGCGCCGACTACATTCACGTCGCCGCCGACCTGCTGGCCGATGACAATGCCGGCGAGATCCCCAAGGGCGCCCAGGTGCGTGCGCTGGACATCGGCGTGGGGGCCAACTGCATCTACCCGCTGCTGGGCCACAGCGACTACCGCTGGCGCTTCCTTGGCTCGGACATCGACCCCGTGGCCCTGGCTTCGGCCAAGGCCATCGTCCAGGCCAACGGCCTGGGCAAGGCCATCACCCTGCGCCAACAGGCCAACCGTGCGCACATCCTCAGCGGCCTGCTGCAGGAGGGCGAACGCTTCGACCTGACCCTGTGCAACCCGCCCTTCCATGCCTCACGCGACGAAGCCACCCGTGGTAGCCAGCGCAAGTGGAAGAACCTGGGCAAGCAGGACCCCAAGCGCAAGCTGCCGGTGCTCAACTTCGGTGGCCAGAACAACGAACTGTGGTGCGAAGGCGGCGAGATCCGCTTTGTCAGCCAACTGGTCAGTGAAAGCGTGCAGTACGCCGAACGGGTATTGTGGTTCACCAGCCTGGTGTCCAAGGCCAGCAACTTGCCGGGGATCGAGGCTGCGCTCAGGAAAGCGGGCGCCAAGGCCGTGCGCATCAGTGAAATGGGCCAGGGGCAGAAGCAAAGCCGCATGGTCGCCTGGAGCTTCCACGACGACGAGGCGCGCCAGGCCTGGCACGCCGGGCGTAAAACCCAGGCATGAAAAAACCGCGTCCGGGCAAGCCGGGCGCGGTTTCGTCAAAGCTTCAACAATTACTTGTTGATGGCGTCGGTCAGCACTTTGGCCGGAACGAACTTGACGACTTTCTTGGCAGCGATTTCGATGGCAGCGCCAGTCGAAGGGTTGCGGCCGGTACGGGCAGGACGCTCAGCGACTTTCAGTTTGCCGATGCCTGGCAGAGTGATTTCAGCGCCGTTTTCCAGCTGGTCGGCAACGATCTGGCCCAGTTGCTCCAGAGCGTTCTTGGCGGTGGCTTTTGGCGCGGCGATCGATTCGGCGATGTCGGCAATCAGTTGGTCTTTGGTCAATGCCATGGTGGTGTTCCTTCCCTATCAAATTCGATGGTTATGCAGCGGACTACGACGTTATCGGGCCAGCCCCTGAAAGTGGAGGGCCGCGCCAATCGCGTATGTAGATACGCAAATCGACGTTTGGTTCGACACGACGACAGCACGCTGCCAGCAATGCGCCACACAAGGGGCGCAAGACCGCGCAAAGCTACCACAGGAGCAGATAAATATCCGCTGCACGCTTCGATTTAATGCAGGTTTTTCGGGGGTTTTAGCCCAAAACGCACAAAATTGAACAAAAAACGAACAACCGGCATTTCTGCCAACATCCGGCCACTGCATCACCTGATGTCTAGGGTAAACTGGACGACTTTTGCAGCTCGCCGAGAATTCCATGCCAATCCGTCATTGCATCGTTCACCTGATCGACAAAAAGCCCGATGGCAGCCCCGCCGTGCTGCATGCCCGCGATTCCGAACTGGCTGCCTCCGACGCCATCGAAAACCTGCTGGCCGACCTCAATGACAGCTACAACGCCAAGCAAGGCAAGGCCTGGGGCTTTTTCCACGGCGAGTCCGGCGCCTACCCGCTGAGCGGCTGGCTGAAGCAGTACCTGGACGAAGAAAAGGACTTTACCTCCTTCAGCCGTGTGGCCGTGGAGCACCTGCAAAAGCTGATGGAAGAGTCCAACCTGTCCACCGGCGGCCACATCCTGTTTGCCCACTACCAGCAAGGCATGACCGAATACCTGGCAATCGCCCTTCTGCACCACAGCGAAGGTGTGGCAGTGAACGCCGAGCTTGATGTGACGCCTTCGCGCCACCTCGACCTTGGCCAGTTGCACCTGGCGGCGCGCATCAACCTGTCGGAGTGGAAGAACAACCAGAACTCCAAACAGTACATTTCGTTCATCAAGGGCAAGAATGGCAAGAAGGTCTCGGACTACTTCCGTGACTTCATCGGCTGCCAGGAGGGCGTCGACGGCCCGGGCGAAACCCGCACCCTGCTCAAGGCCTTCAGCGACTTCGTCGAGAGCGAAGACCTGCCGGAAGAGTCCGCCCGCGAAAAAACCCAGACCCTGGTCGAGTACGCCACTACCCAGACCAAGCTCGGCGAGCCGGTCACGCTGGAAGAGCTGTCCAGCCTGATCGACGAGGACCGGCCCAAGGCGTTCTACGATCACATCCGCAACAAGGACTACGGCCTGTCGCCGGAAATCCCCGCAGACAAGCGCACCCTCAACCAGTTCCGCCGCTTCACCGGCCGTGCCGAGGGGTTGTCGATCAGCTTCGAAGCGCACCTGCTGGGGGACAAGGTCGAGTATGACGAAGCAGCAGGGACCTTGATCATCAAGGGCCTTCCGACCACCTTGGTGGATCAGTTGAAGCGGCGCAAGGACTGATGGCCCCAGGGCTGCTGCGCAGCCCATCGCCGGCAAGCCAGCTCCCACAGGTACTGCACAGGCCTGAGGTCTATGCAGCCGAAGTGGGAGCTGGCTTGCCGGCGATGGGGCGCGAAGCGGCCCTAATTAGCAGCCACTACTGCGCCATAGGAGGCCACCAACGCCTCCTTCGCCGACTTGCGCAGCCGCTTCACCAGCCGCTCCTGGCGTAACGCCTCGCCCTTGTCCGGCCATTGCTCCACATACACCAGCGCCTGGGCCGGGCTGGTCTTGAAGTAGCGCGCGCCCTGCCCTTTCTGGTGCGCCAGAAAGCGCCGCTGCGGGTCATCGCTGATACCGCAATACAGCGATCCATTGGCAGCCCTTACCAAGTAGACATACCAGGGTTTGCTGGCGGCAATTTCGACGGGCTCACTCACCCTGAGCCTGCTGGAATGCTCGCAATCCTTTGAACGCCTGCTGGCGTACCTTGTTCTGCACCAGCGGCGACCAGCCCAGCAGCATGCCAGGCACACCCAGCGCCTGCCGCGACCAGCGCCACAAGTCGAATTGGTCATCGTGCTGGCAGATCAGCCCGTCACGGATCACGAAACGCGCCTGGATATCGTTGACCACGATGCGGCCGGTCTGGCTGAACAGGTAGGTGGCCACCCAATGTGCGGCGCCAGTGCGTTCATCGGCGCGGACGTTGTCGAAGGTCAGGGTGAAGTCCTTGGCCCGGCTGGTGAGCATTCGCCACATGTCGCCTGCATCCTTGCCACGCAAGGTGCCGAAGACCGGGTCGCTGAAGACGATATCGTCGCTGTAGCAGGCGACCATGGCCTTGGCGTCCAGGCGCTGGAAGGCCTGGTAGAAGCGGGTGATCAGGTCGCGGTTGGCGTCGCTCATGTGGGCTGGTCCGTCCTGGGAGTCGAAAGCAGCACGATAATCTTCCCCGGTTGGTTATGCCAGTACCGGCCCTTTCGCGGGTAAACCCGCTCCCACAGGTACAACATGACTTCAAGATGTGTGCAATCCCTGTGGGAGCGGGTTTACCCGCGAAGAGGCCGGCAATGCCACATGCCCCTTCAGACTTTCTCGCTGCTCACCTGCACATGCAAAGCCCGCCCGGCCCCCAGGCCGAACACGATGGCACCCACCCCCAGCACGGCAAAAATCCACCCCACTGCCGCCCACCCCCCGGTCAGGTCATGTACCAGCCCCACCGCAAACGGCCCCATCGACGCCAGGGTATAACCCACCCCCTGCGCCATGCTCGACAGGTTCGCCGCGACATGGGCATCCTTCGAGCGCAGTACGATCAAGGTCAGCGCCAGGGCAAAGGTACCGCCCTGCCCCAGGCCCAGCACAACCGCCCAGCCCCACAGCCCGGAAAGCGGCGCATACAGGCAACCGAACAGGCCGGCCAGGGTAATCAGCATGACCAGCACGATCGCCAGGCGCTGGTCCTTGCCGCGAGTAGCCAGCCAGGGCGCAGTGAGCGAACTGACCAGCTGCACGATCACCGACCCCGACAGCACCAGCCCCGCCTCGGTCGGGCTCAGGCCGCGACCGATCAGGATCGATGGCAACCAGCCAAAGACGATATAGGCCAGTGACGACTGCAGGCCCATGTACAGGGTCACCTGCCAGGCCAGCGGATCACGCCACAGCCCACGCACACGATAGGCCACCTTGTGCAGGCCATGACGTTGGCGGGCCTGCGGCAGCCATACCAGCATGGCCAGCAGGGCCGGCAACATCCAGAAGCCAAGCCCCAGCGCCCAGCTGCCGTCGAAATGCTGGGCCAGGGGCACCGTGGCGCCAGCCGCCATGGCGGCGCCCAGGCACAAGGCCATGGTGTACACGCCGGTCAGCGTGCCAGCGTGCTGCGGGAAATCGCGCTTGACGATGCCCGGCAACAGCACGCCAATGATGCCGATACTGGCCCCGGCCATCAGGCTGCCGAGGAACACCCCGGTGGCCCCCAGGCTACTGCGCACGACAATGCCAAGCGCCAGGGTGGCGAGGATGCCGAGGATTACCCGCTCGCTGCCAAAACGCCTCGCCAGCCCCGGCGCCAAGGGAGCGAACAGGCCCAGGCACAGCACTGGCAAGGTGGTCAGCAAACCGGCCTGCGAGGCATTCAGCCCCAAGCCTTCGGACACCTGGCCCAGCACCGGCGCCATGCTCGACAATGCCGGGCGCAGGTTCAATGCCACCAGCACCAGGCCGAGCAACAACAGCCAAGGCCGCTGTATCTGTACCGGCTGCTGTTGGACCTGCTCGTCGTCAGCCTCGGCGTCGATCAGCAACTCATCGAGGTCCCGCTCGCTCGGTGGGGTGTTACGGGTGATGGAATCAGCCATGGCCTTCTCGGAGTCAGGATTCGATAAGGGTACGGCTCAGGCGCTTGGCCTGCTCCGCATCGCGTTGCTCGATTGCGGCAAGGATCTGCCCATGCAGGTCGAACGTGGCCTGGCAGCGCGGCACGGTTGCCATGTTGTGCTGCAGCGCGGCAGCCACCACCCCGGAAAAGTACCGGTACAGCTCACTCAAGGCCGGGTTATGGGCGGCATCTACCAGGCGCTGGTGAAACACCAGGTCGCAGGCCACATAAGCATCGATATCACCGTGAAAATGCCCGGCACTGTTGGCCAGGGCATCACGCAGCGCCTGAAGATCGGCGTCGGTTCGGCGCAGCGCGGCCAGGCCGATGGCCTCGGCTTCGAGGATGTGCCGGGTTTCACGGGCCTGCTCGGGCGTGCAGCGTGACATCGCCTGCACCGCCTGTAGCGGGTCCTGGGCCGTGCGCAGGTAGCTGCCATCCCCCTGGCGAATCTCCACCAGGCCACTGAACGCCAGCACACGCATGGCCTCGCGTACGGTGTTGCGGCTTATGCCCAACTGCAGGGCCAGTTCCGGCTCGGTCGGCAAACGCTGGCCAACCTGCCAGTCGCCCAGCAGGATGCGTTCTCGCATGCGCTCGACGGCCAGTTCGACCAGGGAGCGCTTGGTCAATTCGGTACTCATGAAACTCAACCAATCATCCGATGAATTGGCGCAGCATACGGGTGGGCAAAGTGTTTGTCATTTAAGAGAGCAGCGATTAAAAACCTGGCGCGATTTTTTTGTAGGAGTGGCCTTGCGGCCCTATCGCGACACAAGGCCGCTCCTACAAGGACCGCACAGGGCAGTGGATGGCGTCAGTTCAACGCATCGAGCAGCGCCTGGTTCATCTCTGGCGTACCGATGGTGATGCGCAGGAACTGGGCAATGCGCGGCTGCTTGAAGTGGCGCACGATCACGCCCTGCTCGCGCAGGCGTGCAGCCAACTCACCGGCATCGTGCTGCGGATGGCGGGCGAAGATGAAGTTGGCCGCCGACGGCAGCACTTCGAAGCCCTTGGCCCGAAGTTGCCCGACCAATACCTCGCGGCTGTCGATCACCTTGCGGCAGGTTTCTTCGAAGTACTCGCGGTCCTCGAACGCCACCGCTGCGCCGACGATCGCGGCACGGTCCAGCGGGTAGGAGTTGAAGCTGTTCTTGATCCGCTCCAGCGCTTCGATCAGGTCCGGGTGGCCAACCGCCAGGCCAACCCGCAGCCCCGCCAGCGAGCGCGACTTCGACAGGGTCTGGGTGACCAGCAGATTGTCGTAGCGGTCCACCAGGCTGATCGCCGTTTCGCCACCGAAGTCGATGTAGGCTTCATCCACCACCACCACCGAATCACGGTTGGCCTGCAGCAACTGCTCCACCGCCTGCAGCGGCATCAGGCAGCCGGTCGGCGCATTGGGGTTGGGGAAGATGATGCCGGCGTTGGGCTTGTTGTAGTCCTCGATGCGGATCTGGAACTGCTCGTCCAGTGCCACCTGCTCGAAGGCGATACCGTACAGGCCGCAGTAGACCGGGTAGAAGCTGTAGCTGATGTCCGGGAACAGCAGCGGTGCGTCGTGCTGGAACAGGCCGTGGAAGATGTGCGCCAGCACCTCGTCCGAGCCGTTGCCGACGAACACTTGTGCCGGCGTCACGCCGTAGTACTCGGCCACCGCCTGCTTCAGCCGGTCACCGTTCGGGTCCGGGTACAGGCGCAGGTTGTCGTTCAGCTCGCCGCGCATGGCCTCCAGCGCCTTGGGCGACGGGCCGTAGGGGTTTTCGTTGGTGTTCAGCTTGACCAGGCGGGCCAGCTTGGGCTGCTCGCCCGGCACGTAAGGCACCAGGTCCTTGACGAAGGGGCTCCAGAATCGACTCATGCTCAGTTCCCCTTCTCTTGGGTCAGAATGCGGTATTCAGCGCTGCGGGCGTGTGCGGTCAGCGACTCGCCACGGGCCAGGACCGAGGCGGTGTGGCCCAGCTCGGACGCGCCCTGCTCGGAGCAGAAAATGATCGACGAACGCTTCTGGAAGTCATACACCCCCAGCGGCGACGAGAAACGCGCGGTACCGGAGGTCGGCAGCACGTGGTTGGGCCCTGCGCAGTAGTCGCCCAGCGCTTCGCTGGTGTGGCGGCCCATGAAGATCGCGCCAGCGTGGCGGATGTGCGGCAGCCAGGCCTGCGGGTCGGCGACCGACAGTTCCAGGTGCTCCGGGGCAATGCGGTTGGCCACTTCCATGGCCTGCTGCATGTCACGCACCTGGATCAGCGCGCCACGGCCATTGATCGACTTCTCGATGATCTCGGCACGTTCCATGGTCGGCAGCAACTTGTCGATGCTGGCGGCAACGCGGTCGAGGAAGGCGGCGTCCGGGCTGACCAGGATGGCCTGGGCATCTTCATCGTGCTCGGCCTGGGAGAACAGGTCCATGGCGATCCAGTCCGGGTCGGTCTGGCCGTCGCATACCACGAGGATTTCCGACGGACCGGCGATCATGTCGATACCCACCTGGCCGAACACATGGCGCTTGGCGGTGGCGACGTAGATGTTGCCCGGGCCGACGATCTTGTCCACCTGCGGCACGCTTTCGGTACCGTAGGCCAGCGCGGCGACAGCCTGGGCGCCGCCGACGGTGAACACACGGTCGACACCGGCGATGCAGGCAGCCGCCAGCACCAGTTCGTTGACCTCGCCACGCGGGGTCGGCACCACCATCACCACTTCGGCCACGCCGGCGACCTTGGCCGGGATGGCGTTCATCAGCACCGACGATGGGTACGACGCCTTGCCACCCGGCACATACAGGCCGGCGCGGTCCAGCGGGGTGACCTTCTGGCCGAGCACGGTGCCGTCGGCCTCAGTGTACTGCCAGGAGTCCTGCTTCTGCCGCTCATGGTACATGCGCACACGATTGGCGGCCTTTTCCAGGGCTTCGCGCTGGCCAGGGGTAATGCGGGTCAGCGCCAGTTCCAGGCGCTCGCGACCGAGGATCAGGTCATCGATGGACTTGGCATCGACACCATCGAAACGCTGGGTGAATTCCACCAATGCCGCATCGCCACGCTCGCGCACGGCCTTGATGATGTCGAGCACGCGCTGGTTGACCGCGTCATCGGACACACTTTCCCAGCTCAGCAGATGATCCAGATGTCGGGCGAAATCCGGATCAGCAGCGTTGAGACGGGCAATTGCAGTGGACACGGTCATGGCGAGGGCCTCGATTATTGGCGAATGCTCAGGCGCCCTAGGCTACCAGTCCATCCGCGCGGGCACCCGAGAAAAATGGCTATGACGCGGATAGACGGGCGCGGCAGCGAAGGCCGCGCGCAGTCGGTAGAGAGTCAGCCGCGGTGTCGCGATTCGACCGCTCCGCGCAGCGTGTCGATCAGGCTCTGGATACGGGCGTGCTGCATTTTCATGGAGGCCTTGTTGACCACCAGGCGCGAGCTGATCGTGGCGATCAGTTCCTGGGGCTCCAGGCCGTTGGCACGCAGGGTGTTGCCGGTGTCGACCACGTCGATGATCTTGTCGGCGAGGTTGATCAGCGGAGCCAGTTCCATCGAGCCGTACAGCTTGATGATGTCGACCTGGCGGCCCTGTTCGGCGTAGTAGCGCTTGGCTACGTTGACGAACTTGGTAGCCACGCGCAGACGGCCCTTGGGCTCGGGTGCGCCGACCACGCCAGCGGTCATCAGCTTGCAACGGGCAATCTGCAGGTCCAGGGGCTCGTAAAGGCCCTGGCCGCCGTACTCCATCAGCACATCCTTGCCGGCCACACCCAGGTCGGCGGCACCATGCTCGACATAGGTCGGCACGTCGGTCGCACGCACGATCAGCAGGCGCACATCGTCCTGCGTGGTGGGGATGATCAGTTTGCGGCTCTTGTCCGGGTTCTCGGTCGGCACGATACCGGCCTCGGCCAGCAACGGCAGGGTATCGTCGAGAATACGGCCTTTGGAAAGCGCGATGGTCAACATTGGAACGTCGGTCCTTAAGCGGCTACTGCTGGCCGGGCGTCGAGCCCGACCGCATTCAATTCGTTAGGCACATCCTGTGAAAGCGGGCAAATCCCACCCCCACAGGATGCACCAGGCAGACGACTAGCCCGGTACGCGACGGATCTTCGCGCCCAGCATCTGCAGTTTTTCTTCGATGCACTCGTAACCACGGTCGATGTGGTAGATGCGATCGATCAGGGTATCGCCTTCGGCTACCAGCGCCGACAGCACCAGGCTGGCGGAAGCACGCAGGTCGGTGGCCATTACCGGGGCACCCTTCAGCGCCTTGACGCCAGTGACGATGGCAGTGTTGCCTTCGACCTGGATCTGCGCGCCCATGCGGTGCATTTCGTAGACGTGCATGAAGCGGTTTTCGAAGATCGTCTCGATCACTGCACCGGTGCCTTCGGCAATGGCGTTGAGCGAGATGAACTGCGCCTGCATGTCGGTCGGGAACGCCGGGTACGGGGCGGTACGCAGGTTGACGGCTTTCGGCCGTTTGCCGTGCATGTCCAGCTCGATCCAGTCTTCGCCAGTGTTGATGTCGGCGCCGGCTTCCTTGAGTTTTTCCAGTACGGCTTCAAGGATGGTCGGGTCGGTGTCCTTGACCTTGACGCGGCCGCCGGTCACGGCAGCGGCAACCAGGTAGGTACCGGTCTCGATACGGTCCGGCATCACGCGGTAGTTGGCCGAGTGCAGGCGCTCGACGCCATCGATGACGATGGTGTCGGTACCAGCGCCCTGGACCTTGCCGCCCATGGCGTTGATGAAGTTGGCCAGGTCGACCACTTCCGGCTCGCGCGCGGCGTTCTGCAGCACGCTGCGGCCCTTGGCCAGGGCAGCGGCCATCATGATGTTCTCGGTACCGGTCACGCTGACGGTGTCGAAGAAGAAGTGCGCACCGCGCAGGCCACCCTCAGGTGCCTTGGCCTTGATGTAGCCGCCTTCGACTTCGATCTTCGCGCCCATGGCCTCGAGGCCACGGATGTGCAGGTCGACCGGGCGCGAACCAATTGCGCAACCGCCAGGCAGGGCCACTTCGGCCTCGCCGAAACGGGCAACCATCGGGCCCAGCACCAGAATCGAGGCGCGCATGGTCTTGACCAGCTCGTAAGGTGCAACCAGTGTCTTGATGGTGCGAGGGTCGATCTCGACCGCCAGCTTTTCGTCGATCACCGGCTCGATGCCCATGCGGCCGAAGAGCTCGATCATGGTGGTGATGTCGTGCAGGTGCGGCAGGTTGCCCACGGTGACCGGGCCGTCGGCCAGCAGGGTCGCCGCCAGGATTGGCAAGGCTGCGTTCTTCGCGCCCGAAATGCGGATCTCGCCATCAAGGCAAGCGCCGCCAGTAATAATCAGTTTGTCCATTGGAATCTCGCCGCCACGTTGGCTCAGGTGCGCTCAGCCCAGGCTGCGCTGCTGAAAAATTTCATGGTTACCGCATGGATGCTGCCATTGGCGATCCACGGATTCAGGTGAGCATAGATCGCCTGCTGGCGTTTGACCGGGCTCAGGCCAGCCAACTCGTCGCTGATCACGTTCAACTGGAAGTTGCAGCCTTCGCCTTCAACTTCGACCCGGGAACCCGGCAATTTCTCTTCAAGGAAGCTTTTAACTTCTACGGCCTGCATGCTCAACCTCAATCGGCGCCCGATGCGCACGGGTCGGCCATCATACAAAAAAGCCCCTCGCCTGCGAAGCCCAACGAGGGCTTCGCTGACCGAGGGGCCATCATCCGTGCCGGGCCATCAGGTTGCCAGCACTTCATCGAGGTCATAGACCTCGGCAATTTCCCGCATGTCGTCTGGCATGCTGCGCACCTGGCAACCCTTGCCTGCGGCCCGGGCATCGCGCATGAAGGCCAGCAGCAACGACAGGCCGACACTGGTGGAACGCTGCACTGCTGAACAATCGAGCACCAGCTGCGCCTCGCAGCAGGCCGCGATCAGCGCCTTGCCCTGCTTGCGCAGGACCGGCCCGCTGCGGTAGTCCAGCACGCCGGCCAGGCGCAGCACGCCCGGCTCGGCCATGCTTACACCGGCCTCACTCATTTGACGGTCTTCTCTGGCGAGTTGTCGGCGGCCTGCTTGGCCTTGGCCACTTCGCCGGCCCAGCCGTCGATGGTCTTGTCCAGGTCGTTGCCATTGCGCTGCATGGCGTCGGCGAACTGGTCGCGGAACAGCTTGCCGATGTTGATGCCGTTGACGATCACGTTACGCACCTTCCACTCGCCGCCGATGTTTTCCAGGGTGTACTGCACCGGATACACGGCACCGTTGTTGCCGGTGACCTTCATACCAACGCTGGCGCGCTTGCCGTCATCAGCCTTGGCCGGGTCGACGGTGATGCCCTGGTTGTTGTACTCGAGCAGGGCATTGCCATAGAACTGCATCAGGCTGCGCTTGAAGTTTTCCTGAAAGCGCTGCATCTGCTCGGGGGTAGCCTTGCGCGAGTACTTGACGGTCATGATGCTTTTGGAAATACCGTCAGCGTCCACCACCGGGCCGAGGATGCGGTTCAGCGCATCATAGAAGGCATTGGGGTTGGACTTGTACTGTTCCTTGTTGGCCTTGAGGTCGCCCAGCAGTTCAGTGGTGGTGCCCTGAACCACATCGTGTGGCGTCTGCGCAGCCACGGTCAGCAGGGGCAAGGCTGCCAGCAGGACCAGCAGGCCACGTCGCAGGATGGAAATCATGGAAACTCCTTAATTAGCTGGTTGCGCTTCTTTCGGTTCCTTGCCAACGGAGTTGAGCAGGAACTTGCCAATCAGATCTTCCAGCACCAGTGCCGACTGGGTGTCGTGGATGGTCCCGCCGTCCTTGAGCACCTGGTCCTCACCGCCCACGCTGATGCCGATGTACTTCTCGCCAAGCAACCCGGCGGTCAGGATCGAGGCAGTGGAGTCGGTCGGCAGGTTGTCCACCGACTTGTCCAGCTGCAGCGTCACCCGACCGGTGTAGGAATCGCGGTCCAGATCGATGGCGGTAACCTTGCCGATGGTCACACCGGCCATGGTCACTTTAGCTCTGACCGTCAAACCGGCGATATTGTCGAAGTAGGCATAAACTTTATAGGTATCGCTGCTCGGGCTGGCCGACAGCCCGCTGACACGCAGGGCGAGCAGCAGCAGCGCCAGGATCCCGGCCAGGAGGAACAGGCCGACACCGATTTCCAGGGTGCGGTTTTGCATCAGAAATCTCCAAACATCAAGGCGGTCAGAATAAAGTCCAGACCCAGCACTGCCAACGAGGCATAGACCACGGTCTTGGTGGTGGCACGGCTGATCCCTTCTGAGGTGGGCTCACAGTCATACCCCTGGAATACGGCGATCCAGGTCGTGACGAAGGCAAATACCAGGCTCTTGATCAGCCCGTTGAGCACGTCGTCGGTGAACGAAACACTGTTCTGCATGTTGGCCCAGAACGAGCCCTCGTAGACGCCCAGCCAGTCCACCGCCACCCACGAGCCACCCCAGATGCCGACCACGCTGAAAATCAGCGCCAGCAACGGCAGCGAGATGAAACCGGCCCACAGGCGTGGCGCGACGATGTACTTGAGCGGGTCGACGCCGATCATTTCAAGGCTCGACAACTGCTCGGTGGACTTCATGTTGCCGATTTCTGCGGTCAGCGCCGAACCGGCACGGCCGGCGAACAGCAACGCCGTCACCACCGGGCCGAGCTCACGCAGCAGGGTCAGGGCGACCATCTGCCCCACCGCCTGCTCCGAGCCGTACTTGGTCAGGATGCTGAAGCCCTGCAGCGCCAGCACCATGCCGATGAACACCCCGGACACAACGATGATCGCCAGCGACAGCACGCCCACCGAGTACAGCTGCTTGGTCAGCAGCTGGAAGCCGCCGCCGATGCCGCCACGGCCGATCAGCGCATGGAACAGGAACAGGCAGGAGCGCCCCAGCACCGCCAATACGTCGATGGCCGAGCGCCCCAGCAGGCGGACGCGTTCGAGTAAGGATTTTCTGCGCATCAACGCGCTCCCAGCAGGTCGGCGCGGTAGTCAGGCGCAGGAAAATGGAAAGGCACCGGGCCGTCCGGGTCGCCCTTCATGAACTGGCGAATGCGCGGGTTATCCGAGCCCATCAGCTCGTCAGGCGTCCCCTGGCCCAGCACCTGGCCATCACCTACGACATAGATGTAGTCGGCGATGCTGGCGGTTTCCGCCAGGTCGTGGGAAACGACGATGCTGGTGATACCCAAGGCATCGTTGAGCAGGCGGATCAGACGCACCAATACACCCATGGCGATCGGGTCCTGGCCGACGAACGGCTCGTCGTACATGAGAATCTGCGGGTCCAGGGCAATCGCACGGGCCAACGCCACACGGCGCTTCATGCCACCGGACAGCTCGTCGGGCATCAGGTCGATGGCACCGCGCAGCCCCACGGCCTGCAGCTTCATAAGCACGATATCGCGGATCATCTCGTCCGACAGCTGGGTGTGCACGCGCAGCGGGAACGCGACGTTCTCGAACACATCGAGATCGGTGAACAGCGCGCCGCTCTGGAACAGCACCCCCATTTGCTTGCGGGCATCGAACAGGTCGCTGCGCGACAACGTCGGCAGGTTCTGCCCGGCAACCCAGACCTCACCGCTGGAGGGGCGCAACTGCGCGCCCATCAGGCGGAGCAACGTGGTCTTGCCGCAACCCGATGGCCCCATGATACCGGTGACCTTGCCGCGCGGGATGCGAATGTCGACGTTGCTGAAAATGCTGCGCGAACCACGTTTGAAGGTAACCCCCTTCAACTCGACCGCGTAGGCGCTATCCACACTCATCTAGACTCCTTGCTGGTGCAGCCTCGTCCTAATGGACGTCGGCCTCCACCTGGAAGGCACAAGCGCCCCTGGCAGGCCGAATAGCGGCGAACTATAGCACCGCTGACAGCGCCGCCCCAAGGTCGGCTAGCGAGTCGTTCAGCCCTGCGACAGGCTGGCGAGACATTCACCACGGCAATCGAAAGCGTGAGGGTTTCTTTCATTGCAGCTATAATCGCCGCCTTTTCATCAGGCATTGCTTTTTCGACATGAGCCAATCCAGCGAGCTGATCCAATCCGCCCAACGCACCCTGCGCCTGGAACTCGAGGCCGTAGAGGCCCTGCTGGCGCGCATCGACGACAATTTCGTCAAGGCCTGCGAACTGATCCTGGCCAGCAAGGGCCGGGTCGTCGTGGTCGGCATGGGCAAGTCCGGGCACATCGGCAACAAGATCGCCGCCACCCTGGCCAGCACCGGCACACCGGCATTTTTCGTGCACCCGGCCGAAGCCAGCCATGGCGACATGGGCATGATCACCCGCGATGATGTCATCCTTGCCCTGTCGAATTCCGGCAGCACTGCCGAAATCGTCACCCTGCTGCCGCTGATCAAGCGCCTGGGCATCAAGCTGATCAGTCTGACCGGCAACCCGGACTCGCCCCTGGCCCAGGCTGCCGAGGTCAACCTCGACGCCCGCGTCGAACAAGAGGCCTGCCCGCTGAACCTGGCCCCTACCTCCTCCACCACCGCATCGCTGGTGCTGGGCGACGCGCTGGCCATTGCCCTGCTCGAAGCCCGCGGCTTCACCGCCGAGGACTTTGCCTTCTCGCACCCGGGTGGTGCACTGGGCCGCCGCCTGCTGCTCAAGGTGGAGAACGTGATGCACGCCGGCGACGAACTGCCCCAGGTGCCCCGCGGCACCCTGCTCAAGGACGCACTCCTTGAAATGTCCCGCAAAGGCCTGGGCATGACCGTGATCGTCGAAGCCGACGGCAAGCTGGCCGGGATCTTCACCGACGGCGACCTGCGCCGCAGCCTGGACCGCAACATCGACGTCCACACCACCCTGATCGATCAAGTCATGACCGTGCACGGCAAGACGGCCCGCGCCGAGATGCTCGCGGCCGAGGCCCTGAAGATCATGGAAGACCACAAGATCGGCGCCCTGGTGGTGGTGGACCGCGAGGACCGCCCCACCGGCGCCCTGAACATGCACGACCTGCTGCGCGCCGGCGTGATGTAAAGGAGCAATGGAATGAACCAGGACCTCATGCAACGCGGCAAAGGCATCAAGCTGGCAGTGTTCGACGTGGACGGCGTGCTCACCGACGGGCGCCTGTACTTCCTCGAGGACGGCAGCGAGTTCAAGACCTTCAACACCCTCGACGGCCAGGGCATCAAGATGCTCATGGCCTCGGGCGTGACCACCGCGATCATCAGCGGGCGCAAGACCCCGGTGGTCGAGCGCCGGGCGAAGAACCTCGGCATCCCGCACCTGTACCAGGGCCGCGAGGACAAACTGGTGGTGCTGGACGGCCTGCTCGCCGAACTGGGCCTGAGCTATGCTCAAGTGGCCTACCTTGGCGACGACCTGCCCGACCTGCCGGTGATCCGCCGGGTCGCACTGGGCATGGCGGTGGCCAACGCCGCGCCGTTCGTTCGCCAGCACGCCCATGGCGTGACCCAGGCACGTGGCGGCGAAGGCGCGGCCCGTGAATTCTGCGAACTGATCATGCAGGCCCAGGGCACCCTGGACGCTGCCAACGCCAACTACCTGTAAGGCTGCCCATGTTCAGCAAGAAAGCCCGCAACATTGCGCTGCTCGCGGTAATCGCCGCCCTGCTGGTGGCGATCGGCTACTGGAATGTCAGCCCGGAAAGCTTCCTCGACAAGCCTGTGGCCCAGGTCGACGAAAGCGCCATCGACTACTACGCAGTCAACGCCCACAGCGTGCAGTTCCTGCCCGACGGCAAGCTGCAGTATGAAATGACCGCTGACAAGGTCGAACACCTGAAAGCCAGCGAAATCACCCTGCTGACCACGCCGGACCTGCACCTGTACCGCGGTACCGAATACCCGTGGCACGTACAGAGCACCCGCGCCGAGGTCAACCCGGACGGCAGCGAAGTCGAACTGATCGACAACGTACGGGTCGCCCGCACCGACGAAAAGCAGCGCGAAATGATCATTACCAGCTCACGCATGACCGTGTTCCCGCAGAAGCAATATGCGCAGACCGAGCAAGCCGTTAGAATCGACGGCGCCGGTGGCACAACTACGGGCAAAGGAATGAAAGCGTATTTGAAAGAAGGCAAGATGGACTTGCTCTCTAACGTAAGAGGACAGTATGAGGCTCGTTAAAACCCTCCCCCTTTTGCTCAGCCTGAGCGCAGCACTGGGAAGCGCGAGCGCCCTCGCCCTGCCGAATGACCGTGACCAGCCTATCCGCATCCAGGCCGACAACGCCCACCTGGACGACAAGCAGGGCGTGGCCACCTACACCGGCGACGTGATCATCACCCAGGGTTCGATGATGATCAAAGGCAACACCGTGACCATCACCCGTTCCGCCTCCGGCGACATCGACGTGGTGACCTCGGTGGGCAACCTGGCCTACTTCGAGCAGCAGCAGAGCGCAGCCAAGCCGGACAAGATGAAAGGCTGGGCGGTGACCATCCAGTACCAGTCGCAGAAGGACATGGTGATCCTCACCGACCGCGCCAAGGTCGAGAACGAAGGCAACACCACCGAAGGCGAGAAGATCGTCTACAACACCCAGACCCAGGTGGCGACCGCCGGTCGTGGTGGCAACGTGACCTCGCCGCGTCAGCGTATCGACATGGTGATCCAGCCCAAGAAGAAGGCCGAGTAAATGGCAACCCTCAAAGCCCAGCACCTGGCCAAGAGCTACAAGGGGCGGCAAGTCGTACGCGACGTCAGCCTGTCTATCGACAGCGGCCAGATCGTCGGCCTGCTCGGCCCCAACGGCGCCGGCAAGACCACCTGCTTCTACATGATCGTCGGCCTGGTCCAGGCCGATCAGGGGCGCGTGCTGATCGACAACCTCGATGTCAGCCACCAGCCCATGCACGGTCGCGCCCGCGCGGGCATCGGCTATCTGCCGCAGGAAGCCTCGATCTTCCGCAAGCTGTCGGTGGCCGACAACATCATGGCCATCCTCGAGACCCGCAAGGACCTCGACCGCGACGGCCGGCGCAAAGAGCTGGAAAGCCTGCTGCAGGAATTCCACATCAGCCACATTCGCGACAACCTCGGCATGAGCCTGTCCGGTGGTGAGCGCCGCCGCGTGGAAATTGCCCGCGCGCTGGCGACCGCACCCAAGTTCATCTTGCTGGACGAACCGTTTGCCGGTGTCGACCCGATTTCGGTCGGCGACATCAAGCAGATCATCCATCACCTCAAGGCCAAGGGCATCGGTGTACTGATCACCGACCACAACGTGCGTGAGACCCTGGATATCTGCGAAACCGCCTATATCGTCAATGATGGCCGGCTGATCGCCGAAGGCGACGCCGAAACCATCCTGGCCAACGACCTGGTCAAAGAAGTTTACCTGGGCCACGAGTTCCGGCTCTGAGCCCGGCACGCGCCTGGAGTACTGGCAAATAGCCCTGGAACCTGGGGTAAAGTGTTACGGTACTCTAGGCAAACGCTACAATTTAAGGCATAAAACTTGCTTGATCTGGCGCCCCGGCGCCCTCGTGTAGTGGATGGCGCATGCGCGCCGGCGAACAAGGTATTAAGCCCCAGCCATGAAACCATCGCTCGTCCTAAAAATGGGCCAGCAACTGACGATGACACCGCAGTTGCAACAGGCCATCCGCCTGCTCCAGCTCTCCACCCTGGACCTCCAACAGGAAATCCAGGAAGCGCTGGAGTCGAACCCGATGCTCGAACGTCAGGAAGACGGCGACGACTTCGACAACAGCGACCCGATGGCGGACAACGCCGAGAACAAGCCGGCCGCTGAAGTCCAGGACAACAGCTTCCAGGAAAGCACGACCAGTGCCGACACCCTGGAAGACGGTGAATGGAGCGAGCGCATCCCCAACGAACTGCCGGTCGACACCGCCTGGGAAGACATCTACCAGACCAGTGCCAGCAGCTTGCCGAGCAACGACGACGACGAGTGGGACTTCACCACCCGCACATCGGCCGGCGAAAGCCTGCAAAGCCACCTGCTGTGGCAACTGAACCTGGCTCCGATGTCCGACACCGACCGCCTGATCGCCGTCACCCTGATCGACAGCATCAACGGCCAGGGCTACCTGGAAGACACCCTCGAGGAGATCTGCGCCGGTTTCGATCCGGAGCTGGATATCGAGCTGGACGAGGTCGAAGCGGTACTGCACCGCATCCAGCAGTTCGAGCCAGCAGGCGTTGCCGCCCGCACCCTTGGCGAATGCCTGTTGCTGCAATTGCGCCAGCTGCCCGCCAGCACCCCGTGGATGGCGGAAGCCAAGCGCCTGGTCACCGACTTCATCGACCTGCTCGGCAGCCGCGACTACAGCCAGCTGATGCGTCGCATGAAAATCAAGGAAGACGAGCTGCGCCAGGTCATCGAGCTGGTACAAAGCCTCAACCCGCGCCCCGGCTCGCAGATCGAGTCCAGCGAGCCTGAGTACGTGGTGCCCGACGTCATCGTACGCAAGGACAGCGACCGCTGGCTGGTGGAGCTGAACCAGGAGGCCATTCCGCGGCTGCGCGTAAACCCGCAGTACGCTGGCTTTGTGCGCCGGGCCGACACCAGTGCCGACAACACCTTCATGCGCAACCAGCTGCAGGAAGCGCGCTGGTTCATCAAGAGCCTGCAAAGCCGCAACGAAACCCTGATGAAGGTGGCCACGCAGATCGTCGAGCATCAACGCGGCTTCCTCGACCACGGCGACGAAGCGATGAAGCCCTTGGTGCTGCATGACATCGCCGAAGCGGTGGGCATGCACGAGTCGACCATTTCGCGGGTAACCACGCAGAAATACATGCACACCCCGCGTGGCATCTACGAACTGAAATACTTTTTCTCCAGCCACGTCAGCACCTCCGAAGGCGGAGAATGCTCGTCTACGGCTATCCGCGCGATCATCAAGAAACTGGTTGCGGCGGAAAATCAGAAAAAGCCATTGAGTGACAGCAAGATCGCTGGTTTACTGGAGGCACAAGGCATCCAGGTAGCCCGTCGCACCGTCGCCAAGTACCGCGAGTCCCTCGGCATCGCACCGTCGAGCGAGCGCAAGCGACTGATGTAGCCCCTGAGATGTGCCACAGCGTTTGTGGGGCAGGTGCAAGACCTGCCTCTTTATGCACGGGCAACAAAGGAGAAGCTGTATGCAAGTCAATATCAGTGGACAGCATGTAGAAGTCACCCAGCCACTGCGCGATTATGTGCTTGAAAAGCTCGCTCGCGTGGAAAGTCACTTCGACAAGATCACCAACGTGCAGGTCATCATGAAAGTCGAGAAGCTGCAGCAGAAGGTCGAGGCGACCTTGCAGATTCCCGGCGGCGAAGTGGTTGCCAACGCCGAACACGAAGACATGTATGCAGCGATCGACGCCTTGGCCGACAAGCTCGACCGCCAACTGAAAAAACACAAGGAAAAACAGCAAAGCCTGCTGCAAGGTGCAGCTGCCCGCTGATCCCCCTCATCCATGATCCGACTTGAAACCATCCTGACCCCCGGCCGTTCCCTCGTGAACGTGCCGGGCGGCAGCAAGAAGCGCGCCCTGGAAAAGGTCGCCACCGTCATCGCCGAACAAGTGCCCGAACTGGAGATGCAAGACGTCTTCGAAAAACTGGTCGCCCGGGAAAAACTCGGTTCGACCGGTTTCGGCAACGGCATCGCCATCCCGCACTGCCGGCTTGAAGGATGTTCCGCTCCGGTCAGCGCCCTGCTGCACCTGGAAGCGCCTATCGACTACGACGCCATCGATGGCGCGCCGGTGGACCTGCTGTTCGTCCTGCTGGTGCCAGAAGCCGCCACCGATGCCCATCTGGAATTGCTGCGCCAGATTGCCAGCATGCTCGATCGCAAGGAGGTCCGTGATCGCCTGCGTGCGGCCACCAGCAGCGAGGCCCTGTTCCAGGTTGTCCTGGACGTACAGAACGAGCACTGAACATGCGCCTGATCATCGTCAGCGGCCGGTCCGGCTCCGGCAAGAGCACCGCCCTCGATGTCCTGGAAGACAACGGTTTCTACTGCATTGACAACCTGCCCGCCGGGCTGCTGCCGCAACTGGCGGAAAATGCGCTGATCAACACCGAGTTGCAGCAACCCAAGGTCGCCGTGTCGATCGACGCGCGCAACTTGCCCAGCCACCTGACGCGTTTCCCCGAGTTGCTCGAAGAAGCCCGCGCCCGGCATATCCAGTGCGACGTGCTGTACCTGGATGCCGACGAAGACGTACTGCTCAAGCGTTTCTCGGAAACCCGCCGACGCCACCCGCTGACCAACGCCAACCGCTCGCTCGCGGAAGCGATCCGGGTAGAAAGCGAATTGCTGGGGCCGATTGCAGACCTGGCCGACCTGAAGATCGACACCACCAGCCTGAACCTGTATCAGCTGCGTGATTCGATCAAGCTGCGCCTGCTCAACCAGCCCGAGCCTGGCACCGCGTTCCTGGTCGAGTCGTTCGGTTTCAAGCGCGGAATGCCGGTCGATGCCGACCTGGTGTTCGATGTGCGCTGCTTGCCCAACCCCTATTGGAAACCCGAGCTGCGTGAGCATTCCGGCCTCGACCAACCGGTAATCGACTACCTGGCCGCACAGCCGGATGTCGAAGAGATGTTCAACGACATTTCCAGCTACCTGCTCAAGTGGCTGCCCCGCTTCGCCGCTAGCAACCGTGCCTACGTCACCATTGCCATTGGCTGCACCGGCGGCCACCACCGCTCGGTGTACATCACCGAACGCCTTGGCCAACTGCTGCAGCAATCCCTGAAAAACGTCCAGGTCCGCCACCGCGACCTCTAGCCCAAGGATCCGCCCCACGATGCCCGCCCGTGAAATCACCATCATCAACAAGCTGGGTCTGCATGCCCGGGCGGCAGCCAAGTTCGTCGGCGTTGCCGGCCGCTTCCCCTGCCAGGTCAGGGTTGGCCGTGCGCCGGACAAGTTGGTGGATGGCAAGAGCATCATGGCGGTGATGATGCTGGCGGCCGGCAAGGGCACCCAGGTGCACCTGCATACCGAAGGCGAGCAGGACGTTGATGCCATGGATGCGCTGGTCGAGCTGATCAACAACTTCTTCGACGAAGGCGAATGAATTGCAAGCGGTACGCTTACCCTGTGGGAGCGGCTTTAGCCGCGAAGAATCCAACGCGGTGCATGGCACCGGCTGCGCCGGTGTTCGCGGCTAAAGCCGCTCCCACAGAGTCCCCGCTAATTCAATGAGTTATGTGCCGCTCCCACAGCGAAACCGGTGAACACCCCATCATCCGGCGCAAACCGATGCACACCCCCAAGCTGGCCAGGCCAGGTCCAACCAGGCGAAGCCGCGCGCCAATAGCAATGCAGTGCCTGCGAGCAACAGCAAAGTCCCAAGCGTCATGCGAAACAGGCGAAACAGGCGCACGCGGCTGACGGACATCATCTGGGAGCGCATACCGGGGAGACTCACTTCAGGGTTTCGAGGTAGCGGCGCTCCACTTCCGCCCAGTCAATGACGTTGTAAAAGGCACCGATGTATTCCGGACGACGGTTCTGGTACTTCAGGTAATAGGCATGCTCCCACACGTCCAGGCCGAGGATTGGCGTGTTGCCGTGCATCAGCGGGCTGTCCTGGTTGCCGCTGCTTTCCACTACCAGCGTTTTCTGCGGGGTCACGCTGAGCCAGGCCCAGCCACTGCCGAAGCGGGTCAGCGCAGCCTTGGTGAAGGCCTCCTTGAAGGCATCGAAGCCGCCCAGTTGGGCGTCGATGGCCTGCGCCAGAGCACCCTGCGGCTCTCCCCCGCCCTGCGGCGACATCACGGTCCAGAACAGGCTGTGGTTGGCGTGCCCGCCGCCATGGTTGGTCACCGCACCACGCAGGTTTTCCGGCAGTTGCCCGACCGCGCCGAGCAGTTTTTCCACCGGCCACTCAGCCCACTCGGTGCCTTCGATGGCGGCGTTGAGGCCAGTGACGTAGGTCTGGTGGTGCTTGGTGTGGTGGATTTCCATGGTCTGCGCGTCGATGTGCGGTTCCAGCGCAGCGTAAGCGTAAGGCAGTGCAGGCAAGGTATGGGGCATATCAGTGAATTCCGTAGGCATGGGTTGGGCGATGACCAACGCGGCCACCGCTGGCGCTTGGGCCGTGACTCAGTGTCAGATACCACCGGCGGTGAGTTTTTCCGGGTCCAGTAGCGCTTCCAGCTGGTCACGCGATAGGTCGGTGTGCTCCAGCGCCACGTCGATGATCGGACGGCCCTGCTTGTAAGCGGTCTTGGCGATTTCAGCGGCCTTGAGGTAGCCGATGATCGGGTTCAGCGCCGTGACCAGAATCGGGTTGCGTGCCAGGGCTTCCTTGAGCTTGCTTTCGTTGACCTTGAAGCTCGCGATGGCCTTGTCGGCCAGCAGGCGGCTAACGTTGGCCATCAGCTCGATGCTCTCCAGCAGGTTGCGGGCGATCACCGGCAGCATCACGTTCAGCTCGAAGTTGCCGGACTGGCCAGCGATGGCGATGGTGGCGTCATTGCCGATCACTTGGGCGGCGACCATGGCGGTGGCCTCTGGAATCACCGGGTTGACCTTGCCCGGCATGATCGAAGAGCCCGGCTGCAGGCCTTGCAGCTCGATTTCGCCCAGCCCGGCCAGCGGGCCAGAGTTCATCCAGCGCAGGTCGTTGGCAATCTTCATGAGCGCCACGGCGGCAGTCTTGAGCTGGCCGGACAGGGCCACTGCGGTGTCCTGCGAGCCGATCAGGGCGAACAGGTTCTGCCCGGGGGTGAACTCGACCTGGGTCAGGCCGCTGAGCTGGCGGGCGAAACCAGCAGCGAATTGCGGGTGGGCGTTGATGCCGGTACCCACGGCCGTGCCGCCCTGGGCCAGGACCTGCAGGCTCGGCAGGGTAGCTTCGATGTGTGCCTTGGCGCCATTGATCTGTGCCGCCCAGCCATCCAGCACCTGGCTCATGCGCACCGGCATGGCGTCCATCAGGTGGGTGCGGCCGGTCTTCACGTACTGATGCACCTGTGCCGACTTGGCCTCGATCACCTGTACCAGATGCGCCAGGGCGGGCAGTAGCTGCTCGTGCAAGGCCAGGGCGGCGCTGACGTGAATCGTGGTCGGGATGATGTCGTTGCTGCTCTGGCCGCAGTTGACGTGGTCGTTGGCGTTGACGGCCTCACCCAGCACGCGGCTGGCCAGAGTCGCGATCACCTCGTTGGCGTTCATATTCGAGCTGGTGCCGGAGCCGGTCTGGAACACATCCACCGGGAAATGCTGGATGAAGTCACCCGCCAGGAGTTGCTCGACTGCCGTTACGATGGCCTGGCCTTGCGCGGTCGACAACTGTTCCAGTTCGACGTTGGCCTTGGCCGCGGCAGCCTTGGCCAGCAGTAGTGCACGAATGAACTGGGCCGGCATGCGCTGGCCGCTGATCGGGAAGTTGTCGACCGCGCGCTGGGTCTGGGCACCGTACAGGGCCTGGGCCGGCACCTGCAGTTCGCCCATGCTGTCACGCTCGATACGGGTATCACTCATCATCAAATCCTTGCATCAGTTCATCGGGAGAAATCGACGGCAGCAGGCGGCAATTGGCCAACTGCAGGGCGTAGGGCTGCCAGCGCTGGTTCTGGGCCTCGCGGTCGAGGTTGCGCAGGTCCAGCAGCGGGCGCCAGGCCTGGTCCAGGCACAGGCAGCGCCAATGCCAGGGCAGCATGCGGTCGCAGGCGGTATCCAGCAGCAGGCGGAAGGAGGTCAGCGCCACCGTCCATGGCGAGGTCTCGGTGCAGCACACCAGGTAACGGCCTTCAGCCAGGTAATGCTCGATCAGGCGCGGTTCGTCGGGCTCCAGCGCACAGCGGATGCGTCGGCTGAGCCAGCGCCAGTTTTCCAGGTAGGGCAGTTCGCGGAGGACCGGTTTCATGAACATCATCGCCGAGTTACTGGTCAATGATATTCATTATTAAGTGATAAATAGAATCACTTCAAGATAGATGATGAAACAAAAAACCCGGCATGGGGGCCGGGTCTGCGGTTTCATTGAAAATTCTGTAGTGCCTGCACCGGCCTCTTCGCGGGTAAACCCGCTCCTACAGATTCTGCATAAGACTGGAGCCTTATGCGATTCCTGTAGGAGCGGGTTTACCCGCGAAGAGGCCGGTACAGGCTATGAATCAGCTACCTGCCACAGTCATCCGCTCGATCAGCACCGACCCGGTGTGAATGTTGCTTCGGGTCTCAAGATCGCTGCCGATCGCGACAATCTGCTGAAACATGTCTTTCATGTTCCCGGCAATGGTCACTTCCTGCACTGCGTGCTGAATCTCGCCATTCTCGACCCAGAATCCTGCCGCGCCACGGGAATAATCCCCCGTCACCATGTTCAGGCCATGCCCCATCAACTCGGTCACCAGCAGCCCGCGGCCCATGCGCCGGATCAGCGCCGCCTGGTCTTCGACACCATGGCTGACGAACAGGTTGTGCACACCACCAGCGTTGGCTGTGCTTGGCAAACCCAGCTTGCGCCCGGAATAGGTACCTAGCAGGTACGACACCAGCTCACCCTTGTCGACGAACGGCTTGGCATAGGTAGCCAGGCCATCGCCGTCGAATGCGGCACTGCCCAGTGCCCGCGGAATGTGCGGACGCTCGTCGAGGGTCAGCCAGGTGGGGAACAGGCGCTGGCCGATGGTCCCCTCCAGGAACGACGACTTGCGGTACAGGTTGCCGCCGGAGATGGCCGACAGGAAGCTGCCGAACAAGCCACCTGCCAGCTCGGCCGAGAACAGCACCGGCACCTCGCAGGTCGGCACCGGACGCGCACCCAGGCGGCTGGCGGCACGCTGGGCAGCGCGCACGCCGATGCTACGCGGGTCGGCCAGCAGGTTGCCCTGGCGGTTCACGTCGTACCAGTAGTCACGCTGCATCTGGCCGTCGCCTTCGGCGATCATCACGCAGCTCAGGCTGTGCCGGGTCGAGGCGTAGCCACCGATGAAACCATGGCTGTTGCCATACACGCGGCAACCCTGGTGGGTATTGAGGGTGGTGCCGTCGGCATTGAGGATGCGCGGGTCGGCGTCGAACGCCGCCGCCTCGCAGGCCAGGGCCATCTCGATGGCCTTCTCTGGCTCGAGGTTCCAGTCGTGATACAGGTCCAGGTCCGGGATCTCGCGGGCCATCAACGCTGCGTCGGCCAGGCCGGAACATTCGTCCTCGGAGGTATGCCTGGCAATCGCCAAGGCCGCGGCGACGGTTTCGCGGATCGCTTCCGGGCCACTGGCCGAGGTGCTGGACGAGCCTTTGCGCTGGCCCACATAGAGGGTGATACCAAAGCCCTGGTCGCGATTGAATTCGACCGTCTCGACCTCTCGCTGACGTACCGTGGTGGACAGGCCCTGCTCCAGCGACACTGCCACTTCGCAGGCGCTGGCCCCCTGGCGGCGCGCCTCGGCGATGATCGCCTCGACCTGCTCCTGCAATGCTGGCAGGTCCTTCGGACCTACGCTCTGGACTGCACTCATGGTTCTCTCCACTCAAATTCTGCGTTCGGCGAGGGTCATTCTACGACCGGGCCGGACAAGCGGCCCCCGACTGGTTATCATGGCGGCGATTTCTAGCGGACTGCCACCATGGTTGATTCAAACGACGACGCCTTCGACGGCGAAAAAAGCAAAACCCAGATCAAGCGCGAGCTGCATGCGCTGGTCGAACTCGGCGAGCGCCTTACCACGCTCAAGGCCGATACCCTGGCTCGCCTGCCGTTGACCGACGAGCTGCGCAAGGCCCTGGCCGAAGCCAGCAAGCACACCGCTCACGGTGCCCGCAAACGCCACATGTCGTTTGTCGGCAAGCTGATGCGCGTGCAGGATCTGGATGCCATCCACGCCCTGCTCGAACAGATGGACAGCTCGACCCGCCAGTACAACGAGCGCTTCCACAGCCTGGAGCGCTGGCGCGACCGGTTGATCGACGGTAATGACGAAGACCTCGAACGCTTCGTCAACGAATACCCCGACACCGACCGCCAGCAGCTGCGCTCGCTGGTACGCCATGCCCAGCACGAGAAGGCCCGGAACAAGCCGCCTGCCGCCGCGCGCAAGGTGTTCAAGTACATCCGCGATCTCGACGAGCTGCAGCGCGGATTGCGCTGATCGCCCTGGGGCCGCTTTGCGGCCCATTCGCAGCACAAGGCTGCTCCTACAGAAATACGCGATCCCTGTAGGAGCAGCCTTGTGCTGCGAATGGACCGCAAAGCGGTCCCTGAAGCCATCACGCCCCTGTACCGCCTACGGTGATCGCATCCAGCTTCAAGGTCGGCTGCCCGACGCCCACCGGCACCGACTGCCCGTCCTTGCCGCAAGTCCCTACCCCGCTGTCCAGCGCCAAGTCGTTACCGACCATCGACACCCGGCTCATCGCCTCCGGGCCGTTGCCGATCAGGGTCGCCCCCTTCACCGGCGCGGTAATCTTGCCGTCTTCGATCAGGTAGGCCTCACTGGTCGAGAACACGAACTTGCCGCTGGTAATGTCCACCTGGCCACCGCCGAGGTTGGCGCAGTAGATACCCTTCTTCACCGAAGCGATGATTTCCTGCGGGTCGCTTTCGCCCGCACGCATGTAGGTGTTGGTCATGCGCGGCATCGGCAGGTGCGCGTAGGATTCGCGGCGGCCGTTGCCGGTCACCGCCATGCCCATCAGGCGCGCGTTCAGCTTGTCCTGCATGTAGCCCTTGAGCACACCGTTCTCGATCAATGTGGTGCACTCGGTCGGGGTGCCTTCGTCATCCACGCTCAGCGAGCCACGGCGGCCTTCGAGGGTGCCGTCGTCGACAATGGTGCACAGGCTCGACGCCACTTTCTCGCCAATGCGGCCGCTGAACGCCGAACTGCCCTTGCGGTTGAAGTCACCTTCCAGGCCATGGCCGACAGCCTCGTGCAGCAGCACGCCCGACCAGCCCGAACCCAGCACCACCGGCAGGGTACCAGCCGGTGCCGGGATCGCCTCCAGGTTCACCAGGGCCTGGCGCAGCGCTTCGCGGGCATAGCCCATGACCCGCTCTTCGGTGAAGAAGCGGTAGTCGGTACGCCCGCCACCGCCCTGCCCGCCACGCTCGCGGCGGCCGTTCTGCTCGACGATTACGCTGACGTTGAAGCGCACCAGCGGGCGCACGTCGGCGGCCAGGCTGCCATCGGCCGCAGCGATCAGGATGCGTTCCCATACCCCGGCCATGCTCACACTGACCTGCTGGATACGCGGGTCCAGCGCGCGGGTGGCGGCGTCGACACGCTTGAGCAGCTCGACCTTCTCGGCACGGCTGAGCACATCCAGCGGGTTGTCCGCCGGATAAAGGGCAGTCACGTCCTGGCTGCGGAAGGCCTGCACCTTGCCGTTCTGCCCGGCACGGGAGATCGAACGGGCGGCACGGGCGGCCGAGGTCAGCGCTTCGAGGTTGATTGCGTTGCTGTAGGCAAAGCCGGTCTTTTCACCGGACTGGGCACGCACGCCCACGCCCTGGTCGAGGTTGAAACTGCCCTCTTTGACGATGCCGTCTTCCAGCGCCCAGGTTTCCGAGATCTGGCCCTGGAAATACAGGTCGGCGGCGTCGATGCCGGGGCCGGCCAACTCACCCAGCACGCTCTGCAGGCTGTCCAGGGTCAAGCCGCCTGGGGCCAGGAGCTGCTCGCTGACGGTGGATAACATCTGGCTCATAGTCACTCCGAGGTGTGCGCAGGCCGCAACGCGCCCTGCGAGAAAAAGCGCCGGTGCGATACCACCGGCATGCGCGCCCGGATGGACGCTTGTTCGTCAATGTCGCGTTCGGCGAGCAATACTGCTTCACCTTGCGCCTGTTCAGCGACGATGCGCCCCCAGGGGTCGACGATCGCCGCATGGCCATGGGTTTCCCGTGGCCCCGGGTGGGTGCCGCCCTGTGCAGCAGCCAGCAGGTAGCACTGGGTCTCGATGGCCCGGGCGCGCACCAGCACTTCCCAGTGCGCCGCGCCCGTTACCGCAGTGAAGGCGGCTGGCGCAGTGATAAGTTCCGCGCCGGCGGCGCGTAGTGCGCTGTACAGTTCGGGGAAGCGCAGGTCGTAGCACACGCTTAGCCCCAGCCGCCCTACTGGCGTATCGGCCACCACTACCTGGGCGCCGTGGGCATAGTCGTCGGACTCGCGGTAACGGCCACGATTGTCGGCAACGTCCACATCAAACAGGTGCAGCTTGTCATAGCGTGCCGCTACCTCACCGTGTTCGTCGATCAGCAGCGAGCAGGCATGGGCCTTGGCTTCAGGTTGGCCGACCGGTGGCAATGGCAAGGTACCGGCGACAATCCATAACTTGAGGTCGCGGGCGGTGCGTTTCAACCATGGCAGGATCGGCCCTTCGCCCAACGCTTCGGCGCGGCCGATGGCAGCGGCGTCCTTGCGGCCCATGGCAGCGAAGTTTTCCGGCAGCACCACCAGCCGTGCGCCGCCAGAGGCGGCCTGCTCCAACAGGGCACCGGCGCGCTGCAGGTTGGCCAGCACATCGTCCTGGCTGACCATCTGGATTACCGCTGCCTTCATGGGCACTCCTAGCGGGATTTCTCGAAAGGTTTCACAAATGTGATTCTAGGCTCTTTCACCGGACCTTCGACACGGTAGTGCACGCTGGCGAAGCGTGACACCCGGTCACCGATCAGCCGGTCCACCAGGAATAGCGCCCCGCCCACGGCTGGCGCGCCGACAATCAGGGCTGCCAGCGGCAGGTTGTTGGTCACTGGCAGACTTACCTGCAGGTTGGCATCGACCCGGTCGCGCACCAGATCCAAGGTGCCGTCCAGCTCGAAGTTGCTCGACGGGCCAGTCACGGCGATTGGCTCGCGCGTCACATAGACACCGTCACTGGCTACCAGCAAGCCTTTGACACGGTCGTAGGCCAGGCCCTTGTCGAACAGGTCGGAGAAGTCCAGGCGCAAGCGCCGGCCGATGGAGTTGAAGTTCAGCAGGCCGAACACCCGCAGCGCCTGGGCACTGCCCTCGACCTCAACGAACTGGCCGGTGCGCAGGGCTGCGTCCATGCTGCCGGAGAAGCGCTTGAGGCTCACCGAGGCCGGCGAACCCGGCCAGCGGCCATCCACATCCAGGCGGAAGTCGCGGCTGGTCACGGTCGGTGCAAAACCCCAGGCCTTGAGCACATCCGCCAGGTTCTTGCCGTCCAGGCGCCCTTTGTACCAACTGCCGGTTTTTCCCGGTTCGCCTTCCCAGCCACCGCCACCATCGATACGCAGGCCTTTGAAGTCGAGGTCTATATCGCTGGCGGTCACGCCACGCGCGGTCGGCCGCAGCTTGAGCGACGCACTGCCGTACAGGTCGTCACCGCGATAGAGCTTGTCAATGCTCAGGTCCAGCGCCGGAACCTTGCGCGGGTCGAACGAAGCCAGCGGGTCCGGGCCCTCCTCGGCCTGTGCCTCTGCCTGCTTTTCCGCCGCGCTGGCGGCGGGCAGGCGCAAGGTCTGCATGCGCACCACCATTGGCGCGCCCTTGGCATCCGGCACCCGGGCGTTGCCGATGACTTCCTTGCTATCGAGGCGCAAATCCCAGGCGGGGCCGCCACGGGCCAGGCGCACCACGGCCTGGTTCAGGTCCAGGCCAAAGGCTTTCAGCTGGCCGATGCTCAGGTCTACGCCTTGCAGGTTCTGCCTCGCGCTACCGCCCGGGTCATCGCCGGCCAGGCGCGCCGCCTGTTCCTGCCAGGGCCCCAGGTCCAGCGTCTCCAGGTGCCCGCGCACTCGCAGGCCCTGGCCGGCAGGTACCTGGGCGTCACCGGTGCCCAGCAGCAACTCGCCACGGCCCTGCCCCAGCTTCTCGGCCGGCGCGGCGTAGGCAAAGCGGGCAAGGTCGGTGTAGGCGACATCGAAGCGCCGCTCCGGCCCCTGCAGGGTCATGCTGAAACGGGTGTCACGGGTATCGGACGCTGCCTTGCCAAAGGGTGCTGGCAGGTCGATGGCCAGGCCCTTCAGGCTGGAATTGACGCTCAGGCGGTTGTCTCGGCTACCCAGGCTGACCTGCAACTGGTACGGCAGGTCGCCGGAAGCCGGCAAGGCCTGGTTGAACTGCAGCCAGTCGGTCAGTGCCTTGAGCGACACCTGGCCGCTGGCGTTGACGCGTGTCTGCATCTGCCCGGGCTGGCCTTCGGCGGTGATTTGCGCCGTCACCGGCTTGCCGAAGGCCTGCAGGCTGATGCCCTTGCCGCTCAGGCCCTTGTCCAAATCGAAACTGAAGTCACCCTTCAGGCGGCTCAACTCCAGGCTCGGCGGCGCCACCTTCAGCCGGGCATCGTCGGTGGCAAAGTCCACCTGCACTTTCGGCCGCTGCCCGCGGGCCAGCGGAATGTCGAGCTTGACCTTGCCCTTGAGCGGCCCCTCGCCCTCCCAGCCGGCAAATATCTCGCCAGTGCCGATTGGCGCCTCCTTGAGGATCTTCAGGCCATCGCCCAGGCTCCCGTCGAAGTCACCATCGAGGTACAGGTGGCTTTGCTGCCCCTCGTCGACATGCGGGATATCGACGCTCACATTACTGACCTTGGTGTCGAGGAGTACGCCACGCTGGGCCTTGATGCGCACACCACTGTCCTCGATGAACACATCGCCATCCACGTGCTGCACCTGCGGCCAGCCCGGCTGGAAGTCCAAGGCTGCATCACGCACCTTGAAGAACAGGCTGATGCTGCGGGCTTCCGGCGCGACACCATGGTTCAGCGAGCCTTGGTACTGGAAGTAGCCTTCGTCCACCGTGCCTTTGACGATCGCACTGCGCAGCCATTCGTCGAGTGCCGGGCTGAGCACCTCGGGCAGGTACTTGGCGGTGTAGCGGCCATCGCCTTCGGTCAGGCCGACGCGCAGGTCCATGTAGTCTTCACGGCCTTCTTCGAACAACAGGCGAATGAGGAAGTCACCGGCGATCTTGCCCTCCTCGCCCAGTACCTTGAGGTAAGGCGCGGCCAGGGTGAAACCCTCCTTGTCCAGGGCCCAGGTCAGGCGCGCATTGGCCTTCTGATAATGCCAGGGTTTGGCGAAGATCGGGTACAGGTGCAGCATGAACGCATCGGTATCAAGGCGTAGTTCGCCATGACCAAGGTCTCCGCTGATGCTGCCGCTGACGTTACCGGCTGCCGGGGCATTGTGATAGGCATCGAAACCGACCTTCTCCAGGTTGGCTTCGAACTGCAGGCGCTGGTCACCCTCAGCCTTGGGCCGGGCTATCAGACGCACATTGCGCAACGCGCCGGTCACATTCAGGCCATCGACCACAGCCATGACCTTGTCCGGCAGTGGCGCCAGGGCATCGACGAGCGGTGTCAACGGCGTGAGGTCGAGGCGGTCGGCCTGCACGTTCCAGCTTTCCGCGGCAGCGTCCTCGCCTGGACGCTGCTGCAATTGCAGGTGCGACTCCCAACGGGTCTTGCCGACGTCCATGGCCAGGGAGTCGACTACCACATCGAAGCCTTGTTCCTGGCGCTGGAACCAGGCACCCAGGGCCAGGTTGTTCAGCCTGGCCGCCTTGCGCCCGGCATAGGCACCGTGCAGCTCCGGTGCATTGAGGCGTACAACGGCCTGCTGCAACTGCCCCTTGCTCCAGTCGACCCAGAACTCGCCGCCCGCCCGCAGGGCGTCGGCATGCCACTGGCCCAGCAGGCGTGGTGGCAGCCAACGCGCCCAGTCACTCTGTGGCAGGCTCAGGTAGGCTTCAACCTGGCCGTCGCGCCAGGCGCTGGGCGTGGCACGACTGCGCAGGTTCAGCGAAAGCGGTTGGCCATCGGGCAGGGTCGCGCGCAGGTCCAGGGCATGGCGCGAAGCTCCGGCCTGCAGGCCAACGCTCACATAAGTGAGGGTCAACGGGTCACGCTGCCAGGGGTGCAGGGTGACCTGACTGTCGAACACATCGATGCGGCCCAACTGGCGCAGGCGCTGCAACAACTCGGCAGGGTCAAGCGGCGCATCGTCCTTCTTCGGCAGGCCTTCGAGGCTCCAGGCGCCCTGCTCGTTCTCGCGCAGGATCAGTTGCAGCCCGCCCAACTGAATGCGTGCCAGGCGTACCTCGCGGGCGGTGAGGCTGGCCCAGACATCGGGTACCACCTTGACGTCGTCAAGGCGCAGGGCCGTGGCCCCCTCGCCCAGTTGCAGGTCGCGCACCCGCAGCACCGGTGCCAGGCCGCTCCAGCGGCCTTCCAGGGTACCAACGTGCACGGGCAGGCCCAAAGCCTGCTCGGCCTTGCTTTCCGCATCGGCGCGATACTCGGCCACCAACGGCACCAGTTCGCGGCCGAGGCTGACATACAGTGCCACCAGTACCGCCAGCAGGGCGCAAACGCCCAGCCCCCAGCGGGTCAAGGCGACAAGAACGCGGGTCAGACGTCCCATGGCCATTGCCCTCCAGGTCGTTTATCCATGATGGCCCGTAGCCCCGGATTTTCCAGCCCGGGCCACCTGCGGCGCGTTTCAGAAGGCCTCAGAGCAGCACCACATCGTATTGTTCCTGCGAATACATCGACTCCACCTGGAAACGAATGGTTCGGCCGATAAAGGCCTCCAGCTCCGCGACGTTACCGGATTCTTCATCCAGCAACCGATCGACCACCTTCTGGTTGGCGAGCACGCGGTAGCCTTCGGCCTGATATGCACGGGCCTCGCGCAGGATCTCGCGGAAGATTTCGTAACAGATGGTCTCGGGGGTTTTCAGCTTGCCACGGCCCTGACAGGCCAGGCAGGGCTCGCACAGCACCTGTTCCAGGCTTTCGCGTGTGCGCTTGCGGGTCATCTGCACCAGGCCCAGCTCGGTGATGCCGATGATGTTGGTCTTGGCGTGATCGCGCTCCAACTGCTTTTCCAGCGTGCGCAGCACCTGGCGCTGGTGCTCCTCGTCTTCCATGTCGATGAAGTCGATGATGATGATGCCGCCGATATTGCGCAGGCGCAGTTGCCGGGCGATGGCGGTGGCGGCCTCGAGGTTGGTCTTGAAGATGGTCTCTTCAAGGTTGCGATGGCCGACGAAGGCGCCGGTGTTCACATCGATCGTGGTCATCGCTTCAGCCGGGTCGACCACCAGGTAGCCACCGGACTTCAGCGGCACCTTGCGCTCCAGTGCACGCTGGATCTCGTCCTCGACGCCATACAGGTCGAAAATCGGCCGTTCGCCCGGGTAGTGTTCGAGGCGGTCGGCGATTTCCGGCATAAGTTCGCCAACGAACTGCGTGGTCTTCTGGAAGGTTTCCCGCGAGTCGATGCGGATCTTCTCGATCTTCGGGTTGACCAGGTCACGCAAGGTACGCAGGGCCAGGCCCAGGTCCTCGTAGATGACCGTGGGCGCACCGCAGGTCTTGATCTGGGTGCCGATCTGCTCCCACAGGCGGCGCAGGTAGCGAATGTCCTGCAGGATCTCTTCAGCGCGTGCGCCTTCGGCGGCGGTACGCAGGATGAAGCCACCGGCGTCCTTGATGTTCTCGCTTTCCATGCAGTCGCTGACTACCTGCTTGAGGCGCTCGCGCTCGGCTTCGTCTTCGATCTTCAGGGAAATGCCGACATGGCTGCTGCGCGGCATGTATACCAGGTAGCGCGACGGGATCGACAGCTGGGTGGTCAGGCGCGCGCCCTTGGTGCCGATCGGGTCCTTGGTCACCTGCACCACCAGGGCCTGTCCCTCGTGCACCAGAGCGGTGATGTTCTCTACCGCCGAGCCTTCGCGCTGGGATATTTCCGAGGCATGGATGAATGCCGCGCGCTCCAGGCCGATGTCGACGAAGGCCGCCTGCATGCCCGGCAGCACACGCACCACCTTGCCTTTGTAGATATTGCCGACGATGCCCCGGCGCTGGGTGCGCTCGACATGCACTTCCTGCAGCACCCCGTTTTCCACCACCGCCACGCGCGACTCCATCGGGGTGATGTTGATCAGGATCTCTTCACTCATGGCAGGCTCTCGTCAAAGGTCTTGGATAATGATGGATGGCGTATGCAGTGCTGGCTACCGCTGGTTTGTTACCTCTGGCGTATGCGCGGGCGATTGCCAGCAGGCAATGCCGAATTGGCCAAGCAGTTCGGCCGTTTCACTGAGGGGCAAGCCGACCACCGCCGAGTAGCTGCCGGAAAGGCCGGTGACGAACACCGCCCCCAAGCCCTGGATGGCATAGCCGCCGGCCTTGTCCGCGGGCTCGCCGCTGGCCCAGTAGCGTTGCGCTTCCTCGGCGCTGATCGCACGGAAGCGCACCTTGCTGGTGACGCACAGGCTGTGCACGCGCTGGCCATCGCTCAGGGCGACCGCGGTCAATACCTGGTGCTCGCGGCCCGAAAGGTCGGCCAGCATGGCCAGGGCATCTTCGCGGTTTTCCGGTTTGCCGAGAATACGACCATCGAGCACCACGGCAGTGTCTGCGCCCAGCACCACAGCCGGACCTTCGAGGCAGGCCAGGCCGGCGGCAGCCTTGGCCCGGGCCAGGCGCTCGACGTAGGCCGGTGCGCTTTCATCGGGCAGTGGGGTTTCATCGATGGGGGCACTGACGACACTGAACGGCACACCGATCTGGGTCAGCAGTTCACGACGACGGGGCGAGCCGGAGGCCAGGTATAGCGGGTTCATGCAGACATCTCCCTGTCAGTCGCGGCGGCGCCGTCAGTTGATATGCAAGCGTCGGCGCAGGTCGCGCAGGGCGAAACTGATCCACGGCCAGAGCAAGGCACTGATCACCGCCGACCAGACCAGCGCCAGGGTGGGCAGCCGGTTGCCGGTCAGCGCGCTGAGCCACAGCTGGATCAGTTGGGCAATGCCGAAGATCACCAGGATCACGAGGCTCTGCTGCCACATGGGGAACATGCGCAGGCGCTGCTGCAACGACAGCACCAGGAAGGTGATGAGGGTGAGGATCAGCGCGTTCTGCCCCAGCAGGGTGCCGTACAGCACATCCTCGGCCAGGCCCAGCACGAACGCGGTGGTCATGCCGACCTTGTTCGGTACGGCGAGGGTCCAGAACGACACCAGCAAGGCCAGCCACATGGGCCGGAACACTTCCATGAACTGCGGCATGGGCGAGACGCTGAGCAGCAGGCCGATGGCGAAAGTCAGCCAGATGACCCAGCCGTTGTTGCGGCGTGATGCAGCCATCATTGCCTCCGGGTGTGAGCGGGTGCGGCAGGCGCGGCAGCCGGCGTGGCAGGTGCCGCCGCCGGAGCTGCAGGCTGTGCAGCCGGGGCTGTCGGGGCCGCTGATGTAGCCGGCGCGGCAGGGGCGCTGCCAGCTGGTGCGCCCTGCTCACCCGTCGTGGCCGGCAGGCCTGCGGCCGAGGTGCCCTTGCGGTCAGCCTCTTCCTGGGCAATGGCGGCATCGGTGGCGCGCTGTTCCGGGCTGCGCCGGTCGCTGAACACCAGCAGCATGTAGCGGCTGCGGTTGAGCGCGGCGGTGGGGATGGCACGAACGATGGCGAACGGCTGGCCGGAATCGTGGATCACTTCGTTGACCGTGGCCACCGGGTAGCCGGCCGGGAAGCGTTGCCCCATGCCGGAACTGACCAGCAGGTCGCCTTCCTTGATGTCGGCGGTATCGGCCACATGGCGCAGCTCCAGGCGTTCCGGGTTGCCGGTGCCGCTGGCGATGGCGCGCAGGCCGTTGCGGTTGACCTGCACCGGGATGCTGTGGGTGGTATCTGTAAGCAACAGTACCCGCGAGGTGTAGGGCATCAGCTCGACCACCTGGCCCATGAGGCCACGGGCATCGAGCACCGGCTGGCCGAGGAACACGCCATCACGTTCGCCCTTGTTGATCAGGATGCGGTGGGTGAACGGGTTGGGATCGACACCGATCAGCTCCGCCACTTCGACCTTTTCGTTGACCAGCGCCGAAGAGTTAAGCAACTCGCGCAGGCGCACGTTCTGCTCGGTCAGGGCCGCCAGTTTCTGCAGGCGCCCCTGCAGCAGCAGGGCTTCGGTCTTGAGCTTTTCGTTTTCGGCGATCAGTTCGGTGCGGCTGCCGAACTGGCCGGCCACACCTTGCCACGCACGCTGCGGCAGGTCGGTGATCCAGTACGACTCCATGAGTACCAGGCCCATCTGGCTGCGCACTGGTTTGAGCACGTCGAAGCGCGCGTCGACAACCATCAACGCGACCGACATCACCACCAGGACGAGCAGGCGAACGCCCAGCGAAGGGCCCTTGGAGAAAAGCGGTTTAATGGGCCGTTCCTCGTGGACGACTCAGGAGGTCATTGGACATGGGACAACGCACCAGCCTGGTTGCGGGTTGACGGATACGGCGCCCCGAACGGGCGCCAGCCCAGCACATACAGGTAGCACTGTGCGTACTACCTGTAAACCGGGCGCTCGTGAACAGCGAGCGGAATCACTCGCTGGAGAGCAGGTCCATCGCGTGCTTGTCCATCATCTCCAGGGCGCGACCGCCGCCACGGGCGACACAGGTCAGCGGGTCTTCGGCGACGATCACCGGCAGGCCGGTTTCCTGGGCCAGCAGCTTGTCGAGGTCACGCAGCAGCGCGCCACCACCAGTCAACACCAGGCCACGCTCGGCGATGTCCGAGGCCAGCTCGGGCGGCGATTGCTCCAGGGCACTCTTGACCGCCTGGACGATGGTCGCCAGGGATTCCTGCAGCGCTTCGAGCACTTCGTTGGAGTTCAGGGTGAAGGCACGCGGTACGCCCTCGGCCAGGTTGCGGCCGCGCACGTCGACTTCACGTACTTCGCCGCCCGGGTAGGCAGTACCGATTTCCTGCTTGATGCGCTCGGCGGTGGACTCGCCGATCAGGCTGCCGTAGTTGCGGCGCACGTAGGTGACGATGGCTTCGTCGAAGCGGTCGCCGCCAACGCGGACGGATTCGGCATAGACCACGCCGTTCAGGGAGATCAGCGCGATTTCAGTGGTACCACCACCGATATCGACGACCATCGAACCGCGGGCTTCTTCGACCGGCAGGCCGGCACCGATGGCGGCGGCCATCGGCTCTTCGATCAGGAACACTTCACGGGCACCGGCACCCAGCGCCGATTCGCGAATGGCGCGGCGCTCTACCTGGGTCGACTTGCACGGCACGCAGATCAGCACGCGCGGGCTCGGCTGCAGGAAGCTGTTCTCGTGAACCTTGTTGATAAAATATTGCAACATTTTTTCGCAGACGCTGAAGTCGGCGATGACGCCGTCCTTCATCGGACGAATGGCAGCAATGTTGCCAGGCGTACGGCCCAGCATGCGCTTGGCTTCGGTACCGACGGCGACGACGCTTTTCTGGTTGCCATGGGTACGGATGGCAACAACCGAGGGCTCATTCAGGACGATACCGCGCTCACGCACGTAAATAAGGGTGTTGGCAGTACCCAGGTCGATGGACAGATCGCTGGAAAACATGCCACGCAGTTTCTTGAACATGGGAAAGTGACCCTGGGGAAAGCGTGGGTAAAAAAGTGCGGCAAACTCTAACAATGGCAGGGATTTTGGGCAAGGAGCCAATATGTTAAATTGGCTGTTTTTCCGAGCACGCCAGCAGAATTTCGCGGCCGTTAGACCGCCAGAAAGCTGACATGTTCCTCACTGCGGACCCGAATTCCGGTCTTTGTTTCCCCTGGAGATCCCCATGGCGCTTGAACGCTGCGACGTGGAAAAGATCGCCCATCTGGCCCGTCTGGGCCTGAATGATGGCGAACTGCCACGCATTACTGACGCACTGAACAGCATTCTCGGGCTGGTCGACCAGATGCAAGCGGTCGACACTACTGGCATCGAGCCACTGGCCCACCCCCTGGAGGCCAGCCAGCGCCTGCGTCCCGACCAGGTCACCGAAAGCAACCAGCGCGACGCCTACCAGGCCATCGCGCCGTCGACCGAAAGCGGTCTGTACCTGGTTCCCAAAGTCATCGAGTAAGGGATAGTGCCTGCCATGCATCAATTGACCCTGGCCGAGATCGCCCGCGGACTCGCCGACAAGTCGTTTTCCTCCGAAGAGCTGACCGGCGCCCTGCTGGCGCGCATCAAGCAGCTCGACCCGCAGATCAACAGCTTCATCAGCGTCACCGAAGACCTGGCCCTGGGCCAGGCGCGTGCCGCCGACGCCCGTCGCGCCGCTGGCGAAACCGGCGCGCTGCTGGGTGCCCCGATCGCCCACAAGGACCTGTTCTGCACCAACGGCGTACGCACCAGCTGCGGCTCGAAGATGCTCGACAACTTCAAGGCGCCGTATGACGCCACCGTGGTTGCCAAGCTGGCCGAAGCCGGCATGGTCACCCTGGGCAAGACCAACATGGACGAATTCGCCATGGGTTCGGCCAACGAATCCAGCCACTACGGCGCGGTGAAGAACCCATGGAACCTTGAGCACGTCCCGGGCGGCTCGTCGGGCGGTTCGGCCGCGGCTGTGGCTGCACGCCTGCTGCCAGCCACCACCGGCACCGACACCGGCGGCTCCATCCGCCAACCGGCGGCACTGACCAACCTCACCGGCCTCAAGCCAACCTACGGCCGCGTGTCGCGCTGGGGCATGATCGCCTACGCCTCCAGCCTCGACCAGGGCGGCCCGCTGGCCCGTACCGCCGAAGACTGCGCCCTGTTGCTGCAAGGCATGGCCGGTTTCGACGCCAAGGACTCCACCAGCATCGAAGAGCCGGTGCCGGACTACAGCGCCAACCTGAATGCTTCGCTGCAAGGCCTGCGCATCGGCCTGCCGAAGGAGTACTTCGGTGCCGGCCTCGACCCACGCATCGCCGACCTGGTCCAGGCCAGCGTCAAGGAGCTGGAAAAGCTCGGCGCGGTGGTCAAGGAAATCAGCCTGCCGAACATGCAGCACGCCATCCCGGCCTACTACGTGATCGCCCCCGCTGAAGCCTCGTCCAACCTGTCGCGTTTCGATGGCGTGCGCTTCGGCTACCGCTGCGAGAACCCGAAAGACCTCACCGACCTGTACAAGCGTTCGCGTGGCGAAGGCTTCGGTGTCGAAGTGCAGCGCCGCATCATGGTCGGCACCTACGCCCTGTCGGCCGGCTACTACGACGCCTACTACGTGAAGGCGCAGCAGATCCGCCGCCTGATCAAGAACGACTTCATGGCCGCCTTCAACGACGTCGACCTGATCCTCGGCCCGACCACGCCAAACCCGGCCTGGAAGCTCGGCGCCAAGAGCAGCGACCCGGTCGCCGCCTACCTGGAAGACGTCTACACCATCACCGCCAACCTGGCGGGCCTGCCGGGCCTGTCGATGCCGGCCGGCTTCGTCGATGGCCTGCCGGTCGGCGTGCAGCTGCTGGCGCCATACTTCCAGGAAGGCCGCCTGCTCAACGTCGCGCACCGCTACCAGCAAGTGACCGACTGGCACACCCGCGCCCCCAACGGCTTCTGAGGAATTCACACATGCAATGGGAAGTTGTGATCGGGCTGGAAATCCACACTCAGCTCGCCACCCAGTCGAAGATCTTCTCCGGCAGCGCCACCACCTTCGGTTCCGAGCCGAACACCCAGGCCAGCCTGGTTGACCTGGGCATGCCTGGCGTACTGCCAGTACTGAACCAGGAAGCCGTGCGCATGGCGTGCATGTTCGGCCTGGCCATCGATGCCGAGATCGGCAAGCGCAACGTGTTCGCGCGCAAGAACTACTTCTACCCGGACCTGCCCAAGGGCTACCAGATCAGCCAGATGGACCTGCCGATCGTCGGCAAGGGCCACCTGGACATCGCCCTGGAAGACGGCACCATCAAGCGCATCGGGGTAACCCGCGCGCACCTGGAAGAAGATGCCGGCAAGAGCCTGCACGAAGACTTCAGCGGCTCCACCGGCATCGACCTGAACCGTGCCGGCACCCCGCTGCTGGAAATCGTCTCCGAGCCCGACATGCGCAGCGCCAAGGAAGCCGTGGCCTACGTCAAGGCAATCCACGCGCTGGTGCGTTACCTGGGCATCTGCGACGGCAACATGGCCGAAGGCTCGCTGCGTTGCGACTGCAACGTGTCGATCCGCCCGAAAGGCCAGGCCGAGTTCGGCACCCGCTGCGAGATCAAGAACGTCAACTCGTTCCGCTTCATCGAGCGCGCGATCAACAGCGAGATCCAGCGCCAGATCGACCTGATCGAGGACGGCGGCAAGGTGGTACAGGAAACCCGCCTGTACGACCCGAACAAGGACGAGACCCGCTCCATGCGCAGCAAGGAGGAAGCCAACGACTACCGTTACTTCCCCGACCCGGACCTGCTGCCGGTGGTGATCGAGGACAGCTTCCTCGAAACCGTCCGCGCCGGCTTGCCGGAACTGCCGACGCAGAAGGTCGAGCGCTTCCAGAACCAGTACGGCCTGTCGGCCTACGACGCCAACGTGCTGGCTTCCAGCCGCGAGCAGGCGGACTACTTCGAGGAAGTGGTGAAGATCGGTGGCGATGCCAAGCTGGCTGCCAACTGGGTCATGGTCGAGCTGGGCAGCCTGCTGAACAAGCTGGGCATCGAGATCGACCAGGCGCCGGTCAGCGCCGCACAGCTGGGCGGCATGCTGCTGCGTATCCGTGACAACACCATCAGCGGCAAGATCGCCAAGACCGTGTTCGAGGCCATGGCCGCCGGTGAAGGCGATGCCGACAGCATCATCGAAAGCAAGGGCCTGAAGCAGGTCACCGATACCGGTGCGATCGACAAGATGCTCGACGAAGTGCTGGCGGCCAACGCCGAGCAGGTCGAACAGTACCGCGCAGCCGACGAGGCCAAGCGTGGCAAGATGTTCGGCTTCTTCGTCGGCCAGGCGATGAAAGCCTCCAAGGGCAAGGCCAACCCGGGGCAAGTGAACCAATTGCTCAAGGCCAAGCTCGAAGGGTGATTGTTTTACCCCTGTAGTCCTGCGAGGGCTTCGCCCTCGTTCGCGGCTAAAGCCGCTCCCACAGGTAAAGCGCAGCTCGCCAGTGCAGCGCCGTACCTGTGGGAGCGGCTTTAGCCGCGAATGGCCGCACCGGAGCATTCGAATTGCTAAAACGATCCCTGAGCACCCTCGCCCTCTTCTCCCTGCTGGCCGGCTGCGCCAGCCAGGACATCGACCCCGACGGTTACGACAAGACCGGCACCGCCTCCTATTACGGCTCTCGCCACCACGGTAAACGCACCGCCAGCGGCGAACCGTTCAACCAGCACGGCCTCACCGCCGCTCACCGCAGCCTGCCCTTCGGCAGTCGGGTACGGGTGACCAACCTGGCCAACCAGCGCAGCGTCGTGGTGCGCATCAACGACCGTGGCCCACACACCCGCGGCCGCCTGATCGATCTTTCACGTGCCGCCGCAGAAAAAATCGGCATGATCCGTAGCGGAACCGCGCGCGTGCGAGTACAAGGGCTTAGCGACTGACGCGACAGGAGTCCGACCATTTTCGACCTGGCTACCCTACCTACCTCCAGCCTCCTGCAACTGGGCATCGCCCTGCTGTTGCTGATCGGCGGTGCCGAACTGCTGGTTCGCGCAGCCCTGCGCCTGGCCCAGCGCCTGCACGTACGCCCGCTGATCATCGGCCTTAGCCTGGTGGCCTTCGGCAGCACTGCCCCGCAAATGACCGTGAGCCTGCAGGCCGCCTACCAAGGCGCGCCGGACGTGGCGGTGGGCAGCGTTATCGGCAGCAACATATTCAACGTATTGGTCATTCTCGGCCTGGCCGCACTGATCATCCCGCTGCGCGTGTCGCGGCAACTGGTGCGTCTGGACATTCCACTGATGATCGTCGCCAGCGGCCTGGTCTACGCGTTATCCGCCAACGGCCACCTGGGCCGGGCCGAAGGGGTGTTGCTGCTGACCGGACTGGTCGGCTACCTGGCAATGCTTTGGCACCAGTCGCGCCACTACGCCCGCACCTACCCCGCACCGACCACCGTCACCAGCAGCGCCGGGCGCTTCTGGTCGGGCACGCTGCTGCAGGTGCTGGCCGGCCTGGGCCTGCTGAGCCTGGCGGGTCACTTGTTGCTGGAAGCCGCCGTGGAGGTGGCCACCGACCTGGGCCTGTCCGAGCGCATCATCGGCCTGACCGTCGTTGCCATTTGCACCTCCCTGCCGGAACTGGCCGCTGCGCTGATCGCCGCCCTGCGCGGTGAGCGGGAAATTGCCGTGGGCACAGTGATCGGCAGCAACCTGTTCAACCTGCTGGCCGTGCTGGGCCTGACCGCGCTGGTCACTCCCGAGCCGCTGTCGATCTCGCCCAACGCCTTGGCCTTCGATCTGCCGGTAATGCTGGGTGTTGCTGCGCTGAGCCTGCCGGTGTTCTATTCCGGCTACCGCATCACTCGCGCCGAAGGCTTGGTGTTCCTCTGCCTGTACCTGGCCTATGGGCTGCACGTGGCGGCGTTTACCATGGGCATGCCACTGGCCGGCCGCCTGGAGCGGTTGATGCTGTTCTACGTACTGCCGGTGCTCGCCATGGTGTTGCTGTACACCACCGCACGAGCCTGGCGCCGCCAACACTAAGGAAAACAACATGGCTGATAGCAAGAAAACCGGCGAACAGATTCGGCGCCAGGTGATGGGCGATGCGTTCGTCGACCGCGCCCTGGGCAATGCCACCGACTTTACCCAGCCGCTGCAGGACTTCGTCAACGAACATGCCTGGGGCAGCGTGTGGGCCCGCGATGGGCTGCCGTTGAAAACCCGCAGCCTGATTACCCTGGCCACGCTGACCGCACTCAAGTGCCCGCAGGAGCTCAAGGGGCATGTGCGCGGGGCGCTGAACAATGGCTGTACGGTGGAGGAAATTCGCGAAGCGCTGCTGCATTGCGCGGTGTATGCGGGGGTGCCGGCGGCGATTGATGCGTTCCGTGCAGCACAGGAAGTGATCGACAGCTATCAAGGCTGACCCAGCCTTTTTCAGGCTCGGCCTCTTCGCGGGTAAACCCGCTCCCACAGGTACTGCACAGGTCTTAGAGCCTGTGGAATCCCTGTGGGAGCGGGCGTGCCCGCGAAGAGGCCGGTACTGTGTTACCTACCTGGCCTGGCGAGCCTTCTTCATCTTGAAGGCCACCCACAGCACCAGGATCCACCCCGGAATCAGCATCACCGAGATGCGAATCGGCGGGGTCAGGTACATCACCACCAGAATCAGCACGATGAACGCCAGGCACAGGTAGTTGGTTACCGGGTGCCCCCAGCTCTTGTAGAACGGGGTAATCCCGGCCTCCAGCTTGGCCTTGCGGAACTTCAGGTGGGTGATACTGATGCTCGCCCAGTTGATCACCAGCGCCGACACCGCCAGGGCCATCAGCAAACCAAAGGCTTCGCCCGGCATCAGGTAGTTGATCAGTACGCATAGCCCGGTGGCAAAAGCCGACACACCCAGCGCGGTCAGCGGCACGCCGCTACGGCTTACCTTCAGCAACTGACGCGGTGCATCGCCCTGGCTGGCCAGGCCAAACAGCATGCGGCTGTTGGCGTACACGCAGCTGTTGTACACCGACAGTGCGGCCGTCAGCACCACGATATTGAGGATGGTCGCCACCAGGTCACTGTCCAGTTCATGGAAGATCATCACGAACGGGCTGCCACCCTGCACCACCTTCTGCCATGGGTACAGCGACAGCAGCACCGCCAGGGCACCGATATAGAAAATGAGGATACGGTACACCACCTGGTTGGTGGCCTTTGGGATGCTCTGACGCGGGTTGTCGGCCTCGGCGGCGGTGATGCCCACCAGCTCCAGGCCACCAAACGAGAACATGATCACTGCCAGTGCCATCACTAGGCCGGTGACGCCGTTGGGGAAGAAGCCGCCGTACTGCCAGAGGTTGGCCACGCTGGCGTCCGGGCCGCCATGGCCGCTGGTCAGCAGCCAGGCGCCGAAGCCGATCATGCTGACGATGGCCACCACCTTGACCAGGGCGAACCAGAACTCCATCTCGCCGTAGACCTTAACCTGGGTGAGGTTGATCAGGTTGATCACCACGAAGAAGATCGCCGCCGTGGCCCAGGTGGGGAAGCCGGGCCACCAGTACTGCACGTAGATGCCCACCGCTGTAAGCTCGGCCATGCCGACCAGTACGTACACCACCCAGTAGTTCCAGCCCGAAACAAACCCGGCAAACTCGCTCCAGTACTGGTGGGCGAAGTGGCTGAAGCTGCCGGCCACGGGCTCTTCAACAACCATTTCACCGAGCTGGCGCATGATCAGGAAGGCCATCAGGCCGGCAATGGCGTAGCCCAGCAGGACGGAGGGGCCCGCCAGCTGGATGGTCTGGGCAATGCCCAGGAACAACCCGGTACCGATGGCCCCGCCCAGCGCGATCAGCTGGATATGGCGATTCTTCAGCCCGCGCTGTAACCGCTCGGGCGTGCTCTGGTCTTGCATGAAGTGTCCTTTAGCTCAGTGAGGCTGTGTTTTTGTGTTGTTTGCAGTCAAGGATCTAGATCCATCCGCCCCACTGCAAGATGAAAATACCAATGTTGGTGGTGATCGCCGCCATTAGCGTGGTAATCACGATGATCGATGCAGCCAGCTCATGGTTGCCGTTCGCCGCCCGCGCCATGACGTAGCTGGCAGCTGCAGTCGGGCTGCCGATGTACAGGAACAGGATGCCCAGCTCGGCGCCGCGGAAGCCGCATAGCCAGGCACCGAGGGTACCCAGCAGCGGTAGCCAGACCATCTTCACCAGGCTGGCGTCGATGGCCAGCCTGCCACTGTCGCGCAGTGCCGCCAACGACAGCGTGCCACCGATGCAGATCAGCGCCAGCGGCAGGGTCATCTGCGCCAGGTAATCGCCCGAGGTCAGCAGCCAGTTGGGCAGCGGCACCTGGCCGTAGGCCATGGGCGTGGCCACCAGCACACTGATGATCAGCGGGTTGCTGAAGATGCTCTTGCAGATGCTCCACGGGTCGGATTTCAGGTCCGGGCTGTAAACCGCCAGCACCACCGCCGACAACGAGTTGTACATGAGGATGACCAGGCCGGCGAGTACCGCCCCCAGAGAGATGCCGTAGTCGCCGTAGAGACTGGCGGCCAGGGCCAGGCCGATCACGCCGTTGTTGCCACGGAATGCGCCCTGGGTATAGATGCCCCGGTCGGCCAGCGGGCTGCGCCAGATGGCCATGCCCCAGGCAATGGCGAAGCCGGCCAGGGTGGCGACGATGAAATAGAGAAGGACGCCGGGTTTGACCGCCGTGGCCAGGTCGGCGTGGTAGATGCCGAGGAACAGCAACGCCGGCATGCATACGTTGAACACCAGTTGCGAGGCTACGCGGTTGAAATTGTCGTCGATCAGGCGGATACGTTTGAGCAGCACGCCCATGAACAGCATGGCGAAGACCGGGGCCGTGATGTTCAACGTCTGGATAAGAAGGGCGAGCATGCGCAAGCGATCCTGGAAGGGTTGCCGTTAGGGGGCTAATGATACGCCAACGGCCGGGACTTGCGGGGATCGCGGGGTGATAAAGAGAAGTTTCTGGCAGTTACGGCCCTTTCGCGGGTAAACCCGCTCCTACAGGTACTGCACAGGTCTGGAGGCTTGTGAACACCTGTAGGAGCGGGTTTACCCGCGAAGAGGCCGGCACTGCCAGTACTGAATCAGCGCCGAACCGGGCGCTTCTGCAGTTTGCGCTGCAAGGTCCGCCGGTGCATGCCCAGCGCCCGCGCGGTGGCCGAGATATTGCCCTCGTGCTCGTTCAGTACGCGCTGGATATGCTCCCACTGCAGGCGGTCGACCGACATCGGGTTTTCCGGCACCAGGCTGTCCAGGTCGGTGTGCTCTGACAGCAACGCAGCCAGCACATCATCGGCATCGGCCGGCTTGCACAGGTAGTTGCACGCACCACGCTTGACCGCTTCCACCGCAGTGGCAATGCTCGAGTAACCGGTCAGGATCACCACGCGCATTTCCGGGTCCAGCTCCAGCAGCTTGGGCAGCAGCACCAGGCCGGAGTCGCCTTCCATCTTCAGGTCCAGCGTGGCGTAGTCCGGCAGGTCTTGCTGGGCCAGGATCAACCCTTCCTCGGCAGAGCTGGCGGTGCTTACGCGGAAACCGCGGCGGCTCATGGCCCGGGCCATGACCCGGGTGAAGGTGGCATCGTCATCCACCAGCAGCAGGTGCGGCAGCTCTTCGCCTTCGACCTGGTTTTCTTCGCTCATCATTCATCTCCTCGCTTGCCATAGGGCAGGCGCAGTTCGGTCAGGGTGCCACCCTGTTCATGACTATAGAGTTTCACCGAACCGCCCGCACGGGTCACGCTGGCCTTGCTCAAGAACAGGCCCAGGCCGAAGCCTTTGCCCTTGGTGGTAATGAAGGGTTTGCCGATGGCCTCGGCGATCGCCGGCGGCACGCCGGGGCCGTGGTCACGGATGCTGATGACGATGTCATGGGTGTCCCAGTCCAGGCGCACTTCAAGGTCGTCGGGGCAGGCATCGGCGGCATTGTTCAACAGGTTCAACAGCGCCTGGGTCAGGTCCGGCGGCGGGGTCAGGCGCGGCACCTGGCCGTCGCGCAAGCGCTGGAAGCGGTAGCTGGCTTCCGGGCGCATCAGGTGCCAACGGTTGAGCGCCTCGTCCAGCCATGCCGTGACATCCTGCTCCACCACGGCCAGGCGGCGGTTGGCTTCGGCGGCGCGTACCAGCTGTTGCAGGGTTTCCTTGCACAGCTTCACCTGGTCCTGAAGGATCTGCAGGTCTTCCTGCAGCAACGGGTCGGCGTGGTCCTGGCGCATTTCGTTCAGCAGCACGCTCATGGTCGCCAACGGTGTGCCCAGCTCATGGGCGGCACCGGCGGCCTGGGTGGCCACGGCCAGCAACTGCTCGTCGCGCAGGCTTTCTTCACGCCGCTCGGAACGCAGTTGCTCCTGGCGACGCAGCTCTTCGGCCATGCGTGCGGCAAAGAAGGTGATCACCGCCGCGGCCAGGGCAATACTCAGCCACATGCCATACACCTGCATCTTGTCCCGCGCCATCGGCAGGCCTTCGAGCGGGTAGAACTGCACCAGCAGCAGGCTGTAGGCGGTCAGGGCAATGCCGGACAGGATCAGCGAATACAGCCACGGCAAGGTAACTGCGGCAATCGCCAGCGGCACCAGGTAATACGATACGAACGGGTTGGTCGAACCGCCGGAGTAGTACAGCAAGGCACTGTGGATCAGCAGGTCGCAGGCCAGTTGCAGGGCATATTCCAGCTCGGTGACTGGCAGCGACAGGCGCAGGCGCAGGGCCGTGAAGGCGCACAGCAGCGAAGACAAGGCCAAGGTGCCGGCCAGCGACAGCCAGGGCAAAGGCAGCAGTTCGGTCCAGTAGGCGACGCCCACGGAGCCGGCCTGGGCAGCCAGGACCAGGACCCGAATGACGGTCAGGCGCCAGAGGTTCTGGCGAGTAGCGGACAGCGGTTGTACGGCGGCGAGCATGAGCTCTCCTGATGAGTGCTCCAGAAAAATCGGCTGGAGTATACCGAAGCCAGGCGCCTCGCTGCAGCGATGCGGCAAAGCGCCACACTTTGTCACAGGTTCATGATGGCACTTTTGAACCCACTACACTGTTGCCGGTCTGATGGGCCATGCGTGGAATGGATGGCCACAACCCACGCCTTATATTGCCAAGGAGTACCACATGCAAATCCCACGTCGCGGCACCGCCCTGATCCTGTCCTGCGGCCTGCTCGCCAGCCTGCCGGCGCTGGCTGCCGATGAGCCGCGCTACAATCAGGTCTCGCTGCGTGCCGAGGTCAGCAAGGAAGTGGCGCGCGACCTGATGGTCGTTACCCTGTACAGCGAAGCGCAGAACACCGACCCGGGCAAGCTCGCCAAGCAGATCACCGAGACCATGAACAAGGCCGTACAGCAGTCGCGCCAGGTCAAGGACGTGAAGATCAGCCAGGGTAGCCGCAACAGCTACCCGGTATATGACAGCAAGGGCCAGAAGATCACCGGCTGGCGCGAGCGCGCCGAGTTGCGCCTGGAAAGCGCCAACTTCCCTGCCCTGTCGCAGCTGACCGCCGACCTACTGCAAGAGCTGAAGATGGGGGGCATGGACTTCTCCATCGCCCCGACCACGCGCAAGGCCAGCGAGGATGCACTGCTCAAGGATGCGGTGGATGCCTTCAAGGCACGCGCGCAACTGGCTACCGAGGCACTGGGTGGCAAGGGCTACAAGGTGGTCAGCCTGAACCTCAACAGCAGCGGTTACCCGCGCCCTTACCTGCGCAGTGCGCCGATGGCGATGAAGGCAATGGGGGCTGATGAGTCGGCACCGGCGCCGGATATCGAGGCAGGGACCAGTGAAGTGAGCATGAATGCCGATGGCCTGATCGAAGTGCAGATGCCTTAAATTCACGAAACACCTGTGGGAGCGGGCTTGCCCGCTCTCATGGAACTGCACATGACTCATTGAATTAGCAGGGACCTTGTGGGAGCGGCTTTAGCCGCGAACACCGGCGCAGCCGGTGCCATGCACCGCGTTGGATTCTTCGCGGCTAAAGCCGCTCCCACAGGGTACACGGATCGCTTGCGAATCCAGTTCTCTGCCAAATCAGCATTTTCAGACATTTCCTACGCACCAATAAGGTGCTTCCTACGCCAATCCCGCCTCGAAATATCCCGCAAAAAGCCATCATTTTGCCTACGCAAACGTTTAACTTCTTCGAAAGTTATATCAATGCGACATCCATGTACGCCCGTACCACTTTTCTGGCGCCAACTATCCCTCCGCATATTGCATTGGGAACACCCCCTGCATAAGTATCCGCAGGTCGGCTCACGAGGCCACCTCAATCGAAAAATGACAACAATGAGGCCACCATGCTCAAACACGCAGTCATTCCGTTCCTGCTAGGCGCAGGCTTGCTCTCCGGCGCACCGTCGGCCCTCGCAGCGTCCAACCTGGTGTTCTGCTCCGAAGGCAGCCCGGCCGGCTTCGACCCGGGCCAATACACCACAGGGACTGACTTTGACGCCTCGGCCGAGACCGTGTTCAACCGCTTGACCCAGTTCGAACGTGGCGGCACGGCAGTCATCCCGGGTCTGGCAACCAAGTGGGAAGTCTCCGACGACGGAAAGACCTACACCTTCCACCTGCGCGAAGGGGTCAAGTTCCACACCACCGACTACTTCAAGCCCACCCGCAACTTCAACGCCGACGACGTGCTGTTCACCTTCAACCGCATGCTCGACAAGGACCACCCGTTCCGCAAGGCCTACCCCACCGAGTTCCCATACTTCACCGACATGGGCATGGACAAGAACATCGCCAAGCTGGAAAAGCTCGACGAACATACCGTCAGGTTCACCCTCAACGAAGTCGACGCCGCATTCATTCAGAACCTGGCCATGAGCTTCGCCTCGATCCAGTCCGCCGAATACGCCGACCAGTTGCTCAAGGACGGCAAGGCCGCCGACATCAACCAGAAGCCGATCGGCACTGGCCCGTTCGTATTCAGCAAGTACCAGAAGGACGCGCAGATCCGCTTCAAGGGCAACAAGGACTACTGGCAACCTGATGACGTGAAGATCGACAACCTGATCTTCGCCATCACCACCGACGCCTCTGTGCGCATGCAGAAGCTGAAGAAGAACGAGTGCCAGGTCACCCTGTTCCCGCGCCCTGCCGACATCCAGCCGCTGAAACAGGACCCCAAGCTGCAGATGCCGCAGCAAGCCGGTTTCAACCTCGGCTACATCGCCTACAACGTGATGGACAAGGTCAAGGGCAGCAACGAGCCCAACCCGCTGGCCCAGCTGAAAGTCCGCGAGGCGCTGGACATGGCCGTGGACAAGAAAAAGATCATCGAGTCGGTCTACCAGGGCGCCGGCCAACTGGCGGTCAACGCCATGCCCCCGACCCAGTGGTCCTATGACGACAGCATCAAGGACGCGCCATTCGACCCTGAAAAAGCCAAGCAACTGCTCAAGGAAGCCGGCATCAAGGAAGGCACCGAAATCACCCTGTGGGCGATGCCCGTGCAACGCCCGTACAACCCCAATGCCAAGCTGATGGCCGAGATGCTGCAATCCGACTGGGCCAAGGTCGGCATCAAGGCCAAGATCGTCAGCTATGAATGGGGCGAGTACATCAAGCGCTCCAAAGGCGGCGAACAGGGCGCCATGCTGATCGGCTGGAGCGGTGACAACGGTGACCCGGACAACTGGCTGGGCACCCTGTACGGCTGCGACGCCATGAACGGCAACAACTTCTCCAAATGGTGCTACAAGCCCTACGACGACCTGATCAAGCAGGCCAAGGCCACTTCCGACCAGGCCAAGCGCACCGAGTTGTATCAGCAGGCACAGCACATCCTCAAGGAGCAGGTGCCGATCACCCCGATCGCCCACTCCACCGTGTACCAGCCCATGAGCGCCAAGGTGAAGGACTTCAAGATCAGCCCGTTCGCGCTGAACTCCTTCTACGGCGTCAGCGTGGACAAATAGGCTAGCCAAGGCACCCGCCGAGCGGCGGGTGCCCCGCCAACCTCGTCCCCCTCCATGTCGTCCCGCCGCCATCCGCAGCGGGGTCGGCGACCTGTTGCCGCCATTCGTACCCCGAGGCGGCGCAAACAGACGTAAAAGGACTTGCCATGCGCCATACCACCCGAGTTTCCGCCCTGCTGGCCCTGGGCCTGATCAGCCAATCGCCGGCCCTGCTGGCCAACAACCTGGTGTTCTGTTCCGAAGGCAGCCCCGCCGGCTTCGACACTGCCCAGTACACCAGCGCCACCGACAACGACGCCGCCGAACCGATCTACAACCGCCTGGTCGAGTTCGAACGCGGCGGCACTGCCGTGCACCCTGCCCTGGCGACCCGCTGGGAGGTGTCCGAAGATGGCCTGCGCTACACCTTCCACCTGCGCGAAGGGGTGAAGTTCCACCGCAACAAGGCCTTTGCACCGAGCCGCGACTTCAACGCCGACGACGTGCTGTTCACCTTCAACCGCATGCTCGACAAGAACCACCCGTTCCGCCAGGCCTACCCGACCGAGTTCCCCTATTTCATCAGCATGGGCCTGGACAAGAACATCGCCCGTGTCGAAAAGACCGGTCCACTGACCGTGGTGTTCACCCTGAACAGGGTCGATGCCGCGTTCATCCAGAACCTGGCCATGAGCTTCGCCTCGATCCTCTCTGCCGAATACGCCGAACAGTTGATGACCAGCGGGCGCCCCAGCGACATCAACCAGCAACCGATCGGCACCGGCCCGTTCGTGTTCCAGCGTTATCAGAAGGATTCGCAGATCCGCTACAAGGGCAACAAGGCCTATTGGTCACCGCAGGACGTGAAGATCGACAACCTGGTGTTCTCGATCAACATCGACCCTTCGGTGCGCATCCAGAAGCTGCGCCGCAACGAATGCCAGGTCACCCTGAACCCGCGCCCCGCAGACCTCCCGGCGCTCAAGGCCGACAGCAAACTGCAGGTGCTGCAACAGCCTGGCTTCAACCTCGGCTATATCGCCTACAACACTCAACACCCACCGTTCGACCGGTTGGAAGTGCGCCAGGCAATGGATATGGCAGTGAACAAGCAGGCGATCATCCAGGCTGTGTATCAGGATTCCGGCCAGCTGGCAGTCAACGCCATGCCGCCAACCCAGTGGTCCTATGACGACAGCATCAAGAACGCCCCCTTCGATCCGGAAAAGGCCAAACAGCTACTGCAGCAGGCCGGAGTCAAGCCGGGCACCGAGATCACCCTGTGGGCCATGCCGGTGCAGCGCCCGTACAACCCAAACGCCAAGCTGATGGCAGAAATGCTCCAGGCCGACTGGAGCAAGCTCGGCTTCAAGGTGCGCATTGTCAGCTATGAATGGGGCGAGTACCTCAAGCGCATGAAAAGCGGCGAGCACGATATCGCCCTGATCGGCTGGACCGGGGACAACGGCGACCCGGACAACTGGCTGGGCACCCTCTACAACTGCGATGCCATCGGCAGCAACAACTACTCGCTGTGGTGCGATCCGCAGTACGACAGCCTGGTCAAGCAGGCCAAGCAGGTCACCGACCGCGCGCAGCGCACCGCCCTGTACCAGCAGGCCCAGCAGCGGCTCAAGCAGCAGGTGCCGATTACCCCGGTGGCACATTCAACGGTCAACCAACCGCTGAGCATCAAGGTTTCCGAATTCAAGGTCAGCCCTTTCGGGCGCAACGACTTTTCCGGTGTGAGTGTTGATTGATCTTTAACCCTCAAGGGCCTCTTCGCGGGTAAACCCGCTCCCACAGGTACGGCGCACATGCCGAAACCTGTGGTGCCCCTGTGGGAGCGGGTTTACCCGCGAAAGGGCCGGCACAGCCAACACAACGCCCCGATTCTGCCCGGTGACCCCGGGCAACCCTGGCAACACCGCAGCAAGAAGCCCGGCCCACAAGGCCAGGCAATAACTAGAAGAACAGAAAGGGAGCTTTAACCTTGAGACTATTCACCTTGACCGCACTGGCGTTATCCATCAGTGCCTTATCCACCGTGACCCAGGCCGACCCGCAAAGCCAGGAATACGTGCCCATCACACTAAAAGGCAGCAGCGAGCAGGAGCAGGCCAGCGGCTTCGTCGACGGCCAGAGCCTGTCCGGCAGCACCCGCAACTGGTATGCCCGCGAGCGCGCCGCACGCGCCCCGCTGTGGAAGTACTACAAGAGCGACGGCACCCGCCACGACACCCACAGCCGCGAGAACTGGGTGCAGGGCACCATCCTCAACTACAGCTCCGGTTTCACCCAGGGCACCGTCGGCTTCGCCGTCGAAGCCGCCGGTTACAATGCCATCGCCCTGCTGCAGAACCGCGAGGACGTCGCCGGCCCCAACAACCGCACCCTGACCCACAGCGACGGCGACCCGGTCGGCCAGTGGAGCAAGATGGGCCTGGCCAACGTCAAGGCGCGGGTGTCCAACACCACGCTCACCGTCGGCCGCCAATCGGTGGACACGCCGATGATCGCCTACATCGGCAACCGCGCCCTGCCCTCGAGCTTCCAGGGCGCGTTCCTGCACAGCGCCGAATTCGACAACCTGAGCTTCGACCTGGGCACCTTCGACCGCGTCTCGCCACGTACCGAACAGAGCCTCAGCAAGTTCCGCACCGAGTACAGCGCCACTGGCGTGGAGACCGACCGCGCCAGCACCGCCGGCATCAACTACCAGCCGCTCAAGAGCCTGAGCACCAGCCTGTACGCCACCAAGGTCGACGACTTCTGGAACCAGTACTACTTCGGCGCCAACCACGTGCTCGGCGACAGCGCAGTGCTAAGCCTGAGCACCGGCCTGAACTACTACAAGACCGTCGACGCCGGCAGCAAGAAGATGGGCGAGATCGACAACGACACCTACAGCCTGTCGTTCGGCCTGACCCACCAGGCCCACACCCTCAGCGCCTCCTGGCAGCAGGTCAACGGCAACGAGTACTTCGACTACCTGCACGAAACCAACGGCATCTACCTGGCCAACTCGCTGCTGTCGGACTTCAACGGCCCCAACGAGAAATCGCTGCAGATTTCCTACGTGCTGAACATGGCGCCGTACGGCGTGCCGGGCCTGAAGTTCAACCTGTACAACGCCCGCGGCTGGGGCATCGATGGTACTCATTACCGCGGTACCGCCTACGACGTGAACGGCCTGGATGGCGAAACCCACTACGAGTGGGGCTTCGGCACCAGCTACGCGGTACAGAGCGGGCCATTGAAAGACACCAGCATCCGTGCCACCTACACCGCGCACCGCGCCAGCAAGGCCCAGGGCGATGGCAGCCTGGATGAGTTCCGGGTGGTTACCACCATTCCATTCAACATTCTCTGACCGCCGGCGCCACGGCCTGCTTCGCTGCGGGCCGTGGCGGCTACGCTGGAATCAATGCAAGCAGGGAGTTTCAACCCATGCAGAGAGCTTTCATGAAATCGCGGCCACTGCGCCTGGCCCTGGCCGCACTGCTTCTGGGCGGTGCCACGCAACTGGCGGCCAAACCATTGGTGGTGTGCACCGAAGCCAGCCCGGAAGGGTTCGACATCGTCCAGTACACCACTGCGGTCACCGCCGATGCCTCGGCCGAGACGGTGTTCAATCGCCTGGTCGACTTCAAGCCCGGTACCACCGAAGTCCAGCCGGCCCTGGCCGAGCGTTGGGACATTTCAGCCGATGGCCTGACCTACACCTTCCATCTGCGCCAGGGCGTGAAGTTCCACACTACCGACTACTTCAAGCCCACCCGCGACTTCAACGCCGATGACGTCCTGTGGAGCCTCAATCGCCAGCTCGATCCGAACCATCCATGGCATGACAAGACCAGCGTCGGATACCCGTACTTCGAGAGCATGGGCTTCAAGGACCTGCTCAAGTCGGTCAGCAAGGCCGACGAGCACACCGTGGTAATTACCCTTACCCGACCGGAAGCGCCGTTCCTGCGCGACATGGCCATGGGCTTCACCTCGATCTACTCCGCCGAATACGGCGACCAGTTGCTCAAGGCTGGCAAGGCTGCCGAGTTGAACAGCAAGCCGATCGGCACCGGCCCGTTCATCTTCCAGCGTTACAACAAGGATGCCCAGGTTCGCTTCAAGCCCAACCCGGACTATTTCCGCGGCAAGCCGCCGGCCGATGCGCTGGTCTTCGCCATCGCTACCGACAGCAATGTGCGCCTGCAGAAACTGCGCGCCAACGAGTGCCAGGTAGCGCTCTATCCCAAGCCCGATGACGTGCCGTCGATCAAGCAGGACCCGAAACTCAAGGTCGAGGAGATCGAGGCCTTGGTCACCGGTTACATCTCGATGAACACCGAACACAAATACCTGAGCGACGTTCGCGTGCGCAAAGCCATCAACATGGCCTTCGACCGCCAGACCCATGTCGACCAGTTGTTCGGCAAAGGCAACGCATTGGTCGGCGTGAACCCGTACCCGCCGACCATGATCGGCTACAACAACGAGAACAGAAACCCACCCCGCGACCTGGCCAAGGCGCGCGATCTGCTCAAGCAGGCGGGCGTGCCCGAAGGTACGGTAATCACCCTGTTCACGCGCAACGGCGGCGGCCCGACCAACCCCAACCCGCGCTTGTCTGCCGAGATGCTGCAGGCCGACCTCAAGCAGATCGGACTGAAGCTGGACATCCGTGTGATGGAGTGGGCCGAAATGCTGCGCCGGGCCAAGAAGGGCGAGGCCGACCTGGTGTCCACCGGCTGGGCCGGCGACAACGGCGACCCGGACAATTTCCTCAGCCCGCTGCTCAGTTGCGATGCCGCCAAAAGCGGCGAGAACTATGCACGCTGGTGCAACCCCAAGTTCCAGGAGCTGATCAGCCGCGCCCGCGAAGTGATCGACAACGACGAGCGTGCAAGGCTCTATAACGAGGCATTGAAAGTGTACGATGACGAACAACCCTGGATCAGCATGGCCCATCCGAAGATGTTCACCGCCATGCGTGACAACGTGGAGGGCTACGTGATCAACCCTCTGACCAACAACAACTTCGCCACCACCAAGGTGAAGTAGAACAACAACGACCGCCGGCAACCCACACGGGAACCGGCGGCACCACCGTAGCGGGCTGATCGCCCCACGGCCTGATGAGGTAACCCCGACAATGTTGAGCTTTATTGCCCGGCGCCTTGGCCTGCTGATACCGACCTTTTTCGGTATCACCTTGCTGACCTTCGCGCTCATACGCCTGATCCCCGGCGACCCGGTGGAAGTGATGATGGGCGAGCGCAGGGTCGACCCCGAAATGCATGCCCAGGCCATGGAGCGCCTGGGCCTGAACAAGCCGCTGCCGGTCCAGTACCTGGACTACGTCGGCAAGCTGGCCCAGGGTGACCTCGGTGAATCGCTGCGCACCCGCGAGAGCGTGTGGAGCGAGTTCCTCACCCTGTTCCCGGCCACACTCGAACTGGCCTTCGCCGCCCTGCTGTTCGCTGGCATCGTCGGCCTGCTGGCCGGGGTGATCGCCGCGCTCAAACGTGGTTCGCTGTTCGACCACGGGGTGATGGGCATTTCGCTGGCGGGTTATTCGATGCCGATCTTCTGGTGGGGCCTGATCCTGATCATGTTCTTCTCGGTAAGCCTGGGCTGGACCCCGGTGTCCGGGCGCATCGACCTGCTCTACGACATCGAGCCGAAGACCGGCTTCATGCTCATCGACACCCTGCTCAGCGACGAGGAAGGCGCGTTCAAGGACGCGGTGATGCACCTGATCCTGCCGGCCATCGTGCTCGGCACCATCCCGCTGGCGGTGATTGCCCGCATGACCCGCTCGTCGATGCTCGAAGTGCTGCGCGAGGACTACATCCGCACCGCCCGCGCCAAAGGCCTGTCGCCGGCCCGCGTGGTGTTCGTGCACGGCCTGCGCAACGCGCTGATCCCGGTACTGACCGTATTCGGCCTGCAGGTTGGCACGTTGCTGGCCGGTGCGGTGCTGACCGAAACCATCTTTTCCTGGCCGGGCATCGGCAAGTGGCTGATCGAAGCCATCGGTGCCCGTGACTACCCCGTGGTCCAGAACGGCATCCTGTTGATCGCCTGCCTGGTGATCCTGGTCAACTTCGTCGTGGATATCCTCTACGGCCTGGCCAACCCACGCATCCGTCATCAGCGCTGAGGCCTTCGCCATGACTAGCCCGATTCCGAAATCCGTCACGCCGGCCAGCCCGGTGGACCAGAGCCTGCTCTACCCCTCGCCATACAAAGAATTCTGGCAAGCCTTCGCCCGCAACAAAGGCGCGGTGATGGGCCTGGCCTTCATGTGCCTGGTAGTGTTCTGCGCGCTGTTCGCGCCGTGGGTTGCCCCGCACGACCCGAGCGAGCAGTACCGCGAATTCCTGCTGACCCCACCGGTGTGGCTCGAAGGTGGCAGCTGGCAGTTCATCCTCGGCACCGACGAACTGGGCCGCGACCTGCTTTCGCGGCTGATCCAGGGCGCGCGGCTTTCGCTGCTGATCGGCCTGTCGTCGGTGGTGATGTCGCTGATCCCTGGCATCCTGCTGGGCCTTCTGGCCGGCTTCTTCCCGCAACTGCTCGGCCCGTCGATCATGCGCCTGATGGACGTGATGCTGGCCCTGCCCTCGCTGCTGCTGGCGGTGGCCATCGTCGCCATCCTCGGCCCAGGCCTGATCAACACCGTGATCGCCATCGCCATCGTGTCGTTGCCATCCTACGTGCGCCTGACCCGCGCCGCCGTGATGGGTGAGCTGAACCGCGACTACGTCACCGCCGCGCGCCTGGCCGGTGCCGGGCTGCCACGGCTGATGTTCGTCACCGTGCTGCCAAACTGCATGGCTCCGCTGATCGTGCAGGCCACCCTCAGCTTCTCCTCGGCCATCCTCGACGCCGCCGCCCTGGGCTTCCTCGGCCTTGGTGTACAGCCGCCGACCCCGGAGTGGGGCACCATGCTGGCTTCGGCCCGTGACTACATCGAGCGCGCCTGGTGGGTGGTGAGCCTGCCCGGCCTGACCATTCTGCTCAGTGTGCTGGCAATCAACCTGATGGGCGACGGCCTGCGCGATGCGCTGGACCCGAAACTCAAGAACGCCGCCTGAGGAGAACGCCATGTCACTGTTGCAGATCAACAACCTGAACGTGCGCTTCGGCGACGCCAATGCGGTACCGGTGGTCGATGGCCTGGACCTGACGGTGGAGGCCGGCGAGATCCTGGCCATCGTCGGCGAATCCGGCTCGGGCAAGTCCGTGACCATGATGGCCCTGATGGGCCTGATCGACGCCCCCGGGCGCATCACCGCCGACTCGCTCACATTCGACGGCACCGACATGCTCAAGCTCAGCGGCCGCCAGCGACGCAAGGTGGTGGGCAAGGACATCGCCATGGTCTTCCAGGACCCGATGACCGCGCTCAACCCCAGCTACACCGTGGGCTACCAGATCGAGGAAGTGCTGCGCCAGCATCTGGGCCTGAAGGGCAAGGCCGCGCGCCAGCGTGCCCTGGAGCTGCTGAAGAAGGTCGAGATCCCGGCTGCGGAAAGCCGCCTGGACGCCTACCCGCACCAGCTGTCCGGCGGCATGAGCCAGCGCGTGGCGATTGCCATGGCGATTGCCGGCGAACCCAAGCTGCTGATTGCCGACGAACCCACCACTGCGCTGGACGTGACCATCCAGGCGCAGATCATGGAGCTGCTGGTCAACCTGCAGAAGGAGCGCAACATGGCGCTCATACTGATCACCCACGACCTCGCCGTGGTCGCCGAAACGGCCAGGCGGGTGTGCGTGATGTACGCCGGCCAGGCCGTGGAAGTGGGCCAGGTGCCGGAGCTGTTCGACGTGCCCGCCCACCCCTACAGCGAAGCGTTGCTGGCGGCGATCCCCGAGCACAGCATCGGTGCCGAACGCCTGGCCACCCTGCCCGGCATCGTCCCCGGTCGCTACGACCGCCCCGTGGGTTGCCTGCTGTCACCGCGCTGCCCGTACGTGCAGGACAACTGCCGGCGCCAGCGCCCGCCCCTCGATCCCCAGGCCCATGGCCTGGTGCGTTGCTTCTACCCGCTGAACCAGGAGGTGGCGTGATGGCCGTCGTTCTATCCGCCCGGGAGCTGACCCGGCATTACGAAGTCTCCCGCGGGCTGTTCAAGGGCCACGCCCTGGTCCGCGCGCTGAATGGCGTGTCGTTCGAACTGGAGGCCGGCAAGACCCTGGCCGTGGTCGGCGAGTCCGGCTGCGGCAAGTCGACCCTGGCCCGCGCCCTGACTCTGATCGAAGAGCCGTCGTCCGGCTCGCTGCAAATTGCCGGCACCGAAGTGAAAGGCGCCAGCAAGAGCGAGCGCAAGCAACTGCGCCGCGACGTGCAGATGGTGTTCCAGAGCCCCTACGCCTCGCTCAACCCACGGCAGAAGATTGGTGACCAGTTGGCCGAGCCGCTGCTGATCAACACCTCGCTGAGCAAGGCCGAGCGGCGAGAAAAGGTGCAGAAGATGATGGAACAGGTCGGGCTGCGCCCCGAGCATTACCAGCGTTACCCGCACATGTTCTCCGGTGGCCAGCGCCAACGTATTGCCCTGGCCCGGGCAATGATGCTGCAGCCCAAGGTGCTGGTGGCGGACGAGCCGACCTCGGCGCTGGACGTGTCGATCCAGGCCCAGGTGCTGAACCTGTTCATGGATTTGCAGAAGGAGTTCAACACCGCCTACGTGTTTATTTCGCACAACCTTGCGGTGGTGCGGCATGTGGCCGATCAGGTGCTGGTGATGTACCTCGGCCGACCGGCGGAGATGGGGCCGAAAGAAGATATCTACGAAAGGCCGTTGCACCCGTATACACAGGCGCTGCTGTCGGCGACGCCGGCGATTCACCCGGACCCTTTGAAGCCGAAGATCCGCATTGCCGGGGAGTTGCCCAACCCGCTGAACCCGCCGGATGGGTGTGCGTTTCACAAGCGCTGCCCGTATGCGACCGAGCGGTGTGCCAAGGAGGTGCCGGCGCTCAGACAGGTGAGTACCCGGCAAGTGGCTTGTCACTATGCCGAGCAGTTTCTTTAGCCTTTAGATAGCCGGGGCTGCTTTGCAGCCCATCGCGACACAAGGCCGCTCCTACAAGGGACCGCGATCTCCTGTAGGAGCGGCCTTGTGTCGCGATGGGCCGCAAAGCGGCCCCAATAATCTCAATGCATGAAGAACCAGATCAGGATAATCACCGGAATCGGCACCCCAATCATCCAGAGCAGTATCGAGCGCATGGCCTTTCTCCTTGTTCGATGTTGAACAGACCGGTGCACTCGCCATGCCATCCCTTTCAAAAAATCAGTCTCAACAAAATCAACGACTTACGCCCCAGACCGCTTGGCAGAACCGTGCAATATGCCGGATCCGCCCCCTTGCAGCTGGGTGTTCTGCAATGCACTATCAGGCTCATGACCGCCACCACCCTCCGCGACAGCCCCGAGCAGACCCCGCTCACCGCCGACACCGTGCTGCGCTACCACCTGTGCTGGAAGCACCGCGACCTCGACGGCATCATGGCGCTCTACCACCCCGACATTCAGTACCACGACTTCTTCCAGAACCGCGTGCTCGGCTACCAGGAACTGCGCGACTACGTGCGCGCCTGCCTGCCCCATGAAGCTGGCGAAGATATCGTGCACAGCGACCGCATCCGCGTCGATGGCTGTACCGCGTTCATCCAGTACCAGGTCACGGTGCAGGGCGGCGATGGCCTGGTGGCGTTCCAGTCCAGCGAGGCGATTACCGTCAAGGACGGCCTGATCTGGCAGGTCAACGAATATGCCACGCTGGTCCGCCGCCACGGCAGCGGCCACGCCAGAAGTGGCCCACGCCCGGCCACCAGCCGCCTGGGCCTGTCGCCGAGGCAGCTGTCGACCATGGCCCAGGACCTGGAACACTACTTCCAGCGCCAGCGCCCCTATCTGGACCCGGAGCTGGACCTGCAGCAGGTGGCCGACGCCAGCGGCTACAGCCGCAACCAGATCTCCTACCTGCTCAACCAAGTGCTCGGGCAAAGCTTCTACCGCTACGTCAACCAGGCCCGCCTGCAGCACCTGATGGCCAGCCTCAACGACGACAGCATCGAAGCCACGATCGACGAGCTGGCGTTCAATGCCGGTTTCAACTCGTTGTCGGCGTTCTACAAGTGTTTCCGCGAACACACCGGGCTTACGCCCAAGGCGTACCTGAAGCAAATTTCCCTGCGTGCACGCACGTAGGACAGCCGCCCGCCGACACCACTAGGATCGCCCACAGACCTTGACGGATGTGGAGCCGACCCGATGCAACCCCTGCGCACGCTCAGCCTGTGGATGGACCAGCTCGACGAGCCGTTGTGCGCCCGCCCGGCCCTGCGCGAGGACCTGGACGCGGATGTATGCATCATCGGCGCTGGCTACACCGGCCTGTGGACCGCCTACTACCTCAAGCGCCAGGCGCCACAGTTGAACATCGCGGTAATCGACGCCAACATCGCCGGCTTCGGCGCCTCGGGGCGCAACGGCGGCTGGCTGATGGGCAACCTGCTCGGCGAAGACCGGCTGCTGGCCACCCTGTCACCGCAACAGCGCCGCGCCAGCATCGACCTGCTGCATGGCATTCCCGATGAAGTACACCGCGTACTGCACCGCGAGAGCATCGACTGCGACTACCGCAAAGGCGGCGTGCTGTACTGCGCCGCGCGCTACCCGGAACAGGAGCGCAGCCTGCGCGCCTACCTAGACGACCTTTATCGCCAAGGCATGACCGAGGACGACTACCGCTGGCTGCGCCCCGAACAGCTTGACGCCCAGTTGCGAGTCAGCAACGCCTATGGCGCCATCTACAGCCCGCACACCGCAACCATCCAGCCCGCCAAGCTGGCGCGTGGCCTGGCCCGGGCGGTAGAAGCGCTGGGCGTACCCATCTACGAAAACACCCCAGCCATCGACTGGCAGCCGGGTGAGGTGCGCACCCCGTTGGCGCGCATCCGTTGCCAATGGACGGTACCCGCCGTGGAGGGCTATGCCGTCAGCCTGCCGCCACTGGGCAAACATCAGCTGCCGGTACAGAGCCTGTTGGTGGCCACCGAACCACTGCCGGAGGCCACCTGGCAACAGATCGGCCTAAACCAGGGCCAGGCGTTCAGCGAAAGCAGCCGCCAGGTCACCTACGGCCAGCGCACCGCCGACGACCGCCTGGTATTCGGCGCCCGTGGCGGCTACCGCTTCGGTGGCCGCCTGCGCGAAAACTTCAACCTCGACGAACAGGAAATCGAGCTGCGCCGCTACCTGTTCAGCGAGTTGTTCCCACAGTTGAAGCACGTGCGTATCACCCATTCCTGGGGCGGCAACCTGGGCATGGCACGGCGCTTCCGCCCGCACATGCTCTGCGACCGTCAACGCGGCATCGCCCTGGCGGGCGGCTACGGCGGCGAAGGCGTCGGCGCCACCAACCTGGGCGGGCGCACCCTGGCCGCGCTGATCCTCAACCAGCACAACGAACTGACCGCGCAACCCTGGGTGCTCGACAACCGCCCGCTTTCAAGCCTGGCCAGCTGGCCACCCGAGCCCTGCCGATGGCTGGGCTACAACGCGATCATCCAGAGCTTCGTCCACGAGGACCGGACCCTCGCCAACCCCGCCAGTGCGCCCTGGAGGCGGCGCCTTGCCAGCAATCTTGCGGACTTCATGGAAGGCTTCATGCGCTGATTTTCCCCCTCACTGACACAGGATTTACCGGTCATGAGCATCACCCATTTCAAGAACACCGACAGCGCCGTGCTCGACAGCTCCAACCCGGTCGCGGTGCCGCTTGGCGACCCCGTTGCATTGACTTCGGTCACCTGCGTGGAACGCAGCGACGGCGTCGAAACCGGCATCTGGGAGTGCACTCCCGGGCGCTGGCGGCGGCAGATCGTGCAGCAGGAGTTCTGCCATTTCATTAAGGGCCGCTGCACCTTCACCCCCGACGGTGGCGAGCCCCTGCTCATAGAAGCCGGAGACGCACTGATGCTACCGGCCAACAGCACTGGCACCTGGGACATCCAGGAGACCGTGCGCAAAACCTACGTCCTTATTTTCTGATCCGCTGATCGCCTGCCTTCGATAACAACACACAAAGCAAGGTAACCCCGACATGCGCACGCTCCTTCTCGCCCCCCTGATGCTGGCCGCCAGCGTGGCCGGCGCCGCCGAAACGGTGAAGATCTACAACTGGTCCAGCTACGTTGCCCCCGACACACTGAAGAACTTCCAGCAAGCCAGCGGTATCGTGCCCACCTACGACGTTTACGACAGCAACGAAACCCTCGACGGCAAGCTGATGACCGGCAACTCCGGCTATGACGTGGTGTTTCCGTCCAACCATTTCATGGCCCGGCAAATTCAGGGCAAGGCCCTCAAGCGCCTGGACAAGTCGCAATTGCCCAACTGGCACAACCTCAACCCGGTGCTGCTCAAGGCGCTCGAAGTGAACGACCCGGGTAACCAGTACGGTTTCCCATACCTGTGGGGCAGCACCGGCATCGGCTACAACATCGACAAGGTCAAGGCAGTGCTGGGCGACGATGCCCCGGTGGACTCCTGGGACCTGATCTTCAAGCCCGAGTACATGAGCAAGCTGAAAAGCTGCGGCGTCGCGGTGTTGGACAACGGCCCTGAACTGTTACCGATCGCCCTGCACTACCTGGGCCTGCCGCACCACAGCCAGGACCCGGCGGACTATGACAAGGCCAAGGCGCTGCTGATGCAGGTGCGACCGTATATCAGCTACTTCCACTCCTCGAAGTACACCGGCGACCTGGCCAATGGCGACATCTGCGTGGTGGTGGGCTTCTCGGGGGATGTACTGCAAGCGAAGAACCGCGCCGAGGAGGCGAAGAACGGGGTGAAGGTGGGCTACTCGATCCCCAGGGAAGGCGCGCCGATGTGGTTCGACATGGTTGCCATGCCGGCCGATGCACCGGATGAGAAGGCCGGGTATGCCTACATGAACTACCTGCTGCAGCCGGAGGTGATGGCCAACATCAGCAACCATGTGCAGTACGCCAACGGCAACCTCAAGGCGGACGGGCTGGTGGATCCGGCGATGAAGGGTAATACGATGATTTACCCGAGCGAGGAAGTAATGGGCAAGCTGTATGCGCTGGAGGCGATGCCGGCCAAGATCGACCGTATTCGCACGCGGATCTGGACCAGTATCAAGGCCGGGAATTGATTTCGGCCTTAACACGGTCCCTGTGGGAGCGGGTTCACCCGCGAATGCGATGTTGAGTTTACCGACGCATTCGCGGGTAAACCCGCTCCCACAAGGGTCAGGAGCAGGCCCTGAAAATCAGGAGCAAGCTCTCGAAATCAGTGGTGCTCGCGGGTAGCGCGGAACTTGATGTCCGGCCACCGCTCTTCCATCAGCGACAGGTTGACCCGGGTCGGCGCCAGGTAGGTCAGGTGCCCGCCACCGTCGATAGCCAGGTTCTCCATGGCCTTGTTCTGGAATTCCTCGAGCTTCTTCTTGTCGTCGCAACCGATCCAGCGGGCCGACCACACGGTGATCGGCTCGTAGGCGCACTCGACCTTGTACTCTTCCTTCAGGCGGCTGGCGACCACGTCGAACTGCAGCACACCGACTGCACCGAGGATGATGTCGTTGCTGCGCTCGGGGAAGAACACCTGGGTAGCACCTTCTTCGGCCAGCTGTTGCAGGCCTTGGCGCAGCTGCTTGGATTTCAGCGGGTCCTTCAGGCGCACGCGGCGGAACAGCTCCGGGGCGAAGTGCGGGATACCGGTGAAGCCCAGTGCCTCGCCTTCGGTGAAGGTGTCGCCGATCTGGATGGTGCCGTGGTTGTGCAGGCCGATAATGTCGCCGGCATAGGCCTCTTCCAGCTGCTCACGCTCGGAGGAGAAGAAGGTCAGCGCATCGCCGATACGCAGGTCCTTGTTGATCCGCACGTGGCGCATCTTCATGCCCTTCTCGTACTTGCCCGAGCAGATGCGCATGAAGGCGATGCGGTCGCGGTGTTTCGGGTCCATGTTCGCCTGGATCTTGAACACGAAACCGGTGAACTTCTCTTCCACAGGCTCCACGGTGCGCTCGTGGGCAACACGGCCCAGCGGGCGCGGCGCCCAGTCGACGACGGCGTCAAGCACATGGTCGACACCGAAGTTGCCCAGCGCGGTACCGAAGAACACCGGGGTCAGCTGGCCGTTGATGAACTCTTCCTGGTTGAACTCGTGGCAGGCGCCCTGCACCAGCTCCAGCTGTTCGACGAACGAATCGTACTGGTCACCCAGGTGGGCACGGGCTTCGTCCGAGTCCAGCTTCTGGATGATCTTGGCTTCGGTGCGCTCGTGGCCGTGGCCCGGGGTGTACACCACGATGTAGTCACCGGTCAGGTGGTACACGCCCTTGAAGTCGCGGTAGCAACCGATCGGCCAGGTGATCGGCGCGGCCTTGATCTTCAGCACGGCTTCGATCTCGTCCAGCAGCTCGATCGGGTCGCGGATGTCGCGGTCGAGTTTGTTGATGAAGCTGACGATCGGCGTGTCGCGCAGGCGGCACACGTCCATCAGGGCGATGGTACGTGGCTCTACACCTTTACCGCCGTCGAGCACCATCAGCGCCGAGTCCACCGCGGTCAGGGTGCGGTAGGTGTCTTCCGAGAAGTCTTCGTGGCCGGGGGTGTCGAGCAGGTTGATCATGTGCTCGCGGTACGGGAACTGCATCACCGAGGTGGTGATGGAGATGCCGCGCTGCTTCTCCATTTCCATCCAGTCGGAGGTGGCGTGGCGGTCGGACTTGCGCGACTTCACGGTACCGGCGACGGCAATGGCCTTGCCCATCAGCAGCAGCTTCTCGGTGATGGTGGTCTTACCGGCGTCGGGGTGGGAAATGATTGCGAAAGTGCGGCGCTTCGCGACTTCGGCGGCCTGGTTGGTCATGGGAAATCGCCTGACTGGGGGATTAAAAAGGGGCGATATCATACCTGAAGTTGGGCCGGGACCAAAATTTGCTGAACCGGCGGTGCCTGTTCCGGCCTCTTCGCGGGTAAACCCGCTCCCACAGGTATCACACCGCCTTTGAAACCTGTGCAGGACTTGTGGGAGCGGGTTTACCCGCGAAAGCGCCCGCCCAGAGGCCACAAATTCGCCAGGCAATCGCTTTATCACGACAAATGGCCCAAGAGCAGTTATTTCAACGCCTACAGAGCACTAACCCGCTGCTTTTTCTCGTCAATTTTCCAACCAACCAGTGATTAACGCTGGCCAAATGCCGCCCCAGGTGGGAACCTTTACGCCCACGGAGACGTCCACTCCCCTGCAACCCGCTTCGGTTGGGGAGCTGGTTTCATCAGCATTTTCGGGCCCGACGGGGTTCGGCTCATGGCCTGATCGCAGCCTTCGGCGTGCGTCACGCTGCTACTCGCGAACACACCACCCGCCGCCAGGACTGGCCGGCAACCAAGAAGTGTGCTCGCCGACTACACAAGGAGTCCGCCTGTGGCAAAACGCTACGGAAAAGGGCTGTTGGGATGGGCCTCCGTGCTCGTCATCCTGGCCCTGCTGGTCCACTGGATCGGCATCGACACGATCGCGCGATATCGCGACGATCTTGGGTTCTACCTGCAAGCGCACCTGCTACTGGTGCTGGCTTCGATGGCGGCGGCGCTGGCCGTGGGCATCCCCGCCGGCATTGCGTTAAGTCGACCGCACCGGGTCGACAAAGCCGAACGCTTCATGCAGTTCTTCAACGTTGGTAACACCATCCCTCCCCTGGCCGTTCTGGCCATCGCCCTGAGTATCCTGGGCATCGGCGCCGGGCCCGCGATCTTCGCGCTGTTCCTCGCCTCCCTCCTGCCCATCGTGCGCAATACCTACGAGGGCCTGAAAAACGTCCCCGCCTCGCTCAAGGAAGCCGCCACCGGCATCGGCATGACTCCGCGCCAGCAACTCTGGCAGGTGGAGCTGCCCAACGCCGTGCCGATCATCGTTGGTGGCGTGCGTGTGGCCCTGGCGCTGAACGTCGGCACCGCACCGCTGGCGTTCCTGATTGGCGCCAACAGCCTGGGCAGCCTGATCTTCCCCGGCATCGCCCTGAACAACCAGCCACAACTGCTGCTGGGGGCTGCCTGCACCGCACTACTGGCGCTGGCGCTGGACGCAGCGGTGAGTTTCTCCAGCAAGCGCTGGCTGGAACGTGGCCTGGCTGGATAACGAGAGGGAACGTATGAACAAGAGAATCGCCTGGTTGTTGGGCGCGACCCTGCTGTTTGCAGGATTTGCCCAGGCAGCGGAAAAACCACTTGTCCGTATCGGCGCGCGGGTGTTCACCGAACAGACCGTACTTGCCGAAATCACCGCGCAATACCTGCGCGCCAACGGTTTTGATGTGCGCGTCACCAGCGGCCTTGGCAGCAACATCGCACGCCAGGCCCAGGAAACCGGCCAGCTCGACCTGATGTGGGAATACACCGGCGTGTCACTGGTGTCGTACAACCATATCGACGAGCGCATGCCCAGTGCCGAGGCCACCTACGCCAAGGTCAAGGCACTGGACGCGAAGAAGGACCTGATCTGGCTGACCCCGTCGAAGTTCAGCAACACCTATGCGCTGGGCCTGCCCAAGCAGGTCGCCGAGGCTTATCCGCAGATCAACTCCATCAGCGACCTCAACCAGGTACTGCGTGACGAAAGCCACCGCAACCACCTGGTGGCGCTGGACACCGAGTTCGCCAACCGCCCGGACGGCCTGGCAGGCCTGAAAGCGATGTACGACCTGCAAGTGGGCCGCGCCAACATCCGCCAGATGGATGCCGGCCTGGTCTACACCGCCATGCACAACAACCAGGTGTTCGCCGGCCTTGTGTACACCACCGATGGTCGCCTGAACGCGTTCAACCTCAAGCTGCTGGAAGACGACAAGCACTACTTCCCCGACTACACCGCCGCCCCGGTGGTGCGCAAACAGGTGCTCGACGCCAACCCACAACTGGCCGGCCTGCTCAAGCCTCTGGCCGAGCAACTGGATGACGAAACCATGCGCCAGCTCAATGCCAAGGTCGACGTCGAACACCAGAACCCGACCACGGTGGCCGCCGCCTTCCTGCGTGACCACCCAATGCCTGGCGAGGTACAACCATGAGCCTGCTCGACACGTTCGCCCACCTCGACTGGGCCCAGGTACTGCAGCTGACCTGGCAACACATCATGCTGGTCGGCGTCGCCGTGGGCCTGGCGATCATCGTCGGCGTACCGCTGGGCATCCTGATGACCCGTTTCCCGGCCGTCGCCGGCCCATTGCAGGCCAGTGCCACGGTGTTGCTGACCATTCCCTCGATCGCCCTGTTCGGCCTGCTGCTGCCGTTCTACTCCAGGTTCGGCCAGGGCCTGGGGCCGCTGCCGGCGATCACTGCGGTGTTCCTCTACTCACTGCTGCCGATCATGCGCAACACCTACCTGGCTTTGACCAACGTCGAACCCGGCATCCGTGAAGCCGCGCGTGGCATCGGCATGACCTTCGGCCAGCGCCTGCGCATGGTCGAACTGCCCATCGCCGTGCCGGTGATCCTCGCCGGCGTGCGCACCGCCGTGGTGATGAACATCGGCGTGATGACCATCGCCGCCACCATCGGCGCCGGCGGCCTTGGCGTACTCATCCTCACCTCCATCAGCCGCAGCGACATGTCGATGCTGCTGGTCGGCGCCGTGCTGGTCAGCCTGCTGGCGATCATCGCCGACCTGCTCCTGCAAACCCTGCAACGTGCCCTGACTCCAGAAGGACTGCGCTCATGATCGAACTGAAGAACCTCAGCAAAACCTTCAACGTCAACGGCAAGGACGTCAAAGCCGTCGACTCGGTAAGCCTCACCGTCAACGAAGGGGAAATCTGCGTGTTCCTCGGCCCCTCGGGCTGCGGCAAGAGCACTACCCTGAAAATGATCAACCGCCTGATCACGCCCACTTCCGGCCAGGTGTTCATCAATGGCGAAGACACCACCGGGCTGGACGAGGTCACCCTGCGCCGGCACATCGGCTATGTCATCCAGCAGATCGGCCTGTTCCCCAACATGACCATCGAAGAAAACATCACCGTGGTGCCGCGCCTGCTCGGCTGGGACAAACAGAAGTGCCATGAACGCGCCCGCGAGCTGATGCACATGATCAAGCTGGAGCCCAAGCAGTACCTGCAGCGCTACCCGCGCGAGCTGTCCGGCGGCCAGCAGCAGCGTATCGGCGTGATCCGCGCCTTGGCGGCGGAAGCGCCAGTGCTGCTGATGGACGAGCCGTTCGGCGCGGTCGACCCGATCAACCGCGAGATGATCCAGAACGAGTTCTTCGAGATGCAGCGGGCGTTGAACAAGACCGTGATCATGGTCAGCCACGACATCGACGAAGCGATCAAGCTGGGCGACAAGATCGCCATCTTCCGCGCCGGCAAGCTGTTGCAGCTGGACCACCCGGACACCCTGCTGGCGCACCCGGCGGACGAGTTCGTCAGCAACTTCGTCGGCCAGGACAGCACCCTCAAGCGCCTGCTGCTGGTGCGTGCGGAAGATGCGGCAGACAACGCGCCATCGGTGAGCCCGCAGACGCCGGTGAGCGATGCGCTGGAGCTGCTGGACGAGCACGACCGCCGCTACGTGGTGGTGACCGATGCGCAGAACAAGGCGCTGGGCTACGTGCGCCGGCGTGACATGCATCGCCAGCAAGGGACTTGTGGCGACTTCCTGCGGCCGTTCAATGCCACGGCGTCGCATGATGAGCATTTGCGCATCCTGCTGTCGCGGATGTACGAATTCAACCGGGCGTGGCTGCCGGTGCTGGATGCCGAGCAGGTGTTCTTGGGCGAGGTGACGCAGGAGTCGATTGCGGCGTACCTGAGTTCGGGGCGCTCGCGGGGGGCCAAGACCAGCATTGTCTCGCCGGCTGAGGCGGTGACCTCTTGAATAGCTGGGGCCGCAAAGCGGCCCCGGCAATCTCGGCTCAAAACCCAAGTAATGGATTGCCTGTGCCGGCCTCTTCGCGGGTAAACCCGCTCCCACAGGGTCGGTGCAAGGCTAAAGACCCTGCGCGGTACCTGTGGGAGCGGGTTCACCCGCGAAGCAGGCGACGCGATGTCAGAACCCTACACTGGCCTGCACATAGAAGGTCCGCGGCTCACCCACATAGATGCCGGCATTGTTGTCGCTGGAGCGAGTGAAGTACTGCTTGTCGAACAAGTTCTTCACCCCCGCCGCCAGCTTCAGGTTGGACATCTGAGGCCCGAACTCATACCCGCCACGGGCATGCCAGGTCACATAACCCGGAATATCGCCAAACTGCCCGTCCGCACTCGGCTCGGTGATGTAGTCGCCGTTGAAGCTGCCATCGGCATTGATCCCGGTACCCGGCGCGCGCTGCTTGGATTGGGCGTAGGCATCCAGGTTCCAGGTCCAGTGATTGACCGCGTAACGCACGCCGGCAGTGGCCACCTGGCGTGAATAGAACGGCAGGTCACGGCCCTCGAAGCCAGGGATGTCCCCTTCATAAGTAGCGCGGGTATAGGTATAGCCACCGTTCACCGACAGCCCTTCCAGGCGCGGGTCCAGACCGTCCAGGTCATAGCGCACCGAGGCCTCGATACCCTGGTGCTTGGTCGCACCGAGGTTGGTCCAGCCCACGTCGTTGCTGATGTACTGCAGTTCGTCATCGAAGTCGATGTAGAACGCCGTCAGCTCACCGGCAAAGCCGCCATTGTCATAGCGGGTACCGATTTCGTAGGTCTTGGCCTTTTCCGGCTCCAGGCCATTGGCCGTGCTGTTGCCAGTACCACCCTGGCCCAGCTGGAAGTACTGCAGGCTGCCGAACGAGGTCTCGTAGTTGGCGAACACCTTCCACGCATCGGAGATGTGGTACATCACGCTCAGCGCCGGCAGTGGCTCGTTGCTGGTGATGCTGCGTTTCTTCTCCGGCACCGGCTGGCCGTTGGCACCGAGCACCGGGCGGTCGCGCCAGTCGGTGTTGATATGCTCGAAGCGGATACCTGGGGTGATGGTCCAGTTACCCACGTCGATCTTGTCGTCGATGTAGTAGGCACTGGCCTCGGTACCACCGCTGCGGTCCTGGAACACATGGCCGTCGGAGGTCGGGGTCGGCGTCGGCACGTTGTCGATCAGCGCCAGGCGGGTCGACTGCTCACGCATCGCTTCCTTCAGGTAGCGGTAGCCCACGCTGACTTCCTGGGTGGTCGGGCCGGCGAAGAAGATCCGCGACAGCCGTGGTTCGATGGCAAAGGTATGGTAGTTGCGCGGGTATGACGACAGGGTCTTCATGTCGCGCGAGGCAATGGAGCTGCCGCGGAAGCTGTCGGTGTAGTAGGTCAGCACTTCGAACTGGGTGGCGTCGTCGAGCTGCCGCTGCCACTTGAACGACACGTCCTTGCGCCGGCCGGCGAAGTAGTCGTAGTCGCGCAGCGACTGGTACGGGTTGCTGTCGTACTGCGCCTGGGTCAGGCCACCAGGCATGTCGGCACGGCCGTCGTAGTAGTGGAAGTTGAGCCAGAACTCGTCAACGTCGGTCGGTGCCCAGTGGGTCTTGAGGATAACGTCGTCGATGTCGTTGCCATTGTTGCTTTCACGGTAGCCGTTGCCATTCACCCCGGTGTACAGCAGCGCCACGCCCATGCCGTTGTCCGCCGTACCGCCGACGAAGGCCGACTCGGTGTGCTTCCAGCCGCCATGCTGGGAGGTTTCCAGGGTGGTGGACAGCTCGGCCGAGGGCTTCTCTGGGATTGCCCGGGTAACGAAGTTGATCACCCCACCGACGTTCTGCGGGCCATAACGCACGGAACCGGCGCCACGCACCACGTCGATGCTGTCGAGGTTGCCCGAGGAAATCGGCGCCATCGACAGCTGCGGCTGGCCATAGGGCGCGAAAGCGGCCGGAATGCCGTCGATCAGCACCGTGGAGCGTGGCGACAGGCGCGAAGTCAGGCCGCGAACACCCACGTTCAGCGACAGGTCGCTGCCGCCGGTACCGTTGGAGTCCTGCACCTGAACGCCGGGGATGCCGCGCAGCACGTCACGCACGTTCATTGCGCCCTTTTCCACCATCGCCTCGCGGCGCACCACGGTGCGCGCGCCGGGGTGGTTCTGCACCACGCTCTGCTGGGCATCGCCCAGCCAGTCACCCACCACCTTGACGTCGGTGGGTGCCAGCTCCAGGCTACCGGTGGTGAGGGTGCCATCGGCCTGGGCCGGCTTGACCACCACGGTGCCCTGGGACATCTCGTAGGTCAGGCCGCTGCCTTGCAACAACTGCTGCAGCGCCTGCTCGGGCGCCAGCTGGCCGGACACCGCCGGGGCCTGCTTGCCAGCCACCAGCTCGGGGCTGAAGAACAACTGCAGGTTGGTCTGCTGGCCCAGTTGGTTCAGCGCCGATGCCAAGGATTGGGCCTGAATCTGAATAGTGGCGTCTGCGGCCTGGCTGTTGACGGCCACGGCGCTGACCGCAAGGGCCAGCGCCAGGGCGCGGAAGCGTGGGAAGGGCTTGTTGTTGTTCACGTCGTCGAAACTTCCTGGAATACGGAATAAACGCCAACCGCATGCAAATGGAAATGCTTGGCAGTTGCAGCTGGCGGGGAAGACGAACGAGCGGAAAAAAACCTGAATCTATTTCGCGATTATTTCGCGCGAGCCATCTTCATGGGCCTTGATGGCCACTGGCAGGATGCTCGGCAAGGCACGCAGCAGCGCATCGGTGTCGTCGGTGCTGAAGGTGCTGGACAGCCGCAGCTGCGCGACTTTACCGGGGGCGACCCGCAGCGGCTGGCTGCGGTAACGCGAGGCTTCGGCCACCACCTCGGCCAGGGTGGCGTTGTCGAACACCAGCCTGCCTTGGCGCCAGGCAGTCAGGGCGCCGGTATTCACCGCATAGGGCGCGGCCACCTGGCCTTGTGCATCTATATGCGAGCCCTGGCCCGCCGTGAGCTGCGCCAGCGAGGCGCCTTTGCCCTGCACACGCACCGAGCCCTGCTCCACCGCCACGCGGGTGCTGGCCGGCTCCAGGCGGACGTCGAAACGGGTACCGGTGACAGTCACGCTACCCTGGGCGGTGTCGACCACGAACGGCCTGCCACTGTCGTGGGCCACGGTGAACATCACCTCACCCGCCATCAGCCGGACATGCCGCTGGCCGGCGCTGAAAGCGACCTGCACTTGCGTGCTGCCGTTGAGCTCAAGGTGCGATCCATCCGGCAGTTCGACCTGGCGGCGTTCGTTGAAGGCGGTCTGCAAGCTGCCCTGGTGATTCAGTTGCTGGTAGTGCCAGCCGCCCCAGCCCAGGCCCAGCGCCAGTGCCGCCACGCTGGCGGCCAAGGCCTGGCGCACGAAGCGCCGACGTGGCAACTGGCGTACCGGGGCCGGCTGGCACAGCGCTTCCAGGCGCTGGCGCGGGATGAAGTCGGCGGCCTGCCACAGGCGGGAGAGCTGCTGGTACTCTTCACGGTGTCGCGCATCGCCTTCCAGCCAGGCGTGCAGCTGCGCCTGCAGCCCGGCATCGCGAGGTGCATCCTGCACCCGGGCGAACCACGCGGCCGCCTGCTCGCGGACGGTATCGGTACCGTGCTGTTTCATCGAAAAGGTCTCCTGACTCATCATGCCGACACATCCAGGTGCTCGCGCAGATGCCGGAGCGTGCGGATCATATACTTTTCGACCATGTTCTTGCTCAACCCCATGCGCTCGGCGATCTCGGCCTGGGTCAGGCCTTCGAGCTTCTGCCAGATGAACACCTGTCGGCAATTGAGCGGCAGTTCGGCCAACGCCCGCTCGACACTGTCGGCCAGCTCCAGCGCATGCACGTAGGCCTCGGGGTCGCCACCGCCGCCCATGCCTTCGTCGAAGGCTTCCAGCTCCAGTGCCTGGCGGCGGTCCTCGCGACGGAAACCATCCACGGCAATATTGCGCGCGGTCTGGTGCAGGTAGGCGCGTGGCTGCTCGACCTGCTCGCGCGGGTTTTCCAGTACCCGGACAAAGGCATCGTGGGTGAGGTCCTCGGCCTGCTGTCGACTGCGCAACTTGCGCGTCCAGGTGCCGATCAGCTCATGGTAGTGGTCGAGGAAGCCTTTGGGTCCGGACACGGTCGGGGTCATCAGGGAGGCAGACAAGGGTGCGAATAGTAATGTTTCTCATCAAGGACGGCAATTCCGCCAGTCGGTAACAAAAAATTTATCGTCTTTTTCATGCACGGCAGTGCCAGGGAAATGTGGCCATAAATATGAACACCTGAGGCCCCTTCGCGGGCACGCCCGCTCCCACAGAAACCGCGAGATGCCTGTGGGAACGGGCGTACCCGCGAAGGAGCCAACGCGTTCCATTCCACTATTTTTTACGCTTGAAACACTCCGGGGAACATCAGCCGGTCACATGGGTCGGTTATTCAAATGGCAGGTCGTCGATCCGCGTCGATCACGCCCGGATTGCCTGTTGATTCTGCATTCTTCACGCCCTAAAGTGCGCGCCGAACGTCCATGCTGGAAACGATCCATCCGGCTCAAGTACTGAGTAGGCGAACCAAAGTGGGGATACGGAGGACGTTCAGTTTGCAGCCACTTAAATTTTCAGTTTGCCCATGGAGTCCCTGAGCATGTCGATCCAGGTCGAAGACTATTTCGCGCGTGACACCTTCCAGAAAATGAAGGCGTTTGCCGACAAGCAGGAAACCCCGTTCGTACTCATCGATACCCAGATGATCAGCCAGGCCTACGACGACCTGCGCGCTGGTTTCGAATTCGCCAAGGTGTACTACGCGGTCAAGGCCAACCCGGCCGTGGAAATCATCGACCTGCTCAAAGAGAAAGGCTCGAGCTTCGACATCGCCTCGATCTACGAGCTGGACAAGGTGCTGGGGCGCGGCGTCAGCGCCGACCGTATCAGCTACGGCAACACCATCAAGAAGTCCAAGGACATCCGCTACTTCTACGAGAAGGGCGTGCGCCTGTATGCCACCGACTCGGAAGCCGACCTGCGCAACATCGCCAAGGCCGCACCGGGTTCGAAGGTGTACGTGCGTATCCTCACCGAAGGCTCGACCACTGCCGACTGGCCGCTGTCGCGTAAATTCGGCTGCCAGACCGACATGGCCATGGACCTGCTGATTCTCGCCCGCGACCTGGGCCTGGTGCCTTACGGCATTTCCTTCCATGTCGGCTCGCAACAGCGCGACATCAGCGTGTGGGACGCCGCCATCGCCAAGGTCAAGGTGATCTTCGAGCGCCTGAAGGAAGAAGACGGCATAGAGCTGAAGCTGATCAACATGGGTGGCGGCTTCCCGGCCAACTACATCACCCGGACCAACAGCCTGGAAACCTACGCCGAAGAGATCATCCGCTTCCTGAAGGAAGACTTCGGTGACGATCTGCCGGAAATCATCCTCGAGCCGGGCCGTTCGCTGATTGCCAACGCCGGTATCCTGGTCAGCGAAGTGGTACTGGTTGCACGCAAGTCGCGCACTGCCGTCGAGCGCTGGATCTACACCGACGTGGGCAAGTTCTCCGGCCTGATCGAAACCATGGACGAGTCCATCAAGTTCCCGATCTGGACCGAGAAGAAAGGCGAGACCGAAGAAGTGGTCATCGCCGGCCCGACCTGCGACAGCGCCGACATCATGTACGAGCACTACAAGTACGGCTTGCCGCTGAACCTGGCCATCGGTGACCGCCTGTACTGGCTGTCGACCGGTGCCTACACCACCAGCTACAGCGCAGTGGAATTCAATGGCTTCCCGCCGCTGAAGGCTTACTACCTGTAACGCAAAACGGGGCCGAAAGGCCCCGTTTTCATTTGTGCTTTCCGCCCTCAGGCCTGTGCAACTCCCTGTAGGAGCAGCCTTGTGCTGCGAAGAGGCCATAACTGCCAAAGGCCCTCTTTTGTCATGCCGGCCTCTTCGCAGCACAAGGCTGCTCCTACAGGCCTTGAGGGAGCCTCAAGCTTCGCGCCGTTCGATCTCCTCGGCATACCGCGCCGCAAAGGCCATCAACACCGGCCCGGCCCCCTGCAAGGTCACCAGCGCACTGCGCAGAAAATTCATGTTCCCCTCGACCCGCGCCCGCTCCAGCCAGGGCCCGGCTTCCGCCGCCTGTCCCCGCTCGACAAGCACCAGCGCCAGGCTGAACATGCCACGAAAGTCCCCCGCCTCGGCCGAGCGCCGATACCAGCGCACCGCCCGTGTCGGATTGGGCGCCGTGGCGATGCCTTGTTCCAGGTAACGCCCGTACAGGTTCATCGACTTGGCATGCCCCATGTGCGCGGCCTTCTCGTAGCACATCAGCGCCTGTGCCTGGTTGGCCGGTATGCCGCGCCCGGTGGCCAGCAAGTTGCCCAGGTTGTACAGCCCCCAGTCCAGCCCGGCATCGGCCGCACGCGCATAGTGAATGGCCGCCTGCGCCTGGCTTGGCTCACCGCCCCAGCCATGCTCCAGGCAACGCCCCAGCATGTTGTGCGCCATGGCACTGCCGCCCTGCGCGGCCATACCGAACCAGCGCCTGGCGACGGCGGCATCCGCCTGAATGCCGCGCCCGTCGAGCAGGATCTGCCCCAGCAACAACTGTGCCTCGACCGCGCCCTGCCCTGCCGCCGCCAGGATCGCCTGGGCGGCCTTGCCAGGGCTTTCTTCCAGCATGGCCTGCAAACCGGCCACATCCACCACTTCCTCATGTCGCAACTGATAGGACACGGCTCAGACCTCGGCCCAGCGGCGCAGCAGGTTGTGGTAGGTGCCGGTCAACTGCAGCAGTGACGGATGGTCCGGCACATCGGCAGTCAGTTGCTGGATGGCATTGTCCATTTCGAAGAGCAACGCCCGCTGGCTGTCCTCGCGCACCAGGCTCTGGGTCCAGAAGAACGCGGCGTAACGCTGGCCACGGGTCACCGGGTTGACCTTGTGCAGGCTGGTGCCGGGGTACAACACCAGGTCACCGGCAGCCAGCTTGACCTGCTGCTCGCCGTAGGTGTCCTGGATCACCAGCTCGCCGCCGTCGTAGCTGTCCGGATCGCTGAGGAACAGCGTGGAAGACAGGTCGGTACGCACCCGCTCAGGGCTGCCCTTGGGCTGGCGCAGGGCGTTGTCGATGTGAAAGCCGAAACTGCCGCCTTCGCGGTAGCAGTTGATCAGCGGCGGGAATACCTTGTGCGGCAAGGCTGCAGACATGAAGCGCGGGTTCTGCCACAGGCGGTCGATCAGCGCGCTGCCGATTTCCTTGGCCAGCGGGTGGCCTTCCGGCAGTTGCAGGTTGTGCTTGGCCTTGGCCGACTGGTAGCCGGCCGTGATCTTGCCGTCGGCCCAGTCGGCCTGCTCCAGCGCCTCGCGGATACGGGCCAGTTCATCGGCGTGAAACAGGCCGGGGATGTGAAGCAGCATGGCGACAGCACCGTCGGAAAATGTAAGGCGCCAATGATATTGATTCCCTTTTGCGCTTCACAAGCCCCAATTGCCGCTTAAGACGTTTCAGCTTGATGAAACCGTAAAGGCAAATTGTAAAGATTGTAAATTCTTCACGAATGGTAACGACTCTCAATTGTGAGTCACAATTGCTTACATTAAGATCCGCGGCCTTACCACCTTGGGGAAGGTCCTTAGCAATGCGCCAGTACGTACCATCTGCAGTGAGTTCACCACGCCTGATCGTGTCTGCCATCGGCGTAGCCCTCAGCGCTTCGTCGGCCTACGCCGCCGACCCGGTCGCCAGCAGTGCTATCACCCTCGACGCCACCAGCGTCAACGGCAAGGCTGAACAGGCCAGCACCGATTACAAGGTCGACCAGGCGTCCTCGCAGAAGTACACCGCGCCGCTGGTGGATACCCCGCGCTCGGTAACCGTGATCCCGCAGCAAGTGATCAAGGACACCAACGCCCTGACCCTGCAGGATGCACTGCGCACTGTGCCGGGCATCACCTTTGGTGCCGGCGAAGGCGGCAACCCACAAGGCGACCGCCCGTTCATCCGCGGCTTCGACGCCCAAGGTGACACCTACCTGGACGGCGTGCGTGACACTGGCGCTCAAACCCGCGAAATCTTTGCCATCGAATCGGTGGAAGTGGCCAAGGGCCCGAACTCGGCCATCGGCGGCCGTGGTGCCGCCGGCGGCACCATCAACCTGGTGAGCAAACGTGCACACATGGGCAACTCGCTCGACGGCGCCTGGACCTGGGGCAGCGACCAGACCCAGCGCTACACCTTCGATGGTAACTACCAGTTCAGCGATACCGCTGCCGGCCGCTTGAACCTGATGACCCACGAAAGCAACGTCGCCGGCCGCGACAAGGTCAACTACGACCGTTGGGGTATCGCCCCATCGCTGGCCTTCGGCCTGGGTACTCCGACCCGCGTGAACCTCGACTACTACCATCTGGAAAGCGACGACCTGCCGGATTCGGGCATTCCGTACACCATCCCGACCGGCGGCAACACCGCACGCACCTCGGCGCACCCGAGCAAGCCGACTGACGGCGGCGACAGCGACAACTTCTATGGCCTGACCGGCCGCGATTTCCGCAAGACCCGCGTTGACATCGCAACCATTGGCATCGAGCACGACCTCACGGACTCGCTGACCATCAAAAACACCCTGCGTCACGGCAACAGCATGCAGGACTATATCCTGACCCAGCCTGACGACAGTGTTGGCAACGTCAACAACAACGGGGTCTGGCGTCGCGCCAACACCCGTGTTGGCAACACCGCCACCACAACCAACCAGACCGACCTGTTCGGTGAGTTCTTCGTCGGCGGCTTCAAGAACAATTTCTCCACCGGTATCGAGTTCACCAAGGAAGAGTCCGACCGCCAGAGTTACACAGTCACGCCAAACAGCAAACTCAGCTGCACTGGGCCTGGCAACGGCGGTAGCTGCACCTCGCTGAGCGACCCGAACCCGGATGACGCTTGGGACGGCACGGTCTCGCGCAACTACGCCGGTACCAAAACCAGCGGCAAGACACGTGCGATCTATGCTTTCGATACACTGGAGCTCACGCCCCAGTGGCTGCTGAACATGGGCCTGCGTTACGACCATTTCGATACCAAGTTCCGTACCTACGACGCCAGCGGCGCAACCGTCGTGAACAAGAACGGCGTACCTACCAAGGGTCGCGACAAGAGTGAATTCTTCACAGGCCAGTTGGGTCTGGTCTGGAAGCCTGCCGAGAACGGCAGCATCTATGTTTCCTACGCCACGTCCGCGACCCCGCCAGGCGCCATGCTCGGTGAAGGTACCGAAACCAACACTCTGCCAGGCACCACTGACCGCAGCGGCAATATCTTGGGCAGTGACCTGGAGCCGGAAGAAACCACCAACTACGAAGTAGGTACCAAGTGGGACTTGCTGGACGAACGCCTGTCGCTGGCAGCAGCGATCTTCCGCACAGAGAAGGAAAACGCCCGCGTTCAGGTGGAAACCACCACCTACGAGAACGTCGGCGAAACTCGTGTACAGGGCATCGAGCTGTCGGCCAGTGGCAAACTCACCGACAAGTGGCAGGTATTCGCTGGCTACACCTACCTCCAGGCGCGTCAGATCGACGGAGGCCCGCTGAACAAGGCTAACGACGGCAACCAGCTGCCAAACACGCCGAACAACAGCGCCAGCCTGTGGACCACCTACTCCATTACGCCGAAGCTGACCATCGGTGGCGGTGCGTTCTACGTCGATGACGTGTATGGCAACGTAGCCAACACCACAATGGTGGACAGCTACGTGCGCTACGACGCCATGGCCGCCTACAAGCTGACCAAGAACGTCGACCTGCAGCTGAACGTGCAGAACCTGACCAACGAGGTGTACTACGACAAGGCCTTCTCTACCCACTTCGCCAACCAGGCGGCGGGGCGGACGGCTCTGTTGACCACCAGCGTCCACTTCTGATGCCGGGATCGGGTTGATCTGTTGAATGGGCTGCGCCTGTGCCGGCCCTTTCGCGGGTGAACCCGCTCCCACAGAAATATCACTGGACCTGAGGTCAGTGCAGTACCTGTGGGAGCGGGCTCACCCGCGAAGAGGCCGGTACAGACAACACAAGCCTGACTGACTAGCCCATCCTGCCCCGTTCATTCCCGTGAGCGGGGCTTTTGCGTATCAAGGCATAATGCACGCCGCGCAGTGTGCGGCAGAAACACAAGGTGATCATGTGGTGAAGAAGACGCTGTTCCAATTGCACTGGTTCTTTGGCATCACCGCTGGCCTGGTGCTGGCCTTGATGGGTATCACCGGGGCCTTGTACTCGTTTCAGGAAGAACTGCTGCGCGCGCTGAATGCCGATGTCCTGAAGGTCCAGGTGCGCCCGGAGGGCGTACTGCCCCCGGCCGAACTGGTCCAGCGGGTCGAGGCCCAGCAGCACGACAAGGTGGCGATGCTGTGGGTCGATGTACGCGAAGGCAACGCCGCACGCGTCTTCTTTACCCCACCGCCAGGCGAGCGCCGTGGCCAGCTGCGCTATGCCGACCCGTACACCGGCGAACTCAAGGGAGAAGTGGCCGGGCAAGGCTTCTTCAACCTCATGCTCAACCTGCACCGCTTCCTGGCCATGGGCGACAGCGGCCGGCAGATCACCGGTGCCTGCACCCTGATGCTGGTGTTCTTCTGCCTCTCCGGCCTGTACCTGCGCTGGCCGCGCAAGGCGCTGGACTGGCGCACCTGGCTGACCTTCGACTGGGCCAAGAAAGGCCGCGCCTTCCACTGGGACCTGCACGCGGTGGCTGGCACCTGGTGCCTGCTGTTCTACCTGCTGTTCGCCCTGACCGGGCTGTTCTGGTCCTACGAGTGGTACCGCGACGGCCTGAACAAGCTGCTGGCCGACACGCCGGCCGCCGGCCAGCAGCAAAAGCGCGGCGAAGGCCGGGGCCGCCACGGGCCGCAGAAAATCGACAAGAACGCCCCGCCGCTGGTGGTCGACTACGACGCAATCTGGGCCAATCTCAAGGACGCTGCCGGCCCGGGCCTGGCCATGTACAACCTGCGCCTGCCGCCGGTAGGCGGCCAGCCGGCCAACCTGTTCTACCTGCTGGATAACGCCGACCACCCACGTGCCTTCAACACCCTGGTACTGGACCCGGCCAGCGGCCAGGTGAAAAGACATGACCGCTACACCGACAAGTCCTTCAAGGCCCAGCTGCTGCAGAGCGTCTACGCCCTGCACGTGGGCGAATACTTCGGCCTGCCGGGGCGCATCATCGTCACCATCGCCAGCCTGACCATGCCGCTGTTCTTCGTCACCGGCTGGCTGCTGTACCTCGACCGCCGTCGCAAGAAGCGCCAGGTACGTGCCGCCCGTGGCAACGTCACCAGCAACACTGCCAGCGGCGATAGCTGGCTGATCGGCTTTGCCAGCCAGAGCGGGCTTGCCGAACAACTGGCCTGGCAGAGCGCCGGGCAGCTTCAGGCCGCCGGCCTGCCAGTGCAGGTACGCGCCCTGGCAGAACTGGGTGAAAGCGACCTGCGCCAGGCCCGCCGTGCGCTGTTCGTGGTCAGCACCTTCGGCGACGGCGAAGCCCCCGACAGCGCTCGCGCCTTCGAGCGCAAGGTGCTAGGCCAGCCTTGGCCGCTCGACAACCTCAGCTACGCCCTGCTCGCCCTCGGTGACCGCCAGTATCCGCACTTTTGCGGCTTCGCCCGCCGCCTGCAGGCATGGCTGGGTGAACGCGGTGCCAGCAGTGCGTTCAGCCCGGTGGAAGTGGACAACGCCGACCAGGCCGCGCTGCAGCAGTGGCAGCAGGAACTGGCGCAACTGACCGGCGCCCAGCCAGTGGCCGCCTGGCAGCCGCCGAGTTTCGGCAACTGGTCGCTGGTGCGCCGCGAACTGCTCAACCCGGGCAGCCAGGGCCAGCCGGTGTACCTGCTGGGCCTGCGACCGGAGCAGCCCGCCAGCTGGGAAGCCGGCGACCTGGTGGAGATCCTGCCGCTCAACGGCCAGCCGAGGATCGACGCCTTCCTCGATGGCATGGCGCTGGACGGCGGGGCCAAGGTGCAAGTGAATGGCTTGGCCGAAACCCTCGCCCAGGCCCTGTCCGGTCGCCAGTTGCCGACCCGTCGCGATCACTTGGTCGGTTTGCAGCCGCAGGCGCTGGTCGACGCACTGGTGCCGATCGGCAGCCGCGAATACTCGATTGCCTCGATCGCCAGCGATGGTGTGCTGGAGCTGATAGTGCGCCAGGAACGCCATGCCGATGGCAACCTGGGCCTGGGTTCCGGCTGGCTGACCGAGTACCTACCGCTTGGGGGTATGTTGAGCCTGCGTTTGCGACGCAACAGCAGCTTCCACCTGCCGGAAACGGCTGCACCGCTGGTATTGATCGGCAATGGCACCGGCCTGGCCGGCCTGCGCAGCCTGCTCCGCGCGCGGGTGAATGCTGGCGAGCAGCGCAACTGGCTGCTGTTCGGCGAACGTAACCGGGCGCATGACCTGCTGTGCGGCAACGAGCTGCAAGGCTGGCTGGACAACGGCGACCTGGCACGCCTGGACCTGGCATTTTCGCGGGATCAGGCCGACAAGGTGTATGTGCAGGATGTGTTGCTGCAGCAGGCTGAAACGCTCAAGCGCTGGGTCGCGGATGGTGCCTGTGTGTATGTCTGCGGCAGCCTGCAAGGCATGGCTGCCGGGGTGGATGCAGCGCTCAACGGCATCCTCGGGGAAGCGGTTGTGCAACAGCTGATCGAGGATGGGCGGTATCGGCGGGATGTGTACTGATCGGAAACTGATGTAACCAGCACAGGCCTCTTCGCGGGTAAACCCGCTCCTACAGGTACTGCACAGAATTCAAACACTGTGGGGGACCTGTGGGAGCGGGTTTACCCGCGAAGAGGCCGGTACAAGCTGTCAGTGAAGCTCGAAGGTATCGGCATCCAGGTTGGCCGGGAACTTGGTCCGGTAGGCCGCCAGCTCTGCCGCGCTCAACACAGCGGTGAAAACACCGTCGGCCTCGCCGGCACTGAGCAGGCTCTCGCCCTGGAAATCCAGCACCTGGCTGTCGCCGGAATAGGCAAAGCCCTTGCCGTCGGTGCCCACCCGGTTCACCGCCGCCACATAGCACAGGTTCTCGATACCCCGCGCCGGCAACAGGCGGTTCCAGTGCTGGCGGCGCGCAGCCGGCCAGTTGGCGGTGTACAGCAACAGGTCGGTGTCCTGGGCATCGCGGCTCCACACCGGGAAGCGCAGGTCGTAGCAGATCAGCGGGCGAATCCGCCAGCCCTTGAGCTCGAACTGCACCTGGCGCTCACCCGGGGTGTAATGCTTGTGCTCACCGGCCATGCGGAACAGGTGACGCTTGTCGTAGTGCAGGATCTCGCCATCCGGTCGGGCCCACAGCAGACGGTTGCGGTGGCTGCCATCGGCGGCCTGGATGATCACGCTGCCGGTAATCACCGTGTTGTACTTCTTCGCCTGGGCCTTCAGCCATTTGTAGGTCGGGCCGTTTTCCGGCTCGCACAGGCTTTCCGATTGCATGGAAAAACCGGTAGTGAACATTTCCGGCAGGATCACCAGGTCCACTTCGCCCACCTGCTCCAGCAGCTCTTCGAAGTGCGCATAGTTGGCCTCACGGTCGTGCCAGGCCAGGGTGGTCTGCACCAGGGCGACTTTCAGATTCGGCAGTGTACTCAGATCGCGCATAGTTTTTCCGCTGCCTGACGCAGCGTCTCCTCTCGTTTGGCAAAGCACAGGCGGACCAGGCGTTGCTCGGGGATGGGTTGCTGGTAGAACACCGACACCGGGATGGTCGCCACGCCGTGCTCACGGGTCAGCCACAGCGACATGTCGACATCGTTCAGGTCCGGGCGGATCTGCGAATAGTCCACCAGCTGGAAATAGGTGCCCGCCGTGCGGGTGAAGCGGAACCGCGAGCCCTCCAGCAAACCGCAGAACAAGTCTCGCTTGGCCTGGTAGAAGGCCGGCAGTTCATCGATATGCTCGGGGTGCTCGGCCATGAAATCGGCCAGGGCGCACTGCAGCGGGGTCACCCCGCAGAAGTTGACGTACTGGTGCACCTTGCGCAGCTCGGCACTCAGCGCCGGCGGGGCGACCACGTAGCCGGTCTTCCAGCCGGTGACGTGATAAGTCTTGCCGAACGAGCTGACCACGAAGGCGCGCTGGTACAGTTGCTCGTGGGCCAACACGCTGGCATGGCGTACACCGTCATAGACCAGGTGCTCGTAGACCTCGTCGCTGACCAGGTAGATATCGCGGTCAGCGATAAGCCGGGCCAGTTGGTCCAGGTCTTCTTGGGTAATCAGCGCACCGCTGGGGTTGTGCGGTGAATTGAGAATGACCATGCGCGTGCGCGGGCTGAGGGCATCGCTGAACTTCTGCCAGTCGATGCGAAAATCGCCATCGCTCAGCTGTACATGCACGCAGCGCCCACCAGCCAGTTCCACGGACGGCTCGTAGCTGTCGTAGCAAGGGTCGAAGACGATTACCTCGTCACCGGCATGCACCACAGCCTGGATGGCGCAGAAGATCGCCTCGGTGGCGCCAGGGGTGATGGTCACTTCCTGGTCGGCATCCACCTGCGCGCCATACAGCCGCGCGACCTTGGCCGCCACCTGCTGGCGCAGGGCCGGCAGGCCGGTCATCGGCGAATACTGGTTATGCCCGGCGGCCACATGCCGGCCGACTGCATCGAGCAGCGCCTGCGGGCCATTGAAGTCGGGGAAGCCTTGCGACAGGTTGAGCGCGCCCGTCTGCATGGCGAGCTGGGACATGGTGGTGAAGATGGTCGTGCCGACATTCGGCAGTTTGCTGCGGATCATGGAGCCCTCTTTCCTGGGGTGTATCCGGCACGGGGTGGAGTCCGAGCATAGCGGATCGAGCGGTCAGGAAAAAGGTTGAAACAATAGGGGGATTTGCGCTGGATCAAAGGGCCTCTTCGCGGGTAAACCCGCTCCCACAGGTCCTGCACAGATTTCGAAAACTGTGGGTCCTGTAGGAGCGGGTTTACCCGCGAAGAAGTCGACGCGGAATCAGCGCTTGTCGCGGCGCTTCTTCTCGGCCTTCTTGTGGTGCGACATCAGGCGGCGCTTCTTGTTGACCTGGCGGTCGGTGAGGGTGTTCTTCTTGCCCTCGTACGGGTTCTCACCGCCCTTGTACTCGATGCGGATCGGCGTACCGACCAGCTTCAGCACGCGGCGGTAGGTGTTCTCCAGGTAACGCGAGTACGACTTCGGAATCTTGTCGGTCTGGTTGCCGTGGATCACGATCAGCGGCGGGTTGGCACCACCAAGGTGGGCATAGCGCAGCTTGATGCGGCGGCCGTTGACCAGCGGCGGCTGGTGCTCGCTCACGGCATCTTCGAGGATCTGCGTCAGGCGGCTGGTCGGCCAACGGGTTACCGCCGACTTGAACGCGGCCTGCACCGACTTGTACAGGTGGCCCACGCCGGTGCCGTGCAGGGCGGAGATGAAGTGGATGTCGGCGAAATCTACGAAGAACAGCCGGCGCTCCAGCTCGGTCTTCACGTAGTCACGCTCGCCCGGCTCCATGCCGTCCCACTTGTTCAGGGCGATGACGACGGCGCGGCCAGCTTCCAGGGCGAAGCCCAGCAGGTTCAGGTCGTGATCCACCACGCCTTCGCGGGCGTCCATGACGAAAATCACCACGTTGGCGTCCTTGATCGCCTGCAGCGTCTTCACCACCGAGAACTTCTCGACTTCCTCGTGGATCTTGCCGCGCTTGCGCACGCCGGCCGTGTCGATGAAGGTGTACTTCTCGTCATCGCGCTCGAACGGGATGTAGATACTGTCGCGGGTGGTGCCCGGCTGGTCGTACACCACCACGCGCTCTTCGCCGAGCATGCGGTTGACCAGGGTCGACTTGCCGACGTTGGGGCGGCCGATGATGGCGATCTTGATGCCATCCTTCTCGCTCGGGCCCGGGATGCGCACCGCTTCCTCGCCTTCGGCGACTTCGGCGTCCAGCGCTTCCTCGACTTGGTCGCGTGGCAGGTGGCCGAGCACGGCCTCCATCAGCGCATTGATGCCGCGGCCTTGGGAGCCGGCCACCGGGATGGCGTTGCCCATACCCAGCGGCGAGAACTCGGCGCGAGCCACATCGGCGTCGATGTTGTCGATCTTGTTGGCAACCAGGATCGCTTCCTTGTTCCGCTTGCGCAGGTGTTCGGCGATCATCTGGTCGGCAGCGGTCATGCCGGCACGGGCATCGACCAGGAACAGCACATAGTCAGCTTCTTCGATGGCCATGAGCGACTGCTCGGCCATCTTCTCGTCCATGCCCACTTCGTCACCGGTGATACCGCCGGTGTCGATCAGGATGAAGGAACGACCCTGCCAGGTGGCATCACCATACTGGCGGTCACGGGTCAGGCCCGACAGGTCACCGACGATGGCATCGCGGGTCTTGGTCAGGCGGTTGAACATGGTGGATTTGCCGACGTTCGGGCGGCCCACCAGGGCGATTACGGGAACCATTCGGCTCTCCACTCTTGAATTCTTGAAAATGCAAAGGCCGCTGCAAGGCAGCGGCCGGAGTTCGGGCGGCGTGTCCTACGCCGCGGCTTGAAGCCCGCCAAGGCTTCAAGCATAGCTTCAGCGGATGGTCAGTGCCTCGAGCTTGCCGCTGTTGCCGAAGACGTAGATGGTGTCGCCGACCACAAGTGGGCGGGCGCGCAGGCCATCACTGTCGATACGCTCACGGCCGACGAAGCGGCCATCGACCTGGCTCAGCAGGTGCAGGTAACCCTCGAAGTCGCCCACCGCCACGTAGCTGGAGAACACTTCAGGCGCGGTCAGCTGGCGGCGAGCCATGGTGTCGTTGGTCCACAGGGCGCTGGACGAGCGCTCGTCGACGCTTTCGACAGTACCGGAAGCTTCGCTGACATAGACGTTACCGTAGCCCTGGGCGACACCCACGTAGCTGGAGGCATCACGCTGCCACAGCACGCGGCCGCTTTCCAGGTCCAGGCCCGCGACGCGGCCCTGGTAGGTGCTGACGTACAGGGTACCACCCGACAGCAGCAAGCCGCCGTCGATATCGACCACGCGGTCCAGCTCGGAACGACCCTGCGGGATTGCCACACGGCTTTCCCACACCGGCACGCCGTTGTTGATGTCCACCGCCACCACCTTGCCGGTGGACAGGCCGGCGACGGCCAGGCGATTGGTGGCGATCGGTGCGCCGGTACCACGCAGGGTCAGCACGGCCGGGGTGTTTTCGTAGATCCAGCGGCGGTCGCCAGTGGCGGCATCCAGGCCGATCAGGCGATCGTCCTGGGTCTGCACCACCACCACGTCACCGTTGTTGGCAGGTGGGGCCAGTACTTCGCTGGTCACGCGGGAGCGCCAGCGCTCCTCACCGGTGCTGGAGTCCAGGGCGATGACTTCACCCTTGAGGGTACCGATCATGACCAGGCCGTAGCCCACGCCGACAGCGCCGGAAACCGGCAGCTCGAGGTCCTTCTTCCACACCACGTCGCCGGTGATGCGGTCGAGGGCGAAGACTTCGCCGTTGACGTCGGAGGCGTAGATACGGTCGTTCTCGATGGCAGGTACGAGGGTATTGTAGGTCTCGCCCTGGCCGTCACCGATCGAACGGCTCCACTGCTTTTTCAGCACCACTTCCTCGGTGAACTTGGTCAGCTCGGCCGGAGGCAGTTCCTTCTTGCTGTTGCTGCTGCAACCCGCGGCCAGTACGGCCAGGGTCAGCACTGCTGCATGTTTCCAACCGATCACTTACGCGTCCCCTTTGGCCAAGTCATCCAGCTTCAATTGCAGGCCACCGACCGCCGCCTCATCGGACAACGCAGCCTTGGCTTTCTCGTAAGCGCTGTGCGCGTCGTCGGCGCGACCCAGTTGCACCAGCAGGTCGCCTTTCAACTCTTCGCGGCTGGCCAGGAAGGCTTTGTCGGCGTCGCCGTCGAGCAGCTTGAGGGCATCCTCGGCCTTGTTCTGGGCGGCCAGCACACGAGCCAGGCGCTGACGCGAAATCTCGCCCAGAGTGGCATCGGCCGGCTTGTCCAGCACGCTCTTCAACTCGGCAGCAGCGTCGTCGAGCTTGCCGCTCTCGACCGCGACCTTGGCCACGAACAGGCTGCCGTACTGGGCGTAGGCGGTACCACCGAACTCGCTCTTGAGCTTGCCGGCCAGTTCCGCGACCTTGGTCGCGTCAGGCTGGCCAGTCGGCGTCAGGCTGGTCTCCAGCAAGGCCTGGTACAGCTGCGAGGCACCTTGCGACTGATTGTTCTGGTACTTGTGCCAGGTATTCCAGCCCAACACCACCACGCCAGCCAGCAGGGCACCGGTCAGCAGCGGCTTGCCGTTGCGGTTCCACCAGTCCTTGACCCCTGCCAGTTCATCATCGGTACTCGACACCCCAATACTCCTTTTCGCCTATTCGCTTGTTGAACCGCGTTACGCCTGCGCGATCGCGGTTTCCAGGTGCTCAGCCAGAGCATCCCAGGCAATGTTCTGTTGTTCGCCCTGACCACGCAGGGGCTTGAAGCCGATCTCTTGCTTGGCCAGTTCGTCGTCACCGAGGATCAGGGCGAACAGCGCGCCACTCTTGTCGGCTTTCTTGAACTGGCTCTTGAAGCTGCCACCGCCGGCGTTGACTGCCAGGCGCAGGCCCGGCAAGCGGTCACGCAGGCTTTCGGACAGGCGCAGGCCGGCCAGCTCCGCCTGTTCGCCAAAGGCGCACAGGTAGACGTCGATCTGGCGGCTGATGGACTCGGGCACCTTGCCCAGGGTTTCCAGCAGCAGGATCAGGCGCTCGATGCCCATGGCGAAACCGACGCCCGGGGTCGGCTTGCCGCCCATCTGTTCGACCAGGCCGTCATAACGGCCGCCGGCGCAGACAGTGCCCTGGGCGCCGAGCTTGTCGGTGACCCACTCGAACACGGTCTTGCTGTAGTAGTCCAGGCCACGCACCAGCTTGGTGTTGATCACGAACGGGATGCCGGCAGCGTCCAGGCGGGCCTTGAGGCCCTCGAAGTGCACGCGCGACTCTTCGTCCAGGTAGTCTTCCAGCTTCGGCGCGCCGACCAGCACCGCCTGGGTGTTCTGGTCCTTGCTGTCGAGAATGCGCAGCGGGTTGCTCTTCAGGCGGCGCTGGCTGTCTTCGTCCAGTTGCTCCAGGCGCGCCGAGAGGAACTCGACCAGCGCATCACGGTAGCGTGCACGGGCTTCGCTGGTGCCCAGGCTGTTGAGCTCCAGCTTGACCGCGTCCTGGATGCCCAGCAGGCCCCACAGGCGCCAGGTCAGCATGATCAGCTCGGCGTCGATGTCCGGGCCATCCAGGTTGAACACTTCCACGCCAATCTGGTGGAACTGGCGGTAACGGCCCTTCTGCGGGCGCTCGTGGCGGAACATCTGGCCGATGTACCACAGTTTCTGCACCTGGCCGTTGCCGGTGATTCCATGCTCGAGCACGGCACGCACGCAGGCGGCGGTGCCTTCGGGGCGCAGGGTCAGCGAATCGCCGTTGCGGTCCTCGAAGGTGTACATCTCTTTTTCGACGATGTCGGTCACTTCACCGATGGAGCGCTTGAAAAGCTCGGTGAACTCGACGATCGGCGTGCGGATCTGGCTGTACCCGTAGGTGTCCAGCAGGCCGGCCACGGTGCCTTCGAAGTAGCGCCACAGCGGCGACTGTTCTGGCAGGATGTCGTTCATGCCACGGATGGCTTGCAGCGATTTGCTCACGAAAAGTCCTTACGAATTCTGTGTGTCAGCCACGGACGATCAGCGCCGCGTCGGCTTCGGCCTTTTCGGCCGCTTTCTGGCGGATGAGCTTTTCCAGTTCATCGACCAGGTTGTCGTTGGTCAGCTTCTGCGCCGGCTTGCCGTCGATGTAGACCAGGTTCGGCGTGCCGCCGGTCAGCCCAACATGGGACTCCTTGGCTTCGCCCGGGCCGTTGACCACGCAACCGATCACCGCCACGTCCAGCGGCACCAGCAGGTCTTCCAGGCGCCCTTCCAGCTCGTTCATGGTCTTGACCACATCGAAGTTCTGCCGCGAGCAGCTCGGGCAGGCGATGAAGTTGATACCACGCGAACGCAGGTGCAGCGACTTGAGGATGTCGTAGCCGACTTTCACTTCTTCGACCGGGTCGGCCGCCAGCGAGATACGGATGGTATCGCCAATGCCTTCGGCCAGCAGCATACCGAGGCCGACAGCGGATTTCACCGTCCCCGAACGCAGGCCACCGGCTTCGGTGATGCCCAGGTGCAGCGGCTGCACGATCTGCTTGGCCAGCAGGCGGTAGGCTTCGACGGCCATGAACACATCGGATGCCTTGACGCTGACCTTGAAGTCCTGGAAGTCCAGGCGGTCGAGGTGCTCGACATGGCGCAGGGCCGACTCGACCAGCGCCGCCGGGGTCGGTTCGCCATACTTCTTCTGCAGGTCCTTTTCCAGGGAGCCGGCGTTGACGCCGATACGGATCGGGATGCCCCGGTCGCGGGCGGCATCGACCACCGCGCGTACACGGTCTTCACGGCCGATGTTGCCCGGGTTGATGCGCAGGCAGTCGACGCCCAGTTCGGCCACGCGCAGGGCGATCTTGTAGTCGAAGTGGATGTCGGCAACCAGCGGCACGCTGACCTGCTGCTTGATGCGGCCGAACGCCTCTGCGGCGTCCATGTCCGGCACCGAAACGCGCACGATGTCCACGCCGGCATCGACCAGGCGCTGGATTTGCGCCACGGTGGCGGCCACATCGTTGGTGTCGGTGTTGGTCATGCTCTGCACCGCGATGGGGGCATCACCACCCACCGGTACATTGCCGACCCAGATTTTGCGGGATTCGCGACGTTTGATCGGAGATTCGCCGTGCATGATTACTGTCCCAACTTCAGGCGAGCGGTCTCGCCACTGGTGAACGGGGCAACATCGACGGCCTGGCCGTTGTAGCTGACCTGGGCGCCACGGGCAAAGCCCAGGCGTACCGAGAACGGCGGCTTGCCGGTCAGCTCGAGGTTGTCCCCCTTGCGCTTGATGGCGCTGAACAGCACCTTGCCGTTGCCGTCGGTAACCTGGGTCCAGCAATCGGCGACGAACTGGATGGCGACCTTGGCGCTGCCAGCCGGCACTGCGGCGGCGGCAGGCTCGGCAGCGGCCACGGCCGCTACAGGTGTAGCAGGTGCAACAGCCGCCGGGGCCGGGGCAACCGGTGCTACCGGCGCAGGCGCGGCAGCAGGTGCGCTGGCGATCGCTGGCACAGGCGCCTGCTGGGCCGGTGTCGGTACTACAGCGGTATCGGCAGGTGCCGGGCTTGCCGGTGCCGGTACGGCGGCAGGCTGCTCGGCTGCGCCCTGCTCAAGCGGCAGCGGCGCACTCTCAGGCTGCTGTCCAGCGGAAACAGCCTGGTCTTCAGGCTCATCTAGCGGGTGAATCTGGGTGGTGCCGTCGGCGCTTTCGACTTCGACGTGCTCCAGGGCAATCTTGGCCAGCTCCTTGCCACGCAGGCTGCCCTGGTCCTGCCACCAGACGAAGCCGCCGCCGACCACTGCCACCAGCAGCAGCAGGCTGACGCCACGCAGAATGTTGTGCGACAGGCGCACGGGCTCTTCGATACGGCCCAGCGAGTGCACGTCGCTGCCTTTGGCGTGGGTGCCGGTGTAACGGTCGAAGGCGTCCACCAGGGCAGCCTGGTCCAGGTCCATCAGCTTGGCATAGGCGCGGATATAACCACGGGCGAAGGTATGCCCCGGCAGCTTGTCGAAGGCGCCGGTTTCCACGTGGTTCAACGAACTGACAGTGAGGTTGAGCTTGCGGGCCACCTCGGCTTGTGACCAGTCCCGGTTCTCACGGGCCTGACGCAAAAGCTCACCGGGGTTCTGGCCAGGCGCTACTGCTACTTCGGGATGCGCGGCTTTCATCGTTGCTCCGACAGGTATTGCTGATATTCCGGCGTACCGGGATAAAGTCGTTGTAATTGCTGGCCCAGCTCGGCCAGTGTGCCTTGCTCGTCGAATACCCTGGCAAGGCGGCTGCCCAGCAGCAGGCTACGGGCATCGTGGTCGCTCAACTGGCTGAAACGATCGTAGTAGTCCCGGGCCGGCACATAATGCCTGTTTTCGTAGGACAACTCAGCCATTTCCAGCAAGGCTTTCGGCTGCCGCTGGTTGAGTTGCAGAGCTTTCAGCAGATACGCATGCGCCTGGTCGCGGCGCTCGAGCTTCAGGGCGGTCAGGCTCAGGTTCTCGTAAACGCGTGAGCGCTCAGGATACAGGGTATCGGCGCTGGCAAGGCGAAACATCTGCTCGGCCTCGGCAAATCGGCCCTGAGCATAAAGGAAACTGCCGTAATTGTTGCGAATTCGCGTGTCGCCGGTGCGTGCCTTCAGCGCCTTGCGGAAGTGCGTTTCAGCCAGCGCAGGTTCGCCTTCGGCCTGAAAGACCAGCGCCAGCGCGGCGTGCGCATCGGCATCACCACCATCCAGGGCCAGGGCCTTGCCCAGCGGCGCCTTGGCCTGCTCGGTCAAACCCTGTTGCAAATAACCCAGCCCAAGCTGCACATAGGCCCGCCCCGCCTCTGCCCTGCCCTGGCGGCTGGCCAGGGGGTCGCCCGCGCCGCCCGACACGCAGCCGGCCAGCAGCGAAAGCGCAAGGATCGACAGCGCGGCGCGCAGGCTCATGGGCAAGGTCCCGGTCAGTGGCTGGCAGGGCTGTCTTGCAGCTCGGCGTCCGCGGACAGCTGGCGCACAGCGATGTAGCGCTCGCTGCGGCGGGTGCGGTCGTTGACCTGGCCGACCAGCTGACCACAGGCCGCGTCGATGTCATCACCACGGGTGGTGCGGGTGGTGACGTTGAAGCCACCATGGTGCAACAAATCCTGGAAGCGGCGAATGGCGTTGTTGCTCGGCCGCTCGTAGCCCGAGTGCGGGAACGGGTTGAACGGGATCAGGTTGATCTTGCAGGGTACGTCGCGCAGCAGCTCGATCATTTGCGCAGCATGCTCAGGCTGGTCGTTGACGTCCTTGAGCAGGGTGTACTCGATGGTCAGCACGCGCTTGCCACCCAGGGTGGACATGTAGCCCATGCACGATTCCAGAAGCATCTTCAGCGGGTACTTCTTGTTGATCGGTACCAGCTTGTTGCGCAGTTCGTCGTTCGGCGCGTGCAGCGACAGGGCCAGCGACACGTCGATGTGCTTGGCCAGCTCGTCGATCATCGGCACCACGCCCGAGGTGGACAGGGTGACGCGACGCTTGGAAATGCCATAGCCCAGATCTTCCATCATGATCTTCATGGCGGCGATGACATTGTCGAAATTCAGCAGGGGTTCGCCCATGCCCATCATGACCACGTTGGTAATGGCGCGGTCGATCTTGGCCGGAACGGTCCCGAAGGATTTGTTGGCAAGCCACACCTGGCCGATCACTTCGGCGGCGGTGAGGTTGCTGTTGAAGCCTTGCTTGCCGGTGGAGCAGAAGCTGCAGTCCAGGGCACAGCCGGCTTGCGACGACACGCACAGGGTGCCGCGATCGTCGGTGGGGATGTAGACAGTCTCGACGCAGCTGCCGGAAGCAACGCGGACCACCCACTTGCGGGTACCGTCGGCGGAAATGTCTTCACTGACCACTTCCGGGCCCCGAATCTCGGCAACGGCCTCGAGCTTTTCGCGCAAGGCCTTGCCGACATTGGTCATGGCGGCGAAATCGTCGACGCCATAGTGGTGAATCCATTTCATGACCTGACCGGCACGAAAACGCTTCTCTCCGATCGACTCGAAGAATTTTTCCATTTCCTGCAGGGTCAGGCCCAACAGGTTGATCTTGCCAGTCATGTCACTCATGGAATCACCCAAGACCTGCTTCGCTTAGCGAATGCGGTCGCACAGCTCGGTAGCGGAGAAGAAGTAAGCGATTTCGCGGGCAGCCGAAGCTTCCGAGTCGGAACCGTGAACAGCGTTTTCGTCGATGGAAACGGCGAAGTCAGCACGGATGGTGCCGGCAGCAGCTTCTTTCGGGTTGGTGGCGCCCATCAGCTCGCGGTTGGCCAGAACGGCGTTTTCGCCTTCCAGAACCTGAACGATGACCGGGCCGGAGGTCATGAAGGCAACCAGGTCACCGAAGAAGCCGCGCTCTTTGTGTTCGGCGTAGAAGCCTTCGGCTTCGGCTTTGGACAGTTGCTTCATTTTCGAAGCGACGACGCGCAGGCCGGCTTTCTCGAAACGAGTGGTGATCTCGCCGATGACGTTCTTGGCAACGGCGTCAGGCTTGATGATGGAGAAAGTACGTTGAACAGCCATGGAAAACTCCAGAAAAATGAGTGTTGCGAAAAATTAAACCCGCGAATTATACGCGGGTTCCAGGGGATTGCCTAACCTGCAGGACGCGTTCAGTCGGCTTCTTCGATCCAGGCCGCCTGGATGGCCTCGAGCACTTTCTCACCGCCGCGTGACGGATCGTCGCTGAATTCTGGCAAGGCCAGCACCCAGCGGTGCAGATCGACGAAATTCACATAACGAGGATCGACTTCCGGCTTGCTTTCTGCAAGCTGGATGGCGATCTCAAGTACATCAATCCATTTCAGGCTCATGGGGTAAACCTCAGTGCGGCGCTTCGGCGGCGTGGTTGAGCGAATACTTGGGGATCTCGATGACCAGGTCCTGGTCAGCGACAACCACCTGGCAGCCGAGGCGCGATTGAGCCTCCAGGCCCCAGGCCTTGTCCAGCATGTCCTCTTCCAGTTCGTCGGCTTCTTCGAGCGAGTCGAAGCCCTTGCGCACGATGCAGTGGCAAGTGGTGCAGGCCTTGACGCCGCCGCAGGCGCTTTCCATCTCGATGTGATGGTCGTGGGCCAGCTCCAGGATGTTGGTCCCGGGCTCGACTTCCACGGTCAGCCCTTCGGGGCAGAACTTCTCGTGCGGCAGGAATGTCACCAGCGGCATCGGTTACTCCTCGATCTCATTCAGGTTGCGCCCGGCCAGTGCGGCTTTGACCGTCGAATCAAGGCGACGGGCGGCAAATGCGTCGGTCACCTGCGACAGACGCTTGGTCTGTTGCTCGATGGCTGCGCCATCGGTGCCGGCCAGCAAATCACGTAGTTCTTGCATCTGGAATTCGATGGCGTCGCGCTCGTCACTGCTGAGCAGGCGCTCGCCGTCGGCGTCCAGGGCGCCCTGTACCGCTTCGAGCAGGCGCTCGCCGTCAACCTGGTGCTCGCGCAGCTGGCGGGCCTGCTTGTCGGAACCTGCGTGTTCGAAGGAGTCCTTGAGCATGCGGGCGATTTCGCCGTCGGTCAGGCCATAGGACGGCTTGACCTGGATGCTGGCTTCCACGCCCGAGCCCAGCTCGCGTGCGGCGACGCTGAGCAGGCCATCGGCGTCGACCTGGAAGGTGACGCGGATCTTTGCCGCACCGGCGACCATGGCCGGGATGCCACGCAACTCGAAGCGCGCCAGCGAGCGGCAATCGCTGATCAGCTCACGTTCGCCCTGCAGCACGTGGATCATCATGGCCGACTGGCCATCTTTATAGGTGGTGAACTCCTGGGCACGCGCCACCGGGATGGTGGTGTTGCGCGGGATCACCTTCTCCATCAGCCCGCCCATGGTCTCAAGGCCAAGCGACAGCGGGATGACATCCAACAGCAGCAGTTCGCCACCTTCGCGGCGGTTGCCGGCCAAGGTATCGGCCTGGATGGCGGCACCGATGGCCACCACCTGGTCGGGGTCGATCGAGGTCAGCGGGGTGCGGCCGAACAGTGCTCCGACGGCTTCACGCACACGCGGTACGCGGGTCGAACCACCGACCATGACCACGGCACTGACTTCTTCCAGCTCGATACCGCTGTCACGCACGGCGCGGCGGCAGGCCTTGAGGCTGCGGGCCACCATGGGCTCGATCATGGCTTCGAAACCGGCGCGGCTCAACTCGCCCTGCCAGGTGCCATGGCTGACGCTGACCACGTCGGCGTCGGTCAGGGCTTCCTTGGCGGCGCAGGCGGTCTGCAACAGTGCGCGCTGGGTGGCCGGGTCCAGGTCGGATGACAGCCCGGCCTGCTCGATGATCCAGCCAGCGATGGCGTGGTCGAAGTCGTCACCGCCCAAGGCGGTATCGCCACCGGTGGCCAGCACTTCGAATACGCCGGCAGTCAGGCGCAGGATGGAAATGTCGAAGGTACCGCCGCCCAGGTCATAGATGGCCACCACGCCTTCGGCGTTCTGGTCCAGGCCATAGGCCACGGCAGCGGCGGTCGGCTCGTTGAGCAGGCGCAGCACGTTCAGGCCGGCCAGACGCGCAGCGTCCTTGGTGGCCTGGCGCTGGGCATCGTCGAAATAGGCCGGCACGGTGATCACCGCCCCCACCAGATCCCCACCAAGGGTGGCTTCGGCACGCTCGCGCAGCACCTTGAGGATATCGGCGGACACTTCCACCGGGCTTTTCGGCCCCTGCACGGTGTCGATGAACGGCATGTGCGACTCACCGCCAACGAAGCGGTACGGCAGCTGCTCGCCCAGTTGCTTGACGTCGGCCAGGCCGCGCCCCATCAAGCGCTTGACCGACAGCACGGTGTTCAGCGGGTCGCTGGAAGCGGCATCGCGTGCAGCCTGCCCCACTTCGTTGCGCCCTTCGAGGTAGCGCACCGCGGACGGCAGAATGACATTGCCCTGCGCGTCGGGCAGGGGCTCGCTACGGCCGCTGCGCAGTGCGGCGACCAGGGAGTTGGTGGTACCCAGGTCGATCCCCACCGCCAGGCGGCGCTGATGCGGCTGAGGGCTTTGACCGGGTTCGGCAATCTGCAGTAGGGCCATGCTTATCTGAATACCTTAGGTGCTATCACGGGCAGCACCGGGTTAATCGTCGAGGCGCTCTTCCAGTTGGCGCACTTCTTGGGCGAGCTTGTCGAGGAACTGCATGCGGCGCATCAGGCGTTCGGCCTTGTCGCGCTCGCCTGGGGCGTCCCAGCAGGCGGCAAAGTCCTCGTTCAGCGTGTCCTGGGCGACCTTCAGGCGCTTCTTGAACACGGCCACGCCATCGAGGTCGGCTTCGTCCTGCAGTTCTTCGAGCTCTTCACGCCACTGCATCTGCTGCAACAGGAAGTCAGGGTCGTGGACCGTGACCTCCTGAGGCACTTCGTGGCCGCCGATGGCCAGCAGGTAGCGGGCGCGACGCGGCGCACTGCGCAGTGTCTGGTAGGCGTCGTTGAGGGCCGCGGACTTTTCCAGCGCCACGCGCTGCTCGCGCTCGGAGGCGTCGGCAAAGCGGTCGGGATGGACTTCGCGGGCCAGCTCGCGATAGCGAGTGGCCAGCTTGTCGAGATCCAGGCGGAAGCTTGGCTGGAGGTCAAACAATGCGAAATGACAAGGAGTACCCACAGCCAGCCTCAAACGTTGAAGCTTTCGCCGCAGCCACACTCACCGCGCACGTTGGGGTTGTTGAACTTGAAGCCTTCGTTCAACCCTTCCTTGACGAAGTCCAGTTCGGTGCCATCGAGGTAGACCAGGCTCTTGGGATCGATGATCACCTTGACGCCATGGTTCTCGAACACCTGGTCCTCGTCCGCCAGCTCGTCGACGAACTCCAGCACGTAGGCCAGGCCCGAGCAACCGGTGGTGCGCACGCCCAGGCGAATGCCTTCGCCCTTGCCGCGCCCTTCCAGGGAACGCCGCACGTGGTTGGCGGCGGCTTCTGTCATGCTGATAGCCATCAGGACTCCTTACCTCGCAACAGGCGACTTAGATCAAGCCTTTCTTCTGCTTGTAATCGCGTACGGCTGCCTTGATGGCATCTTCGGCGAGTACCGAGCAGTGGATCTTGACCGGCGGCAACGCCAGTTCTTCGGCCAGCTGGGTGTTCTTGATGGTCTCGGCTTCGTCCAGGGTCTTGCCCTTCATCCACTCGGTGGCGAGGGAGCTGGAAGCGATGGCCGAACCGCAGCCATAGGTCTTGAACTTGGCGTCTTCGATCACGCCCTGCTCGTTGACCTTGATCTGCAGGCGCATCACGTCACCGCAGGCCGGGGCGCCGACCATGCCGGTACCGACGTCCGGGTCTTCGGCGTTCATCTTGCCGACGTTGCGCGGGTTTTCGTAGTGGTCGATGACCTTTTCACTGTATGCCATGGTGCAATTCCTTCCTCATCAGGGAGCCGCTCTTGCCGGCGACTGCTTAGTGGGCGGCCCACTCGATCTTGGAGATGTCAACGCCGTCTTTGTACATGTCCCACAGCGGCGACAGCTCACGCAGTTTGTTCACGGCCTCGCAGACTTTCTGCGCGGCGTAGTCGACTTCTTCTTCGGTGGTGAAGCGGCCGAAGGAGAAGCGGATCGAGCTGTGCGCCAGCTCGTCATTGCGGCCCAGGGCGCGCAATACGTAGGACGGCTCGAGCGACGCGGAGGTGCAGGCCGAACCGGACGATACGGCGATATCCTTCAGCGACATCAGCAGCGATTCGCCTTCGACGTAGTTGAAGCTCAGGTTCAGGTTGTGCGGTACGCGGGCAGTCTTGCTGCCGTTGACGTACAGCTCTTCGAGGTCCGAGACCTGCTTGAAGAAGCGGTCGCTCAGGGCCTTGATGCGTACGTTTTCCGCGGCCATTTCCTGTTTGGCGATGGCGAAGGCTTCGCCCATGCCGACGATCTGGTGGGTCGGCAGGGTGCCCGAACGCATGCCGCGCTCATGGCCACCGCCGTGAATGATGGCTTCCAGGCGTACACGAGGCTTGCGGCTGACGTACAGTGCGCCGATGCCTTTCGGGCCGTAGACCTTGTGCGCCGAGAACGACATCAGGTCGACCTTCAGCTTTTGCAGGTCGATTTCGACCTTGCCGGCCGATTGCGCGGCGTCAACGTGGAACAGCACGCCGCGCGAGCGGGTCAGTTCACCGATGGCGGCGATATCGTTGATCGAGCCAACTTCGTTGTTCACGTGCATCAGCGAAACCAGGATGGTGTCGTCGCGCAGCGCCGCCTCGACCATGGCCGGGGTGACGATGCCGTCTTCGCCTGGCTCGAGGTAGGTGACTTCGAAACCTTCACGCTCCAGCTGGCGAGCGGTATCCAGGACCGCCTTGTGCTCGATCTTGGAGGTGATGATGTGCTTGCCCTTGGTCTGATAGAAGTGCGCGACGCCCTTGAGTGCGAGGTTGTCGGACTCGGTGGCACCGCTGGTCCAGACGATTTCGCGCGGATCGGCGTTGATCAGTTCGGCAACCTGGCGGCGACCGTTCTCGACCGCTTCCTCGGCTTTCCAGCCAAAGACGTGGGAGCGCGAAGCCGGGTTACCGAAGTTCCCGTCGACCAGCAGGCAGTCGGCCATCTTCTGGGCCACGCGTGGGTCGACCGGGGTGGTCGCGGAGTAATCGAGGTAGATCGGCAACTTCATTTGTCTCTCCTATCAGGCGGTGGCGTCGCTCGTCGTCCCGGTGGGATCAATCGACGGCGGACGTCTCAATCTTGTCCAGCTGGGCGGTTCGGCCTGCGACACGACGCAGGTCCTGGCGCTGGGCGACTTCCTGCACCTCACGGCGCATGACGAGGTCGGCCAGGCTTATACCGCTGAGGAATTCATGGATCTGCTGGCTGAGGTCGCACCACAGGTGGTGGGTCAGGCAGGTATCACCGGCATGGCAGTCCCCGAGGCCCTGACAACGGGTGGCATCGACCGATTCGTTGACCGCATCGATGACCTGGGCCACCTGGATGGTTTCCATGCCCCGCGACAGCTGGTAGCCACCGCCTGGACCACGCACGCTGGAGACCAGGCTGCTGCGACGCAGCTTGGCGAACAGCTGTTCCAGATAAGAGAGGGAAATGCCCTGGCGCTCGGAAATGTCGGCCAAAGACACCGGCCCATGCTGCGCGTGCAACGCCAGGTCGAGCATGGCGGTCACGGCGTATCGGCCTTTGGTAGTCAGTCGCATGGCTATTGGGTACCACGGGAGTTACAGGATGTGAGCGAGTATGCGATTCCCGAGCATTTAAGTCAACTATTAGACCTAGTGCTTTAGTCGGGTTTGCATCGGGGAGGCGGGCGCGATTGTAGCAGACAGGGGGCGTGAGCACACGCCCCGTATGTCACCATGATTTCAGCGCGGCGCAATCAATGTGACTGAGTGTCGCGCTGAGCCACCTGGGCAACTTCCTTGAAGTCATCTTCCGGCAGGGCTGGCAGTTCCTTGGCGCAGTAATCACTGCCCATCTTGGTCAGGGCGCCGCACATGCCCTCCAGCCGTTCGTCGACTGCCTGCAGGTGGTCGAGCATCTGGCCGATGGCACGGGCCACCGGGTCGGGCATGTCGCCACTGACGCCATAGGCATCGAAGCCGATCTTCTCAGCCATGGCCTTACGCTTGGCCTCGACCTCGTTGTCTTCGCTCTTGACGATGATTCGCCCGGGGATACCAACCGCCGTAGCCCCGGCCGGCACGGCTTTGGTCACCACCGCATTGGAACCGATCTTGGCCCCGGCGCCGACGGTGAACGGGCCCAGCACCTTGGCCCCCGCCCCTACCACCACACCGTTTTCCAGGGTGGGGTGTCGCTTGCCTTTGTTCCAACTGGTGCCGCCCAGGGTCACGCCCTGGTAAAGGGTGACATCGTCGCCGATCTCGGCGGTTTCGCCGATGACGATGCCCATGCCGTGGTCGATGAAGAAGCGCCGTCCGATGGTGGCGCCGGGGTGGATCTCGATGCCGGTCAGCCAGCGGCCGAAGTTCGACACCAGGCGGGCCAGCCACTTGAAATCACGCTTCCACAGGGCATTGCCCAGGCGGTGCAGCCAGATGGCGTGCATGCCTGGGTAGCAGGTCAGCACCTCAAAGGCGTTGCGCGCAGCCGGGTCACGGTGGAATACGCTTTGGATATCTTCACGCAGGCGTTCGAACATCTGTCAGTCCTTCCGTTTATGCGGCTCGCCCCGGACCACTTTCTGGGTCTCGGTGAGGATGCCGCGCAAAATGCTCATTTCCGAACGCTCGACCGCCACCCGCCCATACAGCCGGCGCAGGCGCGGCATCAGGTGCTTGGGCTTTTCGGGGTCGAGAAAGCCGATACCGACCAGGGTCTTCTCCAGGTGGTCGTAGAACAGCTCCATTTCGTCCATCGTCGCCAGCTCGCTGGCGTCAACCTTCTCGACTTTGCCCGGCGCTGCACCGGCGGCAAGCCAGGCCATGCGCACCTCGTAGGAGAGCACCTGGACAGCGGCGGCCAGGTTCAGCGAGCTGAAGTCGGGGTTGGAGGGAATGTGCACGTGGAAGTGACATCGCTGCAGTTCTTCGTTGGTCAGGCCGGCATGTTCACGCCCGAAAACCAGGGCGATTTCCTCGCCACCGTTGGCATGCTCCACCGCCTTGGCCCCGCACTCGCGCGGGCCGATCAGCGGCCAGGGGATGCTCCGCTCGCGGGCGCTGGTGCCCATTACCAGGTTGCAGCCGACCAACGCCTGCTCGAGGCTGTCGACCACCTGGGCATTGTCCAGCACATCGTCGGCACCCGAGGCTCGGGCACTGGCATCCACGGCGGGGAACTCTTTCGGCTGCACCAGCACCAGACGCGACAAGCCCATGTTTTTCATGGCACGTGCAGCGCCGCCGATGTTGCCGGGGTGGCTGGTATTGACCAGAACAACACGAATATTTTGCAGCAAGGTGTTGTGCTCACAGATGCAGGAATCAGGGCCTTCGATCTTACAGAACCGACAGACGTAACGCCATGAAAGCAAATGTGACACTTCTGCCGCCAAAGTTTTCTGCTAGAATGATCGGCTTTCTTCTTTAACATCTCCAGGTGACCCGCCCATGCAGCCTATGCTGAATATCGCCCTGCGCGCCGCTCGCAGCGCCAGTGAACTGATTTTCCGCTCCATCGAACGCCTGGATAGCATCAAGGTCGATGAGAAAGAGGCCAAGGACTACGTCTCCGAAGTCGATCGCGCCGCCGAGCAGAGCATCGTCAACGCCCTGCGCAAGGCCTACCCGAACCACTCCATCCAGGGCGAGGAAACCGGCCTGCACGCGGGTAGCGGCGAAGAAGGCAAGGATTACCTGTGGATCATCGACCCGCTGGACGGCACCACCAACTTCCTGCGTGGCATCCCGCACTTCGCGGTCAGCATCGCCTGCAAATACCGTGGCCGCCTTGAGCACGCCGTGATCGTCGACCCGGTTCGCCAGGAAGAATTCACTGCCAGCCGCGGCCGTGGCGCCCAGCTCAATGGTCGCCGCCTGCGTGTCAGCTCGCGCACCAGCCTGGAAGGCGCCCTGCTGGGTACCGGCTTCCCGTTCCGTGACAGCCAGATGGCCGACCTGGACAACTACCTGGGCATGTTCCGCGCCCTGACTGGCCAGACTGCCGGTATCCGCCGCGCCGGCTCCGCCAGCCTGGACCTGGCCTACGTGGCCGCCGGCCGTTTCGACGCATTCTGGGAGTCAGGCCTGTCCGAATGGGACATGGCGGCCGGCGTGCTGCTGATCCAGGAAGCGGGCGGCCTGGTGAGCGACTTCAACGGCGGCCATGACTTCCTCGAGAAGGGCCATATCGTTGCGGGCAACATCAAGTGCTTCAAGGCCGTGCTGACCGCTATCCAGCCGCACCTGCCAGAGAACATGAAGCGCTAAGCGCGGATTGCCGGCAAACAAAAAAGCACCCCTCGGGGTAATGCCAGTCAGTTAAGCTGACTGGCATTTTCATTTTCGGGTCGGATATTTTGCAGGGCGCTGCTTCACCACTCTGGGGAACCATCGATCGGGTCGCCGATGGGGTAGGACATACTGAGCCGCTGACGCCTGCAGATCTGCCAAAAAACCTGGCAAGTTGCCGGGATGGTTTAATGACGTGCCATGCAGCAAGCCCAGAATCGCCCAGCTACAAGCGGTAAAGCTCATCTCGCATGGGTACACGCCTGGGCACTGTCTCGACATCTGCACCATCTGATAACGCAATAGGTTGTAGCCCAACAGCACGCCCCACAGCTCTTGCGCAATCATCTCCGGCGTCTTGCTTCTCAGGGTGTATTCGCCCCCCAGAAGTCCTTGTTTGATCTCCCGATAACCCAGCTCGATTTCCCAGCGCTGACTGTAAAGATCAACGATCTCATCGCCAGGGAAGCGCTGCGCATCGGTCATTGAGGTCAAGACACTCACAACCTTTCCTTTGATTGTTTTGCTCAGCAGTCGTGCCCGCATTTCCAGCGGCAAGCCTGGCCATTGCTTGCGGGCCTGGGGCGATGTGCGCAGGACGACCACGGCATCGTTGCGTCCTAGCGTGTGTTCCACCTCGTACTGAGTGCCCTTTTTCACAGGGATCAGCCAGTGTCGATGCTCACCTTGTGACTGCCAGTGGTGCAGCAAGCCCAACGAATAGAAACCTTTATCGAACAGGGTCAGCGAGTGGTTCGGCGTGGTCGCGATCAGCTGCTCTGCCAGCTTCATTTCACTACTGTGGTAGCTCTCGAAAGTGCTGTTTATCAGTAAGTGGCTGGTCAGCTCCATCTGGCAGACCATCCTAACCTGAGGAAAACCGCCATCCCCATGCTGATTGGTAGCGCCCCCGTAAAACGCACGGTTTTCAGCTGTGTCAGGCGTACTCCAGACAACACCGTCCACACCAAGCAGCGTCAAGCCCAACCAGTGCGGGTGCTTGGTTTCTTCGTGCCACCGCTGCTGAGTGAGCGTGAAAACTTCACGTACAGCTTCACTGCCCAGTCGCTGCCGCCCTTGTACAACAGCACTGGGGGCCACCAGAGGCCTCTTGCCCGGCAGCATGATGTCCATGTGGTTTACGACATCCCAAGCCGACATACGGCGGAACAGCGCCATGCCGATGATGCACCACACCAGGCTCTCAAGCGGGAGGCGTCGCTTGCGAATGGTCGCGACACCTGCCGTCTCAAAAGCTTGTTGCACAAGATCAGGATCGAGCAACGCCCCCAGCCCCTCGAGGGCATGTGGCCGCGATGCCATTTCGTGAGTGAGGGAGAGGGCTTGTGACAGGCGCATAAAAAATCCGATGCTCGTTTCCAAGCATCGGATTTTGCGGCCTACGGGCTAAAGCTCAAAGCGTCAGTCTTAACTGACTGGCATTACCCCTCGGGGTGCTTTTTTTATGCCTGTCGAAGCCATGCGGCCTTACTGGCCGGCTTCACTCAGGATCAGCTTGCCATTCTTGTCCAATGGAATGGTCGAACCGGGCTCGTGATCCATCTTCACCTGCCCGACCTTGTCGCCGATGGTGTACTTCACGTTGTAGCCCACCACCTTCTCACTGATATCGTTGACCGTATTGCAGCGGGTTTGCGTGGTGGTGTAGGTGTCACGCTCCTGCATGCCCTCCTGCACCTTGTTACCGGCATAACCACCACCGACCGCACCGGCAACGGTGGCGATCTTCTTGCCGCTACCACCACCGATCTGGTTACCCAGCAGGCCACCGGCAATGGCGCCCACCACGGTACCGGCGATCTGGTGCTGGTCCTTGACCGGCGCCTGACGCGTCACGGCGACGTCCTTGCAGACCTCACGGGGGGTTTTTACCTGTTGTTTGATCGGTTGCACGTCGGTGACCTGTGCATATTCAGGCCCCTTGTTGACCAAGCTGTAGGTCGCGACAGCACCTCCGGCAGTCACACCGACAGCACCCAGTACCGCACCCACAAGCATTGATTTGTTCACATGAACCTCCTGATCATCACCCGCGGGTCCGACCCGCCTTCTCCCAGCCTTGGAGTAAAAAAAAAGGCGCGAGTTCAACACTCGCGCCTTTTTGGCCGCCAAACGGCGTGGAGCACGCCCTATGGACGGTCGTCCACACCATCGGTCTTGGCTGGCGGGATCAGGTCTTCACTGCTCAGGTTCAGCCAGATCAGTACCACGTTGGCGATATAGATCGACGAATAGGTACCGGCCATGACGCCGATGAACAGTGCCAGCGAGAAGCCGAACAGGTTGTCGCCACCGAAGAACAGCAGCGCGGCAATGGCCAGCAAGGTCGAAACCGAGGTGGCGATGGTCCGCAGCAGGGTCTGGGTGGTGGAAACGTTGATGTTCTCGATCAGCGAGGCCTTGCGCATGACGCGGAAGTTCTCGCGCACCCGGTCGAACACGACGATGGTGTCGTTCAGCGAGTAGCCGATGATCGCCAGCACCGCTGCCAGCACCGTCAGGTCGAAGGTGATCTGGAAGAACGACAGGATACCCAGGGTCACCACCACGTCGTGGATCAGCGAGACGATCGCGCCCACGGCGAACTTCCACTGGAAGCGGAAGGCCAGGTAGATGAGGATGCCGCCCAGGGCCAGAAGCATGCCCATGCCACCCTGGTCGCGCAGCTCTTCACCCACCTGCGGACCAACGAACTCGACACGCTTGACCTTGGCCGGGTTGTCGCCGCCAGCCTTCTGCAGGGCTTCGGCCACCTTGTTGCCCAGCTGCGGGTCATCACCCGGCATGCGCACCAGCAGGTCGGTGGTGGCACCGAAGCTCTGCACTACTGCTTCGTGGAAGCCGGAATTGACCAGCTCGGCACGCACCGCCTTGAGGTCGGCCGGGCGCTCGTAGGTCAGCTCGATCAGCGTACCGCCGGTGAAGTCCAGGCCGAAGTTCAGGCCCTTCTGCCACCAGCTGAACAGAGCCAGCACGGTGAGGAGCACGGTAACGGCGAACGCGACATTGCGCACGCCCATGAAGTTGATGGTTTTCATCGCAGCTCCCTCAAACCCACAGCTTCTTGATGTCACGCCCGCCGCAGGTCAGGTTGACCATTGCACGGGTCACCATGACGGCGGTGAACATCGAGGTGAAAATCCCGAGGGACATGGTGACCGCAAAGCCCTTGACCGGGCCGGTACCCATGGCGAACAGGATGCCGCCGACCAGCAGGCTGGTCAGGTTGGCGTCGATGATCGCGGTGTAGGCGCGGTTGAAGCCTTCATGAATGGCGCGTTGCACCGACATGCCGGCGTTCAGCTCTTCGCGGATACGCGAGAAGATCAGCACGTTGGCGTCCACCGCCATACCCATGGTCAACACGATACCGGCAATACCCGGCAGGGTCAGGGTGGCGCCCAACAGCGACATCAGTGCCAGCAGCAGGACCATGTTGCCTGCCAGGGCGATGGTGGCGATCACACCGAAGGCGCGGTAGATGGCGATGATGAACAGCGAGACGAACAGCATGCCCCACAGCGACGCATCGATACCCTTGGTGATGTTGTCGGCACCCAGGCTTGGGCCGATGGTACGCTCTTCTGCAAAGTACATCGGCGCAGCCAGGCCACCGGCACGCAGCAGCAGGGCCAGTTCGGACGATTCGCCCTGGCCGTTCAGGCCGGTGATGCGGAACTGGCTGCCCAGCGGCGACTGGATGGTCGCCAGGCTGATGATCTTCTTCTCTTCCTGGAAGCTCTGTACGGCAACGTCCTTCTCGACGCCGTCGACGGTCTGCTTGACGTAGCGGGTGACCGGCTTCTGCTCGATGAAGATCACCGCCATGCTGCGGCCGACGTTGCTGCGGGTAGCGCGGGTCATCAGCTCGCCACCGTGGCCATCCAGGCGGATGTTCACCTGCGGGCGACCTTGTTCGTCGAAGCTGGCCTGGGCGTCGGTTACCTGGTCACCAGTGATGATCAGGCCGCGCTCGACCGCGGCGGAACGGCCGCCTTCACGGAACTCGAACACCTCGGTGGTGGCCTTGGATGCGCCTGGCTCGGCACCGAAGCGGAACTCCAGGTTGGCGGTTTTACCCAGGATACGCTTGGCTTCGGCAGTGTCCTGCACGCCTGGCAGCTCGACCACGATGCGGTTGGCGCCCTGGCGCTGTACCAGCGGCTCGGCCACACCCAGCTCGTTGACCCGGTTGCGGACGGTGGTGAGGTTCTGCTTGATCGAGTATTCGCGGATCTCGGCGACTTTCGCCTGGGTCAGCGCCAGACGCAGCACGGCGAGCTCGTTGCGCTCGGTGGTGGTCAGGTCGAAGTCATTGAAATTCTTGCGGATCAGGGCACGCGCCTGTTCGCGGGTAGCATCGTCAGCGAAGCCCAGCATGATGCCGCCATCCTGCTGAGGCAGGCTGCGGTAGCGGACGCGCTCTTTGCGCAGCAAGGTCTTGACCTCGCCTTCGTAGACTTTCATGCGGGCGTTCATGGCCTTGTCCATGTCCACTTCCAGCAGGAAGTGCACACCACCGGACAGGTCCAGGCCCAGCTTCATCGGGCTTGCGCCCAGGTTGCGCAGCCATTGCGGGGTAGTCTGGGCCAGGTTCAGGGCCACGACGTAATCATCGCCCAGTGCCTTGCGCACTACATCCTTGGCTGGTAGCTGGTCTTCCTGATTGGTCAGGCGGATCAGCCCGCTGCCCTTCTCACCCAGGCTCACGCCCTTGACGGCGATCTTGGCATCGCCCAGCGCCTTGCTGACGCGGTCGAGGTCGGCCTGGTTCACCTGCAGCGCCGAGCTGGCACCACTGATCTGTACCGCCGGATCATCCGGGTAGAGGTTGGGAGCGGAATAAATAAAACCGATCGCCAGTACCAGCACGATCAGTGCGTATTTCCACAGAGGGTATTTGTTCAGCATCACGCCGCCCGTTCAAGACGCGGGGCGCTTTGCGCGCCCCGACTGGAAAAATGAAACCGGTAACTCAGATAGCCTTGAGCGTACCTTTTGGCAGGGTGGCCGCGATGGCACCCTTCTGGAACTTCAGCTCGACGTTGTCGGAAACTTCCAGGACCACGAAATCATCGGAAACCTTGACGATCTTGCCAGCGATGCCGCCGTTGGTGACAACTTCGTCACCCTTCTGCAAGTTGCTCAGCAGGTTCTTCTGCTCTTTTGCACGCTTGGCCTGCGGGCGCCAGATCATCAGGTAGAAGATGACCAGGAAACCGACCAGGAAAATCCACTCGAAGCCGGTACCGGCTGGGCCGGCGGCAGGTGCAGCGGCGTCCGCGTAAGCGGCGGGGATCAAGAAGCTCATTGGGCACTCCTAATGTAATTTTCTAATAATGGATGCAGACAGTCAGTCCAAAGGCGGCACAGGAAGCCCGCGCTTGGCGTAGAAGGCGTCGACAAAGGCGGCCAATTTACCTTGTTGAATAGCCTCGCGTAAACCGGCCATCAAGCGCTGGTAATGGCGCAAGTTGTGGATGGTATTCAGCATGCTGCTCAGCATTTCGCCGCACTTGTCCAGGTGATGGAGATAGGCGCGGGAGAAGTTGGTGCAGGTGTAGCAGTCACAGGTCGGATCCAGCGGCGAATCATCGTGGCGATGGAACGCATTGCGAATCTTGATCACCCCTGTATCGACGAACAGATGACCGTTGCGCGCGTTACGCGTCGGCATCACGCAGTCGAACATGTCGACGCCGCGGCGCACACCCTCAACGAGATCTTCCGGTTTGCCTACCCCCATAAGGTAACGAGGTTTGTCAGCAGGCATCTGGCCCGGCAGGTAATCCAGCACCTTGATCATTTCGTGCTTGGGCTCGCCCACCGACAGGCCACCGATGGCCAGGCCGTCGAAGCCGATGTTTTCCAGGCCTTCCAGCGAGCGCATGCGCAGGTCCTGGTACATGCCGCCCTGGACGATACCGAACAGCGCCGCAGTGTTGTCGGCGTGGGCGTTCTTCGAGCGCTGGGCCCAGCGCAGCGACAGCTCCATGGACGCGCGCGCCACATCGTGCTCGGCCGGATACGGGGTGCACTCGTCGAAGATCATCACCACGTCCGAGCCCAGGTCACGCTGCACCTGCATCGACTCTTCCGGGCCCATGAACACCTTGGCGCCATCGACCGGCGAGGCGAAGGTCACGCCCTCTTCCTTGATCTTGCGCATGGCGCCCAGGCTGAACACCTGGAAGCCACCGGAGTCGGTGAGGATCGGGCCTTTCCACTGCATGAAGTCGTGCAGGCCGTTGTGCTTCTTGATCACCTCGGTGCCCGGGCGCAGCCACAGGTGGAAGGTGTTGCCCAGGATCATCTCGGCGCCGATGGCTTCGATGTCGCGTGGCAGCATGCCCTTGACCGTGCCATAGGTGCCCACCGGCATGAATGCCGGGGTCTCCACGGTGCCACGTGGGAAAGTGATGCGGCCACGACGGGCCTTGCCGTCGGTGGCCAGCAGTTCGAAGGACATTCGACAGGTGCGACTCATGCTTGATCCTCGGGCCCGCGTGGCGCCGGATTGCGGGTGATGAACATGGCATCACCGTAACTGAAGAAGCGGTACCCCTGCTCGACCGCTGCCGCGTAGGCGGCCATGGTCTCGGGGTAGCCGGCGAAGGCCGAGACCAGCATCAGCAGCGTGGACTCCGGCAGGTGGAAGTTGGTGACCAGGGCGTCGACCACATGGAACGGCCGGCCCGGGTAGATGAAGATGTCGGTATCGCCACTGAAGGCCTTGAGCACGCCATCGCGCGCTGCGCTCTCCAGCGAACGCACGCTGGTGGTGCCGACTGCGATTACCCGGCCACCACGGGCGCGGCAAGCCTCGATGGCATCGACCACCTCCTGGCTCACTTCAAGCCACTCTTTATGCATGTGGTGGTCTTCGATCTTGTCGACCCGCACCGGCTGGAAAGTGCCCGCGCCCACGTGCAAGGTGACGAAGGCACGCTCTACACCCTTGGCGGCAATCTTCTCCAGCAACGCCTCATCGAAGTGCAAGCCTGCGGTCGGTGCGGCGACTGCACCGGCTCGTTCGGCGTACACAGTCTGGTAGCGCTCACGGTCGGCGCCCTCGTCGGGGCGGTCGATGTACGGCGGCAGCGGCATGTGGCCGACACGGTCGAGCAGCGGCAGCACCTCTTCGGTGAAGCGCAGCTCGAACAGCGTGTCATGGCGTGCGACCATTTCGGCCTCGCCGCCGCCATCGATGAGGATGACCGCGCCTACCTTGGGCGCCTTGCTGGCGCGCACATGGGCCAGCACCCGATGGCTGTCGAGCACGCGCTCGACCAGCACTTCCAGCTTGCCGCCGGAAGCTTTCTGGCCGAACAACCGCGCCGGGATCACCCGGGTGTTATTGAACACCATCAGGTCGCCGGGGCGCAGGTACTCGAGCAGATCGGGGAATTGCCGGTGCGCCAGCGCGCCGGTTGGCCCATCGAGCACCAGCAGACGGCTGCCATGGCGCTCGGCCAACGGGTGGCGGGCGATCAGGGAATCGGGGAGTTCGAAGGAAAAATCGGCGACGCGCATGATGATGTTCGGTTCGGCAGGGCCGGGAAGTTTAGCCCAATGTGTGAAAATTGACCATGAAAGCCGATTGACCGACCAGCGGTGGCTCTCTATACTGCGCGCCACAAGCCCTGATGGCGGAATTGGTAGACGCGGCGGATTCAAAATCCGTTTTCGAAAGGAGTGGGAGTTCGAGTCTCCCTCGGGGCACCAAGATCCGGAAAAAACCGACCTTATGGTCGGTTTTTTTTTTTGCCCGTCCGGTCAGCGCCAGCGATCCAGCTGCCCCTGGGCACGGCTGCTGAAAATCGTCAGCAGCTCGCTCAATGTATGCGGTGACGGTTCGGCAGTGCGGGTGACCGCATACAAGGTAATCGGCAGCGCCGGGGCCAGCGGCCTGATCGCGGTCGCCCCAGGCGCCGCGCCAAGTGCGGTGAAGGGATCGATCACCGCCAGCCCAGCACCGGATTCGACCATCGCCCTGGCCAGTGAATAGGTTTGCACCGCGATGCTCACCCGTGGCGGCGGCTCCACCGCCTTGAGGTAGCTTTCGAGGCGCACCGACAGCGGGTCGGCGCTGGACAGCCCGATCATGGGCGCACCGGCCAGTGCCGCCAACGGCAGCGGCTTGCCTTCATCTTCCAGTGGCCAATAACCTGCCGGTGCCAATGCCACCAAAACCCCGCTGGCCAGCGCCTGAGCCTTGAGCGCAGGGTGATCTGGCTGTTGCAAGGTCAGGGCGACATCGATCTCCCGCATCAACAGGTTCTGCACCAGTTCGCGACTGTGGGCGCTGGACAACTCGCAGGCGATATCCGGATAACGCTGGGTCCATTCATGAATGGCCGGCGGCAGCAGCGACAGGGCCAGTGCCGGAGTCGCACCGATCCGCAGGCTGTGGCCTGGCGCGCGACGCAGGCTTTGCGCCAGGCGTCGCACCCCTTGCAGGCTCTCCGTTACCTTGTCGACCTCACGCTCCAGCTCCAGCGCTTCGGGCGTGGGCTGCAGCTTGCCGCGCACCCGCAGGAACAACGGGAAGCCCAGTTGCTGCTCGGCGTGCTGCAGAACCTTGGTCACGGCAGGTTGGGAAACGTGCAGCAACTGTGCGGCACCGCTGACCGAGCCGGTCTGGCGGATGGCCTGGAAAATCTCGATATGGCGAAGGCGCATGGCAAGTCCATAACCTTTGTTTATGGCTCAGCGATCTTTATTCATTTTTCGCCACCTGTCACCTGGCCCTAACCTCAGCCTCGTTCCAACCACGACCAAGGACTGACATGGCTCAGCATGTATGCATCATCGGCGGTGGCGTCATTGGCCTGTCAACCGCTTACGCACTGGTACGCGACGGCTTTGACGTGACGCTGATCGAGGCTCGCGATTCGTTGGGCAGTGAAACCAGCTTCGCCAACGGCGGCCAGCTGTCCTATCGGTACGTGGCGCCCCTGGCCGACGCAGGTGTGCCATTGCAGGCCATTGGCTGGATGCTGCGCGGTGAGTCGCCGCTGCGATTGCGCCCGCGCTTCGATCGTGCCCAATGGCGCTGGATGGCAGCATTCCTTGGTGCTTGCCGCTCCTCGGTCAACCGCGCCAACGCAGGCCACCTGTTGCGCCTCGCGCTGTTGAGCCAATCGACCTTGCAAACCTGGCGAGAAGAGGATGGCCTGGACGGTTTCAACTGGCGGCGCAACGGCAAGCTGGTCACCTTCCGCCAGGCCAGCAGCTTCGAACATGCGCGCAAGAACCTTGCCGCGCCCCAGCAACAACAGGTGCTGTCACACGCCGACTGCACCCGTCTGGACCCGGCACTGGCAGAGGCGCCCTTTGTCGGCGCCATCTATACCCCGGATGAAGAAGTCGGCGATTGCCACAGCTTTTGCCAGCAACTGGCGGCGCGCCTGCAGGCGTCGGGACGCTGCAAGTTCCGCCTGGGCCAGGCGGTGTCCGCAATTCGCCATGCGCATGGCGTGGTGAATGCGATTGAACTGGACGACGAGGTGCTGCCGGTGGAGCACCTGGTGGTTGCGGCCGGCCATCGCAGTGCGTTGCTGGCACTGCCGGGCATCGACCTGCCGCTTTATCCACTCAAGGGCTATAGCCTGACATTACCGATCGGCGCACAGCACAAGGCGCCGGACCTGAGCATCACCGACTACGATCGCAAGATCGTCTACGCCCGGATTGGCGAACAGCTGCGGGTGGCGGCGATGGTCGACATTGTCGGTTTCGATCCGTCGCTGGACCCCAAGCGCCTGGCCCTGCTAAAACGCCAGGCCCGCGAAACCTTCGCCAATGCTGGTGACTACGACTACGCCATCGAATGGGCCGGCATGCGGCCGGCGACCCCCAGCGGCGTACCGCTGCTGGGCGCAACGGCGTATCGCAATCTGTGGCTGAACCTCGGCCATGGTGCGCTGGGCTTCACCCTGGCCTGCGCCAGTGCACGATTGCTCAGTGAACTGATCGGCCAGCGCCGCCCCTCCATCGACCTGCAGGGTTTTACGCCCCGCGCAGCTTGAACGCTAACTCCTTAGAAGGACCACCCGATGACCATTAACCGTATCCAGCCCAATCCACGCTTGTCCGGCGCCGTGACCTTCGGCGACCTGGTGTTTCTCTCTGGCCAGGTGCCGGACGACGCCACCGATGCCGGCGGCCAGACTCGCCAAGTGCTGGAAAAGATCGACGCATTATTGGCCGAGGCGGGCAGCGACAAGGATCACTTGCTCAGCGCGACCATCTACCTGAAGGACATCGGTAAAGATTTCGCTGCGATGAATGAAGTGTGGTCCGCCTGGTTGTCGCCCGGCCAGGCACCAAGTCGCACCACCTTGCAGGCCGAACTGGCGCGTCCGCAGGTGTTGGTGGAAATAACCGTTATTGCAGCACGTCGCTAACCCCTCACCTACAACGGAGAATAACAATGCGAAAAATCACGTTGATCGGCTGCACCCTTGGCCTGTTGCTAGGCACCCAGGCCCATGCTGACGAAGCAGCGCTGGGGCCTACCCTGAGCAAGATTGCCAGAGCCAACAGCATTACCCTGGGCTATCGCGATGCTTCGGTGCCGTTCTCCTACGTGGGAGACCATTCGGGACAACCCATGGGCTACTCAGTAGACCTGGCGAAAAAGATCGTCGAGCGGGTACAGCAAAAGCTGGCATTGCCCCAGCTCAAGGTGAAGTACAACCTGGTGACATCGCAAACCCGCATTCCGCTGGTACAGAACGGTACCGTTGACCTGGAGTGCGGCTCGACCGGCGTCACCGCAGAGCGCCAGAAGCAGGTGGCGTTTTCCTACGGGTTCATCTATGTCAAAGGTCAATTACTGACAGCCAAAGACAGCGGAATCAAGAGTTTCACCGACCTGCGCGGCAAGAATGTGGTAACCACTGCAGGCACCACGAACGAACGCTATCTGAAAAGCTACAACGTCGATAACAAGATGGACATGTACGTGATCAGCGCCAAGGACCATGGTGAAGCCTTCCAGATGTTGCAGTCCGGCCGGGCGGCGGCGTTCTACATGGACGATGCGCTGCTCTACGGCGAACGCGCCAAGGCTCGCGATCCGCACAACTGGGTGGTGGTCGGGGAAGAGCAGTCGCGGGAAATCTACAGCTGCATGGTGCGCAAGGATGACCCGCAGTTCCTCGCGCTGGTGAACGCGTCGCTGGGCGAACTGTACAGCTCAGGGGAAATCAACGGGATCTACCAGCGCTGGTTCGAACAGCCGATTCCGCCTAAAGGCTTGAACCTGGAGTTCCCGATGACCAGCGAACTCAAGGCCATCTTTGCCAAACCGGTGAGTGATCCGGTGCAGTAGCTTCTGCTCCCCGCTCATACCCATGAAGATTACGGGCCGGCAGTGACCTGCGAGCGCGTTACTGCCAAAAGTCGCTACTGCGTGAGCGTTACCACCACAGTAGCGACCCCCCCCCACTGGTTAGTCGGAAGCTTTATCCGTCACCAAGGTTTGAGGATTGCTACTCCCCCATACGGTAGTAGCAAGGTCCACCAGCAAAGTTCCGCTGAGTTCTTCAAGTTCACTCTGGGTAATTTCGCTGTCTCCTTGTTTACCGTTACGGCTCATGCCACCTGCGCTCAAGGCCAGGTGGACCTTCTCAGTCGCTGCCCATGTTTTTCTGCAATAGCGGCCATTTGTCGAGCATAATCGAGGCTACTGACCAGCTCCTCCATCTTGTACGGCAATGCCCCTTCCACCTCGGCCAACTTGCAATGCTGCCAAGGTGATACTCAGGGATATGTCAAACCGTCACATGGATCACGCAACCGCTTTGTCTGCCAGCGCCCAGCCCTCAGGCCGTAGCGTGTGCCAGTCACTGACCTGTTGATAAGCATGGCCAATGCGCAGAATCAGCGGTTCGGCGAATGCCCGCCCCACAATCTGCATCGAGACCGGCATGCCTTTCTCATCGAACCCGATGGGCACCGCCACCGAACACAGGTTCAGCAAGTTGGCGAACCGTCCCAACAAGGCCAGCGGTGTGCCATATTCATCGACCTCATCCAGCGGCACACTGCCAATAGCGTTGGTCGGGAAAACGCAGGCGTCTATGTTGGTCATGGCCTCCTGCATGGCATGCCGAGCGGCACGGCGCTGATTATGCAACTGGATGTACGACGCTGCGTCGATGTCGCGACCACTGAGTATGCGACGTTGAACATGGGGATCGAAACGCAGATCGTCGCGCTCGAACAAGCTACCCAGGCTGGCATAACCTTCGGCGCTCATCAGTCCACCAGCGATGCGCATGCACTGTTCCAACGTGGTGGGTAGGGGTTGCTCTATCAGTTGCACGCCCAACGCGGCCAGCTGCTCGAGCCCCAAATCGTAAGCCTTCAGCACCCCGGGCGCGACATGCGCTCGTTCGGCCTGTGGCAACACCCAGATGCGCAAACCGGCTACCGGCTTATTGAGACCGTTAGCGGCGCTGAATACAGGCGCCTGGGCCGAAACCGGATCCAGCGGGTCTGGCCCCAGCAATGCATCCAGCATCCACGCCGCATCCTCAACGGTATGAGTGATAGGCCCTACCGAATCCAGCGAAGGACACAGTTCGATCAAGCCATGGCGACTGATAAGCCCACGCGTGGTTTTCAGCCCGACCAGGCCGCACATGCCCGCTGGAATTCGTACCGAACCACCGGTATCGGTGCCCAACGCAGCGCTCGCCAATCCACTGGCCACGGCCACTGCCGAACCGCTGCTTGAGCCCCCCGGAGCGTGATGCACGTTACGGTCCCATGGGTTCCATGGCGTGCCCATCACCGCATTGGTGCCCCAGCCGCCGAAGGCGAATTCGACGGTATGGGTCTTGCCAAGAATTATTGCACCAGCACGTTCCAGGCGTTGCACTGCAGTGGCGGTCACCCTCGAAACACGCGGTTGCTGTGCCACTGACCCGCCCGTGATGGCCTGGCCATCGATCTCGAACAAGTCCTTGATAGCCAGAGGAATGCCATGCAGCGGTCCCAGGTGTATACCGGACGCACGCTGGCGATCAGCGGCGATGGCTGCGCTCAAAGCGCGCGAAGGATAGGTCTCGACATAGGCATTGAGCTGCTCGTCAAAGTGCTCGATGCGCGCCAGTTGCGCACGAACCAGCGCTTCGCTAGTCAGCGATCCCGCCTGCAGTGCCTGCTGCAACTGGGCAATGCTGTGGGAAGTAACTCGATCCATGATGCTCATATGTTCAACCTCGCACGGTTTTGCGCCCGCGTGAAAAGTGCTTTTCAAGCACGCGCGACAGCATTGAAAGAGGGAAGGCGATAACAAAATAGAAGAGTCCTACCAGCAGGAAGACATGCATTGGCAGGAAGGTTTCCGAAGCGATGGCCCGCGCGGCCAGCATCAACTCATCGGTGGCGATCAGAGCGCACAATGAGCTGTCCTTGAGGATCGACACGTAGGCGTTAAGCAGTGGTGGCAGTATGACGCGAATCACTTGCGGCAGGATGACGGTAGTAAACGCTCTGAGCGGCGTCAGTCCGATGGCGATAGCGGCTTCGCGCTGGCCGCGATGCAGCGAATCCAGGCCGCCACGAAGGATTTCCGCAACGTAAGCGGCACCCTGCAACCCCAGACCGATGGCCCCGGCCCAGTAGCCGGACAACGTCAACCCCAGGCTGGGCAATGCGAAATACAGGGCCAGCAGCAACGCCAGAAGAGGCACAGCGCGCATGCTCTGAATAAAGAACGCTGCCAGCCGTTTCAGGATGACACTCGGACTTCTCATCGCCCAGACCAACAACGCCCCCAGCACGACTGCCAGGGCGAACCCCACCAGGGACAATTCGGCAGTGATCCGTGCCCCGAGCAACAGGCGAGCACTCCAGTCGCTCCAGTACTCTGGGTACTGTTGAAAAAAGCTGATCATCGCGCGCTCCCAAAATGACGTTCGAGGCGAATGAATCCCACACCGATCGGTAGAATCATCGCGGCGTAGATGCACATCACAGCCAAATAGATCAGTGAAGTCTGGAAGGTGGATGTCACCAGATTGCGCGCCAGGAACATGATTTCCGGCACGGCGATGGCCGAGGCGATGGACGTGTCCTTGATCAATTGCGTGACGTAGTTGGCGAACGCTGGCAACGTCACGCGCAGGGCCTGGGGCAAGAGAATGCAGCGCAAAATCTGCATCCGGCTCAGCCCCACAGCCAACCCGGCTTCATGCTGACCGACATGCAGCGACTGCAAGCCGCTACGGAAAATATCGGCCAACACCGCGCTGCCCACCAGACTCAATCCAACGATGGCGGCCAGCCACGCGGGCAAGTTGATGCCAAGGTAGGAGAGACCGAAATAGATCAGGAACAAATGAGCCAGCGCAGGAACATTGCGCATCCACTCAATGAAACAGCCGATCACCCCATGCAACACCCGTGATCGACTGAACGTCAGCAACACCGCCAGCACTACCCCTCCGACACTCGCCAGCAGCAAGGTACATAGCGCGATTTCCAGGGCGGTGAGCGCGCCTTTGAACAACAGAGGCAGTAGCCCGACAAAGACCTCGAAGTTCGCCATCAAGCGCCCTCCATGGCCATGCGCCCAAGAAAACTGCGGGTGCGCTCATGGCTTGGGTTGTCGATTACATGCGCCGAAGGCCCTTGCTCGATTATGTGTCCGCCATCCATGAAGATCACCCGATCCGCCACATCCCGAGCGAAGCGCACTTCATGGGTCACCATGATCATGGTGCGGCCCTCTTGCGCCAGCTCACGAATCACGGCCAGTACTTCCCCCACCAGTTCAGGGTCCAGTGCCGAGGTCGGCTCGTCGAACAGGATGACCTTCGGTTGTTGGGCCAACGCGCGGGCGATAGCGACTCGCTGTTGTTGTCCACCGGACAACTGCTCGGGGTAGACCTCGGCCTTATGCCGCAGATGGACTTTTTCCAGCATGGCATCGGCCAGCTCATAGGCCAGCTTTCGCGGCATACCCTGTGCCTTGATCGGCCCCAGCGCAACGTTGTCGCGTACGCTCAAATGTGGCCAGAGGTAAAAGAGCTGGAACACCATCGCGATCTCGCGACGCTGCGGAGCCATTTCCCGATCACTCATCAGACGTGTGCGTTTACCGTCCTTGACCTGGCCGATCAACTCATCCCCCAGCCAGATATCACCTCGAGTGGGTTTTTCCAGGTAATTGATGCAACGCAGGCACGTGGACTTTCCCGACCCGCTGGGGCCGATCAACGACAGGGTTTCCCCTGCTTTCAACTCCAGGTTGATCCCTTTGAGTACTTCCAGATCACCATAACTTTTGTGCAGGTCATGCACTCGCAGCAACGCAGGTTCGGACGGGGTCGACATCTTGGTTAACCTCTTTTTTTATAGACATGGCGATGAACCGGCACCGGCTACCAGGCCGATTGATCCGCTCAAGCGCTTACTTGCAGCCGGGCAGTTTCCAGTCCGCCGGACGGTCGACCCCCTGCCTCAGGTCCTTGCCTTCCGGCACATACCAGACATCCTGAGTCAGGCCGTAGTGGGCACCGATCTTGCGCATTTCACAGCTTTTCCAGAGGGTCTGGATCTGTTCGTTCACGGCAGCCACAAGCTGCGGGCTGGCCTCTTTGTTGAAGCCGTAAACCACCTGACCTAGCCCCGTCAGCAGTGGGAAATTCGGATCGTTGTCGGTGAAGGCGTTGAAACGCAGGTGCCACTGCTCGTTGCGAAAAATGGCGTATTGCATGACTGGAGGATCACCGATCACTGCATCGATGCGTCCGGCGAGAAGATCGCGCACCGCAGCATCGGAGGTGTCGTACAACGCAACTTGCAACCCTTCGATCTTGCGCATCTCTGGGATGAACGAGAAACCGGTGATGGTGCCGACCTTCTTGCCCTGCAAATCTTTGAGGCTGCTCCAGTTGGTCTTGTCGGTCTGGGTGATGCCGTTCTTGAAATAGTGAATCGGGTCACTCACGGTCATGATCTTCGCGCGCTGCTCGGTCCAGCCCATGGTGCCGGCCATGACATCCACGCGGTTAGCTTGTACCGAAGCGATGGTGCTGGCCCAGTCCATCAAGGCAGGCTTGACCTTCAAGCCCAGCTTCTCAGATATTTGTTGAAGGATTTCACCGTCATAGCCAACCATCCGGCTGTCTTGATAACCGGTCCCCGGCATATCGCCAGTGAACGCGATGGTCAGGCTTCCAGGCTCTACCGTTTCCAGTGCGAATGCCGGCACCGGGGCCAGCATGGATACCAGCAAACCCGCGTAGATACCGGCAAAACGTCGAACGTTGGGCTTCTTCATCACGTGCTCCCAGATTGCTTTTTTTATGAACAGCATGGTGTTAGGCAGAAGCTCATCGTATGGTGATGATCGGGATAACTGGTTGGATGCTTTGCAGGAATGATTGAACATTTGCGACATTTCGGAGATGCACTGCCCAACGCCTCCAGCGCAAGCCTCGTGGAAGCGCTTGACAAGGGTCAGGCACGACATCCGCCAAGCCGACGCGGCGCCACCGAGTTGTCTATAGGTATCGTGCTATGGCCGCGCTTCCCCTTGCTGTCACTTTCGGGGCTGACCGATGCGTTGCGACATGCTGCCGATACCGGCGATCAGAGCCGCCCGATACGATGCCAATGGAAAGTCCTCGGTACCCCTGGGCAAAGAGTCATTTCCAGTTGCGGGCTGGATGTACCCATCGACAGTGAACTCACCGACCCTCATCAATTCGATTACATCGTGGTGATTGGTGGGCTACTGGACTACCTGGAGGCAGCGCCGAAGACTTATCCGGCATTCCTGCATCAGGCAGCCGCCGCTGACGTGCCTTTGATCGGCCTATGCACAGGCAGCTTCGTGCTCGCGCGACATAGACTGATGGAGGGACGTACTGCCTGTGTGCATGCCTACCATTGCGATGACTGGAAACGTCTGTTCCCACGATTGCGCTTTGTCAGCAACAGTGACTTCCTCATCGACAAGGATCGGATCACCTGCGCAGGTGGTATCTCGGTGATCGAGTTGGCCATCCATCTTATCGGGATGCATTGCGGCCCGGATCGGGCCGGCAAGGTCGTTCACCAGATGACAGTTGCGAAAAGCAGTTCTGGCAGTTTCGTCGATCGGCGCAAGGCACTCGGCTACGCCAGCTCTTCGAACAGGCGCCTGCACGAAGCCGTGATGCTGATGGAAAAGCACATGACCGAGCCTTTGGATATCGACGCGATCGCGAACCTTGTCAGTACCAGTAAACGGCAACTGGAGCGTCTGTTTGTCGCCGAAACCAGTAGTACTCCGGCCCAGTTCTATCGCCAGGTTCGACTCAGGTTTGGCCGCTGGCTGCTCATCAGCTCGGATCGACATATCGGAGAAATCGCTTTCGAATGCGGTTTTGCCGATGCTCCCCATTTCATTCGGCATTTCCAGAACCTGTTCGGCATGTCCCCCGGCAAATTGCGCAAAGAGCTGATGCGAAACGCGACCCCGACCAAGGGGGAAACAGTTTCATGAATAGTGAACATTGACCCGTCGCGGGGCAGAATATGACTTCCCCGCCCCTTGTGGGAGCGGGCTTGCCCGCGAAGTGGCCCGACCAGCCAGCACACAAGGACTTGCCATGCACCTGACCCACCGCCCCGTACGGCCCGACGATATCCATGGAATCTGCAGCTTCCCGCAAAGCCCGGCCGAACTGTTCTACATGTTCCCCAAAGCCAAGTACCCTCTCTCCCCCGCCCAGCTGAACGATGCCATCGCCCAGCGCAGCGGCTCCACGGTGGTGGAGGGCAACGGCACGGTGCTGGCATTCGCCAACTTCTACAAGGCCGAACACGGCGGCGTGTGCGCCCTGGGCAACGTGGTCGTGGCCCACGCCGCACGCGGCCACGGCGTAGCGCGCTACCTGGTAACTGCCATGATCGAACTGGCCCGCCAACAGTTCGCAGCCCGGGAGGTCTGGGTGTCGTGCTTCAACCACAACACAGCGGGCCTGCTGCTTTATCCACAGCTGGGCTTCGTGCCGTTCGGCATCGAGGAACGGCAGGCGTGGGATGGCTCGCGGGTGGCGTTAGTGCAGATGAAACAGGTGTTTATCCAACCCGGCTGAGCCAGCGAGGCACTGCATGGGGCTGGACGAGAAGATCCAAAATCCCTTGCAACAATCACACACAGAACCATCGCCCTACCTCGACGTCGGATCCTGCATCTGCCAATTTTCGAGGTAGCCCGCGTGAAAGACATCATTGTCCGCAAGTACCGCCTGGCGGTGAAGACCATCGGCTATATCGGCTGGTCGCTGTTCTGGCTGCTGATCTGGGATGTGCTGGTCACCATCGATTTCATGCTGTTCTTCAACAGCAAGTTCACCCTGCCGTTGATCCCGCTGACCTTGCTTGGCTCGGCGCTGGTGGTGCTGGTGAGCTTTCGCAACAGCAGCGCCTACAACCGCTGGTGGGAAGCTCGCACATTGTGGGGAGCGTTGGTGAACAGTTCACGCAGTTTCGCGCGGCAGGCGCTGACGCTGATCGATGACCCGGATGATGGCCTGAACCCGGTCAAGGCTACCCTGCTGCGTCGGCATATCGCCTATGTGAACTGCCTGGCGGCGCACCTGAAGGGCGAGCGCTGCCCGGATGAACTGATGGCGTTCATTCCGCCAGCGGAATTCGAGCGGCGCAACCGCTCGAACAATTTCGCCAACGACATTCTGAGTGGTTCGGCGGCGTTGCTGGCGCGGGAGTACCAGGCCGGGCGGCTGGACAGCATTCGCCTGGCAAGGCTGGAATCGACGCTGGTGGACCTGTCCAATGCCCAAGGTGGCATGGAACGGATCGCCAATACGCCACTACCCTACCCTTACGTGTACTTTCCGCGGCTGTTCATCACCCTGTTCTGCCTGATCGTGCCGGTGGGGCTGGTGGAGTCGCTGGGCTGGTTCACGCCGCTGGCATCGACGGTGGTGGGCTTCATGCTGCTGGCCATCGAGCGGATCGGGACGGATTTGCAGAGCCCGTTCAGGTTCAGTGAGCACCAGATCCAGATGGACAGCATTTGCGAGACGATCGAGCGGAATCTGGAGTCGATGCAGCGGGAGGCGCAGTGTGCCGGAGTTGTGGGTGCCTGAGGGATTTTGGGGCTGCTTCGCAGCCCATCGCGGCCCCAGCTATCCATCAGGCCCGCACATAGCGCTGGCGCAACACATCACTCAACGCATCCACCAGTAACACCAGCACCAGCATCCCCATGATCACCGTGCTGGCCTGGGCCTCCTGGAACAAACTCAAGGTTGTGTACAGCATCTGGCCCAACCCGCCAGCCCCGACAAATCCCAGCACGCTCGCCATGCGGATGTTGTTTTCCCACCGATACAAGCTATAAGCCAGCAACTGCGGCCACAGATTGGGCAAGGTGCCAAAGCAGAATGCCGCCACCTGGCTACCGCCCTGCAAGCGGATGGCAGCTGCGGGCTCCGGCGGTGCGTTCTCCAGCGCCTCGGCAAACAGCCGCCCCAGCACGCCAGCGGTATGCAGCGCCAAGGCCAGGGTGCCAGCATTCGGCCCAAGCCCGGCCGCCAGTACCGTCAGTGCGGCCCACACCAGTTCCGGGATGGCCCGCAGGGCATTCAGCAACAACCGCGCACAGGCCTGCAGCGGCCAACCGAACCGGCCAGCGGCCGGCAGCGCCAACAGCATGCCCAGCAGCATGGCCAACAAGGTGCCCAGGCCGGACATGGCCAAGGTTTCCAGCGCCCCATGCGCTACCGCGCGCAGGTGCCCGGCAGACAGGTCCGGGTGCAGGAAACGCCCAGCGTATTCGCCCATCTGCCCCAGCCCGCCGTTGCCGACCAGCGCCTGCAAGTCCAGCTCCAGGTATGCGAACGAGGCCATCACTGCAGCCACGATGGCGCCGAGCACCAGCCAGTTGATGACCCGGTTCATGCAAGCCTCCAGCGCAGGAAGCGGCTGAGCAGGTCGGCCAGCATTACCAGGACCAGGAAGGTCAGCAGCATGCTTGCCACTTCCGCTCCCGCAAACATGCGCATCGACAGGTCGATCTGCTGCCCCAGCCCACCAGCACCGACAAAGCCCATCACCACCGAGGCGCGTACCGCGCACTCCCAGCGGTACACGGTGTAGGACACCACTTCGGACACCGCACTGGGCAGGATGCCGTAGCAAAACGCAGCCAGGCGGCCACTACCCGCCTGCAGCAGGGCATGGGCCGGGCGCTGGTCGACCGATTCGAAGATCTCGGCATACACCTTGCCGAGCATACCGCTGTAGGTAATGGCGATTGCCAGCACGCCCGCCGTCGGCCCCAGCCCGACGGCCCGCACGAACAGCAACGCCCAGACGATTTCCGGCACACTGCGCAGGAAAATCAGCAACCAGCGCACCGGCAGGCGCAGCAACCGCGACCATAACCCGGCGCGACCGCCACGGGAGGCTGCGCGCAGCGACAAGGCACGGCTGGCCAGCAACCCGGCAGGGACCGCCAGCAGCAACGCCAACGCCATGCCGGCCGTGGCCACGGCCAGGGTCTGCAAGGTGGCCTCATAAAGCAGGGAAAGGAAGTCGGCATCGTGTGCTGGTGGCCAGAAGGCACTGGTGAAACTGGCGATCTGCTGGCGATTCTCCGCTTGCAGCAGGACCGCCGGGTTCAATTCGCTCAGCTGCACGCCAGGCCACAGCACCGCCACAGCCAGCAGGGTCAGCAGCAACCGCGGCAACAGCGCCGGGTCGCGGGCATCAAGTTTCAGCATCGCGGTATCTGCACGGTCAGGGTCGGCCCCTGGCTCGGTGGTGAAGCCAGTTGTTCATTCGCATACAACGCATCCAGCAACTGCTCGGTCACCGCTTGCGCCGGGCAGTCGAACACCACCTGCCCTTCGCGGATACCAATCACCCGCGGGAAGTGCGCCAGCGCCAGGTCCACGGCATGCAGGCTCGCCACCAGGGTCACGCCATTGGCCTGTGCATGGCGGTTGAGCAAGGCCAGGCTGTGGTCAGCCAGCACCGGGTCCATGGCCGACACCGGCTCATCGGTCAGCAACACCTGCGGCCGCTGGTACAACGCCCGGGCAATACCCACCCGCTGCAACTGGCCACCGGACAATTGCCCGCACTGTACGAAGAGTTTGTCGGCCAACCCCAGCTCGGCCAGTGCCTGGCGCGCCCCCGGCACATCGCAGGGGTACAGCAGGTTGAACAGGCCACGCAGCATGCCCCACTGCCCCAGTCGGCCGGCCAGCACTGCCGTCACCACCCGCTGGCGCGGCGGCAAGGGCGGTGCCTGATGCACCAGGCCTACCCGCGCACGCAGGCGCTGGCGGGCTCTGGAGGACAACGCCCATGGCTGCTCGCCGAGCAGTTCCAGGCGCCCGCTGCTGGGCTGCACGGCGGTCGCCATCAGGTGCAGCAAGCTGGACTTGCCCGCCCCCGACGGGCCTATGATGGCGACGCGCTCGCCCTGGCCGATGCTCAGGCTCACGGCATCGAGCGCACGCACCTGGCCATGGCGCAGCCCGGCCTCGTGCAGATGGATCGCCACATTGGAAGCCACTGTCGATATCACTTGAGCAGGCCGGCCTCGCGCGCAGCCTGCTCGGTGCCCACGTAGTTCTCAGGTTTGGTCTCGATGAAGCGGCTGGCCGCCTGCAGGTCGAGGATCGCCTTGTGCTCCGGGTTGGCCGGGTCGAGGTCGAGGAAGGCTTTCTTGATCTTCTCTTTCAGCGCCGGGTCCATGTTTCCGCGCACGGTCCAGTTGTAGTCGAAGTAGGTCGGGGTGGTGGCGAACACCTTCACCTTGGCGGTATCGACCTTGCCGGCATCCACCAGCTTCTGCCACACGCTGGCATTGAGCACGCCGCCATCGACCTTGCCGGCCTGCACCCAGGCCACGGTGGCATCGTGGGCGCCGGAGTAGGCAACGCGACCGAAGTAGTCTTCAGGCTTGATGTTGTCCTGCTTGAGCATGAAGTAACGCGGCATCAGGCTGCCCGAAGTGGAGGAGATGGAACCGAAGGCAAACGACTTGCCCTTGAGGTCGGCCAGGCTCTTCACATCAGGGTTGGCGGTGATGAATTTGGAAGTGAACTGCGCATCCTGTTCACGCTGCACCAGCGGGGTGGCGGCAGGGTCCTTCAAGTGCACCTGAACGAAGGTGAAGCCCCCTAGCCAGGCCAGGTCCAGGCGGTTGGAAGCCAGCGATTCGACTACCGCCGGGTAATCGGCCACCGGCACGAACTTCACCTCCATGCCCAACTGCTTGGCCAGGTACTCGCCCAACGGTTTGAACTTGCGCTGCAGTTCGGTCGGTGCTTCGTCAGGGATGGCGCTGACCCGCAGAGTGTCGGCGGCCTGGGCGACAACGGCGCAGCAAGACAGCACGAGGCCGGCGGCGAGCGCCAGAGGGCGTTTGAGCATGGGGTGTTCTCCGGTTCAATAGCGGGGAAATGCCGGCCTATACGCCGACGACGGGAATTATAAGAGGCGCAGGCGCAAAGGCCAGCTTTGCTACAATCGCGCATCAAATTGACCTCCTGAGGTGCACATGAGCGAGCCGATTCGCCTGACCCAGTACAGCCATGGTGCCGGCTGTGGCTGCAAGATCTCCCCCAAGGTGCTGGATGTGATCCTCGCAGAAAGCGGCGCCCAGGCCCTGGACCCGAAACTGTGGGTGGGCAACGCCTCGCGCGACGATGCGGCCGTGTACGCGCTGGATGACGAGCGCGGAGTGGTTTCGACCACCGACTTCTTCATGCCGATCGTCGATGACCCGTACGACTTCGGCCGTATCGCCGCCACCAACGCCATCAGCGACATCTACGCCATGGGCGGCGACCCGCTGATGGCCATTGCCATTCTCGGCTGGCCGGTCAACGTGCTGCCACCGGAAGTGGCCCGCGAAGTGATCCGCGGCGGCCGTGCGGTATGCGCCGAAGCCGGTATCCCGCTGGCCGGCGGCCACTCCATCGACGCCCCCGAGCCGATCTTCGGCCTGGCCGTCACCGGCGTGGTCAGCAAGCGTCACCTCAAGCGCAACGACACCGCCAGCGCAGGCTGCCGCCTGTACCTGACCAAGCCACTGGGTATCGGCATCCTCACCACCGCCGAGAAAAAGGCCAAGCTGCGCACCCAGGACCAGGGCCTTGCCCGCGACTGGATGTGCACCCTCAACACGCCCGGCAGCCGCTTCGGCAAGCTTGACGGGGTCAAGGCCATGACCGACGTCACCGGTTTCGGCCTGCTCGGCCACCTGGTGGAACTGGCCGAGGGCAGTGGCCTTACCGCTCATTTGGACTATGCCGCCGTCCCGCGCCTGCCCAGCGTCGACCACTACCTGGCCGAGGGCTGCATCCCCGGCGGCACTCTGCGCAACTTCGACAGCTATGGCCACAAGATCGGCACCCTGAGCGACGACCAGAAGCATCTGCTATGCGACCCGCAGACCAGCGGTGGCCTGCTGGTGGCGGTTACCCCGGAGGGTGAAGCCGAGTTCCTCGCGGTGGCCGCCGAACTGGGCCTGCAACTGGCGCCGATCGGCAAGCTGGTCGAGCGACAGAGCCACGCGGTCGAGGTGATCTGATGCGCCCCGACTGCACCGACTTCCGCCAGTTGTTCCTCGACGACGTGCCGATGATGGACATGCGTGCACCTGTCGAATTTGCCAAGGGCGCCTTCCCGGGTGCCGTCAACCTGCCACTGATGAATGACCAGGAGCGGCAAAAGGTCGGCACCTGCTACAAGCAGAAGGGCCAAGCTGAAGCCATCGTTCTGGGCCACAAGCTGGTCAGCGGTGAGATCAAGCAGGCACGTCTGGAGGCCTGGGCAAAGTTCGCCGAGGATCACCCGGAAGGCTACCTGTACTGCTTCCGGGGCGGCCTGCGCTCGCATCTTGTGCAGAAAGTGCTGCGCGATGAGAAGGGCATCCACTACCCCCTCGTCGAGGGCGGCTACAAGGCCATGCGCCACTTCCTGCTGGAGACTACCCAACAGGCGGTCGCGCAATGTGATTTCGTGCTAGTGGGTGGCCTGACCGGTACCGGCAAGACCGACGTGCTGCACTTGCTGGACAACGAGCTTGACCTGGAGGGCTACGCCAACCATCGCGGTTCCAGCTTTGGCAAGCGCGCCACTGCACAGCCCGCGCAGATCGACTTCGAGAACAGGCTGGCCATAGACGTGTTGAAAAAACGCGCCCGGGGTATCGAGCAGTTCGTGCTGGAAGACGAAGGCCGAATCGTGGGCAGCTGCACCGTACCGCTGGAGTTGTACCAGGGCATGCAGCAATACCCGCTGGTGTGGCTGGAAGACAGTTTGGCCAACCGCGTGGAGCGTATCCTGCGCGACTACGTGATCGACCTGAGCGCCGAGTTCGTCAGCCTGCATGGTGAAGAAGATGGCCGGCGGCTATTTGCCGAGACACTTCTGCAGAGCATGGGCAGGATTCAAAAGCGCCTCGGCGGCGAGCGCCATCAGCGGCTGTCGGAAATCCTGCGCCAGGCGCTGGACGAGCAGCAGCGCAGTGGTTCGGTGGAGTTGCACCGGGTCTTCATCGAAAGCTTGCTGAGCGAGTATTACGACCCGATGTATGCCTACCAGCGTGCAGCGAAAGCAGAGCGTATCGAGTTTGCCGGGGATGCGGTGGAAGTGCGCGAGTATCTCAAGGCCCGGGCGCTGCGCGAACCGCGCAAGTAAAAACGGGGCCGCTTCGCGCCCCATCGCCGGCAAGCCAGCTCCCGCAGGTATTGCACTGCCTGACAGGGTATGCGCTCCCTGTGGGAGCTGGCTTGCCGGCGATAGGGCCAGTACTGGCAGTACTCACTGCCCAGGGCTGAGCACGCGCTCCAGCTCCGCCGCCCGGTCGCGGGTCATGTCCATCACACAGGACCCACCTTCCAGCTGTGCCATGGTCCCGCCACTGGCCTGCACATGGAACCCGCAATTGCCATCGCGGTAGGCAAGCCACTTGCGCTGCACATCACGCAGGCTCTTCTGCTGCCCGGCATCCAGCTTGCCCATCAATTGCTTGTACACCCGGTTCAAACGCTGGTCCTGCAACTGCGTCTCGGCCCGAATGCACTCGCTCATGGCAACGGTACTGGACGCCTTGTCCATGCACTGCCCGTATCCCGGCGTGTAGTCATCCGCCTGGGCCAGCGGCAGCACACAGGCCAATGCCAGGCCCGTCAGGTAATGCTTGGTCATAAACTCTCCTTGTGGGCATCACAGCGTCTGCGGCTGTTCCGGCGGCATCAGCACCTTGCCCGGCTCGAAGCGCAGCGACGGCATCTGCGTTGCCGCATAAAACATCACGCCAAGCGCCGCGATCAACACCACATCCAGCCAGCTCCAGCCCGGCATGTCGTCGGCGCTGCGTGCCCTCCAGCAATGCCAGGCCTGGCCCATGCAAAACACCACCATTGCCGCCAGCCACAGGTAGAAACCGGCACCAAAACCGGTCAGGTCATGGAACTCATAGCTCTGATTGTCCGGCAGGCGGTCAATTCCAAAGCTGCTGGCCGCCAGATACACAGCCACCAGCCCGACCAGCAAGGCCAGACGACGAAAGCGCCGATGGGCAAGGATTGCCAGGGCCAGCAGCGGGTTGGCAAACCACTGGTACAACCCGAAGGGCATGCCCCAAGGCCCGTACAACAGCATCTGCAGGGCCGGCATGTGGCGGTCACCACTCATCAGCGCGCCGTCGAAGAACAGTGCGAGCAGGTAAAGCAGCAGGCTGGCGCTCAGGTAGAAAACTGGCAAGAGATTTACTTCCTATGCAACCGGGGGCTCTAGCAGAAGGCCATAAATACCCGAATCGGACAACTCGCCGGCAACGCACCAACGCGCACGCAATGTGCCTTCCAGCACAAAGCCCTGGCGCTCCAGAGTGCGTGCCGAACCTTGGTTGCGCGGGTCGATCTCGCCTTCCAGGCGGCGCATGTGCAGGGTGTGGGCGAGGTAATCGATGAAGCAGGTCAGTGCTTCGTCCATGTAACCCCTGCCCTGCACCGCGCTGGCCAGGCAGTAGCCGATTTCACCACGGCGGGATACATCGTCGATGTTGAACAGCTGGACCATACCGATCAGTTCGCCGTTGTCACGGCGGTACATGCCAAGCTTGAGCTGGTCACCATTGGCATAGGCTTCGCGGTCGGCGGCCAGGGCGCTTTCGGCTTCGGCCAGGTCTTGCCAAGGTGCATGGTGCCAATAGCGCATGACCTCGGGGTCGGCCATGATCGCCAGCCATTGCGCGGCATCGGCATGGCGCATGGGGCGCAATTGCAGACGCGGGCTGTCGAGGCAGAGGTCACTGGGGAAACTGCGGGGTGGGGTCACGCCGGATCTCCTGTCCATTGCTGGGGAGATGACAGTTTAACGTCAAGCGATCGGTTCAAGCATCCCGGGGCTGCTGCGCAGCCCATCGCCGGCAAGCCAGGCTCCCACAGGTGCACCACAGGCCCGGAGCCTTGCACTATACCTGTGGGAGCCTGGCTTGCCGGCGATGGGCCGCAAAGCGGCCCCAAAAATCGTTCAGGCGCCCCGATTCAAGCCCATTTCCATGTCATTGATCAGCGCCTTGGCCATGGCACTGAGTATGCGCGCCGCGCTGCCGGCGATCTTGTCGCCCTCCATCTCGGCCTCTTCGTTCAAATGCTTGATACAGCCGATCAGCACCGACAATTCATCGAATGCCAGATCAAGCGGTACACCCGGCTCTACCCGGTACAGCTCAAGGAATTTCTCCGCACCCACGGTGGTGCGGGATTTGAGGTGGTCGCTCATGCCTGGGCCTCCTGCGCCTTTATGTGGGCTAACAAGGCGTGCAGCAGGGCAGTTTGCGTCGACATGTTTTCGAGAAAGGTGGAACGCAGGTCCGGGGCTTCTGCGTCGAGGTATTGGAGGATGGTGTTGGAGAGAATGTCCATGACCTGGGTAGCCTGGGACTTCGCGGCTTGGTAAGTAAGGTCTGTAACGGGTGGATCAGGTACAAGTTTTTTCATAGTCATCTCGGAAATATTTTCAGAGGCAACCACTCGCATCCTTCTCACAGATAAGGTGGCAGCCGTACGCGAGGTGAGAAGACCAGTGTCCGAGGCACCGGCCAGACCGAAGTCTGCACGCGCACGGCTGCCATAACTGGCAAGCCATCTCGAAACACCGGGCTTCTCACACCCGATCGCCAATTGTGACGACGCCGAAACGTTATCTCTGAGGTAGCTACTTGCCTATCAGACGGCATCCGACTGAGGCCGTAGGATAATTCCTAATCCCTGGCAACCTGAAGCATTTGGTTGCAGGCTCAGAATCTTCTTACAGCTGATGGCCCTTTCGCGGGTAAACCCGCTCCTACAGGGTACGGTGATACCTGTAGGAGCGGGTTTACCCGCGAAAGGGCCGGTACAGGCTAACGAAATACGATCAGGCCACCTCAGCCCCATCATCCGGCCAATGCGGTTCGTTGGCCCCGGGCGGGGTCAGCGGTGGCAGGCCATACGCTGCCCGCGCATCGTCGCAGCTGGGGTTATGCACCCCACCCTCCCACGACGCCTCGAACTCGCGGCAGGGGCTGGAACGGTTGGCGTAGATGGTGCACGCCACCTCCTGGCCGATCTCGCCCTGCAGGCTGATGCAGCGGCAGGGTTTGGCATCGGTGCCGATCATGGCAACACGGGTGGGGTTGATCTGTACCACCAGGTCGTCCGGCACAAGGCCCCCGGCAGACTGGCATTCGCCCCAGAAAAAGGACACACGGAAGTACCCGCAGCAGGCGCCGCAGTCAAGGCAAGGGTTGTATTCGGACATGATGGCACGGAGGGAAGGTTGTTGTTATCGGGGCTGGCCCGCGGCGCCATTTTCAATCCAAGCCGGGGCGGCTGGATAGAGGGGAATGCAAAAAATATTTGCCGCTGATCCGGCAATTGAACACGGGCGACCAATGACTTCCCCGGCCGCCCATCCAAGTCAGCGTAATGCCTTGTAGGTGTTGACATCCCAGCGCTGCAGGCCAAGGCCCTCGGTCGGCTCATAGCCATCACCACACACCTTGCTGAAGTGAATGCAGGTCTCGCCGCAATACACCAAGCGGTCGTCATCTTCGCCCTCGGTAAGTACGGTATACGACTCGCTACGCATGGCCTTGTAATGCCCTTCGGCAGCGGCCATGACCATGTGATATCGCATCAAATGCTCGTCGCTCAGGAACAGGCGCCTGTCCAGTTGCACACCCCAGCGGGTCAGGCAGACCTCGGCAAAATGACGAACGATCAATCCCGGCTCCGCCAGTACCTTGCCATCACTCGCACCGTCGATGGAGGCGTTGCCCACCAGCGTGGCGTGGCGGCCTGGTATCGGGTAGATGCATATCCGTGTACTCGGTTCGACCGAAGGGATCACGCAGGCAAAGCCTTTGGATCGCTCGTCCCGCGAATAGAAACCCACATACTCGCGGACATTGCCCGCCAAGGTTACCCGCTGGCTTTGCAGGTTACCGATGCCCGGCACCGGGTCGATGGCGAAGATATTCACAGGTATGTCCCGCAATACAGGGTTCTGAGCCATGGCGTTGGCCAGCATGTGACAACTGATCCCTCCCCTGCTCCAACCCACCAGGTTCACCCGGGTCGGCAAGCGCGGCTTGCGGAACAGGTTGATGATGCGCTCTTGCAGCTCCTGTGGCGTCGGGTGCCGTTCGCCGTAGTCATAGGTGCGCCAGAACCAGGAAGCTGTAGAGGTGGCATCCGGGATCGGAACACCGGCCTGCTTCAGCCGCTCGTATTCTTCCTCGCTCAGCTTGGTGCGCTGCCAACTGCTTTCGCCTTTGATCACCTTCAGCACATGGTTGACGTTCTCTTCCCAGCCACTGCCGAACAACTGGCCGCTCCAGTTGAAATAACCACCGGGCTCGACGAACAGATTGTCATCCTGCAGGTTGCCGCTGCCGGGGCCGTCAACGGCAATCCAGTGAGCGAACTCGCGGCCCTGGTCATTGCTGGCCAAGGTCGAGACCAGCTCACCATTCCAGAAGTTGGGGTTGGCATCGTCGAAGCGGTGGGAACCGGTGCCGCAGAAATAGGCGGTGAAGACACTCATCTTTCGAGTCTCTGAAGTGAGAAATGAGTGCAGAAAAATAGTTTTCCGGGTAGCTGTAGAGCAGTAGGAAAGTGCTCCTACAGGTACGGCGCAGGCCGTGCGGCATGTGCCGTACCTGTAGACATGAGGGCTTACTTACGAGTCAGGCCATCAGCCCGGAACATCTGCCGGATCCCGCGAATCGCCTGGCGAATACGATCCTGGTTCTCGATCAGGGCAAAACGCACATGGTCATCACCATAATCACCAAAACCGATCCCCGGCGACACACAAACCTTGGCTTCGGCCAGCAGTTTCTTGGAAAACTCCAGCGAGCCCAGGTGCGCATACTCCGGCGGAATCTTCGCCCATACGTACATCGAAGCCTTGGGGTTCTCGACCATCCAGCCCAGTTCGTGCAGCCCTTTCACCAGCAGGTTGCGGCGCTGGCGGTATTGCTCGGCAATGTCTCGTACGCACTGCTGGTCGCCTTCCAGTGCTGCAATGGCAGCCACCTGCAGCGGGGTGAAGGTGCCGTAGTCGTGGTAGCTCTTGATCCGCGCCAAGGCACTGACCAACTCGGGGTTGCCGACCATGAAGCCGATCCGCCAGCCGGCCATGTTGTAGCTCTTGGACAGGGTGAAGAACTCCACCGCGATGTCCTTGGCCCCCGGCACCTGCATGATCGATGGGGCTTTCCAGCCGTCGTAGACGATGTCGGCATAGGCCAGGTCATGGACCACCAGCACTCCATACTGCTTGGCCAGGGCCACCACGCGCTCGAAGAAGTCCAGCTCCACGCACTGAGCGGTGGGGTTGGACGGGAAGCCGAGGATCATCATCTTCGGCTTGGGGATCGACTCGCGGATGGCCCGCTCGAGTTCGTTGAAAAAGTCCACGCCCGGCACCAGCGGTACCGAACGCACCTGGGCACCGGCGATCACCGCCCCGTAGATATGGATCGGGTAGCTGGGGTTGGGCACCAGCACCGTGTCGCCCTGGTCGAGAGTAGCCAGCATCAGGTGTGCCAGGCCTTCCTTCGAGCCGATGGTGACGATGGCTTCGCTTTCCGGGTCGATGTCGACCTCGTAGCGTTCCTTGTACCAGTTGGAGATGGCCCGACGCAGGCGCGGGATGCCGCGAGAGGTGGAGTAGCCGTGGGTATCTTCACGCTGGGCGACCTGCACCAGCTTCTCGACGATGTGCGGTGGGGTAGCGCCATCGGGGTTGCCCATGCTCAGGTCGATGATGTCCTCGCCACGGCGGCGGGCAGCCATCTTGAGCTCGGCAGTGATGTTGAAGACGTAAGGGGGGAGACGATCGATGCGCGCAAAGCGACGCGGCGAACCTGGGTTGGCCATGGCTTCCTCTGAGTACGTAAGCGCCCGGAACCGTCCGAGCGACGCTGGCCGATATGGCGGCCTGGATCAGAAGATAATGCCGATACAGGATGCCTGTAAATGACAATTTCCTGTTTTCATAGATCTTTTCAGATGTATTTTTTGAAAATAAGAAATTTATATTCTGTTGTGCCGGCCTCTTCGCGGGCGAGCCCGCGAACGAGGCCGGCACAGAAAAACGCCCATAAAAAAACCCGGCACAGTGGCCGGGCTTTTTCGTGAAACAGGCAGCAGTATCAGCGTGCGTATGTCATCAGCACGTCCGCAGCGGTCTGGCTGTCCACACCCATCATCACGCTCAGGGCAGTGACGGTGAGGATGGAGAAGCCGAACACCTTGCGCGCCCACTTGCTGTCGTCCTCGGCCTTGTAGCCAGCCCAAGCCATGTACAGCCAGTACAGGCCCATGGCTGCTGCCACGGCCAGATAGCCGAGGCCGGCGTAACCGCCGAGGGTAAGCATCAGGGTTGCGAGCACGAAAGCCAGCACGTACAGCACGATCTGCTTCTTCGCCGCGAGGATGCCACGTGCCACCGGCAGGACCGGAATGTTGGCAGCGCTGTAATCCTTGAAGCGGAAGATCGCGATGGCGAAGCTGTGCGGCATCTGCCACAGGCTGAACATCACCAGCAGGGTAAATGCAGCCAGGTCGAAGCTGTTGCTCACGGCGCAATAGCCGATCACCGGAGGCATGGCACCAGACAGGCTGCCGACCAAGGTGCCGTGCACCGATTTACGCTTCAGCCACAGGCTGTAGAAACCGACGTAGACGATGAAGCCGATCAGCGCACAGAACGCCGACAGCGGGTTGGCCTGGACATACAGCAGGCTGAAACCCGCCACCCCGAGCAGGGTGGCGTAGATCAGCGCGAGGGGCAGCGACATGCCGCCCTGGACCATGACGCGGTTCTTGGTGCGCTCCATCTTGTGGTCGATGTCACGGTCGATGCAGTTGTTGAACACGCATCCGGACGCAACCACCAGCGAAGTACCGATCACCACCGCCAGGAACAGGGCGAAATCCACATGGCCCTTCGAGGCAAGGAAGAAACCGCCTGCCACGGAAAGCACGTTACCGAAAATGATCCCCGGTTTGGTGATTTGGATAAAGTGCTTAACGGACATGCAGTCTTACCTCACTTGGCCAACATTTCGAAGTGGATGCTGAACATGATCCACAGCGACAGGCCGACAAGCAGAGCGATCACCAGGGTGGTGAACAGGAACGTCGAAACGTTGTTGCGTTGCTCTTTCGAGCGGTCCATGTGCAGGAAGTACACGAGGTGCACTACTACCTGGATCACGGCCATGGCAACAATGATCAGAACGGTCAGGTTCTTCGGCAGGCTTGGCGACATGGCCAGGCCGAACGGGATCGCAGTCAGGATGATCGACAGGATGAAGCCGATCATGTACGACTTGACGCTGCCGTGGTTACCTTCGTGATGAGTGTCGTGTGCGTTAGCCATTACAGAACTCCCAGCAGGTAGACGACGGTGAATACGCAGATCCAGACCACGTCCAGGAAGTGCCAGAACAGGCTCAGGCAGCTCATGCGGGTCTTGGCGGTCGGCGTGATGCCGTGCTTGTTGATCTGGTACATCATGATTGCCATCCAGATCAGGCCGGCGGTCACGTGCAGACCGTGGGTACCTACCAGGGCGAAGAAGCCCGACAGGAAACCACTGCGGTTCGGGCCGTAGCCCTCGGCGATCAGGTGATGGAATTCATAGATTTCCATCGCGATGAAGCCTGCACCGAACAGGAAGGTCACAGCCAACCAGCCCAGTACGCCAGCTTTCTTGCCGTCGAACATCTTCAGCATGGCGAAGCCGAAGGTGATCGAGGACAGCAGCAGGAACAGCGTTTCAACAGCTACGAAATCGAGCTGGAAAATGTCATGACCCGACGGGCCGCCGGCAAAACTGCCGGACAGCACCGCGTAGGTGGCGAAGAGCGACGCAAACAGGATGCAGTCGGTCATCAGGTACAGCCAGAAACCGAGTACGGTCATCTGGCCCGAGTCGTGGTGGTGGTCGTCATGCCCATGGTCGTGACCATGAGCAGCACCGTGCATTACTTGACTGGACATTGATTACACCCGCTCAAACGATTCGACACGTGCGCCGGCAGGCAGAGCACCTGCTTTGGCCAGCGCTTTCATGCGCTCGCCTTCGATGCGCGCCACTTCTTCGGCCGGAACCATGTAGCCCTGGTCGTCACGCGCAGCGTGGCGAACGAAGACAGCGATGGTTGCAACCAGGCTCGCGCCAACCAGCCACCAGATGTGCCAGATGAAGGCGAAGCCGAAGACGGTCAGGAACAGGCCCATGAACAAACCGGTGGAGGTGTTGCTCGGCATGTGGATCGCTTCGTACTTGGCCGCAGGCTTGTAGGCAACACCGGCTTCCTTGGCTTCGTGCCAGGCGTCCAGGCCAACCTTCTCAGGCATGTGGGCGAAGTTGTAGAACGGAGGTGGCGACGAAGTCGACCATTCCAGGGTACGGCCGCCCCATGGGTCGCCGGTCACGTCCAGGTTCTGGTTGCGGTCGCGAACCGATACGTACAGCTGGATCAGCTGGCAGGCGATACCGAACAGGATCAGCACGGCGCCGACAACGGCTACGTACAGGTAGGGTTCCCACAGCGGGTTGTCGGAGTGGTTCAGACGACGGGTCATGCCCATGAAGCCCAGGGCGTACAGCGGCATGAACGCTACGTAGAAGCCCGAGATCCAGAACCAGAAGGCAGCCTTGCCCCACTTCTCGTTCAGGGTGAAACCAAAGGCTTTCGGGAACCAGTAGGCGAAGCCGGCGATGTAGCCGAATACCGCACCACCGATGATCACGTTGTGGAAGTGAGCAATTACGAACAGGCTGTTGTGCAGCACGAAGTCAGCACCTGGAACAGCCAGCAGAACACCAGTCATGCCACCGATGGAGAAGGTGATCATGAAGCCCAGGGTCCACATGATCGGCGCGGTGAAGCGCAGACGGCCCTGGTAGATGGTGAACAGCCAGTTGAACAGCTTCACACCGGTCGGAATGGAGATCAGCATCGTCGCCAGGCCGAAGAAGGTGTTGACGCTGGCGCCGGCACCCATGGTGAAGAAGTGGTGCAGCCATACAGCGAAGCCCAGCACGGCGATGGCGCCCGATGCGTAGATCATCGAGTGGTGGCCGAACAGACGCTTGCCTGCGAAGGTGGAGGTAACTTCCGAGAACACACCGAAGGCCGGCAGGATCAGGATGTAAACCTCAGGGTGACCCCACGCCCAGAACAGGTTGACGTACATCATCGGGTTCCCACCAAGCTCGTTGGTGAAGATGTGGAAGTCCAGATAACGGTCAACAGTCAGCAGAGCGAGTGCAGCGGTCAGGATCGGGAAGGAAGCCACGATCAGCACGTTGGCCCAGGTGCAGGTCCAGGTGAAGATCGGCATGTCCATCAGTTTCATGCCAGGTGCGCGCATCTTCATCACGGTGACGAGGAAGTTCACGCCGGTAAGCGTCGTACCCAGGCCTGAGAGCTGTAGCGCCCAGATGTAGTAGTCGACACCCACCCCAGGGCTGTACTGAATGCCCGCGAGCGGCGGATAGGCAACCCAGCCGGTCTTGGCGAATTCACCAACGCCCAGCGAGATGTTGACCAGCAGCACGCCTGCCAGCAGCAGGTAGAAGCTCAGGGAGTTCAGGAACGGGAAGGCAACGTCACGTGCACCGATCTGCAGAGGAACCGCAAGGTTCATCAGGCCGGTGAAGAACGGCATCGCCATGAAGATGATCATGATCACACCGTGAGCGGTGAAGATCTGGTCATAGTGTTCAGGCGGCAGGTAGCCTTCGGAGCCACCGGTAGCGGCAGCCAGCTGGGTACGCATCATGATGGCGTCGGCAAAGCCGCGCAGCAGCATGACCATCGCGACGATGATGTACATCACCCCGATTTTCTTGTGGTCGACAGTCGTCAACCACTCGCTCCACAAGTAGGTCCACTTGCGGAAATAGGTGATAGCACCGACGACAGCGATACCACCGAGCGCGATCATGGCAAGCGTCACCATGACTATCGGCTCGTGATAGGGTATCGCCTCCAGGCTTAGTTTACCGAACATCTCTTACTCCTCTGCACCGGCAGCTGGTTGCATACTCGATTCCACACCCTTGGTAGTGGCCAGATCTTTGCTGCCTGCTTCTTCGTGGCTCGGACGACCGCGGTTCATGCCTTCGTACTTGTCGACGATCAGCTGGAACTGGTCAGGCGAAGCCTCGCTATACAGCGCGACCGGGTTGTTTTCGCTTGGTTTGGCCAAGGCGTCGTATTCGGCCTTGTCCAGCTTCTTCGGCGACTGCTTGACCTCGGCGACCCACTTGTCGAAGTCTTCCTGAGAGGTGGCAGTAGCCTTGAATTTCATGCCGGTGAAGCCAGCACCGCTGTAGTTGGCGCTGATACCGTCGAACTCGCCGTTTTCGTTGGCGATCAGGTGCAGCTTGGTGGTCATGCCGGCCATGGCGTAGATCTGGCCGCCCAGGCCCGGGATGAAGAACGAGTTCATCACGGCGTCGGAAGTGACGCGGAAGTTGACCGGGGTGTTAGCCGGGAAGACGATCTTGTTGACCGTGGCAATGCCCTGCTCCGGGTAAATGAACAGCCACTTCCAGTCCAGTGCGACCACGTCGATCTGCACCGGCTTCACATCGGAATCCAGCGGACGGTACGGGTCCAGCTTGTGGGTGGAGTGGTAGGTGAAGTAGCCCAGGGCGATGATGATCAGGATCGGGATGATCCACACCGCGGCTTCGATCTTGGTCGAGTGCGACCAGTCGGGGGTGTAGGTGGCAGCCTTGTTGGAAGCACGGTACTTCCAGGCGAAAACCACGGTCATGATAATGACAGGAATCACCACCAGCAGCATCAGGCCGGTAGCGATCAGGATCAGGTTCTTTTGCTCAATGCCGACCTGACCTTTCGGGTCGAGCAGGGTCCAGTTGCACCCACTGAGTAAAAGCATGCCTAAAAAGGGCAATATGCCAAACAGTCTGGGGTAACGCTTTTTACTCATCTCACGACCTCTAGATCAGCTTGCTTCAATGCAATTTGTGTTTTGGTAGCCAGCACTTCGTCCTGCCAAGTGAGGCATTTCGCGCCCGTACTCGCTCCTGCCCGGGGTCCGACTGCAGGACCTTGGCGTCAAGCGGGTTAGCGGTGCTTATGGTTTCGTAGGCAACAGGCCTGTACTTCAGACCAAGTCCATTTGGTGCGGGAAAACGCGGAGGGGGATCCGCCCGGTATCGCCGTTGGGCGAAACTTGACGAAGTCAGCAAAAAGGAGCGCTGAGGCTTCCTTCAATCCTGCGACTCGCAAGCAGTGCCGAACGGAAATTGGGGGCGATTGTAGATAGGTCGCCAACCCTTGACTATGACTTATTGAGCAACAGTCCTTTACAGAATCTGCAACAATACCGCTCAAAAATTCAACTTCGCGACAGTTTGTCGCACCCCGCTTGATAGGCCCCAAAGCCGCATTCTGCAAGGCCTCCGGGTTGATCTGGATCAAGCGGTGAGCGAATTTCCCCTCTTCTCATGCGGCGTAAAAGACCACATGCCACTCGGTACTTTTGTCTAAGCCTGGCGTCGGTTGCGATAGATCCCGAGCGGAACCAGTACAGCCGTAAGGACGAACGCCACCAGTGCCCATTGCGCCAGCGACAGACCGAGGATCGGCGGGTACGGCGTGCTGCAGAAGCCGTCGACCTGGAACACCAGCGGCCAGAGCTTGGCCAGCGGCAGGTCGTCCACGATCGGCTGCAAGGTGTCGATGCCGCAACTGACCATGGGGTTGGCGAGTATATACACATGGTTGCCGGCCGCAACGATTCCGCCGATGGCGCTGAGCACCACCAGTGCCTCGAAGAAGGTGAGGCTACGGCGTCCGGGCATGGCCGCGGCGATGAAGGCAAACACGGCGATGAACAACAGGGCATAACGTTGCAGGATGCACAGCGGGCATGGTGCCTCGCCCAGGACTATCTGCATGTAGAGGGCGCCACCGATCAGCGAAATGCAGATCAGGCCCAACAGTACCAGAAAGCGCCGTTCCCGATTCAGGCGCGATGTTTGTTCGTTCATTGCCGGTTCCTTCGATGGATAGTGGCAGCGTGATCCGCCTGCCTGGCGCAAGTCTACACGCTGTGCAGGGCCTTTGAGCGTGCCGAGGAAGCGGCGTGATAGCGCTGCGCAGGGCTATCCGGTGTGGCTGAGACCGGCCGCAACGACGTCGGTTCAACGCCGGGCGGCAAAAAAGCGGCTGCCCGGGTGCCGCGCAGGGGCAAGCCCCTCGACACCCGGGAGTGAAGGATACCGTGATTAAAGGAGGATTAAAGATGAAAGCTGCACAGCCGCTTTCATCTCTCCTTTATATAGGCAGGAAGGTGAAGTGTGGCCCAGCGGCTGGGATGAATACGATGTAAGCCTGTACCGGCCTCTTCGCGGGTAAACCCGCTCCCACAGGGATCGCGCAGGCATTGAAATCTGCGCGATCCCTGTGGGGGCTGGTTTGTTGAAAACCACTAAATTTCCCACAGATCCCCACAAGGTTTGAAACCTGTGCGGTCCCTGTGGGAGCGGGTTTACCCGCGAAGAGGCCAGTGCAGGCGCTACATCACTCCAGCGCTGCCGCCGGCCCGAAGAACTCGTAGCGGCTCTGCTGCTCTGGCACACCCAGGCCCTTCAACTGGCGCTTGACCGCCGCCATGAAGGCCTTGGGCCCGAGGAAGTAGGCATCCACGTCTCGCTCTTGCGGCAGCCACTCGGCCAGCAGGTCTTCGCTCAGCAGGCCCACGGCATCAGCCGCGCCGCCACCCTGCGGTTCTGCATAGCAGTAGAAGCGCTTGAGCTGCGGGTGACGCTCGGCCAGCTCGTCGATCCAGTCGCGGAAGGCATGCACGGCGCCGTTACGGGCGCAGTGAATGAAATGCACCTCACGCTGGGTTTGCAGTGCCGCCTGCAGCATTGGCAGGGTCGGGGTAATACCCACGCCACCGCTGATCAGCACCAGCGGCTTGTCGCTCGCTGCCAGGGTGAAATCGCCAGCCGGCGGGAACAGCTGCAGGGTATCGCCCACCGCCAGCACATCGTGCAGGTAGTTGGAGACCTTGCCACCCGCCTCGCGCTTGACGCTGATGCGGTATTCCTTGCCGTCGCACAGTGCCGACAGGGAGTAGTTGCGGCGCTGCTCGGCGCCGTCGATGTCCAGCTTCAGGCCGATGTACTGGCCAGGCTCGGCCCTGAGCACCGGTTTGCCATCCACCGGCGCAAAGTAGAACGAAACGATTTCGCTGCTTTCCTGCTCACGGCGCACCAGGCGGAATTCGCGGGTGCCGCGCCAGCCGCCTTCGGCTTCTTCCTTCTGTTTATAGAGGTTCTCTTCCGCGCCGATCAGGATGTCGGCCAACTGGCCATAGGCCGCGCCCCAGGCGTCGATCACGGCGGGGGTGGCGATTTCCTTGCCCAGCACTTCTTCGATGGCGCGCAGCAGGCAGCTGCCGACGATCGGGTAGTGCTCCGGCAGAATCTGCAGGGCAACGTGCTTGTTGATGATCTGGCCGACCAGGCCGCCAAGCTGCTCCAGCTGGTCGATATGGCGGGCATACATCAGCACGCCGTTGGCCAGGGCGCGCGGTTGGTCACCACTGGCCTGGTGGGCCTGGTTGAACAGCGGGCGCACCTGCGGGTACTCGCTGAGCATCATCTTGTAGAAGTGGGTGGTCAGCGCTTCGCCGCCGCTTTCCAGCAGCGGGACAGTGGCCTTGATGATTGCACGTTGTTCGGCATTGAGCATTGCAACAACTCCTGAGCCTGTGGCTTCAAATGACTGCCCGAGCTATTACATCAATCATGCCAACTCTTATCTCCAGCAAAATCAGGGGCTTGACGCAGATCATGTCAAAACGACCCACCTCGACGTATAGTCATATCGACCCACAGGAGTCCATATGACCACGAAGCCCCTGCTCACCACCCTGCTGCCCCTGGTCAGCGACCTTTCCCGCGACCTGCCCGACCAGGAACGCTATCGCCGCCTGCTGCAGGCCATGCGGGGGTTGCTGCCCTGTGATGCCGCCGCGCTGCTGCGCCTGGACGGCGAGTGGCTGGTGCCGCTGGCAGTGGACGGCCTGAGCCCCGATACCCTGGGCCGGCGCTTCCGAGTCAGCGAGCACCCACGCTTCCAGATCCTGCTCAGCAGCCGGGAACCCACCCGCTTCGCCAGCGACTCCGAGCTACCCGACCCTTACGACGGCCTGGTCAACGCCCCTGATGCCAACCTGGAAGTACATGACTGCATGGGTTGCCCGTTGATGGTCGACGAGCGCCCTTGGGGCCTGGTCACCCTCGATGCCCTGACCCCCGGGCAGTTCCAGAGCCTGGAGCTGGGCGCTCTGCAGGCCTTCGCCAGCCTTGCCGCCGCCACGGTCACCGTGGCCGAGCGCATCGAGCACCTGGCCCTGCGCGCGGAAGACGAACACCATCGCGCGGAGATCTACCGCCAGGCCAGCGGCCAGGACAAAGAGCTGATTGGCCAGAGCCCCGCGCACAAGCGCCTGGTCGAGGAAATCCGCCTGGTCGGTGGCAGTGACCTGACGGTACTGATAACCGGTGAGACCGGCGTCGGCAAGGAGTTGGTGGCCCAGGCCCTGCACCAGGCCAGCAACCGCGCCGACAAGCCGTTGGTCAGCCTCAACTGCGCCGCCCTGCCTGACACCCTGGTGGAAAGCGAACTGTTCGGCCATGTACGCGGAGCCTTCACCGGCGCCCATGGCGAGCGCCGCGGCAAGTTCGAGCTCGCCAATGGCGGCACATTGTTCCTCGACGAAGTCGGTGAACTGCCACTGACGGTGCAGGCCAAATTGTTGCGCGTACTGCAGAGCGGCCAGTTGCAACGCCTGGGCTCGGACCGCGAACACCGGGTGGATGTGCGCCTGATCGCAGCCACCAATCGCGACCTGGCAGCAGAGGTACGTATTGGCAACTTCCGCGCCGACTTCTACCACCGCCTCAGCGTATACCCGCTGCATGTTCCGCCGTTACGCGAACGTGGGCGGGATGTGCTGCTACTGGCTGGCTACTTCCTCGAACAGAACCGTTCGCGCCTGGGCCTGAACAGCCTGCGCCTGAGCAGCGAAGCCCAGGCCGCGCTGCTGGCCTACGACTGGCCAGGGAACGTGCGTGAACTGGAACACCTGATCGGCCGCTCGGCGCTCAAGGCACTGGGCCAACATTCCGACAGGCCACGCATCCTCACCCTGGAAGCCATCGACCTGGACCTGCGCGCAACCGCAACTCCCGGCACGCCGCCCTCCCCTGCCGTGCCCTTGCCGACGGCACCGCTACCCGAAGGGGGCTTGCGCGAAGCCGTCGACGACTACCAGCGCCAGCTGATCGAGGCCTGCCTGCAGCGGCACCAGGAAAACTGGGCAGCGGCTGCCCGGGAACTCGGCCTGGATCGCGCCAACCTTAGCCGCCTGGCCCGTCGGCTGGGGCTGCGCTAATTGAACCAGCGCGCTCCCATAGGGTCCCGAGCATTCCTTGGCTCGGTGCAAAATGACTAAAGCCAAGCCCGAACAGGCCGATAACCGGTTATCCCCTGTTCGCCACGAAGGTCACCATGGCCACGCAAAATGCCCGCGCGGACTCGCTGTCCCTGCTGCTGTTCACCCTGCGCAGCGGCAAGTTGATGGCAATCAACCTGCTCAAGGTCAGCGAGATAATCCCCTGCCCACCGTTGACCAAGCTGCCCGAATCGCACCCCCACGTGAAGGGCGTGGCAACCCTGCGCGGCAATTCGCTGTCAGTCATCGACCTGTCCCGCGCCATTGGCGAACGGCCGCTGGCCGACCCGGACGGCGGCTGCCTGATCGTCACCGAGATCAGCCGCTCGCGCCAGGGCCTGCATGTGCAGGCGGTCAGCCGCATCGTGCATTGCCTGAGCACCGACATCAAACCACCTCCCTATGGCTCGGGCAGCCGCTCGTTCATCACCGGCGTAACCCGGGTCGACAACACTCTGGTGCAGGTGCTGGACATCGAAAAAGTCATCCACGCCATCGCCCCGCCGGTGCCCGAACCGCATCACGCCACCCTGAGCGAGGAAGACGCCAGCCTGCTGGCCGCCGCCAATATCCTGGTGGTGGATGACAGCCAGGTAGCCCTGCAACAGTCGGTGCACACCCTGCGCAACCTCGGCGTCGAATGCCATACCGCGCGCAGCGCCAAGGACGCCATCAACGTGTTGCTGGAACTGCAGGGCACCGCACAGGAAATCAACGTGATCGTCTCCGACATCGAAATGAGCGAAATGGACGGCTACGCTTTCACACGCACCCTGCGCGAAACCCCCGACTTCCAGCACCTGTACATACTGCTGCACACCTCGCTGGACAGCGCGATGAGCAGTGAAAAGGCGACCCAGGCCGGGGCCAATGCCATCCTCACCAAGTTTTCCTCGCCAGAGCTGACCGATTATCTGGTGGTGGCGGCGCGCGCCGTGGTGTTCGCCGAGCGCTGATATATTCGGAGACAAACTCCCCGGCTTGCCGTCGGGGTCGAGTCGGGCATAATTCGCCCCCCTCGCAAGTAACTTGCCGGAATCCGTATGAAGTTTTTCAGCTCTTTCCTGATCAGTTTCGCCCTCTTCAGCGGTATCGCCCAGGCCTCCAGCAGCCAGGCCTGGAACGAGCAGCGCCAGCAGATGCTCAAGTCTTGCCTGGCCGCCAGCCAGTTCAAGGATGCTCACGCCCGCAGCAAGCCGGCCGAGTTCGATGACCAGGTCGGCATGAGTGCCCTGCTGATCGAAGGCGTCTACCCCCAGAAGCACATGCAGCAGCGTACCGGCACCGAGCTGTGCCTGTACGACCGCCAGCACCAGCGTGCCTTCGTCAGCGAGTGGAGCCCGGAGGTCAAGTGACCGACAGCCTGCGTTTCGCCTGTACCGGCTGCGGCAAGTGCTGTACCGGCCACCACGTGCCCTTGACCCTGGCCGAAGCGCGCCGCTGGGCAGACAACGACGGCCAGGTGGTGGTACTGATCGAAGCCTTCGTGGCGGACGGCCCTGGCATGCCGGTAGAACAGCGTGATCATGTGCTGCGTCGTTCCCATCCAGTGCCCTGTGGCGACGGCGAGGCGCGCGTCTCGGTGACCTTTGCCGCGTTCAACCCCGGGCGCTGCCGCAACCTCGACGACAACGACCTGTGCACCATCTACGACCAGCGCCCGCTGGTCTGTCGCATCTACCCGGTGGAAATCAACCCGCATATACCGCTGCGCCCGGGCAGCAAGGACTGCCCGCCGGAAGCCTGGCAACAGGGGCCGGAACTGATTCACGGCAGGCAACTGGTCGATGCCGGGCTGGAGGCGCTGGTGCAGGCCTCGCGCCAGGCCGACCGCGATGACATCGCCGCCAAGGTGGCGGTGTGCCAGGCGCTGGGCATGACCACCAGTGCGCTCAAGGGCTACGGATTTACTGCCTACCTGCCTGACATGGGGGCCTTCCGCGCGGGTCTGACGCAGGTACCGGAGGCTGGCCTGGCACAGTGGACCCTGCACGTGGAGGACGCGGCGCTGGTGGCGAGCTTGCAGGAGCATGGTTTGCGCACCACCAACGAGCCCCCGGTGTATTACGCCTTCATCAGCTTCTAGCTATGCCTTTGCAGGGCAACTGTCCTGTTCCAGATCTATGAACCGGCGCCATCCCTGTGGGAGCGGCTTTAGCCGCGAACACCGGCGGAGCCGGTGCCATGTACCGCGCTGGATTCTTCGCGGGTAAACCCGCTCCCACAGGGAACGCAGATCGCCGCGCGACAGCGCAGCGCAAAAGGCGAACGATCTCCCGCGGAACAGGCGAAACTGACAGCACTGTCAGCCGGCGGTCACGCTGCCGACCCGGTTCGGGGGCTATAAGATTGAATACAGCCCACTTCCCTCCCCTATGGCCAAGGTGCCCGCACCGATGCGACGTCCGTCCCGCCCTGTCATCCTCGCCGCCCTGGCGCTCCTGGTCCTGGCGGTAGCGGGTATCTGGTTCGGCCAGCGCCAGCCAGCACCTGCCACCCGCGCGCAAACCGCCATCCCGGTGCGCGTGGTCAGCGTCGTCCAGCAGAACGTGCCGCGCTATGCCAGCGCCATCGGCTCGGTGCTGTCGCTGCACAGCGTCGAGGTGCGCCCGCAAGTGGAGGGGGTACTGACCCAGGTGCTGGTCAAGGAAGGCCAGTGGGTGAAGGAAGGTGACCTGCTGGCCACCCTCGACGACCGCGCCATCCGCGCCAACCTCGACCAGGCCCGTGCCGAACTTGGCCAGAGCCAGGCGCAGATCCAGGTAGCCAACGTCGACCTGCAGCGCTACCGCCTGCTGAGTACCGACAACGGCGTGTCGAAGCAGACGCTCGACCAGCAGCAGGCCCTGGTCAACCGCCTGCAAGCCACGGTCAAGGGCAACCAGGCGGCCATCGCCAATGCCGAGGTGCAGCTGTCGTACACGCAGATCCGCTCGCCAGTGACCGGCCGGGTAGGTATTCGCAACGTCGACCCCGGCAACCTGGTGCGCACCAGCGATACCCGCAGCCTGTTCAGCGTCACCCAGATCGACCCGATCGCCGTCGAATTCGCCCTGCCGCAGCAAATGCTGCCAACCCTGCAAAGCCTGCTCAAGGCGCCCACCCCGGCACTGGTGCAGGCCTACATGGATGCCGACGGCGAACGCAGCCTGCTCGGTGAAGGCCACCTGGCACTGATCGACAATCAGATCTCCGCCACCACCGGCACCGTGCGGGTAAAAGCCGAGTTCGACAACAAGGACGGCCGCCTGTGGCCGGGCCAGCTGGTCACCATCCGCCTGCGCACCTCCGTGGAAGAAAACGCCCTGGTGGTACCGCCGCCTGTGGTACAGCGCGGCGTCGACGGGCACTTTGTCTACCGCCTGGACGGTGACAAGGTCACCAGCGTGCCGGTCAAGGTGCTGTACCAGGACAGCGGGCTCAACATCATTGCCGGGGTCAAGCCGGGCGAGCGCCTGGTGCTCGATGGCCAGTCGCGGCTCAAGCCAGGTTCGCGGGTCGAGGTGGCCCCCGATGCCCCCGCGCCGTCGGAAATGGCCGACCGGCGGAGCCAGCCATGAACACGCGCAACGGTGTTTCGGCCTGGTGCATCGACCACCCTATCGCCACCCTGCTGCTGACCTTCGCCCTGGTGCTGCTGGGGGCCATCGCCTTCCCGCGCCTGCCGGTGGCACCACTGCCGGAAGCCGACTTCCCGACCATCCAGGTCACCGCCCAGCTGCCCGGCGCCAGCCCGGAAACCATGGCCTCGTCGGTGGCCACGCCGCTGGAAGTGCAGTTCAGCGCCATCCCCGGCATGACCCAGATGACCAGCAGCAGCGCACTGGGCTCGACCAACCTGATCCTGCAGTTCACGCTAGACAAAAACATCGACACCGCCGCCCAGGAAGTGCAGGCGGCCATCAACACCGCCACCGCGCGCCTGCCGCAAGACCTGCCCAACCCGCCGACCTGGCGCAAGGTCAACCCGGCGGACAGCCCGGTGCTGGTGCTGACGGTAAGCTCCAGCCAGATGCCTGGCAACGACCTCAGCGACTACGCCGAAACCCTGCTCGCGCGCCAGCTGAGCCAGATCGACGGGGTCGGCCTGATCAACATCACCGGGCAACTGCGCCCGGCGATCCGCGTGCAGGCGCAACCCGAGAAACTGGCCGCCATCGGCCTGACCCTGGCCGACCTGCGCCAGGCCATCCAGCAGACCAGCCTGAACCTGGCCAAGGGTGCGCTGTACGGCGAACACAGCGTGTCGACCATCGCCGCCAACGACCAGTTGTTCCACCCCGATGACTACGCCCAGCTGATCGTCTCCTACCGTGACGGTGCACCGGTGCACCTGAAGGACGTGGCCAAGGTGATCAATGGCGCCGAGAACGCCTACGTCAAAGCCTGGTCCGGCGACCAGCCTGGGCTGAACCTGGTGATTTTCCGCCAGCCAGGCGCCAACATCGTCGATACCGTGGACCGGGTACTGGCTGCCCTGCCCAAGCTGCAGGAGATGCTGCCAGCCTCGGTCGAAGTGTCGGTGCTGCAGGACCGCACCCAGACCATCCGTGCCTCGCTGCATGAAGTGGAGCTGACCCTGATGATCGCCGTGGCCCTGGTGATCGGGGTGATGGCGCTGTTCCTGCGCCAGTGGTCGGCGACCATGGTGGTGTCCAGCGTGCTCGGCGTATCGCTGATCGCCAGTTGCGCGCTGATGTACATCTTCGGCTTCAGCCTGAACAACCTGACCCTGGTGGCCATCGTCATCTCGGTGGGCTTCGTGGTCGACGATGCCATCGTCGTGGTGGAGAACATCCACCGTCACCTGGAGGCCGGCGACGACAGCCGCACGGCAGCGCTCAAGGGCGCCGGGGAAATAGGCTTCACCGTGGTGTCGATCAGTTTCTCGCTGATCGCCGCGTTCATCCCGCTGCTGTTCATGGGCGGCGTGGTCGGCCGGCTGTTCAAGGAGTTCGCCCTGACCGCCACCGCCACCATCCTGATTTCGGTGGTGGTTTCGCTGACCCTGGCGCCAACCCTGTGCGCACTGTTCATGCACCGCCCGCCCGGAGAGCACAAGGGCGGCTTCGGCGAGCGGCTGGTCAGGTGGTACGAAAAGGGCCTGGATCACGCGCTCACCCACCAGCGCCTCACCCTCGGCATGTTCGGCCTGACCCTGGCCCTGGCGGTGGCCGGTTACGTGGGTATCCCAAAGGGCTTTTTCCCGCTGCAGGACACCGGCTTCATTCTTGGCACCAGCGAGGCGGCAGCGGATGTGTCGTACCCGTCGATGATCGAGAAGCACCAGGCGCTGGCCAAAATCATCGAGGCCGACCCGGCGGTGCGCGCGTTCTCCCACTCGGTGGGCGTCACCGGCAGCAACCAGACCATCGCCAACGGCCGTTTCTGGATCGCCCTCAAACCGCGTGGCGAACGCGATGTGTCGGCCAGCGAACTGATCGACCGGCTGCGACCCAAGCTGGCCCAGGTACCAGGCATCGTCCTGTACATGCGTGCCGGCCAGGACATCAACCTAAGCTCCGGCCCGTCGCGCACCCAGTACCAGTACGTGCTCAAGAGCAACGACGGCATGGCGCTGAACCTGTGGACCCAGCGCCTGACCGAGCGCCTGCGGGAAAACCCGGCGTTCCGCGACCTGTCCAACGACCTGCAACTGGGCGCCAGCGTCACCCGCATCGATATCGACCGCCAGGCCGCGGCACGTTTCGGCCTGACCACCACCGACGTCGACCAGGCGTTGTACGACGCCTTCGGCCAACGGCAGATCAGTGAATTCCAGACCGAGACCAACCAGTACAAGGTGATCCTCGAACTGGATGCCCGCCAGCGCGGCAAGGCCGAAAGCCTCAACTACTTCTACCTGCGCTCGCCGCTGACCAACGAGATGGTACCGCTGTCGGCAGTAGCCCATGTAGCGGCGCCCAGCACCGGGCCGCTGTCGATCAGCCACGATGGCCTGTTCCCGGCGGCCAACCTGTCGTTCAACCTGGCCCCGGGCGTGGCCCTGGGCGATGCGGTGACCATCCTCGAGCGCACCCAGCGCGAGCTGGGCATGCCCGACTCCATCAGCGGCAACTTCCAGGGCGCGGCCCAGGCCTTCCAGAGTTCGCTGTCGAGCCAGCCTTGGCTGATCCTGGCTGCGCTGGTGGCGGTGTACATCATCCTCGGCGTGCTGTACGAAAGCTTCGTCCACCCGCTGACGATCATTTCCACCCTGCCCTCGGCCGGCCTCGGCGCGCTGATCCTGTTGTGGGCCTTGGGCCAGGACTTCAGCATCATGGGGCTGATCGGCGTGGTGCTTCTGATCGGTATCGTCAAGAAAAACGGCATCCTGCTGATCGACTTCGCCCTGGAGGCCCAACGCCGCCAGGGCCTGACCCCGGAGCAGGCGATCCATCAGGCCTGCCTGACGCGCTTCCGGCCGATCATCATGACCACCCTGGCCGCCTTGCTCGGCGCGGTGCCGCTGATGTTCGGCTTCGGCACCGGTTCCGAACTGCGCCAGCCACTGGGCATCGCCGTGGTTGGTGGCCTGATGGTGAGCCAGGCGCTGACGCTGTTCACCACCCCGGTCATATACTTGGCCCTGGAGCGCCTGTTCCACCGCCGCCAGGCCGCCCGTGCGGCGGCGCCCAGTGCCAGTTAGGACAAGACCATGCGTGTGCTGATCATCGAAGACGAAGAAAAAACCGCCGACTACCTGCATCGCGGCCTCAGCGAGCAGGGGTTTACCGTGGACCTGGCGCGGGACGGCATCGAGGGCCTGCACCTGGCCCTGGAAGGTGACTACGCGGTGATCGTGCTGGACGTGATGCTGCCGGGCCTGGACGGCTATGGCGTGCTGCGCGCCCTGCGCGCGCGCAAGCAGACGCCGGTCATCATGCTGACCGCCCGTGAACGGGTCGAAGACCGTATCCATGGCCTGCGCGAGGGCGCCGACGACTACTTGGGCAAGCCGTTTTCCTTCCTCGAACTGGTCGCCCGCCTGCAAGCCCTGACCCGCCGTAGCAGCAACCATGAACCGCTGCAGGTGCAGGTGGGTGACCTGTGGATCGACCTGATGGCGCGCAAGGCCACACGCGCCGGCCAGCGCCTGGAGCTGACGGCCAAGGAGTTCTCGCTGCTCAGCGTGCTGGCCCGCCGACAAGGTGAAATCCTGTCGAAGACAGCGATTGCCGAGCTGGTCTGGGACATCAATTTCGACAGCGATGCCAACGTCGTCGAAGTGGCGATCAAGCGCCTGCGCGCCAAGCTCGACGGGCCTTTCGACAACAAGTTGCTGCACACCATCCGAGGCATGGGCTATGTCCTGGAAAGCCGTGCGGGGTAATTCCATCGCGCTGCGCCTGTCGGCGCTGTTCATCCTGGTGGCGCTGGGCGTGTTCCTGCTGATCGGCTCGGCGCTGTACCGCCAGGTAGACCGCAGCCTCGACCTGCTGCCGCAAGCCGAACTGGACGCGCGCTTCAGTGTGCTCGAGTCCACCCTCAACCGCTTCGGCACACCGGAACACTGGGTCAAGATCAACAACAAGCTCAACCTGCTAAGTGAAGAGGACAAGCGCATTCGCTTCTGGGTAGTCAGCAGCAACCCGGCCTACGAATACGGCCACCCCAGCGAGCTGGTCCGCGCCTTCGCCGAAGGCGCGCAGGGCATGCGCGACCTGCACCTGCCCGACCGGCCCTACCCTTACAAGGTGCTGGTCAGCGAACTGCCGGCCCTGGGCGAGCGGCCGCCGCTGCGCTTTCTGATCGGCATCGACACCGAAACATTCTGGCAGGCGCAGCACAGCCTGCTGGTGGCGATTGTCGGGCTGGCGGTGCTCGGCGTGCTGCTGGCCTCGCTGCTGAGCTACTGGGTGGCGCGCATCGGCCTGCGCCCGCTGCTGGCATTGTCCGTTGAGGCCCAGGCCCTGGCCCCTCCGCGCCTGGACGGGCGCCTGCAGACCCACGCCCTGGCCCCGGAACTGGCGCAGTTCGCCGGCGCCTTCAATGCTGCGCTCGACCGGGTAAGCCAGGCCTACTCGCGGCTGGAGGCGTTCAATGCCGACGTCGCCCACGAACTGCGCTCGCCGCTGACCAACCTGATCGGCCAGACCCAGGTTGCACTGACCCGAGGGCGCAGCGCCGAGCATTACTTCGAAGTGCTGCAATCGAACCTTGAGGAGCTGGAGCGCCTGCGCAGCATCATCAACGACATGCTGTTCCTGGCCAGTGCCGACCAGGGCAGCAAGGCCACTGCCCTGACCCAGGCCTCGCTGGCCCAGGAAGTGGCGACCACCCTGGACTACCTGGACTACATTCTCGAAGATGCGCAAGTCAGCGTGCGTGTGAGCGGTGACGCCCAGGCGCCCATCGAAAAGGCCCAGCTGCGCCGGGCGCTGATCAACCTGCTGAACAACGCCGTGCAGCACACCGCACCGCACCAGGTGATCGAGGTGCAGATCGCTGCCGGGCCGGAGCAGGTCAGTATCGCCGTGAGCAACCCGGGGCCGGCGATCGACGATGAGCACCTGCCGTTGTTGTTCGAGCGCTTCTACCGGGTGGATGCGGCACGTAGCAATAGTGGTGGGGGTAACCATGGGTTGGGGTTGGCGATCGTCAAGGCGATTGCGCTGATGCATGGTGGGGAGGTGTTCGTGCGTAGTGCCGCGGGGGCCAATACCTTTGGTATCCAGTTACCAACCTCAAGGCCTACCCCGCCCGTGTAGGAGCAGCCTTGCGCTGCGAAAGGGCCGGTAGACCCCAATATCCTCTGATGCCTTCACTGGCCCTTTCGCAGCACAAGGCTGCTCCTACAAAGAAGCGCGGAAGTGCTCTAGGCTGGGGGTTTGCGGCGAAAGTCCAATTGCTTTTACTGCGATAGTTACCTTTTGCGCAACAGTGCTTATCGCTCTTCGCTCTGTTTCAAGTGCATTGAAAGGACTAACTTTACCCCCGTCCTCATTAGCACTTGCATCGCAAGAAGGTAGTTTCAAATGTCCAACAGTATGGGTATTGCCAGCGTCTTCGTCCTGTCTTCCCTGTTGTTGTCGCCCCTGGCCATGGCTGAAGAATCCAAGGCTTTCGTCACCCGTAATGCTGAGTTCGCCGCAGTCCACCAAGAGGCCCGCGAAGCCGTAGCCGCACAGCAGGTAGACACCGCAAAAGACGCTAAACAGACAGCTTCCAAGAACTCTGTCGATGCCAATGCCGACAGCTGATCAAGTGCTGTCGCTGCTCCCGTTTTCCCTTGGCTACGCCATGGGCACTACCAGTGCCGATATGTTAGCCTTTTAAAGCCGCTGCCGATCAGCGGCTTTTTTTATGTGCTTCAACTATCAGCCAAGCTGTAACGTTCACCTATAAAAAAGACGCACATTCGAAAATAAAAACTGCCCCACCGCCAGACCCAAGGAGCTAGTACCGGTGCCTTCCGCGTTTCGTTTTACCCCGCTGTTCATTGCGTTGACTGCAACGATCCCTTTCGCCGCCCAGGCAGATGAAGACAAGGCTGATGGCTTCATCGAAGGCTCGTCCTTCAACCTGCATTTCCGTAATGCCTACTTCAACCGCGACAACCACAACGCCGGCGTGCGCGACACCCGCGAGTGGGGCCAAGGTGCGGTTGCACGTTTCGAGTCGGGCTACACCCCGGGTGTGGTCGGCTTTGGCCTGGACGCCCATGCCATGCTGGGCCTGAAGCTCGACGGGGGCGGCGGCCATGCTGGCACCAGCATCCTGCCGACCCACCAGAAGAACGAAGACGAACTGGGTGCTGCCCCGCACTCCTTCTCCACCGCCGGTGCCGCAGTCAAGCTCAAGGCGTTCGACACCGAGCTGAAAGCCGGTGACCTGTTCCTCACCAACCCGGTGATCGCTGGCGGCGAAACCCGCATGCTGCCGCAGACCTTCCGTGGTGTGAGCCTGACCAACACCAGCATCGACGGCCTGCTGCTCGAAGGCGGCCAGGTGAGCTTCACCAAGCCGTACAACCAGAGCGGCCACCGCCGCATCGACACCTACTACGGTTCGCTGGGCGAGCATGACAAAAGCAAGCACCTGAACTGGGCCGGCGCGTCGTGGAGTGGCACCCCGAACATCACTGCCAACCTGTATGCGGCCGAACTGAAGGACATCTGGAACCAGTACTACGCCGATTTCGACTACACCTATGTGGTCAACGATCTGGTCAGCCTGAACCCGGGCGTGCACTTCTATCACACTCAGGACACCGGCCAGGCACTGCTGGGCAAGATCGACAACAACACCTACAGCGTGCATTTCACCGTAAACGCCGGGTTCCACAGCGTCACGGCCGCCTATCAGCGGGTCAATGGCAACACGCCGTTCGACTACATCAACCTGGGCGACAGCGTCTATTTGGACAACTCGCGCATGTACTCGGACTTCAACGCACCGAACGAGCGCTCGTGGAAGCTGCAGTACAACTATGACTTCGCTGGTGTGGGCATCCCTGGCCTGAGTACGGTGCTGTCGTACTCGCGCGGTGAAGCCGACCTGACCAAGGCGGTCCAGGACACCACCCACTACGACTACTACCGTGCCGATGGCAAGAACGCCATGCACTGGGAGCGCGACGTGGACGTGAAGTACGTGTTCCAGGAGGGTGACCTGAAGGACCTGTCGGTGCTGGTGCGCTATGCCACCCACCGCGGCAGCCAGGGTTATGCGTCGATCGACAGCAACAGCGACAACGATGAACTGCGGGTGATCGTGGATTACCCGTTGAACGTGTTCTGATCCTGGACCGCAAGCTAGACATCCAACCTGTGGGAGCGGGCGTGCCCGCGAACACCGGCGAAGCCGGTGCCATGCACCGCGGCGCTTGCTTCGCGGGCATGCCCGCTCCCACAAGGTTCGCGGTCAGTCCAGAAAAAGGTATACCGTGATTCCGTCGGAGAAATCTTGTCCGACAATCCCCGCTTCCCTAGAATGTCGCCGCCGCGAATGGCCCTGCCCACGCAGTAGCGAGCATGACCACCCGATTACCGCGTTTCGCACACTACAGGTCGCACCCCGAGCTGCTCCTCAACCTGGGCAGTTGCCTTGCCGTGCTCGCCATCGTGGCCATCGTCAGCTACCTGCTGGCGCGGGAGCGCGACAATATCGAGCTGTCGGCGATCCGCTCGTCCAACAATATTGTCCAGCTGATCGAAAGCGACATCCTGCGCAACGTCGAACTCTACGACCAGTCGCTGCAGGGCCTGATCTGGGCGGTCGGGCGCAAGGAGCTGCCGGAAATACCCGGCCCGGTGCGCCAACGCCTGCTATTCAATGAAGCCTTCGTCGACCGCAAGCGCGGTGACGTGCTGTGGCTGGACAAGCAAGGCAACGTGGTGGGCGATTCCACCAGTAGCGTGCCACGCAAGGCCAACTTCAGCGGTACAGGGGTATTCCAGGCCCATCTGCACAACGCCAACCTCGGCCTGCTGGTCGGCCCGCCGTTCAAGGCCAGACTCGGCGACCTGGACTGGTGCATCAGTTTCAGCCGGCGCATTTCCGGGCCCAATGGCGAGTTCGTCGGCCTGGCCGCGGGGGCACTGCGCCTGTCGTACTTCAGTGAGCTGTTTCAGCGCCTGGACATCGGCGACGATAGCAGCATCAACCTGCTCAACACAGACGGCCAACTGTTGGCCCGCCAGCCCAGCCGCGCGCAAGACCCGGCGATTGGCAGCAATTATGCCGAACGGCCCAATTTCAAACGCATTCTCAGCGAGCAGAACGGCAGCTTTACCGCACGCTCCAGCCGCAACGGCACCCCGCGCATGTACACCTTTGCCCGGGTCGCTCAGTTGCCGCTGATCGTGCTGGTCGTGCGTTCGGCCGATGAAGTTTTCGAGTCGTGGCGCCGCACTGCGATCGTGGTCGGCGTCGCCACAGGGGTACTGTGTGTGGGTATCCTCTGGCTGACCCTGCTGCTGGGCCGCGAATTGCGCCGCCGGCAGGAGGCCGAACAGGGTCTGGCCAACCTGGCCGCCACCGACAGCCTGACTGGCTTGCCCAACCGCCGCCACCTGGACCAGGTACTCCGTCAGGAATGGGCCCGCGCCCAGCGCAATCGCAAGTCATTGGCAGTGCTGATGGTGGATGTGGACCACTTCAAGGCATTCAACCAGCGCCACGGCCACGCCGGTGGCGACCATGCCTTGCGCGAAGTGGCCAGGACCATCGAGGCGTGCATCCGGCGCCCGGCCGATCTGGCGGCGCGCTATGGGGGTGAAGAATTCCAGGTGGTGTTGCCGGAAACTGACCTGGCCGGTGCGCAACTGCTGGCGGAGCGCATCCGCGCCAGCGTCGAGGCGCTGGCACCGTTTGCCGACGATGCCCACTCTGTCACGGTGAGCATCGGCATCGGCCTGTCAGGCACCCAGCACGACCTGGCGAGGGTGCTGGGTGCTGCCGATGAAGCGCTCTACCGAGCCAAGGCCAAAGGCCGCAACCGGGTAGAGGGGCCTGCGGACTAGCTGCGGGCGCGCGCGGCGTTGCGCAAGGCCCTGACCTGATCATGGTTACGCTGCACACCTTGCAGCTGTTTTTCCACCAAGGTGTAGGTCTGGTCGCTGGCGGTGCGGCCCAGCTTGACCAGTTTCTCGCGAGCTTCCTTGTAGGCCTTGAGGGCATGGTCCTCGCCCCGCTCCACCTCGTTCAGCACCGCTTCCTCATCCTTGCCGGTGACCATCGCCTTGAGGTTGACCCAACCCCGATGCAGGTCACCGCTGATGCTGGTGGAGGTTTCCGGGTCGCCACCCAGGCGACGCACTTCGCTCTGCAGTTCGCCGGCCGCATTGGCGCACTCACCGGCACGTTGAACGAAGAACGCTTTAAGTTCGGGGTTCTTCACATCATCGGCCGAGGCCTTGAAGCCTTTCTCACCATCCTTGCTGTACTCGATCAGGTCGTTGAGCACGTCGATCACGTCTTTGTTGGGATTGCTCATGGCACAAACTCCTTGGCAGGTGATAGTCATCTGTATTGGAGCAGCGTTCGTGCCAAGCGAGGATTATCTACAAATTCCTTAAAAATCAATAAGATAGAAACACAGGGTCTGAGTTTGATCACGGCGTTCTGCATGATTGCCGCTTGGGCCTTCGTGCAGATTGCAGTATGGTCGGCGCTTTTCAACAGCCAGGTGCGCCGATGATGAAGCCGGAAACCCTCGAACTGCTGGTCACCCGCACCATGCCGTTTGGCAAGTACCAGGGACGAATCATTGCCGACCTGCCGGGGGATTACCTGGCCTGGTTTGCGCGCAAGGGTTTCCCGGCGGGGGAATTGGGTGGGTTGCTGGCGCTGATGCACGAGATCGATCACAACGGGCTGGGCGATCTGCTTGTGCCGTTGCGGCAGAAGCACGGGCGTTGACCTGTTCCGGCCTCTTCGCGGGTAAACCCGCTCCCACGGAGACCGCGCCGGACCTGATGCCTGTGCAGTACCTGTGGGAGCGGGTTCACCCGCGAAGAGGCCAGTAAAGCCAGCTGAAATCTCTAACCCTTCACCGGCGCTACCGCCAACTCCACACGCTCGCTCTTCTTGATCACCGCATACACCACCGCCGTCAGCAGGCTACCCGCCACGATCGCCAACAAGTACAGCAGCGCATGGTTGATCGCATTGGGGATCAGCAGCACGAACAGGCCGCCGTGCGGCGCCATCAGCTTGCAGCCGAAGTACATCGACAATGCCCCGGTCAATGCCCCGCCGGCCACGCTGGCCGGGATCACCCGCAGCGGGTCCTTGGCGGCAAACGGGATCGCCCCTTCGGAGATGAAGCACAGCCCCAGCGCCAACGCCGCCTTGCCCGCTTCACGCTCGCTCTGGGCAAACTTGCGTCGGGCCAGGAAGCTGGCGATACCCAGGCCAATTGGCGGCACCATGCCGGCGGCCATGGTCGCCGCCATCGGCGCATAGCTCGACGAGGCCAGCAGCCCCACCGAGAAGGCATACGCGGCCTTGTTGATCGGCCCGCCCAGGTCGACGCACATCATGCCGCCCAGCAACAGACCCAACAGGATGGCATTGGTGGTGCCCATGCTGTCGAGAAATTGCGTGAGCCCTTCCAGCATCGCCGCCACTGGCTGGCCAACCACGTAGATCATCACCAGGCCGGTGAACAGGCTGGCCAGCAGCGGGATGATCAGGATCGGCTTCAGTGCCTCCAGGCTGCTGGGCAAGCGCGCCCAGCGGGCAATGGCCTTGGCGCTGTAGCCAGCGAGGAAGCCGGCGACGATACCCCCGATGAAACCGGCGCCCAGAGTGCTGGCCAGCAGACCGCCGATCATGCCGGGCGCCAGCCCCGGGCGGTCGGCGATGGACCAGGCGATATAGCCGGCCAGCAGCGGCACCATCAACTTGAACGCAGCCTCGCCGCCGATCTGCATCAACGCCGCCGGCAAGGTGCCCGCTTCTTTGTAAGCCTCGATACCGAATACGAACGACAGGGCAATCAGCAGGCCGCCAGCCACCACCATCGGCAGCATGAACGACACGCCGGTGAGCAGGTGCTTGTATACCCCGCTCTTCTCACCCTTGGCTGGCGTGCTCGCCGCTGCGGCATCGCCGCTGTTTTCCACCTTGGCATCAGCCAGGGCCTTGTCGAGGGTCGCGCGGGCCTGCTTGAGGGCGATACCGGTGCCGCAACGGTAAATGCGCTTGCCAGCGAAACGCGCGGTGGGCACTTCGATGTCGGCGGCCAGCAGCACTACATCCGCTGCAGCGATGGCTTCGGCAGACAAGGGGTTGCGCGCACCGACCGAGCCCTGGGTCTCGACGGTGAGCTCGTAGCCCAGTTGCTGCGCAGCCTGCTGCAAGGCTTCCGCGGCCATGAATGTATGCGCGACGCCAGTCGGGCAAGCCGTGACGGCGACGATGCGTGCGCCAGCGCTGCCAGCTTCAGCCGGAAGGCCTGGCACCGTGGCCAGCAGACGGGCGTTGGAAGCCGCCTCATCGAGGAAGCCTTCGCGGTCGGCCAAAGCCTGGGATGGCGTGCTCTGGTAAACGCGCTTGCCGACGAAACGCTCCAGGTCGACCGGGCCGGTGCTGACCACCAGCACCCAGTCGGCCTCGGCGATCTGCGTGGCGCTCAGTTGCCGCTCGGGGTGGCCGGCATCCTGCACTTCGACGCTGGTACTCCAGCCCCGCCGCTGGGCTGCGGCGGACAGCAAGCGCGCGCTCAGCACGCTCGACACCTGGCCGTTGGGGCAGGCAGTGACAATGGCAATGTTCATCGGCAACCCTCTTTTTGTTCTGTCAGTTGCACGGCAGCTTCCAGATGCGCCAGTTGCTCGCGGTCACGGATGCCGAAACCAACCTGGGTAACAGCCTGTGCAGCGATGGCGGTGGCACGGGTCAAGGTCTGCGCCGGGGCTTCGCCCTGCAGCAGGCCGTGGACCATGCCGGCCACCAGCGAATCACCTGCACCCACTGTGCTGGCAACCTGCACCTTGGGCGGGCAAGCATGTACGGCATGGCCGTGGGTGAACCAGCTGACGCCCTGCTCTCCCGCCGACACCACCACGTGTTCGACGCCACTGGCCAGCAGGCGCTCGGCAGCAGCGCGCTGCTGCGCCGGGTTATCCACAGCCAGGCCGAGCACCTCGCCCAACTCTTCGGTATTGGGCTTGACCAGCCAGGGCGAGCTCTGCAGGCCGGCACGCAGGGCTTCACCGCTGCTGTCCAGGGCCACCTTCAGGCCTTGCGCCTTGAGCTGTTCGAGCAACTGTCGGAACCAGTCGGCGCTGATCCCACGCGGCAGGCTACCAGCCACCACCACCGCATCGTGGCCCGGGGCAACCTGCGCCAGGCAGCGCAGCAATGCACTGCGCGCCGCTTCGTCGACTTCCGGGCCTTGGCCGTTGATGTCGGTGACACGGCCATCGGCTTCGACCAGCTTGATATTACTGCGGGTTTCGCCCGGCACGCGGACAAAGCAGTCGACGAAGCCGCGCCAGTCGATCAGCGCCTCGAAAGGCTGCAGGTTGTCACGCCCGAGGAAGCCGCCAACAGTGACGGTGTGGCCCAGGTCGGCCAGTACCTGGGCAACGTTCAGTCCCTTGCCTGCGGCGTGGCTGTGCTGCTCCTGGCTGCGATTTACCTGCCCTGGGCGCAGGGTACCCAGGCCGATGGTGATATCCAGCGCAGGGTTCAGGGTGAGGGTGAGGATCTTGGCCATTCAGTAACGCTCCACCAGCGCGCGAACCGCTGCGGCGCTGTCCTGTTGCAGGGCCTCGCGCGCCAGGGCGCGGGCCGTCTGGTGATCGGCCTGGCGAACCAGGGCCTTGACTTCGGCAATGCTGCGCGCGGCGACGCTGAGTTCGTCCACGTCCAGGCCCAGCAGCACGGCCACTGCCTGCGGGTCGGCCGCCAGCTCGCCGCACACGCCCACCCACTTGCCATGGGCATGGGCGGCGCGCACGGTCATGTCAATCAGGCTGAGCACCGCCGGATGCAGGCCGTCGGCCTGGGCCGAGAGGCTGGGGTGACCACGGTCGATGGCCAAGGTGTACTGGGTCAGGTCGTTGGTGCCGATGCTGAAAAAGTCCACTTCGCGCGCCAGTTGTGGTGCCAACAGCGCTGCCGAGGGCACTTCGACCATGATACCCAGTTGCAGGTCGACTACCGGGATCTCGGCGCGCAGGCGCTCGACCATGGCGCGCGCCTCGCGCCATTCATGCACCTGCCCGACCATCGGGAACATGATGCGCAGCGGGCGCTGGTCGGCAGCGCGCAGCAGGGCGCGCAACTGGTCTTCCATCACCTGCGGGCGCTGCAGGGTAAGGCGTACGCCGCGCACACCGAGGAACGGGTTTTCCTCGGCAGCGATCGGCCAGTACGGCAGCGGCTTGTCGCCACCGACATCGAGGGTGCGCACCACCAGCGGGCGCCCGTCGAGGCCATCGAGCACGCGACGGTACTCGGCTTCCTGGGTCGCCACGTCCGGGGCCTGGGTGTGGGCCATGAAAATCAACTCGGTGCGCAGCAGGCCAACGCCTTCGGCGCCCTGCTCCACTACCTTGGCGATGCCGTTGCTCTCGCCGATGTTGGCAAACACCTCGACAGCGTGACCATCGCGAGTGACCGCCGGCTCGAAGCGGTTGGCCCATGCGGCCTGCAAGCGTTGCTCGCGCAGGTCGCGCTCGGCCAGGGCCTGTTGCAGTTCATCCGCCGGCGGCGCCACGCTGACCACGCCACGCTGGCCATCGAGCAGCAACGGCGTGCCGCTGTCCAACAGCAGTATCGACGCCCCCGCGCCCACCACCGCCGGAATGCCCAAGGCACGGGCGACGATGGCACTGTGGGCGGTGGCGCCACCCTGGGCGGTGACGATACCGGCGACGCGGCTCGGGTCCAGCCGGGCGACATCGGACGGGCCGACTTCGGTCATTACCAGCACGTAGGGTTGCTCGGGTTCAGCCTGGGCCTGCACGCCACACAACTGCGCCAGCACGCGGCGGCCGATGTCACGCAGGTCGGCAGCACGTTCGGCGAGCAAGGCATCGTGCAGCGACTCCTGTTGACGCGCCGCCGCCTCGATCACTGCCATCCATGCTGCCGCGGCGCTTTCGCCCTGGCCCAGGCGCTGCTCGACATCGTCGCTCAGGGCCGGGTCTGCGAGCATTTCCTGATGGGTGACGAAGATTTCGCCAATGGCCTTGTCGCTGCGCTGGACCAAAGCCTGCAGCTCGCCATTCACGGTCGCCACAGCTTCACGCAGCTTCTGCCGCTCCTGGGCGCAGGACTCACCGCGCAGGGGGTAGTCGAACTCACGCTCGACACACACATGGGCCGGGCCACTGGCAATGCCGGGCGCAGCACCCACGCCGTGGATACGGCTACCGGCCGCGGGCGCTTGCAGCACTTCGGCCGTTGCGCCAGCTACAACCTCAGCACTCTGCGGCAGTGGCTCCACCTCTTCACCCAGGCCTTGTTCGATGGCGGCCAGCAGCACCGGCAAGGCATCGGGGGCGATGCCGGGCTCAGCCACCAGTTCCAGTGTCTGGCCACGTCGGGCGCCGAGACTGAGCAGCTTGCTCAGGCTCTTTACGGACACCGCCGGCTGCGCGCTATCCGCCAGCCGCACACGGATTTCCCCATCGAAACCTTTGGCCAGTTGCGCCAATACCTTTGCCGGGCGGGCATGCAAACCGTGCGGATTGGCCAGCACCACGCGCGCACTGGGCCAGTCTGTCGGCGCCTCACCGCCTAGTACCTCCAGCACCGCGCGGCTGCTGGTGGCCTGGTAGAGCATCTGCCCGCGGCCTTCGATCAGCACTTCGCAAAGGCGTTCGAGCAAGGCCTGGTGGGCTGCACCGAGGCTGGCCAGGCAGAACAGGCCGTTGAGCGGTTGGTCGCGGTAACGCAGCGGCTGCTGCGGGGTGATGAAGGCCAGCCCCGGCTGGCGCACCTGGCGCTCGCTGTGCAGCCACCACAGGCCCTCGCCCAGCGGCAGCGGTTCGGCCTGCTGCAGGACGGCGGCAAAACCGCTATCGACGCAGTCGGCGCGCTGTAACAGACGGGCGCCGCGCCAGGCCAGCTCATCGAAGTCTTCGGCCGGCAGGTTCAGGCCGACCAACTGCGCATCCAGCGCCAGTTCCTGAGGCGCGCCCTGCAACAGCTTCAGCAACGCCTCCGCGGAACCGGCGCGCCGCAGAGCTTCGGCCAGGTCGGTCTCGCCCAGGGCGCGGGTCAGCAGTTGCAACAGGCGCAGGTGCTCATCGGAACGGGCGGCGATGCCGATAGCCAGATAGACCATCTGGCCATCGCCCCAGTCCACGCCCTCGGGAAACTGCAACAGGCGCACGCCGGTGGCGTACACCAGGTCACGGGTCTGCGGCGTGCCATGGGGGATGGCAATGCCCTGCCCAAGGAAGGTAGAGCCTTGTGCCTCTCGGGCCTGCAGCCCTTGCAGGTATCCCTCGGCGACCAGGCCGTCAGCGACCAGCCGGTCGGCCAGCAGGCGCAATGCCTCGGCCTTGTCGGCGGCCTTCTGGCCCATGGCTATCTGCTCCTTGGCGAGCTCGAGCATGACCTTCTCCTTTTGCAGTTCCCGGTCGGGTACTGGAGTATTGTTGTGAAATTCACATGAACGGCCAGTTCAACAGCCTTGCACGGATGGCAGCCGAGGCAGAAAATTCGGCAGCTGAAACGATTAATCTGACCAGACGGCCACGTTACTCGATAATCTGCCGAGGAAAAAGCCCCATCCTGTCGGACAATTGCGACAATGGTCGTCTGCGCGTGGCGCCCCCGCCGGGTCAAACTACCCGGTCAAGGCTCACAGCCAGCCCCGGTAATAACAAGGAAAATTCGGTGAAACTCAGCGATATCGCCCGTCTGGCCGGTGTGTCCGTGACCACTGCCAGCTACGTCATCAATGGCAAGGCCGAACAGCAGCGCATCAGCAACAGCACTGTCGAGCGGGTACGCGCGGTGGTCGAGGCCCACGGCTTCACCCCCAACCCGCAGGCCGCTGGCCTTCGCAGCCGGCATACCCGCACTCTGGGCTTCATTCTCCCGGATCTGGAGAACCCCAGCTACGCCCGCATCGCCAAGCAGCTCGAACAAGGTGCCCGCGCCCGTGGCTACCAGCTGCTGATTGCCAGCAGCGACGACCAGCCCGACAGCGAGCGCCAGTTGCAACAGCTGTTCCGCGCCCGCCGTTGCGATGCACTGTTCGTCGCCAGCTGCCTGCCGCCAGAGGACGACAGCTACCGCGAGCTGCAGGACAAAGGCCTGCCGGTAATCGCCATCGACCGCCGCCTGGACCCTGCGCACTTCTGCTCGGTGATCAGCGACGACCGCGACGCCAGCCGCCAGCTGGCCGCCAGCTTGCTGAGCGCCGCCCCGCGCAGCATCGCCTTGATCGGCGCCCGCCCCGAGCTGTCGGTCAGCCAGGCACGTGCCGGTGGCTTCGACGAAGCCCTGCAAGGCTATGCCGGCGAGGTTCGCCGCTATCAGGGCGAAGCGTTCAGCCGAGAGTGCGGCCAGCGCCTGATGCAGCAACTGATCGATGACCTTGGCGGCCTGCCGGATGCCCTGGTGACAACCTCCTACGTGCTGCTGCAAGGGGTGTTCGACACCCTGCAGGCGCGCACTGCCGACTCACGCCAGCTGCAGCTGGGTACCTTTGGCGACAACCAGTTGCTCGACTTCCTGCCGCTGCCAGTCAATGCCATGGCCCAGCAGCATGGCCTGATTGCCGCCACCGCGCTGGAACTGGCACTGGCCGCGATCGAGGACAAACGCTACGAACCTGGCGTGCATGCCGTCGGTCGAACGTTCAAGCAACGCATTACAGCGGCCTGAACATGCGCCTGATCGACACCCACACCCACCTGGACTTCCCCGACTTCGACGCCGACCGCCCACAACTGCTGGCCAACGCGGCGTCGCGCGGGGTGGAGAGGATGGTGGTGCTGGGGGTGTACCAGGCAAATTTCCAGCGGGTATGGGACCTGGCCTGTGCCGATAAGCGCCTGTTCGCCGCACTCGGCCTGCATCCGGTCTACCTCGACCAGCATCATCCCGAGCACCTGGCGCAGTTGCGCGAGTGGCTGCAGCGCCTGCACGGCGACCCACGGCTTTGTGCCGTGGGCGAGTTTGGCCTGGATTATTACCTCGAAGACCTGGACAAGGCCCGCCAGCAGAAGCTGTTCGAAGCGCAACTGCAGATGGCCTGCGACTTCGAACTGCCCGCACTGCTGCACGTGCGCCGCAGCCATGCCCAGGTGATCGCCACGCTCAAGCGCTACAAGCCGGCGCGGGCGGGGGTGATTCATGCGTTTGCCGGCAGTTACGAAGAGGCCCGCGAGTACATCAAGCTGGGCTTCCGGCTTGGGCTTGGCGGTGCGGGTACCTGGCCGCAGGCCCTACGTCTGCGCAAGACCCTGGCGCGGTTGCCGCTGGACAGCGTGGTGCTGGAGACCGATGCGCCGGACATGGCGCCGGTCATGTACCCAGGGGTGAGGAACAGCCCGGAGCACCTGCCGGAGATTGCCGGGGCGCTGGCGCAGGTGATGGGTGTGGAAGTTGGCGAACTGGCTGAGGCCAGTAGTCGCAACGCTTGCGAGTTGTTTCGCTGGTAGCAGCTGTGTGCCCGTGCCGGACTCTTCGCGGGTAAACCCGCTCCCACAGGTACAGCGCTACCCTCAGGATTTGCACAGTCCCTGTAGGAGCGGCCTTGTGTCGCGAAAGGGCCGCAACGCGGCCCCGGCAATCTATGCGGCGAAGCTGAAAACCTGGGACTGCTACGCTCCTGCAAGGAGGCGCGCCTAGCTTCAGATCAGACAAGCACCGTCCACAGCGCAAACCCGGCATACCACAGCACCGCACAGCGCAGCAGCAGTTCCCACAGGCTGTCCAGCCGCCCCAGCCCGCGCTGGCTGTCTTCTTCTTCGGGAATGTCATCGGCAATGCGCCCGACCCTGGCAACCAGGTGGCCGGCGCTGATGTGCCAGTTGAGCACCTCGTGCAGCATCACCCGGGTGACCGCGAGAAAGTTGCCGACCAGGGCGAAACTCAAGGCCAGCACCCGTACCGGCAGCCAGTCCATGATATGCCTGAGCTGCTCGGCACGGGCCTTCAACGCCGGTTGCTTGCTGTGTTCGCCACACAGAGCCAGCAAGCGATAGGCCAGGGCTGCACCCGGGCCCAGCACGAAGTACCAGAAAATCACCGCGAAAAAGCCCTGGTACACCTGCCATAGCAAGTTGCCCTGCACCTGCACCAACAGGCTTCGCGGCTCGTCGGCCGCCAGCCCAAGGTCGCGCTCGGCCACGTGCAGCGCGGCCTGGTCATCACCGCGCCGCCAGGCATCACGGAACGGCCCCATCGATGCCTTGGCATCGCCGCGGCCCAGACTGTAGATCAGCACCAGCAGGTGCACCGGCAACGCCAGCAAGCCATACGCCACCGGGTCCAGAACATGCAGCAGCAAAACCAGCAGCGCTACCGGTGCCAACACCAGAATGGCCAGCGTCCACCATGGGTGCACCTTGCCGCTGCGCTCCAGGCGCACCAGTTCGCCAAGGAAGAACCCATCTCGCTGCACCTGATGGCGCAGGGCCGAGAACTTCTCGACCCAAAGCGCCAGCAACAACACCAGAAAACTCATGCCTTGTCCTCGTTTTGCTGCAGCGCCTTTCGGTAGCGCGGCCAGTCGAAGGCCGGGCCGGGGTCGGTCTTGCGCTGCGGGGCAATGTCGCTATGGCCCTGGATGCGGTCCAGCCCGATGGCCGGCCAGGCACCGAGGATGTGCCGGGTAAGTTGCTCCAGCACCGCGTACTGGGCATCGGTATAGGGCAGGTCGTCGGTGCCCTCCAGTTCTATACCGATGGAGAAATCGTTACAGCCTTCACGCCCGTCGAAGCACGACACACCAGCATGCCAGGCGCGGTCGAGCAACGACACGAACTGGGTCACCGCGCCGTCACGCTCGACGAACAGGTGCGCTGATACGGTCAGGTGGTTGATGCTGGCGAAGTACGAGTGCTCATTGGGGTCCAGGCGGTTCTGGAAGAATTGCTGGACCTTGCCGGTACCGAAGCAGGCCGGCGGCAGGCTGATGTTGTGAATAACCAGCAGGGAAATCGATTCGCCTTCGGGGCGAGCATTGAAGTTCGGCGAGGGGCAATGGGTGATTCCGATTCCGTGGAACCAGCCAGTGGCACGGTCCAATTGCATGGGGCAGATCCTGAAAGCGCCGTGAACAGGTAGACAGTATGCCCTTTGGCCAACAGCGTTTGCATGTGAATGATTGTAATACCCGCTCCCACAGGGATAGCGCAAACCTGCAGATCTTGCGCTAGAGAGGTACCCCTACGCGAAGCGTTTCGAGTACTGCTTCCAGCGCGCGCTCGAACAAAAGCCCGTCATCCAGCACCCGCACCTCACCTCGATGCAGTGCCCGGGCCAGGCTGGCCCCGTTCCATTCGCGTACTTTCATACCGGTGCGGTTGGCGAACACCAGCCGGTCGCTACTGTCGACGCGCGCCACCAGTTTGCAGCGCAGCGGTTCGTCCTCGTCCAGCACTTCTACCCAGGTACCGATACGCAGGCGCTGCACCTGACGCACGGCCACAGCCTGCCCGTCGGCAAACTGCGACGGAGCACAAGCGGGTTCCTCGGCAATCGCCAGGACGATGTCCTCGACCACCAGCACTTCGCTCAAGGGCTGGCCCTCAGTGCCGGGCTGCATCGCGGTACCCGCGCAGGCACGCAGGTGCAGCTGTTCCAGTTGCAGGAAGAATTCGCGGGTCGCTGCCGAGTCCAGGGCCACGCTGGCCAGGCCATCGCGCAGTGCCTTGAGCAGGCCCGGTACCTGCTGCAGCAAGGCATGCGGCTCATGCGGCGGAGTGATGCTGGCCAGCAGCGTGTCCATCGTCTGCAAGGCATCCCGCCAGGCCTGGGATGCTTCACCTTGCTTGAGCCAGGCCAGCAGCAGTACCTGGCTCCAGGCTTGCACCAGCATCTGTACCACCACCTGCGGCAATAACCTACCGCGCAGCCGTTGGTTGAGAGCATGCTGCACCTGCTGCCTGGCCTGCAGTGTTCGGGCACGCCCTTCTTCGGCGTCGCGGGTGCGTTGTTCGAGCAGCTCGTTGCGCCGCCGCTCGTCCTGGTTGAAAGCGAGGAAGTCTTCGAGCAGTTCGGCGAACAGGCTGGTATCTTCGGCAAAATCATTGAGAAGGCGCTGGACGATACGCTCCACCCGCAGGTGCAGGCTGTCACGCATACCGTCGCCGCCGCATTCCCAGCCGATTGCCGCGCCAGCGATCTCGTTGAGCAGCCGGCGGGCCGGGTGGCTGGCACGACTGAGCAGCCCCTTGTCCAACAGGGCCACTTTAAGCAGCGGAATGTGCAAACGCCCGATCAGCGCACGCAGGCTGGCCGGCAAGTTGTCGTCGTTCTGGATGAAGACGAACAGCAGGCCAACCAGGTTGATCATATCCTCGTCGGCAACATCGATACGCCGGCGTGTGCCGCTGCGCACGCTGACCCGCAACAGCAATTGTTCAAGCTGTTGGCCAAGTTCGAAATCGTCGGCCTCGTGGGTAGCGGGCACATAGTGCTGCAAATGCGAAAGCAGGCGCAGCAGGTCGGCGGTGCTGATTGGCTGGGCGGCGGCCACCGCCTGCAAACGAGGCGCGAACTTTCCACGCACCGGGGCCAGCATTGTTTGCAACGAGGCAAAGAAAGCCTGCCCTGCTGCGTCCGAGCCCACCTCGTGACCCAGGTTCGCCGGCCCACGACCTGCGCTCATGCGCCGGTCTTCGGCACGCCGACGTGGTGCCGACGGCAACTCAGGCAGTACACCGGCGGCGGCCAGCAACTGGTTGGCTTCACCATAGATCACGTCGGCATCGCGCAACACATAGCGCTCGAACAGTTTGAGCAGGACCAGCTTGACCCGCAGGCCAACCCCCAGGTTGCGGCCAGCGTCGAGGAAGTAGCCGCACAGCGCTGCGGGCCCCAGCGGGTTGTGCTGCTCGTGCAGGGGGCGGTCGAGCAGTACCTGCAAGCGCAGGCCCAGTTGCTGCAGGGCAATACCGTCGCGTGACAGCACGCGCGCGACCATGCCTTCTATCGCGCCAGCCCGTTCCACATGGGCCTTGCTGCGCAGGTTACCCGGCTCGACCATGTGCGCCAGCAGGTCAACCTGGCCGATACGGGCAAAGGCATCATAGAACGTGTCGAGAAAACCGCGCTCGATACTCTTGCGCTTCAGGCGCAGGTCGCGCATGGCCTCAAAGTACAGGTTCTGGTCACTGCTGTCGAAGGCCTTGTCGGCCATCTCGAAGAGGGTGTCGTCAGCATTGTCGAACAAGCCCTGCAGGCCCTGACGCAACTGCAAGGCGGCCTTGTCGCGCACCTGCAGGAGCAATACCGGAAGGCAAGGCAGAGGCGCACGCCCGCCTCGATCGATGGCTGCCGCCAAGGGCACCACCTTGCCTTCTTTTTGCATCCTGTACTCCTTGCAGGGTGTCTCGCCCGAAGGGGCTGAAGATCGTCAAAGTCATGACGCCAAATACTGGTCACCATTATCGGTAAAAATCCGCACAGCTGCCAGCGCCGTTTCACTAGCTGGCTAATGACCCTGATTTACCACGCCTGCTCACACCGGCCGACCAAAGGTCATCGCCGAGGCGACTGTACACACCGGCCCCCTGCCCTATAATCGCCGGCATCTAGCTTGTGGAGCCGACCATGCCGAACCTACGCCTTGCCGACCTGACCGCTGAAATCGAAGCCAATGTGCGCCGTGCGCTGTTGGAGGACATCGGCAGTGGCGATATCACCGCGCAGTTGATCCCGGCCGAGCGCCTGGCCAAGGCGACCATCATTACCCGCGAAGACTGCGTGATCGCCGGCACCGCCTGGGTCGATGCCGTGTTCCGCCAACTCGACCCACGCGTGGCCGTGCACTGGCAGGTGGCCGATGGCGAGCGCGCCACGGCCAACCAGCCACTGTTCCATCTGGAGGGCCCCGCGCGTTCGCTGCTCAGTGGTGAGCGCAGTGCATTGAACTTCCTGCAGATGCTGTCGGGTGTCGCCACTCGTGCGCGTTTCCTTGCCGACCTGGTGGAAGGCACCCAGGTACGCCTGCTGGACACCCGCAAGACCCTGCCGGGCCTGCGCCTGGCGCAGAAGTATGCAGTGACCTGCGGCGGTTGCGACAACCACCGCATCGGCCTGTACGACGCCTTTTTGATCAAGGAAAACCACATCGCAGCCAGCGGCGGCGTGGCCGCGGCCGTGGCGGCGGCGCACCGCATTGCGCCGGGCAAGCCGGTGGAAATCGAAGTGGAAAGCCTGGATGAGCTGCGCCAGGCACTGGCCGCTGGTGCCGACATCATCATGCTCGACGAGCTGACTCTGGAAGAGATGCGCGAAGCAGTGCGCATTACTGCGGGCAAGGCCAAGCTGGAAGCCAGTGGCGGGGTCAACGAGACGACCTTGCGGGTGATTGCCGAGACTGGGGTGGACTACATCTCGATTGGTGCCATGACCAAGGATGTGAAGGCGGTAGACCTGTCGATGCGGTTAAGCCTGTAAGCTGATTGCAGGCATGAAAAAACCGGCCTCAGGGCCGGTTTTTTCATTGGTGGCGCTCTCGGATCAGAACGAAGCGTTGGCCAGCCCATCCAGGTAACGCTCGACATCCAGCGCCGCCATGCAGCCGGCACCGGCCGAGGTAATGGCCTGGCGATAAACGTGGTCGGCCACGTCACCGGCGGCGAACACGCCCTCGATGTTGGTGGCGGTGGCATTGCCCTCACGGCCGCCGTTGACCACCAGGTAACCGTCCTTGAGGGTCAGCTGGCCTTCGAACAGCGAGGTGTTCGGGGTGTGGCCAATGGCGATGAACACGCCGTCGACCTTGATTTCGTCGCTGCTGCCATCGTTGTTCTTCAGGCGCGCACCAGTCACGCCCATGTTGTCACCCAGCACTTCGTCCAGGGTGGCATTGAGCTTGAGCTCGATCTTCCCTTCGGCCACACGGGCGTGCAGCTTGTCGACCAGGATCTTCTCGGCGCGGAAGGTATCGCGACGGTGTACCAGAGTCACCTTGCTGGCGATGTTGGCCAGGTACAGCGCCTCTTCCACGGCAGTGTTGCCCCCACCCACCACGGCGACCGGCTTGTTGCGGTAGAAGAAGCCGTCGCAGGTGGCACAGGCCGATACACCCTTGCCCATGAAGGTTTCTTCCGACGGCAGGCCCAGGTAGCGGGCGCTGGCGCCAGTGGCGATGATCAGCGCGTCACAGGTGTACTTGCCGCTGTCACCCTGCAGGGTGAAGGGTTTGTTGGCCAGGTCGACGGCGTTGATGTGGTCGAAGACGATTTCGGTTTCGAAACGCTCGGCGTGTTCCTGCATGCGCTGCATCAGCGCAGGGCCGGTCAGGCCGTGGGGGTCGCCCGGCCAGTTGTCGACTTCGGTGGTGGTGGTCAGCTGGCCACCGGCCTGCATGCCGGTGATCAGCAGCGGCTTGAGGTTGGCACGGGCAGCATACACCGCGGCGCTGTAACCGGCAGGGCCGGAACCGAGAATGATGACGCGCGAATGACGTACTTCAGACATGTCGAACTCCTGTCGAGCGGGCCGCAGGGCCGGCATCGGTGTACCGGCTGCGCCTGCCTGGAAATTAAAAAAGGACCCACGCAGCACTTGGGGAAGGCTACAACGCGCAGGCCCATAAAGCGGAAAGTGAGCGCACTGTAGCGAGGTCGCAAAGATTAAGGAAATATCCTTCGACAATCCACCTCATAGCCATCGTCTATTCAGCGATTTGATCGATAGCCAAGCCCTGCTGCTTTTGTTACAGCCCGTTTCCCGCCCGCTGCCCGCCTTTCGTCGGCGCGGCAAACTCGGTAAGGTCAGCGCGTTTTCCTTCTCTGCGGAGTCTCTCGATGCAAGCCCCTGTACTCTCTGGCCCCCAGTACCTGCGCGAAGGCCTGAAACTGGTGCTAAGCCCCAATCTGCGGTTGTTCGTGCTGCTGCCGCTGGCGGTCAACCTGCTGCTGTTTGGCGGCCTGATCTACTTCGCCGGCCACCAGTTCAGCCTGTGGGTGGACGCCCTGATGCCGAGCTTGCCGAGCTGGCTGAGCTTTCTCACCTACATCCTCTGGCCGCTGTTCGTCGCCCTGGTGGTGCTGATGGTGTTCTTCACCTTCACCCTGGTGGCCAACATCATCGCCGCGCCGTTCAACGGCTTTCTGGCGGAAAAGGTCGAGGTTGTGGTGCGTGGCGAGGACAATTTCCCCGCGTTCAGCTGGGGCGAACTGGTGGCCATGGTGCCACGTACCTTCGGCCGTGAAATGCGCAAGCTGGGCTACTTCCTGCCGCGGGCCATCGGCCTGTTCATCCTGTCGCTGATCCCGGTGGTCAACGTGGTGGCGGCGCCGCTTTGGCTGATCTTCGGGGTGTGGATGATGGCTATCCAGTACATCGACTACCCGGCGGACAACAACAAGATGAGCTGGCAGGACATGCTCGCCTGGCTGCGGCAGAAGCGCTGGCAATCGCTGGGCTTTGGCGGCATCACCTATCTGGCGTTGATGGTGCCGGTGGTGAACGTGCTGATGATGCCGGCGGCGGTGGCCGGGGCTACGTTGTTCTGGGTGCGGGAGCGCAACTGAAGGGGCGAGGGGCTGCAGGGCAGCCCCTTTCCGCAGATTGCGTTTCTAGAAGTCAGAGAAGCTGTAGGGTTCTAGAGTAGAAATCTGAGAAAGCAATATCAAATGTTCCACTGCCTTAACCTTTTCGATATTAGCAAGTTCACTTGGCCCACCGAACGCCAAGGCCGGAACAAAACCATACATTTCATCGTGCTTTAGCATGCCTAATTTTCTCTTTGCTGGCTCGAATAGGTCGCCGAAATCATTGGATTCCTTCTCCATGCCCAGGAAAAAACCTTGCACTTCCCTATCGATATCAGCTGTCGCTAATTCATGGTCTTTGCCAGAATAACGTGACGCGTAGGCTATGATGTCCAATGAAAACCCGGAATTTTCACCCCATAGATAGAGATCGCCAAAGGCACCGCGAGCGACTAGATGATACGTATCACGCCCCTCTAATGCAGTACCTTCAATGAATGAAGCGACCACCCCCTCGTAATCCTGTGGGTTGACAGTCCAGAATATCCCGTCGCCGTATCCACACCATCCGTGCTCAGCCCAATATTCCAATAATTTTTCCGGCAATTTTCCACTATAACGCTGTATGCTCGAAGGCGGAACCTCTTGCCGGAATACAGGATTACCCATTTCCTCTATAAAAATTGAAAAGAATTCATCCATATTAAAAAACTCTAACTATTAGCATTTATGCAACCTGACATTCAAAAGGCTTGATGCACCACCCGATCTGGATAGCTCTTCAGCGGCTTGCTTTAATCCTCTCACTCTATTTTTCCACTGCGGACCTATAGTAGAGTTGACTTGTCTGTCGCCGAAGTCAGAAATAGCGTCCCGACCACCCGCGCTCAAATCTGGATTATGCAATGCCGCAAGCGATGACATGGTTTCCTTTGCTTGCTTCACTGAAAGCTTTTTAGCTTCAATAGGGCTCATACTTTTCATCAAATCTTTCTGAATTCTATCTTTCAATTTATCATACAGTTTCTTCCTTGCTTTCCTGGCAATGTTCGGATCCCGCTTGACTGGATGAGTAAGATTTTCAAGAAACTCTTCAACCGTAAGCCGGTTTAGCCCATCCTGCTGCCCCTTCAACTGCCGTTCAAACTCGCCATGCTTGGATACTGGCAATTTGTCTGCCTTGAAGCACGCCACGGTATGCAACGGCATGCTACCGGGCTTCCCTGTCGAGGGCTCCTTGTCTTTCCCTGCCGGCCGATCAGGCTGCATCGGCTGCGGCTCACCCACCGCCCCCTTGCGCCGCTCCGGCACCTGCAGGTCCGGCCGTTTCTTCAAGCCCTCTTCATGCTTGAGCATCCATTGCCCCAGCCGCGCACCTTTGCGGCTGGCCGCCATTTCCTGGGCCAGCACCCGGGCATCGCCGCGGCCGCGGGTGAGGTACGACACGATCGCCCCCAACAACAGCAGCACGACTTCCACGTGGCCTTGGGCAATCTGATGCGTGGCCCGGGATATCGCATAGGGGTCGTCCCGGCAGAACGGGCCCGTGCCTTCATTGCCGCAGGTGCCTTCCCAGGCGAAGCGAATGCCATCGACGTAGTACTCGCCGATACGCGGCAAGCCCTCGATGAAGAACTCGGCGATGGAGGCCAACCCCAGGGCGCCGAGGATCCAGCCACTGACCTTGAGGCCTATGGCCGCGCCCGCGCCGGCGAACGGAATGGTTCCGGCGCCGCCGGCGAATGCGCCAACCCCCGCACCAAGCAGGCCACCGGTAATGGTGCTGCCGGCGACGATCATCGCCATCTGCCGCACGACCATCAGCAGTTCGTCGACGATGCCGTTGATGTCAAGGTCGGCGAAGCGCTGGCGCAGCATGTGCGCCGCCTGCCATTCGGCGTGGTAGAAGGCTGTGCGGACAGCTTCTATACGGCGCAGGTTGAGGCCCAGCGAGGCGACTTCTTCATTGAGGCTGGTGCGGAACTGGCCACCGCTTTGGTAGCCCACCATGGCGATGACACGTGACTCGATCTCGTGCCAGGAGGGAACGAGGTAATCCAGGTACATGAGGTGTCTCCCTGACAGCGTGTGCAGGGGGAAATCCCATCATGGATTCGGATCGGAGGTTTCTGAGTCAGTTGTAGGAAAATGCGAATTCTTTTACAGCAGGTTCAGCGAAGTTGAGCTGTTCAGCCGGCACCAAGGAGAAGGTTGGGGATCTTTGTCGTTCCTGAGATCGAGCCCCATCTGGGCGGGGGCTCGACTGCATAGGCGCTACAAACCTCAGGCCATATCAAAGACTCAACTGGCTGGAAAACTGCCCCACCACATCCACCACCCGCTTCGCACCATCCTGAATCTCGACGATCACGCTCCCTGTCTCGTCCGCCAGTGCCAGGCCCTGCTCGGCCTGGCGCTTGCTGGTGTCGATGATCGCCACTGCCGCCTGGGCCAGTTGCTCGTTCTGCTGTACCACGCGGGCGATTTCCTCGGTGGCGGTGCTGGTGCGCGAGGCCAGTTGGCGCACTTCATCGGCAACCACGGCAAACCCACGCCCCTGTTCGCCAGCGCGGGCCGCTTCGATGGCCGCGTTCAGCGCCAGCAGGTTGGTCTGCCCGGCAATGTCGCTGATGGTCTTGATGATCGAGCCGATCACCCGCGACTGGGTATCCAGTGCCTGGATACCCTCTGCCGCCTCTTGCATCGACGCTTCCAGCCCGCGCATCACGCTGACACTCTGGGTGACCACATCGGTGGCCTTGCGGGCACTGGCATCGGTACCCAGCGAGGTGTTGTAGGCGACATCCGCCGCCTCGGCCACCGCCTGCTCCTGGTTGACCTGATCGGTGATGACGGTGGCGAACTTCACCACCTTGTACAGCACGTCATGGGCATCGAAAATCGGGTTGTATGAAGCTTCCAGCCAGACCACCCGGCCGTGGGCATCGATACGCTTGAAGCGGTCGGCAACATACTCGCCACGGCGCAGCTTGTCCCAGAACGCCTGGTAGCCGGCCGAGTTGGCCTCCTCCGGCTCGCAGAAGATGCGGTGATGCTTGCCACGGATCTGCTCCAGGCGGTAACCGACAGCGCCCAGGAACCGGTCGTTGGCAGTGAGGATGGTGCCATCGAGATCGAACTCGATCACCGCGGTGGAGCGCATCAGGGCCTTGATCAGGCTTTCGTGCTCGCGGGAGGTCTCGATGGTGCGGGTAAGGTCGCTGGAATGCAGCGTGAAATACTTGATGCGCCCCTCGCTGTTCTTGACCGGCTGCAGGATCGACCGTAGCCAGGCTTCCTGGCCATTGCCACGCAGCAGGCGAAATGCACCGTTCAGGTGTTCACCGCGGCTGATTGCGCCTTTCATGCGCTGGTGGAAATCCAGCGTCTTCACATGGGCGGGGACGATGTCCTCGATGTTGCGCCCAAGCAATTGTTCGCCACGGTAGAGCATCTCGCTCTCGAAGTTGGCATTGACCATCTCGATCCGTCCCTGAGGGTCGAGTTGAAGTACCAGCATCTCGCTGTCGAGGCTATTCTTGACCTGTTCTATGGACATCAGGTCTTCGCGAAGCTGCCGGATTTCTTGCTTGAGCTTGTTGTTGAACATCACCGCTCTCCTGGAGCGAATCGGGTAGTCGAATGCATCTTCATCGGCTGCCGATGCCCCCGCTTGAGTGCCCTGCAATGAAATATTCACGTGGACATACGCGTCAGCGAGCAGGCGTCATCTTTACGTCACATGGCAGTCACATTCGCGCAATCCAGCAGGCGGAAACTTTTTGTCATGAATACACCCGCCCTACGCATTTCCCTGGTCAGCGAAACCTTCCCACCCGAGATCAACGGCGTGGCCAATACCATTGGCCGCCTCAGCGAGGGGTTGCGCCAACGCGGTCATGAGATCGAAGTGGTGCGCCCACGCCAGGCCGGAGAAGCACCGCGGCACAGCGACCCGAACCTGATGCTGTGCCGTGGCTGGCCACTGCCTGGCTACCCGGGCTTGCAGTGGGGCGAGGTATCGATGCACAAGCTGTTGCGCCGCTGGCGTCGACAGCGCCCGGATGTGCTGTACATCGCCACCGAGGGGCCGCTTGGGCTCAGTGCACTGCGCGCGGCCCGGCGCCTCGGGGTTGCGGTGGTCAGTGGCTTCCACACCAACTTCCCGCAGTATTCCGGCCAGTACGGGCTGGGCCTGCTGACGCGCCTGCTCACCAACTACCTGCGCTGGTTCCATCGGCGCACGGCGATCACCCTGGTACCCAGCCTCAGCCAGCGCCTGGAGCTCGAACGCCGTGGCTTCGAACGCCTGGAACTACTGGCCCGGGGGGTCGATGCCTGCCTGTTCAACCCGGCCCGGCGCAGCCCCGCATTACGGGAAAGCTGGGGGCTCGGCCCGGACGACATCGCCGTACTGCATGTCGGGCGGCTGGCGGCAGAAAAGAACCTGGGTTTGCTGCGCCCAAGCCTGGAGGCACTGCAGAAAGCTTATCCACACAAACGTCTGCGCCTGATCATGGTCGGTGACGGCCCGCAGCGTGCCGCCCTCGAACAGCAGGTACCGGATGCCATGTTCTGCGGCGCCCAGCGTGGCGAGGTGCTGGCCGAACACTATGCCAGCGGTGACCTGTTCCTGTTTCCGAGCCTGACCGAAACCTTTGGCAATGTGGTGCTCGAAGCCATGGCCTCGGGGTTGGCGGTGGTCGCCTATGACGAGGCGGCCGCCGCGCAGCATATTCGCCACGGTCATAGCGGTGCGCTGGCCATGCCGGGGGACCAGGCGGCGTTCATCGATGCAGCCTGCTGGCTGCTGGAGGAAGAAGAGACGTTACGGCGGGTGCGCCTGAATGCGCGAAAGCATGCCAGCCACCAGGGATGGCCAGGGATTGTCGAGCAGTTTGAGGGGTATCTGCATGCAGCCCGGAACCAGGCTGCGACTTCGCCAGCTTCGAGGCTAGGTGCTACGCGATCTGTGTAGGAGCGGCCTTGTGCCGCGAATGGGCCGCAGCGCGGCCCACGATGGCTGCCATGATGCCGAATGCCTGGGGCCGCTTCGCGGCCCATTCGCGGCACAAGGCCGCTCCTACAGGGACCGAGTCAGGCGCTTCAGGCCAAGGCTTTCTCGATAGCCTGCACTACCGCAGGATCATCCGGCGCAGTGCGCGGCGAAAAACGCGCCAGCACCCGCCCGTCCTTGCCCACCAGGAACTTCTCGAAGTTCCAGGTAATGTCGCCCGGGAACTCCGCCCCCTCACCCGCCAGCAGGCGGTACAGCGAATGGCGCTGCGGCCCGTTGACCTCCAGCTTGGCACCCAGCGGGAAGCTCACCCCGTAGTTGAGGCTGCAGAACTCCTGGATTTCCTTTTCGCTGCCAGGCTCCTGCCCGGCAAACTGGTTGCACGGCAGGCCAAGCACGTTGAAGCCCTTGTCCTTGTAATTCTGGTAGAGGTTCTCCAGGGCCTTGTATTGCGGCGTGAGACCACACTTGGAGGCAACGTTGACCACCAGCACCACTTGGCCCTTGAACGGTGCGAGGGGCAGCTCCCCGCCGTTCAACGCGTCCAGTTTCAGGTCGTGAAAAGCACTCATGATGAATCCCCTCTCAGGTTCCCGGTTGCCGCGCAGGCGAATTACGCCCACTAAAAAGGCGCTCGTCCAAACCGTCCACCTCCCGTAGGAAGGCAAATCGGCTTGCCCGAGCGCCTGGCGACTTTCTGAGCTTAGCGCAGAAAAATCAGTGGTGATGGCCACCTTCACCGTGGATGTGGCGGTGAGCGATTTCTTCGTCGCTGGCATCACGAACGTTGACCACCTTGACCTGGAAGGTCAGACGCTGGCCGGCCAGCGGGTGGTTGCCGTCGACAGTCACGTCGTCGCCGTCGATGTCGCGGATGGTGACGATCTGCATCTGGCCATCCGGCGCCGAAGCGTGGAACTGCATGCCCACTTCCAGCTCGTCGACACCTTCGAACAGGCTGCGGTTCAGGGTGCTGACCAGCTCGGCCAGGTATTCGCCGTAGGCATCTTCCGGCTCGATGGAAACGTTCAGCTCGTCACCGGCCTGCTTGCCTTCCAGGGCTTTTTCCAGGCCCGGGATGATGTTGCCGGCACCGTGCAGGTAAACCAGCGGTGCACCGCCGGCGGAGCTGTCAATGGTCTCCCCGGCGTCGTTGGTCAGGGTATAGTCGATGGAGACAGCCTTGTTGGCGGCGATCAGCATGGGGCAAGACCTTTTGCAAAAGTATGTAGAGCGGACAAGTGTAACCAAGCCATCGCCCGATTGCGAACGCACCGCGGACGAGCAACGGCCCATCAGTCGGATCACCGGCTTCCACCAGGACGAAGAGGGCCACTGGGTGGCCGAACTGTCCTGCGGCCACACCCAGCACCTGCGCCACCAGCCGCCGTGGCAGGCGCGCCCCTGGGTGCTCGACCCGGCCCAACGCGCGCAGCGTATCGGCCAGCCTTTCGCTTGCGGCTGGTGCGCACAAGGGGCCGATAGCGCTACCCTTGACCGTTAATTTCTTGCACCGCTTATTTCGAGAAGCACGCATGCAGACATTTTTCATTGCGCCGACCGATTTCGGTGTCGGCCTGACTTCCATCAGCCTGGGTCTGGTGCGCACCCTGGAGCGGGCCGGCCTGAAGGTCGGCTTCTTCAAGCCGATCGCCCAGCCTCACCCGGGTGACACCGGCCCCGAGCGCTCCACCGAGCTGGTTGCCCGTACCCACGGCATCAAGCCCCCAGTGCCGCTGAGCCTGGCCCATGTCGAGCGCATGCTCGGCGATGGCCAGCTGGACGAGTTGCTCGAAGAAATCATCCGCCTTTACCAGCAAGCCTGCATCGGCAACGACGTGGTGGTGGTCGAGGGCATGGTGCCCACGCGCCACGCCAGCTATGCGGCGCGGGTCAACCTGCACCTGGCCAAGAGCCTGGATGCCGAGGTGATTCTGGTATCGGCGCCGGAAAACGAAGTGCTCAGCGAGTTGTCCGGCCGGGTCGAACTGCAGGCCCAGCTGTTCGGCGGCCCGCGCGACCCGAAGGTGCTCGGGGTAATCCTCAACAAGGTGCGCACCGACGAAAGCATGGCGGACTTTTCCACCCGCCTGCGCGAGCACTCGCCGCTACTGCGCGGCAACGACTTCCGCCTGCTGGGCTGCATCCCCTACCAGCCTGAACTGAACGCCCCGCGCACCCGCGATGTGGCCGACCTGCTCGGTGCCCAGGTGCTCAATGCCGGCGACTATGAACAGCGGCGCATGAGCAAGATCATCATCTGCGCGCGTACCGTTGCCAACACGGTGCCACTGCTCACCTCGGGTACCCTGGTGGTGACCCCGGGCGACCGCGACGACATCATCCTCGCCGTCAGCCTCGCGGCGATCAACGGCGTCCCGCTGGCCGGCCTGCTGCTGACCAGCGACAGCAAACCTGACGCGCGTATCCTTGGTCTGTGCCGTGGCGCCCTGCAGGCCGGCCTGCCGATCCTTTCGGTCAGTACCGGCTCGTACGACACTGCCAACCAGCTCAACTCGCTGAACCGCGAAATCCCGGTGGACGACCGCGAGCGCGCCGAATTCATCACCGACTTCGTCGCCAGCCACCTCGACGCCGCCTGGCTGCACCAGCGTTGCGGCACGCCGCGTGAATTGCGCCTGTCGCCAGCCGTGTTCCGCTACCAGTTGATCCAGCGGGCGCAGCAGGCCAACAAGCGCATCGTCCTGCCGGAAGGCGCCGAGCCGCTGCTGGTGCAGGCAGCGGCCATCTGCCAGGCCCGCGGCATTGCCCGCTGCGTGCTACTGGCCAAGCCCGAGGATGTCGACGCCGTGGCCCGCGCCCAGGGCATCACCTTGCCGCCTGGCCTGGAAATCCTGGACCCCGAGGTAATTCGCGGGCGCTATGTAGAGCCGATGGTCGAGCTGCGCAAGAGCAAGAACCTCAATGCACCAATGGCCGAGCAGCAACTGGAAGACCCGGTGGTGATCGGTACCATGATGCTGGCCCTGGACGAAGTGGACGGCCTGGTCTCGGGCCTGGTGCACTCCACCGCCAACACCATCCGCCCGGCTCTGCAACTGATAAAGACCGCACCGGGCTCGAGCCTGGTGTCATCGGTGTTCTTCATGCTGTTCCCCGAGCAGGTGCTGGTGTACGGCGACTGCGTGATGAACCCGCACCCCAGTGCTGTCGAACTGGCCGAGATCGCCCGGCAGAGTGCCGAATCGGCGCAGGCCTTCGGCATCGCGCCACGGGTGGCGATGATCAGTTATTCAAGCGATTCGGCCAGCGACGAGGAAGTCGAGAAAGTGCGCGAAGCGACCCGCCTGGCACAGGGCGCGGCGCAGGAGCTGCTGATCGACGGGCCGTTGCAGTATGACGCGGCGGCCAACCCGGCGATTGCACGGGACCTGGCGCCGGGCAGCCCGGTAGCCGGGCGGGCGACGGTATTCGTGTTCCCTGACCTGAATACCGGCAACACGACCCACAAGGCGGTGCAACGCAGCACCGACGGGGTCAGCCTGGGGCCGATGCTGCAAGGGTTGCGCAAGCCGGTGAACGACTTGCCGCGCGGGGCTCAGGTTGACGATATCGTGCATACCATTGCCCTGACGGCGATCCAGGCCAGCGTGGCGGGCTGATACCTGCGAAGCATGCACCGCGGTGCATGGCACCGGCTTCGCCGGTGTTCGCGGGCACGCCCGCTCCCACAGGAACCGCGCATTTCCTGAGCCTAGCGCTAAACCTGTGGGAGCGGGCAAGCCCGCGAAGGGCCGCAAAGCGGCCCCGGCGGTCAATCAGGGATACTGCTGAACCTGACCTTGCTGGTCATACTGCTGACCCGGAATCGGCTTCAGGTTCACTTCCACACGGCGGTTCTGCGCACGGCCATTGGCGTCGGCGTTGCTGGCGATCGGTTGGTCCGGCCCCATGCCACGTACAGTGATACGCGAGGCATCCACACCCTGCGAGGTCAGGTAGGTGCTGACCGCCTGCGCACGGCGCTGGGACAGGTCCATGTTGTGCTGGCGGCTGCCAGTGCTGTCGGTGAAGCCGACCACTTCGATGGTGTTCTGGTTGAACTGCTTGAACGAGCCAGCCAGGTTGTTCAGCGGCGAGTAGAAGCTTGGCGCGATGTTGGCCGAGTCGGTTGCGAAGGTGATGTTGCCCGGCATGATCAGCTTGATCTGGTCACCCTGGCGCTGAACTTCCACACCGGTATTGGCCATTTGCGCGCGCAATTCGGCTTCCTGCTTGTCGGCGTAGTAACCATAACCGGCTGCAGCGGCACCCACGGCAGCAGCGCCGATCAGTGCGCCCTTGCCACGGTTGTTGTGGTCGATGGCGGCACCGGCGATAGCACCGGCCAGCGCGCCCAGGCCGCCGTATTTGGCAGTTTTGCTCATCCCGGTGGAGCCCTGCGCCTGACCTTGGCTGTCATAAGGGTTCTGGCCGGCACAGCCGGTCATCAGGGCAGCGGCGGTTGCGACGATAATCAGACGACGCATGGTGAACATGGACAAGCTCCTACTGAATTCATGAATGCGACAGATCATAAAGGGATCTATGCCAGGCTTGGATTGCATCGGCGCCGAAAAATTCCGTGAAAGTACCTTCATGTGCCATCAGGCACGCACAAAGGGGTTCTCGCGCATTTCGTCGCCCAGGCGGGTATCAGGCCCGTGGCCGGTCACCACGATGGCCTCCTCGTCCAGCCGGTACAGCCGCTCCCTGATGGAACGGACGATGGCCCGCTGGTCGCCACCCCACAAATCGGTACGGCCAATGCCCCGGCGGAACAGGGTATCGCCGGCGATCAGCAGCTTGGCGTCGGCAAACCAGAAACTCATCGAGCCTGGCGTGTGGCCTGGCGTATGCAAGGCCACGCCACATCCACAGGCCAGCTCCTCGTCATCCCCCAGCCAGCGGTCTGGCGCGGGTACCGGAGTGTAGGGCACGCCGAACATCTGGCACTGCATTTCCAGGTTGTCCCACAGCGACTGGTCGTCCTTGTGCAAGTGCAGCGTGGCGCCGGTCAGCTCCTTGAGCTTGCCCGAGGCGAGGAAGTGATCGAAGTGCGCGTGGGTGTGGATGATGCTCACCAGTGTCAGCCCGTGGGCCTGCAGGCGGGCCAGGATCTTGTCCGGGTCACCGCCGGGGTCTACGACGATGGCCTTTTTGGTCAGCGGGTCGCCGATCAGGGTGCAGTTGCACTGCAGGGGGCCTACGGGGAAGGTTTCGCGGATGAGCGCTGACGATGGATTCTGCATAGGGAATACGGGAACCGGTTAATCGAAGAGGGTCTGTACGCGAGCCAGTGCATCAAGGATGACGACCTCGGGTACCGACTCTATGCGTTTGGCAAATCTGGCTTCAAGGTCGACTGTGCGCACCTGATTGCAGAGCATCACGCCCTGAGTCTGCGTACCCGCACCGCTGAGCGTGACGGCGAAACCCGCATGCCTGGCAAAATCGCCACCTTGAGTGATCGGCACTACCACAGCCAGGCCTGACGCATTGAACGCAGCGGGAGTGAGCACCAGCGCAGGTCGCCCAGCACCCTGCTGCTCCCGTCCAACAGTCGGATCGAGATTGATGCGGACGATATCGCCCCTGGCGAACTTCACCCGTTTCACACTTCACGCCCTACTGGTGGCATCGCGTTCCAGTCGGCCATGTTCTCTGGCTCCGGTGCATCCAGATCGCACTGAGCCATCAGCTCTTCAAGGGTGTATTTGGGTTTCGACCTGACGGGTTTGAGCACCATGGTCTCACCCGCGGTGTCCAGGCTCAAGGTAGAGCCGACTCCGAGACGCATCTGCTTGAGCACTGCAGCCGGCAAGCGAATCGCGGCGCTGTTACCCCACTGTTGAATCTTGATCTGCATGAGTATCTCCCAAGGTAGATACATAGTAGAAACCCTCCAAATGATTGCAAGCGAAATGTAGAGACGTCGTATCTACACTGTCATTTGCCCGGCATGGACAAAAGCCCTGCAACCTCAAGAAGGAAATGCCCTACATCACCTTGGGAAGCTACTTTCCAGCTGCAAAAATTTGAAACGCAATCCTTGTCAGTTTCAAGGCAAAAACAACCTGAACAACCCACCCCCAAGCGCCCCGCCATTAGAGATCTCGATCCGCCCGCGCACCCCGCCGCTTTCATGCAGTGCCGCGATCCGCGCCGCAAAATACAGGCCCAGGCCAGTACTGCCGCTGGTCGAATCGATACCCTGAATGAATTCCTCCTGGCGTTCGAGCATCCGCTGTGGATAACCCGGGCCGTCATCGTTGACGCAAATGGCCAACTGGTTGTCTGCCTCTTCGATACTGATCAGCAAGGCATGCGCGGCGAAGCGGGTGGCGTTGGTGATCACGTTGGCGATCACCGAGGCCACCAGTTCGCGGTCGAAGAAGCCCAGCGGGTTGTCGGTGTCGATGCGCCAGGTGGCAAGGATGTCCTTGTGCTTGAGCACTTCCTCGTGTGCCGCCAGCTGGGCTTCGATGAAATCGTCCAGTTCGTGGTAGTCCGGGCACACCGGCAACTGGTTCACGCCCAGTTTGTACAACCCCAGCAACTGCACCAGCATGCCGTTGAGGTGGCGAAACTCATGCTCCATCACCCCTTGCTCGGCACCACCGCGCAGCTCCTCGGGCAAGCGCTGCATCCACTGGTTGTGGGACTGGATCAGCGCCGACAGGGAGTTCTTCAGGTCGTGCACGGTGGAGGCGATCACCGTGGAAAAATCCAGCCCCTGGTTGTCTTGATTCATGCGCCGAACACTCGGATGTGCAGTTTGCGGTAGCGGTCGTAGCGGTTGTCGCTGGCGGGGATGCCAGCCACGCTGGTCAGGGCGTCGCGGCACTCCTGCATGATCGCGGGCTGAGGGTTGTCTCCGCCGATGCGCAGCAGCGCCTGGGCAGTGTTGAGGGCGATGCTGATGTTCTTCGGCTGCAAACCCAGCGCCTTGCGGAACAGCTGCAATGCCTCGGCGAGCTGCCCTCCCTGGTAACTGCGCACACCCTGGCGATTGAGGGTGACAGCTTCGGTAATGGCGTTGAGCACGCTGGGGTCGTCCGTCAGCTTGCCGACCCTCTCCATGACCTTGGGGTCGTCGCCATAACTTTCCACACAGCTCTTCAGCACGCCGATGGCAGCAGCTTCCTGCCCCATGGCCTGCAACTGCACGGCAACGGTCAGAGCCGAATCGACCGAGAAGAACTGGTTCATCTTGTCCAGACGCTGGATCGCCTGTTCGGTCAGCTTTGCAGCCGTTTCAGGGTCGCCGGCCTGCTGCAGGCTGGCGGCCTTCATCATGCGGGCACGCACCTGCAGGCCTTGGTCCTCGGGGTTTTCCTTGGCCACTTCGCTGAGTGTGCTGTTGATCTCGACCCGTGTGCGTGCATCCAGGCCAAAACCGGCATTCCTGCTCATCAGCGCCTGCACCAGGCCCAGGTTGTTCTCGGCGTCCTTGTAGCGCGAGCTCTGGCCCTGATTCACCGCATGGCGAAATGCCTTCGAGGCACTCTCGAAGTCTTCGTTTTCCAACGCCAGCTTGCCCAGCGTCGACTGCCGGCGCACCGACAGCGGCGACAGGCGCACGGCTTCTTCAAGCATGTTCTGCGCACGCCTGGTTTCGCCTTGGGCCACCAGCACCTCGGCCATGCCATCGTACAGGCCCGGCATGATCGGGAAGGCCTTGAGCGCCTGCTCGTACACGCCCTGGGCCTGGGCATTCTGGCCACGCTTGTGCATCAGGCTGCCCAACGCCGAGTAGGCCCATGGCTGCGGGCGGCTGGCCAGGATGGCCTTGAGGAACTTCTCCAGTTCCTCGAAGCGGTTGAGGTTGCGCAAGGCATCTGCCCGATAGCGCAGGCACAGCGGGGCCAGGCGTGGGTCGCGCTTGCACAGCTCGGCGCAGGCAGCCAGCACTTCGGCCGGGCGATTGCGGTCCAGGGCCTGCAGGATCGGCTTGAGCAGGGTCTTGCGCTGGTACAGTTTCTCGACACGTTGGGCCAGGCCAACTCGGTTGAACGGCTTGGTCAGATAGGCATCAGGCTCGTGCTCGATGGCGCTGAGGACAATGGCCTGGCTGCTCTCGGCCGTGACCATGATGAATATGCACTCATGGCTGATGTGCTTGTCGAGGATCAGGTCTTCGAGCACCTGCTGGCCGTTCTTCTTGCCGTCGCCCAGGTGGAAGTCCTGCAGGATGACGTCATAGCGCTTTTGCGCGCACATGCGCAGCGCCTGCTCGCCGCTGTCGGCGGTGTCCACATCACGCACGCCCAGTTCGCGCAGCATGGAACGGGTCGACGTACGAAAGTCGGTAAAGTCGTCGACGATCAGAAAGCTCTTTTGCCCGTACTGCAGCATCAACACGACCTGCCTTGGAATGATTGAAAAATCGCGCGAGGCGATGCCACCGATAGCTGTATCGGCAGCTGGTCGGGAAAGATGAGGGTAGAGCACTGGCGGCCACGAGCCATGAGCCACGGCCTCGAGCCATCACTTCAACGAGCAAGACCTTGCTGGGCCAATATCACACCAGCAGCCCCAGGGACTTGGCCTTCGCCACCGCCTGGGTACGCCGTTCCACCCCCAGCTTGCTGTTGATATGGCTGGCGTGGGTTTTCACCGTGTGCAGGGAAATGAACAACCGCTCGCTGATCTGCTGGTTGGAACAACCCTGGGCAATCAGCTCGAGCACGGCCAACTCGCGGCTACTCAGGGCTTCGCCGCTGCCGATGCTGGCGCTTGGTATCTGCGGCAGGCGCTTGAGCAACTCGGCCTGCACCGGGCAGGCGGCAACTGCCTGGAGCTGTTCGAGAAGCCACTGCGGGTGCTGCTCCAGCAAAGGCTGGAACGGTTGCAGCACGCCGCCATGGGCTGCCGCCAGCAACCGTGGCAACAACTGGGCGGCCTGCTCTTCCCGACCTTCTCCCAGCAACAAGCCAAGCCACTGGCACAGGGCACTGACGCTGAGCATCATGCCGCCACTGGCCTGGCCGCGCTCGACCAGACCTGCCAGCCGTTGCGCCGCATCGGCGCTACGCGACTGGATACGCTCGAGGGATGCCTGCTGCAAGGCGATGTGCAACGGCAGCAACGGGTGGAACTCCGGGGCCGCCGCCGGTTGCTCGCCGCCATAGGTCTGACCCAGGCGCAGCAACCAGGACTCGGCCAGGTCGATGCGCCCCTGGGCCAACCACAACTCGCATTTGACCAGGGTGATCATCGCCAGATAGTAGACCGGCGGTACATCCCAGATGTGCATCAGCCGCTCGGCCTCGGCCAGTTCGGCAAAGGCCTCGGCAAAGTGCCCTTCTCGGCCATCGAGCGTGGCGATCACACAGTGGCCGATGAGCACACTGATATCACGGCAGGCCCGCGCCTCGCCCAGCCCAGCACGTAAACGGGCACGACCCTGGGACGGCTGCAGACGCGACACCAGCAGGTAGCCCTCGTAAAGCGTCAGGCGGGCGCGCACGGCGTAAAGCCGCTGTGCTGACAGCCCTTGCAGGCGCTGCAACCCCTGGCGAACTTCGTCCAGCGCGCGCAACACCTCGCCACGGGCATGCAGCACCCGCGCCCGGTCGTAATGGGCCAGGGCCTCGAACAATGGGTTGCCGACACGCTGGGCCAACTCCAGCGCCTCGCGGTTCCAGCCGCGGGCCCGCCAGAAATCGCCATCGGCAATAGCCAGGTTGGACAGCGTCGACAGGCACACCAGGCGTTGGCCATAACGCTTGCCCGGCAAACTCTGCAGCGCTTCACCGCAATAAGCCAGGGTGCGCTCGCGATCACCACGGCCACGGGCGATAACACCACTCAGCGCCAGCCACTGGGCCAGCATGGACTTTTGCGCGGTTGCCGAAGGCGCGGGCAGGAAACGGCTGAGATAACCCGCCAGGTCCTCGGCCGCGTCCAACTGGCACGCCAGGCCCAACGCCCAGCTGTACAGCACGATCAGCCGCGGCGTGCTGATCAGCAGGCTGTCGGGCAGGTCCATCTTCCAGCGCAGCAACATGCCGACGTTCTGTTCGGCCAGCAGTTGCTCCTCGGACAGGCTCTGCACCAGGTCGGCAGCGACATCGAGGTAACCGGCGCGCAGGGCCTGCTCCACCGCTTCGTCCAGCAGGCCCTGGCTTTCGAACCAGCGGCAGGCTCGCAACTGCAGGTCGGCCAGCGGCTCGCTGGCCTGGCGGCTGCGCAACAGGTCGGAGAACAGGTGGTGATAGCGGAACCAGTGGCCATGCTCGTCCAGCGGCACTAGGAACACCTGGTGCGCCTGCAAGAAACGCAGGATCGCGGCACTGTCGTGGCGGCCGCGTACGGCATCGCACAGCGGGGCGCAGAAACGTTCCTGGCAGGCCGTTTCGTACAGGAAGGCCTGCACATCGGCGGGCAGCATGTCGATGACTTCTTCCAGCAGATAGTCACGGATCAGGCCCTCGCCGCCATGCAAGGCCTGGGGCAACGCCTGCTCGTCAGCGGACTCGCTGGCCGCCAGTTGCCAGAAACGCAACCCTGCCACCCAACCGTCGCTGCGCTGGATCAGGTTGTCCAGGGCCTGGCCACGCAGGCCGGTGGGTTGGCGGCCGAGCACCGCCAGTGATTCTTCGGTAGTCAGGCGCAAGTCCTGCTCGTTGAGTTCGACCAGTTGCCGCGAAAGGCGCAGGCGCGCCAGGTGCCAATCCGGGCGTTGGCGGCTGGTGACCAGCAGCACCAGGCCGGGGGGCAGGTGATTGAGGAAGAACTGCAGGCAGCGGTCGAGCACCGGCCCCTGGGCCAGGTGATAGTCGTCCAGCACCAGCAACAAGGGAGTATCTGCTTGCAGGTACAGCGCCAGCTCGTCGAGCAGGCCGTCGAGCCATTCCTCGAAGGCGAACGGCTGGTGGCGTTGGCGCATTTTCAGTAGGCCCATAGCCTGGCCGCCCAGCGCCGGGCAATACTGCTGCAGGCCTTCGAGCAGGCGTTCGAGGAATCGGCCAGGGTCGGCATCCCGTTGGCTCAGGCCCAGCCACAGGCTACGCCAGTGCTCGGGCAGCGCTTCGCAAAATTCGATGGCAAGGGAGCTTTTGCCGAACCCTGCCGGGGCATTGACCAGTAACAACCGCCCGCCGAGACCGGCTTGCAGCCGCTGGCACAGGCGCAGGCGCGGCACATGGCCGTCCGGCAAGGGCGGCCGGAAGAAACGCCCGTCCAGCAGGCCCAGGGCCTGGCTGGTGAATCCATGCGTACGGGACAGATCTGTCATGGCCGGCTCGTTCTGGTTGGAGGACTACGGCGGTATGGATGCTTGCGAGACTAGCGGGTAACGCTACGCATTTGAAGATGATGGGCGCAAATCCACTGGAAAAGACTGCGACAAAAAGCAACATAGCTGATGGACAGCGGCTGGGGCGGGGGTTTGGAGAGGTATTCACCAGCTTTATTGCTGTACCGGCCTCTTCGCGGGTGAACCCGCTCCTACAGGGATTGCGCAGGTTTCAAGCCCAGTGCAGTACCTGTAGGAGCGGGTTCACCCGCGAAGAGGCCGGTACAGGAAAATGAAACGCCCCGGACAAGCCGGGGCGCTCCGAGGTTGCGCGATACTTAGCGAATACCCGACTGGCGCAGTGCCGCTGGCTGGAAGTCAGCCTTGCTGGCACTGAAGCCGAAGTCGTAGGCGCGCTTCTCTTCGTTCTTCATGCCCAAGGCCAGGTAACGGCCAGACTGCAGGTCATAGATGGCCTCCAGGGTGTACCACGGCACCTCCACGTTGTAGTACGGCTGGGCATGTGCCTCGGACACGCGCCACAGTTGGCCACGGCCGTCGTACTGGTCAATCACCGCAGCCTGCCAGGTGTCCTCGTCGATGTAGAAGTCACGCTTGGCATAGATGTGCCGCTGGCCCGGCTTGAGGGTGGCGACCACGTGCCATACACGGCGCAGCTCGTAACGGGCCAGGTCCTGGTTGATGTGCCCGGCCTTGATGATGTCGGTGTACTTGAGCTTGGGGTCGTCGAGCTTGAAGGCGTTGGACGCGATGTACATCTCCTTCTTGCCTTCCAGCTTCCAGTCATAGCGGTCTGGCGCACCGTTGAACATGTCCAGGTTGTCGGAGGTGCGCAAACCGTCGGCGGCGGTACCCGGGCCGTCGTACGACACTTGTGGTGCCTGGCGTACGCGGCGCTGACCGGCGTTGTAGATCCACGCCTTGCGCGGTTCCTTCACCTGGTCGAGGGTTTCGTGCACCAGCAGCACGGTACCGGCCAGGCGCGCAGGCGCGGTCACTTCCTGCTTGAAGTAGAACAGGATGTTGCCCGGGTTGTTCGGGTCGTAATCCTTCATTCTTTCGCGGAAGACGAACTGGTCGGAGAAGTATACCGGGTTGAAAGAGCCGTTCTGCTGGGGCGTTGCCTGGGTCACCAGACGGCTGACGCTACCGCCCCGGTAACGAGTGATGTGGTTCCAGATCACCTCCAGGCCGCTTTTCGGGATCGGGAACGGTACAGCCGTGCGGAAGTTGTTCAGACCGTTGCCGCCTTCGACCAGGGTGGTCTTGGTAGCGTTTTCCTTGATGGCAGCGAACACATCGGCCGGCACCGTGGAACCGCGATGGGTCTTGAATACCGGGATCTTGAAGGTGTCCGGATAGCGCTTGAGCATGGCCAGCTGGCCCGGCGAGAGCTTGTCCTTGTACTGGTCGGCATTCTGCGCGGTGATGATGAACAACGGCTTGTCGCTGCCGTACGGGTCGGACAGGAAGCCCTTGCCGTCGACGCTGCCCGCGCTCTTGGACAGCGGTTCCCACGGGCCGATCGAGCCATCGGCGTTGCCGGCCTTTTCGGCGCCCATCGGGGTCAGGGTACTGCCCAGCTTGGCCGCCTCGTCGGCGGATACTGCAGCCATGACGCTGGTCGCCAGCAGGGACAGGCCCAGCACACCGGCTTGCAGCAGACTTCTGGTCTTGTTCATGTCGTGTCGTCCTGGATCTGAATGCTTAGAAGTTCACGCCGAAGCTGAGCGCGACGAAGTCGCGGTCATCCACGGTGGTGTACTTGCCATCGAAGAAGTTGGTGTACGACAGGCTCGCCGTGTAGGTGTTCTGGTACTCGGCGTCGAGGCCCAGGCTGACGGCCTTGCGGCCTTCCTCGAAGTTGGCGCCAGGGCCCGGCGAATAGCCGGAGACGTCATGCGACCAGGCCACGCTGGGTTTCAGGTTGACCCCGGCAAAGACATCGTTGTAGTCCCAGATGACTCGGGCGCGGTAACCCCAGGAAGTGCTGGTGGTAAAGCCATCGTTCTCGCAGTTGCGGCTCAGGTTGGCGGTGGAGGCACCGGCACCAGCGCCTGCGATGGTGCTGGCATTCAGGGCCTGACAGGTGTTTGCCCCACCGGTGGATGGCAGCGGGCCTGGACCAAACACCGGATCGCGACCGTAGCGGGTATCGTGGGCGCTCTCCAGGCCGCCCACATGGGTGACACCCAGCTCGCCCACCACGGTCATGCGGCTGGCGCCCATTACCTGGTCGAAGAAATGCGTGAGGGTGGTCTGGAACTGAGTGATCTCCTTGCGGCGATACCCGTGCAAGTCCTGCCCCGGCGTACCGGTCAGCAGAGAAGCGTTGCTCAAGGCACCGCCAATGGGGCGGACCCCGGCGAACAGGATATCCGTGGTATTCAGTTGCACCGGTGCGTTGGGGCGGTAGCTGAGTTCGCCGCTCCAGGCGGTCCCGGTGGGCAACGTGGTAGAGAAGCTCAAGCCATAAAGGCGGATGTCCTCGGGGTATTCGACGAAGTACTCGGAGTTACCTGCCACGATCAGCGGTGCCAATGCGCGCAGCTGTGCAGGCAATGCGCTCAGGCCGGCGAACACTGAAGGCGCGGCCCCGGTAGCACTGAAGATTGGCGCACGACTGTGGTAGTTCATGAAGTAGGCGCCAAACTCGGTGTCCAGCGGCTCGAACATGTAGCGCATTGCCACGCCAAACTGGCCGCTGTCACGCGCATCGCGGTCGGCGCCGCGGCGCACCATCACCCCTTCCTCATTGATGTCCACGCCACGGGTGGCAAGGAATTGCTGCGCCGCCCCCGGCACTGTGCGACTGCTGTTGAGCACGCGCAGGTTGTCGGTACAGCCGTCGGCAATGATGTCTGGCTGGGAGAAGAAGGTGCCGCAGTTGTCGACGACCGTCTGGTCCCATTCGATCTGGTAGAAGGCCTCCGCCGACAGGTTGTCGGTCAGGCTCTGCGAGATGTAGAACATGTTGACCGGGATCAGGCCTTCCTTGATTTCGGCCCCCGGGCGGCGGAACGCCGACACGTCGATCGGGTTGATCGAGTTGATGCCGCCACCGATGAAGGTACTTTCACCCCAGCTCACCACCTGCTTGCCCAGGCGCACCGAGCCTGGCTGATCGCCGATGGAGTAGTTGTGGTAGACGAATGCGTCGAGCAGTTCGGCACCGGACGATTTGGCGCCTTCCTTGCGGTTGGAGTCGCTGATGTCCTTGAACTCGCGGCCTTCGTCCTTCAGCTCGAAGTCGTACCAGTACTTGCCGCGGACGAACACGCCGGTGTCGCCGTACTTGAGCTCCAGGTCATGGATGCCCTTGAAGATCTTGGAGAAGGTTTCGCCCTTCTTGAAGTTCAGGTGGCCATCGTCGGATGTCTGCGACAGGCCCTTGCCGCCGTTGTTCACCCCGATCAGGTTCTTGTTGGGGTTGGCCGTCGACCAGCTGGCGCCGATGGAGAGCGACGAGTCAAACTGGCCTTCGATTTCACCAATGTTGAAACTGACAGCGAAAGCAGGACTTGCGAGCGTGGAAGCAAGGCTGACGGCCAGGGGCAACTTGGCCCGGCGCCAGAACAGGTTTGCAGATTTCATCGACGCTACTCCATGTACTTTTTTTGTTATGGCAGTGAGTCCTTTCAAGAACGGCCCGAGCGACCGGTTTGCAGGCTTGCGCCCGCGGCGACACGGCTTGCGCATGTCGCCTCCCCCATTCCTGAAAATCCCCTGGCCCCGACTATAGCCAGCAAGGCACAGGCGCTTGATCCCTCTAAAGTGTGATTTGCGCTCCGTGCGGCCAACTCGCTGCCATGTTGCCCCGGCTGCGCGCTGGCAGTGCTAAAGGATGGCGTATTTCTGCCGTTTGGCAAGGCTCCACCCCTCTAGAATGCGGGTCGCGCGCTGCACTACGCGACCCGCATGGCGGTTACAGCGTGGAGAGGAACGCGCTGTTGCTGGCCTGCCACTGGACGATGTCCTGGCGGATGCGTTTCTTGTCGAGCTTGCCGACACTGGTCTTGGGAATTTCGGTAACAACGGCGATCTGGCTTGGAATCGCCCACTTGTTGATGTGCCCTTGCTCGACGAACGGCTTGAGGTGTTCCTTCAGCGCCTTGGCGTCAATGACCTGGCCTTCGCGCACCACCAGCAGGGCAAACGGGCGTTCACCCCACTGCGGGTCGGCCACCCCTACCACCGCCACTTCGCGCACGGCCGGGTGACGGCTGATCAGGTCTTCGAGGTCGAGCGAGGAAATCCACTCGCCACCGGTCTTGATCACATCCTTGATACGGTCGCGGATGTCGATATAGCCCATGCCGTCGAGCGTGGCGACATCACCAGTGTGCAACCAGCCGCCCTGCCACAGCTCCTCGCTTTTTTCCGGTTCCTTGAAGTAGCCCATGGTCAGCCATGGCGCACGTAGCACCAGCTCGCCCTGGGTTTCACCGTCGGCGGGCAGGAAGTTGCCGTCGCCGTCGACGATGGCCGCCTCCACCAGCGGCACCGGCACGCCGGCCTTGATGCGGTAAGTGACGCGCTCATCCTCGCTGCCGGCCTGCAGTTCGTCGTTAAGGTGGGCGGCGGAAATCAGCGGGCAGGTCTCGGACATGCCATACGCGGCGGTCAGCTGGATGCCGCGTGCCAGGGCGGCCTGGTACAACGAGCGGTTGAGTGCGCTGCCGCCGATGATGATCTTCCAGCCGCCGAAGTCCTGACCTTGGGAGGTCGGGCAGTTGAGCAGCATCTGCAGGATGGTCGGCACGCAATGGGAGAAGGTGACCTTCTCTTCGCGCCACAGTTTGACCAGCATGTCCGGCTCGTAGCGCCCCGGATACACCTGCTTCATGCCCAGCATGGTGGCGGCGTAGGGAATGCCCCAGGCGTGCACGTGGAACATCGGCGTGATGGGCATGTACACGTCGTTGCTGCCCAGCAGGCGTACGCTGTCGATGCTGCCAGTCACCGAAGCTTCGGCCAGGGTGTGCAGCACAAGTTGCCGATGAGTGAAGTACACACCCTTGGGGTTGCCGGTGGTGCCAGTGGTGTAGAAGGTGGTGGCCACCGAGTTCTCGTCGAAGTCCGGGAAGTCGTAGCGCGGGCTGGCAGCGGCCAGCAGTTGCTCGTACTCGCCCACCAGGTTGGGCAGCTCGGCTGTCTTTTCCGGGCCGTCGGTCAGCAGCAGGGTCTTGTCGACCGTGGTCAGTTGCCCGGCGATGGCCTGGTACAAGCCGACGAAGTCACTGTTGACCAGCACCACGCGGTCTTCGGCGTGGTTCATGGTGTAGAGAATCTGCTCGGGCGACAGGCGCACGTTGATGGTGTGCACCACCGCACCGATCATCGGGATGGCGAACATGCATTCCAGGTAGCGGTGGCTGTCCCAGTCCATCACCGCCACGGTGTCACCGGCCTTTACCCCGGCTTCGGTCAGCACGTTGGCCAGGCGCGCTATGCGCTCGTTGAGCTGGGGGTAGGTCAGCCGCATCTGGTCTCGGTAGACGATTTCGCGGGTCTTTTCATAGCGGCTGCCAGACATCAGCAGTCGCTTGATCAGCAGGGGGTAGGCGTAGGCGCCCTCGGCGGGCTTGATGATGCGGGTCTGCAACATGGGTATCCCTTTTCTGGAAAGCGGGCCGGACAAGTCTGGGAACTACTGTAGTTCGCCAATGTGACGGCTAAATCAGCCGAAGGAATGATTTGCGTGATGAAGGTATGAGTGGCGGGCGTTGACGGGCGGCAAGGTTGAACTAGACACTGCGGCGGCAGCTTCAGGTTATGTGGTGAAGCTGATGGCCTATTCGCGGGTAAACCCGCTCCCACAGGTATTGCACCATTGCAAAGGCTGGTGCAGTACCTGTGGGAGCGGGTTTACCCGCGAATGGCCGCGACACCGAAATCCCGTCCAGCCTCGGAGAACTTCATGCCCAGCCCGCGTCGCGCCGTGTTTCTCGATCACCAGTCCCTGGACCTGGGCGATCTCGACCTCTCGCCCCTGAAGCAGCAGTTCGACGAGTTCGAACTGTTCGCCGCCACCCGTCCGGAGCAGGTCGCCGAACGCCTTCAGGGCGCGGTAGCGGTAGTCAGCAACAAGGTCATGCTCGACGCCGCGACCCTGGCCGCCAACCCGCAGCTGAAGCTGATCCTGGTGGCCGCCACCGGCACCAACAACGTCGACCTGGCGGCCGCCCGCGCTCAGGGCATCACCGTGTGCAACTGTCAGGGCTACGGCACACCGTCCGTCGCCCAGCACACCCTCGCCCTGCTACTGGCACTGGCCACCCGCCTGTGCGACTACAACCAGGCGGTAGCCGACGGCCAGTGGGCCAAGGCCAGCCAGTTCTGCCTGCTGGACTTCCCCATCGTCGAGCTGGAGGGCAAGACCCTTGGCCTGCTCGGCCACGGTGAACTGGGCGGCGCGGTGGCGCGACTGGCCGAAGCCTTTGGCATGCGCGTGCTCAGCGGGCAGATCCCCGGCCGCCCGGAACGCGCCGACCGGTTGCCGCTGGACGAGTTGCTGCCGCAAGTCGACGCCCTGACCCTGCACTGCCCGCTGAACGAGCACACCCGACACATGCTCGGGGCCCGCGAACTGGCCTTGCTCAAGCCAAACGCGCTGGTGGTCAACACCGCCCGCGGCGGCCTGATCGACGAGCAGGCGCTGGCCGACACCCTGCGCAGTGGCCACCTGGGCGGTGCCGCCACCGACGTGCTGAGCGTGGAGCCGCCGGTCAACGGCAACCCGCTGCTCGAGCCCGGCATCCCGCGCCTGATCATCACCCCGCACAGCGCCTGGGGCGCGGTGGAGTCGCGCCAGCGCATCGTCGGCCAGCTCAGCGAGAACGCCCAGGCCTTCTTCGCCGGGCAGCCACGCCGCGTGGTTAGCTGAGCCCGACGCCCGCCTCTGCTAAACTGCGCCACTTTTTTCCAGGAGGCGTCGTCCATGGACCCGCGCAGTGAAGTGTTGCTCCGCCAGGCAGAGCTGTTCCAGGGCCCGCTGCTGCTCGCCGGCGCCCCCGCCGACGGCCTGCTTGGCCAGTTGCCCCAGGCCCAAGCCTGGAGCTGGCATGCGGGCGACCAGGCCATGCTCGAAAGCCGCTTCGCCGGCCGCAGCCACTATGCGGTGGAGCCCCCTGAAGTGGCTTTCGACAGCGCCGTGCTGTTCCTGCCCAAGTCCCGCGAACTGGCCGCCTACCTGCTCAACGCCCTGGCCTCGCGCCTGGCGGGCCGCGAGCTGTACCTGGTCGGCGAGAAACGTGGTGGCATCGAGGGTGCGGCCAAGCAGCTGCAGGCCTTTGGCAAGCCGCGCAAGCTCGACAGCGCCCGCCATTGCCAGCTGTGGCAGGTGACCATCGAGCACGCGCCAGAGGCCAAGCCCCTGGAAAGCCTGGCCGAACGCTTCGAGCTCAGCCTGGAAGACGGCCCGCTGCAAGTGGTCAGCCTGCCCGGTGTGTTCAGCCATGGCCGCCTCGATCGCGGTACCGCCCTGCTGCTCAAGCACCTCGACGGCCTGCCGAGCGGGCATGTGCTGGACTTCGGCTGCGGTGCCGGGGTGCTGGGCGCCACGGTCAAGCGCCGTTATCCACAAAACCGGGTGACCCTGCTGGATGTGGATGCCTTCGCCGTGGCCGCCAGCCGCCTGACCCTGGCCGCCAATGGTCTGGAGGGCGAAGTGATCAGCGGCGACGGCATCGACGCGGCGCCGACCGAGCTGAGCCTGATCCTGAGCAACCCGCCGTTCCACACCGGGGTGCACACCAACTACCAGGCATCGGAAAACTTGCTGAAAAAATCAGCCGTTCATCTGCGAAAAGGTGGCGAAATGCGCCTGGTTGCCAACAGTTTCCTGCGCTACCAGCCACTGATCGAAGGCGCGCTGGGCAACTGCCAGGTACGCGACGAGGCGGACGGTTTCCGCATCTACCAGGCAACACACGGATAAAAACAGCGCTTGCCGAAAGCGTTTTGCCTAGGCAGAATCCGCACCGTCCTAGGGGAGTAGTCTCCCGCGAGCGCCCTGCTCGCCCGGTACGCGTCAACATACTTGGTCCACAGACCATGGCGCGTGCGACCCACCATGCCAGCCTGCATGGCGAGATCCGCATAGACGGATCCAGGGTTTGACAAGACCTATGACACGCACACCTTACCCGGGGCGGGGAGGCTGTACGTGTCATAGCCGTGTCGACCCGCCCCCGTAGGAATCCTGATGCTGGAATCTTTGCTGGTCCCCACCGCCATCGTTGCCCTCGCCGAAATCGGCGACAAGACGCAATTGCTCGCGCTCATACTCGCTGCCCGCTTCCGCAAGCCCTGGCCGATCATCGCCGGCATCATCGCCGCCACCTTGGCCAACCATGCCGCGGCTGGTGCCGTGGGCGCGTGGGTCGGCAGCTTCTTCAGCGACTCGGCACTGCACTGGATCCTGGCCGCGAGCTTCACCGCCACTGCCCTATGGACCCTGGTTCCGGACAAGATGGAGGACGACGAGAACCCGGCGCGCCGCTTCGGGCCGTTCCTGACCACGCTGATCGCGTTCTTCCTGGCTGAAATCGGTGACAAGACCCAGGTCGCCACGGTAATGCTGGCAGCACAGTATCCGTACCTGATCATGGTCATTATCGGTACTACCCTGGGCATGCTGATTGCCAACGTGCCAGTGGTACTGGCGGGTAACTTCGCGGCGGACAAACTGCCGCTGACGCTGATCCGTCGCCTGGCGGCCACGGCGTTCTTCGTGCTGGCGATCGTGGCCGTGTACTCGGCGATGAAAGCCAGTGGCTGGTTGGGGTAACTCGAAAGGCGACAGGCTGACGCCGAACCTGTAGGAGCAGCCTTGCGCTGCGAAGAGGCCGGTACAGGCACCAGGAAATGTGGTGCTCTTACCGACCCTTTCGCAGCACAAGGCTGCTTCTACAAGGGGTAAGCATCTGGAAGTCGGGGCTTACTTCTTGGCTGCCTGATACAGCGGCATCACCTTCGGAATGGCCGCCTGCAACGAAGCAATGCGGCTCTGGGACGCCGGGTGAGTGCTCATGAACTCAGGCGGCGCGCCCTCGGAAGCCTGGCTCATCTTGTTCCACAGAGTGATTGCGGCATTCGGGTCGTAACCGGCACGCGCCGAGAGCTCCAGGCCGATCAGGTCGGCTTCGTTCTCGTTGGCCCGGCTGTTGGGCAGGGTCATGGCATAGTTCACCACGGTATCGGCCATGGCCATGCTGCCCTGGCCGAGGCCAAACAGGGCACCGGCGCCCTGGCGCGCCATTTCCACGCCATACGCCTTGGACATCGCCTCGCGGCTGTGCTCACGCAAAGCGTGGGCGATCTCGTGGCCCACCACCGCAGCAATTTCCGCATCGGTGAGCTTGAGCTGATCGATCAGGCCGGTGTAGACGATGATCTTGCCGCCCGGGCCGCAGTTGGCGTTGAGCTCGTCGCTCTTGATCACGTTGACTTCCCAGTTCCATTGCGCGGCATCCGGGCGGAACTTGGGGGTCTGGGCAATCAGGCGGTTGGCAATTACCTGCACACGCTTGGCATCTGCGCTGGACTTGTCGAGCACGCCTTTGTTCGATGCCTCACCCAGGGTCTGCTGGTACGACTGGGCGTACATCTGGTTGACTTCATCGGTCGAAAGCATGCTGAACATGTACTGCTGGCGCTCGACGCCGACAGCACCGCCGCTGGTGGTATTAACCGCCTGGCAGCCGGCCAGCAGGATGCCAGCACTCAACAGGCTGACGACAAAAGACTTGCGCATGAAAACACTCCCTTTTTACATGCGCCGTATCGTAGGCCGAGTCGCTTGGGGCCGCCATAGCCGCAGGGAAGATTTTCGTCGCCTGTGCCGCCCCCTTCGCGGGTGAACCCGCTCCTACAGGGATAATGCGATCGTTGTAGGAGCGGCTTCAGCCGCGAAGAGGCCGGCACAGCCATACATCAGGCCGGAGTCAGGCACTCCGGCGCATCCAGCTTCGGATCATTGACGAAATGCGCCAGGGCCCGCTCACGCAACGTCGCCGGCGGGCTGGCCAACAATTCATGCAGGCGGGCCAGCGGCGTGTCCGGGTCAAGCCAGGCCGCCTGCCCCGCCTCGTCCAGTATCAACGGCCGACGCTGGTTCATCGCCGCCTGGGTCACCACCGCACAACTCAGCCAAACCTGGTCCTGCACCGGGTAGGCCTCCCACACGGCGGCGAAGTACAGCGATGCGCCCTCCCCCGGGGTCAGCCAGTATGGGCGCTTGCGCACGCTGCCGCGCCATTCGTAAAAGCCGTTGGCCGGCATCAGGCAGCGGCGCAGGCGAAACGCGTCGCGAAACATCGGCTGCTCGGCCAGGGTTTCGGCGCGGGCATGGGCGGGGGTGCGGGACAGGTCGGTGAGCCAGGCCGGGGTCAGCCCCCAGCGCGCCTTGGCCAGTTGCAACTGGCCGTCGAGCTGGCGCTGGATCAGCACCGAAGCCCCGGGCGAGATGTTCCATTGGGCTGGCTGGCCAACGGGAAAGCCCGGCAGACTGGCAAGAGCCTGGGGCCAGCGAAACAGGGCGTAACGTCCACACATGGGCGAATTCAGAACCTAGCAGATCAAGGTACCGGGGAAACTCTCCGGTTCGTCGCCAACCAGTGGCTGGGCATCATTGTACGCATCGATCAGCTGCCGTGCGTACTCGGCCTGTTCATCAGCCACGGCAAGCCCAAGCAAGCCCTGCATCGGCAGTTCACCGGCAGCACCGATCAGGTCACGACCAACCAGGTGCGCCTCGACCCCCTCGCTGGCGAGCATGCCCGCCAGCATTTCAGCCTCGAGCAGGTTTTCCGGTTCGTAGATACGCTGCATCAGTCATTCTCACCGAATACATCCAGCATCCACTCCTCGCCATGAACCTGCAGCACGAAGCGGATAGGCTTGCAGCATACCTGACAGTCCTCGATGTACTCCTGATCGCCACCGGACAGGTCCACCGTGGTTTCGACTTCTTCGCCACAATAAGGGCAATCGTAGATCGCAGTTTGCAGCATCGCGGCCTCCGGGGTGACTTATGCGTATAATTGCCGGTCTGTTTACAGGGCCTGTGTGTGTCCGAGCCGTTTTTCGGAGCCCGCCCTTACCTTATTACCCTAGCCGTTTCCAACAAGAGAGCATGATGGGCGAATTCGATGCCATCCGACCGTACGACGACGCTGAGGTCCCTGCCGTTCTGGCACGCCTGCTCAGCGACCCGGCATTCCTCGATATCCTCACCCACTTCCGCTTCCCGCGTGCGGCCGGTGCTCTCGGCTGGTTGCTCAAACCGCTGATCGCCCGCCGCCTGCGCAAGGAATTCGCCGGTGTCACCTGTGTCTCGACCTTGCAGGACAAAGTCGAGTACTACGTCGACCAGACCATCGACCGCGCCACCGACGGCGTCACCTATTCGGGCGTGGAGCAGCTCAAGGCCGGCACCGCCTACCTGTTTCTGGCCAACCACCGTGACATCGTCATGGACCCGGCCTTCGTCAACTACGCGGTTTACCACGCCGGCCTGCCCACGCCGCGCATCGCCATTGGCGACAACCTGCTGCAAAAGCCGTTTGTCAGCGACATGATGCGCCTGAACAAGAGCTTCATCGTGCACCGCTCGATCAGTGGGCGCCGCGAGAAGCTGGCGGCCTACCAGTTGCTCTCAGCCTACATCAACCACTCGATCCGCAACGACGCCACGTCGATCTGGATCGCCCAGGCAGAAGGCCGGGCCAAGGACGGTGACGACCGCACCGATTCGGCGATCCTCAAGATGTTCCACATGAGCCGCAAGGACGAGCCGTTCGGCGCGGTGATCCAGAGCCTGAACCTGACGCCGGTTTCGATCAGCTACGAATATGACCCGTGCGACCAGGCCAAGGCCCGCGAGTTGTACATCCGCGCCACCACCGGCACCTACAAGAAGGCGCCGGGCGAGGACGACAACAGCATCGCCAAGGGCATTACCGGCTACAAAGGCCGGGTGCACATCAACTTCGCCCCGCCGGTGACCGAGTATCACGAGGATACCAAGCAGCTGGCAGCGGAAATCGACCGGCAGATCCTCGGTGGCTACCGACTGTTCCCGGTGCACTACCTGGCCTATGCAATGTGGGATGGCAAGGATGAGGCGCTACAGGTGCCGAGCGCCGAGAAGGTGTTCCCGGCCGATGAGCTGGCTCGGGCCAAGGAGGAATGGCAACGCCGCCTGGATGCCTGTCCTGAGGAGCAGCGGCCGTACCTTGTGCTGCAGTATGCGACGCCGGTGCGCAACCAGTACCAGGTCAGGCAGCAGGCACCGGTTGCCTGATCGATCCTAGGGCTGCTTTGCAGCCCATCGCGACACAAGGCCGCTCCTACAGGGGATCGTGCATACCTGTAGGAGCGGCTTTGTGTCGCGATGGGCCGCAAAGCGGCCCTGAAATCTCAAATCCAGGTACTGAACCAGGACAGCAGCAACGCCATCGCCAGGCACGAAAAGCCGAGAATGTAGAAGTACCGCGGCACCCGCAGGTCGAACGCGTCCACCACCCCCTCGTCCACCGCCATGTATTCGCGGGTTTCGGCCTCGCGCCGCCGCGCACTGTGCAGCAGCAACCCGCCCGGGCAGGTCAGCAGCAGCGCCAGCAAATTGATCAGCTTGGTCGGGTGGGCGGCCAGGAACCCCCAGAGCACTTGCAAGGACATCACGCAACCTCGGTATGAGCGACGGCAAAGGCCGGCATTCTACCCAAGTCATGCCCAGACGCCCGGTTCAGGCGACAAAGTGTCATCGAATTTCATCTGGCATGGCATGAAGATTTGCCGGCCTCTTCGCGGGCACAGACAACAAAAAACCCGCTGCCTGGAACACAGGCAGCGGGTTTTGTTTTATAGCTGAAGGCTTACTGCCCCAGCACCTGACCGATGGTCGGGTCCTTGAACATGCGGGTCAGGGCATCGCTCAGCACATCGCCCACCAGCTGGGTGTTGGTTTCCTGGTTCGGCGCCATGCCGAAACGCTGGTCCAGCGAAGCGCCGTAACGACCACTGTAGCGGCGGCCGCCATTGGACACGTCGGCACGGAAGGTGGCGCCGATGGTAGCCTCGGTCACGTACAGGTTGTCTTTCGGCGACTGGTACTTCAGCTCGGCCAGGGTCACGGTCAACTGCGGCGCGTTGTAGGCGTTCGGCGTCGGGGTGAAGCCGAGCAGGCGTACGGCGGCTTCGGCCTGGGCCTGCAGCTTGGGCACGATGTCGTTGCCACTCACGCTGATGGTACTGGTCTCGGGATACATGCCACCGCGAGTGCCCAGGGACTGCGAGGCCCGGCCATCAACTACCCGGACCACTACCGGCTGGCCATGGCCGACCGGGGCGAGCTGGGCCTTGAGCGTGGGTTGCGGGTTGAGTTGTTGCGGGCTGTGGGCACAACCGACCAGGCTGAGGCTGGCCACGGCGATCAAACCGAACAACAGACGTTGCAACATGCGCGTTACTCCAGAAAAAGCGGCGAAGGCCCACAGTATACCTAGCCACGCATCGACCAGTCATCGGTCCGGCCCGCTTGTCACAATCGTTTCATCGCCGCGCCCTTATCCTTGCGCCAAGCCCTAACGCACAGGACTCGCTGCCATGGCCTCGCTCTGGACCCTGCTGTTCCAACGCCCGCGCCACAACACCTATGCCCGCCTCGATGCCGACGGCAAATGCTTGGCCTTCAAGCAATGCAGCCAGGCGCCCAGCGGCAGCGGCTGGGTCCAGATCGGCGAAATCCGGCTCGCCTGGCTGGGCCGCGAGCTGCCCGCCAGTGCCCGGGTTTGCGCCCGCGCAAGCCGCCGCTGGCACCAGCGCATCCTCGCGGCCTGACAAACGCTGCAATAAAAACCACGAATGGCGACATTTCTGCCCGCGACATCGCTATAATCTCCCCCCGATTATAAGGACGTCTCCTGATCGGGCCCCGCACTCGCCGATTGACCCCGGCAACTTCAATGCTTCGCCCACAGAGAGCCTTCCACTCAGGTCTTGCATCGGCTGTCGTGCCTGCTTTTCCGGCCCTTCACACTGCATGAACCTGCGGGTTGCCATCGCGCAGTCCCCTTTTGAGGTTCACGTCTCCAAAAGAGCGTGAAAAAACGGTTTTCACAACTTCACAAGAGTGTGGCGAGCAAATGAACAGTCTGGCATGTGCAAAAGCGGCAGATGTGTCCCGAACAGCCCTGAACAGGCGGCAAATGCGCTCATCCCGTATGAGTGTCTGAGCCGTTCCATAACGCACGCACGACACCTTGACCATAAGTCGAATTGCCGCACCCGTGGCAAACCGCGTTCAATACGCGAACCCGAAGACTGATTGGCGGTGTCCGCGGAAGTTGCAAGAACTGCGAAAAGTCGGACATGGCGACCCTGGCGAACCCAGGTCCTATGCTGTCAATTAGGTAGCTGTAGATTGTGGAGACGCGTTAAATGGCGCAGAACGAATCGGTTGATGTGGTACTGGTAGGCGCAGGCATCATGAGTGCCACCCTGGCCGTACTGCTCAAGGAGCTCGACCCGACCCTGAAGCTTGAGGTCGTGGAGGCGATGGACTCCGGAGCCGCGGAAAGCTCCAACCCCTGGAACAACGCAGGCACCGGCCACGCCGGCCTGTGCGAGCTTAACTACACGCCCCAGGCCGCCGATGGCAGCATCGACATCAAGAAGGCCGTGCACATCAACACCCAGTTCGAGGTTTCGCGCCAGTTCTGGGCCTACCTGAGCAAGAAGGGCAACTTCGGCTCGGCACGTGCCTTCATCAACCCTGTCCCGCACCTGAGCTACGTCGAGGGTGACAAGGGTGTTTCCTTCCTCAAGAAGCGCTATGAGCTGCTCAAGCAGCACCATGCCTTTGCGGACATGGAATACACCGAAGACAAGGCCGTGATGAAGGACTGGATGCCGCTGATGATGCCAGGCCGCCCAGCCGACCAGCACATCGCCGCCACCCGCGTGCTCAAGGGCACCGACGTCAACTTCGGCGCCCTGACCAACAAGCTGCTGAAGCTGCTGGGCGACTCGCAGGACGCCCAGGTCAAGTACAGCAAGAAGGTCGTTGGCCTGCGCCGTAACGGCAAGGGCTGGACCGTGAGCATCAAGGACGTCAACAGCGGCGGTAGCCGTGAAGTGGACGCCCGCTTCGTCTTCCTCGGCGCCGGTGGCGCGGCCCTGCCGCTGCTGCAGCTGTCGGGCATTCCGGAAAGCAAAGGCTTCGGCGGCTTCCCGGTCAGCGGCCAGTGGCTGCGTTGCGACAACCCGGAAATCGTCAAGCAGCACCAGGCCAAGGTCTACAGCCAGGCCGCGGTCGGCGCCCCGCCGATGTCGGTACCGCACCTGGATACCCGCGTGGTCGATGGCAAGAAATCGCTGCTGTTCGGCCCATATGCCGGCTTCACCACCAAGTTCCTGAAACACGGTTCGCTGATGGACCTGCCGCTGTCGGTACGCATGGGCAACATCGGCCCGATGCTGGCCGTAGCCCGTGACAACATGGACCTGACCAAGTACCTGGTCAGCGAAGTGATGCAGTCGATGGAGCAGCGCCTGGAAGCCCTGCGTCGCTTCTACCCGCAGGCCAAGGCCGAAGACTGGCGCCTGGAAGTAGCCGGTCAGCGCGTGCAGATCATCAAGAAAGACCCAAAAAAAGGCGGCGTGCTGCAGTTCGGTACCGAGCTGGTGTCGGCCTCGGACGGCAGCCTGGCCGCACTGCTCGGTGCATCGCCGGGTGCTTCGGTAACCGTGTCGATCATGCTGGAACTGATCGAACGCTGCTTCCCCGAGCAGGCGAAAGGTGCCTGGGCTGCCAAGCTCAAGGAAATCTTCCCGGCTCGCGAGAAGACCCTGGCGACCGATGCTGCGCTGTACCACAAGATCAGTGCCGACAACGACGTGGCGCTGGACCTGGTGGAAAGCAGCCCGGCGGCCAAGCATTACGCCTGATTCGGCCGGTCACGAAAAAACGCCCCTCGGGGCGTTTTTTTGTGCCTGGATCTTTGTAAGCCTGCTCCGGCCCTTTCGCGGGTAAACCCGCTCCCACAAGGACCGCACCACAGCTAAGGGCTGTGCTGTACCTGTGGGAGCGGGCTTACCCGCGAAGAGGCCCGAGCATGTTCACAAATCAGCCACGGGCCTTGGCGATAATCTCGATGTAATCCGGCGCATTGCGCTGGTCGGCAATCTGCTCGACAAAGGTCTGGCCGTGCTCGTCTTTGCCATCCAGGTCCAGCCCAGCCTCGACGAAGAAGCCGACAAAACGCTCGAAATCGTCGATGCGCAGGCCGCGGTAGGCCTTGACCAGCTTGTGCAGCGACGGCGAGGTCACGCCATCAGCCGGCTCGAACTCGAGGAACGACTTGATGTAGTCGTCGCTGATCTCGTCACCGATTACCTGTTTCTTGTCTTTACGCATTGCCGACTCCAACTGGACCATCACGAAATTTCGAAGGCCGGCAGTGTACCCCCCGCAGGCCGGGCGCCTCAACGCGTACGTACGGTACCGGTGTGCAGGTCGGCCCAGACGTGGCCGTTGCCGTAGGTGAGGAACTGCACATACAGCGTCTCGTTGCGCAGCAGGTCCATGATCACGCGGTAGTCGCTGAGCGGATAATTCAGGCTCAGGGTGCGGGTTTTCTCATCGTATACGGGTTTCTTCAGGCTCTTGGCCGCTTCACCGTCAAAGGTCAGCAGTACCTGGGCGATGGTTGCGCCCTTGCTCAGCGGCTTGCCCTTGAGGCGCACCTGCAACGACGAGGTGATCGGGATCGGCTGCTGGTCGGATTGGCGTTGGGTACCCACTACCACCGAGTAGTCGGTCACTTGCAGCAATTGCTGGCCGGTCGGCGCTTCCTGGCGCAGGGACTGGTCGTCAGGTGGCAGGAACTGGCTGTGCAGCGGTGCGGCGGCGAGTGGCAGGCTGACCGCCAGCAGGAGGGGAAGAAACGCACGCATGTGAGGCTCCTTGAATGAAGGAGCACTCTAGCATGGAGTGCCTGGGGCGTATGACCCTATCGCCCTGTAGGAGCAGCCTTGTGCTGCGAAGAGGCCAGCATTGCCACAGAACATCTTTAGTCATACCCCCTTCGCAGCACAAGGCTGCTCCTACAGGGCAACGAAGCCGGTACAGTCGACATCAATCGAACTGCGCGCGCATCCAGGCCTGGTACTCGTCCACGCCCTCTTCTCCTTCGCGCGGCGCCCAGTGCGCATGTTCGCCTTCACCCACCGGCCGATACGGTCCGGCCTTGCACTCGAACAGGATGCTGTCCGGCTCCAGCACCACAAGCCCATGGTAAATGCCGGGCGCCAGGTCCACACCCAGGCAATCGCCGCCCGCCTGCAGCACTCGCTTGTCGATCACCGCCCCCTGCTCGTTGAAGAGCAGCAGGCCCAGGCAACCCTTGAGCACGACCAGCGTTTCGGCTTTGTCATCGCTCAGGTGTCGATGCGGCGGGATATAGGTGCTCGGTTGCAGCCCGACTGCCATGCGGTGGCAAGGCTCTTCCATCTCATGGAAATTGTGATGTTGCCGCCCACGCGGGTTGGCTGCAGCCTTTGCGGCCAGCCCGGCGAACAGCGATTGGTCGATGAACGCAGGCTGGCGCATGATCACAGCCCCTTTACGGCGAAAATGCCGTTGGCGTTGCGCCAGTAGCCTTTGTAGTCCATGCCGTAACCGAAGATATAGCGGTCGACGCAGGGCAGGCCCACGTAGTTGGCCTTGAGTTCCGGGCTGGCCTTGCGGTCATGGTCCTTGTCGATCAGTACCGCGGTGTGCACCGAGCGCGCACCGGCGTGCTTGCAGAACTCGATGATGGCGCTGAGGGTGTGCCCTTCGTCGAGGATGTCATCGACGATCAGTACGTCACGGTCGATGAACGATACTTCGGGCTTGGCCTTCCAGAAAAGCTCGCCGCCGCTGGTCTGGTTGCGGTAGCGGGTAGCGTGCAGGTAGCTGGCTTCCAGTGGGAACTGCAGGTGGGTCAGCAGCTTGCCGGAGAAGATCAGGCCGCCGTTCATCACGCAGAAAACCACCGGGTTCTTGTCGTGCAGGTCCTTGCAGATCTGCTCGCCGACTTTGGCGATGGCCGCTTCGACTTCGGCTTCGGTGTACAGGCAGTCAGCTTCACGCATGACTTGACGGATATGCTCGAGATCGGCGGACATGGCGCTCTCCGGGGGTGCATTTTGGAAAAGCGGGCAAAGGTACGCATCCGCTCGTCACAGATCAAGCATTTATGGACTAACGTCCAGAATGACCAGACGACAGCACAGGCTGAATAGATTAATCTAGCGCGGTTTTTTTGCCCGCCTTTCGGAGCCCCCCTATGCCCACTCGTGAGATCCGCCATCCGCTGATCCGCCACAAGCTCGGCCTGATGCGCCGTGCCGATATCAGCACCAAGAATTTTCGCGAACTTGCCCAGGAAGTCGGCGCGCTCCTGACCTACGAAGCCACCCAGGACCTGCCGCTCGAAACCTACGAGATCGACGGCTGGTGCGGCAAGGTGCAAGTTGAAAAAATCGCCGGCAAGAAGATTACCGTGGTACCGATCCTGCGTGCCGGCATCGGCATGCTCGACGGCGTGCTCAGCCTGATCCCGGGCGCCAAGGTCAGCGCCGTCGGCGTTGCTCGCAACGAGGAAACCCTCGAAGCCCACACCTACCTGGAAAAGCTCGCGCCGGACATCAACCAGCGCCTGGCCCTGATCATCGACCCGATGCTGGCCACCGGCGGTTCGATGGTCGCCACCATCGACCTGCTGAAGAAGGCCGGCTGCAAAGAGATCCGCGCCATGGTCCTGGTCGCTGCGCCAGAAGGCATCGAAGTGGTGGAAAAAGCCCACCCGGACGTGCAGATCTACACCGCCTCGATCGACCAGCGCCTGAACGAACACGGCTACATCGTGCCGGGCCTGGGCGATGCCGGTGACAAGATCTTCGGCACCAAGCAAAAGGACGCCTGACCATGCAGGACGGCTTCAACGACCCGCTCTGGCGCCAGGTCGTTTCGGGCGCGCAAATGCTCTTCGTGGCATTCGGCGCGCTGGTGCTGATGCCACTGATCACCGGCCTCGATCCGAACGTAGCGCTGTTCACTGCCGGCATCGGCACCCTGCTGTTCCAGCTGGTCACCGGCCGCCAGGTACCCGTGTTCCTGGCCTCGAGCTTTGCTTTCATCACCCCGATCATCCTCGCCAAGGGCCAGTTCGGCCTGGCCGAGACCATGGGCGGCGTGATGGCCGCAGGTTTCGTGTACACCTTCATGGGCCTGATGGTAAAAATCAAAGGCACCGGCTTCATCGACCGCATGCTGCCGCCGGTGGTGATCGGCCCGGTGATCATCTCCATCGGCCTGGCCATGGCGCCGATCGCCGCCAACATGGCGATGGGCAAGGCCGGTGACGGCAGCGTGCTGCTGCCGTACAAGACCGCCATGATGATCTCGATGCCGGCCCTGCTGACAACGCTGATCGTTGCCGTGTTCGGCAAGGGCATCTTCCGTCTGGTGCCGATCATTGCCGGCGTGTTCGTAGGCTTTGCCCTGTCGTTCGCCTTTGGCGTGGTCGACACTGCCAAGATCGCCGCCGCGCCGTGGCTGGAGCTGCCCAACTTCACCGCGCCAGCATTCAACTGGCAGGCCATCCTGTTCATCGTCCCGGTTGCCCTGGCACCGGCGATCGAGCACATCGGCGGGGTGATCGCAGTCGGCAGCGTGACCGGCCGCGACTACCTGAAGAAGCCCGGCCTGCACCGCACCCTGCTGGGCGACGGCCTGGCCACCACCGCAGCCGGCCTGTTCGGCGGCCCGCCCAACACCACCTATGCCGAAGTCACCGGCGCGGTGATGCTGACCAAGAACTACAACCCGAAGATCATGACCTGGGCGGCGGTCTTCGCCATCACCCTGGCCTTCATCGGCAAGTTCGGCGCGCTACTGCAGAGCATCCCGGTACCGGTGATGGGCGGCATCCTGTGCCTGTTGTTCGGTTCGATCGCGGCGGTGGGTATGAACACCATGATCCGCCACAAGATCGACCTGGCTGAAGCGCGCAACCTGGTGATCGTGTCGGTGACACTGGTGTTCGGTATCGGCGGCGTACTGATCGGCAGTGGTGATGGCCCGGATGACTGGGGCCTGAAGGGCATCGCCCTGTGTGCAATCGTGGCTATCGCCCTGAACCTGATCTTGCCGGGCAATGATGGCTGGAAGCAAAAGAAGCTGGACGATCAGCTTTGACCTGATCTGGCCCCTTCGCGGGTGAACCCGCTCCCACAGGCACCCCGGTGCCCGCAGGCATTGTACAAAACCTGTGGGAGCGGGTTTACCCGCGAAGAGGCCGGCAAAGGCAACCTGACAATCAGGCTTTTTCGCACATGTCGGCCAACACCCTCACCCACTCCGGGTGATCATTCAGGCACGGCACCAGCACCAGCTCCCGCCCGCCAGCCTCGACGAACTGCTCGCTGCCACGCATGCCGATCTCTTCCAGCGTCTCGATGCAATCGGCAACGAACGCAGGGCACATCACCAGCAACCGCTTCACTCCGGCCTCGGCCAGTTCGTCCAGCCGGGTTTCGGTGTAGGGTTCGATCCACTTGTCGCGCCCGAGCCGCGACTGGAACGATACCGACCACTTGCCGTCCGGTATGCCCAGCTTCTGCGCAAAAGCCTTGGCCGTGGCCAGACACTGCCCGCGATAACACACCGCACGCACCTCGGCACTGGCTCCTTCGCAACAATCCGCCGCGCGCAGGTCATGCTTGCCGGTCGGGTAGAGCTTCTTCAGGTGCCGCTCCGGCAAACCATGAAAGCTCAGCAAAAGATGGTCGTAGTCCTGCTCCAGGTAAGGCCGGGCGCTGGCGACCAATGCCTCGATGTAGTCCGGGTGCTCGTAGAATGGCTGCAGCACGCGAAGTTGCAACGGCAACTGGCGTTCACTGACCGTCTGCCTGGCCAGTTCCACCACAGTGGTCACCGTGCTGTCAGCGAACTGTGGATACAGCGGCGCCAGGGTCACCTTGCGCACACCCTGGGCCACCAGGCGCTCCAGCACCTCGGGCAAGGCCGGCTGGCCATAGCGCATGGCAATCTCCACCGGGCCATGGGGCCAGTGCTCGACCATTGCCGCCTGCAGGCGACGGGTCAGCACTACCAGCGGCGAGCCCTCTTCCCACCAGATCGAGCCATAGGCGTGCGCCGACTGCTCCGGGCGCTTGATCAGGATCAGCGACACCAGCAGGCGCCGTACCGGCCAGGGCAGGTCGATCACATACGGGTCCATGAGGAACTGGTTGAGGTAGCGGCGCACATCGGCCACCGAGGTGGAGGCCGGGGAACCCAGGTTGACCAGCAGCAGGGCGTGATCGGTCATGCAGCGTCCTATGTCAGAGGCGGCTGGACAGGTTGTCCAGAGCCGATTGCAAATCGTTGAAGCGGAAGGTGAAGCCTGCCGCCAGCAAGCGTGCCGGGCGGGCGCGCTGGCCGCCGAGTAGCAGGGTCGACAGCTCACCCAGCCCTGCCTTGAGCAGCAGTGCCGGCACTGGCAGCAGCGCCGGCCGGTGCAAGGCGCGGCCCAGGCGCCTGGCGAACTCGCGGTTGCGCACCGGCTCCGGGGCGCAGGCATTATAAGGACCGCTGGCATCCTTGTGCTGCAAGAGAAAATCAATCAGGGCGACCTGGTCGTCTATATGGACCCAAGGCATCCACTGCCGCCCGTCGCCCAAAGGCCCGCCCAGCCCCAGTTTGAAGGGCAGGCGCAGGCGCGACAAAAAGCCGCCATCACTGGCCAGAACCAACCCGGTACGCACCAGCACCACGCGAATGCCCTGGGCTTGGGAACGCAGCGCCGTCTCTTCCCAGGCGATGCACAGCTGGCTGGCGAAATCTTCGCGCACCGGCGGTGAAGCCTCGGTCAGCTCGCGTTCGCCACCGTCTCCATACCAGCCCACCGCCGAGCCGGAAATCAACACTTCCGGGCGCTGTTCGCGGCTGCCCAACCAGGCCAGTAACTGCTCGGTGAGGGTGACGCGGCTGGCCCACAGCAGGTTGCGCCGGGTCGCCGTCCAGGGCCGGTCGGCAATCGGGGCGCCGGCCAGGTTGATCACCGCGTCCAGCTGATCGTCCGCCTCCAGTTGCTCCAAGCGGGCGATGCCACGCACGCCGGTCCCACAAATTTTCGGCACCTGTTCAGGCCGCCGACTCCACACCGTCAGGCGATGACCCTGGCCGAGCCAGTACTGGCACAGGTGCTTGCCAATCAATCCGGTGCCGCCTGTCAGCAATATATGCATGGCTGTGTCCTCGCAGAATGCGGCGGTGGTCTATTTTTAACATCAAGGCACTTTTTTGACCCGACGCTCTCGGATAAACATAGGCCAACCTGCCTGCCAACACGGAATAACCTTATACAACATTTGAGCATTGTACAGGTTTGCCTGACAGCGTAGTCTGCTTACAGCAAGGTTTGAAGAGGCCATCATGACAGTACCTATCGCCATCATCGGGGCCGGTATCGCCGGCCTGTCAGCCGCCCAGGCCTTGCAGAAGGCCGGGCAATCCGTGCATTTGTTCGACAAGGGCCACGGCAGTGGCGGGCGCATGGCCAGCAAGCGCAGCGAAGCTGGCGCGCTGGACCTCGGCGCCCAATACTTCACGGCCCGTGACCGCCGCTTCGTCGAGCAGGTACAGCAATGGGTTGCCGCCGGTTGGGCCGCGCAATGGAAGCCACAGCTGTACAACTACCGCGGTGGTGAACTCAGCCCTTCCCCCGACGAGCAGACGCGCTGGGTGGGCGTGCCGCGCATGAGTGCAATCACCCGCGGCCTGCTCAAGGACGTGACGGTCAACTTCGGCTGCCGCATCGCCGAAGTGTTCCGCGGCAAGCAGTACTGGCACCTGCAGGACACCGAAGGCTGCAGCCACGGCCCCTACAGCCGCGTGGTGATCGCCGTGCCGGCGCCACAGGCCACGCCGCTGCTGGCCGCTACCCCGAAGCTCGCCGCCGTGGCCGCCGGTGTGCAGATGGAGCCCACCTGGGCCGTCGCCCTGGCCTTCCAGACCCCGCTGGACACCCCGATGCAAGGCTGCTTCGTGCAGGACAACCCGCTCGACTGGCTGGCGCGCAACCGCAGCAAGCCCGAGCGTGACGAGCAACTCGACACCTGGGTACTGCACGCCACCTCGGACTGGAGCCGGCAACACATCGACCTGCCCAAGGAGGAAGTGATCGAACAGCTCTGGGGCGAATTCGCCGAACTGGTCGGCTGCGTGGTGCCAGCACCTACTTTTGCCTTGGCCCACCGCTGGCTTTATGCCCGCCCGAGCAGCAACCATGAATGGGGCGCACTGGCCGATGCTGACCAGGGCCTATACGCCTGCGGCGACTGGTGCCTGTCCGGCCGTGTCGAGGGCGCCTGGCTCAGTGGCCAGGAAGCGGCGCGTCGGCTGCTCGAACATCTCGAGTGATGTAGGGTTATACAAAAAAAACTGTTTGCATAACTTTCGGGCTGTGCTGGAATGAACCTGTACAACTATTTTGTCTCGTACAGGTTTTTGGAGGCAGCCCATGCACGACTCATCCGCCCACAGCAAGCCGCGTATCGCCATCAGCGCCTGCCTGACCGGGCACAGCGTGCGATATAACGGTGGCCACAAGGCCTCCGACCTGTGCCGTATGCAACTCGAGGAACATTTCGACTGGTTGCCGGTGTGCCCGGAGGTGGCCATCGGCCTGGGCGTGCCGCGCGACCCGATCCGCCTGGTCGGCGACCCCGAGCAGCCGGAAGTGGTAGGCACCCGCAACCCCGGCATGGACCTGACCGGGCCGCTGCGCAGCTATGGCGAGCAAATGGCGGCGGAACTCGATGATATCTGCGGCTACATCTTCATGCAGAAGTCGCCTTCCTGTGGCCTGGAGCGGGTCAAGGTATACCAAGACAATGGCCACCCTGCCTTCCACGGTGGGCGGGGAGTGTATGCGCAGGCGTTCTGCGCACGGCGGCCGGACCTGCCGGTGGAAGAAGAAGGCCGCCTGCACGACCCCGTGCTGCGCGAGAACTTCATCAGCCGCGTGTACGCGTACGCCGACTGGCAGCGCCTGCTGGCCGAAGGCCTGAGCCGTGGCGCTCTGGTGCGATTCCACTCACGCTACAAGTACCTGTTGATGGCCAACAACCCGCAGGCCTACCGCAGCCTCGGGCGCCTGCTCGGCAGCATGAGCAAGGACGATGACCCGCAAAGCATCGGCCCGCGCTACTTCAGCCAGCTGATGCAGGCTCTGCGCCGCTGTGCCAGCCGCGGCACTCATTGCAACGTGCTGCAGCATCTGAGCGGCTACTTCAAGGATATCCTCACACGGCAGGACAAAGCCGAGCTGCAGGCCATCATCGGCCAATACCAGCAAGGCGTGGTGCCGCTGGTAGTGCCGCTGACCCTGCTCAAGCACCATTTGCGCAAGCATCCCGATCCGTATCTGCAGCAGCAGGCCTACCTTCAGCCGCACCCCGAGAGCCTGGGCCTGCGCAATGCCGTCTGAGATCCTGTTGCCCATCGGCGAACTGGCTCGCCGCACGGGCGTCAATCCCGTCACCCTGCGAGCCTGGGAGCGCCGCTACGGCCTGCTCAAGCCCCAGCGTACCGCCAAGGGCCATCGCCTGTATCCGCTGGAGCAGGTCGAACGAGTAGAAGCGATCCTTGCCTGGCTGCAGCGCGGCGCCTCCGTCGGCCAGGTACGCGAGCTGCTCGACAAACCGGCTAGCACGCCGCCGAAAAGCGACTGGCAAGCCCGGCAGTTCCAACTGATCGAGGCCATCGCCACGCTGTCGCAGCGCGCCCTCGACCAGCAGCTCAACCAGGCGATGGCCCTGTACCCGGCCGTCACTCTGTGCGAGCAATTGCTGTTGCCGCTGCTCGACCTCCTCGACCTGCGCTGGCGCAACTATTTCAACGCACGGCTGGAACAGGTGTTTTTCCACAGCTGGTTGCGAAGCAAGCTGGGCGCCAGGGTCTACCACGACAACCAGTTGCTGCATGGGCCTGCCATCTTGCTGGCCGAAGACAGCGAACACACTTTCAGCCCCGGTTTGTGGTTGTGCGCCTGGCTGTTCACCAGCAACGGCCTGCCGGTCGAAGTGCTGGAGCACACCATTGCTGGCGCGCACCTGCAACGCGCAGCCACCATGCTCAAGCCACGCGCCGTGCTCCTGCACCTGGGGCCACGCATCGATGACAAGGCGTTGCACCGTACCCTGTCCAACCTGCCCGTGCCGACCCTGGCTGGCGGGCCGACGCTGGCGTTGCATGAAACCCGGCTGCGCGCCCTGGGGCTGCCCAATCTTGCCCTGTTCGATACCCCGCAGGCGGCATTGCGTTTGCTGCAAGCCCATGACCGCCAGCCTGGAGAGATGACCGCACCATGCACCTGACCTGGCTGCGCAGCGACCTGCGCATCGATGACAACACCGCGCTAGCCGCCGCCAGCGAACGCGGCCCGACCCTCGCACTGTGGCTGGTCAGCCCCGGGCAATGGCTGGCCCACGACGACGCCGCCTGCAAGGTCGACTTCTGGCTGCGCAGCCTGCGCGACCTGCGCCAGTCGCTGGAGCGCTTGAACATCCCCCTGCTGATCCGCAAGATCGACACCTGGGACCAGGCGCCACAGGCCGTACTCGACGTCTGCCGCCAACATCAGGTGCAAAGCGTGCACTGGAACGAGGAGTACGGCATCAACGAGCAACGTCGCGACGACGCCACCCGTGCGCTGCTGGAAAAGTCGTCCATCCAGGCCCACAGCCACCTCGACCAGCTGTTGTTCCGCCCTGGCACCATCCTTACCCGCAGCGGCGACTACTTCCAGGTATTCAGCCAGTTCAAGAAGAGCTGCCTGGAGCACCTGCACCGCAGCCTCCCTGCCCTGGCCCGCCAGATAAAACGCCAGGCACCGCTGCATGTCAGCAGCGACCCGATCCCACAGCACGTGGACGGCTTCGAAAAACCCGCGCAGGCACTGCGCGACCATTGGCCGGCCGGCGAAGCCGAAGCGCAGGCGCGGCTGACCCGTTTTCTCGATGAAACCATCGACGATTACCAACAGCTGCGTGACTTGCCTGCCAAGCCCGGTACCAGCCAGCTCTCCGCCTATCTGGCCGCCGGCGTGATCTCGCCACGCCAGTGCCTGCACGGTGCCCTGGCCAGCAACCGCGGCGAGTTCGACAGCGGCAGCAGCGGCGTGCAAACCTGGATCAACGAGCTGCTCTGGCGCGAATTCTACAAACACATCCTGACCGGTTATCCACAGGTCTCGCGTCACCGTGCCTTCCGCGCCCAGACCGAAGCCCTGCCCTGGCGCGATGCACCGGCCGACCTCGAAGCATGGGAACAGGGCCGAACCGGCTTCCCGATCATCGACGCCGCCATGCGCCAACTGTTGCACACCGGGTGGATGCACAACCGCCTGCGCATGATCGTGGCCATGTTCCTCAGCAAGAACCTGCTGATCGACTGGCGCAAGGGCGAGCGGCATTTCATGCGCCACTTGATAGACGGCGACCTGGCCGCCAACAACGGCGGCTGGCAGTGGAGCGCGTCCACTGGCACCGACGCAGTGCCCTATTTCCGCATCTTCAACCCGGTTTCACAGTCGCAGCGATTCGACCCGCAAGGGCGTTTCATTCGGCACTGGCTGCCGGAATTGCAGGGGGTGGATGAAAAAGCCATTCATTTCCCCGTGAAGTCGGCCGATCTTTTTGCTAGATATTCCTACCACAGTCCAATTGTCGATCTCGACAGCAGTCGTCAGCGCGCACTGGAGGCATTCAAGAACCTCCCGCGCCGGCAGGATCAGAGGGCAGCATCTTGAACAACGCACGCAGTATCTGGGTGACGGGAGCAGGCAATGGACTTGGCCTGGCTTTAGTGGAGGAGCTGCTCGGGCAAGGACACCGGGTAGCTGCAAGCGCGAAGCATGGCGAGGCACTGGATGCCTTGGGTGCACGCTATGGCAGCCAGCTGTTGCGTTTGCCGTGGCAGTTGCACGAAGAACATCAGGCGGCCCAGGCCAGCCAGCAGATCTGCCATGCCTGGTGCGCGCTGGATGGCTTGATCATCAACGCCGGTACCAGCGATTACCTGGCGGACGATGTGGCGGACAGCGAGTTGTTCGAGGCGATCGTCACGGACAACCAGTTGGCCGGCGAGCATTGCCTGGCCAGTGCGCTGCCGTTGTTGGCGAAGGGTGACTCGCCGCAGGTGATGGCGGTGTTCAACCGTTATTCGGCGCTGCAGTTGCATGCACCGACGCAGGTGCCTGCGGGCTGGAACAACATGCCGCAGTGGATGCGCGAGCAGCGTCAGGCGTTGGAGGCGCAGGGGGTTGAGCTGACCGTGGTGGGGCCGCAGTCGCTGAAGAACCCCGTGACACCGGCGCAGGCGCTACCGGAGGCATGGACGCCGCAGGATGCGGCAGAAGAACTGCTGCGGCGGTGGCCGCAGAGGGAGCCCGAGCTTGTGCTGGAGGTCTTGGATCTCAATGGCCTGTGGCCTTTGTCACACAAGCAATCGATGTAGTGACCGTACCGGCCTCCACCTAGACCACATCGACTTGAAGCCATGCGCAAGGCCTGTAGGAGCAGCCTTGTGCTGCGTAGAGACCATAACTGCAGAAGAACATCTGCTGCCCTGCCGCCCCCTTCGCAGCACAAGGCTGCTCCTACCGGGTAATGAGGTAGCCTGAGTAATGGGGCAAGACAGTTGCTCCCCAGGTACCTCGTAGATCTCAGGCAATGCGAGCCCCCGCGGAAGGAGAGCTCAGAGCGCCATGCGGTAATGCAGGCTATAGCTCTCCACCCCATCGTTGGGCTGCTTGATGCCCGCGTTGGAATAGTGAATCGCCCGCACGCCAATCTCATGCCCACCGGCAAAGCGCAATCCAAAGCCGATGCGGTCCTCGAACTGGAATGCCGAGCCCAGCTCGTTGTCTTCCAGCTCGGTGCTGGAGAATGCCGCCACGCCAATCCCAGCCTCTATATAAGGCTTCACCGACTCCCCGGCAAACTCGTAGACGAACACCGGCGCGAACGACAGGCTATGGTTGCTCGCGGTCTCGTCACCATCCCAATAGGTGTAGGCCCCATCCCAATACCCCGTCAGGCGCCCGACGCTGGTCTGCCACCAACTCGCTTCCCAATTCGATTGCAGCCCCAACCGGTAGACCATGGTCGAGTCACCGGTCTGCCCCACCGAAAACGAAACGTCGGCAGCCTGCGCCGACAGTGAGTGCCCCAGGGTGAAGACGGCAGCCGCCGCCAAGCCGAGCAGCTTCTTCATGAGCAACATCCTTCTTTGCTGTTATTGATATCCGCCTCATTTCAGGCAAGGCGGTAGAAAACGGCAGCGGTACGATAGTTCAGCTTCTTTCACGTTTTTTTCACAATGAAAAGCTTTCCACACCGTCCGACTTATGCCACAGCAAAGGCAGGATCTTTCTGAGAGATTGCGGATCGGCACTGGTCCAGAAGCGGGTATCCCTGGCCGGCCCATCGGCCAACAGGTCATCCGCGCCCAGCAGCCGCTGCAGTTGGCGCGCCACTGCGGCACCGGTGTCGATGATGGCAACGTCGGCTGGCACCATGCCGGCCAGCAACGGGCGCAGGAAGGGGTAATGGGTGCAACCGAGAATCAACGTGTCACAGCCAGCGGCCAGCAACGGCTGCACATAACCTTGCAGCAACTGGCGCAGCGCCGGGCTGGCCAGGTCACCGGTCTCGATCAGCTCGACCAGGCCCGGGCAAGGTTGGGTGATGACCTGTACGTCATTGGCAAAACGATCGAGCAAGGCAGCGAACTTGGCACTCTGCAGGGTACCGGTAGTGGCCAGCACACCGACCACGCCCGAGCGCGTGGCGGCGGCAGCGGGCTTCACCGCCGGCTCCATGCCCACCAGCGGCCAGTTCGGGTACAACTCGCGCAGGTCGGCCACCGCCGCCACCGTGGCGGTATTGCAGGCCAGTACCATGGCCTTGGCGCCCTGTTCATGGAAGAACGCAGCAATGCGCCGGAGACGCTCACGGATATAGTCCGGCGACTTCTCGCCGTAGGGTATGTGGCCGCAATCGCCCACGTACAGCAGCGTCTCGTTGGGCAGCAGGCGCTGGATCTCGGCGAGTACCGACAAGCCGCCAACCCCGGAGTCCATCACGCCGACCGGCGCCGATCGCTCAGCCATCGCGCTTGCCGCAGACCGCACAGGCAGGGTCGCGCTTGACCCGCAATTCGCGGATACGAGTGCCGAGAGCATCGATCAGCAGCAGGCGGCCGACCAGCGGCTCGCCGAACCCGGCCAGCAACTTCATCGCCTCCAGCGCCTGCAGGCTGCCTACCAGGCCCACCAGCGGACCGATCACGCCGGCTTCGCTGCAGGTCAGTTCGGCTTCGCTGCCATGGCCATACAGGCAGTGGTAGCAAGGGCTGTAGTCACGCCGCGGATCGAATACCGACAACTGCCCTTCCAGGCGGATCGCCGCACCGCTGACCAGCGGCTTGCCAGCCGCGACACAGGCAGCGTTGACCGCCTCACGGGTACCGAAATTGTCAGAGCAGTCCAGCACCAGGTCGACCGCTGCCACAGCGGCCGCCAGCGAGTCCTCGTCCAGAGCCTGGCGATGGGCAACCAGGTTGATTTCCGGGTTGATTGCCTGCAGGCGCTGCAGGGCCGAATCGACCTTGCTCATGCCCACGCTCGCACTGTCGTGGATCACCTGGCGTTGCAGGTTGGTCAGGTCGACGGTGTCAAAGTCCGCCAGGTGCAGCTCACCGACCCCGGCGGCGGCCAGGTACAAGGCGACGGGCGAGCCAAGGCCGCCGAGCCCGACGATCAGCGCCTTGCTCTGCTTGAGCCGCAACTGGCCGTCGATGTCGATCTGGGCCAGCAAAACCTGCCGGCTGTAACGCAGCAGTTCCTGATCACTCAGCATGGCAGGCGCCCCAGGGTAATGCGTTCATGGCCGCCCAGGTCCGTGCGGCTGGCGACCTCGATGAAGCCTTGTTCAGCCAGCAAGGCGCGCACCGCCGCTGCCTGATCGTAGCCGTGCTCCAGCAGCAACCAGCCACCCGGTACCAGGTGCGCGGGGGCCTGGGCAGCGATCACGCGCAGGTCGTCCAGGCCATCGGCACCGGCCACCAGCGCACTGCTGGGCTCGAAGCGTACATCACCGGCGACCAAATGCGGGTCTGCGGCAGCGATGTAGGGCGGGTTGCTGACAATCAGGTCGAAACGCTCGCCGGCCAGGCTGTCGAACCAATGGCTGAGCCGTACCTGGGCGTTCGCCAGGCCCAGGCGCTGGCGGTTGCGCTCGGCCAGGGCGACGGCCTCCTCCACCCGGTCCACTGCGGTTACCTGCCAGGCCGGGCGATCGCTGGCCAGGGCCAAGGCAATCGCGCCGGTGCCGGTGCCCAGGTCAAGGACCTTGGCCGGCGTGGCGGGTTGCAGTTCAAGGGCAGCTTCGACCAGCAGCTCGGTATCCGGCCGCGGGATCAGGGTATGCGGTGCCACTTCCAGGTCGATCTTCCAGAAGCCCTGCAGCCCGAGAATGTAGGCGACCGGTTCGCCGCCACGGCGGCGCTGCAGGTAGCCAGCATAGGTCTCGGCATCTTCGCTGCTGACGATTCGCTCGGGCCAGGTGTGCAGGTAGCTGCGCGATTTGCCGATGGCCGCGGCCAACAGCAACTCGGCATCCAGCCGCTCGGTAGGCGACTCTGGCAACTGCGCGTTGCGCAGCAGGCTGGCGATGATGGTCATCAGTCCCCCAGAGCGGCCAGTTGATCGGCCTGGTATTCGGCCAGCAGCGGTTCGATCACCGCCTCCACCCCGCCGGCGAGGATATCGTCCAGCGAGTACAGGGTCAGGTTGATACGGTGGTCGGTCACCCGCCCCTGTGGATAATTGTACGTACGGATGCGCTCGGAACGGTCACCCGAGCCGACCAGCAGCTTGCGCTCGGTGGCGATGGCGTTCTGCGCGGCGCTGGTCTGCATGTCGTTGAGCTTGGCCGACAGCCAGGACATGGCGCGGGCACGGTTCTTGTGCTGCGAGCGCTCTTCCTGGCACTCGACCACGATACCGGTGGGCAAGTGGGTGATACGGATCGCCGAGTCGGTCTTGTTGACGTGCTGGCCGCCGGCACCGGATGCGCGATAGGTATCAACCCGCAGGTCGGCCGGGTTGATCTCGATAGCCGCCTGCTCGTCCGGCTCGGGCAGTACTGCCACGGTGCACGCGGAGGTGTGGATACGGCCCTGGGATTCGGTCTCGGGCACGCGCTGCACCCGGTGCGCGCCAGACTCGAACTTGAGCTTGCCGTACACGCTCTCGCCTTCGACGCGGGCGATGATTTCCTTGTAGCCGCCGTGCTCGCCTTCGTTCTCGGAGAGGATTTCCAGGCGCCAGCCACGCTTTTCGGCGTAGCGTGAATACATGCGGAACAGGTCGCCGGAGAAGATCGCCGCCTCGTCGCCACCGGTGCCGGCACGGATTTCGAGGAACACGTTACGGCCATCGTTGGGGTCCTTGGGCAACAGCATGCGTTGCAGCTGCGACTCCAGCGTCAGCAGTTGTTCCTTGGCTTCACGCACTTCTTCCACGGCCATTTCGCGCAGGTCCGGGTCACTGTCCTTGAGCAGCGCCTGGGCACCTTCGAGGTCGTCCTGGACTTTGCGCCACTCTTTATAAGCAGCGTAGACCGGCTCGACTTCGGCGTACTCACGGGAATAGGCGCGAAAGCGCGTCTGGTCGGAAATGACCTCGGCATCACCAAGCAGAGCGGTGAGTTCTTCGAAGCGGTCCTGGAGGATTTCCAGTTTGTTCAGCAGCGACGCTTTCATTGCGGGGATTTGTCCGTCGAGCCCTCGTTGAGGGCAAAGAGTTCCTGGGCCATGGCCAGCGCATCGAGGCGGCCCTCGGCCGAGAGCCTTTTCAATTGCACGCTGGGCGCGTGCAGGAGTTTGTTGGTCAGCCCCCGGGCCAGTTGGGCCAGTACGTCTTCGGGGTTGCCGCCGTTGGCCAGCAGCCGCTGGGCCTTTTGCAGTTCTTCGTCGCGCAGGCGCTCGCATTGCTGGCGATAGGCCTTGAGCACATCCACCGCGGCCAGCTCGCGCAGGCGCAGCATGAAGTCTTCGGCCCCCACCGACACCAGCTCTTCGGCGGCCTGGGCCGCGCCCTGGCGACTTTTGAGGTTTTCTGCCACAACGTCGTGCAGGTCATCGACAGTGTACAGGTAGACGTCATCCAGTTCGCCGACTTCGGTTTCGATATCGCGCGGTACGGCAATGTCGACCATGAAAATCGGCTTGTGCCGGCGCTGCTTCAGCGCGCTCTCGACCGCACCCTTGCCAAGGATCGGCAACTGGCTGGCGGTGGAGCTGATGACGATGTCGCTGTTGGCCAGTTCCTGGGGGATGTCGGCCAGCAGAACGGCGTGCGCACCGAACTGCTCGGCCAGGATGCTGGCCCGCTCAAGGGTACGGTTGGCAACGACGATGCGGCGCACGCCCTGCTCATGCAGGTGGCGGGCGACCAGGGTGATGGTTTCGCCGGCGCCGATCAGCAGGGCCTGGCTGCGGCCCAGGTCGCTGAAGATCTGCTTGGCCAGGCTGACCGCGGCAAACGCCACCGACACCGGGTTTTCGCCGATGGCGGTGTCGGTGCGCACCTGCTTGGCGGCACTGAAAGTGGCCTGGAACAGGCGCCCGAGCAGCGGGCCGACGGTGCCGGCCTCACGCGCCACGGCGTAGGCGGACTTCATCTGGCCGAGGATCTGCGGTTCGCCGAGCACCAGCGAGTCCAGGCCGGAGGCCACCCGCATCATGTGCTTTACCGCCTCGTGCTCTTCGTGCACGTAGGCGCTGGCGCGCAGCTCGTCCAGGCTGAGGCGGTGGTAGTCGGCGAGCCATTGCAGCACGACATCGGCGGACAGGTGGTCCTGCTCGATATAGAGCTCGCTACGGTTGCAGGTCGACAGAATCGCCGCTTCGCGGCTGGATGTCAGTCGGCAGAGCTGCTGCAGGGCGTCTACCAGCTGCTCTGGGGTAAACGCCACGCGCTCGCGTACGTCTACCGAGGCAGTCTTATGGTTGATACCAAGTGCAAGAAAGGCCATGCAAGGTCGCTGGTTGTGACGGGAAGCCGATAATTGTCCTCTTTCGCAGGTTTTTGGACAACCACCGTTCGCTATTGCGCTGATAGTCGTGCGGCTATCGCCTTTTCGTAGCCTGCCCTAGCGGTGTTTTCAGGTCTTGCAGGCTTTTGATCTGGCTTCTGATCCTGATCTTCATCTTCGCGACTTCAGGAGGCCGAACGCAGGCCTTGCGCATGGAGGTGACGGGCATGGATGCCCGTCAAGCGCTGGCCCCCAAGATGAGGCCTGCAGCGCAGTCCTCCCGGGAGCAAGCCCTACGCTCGGCCTCCTGAAGTCGCAATCTGCAGCACCTGATCTACCACGCGCCTAGAAGCAACAGTCACAGCAAAAGCCAGAGTCATCGGCTCGACATCGCCCTAGCCAACTACGCCGACCGAGTCAAGAAGACTTCTGACATATGTCCACAAGACTTATCCACAGTCTTGTAGTCCATTTCCCAAATACATGCCCAGCTGTTGCCCTATCCTCCTTCCGCACCTAGTCTTGACGCCGCTACATCAATATTCCTCACCGAGACAGCGATACGAGTGGGATAGCATGGCTTTATCAGTCAGTCGGTTTATTTCTATCTACTAATTTTGCTGATGACTAGAAGCTATGTTGGTGAGGATTAGTAAAGATGTTGACGGACTGCAATGATGCACATTTACTTGGTGACGCACCCAAAACAAGCATTTTTTAAATTCTTGTTTAACCTATCTTAAAAACGATTTCCTATGCAGGGTATGCTTCATGCATGGCAGGAAGCCATATAATAGGCGCGAGCAATGGAAGAACTTGCAGCATCTCGTAGGCACTCAGCGCTCCTTTGGGGCGTTAACTTGTGTGCCATTTCGGCCTCTACGCTGAGTTATATTTATCTCTCCTACTATATATATGCTAATACTGCCAGCCTAATACTTTCCCAAGTGGTGCTGTTTGCGCCAATGGTTCTGCCGGTAATTCTTGTCGTTCCTATCTACCGTCTGGCTGACTATCTAGCGCCACGCACCCTACTGTGGAGTTCCAACTTGCTGTCGCTGGGCTGCGCGGCGGTCACCTACAAGATCCTGCCACATCATGTGGAAGTCGCCGTGTTAGGCGCGGTAGTCATTGGCGCCCTGGATGCGCTGCAACGGGTAGGGCGTATTGTTGCCATCAAGTGTTATTTCCCGAGTGCGCAAATCGCCAGCTCAGTGCCTCTGACACTCACCGCACAATTCATTGCCGGCGGCCTGGCAGGCATCAGTCTGGTACTGTTCAAAGCCAACATGACGCCTGGGTTAGCCCTGCTCATTACTGTCAGTCTTTTTTCGATCGCGGTTTTGGCGGCCTATCTACTACCTGCGCCAACAAAGCCTCCGATCACCGTGCAGGTCGCACCAAAATTATTGACTGCTCTTGGTTCACTTTTGCAGGAGTATCCCGCGCTACGCCTCAGCCTCTATCAGTTCATCGTCTTCGTCAGCCTTTTTCAGGGCTTCTTCAATGTGTCCAGGGTGCTGTTACCGGCACATGTGCTGGGTCTGGGAGAGGCGTATGTCGGTTTGTTGCAGGCCGTCAATAGTGTGGCAGCTTTGGTGGGCGCAGTACTGTTCTATCGTTTGGGCAAGTGTAATTTGCGACCGCTACCTATGCCGATGGCTGTAGTCAGCGGCCTGTTCATGATGCTCGCAGCGTTCGGCCATGATATTCAGTCCAGTTACATCGCGTATTTTTTCTACATATTCTTTTTCGAACTGACATTTTTCAAGTTGCAAGCCGATCTTGTTAGGAGCACACCTGCCAGTGCCATGCCGTTGATGGCATCTGTCCAGTATGCTGGGGTGTACTTAGGCATGATAGTTACCATCTTCGTCGGTTCAATTCTGGTTAAGTATGCAGGCCTGTTCAGCACGAGCGTTATCTTCGTTGCTTTCTATTTCGTCGCAATCAACGCCCTTCGAAAGACAGTTGCGATCAAGGGAAAACAACCTGTCTAAATAGTTTCTTCAAGGAGAACAATATGCCCACATTAGCGCGTGTATTTCCGTTCGTCCGCCTTTTGGATTTGGCGAACATATTAACAATGTTCAATATCGGTTTGGCCTTCGGTACTGTTTATTTTGCGTTGCAAAGACGGTTCATTCTGGCGGCAACGGTGATTTGCCTGGCCGCGATGCTCGATTTCCTTGACGGCCACATCGCCCGACGCTACCTGGCGGCGAACAACGCGCAACGGGCCTTCGGCAAGCATCTAGACAGTTTTGCCGACTTGCTCAATTTCAGCATCACGCCAGCCCTTGTCATCCTAATCCTCGACCAGTCTCTTTCGGCCACGCTGGCCGCAGCAACTCTGGTTTTCACGGCCATTTTGCGGCTATCGCTGTTTGGCATGCCCAGCACATCGGCTGGCGAGGGATATCAGGGGCTACCCACCACATATTCAGGATTTGTCTTTGCGCTGGCGCTGATGGGGCTATCGGCCGGGCATTACGGTGCCGGTGTGATCGTCGGCCTGGTCACCCTGGTCGGCATCCTCCAGGTCACCAGCTTGAGAATTCCCAAGTATGGCGCACCTTCGACGGTCGCTTGCTTCGCAATGCTGTTCGGGCTCAGCACTATTTACTTTCATCCCTGGTAATCCGAGGTTCCAATGAAACACGTGGTTTTCGTCGACAGCACCGTAAGCGGCCTGCTGGCTTTTGAGGCAGCCAAACGGCTTGGCTGCCATGTCACCTTCATTCATCAGCGCGACGCCTCGTTCCTGACGATCTCGATCAATGACGACACCTCCCGTCTCGAACCTTACCTGCGATATGTGGATACTTATTTGCGTATCGATAATCTGGAGGATGGTGAACTCAGCCAGTTGTTGGCCAACCTGCACGCAGAGCGTCCTATTGACGCCCTCATCTCTACCTCTGAAGCAGCCATAGTACCGGTGGCGCGTGAGGCCCAGCGTATCGGCACCCTATACCCGAGGTACGAAGCTTTGTGCGGGGCGGTATACAAGAGTCGATTGCGCGAAACGCTGCGGGCACACGGACTACGCTCTCCTGATTTTGAAGTACTGAGCGAGGAGCAGCTGATCAACGGGGTCGTTCCGAGCTTGTCGCTGCCATTCGTTGTCAAGCCGACCCGAGGATTCGCCAAGCAGTTTTCCGCCATTTGCCATAGCCAGGCCGACGTTGACGCCTTTCTCGCCGAGCTGCGCCAGAGTCGCAAGGGTGCTGATCCTATGATCGACCACTTGGTAAGCCGCGACTATCTGGTCGAGCAATACATCAACGGTACATTGCATTCAGCGGAAGTCATCGTCCAAGACGCCAAGGTCTCCTGCTTTGCGACCACCATCCGTTTCCGCGCCGACCATAGCGAAATATTAGAAATGACCGCGACCATGCCGTCAGGCCTTGACGCAGCACAGCGCGATGAGATCAAAGCATATGTGCAGGCAGTGTTCAGCGCTCTGGGGCTGGATGTTGGCCTTTATCATGTTGAACTGTTGCGCGATGCCAAAGGGCCCTGTCTAGTGGAGATCAACGCACGCATGATGGGTAGCGTAGCGCCGCAGATGTACCGGATGCTGACCGGCATCGACCCGTTCGAACTGCTAGTCCGTCTGCACCTAGGCGAGCCCATTCTAATTGACGACTCAGTGCTTCAGCGCGCAGGTAGCGTCGTAACTGTCGCCTCCCGCAATGGCGGTCATATCGCCAACGACTACGCCCCCGACTCCCTACAGCCATTACTGGACAAGTACAACATTCGGTTTTGCACCGCCCACGTTGCGCCTGGCCAGGCGGTAAACGTCTATAGCGGCAACATCGGCACAATTGGCCACGTCATCGTTGAGGACGACTGCCCCTACGCTGCGGCGAAAAAGGGCAATCGCTTCCTGCGCGAGCTGTCCTCACTTTACGGCCTTGAACTCGCGACTTATACCGGCGCCGAGTTGGCTTAAACCTGACACAAACTGACAGCCTCCTGCGAAGGACTGATTGGACTGATTGGACTGATTAGGGAAGACATAATGCACTCGGTAAATCCTTCTCCCGTGTTCGCTTTTTCCGGCAAGGCCGATACCCTGCAGCAACTGGCACCACTTCTGAGCACCGGGCAAGTGTTGCCCCTTCATCGATTCACCGTGGCACAGTGGCGGGAGGACTGGCAGGCAGTGATCTCGCACTGTCAGGCGTTCTTTGGCGATGAGCCGCTGATTGTAAGATCCAGCTGTCTAGCCGAAGACCGCGACGGCCATTCCGGTGCAGGGATGTACGCGTCAATTCTAGATGTGTGTGGCGGCCAGGCACTCGGCGAAGCCATCAAGACGGTGATCGCCTCCTACGGCCTAGCTCGCGAGCGCGATGAGGTGCTGGTGCAGCAGATGGCGAGAGGTGTATTGGCCAGCGGAGTGGCGATGACCCGTGATCCAGAGACGGGTTTGCCATATTACGTAGTTGACTATGTACTAGGTGCCAGCACCGACGGTGTCACTGCCGGCAACGAGACTGTGCACGCTTTCGTCTCCCTTGGCAGCGAGGCGGCAAGCGAGCCTGCGGAATTACCAGGGCTGTTTTCGTTGCTCGAAGAGGTACAAGTTCTAACCGGGCACGATGCCTTGGACATAGAGTTCGCGATCACTGTCGATGGCCCTCTGCTATTCCAAGTGCGTCCCATGACCGCGGATGGGCCCCGTAATGCCAGCGCACTTGCCGACGTCCAACTACGCAAAGTTTTGGAGCACGAGGCCTCTCAGCTCGAAGAGCTGATCTGCAAGCAACGCCATCCGCGTCCTACGTCGACCGCCTTCCTTGGCCTTATGCCGGACTGGAACCCGGCGGAAATGATCGGTACCAAGCCGCGGGCGCTAGCCTACTCGCTATATAAGGAGCTGATCACTGACCTTAATTGGGCCTCTGCCAGGTTCCGATACGGCTACCGGGATCTGCGGCGCAAACCGCTGATGTACCAGGTGGGTGGCTCTCCTTACATCTGCATTGCCCACAGCATCGAGTCATTCATCCCTGCCTCGGTACCTCAAGATGTTGCCGAGCGCGTAGTCGAACAGTGCGGCGACTACTTGGCCATGCATCCTCATCTGCATGACAAGATCGAGTTCGCGATCATTCCTACTTGCTTCACGCCAGAGCTTACTAGCCCCGGTGCCGCTGCCGCGCTGCCGGCGCTCCGGACTCTTAGTACCGAGCAGCACGAATGCTACTTGAACGAGCTACGCCAGTTGACCGAGCACATTATCTCCCCCAGCGGCCCGTTCTTCTCCGACCTGACACGCCTACCGAGTATTACTGACAAGGTGCAGAGTTTAATGGCGGGGGAACCTCGGCGCGAGTCCTTGCAACGTATGAGGAATGGCCTATCGGCGGCCAACGTGGTCGCTGAAATATTCGCTGGCGCTGCCCGTGCAGCGTTCATAGGTACCGCAATAATTAAATCGCTGGAAACAGCGGGGGTAGTATCTGCCGGTTTCATCGATCATGTGACCGGAGGGGTCAATAGTATCGGTCGCGAGATGGCCAGCGATTTCCAGACGTTGCATAAGGACGATTTCCTAAAGCTGCACGGTCATGTCCGGCCGGGTACCTACGATATACGTGTGGCACGCTACGACGAGATTCCGGAGCGTTATTTTGACTGGCAGCGCCCATTACAGCGGCCCCCAAAATCTATGAACGGGCTAACTGTATCTCGGGCCCAGGTCAACGCCATTCAGCAAGCTTTTGACCAGTGCGGTCTTAACGTTTCCGCCGAGCAGTTTCTACAATTTGCTCAGGCCGCTATTGCATCGCGCGAGAAGCTCAAATACCTCTACGCAGCGTTTGTTTCGGATGTTTTGCGCTCACTATGCGATTGGGGTGAGGTACATGGTTTTGACCGCGACCAACTCAGCTTTGCGCAAATCACCGAATTTACCAGCGTTTATGCCGACATCGATCGCAAACGTTTGCACCAAGCGATTGCCCACAACCGCAGCCGCTGGTATGAAACGCAGTTAGTCCGTACGCCAAGCATCATCTGTCAGCCGCAAGATCTATTCGGCCATCGAGTGCACTGGTGCAATCCCAACTTCATCACTCGACGTGCCACTCACGCGCGGGTGGCCCAAGTGCTTCCAGGGCAATTGGCACCGGACATAGAGGGTTGCATTGTCTTAATCGAAAACGCTGATCCGGGTTTTGATTGGATTTTTACCCACCACATTGCTGGTTTCATCACCGCCTACGGAGGCGAGAACTCGCATATGTCGATCCGAGCCCGAGAGTTCGCCATTCCCGCAGCTATCGGCGTGGGCGATACTCGATTCAAAACCCTATTGGCGGCGACAAGCCTGCTGCTCGACTGCGCCGAGCGGCGTATACAGGTGCTGGCATGATTTTGGTTGGGATGACCATGCTCAGGCAGTTCAACGCCGAACGCCAGGAATGGCGGGACGCGCTCGACCAGCGCTGGGTTGAATTCTTAGACCAATGTGGGCTGACCCCGCTGTACCTTCCAAACGATCCGAGAGTCAGCATGGCGCTAGTCCAATCATTGCGCCCTCAGGGCCTCTTGCTTACTGGTGGAGGGAGCTGCCAGGCCCTGAGTGGGACAGCCGACACACGCGACGCCACTGAGAGGGTCTTGCTTGATCTTGCGGAAAATCTACGGCTTCCGGTGCTCGGTGTATGCCGCGGCATGCAGGTAATGTTGACGCGAGCTGGCGGCACTTTGGAACGTTTGGCCGGCCATGTAGGCGAACACATGATCAACATGCAAGAACAACGGCGGCGAGTGAATTCCTATCATGAATACGGCTTTCGGGAGGCGCCCGACGGCTACCGCGTACTAGCCCTGGCCGACGACGGCGTGATCGAGGCTGTGTATGACGACCACCGTCGTCATACCGGGATCATGTGGCACCCCGAGCGAGAACTACCTGCCGATCCATTGGATATTCAACGCGTGCGACATGCCTTTGGAGCTTTTTCATGAAAGCCATTATTCTTGCTGCAGGTCGCGGGAGTCGCTTACAAGCCCTGACCGATGAACGCCCCAAGGCCTTGGTACCCTTTAATGGTGTGCCACTGCTACAGCGCGCGATTGAAACGCTCCGTCGATGCGATGTCAGCGAGGTTGGCATCGTTGCAGGCTATCGAAGCGAAATGCTTGCACCATTCGCCGACACTTTGTTTCACAACCACCGCTGGCACAGCTCCGGTATTTTCAGCTCTCTAAATTGCGCCAGCGGTTGGTTGAGCGCAGAGCCTTGCCTTGTTAGCTACGGTGACATCTTCTACGACAGCACCCTAGTATCCGAGCTAATTAACCATCCAGCCGATATTGTCCTGGGCTACGATCCCGCTGCAGTGCGTCTCTGGCAGCAACGCTTCAACGATCCGCTACCAGACCTGGAGAACTTCCGCTTAGTCGATGGATTGGTGAGCGCTATTGGACAGACCGCTACCCGTCTTGAGGTCATTCAGGGCCAGTACATAGGCTTGTTCAAAGTCACGCCAGCGGGTTGGCAGGCGTTGAAAAGGCAATTGCAAGGGCTCACGCCTCAGGCACGCGACCAGACTGACATGACATCGCTTTTAGGGGCACTAGTCAGCGAAGGTTTTCCAGTCGCCGGCGTGGCGACGCACGCTCCCTGGGGAGAAATTGACTGCCCCAGCGACGTGGCACTATACGAGCGGATCTATCCTGACCTGTGATCTCGACAAAATTGTCGGTGCAGGCAGGGGCTGGGTCATTGCGTCAGGAGCCCCTTCGAACCTCTCCCCCACCCCGCTGTCCCACTCAGCACCAGCCAGGCTGTAAACCGCGACCTTCGCAGGTGGGTTTGCCACCGCGCTTGTGTCATCATGCTCCGACCGCCGGTGAGTCCTTTTTAAAGCCTTCTATGAACAAACCATACGCATTGCTGCTTGCCTTCGCCCTGCTCCAGGGCTGCCAGAGCCTGGCCCCGCAAAAGGCCGAGCCCCCCGTCGCCGAGGCCGGCAAGAGCGAGGCGGAAAAACCCGTGGTGTATGGCTCGTTCAAGCAGGACACGCTCTACAGCCTGCTGGTGGCCGAACTGGCCGGCCAGCGCAACCGCTTCGACATCGCCCTGGCCAACTACACCGACCAGGCCGCGAAAACCCAGGACCCCGGGGTTTCCGAGCGCGCCTACCGCATTGCCGAATACCTCGGCGCCGACGAACCGGCACTGGACAACGCCCTGGTATGGGCCCGCAACGACCCGCAGAACCTCGACGCCCAGCGCGCCGCCGCCATCCAGCTGGCCCGCGCCGGCCGCTATGACGACTCCATGACTTACATGGAAAAGGTCCTGCAGGGCCAAGGCGACACCCATTTCGATTTCCTCGCCCTGTCCGCAGCCGAAACCGACCAGAGCACCCGCGACGGCTTGCTGCAAAGCTTCGAACGCCTGCTGGTGAAGTACCCGGACAACAGCCAGCTGGTGTTCGGCAAGGCCCTGCTGCTGAACCAGGACGGCAAGGCCGAAGAAGCCTTGGAGTTGCTCGAGTCACACCCGCCGCAAAACGGCGAAGTCGCCCCGGTCCTGCTGCGCGCGCGCCTGCTGCAAGCCCTGGACCGCGGCCCGGAGGCCCTGCCACTGCTGCGCGGGGCGATTCGCGACAACCCGGACGACAAGCGCCTGCGCCTGACCTACGCGCGCACCCTGGTCGAACAGGACCGCATCGCCGATGCCAAGGGCGAGTTCCTCAGCCTGGTCCAGCAATACCCCGAGGACGACGAGCTGCGCTATTCGCTGGCGCTGGTGTGCCTGGAAAACAAGGACTGGGATGAAGCCGAGGGCTACCTGCAGGAGCTGATCGAACGCGACAGCAACGTCGACGCCGCGCACCTGAACCTGGGCCGCATCCGCGAAGAGCGCCACGACCCTGCAGGCGCCCTGCGTGAATACGCCCTGGTCGGCCCGGGCCCCGACTACCTGCCGGCGCAACTGCGCCAGGCCGACATCCTGATCGCCAACGGCCGTGGTACCGAAGCCTCACGCCTGCTCGCCGATGCCCGCGAAGCCCAGCCGGACTACGCCATCCAGCTGTTCCTGATCGAATCGGAAAGCTACAGCAACAACAACAAGGACGCCCAGGCCAGCCAGGTGCTGCAGCAAGCCATCCAGCGCTACCCGGACGACCTCAACCTGCTGTACACCCGCGCCATGCTGGCCGAAAAGCGTGACGACCTGCCGCAGATGGAAAAAGACCTGCGCGCCATCATCGCCCGCGAGCCGGAAAACGCCATGGCCCTGAACGCCCTCGGCTACACCCTGGCCGACCGCACCACCCGCTACAGCGAAGCCAAGGCGCTGATCGACAAGGCCCATCAGCTGACCCCGGATGACCCGGCGGTGCTCGACAGCCTGGGTTGGGTCAATTACCGCCTGGGCAACCTCGACGAGGCTGAAACCTACCTGCGCAAGGCTTTTGCCAGCTTCCCAGACCACGAAGTGGCCGCCCACCTGGGCGAAGTGCTATGGGCCAACGGCAAGCGCCGCGAAGCCCGCCAGGTCTGGGCCAAGGGCTTCGAAGCCCAGGCCGACAGCCCCATCCTGCGCAAGACCATCCTGCGCCTGACCGGATCCGAGACTCTCTAACGCCATGTTCCTGCGCCATTGCATTACCTTCACCCTTATCGCCCTGCTGGCCGGCTGTGCCGGCTTCGGTAGCCGCGAGGCCCTGCAGGGCCACGGCGACCCGCAACAGTGGCGCGCCCATAAAGAGCAACTGAGCAGCCTCGATGGCTGGCAGATCAACGGCAAGGTCGGCATCCGTGCCCCGCGCGACTCCGGCAGCGGCACGCTGTTCTGGCTGCAACGCCAGGACTACTACGACATTCGCCTGGCCGGCCCGCTGGGCCGTGGCGCCGCTCGCCTGACCGGCCGCCCCGGCGGCGTGGTACTGGAAGTGGCCAACCAGGGCCGCTACGAGGCCCTCAGCCCCGAAGCCCTGCTGGAAGAACAACTGGGCTGGCAGTTGCCGGTCTCACACCTGGTCTGGTGGGTCCGCGGCCTGCCGGCCCCCGACAGCAAGAGCAAGCTGACCCTGGACGGCGACAGCCGCCTGGCCAGCCTCGACCAGGACGGCTGGCAGGTGCAATACCTGAGCTACACGGAACAGAACGGCTACTGGCTGCCCGAGCGTATGAAGCTGCACGGCAAGGACCTCGACGTGACACTGGTGGTCAAGGACTGGCAGCCCCGCCAGCTGGGGCACTGATACATGCAGACCCTCACCCTGCCCGCTCCGGCCAAGCTCAACCTGTGGCTGCACATCATCGGCCGCCGTGCGGACGGCTATCACGAGCTGGAAACCGTGTTCCAGTTTCTCGATCACGGCGACGAACTGAGCTTTGCCGTGCGTGACGACGGCGTGATCCGCCTGCACACCGAGATCGAAGCAGTGCCGCATGACAGCAACCTGATCGTGCGTGCTGCGCGCAAGCTGCAGGAACAATCCGGCACGACGTTGGGCGCCGATATCTGGCTGACCAAGGTGCTGCCCATGGGCGGCGGCATCGGCGGTGGCAGCTCGGATGCCGCCACTACCCTGTTGGCCCTCGCCCACCTGTGGCAACTGGACTGGGACGAAGACCGCCTGGCCGCACTAGGCCTGAGCCTGGGCGCCGACGTACCGGTATTCGTGCGCGGCCACGCGGCATTCGCCCAGGGCGTGGGTGAACAATTGACCCCGGTCGACCCGGAAGAGCCGTGGTATGTCGTGCTTGTGCCGCAAGTGTCTGTCAGCACAGTAGAAATTTTTTCACATCCACAGTTGACACGTGATTCGCTCCCCCTTAAGATGCGCCCCGTTCCCGAGGGAAACAGTCGAAATGACTGCCAACCGGTGGTAGAGCAGAGTTACCCGGAAGTTCGCAATGCGTTGAATTCACTGGGTAAATTCACTGAGGCTCGACTGACCGGTACTGGAAGTTGTGTGTTTGGGGCCTTCCCAAGCAAAGCCGAAGCTGATAAAGTTCTGGCCCTTCTTTCAGCGACCCAAACAGGGTTTGTGGCGAAAGGAAGCAACGTTTCGATGTTGCATCGCAAGCTGCAAAGTCTGGTCAAGAAGTCGAGCGCATAAGCGTTCGCAGCAACAGATACAGGGGCGTCGCCAAGCGGTAAGGCAGCAGGTTTTGATCCTGCCATGCGTTGGTTCGAATCCAGCCGCCCCTGCCATTTTCCTTATACTCATCCAGGTTACCCTCAGCCTTCAGGTACTGCGCGTGTCCAAGATGATGGTCTTTACGGGGAACGCCAACCCCGATCTGGCTCGGCGTGTCGTACGTCAGCTGCATATCCCTCTCGGTGACGTTTCTGTCGGTAAGTTCTCCGACGGCGAGATCAGCACTGAGATCAATGAGAATGTCCGCGGTAAAGACGTCTTCATTATTCAGCCGACCTGTGCCCCGACCAACGATAACCTGATGGAACTGGTAGTGATGGCCGACGCCTTCCGCCGCTCCTCAGCATCCCGAATCACCGCCGTGATTCCTTACTTCGGATACGCCCGCCAGGACCGCCGTCCGCGTTCGGCACGTGTAGCCATCAGCGCCAAAGTCGTCGCTGACATGCTCACTGTCGTAGGTATTGACCGTGTACTCACCGTCGACCTGCACGCTGACCAGATCCAGGGTTTCTTCGATATCCCGGTCGACAACATCTACGGCTCGCCCGTACTGGTCGACGATATCGAGGACCAGCGTTTCGAGAACCTGATGATCGTCTCCCCGGACATCGGTGGTGTCGTGCGCGCACGTGCCGTCGCCAAGTCCCTGGGCGTCGACCTGGGTATCATCGACAAACGCCGCGAGAAGGCTAACCACTCCGAGGTCATGCACATCATCGGCGACGTCGAAGGGCGCACCTGCATCCTGGTAGACGACATGGTCGACACCGCCGGCACCCTGTGCCACGCGGCCAAAGCCCTGAAAGAACACGGCGCTGCCAAGGTTTACGCCTACTGCACGCACCCTGTCCTGTCGGGCCGCGCGATCGAGAACATCGAGAAGTCGGTACTGGACGAGCTGGTGGTGACCAACACCGTTCCGCTGTCCGCCGCTGCTCAAGCCTGTGACCGTATCCGCCAGCTGGATATCGCACCGGTTGTCGCTGAAGCGGTCCGCCGCATCAGCAACGAAGAATCGATCAGCGCGATGTTCCGCTAAGCGGAACACACGCTGACGAAAAGCGCCCCGCCCCAACACTGGTTGTTGGGGCGGGGCTTTTTTGCCATCCCCGTTGGCGCTGGTCGCAAACGCCCTCGGGGGGCTACTTTGGAGAAACAAAATGACCGAATTCACTCTGAACGCCCAAGCGCGTACTGACCTGGGGAAAGGTGCGAGCCGCCGCCTGCGTCACTCCGCGAACATCCCAGCCGTTGTCTACGGTGGTAACCAGGACGCTCAGTCCCTGACCATCCTGGCCAAGGAAATCACCAAGCTGTTCGAAAACGAGGCTGCCTTCAGCCACGTTCTGGAACTGAACGTCGACGGCGCCAAGCAAAACGTCGTGGTCAAGGCTCTGCAGCGCCACCCGGCCAAAGGCTTCATCATGCACGCCGACTTCGTTCGCGTCGTTGCTGGCCAGAAACTGACCGCCAAGGTACCGGTTCACTTCATCAATGAAGAAGCCCCGGTCAAGAAAGGCGGCGAGATCTCCCACGTAGAAGCCGAGATCGAAGTTTCCTGCGAAGCCAAAGACCTGCCTGAGTTCATCGAAGTCGACCTGGCCAACGCTGAAATCGGCACCATCATCCACCTGTCGGACCTGAAAGCTCCGAAAGGCGTAGAGTTCGTAGCTCTGGCCCACGGTGATGACAAAGCTGTTGCCAACGTTCACGCTCCACGCGTTGCTCCAGAAGCAGAAGGCGCTGCCGAGTAATCCACTCGCGCGCCGGCGTTGATCGGGTTACAGTGCCGCGCGCCCTGTAACCCACCAACTCCAAGGAAGAGCCCCTGACGTGACCGCCATCCAGTTGATCGTCGGCCTGGGTAACCCCGGCCCCGAATACGAACAGACCCGGCATAACGCAGGGGCTCTTTTCGTTGAACGCATTGCCAGCGCCCAGCGCGTCTCGTTGACCGCTGACCGCAAATATTTCGGCCTGACGGCTAAGTTCAGCCATCAGGGCAACGACGTTCGTCTGCTCATCCCCACCACCTACATGAACCGTAGCGGCCAGTCCGTGGCGGCCTTGGCCAATTTCTTCCGCATCAAGCCGGAAGCGATCCTGGTGGCGCATGACGAACTCGACCTGCCCCCAGGCGTCGCCAAGCTCAAGCGCGGCGGTGGCCATGGTGGGCACAACGGCCTGCGCGACATCATCGCGCAGCTCGGCAACCAGAACGACTTCCACCGCCTGCGGCTTGGCATCGGCCACCCGGGCGACGCCAAACTGGTCTCCAACTTCGTCCTGGGCCGCGCGCCGCGCGCCGAGCAGGAGAAGCTCGACGCCAGCATCGATTTTGCCCTCGGCGTGCTGCCGGACGTGCTTGCCGGCGACTTCGCCAAGGCGATGCGCGAGCTGCACAGCCAGAAGGCCTGATTTCCTTAGAGAGGGGAATACCCATGGGTTTCAATTGCGGCATCGTCGGCCTGCCCAACGTCGGCAAGTCCACCCTGTTCAACGCCCTGACCAAGTCTGGCATCGCGGCGGAGAACTTCCCCTTCTGCACCATCGAGCCTAACAGCGGCATCGTGCCGATGCCCGATGCGCGCTTGAATGCACTGGCTGAAATCGTCAAGCCAAACCGCATCCTGCCGACCACCATGGAGTTCGTCGACATCGCCGGCCTGGTGGCTGGTGCCTCGAAGGGCGAAGGCCTGGGCAACAAGTTCCTCGCCAACATCCGCGAGACCGACGCCATTGCCCACGTGGTGCGCTGCTTCGAAGACGAGAACGTGATCCACGTTTCCAACAGCGTCGACCCCAAGCGTGACATCGAGATCATCGACCTCGAGCTGATCTTCGCCGACCTCGACAGCTGCGAGAAGCAACTGCAGAAGGTTGCCCGCAACGCCAAGGGCGGCGACAAGGAAGCCCTGGCGCAGAAGGCCATCCTCGAACAGCTGATCCCGCACTTCACCGAAGGCAAGCCAGCGCGCAGCCTGATGAAGAACATGAGCGCCGAAGACAAGGCGGTCATCCGCGGCTTCCACCTGCTGACCAGCAAGCCGGTCATGTACATCGCCAACGTGGCCGAAGACGGCTTCGACAACAACCCGCACCTGGACGTGGTCAAGGCCATCGCCGAGGAAGAAGGCGCGGTAGTGGTGCCGGTATGCAACAAGATCGAAGCGGAAATCGCCGAACTGGAAGACGGTGAAGAGAAGGATATGTTCCTCGAGGCCCTGGGCCTGGAAGAGCCTGGCCTGAACCGCGTTATCCGCGCCGGTTATGAGCTGCTGAACCTGCAGACCTACTTCACTGCCGGCGTGCAGGAAGTACGCGCCTGGACCGTACGCGTCGGTGCCACCGCACCACAAGCCGCTGGCGTGATCCACACCGACTTCGAAAAAGGTTTCATCCGCGCTGAAGTGGTGGCCTATGACGACTTCATCCAGTTCAAGGGTGAGAGCGGTGCCAAGGAAGCCGGTAAATGGCGTTTGGAAGGCAAGGACTACATCGTCAAGGACGGTGACGTGATGCACTTCCGCTTCAACGTCTAAGCGGCAGACTGCAGTACCTACGAACCCCTTGAGGCCAACGCCTCAAGGGGTTTTGTTTTTTCTGATCATGCACACGCCCTTCAGGAGCAGCCCCAACAATATTTGCAACGCCGCTGAAATCAGGGGCTGCTTTGCAGCCCTTTCGCGGCACAAGGCCGCTCCTACAACGGAACGCGTCGCCTGAACCAATGCATTCCCCTGTGGGAGATTACCCAGCCCTTTTGGGCTGCGCTGTCGCGCAGAGAACAAATATCGCTCGTCTGACGCGGCCTTTGTAGGAGCAGCCTTGTGCTGCGAAGAGGCCGGTACAAGCAACAGACAGGCTTTGTCAGTACCGGCCTCTTCGCAGCACAAGGCTGCTCCTACAGAACCTCACCAAACCAATGAGTCATGTGTTGTTCTATTAGAGCGGCCTTGTGTCGCGAAAGGGCCGCAGAGCGGCCCCGGAATTCAGCATCTAAGCTGTGATTCAGCACCCTCCCCTGGACGCACGCCCCATGCCCGAAAAAACCCGCCTCGACTGGCAACGCTGGTTACCCGGCCTGGTCACCCTGCTCCACTACCAACCCGCCTGGCTGCCCAAAGACATCGCCGCCGGCCTGGTGCTCACCACCATGCTGGTGCCGGTGGGTATCGCTTATGCCGAAGCTTCCGGCGTACCTGGCATCTACGGCCTGTACGCCACCATCATCCCGCTGCTGGCCTACGCCCTTTTCGGCCCCAGCCGCATCCTGGTGCTGGGCCCGGACTCGGCGCTGGCCGCGCCGATCCTGGCAGTGGTGGTGCAGTACGCCGCCAGCGACCCGCAACGGGCAATCGCCATCGCCAGCATGATGGCCCTGGTCGCCGGGGCGTTCTGTGTGATCGCCGGTTTGCTGCGCCTGGGCTTCATCACCGAACTGCTGTCCAAGCCGATCCGCTATGGCTACATGAACGGCATCGCCCTCACGGTGCTGATCAGCCAGTTGCCCAAACTGTTCGGTCTGTCGGTCGACAGCCAGGGCCCGCTGCGGGATACCTGGAACCTGATCCAGGCATTGCTCGCCGGCCAGGGCCATTGGCCAAGCTTCGTGGTCGGTGGCGGTAGCCTGGCGCTGATCCTGCTGCTCAAGCCATTCAAGCGTTTGCCGGGCATTCTCATTGCTGTGGTGCTGGCCACGCTGGCGGTGAGCCTGCTGGGGCTCGACCAGCAAGGCGTGAAAGTGCTCGGCGAACTGCCCCAGGGGCTACCCAGCTTCGTGTTCCCCTGGGTCAACGATATCGACCTGGTGGAGGTGCTGCTCGGCGGCATCGCAGTAGCGTTGGTGTCGTTCGCCGATACCAGTGTGCTGTCACGTTCATACGCCGCGCGCATGAAGGCCCCGGTCAACCCCAACCAGGAAATGTTCGGCCTGGGTGTGGCCAACCTGGCCTCGGGGCTGTTCCAGGGCATCCCCATCAGCAGTAGCTCATCGCGCACCCCCGTGGCCGAAGCGGCCGGCTCGCAGACTCAGCTCACCGGTATTATCGGCGCGCTGGCGGTGACCCTGTTGCTGCTGGTGGCGCCCAACCTGATGCAACACCTGCCCAACAGCGCCCTGGCGGCAGTGGTGATTGCCGCAGCATTGGGCCTGTTCGAGTTCGCCGACCTCAAGCGCATCTTCCGCATGCAGCAATGGGAATTCTGGCTGTCGTTCACTTGCTTCGTCGGCGTAGCGGTATTCGGGGCCATTCCCGGTATCTGCATTGCCGTGGCTATATCGGTGATCGAATTCCTGTGGGACGGCTGGCGGCCCCATCATGCGGTGCTGGGACGGGTGGATGGCACCCGCGGTTACCATGATGTGCAGCGTTATCCACAGGCCCGACGCATTCCGGGGCTGGTGCTGCTGCGTTGGGATGCCCCGCTGTTCTTTGCCAATGCCGAACAGTTCCAGAGCACGGTGATGGCGGCGGTGGATGCATCGCCTACCCCGGTACAACGGCTGGTGATCGCGGCAGAGCCGGTGACCAGCATCGATATCACCTCGGCGGACATGCTGGCCGAGCTGGACCGGGCGCTGGAGGCGCGGGGGGTGGAGTTGCAGTTTGCCGAGATGAAGGACCCGGTAAAGGACAAGATGCGGCAGTTCGAGTTGTTCGAGCATATGGGGGAGTCGGCATTTCATCCCACTGTTGGGGCAGCGGTGGATGCCTATTTGGAAGAGAGTGGGGTTGACTGGAAGCCCTAGGTTTTCCTGTACTGGCCCCTTCGCGGGTAAAACCGCTCCCACAAGAATTGCGTGATCCCATGGGCAACGCGATACCTGTGGGAGCGAGTTCACCCGCGAAGAAGCCCACGCCGCATCCGAAGCCGGTCGATCCAGATCAGCATGGCACTGGCATACACCGACACCGCCAGAAACAGCGCCATGCGTACGGCAAAGGCGCGGTACACATCCTGCCCGCCCGCGCTGTCCTGCACCGACTGCCCCAGCAGGATCAGCATGGTCGTCAGGCAACTCACCCAGTACGCTGGGCTTTGCCTGGTATCCACCGCACGGTAAAGCCTGCGCCCCTGCCAGAGAACGAACAGCAGCACCCACAGGAAAAACATCCACAGGTGCACGAACAGGCTCAACGCGCCCCACATCAATACCGCCAGCAACCCGGCCAGCAAGGTCGAGCCGATCAGCTCGCGACTGGCATGCCGTGCGCGGGTCTCACCGGCCTGCTGCCCCAGGCTCACTGCCTTCATGATCAGCGGCATGTACTGGTCCGGGGCGATCAGCGCCAGCAGGAAGGCCGGCATGACGATCAACGTAGCACGCAAGGCAACCCAGCTCACCTGGTCACCGTCGAGCAGAGGCGGTGCCGGTTGCGCCGGCGCATCGGCCGGCTCGGGAAACAACACATGCGCCGCTGCCGTGCCCAGCACCGCCAGCAGCATGCCTTTGGCCAGCGCTTCGACCACCGACAGCGCCAGGCTGAAGTCGCTGGTGCCGGCGGCAGCGATCATGGTCAGGCCGATAACCAGCAAATTGGCCAACAGGCCATTGCCGCCTTTCAGTGCATAACGCAAGGTAAGGAAAACCCCCACGCTCACCAGCAACACCCCACTTACCGGGGCATGGTGCAGCAGCGGAATCAGCAGCAGCCCGCTGCCGCAGGCAAGCAGCACCAGCACCGCCAAGGCCGGTGCCGCACGCAGGGGCAAGGGCTGGCTGCGCATGGCCAGCAACAACACCGCGAACACCGGCGCCAGGATCGGTACCGGCAAGCCGATGCCGAAACTCACCGCCAGGCAAAGCGCCACGCCCCAGGCCAGGCGCAGGGCACGCAGGCGGCGTAGTTCAATAGGCATACGACAGCCAGCTCATCAGCCACATGAACAGCCGGCCCAGCAGGTTCAATGGGTTGCCCTCGCTTGGCAGGGCCATGACTTCGGCCTGGCCACCGACCCGCAATACGGTCTTGTCCTGCAACTGGTCACGCTCCAGTTCGACGATAACCGGGAAGCGCTGTGCGGAGCGCAGCCACTCGCGGCTGTTCTGTACGGTCGGCAACGTACCTGGCGGGGCACTCTGGCCTACGCTCACACCGTAGCCGATGCTGCGAATGCGCCCCTTCAACACCGTGCCGGGCAGCGCATCGAGCACTACCAGCACCGGGGTTTCAGGGCGCAGCCGACCTAGGTTGTTCTCGGTCATGTCGGCACTTATCCACACGTCATGGATAGCGATCAGGGTCATCATCGGGCTGCCGGCGCCAACATAGTGGCCAACGTCGGTGCGCAGGTCGGTGATCAACCCGTCTGCATCGGCGCGTACCATGGTGCGCGCCAGGTCCAGCCGGGCTTTTTCCACATTAGCCGCCGCGCTGCGCAGTTGGGCGTTGTCGTCCTGCGCCCCGCCCTGCTGCTCACGGGCCCGCTCGACTTCGGCACGGGCTGCCGCCACCTGGCTGATGGCCTGGTCGCGGGTGGCCTGGGCGCCCTCCAGGCGGCGCACCGACACCGTGCCCGGGTCTTCATCGATCAAGCGCTTGAGCCGCTCGGCGTCCTGCCGGGCCTTGCGCTCGTTGGCCTGGGCCGCCACCAGCGCCGCCTGGGCCGAGTCGATGCCAGCGGTGTGGGCGCCGATCTGCCGGCGTACCGTGTCCAGGTCGGCTTCGGCTCGGGCCAGGGCGATGCGATATTGCTCCTGGTCCAGTTCGAACAACACATCGCCCTTGCGCACTTCCTGGTTGTTGCCCACCGCCACACGCTTCACCTGCCCAGCCACCTCGGCACTCACCGGCACCACGTAGGCCTGCAGGCGGGCTTGCTGGGTATAGGGCGTGAAGCGATCGGCCAGCAGGTACCAAAGCAGGCTCACGACAATCAGCAGCAGCACCCAGCGCATGCCGCGATCGGGGGCTGGCGGGGATGGCGTCGGCGTGGTGTCGCTCATTTCGTTTCACCTTGTGCATGTGCGCTGGGGCCTGGCTCGTCAAGCAGTTCACCCCAGTCGGTGCGTTGCTGCATCTGCTGGCGGGTGGCCGGGTCGATCGGTGCGCGGCTGGCGTCCCAGCCGCCGCCCAGGGCCTTGTACAACGTCACCAGGCTGCTGACCGCATTGCCGCGACTGACCAGATAGCCGTCCTGTTGCTGCAGCAGCAATTGCTGGGCGTCGAGCACGCGCTGGAAGTCGGCAAAGCCTTCGCGGTACTGCGAGCTGGCCAGGTTCAGGGAGCGCTGCGCGGCCTGCGAGGCCTGGTCGCGGATACTTGCGCTCTGCAGCGAGCGCACCAGCCCGCTGGCGGCATCGTCGGCCTCACGGGCGGCTTCGCGCACATCCTGGTGATACAGCTCGATCAGTTGCTGCAATCGGGCATCTTCCACGCGCACAGCGTTCTTGCGTCGGCCGTAGTCGAACGGGTTCCAGATCAGGCTGGGCCCGGCGGCGATGTCGAAGGTATCGGGCAAATGATTGGCCGTGACGAAACTCCAGCCGATGCTGCCCAACAGGCTCAGTTGTGGATAAAGGTCGGCCTCGGCTACCCCGACCAGCGCCGACTGCGCCGCTACCGCCTGCTCGGCGGCACGGATGTCCGGGCGGCGCTGCAGCAGGCGGGCGGGCACATCCTGCAGCACGGCACGGTCCGGCAACGGCAACTGGCCGTGACCGGCATCCAGCTGTGGCAGCGGCCCGGGCGCGCGGCCCAGCAGCGAGCACAGCACGTTGCGCAGGGCATTGAGCTGGTTCTGGAACTCGGGGATGGTGGCCTGGGTAGCCAGATACTGGGTGCGCGCCTGTTGCCAGTCGAGTTCGTCGTTTTCGCCATGACGGAACAGCCGCTCGGTTATCTCCAGGCTGCGCGCCTGGCGGCGGGCGTTTTCTTCGGCGATGTCCAGCCGCGCCTCGGCGGTGCGCAGGGCAAAGTAGGTGTCGGCCACCTGCGCACGCAACAGCAGCATGGCATCGGCGTAATTGGCCTGGGAGGCGAAGTAGACGGCGTCGGCGCTTTCGATTGCGCGGCTGAAGCGCCCCCAGAAGTCGATTTCCCAGCCAATGTCGAAGCCCGCGCTGGATTGCCAGAACACCGAGTCGCGAGCGGTGGCGGTGCCGGACTGATCCTGCTTCAGGTAAAGGCTCTGCGCGCGCAGTTGCTGCAGCTGTGGATAACGCCCGGTCTGCACGATGGCCAACTGGGCGCGGGCTTCGGCAACGCGCAAACCAGCCACGCGCAGGTTGCTGTTATTGGCATCGGCCTCGGCGATCAAGGCATCCAGGGCAGGGTCGGCGAACACGGCCCACCACTGGCGCAGGTCGGGCGCCGCGGCCTGCTGCCCGGCCTGCTCCAGCAGCGGGGTATTCCAGGTGCCCAGCCACGGGTCTTGCGGCGGCTGGAAATCCGGGCCGACCTGGGTACAGCCCACCAACGCGGCAGCCAGGCTCAGTGCACAACCACAGAAGCGTCCGGGCATGGCAGGCCTTGGCTTACGCCGACGGTTCGACGGGATTTTCCGGCACCTGCAGCGCCACCCACTGCCAGAACAGTACATAAGTGACGCCCAGGATCACCGGCCCGATGAACAGGCCGATGATGCCTTTGACCACCATGCCGCCCAATGCCCCGATCAGCACCACCGGCATCGGCACGTCCACCCCGCGCCCCAGCAGCAGCGGCTTGAGCACGTTGTCGGCAAGCCCGGCGACGAAGGTGTAGATGGCGAAAATGATGGTCGCCACGGTAAAGCCTTCGACGTTGAAGATGTAGATGATCACCGGCACCGTTATCAACGTGGCCGGTGCCTGGGCAATCCCCAGCATGAGGATGACGATTGCCAGCATCCCCGCCCCCGGTACCCCTTTGATGACGAAGCCGACACCGATCAGCAGCATCTGGATGAAGGCAATGCCGATCACGCCCTGGGCCACCGCGCGAATGGTGGCGGTGCACAGCTTGGCCAATGGCTTGCCGCGCTCCTCCCCCGACACCCGCATGGCAATGCGCTGCGCCGCGATTTCGCCGCGGTCACCGAACGCCATGATGATGCCCGAGACGATGATCGCCGCGATGAACAGCAGGAACGCGCCGCCTGCGCTGGCTGCTGCCCCCAGCACCGTGCGCCCGGCACCCTTGAGCTGGGGCATCCACTGGTTCAGCACACCGGCCATGTTTTCCGAGGCGGCCAGCCACAAGGCATGCACCTTCGGCCCGATCAGCGGCCAGGCCGCCACCGAGTCGGGAGGGGCCGGCACGGTCCAGGCCCCGCTTTTCAGCAGCGTCACCAGGCTGTCCACCGATTCGCCGATGGACATCACCACCAGGTAGATCGGCACCAGCAGCACGACCAGTACCAGCAGAACGACCAGCGTCGCCGAAAGCCCGTCCTTGAGCCCTGTGCGGCGCTGGATGCGGCAATACAACGGGTACAAGGTCACCGCCAGGATCACCGACCACAGCATCAGCTCCAGGAACGGCTGGAACGTCTGGAAGGCGAATATCACCAGCGCAGCCACCAGGCCGGCCTTGATGAGCACATCGAGCAAGCCCCGCGACAGGCGGCTGTCCATCTTGATACCCGGTTGCATGCTTCACCTCCGAACTCCAGGTGCGCCATGTGGCGCGATTCAGTGGCCCGCTTCAGGGGCTGCCGGTGTGGGGCTGTCGTCACGCAACTGCCGCGCCAGGGCCATCATTACCAACGGCACTACCGCCATCGACAAGGTGATGGCCAGCACCAGCAGGTCATGCACCTGCTGCTCCAACACCTGATGATCCAACGCCAGCTTGAACACCACGAAGGCAAACTCGCCGCCAGACGCCAGCACCACGCCCAGGCATAGCGCCTGGGCCTGGGTGAGCCCACCTGCGGTGCGGCCCAGGCCATAAAGCAGCGGCAATTTGATCATCACCAGCAGCAGGGTCAGCCCCAGCACCATTAACGGCATGCCGAACAGCAGGCGCAGGTCGGCGCTCATCCCCACGCCAACGAAGAACAGCCCCAGCAGCAACCCCTTGATGGGCTCGATCTGGGTTTCCAGTTCGTGGCGGAAAGGCGACTCGGCCATCAGGACGCCCGCCAGAAACGCCCCCAACGCCATGGACACGCCTACGTGCTCCATCACCCAGGCGGTGCCCAGCACCACCAACAGGGCGGTAGCGGTAGACAGCTCGGGCAGGCCAGAACCGACTGTCCATTTGAAGACAGGGGTCAACAGGTAGCGGCCAAAGATGATCAGCACACCTATGCCAACCACCACCGCCAACACCGGCCAGGCGCCTTCGTCAGCGGTACTGACATCACCACCGAGCAGCGGCACCACGGCAATCAGCGGGATCGCGGCAATGTCCTGGAACAGCAGGATCGCCACGGCCAGGCGGCCGTGCGGCTTGCCCAGGTCCTTGCGCTCGGCCAGTACCTGCAGGCCAAACGCGGTGGACGACAGCGCAAGGCCCAGGCCCAGCACGATGGCAGCTGGCTTCGACTGGCCGAACAGCCAGTACGCCAGCAGGCCAAGCACTAAAGCACTCAGGCCCACTTGTAGCGAGCCGACGCCAAACAGCGCCCGGCGCATGCCCCACAAACGCCGCGGCGAAAGCTCCAGGCCGATGACGAACAGCAACATCACCACACCCATCTCCGACAGGCGTGCCACGTTATCCGGGTTGTTCAGCAGGCCAAATACCGATGGCCCTATCAGGATGCCCGCCAGCAGATAACCGGGCACCGCCCCCATTTTCAAACGCTGCGCCAGCGGTACCAGAAGCACCACGGCCAGCAGGAACACCACCGTCGCCTGCAACAGGCTGCCATCATGTGGCATAGGCTCGCACCCTCGCTGCTCCCCGCGGGGAGAGATCAGAAACGCTCTTCGACGACTTTGAACGGGTAGTTGACGGCCTTGTATTTGCCGATCTTGCCGCGCTTGGGCAACTTCACCAGCCCGTCGCGGGTGATGTCCTTGTAGGGAATGCGCGTCAACAGATGGCTGATGATGTTCAGCCGGGCACGGCGCTTGTCGTTGGAATGGGCCATGAACCACGGTGCCCATGACGAGTCGGAGGCGGCGAACATTTCGTCGCGGGCCCGGGTGTAATCATCCCAGCGTGTGTAGGACTTGAGGTCCATCGGCGACAGCTTCCACAGCTTGCGGCCATCGTTGATGCGGTCCTGCAGGCGGCGGGTCTGCTCTTCGGCGCTGACCTCCAGCCAGTACTTGATGAGGATGATCCCCGACTCGACCATCATCTTTTCGAACAGCGGCACCACGGTGAGAAACTTGCTGCTCTGCTCTTCACTGCAGAAGCCCATCACTCGCTCGACACCGGCGCGGTTGTACCAGCTGCGGTCGAAGATCACTACCTCGCCCGCGGCAGGCAGGTGGCCCAGGTAGCGTTGCACATACATCTGGCTCTTTTCCCGCTCGGTTGGCGCCGGCAGCGCCACCACGCGGAATACTCGCGGGCTGACGCGCTCGGTAATGGCCTTGATGGTACCGCCCTTGCCGGCGCCATCGCGGCCCTCGAAGACAATGCACACCTTCAGGCCCTTGGCCACTACCCATTCCTGCAGCTTCACCAGCTCCACGTGCAGCTGCTTGAGCTCCTTCTCGTACGCCTTGCCGCCCAGTTTCTCCGGCTGGTCCTTGGGGTCTCTCTTCCTGGACGACTTCGACATGGCACTCTCCTGAGGGCGAATGAAGAGTCAGTATGGTCGATCCATGGCAGTTTGCCGCTTCGCTTGTGGATTTCGCAGGCTTGCCTCTATCTCATTGATTCTGCGAGTGCTGGTGAGTGTTCCGGGGTGGGTGTAGGAGCGGGTTTACCCGCGAATGCGTCATTGAAGCTACCGACGCATTCGCGGGTGAACCCGCTCCCACAGGGTACGGGGTGCCTTCGAGGCCGGATTACTTGGCCAGTTTGTTGTAGCTGGTCATCAGGTTGCGGTAATCCGGAATATGGTTGGAGAACAGGGTCCCCAGCCCTTCGATGTCGTTGCGCCAGTCACGGTGCAGTTCGCAGGCCACGCCGAACCAGGTCATCAGTTGCGCCCCGGCGGCCTCCATGCGCCGCCAGGCCGAGTCACGGGTCAGTTCGTTGAAAGTGCCGGAGGCATCGGTGACGACGAATACCTCGAAGCCCTCCTCCAGCGCCGACAGTGCCGGGAAGGCCACGCACACTTCGGTCACCACGCCGGCGATCAGCAGCTGCTTCTTGCCGGTAGCCTTGACGGCCTTGACGAAGTCCTCGTTGTCCCAGGCGTTGATGTTGCCAGGCCGGGCGATGTACGGGGCGTCGGGGAACTGCTCTTTCAGTTCGGGCACCAGCGGGCCGTTGGGGCCGGTCTCGAAACTGGTGGTGAGAATGGTCGGCAGCTTGAAGTACTTGGCCAGGTCCGACAGGGCCAGGACGTTGTTCTTGAAGCGGTCGGGGTCGATGTCCCTTACCAGCGAGAGCAGGCCGGTCTGGTGGTCGACCAGCAGCACGGCGGCGTTGTTCTTGTCCAGACGCTTGTATTGGAAGGCCATGACGGGTTTCCTTGCGTTAGCGGGTTGGGAATATCAGCGTAGGCAAGGATGAAAGGTGGATGGAACCGTCAGTCGGTTCGCCTGCCAAGGCCGGCGATGGGGCCGCATGGCGGCCCCTGCAATGCTCAGCCGAGCACCTTGCCAGCTACCTCATCGACCGCCACCTTGGTGATGGCGACGATCTTTTCGGCATCCTCCTGGTTCAGCACCAACGGCGGTGCGAAACCGAGAATGTCACCATGCGGCATGGCCCGGGCGATCATCCCGCGCTCAAGGCACTCTGCCGACACCTGTGGCCCGACTTTCAACGCCGGATCGAACGCCTTACGCGCCTCGCGATCGGCCATGAACTCGATTGCGCAAAGCATGCCGTCACCCCGTACTTCACCTACCAGCGGGTGGCCTTCGAAGGTTTCGCGCATGCGCCGGTTCAGGTATGCCCCCACCACTTCGGCATTCTCGGTCAGGTTCTCGCGCTCGAGAATATCCAGGTTGGCCAGCGCCGCCGCCGCGCAGATCGGGTGCCCGGAGTAGGTCCAGCCGTGGCCCATCGGGCCGGCCTTCTGCGAGCCTTCTTCGATCACGTTCCACACCTTCTCACCAACGATCACTGCCGACAGAGGCGCATAGGCGCTGGTCAGGCCCTTGGCCGTGGTGATCAGGTCCGGGCGGATGTCGTAGCGCTGGCTGCCCATCTTCGAGCCCAGGCGGCCGAAGGCGCACACCACTTCGTCGGCGATCAGCAGCACGTCGTAGCGATCGAGCACGGCCTGGATCGCCTTCCAGTAGCCCTTGGGCGGCACGATGATGCCACCGGTGCCCATCAGCGGCTCGCCAATGAACGCGGCGACGGTATCGGGGCCTTCGGCCAGGATCAGCTGCTCCAGCTCGTCGGCGCAATAGCGCACGAAGGCCTGCTCGTCCATGTCGGCCGGTGCCTTGCGGTACCAGTGCGGGCAGACCGTATGCTTGACGCCCTCCACCGGCAGGTCGAAATGCTGGTGGAAGCTGGGCAGGCCGGTAAGGCTGCCAGTCATGATGCCCGAGCCGTGATAGCCGCGGTCGCGAGAGATGATCTTTTTCTTGAGTGGACGACCGAGGATGTTGTTGTAGTAGCGCACCAGCTTGACCTGGGTCTCGTTGGCATCGGAACCCGACAGGCCGTAATAGACCTTTTTCATCCCGGCCGGCGCCCAGTCGATGATGCGGCTGGAAAGCTCGATGATCGCTTCGGTCGAGTGGCCGACGTAGGTGTGGTAATACGCCAGCTCCTTGGCCTGGCGATGGATGGCGTCAGCGACCTCGGTACGCCCGTAACCGATGTTCACGCAGTACAGGCCGGCGAAGGCGTCTATCAGTTCGCGGCCTTCATGGTCACGCAGGCGGATGCCCTCGGCACCGGTGATGATCCGGCCCTTGAGCGCGCCGCTGGCGTGGTCATGGGCGTGGGTCGAAGGGTGCATGAAGTGGGCGCGGTCCTGTTCGAACAGCTGGCTGAAATCTTGGCTCATGGCAAACACTCCTTAGAACTGACCGTGGTGGTGCAAGCAAACGTATTTGGTTTCGACGAAGGGTTCGAAGCCCTCGCTGCCGCCTTCGCGGCCCAGGCCCGAGGCCTTCATGCCGCCGAACGGGATGGGGTGGCCGGTGAACTTGACGCCGTTGATCGCCACCATCGCGTGGTCGAGCCGGCGCACCAGCGGGTGCACGACATCGAGGCGGTTGCCGACGATGTAGGCAGCCAGGCCGTACTCGGTGTCATTGGCCATGGTGATGGACTGCTCCAGCGTGTCGAACGGCATGACCCCGGCAATAGGCGCGAAGTTTTCTTCCTGGTAGATGCGCATCGCCGGCGTGACATCGGCGAGCACCGTCGGCTGGAAGAACCAGCCACCCAGCGCATGGCCCTCGCCTCCGACCAGGCGCCGGGCGCCACGCTGCAGGGCGTCCTCGACCCGGGCCTGGGTGGCATCGAAGGCGGCCTGGTGCATCAACGGGCCGACCTCTGCCGCCGTCTCCTCGCCATCGACCATCGCCGGGCCAACCTTCAACGCCCGCACCGCTTCGGCGAAACGCATCAGGAATGCTTCGTACAACGGCCGCTGCACCATGATCCGGTTGGCCGCGCAGCAGTCCTGGCCAGACGTCTGGAACTTGGCGGCCACGGCCACCCGCACGGCCAGCTCCAGGTCGGCATCGGCGCAGACGATGAACGGCGCGTTGCCGCCCAGCTCCAGCGCCACTTTCTTCACATCCTGAGCCGCGGTTTGCAGCACCAGCTTGCCGACACGGGTCGAGCCGGTGAAGCTGACCGCCCGCACGCGGCTGTCGCGCACCAGGGTTTCCATGGCCATCTGCGGCTCGCCGATTACCACGTTGAACACCCCCGGCGGGAAGCCGGCGTCCTCTGCCAGCTGGGCCAGGGCCAGCGCCGAAAACGGTGTTTCGTGGGCCGGCTTGACCACCACCGTGCAGCCGGCCGCCAACGCCGCAGCCGCCTTGCGGGTGATCATGGCACTGGGGAAGTTCCACGGGGTGAGCAGCGCGCAGACCCCGACGGGCTCCTTCAGCGTACTCAGCTGGGCACCCGGAATATGGCTGGGGATAGTCTGCCCGTTGAGGCGCCGGGCCTCCTCGGCAAACCAGGGGATGAAGCTTGCCGCATAGGCTATTTCACCGCGTGCTTCGGCCAGCGGCTTACCCTGTTCCTCGCTGAGAATGCGCGCCAGAGCCTCCTGGTGCTCGAGCATCAATTCAGCCCAGCGCCGCAACAGCGCGGCGCGGCTGTCCAGACTCTGCTGGCGCCAGGCCGGGAAAGCCCGCTGGGCGGCATCCACCGCGGCGACGATCTGCTCGTGGTCGAGCAGCGGCACATGGCCGATGACCTGGCGGTTGGCCGGGTCATGCACGGCGATGCTGTTGCCGCTGTGGCTGTGCAGCCATTGGCCATCGACGTGGCACAGGCTGTTGAATGGGTAGTGGTGTGACATGACTGTTCTCCATACCTCGTTGTCGTGGCGCCAGGTTCAGGCCAGTACGTCGGCGATCACCGCCAGGGTGTCGCCGCACTGCACCAGGCCGGGAAAGTGCCGGGCTGCGAGCAAGCCATCGCGTCGGGCGCGGTACTCGACCGGGGCGCTGCCGGTGCGGCGGATGTCATGGATACGGGCGATCACTTCGCCCTGGCTGACCGTTTCGCCCAGGTCGCGGCACATCTCCAGCAATCCGTCGTGCTCGCTGGCGATGAAGCAATCGCCATCGGGCATGTCCAGCAGGGTTGTCTCGCCCTGCTCCACTTCGCCGGCAAGGATGCCGGCGTGAATCAGCACGTTGCGCACACCGCGCTCCGCCAGGGCGACGCTTTTCGCCGTGGAGGTACCACCACCGCCCAGTTCGGTGGTGATGAACACCTTGCCCTGCTCTTCTGCCGCGGTGTCGTACATCGCCTGCGCATCCAGCTCGAGCATGCGCATGCTGTAGGGCGCGGCGAAAGCCTGCATGCCGGCTTCACAACGGGCCTGCTGGGCCTTGTCGGGCAGCACATGGCATGCAGCGAACGGCAGGAAATCGAGGGTGCGACCACCGGAGTGGATGTCCAGGACGATATCGGCCAACGGCAGCAAGGTGCGCCGGAAATAATCGGCGATCTTTTCCGTCACGCTGCCATCAGGCCGGCCAGGGAAGCTGCGGTTGAGGTTGCCCCGGTCGATCGGCGAAGTACGGGTGCCCGCCTGGAACGCCGGTGTGTTCATGAACGGCACGATGATCACCCGCCCGTTTACCTGCTCGGGCTGCAGCTGCTGAGCCAACTTGCTCAGCGCCACCGGGCCTTCGTATTCATCACCGTGATTGCCACCAGTGAGCAAGGCAGTAGGGCCATTGCCATTCCTGACCACCGTCAGCGGAATCATCACCGCCCCCCAGGCCGAGTCGTCACGCGAGTACGGCAGCTTGAGGAAGCCGTGCTGCACACCGTCCTGCTCGAAATCCAAGGTACAGGTGATCGGGTTGGCCACCGTGGCGGCGGCCTGTGCGATTGCATTCATGGGTCAGTCCTTCACGAACAGCTGGCGCGGCACGTTGCACAGGGTCTCGACCCCGGTCTCGGTGATGAGGATGCTTTCGGTGATCTCAAGGCCCCAGTCGTCCATCCACAGCCCCGGCATGAAGTGGAAGGTCATGCCCGGTTGCAGCACGCTGGTGTCGCTCGGGCGCAGGCTCATGGTGCGCTCGCCCCAATCTGGCGGGTAACTGATACCGATCGGGTAACCACAGCGGCTGTCCTTGTGTATGCCGAACTTCTCCAGCACACGGAAGAACGCCCTGGCGATGTCACCGGTGGTGTTGCCTGGCCGCGCGGCATCGAGGCCGGCCGCGATACCTTCGACCACCGCCTTTTCGCCATCGAGAAAGTGTTGCGGCGGCTTGCCCAGGTACACGGTACGCGACAGCGGGCAGTGGTAGCGCTTGTAGCAGCCGGCAATCTCGAAGAACGTGCCGGCGCCGCGGGTGAACGGGGAATCGTCCCAGGTAAGGTGCGGCGCGCTGGCATCTGCGCCAGTCGGCAGCAACGGCACGATGGCCGGGTAGTCGCCGCCATGGCCATCGACACCGAGAATGCCGCTGCGGTAGATCTCGGCCACCAGCTCGTTCTTGCGCATGCCGGGCTCGATGCGTTCGAGGATGCACCCGTGCATCTGTTCGACGATGCGCGCGGCGATACGCATGTATTCGATTTCCTGCGGCGACTTGACCGCCCGCTGCCAGTTGACCAGCCCGGCGGCATCGCTGAAGCGCGCCTGCGGCAAGTGCTTGCACAGCGCCTGGTAGGCCGCCGCGCTGAAGTAGTAGTTGTCCATCTCCACGCCGATGCTCAGGCCGCCCCAGCCCTTGGCCAGAATCACCTCCTGGCACAGGTAGTCCATCGGGTGGCGCTCGCGTGACTGCACATAGATGTCCGGGTAGCCGACGATGTTGTCGTGCTGCATGAACACCGTGCGCCTTGCGCCATTGGCGTCCTGGCCGCGGCCAAACCAGATCGGCTCGCCATCGAGCGCCAGCAGCACGCACTGGTGCACGTAGAACGACCAGCCGTCATAGCCGGTGAGCCAGGCCATGTTCGATGGATCGGTAACCAGCAAAAGCTCCAGGCCCTGTTGCTGCATGGCAGCGCGGGTCTTGGCCAGGCGCTGGGCGTACTCCTGCCGGCTGAACGGCAGGTTGACCACTGTCTGTGACATACGGATGCCCTTCTTGTGAGTGGGTTGCGAAAACTGTCAGCTGTGAAACGCCAGGCCTTTGTGGGCGGCGATTGCGCGTTCGAAGGCAAGGTTGGCGATGGCGGTGTCCTGGGCCCCGGTGCCTGTCAGGTCGCACAGGGTGACCTCTTCGGCCTGCGCACGGCCCGGGTGCAGGCCGGCGATGATCTGGCCCAGCTCGGAATGAACGGCCTGTTCGCTGACCGCGCCAGTGCGCAAGGCGTGGTGCAGTTCGCCCAGCACGCGGGTCTGGCTCAGGCGGTCGGCCACATAACGGTCGAGCCGGGCCAGGGCCGTGGGCGCGATCTCGTTCTTGTGCTCGGCATCCGAGCCCATGGCAGTGATGTGCAGCCCCGGTTGCAGGTGATGCGGCTGGATAAGCGGCTCGCGGCTGGGGGTGCAGGTGATGGCGATATCGACCGCCTGCATGGCCTGGTCGACACTGTCGCAGGCCTGTACCTGCAGTTGCCCATCACGTCCCAGGTCATCACATAACGCTGCGGTTCTCTGCGCATCGCGCCCCCACACCTTGACCTGCTCGATCGGCCGCACCAGGCGCAGTGCCTGCAGCTGCAGGCGTGCCTGTTCGCCACTGCCGATCAAGGCCACGCTGCGGCTGTCCTGCCGCGACAGCCAGCGGGCAGCCACCGCACCGGCTGCAGCGGTGCGCACGGCGGTGAGGTAGCCATTGTCGAGGAGCAAGGCATCGAGCAGGCCAGTGCGGGCCGACAGCAGCATCATCATGCCGTTGAGGCTGGGCAGGCCAAGCTTGGGGTTGTCGAAAAAGCCTGGGCTGACCTTGATCGCGAAACGCTCCAGACCAGGCAGGTAGGCGGTTTTCACGTCCACCTCGCCGTTGTGCTCGGGCACATCCAGGCGCAGGATCGGCGGCATCGCCACATTGGCCGTGGCAAGCAGGGCAAAGGCCTGCTCGATGGCATCGATCGCGTCGCGGTCGAGGGTAATGCAGCTACGCAGGTCGGCTTCGCTGAGCAAGGTGATGGCCGGCATTCGAATACCTCCAGTGAAGGAACGTAAATTTCAGGCGTCGCCGCCATTGATGACGCGCTGATGCTGTGCGCTGTCGACGTTGCGCCCGCTGACCACCACCACCACCGGGCCGCGGGCCGTCACCAAGCCGTCGAGCAGCGCGGCGATGCCGACTGCACCGGCACCTTCGAGTACCAACCGTTCGTGCTGGTAGGCGTGGCGCATGCCATTGGCGATCGACGCTTCCGGCAGCAGGTGGAGTTGGTCGAGCAGACGCTGGGTCATGTTCAGGGTGTGCTGGTTGCCCAGGCCGATGCCGCCGCCGAGCGAGTCAGCGAGTGTCGGCAGCTCCTCAACCTCGACCGGCCTGCCGGCCTGCAGGCTGGCGTACATCGCCGCGCCGCGCTGCATGCTGATGCCATGGGTGGTGATCGCCGGCTTGATGCTTTTCATGGCCAACGCCACACCTGCGAACAGGCCACCACCGGAGAGCGGAATCAGCACCTGCTCCACCTCGGGCAACTGCTCGATGATTTCCAGGCCCAACGTGCCCTGGCCGGCGATGACCTGAGGGTGATCGAAAGGTGGGATCAGGGTTGCGCCCTGTTGATCGGCATGTTGTTGCGCGGCCTGCTGGGCATCATCCTGGGAGTGGCCGACGATGCACACTTCGGCGCCCAGATCGCGGATGGCCTGGACTTTGTTGGCTGGCACCAGTTGCGAAAGAAACACGGTTGCCTTCACACCCAGTTGTGCAGCAGCGTGGGCCACGGCCCGGCCGTGATTACCGGTGGAGGCGGTAACCACGCCGCATGTGCGTTGTTCAGCGCCAAGTGCGGCGATGGCATTGCTGGCCCCGCGCAGCTTGAAGCTGCCGGTAGTCTGCAGGGCCTCGAGCTTCAGGTAGACCGGCGCGCCCAGGCGCCGTGACAGGCTGGGGGAAAGTTCCAGCGGCGTGCTGCGCACCAGGCCGTGGATACGCTGGCGGGCGAGGTAGAGATCGTGAAGCGAGAGCGCTGACATGACCGGGACCCAACAAGTGAGCTGATGTTGGGCGGAGTGTATGAGGCGGAAATTGTCGTGATGAATGTACTAGGGCAATTTGCCGGGGAATTTGTTTTTGCCTGCACTGGCCTCTTCGCGGGCGCGCCCGCTCCCACAGGAATCGCGTATTTCCTTAACCCCGCACGGAACCTGTAGGAGCGGGTTTACCCGCGAAGAGGCCGGTACAGTCCGCTCAAAGCTCGTGGATCTGCGGATACTGCCCGAACAACTCCCGCATATCGCCAAAGGCCTGGCGCAACTTTGCCTCGGAACACTCGGCGCCCACGCACAAGCGCACGGCCCGTGGCCGCGGTGTACCGCGCACCAGGAACGGCTCCGGCGGCGTCACCGCAATCTGCCGACGGCGCAAGGCACGCACCAGGCTGTCCACTTCCCAGCGCTCGGGAATGTTCAGCCACGCCCCAAGGGCATGGGCGTGCTGACCACGCACATACTCCCCCAAGTACTCACGCAACAACGCCTGACGCTCGCCCAGCAAGGTGCGCTGCAGCGCCACCAGCTGCGCCGCGCGCCCGTCGTTGATCCAGCGCGATGCAATCTCCGCCACCAGGGGCGTGGCCATCCAGCTGTTGACCCGCAAGATGCTCTCGGTGCGCAGCGCCAGCCGCTTGGGCATGGCCAGATAGCCCACGCGCAGGCCGGTAAGCACCGATTTGGTCATGCTGGTGCAGTAGAACGACAGCTCCGGCGCATAGGAACTGAGCGGCCTGGCATGGCTGCCACCCAGTAGCGGCCCGTAAACGTCATCTTCGATGATATGCACGCCAAAGCGCCGGGCAATTTCGGCAATCTCCTGGCGCCGGCTGTCGGGCATCAGGCTGACGGTCGGGTTGTTGAGGTTGGGTGTGCACACCAGCGCGGTCACCCGCTCGTTGCTGCAGATGTCCTCGAAATGTTCCGGGTTGATGCCCTCGCGGTCCATCTCCAGGCCCTTGAGGGTGAAACCGAGCACCTGTGAATTGCCGATCACGCCATGGTCGGTCAACCCCTCGCACAGCACCACATCATCCGGCCCGGCCAGCGAGGCCAGGGCCAGGAAGATGGCGTGGGCGGCGCCGTTGGTTACCAGCACATCGTCACGCTCGACCTGCATGCCCAGGCCGGCAAGCCAGCGCACCGCGGCCTCGCGGTGGCTCTCGAACCCGGCGATGGGCCGGTAGGCATGGATCCACGGCTGGTCCTCTTCCACGGCCAGCTCGGCACAGGTGTCGCGCCAGATGCGCTCATGCACCTGGGTGTGCAGGATGCGGGTGATGGAGAAGTCGACCAGGGTACGCTCGGGCAGGTCGATGATGTCATCCGACACACGGTCGCTCATGCGCCGGCTGACGAAACTGCCACGGCCGATCTCGCAACGCACCAGGCCTTGTCGCTCCAGTTCCTTGTAGGCATTGGTTACGGTCTGCACGCTGATGCCCAGGGCATCGGCTACCTGGCGCTGCGGTGGCAGGCGCTGGTCATGTACCAATACGCCGCGCTCGATCTCGCCGGTGACGGCCTGGACCAGGATCTTGTATTTGGACTCGCCGATGCGGGCGGCGTCCAGGGCTGCCTTCCAACTGTTCATCATGATGTTCGCTTCGCTTGCCGGGGCCAGGGTCACAGCATCCCCCGTACAAGTGCTTCGGGCAATTGTCCTAGTGCAATGCCATCGCCGTTTCAGCTTTTGTATGCTCGCCCCAAGGTCGAACTCCCGCTGCCTGGCAGCCTCGAACAAAAGACCGACCTGCTATCGCTGTTTTGCTCCACTGCCTCCTAACACAGAGCCGTCGACGACGGTTTTTATAACAAACAGGAGCTTCATTGATGAGCCAGCCTTTCAACGTTCCACGCCCCTTCCAGCGCCTGCTGATGGCCTGTGCCGCCGTCGGTGTGCTCTCCAGCGCCCAGGCCGCCAGCCTGGACGAGATCAAGGAAACCAGCCGCATCCGCATCGGCTACGCCAACGAAACCCCGTTCGCCTTCACCGAAACCGATGGCCGTGTAACCGGTGAGTCACCGGAAATCGCCAAGATCATCTTCGAGAAAATGGGCATCAAGCAGGTCGATGGCGTGCTCACCGAGTGGGGTTCGTTGATCCCGGGCTTGCGCGCCGGGCGCTTCGATGTGATTGCAGCAGGCATGTACATCACCCCCGCACGCTGCAAGCAGGTGATCTTCACCGACCCGCAGTACGCCCTGCCCGACACCCTGCTGGTGGCACAGGGCAATCCGAAAAACCTGCACAGCTACGCCGACATCGCCAGGAACCCGGACGTGAAGCTGGCGATCATGGCGGGCACGGTCAACCTCGCCTATGCCCGCGACTCCGGCATCACCGATGCGCAGATCCTTCAGGTGCCGGACACCACCGCCCAGTTGCAGGCCGTGCGTGCCGGCCGCGCCGATGCTGCCGTGGGCACCCAGCTGACCATGAAGGGCCTGGCGAAAAAGGGTGGCGACAAGGTCGAGGCGATCAGCGACTTCACGGATGACCCGGCCCACACCGGCTACGGTGCCCTGGCCTTCCGCCCCGAGGACAAAGCCCTGCGCGACGCGGTCAACGCCGAGATGAAGAAGTGGCTGGGCAGCGAGGAGCATCTGAAGACCGTCGCGCCGTTCGGCTTCGACCGCAGCAACGTGACTGACAAGACCGCCGCCGAGCTCTGTGCCCAGCAGTGAATCGAGGTGGCATGGCGCTTGCCGTGCCATTCCCTGTGTAATCCGATTATTCAGGTCGAACCATGGGTGAATTGATACCGTTGTTACTGCAAGGCGCCTGGATCACCATCCAGGTCACCTTCTTCGGCTCGCTGCTGGCCATTGTCGCCGCGATACTGGCCGCTCTCGGCAGGCGTTCGTCATGGCGGCCATTGAGCTGGCTGTGCGTGGCCTACATCGAGCTGTTCCGCGGCACCTCGCTGCTGGTGCAGTTGTTCTGGCTGTTCTTCGTATTGCCGCTGCCACCGTTCAACGTCGAACTCAGCGCCTACACCGTGGCCATCGTCGGCCTCGGGCTGCACATCGGTGCCTACGGTGCCGAAGTGATGCGCGGGGCGATCAGCTCGGTGGCCAAGGGGCAGTACGAAGCCTGCACCGCGCTGAACATGCCCGCCACCACCCGCTTCCGGCGGATCATCCTGCCGCAGGCATTGCTGGCGGCCATCGCACCTGGCACCAACCTGCTGATCGAACTGCTGAAGAACACCTCGCTGGTGTCGCTGATCACCCTGTCGGACCTTAGCTTCCGCGCCCGTCAGCTGGACCAGGCGACCTTCCAGACCCTGGAAATCTTCAGCCTCACCCTGCTGCTCTACTTTGTCCTGGCGCAGGTCATCAACTTCCTCATGCGTCGGGTCGAACGGCGCCTGAGCCGCGGTCGCCTGCGGGGGAGCCTGTCATGAATTTCTGGGACTGGAACTACGTCGCGCAAATCCTGCCCGACTTGCTGCAGGCGTCGCTGAAAACCCTGGGCATCACCTTGGTTGGCTTCCTGATCGCAGTGGTGCTGGGCCTGTTCCTGGCCATCGCCCGACGCAGCCGCCAGGCCTGGCTGTCGTGGCCGGTGGCATTGCTGATCGAGTTCATCCGCAGTACGCCGCTGCTGATCCAGGTGTATTTCCTTTACTACGTGCTGCCCAACTACGGGGTGAACATGACGGCCATGCAGGCCGGCATCATCGGTATCGGCGTGCACTACGCCTGTTACCTGGCCGAGGTTTACCGCGGCGGCCTCGACTCGGTGGCGCGCAGCCAGTGGGAAGCGGTGGTCGCCCTCAACTTCGCGCCGTGGACCGCCTACCGGGCAGTCATCCTGCCCCAGGCGATTCGCCCGATCCTGCCGCCGTTGGGCAACTACCTGATCGCCATGCTCAAGGACACCCCGGTGCTGTCGGCCATCACCGTGGTGGAAATCATGCAGCAGGCCAAGAACGTCGGCTCCGAAAGCTTCCGCTACCTCGAGCCGATCACCCTGGTCGGTCTGTTCTTCCTGGCCTTGAGCGTCGCTCTGGCCTACCTCGTTCGGCGCCTTGAAGTGCGCCTGGAGCTCCGCTGATGATCGCCCCTGTGACTCACTTCGCCACTGCCACCGTCACCCAGCCGCTGGACACCCACATGCCCACACCGGCCATTGCCCAACCGATCGTCAGCTTCAAGGACGTGACCAAACGCTACGGCAGTTTCACCGTGCTCGACGGCCTCAACCTCGATGTCGCCCCCGGCGAAAAGGTGGCGATCATCGGCCCCAGCGGTTCGGGCAAATCGACGTTGCTGCGGGTACTGATGACGCTTGAGGGCATCGACCAGGGCATGATCGAAGTCGATGGCGAATCGCTCACCCACATGCCCGGGCGCAACGGCGAGCAGCTCATCGCCAACGAGCGCCATGTACGCAAAGTGCGGGCGAAGATCGGCATGGTGTTCCAGAGTTTCAACCTGTTCCCGCACATGAGTGCCTTGCAGAACGTGATCGAAGCCCCGGTCCAGGTACTGGGCGTGAAGCCCTCCGAGGCGCGCGAACGGGCTGCGGAGCTGCTGGAGATGGTTGGCCTGGGCAACAAGTTCGAGCATTACCCGTCGCAGTTGTCCGGTGGCCAGCAACAGCGCGTGGCGATTGCCCGGGCGCTGGCGATGCGGCCCAAGGTGATGCTGTTCGACGAAGTGACCTCGGCGCTGGACCCGGAACTGTGTGGCGAGGTGCTGAACGTGATCCGCCGGTTGGGCAGCGAGCACAACCTGACCATGCTGATGGTGACGCATCAGATGGGCTTTGCGCGGGAGTTCGCGGATCGGGTGTGCTTCTTCTACAAGGGGCAGATCCACGAACAGGGGACGCCGGCGCAGATCTTCGAAAACCCGCAACAGGAGCGGACCCGGGCGTTCCTGAGTGCAGTGCGAGAGGCGAACTGACCGGCGATCGTCGCGTCAGTACTCGCGCCGCTTGCGAAACGCCCAGCGCCCCACCAGCACGGTGAAGGTCGCCACCAGGGCCACCAGCACCCAGAAACCATGGGGGTTTTCCGCCAGCGGCACACCCCCGACATTCATGCCGAAGAAGCCGGCGATGATGTTCATGGGCAGCGCCAGCACGGTCACCACGGTCAGGGTGAACAGGGTGCGGTTGGTCTGTTCGTTGAGCTTGGCGGCGATTTCTTCCTGCAACAGCTTGATCCGCTCACCGAGGGCGGTGAGGTCGCTGATCACCAGGGTGAACTCTTCTGTGGCCGCGCGCAGCTGGCGTATGTCCTGTTCCTGCAGCCAGTCGGGCGGCCGGTTGAGCAGGCGCAGCAGCGCCCCCGGCTCCAGCGCCAGCAGGCGCTGCAAGCGCACCAGCACCCGGCGCATGCTGCCCAGTTCGGCGCGGTTGTCGCTCAGGCGCTGAGACAGCAACTGGTCTTCGATGCGGTCGACACTGGTGGTGGTTTCACGCACGATCTGGGTCAGCACATCACCCTGGTCGCGCAACAGATGGACCAGCAACTCGATGGACGAATGAAAGCGCTCGCCATGCTTGACCGACGAGCGCAGCTTGTCGACCGAATGCAGCGGCTGCAACCGCGCGCTTACCAGCAACTGGCTGCTGGCGCAGGCCCACAGCGTGGAGATGTCCGAGGACACCAGGCCGAAGTTGAACACCACGTCGTTGACCACCGCCAGCAGTGCCGAGTCGGCGTGTTCGATACGGGTCGAGCGCGAACCTTCGCGCAAGGTTTCGAAGAAGGCTTCGGGCAACTGCAGGTGGGTGCGCAACCAGCGTTCGCAGGCAGCGTGGGCCAGGTTCAGGTGCACCCACAGAAACTCGCCAGGTTCCAGCGGCTGGCCGAGCGTGCGCAACAACTGCGCCGAATCGATTTCGCGCCCCGGCTGGCCAGGGCGGAAGGCGAAGGCGTAGAGCAGGCCGAACAGGTCGTGGTCCTGTGGCAGATGCAGCGCGGGATGGCCCATTCGAACTCGCAATGAGGCACGGGGAGATGGCAGAAAGGTTGCTGAATATTCGTTGCAGTCAGATGACAGCTGGATAGCTGAAAGCCCTTTGGGCTGCGCTGTCGCGTAGAGAGCCGAATTCGCAAGCGATCCGCATACCCTGTGGGAGCGGCTTTAGCCGCGAAGAATCCAACGCGGTGCATGGCACCGGCTGCGCCGGTGTTCGCGGCTAAAGCCGCTCCCACAGGGTCCCTGCTAATTCAATGAGTTATGTGCAGCCTTATGAGAGCGGGCACGCCCGCTCCCACAGGATGCGCAGTGCGAAACCTGAGAAAGCGCAGCCATCACTTCACAAATTCCTGAACTGATTATTTGCCCGCAGCGATTTTTCCCCTCGCCAACCGCCACCAGAATCGCTTCACCACAATCACAAGAACCGTGAGGCCACTCCCGTGGACCAGACACTCCAGGTACGGCAAGCCGCCGCCGACCTCGTTGCGGCGTTCGCCAGCAACGACACCGCTCGCTATTTCGCCTGCTTCAGCGAAGACGCCACCTTCCTTTTCCACACCCTGCCGCAACCGCTGCTGTCGCGCCATGCCTATGAGCAACTCTGGGCCCAGTGGCAGGCCGACGGGTTTGCCGTGCTCGCCTGCGAATCGGGCAATGCCCAGGTGAGCCTGCAAGGTGACGTGGCGATCTTCATGCACGATGTGGCCACGCACATCCGCATCGCCGGCGAAGAACACCAGTTGAGCGAGCGCGAGACCATCGTCTTCCGCCGCCACGGCGAACGGTGGCTGGCCTGCCACGAGCACCTGTCGGTCGTATCGCCGGCCTGATCCCCTTTACGCGGCCCTGCCGCCCTGCCATCGCACCCACAAGAAGGCCCGCGCACTGCGCCGGCCCACAACAACCGCGCTGGAGCATCACCATGAGCCACTCGACCGGTATCGAGACCAACGGCGTCGAACAGATCCCCGACGATCAACGCGACGCCTCCCCGCTGGACCTGTTCCGCCTGATCTTCGGCGGCGCCAATACCTTCGCCACGGCCGTGCTGGGCAGCTTCCCGGTGCTGTTCGGGCTGTCGTTCCAGGCCGGCGTGTGGGCGATCCTGCTCGGCGTCAGCGTGGGCGCGCTGATCCTCGCGCCCATGGGCCTGTTCGGCGCGCTCAACGGCACCAACAACGCGGTGTCGTCGGGTGCGCACTTTGGCGTGCACGGGCGCATCGTCGGTTCGTTCCTGTCGCTGCTCACCGCGGTGGCATTCTTTTCGCTGTCGGTGTGGAGCTCGGGCGACGCCCTGGTCGGCGGTGCCAAGCGCCTGGCCGGCCTGCCGGAAACCGACCTGACCCTGGGCCTGGCCTATGGCCTGTTCGCGGTGCTGGTGCTGGTGGTGTGTATCTTTGGCTTCCGCTTCATGCTGTGGGTCAACAAGATCGCCGTGTGGGCCTCGAGCCTGCTGTTCCTGCTGGGCATCGTTGCCTTTGCCGGGCCGTTCGACGCCGGTTATGCGGGTAGCGTAAACCTCGGCCAGGCGGGCTTCTGGGCGGCATTCGTCGGTGCGGCGATCCTGGCCATGAGCAACCCGGTGTCGTTCGGTGCGTTCCTCGGCGACTGGTCGCGCTACATCCCGCGTGAAACGCCCAAGGCGCGCATCATGCTGGCGGTGATCGCGGCCCAGGGCGCGACACTGATCCCGTTCCTGTTCGGCCTGTGCACCGCCACCCTGGTGGCCACCCAGGCGCCGGACTACATCGCTGCCAACAACTACGTCGGTGGCCTGCTGGCGGTGGCGCCAAGCTGGTTCTTCCTGCCGGTGTGCCTGATTGCGGTGATCGGCGGCATGTCGACCGGCACCACCGCGCTGTACGGTACTGGCCTGGACATGTCCAGCGTGTTCCCACGCCTGCTCAGCCGTGCCGGCGCCACCCTGCTGATTGGCGTGCTGGCGATCGGTTTCATCTTCATCGGCCGCTTCACCTTCAACCTGGTGCAGAGCGTCTCGACCTTCGCTGTGCTGATCATCACCTGCACCAGCCCGTGGATGGTGATCATGATCCTCGGCCTGATCACCCGCCGCGGGTTCTACCATGCCGACGACCTGCAGGTGTTCACCCGCGGCCAACGTGGCGGCCACTACTGGTTCCTGCATGGCTGGAACTGGCGCGGCATGGGGGCGTGGATCCCCAGCGCGGCGGTGGGCCTGTGCTTCGTCAACCTGCCAGGGCAGTTCGTCGGCCCACTGGGCGACCTGGCCGGCGGCATCGACCTGAGCCTGCCGGTCACCCTGGGGCTGGCCGGTGTGCTGTACCTGCTGCTGCTCAACCTGTTCCCCGAACCTGCCGGCGTGTATGGCCCCCAGGGCCCGCGTTGGGTGCGTTGCAAAAGCACCGCGCACTCGCCGGTAACCACCGCCGAAACGGCCTGACTGGAAACCGACCATGACCACTTCCCACTACATTGCCGGCCGCTGGGTCGAAGGCCAGGGCAGCGACTGCATCAGCGTCAATGACCCGGCCCTTGGGCAACCCTTTGCCGAACTGATGGCCGCCAGCGTCGCCCAGGTAGACCAGGCAGTGACCGCTGCCCGTGACGCCCTGCCCGCCTGGAAAAGCACCAGCGCCAGCGAACGCGCCGCCTACCTGCGCGGCTTTGCCGAACAGCTCGGGCAGCGCCGTGAAGCGTTGATCACCTTGCAGATGCGCAACAACGGCAAGCCACGTCACGAGGCGGAAATCGACCTGGACGACGCCATCGCCACCTTCGGCTACTACGCCGAACTGGCCGAGCAACTGCCATCGAAGAACCGCGATGTGCCGTTGGCTGCGCCGGGCTTCAGCGCTCGCACCCGCCTGGAACCGGTGGGCGTGGTCGGCCTGATCGTGCCGTGGAATTTCCCGCTGGTGACCAGCGCCTGGAAGCTCGCCCCGGCCCTGGCCGCTGGTTGCACCGTGGTGCTCAAGCCATCGGAAGTCACCCCGCTGATCGAACAGGCCTACGGCCAGATCGCCGATGCCCTGGGGCTGCCGGCCGGGGTGTTGAACATCGTCAACGGCAAGGCCGAGACCGGCGCTGCACTGAGCAACCACAATGGCCTGGACAAGCTGTCGTTCACCGGCAGCAATAGTGTCGGCAGCCAGGTAATGCGCAGCGCTTCGGCGCAGTGCCGGCCGGTGACGCTGGAGCTGGGCGGCAAGTCGGCGATCGTGGTGTTCGATGATTGCGACGTGGGCCAGGCGGTGGAATGGATCGTCGCCGGCATTACCTGGAACGCCGGGCAGATGTGCTCGGCCACTTCGCGGCTGCTGGTGCAGGACGGCATTGCCGATACATTGCTGCCGCGTTTGCAGGCCGCACTGGAGCAGCTACGGGTCGGTAATCCATTGACCGAAGAGGTCGACATGGGGCCGCTGACCAGCCAGGCGCAGTGGCTGAAAGTGGCCGGCTATTTTGCCACGGCGCGGGAAGAAGGCCTGCAGTGCCTGGCCGGTGGCAAGGCGCTGGACCGGGATGGCTGGTTCGTCAGCCCGACGCTGTATGCCGATGTGCCGAAAGACAGCCGCCTGTGGACGGAAGAAATCTTTGGCCCTGTGCTGTGCGCGCGTCGCTTTGCGACCGAGGAACAGGCGATTGCCGAGGCCAACGATAGCCGCTTCGGGCTGGTGGCTACGGTGTGCTCCGCCGATCTGGAACGCGCCGAGCGGGTGGCCGATGCGCTGGAGGTTGGCCATGTGTGGATCAACTCGGTGCAGGCGGTGTTTGTCGAGACCTCGTGGGGTGGCACCAAGGGCAGCGGGATCGGGCGTGAGCTGGGGCCTTGGGGGCTGTCGGCCTACCAGTCGGTCAAGCATGTGACGCGCTGTCTGGGTTGAGATTTCCGGGGCCGCTTTGCGGCCCTTTCGCGACACAAGGCCGCTCCTACAAGAACCGCGTATGACCGTGCATAACGTGCAAATGCCCCGGGCGCTCAACCAGTTGCTGTTGAACCGCGAGTAAGGCCTGGAATTGATGCCGGGCTCACCGGCCCCTTCGCGGGCAAGCCCGCGAAGAGGCCGGCACAGGCGACACAAAACTCTGCGCCCGCGTGACTTTGCCCGCCGACCGCAAAGTCCCACTTCCTGGTACCCCCCACAATCACAACACCAGGCCGGACCACCCATGCACCCTCAACGCACCGCCTTGCACAACGAACTGCACGCCCGCCCGTCGCTGTATTTCGACGGCCCGGCGCATGTCTTCCACCTGGCCTTGCTCGGCGGCGATGCTGCCTGTGCGGCACTGCTGCAACGATGCTGCCCGGATGCCCTGGACACCGCAGCCGCCCAAGGCATCACCCGCCTGGATGGCCATCCGTTCAAATGGGAACGGCACACCGAGTTCTTCACCCTGACCCTGGTGGTGCCCTGCACTGCCGCCGACACCGAGTGGCAAACGCTGCCGCCGGTGCTGGCCGAGGCTATCGCCCCGCAAGCGGCGCAGGTGATCAACGCGGTGCAGGTGCTGGTCCGTGACGAACAGGAACTGGACCTGCCCCACTACGGTTTCAAGGACCCGTGCGGCTCCTGCGTCGGCGGTGGCGATGCAGTGGTGTGGAGCGATTTTCGCCTGACCGAGGACGGCACCAACCGCTTCCTGTTCATCAACCGTCGCCTCAATGCCTACCGACAGGGCCGCATGATCCGCCGTCTGCTGGAGATCGAGACCTACCGCATGATGGCCTCGCTGACCCTGACCACGGCCAAGGACCTGAGCCAGGAACTGGATGCCTTCGACAACACCCTGGTCAGCCTCTCGGAGCGCAGTGCCGGGGTCGATGGCCATGATTCCAAAGGGTTGCTGGAAGCCATTGCCCACCTGTCACGCCAGGTGGTCAGCCGTACGGTGAAAACCCGCCACCGCTTCGGCGCCACGCAAGCCTATGCGCAACTGGTGTTCGAACGCCTGGGCGAGCTGCGGGAAAGCCATGTGGGCGACTGCCAGCGCCTGGGGGTTTTCATCGAACGCCGGTTCAAGCCAACCGTGCGCTACTGCGCGGCCACCGAGCAGCGCCTGGAGCAGCTGGCAAAGAACGTGGCCAACCTGGGCAACCTGTTGCAGGCGCGGGTACAGGTGGAAATGGAAGAGCAGAACGCCGGGATCCTGCGCAGCCTCAATGCCCGGGCTGATGCCCAGGTGAAGATTCAACGGGCGGTGGAGGGGCTGTCGATCATTGCCATCACCTACTACCTGCTGAACTTGTTCAAGCTGCTGTATGGCGGGCTGAATGTGCTGGGGTTGGGGCTGACGGCGCGGGATGGGCTTTTGGCCATGGCGCCGCCTGTGCTGTTGGTGTTGTTGGTGATTTTGCTGAGGATCAGGCAGGCCAAGCAGCATTGAGGGTTGGGGGCGCCTTGCGCCCCTATCGCGACACAAGGCCGCTCCTACAGGCACTGCACATTTCCTGTAGGAGCGGCCTTGTGTCGCGATGGGCTGCAACGCAGCCCCCGATGCTCACATCGGCTCGTCAGCCGGCCGTGCATTCTCTTGCACCAACACCATGCTCTGCGGCGACGACAGGGCAATACCTTCATCACGCAGGCGCCCAAGGATGGTGAACAACAGGTCACTGCGCGTACCGGACACCTGCCGCGGCCCCGCCACGTAACCACTCACACCTATCACCATGCCGCTGCTGGTCAGGTCCTTGAAGGTGACCGAGGTAGCCGGCGCATCCAGAATCGCCTCGTGCTCCTGGTAAGCCGCCAGCAGCAGTTCACGCACGCGGTTGGCATCGGTCTCCAGCGGCATGGTCAGGGTAATGCCGACCACGCCCAGGGCGTTGCCCATGGTCACGTTACGCACGTTCTGCGAGATGAACTGCGAGTTGGGCACGATAACCGTCGAGCGGTCGGACATCTGGATCTCGGTGGCGCGCACGTTGATACGGCGAATGTCGCCCTCGACACCCGCCAGGCTGACCCAGTCGCCCACCTTGACCGGGCGCTCGGTCAGCAGGATCAGGCCGGAAATGAAGTTCTGCACGATCTGCTGCAAGCCGAAACCGATACCCACCGACAGGGCACTGACCACCCAGGTCAGGCTGGTGAGGTTGATGCGCAGGGTCGACATCACCAGCATGGCCAGGAAGATAAAGCCCAGGTAACCCACCAGAGTCACCAGCGAGGCACGCATGCCGGCGTCCATGTCGGTTTCCGGCAGCAGGCGATCGCTCAGCCAGCGCTTGACCACGCGGATGGCGAACAGGCCGCCGAGGAACATCACCACTGCCAGCAAAATATCCTGGGGGACAATGTTCATGTTGCCCAGCAGCTTGCCGCCGGTCTCGTCCCAATCACCCAGGCTCAACAGCAGTTCGCTGGGGCTGGTGCCCGACGGCATCAGTGCCAGCAACAACGCCAGGAACAGCACCACGGTGCGGCCGATACCGGCCAGGATGGTGCTGGCCTGGGCCTGGTGACGTGGCGCCAGGCCCAGGGTCGAGGCCAGCGCCAGGCCGCCGGGCTGGCGGGGCGACAGCAGGGTTTCGCAGAGGTCGCCAAAGAACGTGGTCAGCAGGTAGGCACAGGTAATCACCAGGCTGACCCACAGCAGCTTGGCGGTGAGGAAGTAGGCGAGTGTCAGGTAACCGGCGAGCAAGGCCAGCAGGATCAACGTAAGCCAGATCACCATCACGAACGGGATCAGCCCGGCCAGGCCTGTGGGGCGCTCCAGGTCATGCTTGCGCAGGGTGCGGCGGTAACGCAGCAGCGCACCGGCGAAGGTGAACGCCACTACCAGCGCGGTCAGGCCGTTGACCGCCACGGTCAGCGCCAGGCTGGCACCGATCACGCTGTTGATGCGTTCCATGGTCATCATGACCATCAGCGCCAACGCCAGCACCTTGGGGAACCAGCCCAGGGCGCTGGCCACTTCATCGTGAATAGGCGGCAGGCGCCAGGACGGACGCTGCAGCATCAGCATGGCGCGGCCCAGGCCGGTGATGAAGGCACTGAACACCACCAGGGCAAGTACATGATTGGCCAGGCTGGCGATATCGGCGCCCAACTCGGCGCTGCTCTCCAGCCCCCAACGCAGCAGCGAGACCGAGCCGGCGATGGTGCCCAAGGTTGCCAGGCTGACACCCAGCGCCAGCGCACTGCGGCGCAGGCGGCCTTCGGGCAGCCAGCTGACCATGGCGCCGGCGAGAAGGCGCTCGAGCACGCGGCGCACCAAGGTCCAGACCAGGATTGCCGCTACCAGGCTGGTAATGAACAGCCAGCGATTTTCAGCGCTGAAGGCACTGCCGATGGCATCAGCCGTCTCACCACGCAGGTCACGCAGGCGTGCAACATCGTCCTGGGTGGGGCGAATGATGCTCTGCCAGAATGCCGGGGTCAGCGGTGAGGCCGCGCGGCTGGTGATCTGCGAGTTGAACTGGCTGCGGCGCAGGTTGACGATTTGCGTGGACAAGTCGCGCGCCGACTGGGTCAGCTTGGAGGCCTGGTCCCGCTGCGCCACCAAGGCCTTCTTCTCGGCCTCCAGCGCTTTACGCTGCTGGGTCAGGGTAGCCGCCTCGTCCGGCTGGACCGGGCCGATGACCTTGAGCTTGTCGTCGACTTTTTCAACATCAGTGGTGCGCAGGGCAGTCAACGCGTCGGCCTGACGCTGCACCTGCATTGCGCCCAGGCGCAACTGCGAAAGCAGATCGTCATTGGCGTCGCTGGTAACGCCCTGGCGTATCTGGTCCAGCCGCTCGCTCAACTGCTCGATGCTGGCGTTTTCATCCAGCACGTCCGCTTCGGCAACCGCCAGATTGGACAATGGCGTGGCCGGGGCCGACCAGGCCGGGCTGGCAATGGCAAGCATCAGGGCCATGAAAACCATCAGGCCTGGACAATAACGGGCAAGGCTGACACGCCTCATCGAATATTCCTCTTTACAATTCGATTTGGCGGGGGATTCTACGCGGCTTCACGCGATCAGGAGAGTGCCGTTTCTCGTTTGAGCAACTGCTGTTTGCGCTCGATGCCCCAGCGGTAACCACTGATGTCGCCGTCGCGGCGGACCACCCGATGACAGGGGATGGCCACGGCGATGTGGTTGGCCGCGCAGGCCATGGCCACCGCACGCACCGCCTTGGGCGCGCCGATGCGCTCGGCGATGTCGGTGTAGCTGACCCGGCTGCCGGCCGGCACCTCGCGCAGGGCTTGCCACACCCGCTCCTGGAACGCAGTGCCTTGCACATCCAGTGGCAGGGCCAGGCCCAGCGCGGGTGCTTCGACGAATCCCACCACCTCGGCGACCAACCGTTCGTAAGCACTGTCGCCGCCGACCAGGTGGGCCTTGGGGAACTGGTCCTGCAGATCGTGCAGCAGGGCCTCGGGATCGTCGCCCAGCAGGATCGCGCAAATGCCTTTCTCGCTCTGGGCCACCAGGATGGCACCCAAGGAGCATTGGCCAAGGGCGAAGTGGATGGTTGCCCCGGCGCCGCCGGCGCGGTATTGCCGCGGACGCATGCCCAGGCGCTGGTCGGCGCTTTCGTAGAAGCGGCTGTTGGAGTTGTAGCCGGCGTCATAGATGGCATCGGTGACAGAGCGCTGGCCATCTTCCAGGTGGGCGCGCAGGCGCCGGGCACGGAAAGCGGTGGCATAGGCCTTGGGGGTCAGGCCGGTTTCAGCCTTGAACAGGCGATGCAGGTGAAAAGGGCTGACGGCCAGTTGGGCGCTGAGTTGGTCGAGGCTGGGTGCCGGGTCGGTGGCTTCGATCAGGCGGCAGGCGCGGGTGACCAGCTGGCTATGGCGGGTGGCGCTGGTGGTGGCGGTGCAACGTTTGCAGGCGCGGTAGCCGGCGGTTTCGGCGGCAGCTGGGGTGTCGTAGAACTCGACATTGGTTCGCTTGGCAAGACGCGATTTGCAGCCGGGGTGGCAGTAGATGCCGGTGGTGCGCACGGCGTAGACGAAGTGGCCGGTGGCGGCGGTTTCGCGGGATTCTACGGCTTGCCAGCGTTGGTCGGGGGTGGTGTAGGGGTTCATTGGTAAATGTCCAGATAGGTTGTTGCCTGTGCCGGCCCTTTCGCGGGTAAACCCGCTCCCACAGGTACTGCATAGCCTTTCAAGGCTGTGGAATCCTTGTGGGAGCGGGCTTGCCCGCGAAAGGGCCGGCACAGGCAGTGCAAAACCTCAGGCCCGCCACAGGTACCAGGCCGCCACGGTGCGGTATGGCCGCCAGCCGCCACCCAGCGAACGCATTTGCGCCGGCGTCGGCGCCTTGTCCAGCCCCTTCAGCCGCCGATACCCCTCGCGCACGCCAAAATCGTCGACCGGCAGAACGTCTGAACGCGCCAGGCTGTAGATGAGCAACATCTCCACCGTCCACCGCCCTACCCCGCGCAATGCCACCAGCCGCTCGATCAACGCCTCGTCAGCCATGGCCAGCGCCTCTTCCCGGCTCGGCACCAGGCCATCCAGCCGGCCTTGGGCAATACCCTGGATCGTCGCCATCTTGCTCGCGGAAAAACCACAGGCGCGCATGTTTTCCGGTGTAACCGCCAACAACTGCTCCGGCCCTGGGAACGCAGCCTCCGGGAACAACGCCAGCAAACGCCCAAGAATTGCCTCGGCAGCACGGGCATGCAGTTGCTGGTAGGCAATCGCTCGCACCAGCACTTCGTAAGGTTCACGCCCCGGCGTGGCCTGGTGCAGGCAAGGCCCGGTCGCCGCGATATGCCGCGACCAGTCCGGGTCGAGCGCCGCCAGGTATTCGGTGGCCTCGCGGTACGCGTCAGGCGAAAGGTCGGCCAAGATCATGGCACCTCCATCAAGTCGATTGCAGGTCCAGCTTAGCGCAGCCGTTCATCGGGCAAACGCCGGTTCTTGCGCGACTAATTCCTGGCATGCCATTGCTCCGCGCCAGCATCCCCGCATAGAATTGAGAACCATTCACAATCGCATGTATCCACAGGACCGGGCCTTCGCCAAGATGCAGATCAACGACACGCTCAAGCCGACCGAGGTCGCTCTGCTCTACCAGGCCCACCACAGCTGGCTTAGCGGCTGGCTGCGCAGCCGGGTCGGTTGCAGCGAGCACGCCGCCGACCTGGCCCAGGATACCTTCGTGCGGCTTTTGCGGGCGCGCCAGCTGTCGCCGCTGAAGGAGCCACGCGCCTACCTCAGCAGCATCGCCCGTGGCCTGATGATCGACCAGTTCCGTCGCCGTGCGCTGGAACGGGCCTACCAGGAAAGCCTGGCTCACCTACCCGAAGCCGAAGTGCCCAGCGAAGAAGATCGACTGGTCATCCTTGATACCCTGGCGCGCCTCGACCAAGCCCTGCACCAGCTGAAACCGCGTGCCCGCCAGGCATTCCTGCTGGCTCAGCTCGACGGTTTGAGCATCGTGCAGATCGCCCTGCGCCTGGGTGTGTCGCGGGCCACCGTCGAGCGGGACTTGGCCAAGGCCCTGGGCGTCTGCTACCGGTTGCGCTATGCCGACGCCTGACAGCGCGCCCGCGCAGGCGCAGGTCGACCAGGCCATCGACTGGTTGGTGAAGTTGCGCTTCGACAGCCCCTGCCCGCGCACCGAGCAGCAGTTCCAGCACTGGCTGGCCAGCCATCCGCACAACCCCTTGGCCTGGCAGCGGGTCAGCCACCTCAGTGACGAACTGGCCGGGCTGCCCAAGGGCCTGAGCCGCCGCACTCTGGATGGCAGCCAGCGCCAGCGCATCAGCCGCCGCGACCACCTCAAACTGCTGGCCGTGCTGGCCGTGGGCGGCAGCCTGGGCTGGGCCGCTCGCGAACCGCTGGGCATACCTCAGCTGCTGGCCGACAGCAGCACCGCCACCGGCGAGCGCCGCCAACTGCAAGGCAGCGATGGCAGCCGCATCCAGCTCAATACCGCCAGCGCCATCGACCTGCGTTACAGCGCCGAGCAGCGCCGGCTGCAACTGGTGCGTGGCGAGGTGAGCCTGGACAGCAACCCCAACGATAACCGCCCGTTTCGCATCGACACCCGCGTTGGCCAACTTGCCACCCTCGACGGCCAACTGCTGCTGCGCGAGAACGACCAGGGGCTGCTGCTGGCCGTACGCCGGGGCGACGTCACGCTGTTCCCCACCTCGGCCTCGCCACGTCGGGTGCTGCCAGGCGAAACCTTGCAGGTGTGGGCGAGCGGCAGTTTCCAGGCGGTGACGCTGCACAGCGACCCCTGGGGCTGGACCGACGGCGTGCTCAGCGTCCAGCAGATGCCGCTGGGCGAGTTCATCGCCGAGCTGGCGCGCTACCGCCCGGGCCTGCTGCGCTGTGCCCCCGAAGTGGCAAACCTGAAGGTGTCCGGTACCTACCAGCTGGCCGACACCGGGCAGATCCTGCAGCTGCTCACCCGCAGCCTGCCGGTGCGGGTCGACTACCGCACGCGTTATTGGGTGAGCATCGGTGCGGCCTGAAAAAATTCCGAAAATAAATGAGGTGGAATCTCATTCTCGTCCGGCCTGAAGGAACAAAACCCGAAAAGTGGTCTTCACAACCTTCAGGAGCGCTTCATGATTGCCCCGTGTTCCCCTCGCAACGACAGGCTGCGCCGTGCCGTGCGCGCGGCCGTGTTCGGCCTTGGCCTGGCAGCTGGCGGTGCCTTCCCGGCCATGGCCCAGGCTGCAACGGCCAGCCAGAGCCAGCAGACCGACTGGAACATCCCGGCCGGCCCGCTGGCCCCCGCGCTGGACCAGTTGGCCCGCCAGGGCGGCCTGAGCCTGTCGTTCGACGCGAACAGCCTGCAGGGCAAGACCACCCGAGGGGTGCAGGGCCGACATGACAGTGCGGGGGCGCTGTCGATCCTGTTGCAGGGCAGCAACGTGCAGGTCCAGCAGGAAAGTGCAACCAGCTTCCTGCTGATCCCGGCACTGGATGTGGGAAACGCCCTTGAGCTGGGCGCGACCAGCATCTCCAGCGATCGCCTGGGCGAAACCACCGAGCACACCGGCTCCTACACTACCGGCGAAGTGACCATCGGCAAGATGCCGCAAACCCTTCGCCATACTCCGCAATCGGTCAGCGTGATAACCCGCCAGCGCATCGATGACCAGAACATCACCAACCTGACCAACCTGCTGGAGCAGACACCCGGCGTGGTGGTCAACTACACCGACAGCGAGCGGGTGCAGTACTACTCGCGTGGCTTTGCCATCGATGCCATCCAGTACGACGGCGCCACCGTGGTGCAGAGCAGCGGTGGCGGTTCGTTCATCCAGACCGACTCAGCGTTCATCGACCGCGCCGAAGTGCTGCGCGGCGCCACCGGCATGCTGCGTGGCGCCGGCAACCCGTCGGGCACGGTGAACCTGGTGCGCAAGCGCCCGACCCATGACTTCCAGGCTACGGCCAGCGTGACCCTGGGCTCGTGGAATGCCCAGCGCTACGTGGCCGATATCTCTGGCCCGCTGACCGAAACCGGCAACGTGCGCGGGCGGATGATCGCCGTGCATGACGACCGCGACCTGTTCCAGGACTCGCGCATGGAGCGCAAGGAAGCGTTCGGCGGCTCGCTGGCCTTCGACCTGGACGACAGCACCACGCTGACCACCGGTCTCGAGTGGACCAAACTCGACGCCACTGGCGCCTGGGGCAACCTGCCCGCCGACGCCACCGGCGCCCCCCTGCCCTTCGGCCGCAGCACCTACCTGGGCGCCGACTGGAACCGCTGGGACCGCAGCAACCTGAACACCTTTGCCGAACTGGAACACCGCTTCGACAACGACTGGACCCTGAAGCTGATGGCCCTGCGTACCCACTTCGAGCTGGACGACCATGGCTTCAAGCAAACCTATATGGAGCGCGCACCGGCCAACCTGAATCCCACCGGCAACCCGTACCTGATGCGATACCAGGTTACCGAAGGCGACGGCGGCGAGAGCCTGCAGAACAATCTGAGCGCCACCCTCAACGGCCCGTTCGACCTGTTTGGCCGCACCCACGAGTTGATGGTCGGGGTCGAGCGGATCCGCAACGACTCCTACGCCTCGGCCACCAACCGGGTGATTTCCGGGCTGTACGACATCCGCTACTGGGACCCGAAAACCAGCCTGCCCGAGCCGGACATCGACATAACCGCCCACCCGGTGCGCACCCGTACCACCCAGCAAGCCGCACACGCCACCTGGCGCATTTCGCTGGCCGAACCGCTGACCGCGATCATCGGCGCACGGGCCAACTGGTATGACTACGAGCAGGAAAACAACACCGGTGCCAACGGCAAGTTCAGCGTCGACGAGAAGATCGTGCCGTACGCGGCGCTGATCTACGACCTGAATGACAACTTCAGCGTGTACGCCAGCTACACCGAGATATTCAGCCCGCAGACAGTGGTGGACAAGAACAACTCGGTACTCGACCCGATCATCGGCGAAGCCTACGAAACGGGCATCAAGGGCGAGTTCTACGATGGCCGGTTGAACACCAGCCTGGCGTTTTTCCGTATCAACCAGGTGGGTACGCCGGTGGATGACATGTCCACGGAGATCGGCTGCAACGGCACCACCGGCCGCTGCAAGATCGCCTCAGGCAAGAGCCGCAGCGAGGGCATCGACCTGGAGATTACCGGCGAAGTGCTGCCGGGCTGGCAGGTCACCGGCGGCTACACCTACAACACCACCGAGTACCTGAAGAACTCGGCAGCCACCAATGGCAACGCGATCCGCACCACCGACCCGGAGCACATGCTGCGGCTGTTCACCAGCTACCGCCTGCCGGGCACGCTGGACGCCTGGACCATTGGTGGCGGCGTGCAGGCGCAGAGCGACATCTATTCCGAAAGCGGCACGGCCAAGGCGACCCAGGCGGGGTATGCGGTGTACAACGGCATGCTCGGTTATCGCATCAACGACAACTACTCAGTGCAACTCAACGCCAACAACATCTTCGACAAAAAGTACTACCGGCAGATCGGTACCACGGCGACGGGGTACTACTGGGGCGAGCCACGCAATGTGTCGGTGACCTTGCGCGGGAGTTTCTGACAGGCATTTGCCTGACCGGCTGTGCGGCCCCTGTAGGACCGCGCAGCCCTGAAGGACATCAGTCCGCCACCGCCCGCAACCGCCCCGCACGCCGGTACGACTGCCGGGCAAAGCACACGAACAACCCAGCCATCAGCGCCAGCGCGATGGGCAGACCATGCGGCGCCACATCCATTGCCGCACCGCTCACCAAGGGCCCGACCAGGCTACCCACACCCCACAGCAAACCCACGCTGGCATTGGCGGTAACCAGGTCCTGCCCCTTGAAGCGCTGCCCGATCAGTACCAGCGCCAGGGTATAGATGCCGCCTGCCACGGCGCCCAGCAGCACCAGCAGCGGCCATAGCAACCAGGTCAGGTTCAGCAACCAGGGCAGGCCGATACCGATCGCCATCGCCAGCAGCCCGCATACCAGGTGCAGCCCGGTGCGCTCCACCCGGTCGGCCAACCAGCCAAGCGGCAACTGGAACAACATGTCACCGGCAAACACGACGGTCACCATCAGCGCCGCCACGCCCACGGCAAAGCCATGGCTGGTGGCATACACCGGCAGCAGCGACAGCACCACGGCATCGAAGAACGAGAAGAACAGTACCGCCACGCATAACGCCGGCGCCACACGGAAGAAACCGGCCAGGCCGAAGCTCTTTTCACCTTCTTCATGTTCGACATGGTCGTTGGGTACGGTCAGCACGATGCACAGCAGCGCCAGGCCATAGCAGGCGGTGACCACACCGGTGATCCACGGGCTGTCGGCGCCCAGCACCGCCAGCATTGCCGGGCCGAGCACCTGGAAGCCGGTGAAGCTGGTGGCGTAGAGGGCCATGATCTTGCCGCGGTTGTGCTCCGGGCACAGTTCGTTGACCCACGACTCGCCGAGGATGATGGCGATACCCATGCCCAGCCCCAGGCCCAGGCGCAACAGCGCCAGCTGCCACAGCGAGCCGAACGCCGACTCGAGCAAGGCAATGCTGAGCGTGCACAGGCTGAAGCACAGCAGGTAGATGGTGCGCCGGGTCAGGTGGCGACAGCAGGCGTCGACCAGGAACGCCGAGAGCATCATGCCCGCAGCGGGGATGGCCGAGATGATGCCGATTTCCAGGGTGCTCGCACCGGCTTCATGCAGGCGCAACGACACCAGCGGCAGGCTGGCCCCCAAACTGAAACCCACGACCGAAACGGCGAACAACAGGCCCGCCAGCAAACGCATGTTCATGTACCACTCCTTGCAAACCGAAAAGACGTGCAGACACAGGCGCGCACGCCAGGGCGGCGAGCGACGCGAAAGCGCAGATCAGTTCAGGCGAGGTGTGGCGAGAAGGTGAAGGCAAACAGCACGCTGCGGCGACGCTTGAGCACCGTGTCGCTCGGCCACGCACGACGCAGGGCCTGGAAGGCAGGCTGGCGGGCGTTTGGCAGGGACTGGGTACGGCACATTGCTTTGACTACTACGCAGGTGGTTGAAGAAAGGGCGGACTCTAGGCCACCGCAGGTTGGCTCGTCAATTGCCCAGGGGGCCTCTACGAGGCCGTTTCGCGACACAAGGCCGCTCCTACAACAGTACGCAGTCCCCTGTAGGAGCGGCCTTGTGTCGCGATGGGCTGCAAAGCAGCCCCGGCAATATCAGCGCTTGCCGGTACTTGGCAAGAACACCGCCAGCAACCCGAACAAAGGCAGGAACGAACACACCTCGTACACGTACTCGATGCCACGCAGGTCCGCCACATACCCCAGCAAGGCCGCACCGATGCCACCAAAGCCGAACATCAGCCCGAAGAAGATCCCGGCAATCATGCCCACGCTGCCCGGTACCAGCTCCTGCGCATACACCACGATCGCGGAAAACGCCGAAGCCAGGATAAAGCCGATCACCACGCTCAACACGGTGGTCCAGAACAGATCGGCATACGGCAGCACCAGGGTGAACGGCGCCACGCCAAGGATCGAAAACCAGATCACGGCCTTGCGCCCGATGCGGTCACCGATCGGCCCGCCAAAGAAGGTACCCGCCGCCACCGCACCAAGGAACAGGAACAGGTGCAGCTGCGAGCTGGCCACCGACACATCGAACTTCTCGATCAGGTAGAAGGTGAAATAGCTGGTAAAGCTGGCCATGTAGAAGTACTTGGAGAACACCAGCAGGCCCAGCACGATCAGCGCCGCCACCACCCGCCCGCGGGAAATGCCGTGGGTCGCCTGCACAGCCTTGCGCGCCTTGGCCTGGTTGAGGTGCTCCTTGTACCAGCCACGCAGCATCAGGGTGACGCCGAGAAAGAACAGCGCAGCCAAACCGAACCAGGCCACGTGGCTCTGGCCGAACGGAATGACAATGGCTGCCGCCAGCAGCGGCCCCAAAGCCGACCCGGTGTTGCCACCGACCTGGAAGGTCGACTGGGCCAGGCCGAAGCGCCCGCCCGATGCCAGGCGCGCAATACGCGAGGTTTCCGGGTGGAAGGTCGACGAGCCGATACCCACCAGGGCCGAGGCCAGCAGAATCATCGGGAAGCTGCCGACGAAGGCCAGCATCACGATACCCACCAGGGTACACAGGGTGCCCAGTGGCAGCAGGTTCGGTGCCGGTCGGCGATCGGTAAAAAAGCCGACCCAAGGTTGCAGCAGCGAGGCGGTGATCTGGAACGTCAGGGTGATCATGCCGATCTGGGCGAAACTCAGGTCGTAGTTGGCCTTGAGCATCGGGTAGATCGCCGGCAGCACAGACTGGATCAGGTCATTGATCAGGTGCGCCAGGGCGCAGAAACCGATTATGCGCATCACCAGCGGCGTGGCTTGGCTCGCTGCCGCACTGGTGGGCGCCGTGGAGGCGCTACTGATAGCCATGTGCCTGAATCTCCGTCCGTAGTTTGGGATCCGATTATCGGAAAACAAATAGATACATAGCTACCTTTTATTTCCTTTGTCTGCGACACACTTGAAAATGGTTCTCAATATAATTAGCATCCTTGGCCAAAATACCCGTCATCGTTGGGCGAAACGGCCCTAATCGCGAGCACACCAACCCCATGAGCCCAATGCCCGTTCGCGTCCGTCCACGGCAGATCAACGCGCACCGCAGCCATCTGGGCAAATGGCTGGCGCTATTGTTCCTCCTGGGGCTGGCCGCTACCGCCTACCTGTACTGGCCGCTGATACAGCGCCTGGGCAGCGAATTGCATACCGATACAGGTGAGCGCCGCAGCATCCGCCTGGCCGATGGCACCACCCTGCACCTGGGCAGCGCCAGTGCGATGAACGCCGACCTGCGTGGCCGCACGCGCCAACTGCACCTGGTGCAGGGCCGGGTATACCTGGAAGTGATGCTCGACGGCAGGGCCATGGAGATAGCAGTGGGCGACGCGCGCATCCAGGTGTTCGGTACCCGCCTGCAGGTCGCCCGCCATGTAGGCCATGACGAACTGGTGGTGCTCAGTGGCAAGGCCATGGTTATCCAAGGCAGCGAACAGCGTATGGTATCGATGGGTGAGCGGGTAACCTTCGATGGCGCGCATATCGGCCCGGTACGGAAAGCCGACCTCAAGGCCGCCGATGGCTGGCGCAGCGGGCAGTTGAAAGCCGGCGACATGCCGTTGGGCAAGGCAGAACCCGGGCCTGGCCGCTAAGTTTTTGAAAGCGTGCAAATTTTTTTTGAAATGAGTGTTGACAGGGGGGCCGTTCAAGAGAATAATGCGCGCCATCGGCTACATAGCTCAGTTGGTTAGAGCATAGCATTCATAATGCTGGGGTCCGGGGTTCAAGTCCCTGTGTAGCCACCAAACAAGACGAAGGGCTTACCGCAAGGTAAGCCCTTTTTCTTTGCCTGCGGAAAATTACCACAGGCCTGCACCCTTCCCGTACAGGGCATGCAATTGCCACCTCAACGCATTCCGGTCACCGCCACGGCCAGGCCCAACCCGATCAGCGCCAGGCCGATTACCCGGTCCACCAGCCTTTGCCGCTCGATCATCGCCTTGCGCAATGCCGTACTGGAGAAAAATACCGCCACCAGGCTGAACCACACCCAGTGAGCAATCGACATGAAAGCGCCGTAGGCAAAATCCAGCGCCAACGAGCTACCCGGTTGCACTACCTGGGTGAAGGCACTGATCACGAACAGCATGGTCTTGGGGTTGAGGGCGTTGGTCAGAAAGCCCGTGCGCAGGGCCTGCGTTACGCTGGTGGCTGATGCGGCAACCCCGTCGAGGCTGATACGCCGGGTGTTGGTCAGCGACTGGAAACCCAGGTAGACCAGGTAACCCGCGCCCAGCACTTTCATGCCCAGGAACAGGGTCGGGCTCTGGCTGATGATCACCGCGATGCCCAGCACCGTGTACAGGACGTGCACCTGCACCCCCAGGGCAATGCCCACGGCAGCAGCCAGCCCGGCCTTGCGGCCCTGTGCATAACTGCTGCGGGTGACCATGGCGAAGTCGGCACCGGGGCTGATGACGGCAAGCAGGGTGAACAGGGCGACGGCGATGAGTTCGGTCATGCTGGTGGCTCTCGATAGGCGATGGAAATGCACAGACCGGGTAATTATCGAGAGCTTATAGACCAGGAAAAATCGATTTATAGTGAAGCAAATCTGATAGCTTTCCTCACAGATATCTAGAGCCTGTGTCGGCCTCTTCGCGGGTAAACCCGCTCCTACAGGGGCGGCGCATCACCTGTGGGAGCGGGTTTACCCGCGAGAGGCCGGCACAGACAAACAGGAATGCCATGAAACTGCCGCCACTCAACGCCTTCCGCTACTTCGACATAGCCGCCCAGACCGAGAGCTTCGTGCGCGCCGCCGAGCACCTGCATGTCACCCATGGCGCAGTCAGCCGCCAGGTGCGTCTGCTTGAAGAAAGCCTGGGTGTGGAGTTGTTCGAGCGCCGCAACCGGGCCATTTTCCTCACCCCTGCCGGCCGTGCCTTGCAGGGCACTACCCAGGCGATCTTCGAGCAGCTCGAAGGCGCCGTGCAGCGCTTGCAACAACAGGCCCGCGACAACGTACTGGTGCTGTCGTGCGAGCCGACCATCGCCATGCGCTGGCTGATCCCGCGCCTGCCCCGCTTCCACGCCGCCCATCCCGACCTGCAGTTGCACCTGGTGGCCGCTGGCGGGCCATTGGACTTCGCACGCAGTGGTGTCGACCTGGCAATTCGCCGCGATGACTTCCACTGGGACAAACAGCTGTACAACCAGAAGATCTGCGACGAATGGATCGGCCCGGTCTGCCACCCCACCGTCCCCCTCCAACTCGAAGGCCAGCGCCTGCTGCACAGCGCCACCCGCCCCGGCGCCTGGCCCAACTGGCTGCGCCTGAGCGGCCAACAGGTCCGGCACACCGAGCGCAGCGACTACCAGCACTTCTACCTGTCGATTCAGGCCGCCAGCGCCGGCCTGGGCCTGGCCATGGCCTCAGCCCTCATGGTGCGCGACGAACTCGACAATGGGCAGTTGCAGGCACCGTTCGGCTTCGTGCGTGACGGCTCGGCCTACCACCTGCTCAGCCCCTTGCCGCTGGAAGACGACGGCAAGCGCCAGCGCTTCGCCACGTGGGTGATGGGCGAATGCAGGAGCTGCCTGGCTCATCTGGGCTTGATACAGAACGACGAACCCGCACGGCCGTCACCACCCCAGGTACGGTAACCCGCGGTATCCACATGAATACGCCCGGAGGGGTAGCGCCCCAGGCCCATGTTCCAGGCCTGGCCGTATTGCTGCCAGAACCGGCACAGCGGGTTGGGGTCCGCCCACTCGGGCAGCAAGATATCGACAGCGAACACCCGGGTATGGGCGCTGTTGGCCGCCCCGCCGGCGCAGGCATTCAGGCGCGGGGCTCGATAGGCTGAAAACACCTCGAACTGACGCAGGATGCCCTGGTCATGAAGCGTCTTTATCAGCGAGAGCGTCGAGCGCACTGCCGGCCAGTTGCTGGCGGGCGGCACGGCGAAGGGGGACGCTTGGCACTGCTTCCAGTCCGAAGCCGAACGCAGCAGCTGATGGATCGGCACCACGCCATAAAGACGGGCATCCACAAGCATCTCGCGAAATGGCCGTGTCTGATGGTCCCCGGCCCATTGCGCGAACAACCAGATATCACGCTCATCGGCCTGCGCTCCTGCACCCAACATGCCCAGCACCAGCGGCAGCCATCCAGCCCTTTTCATCCCTGCTCCCCTTGCCACAGTATGTGCCACGCTGCCGAATACGGCTGCGCCCAACAAGGAGTTAAGCATGCACAAGATGGCATTACCGAGCCTTGCCGCCCTGGCCTTCAGCGGCCTTGCAGCCGCCGATGCGCGAATCGACCTGGGCGACGCCCAGCGCGTCACCCGCCTTTTCGCCTTCCCCAACAACTGTCACGTGATCTGTTATCGCGACTGGACCCTGGAGCAAACCGTAGAACACTATCTGACACAGAGCGTACGCCGCGACGGCCATGCCGCGGCCCAGGTGCATGTAAGCCGCGACAACGATCGCCTGCACGCAACCATCAGTGGCGTACCCGCCAACTATGCAAAACCCCTGCGCAAGCTGCTCGACAGCGGTGAACTGGCCTATCAGGCGGCCACCCGGCTGAACGAGGACGGCAAATGGTCCTACGACTGGTATCTGTTCCTGCCGCTGGGCATGGCCCTGCAGAACCGCCGCAGCATCGAACTGCTGCACTTCCCGCCGGACTACTCGCTGACCCAGGCCCAGGACTACCTGCGCTCCAACACCACCGACCGCTGGGCTGAGCTGTTGACATTCAACGGCGTCGACGCCAGCCAGACCCCGGCCTACCAGACCATCATCGATATCGCTCCCATCGCCGCCCCCGCCAGCGCGGGTGAAACGCTGAAGGAAACCTACAGCTACTTCAAGGACTACCAGGTGCGCATGGTCAGCGAGATGACCCTGCAAAACCCCGCCAGGCCTCTGCCGATGGTGGCATTCGGCGCGCCAGTACGCAGCTGGATCCAGCAGCAGTACGGGCCGCAGGTGAATGTGCTGGGCCTGGTCAGCATCAGCCCGCAGGCAGGTGCCAAGGTACCGGTACTGGGTGCCAACCACCCTAGTGCCATCTGGTATGCGGCAAACAAGGACAGCCACGGCGGCGACCAGGATGCAGCTGATGCTGCCGGCTTGAAAATGATGGGGCAGGACCTGACGGCGGCCTGCTGGCAGGCAGGGATGGGGCGCAATCAACGGGCCGATGCCAAGCTGACGCTGGATGCCTGCTCGACCAAGTGGCAGGTTACACAGAAGAAACAGACCTGCGAGCTGTTCTTCCGCACCATTCGCAAGTACACGCCGGAGCAGGCGGCGGCAAAATGCAATACCGGCAGCGTGAGCAGAAGCCTGCGCGACCTGGCCAAGCCGATGGAGGCTCAGCCACAGGACCTGTGATTGAAGCCCGCCCTGCTCAATCTTCGAGCAGGGTGCAGGCCATCACCAAGGCGTCTTCACGGCCGCCGGCAACCGGGTAATAGTCGCGGCGGCGGCCGATTTCGTTGAAACCAAAGCGTTCGTACAAACGATAGGCCGACTGGTTGCTGGCACGCACTTCCAGGAAGCACTCGCGGCCATTGAGCTGGTAGGCCCGGGCCATCAGATGCTCGAGCAGCCGCAGGCCCAGGCCGCGGCCCTGGTTTTCCGGCTTGACGGTGATGTTGAGCAGGTGGACCTCATCGATGATCACGTTGATCACGCCATGGCCCACCTGCTGCTGGCCGTCGAACATCAGCCAGACCTCATACGATTTGAGCGCATCCTGAAAGATCCCTCGAGTCCAGGGATGACTGAACGCGGCATATTCGATCTTAAGTACGGCATCCAGATCCGCCTCGGTCATCCGGCGGAAGCTGATCGAGTCACTCATTCAACGCTCTTCCAGCGCGCCATCAGCTGGCGCATGGCTTTCCAGACGTCCGCCTTGCGCTGCGGCTCGTCCATCAACAGTTCAAGGCCCGGCAAGGCCCAGGCTTCGCCCAGGCCCTCGAGCTTCAGGGTTTGGTAATAGGCTTCGCCGTCGACATTGGCGGCAAAGCGCAGCGCCGGCAGGCCGACCAGCCACAGGCAGGTGCACGGGGCGTCCTCCAGGCGCGCCTGGACAAAGCCCTGGACAAAATCGCGCGCCGCCTCCGGGCCCTGGTCCATGTTGCCGCGCACCAGCAGCGGCCAGCGCACCGGCTCGCCGATGATCTGCGGTGCGTCGGGCAGGCCGGCGGCGCGCAGCATGTCCTTGAGCAGCAGGTACGACGGGTCGCGGCTCTGGAACGGCTGGCCGGTGGCCAACTCCACCAGCAGCAGGCAGCTGCCGGCTCGCAGCAGCTGCAGCGAGAAGCGCGGGGGTGGCACCATGGCCGGGCGCGGTGGCGTGGCCTGCTCATCGGCCTCGACAGGCTTGTTGGCCGGCTTGGGCGCACTGCCCGGGCGCGGAATCTCGATTTTCGGCCGCTCGCCGGAGCGGGCCTGTGGGGTGATTGGCGCCTCGTTGGCAGCCGGTGCCGGCCTGACGTCGAAGTCGAGGTCCTCGACCGGCGCCACCGGCAGCAGCAGCTCGGGCCGCGACGGTGCGGCGAACGGCAGTTCGGCGCGCGGCAGCCAGTGCACCACTTGCATGGCGGAAAGGTAGGCGCGGCGACGGGGTTCGGTGAGCAAGGGGCCGGGTTCCGAGGGGTGGAGACAATTGGCCATTCTAACGTGTACGCCTTGGTTTTTGCAGCGCCTATCAGACCGAGCGCCGCTCGCGCGGCGCTTCGCAGCACAAGGCTGCTCCTACATTTGTTTCTGGCCAGTCACGCCTGTCCCCGCGCACGCGGCCGCCTTGTTTGCCCTGCACGTTATCGAGGTGAACACCAAAGGGCCGCGCGCCGCTCCTTCAGAAATAATTGGCCCGAAACAGATGTAGGAGCAGCCTTGTGCTGCGAAGCGCCGCGCGGGCGGCGCTCGATCTAAATGCCACTACAAAAACCGAACCATACCCATACACACAAGGTTATTTCTCATTACAGACCAAGGGGTGAAAACCTCCCCCCCGGATGCAGTACAATCGCCCCCTTTTTCTTGGCAACGAGTCGAAGCCAATGATCGAACCCAAGCGCGTCCTGCGCGCCCTAGCCGAACACTGGGCCCTGATCGAGCCGCTGTGCGAGCGTTTCGACCAGGGCACCCTGAGCCTGGTCGAATTGCGTCAGCATGTGGCCCGCCAGCAGGTCGAGAGCACCCCGCAGGACATCACCCAGCTGCTCGACGTATGGATCCGCCTGGATATCCTGGTCCCGGTGGCCAAGAGCCCGAACCGTTTCGAGCTCAACGCGCAGATCCACGACTTCCTCGCCTACCTGCGCCGCGAACACCGGCTGGGCCTGTGCCTGGAGATCGAAGCCTACCTGCGCCACCTGGAGCGCCTGGCCGGGCATATCCAGGACGCCTTCGACAACCGCGACAGCGACGACCTGGCGCGCCAGCTGCGCCTGCTCGACATGCGCGTGCGCGATGTACTGAAGAAGCTCGACAACGACGAGCAGGCACTGGTGGCCGTGGCCGAGCGGGCCAAGACCAGCAACCGCCAGATCCCGCTGCGCCAGCGCTATGCCGAAGTACTGGCGACCTGGGACGAGTATGTCGAGCCGATGATCCAGCTGGTCAACGCCGACGGCGCCTTCGAACAGGGCGTGCGCAAGGTCGAGACCGTGCTGCTGAAGCTGCTGGGCGAACAGGCGCGCCTGGGCCACCTGGTCGACGACGACATGCTGCTGCGCACCCATGCGCGCATCCTGGAAATGCAGACCAGCGCCCAGCTGACCCTGCGCCACGCCCGCGAACTGCTGCTGCCGCTGCGTGAAGAAGCCCGCCGGCACAACGCCGTGACCCGTGGCGCCGCACTGGCCCTGTCGGTGATCCGGCGCAAGGGCATCGACGCCGTACCGCAAGCGGCCATGCCGATGTTCACCCGCCCGCAAAGCACCTTCCTCGGCAGCGCCAGCCAGGTCGAGGCCTATGTCTACGCACTGGCCCGCTTCGAGCCCAAGCCGGCGCGCTTCCCCAAGGCCCACAAGACCCAGTCCGGCGCCCTGCCCCGTGCACCGCGCACGGTCAAGGAAATGGCCGAACGCTGCGAACAGGCCCTGCCGCTGCCCGACCTGATGGTCTGGCTGCTGGAGCAGGAACCCGAAGGCGCCACCGACGAGCTGCTGTACTGGTTCTCGCGCCTGTCGCGGGAAAAGCGCTTCAAGCGCGAACGCCTCGACCGCCGCGAGTACATCACCCAGGAACACCTGGTCAGCCTGCGCTCGTTCGCCCTGACCTCCAGCCGCGAAGACGCCGCCAGCGCGCCTACCGAATCCAACGCGAGCCCAGCCCATGCATCTTGATCTTTCCGAACTGTCCCAGCTCGCGCCGATCTTCCGCGAGCTGTTCAAAGGCTTCCACGTCAGCCGCCGCGACCCCGAGCTGTACGCCCAGCTGTCGAATTTCCAGGACCAGTACCGCACCCTGTTCAAGGCCCTGGGCTTCGAACTGGTGTGCGACACCCGTGGCTTCTACTACTTCGTGCCGGACATGACCGCCGCGCAGGTCAACAAGACCGCGCAGCGCCTGTCGCTGTTCACCTTCATCCTGGTCGAACACCTGGCCGACCAGGGCCGCGACCCGATGGCCGTGCTCGATGGCGGCAGCATCGGCCGTGACGAACTGCCCTCGCTGCTGGACAAGTACCGCGACCTGTTCCTGCAGGCCGAAGTGCAGACCGTGGACGAGCTGGAAGAAAAAATCCTGCGCCGCATGACCCAGCTCGGCTTCGCTTTCGAGGAAGGCGGCATCTACCGCTTCCTGCCGCCGATGCATCGCTTCCTCGACGTGTGCCTGGCCGTGCAGCAGGACCGCGACCTGGCGGCCACCCTGCACAGCGACCTGCCGCTGCCGACCCCGGTACTGGTCGAGGAAGAAAGCCCCGAAGAACTCAACCGCACCGACGACCCGCTCGACCTCAGCCCCTTCGAGGGCGAGGAAAGCGAAGAGGAAGCCCTGGCCCGGGCCATCCGCGAAGAGCAACAGGAGATTGACGCATGAGCCAGGAACGCTACGGCATCCGCCGCTTCGCACTGCTCAACACCGCCGGCTACAGCCTTGGCCTGTTCCCGCTGGAGCACCCACTGTCGGTATACGGTGCCAACAACCTGGGTAAATCGGCGTCGATCAACGCCCTGCAGTTCCCGATCCTGGCGCGCATGTCGGACATGAGCTTCGGCAAGTACAGCCTCGAGCAGTCGCGCCGCTTCTACTTCGCCAGCGACACCTCGTACATTCTCTGCGAACTGAGCCTGCCCCACGGCCCGCACGTCATCGGCGTTGTCGGCCGCGGCCCGGGCGGCGGTTTCGGTCACCAGTTCTTTGCCTACAAGGGCGAACTGGACCTGGCCCACTACCAGAAGAACGACACCTGCCTGCGCCAGAAAGAGCTGTTCACCAACCTCGAGCGCCTGGGGATCAAGGCCTACGAGCTGAAGCCGGACGAACTGCGTCGTCTGCTGGTCGGTGGCCACACCTCGGTGCCGCTGGACCTGACCATGATCCCGCTGCGCTCGACCAGCGAGCAAAGCCTGAAAACCTTCCGCGCGCTGTTCATCAACCTGCTGCACATGCGCGAAATCACCGCCGCCAAGCTCAAGCAGCTGTTCCTCGACGCTTTCGAGCACAGCCTGCGCTCCGGTAGCGTCGACTACATCGCCGCATGCGAGGAAGCCTTCCGCGACGTGCGCCGCATGGAACAGGACTACAACGCCCTGGTCGCCGCCGGCCCGCTGGTCGAGGCCCTGGCCGGTGGAGTGGCCCAGCGCGACATCCTGCGCGGCAAGCTGCACCGCATTTCACCAGTGCTCGACACCCTGCTGGGCACCTGGCAGGAATACGCCATGGCGCGCAAGGAAGAGCTGGTGATCCAGGCCGAGCACTACCGTGGCGAGCAGGACCGCCTGCAGAACGACCAGCGCGGCGGTACTCAGGAACTGATGCGCCTGGAGCGTGAAATCACCGGTATCCAGCGCTGGCTGGGCGAGCTGTCGGTGCTCAAACATCGCTTCGCCCTGGTCGATGACGTCAAGGTGCTGGAGCAGCAACTGCTGGCGGCCAAGGACGCCCACGACGAACTGGCCGGCGCCCTGGCCCAGTCGCGGCAGTTCAGCGCCGAAGACCTGGACGAACGCGTCCGCGACCTGGAAAAGCGCCTGAAGCAGGTCAAGCAACAGCTCGACCACGCCGACAACAACAGCTACGCCCGCCTGCGCGAAGAGTTCTCGCAGCAGGACGTCGACCGCCTGATGCGCCTGTTCAATGGCGCGCTGTTCAGCCTGCCGCTGGGTGACCGCGGTATCGAACTGGACGACAGCGACCTGTGGGTAAAATCGCTGGAAGCGGTGCTCGACGGCTTCAAGGGCGAACGCTTCGAAGCCCCGGGCCTGTCCATCGACCTGTCGCACATCGACCCACCGGCACTGCAGGCCCTGGCCGACCGTGCCGCCCTGCGTGACCAGAAAGAGCGCCTGGAAAAAGAGCTGAAGCAGCTCAAGACCCAGCAAGCCGTGGCCGCCGACCGCTCCGCCTCCAAGGCGCAGACCGAGGCCCTGTACCAGGAAGTACTGGACGCGCAGAAAGCGCTGGAAGACTTCCGCCGCAGCGAAACCCTGGCCGCCGAAGAGCCCGAGAAGCTGGAACAGCTGTCGCAGCTCGAAGCCGCCCAGGACGAACTCAAACGCTCCAGCGACGCCTTCACTGAACGTGTCCAGCAGCTGTCGGCCAAGCTGCAGCTGGTCGGCCGGCAGATCGGCGACCTCGAGGCCAAGCAGCGCACCCTGGAAGACGCCCTGCGCCGTCGCCAGCTGCTGCCGGCCGACCTGCCCTACGGCACGCCATACATGGAAGCCATCGACGACTCGATGGACAACCTGCTGCCACTGCTCAACGACTACCAGGACAGCTGGCAGAGCCTGCAGCGGGTGGACAACCAGATCGAGGCGCTGTACGCCCAGGTGCGCCTGAAAGGCGTGGCCAAGTTCGACAGCGAAGACGACATGGAACGCCGCCTGCAGCTGCTGGTGAATGCCTACGCGCACCGCACCGACGAAGCCCTGACCTTGGCCAAGGCACGCCGCGCCGCGGTCACCGACATCGCCCGGACCCTGCGCAACATCCGCAGCGACTACGACAGCCTCGAGCACCAGCTGGCGCTGTTCAACCGCGAGATCAACAAGCGCCAGGTATCCAACCTGGAGAGCTTCCGCGTGGTGCTGGCGCCGAACAAGGAAGCGCTCAAGCACATCGACCAGATCATCCACAGCGCCGGTCAGTACGAAGAAGGCGAAACCCTGTCGGTATTCGACCTGACCCAGAGCGCCGAGCAGGACAACAAGAACGAAGAGGCCAAGGAATACCTGGCACGGCTGGTGGCGGCCAACCACAACCAGCTGGGCCTGAAGGACCTGTTCGAGCTGGCGTTCGAGATCACCAAGGTCAACGGCCAGCCGGTGATCCATGCCGACATCGACGGCGCGGCATCCAACGGCACCACCATGACCATCAAGGCGCTGACCAACATGTACCTGTTGCTGCACCTGATGGACCGCGACCTGGCCGGGCGTATCCGCCTGCCGTACTACCTGGACGAAGCGGCGGACATCGACGAACGCAACCAGGCTGCACTACTGGAGACCAGCCTGCAGCTCGGCTTCGTGCCGATCCTGGCGAGCGTGAAGCCGCAGGTGTCTGCGCGCGTGGCGATCGACCTGGAAGGTGGCAGTGGGCCGAATGGCATCTACATCGACGAGGCGGACTGGAAGTTCATCAGCCGTCGGGATGAGGTGAAGGCAGTTGTGCGTGAGGATCATCAGGCCGAAGAGTTGGCCTGATATCGGAGTAGTGGGGCCGCTTTGGGGCCCTTTCGCAGCACAAGGCTGCTCCTACAAAGGTATGCATACGCCGATCAATGTAGGAGCAGCCTTGTGCTGCGAATGGAGGCCAAAGGCCTCCCAAAAATCTACCAAGCTATCAATGAGCCCAAGGCAGAATCGGAATCGCGGTCACCGCATTCTGCGGGCTGCCTTCGATCATGCGGTCGCTGTACACCAGGTACACCAGCGTATTGCGCTTCTTGTCGAGGAAGCGCACCACCTGCATGGTCTTGAACACCAGCGAGGTGCGTTCCTTGAACACTTCCTCGCCATCCTTCAGCTCACCCTTGAAGTTGATCGGCCCGACCTGACGACAGGCAATCGATGCCTCCGCCCGGTCCTCCGCCAGCCCCAGCCCACCCTTCACGCCGCCGGTCTTGGCCCGCGACAGGTAGCAGGTCACGCCCTCGACCTTGGGGTCGTCGAACGCCTCGACCACAATGCGGTCATTCGGCCCGAGGAACTTGAACACGGTGGACACCTGGCCGATTTCCTCGGCCCCGGCCAGCATTGGCAGTATCAATGCCGCCACGCCGATTACCCGCTTCAGCACGCTCATACCAACACCAGGTTGTCGCGGTGCACCAACTCCGGTTCTGCGCTGTAGCCCAGCAGGCTTTCGATGGCATCGGATGGCTGGCCGATGATCTTCTGCGCCTCAAGGGCGCTGTAGTTGGCCAGCCCACGGGCTACTTCCAGGCCGTCCGGGCCGACGCACACCACCATCTCGCCACGACGGAAGCTGCCCTGCACGGTCTTCACGCCAACCGGCAGCAGGCTCTTGTTGGCCTGGCGCAGTGCCTGCACGGCACCGGCATCCAGCACCAGGGTGCCACGGGTCTGCAGGTGGCCGGCCAGCCACTGCTTGCGCGCGGCAAGCATGCCGCGCTCGGGCGACAGCAAGGTACCCAGGCGTTCGCCAGCCTTGAGGCGATCCAGCACGCGCTCGATGCGGCCACCGATGATGATGGTGTGGGCACCGGAACGGGCAGCCAGGCGCGCGGCGCGCAGCTTGGTCTGCATGCCGCCACGACCCAGCGCGCCACCGGTACCGCCGGCCACGGCATCCAGTGCCGGGTCGTCGGCGCGAGCCTCGTAGATCAGCTGGGCTTCGGGGTTGTTGCGCGGGTCGGCGTCGAACATGCCATCGCGGTCGGTGAGGATCACCAGCAGGTCAGCCTCGACCAGGTTGGCCACCAGCGCCGCCAGGGTGTCGTTGTCGCCGAAGCGGATCTCATCGGTGACCACGGTATCGTTTTCGTTGATCACCGGCACCACGCCCAGGTCGACCAGCGTGCGCAGGGTGCTGCGGGCGTTCAGGTAGCGCTTGCGGTCGGACAGGTCGTCATGGGTCAGCAGGATTTGCGCGGTGTGCTTGCCGTGCTCGCCGAAGCTCGACTCCCAGGCCTGCACCAGGCGCATCTGGCCGATCGAGGCAGCCGCCTGCAGCTCGTTCATCGCACTCGGTCGCGACGTCCAGCCCAGCTGGCTCATGCCGGCAGCCACGGCCCCGGAGGAGACCAGTACCAACTCCACGCCTGCCTCACGCAGCGCGACCATCTGCTCGACCCAAACGGCCATGGCACCGCGATCGAGGCCTTTGCCATCGGCGGTCAGCAGAGCACTGCCAATCTTCACGACCCAGCGCTTGGCGCCCGTCACCTTGCTTCGCATCTTCTTCCAACCTATGTCGAATCTGTAGATACCGTGGATACAAAAACGCCGCTCCAAAGAGCGGCGTTTAGTGTACTGCAACCGGTCAGTCGCGCACGTAAATGATTTCCGGGCCGTCTTCGTCGTCCTCGAAATCATCGTCCCAACCGTCATCGTCGCCGATGTCGTGCACGCTCTTGACACCAGTACGGCGCAGGGTACGGGCGTCGTCCAGGGCCTGCAGCTGGGCACGGGCTTCGTCTTCGATGCGCTGGTCGAGATCGGCCAGCTCTTCGGCGTAGGCCGGGTCGTTGGCCAGGCGGTCGGCGCGGTCTTCGAGGTAGCGCATCAGGTCGTGGCTGAGCTTTTCGGTGCCCTGCTTGGAGATGGCCGAAATCACGTAGACCGGGCCCTCCCACTGCAGGCGCTCGACCACTTCCTTGACCCGCTCGTCGCGCTCGTCATCCATGACCATGTCTGCCTTGTTCAGCACCAGCCAGCGCTCACGCTCGGCCAGCGACGGGCTGAAGCGGGTCAGCTCGTTGACGATGACTTCGGCGGCATCGGCCGGGCTGCTTCCGTCCAGCGGCGCCATGTCCACCAGGTGCAGCAGTACGCGGGTACGCGCCAGGTGCTTGAGGAAGCGGATACCCAGGCCGGCGCCCTCGGAAGCACCTTCGATCAGGCCAGGAATGTCGGCGATGACGAAGCTCTTCCAGCGGTCGACGCTGACCACACCCAGGTTCGGCACCAGGGTGGTGAACGGGTAGTCGGCCACTTTCGGCTTGGCGGCCGAAACCGAGCGAATGAAGGTGCTCTTGCCGGCATTCGGCAGGCCCAGCAGGCCGACGTCAGCCAGCACTTTCATTTCCATCTTCAGGTCACGCTGGTCACCTGGCTTGCCCGGGGTGGTCTGGCGCGGTGCACGGTTGGTGCTGGACTTGAAGCGGGTGTTGCCCAGGCCGTGCCAGCCGCCTTGGGCGACCATCAGTTTCTGGCCCGGGGTGACCAGGTCACCGATCACTTCCTGGGTGGAGGCGTCGATCACGGTAGTGCCGACCGGCACACGCAGGTACAGGTCGTCGCCTTTCTTGCCGGTGCAGTCGGTGCTGCCGCCGTTGGCGCCACGCTGGGCCTCGTGGTGACGGGTGTAGCGATAGTCGACCAGGGTGTTGAGGTTTTCGTCGGCGATCATGTACACCGAACCACCGTCGCCACCGTCACCACCGTTGGGGCCACCGTTCTCGATGAATTTCTCGCGACGGAAGCTCATGCAACCGTTGCCACCGTCACCGGCTTTGACCCGAATGGATACTTCGTCAACAAACTTCATTCAAAACCGCCTCTCGCCTGCTGGCGAGTTGAATACCTGAAAAACCTGAGGCTCTTGCAAAAATGAGCGCGGCGGCCCCGTACGACCGTAGAAACCCACGCCGGCAGCCCATACAAACAGCTTTGCAAGAGGCTCACCACAAACGAAAAAGCCCCGTCGCATGACGGGGCTTCTGGAGCGACGTCGCGATTAAGCGGCGACGATGCTCACGTAACGGCGCATGAACTCGCCTTTTTTCTCGAACTTGATCACGCCTTCGATCTTGGCGAACAAGGTGTGATCCTTGCCCATGCCAACACCGTAGCCAGCGTGGAATTCGGTGCCGCGCTGACGGACGATGATGTTGCCTGGCTTGATAACCTGGCCGCCATACATCTTCACGCCAAGGCGTTTCGATTCTGAGTCGCGACCGTTACGAGTACTACCACCAGCCTTCTTGTGAGCCATGGTTCAATTCTCCAAATAAATTCAGGGGATCTAGGGGATTAAGCCTGGATACCGGTGATTTTGATCTCGGTGAACCACTGGCGGTGGCCCATACGCTTCATGTGGTGCTTACGACGACGGAACTTGATGATGCGAACCTTGTCGTGGCGGCCTTGCGAAACGACTTCGGCCACTACTTTAGCGCCAGCAACAACTGGAGCACCGATGGTGACTTCTTCACCGTTGGCGACCAGCAGGACGCGATCGAAGGTCACGGATTCGCCAGTGGCGACTTCCAGTTTTTCGATCTTGAGGAATTCACCTTCAGCGACTTTGTACTGCTTGCCGCCGGTAACGATTACTGCGTAAGACATGGTATTTCTCCGATAATCCTGCTCACCCAGCGCTTTATATGATGAGTATTGGCTGGCATGGCTGCACAGGGCTGGAACGGCCCGGCGCAATTGCGTAAGGCAGGTGCTGCCCAGGAAGTTAGGGTGCGCGATTGTACGCAACCGCGGTTTTGCTTGCAAGTGCCGCCCCCAGGGCGCTGGCACCGCGCCTTGACACACCGGGACCCGCGACCTAGCATGCCGCGCAACCTCACTGGAGCAGCCGATGCAACCCCAATCCTTCTACCGCGCGGTGGCTGATGATTTCAGCGCCGTCGACGAGATCATCAAGAAGCAGCTGACCTCGCGCGTGCCGCTGGTATCGAAGATCGGCGACTATATCACGTCCGCCGGTGGCAAGCGCCTGCGCCCCCTGCTGGTGCTGCTGTGTGGCAAGGCCCTGGGCCGCGAAGGCGACGACCTGCGCCTGCTGGCTGCCACCATCGAATTCCTGCACACCGCTACCCTGCTGCACGACGACGTGGTCGACATGTCCGGCATGCGCCGTGGCCGCTCCACCGCCAATGCCCTGTGGGGCAACGCGCCGAGTGTGCTGGTGGGCGACTTCCTCTATTCGCGCTCGTTCGAGATGATGGTCGAACTGGGCTCGATGCCGGTCATGCAGATCCTGTCCAAGGCCACCCGCGTGATTGCCGAAGGTGAAGTGCTGCAGCTGTCGCGGGTACGCGACGCCAGCACCACCGAGGAAGTCTACATGGAGGTCATCCGCGGCAAGACCGCGATGCTGTTCGAGGCTTCGACCCACAGCGCCGCCGCGCTGGCCGAAGCAACCGACGAACAGCGCGAGGCCCTGCGTACCTTCGGTGACCACCTGGGCGTGGCGTTCCAGCTGGTCGACGACCTGCTGGACTACAAGGGCGACTCGCAGACCCTGGGCAAGAACGTCGGTGACGACCTGGCCGAAGGCAAGCCTACCCTGCCGCTGATCTACACCATGCGCGAAGGCACCGCCGAACAGGCTGCGCTGGTGCGCCAGGCGATCCAGAAGGGTGGCCTGGAAGACCTGGAGCAGATTCGCGTGGCAGTCGAGGAGTCGGGTGCTCTGAAGTACACGGCGGAGCTTGCGCGTGACTATGTGAAGCGTGCCATCCAGTGCCTGGAAGTACTGCCGGCCAGCGAATATCGTGATGCGCTGGTCGAGTTGAGCGAGTTTGCTGTCGCGCGTACTCACTGATAGACCGAGTCGCCTTCATTCGCGGGCAAGTCCGCTCCTACAGGATTGCGTCGCCTGTATGAGCTGGCTTGCCCGCGATGCTTTTGTCCGGACATAATCACTTCTGAAAAAATACCTTATACAATTCGGGTTTTTAACCGCCCGTCTGTTTGTTTGAGGAACCGAAGTGAGCACTCTGCCACCCTGCCCGAAATGCAACTCCGAATACACCTATGAGGATGGCACTCAGCTGATCTGCCCTGAATGCGCCCACGAGTGGTCGGCCAGCGGCGACGCCGAAGCGGCCAGCGACGAGGTGGTGAAGAAGGACTCGGTCGGCAACATCCTGCAGGATGGCGACACCGTCACCGTGATCAAGGACCTCAAGGTCAAGGGCTCGTCCCTGGTGGTCAAGGTCGGCACCAAGGTCAAGAATATCCGCCTGTGCGACGGCGACCACGACATCGACTGCAAGATCGACGGCATCGGCGCCATGAAGCTGAAGTCCGAGTTCGTACGCAAAGTCTGATTTTCCAAAAAACCGCCAATTGGCGCTTGCTATTCAGGTAATAAGAATTATTCTCATTGGGACTGCTATCCAAGGAGAATAGCCATGACTTATCTGATCGACGCCTGGCTGGACCGCCCTCACCCCTACCTGCGCATTCTTCATCGGGAAACCGGCGAAGTGTGCGCAGTGCTTGAAGAAGAAGCGCTCGACGAGCTGCGTGACCAGGGCGACCTGGACATGAGCGGGCTGAATTCGAGTGAACCGGGGGTACTCAAGGAGCTGGTGCGGAATCTGTTTCTGTTCTGCTATGCGCGGGCGTTGCGCCCCGGGGGGACAGACTGGAATTGAGGCCAGCAGGACCGGCCTCATCGCCGACAAGCCAGCTCCCACAAGCACAACACAGGGTTCGAATGCTGTGGGGATCTTGTGGGAGCGGGCTTGCCCGCGAATGGGCCGCAAAGCGGCCCCGAGGGCATTACAGAACGTCGAGCAGCTCGACGTCGAACACCAGCACGCTGTGCGGCGGAATGCTGCCAACGCCTTGGGCGCCGTAGGCCAGCTCGCTCGGCACGTACAGGCGCCATTTGCTGCCAGCGTTCATCAGCTGCAGGGCTTCGGTCCAGCCAGCGATCACACCACCTACCGGGAATTCAGCAGGCTGACCACGGTCGTAGGAGCTGTCGAACACAGTGCCGTCGATCAGGGTGCCGTGGTAGTGGGTGCGCACATTGTCTTCGCGGGTCGGCTTGGCGCCTTCGCCTGCGGTCAGTACTTCGAACTGCAGGCCCGAAGCCAGGGTGGTGATGCCGTCACGCTTGGCGTTCTCGACCAGGAATGCCTTGCCAGCGGCAGCAGCGGCTTCAGCCTTGGCAGCTGCTTCGGCTTGCATCACTTCGCGGATGACCTTGAAGCTGGCCGACAGGTCGGCTTCGCTGACGCGGCTGTCGGCGCCGTTGAAGGCATCGGTCAGGCCAGCCAGGATGGCTTCCAGGCTGACGCCCGGTGGCGGGTTGTCGCGCAGCTGGCCGCCCAGCTGACGGCCGATGCCGTAGCTGACGCGCGTTTCGTCGGTGGACAGGTTGAGTTCGGACATTGTCGTGCTCCACTGCAGGGCGCAGTGAAGCCGCGCCCTTGATGAAAAGGGCGAGCAGCCTAGCACACTGGGGCGCTGCGAGCAGCTACCAGGCCGAGCGCTGGGAAATCGGCACCTTCAAGTCTTCTTCCGGGTGCGTGCCCATGCCGCACATTTCGTCCTGCACCGACCAGTGCACCAGGTTCATCGAGACCATGGGGATGGTTTGCAGCAACTTGCGTGCATCCTCCACCGAATGCACGCGCAAGCGTTCACCACGTGTGTCGGAGAGAGGATGGGGGTGGCCTTTGATCCGCGCTTCGAGAAGGTAGTCACCGCCTTCGATGGCGATCAGGTTCAGTTCGTCGACATGGCCAGCCCTGGCCTCGGTGTTGAGCTGATGCAGGTTCATGAGAGCACCTCGCGATGGGAACCACGCATGAGAGCTCATTTTTTGTACAGAAAGGGCGAATGCACAAGGCATGACTGACGCCGCTCGTCAGTTGGACCGTGCCGGCCTCTTCGCGGGCTTGCCCGCTCACACAGGAATTGCGAAGAGGCCTGAAAGGTTCAGTGCTTGGTCAGCTTGTCCAGGTAACCCATGCAGAATGCCGAGACCACGAAGGTCATGTGGATGATCACGTACCACATCAGGTAATCGGTGGAGATGTTCTGTGCGTCCATGAACACCCGCAGCAGGTGGATGGACGAAATGGCCACGATCGACGCGGCAACCTTCATCTTCAGCGACGAAGAGTCCATCTTGCCCAGCCAGTTGAGCTTTTCCTTGCTCTCGTCGATGTCCAGTTGCGAGACGAAGTTCTCGTAGCCGGAGATCATCACCATCACCAGCAGGCCGCCCACCAGCGACATGTCGATCAGCGACAGGATCACCAGGATCAGGTCGGCTTCGCTGAGGGCGAAGACGTTGGGCAGGACGTGGACCACTTCCTGGAAGAATTTCAGCGCCAGGGCCAGCAGGCCGAGGGACAGGCCGAAGTAGATGGGGGCGAGCAGCCAGCGCGAGGCATACATCGCATTTTCGAGGATACGTTCCATGGAGTGTCGGGACTCATCAGGTGACTAAAAAAGCGACGGCGAGTATAGCCAGCCACCTGTTACAGCAAAAGCCCGGTGAACGGGGCTGCTTTGCAGCCCATCGCGACACAAGGCCGCTCCTACAAGAGATTGCGGTCCCTTGTAGGAGCGGCCTTGTGTCGCGATGGGCCGCAAAGCGGCCCCCTGCATCAATCAGGTCTCAGGATGAAACTGGTAATCCCCCAGATTCCGACACCGCTCACCGTTGATCCGCCGCAACTGCGCCTGCAAATGCAAACACCAGATCTGCGGATCCTCGGCCACCTGGTACCCATGCAAGGTCAGGCTGTCGACAATGGCATTGAGCACAGATTCGGCCACCAGCGGCCCATGGAACGGCCCTTGGGCCTTGATCGCGGACGGTTGTTCACCGGCCATGCCGGCGGCGAACAGCAGCGTCCACATGCCGTTATCCCCGGCCAGCGGACGGATGCTGCATTCGATGCGGGTCACCAGGCCCAGGCACTGGCGTGTGAGGCTGAGATTGCGCATGGCCGCGCCCCCTCCAATAAGCCTTGTTCAGCCTGAACCTCAGGCTGTTTCCATCCTGAACGCTGTTACCGTCCTTAAGTTCCAGCATAGAAGAACGGTACAGAAAGATGGAAAACCGGCGCTGAACGGTAGCACATCGCCGCCAGCGCCGGTTTCTTGACTCAGGCCGGCTTGGCCTGGGCAATCACCTCTTCCAGGCGCTCTTTCTCCGCCTTCTCGATTTCTTCCTCGCTGATCATCTCGGCAATCTCACGCAGGCGCTCCACCACCCGCGCGTTGACGCTGCCTTCGGTGAACTGGCCCTTGTCATCCAGCACACCGGCCTCCTCGCCCACCAGCAGGCTCAACGCCTCGTCGGCCTGGCTGACCGCGTACACGTGGAACATGCCGTTCTCCACTGCCTGCAGCACACGCTCGTCGAGCATCAGCGTGGCAACGTTGGCACGCGGGATGATCACCCCCTGCTCGCCGGTCAGGCCACGCGCCTCGCACAAGCGGAAGAAGCCTTCGATCTTCTCGTTGACCCCACCCACCGCCTGCACTTCACCAAACTGGTTGATCGAGCCGGTAATGGCGAAGCACTGCTTGAGCGGCGTGCGCGACAAGGCCGAGATCAGCGTGCAGGCTTCGCCCAGCGAGGCGCTGTCACCGTCCACATAGCCGTAGGACTGTTCCAGAGCGATGCTCGCCGAGATCGCCAGCGGGAACTCCTGGGCATAGCGGCTGCCCAGGTAGCCGGTGAGGATCATCACACCCTTGGAGTGGATCGGCTGCCCGAGGTTTACCTCACGCTCGATGTCGACGATACCGCTGCCGCCCGGGTACACCGTGGCGGAGATACGCGCCGGCATACCGAACGCCGAATCACCCACTTCCAGCACGGTCAGGCCGTTGCACTTGCCGATGGCCGCGCCCTCGGTGTCGATCAGGATGATGCCGGCGAGCATGTCGTCCAGCACCCGCTGCGAAACACGCCCGGTGCGGGTGGCCTTGGCCTTGAGCGCACGCTCGATGTGCCCGGCGTCGGTCATTTCGTCACTGGCCAGCTGGCGGATGAAATCAGCTTCGCTGACCAGCTGGAACAGGTCGCCGATACGTGCCGACAGGCGCGACTGGTTTTCTGCCAGGCGGGCGCTGTAGGTGGCCAGGCGCGCCACCGCGTCACTGGTCAGTGGCGCCATGCCCTCTTCGTTGGTGCGGGTGCGCAACAGCTGGGCGAACTGCTCCAGGTTCTCATCGACCATGGGCATGTCTTCGTCGAAGTCCACCAGCACCCGGAACATTTCCTGGAAGTCCGGGTCGTGGTCCTGCAGCGCGTAGTAAAGCTGGCGCGAACCGATAATGACCAGCTTGATGTTCAGCGGGATCATCTGCGGCGTCAGGCTGACGGTAGCCACCCGCCCCAGCTCGCCCAGTGGCGACTCCATCTTCAACTTGCGCGACTGCAGCGCACGCTTGAGCGCGTCCCAGACGAACGGCTCGCCCAACATCTTCTCGGCTTCCAGAATCAGGAAGCCGCCGTTGGCGCGGTGTAGCGCGCCTGGGCGCAGCTGACGGTAAGAGGTGTACAGCGCACCCTGGTCGGTGCTGTATTCGATACGGCCAAACAGGTTGTCGTAGGTCGGGTGCGGCTCGAACACCACCGGCGCACCGCCGTCGGCGTGGTGGCCGACCACCAGGCTTGGCGCGTACTGCTCTTCCAGCAGCTTGCGCGCAGCCGCGTCGGTCTTGCTGTCATCGACCAGTTGCTCGACCACGGTACGCAGCAGGTTCAGCTGCACCGACTGCAGGTAGGCGCAGACCGCAGCGTTCTCGGCGTACTTCTCCGACAGCGGCGCCAGCAACGGCTGCAGGGCCAGGGTGATGGTTTCCTCGTTGAGCTGGCGCAGCTGGTTGTTCGACTCGCGTTTCCATTGCGGCAGGCTGGCCAGCTCTTCGTTCAGGCGTTCCTCGAGCAGGGCGATATCCTCGTGGAACTGCTCGCGCACCTCTTCCGGCAACTGGGCGAATTCGGCTTCATCCAGCGCCTTGCCGTCGGCCATCGGGGTGAAGGCGACGTTGCTGGCGTCGCGGTACAGGGCCACGTCCTTTTCCAGCGAGGCGCGCTCGATCACATCCAGGGCGCGGTCGTAACGCTGGTTGAAGGCGCGGTCGATGGCGCCTTTCTTCTGCTGGTACGACGGGTGCTCGAATACTGCAGGGAAGGTCGACAACAGGTTGTCGATCAGCCCGTTCATGTCGGCGATGAACGCCCCCGCGGTGCCGGACGGCAATTCCAGTGCGCGGGGTTCGCGTGTGTCATCGAAGTGGTTGACGTAGACCCAGTCGGCCGGGGTTTGCTGACGCTTGCCCTCGGCCTTGAGGTAGCGCTTGACGAACGAGAAGCGGCCGGTGCCGGGCTCGCCCATCACGTACACGTTGTAACCAGGGCGCGGCATGGCCACGCCAAACTGCAGGGCCTCGACAGCACGCTCCTGGCCCAGGACTCCGCGAAACGGCTCCAGATCGTCGGTATTGGTAAAGGCAAACTGCTCGGGGGAGAAACGCCGGGTCAGGGCTTCAGGCGCGAGACGCAGGCGCGCAGCGACAGGATCGGGCATTGGGTTTCCTTACTTCGGCGGGGCAGATACGCAGCATTCTGGCGCTGCCCGCGCGCGCCTTGCAAGGCTCCGCAGGACTTTATGTCGCAGCCGGTGCAGGTCATGCAACAGCAAATTTTTCGCAATCAACAACGCAACTCTTAGATCGTGCCTAAACTCCAAGCTGCGCGGGTGGGTGAAAAGCTTTCCCGACCTGGCAACCGAGTTGCCAGAAACCCTGACCCTTGGTTAAGTCAAATAGAGAACAAATGCTATGAAACGGATTCTTCTGGGTACTCTGTTCACCGTGGTCTCGATCAATGCCATGGCCGAAGCGCCAGGCGGCCCGAACTGCGGCTGGGGCAACATGCTGTTCGAAGGCCAGCGCGGCACTCCGGCACACTTCCTGGCTTCCACCACCAACGGCACCTCCGGTAACGCCACCTTCGGCATGACCTCCGGCACCAACGGCTGCTCGACCAAAGCGTCGCTGACCTACGGCGGCAAGTCCTGGTTCGCCATGAACGGCATGATGAATGAGCTTTCCGAAGACATGGCCATGGGCCAGGGCGAAGCACTGACCACCTATGCCGTGGTTCTCGGCGTGGCCCCTGAAGACCGTGGCTACTTCGCATCGGTCACCCATCAGCACTTCAACCAGATCTTCAGCAGCGCCGACGTCACTGCCGAAACCGTCCACAGCAACACCCTGGCTGTTCTGAAGAACGACCCACGCCTGGCCAAATACGCAACCGAGGCCTGAGTGCAGCTCCTCCCGCCCCGGCCCCGGGGCGGGTTTCGCCTTTTTTCGGCATCGTTAAGAAGTAGTTGCCCGACATGCTCAAACGCTTCGTATCCCTGGCGCTGTGTGCCTGCGCCCCTGCTCATGCCGCGCCCGTGCTGGACCAAGGCCGTGTCCAGCAACTGGCCAACACCCCTTACTGGATTGCCCTGGGCCATTACGAAACCGCCAAGCTGGGTGGCTGGCGCAGCTATGTGGACGATGATGCGTTCTTCCTCGCCGAGGATGGCGCGCACCACCCCGACCAGGAACTGAAAGCCACGGTCGAAGCGCTGTACGCCCCGGCCAGCCTCGGTGACAAACATGCCCAGTGCGTATTCCCGGCGCGCACCCGCTGGCTGCGCGAACAGCTCGACCTGCAAGACTTGCCGCAACCTGACTGCCAGGAGTTCACCACCTGGTACCAGTCGATCGACCCACACAGTGCAGCGCTGATCTTCCCGGCAGCCTACCTGAACAGCCCGTCATCGATGTTCGGCCACACCTTGCTGCGCATCGACCAGTCCAACACCCGCAGCGACGACACCACGCTGCTGAGCTACGCAATCAACTTCGGCGCCTACATCGAAGGCAGCGACAACAGTATCCTGTATGCCTGGAAGGGCCTGATGGGTGGCTACCCGGGCCTGTTCGCGCTGATGCCCTACCAGGAGAAACTGTCCGAATACCGCAGCCTGGAAAACCGCGACCTGTGGGAGTACCAACTGGACCTGACCCCGGAAGAAACCGGGCGCATGGTCGAACATGTGTGGGAGCTGAAGCAGATCCAGTTCGACTATTTCTTCTTCGATGAGAACTGCTCGTACCGCCTGCTGGAGCTGCTGCAGGTGGCCCGGCCGGGCCTTGACCTGACCTCGCAGTTCCCGCTGACCGCCATCCCGACCGACACGGTGAAAGCCGTGAAGCAGTCCGGCATGGTCGCCAGCGAGACGTACCGCCCCTCTCGCGAACGTGAACTGCTGGCCCGGGCCGAGCCGCTCGATCACGACGAAAAGCGCCAGGTGCTGGCTGTAAGTGCCGACACCGGGCAACTGCAGAGCCCCGAATTCAAGGCCCTCCCCCGCCAGCGCCAGGCGCTGGTGCAGGACGCCGCGTACCGCCTGGAGCGTTACCGTGCCAATGGCCAGGAGCGCGACCCTGGGCAGGCGAAACGCAGCTTCGAACTGCTGCGGGCAATCAACAGCAACCCGCCCCCGCCCCTGCAGATCGAGCGCCCAGGCCTGCCCGAGGACGGCCATGACTCGCGCACCTGGCAGCTGGGCGTAGGCACCCGCGAAGACCGCGCCTACGCCGAGTACGGCCTGCGCATGGCCTACCACGACCTGAATGACAACGCCTATGGCTTCCCGCTGGGGGCGCAGATCGAGATCCTGCAGCTGAAGCTGCGCCAGTACGAAGGCAATGACTGGCAGGTGCAGCGCCTGGACCTGGCCACCATCCGCTCGCTGACACCGCGCAACGAGCTGCTCAAGCCCTGGTCGTGGCAGGTGGCCGGCGGGCTGGAGCGCGTGCCGGGCAAGCATGATGACGAAGTGCTGGTAAGCCATGTGAACGGCGGGGCCGGCGGCACCTGGCAACTGGCCGACGGGTTGCTGGGCTTTGCCCTGGGCACGGTGCGGGTCGAGCACCACAATGATTTTGCCCAGTTCATCGCCCCGGCGGCGGGCTTCAATGGCGGGCTGCTGTGGCGCAACGGGCTGGGCAACATGACGCTGGAGGCCAAGGGCGATTATTTCACCAATGGCGAAGTACGGCGCAGTGTGAGCCTGAACCAGCAATGGGAGATCAGCCAGAACCTGGGCCTGCGGTTGAGTGCTTCGCGAGAGTTCAGCCACCTGGCTACGGCGCAGAACGAGGTGATGCTGGAGTTGAAGTGGTATCACTACTGAGGCCGCTTTGCGGCCTTTCGCGGGCATGCCCGCTCCCACAGGTACTGCACTGGCCTCGAATCCTGGGGTGATCCTGTGGGAGCGGGCGTGCCCGCGAATGGGCCAGTGAGGTCAGCAGAGCAGTGTGAACCAACCGACTCTTTGACACTGTTTTAACGGCTCCCCGACAAATCGCCACCTAGACTTTCCAGTATCAACCGGAGGGTTTTTTGGTTATGTCGCGGTACTGGTTCGGCGTGTGCATGGCGTTGTTGCTGTCTGGTTGCGAAACCACCCACGAGCAGATGGTCCACCAGGGTTATCCCCCCGCCTATGCCGATGGCTTCCAGGACGGCTGCAGCAGCGGCCGACAGGCGGCGGGGCTGATGGTCGGCGCTTTTCGCAAGGACGTGCCGCGCTACCTGCACGAGCGCCAGTACGAAAGCGGCTGGGACGACGGCTTTCGCCAGTGCCACGCCATGCAGAACAGCGAAGAACAGCGCCAGTACCACGAGCGCTTCTGGGACCAGCGCGAGCGCGACTGGGAGCAGGAAAAGGACCGCGACGCCGCACGCGCCTATCGCCACAACTGAGTCGCAAACGGACATCCCTTGAAACCGGCGGCCTGCGATGATGGTCTCCTGCAAAAGGAGGCCCCGCATGAGCCGAGCATTCGTCAACGAAGACCAGGCCGCCGCCCAGGCTGATCAGCCGGTCGAGCGACGGGTCAGCGAACAACCCAACTACGTGACCGCCAGTGGCCTGCGCCAGCTGCAGGAGCGCGTGACCGAGCTGAATGCCCTGCGCAGCGAACTGCAGGCACAAGGTGAACGTGGCGACAAGCAGCGGCTGGCGGATACCGAACGGGACCTGCGCTACTTCAGCGCGCGAGTGCAAAGCGCCCAGGTTGTGCCGGCGGCGACGTCGCGCAGCAAGGTGCAGATTGGCAGCCGGGTGCGGTTTGTCGATGCGCAGGACCAGGAACATGTGGTGCGGCTGGTGGGCGAGGATGAGGCGGATGCCGGGCGGGGGTTGATAAACTGGGGTTCGCCGTTGGGGCGGGCTTTGCTCGGGGCAGGGCCAGGGGATGAGGTGGTCTGGCGGCGGCCGGTGGGGGAGCAGGTGATCGAAGTGGTTGAGGTTTTTGGTGAAGATTGAGGACCTGGGGGCTGCTTTGCAGCCCATCGCGACACAAGGCCGCTCCCACAGGAGTACGCAATTCCCTGTGGCAGCGGCCTTGTGTCGCGAAAGGGCCGCAAAGCGGCCCCAACGGCCTCAGATCAAACCACGCCCTGCGCCAGCATCGCATCAGCCACTTTCACGAAGCCCGCGATGTTCGCACCTTTGACGTAGTTGATGCTGCCATCCGCCTCTTCACCGTAATGCACGCAAGCATGGTGAATCGACTGCATGATGTTGTGCAGCTTGCTGTCCACCTCACCGGCAGTCCACAGCAGGCGCATGGCGTTCTGCGACATCTCCAGGCCCGACACGGCCACGCCGCCGGCGTTGGAGGCCTTGCCCGGGGCGTACAGGATGCCGGCCTCCAGGAAGATATCCACAGCCTCCAGGGTAGTCGGCATGTTGGCGCCTTCGGCCACGCAGATGCAGCCATTGCGCAGCAAGGTGCGGGCGTCTTCGGCGTCCAGTTCGTTCTGCGTGGCACACGGCAGGGCGATGTCGCACGGCAGGCTCCACGGGGTCTGGCCCTTGCGGAACTCCAGGCCGAACTGCGCGGCCAGTTCGCTGATGCGGCCACGCTTGACGTTCTTCAGCTCCATCACCGCATCCCACTGGGCATCGGTCAGGCCAGCTTCGGCGTACAGGGTGCCTTCGGAGTCGGACAGCGAAATCACCTTGCCGCCCAGGTCCATGACCTTGCGCGCGGCATACTGGGCCACGTTACCCGAACCGGAAATCGCCACGCGGCAGCCATCGATACGCTTGTCCTGACGCTTGAGCATTTCCTCGGCGAAGTACACGCAGCCGTAGCCGGTGGCTTCCGGGCGGATCAGGCTGCCGCCGTAGGTCATGCCCTTGCCGGTCAGCACCGAAGTGAACTGGTTGGCCAGGCGCTTGTACTGGCCGAACATGAAGCCGATTTCGCGGGCACCCACGCCGATGTCACCGGCCGGGACGTCCAGGTCAGCGCCAATGTGGCGGTACAGCTCGCTCATGAACGCCTGGCAGAAACGCATGACTTCGCCGTCGCTCTTGCCTTTGGGGTCGAAGTCCGAGCCGCCTTTGCCGCCGCCCATGGGCAGCGAGGTGAGAGAGTTCTTGAACACCTGCTCGAAGGCCAGGAACTTCAGCACGCCCAGGTTGACCGACGGGTGGAAGCGCAGGCCGCCCTTGTACGGGCCGATGGCGCTGCTCATCTGGATGCGGTAGCCGCGGTTGACCTGCACCTTGCCCTGGTCATCGACCCAGGATACGCGGAACAGTACGGCGCGCTCGGGCTCGACCATGCGCTCCAGAATGCCGGCCTGCAGGTAATGCGGGTTGGCCTCGAGGAATGGCCACAGGCTGCGCAGCACTTCTTCCACAGCCTGGTGGAATTCAGGTTGGGCCGGGTCGCGTTGCTTCAGGCGCGCGAGGAAATTGTCGACAGATTCGATCATGGTAGACATCTCACCAAGAGGATTGGACTTATTGGTTTTTTTCAGGAATGTACCAAGAAGCAATCGCACCGGAATAGGGCGAAATGTCGTTTTTTTGAAATTATTTGGTGCGTTTTCTATAAGTGTATACAAATTCGCTATCAGCGTTGGCCTCTTCGCGGGTAAACCCGCTCCCACAGAGGAGCTGCGCAAGCCCGAGAGCTATGGGCATCCCTGTGGGAGCGGGTTTACCCGCGAAGAAGCCAACACCACTTTCCAGCCGAGCACAAAAATGGGGCCTCGAAGGGCCCCATTCTTGTGCATCAGAACACCGGCTTACTGGGCCAGCTTCTTGTGCCGTACACGGTGCGGCTGGGCAGCAGCATCGCCCAGGCGCTTCTTGCGGTCGGCTTCGTACTCGGTGTAGTTACCCTCGAAGAACACCACGTTCGAGTCGTCTTCGTACGCCAGGATGTGGGTAGCCACACGGTCCAGGAACCAACGGTCGTGGGAGATCACGATCGCCGCGCCCGGGAAGTCCAGCAGGGCTTCTTCCAGCGAACGCAGGGTTTCGACGTCGAGGTCGTTGGACGGTTCGTCGAGCAGCAGGACGTTACCGCCCTCCTTCAAGGTCAGGGCCAGGTGCAGGCGGCCACGCTCACCACCGGACAGGTCCTTGACGAACTTCTGCTGGTCGCCACCCTTGAAGTTGAAGCGGCCCACATAGGTACGCGACGGGATCTCGTAGTTGCCGATGCGGATCATGTCAGAGCCGTCGGAAACCTGCTGGAACACGGTCTTGCCGCCGTCCAGGTCTTCGCGGCTCTGGTCGACGCAGGCCAGCTGCACGGTTTCACCGATCTCGATGCTGCCCGAGTCCGGCTGTTCCTTGCCCATCAGCATGCGGAACAGGGTCGACTTACCGGCACCGTTACCACCGATCACACCGACGATGGCGCCTTTAGGCATGGAGAACGACAGGTTGTCGATCAGCACGCGGTCGCCGTAGCCCTTGGTGACGTTCTTGAACTCGATGACCTTGTCGCCCAGGCGCGGACCGGCCGGGATGTAGATCTCGTTGGTTTCGCTGCGCTTCTGGAATTCCTGCGACTGCATTTCTTCAAAGCGCTGCAGACGGGCCTTGGACTTGGACTGGCGGGCCTTGGCGCCTTTGCGCACCCACTCCAGTTCCTCTTTCATGGCCTTTTCGTGGGCGCTCTGCTGCTTGGATTCCTGCGCCAGACGCTCGGACTTGGCTTCCAGCCAGCCCGAGTAGTTGCCTTCGTACGGGATACCGGCGCCGCGGTCCAGTTCCAGGATCCAGCCAGCGACGTTGTCGAGGAAGTAACGGTCGTGGGTAATGGCTACCACGGTGCCCGGGAAGTCGTGCAGGAAGCGCTCCAGCCAGGCCACCGAGTCGGCGTCCAGGTGGTTGGTCGGTTCGTCCAGCAGCAGCATGTCGGGGGCCGACAGCAGCAGGCGGCACAGGGCCACGCGGCGCTTCTCACCACCGGACAGGTGCTCGATGCGTGCATCCCAGGCCGGCAGACGCAGGGCGTCGGCGGCAACGTCCAGCTGGCGCTCCAGGTTGTGGCCGTCAGCGGCCTGCAGGATGGCTTCCAGCTTGGCCTGCTCGGCGGCCAGCTTGTCGAAGTCGGCATCCGGTTCGGCGTAGGCAGCATAGACCTCGTCCAGGCGCGCCTGGGCGTCCTTGATCACGCTGACCGCTTCCTCGACCACTTCGCGCACCGACTTGTTCGGGTCCAGTTGCGGTTCCTGTGGCAGGTAGCCAACGTTGATGTCGGGCATCGGACGGGCTTCGCCGTCGAATTCCTTGTCGACGCCCGCCATGATCCGCAGCAGGGTCGATTTACCCGCGCCGTTCAGGCCGAGCACGCCGATCTTGGCGCCCGGGAAGAACGACAGGGAAATGTTCTTGAGAATTTCCCGCTTCGGCGGCACGACCTTGCTCAGCCGATGCATGGTGTAGACGTATTGAGCCAAAACCAAGCCCTCTAATCAGATAGGTAAAGACATCGACGATCGCCCCGGCGCGCTGGCCAGGGGGATGTATTTACGGGGTGTCATTGAACAAAGTCGACCATTCTACGCCAACGCGCGGCGTTGCATAGGAGGGGCGGATGGTGGGGGGGTAGGACCGGGGAGAATCTATTGCCTGTGCTGGCCTCTTCGCGGCTAAAGCCGCTCCCACAGGTACTGCACAGTTCTCGAAGGCAGTGATAATCCCTGTGGGAGCGGCTTTAGCCGCGAAAGGGCCGGTACAGCTGCAGATGACTCAGACGTGACGCTGCTTGGCCTTGCCCCGCGGCAAGCGGCAACGGTCGCCCTGCTCGGCCAGGCGCGCGGCCCAGGCGGACTTCACGCTGAAGCCACCGCTACGAGCCGGCTGCTGCTCGGCAGCTTTGGCCGGTTTGGCGGCCGCAGGCACGCTGACAACCTTGGCCGCCGGCTTGACCTCGGCCACGGTAACAGCCGGCTCAACTGCCGCCTTGGCGGTCTTGCGCAGTTCGGCCAGCGATGGGCTCTTGCTCTTGGCGACAGCTGCCGCCTCGGGTTTGCTCAGCGAACGCTGGCAAGACTTGCAGGATACGTCCTCGGTCACGGCAGTGCTGACAAGGGTCTGACTGCTGCGCCCGCAGGCGGAATCGAGGCCATTGGAGGAAAAGTGAGTAACCAAAACCGAACATCTCCGATGCGTTGTCATTTGAAGCGGGCGCTATTCTCGCACAGGTTGCAGGGGCTTGCCGAACCACCGGGCAGGCACCACCGGTCACATCGGCTGGCACTTTGCCATAATCCTAGGCATGCTAGCCCGTTTCGGGTGTCCGGCCTTATAGTGCGCCACCGCGGTCTGGCAACCAGACACCGGCACACACCGTGCATGATCCATCCCTGCCATCGCCAGCCCAATCGCAGGATCAACGCTTGACCAATCTTACTCATCCGTCGACATTGCGTTCCGCGCCACAGGCGCCCGTGGCCTCGCTGCGCGGGTCGATCAAGGGTGCGCTGGCGCTGCTGGCCCTGATCCTGCTGGGCCTGCTGCTGTGGCAGCTGTTCGCCCAGTTCAAGCATACCCAGGCCGACCTGCGCAAACAGAGCCTGGACGCCACCGCCGAACTGGCCGACCACCTGAGCCTGAACATGGCCCTCAAGGCGCAACAGGCCGTGAATGTGGTGCAGCCCTACGTCAAGGCGCCGACGCCCTCGGCCCTGCCCAGCCTGCTGGGCACCCTTCGCGAGCGCCTGCCGGCCCTGCAGAGCATGGCCTGGCTGGACGCTACCGGGCAGGTGCAGGCCGACAGCCTGGCCGGCAGCCCTGACCGCCATTTGCTTGACGAGCTGCTCAGGCTGAACCAGGGCAGCCCGTACTTCTTCACCAATTCGGGCGACAACCGCACCGTCTACCTGCTGCTTCGCCAGGCCACCGAACAGGGCCGCGGCTACTGGCTGCTGCGCCTGTCGCCGGACTACTACCGCACCCTCACCCTCCACCTGGATGGTGCCGGCCACCCGCTGTGGCTGCTGGAAAACAGCCGCAACGGCGAGGTACTGCAAAGCCATGCGCCGGCCGTTACCAGCAACGAACCGCTGCAAAGCGTGATGCTGGCTTTCATCGACAACAGTACCTGGCAGTTGCGCGGCCTGTTCGACGCCAAGCTGGCCCAACAGAAGCTGCTGCCGGCGCTGCTCGGCAAATGCCTGCTGGTGCTGTTCTGCGCCCTGCTGCCGATGCTGGCCCTGGTCAACATGCGCCGCCGCCAACGGGCGCTGCAGGACGACCGCCGGCGCTATCAGGAAATTTTCGAAGGCACCGGCGTGGCCTTGTGTGTGCTCGACCTGTCCAGCCTGCCCGGCCAACTCGACCGTTACCACCTGCGCAACCGTGCCGCGCTCAAACACAGCCTGGCCCTGGACCCCAACCTGCGCCGCTCGCTGCTGCTGGAGCTGAAGATCACCGAGATCAACCAGGTGGCCCGCCAACTGTTGAACATCGACAGCCACGAAGGTGCCTGGCAGCGCCTGATCGATGGCACTGGCGATGGCCGCGACAGCATCGGCATGCAGCTGATCGACGCGCTGATCGAGCAGCGCCCGCTGCTGGAGCTGGAGGTGCGCCTGCCGGCGCCGCTGGGTGGCGAGCTGCACCTGTGGCTGATGGCCCGCCTGCCGCAGCAGCGCCGCGACTGCCAGGCGGTCATCCTCAGCATCAGCGACATCACCAGCCGCAAGCAGGTGGAGCTGTCGCTGCTGGAGCGCGAGAGCTTCTGGTCGGATGTGGTGCGCACCGTGCCCGACCAGTTGTATGTGCAGGACGTGCTCAGCCAGCGCATGATCTTCAGCAACCGCCACCTCGGCCAGACCCTGGGCTACGACCGTACCGAGCTGGCGCAGATGGGCGAGCGCTTCTGGGAACTGCTGCTGCACCCCGAGGATGCCACGCACTACCAGGCGCTGCGCCAGCAACAGCGGGACAGCGGCCATGACCAGCCGCTGCACTGCCAGCTGCGTTTCCGCCACCGCGATGGCGGCTGGCGCTGCTACGACATCCGCGAACAAGTGCTGACCCGTGACGCCGACGGCCTGGTGACACGCATCATCGGCGTGGGTAAGGACGTGACGGTGCAGATCGAGGCCAGCCAGTCGCTGCGCGACAGCGAGCAGCGCTACCGCATGCTCGCCGAAAGCATCAGCGACGTGATCTTCTCCACCGACAACCTGCTCCAGCTCAACTACGTAAGCCCCTCGGTGCAAAGCGTGCTGGGCTACCAGGCCGACTGGATCTTCGCCAACGGCTGGCAGTCGATCATCGCCAACCCGTCCCAGCTCACCGGCATCTATAGCCTGATGGAGCGCGTCAGCAAGGCCATGGGCGACCCGGCCCAGCTGGCCCAGCTACGCAACCAACTGCCCACCCAGCTGTTCCTTTTCGACTGCCTGCGCGCCGATGGCCGCAAGATCCCCATCGAACTGCGCCTGGTGCTGGTGTGGGACGATGAAGAGCGCTTCGAAGGCGTGCTCGGGGTTGGCCGCGACATCAGCCAGCAACGCCGTGCCGAGAAGGACCTGCGCATGGCCGCGACGGTATTCGAGCACTCCACCTCGGCCATCCTCATCACCGACCCGGCGGGCTATATCGTCCAGGCCAACGAAGCGTTCAGCCGCGTCAGTGGCTACGCCGTCAGCGAGGTGCTCGACCAGTTGCCGGGCATGCTTACCGTCGACGAGCAGCAGGAAGGCCACCTGCGCTACGTGGTGAAGCAGCTTTACCAGCGCGGCAGCTGGGAGGGCGAAATGTGGCTCAAGCGCCGCGACGGCGACCACTACCCGGCGTGGGTCGGCATTACCGCAGTGCTGGACGACGAAGGCGACCTGGCCAGCTACGTGTGTTTCTTCACCGACATCAGCGAGCGCAAGGCCAGCGAACAGCGCATCCACCGCCTGGCCTACTACGACGCCCTCACCCACCTGCCCAACCGCACGTTGTTCCAGGACCGTCTGTACAACGCCCTGCAGCAGGCCGAGCGGCAAAAGGCCTGGGTGGTGCTGATGTTCCTCGACCTGGACCGCTTCAAACCGATCAACGACTCCCTTGGCCACGCTGCCGGCGACCGCATGCTCAAGGACATGGCCCAGCGCCTGCTGGCCTGTGTGGACAACGACGACACCGTGGCGCGCATGGGCGGCGACGAGTTCACCCTGCTGCTGCAACCGCGCGCGACCCGCGAGATGGCACTCAACCGCGCCATCCACGTGGCCGAGAACATCCTCGGCAGCCTGGTGCGGCCGTTCGTGCTGGAAAACCGCGAGTTCTTCGTTACCGCAAGTATCGGCATCGCCCTCAGCCCGCAGGACGGCAGCGAGCTGAGCCAGCTGATGAAAAACGCCGACACCGCCATGTACCACGCCAAGGAGCGCGGCAAGAACAACTTCCAGTTCTACCAGGCGGAGATGAACGCCAGCGCCCTGGAACGCCTGGAGCTGGAGAGCGACCTGCGCCATGCCATGGAGCAGAACGAGTTCATCCTCTACTACCAGCCGCAGTTCAGTGGCGACGGCAAGCGCCTGACCGGCGCCGAAGCCCTGCTGCGCTGGCGCCACCCGACCCGCGGCCTGGTCCCGCCGGGCGACTTCATCCCGGTGATCGAAGAACTGGGCCTGGTGGTGGACGTGGGCGACTGGGTGCTGCGCGAGGCCAGCCGCCAGCTCAAGGCCTGGCACAAGGCCAAGGTGCGCGTGCCCAAGGTGTCGGTGAACATCTCGGCGCGGCAGTTCTCCGACGGCCAGCTGGGCACGCGCATCGCCACCATTCTGGAAGAAACCGGCCTGCCACCGGCGTGCCTGGAGCTGGAGCTGACCGAAAGCATCCTGATGCGCGAAGTGAACGAAGCCATGCAGATTCTCGCCAGCCTGAAAAACCTCGGCCTGAGCATCGCGGTGGACGACTTCGGCACCGGTTATTCGTCGCTGAACTACCTCAAGCAGTTCCCGATCGACGTGTTGAAGATCGACCGCACCTTCGTCGACGGCCTGCCCGAAGGCGAACAGGATGCGCAGATTGCCCGGGCGATCATCGCCATGGCCCACAGCCTCAACCTGGCGGTGATCGCCGAAGGGGTGGAGACCCACGAGCAGCTGGAGTTCCTGCGCGAGCATGGTTGCGACGAGGTGCAGGGCTACCTGTTCGGACGGCCGATGCCGGCGCATCAGTTCGAGGCGCAGTTCGCCAACGAGAAGCTCTTCATGTTCCATTGACCCCGACGCCTCCTGGCGTGCGCGTACTCTGTAGGAGCGGCCTTGTGTCGCGAAAGGACCGCAACGCGGTCCCGACAATTTCGGCGGCAACGCTGCAATCGCGGGGCCGCTGCGCGCCCCTTTCGCGACACAAGGCCGCTCCTACAGGGACCGCGCCCGGCCTGAGAAGCGCACCTGTAAAAACGGACCTTCGAGTCAACTCCAGTTCCCGCCCAGCCCAGAAACGGCGCGGGATGCAACGTGAAGCCCATTGGTCCGCGACTTGATGCCACTTCATATGCCAGCCGCGGATCAATCGGTTAGAATGCCCCCCCAATTCACCCCGATCCTTGAGGACCGCCATGTTCAGCCGTGATTTGACCATTGCCAAGTACGACGCCGAGCTCTTCGAAGCCATGCAGCAAGAAGCTCTGCGCCAGGAAGAGCATATCGAGCTGATCGCTTCGGAAAACTACACCAGCCCGGCAGTCATGGAGGCCCAGGGCTCGGTCCTGACCAACAAGTACGCCGAAGGCTACCCAGGCAAGCGCTACTACGGTGGTTGCGAGTACGTCGACGTCGTCGAGCAGCTGGCCATCGACCGTGCCAAGGAACTGTTCGGCGCCGACTACGCCAACGTCCAGCCGCACGCCGGCTCCCAGGCCAACGCCGCCGTCTACCTGGCCCTGCTGTCGGCCGGTGACACCATCCTGGGCATGAGCCTGGCCCACGGTGGCCACCTGACCCACGGTGCTTCGGTAAGCTCCTCGGGCAAGCTGTACAACGCCATCCAGTACGGCATCGACAGCAACGGCCTGATCGACTACGACGAAGTCGAGCGCCTGGCTGTCGAGCACAAGCCGAAGATGATCGTTGCCGGTTTCTCGGCCTACTCGCAGGTTCTGGACTTCGCCCGCTTCCGCGCCATCGCCGACAAGGTCGGTGCCTACCTGTTCGTCGACATGGCCCACGTTGCCGGCCTGGTTGCCGCTGGCGTGTACCCGAACCCTGTTCCGTTCGCCGACGTGGTCACCACCACCACCCACAAGACCCTGCGCGGCCCGCGCGGCGGCCTGATCCTCGCTCGCAAGAACGAAGAGATCGAGAAGAAGCTGAACTCCGCCGTCTTCCCTGGCGCCCAGGGTGGCCCGCTGGAGCACGTCATTGCTGCCAAGGCCATCTGCTTCAAGGAAGCCCTGCAGCCTGAGTTCAAGGCTTACCAGCAGCAGGTCGTGAAGAACGCCCAGGCCATGGCCAGCGTGTTCATCGAGCGTGGTTTCGACGTGGTTTCCGGTGGCACCCAGAACCACCTGTTCCTGCTGTCGCTGATCAAGCAGGAAATCTCCGGCAAGGACGCTGACGCCGCCCTGGGCAAAGCCTTCATCACCGTCAACAAGAACTCGGTACCGAACGACCCACGTTCCCCGTTCGTCACCTCGGGCCTGCGTTTCGGCACCCCAGCCGTTACCACCCGTGGTTTCAAGGAAGCCGAGTGCCGCGAGCTGGCTGGCTGGATCTGCGACATCCTGGCTGACCTGAACAACGAAGCGGTGATCGACGCCGTGCGTGAGAAGGTCAAGGCCATCTGCAAGAAGCTGCCGGTTTACGGCAACTGATTGGCGATTGCCTGACAGGAAAAAGCCCGGCCTAGTGCCGGGCTTTTTCGTTTTCAGGTGGCGAATCCTGTGGAAGCGGGCGTGCCCGCGAAGAAGACGACTCGGTGGATGGCACCGGCTGCGCCGGTATTCGCGGGCACGCCCGCTCCCACAGGTTATGATTGCGTTCCTCCCTTCAAGCACAGGCCCTACCTTGACCAGAGAGCAACTTGAAACCCAACAGGTCCCGATCTATTTCGTCGCCGTGCTCGCCGCCGTCACGTTCGGCCTGCTGACCAGCGACACTGCACAGCTCCTGGAGGCGCTGGTCACCCCCGCCATCGCCGTGCTGATGTACGCGATGTTCCTGCAGATCCCCTTCCTCGACTTGCGCCAGGGCCTGGGCAACCGCCGCTTCACTTCCGCCCTGCTGCTGGCCAACTTCGTCCTCGTGCCGCTACTGGTATGGGCCATCACCCGCGGGCTGGTCGAGCACCCGGCGATCCTCATCGGCGCGCTGCTGGTGTTGCTGACACCGTGCATCGATTACGTGGTGGTTTTCACCCACATCGGCAAAGGCGACTCCCGCCTGACCCTGGCTGCCACCCCTGTGCTGCTGTTGGTACAACTGGCAATGCTGCCGCTCTACCTGGCCCTGATGCTGGGTGACAACAGCAGCGTGGCCATCTCCATCACCCCGTTCGTGGAAGCCTTCGTGCTACTGATCGTGCTGCCGATGGCCCTCGCCGTACTCACCAGCGCCGGCGCCCGTCGCTCACGCACGGTCTCGACCTGGAACGACGCCTGGGCGTGGATGCCGGTACCGGCCATGGCTCTGGTGCTGGTGGTGGTCATCGCCTCGCAGATTGCCGTAGTACTGCGTGATTTCGACCGTTTGCTGCCGGTGATTCCGGTGTACATCGGCTTCATGCTGCTGGCGCCAGTGCTCGGGTTCGTTGCGGCGCGCTTGCTGCGCTTGCCGGTGACCGAGGCACGCTCGGTAACCTTCAGCGCCGCCACGCGCAATTCGCTGGTAGTGCTGCCGCTGGCGCTGGCGTTGCCGGAAGACATGCGCGGTTTGGCGGCGGCAGCTGTGATTACGCAGACATTGGTGGAACTGCTAGGCGAACTGGTCTACGTAAAGGCGATACCCCGGTTTGTGCGCTGACCCGGGGCGTCAGCCGCTTTGGGTCAGGAGCGCTCAGGGCACACGGCAAACACCTGTACCTCGACCAGGTAACCCTCTCCCAAGTCTGCGCCTACGCAAGCCCGTACTGGTTTCGGACAACCCTGCAACCAGGCGTCGTACACCTCATTGACCAGGTCGAAGTGGCTGTAGTCGGCAATCCATAACTGAACCCGGGTCAAATGTTCCTTGCCGACGTTGGCCTCAGCCATCAGCCCATCGATCGTACTCAACGCCTGGCGCAACTGCCCCTGCACATCCTGCTGCAGGTCGTCCGCGACCACGCCAGCCGTTTCGAACAGGCCCCTGTAGCTCACCGCCAGCGACATCCGTTCGCCTTGTCCATACCGTTCGATCATCAAGATTCCTCCTATTAGCCCATCTGGTTGAGGCAGACGACTTTGGGCTGGGTCATGTCCTCGTAGGCGAACCGCACCCCCTCGCGCCCAAGGCTCCCATATTTGGAGCCACCGAATGGCATGGCATCGAAGCGGTAGTCGGACGAGTCGTTGATCATCACGCCACCCGCCTCGATACGCCGCGCCAGGCTCAATGCCAAGGACAGATCGCGGGTAAACACACCGGCGTGCAAGCTGTACTCCGGGGCGTTGGCCAATGCAATCGCCTGCTCGATATCCTCGAAAGGCGCCAGCATCACCACCGGTGCGAATACCTCTTCACGCCACAGCCGGCTGCCATGGTCAACGCCTTCCAGCACCGTCGGCACATAGGTAGCCCCTTGCCGCTTGTGGCCGCAGAGCAGGCGAGCGCCGCCCTGAAGAGCCTGGCTCACGCGCTCTTCAATCTGCCGTGCCGAGCCTTCGGTGATCATCGGCCCCATGTCGGTTTCGCGCAGGCCAGGATCACCCACCACCATCGCCTGGGTCAAGGCAACGAAGCGCTGGCGGAACGCCTCATAGATCGAAGCGTCCACCAGGATGCGCTGGGTGCCGATGCAGTTCTGCCCGGCTGCCCAGAACGCGCCAGATACACAAGACTCGACAGTGGCCTCGAGGTCGCAGTCCTTCAGTACCAGCACCGGGGCGTTGCCACCCAGGTCCATGGCCAGTTTCTTCAGGCCCGCCCCGCGGGCAATCTGTTCACCCGTGGCGAAACCGCCGGTGAAGGAAATCATCCGCACTTCACGCACGGCCACCAGGGCCTTGCCCAGTTCGGCACCGCCAGTGGCCACGGTGACGACGGCCTCTGGCAGCCCCGCGTCGACCAGGTACTGCACCAGCTTCAAGGCAGAAAGCGGGGCCAGCTCCGAGGGTTTGAGAATGACCGCATTGCCCCCGGCAATCGCTGGCCCCAACTTGTGCGCCACCAGGTTGAGCGGGTCGTTGTACGGCGTGATGGCCAGGATCAGCCCCAGCGGCTCGCGTGTGAACCAGCCCTGACGCGATTCGGAGCCTTCGTAGGCATCGAACGGCACCACCTCGCCGGCATTGCGCCGCGCTTCCTCGGCAGACAGCTTGAGCGTGTTGATGCAGCGTTTCACCTCCTTCTCGGCCTGACGCAGGGTCTTGCCCGCTTCGTCGACAATCAGGCCGGCAAAATCGGCTGCATCGCGCTCAATCAGCCGGGCCGCCTGCTCCAGAATGCTGGCGCGACGGTGCCGAGGCAGCGCAGCACTTTCGTGCACGCCCTGCCGAGCACGCACGAGCAGACCTGGCACGGCATCGGCAGCAAGGTTGGCGACGCTGCCGACCAGGCTACCGTCGAACGGGCTGTAGACATCGATCAAGGCGGGTTGCTGGACGGCTACCCGGGACACGGAAGTCAGGCTCATGAAGGTTGCTCCTCAGGCCGAGCGGCCAGCAGTGTGGATGGCGACGATATCCGACAACAGGGCGAATGCCGTTTCGACACGCCCCGCACCCGGGCCGGACACGGTTACAGCGCCCAGCAATTCGGTGTTGAACGCAACCGCATTGGTGGCACCGGAAATACCCGCCAGAGGGTGGTTGCCGGGCAACAGGCGCGCTTCGACGCTGGCACGCACCGAACCATCGGTTTCACGGCTGGCACTGCCGATCAGTTTCCAGCGCTGGCCCGCCGCCTGCGCTTGCTGGATAGCAGCGCTATCGAGGCTGCTGATCCCGCTGCAGGTCACATCACTCACCTGCAAGCAAGCGCCGAGCAGCTCGTTGGCGAGGATCACCACTTTCAGGCGTACGTCATACCCCTCCACATCGGCGCTCGGGTCCGCCTCGGCATAGCCAAGTGCTTGCGCCTGGGCCACTGCATCGGCAAAACCGAGTCCCTCTTCCATACGCGTCAGCACATAGTTGGAGGTGCCGTTGAGGATGCCCTCAAACCCCACCAGGCCTGCGCCGGCCAACGTCTGGCGCGCCATGCGCAGCACCGGCGTACCGCTCATGACCGCGCCTTCGTACTCGAACGACACACCATTGGCCTTGGCCAGGGCCTTCAGCGCCGCAGCATGCAAGGCGATCGGCCCCTTGTTGGTAGTGACCACGTGCTTGCCAGCTTCCAGCGCCCAACGGCAGAAGGTTGCCGCCGGTTCACCGTCCTTGGGATTGGTGAATGTGGCCTCGGCGATGATGTCGGCACCGGACTGCTTGATCACCGATTCGTTGAACGCTTCAGCCGAACCTTGCGGGATCTGCGCCAGCGCCCCCTTCTGAGCAGGCAGGGCAGCCAGCGTGGCCGCATCCAGGCCGTTGCGGTCGATTGCCGAACCCAGGAACAGGTCGGTGACGCCAACGATCTTCAGGCCAAAGCCCAGCTCTTGCTGCCAGCGCGCATTGCGTTCGGCGATCAGTTGGGCCAGGGCACGGTTCACACCGCCAAAGCCAACAAGTGCAATTTTGTATTCGGTCATGGTTCGCTGTCCTTTCCAGGCGGTTGGTCGATGGGGACAAGCGTAAGAGCCGTGCAATGCCAGTTGAATATGGCAATCCGCTGTATTTACTGGCCAATCTGACCAGTAGCCGATGCACGCCTGAGCGCCGCCGGAATGCAAAACGCCGCCAGGGCGCAAACCCGGGCGGCGTTGTTGTAGCGAGGGTTACCAAACGGCAAGCGCGCGTCTCAGATCACCGTGGCCAGGACGAACGATGTAACGGTGTTCTCGACCCCTGGCATGGCGGCAATCTCCTTCCATACATGGTGCACCCGTTCCGGGCTGGAAGCCTCGACGCGCAGCAGCAGGTCGAATTCGCCGCTGAGCACTTCACACTGGATCACCTCGGGGATCTGACGCAACGCATCGAGCACAGCCTCTCCGCGCATACGGTCGTAGCGGTAGACGAAGATGACCGCGTTGATCAGCGAGGTCGGTCGTCGCCCTTCACCGATACGCAGGGTATAGCCCTGGATGGCCCCGTCACGCTCCAGGCGCTCGATGCGCTGGCGTACCGCATTACGCGACAGGTTCACCTTGAGCCCCAGCTCGGCATGGGCAATGCGTGCATTGGCGGTGAGTTCGGCGAGAATTCGCTCGTCCAGGGGGTCGAGGATGCGCTTCATCGTCCTGCCTGCAACCGGGCCAATATCTCATGAACCCCCGCCAGGTCCTCTGGCGCCAGCAGCGGCCCAACGTCTGCGCTGCCAACACCACAGGCCGGTACCTCGCCATGCCAGGCCCCAAGCTCCGCCAGCAACCCGGCAGACTTTTCCGGGGCAAACTGGCCCAGCGTGACGATCGGCGCACCAATGTTGCGCCGGTGCAGGCGCCCGGCGAATGCCCCGGTGGCAGCGTGTGGGTCTACTGCGCAGCCGGTTTCCTGGAACAGCGTGACGATTTCTTCGCGAATGAGCGCGTCATCCACGGCGTAGGAGTCGAACAGCATGCGCGCGTGCAGCCACTGGCGGTTGCCGATGCTCAACTCGCCACATTCCTCGAAATGCTCCATCAGTGCCCGGGTCGCCCCACCATCGCGGTCATACAGCTCCCAGACGAAACGTTCCAGGTTGGAGAACAGCGAAAAGTCCATGACCGGCGACAAGGTCTGGCTGGTGGAACCACGGCTGTAGCGATTGCAGTGGATAAACCGGTGCAAGGCATCGTTGCGGTTGGTGGAAACAATGATCTGGTTGATTGGCAGGCCCATTTTCTGGGCAATGAACCCCGCGTAGATCTCGGCAAAACTGGCCGTGGGGATGCTGAAACCCACCGGCCGAATCCCCCCACCCAGCTGAAGCGCCGCGTGAAAATAGAACACGATCTGCGCCAGCACGCCGACCCAGTTGGTCGAGTTGAAACTCACGGGAATCAGCCCGGGGCACGGCCATGCACGCAGCAGCGTCGACACCAGTGACTGGCAGTCATCGAAGCTGCCGTCCACGGCCACGCAGCTCACGCTTTCGGAAGCGGCACTGCGCATCACCGCCGCCCGGTCGGCCGGTGTCCCGGCACTGGGGTAAAGCGCCAGCAAGCGTGCCGTAGGGCAATGCCGCAAGGCTTCGATAGCGGCCACCGCCGTATCGCCGTTGCTGGCACCGACCAGCATGACCCGCTCGCAATCGGGGCCCAGGAAATGGCGGATGAGCCGCGCCTGCAATTGCGCGGCGAAATCCTTGGAGGAACGGGTAGGCCCGTGAAACAGCTGCAGGATCCATTCGTTATGGCCAATCTGCTGCAACGGTGCGATGCCACGGTGCTTGAAGCCGCGGTAGCTGTCGCTTACCAGCGCCCTCAGGGTCGGCTCATCGAGCGTGTCGCCGACAAACGGCGCCATTACCCGCCAGGCCAGTTCGTCGAACGGCAACCACGACCAGCTGGCAATATCCTGCTGGCTGAACGTCGGCACCGCAGTCGGCACGTACAGCCCGCCATCGTCGGCCAGCCCGGAAAGCAGCGCCGTGCGGAAATCAACCCGTGTCTCGTTGCCGCGCGTGGATGTGTACTGCATCGGTGCTCCAGGTAAATATTTGATTAACGGTGGGCCATCGCCACCAACCAGTGGCTGAAGGCTTGGGCATCCGTGGACAACGCCTCACCCAGGCCACGTACCAGGTAAAACGACTCGCTCGCCTCGATGCGCTGCGCAAAAGGCGCCACCAGGCGCCCCTCCTGCAGCAAGTCCTCGACCAGCGACGAGCGCGCCAGTGCCACCCCAAGCCCCAGTTCCGCCATGCGCAAGGTCGCCACCAGGGTGTCGAACTGCAGGCCGCTGGAAGAATCGACCTGATCGGCGCCTACCCGCTCCAGCCAATAACCCCACCCCTCCTCGTAACCCAGCACATGCAGCAACGGGACGCGGGCCAGGTCGCGCGGCTCGCGTAGCGGGGAGCCGGCAATCAGCGCAGGCGAGCAGACTGGCACCAGCAGGTCGCGGGTCAGGCGCTGCGCCTCCACGCCAGCCCACTGGCCGCTGCCCCAGCGGATTTCCAGGTCATCCTCTGCATCCAGTTCCTTGACCCACAGGTTGCTGATGTAGCGGATGTCCACCTGTGGGTGCGAACGGCGAAAATCGGCCAGGCGGGGCGCCAGCCAGAAATGCAGGAACGACAGGCTGCCGCGCACTTTCAGGGGCCGACGCTGGCGTTGCCCGAAAATTTCATTGGTGCCTACCGCCAGGCGGCTTATCGCATCCTGCACCACCGGCAGGTAGGACTGGCCTTCTTCGGTCAACCCCAGCCCCCGGGGCAGGCGCTTGAACAGCGCCACCCCCAACTGGCTCTCCAGGTGGCGGATCTGCTGGCTCACGGCCCCTTGGGTGAGGTGCAGTTCCTCAGCTGCATGGGTGAAGTTCAGGTAACGCGCCGACACTTCGAAGGCTCTGAGCCAGTTCAAGGGGGGCAGGGTTTTCTGGGTCATCGGCGGTTTCTCGTGGCAACGTTCCGGTGCCCTAGTATCACCCTGCTCTGGCGGCCTCGGAACCTGTTGCCAAGGCTTCCGGTTGCAGCGGGCGACGGTCGCGGTACTTGCGGGTCAGCCAGTAGGCCAGGTAACACCAGGCGATAAATGGAAGACCAAAGTACAGGGCCACGCGCTGTGCCGGGTCGAAGGCAATGCCGACGCACGCCAGCACGCAGCAGAAGATGGCCGCCAGCGGCACGAACGGGTAGCCGCGCACGCGGAACTTGAGGTCCTCGAGCTTGCCGCCATTGGCGATGTAATGGCGACGGAACGCCATCTGGCTGGCCGCGATGCTGATCCACACCACCACCACCGCCAACCCGGAAATGGACACCAGCGCCAGGTAGATAGTGTCAGGGGCAAACACACTGCTCAGCAGCGAAGCCATGCCACCCGCCATGCTCAGGACGATGGCATTGAACGGCGTGCCACGACGCGACAGCGCCGCATACCGGCGGGGCATGTTGCCTTGGTCGCTGAGGGTCCACAGCATGCGCGCCGCAGCATAGAGCCCGGAATTGGCTGCCGACAGCAACGCAGTGATGATGACGAAGTTCATGATGTCTGCGGCATAGGGGATACCGATCATGGCAAACACCATCACGAACGGGCTTTCAACCAACCCTGCCTGTTCACGTGGCAACAAGGTTGCCAGCACGAAGATGGTACCGACGAAGAACAGTGCCAGGCGCAGGACCGTGGTACGGATGGCCTTGGGTACGTTCTTTTCCGGGTCGCGGGTTTCGCCGGCGGCGATGCCGATCAACTCGGTACCCGAGAACGCGAAGGCCACCGCCAGCAGGGTCATGGCGATCGACCAGAAGCCCGTAGGGAACAGCCCCTCGCGGGTGAAGTTGCCCAGCCCGACACTGTGCGCCTGGGTAATTTCGAAAACGCCCAGGATCGCGCCGCCGCCCACCACCAGGAAGGCAATCACCGCCAGCACCTTGATCAGTGACAACCAGAATTCGGTTTCGGCAAACGACCGCACCGAAATGATATTGCTGATGAACACCGCAAACCCGAACAGCGCACTCCATATCCACACCGGCGTATCGGGGAACCAGCGCACCATCAGGATACCGGCGGCGGTGAATTCCGAGCCGATGGCCACGGTCCAGGTCAGCCAGTACATCCAGGCCACCATGTAGCCTGTTCCCGGCCCGAGGTAGCGCGTGGCGTAACTGCTGAACGAGCCGACTTCCGGCATGTGTACCGCCAGTTCGCCCAGGCACATCATCACCAGGTAGACCATGATCGCGCCGAGGATATAGGCGATGACCGCCCCCAGCGGGCCCGCCTGGTTGACGGTGTAGCCCGACGTCAGGAACAGGCCGGTACCGATGACACCGCCCAGCGCCAGCATGACGATATGGCGGGTTTGCATATCCTGCTTGAAGCTATGCGCCGAAGCATTTCTCGTTGTCGTTGTCTGCAGGGACATTGTGGTTTACTCATGAAAGTTGGCGGGCAAGGACGTTGCAACGACCTCGTCTTGGCAGAGCGAAGCGAATTGCCTTGCATATTGTTTTTGTTCGACTTCATGAAGTGGCACCCACCGCAAGGAGCGGGTGCTACACGCTTGCCTCAGGCCTGTACTTCGGCCAGGCAGGTGTCTTCGTCACCGTGCAATTCCTTTGCTGCGGCCAACTCCTGGCGCACCGATGCACAGGCCTGTGCCAGGTCTGCCAGCAGGTCCTCGGTGTCCTCGATGCCCACCGAAATGCGCACCAGCCCTTCGGAAATGCCCAAGGCCAGCCGTTCTTCGAGGGTGTTTTCCACATGGCTGGTGGTACGCGCCGGGCCGTAGATGGTTTCTACCGCGCCCAGGTTGCCCGCCCGATGGGCGTACTTCAGGCGCGGCAGCAGCCGCGCTACGGTGGGCATGCCACCTTTGAGCACGAAGCTGACAATGGCGCCGAAGCCACGCATCTGCGCTTTGGCAATCTCATGGCCCGGGTGCTGGGGCAACCCTGGGTAGTTGACCGCTTCGACCAGCGGTTCGGTAGTCAGGTAATGCGCCAGGGCCTGGGCACTGGCCTGTTGCTGACGCAGGCGCAGGGCCAGGGTCTTGATACCGCGGATGATCAGGTAAGCGGAAAACGGGTCCAGCGCCGCACCGTTGATCTCGCGGTAGTGGCGCACCTGGGCCATCAACGACTCGGCACCGCACACCACCCCGCCCAGCACATCACCGTGCCCGGACAGGAATTTGGTGGCACTGTGCACCACCACATCCACACCCAGGGCCAGCGGGTTCTGGTTCAGCGGGGTGGCGAAGGTGTTGTCGGCCACCACCACGGCGCCAGCCTTCCGGGCGGCAGCGCTCAGGCGCTGGATGTCCAGTACCTTGAGGGTGGGGTTGGTAGGGGTTTCCAGATACAGCAGGTCGCAACCCGCGGCGATCTCGCGCTCCAGCGCTTCGGTGTCGAGGGTGTCGCACAGGCAGACCTGCACGCCCATGCGCGGCAGGAACTCTTCGAAGATCTTGTTGGTACCGCCGTAACTGTCGCGGGTCGATACCACACGCTTGCCGCTTGAGAGGAAGGTATGCAGCACGGCACTGATGGCAGCCATGCCGCTGCTGAATGCCACCGCCGACTCGGACTGCTCCAGCTCGCAGAGCTTCGCTTCCAGCGTTGCGACTGTCGGGTTGCTCATGCGGCTGTAGATGTAGCCGGGCAACTTGCCCTGCGCCACGTCGTACCAGGCATCGATGTCGTTGTAGCCGTAGGCGGCACTGACCACGATCGGGGTCTGGGTAGCGTTGTACGGGTGCTGAACCTGCTCCCCGCTCCACACCACACGCGTACCGATACCGGCCGCTGCATTGCCCTCGAATTTCTCGTTCTTGTTCATATCCGGTTCCCGCACCGCTGAGTTGTGTACACCGATTCGGCATCGGCTTTCAGCGGACTATAGGGGCATGGCGGGGGGACTGAAAAACGATGGAATCCGGGTCTGAGTAACGTTTTTTTTAATGGCTGGGGCCGAGCGGGTGCGGAAGCCGCCCTGCCCCTTCAAGGCTTTACGCCAGGTTGCGTTTCAGCTCGGCGATATGCTCCGGGCCAATGCCACAGCAGCCACCGATCATGCTGGCACCCCGTTCACGCCAGTCGCTGGCCCATGCCAGGTAACCCGGCGAGTCAAGGTCTTCGCGCAGCTCATCCAGGCCGTCGTTGGCGGTGGCTTCCTTCGGCTGTGGCGGGAAGGCGTTGGCATAGGCGCCGATGGCGATGTCGGCGTTGTGTCGCTCGATTACCGAGCGCGCTACATCCAGTGCAGCGCCAATGACCTCGGGCTGGCTGCAGTTGAACAGCACGGCCGCCGCGCCCAGGCCGACCACGGCTTCGATGGCATCGGCCACCGGCTCACCGGAACGCAGGCGTGGCACCTCGTCGACTTCTTCGTCCTGCAGGGTGAACGACACCCAGAACGGCCTGCCGTCTGCCGGCAATTGGCTGTGAATAGCTCGCACCTCGGCAACCGAGCTCTGGGTTTCGGCCAGCCACAAGTCAACATGCGGGGCCAGGCCCTGCAGCAACGGGACCAGCACCTCCTCGACGCGCTCGGGCTGGAACAGGTCCGGGCGATAGGAGCCGAACAGCGGCGGCAGCGAGCCCGCCACCTTGACCGGGTGTGCTGCGGCATCGGCGGCATGCCGCGCCAGCTGGCCTGCGATATTGGCCAGTTGTCGGCCGTCCTTTGCAAAACGCTCTTCGCCGATGTGGAACGGCACCACCGCATAGCTGTTGCTGGTAATGACCTGGGCACCGGCAGCGATGAACGCTGCGTGCACACCAACCACCGCTTCCGGCGCCTCGCTCAGCGCCAGCGCCGACCACTCGGGCTGACGAAACGGCGCCCCACTGCGCTGCAGCTCACGGCCCATGCCACCGTCGAGAATTACCATCGCTCGCTGTTTCATATAACTACTCTAAAGGTGCTTATGAATAAAATTCATTATGTAGGTGACATTTATAACTATTAAATACCGCTTCCTATAATTGGCCAACATTTCAGGTATGTCCATGCGATTTTCTACTGTGCTCGGTGCGGGCCTTGTGCTGCTCGCAACTGCTTCCCAGGCCTTTGCCGGTGCCACGCTGGAGCGGGTTGAATCGCGCAAGGAACTGGTCAACGTCCTGATGGAAAGCTACCCACCGTTTTCCTTCCTCAATGACCAGAACCAGCTGGACGGTTTCGACGTGGATGTGGCCAAGGCCGTGGCGGACAAGCTCGGCGTCAAGCTGCGCCTGGAAACCCCTTCGTGGGACGTGATCGCCGCAGGCCGCTGGAGCGGCCGCTACGACATCTGCATCTGTTCGATGACCCCGAGCAAGGCCCGCGCCGAAGTGTTCGACTTCCCGGTGGAGTACTACGCATCGCCTGCGGTGATCGTGGTCAACGCCAAGGATGAGCGCATCCATGGCGCCAAGGACCTGGAAGGCCGCAAGGTAGGCCTGACCAGTGCATCGAGCTACGAGAGCTACCTGAACAAGAACCTGGTGATCGAAGGCGACGAAGACAAGAAGCTCGAATACCCCTTCGATTTCGTGCAGATCGCGCCCTACGACACCGACAACGTCGCCTTCCAGGACCTTGGCCTGGGTGCCGGCGTACGCCTGGACGCCATCCTCACCAACCTGGTGACCGCGCAGCCGCGCCTGGACCAGGACAAGCGCTTCAAGCTGGCAGGTGCCCCGCTGTATGAAGAGCCGAACTCGGTGGCCATCGAGAAAGGCGACCCCGAGTGGGATGCCAAGGTGCGCCAGGTGTTTGCCGAGTTGAAGGCTGACGGCACCCTGGCCAAGCTGTCGCAGAAATGGATTGGCGCCGATATCAGCAAATGAGCACCTTCCCCTCCTCCCCCAAGCCCGTGGCCAAGCCCACGGGTGCCGGCCTGTTCGGTTTTCGCACCCGGCTGCTGCTGACCTGGCTGGCGCTGTTTGGCCTGTTCGTTGCGTTTTTCCTCAGTTTCGATCTGAAGTTCTCGATCATCCTGGAGAAGTTTCCGAACCTCGCCGGGTTCAAGCTGGGGCCCAACGGCTTTCTGCAAGGCGCGGCACTGACCCTGTTCCTGTGCCTGTGCTCGATGCTGGTGTCGGTGCTGTTCGGCTTCGCCGCCGCGCTGGCGCGGTTGTCGAACAGCGCGGTGCTGGTGGGTGTCGCCAGCTTCTACACCTCGTTCTTCCGCGGCACACCCCTGCTGATCCAGATTCTGCTGATCTACCTGGGGCTGCCACAGCTGGGCCTGGTACCGGGCGCCATCAGCGCCGGCATCATCGCCTTGTCGCTGAACTACGGTGCCTACCTGAGCGAAATCTTCCGCGCCGGCATCCTCGGCGTCGCGCGCGGGCAACGTGAAGCGGCACTGGCGCTGGGCATGCGCACGCCGCAGATCTTCTGGCATATCGTCCTGCCCCAGGCCATGCGGGTGATCATTCCGCCTACGGCCAACCAGTTCATCTCGATGCTGAAGGATTCATCGCTGATATCGGTGATGGGGGTATGGGAGGTGATGTTCCTGGCGCAGTCGTACGGGCGGTCGAGCTATCGATACCTGGAGATGCTGACCACGGCGGCGGTGATCTACTGGGTGCTGTCGATCCTGCTCGAGCTGGTGCAGGCGCGGCTGGAGCGGCATTTTGGCAAGGCTTACCAGCGCTAGGGGCCAGGCTGGGTTGGCAGCCCCCCCTTATTGAACTGCACGTAAACTCATTGAATTAGCAGGGACATTGTGGGAGCGGCTTTAGCCGCGAACACCGGCGCAGCCGGTGCCATGCACCGCGTTGGATTCTTCGCGGCTAAAGCCACTCCCACAGCGTTACAGCGCCTTCATTTCAGCAATATCCCGCGCCACCTGATCAGCCGATTGGTCAAACATCGCCTGCTCCTGCGCATCCAGCGGCAACTCGATCACCCGCGCCAGCCCCTCCTCTGCCAGTACACAGGGCACACCCATGGCAATATCCGTGCGCCCGTACTCGCCTTCCAGGATCGCCACAGCCGGCAAGATGCGGTTTCGCCCGTTGGCGATCGCATCGACCATCTGCGCAATCGCCACGCCCGGCGCATCGCAGGCGCTGCCCAGCTTCTTCAGCCCCAGGATCTCGCCACCACCCTTGCGGGTGCGCTCGACGATCTGCTCGATCTGCTCACTGGACAGGAAGTGCGACAACGGCACCGAACCGATCTGGCAGTAGCGCATCAGCGGCACCATGCTGTCGCCATGCCCGCCCAGCACCAGCGCCGTGATATCCCGGGCAGAGAACCCGGTCTGCTCGGCGATGAAACACTTCATGCGTGCGGTATCCAGCACCCCCGCCTGGCCGAACACCTTGGTGCGCCCCTGCCCGCTCAGGCTCCAGGCGCGATAGGTGAGCACATCGACCGGGTTCGACACCACCAGCACGGTCGCAGTTGGTGCATGCAGCTTGATGTCGGCCATGATGCCGTCGAGGATTGGCAGGTTGATACTCAGTACATCCTGACGCGACTGCCCCGGCTTGCGCGGCACGCCTGCGGTGATGACCACCAGTTCAGAGCCGTCCAGCATTTCAGCGTTTGCCCCGCCGTGAACCCGGGTATCGGAACCCGACTCGACTGCCGCCTGCCACACATCCAGCGCCTTGCCTTGCGCCATCTCGCCCTGCACATCCATCAACACCAGCTCACGGCACAACTCTTCCCGAGCGATGATCTGCGCCGCCGCCTCGCCGACCATGCCGGCACCCACGATTGTCAGTTTGTTCACACGACACCTCCCAGCGGCGCGCGCCACCAGGAACACGCCTGCAATACAGAGAAGTATCGCCTGCTGAGGCGAAAAGACCACACAAAGGCAAATGGAAGCGGTACGCGTACCCCGTGGGAGCGGCTTTAACCGCGAAGAATCCAACGCGTTGCCTGGCACCGGCTGCGCCGGTGTTCGCGGCTAAAGCCGCTCCCACAAGGACCGCGCCACCTTCGAGTGCAGTGCAGTACCTGTGGGAGCGGCTTTAACCGCGAAGAATCCAACGCGTTGCCTGGCACCGGCTGCGCCGGTATTCGCGGCTAAAGCCGCTCCCACAAGGACCGCGCCACCTTCGAGTGCAGTGCAGTACCTGTGGGAGCGGCTTTAACCGCGAAGAATCCAACGCGTTGCCTGGCACCGGCTGCGCCGGTATTCGCGGCTAAAGCCGCTCCCACAAGGACCGCGCCACCTTCGAGTGCAGTGCAGTACCTGTGGGAGCGGCTTTAGCCGCGAAAAGGCCGGTGCAGGCTGGCCTAGAACTCGAAGGTACTGGACAAGCTCACCTGCCGCGCATCGCCAATGGCCACAAAGTACTGGTTCACCGCCAAGCGCCCACAGAGTCACTGCTAATTCAACCGACCCCGTCCTTGCACGGCGATTTTCCATCTGGCAAGGTTGCCAGCAGAACGCCCACCGACTGACCAGCGGTGCCCCACATCAAAGGAAACCTGACCTGTCACTGCAACCCTCCGTTCGCCGTGATCTGCTGATTCTGTGGCTTTCCATTGCCGCAGTTGCGCTTGTGCTGGGATGGCTGCTGCTGATAATCAGCCGCCAAGGCGCCGGCCCTCAGATTGCGCAGGCGCGCCAACTCACCTCGACCAGTTGCCAGGCGCTCCAGGCGGGTGCGGCACGGGTTCGCCAGCAGCTCCCGCCTGCACAAGACCACCCTGATCTCATGCCCCCCGCTGCCGCACAGGCAGTGCTGGATTTGGCACTGCGCGATCAGCCGGGCATGGAGGGCGGCTTCTGGCGAGCGGATGCGGGTGTGGTGGCCTACGCCTTCCCAACCTACGACGGCACGGGAATCAAACGCGACCCGCCGAGCGCCGAGTTGCAGCGCATTGCCTCCACGGCCCAGCGTGCGCAGGATTCTGCAGGCCTGGTGGCGGATGTGCGACCGGGCTTACGCGAAGCCGTGGCTTTCGCCGCCTGCCCCGTTCAGGCCTATGACCGGCAGCTGATCGCCTGGACCCTGATGCGCGTTCCGCTTTTGGCCACAGAAACAGTCAATACCTTGATACTCGCTGTAAGCCTGCTGCTGGCGCTGGTCGTTGTCTCCGGGGCATGGCTGGGCTGGATGATTTCGCGTTGGCAGCGCCAGTCGGCGCATTTGCGAAAGCAACTGGCCCAGTCCGAACGCCTGGCCACGCTGGGGCGCGTTTCCGCCGGGCTTGCACACGAGATCCGCAACCCGTTGGGCACGATGCGCATGAAGGTGGAAAACGCGATGGCTGCACCGGCTGACCGGCGCGAAGCACGCGTGGTTGGCGCCCTGGAGGCCGTACTGTCGCAAACGGCACGGCTGGAGACGCTGGTGTCGAGCCTGTTGGCATTGACCCAACCTTTCCGCGCCGAGCGCCAGGCAGTTGACCTGCAGGAATGGCTGGAGGAGCGGCGTAATGCCCACGCCGAAGCAGCGCAAAAGAAAGGCGTACGAATAACACTGGCCGTTGAACCGGAGCTGACCGCTAGCGCGAAGCAAGTTGCGCTGTTCGACCCGACACAAATGGCGCGGGTCTTTGACAACCTGCTGCTCAATGCGCTGGCGCACACGGAAGAACGCGGTGAAATCGAGCTCGGTGCACATCGCACGCACCGCGGCACATTGCTGTTGTGGGTGGCGGACGATGGTTCCGGCATTCCGAATGACCTGCGCGATACACTGTTCGAACCGTTCTCCACCAACCGCGCTGGAGGTACCGGCCTGGGGCTGGCGCTGGTGCGCGAGATCGTGCAGGGTCACGGCGGGCGGGTCGGTCTCGCCGAGTCGGCCAAAGGAACGCGCATAGAGATGGAGCTACCGTGGCCCGAATCCTGATCGTCGACGATGACGCCGCATTCCGCGACAGCCTTGCAGAAATGCTGCAAGACCTGGGGTATGCGGTGCTGCAGGCTGAAACCACCGATGCAGGCCTGCACAGGCTGCGCACCGAGGACGTGGATGCGGCCATCGTTGATCTGCGGCTGCCGGGCGAGGATGGCCTGGTGTTTCTGCGCCGCGCGGCGCGCATCTCGCAGGTGCCTTGCATCATGCTCACCGCCTATGCGAGTGGCGGCAACACCATCGAGGCGATGAGCCTGGGCGCGTTCGACCACCTGACCAAGCCCGTGACCAGGGCCGCCCTGATCGAGACGCTCGAACGGGCCCTGCGACGGGCAGCCAACACCCCAGACAACCCCCAGGCGGCCGGGGCATCAACTGCCGCAAAAGAGCCCGTGGATGGCACCGAACTGGTCAGCAGCAGCGAGGCCATGCGCCAGGTCTTCAAGCGTATCGGGCTGGCCGCGAACTCCGATGCCACTGCGTTGATCCTGGGCGAAACGGGCACAGGCAAGGAACTGGTCGCGCGCGCCTTGCATCGCAACAGCGGGCGAGCCACCGGCCCCTTCGTCGCCGTCAACTGCGCGGCGATCCCGGCCGAACTGATGGAAAGCGAGCTGTTCGGTCATGTCAAAGGCGCGTTCACCGGTGCCATCACTGAACGCACCGGGCGCTTTCGCGAGGCCGATGGCGGCACCCTGTTCCTCGACGAAATAGGCGATATGCCGCTGGCCACGCAGGCGAAGATCCTGCGGGTGCTGCAGGAACGCGAAATCACCCCCGTGGGCGCCAATCGTGCCCAGCCGGTGAACGTGCGCATCATCGTGGCCACCCACCGAGACCTGCCCAGCGCAGTCAAGGAGGGGCGCTTCCGGGAAGACCTGTGGTACCGCCTGCAGGTAGTGCCCCTGTGGCTGCCGCCGCTGCGTGAGCGCCTGGGCGACGTGCTGCTGCTGGCCGAACACTTTCTACGCCTGCTGGGCAGCGACTCGCCCAAGCGGTTGAGCGCGGCGGCAGCCCGGATGCTGCTGGCCCATTCCTGGCCGGGCAACGTGCGCGAACTGCGCAATGCCATGGAGCGCGCTGCCATCCTCAGCCACGGCCCGGTCATCGAGGCCGAACACATCGGGTTGCAGACGGCGGCGGCGCCCACCCCGGGCCTGGACATTGACTGGGAAGGCCCAATGGCACAGGCCGTTGCCCAGCTGGAGCGCGAAATGATCGTGCGCGCCCTGGCTGCGACGGCGGGCAACCGCGCAGAGGCGGCGCGGCGCCTCGGTCTGTCTCGCCAGCAGCTCTACCGCAAGCTGGCCGAGTTCGATCTGGACTAACCCCTTCGCACGCAAAGGAGGTGTCCGATTCCGTGACACCTTAGCGTCACGGAATCGGACGGCACATCACTCCTATCAATCATAACCGTTTGATTTAATTAATAATTTTATCTGGCATGGTGTTTGCGCTACAGGTTGGGTGTTCCCAACCCAAAAGAGCTTCTCCAATGTCCAGGTATTTCATCGCCACATCTCTTGCACTGGCAATTGGTCTGGGTAGCCTCAGCGCGCATGCCATGCCGCCCGCCGCCGCCCATCTGCCTCCAACACCGCATCAAGGTGTGGAAACACCTGGCCTGGTGAGCCAGTACGTGGTGGAAGGCCAGGTGCAACGGCTGCTCATCAATCCCTATGGTGAGGTCGACGGGCTGCGCCTGAGCGACGGGACCATTGCAAAGTTTCCACCGCACATGGCCGATGCGCTCACAGCCACGGTCAAAGTGGGGGACGCCGTCCGCATCATCGGGCGGGCGGAAACGCGAGGCACGGTCAAAGCCGACGCCATCATCCACGCCGACAGCGGGCGCACCGTGTACGACCAGCCGCCATCGGTCGGCGAAGGCCGAGCCCTGCCGCCACACCTGCGCGCCCAGCGCCTGCAGCCCCAACAGGTGGAAGGCCAGGTGGAGACCGTGCTCACTGGCCCACGGGGCGAGGCCAACGGCGTCATCCTGAGCGATGGCAGCATCGTACGTTTCCCGTCAGAAAGCCTGCGTATTTCCGTGCAGACGGGCGCACCGTTCGCAGCATCCGGGCTGGGCACGCGCAATGCATTTGGCACCGCTTTGGAAGCGGTCAGCATGGGCACCACGTTATCCACCCTGCAGCCGCTCTATGACCGCGCGCCATAAGGGAATGCCGCTATGCACCCGGCAACGCCTTTCATAACCCCGGCGCATGCCAGCTCACGGCGCTGGCTGTCCGGCCTCAACTTCTTCCTGGCCGATGTCCGTGACGGCCTGGGCCCCTTCCTCGGTGTGTTTCTGGCCAGCCACGGCTGGCGAGCCGATGACATCGGCTACGTGATGGCCGCGGGCGGCATCGCAGGCATGTTGGCGACCACGCCGATGGGCGCGTGGATCGACGCCTCGCGCCACAAGCGACTGCTTCTGGCAAGCGGCGCCATTGCACTCATTCTCGCCACGGCAGCGCTATGGACGGCGCCAACGTTCGGCGTCGCCGTCGCCTCTCAAGTGGTGACGGGTGTTGTGGGTGCGTTGATGGGCGCCGGCATCATGGGCATCACCTTGGGCATCGTTGATCAGAAAGACTTGTCTCGGCAGCTCGGCATCAACGAAGCCTGGAACCATGCCGGCAACGTGGTAGCGGCTGCCTTGGCCGGGCTGGCAGGCTACCGCTGGGGGCTGTCAGCCGTATTCGTCCTGATGGCCCTGATGGCGTGCGCGGCTCTTGCCTGCTTGCGCAAGATCGATCCACATGACATCGATCATGAGCGTGCCCGCGGTGGTGACCTCACTGGCAACCAGCCTGCGCAAGGTAGCAGCCCCTCGCCTTCCATGGTGCGGGTTTTGACGCACTCGCGCGAACTGGGCCTGCTCGCGATCACCATGCTGCTGTTCCACCTTGGCAATGCCGCGATGCTGCCCTTGCTGGCACAGTCGGTTGTCACGCGTGGGCTGGCCGACCCCAGCGTGTTCACGGCATCCACTGTCATCGTGGCGCAGCTGGTCATGATTCCCGTCGCGCTTTGGGCCGGGCGGCATGCCTCTCGGCACGGGTATCGGGCACTGATCCTTGCCGCCCTCCTGGCCTTGCCCTTGCGCGGGCTGATCGCCGGTTGCTGGGAGTCCCCGTGGGCCCTGATTCCGGTACAGGCCCTTGATGGAATCGGGGCAGGCCTGCTGGGTGTCGCCTTGCCTGGGCTTGTCGCTTCCATCCTGCGCGGCACTGGGCACATCAATGCAGGGCTTGGTGCAGTGATGACGATACAGGGAATAGGCGCGGCCATGAGCCACGCACTCGCCGGCTGGATCGCGCAACATTTCGGCTATGGCACAGCCTTCGTCGTTCTGGGTATCGTGGCTGCAATCGGGCTACTCACCTATCAGACAGGCCTTAGGAAGGGACACCCAAGCCGGCAATTGCCAGCTCAGCCAAATAACGTTGACACGATATAGCGTGCTGCACGCCATCCACCAAAGGCTGGCACCCGGCCAAGCCGCGCCAACTCATTCATTCACCTGAGTAAACTGCATGCCTGTATTTGATCCATCCTCGCTCATCTGGGCCGTCGCCGCCGTTGCGACCGGTGGGGTAATCCTGCGCCCCTGGCGGGTGCCGGAATATGTCTGGGCAGTCGGCGCCGCTGTATTGCTGACCGCGTTTGGCCTGGTGCCACTACCCACGGCCCTCGGCGCTGTCGCCGAGGGTGGCGATGTTTACCTGTTTCTGATCGGTATGATGGTGCTGGCCGAACTGGCACGCCAGGAAGGGTTGTTCGACTGGCTGGCCATGTACGCGGTGCAGCATGCCCGGGGCTCCGGTCAGCGCCTGTTCCACCTGGTATTCCTGGTGGGGGTACTGGTAACGGTGTTCCTCTCCAACGATGCCACGGCGGTGGTGCTTACCCCAGCGGTGTATGCCGCATGCAGGGCGGCCAAGGCCGAGCCGCTGCCCTATCTGTTCATCTGTGCCTTCATCGCCAATGCCGCCAGCTTTGTGCTGCCCATTTCCAACCCGGCCAACCTGGTAGTGTTCGGCAGCCAGATGCCGCCGTTGCTGGATTGGCTGCGGCAGTTCACCTTGCCGTCGCTTGCGGCCATCGGCCTGACCTACCTGGTGCTGCGGCTGGCCCAACGCAAACAGATACGCCAACCCCTGGCAACGACTATCGAAATGCAACCGCTGTCCAGCGGTGCACGCTTGTGCGCGCTGGGTATCGTGCTGACAGGCGCCCTGTTGCTGCTGACCTCCGCCCTGGACCGGCAACTCGGCTTGCCCACCTTCTGCGCCGGCATCGCCACGGCCGGGCTGATCCACCTGCGCCAACGGCGCAACCCGATGCCGGTGCTCAAAGGTGTGGCATGGGGCGTACTGCCGTTGGTCGCGGGCCTGTTCGTGCTGGTGGAAGCGGTGGCACAGACGGGTGTGATCGAGCACCTGGCCCATGGTTTGGCCGCGCTGGCGCGCAGCTCCGAGACCCAGGCGAGCTGGGGCGCCGGCGTGGTCGCGGCTATCGCCGGCAACCTGATGAACAACCTGCCGACCGGCCTGATCGCAGGTTCCGTTGGCCATATTGTCGATTTACCCGCGAAAACCACTGCGGCGCTGCTGATTGGCGTCGACCTCGGGCCGAACCTGTCGATTACCGGCTCCCTGGCCACTTTGCTCTGGCTGGTTGCCGTTCGCCGTGAAGGCGAACACGTCGGTGCCTTGGACTTCCTGCGCCTGGGGGCGCTGGTAATGCCGCCTGCCTTGATCGGGGCGTTGGGGTTGCTTCATTTGTGAAGCGCTCGCAAGCGGTACGCGTACCGTGTGGGAGCGGGCGTGCCCGCGAAGAATCCAACGCGATGCCTGGCACCGGCTGCGCCGGTGTTCGCGGCGGTTCGACGCCTCGACACACCCGCTCCCACAAGGTCACTGCCAACTCAATGAGTTATGTGTTGTGGAGATCGTTGGAGGCGCCGGGCAACTTACGCCTTGAACAAACGCTCGGCGATGAAGTCGACGAACACTCGGATCTTCGGCGACAGGTGGCGGCTCGATTGCCACAGCGCCCAGAACTGGCCCTGGTCGGAGGTATGCGCATCAAGCAGGCTTTCCAGGGCGCCAGCCCTGACCGATTCACGTACCAGAAAGTCCGGCATGTAGGCGATACCATGGCCGTCCACCGCAGCCATCAGCATTGCCTCCATGTTGTTCAGCGTCAGCACCGTGGGTAAGCGCAACTGGGTAATCTCGGGATCGGCACCGAGGCTCCAGTCCATGATCTTGCCGGTCGTGACAAAGCGATAGCGCAGGCAGTCGTGTCGCTCCAGGTCGGCTAGCGTCTGGGGCCGCCCCTTGCGTGCCAGGTAGGTAGGCGCTGCGCACAGGACAAAGCGGAACGGCCCGAGCTTGCGCGACATCAATTTTGAATCGGCTAGCCCACCACTGCGGATCACCACATCGAAGCCATCGTCGATCAGGTCGACCAGGTGGTCGTTGAAGTCCATTTCCAGTTCGATTTCAGGGTATGCCTTGCGAAAAGCCGGCATCAACGGCAGCAGAAAACGGTAGCCGATGGTCGGGAGGCTGACCCGCAAGCGACCACGCGGGGCCTGTATCGCATGGGACAGCATGGCCTCCGCATCCTGGAGGTCGTCGAGAATGCGCCGGCAGCGCTCATAGAACAGCTGGCCTTCCGCCGTCAGGCTGACCTTGCGCGTGCTGCGCTGGAACAGCCGCACCTTCAACGAACTCTCCAGGCGGGCAACGTTCTTGCCGACCGCCGATGCGGAAATACCCATCGCCCGTGCCGCGCTGACAAAGCTCAACGACTCGGCGGTTTTCACGAAGGCGAGGATGCCGTTCAGGCTTTCCATGGCATTACTTCCTTTTTGTCCATTATGAGTGGAGTTCCAGCCTGTTTATCCATAATTGCGGCCAATATAGATTTAACGCGCACGGTGCTACAACAGGAGGGATAGCGCAATGGATCAGGCTACTGACCACACCCCGCACGCGGGCCGTTACCATGTTCTGGCAGCCATCTGCCTGGCCGCCCTGGTGCTGCCGCTGAGTTTCACCGGTGGCGCCGTGGCCACGCCGGCCATCGGCAAGGCCTTCGATGCCGAGCCGTCCTCGCTTACCTGGATCACCAACGCCTTCATGCTCAGTTTCGGCAGCCTGCTGATGGCAGCCGGAACCCTGTCGGACATTTACGGGCGAAAGCGCCTGTTCACGCTGGGCCTGGCCCTGTTCGTCATCGTCAGCATCCTGCTGGCGAGCGTCTACAGCATCGTCTGGCTTGATGCCCTGCGGGCGGTGCAAGGCGTTGCCGCCGCCGCTGCCCTGGCCAGTGGCTCCGCTGCCTTGGCCCAAGAGTTCGAGGACCAGGCCCGCACGCGCGCTTTCAGCCTGCTTGGCACCACGTTCGGGCTGGGCCTGGCGTTCGGGCCGATGGTCAGCGGCCTGCTGATCGAACAGTTCGGCTGGCGCTCGATCTTCGTCAGCACTGCGGTCCTTGCTGCGATCTCGCTGCTGGCGGCGTTGTCACGGATGCGCGAAAGTTTTAACCCCGAAGCGCCCAAGCTGGACTTGCCCGGTGTGCTTGCCTTCTCGAGCATGCTCGCACTGTTTACCACTGCGATCATCCTGGGGCCGCAGGCCGGCTGGCGCTCCCCGCTGATCCTGGGCCTGTTCGGCGGCGCGGCACTGAGCTTGCTGGCGTTCGTGACCATCGAGCTGCGCGCCAGGCAGCCGATGCTCGAGCTGAGCCTGCTGAAATACCCGCGCTTTGTCGGGGTGCAGATTCTGCCGATCGGCACCTGTTATTGCTACATCGTGCTGATCGTACTGCTTCCGTTTCGCTTGATCGGCGTAGAAGGCATCGCCCCGATGCACAGCGGCCTGATCATGCTGGCACTGTCGGCGCCGATGCTGGTGGTCCCGCTGCTGGCCGCCTGGTTGACCCGCTGGGTAAGTGCTGGCGTGCTGTCGGCTGCAGGCTTCCTGGTGGCGGCCGCGGGGTTGTACCTGTTGGCCCATGCCGCTATTGGCGATTACCAGCAACTGGTGCTGGCAATGCTGGTGATTGGTATCGGCACCGGTTTCCCTTGGGGCCTGATGGACGGGCTGGCGGTTAGCGTGATCCCCAAAGAACAAGCAGGCATGGCCACCGGCATCTTCAACACCACCCGGGTAGCGGGCGAAGGTGTCGCCCTGGCGATCACCATCGCCCTGCTCACCGCGTTGGTAGGTAACAGTCTTGGGCGCGTACTGCCTGCCGGCGATTACAGCGAACTGGCGCAGCGCCTGGTGATGGGCGACCTGGGCCAGGTTCAGGGCGTCGATCCGTTGCTGCTGCAGGCCGCGTATCTGGACGGCTTCGGCACCTTGGTGCTGGTGCTGATCGGGTTCACCGTGTTGTCGGCTGGAGCGGCGTTCTTCTTGCTTGGTCAAGACGAGCAGGCAAGGCGTGCCAAAGCGCCTCACAGCAGCCTGCCAGCCTCCGATTCTGTGCGGGGCTGACGACGGCATGGCGATTACACGCAACAACGGGATCTTGCCTAACGCTCAGGGGCCTGGCCGCTTCGCTCCATGACCTTCCCACACCGCTCACTGGCCAGACGGCTGATGATCCGGATCGCCTCATGGATACCGGCAGTGTTACGAAAACTCAGGCGCGGGTTGTGTTCGCACTCCAGCATTTCGCCGTGCTGGAGGGACTAGCGCGGTCCCTGTAGGAGCTGGCTTGCCTGCGAAGGGCTGCGCAGCAGCCCCATAACCCTACCCGACAGGAATAAACCACCAGGAGGCCATTAGCAGAAGGCCAGCCGCAAGCGTGATATCCGGCCCGCCGCTCATCAATGATCCTGCCTAACTAACAGGGCCCTGCCCGTTTCGCTCCATCACCTTCCCACACTGCTCACTGGCCAAACGGCTGATGATCCGGATCGCCTGATGGATACCGGCCGTGTTGCGAAAGCTCAGGTGGGGGTTGTGTTCGCATTCCAGCATTTCGTCGTGCTGGAGGGACTAGCGCGGTCCCTGTAGGAGCTAGCTTGCCTGCGAAGGGCTGCGCAGCAGCCCCATAACCCTACCCGACAGGAATACACCACCAGAAAGCCTTTAGCAGAGGACCAGCCGCAAGGGTGTTATCCGGCCCGCCGCTCATCAATGATCCTGCCTAACTAACAGGGTCCTGGCCGTTTCGCTCCATCACCTTCCCACACTGCTCACTGGCCAAACGGCTGATGATCCGGATCGCCTGATGGATACCGGCCGTGTTACGAAAACTCAGGTGTGGGTTGTGTTCGCACTCCAGCATTTCGTCGTGCTGGACCAGGGCTTCGCCTAACAGTTCGAGGGTCCAGGCGTAGCTTTGGATGGTGGATAGGCGTTCTTGGTCAGTCATGGCGTGCCTCCGATTGGGCGGAGACGGAGCGGGATTGGCTGGAGGTGAAGTAACTGAGCGTCGTCCAGGAATAAAGGTGGAGAACGGATGCGAGGATCTTGAGTGGACTTGAGGTAGACATGCATGCGGTCCTTTTCGGTTGAAGCACCACGCTGACCGTCGCCAAACGGTTAGGGTGGCAGCTGTACGCAGGTTGGCGAACCGAGGAAAAGGAACTCGGCAGACCCGAAGGTCTCCCACGCACAGCCGCCATTACACGAAACTGCGGACGCAAAAAAAGCGCCTGCAATCGTGGTCGGGGCGCCGTTGCGCCTTTTCGTTCGGGTCGCCAAACCCGGTCGCGGAATTGGCCGCGACTGGAGCAAGGTATCGCTGAGGGGGCGCTAATGCAAGGTTCTCCATTGTATGAATATTCGCGGAAAATTGTAGGCAAAAGTCAGCTAGGGGAGCGAGCCGTAGCTAGAGGACCTGAAACACGACAACTCATTCTGGTGCGGAGACAGACGGACGGTTGTTGGACGTGAGGGCCCGCTTTCGCGGGTCTGGAATTTGGTGGATTTTTTGATGTACCTCATAGGGTGTCTATAAACAAACCAGCTGGTTATGGCTTTCTGTGGAATCGAATCAGGAATTGCGGAGGCTCCTCCCACCCACTTTAAATGGTACGTAAGGAACGGCAGAAACCGACCCATAGCGGCCCTTCAGGACGGACTGCTAAGGGCCACAAGACGCGGTTCGTAGTTGTATAGAAAAGCTAAGATTGTTCAAGTATATGGTATCTTGTTTGCGCTCGATCAAGGCGGGGTTTGGCCATCGCTAAAATTAAGCTCGCTTAAAGCATAACTCATTAAAGCGTTGCCGAGACCGCTAGAGAATTAATATCCTCATTGCGAGGAGATAGGAATAGATATTTGAAAAATAGCTCCCTCGGTGCACATACTTTAATTTCTAACTTTTTATCCTGCAATAGTCTCTTGCACTCACTGATGATTTCTTTTGTTGTATTGTGAAGCTCCCTTAAATCGATGAGGGAAGTAAAGTCAGACATGCTATCATGATAGATCCCGTCCCATTGTTTCTTTGGTGGTGTATAGATTTTTTTGCTGTTCTTGATCATGCGAAAAAAAACTTTTGTTTCGGTTCGACTATTGATGCAGGTTAGACTTCCGTTATGCAGAAGGCCGTGACGCAATGTCACTATGGCCTCTAGGTCGTCAGGCGACTTAAAGTTTGAGTAGCTATCAAACGCTTTTTTTATTCCGTTATTGTAATGGCTTTTTATCGGTGCGCTGGTATAGGCTACCAATTTGGTCCAGCATGGCAAAGCAGGCTAGCAGTGGGACATACTGTTCTGTACGGGCGTTATTAAACGCTGCGTTTACTGCTTCGTTCAAGTCGTAAATGTTGCTTGAGATATTCCCGTCAGTCAGGCAGTGCCATTTGCGATTTATATCCAGATGAATATTTGCCAGCTCTTCCGTGCTGAGTTGAGAGGTTGACTTTGCTCTATAGCAATCACTTATTTCACCCGAGTTTGACATCTTGAAATCAGCAAATCCATTAATCACTTAAAAGTCCTATATTTTATGGAGTGTTACGTGAACTACTTTTGATTTGCTAGCAGCCATTATGCTTAAAATTTTAGCTGCTAGCTGAGTGTTCCGAAGGGCAGCCGCCCCATAGCCGTCGGTCATTGAGAGCAATTCACGATGTCTGGGGTTAGCTTTCTAGCTCTTTTCACTACATTCTTAAGACCGGTATTGCAGGCCAAGCATTCTGCACATGTCGTCCTGGTATTTCTCAAAGCTTCTCCATTCTATGAGGGCTGTTACATTGCCCGCATAGCTTGTGAGACTTGGATTGTTCAAGTCGAAAGCTGGATCAAGTGCGGAGCAACTATATCCATGTTCTGAGGCCAGATTCGCGAAAACGCTTGCGCTAGCTTTTCGAAGCTGGGGGTCATTGAAGTGAGTATGCTGATTTCGAGCTGCGTACACTATGAGTCCTAAAGGAGTGCTTCGCACTACACGTCCGACACAGAACTTCGCTAAAGACGGAGGGATTTTTGCTGTCCAAGCTTCCAGCACCTGCGTGTTCTCTGAATAAATTTCTAAACCCTTTTCTGCGATTTGCAGTATCGCTCCGCATATAGTGTCGAGAGCAAAAGTCTCAGCTCGAAAAGCTCGCTGGGCAGCTTTCGCTTCCTCTAACGCATCCGCATTCTCTATGCGCCAGGCAGCATACTGGGCATCTTGCTCTGGCCCGTAGGGTAGTCCCGAGACGAAAATGGGCTTTATACCCGCTCTTAAATTTTCGAGGTAACCATCCACAGCCTTGAATAAAAGTCGTACGGCGCTTTCTGTTCTTTCGAGATACTCTTCTGCATGTTTCATTCAGCAACCACTGTCTTGGCCAAAATTTAGTTGAATTTTCTGCGGTCCAAGTGTACTGGAAGCCGATAGCTGTTTGGATGAGTTCTAGAATTTTGGTCGAGACGCAGCGAGTTTCCTGCGTAACTCAATGTCGTAGCTGGTACATTTGGGTCCGCTTGGCGTCGCGCTGACATCCCTGGGCGCAGAGGTTGGGGCCCGCAGTGCCGTTTTTTGCCTCTTACGGAAGGTCGCTTAGGGTCGAAAGCAGCCGGTCACGACTGACCGTAATCGACCCAAACCTGTCCGTCCTGGCGAATCGTGGGTGCAGTGAAATCGGCATCTACCAAGGTGTAAGCTGCATCGCGGCCTGGATGTCGAAGACCCGCAGGGCGAGACCGCTCACGTATACTTAGGTCGCCGGACGCATTCGATGAAAGTACTACGATCATGAACCAGTGCCCTACGCTATCCTTGCAGCTCACTTTAAAATAGCAGGCCGTATTGATGGAAATGCATCCGAAGACGCGAAGAGCTGCTGATAGCGATATTGCTACGTTGTTCCGAACGAAGGAACTGATGCCAGCGCCCAAAGCACTCAAGGAATTTGAGGTAATGGAAAGGCTGTACCGAGAGATCGTAACTCCCAGCGGTGGCCAGGTATATCTCTCCAACAAAGCGAATACAAGTTTTCTGCGCTTGGTGGAAATCGTAGAAATACATCTACCAAGTCGTGACTTGGTTTTGCCTGATGATATTTATCAAACATGCAAACTGGTGTTAGGGCGTATGTATGAACAGGAAACGCCCCTAAAGGATATCGATACCTTTCTGTGCGCAGTGGATGCTGCTATTCAAAGCGATATTGCTACCCGTGTATTTTACACGACTCTCGATGGTTTGAGGCTTGTCGGTGTCAACCAGGTGAGAGTCGGTAAATTGACTGTGCAAACTCCAGATCTAGCAATTCTTCAGAATTGTGTTGCCTACGAATCCATGATTGACGGTGCGTGGGGACGAATGAAAAGCGGGCTCTGGGTTTCTGCTGAGATCACGGGAAGTAGAAAATACGCAGAAAAGCAATTTTTCAAAGACGTCAAAGCTGCGTGCGGTTTACTAGCCGTCACTTTGACAACCGTTCTGGAAAAAGGTGGCTACGCTGTCCGCTTGACGCCCAGCATGGATGGTAGAATTAGGCCGAGCGCGGCGACGTGGTTTTCGATTGAGACCTCATCTCATGAACTATGCACAAGCTCATCTATGCGAGGGTTCCAATCAATCGACCTAGATGATGCTCTCGTCAAGCAATTACACGAGTCCGAATGGTTCGTTGAATTAGCTGAAATCATCCAGCGGAATAGTGGGACTGACGCGGAACACGCAGTGCGTCGCGCCATCTATTGGTTCTTCGATGCACAGACAGACACATCAGAAGAGATGCAACTGGTAAAGTTTTGGAGTTGTATTGAGTGCTTTTTTTCCTTCGAAAACTCGGGCGAGACCACAAATAAAATCAAGCGTGGATTGACCGCGCTGCTGACATTTGGAAGCTACGGCTTTGCAAGCTTAGATAAATGGAAAGAACTTGAAAAGGAGATCGACACACTTTATGAGTTGCGTTCCAGAGCAGTGCATGACGCAAGTCATAGCCATGTATCGGAGCGCGATATAATTACAATAAGCAAATGGGCAGCTTGGGTCATATTGGAAATTACTGGACTCATCTCGATTGGTTATGAAACCAGGGCTCAAATCAAAGTGCAAACAGATCGCTTAGCTGCAATGCTTCAAAAAGCTGAGTGCCGGCGTGATGCCCTTGACTGAAAGTCTCTCACCGCTGCTTGTCGTTAGCGGTCTTCAGCCAGAGCCTGCTATCGGCCAGGAGCAGACATCGAATGATCTAGAATACCTAGAGCTATCCGTGCTGGAGGAAAACCTATGCCCTTACTTCATAGATACGACTCACTGCTGCTCAAGAAAAGCGTTACGTTGTCGCAACCCTATTCACACCGACTGAGTCAAAGTTTAGCACTAAAGCTTCAACTGCTGTCATCTCTTAGACGGATAAATAAATTCTCGGTGCTAGATGAAATTGCACTACTAGAGAGAACACCAACTAGCCGCTCTACAGGAACCAAAGCAGCTGAAAAATTTAGAGGGCCTATTCTAGGTAGGTTCTGGCATAAGCATTATTGCGATTCAAGACATTTGGCGCAGAACTTTCAAAATAAGTGGTTTGGTGATTACGCACTTAAACACGGCCTATTCAAGGAAAAGCTCCGAGAAATCTTTATGGCTGAAGAGGACGATGCTGACATTGAAAGATATCGCGTTGTTATGGCCAATCGAATATCACATTCAGTTGTTTATGAGGGGATCGAGTCAAGACGAAAGAGGGGAGCACTTACGGGTGAGTGGCTTGTTTATTACATTCATGACGGGCTTAACTATTACCTGGATTTAGCTGACCATTCAGAAATTAAAAACCCTGAAAAATTGTTCGACCGCTTGAAGGACGGATCTGAATGGGAATTTCCATTCGCATTCGAATGAATCGCCTCTGGTTCGATAAATACTTGAGCGACAGTTCTTGGCCGAAAGCTGCCGGTCACGAGGGAACGCTAACGTCTCTCAAATGCCACTGATGAAGAGCAGCTATAGGTCAAGAAGTATCAGTCGCCGACATCGGGTACAGCATCTGGTTGAAACGCTCGCAGAGACGTCGATTCGCACTGCAAAAGCTGGGTCGAAATGCCTCAGGGGCCACAGTTCTGCGGGGCTCCGAGGTGGTGGAGCCCTCTATTATCAGGAATTAATGTCAACGCCCCACCATCAATACCGGAAGTATTATTTAACGGTGAGATATATAGTCTGAATATATACCTCCAAGCTCATGAAGCTGGTCAACTTTCTCACGAGTAAGCTTGGATTGCTTTTCATCTAAAATCGACGCAGCCTGAAGGCCTAAGAAAAAGCCATTCAAGTTTGGCAAAGAAGCATCACGCCCCATTCGGCTCTTAAATGATACAAGCAGATTATAGAAGAGTTTAACTGCCGCGGAATCGTGATTTTCACCCAGGTAGCCTTTGACCTCATCTAGGATCTCATTGGCCAGATCATTGAACGCAGTTTCATAGCGCAACGTTTCAGCGCGCCGCTTTTCAATACTACTCGGACGCTCAGAATGCATTTCGTAAAGAGGAATTAATTCCTCACTAGGCAGGATCGCAGTTAGCCCTCGAATAATTATGGATTTCTTCCACTCTTTTGGTAAGTCCGGAAGATGAGAGTAAAAATCAATAACTCCTTCTGGATAGAATCGCCGTGACCCATTATTCTTGCCAACAACCCCTACAGTTTTTCCGTGCAAATTAACCCATCCATCTATGATCCTGTAACCCTGAAGAGTCGGATGATCAAATAGATAAATTTTGTCCTTCTGCATTTCCATAAAATCTTCTTCCATAACTGAAGGATGGCTTCCACCGCACTTGCAGTGACACGACGTGCCAGAACGCAGGAGTCCGTTGCGGCCTCACTCACTAATTATCAGAACGAAAAACTTTTATCAACCCCGTACTCAACGACCTCACTCCTTGCGGGCGCACTTGCTCCATGCTCAAGAAGCGCACGCTTGATAAGGATTACTCAAGATATCTATAGGGCACATCAGCGGCTTGATCGGTGATTTCCCCCAAGACTTCTAGATACATCCAAGTGACATTTTCCAGCTGAACGCGGCCCGTGTCTAAGGTCCGCCATGGGTCGGTGGCGGCCACTCGCGTCAAATCCGTGCATAAAAAACCCGGTAATTGGCTGGGCTCACGACGGTGAACGCTATGAGGTGAACCTATGCCAGAGCTACTTCTTCGCGACTACTGCCTACCTCAAGCGAGAGCGGCGTACGGTCAATCTTTTAGAGGAGAATCAACGGGCAAAACTTTAAATCTCATTGCATACCTACGTTGGAACTTATGTTTCCGCATATAAATCAAGCTTTAAATTCCTGCACCCGCACCAGCGATGGATTTGGCGTCAATAATTAACTAGTACTACTAGGCGATTTGCTGAATGACAGGTTAAGCATCGGAGGGCAGGTCCTTCCAGCGTTGAAGCCATGATGTGAAATCAAAATCATCCCTGTAGCCAACGATTGCAGTCGCAGTGTCAACTATAAGTCGATCAAGATCCTCAATAACATCTCTGCCCGTTAGAACACCAACAATGGTGCCCCCTGTTCCTGGGCCGCTTGGCTCGTGCTTCGCCCAATGGAACTTATATCGCTCACGAACGTACTGACGAAAATAGGCACTAGCCCCACCTGAACCAAAGTGCTTGTGTGAATAGAACTCTGCCAATCTAAGCCAAAAGAATTCATAGAAGTCCACAAGATCATAGGAAGCCTTCCTCATTTCGATGGTTACGCCTGTGCCCCAACCTGATTGTGCGTTTGCATAGGCCAGCATCTTAATGTTTGGCAAACCATCAAAGAGGCGTAGATCGCTAGGGTCATCGAACGATCTTCTTATATAATCATCTGGAAGCGAGTCCTTCACCTCGGCTGGAACTTGACTTTCTGCGAGCTGATCCTTTCGCCGGTGTAGAAGCACTGCGACAATAGCAAGTACAGTTGCCGTAGCAGCTGACCCAAGCGCAAAGGGGTAGTCTTTAACTGATATAAAATACCAAAGCGCCCCAGTTGCAAAAATCCCGGAGCCCCACCAAGTTATCTGAATAAGCCATTCAGGTACGGTGCGATTCATTATTCCTCACAGTGACTATCAAAAAACAAAGACTTCAGTTAACCAGCCTATCAAAGGCCTGTCTGTATAGCATTGACTTAACTATTGAAATGACTCTCCCAGAGCACTCGCAATATCTGACGCTTGAACGTGCAGACCATACATCGAGCTCGACTTATTTTTGATCTTTCGGATTCTTCGCCCCACCACCACCGGATTTGTCACCCGTAGTTCATGGCGATCTTTCAGAAGCCCCGCATTGATTGACCGAAAGATCCAATTTGGCCGCAACTGACCAGCAACGCAAGTGTCAATTTCTTCAAGGCACACCCTGACGAGCTTGACCAACGTAATCGTCTCACTCGGAGAAAAGGTTGTTGGCGATTTTTCTCCGAAATTCAGACCTGGGATGGCTGAGCGCGCCTCCCAGAATTGCTGAAGACGTGATGCGTCGTGCTTCAGGAGCTTCGAATACTCGGTCGAAAGCTCAGTGGCTCCGTGGATTACGTGGTTTCGCCTTAATCTCAGATATTTGACCGTCCTCAGTAATGAGGGCTCTATTGGCACATTATGCGTCAGCAAATACTGATTCAAGGTCTCATCAATGGGATCAGCCAGCTTAATGGGAGTTTCAGCTATATCTCCCCAGTGCTGTAAAGCAGCCTCAATGAAGAGGAGCAGTTGTTCGACTGCAAATGCGAAGCTCACTCCCAGTGAAGTATTGAGCTGAGCATCACGAAATGACAACAGGCGTGTCATAGGAATGTGTATTCGATCAGCGAACTCGTTGCTTGGGAACACTTCGCTCGTGAATTCAGTCGGACGCAACGCAGCTAGCTCCTGCCAACGAGCAGCGACATCTTCGTGCATAAACAGGGTGAGGCACAATTGGTCGTTGACGCTCGCTAACGCTCGCATGTGAACGTTGCGAAGGGGCGTTTTGGTCGGTAGCGACATTCAGAGTTCTCTTAAATCTTGGATGGTGGCTGGCTTTAGGCTGTCACGAATCGGCAGAGAACTCCCAAGGCTAGAGTCGTAGATTTCAATCGCCCCTGGTTTCGTGGCGCCTCGAACGGCCGCAAAGGGACGATTACGTTCAGTCGTGCCTATCAAGAGCAGTATCCCTCAGAGATTGAACACCCATGCTTTTTGCAAACGACGGGCGAGTAGCCGCACAGTCAGCAGATAGTAATACCGCGTCGCCTCGCTGTGTGCATTTAGGCGATGCTCAAGAAACCAATCCACATGCTTTTTCTGCCAAGCCCAAGGCGTCTGTCGCTGCCAGCGCTCTGAGATTTCTGCTTGGATGAATCTAGCCTGCCGCAAATGGCGTTGTTGTGTGGAGTGCGATCCGGTCAGCACGCCAGCCAAGAACAACTCCATATCGAATGGCTTGTTCATGTCCGCCCTCCAATGTACGCCGCGACCACGTCGATCCGACCGTGCCCAAGCTCGTAACTGATTCGCCTCCGAGCCTTGTGATCAAGCTTCCTATCTACCTGGCAACATTGGCCACCATTGATTGGCGCGGGGTGTTGGGTGATCTGCTCATAGCGCTCACATGCGAACGCTGCACGGAGCTCATGGAAGCCTCTGAGGTTGTATGCATGCAGGATGGCACGCGCAGGGCGAACGACTTCTTGCAGAACATTCAGATAGCTTTCGTGTGGCGCAATCAGGTTGCGGCTACCCGCAGGCGAAACCTGCCGTGCCGACTCGAGCGCACCTTGAACATGGTCGTTCACTGCGATCCAACGGGGCGCCGTCGCGCCGGTGCGACCGCCTTTGGTGCCATCCTGGATGTTGATCCTGCCTAGGTCGTTAGCCTCACGGCTCAGCCGTGGCAAGTCGGCTAGGATGGCCTCACGCAAGCGCATGCCGGTGGCTCGCGCCAACAGAACGATTGCAGCGGCCCGTTGCTGATGATCGCGGCAAAGTACATCGACAATCTGCTTAACCTGTTTGCGGTCTTGGCCCTGTGGCACCGAGTGTCGAATTCCGCTGCGCTGCGTACCCAACGCCTTGCTCGGACTTGGCAGTTTCACATGCTGATCACCGCGAAGCGCTGCCATGGTCCTGTTAACGCTGGATAATCGGTTTTGCGCGGTGCTGACGGCGAGATCACCGCTCTTAACAATGCCGCGCAGATACGCCGCGTAGTCGGCCAATACCTTTCGATCAATCTGCCGCGCATCATTGATACCGGGCCCCTGTTCGGAGCGGCTCCACTTTACGAATGCCCGCCACCGATCACAGTGCGCCTTGACCGTGCCGTAGTGGCCGCCACCAAACATGTCTTTCAGGGCCTGCGGCCCTGCGTAGCTCAATTGCCTGCCGTAGCCAAAATTACGACCGTCGCGCCTACCTACCAATGCCATGTCGATCACCCCATCTTCCGATCTCCAATTCTCGCCCCACGTCATCCCGCCAAGAATGCTGAGTGTTATCAGGGATAAAGGCCCCTGCGACCTGTGGGGATGTCCTTTAACGCGGGACTGGCGGCTCCTTACGACCGGGAGCACGGGCATCTCATGATCTGGCCTCCTGAACACCTTTACCGGTGGGCGGGTGGAGGCAGCACTGGCTGACGAGACCAGCGCCTGAAGATCCTGAGCCATGTGCAAGCAGCAATGCGATGACCGGGGCATGCCTGACTGTCAGTCAGGTGCAGTCCATTCCTGGCCCTGCGGCACCATCATCTACATGGCTGTTGCTGGTGACATCGGCATTTGTCACGCCGATTGTCACGAGGGGGAATGCCGCAAAGCTAGGTGCGATCAGGGCTGCAGCAGTGGTAGGAGCGCCCGTCTCTTCTCCAGAAGAAAGAAACGGGCGCAGGTTGGCGCAATAGTTGGCCAAGCGGATAAGTTACTGCAGGGCAACGAGGTAAGAAAATCGTATCTCGGACGAGGCCCATGAGTGGAATTGGACCTCAATCACAGGAGTAGTGGCTGCGCATACTGCCAGATGTTCAACGCACTTGAGATGAACCACCACCCATAATGACGTGGCGTTGAGGACTGATGCCACAGTGGTACCAACGAACCGTTTCAAGGGTTTTCATACACAGCCTAAGTGGAACCAATCAACTGTTTTTACGAGACGCGGCATCCAGCCGCTGCCTTCGTAGTGTCAAATAGCATCAGACCAACAAAGATTGTTGACCTAATTATCAGCTCCTTGCCGCCCTTCTCAACCGCACCAGCCCAAGAATGGCCTCGCTCAAGCTGATCGCGCCCTTGTTGCTTTGGGTCAGTACCACATCCACCGTGGTTCCGTCACCCTTGGCCATCGTGAGCTTTTTATTCAACAGTCCGCTGATAGTAACGTCTGCGATATCAGCAAGCGCCACGTGGTGTGACTCCTTGAATTGCAGGTGTACATACACGTACTCAAGATCAACCAATACGCCCTTGTCGCCAGCACCGAACACCGTGTCGTCAAAGAAGAACACAACCTCGTCCTTGGCAATGTTCAGCGCGTTTTTGGATTCGAAGGCTAGGATCTTCTTCGCCGGCAAGTCCGGTGCCACGTAGAACTTGTGGTCGGCATTGGACTTGAAACCTTGGGCGGCAGTCGCCACCGTCAACCCGCTACCGCTGTGTTTCGCTGCGCCCTGTAGTGCCGGCGTAGCAGCAGATGGCGCGCTTGCCTGAGCCTCGCGCGCCACTATTTTCTCAACGACTCGCTCACAGTGTTCATCGAAACGTTCATAACAGATGAACTGCGCATAACGCTCGATGTCCGGGCGACTGGCGTTGAAACTTTCCACCGTACTGAGGTCGCACTGACGCAATTTCTCCTGGATCAGCGCTTGCTTTTCCTTGAGCAGGTCGCCCATGCCGAAGTATTCCACAACACCATCGAGCCGCCCTTGATCACCACCGAACTTGCGAAGCAGGATCGGGTAGATCCGCTCGTTGTAGGGATAAACACTGATCGCCTTGATCGCCGACGGAAGCACGGAATCGTCGGGAATCAGGCCTTTTTCAATATTCTCGGTTATCGCTTGGGACTTTCTAATCTCGTCCTTCGAGTAGCTATGCAACTTCCCGGGCGAATCGGCATTGATGGCGTCGAGCGTCGCCAGGTAGGCTGCATTGACGATATTGCTGGCACCGTCTGCGAAAGACTTGACCGTTGCCGGGCTCTTGAAAATCTCGTTTTTCTTGAACGAGTCGCCGAGTGCGCTGACCCCTTTGGCCATCAGGTTGAATACACCATGACCAATATTGGAAATCAGGTTTTTCGCGTCGGCATCGTATACCGCCTTCTCTGAACCGTAGCCCACCCATTGGCGGCGACCACGGCGGCGATTGGTACGATGCGCATCCAGCTCAGCAGAGCGTTCGACGATGGCCTCGTATTGCTCGGCCAATACGCCGAAGTCATCATCCCATGAGTCGTAGCGCTGCATGAACGCGTCATAGAAACCTTCTTCGTCAAGATCGTAGATCCCGTGGGCCACAGTGAGTTTGATGCTCTGACCTATTGCCTGAGTGCGGATCTCGTCTGCCAGATCGTCGCCGCCTTCATAGAGGCTATCCAGGTTGGAAAACAGATCGTAAAAGCCGGCATTGATTTTCCGCGACCACGTCGAGGCAATCGTCGAGAATGCTTGCCTGACCAGGTTTGTATCAAGCTTGCTCTGCGGTGTTTCGAGAACGTGGCCGTAGAGTTCGATCTTCTGAATGCTGGCATCCATTGCGTTTCACCGTTCCAGGGTCGCGGGTAGAAGTAGGGTAGTAGGTAGTTTTATCAAAGGTGAGCACAGCCTTCGATGAGTATGGCACAAGGCCATCTAATACTACCTCTATTACTTTCCGTTTTCGACAGCAACTAATAGTCGCTAACCGGCGCTATGACCTATACCCCTGTGGAATTGGGTTTATCCGAGAAGAAAGCAACTCAGTGGATGGCACCGCGTTGGATTCTTCGCGGCTAAAGCCGCTCCCACAGAGTACGCGGATTGCCTGCAATTTCAGTTATCTACGCGACAGCGCAGCCCAAAGGGGGCCATCTCCCGAAGGGTATGCAGTGGATCTACGGGTTGTGTGATGACTAGGCGGGGTCAGCAGCTGAAGATCATGATGAAAAGCTTGCCCATCTGAAAATATCTCTAACCGGTGAAAGCACTATCTTAAAAAATTTCGCCGAACACCCCGAAAACACTGAGCGAAAGCCAAATGCCAGTCACCCATTATCTTGAAACCCGTGCAACCGGAAGTGAAAAGCAGCTAACCATTCACTCAGTCGAGATGCTGAGCCGAAGGTAGCCTGATCGGCCACAGGCAGAATGTGGCAGAAACAAAAATGCCCGCACAAGGCGGGCATTTTTGGAGGGGCCGAAACCAGGAAAACCTGCATCGTGCCAACAAGATCTGGTGCCGGAGACAGGAATCGAACCTGCGACCTTCGCGTTACGAGTGCGCTGCTCTACCGACTGAGCTACACCGGCGTGTAGCGCAACGTACCACTGCTCGCACCCGTTACGCAAACCCCTGTTTCCGCTAGTTTATTGCCCCACCCTCAAGGCGCCTTGCACCCCGTCGGCGCCAGGTCTTCCTCGATGTCGGTCGTACACGCCCACCCGCTAGCCGAACGCGTCAGGGTCAATGCCTTGCCCAGCGCATTGGCCGGCGCATCCACCAGCGTACAAACGATGCTCCCAGTGCCATCCGCCGCCTTGCCGCTAGCCGTGATCGCACAGTGCGCCGTCGCCGGCTGGCCACCCAGCGCGGCCACATCCGGCACATCCTTCCCGTCATTCAACCGCAGGTCCATCGCCGTCTTCAGCGCGCTGATCTCCAGCAACCCGGCCGCGGCCTTGGAGCGTGACTGGTGGTTGGTGTACATCGGTAAGGCGATGGTCGCCAGAATGCCGATGATCGCGACGACGATCATCAGTTCGATCAGGGTGATACCGCGTTGCCCTTTCATGAACGTTTTCCTTTTTGATACGCGTACTCGTTGAGGTCAGGCTCGACCCCGGCTGGCAGCGGCGCAGTAGGCCTGAACAGACACCTTTTGTCACCCCTGCCCGCTCGGGCGTCGTCTTCGCTGAACTACTCTAGTGAGCATCTCGGACGCACGCCCTTGCATGGGCGCGGCAAGCTGTTTCCAGGCTTGTCGCACGGGCAGAAAAAGGACCTTCGCATGACCCAATCCACACTCCTCTACACCTGGCACGGCACCGACGCCAAAGGCGCGCCGGTCAGCGGGCAAACGTCCGGGCGCAGCCCGGCTTATGTGCGTGCCGGGCTTATCCGGCAGGGCATCAAGGTGGCCAGTTTGCGGCCTGCCGGTGGGCTGACGTTCAGTTTGCCGAAACGGCGGGCAAAGGCCGACCCGGCGGGGTTCAGCCGGCAGCTGGCGACCTTGCTCAAGGCCGGGGTGCCGCTGCTGCAGGCGTTCGAGGTGATGGGGCGCAGTGGCTGTGATGCGGCGCAGGCGGCATTGCTGGATAGATTGAAACAGGATGTGGCCTCGGGCTTGGGGCTGGCGGATGCATTGCAGCGCCACCCGGGCTGGTTCGATGCGCTGTACTGCAACTTGGTACGGGTGGGTGAGCAGTCCGGCACGCTCGACCGGCAGCTGGAACAGTTGGCGGGCATGTTGGAGCAGCGTCGGGCGCTGCACAAGAAGGTGCGCAAGGCGATGATCTACCCGTTGCTGCTGTTGCTGACGGGGTTGGGGGTGTCGGCGATCCTGTTGCTGGAGGTGATTCCGAAATTCGAGGGCATGTTCTCTGGCATGGGCGTGGCGTTGCCGGCATTTACCCAATGGGTGATCGACTTGTCCACAGGGCTGAGCCGCTTTGCGCCGCTGTTGCTGGTGATGGGCGTGGTGCTGGGTTTTGCCATGCGCCAGCTCTACCGGCAGCACGCGCCAGCACGCCTGTGGATATCTCGCCGGGTGCTGGGTTTGCCGGTGTTCGGCACGCTGCTGGGGCAGGCGGCGCTGGCGCGCTTTGCGCGCAGCTTGGCAACGTCCTACTCCGCCGGGGTGCCGTTACTGGATGCGCTGGGCACGGTGGCCAGGGTCAGTGGCGGCGACCTGCATGAACAGGCGGTGTTGCGGCTGCGCCAGGGCATGGCCAATGGGCAGGGGCTGCACCAGGCGATGGCCGCTGAGCCGCTGTTTCCGCCGCTGCTGGTGCAACTGACGGCCATCGGGGAATCCAGCGGCACGCTGGACCAGATGCTGGAAAAAGCCGCCAGCCATTACGAGGAACAGGTCAGCCAGGCGCTGGACCAGTTGACCAGCCTGCTGGAGCCGGCCATCGTGCTGGTCCTGGGCCTGCTGGTGGGCGGCCTGGTGGTGGCGATGTACCTGCCGATCTTCCAGTTGGGTAGCTTGATCTGAACATGACTTTATGGACTTTGCTGGCTGAGCAGCCGGCGTACTTTCTCACCCTGGCCACGGTGCTCGGCCTGCTGGTGGGCAGTTTTCTCAATGTGCTGGTGTACCGCCTGCCGATCATGCTGGAGCGGCAATGGCAGCGTGAGGCGCAGGAAATGCTGGAGTTGCCGATCACGCCGCACGAGCGTTTCGACCTGTGGCTACCCGCCTCGCGCTGCCCGCATTGTGCGCATCGGATTCGCGCATGGGAGAACATTCCGGTCATCAGCTACCTGGCCTTGCGCGGGCGTTGTTCAGCCTGCAAGACCCGCATCAGCCCGCGCTACCCGTTGGTGGAGGTGGCCAGCGCGCTGCTGTCGCTAGTGGTGGCCTGGCGCTTTGGTGTTTCGCCCGAGGCCTTGCTGGCGCTGCCGCTGACCTGGTGCCTGCTGGCCCTGAGCCTGATCGATGCCGAGCACCAGTTGCTACCGGATGCGCTGGTGCTGCCGATGCTGTGGCTGGGGCTGATCGTCAACGCCTTCGGCCTCTACGTCCCGCTGACCAGCGCACTGTGGGGCGCGGTGGCCGGGTACCTCAGCCTGTGGACGGTGTACTGGGTGTTCAAGCTGGTTACCGGCAAGGAAGGCATGGGCTATGGCGACTTCAAGCTTATGGCGCTGATCGGGGCCTGGGGTGGCTGGCAGGTGTTGCCGTTGACCCTGCTGTTGTCGTCGGTGGTCGGGGCGCTGGCTGGGCTGTGCCTGTTGCGCTTGCGCCGGCATGCGATGGGCACGGCGATCCCGTTTGGCCCCTATCTGGCGATTGCGGGGTGGATTGCCGTGCTCTGGGGTGATGAAATATACGCCTCATACACAAACCTGCTTGGATTCTGATGACCACTGCGGCCTTTACCCCCTGGATTCTCGGCCTGACCGGCGGCATTGGTAGCGGCAAGAGCGCCGCTGCCGAGCGTTTCGTCGAGCTTGGCGTGCATCTGGTCGATGCCGACCAGGCGGCGCGCTGGGTGGTCGAGCCTGGCCGCCCGGCCCTGGCCAGCATCGTCGAGCGCTTTGGCGCCGGCGTACTGCAGGCGGACGGCCAACTCGATCGTTCGGCACTGCGCCAGCTGATATTCGCCGACCCGGCACAGCGCAAATGGCTGGAGCAATTGCTGCACCCGCTGATCGGGCAGGAGATTTTCAGCTACCTGGCCAAGGCGGAGTCGCCGTATGCCGTGTATGTGTCGCCGCTACTGATCGAGTCGGGCCAGTACCAGAAAACCCAACGGGTGCTGGTGATCGATGCGCCGCAGGAGCTGCAGGTGGCGCGTACCCTGGCGCGTGACAACACCAGTGCCGAGCAGGTGCAGGCCATTCTCAAGGCCCAGCTGGCCCGCGAGGAGCGCCTGCGCCATGCCGATGATGTGGTGGTCAATGACGGCGACCTGGCCGCGCTGCATCAGCAGATTGACCGCCTGCACCACTTTTACCTGACTTTACGAGGAGGCCAGCCATGAGCCAGCCATTGACCGTCGATTGCCCGACCTGTGGCGCACCTGTGGAATGGAACGAGAAAAGCCCGTTCCGGCCATTCTGTTCGGACCGTTGCAAGCTGATCGACCTGGGGGCCTGGGCGGCGGAGGAGCACAAGATTCCGGGGGCGGAAGAGTCCGAGGATGAGCTGTACTCGGGGGATTTGGAGCCGCGGCATTGATCCGATAGCAAGGCGTCCTTCAGGGCCCTTTCGCGGGTGAACCCGCTCCTACAGAGACCTCACGGCTTTCAAGGCTGGTGCAATACCTGTGGGAGCGGGTTTACCCGCGAAAGGGCCAGTACAGCCGCCACAAAATCACCGCTCATCCTCCTTCCAGGGCGCCTGCAGATACCGCGTGCGGTTGAAGGTTTCCAGCCACTCCGGGCAAAACACCACCAACGCACTGATCACCGTGCCGTTGATGAACGCTTCGGGGAACATCATCAGCCACAGGTAGCCGACAAAATCGCTGAGCCACTCCGGCATGGCGAAGCGCCCGTCCAGCCACAACAGCCCCAGCGCGGTCGACAGGCAGGCCAGCACGGTCAGTGCCGCCGGGAAGAACCCTGAACAGAAGATATACACAAACAGGTTCCGCGGCTGGGCGCGCTCGACCCCTATCGCGCACGCCTCGGCGATCAGCACCGGCAGGCCAACCAGCAACAAGCCATTCACCCCCAGCGCCGCCAGGTCCTGACGCCCCAGCACCAGCAAACCGAGCTGGGCCATGAACCCGCCCAGCACTGCCAGTGGCCAGTCCAGCAACAGGGTTACCGCCGTCATGCCTATGAAGTGGTACGACACACCGGTATCGAAATCGCGCCGCACCAACCACAAGGCAAACAGGCAGAACACCGTGCCAAACAGCAGATGCTGGCGGCGCCGGTCGGTGAACAGCTCAACCCAGCGTACCTGGCTGACCGCCCAGATCAGCAACGGCACATATCCCAGCCAGCCAAGCGTAAGGGTGGTGCCCGACAACACCTGCGCGCTGATCACCTGACCAATTCCCCTTGCAGCCATGTGGATAAATCCGAGTCTACACCCATTCTCCGTTTCATTCGGTTGCGCTAGGCTGGCAGCCTCACTCGATGCAGGAAGCATTGCTCATGCCGGAAGGAATCAACCTCGCCCTGCTGCTGGCAGCAGCGCTCAACGCCATCATCGGCGTACTTCACCTGGTCATCATCGCCGTCGGGCCGCGCTGGTACCGTTTGTTCGGGGCCGGCGAGCGCATGGCCGTGGCCGCCGAGAACGGCCGCTGGTACCCAGGGCTGATCACCGCAGCCATCGCCTGCGTGCTGCTGGCCTGGTCGGGGTATGCGCTGTCAGCTGCCGGGGCCATCGGGCGGTTGCCCTTGCTGCTGCCGGCCATCTGCCTGATCACCTTGGTGTACCTGGCGCGCGGCCTGCTGGGGCCGATATTGCTGGCGGGTACCGGGCGCTCGCGGCGTTTCATCGTGGTCAGTTCGCTGATCTGCCTGGGGTTTGGCCTGGTGCACCTGCTTGGGGTGGTGCAGCAATGGCCAATACTGGGCTGATTTCTGCGCACAAACAGCATCTTATCGTCATCGATTAGCAGCTAAGCTTGTCTGCATGGATGACTCAGACTACCTGCGCCTGCTTACCATCCAGGCGGAACAAGCCAATGCCTTTCTCTCCAACGCCCGCAAGTGGGAGCGGGAGCGTTGGGTGTGCCAACGCCTGTTGCAGGGGCTGAACATCCCCTACCGCAGCGAGGACTTCACCCCGGCCGGGCAAGAACCGCCAGACGTGCTGTTCCGCGACGCGGCGTTCGAGGTGTTTTTCGTGCTCGACGAGGGCCGCAGGCTCAACGATGAATGGCGCGAAGAACTGCAGCGCCGGCGCAGTGCGTTTTCCCTGGCGCAACTGGTGCGCCGCGAAGCGCGCCCGCGGCGCATCAGTGCCACCGAGCTGCTGGGGCGGCTGGCGCCGACCTTGCGCAAGAAGGCGCACAACTACCGGGAACGCGGGCTGGAACTGAACGAGCTGGATATCATTGCCTTCGCCAGCCTCAAGCGCGAAGTGCTCGACCTCAATACCCATTTCCCGCCGCCCACCGAATATCTGCGCCAGGGCTGGCGCTCGCTGTCACTGGTCGGGCCGACATTTGCCCGGGTGCTGTTCGCCCACCCCGATGCGCCGGACTTCCTGCGCGGCAACCTGGGCCGCAGCATTGTGTTCGACGTGGGCATCAGTCTTTGATCCACTGCAGCGAGTGTTTGCGATGGCGTACACTCGGCGCCGGAGATAGAAAGCCTTATCATTTGTTTCAAGCGCTTGCGTGAACGCTGTAGCGTTTACGCAGTCCCAAACGTCTACCTGACGAGGCCCTACCATGACCAGCCGCCTGAATCCGGAAGATCAGCGTCGTGTCGATGAGTATCTGCGAGCCCCCCAGCACCAAGTCGAGCGCAGGCCCTTCCGGCCGTGGCTGCTCCTTGTGCTGGTGGTGGCCGTGACCATCGGGTTGGGTCTCATCAGCCGCCTGCTAAGTGGACTGGTGCTATGAGCTGCTTCGCGCTCGCCCTCCCCTCGTGCAGTTTGCGGCCGGCCCCCGGGGCCACGAATTCCGTAAACCTTATGAGATATCCCCATGACTCATCGCATCGTGATTGTCGGCGGCGGCGCCGGCGGCCTGGAACTGGCGACCCGCCTGGGTAAAAGCCTTGGCAAGCGCAAGCAGGCCGAGATCACCCTGGTCGACGCCAACCTCACGCACATCTGGAAGCCTCTGCTGCACGAAGTGGCCGCCGGCTCGCTGAACTCCTCGGAAGACGAACTGAACTACGTGGCCCAGGCCAAGTGGAACCACTTCAACTTCCAGTTGGGGCGCATGAGCGGCCTGGACCGTGAGGGCAAACAGATTCAACTGGCCGCCACCCTCGACGAAGAGGGCCGCGAGCTGCTGCCTGCGCGCACCTTGGGCTACGACACCCTGGTCATTGCCGTAGGTTCCAACACCAACGACTTCGGCACCTTGGGCGCGGCGCAGCACTGCCTGTTCCTCGACACCCGCAAGCAGGCCGAGCGTTTCCACCAGCAGTTGCTCAACCACTACCTGCGTGCCCATGCCGGTGATGTGGCGAGCGAGAAGATCAGCGTGGCCATCGTCGGCGCCGGTGCCACCGGTGTGGAACTGGCAGCCGAGCTGCATCACGCGGCCCACGAACTGGCGGCCTATGGCCTGGACCGCATCCAGCCCAAGGACATGCACATCACCATTATCGAGGCCGGCCCGCGCGTACTACCGGCGCTGCCAGAGCGCATCAGCGTGCCGGTGCACAAGACCCTGGAAAAGCTCGGGGTGAAGGTGATGACCAATGCCGCCGTCAGTGAAGTGACCGAGGATGGCCTGAAAACCAAAGACGGTGAAGTGATCCAGGCCAGTTTGAAAGTGTGGGCGGCTGGTATCCGTGCGCCGGCGTTCCTCAAGGACATCGATGGCCTGGAAACCAACCGCATCAACCAGCTGGTGGTGCGCCCTACCCTGCAGACCACGCGCGATGACAACATCTTTGCCTTCGGTGACTGCGCGGCCTGCCCGCAACCGGGTAGCGACCGCAACGTGCCGCCACGTGCCCAGGCGGCGCACCAGCAGGCTTCGATGCTGGCGCAGAGTTTGAAGGCGCGGCTGGAGAACAAGGCGCTGCCGACCTATGAGTACAAGGACTACGGTTCGCTGGTGTCGCTGTCGCGCTTCTCGGCGGTGGGCAACCTGATGGGTAACCTGATGGGCAGCGTGAAGCTGGAGGGCTGGCTGGCGCGGATGTTCTACGTGTCGCTGTACCGGATGCACCAGATGGCGTTGTACGGGTTCTTCCGTACGGCGTTGATGATGCTGGGTAGCAAGATTGGCCGGGGTACCGAGCCGCGCCTGAAATTGCACTGACAGGCACTTGCTCCTACAGGCACGGCACTGCCCTGTAGGAGCAGCCTTGTGCTGCGAAGAGGCCGGTACGACAGAAGATTTTCTTTGGCAACAATGGCCTCTTCGCAGCACAAGGCTGCTCCTACAAGGGGTTGTGTTGCTGTGCGGAGCAGGCCAAAAAAAAGGGCATCTCATGCGAGATGCCCTTTTTTTCATGGTGGGTCGTGTAGGATTCGAACCTACGACCAATTGGTTAAAAGCCAACTGCTCTACCAACTGAGCTAACGACCCGGAAATGGTCGGGGTGAGGGGATTCGAACTCCTGACATCCTGCTCCCAAAGCAGGCGCGCTACCGGACTGCGCTACACCCCGTGATACTTAAAGAAAAAGGGCATCTCGCTTGAGATGCCCTTTTTACATGGTGGGTCGTGTAGGATTCGAACCTACGACCAATTGGTTAAAAGCCAACTGCTCTACCAACTGAGCTAACGACCCGGAAAATGGTCGGGGTGAGGGGATTCGAACTCCTGACATCCTGCTCCCAAAGCAGGCGCGCTACCGGACTGCGCTACACCCCGAGATTGGCTCCGCGACCTGGACTCGAACCAGGGACCCAATGATTAACAGTCATTTGCTCTACCGACTGAGCTATCGCGGAACTGAACTTCGGTACATCTTTACAGCTTCGAAGCTTGTGTTAGCTTCGGTCTCTTTGGCTATCCGCTTTCGCGTTGCAGCTGCTGAGGCCGGCTATTCTACATTCTTCGTTTTCCTTGTCAACCACTTTTTTTCATTCAACTTACTGATTTGTAAGTTGTTTTGCGGTCACCGATGTTGCTGGTGATTCGCTTAGTGCCTGACAACGCGGCGTATATTAGGGGCACCCGATTTTAGATGCAAGCAAAAATTTCAAAAATTTCAGCTAGTTATCCAGGAGGCCGGAAAGGCCCGGATTTGCTGGGGCTGTGAGGGCCCCTTCGCGGGCATGCCCGCTCCCACAGGTACCGCACTGGTCCTCGGAATGTGTGTGAGGCCTGGGAGATACAGGCAAAAAAAAAGCCCCGCAGATGCGGGGCTCATGGTGAAACAGATCAGCCGAAGACGATTTCGTCGCCTTCCACCTTGGCGGTAATCGCCGTGCCCCGCATGAACTTGCCTGCCAGGATCAACTGCGCCAGCGGGTTCTCGATCCAGCGCTGGATCGCACGCTTCAGTGGCCGTGCGCCGTATACCGGGTCGTAACCCACGGCAATCAGCTTGTCCAATGCCTCCGGGCTCAGGCTCAGCGACAGTTCGCGCTCCAGCAGACGGCTGCGCAGGCGGCCCAGCTGGATTTCGGTAATGCCGGCAATCTGCTCGCGGCCCAGTGGCTCGAACACCACCACTTCGTCGATACGGTTGATGAATTCCGGACGGAAATGCGAACCCACCGCATCCATCACCGCCGCACGCTGTGCCTCGCGGTCACCCACCAGTTCCTGGATCTGCGCCGAGCCCAGGTTGGAGGTCATCACAATCACGGTGTTGCGGAAGTCCACGGTGCGCCCGTGGCTGTCGGTCAGGCGGCCATCTTCCAGCACCTGCAGCAGCACGTTGAACACATCCGGGTGGGCCTTCTCCACCTCGTCCAGCAGCACCACCGAATATGGCTTGCGCCGTACCGCCTCGGTCAGGTAACCGCCCTCTTCATACCCCACATAGCCTGGTGGGGCACCGATCAGGCGAGCCACGGAATGCTTCTCCATGAACTCGGACATGTCGATGCGCACCATTGCCTCTTCGGTGTCGAACAGGAACTCGGCCAGCGCCTTGCACAGCTCGGTCTTGCCCACCCCGGTCGGGCCGAGGAACAGGAACGAACCACTCGGCCGGTTCGGGTCGGACAGCCCGGCACGCGAACGGCGCACCGCGTTGGCCACGGCGGTTACCGCCTCGTTCTGGCCAATCACACGCTGGTGCAGCAGCTCTTCCATCTTCAGCAGCTTTTCACGCTCGCCTTCGAGCATCTTGGCCACCGGGATACCGGTCCACTTCGAGACCACTTCGGCAATTTCTTCCTCGGTCACCTTATTACGCAGCAACTGGTTTTCGGTCTTGCCGTGCTGGTCGACCATCTGCAGGCTGCGCTCCAGGTCCGGGATCACCCCGTACTGCAGCTCGGCCATGCGGCTCAGGTCGCCTTTGCGACGGGCGGTCTCCAGCTCCTGGCGGGCCTGCTCGATCTTTTGCTGGATCTGCGCCGAGCCCTGTACTTCGGCCTTCTCGGAAGCCCAGATTTCTTCCAGGTCGGCGTACTCCCGCTCCAACCGGTCAATTTCCTCGGTCAGCTTCTCCAGGCGTTTTTTCGCCGCTTCGTCTTCTTCCTTCTTCAGCGCCTGCGACTCCACCTTCAGCTGGATCAGGCGACGGTCGAGGCGGTCGAGCACTTCCGGCTTGGAGTCGATCTCCATACGGATGCGGCTGGCCGCTTCGTCGATCAGGTCAATGGCCTTGTCCGGCAGCTGACGGTCGGTGATGTAGCGGTGGCTGAGCTTGGCCGCAGCAATGATGGCACCGTCGGTGATGGCCACCTTGTGGTGCACTTCATAGCGCTCTTTCAGGCCACGCAGGATGGCGATGGTATCTTCCTCGCTCGGCTCTTCGACCAGCACCTTCTGGAAGCGGCGCTCCAGGGCAGCATCCTTTTCGATGAACTGGCGGTACTCGTTCAGCGTGGTGGCGCCAACGCAGTGCAGCTCGCCACGGGCCAGGGCCGGCTTTAGCATGTTGCCGGCGTCCATGGCGCCCTCGCCCTTGCCGGCGCCGACCATGGTGTGCAGTTCGTCGATGAACAGGATGATCTGGCCTTCCTGCTTGGACAGCTCGTTCAGCAGGCCTTTGAGGCGTTCTTCGAACTCGCCGCGGTACTTGGCACCGGCAATCAGCGCGCCCATGTCCAGCGCCAGCAGGCGCTTGCCCTTGAGGCCGTCCGGCACTTCACCATTGATGATGCGCTGGGCCAGGCCTTCGGCGATGGCGGTTTTACCTACGCCAGGCTCACCGATCAGCACCGGGTTGTTCTTGGTACGGCGTTGCAGCACCTGTACGGTACGGCGAATTTCGTCGTCACGGCCAATCACCGGGTCCAGCTTGCCTTCTTCGGCACGCTTGGTCAGGTCGACGGTGTACTTGTCCAGCGCCTGGCGCGATTCCTCGGCGTTGGCGTCATTGACCGCCGCACCGCCGCGCAGGTTGTTGATGGCGTTTTCCAGGGCCTTCTTGCTCACGCCCTGGCTCAACAACAGCTTGCCGAGCTTGCTGTTCTCGTCCATGGCAGCCAGCAGCACAAGTTCGCTGGAAATGAACTGGTCGCCCTTCTGCTGGGCCAGGCGGTCGGCCTGGTTGAGCAGGCGCGCCAGGTCCTGCGACATGTTCACGTCGCCGGTGGGGTTCTGGATTTTCGGCAGCTGGTCGAGTTCTTTCACCAGTGCCTGGCGCAGGCTGTTGATGTCGAAGCCTACCTGCATCAGCAGCGGCTTGATCGAACCGCCCTGCTGCTCGAGCAGTGCCTGCAACAGGTGCACCGGCTCGATGGCAGGGTGATCCATGCCAACCGCCAGGGATTGGGCATCGGATATCGCAAGCTGCAGCTTGCTGGTCAAACGGTCTATTCGCATGGGGGTACCTTCCTTTTAAAGGGCAGGTCGGAGCGATGGACAGCGCCTGTTTGTGAAGAAACCTGCCTGAGATGACCTTATAGATAAGGCTGATTCTGGAAGATTCAAGCGTAGCGGGGTTGACCAGGATCAACCTGTTGGATTAGTGCTGGGCCATTCGCAGGCATGCCCGCCCCCACAAGTACTGCTCCGCTCTCAGGGCCTGTGATTATCCTGTGGGAGCGGGTTCACCCGCGAAAAGGCCGATGCAGGCTAGCGCGGTTCCAGCCACACAAGGGAAGCAAAACGCCCCCCCTGCGGAGTACGGCGATAGGAGAAGAACCGCTCATCGCTGACCGTGCACAAGCCACCGCCATGAACAGCGGTCACCCCACGCGCCGCCAAACGAATACGCGCCAGCTCATAGATGTCGGCCATCAACTTGCCCGGCCGGGCACCATCGACAAAGGCCCGGGCCGCTTCCGGGTGCACCGCCGTAAAGGCATCACGCACTTCCAGCCCCACTTCGAACGCCTGTGGGCCAATCGCCGGCCCCAGCCACACCAGCACCTCTTCGGGTGGCAGTGCCAGGCGATCCAAGGTGGCCTCCAGCACACCACCGGCCAGCCCACGCCAGCCAGCATGCGCGGCCGCCACGCGGGTACCGGCCCGGTCGCAGAACAGCGCTGGCAGGCAATCGGCAGTCATCACGGTGCAGGCAATGCCAGGCTGATCGGTCCAGCTGGCGTCGGCCTCGGCCACCACGGCCGGGTCGGCATTTGCCACCACCAGCCCATGCACCTGCTTGAGCCAGGCCGGCTGGATGGCGAATTCGTCGCTCAGGCGACGACGGTTCTCGGCCACCGCGACAGGGTCGTCCCCAACATGGTCGCCAAGGTTGAAGGTTTCATAGGGCGGCAGGCTGATGCCGCCCTGGCGAGTGGTGACACAGGCGCGCACCGAGGCCGGGGCCGGCCAGTCGGGGAACAGCAGCGACTGAGTCAGGCCACTCATCCGATAAAGCTCTCGCGGTCCTGGTTCAGCAGCGACAGCAACCAGACGAAGTCATCCGGCAGCGGCGATTCCCATTCCATGCGCTCACCGGTGGTCGGGTGTACCAGCGCCAGGAAGCGTGCGTGCAGGGCCTGACGCGGGAAGGTCTTCACCGCCTCGACCATGGTCGGGCTGGCTGCCGGCGGGATGCGGAAGCGGCCGCCGTAGGTCTGGTCGCCGACCAGCGGGTAGCCGACATGAGCCATGTGCACGCGGATCTGGTGGGTACGGCCGGTTTCCAGCTTCACCCGCACATGGGTGTGCGAGCGGAAGCGCTTGAGCACACGGTAGTGGCTGATCGCAGGCTTGCCGCCGTCGGTGACTGCCATGCGCTGGCGCATGCCGCCGTGGCGGCCGATGGGCGCGTCGATCTTGCCACCGGCAGTCACCACACCAACCACGATGCATTCATAAATGCGGCTGACCGAGCGCTTTTGCAGCTGGTCGACCAGGTTGGTCTGCGCCTGCAGGGTCTTGGCCACCACCATCAGGCCGGTGGTGTCCTTGTCCAGGCGGTGCACGATGCCGGCGCGCGGCACGTTGATGATGTCGGGCACATGGTGCAGCAGCGCGTTCAGCAAGGTGCCGCTGGCATGCCCGGCAGCCGGGTGCACAACCAGGCCGGCAGGCTTGTTGATCACCAGGATCTGGTCGTCTTCATAGACGATGTCCAGCGCGATGTCCTCGGCCTCCCACTCGCCCTGGGCCTCTTGCTCGGCCTCCAGGGCCAGCACGGCGCCACCATGGACGGTGTCACGCGGGCGCAGGACCGCGCCATCGACCGTCAGGCGGCCTTCTTTGATCCAGGTAGTCAGCCGCGAGCGCGAATACTCGTCGAACAATTGGGCGGCGACCTGGTCGAGGCGTTGACCGCCCAGTTCGGACGGGACCTCTGCGCTAAGTTGAATGATCTCGGACATGCTCGATTCGGCGGGCGCACAGCCTTTGGTTTCGGCTGCGAGCTTGTGGTTAAATACGGCTTCTTTTGTCCCGGGGTTGGCCGGGGCGCTCATCATAACAGGACGGCACCGCCCAAGACAGCGGCCGTCAAAGGGACGCAAGCCGCCATGCAAGTGAAACACCTGCTGCTGATCGCCATCCTCGGGCTCACCGCGGCCTGTTCCTCCAATAAGGAAGTGATCGACGAGAACCTCAGCGAGGCCGAGCTGTATCAGCAGGCGCAAGCTGACCTGGACAACTCCAGCTACACCAGCGCCGTGAACAAGCTCAAGGCCCTGGAGTCGCGCTACCCGTTCGGCCGCTATGCCGACCAGGCGCAGCTCGAGCTGATCTACGCCAACTACAAGAACTCCGAGCCCGAGGCTGCCAAGTCGGCTGCCGAGCGCTTCATCCGCCTGCACCCGCAGCACCCGAACGTCGACTACGCCTACTACCTCAAGGGCCTGACCTCGTTCGACCAGGACCGTGGCCTGGTGGCGCGCTTCCTGCCGCTGGACATGACCAAGCGTGACCCGGGTGCTGCCCGCGACTCGTACAACGAGTTCGCCCAGCTGACCAGCCGCTTCCCCAACAGCCGCTACGCCCCCGATGCCAAGCAGCGCATGATCTACCTGCGCAACCTGCTGGCGTCGTACGAAATCCATGTGGCCGACTACTACCTGAGCCGCCAGGCCTATGTAGCCGCTGCCAATCGTGGCCGCTACGTGGTGGAGAACTTCCAGGAAACCCCATCGGTCGGCGACGGCCTGGCGGTGATGGTCGAGGCGTACCAGAAGATGCACCTGGACGAACTGGCCGCCACCAGCCTGGAAACCCTCAAACTCAACTACCCGGACCACCCGAGCCTGGTAGATGGCGAGTTCCAGCCAAAGCAGACCGAGTCTGACGGCCGCGGCTGGCTGTCCAAGGCGACCCTGGGCCTGATCGAAACCGACACCCCGCTGCCACCGGGTGAAACCCGCGCCAACCAGGACGTGGTCAAGCAGTTCCAGGATGCACGTGACGAGATGCCGCGTGAGCTGCTGCCAACTGACGAGAACGGTGACCCGATCGTGCCGGAAGGGCCGAAGGAAGCCGAGAAGGACCGTTCCTGGTTCAGCTACATGACCTTTGGTCTGTTCGACTGATACGTAGCGGTACATGAAAGGGAGGCCCTGGGCCTCCCTTTTTTATTGGCCGCGTCCTAGACTGTCGGCTTCTTCAACCGACAAGCTGGACACCATGGTTCGCCTACTTTTCTGGATCGCCCTGATCGCCGCCGCGTTCTGGCTGTGGCGCAAGTTCAAAGCCAGCCAACAGTCGCACCCCGAGGCCAAGCTGGATGCGCCGCTGAAGATGGTGCGCTGCGCCCATTGCGGCGTGCACCTGCCCAATGACCGGGCGCTGCAGCAGGGCAACGAGTGGTATTGCAGCCAGGCGCACCTGCAGCAGGGGCCAGGCCGCCAAGACTGAATTCAAATCTCCACTGGCTTCTTCGCGGGTAAACCCGCTCTCATCAAACAAAATGCAACCCGCTGTTTTTTAAGCACCTTAGGCTGCCACCAATTGATATCCCAGCTTTCGGGCTTTGCGAAGCAAAGCCCGAAGCTGTCGGTCTTGGCTTTTGGCTTCGAATGCTTCGAGCCCCTGTTCAACATAAGTCTGTTTTTTTGTCAGCAGTGTGTAGACCAGTCGAGCCAGTTGGTGTGCAGTGGCTTTGATGGCGCAACTGGTGTCCATGCGAGTCAATCTGGCTCGATGCGATGCCCCGATGAAACCCTTGTCGTTGCGTGCATTTGAAGCGGCCTGCTTGAGCGCCTGTGCCGCTCGGTTAATGACCTTAGGACCGCCCCCTGATAGCTGGCGGCCGCCTGAGATACGAGTCGGCGGGGCCAACCCTAGCCAGGAGCAAAAGTGCTGGGATGATGGAAATCGTGAGAGATCAGAGCCGATCTCTCCCGCCAGCACCAGGGCGGTGTCCACGCCAATTGTTGGAATAGCGGTCAAATCGACCCCTAGCACCTGCCAGAGGGCTTGGTGTAGCGCTGCCTGTTGAGCGCTCGTCCGGTGTGGGCTTCGCAGCGCTTTCCTGGGTGGTTGTGGTTCATGCTCCAGTACGGGTAGTTGTTCCAATGCCTTTCCGATGACGGCATCGCATTCAGCGATCTGTTGCTCAAGAAAGTCATAGGCTGCGAGCTCCTGCGCCAATGCATGCAGGTGCTCTCGTCGCCAATTGCCATGCAGGCTACGCGCAATGGTGTCTTTACCTGCCTTGATGCGGCCATCGGTCAGCTCAGCCAATCGAGCAGGATCTCGCTCACCCGCGATGATTGCTCGCAAAATTCTCATGCCCGTCACGCCTGAAATATCACTGATGACATTGGCCAACTGGATGTTCATTTGGCTCAGTGCCTTCTGTATCCGGTTCAAGGTTTGAGCCTGGTCTTTCACTTTGAAAGCCCGTTGCCTGACCAGTGAGCGAACGCAGCATGTTGGGTCGCTTGGGCGAAAAGCGCCTCGCAAGAGACCATGAGTCATCAGTTGCCAGATCCATTGGCAATCCAGCACGTCAGACTTGCGTCCAGTTATTTGCCGGGTAGCTCGGGCATTAACAAGATAGACCTCGAATCCCCGTTCGCTGAGGATTTCGTAAATCGGAATCCAGTAAACGCCTGTGGACTCCATGGCTACGACCTTGATGGCCAAGCTATCGAGCCAATCGGCCAGCTTGTACAAGTCGTCGGTAAAGGACGTGAATGACTGAACGGCGTTCTCGTACTGGGGATCAACCGCGACAAAGTGTTCTCGACTACCTACATCAATCGCAGCGCAGTCGGGATGAACGATGGTGAAGCGTTGCTTGGAAGGCTTGCGCGCCATGGTGAATACTCGCAGGATAAAGGGCGCGCGGGGCACACGGTGGCGAAAGGGTTCACTCTCTCATACGTGGTCACAGCTGATTCAGCTGATGCCTACAGGGACTTCACGCCGATACCGTGCGGATCACTCTCCCACGCGGGTGTGCTGACACACACCAGTGCTGGCTACGATCTCTGTCCCGCGCGCTCAAACCCTAACAAAGCGAAAGGCGGCTGGCCCTAATAGGCCAGCCGCCTTTTCTTTTTCAAAATGTCAGCGCTGCCACAGATCTGAAGTCATGCGCCTCATGTTTGCTGCGCGACAGCGCAGCCCGGAAGGGCTGGGTGATCTCCCACAGGGATCGCACAGTTTTCGAAACCTGTGCTCTACCCGCGAAGAGGCCCTCAGCCCAGCCGCCCGGCTGGCGCATACGGCGCCGGGTCAATGATCGGCTCTACCCCGGTCAACAGGTCGGCAAACAGCTGGCACGAAGCCGGCGCCAGCACCAGCCCGTTGCGGTAATGCCCGCAGTTCAACCACAACCCCGCATGCCCCGGCACCGGCCCGATATACGGAATACCTTCCGGCGACCCCGGCCGCAGCCCGGCCCAGTGCGCCACCACCGTGGCCCCCTCGAGCTCAGGCAGCAACTCCACCGCCGAGGCCTTCAGGCTCTCCAACGCCTCCTCGGTCGGGGTCTTGTCGTACCCGGCATGCTCCAGCGTGCTACCCACCAGAATATGCCCGTCACGCCGCGGGATCGCATAGCGCCCCTTGGCCAGCACCATGCTCGGCAGGAAGTCTTCGGCACATTTGAACAAAATCATCTGGCCCTTCACCGGCTCCACCGGCAGCTCCAGGCCGAGCGTACGCAGCAGGTCGCCACTCCACGCGCCAGCACTGAGCACCACCTCATCCGCCGCCAGCACGCCGTCTGCCGTCTGCACCCCGGTCACGCGACCGCCCTGCTGGACAAAACCGGTAACCTGGCAGTGCTCACGCAAGGTCACGTTGGGCAACGCCAGCAACGCCGCCTTGAGCGACTTCACCAGGCGCGGGTTGCGCACGTTGGCCACGCCGGCCATGTAGATGGCACGCTTGAAGCCCGGGCCCAGCACCGGCACCGCGTCATAGGCCGCCGAAATATCCACGGCACTCAGCGGCCGCTGCTCACGCTCGGCCCAGGCCAGCGCTTCGGCCTCGTCGTCCAGGTCGAGCCAGTACAGGCCCGTGGTGTGCACTTCGGGGTCGACGCCGGTGCTGGCGAACAAACGCTCGCCCAGCTGCGGATAAAAGTCTTGCGACCAGTGTGCCAGGGCGGTCACCGCCGGGCTGTAACGCCACGGGTACAGCGGCGAGACGATGCCACCGCCAGCCCAGGACGACTCGCGGCCGACTTCCCCCTGATCGCACACCACCACCTGCCCGACCTTCGCCGCCAGGTTGAATGCCGTCAGCAGGCCGATCACCCCGCCGCCGACCACCACTACTTGCTTGCTCATCTGTCGATCCAACACCTGAAGTAAATCCGCGATGCACCGGGCATCATTCAACCTTCAGCTTCCCCAGCAGTGCACGCTGTCTTCGACGGCACCCGGATTGCGCTGCACGCCGGCCTGGTCGAGCTGGAAATCGCCACAGCGGTCCTGCGCCATCAGCCCGCTCGGCAGCCGCCGGGCGCGCAGCGTGAAGGTGTCGCTGTCGCGCTGGGCCTGCAGGCTGTAATAGCGGGTACCGTCGGGCAACGCCGGGTCGCCCTCGGCGTATTGGCCAGTGCGTACGCGGTGGCGCTCCAGGCGCAGGGCGGCATCATGCAGCAGGCCAACCACTTCGCTGCGCGCGGCTCGCCGTAGCTGGTCGCTGTAACTGGGGTAGGCAATGGCTGCCAGAATGCCGGTCACGGCCAGCACAATCAACAACTCGATCAGGCTCAAGCCTTGCTGCATGTCAGTCTCCTCGCAATCTCTGCCGCCAGGCAATGCGCCGGGTTGTGTCGCCGGCCATGGCGTAGACCGCTTCCAGCACATGCCGTGACTGGGTTTGCAGGCTGACGGCGGTGACGCGGTACAGGGTGACCTGCTGCCCTTCCGGCATATGCGCCGCGTGTTCGCTGGTACCCAGATTCTGCAAATGGAAATAGCCGGTTCGCGTACGCTGCCACTGCCCGCTCAGGTCATGCGGTCGAGCGGGTGGCGGGCACGCCTCGCAAGGGTCGGGGGGAGCCCGCTCGAGCTCGCCTGCCCCTGCCAGCAGCGTGGCCTCGGCCTGCTCCAGCGCCAGCAGGCCTTCGCTCAGATAGCCGGTCATTCGCGTTTGCGCCAGCGCATCACGCAGGGCGGACGCCGCAAGCAGCCCAAGCAGCAGGCTCAGGACCAAGGCCAACAACAGGACTATGCCACGCTGACGATTCATGAGGCCGGCACCGGGTTGCGGATTGCGACGCTCAGTTCATGGTGCTGTTCAAGTTCGAGCCTGGGTTCGTAAAGCGTCAGGGCAATATCCACCCCCTCACCCTGTGCCATTTGCACACGCTGGAAACGTATTGAGCGCACATTTTCAACCAGCGGCTGGAAGTTGCTTTTGTTGCGTTTGAATCTCAGCGTATTGCCCTGGAGTTGGTAGACATATCTGCTGATGGGGTAAACCTGTGGGTAGCCCTCCTTCAACTCATCGTCCACAGACACTTTGCTAGTACAGTCCGTGTGCAGGAACCACTGCGGGCCCCCGGCTTGCCCAGGTAACTCCGCAACGACCAGGCTAAGGGTGGATGCTTCGACTTCCATCGGCCGGGCGAATGCGTGCTCTGCGCTCGAACTGCCGAAGTGCTTTGGCCGCAGTCGCAGGCAGCCGAACATCCCGGTCATGCGGATATCCTGGGCCATTCGCAGCAATGCCAGGCGTGCCTCATCCTGCATGCGTACTGCCGTGCTTTGCAGCCGCCAGGTATGGTGGGCCGAGGCGAATAGCTGGCTGGCCGCCGCCAACAGCAGCAACCCGATGGTCAGCGCCAGCATCACCTCAAGCAAGCCGAAACCACGCTGGCCGCGACTCATGGCCGCCCCCTTTCCTGCTCACTGTGCGCCGCCATTGCCGCCTGTCCATCGCGGCGCGCGTCCTCCGCAGCCTGCAATGCCTGCAGTTGCAGGCCTGCCGCTGCGAATATACCCACAGCCACCACTACCACCGCCAACAACACTTCCAGAAGCGTCATGCCCCGCTGTCTTGCGTGCATCCCTGCACCTCCTGCGACTTTTCCTGCAATTGCATTGAACCCGGGCGACTGGACCGCCGGTCCAACGACCGTGAAGCTACAGCCAAGCACTTCCAGGGAGGAATGCACGGTGAAGCAACGAGGTGTAACACTGATACAAATGTTGTCGGCCCTGGCGGTGGCCGTATTGCTGACACAGCTCGGCATGCCGGCCTACGCCAGATTGAGCGACGACCTACACAGGGCGGCAGCTGCGCGTGACTTGGCGCAGGCGCTGCGCAGTGCGCGCAGCCATGCCATGTTGCAAAGCCAGCCGGTGTTGGTGCAGGCGTTGGACGGTAACTGGGGGAATGGTTGGCAGGTGATGCTGGAGCATAACGGGCAGGTGCTGCGCGAGCAGCGTCTTTCACGGCCGCTGAAGATCACGAGCAATCGCGGTGAGCAGCTGAAATTCAGTGCGCAGGGTGTTCCGCTTGGGGCCAACGGTAATTGGTTAGGTTCAACGATGGAGATTTGCGAGCGCTTGACCGCAACTAGCCAGTATCAAGTTGTGATGGCATCGACTGGCAGGGTCAACGTACAGATGGGAGAGCCAAAAAAATCCCGATGCAAAGACACCTCCAGCTAGCATACGTGGTCGTTGTGGGAGCGGCCCTTTCGCGACACAAGGCCGCTCCCACATAAAACAGCACCAGGTGGGTGCCGTTTCAGATCAGCGACCGAACCCGCAGTTCCTTGGGCATGGAGAAGGTGATGTTCTCTTCCCGCCCATCCAGCTCTTCAGCACCGGTGGCGCCCCAGGCCTTGAGCTGCTCGATCACGCCACGCACCAGCACTTCGGGAGCCGAAGCGCCAGCGGTGATGCCGACCCGCGCCGTCTGGTCGAACCAGCCACGCTGCAGGTCCTCGGCACCGTCGATCAGGTAGGCCGGGGTGCCCATGCGCTCGGCCAGCTCGCGCAGGCGGTTGGAGTTGGAGCTGTTCGGGCTGCCGACCACCAGTACCACGTCGCACTCGTCCGCCAGTTGCTTGACCGCGTCCTGGCGGTTCTGGGTGGCGTAGCAGATGTCGTCCTTGCGCGGGCCGCCAATGTTCGGGAAGCGCGCACGCAGGGCGTCGATCACACGACTGGTGTCGTCCATCGACAGCGTGGTCTGGGTGACGAACGCCAGGTGGTCCGGGTCCTTCACCTGCAGGTTGGCAACATCCTCCTCGTCTTCGACGAGGTAGATGGCGCCACCGTTGCTGGCGTCGTACTGGCCCATGGTGCCTTCGACCTCCGGATGCCCTTCGTGGCCGATGAGAATGCACTCACGGCCGTCGCGGCTGTACTTGGCCACTTCGATGTGCACCTTGGTCACCAGCGGGCAGGTGGCATCGAACACTTTCAGGCCACGGCCAGCAGCTTCCTGGCGCACGGCCTGGGAAACCCCGTGGGCACTGAAGATGACGATGACGTCGTCCGGTACCTGGTCCAGCTCTTCGACAAAGATGGCGCCACGGTTGCGCAGGTCTTCCACCACGAACTTGTTGTGCACCACTTCGTGACGCACATAGATCGGCGGGCCGAAGACTTCCAGCGCGCGGTTGACGATCTCGATCGCCCGGTCGACCCCCGCGCAGAAGCCGCGAGGGTTGGCGAGTTTGATTTGCATGCTCGGCTCCAGGCTTACAGGGCCTTCACCTCGAGGATCTCCACCTCGAAGGTCAGGGTCTTGCCAGCCAATGGGTGATTGAAGTCGATGGTCACCTGGTCGTCATCGAACGCTTTGACCACACCCGGCAGCTCGGTGTTGGCGGCGTCGTTGAAGATGATCAACAGCCCTTCGGACAGCTCCATGCCCTCGAACTGAGACCGTGGCATGACTTGCACGTTCTGCGGGTTTGGCTGGCCGAATGCGTTCTCCGGTGCCACCACGACGGTACGCTTGTCGCCGCCCTTGAAGCCGAACAGGGCGTTCTCGAACCCTGGCAGCAGGTTGCCATCGCCAACCTTGAAGGTGGCCGGGGCCTTGTCGAACGTGCTGTCGACGGTGTCGCCGTTTTCCAGGTGCAGCGCGAAGTGCAGGGTGACTTCGGTGTTCTGGCCGATACGGGTGTCAGTCATGGACCGGATCCTCGGACTTCTTGCTCTTGAACATATCCAGCGCCAGCATCACCGCACCAACGGTGATGGCGCTGTCGGCCAGGTTGAAGGCCGGGAAGTAATGGCGGTTCTGCCAGTGCACCAGGATGAAGTCGACCACATGGCCGAGCACGACGCGGTCGTACAGGTTGCCGATCGCGCCACCCAGCACCAGCGCCAGCGCCACGGCCAGCCAGGTCTCGTTGCGCCCCAGGCGCTTGAGCCACACTACCAGCACGGCACTGACAACCACGGCGATCAGGGCGAACAGCCAGCGCTGCCAGCCCGAGCTTTCCGCCAGGAAGCTGAACGCCGCGCCGGTGTTGTAGGCCAGGGTCCAGCTGAAGTAGTCAGGGATGACGACAACCTGCTGGTACATGGTCAGGGCATTGTTGAAATACAGCTTGGTGGCCTGGTCGAGGACCAGTACCACCAGGCTCAGCCAAAGCCATGCAAGGCGCCCGAAGCGCCCCGCTACAGGGTTAGGCATAGTGGCGCACCTCGCCGGAACCGCTCAGGTTGTCGACGCAACGGCCGCAGATTTCCGGATGCTCCGGGTGGCTGCCGACGTCGGCGCGGAAGTGCCAGCAACGGCCGCACTTGGTGTGGCCGGACTTGACCACTTGCAGCTTGAGGCCTTCGACTTCGGTGGCCACCGCTTCGGCCGGCGCTTGCGCGAATGGCACCACGCTGGCAGCCGAGGTGATCAGCACGAAGCGCAATTCGTCGCCCAGCTTGCCCAGGTCGGCGCTCAGGCCTTCGTCGGCGTACAGGGTGACTTCGGCCTGCAGGTTGCCGCCGATGACCTTGGCGGTACGCTGGTTTTCCAGCTCCTTGTTGACCGATGCCTTGACGGCCATCACGCGGTCCCAGTAGGCGCGGTCCAGTTCGGTACCTTCCGGCAGCTCGCTCAGGCCTTCGTACCAGCCGTTGAGCATTACCGACTCGTTGCGCTCGCCTGGCAGGTACTGCCAGATTTCGTCGGCCGTAAACGCCAGGATCGGCGCGATCCAGCGCACCAGCGCCTCGCTGATGTGGTAGAGCGCGGTCTGGCAGGAACGGCGAGCGACACTGTTGGCGCCGGTGGTGTACTGGCGGTCCTTGATGATGTCGAGGTAGAAGCCGCCCAGTTCCTGCACGCAGAAGTTGTGCACCTTGGAGTAGACGTTCCAGAAACGGTACTCGCTGTAGTGCTCTTCCAGCTCGCGTTGCAGCAGCAGGGTACGGTCAACCGCCCAGCGGTCCAGCGCCAGCATGTCTTCCGGGGCCAGCAAGTCGCGGGCCGGGTCGAAGCCGGACAGGTTGGAGAGCAGGAAGCGTGCAGTGTTGCGGATACGGCGGTAGGCGTCGGCGCTGCGCTGCAGGATCTGCTCGGAAACGGCCATTTCACCGGAATAGTCGGTAGCGGCAACCCACAGGCGCAGGATATCGGCACCCAGGGTGTTGTTGACCTTCTCCGGCTCGATGGTGTTGCCCAGCGACTTGGACATCTTGCGGCCGTTCTCGTCCACGGTGAAGCCGTGGGTCAGCAGCTCGCGGTACGGCGCGTGGCCGTCGATGGCGCAACCGGTCAGCAAGGACGAGTGGAACCAGCCGCGGTGCTGGTCGGAACCTTCCAGGTACAGGTCGGCACGCGGGCCGGTGGCGTGGCCGATGTCATGCGAGCCACGCAGCACGTGCCAGTGGGTGGTACCCGAGTCGAACCACACGTCGAGGGTGTCGGTGATCTTGTCGTACTGCTCGGCTTCAGCGCCCAGCAGTTCGGCGGCGTCCAGCTTGAACCAGGCCTCGATGCCTTCCTGTTCGACGCGCTTGGCCACTGCTTCCATCAGCTCGACGGTGCGTGGGTGCAGCTCGCCGGTCTGCTTGTGCAGGAAAAACGGGATCGGTACACCCCAGTTGCGCTGACGGGAGATGCACCAGTCCGGGCGGTTGGCGATCATCGAATGCAGGCGCGCCTGGCCCCAGGCCGGGACGAACTTGGTGTCTTCGATGGCTTTAAGTGCGCGCTCACGCAGCGGCTCGCCGGTGGTCGGCTGCTTGTCCATACCCACGAACCACTGCGCGGTGGCGCGGTAGATCAGCGGGGTCTTGTGGCGCCAGCAGTGCATGTAGCTGTGGCTGATGGTTTCGGTGTGCATCAGCGCGCCGACTTCGCTCAGCTTCTCGACGATGGCCGGGTTGGCCTTCCAGATGAACTGGCCGCCGAAGAATGGCAGCGAGTCCACATACACGCCGTTGCTCTGCACCGGGGTGAGGATGTCGTCGTTGACCATGCCGTAGCGCTTGCAGGTGACGAAGTCGTCTTCACCGTAGGCTGGCGAGGAGTGCACCACGCCGGTACCGGCGCCCAGCTCGACGTAGTCAGCCAGGTAGATTGGCGACAGGCGGTCATAGAACGGGTGGCGGAAGTTGATCAGTTCCAGTGCCGAACCCTGGGCGGTGGCAATGACCGAGCCTTCCAGGCTGTAGCGCTTGAGGCACGACTCGACCAGCTCTTCGGCCAGAACCAGCAGACGCTCGCCGGTGTCGACCAGGGCGTACTTGAACTCCGGGTGGATGTTCAGCGCCTGGTTGGCCGGGATAGTCCACGGGGTGGTGGTCCAGATCACGATGGCAGCCGGCTTGGCCAGCGAAGCCAAACCGAAGGCAGCAGCCAGCTTGGCGTCATCGGCTACCGGGAAGGCAACGTCGATGGTCTGCGATTTCTTGTCGGCGTACTCGACTTCGGCCTCGGCCAGGGCCGAACCGCAATCGAAGCACCAGTTCACAGGCTTCAGGCCCTTGAACACGAAGCCTTGCTTGACCATCTCGGCCAGGGCGCGGATTTCGCCGGCCTCGTTGGCAAAGTTCATGGTCTTGTACGGGTTGTCCCAGTCACCCAGCACGCCCAGGCGGATGAACTCGGTCTTCTGCCCTTCGATCTGCTCGGCGGCGTACTCGCGGCACAGCTCGCGAGTGCGGTCGGCGGACAGATGCTTGCCGTGGGTGACCTCGACCTTGTGCTCGATCGGCAGGCCATGGCAGTCCCAGCCCGGCACATACGGCGCATCGAAGCCGGCCAGGGTCTTGGAACGGACGATCATGTCCTTGAGGATCTTGTTCAGCGCATGACCGATATGAATCTTGCCGTTGGCATAGGGCGGGCCGTCGTGCAGGACGAACTTGGGACGATCCTTGCCAATTTCGCGCAGCTTCTGGTACAGGCCAATGCTGTCCCAGCGCTGCAGGATCTGCGGTTCGCGCTGAGGCAGGCCGGCCTTCATGGGGAAGGCGGTGTCCGGAAGGTTAAGCGTGGCTTTGTAGTCGGTCATTTCAGGCTCTTCGTTAGCGGTTGAGCGTGCCAATGTGCACGTGCGGCGGCGATATCCGCATCGATCGCCGACTTCAGCGCCTCCAGGGAGGCGAATCGCTGCTCTTCACGCAGCTTGTGGTGGAACTCCACCGTCAGGCGCCGGCCGTAAAGGTCGCCGGCATAGTCCAGCAGATGAATCTCCAGGTGCGGGCGCCCATCACCGGCAACGGTGGGGCGCACGCCGATATTGCCGACACCCGGCCAGGCCTTGCCGTCGATTTCGATGCTGGCCAGGTAGACCCCGGACAGCGGCACGCGGCGGCGCTTGAGCTGGATGTTGGCGGTAGGTGTGCCGAGCTGGCGGGCCAGCTTCTGGCCATGCAGCACGCGGCCGCTGATGCGGTACGGGCGGCCCAGCAGGTGCTCGGCCAGCTCGAAGTTGCCTTCGGACAGGGCCTTGCGCACTTCGGTGCTGCTGACCCGCAGGCCGTCCTGGATCACCGTGTTGGCAGCCTCGACGGTGAAGCCGTACTGCTTGCCGGCCTCGACCAGGAATGCGAAGTCGCCGGCGCGGTCGCAGCCAAAGCGGAAGTCATCGCCCACTTCGAGGTGGCGTACACCCAGGCCGTCGACAAGGATGGCCTTGACGAAGGCATCGGCGCCGAGCTTGCTCAGGCGCTGGTTGAATGCCAGGCACAGCACCCGGTCGATACCCTCGGCCGCCAGCAGCTCGATCTTGTCGCGCAGCCGGGCCAGGCGGGCCGGCGCGGTGTCGGGGGCGAAGTACTCGCGTGGTTGCGGCTCGAAGATGACCACGCAGGTCGGCAGGCCCAAGGCCTGGCCGCGCTCGCGCAGGCGCGCCAGGATAGCCTGGTGGCCGCGGTGAACCCCGTCGAAGTTGCCAATGGTGGCGACACAGCCCCGGTGCTCGGGGCGCAGGTTGTGAAGACCTCGAACCAGCTGCATAACGCGCTTCTTGCTCATAAAGTGGCCGATTATAACCACACCCGGGCGCCGGTGACAGGCAGCAGCGCCCAAGGGCGGCGTGGAATGCGAAAAACCGACGCCTGACCCGCCCGATGCCTCAGTGCAAGGCCTTGCGGGCGAAATGCCGAGGCCGGAAGCCGCACAGGTACAGGCAGCCGAAATAGGTCACGACGCCCGCCAGTACCAGAGCCCCCAGGCGCACCAGGCGCTCGAGCATGTTGCCCTGTTCCCAGGCCGGCAGATAATGCATGCCGGCCAGCAACACCGCCGACATCAGCCCCACCGCCAGCACCAGCTTGAGCAGGAATATCGCCCAGCCTGGCTGCGGCTGGAACAGCTGCTGACTGCGCAGTTTCCAGAACAGCAGGCCGGCGTTCAGGCAGGCCCCCAGGCTGATCGCCAGGGCCAGGCCGGCATGCGCGAGCGGCCCGATCAGGGCCAGGTTGAACAGTTGGGTGCAGACCAGGGTGAATACCGCGATCTTCACCGGTGTACGGATATTCTGCTGCGCATAGAAGCCCGGGGCCAGCACCTTGACCAGAATGATCGCCAGCAAGCCCACCGAATAGGCGATCAGCGCCTTCTGGGTCATGGCTGCGTCGACGGCAGTGAACTTGCCGTACTGGAACAGTGCCACGGTCAAAGGCTCGGCGAGGATGGCCAGGGCCAGGGTGCAGGGCAGCACCAGCAGGAAACACAGGCGCAGGCCCCAGTCGAGGATCCGTGAGTACTCCTCGCGGTCCTTGTTGGCGTAGGTCTTGGCCAGGGTCGGCAGCAGTATGGTGCCCAGGGCCACGCCCAGTACGCCGGAAGGCAGCTCCATGAGGCGGTCGGCGTAGTACATCCACGACACCGAGCCGGCTACCAGGAAGGAGGCGAAGATGGTGTTGATGATCAGCGAGATCTGGCTCACCGACACCCCGAGGATCGCTGGCAGCATCTGCTTGAGCACCCGCCACACGCCGGCATCACGCAGGTTCAGGCGTGGCAGCACGAGCATGCCGATCTTCTTCAGCGCTGGCAGCTGGTACAGCAACTGTGCCAGGCCACCGGCCAGCACGCCCCATGCCAGGGCCATGATGGGCGGGTCGAAATACGGCGTGAGCAGCACGGCGAAGGCAATCATCGCCACATTCAGCAAGGTCGGGGTAAAGGCCGGCACCGAGAAACGGTTCCAGGTATTGAGGATTGCCCCGGCCAGGGAGGACAGCGAGATCAGCAATATATAAGGAAAAGTCACCCGCAACAGGGCGGTGGTCAGTTCGTACTTTTCGGCACTGTCGACAAAGCCTGGTGCGGTCGCCCACACCACCCATGGCGCCGCCAGGATACCGATGGCGGTCACCAGCGCCAGAACCAAGGTCAGCAGGCCACTGACATAGGCGACGAAGGTGCGGGTCGCCTCCTCGCCTTGCTGAGTCTTGTATTCGGCCAGGATCGGCACGAAGGCCTGGGAAAATGCGCCCTCGGCGAAGATGCGCCGCAGCAGATTGGGCAGCTTGAAGGCGATGAAGAAAGCATCGGTGGCGATGCCGGCGCCGAAAACACGCGCCAGGATGGTGTCGCGGACAAAGCCTAGCACCCGGGAAATCATGGTGATCGAGCTTACCGCAGCCAGGGATTTGAGCAGGTTCATCGAAAAGATTCACGCCAAGGGCAGAGGACGCTGCCAGACAGCGTCCGAATGTGCGATACTCCCGCGCCTTCGCAGGGGAGCCAAAAATTCCCGAGTTTACAGGTCGCGCAGCAGAAAGGAATATTTCCCTCTTGTTGGCGCACCGCTCGGCGGAACCTTGCAGGTGGCCTTGACATCCGTTCGACTGATCGGCATGATTCGCGGCCTATTTTGTTTGCTATTTACCTAAAGTCTTTCGAGGAGCTCGACGGTGGCCAACACACCTTCCGCCAAGAAACGTGCAAAACAGGCTGAGAAGCGTCGCAGCCACAACGCCAGCCTGCGTTCCATGGTCCGCACCTACATCAAGAATGTAGTCAAAGCCATCGACGCAAAAGACGCCGAAAAAGCGCAAGCCGCTTACGTTCTGGCTGTGCCTGTAATCGACCGTATGGCCGACAAGGGCATCATCCACAAGAACAAGGCTGCTCGTCACAAAGGCCGTCTGAATGGCCACATCAAGGCGCTGAAAGAAGCTGCAGCTGCCTAAGCGACGCGCTAGTCGAAAAACCGACCCTAGGGTCGGTTTTTTGTTGCCTGCGATTTGTGCACATCGTCGCCCCGCTGCTGCGACCTATGCAACATCGCTGATCCGCTTTTGTAGGAGCGGCCTTGTGTCGCGATCGGGCTGCGCAGCAGCCCCAGCAATATCAGCATCGACGCTGAAACCGAGGGGCTGCTGAGCAGCCCGATCGCGACACAAGGCCGCTCCTACAAAAAGCAGGGCCGTGTTTGCCCAGTGCTACTTCGCTATCTGAATCTTCGGCGCCCACTGCAGCCATTCATCCTCGGCCTTGTCGAACAAGGCGAACGTCTGCTGCGGCCGTGCCGGGTTGCCCATCTGCTCGCCATCCGGCGTAGCAAAGGCGATACCGCCGTCGATCATGGTCTCCACCGACTCGGTACGCACCGTAACCCCCTTGACCAGTCCCCAGTCGAAACCGAAGCCGCTGCTGTTCCAGAAACGGCTGCCGCTGCGCACCAGGGCCGCGTAGCGCGGCTCGATCAGGATATGGATCAATACGCGGTCAGCACTCTGGCCCAACTCGAAGCCCGTCACCTTGCCCACCGCAACCTCACGATAGGTCACCGGCACGCCCGGCTTGATCGAGCCACGGCGCGGGGCGCTCAGCGTCAACGGCAGCCCGACTTCAGGCCCTGCCACCTGCGGGGCGTCGGCCAAGGCGATGAAATCGCGCTGCGGGCCACGGTCCTTGGCAGCCGGCTGCACTTCCAGGTACTGCCCGCCCACCAGGGTGTCGAGGTTCTGCGTGCGCACCAGGCCAAAGGCTGGCTTGACCACCCAGAACTGCGTACCGACGCGGGCGATACGGTCCGCCGCTTCGGTAATGCGCGCCCGCAGCAGCACCGCCTGCAGGTCATCGGTCAGGTCGACGCTCTCGATGCTGCCCACATCCAGGCCACGGAAGCGGATCGCCGTGCCTGGCTTGAGGCCGTCGGCACGGTCCACGCGAATGGTGATCAACGTTCCTGCGCGGTTGACCGCCTCCTGGCTGTCATGCAGGCGGAAGCGTGGGATGTGGCGTTTGAGCGGCACATCGGGCCGTGGCGTGTCGAACGCGATACCACCGGCCATCAGGGTCTGCAGTGATTCACTCTTGATCTTGATGCCCGACAGGCCGCCCGTCAGGGTGATGCCACTGACATTCCAGAAGCGCGACGAACCGTTGACCAGCTTTTCGTATTCCTTCTCGATATGCACACCGATCAGGATGCGATTGCTGTTGCGGGCGAACTGGTAGCTCTGCACGCTACCCACCTTCACCTGGCGGTACATGACCGGGCTACCGACTTCCAGCGAACCCAGGGTGTCGGCGAACAGCACCATGTGCAGGCCTGGTGCCTTGAGGTCGAGCGGAGGCGCCTTGGCGCGGGCTTCGAACTCACGCTCGGGGCGCGCACCCTTTTCACCAGGGCGAATGGCAATGTAGTTACCCTTGACCAGCGCCTCCAGGCCAGTGATACCCGCCAGGGAAATCGACGGTTTGACCACCCAGAACTGCGTGCCCTCGACCAGATAATCCTCTGCCAACGGGTCCAGCGTAAGCTCGGCCGAGGCACTGGCCAGGTTGTCTGCCATTGTCAGGGCTTTCAGCGAGCCTACCTGGATGCCCTTGTACATGACCGGTGTACGGCCCGCCTGCAGGCCCTCGTAATCGCTCAATTTCACCTTCACCCGGATACCGGCCTGGGCCGCATCAAAGTCCTCATACAGACGGAACGGCAGGTTCGAGTCGGTGGGTGGACTGTCCTTGCGGTGTTCCGGCGTGGCAAAGGCGATACCACCGGCGACAATGCTCGACAGCGATTCACTACGCACTTTCACGCCCGACAGCGAGGCATCGATGCTGACGCCGCTGGCATTCCAGAAACGCGTGTGCTTGCGCACCAGGCTGGCATAGGCCGGCTCGATGAAGACCTTTATCTCGACGGTGCTCTGGTCCTCGGACAGGCGGTAGCTTTTAACCCGGCCAACCTGGATCTGCTTGTAGAACACCGGGCTGTCACGGTTGAGCGACCCAAGCCGCTCAGCCTTGAGGGTAAGGTGCAGGCCCGGCTCGGTGTCCGACAGCGGCGGCGCAACCTTCAAGGCAGTAAAACGCTTGGTGCGCTCCCCCTCCCCTGGGCTGACGGCGATGTAGTTGCCTGACACCAGAGTTTCCAGGCCGGAAATACCCGCCAGGCTGACGCTCGGCTTCACCAGCCAGAAACGCGTGCCTTTGGTCAGATGCGGCTCGGCAGCCTTGTTCATCTCGATGGTGGCGATCACTCCCTGGTTCTCACCCTTGGCGTCGAGCACCAGGCTCTTGACCTTGCCAACCGGCATGCCCTTGTAGATCACCTCGGTCTTGTTGGCGACGATACCCTCACCCGACTCGAAGCGGACTTCAATTTCCACACCGGCATCACGGTAAGCCTGCCACGCAAGCCAGCCACCGATCATCAAGGCGATCAAAGGCAGGATCCATATGGCCGACCAGTTCGAGGCTGGGCGGGTTTTAGCCGTTGGCAGGTCACTCATGGTCGTCATCCGACTCCGTGTTGTCCCAAATCAGTCGGGGATCGAAAGTTAAAGCGGCAAGCATTGTCAGGATCACCACAGTTGCAAAGGCGACAGCGCCCAGGTTGGCTTCGACACTGGCTATTCGGCCGAAATTCACCACCGCCACCAGGATGGCGATGACAAAGATATCGAGCATGGACCAGCGCCCAATGAATTCGATGAAGCGGTACATCAATATCCGTTGCCGTGCCGAAAGCGGCTGACGGCGCTGAACTGAGTACAACAGCAAGCCGATGCCCACCAGTTTGAACGTGGGCACCAGGATACTGGCAATGAACACCACGGCAGCAATGGGCACCATGCCATGCTTGAGCAAGGTGATGACGCCGGACATGATCGTGTCGGGGCTGCCTTGGCCCAGGGTGCTCACGGTCATGATCGGCAGCATGTTGGCCGGGATGTACAGGATCGACGCGGCAATCAGCAGCGCCCAGGTACGCGCGATGCTGTTCGGCCGACGGGCATGCACGATGGCACCGCAGCGTGTACAGGTTTGTGAAGTGCTGTCTGGCTGTTGCCGGTTCAGCTCGTGACATTCATTGCAGACAAGAATGCCTGCATCAATCGCCCGCATGCAGGTCCTCCCCTGATAGCGCACTCCAGATCTGATGCGGTGACATCACCACCTCGAGCCACACCTGGATCAATAACAGGCTGATGAAGCAGAACAGCCCCAGGCCTACCGTCAGCTCGGCCAGGTCCACCAGCTTGACGATGGCTACCAGCACGCCCATGAAATAGACCTCGAGCATGCCCCAGTCACGCAAGTGGTGATAGATGCGGTAGAACAGCAGGCCGAAACTACGCCCCACGTTCAGACGGATACTCAAGAGCACGACCAGCTGACAGAGCAGTTTTGCCAAAGGGATGGCCATGCTGCACAGGAAAACCACGACGGCCACACCGCGCATTTCCGAGTTGTACAGGCCCAGCACGCCGCTCCAGACGGTATCGTCCGATGTTTGGCCAAGCAGGTGCAGCTGCATGATCGGCAGGAAATTGGCAGGCACAAACAGCAGCAAGGCGGTGAGCACCAGGGCCAGGCTGCGGTTGACCACATTGTGCCGATGGGCGTACAGCTCATAGCCGCAGCGCGGGCATTGGGCTTTCTCATCATGCTGGAGCACGGGCTTGCGCAGCAGCAGGTCACATTCATGACAGGCGACAAGCTCGTCCAACGGCAACTGGGCCAGGGTTTCAGGTTCGACAGGATTGGGCATATAGCGTTTCTGAATAGGTGCGTGGGCCTATTCTAGTGTTCTGGCTCGAATTGTGGGAGGCGACGATTGAACGGAGACCAGTGTGGGCGAGTCGAGGCGTCGAACCGCCGCGAAGCGGGCGACGTGGTGGATGGCACCGGCTATGCCGGTGTTCGCGGGTGAACCCGCTCCCACAGGGACTGCGTATGCCCAGGAATTTTTGCGCCATAAAGACAAAACCCCTACCTGCATACGCAGATAGGGGTTTTGCGAAATGAATCTTGACGATGACCTACTCTCACATGGGGAAACCCCACACTACCATCGGCGATGCATCGTTTCACTACTGAGTTCGGGATGGGATCAGGTGGTTCCAATGCTCTATGGTCGTCAAGAAATTCTGTTGCCAGAATGTCCAGATGGACAGCCCAGCGAATTCGGATATGCGATATTTGTGATGTTGCGAACTTTCGGTTGTTTCGTCTTCACCACCGCAATCTGCGCTAGCAAATTGCTTGGGTGTTATATGGTCAAGCCTCACGGGCAATTAGTATTGGTTAGCTCAACGCCTCACAGCGCTTACACACCCAACCTATCAACGTCGTAGTCTTCGACGGCCCTTTAGGGGATTCAAGATCCCAGTGAGATCTCATCTTGAGGCAAGTTTCCCGCTTAGATGCTTTCAGCGGTTATCTCTTCCGAACATAGCTACCCGGCAATGCCACTGGCGTGACAACCGGAACACCAGAGGTTCGTCCACTCCGGTCCTCTCGTACTAGGAGCAGCCCCTCTCAAATCTCAAACGTCCACGGCAGATAGGGACCGAACTGTCTCACGACGTTCTAAACCCAGCTCGCGTACCACTTTAAATGGCGAACAGCCATACCCTTGGGACCGGCTTCAGCCCCAGGATGTGATGAGCCGACATCGAGGTGCCAAACACCGCCGTCGATATGAACTCTTGGGCGGTATCAGCCTGTTATCCCCGGAGTACCTTTTATCCGTTGAGCGATGGCCCTTCCATACAGAACCACCGGATCACTAAGACCTACTTTCGTACCTGCTCGACGTGTTTGTCTCGCAGTCAAGCGCGCTTTTGCCTTTATACTCTACGACCGATTTCCGACCGGTCTGAGCGCACCTTCGTACTCCTCCGTTACTCTTTGGGAGGAGACCGCCCCAGTCAAACTACCCACCATACACTGTCCTCGATCCGGATAACGGACCTGAGTTAGAACCTCAAAGTTGCCAGGGTGGTATTTCAAGGATGGCTCCATGAGAACTGGCGTCCCCACTTCAAAGCCTCCCACCTATCCTACACAAGCAAATTCAAAGTCCAGTGCAAAGCTATAGTAAAGGTTCACGGGGTCTTTCCGTCTAGCCGCGGATACACTGCATCTTCACAGCGATTTCAATTTCACTGAGTCTCGGGTGGAGACAGCGCCGCCATCGTTACGCCATTCGTGCAGGTCGGAACTTACCCGACAAGGAATTTCGCTACCTTAGGACCGTTATAGTTACGGCCGCCGTTTACCGGGGCTTCGATCAAGAGCTTCGCTTGCGCTAACCCCATCAATTAACCTTCCGGCACCGGGCAGGCGTCACACCCTATACGTCCACTTTCGTGTTTGCAGAGTGCTGTGTTTTTAATAAACAGTCGCAGCGGCCTGGTATCTTCGACCGGCATGGGCTTACGGAGCAAGTCCTTCACCCTCGCCGGCGCACCTTCTCCCGAAGTTACGGTGCCATTTTGCCTAGTTCCTTCACCCGAGTTCTCTCAAGCGCCTTGGTATTCTCTACCTAACCACCTGTGTCGGTTTGGGGTACGGTTCCCAGTTATCTGAAGCTTAGGAGCTTTTCTTGGAAGCATGGTATCAACCACTTCGTCGCCTGAAGGCAACTCGTCATCAGCTCTCGGCCTTGAAATCCCGGATTTGCCTAAGATTTCAGCCTACCACCTTAAACCTGGACAACCAACGCCAGGCTGGCCTAACCTTCTCCGTCCCTCCATCGCAATAACTGGAAGTACAGGAATATTAACCTGTTTTCCATCGACTACGCTTTTCAGCCTCGCCTTAGGGACCGACTAACCCTGCGTCGATTAACGTTGCGCAGGAAACCTTGGTCTTTCGGCGTGCGAGTTTTTCACTCGCATTGTCGTTACTCATGTCAGCATTCGCACTTCTGATACCTCCAGCAAGCTTCTCAACTCACCTTCACAGGCTTACAGAACGCTCCTCTACCGCGTCATCAAAGATGACACCCGTAGCTTCGGTGCATGGTTTGAGCCCCGTTACATCTTCCGCGCAGGCCGACTCGACTAGTGAGCTATTACGCTTTCTTTAAAGGGTGGCTGCTTCTAAGCCAACCTCCTAGCTGTCTAAGCCTTCCCACATCGTTTCCCACTTAACCATGACTTTGGGACCTTAGCTGACGGTCTGGGTTGTTTCCCTTTTCACGACGGACGTTAGCACCCGCCGTGTGTCTCCCATGCTCGGCACTTCCAGGTATTCGGAGTTTGCATCGGTTTGGTAAGTCGGGATGACCCCCTAGCCGAAACAGTGCTCTACCCCCTGGAGTGATACATGAGGCGCTACCTAAATAGCTTTCGAGGAGAACCAGCTATCTCCGAGCTTGATTAGCCTTTCACTCCGATCCACAGGTCATCCGCTAACTTTTCAACGGTAGTCGGTTCGGTCCTCCAGTCAGTGTTACCTAACCTTCAACCTGCCCATGGATAGATCGCCCGGTTTCGGGTCTATACCCAGCGACTAAACGCCCTATTAAGACTCGCTTTCGCTACGCCTCCCCTATTCGGTTAAGCTCGCCACTGAATATAAGTCGCTGACCCATTATACAAAAGGTACGCAGTCACCTAACAAAGTAGGCTCCCACTGCTTGTACGCATACGGTTTCAGGTTCTATTTCACTCCCCTCTCCGGGGTTCTTTTCGCCTTTCCCTCACGGTACTGGTTCACTATCGGTCAGTCAGTAGTATTTAGCCTTGGAGGATGGTCCCCCCATATTCAGACAAAGTTTCTCGTGCTCCGTCCTACTCGATTTCATTGACAAGAGATTTTCGTGTACGGGGCTATCACCCACTATGGCCGCACTTTCCAGAGCGTTCCACTAATCTCAAATCAACTTAAGGGCTGGTCCCCGTTCGCTCGCCACTACTAAGGGAATCTCGGTTGATTTCTTTTCCTCAGGGTACTTAGATGTTTCAGTTCCCCTGGTTCGCCTCTTGCACCTATGTATTCAGTACAAGATACTCAGCTTATGCTGAGTGGGTTCCCCCATTCAGAGATCTCTGGATCACAGTCTGTTTGCCGACTCCCCAAAGCTTATCGCAGGCTACCACGTCTTTCATCGCCTCTGACTGCCAAGGCATCCACCGTATGCGCTTCTTCACTTGACCATATAACCCCAAGCAATCTGGTTATACTGTGAAGACGACATTCGCCGAAAATTCGCATGTTGCTCTTTCGAGCAGAACTCACAAATTTTACCTTAGCCTGATTAACCAGCAGTGAAACTGGTCATCAGTCTATATCTATCACATATCCGAATTTTTAAAGAACGATCTGACAAAAGTCAGAAATCAACATTCGATGCGAATGCTCATTTCCAAGTTCTGACCAGAAACAACACAAGACCCATACAGGATCTTGATCGTCTTCAACCATGAATCAAGCAATTCGTGTGGGAGCTCATCAGCAGGCTGATGTCGTCGATTAAGGAGGTGATCCAGCCGCAGGTTCCCCTACGGCTACCTTGTTACGACTTCACCCCAGTCATGAATCACACCGTGGTAACCGTCCTCCCGAAGGTTAGACTAGCTACTTCTGGTGCAACCCACTCCCATGGTGTGACGGGCGGTGTGTACAAGGCCCGGGAACGTATTCACCGCGACATTCTGATTCGCGATTACTAGCGATTCCGACTTCACGCAGTCGAGTTGCAGACTGCGATCCGGACTACGATCGGTTTTGTGAGATTAGCTCCACCTCGCGGCTTGGCAACCCTCTGTACCGACCATTGTAGCACGTGTGTAGCCCAGGCCGTAAGGGCCATGATGACTTGACGTCATCCCCACCTTCCTCCGGTTTGTCACCGGCAGTCTCCTTAGAGTGCCCACCATAACGTGCTGGTAACTAAGGACAAGGGTTGCGCTCGTTACGGGACTTAACCCAACATCTCACGACACGAGCTGACGACAGCCATGCAGCACCTGTGTCAGAGTTCCCGAAGGCACCAATCCATCTCTGGAAAGTTCTCTGCATGTCAAGGCCTGGTAAGGTTCTTCGCGTTGCTTCGAATTAAACCACATGCTCCACCGCTTGTGCGGGCCCCCGTCAATTCATTTGAGTTTTAACCTTGCGGCCGTACTCCCCAGGCGGTCAACTTAATGCGTTAGCTGCGCCACTAAAATCTCAAGGATTCCAACGGCTAGTTGACATCGTTTACGGCGTGGACTACCAGGGTATCTAATCCTGTTTGCTCCCCACGCTTTCGCACCTCAGTGTCAGTATCAGTCCAGGTGGTCGCCTTCGCCACTGGTGTTCCTTCCTATATCTACGCATTTCACCGCTACACAGGAAATTCCACCACCCTCTACCGTACTCTAGCTCGCCAGTTTTGGATGCAGTTCCCAGGTTGAGCCCGGGGCTTTCACATCCAACTTAACGAACCACCTACGCGCGCTTTACGCCCAGTAATTCCGATTAACGCTTGCACCCTCTGTATTACCGCGGCTGCTGGCACAGAGTTAGCCGGTGCTTATTCTGTCGGTAACGTCAAAACAGCAAGGTATTAACTTACTGCCCTTCCTCCCAACTTAAAGTGCTTTACAATCCGAAGACCTTCTTCACACACGCGGCATGGCTGGATCAGGCTTTCGCCCATTGTCCAATATTCCCCACTGCTGCCTCCCGTAGGAGTCTGGACCGTGTCTCAGTTCCAGTGTGACTGATCATCCTCTCAGACCAGTTACGGATCGTCGCCTTGGTGAGCCATTACCTCACCAACTAGCTAATCCGACCTAGGCTCATCTGATAGCGCAAGGCCCGAAGGTCCCCTGCTTTCTCCCGTAGGACGTATGCGGTATTAGCGTTCCTTTCGAAACGTTGTCCCCCACTACCAGGCAGATTCCTAGGCATTACTCACCCGTCCGCCGCTGAATCAAGGAGCAAGCTCCCGTCATCCGCTCGACTTGCATGTGTTAGGCCTGCCGCCAGCGTTCAATCTGAGCCATGATCAAACTCTTCAGTTCAATACTGCTTGGGTTTTTAAGAAACCCTAAACTTGGCTCAGCAATCTCAAATGACTATGTGATTTCTCGCATGGCCACTTGTGATGCTGATAATCTTTGTGACTATCAGTCCGTACTCACAAGCACCCACACGAATTGCTTGATTCGATTTGTTAAAGAGCGTTTGGTTAAGAGCGTTTCGTCTCAACCGAGGCGCGCATTCTACGCTTTCCTCATTTGCTGTCAAGCGTTTATTTTGAAGTTTTTGCGAGAAACTCGTTTAGCTTCAAACACTTGACTCGCTGCGATCTCTCGTAGCGGGAGGCGAATCATACAGCGTTTAGAAGCGCTGTCAACCATCATCTCAACCGCCGGCGATCATTTGATCGTAGCCCTTTCAACTTCGCCTCAACTATCTAACTCTTTGAAAATCAAGGAGTTTGTCGTTCCGGCGTCGCTGGAAGTGGGGCGCATTATAAGGGGATTCGAGAGGGCGTCAACCTTTAATTTCATTTATTTGAAATGTTCCAGGCGAAGACCTTATCAAGGCTACTAGGTGCTCGCCACAACACCTTCTGCGCCTATTAGATCGAGCGCCGCCCGCGCGGCGCTTCGCAGCACAAGGCTGCTCCTACATCTGTTTCGGGCCAGTTATTCCTGCGCCATTGGCGCGCGCACCCTGGGTGCATGGCTGGAGATTGATGAAGAGCAGCAGGCGCAACCTTCGATATTGAATGGAACAGACAAGGCGGTCGCGCGCGCCAGGCACAGGAGAGACTGGCCAGAAACAGATGTAGGAGCAGCCTTGTGCTGCGAAGCGCCGCGCGGGCGGCGCTCGATCTTGTAAGCGCCAGAGAACCTAAGGCAGGCATATTTCAAAGCCAATACCATCTCAAGACAGGCCCATAGCCGCCCTGACGCACATGACAACCAAAAGCCAAAACACCAAACCCCAAAAACAAAGCGGGGAGGCCTGTCGGCCTCCCCGCTTCTGCGTCATCCCTTACAAACTAGGGAACGCAAACTGCGAAGCCTCATGGCTGGCCCGCTGCGGCCAGCGCTGGGTAATCGCCTTGCGACGGGTATAGAAGCGCACACCGTCCGGACCATAGGCATGCAGGTCACCGAACAGCGAGCGCTTCCAGCCACCAAAGCTGTGGTAGGCCACCGGCACCGGCAGCGGTACGTTCACACCGACCATGCCCACTTCGATCTCGTCACAGAACAGGCGCGCCGCTTCACCGTCACGGGTGAAGATGCAGGTGCCGTTGCCGTACTCGTGATCGTTGATCAGTTGCATGGCCTGCTCCAGGCTGTTCACACGCACTACGCACAGCACCGGGCCGAAGATCTCTTCCTTATAGATGCGCATCTCTGGGGTCACCTTGTCGAACAGGGTGCCACCGACGAAATAGCCATCCTCATTACCGGCCACGCGGAAACCACGACCATCCACCACCAGCTTGGCGCCAGCAGCAACACCTTCGTCGATATAGCCCACTACCTTGTCACGGGCTGCAGCCGTCACCAGCGGGCCCATGTCCAGGCCGCAGGAGGTGCCGGCACCAATCTTCAGGGCCTTGATCTGCGGTTCCAGCTTGGCAATCAGGGCGTCTGCCACCTGGTCACCCACGCACACCGCCACCGAAATGGCCATGCAACGCTCGCCGCACGAACCATAGGCAGCCCCCATCAGTGCACTCACGGCATTGTCCAGGTCGGCATCCGGCATCAGCACCGCGTGGTTCTTCGCACCACCCAGGGCCTGCACACGCTTGCCGCGCTTGGTGCCTTCAGCGTAGATGTACTCGGCGATCGGAGTCGAACCGACGAAGCTCAGGGCCTTCACTTCCGGCGCTTCGATCAGCGCATCCACCGCTTCCTTGTCGCCATGCACCACGTTGAGGATACCCTTCGGAAGGCCGGCTTCCAGCAGCAGCTGGGCGATGAACAGAGTCGAGCTCGGGTCGCGCTCGGAAGGCTTGAGGATGAAGGCGTTACCGCAGGCGATGGCCAGTGGGTACATCCACAGCGGCACCATGGCCGGGAAGTTGAACGGGGTGATACCGGCAACCACGCCCAGCGGCTGGAAGTCGGACCAGGCATCGATGTTCGGGCCGACGTTGCGGCTGTACTCGCCTTTGAGCACTTCCGGCGCGGCGCAGGCGAATTCGACGTTCTCGATGCCACGCTTCAGTTCGCCGGCAGCATCTTCCAGAGTCTTGCCGTGCTCTTCGCTGATCATCTGCGAGATTCGTGCTTCGTTCTGCTCCAGCAGTTGCTTGAAGCGGAACATCACCTGGGCGCGCTTGGCCGGTGGGGTGTTGCGCCAGGCCGGGAAGGCAGCCTTGGCCGAGTCGATCGCTTCCTGCACGGTCGCGCGGCTGGCCAACTCGACCTTGCGCACGGCCTGGCCGGTGGACGGGTTGAAGACATCGGCGGTGCGCTCACCCTTGGTAACCAGTTCGCCATGGATCAGGTGCTGAACAATGCTCATGCAAAACTCCAGATAAAGAAGGTTGAGGCAGGCGCGCGATGCGTTCACGCGCCAGGCATCAGAATCGGAAAGATCAGTCGATCAGGTTCAGGGTTTCGCCCACTGCGTCGAACAGGCGGTCCAGCTCCTGCGGCGTGGTGTTGAAGGTTGGGCCGAACTGCAGGGTGTCGCCACCGAAGCGTACATAGAAGCCTTTCTTCCACAGTTTCATCGCCGCCTCGTACGGACGCACGATGGCATCACCGTCGCGGGCAGCGATCTGGATCGCGCCGGCCAGGCCGTAGTTGCGGATATCGACGATGTTCTTGGTGCCCTTCACGCCATGCAGCAGCTTCTCGAAGTGCGGCGCCAGCTCGGCGGCGGCCTGCACCAGGTTTTCCTTCTGCAGCAAGTCCAGCGCGGCGATACCGGCGGCGCAGGCTACCGGGTGGGCCGAGTAGGTGTAGCCGTGCGGGAATTCCACGGCGTACTCGGGGGTCGGCTGGTTCATGAAGGTCTGGTAGATCTCGCTGCTGGCGATAACCGCGCCCATCGGGATGGCGCCGTTGGTCACCTGCTTGGCGATGCACATAAGGTCCGGGGTCACGCCGAAGGCTTCGGAGCCAGTCATCGCGCCCATGCGGCCGAAGCCGGTAATCACTTCGTCGAAGATCAGCAAGATGTTGTGCTGGGTGCAGATTTCACGCAGGCGCTTCAGGTAACCCTTCGGCGGCGGCAGAACACCAGCCGAACCCGCCAGCGGCTCGACGATCACGGCAGCGATGTTGGAGGCGTCGTGCAGCTCGATCAGCTTGAGCATCTCGTCAGCGAGGGCGATACCACCCTCTTCCGGCATGCCTTTGGAAAAGGCGTTGACCGGCAGCACGGTGTGAGGCAGGTGGTCGACGTCCAGCAGCTGACCGAACAGCTTGCGGTTACCGTTGACGCCACCGAGGCTGGTGCCGGCGATGTTCACGCCGTGGTAGCCGCGAGCACGGCCGATTATCTTGGTCTTGGTCGCCTGGCCTTTCAGGCGCCAGTAGGCACGCACCATCTTCAGCGCGGTGTCGGCACACTCGGAACCGGAGTTGGTATAGAACACATGGTTCAGGTCGCCCGGGGTAAGTTCGGTGATCTTCTCGGCCAGCTGGAACGACAGCGGGTGGCCGAACTGGAAGGCCGGGGAGTAGTCCAGTGTGCCGATCTGGCGAGCCACCGCTTCGGTGATTTCCTTGCGGGTGTGCCCGGCGCCGCAGGTCCACAAACCGGACAGGGCATCGAAGATCTTGCGCCCCTGGTCGTCGAACAGGTAGCTGCCTTCGGCCGCCACGATCAGGCGTGGGTCGCGCTGGAAGTTGCGGTTGGCGGTGTAGGGCATCCAGTGCGCATCCAGCTTGAGCTGGCTGGCGATACCGGCGGGGGCGGTTTCGGGCATGTTCATCGGCGGTTCCTCGGAAGACGATTAGGCAACGATGGATGTTGTTGCAGCTAAATTGGCACGGCGATAAAGTCTGGAAAAGCCAACATTTCTAATCTTCAGACAGGCCCTGACTAAACTAATGAGCCGACGCCCCGATCCACTCGCCCAAGTCAGCGATTTTGACATCCGCCTGCTGAAGATCTACCGCAGTGTCGTCGAGTGCGGCGGCTTCTCGGCCGCCGAAAACGTGCTGGGCATTGGCCGTTCGGCCATCAGCCAGCAAATGAACGACCTTGAGCAACGCCTTGGCCTTCGCCTGTGCCAGCGCGGACGCGCCGGGTTCTCGCTGACCGAGGAAGGCCGCGAGGTCTACCACTCGGCGCTGCAACTGCTCAGCGCTCTGGAAAGCTTTCGCACCGAGGTCAACGGCCTGCACCAGCATTTGCGTGGCGAGCTGAACATTGGCCTGACCGACAACCTGGTGACCCTGCCACACATGCGCATTACCCATGCCCTGGCCGAGCTCAAGGACCGCGGCCCCGATGTGCGCATCCAGATCCGCATGATCGCACCCAGCCAGGTCGAGCACGGCGTGCTTGATGGTAGCCTGCATGTCGGCGTGGTGCCGCAGACCAGCCCGCTGTCGGGCCTCGAGTACCAGCCGCTGTACAGTGAGCGCTCGCTGCTGTACTGCGCAGTCGGCCACCCGCTGTTCTATGCCGATGACCAGCAGATCGACGACGACCGCCTCAACAGCCAGGAAGCCATCACCCCCACCTTCCGCCTGCCGGCCGAAATCCAGGCGCATTACCAGGCACTGAATTGCACGGCCAGTGCTTCGGACCGCGAAGGCATGGCGTTTCTCATCCTTACCGGGCGCTACATCGGCTACCTGCCAGACCACTACGCCACGTTCTGGGTGCAGCAAGGCCGCTTGCGTGCCCTCAAGCCCCGGGAACGCTTCTATGACCTGAGTCTCAGCTGGGTAACGCGCAAGGGCCGGCGGCCGAACCTGGTACTGGAAAGCTTCCTCGAAAGCCTGGCTGCGACACGCTGATGCCAGTCTGTGCCGCAAACGCTTGTCACTTCGGCACAGGCAGGTAATCTTGTCCGACAGCCGCAGCCACTGACCCGTACGGAATCGTCCATGACCCTAGAAGTCCCTGCGCATCGCCTCTCCGCCTCGGGCAAGCCCGCGGGCCGCATCCGCCAGAAGAACGAACAGGCCATTATCCAGGCCGCCGAAGACGAGTTTGCCCGCCATGGTTTCAAGGGCACCAGCATGAACACCATCGCCCTCAAGGCGGGGTTGCCCAAGGCCAATCTGCATTACTACTTCACCAACAAGCTGGGCCTGTACATTGCCGTACTCAGCAACATCATCGAGTTGTGGGACAGCACCTTCAACGCCTTGAGCGTCGACGACGACCCGGGCGAAGCCCTGAGCCAGTACATCCGCACCAAGATGGAGTTCTCCCGGCGCAACCCGCAAGCCTCGCGGATTTTCGCCATGGAAGTGATCAGCGGCGGCACCTGCCTGAGCGAATACTTCAGTGCCGACTACCGCGAATGGTTCCGCGGACGGGCCGCGGTGTTCCAGGCCTGGATCGAAGCCGGAAAGATGGACCCGGTCGACCCGGTGCACCTGATCTTCTTGCTGTGGGGCAGCACCCAGCACTACGCCGACTTCGCCACCCAGATCTGCCAGGTGACCGGCCGCAGCCGCCTGACCAAGCAGGACATGGAAGACGCGAGCAACAATCTTATCCACATCATTTTGAAGGGCTGCGGCATAAAGCCGGCTGCCTGATCGTCATTTATGCCTTCTACCTTGCTCGACCTCTGCGAGTATCGCGAGGAAATCCGCAAAAGCCGCTTCATCACCCTGGCCGGGCCGATCAGCAGTGCCGCCGACGCGATGAGTTTCATCGAACGCCACAGCGACCTGGCCGCCACCCACAACTGCTGGGCCTGGAAGCTTGGCGCCCAGTACCGCAGCAGCGATGACGGCGAACCTGGCGGTACCGCGGGGCGGCCAATCCTCGCGGCCATCGAAGCGCAGGACTGCGACCAGGTGGTAGTGCTGGTGATCCGCTGGTACGGCGGTATCCAGCTGGGCACCGGCGGCCTGGCCAGGGCCTATGGCGGCGGTGCCAACAAGTGCCTGCAACAGGCACCCAAGCGGCTGCTGGTGCAGCGCAGCGAATTCACCTGCAGTTGCAGTTTCAGCGAACTGGCGCTGGTGAAGCTGCGCCTGGCGGAGGTTGACGGCCTGGTCCTGGATGAGCAGTTCACCGCCAATGGCGTGGACCTGTTGATTGCACTCGGTGACGCCCACCTGGCGCCACTGCAGCAGCAGTTGGCCGACTTGAGCCGCGGGCGCATTCTGCTCGAAGCACGCTGAACATTGCCCACAACAACTGTGGGCCGGCCTGTGGATAAGCTTGGGGCATTCGCTTGCAGGCAGCATTAATCAAGGGCTACAGAGGCTTGATCATATTTTGATCACCATTTGATGACAGCCGCAAACCGTTGATGCTCCTGACGTTATCCCCAGGTCCACAGCCTGCGTAGCCCTGCACAGCCATCTGCGCTTGCACACAATAACTGTGGACCAGCTTGTGGATAACCCGTGCGCCAACAAGCCGAAGGCCACGCCCCACAAGGGCCTGACGCAACTGGTGATTTTTCGTACAGCCCACAACGAGGCGCTCGGCACCACAGTGCATTATCCTCAATATCCTTCTTCGAACCGATCACGGAGCGCATCCAAATGGCTAACGCAAAAACCGCACTCATCATCGGCGCCTCGCGCGGGCTGGGCCTGGGCCTGGTGCAACGCCTGCAGGAAGACGGCTGGACCATCACCGCCACCGTGCGCAACCCGCAGCAGCCCGGCGCCCTGGCGGACGTGCCCGGCGTGCGCATCGAACAGCTGGAAATGAACGACACGGCCCAGCTCGATGGCCTCAAGCAACGCCTGCAAGACCAAGTCTTCGACCTGGTGTTCATCAACGCCGGGGTCATGGGGCCTCTGCCGCAAGACCTGGAGACGGTGCAGAACAAGGACATCGGCGACCTGTTCATGACCAACGCCGTGGCGCCAATCCGCGTGGCCCGCCGCCTGGTCGGCCAGGTACGCGAAGGCAGCGGCGTGCTCGCCTTCATGAGCTCGATCCTGGGCAGCGTGACCATCCCCGACGGCGGCGAAATCTGCCTGTACAAGGCCAGCAAGGCGGCCCTGAACTCGATGATCAACAGCTTCGTCGTCGAGCAACAACGCCCCGACCTTTGCGTACTGGCCATGCACCCGGGCTGGGTGAAAACCGACATGGGCGGTGAAAACGCCGAGATCGACGTGCTGACCAGCACCCGCGGCATGCTTGAACAGATCAAGGCGCAAAGCGGCAACGGCGGCCTGCGCTTCATCAACTACAAGGGCGAACCCTTGGTCTGGTGATTCACCAGGTCGCAGCCTGGCCGTGCGCAATGCCCGGCCAGGCTCTGTAGAATGGCGGCAACCGTACCTGATCGAGATGACCCACCATGTATGACTGGTTGAACGCCCTGCCCAAGGCCGAACTGCACCTGCACCTGGAAGGCTCGCTGGAGCCCGAGCTGCTGTTCGCCCTGGCCGAGCGCAACAAGATCGCCCTGCCCTGGGCCGATGTGGAGACCTTGCGCGGTGCCTATGCCTTCAACAACCTGCAGGAGTTCCTGGACCTGTATTACCAGGGCGCCGACGTGCTGCGCACCGAGCAGGACTTCTACGACCTGACCTGGGCCTACCTGCAACGCTGCAAGGCGCAGAACGTGATCCACACCGAACCGTTCTTCGACCCACAGACCCATACCGATCGCGGCCTCCCCTTCGAGGTGGTGCTCAACGGCATCAACCAGGCGTTGAAGGACGGTCGCGAACAACTGGGCATCAGCAGTGGCCTGATCCTCAGCTTCCTGCGCCACCTCAGCGAAGATGAAGCACAGAAAACCCTCGACCAGGCCCTGCCATTCCGCGATGCGTTCATCGCCGTTGGCCTGGACAGCTCGGAAATGGGGCACCCACCGAGCAAGTTCCAGCGAGTGTTCGACCGCGCCCGCAGCGAAGGCCTGGTCGCCGTTGCCCATGCCGGCGAGGAAGGCCCGCCCGAGTACATCTGGGAAGCCCTGGACCTGCTGAAGGTCAAGCGTATCGACCACGGTGTGCGCGCCATCGAGGACGAGCGCCTGATGCAGCGCATCATCGACGAGCAGATCCCGCTCACGGTGTGCCCGCTGTCGAACACCAAACTGTGCGTGTTCGACCACATGAGCCAACACAACATCCTCGAGATGCTCGAGCGCGGCGTGAAGGTCACGGTCAACTCTGACGACCCGGCCTACTTCGGCGGCTATGTCACCGAAAACTTCCACGCCCTGTACACCCATCTGGGCATGACCGAAGACCAGGCCCGTCGACTGGCCCAGAACAGCCTGGATGCCCGGCTGGCCTGAATGACCTGACGGCGACATATCTGTGGCGCCGTCAACCTACCTGCAACGTCGGCACGCGGGCAATGCGATTGATCTGCTGGATACCCAACGCAGAAATATGCAATGCCCGCGAGTCCTCGGCCTCGCGCATCCAGCCAGATTGCAGGAACAGCCGGAACAAGGCCTGCCCCAGCACGCCGCCCAGGTGCGGCCCCTGGTCGTTCCACTCGGTGCAGCGGCAGATCACGCAGCCACGTTGCTGGTGCGGCGCCAAGGCATCGATGTAGACCCCGACCAAAGCCAACTGCGTCCGCCCCTCTTCGCTTACCATCAACTGCCGACCACTACCCTCCAGCCAGCCGGCCACCACCAGACGGTGATACAGCTCACCGGCCAGTTCCCCCCCCAAGTGATCGCCACAGCGACGCGCCCTGCGTATCGACATGGGTAGCGGTGATACCGGTGCCTTGGCCCGCTCCCCCCTGGCACTCTCCAACTGGACACTGGCCAGGGCCTCCACCGCTGCCCCGACTTGCGGGGTGGCCAGCCGGAAGTAGCGCTTGCGCCCCCGCGCTTCGTGTCGGAGCAAACCGGCCGACGACAACAACGAAAGATGAGCGCAGGCCGATGACGAGGTCAGGCCTGTCATTACCGCGAGCTCGTTGGCCAGCCGCGGCGTGCCATCGATCAATGCCCACAACATGGCACTGCGCTTGGGGTCGGCCATCAGGCTGGCAATCTGGCTGATACTGCTGGCTGCGTTCATGTCCCTGTAACTCCCTGCAAGTTCACTGTGTGGATGCGATGGCCACCCCTGGCAGGGAAGCGCCTCTCGCTGGCACTGGCCTGGTTCGCCAGTATAAGCCGCAAAAAACGCCATTAAGGCAGCGCCGCGCAGTGGTGCCACAGGCAAAATACCACTGGGTATGCCTACCCATGGCAGGCAGCGGAACAGTGCGTGAAAGCTGCCCGGACCGCGTGGACAAGCAGCCCGGCGCACATGGCAGGAGCCCGGGAACGACAGGCGGAAAAAACACCGGATGCAACTTCGGACGCGGCCGACAACCAGTTTCCACAAGTAGCGCAACCCAAAGCGAAGGTTCCACGTGCTTGCGGGCATTGCACCCCAAGCTGGAAAAAACATGTAGAAAACGTTCTTGCCGACCGTCAGTCAGGACACTGATGCAGGTCATGGCGGGCAGAAGGTGCAGCGCTACACTTCATCCGCTCTCCCCCTTTGGAGGTATGCCGCGATGAAAATTGTCGTCAGTGCATCGAGCCGAAACCCCGCTTGCCCCTGGCAGGTCCAGCTCGACCAACACGTGGTCAGTTTCCGCAGCGAGGCCGAGGCGCGTGCCTTCGTCGCCACGCTGGAAACCCGTCTGCAGGCACCTCACCCGCTTATGCGGGAGCCTTGGCCGGCAAGCGTCGGGTCAGCAGCGCGACACTGACCACCAGCGCCCCGCACAGGCTGATCACCAGCGCCATCGGCACCGCACTGCCATCATGCAGCAGCCCGACCAGCGCCGCTGCACCGGCGGCGACGCTGAACTGCAGGCAGCCCATCAGCGCCGAGGCACTGCCGGCCCGCGCTCCCTGCCCGCTCATGGCACAGGCAGAGGCGTTGGGGATGATGCAGCCGAGGCTGGAGATGCAGACGAACAGCGGTACCAGCAGTGGCCACAGCTGTGTTGGCCGCGTTGCCGCCACGGCCAGCAACACCAGGCCCGCAGCCAGGTACAGCCACACCGCACGCGCCAACAGAAATGCCGGCCCACGCTTGGCCAGCAAGCGTGCATTCACCTGCGCCACCAGGATGAAGCCGGCGGCATTGGTGCCGAACAACCAGCCGTAATGCTCGGCCGGCACGCCATAGAGCTTGATGAACACGAAAGGCGAACCGGCGATGTAGGCAAACATGCCGGCGATGGCGATACCACCGGTCAGGGCATGGCCGACGAACACCCGGTCAGCGAACAGGCGCAAGTACTGGCGCATGGCGCCAGACAGCGGTTGCCGCGGTATGTGCTCGGGCAGGCTTTCCGGCAGACCCAGGCTGACCGCCAACAGGCAGCCGGCACTGAACAGGCTCAGGGCGAGGAAGATCGATTGCCAGCCGGCCACGTTCACCAGCACCCCGCCCAGCATCGGTGCCAGGATTGGCGCCAGACCCATGACCAGCATCAGTTGCGAGAACACCTTGGCCGAGGCCACCGGGTCGCACTTGTCACTGACGATGGCCCGCGAAAGCACCATCCCGGCGCAACCGCCCAACGCCTGGACAAACCGCGCGAGCACCAGGGTATCGAGGTTGGGGGCATAGGCACAGGCCAGTGACGCCAGGGTGAACAGGGTCACCCCGAACATCAGCGGCTTGCGTCGGCCAAAGCGGTCAGCCACCGGCCCGTAGGCCAGTTGCCCGATGGACAGGCCAAGGAAGTAGGCGGCCAAAGTGGCCTGGACGTGTTTTTCATCGGTGGCGAACGCCTGCGCCATGGCCGGGAAGGCGGGCAGGTAGAAGTCGATCGCCAAGGGCCCGAACGCACTGAGTGCGCCCAGGATGAGCACCATTCGCAGGTTCATCAGGAATCCATAGCAGGCTAAGCAAGTGCTCGATTCTACCTGCTGTGGGCCCTATCGACATGAAAACATTTGCAACAATACCGAGCCTGGAGCGCCCCCTGTGGGAGCGGGCGTGCCCGCGAATCAGGCGGCGCGGTGGATGGCACCGGCTACGCCGGTGTTCGCGGGCACGCCCGCTCCCACAGGTCAGTATTCAGGCCGCCTCGACCTGATAACCTTCATCGCGAATGGCCGTGAGGATCCGCTCCTGAGCCAACTCGCTCTGCACCCGTACCTGCCTGGCCGCCAGATCGACCTCCACCTTGGCCGCGGCATCCTGCTCCTGCACTGCCCGGGTCACGGCTTTCACGCAATGGCCACAGGTCATGCCTTGTACATTGAACACTTGCATGGGGGTTACCTCCTTCAGGTTTTCCACAAGTCTCAAGCTTGCCATCGGGGCAAGGTCAAGACTTGCCGACACCAGCCGGGGTGGAAATCCGCGCGCGCGTCGGCCAAGCTGCGCCTTTGATGATCAGGCAAGCAGGAGATTCTTCATGTTCAGGGCAGCATTGGGCGTCGTCGGGCTATTGAGCACGCTGGCTGCAGTGCCACCGGCCAGCGCCGAGGGCAACTCGGACTACAGCGTGCTGATCATTTCCCGGGAGCGTCTGGAAGTGGCCACCAGTTGCGAGATCGGCATCTACCTCAACGACCAGCTCTCCGGGCGCGTGTTCCAGGAGCAGTCCACCTCGTTCAACCTGCCGCCCGGCCCGGTGGACGTGCGCCTGCGCCTGCTGCCCGGGCAAATGCCCGGCTGCGCCCCGGGTGTCGAGGACCAACGCAGCACGCGATTGAACCTGCAGGCGGGCCAGATCAACAAATACCGCATCGCCATGGGGCAATATGGGCTGGAGTTGAAGCGAGCCGGCCTGGGCTATTGACCTTACCTGCGTGGCAAGGTTGATGCTGGAGGCCTGTCCAAGGAGGAGAGCCATGCCCGCATCCACCACATACGACCTGCCGATCTCCGGCATGACCTGCGCCAGTTGTGCCGGCCGGGTCGAACGCGCCCTGCGCAAGGTCACCGGCACTGAACAGGTCAGCGTCAACCTCGCCACCGAACAGGCCCGGGTCCAGGCCCCGGCCAACAGTCTGCCCGCGCTGGTCGAGGCCATACGCGAAGCCGGCTACGGCGTGCCCACCCGCACCGTCGAACTGCAGATTGGCGGCATGACCTGCGCCAGTTGCGTCGGCCGCGTAGAGCGCGCTCTCGGCAAGCTGCCGGGTGTTGAACGGGTCAGCGTCAACCTGGCCAGCGAACGCGCGCACCTCGAAGTGCTCGCGGCCCTCGACGACAACCTGCTGATCGACGCCGTGCAAAAGGCCGGCTATAGCGCCAGCCTGCCGCAAGTCGCCAGGGACGACCAGCATGCCGCCCAACGCCGCCTGCGTAACGAACGCCTGGCGGTCGGCGCAGCATTGCTGCTCGCCCTGCCGCTGGTGGTACCAATGGTGGTGCAGCCGTTTGGCGTGCACTGGATGTTGCCAGCGTGGGTGCAGTTCCTGCTGGCCACACCGGTGCAGTTCATTCTCGGCGCGCGGTTCTACGTGGCCGCCTGGAAGGCCGTGCGCGCAGGTACCGGCAACATGGACCTGCTGGTGGCTTTGGGTACCAGCGCCGGCTACGGCTTGAGCCTGTACCAGTGGGCGCAAGCCCCCGCCGGCATGGCCCCTCACCTGTACTTCGAAGCTTCGGCCGTGGTGATTGCCCTGGTGCTGCTGGGCAAGTACCTGGAAAGCCGTGCCAAGCGCCAGACCGCCAGCGCCATCCGTGCCCTCGAGGCCCTGCGCCCGGAACGGGCCGTGCGCCTGGTCGATGGCCGGGAAGAAGACGTGGCCATTGCCCAACTGCGCCTCGGCGACCTGGTACTGGTCAAACCCGGCGAGCGCTTCCCGGTCGATGGCGTGGTGGAAGACGGCAGCAGCCATGCCGATGAAGCCTTGATCAGCGGCGAGAGCCTGCCGGTGCCCAAGCAGCCCGGCGACAGCGTCACCGGTGGCGCCATCAACGGCGAAGGCCGGCTGCTGGTACGCACCCAGGCACTGGGCACAGAAACCGTGCTGGCACGCATCATCCGCCTGGTGGAAGACGCCCAGGCGGCCAAGGCACCGATCCAGAAGCTGGTCGACCGGGTCAGCCAGGTATTCGTCCCGGCCGTGCTGGTACTGGCGCTGATCACCCTGGTCGGTTGGTGGCTGGCCGGCGCGCCGCTGGAAACCGCGCTGATCAATGCCGTCGCGGTACTGGTCATCGCCTGCCCCTGCGCCCTCGGCCTGGCCACACCCGCCGCGATCATGGCCGGCACCGGGGTCGCCGCCCGCCATGGCATCCTGATCAAGGACGCCGAAGCCCTGGAGCGCGCCCATGCGGTCAACCGCGTGGTGTTCGACAAGACCGGCACCCTCACCTCCGGCAGCCCACGCGTTGTCCACAGCCAGGCGCAGGTGGGCAGCAGCGCCGACCTGCACCGCCTGGCCGGTGCCCTGCAGCGCGGCAGCGAACACCCGCTGGCCAAGGCGGTACTGGATGCCTGTGCCGAACAGGGCCTGGACGTGCCTGGCGTTACCGACAGCCAGTCGCTGACCGGGCGTGGTATTGCCGGGCGCGTGGAAGGCCGCGAGTTGGCTTTGGGCAACCGCCGTTTGCTCGATGAAAGCGCCCTGCTACCCGGCGACCTGGCCGCCAAGGCCCTGGCCTGGGAAGCCGAAGGGCGCACCCTGTCATGGCTTGTCGAACGCGGCGCGCAGCCGCGTGTGCTGGGCCTGTTCGCCTTTGGTGACAGCCTCAAGCCCGGCGCCGCGCAGGCAATCGATACCCTGCATGCGCAACACATCAGCAGCCACCTGCTGACCGGCGACAACCGCGGCAGCGCCAAAGTGGTGGCCGATGCCCTGGGCATCGACGACGTGCATGCCGAAGTGCTGCCGGCCGACAAGGCCGCGACCGTGGCCGCGCTCAAGCAGGATGGCGTGGTCGCCATGGTCGGTGATGGCATCAATGATGCGCCGGCGCTGGCCGCCGCCGATATCGGCATTGCCATGGGGGGCGGTACCGACGTGGCCATGCAGGCCGCCGGCATCACCCTGATGCGCGGCGACCCACGCCTGGTACCGGCCGCCCTGGAGATCAGCCGCAAGACCTATGCGAAGATCCGCCAGAACCTGTTCTGGGCGTTCATCTATAACCTGATCGGCATCCCGCTGGCCGCGCTGGGTTACCTCAACCCGGTACTGGCCGGCGCCGCCATGGCCCTGTCCAGCGTCAGCGTGGTGAGCAACGCGCTGTGGCTCAAGGCGTGGAAACCCACCAGCAACACCCAGGAGGCCCCATGAACATAGGCCAGGCCGCCCGCCGCAGCGGGCTCAGCACCAAGATGATCCGTTACTACGAGTCCATCGGCCTGCTCAAACCCGCCACGCGCAGTGACAGCGGCTACCGCCTTTACCAGGCGGAAGACTTGCACAGCCTGGCCTTCATCAAGCGCTCCCGCGACCTGGGCTTTTCCCTCGAGGAGGTCGGCAAGCTGTTGACCTTGTGGCAGGACCGCCAGCGTGCCAGCGCCGATGTGAAAGCGCTGGCCATGCAGCACATCGATGAGCTGAACCGGCGCATCGAAGAGCTGGTGAGCCTGCGCGACACCCTTGGCGAACTGGTATCGCACTGCCAGGGAGACGAGCGCCCGGACTGCCCGATCCTCAAGGATCTGGCCAATGGGACTGCTGGTGGCTGCTGTCACTGAGCCACCCGCAACGCTTTTGGTATGCCATATACGTCCAAACACGACCGAATAGTCACCAACTGCGACTTTATCCAATAAATACGGGCGTTTCCCTACATTAAACCCGGATGCTGCCGATGCAATTGTTACCTGCCTCGTGTGTCGAAAATAACAAATCCGGGAGCGTCGATGAGCATCAAACAGAAACTGACCTGGGCATTCGCGGTCATCGCCGGCTTGCCCATCGTCCTAGTGGCCACCCTTGTGGTCCTCAACCTGCGTGGCGAAGCCCGCGACGGATTCCTCGATGGCAGCAGCCGGGAAATCCGCCAGGTCAGCAACGCGATGAACATCTTCTTCCAGGGCATCAACCAGAACGTCGAGTACCTGGCTGCGCAGCCGATGGTCGCCGCCACGGGTAGCGAACTGAACAAGTACATGAGCGCAGCCCCGTCCTATGAACTGGGCGAGCAGGCCAGCAAGCTGCTGGAGTTCATGACCCGCCTGGCCACCACGCATCCCAGCTATGCGTACCTGTCCTATGGGGTGAATGACGGTGGCTATGTCGGCTGGCCGGCCGGGCAGAAGTTCGTCAATTACGACCCGCGCACCCGCCCCTGGTACCAATTGGCCATGGCCAACCCTGGCAAAACCTTGCGTACCGGCGCCTACTACTGGGCTGCCGACGACGCCGTGCTGGTCAGCACCGTGCGCACCGTCGCCAACCAATTGGGCAACCCTGGCGGCGTGGTCAACGTCGACGTCTCGCTCAAAGGCCTTACCGAGATCGTCCAGCAGATCAAGCTGGGCGAAAGCGGCTACGTGCTACTGGTGGAAAACAACGGCAACGTATTGGTCGACCCTCGTGACGCCAAGCATAACTTCAAGCAACTGGCGAGCTTTGGCGACGGGTACGCCGAGCTGGCCAAGCACGGCAAGGGGCTGGCCGAAGTGGAGCTGAATGGTGTGCGCTACATGGCCAACATCTACCCGGACGAACAGCTTGGCTGGACCCTGATCGGCCTGATCGAACAAAGCGAAGTGATGCAGACCACCACCCGCCTGACCTGGCTGATCGGCGTGGTGGCCCTGGTACTGGCCGCGCTGTTCGCCGTGGTCGGTGCCACCTTCGCCAAGCTGATCGTACGCCCGATCAACAGCGTCACCAGCGGCCTGGAAGATATCGCCCAGGGCGAGGGCGACCTGACCCGCAACCTGGAGATCCGTGGCCGCGACGAAACCGCACAACTGGCCAGCTGGTTCAACCAGTTCCTCGGTGCCATTCGCAGCCTGATCCAGCACATCGGTGCTGCCGCCAGCAAGATCCTCAGCACCTCCAGCAGCTCGACCCGCGTTTCCAGCGACATGGCCGAAGCAGCAGGCCGCCAGCGCGAAGCGGTGGACATGGTCTCTACAGCCTTCCACGAAATGGTCGCCACCGCCAACGAAGTGGCACGTTCATGCAGCCAGGCGGCACAGTCGGCCGACAGCGGCCAGCAACAGGCCCGCGAAGGCCAGCAGCAGATCGATGCCGCGGTACATAGCGTTGACCGCCTGAGCCAGGAAATCGAGCAGTCGGCGCAGTCGATCCAGCAACTGGAGCGTGACAGCAACGCCATCCAGTCGATTCTCGGCACCATTCGCTCGATTGCCGAGCAGACCAACCTGCTGGCGCTCAACGCCGCCATCGAAGCGGCCCGTGCCGGCGAGCAGGGCCGCGGCTTTGCCGTGGTTGCCGACGAAGTGCGGGCGCTGGCCAAGCGCACTGCCGACTCCACCGCCGAGATCGACGGCCTGCTGGGCAACCTGGCCAGCCGCACTGCCGAAGTGGCCGCACAGATGCACGCCAGCCTGGAGGTTTCGCAGCAGTCGGTGAGCCGCATCGGCCTGGCCCGTGACAGCTTCGGGCAGATCCGCGAGTCGGTGGATGTGATCCGCGACATGAACACCCAGATTGCCACGGCGGCCGAAGAGCAGCACCAGGTGGCCGAAGACATCAACCGGCACATCAGCGAGATTCACGGCGATGCGCAGCTGGTGGCCGAACTGGCCCAGGCGGCGCGGATGGATTCGGAGAGCCTGGCCGGGTTGTCCAATGAGCTGGATGCACTGGTGCGCAGGTTCCGTACCTGATGTGTTGCCTGCGCTGGCCTCTTCGCGGGTGAACCCGCTCCCACAGGGATCACCGCAGCTTTGCAAGCTGTGCAGTACCTGTGGGAGCGGGCGTGCCCGCGAAGTGGCCGGCACAGGCGACCAATCACTAAAGCCTCAATTCTCCCGGCGTCGCGCCGAACAATTGCTTGAATGCCGCAATGTAAGCCGAGGTGGAGTCATACCCACACCCCAACGCCGCCTCGGTCACACTCTCCCCGGCCTCCAGCAGCGCCAGCGACGACAACAGCCGCATACGCTGCCGCCAGTTGCGAAAACTCAAGCCCGTCTCCCGCTGGAACAGCCGCATCAGCGTCTTCTCCGAGCAACCCAACTCTCGCGCCCACTGCTGCAAGGTCTGCGACTGGTCCGGTGCAGCGATCAGACCATTGCACAGCGCCAGCAACCCCGGGTGCCGTGGCAGTGGCAACGAAAAGCCGACTTCGGGCAGCATGCGCAACTGGTCGAGCAGCACCGCCACCAGCCGCGCCTCGGCGCTATCAACCTCCGGGTATTCTGCCGGGAACAGGCAGAACTGCTTGATCAGTTCGCGCGCCAACGGGGTCACTTCCAGTACCCGGCATTGCTCCGGGGCCCACGGGCAGGCATCCCGGCGCACGTAAAGGCTGCGCATTTCGGCCTGCATCGAGGTGACCACTTCGTGTTCGGCATCGGCTGGTATCCACACGCCCCACTGGGGCGGGGCGAAGTAGCTGCCTTCCTGGGTATACACCCCGAGGACGCCGCTGATGGCATAGGAAAACTGCACCCAGTCGTGCTGGTGGCGGGTGGTCCAGGAGCCGGCGCCAAGACTTTCGGCTCGTGCATAGAGCGGCCTGGGCAGGTGGTCCAGCGCCGGAATGGGGCGGGGGTGTCCGATGATGGGCATGGTGGTTTCTTTTAGTTCTGACCAGACAAGCCTAACAGCTCAGCGCTCGACGATGACGGTCACCCCCTGCCCACCCGCAGCGCAGATCGATATCAACCCCCGCCCCTTCCCCGACCTCGCCAGCAGCTTGGCCAGGTTGGCCAATATCCGCCCCCCGGTCGCGGCAAACGGGTGCCCGGCCGCCAGCGAACTGCCCTTGACGTTGAGCTTGCTGCGGTCAATCGTCCCGAGCGGCGCATCCAGCCCCAGCCGTTCGCGGCAATAATCGGCATCTTCCCAGGCCTTGAGCGTGCACAGCACCTGGGCAGCAAAGGCTTCGTGAATCTCGTAATAGTCAAAGTCCTGCAGCGTCAGGCCATTGCGCGCCAGCAGCCGCGGCACCGCATACACCGGCGCCATCAACAGCCCTTCGCGACCAGTAACGAAATCCACCGCAGCGGTTTCACCATCGACCAGATAGGCCAGCACCGACAGCCCCTGCTGCTCGGCCCATTCCTCGCTGCCCAGCAACACCAGCGAAGCACCATCGGTCAGCGGTGTGGAGTTGCCCGCCGTCAGCGTGCCCTGCCCGCTGCGGTCGAAGGCTGGCTTGAGCTTGGCCAATTGTTCCAGGGTCAGGTCGGGGCGCAGGTTGTTATCACGGGTCAACGACAGAAACGGCGTCAGCAGGTCATCCTGCCACCCTTCGGCGTACGCGGCAGCCAGCGCCTGGTGGCTCAGCAGCGCCAGCTCGTCCTGCTCGGCACGGCCAATGCGCCAGGCCTGGGCCATGCGTTCGCAATGCTCGCCCATAGACAAACCGGTACGCGGCTCACCGTTGCGCGGTAATTCGGGTTTCAGGTGGTGAGGACGCAGCTTGAGAAATGGCTTGAGCCGTTCGCCCAGGCTCTTGCCACGGTTGGCCTGCAACAGGACGTGTCGCAGGCCTTCGTTGACCGCAATCGGCGCATCGGAGGTGGTGTCCACGCCGCCGGCTATGCCGCAGTCGATCTGCCCCAGGGCAATCTTGTTGGCCACCAGCAGTGCCGCCTCTAGCCCCGTCCCGCAGGCTTGCTGGATGTCATAGGCTGGCGTCAGCGGCGACAGGCGCGAACCCAGCACGCACTCACGTGTCAGGTTCATGTCTCGCGAGTGCTTGAGCACAGCGCCAGCCACCACCTCCCCCATGCGCAACCCGTGCAGGCGGTAGCGTTCGATCAGCCCTTCGAGGGCGACGGTTAGCATCGCCTGGTTGCTGGCCGTGGCGTAGGCGCCATTGGAACGGGCGAAGGGAATTCGGTTGCCGCCCAGGATCGCGACCCGGCGAAGTGAACGCATGCGCTTGTTCCTCCTGAAACAATTTGATCCGTACAGCCTAGGTGTTTTTACCGCATTCGAACGACCTTGCCACAAAGTTGGTCCACACTTTCAAGCTTGCCTTCCGGGAGACCCACTCATGAGCGATCGCTACCTCGGCTTTGCCAACTCCAACCTCGGCCGCCGCCTGGTGGATGCCCTTGGCCTGCCACGTCCAGCGCCGCTGGAGCGTTGGCAGGCAGGCCGCCTGCGCCCGGTCGAAGGTGCCCTAGTACTGGGTGGCGGGCCACTGGCGAGCCAGGTCGAAGCCATTGCCCCGCGCCTGACCGACACGCTTTACAGCTTCAATACCGACAACCTCCAGGCCGAGGCATGGGTGGCTGGTCTGGGGCCGAAGATCAAGGCCGTGGTATTCGATGCCAGTCACCTGTCCGACAGCGACGCGTTGAAGCAGTTGCGCGAATTTTTCCAGCCACTGCTGCGCAGCCTGGCATCGTGCGCCCATGTGGTGCTGCTGGGCCGCGCGCCAGAAAGCCTCGACGACCCGTTGGCCAGCATTGCCCAACGAGCCCTGGAAGGCTTCAGCCGCTCGCTGGCCAAGGAACTGCGCAACGGTGCGACCGCGCAGTTGCTGTATGTCAGCCCCGGCGCGGAGGACCAGCTGGAAGGCGCCCTGCGCTTCTTCCTCTCGCCCAAGAGCGCCTTCATTTCCGGCCAGGTGCTGCGCCTGCATGCCTGCGCCAGCCAGGTCGAGGACTGGACATGGCCGCTGGCTGGGCGCCGCGCCCTGGTGACCGGTGCCGCGCGCGGCATCGGTGCCGCCATTGCCGAAACCCTGGCCCGGGACGGTGCCGACGTACTGCTGCTGGACGTGCCCCAAGCCAGCCAGGACCTAGACGCCCTGGCCGCGCGCCTGGGCGGCAAAGCGCTGCCCTTGGACATCTGCGCCGGCGACGCGGCAACGCAACTGCTTGCGGCCCTGCCCGACGGCGTCGACATCGTGGTGCACAATGCCGGTATCACCCGCGACAAGACCCTGGCCAACATGACCCCGGAATACTGGGACGCGGTGCTGGCGGTAAACCTCAAGGCACCGCAGGTGCTGACAAAGGCGCTGTACGACAACGGCGCCCTGGGTGAGAACGCGCGCATCACCCTGCTGGCCTCGGTCAGCGGTATCGCCGGCAACCGCGGGCAGGCCAACTATGCCGCGAGCAAGGCCGGGCTGATCGGCCTGGCCCAGGCGTGGGCCCCCCGGCTCGCCGAGCGCGGCGGCAGCATCAATGCCGTGGCCCCCGGTTTCATCGAAACACACATGACCGCCGCCATGCCCATGGGCCTGCGCGAGGCCGGGCGACGCTTGAGTTCGCTTGGCCAGGGCGGCCGCCCGCAGGATGTCGCCGAAGCCATCGCCTGGCTCAGCCAGCCAGGCTCCGGTGCAGTCAACGGCCAGGTGCTGCGGGTATGCGGCCAGGCCTTGATGGGGGCCTGAACATGAGCCGACACTGGCACGACCTGCACAGCCCGGCTTCGCGCGCCAGCCTGTACCTGCGCGCGGCCAGCAAGCGCACCATCAGCGGCGACAAGCTGCCGGACGACGGCCTACGCTGTTTCATTTGCGTCCAGTCGGGCAACCTGGCCGCCTATCGTCGGCTGTGCCACTTCACCGACGATGGCCGCCTGCCGGGTACTTATCCACATGTCATGGCGTTCAGGCTGCAGCTGCAGTTGATGACCGCGCCCAACTTCCCCTTCCCGCTGCTTGGCCTGGTGCACCTGCACAACCGCATCGAAGTGATGCGCCCGCTGGGCGGTATCGAAGGGCTGCGCTTTGCGGTGCATGCAGGCAATCTGCAAGCGCATGCCAAGGGCGGCACCTTCGACCTGGTCACCGAAGCCGAAGACGGCATCGGCCTGCTCTGGCGCGAGACCAGTCGCATGCTGGTGCGCGGGTTGAAGCTGGAAAGCCAGGCAGGTGAGCCTGCCGAGGACGAACCGCAAGCGTTGCCAGAGGCGACCCGCTGGTACGCCGACAGCGATATCGGCCGGCGTTATGCCAAGGTCTGCGGGGACTACAACCCGATCCACCTCAGCGCGGCCAGTGCCCGGCTGTTCGGCTTCCCCACGGCCATTGCCCATGGCATGTGGAGCAAGGCCATGGCCCTGGCGGCACTGCGCGGGCACCTGCCGCACAGTGGCTTTGCCTTCGAGGTGGATTTCCGCAAGCCGGTGCGGTTGCCATCGGAGGTGGTGCTCGGTGCCAGTGAGGCGGGGGCTACGGGAGAGCTGCGGCTGGATGGCCATGGAGGGGTACTGCATATGGTCGGGCGCTGGGCACCTTTGTAGGAGCGGCCTTGTGTCGCGATGGGCCGCAAAGCGGCCCCGGCGATGTCAGCGGCGAAGCTGATAATTTGGGGCCGCTTCGCGCCCCATCGCGACACAAGGCCGCTCCTACAGGGACCATGCCTGTCTTGGCGGTATACGCTTGCTTTGCATCGGGCCTGCGCAGAAGCTATGCAGCATTAGGAGACCCCCGATGAACCTGCAAGAACTCACCCAACGCCTGCACCAGATCCGCGACAACAACGACTGGCGCGGCTTTCACAGCCCGAAGAACCTCGCCATGGCCGCCAGTGTCGAAATGGCCGAGCTGGTGGAAATCTTCCAGTGGCTGAGCGAAGACCAATCGCGCCAGCTGCCAGCCGATAAGCTGGCCCATGCCGGCCAGGAAATCGGCGATGTGGTGCTCTACCTGTTGCTGCTGTGCAGCGAACTTGGCCTGGACATGGACCAGGTAGTGCGAGCCAAGCTGGCCGACAGCGAGAGGCGCTTCGCCCGATGAACGACCGTCACTTCGATGAGCTGGCTACCCGCTTTGCCGAAAAGATCTACGGCGGCGCCAAGGGCGCGATCCGCCTGGCCGTGCTGCAGGCCGACCTGGCCGAAGCCCTGCCTGACCGCCCGCTGCGCATCCTCGACATCGGTGCCGGGTTGGGTCACATGGCTTTGTGGCTGGCCCAGCGCGGCCACCAGCTGACCCTGGCCGAACCCGCCGCGCCGATGCTCGACGGCGCACGGGCGCGCTTTGCCGAAGCCGGCCAACCGGCCACCTTCATACAGGCCCCCTGGCAAGACCTGCTTGGCCAGCTGACCGAACCCTACGATCTGGTGCTATGCCACGCAGTACTCGAGTGGCTGGCCGAGCCCGAAAGCATCCTGCCGGTGCTGCACCAGCTCACGGCCCCTTCCGGGTGGCTGTCGCTGGCCTTCTACAACCGAGACGCCCTGGTCTATCGCAACCTGCTCAAGGGCCATTTCCGCAAGTTGCGCAGCAACCGGCTGGAAGGTGAAAAGCAGAGCCTGACCCCGCAAAAACCGCTTGATCCACGGGAACTCAGGGCGCAACTTGATCCTATGTGGCAGGTTGAAAGCGAAAGTGGCGTGCGGGTGTTCCACGACTACATGCCCAAGGAATTCCAAGGCAAGGCCGAGCTGCTCGACCTGCTGGAAATGGAACTGGCCTACCGTCGCCACCCCAGCTTCGCCGGGCTCGGCCGCTACCTGCACTGGGTCTGCCGCCCCCGTTGACCTGCCCGCCGGGAGGAATACATGCCGTACCGTCTGTTGTGCCTGGCCGTGCTGCTGCTTGCCCTGGCTGGCTGTCAGGGCAGCAACCCCTACGTGGCCAGCAGCCGCCCGTTACCACCGGCACCGGCTCAGGCGGCCAGCACCTTCGATGCCAGTGCCTACCCGACACCGGCCCGTGATTACGGGCACTACCGTAGCTGGAGCTGGCTCAACGGCCAGTTGCCCAGTGGCTCGGTCGATACCGACCCGGCGCAACTGGCCGATGCCGTCAGCGGCGCACTGGACCAGCATGGCCTGCGTCCCGCCCGGGGCGGCCCCGGCGACTTGCTGGTCAGCGCCGACATACGCCTGGAAAAGCGCTTGCGCCAGGTACGTGACTACGATGCCTACGACCCTTACTACGGCCCGTATCCCTATGGCGGTGTCGGCTATGGCGGCTACCGCCATGGCTATGGGGGCTATGCCAGCGTGCCCATCGTGCGCACCTACGAAGTGCAGGTGATGGTGGTGCGTATCGACCTGTACGACGCCCGCAGCGGCCAGCCGGTATGGAGTGCCAGTGCCGAAAGCGGCAGCGACAAGGACTCGCCGCGTGAACGCGAAAGCGCCCTGCGCGATTCTGTGCACAAGGCGCTCAACGGCTATCCTCCCAGTTGATATCCAACGGAGAACCATCATGTTGCGCCGTCTCGTTCTACTGTCATTCGCGTTATTGCTCGCCGCCTGCTCCAGCAATAACGTCCAGCAGGATTTCGATGCCAGCCGTGACTTTGCCGCCTACCGCAGCTGGGCATGGCAGGAACCGGGCCTGCAGTACCGCCCGGATGACCCACGAATCAAGAGCGACCTGACCGAGCAGCGCATTCGCCAGGCAGTTGCAAGCCAACTCGACCAGCGTGGCCTGCGCCCGGTACAAGGCGGCGCCCGGCCGGACGTGACAGTGCGCGCATACCTGATCGTCGAGCAGCGCCAGCAACAGATCACCACCAACTACGGCGGTGGCTGGGGAGGCTACTGGGGCGGCTACTGGGGTGGCCCGATGTACAACGAAACTCGCAGCGTCGACTACAAGGTCGCCACTATCCAGATCGACCTGTTCGATGGGCGTGACGGCAAGCTGGTGTGGCGCGGCAGTGCCGAGCAGATCATGAACAACTACCCGCCAAGCCCCGAGGAACGCAACAGCGCGATCCAGAACACCGTGACCAAGGTGTTGGCCAACTACCCGCCGGGGAGCAAGAAGTAACACCGAACGCGGTTATGCAGGCGCCGCAGCCCCTGTGGGAGCGGGTTTACCCGCGAAGAAAACAACGCGGTGCATGGCACCGGCTTTGCCGGTGTTCGCGGGTGAACCCGCTCCCACAAGGGTCGCCTGCGAGGCCTGTTTCAACAGCGACGAAATCCATCCCGACCACGCCTTTTTGCCTTTCCCGCCCCACTCGCCCGCAGGTTCCCGTCTATCTTCAGTTAAGGAAACCTGACTGACCGGGTAGATGTGTTCAACATTTGGGAAGGGCGACCTGCCAATGCAAAGCATTGTTCTCCTGCTGTGGCTTGCCTTGTGCTCCGAACAGGACGTGCGTCAACGCCAGATATCCAACATGCTCACCCTGGGTGTGGCTGCCTGTGCCCTGGCCTGGCTTTTCGCCACTGGCCGCAGCTGGATCGGCGCCGATGCCAGCGATGCAGGCTGGGCGCTGGCCATCGTCATGCTGCTGACCCTGCCCGGCTACATGCTCGGCCGTTTCGGTGCCGATGACGTCAAGCTGATGGGCGCCCTGGCCCTGGCCACCAGCCCGCAATACGTACTTGGCACCTTCATCGGCGCCGGTGTCAGCGTGCTGCTGTGGCTGCTCACCCGCCGGCGCCTGTGGACGTTGCTCAACCCCAAGGTAAAAAAGCGCTTGCAGGCCTTGACCGAGGAGATGGGTGACAAGCAGGCGTTCGTCCCCTATGTGCTCACCGGTTTTCTTTTGACTGCTGTATGGATCCAGTGAGCAATCTCGTGGTCCGATGGCTGTACAGAATTTGTAATTTGTACAAATCCACTACCCCCGACTATTTTTAGTTTGCAGAGCGCTTGGCCCGGGAGCAGGACCGCGTAACGACAGGGAGTTGATCGTGTCCAGAGCATTCAGTGATGTGAAGATATTGGTGGTCGATGACCAACCAGTGATAGTCGAACAATTGTGTGAGTTTCTCGAAACCAAGGGTTACCGCTGCCTGCCGGCCCACTCCACTGACGAAGCCCTGGAACGTTACCTGGCAGACGAGGCCATTGGCGTGGTCATCTGTGACCTGCACATGCCTGGTCGTGATGGTATTGAACTGGTCCGCGAACTGAAGATACAAGGCGGGCAGCGCGCGTTCGAGGCCATCATGGTGACCGGTCGAGCGGAGAAGCAGGATGTGATCCGAGCGTTGCGCGAGGGCTTTGCCGATTACTACCAGAAACCCATGGACCTCGATGAACTGCTGGAGGGCGTACGCCGCCAGGAACAGGCCGTGCAGGAGCGCCAGCGCAGCTTCCGCGAGCTGGGCGGGTTGAGCCAGCGTCTGCAAGACCTGGCAGAGTCGATGGACGAGCTTTACCAGGACCTGCAAAAAGCCCGGGGCCAGGGCATGCACCGGCGTGCCAGCGATGTGGACGAGAGTGAAAGCGAACTGCCAGCGGCGTTCGAGAAGCTGTCGCCACGCCAGCTGGAAGTAGCCCGCCTGGTGGGCAAGGGCCAGACCAACTACCAGATCGCCTGTGAGCTGGGAATTACCGAGAATACCGTGAAGCTGTATGTGTCGCAGGTGCTGCGCCTGACCCACATGCACAACCGCACCCAGCTGGCACTGGCACTGACACCCAGTTCGTCGCCGGTGCATCAGCGGTTTACTACCCATTGAGTGACCGGTAGGCACACCGCTTTTTTGTAGGAGCAGCCTTGCGCTGCGAAAGGGCCCTCATGGCATACAAAAGATTGCGCCTGAAATGGCCTCTTTGCAGCACAAGGCTGCTCCTACAGATCCTCGGTTCACCTGTTACAACTGGATAGCCAGTTTTAACGTCACGCGCGGCGCGCGGTCCAGGCTGTCCAATGCCACATCGGCCAAAGGCTTGGCCACCTCCAGCGCCACATTGAACAAGCGCCCATCGCCCAATCGCACCCCAAGCGCCGCCGAAGCCAGGTGGGCATCCTCCACAGGCCCCCGGTTATGCCATGCCTGCGCCGTGTCCACCACCACATAGGGCTGCACCAACGCCAGCCAGCTGCCGTGCATGCTGTAGTTCACCTCGTAAGCCAAACCCCAGCCCTTGTCGCCGTCCGCCTGGTCGCGCGGGTAGCCACGGCCGAAATTTTGCCCGCCAAATCCCGCACGCTCGCTGTCAGGCAGCTGGTCATCGCTCCAGTACAACGCCCCGGACACCACCCCCTGCCAGTTACCTAGCAACGTGTTGCTCTGCAAGCCGGAAAGCCGCAACCGCAGAAAATCCAGATCGTAGTCGGCATCGCTACGCGCCCCCAGGTAATCCAGGCCCTGATAGACCCCGGCGCTGACGATGCGCAAACGGCCCTCTTCCACCTTGCGCCAGTCGCCCTCGAATGACAGCGCACGCACGTAGGTGTCGTAGTCCCGTGCCGATGGCAACCCATCTACCCGGTCCTCGAAGTGCTCACTGACCGAATATACCTGCCCCTGCACCACCATCCATTCATCCGGCCTGACGATCACCGGCTGGCGCAGGCCGATCGCATAGCGATCGCTGTCGCGCTTGCGGGTGATATCACGGCCATCATCCAGCCGAATCCGCGTGCCCGGTTCGCTGCGATAACGCGAGGCCGACACCAGCAGCTGGCTGCCGCCCGCATCCAGGTATTGGCTGTAAGCCAGGCGCTGATAATGCACCTGGTCATCCCCCGGCGGCAGCAACAGGCTGGCCTGGATCTGTTCGGCAAAGCGGGTCTGGGCGTGGCTGGTTGCCGTCAGCAGCGCCTGCGCATCGTCGCGGTTACCATCAGCAACGATAACAGCAGCGCTGAATGGCTTGCGCTGCGCATGCACGGTCAACCGCGCAGCACCATCAGCGGTTTGCGCCACGGCCAGCTGCGGTTCTATCGTTACCCCCGGCAGGCGCTCGGCCAGGCCCAGGTAGCGCTCCAGCGTTTCCCGGGTCAGCGGGCGCTCGGTTGCAAGCCGCTCCAGCAGCTGGTGCAGATAGGCGCTTGCCGGGCCGATATCGCCGACCACGCGGTAATCCCGAATATAGCCTTCGACCAGCACCACATTGACCAGGCCATCAGCCACCTCCTGCGGCGGCAGGTAGGCGTAAGACAACAGGTAGCCTTCCTGTCGATAGCGCTGGGTCAGGCGCGCGGTGTACTGCTGCAGCTCGCCCAAGGTAGTCTGGCGCCCGATCAGCGGTTGGTAGTGTTCGCGCAGGTCGCTCAGGGGGAACACCGTGCCACCTTCGAAGCGCACTTTATGCAGCACCAGCCGGGTATTCGCAGGCGCCCACGCGGGGCTGTCGCCATCCTCCCCGGCCAGCTGCAGGTGAGCACTGACCGGGTGGTAGGCGTCTATCGGCAGGTTGGCGCCGGGCAGGCGACGTTCGTACTCATGGCTGTCGAGAAAACCTGGCAAAGGCTCGGCATGGGCCGCAAGTGCCCAAGGCAGCAACAACAGGGGCACGGCCAGAGGACGCATAGGGCGCTCCATGTTCCCTGGGGCTGCGTTGCAGCCCTTCGCGGGCGTGCCCGCGAAGGGCCGCAAAGCGGCCCCAAATTGCTTGACTGACAGGCATCAGGGGCGCCAGCCGGTCACACCCGTTACCTGCAAGCGTAGGTGCTGCCTCGGCCCTCGTCGAACGGCTACTCGCTGACTTGGAACGCCACGCGCGCCGTCTCGCCGCTTTCATCCAGCGCGCTGATTTCGGCCTGGCCTACCTGTTGGAAGCGCACCAGCAGGCTGTCCTGGCCCTGGGTTTCGCCCAATGGCTGGCCGTTGAGGAACCACCAGCGCCGACCGCCGCCGCCCAGTGCCGACACATGCAGTTGCAACGGCTCGCTGCTGGTGGCCGGGCGGCGCAGGTTGTCGCCCGGGCGCACGCCCACAATCGAAAGCGGTGGCGCGCTGGCCGGCACCTGCGGCGGGCAGACCGGGTCGATGGCCGGCAGGCGCGTCGCACGCCGCTCCACACGTGGCAGCCAAGGCTCCAGCGGGGCGGGCCATAGGGCGATATCGCGGGCCTTGGCGCCCGGGCAACTGCCATCGACGCGCAGCCCCTGGTCGTTGACCCATACGCTTTCACGCAAGCCCAGGCCGAGTGGCTGGTCGGCGGCCTGCAGGGTTGGCGGCGTAGTGCCGTCCAAAGTCCAGGCGAAACGCTGACGCCGGCAGTTGGGGTCCTTTTTGCTCATCGGCTGGCCCAGTGGCCAACAGATCGCAGCCACGCCGACGTTCGCCGGCACCCGCTCCACCGGCACGCTGATGCCACGCTGGCTGTCACGGTTGCTCAGCAGGTCGTGCACCTGCAGCATCAGCGGCGCTGCCGAAGCCAGCCCGAACTGGCCGGGGACCGGTGTGCCATCGGGGCGGCCAATCCATACGCCGATCAGGTAGCGCGGGCCCACGCCGATCGACCAGGCATCGCGAAAGCCGTAGCTTGTGCCCGTCTTCCACGCCAGTTGCGGGCGTTGCACCAGCTCGGCATGCGGGTCGCGGTCGGGGCGCGCCTGGCCGCTGAGGATGCGCCGGATGATCCACGCCGCCCCTGGCGACAGCAGGCGCCGTTCCAGCAACGGATCCTGTGGTTGCAGGCGCACCCTCGCACTGTTGCCACCCCGCGCCAAAGCCGCGTAGCCACCCACCAGGTCCTCCAGGCGGCTGCCCGCTCCACCCAGGATCAACGACAGGTTGGGCTCGGCCAAGGGCGGCAGTATCAGCGGCATGCCCGCCATGCGCAGTTGCGCGGCAAAGCGTTTCGGGCCATAGGCCTCCAGCAGCTGCACCGCCGGCAGGTTGAGCGACAGCGCCAGCGCCGAACTGGCCGACACCGGCCCGCTGAAACCCATGGAGAAGTTGCCGGGGCGATAGTCGCCATAGCGTCGCGGCACATCCTGCAGCAAAGACTCGGAATGGATCAGGCCGTCATCCAGCGCCATGCCGTAGAGGAACGGCTTGAGGGTGGAGCCCGGCGAGCGCAACGAACGCACCATGTCGACATGCCCGAAGCGGCGCTCGTCGGCCAGGTCGATCGAGCCCAGGTAGGCACGCACCGCCATGGTTTGCGCATCGACCACCAGGATGGCAGCGGAGGTGCGCTCTGGAAGCCGTGCGCGCCAGCCCAGCAGCAGGTCTTCGAGGCGCCGCTGCAGTGCGGCGTCGAGCGTGGTGCGGATCAGCGGCGGGCTGTCGGCGCTGTTCAGGCGCCGGGCCAGCAGCGGCGCCAGGGCCGGTTCCTGACGTGGCGCCAGCACCAGCGGTTCTTCGGCAGCCTCACGGATTTGCTGGGCCGGCCACACCTGGTATTCGGCCAGGCGTTGCAGCACCTTGTCCCGGGCGCGCTGGGCACGCTCGGGGTGGCGGTCCGGGCGCAGGCGGCTGGGCGCCTGGGGCAGCACGGCCAGCAGCGCCGCTTCGGCCGGGGTCAGGTGCATGGGTGACTTGCCCAGGTAGGCCCAACTGGCGGCCGCCACGCCCTGCAGGGTGCCGCCGAAAGGTGCGCGGTCCAGGTAGATCTGCAGGATTTCGCGCTTGGACAAGTGCCATTCCAGCTGCGCCGTGCGCCATAGTTGGCGCAGCTTGCCGGCCAGGGTGCGTTCATGCGGGTCGAGCAGGCGTGCGACCTGCATCGACAGCGTGCTGCCGCCCGACACCACACGCCCGCCACGCAGGTTCAGCCAGGCAGCGCGAGCCAGGGCCAGCGGGTTTATCCCGGGGTGGCTGTAGAACCAGCGGTCTTCGTAGGTGAGCAGCGCCTGCAGATACAGCGGCGAGACCTCGTCGGAGCTGACCGGGTAGCGCCATACACCATCGGCATCGGCAAAGCGCCACAACGGCGTGCCGTCCTCGGCCAGCACCACGCGGGCCAAGTCGTCTCCGGGCATGGGCAGCGGCCATAGGCGGTCGGCCAGCCACAACAGGCCGAACAGTACCAGCATGCCGATCGCCGTGGCGCGCAACAGCCTGCCCGCACGGGTATGCGGCCGCGTTAAGCTTGGCATCGGGAACCGACCTGGCCAGGTGATGGCCAAAGGCTTGGGAACGGCAACATCGCCGATTCGTTCATCAGGAAGCAACTATGCATGTAGAAGGTTTTTTCGAGTGGCTGGGCCAGGCGCTGGGGTCGTTGATCCGCTTCATCGTCGACGCATTGAGCGGGCTGTTCAACCTGCTGGCCAATGCCGGTGGCAATTTCATCGATGGCCTGGCGCGCACCTTGGGCATGGAGACCTCGCTGCTCAGCATCCTCGCCCTGATCATCGGGCTGGTGCTGCTGTACTCGGCAATCCGCGCGTTCATGCGCGCCTCGATCATCCTCGGGATCATCTGGCTGCTGTTGGGGTTGTGGGTGATGAGCTGGGTGATTCACTGACATCGAACTGCCCGGCGCAGACCTGTGGGAGCGGCCTTGTGTCGCGAAAGGGCTGCGCAGCAGCCCCAGGATCTCAGCTCCGCCGCTTGAAATGCCGGGGCCGCTTTGCGGCCCTTTCGCGACACAAGGCCGCTCCCACATAGTACGCGCAAGGCAGGTGCTTAGCGGGCTTTTACGGTCATCTCCCCTTGCCCATCCCCCACGGCCTGCAGGTTTGGCCGGTACATCGATTCAACCTGCGGCGGCGGCACGCGGTAGGTGCCCGGGGTCACCGCCCGAGCCAGATACAGCAGGTGGGTGGTGCCGTAGCTGTCCAGCTTGAGCGCGGCGACGTAACGATCATCGCGATACTCCTGGTGCACCACGCTGGCGTTCTGCATCGATTCGCGCCATTCCTTCACCGCACTGCTGGCGTTTTCCAGGCTGGCGGCACTTTGCGCCAGGTTCTGGTTTTCCAGCTCCAGGCCCGCCGGTAACAAGTCCACCACCAGCGCATCCGGCACCCGGTCTTCAGCCTTGAGCGCCAGGTGCACCAGCACCAGGTCTCCACTGCGCAGGTTATGCAGGTCCAACGGCTGACCATTCATGCCCAGGTACTCACGGCGGATCTGCATGCCGTTGCCACCGGCCGCAGGCGCCTGGCGTGGGTAACCCGACAAGGTCAGTTGCTGGTACAGCGTCTCGCTGCCTTGGTTCTGCACACTAAGCGGCGAAGCCAGCAACGGGCCTTCGAGCTTCATGCCAGACTCGGCATTGTTGAACTCGCGCACTTCACCCGCGCTGTCCAGGCGCGCCTGCCACTGGCCTTCCGGTTTGCCCAGCAGGCCACGGCCGGCCAGGAACAGTGCATTGCGCTCCTGGGTCGACAGCCAGCGGTTGGCCGCCAGTTCATCCGACAGGGCGAACAGGCGCTGGTCGACCTGGCGGCTGGCCAGGTTGCTTTCCTGCAGCAGCGCCAGGATCAGTGCCTGGTCGCGCAGGGCGCTACCATAGTCGGCCATCCAGCCTTTACCGCGGCTGATGCCCAGGCCTGCCTGCAGGGCCTGCTCGGCACGCGGCTTGTCGCCCATCTTGTCCAGCGCCACCGCCAGTTGCACCAGTGGCAGGCCAGAGCGGGCGTCGGCGCGGCGTTCGAACAAGCCGCGCAGTGCCCCCAGAGGCGCCTGCTGGCTGCGCGACAGCACCAATGCCGCATAGGCCTGCACGGCGAAGCGGGTGTGTTCGGCGTTCTCGCTGTAGTCGACTTCGATCAGGTTGCGCTCCTGCAGGTAGCGCAGCAGGCGCTCGCTGGCCTTCTTCAGCGCTTCGGCCGGCACACCATAGCCTTGGTCACGGGCGCGCAGCAGGAAGTCGGTGACATAGGCGGTCAGCCAGTATTCTTCTTCGCTGTCCGAGCTCCACAGGCCGAAGCTGCCGTTGTAGCGCTGCATGCCCAGCAGATGCTCGATACCCATCTCGATCTTGCGCTTGCGCACATCGGCTGGCTCGCCCTTGATGCCCAGGCGCTTGAGGCTGTCGGCATCGGCGTACAGCGACGGGTACAGGCCGCTGGTGGTCTGCTCCAGGCAACCGTAGGGGTAGGCTTCGAGGGCACGGATCTGCTCGGCCAGGTTCAGCGGTGGCCGGCTCGACAAGGCCAGGCTGGCTTCAAGCCCGGCGGGTTCGAAGGCGGCCAGGTCTGCTTCAGGCAGGGTCCATGGCTGATCCTTCAAGGCCACGCGGTAGTGCTTGAGCATCGCCGGGTAGGCCGGGCGCACGCCCAGCGTCCACTCGCGTTCGAACGCGCCGGTCGGCTCGTTCGGCAGTTGCAGGCCAGTGACCCGCACATGCACCTTGCCCTGGCCCAGGCCACCCTGGGCCTGTACCGGGATCATCAGCGTCGAGCGCTGGCCTTCAGCCAGGGCAACGTTCTGCACGGCGTTGGCCGCCAGGCTCAGCTGCCCTTCGGTGCTGATTTCAACATTCAGCTGCTGGGCACGGCCCGACAGGTTGGCCAGGTCCAGCGCCAGGCTGGTGCGGTCGCCACCGGCCAGGAAACGCGGCGCCGAGAGCTCGGCGATCAGCGGCGCGGCGACCACGGTCTTGCCTTCGGCCATGCCGAACTGTTCCTCGGTCCAGGCCTGGGCCATCAGCCGCAGTTCGCCATTGAAGTCGGGGATATCGACCGTGGCCTGGCCCTCGCCCTTGTCGTCCAGGGTCACCGGCAGGCTCTGCTGGGCGACGATGGTCACCGTGGTGTTGGGGCGCTTGCCACCCTTGGCCATCGCTGCGTCACCACCAAATGCCAGGCTGGCCAGGCGACCCTGTCCGGCTTCGATCAACTGGCCGTAGATATCCAGCTGGTCAGCACCGTAAGCCTTGCGCCCGAACAGGCTGGCGAACGGGTCGGGGGTCTTGAAGTCGGTGATGTTGAGGATGCCCACGTCCACCGCCGACAACAGCACATGCACCTGTTTCGGCACGCTGCCATCGGCATTTGCAGCCTTGACCTTCACGGTCAGCGGCTGTTTCGGGCGCATTTTCTCCGGCGCCTGCAGGCTCACCGCCAGCTTGCGTTCGGCGCGGTTCAGCGGCAGGTGCAGCACGCCCACCGCGCGTTTCGGCGTGGCGTTGGCCTTGCGCTCACCCGGGCGGATCACCAGCGCGCTGATGTACAGATCGTGGCGGGCCCACTGCTTGTCCAGCTGCACGTCGAACGTCTTGCCCTCGGCGGGCACGTCGATCTCCTGCCACCACAGCGGGCCATCGCTGGACTCGATCATCAGGTAGCCACTGCCGGCTGCGGGCGGGGTGACGGTGACCTTGGCGGTAGCGCCGTCGGCGTAGGCCGGTTTGTCCAGCGCCAGCTTGACCTGGTCCGGCCGCACCGCGCCGCCTTCGGCGTTGTCCTGGGCGCGGTAGCCAGCCCAGAAGCGCGCGCTGGACACAAGGCCCGTCTCCGGATCCTCCACCTCGACACGGTACGGGCCCCATTCCACCTGGAAGCTCAGCTTGGCGGTGGAGCCGGCCTTGACGCTGACGGTCTCTTCGCTCTGGGTAAGGAATTTCTCGTTGTAGGCGTAGCTCCAGCCATCGCTCTGCGAGTAGTTCCAGTAGTAGTCGCGGCGCTCGCGTACCAGCCGCACCTTGAGGTCGTTGGCCGCCAGCTTCTTGCCGTTGCGGTCGGCCACCAGGAACTCGAACTCCACCGGCCCGTCACTGTCGGTTTCCTCGCCGTCGAACAGGCCACGCAGGCCTGGCAGGCGCTCGGCCGGCCAGATGGGTTGCTCCAGGCGGCGGGTAATCGGCCGGCCACCGGACTCCTGCAGGCTGGCCTGCACGGTCAGTTGCAGCGGCGAGCGGGCTTCGGCCCAGCGGCTTTCGATATCGACCACGGCCTTGCCGGCCTGGTCGAGGGTGACTTCGTCCAGCTCCAGGTCCTGGTTCAGCTCGGTTTCGGTGACCGAGCCGAACTGGTAGCCAGGCAGCGCCGGTACCGCCTCGCGCAGCGGGCGAACATAGGCCTGGCCGCTCAGGCGGTTGCCGGCAGCCGGGGCGCCGTATAGGTAACGGCCATTGACCTGGATGCGCGCATCCTGATCCGGAGACAACGGTTTGCTGCTGCCCTTAAGTTCCAGCGCCAGGCGCTCGGGCAAGAAGTCTTCGACGAGAAATTCATACACCTGCTTGCGCCCGCCGCCCAGGTCGAGCAGCAGTTGCCAGCGGCCGGTCGGGGCCTCGCTGGCCAGCTGCAGCTGGTACTGGTACAGGCCGTTGCCGTCGGCTTCCCAGACGAACTTGCGGCTGACCTGCTCATCCGGGCGACGCACTTCCACGCTCACTGGCTGCGCCTTGACCGGCTTGCCGTCCTGGTCGCGCAGCAGGCCGTTGAGCAACACCGTTTCACCGGGGCGATACAGGTCACGCGGGCCGAAGATGAAGAACTGCAGCGGGTTGGCCTGCGGGCCGGTGATGTCGAACTCGGCCAGGTCCAGCGCCGCGCTGCTCAGGCGCAGCAGGGTGGTGTGCACGCCCTGGGTGGCGATCAGGGTGTCGGCCTTGGGCGTGATCGGCAGCTGGGCGTGGCCATCGCTATCGGTGCTGGCCTGGGCCAGCAGCTTGCCCTTGTCGTCATGGATTTCCAGGTTCACGCCGTTCATCGCCTTGCCACCTTCCAGGGCCTGGGCGAACACATCGAGGCGGTCACGGTAGCGATGCGCGGACACACCGATGTCGCTGAGAGTGAACAGGGTCGCTGGTTGCGAGTAGTCGTAAGTGCCCGAGGCTCGCATCACCGCCAGGTACACGCCTGGCTCCTGCAGCGGCTTGATGCCGGCGATCGGCAGCAGCACGGTCTCGCGGGTGTTGCGTGCGGGGTTGAGGTCGAAGCGGCCGCTGTAGACCAGATCGGCCATGTCCAGGGTTTCCTTGGACTGGTAGTAGTACAGGCTGCTGTTGCGCCCCCAGTTGACCAGGAAGGTCGAGAGCATGTCCGGCTTCACGCGGAAGAACTCGACATCGACCTTGTCGACGTTGAGCGCGATCACCGGCAGCCCCTCGGCCAGGCGCGTGGGCAGCAGCGAACCGCGGCTGGCGAAGCCGATGGTCGGCTGCATGTCGCGGGTTTCCAGGCGGCTGATCGACTCGCTGTCCAGTTGCTTGCCATTGACCGCCAGCAGGCCCTTGTCGACGGTCAGCACCAGTTTGCGCTGCGGCTCCAGATGGCGCAGGCGCAGCTCCATCTGGTTGTCGGAGAGCTCCCAGGCGCCGTCGAGCTTGCCTTTGACGGTGTCGACCAGGTGCACTTTGCTGGCGAAGTCCTGTTTGGCATCCAGCGGCGCGGAGAAGCTGATCGACAGCGTCGCGGCGCCATCGAGCTGCACTTCGGAAACATCCAGCACCGTCAGCTCGCGGCCCTCGTAGCGTTTTCCGAGTTCGGCCTGGTCTTCGCGTTGGGGTGCCGGGGTGGCGACGGGCGCTGTGGCCGCCGGCTTTTCGGATGGCGCCGGCTTGTCCGGCGTCGAAGAGTCACAGGCACTGAGCAAAGCCAGCGCGCAGGCCAGCAACAATCCTTTGTTGAACATGGAGTAGAACTCTTTGGCAGCGTGTACGTGAGGGCAGCAACTATAGCGCAATGGCGGGTGCAGTACCTGGCGTTGCGCGCATTGGTTGCCAGGCCGTTACACTGTGCCATTCGTTAAAAGGAGGGCCGCTTCGCGCCCCTTCGCGGGCTTGCCCGCTCCCACAGGTTCGGCGCCGGCCGCAAGATCAACACTATCCTGTGGGAGCGGGCGTGCCCGCGAAGGGGCGCGCTGCGGCCCCAGGGTCCCATGGAATGCTAATGTCCCAACTCTCCACCGACTGGCAGCACCGCCCCACCCACTACAAGGTCTGGGCCCTGGCCGCGCCGATGATCCTGTCCAACATCTCCGTGCCGCTGGTAGCCCTGGTCGACAGCACGGTCATCGGCCACCTCCCCCACGCCCACCAGTTGGGTGCCGTAGCCGTGGGCGCCACGCTGTTCACCTTCATGGTCGGCCTGATGGGTTTCCTGCGCATGGGCTCTACCGGCTTCGCCGCCCAGGCCGCCGGCCGAGGCGACGGTGCAGCGTTGCGCCAGGTACTGGTACAAGGGCTGCTGCTGGCGGTGGGCTTCGCTCTGCTGATCGGCCTGCTGGCCCTGCCCTTCAGTCAGCTGGCGCTGCACGCGATGGAACCCAGCGCGGCCCTGCAGCAAGCCACCGAAGACTTCTTCCATACCCGCTTGCTTGGCCTGCCCGCGGCACTGGCCAGCTACGCCCTGGTCGGCTGGTTCCTAGGCACCCAGAACGCCAGGGCGCCACTGGCCATCCTGCTGACCACCAACCTGCTGAACATCGCCTTGAACCTGTGGTTCGTGCTTGGCCTGGACTGGGGCGTGCTGGGTTCGGCGCGGGCGTCGGTGATCGCCGAATGGAGCGCCGCCCTGCTCGGCCTGGCCCTGACCCGCCCGGCCCTGCGCGCCTACCCGGGGCAGATCGTGTGGGCGGCGCTCAAGCGCTGGCAGGCCTGGCGGCCGCTGCTGGCGGTGAACCGCGACATCTTCCTGCGCAGCCTGGCGCTGCAACTGGTGTTCCTGCTGATCACCGTGCAAGGCGCTCGTCTGGGCGAAGCCACCGTGGCGGCCAATGCCCTGCTGCTCAACGGCCTGCTGCTGACTGCCTATGCGCTTGACGGGTTGGCGCACGCGGTAGAGGCCCTGTGCGGCCATGCCATTGGCGCCCGCGACCGCGACACATTGCGCCGCTCGCTGGTGGTGGCCTGTGGCTGGTCGCTGATCACCAGCCTGGGGTTTGCCGGGTTGTTCCTGCTGGGCGGGCACCTGTTCATCGATTTGCAGACCGACATCGAGAGTGTGCGGGCAGCGGCTTATCCGTACCTGCCGTACCTGGCATTGCTGCCATTGATTGCGGTGTGGAGCTATTTGCTGGATGGCTTGTTCATAGGCGCGACCCGGGCGCGGGAGATGCGTAATGCGATGTTGGTGTCGGTGGTGATTGCGCTGCCCTTGGGAGTGCTCATGAGTGGGTTTGGCAACCATGGGTTGTGGTTGGCGTTTCTCGGGTTCATGGGGTTGCGGGCGGTGACATTGGGGTGGGTGGGGTGGCGGTTGCAGGAAAAAGGTGAGTGGATTCAGTAATGCCGGGGCCGCTTTGCGGCCCATCGCGACGCAAGGCCGCTCCTACATGGAGACGGCCTGGTATCGCGATCACCTGCGGATTCACAGCCACACACAATCCCAATGTGGATAATCACCAGCCCGCCGCACCAGCCCAGCCCGAATGGGATTGGCGATGATGTAGCGGGCAGCGGCCTTTACATCCTCCTCCTTGCGCAGCGCCCGGTCGTAAAAGCCGGGTTGCCAGATGTGCTGTCGCTCGGCACCTGTACGGTAGAGCGCGCAACTGCTTCGCGACTTGAAGGCACACATGAGTTTGCCCAGGCTGGTCGGGCCGAGCTCGATCAGCCAATGCAAATGGTCCGGCATCAAGACCCAGGCCAGCGAACGGCAACTCCCCTCTCGATCACTCAGCCGCAATTGCTGAATGGCCGAACGCGCAAACCAGAGGTTCTCGAATAACGGGAGGCGATGGCGTGTGATGGTGGTTAGCAGGTAGAGCCGTCCTGGCTCTGAAAAGCGCCCTTGGCGCAAGCGATGGTTGCCGTGACGATCCATGTCGACTTCCTTTGAACATTGCATTCACAGGATAGGCGTGGCGATGAAATGCACCGCCGGTGGATCATTACCGAGTATGACGCGGTGAGGGCTGCGCCCTCAGATCGCGACACAAGGCCGCTCCTACAACAGCTCGCGCCGCGATTTCCCGCGAAACCGCAATTCCATGTGGTTTCGCGGCCCCCTGTAGGAGCGGCCTTGTGTCGCGATGGGCCGCAAAGCGGCCCCCGAGGATCACGACGACAAGTACGAAGACCGCGTCAACCCAAGGCGCAACGCATCCAGGTACTGGGTCCGCTCCCGCGCAGTGATCTTGGCGCTGGCCACCTTGTCACGGTAATGCGTCATCAACTCCTCCGGCGACAGGTGCACATAGCGCAGCATGTCTTCGATGGTGTCGTGGGTCTCGATACCGGCGTGGTACACGCTACCGTCGGCGTTCTGGTAGATGTTCACCGAGTCGGTGTCACCGAACAGGTTGTGCATGTCACCGAGGATTTCCTGGTAGGCACCAACCAGGAACACACCCAGCAAGTAGTCCTCGCCCTCCTTCACCGCATGCACCGGCATGCTGGTCTCGATGCTCTGCTCGTCGACGTACTGGTTGATCTTGCCGTCGGAGTCGCAGGTCAGGTCCTGCAGCACGGCACGACGCATCGGCTCTTCGTCCAGGCGGTGCAGCGGGATGATCGGCAGTACCTGGCCGATGGCCCAGGTGTCCGGCAGGCTCTGGAACACCGAGAAGTTGCAGATGTACTTGTCGGCCAGCTTGTCGTTCAGCTCGTCCAGCACTTGGCGGTGCGAGCGCTGGCGGGCTTTCAGCGAGTTGTGCAGGCGGCGGCACACAGCAAAGTAGCACTGCTCGGCCAGGGCCTTCTCGGCCAGGCTGATCTTGCCATCGGCATACTGCGCAGCCACGTCACCCATGTAGTGGGTGGCGCGCCAGTAGGTCTCGGTCACCATCTCGATGTCGGTCGGGCCGAGCAGGTCGACCAGCCACTGCACGGTCTCGGGCAGGGCTTCCTTGTTCTCGATGGTCGGCACGTCGTCGTTGTGCTTCTCGACGTCGGTCACCTGGATCACCAGCATGGCGTGGTGGGCGGTCAGCGAACGGCCGCTCTCGGAGAAGATGTGCGGGTGCGGCAGGCCCTGCGCGTCGCAAAATTCCTTGAGCATGCCCACAACAACGCCCGCGTAGTCGTCCATGTCGTAGTTGATCGAGCTGGCATTGCGCGAATGGGTACCGTCGTAGTCCACGCCCAGACCACCGCCAACGTCGATATGGTCGACCGGCAGGCCCAGCGCACGCAGCTCACCGTAGTAACGGATGGCTTCCTTGAAGCCGTGTTGGTAGTCCGCCAGGTTGGCGATCTGCGAGCCCATGTGGAAGTGCAGCAGGCGGATACCTTGGTCCAGGCCGGCATCGCGGAAGCGCTGTACCACCGAAATCAGCTGGGCGGCGGACAAGCCGAACTTGGACTTCTCGCCACCGGTGTCGGCCCACTTGCTCGAGGCCAGCGACGACAGGCGCACGCGCAGGCCGACTTGCGGCTTGACCTTGAGCTCGGCGGCCTCGTCGATCACCAGGGCCACTTCCGACTCTTTCTCGATGACGATGAACACGTTGTGGCCGAGCTTCTGGCCCATCAGCGCCAGGCGGATGAACTCGCGGTCCTTGTAGCCGTTGCAGACGATGGTGCCACCCTTCGGCGCCAGCGCCAGCACTGCCAGCAGCTCAGGCTTGGAGCCGGCTTCCAGGCCAATGGAGACGTTCTGCGTGGCGATGATGTTTTCCACCACCGCTTCCTGCTGGTTGACCTTGATCGGGTACAGCGCGGTGTACTTGCTCTGGTATTCCAGGCGCGCGATGTTGGCATCGAAGGCGCCGGTCAGCTGGCGCACGCGGTCTTGCAGAATGTCGGGGAAGCGCACCAGCAATGGCAGCGACAGGCCGCTCTGGCGCAATTCGTCGACCTGTTCGAACAGGTCGATCGGTGCGCTTTTCGGGCCGTTGGGGCGTACTTCGACGCGCCCGGCTTCATTGATGGCGAAATAACCAGCGCCCCAATGGCGGATGCCATAAACACTGCGGCTGTCGGCCACGGTCCATTGGCTACCATCGTCTTTGCGTGTGCGTCGTACGGACATTCAAGTCCCCTATAGATAAGTCGAAGACACTGCCCCGCAAGGAGGCGGGCGCAGTGTAAAAGCCAAAAATGACGATTCGTCCGTGCCCTGGATAGACCCTGGTCACGGCAACGAGTTTAGAAAGCACTGGGCAAAAAATCGCGTGGCCGCATCAGCCGCCGGATTTTTTCGCCTTGAAGCCCTGCTTGGTCAGCTCACCGATCAGCAGTTCGACATGGTCGCCCTGGATTTCGATGACCCCATCCTTCAGGGCGCCACCGGTACCGCAGCGGCGCTTGAGGGTAGAGGCCAGCTCCTTGAGCTGATCGAGCGGCAGCGGCACGCCGGTGACGGTGGTCACGGTCTTGCCGCCGCGGCCCTTGCTTTCGCGGCGCACACGGGCAATGCCATCGCCTTCGGGGATGACCTGCTGCTTGCAGGTACAGGCATCCACCGGCTGGCTACAGTCGGGGCAGTGCCGACCGGTGTCGGTGGAGTAAACGAGACCGCCAAGGGCGGCGAAGGAAGAAGCTTTCTTGGCCACTTTTGTTCCTCTGTGCTGAGGACAAAAACTGGTCGGCCCCAGGGGGTTGAGCCCGACCGCGAAGCCCCACTCTGGCAGGGGCGGCGCTACCACCGCAAGACCTGCGGCAGCCCGAAAAGGGCGCGCAGTGTAACGATAAATCCCGCTGTTGCTAAGTACCGGAATGCGGCATTTTGCGAATGTTTTGCGACCCCTTCGCGGGTAAACCCGCTCCCACAGGTACTGCGCAGGTTTCACGACCTGTGAAATCCCTGTGGGAGCGGGTTTACCCGCGAAGGGGTCGGCATGGGCCACGCATCTATTTGAGGCTGGTTTTATAGCGCTGCAACGCCGCCAACGAGTCCGGGCAATACGGCTTCGTCAGGCTTTCTTGCTCAGCCTGCTCCAGGCCAATGAACCGCGCCTCGATCACCTCTTCCGGCTGTAACCGCAATGGCGCATCCGACACCGCCGAATACACCGCACACCACAAGTGGTTATCCGGCTGGTCAAAGTAGAACCGCTCATGAAAACGCAGCTCCACACCGTCGATCCCCAGCTCCTCGGCCAGCTCCCGCGCCGCCGAATCGGCATACGACTCCCCGGCCGTCACCATGCCGCCTGCCGCCACATCCCAGTAACCCGGGTACAGCGCCTTGCTCAGGGTACGCCGGTGCACGCACAGCTCACCGGCACTGTTGAACAGCAGAATGAACGTGCAACGCCCTATCAGGCCGCGCTCACGCAGTTCGGCCCGGGGCAAGGCACCCAGCACCCGGTCGGCTTCGTCCACCCAGGTGACCAGTTCTCGGTCGGAAGCCGCCCGGTGGGCGGCCTCGTTCGGGCTGATCGCCATCTTCAACCCTGCGACAGCAGCTGACGCAGGTCGATGACCGCCGCGTTGGCCCGGGAAATGTAGTTGGCCATGACCAGTGAGTGGTTGGCCCACATGCCGAAGCCGCTGCCGTTGAGCACCATCGGGCTCCACAGGGCCTCCTGCGAGGCTTCCAGCTCACGGATGATCTGGCGCACGCTGACCGTGGCGTTCTTCTTCGCCAGCACGTCGGCAAAGTCCACCTCGATGGCGCGCAGCAGGTGCGACAGCGCCCAGGCCTGGCCACGGGCTTCGTAGAACACGTTGTCGATCTGCAGCCATGGGGTTTCCACCAGTTCCTCGTCCACCTGCGGCGCCTGGCCGGCGACCAGCGACTCAGTCTTCAGCGTGGTGTTGAGCTTGACCCGGCCAACGCTGGCCGACAGGCGCTGCGACAGCGAGCCCAGGCGGGTGGCCACGTCACCCAGCCAGTTGTTCAGGTTGTCGGCACGGGTATAGAAGATTGCGCCCTTGTCGCCGGCAGCCAGACGGGTCTGGTAGCGGGTCAGCGACTTGATGCCCTCTTCGAACTCCGACTCGCTCGACGGCAGGATCCAACTCTTGTTGTCGAAGTTGAAACGCGGCTCGGCCTTGGCCAGGTCGGCGTCTTCGGTCGACTGCGACTGCGAACGGGCGAAGTCCTTGCGCAAGGCACGGGACAGGTCGCGCACCTGGACCAGCACGCCATATTCCCAGCTCGGCATGTTGTCCATCCACAGCCCTGGCGGGAAGCGGTCGTTGGAAATGTAGCCACCCGGCTTGTTCAGCAAGGTGCCGGCCACGGTCTTGAGGGTTTCGATAGTGGTGTAGCCCACCACCATCTGCTGGCCGGTACGCTCGGCTGCGGCCTGGGCGTTCTGCTGCACCGGGAACAGCTCCGGCTCCTGGCTCCAGTACCAGCCCAGGCCGATGCACACCAGCAGGTACAACCCGATCAGGGTCCCCAGGGCACGGCTCCAGAGGCCGCCAAGATAGCTACGGGCGGCGGCGCCACGGCCGTCGACACGCTCGCGGGGCTCGGCTTTGGCCTCGCGGTTTTTCCAGTCCAGCATGGCTTTGTCCTTAATCAGTCACGACGGTTCAGGGGCTTGGACCACAGGCCTGCGCCAGGGTGCCACGGCAAGCCCGCGTGGCAGCACTATAAAGCAGACACCGCCTTACGCATAAGCGACCAATCGGTCAGCAACTGAATATTCGTTCTGGCCGCTTTGTTGACGCAGGGCACTCACGCACCTGAAAAGAACTGCTAGCATAGAGCCATCATTGCCCCTGCATACCCCAACCTACAAGTAGCCAGGACATGAGCCAAGCAGCCGAGCCGAGCCCGCTGTGCCCCGCCCAACAGCTGACGCGTAGCGGCCTGCGCAAGGACGACCCGCTCGATCAGGTGCTGCTGCCGTCCCTGCGCAAGCCGGTGTACATCCTGCTGCAGGACCACGAGCGCGCCCAGCGCCTGGCCCAGCAACTGGAATTCTTTGGCCTGGTGGTGCAGGCGCTTGCCAGCGCTGCGGCGTTTCAGGCCTCGATCAGCGAATACCCGCCCTCGGCCATCATCATGGATGTCGACTTCAACGGTGCCGGCCAAGGCCTGCTGTTGGCTGCCCAGATGCAGCAGGGGCTGGCCCGACATATACCACTGCTGTTCTTCAGCCATCACGAAACCGACACCCCGACCCGCCTGGCCGCCGTGCGCGCCGGTGGCCAGGACTTCCTCACCGGCACCCTGGAAGCCTCCAGCCTGTTGGAAAAGGTCGAACTGCTGACCAATGCAACCCAGCACGACCCGTTGCGCGTACTGGTCATCGACGACTCACGCACCCAGGCGCTGTACACCGAGCGCGTGCTGGCCAGCGCCGGCATGATCACCCGCAGTCTGACCGACCCGATCCGCACCATGGCCGAGCTGGCTGACTTCCAGCCCGACCTGATCATCCTCGACCTGTACATGCCGGCCTGCACCGGCCCCGAACTGGCCAAGGTGATCCGCCACAGCGACCGTTATGTGAGCGTGCCGATCATCTATCTGTCTGCCGAAGACGACCTGGACAAGCAGCTGGATGCCATGAGCGAAGGCGGTGATGACTTCCTGACCAAACCGTTTCGCTCTCGCCACCTGATCACCACCGTGCGCAACCGCGCCGCCCGCGCCCGGCACCTGAAGGCGCGCATGGTGCGCGACAGCCTGACCGGGTTGTACAACCACACCCACATCCTGCAATTGCTGGAAGACTGCAGCTTCCGCGCCCGTCGCGAGCAGCTGCCGTTGTGCTTTGCCATGCTCGACATCGACCATTTCAAGAAGATCAACGACCGCCACGGTCACCCCATGGGCGACCGGGTGATCAAGAGCCTGGCGCTGTTTCTCAAGCAGCGCTTGCGCAAGACCGATTTCATTGGCCGTTACGGCGGTGAAGAGTTCGCCATTGTGATGCCCAATACCGCGCTGGACGCGGCGCACAAGGTGCTGGACGAAATCCGCAGGCGCTTTGCCGAGATTCTCTACCCGGCGCAGCCGCGGGACTTGCAGTGCACCTTCAGTGCAGGGGTGGTGCAGTTGGATGAGGGGCTGGATGCGCTGACCATGGCCAGTGCGGCGGACGAGGCGCTGTATCGGGCCAAGCATGCCGGGCGTAATTGTGTGGTGCGTGTAGAGCCCTGAATCAGGCTTTGCCTGTGCCGGCCTCTTCGCGGCTAAAGCCGCTCCCACAGGTACTCCACCGGACTGAAGGATTGCGCAGTCCCTGTGGGAGCGGCTTTAGCCGCGAAGAGGCCGGCACAGATTAAAATAGAGGCACTGTGCCACTTTTTTATGGCGCCACCCCCCTGTCGTCATCACCCCGTCACAAAATCGCAATAACTTCAGCCACCGACCTCCCCCTCCCCCGCAGGAAGCTCGCGGCTATGCGCCTGAAGTGGCTGACCAATTTCAACACCCTGTTGCTGGTAACCGTGTGTATCGCTCTGGGCGCCACCCTTTGGTGGTCGCAGCGGGCCCTTGAGCGCCCCTACCAGTTGATGGAGCGCTACCTGGGCCTGTCCCAGCAGTTCCAGAACCAGGCGGCCCGCAACATCCAGGCGTACCTGGGCAGCGGCGATGCCCTGCGCCATGCCGCGGCGATGGAGGCCAACCAGCAGTTGCAGGCCGCGCTGGCCGAGTGGCCCAGCGAACTGGCCGACAAACTGCGCCCCAGCCTGGACAGCCTGCAGGCCTTTACCGCCGAGGAGCTACTGGCCGCCGGCAAGCTGGCCGGCGACCCGCAAGCCCTGCTGCTGCAAGCCGAGCGGGAACTGGGTGCCAACTTCGAACAGCTGGCCGGCTACGCCCGCGACAGCGGCAGCGCCGACGCAAACCGCTACCTGGTGCCACTGCTCGACGCCACCGTGCACCTCGGTCGCCTGTCGCTGGCCCGGGACAAGCTGGTCAGCAGCGGCCGCCCGGAGCTGGCCGACGAAGTGGAGCGTGAGCTGCAGCTGATCCGTGCCCAGGCCCAGGCGATCGATGCCTTGCCCTTGCTCGGCGTAACCCGTAGCGCCGAATCCGGTGCCGACGACTTCGCCGCGATGATGGGCCTGGAAACCCAGGCCAGCGCCCAGCAGGAAGACATTGCCGTCGGCCTCAAGCGCGAACTGCAGAGCCTGCTCGGCCGCTACCCGGCCGAGCTGCAGCGCACCCGCGAACAGATCGAGCGCCGCGTCGCCCTGGCTGCCAGCACCGGCCAACGCCTGGAGGCCGTGCAACAGGCCATTGCGGCACTGGAGCCCGAGGTACGCGGCCAGCATGCGAAAATTGCCGGCGAAGTGCGCATCATCCAGGGTCTGATGATCGGCCTGATCCTGCTTATCGCCCTGCTGATCGACACCTTGCAACGCCGCCTGGCGCGCACCCTGACCGACCTGGCCCCGGCCCTGTCGCGCTGGGCCGAGGGTGACTTCGCCGAGGCCATCGCCCTGGGCAGGACCAACCGCGAACTGCGCGACATCCAGGAATCGCTCAACCGCCTGCGCCAGTATCTGGTAGAGCTGGTCGGCACCATCCGCCACAACGCCGAGCAGGTGGCTGGCAGCAGCCACGCCCTGGCCGGCATGAGCGCCGCCCTTCATGACGGCGCCGAACGCCAGGCCGGCGACACCGGGCAGATCCGCGATGCCTTGGGTGAACTGGAAGCGACCATCCAGCAAGTGGCCGGCGACGCCAGCGCCGCAGCCGACGCCAGCCGCGATGCCGGGCGTGCAGTGGAGCAGGGCCAGGCGGTGATCGGCCAGAGCCTGTCGGGCTTGCGTGAGTTGGTCGACGAGGTGCAGGGCAACGCCCGCATGATCGAGCAACTGGCGGAGGAGTCGGCCACCATCGGCGGCGTCCTGACGGTGATCCGCTCGATTGCCGAGCAGACCAACCTGCTGGCGCTGAATGCCGCGATCGAAGCGGCCCGCGCCGGTGAGATGGGCCGTGGTTTTGCCGTGGTGGCCGATGAGGTGCGTTCGCTGGCACAGCGCACCACCGGGGCGACCGGCGAGATTCAGGCACTGATCGACCGCTTGCAGCAGGCAGCCAGAAGTTCGGTGGCCGGGATGCGTGCGCAGCTTGAGCATGCCGAGGCCACGGCCAACCAGGCCCAGGCGGCGGACGGGGCGCTGGACGAGATCGTCTGTGCCATTCGCACCATTTCGGACACTGCGGTGCGGATTGCCGATGTCACGGCGCAGCAGAGTGGTGCCGTGAGTGAGATTCGCGACCACAGCGAGCGAATTCATGAGCTGGGTGAGGACAACCTGCAGCGCATTGGCGAGGGGCGTGAGCAAGGCGAGCAGTTGCTGAGTTTGGGGGGTGAACTGAACCGGGCGGTGCGGGCCTTCAGAGTCTAGGTTGGCCTGTGCTGGCCTCTTCGCGGGTAAACCCGCTCCCACAGGGATAGCCTATGCGGACGAGGTGGGAGCGGGTTTAACCGCGAAGAGGCCGACACAGGCAGCACATGAGCCAGCGGCCATGTGTCGCCCCCGCCACCAGCATGGCCCCAACCCGCACCAACTCCGCTATCATGCCCAGCACGTTCCACCTCGCGAGTCCGCCATGCGCCGCCTGTTTTTCCTGCTGTTCCTGCTGCTGGCCAGCCCTGCCTTCGCCACGGGCCTGCTCGACAACCGCCCCAGCGCCACCCTCGGCGCAGCTTCGCTGGCCAACAACGCCGACTTCCTGCCGGTACACGAAGCGTTCAAGCTCAGCCTGGTCCAGGCCGATGCGCAAACCATCAAGCTGCGCTTCGTCGCAACCGACGGCTACTACCTCTATCGCCACCGTTTCCAGTTCCGCACCGAACCGGCCGACATTGCCCTGGGCACACCAAGCATCCCCAAGGGCGAGGCCAAGCACGATGAGTTCTTCGGCGATGTCGAGGTGTACCACGGCGTGCTCGATATCGAGCTCCCGCGCAATGACCCGCGCGCCTTCACCCTGCTGGTGGGCTACCAGGGCTGCGCCGACAAAGGCCTGTGCTACCCGCCAGAAACCGCACGCCTGAGCATCGATGGCGAAGGCGGCGCAAGCACCCCGGCCAGCGGTGAACACGCCTGGACCTGGAAGTCGCTGCTGCTGTTCTTCCTCGCCGGGGTCGGCCTGACGTTCACCCCCTGCGTGCTGCCGATGCTGCCGATCCTTTCCGGCGTGGTGCTGCGCGGCCAGGCTGGCGGCCTGCGCGGTTTGGCGTTGTCGCTGGCCTATGTGCTGCCGATGGCGGCCAGCTTCGCGGTACTCGGTGCGTTGATGGGGTTGTTCGGCGCCGGCCTGAACCTGCAGGCGCGCCTGCAGTCGGCCTGGGTACTGGTGCCCTTCGCGCTGTTCTTCGTGGTGTTCGCCCTGGCCATGTTCGGCCTGTTCGAACTGAAACTGCCGCAAGCCCTGAGCAACCGCCTGAACAATGTGGCCAGCCACACCCGGGGCGGCTCGCTGCTGGGCGCGGCAATACTGGGCGTACTCTCCAGCCTGCTGGTTTCGCCCTGTGTGTCGGCGCCGCTGGCCGGTGCGTTGCTGTACATCAGCGCCAGCGGCGATGCCCTGGGCGGTGCATTCAAGCTGTTCGCCCTGGGCCTGGGCATGGGCGCACCATTGCTGCTGGTGGCCACCGGTGGCGCGGCCTGGCTGCCGAAAAGCGGCCCCTGGCTGAACACGGTGAAGAATGCCATCGGCGTCCTGCTACTGGGCTTGGCCATCGGCTTGCTCAGCCGAGTGCTGCCAGGCCCGCTGACTTTGCTGCTGGTCGGCTTCCTCGCCGCTGGCGTGGCGCTGTTCCTCGGTGCCCTCGAGTTCGTCGTCAAGACCGCACGCCAGCGCCTGGCCCAACTGCTCGGCCTGGCCCTGCTGGTGTACGCCCTGGCCTGCTGGTACGGCGCCCTCAGCGGCCAGGGCGACCCACTGCGCCCGTTGCCGCCGGCAACCCTTGTGGCCACCGGCAACGGGCCGGCGGTGCAGGCGGATAGCTGGCAGACCATCACTACCCCCGCCGCACTGGACGCTGCCCTGGCCCAGGCCAAGGCAGCCGGCCAGCCGGTGCTCTTGGACTGGTACGCCGATTGGTGCATCAGCTGCAAAGTGATCGAACGCGAGGTGCTCACCGCTCCGCAGGTGCAAGCGCAACTGGCCGGCTTCAAGCTGCTGCGTTTTGACATCACCGAAAGCAATGCCGAACAACGCAGCCTGCTCGATCGCTACCAGCTGTTCGGCCCGCCCGCCCTGCTGTTCTTTGCCGCGAACGGTAGCGAAATAACCGCTGATCGGGTCATTGGCGAGATAAATGCCGGTGAATTTGCGCAAATTCTCACACGCGTGCGCGGTAAAGTCGGTCTATAACTTCCCGCGAGCTGTGAAAAATCCAGAAATCAGTGACCAAATCTAATTATTTGGTCACATACTTCGCGCGAACCTCGGACATCGTGCTGGCTATTGCCGGGAACTGGACACTTGCCGTCGCTTTACGGCACACTCGCCGCGCTGTGTCGAATTGCCCTACAAATCCAAGGAATCCGCAGATGGCAACGCTACTGGTGCTCCACGGCCCCAACCTCAACCTGCTCGGTACCCGCGAGCCTGGCCACTACGGCGCCGTGACCCTGGCCCAGATCAACCAGGACCTGGAGCAACGTGCCCGCGCCGCAGGCCACCATCTGCAGTACCTGCAGAGCAACGCCGAATACGAACTGATCGACCGCATTCACGCCGCACGCAATGAGGGTGTGGACTTCATCCTGATCAATCCGGCTGCTTTCACCCACACAAGTGTCGCATTACGTGACGCATTGCTTGCGGTGAGCATCCCATTCATCGAAGTGCACCTGTCCAACGTGCACAAACGCGAACCGTTCCGCCACCACTCCTACTTTTCCGATGTTGCCGTAGGGGTGATCTGCGGCCTGGGCGCCAGCGGTTATCGCCTGGCCCTGGAGTCCGCGCTGGAACAACTGGCTGCCAACGCACAGCCCAAATGATGAAAACCCTGGCCTCAGTGGGCCAGGGTTCGAGAGAAACGTTTCAGATACGTTTTTTTGTATTTCGCCCCCTGACCGAACCTTTGGGAGTTGATGATTAATGGATATCCGTAAAGTCAAGAAACTGATCGAGCTGCTGGAAGAGTCTGGCATCGACGAACTGGAGATCAAGGAAGGCGAAGAGTCGGTCCGTATCAGCCGTCACAGCAAGACCCCGGCTGCCCAGCAGTACTTCGCACCGGCTCCGGTAGCCGCCGCTCCTGTTGCTGCCCCGGTCGCCGCTGCCGCTCCGGCCACTGAAGCCGCTGCCGCCGCCCCGACCCTGAAAGGCACCGTGATCCGCTCGCCGATGGTAGGTACCTTCTACCGCAAGCCTTCGCCGACCTCGCCGAACTTCGCTGAAGTTGGCCAGACCGTGAAGAAAGGCGACACCCTGTGCATCGTCGAAGCCATGAAGATGATGAACCACATCGAAGCCGATGTTGGCGGTGTCATCGACGCCATCCTGGTAGAAGACGGCCAGCCGGTTGAGTTCGACCAGCCGCTGTTCACCATCGTTTGAATCGCGGAGAGCCAACGATGTCTGGGAAGCTCGAAAAAGTCCTGATCGCCAACCGCGGGGAAATTGCCCTGCGGATCCTGCGTGCCTGCAAAGAGCTGGGTATCAAGACAGTCGCCGTGCACTCCACCGCCGACCGTGAACTGATGCACCTGGGCCTGGCAGACGAGTCGGTCTGCATCGGCCCTGCATCGTCCAAGGATTCCTACCTGCATATCCCGGCAATCATCGCTGCCGCCGAAGTGACCGGCGCCACCGCGATTCACCCGGGCTACGGCTTCCTGGCGGAAAACGCCGACTTCGCCGAGCAGGTGGAAAAATCCGGTTTCGCCTTCATCGGCCCGAAAGCCGACACCATTCGCCTGATGGGCGACAAGGTTTCGGCCAAGGACGCGATGATCAAGTCGGGCGTACCGACCGTACCGGGCTCCGATGGCCCGCTGCCGGAAGATGAAGAAGTCGCCCTGGCGATTGCTCGTGACGTCGGCTACCCGGTGATCATCAAGGCCGCCGGTGGCGGTGGTGGTCGCGGCATGCGTGTGGTGCACAAGGAAGAGGACCTGATTTCCTCGGCCAAGCTCACCCGTACCGAAGCCGGTGCAGCCTTCGGCAACCCGATGGTCTACCTGGAGAAGTTCCTGACCAACCCACGCCACGTGGAAGTACAGGTACTGTCCGACGGCCAAGGCAACGCCATTCACCTGGGTGACCGTGACTGCTCGCTGCAGCGCCGTCACCAGAAGGTACTGGAAGAAGCGCCAGCCCCGGGCATCGACGAGAAAGCCCGTCAGGAAGTGTTCAAGCGCTGCGTCGATGCGTGCATCGAGATCGGCTACCGTGGTGCGGGTACTTTCGAGTTCCTGTACGAGAACGGCCGCTTCTACTTCATCGAGATGAACACCCGCGTGCAGGTTGAGCACCCGGTGTCGGAGATGGTGACTGGTATCGACATCGTCAAGGAGATGCTGAGCATCGCCGCTGGCAACAAGCTGTCGTTCCGCCAGGAAGACGTGGTCATCCGTGGCCATGCGCTGGAATGCCGTATCAACGCCGAAGACCCGAAGAAGTTCATCCCGAGCCCAGGCAAGGTGAAGCACTTCCACGCCCCGGGCGGCAACGGCGTGCGTGTTGATTCGCACCTGTACAGCGGTTACTCGGTTCCGCCGAACTACGACTCGCTGATCGGCAAGCTGATCACCTACGGCAAGGACCGCGACGAAGCCATGGCGCGCATGCGCAATGCCCTGGACGAGATCGTCGTCGACGGCATCAAGACCAACATCCCGCTGCACCGCGACCTGGTGCGTGATGAAGGTTTCTGCAAAGGCGGCGTCAACATTCACTACCTCGAGCACAAACTGGCTAGCCAGGAGTGATCGCGTAGTGTGATGTACTGAAAACCCCGGACTTGTTCCGGGGTTTTTTATGGATCACTGGTTTGGCAGAAGCCCTGTAGGAGCAGCCTTGTGCTGCGAAGAGGGCATTACTTCCCAAACAAATTTGTTGCTCATGCCGGCCCTTTCGCAGCACAAGGCTGCTCCTACAGGTCCGCGTGACTCAGCCCTTCATCCGCGGCATCTCGATGTGGTGCTCATGCACCCGCCGGTACAAGGTTGCCCGCGATATTCCCAGAGCCCGCGCCGCATCGGCCGGCTTCCAGCGATGGCGGATCAGCGCATCCAGCAGCAACTGCCGGGCCGGACAAGACATGCTGCTTTCAGCCGAAGCGACCACCTCGCCGCGTACTTCCTGCGGCAGGTCCTGCACCTGCACCTTCCCGCCCTCACTCACCGCACAGGCATAGCGCAACACCTGCCGCAGCTGGCGCAAGTTCCCCGGCCAGCGATAGACCAGCAGCGCCTGCAGCGCATCATCCGCCAACACCACCTCGACTCCGCAGGCCTCGGCTTCCTCGGCCAGCAACTGGTGAATCAACCCCAAGCGGTCCTCACGCTCGCGCAGCGGCGGCAACTCGAAGCGGGCATTGGCCAGGCGGAAGTACAGGTCCTCACGAAAACGCCCATGCTCCACCATCGCCGCCAAATCGCGGTGGGTCGCGCAAATCACCTGAATATCCACCCGCTCCCGCCGCGCCGCGCCCAGCGGCGCCACTTCACCCTCCGCCAGCACGCGCAGCAACCGGGTTTGCAGGTTCAGCGGCATGTCACCGATTTCGTCGAGGAACAGCGTGCCGCCATCGGCCTGCTGCAACAGCCCCTGCATACCTTTGCTGGAAGCCCCGGTGAAGGCCCCGGCCACATAGCCGAACAGCTCGCTCTCGATCAGGCTTTCCGGGATGGCCGCACAGTTCAAGGTGACGAACGGGCCATCGCGACGCAGGCTTTGCTGATGCAACTGGCGGGCGAACACCTCTTTGCCAGCCCCCGTCTCGCCTTGCACAAGCACCGCCAGGTTGCAGTCCTTGACCCGCGTGGCCAGGCGCAGATGCTGCTCGATACGGTCGTCCTGGGCCTGGCGCAACGGCTGCGCACGCTGGCGCTGGCGGGGTGCGCTGACCCGGCCGTACAGCCCACCCAGGCCCGGCAGGCGTTGAGCGGACGATGCGTTCACGCGGCGCAACTGATCCATGTCGAACAGCTCGCCAATGTGCTCGGGCAAACGCCCCAGATGCTCCACCAGGCGCTGGCGCGCCAGGCTGTTGATCGCCTGCAGGCGGCCATCGCCATCCCAGGCCAGCAGGTAGTCGGGCTGGCTTTCCACATATCCCGGCGTGCCATGGGCACGCATCACCCAATGGCCCTGGGCACTATGCATGAAAAAGGCATTTTCGATCTCGCGGGCAGTCTGCTCGACCAGTTGGCGGATCAGGTGCTGGCTGCGGCGGTCGTCCGGCGACTGCAAGGCCGAGACATCCACCACGCCCAGCAACTCGCCCAGCGGGTCGAACACCGGTGCCGCCGTACAGGTCAGGCCAATGAACGCGGCGCGGAAGTGGTCGCGCTTGTGCACCGTGACCGGCGCCTTGCTGGTCAACACCGCCGCCACGCCGCAGGTGCCCTCCTCGCCCTCCGACCAGCAGGTGCCCAGGTACAGCCCGGCCTTGCGGCAATCGTTGCGGATGGCCGACTCGACCCGGTAATCGATGGTGCGCCCCAAGGCGTCGGTGAGCAGCACGCAGTAGTCGGCACCGCGCACCCGCTCATGCAGGCGGGCCACGGCATCGCTGGCGATGCGCAGGAACAGTTCGGCGCGCTCGCGGCATTCGTTGAGCAGGCTTTGGGACAGGATGCGCGGCCCCTGCTGGGATCCGGGGTCGAGGCGGTACAGCTCCATGGAACGGCGCCATGAATCGAGGATCAGCGGTGGCACCGGCGCCTGCGGCAGACGGTCGGCATTCTTCAGCACCCTGCTGACGCAGTCGACATGGGCTCGGGAGTTCGCGGCAAGCATTCAGGCCCTCCGGTTCTCGTTGCTGTTTTTATCGTTGTCCGGTCATTAAGCGCTTCCGGGCATGCCCCGACAAGCACTGCGTGATTACCGGCCGGCTTGAGACGCAGCGTCTCAGCGTCTCGGCCATGCCATACCTCGGCTGGCACCCGGCGTCTCGCCAGCCCGGCCATACGTTCCGGCCAGAGCGCAACGAAACCGCTCTGCCCCGGTGATTTCAGCCTACCCAAGGAAAACTGGCACCACGCTTGCTCCAGCACTGGCAAACAAGAAACGAGGTGCGCCATGCCGCTACCCGCCCCAACTGTCGGCATCATTGCCAACCCTGCCTCTGGCCGCGACCTGCGCCGCCTGACTGCCAATGCCGGGCTCTATTCGAGTACCGACAAGGCATCGGCGATCCAGCGCCTGCTCGCTGCCTTCGGTGCTACCGGCATCGGCCAGGTGCTGCTGCCCAGCGACATGACCGGCATCGCCGCTGCCGTGCTCAAGGCCAGCCAGGGCCCGGTCGCCCAGGACCAGCACTGGCCGGCCATCGAGATCCTCGACCTGCCGCTGACCCAGACCGTTGCCGATACCCGCCTGGCCACCCGGCGCATGGTCGAACGCGGCGTGGCGATGATTGCAGTGCTCGGCGGCGACGGCACCCACAAGGCAGTTGCTGCCGAGGCCGGTGACGTACCGCTGCTGACCTTGTCCACCGGCACCAACAATGCCTTCCCCGAACTGCGCGAGGCCACCAGCGCCGGCCTGGCCGGCGGCCTGCTTGCCAGCGGCCGGGTACCAGCCAGCATCGGCCTGCGCCGCAACAAGCGCCTGCTGGTGAAGGTGCCCGAACAACAGCTTGCCGAATGGGCACTGGTGGAGGTGGCGGTATCGCCCCAGCGCTTCATCGGCGCTCGGGCACTGAGCCGCAGCGAAGACCTTTGCGAAGTATTCGCCTGTTTCGCCGAACCCCATGCCATCGGCCTCTCGGCCCTGTGCGGCCTGTGGTGCCCGGTCTCGCGCCAGGACCCGCACGGTGCCTGGGTACGCCTGAACCCCGGTGCCGAACAAGCGCTGCTCGCACCACTGGCACCCGGCCTGCTGCAAGGCTGCGGCATCACCGCCAGCGGCGCCCTGACGCCCGGCGTAGCCCATCGCCTGAGCCTGGCCAGCGGCACCCTGGCGCTGGACGGCGAGCGCGAAATCGAATTCGCCGAGCATGACAGCCCCACCATCACCCTCGACCACCAAGGCCCATTGAGCGTGGACGTCGAGGCCGTACTGGCGCACGCCGCCCGCCATCACTTGCTGGCCGTGCCCCGTGGCCATCGGCTGCACCCTGCAACCCCGTGTTGAGACAACCCCGGAGAACAACAAGATGTCCAATCAACTCAGTACCGAACAACTGCTGCATGCCTATGAAGTGATGCGCACCATCCGCGCCTTCGAAGAACGCCTGCACGTCGAGTTCGCCACCGGCGAGATCCCTGGCTTCGTGCACCTGTATGCCGGCGAAGAGGCTTCCGCCGCTGGAGTCATGGCCCACCTGCGCGATAGCGACTGTATCGCCTCGACCCACCGCGGCCACGGCCACTGCATCGCCAAGGGTGTGGACGTGTACGGCATGATGGCCGAGATCTACGGCAAGAAGACCGGCGTGTGCGGCGGCAAGGGCGGTTCGATGCACATCGCCGACCTGGAAAAAGGCATGCTCGGCGCCAACGGCATCGTCGGTGCCGGCGCTCCGCTGGTGGCCGGGGCGGCGCTGGCGGCCAAGATCAAAGGCCGCGACGATGTATCGGTGGCCTTCTTCGGCGATGGCGCTTCCAACGAAGGCGCCGTGTTCGAAGCCATGAACATGGCCTCGATCATGAACCTGCCGTGCATCTTCGTGGCCGAGAACAACGGCTACGCCGAAGCCACCGCCTCGACCTGGTCGGTTGCCTGCGACCATATCGCCGACCGCGCGGCCGGGTTCGGCATGCCCGGTGTCACCATCGACGGTTTCGACTTCTTTGCCGTGTACGAAGCCGCCGGCGCTGCCATCGAACGTGCACGTTCCGGGCAAGGCCCGTCGCTGATCGAGGTCAAGCTCAGCCGCTACTACGGCCATTTCGAAGGCGATGCACAAACCTACCGCGCCCCGGACGAAGTGAAGAACCTGCGCGAATCCCGCGACTGCCTCATGCAGTTCCGCAACAAGACCACCCGCGCCGGCCTGCTCACGGCTGCGCAACTGGACGCCATCGACGCCCGCGTCGAGGACCTGATCGAAGACGCCGTGCGCCGCGCCAAGTCCGATCCCAAGCCACAGCCCGCCGACCTGCTCACCGACGTCTACGTCGCCTACCCCTGAGCCGCGGATTACAAGAACAACAGGAGAATCACCATGGCAAGAAAGATCAGCTACCAGCAGGCCATCAACGAAGCCCTGGCCCAGGAAATGCGCCGCGACAACACGGTGTTCATCATTGGCGAAGACGTTGCCGGCGGCGCCGGTGCCCCCGGCGAGGATGACGCCTGGGGGGGCGTGCTGGGCGTGACCAAGGGCCTTTACCATCAGTTCCCGGGGCGCGTGCTCGACGCGCCACTATCCGAAATCGGCTACGTCGGCGCCGCCGTCGGTGCTGCCACCCAGGGCCTGCGCCCAGTGTGCGAGCTGATGTTCGTCGACTTCGCCGGCTGCTGCCTGGACCAGATCCTCAACCAGGCCGCCAAGTTCCGCTACATGTTCGGCGGCAAGGCGGTCACCCCGCTGGTGATGCGCACCATGTACGGCGCCGGCCTGCGCGCGGCGGCCCAGCACTCGCAGATGCTCACCTCGCTGTGGACGCACATTCCCGGCCTGAAGGTGGTCTGCCCGTCCTCGCCGTACGATGCCAAGGGCCTGTTGATACAGGCGATCCGCGACAACGACCCGGTGATCTTCTGCGAGCACAAGCTGCTCTACAGCATGCAGGGAGAGGTGCCGGAAGAGGTGTACACCGTACCGTTCGGTGAGGCCAACTTCCTGCGTGATGGCGACGACGTGACCCTGGTCACCTATGGCCGCATGGTGCATGTGGCGCTGGAGGCCGCCAACAACCTGGCCCGCCAGGGTATCGACTGCGAGGTGCTGGACCTGCGCACCACCAGCCCGCTGGATGAGGACAGCATCCTGGAAAGCGTGGAAAAGACCGGCCGCATGGTGGTGATCGACGAAGCCAACCCGCGTTGCTCCATGGCCACCGACATCAGCGCGCTGGTGGCACAGAAGGCCTTCGGCGCGCTCAAGGGCCCGATCGAAATGGTCACCGCCCCGCATACTCCCGTGCCGTTCTCCGATGCCCTGGAAGACCTGTACATCCCCGACGCGGCGAAGATCGAGGCTGCGGTACGCAAAGTGATCGAAGCCGCAAGGAGTGCCGCATGAGCCAGATCCATACCCTGACCATGCCCAAGTGGGGCCTGTCGATGACCGAAGGCCGGGTGGATACCTGGCTGAAGCAGGAAGGTGACGAAATCAACAAGGGCGACGAGGTGCTGGACGTCGAGACCGACAAGATCAGCAGCAGCGTCGAAGCCCCGTTCAGCGGTGTGTTGCGCCGTCAGGTGGCCAGGCCTGATGAAACCCTGCCGGTCGGTGCCCTGCTGGCGGTGGTGGTGGAAGGCGAAGCCGAAGAGGCTGAAATCGATGCCGTGGTGCAGCGCTTCCAGGCCGAGTTCGTCGCCGAGGGTGGCGCCGACCAGGCCCAAGGGCCGGCGCCACAGAAGGCTGAAGTGGCTGGCCGGCAGTTGCGCTGGTTCGAGCTGGGTGAAGGCGGCACGCCGCTGGTGCTGGTGCACGGTTTTGGTGGCGACCTCAACAACTGGCTGTTCAACCACCCGGCGCTGGCTGCCGAGCGACGGGTAATCGCCCTCGACCTGCCGGGCCATGGCGAGTCGGCCAAGGCCCTGCAACGGGGCGACCTGGATGAGTTGAGCGAAACCGTACTGGCCCTGCTCGACCACCTGGACATCGCCAAGGCCCACCTGGCCGGCCACTCCATGGGCGGCGCGGTCAGCCTGAACGTGGCGCGCCTGGCGCCGCAACGGGTGGCCAGCCTGAGCCTGGTGGCCAGTGCCGGGCTGGGCGAGGAGATCAACGGACAGTACCTGCAAGGCTTCGTCGCTGCCGCCAACCGCAATGCCCTCAAACCGCAGATGGTACAGCTGTTTGCCGACCCCGCACTGGTAACGCGGCAGATGCTGGAGGACATGCTCAAGTTCAAGCGACTGGAAGGCGTGGACGACGCGTTGCGCCTGTTGGCATCGGCCATCGCCGACGGCGACCGGCAGCGCCACGACCTGCGCGGGGTGCTGGGACAACACCCGGCCCTGGTGGTGTGGGGCGGCAAGGACGCGATCATCCCGGCCAGCCATGCCGAAGGGCTGGAGGCTGAAGTGCTGGTGCTGCCCGAGGCTGGCCATATGGTGCAAATGGAGGCGGCCGAACAGGTCAACCAGCAACTGCTCGCGTTCCTGCGCAAGCACTAAGCCCTTTCCGTGAGCGTGGAGAACAACAATGAACGACCTGAGCCACACCCACATGCGCGCCGCCGTCTGGCATGGCCGCAATGATATTCGCGTCGAACAGGTGCCCCTGCCGGCCGACCCTGCGCCCGGCTGGGTGCAGATCAAGGTTGACTGGTGCGGCATCTGCGGCTCCGACCTGCACGAATACGTCGCTGGCCCGGTATTCATCCCGGTGGAGGCACCGCACCCGCTGACCGGCATCCAGGGCCAGTGCATCCTCGGCCACGAGTTCTGCGGCCAGATCGCCAAGCTGGGTGAAGGCGTGGAAGGTTTTGCCGTCGGTGACCCGGTGGCTGCGGACGCCTGCCAGCATTGCGGCACCTGCTACTACTGCACCCACGGCCTGTACAACATCTGCGAGCGCCTGGCCTTCACCGGCCTGATGAACAACGGCGCCTTTGCCGAACTGGTCAACGTGCCCGCCAACCTGCTGTACCGGCTGCCGCAGGGTTTCCCGGCAGAGGCCGGGGCGCTGATCGAACCGCTGGCGGTGGGCATGCATGCGGTAAAGAAGGCCGGCAGCCTGCTTGGCCAGACGGTGGTGGTGGTCGGCGCCGGCACCATCGGCCTGTGCACCATCATGTGTGCCAAGGCGGCTGGCGCGGCGCAGGTGATCGCCCTGGAAATGTCCTCGGCACGCAAGGCCAAGGCCAAGGAGGTTGGCGCCAGCGTGGTGCTGGACCCCAGCCAGTGCGACGCCCTGGTGGAAATCCGCAAGCTCACTGCCGGGCTGGGCGCGGATGTGAGTTTTGAATGCATCGGCAACAAGCACACGGCCAAGCTGGCCATCGACACCATCCGCAAGGCGGGCAAGTGCGTGTTGGTGGGGATATTCGAGGAGCCTAGCGAGTTCAACTTCTTCGAACTGGTGTCCACCGAAAAGCAGGTGCTGGGCGCGTTGGCGTACAACGGCGAGTTTGCCGATGTGATTGCCTTCATCGCTGACGGCAGGCTGGACATTCGCCCGCTGGTGACCGGGCGGATCGGGCTGGAGCAGATTGTCGAGCTGGGCTTCGAGGAGTTGGTCAACAACAAGGAGGAGAACGTGAAGATCATCGTTTCGCCGGGCGTGCGCTGATTGCACCTCAAAGGCAACACGGAAACTGTGGGAGCCGGCGTGCCCGCGAAGCAGGCGACGCGGTGCCTGGCACCGGCTTCGCCGGTGTTCGCGGCTAAAGCTGCTCCCACAGGGATTGCGCAAAGCTGAAATTCACCGCAATACCTGTGGGAGCGGGTTCACCCGCGAAGAAGACCACACGGTGCCTGGCACCGGCTTCGCCGGTGTTCGCGGCTAAAGCCGCTCCCACAGGGATTGCGCAAAGCTGAAATTCACCGCAATACCTGTGGGAGCGGGTTCACCCGCGAAGAAGACCACACGGTGCCTGGCACCGGCTTCGCCGGTGTTCGCGGCTAAAGCCGCTCCCACAGGTATTGCGCAAAGCTGAAATTCACCGCAATACCTGTGGGAGCGGGTTCACCCGCGAAGAAGACCACACGGTACCTGGCACCGGCTTCGCCGGTGTTCGCGGGCACGCCCGCTCCCACAGGTTCCGTGCCAGCTTTTCAATGCAGTGCAGGCTCGAGAGCTGCGCCAGCACATGCGTTCGCTGTTTCAGGATCCCATTCTGCGTCATACTCGGCAGACCTATTGCCCGGTTCTCGCCATGCGTTCACTGCTCCCCGTCACCCTGGTCCTGCTGCTCGCCGCCTGCGGCGATGGCGAATCGCTGCTCCCGCCGGACGCGCGCCTGCCTGACGGTGGGCGGTACCGGGGGCAGGTGGTCGATGGCCTGTTGCAAGGCGAGGGCCGGATCGACTACCCCAACGGCAGCTGGTACGCCGGTACCTTCAAGGACGGCCAATGGCACGGCCAGGGCGAATGGCACGGCCGCAACGGCGAGGTGTATCGCGGCCAGTTCGCCGCAGGGCTGTTCCAGGGGCTGGGCGAGCTGACTACCCCGGGCAGCCACTATGCCGGCACTTTCAGCCACGGCCGCCGCGACGGCGAAGGCACCCTCAAGCAAGCCGACCAGACCTACCGCGGCCAGTTCAAGGACGACCTGTACGAAGGCGCCGGCGAGCTGGAACTGGCCGACGGCAGCCGCTACCAGGGCCTGTTCGCCAAGGGCAAGCCCAACGGCGCCGGGGTGCGCAGCGATGCCAGCGGCAACCAGTTCAGCGGCCACTTCATCAATGGCCAGCTGGAAGGCAGCGGCACCTACGACAGCGTTGACGGCGAGCAGTACATCGGCGAGTTCAAGGACAACCGCCTGGAAGGCCGTGGCCGCTACGAAAATGCCGATGGTGATGTGTGGATCGGCGAATTCAAGGACGGCTCGCTGGTTGGCGAAGGCGAATTGCTGGGCAGCGATGGCAGCCACTACAAAGGCACCTTCGCCGACTGGCGACTGTCGGGCCAGGGCAGCCTGCAGCTGGCCGACGGCAGCAAGTATATCGGTGGCTTTCTCAACGATGCCTACCACGGCCAGGGCCGGCTGATCCTGGCCAACGGCAAGGTCGAAAGTGGCACCTGGAGCAACGGCGTGCGCGTACGGGACCAGAACGGCAAGCTGTTGCCTGACCCGCTGGACCTGGCGCTGCTCAACCAGGGCCGTTTGCTGGATGAAGCGTTGGCCCGGGTACCGCGCTCGGCGCCACCAGTTCAGCTATACAGCCTGGTGGTGGCCGGCGATGGCCAGCAGAGCGTGTTCATGCGCGAAGCCGACTATGTCAGCAACATGCTCAAGGTGCGCTTTGGCGCCAGTGGCCAGGTGACCCTGGTCAACCACCGCGACCACATGACCACCCGAGCCATGGCCACACGCGAAAACCTGACCCGCGCCGCCCGCACCCTGGCCGAGCGCAGCGGCCCCGAAGACCTGGTGTTCATCTATCTCACCAGTCATGGCAGCCAGGACCATCAGCTGGTACTCGACCAACCGCGCCTGCAGCTGGCCGATCTGTCTGCCGACGAGCTGGCGAGCGCGCTGGCACCGCTGAAGAACCGCGACAAGGTGATTGTCATATCCGCCTGCTATTCAGGGGGCTACATCACGCCGCTCAAAGATGAGCGCACGCTGATCATGACCGCCGCCCGGGCCGACCGCGTGTCTTTCGGTTGTTCGGAAGAAGCCGATTTCACCTATTTCGGCGATGCCCTGTTCGCCGAAGCGCTGAACCAGACCGACGACCTGAAACAGGCGTTTGAACTGGCGCGCGCCAGCGTTGCCGAAAGAGAACAAAGGGAAGGTTTCGAGGCCTCCGAACCTCAGCTGTGGGCGCCGCCGAAGGTGCTTGAGCACTGGCAGCACCTGCGCCGGCAACAGGCCGAAGAAGCATTGCGTAACGCCGCACAGGCCAACGTGGGGGAACAGGCGCAAACGCCCGGCAGCCACTAAGCTTGTGTGTAACAAGGGAGAGACATCATGTATTTGACGCCTCAGCATGTCCTGCTTGCCGGTGCCACGGGTCTGACAGGTGAACACCTGCTCGACCGTCTGCTCAACGAGCCCACCATCACTCGCGTACTGGCGCCTACCCGCCGGCCATTGGCCGAGCACCCGCACCTGGAAAACCCGGTAGGCGACCCGGCTGTGTTCCTTCCACAACTGGGTGGGCGGGTCGATATCGCCTATTGCTGCCTGGGTACCACACTTAAGCAAGCCGGTTCCGAATCGGCCTTCCGCGCTGTGGACCTGGACATGGTGGTGGCTTTCAGCAAGCGTGCCCGGGAGTTGGGCGCGCGGCATCTGCTGGTGGTCAGTGCATTGGGCGCCGACCCGAAATCGTCGATTTTCTACAACCGGGTCAAGGGTGAGATGGAGGAGGCTCTCAAGGCTCAGGATTGGCCGCAGCTGACCATCGTGCGGCCGTCGTTGCTGCTGGGTGAGCGGGTCGAGCCGCGGCTCGGCGAACAGTTGGCTTCGCCGTTTGCCAGGCTGATACCCGGGAAGTATCGGGGGATCGAGGCTTGTACCTTGGCCCGGGCGCTGTGGCGGCTGGCGCTGGAGGAAGAGGACGGGGTGCGGATTGTGGAGTCGGATGAGTTGCGCAGGTTGGGCAAGAAGTAGGCTTTACCTGGCAGGGCCTCTTCGCGGGTAAACCCGCTCCCACAGGATTTGCACCGATTTCAGACCTGGTGCAGTACCTGTGGGAGCGGGTTTACCCGCGAAAGGGCCCTTACAGGCCACCAGTGGCCTGGAAGCCTACACCGGCCGCTGTCAGCAACGACAACGGCAGCAACAAGGTATCGAGCAACATGCTCCCCGGCAGGTCCAGCCCCGGATACGCTGGCGCCTCAGCCCCGTAACGATCCCGCGGGCAGCACCCGCCATTGATCACATACAAGTCCAACCGGGTACCGGCATACACCACCGGTGCCCCGGGCTTGTTGGCATCCAGCGTGCGCACCGTGGCGCAGCCACCGAGCAGCACCAGCACCAGCAAGCCCACCAGCGCTCGCTTCAATCATCCACCCCGAAGTGGTGCTCACCCCAGCGCGGCAACATGTCCTGGGGAATGTTCAGCAGGTTGAGAATGCGCGCGACCACGAAGTCGACCAGGTCGTCGATGGTCTGCGGCTGGTGATAAAAGCCCGGCGCCGCCGGCAGGATCACCGCGCCCATCTGCGACAGCTTGAGCATGTTCTCCAGGTGGATGGTGGAGAACGGCGCCTCGCGCGGCACCAGGATCAGTTGGCGGCGCTCCTTGAGGGTAACGTCGGCAGCACGTTCGATCAGGTTGTTGCAGGCACCGGTGGCAATCGCCGACAACGTGCCGGTGGAACAGGGCACCACGACCATTGCCGCCGGGGCGCCTGAGCCCGAGGCCACCGGCGACATCCAGTCTTCCTTGCCATACACGCGGATCTGCCCGTCGGCAGCGCCGGTATATTCGGTGAGGAAGGCCTGCATCGCCTGTGGCTTGGCCGGCAGCACCACGTCCGTCTCGGTGGCCATCACCAGTTGCGCGGCCTTGGAGATCAGGAAATGCACCTCGCGGTCCTCACGCACCAGGCAGTCGAGCAGGCGCAGGCCATACTGGGCACCAGAGGCGCCCGTCATGGCCAGGGTGATGCGTTCCGGCCCGCTCACTTCAGTGCCTCGGCCAGCTTGCCGTGCAGGCCGCCGAAGCCGCCGTTGCTCATGATTACCACATGGGTACCTGGGCGGGCCTGGCCCTTGACCCGCTCGATGATCGCTTCGAGGCTGTCGGCCACCACGCTGGGCACTTTGCATTGCGCGGCGGTGGCAGCCAGGTCCCAGCCAAGGTTGGCCGGGGCGTACCAGATCACCTGGTCGGCGTCGTTGACGCTTTCCGGCAGGCCGTCACGGTGGGCACCGAGCTTCATCGAGTTGGAGCGCGGCTCGATCACGGCGATCACCGGGGCTTCGCCAACGCGCTTGCGCAGGCCGTCCAGGGTGGTGGCGATGGCGGTCGGGTGGTGGGCGAAGTCATCGTAGATGGTCACGCCCTGCACTTCGGCAACCTTCTCCATACGCCGCTTGACGCTCTTGAAGGCGCTCAGGCCTTCGATGCCCATGGCTGGCACCACGCCTACATGGCGCGCCGCTGCCAGGGTAGCCAGGGCGTTGGCGACGTTGTGCTGGCCAGTCAGCGCCCAGTCCACCACGCCCTGCGCTTCGCCGTCGAACAGCACTTCGAAGCGCGAGCCGTCGGGGCTGAGCAGACGGGCTTGCCACTGGCCACCTTCGCCGGTGGTCTGCACCGGGGTCCAGCAACCCATGCCGATCACCCGCTCCAGCGCCTGCTCGGTGGTGGGGTGGATGACCAGGCCTTCGCTAGGAATGGTGCGTACCAGGTGGTGGAACTGCCGCTCGATCGAGGCCAGGTCGGGGAAGATGTCCGCATGGTCGAACTCGAGGTTGTTGAGGATCGCCGTGCGCGGGTGGTAGTGGACGAACTTCGAACGCTTGTCGAAGAAGGCGCTGTCGTACTCGTCGGCTTCGACCACGAAGAACGGCGTATCGCCCAGGCGCGCCGACACCGAGAAGTTCTGCGGCACACCGCCAATCAGGAAGCCCGGGCTCATGCCGGCATGTTCCAGCACCCAGGCCAGCATGCTGCTGGTCGTGGTCTTGCCGTGGGTACCGGCAACGGCCAGCACCCAGCGGCCCTGCAACACGTGGTCGGCCAGCCACTGCGGGCCGGAAACATAGGGCAGGCCCTTGTTCAGCACGTACTCCACCGCCGGGTTGCCACGCGACATGGCGTTGCCGATGACCACCAGGTCTGGCGCCGGGTCCAGCTGGGCCGGGTCATATCCTTGGGTCAGTTCGATGCCCTGGGCTTCAAGCTGGGTGCTCATCGGGGGATAGACGTTGGCGTCCGAGCCGGTGACGCGGTGGCCAAGTTCCTTGGCCAGCACCGCCAGCGAGCCCATGAAAGTGCCGCAAATACCGAGAATGTGAATATGCATGGTCGACCTCGCAAAACATCGAGGCAGGGTAGCCCAGGGCGCGACAAATCGCACCAGATGTTTCGCTCAGTCGGCTCTGGTGATGCCGTGTTTGCGCAGTTTTCGATACAAGGTATTGCGGCTGATGCCCAAGTGCTCGGCGACACGGGTGAGGTGCCAGTGTTTTGCATCTAGCGTCTCCAACAATGCTTGCCGCTCCGCATCCTGTAGGAGCGGCCTTGTGTCGCGATCGGGCTGCGACGCAGCCCCTGCAGATTGGTCGGCGCTGCTGAGACCCTGGGGCCGCTCTGCGGCCCTTTCGCGACACAAGGCCGCTCCTACAGGGACGGTGCTGTTGCGGAGAATGGTGGGCAGATCCGGGAACGCGATGCGGGAGTCTTCGCAAAGTGCCACCAGGGTACGCAGCACGTTGCGCATCTGCCGCACGTTGCCCGGCCAGGCGAAGTCGAGCAGTGCCTGCCGCGCCCTGGGCTCGATATCGATCGGTTCTCCCTGCGCCTCCTGACGCAGCAGAAAGTCCAGCAACTGCGCCTTGTCACTGCGCTCGCGCACCGCAGGCAATGCCACCTCCAGGCCATTCAGGCGGTAATACAGGTCCTCGCGGAAGCTGCCCTGCTCCACCCGCTCCAGCAGGTCACGGTGGGTCGCGCTGACGATGCGCACGTCTACCGCCTGCGGCTCGCCACCGATCGGCACCACCTGGCGCTCCTCCAGCACGCGCAGCAGGCGGGTTTGCAGAGCCAGTGGCATGTCGCCAATCTCGTCCAGCAGCAAGGTGCCACCATCGGCCTGCAGCAGCTTGCCGCGCATGCCTTCCTTGCGTGCACCGGTAAAGCTGCCGCCGCGGTAGCCGAACAGTTCGCTCTCGATCAGGCTTTCCGGGATCGAGGCGCAGTTGATGGCGACGAACGGCTTGCCGCGCCGCTCGCTGGCCTGGTGCACGGCCTGGGCAAAAGCCTCCTTGCCACAGCCGGTCTCGCCGCGCAGCAACAGCGGCACATCGCGCTCGAACACCCGCACGCTGCGGCGGAAGTCGTTTTGCAAGGCGGGGTCGAGCAGGCAGATAAGCGGCTCCACTTCCCGCGTGGGCCGCGGCTGGGCGGCTGGCACCGACCACACCGGTGCGCGAGCCTGGCCACGCAGGCTGGCGAACACCTGGCGCCCGTCCAGGGTATGCAGCGGCCACGCCGTGCTGCCGCCAGGCGTGGCGCGGCTGAACAGTTCGTCGTGGCTGCAAGCGAAAAAGCGTTCCAGCGGTTTGCCCAGCACGCCACCACGCACCGTGCCCAGCAGGTTCAGCGCGCTCTGGTTGGCGGCGCAGATGCGCCCGTCACCGTCGAACGCCAGCAGGCCTTCGCTGAACAGGCCGACCGACTCGGCCTGCAGGTGAAAACGCAGCAGCCATTGCTGTTCGAAATGGCGCAGGAAGTAGCAGCTTTCGATCATCTTCGCCGACAGGTTGACCAAAGCCATGGTGTGGAACTGGCTCTGCCGGGAAACGTCGGGCCGCGCCGAAGACACATCCAGCACTGCCAGCAGCTCGCCATGCGGGTCGAACACCGGGCTGGCCGAGCAGGTCAGGCCGGTGTGGCGACCGCGGAAGTGCTCGTTCTGGTGAATGGTCAGCGCCTGGCGCTCGACCAGGCAGGTGCCGATGCCGTTGGTGCCCTCGCGCGCCTCGCTCCAGTCAGCGCCCAGCCACAGCCCGGCACGCTCGAAGCTGCGCCGCTCGGTCGGCGCGCTGACGCAATTGAGGATCACCCCGCGGGCATCGGTCAGCAGCACCGCATGGCCGGCCCCGGAAAGCTGCTGGTGCAGGCTGTTCATTTCATGGTCGGCAATCTGCAGCACCTGGCGCAGGCGCTCGCGGCTTTCCAGCAGGCGCCCATGCTCGAGCACCACCGGGGCCTCGATCACCGACGGGTCGAGGTGGTAGTCCTCCAGGCAGCGTAGCCAGGAGCGGGCGATGGACGGGTCACTGCCACCCTCCCCGGCCCCACCATGGGCGACGGTATGGACTTGCTGGGCATGGCGACTGAAATGATTGCTCTGCATTGTTGTAGTTCTCCGCAGATAGAGAGTCTCGCCAGCATCCTCCACCCGGGAAGGCTTTGCAATGCACCCTCCGGTTACGTGTCGCAAATGGCACAAAGTGTCACCCCCGCGCGTACCGGCGCTGGCACAGAGATCGTGGGCCAGGCCCAAAGAACCGAGCCAAGTCATTGATTTGCCTTGCGCTCGAAACGCTGGCCCAACCTTTGCTCTACGCTTTCCAACTCCCTAACAAACACAATAGCCAGGAGACACACCATGCGTTACGCACATCCCGGTACCGAAGGCGCGAAGGTTTCCTTCAAGAGCCGCTACGGCAACTACATCGGTGGTGAGTTCGTTCCTCCGGTAAAGGGGCAGTACTTCGAAAATACCTCCCCGGTGAATGGCAAGCTGATCGCTGAATTCCCTCGCTCCACTGCCGAAGACATCGACAAAGCCCTGGATGCCGCCCACGCTGCGGCGGATGCCTGGGGCCGCACTTCAGTGCAGGACCGCTCCAACGTTCTGCTGAAGATCGCCGACCGTATCGAGCAGAACCTCGAACTGCTGGCCATTACCGAAACCTGGGACAACGGCAAGCCGATCCGCGAAACCCTCAATGCCGACATTCCGCTGGCGGTCGACCACTTCCGCTACTTCGCTGGCTGCATCCGCGCCCAGGAAGGCGGCGCTGCGGAAATCAACGAAGGCACCGTGGCCTATCACATCCATGAGCCACTGGGCGTGGTCGGGCAGATCATCCCGTGGAACTTCCCGATCCTGATGGCCGCCTGGAAGCTCGCCCCGGCCCTGGCCGCCGGCAACTGCGTGGTGCTCAAGCCTGCCGAACAGACCCCGCTGGGCATCACCGTGCTGCTGGAAGTGATCGGTGACCTGCTGCCAAAAGGCGTGCTCAACGTGGTGCAAGGCTTTGGCCGCGAAGCCGGTGAAGCACTGGCCACCAGCAAGCGCATCGCCAAGATCGCCTTCACCGGCTCGACCCCGGTTGGCTCGCACATCATGAAATGCGCCGCCGAGAACATCATCCCGTCCACCGTCGAACTGGGCGGCAAGTCGCCGAACGTGTATTTCGAAGACATCATGCAAGCCGAGCCAAGCTTCATCGAGAAGGCGGCCGAAGGCATGGTGCTGGCGTTCTTCAACCAGGGCGAGGTATGCACCTGCCCGTCACGGGCACTGGTACAGGAGTCGATCTACCCGCAGTTCATGGAAGTGGTGATGAAGAAGGTGCTGCAGATCAAGCGCGGCGACCCGCTGGACACCGACACCATGGTCGGAGCGCAGGCCTCGCAACAGCAGTTCGAGAAGATCCTGTCGTATCTGGACATCGCCCAGAAGGAAGGCGCCGAGTTGCTGACCGGTGGCAAGGTCGAAAAACTGGAAGGCTCGCTGGCCACCGGTTACTACATCCAGCCGACCCTGCTCAAGGGCAACAACAAGATGCGCGTGTTCCAGGAAGAAATCTTCGGCCCGGTGGTCAGCGTCACCACCTTCAAGGACGAAGCCGAAGCCTTGGCAATCGCCAACGACACCGAGTTCGGCCTGGGTGCCGGCGTGTGGACCCGCGACATCAACCGTGCCTACCGCATGGGCCGTGGGATCAAGGCTGGCCGCGTGTGGACCAACTGCTACCACCTGTACCCGGCGCATGCCGCGTTCGGTGGCTACAAGAAGTCGGGGGTCGGGCGTGAGACGCACAAGATGATGCTCGACCACTATCAGCAGACCAAGAACCTGCTGGTGAGCTACGACATCAATCCGTTGGGCTTCTTCTAAACCGCGTCGCCTTCTTCGCGGGTAAACCCGCTCCCACAGGTACTGCGCTTGCTTAAGGCGCTGTACACCCCCTGTAGGAGCGGGTTCACCCGCGAAGAGGCCAGGCCTGCATATACAAAACCCAGAGCGGTAACCGTGCACCAACGCTCTGGCTCGCTTCCTGCAGTACCCATCACCATCGGCCCGGAACCCGTCCGGCCACCAAGAAAAACAACAGGTGAATCTATGCCAAGCGATCATTCCGCCGGCTCGCCGGCAGCCTCTTCCGTCGACTTCGAAAAAGTCGGCTCGGACTATTTCCAGCAACGTGAACTGAAAAAAGGTGCCGCCGGCTGGGTCCTGCTGGTCGGCCTGGGCGTGGCCTACGTCATCTCCGGCGACTATGCCGGCTGGAACTTCGGCCTGGCCCAGGGCGGCTGGGGCGGCATGTTCCTCGCCACCCTGCTGATGGCCACCATGTACCTGTGCATGTGCTTCTCGCTGGCCGAACTGTCGTCGATGATCCCCACCGCAGGCGGCGGCTACGGCTTTGCCCGCAGCGCCTTCGGCCCCTGGGGCGGCTTCCTCACCGGCACGGCGATCCTCATCGAGTACGCTATCGCCCCCGCCGCCATCGCCGTGTTCATCGGCGCCTACTGCCAGTCACTGTTCGGCATCGGTGGCTGGATGATCTACCTGGCGTTCTACATCGTGTTCATCGGCATCCACATCTTTGGCGTGGGTGAGGCGTTGAAGCTGATGTTCATCATCACCGCCATCGCAGCCATCGCCTTGGCCGTGTTCCTGGTGAGCATGGTGCCCCATTTTGATGCAGCCAACCTGTTCGACATCGCCAAAACGGACGCTGTGGGCGCCAGCAGCTTCCTGCCGTTCGGCTATGTCGGCGTGTGGGCGGCCATCCCCTATGCCATCTGGTTCTTCCTTGCCGTAGAGGGCGTGCCGCTGGCTGCCGAAGAAACCAAGAACCCCAAGCGCGACCTGCCACGCGGACTGATCGGCGCCATGCTGGTGCTGCTGGCCTTCGCCCTGCTGATCCTGGTGGTCGGCCCCGGCGGCGCAGGCTCCGAAGCACTGAAAGCGTCCGGCAACCCGCTGGTGGAAGCCTTGTCCAAAGCCTACGGCGGTAGCACCTGGATGGGCGGCTTCGTCAACCTGGTCGGCCTGGCCGGGCTGATCGCCAGCTTCTTCTCGATCATCTACGCCTATTCCCGGCAGATCTTCGCCCTGTCCCGCGCCGGTTACCTGCCGCGCAAGCTGTCGGAAACCAACAAGAGCAAGGCCCCGGTACTGGCCTTGATCATCCCCGGGATCATCGGCTTTGCCCTGTCGCTGACCGGCCAGGGTGACCTGCTGATCCTGGTGGCGGTGTTCGGCGCTACCCTGTCGTACGTGCTGATGATGGCCGCGCACATCACCCTGCGCATCCGTCGACCGAAGATGGAGCGCCCATACCGCACCCCTGGTGGCATCTTCACCTCGGGCCTGGCACTGGTACTGGCATGCATCGCCGTGGTCGCCGGTTTCCTGGTCGACCCACGGGTAGTGATTGGCGCCGCAGTGATCTATGCGGTATTAATTGCCTACTTTGCTTTCTACAGCCGCCACCACCTGGTAGCGGGTACACCGGAAGAGGAATTCGCCGCGATCCAGAAGGCCGAAGAGGCCCTGCACTGATCGCCGCCACCCGCCGTGGGGCAACCCACGGCTCTGGAGACTCTGTATGGCAAGTTTCGTACACACGGTCGGCCACCTGGTCTACCGCTTCGACAGCCTCAAGGAAGTGATGGCCAAGGCCAGCCCCGCCCGCTCGGGGGACTACCTGGCGGGCGTGGCGGCCAGCAATGATGGCGAACGGGTCGCCGCGCAGATGGCCCTGGCCAATATCCCGCTGACGCATTTCCTCAACGAAGCGCTGATCCCTTACGAAGATGATGAAGTCACGCGCCTGATCATCGACACTCACGACGCCCAGGCCTTCGCCCCGGTCAGCCACCTGACCGTGGGTGGCCTGCGCGACTGGCTGCTGAGCGAAGAGGCCAACGAGGACAGCCTGCGCAGCCTGGCACCCGGGCTGACGCCGGAAATGGCCGCAGCGGTGTCGAAGATCATGCGCGTGCAGGACCTGGTGCTGGTGGCACAGAAGATCCGCGTGGTCACCCGGTTCCGTGGCACCATGGGCCTGCGCGGGCGCCTGTCGACCCGGCTGCAGCCCAACCACCCGACCGACGAGCCAGCCGGCATCGCCGCCAGCATTCTCGACGGCCTGCTGTACGGCAACGGCGACGCCATGATCGGCATCAACCCGGCCACCGACAGCATCGCCTCGATCTGCGCCCTGCTGGAGATGCTCGACGCCATCATCCAGCGCTACGACATCCCCACCCAGGCCTGCGTGCTGACCCACGTCACCACCTCGATCGAGGCGATCAACCGTGGCGTGCCACTGGACCTGGTATTCCAGTCCATCGCCGGTACCGAAGCGGCCAACGCCGGGTTCGGCATCAACCTGAACGTGCTGCAGGAAGGCTACGAAGCGGGCCTTTCGCTGAAACGCGGCACCCTCGGGCAGAACCTGATGTACTTCGAAACAGGCCAGGGCAGCGCGCTGTCGGCCAACGCCCACCACGGCGTCGACCAGCAGACCTGTGAGACCCGCGCCTATGCCGTGGCCCGCCACTTCAAACCGTTCCTGGTCAACACGGTGGTCGGTTTCATCGGCCCCGAATACCTGTACAACGGCAAGCAGATCATCCGCGCCGGCCTCGAAGACCACTTCTGCGGCAAGCTGCTGGGAGTGCCGATGGGTTGCGACATCTGCTACACCAACCACGCCGAAGCCGACCAGGACGACATGGACACCCTGCTGACCCTGCTGGGCGTGGCCGGGATCAACTTCATCATGGGTATCCCAGGCTCCGACGACATCATGCTCAACTACCAGACCACCTCGTTCCACGACGCGCTGTATGCACGCCAGACCCTGGGCCTGAAGCCTGGGCCGGAATTCGAGGCATGGCTGGCCCGCACCGGCATCTTCACCCAGGCCGATGGCCGGGTGCGCTTTGGTGACAACCTGCCGCCGGCCTTCCGCCAGGCCTTGGCACAGCTTGCATAGGGATGACCATGGACCACCGCACGCCTACCCCCGAAAACCCCTGGCTGGCCCTGCGCAACCTGACCCCGGCGCGCATTGCCCTGGGCCGTACCGGCACCAGCCTGCCTACCGGTGCGCAACTGGACTTCCAGTTCGCCCACGCCCAGGCACGCGATGCCGTGCATCTGGCCTTCGACCATGCCGGCCTGGCTACCCAGCTGAGTGACCGCGGGCGCGAAAGCCTGGTGCTGCACAGCGCCGCCAGCGACCGCAACCAGTACCTGCAACGCCCGGACCTGGGGCGACGGCTGAGCGAAGATTCGGTTGCCGTGCTGCGCCAGCATGCCCAGGCCAACCCCGGCGGGGTCGACCTGGCCATCGTCGTCGCTGACGGCCTATCGGCGCTGGCCGTGCACCGCCACACGCTGCCGTTCCTGGCGCGCTTCGAGGAACAGGCCGCCGCCGACGGCTGGACCAGCGCCCCGGTGGTGCTGGTGCAGCAGGGTCGGGTGGCAGTGGCCGACGAGGTCGGTGAACTGCTGGGCGCACGGATGACGGTGATGCTGATCGGCGAACGCCCGGGGCTCAGCTCGCCCGACAGCCTTGGCCTGTACTTCACCTATGCGCCAAAGGTCGGCCTGACCGATGCCTACCGCAACTGCATTTCCAACATCCGCCTGGAGGGGCTGAGCTATGGCATGGCGGCGCACCGCTTGCTGTACTTGATGCGCGAAGCCTGCCGACGTCAGCTTTCCGGGGTGAATCTGAAGGACGAAGCCGAGGTCCATAGCCTGGAGAGTGAACACAACACCGGCCAGAAAGGTAACTTTCTGCTCGGCAAAGGATAAAAAACATGTCACGGAAGGCGGATTGCACTTGCGCCAAGCATTGGGCAGCATGCCTTTGAAAGCTGCTGGCAATCCGCTGTTTCCCCTAATGGACTCTGAGGGCCGCACATGCGCATCATCAAGGCAACCCTGGAACACCTCGATCTGCTTACGCCGATGTTCGTCAAATACCGCGAGTTCTATGGGCAGCTACCCTACCCCGACAGTTCGCGCAGCTTCTTGGAAAAGCGCCTGAAGCGGGATGAGTCGGTGATCTACCTGGCGCTACCCGATGATGATGACGGCAAGCTGCTGGGCTTCTGCCAGCTGTACCCGAGCTACTCATCGCTGTCGCTGAAGCGGGTATGGATTCTCAACGATATCTACGTGGCCGAGGACTCGCGGCGCATGCTGGTGGCCGACCACCTGATGCGCGAGGCGAAGAAAATGGCCAAGGAAACCAACGCCGTGCGCATGCGGGTGTCGACCAGCGCGGACAATGAGGTAGCGCACAAGACTTACGAATCCATCGGGTTTCGTGAGGATAACGAGTTCAAGAGCTATATCCTGCCGATCAGCCAGGATTGACCTGTACCGGCCTCTTCGCGGGTAAACCCGCTCCCACAGGCATAGCGGCACATATGAAGTCGGTGCTGTACCTGTGGGAGCGGGTTTACCCGCGAAGAGGCTGGTACAGGAGTACCCCCTGCCGTAACCCCCCGCTACAAACTCCCCGGGCATGATCCTGACTTAGCCGTATAATGGCCCACCTGTCGTGTGTGAAAATTTACCCATCCGCAGGTAACCGAGCCTACGCCCAAGAACACAGGTGCTGTACATGGATTTCAACCCGCTGGACCTTATCCTGCATCTCGATGCCTACCTCGATCTGCTGGTCACCAACTACGGCCCCTGGATCTACGCCATCCTCTTCACCGTGATCTTCTGTGAAACCGGGCTGGTGGTCATGCCCTTCCTGCCTGGCGATTCGCTGCTGTTCATTGCCGGCGCCGTGGCCGCCGGTGGCGGCATGGACCCGTTGCTGCTGGCCGGCCTGCTAATGGCCGCCGCGATCCTCGGCGACAGCACCAACTACGTGATCGGCCGCACAGCCGGCGAGCGGTTGTTCAACAACCCCAACTCGAAGATCTTCCGTCGCGACTACCTGCAGCGTACCCACGACTTCTATGAACGCCACGGCGGCAAGACCGTGACCATGGCGCGCTTCCTGCCCATCCTGCGCACCTTTGCGCCGTTCGTCGCCGGCATCGCCCACATGCACTACCCGCGCTTCCTCGGTTTCAGCGTCGCCGGTTCGCTACTGTGGGTCGGCGGCCTGGTGACCCTGGGCTACTTCTTCGGCAACGTGCCATTCATCAAACAGCACCTGTCGCTGATGGTGGTGGGCATCATCATCCTGTCGCTGGTACCGATGATCCTCGGCCTGCTGCGTGGCCGCCTGGGCCGCACGGCCAAAGCGCACTGAAACTTGCCGATGTGGTCGTTCAGCGCCTGGCGGCGCAAGCGCACCCTGGCGCGCTATCCCATCCCCCCCCAGCAATGGCAGGCCGTGCGCGAGCGCCTGCCAATGCTGGACGGCATCACTGACGAAGAGGATCGCTGGCTGCGTGAAGCCTGCATCCTGTTCCTGCTCGACAAGCACCTCACCTGCCTGCCCGGCGTCGAGCCGGATGACGAGCAGCGCCTGTTGCTGGCCGCCCAGGCGCAGTTGCCGCTGCTGCACCTGGGCGAGCTGAACTGGTACCAGGGTTTCCACGAAATCATCCTCTACCCCGACGACTTCAAGAGCCCACAGCGCCACCGCGATGCCAGTGGCGTGGAGCACGTGTGGGACGGTGAGCACAGCGGCGAAGCCTGGCAGCAGGGCCCGATCATCCTCGCCTGGAGCGGCGTGCTAGCCAGTGGTGGCTGGGAGGCCTACAACCTGGTCATCCATGAACTGGCGCACAAGCTCGACATGCTCAATGGTGATGCCAACGGCCTGCCGCCGCTGCACAGCGGCATGCCCGTGGATGAATGGGCAACCGCCATGCAACAGGCCTATGACGACCTCAACCGCCAGCTGGACGCCAACCCCGACGCCGAAACCGCCATCGATCCATATGCCGCAGAGAACCCCGCAGAGTTCTTTGCCGTAACCAGCGAGTACTTCTTTAGTGCTCCCGACCTGCTGCAACAGGCTTATCCACAGGTCTACCGCCAGTTGTCGCTGTTCTACCGCCAAGACCCGCTGGCGCGCCTGTGCCGGCTGCAGGCCGAACACCCGGAATACCGCGAAAGCCACGCCTGACGGGGCCGCACATCAGGCCAGGCGTGGCATGCCCATGCAGAATGTGCCTATAATCGCCGCCACTTTTTTGGTCAAACACGGGGGCACTGCCCAATGAGCTACAGCAAGATTCCGGCGGGCAAAGACCTGCCGAACGACATCTACGTCGCCATCGAGATCCCGGCCAACCACGCGCCGATCAAATACGAGATCGACAAGGACAGCGATACCCTGTTCGTCGACCGTTTCATGGCTACCCCGATGTTCTACCCAGCCAACTACGGCTTCATCCCGAACACCCTGGCCGATGACGGTGATCCGCTGGACGTGCTGGTCGTTACCCCTTACCCGGTAGCCCCAGGTTCGGTTATCCGCGCCCGTCCGGTCGGCGTGCTGAACATGACCGACGACGGCGGCGGCGACGCCAAGGTCATCGCTGTTCCTCACGACAAGCTGTCGCAGCTGTACGTCGACGTGAAGGAATACACCGACCTGCCAGCCCTGCTGATCCAGCAGATCGAGCACTTCTTTGCCAATTACAAAGATCTCGAGAAGGGCAAGTGGGTCAAGATCGAAGGCTGGGAAGGCGCTGACGCCGCCCGCGCCGCGATCACCAAATCGGTTGCTGCCTACAAGGGCTGATGCCGGTTGCATGAAGAACCCCGCCTCGGCGGGGTTTTTTTATGCCTGATGGGTGGCTGGTCGCCTTGGCACTGGATGACCTGCCTGCGCAGCACTTTTGTGGGAGCAACTGTCTTGCTCAAATTCTAGATGCCGGCCCGCTCCCACAGGAACCGCGCACTTGCCTGGGAGAGTAAAAAATCCTACGCAGTCCTACTCCAACGCCCTACAAACAGGCGCTTTTCACACAAGCCCCATCAACATCCGGTTCATATCCTTGCTGGCATCCCGCCGCTACACTCGCCGCCATGAACACATCCGGTGACAGACTCAAAGCCCTCCTCCACGAATGTGGCCTGACCCCTTCCGATTTCGCCGCCCAGCGCAGCGTCACGCCCCAGCACGTCAACAACTGGCTCAAGCGCGGCGTGCCCCTGGCCCGGCTGGACGAAATGGCGGACCTGTTCTGCGTGCATCGTCGCTGGTTGCGCACGGGCGAAGGCCCCAAACACCACAACCCGATCCTGCGCACCTGCCCACCGGAGCCGGCGCCCGCCAACCCGCGCACGCCGCTATCGGCGCAAGGCGGCCGTACATTGAAGGTGCCCTTTTACGAGTTGCACAACGGCCTGCTGTCGCCCGTGGCCGGCAAACACCTGTGCCTGCCCGCAAAAGCCCTGAAAGGGTTGGGAGTGCATGCCGACGACGCCATCTGCCTGGCCATGCCCGCCAGCAACATGACCCCGCTGATTCCGCTGCAAGCTACCCTGGCCATCGACCTGGGCATGACCCAGGTGGTCGAGGGCGAAACCTATGCCCTGCTGCACAACGGCGTGCTCAGGGTTAACAACCTCAGCCTCGGCCAGCACGGCACGCTGTACCTGCACAGCCATGATCGGCGCAACTATGCGGTCGAACGCTACACCGCCGCCCAGCGCCAGACACAAGGGCTGAAGATCCTGGGCTGGGTGTTCCACTGGTCGCATTTCCGCCAGCAACGGCCCGACTGAAACAAACCTGTGCCATTTTTTGCTGGGCATCCTGCGCGCGCCCTTGTATGCTACGCCGCACATTCAGCCCCGACCGGCGCAAGCCGCGGTCCAGAGGGCTCGGCGATATCCCACACGGGCATCTGCCATCTCTTTCAGGCCCTTGATGGCCACACAGTTAAGGCGATTGCGGCTTACCATAAATTAGTCGGAAGCGTCCCCGAGAAGCCGGCCACAAGCCGGCTTTTTAATGCCCGCCATTCCCATCCTCTGAAACTTTCTGCAGCCTTCCCATGGCCAGGGAATCGCCGCTGCGTGAGCGAAAAAAATCTCATTCGCCATTTATCTGACACTATACTAACGCTCATCCGAAAATCGTCGGATAAATGACGTTTCGCGTGGAGCTTTCACCCTCCTGATCTAGGCTCAAGCCATATGGGAGGAGGTGTAGTCCATGCGCAAATTATTGATTGGCTCGTCGATCCTGGCTTGTCTCGTGGTGCTGGGCGGCTGGTTGAGCCGACCACAGCCATTGCCGGTCAGGCTGCTGGAAGTTGAGCGGGGGCCGGTTGAGACGGTGGTGGCCAACACGCGCGCGGGTACGCTGAAGTCCTGTCGACGCTCGCACCTGTCCTTCAATGTCGGCGGCCAGGTTGCCGAGTTGCTGGTCAGCGAGGGCCAGCGGGTCCAGCCGGGTCAGGTGCTCATGCGCCTGCGGCAGGACGAGCAACAGGCCAGGCTACAGGAAGCCGAGGCGCGGCTGGAGGCCCAGCGCAACAGCCGCGAACAGCGCTGCCAGCAAGCTCTGCTGGACCGGCGCGACCTTGATCGCCTCGGCCAGTTGGCCGACCGCAAGTTGATTGCCGCCGACCGCCTCGATCAGGCCACGACCAAGGCCAACCTGGCGAAGTTGATGTGCAGTGCCAGTGCCGTGCTGATCCGCGAGGCCGACGCCAGCCTGCAGTTGCAGCGTTCACTGCTGGAACAGACAACTCTGCGTGCACCATTCGCCGGCATCGTCGCAGAAATCAACGGCGAACTCGGCGAGTTCGTCACCCCGTCGCCGCCAGGTATTCCCACGCCGCCGGCAGTCGACCTGATCGACGACAGCTGCCTGTTTGTAGAGGCACCGATCGATGAGGTGGACGCTGCCCGGGTTCACCCCGGAACCGCCGTACGGATCAGCCTGGATGCCTTCCGTGGTCAGCATTTCACCGGCCGCGTCAGCCGCATCGCGCCCTATGTGCGCGAACTGGAGAAGCAGGCGCGCACCGTCGATGTCGAGGTGCGCTTCGACCAGCCGCCGGCAGACCTGGCCCTACTCACCGGCTATAGCGCCGATGTCGAGATCCTCCTGGAGCAGCACGCGGGTGCCTTGCGCATCCCCACCGAGACCCTGCTGGAGGGGCAACGCGTGCTGCGATACGACCCGAGCGCCCGGGTGTTGCGCGAGGTGCAGGTGCAAACCGGGCTGAGCAACTGGCGCTGGACCGAGGTGCTTGCAGGGCTGGACGAGGACGCACGCATAGTCGCCAGCCACGAGCAGGAAGGGCTCAAGGATACCGTGGCGGTGATCCCGGCGGATGCCGCGGAGACCGAGAAATGATCCGCCTGCGCGGCGGTAGCCGCAGCTTCCAGTTGGGCGAACAGCAGGTGATGGGACTGGATGGCCTGGACCTGGACATCGCCGCCGGTGACTACATGGCGGTGATGGGCCCGTCGGGCTCGGGCAAGTCGACCTTGCTGAACATCCTCGGCCTGCTCGACGCGCCGAGCGCCGGCGAATACTGGCTGCAGGGCGAGGCCACGGCGGCCCTGAGCGAGGCGCGCCGCGCCCAGTTGCGCAGCCGGCTGATAGGTTTCGTGTTCCAGTCCTACCACCTGATCGCACGGCTGACGGTGCTGGAAAACATCGAGCTGCCGATGGTCCTCGCCGGCATTGGTGCGGCACAACGGCGCAAGCGCAGCAGCCAATTGGTGGCACGCCTGGGGCTGGGCGAGCGCATTGCCCACCGCCCGGCCGAGCTGTCCGGTGGCCAGCGCCAGCGCGTGGCGATCGCCCGGGCGATGGTCATGCAACCGGCGCTGCTGTTGGCCGACGAACCCACCGGCAATCTCGATAGCCAAGCCGGCGCCGAGGTCTTCAGCCTGCTGGAGGAGCTCAACGGCGAGGGGCTGACCCTGATAGTGGTGACCCACGATGCCAACCTGGGCGCCCGCGCACAGCGCCAGCTGCACATGCGTGACGGGCGGATCCACAGTATTGCGACGCAGTGGGCGCTGGCCTGATGCGCGCTGCCGATGCCCTGGGCTTCTGGCTAGGTGCCTTGCGCGGGCATCGCTCACGCAGCCTGATGCTACTGCTGGCCATCGCTATCGGGGTGGTCGCGGTCAATCTGCTCACCGGTCTTGGCGCGGGGGCGCGGGCCTTCGTCCTGAACGAATTCTCGCTGCTCGGGCGCGACATCCTCATCGTTTTCCCGGGGCGCAAGGAAACCACCGGGCGAATGCCGCCGCTCACCGGCCTGACGCCACACGAGTTGACCTTGCAGGATGTCCAGGCCATCACCCGGTTGCCGGGCATCCGCCGGGTCGCGCCGCAGCAGGCCGGGCAGATGGAGGTGATAGTCGGCAACCGCAATCGTGAGGTGCTGACGCTGGGCACCACCCGGGACTTCTTCGCCATTCGCCAACTGACGGTCGTCCAGGGCCAACCCCTGCCGACGCTGGACCCTGAGCAGGCCGAAGCCGTCTGCGTGATCGGCGGCAAACTCCGGCGCGAGCTGTTCGGGGCTCGCCCGGCCCTGGGTGAATGGTTGCGCGCTGGCGACCGGCGCTTCCGGGTGGTTGGCATTCTCGGCGAGCGGGGCGAATCGCTGGGGATGGATTTCGCCGAGATGTTGATCATCCCGGTGGCCAGCGCCCAGGCCTTGTTCAATAGCGAGGGGTTGTCGCGGGTATTTGTCGAGGTGCATGGTCCGAGCTTTCTCGACCGTAGCAAGCAGCTGATACTCGCCGCGCTCAAGGAGCGCCACGAGGGTGAGGAGGACGTCACCCTCGTCAGCCAGGACAGCCTGCTCAGCGCCTTCGACCAGATACTCGCGGTGCTGACCCTGGCGGTGGCTGGCATTGCCGCGATCAGCCTGCTGGTGGCAGGCATCCTGATCATGAACGTGACCTGGATTGCAGTAAGCCAGCGCAGCGCCGAGATCGGCCTGCTCAAAGCCATAGGCGTGACGGCGGCGCAGCTGCGCCTGCTGTTCCTCGGCGAGGCGGCGCTGTTGGCCCTGACAGGGGCACTGGCAGGGCTGCTGCTGGCCGAAACCTTGCTCTGGCTGGGGCGCCTGGCGTTCGATCTGCCGCTCTATGCCCCTTGGTGGGCGCGGGCTGGCGCAGTGCTGCTGGCACTCGGCACGGCGCTGCTGTTCGCCTGGCTGCCGGCCGCTCGGGCCTCGGCGCTGGAGCCGGTGGCAGCGCTACGCCCGCCAGGGGCGCACTGATGCGCTGGCAAGATGGTTTCCGGCTGACCAGCTCGGCGCTGACCTGCCGCCCGCTGCGCAGCCTGCTGACCCTGCTCGGGGTAGCGATCGGCATAGCCGCCGTGGCGCTGCTCACGGCCATAGGCGAAGGCGTGCGCGGCTATGTGCTGGAGAACTTCTCGCAGTTTGGTACGCGGATCATCACCGTGCGCCCGGGCAAGACCCAGACCAGCGGCCTCGGCGGCCTGCTTGGCAGCGTGCGGCCACTGACCATCAGTGACACCGACGCCCTGCGGCGCTTGCCGCATGTCGAGGCGGCGGTGCCGATCATTCAGGGCAGCGGGAATATCCAGTTCGGTCAACTGAGCCGGCGCAGCGACATTCTCGGTGGCGGCCATCAGATGGCGCAGGCCTGGCGCATGCAACTGAGCCTGGGCGAGTTCCTGCCCCCGGCCCGTGACGGCCGTTCGCCGCCCTATGTGGTGCTCGGCCATCAGCTGCGTACCGAACTGTTCGGGACGCGCAACCCGCTGGGTGAGCTGATCCGCGTCGGCGGCGTACGTTTCCGGGTGATCGGCGTGATGGCGGAGAAAGGCCAGTTGCTCGGTTTCAACCTCGACGATATCGCCTACATCCCGGTGGACTGGGCGGAAAGCCTGTTCAACCGCACCGGGGTGGTCAAAGCCCATGTGGTGTTTGGTGCAGGTACCACTTCACGGGCGTTGAGCCGGCAGATTCGCGAGGTGCTCGGCGAACGACACGGTGCGGAGGACTTCAGCCTGACCACCCAGGACGACATGCTGCGCAGCTTCAACCGCGTTCTCGGCACCCTGAGCCTGGCCATTGGTGCCTTGGGGGGCATTTCGCTGTTGGTCGGCGCCGTCGGCATTCTCACCATCATGACGACCACTGTGGGCGAGCGCACGGCAGAAATCGGCCTGTTGCGGGCGATTGGCGCCAGTCCGCGGCAGGTACTTGGGTTGTTTCTGGCCGAAGCGACGCTGCTGTCCCTGGCCGGTGGCCTGCTTGGCCTGCTGTTGATGGGCCTGCTGCTGGGGCTACTGCACCTGGCCATGCCGAGCCTGCCCTTGGCGCTGCAACCGCTGTTTCTGCTGCTGGCGCTGCTGCTGGCGGCGGTGCTCGGCATTCTCGCCGGCCTGGCCCCGGCCGTGCGGGCGGCCCGCTTGCATCCGGTCGCGGCGCTGCGCATCGAGTAGCGGCCAGGCCAAAGACCCCCTTGATGGGGCTGCTTTGCAGCCCTTCGCGGGCACGCCCGCTCCCACAGAATACATAACCCAAAGATTTCGCAGGGCCTTGTGGGAGCGGGTTTACCCGCGAACACCGGCAAAGCCGGTGCCATACACCGTGTCGCATTCTTCGCGGGTGAACCCGCTCCCACAGGGCGGCGGCGCGCTTACTGAATTTGATCCACCACAAGCTGACAGAAAAGTAATCTGAAGCTCAGCCAGCTGACAGCGCAGGTCCGCTAGCGTTAAGGAAGATTGTGGGGGGCTTCTAGCCCCACGGGCTGGGGCGTTCAACCGCCTGAACACCAGCAACTTTTCGACTGACTGGACGCAACGGCATGCAAAGCAAAACCACCAGACGCTCCTTCGTCAAAGGCCTTGCCGCTACCGGACTGCTTGGCGGGCTGGGCATGTGGCGCGCGCCGGTCTGGGCCGTGACCAGCCCGGGCCAACCGAGTGTGCTGAGCGGCACCGACTTCGACCTCTACATCGGTGAGCTGCCGGTCAACATTACCGGCGCTTCGCGTACAGCGATGGCCATCAACGGCTCCATTCCCGGGCCCATCCTGCGCTGGCGCGAAGGCGATACCGTCACGCTGCGTGTGCGCAACCGCTTGCAGCAGGACACCTCCATCCACTGGCACGGCATCATCCTGCCGGCGAACATGGACGGCGTGCCGGGCCTGAGCTTCCATGGCATCGCCCCCGACGGCATGTATGAGTACAAGTTCAAGGTCCAGCAGAACGGCACCTACTGGTACCACAGCCACTCCGGTTTCCAGGAGCAGGTCGGGGTGTATGGCGCCCTGGTCATCGACGCGAAAGAGCCTGAGCCGTTCACCTATGACCGGGACTACGTGGTCATGCTCAGCGACTGGACGGATGAAGACCCTGCACGGGTGCTGTCCAAGCTCAAGAAGCAGTCCGACTACTACAACTACCACAAGCGCACGGTGGGCGATTTCGTCAACGATGTGAGCGAAATGGGCTGGTCCGCCGCGGTAGCCGACCGCAGGATGTGGGCCGAGATGAAAATGAGCCCCACCGATCTCGCTGACGTGAGCGGCTACACCTACACCTACCTGATGAACGGCCAGGCCCCCGACGGTAACTGGACGGGCGTGTTCAAGCCGGGCGAGAAAATCCGCCTGCGCTTCATCAACGGCTCGGCCATGACGTATTTCGATGTGCGAATTCCCGGCCTGAAGATGACGGTTGTCGCGGCGGATGGGCAGCATGTCAAACCCGTTGCGGTCGACGAGTTCCGCATTGCCGTTGCCGAAACCTACGATGTCATCGTCGAACCCGAAAGCGAGCAGGCTTACACCATTTTCGCCCAATCCATGGACCGTACCGGGTATTCCAGGGGCACCCTGGCGGTTCGCGAGGGCTTGCAGGCCCCTGTTCCCGCTGTCGATCCACGGCCGACCATTTCCATGAGCGATATGGGCATGGACCATGGCGGCATGGACGACGGTGACATGGCTGGCATGGACCACGGCAGCATGGCCGGCATGGACCATGGCGAAATGGCTGGCACCAGCGCGCCCATGCAGAGCCACCCAGAGTCCGAGACCAACAACCCCCTGGTCGACATGCAAACGATGACCCCGACGCCAAAACTGGGCGATCCGGGCATCGGCCTGCGTGACAACGGACGCCGTGTGCTGACCTATGCCGACCTGCGCAGCACCTTCCCGGACCCGGACGGCCGCGCGCCTGGTCGCACAATCGAGTTGCACCTAACCGGCCACATGGAAAAGTTCGCCTGGTCCTTCGACGGCATCAAGTTTTCCGATGCCGAGCCACTGCGCCTCAAGTATGGAGAGCGCCTGCGCATCACCCTGGTCAACGACACCATGATGACTCACCCCATCCACCTGCATGGCATGTGGAGCGACCTGGAGGATGAGAACGGCAACTTCATGGTGCGCAAACACACGATCGACATGCCGCCTGGCTCAAAACGAAGCTATCGCGTCACGGCAGATGCCTTGGGGCGTTGGGCCTATCACTGTCACCTGCTGTTCCACATGAAAATGGGCATGTTCCGCGAAGTCCGTGTGGACGAATGAACTGGAGATCCGAGATGAGCAAACCAATGAAACGAAGCGCGTTTTTTCTCTCTGCTGCGATAGCCGGCCTGTTTGCAGTTTATGCCCCGTCATCCTGGTCCGACGGCAACGATCAGCAGTCTGCCGATGCCAAGGAAGCCAGGAGTGCTCAAGGCATGGACCATGGTGCGATGAAGGGCATGGACCATGGCGCCATGAAAGGGATGGATCACAGCTCGATGAAAGGTATGAACCATGACGCCATGAAGGGTATGGACCATGGTTCGATGCAGGGCATGGACCACGGCAAGATGATGGAATCCCATGGCAGTAACAAAGCCAAGGCAGGGAAAGATGCTCAATAGCCTGGCACGACCATCGCTGCTGGCACTGACCGTTACGCTGGGGGCGCTGGGCGCTGCGCCCAGCTTCGCCGCTGAAGAAATGGACCATTCGATGATGGACCACGGCGAGATGGATCATGGCAGCATGCAGGGCATGGACCATGGCGCGATGAATCATGGAGCTATGAATCATGAGGCTATGGACCATTCGACAATGAACCAAGGCTCGGCGGATACATCGACAACAAGCCGTACCCCGATCCCGGTCCTGACCGACGCCGACCGCCAGGCAGCCTTCCCCCCATTGGGTGGGCATCAGATGCACGACAGTGCTATCAACAGCTTCTTCCTGCTGGATCAGCTCGAGTACCAAGATGCGGATGAAGGCAGCACGCTGGCCTGGGATGCTTCTGGCTGGGTAGGCGGCGATATCAACCGGCTGTGGATCCGCTCCGAAGGTGAACGTACCAACGGTGTCACCGAGGATGCCGAATTGCAGCTGCTGTACGGCCGCTCGATCAGCCCATGGTGGGATGTGGTTGCCGGGGTGCGCCAGGACTTCAAGCCTGAATCTCCCCAGACCTGGGCGGCGTTCGGTATCCAGGGCATGGCGCTTTACGACTTCGAAGCCGAAGCCACCGCGTTCATTGGCGAGAACGGCCAGACTGCCGCTCGCCTGGAAGGCGACTATGACATTCTGCTGACCAACCGCCTGATCCTGCAGCCGACCGCTGAAGCCAATTTCTATGGCAAGAACGACCCTGGGCGCGGTGTGGGTTCCGGCCTGGCCAATACCGAAGTCGGGCTGCGCCTGCGCTATGAAATTGTCCGCCAGTTCGCCCCCTACATCGGCATCACCTGGAGCCGCTCCTACGGCAAAACCGCCGATTTCGTCCGCGACGACGGTGGTGATGTGGATGAAGCGCGTTTCGTGGCCGGTATCCGCATGTGGTTTTGAGAACCAGACATGAAAAGAACAATAACAACGCTTGTTGCAGCAGGCGCAGTGGCCAGCGTGGCCGTGCTGGGTGCTGCGTACTCCGGCCTGGTCAACGTGGGGGCCGATGATCCCCATTTCCCCGCCGTGCATGCGTTTCTGGCCATGGCCCGGGACCGCTCGATCGCAGTACGGGCCAGGGACATCGAGGTGCCAGACCTGAAAGATGAAGCGCTGATTCGTACCGGCGCCGGTAACTACAATGCCATGTGCATCGGTTGCCACCTTGCCCCTGGCGTCGAGAATACCGAGCTCAGCCAGGCTCTGTATCCATCGCCTCCCGACCTGACCAAAAGCGGTATCGGTGGCGACCCTGCTGCGGCGTTCTGGATCATCAAGCACGGCATCAAGGCCTCCGGCATGCCGGCCTGGGGCAAGAGCATGGGCGATGAATACATCTGGGGCATCGTCGCCTTCCTGGATCAGCTACCCCAGTTAAACGCCCAGCAGTACAAAACGATGGTCGCGGCCAGTGGCGGCCACCAGCATGGTGGTGGCGAAAGTGAAATGCACAACCATGAAGGCCAGCACCGCGGCAACGTGCCTGGCCACCATGGTGAGCAGGCCTCGGGCGCAAGCCAGCATGATGAGGGGCATTCAAAGGCCCATACTCATCGCGATGGCAAGCAGCACATGCATAAAGACTGAAGGCAGCTTGGCACTGCCCTCACTTGTCACGCAGGGTATGCAGCACGCGATCCGCCAATGCCAGGCAACTGGTCAACCCCGGTGACTCGATGCCAAACAGGTTCACCAACCCTGGCACACCATGCTCGGCGGGCGTACTGATGACGAAGTCTGCCGCCGGGTCCTGCGGGCCGCTGATCTTCGGGCGGATGCCGCTGTAGGCCGGTTGCAGGCTGGCGTCTGGCAGGTCGGGCCAATAGCGCCGTACTGCAGCGTAGAAGCTGTCGCCGCGTCGGGGGTCTACCGGGTAGTCGATATTTTCCACCCACTCCACATCCGGGCCGAAGCGCGCCTGGCCGCCCAGGTCGAGGGTCATGTGCACGCCCAGGCCGGCGTGCTCCGGTGCGGGGTACACCAGGTGCCGAAATGGCGCACGACCGCTCAGGCTGAAATAGCTGCCTTTGCATAGATAGGCCTTGGGCACATGAGCCGGATCGAGGCCGGTGATGTGCCCAGCGACTTCAACTGCCGATAACCCAGCGCAGTTGACCAGCCGCTGGCAGGTCAGGCTCATCGGCTCGGCACCGCCCATGTCCAGGCTGAAACCGGCCTCGATCACCCGCGCGGCAAGCAGTGGGGTATGCAGTACCAAGGTGGCGCCTGCGGCCTCGGCGTCACCCAGCAGGGCGAGCATCAAACCGTGGGAGTCGATGATGCCGGTGGACGGCGACCACAGCGCGGCGACACATGACAGCGCCGGCTCCAACTCACGCGCTTGGTCGGCGTCGAGCCATTGCAGGTCATCGACACCATTGCGCCGGCCCTGCTCCAGCAGGCGCTGCAAGCCTTCGACCTGGGCCGCATCGGTGGCGACGATCAGTTTGCCGAGGCGTTGGTATTCAACGCCCCGACTGTCGCAATAGGCATACAGGCGTTGCTTGCCCTCGACACACAACTGCGCCTTCAGGCTGCCATCGGGGTAATACAGGCCGGCGTGGATCACCTCGGAGTTGCGCGAGCTGACCCCGACGCCAATGCCCTCGCCCGCCTCCACCACCAGCACTTCATGGCCAGCCTGGGCCAGGGCGCGCGCCACCGCCAGGCCGACCACGCCGGCCCCGACCACCACACACTCGATATCAACGCTCACCTGCACCTCGCTTGTCGAAAGGCTTGACTGGCCTGTATCACCCCAGGCGCCACTCTAATCAAGCGGGCCATCAGGTGTATACCGACAGGTTTGCAGCGCCTGTGAGACCGAGCGCCGCCCGCGCGGCGCTTCGTAGCACAAGGCTGCTCCTACATTTGTTTCGGGCCAATATCGCCTGTGCCAGGGGCGTGCGGTCGCCTTGTTTGTGCGACGCGATATCACGGCATGCGCCAAGGCGTTCGCGCGCGAATTACACAGGAAGGACTGGCCCGAAACAGATGTAGGAGCAGCCTTGTGCTGCGAAGCGCCGCGCGGGCGGCGCTCGGTCTGACAGGCGCTGAAACTGCCGCGGCGAACACCTTGCGGCCCTCATGCGACCTAAAGGCAAACGCTCACTGCCCCATGCCCAATTCAGCATCATCCATCAGCGCCTTGGCCATCGCACTCAGGTAGTGCGCAGCCCAGATCATCATCGGCTTCTCATCCATCAGGCCGGTGATGGTCAGTTCGCGGACATAGCCCATCAACTCTGAGGACTGCTCGCGGGCATCGCGGCAGGGGATGCCGGGCTCGATGCGGAACAGTGGATGGGTGCCGTGTTCGCCTTGGTAGAAGGTGGTTTTGCCGACGGTGAACTGGGTGTCTTCTGTGGTCATTGTTGAATCCCCCTGAAATTTCTCGACTGCTTGCTCTGGCCCATTCGCGGGTGAACCCGCTCCTACATGGACCACCGATCGTTGTAGGAGCGGGTTTACCCGCGAAAAGGCCGGCCCAGACAACACATCACTCAAGCCTCAGTGCAAAGTCCGAGGCTGAGCGGGCAGCAGCATGGCCTGATGCACAACGGTCGCCGCGCACAGAGCGTAGTCCGTGGCCCGGATCAGGGTGTCTTCAAGGGAATGAATATCGTGGGGTGGATCGGGGACAATCTTAAGCATGGTGAGGTTCTCAGTTGATTGGCTAGAACCGCCACTCATTACTTGCAGTGTGATGGGTGGCGGCCACGTACAGGTCTGCAAGACCGGCAGAGAACGAAACCGGCAGGTTCGAAAACCTCCCGTACGCAGCCACCAACAAGCGCGCGCAATGGCATGCCATTGGCTATTGGTGATCGGTAATCGTTCTCTGAGCGGGCTTGCAGGCCCGGTCGCTGATTTGGCAACGACAGGCCCACACTAGGCCGCCAGGAACACCACCGCAATGGCTCAAGGGCGCTAGGAAGCTATTTCAGAAATGGCCTACGCGCAACGGGAAAAATCTGATTATCAGAAGTCATACCGCGGCTCGAATGAAGGGATATCTCGGTAAACCCGTCAGCCCTTCACACACACCACCTGCTGCAAGGTGTGCACCACCTCCACCAAGTCCTGCTGCGCGCGCATCACCGCATCGATGTCCTTGTAGGCCATGGGGATCTCGTCGATCACCTCCTTGTCCTTGCGGCATTCCACATGCGCCGTGGCCCGCCGCTGGTCTTCCACGGTGAAGCGGCTCTTGGCCTTGGTCCGGCTCATCACCCGGCCGGCACCATGGCTGCAGGAACAGAAAGACTCCTCGTTGCCCAGCCCTTGCACGATGAAGCTCTTGGCCCCCATCGAGCCGGGAATGATGCCCAACTGCCCTTTCTGCGCCGACACCGCCCCCTTGCGCGTCACCAGCACCTCTCGGCCAAAATGCTGCTCGCGCTGCACATAGTTGTGGTGGCAGTTCACCGCTTCCAGGCTGGCCTCGAACGGTTTGCCGAGCGCCTTGCGAGCCGCACCGACCACCGCCAGCATCATCAGCTCGCGGTTCTGCCTGGCGTAGTCCTGCGCCCACTCCACCGCTTCCACGTAGTCGGCGAAATGGCGGCTGCCTTCCTCGAAATACGCCAGGTCCTTGTCCGGCAGGTTGGCCAGGTGCTGGCGCATGTCGGCCTGGGCCAGTTCGATGAACAGGTTGCCGATGGCATTGCCCACGCCCCGGGAGCCGCTGTGCAGCATGAACCAGACGCGGTCGGCCTCGTCCAGGCACACCTCGATGAAGTGGTTGCCGCCGCCCAGCGTCCCCAGGTGATGGCGGTTATTGGTCTTCTCCAGCCGCGGGTACTTGTCGGTGATGGCCTTGAAGCGCCCGGCCAACCGCCCCCAAGCCTTGTCAGCCTGGGCCGGCACATCGGCCCAGGCGCCCTGGTCGCGTTTGCCGAAGGTCTTGCCATGCGGCACGGCGTGCTCGATGGCATTGCGCAGGCCATGCAAGTTGTCCGGCAAGTCGCGGGCGTGCAGCGACGTGCGCGCGGCGATCATTCCGCAGCCGATATCCACACCCACCGCGGCGGGAATGATCGCGCCAACCGTGGGGATCACACTGCCGATGGTCGAGCCCTTGCCCAGATGCACGTCCGGCATCACAGCCAGGTGCTTGAAGATGAACGGCATCCTCGCCGTGTTGAGCAGTTGCTTGCGGGCGTCGTCTTCCACCGGTACGCCGTCGGTCCACAACTTGACCGGCTTGCCGCCGGCGACCTGAAGAATGTCCATGGGGCTGTTCCTCGAATGCATAGCCGAATGATACCGCCAAAGGTCGTAGAGCCGTCGGTTGCCAGCGAGGTGGCAATGTGCTGTATGCTTGGCGGGTCTTCAGGGCGGGGTGAAAGTCCCCACCGGCGGTAAATCGAAAGATGAGCCCGCGAGCGCCCCGGCCATGTCGGGGGTCAGCAGATCTGGTGAGACTCCAGAGCCGACGGTCATAGTCCGGATGAAAGAAGGCGTCAGGCAGGGGCCATCCGGGCGCCCCTGCGCGCGCATTTTGTTCGCCCCGAGACGTTCATCGATCATTCACGAGGAGCGTTTCATGTCCACCACGCACCACCCGCAATTCCCCAATGTCAGCGCCGCCATCGCCGCCTTCCGGGCCGGGCGCCCTGTGCTGCTGCTCGACGACGACGACCGCGAGGACGAAGCGGACATCATCGCCGCCGCCGAGAACATCTCGCTGCAGACCATGGCCATGATGATTCGCGATTGCAGCGGCATCGTCTGCCTGTGCCTGGACGAGGCCACCGTCGACGAACTGCAACTGGCACCCATGGTGCAGAACAACCAGGCACGCCATGGCACCGGCTTCACCGTCACCATCGAGGCGGCGGAAGGCATCACCACCGGGGTGTCCGCCCAGGACCGCATCACCACCATTGGCGCGGCATTGCGCTCTACTGCGGACCAGCGCCATATCGTCAGCCCGGGGCATGTATTCCCGCTGCGCGCCCGCAATGGCGGGGTGCTGACCCGCCGTGGCCACACCGAAGGCTCGGTAGACCTGGCACGCCTGGCCGGGTTGCGCCCGGCGGCAGTGCTGTGCGAACTGATGAACCCCGATGGCACGATGGCCCGTGGCGAGCAGGTGGCGGTGTATGCGCGGCAATACAATCTGCCGGTGCTGACCATCGAGGAACTGGCGCGGTACCGTGAGGCCATGCTGGAGCTCGAGGCAGAGCCAGCCTGATCCACCGCACGGGGCCGCTTTGCGGCCCATTCGCGGGTAAACCCGCTCCCACAGGGACCGCGCAGACTCGGAACCGGTGCAGTACCTGTGGGAGCGGGTTTACCCGCGAAGAGGCCGGCAAGTGCAACCTCAGGCTGCCGGAAGTTTGCTCCCCCCGCCCCGCTCTGCTAGTGTCGCGCCGTTCTGAATGCCACCGAGACAGTCGCCATGGCCCGCAAAAAAGCCTCCCTCGATTTCGAGCAATCCCTCGCAGACCTGCAAGCACTGGTCGAGCGCCTGGAGAACGGCGAGTTGTCGCTGGAAGAGTCGCTGGCCGCCTTCGAGCAAGGCATCGCCCTGACCCGCGATTGCCAGGGTGCCCTGGCCCAGGCCGAACAGAAGGTGCAGATCCTGCTGGAACGCGATGGCGAACTGGCTGCCCAGCCCTTCGACGCGGAGCCGGAAGCATGATCGGCACCTACCAGGCCAGCTGCCAGGCGCGAGTCGACGCCGCCCTCGAACCGTTGTTCGTCGCCCCGACCAAGGAACTCGAACGCCTTTACGCCGCCATGCGCTACAGCGTGATGAACGGTGGCAAACGCGTTCGTCCGCTGCTGGCCTACGCGGCCTGCGAAGCCTTGGGCGCCCCGGCCGAACAGGCCAACGGCGCAGCCTGTGCGGTGGAACTGATCCACGCGTACTCGCTGGTGCATGACGACCTGCCGGCCATGGATGACGACGACCTGCGCCGCGGCCAGCCGACCACCCACAAAGCCTTCGATGAAGCCTGCGCGATCCTCGCCGGCGACGGTTTGCAGAGCCTGGCCTTCAGCGCTCTGCTCGACCCGCGCCTGAGCCCGCAAGACGACAGCATTCGCCTGGCCATGGTCCAGGCCCTGGCCAAGGCTGCCGGCCCGGCAGGCATGGTCGGTGGCCAGGCCATCGACCTGGGCTCGGTTGGCCTGAAGCTGGACCAGCAGGCGCTGGAGTTCATGCACCGGCACAAGACCGGCGCGCTGATCGAAGCCAGCGTGCGCCTCGGCGCCCTGGCCAGCGCCCGCGCCGAACAGGCGCAACTGGATGCCTTGCAGACCTATGCACAGGCCATCGGCCTGGCGTTCCAGGTGCAGGACGACATCCTCGACGTGGAAAGCGACACCGCCACCCTGGGCAAACGCCAGGGGGCCGATATCGCCCGTGACAAACCGACCTACCCGGCGCTGCTGGGCCTGGAAGCGGCCAAGGCCTATGCGATCGAACTGCGCGACCAGGCGCTGGTCGCACTGCAAGGGTTCGGCGAAAAGGCCGAACCGCTGCGGGCGTTGGCGCGTTACATCGTCGAACGCCGCAATTAAGCAACGACACCAATCCCTGTGGGAGCGGGTTTACCCGCGAATGCGATGTTGAGTTTACCGCCGCATTCGCGGGTGAACTCGCTCCCACAGGGGCCGCGTAACCCGTGGTTGAATGGGCAGTATTTCCTACAATGGGGTAAACTGCCGCGTCTTCACACACCTATAACGACTCGCCTGATGCCCACGACGTTTCAAGAGATCCCCCGCGAACGCCCGGTCACGCCGTTGCTCGACCGCGCTGACACGCCTGCCGGCCTGCGCCGGCTGGCCGAAGCCGACCTGGAGACCCTGGCCGACGAACTGCGCCAGGAACTGCTCTACACCGTGGGTCAGACCGGTGGGCATTTTGGTGCCGGCCTGGGCGTCATCGAGCTGACCATCGCCCTGCACTATGTCTTCGACACCCCCGACGACCGGCTGGTGTGGGACGTGGGGCACCAGGCCTACCCGCACAAGATCCTCACCGGGCGCCGTAACCGCATGCTCAGCCTGCGCCAGAAGGACGGCATCGCCGCCTTCCCGCGCCGCAGCGAGAGCGAGTACGACACCTTCGGCGTCGGCCACTCCAGCACCTCGATCAGCGCCGCACTGGGCATGGCCATTGCCGCCCGCCTGCAGAACAGCGACCGCAAGTCGATCGCGGTGATCGGTGACGGCGCGCTGACCGCCGGCATGGCCTTCGAGGCGTTGAACCACGCCCAGGAAGTCAACGCCGACATGCTGGTGATCCTCAACGACAACGACATGTCGATTTCGCGCAATGTCGGCGGCCTGTCCAACTACCTGGCCAAGATCCTCTCCAGCCGCACCTACGCGAGCATGCGCGAAGGCAGCAAGAAAGTGCTGTCGCGCCTGCCAGGCGCCTGGGAGATCGCCCGCCGCACCGAGGAGTACGCCAAGGGCATGCTGGTGCCGGGCACGCTGTTCGAAGAACTGGGCTGGAACTACATCGGCCCGATCGACGGCCACGACCTGCCGACCATGATCGCCACCTTGCGGAATATGCGTGACCTCAAGGGCCCGCAGTTCCTGCACGTGGTGACCAAGAAGGGCAAGGGCTTCGCCCCGGCCGAGATCGACCCTATCGGCTACCACGCCATCACCAAGCTGGAGCCGGCCGACAAACCCGCCGCACCGAAGAAAGCCAGCGGCCCGAAATACTCCGCGGTGTTCGGCCAGTGGCTGTGCGACATGGCTGCCGCCGACAACCGCCTGGTGGGCATCACCCCGGCGATGAAGGAAGGCTCCGACCTGGTCGAGTTCAGCGAGCGCTACCCGGAGCGTTACTTCGACGTGGCAATCGCCGAGCAACATGCCGTGACCCTGGCGGCCGGCATGGCCTGCGAGGGCAGCAAGCCGGTGGTGGCGATCTACTCCACCTTCCTGCAGCGCGCCTACGACCAGCTGATCCACGACGTGGCGGTACAGAATCTTGACGTGCTGTTCGCCATCGACCGCGCCGGCCTGGTCGGCGAAGACGGCCCGACCCACGCGGGCAGCTACGACCTGTCGTACCTGCGCTGCATCCCGGGCATGCTGGTGATGACCCCAAGCGACGAAAACGAACTGCGCAAGATGCTCAGCACCGGCCACCTGTACAACGGCCCGGCGGCTGTGCGCTACCCGCGTGGCACCGGCCCGAACGCGCCGATCAGCGGTGACCTGGAGCCGCTGGAAATCGGCAAGGGCGTGGTCCGTCGCCAGGGCGAGAAAGTCGCTTTGCTGGTGTTCGGCGTGCAACTGGCCGAGGCCATGCAGGTTGCCGAGCAGATCAACGCTACCGTTGTGGACATGCGTTTCGTCAAACCGCTGGACGAGGCGCTGGTGCTGGAGCTGGCTGCAAGCCATGAGCTGCTGGTAACCATCGAAGAAAACGCCATCATGGGCGGTGCCGGTGCGGCTGTGGGTGAGTTCCTGGCCAGCCAGGCGATCGTGAAACCGCTGCTGCACCTGGGGTTGCCGGACATCTATGTCGAGCATGCCAAGCCGGCGCAGATGCTGGCTGAGTGCGGGCTGGATGCGGCTGGGATCGAGGCTTCGGTGAAAGCTCGGATGGCCAGGCTCGGGTTGTAATCCCTTGGGGGCCGCTTTGCGGCCCTTTCGCCGGCAAGCCAGCTCCTACCTCGACCGCGCCAGCCTCAAGCCATGCGCTATCCCTGTAGGAGCCTGGCTTGCCAGCGATGGAGGGCGCAGCCCTAGCAGAACCTCACCTGGGCGTTGGTGCTTTAGCCTCGAGCAACGCACACAAACGCGCCGTAGCTTCGATCATCTGCCCACTAGGCCGCTCCAGGCCCTTGTCTGGCACCACCAGTAAACGATCATCGGCAACTGCACGCAGTTGTGGCCAGGCCTTCCAACCCGCCAGCTGCGCCTGATCTCCCGCCAGAATGACCTGCGGGTTGCGCAGCAGCACAGACTCCACATTTACCTGCGGCGCCGCCTGGGTGAGATCGGCGAAGACATTACGCGCGCCGCAAACGGCCAGGGCATCGCTGACCACCTGCCGGCCACCGAGCGTATACAGCGGTCGGTCCCAGACCTGGTAGAACACCTGCAAGGGCTCGTCCCGTCGATACTGCTGGCGCAGCTGACGCAGTCGTTCACGCAGGGCCTGGGCATACCGATGGCCCTGTTCGGCACGGCCGATTCGTTCGGCGATGGCTTCGATCTGCTCGATCAGCTGGTCGATATCATGGGGTTCTGCGCTGTACGTTGCGATACCCAGGCGCTTGAGCTGGTCGCGTTGGGCCGGCGGCACGCTGCCCGGCCACAGCAGCAACAGGTCGGGGCGCAGGCTGAGCAGGCGTTCGAGGTCCAGTTGCCCCTGGCGCCCCACCGAGGGCAACTCGCGCAGCGCCGCCGGCCGTTCGCCACCGTCGAGCACACCGACCAGCAGGTCATCGGCCTGCAGTTCGAGCATGATCTCGCTCATCGACGGGGCCAGGCTGACCACCCGCAGGGGTTCGGCGGCCAGTGTGGAGCAGACGAGCAGCGCCAACAGGCCGGGCAGCAGGCGCATCAGCCGAGCTGGCGTGGAATGCAATAGAGGTACAGCACCACTGCGGTGGACAACGCCAGCAGGATCTGCGGCACCGCCTCGAGGCCGACCAGCACCGACAAGGCGGCGACCCAGGCCGGCAAGCAGGCATACAGCATGGCCACGCGCCGCACCCGCGCCAGTTCGATCCAGGCGGCGGGCTCTTCACCAGTGCCGAGCACCTTGGATGTGGCGATGAGGGCGCGCTTGTAGGCACCGAAGCGCGGCAGGCTGAGGAACATGGTCGCCGCGCCGGCAATGAACAGTGGCATGGCCAACACCGAGGCCAGCGCATCACCGCCACCGAAGGCCCAGGCCATCACTGGCAGCGGCACCAGGCCCACCGCCAGGTACTGCCACCAGGCCAGCGCCAGGCGCCGCTTGACCTCGGCGCGGGTCACGCCTGAGGCACCTCGCCCTGGTGCTCGTTACCCAGCATGTGGCCCAGCTTGCCGGCCTTGGTTGCCAGGTAGTAGCGGTTGTGCGGGTTGTGCCCGGTGTGCAGCGGTACGCGCTCGGCGACGACGATGTTCATGTCGGTCAGGGCTTTGACCTTGCGCGGGTTGTTGGTCATCAGGCGCAGCGACTTCACGCCCAGGTGCTCCAGCATCGGCAGGCAGATGGCGTAGTCGCGCTGGTCGGCGGCGAAGCCCAGGCGCTCGTTGGCCTCGACGGTATCGGCGCCACCGTCCTGCAGCTCGTAGGCGCGAATCTTGTTAAGCAGGCCGATGCCACGGCCTTCCTGGCGCAGGTACAGCAGCACGCCACGGCCTTCACGGGCGATGGCCTGCAGCGCGGCTTCCAGCTGCGAGCCGCAGTCGCAGCGCTGGCTGAACAGGGCATCGCCGGTCAGGCACTCGGAGTGCAGGCGCCCCAGCACCGGCTGGCCGTCCGCGATGTCACCCAGGCTGAGCACCACGTGCTCACGGCCAGTGGCTTCGTCGAGGAAGCCATGCATGGTGAAGGTCGCGAAGGGAGTCGGGAGTTTAGAGGCGGCAACAAAGACGACGGGCACGTTGTGCTCCTGGAATAAGTTTAAATTTCTCGTGGGCCGATTGTATCAGCAGGTTGGGGGATGTGGGCTGGCTGAATACCGTGGGGTAAGATCGAAAAGTTCGATGCTTATTAGGCCATCGATCAACCCTGCCCCCTACGCGGGCTTCTGTGGGAGCGGGTTTACCCGCGAAGAAGGTAACGCGGTGCCTGGCACCGGCTTCGCCGGTGTTCGCGGGTAAACCCGCTCCCACAGGGACCGCACAGGCCTTGGTGCTCTGCGCCTCAATGCGGTTTGCTATCCGGGCTGAACGGATACGGCTGTTGCCAGTGCTCGAAGATCGGCTTCAGCTCACCACTGCGCACCAGCTCGGCCATGCGCTTGTCGAACAGGTCGCGCAGGGCCTTGGCCTGGTCGCTGCGGGCAAAGGCCAGGTACAGAGGCAGTTCGGCCACATGGGTGCGGCGGAAGCGCTCGGGCTGGGAGGTCTGGCCGAGCACGTAGTCGATCTCGGTCAGCGCATCGATGTAGAAGTCCACGCGGTCATGCTCAAGCATCGGCAGGATGCCTTCGCGGCGCTGGACTTCGCGGAAGTCATGCACATCGGGCAGATAGCTACCGAAGTCGTAGCCACGCACCCAGGCCAAGCGGTAGCGGCCTATGGTCTGCCGAGTAGGCACTGGCTTGCTGACCAACCCTAGCGCATAGATGTGGTCCATGTCGAAGTGCCAGCGCGGGTACAGGTTGTCGTCGTTCTCTTCCTTGTACGAGCCTACCCAGGCGTCAGCCTCGCCACGCTTCACCAGCCCGACCGCACGGCTGTAGGGCGCGCTCTGGGTCACTACCTTGAACCCGGCCGGCTCGAACACCTTGCGCAGCACGTCCCAGGCTACCCCGGTACCGTCGGCGTTGGTGTAGTCGAGCCACTCTTCACTGACCAGGTGGATCTGTTTCGGCACACCCTCGGCAGCCGCCGCCCACGGGGCAAGGCTCAGCAGCATTGCCAGCAGCACGGTCCTCATGGCCATTCACACGCTCCCTGTATCAGGCAACCGCCCAAACCAGAACCTGCATCCCCAGCCAGGCAAACACGCCAGCCAGGATATCGTCGAGCATGATGCCAACGCCCCCATGCACATGGCGGTCGACCCAGCGGATCGGCCACGGCTTGAGAATGTCGAAGAAGCGGAACATCAGGAACCCCGCCAGCAGCCACTGCCAGCCTTCCGGCACCAGCCAGAGGGTTATCCACATGCCGACGATCTCGTCCCAGACAATGCCTTCATGATCGTGCACGCGCAAGTCATTGGCGACCTTGCCGCATAGCCAGAAGCCGAACAGCATGCTCACGCCCAGCAACAGCCAGTAGCCCCAGTCGGGCAGCATCTGCCACAGCGGGATGAACGGTATGGCCACCAGCGAGCCCCAGGTGCCCGGCGCCTTTGGCAAGGTGCCAGAACCGAAACCGAAGGCGATGAAGTGCCACGGGTTGCGCCAGACCGAAGGCGGAACAAACTCCGCAGGCACCTGGTTGGGGTGATCGGTCACGGTGTCTCCCTAAAATGTTGATAGCCGCGTTGCCGCGGGGTGATGTCCTGGCCCTGCCGGTCGCGCAGGCTCACACCCTGCCCTTCGAGCACCCGCCCGATGACATGGAATGCCGCCAGGCCTTGTGCCTGCAGGGATGAAAGCTCGGCTGGCGGCAAGGTGAACGCCAGCACATAGTCGTCGCCACCGGTCAGCGCCGCGTGTACGGCCGCCTCGGCGCCGAGCAAGCCCTGCAAAGCGGATGACACTGGCACCTGCTCCAGGTTCACTTCGAGCGCCACGCGGGAGCCCTTGGCGATATGCCCGCAGTCGGCCAGCAGGCCGTCGGAAATATCCAGTGCCGAAGTTGCACGCCCGCGCAGCAACTGGCCCAGGGCGAACTGCGGCGACGGCGACCAGTAATGGTCGAGCAACGGTTGCGCCAGCGCGGCATCGGCCTGGCGCTGGCCCAGCACCAGCGGCAAAGCCCCTGCCGCGTTACCCAACTCGCCCCCGACGCAAAGCAGGTCGCCCGGGCGAGCGCCATCACGGCGCAACGCCTGCCCCACCGGAACCCGGCCGAACACGGTCATGGTGATACTCAGGGGGCCGCGAGTGGTGTCGCCACCGATAAGGCTTAGCTGGCAGTGGCCGGCCATGCGGTTGAGGCCGCTGGCGTAGGCTTGCAGCCAGTCGGCGCTGACCTCGGGCAAGGTCAGGGCAAGGGTGAAGCCGATGGGGGTGGCGCCCATGGCAGCCAGGTCGCTGGCCGCCACGGCCAGCGAGCGCTGGCCGAGCAACCAAGGGTCACACAGAGCCGGAAAATGCACCCCGGCAACCAGGGTGTCGGTGGACACCGCCAGTTGCTCGCCGACAGGAAGGCCCAGCAAGGCGCAGTCGTCACCAATGCCAAGGGCCACGCCTTCACCGCCTTGCGCACAGGGCGCGGCGGCGAAGTAATGGCTGATCAGCTCGAACTCACCCATGGTCCGCAAGCGCCAGGATCAGCGCTTGTTCGCCTTGACTTCTGCTTCGCGCAGGTTCGGGGCCAGCTTGTCCAGCACACCGTTGACGAACTTGTGGCCGTCGGTGGCACCGAAGACCTTGGCCAGCTCGACACCTTCGTTGATCACCACGCGGTACGGTACGTCGACGCGTTTGATGAACTCCCAGGTAGACAGACGCAGCACGGCCAGCTCTACCGGGTCGAGCTCTTCCAGTGCCAGGTCCAGGCATGGCTTCAGGGCGCTGTCGATTTCGCTCTTGATCGCCGGGACCCCATGCAGGATCTCGCGGAAATAAGCGCCGTCGACATCGGAGAAATCGTTATCGACCCGGAACTGCGCTTCGATCTCGTTCAGCGAATGCTGCGCCATGTGCCACTGGTACAGCGCCTGGGTCGCGAGCTTGCGGGCTTCGCGGCGCTTGGCACTCTTCGATGGCTTGCCGGCATCCGCAGGTTTTGGATCGCGCGGGTTGAAACGATCGCTTTCGTCGCTAATCACTTGGCCTCCAACTGCGCCAGCAGGCTGACCATTTCCAGAGCGGACAGGGCAGCTTCAGCACCTTTGTTGCCGGCCTTGGTGCCGGAACGCTCGATGGCCTGCTCGATGGAATCGACGGTCAGTACGCCGAAGGCCACCGGAACACCGAACTCCATGGACACCTGGGCCAGGCCCTTGGTGCATTCGCCCGCCACGTATTCGAAGTGCGGGGTACCACCACGGATCACTGCGCCCAGGGCGATGATCGCGTCGTAGGCGCCTTGCTGGGCGACCTTCTGTGCCACCAGCGGGATTTCGAATGCACCCGGGGCACGGATGATGGTGATGTCGCTTTCGCTGACACCGTGGCGTACCAGGGCGTCAACGGCACCGCTTACCAGGCTTTCGACGACGAAGCTGTTGAAGCGGCCAACCACCAAAGCATAGCGACCTTTGGGGGCGATGAAGGTACCTTCGATGGTCTTCAGGGTCATTCCGATATTCTCATCTTCAAGAGCGAGGCCGCATGCTGGCGGCCTCGACAGGGGTATGGACTCGAGCTGGAGGGCGTCACTGCCGCCTCAAGTCACTCGGAGGGCACGTATTCTACAACTTCCAGATCGAATCCGGATATCGCGTTGAACTTCATCGGCGAACTCATCAGGCGCATCTTGCGCACACCGAGGTCGCGCAGGATCTGCGAACCTGCACCCACGGTGCTGTAGGTAGTCGGTGCCTTGACTGGTGCATCGCCAGCGCTTTCGCGGATGTGCGCCAGCAACACGTCGCCGTCCAGCGGGTGCCCCAGCAGCAATACCACGCCGCTGCCGGCCTCGGCCACGGCAGCCATGGCGGCGCGCAGGCTCCAGCGGCCCGGTTGCTTGACCAGCAGCAGGTCGCGCAGCGGGTCCATGTTGTGTACGCGGACCAGGGTCGGCTCTTCGGCGCAGATCTTGCCCAGGGTCAAGGCCATGTGCACGTCGCCTTCCACCGCGTCGCGGTAGGTGACCAGGTTGAACTCACCAAGCTCGCTCTCGACCGGTTGCTCGGAGACGCGCTGCACGGTGCGCTCGTGGATCATGCGGTAGTGAATCAGGTCGGCGATGGTGCCGATCTTCAGGCCGTGCTCGGCGGCAAACACTTCCAGCTCGGCGCGGCGCGACATGGTGCCGTCGTCGTTCATCACTTCGCAGATCACGCCACTCGGCTCGAAACCGGCCATGCGTGCCAGGTCGCATGCGGCCTCGGTGTGGCCGGCACGGGCCAAGGTACCGCCAGGCTGGGCCATCAGCGGGAAGATGTGGCCGGGGCTGACGATGTCTTCGGCCTTGGCGTCCTTGGCGGCTGCCGCCTGCACGGTGCGTGCGCGGTCAGCGGCGGAGATGCCGGTGGTGACACCTTCGGCGGCTTCGATCGACACGGTGAACTTGGTGCCGAAGCCCGAGCCGTTGCGCGGTGCCATCAGCGGCAGCTTCAGCGTTTCGCAACGCTCGCGGGTCATCGGCATGCAGATCAGACCACGGGCGTGCTTGGCCATGAAGTTGATGTGCTCGGGCAGGCAGCACTCGGCTGCCATGATGATGTCGCCCTCGTTTTCGCGGTCTTCGTCATCCATGAGGATGACCATTTTGCCCTGGCGGATGTCTTCGACCAGTTCTTCGATGCTGTTGAGCGCCACGCGGCACCCCCTTCTCAATCAGGATTTCAAGAAGCCGTTGGCGGCCAGGAAGCTTTCGGTAATGCCACTGCCCTTGCTCGGTTCGGCGGCCTTGTCACCCAGCAGCAGACGCTCCAGGTAACGGGCCAGCAGGTCGACCTCAAGGTTTACCCGACGCCCTGCACGGTAGTCGGCCATGATGGTTTCGGACAGGGTGTGCGGGACAATGGTCAGCTCGAACTCGGCGCCATTGACCTCGTTGACCGTCAGGCTGGTGCCGTCGACGGTGATCGAACCCTTGTGGGCGATGTACTTGGCCAGTTCCTTCGGTGCACGCACGCGGAACTGGATGGCGCGGGCGTTATCGCTGCGCGAGATGATTTCGCCGACCCCGTCGACGTGGCCGCTGACCAGATGCCCGCCCAGCCGGGTAGTGGGAGTCAGGGCTTTTTCCAGGTTGACCTTGCTGCCGCTCTTGAGGTCGATGAAGGCGGTGCGCTTGAGGGTTTCGACGCTGACGTCGGCCCAGAAGCCGTCGCCCGGCAGTTCGACGGCGGTCAGGCACACGCCGTTGACGGCGATGCTGTCGCCGAGCTTGACGTCACCCAGGTCGAGCTTGCCGGTTTCGACGTAGACGCGCACGTCGCCACCCTTGGGAGTCAGGCTGCGGATGGTGCCGATGGATTCGATGATGCCGGTGAACATTGGGTCTTCCTCAAAAACGTTTTGCGCAGGGCAAGCCAGGCATTATACGCGGGGTGCCGGCAGGGGGATGGCCGTGACCCGCCAGTCATCGCCCACTGCGCGCATTTCGGTAATTTTCAGCCGCGGCGCTTCGCTCATCTTGTCCAGTGGCCAGTCCAACAGCGGACGGGCCTGGGAACCAAGGAACGTGCCGGCGACGAAAAGCTGGTACTCGTCGATCAGGCCTAGCCGAGCGAAGGCGCCGACCAGGCCGGCACCGGCTTCCAGCAGGACTTCGTTGATGCCGCGGGCCGCCAGGGCCTGCAGCAACGCCGACAGGTCTACCTGGCCATTGTCACCCGGCAAGCTGAGCAGTTCGTGGCCGGCAGCGGCATAGCGCGGGTCATCTGCGACAGCGGTCACCACCAGCGCCGGGCCAGCCTGGAAGAACGGCGCATCCAGCGGCAGGCGCAGGTGGCCATCGATCAGCACGCGCAGCGGTGTGCGGCTGAGAGCCAGGGCAGTGGTTTCGGCATCCAGGCCCAGCTCGGCGCCGCGCACGGTCATCCGCGCGTTGTCGGCCAACACGCTGGTGGCGCTGGTCAGTACCACGCTGGAGCGGGCGCGCAGGCGCTGCACCGCCGAGCGGGCGGCCGGGCCGGTGATCCACTGGCTTTCGCCACTGGCCATGGCGGTGCGGCCATCCAGGCTCATGGCCAGCTTGGCGCGAACGAACGGCAAGCCGTGCTCCATGCGTTTGAGGAAACCGGGGTTGAGTGCGCGGGCCTCGGCCTCGAGCACGCCGCTGGCCACTTCGATACCGGCTTCGGCCAGGCGCCGCAGGCCCTGCCCCGCCACTTGCGGGTTGGGGTCCTGCATGGCGGCTACCACCCGTGCCACGCCTGCCTTGACCAGCGCTTCGGCGCACGGCGGCGTGCGGCCATGGTGGCTGCACGGCTCGAGGGTGACATAGGCACAGGCGCCACGGGCACGCTCACCGGCCTGTCGCAGGGCATGCACTTCGGCATGCGGCTCGCCGGCGCGTACATGCCAGCCTTCGCCGACCACCTCGCCATCGCGCACGATCACGCAGCCTACGCGCGGGTTCGGGTGGGTGGTGTACAGGCCCTTGCGCGCCAGCTCCAGCGCGCGGGCCATGTAGTGGGCGTCGAGGATGGCAGCTTGGCTGGGCATGATCACTCTTTAGCCGGCTCGCGAGCCAGGCGGTCGATTTCTTCGCGGAACTCGTCGAGGTCCTGGAAGCGCCGGTAAACCGAGGCAAAACGGATATAGGCCACTTCGTCGAGCTTGCGCAGCTCGGCCATGACCATCTCACCCACTACCAGCGATTTGACTTCACGCTCGCCGGTGGCACGCAGGCGGCTCTTGATATGCGCCAGCGCAGCTTCCAGGCGCTCGACGCTGACCGGGCGCTTTTCCAGTGCCCGTTGCATGCCGGCGCGCAGTTTTTCTTCGTCGAAGGGTTGGCGCGTGCCGTCCTGCTTGATCAGCCGGGGCAGCACCAGCTCCGCGGTTTCGAAGGTGGTGAAGCGCTCGCCGCAGGCGACGCATTCACGGCGGCGGCGCACCTGCTCGCCCTCGGCGACGAGACGAGAGTCGATTACCTTGGTGTCGTTGGCACCGCAAAAGGGACAGTGCATGGTGGCAGGCAACAAAAAAAGGGAGGGCCATGGTAGCGCATCCCACTGGCAAGACAAGCCAAAGGGGTTAACATCCATGGGAAATCTGCCCGTGAAGGACTACCCCATGCACTACCGAGCGCTCGTCGTGCTGTGCTGCGCCGCCCTGCTCGCCGCCTGCGGCAGCGACAGGCCGAAGCCCGACACCCCTCCGGCACCCACGCCAGCCCGCACGGCCAAGCCGGCCGCAGTACTGGGCCCGCTGCCGGCCTACCAGCGCGAGCTGAGCGGCACCTTGCTGGAAATCCCCGCCGGTGCCGACGTGGAGCTGGCCTTGCTGGTCATCGACGAACGCGACCGCCCACAACGCTTGCTGGCCAGCAGCAACCTGACTGGCACCGGCCAGGCCCTGCCCTACCAACTGCGCTTCAACCCCGAGGCCTTCCCCGCTGGTGCCCGGGTCGAGCTGCGCGGCCGCGCCAGCAGCTCTGGCCAGCTGATCATGCACCTGCCGCCGGTGCGCATTACCCAGGCCCAGACCCAGGCCACCGGCCCGCTGCGTTTCGAGAAGGCGCCGTAAGTGGCGCCAGTCTCCCTACAACAGCCCCTGCAACAGGCCCTCAGCGGCCTGATCGGCGAAGCGCGTCTTGTCGTCAGCGAGCTGCCCGGCTGCGACCTCAAGCTGTGGCTGATCGACGACCAGAACATGGACCGCGCCTTCAGTAGCGAGGAGACTCGGCGCATTCTTGAAGATCCGCCCTACTGGAGCTTCTGTTGGGCCAGCGGCCTGGCCATGGCCCGTTATCTGGCCGAGCACCCGGAATGGGTAGCCGGCAAGCGCGTGCTGGATTTTGGCGCCGGCTCCGGTATCGCCGGTATTGCCGCCGCCCGCGCCGGTGCGCTGGAAGTGGTGGCCTGCGACCTCGACCCGCTGGCACTCGATGCCTGCCGCGCGAATGCCGCGCTGAACGGGGTGGAACTGGGTTACAGCAGCGATTTCTTCGCCGAAGACGACCGCTTCGATCTGATCCTGGTTGCCGACGTGCTGTACGACCGCGCCAACCTGCCGCTGCTGGATGCCTTCCTCGGCCGCGGGCGCCAGGCGCTGGTGGCCGACTCGCGGGTACGCGACTTCAGCCACCCGCTGTATCAGCAGCTGGGCGTGCTGGAAGCGCTTACCCTGCCAGACCTGGCCGAGCCGCACGAATTCCGCCGGGTCAGCCTGTACCACGCCAGCCGCGACACCTTATAGTGGTGTTATCCACGAGTTTGCGAGAGTCGCGATGACCCAAGACACGCCTTACATTTTCGACGCTACCGATGCCACCTTCCAGCAACTGGTTATCGAGAACTCCTTCCACAAACCGGTGCTGGTGGATTTCTGGGCCGAGTGGTGCGCGCCGTGCAAGGCACTGATGCCACTGCTGGCGAAGATCACCGAGAGTTACCAGGGCGAGTTGCTGCTGGCCAAGATCAACTGCGACGTGGAGCAACAGGTAGTTGCCCAGTTCGGCATCCGCAGCCTGCCGACCGTGGTGCTGTTCAAGGACGGCCAGCCGGTGGACGGTTTTGCCGGTGCGCAGCCGGAATCGGCGATTCGCGCCATGCTCGAGCCGCACGTGCAACTGCCTGCCGCGCCCACCGCCTCGCCGCTGGAGCAGGCCAAGACGCTGTTTGCCGAAAGCCGTTTTGCCGAGGCCGAAGCGCTGTTGCAGGCGCTGCTGGGTGAGGACAACAGCAATGCCGAGGCGCTGATCCTGTATGCCCGTTGCCTGGCCGAGCGCGGGGAGTTGGGTGAAGCCCAAGTGGTACTGGATGCGGTCAAGACCGACGAGCACAAGGCCGCCCTGGCCGGCGCCAAGGCCCAGCTGACCTTCCTGCGCCAGGCCGCCAGCCTGCCGGAAGTGGCCGACCTGAAAAGCCGCCTGGCACAGAACCCGCAGGATGACGAGGCGGCCTATCAGCTGAGCATCCAGCAGCTGGCGCGCCAGCAATATGAAGCGGCGCTGGAAGGGTTGCTGAAGCTGTTCCAGCGTAACCGTGGTTATGAGAGCGGGCTGCCGCAGAAGGCGTTGCTGCAGGTGTTCGAGCTGCTGGGCGGTGATCACCCGCTGGTCGGCGTGTATCGTCGAAAGTTGTCGGCGGCGATGTTCTGACAATGCCGGGGCCGCTTTGCGGCCCATTCGCAGCACGAGGCTGCTCCTACACCACGTGTTGCGCAGTCCCTGTAGGAGCAGCCTTGTGCTGCGAATGGGCTGCAAAGCAGCCCCCAAAGTCCTGAAAGCCTTCACCCAACCCAGTGATACACCGGCGCGTCCACGCCACTTTCCACCTTGACTTCACTGCTATGCCGCAAGCGCACCAGCAGCCGCTTACCCGCCGCCGTACTTCCCGCCAGCCCTTCGAGCCGGTCCAGCAATTCCGGCCCGCTCATCTGCCCCGCCAGGCGCAACACCTCACACGCCGCAATCCATTGCCCGTCATCCTGACGCGTCGTCGTCACGGTTTCGGTTGCTGCGGTCTGCGCCACCGCGGGCAATTCGATCTGCCGCCCTAGTTGTGCCCACTCTTCAGGCGCCAGCTCGATGGTCAGGTCCACAGGCCAATCACCAATCTGTCCACGAATTCTCATGCTGCATTCCCTGAACCCAAGTCAATGCCGCCATCCTACCCCAACATGAAACCTGCGCCACGCAGGCTGGCAGCACGGGGAAAAGCTGTTATAACATAACCCAATCTTCTTGCCCGCTCCGGAGTCGTCCATGCGTCGCCTGTTGCTTGCCCTGCCCTTCGCCTTGCTGCCTCTGGCCGTGGCCCATGCCCACGATGATGATCACGATCACGACCACGCCCACGGCACCCTCGGCGCCCACGAGCATGGCGTGGCCAAGCTCAATGCCGTGCTCGATGGCAACACCCTGGAGCTGGAGCTGGACAGCCCGGCAATGAACCTGGTCGGCTTCGAACACGCCGCCAACAGCGACGCCGACAAGGCCAAGGTCGCGGCGGTGCGCCAGCAGCTGGAGCAACCACTGAAGCTGTTCGGCCTGCCCGCCGCTGCCGGTTGCAAGGAAGACCAGCAGGAACTGGAAAGCCCGCTGTTCGGTGATGCCCCGAAAGCCGACGACGATGGTGACGACCACGAGCACAGCCACCAGCACAGCGACATCGGCGCCCATTACCAGCTGACTTGCGCCAACCCCGACAAACTGGCGCAGGTGGACCTCGCTCCGCTGTTCAAGGCGTTCCCGGCTACCCAGAAAATCACCGTTCAACTGATCGGCCCCAATGGCCAGAAAGGCGCGGAAGCCACGCCAGCCAAGGCTGCGGTCGCGTTCTGAATGCGCCAGCCGTTGATCGAACTGCATGACCTGGTCTTCGCCTGGCCCGGCCAGCCGGCGCTGCTGGATATTCCGGCATTCCGCCTGGAGGCTGGCGAAGCCCTGTTTCTCAAGGGCCCCAGCGGCAGTGGCAAGACCACATTGCTGGGCCTGCTGGGCGGCGTAAACGTACCGGGCCAAGGCCGCATCCAGTTGCTCGGCCAGGACCTCGGCCGCCTGGGCCAAGGCGCCCGTGACCGCTTCCGAGTCGACCACACCGGTTATATCTTCCAGCAGTTCAACCTGCTGCCGTTCCTTTCGGTGCGCGAAAATGTCGAGCTGCCCTGCCGCTTCTCGCGCAGCCGCAAGGCCCGCGCCGAGCAACGCCATGACAGTGTCGACCAGGCAGCCAGCACCTTGCTGGCCCACCTGGGCCTGGACGACCCCGCCCTGCTCGCCCGCCGCGCCGACAGCCTGTCGATCGGCCAGCAGCAACGGGTCGCTGCCGCCCGCGCACTGATCGGCCAACCCGAACTGGTAATCGCCGACGAACCCACCTCGGCGCTGGATGCCGACACCCGCGAAGCGTTCATCCGCCTGCTGTTCGATGAATGCCGCGCCGCCGGTGCCAGCCTGCTGTTCGTCAGCCACGACCAGAGCCTGGCGCCGCTGTTCGACCGCCACCTGTCGCTAGCCGAACTCAACCGCGCCGCCAAGCCCCGGGAGGCCTGATGTACCTGCTCCGCCTTGCCTTGGCCAGCCTGGCCAACCGCCGCTTCACCGCATTCCTCACCGCCTTCGCCATCGCCCTGTCGGTGTGCCTGCTGCTTGCCGTGGAGCGGGTCCGTACCGAGGCCCGGGCCAGCTTCGCCAGCACCATAAGCGGTACCGACCTGATCGTCGGCGCCCGCTCCGGCTCGGTGAACCTGCTGTTGTACTCGGTGTTCCGCATCGGCAACGCCACCAACAACATCCGTTGGGACAGCTATGAGCACTACGCCAAGGACCCGCGGGTGAAATGGGCCATCCCCATCTCGCTGGGCGACTCGCACCGTGGTTATCGAGTGATGGGCACTACCGGCGACTACTTCAGCCATTACCAGTACGGCCGCCGCCAGCACCTGGAATTGAGCCATGGCCGCGCGTTTGCCGATGATCCGTTCGAGGTGGTGCTGGGTGCCGAAGTGGCCGAGGCATTGCACTACAAGCTGGGCGACAAGCTGGTGCTTGCCCACGGCGTGGCCGCGATCAGCCTGGTCAAGCACGACGACAAGCCGTTCACCGTAGTCGGAGTGCTCAAGCGCACCGGCACACCGGTCGACCGCACGCTGCATATCAGCCTGGGCGGCATGGAAGCCATCCACATCGACTGGCACAACGGGGTGCCGGCCCGTGGCGCCGGGCGTATCAGCGCCGAGCAGGCACGGACCATGGACCTGCAGCCTGCCGCCATCACTGCGTTCATGCTCGGCCTGAACAGCAAGATCGCGACATTCAGCCTGCAGCGGGAGATCAATGAATACCGCAGCGAGCCGTTGCTGGCGATCCTGCCCGGGGTAGCCCTGCAGGAGCTGTGGAGCCTGATGGGCACCGCGGAGCAGGCGTTGTTCGTGGTGTCGCTGTTCGTGGTGCTGACCGGCCTGATCGGCATGCTTACGGCGATTCTCACCAGCCTCAATGAACGCCGCAGGGAGATGGCGATATTGCGCTCGGTTGGTGCCAGGCCGTGGCATATCGCAGGGCTGCTGGTGCTGGAGGCACTGTCGCTGGCGGCGGTCGGGATTGCTGCAGGGCTTGGCTTGCTGTATGCGGGAATCGCCCTGGCACAAGGGTATGTGCAGGCCAACTATGGTTTGTACTTGCCGCTGGCCATGCCCAGTGCTCATGAATGGACGTTGCTGGCTATCATCCTGGGAGCTGCGCTGTTGATGGGCAGCGTGCCGGCGTGGCGGGCCTATCGGCAGTCGCTGGCCGACGGCTTGTCCATTCACCTCTGAGGGCGTGCAATGATCCAATACCTCACTGCCTTCTTCGCGGGCACGCCCGCTCCCACAAGGTCCACCACAAGCTTCAAAGCCTATGCAGGACCTGTGGGAGCGGGTTCACCCGCGAAGAGGCCAGTACAGGCAGTACAACTGCTACTGGTCATGCTGCTTTCGCTGGCATCGCCCACCTGGGCCTCGGAACCCCGCGAACTTGACTGGCCCGCCCTCATCCCCGAAGGCGCCCCGGTCATCCCGCCCCAACTCGCGCCGTTGCACGACATGTCGCAGCTCAGCAACGCCCTGTCCGCCGAGTCCGCCCCGCCGGCGCGCCAGCAGGCGCCCGATGCACCAGTGGTAAAAAGCCTCGACGGCCAGCAGATCAAACTGCCCGGCTACATCGTACCGCTGGAGGTGAGCGAAGAAGGCCGCACCACCGAATTCCTGCTGGTCCCCTACTACGGCGCGTGCATCCACGTGCCACCGCCACCGTCGAACCAGATTGTGCACATCTTCAGTGAAATGGGCGTTCGCATAGAAGACCTCTACCAGCCCTACTGGATCGAGGGAAAGCTGCAAGTTAGAGGCTCCAGCAGCGAACTGGCCGATGCCGGCTACCAGATGGAAGCCGAGAAAATATATGCTTATGAGCTGCGATGAGAACTGTTTCGAATTCGTGACGACGCTTCGTTGAGCTGGGTCAAGCTTTCCGTTCAGACGCATCCGTACCATTGGACTACTCGATTACTCACGTCCTCTGGGAGCTTCCATGAACAAGTCCTTGCTCAGCGCCGCCCTCGCGGCCCTGGCGCTCGCTACCCCTGTTGCCAACGCCCACCAGGCAGGCGATGTCATCGTCCGTGCCGGCGCGATCACCACCGCGCCCAACGAGAGCAGCGGCGACCTGAAATTCGACGGCAACAAAGTCTCGGGCACCAAGGCAACCCTGGACAGCGACACCCAGCTGGGCCTGACCTTCGCCTATATGCTCACCGACCATGTCGGCCTGGAGCTGCTGGCGGCCACCCCGTTCAAGCATACCGTTGGCGTCAAGGGCCTGGGCGGCGGCCTGGACGGCAAGCTGGCCGACATCAAGCAGCTGCCACCGACCCTGTCGCTGCAGTACTACCCGATGGAACCGACCTCCAAGTTCCAGCCGTACGCCGGTGTCGGCATCAACTACACCCTGTTCTTCGATGAAGACCTCAGCAGCGCCCGCAAGCAGCAAGGCTTCAGCAACCTGAAGCTGCAGGACTCGGTCGGTTTCGCCGGCCAGCTGGGCATGGACTACATGATCACCGACAACCTGCTGGTCAACGCCGCGGTCTGGTACGTCGACATCGACACCAAGGCCAGCGTCGACGGCCCGTCCGCACTGGGCTACAGCAAGACCAAAGTCGACGTCGATGTCGACCCATGGGTGTACATGGTCGGCCTTGGCTACAAGTTCTGACCTGAACACTGCAGGGCGGCTTCGGCCGCCCTCGCGCGTTGCAGCCATAACCAGTACCCCAGCGCGACCGCGCTGATGCCCATCCCGAGCCCACACACCGCTGCCCAACCCCAATGGGCATACACCCAGCTCGCCAGCACTGCCCCCACTCCACTGCCAAGCGAATAGCAGCACATGTAGGCGCCGATCAAACGGCTGGCCATTGCGCCACGCCCGGCCAGCAGCAGGCTCTGGTTGGTGACATGCACCGCCTGCACGGCAAAGTCCAGCATCAGCACACCCAACCCGAAGGCCATCAGTGAATGCCCGACGAAGGCCGTGGGCAGCCATGACAGCACAAGCAGAATCAGCGCTACCCCGGTGGTGCGCTCCCCCAGCCCCTGGTCGGCCAGGCGACCGGCGCGCGCTGCCGCCAATGTGCCGGCAACACCCGCCAGGCCGAATAGACCGATCGCGGTATGGCTCAGCTCCAGTGGCTCGGCACTCAGGGGCATGACCATGGCACTCCAGAGCACGCTGAACGCAGCGAAGATCAACACGCCGAACAACCCGCGCTGACGCAGCAGCCGGTCGTGCCGGTACAGCCTGAACTGGGCAACGATCAGCGCCCGGTAGCCAGACTGCAGCGACACCGGTTGCCCCACGGGCAGGCTGCGCCACAGCACCAGGGCCAGCAGCATCAACAACCCGGCGGTAATCAGGTACACGCTGCGCCAGCCAGCCAGGTCGGCAAGCCCGCCCGAGACCAGCCGCGCCAGCAAAATGCCCAGCACTATGCCGCTGGTGACGGTGCCCACGGCCTGCCCTTGCTGGCCGGGGGCGGCAAGGCTCGCTGCATGCGCCACCATCAACTGCACCATGACCGCCATCAGCCCGGTGATAGCCAGGGCCAGCAGCAATAGCGCCCAGTTGGGCGCCATGCCTACCCCAACCAGCGCCAGGGCCGAGAACAGCAACTGCCCGAGCAGCAGGCGCTTGCGGTCGATCAGGTCACCCAGCGGCACGATCAGCAACAACCCCAGGGCGTAGCCCGCCTGGGTCGCGCCAACTACCCACCCGATCTGCTGCTGCGCCACGCCAAGGTCAGCGGCCATCGACTCGAGCAGAGGCTGGGCGAAATACACTGTCGCCACAGCCATGGCACTGGTAATGGCCAGCAGCAGGGTTATCCAGCGTGTCAGTGCAGGGTTCATCGGGCTGTTCTCGTCAATCTGGTTTCGAATTGAAACCACATGCTGGCTATTTAGCAAATGTGGTTTTAATCTGCAACCAGATGATCACGAAAGGCCCCGTCCATGCTCGATGAAAACAATGCGCAATGCCCCGTAGCCCGGGCGCTGGAGGTACTGGGAGACCGCTGGGCGCTGATGATCCTGCGCGACGCATTCGATGGGCTGCGGCGCTTCAGTGAATTCCAGAAGAACCTGGGGCTGGCGAAGAACATCCTCGCCTCACGGCTGAAGTGGCTGGTGGAGAGTGGGCTGCTGACGCTGCAGCCGGCGTCGGATGGCAGTGCCTACAAGGAGTATGTGCTGACCGAGAAAGGGCGATCGGTGTTCCCGGTGGTGGTTGGCTTGAGGCAGTGGGGGGAGCGGTTTCTGTTCGAGGCGGGCGAGGTGCGTTCGGAGTTGGTGGATAGTGATACGGGGCAGGCGCTGGAAACACTGCAGGTGCGGGCCCGGGATGGGCGGGTGCTGGCGGCAGGGGATTGCCTGCGAAAAGTGGTGCGGCATGAGTGATTCTGGGGCTGCTGCGCAGCCCATCGCGACACAAGGCCGCTCCTACAGCGATCGCGCCAGGCCGAGGTTGCGCGATCGCTGTAGGAGCGGCCTTGTGTCGCGATAGGGGCGCAAAGCGCCCCCAAGAATTTCAGCCCTTGCCCAGAAGCCGCGACAAGCCCTCGACCATCGGCGTCGCCTGCGGAAACTCGAACCGCGCCAACAAGCGCTGGTTATCCGCCCGCGAATGGCGAATGTCACCCGAACGTGCCGCCACATAGCTGACCGCCGGCAAGCTACCCACCACCTTCTCAAGCGCTGCCAGCAACTGGTTGAGCGAAGTGGCCTGGTTGAGGCCGATATTCACCGCGCCCTCCTCGACCTGCGGCTGCTCCAGCGCCTGCACCATCACCTGCACCAGGTCGCCCACGTAAAGGAAGTCCCGGGTCTGCTCACCATCACCGAACACGGTAATCGGCAAACCCTGCACAGCACGTTGGGAGAAGATGCTGATCACCCCGGAATACGGCGAGGACGGGTCCTGGCGCGGCCCGAAGATATTGAAGAAGCGGAACACCACCGGCTCCAGGCCATGCTGGCGACGGTAGAAGTCCAGGTACTGCTCACTGGCCAGCTTGTCCACGGCATACGGGGTCAGCGGCGCCTTGGGGGTGTCTTCGGCAATCGACTCGCCTTCACCATTGTTGCCATACACCGCCGCACTGGAGGCGAACAGCACCCGGCGCAGCCCATGCACGCGCATGGCTTCGCACACGTTGAGGGTACCGATGAAATTGCTCTGGTGGGTCCGCACCGGGTCCTCGACCGAGGCCTGCACCGAGGCCACCGCTGCCAGGTGCACCACGGCACTGCAGCCAGCCGTAACCTGCGTGACCAGCTTGGCATCGGCGACATCACCTTCAACCAGTTCCAGCCGAGGGTGGTCAACCTGCAGGTTGCCCCGCTGGCCAGTGGAGAAATCGTCGAGAATGCGTACGGCGTAGCCTTTCTCCAACAACGCATCGCACAGGTGGGAGCCAATAAAGCCGGCACCGCCGGTGATCAGGATGGGGGCGTCAGCCATGGCGGTAGAACCGGTCCAGTAGAGGCGGCAAGCCGGCGCGCCAGGCGCGCGGCTTGATGCCGAAGGTATGAAGGATTTTCTTGCAGGCCAGTACCGCGTGCTGCGGCTCTTCGCTGGCATCCGGCCGTGCGGCATGTGCCTGCGGCGTCGGCGCCTGCACGGCCAGCTGCCGGTACTGGCCTGCCTCGGCGAGGATCGCCTGGCCCAGCGCCAGCGGCGTGGTCGCTTCGTTGCCGGCGTAATGGTAGGTGCCCCACAGCGGCGCACTGCAATCGAGTTGTTTGAGCACCGACAGGATCACCCGGGCGGCGTCGTCGACTGGCGTAGGGTTGCCACGCCGGTCATCGGCCAGCAGCAGCTCCTGGGGTTGCTCGGCGCGGGTCAGGAAGCGGCCCAACGCCCCGTCGATGCTTTCGTCGAGCAGCCAACCAAAGCGCAACAGCACGTGTTGCGGGCAAGCCGCGCGAACGCTCTGCTCGATGCGCCACAGGGCCTGGCCACGCAGGCCCAGCGGTACCGGCTCGTCCTTTTCGCTGTAGGCCGTGGCCCGAGAACCATCGAACACCCGGTAGCTGGATGGCTGAACCAGGGTGATCTGGTGGTGCTGGCACAGCTCTGCCAACCGCTCCACAGCCCGCTCCTGCTGGGCCAGGCGCTGCTCACTGACCGACTCGGCCTGGAACCAGTCGAAGTAATAGGCCAGGTTGACCAGTGCATCGGGACGATGATCGTCGAGCAGCTGGGTGAGGCTGGCCGGCGTCCAGCCGTTCTCGGGCGGGCGCGGAGCCAGGAATGCGATGTCCTCCTCGGCCCCAAGACGAATCAGCGCTTGCCCGAGGGCATTGCCACCACCCAACAGCATTAGGCGCATACGCATAGAGTCAGCAGATCCGGAGAGGTTGATTGAAGGAAAGGGGTCATTTTGCGGTTTCCGGGCGGGGAAGTCCAACACCGGACCCGTTCGATGCCACAGGCGGTACTGAATTCAAAGTTCCACCGTTCAATACCGCAACACGCAGAAATCTCCTACGACATACCAGGAACGAGCTGACTTCCGCGCAACAGCACAACCGCATTGAATAGTTGACTCCCCCACTTGCCAACCGGGGAGCTTCACAAAAACAAGTACAAGGAACGTTCAATGCCTCACTCGGAAGCTGCATACCTGGATTTCAGCCCGGAGCAAAGCAAAGCCATAGCCTTTGCAAGCCAGACAATTGCTGACCTGGGTGGCCCAGAGGCCAAAGGAGTAGCACTTCAGGCTCGTATATTCGCCGATCAACTCGAGCAAGCCTTGAGCGTGGAACAGCGTGGGTTGCTACAACGCTTCAGTGAAGGCAAGCTATCTGCCTTGATGTACAGGCATATGCCTTGTGCCGACGAGCCAATACCAGAATATCTGCCCCACATTTCCGCCCTGGCGCAAAACCCACACTGCCAATACCTTGCCTCACGCAATCAACTACTGCTGGAGCTCGTGCGCCACCGCAGTTTCGCCTTCGATATAGATAACGAGGGTAAGCAGGTTCGCCTGGTAGGCAACTTCAAGGGCGGTGGCCGCATTCCGCGACTCGACGAAGATCCCTGCCTGAAAGTTGAAACCAGCTCGCATGCGGGCTTGCGCTTGGGGCCGCACACTGAAGCGCCCTACAACTGCTCGACAATTTCCAGCAACGCTCACTCCCCTGCTCCCTCTGCACTGATTCTGACTGCGCGCTGGAACCCCGCCAATGAACCTACGCATGTCTTCCCGCTCCGGGGAATCATTGAACGCTTGGGTAGCATGGGCACACTTGCACTGACTTCAGCGTCTTTCGACTTCACCCGCAGTGACTGCTTCGGTCACGGACAAGGCAATGCAGGCAAAGCAGTTTCAATACTGCAATTCGAGCCAAATGGTGGTTTCTCTGTTCGTTACAATAGCTATCGCTTCAGTCTGAATGAACGCGCCTGCAGCGCTGCTGCGCGCGCTTTCGACTCCTTTCAAAAAATACTGGATACCACACAACCGTTGGCGTTTGTCCTGCAGCCTGACACCGCACTACTGATCAACAACAGCCGAGCCTTGCACGGCCGCGACATGGTTCAGGACAACCGGCGCCTGCTTATCCGTCAATTCGGATATTCCCCCTTCGCCGAACCGCTGGTGCTCGCTGAAGACCCGCTGCTGGTGCGTGGCTGATCATAGGAAAACACGCAATGATCGAATTAGATTTAACGCTTGTTCTGACCCTCGCACTGGTGGCACTGATGGCCGGCTTTTTCGATGCTATCGCCGGTGGCGGGGGCCTGATCACGCTCCCGGTGTTGTTCATTGCCGGTATCGAACCCTTGGCGGCAATTGCCACCAACAAGTTCCAGGCGGCTTCGGCTACGGTTTCGGCTACGTGCGCCTTCGCCCGCAAAGGCATGATCGACTGGAGACAAGGCAGTCCAATGGCTGTCATGTCGTTTATCGGAGGGGCGTTGGGTGCCTTGTCGATAACTTACGTGCCCAAAAGCGTTCTGCAGGCGTGCGTTCCACCTCTGCTGATCCTGATAGCCGCCTACTTTGCCTTCAGTCCAAAGCCGAATGAACAAGCGCGCAAGGCAAAGATATCGACCAGCCTGTTCTGCATTACGGTTGCACCAATCATTGGCTTTTATGACGGGATCTTCGGCCCTGGCGTCGGCTCGTTCTTCATGCTGGCCTGCGTGATCCTCTTGGGCCAGCACTTGATACAAGCCGTGTGCACCAGCAAGCTATTGAACGCAGCCTGTAATCTGGGCGCGTTGTCAGTCTTTTCACTGAGCGGGGCGATCATCTGGCCGCTGGCACTGGCAATGGCATTCGCTGCTTTTGTGGGGGCTCAACTGGGCGCACGCTGCGCAGTACACTTTGGCCCCCGTCTGATCAAGCCGTTGCTGGTCTGTGTCTGCTGCATCATGGCAATCAAGTTGCTGCTCGACCCAGGCAACCCTGTTGGCGAGTGGTTACATCAACTTGTTCTCTGAAAAAAGCATCACTCGATTTCGAACAGACTGTTACGCAACGGCCCCACGCTAAGGCGCTCACGCACATCGTCATCTATGCGTGGATCATCCGGCTGGTACAGTTTTACCTGCCGGTAGACATTGATGCGATTGATCTCCTCTCCCAGGTAGTCCCACACAACCCGAGTGCAGGCCGGGTTTCGCCGGTCTCCGCTGGATACGCCGGCCTTCAGGCCGTTGAGCCGGGTAATGCGGCTTTTGAAACTGGGGATGAGGATAGTCTGGCTCATCTCGTTGAACGTCAGCGACTCGTAATCGACCAGGAACATCCGGTCCTGCAGCTGGAACGCCGCTCCCAGATAGCGACAACGCACCTCGGCATGGGGGTTGGTGGCGCTGGAACGCTCCTGGCGTTCCTGGCGTTCGAAAAGGAACTGCCCGCGCTCCTCCCACAGGTGCACCAATGACACCAGGACCGTACCCGGAACCGACATGCAGTTGGAATATTCCAGGTAGTAACCGCAATAGCGCGACAGGTTCCCCGCATGGGCGTGCAACGGGCGGAACAGATCACTGATCGGGTCGCCAGGCTGCTCGGCCGGGGTCGACACGCGGGCACCTATCAGGCGGCTGAACTGCTCGGGTGGCAAATTCAATTCGTAATCTTCGACCCCGAAGAAATCGCCGATGCGCTTGAGGTTGTAGGCCGTCGGGCGGCTTTGCCCACTCAGGTACTTGTTGAACTGCGCGCGGTTGATCGACAGCTGGCGGCAAACTTCGGAGATAGAGCGGTAGTGGCTGCAGGCCAGTTTAAGGTTGGTAGCGAAATGATCGCTCATGACTCGGGACTCAGGTGACGCGAATGGCGCAATTGTAGCATCAAGTTGCACCAAATCAGAGCAACCCGCGAAATTGTAACCGCTCTTGTCATAGCCAACCATGCGCCCCACGAATAGCGGTGCGCCTGCCGTCCGCTGATCTTTCCACACGAACAATAAGAATCGAGGTCATTTTCCAATGCTCGAAGTACTCAACGATTTCCTCTCGGGGAAACTTCTCATTGTGCTGATCGTAGGGCTGGGTAGCTACTTCACTATCCGCTCCCGGTTCGTCCAGTTCCGCCACTTCGGCCACATGTTCGGTGTGTTCAAGGAATCGCTGCGTGGCCAGGCAGGCCAGCTGAGCTCCTTCCAGGCCCTGATGCTGAGCCTGGCTGGCCGCGTTGGTGCCGGTAACATCGCCGGTGTCGGCATTGCCGTGACCCTGGGTGGCCCAGGCGCCGTGTTCTGGATGTGGGTCACCGCACTGGTGGGTATGTCCAGCAGCTTCTTCGAATGCACCCTGGCCCAGGTCTACAAGCGCGCCGATGGCGACGGCCTGTACCGTGGTGGCCCGGCGTACTACATCCAGCACGGCCTGAAGCTGAAAAGCATGGCCATCGTGTTCTCGGTCCTGCTGCTGGTCACCTACGGCTTCGCCTTCATCGGCCTGCAGTCGTACACCGTGACTCACTCGCTGCAGAACGCCTTCGCCTTCGACCCCAAGCACACCGGCATCGTCCTCGCCGTGCTGCTGGCCATCACCTTCATCGGCGGCATCAAGCGCATCGCCGCGGTGTCGGACCTGCTGGTACCGGTCAAGACCCTGGCGTACATCGGCGTGACCCTGTACGTGATCGGCACCCAGATCGAGCACGTGCCAGCCATGCTGGAAACCATCTTCAAGAGTGCCTTCGGCCTCGACCCGGCGTTCGGCGGCCTGCTCGGCAGCGCCATCGTCATGGGCGTGAAGCGTGGCGTGTTCGCCAACGAAGCGGGCCTGGGCAGTGCGCCAAACGTCGCAGCCGTGGCCGCCGTGAAACACCCGGGTGCGCAGGGCGTTGTCCAGGCATTCAGCGTGTTCCTCGACACCTTCGTGATCTGCACCTGCACCGCGCTGCTGATCCTGCTGTCGGGCTTCTACACCCCGGGCTTCGAAGGTGACGGCATCGTCCTGACCCAGAACTCGCTGGCCGCCGTGGTTGGTGACTGGGGCCGCGTGTTCGTCAGCGTGGCACTGTCGCTGTTCGTGTTCACCTGCATCCTCTACAACTACTACCTGGGCGAGAACAGCCTGCAGTTCCTCAGCCGCAATCGTGTGGTACTGATGGTATTCCGTGGCCTGGTACTGGCGCTGGTTGTATGGGGCTCGTTGCAGGACCTGTCGACTGTGTTCGCCTTTGCCGATATCACCATGACCTGCCTGGCCTTCGTCAACCTGGTGGCCCTGGCCCTGCTGTTCAAGGTCGGCCTGCGGGTGATGCGCGACTACGACGACCAGCGCAAGGCGGGCGTCGACCAACCGGTGTTCGACTCGGCCAAGTTTGCCGACCTGGACCTGGATCGCAATGCCTGGCCTGCCAATCCGCAGGTGGAAACAGCCACTGACAAAGCAGTCGGCGAAGTCCAGACTCAACGCTGATATTCTCCCCTGCCAGCCGCCCCGTCCGTGGGCGGCTTACCTTCTTCCGCTCACCGCTACGGATACTTCCCATGCGAGCAGTAAAGAATCTCCTCGTGCTCTATACCGGGGGCACCATCGGCATGCTCGAAACCCCCGAAGGCCTGGCGCCCGCCGGTGGCTTCGAAGCACGCATGCGCGAACACTTTGCCCAGTTGGCCGATGCCCCCCACGTGCAATGGACCTTGCAGGAACTGAACCCGCTGCTCGACAGCGCCAACATGCAACAGCACAACTGGCTGGCGATGCGCGATGCAATCGTCGCAGCGGTAGAGGTGGCTGGCCATGATGGCGTGCTCGTGCTGCATGGCACCGACAGCCTGGCCTACAGCGCCGCGGCGTTGTCGTTCCTGCTGCTGGGCCTGCCGGTGCCAGTGCTGCTGACCGGCTCGATGCTGCCGGCAGGTAGCGCGGACAGCGACGCCTGGGGCAACTTGTGCGGCGCACTGCGCCAGTTCGAACAAGGGCTGGAAGATGGCGTGCAACTGTACTTCCATGGGCAGCTGCTGCATGGCTGCCGGGCGTCGAAGCTGCGCAGCGAGGCGTTCGATGCCTTTGCCGCGCTGCCGCGCCATCGTGACAGTGAGCGCGCAACGGCGATCCCTGCCGAGCTTGGCTACAAGCACCCGCGCCAGCCGGTCAACCTGGCGGTAGTGCCGGTGTTCCCGGGCCTGCAGGCCGGGCATTTGCAGGCACTGCTGGGCAGCGGCGTGCAGGGTTTGCTGCTGGAATGCTACGGCAGCGGAACCGGGCCGTCGGATGACCAGGCGTTACTGGATGTGCTGAGCGCCGCACGCCAGCGGGGTGTGATGCTGGCAGCTATCAGCCAGTGCCCTGAGGGGTCGGTGGTGTTCGATACCTATGCGGCGGGTAACCGCTTGCGCGGGGCCGGGCTGGTCAGTGGCGGGGGCATGACCCGGGAGGCGGCGCTGGCCAAGATGGTTGCGTTGCTGGGGGCCGGGCTGGATGTCGAAACGGCAGAGCGGTGGTTTGCCCTGGACCTGTGTGGGGAACGGGCCTGAGTGTTGCCGGCGATAGGGCCCTGACAGGCAAAAGAAAATGGCGGAAGGCAGCGGGAGTCGAACCTGCCCGGGAACGGCTGCCGTCCCCAACCGGGTTTGAAGCCCGGCCGCGCCACCGGGCGCGATTGCCTTCCTTGAACTCAGTGCCTGGCCTGCTGCTGGGCCAGGGCGCTGTCGGCGCGAATGTGACGCTGATCGGCCACCCTCCGGGTCAGGCCGATGCGGTCGAAGTACTCCAGAATCTGCACGCTGCGCTTGCGACCGATGCCCAACATATCGCGAAACGCGGCAACCTGCACTATCGGCGTTTCACTGGCCTGCCCCAGCAGCAGCTCTGCCATGCGCTGTAGCGTCGCCTCGGGGTAGAACAGGTCGCGCACCACCTGGTGCACCAGGCCCAACCGGGCCAGCTTGCGCAGCAACAGGCGCACATCGGCTTCGGCACAATTTTCCTCGCTCGCCAGCGTCCGGACCCAGGGCGGATCGTATTGCCCCGCCAGCAACTTCGGTTGCAGACTCGCCCATAATGCACTGTCGGCTTCGCTCAACTGCACCTTGTGATCGGGCAGGTGCAGCCAAGGCCCGCTGCTGGCAATGGCGCCGTCTTCGAGCAACTCATCCAGCAGGCTGACAAAAGCGGGCCGCTCCAGCGGCAAGGCAGCAAAGCGGCGCAGGCGGTCGCGGTCCGGGCCGAGCTGGTCGGGCTCCTGTTCATGGAACCGCGCCAGCTGCTCCAGCACCTGGCGCTTGAGCGACTGCCACCGGGCACTGGCAAACAGCAGTTGGCCCTGCCGCGTGGCCACCACCAGCACATCTTCCGGCAACTGCCAGGTTTCGCGCAGGCGATTGAACTGCCGTTCCAGACGTTGCGGGTCGATACCCCCGGGTGCGCTGGCAAGCAGTGCCGGCAAGGCCTGCTCCAGGTCCTCGGCATCACGCAGCACCTGCAATTGGCGCAGGCGCTCATCACTGCGACGCTGACGGCTTGGCGCGAACGGATCGAGTACCTTGCCGCCCCCCAGTGTGCGCTGGGCACGCTGATCGCGCAGCACCAAGCGGTCGCCGTGTACCGCCTGCAGCGGCGCATTGAGCAGCAACTGGGCGAACATGCGCTGGCCTGCCACCAAGGTTTCACCCTCAAGCAAGGCTACCCGGGCCGTTACATCCTGGGTGCCCAGGTGCACGTGCACAGCGCTGAAATGCTCGAAGGTACGGGTCTCGCCAGGCAACAGGTTCAACTCGATATCCACCCGCACGCTAGGCGCATGCAGCCACTCGGGCACCAGCCAGTCTCCCCGGCGCACCTGCTCCACCGCCAGGCGTTCGGCAGCAATGTTCAGTGCCACCCGCTGGCCCGCTTCGGCCACCAGTGCGGCCTGGTTCTGCGCATGCAGGCCACGCACCCGCACCGGTTTGCCGGCCTTGCCCAGTAACAAGGTGTCACCGGCACTGACCCGCCCGGCCAGCGCCGTGCCCGTGACCACCACACCCGCACCGGTAACGGCAAAGGCGCGGTCGACGGCCAGGCGGAAACCGCCGCGCACGCTGCGCTGGCACACGCGCTGTTGCGCGGCCAGCAAGGCCTGGCGCAAGGCATCGATACCTTCACCGGTCACACTGGACAACGGAAACTGCCGCGCACCGGCATATGGGCCCGGCGTCAGAAGTTCGCTGACCTGTGCCTGCACTTCGGCCAGGCGGGCCGGCTCTACACGGTCGCATTTGCTGATCGCCACCAGGGCTTGTGGGATGCCCAGCAACTCGACGATCGCCAGGTGCTCACGGGTTTGAGGCATCACCCCGTCGTCGGCCGCGACTACCAGCAGCACCAGATCGATGCCATGGGCGCCGGCCAGCATGTTGTGGATAAAGCGCTCGTGACCGGGCACGTCGATGAAGCCGGTCAGCGCTGCGCCCTCGGTCAACGCCGCATAGCGATAGCCAAGGTCGATGGTCATGCCACGGGCGCGCTCCTCCTGGCGCTGGTCACCGGCCTGGCCGGTCAGGGCCTGGAGCAGTGCGGTCTTGCCGTGGTCGATGTGGCCGGCGGTACCAACGATCACTGTACCGGCCCCAATTGCAGGGCGGGCAACTGAGCCAGCCACTGGGCCTCGTCATCCAGTTGGCGCAGGTCCAGCCACAGGGCGTCATCGTCGATTCGGCCGAGCACTGGCACGGGCAGCCCGCGCAAGGCACGCTCCAGTACATGCAGGCTGCGCCCGCGCAACTTCTTCGACACCTGCGGGCGCAGGCACAATGCCGCGCTTGGCAGGCGGGCCACCGGTTGGCTGCCACTGCCAATCATGCCCAACGCCGGCTCCACACTGACCGCCCATTGCTCGCCGAGGCGGGCTTTGATTTCAGGGGCCAGGCGCTCGGCCTGGGCCTGGATTTCTGCCTGGCTGCGGGTCAGCAGGCGCAGGCTGGGCAGGCGCTCGGCCAGGCGGTCGGGGTTGCGGTACAACGCCAGCACCGCTTCGAGTGCGGCAAGGGTGATCTTGTCGACCCGCAGCGCGCGCTTGAGCGGGTTCTTCTTGATTCTGGCGATCAGCTCCTTGCGCCCGACGATGATTCCGGCTTGCGGCCCGCCCAGCAGTTTGTCGCCGCTGAAGGTGACGATATCGGCGCCGTCAGCCAGGGCTTGGCGCACGGTCGGCTCGGAGGGCAGGCCCCAGCGGGTAAGGTCAAGCAGGCTGCCGCTGCCAAGGTCTTCAAGCAACGGCAAGTCATGTTGGTGGGCGATACGCGCCAGCTCGGCGGTGGGCACCTGGGTAGTGAAGCCCTGAATGCTGTAGTTGCTGCAATGCACCCGCATCAGCAGGCCCGTACGCGGGCTGATGGCGGCCTCGTAGTCACGGGCGTGGGTGCGGTTGGTGGTGCCGACTTCGTGCAGCTTCACGCCGGCGCGGGCCATGATGTCGGGGATGCGGAAGGCACCGCCGATCTCGATCAGTTCACCGCGGGAGATGATCCCCTCCTTGCGCGCACCCAGGCTGTTGAGCGCCAGCAGCACGGCGGCGGCGTTGTTGTTGACCACGGTGACGGCTTCGGCGCCTGTCAGCTCACGGATCAGGCCCTCGATCAGGTCGTCACGGTCGCCGCGCTTGCCGGTGGCCAGGTCGAACTCCAGGTTGAGCGGGTAGCGGGCGGCGGTCTGCATGGCTTCGATGGCCTCCTCTGGCAACAGGGCGCGGCCGAGGTTGGTGTGCAACACGGTGCCGGTGAGGTTGAACACTCGGCGGACCTGGCTGCGTTGCTGGGTGGCCAAGCGTTCGCCAGTGCGGCCCAACAGGACTTCAGCGGCCAGTTCGGCGGCGCTGAGCTGGCCGGTGCGGGCGGGGTCGCGCAGGTCGTCGAGCAGTTGCCGCAGGGTGGCGAGGACCGCGTCGCGACCGTGGCGGTCGATCAGCGGGAGGCAGGCTGGGTGGCGCAAAAGGGTGTCGATGGAGGGCAGGCGTGGGGTGTCGCTGGCTAGGCTGGAGGACATGCGGTACTACCTTGGACTGATCCGTTGTCTGTACTGGCCTCTTCGCGGGTAAACCCGCTCCTACAAGGGCCGCGCAAGCCTAAAAAGCTGCGCGGGCCCTGTGGGAGCGGGTTTACCCGCGAAGAAGCGACTCGGTCTTACAGTGTAGACACTCTCCATTACCCGGGTGCGAGCATCAGGTTCGGTGCCAACCGATGGAAGCCCTCCTCGTCCAGGCGGATGTCCAGTGCCAGGCTGGCCAGGTCATCGGCCAGCGGCTCGGCCGCCGCATCGTTTTCCAGGTAGTTCTGCTTCAGGTAGCTCTCGCACTCCGGGCAGCACTCCGCCCGTAGCGGCGCCTTGCCCGGCGCATGGCGGTCATCGTCAAGGCTGGTATAGCGCAGGTCCTTGCTCGACTCGCAGTACACGCATTTGACCCGCACCACATGCCATTCGCAGGCACACAGCGAACAAGCCAGGTAGCGCAGGCCATTGTGCTTGCCGCGGTTGCGCACCACCCCGGCCATCGCCGGCGAACCGCAGGCCGGGCACTGGGCCAGGCTGTCGGCGGGCTTGAGCTCTGGTGCGGGCAGCGCCAGCAACCAGCTGGACCAGGCCGCCTGCAAGGCCGCACCAATGAACGGCACCAGCGCCGCAGGCACGGCATCGTACTGACCGGCAAGCAAGGCGATGCCCCAACCCTTGCGTTGACAGTCGTCACTGCTGCGCAGAACTTGCAGCGCCTCCCCTAATGGACCGCTGGCCTGCGGATTGAAGTGCTCGAGCAAGGCCTGCAACCAGACCAGCCACGGCCCTTCACGCACCAGGCTGTCCGCCGCCAGTGGCGGCAAACCATGACTTATGCACAGGCGCTGACGCTCCTCTGCCACCGGCATGCCAGCGGGCGGGTTATCCACAAGCTGCTGCTGGATACGGCACAAACGAGCCACCAGCTTCAGGTATTCGCCAAGGGCATTGCCCTCGGCCAGCTGCTCCAGGCGCGCGGCGCGCAGTTCGAACAGGTTGGCAGGGGGCAGGTGCAGAAACGGCGGCATCACTGCCGACGCTTCGATCTGCCCAGGTTCGAGTATCGTGCTCAAGCGCTCATCCTTCTTTTCGTCCGTGATTGCCCGGCGTCTTGTCACCAGTCACTTCGCGGTACCACAACTCATGGTGCTTGCGCGCCCAGGCGCGGCTGACCCAGCCATGCAGCATGGCGCCGATCGAGCCCTTGATCCAGATACCGGCGTAGATGTGCACGATGATGCTGAGGATCAGCACGAACGCCGCCAGGGCGTGGAGCAGCGCAGACAGGCGAATGACCTCGATGCCGAACAAATGGCTGAAGTATGCGCGCCAGATCACCACGCCGCTGACCAGCAGAACCAGCATGCACACCAGCAGGGTCCAGAACAACAGCTTCTGCCCGGCGTTGTACTTGCCGATCGGTGGCACACCCTCCTCCTTGTTGAGCATCACCCGGTCCACCCGGCGCAGCCACAGTCGGTCATTGGCAGTGATGAAATTGGCGCGCCAGAAACGCAGCACCAGGCCGAGGAAGAACACGAACATCGCCACCCCGAGGAAGGGGTGCAGGATGCGTGTCCACGGGCCACCGCCGAATAGGTTGCTGAGCCAGAACAGCGCCGGATGGAACAGCGCCAGCCCCGACAGGCCAGCCAGGATGAACAGGATCGCGACGACCCAGTGGTTACTGCGCTCGTTGGCGTTGTAGCGCAGGATGGGTTTGTTGTCGTTCATGGTCGCTGCTCCCCTTGCCCACCGGGCTTGGTCGGATCATAGACATGGACCGACGGGTCCACCTGGTGCACGCTTTCATCCGCGGGTGTCGGGTGTTCGTCCTCCTCCACCCGCTGTGGCCCCACCCGCACATAGTGGAAGAACCCGGCCAGCACCGCAGCCCCCATGGCCAGCAGCGCCAGCGGCTTGGTAAAGCCCTTCCACAGCCCCACCAGCGGGCTGATCACCGGCTGGTCCGGCAGGCCGGCGTACAGCTTCGGCGTGTCGGCATGGTGCAGCACATACATCACGTGGGTGCCACCGACGCCGTCCGGGTCGTACAGCCCCGCCTTGTCGTAACCTCGCGACTTGAGATCGACGATGCGCTCGGCAGCATGCACCTTCATCTCATCCTTGGTGCCGAACACGATCGCCCCGGTCGGGCAGGTTTTCACGCAGGCCGGCTCCAGGCCCACGGTCACGCGGTCGGAACACAGGGTGCACTTGTACGCCTTGTGGTCCTTCTGCGAAATACGCGGGATATTGAACGGGCAACCGGTGATGCAGTACCCACAACCGATGCAGTGGTCCTGGTTGAAGTCGACGATGCCGTTGGCGTGCTTGATGATCGCTCCCGGGCTCGGGCACGCCTTCAGGCAACCTGGCTCGGCGCAGTGCATGCAGCCATCCTTGCGAATCAGCCACTCCAGGTTGCCGTCGTCGCGCTCGTGCTCGGTGAAGCGCATCAGGGTCCAGGTCTCGGCGGTGAGGTCCTGGGGGTTGTCGTAGGTGCCGTAGTTGTGGCCGACCTCGTCACGCAGTTCGTTCCACTCCGAACACGCCACCTGGCAAGCCTTGCAGCCGATGCACTTGGTGGTGTCGATCAGCTTGGCGACTTCCTGCTGCTGGCGTACCGAAGGCGGTACGGTGGTGGTGGCCGAGCGGGCGATGATGTCTTGGCTGGCCATCAGAGTTTCTCCACTTTGACGAGGAACGACTTGGACTCTGGCGTCTGGGTATTGCCGTCACCCAGGAAAGGCACCAGGGTGTTGGTCAGGTAGCCATGCCGCGTAGCCCCGGTGAAGCCCCAGTGCAGCGGGATGCCGATCTGGTGCACGGTCTGGTTGTTGACCTGGAGCGGGCGAATCCGCTTGGTCACTACCGCCACCGCATCGATATGCCCGCGCTTGCTCGATACCCGCACCCGGTCACCGGCCTTGATACCTTTCTCGTTGGCCAGCACCTCGCCGATTTCGACGAACTGCTCGGGCTGGGCAATGGCGTTGAGCCGGCAATGCTTGCTCCAGAAGTGGAAGTGCTCGGTCAGCCTGTACGTGGTCGCCGCGTACGGGAACTCGTCGTGCTTGCCGAGGGTGTCCCACACCGAGTCGAACACCCGCCCGGCCGGGTTGCTGGTGGCCTTCTTGTTCTGCGGGTGCAGCGGGTTGATGCCAATCGGCGTCTCGAACGGCTCGTAGTGCTCGGGGAACGGGCCTTCGGCCATCTTGTCGATGGCAAAGAACCGCGCCACGCCTTCGGGGTTCATGATGAACGGGTTCATCCCCGCCTCGGGCGGCGAGTCGACCTTGAAGTCGGGCACGTCGGTGCCGGTCCAGGCCTTGCCGTTCCACCACACCAGGCGCTTCTTCTCCGGGTCCCACGGCTTGCCTTGCGGGTCGCTGGAGGCACGGTTGTAGAGGATGCGGCGGTTGGCCGGCCAGGCCCAGGCCCAGTTCTGCACCTGGTGCATGCCGTACGGGTCGCTGTTGTCACGGCGAGCCATCTGGTTACCCTGCTCGGTCCAGCTGCCGGCGAAGATCCAGCAACCGGACGCAGTGCTGCCGTCGTCCTTGAGCTGGCCAAAGCCCGCCAGTTGCTGGCCGGCCTTGAGCACTGCGCCAGTCGGATCGGTGACGTCCGTCACCGCCCAGCCGTTCATTTCCTTGGCCAGCTCCTCCGGGGATGGCTCTTCAGGGACCTTGTATGGCCAGTTGATGTTCATCAGCGCGTCAGGATAGGCGCCGCCTTCGGCCTGGTAGCGTCGGCGCAGGCGCAGGAACAGCTCGCTCATGATGTGAACGTCGGTGCGGGTCTCGCCCGGGCCGTCGGCGCCCTTCCAGTGCCACTGCAGCCAGCGGCTGCTGTTGACCAGCGAGCCGTCTTCCTCGGCGAAGCAGGTGGTGGGCAGGCGGATCACTTCGGTCTGGATGTTGGCCGTGTCGACATCGTTGAACGGCCCGGCGTTGCGCCAGAACTCCGAGGTCTCGGTGGCCAGCGGGTCCATGATCACCAGCCACTTGAGTTTGCTCAGGGCGGCAGTGACACGGTTCTTGTCCGGCAGCGCGGCAATCGGGTTGAAACCTTGGCACATGTAGCCGTTTACCTTGCCCTGGCTCATCATCTCGAACATGCGCAGCACGTCGTAGGCCGGCACATCAAGCTTGGGCAGCCAGTCGTAGCCCCAGTTGTTCTCCGCCGTGGCATTGGCGCCGTACCACGCCTTCATCAGGCTGACATGGAACTTGCCGTAGTTCTGCCAGTACGACAGTTGGCCAGGACGCAGTGGCTTGGAGGCGCGCTTGTCGATATAGGCGGCATAGTCCTGCTCGGCATCGCCGGCAAGGGTCAAGTAACCCGGCAACGAGTTGGACAGCAGGCCGAGGTCGGTCAGGCCCTGGATGTTGGAGTGCCCGCGCAAGGCGTTGACCCCGCCACCCGGCATGCCGACGTTGCCCAGCAGCAACTGCACCATGGCCGCACTGCGGATGATCTGCGCACCGATCGAGTGCTGCGTCCAGCCCAGCGCGTAGAGGATCGTCATGGTCTTGCCCGGTACCGAGCAGGTGGCGATCTCTTCCCAGATCTTCAACATGGCGTCCTGCGGCATGCCACAGGTCATGCTTGCCAGTTCCGGTGTATAGCGGCTGTAGTGCTGCTTCATCAGCTGGAACACGCAGCGCGGGTGCTGCAGCGTCGGGTCAACCTTGGCAAAGCCGTCTGCACCCAGCTCGTAACCCCAGCCGGACTTGTCGGCATACACGCGCTTGGCCTCGTCGTAGCCGCTGAACAGGCCATCCTCGAAGCCATAGTTCTCTTTGACGATGAACGACACGTCGGTGTAGTTGCGCACGTACTCGTGCTGGATCTTGTCGTTGCTCAGCAGGTAATTGATCAGCCCGCCCATGAAGGCGATGTCGGTACCGGTACGGATCGGTGCGTAGTAGTCCGCCACCGAAGCGGTACGGGTAAACCGCGGGTCGACCACGATCAGCCGCGCCTTGTTGTGCGCCTTGGCCTCGGTCACCCACTTGAAGCCGCACGGATGCGCTTCTGCTGCGTTGCCACCCATCACCAGGACCAGATTCGCATTGGCGATATCGGACCAGTGGTTGGTCATGGCGCCACGGCCGTACGTCGGGGCAAGACTTGCCACCGTCGGGCCATGTCAGACACGAGCCTGGTTATCGAACCCCAGCATGCCTGTTGCGCGGATGACCTTGTGGGTCAGGTAGCCGGCCTCGCTGGAGGCGGCGGAAGCAGCAAGAAAACCGGTGGTAAGCCAGCGGTTGACCGTTTGCCCCTGGGCGTTCTTTTCGATGAAGTTGGCGTCGCGGTCCTGCTTCATCAGGTCGGCGACGCGATCGAGCGCCTCGTCCCAGCTGACCCGCACCCACTCCTTGCTGCCCGGCTTGCGTACCTCGGGGTATTGCAGGCGGCTCGGGCTGTGGATGAAGTCCAGCAGGCCGGCACCTTTCGGGCAGAGGGTGCCGCGGTTGACCGGGTGGTCGGCATCACCTTCGATATGGATGATGTTCTGTTTGACGTTCTTGCCCGCATCGCCCTGGCTGTACATGATCAGGCCGCAGCCGACCGAGCAGTAAGGGCAGGTGTTACGGGTTTCTTTGGTATGCGCCAGCTTGAAGTGACGCACCTGCTCGGCAAATGCTGGTGTCGGGGCCATGCCCAACGCCGCAAGGCTCGAGCCTCCAAGGCCGACGGCGGCGACCTTGAAGAACTGCCGACGGTTCAGGTCCATCGTGCACTCCTGATCAGGTGGTGGACGCACGGAACATGGCCGGCGCCTCTTGGTAGTCACGGTGGCGGCCAATTGATGGCCGCCAACAGTTAAGACTAGCCAAGAATCGAGAAGGTGCGATGACATGGGTCAGCTGAAGGCGCTGTGCTGCCTGATTCGCGGGTGAACCCGCTCCCGCAGTTACTGCACATGCCCGAAGCAGGGCGCTATTCCTGTGGGAGCGAGCGTGCCCGCGAACACCGGCAACGCCGGTGCCATCCACCACCGGCCGATCAGCAAAGCGGCAGGTTGCGCACCACGTTCAGCGCCGCACTGCTCTGGGCCACCGGCATGATCTCGATGGTATTGATGTTCACATGCGCCGGCTGCTCGGCAATCCAGGCCACCGTGGCCGCGATGTCCTCGGGCAGGATGGCCTCCACGTCCCGATACAGCGCCTGCACGGCATCCAGATCACCGTTCAGGCGCACCACCGAGAAATCGGTCCCCGAGCACAGCCCAGGCTCGATGTTGCTCACTCGAACGCGGGTGCCCGCCAGATCGGCGCGCAGGTTGAGGCTGAACTGGCGAACGAAGGCCTTGCTGGCGCCATACACGTTACCGCCCGGGTATGGATAGGTGCCGGCGATCGAGCCGATATTGATGATCATGCCGCTGTCAGCTTCCACCATCTGCGGCAGGATCTTGTGGGTGACCATGGCCAGGCCAGTGATGTTGGTGTCGATCATCCGCTGCCAGTTTCCCGCACTACTGGCCTGGGCACGGTCCACGCCCAGCGCCAGCCCGGCATTATTGACCAGCAGGTCGATCTGCAGTGACGCATCAGTAATCTGCTCGACCGCCTTCTCGAGCGACACCGGGTCGGTGACATCCAGCGCCAGCGGAATGAAATTGACGCCCAGCTCGGCAGCCAGCGCTTGCAGCTTGTCCATGCGCCGGGCGCCACCGATCACGCGGTAGCCTTTGCCGATCAAGGTACGGCAGATGGCGCGGCCAAAGCCCGAGGAGGCGCCGGTTACGAATGCGGTTTTCATCAGTTGTCTCCTATGGAAGGGTCAGGCCAGGTACTTCACGCCCAGGCTGGTGAACAGGCAGAGCATCGAGAACACCAGCGCCTTGCGCACCACTTCGTTGCCCTTGCGCAGGGCCAGTGCGCTGCCCAGGTGGTTACCGAGGATGTTGCAGGCCACCAGCGGCAACGCCAGCAGGTAGACGACCTTGCCGGCAATGACGAAGGCCACCAAAGCGCCGATGTTGGATGCGAAGTTGAAGGTTTTTGAATTGGCCGAGCTGGAAACCAGGTCCATGCGCAGCAGGTAGTGGAACGCGATGATGAACATGCTGCCGGTACCCGGGCCGAAGAAGCCGTCGTAGAAGCCGATGGCCAGGCAGGTCAGCGGCACCAAGGTGAAGAGCATGCGCGATGACAGTTCGCGCTCCTCGACCAAGCGGTCCTTGGGGGTGAGGAAGATGAGGATGCCGAAGGGGATCAGCGCCAGGATGATCTTGCCCACAGCTTCCTGGGAGATCGAGACGATCAGGTGCGCTCCCAGGTAGGCACCGAGCAACGAGAATGGCACGCCGACCAGCGCCACCTGCCAGACCATCTTGCTATTGGCCAGGAAGTTGCGAATGGCTGCCAGTGTGCCAAGGGTACTGACCAGTTTTTCCTGGCCGAGGGCAACCTGCGGCGGCATACCGACCAGCAGAAAGCCCGGCACCAGGAACAACCCGCCGCCACCGGCAATGCTGTCTACGAAGCCGGCAACGAAAGCGATAGCCCCAAGCATGAGCACCGCCAGCAACCAGTGTTCCGCCCAGAAAGCGCCCAGAATTTCCATAGCGAAGTCCATCCAGTGGAGTGTCCTGCCAAGCACAACGCAAGTGTGCATGTCCCAATCAGCGCGATGATTGTAATTACAAAAATTGAATCGATACAATATCGAATTAAATCGACTCAATGGCGAAGATTGCCATCATTACCCGCATCTTGGCTTTCATGTTAGGCTGCGCGCAATTGCAGAATCTGGTGCCATTTCCATGTGGGTCCCTCAATACGGCGATCAAACCCAGCCGGTTTACCTGATGATCGCTAATGCCCTTGAACAGGACATCGAAAGTGGTCGGCTTGCAGCAGGCGATCGTTTGCCCACCCTCAAAGACCTTGCCGAGGCACTGAATGTAACCCCCGGCACCGTTGGAAGAGCCTACGACGAAGCCGCCAAGCGCGGCCTGGTGGTTGGAGAGGTAGGCCGTGGCACATTTGTCAGGCAGTTGCGACAGCGGTTATCCGCCCCGTCGGTGCCTACACCAGTTACTGGCGAAAGCAGCCAGATCGATCTCTCGATCATCAAACCCAACGACGCCCACATGAGTGAGTGGCTGGGTACGGCGATCAGCGAGCTGGCCACCTCTGCGGACCTGCGACAGGTACTCGACTATGTGACAGAAGGTGGTCACACCTCCCACAAACAAGCAGGTGCAGACTGGATTCGGCGCTGGCTGCCTGATGCGCGCTGGCAACAGGTTGTACTGACCTCTGGCGCGCAGCATGGACTATTGGTGGCCATCAGCAGCCTGTCGAAGAGCGACGATGTGGTGCTGTGCGAATCGTTCTGCTACCCAGGCATCATCTCCCTGGCCCACAGCATGGGCCGCCGCCTGCGTGGCGTGGCCATGGACGAGCATGGCCTTATTCCCGAGGCATTGCGCGCGGCCTGCCTGGAGCATCGCCCTTCCCTGCTGGTGTGTGTCACCACCCACCAGAACCCCACCAACTCGATCATGCCCCACGCACGGCGCCAGGCCATCGCAGAGATCGCCCGCGAGTTCGACCTGTTCATCGTCGATGACGATATCTACGGCTTCCTTGAACCCGCACCGGATTACCAGCCACTGGCGGCGTATGCGCCAGAACGTTCGGTGTATCTCACCAGCCTGTCCAAAAGTGTGCTGCCGGCGCTGCGTATCGGTTACCTGTACGCCCCACCGCAAACTCTCTCGCGGCTATCGTCGATGGTACGCAGCAGCGTCTGGATGCCATCGCCGTTGATGGCACAACTGGCCAGCAACCTGATCAACAGCGGCATGGCCGACCAGTTGGTTCGAGAACAACAGGAAGAGGCGGCCGCGCGCCAGCAAATGGCCCAGGAGATCCTTGGCAAGTACAAGATCCGCAGCCAGCCCAACAGCTTCCACATCTGGCTGGAGTTGCCCGAGCCGTGGACCAGCGACGAATTCGCCAACCTGGCGCGTAACAACGGCGTCACTGTAGTCAGTGGCAGCCAGTTCCTGCCAGAGCGCAGCCACGCCAGCTGCGGCGTGCGCATCGCCTTGATGGCCCCCAGCCGTCAGGAGTTGGGCTTTGCCCTGACCAAGCTGGTCAGCTTGCTGGACTCGCCGGAGCCGCGGTTGTTCTATTGATCAGGCTCGCTACTGGAGTGGCAGTCGGTACCAATTCATTCTCGGGCAAACCCGCCCACAAAAAGGTACGCGGCACCGCCCATAAAAAAACCCAAGACATCTGCCTTGGGTTTTTGGTTTTTTGCCAGCTGCTTAACGGCTTGGATCAGAACGGTAATGCCGACCTCTTTTCAGTTACCAGCCACTGAGTGAGTGAGTGAATCGACGGACTGACGGGGCCTGGATGGCCATTTAACATGAAGAGATAGATAGAAACGTAAAGAATTTCGTAAGGTTTTTACGTATCAGCGGGGCAAAACCTTACATTTACCCCTTTCAACTGCCGTAGGCACTCATCCGCCCAACGCTTGGTTAGGCAGCCCGTGGAAGGGTCTCAAGAGCGTCTTGAAGCATGGCCTTGAGGCCCACCTGGCGAGAGAACGCACGTGGAGGGAGAGTAATCGCTTCCCTCACTGCTTCGGCATCGCCGATAAATATGACCTGAACCTGGGCCCTGGTCAGCGCGGTGTAGACGAACGTGCGATCCAGCACCTTGGATTTCACGACGGGGATGATTACTCGTCGGAACTGAGAACCTTGGCTCTTGTGAACAGTGATCGCATACGCGTGCTGGATGAGATCTATGTCCGACTCAAACAGGTAATGCCGAGCCCCTTCGAAGTCCGCTTGGGCCAGCGCTAAACGCCAAACGGGCTTTTCCTCGGTACCTGTGTTGACCTTGATCGGCTCATTGAAGACTGTCAACAGCCGGCCTAGCCGACCATTTTGCAAATTCCGCCCCCAATCATTTGCCGTGTAGATGAGCAAGTCCCCTTCACAGAACCCTGTCTGCTCCACTGCGCCCGTATCCTCGCTTGTCGCCAGGAGCGGGCGCGCACTTGCCACATAGCGAAGGTGGCACAGCCGGTTGATAGTCTCGACCCCCGCATAAGGGCTTGAACGAGTAGCAGCCAAGATCTGGGTGTTGTCTTTGTCCATTTCGTAGAGACGCATCGTTTCAGAGATGATTTCGGTCTCTGGGCACGGTAAGAACACCACCTCCGCCCCCTCTGCAGAACTGAAGCCAGGCCACTCTCCCTCTCTGATCGCGCTTGCTGCGGCTGGGATCTCAGAGCCCTTTGCTTGACGCTTCACTTCTGTCAGGCGAGTTACAGGGATGGCCGCGAGCTGGCAAAGCACGTGGAAGACCAAGCCCGCACCAATCGGCGGGAGCTGGAATGGGTCACCAACGAGCACTAGGTGGGTTCCGCTTGGTAGCTTCTGCGTGAGCTTGTAGAACGTCACGACATCCAGCATCGAAGCTTCGTCAATGATGACGACCGGGGACTCGCCCATGTCATCTTCTGTCGCGTTTCGAAGGAAGCCAGCAATGGTTGTCGCTGACTCTTGTGTCGCCTCGGTCATACGAGCAGCCGCACGCCCCGACAGAGCCATTTGAAACCTAGGTTTGCCAAGCCTATCCAACGCCTTATACAGAGCTTTGAGGACAGTTGTTTTGCCAACGCCGGCACCACCAGTGATGATGCTGAACCGATTGGTGAATGATGTATTCACGGCTACACGCTGAGCGTCGTTCAGTGCAAAAGTGTTGAGCTTCAGATGATCGCGCTCTGACCGCTCAAAGTCAGCGATTACGCTGGCTACATCAGTCGGGAACAGGGGCTGCTGTAATACCGGCTCTCGCAGTAACGACAAGATGAATTCAGCACAGCTTCGCTCCATGATGTACGTACCCGGCGCATGGAGCATCACGTCGCCGCTTGCGGTATTACGTACGATGAACTGACCAGTCGACTTGCCTTGCAGCAAAGCCTTAGCTAATGCAGCGGTAGGTGCAGGATGTGGTGCCAGCAGCCTGCTGACTGTCTGATGGAGATCAGAGATGGTCGCGCAGGTGTGCCCCTTCTCGGCAGCACGATAGAGTGCTTCCTCCATGGCCGCTCTCAAGCGTCGAGGGTCATCAAGTCGAACGGAGAAACGCTCGCGCGCGATCCTGTCGACCTCCCCCCAACTACCGCAAAAACTCAGCAAACGGTATGGGTCGTCTTGCAAAGCGGAGATGGTGTTGCCCTTGTGGAACTTGATGGCCTTGCGGGCCAGATCAAGGGGAATGCCCTTGTCCTGAACAAAGCGCAGTGTCTTGGCATCGCCATTCTCGAGCCAGGCAGCAAACAGGTCAGTACGAACGCTATCAGATGGGATGATCTTGCTGATTGCATCATGGTTCGAGTTATCCAGGATGTCGTACAAAGCTTCCTGGAGGGCGTCCCAAAGCTTGGTCGCTTTGACTTCACCAACACCTGGCGCATTGTCCGCGAGCCATTGGATTAGCTGGCTACCACTCGGCCGAACCAGTCGAATGTCTTGAGCGTCGACCTGAATTTCCGAAACTTTGAAGCCGGAGTGTTCACGGTGCACAACACTACTTTCACCGTAGACTTCGTAGATCCCCCCAACCTCGACCAGCGAGCTTGGGGCCGTGCTAGCAGGAACCGCAATGACGATGGCTGTCGACCTATCGTTGAGGCCTGACTCAACATCTACCCGGTGCCCAAAGGCGATGCAGCCCTTACGATTTGCAGAACGAATACGGGTTACCCGCACAGTGATGCTGAGCAACGAAGGGGGCTGAATATTCATCTCGGCATCCGTCCTGTCTCGTCGAGAAATGCGGCCATTAGCTTGCAGCTCTCCAGCATCGATTTGGCCTTGCCAAGTTCGGCTCGTAGGGCAGCGTTTTCTTGCTCGAGGCTATTGAGACGTTGGCCGTCCTGCCTTCGCTGCTTTGATTGGGTATCTCTTGTGGCCAGTTTTTCTGCCCCGGTACCGGCCCCTACGCCAGCGGCTGGAAGAACGCCACGCTTACGCAAAGCGTCCTCCAACTCTTCCAACTCGGCTCTGATAGCCGGATTCTGGGCCAAAGCACTGCGACCAAATCCGCATTCCGCAAATATCTCAGCGCGCTTAAGCTGACCTCGATACACGTACTCTCGAAAATCATCATCTGACTTCGACTGGGCCCATGCCCTGAACGCCACGAGGTTTTCCCCTGCCCTCTGCTGCCCATTCGCCATCAGCGCTTCTTCTCCGAGGAGTCACGGTCGATTACAGGAAGGTGTTCGTCGAGCATGGCCTTCGATACACCCCGTTTTTGAGCGTTGTACTGCCAGCGAATGAACTGTTCGATCAGTTGTTCATTCTCAAATTTGTAGCGTTCAACCTCTCCTTCAAGCTTCCGAATTCTTTGCTCAGCCATGGAAAGACTGACCGGGCGCTTGGAAGGCAACACTCCGGTTTTCAAGTGCTTCTTTTTCGCGAGAAACGCCGACTTAATCGCCTGGTGAGTGTTCAGCGTCTGCCTCGTCGGGCGAAAACCAAATACTTCACGCGCTGCGTCGCATAGCCCATCCCATGTGAGCTTTCCTTCCCAGGCATCGATGAAGTCAATCAGTACGCGAGTGTCGTGTTCCGTAAGGTGTCTGGCCATCGTTAGAAATCATCCATCACAAAGTCCAGAAGAGGCATTTCAGGAGGAGGCTCTGGCAGCTGAATCGTCGATTGGCGAGCTGCGAGCTCGCGCTTTAATGGGCTGTACTCCTGGTCATTGTTGAGCATGATGACGCTCCCATCTCGCACGTCTGGGTTTTCCATAATGTCGATGAGTTGCTCAAGACGCTCCAAGGTTTTGAGTTGATGCTGGCTCCACCGATCAGCACCGAAATATCCAGCGTCATCTGCAGCCTTCGCCTTCTCCAGTTGCGTTCGGGTCAAGCGGCGCTCCTCCTTGAGTCGCCCCAGCTTTTCCGCATCTCCCTTGATGCAGGCATGCTCGGTGCAGTTCAAGCAATCCCGATGCTTTTGGCATGGCAGCATCGTGTAATCGTGAACGCAGAAGCCGTAGATAGTGACGTGAGCGATGGCATCACCCTCAGCGTCCAGGTCTGCCAAAGTAACCGGGGCGTTTGTCTTCACTTTGTCCAAAACGCCGTCAGGCAGAGCATTCTCGGAAAGCTTGACGTACTCCTCCTCAGACATGTGGTTGTAGACAGCATTCTGATGGATGTTCGCCCGCCCAGACCATTTAGCAATATCAAGCTGGCCTAAGTTTCCTCGCTGTGCCGCCGTGTTCAGCAGGTGCCGCACCTGGTGGGATGTCATGGTTATTTCCGACCCATCTGGATTTTTGTAACCATGACGCGTCCAGATGCTTCGCTCCTGACCATCGATGTAATTCAGGTCGGTTGTGAAAAGGCTCTTGCCCGGAGCCCAGAGCCTCACACGGCTGGTATGCAGATCCGATCTAAATTCATGCGCTCGATAGCAACACAATGCTTCCGAAAACTTAAGCCCCCTTTCGTTATCAATGTAGGGGAAGTCATCTGGCAACACCGAGTGACAGTATGCGTTCAGGAATGCCAGAGTGAGCGGCTTCTTGGATTTTTTGTACTCTTCGTAAGGAGAGTAATTTTTGAAATATTGATGGATAAGGCTCTTATTACCATTCCACCCCAACCCTAGCGCCAAGCATACCTGTTCGTCTGATAGCGGCGCATGCTCTCCAACGCTTGGACATTCTTCATGACGATAGAACTTGGATGGGTTCTCTTCGTACCACCGTGCCAATCTCCGTCCTTCAGCAGATAGATCGGTAAGCCGACGAACCGCTTCCTTTGCGACGTCCACAAAACAGGTGGGAATATACTTGATATCCCAGCCACCGTTTTTACCAGCGAAGAAACGAAGCCCCAGACGGTCAATCCCTTGGGAGTCTACATCATCATGGAAAACAGCTAGAGGCAGCTTTTGAACTTCACTGATCCTTGACGGAGCCGACATCAGCAATCCAAAAATCGATGTCGTGAACCGGTCACGAGCAAATTGGAGATCATTCGCGAACATCTCGGCCATGAAATCAAGGTGCAGGTCTTCCGGAAGCTTGTCGGCGCGCTTACCCTGAGTCTCTTGATCCGTACGATTGATCTCTTTCGGTTTAGAGATAGGATTTCGCCACTCTATACGTTTAGGAACTAACTTAGCTTCATTCAGAAACTTGACCATTATCGCTAGGGCCGAGCCCGCTTGGTAGGCCGTAGCGCCATACTCCCTAGCGAACTGAGCAGCAATATCCATCACCGTCGTGTCAGTCAACGTGATGTCCGCTTTGCCTTTCACGGAGATAAGCGCGGGTTCAATGCAGCGGATGGCCTTGAATTCATTTATTAGCTTAGCAGGCTTAAGCCCTTGCTGATAACGGACATACGCTTTTGCAAATGGCAAGATATCAGCATTCAGGATTTGATCTTCAAGATACCCTCTAGATGGGGCTCCCTTGACGGTGAAGTTACCCACCTTCGGCCAGGCATTAGAGTACCAGTCTAGATGTTCACCAAAAACAGTGAGCCTGTCCCGACACATCTCAATGAAGTCCTCGAGATTACCTCTCGCGTCACGCTCTGCTTTGGGAGTAAATAGCAAGACCTCAGCCATTATTCGAGGCCTCCTTTCGCCACTCGGCAACGATGAATGACATCGCTTACTGCGTAGATCAGCCGATCATTGGCAGAGGCGACCTTTAGATCTCCAGTAAGCTCGACTACCCGATCACGCTCTTGGATCAAACCATCCAAGACCTCTTCATGTGGCCCATCTAACCAAGGTTGGAAGTGTGCGCAGGTGTAGCACGCAAGCGGCGCGAGAGCACCACAGAAGCCATGGCTTCCGCAGCTACCAACATTGCCGTTTCCATTGGAGATACGACTCGCCGGGTCATTGCCACGTCGTGCCTGTTTCTCAGACGGTATCAAAACGCCCCTGAAGGCCTGGGCATAAGGGGCTAGCTCCAGAGCCACAGCCTTGTCGATCCGACTCACGATGTCTGGGATGTTCTTGACGTACACACCGGCGTTCTGGGTATCGGAGTGGTCAAGTGCTTCTGCGATGACGTAAACGCCTTTGCCTTCAGACGCCAAATTCGTGCCAAGCGTATATCGGAAGCGATTTGGGTTTAGGTGAATTGGCCGTCCAGAGCGTTCACTTATTATGTTCATCGTGATACCGGCAGCTTTAACGATGACGTAAACCTCATACGAGGGAATATGAAGACGATCAGACTCAAGTACCGACCGATCCTTCAACAGCGATATGTCAAACGGGGTACTTGGGAACAGAGGGAGCTCACCTACCCACTCCGCCGAGTCGAGGCAACCTGAGAACTGCATCCTCACATAGTCCGCCTGCTGTTTCAGCAGCAACCATAGATCTTCAACTATCGCAAACTTCTTGAACGAAGAGCGCCATCCCATATGGCGCTGCTTAGCTCGAGGAAAATTGATAAAGTACTTACCCCCTCTAGGAATCAGGTCTTTGAGCTTTAAAGCCGACACTTGGCCTGGTCTACGCCCAGTCATGGCAAGGATCATGATCAGAGAGGTCTCGGTGAGACTCAAAATATTTGTTGCAAAACAGTGAATCGTAGACTCGACGATCCCCTGCATTTCAACATCAGTTAATGGCCCTTCTTCAGGACATTGGGACTGAACAGCACGCCCCTTCTCGTTACCCTTGATTCGGAGATTATCAAGCAGCGTGAGAGTTTCATCAGGTATGCCAGGATAACCTAGCCGAGCCCATTGACGAATGAGCACACGAACAGACGACAGATACCATTTCTGCAGCTTATCCAAACTGGCGTGATAAGAAAGAATAGACTCAACGGAAAACAGTTTCGCGCCATTTAGAGCTCTGACGTAATGAGCAAGCCGCTCATACATATTTTTTACATGGGAAGGCGAGCTGTGCCTGGCATAAAATGCCAAAACCTGACGGAAGACATAGGTATCCCCCGGAAAAAGGGTGCAGAGAACGCCAATCGGTATCTCAACGTCTTTGCTCAGCTTCCAACGTTCCCCGAGAAGGTTAACTAGGTATCCGTCGCGAGACAGGAATTCCTCATCGCTTGGCTGCCGTAGACCATATGCCCCTGTCAGCTCTACTGCATCCATTCTCATTTACTCTCCCGACCAGATTGGTAATAACGCTCTTGAAGCTCAAGACCTGCTTGTTGAGCTTGTTCCTTCGTGCGCCTACGATTGTAGGTACCGGCTGTGCCGGAAGTTTCATCCCAACCCATCCAGTAAGATCGAGTCTTTTCTTCTTCTTCAGGGCTAAACCCCTTCTCCTCAGCCATTTTTGAGAAAATGTAGTTCCAGTTATGGCGAAGAGCATGGGCATGAAAGCCAGCCCCCTCTACAATTTCCGAGATTTGCCCCATCCACTTGCTGAAAGCTCCAATAGACATTGGAGCTCCTTGAGTTGGGCCTGCTTTATGAGTTACGAAGAGGTAGTCATGTCTCTTAGCGCCCGGAACCTTGCTCCGTACGTCTTTGACGTATTGCCTAATTTTATCTAATAGTGCCGGGGTGATCCGCAGACGCCGAGGGCGTGTCTTGGCCGTAGGCTGATACCTCCGGACATCAAAATCGGAGTCTGGCCGACGCACCACGGCCATCGTGCCTTTACCGAAGTCAAAATCCCCGACTCTCAGATTAAGCAGCTCTCCACGACGGATGCCTGTGAGCTTCAGAATGAAATACATCAGGGCGTTGCGAAGCTGAACGCCGCTGTCTTTAGCTGGATTGTTAGCCGCGTCTGGCCTCAGAGCAGCCTCAATTGCCTGCACCACTTCGTCCGTGAGGTGTATCTCATCTCTATCCGGATCAGATTTTTTAGGTTTGCCTGGTCGATGCGCTTTGATCGTACTGACCATCTTGCTGACCACAGCATCCTCCAAGTGAGGGGCTACCCGGTGTGCCAGGAACTTAAGGTACTGAGCTGCGGTGCTGATCCGAAAGTAGTGGGTACTGGAGTCAACCACTTTGGGTTTCTGCCGAATCGGGGTGATCTTCGTGACCGGAACGACATCCAGAGAACGCTGAAGAAAATCGCACAGATCTCTTATCTGGTTGTTATCCAGTAGCTCGCCTTGCGAGAAGGTCGACTCCAGCCGTATGCCCACATGGGCTTCCCAGGCCGAGAGTGCTTTCAATGCATTCAGAGCGTTGGTGATCGAATTGGCCGCCTGGGACTGCGCCCGAAGCACCCAAGTGGAGAACAAGGTCTGATAGAACAGAGGCATCCCCTGCTCATCCACCAGGACGGAAAAACGCTCTCCGTCTGACCCCCTGAACCTGCGTAGTGAAATGTCCATGCGATCACCAAAACCTTACGTTTTTGCATGGTTGCAGAACACCAAAAAACTGTCAAACGAAATTTTACACTTCCAAAAACGCGAAACCCCCGCAGTGCGGGGGCTCCAGACGTAAACTTTACAAAAAAGTCTAAGGTAGACTCTAGAACGGAATATCGTCATCGAAGCTGTCGAAGTCAGCTGCCGGCTGCGGGGCTGGCTGCTGCGGGGCCGGGCGCTGAGGAGCCTGTTGCGGGCGCGGGGCCTGCTGGCGTGGGGCCTGGTTGTACTGCTGCGGCTGGCCGCCACCGTAGTTGCCGCCACCCTGGTTGTACGGATCACCGCCCTGCTGCTGGTTCTGCGGACGACCGCCGAGCAGCTGCATGGTGCCGTTGATGTCGACGATGATCTCGGTGGTGTAGCGCTTGATGCCGTCTTTTTCCCACTCGCGGGTCTGCAGCTTCCCTTCGATGTAGCACTGCGAACCTTTGCGCAGATATTCGCCGGCGATTTCGGCAACCTTGCCGAACAGCGACACACGGTGCCACTCGGTACGCTCGACCTTCTGGCCCGACTGCTTGTCGGTCCACTGCTCGCTGGTAGCCAGGCTCAGGTTGGTCACGGCGTTACCGTTGGGCAGGTAGCGGACTTCGGGATCCTGGCCACAGGTGCCGACCAGAATGACTTTGTTAACCCCACGGGCCATAACGTTCTCCTAGGCTTCGCACGCCGAAGAGGCCGGGTTCACCAGGCGCTCGAGGGTCGTACGGTCCAAAATTTTCGTATCCAGTTTGATATAGATGGCGGCTTCTTCCGCCACCACGACGGCGTCGGTCACACCCGGTACAGCCATCAGGCGCTCGGTCAGGCCGGCTTCCCGGACTGCCTCTGGCGTCAGCGGCATGCGCAGGCTGGTCACATAGGGCGGCTCGTTCATGCGCAAGGCGACGACCAACCAGATGGCACACAGTACCGCACAACCGAGGAACACCATGTTCAGCCCGCCGTGCTGGAACAACCAGCCACCGAGGATTCCTCCCAGGGCAGCGCCGAGGAACTGGCTGGTGGAGTAGACCCCCATTGCCGTCCCCTTGCCACCTGCAGGCGACACCTTGCTCACCAGTGAAGGCAGCGATGCCTCCAGCAGGTTGAATGCAGTAAAGAATACCACGGTGCCGATCACCAGTCCGCGCAAACCGTCAGCCCACTGCCAGAAGAACACCTCCACCAGCAGCAACACACTGACCGCCCCGGCCAGCACGCGTTTCATCTTGCGCTTTTTTTCGCCATAGATGATGAACGGGACCATTGCAAAAAATGAGATGAACAACGCGGTCAGGTATACCCACCAGTGCTGCTCCTTCGGCAGGCCGCCGCGCTCGACAAAGGCCAGTGGCAATGCGACGAAGCTGGCCATGAGGATGGCGTGGAGGATGAAGATGCCCACATCCAGGCGCAGAAGGTCCGGATGGCGCAGGGTCGGGCCGATGGCCTGGCGCGCCACACCCGACTCACGGTGCTGCAGGATGCTGTGGGTATTGGGCACCACAACGGCGATCAGCAGGATGCCGACCAGGGCAAGTCCTGCCGTGGCGAGGAACAATCCTGACAAGCCAAAGGCACGAGTCAGCAATGGGCCGACGACCATGGCGACAGCAAACGAAAGGCCGATGCTCATGCCGATCATGGCCATGGCCTTGGTCCGATGCTGCTCGCGGGTGAGGTCGGACAGCAGCGCCATGACCGCAGCGGAAATCGCCCCGGCACCCTGCAGGATACGCCCGGCAATCACACCCCAGATGGAGTCGGCCTGGGCCGCCAATAAACTGCCCAGGGCAAAGATGACCAGCCCCAGGTAAATCACAGGCCGGCGGCCGATGCGATCGGAAATCATCCCGAACGGGATCTGCAATACGGCCTGGGTCAGGCCATAGGCACCAATGGCCAGGCCGATCAGCGCAGGCGTGGCACCGGCCAGGTCCATGCCGTAGGTGGCCAGCACCGGCAAGACCATGAACATGCCCAGCATACGAAAGGCAAAGACCAGGGCCAGGCCGCCAGCGGCGCGGGTTTCGCCGCCACTCATACGCTCGTTGTGGGTGTCGTGCATGGATTAACCTCGTGTGAACCGGCGGCGATTCTATCAGTCCGACAGCTTGACGGCATCTACGCGACGCTTTGCCGCGTACTGGCAGCGCGCCGTATACTTCCTTGTTTATGCCCGCCGAGCGAGGCCGCAGTGGACAAGATCCTGATTCGTGGGGCACGTACCCACAACCTGAAGAACATCGACCTGACCCTGCCCCGGGACAAGCTGATCGTGATCACCGGCCTATCCGGTTCCGGCAAGTCGTCCCTGGCGTTCGACACTCTGTACGCCGAAGGCCAGCGCCGCTATGTGGAATCGCTGTCGGCCTACGCCCGGCAGTTCCTGTCGATGATGGAAAAGCCCGACGTCGACACCATCGAAGGCCTGTCGCCGGCCATTTCCATCGAGCAGAAGTCGACCTCGCACAACCCCCGCTCCACGGTCGGCACCATCACCGAAATCTACGACTATCTGCGCCTGCTGTACGCTCGCGTGGGTACCCCACGCTGCCCGGATCACGATATCCCGCTGGAAGCGCAAACGATCAGCCAGATGGTCGACCTGGTGCTGGAGCGACCGGAAGGCAGCAAGCTGATGCTGCTGGCGCCGGTGGTGCGCGAGCGCAAGGGCGAGCACCTGGCGGTGTTCGACGAGCTGCGCGCCCAGGGCTTCGTGCGCGCCCGGGTAAACGGCAAGCTCTACGAACTCGACGAACTGCCCAAGCTGGACAAGCAGAAAAAACACAGCATCGATGTGGTGGTGGACCGTTTCAAGGTCCGCGCCGACCTGCAACAGCGCCTGGCCGAGTCGTTCGAGACCGCGCTCAAGCTGGCCGACGGCATAGCCCTGGTCGCGCCGATGGATGACGAGCCCGGCGAAGAGACGATCTTCTCCGCGCGTTTCGCCTGCCCGGTCTGTGGTCATGCCATCAGCGAGCTGGAGCCGAAGCTGTTCTCCTTCAACAACCCCGCCGGCGCCTGCCCGACCTGCGATGGCCTGGGGGTGAAGCAGTTCTTCGACACCAAGCGCCTGGTCAATGCCGAGCTCACCTTGGCCGAAGGCGCGATCCGCGGCTGGGACCGGCGCAACGTGTACTACTTCCAGATGCTCGGCTCGCTGGCCGCGCATTACGGCTTCAGCCTGGAGGAACCATTCGGCCAGCTTTCGGCCGAGCACCAGAAGGTGATCCTGCAGGGCAGCGGCAAGCAGAGCGTCGACTTCAAGTACCTCAACGACCGTGGCGACATCGTCAAGCGCTCGCACCCGTTCGAAGGCATCGTGCCGAACCTGGAGCGTCGCTACCGCGAAACCGAGTCGGCCACCGTGCGCGAAGAACTGGCCAAGTTCCTCGGCACCCAGCCGTGCCCCGATTGCCGCGGCACCCGCCTGCGCCGTGAGGCAAGGCATGTGTGGGTGGGCGAAAAAACGCTACCGGCAGTGACCAACCTGCCGATCGGTGAAGCCAGCAACTACTTCGGCGAGCTGACTCTGACCGGACGCCGTGGCGAGATTGCGGCGAAGATCCTCAAGGAAATCTGCGAGCGCCTGCAGTTCCTGGTGAACGTCGGTCTCGACTATCTCACCCTGGACCGCAGCGCCGATACCCTGTCCGGTGGCGAAGCGCAGCGTATCCGCCTGGCCAGCCAGATCGGTGCTGGCCTGGTGGGAGTGATGTACATCCTCGATGAGCCGTCCATCGGCCTTCATCAGCGTGACAATGACCGCCTGCTGGCCACCCTCAACCACCTGCGCGACCTGGGCAACACGGTGATCGTGGTGGAACACGACGAGGACGCCATCCGCCTGGCCGACTACGTTGTGGACATCGGCCCTGGGGCGGGCGTGCACGGCGGTCAGATCGTCGCCGAGGGGTCGCCGCAGGAGGTCATGGAGCACCCCGACTCGCTGACCGGCAAGTACCTGTCAGGGCGCAAGAAGATCGTAGTGCCGGCCAAGCGCACGCCGCGCAACAAGAAGCTGCAACTCAAGCTCAAGGGCGCGCGTGGCAACAACCTGCAAAACGTCGACCTTGAAATCCCGATCGGCCTGCTGACCTGCGTGACCGGGGTGTCGGGTTCGGGCAAGTCGACACTGATCAACAACACCCTGTTCCCACTGGCCGCGACCGCCCTGAATGGCTCAAGCAGCCTGGAAGCGGCGCCGCATGCCAGCATGGATGGCCTGCAGCACCTGGACAAGGTAGTGGACATCGACCAGAGCCCGATCGGCCGCACCCCTCGCTCGAACCCGGCGACCTACACCGGCATCTTCACGCCGATCCGCGAGCTGTTCTCCGGTGTGCCGGAATCGCGTTCGCGCGGCTATGGTCCGGGGCGTTTCTCGTTCAACGTCAAGGGAGGCCGTTGCGAGGCCTGCCAGGGCGATGGCCTGATCAAGGTGGAGATGCACTTCCTGCCGGATATCTACGTGCCGTGCGACGTGTGCAAGAGCAAGCGCTACAACCGCGAAACCCTGGAGATCAAGTACAAGGGCAAGAACATCCACGAGGTGCTGGAAATGACCATCGAGGATGCCCGCGAGTTCTTCGACGCAGTGCCGGCGCTGGCGCGCAAGCTGCAGACGTTGATGGATGTGGGGCTGTCGTACATCAAGCTGGGCCAGTCGGCGACCACGCTGTCGGGCGGTGAGGCACAGCGAGTGAAGCTGTCGCGCGAACTGTCCAAGCGTGACACCGGCAAGACACTGTACATCCTCGACGAGCCGACCACGGGCCTGCACTTTGCCGATATCCAGCAGTTGCTGGACGTGCTGCATCGCCTGCGCGACCACGGTAATACCGTGGTGGTGATCGAACACAACCTGGATGTGATCAAGACCGCGGATTGGCTGGTGGATCTGGGGCCGGAGGGTGGTTCGAAAGGCGGGCAGATCATTGCCTGCGGTACGCCGGAAGAACTGAGTACGATGAAGCAGTCGTATACCGGGCACTACCTGAAACCGTTGCTGGAGCGGGATCGGGCGTAAGGCCTCGGGGGGCGCTTTGCGCCCATTTCGCGACAAAAGGCCGCTCCACAGGAGGAATGCATTTCCCTGTGGGAGCGGCCTTGTGTCGCGATATGGCTGCAGAGCAGCCCCAGCCTTTTACATCTGCGACTGCAGGTAATTCTCGAGGCCAATGGCCTTGATCAGCCCTTGCTGCTTCTCAAGCCAGTAGGTGTGATCTTCTTCGGTATCAGCCAACTGAGCGCGCAGGATGTCGCGGCTGATGTAGTCCTTGTGCAATTCGCACAGTTCGATGCCTTTGCACAGCGCGCCGCGTACCTTGTACTCGAGCTTGAGGTCGGCCTCGATCATTTCCGGCACGGTACTGCCCACTTCCAGGTCATCCGCGCGCATGTCAGGGGTGCCTTCGAGCATGAGGATGCGACGCATCAGGGCATCGGCGTGCTGCGTCTCTTCTTCCATTTCGTGGTTGATGCGCTCGTAGAGCTTGGACAGGCCCCAGTCTTCGTACATACGCGAATGAATGAAGTACTGGTCGCGAGCCGCCAGTTCGCCCTTCAGCAGCGTAACGAGGTAGTTGATTACGTCCGGGTGACCTTGCATCGCCCTGCTTCTCCATGTGAAAACGTCTATGCCATATAGTGTGAACCAGCTTTTGCCTGCGGTCACTGAAAACCGCGCAATTAGAAGCAAAAAATCGGTTAAACAGTAGTGATATTCATTGAAAAACCGCCCAAATGAGGGCGGTTCTTCTTATCACTTCGACTTAGGCGAGATTGATGCCCAAGGCCTTGGCAACCCCTTCGCCATAGGCCGGATCGGCCTTGAAGAAGTATTGCAGCTGACGCTGGATCACGTCTTCGCTGACGCCTGCCATGGTGCCGGCAATGTTGTTTATCAGCAGGGCTTTCTGCTCATCGTTCATCAGGCGGAACAGCGCGCCGGCGTGGCTGTAGTAGTCGGTGTCCTCGCGGTGGTCGTAGCGGTCTGCCGAACCATTCAGGGCAAGTGCAGGCTCGGCGTGGGCTGGTGACTGCTTCGGTGCATCGCTGTAGCTGTTGGGCTCATAGTTCGGCGCGCTGCCATAAGTGGCAGTGGCCATGGAACCATCACGCTGGTAGCTGTGAACAGGGCAACGTGGTGCGTTCACCGGCAGTTGCTGATGGTTGGTGCCCACCCGGTAGCGGTGCGCGTCGGCGTAGGCGAATACCCGCCCTTGCAGCATGCGGTCCGGCGACAGGCCAACACCCGGCACCATGTTGCTCGGGCCAAACGCAGCCTGCTCGACCTCGGCAAAGTAGTTGAGCGGGTTACGGTTGAGCTCCAGCACGCCCACTTCAATCAGCGGGTAGTCCTTCTGCGACCAGGTCTTGGTCACGTCGAAGGGGTTTTCGTCGCGGCTGGCAGCCTCGGCTTCGCTCATCACCTGGATGCATACGGTCCAGCGTGGGTAATCGCCCCGCTCGATGGCTTCGAACAGGTCGCGCTGGGCGTAGTCCGGGTCAGTACCTGCCAGGCGCGCGGCATCTGCCGGTGCGAGGTTCTTGATGCCTTGCTGGGTCTTGAAGTGCCATTTGACCCAGGTGCGTTCACCCTTGGCATTGATCAGGCTATAGGTATGGCTACCGAAGCCGTGCATGTGGCGGTAGCCGTCCGGAATGCCGCGATCGGAGAACAGAATGGTGACCTGATGCAGCGCCTCGGGAGAGTGTGACCAGAAGTCCCACATCATCTGAGCGTTCTTCAGGTTGGATTGTGGGTGACGCTTCTGGGTGTGGATAAAGTCCGGGAACTTCAGTGGGTCGCGGATGAAGAACACCGGCGTGTTGTTGCCGACGATGTCCCAGTTGCCTTCCTCGGTGTAGAACTTGACGGCAAAACCACGGGGATCGCGCTCGGTATCAGCGGAGCCACGCTCACCACCAACGGTCGAGAAGCGCAGGAAGGTTTCGGTCTGCTTGCCAACCTGTTCAAACAACTTGGCACTGGTGTAATCGGTGATATCGCGGGTGACGGTAAAGGTGCCGTAAGCTCCCGAGCCTTTTGCGTGTACGCGGCGCTCAGGAATGTTCTCGCGGTTGAAGTGAGCGAGCTTCTCGATCAGGTGGAAGTCGTCGAGCAGCAGCGGGCCGCGCGGGCCGGCGGAACGGGAATTCTGGTTGTCTGCTACAGGTGCACCGCTGGCGGTGGTGAGAATCTTGCTCATGGGCTCTCCTTATCGGTCTTCAAGCGCCGGCTAATCGGCTCTGGAGAGAGTATTGACGAGCAAGGTTACAAGAACAAATGCATTACATGACTTGAATCAATAGAAATAAACAATACATGTTGAAACAAAAAACCGGGCACTAGGCCCGGTTCTTTGTAGCAGACAGAACGTCTTACTCAGCAGCTTCTACAGCACCGCCGACCGGACGATCAACCAGCTCGACGTACGCCATAGGAGCGTTGTCGCCAGCGCGGAAACCGCACTTCAGGATGCGCAGGTAGCCGCCCTGACGGGTGGCGTAACGCTTGCCCAGGTCGTTGAACAGCTTGCCAACAGCGGACTTCGAACGGGTACGATCGAAGGCCAGACGGCGGTTAGCTACGCTGTCTTCCTTGGCCAGGGTGATCAGCGGCTCGGCAACGCGGCGCAGTTCCTTGGCTTTCGGCAGGGTGGTTTTGATCAGCTCGTGCTCGATCAGCGACACTGCCATGTTCTGGAACATAGCCTTGCGGTGAGAGCTGGTACGGCTCAGGTGACGTCCACTTTTACGATGACGCATGATTCATTCCTTACCAAACACTACGTTCGGTGATTACGACGATCAGGCGGTCGCCTTGTCGTCTTTCTTAAGACTTGCAGGCGGCCAGTTGTCGAGGCGCATGCCGAGAGACAGACCACGAGAGGCCAGGACGTCCTTGATTTCAGTCAGGGACTTCTTGCCCAGGTTAGGAGTCTTCAACAGCTCTACTTCGGTACGCTGAATCAGGTCGCCGATGTAGTAGATGTTCTCCGCCTTGAGGCAGTTGGCCGAACGTACAGTCAGTTCCAGGTCGTCAACCGGACGCAGCAGGATCGGATCGATCTCGTCTTCCTGCTCGACTACGACAGGCTCGCTGTCACCTTTGAGGTCGACGAACGCGGCCAGCTGCTGTTGCAGGATGGTCGCAGCGCGGCGGATAGCCTCTTCAGGATCCAGGGTGCCGTTGGTTTCCAGATCAATGACCAGCTTGTCCAGGTTGGTACGCTGTTCAACACGGGCGTTCTCGACCACATAGGCGATACGACGCACCGGGCTGAACGAAGCGTCCAACTGCAGACGGCCAATGCTACGGCTTTCGTCTTCGTCGGTTTGACGGGAGTCGGCCGGCTCGTAACCACGACCACGAGCTACAGTGAGCTTCATGTTCAGGGCGCCGTTCGACGCCAGGTTCGCGATTACGTGATCGGGGTTGACGATCTCGACATCGTGATCCAGCTGAATATCGGCAGCGGTAACCACCCCCGAACCCTTTTTCGACAAGGTCAGCGTAACTTCGTCACGACCGTGCAGTTTGATAGCCAGGCCTTTCAGGTTCAACAGGATTTCAATGACGTCTTCCTGAACACCTTCGATCGCGGAGTACTCGTGGAGTACGCCGTCGATCTCGGCCTCGACTACTGCACAGCCAGGCATGGAGGACAACAGGATGCGGCGCAGCGCGTTGCCCAGGGTATGGCCGAAACCACGCTCGAGAGGTTCGAGCGTAATCTTGGCGCGGGTCGGACTGACTACCTGCACATCAATGTGGCGGGGAGTCAGGAACTCATTTACCGAAATCTGCATGGATGCACCTATTTTCTAGCCCTTACTTGGAGTAGAGCTCGACAATCAGGTTCTCGTTGATGTCGGCAGACAGGTCACTGCGAGCAGGAACGTTCTTGAAAACGCCCGACTTTTTAGCAGCATCCACGTCAACCCACTCAACGCGGCCACGCTGGGCGCACAGTTCAAGGGCTTGAACAATGCGCAGCTGGTTCAGCGACTTCTCGCGAACCGCGACCACGTCACCCGGACGAACTTGGTAGGATGGAATGTTTACAGTCTTACCGTTGACGCTGATCGCTTTGTGCGAAACCAGCTGACGGGACTCGGAACGAGTCGAGCCGAAGCCCATACGGTAGACGACGTTATCCAGACGGCACTCGAGCAGTTGCAGCAGGTTCTCACCGGTTGCGCCTTTTTTCGAGGCTGCAGCCTGGTAGTAACCGCGGAACTGACGCTCCAGAACACCGTAGATACGACGAACTTTTTGCTTCTCGCGCAGCTGGGTACCGTAGTCGGACTGACGGCCACGGCGCTGGCCGTGGATACCTGGGGCTGCTTCGATGTTGCACTTCGATTCCAGAGCGCGAACGCCGCTCTTCAGGAACAGGTCAGTGCCTTCACGACGAGACAGTTTGCATTTTGGACCAATGTAACGTGCCATTTATCTGTCTCCTGATTACACGCGACGCTTCTTCGGCGGACGGCACCCGTTGTGCGGGATTGGCGTCACGTCGGTGATGCTGGCGATCTTGTAGCCGCAGCTGTTCAGTGCACGAACGGCGGACTCACGACCTGGACCTGGACCCTTGACGTTTACGTCGAGGTTCTTCAGACCGTATTCCAGCGCAGCTTGACCAGCACGCTCAGCAGCGATCTGGGCTGCGAACGGGGTGGATTTGCGCGAACCACGGAAACCCGAACCACCGGAGGTCGCCCAGGACAAAGCGTTGCCCTGACGGTCGGTGATGGTCACGATGGTGTTGTTGAAAGAGGCATGGATGTGGGCGATGCCATCAACCACTGTCTTTTTGACTTTCTTACGAGGACGAGCAGCAGGTTTTGCCATGTCTATATTCCTGGGCGATTACTTGCGGATCGGCTTACGCGGGCCCTTACGGGTGCGTGCGTTGGTCTTGGTGCGCTGACCGCGAACCGGCAGACCTTTACGATGACGCAGGCCGCGGTAGCAACCCAGGTCCATCAAGCGCTTGATCTTCATGTTGATGTCACGACGCAGGTCACCTTCGGTGGTGAACTTCGCGACTTCGCCACGCAGGGTTTCGATTTGCTCGTCGCTCAGATCCTTGATCTTAGCGGCTGGGTTTACACCAGCGTCTGCACAGATCTTCTGTGCAGTAGTGCGACCGACACCATAGATGTAGGTCAGCGAGATAACAGCATGCTTGTTATCTGGAATGTTGACGCCTGCAATACGGGCCATTCAGTGGGACTCCAATTGACAGCTACCTACGCCCCGGAAGCCAAGAAATAGGGCGCGAGATAATATCGCTGTAGAAACGAATAATCAACCCAGCAGCACACTAGCTGCTGGGTTTGAAGCGCAGATCACACTCAGCCTTGGCGCTGTTTGTGACGCGGTTCCGCGCTGCAGATCACTCGTACGACGCCTTCGCGACGGATGATCTTGCAGTTACGGCACAGCTTTTTCACCGATGCACGAACTTTCATTACCGACTCCTCGAACCTTAGGGGCGTATCAGCGCAGCAGACCGCTGCCACCGTAGCCTTTCAGGTTGGCTTTCTTCATCAGGGATTCGTACTGGTGCGAAACGAGGTGCGATTGTACTTGGGACATGAAGTCCATCACAACCACTACCACAATCAGCAACGAGGTCCCGCCAAGGTAGAACGGCACATTTGCTGCCACCACCAGGAACTGGGGCAGAAGGCAGACGGCCATCATGTAAAGAGCACCGAACATGGTCAGACGGGTCAGAACGCCATCAATGTAGCGTGCCGACTGCTCACCAGGACGGATACCCGGAATAAAGGCACCGGACTTCTTCAGGTTTTCCGCTACGTCTTTCGGGTTGAACATCAGCGCTGTGTAGAAGAAGCAGAAGAAAATGATCCCTGCACTAAACAGCAGAATGTTCAACGGCTGACCAGGAGCGATCGACTGCGAGATGTCCTGCAGCCAGCCCATACCTTCGGACTGACCGAACCAGGCACCCAGCGAAGCCGGGAACAGCAGAATGCTGCTCGCGAAAATGGCCGGGATAACCCCCGCCATGTTCACCTTCAGCGGCAAGTGGCTGGTCTGCGCAGCGAAGACCTTGCGGCCCTGCTGACGCTTGGCGTAGTGAACGGCGATACGACGCTGACCACGCTCAATGAACACCACAAAACCGATAATCGCTACTGCCAGCAAACCGATAGCGACCAGGGCGAAAATGTTGATATCGCCTGTGCGCGCAGACTCGAAAGACTGCCCGATTGCTCTCGGAAGACCGGCAACGATACCCGCGAAGATCAACATCGAGATACCGTTGCCCACACCGCGCTCGGTGATCTGCTCGCCCAGCCACATCATGAACATCGCGCCTGCCACGAAGGTGGAGACGGCAACGACATGGAAGCCCAGGCCTACAGAAAACGCCACGCCCTGGTTGGCCAGGCCAATGGACATGCCAATGGCTTGAACCAGTGCCAGGATAACGGTGCCGTAGCGGGTGTACTGGCTGATCTTGCGACGGCCAGCTTCACCTTCCTTCTTCAACTGTTCCAGTTGCGGGCTGACCGCCGTCATCAGTTGCATGATGATCGATGCCGAGATGTACGGCATGATCCCCAGTGCAAAGATGCTCATGCGCTCAAGCGCGCCACCGGAAAACATGTTGAACAAGCTAAGAATGGTCCCCTCATTCTGCCGAAACAGATCCGCCAGACGGTCTGGATTGATGCCAGGAACCGGGATATGCGCACCTATCCGATAGACGATGATCGCCATGAACAGAAAGCGCAGACGAGCCCAGAGTTCCGACATCCCGCCCTTACCGAGCGAAGAGAGAGCACCTTGCTTAGCCATTTATTCCTCGAACTTGCCGCCAGCTGCTTCGATAGCCGCACGCGCACCCTTGGTGGCTGCGATACCCTTGATGGTGACTGCGCGAGTGACTTCGCCAGACAGCATGATTTTCACGCGCTGTACGTTCTGGCCGATCACGTTGGCATCCTTCAGGGATTGCACGGAGATCACGTCGCCTTCCACCTTGGCCAGCTCGGACAGACGCACTTCGGCGCGGTCCATGGCTTTCAGGGAAACGAAGCCGAACTTCGGCAGACGACGGTGCAGCGGCTGTTGACCGCCTTCGAAGCCAGGAGCGATCGAACCACCCGAACGGGAAGTCTGACCTTTGTGGCCACGGCCGCCGGTCTTACCCAGACCGCTACCGATACCACGACCTGGACGATGCTTCTCGCGACGGGAACCCGGCGCTGGACTCAGATCATTGAGTTTCATCGATTAACCCTCGACCTTCAGCATGTAGTAAGCCTTGTTGATCATCCCGCGGTTTTCGGGAGTATCCTGGACTTCTACAGTGTGACCGATGCGACGCAGACCCAGGCCCTTAACGCACAGCTTGTGGTTAGGCAGACGGCCCGAGACGCTCTTGATCAGCGTTACTTTTACGGTTGCCATGATCAGAAGATCTCCTCGACGCTCTTGCCGCGCTTGGCAGCAATGGATTCAGGAGATTGCATGGCTTTCAGACCCTTGAAGGTGGCGTAAACCACGTTCACTGGGTTGGTCGAACCGTAGCACTTGGCCAGAACGTTCTGAACACCAGCAACTTCCAGGACAGCACGCATTGCGCCACCGGCGATGATACCGGTACCTTCCGAGGCAGGCTGCATGTAAACCTTCGAGGCGCCGTGGGCAGCCTTGGTGGCGTACTGCAGGGTGGTGCCCTTCAGGTCAACCTGGATCATGTTGCGGCGAGCAGCTTCCATGGCTTTCTGGATCGCGGCAGGTACTTCGCGCGACTTGCCACGGCCGAAGCCAACACGGCCTTTACCATCACCTACCACGGTCAGCGCGGTGAAGGTGAAGATACGGCCGCCTTTTACGGTTTTGGCAACGCGGTTAACTTGAACCAGCTTCTCGATGTAGCCTTCGTCGCGCTTTTGATCGTTATTTGCCATAACTTAGAACTCCAGCCCGCCTTCACGAGCAGCATCAGCCAGCGCTTTGACGCGGCCGTGGTACTTGAAGCCGGAACGGTCAAAGGCAACTTGAGATACACCGGCGGCTTTCGCACGCTCAGCTACCAGCTTGCCAACCTTAGTGGCCGCGTCGATGTTGCCAGTGGCGCCATCACGCAGTTCTTTGTCCAAGGTCGAGGCGCTTGCCAGAACCTTGCTGCCGTCGGCCGAAATGACCTGGGCGTAGATGTGCTGCGAGGAGCGGAACACGCACAGGCGCACGACTTCGAGTTCGTGCATCTTGAGACGTGCTTTGCGAGCGCGACGCAGTCGAGTAACTTTTTTGTCGGTCATTTGCTAGGCCCTACTTCTTCTTGGCTTCTTTACGACGGACTACTTCGTCCGCGTAACGCACACCCTTGCCTTTGTAAGGCTCTGGCGGACGGAAGTCGCGGATTTCAGCGGCCACCTGACCCACCAGCTGCTTGTCGATACCCTTGATCAGGATGTCGGTCTGGCTTGGGGTTTCAGCGGTGATACCGGCTGGCAGTTCGTAGTCCACTGGGTGCGAGAAGCCCAGGGCCAGGTTCAGGACGGTGCCCTTGGCCTGTGCCTTGTAACCAACACCGACCAGCTGGAGCTTGCGCTCGAAGCCTTGGCTTACGCCCTGGACCATGTTGTTCACCAGAGCGCGGGTGGTACCGGCCATGGCGCGAGCTTGCTGGTCACCGTTACGAGCGACGAAACGCAGCTCGCCAGACTCTTCGGTAACTTCAACAGACGAGTGAACGTTCAGTTCGAGAGTGCCTTTGGCACCCTTCACCGAAAGCTGCTGGCCGGCGAATTTGACTTCGACGCCTGCTGGCAGCTTAACGGGGTTCTTAGCGACGCGAGACATGCCTATCTCCCCTTAGAACACTGTGCACAGAACTTCGCCGCCGACACCGGCAGCGCGCGCAGCGCGATCAGTCATCACACCTTTGTTGGTGGAGACGATAGACACGCCCAGACCGCCACGTACTTTCGGCAGTTCTGCGACGGACTTGTACTGGCGCAGGCCTGGACGGCTGGAGCGCTTCAGCTCCTCGATGACCGGACGGCCTTCGAAGTACTTCAGTTCGATCGACAGGGAAGGCTTGGCCTCACCAGTTACCTGGTAGCCGGCGATGTAACCTTCGTCTTTCAGAACTTTGGCAACCGCGACCTTCAGGGTGGAGGAAGGCATGCTTACGACGGACTTTTCAGCCATCTGGGCATTACGGATGCGAGTTAGCATGTCCGCTAACGGGTCCTGCATACTCATGGGCTAGATGCTCCTGATACAAGAATTATTAGCCTTGCGGCTATCACAACCACCCGAGCGGACAGGGCAAAAAACCCAGGCTCAGGTGAGCCGGTCATTCTAGACACAAGGTAGAAACGAAACAAGCCCCATATAGGGGCTTGTTTGTTGGCGAGGTCACCGGCGGTCGGAAGATTGCTCCCCTTCCGCCGGGATCCAGCCTGCAGCGATTACCAGGAGGCCTTGACCAGACCTGGTACGTCACCGCGCATTGCAGCTTGACGCAGCATGTTACGGCCCAGGCCGAACTTACGGTATACACCGTGAGGACGACCGGTCAGGCGGCAACGGTTGCGCAGACGCGAAGCGCTGGCATCACGTGGCTGCTTCTGCAGGGCGACAACGGCAGCGAAACGCTCTTCAGGAGAGGCGTTCAGGTTGACGATGGTCGCTTTCAGCTCGGCACGCTTTTTGGCGTACTTGGCTACCGTGAGCTGACGCTTCAGCTCGCGGTTTTTCATGCTCTTCTTGGCCATTTTCCTACTCCAATCAGTTGCGGAACGGGAACTTGAAAGCACGCAGCAGAGCGCGGCCTTCGTCGTCCGAACGAGCAGTGGTGGTCAGGGTGATGTCCAAACCGCGCAGAGCATCGATCTTGTCGTAGTCGATTTCCGGGAAGATGATCTGCTCTTTCACGCCCATGCTGTAGTTGCCACGGCCGTCGAAGGACTTGGCATTCAGGCCGCGGAAGTCGCGAACCCGAGGCAGGGAGATCGCCAGCAGGCGGTCCAGGAATTCGTACATCTTGTCGCGACGCAGGGTCACCTTGACACCGATCGGCCAGCCTTCACGGACTTTGAAGCCCGCGATGGATTTACGAGCGAAAGTCACAACCGGCTTTTGACCAGTGATCTTTTCCAGGTCGGCAACAGCGTGCTCGATGACTTTCTTGTCGCCGATCGCTTCGCCCAGACCCATGTTCAGGGTGATCTTGGTAACGCGCGGAACTTCCATCACGTTCGACAGCTTAAGTTCTTCCTTAAGCTTAGGAGCGATTTCGTTCCGGTAAATCTCTTTCAGTCGTGCCATGGTCTTCTACCTAGCAGTGTTCAAGCATCAACCGCTTTTTGGGTCGACTTGAAGACACGAATTTTTTTACCGTCTTCTACTTTGAAACCAACGCGGTCAGCCTTGTTGGTTTCGCCGTTGAAGATGGCAACGTTGGAAGCGTGCAGAGGCGCTTCTTTTTCGACGATACCGCCCTGTACGCCCGCCATCGGGTTAGGCTTGGTATGACGCTTGACCAGGTTCACACCACCAACAACCAGACGGTTGTCAGCCAGAACCTTCAGCACCTTACCGCGCTTACCTTTGTCTTTGCCGGCGATCACGATGATCTCGTCGTCACGACGAATCTTTTGCATGTCGGATCTCCTTACAGCACTTCAGGGGCGAGCGAGACGATCTTCATGAACTTCTCAGTACGAAGTTCACGGGTCACTGGCCCGAAGATGCGAGTGCCGATCGGCTCTTGCTTGTTGTTCAGCAGAACAGCAGCGTTGCCGTCGAAACGAATGATGGAACCGTCAGCGCGACGAACACCGTGACGGGTGCGCACGACAACAGCAGTCATCACTTGGCCTTTCTTGACCTTACCGCGCGGAATTGCTTCCTTGACGGTTACCTTGATGATGTCACCGATGCCGGCGTAACGGCGGTGCGAACCGCCGAGCACCTTGATGCACATGACGCGACGAGCGCCGCTGTTATCGGCCACATCGAGCATGGATTGAGTCTGAATCATAAAATTTCTCCGACCCCTAGCCCTTAGACTTCAACAGCGCGTTCGAGGACTTCAACCAGTGCCCAGGACTTGGTCTTGGCCAGCGGACGGGTTTCACGGATGGAAACCTTGTCGCCGATCTTGCACTGGTTGGCTTCGTCGTGCGCGTGCAGCTTAGTCGAACGCTTAACGTATTTACCGTAGATCGGGTGCTTTACGCGACGCTCGATCAGAACGGTGATGGTCTTGTCCATTTTGTCGCTGACGACACGGCCAGTCAGCGTACGGACGGTTTTTTCAGCTTCAGCCATGATCACTTACCTGCCTGCTGGTTGAGCACAGTTTTCACGCGAGCGATGTCACGCTTAACTTGCGAGAGCAGGTGCGACTGCCCCAACTGGCCAGTTGCTTTCTGCATACGCAGATTGAACTGGTCGCGCAGCAAGCCGAGCAGTTGCTCATTCAGTTGCTGTGCCGATTTTTCACGAAGTTCATTCGCTTTCATCACATCACCGTCCGCTTAACAAAGGAGGTGGCGAGAGGCAGCTTTGCAGCAGCCAGGGCGAAAGCTTCGCGCGCCAGCTCTTCAGAAACACCCTCGATTTCATACAGGACTTTGCCTGGCTGAATCTGGGCAACCCAGTATTCCACGGAACCCTTACCTTTACCCATACGAACCTCGAGAGGCTTCTTGGAGATCGGCTTGTCCGGGAACACACGGATCCAGATCTTACCGCCACGTTTTACGTGACGGGTCAGCGCACGACGTGCGGACTCGATCTGGCGAGCGGTGAGGCGACCGCGAGCAACAGCTTTCAGGGCGAATTCGCCGAAGCTGACTTTGCTACCGCGCAGTGCCAGACCACGGTTGTGGCCAGTCATCTGCTTGCGGAATTTTGTACGCTTTGGTTGCAACATTTGGCGTACCCCTTACTTAGCAGCTTTTTTACGAGGCGCTGGTGCTTGTGGTTTCAGTTCTTCTTGGCGACCACCAATAACTTCGCCTTTGAAGATCCAAACCTTCACACCGATCACACCGTAAGTGGTGTGAGCTTCGTAGGTGTTGTAGTCGATATCGGCACGCAGGGTGTGCAGAGGCACACGACCTTCGCGATACCACTCGGTACGAGCAATCTCAGCACCGCCGAGACGACCGCTCACCTGGATCTTGATGCCCTTGGCACCAATACGCATGGCGTTCTGTACGGCGCGCTTCATGGCGCGACGGAACATTACGCGGCGTTCCAGCTGCTGAGCTACGCTCTGCGCAACCAGCATAGCGTCGAGTTCCGGCTTGCGGATCTCTTCGATGTTGATGTGCACAGGCACACCCATCTGCTTGGTCAGGTCCTGACGCAGCTTCTCGACATCTTCACCTTTCTTACCGATAACGATACCGGGACGAGCGGTGTGGATGGTGATGCGTGCAGTTTGAGCCGGACGATGAATATCGATACGGCTTACGGACGCGCTTTTTAGTTTGTCTTGGAGGTACTCACGCGTTTTCAGATCCTTCAACAGGTAATCTGCGTAAGTAGCACCGTCTGCGTACCAGACGGAGGTGTGCTCCTTGACGATTCCCAGGCGAATGCCAGTGGGATGTACTTTCTGACCCATCTGATCGACTCCGTTACTTGTCCGCAACCTTGACAGTGATATGGCAAGACCGCTTGACGATGCGATCAGCACGGCCTTTGGCACGTGGCATGATGCGCTTCAGCGAACGCCCTTCGTTGACGAAGACGGTGGAGACCTTCAGGTCATCAACGTCTGCGCCTTCGTTGTGTTCGGCGTTGGCAACGGCCGACTCGAGGACTTTCTTCATGATTTCAGCGGCTTTTTTGCTGCTGAAGGCCAACAGGTTGAGCGCTTCGCCCACCTTCTTCCCGCGGATCTGGTCGGCGACCAAGCGGGCTTTCTGGGCGGAGATGCGAGCGCCCGACAACTTAGCGGCTACTTCCATTTCCTTACCCCTTAACGCTTGGCTTTCTTGTCAGCCACGTGCCCGCGATAGGTGCGGGTACCGGCGAACTCGCCCAGTTTGTGGCCGACCATGTCTTCGTTCACCAGAACTGGGACATGTTGACGACCGTTGTGTACCGCGATGGTCAGACCGACCATTTGTGGCAGGATCATCGAACGGCGCGACCAGGTTTTAACTGGCTTGCGATCGTTCTTCTCCACCGCCACTTCGACCTTCTTCAGCAGGTGAAGATCGATAAAAGGACCTTTTTTCAGAGAACGTGGCACTGTCGTATCCCTCTAGTTACTTGCGACGACGGACGATCATGTTGTCGGTACGCTTATTACCACGGGTCTTCGCACCCTTGGTTGGGAAGCCCCATGGCGATACCGGATGACGACCACCGGAGGTACGACCTTCACCACCACCATGTGGGTGGTCAACCGGGTTCATGGCAACACCACGAACGGTTGGGCGAACGCCGCGCCAGCGTTTGGCACCAGCTTTACCCAGCGAACGCAGGCTGTGCTCGGAGTTCGAGACTTCGCCCAGGGTCGCACGGCACTCAGCCAGTACTTTACGCATCTCACCGGAACGCAGACGCAGAGTCACGTAGACGCCTTCACGAGCGATCAGCTGAGCCGAAGCACCAGCGGAACGAGCGATCTGAGCACCTTTACCCGGCTTCAGTTCGATGCCGTGAATGGTGCTACCTACTGGGATATTGCGCAGCTGCAGGGAGTTACCGGCCTTGATTGGGGCCAGGGCACCTGCGATCAGCTGGTCACCAGCGCTCACGCCTTTAGGGGCGATGATGTAGCGACGCTCACCGTCTGCGTAGCACAGCAGGGCGATGTGAGCAGTACGGTTCGGGTCGTATTCGATACGCTCGACAGTGGCTGGGATGCCATCTTTGTCGTTGCGACGGAAGTCGACCAGACGGTAATGCTGCTTATGACCACCACCAACGTGACGAGTGGTGATGCGGCCATTGTTGTTACGACCACCAGACTTCGATTTTTTCTCGATCAGCGGTGCGTGAGGAGCGCCTTTGTGCAGCTCCTGGTTGACCACCTTGACCACGAAACGGCGGCCAGGGGAAGTCGGTTTGCATTTAACGATTGCCATGATGCACCCCTTCCTTACTCAGCACTGCTGCTGAAATCGAGATCTTGGCCTGGCTGAAGGGAGACGATCGCCTTCTTCCAGTCATTACGCTTGCCCAGACCACGTGCGGTACGCTTGGTTTTACCCAGAACGTTAACAGTCGACACGTTTTCAACTTTTACGTTGAACAGGCCTTCGACAGCTTTCTTGATTTCCAGCTTGGTTGCATCGGTAGCAACCTTGAATACGAACTGGCCTTTTTTCTCAGCCAGAACGGTAGCCTTCTCGGAAACGTGCGGGCCAAGGAGGACTTTGAATACGCGTTCCTGGTTCATCCCAGCAGCTCCTCGAATTTCTTCACGGCCGAGACAGTGATCAACACTTTCTCGTATGCGATCAGACTGACCGGGTCGGAACCTTGTACGTCACGTACATCGACGTGCGGCAGGTTGCGAGCAGCCAGGTACAGGTTCTGATCAACAGCGTCGGAAACGATCAGTACGTCGTTCAGACCCATGCCGTTCAGCTTGTTCAGCAGATCTTTGGTTTTCGGTGCTTCAACAGCGAAGTCCTGAACCACGACCAGACGGTCGCTACGCACCAGCTCAGCGAGGATGGAGCGCAGGGCTGCGCGGTACATCTTCTTGTTGAGCTTCTGCGAGTGATCTTGAGGGCGAGCTGCGAAGGTTACACCACCGCCACGCCAGATCGGACCACGAGTGGTACCAGCACGAGCACGGCCAGTACCCTTCTGACGCCATGGGCGCTTACCGCCACCAGCCACGTCGGAACGGGTCTTCTGCTGCTTGGTGCCCTGACGGCCGCCGGCCATGTAGGCCACGACTGCTTGGTGTACCAGCGTCTCGTTGAATTCGCCACCGAAAGTCAGTTCGGAAACTTCGATCGCCTGAGCGTCATTTACATTGAGTTGCATGTCAGTTTCCCCTTAACCGCGAGCCTTGACAGCTGGACGTACAACCACGTCGCCGCCAGTAGCGCCTGGAACGGCACCCTTGACCAGCAGCAGGTTGCGTTCAGCGTCTACGCGAACTACTTCCAGGGACTGAACAGTCACGCGCTCGGCGCCCATGTGACCGGACATTTTCTTGCCCTTGAACACACGACCAGGAGTCTGGCACTGGCCGATGGAACCTGGGACACGGTGCGACACGGAGTTACCGTGGGTGTTGTCCTGGCCACGGAAGTTCCAGCGCTTGATGGTACCGGCGAAGCCTTTACCTTTGGACTGACCAGTAACGTCTACCAGCTGGCCTGCAGTGAAGAGTTCAGCTTTGATCAGATCGCCAGCCTGGAAATCGCCTTCTTCAAGACGGAACTCCCAGACACCGCGACCAGCGGCAACGTTGGCCTTGGCGAAGTGGCCTGCCTGAGCGGCAGTCACGCGCGAAGCACGACGCTCGCCGACAGTGACTTGCACTGCACGGTAGCCATCGGTTTCTTCAGTTTTGAACTGGGTGACGCGATTCGGCTCGATCTCGATGACCGTGACCGGAATGGAGACACCTTCTTCGGTGAAAATGCGGGTCATACCGCACTTGCGACCGATTACACCAATAGTCATGTTGTAAACCTCATGAGTGTACGGGGCTTTCACCCGCTATGGCCGCCCATTTCAGAGCGTTACACGACCAGACCGAAGTCTTAGCCGAGGCTGATCTGTACTTCCACACCTGCCGCCAGATCAAGCTTCATCAGCGCATCAACGGTTTTATCCGTTGGCTGGACGATGTCCAGAACACGCTTATGAGTGCGGATCTCGTACTGGTCACGCGCGTCTTTGTTGACGTGCGGGGAAACCAGAACGGTGAAACGCTCTTTGCGGGTAGGCAGTGGAATTGGACCACGCACTTGTGCACCAGTACGTTTCGCGGTTTCCACGATTTCCTGGGTGGATTGGTCGATCAGGCGATGGTCGAAAGCCTTCAACCTGATACGGATTTGCTGATTTTGCATTGGATTTCAGACTCCAGGCTGTTCCCAACGGACGCACTACGCCCGCTAAAAGGAGGCGTGATTCTATAGACGCCCCCATTTAGTGTCAACCCAATAAAAAAAACCCCCGCTGAGCGGGGGTTTTTTCAATCGGTCGAGTGATTACTCGATGATTTTTGCCACAACGCCGGCGCCGACGGTACGACCGCCTTCACGGATAGCGAAGCGCAGACCGTCTTCCATTGCGATGGTCTTGATCAGGGTAACAGTCATCTGAATGTTGTCACCTGGCATTACCATTTCAACGCCTTCCGGCAGTTCGCAGTTACCGGTCACGTCAGTGGTACGGAAGTAGAACTGAGGACGGTAGCCTTTGAAGAACGGAGTGTGACGACCGCCTTCTTCCTTCGACAGAACGTAGACTTCTGCGGTGAACTTGGTGTGCGGCTTGACCGAACCTGGCTTGACCAGAACCTGGCCACGCTCAACGTCGTCACGCTTGGTACCACGCAGCAGAACGCCGCAGTTCTCGCCAGCACGGCCTTCGTCCAGCAGCTTGCGGAACATCTCAACACCGGTGCAGGTGGTGGTGGTGGTGTCACGCAGACCAACGATTTCCAGCGGATCCTGAACGCGGACGATACCACGCTCGATACGACCGGTAACAACGGTACCACGACCCGAGATCGAGAATACGTCTTCGATCGGCATCAGGAACGGCTGGTCAACGGCACGAACTGGCTCAGGGATGTAGGCATCCAGAGTTTCTACCAGCTTCTTGACAGCGGTAGTACCCATTTCGTTGTCGTCTTTGCCTTCCAGGGCCATACGAGCCGAACCGATGATGATCGGGGTGTCGTCGCCTGGGAAGTCGTAGGTGGACAGCAGGTCGCGAACTTCCATCTCGACCAGTTCCAGCAGCTCGGCGTCGTCTACCAGGTCAGCCTTGTTCAGGAAGACCACGATGTAAGGTACGCCTACCTGACGGGACAGCAGGATGTGCTCACGGGTTTGTGGCATCGGACCATCGGCGGCCGAGCAAACCAGGATCGCGCCGTCCATCTGGGCAGCACCGGTGATCATGTTCTTCACGTAGTCAGCGTGACCTGGGCAGTCAACGTGAGCGTAGTGACGAATGTTCGAGTTGTACTCGACGTGAGCGGTGTTGATGGTGATACCGCGCGCTTTTTCTTCCGGAGCCGAGTCGATCTTGTCGAACTCAACGACTGCCGAACCGAAAACTTCGGAGCAGACGCGAGTCAGAGCTGCGGTCAGAGTGGTCTTACCGTGGTCAACGTGGCCGATGGTGCCGACGTTAACGTGGGGAAGGGAACGATCAAATTTTTCTTTAGCCACGACAGTGAACCTCTTGCCTAAAGGGGATTAGCCTTGTTTTTTAACGAGTGCTTCGACGATGTTCGACGGAGCTTCGGCGTATTTGGAGAATTCCATGGAGTAGCTTGCGCGACCCTGAGACATGGAACGAACGTCGGTTGCGTAACCGAACATCTCTCCGAGCGGAACTTCAGCGCGGACGACACGGCCAGAGACCGATTCATCCATACCCTGGACCAGACCACGACGACGGTTCAGGTCACCCATCACGTCACCCAGGTAGTCTTCCGGGGTTACAACTTCGACCTTCATGATCGGCTCGAGAACCACGCCACCGCCCTTCTGGGCCAGTTGCTTGGTTGCCATCGAAGCGGCGATCTTGAACGCCATTTCGTTGGAGTCGACGTCGTGGTACGAACCGTCGAATACCGCGGCCTTCAGGCCGATCAGAGGATAGCCGGCAACAACGCCGTTCTTCATCTGCTCTTCGATACCCTTCTGGATCGCAGGGATGTATTCCTTAGGAATCACACCACCAACGACTTCGTTGGCAAACACCAGACCTTCGGTGATGTTGCCCTTGTCGTCCTGATCCGGCTCCGAGAAACGGATCCAGCAGTGACCGAACTGACCACGACCGCCCGACTGACGAACGAACTTGCCTTCGATCTCGACGTTGGACTTGGTGATCTTCTCGCGGTACGAAACCTGCGGCTTGCCGATGTTGGCTTCGACGTTGAACTCGCGCTTCATGCGGTCAACGAGGATGTCCAGGTGCAGCTCACCCATACCGGAGATGATGGTCTGACCAGTTTCTTCGTCGGTCTTGACGCGGAACGACGGGTCTTCCTGGGCCAGCTTGCCCAGTGCGATACCCATCTTCTCCTGGTCAGCCTTGGTTTTCGGCTCTACGGAGAGCGAAATCACAGGCTCCGGGAAGTCCATACGCTCGAGGATGATCGGCTTGTCGGCGTTGCACAGGGTGTCACCAGTGGTGACGTCCTTCATGCCGATCAGAGCGGCGATATCGCCCGCACGCACTTCCTTGATCTCTTCACGCTGGTTGGCGTGCATCTGCACCATACGACCAACGCGCTCTTTCTTGCCCTTGACCGAGTTGATGACGGAGTCACCGGAGGTCAGGAAGCCCGAGTAAACGCGAACGAAGGTCAGAGTACCAACGAACGGGTCGGTGGCAATCTTGAACGCCAGAGCCGAGAACGGCTCATCGTCGTCAGCATGACGCTCGTCGTACTGCTCTGGGGTAACTTCATCCTTCGGCACTTCGGCCAGATCAGGGTGGATACCCTTGATCGCAGGAATTTCGGTCGGAGCAGGCAGGAAGTCGATAACGGCGTCGAGAACCAGGGGAACGCCCTTGTTCTTGAACGACGAACCGCAGACAGCCGGAACGATCTCGCTGGCCAGGGTGCGCGCGCGCAGGCCTGCCTTGATTTCTTCGACGGTCAGCTCACCTTCTTCAAGGTACTTGTTCATCAGCTCTTCGCTGGCTTCGGCGGCGGCTTCAACCATGTTGTTGCGCCATTCGTTAGCCAGTTCGACCATGTCCGCTGGAATTTCTTCTTCGCGGTAGGTGGTGCCCTTGTCGTCTTCGTTCCAGTAGATGGCTTTCATCTTGATCAGGTCGACCTGACCCTGGAAGTCATCTTCTGCACCGATAGCCAGCTGAACCGGAACCGGGGTGTGACCCAGGCGGTTCTTGATCTGACCGACAACGCGCAGGAAGTTGGCACCAGCACGGTCCATCTTGTTCACGTAGACAACACGTGGAACGCCGTACTTGTTGGCCTGACGCCATACGGTTTCGGACTGCGGCTCAACGCCGGAGGTACCGCAGAACACAACAACCGCGCCGTCGAGTACGCGCAGCGAACGCTCTACTTCAATGGTGAAGTCAACGTGGCCGGGGGTATCGATGACGTTTACGCGGTAGTTGTCGTACTGACCACGGGAACCTTTCCAGAAGGTGGTAACGGCAGCGGAGGTAATGGTGATACCGCGCTCCTGCTCCTGCACCATCCAGTCGGTGGTCGCGGCGCCGTCGTGCACCTCGCCCATTTTGTGGCTCAGACCTGTGTAGAACAGGATCCGCTCGGTAGTGGTAGTCTTGCCCGCGTCAACGTGGGCGCAGATACCGATGTTACGGTAGCGGTTAATTGCTGTAGTACGAGCCATAAAGCCCTCGCAAAATGATTGATGCTTGAATTAGAAGCGGTAGTGCGAGAACGCTTTGTTGGCCTCGGCCATACGGTGCACGTCTTCACGCTTCTTGACTGCAGCACCCTTGCCTTCAGCAGCATCCAGCAGTTCGCCGGCCAGGCGCAGGGCCATCGACTTCTCGCCGCGCTTGCGGGCGTAGTCTACGAGCCAGCGCATTGCCAGAGCGTTACGACGGGACGGACGAACTTCAACCGGAACCTGGTAAGTGGCACCGCCAACACGGCGGGACTTAACTTCGACCAGCGGAGCGATGGCGTCGAGAGCTTTCTCGAAGATTTCCAGGGGGTCGCTGTTCTTGCGTGCTTTGACGGTATCCAGGGCACCGTAAACGATGCGCTCGGCTACGGCCTTCTTGCCGCTTTCCATCACGTGGTTCATGAACTTGGCGAGAATCTGGGATCCGTACTTCGGATCGTCAAGGATCTCACGTTTTGCTGCTACACGACGTCTTGGCATGATAAGCCCTCAAACGGTCTTCAGGTTAGCCCGGGACCAGGTCTTTCGACCCCTGCCCGACCTTACTCTTATCGACTCAAATAAATGGATGTCTGCAAACGGCCGATTACTTCGGACGCTTGGTACCGTACTTCGAACGACCCTGGTTACGGCCTTTAACGCCCGAAGTATCCAGAGAGCCGCGAACGGTGTGGTAACGAACACCTGGCAAGTCTTTTACACGGCCGCCACGGATCAGGACGACGCTGTGCTCTTGCAGGTTGTGGCCTTCACCACCGATGTACGAGGAAACCTCGAAACCGTTGGTCAGACGCACACGGCATACTTTACGCAGTGCCGAGTTTGGTTTTTTCGGCGTGGTGGTGTACACGCGGGTGCACACGCCACGACGCTGCGGGCAGTTCTGCAGCGCAGGTACGTCGGATTTCTCGACGGTACGCTTACGCGGCTGACGTACCAGCTGGTTGATAGTTGCCATCTACTAGCTCCACTGATTGTCTTGCGACGCTATTGTCTTGCAAGAAAGCCAAAAATTGGCGAGACGGAGCCTCACCAAATTTAAGGGTACAAAAGTCTAAAGAGGATCTTGCACCCAGTCAAGACGAGGCCCCGGCCCTCCCCGCCCGGTCATCGGCAACAATTGATGTCACCGATTCCCTTGCGAGGCTTGCCGGGGCCCTGCCCTGTACTTAGTTACCGCTGGAGTTCAGCGCTTCGGTCAGTGCGGCTTCCACCTCACTGGCGCTCACACGCAGCGGCTTGTCGGCATCACGGCGACGCTTGCGCTCGCTGTGGTAGGCCAGACCGGTACCAGCCGGGATCAGACGACCCACGACCACGTTCTCTTTCAGGCCGCGCAGGTAGTCGCGCTTGCCGGTTACCGCCGCTTCGGTCAGTACGCGGGTGGTTTCCTGGAAGGAAGCCGCGGAGATGAACGACTCGGTCGACAGCGAGGCCTTGGTGATACCCAGCAGCACGCGGGAGAACTTGGAGATGAACTTGTCCTCGCTGGCGAGACGCTCGTTCTCTACCAGTACCTGGGTCAGTTCCATCTGGTCGCCCTTGATGAAGCTGGAGTCACCCGACTCGGTGATCTCGACCTTGCGCAGCATCTGACGCAGGATGGTCTCGATGTGCTTGTCGTTGATCTTAACGCCTTGCAGACGGTAAACGTCCTGGATCTCGTTGACGATGTACTTAGCCAGCGCGCTTACACCCAGCAGACGCAGAATGTCGTGCGGATCGCTCGGGCCGTCGGAGATAACTTCGCCGCGGTTTACCTGTTCGCCTTCGAAGACGTTCAGGTGGCGCCACTTCGGAATCAGCTCTTCGTACGGATCGCTACCGTCGGTCGGGGTGATGACCAGACGACGCTTGCCCTTGGTCTCCTTGCCGAACGCGATGGTGCCGCTGACTTCAGCCAGAATCGAGGCCTCTTTCGGACGGCGCGCTTCGAACAGGTCGGCAACGCGCGGCAGACCACCGGTGATGTCACGGGTCTTCGACGTTTCTTGCGGGATACGCGCGATAACGTCACCAACACCGATCTGAGCACCGTCAGCCACGCCGACGAGGGCGTTGGCCGGCAGGAAGTACTGGGCAGGTACGTCGGTACCTGGCAGGTACAGGTCCTTGCCAGCGGCGTCGACCATCTTGATTGCCGGACGGATTTCCTTGCCTGCGGCAGGGCGATCCTTGACGTCCAGTACTTCAATGTTGGTCAAGCCGGTCAGCTCATCGGTCTGACGCTTGATGGTGATGTTTTCTTCCATGCCCACGAAGGTCACGGTACCTTTCAGCTCGGTAACGATCGGGTGGGTGTGCGGGTCCCACTTGGCGACGATGGCGCCAGCTTCGACCTTGTCACCTTCCTTGACCGAAATCACCGCACCGTAAGGCAGCTTGTAACGCTCACGCTCACGACCGAACTCGTCGGCAATGGCCAACTCGCCCGAACGCGATACGGCAACCAGGTTGCCATCGGCACGTTCTACCTGCTTCAGGTTGTGCAGACGCACCATACCGCCGTTCTTCACCTGGACGCTGTCGGCAGCCGAGGTACGGCTTGCAGCACCACCGATGTGGAACGTACGCATGGTCAGCTGGGTACCCGGTTCACCGATCGACTGCGCAGCGATAACGCCGACAGCTTCACCGATGTTCACCTGGTGACCGCGAGCCAGGTCACGACCGTAGCACTTGGCGCAGATGCCGTAGCGGGTTTCGCAGTTGATCGGCGAACGCACGACCACTTCGTCGATGCTGTTCAGCTCGATGAATTCGACCCACTTCTCGTCGACCAGGGTACCGGCCGGAACGATGACGTCCTCGGTGCCTGGCTTGAACACGTCACGGGCGATAACACGACCCAGTACACGCTCACCCAGCGGCTCTACAACGTCGCCGCCTTCGATGTGCGGAGTCATCAGCAGACCCTGGTCGGTACCGCAGTCGATCTCGGTAACCACCAGATCCTGGGCAACGTCCACCAGACGACGAGTCAGGTAACCCGAGTTCGCAGTCTTCAGTGCGGTATCCGCCAGACCCTTTCGAGCACCGTGGGTCGAAATGAAGTACTGCAGAACGCTCAGACCTTCACGGAAGTTCGCAGTGATCGGCGTCTCGATGATGGAGCCATCCGGCTTGGCCATCAGGCCACGCATACCGGCCAGCTGACGGATCTGGGCTGCGGAACCCCGCGCACCGGAGTCAGCCATCATGTACATCGAGTTGAAGGACTCTTGCTCGACTTCCTTGCCTTCGCGGTCGATGACCTTCTCTTTCGAGAGGTTGGCCATCATCGCCTTGGACACTTCGTCGTTCGCCTTCGACCAAAGGTCGATGACCTTGTTGTACTTCTCGCCCTGGGTTACCAGGCCGGAGGCGTACTGGCTCTCGATTTCCTTCACTTCGTCGGTAGCAGTACCGATGATGCGTGCTTTTTCGTCCGGGATAACGAAGTCGTTAACACCGATCGAAACGCCGGAAATGGTCGAGTAAGCGAAACCGGTGTACATCAGCTGGTCAGCGAAGATTACGGTCTCTTTCAGACCAACCACGCGGTAGCACTGGTTGATCAGCTTGGAGATCGCCTTCTTCTTCATCGGCTGGTTGACCACGTCGTACGGCAGGCCTGCCGGTACAACCTGGAACAGCAGCGCACGGCCGACGGTGGTGTCGACGATGCGGGTGTTCTTGACCACGGAACCGTCACGCTCTTTCACGGTTTCGTTGATACGAACCTTGATTTTCGCGTGCAGGGCAGCTTCGCCGGCGCGGAATACGCGGTCGACTTCCTGCAGGTCGGCGAACACGCGACCTTCGCCCTTGGCGTTGATGGCCTCACGGGTCATGTAGTACAGACCCAGTACCACGTCCTGCGACGGAACGATGATTGGCTCACCGTTGGCTGGCGACAGGATGTTGTTGGTCGACATCATCAGCGCGCGCGCTTCGAGCTGGGCTTCCAGGGTCAGCGGCACGTGAACGGCCATCTGGTCACCGTCGAAGTCGGCGTTGTACGCGGCACAGACCAGCGGGTGCAGCTGGATAGCCTTACCTTCGATCAGAACCGGTTCAAATGCCTGGATACCCAGACGGTGCAGGGTCGGTGCACGGTTGAGCAGCACGGGGTGTTCGCGGATCACCTCGGCGAGTACGTCCCACACCTCTGGCAGCTCACGCTCGACCATCTTCTTGGCAGCCTTGATGGTGGTCGCCAGACCACGCATTTCCAGCTTGCCGAAAATGAACGGCTTGAACAGCTCGAGGGCCATCTTCTTCGGCAGACCGCACTGGTGCAGACGCAGGGTCGGGCCTACGGTAATTACCGAACGGCCGGAGTAGTCCACACGCTTACCGAGCAGGTTCTGACGGAAGCGACCTTGCTTACCTTTGATCATGTCGGCCAGGGACTTCAGCGGACGCTTGTTCGAGCCAGTGATGGCGCGACCGCGACGGCCGTTGTCCAGCAGGGCGTCGACCGCCTCCTGCAGCATACGCTTTTCGTTGCGCACGATGATGTCGGGCGCCGACAGATCCAGCAGGCGCTTCAGACGGTTGTTACGGTTGATCACCCGACGATACAGGTCGTTCAGGTCGGAGGTCGCGAAGCGGCCGCCATCCAGCGGTACCAGCGGACGCAGGTCCGGCGGCAGCACAGGCAGGACGGTCAGGACCATCCACTCAGGCAGGTTGCCCGAACCCTGGAACGCTTCCATCAGCTTCAGGCGCTTGGACAGCTTCTTGATCTTGGTTTCCGAGTTGGTCTGCGGAATCTCTTCGCGCAGGCGACCGATCTCGTGTTCCAGGTCGATAGCGTGCAGCAGTTCGCGGACAGCCTCGGCACCCATGCGGGCGTCGAAGTCATCACCGAACTCTTCCAGCGCTTCGAAGTACTGCTCGTCGTTCAGCAGCTGGCCTTTTTCCAGGGTGGTCATGCCCGGGTCGATAACGACGTAGCTCTCGAAGTAGAGCACGCGCTCGATGTCACGCAGGGTCATGTCCATCAGCAGGCCGATACGGGACGGCAGCGACTTCAGGAACCAGATGTGGGCAACCGGCGAGGCCAGTTCGATGTGCGCCATGCGCTCACGACGAACTTTTGCCAGGGCAACTTCAACGCCGCACTTCTCGCAGATCACGCCGCGGTGCTTGAGGCGCTTGTACTTGCCGCACAGGCACTCGTAGTCCTTGACTGGGCCAAAGATCTTGGCGCAGAACAGGCCGTCACGCTCAGGCTTGAACGTACGGTAGTTGATGGTTTCCGGCTTCTTAACTTCACCGAACGACCACGAACGGATCATTTCAGGCGACGCCAGACCGATGCGGATGGCGTCGAACTCTTCGACTTGACCCTGGTTTTTCAGCAAATTCAGTAGGTCTTTCAAGGCCTTTCCTCCTGGCGGAGCAGGGAGCGGGCATTACCTGCCCCACTCCCCTTCGCGTCACGTGTTATTCGGTTTCCAGATCGATATCGATACCGAGCGAACGGATCTCTTTGATCAACACGTTGAAGGACTCGGGCATGCCCGGCTCCATACGGTGATCGCCATCCACGATGTTCTTGTACATCTTGGTACGGCCGTTCACGTCGTCCGACTTCACTGTGAGCATTTCTTGCAGGGTGTATGCCGCGCCGTATGCTTCCAGCGCCCACACTTCCATCTCCCCGAAACGCTGACCACCGAACTGCGCCTTACCACCCAGCGGCTGCTGGGTAACCAGGCTGTAGGAACCAGTGGAACGCGCGTGCATCTTGTCGTCCACCAAGTGGTTCAGCTTGAGCATGTACATGTAACCAACGGTCACAGGACGCTCGAACTTGTTGCCGGTACGGCCATCGAACAGCACCATCTGGCCGCTCTCTGGCAGGTCGGCCAGCTTCAGCATGGCCTTGATCTCGCGCTCCTTGGCACCGTCGAAGACCGGGGTAGCCATCGGCACGCCCTTCTTCAGGTTGTGGGCCAGGGCCAGGATCTCTTCGTCGGTGAACTCGTCCAGGTTTTCCTGACGACCGCCGATCTCGTTGTAGACCTCGGTCAGGAACACGCGCAGTTCAGCGGCCTTGCGCTGCTCTTCGATCATGCGGTCGATCTTCTCGCCCAGACCCTTGGCCGCCAGGCCCAGGTGGGTTTCGAGGATCTGACCGACGTTCATACGCGAAGGTACACCCAGCGGGTTCAGTACGACATCGACCGGAGTACCGTTGGCGTCGTGCGGCATGTCTTCGACCGGCATGATTACCGAGACGACACCCTTGTTACCGTGACGACCGGCCATCTTGTCACCCGGCTGGATGCGACGGCGGATTGCCAGGTAAACCTTGACGATCTTCAGTACGCCCGGTGCCAGGTCATCACCCTGCTGCAGCTTGCGCTTCTTGTCTTCGAACTTGTCGTCCAGCAGACGGCGACGATCGACGATGTACTGCTGAGCCTTTTCCAGCTGCTCGTTCAGTGCATCTTCGGCCATGCGCAGTTTGAACCACTGCCCGTGCTCCAGACCATCCAGCACTTCGTCAGTGATCACGGTGCCTTTCTTCAGGCCCGCGCCACCGTCGACCACCTGGCCGTTCAGAGCAGAACGCAGACGCTCGAAGGTTGCACCTTCGACGATGCGGAACTCTTCGTTGAGGTCCTTGCGGATCTCGTCCAGCTGCATCTTCTCGATGGCCAGGGCGCGGCTGTCGCGCTCGACGCCATCACGGGTGAAGACCTGTACGTCGATGACGGTACCCTTGGTGCCGGTTGGCACGCGCAGGGAGGTGTCCTTAACGTCGCTGGCCTTCTCACCGAAGATTGCGCGCAGCAGCTTTTCTTCCGGAGTCAGCTGGGTTTCGCCTTTTGGCGTTACCTTGCCGACCAGGATGTCGCCAGCGCCGACTTCGGCACCCACGTAGACGATACCGGCTTCGTCCAGCTTGTTCAGTGCGGCTTCACCCACGTTCGGGATGTCCGCAGTGATTTCCTCTGGGCCAAGCTTGGTGTCACGCGCCACACAGGTCAGTTCCTGGATGTGGATGGTGGTGAAGCGGTCTTCCTGAACCACACGCTCGGAAAGGCAGATGGAGTCTTCGAAGTTGAAGCCGTTCCACGCCATGAACGCGATGCGCATGTTCTGACCCAGTGCCAGTTCACCCATGTCGGTGGACGGGCCGTCGGCCATGATGTCGCCACGCTGAACCTTGTCACCCTTGCTCACCAGCGGACGCTGGTTGATGCAGGTGTTCTGGTTCGAACGGGTGTACTTGGTCAGGTTGTAGATATCCACACCTGCTTCGCCGGTTTCCACTTCGTCGTCGGCAACGCGAACAACGATACGGCTGGCGTCGACCGAGTCGATCACACCACCGCGGCGAGCAACCACGCATACACCGGAGTCACGGGCAACGTTGCGCTCCATGCCGGTACCTACCAGCGGCTTGTCGGCGCGCAGGGTCGGTACAGCCTGACGCTGCATGTTGGAACCCATCAATGCACGGTTGGCGTCGTCGTGCTCGAGGAACGGAATCAGCGACGCAGCGACGGAAACAACCTGCTTCGGCGAAACGTCCATCAGGGTGACGTCTTCCGGCGCCTTGACGGTGAATTCGTTCAGGTGACGAACAGCTACCAGCTCATCGATCAGCTGCTTCTTCTCGTTCATCGCGGCCGAAGCCTGGGCGATGACGTGATCCGCTTCTTCAATGGCCGACAGGAACACGATCTCGTCGCTGACCACGCCTTCCTTCACCACGCGGTACGGGCTTTCCAGGAAGCCGTACTGGTTGGTGCGGGCATAGGCTGCCAGGGAGTTGATCAGACCGATGTTCGGACCTTCTGGGGTCTCGATCGGGCACACACGGCCGTAGTGGGTCGGGTGTACGTCACGGACTTCGAAGCCGGCACGCTCACGGGTCAGACCGCCTGGGCCGAGTGCGGAGACGCGGCGCTTGTGGGTGATCTCGGAGAGCGGGTTGTTCTGGTCCATGAACTGGGACAGCTGGCTGGAACCGAAGAACTCTTTCACCGCCGCCGCAACCGGCTTGGCGTTGATCAGGTCTTGCGGCATCAGGCCTTCGCTTTCCGCCATCGACAGGCGTTCCTTGACCGCGCGCTCGACACGCACCAGGCCAACGCGGAACTGGTTCTCGGCCATCTCGCCGACGCAACGTACACGACGGTTACCCAGGTGGTCGATGTCGTCGACGATGCCTTTGCCGTTACGGATGTCGACCAAGGTCTTCAGAACCTCGACGATATCTTCCTTGCTCAGCACGCCCGAACCTTCGATCTCGGTACGACCGATACGACGGTTGAACTTCATGCGGCCAACGGCGGACAGGTCGTAACGCTCGGCGCTGAAGAACAGGTTGTTGAACAGGGTCTCGGCAGCATCCTTGGTTGGCGGCTCGCCAGGACGCATCATGCGGTAGATCTCGACCAGGGCTTCCAGCTGGTTGCTGGTGGTGTCGATCTTCAGGGTGTCGGAGATGAACGGACCGCAATCGATGTCGTTGGTGTACAGGGTCTCGATACGGACAACCTGTGCCTTGGCGACCTTGATCAGCAGTTCGGTGGTCATCTCGGTGTTGCATTCGGCCAGGATCTCGCCGGTAGCCGGATGCACGATGGCCTTGGCGGTAGTGCGGCCCAGGACGTATTCCATAGGAACGTCCAGCTGCTTGACGCCGGCCTTCTCGAGCTGGTTGATGTGGCGCGCGGTAATACGGCGACCCTGCTCGACGATGACTTTGCCGGTTTCGTCATGGATATCCATGACTGCAACCTCACCACGCAGACGCTGCGGTACCAGCTCCAGGCTGAGTTTCTCGCCGGAAATATGGAACACGTTGGTGGTGTAGAAGGTATTCAGCACTTCTTCAGTGCTGTAACCCAGGGCACGCAGCAGCACCGAGGCCGGCAGCTTGCGGCGACGGTCGATACGTACGAACACGCAGTCCTTCGGGTCGAACTCGAAGTCCAGCCAGGAGCCGCGGTAAGGGATGATGCGAGCGGAGTACAGCAGCTTGCCGGAGCTGTGAGTCTTGCCACGGTCGTGGTCGAAGAACACACCAGGCGAACGGTGCAGCTGGGAAACGATCACACGCTCGGTACCGTTGATAACGAAGGTACCGTTCTCAGTCATCAGGGGGATTTCACCCATGTAGACTTCTTGCTCTTTGATGTCCTTGATCGCTTTGTTCGACGATTCCTTGTCGAAGATGATCAGGCGCACCTTGACCCGCAGTGGGACCGCGAAGGTCACGCCACGCAGGACACATTCCTTCACATCGAAGGCGGGTTCGCCCAGGCGATAGCCTACGTACTCCAGGGCAGCATTGCCGGAGTAGCTGATGATCGGGAATACCGATTTGAAGGCCGCGTGCAGGCCGACGTCGCGGAACTGATCCTTGGATGCTCCCGCTTGCAGGAATTCGCGATACGAATCCAGCTGGATGGCCAGGAGGTAAGGCACATCCATGACGTCCGGCAACTTGCTAAAGTCCTTGCGGATACGTTTTTTCTCAGTGTATGAGTAAGCCATCAGCGTTCCCCAGCTTGGTCACCTGCTTGTTTGGCTTCTCCCGGCGGGAGCAGCCAGAAAATCGTGCAAACCCCTTGGTTTGCGCCACCCACATGGGTGTCTTGCAGCTTGTTATCGGGGCCGGCCTGACCGGCCACCAATAACGGAAAAAGGCCGGTGGCATAAGCCACCAGCCATCAGCCCTTCGCTCAACGCTCGGACTGGAGTCGCAAGGTCGAGATTACTTCAGCTCGACTTTAGCGCCAGCTTCTTCCAGCTTCTTCTTCGCGTCTTCAGCGGCTTCTTTCGAAACGCCTTCAGCGATAACCTGAGGAGCGCCGTCGACTTTCTCTTTGGCTTCTTTCAGGCCCAGACCGGTCAGTTCACGAACGGCCTTGATCACGTTTACTTTCTTGTCGCCAGCTTCGGTCAGAACGACGTTGAACTCGGTCTGCTCTTCAACAGCGGCAGCAGCGCCAGCAGCTGGGCCAGCAGCAACAGCGGCAGCAGCGGTAACGCCGAAGGTTTCTTCCATCGCTTTGATCAGTTCAACAATTTCCAGAACAGTTTTCTGGCCGATCGCTTCGATGATTTGTTCGTTAGTCAGAGACATGACTTAAATCCTGTATTGGGGTGACAGCCTACGCAGCCATCAAATTAAACGTATGATTTTGAAAGAGTTGCGCGTGCCTTAGGCAGCAGCAGCTTCTTTCTGGTCGCGCAGAGCTGCCAGGGTACGAGCCAGCTTGCTGGTTGCACCTTGGATTACGCTCATCAGCTGTGCGATAGCCTCGTCGCGAGTTGGCAGGGTTGCCAGCACGTCGATCTGGTTAGCGGCAAGGAACTTGCCGTCGAACGCAGCTGCCTTGATCTCGAACTTGTCCTGACCCTTGGCGAACTCTTTGAACAGACGAGCAGCAGCGCCCGGGTGTTCGTTGGAGAAAGCAATCAGGGTCGGGCCTTTGAACGCGTCGTTGAGGATCGAGAATTCGGTGCCTTCAACAGCGCGCTTCAGCAGGGTGTTACGTACGACACGTACGTATACGCCAGCTTCGCGGGCCTCTTTACGGAGTCCGGTCATTGCGCCTACAGTCACACCACGGGCATCAGCCACGACAGCGGACAGAGCGACTTTGGCAGCCTCGTTGACTTCAGCGACGATGGCCTTCTTGTCTTCGAGTTTAATTGCCACGGGTTTACTCCTGGTTTTTACCGTTTCATCTGGCCGAAGCCGGATGTCGTTTTGGTGTCTGATTCGGTAACGAATCGGGAGCACCATCTGCGTGGGCTGGTATTTTAAGGCTTGCGCCGCCTACGGTCTTGGATAGCCCCCGCCAGGCAGGGACCCCAATTTTTGCTGGTGGCGCGACAGGTCGCGCCACCATGTTCTTACACGTTCAGCGAGCTCTGATCGATGACCAGACCTGGGCCCATGGTGGTGCTCAGGGTAACGCGCTTGACGTAGATACCTTTCGAGGAAGCTGGCTTGATACGCTTCAGATCAGCGATCAGGGCTTCAACGTTTTCCTTCAGCTTGCCAGCTTCGAAGCCGACCTTGCCAACGGAGGTGTGGATGATACCGTTCTTGTCGGTACGGTAGCGAACCTGACCAGCCTTGGCGTTCTTGACGGCGCCGGCTACGTCTGGGGTCACGGTACCAACTTTCGGGTTAGGCATCAGGCCGCGAGGACCCAGAACCTGACCCAGCTGACCTACAACGCGCATGGCATCAGGCGATGCGATAACGACGTCATAGTTCAGGTCGCCGCCTTTCATTTCGGCAGCCAGATCGTCCATACCTACGCGGTCAGCGCCAGCAGCCAGAGCGGCTTCAGCAGCTGGACCCTGGGTGAAGACAGCAACGCGAACGGTCTTGCCAGTGCCGTGCGGCAGCACGGTAGCGCTACGTACGACCTGGTCGGATTTACGCGGGTCAACACCGAGGTTAACGGCGATGTCGTAGGATTCTACGAACTTGGCAGCCGGCAGCGAAGCCAGCAGAGTGGCCGCTTCTTCGAAGTTGTAGGCCTTGCCTGCTTCGATTTTCTCGGCGATTGCCTTTTGGCGTTTGGTCAGCTTAGCCATTACACACCCTCCACGTTCAGGCCCATGCTGCGGGCAGAGCCAGCGATGGTGCGTACAGCAGCGTCCAGGTCAGCGGCAGTCAGATCAGCCTGTTTAGCCTTGGCGATGTCTTCCAGCTGAGCACGGGTAACGGTACCGACTTTAACGGTGTTCGGGCGAGCCGAACCACTGGTCAGGCCAGCAGCTTTCTTCAGCAGAACCGAGGCAGGGGTGCTCTTGGTCTCGAAGGTGAAGCTACGGTCGCTGTAGACAGTGATGATCACAGGAGTCGGCAGGCCGGCTTCTTGACCCTGGGTACGGGCGTTGAAGGCCTTGCAGAATTCCATGATGTTCACACCGTGTTGACCCAGTGCTGGACCAACGGGTGGGCTTGGGTTGGCCTGGCCGGCCTTAACTTGCAGCTTGATGTAAGCCTGAATCTTCTTAGCCATGAGCTACTCCAAAATCGGGTACGAACGCCTGCTGGCTCCCCGGATGACTTGCGTTTTATCCCAGTGACGACAAAACCCCGCAGCACACAGGGCTGCGGGGTATGGGATGCTTCGTCCGCCTAGACCTTTTCGACCTGGCTGAACTCGAGCTCCACCGGAGTAGAGCGACCGAAAATGAGCACCGCTACCTGCAGGCGACTCTTTTCGTAGTTAACCTCTTCGACACTACCATTGAAGTCAGCGAACGGACCGTCAATGACTCGAACCACTTCACCCGGCTCGAACAGCGTCTTCGGCTTCGGCTTGTCGCTACCGTCGGCAACGCGACGCAGGATAGCCTCCGCTTCTTTATCGGTGATCGGCGCAGGCTTGTCTGCAGTGCCACCAATAAAGCCCATCACACGAGGGGTATCCTTGACCAAGTGCCAAGTCCCTTCGTTCATCTCCATCTGGACCAGTACATAGCCAGGGAAGAATTTACGCTCACTCTTGCGCTTCTGGCCGTTGCGCATTTCGACGACTTCTTCGGTCGGAACCAGGATCTCGCCGAAACCGTCTTCCATGCCAGCCAGCTTGACGCGCTCGATCAGGGAGCGCATTACATGCTTCTCGTAACCCGAGTAAGCATGCACAACATACCAACGCTTAGCCACGGGACACCTTTAGCCAACGATCAAGGAGACCGCCCAGCCGAGCAGGGAATCAAGACCCCACAGCAGCAGTGCCATAACCAGCACGACAGCCACGACAATCAGCGTGGTCTGGGTGGTTTCCTGGCGGGTCGGCCACACGACTTTACGAATCTCGGTACGAGCTTCCTTCGCCAGCGCAAAGAACGACTTGCCCTTCGCAGTCTGCAGAGCTACAAAGCCCGCGACAGCAGCCAGGACGAGAAGTGCAAGGACGCGATACAGGATCGGAGAGGCGGAGTAATACTGGTTACCCACTACACCAACAACCACCAAAGCCACTACAGCCAGCCACTTGAACAGATCAAAACGCGATTCTTGGGCTTCAGTTTTGGGAGTCATCGAGGAGGATCCTGTGAGAAGAAAGCCATCACACCGAGGTGAAATGGCAGGTCAGGAGGGAATCGAACCCCCAACCTACGGTTTTGGAGACCGTCGCTCTGCCAATTGAGCTACTGACCTGTAACGCTGTATCAGGCCGGCCATTATACCGGCCTGATCAAGTAAATCAACTACTTATTCAATAATTTTTGCTACGACGCCGGCACCGACGGTACGACCGCCTTCACGGATAGCGAAGCGCAGACCGTCTTCCATTGCGATGGTCTTGATCAGGGTGACAGTCATCTGAATGTTGTCACCTGGCATTACCATTTCAACGCCTTCCGGCAGTTCGCAGTTACCGGTCACGTCAGTGGTACGGAAGTAGAACTGAGGACGGTAGCCTTTGAAGAACGGAGTGTGACGACCGCCTTCTTCCTTCGACAGAACGTAGACTTCTGCGGTGAACTTGGTGTGCGGCTTGACCGAACCTGGCTTGACCAGAACCTGGCCACGCTCAACGTCGTCACGCTTGGTACCACGCAGCAGAACGCCGCAGTTCTCGCCAGCACGGCCTTCGTCCAGCAGCTTGCGGAACATCTCAACACCGGTGCAGGTGGTGGTGGTGGTGTCACGCAGACCAACGATTTCCAGCGGATCCTGAACGCGGACGATACCACGCTCGATACGACCGGTAACAACGGTACCACGACCCGAGATCGAGAATACGTCTTCGATCGGCATCAGGAACGGCTGGTCAACGGCACGAACTGGCTCAGGGATGTAGGCATCCAGAGTTTCTACCAGCTTCTTGACAGCGGTAGTACCCATTTCGTTGTCGTCTTTGCCTTCCAGGGCCATACGAGCCGAACCGATGATGATCGGGGTGTCGTCGCCTGGGAAGTCGTAGGTGGACAGCAGGTCGCGAACTTCCATCTCGACCAGTTCCAGCAGCTCGGCGTCGTCTACCAGGTCAGCCTTGTTCAGGAAGACCACGATGTAAGGTACGCCTACCTGACGGGACAGCAGGATGTGCTCACGGGTTTGTGGCATCGGACCATCGGCGGCCGAGCAAACCAGGATCGCGCCGTCCATCTGGGCAGCACCGGTGATCATGTTCTTCACGTAGTCAGCGTGACCTGGGCAGTCAACGTGAGCGTAGTGACGAATGTTCGAGTTGTACTCGACGTGAGCGGTGTTGATGGTGATACCGCGCGCTTTTTCTTCCGGAGCCGAGTCGATCTTGTCGAACTCAACGACTGCCGAACCGAAAACTTCGGAGCAGACGCGAGTCAGAGCTGCGGTCAGAGTGGTCTTACCGTGGTCAACGTGGCCGATAGTGCCGACGTTAACGTGGGGAAGGGAACGATCAAACTTTTCCTTAGCCATCGATACAATCCTCCGCAGAAGAAATAGTCTTGCGCTGATAAAACAAAGGCAGATATTTTCATATCTGCCTTGTTTATATGGAGCTCTTGAGCGGACTTGAACCGCTGACCTCACCCTTACCAAGGGTGTGCTCTACCAACTGAGCTACAAGAGCGAAACACTTTGTGCAAAATCCAGCAAACTTGGAGCGGGTAGCGGGAATCGAACCCGCATCATCAGCTTGGAAGGCTGAGGTTCTACCACTAAACTATACCCGCGGAGCTTGCGGCTCTCGCTAAAACTGGTGGAGGGAGAAGGATTCGAACCTTCGAAGCTCTCGCAACGGATTTACAGTCCGTCCCCTTTGACCGCTCGGGAATCCCTCCAGATGTGGCCGGCATTCTATTTGTCTGCCGTCCTAGTGTCAAGCTTTTTTTCAAATTTTTTCAATCAAATCTGAAACTTAGCTACTTTGACACTGCTTCCAGTTCTGCCACCTGAGTGGTGTTCCCTGTGAAGCGGGCGCCATTCTATCAAGCTATTCGCCAGTTGCAATACCCTGGCAGAAAATAATTTTGTGTTTTAAGTCTTTGAAATCGTTGGAAAGAGTTGCAAGGACGGTTTGGTCCAGCAAACGCTCGCTTTCCGGGGCAACCTTGAGCCAACGACCGTCCGCCCCTGGCAGCTGCCCCACCACCGGCAGCGTGGAAATATCCAAGGTCACCAGGCGCTGACGCAGCGCATCGAGCTGACCCTGCCCCATCACACCACCGACCACCAGGCACTCATCCCGGCGCTTGGGCGGCGCCGACACCCCTGTTTCGCGCAACAGGCGGATTTCTTGCTGATTGCCCTTGTACAGCGACAAGGGCGCGACTTCCTTGACCTTCAGCGGGGCTTCCTGCTGGTGCCACACGTAATAGAAGACGTTAAGCACCAGTAACAGCAGAAACAACCAACGCATAGGCACCTCAATCCAATGGGCAGGCCATGGCCAGGCCTACGAAAACCAGGTCAGGCACGACACGCGCCTGGGGGACGGCCTCCCTTACCAGCGGCGCATCACCTCCTGTGAGAAACACTGTGAAATCCTGCCCCCACAACGCACGCGCCTGTTCGAGCTGGGTACGCGCAAAACCCTGAAGCATCAACACGCAACCGCGCTCGACCGCCTCGACCGTCGAACGGCCCGGCTCCAGACTGGCCAACGCCCGCTCTGCGGAGGCATCGTCATAACGGATACGCCGGGTGTGCGTACGCAACTGGCTACGCATCAATGGCATCCCCGGGCAGATGTAGCCACCCAGATGCTCGCCATCCGCCGCAACGAAATCCGCTTTTGCAGCGGTCCCCAGATCAATGACCAGGCAGGCACCCCTGGCCAAGTGAAAGGCTCCCAGCACCGCCAACCAACGGTCCATGCCCAGGCGCTGGTAGTCGTCATAGCCATTGCGCACACCCGCCATTTCCCGGGCCGGGTGCGCCACCCGAGCTTGCACGGCAAACGCCTGGGCAATCAGCGCGCAAAGCGCATCTGTTTCTTCCTCACTGCGCACACTGACAATGCGGCAACCGCTGAGACGCACCGAAGCCAGTGCAGCCACTTCGGCCACCAGCGCCTGATCGGAGTCGACGATACCGCCGCTTTCAATCACTGCATCAGCGACATGGATTACCCGCCACTTGATGAAGCTGTTACCGCAATCGAGCTCAAGAATCATCACGCAACCTCAAACTGAGCTCACCACCACTGAAGCTCTTCTCCACCCCGTCCACCTCAAGGCGTAAACCGCCCTGCCCATCGACGCCAAGAACCACGCCATCAATACGCGTGCTACCGGCAACCAGAGAAACCTTGCGCCCCTGCCAGAGGTGCGCCTGCTCCCATTCTTCCTGGAATGCGGCAAACCCATAGCGACGATGCCGTGCCAATTCGTGCTGCAACTGCTGACTGAGCAACGCTACCAGCCGGTTACGGTCTATTGCCGCACCTATTTCGCGACGCATCGAGGTCCACATTTGGTCGACCTGATCGTTGGTCTGCATGTTCACATTGATGCCAATACCCAGTACCACGTGACAAACATCTGCCGGGTCGCCCACTAACTCCAGGAGGATACCGGTGATCTTTTGCCCGCGAACGAGGACATCGTTGGGCCATTTGAGCCCCACATCCTTTACGCCAAAAGCCTGCAGGGTACGCATTACCGCCAATCCAACCACCAGGCTCAAGCCCTCGAGCTGGCGCATGCCACCATCAACGCGGAGAACCAGGCTGTAATAGAGGTTTTCGGCAAACGGGCTGACCCACTGCCGACCGCGCCGACCACGGCCGGCGCTCTGGCGCTCGGCCAGGACCAGGAATGGAGCGATCTGCCCTTCCCCGGCGAGCCGCAAGCCTTCGGCATTGGTCGAGTCGATGGTTTCGTGGATGAAAACGGGCCACTGCTCGCCGTCGGCAAACCCGGCAATCGCTTGTGCATCGAGCAAAGCCAGTGGCGCCGCCAGCTGATAGCCGCGCCCACGAACCTTGTGAATGGTGAGGTTCAGTTCGCTCTCCAGGTGCTGCAGCTGCTTCCAAACGGCGCTGCGACTTACCCCGAGGGCCGACCCCAGAGCTTCTCCGGAATGGAACCGACCATCCTTGAGGAGATTCAACAACTTCAGCATGCCAGTCTCGACTTGGAATAAGGCAGGCATGATAGCTATGGGCTGTTGGCTTGCATAGGAAAAGGGCTGCCGGCGGCAGCGAACGGCCGCTCCCACAGGGATCGCGCAAGCCTGAAGAATGCCATCAGGCTGATGTGATCGGTGTGGGAGCGGGCGAAGCCGGTGCCGTACACCGCGTCGCCTGCTTCGCGGCGGTTCGACGCCTCGACGCGCCCGCTCCCACAGAGGAGGGTTGTGCAGGCTTGGGAGTTATTGGCCAGAAAGACAAAACCCCTACCTGCATGCGCAGATAGGGGTTTTGCGAAATGAATCTTGACGATGACCTACTCTCACATGGGGAAACCCCACACTACCATCGGCGATGCATCGTTTCACTACTGAGTTCGGGATGGGATCAGGTGGTTCCAATGCTCTATGGTCGTCAAGAAATTCTGTTGCCAGAATGTCCAAATGGACAGCCCAGCGAATTCGGATATGCGATATTTGTGATGTTGCGAACTTTCGGTTGCTTCGTCTTCACCACCGCAATCTGCGCTAGCAAATTGCTTGGGTGTTATATGGTCAAGCCTCACGGGCAATTAGTATTGGTTAGCTCAACGCCTCACAGCGCTTACACACCCAACCTATCAACGTCGTAGTCTTCGACGGCCCTTTAGGGGATTCAAGATCCCAGTGAGATCTCATCTTGAGGCAAGTTTCCCGCTTAGATGCTTTCAGCGGTTATCTCTTCCGAACATAGCTACCCGGCAATGCCACTGGCGTGACAACCGGAACACCAGAGGTTCGTCCACTCCGGTCCTCTCGTACTAGGAGCAGCCCCTCTCAAATCTCAAACGTCCACGGCAGATAGGGACCGAACTGTCTCACGACGTTCTAAACCCAGCTCGCGTACCACTTTAAATGGCGAACAGCCATACCCTTGGGACCGGCTTCAGCCCCAGGATGTGATGAGCCGACATCGAGGTGCCAAACACCGCCGTCGATATGAACTCTTGGGCGGTATCAGCCTGTTATCCCCGGAGTACCTTTTATCCGTTGAGCGATGGCCCTTCCATACAGAACCACCGGATCACTAAGACCTACTTTCGTACCTGCTCGACGTGTTTGTCTCGCAGTCAAGCGCGCTTTTGCCTTTATACTCTACGACCGATTTCCGACCGGTCTGAGCGCACCTTCGTACTCCTCCGTTACTCTTTGGGAGGAGACCGCCCCAGTCAAACTACCCACCATACACTGTCCTCGATCCGGATAACGGACCTGAGTTAGAACCTCAAAGTTGCCAGGGTGGTATTTCAAGGATGGCTCCATGAGAACTGGCGTCCCCACTTCAAAGCCTCCCACCTATCCTACACAAGCAAATTCAAAGTCCAGTGCAAAGCTATAGTAAAGGTTCACGGGGTCTTTCCGTCTAGCCGCGGATACACTGCATCTTCACAGCGATTTCAATTTCACTGAGTCTCGGGTGGAGACAGCGCCGCCATCGTTACGCCATTCGTGCAGGTCGGAACTTACCCGACAAGGAATTTCGCTACCTTAGGACCGTTATAGTTACGGCCGCCGTTTACCGGGGCTTCGATCAAGAGCTTCGCTTGCGCTAACCCCATCAATTAACCTTCCGGCACCGGGCAGGCGTCACACCCTATACGTCCACTTTCGTGTTTGCAGAGTGCTGTGTTTTTAATAAACAGTCGCAGCGGCCTGGTATCTTCGACCGGCATGGGCTTACGGAGCAAGTCCTTCACCCTCGCCGGCGCACCTTCTCCCGAAGTTACGGTGCCATTTTGCCTAGTTCCTTCACCCGAGTTCTCTCAAGCGCCTTGGTATTCTCTACCTAACCACCTGTGTCGGTTTGGGGTACGGTTCCCAGTTATCTGAAGCTTAGGAGCTTTTCTTGGAAGCATGGTATCAACCACTTCGTCGCCTGAAGGCAACTCGTCATCAGCTCTCGGCCTTGAAATCCCGGATTTGCCTAAGATTTCAGCCTACCACCTTAAACCTGGACAACCAACGCCAGGCTGGCCTAACCTTCTCCGTCCCTCCATCGCAATAACTGGAAGTACAGGAATATTAACCTGTTTTCCATCGACTACGCTTTTCAGCCTCGCCTTAGGGACCGACTAACCCTGCGTCGATTAACGTTGCGCAGGAAACCTTGGTCTTTCGGCGTGCGAGTTTTTCACTCGCATTGTCGTTACTCATGTCAGCATTCGCACTTCTGATACCTCCAGCAAGCTTCTCAACTCACCTTCACAGGCTTACAGAACGCTCCTCTACCGCGTCATCAAAGATGACACCCGTAGCTTCGGTGCATGGTTTGAGCCCCGTTACATCTTCCGCGCAGGCCGACTCGACTAGTGAGCTATTACGCTTTCTTTAAAGGGTGGCTGCTTCTAAGCCAACCTCCTAGCTGTCTAAGCCTTCCCACATCGTTTCCCACTTAACCATGACTTTGGGACCTTAGCTGACGGTCTGGGTTGTTTCCCTTTTCACGACGGACGTTAGCACCCGCCGTGTGTCTCCCATGCTCGGCACTTCCAGGTATTCGGAGTTTGCATCGGTTTGGTAAGTCGGGATGACCCCCTAGCCGAAACAGTGCTCTACCCCCTGGAGTGATACATGAGGCGCTACCTAAATAGCTTTCGAGGAGAACCAGCTATCTCCGAGCTTGATTAGCCTTTCACTCCGATCCACAGGTCATCCGCTAACTTTTCAACGGTAGTCGGTTCGGTCCTCCAGTCAGTGTTACCTAACCTTCAACCTGCCCATGGATAGATCGCCCGGTTTCGGGTCTATACCCAGCGACTAAACGCCCTATTAAGACTCGCTTTCGCTACGCCTCCCCTATTCGGTTAAGCTCGCCACTGAATATAAGTCGCTGACCCATTATACAAAAGGTACGCAGTCACCTAACAAAGTAGGCTCCCACTGCTTGTACGCATACGGTTTCAGGTTCTATTTCACTCCCCTCTCCGGGGTTCTTTTCGCCTTTCCCTCACGGTACTGGTTCACTATCGGTCAGTCAGTAGTATTTAGCCTTGGAGGATGGTCCCCCCATATTCAGACAAAGTTTCTCGTGCTCCGTCCTACTCGATTTCATTGACAAGAGATTTTCGTGTACGGGGCTATCACCCACTATGGCCGCACTTTCCAGAGCGTTCCACTAATCTCAAATCAACTTAAGGGCTGGTCCCCGTTCGCTCGCCACTACTAAGGGAATCTCGGTTGATTTCTTTTCCTCAGGGTACTTAGATGTTTCAGTTCCCCTGGTTCGCCTCTTGCACCTATGTATTCAGTACAAGATACTCAGCTTATGCTGAGTGGGTTCCCCCATTCAGAGATCTCTGGATCACAGTCTGTTTGCCGACTCCCCAAAGCTTATCGCAGGCTACCACGTCTTTCATCGCCTCTGACTGCCAAGGCATCCACCGTATGCGCTTCTTCACTTGACCATATAACCCCAAGCAATCTGGTTATACTGTGAAGACGACATTCGCCGAAAATTCGCATGTTGCTCTTTCGAGCAGAACTCACAAATTTTACCTTAGCCTGATTAACCAGCAGTGAAACTGGTCATCAGTCTATATCTATCACATATCCGAATTTTTAAAGAACGATCTGACAAAAGTCAGAAATCAACATTCGAAACGAATGCTCATTTCCAAGTTCTGACCAGGAACAACACAAGACCCATACAGGATCTTGATCGTCTTCAACCATGAATCAAGCAATTCGTGTGGGAGCTCATCAGCAGGCTGATGTCGTCGATTAAGGAGGTGATCCAGCCGCAGGTTCCCCTACGGCTACCTTGTTACGACTTCACCCCAGTCATGAATCACACCGTGGTAACCGTCCCCCCGAAGGTTAGACTAGCTACTTCTGGTGCAACCCACTCCCATGGTGTGACGGGCGGTGTGTACAAGGCCCGGGAACGTATTCACCGCGACATTCTGATTCGCGATTACTAGCGATTCCGACTTCACGCAGTCGAGTTGCAGACTGCGATCCGGACTACGATCGGTTTTGTGAGATTAGCTCCACCTCGCGGCTTGGCAACCCTCTGTACCGACCATTGTAGCACGTGTGTAGCCCAGGCCGTAAGGGCCATGATGACTTGACGTCATCCCCACCTTCCTCCGGTTTGTCACCGGCAGTCTCCTTAGAGTGCCCACCATAACGTGCTGGTAACTAAGGACAAGGGTTGCGCTCGTTACGGGACTTAACCCAACATCTCACGACACGAGCTGACGACAGCCATGCAGCACCTGTGTCAGAGTTCCCGAAGGCACCAATCCATCTCTGGAAAGTTCTCTGCATGTCAAGGCCTGGTAAGGTTCTTCGCGTTGCTTCGAATTAAACCACATGCTCCACCGCTTGTGCGGGCCCCCGTCAATTCATTTGAGTTTTAACCTTGCGGCCGTACTCCCCAGGCGGTCAACTTAATGCGTTAGCTGCGCCACTAAAATCTCAAGGATTCCAACGGCTAGTTGACATCGTTTACGGCGTGGACTACCAGGGTATCTAATCCTGTTTGCTCCCCACGCTTTCGCACCTCAGTGTCAGTATCAGTCCAGGTGGTCGCCTTCGCCACTGGTGTTCCTTCCTATATCTACGCATTTCACCGCTACACAGGAAATTCCACCACCCTCTACCGTACTCTAGCTCGCCAGTTTTGGATGCAGTTCCCAGGTTGAGCCCGGGGCTTTCACATCCAACTTAACGAACCACCTACGCGCGCTTTACGCCCAGTAATTCCGATTAACGCTTGCACCCTCTGTATTACCGCGGCTGCTGGCACAGAGTTAGCCGGTGCTTATTCTGTCGGTAACGTCAAAACAGCAAGGTATTAACTTACTGCCCTTCCTCCCAACTTAAAGTGCTTTACAATCCGAAGACCTTCTTCACACACGCGGCATGGCTGGATCAGGCTTTCGCCCATTGTCCAATATTCCCCACTGCTGCCTCCCGTAGGAGTCTGGACCGTGTCTCAGTTCCAGTGTGACTGATCATCCTCTCAGACCAGTTACGGATCGTCGCCTTGGTGAGCCATTACCTCACCAACTAGCTAATCCGACCTAGGCTCATCTGATAGCGCAAGGCCCGAAGGTCCCCTGCTTTCTCCCGTAGGACGTATGCGGTATTAGCGTTCCTTTCGAAACGTTGTCCCCCACTACCAGGCAGATTCCTAGGCATTACTCACCCGTCCGCCGCTGAATCAAGGAGCAAGCTCCCGTCATCCGCTCGACTTGCATGTGTTAGGCCTGCCGCCAGCGTTCAATCTGAGCCATGATCAAACTCTTCAGTTCAATACTGCTTGGGTTTTTAAGAAACCCTAAACTTGGCTCAGCAATCTCAAATGACTATGTGATTTCTCGCATGGCCACTTGTGATGCTGATAATCTTTGTGACTATCAGTCCGTACTCACAAGCACCCACACGAATTGCTTGATTCGATTTGTTAAAGAGCGTTTGGTTAAGAGCGTTTCGTCTCAACCGAGGCGCGCATTCTACGCTTTCCTCATTTGCTGTCAAGCGTTTATTTTGAAGTTTTTGCGAGAAACTCGTTTAGCTTCAAACACTTGACTCGCTGCGATCTCTCGTAGCGGGAGGCGAATCATACAGCGTTTAGAAGCGCTGTCAACCATCATCTCAACCGCCGGCGATCATTTGATCGTAGCCCTTTCAACTTCGCCTCAACTATCTAACTCTTTGAAAATCAAGGAGTTTGTCGTTCCGGCGTCGCTGGAAGTGGGGCGCATTATAAGGGGATTCAGAAGGCGGTCAAGGGTTAATTTCATTTATTTGAAATGTTCCAGGCGAAGACCTTATCAAGGCTACCAAGTGCTCGCCACAACACCTTCTGCGCCTATGAGATCGAGCGCCGCCCGCGCGGCGCTTCGCAGCACAAGGCTGCTCCTACATCTGTTTCGGGCCAGTCACGCCTGTGCCTGCGCACGCGACCGCCTTGTTTGCCCGACGCGACATCGAGGTGGACGCCAAGGCGGTCGCGTGCCGTTCTCACAGGAATAATTGGCCCGAAACAAACGGTAGGAGCAGCCTTGTGCTGCGAAGCGCCGCGCGGGCGGCGCTCGATCTCACAGGCGCCAGAAAACCCAAGACAGGCACCTCTCAAAGCCAATGCCATCTCAAGACAGGCACCCGGCAGCCCTGACACAACCAACAACCAACAACCAACAACCCAAAACCCAAAAACAAAGCGGGGAGGCCTGTCGACCTCCCCGCTTCTATATAGCTACACCAGCAGACAATCACTCGGCCTTGAGGGTAACCCGAGCAAACGACTTCTTGCCCGCCTGGCACACATGGGTTGCACCCAGCGCAAACACGAAGTCACGATCCACCACTGCGCCATCAACCTTCACAGCACCACCGCTAAGCAAATCACGCGCCTGAGCCGAGTTCTTCACCAGGCCAGCCCGGTTCAGCACGGCGGCAATTGGCAGGCTTTCAGCCGCAGCGACTTCGACCTCCGGCAGATCTTCCGGCAACTCGCCCTCCTTCATGCGGTTACCCGCGGCACGGTGAGCATTGGCCGCAGCCTCTTCGCCATGGAAGCGTGCAACGATCTCTTCCGCCAGTTTGATCTTGATGTCGCGCGGATTTGCGCCATTGGCGACGTCGGTACGGAACTGCTCGATCTCTTCCATGGAACGGAAGCTCAGCAGCTCGAAGTAGCGCCACATCAGGGTATCCGGGATCGACACCAATTTGCTGTACATCACCCCCGGCGCTTCCTGGATACCCACATAGTTACCCAGCGACTTGGACATCTTCTTCACGCCGTCAAGCCCTTCGAGCAGCGGCATGGTCACGATGTTCTGCGCCTCCTGGCCATAGGCGCGCTGCAGCTCACGCCCCATCAGCAGGTTGAACTTCTGGTCGGTACCACCCAGCTCGACATCCGCCTTCAGCGCCACCGAGTCATAACCCTGCACCAGCGGGTACAGGAACTCATGGATGGCAATAGGCTGGTTGGAGGTGTAGCGCTTGTCGAAGTCATCGCGCTCGAGCATGCGCGCCACGGTGTACTGCGATGCCAGGCGAATGAAGTCGGCCGGGGTCAGCTTGTCCATCCATGTGGAGTTGAATGCAACCTCGGTCTTGGCCGGATCAAGGATCTTGAACACCTGCTGCTTGTACGTCTCGGCGTTTTCCAGCACCTGCTCGCGGGTCAGCGGCGGGCGCGTGGCGCTCTTGCCGCTCGGGTCGCCGATCATGCCGGTGAAGTCACCGATCAGGAAGATGACCTGATGCCCCAGATCCTGGAACTGGCGCAGCTTGTTGATCAGCACCGTGTGCCCAAGGTGCAGGTCAGGCGCGGTCGGGTCGAAGCCGGCCTTGATGCGCAGAGGTTGGCCGCGCTTGAGCTTCTCCACCAGTTCCGACTCGACCAGTACTTCTTCCGCGCCGCGCTTGATAAGCGCCAGCTGCTCTTCAACCGACTTCATAGACAAACCCGCAAGGCTCAGATTCAGGGGGAGCCAACCATACAAGATCGGCCGTCAATTACAAGTTTCGCAAAGGAATGTGACCCGAGCCCGGGCTTGCGGCGTCTACGCGCCCTTGCGTGAAAATGGTTTTGGTTATATTTTATACAGTTATTTCATCTTCATCATGTCATTCATCTTTTCCATTTCACCTTTTTCAAAGTCACCTTGCCCATGACCAACGAACCGCCTAAAGCGCCCCCGCTTTATCCAAAAAGCCATCTGTTGGCCGCCAGCGGCATAGCCGCCCTGCTCAGCCTGGCCCTGCTGGTGTTTCCTTCCAGCGAAGTGGAAGCCAAGAAAACCACCCTCAACCTCGAGCTGGAGAGCCCTGCCGAGCAGTTGAAGGACGAATCCCGCGCTGCGCCGCTGGTGCAGGCAGAAGGTGAGCAAGGCTCACCATTCGCCCAAATCGAAGAGACCACCCCCGAGACCCAGAACGCCGAGCAGGAAGCCCCTGCCGCCGAACCGGTCGTCGAAGCCGCCAAGCAACCCAGCCACCGCGAAGTCACTGTGGCCCGGGGCGATACCCTGTCCACCCTGTTCGCCAAGGTCGGCCTGCCGAGCAACGCGGTGCACGACCTGCTGGCCAGCAACAAGCAGGCCAAGCAGTTCAGCCAGCTCAAGCACGGCCAGGTGCTGCAGTTCGAGCTCGACAAGGACGGCCAGCTGGCCAGCCTGCACAGCAAGGTCAGCAACCTCGAAACCATTCGCCTGACCAAGACCGACAAGGGCTATACCTTCAACCGCGAAATCAGCAAGCCGGTAGTGCGTACCGCCTATGCCCACGGCGTGATCAAAAGCTCGCTGTCGGCCTCGGCCCAGCGCGCCGGCCTGTCCCACAGCATGACCATGGACATGGCCCGCGTGCTGGGTTACGACATCGATTTCGCCCAGGACATTCGCCCGGGCGATGAATTCGACGTGGTCTACGAGCAGAAGGTAATGGACGGCAAGGTCGTCGGCACCGGTAACATCCTGTCCGCGCGCTTTACCAACCGCGGCAAGACCTACACCGCGGTGCGCTATACCAACAAGCAGGGCAACACCAGCTACTACACCGCCGATGGCAACAGCCTGCGCAAGGCCTTCATCCGCACCCCGGTCGACTTCGCCCGCATCAGCTCGCGCTTCTCCGCCGGCCGCAAGCACCCGATCCTGAACAAGATCCGTGCCCACAAAGGCGTCGACTACGCCGCCCCACGCGGCACTCCGATCAAGGCAGCCGGTGACGGCCGCATCGAACTGGCCGGGCGCCGCGGTGGTTACGGCAATACCGTGATCATCCAGCACGGCAACCGCTACAAGACGCTGTACGGCCACATGCAGGGCTTTGCCAAGGGCATCAAGACCGGCAGCTCGGTCAAGCAGGGCCAGATCATCGGCTACATCGGCACCACCGGCTTGTCCACCGGACCGCATCTGCACTACGAGTTCCAGGTCAACGGTGTGCACGTTGACCCGCTGAGCCAGAAAGTGCCGATGGCCGACCCGATTGCCAGGAACGAACGCCAGCGTTTCCTGCAGCAGAGCCAGCCCTTGATCGCCCGCATGGATCAGGAAAAGGCCACCCTGCTCGCAGCGAACAAGCGCTAAGCACATGGCGCTATACCTGGGGGTGATGTCCGGCACCAGCCTTGATGGCCTGGACATTGCCTTGATCGAACAAGGCGAGCAGCTCGAACTGCTCGCCACCCACTACCTGCCCATGCCCGGCGACCTGCGCCAGGAACTGCTGGGCCTTTGCAGCAGCGGCCCTGACGAGATCGCCCGCGCTGCACTGGCGGAAAACCGCTGGGCCAGCCTGGCAGGCGAAGGCATCTGCCAACTGCTGGCCAGGCAAGGGCTGCCGGCCGGAGCCATCCGCGCCATCGGCAGCCACGGCCAGACCATCCGCCACGAACCTGCACGTGGCTTTACCGTGCAGATCGGCAACCCGGCGCTGCTGGCCGAGCTTACCGGTATCAGCGTGGTCGCCGACTTCCGCCGTCGCGATGTGGCCGCCGGCGGCCAAGGTGCGCCACTGGTGCCGGCCTTCCATGAAACCCTGTTCAGCCATCTGGGCCAGCGCCTGGCAATTCTCAACGTGGGCGGCTTCAGCAACCTCAGCCTGATCGAACACGACAAGCCAGTCCACGGCTTCGACTGCGGCCCGGGCAACGTGCTGCTGGATGCCTGGATCGAACGCAAGCGCGGCCAGGCCTACGATGCGGATGGGGCTTGGGCTGCCTCGGGCTTGGTGCAAGCGGACTTGCTCAGCGCACTGCTGGCCGACCCGTTCTTCGCCGGAATCGGCCCGAAGAGCACCGGTCGCGAAGTATTCAACCTGCCCTGGCTGGAAGGTCATCTGGCCCGCCTGCCCGCTTACCGCGACGAGGACATACAGGCAACTTTGCTGGAACTGACCGCACGCAGCATCATCGACTCGTTGAGCAACGCCCAGCAAGGCACCGAAGCGCTGCTGGTCTGCGGTGGCGGTGCGCGCAACGGCGCCCTGATGGCACGCCTTGGCCAGTTGCTGCCCGACGCCCGTGTCGCCAGCACCGGCGCCCATGGCGTGGACCCGGACTGGGTCGAAGCAATGGCCTTCGCCTGGCTGGCCCACTGCTGCCTGGAAGGCATCGCTGCCAATCGCCCTAGCGTGACAGCGGCCAAGGGCCTGCGCGTACTCGGCGCAATCTACCCGGCCTGAACGTTACGCCAGAAAGCAAAACGCCGCGCAATTGCGCGGCGTTTTCGTATGGCCAGGCCTCAGATCGAGAACGAGGAGCCGCAGCCACAGGTGGTGGCAGCGTTCGGGTTCTTGATCACGAAGCGCGAGCCTTCCAGACCTTCCTGGTAATCCACTTCGGCGCCGGCGAGGTACTGGAAGCTCATTGGGTCGACCACAAGGGAAACACCTTCGCGCTCGACGATGGTGTCGTCTTCAGCCACGTCTTCATCGAAGGTGAAGCCATATTGGAACCCCGAGCAGCCACCACCGGTGACGAACACGCGCAGCTTCAGACGATCGTTGCCTTCCTCGGAAACCAGGTTCTTCACCTTTTGCGCAGCGCCGTGGGTGAATTCCAAAGCGGTGGGGGTGAAGGTTTCGACGCTCATGTTGATTCTCCCGGCGTGGTAGCCGCCATAAAACTCGATGACGCGCATTATCCGCTTTCCCGAGAAAATCGGTCAAGAATTGTGCGGCTTTAGTCGCGACATACAAAAAGGCCCGCACGACGCGGGCCTTTTCGCAAGCTGGCTGCTTATGGCAGCAGGCCCGCGTGGGACAGGCCCATGCGTTCGTCCAGGCTGAACAGGATGTTGAGGTTCTGCACTGCCTGGCCGGACGCGCCCTTGACCAGGTTGTCGATCACCGACAGCACCACCACCAGGTCACCACCTTGCGGGCGATGAACGGCAATGCGGCAGACGTTGGCACCGCGCACACTGCGGGTTTCCGGATGGCTGCCAGCCGGCATCACGTCGACGAACGGTTCGTTGGCGTAACGCTTCTCGAACAGCGCCTGCAGGTCGACCGAGGTGTCGGCGACGGTAGCGTACAGGGTGGCGTGGATGCCACGGATCATTGGCGTCAGGTGCGGCACGAAAGTCAGGCCGATATCCTTGCCAGCGGCCAGGCGAAGACCTTGGCTGATTTCCGGCAGGTGGCGATGGCCCTTCACTGCGTAGGCTTTCATGCTTTCGCCGGCTTCGCAGAACAGCGAGCCCACCGCCGCACCACGGCCAGCGCCGCTGACACCCGACTTGCAGTCGGCGATCAGGCGCGACGGGTCGGCCAGGCCAGCTTCCAGCAGCGGCAGGAAGCCCAGTTGGGTAGCAGTCGGGTAGCAACCCGGCACTGCGATCAGGCGCGCCTGGCGAATCTTCTCGCGGTTGACTTCAGGCAGGCCGTATACCGCGTCCTTGAGCAGCTCTGGCGCACCGTGCGGCTGGCCGTACCACTTGCCCCACTCGGCGGCGTCCTGCAGGCGGAAGTCGGCCGACAGGTCGATCACCTTGGTACCTGCCGCCAGCAGTTCGCCAGCCAGGGCGTGGGCAACACCGTGCGGGGTGGCGAAAAACACCACGTCGCAGGCGGCCAGGGTCTTGCTGTCCGGCACGCTGAACGCCAGACCGTCATAGTGGCCGCGCAGGTTCGGGTACATGTCCGCCACTGCAACGCCCGCCTCGGAGCGCGAAGTGATGACCGCCACTTCGGCCTGTGGATGCTGTGCCAGCAGACGCAACAGTTCGACGCCGGTGTAACCCGTGCCGCCGACGATACCGACCTTGATCATAACGCTTGCCCCTTATCAACGAGCCGTCTGGAAAGCGCACGATAATAGGGGCGCAAGGCGCCTGTAACAACTCTTCGGGTGACCCTTCGGGCGCTTGACCACTACTATCTGACGACCGTGAATACCTGAAGGAACTCCCCCATGCTTTACCTATGGATCAAAGCGCTGCATATCGTCAGTGTGGTCTGCTGGTTCGCCGGCCTGTTCTACCTGCCGCGGCTGTTCGTCTACCACGCCCAAAGCCAGGACAGCATCAGCCAGGAACGCTTCGTGACCATGGAGCGCAAGCTGTTTCGCGGCATCATGAACCCGGCGATGATCGCCACCTACGTGTTCGGCGCGTGGATGCTCTACCTCACGCCCGGCTGGCTCAGCCAGGGCTGGCTGCATGCCAAGCTGACCCTGGTCATCCTGCTGACCGTCTACCATCACATGTGCGGCGCCCAGCGCAAGCGCTTCGCCAGCGGCAGCAACACCCGCAGCCATGTCTACTATCGCTGGTTCAACGAAGTACCCGTATTGTTCCTGCTGGGTATCGTAATTCTGGTGGTGGTCAAACCGTTCTGACATAGCCACCCGCTCAAGGAGCCTTGCCATGTCGCTACCTGCCTCCCTCGAACAACGCCTGCGCCTGCCCGTGGTTGCCGCACCGATGTTCCTGATCTCCAACCCCAGGCTGGTACTGGCCTGCTGCTCCAGCGGCGTGGTCGGCAGCTTCCCGGCCCTGAACCAGCGCGACAGCGCCGGCTTCAAGGCCTGGCTGGAGGAAATCGAGGCAGGCCTGGCACTGTTGCAGGCGCCAGCACCCTATGCCGTCAACCTGATCGTCCACCCGACCAACCCGCGCCTGCAGGCCGACCTGGCCTTGTGCGTGGAACATCGCGTACCGATCGTCATCACCAGCCTCGGCGCGGTCAAGGAAGTGGTCGATGCCGTGCATGGCTATGGCGGCCTGGTGTTCCACGATGTCACCACCCGCCGCCATGCCGAGAAAGCCGCCGAAGCCGGCGTCGATGGCCTGATCGCCGTCGCTGCGGGCGCAGGCGGCCATGCTGGCACCTGGAGCCCGTTCGCCCTGGCCGCAGAGATTCGCCAGTTCTTCGACAAGACCCTGCTGCTGGCCGGCTGCCTCAACCACGGCCACGAGATCCTCGCCGCGCAAATGCTGGGTGCGGACCTTGCGTACATGGGCACCCGCTTCATCGCCACCGCAGAAAGCCAGGCCCCGGGCGCCTACAAGCAGATGCTGCTCGATTCCCATGCCGCCGACATCATCCACACCCCGGCGGTATCCGGCGTCCCTGCCAGCTTCCTGCGCCCGAGCCTGGAGCAAGCTGGCTACGACATGGATACCCTCAAGGGCGGCCATGAGCAAGGCAAGCTCAAGCCGATCGACGACGAAGCCAAGGCCTGGAAGACCGTGTGGTCAGCGGGCCAGGGGGTCGGCGGTATCGACGACCTGCCCAGTGCCAGCGCACTGATCGGACGGCTGCATGACGAGTACCGGGACGCTCTGGAGCGCTGCCAGGCGCTGCGCGCCCGTACCTTGTAGCAAAAGGCAACACCTTGACTGGCCAAGCTGTACACTAGGCGCCCTCTTCAGCCCCCAGGAGCCTTGCATGACCCGTTACGCCATGATCACTGGTGCTTCCAGCGGCCTGGGCCTCGCCCTGGCGGAAGCCCTGGCGCGGCGCGGGCGCAACCTGATCCTGGTGGCTCGCCAGCGTGAAACGCTGGAGCCGGTGGCCATCGAACTGACCCAACGCTTCGGTGTCGAGGTGCTATTCCGCGCCTGCGATCTCAGCCAACCGTTACGCCTGTCAGGCTTCGTGCTTGAACTGGAGGAAGGCGAGCGACGTATAGACCTGCTGGTCAATTGTGCCGGCCTGCGCACCTACGGGCCATTCCTGGCCCATGAGTGGGCGGACGAGCAGGACTTGTTGGAAGTCAACGTGCTGGCCCTGAGCCGCCTGTGCCACGCCATCGGTAACCTGATGGCCGTGCAGGGCGGCGGACAGATCCTCAATGTCGCGGGCCTGGCCGGGGTGGCGCCTGGCCCGTGGATGGCCGCCTATGCCGCTAGCAAGGCCTATGTACTGAGCTTCTCCCAGGCCTTGCGTGAAGAACTCAAGCGCACCGGCATCAAGGTTTCGGTACTGTGCCCAGGCCCGGTGCACTCCTCGCGCCGGCGCATTCCGCGGCTGGATGGCAAGCCACGCTGCCTCAGCCCTGAGGAAGTTGCGCTGTACACGGTGCGCGCGCTGGACAAGAACCGCGCGCTGATCATGCCAGGCCGACGCAACCGCTGGATGGCGTTCGCACCGCGTCTGCTGCCGCGCTGGCTGGTGCGCAAGCTGGCCGGTGCCATCCACCGCCGCTATTGCCCGGTTGGTATGGAATAGCTACTGGGCGAGCGGCGCCCGGCTGAGTACACTCGGCCCGACCCTCACCATGGAGCAAGTGCTGTGGACGATTTATTCATCAAGATCATCAACCGGGAAATCCCGGCGAAGATCATCTACGAGGACGACCAGGTTCTGGCGTTCCACGATATCGCCCCCCAGGCGCCCGTGCATTTTCTGGTCATCCCGAAAAAGCACATCCGCACCCTCAATGACTTGACCGAGGAAGACAAAGGCCTGGCTGGTCACATCTTGTTCACCGCCCAGCGCCTGGCCAAGGAACTTGGCTGCGAAGAAGGCTTCCGCGTAGTCATGAACTGCAACGAGCAAGGCGGCCAGACCGTCTACCACATCCACATGCACGTGCTTGGCCAGCGCCAGATGCACTGGCCACCGGGCTGATCCACGGCAAGCGACCCTGCCACTATTGCGGTAAACTGTCGGGCACATTCTTGCGGAGGTGCCCGATGGCTACCGAACGTCACTACTCGCCGCTCGACCGCTTGTTGCTGCAGGCCGATACAGCCATGCGCACCTTGCTGCCCTTCAGCGGCCAACCCGCCCGCCCTTCGCCGGCCATCGTCCAGCCGGACGTCGACCTTGACGAACAGCAGGCCCGTCATGTTGCCGGGTTGATGCGTATCAACCACACCGGTGAAGTCTGCGCCCAGGCGCTGTACCAGGGCCAGGCCCTGACCGCCAAGCTGCCCGAAGTGCGCAAGGCCATGGAACATGCCGCCGAGGAAGAAGTGGACCATCTGGCCTGGTGCGAACAGCGCATTCGCCAGCTGAACAGCCACCCCAGCGTGCTCAACCCGTTGTTCTACGGCATGTCGTTCGGTATCGGTGCACTCGCCGGGCTGGTCAGCGACAAGGTCAGCCTGGGCTTTGTCGCCGCCACCGAGCATCAGGTGTGCAAGCACCTCGACGAGCACCTGGAGCAGATTCCGCAGGAAGACGAAAAGTCCCGGGCCATCCTCGAACAGATGCGCGTCGACGAGGAACAGCACGCCGAGTCTGCACTGGAAGCCGGCGGTTATCGCTTCCCTGCCCCGGTTCGCTTTGGCATGAGCCTGTTGGCCAAAGTCATGACCAAGAGCACCTACCGTATCTGAAGGCATCACCATGACGGACCGTTTCGACGCCATGGACCTGGCGCGCGCCGTGCAAGCCGGCATTCTCCAGCCGGGCCAGGACCAGGCCCTGCTGGCGTTCCTGCGCCAGCGACCAGCACAGCGTGGCAGCTTCCAGCTGGCCCATGTCGCGTTCTACTTCGGCGCCATGCTGATCATGGCAGCCATGGGCTGGTTGCTCACCGAAGCCTGGATGCGCATCGGCGACTGGGCGCTGCTGCTCATCGCCAGCCTCTATATTCTGCTGCTCACACTGTTCGCCGTTAACCTGCAACGGCGCGTACAGCCCGTCGCGGCCGGGGTGCTGGCGGCGGTGGCGGTCAGCATCGTGCCGTTGGCGGTGTTCGCCATCGAACGGCTGGCCGGCTGGTGGCCAATGGATGATGCGCAGGCGAACTATCACCAGTACTACACCTACGTGCAGGGCGGCTGGCTGGCAATGGAAGCAGCTACGGTACTTGCCGGGCTGTTGATGCTGAGGCTGATCCCCTACCCGTTTATCGTCATGCCGATTGCCGTCGCCCTGTGGTTCATGTCGATGGACTTGAGCGAATGGTTCTTCGGCTCGCCATTCAGCTGGGAACAGCGCCGCGAGGTTTCGCTGTGGTTCGGTCTGGGCTTGCTGGTGTTTTTTGTTGGTGTGGACGGCCGCACCCGCGAAGACTATGCCCACTGGGGCTACCTGGCCGGGCTGGCGGCATTCTGGGGCGGGCTGACGCTGGTGGACAGCGGCAGTGAGCTGGGCAAGGCCCTGTACTGCCTGATCAATATTGCCCTGATGGGTATGGCGGTGCTGTTGCGCCGGCCGGTGTTCATGGTGTTCGGGGCGTTGGGTGTGGCGGCTTACCTGGGGTACCTGTCGTACGAGGTGTTTGCCGACTCGCTGCTGTTCCCGGTGGTGGTGACCCTGATCGGGCTGGGGGTTATCGCTCTGGGGCTGGTTTACCAGAAGCGGCGGGAGCGGTTGAGCCGGGTGATGCGCGATTGTTTGCCGGGATGGGTGCGGGCTGCGCTGCCGGCGCTTCGCAGCTGAAATTGCCAGGGCCGCTCCTACAGGTGGTACGCGATCCCTTGTAGGAGCGGCCTTGTGTCGCGATGGGGCGCAAAGCGGCCCCAAAATGTCAGCCTTGACCCAGCTCTACAATCTCGTACCCGTGGGTAATCTCAACCCCGGCACGCTCGAGCATGATCGAAGCCGAGCAATACTTCTCCGCCGACAGCTCTACCGCACGCTTGACCTGGGCCTCCTTCAGCCCACGCCCCTTCACCACGAAGTTCATGTGGATCTTGGTAAACACCTTCGGGTCTTCGCTGGCACGCTCGGCCTCCAGGAACGCCTCGCAGCTTTCCACCGCCTGGCGCGACTTCTTCAGAATGCTGACCACGTCAAAGCTGCTGCAGCCACCCAGGCCCAGCAACAGCATCTCCATCGGGCGCACGCCCAGGTTACGGCCACCGGCCTCGGGCGGGCCGTCCATCACGACGACATGGCCGCTCCCCGATTCGCCGAGGAACATCGCCTCACCGGCCCACTGGATACGTGCCTTCATCTACCCGGACTCCTGATTTTCGAAAAAGGGTGTCAGCTTAGACCTTGTACGGCTGTGGGAAAAGTACGAGTCATGTCGGTTTAGTACCGAAACATCCTGTAGTGTCTGATAAGCTGGCGCCAAATGACTGGCGCGCTCCGCCAGCCAACCTTTATAAAAAGCCTATGCGTCATATCGAACAGGATTTCGTGATGGTTGCTTCCGCCCTACCCGCCAAGATCAAGAACATCGAAAAGCTGCTGGTGCACTGCCAGCGCCGTCGCTATACCGCCAAAAGCAACATCATCTGCGCCGGCGACCGGGCCGAGACACTGTCGTTCATCATCAAGGGTTCGGTCACCATCCTCATCGAGGACGATGACGGCCATGAAATGATCATCGCCTACCTCAACAATGGCGACTTCTTCGGCGAGCTGGGCCTGTTCGAACCAGTCGAAGGTGAACAGCAGCGCAGTGCCTGGGTGCGCGCCAAGACCGAATGCGAAGTGGCCGAAATCAGTTATGAGAAATTTCGCGAACTGGCGCGCCAAGACCCGGAAATCCTTTATGCCTTGGGCAGCCAGATGGCCCAGCGCCTGCGCAACACCACGCGCAAGGTCGGCGACCTGGCGTTCTTCGACGTTACCGGGCGTGTCGCCCGTTGCCTGCTGGAGCTGTGCAAGCAACCCGACGCCATGACACACCCCGATGGCATGCAGATCAAGATCACTCGTCAGGAAATCGGCCGCATCGTCGGTTGCTCGCGGGAAATGGTCGGCCGCGTCCTCAAGGACCTTGAAGAACGCAGCCTGGTGCAGGTCAAAGGCAAGACCATGGTGGTCTACGGTACCCGCTAGTCTCTGGGCAGGTCGGTCAGCACCTTGGCATAGGCCTGCGACAGCCGCTCGAACCATGGGGCCGCGGGCGCCACTTCGTGCAGGGCGATGTGCGCATCGGCGCGGCAGCGCTGCTCCAGTTCGCAGCACTCATTGAAGCGGTTGACCGCAGCCACCATCGAATCACGCTCGTTGTCCAGCAGCAACGCACCGTGCACCAGCACCACCGGGCGCTTGCCACCCAGCCCCTGGCGCCAGCGCTGGGCGGTGCCGACCAATTTGCGGCCATTGAGGTTGACGTTGTAACGGCCATCGCAGAAGGCACCGTCGATTTCGCCCACCGATGCCACCCCGCCCCACTCGCGCAGCACGTCGCATAGCGGCAGGCACAAGCGCTCGTAGGCGTTTTCGATACGGCCGTGGTCTCCTTCGCTGCGGGGGGCAACATAGACCAGGGCTACGTTCACCGTGGAGTGTGACTGCGGCACCGGTTCGCCGCCGGTTTCGCGCAGCAGCACCGGCCAGCCGGCAATCGCCAGCTCCGCGCAGGCGGCTTCGAAGTTTTCCAGACGGCTCATGCGCCGGGGCATGACCAGGGCGTGGTCGGTCGGGCGCCAGAACAGCACGCCACTGTCGCACTCCCCGCGACAGACGGCGGCCAGCAATTCCTGTTCGGCGTGCAGGCCTTGTTCTACGGTCAGGGCCAGGGGTTGATCGGTCATTGATCCACCTATGTGTTTTTTTTACCGGCCCCTTCGCGGGCTCGCCCGCGAAGGGGCCATTACATGCATACAAAAAAGCCGGCAATAACGCCGGCTTCATTCGATCAGTCCAGTTGCTGAACAGTCTTCTTCACCTGTTCCGGGAAGAACAACCGCTGCAATTCAAGCCCTGGCTGCTCGGCGCGCATGAATGCCTCACCTACCAGGAACGAGTAGACCTCATTGATCGCCATCAGCTCCACATCGGCCCGGTTCAAGATGCCGCTCTCGGTAATCGCCTGGCGATCACGCGGAATACGCGGCAGCAGGTCGAGGGTGGTTTCCAAGCTGACCTCGAAGGTGTGCAGATTGCGGTTGTTCACCCCCACCAGCGGTGTATCCAAGGTTTTCAACGCGCGCTCCAGTTCATCGCCATCATGCACTTCCACCAGCACGTCGAGCCCAACATCCTTGGCCGTGGCCGCCAGTTCGGCCATCTTCACGTCATCCAGCGCCGACACGATCAGCAGCACACAGTCAGCGCCCAGGGCCCGCGCCTCGACGATCTGGTACGGGTCGACCATGAAGTCCTTGCGGATCACTGGCAGCGACACCGCCGCGCGGGCCTGCTGCAGGTACTCGTCGGCGCCCTGGAAGTAGTCCACATCGGTCAGCACCGACAGGCAGGTCGCCCCGCCCTTCTCGTAGCTGACGGCGATTTCCGCCGGCACGAAATTCTCGCGAATCACGCCTTTGCTCGGCGAGGCCTTCTTTATTTCGGCAATCACCGCCGGCTGCTTGCGCGCGGCTTGCTCGATCAGAGCCTTGGCAAAACCACGCGGGGCGTCGGCAGCCTTTGCAAGGCCCTCCAGTTCGGCGAGGCTGATGCGCGCGCTGCGCTCGGCCACTTCCTGAAACTTGCGGGCAATGATCCTTTCCAGCACCGTCGGCACACTCATGCTTCGTTCTCCACCTTGAATACTGCAGTAAAGGCACCCAGCTCCTGCAGTTTCTCCCAGGCCAGCCCGGTGTGCAGTACGTCGTGGGCCAGTTCCACACCGGCTTTCAGGCTCATGGCATGGTCAGCGGCATACAGCGCCGCGCCCGCATTGAGCACGATCATCTCGGCGGCCTTCTGGCCGTTTTCGGTCTTGCGTCGGCCCAGTGCATCGCGGATCAGCTCCAGCGACGCCTGCGGGTTCTCGACGGCCAGGCCGTGCAGGCTCTGGCTCTTCATGCCGAGGTCTTCCGGCTCTACCCAGTATTCGGTGATTTCACCATTTTTCAGCTCGGCGACGAAGGTCGGCGCAGCCAGGCTGAACTCGTCCAGGCCATCCTTCGAGTGCACCACCAGCACGTGCTTGCTGCCCAGGCGCTGCAGTACTTCAGCCAACGGGCGGCATAGGGTCTGGGCGAATACCCCGACCACCTGGTGCTTCACCCCGGCCGGATTCGTAAGCGGGCCGAGCATGTTGAACAGGGTGCGCAGCCCCAGGTCGCGACGCGGGCCGGCAGCGTGCTTCATAGCCGAATGATGGCTTTGCGCGAACATGAAGCCGATGCCCAGGCTATCGATGCAGCGGGCCACCTGGGTGGGCGTCAGGTTCAGGTAGATACCGGCGGCCTCCAGCAGGTCGGCACTGCCGCTCTTGCCCGATACCGCGCGGTTGCCATGCTTTGCCACGGTGCAACCTGCCGCCGCCAGTACGAACGACGAGGCGGTGGACACGTTGAAGATGTTGGCGCCATCACCGCCGGTACCGACGATATCGACCACGCCATCGAGGCTCTGCAGTTCGACCTTGTCGGCCAGCTCGCGCATCACCGACACCGCACCGACGATCTCGTCGATGCTTTCGCTCTTCATGCGCATGCCCATCAGGAAGGCGCCGATCTGCGCTTCGCTGCACTGGCCGGTCATGATCTGGCGCATGACGTCGCGCATTTCTTCGGTAGAAAGGTCCAGCTGACCGACGATACGGCTCAACGCACTCTTGATATCCATGTTCGATCCTTAGCGGCGGCCGCCGGTCTGCTTGAGGAAGTTGGCGAACAGTTCGTGGCCCTGTTCGGTCAGGATCGACTCGGGGTGGAACTGCACCCCTTCGATATTCAGCGTCTTGTGGCGCAAGCCCATGATCTCGTCGACCGAGCCGTCAGCATGGGCGGTCCAGGCGGTCACTTCCAGGCAGTCGGGCAAGGTTTCGCGCTTTACCACCAGCGAATGGTAACGGGTCACGGTCAACGGGTTGTTGAGGCCGGCGAACACGCCCAGGTCACGGTGATGTACCGGGCTGGTCTTGCCGTGCATCACCTGGCGGGCTCGTACCACATCACCACCAAAGGCCTGGCCGATGGACTGGTGGCCCAGGCATACGCCAAGGATCGGCAGCTTGCCGGCAAAGTGCAGGATGGCCTCGATGGACACGCCCGCCTCGCTCGGCGTGCACGGGCCTGGAGATACGACGATGCGCTCGGGGTTGAGGGCTTCGATCTGGGCGATGGTCATTTCGTCATTGCGAATGACCTTTACCTCGGCACCCAGCTCGCCAAGGTACTGAACGACGTTGTAAGTGAATGAGTCGTAATTGTCGATCATCAGTAACATCGGGTTAAACCTCTTGAATCTACTGACTTCAAAATTCGAACCTTCCTGCTTCTGCCAAAGGGGCAGCTTGGCCATTCAGGGGTGGTAGACAGGAAGGCAAACGGGGGCGGGCCGGACGGGCGGCAGGGGATAAAGTCAGGCGCGCCAACGCCAACGGGCGTGGGCCTTGATAACGCGCATCAAGAGTTTGCTGACGATCAACACAGGATAGGTCTCGCTCATACGTTCCGGCACAGTAGCCTACCGGGGCGGCGGGCGCAATATGCCCGTAAACACGGGGAAACGAATGGACTTGGGAGGGATGCACTGCGATTTGCTAAGGTCGATGGGGTTGTCCTGATAAAAACAAAGAAAAGGATGTTCCCTGATGCGAAAAGCACCGTTATTGCGCTTTACCCTCGCCTCATTGACGTTAGCCTGCAGCCAGGCCTTCGCGACACCCTCGCCCTACTCCAGCATGATCGTGTTTGGTGACAGCCTCAGCGACGCCGGGCAGTTTGGCGGGGTGCGCTTCACCAACCGCGATGCCAATGGCAATTATGCGCCAGTGTCTCCGATGATCCTGGGCGGGCGGCTCGGTGTGAGCCCGACCGAGCTTGGCCCCTCCACCTCCCCGGTCAATCCGGTGCTGGGGCTTCCCGACGGCAACAACTGGGCAGTCGGTGGCTACACCACCCAGCAGATCCTGGATTCGATCACCAGTACCTCCGAAACCGTCATCCCGCCAGGGCGACCCGGCGCCGGGCTGGTACTGCGTGATAAACCGGGCTACCTGGCCAACGGCCTGCGCGCCGACCCCAACGCGTTGTATTACCTGACTGGCGGCGGCAATGACTTCCTGCAAGGCCTGGTCAACAGCCCGGCCGATGCCGTGGCCGCCGGCGCCCGCCTGGCCGCCAGCGCCCAGGCCCTGCAGCAAGGCGGCGCCCGCTACATCATGGTCTGGCTGCTGCCCGACCTCGGGCAAACACCGAACTTCAGCGGTACGCCGCAACAAAACCCACTGTCGCTGCTATCCGGCGCGTTCAACCAGTCGCTGCTCAGCCAACTGGGGCAGATCGATGCCGAAATCATTCCGCTGAATATCCCTGTGCTGCTGAGCGAAGCGCTGGCCAGCCCCGAGCAGTTCGGCCTGGCCAGCGGCCAGAATCTGGTCGGCACCTGCTACAGCGGCGAAGGCTGCGTGGAAAACCCGATGTATGGCATCAACGGCGCCACGCCAGACCCGACCAAGCTGCTGTTCAACGACTCGGTGCACCCGACCATTGCCGGCCAGCAACTGATTGCCGACTACGCCTATTCGATCATCGCCGCCCCCTGGGAACTGACCTTGCTCCCGGAAATGGCCCACGCCAGCCTGCGCGCTCACCAGGACGAACTGCGCAACCAGTGGCAGACACCCTGGCAGGCAGTTGGCCAGTGGCAGGCCTTCGTTGCCACCGGCGCCCAGGACCTGGACTTCGACGGCCAGCGCAGCGCGGCCAGCGGCGATGGCCGTGGCTACAACCTGACCCTGGGCGGCAGCTACCGCCTGAACGATGCATGGCGCCTAGGCCTGGCCGGAGGCGTGTACCGGCAGAAGCTGGAAGCCGGCGCACAGGACTCGGACTACAAGCTGGACAGCTACCTTGCCAGCGCTTTCGCCCAATACCGCCAGGACCGCTGGTGGGCCGACGCGGCGCTTACCGCCGGGCACCTGGACTACAGCGACCTCAAGCGCACCTTCGCCCTTGGCGTGAACGACCGCAGCGAAAAGGGCGACACCAATGGCGAGGCCTGGGCGATGTCGGGGCGGCTGGGCTACAACCTGGCGGCCGAAAGCAGCAGCTGGCAGCTGGCGCCGTTCATCAGTGCCGACTATGCGCGGGTGAAGGTGGATGGCTATGACGAGAAGAGCGGGCGCTCGACGGCGCTGGGCTTCGATGACCAGGAACGTACATCACGCCGCTTGGGCGTGGGGTTGCTGGGCAGTGTGCAGGTGCTGCCGAGTACCCGGCTGTTCGCCGAGGTGGCGCAGGAGCATGAGTTCGAGGATGACCAGCAGGATGTGACGATGCACCTGACCAGCCTGCCGGCGAATGACTTCACCCTGACAGGGTATACCCCGCACAGCGACCTGACCCGGGCGAGCCTGGGGGTGAGCCATGAAGTGGTGGCGGGGGTGCATTTGCGCGGCAACTATAACTGGCGCAAGAGTGATGAATTGACGCAGCAAGGAGTGAGTTTGGGCGTCAGCGTCGACTTTTGAATTGATGGGACCGCTTTGCGGCCCTTCGCGGGCTCGCCCGCTCCCACAGGTATTGCACAGGCCTTGCAGCATGTGATTTCCCTGTAGGAGCGGGCGAGCCCGGGAAGGGCTGCAACGCAGCCCCGATCAACTTATTTGGCGGAAGTTTGCTCAGCCAACGCCACCGCGCGGAACATCGCTCGGCGCTTGTTGATGGTCTCTTCCCATTCCAGCGCCGGCACCGAGTCGGCAACGATGCCCCCCCCGGCCTGCACATGCAGCTCACCGTCCTTGATTACCGCGGTACGGATGGCAATGGCGGTATCCATGTTGCCGTTCCATGCGAAGTAACCGACGGCACCACCGTAAACCCCACGTTTGACCGGCTCCAGCTCGTCGATGATTTCCATCGCACGAATTTTCGGCGCACCCGACAGCGTACCGGCCGGCAGTATCGCCCGCAGTGCGTCCATCGCCGTCAGCCCTTCGCGCAGCTGGCCAGTGACGTTGGACACAATGTGCATCACGTTGGAGTAACGCTCGATCACCATCTTCTCGGTCAGGCGCACGCTGCCGGTAGAGGACACGCGCCCGACATCGTTACGGCCCAGGTCGATGAGCATCAGGTGCTCGGCAATTTCCTTGTCGTCCGACAGCAGGTCGTCTTCCAGCGCGCGGTCGGCCTCTTCGGTAGCACCACGCGGGCGGGTGCCGGCAATCGGGCGTACGGTGACCAGGTTGTCCTCGACGCGTACCAGCACCTCGGGCGAGCTGCCGACCACATGGAAGTCGCCAAAGTTGAAGAAGTACATGTACGGCGTCGGGTTGAAGCAGCGCAGCGCGCGGTACAGGTCGATAGGCGCCGCCTTGAAGTCGATCGACATGCGCTGCGACGGCACCACCTGCATGCAGTCACCAGCCAGGATGTATTCCTTGATGCGGCCGACGGCGTTCTCGTAATCCTCGCGGGTATAGCTGGAGCGGAATTCCGGCTCGGCAGCCTGCGGGCCACTCAGGTCCAGGCCACGGCGTGGAGTGATCGGCTGACGCAGGGTTTCAAGCAGGCCTTGCAGGCGTGCCTGGCCCTGTTCGAAAGCCTGCTCTTCCGCCGGGTCGACCAGCACGATCGCATGCATCTTGCCCGCCAGATTGTCGAACACCACCACCGCATCGGACACCATCAGCAGGATATCCGGCACACCCAGCGGGTCCGGGTTGGGGCTGGCACCCAGGCGCTTTTCCACATAGCGCACGCAGTCGTAGCCGAAGTAACCGACCAGGCCGCCATTGAAGCGCGGCAGGCCAGGGATATCGGCGACCTTGTAACGGTCCTTGAAGGTTTCGACGAAGGCCAGCGGGTCTTCGACATCGTGGCTTTCCACCTCCACGCCATCCTGCAGGATGCTGACGTGGTAACCGTACACACGCATCACGGTGCGCGACGGCAGGCCGATCATCGAGTAACGGCCCCATTTCTCGCCGCCCTGCACCGATTCGAGCAGGTACGAGTTGGGCTGGTCGGCCAGTTTCAGGTAGATCGACAGCGGCGTGTCAAAGTCGGCCAGGGTTTCGCAGGCCAGGGGAATGCGGTTGTAGCCGGCAGCGGCCAGGCGCAGGAATTCTTCGCGGGTCATGGGTAGCCTCGTGGCAAGCAGCAATATCAGGCAAACGGACGGGCCGGCACGCGCCGGCAGGCTGAAGTCAGGCGCGCCAACGCCAACGGGCCAGGGCCTTGATGACTTTCATCCAGAATTTGCCGGTAACCGCCACGGTGGACTCTCTGTCTTGTGAGGCTTGAAGGTCCGCCAACGTTATCCCAGTGGCCGGGTCTGCGCAACCGGGCAGCAATGCACGCAGGTCGTCGATCACCAGGCTGGGGGATTCGTCGTGGATCGGCCGGCCATGGTTGTAGCCGTAGGTCAGGCCGACGCACTGCACGCCAGCCGCCTTGGCCGCCAGCACGTCACTGCGTGAATCGCCGACAAACAGCGACTGCTGCGGGGTGACACCGGCCATCTGCATAACGAACAGCAACGCCGCAGGGTCGGGCTTTTTCTGCGGCAGGGTGTCGCCACCGATGATCCAGCGGAAGTAGTTGCCGATCTTCATCTGGTCCAGCAGCGGGCCAACGAAGCGCTCGGGCTTGTTGGTGATCAGAGCCATCTCCACGCCCTGCTTGCGCAGCCAGCGCAGGGTGTCCTGCACACCGGGGTAGACCACGGTCAGTTCGTGGCTTTCGGCATAGGCGTCCATGAACAGCGCCAGCGCCTGGTCGGCCAGCGCATCTTCCACGACAGCGTGGTCGATGCCGCCGGCCAGCGCCCGGCGCACCAGCACCTGGGCACCGTTGCCCACCCAGTGGCGCACCGCCTCCAGGCCGGCAGGCGGGCGCCCCAGTTCGAGCAGCATGCGGTCCACGGCGGCGGCCAGGTCTGGCACGGAATCGATCAGGGTACCGTCCAGATCGAACATCACCAGCCTGGGCAGCGTCCCGGGGAACAGCTGCTCGAAGCCGCTCATGGGCGGGCCTGAGCCAGTTCGGCGCGCATCCTGGCGATTACTTCCTGGTAGTCCGGGGCATTGAAGATCGCCGAGCCGGCCACGAAAGTGTCGGCGCCAGCGGCAGCGATTTCGCGGATGTTGTTGACGTTGACGCCACCGTCGATTTCCAGGCGGATATCACGGCCGCTGGCGTCGATCAGCGCACGCGCCTCGCGCAGCTTGTCGAGGGTGCCAGGGATGAACTTCTGCCCGCCAAAGCCAGGGTTGACGCTCATCAGCAGCACCATGTCGATCTTGTCCATCACGTACTTCAAGGCATCCAGGCTGGTGGCCGGGTTGAACACCAGACCGGCCTTGCAACCACCGTCCTTGATCAACTGCAGCGAACGGTCGATGTGCTGCGAGGCCTCCGGGTGGAAGGTGATGTAGGTGGCGCCAGCTTCGATGAAGTCGCCGATGATGCGGTCGACCGGGCTGACCATCAGGTGCACGTCGATTGGGGCGGTGACGCCGTACTTGCGCAGAGCGGTGCAGACCATCGGACCGATGGTCAGGTTGGGGACGTAGTGGTTGTCCATCACATCGAAGTGGACGATGTCGGCACCCGCGGCCAATACCTTGTCGACGTCCTCGCCCAGACGGGCGAAATCGGCGGAGAGAATGGAGGGGGCAATAGCGTAGGGCTGCATGGCGCACCTGTTGGCAGAATCACGGTGGCGCGCATTGTAACCCAGGGAAGCGGATGAAGGCTGATTAGCATCAACCTGTACCGGCCTCTTCGCGTCTGTAGGAGCAGCCTTGTGCTGCGAAGAGGCCGGTAGGACCGAAGAATAGCTTTTGTCTTACCGGCCTCTTCGCAGCACAAGGCTGCTCCTACAAGGGTAATGCGCAGGCCTTGCGCTACTAATCAAGCCGGCTGCTGAGTTCTCAGCTTCTCGCTACGCCCACGCAACCACTCCAGGGTCAGCAGCAACACTACCGAGAAGGCAATCAGCAAGGTCGCCGCCGCGGCAATGGTCGGGCTCAGGTTCTCGCGAATACCACTGAACATCTGCCGCGGCAGGGTCGCCTGCTCCGGCCCGGCCAGGAACAGGGTCACCACTACTTCGTCAAACGACGTGGCAAAGGCGAACAATGCCCCCGAAATCACCCCGGGCGCGATCAGCGGCAGGGTCACCCGGCGGAAAGTCAGCAGCGGCGAGGCGCCCAGGCTGGCTGCCGCGCGCACCAGGTTGTAGTTGAAGCCCTGCAAGGTCGCCGACACGGTAATGATCACGAACGGCACGCCGAGTACCGCATGCACCAGAATCAGCGAGGTGAAACTGTTGCCCATGCCCAACGGGGCAAAGAACAGGTAGCTGGCCACACCGATGATCACCACCGGCACCACCATCGGCGAAATCACCAGCGCCATCACCAGCGACTTGCCCGGAAAGTCGCCACGGGTCAGGCCGATGGCCGCCAGGGTGCCGAACACCATGGCCAGCACTGTGGCTGCCGGGGCGACGATGATGCTGTTCTTCAAGGCCCGCATCCACTCGGCCGAGCCGAAGAAGTCCTGGTACCACTGCAGCGAGAAGCCCTGCAGCGGGTACACCAGGAAACTGCCACTGTTGAACGACAGCGGCACGATCACCAGGACCGGCAGTATGAGGAACAGCAGGATCAAGCCGCAAAGTATGCGCAGGCTGTAAAACCACACCCGCTCCACGGGCGACATGTAAGGGCTCAGCATGACAAGGCTCCTCAGCTCAGGCGCAGGCGGCTGGCGCCGACCAGCCAGCTATAGATCAGGTACAACAGCACGGTCGCCAGCAGCAACAGCCCGCCAAGTGCGGTGGCCATGCCCCAGTTGATGCTGGTGTTGGTGTAGAAGGCCACGAAGTAGCTGACCATCTGGTCATTCGGGCTGCCCAGCAGTGCCGGGGTGATGTAGTAGCCGATGGCCAGAATGAACACCAGCAGGCAACCAGCGCCAACCCCGGCGTAGGTCTGCGGGAAGTAGACCCGCCAGAAACTGGCGAACGGGTGGCAGCCCAGCGAGATCGCCGCACGCATGTAGCTCGGCGAAATGCCCTTCATCACGCTGTACAGCGGCAGGATCATGAACGGCAACAGGATGTGCACCATCGAGATGTACACGCCGGTGCGGTTGAACACCAGTTCCAGCGGCTGGTCGATGATGCCCATGGCCATCAGCGCGCTGTTGATCAGGCCGCCCGACTGCAGCAGCACGATCCACGCCGCCACCCGCACCAGGATCGAGGTCCAGAACGGCAGCAGCACCAGAATCATCAGCAGGTTACTCTGCCGGGTCGGCAGGTTGGCCAGCAGGTACGCCAGCGGGTAGGCCAGCACCAGGCAGATTGCGGTAATCACCACACCCATCCACAGGGTGCGGGCGAAGATGTCCAGGTAAATGGCCTGGTCCGGGGTGGCCTTGGCCAGTTCGCCAAGGTCATCGATACGGTGGTCGAGCGAAGCCAGCAGGTAGAAAGAGGTGACCGTACTGGTGTTGCGGCGGATTGCCTGCCAGTAGGCCGGGTCGCCCCAACGCTCGTCGAGAGCCTGCAGGGCATCTTTATACGAAGCGGGTTCGCTCTTGAACGGCAGCGCCCGCGCGGTCTTGGCCAACAGGCTGCGGTAACCGGCAAGCTCCATGTTCAGGCGCTTGGAAAGGTCGCCCAGGGTCTGGTTCTTGCGCGATTCGGCCAAATCCTGGCTCAACGCCTTGTAAACGTCCTCGCCCGGCAGGCTCTTGCCATCCCACTGGGTGATGACGCCAACGGTGCGCGGCAAGCCGCCAACCACTTCCGGGTTGCCGACGCTCTTGTACAGCAGCGCCGCAATAGGCACCAGGAACACCAGCAGGAGAAACAGCGCCAGCGGCGCGATCAACGCCTGCGCCTTCCAGCGGTTGACCCGCTCGGCATGCTTGAGGCGCTGCTTGAGACTTGGACCTGCGCCTTCTTTGAGGGGCACTGCAATGGCCATGGCGAACTCCGCGATACGAACTGAAAATGGGGCTGCTGCGCAGCCCATCGCAGGCAAGCCAGCTCCTACAGATACTGCGCTGGCTCCAGGGCAGCGGCCCCCTGTGGGAGCTGGCTTGCCGGCGATGGGCCGCAAAGCGGCCCCCTACACTGGTCGTTTACTTCTTCGCCGCCCAGGCGTTGAAGCGTTGCTCCAGCTGCTCGCTGTTGTCAGCCCAGAAGGCCACGTCGATCTGCACCTGGTTGGCGATGTTTTCAGGCGTGGTCGGCATGTCCTTCTTCACAGCGTCCGACAGCAGGCTCACGGCCTTGGAATTGGCCGGGCCATAGGCGATGTTCTCGGAGTAGGTCTTCTGTTGCTCTGGCTGCACGCTGAAGGCGATGAATTTCTTCGCTTCCTCGACATCCTTGGCACCTTTCGGGATGGCCCAGGCATCGAAGTCGTAGATGCCGCCGTTCCACACCACCTTCAGGTTGCTCTCTTTCTGCACCGCAGCGATGCGGCCGTTGTAGGCAGAACTCATGACCACGTCACCCGAGGCCAGGTACTGCGGCGGCTGGGCGCCAGCTTCCCACCACTGGATGCTTGGCTTGAGTTCGTCGAGCTTCTTGAAGGCGCGGTCCACGCCCTCTTTGGTGCCCAGCACCTGGTACACATCCTTCGGTGCCACACCGTCGGCCATCAAGGCGAATTCAAGGGTGTACTTGGCGCCCTTGCGCAGGCCGCGCTTACCCGGGAATTTCTTGGTATCCCAGAAATCGGCCCAGCTGGTCGGTGCGGTCTTCAGCTTGTCGGCGTTGTAGGCCAGCACCGTGGACCATACGAAGAAGCCAACGCCACATGGCTGAATGGCACCCGGCACATAGTCGGCCTCATTACCGAACAGGGCCGGGTCGAGTTCTTCGAACATGCCCTCGTCACAGCCGCGGGCCAACTCTGGCGACTCCACTTCCACCAGGTTCCACGACACGCTCTTGGTGTCGACCATGGCTTTGACCTTGGCCATCTCGCCGTTGTACTCGCCTGCGATGATCTTGCCCTTGCCGGCCTTCTCCCACGGTTCGTAGAACGCCTTCACCTGGGCCGCCTTGTTGGCACCACCAAACGAGACAACAGTCAGGTCTGCGGCCATGGCCTGGCCAGCGGCGAACAGCCCCAGGGCCAGGGCGGTCAGTTTCAACTGCTTGCGCATTATTATTCTCTCCACAGTACAGGGTTGGTGAAGCAATCCATCAATGGGCTTCGGCAATCGGATCGAGCGCGCGGGCGTGCTCCACCTCCCAGCCCAGCGGTACCACATCGCCCACGGCCAGGGCCGGGTCGAGCTCGGCAATCGGCTGTTTCACGAAAAAATCGCCCTTGCCGCAAACTTCCAGGCGCACCCGCACGTGGTCGCCCAGGTAAATGAATTCCGCCACCCGGCCCGAGAAACGGTTAACACAGCTTTCGCTGTGGCCATTCAGGCGCACGCGCTCCGGGCGGATCGACAGGGTCACCGGCTCGCCGGCCTGGCCGACATTCACCGCCAGCGCCTCGACCCGCTCGCCACGCGGCAACTGCACCTGGCAGCGCTTGCCATCACTGGCCAGCAATGTGCCGTTGATGCGGTTGTTCTCGCCGATGAAGTTGGCGACGAAGGTGTTGCAGGGTTCTTCGTACAGCGTGCGCGGGTCGGCGATCTGCTGGATTTCGCCCTGATGGAACACGGCCACCCGGTCGGACATGGTCAGCGCTTCGCCCTGGTCGTGGGTCACATACACCACGGTCACGCCCAGGCGCTGGTGGATATGCTTGATCTCCATCTGCATGTGCTCGCGCAGCTGCTTGTCCAGCGCGCCCAGCGGTTCGTCCATCAGAACCAGCTGCGGCTCGAACACCAGTGCCCGGGCCAGGGCCACACGCTGTTGCTGGCCGCCGGACAGCTGGCCGGGGTAGCGTTTGGCGAAGGCATCGAGCTGGACCATGTTCAGCACCCGCTTTACCCGCTCGCTGATGTCGGTCTTGCTCAGGTTGCGCACGGTCAGCGGGAACGCCAGGTTCTCGGCCACGGTCATGTGCGGGAACAGCGCGTAGTTCTGGAACACCATGCCGATGTCGCGCTTGTGCGGCGGCACGTTGTTGATCGAACGCCCGGCCAGCTGGATTTCACCAGCGGTGGGGGTTTCGAAGCCGGCCAGCATCATCAGGCTGGTTGTCTTGCCCGAGCCGGACGGGCCAAGCAGGGTAAGGAACTCGCCCTTGCGAATATCCAGATTGAGGTCTTTGACGATCAGCGACTCGCCGTCGTAGCTCTTCTGCACACCACGGAAGCTGACCAGCGTTTCGCTGGTTGCAGCGTTCGACTTCGCCTCGCTCATGCCTGCACCTTCTTGTTGGATGACTGCGTAGGCATAGACTAGACAAGCGGCAAGCGCCGGAAAATCGGGGGTGCTGAGAGAATGCCATCATCCGGATGGAAGATTTGTTGTAGGGATTCCCCTACAAAGATGGCGGGTTTGGAATATTTCTCTCAGCCCTCCGGCACGCCCCTGTGGGAGCGGGTTCACCCGCGAAGAGGCCAGCCCAGGCACCGCAGATGGCAGGTCAGGCCCTTTCGCGGGTAAACCCGCTCCCACAGGATTCGCTACAGGACGCAGGAAGCGCATGTCGCAATCAGACCAGCTTGTGCTCCATGGCGTACTTCACCAGCTCAGCCAGCGAATTCACTTTCAGCTTCTGCATCAGGCGCGCCTTGTGGGTGCTGATGGTCTTGCTCGACAGCGCCAACTGCTGGGCGATGTCGTTGACGTTGGCGCCCTGGGCCAGGCGTTCGAACACCGAAAACTCTCGCTCCGACAGCAGCGTGTGCAACGGCCGCGACTCGGTCAGGCCCACCTCGAAGACCATGCGGTCGGCCAGCGCCGGGTCGATATAGCGCCCGCCAGCGGCAACCCGGCGAATCGCGGTCAGCAACAACGCTGGGTCGCTGTCCTTGGTGGCATAGCCCGCCGCTCCGGCCTTCAGCGCCCGCGCCGCCATCTGCGCTTCATCGTGCATCGACAGCATCAGGATCGCCGGGGCGTCCTGCAACGCGCGGATTCGCGGAATCGCCTCCAGACCATTCACGCCCGGCATCGAGATATCCAGCAGTACCACCTCGCACGGGGTGTGGCGCAAGGTCTCCAGCAACTGCTCGCCGTTACCGGCCTCCCCCGCCACCTGCATGTCCTTGGCCAGGCCAATCAACTGCTTGATGCCCTCACGGACAATGGTGTGGTCTTCGGCCACCAGCACTCGAATCACGATCGCTCTCCTACTCCAACGGTATGGCCACGCTCAGGCTGGTGCCTTCGCCCGGTTCACTGTCCAGCGCCATGCTGCCGCCCAGCATCAGCACCCGCTCACGTACCCCTACCAGGCCGAACGAGGTGGGCCGAGGCTGGTCACGGCAAAAGCCCTGGCCGTCATCGCTGACGGTCATGCGCAATTGCCCGTGCTCACGCACCAGTTCGATCTCCACGCTATGCGCCTGGGCATGGCGCATCACGTTGGTCAGCGCCTCCTGGAGGATACGGAACAGCCCGATGGCCTTGGCATCGCTCAATGCTGGCAGATTATCCGGTACTTGCACCAGGCAGGGGATCTGCGTGCGTGCTTCAAAGCGCCGCGCCTGCCATTCAATGGCCGAGGCGATGCCGGCATCGAGAATCGGAGGACGCAAGGCAGTGGCTACGTCGCGCACCAGCTGGAACAGCTGGGCGATCAGGCGCTTCATGCTGGCCAGCCGCTCGTTCAGCCCCGGGTCCAGCTCGGCGAAGGCCAGCTCGCACATCGACACTTCCAGCTTGAGCACGGTCAGCATCTGCCCCAGTTCATCGTGCACTTCTCGGGCGATGCGGGCTTTTTCTTCCTCACGCACGCTTTCCAGGTGGGCCGACAGTTCGCGCAGCTGCTCCTGGGACCTGGCCAGCGCCAACTCGGCCCGCTTGCCCTGCGTGATGTCCCAAACCACACCGTCCCATACCACCTGGCCGTTACCCAGGCGCCGGGTACTGGCTTTGATGTCGGCCCAGCGCTGTTCACCCTGGCGGGTGAGGATGCGCCCCTGCCAGGACCAGTCCTGGTCGCTGGCCAGGGCCAGGTCCTGCACCCGGTGGTAATCGGCACGGTCCTCAGGGTGCACCAGGTTGCGCAGGCCCATCTGCGGGTCCTGGATCTCACTGGGCGAATAGCCCACCAAGGCCTCGCTGCCTTCGCTGATGTAGGGGAATTCCAGGTCGCCCTCGGCCGGGTCGCGCTCCAGGCGGAACACCAGCCCCGGCACGTTGCCGGCAATGCCCTTGAGCCGCGCCTCGCTTTCGCGCAGGGCCGCCAGGGCGCGGTAGCGCTCGGTGACATCGGCGAGGTACACCACCAGGTACTCGGAGTCACGAAAGCGCAGAAAACTCAGCGACAGCTCGACCGGCAACAGGCTGTGGTCAGCCCGGCGGCACTGCGTCTCGAACTGACCAACACCGCCCGCCCCGGTACGTGCGCCCTTCCACAGCTCCAGCCAGCGATCCATGGTCAGGCTGGGTTCAAAGTCGCTCAGCGGCCGCTCCAGCAGTGCGCCTTCGCCGTAGCCCAGCATGCGCTCGGCGGCATGGTTGGCGTAGCGTACGTGGCTGTCCCAGTTGACCCAGAGGATGCCCACCGTGCTCTGGTCGATGGCAAACTGACTCAGGCGCAACGCTTCTTCGCGCACTTGCCGCTCCACAAGACTTTCCCGCGTGGCCAGCAGGCTGCGCTCCAACTGGCGCTGTTGCCGACGCTGCCACGCCAGGGTGGCCAGCGCGCACAACAGCAGCAAGCCGAACAGCAGTGCCAGGTTCTTCCAGAACCCTGTCGACTCGCTCAGGCGTGGGTACTTTGGCTGCAGCCAACGCTGGTGCAGTTGCTCCAGTTCCTTGGCCGGCAGCGCCTGCAGGCCGCGCTCCAGCACATCAGCCAGCAGCGGCCAGTCGCGCCGCGAACCGATGCGCAACAGTTGCGGCAGGCCGATATCGCCGACCACAGCCAGCTCGCCGAACTCGCTTTCGCGCGACAGGCGGCTGAGCTGAGCTTCATCCAGCACGGCGAAACTGGCCTGGCCGCCCACCACCAATTGCAGGGCCTCGCGCTCGTTGGGTACCCCTTGCAGGTTGAGGTTGCTGTAGTTACCGCGCAGGTAGTCCGCCAGCTGGCTGGGCATGCGCACCGCCACCCGCTGCTCGGCTCCGAGCGTTTCCAGTTCCACGGCCATCGTCCCGGTGCGCGGCCCCACCACCAGTTGCGGCACGCGCATGTAAGGGTCGCTGAACAGCCATAGACGCAGACTGGCGGGGGTCTGGGTAAGCCCCGGGGCAAAGTCGATTTCGCCGGCCTGGAGGGCATGTTCGAGGCTGGCCTGGTCGGCGAAGTTGCGCCAGGTAAGGTCCAGCCGCAGCGCCTGCGCCAGGCTGCTCACCAATTCCACGTTGGCACCGTACAGTTGCTGCAGGCGCCGGTCGAACTGAGCGTAGGGCGCCTGCAACACCAGGCCGACACGCAGGCTCCGATGGGTATCCAGCCATTGCTGCTGGGCAGGTTCCAGGGCAACCGTGGGCCCCGCCTCCGGTCTGGCTAATGCAATCAAGGGCAGCCACAAGCAGCCGATAACCAACAGGCGACGCACTCGCTTCATCTACACGCTCGTCTTGGCAAAGCGGCCATGCAGCATGGCCGTCACGGGCAAATACCATTAGGCTGCCGGTATCATTCTGGCCCCGGGTTGACTCATGTCCACACTTTATCGCACGACGCTGGCAATGTGCTGCCTGGCCTCGATCCTTCCACTCGGCGCCCTGGCCGCCGATGCCGAAAAACCATCCACCACCACCGAGGCACCCGTTGCCCAAGCTCCTCGCCCGCCGCTGCTGGAACGCAGCCAGGAGGATGCCCAAGCACTTGAACGGCTGGTGCCCAAGGCCGAACAGCAGACCCTTCAGGCCGGTGCCGACAGCTTCCTGGCCTTGTGGAAACCGGCCAACGACAGCGATCCACAAGGCGCGGTCATCATCGTCCCGGGGGCTGGCGAAACGGCTGACTGGCCGAATGCGGTCGGCCCGCTGCGGCAGAAGTTCCCCGATATCGGCTGGCACAGCCTCAGCATCAGCCTGCCCGACCTGCTCGCCGACAGCCCGCAGGCGCGAGTCGAGGCCAAGCCGGCTGCCGAGCCGCAGCCAGACAAGGGCGAAAGCGCCCCGGCCAAGGAAATGCCGGCCGATGCCAATGCCAACGTCGCCCAGGCTACCGCAGCCGATGCCGACACCGCAGAGAGCACTGACGCCAAACAGGCCAGCGAACAAACCGACCCAGCCGATGCCGAGCGCATTTTCGCCCGCCTGGATGCTGCGGTGGCCTTTGCCCAGCAGCACAACGCCCGCAGCATCGTGCTGATCGGCCATGGCAGCGGCGCATATTGGGCGGCCCGCTACCTGAGCGAGAAACGGCCACCACAGGTGCAGAAACTGGTAATGGTTGCCGCGCAGACTCCAGCACGGGTGGAGCATGACCTGGAAAGCCTGGCGCCAACCTTGAAAGTGCCGACTGCCGACATCTACTACGCCACCCGCAGCAGTGACCGCAATGCAGCCGCACAGCGCCTGCAGGCCAGCAAGCGGCAAAAGGACAGCCAGTACCGGCAGTTGTCGCTGATTGCCATGCCGGGGAACAAGGCGGCCGAGCAGGAGCAACTGTTCCGCCGGGTGCGGGGGTGGATGAGTCCGCAGGGGTAAGGTTTGCCATGATGGCCCTATCGCCGGCATGCCAGCTCCCATAGGTACGCCACAGTGTTCAGGGTCAGTGCAATACCTGTGGGAGCTGGCTTGCCGGCGATAGGGCCATCAAAGCCCGCGCCGCTTGCGGATCATGGCATAAGCCTGATGCAACTCCCGGGTCCGTTCAGTCGCTTCACGCACCTGCGACTCACTGGCACCAGTACCCGCCAGCTTGTCCGGGTGATGCCGACTGACCAGTCGACGATACGCCTGCTTGACCTTGTCGCCATCGGTATCCGCCTCGACCGCCAGCAAGCGCAACGCCGCCGCATAGGTCATGGCGACCCCTTCCGGCCCCGCCGCCTTGCGTGGTTCGTACTCCAGCGACATGGCCTGCACCTGCCGCCGGCTCAGGCCCAGTTTCTGCCCCCAGTCCAGCAGCAGTTCACGCTCCTTGTTGCCCATCTTGCCGTCGGCCCAGACCATGCGCCAACAGGCACGCAGGGTACCTTCGGCCGCATGCGGCTGCTGGCGAATGCGCCGCAGGTGCCCACCCAGCCGGTCCTTGCCCGCCTTGCCGCGGTTGAACGCAGCAATCGCACGCAGCCGAGCCTCTTCGGCCAGGTCCAGGCGCACCATCTCCTGGCGCGCCTGCTGAATATGCTGCTCGCCCACCCGGCCATCGCTCTTGGCCAGGCGCCCGAGCATCACGAACAGCAATTCGTCGTCCTGCAACGCCGGGCGCCCACCCAGGCGTTCGCGCATGTCCTCCCAGCCTTGCAAACGCAGGCGACGGTCCATGGCCTGCCCGAGCAACGCCCCGAGCAAGGCCCCGGGGATGCTGGCAACGGCAAAGCCGGCACCGACACCAATCACCGTGCTTGGCCACCACATGTCAGGCACGCTCGCCGATCAGGCGCTCGGCCTCGGCCAAGCGTTCGAGCGTACCGACATCAACCCAGTGCCCATGGTAGTGCTCGCCACTGACCTGGCCCGCAGCCATGGCCTGACGCAGCAACGGCGCCAGCTTGAAGGCGCCAGGCTGGCAGCCTTCGAACAGCGCCGGGTGCAGCACCGACAGGCCACTGAAGGTCAGCGTGCCGGGCGCATCGTCACCATCGACCACCCGCTCGCCCACCAGGCGGAAGTCGCCGCGGCCGTGATGGCCTGGGTTGTCGACCAGCACCAGGTGAGCCAGGCCTTGCAGGGGAGCCTGCAGGCGCGCGAAGTCGTAGTCGGTCCAGACATCGCCGTTCACCAACAGGAACGGCGCGTCACCCAGCAATGGCAGGGCCTTGAAGATGCCACCGCCGGTTTCCAGCGGCTCTCCTTCGGGCGAATAGCGGATGCTCAGGCCGAAACGGCTGCCGTCACCCAGGTGGTCCTCGATCTGCTGGCCGAGCCAGGCATGGTTGATCACCACCTCGGTGACGCCCGCCGCAGCCAGGGCCCGCAGGTGGTACTCGATCAATGGCTGACCGGCGACCGGGACCAGCGGTTTGGGGGTGTGCAGGGTAAGCGGGCGCATACGCTCGCCCTTGCCCGCTGCCAGGATCATTGCCTTCATGCACGCGCTCCGGCCCGCAACTCGGCAATCAGCTCACTCAGCTCCGCCAATTCGGGCCGGCGGCTGATCACTTCTTCTATATAGGCGAAGAAGCGCGGTACGTCGCCCAGGTAACGGGGTTTGCCGTCACGGTGGCAGATACGGGCGAAAATACCGATCACCTTCAGGTGGCGCTGTACACCCATCAGGTCGCTGGCACGCTGGAACGCCTCGAAATCGGCCTGCACCGGGATGCCGGCAGCCTGCGCCTTCTGCCAGTAGTCGCGCAGCCAGCCTTCGACCCGCGCCTGCGGCCAGCTGAGAAACGCGTCCTTGAACAGGCAGGTGATGTCGTAGGTGACCGGGCCATACACGGCATCCTGGAAGTCCAGCACGCCGGGGTTGGGCGTGCTCTGCATGAGGTTGCGCGGCATGTAGTCGCGGTGCACCAGCACCTTGGGCTGGGCCAGTGCGCTGTCGATCAGCAGCTGGCTGATTCGTTGCCAGGTGGCTTTCTGGGCATCGCTGAAGGCCAGGCCAAGCTCACGACCCACGTACCACTCCGGGAACAACTCGACTTCACGGCGCAACAGCGCATCGTCGTAGCTGGGCAACGGCGCGTCCATCGGCAGGCGCTGGAACGCCAGCAGCGCGTCGATGGCATCGGCGAACAGGCCGTCGGCGTTGTCCGCATCAATGATATCAAGGTATGTCTGATGGCCCAGGTCACCCAGCAGCAGGAAGCCACGTTCCAGGTCCTGGGCATGGATCAGCGGCACGTGCACGTCGGCACTGGCCAGCAGGTGGTCGATGGCGACGAACGGTCGGCAGTTTTCCTGTGGAGGTGGTGCATCCATGATCACGAAGCTGTGGCCGGCACCCTGCCAGCGGAAATAACGGCGGAAGCTGGCGTCGCTGCTGGCCGCGGTCAAGCTGCCTGCAGGCACGTCGCCCCAGGCGTTTTTCCGGAAAAGATCATTGAGCTGCTCATCGAGCCAGACCGTCAGTTGTTGCAGGCGTACATCGTGTTCAGGCATTACAAGGGTCTCCGACGGCCCTAGCCGTCAAGCGGGTCATGCTTTATTATCCAGCATCTTTTTCAGACCATCGAGAGGCGTGCGGCCCCACACGCGGGCAGATGGCACGCAGGAAGCCCGGACTAATAAGATGGCATTGAAATCCCCCGCGTTTCGTAGAAAGTTTCCGTTGCTGGTAACCGGCGGTCTGCTGGCCCTGCAACCTCTGGCCACGTCTTACGTGGTGGCAGCCGAACAGTTCGACTGCCAAGTGTCCGCCTCCGGTGGTTGGGACTGCAAGCCCAAGACCCCAACCAACAACCTGCCGCCGCGCCCGGTGCACGAGGGTGCTGCAGTCAGCACCGGCACCGGCACCGAAGCCGCGAGCGAAGGCGAAACCGCGGACCGGCCGATGCTGGTCACCGAGGCCAAGGGCCGTGGCCTGAAGTCGCGTAGCGAAGACTACAGCCACCTGGACTGGGTTCCGCGTGAAAAGCTCACTGCCGCACAGCTGGCCGAAACCGGCCCGTACTGCGGTGGCGCCTACATCGAGCCAACCCGCCCTGGCATGGCCGACACCACGCCGAAGGACGAGTCGCCGACCTACATCAACGCCAAGGTATCCAAGTACCAGCAAGAGCAGCAGATCGCTACCCTCGCCGGTGACGTGGTGATGCGCCAGGGCAGCATGCAGGCCGAGGCCGACGAGGCCAACCTCTACCAGACCGAAAACCGTGGCGAGCTCAAGGGCAACGTCAAGATCCGTGACAACGGTTCGCTGGTGGTCGGTGACGAGGCACAGATCCAGCTCGACACGGGCGAGGCCCAGGTCGACAACGCCGAATACGTGATGCACAAGTCGCACATCCGCGGCAGTGCCCTGTACGCCAAGCGTGGCGAGAACGCCATCATTCGTCTCAAGGACGGTACGTACACCACCTGCGAACCGGGCAGCAACGCCTGGCAGCTGAAGGGCAACAACATCACCCTGAACCCGGCCACCGGTTTCGGTACCGCGACCAACGTTACGCTGCGGGTCAAGGATTTCCCGGTGTTCTACACACCGTACATCTACTTCCCGATCGACGACCGTCGCCAGTCCGGCTTCCTGCCGCCATCGTTCAGCAGCACCAGCGATACCGGCTTCATGCTGGTCACGCCTTACTACTTCAACCTGGCGCCGAACTACGATGCCACGTTGTACCCGCGCTACATGACCAAGCGCGGCCTGCTGATGGAAGGCGAGTTCCGCTACCTGACGCCTTCCAGCGAAGGCCAGTTCGGTGGCGCGTACCTCAACGACAAGAACGACGACCGCAAAGACCAGACTGACTACAAAGAGCAGCGCTGGATGGTCAACTGGCAGCACAAGGGCGGGCTGGACGAGCGCCTGATGACCGAGGTGGACTACACCGACATCAGCGACCCGTTCTACTTCCAGGACCTGGAATCCGACCAGATCGGTATTGAAACCCAGGACCTGCTGAACCAGCAGGGTGCACTGACCTACCGTGGTGACAGCTACACCGCGCGGTTGAATGTGCATGCCTACGAAATGGCGACCATCTCGAAGATCACCCCGTATGATCGCCTGCCGCAGATTACCTTCAATGGCAAGCTGCCGTACGAGCCAGGTGGGCTCAATATTGCTTACGAAACCGAGGCAGTCCGTTTCGATCGTGACCTGAAAGACGACTTTGTATTGAACGAAGATGGCCTTCCCGACACTTCGGCGGGTGCGCCTGGTCGCCGCCTGGACCAGAACGTCAGCGGCATCGCCCGCGCCAACGGCAACCGTTTCAACGTCGCACCATCGATCAGCCTGCCGATGGAAGCCAGCTACGGCTTCCTGACCCCCAAGCTGAAGTATGCGTATACCCACTACGATCTGGACTTGGACAGCCAGGGTAAAACCCAGGCTATCGCGCAATCGGCCAACCCAGCGTACGGCAGCTACAACAGCTCGCTGAACCGCGACGTACCGATCTTCAGCGTGGACAGCGGCCTGTATTTCGACCGCAAAACTTCGCTGTTCGGCACCAACTACAAGCAAACCCTCGAACCGCGTATGTACTACCTCTACGTCCCGTACAAGGACCAGAAGGACATCCCGCTGTTCGACTCGGGTGAAACCCTGTTCAGCTACGATTCGCTATTCCGCGACAACCGCTTCAGCGGCACCGACCGCATTGGTGACGAGAACAAGCTGTCGCTGGGCGTGACCACCCGCTGGATCGAAGAAAACGGTTTCGAACGCCAGAACTTCAGCATCGGTCAGGCTTTCTATTTCAAGGACCGCAAAGTTCAGCTCCCTGGTATCGATTACCGTACCCGCAGCGACTCGCAGTCCGATGTATCTCCGTATGCGCTGGTGTACAACTACTTCTTCAACCGCGACTGGCGCTTCAATTCGGACTTCAACTGGGACCCGGACAGCCGCAGCACCCGCTCGGGCAGCGCGATGTTCCATTACCAGCCTGAAGACAATCCGAACAAAGTGGTCAACCTCGGTTATCGCTACCGTAACGACACCATCTCCTACGACTCCACGACCGGTACCTGGAAAGTGGGCGGTGGCGATTACGGCGTCCCAGGCAGCGAGAACTACATCAAGGACTACTACAAGATCCAGCAGCATGACTTCTCGGTCATCTGGCCGATCGTTCCGCAGTGGAGCGTCATCGCTCGCTGGCAGCATGACTACAACCGCAATCGCACCCTGGAAGCCATGGGCGGTTTCGAGTACGACAACTGCTGCTGGAAGCTGCGTCTGATCAACCGTTACTGGATCGACTACGACGACTTCAGCCAAGCCCTCCCGGCGAACGAAAAAGGCGACCACGGCATCTTCCTTCAGATCGTGCTGAAAGGCCTCGGTGGTGTAGTCGGCAACAAGGTCGAATCTTTCCTCGACCAAGGCATTCAAGGTTATCGTGAACGTGAAGACCAAGCTTATTGATCGACTGCGCCCGGCGTTGCTGGGCGTTGCATTGCTGAGTGGCGCGGTGCATGCCGCGGTACAACCTCTTGATCGCGTGGTGGCCATCGTCGACAACGACGTGGTCATGCAAAGCCAGTTGGACCAGCGTGTCCGCGAGGTCCAGCAAACCATCGCCAAGCGTGGCGGCGGCATGCCGCCTGCCGGTGCGCTGGATCAGCAGGTGCTGGAACGCCTGATCGTCGAGAACCTGCAGTTGCAGATCGGCGAGCGCTCCGGCATCCGCATCACCGACGAAGAGCTGAACCAGGCCATGGGCACCATCGCCCAGCGCAATGGCATGTCGCTGGACCAGTTCCGCGCCGCCCTGGCTCGTGACGGCATGTCGTTCGACGACGCCCGTGAGCAGGTCAAGCGCGAGATGATCATCAGCCGCGTGCGCCAGCGCCGCGTGGCCGAGCGTATCCAGGTCTCCGAGCAGGAAGTGAAGAACTTCCTCAACTCCGACCTTGGCAAGATGCAGATGTCGGAAGAGTACCGCCTGGCCAACATCCTGATCCCGACCCCGGAAGCGGCCAACTCGGAAGCCATCCAGGCCGCCGCGCGCCAGGTTGGCGATGTGTACCAGCAGCTCAAGCAGGGCGCGGACTTCGGCCAGATGGCCATTGCCCGCTCCGCCAGCGAAAACGCCCTGGAAGGCGGCGAAATGGGCTGGCGTAAAGCCGGCCAGCTGCCACCAGACTTCGCCAAGATGCTCAGCAGCATGCCGGTTGGCGAAATTACCCAGCCCATCCGCATCCCCAACGGCTTCATCATCCTCAAGCTCGAGGAGAAGCGCGGTGGCAGCGAGAACGTGCTGCGTGACGAAGTGCACGTTCGCCACATCCTGATCAAGCCGAGCGAGATCCGCAGCGAGGCGGCCACCGAGCAACTGGCCGAACGCCTGTACGAGCGCATCAAGAACGGCGAGGACTTCGGCGAGCTGGCCAAGAGCTTCTCGGAAGACCCGGGTTCGGCGCTCAACGGCGGCGACCTCAACTGGGTTGACCCGAACAGCCTGGTACCGGAGTTCCGCGAGCAGATGGCCAACGCCGCCCAAGGCGAGGTCACTCGTCCGTTCAAGACCCAGTACGGCTGGCATGTCCTGGAAGTGCTGGGCCGTCGCGCCACCGACAGCACCGAGCAGGCTCGTGAGCAACAGGCCATGAACGTACTGCGCAACCGCAAGTACGACGAAGAGCTGCAGACCTGGCTGCGCCAGATCCGCGACGAGGCCTACGTTGAAATCAAGCTGCCTGGCGCTGACCAGGCCGCCCAGTGAAGCCCCTGCGCTTTGCCGTCACCCCCGGCGAGCCGGCCGGCATAGGCCCTGACCTGTGCCTGCTGCTCGCCGCAGACGCCCAGCCCCATCCCCTGATCGCCATCACCAGCCGTGACCTGCTCGCCGAGCGGGCCACGCAGCTGGGGCTGGCCGTCAACCTGCTGCCGGTAGCGCCGGGCCTATGGCCCGAGCAGCCGGCGCCAGCGGGTAGCCTTTACGTCTGGGATACCCCCCTGGCGGCCCCGGTGGTGCCGGGCCAGCTCGACAAGGCCAATGCCGCGTTCGTGCTGGAAACCCTGACCCGTGCCGGGCAAGGCTGCCTGGAAGGGCATTTCGCCGGGATGATCACCGCCCCTGTACACAAGGGCGTAATCAACGAAAGCGGTATCGCCTTCTCCGGGCATACCGAATTCCTTGCCGAGCTGACCCACACCGCGCAAGTGGTGATGATGCTGGCCACCCGTGGCCTGCGCGTGGCCCTGGTGACCACGCACCTGCCGCTGCGCGACATTGCCGACGCCATCACTGCCGAGCGCGTCGAGCGTGTAACCCGTATCCTGCATGCCGACATGCGCGACAAGTTCGGCATTGCCAACCCGCGTATCCTGGTGTGCGGCCTCAACCCGCACGCGGGCGAGGGCGGCCACCTGGGCCGCGAGGAAATCGACATCATCGAGCCGACCTTGGCCCGCCTGCGCACCGAAGGCATGGACCTGCGCGGGCCGCTGCCGGCCGATACCCTGTTTACCCCCAAATATCTGGAGCACTGCGACGCGGTGCTGGCGATGTACCACGACCAGGGCTTGCCTGTACTCAAGTACAAAGGCTTCGGCGCTGCGGTCAACGTGACCCTGGGCCTGCCGATCATCCGCACGTCGGTCGACCACGGCACAGCCCTGGACCTGGCCGGCACCGGCAAGGTCGACACCGGCAGCCTGCGCGTCGCGCTGGAAACCGCCTACCAGATGGCCGAGAACCGACCATGAACGAGCAATACCAACACCGGGCGCGCAAGCGCTTCGGCCAGAACTTCCTGCACGACGCCGGCATCATCGACCGCATCCTGCGTGCCATCAACGCCAAAGCCGGCGAACATCTGCTGGAAATCGGCCCCGGCCAGGGCGCCCTGACCGAAGGCCTGCTCGGCAGCGGGGCACAACTGGACGTGGTGGAACTGGACAAGGACCTGGTGCCGATCCTGCAGCACAAGTTCGCCGACCGCAGCAATTTCCGCCTGCACCAGGGCGACGCCTTGAAGTTCGACTTCAACCAGCTAGGCGTGCCACCGCGCAGCCTCAAGGTGGTGGGCAACCTGCCCTACAACATTTCCACCCCACTGATCTTCCACCTGCTCAGCCATGCCGGGTTGATCCGCGACATGCACTTCATGCTGCAGAAGGAAGTGGTCGAGCGCATGGCCGCCGGCCCTGGCGGTGGTGACTGGGGGCGTCTGTCGATCATGGTGCAGTACCACTGCCGGGTCGAGCACCTGTTCAACGTTGGCCCTGGCGCATTCAACCCGCCGCCGAAAGTGGACTCGGCCATCGTCCGCCTGGTGCCGCACGAAGTGCTGCCGTACCCGGCCAAGGACGCAAAGCTGCTGGAGCAGGTGGTACGCGAAGCCTTCAACCAGCGTCGCAAGACCCTGCGCAACACCATGAAAGGGCTGCTCGACAGCACGGCCATCGAAGCTGCCGGCGTGGATGGCAGCCTGCGCCCTGAACAGCTGGATCTGGCCGCCTTCGTGCGCCTGGCTGACCAGTTGGCAGACCTACAAGCCTGATATCTCCTGTACCGGCCCTATCGCCGGCAAGCCGGCTCCCACAGGTACTCCACAGCCCTCAAAATCTGCGCAGTACCTTGTAGGAGCAGCCTTGTGCTGCGAAGAAGCCAGTAGGGCGAAAGATTTTCTTCGACAGTAATGGCCTCTTCGCAGCACAAGGCTGCTCCTACAGGTGCTGTGCATGCCTTGAAACCCATGCCGGCCAGGTGGGAGCGGGTTTACCCGCGAAAGGGCCGGGACAGACAACACAAATCCCCAAGCCCCTCACCGCTGGCCCTTCCCCCTCTCAATGGCCTAGACTGCATTATTGCGTCAGTTTGCCCAAGGCCCTTGCATGTCCGACCCTCGCTATAAAATCGACGTCAGCGTCGTGACCCGCTACCTCAAAGAACAATCCGACCCCGAAAACAGTCGTTTCGCTTTCGCCTACACCATCACCGTGCAGAACAATGGCTCGCTGAAGGCCAAGCTGCTGTCGCGCCACTGGCTGATCACCAACGGTGACGGCGAGGTCGAGGAAGTGCGTGGCGCCGGCGTGGTCGGCCAGCAGCCCAATATCGACCCGGGCCAGAGCCACACCTACAGCAGCGGCGCGGTCATCAGCACCCGCGTGGGCACCATGCAGGGCAGCTACCAGATGTTCGCCGAAGACGGCAAACGCTTCGATGCCGAGATCGCCCCCTTCCGCCTGGCGGTGCCCGGGGCGCTGCACTGATGGCTACCTACGCCGTCGGTGACCTGCAGGGCTGCCTGCAGCCACTCAAGTGCCTGCTCGAACGGGTCAACTTCAACCCCGCCGTCGACCGCCTGTGGCTGGTCGGCGACCTGGTCAACCGCGGCCCCGAGTCACTGGAAACCCTGCGCTTCCTTTATTCGATCCGCCAGTCGCTGGTATGCGTGCTGGGCAACCATGACCTGCACCTGCTGGCCGCCTGGCACAATGTCGAACGCCTGAAGAAAAGCGACACCCTGCGCGAGATCATCGAAGCGCCGGACGCCGACCAGCTGTTCGACTGGCTGCGCCAGCAAAAGCTGCTGCATTACGACGAACCTCGTGGCATTGCCCTGGTTCACGCCGGCATTCCACCGCAATGGACCTTGGGCAAAGCCCTGGAGCTGGCCGCCGAGGTCGAGGAAGTGCTGCGCGACGACGAGCGCCTGAAACTGTACCTGGACGGCATGTACGGCAACGAGCCGAACAAGTGGAGCAAGAACCTCAGCGGTATCGAACGCCTGCGGGTCATCACCAACTACCTCACGCGCATGCGCTTCTGCACCGCCGAAGGCAAGCTCGACCTCAAGAGCAAGGAAGGCCTGGACACCGCCCCCAAAGGCTACAAGCCCTGGTACGCACACAAGGGCCGGCGCTCACGCCACGTGAAGATTATTTTCGGCCACTGGGCCGCCCTTCAGGGGCAGGTCAACGAGCCCGGCATCATCGCCCTGGACACCGGTTGCGTGTGGGGCGGTGCCATGACCCTGTACAACGTCGATAGCGGCGAATATCACCGCTGTGACTGCAGCGACGACGGCAACTTACGCCTCCCCGCCCAAACGCCTACACTGAACGATCAATCCTGAAGGAAGCCGTACCCATGAGCGAATTCAAGCGCATCCCTCCCGAACAGGCCCTGGCCCTTCGCGCGCAAGGTGCGGTAGTCGTCGACATTCGCGACCCGCAGGCCTTTGCCGCCGGCCACATCACTGGCGCCAAGCATCTGGATAACCATTCTGTCGCCGAGTTCATCCGCAATGCCGACCTCGACGCCCCAACCCTGGTGGTGTGCTACCACGGCAATTCCAGCCAGAGTGCTGCGGCCTATCTGGTGAACCAGGGTTTCTCGGACGTATACAGCGTCGACGGCGGCTTTGAGCTGTGGCGCGCCACCTACCCGGCCGAAACCGCCCAGGGCACTGCCGAATAATTTTTTCATTTTTACTGCAGCCCGCGCCCCATGCGGGCTTGCGGCTTATCTGACGAACGGTCGTTCGCAACTTCTCCGCCCCTCGCCCTTGACCTTGCGGATAACCAACTATTCTTAAGCGCAGGCCATCCAGAAAAAGGGGAGAGCCGGTACACCGGCGTGCGGGTCATCGGTAGCGTTACAGGGTGTTCTGGGGGGTATACAGCAATCGGCAGCCCCGGTTGCATGCCAGCATCAGCTGACTGATCCGGCGTCGTCTCCACGTATCGAGCGAGGTGACGTCATGAGTATTTTTAGCCACTTCCAACAACGTTTCGAGTCTACGCGCCAGGAAGAACTCTCGCTGCAGGAGTACCTCGAGCTGTGCAAAGAGGATCGCAGTGCCTACGCATCGGCGGCCGAACGGCTGTTGCTGGCCATCGGTGAGCCGGAGCTGATCGACACCTCAACCAACTCCAGACTGTCGCGAATCTTCTCCAACAAGGTTATCCGCCGCTATCCGGCCTTTGCCGACTTCCATGGCATGGAAGAGTGCATCGACCAGATCGTGTCCTACTTCCGCCACGCCGCCCAAGGTCTGGAGGAAAAGAAACAGATCCTCTATCTGCTGGGCCCGGTGGGCGGCGGTAAGTCGTCGCTGGCCGAAAAACTCAAGCAGCTGATGGAAAAGGTACCGTTCTACGCTATCAAGGGCTCGCCGGTATTCGAGTCGCCATTGGGCCTGTTCAATGCCACCGAAGACGGGGCCATTCTCGAGGAAGAGTACGGCATCTCGCGGCGCTACCTGAACACCATCATGTCGCCTTGGGCCACCAAACGCCTGCAGGAGTTCGGCGGCGACATCAGCAAGTTCAAGGTGGTGAAGCTGTACCCGTCGATCCTCAACCAGATCGCCATCGCCAAGACCGAACCTGGCGACGAGAACAACCAGGACATCTCGGCCCTGGTCGGCAAGGTCGATATCCGCAAGCTCGAGGAATTCCCGCAGAACGACGCCGACGCATATGCCTATTCGGGCGCGCTGTGCCGGGCCAACCAGGGCCTGATGGAATTCGTCGAGATGTTCAAGGCCCCGATCAAGGTCCTGCACCCGTTGCTTACCGCCACCCAGGAAGGCAACTACAACAGTACCGAAGGCCTCGGCGCCATCCCCTACTCCGGGATTCTGCTGGCCCACTCCAACGAATCGGAGTGGCACACCTTCCGTAACAACAAGAACAACGAGGCGTTCATCGACCGGATCTACATCGTCAAGGTGCCGTACTGCCTGCGCGTCAGCGACGAAATCAAGATCTACGACAAGCTGCTGATCAACAGCTCGCTGGCCAAGGCGCACTGCGCGCCAGACACGCTGAAAATGCTCGCCCAGTTCACCGTGCTGTCGCGCCTGAAAGAGCCGGAAAACTCCAACATCTACTCGAAGATGCGGGTGTACGACGGGGAGAACCTCAAGGACACCGATCCAAAGGCCAAGTCGATCCAGGAGTACCGCGATGCGGCCGGCGTCGACGAAGGCATGAACGGCCTGTCGACCCGCTTCGCGTTCAAGATCCTGTCCAAGGTGTTCAACTTCGATCCGCATGAAGTGGCCGCCAACCCGGTGCACCTGCTTTATGTGCTGGAGCAGCAGATCGAGCAGGAACAGTTCCCGGCCGAGGTGCGCGAACGCTACCTGCGCTACCTGAAGGAATACCTGGCCCCGCGCTACATCGAGTTCATCGGCAAGGAGATCCAGACCGCCTACCTGGAGTCCTACAGCGAATACGGCCAGAACATCTTCGACCGCTACGTGCTGTACGCAGACTTCTGGATCCAGGACCAGGAATACCGCGACCCGGAAACCGGCGAAATCCTCAACCGTATCGCCCTCAACGAAGAACTGGAGAAGATCGAGAAGCCGGCCGGCATCAGCAACCCGAAAGATTTCCGCAACGAAATCGTCAACTTCGTGCTGCGTGCCCGTGCCAACAACAACGGCAAGAACCCGAGCTGGCTGAGCTACGAAAAGCTGCGGGTGGTGATCGAGAAGAAAATGTTCTCCAACACCGAAGACCTGCTGCCGGTCATCAGCTTCAACGCCAAGGCAAGCAAGGAGGACCAACAGAAACACAACGACTTCGTCACGCGTATGGTGGAGCGTGGCTACACCGACAAACAGGTTCGTCTGCTGTCGGAATGGTACCTGCGGGTCAGGAAATCGCAATAAAGCGACAAGCTACCCACCGCGCGCCCAGGGCTGATATGCCAGCCCTGGGCGGCGGCAGCTGCTTTGCTGCCTTTATGTGCAGCAGCTCGTAGCTTGAAGCGTGCAGCTGTTCCCAGCTACCGGAGGGACCATGAGCTACGTTATAGATCGACGCCTGAACGGCAAGAACAAGAGCACGGTGAACCGCCAGCGCTTCCTGCGGCGGTACCGCGAACACATCAAGAAAGCCGTCGAAGAGGCGGTGAGCCGCCGTTCCATCATGGACATGGAACATGGCGAGCAGATCAGCATTCCGGGGCGCGATATCGACGAACCGGTGCTGCACCATGGTCGCGGGGGCAAGCAGACCATCGTGCATCCAGGCAACAAGGAATTCACCGCCGGTGAACACATCCCAAGGCCACAAGGCGGCGGCGGTGGCAGCGGCCGCGGCAAGGCCGGCAACTCCGGCGAGGGCATGGACGACTTCGTCTTCCAGATCACCCAGGAAGAATTCCTCGAGTTCATGTTCGAGGACCTCGAGCTACCCAACCTGGTCAAACGTCACCTGACCGGGGCCGACACTTTCAAGACCGTGCGCGCCGGTATCGCCAACGAAGGCAACCCGTCACGTATCAACATCGTGCGCACACTGCGTTCAGCCCATGCCCGGCGTATCGCCCTGACCGGCAGCAGCCGCGCATTACTGCGCGAAGCGCAAAAGGAACTCGCCCGCCTGAAGGTCGAGGAACCGGACAACTTCACCGATATCCAGGAAGTCGAGCACGAGATCGAACGCCTGAAGGCACGCATTAACCGCCTGCCCTTCCTCGACACCTTCGACCTCAAGTACAACTTGCTGGTCAAGCAGCCCAACCCCAGCTCCAAGGCGGTCATGTTCTGTCTGATGGACGTGTCCGGCTCGATGACCCAGGCCACCAAGGACATCGCCAAGCGTTTCTTCATCCTGCTGTACCTGTTCCTCAAGCGTAACTACGACCGCATCGAAGTGGTGTTCATCCGCCACCACACCAGCGCTCGTGAAGTCGACGAGGAAGAATTCTTCTATTCGCGGGAAACCGGCGGCACCATCGTTTCCAGCGCACTCAAATTGATGCAGGAGGTCATGGCCGAACGCTACCCGGCCAGCGACTGGAACATCTACGCCGCCCAGGCTTCCGACGGCGACAACTGGAACGACGACTCGCCGATCTGCCGCGACATCCTGGCCAAGCAGATCATGCCGCATGTGCAGTACTACACTTACGTTGAAATCACTCCGCGTGAACACCAGGCGCTGTGGTACGAATACGAGCGCATCGGCGAAGCCTTCCCCGACACGTTCGCCCAGCAGCAGTTGGTATCGGCCGGCGATATCTACCCGGTCTTCCGTGAACTCTTCCAGCGCAGGTTAGCCACATGACCGCCAGAGCACAGAGACGCCAACCTATTTCCACCGGGTCCGAGTGGACGTTCGAACTGATCCAGACCTACGACCGGGAAATCAGCCGCCTGGCCGAGCGTTACGCCCTGGACACCTACCCCAACCAGATCGAGGTCATTACCGCCGAGCAGATGATGGACGCCTACGCCTCGGTCGGCATGCCGCTGGGTTATCACCACTGGTCCTACGGCAAGCAGTTCCTCAGCACGGAGAAGTCCTACAGCCGTGGCCAGATGGGCCTGGCCTACGAGATCGTGATCAACTCCGACCCGTGCATCGCCTACCTGATGGAAGAAAACACCATGTGCATGCAGGCACTGGTGATCGCCCACGCCTGCTACGGCCATAACAGTTTCTTCAAGGGCAACTACCTGTTCCGCACCTGGACCGACGCCAGTTCGATCATCGACTACCTGGTGTTCGCCAAGCAGTACATCGCCCAGTGCGAAGAGCGCCATGGCATCGATGCTGTGGAAGATCTGATCGACTCCTGCCACGCCCTGATGAACTACGGTGTCGACCGTTACAAGCGACCTTATCCGATTTCCGCCGAAGAGGAGCGACGGCGGCAGAAGGAGCGCGAGGAGCACCTGCAGCGGCAGATCAATGACCTTTGGCGGACCATTCCGAAAAGCGCTGACAAGGGTAACGACCGAGATGATGCGCGCTTCCCCGCCGAACCGCAGGAAAACATCCTGTATTTCATCGAGAAGAACGCCCCGCTGCTGGAGCCTTGGCAGCGTGAAGTGGTGCGCATCGTGCGCAAGATCGCCCAGTATTTCTACCCGCAGCGCCAGACCCAGGTGATGAACGAAGGCTGGGCGACATTCTGGCACTACACGCTGATGAACGACCTGTACGACGAGGGGCTGATCACCGAAGGCTTCATGATGGAGTTCCTGCAATCCCACACCAGCGTGGTATTCCAGCCCGGCTTCGACAGCCCCTACTACAACGGCATCAACCCCTACGCACTGGGCTTTGCGATGTATACCGACATCCGCCGCATGTGCGAAAACCCGACCGAAGAAGATCGGCGCTGGTTCCCCGACATTGCCGGCAGCGACTGGCTTTCTACCATCAAGTTCGCAATGAGCAGCTTCAAGGACGAGAGCTTCATCCTGCAGTACCTGTCGCCGAAGGTCATTCGCGATCTGAAGCTGTTCAGCATCCTCGATGACGACCAGCGCGACGACCTGTATGTACCTGCCATCCACGACGAGGCCGGCTACCGGACCATTCGCGAACTACTGGCGGCGCAGTACAACCTGGGCAACCGCGAACCGAACGTGCAGATCTGGAGCGTTGACCGCCGCGGCGACCGCTCGCTGACCTTGCGTCACCAGCAACACAACCGCAAACCGCTGGGCGATTCTACCGATGAAGTGCTCAAGCACCTGCACCGCCTGTGGGGCTTCGACATCCACCTGGAGACCGTCCAGGGCGAGCAGGTGATGAAAACCCACCACATGCCACCACGCGGCGAGCACGGCGAAAGCGCCGACTATGGCCGCATGGATCTGGCTGTCATTCACCACCTCTAGTGCAACTTCAAGGCTGCCGACGGGTTATCCTGTCGGCAGTTATGGAGAGCTGCACATGCACATCTACAAAGTTGGCGGCGCCGTGCGCGACCGCCTGCTCGGCCGCCCTGTCAGCGATATCGACTGGCTGGTGGTCGGCGCCACGGTCGAGGAAATGCACGCTAAGGGCTTTCGACCGGTCGGCGCTGATTTCCCGGTGTTCCTGCACCCGCAAACCGGCGAGGAATACGCCCTGGCGCGCACCGAGCGCAAGAGCGGGCGGGGCTACGGCGGCTTCACTTTCCACGCCAGCCCCGATGTGACCCTGGAAGAAGACCTGATCCGTCGTGACCTGACCATCAATGCAATGGCCGAGGACGAGACGGGTACGGTATACGATCCCTATCATGGCCAGGACGATATCGACCAGCGCCTTTTACGCCATGTTTCCCCGGCATTCGCCGAAGATCCATTGCGTGTGCTGCGAGTTGCGCGCTTTGCTGCCCGTTATGCACCGCTGGGATTCCGGGTTGCCGATGAGACGCTTGAGCTGATGCGTCAGATCAGTGCCTCTGGCGAATTGCAGGCACTGACCGCCGAGCGCAGCTGGAAGGAAATCGAGCGGGCGCTGATGGAGGCGCAGCCGCAGGTGTTCTTCCAGGTGTTGCATGCTTGTGGGGCCCTGCAGGAGCTGCTGCCAGAGCTAGATGACGCCCCCCAGGCCCTGGCGGCGCTGGAACAGTCGGCAATGCACGAACAGCCCCTGCATGTACGCTGGGCCTGCCTGCTGCAGTCGCTGACACCGGCCGCGATCAAAGCCATCAACAAGCGCCTGAAGGCGCCGCGAGAGTGTCAGGAGCTGGCGTTGCTGACGGGTGAGTGCCTGGAGCTAGGCAACCAGGCGCAGGAACTGCCTGCCGAGACAATCCTGGAGCTATTGCAGAAGTTCGACGTGTACCGGCGGCCGCAGCGGTTCGAGGACTTCCTGATCACTTGCGAGATGACAGCACTGGGCAAGGGAAAATCGGGTTATCCACAGGCCGACTACCTGCGAGGGGCAGCGGCGGCGGCGCGGGCAGTGGATGTTAAGCCGTTGGTGCAGGTTGGGCTGACTGGCCAGGCCTTGGGTGAATCGCTCAAAGGTGAGCGGCTGAAAGCCCTCGAAGCTTACAAGCTCGGTTGAACATACCAGCCCCTTCGCGGCTAAAGCCGCTCCCACAGATACGGCGTTGCTCTCGAGGTTGTCGCTGTACCTGTGGGAGCAGCTTTAGCCGCGAAAGGGCCGGTACAGGCTTACACGGGAGTCAGCTGCAACCCACGCCACTCAAAGGCAACCGGCGCCAGCACCTGATCAATCCGCGCCTCCTGCCACAACTGCGCCATTGTCTTGCCTACCCCCGGATGCACAAGCTCCGGCGCCAGCAGCGACAGTGGCCACAGCACAAAGGCGTTCTTCAGGATCTCGGCCCGAGGCAACACCAGCCCATCGAACGTGCCGTGCAAGTCGTCATACATCAGCACGTCGATATCCAGCGGCAGCCCCTTGCGGTCCGGGGCATAGCGGCCATTGTCGGCCTCGATGAACTTCAACCGGCGGTCCAGTTCGATCAACGGCAACGCAGTCTGCCCAGTCACCACGAAGTTGATGAACGGACCGCTCTTGATCCCCACCGCCTGGCTTTCGAACGCCGGCGAGCAGCGCATGTCGGTCAGGATGCCTGCCAACGCATCGAGCCCGGCGCACAAGTGCACCTCGCGATCAATGTTGCTGCCAAGCCCCAGGTAAACCGTGCTCAGAGACATCCGCGCTCGATCTCCACGCCAACACCGCCACGGGCCGCCGGTACCGCACCCGGCTTGGTCAGCTTCAACCGCACCCACGGGATGTGGAACTCTTCCATCAACGTCGCCACCAGGCGCTCGGCGAAAGTTTCAACCAACTCGAAACGCGCCTGTTCGGCAAACGCCTGGATACGGGCCGACACACTGGCATAATCCAGCGCCAGGTTCAGGTCGTCACCCGCCGCAGCCGGGCGGTTATCCCAGGCAAAGCTCAGGTCCAGGCGCAAGCACTGGCGAATATCCCGCTCCCAGTCATAGGCACCGATGACGGTATCGACTTCCAGGCCTTCGATGAACACTCTGTCCAAGCACTTCTCTCCACAGCACGACAAGGGCGACTGGCGCCGTTAGAATCAGGGCGTCCTCGCCCGGAATAGTTAGCATGTTTTGGTTACTGGCGTTGCTCGCCTACCTGCTTGGCTCGCTGTCCTTCGCCATCGTCCTCAGCCGCCTTACGGGCAGCCCGGACCCGCGTTCCAGCGGTTCAGGCAATGCCGGCGCCACCAACATGCTACGCCTGGCAGGCCGCAAACTGGCGATCCTGACCCTGCTTGGCGACCTGTGCAAGGGCCTGTTGCCGGTATTGCTCGCCCGCGGTGCCGGCCTGGACCTGCAAGCGCAGGCCTGGATTGGCGTTTGCGCAGTGCTGGGCCACCTGTTCCCGCTGTACTTCCGCTTCCAGGGCGGCAAGGGCGTGGCAACCGCCGCCGGCATGCTCATGGCCCTGTATTTCCCAGCCGCGCTGCTGGCCATCGGCGCCTGGCTGCTGACTTTCTACCTCACCCGCACCAGTTCGCTGGCGGCACTGATCGCCACACCACTGACCTTGCCGTTGCTGGCCTGGCGCGAGCCAGAGGCCCTGCTGCCGATCACTGTGTTGACGGCAATGATCGTATGGCGCCATCGCAGCAACCTGCGCGACCTGTTCGCAGGCCGCGAACGGCACTTCTGAAGCTTAAAGCGGCGGCAACTGCTCCATCGGCCAGCGTGCCTGCACACTGATTGCCAGGTCTTGCTGTTGCCCGGCCAACAACCGCTGGCAGCCGGCATAGGCGATCATCGCACCGTTGTCGGTACAGAACTGCGGGCGCGCGTAGTACACGTTGCCCTTGATGCTGCCGAGCATGTCCTCAAGGGACGCACGCAGTGCCTTGTTGGCGCTGACGCCACCGGCAATGACCAGGCGCTTGAGGCCAGTCTGTTTCAACGCCCGCTTGCACTTGATGGTCAAAGTCTCCACCACCGCCTGCTGGAATGCCAGGGACAGGTCGCAACGGGTTTGCTCACTGTCGTCGCCGGCATCGCGGCACTGCTGCCAGGTGTTCAGGGCAAAGGTTTTCAGGCCGCTGAAGCTGAACTCCAGGCCCGGGCGGTCGGTCATCGGCCGCGGGAACACGAAGCGGCCAGGCACGCCGCGCTCGGCCAGGCGGGCGATTTCCGGGCCACCGGGGTAGTTCAGGCCGATCAGCTTGGCGGTCTTGTCGAACGCTTCGCCGGCGGCGTCGTCCAGGCTCTCCCCCAGCAGCTCGTACTGGCCGATGCCATCGACCCGCACCAGCTGGGTGTGACCACCGGAAACCAACAAAGCGACGAACGGAAACTCCGGTGGGTTTTCTTCCAGCATGGGTGCCAGCAGGTGGCCTTCCATGTGGTGTACGCCAATCGCCGGGATGTCCCAGGCAAAGGCCAGCGCCTGGGCGCACGAGGCCCCCACCAGCAGGGCACCGACCAGGCCAGGGCCAGCGGTGTAGGCGATGGCGTCGATCTCGGTGGCGACGCAGCCGGCCTCATCCAGCACCTGGCGGATGAGTGGCAGCATGCGCTTGACGTGGTCGCGCGAGGCAAGCTCTGGCACCACACCGCCGAACACGCGGTGCAGGTCGATCTGGCTGAACAGCGCGTCGGCCAACAAACCGCGCTCGCTGTCGTATAATGCGACGCCAGTTTCGTCGCAGGATGTTTCCAATCCCAGTACTAGCATGGGTTCGTCCCTTGTGGGGGCTGAATTCGAAGCCGCGCATGATAGTCCCCGTGTCGGATGCCGACCAGCGGTTTTCGATCAGAGGCTTTGCATTCCGGCTTGCTAAGGGTTAACATCCGCAACCCTTGAAAACCGACGTTCTCCAGCACACCTTTGTTTTGCCAGGAGCACGTCTACCCCGGTAATGAATTAAGGTAGCCCTGGATGCCAGCCGTCAAAGTTAAAGAGAACGAACCCTTCGACGTAGCTCTGCGTCGTTTCAAGCGCTCCTGCGAAAAAGCCGGTGTACTGGCTGAAGTTCGTAGCCGCGAGTTTTACGAGAAGCCGACCGCCGAGCGTAAGCGCAAAGCAGCTGCTGCTGTTAAGCGTCACGCCAAGAAAGTTCAGCGCGAACAGCGCCGCGCCGTTCGTCTGTACTAATACAGACGTTCTACGCAAAGCTTCTGCCCTGCCCGGCTAACCGCCGGGCGATGGCAGTGGTCGCTTCAAACTTGAGCAGCTAGCTCAAGGCCCTGCACAAGCTTCATGCGAACTGCACATGGGCAACCTGCCTGAAACGTCAGAGCTGGTCCTCCTTGTTGTATGACCAGACGTGCACGTCCGACTGACGAGCCCTCAGGGGCTGGCGACGAGCACACATTCCCTCGCACTTTCCCAAGCGGCACTCGCCCCATTCGGCGCGTGAGCGATTAGACTTGCCAGCTGCCAGATGACGAGACTGCCATGGCCGGGCTGATTCCCCAGAGTTTCATTGACGACCTTATCAACCGCCTCGACATCGTCGACGTGGTGAGTTCGCGCGTCCAGCTGAAAAAAACCGGCAAGAACTATTCCGCCTGCTGCCCGTTCCACAAGGAAAAAACCCCCTCCTTCACGGTCAGCCCCGACAAGCAGTTCTACTACTGCTTCGGCTGCGGCGCCGGCGGCAACGCCCTGGGCTTCGTAATGGACCACGACAACCTGGACTTCCCCCAGGCGGTCGAGGAGCTGGCCCGCGCCGCCGGCATGGAAGTACCCCGCGAGCAAGGTCGCCGCGACCACAAGCCGCGCCAGCCAACCGATTCGCCGCTGTACCCGCTGCTGGACGCCGCCTCGGAGTTCTACCGCCAGGCCCTGCGCAGCCACCCGACCCGCAAGGCAGCGGTGGATTACCTCAAGGGCCGCGGCCTGTCCGGGGAAATCGCCCGTGACTTCGGCCTGGGCTTCGCCCCGCCAGGCTGGGATAACCTGCTCAAGCACCTGGGTGCCGACACCTTGCAGCAGAAGGTGATGATCGATGCCGGCCTGTTGATCGAAAACGCCGAAAGCGGCAAGCGCTACGACCGTTTCCGCGACCGGGTGATGTTCCCGATCCGCGACAGCCGCGGACGCATCATCGCCTTTGGTGGCCGAGTGCTCGGCGACGACAAGCCCAAGTATCTGAACTCCCCGGAAACCCCGGTGTTCCACAAGGGCCAGGAACTCTACGGCCTGTACGAGGCACGCAAGCACAACCGCAACCTCGACGAAATCATCGTCGTCGAGGGCTACATGGACGTCATTGCCCTGGCCCAGCAGGGCCTGCGCAACGCCGTGGCCACCCTCGGCACCGCCACCAGCGAAGAGCACCTCAAGCGCCTGTTCCGCGTGGTACCCAGCGTGCTGTTCTGCTTCGACGGTGACCAGGCCGGGCGCAAGGCCGCCTGGCGCGCCCTGGAGTCGACCCTGTCGAACCTGCAGGACGGCCGCCGCGCGCGCTTCCTGTTCCTGCCCGAAGGCGAAGACCCGGACAGCCTGGTGCGCGCCGAAGGCACCGACGCCTTCATGGCCCGCATCAACCAGCACGCCCAGCCGCTGGCCGATTACTTCTTCGAGCAGCTAAGCGTCGAAGCCGACCCGCGCTCGCTGGAAGGCAAGGCGCACATGGCGACCCTTGCCGCACCGCTGATCGAAAAGATCCCCGGCGCCAACCTGCGCCAGCTGATGCGCAACCGCATTAAGGAAATCACCGGCCTCGACCCGCAGCAGGTCGAGCAACTGGCGCAACACGCCCCGGCCACCAGCAGCGTGCCGGACTACGACCCTGGCTACGACTATGACGCCATGGCCAGCTATACCCCCGATTACGGCGACATGCCGCAGCACGACTTCGCCCCCGTTCATCAGGAACAGGAGTGGAAGCCGAACAAGGGCGCTGGCAAGAAGCAGTGGGGCGACAAACCCTGGGACAGGAACCGCAAGGGTGGCAAGCCATGGCAGCAGCGTGACGAAGCACCACCACGCGTACCGGCCCCGGTCGAGCCGCCCACCCTGGCCGCCCTGCGCACCTTGCTGCACCACCCTCTGCTGGCCGGCAAGGTGGAAGATGCCAGCCACTTCGCCGATGAAGAACACTTGTACAGCCAGCTGCTGGTGGCACTGATCGAAGCCGCGCAGAAAAATCCTGGGCTAAGCTCAATGCAGTTGATCGCACGTTGGCACGGCACCGAACAGGGGCGCCTGCTGCGGGCCTTGGCGGAAAAGGAATGGCTGATCGTGGCCGACAACCTTGAACAACAGTTTTTCGACACTATAACTAGCTTGTCCGCCCGCCAACGCGAGCGCAGCCTGGAACAACTGCTCAGGAAATCACGTCAAAGCGAATTGACCAGCGAGGAAAAAACCCAGCTCCTCGCCCTGCTGAGCCGGAATGTTCCCGCACAAACGCCGACCTCATCTGGCGCGTGAGGCCCATGCTCGGGTATAATCCTCGGCTTGTTTTTTGCCCGCCAAGACCTTCAGTGGATAGGGTGTTATGTCCGGAAAAGCGCAACAGCAGTCTCGTATCAAAGAGTTGATCACCCGCGGTCGTGAGCAGGGCTACCTGACTTACGCGGAGGTCAACGACCACCTGCCTGAGGATATTTCAGATCCGGAACAGGTGGAAGACATCATCCGCATGATCAACGACATGGGGATCAACGTATTCGAGAGTGCTCCGGATGCGGATGCCCTTCTGTTGGCGGAAGCCGACACCGACGAAGCCGCGGCCGAAGAAGCCGCTGCTGCGTTGGCGGCAGTTGAAACCGATATCGGCCGCACGACCGACCCGGTGCGCATGTACATGCGCGAAATGGGCACCGTCGAGCTGCTGACCCGCGAAGGCGAGATCGAAATCGCCAAGCGTATCGAGGAAGGCATCCGTGAAGTCATGGGCGCCATCGCTCACTTCCCGGGCACTGTCGACTACATTCTCAGCGAATATGACCGTGTCACCAGCGAAGGCGGCCGTCTGTCGGACGTTCTCAGCGGTTACATCGATCCTGACGACAATATCGCCGCGCCGACCGAAGAAGTGCCGATCCCGGGCACCAAGGCCGCCGCTGCGAAGGAAGAGTCCGACGACGACGAGGACGAATCCGAAAGCGGTGACGACGAGGAAGAGGCCGAGAGCGGCCCGGACCCGGAAGTCGCCCGTCAGCGTTTCGGCGCGGTCAACGACCAGCTTCAGGCCACCAACAAGGTTCTGAAGAAGAATGGTCGCACCCACCAGGAAAGCATCGACGCCCTGCAGGCCCTGGCCGATTTGTTCATGCCGATCAAGCTGGTACCGAAGCAGTTCGAGGTACTGGTAGAGCGTGTTCGTGACGCCCTGAACCGCCTGCGCCAGCAGGAACGCGCCATCATGCAGCTGTGCGTGCGTGACGCCCGCATGCCGCGTGCCGACTTCCTGCGCATGTTCCCGAGCAACGAAACCGACCAGACCTGGAGCGGTGACCTGGCCAAGCGCAACACCAAATGGGCTGCCGCCCTGGGTGAAAAGGACGCTGCCATCGTCGCTTGCCAGCAGAAGCTGATCGACCTTGAGACCGAAACCGGCCTGACCGTTGCCGAGATCAAGGAAATCAACCGTCGCATGTCGATCGGTGAAGCCAAGGCCCGCCGCGCCAAGAAAGAAATGGTCGAGGCGAACCTGCGTCTGGTGATCTCCATCGCCAAGAAGTACACCAACCGTGGCTTGCAATTCCTCGACCTGATCCAGGAAGGCAACATCGGCTTGATGAAAGCGGTGGACAAGTTCGAATACCGTCGCGGCTACAAGTTCTCGACCTATGCCACCTGGTGGATCCGCCAGGCGATCACCCGTTCGATCGCCGACCAGGCGCGCACCATCCGTATTCCGGTGCACATGATCGAGACGATCAACAAGCTCAACCGCATTTCCCGCCAGATGCTGCAGGAAATGGGTCGCGAACCGACCCCGGAAGAGCTGGGCGAGCGCATGGAAATGCCTGAGGACAAGATCCGTAAGGTACTGAAGATCGCCAAAGAGCCGATCTCCATGGAAACCCCGATCGGTGACGACGAAGATTCGCACCTGGGCGACTTCATCGAGGACTCGACCATGCAGTCCCCGATTGACGTGGCCACGGTCGAAAGCCTCAAGGAAGCCACTCGTGACGTGCTCTCGGGCCTGACCGCACGCGAAGCCAAGGTGCTGCGTATGCGCTTCGGTATCGACATGAACACCGACCACACCCTCGAAGAGGTGGGCAAGCAGTTCGACGTGACCCGCGAGCGGATCCGTCAGATCGAAGCGAAGGCGTTGCGCAAACTGCGCCACCCGACTCGCAGCGAGCATCTGCGCTCCTTCCTCGACGAGTGATGACAAAACCCCGGCCCAGGCCGGGGTTTTTCTTTTCCGGCTGTTGCGCAAAATCTGAATTCTGGCGCGATCTCTGTAGGAGCAGCCTTGTGCTGCGAAGAGTCCATTGCAACAGTAAATGATCTTTGGCCTAACTGGCGTCTTCGCAGCACAAGGCTGCTCCTACAGGGGGCGCGCATGCCATAGAGGCCATGCAGGTCGCCCCACACCCGCAAGGCCCTGTTGCCTCTGACAAAAGACCCTGCCTTCCAACGCACACCTACAGCAATGCCCGTCTACACTCGACTTCATACCACTTGAATGTGAGGCCGCTATGCCGCTGATGCCGGCCATCCTGTTGCTGCTCCTGATTTTGTGGAACACAGCGGCCGGCGCCCTGACCCTGACAGACGAGGAGAAAGCCTGGTTGGCTGCCCACCCGCAGCTAAGCCTGGGTGTAGACGCCTCTTGGCCACCGTTCGAGTTTCGCGACCAGGAGGGCCGGTACCAGGGATTGGCCGCCGATTACATCGCCACGATCCAGCAACGCCTGGGCGTGACACTCAAACCGGTTGAACCCAGCAGCTGGACCGAGGTACTGGCGCAAGCACGCGAAAGCCGCATCGACCTGCTGCCCGGCATCATGTCCACCCCCGAGCGCCAAGGCTACCTGGCCTTCACCCGGCCGTACCTCGACTTCCCCATCGTAATCCTCGCCCATAAAGGCGGTGCACAGCCGCGCAACCTGGACGACCTTTACGGCCTGAAGATCGCCGTGGTCGAAAACTACGCCCCGCACGAACTGCTGCGCACACACCACCCAGACCTCAACCTGGTGGCCCTGCCTAACGTCAGCTCCACCCTGCAGGCCCTGGCCACCGACGAAGTGGACGCCGTGGTCGGTGACCTCGCTTCAAGCATCTGGAGCCTGCGCCAGCTCAAGCTCGACGGCCTCTACGTCAGCGGCGAAACGCCCTACCGCTACCAGCTGGCCATGGCCGCCCCGCGCGACAAGAAAGTACTGGTCGGCATTCTCGACAAAGTGATAGCCGACATGAGCAGCAGCGAAGTCAGCCAGATCCAGCAACGCTGGGTGGGCAATGTGGTCGACCAACGGATGTTCTGGTCGGACCTGCTGGTGTATGGCCTGCCCACGGTGCTGGTATTGATGGCCGTGCTGGCAGCGGTCATCCGCATCAACCGCCGGCTCAGTTCGGAAATTTCACGGCGCATCGCCCTGGAGCAGGAACTGCGCAGCAGCGAGTACCACTATCGCAGCCTGGTCGAGAGCCTGTCCGCTATCGCCTGGGAGGCCGACGCCAACGACTTCACCTACAGCTACGTCTCGCCCCACGCAGAAGGCCTGCTCGGCTACCCATTGGCCGACTGGCTCAAACCTGGCTTCTGGCGCAGCATCCTGCACCCGGAGGATGCCCTCTGGGCCCAGGCCTACTGCGACAGCGAGACTGCCGCCGGCCGCGACCACAGCCTCGACTACCGGGTGATCAGGGCCGATGGCCAGCCACTGTGGGTACGCAACATCGTCAGCATGATCGAGCATGGCCACCAGCCGGTGATGCGTGGCCTGATGATCGACATCAGCGAGACCAAGCGCACCGAGGACGCCCTGCGCCTGTCCGAACAGAAGTTCGCCTCGGTGTTCCAGCAGTGCCCCGACATCCTGCTGATCGCCCGCCACAGCGACGGCTGCCTGCTGGAGGTGAACGAGGCCTTCGAAGAGCAGATCGGCCTCACCCCGAGCCAGGTAATTGGCCGCACCGCCACCGAGCTCAACCTGTGGGGCGTCGAAGGCGACGGCCCGCGGCTGCTCGAACGCCTGCACCAAGGCGGTATCCGCAACCTGGAAATGAGCTTCCGCCGCAGCAACGGCCAACTCTTCACCGGCCTGACCTCGGCCGAAACCTTTGAACTCGACGGCAACCTCGCGCTCGTGGTGGCGGTACGCGATATCAGCCAGCTCAAAGAAACCCAGGAGCAGCTACAAACCTCGGAAGAGAAATTCGCCAAGGCCTTCCATGCCTCGCCCGATGGCCTGCTGCTGTCGCGCCAGAGCGACGGTTTGCTGCTCGAAGTGAACGAAGGCTTCTGCCGCCTGACCGGCTATGACCTCAGCCCGACCATCGACCAGACCTCGCTGGACCTGGGCATCTGGGTCGACCTCAACGAGCGCAAGCGTCTGGTCCAACAGCTAAACCGCGACGGCTTCGTACGCGACTTCACGTGCCACCTGCGCCGCAGCGACGGGCAGATTCGCCTCTGCGAACTCTCTGCACGGCCGCTGCCGATTGCTGGCGACGACTGCATACTGACCATCGCCCGCGACATCACCGAGCGCCATCTGATGCAGGAAAAGCTGCAGCTGGCCGCCACCGTGTTCGAGAACACCGCCGAAGGCGTGCTGATCACCGACATCGACCAGCACATTAGTGCCGTAAACCGCGCCTTCAGCGAAATCACCGGTTACAGTGAGATCGAAGCCCTCGGCCAGACCCCACGCCTGCTCGCCTCCGGCCAGCACGACAGTGCGTTCTATGCCGCCATGTGGCACCAGCTGACCGATGAAGGCCATTGGCAAGGCGAGATCTACAACAAGCGCAAGAACGGCGAACTGTACCCTGGCTGGCTGACCATCAGCGCCGTGCGCAACAGCGAGCGCGAGATTACCCACTTCGTCGCTGTGTTCGCCGACATCTCCAGCCTCAAGCACGCCCAGGCCAAGCTTGACTACCAGGCCCACCACGATCCACTGACCGGCCTGCCCAACCGTGCCCTGTTCGAGAACCGCCTGCAGGCCGCGCTCACCTGCGCGCAGGTCTCCAACCGCAAGGGCGCGGTGCTGTTCCTTGACCTGGACCGTTTCAAGCACATCAACGACAGCCTCGGCCACCCAGTCGGCGATCTGCTGCTCAAGGGCATCGCCCAACGCTTGAAGGAGCAGGTGCGTGATGTCGACACCGTGGCCCGCCTGGGTGGCGATGAGTTCATCATCCTGCTGCCCGGCCTGCACAAACCCAGTGACGCCAGCGCCATCGCCAACAAGCTGCTGACCTGCTTCAACGCGCCATTCCAGGCTGGCGAGCATGAGTTCTTCACCAGCGCCAGCATCGGCATCAGCCTTTATCCACAGGACGGCACCGACGTTGCCACACTGATTCGCAACGCCGACGCCGCCATGTACCGCTCCAAGGCCAAGGGCCGTAACCGCGTCGAAGCCTACACCCTCGACCTCACCGCCCAGGCCAGCGAACGCATCGCCCTGGAGCACGAACTGCGCCGCGCCATCGAGCGCAACGAACTGAGCCTGTGCTTCCAGCCCAAGCTCAGCCTCAAGACACAGAGCCTGGTCGGTGCCGAAGCGCTGATACGCTGGAGCCACCCGACCTTTGGTGAAGTGCCGCCAGAACACTTCATTCACCTGGCGGAAGAGAACGGCACCATCCTCCAGATCGGTGACTGGGTATTGGAGCAGGCCTGCCGGCAGATGCAGGCGTGGAAGATGCACTACGAACCCTTCGGCCCGTTGTCGATAAACCTCGCCGGCGCCCAGCTACGCCATCCCCACCTTGCCAGGCGCATCGAACAGTTGCTGAAGCACTACCAGCTCACAGCCGGTGACCTGCAGCTGGAAATCACCGAAAACTTCATCATGAGCCAGGCAGAGGAAGCCTTGGCCGTGCTGTACCAGCTGAAGAAACTGGGCGTGCAACTGGCCATCGACGATTTCGGCACCGGTTATTCATCGCTGAGCTACCTCAAGCGCCTGCCGCTGGACATTCTCAAGATCGACAAGTCGTTCATCCGCGGGCTGCCCGACGACCCTCATGACGCCGCCATCGCCCGCGCCATCATCGCCTTGGGCCGCAGCATGCAGCTGACCATCATTGCCGAGGGCGTGGAAAACCAGGCCCAGCAACGGTTCCTGGCGGCAGAGGGCTGTGAGCAGATCCAGGGCTACATCGTCAGCCTGCCCCTGCCCCCGGACGAGTTCGCGGCGACGTTTCTTCGCATAGCACTATCGGATCTTTCAGATGGCACAGGTGCGAAACCCTCGTTATAATCCGGCCACTTACTGAGGGCCTATAGCTCAGTCGGTTAGAGCAGAGGACTCATAATCCTTTGGTCCACGGTTCGAGTCCGTGTGGGCCCACCAATGAAATCAACGACTTAGGTCAATCGCCGCGATTGACCTTTTTTGTGCCTGAAGGCTTTGTAAGCACTTTGTAAGCAACTGGCAAAAAAAGCCTGTTCACTTACCGGATTTGCACGGACCAGCGGTCCTTGGCGTTTGCCATCATGGACTGGTCTCTATCACCTACGGCTGCACACCGCAGAGAAGGCTGACGCCCGTATTCCCACAGGTATTCATCATGGATCGAAAAATAGTTGTTGCACGTTGCCACGAAATTCAGCTGGCAATGGGGACCAAAGATCACTCTCGGCTTGAACGCATTCCCGAAATGGGGATGGCCGTACAGCTTGCTCTGCACATCCGTGGCTTACCTCTGCTGGAATACCCCCTAGTAAAACTGGTAGCGTCCAGCCTGATCGGCATTCCCACACTAGCCGTAGAAAGGGTCACCAGGCTTTTGGCTGAAATTGGCTTCGTCCGACTCGTACAGGAAGGGAAAACTATCAAGTCAGTCCTGCCCACAGTCCCTTTCTTCGACCAACTCTACGATGGGCTAGGGCAATATTTTGCGGACGAGTCAAAGCCCGACGAATTTGAGACGATGACCCTGGAAATCGTGGATCGGTTGGCGGGAGCGCCCCATAATGCCGATTCGCTAGCATCTAAGCTAGGAGCGAATCGCAAGGACTTTGACGACAGCATCGAGCTAGGTACGAAAAGTAGCTATCTCTTGAAGCAACGTCACCGTACACGCGACATCCTGATGAACCCGACTTATTTCACAGAAAATGCAGATATTTTTGCTGATCAAGTGGCGAAATCGGGTGCGAAAACTGTTCAAAACACGTTGAAATTACTCAAACGCGCTCAAGGTTGGCCTCTTTCGCTGATCGAGGCGACCGGTGAGATCGCTGGCACAAAAATTACTAGCGACGAGGTCGCACTACTCAAGCGATTGGCGCAGGATGGTATGGTCAAACCACCTTCGATCATCACCTCGCACGCCGGTACGTCAATGTTCATGTTCACCCCCACACCTGGCCAGGTGAATGTTAGTCCGCTAAAGCGAGAACAGTACGAGCGAGCACTGGCTATCGTATCGGCCGTGAGGCAAGGCGAACTGCTCCCCAATAAGTATTGCATCCGAAATCCTGGTGCCCTCCTGTACAAGTTGATGACTGACTTGGAGCTTCGGCCGACGAGCGACTATGCCGAGCAGTACCAAAACCTGGTGTTCTTGCGAATAGCGAAGCTTGAGAAGCTGAACAATGGTTGGCATCAGCTAAAAGTGATCGACACCCCCGAGAACCGAGAGTCCCTACGGATCGCATACCAGCTGGTTCAAGGTGAAAAGATAACGGATCTTGCCATCGACAAGGATGCTATCGCGGCGATGACGGGCAGTCAGTCATATGTCGAGTCGCTTGTCAGCGCTAAGATTCTGCGCGAGCGTGAGACAATCAAGCTTTCTGCTGAGACGCAAAATGAAATATCTGACCTGCTTTTGGAGGGAATTTAGATGCTAAAGGACCGAGCCCAAAAGGCTACAGCACTAAAATTCTGCGTATCCAAGCGCTGGCTACCGCAGCTTGAAGTCGAGATTGAGCCAAACAATCGTATAGAACAATCTAGATTCTTATTGACTGACCTTGACGTGCTAGCTATTTCCGCGTCATCGGTCGGAACGCACAGCAAGCTCGTCTTTGACTGTAAGAGCGGCACACGAGAGTCGGCAATTGGCAGAGCGTTTTGGCTGCGGGGCGTCATGTCCAAGGTTGGCGCAGATCATGGCTTCGTTGTCCTAAATCCAAAGGTTAGTTTGACCCGGGATCATCGGGGAAGCGCCTCCGAACTGGGCGTTTCACTTCTTCACGACACTGAGTTTGAAGACTTGGCTCAGGGTCTCCAAGGGGCAATAAATCTCCCTGAAAACTACTCTCAAGTGGCTGAAATCGAGGCTTGGGAGATGTTCTTGGGTCTACGCTCAAAATCTCAGGCATTTGCTCAATATATGAGCTATGCCGCGAGCTCCTTTTGGACGATCAAGGATTATGGCGAGCAGTGTCGAAAAACTATCGCGCGCCTGCGTAGATTGAGGCCTGAGCTAGATCCTGCGAAAGGTGACCACGTTGCCTTATTTGGCGATGCTCTATGCCTCTTCTTGACTTCGCTATCTAGTCTTGCCAACAAGCTATTTCTCTTGCTCATGCGCCCGTCGGCAGCCGAGGACTTTTCGTTAGCCCTTCTATCGTCCGTGTATGGTGGCTATGAGAACCTGCAGACAGCTAAAAAGATTAGGCTGATGGCCACAGGGCCAAATGATGAGTCAGTAAGCATTTTCCCGGATATCGAACGATTTGAGCAGCTTGTGCGCGAGATTGTACAGGCCCCGCAGCAGGCTCTCCCAGCTGCGTTGCTTTCTAGGGAGATCGCCTTTACCCACATGAGAAATATGCCAGAGACGGGACTGCAATTGGATATTGCCCGAGAGTCTCCTTACGCGCCGAAGTTTGTTCTCCTTGCCGCAGAGTACTTACAGCGAGCAGTAAAACTCCCACCCGAATTTTCCTCACTTTATACCGATATCGCTTTATCAGTGATGTCTAGAGCAGCGCATAAGGTGACCTGAGATCGCAGGCTGACCTGGCCTATCCCAACGGCCCGGCTAGGTTAGCCTTTAGGTCTTTGCCAGGACAGCCTAGAATTCTTCCGCCGAATCCATCTCGAAAGGAGATTGGCCAAGATATGAGCGGTACCTGGATTTGTTCCGTCTGCCGAACGCACGTGCTTACGTGCTGCTTCTAGCCCCCCCCCAAAAAAGTCATCATAATGCAAATTAGTTAAGGCACATCACTTTTAGCCCAATGCGCTCCCGGTTATAGCTTCGCACCGCTCGTAACCTTTTGATTTACAGTCCCTGAACCTCGCAGAGAAAATTTTTTCCCTCTACTTGTATTTTGACCAAATGATCAAATTGTTATCTGACTGTGTCACGCGATACCGGCGAAGGCTCTAACCTGAGCATTCACGTTCACTTTGCTTAACGACCTAGGACACGAAGTAATGGCAATCGAAGCTATGCCGCAAATAGCCTTGACCGCTATGCATCCTTCGCAGCCTCAACCGTGCGCACCGTGTTATTTGTACCCAACGATTGGTCATGTTCTTGCAAAAAAAAACAGCAGGCGCTCTAGCCTGCTGCATTCAGAGAGTTGCGTATTCGATTCTCGACTTTCAGATATCGCCGTTTTTGCCCTGTCTCACGCTTTTTTTGCGCTATCCCTCTAGAATGCCCCTCTCGGGAGCCGATTCGAAAGGTTCAAACCGGGACAATTGGCAGTACCCTGACCATGCCATACCTCCAGCACCGCCCGCATCTGCTCAAGCGGCTTTTCTTGCATATACGCCTTGAGCAAGGCTGATTGAGCGTGGTTCAACAGCGCTTCAGCTGCATCGGTATTGGCACCTTGGAACGTCCAGCAGACGCGCACCAGCTTGCGCAGGTCGTGACTTGACCATCTACCCGTGGGCAACCCCGCCGAGCGCGCCGCCGCCGCCACCCATGCCCGCGCCAGGCTATCCGACAATGGCCGCCCTCGCTTGTCGCAAAACAACCATGGTCCCTCAAGCCCATTGCGGAACAGCCAGCGGCGATAGTCGCTTAGGCATTGCACCAGCGCATCAGTTAGCGGCAGAACGTGGCGCGTGCGCGTTTTCGTCGTTTCCGCTGGAATGATCCACACACGCGCCTCTAGATCGAAGTTCTCCCACCGCGCCTGCCGCGTCTCTCCTATGCGGACGCCAAAGGACAGCATCAGCATTAACAGCATGCCAAGCATCGGCTCGCGCTCGACAGTAGCCACCATATGATCGGCCACCTGACCAACCTGGTGCGCGTGTAATCGCGCCTCTTTCGGTTCGATATCGCGTATCGGGAGGTCAGCCAGGCGCAGTAACAGGAAATCACCGCCCCCCGTCAGACCTGCATCACGCGCCGCCCCCACCGCCGCCCGCAGGGTTTTGAAAATAGCGCCCTGTGTCGAAGGTTCCAGACCAGCAGCGCGCATGCGTTCGAATAGATGGTGCTCCAGCACCCTGCGCGACAGGTCATTGACCCTAACCACATCCAGCGACGGCAGCAGCCAGCATTTTAGGTGCGACCTGATAGCCGCCTTGCGTGCCGGCGACACCTGGCTATCAGCACTCCCCGCCTGCCGTTCACCATACCAACGCAGCACATCACCGCAGGTCGGCAGCACCACCCCGCCGCCTCGATCTGCTCGCCTCTGCCAGGCCTCGACCAATAAGCCCGGCAGCATTGACCACACATCGTCCGCGCTTAGGTCAGGGTAATAACCCAGATGCACCCAGGCCGCACCATTCCACAACTCCCATGTGCCGCGTACCTTGATCCTGCCACACCCAGGTAGCCGGTAACGTAAACGCACCTTTGATCGTATACCGTTGCTGCCTTCGCGTATGCAATTGCCATGGCCAATCACGCGGTTTGCCGCGATTGTGTAAACGTTGATTTGCTCGACTCGACGCGTATGCATACAGCCTCCAAAGCCGGCGAGGCTGGCCGGCTCGTTCAGGTAGTTAGGGAACGCTCCGCCCTGTTGTCGTCACTCAATCGCCCTAGCCGCTGCAATGGGCGGCAGGCATAACGCCCAAGCCCGGTCCCGCACAATCTCGATGGCCCCGATTGGCACCAATAACCCTTCGTCGATTGTCTCTATGGTTCGCCGCTGGGTGCCGGCAGCAACAGGTGTGGCCAGCACCATGCAGCCCATTGCACCTGCCCGTACCGCTTGCACATCAACACGCCACAAGTCACAGGTGGCAGGATGGGGCAGGCCCAGCATCAGCCATGTAGCGCCATCGACGTACCGCATCAAGTCACGCCAAACCAGCAAGTAGCGATCACCACGCCCATTGCTGGCACTGCTCGATAGACGCTTGTCAGCCAAGGGGGCCTGTAGCCGGTCGAATAGCTCGACAGCTTGAACGTTCGGCGTGATCGTATAGCTGTTGATCGACTTGTAAACACTCGCATCTATTGCGTTCATACACTCACCCTCAGGGCGTTACGCTAGGTATGCCTGCGCGGTCACTTATCCCCCGTTTTTACAATGCTCAGTACAGGAGGCGCTGCGCGCCTCCCGGCGCCGAAAGGCGCCGAACCTCAAGAGCCGCCCTCAACCCCGCAAGCGGGGCCCCTTTCGGGCAAGATCAAACGCCCCGGTCTTTGACCGTTACGCGATCAAGAGCAAAAGCCAAAAGCAGAGCGAAGCGAATGCTTTGGCTTTTGCTCTTCTTCTGTTTCTCTTCTCTTTCTCTTCTCTGGTAACGCTCGCAGCGTGACTCCTGAGTGATGAGTGTCACGCTCCGTGCGTTACGCTTTTCTCCCGGTATTTTTGCTGACGGCGAGCATCTACAAGACGCTTTTTGGCGCACTTCCCGTTGTGCCGGTCAAAATTCGGAAGGGTAATCCCTTCCTTTTCTTCTCTCAGCCAACCCACCTTTTCCAAAGCCTCTGCGAAGCCCACATGACACACGTAACGATCAACCCAGCTTTTCGTCACGCCACTAGCATGACCGTCGCGTGACTGCGCATCAGCCCAAGACCAGAGGCGATGCAGCATTCCAACCACCGCGCAATCAGTAACATTGAGAATTGTGCTCATCTTGATAACAGCTGGGTCTCTATCCAAATCAGAGCGCATCTTTATCCAATCCCCAGCCATGACTCAGCCATCCGGCATTTGAATTGCGAGAATGGCTCGACAGTCAGCGGACCAATGCATGGTGCCTGCCATTGCAGTTCCCATTGGTTTAGCTCCTAGTCGGGTTGAAATTGATTGCTGTTAATCTGCGTTCAACCGGGCCCTTGCAGCCCGGTTTTCTTGTTGCCCAACGCTTGAGCTCAAGACTCCACTTACAACAGCATACTCAGCCTCAGCGCTAGCCAACATGGCTTTGATTGCGACAGTCGGCCATGCCAGACGCCCCGCAATGCGAACGCACTTCACTGGACCGCTATTCATCTGCGCCCAATTTCGTAGCGTTTGCGGCTTACGATTCAGAAAATACGCGGCCTCAGCTGTCGTCAGAAACTTACGGTCAATTGAGTCAAGTGAATTAGGGGTAATTAAGTTAGTCATTGTATAGACTCCCGATAGGTATTTTTTTGCCCTTCGGTTACCTATTATTCATACAAACAAAGCCATGTCATGGACAGCCACTGCCGCGAGTGACTGTCCCCTATATGCTTTTCTTAAGTCGCGCTTTCTTACGATTGAATGTTCGAAGTACAGTGTCAGGGTCTCGATCTTCGTCGCCACCTCTCTCCCCTTTCACTTCGTCATAATCCTCCAGCCGCTTGGCGAGCTTCTGTCTGGATCTGCGACGAAATTCGCGCAGCGCAGACAACAAGTCAGGGCCCGTGGGGTCGTCTACCAATAGGCTCAACAGTGTCTGCATGCCCTCGCTATCGTCTCGGTTGATAGGTACTACCTCGTCGATCAGCTGCCCACAGAACCTATCCCACAAGTCGTTCAGACTTTCGATTGACCGGAACGGCTCAAGCCTTGGGTGCAGCGTTCCGTCAGCCTGGAGTGGTAGCCTGAACTCATCAATTCCAGCACGCGCAACTTTCAGCCGCACAATGATGTATTGCTGTTCCTCACTCATTGCACAGCCCTCAAGCGCGGGCTTTCAGTGACAGGCATCGGCACCCCTGCCTGTTCCAACATCCACGCCTCGAAACGCTCGTGATGCATGCGCAACAGGTCCAAGGGGCGCACCTTGTAATGCCGTTCCTGTGTCGCGCTGGGCTTGTGCCCGCCGATCTGCGCGATCACACCGGAGGGCAGTTCCAGCCATTCCGACAGGCTCACAAACGAGCGGCGCAAATCATGGGGAGTGACTGAGACACCCGCAACAGCACAGGCGCGATCTAGGGCATGGTTGGCTTCGGAAATGCGCCCATTGGCGCTGGCAGGGCTTGAGAACACCCATTGATTACGGCGCGGCAGATCATCCAGCAGCCGCTGCACATATGGCGTCAACGGAATGGTCCGCATGCCATCGCGCCCGCCCTTGCTGGCATCCTTGTCACGGATAGTTAGCGCCGACCACTTCCAATCAATGTCCGCCCACTTGAGTTCCAGCAGTTCGCCAGGCCGCGAACCAATCAGCAGCAGCGTTTGCAGGTAGGCAGCAATCACTGGGTTATCCAGACCGCGCACCGCTGCGAACCATGCCGGCAATTGTTCCTTGAGCAAGCAGCCTTGCTTGGCCTCAGACCGGCCCAGGCGCTCGCGGGCGCGCTTGGTTATGGCCTGGTCGCCTGGTACGACAGACCGATAGCGTGGCTCGACAGCAGCCCAGCGCAGGAAGGCTTTCAGGCAGCGCATGGCCAAGCGCGCACGGGTTGGCCGTGCCGCACCCTCGGTTGCCGCCCAGCGCTCGACCTGATCCGCGCTCAGCGATGAAAGCGGTAACGTCATCAAGGCATGCAGCGGCCCCGCCACCGTCTCACCCTTACCGCGCTTGCGCTTCTCGCCGCCCGCTTGGGACAAGCTCAGATGGTCTTGGTAATGCATATCGCCCCAGTGCGGGCGACGGTCGGCCAAGTAGTCAGCCCAGGCACCGGCCACCGTGACGGCCTCAAGCCTGGCCCGCTCACTGGCAGCAACAGCCGCCGCCTGGTTGTCCTTTTTCAACTGGCGTGGGTCGCGCCCGGCGTCAATCTCGGCTTGGAACGTGCGCGCCACCTTCTCGGCATCGCCAATGCTTTTGCCTGGCCAATCACCAATGGTTATCCGCACCACCTTGCCCAGATAGCGGCCTTGCCAGATGAACGCCTTTTTGCCCGCCGTCACTCGCACGGCCAAGCCGGCCTGGTCGGCGCTCCAGTAGAAATCCTGGCCTCCGATCTCAGCGGGCGGCAACAGGTCATTGATGCGTTTCACCGTTAACGACAGCCGGCTTTTCTGCCCCATACCACCCCCAAATCTTTGTAAGCACTTTGTAAGCATTTGGCGATGATACATCGGTAAACCAATGGATACTACGGGAGGCCGACAGCCCGTACTTATTGGCTTACAGGCCAGCTAAATCAACGCTTCGGGATATTTTTGGAGCACTGTTTGCCAGGACTCATAATCCTTTGGTCCACGGTTCGAGTCCGTGTGGGCCCACCAGATAATCAAAGGCTTACGTTGCAGAACGTAGGCCTTTGTCTTTTCGGGGACTGCAGTCATGTTCTCCTGACTAGGGCAACTCCTCTTGCTGGGCTATCCAGCTGTGTATGTACTGAAGAACCCGTGTCGCACCTTCGGCAGTTTCCACCAGCTCTATCGGCCGCTCACCACTGAGGAACTGATTGGGCTGCTCCATCCACTTGAACGCTGCCGCCCTGCTTCCGCGTACAGGAATGGCCAGATCCAGAATTTCCTGCAGCAGTTCAGGTTGCCCATACCAGGACTCCGACTTGATGGTTGGTTTCCTCCCTGGAATCACTCTCGGTAGCTGACAGGCCGCAAGCTCGCCTGAATTGATGTGCTCTCGCTTCCAGTGCGCAAACTTGATCAGGTCGGTATTCGCCGAGCGGTTTTGCCCCGACGTCGGCACAACCACGCCAATCCGCACATCTGTGTGAGCACGAATCATCTGAAGTGCAGGAGCGATGTCAGTATCGTTGGTAACGATGACGGCATGGTCAACCTGCCCCGTGATCGAATCATGGTAAGCCTGGAGGGCCAGATTCACGTCGCTCTGTTTCTCCTCCACCTTCCAGGCCTGGATTTCCCGGCACTCACGCGGAGCCTTGTCCGGATTTTCAGGGTCGACGATCTTCACCTTCATTTTATTGACGGCGTAATAACCTTCGATGAGCTCTATTCGACCGTCATGCAGCTTGCGCAAAGCGGTGTGGTAGCGAGCTTGTGACGACACCGAATCGCCAGCACGGGCGACCGACTCGATGATCTTTGCCGTGAAATATTTGATCGAGGGGGATTCCAGGAGCCGCGATGCCCTGATCTGGCCATGGTTGTCCGTGACCAGTATGGAAGGCAAGATGTGCTTTTCAAAGAGAGGCAACAGGTCGAGCCACTTGTACGGTGTGCCGCGCAAGCAGCCGTAGTAGAAGTTGTAGCCGTCGATATAGATACGAGTGCGCAGAGGCTCAGAATCAAGCTTTCTCTGCATTTTTTGCACTCCAGAAACGAAAAAACCGGCTTAAGCCGGCTTTTTCCCCCTCCAACCAGATGGTCATGCCACGCCGGTCGTGAGGGTTAGTTGTTGTCGGCAGTATTGCGCAATGAGGGAGCTGATGCAAGGTGGTAGGCTGGCATCCTCGTCCTCCGAAACACAACGTTCGTGAGAGGGCCATTCTCTGCTCAGGCATGGCTATCTAAACAGCTATAAATCGTTAGATTTTGTGAGTTCCTATTCCACTCTAGACCGCACCTCGACCTGCCGGACCAATCGAGCAGTTCTGTCATTGCGCCCGATGCTTACATGCCGGCGCAGCAGCTGTAGGAGCGGCCTTGTGTCGCGAAGCGGCCCCGGGATTGCAGCACTGATGCAAAGCATGGACAACTGTCTACCCTTGCCCTGCTTACCGCAGGCTAGCTAGGCTAGCGGGTCAACCGTAGAGACTCGCCATGTCGGATTCCCGCTCCATCACGCTGGATGAAATCGATCGCCAGCTGATCGCCCTGTTGCAGATAAACGCACGCGAAAGCGTCGCCACCCTCGCCCGCCAGCTGGGCATCGCTCGTACTACCGTCAACTCGCGTCTGGAGCGGCTGGAGAAGAACAAGGTCATCTCCGGCTATGGCGTGCGCCTGGGCCAGCGGGTGATGGGTGGGGGGCTGCAGGCGTATGTGGGGATCAAGGTGCAGCCGCGCTCAGGCAAGGAGGTGGTGCGGCGCCTGAGTGCCATGGGCCAGGTGCAACAGCTGTGCGCAGTGAGCGGCGAGTTCGATTATGTGGCTTGGCTGCGTACGGATTCGCCCGAGCAACTGGACCAGTTGCTCGACCAGATCGGCAGCGTCGACGGGGTGGAGAAGACCACCACGTCGATCATTCTCAGCAGCAAGGTGGACCGCGGGCAGCCGTTCTGAACCTGGCTGGCGGTCAGGCCTCCTGGCCGTCGAGCAGGCCTTCCAGAATCGCCGAAAGGCTTTCGGCGGAATGCTGCATCGACCAGACGATGTCACGGCTGCGCTCGGGGGCGTGATGCTGGGCGTAGTCGGTGGCGATCTGATTGAGGCCACGGGCCAGCAGGCAGGCGTGGACCAAGGCGTCTGCAGCGTCGATGCCGGGGCGTATGGCGAATAATGGCGGATGGCTGGATTCGCAGTTGCAAAAGGTTTTTTCTGCGGTGGGTTTCAGTTTTTCGGGTTGGTCGGAATAAGTCTTCTTCATGATGCAATTTCCAAATTGAGTCTTGAGGAAACCGCCTACCAACTCCTTCTCACGGGAAATAGGTGGCAGCCATGCACGGGGTGAGAACCGGCCAACTTGGAAATCCGGCCAGGCGAAAGCCTGCCCGCGCACAGCTGCCATGACATAAGCCTTGGTGCGAAGTTGGAGATGGGTTCTCACACCCAGTCGACCGAACAGCGGCGACCCAGTGAAGTTAACGATGAGGCGTTTCCCACGCAGCCAGACCGAGGCTATAGCGGGCGTAGGGTAATTCTTTAATTCATGGCATGGGTGTAGGAACTGTCTGATCACACCCTGTGGGAGCGGGCGTGCCCGCGAACACGGGCGCAGCCCGTGCCATACACCGCGGGGGCTTCTTCGCGGGCTCGCCCGCTCCCACAGAGGGCAGATGCTGTGCTTGAGATTGGCAGGCTTCCTTTTCGTCATAAATCTATCTTGCTTATACATTTCGACGATAGAAGCTACATTCAGACAACAATCTGCACCTTAATAACGAACACCCCACTCCCTAAAATGGCCTCCAGGCATCTCCTATACTCAGGCTCCGCCCGCTGCGCAGCCTCTTTGGCAAGGTCACTTCATGAACAAGAAAAACCGCCACCCCGCCGATGGTAAAAAACCCGTCACCATCTTCGGCCCGGATTTCCCCTTCGCCTTCGACGACTGGCTGGAACACCCCGCAGGCCTGGGCAGCATCCCGGCCGGGCGCCATGGTGAGGAAGTGGCAATCGTGGGCGCCGGTATCGCCGGCCTGGTGGCGGCCTACGAGCTGATGAAGCTGGGCCTCAAGCCGGTGGTGTACGAAGCATCCAAGCTGGGTGGCCGGCTGCGCTCGCAAACCTTCAACGGCACCGACGGGATCATCGCCGAACTGGGTGGCATGCGCTTCCCGGTGTCATCCACTGCCTTCTACCACTACGTGGACAAGCTGGGCCTGGAGACCAAACCGTTCCCCAACCCGCTGACCCCGGCCTCGGGCAGCACGGTGATCGACCTGGAAGGCCAGACCTACTACGCCGAAAAACCCACCGACCTGCCCAAGCTGTTCCACGAAGTGGCCGATGCCTGGGCCGACGCGCTGGAAAGCGGTGCGCAGTTCGCCGACATCCAGCAGGCCATCCGCGACCGTGACGTACCGCGCCTGAAAGAGCTGTGGAACAAGCTGGTACCGCTGTGGGACGACCGCACGTTCTACGACTTCGTCGCCACCTCGCGCTCGTTCGCCCAGCTGAGCTTCCAGCACCGCGAAGTGTTCGGCCAGGTCGGCTTCGGCACCGGCGGCTGGGACTCGGACTTCCCCAACTCGATGCTGGAAATCTTCCGCGTGGTGATGACCAACTGCGACGACCACCAGCACCTGGTAGTCGGCGGTGTAGAGCAGGTACCGCAAGGCATCTGGCGCCATGTACCGGAGCGCTGCGTGCATTGGCCGGAAGGCACCAGCCTGAGCGGGCTGCATGGCGGCGCACCGCGTACCGGGGTCAAGCGCATCGCCCGCGCTGCCGATGGCCGCCTGGCGGTCACCGACAACTGGGGCGACACCCGTCACTACAGTGCCGTGCTCGCCACCTGCCAGACCTGGCTGCTGACCACCCAGATCGACTGCGAGGAATCGCTGTTCTCGCAAAAGATGTGGATGGCCCTGGACCGCACCCGCTACATGCAGTCGTCGAAGACCTTCGTCATGGTCGACCGGCCGTTCTGGAAGGACAAGGACCCGGAAACCGGCCGCGACCTGATGAGCATGACCCTCACCGATCGCCTCACCCGTGGCACCTACTTGTTCGATAACGGTGACGACAAGCCGGGGGTGATCTGCCTGTCCTACTCGTGGATGAGCGACGCGCTGAAGATGCTGCCGCACCCGGTGGAAAAACGCGTGCAACTGGCTCTGGATGCACTGAAGAAGATCTACCCGAAGACCGACATCGCCGGGCACATCATCGGCGACCCGATCACCGTTTCCTGGGAAGCCGACCCGCACTTCCTCGGCGCCTTCAAGGGCGCGTTGCCTGGGCACTACCGCTACAACCAGCGCATGTACGCGCACTTCATGCAGCAGGACATGCCTGCCGAGCAGCGCGGCATGTTCATCGCCGGTGACGATGTGTCGTGGACGCCGGCCTGGGTGGAAGGCGCGGTACAAACATCGCTGAATGCGGTGTGGGGTATCATGAATCACTTCGGTGGCCGCACCCACCCGGACAACCCCGGCCCAGGCGATGTGTTCGACGAAATCGGCCCGATCGCCCTGCCGGACTGAGACAAGGAGGCAGCATGCGCATCGCTCTGTTCCAGGGCGCACCCAAGCCACTGGACGTGCCCGGCAACCTGCAACGGTTGCGCCACCAGGCGCAACTGGCGGCCGAACGCGGGGCCAGTTTGCTGGTGTGCCCGGAGATGTTCCTGACCGGCTACAACATCGGCCTGGCCCAGGTCGAGCGCCTGGCCGAGGCCGCCGATGGCCCGGCGGCCATGGAGGTGGTGGAAATCGCCCAGGCGCACCGCATCGCCATCGTCTACGGGTATCCGGAGCGTGGCGATGATGGCGCGATCTACAACAGCGTGCAGTTGATCGATGCGCACGGCCGCAGCCTGAGCAACTATCGCAAGACCCACCTGTTCGGCGAGCTGGACCGCTCGATGTTCAGCGCAGGTGCCGATCACTTCCCGGTGGTGGAGCTGGATGGCTGGAAGGTCGGCCTGCTGATCTGCTACGACATCGAGTTCCCGGAAAACGCGCGACGCCTGGCGCTGGACGGTGCCGAGCTGATCCTAGTGCCGACTGCGAACATGTCGCCGTACGACTTCATCTGCCAAGTGACCGTGAGGGCGCGGGCGCAGGAGAATCAGTGCTACCTGGTGTATGCCAACTACTGCGGCTCGGAAGACGAGATCCAGTATTGCGGGCAGAGCAGCATCGTCGGCCCGGATGGCAGCCTGCTGGCCATGGCCGGGCGAGACGAATGCCAGTTGCTGGCGGAGCTGGAGCATGAGCGGGTGGTACAGGGGCGGGCGGCGTTTCCTTACCTGAGCGATCTGCGCCAGGAGCTGCACCTGCGTAAGGGCTGACTGGGGCCGCTGTGCGGCCCATTCGCGGGTAAACCCGCTCCCACAGGGTAAATCACAGGCCTGAAAGCTATGCAGTGCCTGTGGGAGCGGGTTTACCCGCGAAGAGGCCGGCCCTGCAAACAAATGGGTTAGCATGAACACCTGCCCTGGAGTTTCCATGCCTGACGCCACCCGCCACCTCACCCTCGCCAACGGCCTGCAGCTGACCCTGCGCCACGCCCCGCGCCTGAAGCGCTCGGCCGCGGCCCTGCGGGTGCACGCGGGTAGCCACGACGCGCCGACCAGATGGCCCGGCCTGGCCCACTTCCTGGAGCACCTGTTCTTCCTCGGCACCTCGCGCTTCCCTCTCGACGACGGCCTGATGCGCTATGTGCAGGCCCTCGGCGGCCAGGTCAATGCCAGCACCCGCGAACGCACCACCGACTTCTTCTTCGAGGTCCCGCCCAGCGCCCTGGCCGGCGGGCTGGAGCGCCTGTGCCAGATGTTGGCCGAACCAGACCTGGGCATCGAGCGCCAACGCCGCGAACGCGAAGTAATCCATGCCGAGTTCATTGCCTGGTCGCGCAACCCTCAGGCCCAGCAGCAGTTCGCCTTGCTGCAATCGGCAGCGCCCGGCCATCCATTGGGCGCTTTTCATGCCGGTAACCGGCATACCCTGGCCTTGCAAGATCCTGCCTTCCAGCAAGCGCTCGGTGGCTTTCACCAGCGCTTCTACCAAGGCGGCCAGGTCACCCTGAGCCTGTGCGGCCCGCAATCGCTGGATGAACTGGAATTGCTGGGCCGGCAGCATGCCAAGCTGTTCGCAACAGGTGAACGGGTGCCACAAGCTCTGCCACCGCCTTTATCGACGTCCGATACGCACCTGCTGTTCAGCCACGAAAACCTGCCGGCAGGTGCCGAGCAGGCCCTTGAGTTGCTCATCGCCTGCCTCGGCGATAGCCGCCCAGGCACCTGGCTGCATGCACTTCGCCAGCGTGGCTGGCTGCAAAGCTTCAAGGCCGAGGCGCTGTATGCCTTCGCCGGGCAGTTGCTGTGGCACATTGACCTGAAGCTGGGCGAGGACGCCTGCCCAGAAGAAGCCGATGCCCTGTTGCAAGGCTGGTTCGGCTTCATCCGCCAGGCCGCCCCTGAGCAATTGAGTGCCGAATTCGAGCTGCTGCAGCAAAGCCGCGAACGCAGTGCCAGCGCGCTTGAGCTGGCCCGCCGGGACTGCGCCGGCCAGCCGTTCAGCGGTTTGGACACACAAGGCTTGCAGGCGCTCCGTGCCCTGCTGGAAGGCCTGCCGGGCCGCGCACATGGGCATTGGCAACTGCCCGCAGTCGACCCCTTGCTTCTGGCCGACTTGCCTGATGCCAGTCCGCACCCACTGCCAGCGGCACTGAAAGTCAGCGACCAGCTGCCTGGTGCTCGTCAGTACGCGGCGCTGTACCTGCGCTGGCAGGTCCCTTCGCCGTTGCGCCAACGCCTGCATGCGCTGCTCGAACGCGCCTTGCACCCCCTGCAGGAGCGCTGCGAGCGCGTATCGGTGCAGTTGCAGTTCAGTGCCGCTGGCGAATACTGGCAACTGCGCTGCACCGGGCTGCCGGCAGCGGTACTGCGCACTGTGGACCAAGCCTTGGCGCTGATGCGCAAGCCCCGGGCAGGCAGCTGGCTGCCCAGTTCGACGCAGCCTCCGGCACTGATTCCCATCCGGGCCCTGCTCAAGCAGCTGCCCGACGCCGTGCTGGGCGCCATGCCTGCACCTGCTGCGGCCTGCACCCTGGCACAGACGCATCTCGACAAACTGTGGCAGCAAGCACGCTGGCACGGCCTGGCTACTGGCTTCGACGATGCCGCCCTGAACGCATTGGGCACCGTGCTGCAGCACTGCCCTGGCCAAGGCTCGGCGCCTGGCCCTCTGCCCGCCTGGGCCAACCACCGTTGGCAACATGCCGAAGTACCTGGCAGTGAGCATGCCCTGCTGCTGTTCTGCCCACTGCCAGCGGCCATGGAAGCCGCTGGCCGCCTGCTCGCGCAATTGCTGCAAGGGCCGGTTTACCAACGGCTGCGGGTAGAACTGCAACTCGGCTATGCGGTATTCAGTACCTTTCGTCAGGTAGAGGGTGTCGGCGGCCTGCTGTTCGGGGTCCAGTCGCCTCATGCCAGCCAGGTACAGATCCTCGACCACCTGCTCACCTTGCTGCGCCAGGGCGTTACCCTGGCCCCTGCCGCTCGTCAGGCCCTGGCCGGGCAATTCGATGAACCGGCGATGGGCAACGCCGAAGTCGCCGAATGGGCGTGGCAGACATTCCTGGCCACACAACCCGGCAGGCTGGATGCGCTGCGCAGGTCTATCCTGAAAACGCGGCAGACGGATCTGGACCAGTTGCTGAACCACTTGCTCGATAAAGATTCCACTTGGCTATGCCTTGCCAACGCAGTCGCACCAGATACTTCCTGGCTGGGTTCAAACCCATGATTGTTACGAAAAACGCAACGGAGTTTTCGAATAATTAACCTTTCGGTACAAATTTTTCTTGTAAGATAGCGCAATCCCAACCTTGGGAACCTCCAGCCAATGGCGGTACCCAAGTAGTAGCTGACAAACCCACCCCCTCATCCGGAAGGAGTAATTCCATGTGGACCAAACCTGCATACACTGATCTGCGCATCGGCTTCGAAGTCACCATGTACTTCGCCAACCGCTAAGCCCGGCTTACGGTTCAACGCCTCGGCCTGCCGGGGCGTTTTCGTTTTTTCGCTACGGTTTCTGCAGAGAGAGTGGCCATGTACATCCAGGTTCTCGGTTCCGCCGCCGGCGGCGGGTTCCCCCAGTGGAACTGCAACTGCGTCAACTGCAAGGGCTTGCGTGACGGCACCTTGCGGGCCACGCCGCGCACCCAGTCCTCCATCGCCCTGTCCGACGATGGCGTGCACTGGGTGCTGTGCAATGCCTCGCCCGATATTCGCGCCCAGCTCCAGGCCTTTGCGCCGATGCAGCCGGCCCGCGCCCTGCGCGACACCGGCATCAACGCCATCATCCTGCTGGACAGCCAGATCGACCACACCACCGGCCTGCTCAGCCTGCGCGAAGGCTGCCCGCACCAGGTGTGGTGCACCGACATGGTCCACCAGGACCTGACCACGGGCTTTCCGCTGTTCAACATGCTCAGCCACTGGAACGGCGGCCTGCAGTGGAACCGCATCGAGCTGGAAGGCAGCTTCGTCATCGACGCCTGCCCCAACCTGCGCTTCACCCCGTTCCCCCTGCGCAGCGCCGCGCCGCCCTACTCGCCGCACCGCTTCGACCCGCACCCGGGCGACAACCTTGGCCTGCTGGTCGAGGACACCCGCACCGGCGGCAAGCTGTTCTACGCCCCGGGCCTGGGCCAGGTGGACGACAAGCTGCTGACGATGATGCACGGCGCCGACTGCCTGCTGGTCGACGGCACCCTGTGGGAAGATGACGAGATGCAACGCCGTGGCGTGGGCACCCGCACCGGCCGCGAAATGGGCCACCTGGCGCAGAACGGCCCAGGCGGCATGCTGGAGGTGCTGGATGGCTTCCCGCGCCAGCGCAAGGTACTTATCCACATCAACAACACCAACCCGATTCTCGACGAAGACTCGCCCGAGCGTGCTGAAGTGCTGCGCCGGGGTGTGGAAGTGGCCTTCGATGGCATGAGTATCGAGTTGTAACAGCCAGATCGCACAAGCAACACAGGCCCTGTGGGAGCGGGTTCACCCGCGAAGAATCCCACACAGTGTATGGCACCGGCTTCGCCGGTGTTCGCGGGTAAACCCGCTCCCACAGGGATCGCGCCGAGACTCAGCTATACAGGAGCCAGCCGAATGAGCGACGCACTGCCAATGTCCCCTGCCGAATTCGAGCAGGCCCTGCGCGCCAAGGGCGCCTACTACCACATCCATCACCCGTACCACGTGGCGATGTACCAGGGTCGCGCCACCCGCGAACAGATCCAGGGCTGGGTAGCCAACCGCTTCTACTACCAGGTCAACATCCCGATGAAGGATGCCGCGATTCTGGCCAACTGCCCGGACCGCGAAGTACGCCGCGAGTGGATCCAGCGCCTGCTCGACCACGATGGCGCGCCCGGCGAAGACGGTGGTATCGAAGCCTGGCTGCGCCTGGGCCAGGCCGTGGGGCTGGACCCGGACCAGTTGCGTTCCCAGGAGCTGGTACTGCCCGGTGTGCGCTTTGCCGTGGACGCCTACGTCAACTTCGCCCGCCGGGCCAGTTGGCAGGAAGCGGCCAGCAGCTCGCTGACCGAGCTGTTCGCCCCGCAGATCCACCAGTCGCGCCTGGACAGCTGGCCGCAGCACTACCCGTGGATCGACCCGGCCGGCTACGAATACTTCCGCACCCGCCTGGGCCAGGCCCGGCGTGACGTGGAGCATGGCCTGGCGATTACCTTGCAGCACTACACCACCCGCGCGGGCCAGGAGCGTATGCTGGAGATACTGCAGTTCAAGCTGGATATTCTCTGGAGCATGCTCGACGCCATGAGCATGGCTTACGAGCTGAACCGCCCGCCCTATCACTCCGTCACCCAGGAACGGGTGTGGCACAAAGGGATCACCCTATGAGTTTCGACCGTAATCAAGTGCCAGCCTGGCGCCCCGGCTACCGCTTCCAGTACGAGCCGGCGCAAAAGGGCCATGTGCTGCTGTACCCAGAGGGCATGATCAAGCTCAACGACAGCGCAGCCCTGATTGGTGGCCTGATCGACGGCCAACGCGACGTTGCCGCGATCATCAGCGAACTCGAACAACAGTTCCCCGGTGTCCCGGAAGTGGCCGATGACATCGAGCAGTTCATGGAGGTGGCCCGTGCCGAACACTGGATCGTCCTCGCCTGAGTTACCGCCCACGCCTGCAGTCGGCCTGCCGCTGTGGCTGCTGGCCGAGCTGACCTACCGCTGCCCGCTGCAGTGCCCGTACTGCTCCAACCCGCTGGACTTCGCAGCCCAGGGCCAGGAGCTGAGCACCGAGCAGTGGTTCAAGGTGATGGCCGAAGCCCGGGAAATGGGTGCCGCGCAAATCGGTTTCTCCGGCGGAGAGCCGCTGGTACGCCAGGACCTCGCCGAACTGATCGGCGAGGCCCGCCGGCTGGGCTACTACACCAACCTGATCACCTCGGGCATCGGCCTGACCGAAGCGCGCATCGCCGACTTCAAGAAGGCCGGCCTGGACCATATCCAGATCAGCTTCCAGGCCAGCGACGAGCAGGTCAACAACCTGCTGGCCGGCTCGAAGAAGGCCTTTGCGCAAAAGCTGGAAATGGCCCGTGCGGTGAAGGCCCATGGCTACCCGATGGTGCTCAACTTCGTCACCCACCGGCACAACATCGACAAGATCGACCGCATCATCGAGCTGTGCATCGCCCTGGAGGCCGACTTCGTCGAGCTTGCCACCTGCCAGTTCTACGGCTGGGCCCACCTCAACCGGCTGGGCCTGCTGCCAACCCGCGCGCAGCTGGAACGGGCCGAACGCATCACCAACGAGTATCGGGAAAAGCTCAAGGCCGAGGGCAACCCGTGCAAGCTGATCTTCGTCACCCCGGACTACTACGAGGAGCGCCCCAAGGCCTGCATGAATGGCTGGGGCAGCCTGTTCCTCACCATCACCCCGGACGGCACCGCCCTGCCCTGCCACGGTGCGCGCCAGTTGCCGGTGCAGTTCCCCAACGTGCGCGACCACGACCTGCACCACATCTGGTACGACTCGTTCGGCTTCAACCGCTTCCGCGGCTATGAGTGGATGCCCGAACCCTGCCGTTCCTGCGACGAGAAGGAAAATGACTTCGGCGGCTGCCGCTGCCAGGCCTTCATGCTCACCGGCGATGCCAGCAACGCCGACCCGGTGTGCGCCAAGTCGGCCGACCACGGCATCATCCTCAAGGCCCGCGAGGAGGCGGAAAGCGCCCAGCTCACCATTGAAGAGATGACCTTCCGCAATGAACGAAACTCCCGTGTTATCGTCCGCGGCTGAGTTCAGCGCGGCCCAGGCAGTTGCCGCCGGCACCGACTTCGCCGAACTCAAGGTCAGCGCCGCGGGGCTGTTCTGGAACGAGTTTCGCCCGGCCGATGGTGCCTGTCGCATCTGGCACTGGCAGCACCAGCAGGCCCGCTGCCTGACACCTGATGGCTTCAGCGTACGTAGCCGGGTGTACGAATACGGCGGTGGCAGTTTTTGCCTGGGTGGTGATGGGCTGCTGTTCGTCAATGAAAAGGACCAGCAGGTCTATACCCAGACCCTGGAAGGCGCGGTACCGCGCGCCCTGACTGATGATGCCAGCTGCCGCTACGGCGATGTGCAGTGGCACGACGGCCTGGTGCTGGCGGTCGAGGAGCAGCATGGCGAACGGGTCGAGCATCGCTTGGTCGCCCTGGGTGAACAAGCCCGCGAAGTGCTCGCCGAGGGGGCCGACTTCTATGCATCGCCTACGGTAAGTATCGACGGCCAGCGCCTGGCGTGGGTCGAATGGGACCGCCCGGCACAACCCTGGACCATCACCAGGCTAATGTGCCGCACACGTGATGCAAGTGGCCACTGGGGGCCCGCGCAATGTGTGGCCGGCGCTGACGAATCGCTGCAGCAGCCGCGCTTCGATAGCGAAGGCCGACTTTACTGCCTGTCTGACCGCAATGGCTTCTGGCAACCCTGGGGCGAGGTCGATGGCTGCTGGCAGGCCCTGCCTGCCGAACCGGCGGACCACGCCGCAGCCCCCTGGCAACTGGGCGCCAGTACCTGGTTGGCGCTGGGGCCGCGAAGCTATCTGGCCAGCTGGTTCGAAGAGGGCTTCGGGCAACTGGGGCTGCGCACAGCCGAAGGCCGCCTGGAGCGTTTCGCCAGCGCCTACACGCGTTTTCGCAGCCTGGCCATGGATGCCGAACACCTGTTTGCCATTGCCGCCTCGCCGATCAGCCCGCCGGCGGTCATCGCCATCGCCCGCAGCAACCACGAGGTCAGCGTATTGGCTGGTGGCGCCGAAGTGCTGCCGGCAAGGCATATCAGCCTGCCGCAGTCGATCCACTACGGCAGTGACGGCCAGCGCGCCCATGGCTTCTTCTACCCAGCAGCCCGCTCGCAAGGTGCCGCGCCGTTGGTGGTGTTCATCCATGGCGGGCCGACTTCGGCCTGTTATCCCGTGCTCGACCCGCGCATCCAGTATTGGACCCAACGCGGCTTCGCCGTCGCCGACCTGAACTACCGGGGCAGCACCGGCTATGGCCGTGAATACCGCCAGGCCTTGCATCTGCGCTGGGGCGAAAGCGATGTGGCCGATGCTTGCGCGGCGGTGGAATACCTGGCCGGACGTGGGCTGATCGACAGCCGCAAGGCGTTCATCCGCGGCGGTAGCGCAGGCGGCTACACCACCCTGTGCGCCCTGGCGTTCCATGATGTGTTCCGCGCCGGCGCCAGCCTGTACGGGGTCAGCGACCCGGTTGCCCTGGGCCGGGCCACCCACAAGTTCGAAGGGGACTACCTGGACTGGCTGATCGGCGACCCGCTGCAGGATGCCGAGCGCTATCGCCAGCGTACGCCGCTGCTGCATGCGGGGCAGATCAAGGTACCGGTGATTTTCTTCCAGGGCGAACTGGATGCGGTGGTGGTGCCGGAGCAGACGCGGTCGATGCTGGCGGCACTGCAGGCTAACGGGATCGAGGCTGAAGGGCACTTCTACGCGGGGGAGCGGCACGGGTTCCGCAAGGCGGAGAACCTGGCGCATGCGCTGGAAGAAGAATGGAAATTCTATTGCCGGGTGTTGGGGAGCTGAGATTTTGGGGCCGCTTTGCGGCCCATCGCGACACAAGGCCGCTCCTACAGGGATCGCACAAGCCCGAATGTGGCGCTGTACCTGTAGGAGCGGCCTTGTGTCGCGATGGGCTGCAAAGCAGCCCCAAAAATCTCAGCGCTTGGCGATGATGTACACCGCATGCACGATCCCCGGAATGTACCCCAGCAAGGTAAGCAAGATATTCAGCCAGAACGCCCCGCCAAACCCCACCTGCAGGAACACGCCCAGCGGTGGCAGGATGATGGCGATGATGATGCGTATAAAGTCCATGCGAGTCTCTCCTGAAGGGGTTACATCAGAGACTAGCCGCCCGCCACAGAGGTTCAACAGGCAAAAAAAACGCCCCGGGCCGAATGAAACAGGCCAAGGGCGATGCGCAGGAACGCCAGACGGTTCGTAGAATTCTCGATGTCACCAGGCCGCTAGGCTGGCATTTCGCGGCGGGCCTGCTGCTGGGCATGCAGGCGGGCAAAGGCACGGGCCAGGCGCAGCAGCATTTCGTCGATGTTGCCCTTGCTCACGGTCAACGCTGGCGAAAAACGCACCACATCCGCCTGCGGTGCGTTGAGCAACAGGCCTTCATGCAAGGCAGCCGCCACCAGCTCGCGGGCCAGGTTTTCTTTCATCTGCAGGGCCCACAACAGGCCTTGCCCGCGCACTTCGCCCTGGCCATAACGCCCAGCCAGCCGGCTCAGGCCTTCACGCAGGTGGCGGCCGTTGTCCTGCACCTGGGCGAAGAAGCCAGGCTCCAGCACGGTATCCAGCACGGCCAGGCCGGCAGCGCACATCAGCGCGTTGCCATGGTGGCTGCCTTCCAGTTCGCCAGGCTCGGCGCAGCACGCCGTGCCCCGGGCCAGCAAGGCCGCCAGCGGCACGCCACCGCCCAGGCCCTTGCCCAGGGTGATGATGTCGGCGCGCACGCCGTAGGTTTCCTCGGCCAGCAGCGCGCCACAGCGGCCGATGCCGGTCTGCACCTCGTCGAGGATCAGCAAGATGCCGAGTTCCCGGCACAGCGTTTCCACACCCTTGAGGTATTCCTGCGTGGCCGGGATGACACCCGCCTCGCCCTGGATCGGCTCGAGCATGATCGCCACGGTGCGCGAGTCCACCTCCGCGTGCAGCGCCGCCAGGTCGTTGAACGGCACCTTGCTGAAGCCAGGCAGGCCCGGTTCGCAGCGGTTGCAGGGCAGCGGGTCGGACGCCGACAACGCGCCCAGGCTGCGGCCATGGCAGGCTTGGGTGGCGGTGATGATGTGATAGGCGCCGTTGCGGTGCAGCTGGCCCCACTTGCGCGCCAGCTTGATCGCGCCTTCGCAGGCTTCGGCACCGCTGTTGAGCAGGTAGGCCTGGTCGCTGCCGGTGCTCTGGCACAGGCGGTTGACCAGCCCCAGCAGGCCACGGCTGTGGAAGCCCGAGCCCGGGTTGATCAACGCCTGGGCCTGGCTGCCCAGCGCCTTCACCAGCACACTGGGGCTGTGGCCCAGGCTGTTGACCGCACCACCCTGGGTGAAGTCCAGGTAGGCATGCCCTTCGTTGTCCCACAACCAGGAGCCCTGGCCACGCACGAATACCTGCGCTGCGCGTTCGTTGCTGGGCATGAGGCACTCACGCGACAGCTGTGGCGCTTCCGGCACGATTACCGGCGCACGCTTGGGCTCGGCGACGGCGGCAGGGGCCGGGCGGCGCAGGTTGAACAGGTTCATCAGGGCTCCAACCAATCACGACAGGGGCGGTCACGGTGCGGTCTTGGTGCGGCACTCGATATTTTGCCTTGCCTATCAAAAGTGTTTTTCATCCGGAGTAACAATCGATCGATTCATCGCTGTAACCCGTTGGAATACGGCGATAGACTAGGCCTCGCGAGGGTTTTCGACCATTTCGTTTTTCCAGCATTTTCGATAAGTATCACTTATGGATTTCCGCCAACTGCGTTATTTCGTCGCGGTGTATGAAGAAGGCCACGTGGGCCGCGCCGCCGAGCGCCTGTCGCTGTCCCAGCCAGCGCTTTCCCAGCAGATCCGCCAGCTGGAGCACAGCCTCGACCTGAGCCTGTTCGAACGCAGCAACAAGCGCCTGCTGCCGACTCTGGCCGCCCACACCCTGTACAACCACGCCCTGCCGTTGCTCGACGGCCTGCAGCGCGCCCACGAGGCCATGCGCAACTTCAAGGGCCAGTCGCTGCGTACCTTGGCCATCGGCGTCCTGCAGACCGTGCGGCCGAGCCTGGTGCCGCAGCTGCTCGAACGCCTGCGCAGGGCACAGCCGCACCTGGTGGTGCAGATCTACGAATTGTCAGGGCTGGAGATTGAACGGCGCTTGCTCAATGGCAGCCTGGACATCGGTATCAGTTACCTGCCGCCACGCCAGCCGGGGCTGCATGGTCTGCTGCTCTATGAAGATGAACTGCAACTGGTCATCCCCGCCACCCACCCGCTGAAGGACTTCAAGAAGGTGTCCATTCGCCAGGCCGCCGAGCTGCCCATGCTGATGCTGGGCGAGGAATTCCAGATCCGCCAGATCTGGCAGGCGCAGCTGGCCAGCCAGGGGCGTCGGCCGCAGGTGCAGGCAGAGATGAACAACATGGCGGGGATTCTCGACAGCCTGGCCCATACCGCGCTGGCTACCATCTTGCCGGGGCGGGCCAAGGAGGCCGCCGAGGATGACCAAGGGCTGCTGTGGAAGCCGTTGAGCGAGCCACGGGTACCGCTGAAGGTTGGCTTGGTGTTCCGCGATGCCCAGCGCCAGCAGGCCTCTGTGGAGCTGCTGCGCACGTTGCTGGAGGAAGAGACGGACGCCCGCCTGTTGGGTGCATCACCGCTGGATGTGCTGGGCTGAAAAACCCGCGCACAAAGAAAACCCCGCCGAAGCGGGGTTTTCCAGACTGTTTCCCTGTGACATCCGTATCGCCCCGCCATCCTGGCAGGTGGTCCTTCGTCGTCGTCCCTGATCTGTCCTTTGCGCTTCCTGCGCAACGTCCATGTGGTAAAGAATAACCGTGGATCCAATCTGAGAACAGTGGTGAAAAGTCACCACGTTGTGTAGGAAAAAGCTTACACGGCAGGGACTGCTACGCAGTCCCCATATCTGTCAGAATTGTTCGGCATCCAGCAGGTACAACGACTCACTCCCCGCCTTCACCGAAGCCACCAGCGAATTCACCCGCGGCAGCAACCGCGCAAAGTAGAACCGCGCCGTACCCAGCTTGCCCGTATAGAACGCTTCATCCCCCTCACCCGCCTTCGCCGCCCGCGCCATCAGTGCCCACATGTAGGCGTAGGCGACATAACCAAAGGCATGCAGGTACTCGACCGAAGCCGCCCCGATTTCGTTCGGGTTGCCCTTGGCCTGTTCCAGCACCCACTCGGTCAGCCCGTCGAGCTGATCGAGACAGGCACCCAACGGCTTGGCAAATTCATCCAGCTCGCTACCTGCGCTGGCAATGAACTGGCGAATCTCGTCGGAGAACAGCCGGTAGTACGCCCCACCACTGGCCACCACCTTGCGCCCCATCAGGTCGAGGGCCTGGATGCCGTTGGTGCCTTCGTAGATCTGCGTGATACGCACATCACGCACCAGTTGCTCCTGCCCCCACTCGCGAATGTAGCCATGCCCGCCGAACACCTGCTGGCCGTGCACCGCGCACTCCAGGCCCAGGTCGGTGAGGAAAGCCTTGGCAACCGGCGTCAGTAGTGCCACCAGTTCTTCGCTGCGCTTGCGCACGGCGGTGTCTTCGCTGAACTTGGCACTGTCCAGCTGCATGGCCACGTAGCTGGAGAAGGCACGGCCACCCTCGATCAGCGCCTTCATGGTCAACAGCATGCGGCGCACGTCCGGGTGGACGATGATCGGGTCAGCGGCCTTGTCCTTGGCTTGTGGCCCGGTCGGGGCGCGGCTCTGCAGGCGGTCGCGGGCGTACTCCACGGCATTCTGGTAGGAGCGCTCGGCCGACGCCAGGCCCTGGATACCAACGCCAAGGCGCTCGTAGTTCATCATGGTGAACATGGCCGCCAGGCCCTTGTTCGGCTCACCGACGATATAGCCGACCGCTTCATCGAAGTTCATCACGCAGGTGGCCGAGGCCTGGATACCCATCTTGTGCTCGATCGAGCCGCAGGTGGCCGGATTGCGCGCCCCCAGGCTGCCATCTTCATTGACCAGGAACTTCGGCACCAGGAACAGCGAAATGCCTTTCGGCCCCGCCGGTGCGTCCGGCAGCTTGGCCAGCACCAGGTGGATGATGTTCTCGGTCAGGTCGTGCTCGCCGCCGGTGATGAAGATCTTGGTGCCGCTGACCTTGTAGCTGCCGTCGGCCTGGGGCTCGGCCTTGGTGCGGATGATGCCCAGGTCGGTACCGGCGTGCGGCTCGGTCAGGCACATGGAACCGGCCCACACGCCGGCGTACATGTTTGGCAGGTACTTTTCCTTCAGCGCTTCACTGGCGTGGGCGTTGATCGACAGACAGGCGCCAGCAGTCAGCATCGGGTACAGGCCGAAGGACAGGCTGGAGGCGTTGACCATTTCCTCGACCTGGGCCGAGATGACCTTGGGCATGCCCATACCGCCGAACAGCGGGTCGCCACCCACACCCACCCAACCGCCTTCGGCGTAGGTTTTGTACGCCTCAATGAAACCGGCTGGGGTACTTACCGCGCCGTTTTCCCAGTGACAGCCCTCTTCATCGGCGGCACGGCTGAGCGGTGCGATGGACTTGGCGGTGACCTTGCCGGCTTCTTCCAGCACGGCCATGGCTGTGTCGACATCGACAACCTCGGCCAACCCGGGCAACTGCGCCCACTGCTCGGCCACGTTGAAGACTTCATTCAGAACGAAGCGCATGTCGCGCAGGGGCGCTTTATATTCAGCCATGACAACCTCTCGCTACTCGGGTCGGGGCGGTCTCGGGGAACCGCGACACTGGGTTGAAGGCAGTGTAACCGAACAACTTTTACGAGACATAGGGTCATCAATAGACCGTATAGTCTAACTCGGTCACGCCGTGCGCACCGCCCCTCGCTGCGCTTGTTGCCCATGCACCATGACACAATTGCGCCCTGCGCCCTTGGCGCTGTACAGCGCCTGGTCGGCGGATTTCAGCACCGCTTCGGGGTTACGATGATCGGCCTGGCGCTCCGCCACACCGATGCTGATGGTGACCGAAACCGTACCCCCACTGCTGCCCGCCCGCCGCTGGCGCCCGGCGGTATCGTCCTGCGGGCGGTTGTGCTGGTCGCGCAGGTGCATCACGTAGTTGGCGATCATTTCGCGCACGGCTTCCACATGGGGCACGCATTCCTCGGCAGTCTTGCCGGCAAACACCAGGGCGAACTCCTCGCCGCCATAGCGGTAGGCACGGCCACCCCCGGTGACCTTGGACAGACGGCTGGCAACCAGGCGCAGCACCTGGTCGCCGACGTCGTGGCCGTGGGTGTCGTTGAATTTCTTGAAGTGGTCGACATCGGTCATGGCGATCACATAGTTGCGCCCCAGGCGCTGCATGCGCTCATTCAGCGCACGGCGCCCCGGCAGGCCGGTCAGTTCGTCGCGGAAAGCCATCTGGTAGGCCTCGTGCGCCACCGCTGCGGCGATCATCAGCATGACCTGGCTGCACATGATGTTCAGGGTAAACGGCAGGATGAAGGTTTGCGGCAGCATCCAGAAAATGCCCAGCAGGCCCATCACCTGCGCAGCGTGCAGCGGCCGTGGTGCACGCAGGTATTGCACCACCAGCAGGATGAACACGCCGAGGAACAGCGGATAGACCATCTGGATCAGGCTCATCCATTGGCCATGCAAGGTTGGCCAGCGGATTTCCGCCAACCAGGTCAGTAGTGCTTGGGGGTAGCTTTGCTCCAGGGCCACCGCCACGCTACCCACGGCGAACAGCACGGCGCCACGGGCGACCAGGTCCTGCAGCAGGTGGGTGCGCTCCTGCCAGGCACCATACAGCCCGAACAGGGCGGGTAGCAGCAGGCACACGAGATGGAAGATCACCGCCGCGTCCTCGCGAACGCGGCCATGGTCACGGTAGAAGTCGGTCTGGGTGTCGAGCAGGTAGTAGGCGATGTACACCGTGAGCATCAGGAACAGCTCGCGCTGGCGACGGTACACCGCACAGTAGGCGCCACCCAGCAGCAGGACCAAGGTGGGCAGGACGTTGAACAGCGATGTGAAAAAGACACTGAGGTCTCTCACATAGGCCGCGGCGAGTCCTGCCAGCAAAAGAATCAGCGAAGGCAGGAAGTGACTCGCGCGAACAGCGTTAAAACGAAACAAGGGTAATCTCCAACCCGGCAGATCAATGGTGGCATTGTGCCCTTACTACATCGGCAGTGCACATGAACAGTTGAATATCGAATCAGACGCTTTTCCTGTAGGAGCAGCCTTGTGCTGCGAAAAGGCCGCAATGACAAAAGATTTTCTGTGGCAGCTATGGCCTATTCGCAGCACAAGGCTGCTCCTACAAAGAGATAGGCATCAGGCCGCAGAATGAAAAAACCCGCCTGACGTTGAAGGCAGGCGGGTTTCGTTTTACAACGGCAGGATCAGTACGACAGGCCGAAGCTCTCTTCGTCCATCGCCATCAGGTTGTTGGCACCCGACAGCATGGTCGCCACGTGGGTACGGGTACGCGGCAGGATGCGCTGGAAGTAGAAGCGCGCGGTCTGCAACTTGGCGGTGTAGAACGCTTCTTCGCTGGTGCCGGCAGCCAGTTTCTCGGCCGCCAGGCGGGCGATGTCGGCCCAGAAGTAGGCCAGGCAGGCGTAGCCGGAATACATCAGGTAATCGACCGAGGCCGCACCCACTTCTTCGCGGTCCTTCATGGCGGCCATACCCACTTTCATGGTCAGCTCGCCCCATTCCTTGTTCAGAGCCGCCAGCGGTTCGACGAACTCCTTGACCGCTTCGTTGCCTTCCTGCGCCTGGCAGAACTTGTGCACGATCTTGGTGAAGCCCTTCAGCGCTTCGCCCTGGGTCATCAGCACCTTGCGGCCGAGCAGGTCCAGGGCCTGGATGCCGGTGGTGCCTTCGTACAGCATGGAAATGCGGCTGTCGCGCACGTTCTGCTCCATGCCCCATTCGGCGATGAAGCCGTGGCCACCGTAGATCTGCACGCCATGGTTGGCGGCTTCGAAGCCGACCTCGGTCATGAACGCCTTGGCGATCGGGGTCAGGAACGCCAGCAGGGCATCGGCCTTCTTGCGCTCTTCTTCATCCTGGCTGTACTTGACGATGTCCACCTGCTTGGCAGTGAAGTACACCATCGCGCGGTTGCCTTCGGCGAAGGCCTTCATGGTCAGCAGCATGCGACGCACGTCCGGATGGACGATGATCGGGTCAGCAGCCTTGTCCGGTGCTTTCGGGCCGGTCAGGGAGCGCATCTGCAGGCGCTCACGGGCGTACTTCAGGCCACCCTGGAACGCTACTTCGGCGTGGGCCAGGCCTTGCAGCGCGGTACCCAGGCGAGCGGTGTTCATGAAGGTGAACATGCAGTTCAGGCCTTTGTTGGCCGGGCCGATCAGGTAGCCGGTAGCGCCGTCGAAGTTCATCACGCAGGTGGCGTTGCCGTGGATACCCATCTTGTGTTCGATCGAGCCGCAGCTCACGCCGTTGCGCTCGCCCACACCGCCTTCGGCGTTGGGCAGGAACTTCGGCACGATGAACAGCGAGATACCCTTGGTGCCGGCTGGTGCGTCCGGCAGGCGGGCCAGGACGATATGGACGATGTTGTCGGCCATGTCGTGCTCACCGGCCGAAATGAAGATCTTGGTACCCGACACCTTGTAGCTACCGTCGGCCTGTGGCTCGGCCTTGGTGCGCAGCATGCCCAGGTCGGTACCGCAGTGCGGCTCGGTCAGGCACATAGTGCCAGTCCACTCGCCGGATACCAGCTTGGTCAGGTAGGTGTGCTGCTGCTCGGGGGTGCCGTGCGCAGAGATGGTGTTCATCGCCCCATGGGACAGGCCCGGGTACATGCCCCACGACCAGTTCGCACCGCCGACCATTTCGCTCAGCGCCAGGCCCAGCGACTCCGGCAGACCCTGGCCGCCGTGCTCGACGTCATGCGCCAGGCTCGGCCAGCCGCCTTCTACGAACTGTTCGTAGGCCGCTTTGAAGCCGGTCGGGGTTTTAACGCCCGACTCGCTCCAGGTGCAGCCTTCCTGGTCACCCACGCGGTTCAGCGGCGACAGCACCTGCTCACAGAACTTCGCGCCTTCTTCGAGGATCGCGTCGACCATGTCGGGCGTGGCGTCCTGGCAACCCGGCAGGCTCTGATAGTGCGCCTCATAGCCGAGCAGCTCGTCGCGAACGAAGCGGATATCACGCAAGGGGGCTTTGTAATCAGGCATTGCGATGAACCTCTAGGTGAGTTCTGTGGGGGTGACCAGCACGTGGCGGCCGTCGATCAAACAGTTGTTTGAAACTTACGTTTAGCTCCGCCTTATGTCAAGGATGGACTATGGTGCCATTTGCGCCACGAAAAATGGCATTCATGCCAAGCCTTGAAAAATAAAGACGCCCCTGTGGGAGCGGGCGTGCCCGCGAAAGGGTCAGGCCAGGCAGTAGAGGTGCCTGATCTGACGCATTCGCGGGCACGCCCGCTCCCACAGGGGCTGCGTGTAAATCGGGTGAGCGCCCTGTCAGGCGTAGGTGTCGATGATCCGGCCGAGCATTTCGTCGGATGCCTTGGCGACCTTTGCGCCAAGCTCGACTTCGAGTTTGCCCACGGCCAGCTGCACGGTGCTGGTGGCCAGGTCCATCTGCTGGCTGCGGTCGACCGCGCGCAGGCGTTCGGCCTGAAAATCGCTGGACTGGCTGGTGGCGCTTCGTTCGGCGGTGGTGCTGGCGATCTGGCTGGCAGCCTGATCGACGCGGTTCTGGCCGGTCTGGATTGCGCTCAGGCCCGCGTAATAGGCGGAGCTACCGGTGATTTCCATGTCAGGACTCCATTGACGCTGGATGACGAACAGGCCCAATTAAAGCAGGCCAGGGGAGAAAAGGCCCGTTTAAATCCCTAATGGCCTGATGCCATTTGATAGGCCTTGGGTATTCCTGTACCGGCCTCTTCGCGGGCTTGCCCGCTCCCACAGGGTCCGCACAATATCTGGACCCTGCGCTGTACCTGTGGGAGCGGGCAAGCCCGCGAAAGGGCCAGGCCTGGAAACGGTTAATCCAGCAGATCCAGCTGAAGGTGTTCAGCCACCATGTCGGCACTGGCCTGCTTCAATTTGGGCACCCGCCCCAGGCATGGCGCCGGCAAACGCTCGGCCAGGCTGGCCAGGTTCTCTTCCAGGCGCGAAGTACGCGGCTCGATGATGTTCGCCACCCATCCCGCCAATTGCAGCCCGTCACGCTCGATCGCCTCAGCGCTTAACAAGGCATGGCTGATACAGCCCAGCCGCACCCCGACCACCAGAATCACCGGCAGCCGCAGGGCCACCGCAAGGTCGGACAGGTTTTCCAGCCCCGACAACGGCACGCGCCAGCCTCCGGCTCCCTCGATCAGGGTGAAATCGGCATTTTGTTGCAGCACATTCCGCATCGCTGCCAGCAGGTCCGACACGGCCAGCGTCACCCCTGCCTCACGTGCTGCCACATGCGGCGCAATCGCAGGCTCGAAGGCAAACGGGTTGACCTGTTCGTAGGGCAGCTTGATCGTGCTTTCATCGATCAGCGCCTGTGCGTCGCTGTTGCGCAAGCCTTTGGGCGTCATCGTGCAACCGGAGGCCACCGGCTTGGCCCCCAGCGTGCTCATGCCCTGCAACCGTGCCGCATGCAACAGGCCGGCAGCGATGGTGGTCTTGCCTACATCGGTATCGGTACCGGCAATAAAATAGGCCTGGCTCATCTCGCTCCCCTTAAGCCTGTGGCTTGCGCAACACACCATAGACCACCTGGTAGGTGGCTGGCAGCCCCTCGGGCTGGCGAAACGCCTCGTAAGCCTGCAGCAGGCCCTGCATGCGGGCCCGGCCGGTAAGCCCGGAAGGCCGGCCAGGGTTCAGGTTGTGGGCGCCGAGTGCCTTGAGCTCATGGGTCAGGCTGCGTACATCCGGGTAGTGCAACACGTGCGGGCAGCGCTGCAGCCCAAGCTGCTCGAAGCCGCTGGCTGCGCACAGGCGTTGATAGTCCTCGAAACGGCGGAAGCGGTTCACATGCACCAGGCCATCCACCGCCTGCCAACTGGCGCGCAGTTCATCGAGGGTACCCACACACAAACTGCTGAAGGCCAGCACGCCGCCCGGGCGCAGCACTCGCAGCGCTTCTGCCAGCACGCTGGCGAACTGGCCGCACCACTGCACGGCCAGGCTGGTGAACACCAGGTCGACACTGGCATCACGCAGCGGCAAACGCTCGGCGTCACCGGCCACGTGATAGAGCGCCCCGCCCTGTTCGTTGCGGGCATGGCACAACATGCCTTCGGCGATATCCACCGCAACGCCGCTGGCCTGGGTGAACCGCTCGGCCAACGCCCTGCTGAAATGACCGGTGCCGCTGCCCAGGTCCAGCCAGCGTGACGGCTGCAGGCCTTCCGGCAACTGCTCCAGCAAGCTCGAACCCACCGCACGCTGCAAGGCTGCCACGCTGTCGTAGCTGGCTGCGGCGCGGGAGAACGAGGCCGCTACCTGGCGCTTGTCGGGCAGCGCGCCGGGCAGGGTCGGACGGGAAAGGTCAGTCATCGCCACTCTCATGCAGGAAACTCTTGATGCCCGCCGCCAGTTCCTGCGGGTATTCCAGCAGGAACGCGTGGGAGCTTTCTTCGACCAGGCCCACTTCCACATCGGGCAGCAGCTCGCTCAGCGCCTTTGCCGCCTCTGCCGGCACCAGCGCATCGCTGCCGGCGAACAGGTGCAACTGCGGGCCTCCGTAGGCCTGCAGTGCTTCGCGGGTGTCCAGCTTGGCCAGCACTTCAAGGCCGGTGGCCAGGTACAACGGGTCGGTGTCCGGTACGCCGACACCCAGTTGGCGCAGCAGGGTGCGCGGTTGCAGGGCACCGTCACTGCACAAGGTACGGAAGCGCTTCAGGGTGACCTGGGTATGGCTGCGGCAGCCGTCGAGGAAGGTGCCGAAAGTGTCTTCGGCCATGCCGTGGGGCCAGTCGGGGCGAGCCACGAAACTGGGGTTGCTGGCCAGGGTCAGCAGGCCGCAGCAATGGTCGCCGCGCTTGTGCGCCAGCGCGCTGGCCAGCATGCCGCCTAACGACCAGCCACCCAGCCAGACATCACTCGGCAGCTTGCGGTCGAGGTGGTCGACCCAGGCCTGCACATCGCTGTGGGCCAGTTCCGGCAAGGGCACCAGCTCTACCTGCAGGCGGGCGTCCTGGGCACGCAGGCTGGCGGCCAGCGGCTCCAGGGAAGCAGTGCCCAAGCCCCAGCCAGGCAACAGAACAAGTCGATTACGCATCGGCGCTCTCCAACTGTGGATAACACTCGGCCAATGCATTCAACAATAGCTGCACCTGCGCCTCGCTGTGCGCGGCGCTCAATGTTACCCGCAGACGTGCGCTGCCCGCCGGCACGGTGGGCGGGCGGATGGCCGTCACCAGCAAGCCGCGCTCGCGCAGCATGCGTGACAGGCGCAGGGCCTTTGCGCTGTCGCCGATGACGATGGGCTGGATCGGCGTCGGGCTGTCCATCAACTCCAGGCCGATCTGCTGCGCACCTTCACGGAACTGGCGGATCAGCGCGGCCAGGTGCTCGCGGCGCCAGGTTTCGCGGCGCAGCAATTCCAGGCTCTTGAGGGTGGCGCAGGCCAGCGCCGGTGGCTGGCTGGTCGTATAGATGTACGGGCGGGCGAACTGCACCAGCGCCTCGATCAGCTCTTCGCTGCCGGCCACAAAGGCACCGGCGGTACCACAAGCCTTGCCCAGCGTACCGATCAACACCGGCACATCCTCAACGCCCAGACCGAAGTGCTCGACGATACCGCCGCCCTGGGTGCCGAGGGTGCCCAAGCCATGGGCATCGTCAACCATCAGCCAGGCACCGCGAGCGCGGGCGACATCGGCCAGCGCCGGCAGGTCGGCCAGGTCGCCGTCCATGCTGAACACGCCATCGGTGACTACCAGGGTATTGCCGACGGCCTTGTCCAGGCGGCTGGCCAGGCTGGCTGGGTCGTTGTGCAGGTAGCGGTTGAAACGGGCACCACTGAGCAACCCGCCATCCAGCAGCGAAGCGTGGTTCAGGCGGTCCTGCAGCACCGTGTCGCCCTGCCCCACCAGCGCGGTGATGGCGCCCAGGTTGGCCATGTAGCCGGTGGAGAACAGCAGCGCGCGCGGGCGCCCGGTGAGTTCGGCCAAGGCCTCTTCCACCTGGTGGTGCGGCGTACTGTGGCCGATCACCAGGTGCGAGGCACCGCCACCGACACCCCAGTGCTCGGCGCCGGCCTGCCAGGCGGCAATCACCTCGGGGTGGTTGGCCAGGCCCAGGTAGTCATTGCTGCAGAAGGCCAACAAACGCTGGCCATCGACCACCACTTCCGGCCCCTGCGGGCTTTCCAGCAGTGGCCGCTGCCGATACAGGTCTGCGGCGCGCCGTTCGGCCAGGCGCGCCGCCAGGTCAAAGGCCATTTCAGGCGGTCGCGGCGTTGTAGAACATCTCGCTGCTGCGCTGCTCGACCAGCGCCTGCTCGATAGCCGCCTGGTGCACTTCGTCGGCGTGCTCTTCACGCGCTTCGGGCTTGATGCCCAGGCGTGCGAACAGCTGCATGTCCTTGTCGGCCTGCGGGTTGGCGGTGGTCAGCAGTTTTTCGCCGTAGAAGATCGAGTTGGCGCCAGCCATGAAAGCCAGGGCCTGCATCTGCTCGTTCATCTGCTCGCGGCCGGCGGACAGGCGCACGTGCGACTTGGGCATGAGGATACGGGCCACGGCCAGCATGCGGATGAAGTCGAACGGGTCGACGTCTTCTTCCTCGGCCAGCGGCGTACCGGCCACCTTGACCAGCATGTTGATCGGTACCGACTCCGGGTGCTCGGGCAGGTTGGCCAGCTGGATCAGCAGGCCGGCGCGGTCGTCCAGCGACTCGCCCATGCCGAGGATGCCGCCGGAGCAGATCTTCATCCCGGCATCGCGCACGTAGGCCAGGGTCTGCAGGCGCTCGCTGTAGGTGCGGGTGGTGATGATGCTGCCGTAGAACTCAGGCGAGGTGTCGAGGTTGTGGTTGTAATAGTCCAGGCCGGCCTGGGCCAGGGCCTTGGTCTGCTCCTGGTCGAGCTTGCCGAGGGTCATGCAGGTTTCCAGGCCCATGGCCTTCACGCCTTTGACCATCTCCAGCACGTAGGGCATGTCTTTGGCCGACGGGTGCTTCCACGCCGCGCCCATGCAGAAGCGTGTAGAACCGATGGCTTTGGCGCGGGCGGCTTCTTCCAGCACCTTCTGCACTTCCATCAGCTTCTGTTTTTCCAGCCCGGTGTTGTAGTGGCCGGACTGTGGACAATATTTGCAATCTTCCGGGCAGGCGCCGGTCTTGATCGACAACAGGGTCGAAACCTGCACGCGGTTCGGGTCGAAATGCGCGCGGTGCACGGTCTGCGCCTGGAACAGCAGGTCATTGAACGGTTGCTGGAATAGCGCCTTGACCTCGGCCAGGGACCAGTCGTGACGTGTTGTTGCAGTTGTGCTGGCGCTCATTGGCGTTTCCTTGTTTAGGCTGAAGCAGGCGCCGGGACAGGAAAGCCCGCCAGCGCATCACGGATAGCTCGCATAGTCATGGAAGGCCTATGAACTGTCAACCACACTGGAAAAGACTGGTTTACAAGTGCTCACTTATTAACCAGTCGTGTTTGCTGTGCGATGAACCTGCCGAGCAGGCCTACCCGCTGTGCGTCGCCTGCGAGCAGGAACTGCCCTGGCTGGGCGATCATTGCCTGCGCTGCGCCCTGCCATTGCCGATGGCCGACCTGGCTTGCGCTCAGTGCCAGCGCCGCGCACCGGCCTTCGAGCAGGTGCTTGCACTGTGGCATTTCGGCTTTCCGGTGGACACGCTGATCAGCCGTTTCAAGCACAACCGCCAGTGGCCCTTGGGGCGCCTGATGGCCGAATTGCTCGCGCATGGGCTGCTGCACGGCTTTACCGAAGGGCTGCCGCGCCCCGACCTGTTGTTGCCTGTACCCTTGGCCAAACGTCGACTACGGGAGCGGGGGTTCAACCAGGCGGGGATGCTCGGGCGCTGGCTGTCGTCGCACGTGGGGGTACGTTGCGACGAGCGGTTGCTGCTGCGCACACGGGAGACACCTGCGCAGCAACAACTGGACGCCAAGGCCAGGCGACGCAACTTGCGCCAGGCGTTTACCGTCACGGGCAAGCTGACGGGCAAGCATGTCGCCATTGTCGATGACGTGTTGACCACCGGTGCGACCGCGCAGGCGGTTGCCGAAGTACTGCGCAAGGCCGGTGCGCGGCGGGTGGATGTGTATTGCCTGGCGCGTACGGCCAAGCCGGGGTATGTATGACTTGTGGGAGCGGCCTTGTGTCGCGAAAGGGCTGCGTAGCAGCCCCAGGATCTCTGCCACGGCAAAAATCGCTGGGGCTGCTACACAGCCCTTTCGCGACACAAGGCCGCTCCCACACAAGCTACACTTCGCTGCCACTTACAATGACCGAATGCCCATGTCCCTGCCCCCTCACCTCACCCAGCACATCGCCCGCCGCCCCCAGCGCATCGCGCTGCTGCAGCACATTGCCGAAGAAGGTTCGATCACCCGCGCCGCCAAGGCTGCGGGCATCAGCTACAAGGCCGCCTGGGACGCCATCGACGAACTCAACAACCTGGCCAGCCAGCCCCTCGTCGAGCGCAGTACCGGCGGGCGTGGTGGCGGTGGTGCCCGTCTGTCGCCGGAAGGCCAGCGGGTGCTGCGCCTGTACCAGAGGCTGCAGGCCCTTCAGGCGCAAATCCTCGAAGCGGCCGAGGAGTCCAGCGACCTCGACCTGCTCGGCCGGCTGATGCTGCGTACCAGCGCGCGCAACCAGTTGCAGGGCCAGGTCAGCGGCCTGCGCCGCGAGGGACGGCATGATCGCGTCAGCCTGGCGTTGGGTGGTGGGTTGGAGATCGAGGCGTTGATCACCCACGACAGCACCGCACGGCTGGAACTGACGCTGGGGACGACGGTAGTGGCGCTGCTCAAGGCGGGGTGGGTGAGGTTGCTGGCCGACGAGGAACAGGCCGAAGCGGATAGCAATTGCCTGCGGGCGAAGGTGGAGGAGGTACTGGCGGAGGCTGATGGGCCTGGTGAGGTCCGGTTGGCGTTGGGGAATGGGCAGACGTTGTGTGCGTTTGCCGAGACGGATTGGTTGGCTGGGCAGCGGGTAGCAGCAGGCAGTTCGGTGCGGGTTCAATTTCATCCCTCTTATGTATTGCTTGGGATTCCTGCATAGCCTGGCCGCGCTTTGCGCGGTTCGCGGGTAAACCCGCTCCCACAGGTGCATCGTTTCCCCGGCAGCTGCGCCGTCCATGTGGGAGCGGGTTTACCCGCGAAGAGGCCGGTACAGGCATAACGCGTTACCATGGTCCCCACGCCGCCTATCCCCGGAGCCACCATGTCCCACCCCTTCGATACCCTCACCCCCGACCTGGTCCTGGACGCCGTGGAAAGCCTGGGCTTTCTCAGCGATGCCCGGGTGCTGGCGCTGAACAGCTACGAAAACCGCGTCTACCAGGTGGGCATCGAGGGCGCGCAACCGCTGATCGCCAAGTTCTACCGCCCAGGCCGCTGGAGCGACGCGGCCATCCTCGAAGAGCACAGCTTCACTGCCGAACTGGCCGAATGCGAAGTGCCGGTGGTCGCCCCGCTGCAGCACGACGGCCGCACCCTGTTCGAACACCAGGGCTTCCGCTTCACCCTGTTCCCCCGCCGCGGCGGCCACGCGCCAGAGCCGGGTAACCTCGACCAGCTCTACCGTCTTGGCCAGTTGCTCGGCCGCTTGCATGCCGTGGGCGCCAGCAAACCGTTCGAGCACCGCGAAGCGCTGGCTGTGGACAACTTCGGCCACGCCTCGCTGAATACCCTGCTGGAAGGCGATTTCGTCCCTCGCGAACTGCTGCCGGCGTTCGAATCGGTGGCCCGCGACCTGCTCAAGCGAGTGGAGGACATCTATGCCCGCACCCCGCACAAGCTCATCCGCCTGCATGGCGACCTGCACCCCGGCAACCTTATGCACCGCGACGAGGTGTACCACGTGGTCGACCTCGACGACTGCCGCATGGGCCCGGCGGTGCAGGACCTGTGGATGATGCTGGCCGGCAGCCGCGAGGAGCGCCTAGGCCAACTGGCCGAACTGATCGACGGCTACAACGAGTTCCACGATTTCGACCCGCGCGAACTGGCCCTGATCGAACCCTTGCGCGCCCTGCGCCAGCTGCACTACAGCGCCTGGCTGGCGCGGCGCTGGGACGACCCGGCGTTCCCGCCGAGCTTCCCCTGGTTCGGCCAGCCACGCTACTGGGGAGACCAGATTCTCGCCCTGCGCGAGCAAATGGCCGCACTGGATGAAGCGCCGCTGAAATTGTTCTAGAAGCACGCCCGCCTCTGTCTACAATAGGCGTCGCTTTATTTAGCTACCTAAGCAAGGATTCTGCATGCACGCCGCAAACCCGCGTCGCGGGTACCTACTGGGCCTCAGCGCCTACATCATCTGGGGTCTTTTCCCCCTGTACTTCAAGGCAATCCAGAGCGTTCCGGCGGTGGAGATCATTGTCCACCGGGTGCTGTGGTCGGCACTGTTCGGCTCGCTGCTGCTACTGGTGTGGAAACACCCCGGCTGGTGGCGTGAACTGCGTGACAACCCGCGCCGGCTGGGCATCCTGGCCCTGAGCGGGGCGCTGATCGCCGGCAACTGGCTGACCTACGTATGGTCGGTGAACAACGGGCGCATGCTCGAGGCCAGCCTGGGTTACTACATCAACCCGCTGATCAATGTGCTGCTGGGCATGCTGATTCTTGGCGAGCGCCTGCGTCGGTTGCAATGGCTGGCCGTGGCCATGGCCGCCGTGGGTGTGGCTCAGCAGGTGTGGCAGGTGGGCAGCCTGCCATGGGTGTCGCTGGTACTGGCGCTGAGCTTCGGCTTCTATGGGCTGATTCGCAAACAGGCACCGGTAGCGGCGCTGCCGGGCCTGGTGGTGGAAACCTGGATGCTGGTACCGCTGGCCCTTGGTTGGCTGTTACTGCATCCGGCGGCGACAAGTGCCCAGGGCGCGTTCTACACCAGCAGCGAAGCGTTATGGCTGATGGCTGCGGGGCCGGTGACACTGGTGCCGCTGGTGTGCTTCAACGCTGCCGCGCGGCACTTGCCGTACACCACGCTGGGCTTCCTGCAGTACCTGGCGCCGACCCTGGTGCTGCTGCAGGCGGTGCTGCTGTTCGATGAGCACTTGTCGCCGAGCACTTTGGTGGCGTTCATGTTCATCTGGGCAGGTTTGGCGATCTACAGCGTCGATGCGTGGGTCAGTTTGCGCAAGCGTGGTTGATCAGAAAATGATCACAACTCTGCAAGCCTTGTGATTCGTGGCCTGCAGAGACATCTCCAAAGGTTATCCACACCCTCGTCCCCGTGCTTTGTGCACAAGCTGCTGATTTTTGGGTGTTTTTTGATCAAGGCCGTGCAAGGCGCGCGCGGCCTGGGCTGGAGAGGGGAACCCCCAGGTTATCCACAGGGCCTTCCCCGTGATATCGGGATAACCGCAGGGGGCTGCTTTGCAGCCCATTCGCAGCACAAGGCTGCTCCTACAGGGGAATGCATATCCTTGTAGGAGCAGCCTTGTGCTGCGAACGGGCCGCGAAGCGGCCCCGGCAATCTCGGATCAATCCTCCGGCCGCAGCTTCAACTCCACCATCAAGTCGTCCGCCAGGCTCTCCAGCTTCTGCTGCAATTCCTCCAGCGACAGGGTCAACGGCAATGCCAGCAAGGCATCGGCATGGAACAGCGGCTCGCTGCTCATGGGCGCCGGCCGCACCTCAGTGGTAAACCGCTCAAGGTTCACCCCAAGGTCCGCCAGCAAACGGGTGATATCACGCACGATCCCTGGCCGGTCATTACCTACCAGCTCCATGGCAATCGGCTTCCAGGTGCACGACGGCTCGATGCCGCTCTCGGCGATCAGCACGCGAATGTCATATCGGACCAACCCCTGCAGCGAAGCCACCAGCTCGTCGTAGTTTTCCGCCGGCACCGCCACCCGCAGGATGCCGGCAAACTGCCCGGCCATGCGCGACATGCGGCTCTCCAACCAGTTGCCACTGTGGTCGGCGATGCACTGGGCAATGCGCTCGACCTGGCCGGCCTTGTCAGGGGCAATCACAGTCAGTACAAGATGATCCACAAGCCCTTCCTCGTGTCGGACCGCGCCGTGCGGCAGAAAATCGGGGGATCAACTCAGTATAGGCAAGGCGCGGCAACCTGCCGCAGGGCAATCCGCACAACGAATCGTGTACTGTTTCAAGATTTATCTGGAACAATCCACCCGTTTTTTGCGAACATACTCACTCCCAGCGTGACCATACGCGACCAACGGGTCGCATAACGGCGCTTTTAGTCTGATTTTGCCCCGCCTACTGCTTCATGTAGTATCCCGTGGCGCGGACTACAAAACGTCGTTTGGATGTCTGCCAAGGCGCCTGTGAAAATACGCACACTGTCTGCCAGCCGGTCTGGCAGGCCGCACCCAGCCGCGCTCGGGGCTTTACTCGGGGGCATGCACTGGTGCCGTGTTTAGAGAAGCGCTACAGGCTTAATACAGAAGAGCGAAATAGCTGAGCAGAGTGAGGCAAGCAATGACTGGATATGTTCAAGTCGGTGGCCTTCAGGTCGCCAAGGTCCTGTACGACTTCGTGAACAACGAAGCCATCCCAGGGACCGGCATCGTCGCCGAGCAGTTCTGGGCCGGTGCAGAGAAGATCATCAATGACCTCGCTCCAAAGAACAAAGCCCTGCTCGCCAAGCGCGACGAGCTGCAAGCCAAGATCGACGCCTGGCACCAGGCACGCAAAGGCCAGGCCCACGACGCCGTAGCCTACAAAGCATTCCTCCAGGAAATCGGCTACCTGCTGCCACAAGCCGACGATTTCCAGGCAACCACCCAGAACGTGGACGAAGAAATCGCCCACATGGCCGGCCCGCAGCTAGTCGTACCGGTGATGAACGCCCGCTTCGCCCTGAACGCCGCCAACGCCCGTTGGGGTTCGCTGTACGACGCACTGTATGGCACCGATGCCATCAGCGATGAAGGCGGCGCCGAGAAAGGCCAGGGCTACAACAAGGTACGTGGCGACAAGGTCATCGCCTTCGCCCGCGCCTTCCTCGACGAAGCCGCGCCACTGGCGGCCGGCTCGCACGTCGACTCCACCGGCTACCGCATCGAAGGCGGCAAGCTGGTAGTTGCCCTGAAAGGCGGCAGCAACAGCGGCCTGCGTGACGATGCCCAGCTGATCGGCTTCCATGGCGATGCCGCTGCGCCGACTGCCGTGCTGCTCAAGCACAACGGCCTGCACTTCGAAATCCAGGTCGACGCCAGCACCCCGGTCGGCAGCACCGACGCCGCCGGCGTGAAAGACATCCTGATGGAATCGGCGCTGACCACCATCATGGACTGCGAAGACTCGGTTGCAGCCGTCGACGCCGACGACAAGGTAATCGTCTACCGCAACTGGCTGGGCCTGATGAAAGGCGACCTGGCAGAAAGCGTTAGCAAGGGCGGCAAAACCTTCACCCGCACCATGAACCCGGACCGCGAGTACGCCGCGCCCAACGGCGGTAGCGTGACCCTGCATGGCCGTTCGCTGCTGTTCGTGCGCAACGTTGGCCACCTGATGACCAACCCGGCGATCCTCGACGCCCAAGGCAACGAAATCCCCGAAGGCATTCAGGACGGTCTGTTCACCAACCTGATCGCCCTGCACAACCTCAATGGCAACACCAGCCGCAAGAACACCCGCACCGGCAGCGTGTACATCGTCAAGCCGAAGATGCACGGCCCGGAGGAAGTAGCCTTCGCCGCCGAAATCTTCAGCCAGGTCGAAGACCTGCTGGGCATGAAGCGCAATACCGTCAAGGTCGGCATCATGGACGAGGAGCGCCGTACCACGGTCAACCTCAAGTCGTGCATCAAGGCCGCAGCCGAGCGCGTAGTGTTCATCAACACCGGCTTCCTCGACCGCACCGGCGATGAAATCCACACCTCGATGGAAGCCGGCGCCGTGGTGCGCAAGGGCGCCATGAAAAACGAGAAGTGGATCGGTGCCTACGAGAACAACAACGTCGACGTTGGCCTGGCCACCGGCCTGCAAGGCCGTGCGCAGATCGGCAAAGGCATGTGGGCCATGCCCGACCTGATGGCAGCCATGCTCGAGCAGAAGATCGCCCACCCCCTGGCCGGTGCCAACACCGCCTGGGTGCCGTCGCCGACTGCAGCCACCCTGCATGCCCTGCACTACCACAAGGTGGACGTACAGGCGCGTCAGCGTGAACTGGCTTCGCGTACCCCGGCGTCGGTGGACGACATCCTGTCCATCCCGCTGGCCGCCGACACCAACTGGTCGGCCGAAGAGATCCGCAACGAACTGGACAACAACTCCCAGGGCATCCTCGGCTACGTGGTGCGCTGGATCGACCAGGGCGTAGGTTGCTCGAAGGTGCCAGACATCAACAACGTCGGCCTGATGGAAGACCGCGCCACCCTGCGCATCTCGGCCCAGCTGCTGGCCAACTGGCTGCGCCATGGCGTGGTCAGCCAGGAGCAGGTGCTGGAAAGCCTCAAACGCATGGCGGTGGTGGTGGACCAGCAGAACGCCAGCGACCCTCTGTACCGCCCGATGGCACCGAACTTCGACGACAACGTCGCGTTCCAGGCGGCGGTAGAACTGGTGGTGGAAGGTGGCAAGCAGCCGAACGGCTATACCGAGCCGGTACTGCACCGCCGTCGCCGCGAGTTCAAGGCGCGTAACGGGTTGTAAGCGACATCTGCGACAGCGGGCCGCTTTGCGGCCCTTTCGCGACACAAGGCCGCTCCTACATGTACCGCGCAAGGCTGAGGTCTGGCGCGGTACTTGTAGGAGCGGCCTTGTGTCGCGAAAGGGCTGCAAAGCAGCCCCACTCCTGCACTACTCGATCTTCAGTTCTTTCTTCACCAGTTCCAACAGCCTGCCCAGATCCACCGGCTTCAACAGAAAATCCACAACCCCCAGGTGCATCACGTCCACCGCCTCTTTGACGTCGGTATCGCCCGACACCACGATGATCGACAACGCCGCCCGCTCTGATTCGCGAACCTTGCGGATCAGGTCCAGGCCATCCTCGGGTTGCATGCGCAAATCCGTAATCATCAAGCCAATCCGTTGCTGGTAGTGCAGGTACAGCCTGGCCTCCTCGGCCCCATCCGCCCCGACACAGTCGATTCCCCGGCTTTTAAGGTACAGGATCAGCGCCTCACGATTCACCGCATTGTCATCCACCACCAGCACCAGCGGCTTGGCAGCCACGGGCGCACTTACGACGGCCAATGCCTCGCGCTCGGCGTCGCTCAGGATGTCGTGTTGCTCAGGCATGCTCATCTCGTCAAAAAATTTCCGCTTCAGCATTAGGACCGCAGAACTTGCGTAACCCGGCTGGCCTTTCGTCGGGTCTTTGACAGGAGCGCTCATAGACTTACGTCCAATGGGCACCATCCCGCCGCAAGCCGACCATGGAGGCAGAGAACAACATGGCCGGCACCTATATATATAGATATATAGTTCGGCATAGCGATACGGTCAGTTTCATGAGCAAAAAGGACGCCTACAGCCAGGCGGGCAGGACGGCAGTGCTGCAGAACATCCAGGGCACCCTGCAGTTCCTGCAGCGTTTTCCGCCGTTCAACCAGATGGAACACAGCCACCTGGCCTACCTGGTCGAACAGTGCCAGCTGCGCTTCTATGCCAGCGGCGAAAGCATCGTCAAACCTGCTGACGGGCCGGTCGAGCACTTCTACATCGTCAAGCAGGGCCGCGTGGTCGGCGAACGCCAGCATCTGGTCAAACCTGGTGTGGAGACTACCTTCGAGATCACCAGCGGCGAATGCTTCCCGCTGGCTGCCCTGCTCGGCGAGCGGGCGACACGCACCGAGCATCTGGCAGGTGAGGACACCTTCTGCCTGCAGCTGAACAAGGCCGCGTTCATCCGCGTGTTCTCGATGTCGGAAGTGTTTCGGGATTTTGCCCTGCGCGGGGTCAGCAGCCTGCTCGACCAGGTCAACCAGCAGGTACGCCAGCGCGCGGTGGAAACCCTCGGCACCCAGTATTCGCTGAACACACCACTGGGTGAACTGGCCATGCGCCACCCGGTAGTGTGCAGCCCCGACACTCCCCTGCGCGACGCCGTGCGGCTGATGCACGAGCAGCAGGTTGGCAGCATCGTGGTGGTTGACCCGCAGCGCTACCCCACCGGTATCTTCACCCTGCGCGACCTGCGCCAGGTGGTGGCGGCGGCCGATGCCGACCTGGGCGCGCCCATCGCGCGGCACATGACCGCCCAGCCGTTCTACCTCAGCCCCCAGGCCAGCGCCTTCGACGCAGCCATGGCCATGACCGAGCGGCACATCGCCCACGTATGCCTGGTGGAAAACCAGCGCCTGTGCGGTGTGGTTTCGGAGCGCGACCTGTTCTCCCTGCAACGGGTCGACCTGGTGCACCTGGCACGCACCATCCGCCATGCGCCACGCCTGGATACCCTGGTCTCGCTGCGTGGCGAAATCAGCCAGCTGGTCGAGCGCATGCTGGCCCATGGCGCGTCCTCCACGCAGATCACCCAGATCATCACCCTGCTCAACGACCACACCGTGTGCCGGGTGATCGAACTGGCGCTGGCCGAGCGCGGTGACCCGGGCGTGCCGTTCAGCTGGCTGTGCTTTGGCAGCGAAGGGCGACGAGAACAAACCCTGCACACCGACCAGGACAACGGCATCCTCTTCGAAGCCGCCAACGGCGCCGAAGCCGACGCCATCCGCGCACGCCTGCTGCCGCTGGCGCAATACATCAACCAGTGCCTGGCCCAGTGCGGCTTCACCCTGTGCAAGGGCAACGTCATGGCCGGCAACCCCGAGCTGTGCCTGTCGCGCAGTGAATGGGCGCGGCGTTTTGCCGGTTTTGTCCGCGAAGCCAGCCCGGAGAACCTGCTGGGCTCGAACATCTATTTCGATCTGCGTGTGGTATGGGGCGACGAGCAAGGTTGCGAGCAGCTGCGCCAGGGCCTGCTGGACCAGGTGGCCGACAACCGCATCTTCCAGCGCATGATGGCTGACAACGCCCTGCGCCAGCGCCCGCCGGTGGGCCGCCTGCGCGAGTTCGTGCTGACCCGCCAGGGCAACGACAAGGCCGCCACCCTCGACCTCAAGGTCCAGGGCCTGACGCCCTTCGTCGATGGTGCGCGGCTGCTGGCCCTGGCCAACGGCATCGGTGCCTGCAATACCTTGGAGCGCCTTCGCCAGCTCGTGGCCAAGGGCGTGATCGAGGCACTGGATGGCGCAGCGTATGAAGAGGCCTACCACTTCATCCAGCAAACCCGCATGCAGCAGCACCAGCGCCAGACCCGCGACAACCTGCCCTATTCCAACCGCCTGGACCCGGACAGCCTCAACCACCTGGACCGGCGCATCCTGCGCGAGTCCCTGCGCCAGGCCCAGCGCCTGCAAAGCAGCCTGGCCTTGCGGTACCAGCTATGAGCCTGTTCGCCTGGCTGCGCCCCAGTGCGCCGGAACTGGACCACGCCACGCGCCAGCGCCTGGCCCGGCTGCCCAAGCCAGCGCCATTGGGGGTGTGTACCCTGCGCGAGCAACGCTGGGTGGTGCTGGACCTGGAGACCAGCGGCCTGAACACCAACCGTGACCAGGTGCTATCGGTTGGTGCCGTCGCCATCGAAGACGGCGCCATCGACTTTGCCCAGCAGTTCGAACGCACCTTGCACCGGCCTTTGCAGAAGACCAACGCCAGCGTGCTGATCCACGGCCTGGGCCCGAGTGCCCTGGCTGCCGGTTGCGACCCGGCCGAGGCCTTGCTCGATCTGCTCGACTTCATCGGCAACAGCCCGGTGTTGGCATTCCATGCGCCGTTCGACCAGCGCATGCTCGCCCGCGCGCTGAAGGAAAGTCTGGGCTATCGCTTGCAGTCACCTTTCCTGGATGTTGCCGAGCTGGCGCCGATGCTCAACCCCGACACAGTGCTGCGCGAGGCCGGGCTGGATGACTGGGTGGCGCGGTTTGGCCTCCAGGTCGAGGAGCGCCATCACGCCAGCGCCGATGCGCTGGTTACCGCCGAACTGGCGCTGATCCTGTTCAGCCAGGCCCGGCGCCAGCAGCTGGACAGCCCCCTGCAGCTGGAGCAGCGCTTGCGCGGGTGGCGCAGGCGCAAGGTGCACAACCACGGTTTGTAGGGCGTGAGCGCTGAGTCGCCTGTGAGATCGAGCGCCGCCCGCGCGGCGCTTCGCAGCACAAGGCTGCTCCTACATATGTTTCGGGCCAATTTTTTCTGAGAGATTAGCGCGCGGTCCCTTGGCATCCACCTCGATATCGCGTCGGACAACCAAGGCGGTCGCGCGCATTGGCACAGGCGTTACTGGCCTGAAACAGATGTAGGAGCAGCCTTGTGCTGCGAAGCGCCGCGCGGGCGGCGCTCGATCTCATAAGCGCTACATCACCCACGCCCTACACCCCGTCAGCCCCAACCATGATGGCCATCCGATAAGCGTCCATTGCACCCACCCCCTCCCCTCTGCAACAATCGCGAATAATTATCGTTAGTTAATGCATTCGTTCCGGGGGGACGCTGCTTGTCTTCTGCACAGAGCCCACACGCCGATCTGGTCGGTGCGCTGTACCGCGACCATCGCGGCTGGCTGCTCGCCTGGCTGCAACGCAGCATGGCCTGCCGCCAACGTGCCGAAGACCTGAGCCAGGACACCTTCGTGCGCCTGCTCGGCCGTGCGCAACTGGATACGCCCCGCGAACCCCGCGCGTTCCTGGCCGCCGTGGCCAAGGGCCTGATGTTCGACCACTTCCGCCGCGCCGCGCTGGAACAGGCCTACCTGGCCGAACTGGCCCTGATGCCGGAATCCGAACAACCTTCCCCGGAAGTGCAACACCTGATCCTCGAGGACCTCAAGGCCATCGACCGCCTGCTCGGCAAGCTGTCGAGCAAGGCCCGCGCAGCATTCCTGCACAATCGCCTGGACGGTATGAGCCATGCCGAAATCGCCGAGCGCATGGGGGTTTCGGTTTCGCGGGTGCGCCAGTACATCGCCCAAGGCATGCGCCAGTGCTACGTGGCCCTGTACGGGGAGCCGACGTGAGCAGTTCACCGGTTTCGTCCCGGGTGCTGGAAGCCGCCATTGCCTGGAAGCTCAGCCTCGACAACGGCAGCGGCACACCTGACGAGCGCAGCGAATTCATGCGCTGGCATGCTGCCAGCGAGGAGCATGCCCGCGCCTGGCGCCAACTCGGCGCCATGGACCAGCGTGTGAGCGCCGCTGCCGGCCCGGCACGCCAGGCCCTGCTGCAATCGCGCGCCGGGCTGCGCCGACGTATCGGCAAGGTCGGCGGCGGGCTGGCCGGCATGTTTCTGCTGGGCTCGCTGCTGGCCTGGGTCGGCGCACCATCGCTGGCACCGAGCTACTGGCTGGCCGACCAGCGTACCGCCACCGGCGAACTGCGTACCCTGCGCCTGGAAGACGGCACCTTGTTGAGCCTGAACAGCCACACTGCCGTGGATATCGACTACGCCGGCGAGCAACGGGTGATCGTGCTGCACCAGGGCGAGATCTCGGTCGAAACCGGCCATCAGGACCCGCGCCCGCTGCTGGTGCGCACCGACGATGGCCGCATGCGCCCGTTGGGCACGCGCTTCCTGGTGCGCCGCGAGGACGACGGCACGCGACTGGAAGTACTGCAAGCCTCGGTCGCTGCCATGCCGCTGAACAGCGGTGACGAACAGGTGCTGCGCGAAGGCCAGCAGGTGCTGATGAACGCCAACGGCCTTGGCCGGATCGGCACTGTGCCAGCCGGTGCCGACGCCTGGACCCGCGGCATGCTGGTGGTGGACAACGTGCGCCTGGCTGACCTGCTGGCCGCGCTCGGCCAGTACCGCAGCGGTTACCTCGGGGTGGACGAGCAAGTCGCCGACCTACGTGTGACCGGCAGCTTCCCGCTGACCGACACCGACCTGGCGCTGTCGTCGCTGGTGCCGGTACTGCCGGTCAAGGTCGAGCGGCATACGCCGTGGTGGGTGACCGTCGTTCCCAAGTAGGCCTGCACCGGCCTCTTCGCGGGTAAACCCGCTCCCACAGGATTGCACCAGCCTCAAAGCCCCCGCGATCCCTGTGGGAGCGGGTTTACCCGCGAAAGGGCCGGTACAGGCAAAAACCAACCTCAAATAATTCTCAATTTTTTTCAGATTCGCCCTGTCACTTTTCAAATCTCGCTCGGCAAGGAAGCAGAAAGCACTTATCCGTCGAGGAGCCTCTGCATGTCCCGCGCTGTTGATCGTATCCTGCGCCCCAGCCTGATGGCCCTGGCCATCGCCGTGACCGCACCATTGGCCAGCCCTGCCCTGTTCGCCGCCGAGCAATCCGCTCAGCGCGCCTACGACCTGCCCAGCGCCCCGCTGGCCACCACCCTCAACCAGATCGCCAGCCAGTCCGGCATCGCCCTGGCCATCGACCCGGCACTGGTCAGCGGCCGCACCTCGGCCCCGGTGAGCGGGCAGTACGATGGCCTTGGCGCCCTGCAGGCCGCCCTGCGCGGCACCGGCCTGCAACTGCAGCAAAGCAGCGTGGGCAGCTACAGCCTGGTGGCTACGCCGGAAGGGACACTGGCGTTGCCGGAGACTGCGATCAATGCGACTTCCAGCTATGAAAGCGCCTGGGGACCGGTAGAGGGTTACACCGCTACCCGGACAGCAGCAGGCACCAAGACCGACACCGCCATCGCCGAACTTCCCCGCTCGGTAAGCGTGATCACCCGCCACCAGATGGAAGACCGACCGGTGCTCAGCCTGAACGACGCCCTTCGCTACACCGCTGGCGTGCAGAGCAGCGGCTATGGTTCCGACTCGCGCAGCGACTGGTTGCTGGTACGGGGTTTTGTGCCTACCCAGTTCCTCGATGGCCTGCCATTGCCCAAGGGCAACTACGCCACCCCCAAGATCGAGCCCTGGAACCTGGAGCGCATCGCCGTGCTGCGTGGCCCGGCCTCTTCGGTCTACGGCCAGACTCCACCAGGCGGCCTGCTGGACATGACCAGCCGTCGGCCGCAATTGGAAAACAGCCACGAAGTCGAAGCCCAGGTTGGCAGCAACAACCACAAGCAGATCAACTTCGACAGCACTGGCAAGCTCGATGATGCAGGCCAGTTCCTGTACCGAGTGAGCGGCACCGTGCGTGACAGCGGTTCGCCGGTAGACCACATCCCGGACAAGCGCTACAACATCGCGCCCAGCCTGACCTGGAACATCAACGACGACACCAAGCTGACTCTCATCAGCCAGTACACCCGCGATGACACCGGCATCACCGGCCAGTTCCTGCCACTGCAGGGCACCAAACTGGATAGCCCCGCAGGCAAGATATCGCACCACAAGAACCTGGGCGACCCGGATTGGGAATCTTACGACCGCACCTACTACCACCTGGGCTATGCGTTCGAAACACGCCTGAACGACACCTGGCAGTTCCGTCAGAACCTGCGCTACGCGCGTAACGAACTGGACTTCAAGGGCATTACCGCCGGTGGTTCGATCTGGCCAGCCGGCCCGGACGAAGCTGTCAGCGCCGATGGCACCGTGCAACGCACCGCCGGTATCGTCGAGGAGGACATCTCCCAGTTCGCCTTGGACAACAACTTCCAGGCCGACTTCCAGACCGGGCAGGTTGCCCATACCCTGCTGCTGGGGCTCGACCACCAGCGCTCGGACAGCAATGCCCGCTGGCGCTGGGGCTCGGCGGGTGTGCCACCGAGCAATATCCACAACCCCATCTACGGTCAGGATTTCTCGAACGTTCAGTACTTCGACATGTACGACTACGACCAGAAAACCCAGCAGACCGGCCTGTATATCCAGGACCAGATGGCGTTGGACAACTGGCGCCTGACCCTTGGTGGCCGTGAGGACTGGGTGCACACCGGCACCACCTTCCACAATCAAGGCGACGCAACCAACACCCAACGCGACAAGAAGTTCAGTGGTAACGCAGCTCTCAGCTATGTATTCGATAACGGCCTGACGCCTTACATCTCCTATGCCGAGTCGTTCCAGGCTGCCACCGGTTCCACCGTCAACAGCACCGATGCCTTCGAACCGACCGAAGGCAAGCAATACGAACTGGGCATCAAGTACCAGCCTCCAGGCAGCAATAGCCTGTTCACCGCTGCTGTGTTCGACCTGACACAGGAGAACATGTCGGTGACCGAGGGTGGTGTCACCCGCCAGGTAGGCGAAGTGCGCGTAAAAGGCCTGGAGTTGGAGGCTACCTCGGATGTGACCGAGAACCTCAAACTGGTGGGCTCGTACACCTACAACGACAGCGAAATCATCAAAGGCACCAGTGACGAGAAAGGCAAGCGCATGGCGCAGGTGCCGCGCAACCAGGCTACTGCCTGGGCTGACTACACCTGGCACAGCGGACCACTGGATGGGTTCGGGGTCGGCGTTGGCGTGCGCTACGTGGGCGACACCTACGGTAATACCACTAACACCGATTGGGGGCATGTTGGGTCCTACACCGTGTACGACGCTTCGGTGCACTACGACCTGGGCCGCCTGAACAGCACCCTCAAGGGGGTGACCGTAGCCGTGGATGCGAAGAACCTGTTCAACAAGGACTACTTCTCTACCTGTGACGGGTACTACTGCTACTACGGCGACGAGCGCAACGTGGTGGCCAGTGTCAATTACAAGTTCTGAGTGAATGGGGGCCGCTTTGCGGCCCTTTCGCGACACAAGGCCGCTCCTACAGGAAAACACGCCCCCTTGTAGGAGCGGCCTTGTGTCGCGAAAGGGCTGCGCAGCAGCCCCAGCTTCCAACAGGCAAAAATCGGTACCGTGATGAAAAGCCCAACCATCCGCCGCTGGTCGGTGATCCACACCTGGAGCAGCCTGGTCTGCACCCTGTTCCTGCTGTTGCTGGCAGTCACCGGCCTGCCGCTGATCTTCCACCACGAGCTCGAACACCTGCTCGGCGACGCCCCCGAACTGCGGGAAATGCCGGCCGATACGCCACACCTCGACCTGCAGCAGTTGGTGATCAAGGCCGAGCAGCACCGCCCCGGCGAGGTCATGCAGTACTTCGGCTACGACGAGGACGAAGCCAACGGCGTAGTGGCCATCACCGCCGCCACCGCCGGCACCGAACCCAATTCGTCGCACACCTTCATGCTCGACGCCCGCACCGGTGAAGCCGTGGCCATGCCGGCCGCCAACGGCGGCTTCATGATGACCATGCTGCGCCTGCACGTTGACATGTTCGCCGGCCTGCCCGGCAAGCTGCTGCTTGCCTTCATGGGCGTGCTATTCGTCGTGGCGATCATCTCCGGCACAGTGCTCTATGCACCATTCATGCGTCGCCTGGACTTCGGCACGGTGCGCCACGGCAAATCCCGTCGCCTGCGCTGGCTCGACCTGCACAACCTGATCGGCGTGATCACCTTGGCCTGGGCACTGACAGTAGGCGTGACCGGTGTCATCAGCGCGCTGTCGGACCTGGTCATCGCCGCCTGGCGCAACGACAGCCTGGCCGCCATGGTTGCCCCGTACCGTGATGCCCCACCGCTCACCGAACGCGCTCCGGCCACCCACCTGCTGACCATCGCCGAACAGGCCGCCCCCGGCATGCGCCCGGACTTCATCGCCTTCCCCGGCACACGCTTTTCCAGCGAGCACCACTATGCGGTGTTCATGAAGGGCGCCACGCACCTGACCTCGCACCTGCTCACGCCCGTACTGATCGATGCGCGAACACTAACGGTGACCGCCGTCGACGAACGCCCCTGGTACATGGATGCCATGGGCCTGTCGCAACCGCTGCACTTCGGTGACTACGGTGGCCGGCCAATGCAAATCCTGTGGGCGCTACTCGATGTGCTGACCATCATCGTCCTCTGCAGCGGCTTGTACCTGTGGTGGGGCAAACAACGCACGAAGCGGGAGGCGCGGGCATGAGCCACAAGTCACAGCCGACCTGGCGTATCTTCATATGGCCGACGGTCGTGGCCCTGCTCACTGCCGTGGGGCTATTTGCCGCCTTGCTGGGGGACGGGGTCTGGGACAGCCTGGCCTGGCTCGGCCTGGGGGTGTCGGCGGCTCTTGGCCTGCAAGGTTTCTACCCTCGTCCACGGCAGTAGCCGGGTAATACCCGCACCCTCTTTTGCCGCGACATGGTTGGCTGCCATTTTCCAAGGAGCCATACCATGACACCTTTGCAGCGCCTCGAAGCGCTCGATCAACAACTGATCGCCCTTGAGCAAGGCAAGCCCGAACTGGCGGGCGAAACTGAACCGGCCGCCATGCGTCAGCGTTTTTTCGGTGACCTGGCAGCGTTCTGGAACGACCCTGTCGAAGCAGGCCACAGCCGCGCCCGACAACTGCGCGAACTGCGTCATGAGCAACTTCTGGCCGAGCTGGAACTGCGCCTCGCCGACCAGACCCTGGACTACAGCCACATCAGCCTGCTGCGCACCTCCCTGGAGCTGCCGCTACCCTGGCAGCGCAACCACCTGCCAGACACCCACCGGGCCCAGGTTTATCGGCCGGTATTCAACCGTTCAAGCCCCCATGGCCGGTTACCGTTACCCGGCGTGCTGGTACTGGTGGCAGAAGCACCGGAAGGGGCCATTGCCGAGCCTGCAACAGTCACAGGCCAGGCACTGCTGTGCAGCGTGTCTCATGGCGTTGAAGGCTTCGCCAACCTGGCCGAACTGCACAGGGAGCTGTGCGAGCGTCTGGACGACCCCATGCAAAGCCGGCCAATGCTGCAATTGCTACCCCGCCTGCAGGACCAGCAACTGGTCCGGTGTGCCGACCGGCTGCGCTACGAGTGGTTTACCGGTGACCTGGTCGAACAACAGGCCACTGACGTGATCGACGCGCAGCATCAACGGCTTACCATCGCCTGGCACGCCGCCTGGGCGCTTGACCAGAACCCCAATCTACCGGCACTGAAAAGCACCCTGGCCAAACAGCAGTCACTGACCGATCTCATGGGCAGCCAATATGCGTTGTCCACCCGTTATGCGCTGCTGCTGGAAAAACACCTGCCCGCCTGGCTGCGCCAGAGCTCCACGCAAAGCCTGACGCACATCATGCAAACGATCCAGGAGCTCGCCGGGGCCATCACACAGGCCGCTGCACCCGGCCTTTTGACCCTTGAGGCGTTCGGCAATCGCCACCACCTGCTGGCATGGGTGCGCGAACGCCTCGGCAAGGCGCTGCGGCGCGAATTCTCCATCGAATTGCCTGCCGAAAAAGTCTGCATAACCGTCACACTTGCACACCGCACCGGCCCGCTGATCAACCCGCTGGCACCTTCGGGTTACGTGGCCGTTGCCAACCGTCGCCATGTCGGTGGCACCATCGAACTGGTAACCACCACCTACCGCCTGGACGAGCTGGCCCTGTTGAACATCGGCTGGTTCGACGTCGATTACTGGCTGACTGCCCGAATACACCACGAAGACGGTTCCACGCTGGAATCAATATCCGCGGAAGGGGTAAAGCGCCTGGTGCGTGAGCTAGACGCCGGCAGTGGCTACATCCGCTACCTGCGAACCCACCTGCTGGAGTCTCCAGGTGCGCGCTGGCGCATGCAATGCCACGGCAACATGAACCGCGCCCGCATGCGCGCCGAGGCGGCCAAGGCCCGCTATGCCAGGCACTTTCTGAACGATACCCACGAGCGGGGCTATCGCTGGGTCAAAGCCGTCACCGACCACCCCGACAACAATTGGCGCCCTACCATCGACGAGCATCGTATCGCGGTGCGCCAACTGATCATCGACGGGCACACGCTGCAAGGGGTACTGCTGCTCAATGCCGAGAGCGACAACCAGCCGTCGCTGGTGCTGTATACGCCGGACGCTCCCGATCGGCGCGCATGGCGTGAATACCCCGATACCCGGGCGCTGCTCAGAACCCTTCGCAGCACGCCTTCCTTGCGAAAGTACCTGATCCAGCGCGCGCCTCTGGCTGATGGCAAGCGGCTCGACAAGTTGGTGCGCAAGGGCCGCCTCGGGCCATACGTGCAAAGGCCAATGATCAACGGCAACCTCTTCGATGCCCTTTACAAGGCCCAGGTCCACGCCATGATCGCCGAGGCCGATACCAACAGCCGCAGCAACCGCGAGCTGCTCGGCGAGTACGGGCTGTCGACGCTGCGCCTGGTTCTCGACATGATCAGCCTCGTGCTACCGGCCCCGACAATGTCAGCCCTGGCCTTCGGCCGTATGTCGATTTCGCTGTGGGACGGCTTCGAAGCCCTGGAAAAAGAGGACTATGCAGCAACCTTCCACCACGCCATGGCCGCTTTGAGCCACAGCGCCGATGGGTTGTCCAGTTTCGCTGGTTCGCCCCTCATGCGCAGGGCGATGCGCGGCCTGCCGCCGCAACCTCCGCGCCCACTGCCGAATACCCACGAAGCGGCCGTGGATGTGAGCAAGCTGCGCTACCGGATCGACGGCGTTCATGGCGAGGAAGTGTACGAACAGATCAACAGCGTGCCGGGTCCGGACCGGTACTTCGTCAAGGACAGCCAGGGGCGGTTGTACAACGTCCACTTCGACGGCTATCGCTGGCGGGTACTCGACCCCAGGCAGCCGGATGCCTACGCGCAACTGCCGATCAAACGGCTGCGCAACGGCAATTGGGTGGTCGATTCCATCGTGCTTTGGCATGACGGGTTGCCTGACATAGCTCAGCTGTTGGAAGAGGTACGCCTGCAACAACCATTAGCGGGCGAACCGGTGGCAGGGGACGCCGACCTGCACGACGCTGGGGGGCAACTCTATCTGCAGTTGGGTAACCATCAGTTGTCGGTTCGACGGCACCTGCTTGCCGGGCAATACCATTTGCTGCTGCCCGAGAAGGCACTGGGCGCAGTCCACGCCTGGGCAGTACTGCGCCAACAGGGCGGCCAATGGCGCATTCGCGTGCGCCAGCCAGGCCGCAGCAGCGACTGGCTGGCACTGCCGGCGGATTACTCGGCCAGCTTGGGCAGCAGCCGGTCCAGCCGCTGATGCAAGGCACTGCCACTCGGCCAGTTGCGCAGCAGCCGCGCCCGATCACGGGCGTAGGCCGGGGCGAAGCTGAGCTGGGTGGCGTGCTGGCACATGGCGTCAAGGTCGATCAGCGACCATTGGCCGTTGTGCCAGAACAGGTTGTGGCCCTTGAAGTCACCGTGACTGATACGCTCGCGAATCAGCTGCTGCATCACATGCACCAGGGCATCCACCTGCTCCTCGGGCGCATCGCCGTTATCCACGTAGGGCGCGAAGCATTCGGCCAGGTCTGGGCCATCGATATACTCGGTGACCAGGTAGGCACGGCTTCGCAGCCCCATCACCCGTTGCTCCAGCACCGCCAGTGGACGCGGCGTGGCAATGTCGAGGAATTCCAGGCGATGGCCTTCGATCCAGGAATGCCAGGCCCGGCTCGGGCGCCAGAAGCGCTTGAACCAGTGCGCGGTGTTCTTGATGTTGTAGCGCTTGAGCACCAGCGTGCGGCCGCCAACCTCGATGCGCGCCACACTGGCCGCACCACCGGTCTTGTACAGGTGACCCTGATCGATCAACGCGTCGGCCTGCTCCAGTACCGGCAGCATGGCTTCGACCTCGTCGCGGCGGATTGCCCGCAAGCCCGAAAGGCTGCGCTCGACACTGAACAGGCTGCATTCACGACCAGCCTTTTCCAGGTAATCCTTCTGGCGCCAGCTGCGCACCTTGTCCACCTGCTTCTGCAAGGCTTCCAGCGGCAGCGCATGCTCGGCGTTGGCCAGCAGGTAGTGAACCAGCAGTTCTTCGATGAAAGGCTCCAGGCGCTTGGGGAGCTGAGCGAAGAACACCCCCAGGTTTTCCAGCACACGCGGGCGTGACAGCTGCTGGCCAGGCGTTTCGGCCTTGATGCCGGCGCCGTCGATCAGGTACAGCTTGCCGCCGTGGCGCAGCAGGTTGTCCAGGTGCAGGTCTTCCTGCCACAGGCCCCGGGCGTGCATGTGCGCCACTGCAGTGAGCGCCTCGCCCAGCACCAGATGCTGCTCGTCTGCCAACACCGGCAAGCTCTCCACTGCCGCCCAGGCATCGGCCAGGCTCTCGGCGCCGTCGAGGAATTCGAACAGCAGCCAGCCGCCCTCGCCTTCCTTGAGGCCGTCAGCCAGCAGCTTCGGCGTGGTCAGGCCCTGCTCGGCCAGCAGTTTCACGCCTTGCAGTTCGCGCTGGAAATGCCGTGCAGCGCTACCACCGACCAGCAGCTTGGCCAGCACCGGGGTACCGCGCCACACGCCGGCACCCACATAGCGCTGGCCCGGCAGCACGCGCAGCAGGCTGAGCAATTGCAGGTCGGCCGTGCCGGCGGCATCGGCCAGGGTGATGCTCAGGGGCAACGAGGGGCTGCGCCCGGCCTCTTTCAATTCAGACAAACGCATCAGCGGGCCTCTTTTTCACGACGGCGTTGCGTCAGGCGTTGCAGCCAGGTATCGACCAGCGTGCCATCGGCAGGCTGCGCCAGGTAGCTGGCCAGCAAGGTACGTACATCGCGCTCGTCCCAGACCGGTGCGCGGCGCAGCAACGGCTCCAGGTCCTTGAGGCGGTCACGCATGCCGAACAGCAGGGGTCGGGTCTTCTCCAGGTCGATCAGTTGCGCGTCCCAGCCTTCGCGGCGCTGACGCAGGAAGATGTGCTTGGGGTAGAAGCAACCATGCACCTGGCCGGCGCTGTGCAGGGTGCGCGCCAGCTGGCCGCAGGCCTGCAGGACACCATTGCGTTCGGCATCGCTCAGTTGTGGCCACCGGGCCAGCAAGCTGTCGAGGTCGGCCCATTCGTCCAGAGCACGAGTCATCAGGATCGCCCGGTGCGTGCCGCCATTCTTGCGCTCGCCGTAGAACACCGCCTGCAAGGCCGGAATCTGCAGTTTCTGGTAACGGCTGATGTTGCGGAATTCGCGGGCGAAGGTCGGCTCGCCGAATGGCCGGTGCAGGGTACGGGTCAGGTAGTCGCTCTGGCGCTTGAGGTAGTAGCCCTTGCCCTCGAGCTCCAGGCGGTACACGCTGCTCCAGCCACCGCGGCCGGTGTTCGGTTCGTCCACGGCATCCAGTTGCAGCGCCCACAGTGCCTCGAAGTCGTCCAGGCCATGGCGCTTGAGCAGCGCGAGGTCCGCGCTGGCCAGGTAATCGGTCATTCCCTTCCCTCGAAAAAGCTCACCACCTGGCGAATGCGCTTCTTGTCACGCACATTCAGCCGGTCGCGGCCACGATATTGCAGGTAGAAACGCAGGCGCTGGGTCGCCGACAGGTGGTATTTGGCCACTTTGTCCAGGCATGCCAGGTCCTTGATCATCCGGTGCCGCCACATGAAGCCGCGCCAGAAATCGCCGGTGGGGCAGTCGATGAAGAATAGCGTGCCCTGGTCGTCGACCAGCAAGTTGCGCCATTTCAGGTCGTTGTGGGCGAAGTGGTGCTGGTGCATGACCCGGGTGTGGCGCGCCAGCTGGCTGCTGACATGCCCGACCCAGGCGCGATCGGCCAGGCGTGCATCGTTACGCTCGGCCAGCGCCGACAAGTCTTCGGTATGCGGCAGTTCGCGGGTGATCATGGCCCCCCGGCCAAAGGCCAGGCCATTGCGCTCCAGGCCCCAGGCCACCACTTCGGCAGTGGGAATGCCCCACTTGTCGAACTGCTTGAGGTTCTGCCATTCGGCCTTGATCCGCGGCCGGCCCAGGTAACGGCGCATGTGCTTGCCGGCCCCGGTGTAGCGCTTGACGTAATAATTGACCCCGTCACGCGTGATACGCACCACCTCACTGAGCGGGTCGCGGGTCAGGCGCTCGCCTTGCAGGGCAAATACAGCATCGAGGCTGCCGAAGTCCGCCGCCAGGTGTTTGTAGCCCGGCGCCAGTGTCCACCCCGCCATCAGAGTGCATCCCCATAGCGTTGCTTGCGGTCATAGAGTTTCTGCGCCTTGCGCTCCAGCCAGGCGAGCAGCGCGGCTTCATCCTTAAGGACCTGCCGCAGCGGGCGCTGGAAGTAACCGCGCAGGAAGCGCAGCTTGTCGCGCTGGGTCAGGCCGATGTCCAGCGCCGAGAAGTACAGCGCGGCCAGGTCCTTGTCGCGCCAGCGTCGGCTGATTTTCGCCCGGGTCTGCGCGCGGTGCAGGTCGATTACCGACAGTTTGAAGTCTTCCGCCGTCACCGGGCGGTCGGTGTGCAGCAGGAAGTGGCAGATGTAGCAGTCGCGGTGGTTGACCCCGGCGCGGTGCATGCCGCCGGTCATCTTCGCCACTTCGGCAATCAGCGCGCGCTTCAGGCGCGGCTCGGGCGGCTGCCTGACCCAGTCGATGCTGAAGTCTTCCAGGCTGGTGGTCGGCGCCAGCTCTTCGGTGATGATGAACGAGTGCTGCGCGGCCGGGTTGCTGCCACGCTCGCCATAGGCGACGGCTGTCATGGTCGGCACGCCAACCTGGTGCAGGCGCTGGATGGCCTGCCATTCCTGGCCGGCGCCGAGTACCGGCAGCTTGGCGGTAAGCAGGTTCTTGAAGATCTCGCCCCAGCCGATGCCGCGGTGGATCTTGACGAAGAAGCCCTCGCCCGCGACTTCGGTGCGCAGCGTGCGGCGCCCTTCCAGTTCGCGATAGACCTCGCCTTGCAGCGCCTCCACGGCATCGAAGGCATCACGCCCGGCCCACAGGCGCTTGAACGGTTCGGCCAGTATCAGCTTCATGCGGACTCCTGCCCCAGGATCACGTCGGCGGCATGCTGCGGCATGCTGTACAGATCGGCGGTTTCAGCAAACGCCAGGCCGTTGCGCGACCAGCTGGCGCGGGCCTGCTGGTCTTCGAGCATGCGCTGCAGGTAGCCATTGAGCTGTTCCTGCTCGAACGGCTCGTCCAGCACCAGGCCGCTGTCGGCCTCGGCAATGTAGTGGGCGTAGCCGCACACCTTGGAGACCAGCACCGGCAGGCCGGCCACCAGTGCCTCGAGCAGCACCGTGCCGGTGTTCTCGTTGTACGCCGGGTGGATCAGCAGGTCGGCGCCAAGCAGAAAGCGCGGGATGTCGCTGCGGCCCTTGAGGAACTGCACCTGCTCGCCCAGGCCCAAGGTAGCGCTTTGCAGCTGGAACACCTTGGGGTCATCCTGGCCGATCACCATCAGCCTGGTGCGTTTGCGCAAGGCCGATGGCAGCGCGGCCAGGGCCTTGAGGCTGCGGTCAACGCCCTTGGTCTTGAAGCCTGAGCCAATCTGCACCAGCAGCAGGTCGTCATCGCCCAGGTTGAATTCCTTGCGGAACTCGGCGCGGATTTCGCCGGCATTGGCCGGCGCGCGGCGGTCCTGGGAAATGCCCGGCGGCAGCAGGTGGAAACGCTCCACCGGGGTGCCGTAGTGCTTGATGAACAGCGGCTGCTGCACTTCGGAAATCATCAGCACTTCGGTATGGGCGTCCTTGGCGAACACCGCACGTTCGTACTCGGCAAAGTGCCGGTAGCGGCCCCAGCGGCGGTACAGACCGCCACGCAGGGTCTGCGCCTTGTCCTCGAAGCAGCCGTCGGCGGCGTAGTACACATCCAGCCCAGGCATCTTGTTGAAGCCGATCAGGCGGTCGACCGGGCGTTTGGCCAGGTCGGCGGCCATCCAGGCGCTGAGCTTCTCGTTGCGGCGGTGATTGAAAATCGCCTTCACCGGCGCCACCAGCACTTCGAAGCCCGGCGGAATGTCACCCTCCCAGATCAGCGTGTACACACGGATCTGGTGGCCCCGCTTCTGGCATTCCAGGGCAATGCGCATGAAGTCGCGCTGCAGCCCGCCGAAGGGGAAATATTTGTAAAGCACGAAAGCCAGTTGCATCAACGGACATCCTCAGCCAGCAGCAACGCGCTCAAGCGGCTCGCCACATGCTCGGGATTCAGGCGAGTGAAGCACAGCGGCCACTCGCGTTTCAGATCGAACCGGCGCAGGTCGTCGGCGCTCGGTTTGTAGGTGCACTTCTTCTGCAGGCAGGGCGCGCAGGGCCAGTCACTGGCCTGGTGAATCTGGGTCCGTCCGTAGGCGCCGGTCAGGCCCGGGTTGGTCGGGCCGAACAGCGAAATGGTGGGCACATCGAGTGCCGCCGCCAGGTGGCCGAGGCCGGTATCGACCGCCACACAGGCTTTTGCCGCCGCCAACACGCGTGCGACGCCGGCAAGGTTCAATTTGGGGAGTACCTGGCAGTTGTTCAAGCCCTGGGCGATGCGCTCGGCCCGCGCCTTCTCGGCCGGGTTGCCCCACGGCAGGCGCACTTCCAGCTTGCGCCGGCCCATGCGCTCGGCCAGTTCGCGCCAGTAGGCTTCGGGCCAGTGCTTGGTCGCCCAGGTGGTACCGTGCAGGAACACCACATAGGGGGCGGCCGGCGGCAGTTGCAGGCGCTCGAGGTCGAGGCCGTAGTTGCCGATGCCTTCCGGCAGGTCGTAGGCCAGGGCCATGGCGAACAGCTGGCGCACCCGCTCCACCGCATGCTGGCCGGTGGCAACCGACAGGCGCCGGTCATAGAAGCGGCTGGCCCAGCCCTCCCGGGCCGAGTAGCGGTCCAGGCCAGCCACAGGCGCCTTCACATAGCGGGTCAGCCAGGCCGACTTGACCAGGCCCTGGGCGTCGATCACCAGGTCGTACTTGCGCTCGCGTACACGTTGCTTGAATGCCTTCCACTCACCGCTCTTGATGGTTTGCCAGAGGTTCTTGCGCCAGCGGCGAATGGCCACCGGGATCACCTGGTCGACCGCCGGGTGCCAGCTGGGGATTTCGGCGAAGCCTTCTTCCACCACCCAGTCGAAGCGGATGCCCGGGATGGCGTGGGCGGCATCGGTAAGCGCCGGCAAGGTGTGGATCACATCACCCAGCGACGAAGTCTTGATGATCAGTACCCGCACTTAGTCGACCTCGGCCACGGTATCGATCAGGTCCGGCCCGGTCAGGCTGTGCAGGGCAGCGATGACTTTGCCCGGTTCCAGCAGGCGCAGGCAGTTGTAGTGGCCGAAGCGGCAGGTGCGGTCGAAGCACGGGCTGCACTCGATGCCGGTGCGCACCACTTCCACGTGCTCGGCCAGCGGCGGGGTGAAGCCCGGCGAGGTCGAGCCGTACACCGCCACCAGCGGGCGGTTCAGCGCGGCGGCCACGTGCATCAGGCCCGAGTCGTTTGACACCACGGCATGGGCGCAGGACATCAGGTCGATGGCCTCGGCCAGCGAGGTTTCGCCGGCCAGGTTGGACGACTCTTCACGCAAGCCCGGGATCAGCCGATCGCGAATCTGCTCACCGACCGGGTGATCGTTCTTCGAGCCGAACAGCCACACCTGCCAGCCCTGGCGGATCATCGCATCGGCCACGGTGGCGTAGTGCTCGGCCGGCCAGCGCTTGGCCTCGCCGAACTCGGCACCGGGGCACAGCGCCAGCACCGGGCGGTCCAGCTCCAGGCCGAACTTGGCCAGGGCGGCGTCGCGGCTTTGCGCTTCGATCTGAAGGCTGGGGCGCGGGTACGGCTGCGGCAGCTCGGCGCCGGGTGCGTAGGCCAGGGCCATGAAGCGCTCGATCATCAGCGGGTAACGGGCCTTGTCCAGCTTGCGCACGTCGTTGAGCAGGCCGAAGCGCATTTCGCCGCGCCAGCCGGCTCGCTTGGGGATACCGGCAAAGAACGGCACCAGCGCCGACTTCAGCGAGTTGGGCAGCAGGATGGCCTGGTCGTACTGGCCGGCCAAGGACTTGCCGATGCGTCGCCGCGTGGCCAGTTCCAGTGCGCCGTGGCCGAGCGGGAAGCTCAGGGCCTGACGGACCTCGGGCATGCGTTCGAGGATCGGCCGGCTCCACTCGGGGGCCAGCACATCGATCACGCAGTCGGGATGCTGCTGTTTCAGGCACTGGAACAGGGTCTGCGCCATCACCATGTCGCCGACCCAGCTGGGGCCAATGATCAGTATTCTCATGCTTAGTCCAGAAACGCTCGGGGAGGCTACAGGCTGCGGTACAGCCTGGCCTCCCCTCTTTATCTTCAGGCTATGTGGCGGACAGTGTACCACTCAGGCATATCCGCCGCTGAGTGCAGACCCTGTGGGAGCGGGTTTACCCGCGAACACCGGCGAAGCCGGTGCCAGGCACCGCGTGGCCTTATTCGCGGGTGAACCCGCTCCCACAGGGTTGGCGGGGCCTTCAGGTAAGGCCCAATTCACCCCAGATCCGCCGCACCTCACGGCGTTCATCGGCAAACTGCGCCGCATCGATAACCCCGGCCTGCTTCTGCAGGGCCTGGCGGTGCGAGGCCGAGCGGAACGCCTTGTACACTTCACGCAACAGCACCGCGTCACTGGCCGGCATCAAACCCGCCTGCTCCAGCTCTTCCAGAATGCGGATGTTATCGGTCCATCGGAGTATGGCCGGGTGGTCGTGGGACCAGGCCAAAGCGGCGTATTGCACCATAAATTCGATATCGACGATACCGCCGGCATCCTGCTTGATATCGAACGGCACACCGGCCTCGAAGGCGTTGGCCGCGGTACCGGCAGCGGTGGCCTTGGTGCCGAGGTTGTCGCGCATCTTGGCGCGCATTTCGCTCACTTCGCTGCGCAGTTTTTCCAAGTCGCGGGCCTGGCCCAACACCTTGGCGCGCACGCCTTCGAATGCCGTGCCCACCTGCTTGCAGCCCACCAGCACCCGGGCCCGCACCAGGGCCTGGTGCTCCCAGGTCCAGGCCTCGTTCTGCTGATAGCGCTCGAACGCTCCCAGCGAGCTCACCAGCAGACCCGAGGCACCCGACGGGCGCAGGCGCATGTCCACGTCATACAGCTGGCCCGAGTTGGTCTGGGTGGTCAGCAGGTGAATGATGCGCTGGCCCAGGCGGGTGAAGAACTGCGCACTGTCGATCGGCTTGGCGCCGTCGGTTTCCGCCTGCGGGTCGCCATCATGGATGAATACCAGGTCCAGGTCCGAACCGTGGCCCAGCTCCAGGCCACCGACCTTGCCGTAGCCGATGATGATGAAGCCCGGGTCGCACAGGCTGCCGTCGCTGCGCTTGGGCTGGCCGTGGCGGGCCACGGTCTGGCGCCAGGCGAGGGCCAGTACCTGGTCGAGGATGGCCTCGGCCAGCCAGGTCAGGTAGTCGCTGACTTTCATCAGCGGCAGGTTGCCGCTGATTTCCGAAGCGGCCACGCGCAGGCTGTGGGCCAGCTTGAAGTGGCGCAGCGCCTCCATTTGCTGTTCCAGGTCGTCCTCAGGGATGCGCGTCAGGCGTTCGCGCAGTTCGCTGGCCAGCTCCGGCGCCAGTGGCGGGCTGAACAGGCGGCCTTCGTTAAGCAGCTCGTCGAGCAGCAGCGGGTAGCGGGCAATCTGCTCGGCAATCCACGGGCTGGCGGCGCACAGGGTCAGCAAGCGGCGCAAGGCGCCGGGGTTTTCGGTGAGCAGCACCAGGTAGGCAGAACGCCGAGCCACGGCCTCGACCAGCGGCAGCACGCGCTCGAGCACCAGGTCGGGGTTGTCATGTTCCACAGCCTGGGCCAGCAACCGTGGGATAAAGGCGTCCAGGCGCTCACGGCCAATCCGCTGCATCGAACGCAGCTGCGGGCTGGAGCGCAGCGCGGCCAGGCGCCGCAGGGCTTCGGCGGGCTGCTGGAAACCGGCCTCTTGCAGCTGACGGCCAGCCGCATCTTCATCCTGTGCCTGCTCCCACAGCGGTGACCATTCCCCCCCCACCACCAGCTCGCCCTCGCCGTCTTCATCATCCGGGTCGGCGATCACTTGGCGGAAGTGCCAGTCAATACGGCCACGCCAGTGCGTCAGCTGGTCATGGAAGCTTTGCCAGTCGGCATAGCCAAGCATGTAGGCCACCCGCGCCTGATCGATCTCGTTGTCCGGCAGCATCTGCGTCTGGCGGTCGGCGATGGCCTGGATGGCGTGTTCGGTATAGCGCAGGAACTCATAACCCTCGCGCAACTCGGCGACCACGGCTGGCGGCAGGTAGCCCTGGCCCTCGAGGGTGGCCAGCACTTTAAGCAGCGGCCGCTGTTGCAGGCTGAGGTCGCGCCCGCCGTGGATCAGCTGGAAAGCCTGGGCGATGAATTCCACCTCGCGAATGCCACCGGCACCCAGTTTGATGTTGTCGGACATGCCCTTGCGCCGCACTTCCTGCTGGATCAGCTGCTTCATGGTGCGCAGCGCTTCGATCGCGGAAAAGTCCAGGTAGCGGCGGTACACGAACGGCCGCAGCATCTCCTGCAACTGTGCCCCGGTCGCCTGGTCGCCGGCCACAACCCGCGCCTTGATCATCGCGTAGCGTTCCCAGTCACGGCCCTGGTCCTGGTAGTACTGCTCCAGGGCATTGAAGCTGAGCACCAGCGCGCCGGCCGAACCATACGGGCGCAGGCGCATGTCGACGCGGAACACGAAACCGTCGACGGTGACCGGGTCCAGCGCCTTGATCAGGCGCTGGCCCAGGCGGGTGAAGAACTCCTGGTTGTCCAGCGAGCGCTTCACCCCCTCGGTTTCGCCGCCTTCGGGGAAGGCGAAGATCAGGTCGATGTCCGACGACAGGTTCAGCTCCACCGCGCCCAGCTTGCCCATGCCCAGCACCACCATGTGCTGCGGCTGGCCGCTGCGGTTGCCGACAGGCGTGCCGAACTGCTGACAGTGGCGCGGGTACAGCCATTGGTAGGCTTCGTCGATGGCGGCGTCGGCCAGGTCGGACAGGTCGCGGCAGGTTTCGCCCAGCGCGGCCTGGCGGGTGATGTCGCGCCAGATGATGCGCAGCTGTTGGCGGTTGCGCTCGCGGCGCAGGTTGCGCGCCAGCTCGTCCTCGCTCTGCGCCGCCTGGGCGGCTGCAGCGATGTGCCCGCGCAGTTCACCCGCGGCGTAACGCCGATCCAGCTCGCCACTGGCCAGCAGGCCGAACAGCATGGCCGGCTCGCGCCGGATCAGGCCGAGCACGAAGTCGCTGGCGGCGGCTACCTGGTCGAACTGTTGCCGGTGCAGCGGGCTCCAGGCCTGGAGGTCGAGTTCCGGGTGGGCAGCCACCGCATCGCTGATGAATTGCTGGTTGCGCGCGACCAGCGGCTGCAGGGTAGCGGGCAGATCGGACGGCAAAGGTAGGCGCATGGTCTATCCTTGATCGGCGTGAAATAGAGGGGAAGAAGCGGCCAAGGGGAAGCCGGACCACGGTTGGACTGTCGTACAAAAGTTGGAAATAGCTGAAAGAAGCGAAAAAATGGCAGCAAACATCAAGAATTACCCGTTCGCGACACAATGCCAACCAACATGAACGTTTTTCCTCACAAGCCAACATGCGACGAAACGTCGCACAAATGTAGTTTTACTACTACTCGTGTCGTGTAAAAGCATGAAATGCGAAAGCAAATGTAGTAAAACTACACGGCGCCGGAGGACACCCCGGTAATCCAAGAATTCACGACGTCTGCCCATAAGGCCAGTCGCAATCTCAGGCAATCGATTCTGGTTGCCTTTCCGCCCTGGAGCAAGCCATGCAAGACCTCGATCCAATCGAAACCCAGGAATGGCTGGATGCCCTGGAGTCGGTCCTCGACAAAGAAGGCGAAGACCGCGCTCATTACCTGATGACCCGTATGGGCGAGCTGGCCACCCGTAGTGGCTCCCAGCTGCCGTATGCGATCACCACGCCATACCGCAACACCATCCCTGTCACCCACGAAGCACGCATGCCTGGCGACCTGTTCATGGAACGCCGCATTCGCTCGATGGTGCGTTGGAACGCCCTGGCCATGGTCATGCGTACCAACCTGAAAGACTCGGACCTGGGCGGACACATCTCCAGCTTCGCCTCCAGCGCCACCCTGTACGACATCGGCTTCAACTACTTCTTCCAGGCCCCGACCGAAGAACACGGCGGCGACCTGATCTTCTTCCAGGGCCATGCTTCGCCAGGCATCTACGCCCGTGCGTTCATGGAAGGCCGCATCAGCGAAGACCAGATGAACAACTTCCGTCAGGAAGTGGACGGCAACGGCCTGTCTTCGTACCCGCACCCATGGTTGATGCCTGATTTCTGGCAGTTCCCGACCGTTTCGATGGGTCTGGGCCCGATCCAGGCCATCTACCAGGCACGTTTCATGAAGTACCTGGAAGCCCGCGGCTTCATCCCGGCCGGCAAGCAGAAGGTCTGGTGCTTCATGGGTGACGGCGAGTGCGACGAGCCGGAATCCCTGGGCGCAATCGCCCTGGCCGGCCGCGAGAAGCTGGACAACCTGATCTTCGTCATCAACTGCAACCTGCAGCGCCTCGACGGCCCGGTTCGCGGCAACGGCAAGATCATCCAGGAACTCGAAGGCGTGTTCCGTGGCGGTGGCTGGAACGTCAACAAGGTCGTGTGGGGCCGCTTCTGGGACCCACTGTTCGCCAAGGACACCAACGGTGCCCTGCAGCGCCGCATGGACGAAGTCATCGACGGCGAGTACCAGAACTACAAAGCCAAAGACGGCGCGTACGTTCGTGAAAACTTCTTCAACACCCCAGAGCTCAAGGCCATGGTCGAAGACCTGTCCGACGAAGAGATCTGGAAGCTCAACCGTGGCGGCCACGACCCGTACAAGGTTTACGCGGCGTACCACCAGGCGGTCAACCACAAGGACCAGCCTACCGTCATCCTGGCCAAGACCATCAAGGGTTACGGTACCGGTGCCGGCGAAGCCAAGAACACCGCGCATAACACCAAGAAGGTCGACGTCGACAGCCTGCGTCACTTCCGTGACCGCTTCGACATCCCGGTCAAGGATGCCGACCTGGAGAACCTGCCGTTCTTCAAGCCGGAAGAAGGTTCTGCCGAAGCCAAGTACCTGGCCGAGCGCCGTGCTGCCCTGGGCGGTTTCGTGCCACAGCGCCGCGCCAAGAGCTTCAGCGTACCGACCCCGCCACTGGAAACGCTGAAAGCGATCCTGGACGGCTCGGGCGACCGCGAAATCTCCACCACCATGGCCTTCGTGCGTATTCTGGCGCAGCTGGTCAAGGACAAGGAAATCGGCCAGCGCATCGTCCCGATCATCCCGGACGAAGCCCGTACCTTTGGTATGGAAGGCATGTTCCGCCAGCTGGGCATCTACTCGTCGGTCGGCCAGCTCTACGAGCCAGTCGATAAAGACCAGGTGATGTTCTACCGCGAAGACAAGAAGGGCCAGATCCTCGAGGAAGGCATCAACGAAGCCGGCGCCATGTCGTCGTTCATCGCTGCCGGTACCTCGTACAGCTGCCACAACCAGCCGATGCTGCCGTTCTACATCTTCTACTCGATGTTCGGCTTCCAGCGTATTGGCGACCTGGCCTGGGCCGCTGGCGACAGCCGCACCCGTGGCTTCCTGATCGGCGGTACTGCCGGCCGTACCACCCTTAACGGTGAAGGCCTGCAGCACGAAGACGGTCACAGCCACATGATGGCGGGCACCATCCCGAACTGCCGCACCTACGATCCGACCTACGGCTACGAGCTGGCGGTGATCATCCAGGACGGCATGAAGAAGATGACCGAAGAGCAACAGGACATCTTCTACTACATCACCGTGATGAACGAATCCTACCAGCAGCCAGCCATGCCGGCCGGTGTCGAGGAAGGCATCATCAAAGGTATGTACCTGCTGGAAGAAGACACCCGCGAAGCCGCGCACCACGTACAGCTGATGGGCTCCGGCACCATCCTGCGCGAAGTCCGCGAAGCAGCGAAGATCCTGCGTGAAGAGTTCAACGTTGGTGCCGACGTGTGGAGCGTCACCAGCTTCAACGAACTGCGTCGCGACGGCCTGGCCGTGGAACGCGCCAACCGCCTGAAGCCTGGCCAGAAGCCACAGCAGACCTATGTCGAGCAGTGCCTGAACGGTCGCAAGGGCCCGGTCATCGCCTCCACCGACTACATGAAGCTGTTCGCCGAGCAGATTCGCCAGTGGGTACCGAGCAAAGAGTTCAAGGTCCTGGGTACCGACGGTTACGGTCGCAGCGACAGCCGCAAGAAGCTGCGTCACTTCTTCGAAGTCGACCGCCACTTCGTGGTGCTGGCTGCCCTGGAAGCCCTGGCTGACCGCGGCGAGATCGAACCAAAGGTTGTTGCAGACGCTATCGTCAAGTTCGGTATCGACCCGGACAAGCGCAACCCACTGGACTGCTGAGGAGTATTTTTAAGTGAGCGAACTCATTCGCGTACCTGACATCGGCAGCGGTGAAGGTGAAATCATCGAGCTGTTCGTCAAGGTCGGTGATCGTATCGAGGCTGACCAGAGCCTGCTGACCCTGGAGTCCGACAAGGCCTCCATGGAGATCCCGGCCCCGAAAGCCGGCGTCATCAAGGAACTGAAGGTCAAGCTGGGCGACCGCCTGAAAGAAGGCGACGAGCTGCTGGTCCTGGAAGCCGAGGGCGCCGCTGCAGCGGCCCCTGAGGCTCCGGCCGCCGCTCCGGCCCAGGCTGCTGCGCCGGCTCCGGCCGCCGAAGCCGCCCCTGCCCCAGCTCCGGCAGCAGCCCCGGCTGCCGCCAGCGTGCAGGACATCCACGTGCCGGACATCGGTTCGTCGGGCAAGGCCAAGATCATCGAAGTGCTGGTCAAGGTCGGCGACACCGTCGAAGCCGACCAGTCGCTGATTACCCTGGAGTCCGACAAGGCCTCCATGGAAATCCCGTCGCCGGCTGCCGGCGTGGTCGAAGAAGTCCTGTGCAAGCTGGAAGACGAAGTCGGCACTGGCGACCTGATCTTCAAGCTGAAAGTCGCGGGCGCTGCCCCGGCTGCTGCTCCGGCACCTGCCGCTGCTGCCCCGGCCAAGGCTGAAGCGGCTCCGGCCGCCGCACCTGCCGCTGCAGCCCCGGCTGCTGCCCCTGCACCGGTTGCTACCGCACCGGCTGCCGGTAGCAACGCCAAGGTTCACGCAGGCCCGGCGGTTCGTCAGCTGGCCCGTGAATTCGGCGTCGACCTGGGCGCGGTTGCCGCGACCGGTCCGCACGGCCGCATCCTGAAAGAAGACGTGCAGGTCTACGTCAAGGCGATGATGCAGAAGGCCAAGGAGGCACCGGCAGCCGCCGGCGCAACCGGTGGCGCCGGCATCCCGCCGATCCCTGCCGTGGACTTCAGCAAGTTCGGTGAAGTGGAAGAAGTGGCCCTGACCCGCCTGATGCAGGTCGGTGCTGCCAACCTGCACCGCAGCTGGCTGAACGTGCCGCACGTGACCCAGTTCGACTCCGCCGACATCACCGAGCTGGAAGCCTTCCGCGTTGCGCAGAAGGCCGTGGCCGAAAAGGCTGGCGTTAAGCTGACCGTGCTGCCCCTGCTGCTCAAGGCCTGCGCCTTCCTGCTCAAGGAACTGCCAGACTTCAACAGCTCGCTGGCGCCAAGCGGCAAGGCCATCATCCGCAAGAAGTACGTGCACATCGGCTTTGCCGTGGACACCCCGGACGGCCTGCTGGTCCCTGTGATCAAGAACGTCGACCAGAAGAGCCTGCTGCAACTGGCTGCCGAAGCGGCTGCGCTGGCCGAAAAAGCCCGCACCAAGAAGCTGTCGGCCGACGAGATGCAAGGCGCCTGCTTCACCATCTCCAGCCTCGGCCACATTGGCGGCACCGGCTTCACGCCGATCGTCAACGCACCGGAAGTGGCGATCCTGGGCGTCTCCAAGGCGACCATGCAGCCAGTCTGGGATGGCAAGGCCTTCCAGCCGAAGCTGATGCTGCCGCTGTCGCTGTCCTACGATCACCGTGTGATCAACGGCGCTGCCGCCGCGCGCTTCACCAAGCGCCTGGGCGACGTGCTGGGCGATATCCGCACCATGCTGCTGTAAGGCAGCCCGCTGCCCCTCCCTGCGAGGGGCAGTATGCTTTTCGAGCTGCCACGCTCGTACCTCAACCCCGTCGATTGGCGGGGCTTTTTTTTTTGCCTCGCATAAGGCACATTGGGGGCGCAAAGCGGCCCCGGATATATCAGCCAGACTACAGATTCCCACCCACCAGCCGATAACCCGTCCACAGCATCACGCATGGCTGCTTGCCAGCCCCCGGGACATGATGCAACCTTGCCAGACCTGCCGCCCCCAAAGGCCGCGTTTCCTCTTCAAGCGAGTCTTCGATGAAAAGCCAACCCGATGCCGCCAGCCGTGTGGCGGCCGAGGTCGTCACGCAGTTACCCGTGCCCTCGCGGCTCGGCATGCTGCGCTTCGAAAGGCTCAACGAAGCCACTTGGGCCATGCTCTACCTCGACCCGGCCTGCGAGCGCCAGTTCGGCCTGCACGCTGGCGACCTCTGCGCCCTGGTAGACGCACCCTACGCCAGCCTGATGGAACCCGAGGCCCGCTACCGGCTACACGACGAGATCCAGCTGCAACTGGCCCAGCGCGGGTACTACCGCGTGCGCTACACCTTGCACACGCCAACTGCTTCGCTACGCCTGCTGGAGGCTGGGGAAGCCTACAAGCAGCACAACCGCCATCTGTTGCGCGGCTACCTGAGCGTGCTCGACGACCAGGCCGAAGAAACCAGCGATGCCGGTGCCAGCGACCTGGAATCGCGCAACAACCGCCTGCAACTGGCCCTGCAACTGAACCAGCGCGCGCAGCAGGAACAACTCGAACACCTGGAACGGGTACGTGGCCAGCAAGACCTGATCCTGCGCCTGGCCCGCCAGCGCTACAGCGCAGACAACTCTCTGCGGGAAGCCGCCCAGCTGATTACCCAGAGCGCCTGCGAAATCTACAAGGTCGATATTGCGAGTATCTGGCACCTTGAAGACCAGCGCCTGGAGCCGATCATCGCCTGGTACCGGGACACGCAAGAACACCGCCAGCCCAATGCCATCGATGCCAGCCGCTTCCCCGACTACCTTGACGCGTTGCACGCCAGCCGCGCCATCGACGCCCACAATGCCAGCCACGACCCGCGGACCCGCGCCCTGACGCAAAGCCTGTGCCCGGATAACAAGGCCATGCTCGATGCCAGTATCCGTGTCGATGGCCAGGTCGTCGGCGTGCTGTGCCTGGAGCAGACCGGCCAGACACGGGCCTGGCAGTCGGACGAAATCGCTTTTGCCGGCGAACTGGCCGACCAGTTCGCCCAGGTCATCACCAACCACAACCGGCGCACCGCCGCCAGCGCCCTGCACCTGTTCCAGCGCGCGGTCGAGCAAAGCGCCAGCGCCTTCCTGCTGGTCAACCGCGACGGTGTGGTGGAATACGTCAACCCCAGCTTTACTGCCATCACCCAGTACAGCACCGAGGAAGTGCAAGGCCGCCACCTGGCCGAGCTGCCAGCGCTGGAGAACCTGAGCGAGCTGCTGTTCGACTCGCCGTCGAGCCTGGCCATGGGCAACAGCTGGCAGGGCGAGTTCAAGAGCCGGCGCAAGAACCTCGAACCCTACTGGGGCCAGCTTTCGATTTCCAAGGTATATGGCGACAACCGTGAGCTGACCCACTACATCGGCATCTACGAAGACGTCACCCAGACGAAGCTGGCCCAGCAGCGCATCGAGCGCCTGGCCTACACCGACAACCTGACCAACCTGGGCAACCGCCCGGCGTTCATTCGCAGCCTGGACGAGCGCTTTGCCCGTGATGGCGAATACTCGATGTGCCTGCTGCTGGTGGACATCGACAACTTCAAGCGCATCAACGACAGCCTCGGCCACCAGACCGGCGACAAGCTGCTGATCAGCCTGGCCCGACGCCTGCGCAACAGCTTGCACTCCGGCGGTATCCTCGCGCGCTTTGCCAGTAACGAGTTCGCGGTACTGCTCGACGATACAAGCCTTGAAGATGGCCAGGGCGTCGCCCAGCAATTGCTGCGCACCCTCGACAAACCGATGTTCGTCGACAACCAGCTGATCAACGTCACCGCCTCGGTGGGCCTGGCCTGCGCGCCACTGCATGGCGCCGACCCGGCCAGCCTGATGAAGAACGCCGGCCTGGCGCTGCACAAGGCCAAGGCCAACGGCAAGCATCAGGTGCAGGTGTTTACCGAAGTGCTCAATGCCGAAGCCAGCTACAAGCTGTTCGTCGAGAACAACCTCCGTCGTGCCCTGACCCAGAACGAGCTGGAGGTGTTCTACCAGCCCAAGCTGTGCCTGCGCAGCGGTCGCCTGTTGGGGCTGGAAGCGCTGCTGCGCTGGAACCACCCTGAACGCGGCATGATCCGCCCGGACCAGTTCATCAGCGTGGCGGAAGAAACCGGCCTGATCATCCCCATCGGCAAATGGGTGGTGCGACAGTCGTGCCGCATGAGCCAGCAACTGCGCGAAGCTGGCATGGGCAACCTGCATGTGGCCATCAACCTGTCCCCCAAGCAGTTCTCCGACCCGGACCTGGTGGCATCGATCAGCACGATCCTCGAGGAAGAAGCCCTGCCCCCGCACCTGCTGGAGCTGGAGCTGACCGAAGGCCTGCTGCTGGAAGCCACCGAAGATACCCACCGCCAGCTGGATGAACTGAAGGCCCTGGGCCTGACCCTGGCCATGGACGATTTCGGCACCGGTTATTCGTCGCTGAGCTACCTGAAGAAGTTTCCGATCGACATCCTCAAGATCGACCGCAGCTTCATCAACGAGATCCCGGACAACCAGGACGACATGGAAATCACATCAGCGGTGGTGGCCATGGCTCACAACCTCAAGCTGAAGGTGGTGGCCGAGGGTATCGAGACACCGGAGCAGCTGGCGTTCCTGCGTCGGCACCGCTGCGACGTGGGCCAGGGCTACCTGTTCGACCGGCCGATTCCGGGGCGCGAGCTGGCTGAACGGCTGAAGCGCTATCCGCGTGGCCCGGTGGCCTGACAGCCGCGCAAACCTCGGGCACTATAGAGCCCATACGGGCCCCTTCGCGGGTGAACCCGCTCCCACAGGTACATCACAATATTCGAAATCTGTGCAGGACCTGTGGGAGCGGGTTTACCCGCGAATGCCCCCAGCCCCCATCTCAAAGATCTACAGAGGAACGGCCATGGTCCTGCGTTCGGAAATCCTGGTGAACAAAAACGTCATGCCAACCGCGGAACAGGCCCTGCCTGGCCGCGAAACGCCAATGAGCCTGCCCGAGTTCCACTATGTGTTCAAAGACACGCCGCTGCTCGGCCCTTTCTTCGAAGGCGCCATCGACTTCGCCATCTTCGGCCTCGGTTGCTTCTGGGGCGCCGAGCGCCGCTTCTGGCAACGTGAAGGCGTAGTCAGCACAGTGGTCGGCTACGCAGGCGGCTTCACCCCCCACCCCACTTACGAAGAAGTCTGCTCGGGCCTGACCGGCCACACCGAAGTGGTGCTGGTGGTGTTCGACAAGGACAAGGTCAGCTACCGCGAGCTGCTGGCGATGTTCTGGGAACTGCACAACCCGACCCAGGGCATGCGCCAGGGCAACGACATCGGCACCCAGTACCGTTCGGCCATCTACTGCACCAGCCCTGAACAGCTGGAACAGGCCAAGGCCAGCCGCGACGCCTTCCAGGCCGAATTGAGCAAGGCCGGCTTCGGTGAGATCACCACCGAAATCGATCAGGCACCGACCGTGTACTTCGCCGAGGCCTACCACCAGCAGTACCTGGCCAAGAACCCGGGGGGCTACTGCGGTATCGGCGGTACCGGCGTGTGCCTTCCACCGAGCCTGCAGGGTAACTGAAGCATGAGCACGATGACCCTGTTCCACTCGCCGTTGTCGCCTTTCGTGCGCAAGGTCATGGTGGTGTTGCACGAGACCGGCCAACTTGAGCGCGTGCAGCTGCAGCCGGTGAACATCAGCCCGGTCAGCGGCGACCCACAGCTCAACCAGGACAATCCGATCGGCAAGATCCCGGCCCTGCGCCTGGAAGACGGCACCGTGCTGCATGACAGCCGGGTGATCTGCGAGTACCTCGACCTGCAGCACGTCGGCCTGCCGCTGCTGCCGCGCGAAGGCTCGGCGCGTTGGCGGCGCATGACGCTGGTGTCGCAGGCCGATGCCATCATGGATGCGGCGGTGTCGAGCCGCTACGAGAGTTTTCTGCGCCCTGTAGACAAGCGCTGGGATGGTTGGCTGCAGGCACAGGGCGACAAGATCCGCCGTAGCCTGGCCAATCTGGAGCAGGAGCATTTGCCCGAGTTGATGTCCGGGTTCGACCTGGCAGCGATTGGCGTGGCCTGTGCGCTGGGGTATCTGGATTTGCGCCAGCCCGAGTTTGGCTGGCGCGAGCACCAGCCTGGCTTGGCTGCGTGGTATGCCGAGGTGGTCAAGCGGCCGTCGATGGTGGCAACAGCACCGGCAGCCTGACAGGCCCATTCGCAGCACAAGGCTGCTCCTACAGGCACTCGCGCTCCCCTGTAGGAGCAGCCTTGTGCTGCGAATGCCTCACCTCGGTATCACAGGAAACAACTGCCCGATCCTGAGGGCCAACCACCGCCCTATCTCTCTGTCCTCCCTCATGCCGCCCTCCCCACCCGGGCCCAATCCAGCCGCCTGGTCAACACCATGAATACCCCCAGCAGGCCAAAGCACAGCAACGAGCCCATCAACAGCGCATAGTCCTCGGCACTCAGCAGCCCATAGAGCAGCGCATACAACGTCGCCAACCCCACCGCAAAGCCCACCCCACGCCCCAGGCTGCGCAGCACATGGCTCAGATAGAAGCCGATCAGCAGCACACACGCCGAAGCTGACAACCCATACGCCAAACCAAAGCCGATGTGCTCGGACAACGACAGCAACAGCAGGTAGAAGAACGCCAGCGCCACCCCCACCAGGATGTACTGCACCGGGTGCACGCTGAGGTTCTTCAGCACTTCGAACAGGAAGAAGCCGGCGAAGGTCAGGGCGATGAACAGCAAGGCGTACTTGATCGCCCGCTCGCTCTTCAGGTACTGGTCCACCGGGTCGACGAAGCTGACACCGAAGCTGCGCTCGCTGAAGTCCGCACACTGCCCGGCGGTGGCGCACTGGCGCAGGGCGTCTTCGAGGTTGGTGGCAAAGAACGAGGTCTGCCAGTGGGCAGTGAAGCCGTGGGCGTCGATATCGCGGCGACTGGGCAGGTAGTTGCCGACGAAGCTCGGGTGCGGCCAGTTGGCACGCAGGTCCACGGCACTGGTGCGGCCCACCGGCATTACGTGCAGCTGACCGGTGCCTTGCAGTGCGAGATCGAAACCATAGCTGAATTCACGCGCCTGCAAGCCGTCCAGCCCCGGCAGGCTGGCGTGCACGCCGCCGCGCATCCAGTCGAGCCGGGTACCGGCTTCGAACGGTACTTTCTGCTCGCCGATGCTCAGCTCAAGGCCGTTTTCGATGCCGCGGATATCGCTGATACCCACCACCAAGAACGGCTTGTCGAAGCGGTAGTCGTCGAAATCCTTGTCGATGCCCCAGCGTTCCGGGAGCTTGAAGCGGCCACTGATACGGCCCTTGGCGTGGAACAGCCGGGCCTGGTAGATGCCACGGGCGCGCAGTTCGGTGTCCACGCCCAGGTCGGCGTCGAAGTTTTCCGGCAGGAAGTACAGGTGACCGGCAATGGTGCTGGTTTCTTGCGTGCGCTCGCCGTCCTTTTCGATCCAGCGGCGCTGGTACTTGCGGTAGGGCACCACCAGCAGCGGGCCGCTGAGTTGCTGGTCGAAGCTGGCGCTCTGGGCGATATCGCGCAGCACACTGTCGCGCAGGGCCTGGCGTTCACCGATCAGGCCGCTGATCAGCAGTAGCGGGACGAGCAGCAGCAACATCAATACGGCGATCATGCCGAGTTTGAAACCGAGGGTCTTGTTCATGGGGCCTCCTGTGGCTGTGGGCGCAGTGTCTGCGCCTTGCGTGGAGGCCTCGGGGAGATGGTGTGGAGATTGTGTGTTTTTGGGGCTGCGCAGCAGCCCCGGCAATGTCAGCTGATACGCCGCACCGGCAGCCACAACCTCACCCGCACCCCACCATCGACGTTATCCACCGCCAACGCCCCGCCATGCAGCTGCATCACCTCGGCCACGAAATTCAGCCCCAGCCCGGTACTCTTGCGCCCACTCCCCGGCCGCGGCAGCGAGTAGAACCGCTCGCTCACCCGCCCAATGGCGTAGGCAGGTATCGCCTGCCCCTGGTTGAACACACTCAGCGCCACCCGCTCGCCATCGCGCTCCAGGTCGAACAGCAGCGCGCCGCCCTCCGGGGTGAAGTCCAACGCGTTGTCGAGCAGGTTGGCCAGCGCCTGGCGCATCAGGAATGGGTCACACAACAAGCGCAAGCCAGCCGGCACCCGCTGGCGCACCTGCAAATCGGCACCTTCGATACGCGCCGCATGGGCCAACAGCAACTCGTCCACCAATGCAGCCAGCGCCACCTGCTGCTCATCCTCCAGCGCCTGCATCTGCTCGACCCGGGCCAGGTTGAGCAGGCGTTCGATCATCTGCTGCAAACGCTCGCTCTCGCGCTCGATGTTGCCGGCAAAACGCGCCCGCTGGTCAGCCGGCATATCATCGCCCTGCAACAGTTCGGAAGCGCCACGAATGGCCGCCAGTGGGCTTTTCAGCTCGTGTGTCAGGGTATGCACATACCGCTCGACATAGGCCTTGCCCTCCAGTTGCGTGCGCATGCGCTCGACCGCCTGGGCCAGGTGCGCCAGTTCGCCACCCTTGTAATGCGGCAGGGCGGCGCGCTCGCCCTCGCTGACCGCCTGGGCGTAGCGGGCCAGCCGGCGCAGCGAGCGCGCCAGCCACCATGACAACGCGGCACCGATCAGCAGGCCCAGGCCGATCAACCCCAGGCCCAGGGTCAGCAAGCGCCGTTCGGAGCGGTCGATGTACGGTTGCAGCGAGCTGTTGGGCTTGGCCACGGTGACCACGCCGATGATCTTGCCCTCGTCGATGATCGGTGCGCCCACGTGCATCACTGATGTGCTTTCATCGTCGGGGTCGCTGCGGGTGGAGCGGGCGCCGTACCGGCCCCGCAAGGTCAGGTACACGTCATTCCACTTCGAGTAGTCCTTGCCCAGGTCCTCGCCACTGGAGTCCAGCAGCACGGTGCCCTTGGCGTCGGTGACATAGATGCGGTGGCTGACCTGGTTCTTGGCCAGGCCCCAGATCTGCGCACCCGGGCTGCGCGAGCCGTAGGCCTTGAGCACTTCGGGCAAGCGGCTCTGGTTCAGGGTGCCGGCCTTGACGTCATCGCGCAGGATCTCGGCCAGCAGGTTGGCGGTGTCCACCAGCGTTTCTTCCGAGGACTGTCGCACTACCGGACGGATCTGTTCACGCACCGTGTTGAGCAGAAAGTAGCCCGCCAGCCCGACGAACAGGAAGTACACCAGGAAGATCCGGATGCCCAGGCGCATCAGGCATGGTCCGGGCTGTAGCTGTAGCCGAGGCCGCGGTGGGTCTGGATCGGTTCGGCGTCGCTGGCCACCTGGCGCAGCTTGGCGCGCAGGCTCTTGATATGGCTGTCGATGGTGCGCTCGTACCCCACGTCAGAGGCCACGCCCACGGCGTCGAGCAGCTGTTCGCGGCTGAATACCCGGTGCGGTTGCTCGAGCAGGCATTGCAGCAGGCGGAATTCGTGGCGGGTAAGGGGAAGAGGCTGGCCGCGGTAGGTGATCTGCATGCGCAAGGTATCGAGCTGGAACAGCGTGGTCTCGACAGCTGGCTCGACCCTGGGGCCCATGCGCTTGAGGATCGCCCGTACTCGCGCCGCCACTTCACGCGGGCTGAAGGGTTTGACCACATAATCGTCTGCGCCGATTTCCAGGCCCACCACCCGGTCGATTTCGCCGTCGCGGGCGCTGAGGAACATTACCGGTACTTCGCTGAAGCGGCGCAGCTGACGGCAGGTTTCGAAGCCACTGATATCGGGCAGGCCGATATCGAGGATGACCAGGTCGGCCGGGCGCTGACGCTGCTGGTCGAGGGCGGCGCTGCCCAGGGTTACCCATTCGGTGCTATGGCCGTCGGCCTGCAGGGCATAGACCAAGGTGTCGGCGATGGCGGCTTCGTCTTCGACGATGAGGATGTGGGGCATGGCGTCCGGCCTAACTGGGGGCAGACTGGACTTTTAACTTACCGGCCTCTTCGCGGGCAAGCCCGCGAAGAGGCCGGCACAGGTGGCTTGCGATCAGCAGTCAGGCTTGCCAGCGGTGAACTTCTTGGCCGGGTTGACCGCCGCCTTGAACTCGCGCAAAGCCTTGGAGCCCACCAGCAACGGGTAGTTGAAGCTGCTGCGGTCCACCAGGTTGACCTCGACGGTGCGCTTCACGTCCCCCAGGCACAGCTCCAGGTCGACCACCGGGCGCTTGGAGATTTCCGGCGCATCGCCGTCCTCTTCTTCATCGGCACGGCCCTTGATCTTGCTGATGCGCGAGACCTTGTGCTCGTACACCTTGCCGTCCGAGTCCTTGGTAGCCAGGCGGAAGCGCACCCACTCGTCGCCATCACGGGTGAACAGCTCGATGTCCTTGGCCGACAGCGACGCGGTGAAGGCACCGGTATCCATCTTGGCTTTCAGGGTTTCGCCCAGTTCGGGCAGGGCTATGTTCTCGTAACGGCCATAGATTGTGGGCTCGGCGGCCATGACCGGCAGCGCCAACAACGACAACAGGGCAAGCAGAGGTTTCACAGGCAAGCTTCCTTGAGGAGGGTCAGTGCTTAGACTGCACTGGCAGGATAGGTTCGCTGTCACAAGCCTATCCAACATAATGTGAAACATTTGTCCTCGCCGCAGGGCACTGGAAATTTGGCGTAGGCCACTGCCCTGCTTATCATTGCCAACCGTTTATCTCCCACAATAAGAGTCTCTTTATGCGTCGCCTGCTGACCGGCATCCTCACTACCACCCTGCTGCTGCTCAACACCCTGGTGTTGATCTGCCCGCTGCTGGTCTTCGCCCTGCTCAAACTGGTGCTGCCGGGGCGTGGCCGTGACTATGCCTCGTGGGCGGTGATGTGGGTGGCCGAGACCTGGTCGGAGATCGACAAGGCCATCTTTGCCCTGTGCATTCCTACCCAGTGGGATATCCGCGGCGTCGAGAACCTGCGCAAGGACACTTCGTACCTGGCCGTCAGCAACCACCAGACCTGGGTCGATATTCCGGCGCTGATCGAGAGCCTCAACCGCCGTACACCGTTCTTCAAGTTCTTCCTCAAGAAAGAGCTGATCTGGGTGCCGTTGCTGGGCCTGGCTTGGTGGGGCCTGGACTACCCGTTCATGAAGCGCTACAGCAAGGCCTTCCTGGAGAAACACCCAGAGCTCAAGGGCAAGGATCTGGAGATCACCAAGGCGGCCTGCGAGCTGTTCAAGCGCCAGCCGGTGACCGTGGTGAACTACCTGGAAGGCACACGCTTTACCGAGGCCAAGCACCGCGAGCAGCAATCGCCCTATCGCTACCTGCTCAAGCCCAAGGCTGGTGGCGTAGCGTTCGTGCTGGCGGCATTGGGCGAGCAACTGGATGCCTTGCTGGACGTGACCATTGTCTACCCCGGCAACAAGGCGCCGGGGTTCTGGGATTTGCTAAATGGCAGTATCAGCCGGGTGATTATCGACATTCGTGTGCGTGAACTGGACCCGATGCTGTGGGCAGGGGATTACGAGAATGATGCTGAGTTCAGGCAGACCGTGCAGGCCTGGGTGAACCAGTTGTGGGTGGAGAAGGACTTGCGGATCGAGCAGCTGCGGGTGGAGATGGGCTGAGATTTCCATTGCCTGACCAGGCCTCTTCGCGGGTAAACCCGCTCCCACAGGTACTGCGCAGTACTCAAGACCTGTGAGCCCCCTGTGGGAGCGGGTTTACCCGCGAAGAGGCCGGTACAGGCATTACAAGAATCCGATTAAAAACCTGGCTAATAATCAGCATTAGGATTACTTCTTTGTCACACCCCACCTAAGTGGATAAAAATCGACCAAAGCACAACTACAAAAAAGCTCTGGATCGAACGATGGCCAACCCACCCAGCTCCACCCCCGTCCAGCTCCGCCGTGTCCTCGGCCTGCCCGCCCTGGTGTTCTTCGGCCTGGTGTACATGGTCCCGCTGACCATCTTCACCACTTACGGCATCGTCACCGAACTTACTGGTGGCCGCACGGCCGGCGCCTATATCGTCACCCTGGTGGCCATGCTGTTCACCGCCACCTCCTACAGCTTCATGGTCAAACGCTTCCCGGTCGCGGGCTCGGCGTACTCCTACACCAACATGGCCTTCGGCCCGAACGTTGGCTTCCTGGCCGGCTGGTCGCTGCTGCTCGACTACCTGTTCCTACCGATGATCAACTACCTGCTGATCGGCTTGTTCCTGAACATCGCCTTTCCGGCCATCCCCGCGTGGTCGATCGCGCTGGCCTCTATCGCCCTGGTCACGGTGCTCAACGTGGTCGGTATTCACTCTGTGGCCAAGACCAGCAACCTGATCGTCGGTGCACAGATCGTCTTCATCGGGGTGTTCGTCGCCCTGTCCTGCCAGTCCCTGGCCGGCCAACCGCTCGACCTGCTTTCACCACTGCTGGGCGACGGTTCGCAGCCGGGCTTCGGCGCGCTGATGGCCGGTGCGGCGGTGCTGTGCCTGTCGTTCCTCGGTTTTGACGCTGTCTCGACCTTGGCCGAAGAATGCCGCGATGCCCGCCGCGATGTGCCACGGGCAATCATCCTCACCACCCTGTTCGCCGGGGTGCTGTTCACCGTGCTGGCCTATGTCAGCCAACTGGTACTGCCGGGCACCACCTTTGCCAATGCCGATGCGGCGGCCAACGAGGTGATGTTCAAGGCGGGCGGGCAGTTCCTGGCCAACTTCTTCACTGCGGCCTATGTGGCTGGCAGCCTGGGCTCGGCGCTGGCCTCGCAGGCGGCTGTGTCGCGCATTCTGTTCACCATGGGCCGTGACAAGGTGCTGCCGCAGCGAACGTTCGGCTACCTGTCACCGCGCTTTGGCACGCCGGTGTTCGCCATTCTGCTGGTTTCGGCGTTCTCGTTGCTGGCGTTGGTGATCGACCTGGCGACCCTTGCCTCGCTGATCAGCTTTGGTGCGCTGGTGGCGTTTTCGGCGGTGAACCTGGCAGTGGTGAAGACACACCTGGTGGACGATGCCTCACAGCGCAGCCTCAAAGGGCTGCTGAGCCATGGCCTGGTGCCGCTGGTGGGGTTGGGGTTGACACTGTGGCTGTGGACCAGCCTGTCGGCGCTTACCTTGGTGATTGGCCTGTGCTGGTTTGCGCTAGGTCTTGCGTACCTGGCAGTACTGACCGCCGGCTTCCGCCGCCCGGTGCGGCTGGTGGATTTTACCGAAGCGACCTGACTCGCCTTTGCGGGATACACCAATCTCATGGCCTGCGCTGGCCTTTGTAGGAGCGACCTTGTGTCGCGAAAGGGCTGCAGAGCAGCCCCGGCTATATCTACATCGATGCTGAAATAGGGCGGCCGCTTTGCGGCCCTCTCGCGACACAAGGCCGCTCCTACAGGTACAGCGTCAGCCTTCAAGGCTGTGAAGCTGGCAAAATCCTCAGACCGAAGGTCGAGTCAACGGAGCAGGAGTGGTCCACAAACTCCCCAGGTTCTGCAACAACGACCCGGCAATCCCCTGCTGCCCCAGGTACTGCAACAGCAACGGCGCAAACTGCCCGATCATCCCGGTATCCATCCCCAGCGCCTTGAACGCATTGTCCAGGTCGCTGCGGTTTTCCACATTGTTGCCCAGCGCATTGCTCAACGCCGACTGGCTCTCGCTGTTCTTGCCCAGCAGCTCACCCAGGCCACTCAAACCACCCAGTGCATTGGCCCCGGCAAGCAGGTCCAGCCCTGGCACGGCCTTGGTCAATTGGCCGTAGTCGTCGCTGCTCAGGTTGTTGCGCGCCAGCCCAAGCATGGCCCCCGCCCCGCCCACGGCTTGCTCCGGGGTGATATTCAATTGGCTGCCCAAGGTATTGAGCAGGTTTGCCTGCGCCTCGGGTGCCTGTAACTGGCCTTGCTGGCTCTGATTCTGGTTCTGCATGGCCGACACGGCGTTGGCGGCGTCGCTGAGGTTGAAGGCGAACACCGGGCTTGCGGCCAGGGTCATCAGGATTGCCAGGGTGAATGCTCTCATCGGGAGGGGACCTCGTCGGCCAGGATGGCGTGGGAAACGAGTAATTTGACTCATGGTTTTGGGGTTTGTTCCAGCCGTTCGTTACCTAGCAGAATTGCTAGTTGTCACCATCTAAACATGGCGCGCAATGTAAAGCACCATCGCAAAATCGCAAGCGCCCAGGAAGAAATTTATGATGGACAACACCGGAAGTAGAAGAGAATTGGTTTCAACATCAATCGGCCCGCACTCCCAAAAGGTCTCAGATAGAAGAACCATGACCTTCTATAAAAATGGCAAACTTACTACCGAGATATATGCGCAAGGCTATTGTCATGTTTTCGGTGCGCAAGCCACCCATATGGCTCAGCTTGACAAAACTCAGGAGCCCAACTTTTTTAGAGTCGATGAAGCCAATACAGTACTTGGCATGCTGAGTGACTCAATGTCGTACTCCCCCTATGGCTATCTAAATATTGAAAAAGCGGCAGCACTGCTCGGATTCAATGGGCAGCGGCGAGACCTTTTGACTCAAGGATATCTACTGGGCAATGGGCGCCGACTATACATCACATGCCTTATGCGGTTCGGCAGCCCGGACACGTTCAGCCCCTTCGACAGAGGAGGTGTGAATGCTTACGCTTACTGCCAGAACGACCCTATCAATAAAGTAGACCCCTCGGGGAACATTCCCCACCATTTACGTAGCGTCGCCAAGTGGATCGGCAATATTACGGGATTGAGAAAGCCTTCATCCAACCCAGGGGGCACTTTAAGCATCATCAATGAACCAGGTGTACGAGATAAAATATTCAGTCAACTTCCAGCAAAAGACCTGGGGAACCTCGCCTCCACATCAAAGGCATTCCACTTGGAGATTGGGGAATTATCCATAAAGAATGTCAAAAAACTAGATGCAAACTTAGTACCTGCGGCAATCCAAGGAGAAGTTGAGGGCATTCTTCCAATTGACACAAAACGTAAGCGCGCCCTTCATAATAGTGTCATACAGGAAATTGAAAATTTACCTATCCGCCGACTGGAAAACAGCGACGCACTTGCTGACCTGCACCCAGGAGTCGCATTCTTACGTATAAATAGAAATAACCAAAAAATGCTAAACTTTGCCCATGAATCCGGAGTTCCCATAATCGATCCAGTAAGTGGCAGGCGAAATGCCATTCGCTTGCAGCGCTAGCTACAAATACCACTCCCATAGGAAGTACATTACGCCTTTGTGTCTATATTTGTACTACAATGCCACAAAGCCCCTCACCTCCTGAGGGGCTGTCATTTTCAAGCCGCACGGAACATACTCCCAACTCCCTCCAAGCCATTGTGGTGTTCTGGGTTGCGTCCTAGTCTCGGGCGGTCGCTGTACATCAGCGATCGGCTTTGACAGGCCGACTCAAATTGAAAGCTATGCCCTGCCTTTCATGGCGGCTGTGCGTGGGGCATCTTCGGGTGCGCCGAGTTCCTCAATTTGACAGGTCTGTCACCCCACTGCACAACTGCCGCCCTTTGTTTGACAGCAAATGGCGGCGGATTCATCGCAAATTGAGGGTTACACCATGCTGAAAACTGTTTCTGATCCGTCCCATAATCCCCACTCCCTTGAAGACGGCATCCTCCAGACCATGGAGTACGCCCAGTGATGATCGCCGACGGGCATATTCAAATCTTCAGCAGACACGGACTTTACGTCGCGGCGGGCACCGAAATACTTCAGGAATACAGCAATTATTTTGAGCGTATTGGAAGGAGAGCAGAGGAGATCCGCCAACAACTCGGGACTGATCAACTCCGATGGTTTCACTTTTAACGCAGATACCCAGATACTCAAAGGAGTCGGCCCCTAATCACCCGCTACCTGATAAAACTGCTGGCCGCCGGTGATAGGGCCAGCACTACGCGTCCTAAAATTTCAGACTGAAGGCTGAACCAAAGGCGCCGGCTTTGCCCACAGTGAAGGAAGAGACGACACCGCACGGTCAGCTTTCCCTCAGCCTTTGCTGGAACGCTTGGATATCGCGCGCCATTTGCTCTTCCAGAGTTATAAACCTGCCAAAATCTGTAGGCTCGCCTGGACTTGAAACTCGCTTGAACCTAAGCAAGTGGTGCGCCGCCCTGGGAATCCTAAGTTCATTTATACCTTTGCTCCGTACCACTCCCCGTGAGGATTCTTTCTGAACCCCTTCAAAATCAACTGCACTTACCGCTAACACAGTACCTTTTTTCTTTAAACGTGCATAGTTTAGCGCGTTCTCGTACGTATCGGTCACAAACAATGTGCCAGTTGGGCTTTTAAAACCTTCGTTCAAAATTTTCCTTGCTGCGGCCTTACTTGTACCATGATAACCAATCCGGACGTTTTGGTCTGCCTGCTTTCCGCCAGGACTTTTAGAGGACCAATGAAGACTCCTAAAAAAGTTGAAAATCCGCCCATGACCTGTCGGATCGGTAAAGTTTACAGGGTCACCAATGCAGTACACGTACGAATTCACTCCCCCTCTACCAAATGGGCTCAAGTTATCCGGACTGGTAAATCGCATCAGACTGGGACTATACGCACGATATCCATTACCTAATAAGTAACGAACTGCGATTTCATCAAATCGCTCACCACTGAACCCGAGCAAAGCATCCTTTAAATTTTCTAAGGATCCACAACCATAGGGCGCGTAGGCGACTCCAAATTTCGCTCCATATTTCGGCACACGCGAAACAGATAGTTTTTCATCATGATAAAGCAGTCCTATCTCGTATCGACCGTCATGAATTTCACGCTGGGCAAGCACGCCGTGCTCGAACCTATAAATCGATTGCCATTTATAGCCTTGGTTTCTTGCATGTAGATTATCACCTTGATAGAAATACTGAGCGAAGGCTAGTTCCAACTTGACATCATATTTCTCAGGCATCCCTTGTTCAGGTACAGGTTCAATAGGCATAGATATCACCTCCAGCAGCATGATTACCTCTATCCATACACTCGCCCACTCAGGTTATGCCGTCTACTAGCAAAAATATCAGTTGATGGCGCTACTCACAGCGCAATCGGACATTTCTTCAGAGAAAGGCCAAAGAGCCATGTCGCTCCAGAAAAGCAACTGTCAAATTTGCCAGTAGCAGAATCGACATAGATGAAGTTAGTCTAATTTATACTTCCGCGACTCCGCCATCGTACCGCCAAGCACCACGAGGCTAGCTCAATCAATTTATTGGAGGACTATCATGGCACACCTCTTCTACCAAAGCAGTCATCTCATCACTTTAAAAATAGGCGATTATTACCGCTCGACTTTCCGGTCCGCCAAACATATTTTCGCTGAATCCTCTACTGATAGCGCCCGAAAACGTGAACTGTTAGCGACAGATACGAAAAACTCAATAATGTACGCCCATGACAGCGTAAAAAAAGAAGAGTATGCATATGCCGCTTTTGGGCATTCGAGAAAACTACCGTCCAAACGGACGTTGCAAGGATTCAATGGCGAATTTATAGATATACTATTAGGAGTCTATCACCTTGGATTGGGGTATAGAGCATACTCCCCAGATCTAATGCGCTTTCAATCACCTGATAGTCTCAGCCCCTTTGGAAAGGGTGGAACGAACTGTTACGCATACTGCGGCGGAGATCCAGTCAACTATACAGACCCGACAGGTCATACACTCGTACGTTTGAAAAATGGCCAGATCATGAGGGTAGGCAAGAACTCTGCCGTGGCGCTTTCTCGTGAACTCAAGCCCAACACGCTCAAGCCCTCCACGCTCAAACGTACCACCTCGCATGCCAGTGCATTGCGTCCAAATGCCCCACGCTACTCTGCCACACCTGAAAATCACTTTGGTAAAATAACAGAGCCCGATATATTCGAGGCCATTATTAGCAATCTATTCTACCAAGAGGCAGCCGCACTCTCAAATACATCTAGATCCATCAATAGCTATACCGCCCCAATCATTCAAAGATACACAAAAGCAATAACCGCAAACAATCAAACAATGAGCGCTGCGAGGGCGGGAACACTCTCCGGCGTACCGGGCAATTTCAGCAGAAGCGCTGTAGCTAGGTTTGATCTATTAGAAGATATAAACAGCATAGGAGTTCATGGCGGTGCAAGCAATTATTTGAGACTGATCAGAGATGGCCGACAGCAAGCTCGTCGAGACGCTTGGAGAGAGCGAACTGGTAGGCTTGAGCACCTCATCTTCGATGCTGATTAAAACATGAGGGCGAACACTTCAAAGTCGCCCTCTACAAGCGGCTTTGAATGTTCAATACATTTCTCAGATTTATTGTATTCGTCCGGCCAATAGATCTTCCTGCCGCAACCGCCGAAGGCCATGGTGTCCACCAAATTTGAGTGGACTTCGGTTGCACGATCAGAAAGCCGTAGCGGTATGTGCGGGATATGACCATTGACGGACTGATGGACAACAAGCCGCAGCTGCTTTGGGCTTCACATTACCTGAGCGCGTTGGCCAAGGCGCTGATGGATGATGCCGAGTTGGGGATGATGCGCTGAGCCTTGTATATGGCCGGTTAACGCGGTCAGCTGTAGGAGCGGCCTTGTGTCGCGAATGGGCTGCCAAGCAACCCCAGGGTTTTGGCGCAAATGCACAGCGCAGCCCTTTCGCGACACAAGGCGCTCCTACAGGGGGCAGTGCAGGCTTGAGATCAGTGCAACAGCCACAAAAAAGCCCCTCGATTCGAGGGGCTCTTGTTAATCGGCGCTGATTACGCCGCCCCCCACATCTTGTGCGGGTCAATCACGAACTTCTTCGGCACACCCGCATCGAACTCGCCATAACCTTCCGGCGCCTGGTCGAGGTTGATCACCTGCACACCCACCACTTCGGCAATGTTGATACGGTCCCACATGATCGCCTGCATCAGCTGGCGGTTGTACTTCATGGTCGGGGTTTGGCCGGTGTGGAAGCTGTGCGATTTCGCCCAGCCCAGGCCGAAGCGGATGCTCAGCGCACCGATCTTGGCAGCAGCATCCACTGCACCCGGGTCTTCGGTCACGTACAGGCCCGGGATACCGATGTTGCCGGCAACGCGGGTAACCTGCATCAGCGAGTTCAGCACGGTGGCCGGCGCTTCATGCTTGGCACCTTCGTGGCCATGGCCGCGCGCCTCGAAGCCAACGGCGTCGATGGCGCAGTCCACTTCAGGCTCGCCGAGGATATCGACGATCTGCTCGTGCAGCGGGGTGTCCTTGGACAGGTCGACCACTTCGAAGCCCTGGGACTTGGCGTGAGCCAGACGGGCCTGGTTGAGGTCGCCGACGATGACGCAAGCAGCACCCAGCAGGCGCGCCGAGGCAGCGGCAGCCAGACCGACCGGGCCGGCGCCAGCAACGTAGACGGTGCTGCCCGGGCCAACGCCGGCAGTCACGGCACCGTGGTAGCCGGTCGGCAGGATGTCGGAGAGACAGGTCAGGTCACGGATCTTTTCCATGGCCTTGTCGCGCTCGGGCAGCTTCAGCAGGTTGAAGTCGGCGTACGGCACCAGCACGTACTCGGCCTGGCCGCCGGTCCAGTCGCCCATGTCGACGTAACCGTAGGCACCGCCAGCGCGGGCAGGGTTGACGGTGAGGCAGACACCGGTGTGCATTTCCTTGCAGGAGCGGCAGCGGCCACAGGCGACGTTGAATGGCACCGAGACCAGGTCGCCAATCTGCATGCGCTCGACGTCACGGCCCTTCTCGACGATCTCGCCGGTGATTTCGTGGCCCAGTACCAGGCCGACCTGGGCAGTGGTGCGGCCACGGACCATGTGCTGGTCGGAGCCGCAGATGTTGGTGGAGACCACCTTCAGGATCACGCCGTGCTCGATCTTCTTGCCGCGTGGGTCCTGCATTTTCGGGTAGTCGATCTTCTGCACCTCGACCTTGCCGGCGCCGAGATATACCACTCCACGATTGCCAGACATGCTCTTACCTCGCTTGATTTATATTTATGCAGCGGTGGTTGAACGCGCCGCCATCCGTGGGCGGCATGTGTTACTGGAATGCAGGGAATTGTGGGCCTGATGGGGACGGATGCACTGACTGGAAACGACAGGCAAATGCCTCTGAACGGCAATCGGCCAGGTGGTGGTCGCGCGCTTGCGCAGGACGATGAATATCTACCGCAATACGTCGGCGGCCGGGTGTTTCGATAGGGATGCAGCAACCCATCGTCCATCAAACTGGAGAACCACCATGACAGATATTGAACGCCCCGAGGACGCCTTCTGGCCCTACTGGGTCGAGGCTGCCAAGCAGCAGGGCTTCGACCCAGACATCGAAGCAGCATTGTTCGGCAAACAGCGGTACTTTCTGGACGCCGATAAGATCTTCTATTACGCGGCTTATGGTCCCGGCTACGACTTCGACGAAGAAGCCGAAGGCATGGATCTTCACGAGTTCAAAGCAGGCTGGGTGGACCGCGACGGCGATCCAATCCCAGGTAACAAACTGGGTGCGGACATGCGCCAGAGGTTCGTTACAGCCATCCGCGAAACCCTGAAAGCCCATGCCCGCGATAAAAGCTAGACGCGGTCAGAGCACCACAGTCCTGTTCGCATTGAGGAACACTCGTCGCTCGATGTGATACCCCACCGCTCGCGCCAGGGTCAGGCACTCGATGTCGCGCCCCTTGGCAATCAGGTCTTCGGGGTAATGACTGTGGTCGACCACCTCCACGCCCTGGGCGATGATCGGGCCTTCGTCCAGGTCGTTGTTGATGTAGTGCGCCGTAGCGCCAACCATCTTCACGCCCTTGTTGTACGCCTGGTGATAAGGCTTGGCACCCTTGAACCCTGGCAGCAACGAGTGGTGAATGTTGATCGCCCAACCATCCAGGCGCCGGCACAGCTCCGGTGACAGCACCTGCATGTAGCGCGCAAGAATCACCAGTTCGGCACCGGTTTCCTCGATCACCTGAAGTACCTTGCGCTCTTGCCCGGGCTTGTCCTTGGGGTCGAGGGCAAAGTGGTAGTAAGGAATCTTGTGCCAGTGTGCCAGTGGTTCGAGATCAGGGTGGTTGGACACCACCGCGACCACGTCCATGGCCAGCTGACCGATACGCTGGCGATACAGCAGGTCGTTAAGGCAGTGGTCGGCCTTGGACACCATGATCACCACCTTGGGGCGATGGTTAGGTGCGGTCAGCTCGAAGGTCATGCCGAACGCCTCGCTGCGCTCGGCAAGGCCGGCCCGAAAGCCGGCTTCGTCGAAATCATCCGGCTGGCGGAACTCCACGCGAATGAAGAAACGCCCCGACAGCCGGTCATCGAAGGAGTGGTGCTCCGTCACGTAGCAGCGCTGCTCGAAGAGGTAACGCGTCACCACGTCGACGGTGCCGAGCATGCTCGGGCAGTCGGCGGTGAGAATCCAGGTATCCGGTGCCCGACTCATGTTCTGTTCTCCTTAAGCCTCGATGCTCAGGCCGTACTCGGCCGAAGCGTCCTGCAGCCACAGCCACCAGTAGTCGGCGAAGCTGCGGCGAATCACCAGCTCCCAGGTATCTTCGGCGGTGCGGCGGATCACCAGTTGCGACTTGGCGAAGACGGTGCCGACTGCCTTGCCCACCGGGAAGTTGTTCGGATGAACATCATAGCTGGTGGATTTCATCAGCACTTCGCGCACGTTCGGGCCGCGCAGTTCCAGCAGGCTCTGCCCACCGCTGACGTTGACCACCTGGATGTGCTGGCCTTCGAGGGCTGCGCGCAGCTTTTGCTCAACGGCAAACTCCTGGCCGCCCGGGACGATCAGCAACCACTCGTCGGGGCCCATCCATTGCAGCGACATTTCGTTGTTGGCGACCACGGTCAGGGCCACTGGCAGCTCCAGGCCCAGGGCCTTGTGCACACCGGCGGCGAATTCCGGGTCGTGGCCATCGCCACGGATGGTCAGGTGGCCGAGGAACTTGCGTTCACGCAGGGTCACGCCTGCGTTCTTGCGGCCTTTGCCAACCAGGCTGGCCAGGTCGGCGTGGTGCAGTGGCGACTGGGCCTTGGCCTCGGCGCCGGGGTTTTGCTGGAAGACGTTGATAGCGCTCATTTCTTACCTGCCTTGAATTCTGTTGATCGCGAAGACCTGAGGTAGAACCTGTAGTCACAGACTGAGGAGACCCATTGTGGGAGCGGGTTTACCCGCGAAGAGGGCGGTGAATCCACCATCGCATTCGCGGGTGAACCCGCTCCCACAGAGGCCGCATTCCAATCAGAGCTACCGGTGAAGCCTCAAACGTTCTGCCGCTCACCCTTCGGATCGAAGAACACCGAAGACACGATCTCCGCCTCGATCACGCTGCCATCCGCCTGCGGCGAATAGACGCGCTCGCCCATGCGCTTGAGGCCGCCTTTGACCACACCCATGGCGAACGAGTAGCCGAGGGAGTTGGACGCATAGCTGGAGGTGACGTGGCCAACCATATCCATCGGGATCGGCTGTTTCGGGTCGAATACCAGCTGGGCGCCTTCCGGCAGCCACTGGTTCGGGTCGACCGGCTTCAGGCCTACCAGTTGCTTGCGGTTCTCGCGCACGCAGTCTTCGCGGTTCATGCCACGCAGGCCGATCCACGAGTACGGCTTGTTGCGGCCTACGCACCAGCTCATGTTCAGGTCGTCCGGGGTCATCGAGCCGTCGGTATCCTGACCAACGATGATGAAGCCCTTCTCGGCACGCAGTACGTGCATGGTCTCGGTACCGTAAGGGGTCAGGTTGTACTTCTTGCCTGCCTCGATGATCTGTTCCAGCACGCCCATGGCGTAGTTGGCCTGCACGTTGACTTCGTACGACAGCTCACCGGTGAACGAGATACGGAACACCCGGGCCGGTACGCCGCCGACGTTGCCTTCCTTCCAGGTCATGAACGGGAAGGCTTCCTTGTCCATGTCGATGTCGGTCAGCTCGCTCAGCAGCTTGCGGCTGTTGGGGCCGGACAGGGTCATGGTGGCCCAGTGGTCGGTGACCGAGGTGAAGTACACCTTCAGTTCCGGCCACTCGGTCTGGTGGTACAGCTCCATCCACTGCAGCACACGGGCGGCGCCGCCAGTGGTGGTGGTCATGATGAAGTGGTTGTCGCCGACGCAGGCGGTCACGCCGTCGTCGAAGACCATGCCGTCTTCCTTGCACATCAGGCCATAGCGGGCCTTGCCCACGTCGAGCTTGGTCCAGGCGTTGGTGTAGATGCGGTTGAGGAACTCACGAGCATCCGGGCCCTGAATGTCGATCTTGCCCAGGGTCGAGGCGTCCAGCAGGCCCACGCTGTCGCGCACGGCCTTGCATTCACGGGTCACGGCGGCGTGGATGTCTTCACCGGCTTTCGGGAAGTACCACGGGCGTTTCCACTGGCCGACGTCTTCGAACTCGGCGCCGTTCTTCACGTGCCAGGCATGCAGGGCGGTGAAGCGTACGGGCTCGAACAGGTGACCACAGTGACGGCCCGCTACTGCACCGAAGGTAACCGGCGTGTAGTTGGGGCGGAACATGGTGGTGCCCATTTCCGGGATGGTAATGCCGATCGAACGGGCGGCGATGGCCAGGCCGTTGATGTTGCCCAGTTTGCCCTGGTCGGTACCGAAGCCCAGCGCGGTGTAGCGTTTTACGTGCTCGACCGACTCGAAGCCTTCGCGGGTGGCCAGTTCGATGGCGGCCGCGGTGACGTCGTTCTGCTGGTCGACGAACTGCTTGGGTGCGCGGGCAGTGCCCTTGTCGTGCGGCACCTGGAACAGTGCCACGGTGGCCTCTTCCTTGCGCGCAACGGTTTTTGGCAGGCTGCCAACGGTGGCCTTGAAGCCCGCTTCGGTGGCTGCGCGAACGCCGCCTTCGAAGCCATCGGCGATCACGTCGCCCAGGGCGTAGACGCCGTTGATGCCACCCACGCATTCGCGTTTCTGCGGAGCATCGCCCGGCACGAAGCCGAGGATGTCTTCACGCCATACCGGGCGACCGCCCAGGTGCGAAGCCAGGTGCACGATCGGGCTGTAGCCGCCGGAGGTGGCGATCAGGTCGCACTCGAGGGTTTCGCCAGGGCTGGTGACCTTGTGTGCCTGCACATCGATGGCGGCCACGCGGGCGCCGGTGACGTGCTTGCTGCCCTTGGCCTCAATCACGGCGCTGGAGGTGAGGATGCGAATGCCTTTGGCACGTGCTTCTTCAACCAGCGAGCCACGTGGGTTGTGGCGGGCGTCGGCAATGGCGACCACTTGCAGGCCGGCGTCGTGCCAGTCCAGCGCGGCGCGGTAGGCGTGGTCGTTGTTGGTCGACAGCACCAGCTTGCGGCCCGGGGCCACGCCGTAGCGGCGTACGTAGGTGGACACGGCACCGGCCAGCATGTTGCCCGGCAGGTCGTTGTTGCCGTACACCAGCGGGCGCTCGTGGGCGCCGGCAGCCAGCACCACGCGCTTGGCGCGGACGCGGTGCACGCGGTGGCGTACCTGGCCGATCGGGGCGCGATCGCCGAGGTGGTCGGTGAGGCGCTCGTGGATGGTCAGGAAGTTATGGTCGTGGTAGCCGTTGACCGTGGCACGTGGCAGCAGGGTCACTTCAGGCAGGCTTTCCAGCTCTTTGACCACGGCGCTGACCCAATCGGCAGCAGGCTTGCCGTCGAGGGTTTCGCGGGTGTCGAGCAGACTGCCGCCGAACTCTTCCTGCTCGTCAGCCAGAATCACGCGGGCACCGCTGCGGCCAGCGGCCAGGGCAGCGGCCAGGCCGGCAGGGCCGGCACCGACGATCAGCACGTCGCAGTGCTGGTTCATGTAGTCGTAGCTGTCCGGGTCGTTCTGCAGCGGCGCGCGGCCAAGGCCTGCGGCTTTGCGGATGTACTTCTCGTAAGTCATCCAGAACGATTTCGGGTACATGAAGGTTTTGTAGTAGAAGCCCGGCGGCATCATGCTGCCGCCAACCTTGCCCAGGATGCCCATGACGTCGTTATTGACGTTCGGCCAGCCGTTGGTGCTGGTAGCTACAAGACCTGCGTACAGCGCCTGCTGGGTGGCACGCACGTTGGGGATCTGGGTGGCTTCGCTGGAGCCGATCTGCAGGATGGCGTTCGGCTCTTCGGTACCGGCGGCGATGATGCCGCGTGGACGCGAATACTTGAAGCTGCGGCCGACGATGTCGACGCCGTTGGCCAGCAACGCGGCGGCCAGGCTGTCACCGGCATAACCCTGGTAGGTCTTGCCGTTGAAGCTGAAGTTAAGGACCTTGCTGCGGTCGATACGGCCGCCGCTGGCGAGGCGATAGGTCTGGCTCATACTTTTTCCCCTTGGCCTTTGACGGTCGACGCGGCGCTGCTCTGCTTGCCGCTGGCGGTCACTTGCGGCTTCTCGCCAATCTTGTAGGTTTCCAGAATCTCGTAGGTCACGGTGTCACGGGTGACGTTGAAATACTGGCGGCAGCCGGCAACGTGGTCCCACAGTTCGTGGTGAATACCGCGTGGGTTGTCACGGTAGAACATGTAGGTACCCCACTCCTCGTCGGAGCAGGCGTTAGGGTCCAGCGGGCGGGCGATGTGCGCCTGGCCAGAGGCGTGGAACTCTTCTTCGGAGCGCAGCTCGCCGCAGTGGGGACAGAAAATATGCAACATGACGGTGTCTCCGGTTAGTGGGCGACGGCGGCGGCGCCGTGTTCGTCGATCAGTGCGCCGTTGTAGAAACGGTCCATGGAGAACGGCGCGGCCAGTGGGTGCATTTCGCCCTTGGCCAGGCTCGCGGCGAAGACGTTGCCCGAACCCGGGGTCGCCTTGAAGCCGCCAGTACCCCAACCGCAGTTGAAGAACATGTTCTTGACCGGGGTCTTGGTGATGATCGGGCAAGCGTCCGGCGAGGTATCGACGATGCCGCCCCACTGGCGGTTCATGCGCACGCGCGAGAGGTTGGGGAACATCTCGACGATGGCCTGCAGGGTGTGCTCGATCACCGGGTACGAACCGCGCTGGCCGTAGCCGACCCAGCCGTCGATACCGGCACCGATCACCAGGTCGCCCTTGTCGGACTGGCTGATGTAGCCGTGCACGGCGTTGGACATGATCACGCTGTCGATGATCGGCTTGATCGGCTCGGATACCAGTGCTTGCAGAGGGTGCGATTCCAGCGGCAGGCGGAAGCCGGCCAGCTTGGCCATGTGACCGGAGTTACCGGCGGTGACCACGCCGACGCGCTTGGCGCCGATGAAGCCTTTGTTGGTTTCCACACCGATGACCGCGCCGTTTTCCTTGCGGAAGCCGATCACTTCAGTCTGCTGGATCAGGTCCACGCCCAGGGCGTCGGCGGCACGGGCGAAGCCCCAGGCCACGGCGTCGTGACGGGCCACGCCGCCACGGCGCTGCACGGTGGCACCAAGGATCGGGTAGCGGGTGTTCTTCGAGCAGTCCAGGTACGGGATCTCGGCCGCGACCTGGGCGGTGTTGAGCAGCTCGCCATCCACGCCGTTCAGGCGGTTGGCGCTGACCCGGCGCTCGGAGTCACGCATGTCCTGCAGGGTGTGGCACAGGTTGTACACGCCGCGCTGGGAGAACATCACGTTGTAGTTGAGGTCCTGGGACAAGCCCTCCCACAGCTTCATGGCGTGCTCATACAGGTGTGCCGACTCGTCCCACAGGTAGTTGGAACGTACGATAGTGGTGTTACGGGCGGTGTTGCCGCCGCCCAGGTAGCCCTTCTCGATCACGGCAACGTTGGTGATGCCGTGCTCCTTGGCCAGGTAATAGGCCGTGGCCAGGCCATGGCCGCCACCGCCGACGATAACCACGTCGTAGACCTTTTTAGGGGTTGGCGTGCGCCACATGCGCTGCCAGTTCTCGTGGTGGCTGAGGGAGTGCTTGAAAAGGCCGAAGCCCGAGTAACGTTGCATGGTGTTTGACTCCACTCAGCGGTAAACAGGGAAATCTGCGCACAGGGCCGCGACGTTCTTCGCCACATCGGCTTCGACGTCTGCGTCACCGAGGTTGTCGAGGATGTCGCAGATCCAGCCGGCCAGGGCCACGCACTGAGCAACCTTGAAGCCGCGGGTGGTAACGGCCGGGGTACCGATGCGCAGGCCCGAGGTGACGAATGGCGACTGCGGGTCATTCGGCACGGCGTTCTTGTTGACGGTGATGTGCGCGCGGCCCAGGGCGGCGTCGGCATCTTTGCCGGTGAGGCCCTGGCGGATCAGGCTGACCAGGAACAGGTGGTTGTCGGTGCCGCCGGAAACCACGTCGTAGCCACGGTCGATGAACACCTGGGCCATGGCCTGGGCGTTTTCGATCACTTGTTGCTGGTAGACCTTGAATTCAGGCTCCAGCGCTTCCTTGAAGCAAACGGCCTTGGCGGCGATCACGTGCATCAGCGGGCCGCCCTGGGCGCCGGGGAACACCGCGGCGTTCAGCTTCTTCTCGATCTCTTCGTTCGACTTGGCCAGGATCAGGCCGCCGCGTGGGCCGCGCAGGGTCTTGTGAGTGGTGGTGGTAACCACATCGGCGAACGGAATAGGGTTCGGGTACAGGCCAGCGGCAACCAGGCCGGCTACGTGGGCCATGTCGACGAACAGCAGTGCGCCGACCTTGTCGGCGATGGCGCGGAAGCGTGGGAAATCGAGGGTCTTGGAGTAGGCCGAGAAGCCGGCAACGATCATTTTTGGCTTGTGCTCGACAGCCAGGCGCTCGACTTCGTCGTAGTCGATCAGGCCGGTGTTGGTGTCGATGCCGTATTGCACAGCGTTGTACAGTTTGCCCGAAGACGACACCTTGGCGCCGTGGGTCAGGTGGCCGCCGTGGGCCAGGCTCATGCCGAGGATGGTGTCACCAGCCTGCAGCAGGGCCAGGTAGACGGCACCGTTGGCCGAGGAGCCGGAGTGCGGCTGGACGTTGGCGTAGTCGGCACCGAACAGCTGCTTGGCGCGCTCGATGGCCAGGGCTTCTACCTTGTCCACGTGCTCGCAGCCACCGTAGTAGCGCTTGCCCGGGTAGCCTTCGGCGTACTTGTTGGTCAGGCCGCTGCCTTGGGCCTGCATCACGCGCTTGGAGGTGTAGTTTTCCGAGGCGATCAGCTCGATGTGGTCTTCCTGGCGCTGCTCTTCGGCATTCATCGCCGCCAGCAGTGCATCGTCGTAACCCTGAATCTGGTCTTGCTTGCTGAACATCGTGTATCTCCCGGCAGCGATCGTTTTTTGTCGTGGGGCACTGTGGCCCTTTGTGGCGATGTTATGACTGGCCGGGGCGGGTCAGATGCCTGCGCACGCCTTGCAATGGCGCGTTTACGACATTCGCTTTTGTGTTGACCGTGCCGGCCCTTTCGCGGGTGAACCCGCTCCCACAGGTACGGCGCTGCCTCAATGCTTGCAATCTCCCAGTGGGAGCGGCTTTAGCCGCGAATAGGCCAGTACAGGCAATGCCGAAATCAAACGCTGCACCGCTTGTATAGGCAACTGCTGAATCGATGGTTTAGAGTGCTGTTCTGCGTCGTTCACAGGACAGTGTCATGACAGATAAGAGCCAACAATTCGCCAGCGACAACTATTCCGGCATCTGCCCCGAAGCCTGGGCAGCGATGGAAAAGGCCAACCATGGCCACGACCGCGCCTACGGCGACGACCAGTGGACCGAACGCGCCGCGGAATACTTCCGCAAGCTGTTCGAAACCGACTGCGAGGTGTTCTTCGCCTTCAACGGCACCGCCGCCAACTCCCTGGCCCTGGCCTCGCTGTGCCAGAGCTACCACAGCGTGATCTGCTCCGAGACCGCCCACGTCGAAACCGACGAGTGCGGTGCGCCGGAGTTCTTCTCCAACGGCTCCAAGCTGCTGACCGCGCCCAGCGTCAACGGCAAGCTGACACCACAGTCGATCCGCGAAGTGGCGCTGAAGCGCCAGGACATCCACTACCCCAAGCCACGGGTGGTGACCATTACCCAGGCCACCGAGGTGGGCACCGTGTATCGCCCCGATGAGCTGAAGGCGATCAGCGCCACCTGCAAGGAGCTGGGACTGAACCTGCACATGGACGGTGCCCGCTTCAGCAATGCCTGCTCGTTCCTGGGCTGCACCCCGGCAGAGCTGACCTGGAAGGCCGGCGTCGATGTGCTGTGTTTTGGCGGCACCAAGAACGGCATGGCAGTGGGCGAGGCGATCCTGTTCTTCAACCGTCAGCTGGCCGAGGACTTCGACTACCGCTGCAAGCAGGCCGGGCAACTGGCATCGAAGATGCGCTTCCTGTCGGCGCCTTGGGTGGGCCTGCTGGAAGATGGCGCCTGGTTGCGCCATGGCGCGCATGCCAACCATTGCGCGCAGTTGCTCGCCTCGCTGGTGAGTGACTTGCCGGGAGTGGATCTGATGTTCCCGGTTGAGGCCAACGGGGTGTTCCTGCAGATGCCGGAGCATGCGATCGAGGCACTGCGCGCCAAGGGGTGGCGGTTCTATACCTTCATTGGCAGTGGCGGGGCGCGGTTCATGTGCTCGTGGGATACCGAGGAAGAGCGGGTGCGCGAGCTGGCGGCGGATATCCGCGCCATCATCAGCGCCTGACAGGCCGCATTCGCGGGTAAACCCGCTCCCACAGGGATCGCGCAGGTTTCAAGGCCTGAGGTGAGCCTGTGGGAGCTACAGGTACAGCTCTGCCCTCAAGAGCAATGATGAACCTGTGGGAGCGGGTTTACCCGCGAAGAAGCCAACACTGATCTAAAGCCTGAACCCACCCATCTGCCGCGCCAGGTCATCCGCCAAGCCACGCAGCGCCTGGCACTCTTCGCGACAGCCCTGCACCTCCGCCGCGGTCTCCCGCGCCAGGTCGGAAATCCCCTGCACCGTACGATTGATCTCCTCGGTCACCGCCGACTGCTCTTCGGTCGCAGTAGCTACCTGATGGTTCATGTCGCTGATGTGCTCGACCTGGTCAGTGATCGCCCCCAATGACGCTCCGGTGCGCTGGCTAGACTCCACCCCGCTACCCGTCGCCTGCTGCCCAGCCTGCATCGAACTCACAGCCGAACCCGCGCCCTGCTTCAAGCGCTGGATCATCTGCTGCACTTCGTCGGTGGACAGCTGCGTGCGCCGGGCCAAGGTACGCACCTCATCGGCCACCACGGCAAATCCACGGCCCATCTCCCCTGCCCTGGCCGCCTCGATGGCGGCATTCAGCGCCAGCAGGTTGGTTTGCTCGGAAATACTACGAATAACCGCAAGAACTTCGTCGATCGAGGCTACTTCATCGGCAAGTTGGCTGACTGCCTCGGCAGCCTTGCCGATATCACCCGACATCCCCTCGATACCACGGATCGAGCGCTGCACCACTTCACGCGCCTGCAGGGCTTCGTCCCTCGCCGATTGCGAGGCCTGGGCAGCATCACCGGCATTGCGGGCAATGTCCTGCACGGTCAAACCCATTTCGTGCACGGCGGTAGCGACCATTTCGGTCATTTCCTGCTGGCGCCCGGAACGCTCGGCGGTGTTGTCCACCACCTGTGTCACCTGCTCGACCGCCAGGTGCAGCCGCTCGGAAGTGTGCAATACCTCGCCGATCAACCGGCGCTGGCTGTCGAGGAAGCGGTTGAAGCCACGCGCCAGGTCACCCAGTTCGTCCTGGCGTGAATCGTCCAGCCGATGGCTCAGATCACCCGCGCCACTGCCAATCTGCACCAACGCCGCTGTGACGCGGCGGATCGGCCGCACCAGGCCACGCGCCAGCAGCACCACCAGCAACAGCGACACCAGGGCCACGGCACCACCGATCAGGCTGGTCAGCCATACCGCCTGGTGCATTGGCGCGTAGATTTCCTCCTCCGGCACCTCGGCCACCAGGGTCCAGTTGAGGTCGCGCAGGGGCAGGCCGAGCGCCAGGTAGCTTTCGCCGTCACGGCTGAAGCGGCTGCTGCGCAGGCCTTCGCCGCCGGTCATCAGCACCTTGGCGGCATCCGCGCCGAGCTGTTCGGTGAGCTGGCGTTTGCCGCTGAAGGCAGCGTCCGGATGAACCTGGATCAGGCCATCGTTACGCACCAGGAACACCTTGCCGTGCTCGCCAAATTTGAAGTCATGGATCAGCTTCGACAGTTCGGTCATGCGCAGGCCCATACCGGCCACACCGACCAGTTGGCCATTCTTTTCCACGCGATAATCGATGAACAGCGCGAGCTCGCCGGTGGCACCGTCGATGTCGATGTTGATCAGGCGTTCGGCACCGCTGTCGATGTAGCCGTAGAACCATTTGTCCTTGGGATTGCTTCGGCTGAGGGTACGGTCCAGGCCATTCTCGTTGTAGTAGTGGCCGGTGTCGGTCGAGACGAACAAGGTGGTGAAGGCCTGGTTGCGCTGCTTGGCGGCGGTCAGGTATTCGATGAATGGAGCGGCATGGGCGGGGTCTTCACCGGCGGCAAGCCAGTCGCGCAGCAGGGTGTTGCCGGCAATATCCGCCGCCGCCACCAGCGGCTGTCCGAGCATGCGCTCGATGTCGTTGCGGATGGCCTCGATGCTGGCGGGCAGCGCGGTATCGACCAGATAGCGTTCGGTGAGACGGTTTAGCGCCACCGTGAAAATGATGACCACCACCAGGATGCTCGCCAGCAGGGCTGCGCCCATGCTGGAGATCAACTGCCACTGGATGCTTTTACGCCAGATACGCATGCCCTACTCCCCGCATAATTATTGTTTTGCGGAAAGTGTATACACTTGCGTATCCAGTTAATCCAGTGACCTGAAGCAATCAGATACCCTGTGGGAGCGGGTTTACCCGCGAATGCGATGCTGAATACACTGACGCATTCGCGGGTGAATCCGCTCCCACAGAGGACGATGTAAGGCCTTATTGTTCGGCTATGGTCCGCACGATGGCATCCACCGTGGCATCGATCTGCGCCTGGGTACGCTCCAGCGTCTTGCGGTGCTCATCCTGCAGCTCGATCTGCCGCGAACACAGGTTCAGCGCGGCCAGCACCAGCAGCTTGTCGCCGATCAGGGTCGGGTACTGACGCTTGGTCTGGGCCAGGGCGGTGTTGAGCATCTGCACCGCCTGGGCCAGGGTCGCTTCCTGGCCTTCAGGCGCCTTGATCGAATAGTCGTTGCCGAGGATCGACACGACATTGATCGGCTGCGCTCGAAGTGTCATGCGCCTACGACGCCGGCGTTGGCGCGCTCGAGCAGGGCCTGCAGGCGTGCAGCAGTGCTGCCGTTCTTCTCTTCCTGCTCCATCAGCGACAGCTGCAGGGTTTCGTTCTCTTCCTTGGCCTGGGCCAGTTCCTGACCGAGGGCGGCGTTCTGCTCGGTGAGTTGAGCGTTCTTCTGCATCAGGTCGCTGACCAGTTGCTCGATTTGATTCAGGGAAGCTTCCAGCATGGGTCTATCTCAGGTTGTTGCGAGGGGCGCACACGATAAAGAAAAGTGCGGCCCATCGCCATTAAATATCGGATTCACAAAGTGTCTAACCCGCAGATTGACAGGGTAGCCGGCCCCTTGTTCCGACCTGGGTCAACCGCCGGTCAGGAAAAGGACAGACGAAAGCGCCCGCGGCCAGCAGCAGAACAACGAAATCGAACAGGCGGCCAGCACCCTCATAGAGATGATCAGCGCTGTGGAAGAAGTGGCGCGGAAAGTGGACGCAACCTGGCGAACATCATTGACCTGTCGGTGCAGAGTGCTACCGGGGCGCAACAGGCCCGTGCGGTGATTGCAGAATTGTCACGCCTTGCCTTGGACTTGAATGGGTTGGACGAGATACAGCCCTGATCTGTTCAGCAAGCTCCAAGGGGCTTGGAGACTCGCTGGCGGTGGTAGGGCCAACGAAGGGCGAAAAATCAGCCCCAGCCAAATCCATCATGAGAGGCCCAGAACTATTCTCAACCTGTTTCTTCAGCGACCTGCCGACCGAAAGTCCTTTTAACCCGACCTTCACAATACTCCCTGCAGTCGCCAACTCTTTACCACCAGGTACTCCGTAAAAAGCCAGGCTGCCTCCGATACTGGCCGTCCATTGAGCCGCTTCAGCCAACACCTTCAATCTAGCTGGACGAGCCCAAGCTGCTTTAATCCGCGAGCCTAGCCATATCGCGCTTTTGAGAAACGAGAGAATGCTGAATGCTCCGCTCGGATCTTGCCTGTTAACCGGATCTCCCAAGCAATAGGCATAAGCATTGATACCCCCCTTGGAAAATGGGCTTAGCTGGTCTGCAGACAAGAATCGCCTTGATGCGGAGCTATATGCTCTTCTGCCATTGCCGAGCAGATAAAAGCCTGTGAAGTTATCTTGGCGCTCGCCATTAAATGCGAGTACCCAAGCAGCATTGCCTGGATGTGCACCATAGGGGTCATATGCGCCGTGTGTTCTGCAGTGGCTGCCGTAAAACACTGAACCGCTCATATCCACAACTAGCAAATGGCAACGGTTCATGCTCAATACTCAAAGAGGACTGAGGCAATTCTATTTGGTACCTCGGGTAATCTGGAACTGTCGGAAATACCAGTTGTGAAACACAACAGGGCCGCTTTGCGGCCCTGGGAACACCGGATCAGTAATCGATCCGCACATCTCCTTTCGGCACACTGCAGCACGACAGGATGTAGCCCTCGGCTTCGTCCTCTTCGGTAATGCCGCCGTTGTGCTCCATCTCCACTTCGCCGCCCAGCTTGAGCACCTTGCAGGTGCCGCAAATGCCCATACCGCAGGCTTTCGGGATCATCAGGCCAACCTTGGCCGCCGCCGCGTGCACGGTCTCGCCCGGGGCGATGCGGATGCTCTTCTCGCTGCCGATGAACTCCACCAGGTTGAGGTCGGCCGCATCCAGTTCCGGCGCGTCGGCAGCCTGCTCGGCATGCTCCACCGCATCGGCCTTGGCCTCAGGCGGCGTCGCACCGAACGATTCCTCGTGATAGTTCTTCATGTCGAAGCCGACCGCTTCGAGCATGCGCTTGACCGCAGTCATGTATGGCGTCGGGCCGCAGCAGAACACCACACGGTCCATGTAGTCCGGCGCGATCAGCTCCATCAGGCGCTGGTTGAGGTAACCGCGATAACCCGCCCACGGCTCACCCAGGCCATGCTTTTCACAAATGATGTGCAGGCTGAAATTGGGGATGCGCGAGGCCATCTGCTCCAACTCGCGGTGGTAGATGATGTCCTTCGGCGAACGGGCGCTGTGCACGAACACCATGTCGACATTGCCGTTGGTGTCGTAGAACCAGCGCGCCATCGACATGACCGGGGTGATCCCGACACCGCCCGAGAGGTACAGCACCTTCTGCGCCGGGAAATCGATGGCGTTGAACAGCCCCACCGGGCCGTGCACCGGCAGCTCGGCGCCTTCGTGCATGGTGTCGTGGAGGAAGTTGGACACCAGGCCGCCCGGTACACGCTTGACGGTGATCGAGAAGCTGTAGGGCACCGACGGTGAACTGGAGATGGTGTAGGAACGCATCACCGGCTTGCCTTCGATCTCCAGCTCCAGGGTGACGAACTGCCCCGGCTTGAAGAAGAACATGATCGGTTGATCGGCCATGAAGCAGAAGGTGCGCACGTCCCAGGTCTCCTGGATGACCTTGACGCAGCGCACGATGTGGCGGCCGTTGGCCCAGGTCTGGGTAGTGACCGGATTGAGGAAGGTATCGGACATGTTCATCTCCAGCAGCCGACTATTGGCCGTTTTATGGCTTGGATAATGCGCAAGCTGAAGACGACGTACATTCCTGCCAGCGACATCGGCGTGCTTATCGCGACCAGCCCCGCACTGCAAGGGCTGGCGCGTCGTAATTCAAATCGGCCATGTCGCCCATGGATACGGTTCATGACGCCTTCGGACGCACACTCCACGGCAAAACAACTAGCTGTTTCTGATGAGCAGCCTTGCGGCACCACAACAACGATTAGCCACCTTTTGCCGGCCGCACACGGCCCCGAGGAATACACGATGGACGTCACCGCAACCCTGAGCCTGGGCGATCCACTGGAACCTGCACGCAAGGCCACCGCCGAGATGCTGCAGACCCGCGAGCGCACCTACTCGCTGCCCCAGCCTTTTTACACCGACGAGCGTCTGTTCCAGATCGACATGCAGGAGATCTTCCACAAGGAGTGGCTGATCGCGGGGCTGGTAAGCGAGATCCCGACAAAGGGCAACTTCCTGACCCTGCAGATCGGCAAGAACCCGATCATCGTGATCCGTGGTGCCGAGGGTAAGGTGCATGCCTTCCATAACGTCTGCCGCCACCGCGGCTCGCGTCTGTGCACCAGCGAAAAAGGCAAGGTGGCCAAGCTGGTCTGCCCTTACCACCAGTGGACCTACGAGCTGGACGGCCGCTTGCTGTTCGCCGGCACTGAAATGGGCGCCGACTTCGACATGAACCAGTATGGCCTGAAGCCGGTGAACGTGAAGGTCGCTGGCGGCTACATCTTCATCAGCCTGGCGGAAAACCCGCCCGCCATCGACGAGTTCCTGGCCACCCTGGACCACTACATGGAACCGTACGACATGGAAAACACCAAGGTGGCGGTACAAACCACCTTGATGGAAAAGGCCAACTGGAAACTGGTGCTGGAAAACAACCGCGAGTGCTACCACTGCAATGGGTCGCACCCTGAGCTGCTGAAAACCCTGCTGGAGTGGGATGACACCAACGACCCTCGCGCCGACCAGGCCTTCAAGGACCACGTAGCCGCCTCCGCCGCTGCCTGGGAAGCCGAGAAGATCCCGTACCTGCACAAGAGCCATGGCCTGCGTAACCGTATCGTGCGCATGCCGCTGCTCAAGGGGACCGTGTCGATGACCATGGATGGCAAGCAGGCGTGCAAGAAGCTGATGGGCCGCATCAAGAACCCGGACCTGGGCTCGATGCGCATCCTGCACCTGCCACACTCCTGGAACCACTGCATGGGCGACCACATGATCGTGTTCACCGTGTGGCCGATCAGCGCCCAGGAAACCATGGTCACCACCAAGTGGTTGGTGCACAAGGATGCCGTGGAAGGCGTGGACTACGACCCTGAGCAGATGCGCAAGGTCTGGGACGCAACCAACGATCAGGACCGTCGTTTGGCTGAAGAGAACCAGCGTGGGATCAACTCCACTGCGTATCAGCCTGGGCCTTACTCGAAGACCTACGAGTTTGGCGTGGTCAACTTCATTGACTGGTATAGCCAGCGCTTGCTGAACAATCTGGGCGCGGAACCTGCGCCTTACCTGAAAGAAGTGCAGGCGCAGTAACTGCCCGGGAAATACGGATAGCGACAGATGTCGCTATCCGTATTTCTAGGATGGGGTTATGCCTCTGATACCGGCCGCTGAAGTGTTCACATTTGCGGTAGGCGGAAATTCTCGCGGCCCCAAAGCGACAGGCGTGTCCGTTTTCCATGGCTTCTCCTGAGCCAGCCCCCATGCCTCATAGCCCGTCGTTGCGAGCGACACAACGGTCAGCGTAGCCAAGGCCCATGTCTGCCAGTTGTTTTCAGGATCGGCCGTTCTCACAATACCAATGGTCAACCCCGCAACGCCAGCGACCGCACTCACGCTGGACAAAGCCCAATCCTGTCGTGTTGGCGGCATAATCGACGGTGAAAGGCTTTCCACGGCAATTCTTCGACTAGCGCCCACCTGCTTGACGAAAGCTCTGAATCGTAGCGCGCTGATAAACAGACCTAGCACGTTGGTAAGGATACTTAGCACTGGCAGTACATAATCCTCTGCCTTCTGCCCTGTGGGATCGCGGTGGTTGACCGGGTCACCAAGGCAGTACAAATAAGCATTGAGCCCGCCCTTGCCGAACGGGCTTTGCGTGTCCGGTGACAGGAAACGCATGAGCGAGGGTGTGTAGGTACGATGGCCATTTCCCAGTGGGTAATTCCCAGTCACTGGGTCCCGATACTCTCCACAAAATGCCAGCCCTGGTGCGCAGGCGGCGCTTATGACTCCATAAGGCGCATAAGCACGCGGGCCGCCGAGATGCGCACCCAGTACAGAGTGCTGCCGATCGGCATTTAGCAGGTATGTCGCCATGAGTTATTCACAAATACGAAGACCTGTGGATACGGTAATGGTTGGTTGAACATTCGCGTACTGGCAAAAATGTCAGGTAGGACCTTGATCATTATTTGACCATATCAGCCAAGGTCGCGTATTAACTGGGCTACAGCGGAGTTCATACATCTTGTCCACAGAAACACCAACAGACTTTGTGGGCAACCAATGAGCTTTTTGCGATCGCCCTGTTGATAAGTGACCCAAGGGCTTGATTTTCAGGCATCGCGTAGCATCCGGGCGGGATTGTTCAATTTTTGAACAGATCTGCCAAAGCCTTTGACTACGCCGCTTACAGGTGATGCCGAACAGATTATCCACAGACCGGCTAACAGCGATTGTGGGCAAAATAAGCAGGGTGCTGCCGTGCTTTGCATGCGAAGGCAGGGATAAGACTGATCGTTTTTTGATCAAACGCTTGGAGGCCATGTCAGACAAGGGCTGCGGCCATGCGCCAACACTTTATCCACACCTTGGCGAACAGATTCGGTGGGCAAAAGCGCTCGGGTGGATGCTGAGTATTGAATGTAGGAGCGGCCTTGTGTCGCGATGGGCCGCAGCGCGGCCCCAGGATCTCGACTACGAGTCAAGATTGCTGGGGCTGCTGCGCAGCCCATCGCGACACAAGGCCGCTCCTACACCGGGACCGCGTGAGGCTCTAGCGCAGCACGCCTTCTTCCACCAGCAGCTTGAGGATGGCCTCGGCGCCTTCCTGTGGAGAAACGTCCTTCAACACCTTGCCACCGCCACCACTGGCCTTGGCCGTCGCCGCCTTCATCCGGTCGGCACCGCTCTTGGCCTTGATCACCTTAAGCCGCTTGGGCCGTGGGCGGGCTGGCTGCAGTTCGGCTTCGGCCAGCAGTTCGTCCTCGACGATAGCCACGTTGCGTGCCGCCAACACACCCCGACGCGCCGGCCCGAAAGCGCTCTGGCGCGGCTTGGGCGCAGCGTTATCCACAGTCGCCAGCAGCGGCAGGCGTACCTTCAGTCGACGCCGCTGACCGCGCGGCAGCGCCTGCAATACCTGGGCGGTGCCGTTGTCGATCGACTCCACTTCAGCCAACCCCACAATCAGTGGCCAGCCGAGCTTTTCGGCCAACAGGAACGGCAACATGCCCGACCCTTCGCCAGTCTCGGCCTGGCTGCCGGTCAGCACCAGCTGTGCCCCGGCATCGCGCAGGTAATCCCCGAGCACGCCCAGCACGTCGGCACCGGCCGGCTGCTCCAGCACATCCAGATGGTCCAGGCCCATCCCCAGGTAGGCGCGCAGCGCCTCTTCCCGTGGGTCGCCGGCATGCACCACCTGCAAGTTATCCCCCGCCAGCTGCAAACCCAGCTCCACGGCGCGCGCATCCTGCTCGGCGCGGCGAGCGCGGCCGGAGCTGGGGTGGGCACCGATGGAAACCAGGCTGATCACTTTCGTACTCATGCTCGTGCCCTTACGCCGCGTCGCGCTGGCCGCCGCTGCGGTAGTTGTCCACAGCCTCGATCAGTGCCTGGAGAATCGCCGAACTGTCGCCAATTACCGACAGGTCGGCCCGTTTGATCATGTCGCAGCCTGGGTCCATGTTGATCGCCACCACCTTGTCGCAGGCGCCGATGCCCTGCAGGTGCTGGATCGCGCCCGAGATACCCACAGCCACGTAGACCCGCGCGGTAACCCAGGTACCGGTGGCACCCACCTGGCGGTTGCGCGGCATGAAGCCGTCGTCCACCGCCACCCGCGAGGCGCCTTCGGTGGCGCCAAGGGCCGCGGTGGCCTTGTGATACAGGTCCCAGTCCTTGACCCCGTTGCCGCCCGAGACAATGAACTCGGCTTCAGCCATGGCAATGGTGGCCGGGTCCACGGCCACCGAGCCGAGGTCTTCGATGCGCGACAGGCTGCGTGCCACGCTTGTGGACAACTCCACCGGCAGCGCTTCGTGACGGGTTTCGCTGACTGGCTCGGCGCACTCGGCCGCCGCCAGGATCAAGCGTGGTACGGCGCGTTGCAGGTCTTGCTGGCCGGCACCGGCACGGCCGATGCACTGGCCGTCCTTGACCTGCCATACCCGCGTTGCCGGGCGCTCGCCCAGTGCCGCGCCCAGGCGCCGGCCCAGTTCGCCGCCACCGGTGCGGCTGTCGGGCAGCAGCCAGTGGCGCGGGGTGAACTGGTTATCCACAGCCCGCAAGCCTTGTACCAGTTGCTCCGGTGCATAACCTTCGAAAGCCTCGCCTTCGATGACCAGCAGGCGGTCGACCCCGGCTGTGGAAAAGTTGCTTTCCTTGTGCTCGCCAAACACCACTGCCAGCACCGCACCGTCGCTGCCGGCCAGGCTGTGGGCCAGGCCGAGCAGGTCGCGGTCGTGGCTGCTCAGGCGGCCACCGACCATGTCCGGCACCACGGCGATGTAGAACGCCGGCGCCGGCACCTGGTGCAGCGGCAGCTTGACTTCGGCCGCCGCCGTGCGTCGCCCGCCCACGGCGGTGCCCTGCTGGGCGCCGCTGCGGTCGATGCGCTTGATGCCGGCCGGGCCGATGAAGCCTGCGGCAATCGCGTGGGGGTTCTTGCGGATGAGGCCGTTGGGCCCCATCCAGCTGGTCTGCTGCGTCTGCATCGCTGCATGCAGCGGGTGCAGACGGTTACGGGCGATCCACTCGGCGCGTGGGTCGCGGCGGATAATGTCGCTCATCAGTGCACCTCCGCAGGTTCACGTTTGGCCGTTTGCGGCTTTGGGGCAGAGGGCGCGTCCTCTTCGATCAGCACGTCGGCCACCAGTTCGGCCAGGTCCTTGATCTGCGGGCGCGGTTCGACCACACCTTCGAGCATGGCGGTGCACTGTGGGCAACCCACAGCTACCAGCTCGGCCTCGGTCTCGCGGATGTCGTCCATGCGCATGTCCGGGATACGCTGCTTGCCAGGGATGTCGGTGATCGGCGCACCGCCACCACCGCCGCAGCAACGGGAACGGAAGCCCGAGCGCTGCATCTCGCGCACTTCGATACCCAGGGCCTTGAGCACGGCACGCGGAGCTTCGTACTCACCGTTGTAACGGCCCAGGTAGCATGGGTCGTGGTAGGTGACGCTGCCGCCCTTGTGCTGGCCGAGGTTGAGCTTGTTGGCCGCGATCAGTTCGGCGATGTAGGTGCTGTGGTGCAGCACCTCATAGTCGCCGCCCAGGGCGCCGTACTCGTTTTTCAGCACATGGAAGCTGTGTGGGTCGCAGGTGACGATGCGCTGGAACTTGTACTTGGCCAGGGTCTGGATATTGCGCTTGGCCAATTGCTGGAAGGTCGCTTCATCGCCCAGACGGCGCGCCACGTCGCCGCTGTCGCGCTCTTCCAGGCCGAGCACGGCAAAGTCCACGCCCGACGCCTTGAGCACTTTGACGAACGAGCGCAGGGTGCGCTGGTTGCGCATGTCGAAGGCACCGTCACCGACCCAGAACAGCACCTCGGTGGTTTTCACCTCCGACAGCAGTTGCAGGTTGAGGTCGGCGGCCCAGTTCATGCGCCCGCCAGGGGCGAAGCCGCCCGGGTTGTCAGTAGCGATCAGGTTGTCCAGCACTTCGGCGCCCTTGTTCGGGGTGGCGCCTTTTTCCAGGGTGAGGTGACGGCGCATGTCGACGATGGCATCGACGTGCTCGATCATCATCGGGCACTCCTCGACGCAGGCACGACAGGTGGTGCACGACCACAGCGTTTCGGCGTCGACCAGGCCATTGACGATTGGCTGGTGCGGGTGGCCGCCATGCTCACCGATCGGTTTGCCCGGGTATGGGCTGCCGGCAAACTGCGCGTCGGTACCACCGGCCAGGCCGATGACCATGTCCTGGATGAGCTTTTTCGGGTTCAGCGGCTGGCCGGCGGCAAAGGCCGGGCACATGGCTTCGCATTTACCGCACTGCACGCAGGCGTCGAAGCCCAGCAGCTGGTTCCAGGTGAAGTCCACCGGCTTTTCCACGCCCAGCGGCGCGTTCGGGTCTTCCAGGTCCAGCGGCTTGAGGCCGGTGGAACGGCCGCCGCCAAAGCGTTCGGCGCGGCGGTGCCAGGCCAGGTGCAGGGCACCGGCGAAGGCGTGTTTCATCGGGCCGCCCCAGGTCATGCCGAAGAACAGCTCCGACACGCCCCACAGCACGCCCAGGCCGAGAATGCCCACCATCACCCAGCCACCGGTGTTGGCCGGCAGGATGCCGGCAACCGGCAAGGTGGCGATGAAGAAGCTAACGGCAAACGCCAGCAAGCTCTTCGGCAGGCGCATCCACGGGCCCTTGGACAGGCGCGAAGGCGGGTTGAGGCGGCGCTTGAAGACGAAGATGGCGCCGCTGAACATGATCACCGTGGCCACCAGCAACGCGTAGCCGAGGATCTTGCTCTGCAGGCCGAAGCCGTGCACCAGGATCGCCAGCACGGCCGACAGCACGAAGCCGCCAGCGGTGGCCACGTGGGTCTTGGACATGTACTTGTCGCGCTCGACCACATGGTGCAGGTCCACCAGGTAGCGGCGCGGCATGGCCAGCAGGCCGCCGATCAGGTTGACCTTGGACGGCCGGCCACGCCGCCACATGCGCACCCGGCGCAGGGCGCCGAGCACTGCCAGGCCAAGGGCAGCGAACAGCAGGATTGGTAGAAGGGTGTTCAACATGGGAGGCTCCCACAACAGCTGGATTCTTGCGCCACTCTGAAGATGGGATTGGCCCCTTGTAGGAGCGGGTTTACCCGCGAATGCGTCAGATCAGACAACTCTGTTGCTTGTGCTGACGCTTTCGCGGGTGAACCCGCTCCCACAGGGACCGCGCCCGGTGGCGACGATTTTTCTCGATCAGAAGTCCTTGCACAGGCGCAAGGCGTCGTAGATCGCCGCATGCACGTTGCGCTGGGCCACGCAGTCGCCGATGCGGTACAGCAGGTAGCCTTCGCCCGGCTGGCTGAGGATCGGCTGTGGCTTGATGGCGAACAGCGCCTCCACGTCGATCTGGCCTTTGTTGCGCGAACCTTCCTTCAGTGCGTAGTACAGCTGCTCGTCAGGACGCACGCCGTTCTCCACCACCACCTGGTCGACCACGCGCTCTTCCTTGGCGCCGGTGTATTCGTTTTCCAGCACCGCCACCAGCTTGTCGCCTTCGCGGTAGACCTTTTCCAGCATCATGTCGCCGGTCATGATCACTTCTTTCGGATACATGCTGCGGTAGTAGGTCGGGAAGGTAGTACCGCCCATGGCCACGCCTGGCTTGATATCGTCGGTGACGATCTCGACCTGGCTGCCCTTGTCGGCGATGAAGTCAGCCACCGACATGCCAGTGAACTCGCAGATGGTGTCGTACACCAGCACGTTCTTGCCCGGCGCAACCTTGCCGTCGAGCACGTCCCAGCTGCTGACTACCAGCCCTTCGGCGGCGCCCCAGTGCTCGTTCTGCTCCAGGAAGGAATGCCCACCTACCGCCAGCACGATGATGTCGGGGCGCAGGTCCTGGATGGCAGCCACGTCGGCGGCGGTGCCCAGGCGCAGGTCGACCTTCAGGCGCGCCAGCTCCAGCTGGTACCAACGGGTGATACCGGCGATCTGGTCACGCTGCGGGGCCTTGGCGGCGATGGTGATCTGCCCGCCAATCTGCTCCTTCTTCTCGAACAGGGTCACATCGTGGCCACGTTCGGCAGCCACACGGGCCGCTTCCATGCCGGCCGGGCCGGCACCAACCACCACCACCTTGCGCTTGGCGCCGGTGGTCTTCTCGATGATGTGCGGCACGCCCATGTATTCACGGGAGGTCGCGGCGTTCTGGATGCACAGCACATCCAGGCCCTGGTACTGGCGGTCGATGCAGTAGTTGGCACCGACGCACTGCTTGATCTGGTCGATCTGGCCCATCTTGATCTTGGCGATCAGGTGCGGATCGGCCATGTGCGCACGGGTCATGCCGACCATGTCCACGTAGCCACCTTCGAGGATACGGGTAGCCTGGTTCGGGTCCTTGATGTTCTGCGCGTGCAGCACCGGTACCTTGACCACTTCCTTGATACCGGCCGCCAGGTGCAGGAACGGCTCCGGCGGGTAGCTCATGTTCGGGATGACGTTGGCCAGGGTGTTGTGGGTGTCGCAACCCGAGCCGACCACGCCGATGAAGTCGAGCATGCCGGTGGCGTCGTAGTAGGCAGCGATCTGCTTCATGTCCTCGTGGCTGAGGCCATCGGGGTGGAATTCGTCGCCACAGATACGCATGCCCACGCAGAAGTCGTCACCGACTTCGGCGCGCACGGCCTTCAGTACTTCCAGGCCGAACTTCATGCGCCCTTCGAAGGTGCCGCCCCATTCGTCAGTACGCTTGTTGACCCGTGGGCTCCAGAACTGGTCGATCATGTGCTGGTGCACGGCCGACAGTTCCACGCCGTCCAGGCCGCCTTCCTTCGCACGGCGGGCAGCTTGCGCATAGTTGCCGATCACGCGCCAGATCTCTTCCACCTCGATGGTCTTGCAGGTGGCGCGGTGCACGGGTTCACGGATACCCGACGGCGACATCAGGGTCGGCCAGTTGAAGCCGTCCCAGCGCGAGCGACGGCCCATGTGGGTAATCTGGATCATGATCTTGGCGCCATGCTTGTGCATGGCGTCGGCCAGGTTCTGGAAGTGCGGAATGATGCGGTCGGTCGACAGGTTGACCGACGACCACCACTCCTGCGGGCTGTCGATTGCCACTACCGACGAGCCGCCGCAGATCGCCAGGCCGATACCGCCCTTGGCCTTTTCTTCGTAGTACTTCACGTAGCGGTCGGTAGTCATGCCGCCGTCAGTGGCGTAGACCTCAGCGTGCGCGGTGCTGAGCACACGGTTGCGGATGGTCAGTTTGCCGATCTGGATCGGCTGGAACATTGCTTCGAATGCCATGACGCTATCTCCGGCTTACAACGGCTTTGTAACGAACAGGCCATCTTCGTGGCCTTCTTCCGACCCGCCATAGACCTGTTCGGCCACGGTGCGGATCGAGCTGCCGCGGGCAGCGAGAATCTGGTCCATGGCGCCGGCGAACCAGCCGGTGAACATGTAATCGACCTTGCGGCCGCACTTGCCATAGACGTACACGAATGCGGAGTGCTTGAGCTTGACGCTGCAGGTGCCTTTGTCGAGGTCGATGTCCTGGATTTCGAACAGGCCCCAGCCACGCTGGCTCAGACGCTTCATGTAGTGCTCGAACACCGCCACGCCTTCCAGGCCATGGCACTCGGCCTCTTTTTCACACCAGTGCCAGGCGGACTTGTAGCCGGCCTTGTAGAGGATCTCGGCGTACTTGTCGGCGCCCAGGACTTCTTCGATGCCCATGTGGTTGTTGACGAAGAAATGGCGCGGCACATACAGCATCGGCAAGGCGTCGCTGGTCCAGACACCGGTCTCGCTGTCTACTTCGATTGGCAATTGCGGGGCGATCTTGGCCATGGAAACTCAACTCCATAAAATTTTTTATCGGGATGCCCCGGCGTTGCTGGCAGGGGCTTTCAGGCTTGGAGAGCGGCTTATTCGCCCCACACGTCCTTGAGGACGTTGACCCAGTTCTCACCCATGATCTTGCGCACCACGCGCTCGGAGTGGCCGCGCTTGAGCAAGGTTTCGGTGAGGTTGGGGAATTCGCCCACAGTGCGGATGCCCAGTGGGTTGATGATCTTGCCGAAGTTGGTCAGGCGACGGGCGTAACCCTTGTCGTGGGTCAGGTATTCGAAGAAGTCCTGGCCGTGGCCCTGGGTGAAGTCGGTACCGATACCGATGGCGTCTTCACCGACGATGTTCATGGTGTACTCGATGGCTTCGGCGTAGTCGTCGATGGTCGAGTCGATGCCCTTGGCCAGGAACGGCGCGAACATGGTCACGCCAACGAAACCGCCGTGGTCGGCGATGAACTTCAGCTCTTCGTCCGACTTGTTGCGCGGGTGCTCTTTCAGGCCCGAAGGCAGGCAGTGCGAATAGCAGACCGGCTTTTTCGACTCAAGGATGACTTCTTCGGAGGTCTTGGAGCCCACGTGGGACAGGTCGCACATGATGCCGACGCGGTTCATTTCGGCAACGATCTCGCGGCCGAAGCCCGACAGGCCGCCGTCACGCTCGTAGCAACCGGTACCGACCAGGTTCTGGGTGTTGTAGCACATCTGCACAATGCCCACGCCCAGCTGCTTGAATACGTCGACGTAGGCGATCTGGTCTTCGAAGGCGTGGGCGTTCTGGAAGCCGAAGAGAATGCCGGTCTTGCCCAGTTCCTTGGCCTTGCGGATGTCGGCGGTGGTGCGTACCGGCATCACCAGGTCGCTGTTATCGCGGATCAGCTTCTGGCTGGCGGCGATGTTGTCGACGGTAGCCTTGAAGCCTTCCCAGACCGACACCGTGCAGTTGGCCGCAGTCAGCCCGCCTTTGCGCATGTCTTCGAACAGCTCGCGGTTCCATTTGGCAATGATCAGGCCGTCGATGACGATGCTGTCGGCGTGAAGTTCGGCTGGGCTCATCAGGCTGTCCCCTTTTATTGAATGGGTTTGCGCCAAACCTTATTGCCGGCGCTTTGGGGCCAGCATATGCCTGTGCCCAAAGGCGCCCCGATGCAAAAACGACAGGGGGTTTGCCGAAAGCGTCAATGCGCGACATCGCGCCCTCTGGCGCGCCGTCTGGCGATGAGAGACAGTCTCGATAACGACATTTCCGACCGTTTCATGAACATTTCTTCAGGGAGCTATCGTCTTGTCGGCGGCTGAGCGAGAATCCAGCCGATTCGTCAGCCTTGTTGAGGAGAAAACGGATGAAATCAATGGCATGGCTGGTATTGCTGGCTGTCGTATCGGGCGCCCAAGCCGGCGAGGAAGAAAGCACCCCGTGCGACAACGTCGAGACCGACCAGCAGACATTCGCTTGCGCGGCGTTCAACAAGCAGACGGCCGAGCGTGAACTTAAGTCGGCGTATGACGACCTGATACAGCGCATTCGCGACCAGTACGCCGACGAAGGCGACAAGGCAGACGCCTTGGCCGAGCGTATGGAGGCGGCCGAGAAACTGTGGACGCAACTGCGCGATGCCGACTGCAAGGTCGAAACCTATGCCGAGAAACCGGGCAGCAAGGCGTTCGAAGCGGCGTGGAACACCTGCGTGGCACAACGCAGCGATGACCGCTCGGAGTACCTGCAGTCCATCGGCCAGCAGTAAGGGAGTTCCTCGGCAGGAAAGGCTTTCGGCTTATCTGTCTTGACGATCCGAACCAAAGTGCGTCCCCGGCGCCTCACCCGAGGTGCCGATGATGAACTCGATCGGAAACCAAGACATGACCTCTACTATCAGCAAGACCGACATGAACAGCGCCATTGCCGCCCTGAAGAAAGAAGGCGAAGAACGCGCCGTCATGGTTGCCAACACCGTCTGCATCTTTGCCCCGGATGTACCTGCCAGCGTTGCCGAAGACGTGCTCGATGGCATGCGCTTGATGAACCTGTCGGCAAACAAGAAGTTCGACAAGGAAACCCAGCAGCGCGAGTGGTACAACTTCTACAACGACGGCCTGGGCAAGTTCGGCTGGACGCTGACCGGCGCCGCCCATGTCGAGGAAGCAATCGACAAGGACACCCACACGCTGGCCACCCTGGTGCCGCAGATCGTCACCGTCCAGATCGGCGCCAGCCATCGCCTGAGCCGCTGTGTAAAACGTTCCTTCGAAGTGATCGTGCAAACACCCAAGGCGCAGCAACTGCTCGAAGAAAGCAGCGTGAGCGTTTCGGGCAAATCCAGCACCATTCAGATTTCGGCCTGCGAGATGACACCGCAAGGCCTGCCGATCATGCACATGACCAGCGTTCAGCTGAGCTATGACAAGGCCGAGAAAGCCGCAGGGTCCGCTGGCCGCATCATCGACAAGTCGAATACCCGTGTATACCGGGCCTCGCAACAGGGCTCGTTCAGTGTTCGCCACTTCGACGCCATGCGCGAAGCCGTCAGGATGAAGTTGGCCAGCCAGGCGTTCGACATCCTGGCATTGGACATCTGACCTGCACCTGGCGCCGTCATGCGGCGCCAGGTTCCCCTTCCTACGCCTACGGCGAGGGCCAAAAGCATGCCCACCAAACCTGCCACCCAACCCTGGGAAGACCTTCACGCCTGCTTGCGCCTGGCGCAACTGGAAGCCAACCAGGTTCACGATCGCCAACAGGATGGCCAGCGCTGGTTCAGCCGTTTTCTGCAGGGCCTGGAGAAAACCGGTGTCGAACTGATCGAGCGGACGACGAAAAGCATCAACTGCGTACCCACGGATGCTGTGTTTCAAGACGTCTTCAACGGCTGGATTCCAGCGCCCCAGCGTCGCAACCTCAAGTTCGAGCGGGTTGCCAACGACATACTTAATGGCTTGAAACAGCCAGACCTCGCCCTGCTGCGCAGCACTTCGGCCAGCTCGCACCTGCGCATCGAATTTGACCTGGATGACAGCGGCAGCCCGCTGGCGATCGTCTTCAACCTGTGCTGTTCGACCGACCCGGATGCCCCACGTACGCGCCTTGCCCTGCAACTGGACCACATGGGCGCGAAACTCGACGCCCGGGCTTTCGAGGCGCGACGAGTACAGGTCGAAAACCGCCTCCAGGCGCTTTCTGACCTCGATCAGTTCTAACCAGGCGGCATTGCACGCTCCACGGCTGAGGGTGGTCGCCACCGTGCAAAGGTTAGTCGCCAGAACGCATGGCCCAGAGCATGGGCCGCGTAAAGGATTTCAGTTACTTTTTCACCCTGTTTGGCTTCTGCTCGGTAGACAACTTGGCCGATTCGCTCGATACCTCCTACCGATTGCGCCATGCTCAGCCCCTTAGGCAGCGGATGCTCCTGATACATGTCTGGGACGTTGAATCACCAAGGTGATTAAAGATGAATGATTCGATTAACAATATTAAAGAAATAGAATTTTTGGAGTTTGTGAACAAAATTTACCTAGTTGACTACCCTAGCGACGAAGCTCACCGTAGCGCTGTGGAGAAGTTTGAGAAACTGTCAGAGCACCCCGCTGGATCAGATCTTCTTTTTTACCCAGAGGAAGGGAAAGATAGCCCTGAGCAAATTGTGGCCGAGGTGAAGGCTTGGCGTGCTGCAAACGGCAAACCAGGGTTTGCTCAACCTTAATATGTGTCCCCCGATCAAAAAACTGATCGGGGCTCCCACCTCGTCTAACCAAACAAGTTTCCAAGGAGGCGAGAGTTGAACCTCGATGGCTCACGAGGACCAGTCACACCACCCGGGCCAACCGATCCTCCCGCGGACACCGCTCGAACCGTGCCCGGTAGCTGCGTGTGAAATACGACGCCGACTCGAACCCGCACGCCACCGCCACCTCCAGCACACTCATGTCGGTCTGGCGCAATAACTGCCGAGCCTTGTCCAGTCGCAATCGCAGATAGAAGCCACTGGGCGTGTCGTCCAGATGCAAGCGGAACAGGCGCTCCAGTTGCCGCCGGGTCACCTGCACTGCATCGGCCAGCACCTGGGTGTTGAGCGGCTGCTCGATATTTCGCTCCATTTCTCCGATCACCTTCACGAGCTTCTTGTTGCTGATGCCGTAACGGCTCGCGATCTGCATACGCTGGTGGTCCTGGCGCTGGCGAATGCGCCCGAGCACGAACTGCTCGGACACCTGCACCGCCAGCTCGCTGCCATGGGCCTGGCCGATCAGGTCGAGCATCAGGTCGATCGACGCGGTACCGCCTGCGCAGGTGATGCGACGCCGATCGATCTCGAACAGCTCCTGGGTCACCTGCAAGCGTGGATAGCGCTCCTTGAACGCCTCCAGCGCCTCCCAGTGCACGGTGGCGCGGTGGCCGTCGAGCAGGCCGGCCTCGGCCAGCACCACCGCGCCGGTATCGATGCCACCCAGAACCACCCCCTCATGGTCCAGGCGGCGTAGCGCCTGCTGCAGCGCCGGCCCATAACAGGCCAATGGCTCGAAACCGGCGACGATCAGCAGGATGCCACCAGGCTCGCCCGCCGCCAGCGCTGCATCGGCGTTCACCGACATGCCATTGCTGGCCAGCACCGCCCCGCCGTCCAGGCTCAACACCTGCCAGCGATACAACGGGCGCTTGAAGCGGTTGGCCACCCGCAGTGGTTCCAGGGCACTGATGAAACCCATGGCCGAGAACCCGGGCAACAACAGGAAGTGAATGATCTGCGGCATTGCATGCTCCACGGCAAAGGTGGTCGCCTCCGTGCAAATGTTGGTCGCCAGGGTGCGATTTTCCACCCTGACAGCAGCGTAGCTTCTTCATACGACCCAGAGAGGTCGAACCCCAATAACAATATGCACTGCCGATGGAGAGCCACCATGCACAGCTTGATCCGCCGCAGCCTGTTGACCCTTGCCCTGAGCAGCATCGCCACTTCCCCACTATTCGCCGCCGAGCCCGCGGCTTGCAAGAACGTCCGTCTGGGCGTGGTCAACTGGACCGACGTCATCGCCACCAGCGCCATGGCGCAGGTGCTGCTCGATGGCCTTGGCTACCAGACCAAGCAGACCAGCGCTTCACAGCAGATCATCTTCGCCGGCATCCGCGACAAGCGCCTGGACATGTTCCTGGGATACTGGAACCCTATCATGACCCAGACCATCACACCGTTCGTCGACGCCAAACAGGTCAAGGTGCTCGACAAGCCGAGCCTGGAAGACGCCCGCGCCACCCTGGCGGTGCCCAAGTACCTGGCCGACAAGGGCCTGAAGACCTTCGCCGACATCCACAAGTTCGAGAAGGAACTGGGTGGGAAAATCTACGGCATCGAACCAGGCTCCGGCGCCAATACCCAGATCAAGGCGATGATCGCCAAGAACCAGTTCGGCCTGGGCAAGTTCCAGCTGGTCGAGTCCAGCGAGGCCGGCATGCTCGCCGCCGTCGACCGCGCGGTGCGGCGCAACGAGGCAGTGGTGTTCTTCGGCTGGGCACCGCACCCGATGAACGTGAATATCGACATGGTCTACCTGGGCGACAGCCAGGACGCACTGGGCCCGGACGAAGGCCGCGCGACAGTGTGGACGGTGACCGCGCCGGACTACGCCGAACGCTGCCCCAACGCCCACCGCCTGCTGGCCAACCTGAATTTCAGTGCCGAGGACGAGAGCCGCATGATGCAGCCACTGCTCGACCACAAGGATGCGCTGGAGTCGGCCCGCCAGTGGCTCAAGGACCACCCCGAGGACAAGGCCCGCTGGCTGGAGGGTGTGACCACCTTCGATGGCAAGCCGGCTGCCGACAACCTAAACCTCACTGCCAACTGATCCGGCCCATTCGCGGGTAAACCCGCTCCCACAAGTCATGCACATGCCAGGGGCAACATCGTCCCCTGTGGGAGCGGGTTTACCCGCGAAAAGGCCACCAGACACCACAAGGAACCCCGACATGAACCACGACGTCATCATCACCTGCGCCCTCACCGGCGCCGGCGACACCGCCTCTAAAAGCCACCTTGTTCCAGTCACACCCAAGCAGATCGCCGAGTCTGCCGTAGAGGCCGCGAAAGCCGGCGCCACCGTGGTCCACTGCCACGTGCGCGACCCGCAAACCGGCCGCTTCAGCCGTGACGTGGCGCTGTATCGCGAAGTCATGGAGCGCATCCGCGAAGCCGACGTGGACATCATCGTCAACCTTACCGCGGGCATGGGTGGCGACCTGGAAATCGGCCCGGGTGAAACACCACTGGAGTTCGGCGCGGGTACCGACCTGATCGGCCCACTGGAGCGTCTGGCCCATGTCGAAGCGCTGCTGCCGGAAATCTGCACCCTCGACTGCGGCACTCTCAACTTCGGCGACGGCAACTCGATCTACGTCTCCACCCCGGCACAACTACGCGCCGGCGCCAAGCGCATTACCGAGCTGGGGGTAAAAGCCGAGCTGGAAATCTTCGACACCGGCCACCTGTGGTTCGCCAAGCAGATGATGAAGGAAGGCCTGCTCGAAGACCCGCTGTTCCAGCTGTGCCTGGGTATCCCGTGGGGCGCTCCGGCCGATACCACCACCATGAAGGCGATGGTCGACAACTTGCCGCCAAACGTCACCTGGGCCGGGTTCGGTATCGGTCGCATGCAGATGCCGATGGCCGCACAGGCGGTGCTGCTGGGCGGCAACGTGCGGGTGGGCCTGGAGGACAACCTTTACCTGGACCGTGGCGTGCTGGCCAGCAACGGCCAGTTGGTCGAGCGCGCGGTGGAAATCATTTCGCGCCTTGGCGCACGTGTGCTGACCCCGGCCGAAGGCCGGGAAAAGATGAACCTCAAACGCCGCTGACACTTTCAGGAGCCCAACATGACCTTCATCACCGAGATCAAGACCTTCGCCGCGCTGGGTAGTGGCGTGATCGGCAGCGGCTGGGTCGCGCGCGCCCTGGCCCACGGGCTGGACGTGGTCGCCTGGGACCCGGCGCCAGGCGCCGAGCAGGCCTTGCGCAAGCGCATCGCCAACGCCTGGCCGGCACTGGAAAAACAAGGCCTGGCCCCAGGCGCATCACAAGACCGCCTGAAGTTCGTCGCCACCATCGAGGAATGTGTCCGCGACGCCGATTTCATCCAGGAAAGCGCCCCTGAGCGCCTGGACCTGAAGCTCGACCTGCACGCAAAGATCAGCGCCGCCGCCAAACCCGACGCGATCATCGGTTCCAGCACCTCGGGCCTGCTGCCCAGCGAGTTCTACGAGTCGGCCACCCACCCCGAGCGCTGCGTGGTCGGCCACCCGTTCAATCCGGTGTACCTGCTGCCGCTGGTGGAAATCGTCGGAGGCAACCGCACCGCCCCCGAAGCCATCGAAGCGGCCCGGACCATCTACACCGCCCTGGGCATGCGCCCGCTACACGTACGCAAGGAAGTGCCCGGGTTCATCGCCGACCGCCTGCTCGAAGCGCTGTGGCGCGAAGCACTGCACTTGGTCAACGACGGCGTGGCCAGTACCGGCGAGATCGACGATGCCATCCGTTTCGGTGCCGGCTTGCGCTGGTCGTTCATGGGCACGTTCCTCACCTACACCCTGGCCGGTGGTGATGCGGGCATGCGTCACTTCATGGCCCAGTTCGGCCCGGCGTTGAAACTGCCCTGGACCTACCTGCCGGCGCCGGAACTCACCGACAAGTTGATCGACGATGTGGTCGAAGGGACATCCGTGCAACTGGCGGATCGCAGCATCGCCGCGCTGGAGCGCTATCGTGATGACACCCTGTTGGCAGTGCTGGAAGCGGTAAAGACCAGCAAGGCCAGCCACGGTATGGCTTTCGGCGACTGAGGAGACCGCGATGCCCGCACTGATCACCTACCGCACCCCGGTCCAGGAGGACTGGGTCGACTACAACGGGCACCTGCGCGATGCCTACTACCTGCTGATATTCAGCTACGCCACCGACGCGCTGATGGAGCGCATCGGCCTGGATGCCGACAGCCGCGGCCAGAGCGGTAACTCGCTGTTCACCCTGGAGGCGCACATCAACTATCTGCACGAAGTGAAGCTGGGCACCGAGGTATGGGTGCAGACGCAGATCATCGGCTTTGATCGCAAGCGCCTGCATGCGTACCACAGCCTGCACCGGGCAGGGTTCGCCGAAGCGCTGGCGGCCAGTGAGCAGATGCTGCTGCATGTGGACCTGGCGGGGCCGAAGTCGGCTCCGTTCAGTGAGCGTAGTGTCGAGTTGCTGCAAGGGTTGGTGGATGAGCAGCAGGATGTGCCCCCGGCTGAGTTCGTCGGACGGGTGATGGGTTTGAACACCCGATCCTGAACAAAACTGCGTACCCTGTGGGAGCGGGTTCACCCGCGAATGCGATGGTGAAGCTACCGACGCATTCGCGGGTGAACCCGCTCCCACAGAGGCATGCATGCCTGCAAGTACTGAGCAAGACATTGTGCCAACAGCGGTGGAGGTGTTGCTCCGGGCAAAAAATAACCCCGGAAAGCCGTGAGCATCCGGGGCCAAGAGCGAGCAACATCCACTGTACACGAACGAGGGTGACCAAACCCTCCGTTGCGGCAGATGGCTTGAGTTTGCGCACTTCCCGAACACTGGATTTAGCCGTAAACGACCTGTTCTTAGCCAAAGCAGCCATGGCGCCATTCTGTTGTTGCGGGCATGTCGCCGGCGTCACAGAATCGGTCGTAAATCACAGCAGCACTCTCTTAGCGATAAAAGGGACAACAGCCATGATGCATGCGGATTTGATTGACCAGGACGATCTGGCAGGCCACCTGCGCGCGCGCGGGTTCGAGATTCCGGCCGGCGCTACTGCCGAGCAGGCGTGCGAAGCGGTGGTGCGTGGGCTGACCGAGCCCAATGCACGGGCGCTGAAGGGGATGGTGGAGCAGATGTATACCGGTAGTGCGACGATCCTGCCGGCGGTGCGCCAGGCCATCGACAAACAGCTGTTGCCGGCGTTGGCGCAGTTCAACAAGCGCGGCTGATTCGTTTTCCTGTACTGGCCTCTTCGCGGGTAAACCCGCTCCCACAGGTACTGCACTGAATTCAAAAGCAGTGCAGTACCTGTGGGAGCGGGTTTACCCGCGAAGAGGCCAGTGCTGTTTCAGAGCCTTACACTGGCAAAGGTCGACTCGTTGCGCGCCTGGCTCAGGGCCGCCATCGGCCCGCTGTGCGGCGACAGGGTCATGGCCTGCGGGATCGGCATCATCGCCACCTGCTGCGCGGTGTTGGAGCCCACGCGCTCGTCACGCGGCGGAATGCCGAAGTACTCGCGATAGCACTTGGAGAAGTGCGGGGTAGACACGAAGCCGCACACCGACGCCACTTCGATGATCGACATCGGCGTCTGCTTCAGCAGCTGCCGGGCGCGGATCAGGCGCAGCTTCAGGTAGTAACGCGACGGCGAACAGTGCAGGTACTTCTGGAACAGGCGCTCGAGCTGCCGGCGCGATACCGACACGTATACCGCCAGTTCGTCCAGGTCGATCGGCTCTTCGAGGTTGGCCTCCATCAGCGCAACGATTTCCTGCAGCTTCGGCTGGTTGGTGCCAAGCATGTGCTTGAGCGGCACGCGCTGGTGATCCTGCTCGTTGCGGATGCGCTCATAGACGAACATTTCGGAGATCGCCGCCGACAGTTCACGGCCGTGGTCGCGGCTGATCAGGTGCAGCATCATGTCCAGCGGCGCAGTACCGCCGGAGCTGGTGAAGCGGTTACGGTCGAGGGTGAACAGGCGGGTGCTCATGTTGACGCGCGGGAAAGCCTCTTGCATCGCGGCCAGGCACTCCCAGTGCACACTGCAATCGAAACCATCCAGCAACCCGGCACAGGCCAAGGCCCAGCTGCCGGTGCATACCGCGCCCAGGCGGCGCGACTGGCGGGCCTGGGTTTGCAACCAGGTGACATGCTCGCGGGTGACACTGCGCTGGATGCCCACGCCGCCGCAAACAATCACGGTATCGATGGGAGGCGCACTGTGCATCGCGGCGTCAGGGGTTATCTGCAAGCCATCGCTGGCCCACACCTGTCCACCATCGGCGGTGAGGGTGTGCCAGCGGTACAGCTCGCGGCCGGACAGCTGGTTGGCCATGCGCAGCGGCTCGACGGCCGACGCCAGGGAAATCAGGGTGAAATTGTCCAATAGGAGAAACCCGATGGACTGGGGGGCTGTGCGGTTCTGGGTTGGGTTCCCGGAGGTGTACGACGTCATCGCGATTTCTCCTCACACAAATGCAGGGGGTGCCTCAGGCGAGCACTGATTTCTTGTTATGTATGGCCCCGGTTTCATGTGTGGGGGCCTTGGTACCAATCTCTACGCAAACGCCGTGCCTGAAGTTGAACGGCCATCCAAAAAAACCTGAAAACGACGCCTTTGTTAGGCAAATCAGGTGCTTTGATCGAGTTGGTCAATCATCGTAGAACGGGCGTGCTAGGCGGTGTGCGTGGAATGGCTGAGCAATTTGGTGACACGCGCAGTGTAGGATGCCCAGAAACGACACTCTTGAGTGTCACCGACAATGCCCGCACTGATTACGACACCCGACGATTGGTATGCGTCGCACTGCACCATAAGGATGCATTGGGGGGCTGTGCTGCACCTGCGTCAAACTCAAGGGCCTCTTCACGGTTTCACCCGCGAAGAGGCCCTTGAGGTCCGGTCAAGCTATCAGCACTCGATCGCGCTGACCGCCAAACCACCGCGCGAAGTCTCTTTATACTTGTCGTGCATGTCGGCCCCGGTATCGCGCATGGTGCGGATCACCTGGTCGAGGGAAATGAAGTGCTCGCCGTCACCACGCAGGGCCATCTGCACAGCGTTGATGGCCTTGACCGCGGCAATCGCGTTGCGCTCGATGCACGGAACCTGCACCAACCCACCGACCGGGTCGCAGGTCAGGCCCAGGTTGTGCTCCAGGGCGATCTCGGCAGCGTTCTCCACCTGTGGCGGGGTCGCGCCCAGCACTTCGGCAAGCCCCGCCGCTGCCATGGCGCAAGCCGAACCGACTTCCCCTTGGCAACCCACTTCGGCACCAGAGATCGAGGCGTTCTTCTTGCACAGGATGCCCACCGCGGCAGCACCGAGGAAGAAGTCGACCACGCTGGACTCGTCCACCGCATCGCTGAAGCGCATGTAGTAGTGCAACACCGCCGGGATGATGCCCGCCGCACCGTTGGTCGGTGCGGTAACCATACGCCCGCCGGCAGCGTTTTCTTCATTGACCGCCAAGGCGAACAGGTTGACCCACTCCATGGCGCTCATGGTCGAGCCGATCACGTTGGGTTTGCCGATTTCCTGCAGGCTGCGGTGCAGCTTGGCGGCGCGGCGGCGCACGTTCAATCCGCCGGGCAGCGTGCCTTCGTACTTGAGGCCGTTGTTGACGCATTCCTGCATGGCTTCCCAGAGCTTGTGCAGGCCGGCGCGGATCTCTTCCTCGCTGCGCCAGACCTTCTCGTTGGCCATCATCAATTGCGACACGCTGAGGTCGTTTTGCTTGCACAGGCGCAGCAGTTCGGCAGCGCTATTGAAATCGTAAGGCAGCACCGTCTGGTCAGCATCCAGCACGCCGCTGGCGGCCTGGGCGGCATCGACCACGAAGCCGCCACCCACCGAGTAGTAGGTGTCGCGGTGCAGCTCGCCCTGTTCGCCTTCGGCAACCAGGGTCATGGCGTTGGGGTGGTACGGCAAATTCTCGTCCAGCAACAGCATGTCGCGGGCCCAGACGAATTCGATGGGCAGGCGGCTGTCCAGCTGCAGGGTGTTGGTTTCGCGCAGGTCGGCTATACGCGGCACGATCTGGGTCGGGTCGATGGCGTCAGGCCATTCACCCATCAAGCCCATGATGGTGGCATTGTCGGTGCCGTGCCCCACACCTGTGGCCGACAGCGAGCCATACAGGCGCACTTCGATCCGCTTCACACGTTCCAGCTCGCCGCGTTCGCGCAGGCCCTGGACGAACAGGGCGCCAGCACGCATGGGGCCTACGGTGTGGGAGCTGGAGGGCCCGACACCGATCTTGAACAGGTCGAACACGCTGATGGCCATTGTCGAATCACCTCTTGCTGGGCTTGTCTCTGCGCGCCATGCGCAGGGCGGGGCAACTGCTAGGCTGAAGCAGCGGGCCGCCTTGAATGCACGCATCATCGGGCTTTTACCAACCCCCTCGCCGTCTGCAACCGACGTACTTTTGTCCAGCAGCGCCGCGCTGTTTTCAACCGGGGAGCTGCCCTTGCCACGCCGCTTTACGGCGGCCTGGTGACGTAAAAATGCGGCTGAGGGGGTGGAAAAATCCATAAACGACATCGCCCATACTGGATACGACCCGTTCCGTACTGGTTACGACCCCACCAGTAGGCGATTGCCCGGCGCTGGAGGATTATCGAAAGCGACTCGTAAAGCACGGCCACGCATCCTGCCCTCTGCAGGCCTGGTCGACCGGACCCTGAGAAAGCCCGGCGACCCACGCGAACCCGAAGACAAAATCACAGGAGTCCATCCATGAAAGGTTCACCCTCGCTGTTGCTGGTTGCGTTGCTGTCCGCGCCTTTGCTGGCCCAGGCCGCCGAACCCGAGCAATGCCAGACGGTACGGTTCTCGGATGTCGGCTGGACCGACATCACGGTCACTACCGCGACCACCAGCGTTGTGCTCGAAGCACTGGGTTACAAGACCCACACCACCATGATCTCGGTACCGGTGACCTACAAGTCGCTGGCCACCGGCAAGGACCTGGACGTGTTTCTCGGCAACTGGATGCCGACCATGGAGAACGACATCAAGCAGTATCGCGACGCCGGCACCGTGGAAACCGTGCGCGCCAACCTGGAAAACGCCAAGTACACCCTGGCAGTGCCCCAGGCGCTGTATGACAAGGGCCTGAAGGATTTCAGCGACATTCCCAAGTTCAAGCAGGAACTGGACGGCAAGATCTACGGCATCGAGCCCGGCAACGATGGCAACCGCACCATCCAGAGCATGATCGACAAGAACGCCTTCGGCCTGAAGGACGCCGGATTCAAGATCGTTCAGTCCAGCGAGGCCGGCATGCTGTCGCAGGTCGACCGCGCGCAGAAACGCGGCGAGGCCATCGTGTTCCTCGGCTGGGAACCGCACCCGATGAACACCCGCTTCAAGATGCAGTACTTGACCGGCGGAGACGAATTCTTCGGCCCCGACTTCGGCAAGGCGACCGTATTGACCAACACCCGCAAGGGCTATGTGCAGGAATGCAGCAACGTTGGCCAGCTGTTGAAGAACCTGTCGTTCGAGCTCAAGGATGAAAGCACCATGATGGGCTATGTCCTGGACGACAAGATGAAACCCGAGGCGGCTGCCAAGAAGTGGCTCAAGGACAACCCTGGCAAACTGGATGCCTGGCTGGCCGGCGTAACCACCGTGGATGGCAAACCCGGCCTTGAGGCGGCCAAGGCCAAGCTGACGCAATAACGAAATACGCAATAGCGCTACCTCGGGGCAGGACCGTGCCTGCCCCGGGTTGAGTTCAATCTATGCAGGTGGAAGCTCGCTATCATGCTTATCGATCAGAAAATACCCCTGGGCCAGTACATCGCGTCGTTCGTCGAGTGGCTGACCCAGAACGGCGCGAATTACTTCGACGCCATCGCGCAAGGCCTGGAGTTCATGATCCATGGCGTAACCAGTGCCCTGACTTTCTTCAATCCGTTCGTGCTCATCGCTCTGTTCGCCGCCCTGGCGCATTTCATCCAGCGCAAGTGGGCGCTGACCGCATTCGTCGCCCTGTCGTTCCTGCTGATCCTCAACCTGGGTTACTGGCAGGAAACCATGGAAACCCTGGCGCAGGTCACCTTCGCCACGGTGGTTTGCGTGGCCATCGGCGTGCCACTGGGCATCGTCGCCGCGCACAAACCGATGTTCTATACCGCCATGCGCCCCGTACTCGACCTGATGCAGACGGTACCTACCTTCGTCTACCTGATCCCCACCTTGACCCTGTTCGGCCTGGGTGTGGTGCCGGGGCTGATCTCGACAGTAGTGTTCGCCATCGCCGCGCCGATCCGTCTCACCTATCTGGGCATCTGCGACGTCCCGCAGGAGCTGATGGATGCCGGCAAGGCCTTTGGCTGCTCACGGCGCCAGCTGCTCACCCGTATCGAACTGCCGCACGCGATGCCAAGCATCGCCGCCGGCGTTACCCAGTGCATCATGCTGTCGCTATCGATGGTGGTGATCGCCGCCCTGGTCGGCGCTGACGGCCTGGGCAAACCTGTGGTCAACGCACTGAACACCGCCGATATTTCCCTGGGCTTCGAAGCGGGCCTGGCGATCGTGCTGCTGGCGATCATGCTCGACCGTATCTGCAAGCAACCGGACCTGCCGGTAAGGGGTGAAGCATGAGCATCATTCGTTTCGAAGACGTCGACGTCATCTTCTCCAACAAGCCGCGCGAAGCGCTGGCGCTGCTCGACCAAGGCCAGACCCGCGAGCAGATTCTCAAGCAGACCGGCCTGGTTGTGGGTGTCGAGAAGGCCAACCTGGATATCCAGAAGGGCGAGATCTGCGTGCTGATGGGCCTGTCCGGCTCGGGCAAGTCGAGTTTGCTGCGCTGCATCAACGGCCTGAACACCGTCAGCCGCGGCAAGCTGTTCGTCGAGCACGAAGGCAAGCACATCGATATTGCCCACTGCACCCCGGCTGAACTGAAGATGATGCGCACCAAGCGCATTGCCATGGTGTTCCAGAAGTTCGCCCTGATGCCTTGGCTGACGGTGCGCGAGAACATCAGCTTTGGCCTGGAAATGCAGGGCCGCCCCGAGAAGGAACGGCGCAAGCTGGTAGACGAGAAGCTCGAACTGGTGGGCCTGACCCAGTGGCGCAACAAGAAGCCGGACGAACTGTCTGGCGGCATGCAGCAGCGCGTGGGCCTGGCCCGGGCGCTGGCGATGGATGCCGACATCCTGCTGATGGACGAACCGTTCTCGGCACTGGACCCGCTGATCCGCCAGGGCCTGCAGGACGAGTTGCTTGGCCTGCAGGCCAAGCTGAGCAAGACCATCGTGTTCGTCAGCCACGACCTGGACGAGGCACTGAAACTGGGTAGCCGCATCGCCATCATGAAGGACGGGCGGATCATCCAGTACAGCAAGCCGGAAGAGATCGTGCTCAACCCGGCCGACGAGTATGTGCGTACCTTTGTCGCCCATACCAACCCACTGAACGTGCTGTGCGGGCGCAGCCTGATGCGCAGCCTGGACAACTGCAAGCGGGTGAACGGTTCGGTGTGCCTGGACCCCGGCATCGACTCGTGGCTGGACCTTGGCGAAGGCGGCTCGATCAAGCGCGCACGCCAGGGGCAGAACGGGCTTGACCTGCAGAACTGGGCACCAGGGCAGGATGTGGAGCTGCTGGGCCGCCGCCCAACGTTGGTAAATGCCGATATCGGAATGCGCGAGGCGCTACAGATTCGTTATCAGACCGGCAACAAGCTGGTGTTGCAGGATAACGACAAGGTGGTGGGGATACTTGGGGATACCGAGCTTTATCACGCATTGCTCGGCAAGAACCACGGTTGATGCCATTGGGGCCGCGTTGCGGCCCTTTCGCGACACAAGGCCGCTCCTACAGGGGAACGCATATCCCTGTAGGAGCGGCCTTGTGTCGCGAAAGGAGGGCAAAGCCCTCCCAACAATGGGTCAGCGAACGACGATCCCGCGCGAAGCCATGTAGGCCTTGGCTTCCGGCACCGTGTACTCACCAAAGTGGAAGATACTGGCAGCCAGCACCGCACTGGCATGCCCTTCCAGAATGCCGTCAGCCAGGTGCTGCAGGTTACCCACACCGCCCGAGGCAATCACCGGAATACCCAGCGCATCACTGATCGCACGGGTAACACCCAGGTCGAAGCCGTTCTTCATGCCGTCCTGATCCATGCTGGTCAGCAGGATCTCGCCAGCACCCAGGCCTTCCATCTTCTTCGCCCATTCAACGGCATCCAGCCCGGTCGGCTTGCGCCCGCCGTGGGTGAAGATTTCCCAGCGTGGTTCTTCGCCCGGCCCGGACACCTTCTTGGCATCAATGGCGACAACGATGCACTGCGAACCGAAACGGTCCGCTGCCTCGCCGACGAACTCTGGGTTGAACACCGCGGCCGTGTTGATCGAGACCTTGTCGGCACCGGCATTGAGCAGGTTGCGGATGTCCTGCACGGTGCGCACGCCACCGCCCACGGTCAGCGGGATGAACACCTGGCTGGCCATGCGCTCGACGGTATGCAGGGTAGTGTCGCGGCCGTCGACGCTGGCAGTGATGTCGAGGAAGGTGATTTCGTCGGCACCTTGCTCGTCGTAGCGACGGGCGATTTCCACCGGGTCGCCGGCATCACGGATGTTCTCGAACTTGACGCCCTTGACCACCCGGCCGTTGTCCACGTCCAGGCAAGGGATGATGCGCTTGGCCAGTGCCATGGTTCAGTCCTCAGCCTTGGTAGTTGTCGCAGAAGGCCTGGGCCTCGGCGACATCGAGGGTGCCTTCGTAGATGGCACGGCCGGTGATGGCGCCGATGATGCCCGGGGCCTTGGCGTCCAGCAGGGCCTTGATGTCGCCCAGGTTGTGGATGCCGCCCGAGGCGATCACCGGGATCGAGGTAGCTTCTGCCAGCGCCTTGGTGAACGGCACGTTGCAGCCCTGCATCATGCCGTCCTTGGCGATGTCGGTGTAGACGATCGCCGAGACGCCATCGGCCTCGAAACGCTTGGCCAGGTCGATGACCTGAACCGAGCTCACTTCAGCCCAGCCGTCGGTGGCGACAAAGCCGTCCTTGGCGTCCAGGCCGACGATGACCTTGCCCGGGAAGGCCTTGCACGCTTCGGCGACGAATTCCGGCTGCTTGACCGCCTTGGTGCCGATGATCACGTAGCTGACGCCGGCCTTGACGTAGTGCTCGATGGTTTCCAGCGAGCGAATACCGCCGCCGATCTGGATCGGCAAAGTCGGGTAGCGCTTGGCAATGGCAGTGACCACTTCACCATTGACCGGCTGGCCTTCGAAGGCACCGTTGAGGTCGACCAGGTGCAGGCGGCGGCAGCCACCCTCGACCCACTTGGCGGCCATGCTCACCGGGTCGTCGGAAAATACCGTGGAGTCTTCCATGCGGCCTTGGCGCAGGCGCACGCAGGCACCGTCCTTCAGATCGATAGCGGGGATAATCAGCATCTTTGGAACCTGTCTGTTCTTGGGGTTTCAGGGCTTCTCGAGCGCCCACAGATCGCTTTCGATGCTCTCGAACCGCTCCTTGAGGTGCAGCTGAACATCGGCAATCGCCCTGTTGTAGTAAAGGGGTGCAATTTCTTTGCTGAACAGTTCGAGGACTTCGGCCACTTCGAACGACCCCAGCTCCAGCTCGAAACGGTCTTCGAGGAAGCGCTTGAGCATGTGCAGCGCTTCGCGCTCCTGCTCGGGGGCCAGGGTGATGACCGGGGCCTTGGTCTTCGACCTGCTCATTTACCAGCGCCCGTCCCAGGCGACGAAGTTCTGCAGCAGCTGCAGGCCATGGGTATGGCTCTTCTCCGGGTGGAACTGCACGGCAAAGCGCGAGCCATCGGCCAGTGCAGCGGCGAAATCGACACCGTAATGGCCGCGACCGACCACCTGGGCCGGCTTGCCGGCATTGATGTAATAGCTGTGCACGAAGTAGAACCGCGCACGATCGGGGATGTCGTGCCACAGCGGGTGGTCGTTGGTCTGGCCGACTTCGTTCCAGCCCATGTGCGGCACCTTCAGGTGCTCGCCGTCTTCCTGCAGGTCTTTGCCGAAGAAGCGAACCTGGCCGGGGAATAGGCCGATACAGTCGACACCGTCGTTTTCTTCGCTGTGGTCGAGCAGTGCCTGCATACCCACGCAGATGCCGAGAAACGGGCGGTCCTGGCTGACTTCACGCACCAGGCTGTCGAAGCCCAGGCGGCGGATTTCTGCCATGCAGTCGCGAATCGCGCCCACGCCCGGGAATACCACGCGGTCGGCTTCGCGGATGACCGTGGCATCACTGGTGACCAGCACCTTGCCGGCACCTACATGCTCGAGCGCCTTGGCCACCGAGTGCAGGTTGCCCATGCCATAGTCGATTACGGCTACCGTCTGCATTTACAGGCACCCTTTGGTGGAAGGCATCTGCCCGGCCATGCGCTCGTCGAGGGTAATGGCCATGCGCAGGGCGCGGCCGAAAGCCTTGAACACGGTCTCGATCTGGTGGTGGGTGTTGTGGCCACGCAGGTTGTCGATGTGCAGGGTGACCAGGGCGTGGTTGACGAAGCCCTGGAAGAACTCCTGGAACAGGTCGACATCGAAGCCGCCGACGCTGGCGCGGGTGTACGGCACATGCATCTGCAGGCCCGGGCGACCGGAGAAGTCGATGACCACGCGCGACAGCGCTTCGTCCAGCGGCACATAGGCGTGGCCGTAGCGGAAGATGCCCTTCTTGTCACCGATGGCCTGGGCAAATGCCATGCCCAAGGTGATGCCGACGTCTTCGACGGTATGGTGATCGTCGATATGCGTGTCACCCTTGCACTCGATATCCAGATCGATCAGCCCATGGCGGGCAATCTGGTCCAGCATGTGTTCAAGGAAAGGCACACCGATATCGAATCGGGCCTTGCCACTGCCATCGAGGTTGATCGAGCACTTGACCTGGGTTTCCAGGGTATTGCGCTCGACGGAAGCCTTACGTTCGACCATCACCAGCTCCGCAAAATCATTAGGCGAAAAGGGCTTCATTATAGGCCTAGAACGCGCCGGCTTGAAACGCGGATGACATATGGCAGAACGAGGAATTACGCAGGCTGGATACCGTTACAGGTCTATACAACCGCATGGCTTGGGGCTGCTTTGCAGCCCATCGCGACACAAGGCCGCTCCTACAGGGGTCACCTGTGGGAGCGGCCTTGTGTCGCGAAAGGGGCGCAAAGCGCCCCCAATCAATGGAACAGCACAGCCGTCTTCTGCAGGGTAATCCAAACGCCCCAGGCCAACGGCACCACCACCACTGCCCAGGCCAGCAGCACCAGCGGCAGGCTACCCGGCGCCGCTTTCCACTCCAGCGAGCGCGCCCCATCGGCGCCCTTGTCATGGCTCAAAGCTCGCTCGGCAGCCAGTTCGGCATCGCTCATGAAGTGCTTGTCGGCCACCGGTCGTACCAGCATGTTGCAGACAAAGCCCAGCACCAGCAGGCCGGCGAGGATGTACAGGGTCATGTCATAAGCAGCCGCACGCTCCACCCCGGCCGCCAATTGGTACTCGCGCAGGTAGGTGATAAGCACCGGCCCCAGCACCCCCGCCGCCGCCCAGGCAGTCAGCAGGCGGCCATGAATTGCGCCGACCATCTGCGTACCGAAGAGGTCGGCCAGGTAGGCCGGTACCGTGGCAAAACCACCACCGTACATCGACAGGATGATGCAGAACGCCGCCACGAACAGCGCCACGTTACCCAGGTGCCCCATGTTCGGCACCAGGCTGTACAAGCCCACGCCCAAGGCAAAGAAGGCGAAATAGGTATTCTTGCGGCCAATGTAGTCCGAGAACGACGCCCAGAAGAACCGCCCGCCGATGTTGAACAGGCTCAGCAGGCCGGTGAAGCCGGCGGCGATCGCGGCAATCTGCGCCAACTGGGCGCTGTTCAGCTCGCTGAAGCTCAGCCCGTTGCCCAGCAGCTTGCCGGCGAACACTTCCTGCAGCAACGGCGAAGCCATGCCGAGGATGCCGATACCCGCCGACACGTTCAGGCACAGCACCAGCCAGATCAGCGCGAACTGCGGGGTCTTCCAGGCCACGCTGACGTGAACGTGGCGGTCGGTGACCATGGTGTTGCCAGCTTTCTTCACTGGGGCGCTCCAGCCTTCGGGCTTCCAGCCGGTTGGCGGTACGCGATACGCCAGGGCACCAGCGGTCATGAACACGAAGTAGATCGCCGCCATGACGACGAAGCTCTGCCACACGCCCACTTCCTGCGCATTGCCGAAATGGCCCATCAGCGCGGTGGCCAGCGGTGCACCGACCATGGCCCCGCCACCGAAGCCCATGATCGCCATGCCGGTGGCCATGCCGCGCTTGTCCGGGAACCACTTGATCAAGGTCGACACCGGCGAGATGTAGCCCAGGCCCAGGCCGATACCGCCGATTACGCCGGAACCCAGCCACATCAGCCACAGCTGATGGGTTTTCACGCCAATCGCCGAAATCAGCATGCCACCGCACCAGCACAGCGCCGACACCAGGCCAGCCTTGCGCGGGCCGGCGTGTTCCAGCCAACCACCCAGCACGGCCGCCGAGCAACCGAGGAAGACGAAGAACAGGGTGTAGATCCAGCTCAGCATGGAAATCGGCCAATCGCATTCGGCGCTGAACATACGGGCCATGAAGCCCATGTCCGCCGCGCAGGCGACCGGGGCGGTGATGCCTAGGGCTTGCGACAGCGGCAGCCAGAACACCGAGAAACCATAGGCCATGCCGATGCACAGATGAATGGCAAGGGCGGCCGGTGGGACCAGCCAGCGGTTGAAGCCCGGACGGGCGATGATGCGCTCCTTCGACAGGAAGCCTGGCGCACTGGCCAAGGTCCCCGCCGCGACGGTACTGCTCATGGATCAGATCCTTCTTATAGGGAGGGTGCAGGCAAAGCGGCGCAAGGGTAGCAGTATCAAGTAGCGTGAAAGCAATCTGATATCGTTAATTTTTGCTCGGCTGAAACGGTCATGTTGCCTATACCGGCCCTATCGCCGGCAAGCCAGCTCCCACAGGGATCCCACCGACCTCGGGGACAGCGGGATCCCTGTGGGAGCTGGCTTGCCGGCGATAGGGCCAGTACAGGCCACACATTCGGAACTGACAAAATCATGGCTGTCGAAAGCCGTACCATCTGCTGTACGCGTAGGAAATGCCCCGTATCTCTAGTCGAATACGCAGGGGTAACCACTGCGGCGCTATACTCTGGCGCTTGAATTTCAAAAACGGACTACAAGGACTCGCCCATGAAAGCGTTCGGCAAAATCCTGGGACTTGGGCTTCTCGGGTTGCTGCTGATCATCGTGGCGCTGGGCTTCGCCCTGACCCACCTCTTCGATCCCAACGACTACAAAGACGAGATTCGCCAGCTGGCACGTGACAAGGCTCACGTCGAGCTGACCCTCAACGGTGACATAGGCTGGAGTCTGTTCCCGTGGCTGGGCCTGGAGTTGCACGATGCGAGCATCGCCACCTTGAACAAACCCAAGGAGCCGTTCGCCGACCTGCAGATGCTCGGGCTTTCTGTACGTGTGCTGCCACTGCTGCGCCGCGAAGTGCAGATGAGCGACGTGCGCGTCGAGGGCCTGAACCTGACCCTGGCCCGTGACGAAGAGGGCCATGGCAACTGGGAAGACATCGGTAAACCGCTGCCCGCGCAGAACGGCGCCAGTGCCGATGAGCAGGCCAGTGCTCCAGCCCAGGCACCGGCCGAACAGGCGTCGCCACCGGTCGCCAGCAACGAACGCGCCGTCAAGCTTGACATCGACAGCCTGACCGTGAACAACGCCCGCGTACAGTACACCGATGCCAAGACCGGCCAGAGCTACAGCGCCGAAAGCATCCAGCTGAGCACCGGCCCGGTCCACGAAGGGGCGAACATTCCGCTCAAGGCCAGCGCTTTCCTCAGCGCCAGCCAGCCGAACATCAAGGCCCGCACCGAACTGGCCGGCGAGCTGCGCTTCGACCGCAAGCTCAAGCGCTACAACTTCGAAGACATGCGCCTGTCGGGCGAAACCTCGGGTGAGCCCACCGGCGGCAAGACCGTGACCTTCGCCGCCCAAGGCCAGTTGCTGGTCGACCTGGCCGCCAATGTCGCCTCGTGGAACGGCCTGAAAGTCTCGGCCAACCAGCTGCGCGCCCTGGGCGAGCTGAACCTGCGAGACCTGGACAAGGCACCGCAGCTGAGCGGCGGCCTGTCCATCGCCCAGTTCGACCTGCGCACCTTCCTCGACAGCATCGGCCGCCCGCTGCCGGCCACCAACGACCCGGCGGCCTTCGCCAAGCTGGAACTGGTCACCCGCCTGCAGGGCACGCCGAACAGCCTGGCCCTGGAAGACCTGGCGGTGAAGCTGGACGACAGCACCTTCACTGGCCGCGTGGCCGTCGAAGACTTCGCCAAACAGGCCCTGCGCCTGCAGCTCAAGGGTGACACCTTCAACGCCGACCGCTACCTGCCGGCCAAGAGTGAAGAGGCCAAAGGCGCCACCGCCGCGCGTCAGGCCGAGGTCAAGCAACAGGAAGCCACCGCGGTCGCCGGCCCTGGCACCACGCCGCTCCCCAACGCCCCGACCCAGGTCGCCTGGAGCGACGACAAGCTGCTGCCGGTCGACCGCCTGCGCGCCCTCGACCTACAGGCCGACCTGGCCTTCGGCTCGCTGACCCTGGACAAACTGCCGATTGAGGACGCCCAGCTCAAGGCCATTGGCCAGGGCGGCCTGCTGACCCTGCAAACCCTGCGCGGTGAGCTGTACAACGGCACCTTCGAGGCCAAAGGCACCGTCGATGTGCGCCCTGCCGTGCCGCAACTGGGCGTCAACACCAGCATCCAGCGGGTGCCGGTGGAACACTTCATCAAGACCGAGGGCAAGGAACAGACGCCACCGGTCAAAGGCCTGCTGACCCTGACCAGCGACCTGACCGCCACCGGCAACAGCCAGAAGGCCCTGGTCGACACCCTCAACGGCAACGCCAACTTCGTCATCAACGATGGCGTGCTGGTCAATGCCAATCTGGAACAGCAACTGTGCAAGGCCATCGCCACGCTGAACCGCAAGTCGCTCAGCGGCGAGCCGCGTGGCAAGGACACCCCGTTCCAGGAACTGCGTGGCAGCCTGGTAGTACGCAATGGCGTCGCCAACAACCCGGACCTCAAGGCGCGCATTCCGGGCCTGACCGTCAATGGCCATGGTGACCTCGACCTGCGTGTACTGGGCATGGATTACAACGTTGGCGTGGTCGTCGAAGGCGACCAGCGCGCCATGCCGGACCCGGCCTGCCAGGTCAACGAACGCTATGTCGGTGTCGAAATACCGCTGCGTTGCCGCGGCCCGCTGGAGCTGGGCGCCAAAGCCTGCCGCCTGGACCAGGACGGCCTGGGCAAGGTTGCCGCCAAGGTGGCCGGCAATCGTCTGCAAGACAAGATCGATGAAAAACTCGGAGACAAAGTGAGCCCGGAATTGAAAGACGCGCTCAAGGGGCTGTTCAAGCGATGAGCCCCGAGCAGTTCTCCAGCGCAGTGCTGGATTGGTATGACGAACACGGTCGGCACGACCTGCCCTGGCAACAGGGCATCAACCCGTACCGGGTGTGGGTGTCGGAAATCATGTTGCAGCAGACCCAGGTCAGCACCGTACTCAACTACTTCGACCGCTTCATGCAGGCCCTGCCGACCGTGCAGGCCCTTGCCGAGGCGCCGGAGGACGAAGTGCTGCACCTGTGGACAGGCCTGGGTTACTACACCCGGGCACGCAACCTGCAAAAGGCCGCGAAGATCGTGGTCGAACAGCATGGCGGCGAATTCCCGCGCAGTGTCGAGCAGCTCACCGAGCTGCCTGGCATCGGCCGCTCCACCGCCGGCGCCATCGCCAGCATCAGCATGGGCATCCGCGCACCGATCCTCGACGGCAACGTCAAGCGCGTGCTGGCCCGCTACACCGCCCAGGCCGGCTACCCCGGCGAACCCAAGGTGGCCAACCAGCTGTGGGCCACGGCCGAACGCTTTACCCCACAGCAGCGCGCCAACCACTACACCCAGGCGATGATGGACATGGGTGCCACGCTGTGCACCCGCAGCAAGCCCAGCTGCCTGATCTGCCCGCTGCAGCGCGGCTGCGAAGCGCACCTGCACGGTGAAGAAACCCGCTACCCCGAGCCCAAGCCGCGCAAGGCACTGCCGCAGCGCCGCACGCTGATGCCGCTGCTGGCCAACCACGAAGGCGCCATCCTGCTTTACCGCCGTCCGTCCAGCGGCCTGTGGGGTGGTTTGTGGAGCCTGCCGGAACTGGACGACATTGCCCAGCTCGATGACCTGGCCTACCAGCACGGCCTGCGCCTGGCTGACAGCCGCGCCATGGACGGCCTGACCCATACCTTCAGCCACTTCCAGCTGGCGATCGAGCCCTGGCTGGTGCGCGTCGACCCGGTCGGCCAGCACGTGGCCGAGGCCGACTGGCTCTGGTATAACCTCGCCACCCCGCCGCGCCTGGGCCTCGCCGCCCCGGTGAAAAAGCTGCTCAAACGCGCGGCCGACGAACTGATTGCAGGAGACGCCCGATGACCCGCACCGTGATGTGCCGCAAGTACAAAGAAGAACTGCCAGGCCTGGAGCGCCCGCCCTACCCAGGCGCCAAGGGCCAGGACATCTTCGAACACATCTCGCAGAAAGCCTGGGCTGACTGGCAGAAGCACCAGACCATGCTGATCAACGAAAAGCGCCTGAACATGATGAACGCCGAGGACCGCAAATTCCTCCAGGGCGAGATGGACAAGTTTTTCGCCGGCGAAGAATACGCCCAGGCGGAAGGCTACGTTCCACCCTCGGAATGACCACACGGAACGTAAGCGACGGAATTAATTTAAAATTTTTTCAAAAAGTCGTTGACGAGCGGTCTGAAAGTCTATTTAATTCACCTCGTCGCCCAGATAGCTCAGTCGGTAGAGCAGAGGATTGAAAATCCTCGTGTCGGCGGTTCGACTCCGTCTCTGGGCACCACCTTCAAGCTTCTGGTGGTTGCAAAGTTACCCGAAGCGACAACAAGAAACCCGCCTAGTGCGGGTTTTTTGTTGTCTGTGGTTTTCTGCCCGCTCCGCCTATCCGCCCAAGCATACCCCCACCGCAACATACCGTCATGACAAGGCGCTGGACTCGGTTACCACTCACGCCGAGACTCTTCCCCCAAGCGGCCCGCTTGAAAGGAGAGGCAAATGGTTTTTACGGTAGAAGAACAGCAGCTGTGGAACTGCGCCATAGCATTTGCAAAAGCCAATAAGAAAGCGATCGCCAGAAAACTCACCTGTACCGATCGGTACCCGGCCGAGCAGGAGCCAGTGTCGGTTTTCATGTCTGGCTCACCCGGCGCAGGCAAGACAGAGGCTTCCATTGAGCTTCTGAACCTGTTCTCCGATCAGCCAATCCTTCGGATTGATCCTGATGAGCTGCGCAGTGAGTTTGCCGACTACCAAGGCGGAAACGCCTACCTCTTCCAGGGCGCGGTCTCCATCGTGGTAGAAAAAATTCTGGATTTCGCCCTGAAACAGCACCAGTCGTTCCTGCTTGACGGGACGCTGGCCAACCTGGATGTAGCACGGCGCAACATTGATCGCTCGCTACAGAAGGGGCGCTACGTTCAGATTCTCTACGTCTATCAGAATCCGCAGTTAGCATGGGAGTTCGTGAAGGCCCGGGAGCAAGCTGAAGGACGACGGATTCTGGTCGACCATTTCGTCGAACAGTATTTCGCCGCTCGTGACGTGGTGAATACCCTTAAGCTAGAGTATGGCAAAGAGGTCCACGTTGACCTACTGTTGAAGCACATTGATAACTCGAACCGCCTTTACAAGGCAGGCGTTGACAAAATCGACTACCACATTCCCGAGCGCTTCACCCGCGAACAACTGAAGGCGACGCTTGAGAACCCCCAGGAGTGAAGCATGAGCCTCTTCAAGTCCACACCCGAGAAGGTAAAAAGCCCCTTCGCGGAGTTCATTCGCAATGCCAAGTCCGACGAGAAGAAACGCGTATATAACACCGTGCTCGTTGAAGCCACAAAACGCCAGAAAGCAGTCATGCTCGAGGCTGCTGCCAAATCTGCGTAAGGCCTGTTCTCAATGGCCGCTGGACTGCATCAACCCTGCAAGGGCCCATAAAGGGCCCTTTGAAGCACACCATTTTCCGCTAGCCTTCATACCCCTTGCTTTCACCCCTCTTCCTCCGTCTCCAGACCAATGAACCGCAGGCAGAAATGGCCCATTCAGGCAACCTGAGTTGACCAGCATCAAAAAGCCATCAATCGCTCATCCTTAAGATGCCAGGTGGACATTCGACCTGACCTCGCAAGGACCTCCATGAGCGAAGAATCCCCCCTCCTGCTCCCCGCCCCCAGCGAGCCCGCCATCACCCCAGCCCGCACGCGCCGCCCACGCCAGCGCAAGCCGGAGCCGACGATCACCAGCATCAGCCGGCAACCTGCTGCACTGGAAGTCGCCACCGCCCCCAAGGGCAGCAACGAAGAGAGCACCTCGGCCCGCTTGCCCACCAGCTACCCGTACCGCACCCGCATGCGTCGCCAGGACTACGAGAAGGCCAAGCATGCGCTGCAGATCGAGTTGCTGAAGGTACAGAGCTGGGTGAAGGAAACCGGCCAGCGCGTGGTGATCCTGTTCGAAGGGCGCGATGCGGCAGGCAAGGGCGGCACCATCAAGCGTTTCATGGAGCACCTCAACCCACGCGGCGCGCGCATCGTGGCCCTGGAGAAGCCTTCCGAGCAGGAAAAAGGCCAGTGGTACTTCCAGCGCTACATCCAGCATCTGCCCACGGCAGGTGAAATGGTGTTCTTCGATCGCTCCTGGTACAACCGCGCCGGTGTCGAGAAGGTGATGGATTTCTGCTCGCCATTGCAGTACCTGGAGTTCATGCGCCAGGCGCCGGAGTTGGAGCGCATGCTGTGCAACAGCGGCATCCTGCTGTTCAAGTACTGGTTTTCGGTGAACCGCGAAGAGCAGCTGCGCCGCTTCATCTCGCGCCGGGACGACCCGCTCAAACACTGGAAGCTGTCCCCCATCGACATCAAGTCGCTGGACAAGTGGGAGGACTACACCGCAGCCAAGGAGGCGATGTTCTTCCATACCGACACGGCCGATGCACCTTGGACGGTGATCAAGTCCGATGACAAGAAGCGTGCGCGGATCAATTGCATCCGGCACTTCCTGCATTCGCTGGACTACCCGGGCAAGGACCGCAGCGTGGCGCATGCGCCGGATGCGCTGCTGGTCGGGCGAGCGTCCCACGGCTTCGAGGAAGATGAGGCAGAGCCGCAGGCCAGTTGAATCGGCGTGCCTGCTGCGCTTCAATACGCGCAATTTCCGCCCCACCAAGGATTCACCCCATGGCCACCCCAACCAAGCAACAGAAACGCGCCAAGCGCGCCGCCAGCAAGGCCAAGCAGAACCGCATGGTACGCAGCGGCCAGGCGGTCAAGGCCAGTGCTGGCGACAGCGCCAGCATCGAGCAGGTGTACAACAAGGCCATGGAGTCGGGCAGCTACGACCCGCTGTTCAAGAAGATGAAGGAAGCCCAGGAAGGCGGCTTGGTACCGATGATTTCGGTGTTCCTGGTAGACCCGCTGCTGGCCTTGGTGCTCAAGGGGCACAAGGAAGAGCACGCCACCGATTACATCGTGCTGGTGTTCAACGCCTACCGCAAATGGCTGGATGGGGCCGACGAAGAAGCCACCATGGCCTGGCTGGAGAGCGATGAGTTCCAGGCCGCCTACGTGGCGGCTTCGGAGCTGGTTGCCAAGCAGCAACAGCAGCAGAAGCAATTTGGCTGACAGGGCTGTGTAGCCTGACCGGGCCCTATCGCCGGCAAGCCGCCTCCTTACAGGTACACCCCAGGCCCAAAGGCAATGCCGTCCCTGTGGGAGCGGGCAAGCCCGCGAAAGAGCCGGAACAGGCAACAAAAAAGGCCGCGCCCTTCACAGGACGCGGCCTTTTCATTTCAGCCAGCGCGGATCAGTTATCCAGCGCCACCCGCCCGGCAGCTTCACGCTTGCGGTGCACCAGCAAGCCAGCCGCCACCACACCAATGCTCAGCAGCGCGGTCGCGATGATTTCGGCGCGGTGGTCCTCACGCAGCGCCATTACCACCAGAATGGCAATGATGAAGGCAATGGTCGCCCAGGTAAGGCCCGGGAACAGCCACATCTTGAAGGTGATCTTCTCGCCGCGGGCCTCACGCTGGGCGCGCATGCGCAGCTGCGATACGGCAATCACCAGGTACACCAGCAGCGCAATGGCACCAGAGCTGGCCAGCAGGAACTCGAACACCTGGGCCGGGGCCACGAAGTTGGCGAACACACAGAGGAACGCCGCTGCAGTAGACAGCAGAACCGCCACATGCGGGGTAGCCGACTTGGTGGTGCGCTGGGCAATGGCCGGGGCGTCACCACGCTTGCTCAGCGAGAACAGCATGCGAGACGAGGTGTACAGCGCCGAGTTCAGGCAGCTGGTCACGGCGATCAGCACGACGATGTCGACAATCAGCTTGGCATTCGGCACGCCGATGCGGCTCAGCACGGTCTGGTAGGAACCGGTCTCGGCCAGGGCCGGGTCGTTCCACGGTACCAGGGCTACGACCAGGAAGATCGACACCAGGTAGAACAGGCAGATACGCCAGATCACCGAGTTGGTGGCGCGGCTGATCTGCTTGCCCGGGTCCTTCGACTCGGCAGCGGCGATGGTAACGATTTCGGTACCCATGAACGAGAACATGGTGGTCAGCATGGCTGCCAGCACCGCGCCCAGGCCGTTAGGCATGAAGCCCTGGGTGTCGAACAGGTGGCTGGCACCGCTTACCTGGCTGCTCGGCACAAAGCCGAACAAGGCAGCACAACCCACAGCGATGAAGCCGATGATCGCCAGCACCTTCAGCAGAGCGAACCAGAACTCGAACTCGCCGTAGTTCTTCACGCTGCACAGGTTGGTCAGGGTCAGCGCCAAGGTGATGACCAGGGAGAACGCCCACAGGTCGACCGCAGGGAACCAGGCATGCAGGATGGCCGCGGCGGCGTTGGCCTCCAGCGGAATTACCAGTACCCAGAACCACCAGTACAGCCAGCCAATGGTGAAACCGGCCCAGCGCCCGATGGCGCGGTCGGCATATGTAGAGAAAGAACCGGTGTCAGGCGAGGCGACAGCCATTTCACCCAGCATGCGCATGACCAGCACGACCAGCGTACCGGCGGCAGCGTAAGCCAGCAGCACGGCAGGGCCGGCAGCAGCGATGGCGTGGCCGGAGCCAACGAAAAGGCCGGCACCGATGACGCCAGCGATGGACAGCATGGTCACATGCCGTTGTTTGAGCCCCTGAGCGAGGTCATTGGAATTGTTACCGCTCATTGAAACTACCTTTGTAAGGAGTGGACCACTCCGACTGCGGTTACGGAGCGCGCCTGGGGTTGACCTGGGCGTCGCTGCAATCGGCGGTTTCCTACTGGCAATAAGCGCGCCATGTGCTGAATGCATTCGTCAGAAAAGTCGGTAGCCCTTTTAGCATGCGGTTTGGAGGGCTTTCGGCCAACGGCTGACCGAAAGACCATCAAATCATCGGATTACTGAAATACCCACTTACAAACGCACCAAAGGTGCTCCCCGGTAACACCTGTGCACCGCTGCAATGCAAAAAAGTGCAACCTAGAGGTACAACCTAAAGACCTGGCCGCCCCCGTTCGCGGGCATGCCCGCTCCCACAAGTCAGGTGCAACCATTTGAGCCCTTTTAAAGAACCTGTGGGAGCGGGCGTGCCCGCGAAAGGTCTAAAACCGCTTCCATGAGCGGGCCAAAGCTGGCACCATCGCGCCTTTTTTCATCAAGGCTCTGGTGCTGGGCGACACCTTCGCGGACATCCGCGCGACGTTGCGCTGCAACGATGCGACAAACTGCCCCACCAGCGCCCCGAGTCCCCAGCGACCCTGTTGGCCGTGATAATGCCGCTATGCTAGCGTGGCGCACGCCAGGAAGGCCGCCAACAGCTGGGAACGCACCCGTACACATGAGGACCGCACATGGCTCAGGCCACGCCCGCGCTGGAAATCCGCAATCTGCACAAACGCTACGGCGAGCAGGAAATTCTCAAGGGCATTTCGCTGACCGCACGCGACGGTGACGTGATCTCCATCCTGGGGTCGTCCGGCTCCGGCAAGTCCACCCTGCTGCGCTGCATCAACCTGCTCGAAAACCCGCACCAGGGCGAAATCCTGGTTGCCGGTGAAGCCCTCAAGCTCAAGGCCGCCAAGAACGGCGACCTGGTCGCCGCCGACAACCGCCAGATCAACCGCCTGCGCAGCGAGATCGGTTTCGTCTTCCAGAACTTCAACCTGTGGCCGCACATGTCGATCCTCGACAACATCATCGAGGCGCCGCGCCGCGTGCTCGGCCAGAGCAAGGCCGAGGCCATCGAAGCCGCCGAAGCCCTGTTGAACAAGGTGGGCATCTACGACAAGCGTCACAGCTACCCCGCCCAGCTTTCCGGTGGCCAGCAGCAGCGCGCCGCCATTGCCCGTACCCTGGCCATGAAGCCCAAGGTCATCCTGTTCGACGAGCCAACTTCGGCGCTCGATCCGGAAATGGTCCAGGAAGTGCTAAACGTTATCCGCGCATTGGCCGAAGAAGGCCGTACCATGCTGCTGGTGACGCACGAGATGAGCTTTGCCCGCCATGTGTCCAGTGAAGTCGTCTTCCTGCACCAGGGCCTGGTCGAAGAGCAGGGATCGCCGCAGCAGGTCTTCGAGAACCCGACCTCGGCGCGTTGCAAGCAATTCATGTCCAGCCACCGCTAACGGAGCAATACATGCACACTTACAAGAAGTTCCTCCTGGCAGCTGCTGCCACGCTGGTGATGTCGGCCAACGCCCTGGCCGCAGAAAAACTGCGCATGGGTATCGAAGCCGCCTACCCACCGTTCAACAACAAGGATGCCAGCGGTAACGTGGTCGGCTTCGACAAAGACATCGGCGACGCCCTGTGCGCCAAGATGAAAGTCGAGTGCTCGGTCGTCACCTCCGACTGGGACGGCATCATCCCGGCCCTGAACGCCAAGAAGTTCGACTTCCTGGTGTCGTCGCTGTCGATCACCGACGAGCGCAAACAGGCCGTGGACTTCACCGAGCCGTACTACTCCAACAAGCTGCAGTTCATCGCGCCGAAAAACGTCGACTTCAAGACTGATAAACCTTCGCTGAAGGGCAAGGTCATTGGCACCCAGCGCGCAACCTTGGCTGGCACCTACCTTGAAGACAACTACCCGGATGTCGAGATCAAACTCTACGACACCCAGGAAAACGCCTACCTCGACCTGGTTTCCGGCCGCATCGACGGCATCCTGGCCGACAAGTACGTGCAGTACGAGTGGCTGAAGAGCAAAGACGGCTCGAACTTCGAGTTCAAGGGCGAGCCAGTGATGGACAGCGACAAGATCGGCATTGCCGTGCGCAAGGGTGACACCAAGCTGCGCGACGACCTGAACAAGGCCCTGGCAGAAATCAAGGCCGACGGCACGTACAAGAAGATCAACGACAAGTACTTCCCGTTCAGCATCGAATGATCCGCCCCGACCGGCGCGCCCTTGCGGCGCGCCAGTCCCTAGAATGACCTGCCCATGAATATCGACCTGCACGGATTCGGTCCGGCCATGATGGCCGGCACCCTGATGACCGTAAAACTGGCGCTTTGCGCCTTGCTGCTGGGCCTGGTCCTGGGCCTGCTCGGCGCCCTGGCCAAGACTTCCGCGATCAAGCCGCTGCAATGGCTTGGTGGCTTCTATTCGACCCTGGTTCGCGGCGTGCCCGAACTGCTGTGGGTACTGCTTATCTATTTCGGCACCGTCGGCTTGATGAACGCCCTCGGTGAAGCCCTGAACATGCCGGGCCTGGAGCTCAGCGCCTTCGCGGCGGGCGTGATCGCCCTGGGCCTGTGCTTCGGCGCCTACGCCACCGAAGTGTTCCGTGGCGCCATCCTGGCGATCCCCAAGGGCCACCGTGAAGCCGGCCTGGCGCTTGGCCTGTCCAAAGGCCGCATCCTGTCGCGGATCATCCTGCCGCAGATGTGGCGCATCGCCCTGCCCGGCCTTGGCAACCTGTTCATGATCCTGATGAAGGACACCGCACTGGTATCGGTGATCGGCCTGGAAGAAATCATGCGCCACGCACAAATCGGCGTGACCGTGACCAAAGAGCCGTTCACCTTCTACATGGTCGCGGCCTGCATCTACCTGAGCCTGACCATCATTGCCATGACCGGTATGCACTTCATGGAAAAACGCGCCGCTCGCGGCTTTGCGAGGGCTGAATAATGAATTGGGAAGTCATCATCAAATGGCTGCCACGCCTGGCCCAGGGTGCGACCCTGACCCTGGAGCTGGTAGCCATCGCGGTGGTTGCCGGGTTGATCCTGGCCATCCCGCTGGGCATCGCCCGCTCCTCGCGCCACTGGTATGTGCGCGCGGTGCCGTTCAGCTACATCTTCTTCTTCCGTGGCACACCGCTGCTGGTGCAGCTGTTCCTGGTCTACTACGGCCTGGCGCAGTTCGACGCGGTGCGTTCGAGTTCGCTGTGGCCGTACCTGCGCGATCCGTTCTGGTGCACCGTGCTGACCATGACCCTGCACACTGCTGCCTACATCGCCGAGATCCTGCGCGGCGCGCTGCAGTCGATCCCCAAGGGTGAGATCGAGGCGGCGCGGGCGCTGGGCATGTCTCGGGCTAAGACGCTGTTCTACATCATGCTGCCACGCGCAGCGCGCATCGGCCTGCCGGCGTACAGCAACGAAGTGATCCTGATGCTCAAGGCCAGCGCCCTGGCCAGTACCGTGACCCTGCTGGAACTGACTGGCATGGCACGTACCATCATCGCCCGCACCTACCTGCCGGTAGAGATCTTCTTTGCCGCGGGGGTGTTCTACCTGGTGATCTCGTTCGTGCTGGTGCAGGGCTTCAAGCTGCTGGAGCGCTGGTTGCGCGTGGATGCGTGCCAGGGCCGCTGAGACCTCACTGACTGCTTCGCGGGCACGCCCGCTCCCACAGGGACCCCACAGCCCTCAAGCTGTGCACTATACCTGTGGGAGCGGGTTCACCCGCGAAGAGGCCCTGAAAAACAACACACATCCCATGCCCAACCACCTCCACAGCCCCCACCTAAGCACCCGCTTCCAGGCCCTCGACCAGTTCCTGATCGAGCACCAGCAACTGTGGAAACCCCGCCCCTTCACCAGCCTGCAGCTGGCTTGGGAAACCGCCCACCCCGAGCTTGCCGCCCACCTGCGCCAATGCTCCCTGGAAGACGCCGAAACCGACACCACCGCTGCCCCGTTACCCGCCCCGTTCCCGCAACTGGCCCAGCAAGCCCGACAGCTTTCGGCACTCGGCAACCTCCCGGAAACCGACCTGCCCCCCGCCGCGCATCGCCTCGACGTAGCCGTCCCCGGCCGCAAATGGCAGCAGATCGAAGCCTTCGCCAGCCACCTGGCCTTCCGCGAACAGCCCCGTCACTGGCTGGACTGGTGCTCCGGCAAAGGCCACCTGGGCCGCCGCCTGCTGCAACCCGGCCAACACCTGACCTGCCTGGAATACGATGCCGAACTGGTCGCCGCCGGCCAGGCCCTGAGCACGCACCACCACTTGCCGGCGCAGCATGTGCACCAGGATGTGATGGCCAACGACAGCGCCCGCCACCTGGCTGGCGACAAAAGTGTGGTCGCCCTGCACGCCTGCGGCGACCTGCATGTGCGACTGATGCAACTGGCCAGCCAGCAAGGTTGCCGACAACTGGCCGTAGCCCCCTGCTGCTACAACCGCATCGCGGCGCAGCATTACCAGGCGTTATCCACAGCCGCCCAAGCCTCCAGCCTGCGGCTGTCGCTGGACGACCTGGGCCTGCCCTTGAGCGAAACCGTTACCGCCGGCGCCCGCGTGCGGCGCCAGCGCGACACCTCGATGGCCCGGCGCCTGGGCTTCGACCTGCTGCAACGCCAGCAGCGCCAGACCGACGAGTACCTGCCGACACCGTCGCTACCCGTGGCCTGGCTGGAGGAGCCCTTCGAGCAGTACTGCCGCGACCTGGCCGAACTCAAGCAATTGCAGCTGACTGGCAACCCGGACTGGGCAGCCCTGGAAGCCGCCGGCTGGCAACGCCTGGCCGAGGTCCGCAACCTGGAGCGCGTGCGCAACCTGTTCCGCCGGCCGCTGGAGCTATGGCTGGTACTCGATCGAGCCCTGTTCCTCGAAGAACAAGGCTACAACGTACGCCTTGGCCTGTTCTGCGACTACCCACTCACCCCGCGCAACCTGCTAATCCTTGCCGAACGCGACCGTTAGCCGCAGCGCAACCTGTGGATAACTCTGTGAACAAGCTTGTGATTACCTGTTGGATCCAAGCGCTATTTCAAGCGTTTTGCTTATTCCGGCTTGCGCGTCAAGGCCAGTAAAAACAGGCGTTTGCGCAAAGACCGGCGGTGTATCGATCCGGCATGCCTTTCGCGCAAGTCGCCGATGCCACTTGTGCATAAACATTTCTTGTGGTTGGCGACTGCGTCTAAAGCCTTACCCAGAATGGCCTGATTCACGCGGTCCCACACTGACCGCATCAGGGCTCAATGCGCCTTGTTCTTGGCAATCTCGATATCGTTCATCAGCGCCTTGGCCATGTCGCACAGATAATCGGCAGCGCCCAGGAATTTATGGTCATCCTCCATATCCCCCTCGCGCACCAGATGCTTGATGTAGCCCATCAGGATCGAGACATGCTCATAGGCAGCATCGACGGGGACGCCAGGCTCGACGCGTAGCAGATTGAGGGATGGGTTACCGGCTGCGAGGAAGGTTTCCACGCCTGCGGTGGTGATTGGCTTTGGGCTGCGGGGATCAGTATCAATCGTTTTCAATTTTCAAACTCCTAGTTCAAAGGAGTTGCCGTGTTCATTCTTTCTCACGGAACAAAGGCGGCAACCGTGCACGAGGTGAGAAACCGAGTGAACATAGGAAGCTCGGCCAGACCAAGGTCTGCCCGCGCACGGTCGCCATTACGCAGCCGATACGTTCAAAATCGGGTTCTCACACCCGGTCGCCAGAGCGACCCGAGAACGGTATCCGTGAGCCATTTCCCCGACAACAGCGATACTTCGGCGGCGCGCGTAGGATAGTTCCGAAGCCACCAAACCCTGAAGCTGTTAGCTCCCTAGTTCAGAATTTTCGTACGGCTGATGGCCCTTTCGCGGGTAAACCCGCTCCCACAGGAATCTCACAAGGCTTGAGAACAGTGATATCTCTGTGGGAGCGGGTTCACCCGCGAAGAGGCCAGAACAGGCAACAAAAAGCTAAAGCCTCACCGCTGATCCCGCCCAACGGTGTATCATCCGCCCCCCAAATGATTAAAAAGTGACGTCGCGCGCTGCCCGCCAGCCCCGCGACCTTCTGGCGTTGCGCCAGAACCGACAATGGACTAACGGACCCGACCATCGTGACCCAAGCCAAGCCCCTCGCCCTGCTGACCCTCACCCTGGCCCTGACCGGCTGCGCCAGCGGCACCGCTCCCCACCCCACCAGCAGCCTGGGCTGGAACCACCCCGGCATGCAGCTGGGCGGCGACAACGGCCTGCCCCTGCGCACCGAAAGCCCCTGCCGCAAGCGCGGCTGCGACAACGACAAGCTGTTCTTCAACCCGGGCAAAACCGAGCCGAGCGTCACCACCATCCATCGCGGCTGGTAGGAAAATTCTTCTTTCAGACCGGTGACTTAGGTCATTTGCGAACATTCGCAACGAAGTGGTTTACAGGCGCCAACCGATCGTTATAATGACGCCCCATTGCCGGTATAGCTCAGATGGTAGAGCAACTGACTTGTAATCAGTAGGTCCCGGGTTCGATTCCTGGTGCCGGCACCATATAAAAAAGGGCTTGCAGCGATGCAGGCCCTTTTTTTTGCCCCTGCACGTACCAACACACGTACCAAGCGGCTGCTAGAGGTGCTCCATGGATTGGCTGCAGTTCTTTTCCTCTGTTCTCTCATCGCTGGCTTGGCCGGTAGCCGTAATCTGGCTGGCCTATCTGCTTCGGGCCCCGCTCCGCAAACTGATACCCCGAGTTCGTACCGTTAAGTACGGTGAATTTCATGTCGACATCGGGGAACAGCTCGAAGAGGTCAAAGAAAAGGTAGACGCAGCCGCATCGAAGCCTGCGGAAACACCTGAAGATCCCCCAATCAGTTTCCGCGCCCTGGCCAAGGCAGACCCCAGAGCGGCCATCCTCAGCGCCTGGATTCCAGTCGAAGTCGAGCTGAACGCCATTGCGAAAAAAAATGACGCCAAGTTCGTGATCGGAAAACCTGCTTTAAGGCAGCTCCAGGCGCTGCTGGAGAAGGGGGTACTTGATCAGCTCACTGTCGAAACGATCGCTAATTTGCGACGCATCCGAAACTCAGCTGTTCACGTAACCGAAGAAAGCGTCAGCTTCGATGATGCAATGGCTATGGCGGAAATGTGCCAGTGGGTCACCGCACAGCTGAAACGTATCAACAACGGTGACTGACAGCGAAGTGATCTGAACAGGGATTGCTGATGATGCTCCAAACACAAAATATCCATCTGGCCCGCTGCCCCCATTGCAATGTGGCAAAGCCCAACCTCAGCCAGTGCTCGTCCTTCCAAACGACCGATAGCGCCGGTAAAGACCGGCGCACATGGGCTTCCTATTACTGCAAGACCTGCGGGGGAGTGATGCTCACAGCTGCTTGGGTGGAGACGAAGAACCCTCTCATTCACGCAATGTGGCCTTCTATTCCGGAAGTCGACGAAGCTGTACCAGGTCGCTCTAAGCAGTATCTGGAGCAGGCAATCGCTAGCATCCATGCACCTGCAGGCGCAGTAATGCTGGCTGCGTCGTGCGTCGATGCAATGCTCAAGGAGAAAGGTCTCAAGGATGGGTCGCTGTACACACGAATTGATAAAGCTGCAGCGCAGCACTTGATCACTTCCGAAATGGCAGCGTGGGCCCATGAAGTCCGCCTTGATGCTAATGACCAGCGGCATGCTGACGACCAAGCTGACTTGCCTACGACAGGTGATGCGCAGCGCTGTACTGAATTCGCTCAAGCGCTTGCACAGTTCTTATTCGTCTTGCGAAGCCGCGTAGAACGAGGAAGAGCAAAGTAATACGTGTGCGCACACACGGGTTGAGCCCCCCCCTGAGGGCGCAAAATCGCACAAGCGCCACGTATGGGCCAATCAGGCCTACCCTATTCCAGCGTTGGCCGAGCGTCGCCTCATCATCGTGGCCGCCCACGGCGGGAAGGTGCAGAAGAGCAGCCTGGACAGTACCTAGCTGCGCTTCATCACCAGGGCAATCAAGGACGGCATCATCACCGAGGAGCAGCGCTTCGCATTGCATGACCTCAAACGTCGCGGCATCACCGACACACCCGGTGATCGTAAGCAAAAGCAAGACGCCAGCGGCCACCGCGACGAAGCGATGCTCGACATTTACGATTTCAGCCTGCCCCTCGTATCCCCTTCGGCAGAGTAAATAAGGCGAATCCGGGGGAACGATTGCGCGCGCCAAGACATGGTCGGTCTAGTCAAATGTTCTGGCATAGGCCAAGGGTTAGGCTCCAAAGGGGCAAAAATCGTGCAATAACGTGTGATTTTGCTATCATCGCGAGGTCGAAGGTTCACCCGCAGATAAAGGAGGGGACATGACTGATACTATTCAGAATCTTTACAGTGCCCTCCGAGCTCACGGTCTCCCGAAGAAGGCGGTGCAAGCTGTTCTGCCGTCTTGGTGGGAAGATGCCATTGCCGATACCCCTGCGGGGCTTCAACAAGCCAAGCTGATGGTGGCCAAAGCGCTTAACCTAAAGATACGACCTCTCGTCGAGGATCCACCTCGGGTCGAGTTCGATCTGCCTGAGATGCGTCGCTTTAAACTGGTGAAAGGTACGACTGAGGACGATGTGCAGCTTGCCGTCGCTCTGGCTCGTAGTGCCAGCAAGCTTGTTCTCTCAGCCTATGACCGTGAGTTCATACGTCCTGGTTCTGCTGCGGCAGTGCGTCAGCAGATCCTAGCGAGTGGCAAACCTTGGGTAGATCTCGAAAGTCTACTCAGTTATTGCTGGCAAGCGGGCATTCCAGTCGTTCATCTGGCGTCTTCTTTGATGAAACGCAAGATGGACGGTATTGCTATGGCCACTCGTGGCCGTCCGACAATCGTCTTGTCCTCGCGTAAGGCATGCGGATACCTGTTGTTCCACTTGGCGCACGAGCTGGGTCATGTTGCCTTGGGTCATCTTGATCCCAATGGCGCCATCGTTGACACCAGCATCGAAGAGGATGCCAACGGTAAAGACGATGCGGAACGCGCTGCAGACGCCTATGCGTTAGAGCTACTTACAGGTCGGCAGCCGCGGCTTACCCTCACTGGCTTCTATAAAGCGCCTGTACTTGCCAGAATGGCGACCGAGTATGGTAAACAGCATTCGATTGACCCCACCCACGTGGTGTTAAATAGCGCGCACAACGGCAACTTCTGGGCACTATGCACCGCCACTCTAAAAGTGCTGAGTGAAGATAAGAAAGATCAAGATCTAGTTAACCGATTACTGCTAGAGAACGTAAAAGACGAGCTCAAGGAAGACAGCCTTTCATTGCTAGGGACTTTAGTTGGTCTATAATGATTCTACTGTCGGACAATGATCTTGTTGTAAAACTTGCTCAATGCGACCTTATCGGAGAAGCGCTGGACCTGCTACGCTCCAGCGCTAAAGACTGCTCTGTCTTAAACACGCTAAGGTATAGCCTTAGGCTGAACGATCCCGAGAAAGCAATTGCACGGTATGTGGGTAGTGTTCAGGCATTTGAGCGCATCAACGAACTGCTTGACTCCTGCCAAGTGCTGCCTGAGGCTCCGATTGATTTTGATCTGCTTGAGCACTTAAACGAAATCCCAGAGATCGATCCGGGAGAGCAGGCGTTATTCATGCACGCCAAAGATCATCATGAAAGGGTAATCGACTACCGGATTTTAACTGGCGACAAACGAGCCCTACGCGCCATTTGCAATTACGATCAGCCCCAGCATTTCGAGTTCCTTAGAGCTAAAGTCACCTGCTTAGAATCTTGCATGATCGGCTTGGTGAGCAACTTCGGCTTTGATCATATAAATCAAAAAGTTAGTGCAGCGAAAGCGCAGGTAGTCGAATCAAAATATGATCAGGTGCTTCGTGCCGCATTTGGATATGGGAGAGGCCCAGAACACTGTTTGGAGTGCCTTCACAGTTACTCCAACGATATCCGCTGGCTGCTGTAACTCTGCAAAATCTCTGTACCCTTCGGGCTACCACTGCGCTGGTAACTCAGAGCATGCGATCGCCCCCATCATCTAACTCGACATTTGCCTGCGCCATGCGCGCCTGGCTTCCCTCCAGCTCGTTCATCGCCCGGCGCTCCGTCACCTCCTTTACCGACCAGAACCCGCTGGCTTTTCCTACTGCTGACCAAACACTCAAGAACTATCCCCACGAAGCGAAGAGCGACAAGGCCGCAGCGGTGTGATTACACTTAGCTAGCTACTACCCACGCAAGGAGCCCCCCGCTCCCCAGATTGTTATCTCTCAAGCGCCTGACAGCTAGACCCTGTAGCCCATCTTGCAAAGCTTATGCTTGAACTCCTTCATGCGGTCTTCAGCAACCTGCATCGCATGCCGGTCAGACCTGTTGGTCGTTTTCACGATCGAATGCAGCACAACGACCATATCCGCGTATTTGGCCACATAGACGCATCGGAATGCAGGACTGCCGTTGATGATGAACTCTATCGCTCCCAACCCCACCGAGACAGTCAGCGACTTTATCGGCCGCTCAGGGCCTGCCCATACTGAATGCGCCGCAGGTCCTTACCGAAGTCGTCCTGGGACATCTTGTGGCAGGCCTTTGTACTCACGCTCAGCTGCTGGACTGGCAAACGCAAACTTTCTCAAAGCGGTACCCGGAAAAGATTACCAAGGATATGACTGGCGTAGATGCCAGAGGCTGAGAAATGTAGCGCAGTTGCATGCGCTTGACGGTTGCAAAAATGTTTCTGGATTTCGCTCGGTAATCCTGCCGTAAAATCTTGCCTTGGCTGCAGTTATCCACAGGTGCTCACGCGAAGGCGCAAGCGCTGTCGTCGACAGTCCCAAAGCGACCCAAACTTTCAAGGGCGCAATAAAACGTGAAATCCCATTGATCTCGGTCGTAAGGAGTCGCAGACCCGTCTCAGTGGAGACTCTTATAGCTCGCAGGGGCCTTGATCCCCAATAGCGCTAGCCAAGTTGGTATGCTTACCACTTCCTTTGTACGGGATCGACGCCATGCCCGCCTCACAGTCGTTTCAACCCCGCTTTCACGAAAATGAGATGACACTGGCTCTCTATCGAAGCATCATTCATGAGGCTCATCGTTCCGTTTCAAACCAGCCACATGATGGTTTTTTCGAAGCAATAGTCCTGCTTAAATAGCAGAAAACACCAGGGAACAGGTATAAAGCGTGCCAACCCCGTGGAATTAAACAACTATTAGACCAAGCAAAAAACACCAAATGAAAATAGCTATCGTTATAGGCGTGGAAAAGTACGAATCAAAGAGTTTCGACGATTTATCAGCCTGCAAAAAAGACGCCGCAGCAATTAAAGCAGTTATCGAGAACGTGAAGCACCTAGAAGAAATACTTTTCTTGGGCGAAAACGAATCAGCATCGGAGATTAAGCGAAAAATTTCTGACCTTGTAGAAAAGTACAAGGGCGAAGATCTGAAGGAACTATTCTTTTATTTTTCAGGTCACGGAGAACGGTTTGAGGATGACTTTTTCTATGTATTATCCGACTTCGACCCTAAACGCAAGGAAACTACCGGGCTTAGAAATTCGGAACTGGACGATTGGATAAAAACACTGTCACCAAAACTCTGCATTAAAATAATCGACGCATGCTTTAGTGGCACCCAATACATTAAAAGCGAGTTCAACGCTGAAGAGGAACTTACAAAGTCAGCCAAAAAATACGGCTTGAACGATGTATACTTCTGGTTTTCTTCGAGAGATAGCGAATCATCTTATGCAGGCACTGAGTTCAGTTATTTTACAGAGAGCATTCTAACAGCCATATCCGAACTAGAAGGTGAAGTGCGCTACAGAGAAATTATGGCTGCGGTCGCAGATGACTTCGCCGATAAAGGCGGACCCAAACCGATATTTGCAACCCAATCCGACAACATAGAAAAATTCGGAACAATCACAAAGCAGACTCACAACATAATAAACAAGTTATTTGGCTTTTCAGAGGAGCAAGACAGTCAAGAGGCCACTCCAAAAACTCAGCCACCCGCGCCAAAAGAAGAATCCATTTATGCGAGGGTTCAAAAAATATCCACATCCACATGCTACAACGAGCAAACTCTTATTGCTTTCATTAATGAATTCAAAAAAGAGATAGAAAGCTGGCCTACTGAAATAAAAAAAATCTACAAGATCTCTCTGGACGCGGATTTGTTCCCTAGCGATATTCCCAATCAATCCAGAATCGGAGAGTGGCTCAACAGTAAAGCTGAAGAAAATTATTTTGCCGCCGTGGCGTACGGAACAAAAAGCTACACAACCGAAGAATATAAAGCCCTGCCCAAAAAACCCACGACAAAAAATGATCCATTCGGAATAATTGGCGCATCTTTAAGCGCACTTTCACGATATCGAAATCAAGAAGAAGTAGAGTACAAGCTGGAAACCGTAACAAAAACCAAACAATATGTGAACGGATTCAATTATACCCATTCAGCGCAAAACAGAATATTGAGATTGGATTTCAATCCAGTATTTGAAATCGCACCACCTATTACTGTGCATACTATTTCCATCTACTCCAACCGATCACTTTCCATTCACTTTTCTTACGAGACGCTGAATAGAAAAAACTGGGAAGACTATTCATCTCCATTATGCGAAAAATGGAGAACCATCAAGGTTAACGTAAATGGAAAAAAGGCTGCAGAGGCTGCCTCTAATCATATAAAGAAAGAGATCACCCAATGGTTGGAGACCGAGCTAAAGAAAAGAACTGAATAAGCCATCCCCCTCTCCAAGATTGATCTCAATCAAGCCTGACGCCGGCACGCAGCTTAGCCTGAGATCAGTCAGCCCTTGAGGGAAGGAAACCATGGCCAAGAAATTCCCCAAAACCCCCAGCCACCCGGAGCGCATCTGCTGGGGCTGCGACCTGTACTGCCCGGCCAAGTCATTGGCCTGTGGCAATGGGGCGAGTCGGACCATGCACCCGGTGGAACTGTTTGGTGAGGACTGGGACAGTTTCGAGGACCGGCTGGAGAAGCCGATTGATCGCGAGCAAGGGACAGGGCCTAGGTGAAATGGGGCCGCTTTGTGGCCCATCGCCGGCAAGCCGGGCACTCATAGAACTGCAGATAACTCATTGAATTAGCAGGGTCCATGTGGGAGCGGCTTTAGCCGCGAACACCGGCGCAGCCGGTGCCATGCACCGCGTTGGATTCTTCGCGGCTAAAGCCGCTCCCACAGGGTACGCGGATTGCTTGCAAATTCAGTTATCTACGCGACAGCGCAGCCCAAAGGGCTGGGCCATCTACCACAGGTACAGCGCATGGTTTGAGCCTGGCGCCGACCCAGCGAATCAGGTGCTGCGGTGGATGGCACGGGCTTCGCCCGTGTTCGCGGGCACGCCCGCTCCCACAGGGATCGCGCCACCTGTTAGAAACTGAGCAAGGCAGTTGCTACCAAAATACCTGTGGGAGCCCGGCTTGCCGGCGATGGGCTGCGCAGCAGCCCCAGGTGCGGTTGATCAGAACGCTGTGCTGACCGTCAGCGACAGGTTGCGTGGGTCACCATAAATCGCCCCGGCATAGAACCCGTAACGGGTGTAGTAGTGCTTGTCGAACAGGTTGTTGGCGTTGAGGCTGACGCTGGTGTCGTCGGTCAGCTGGTACTTGGCCATGGCATTCCAGATGGCATAACCGGACCAGTTCACGTCAGTGGCACCCGTGCTCACACCATTGCTCGGCTGGCCCGCCGGGCTGGAGATTGCGCGGATGTTGCTCTGCGCAGTAACCCCGGCACCCAGGGTCAGGCGGTCGAGCGGGCCGGAAAGGCGGTAGGTGGTCGAGGCCTTGAACAGGTGCGACGGGTCGCTGCGGCCGTCGCTGTCGACGCGGCGGAAGTGCAGGTAGGTGTAGCCGGCGTACACGTTCCAGCTGGGGGTCAGGGCGCCGGCGATTTCCAGGTCGATACCGTCGGTTACCTGGCCGGAACCGGCCTTGTAGGCGTCGCCACCGGTGGGGGTGGTGAGGTCGCCGTCGAGCACTGCCTTGTTTTCCTGCTTGGTGCGGAAGTACGCCGCCGAGGCGTTCAGGCGGCCATCGAACCACTCTCCCTTGATACCCGTCTCGTAGCTTTGCCCGCGAATCGGCTCGACCTTGCTGCCGCTGCTGGTTTCAGCGGTTTGCGGGGTGAAGATGTCGGTGTAGCTGGCATACAGCGAGTAGTTGTCGTTGAGGTCGTACACGGCGCCCAGGTACGGGGTGACGATGCCGTTCTCTTCCTGGCTGGTACGTGCGCCAGCCACGCTGCGGGTGGTGGCCGAGTAGTTGCTGGTGCGCACGCCGAGGATGACCGAGAGTGGGTCGGTGATGCTCAGGCGGGTTGCCGCGTACATGCCCTGCAGGCGGGTGGTGGTCTTGCTGTGGCGGCCGGTGCGCGAGGCGATGATGTTGTAGTCGTCATCCACGCCATTGCGCCAGTCGGTCAACGGGAAGCCGTTGTTGGCGCGGAACTGGCAACCCAGCGCAGGCGCACTGGCCATGCCGTCGCCAACCATGGTGCAGGTGTATTCCGGTGACCAGGCCACGGTGCGGCTGTCGTTGTAGCCAACCATCGCCTGGTGGGTACGGCCAAACAGTTGGAACGGGCCGGACAGGTCGATCTGCGCCGACTGCTGGGTGGTGTCGGTGGAGCTGTGCAGGCCGTTGAGCACGGCGCCGCTGCCATCCTGGTCCCAGTAGCCGCCGTAGCTGCCGCGGCCTGCCGAGTTGACCTTGGCCAGGCCGCGGTGGTTGAGGGTTTCGGCGATGCTCTGGGCGGCTTTCAGGTCCAGCGTCCAGTCGTTGTCGAAGCGGTGTTCCAGCGAGCCGAACGCGGTGCGGGTGGTGTACTCGCCAAAGCTCCAGCTGGGTACCACGTTGGTGCTGCGCGGCAGGTCGGTCTTGCTGCCATCGCTGTACCAGATCGGGATGTTCGCACCCCAGCCACCGCCGACAATCTTGTTGTACTCGTACTGGTAGCCGGCACCGAGAGTGGTGGCGTCGTCCAGATCGAACTCGAAGTTGGCCAGCGCTGCGCGGGAGCGCTCGGACTGGTTGTCGCGGAATGAGTTGGCGTCCTGCTGGGTCATCACGAAGCGCGAACGCAGGCGGCCGTCTTCGGACAGCGGCAGGTTGAGGTCGGCGCCCAGGCGGCGCTTGTCCCAGCTGCCGTAGGTGGCATAGGCGCTACCGCCGAACGTCCTGGTCGGTGCCTTGCGGATCAGGTTGACCGTGGCCGACGGGTCGCCGGTACCGCCCAGCAGGCCGTTGGCGCCGCGCACGATGTCGATGCGCTCGTACAGGTCCATGTTCAGTGCGTTGCCGCCGCCACTGAAATCGGACCCGCCCTGGAACTGCAGGCCATCGACCTTCCAGTTGCTGATCGAGTAACCACGGGCACGGTAGTCGGTACGCCCGCCCACTTCGGACTTGCTCGCGGTCACGCCTGGGGTGGTTTCCAGCGCTTGCTCGATGGTGTGGATGTCGCGGTCATCCATTTGCTGGCGGGTAATGGTGGTGACCGACTGCGGCGTCTGGCGCGGCGTCAGGGCCAGGCCGGTGGAGCTGCGGGTGCTTTCGACGGTGTAACCCAGCTGACCAGCTTCGTCGGCAGGCAGCAGGGCGCTGTCTTCGATCTGCGTGGCCTCCAGTTCCAGGGGCTTGCTGTCGGCAGCCATCGCACCACCGCTGACGGCCACGGCAATGAACAGGGCCAGCGGTTTGAGGCGTGTGCCGCCTCGGCTGATGGAGGGGAAGGCGTTCGAGGTGCTCTCGGAGTTCATTTGGGAAGGCTTCGTATTTGCAGATGATTTTTTGTTAGGATTCTAGGGATCGGCCCCCCGGGCTCCAGACCCGGCTTGTACGGGGATGTAATCGAACGTAACGAGCGCTACCAGCCCTCACCGAACAGGTGTTTTTCTGCATGAGCACAACTTTGCTTGTTGTCGACGATGACGACGAGATCCGCGAACTTCTTTGTGATTACCTGACAGATGCCGGCTATAACGTGCTGGCAGCGGCTGACGGCGAGCAGATGCGCGAGCAACTGGCCCGGCACAAGGTTGAGCTGGTGGTGCTGGACCTGATGCTGCCGGGCGAAGATGGCCTGAGCCTGTGCCGCCAGCTGCAAGCCACGCCGGGGCTGGCGGTGATCATGCTGTCGGCCAAGGGCAGCACGCTGGACCGCATCATCGGTCTGGAGGTGGGTGCCGATGACTACCTGGCCAAGCCCTTCGAGCCACGCGAGCTGATCGCCCGGATCAAGGCCGTGCTGCGTCGTCCGCAACGCCTGGATGCCCCCGCCGAAGAGCCGGTAGAAGATGCCCAGCTGTTCGCCGGCTTCCGCCTGGAACACGTGAAACGCCTGCTCACCCGCCCCGATGGCGAGACCCTGACCCTGCCCCGCTCCGACTACCGCGTACTGCGCGAGCTGCTGGAAGCCAACAATCGCGTGGTGTCCCGCGATCAGCTGACGCGCAGTGCGTTCGGCCGCGACCACCTGCCCGACGACCGTTCGGTGGACATGTGCGTCAGCCGCCTGCGCCAGCACCTGCGCCACGCGCCGGCGGGTGCCGCGCAAATTCTCACCATCCGCAACGAAGGCTATTTGCTGAGCATCGCCGCCAACGGGGCCGATGCCTGACATGCGCTGGCTGCGGCGGCTGTGGCCACGCACGTTGTTCGGCCAGTTGCTGCTGATAATGGTCAGCGGCACCGTGCTGATCCAGTTGATGTCCAGCAGCATCTGGTTCGATGTGCGTTTTGCCCAGGTTCTCGAGGCCCCTGTCCGGCTGATTGCCGCACGCAGCGCGCCGTTGATCGCCCAGGCCGACTGCCGTGCCGGTTCACTGCAGGCGCCAGCGCATTACCAACTGCGTTGCAGCGAAGCCCTGCCCACGCCGGTGCAGGGCGAGCGCCGCGGGCGCAGGCGTGTCGAGCTGTTGCTGCACCAGGCCCTCGAGTACGAGTTGGGGCATGCCCAGGATGTGCGCCTGATGAAGGTGCAGTTGACCGACGAACAGGGCCAGCCGATCGTCTGGCGCAGCCTGTTCGGCCTGCGCACGGCCCAGGCGCATCTGCAGTTCGCGGTGCCGTTGGCCGGTGGGCACTGGCTGACCATCGAGGGCCAGGAACTGCAAGGCTGGAGCGGCGAGTCGGCCTGGGTGCTGATCAGCGATTACCTGTTGCGGGTGTACGCGCTGCGCATCGTCGCGGTATTGCTGGTGTGCCTGATAGCCGTGCGCCTGTGCCTGCGCCCGCTTCGGCGCCTGGCCGATGCCGCGCGCGGCCTGGGTAGCAACCTCGAGCAGCCGCCCTTGGCGCTGGATGGCCCGGAGGAAGTGCGCCAGGCGGCCCAGGCCTTCAACGCCATGCAGCAGCGGCTGATCGCGATGGTCAACGACAAGGCCTACTTCCTGGCCGCCGTGTCCCACGACCTGCGCACCCCGCTGACGCGCATGCGCCTGCGCCTGGAGCGCTTGCCGGACGACGAAAACCGGCAACGCCTGCGGCAGAACATTGCGCAGATGGACAACATGATCGGCCAGGTGCTCGATTACCTGCGCGCGGGGGAGCAGCAGAACTTGCAACAGGTAGACCTGGACCGGCTGGTGGTGCGCCAGTGCGCGGAGCTGGCCACTGCCGAAGAGCCGTTGCCGGTGCATGGCCAGGCGGGCAGCCTGCGGGTCGATGCCCTGCTGCTGCAGCGCTGCCTGCAGAACCTGCTGGTCAATGCGTTGCGTTATGCCAAGGAGGTTTCGGTCACGCTGGAGCAGGCGATCACAGGGGTGTTCATCCATATCGATGACCGCGGCCCGGGGATTGCGCCGGGCCTGCTGGCGACCAGCATCGACCCGTTCGTGCGTGGTGAAGGGTCGCGCAACCAGGCGTCCGGGGGGTATGGGCTGGGGTTGAGCATCGCCCAGCGGATTGCTGCCAGCCATGGGGGCGAGTTGCTGCTGGCGAACCGCGAGGGGGGTGGGTTGCGGGTCAGCGTGTTGTTGCCTCGCTAACACTTTTGTGGGGGGGAACTGTACCGCCTGTGCTGGCCTCATCGCCGGCAAGCCAGCTCCCACCGGAACTGCGCATGGCTTGCAATCGGTGCGGTCGAGGTGGGAGCAGGCTTGCCGGCGATGAGGCCAGCACAGGCAACACAACCACAATCAGGTAACAGTCTTTTACCGATTACCCAGGTTTTCCCCTCCCCGCCTTTGCCTATCCTATGCCCGGTCATCCTGCCTGCGATGGACCCATGAAACACTCTCTACCCAGCCGCTACGCCTGCCTCGCCCTCTGCCTGCTGTTCACCTTCGCCAGCCTGCCGCTGCTACCCCAGCATGCCTGGCTGTGGCCGTTCACATTGATCACCGCGCTGCTCAGCCTGGTCGGCCTGAACGACCTGCGGCAAAGCCACCACGCCGTGCGCCGCAACTACCCGATCCTGGGCAACATCCGCTACCTGATCGAAACCATCCGCCCGGAAATCCGTCAGTACCTGATCGAGGGCGACGACGACAAGCTGCCGTTCTCCCGCTCGCAGCGTTCGCTGGTCTACGCCCGGGCCAAGAACGAAAGCGCCGAGAAGGCCTTCGGCACCCTCAACGATGCCTACAAGCCCGGCTTCGAGTTCATCAGCCATTCCATGCTGCCAGTGGCCACGCCAGACCCGGCATCGTTCCGCATCGCCATTGGCGGGCCGCAATGCCGCCTGCCCTATTCGGCATCGATCTTCAACATCTCGGCCATGAGCTTCGGCGCCCTCAGCGCCAACGCCATCGCTGCCCTGAACCGCGGTGCACGCATGGGCCGTTTTGCCCATGACACCGGCGAAGGCAGCATCAGCCCGTACCACCGCGAACATGGCGGTGACCTGATCTGGGAAATCGGCAGTGGCTACTTCGGCTGCCGCACCGAGGACGGCCGCTTCGACCCGCAGCGCTTCGCCGAGCAGGCGCGTTCGCCGCAGGTGAAGATGATCGAGATCAAGCTCAGCCAGGGCGCCAAGCCGGGCCACGGCGGCATCCTGCCGGGGCACAAGGTCAGCCCCGAAATTGCCGCAACCCGTGGCGTGCGCGTGGGCGAAGATTGCATCTCGCCAGCGGCGCACAGTGCCTTCCGCACGCCAGTCGAGTTGCTGCAGTTCGTGGCCAGCCTGCGCGAGCTGTCGGGCGGCAAGCCGGTGGGGTTCAAATTCTGCCTGGGCCACCCTTGGGAGTTCATGGGCATTGCCAAGGCCATGCTGGCCACTGGCATCACTCCGGACTTCATCGTCGTCGATGGCAAGGAAGGCGGCACCGGGGCGGCGCCACGCGAGTTCAGCGACAACATGGGCGTGCCGATGCGCGAGGGCCTGATGTTCGTGCACAACACCCTGGTCGGCCTGAACCTGCGCGCCGGCATCCGCATTGGCGCGGCGGGCAAGATCGTCAGCGCCTTCGACATCGCCAGCGTGCTGGCCATCGGGGCGGACTGGGTCAACTCCGCGCGCGGCTTCATGTTCGCCATTGGCTGCATCCAGTCGCAGAGCTGCCATACCAACAAATGCCCGACCGGCGTGGCCACGCAAGACCCGCTGCGCCAGCGCGCCCTGGTGGTGCCGGACAAGGCCGAGCGGGTGGCCAGCTTCCACCGCAACACGCTGCATACGTTGGCCGAAATGTTGGCTGCCGCGGGCCTGGAACACCCTTCGGAGCTCAAGCCCAAGCACCTGGCGCGGCGTATCAGCCCTAGCGAAATCGGGCTGTTCTCGGACCTGCACACGTTCCTCAAACCGGGCGAATTGCTCAGTGGCTCGATTGAAAGCGAGTTTTATGCGCGGATGTGGCGGATGGCGCGTAGTGACAGCTTTGCGCCGGAGACTGGGGAGGGAGAGGTGAAGGTTGCTGGTGTGCGGCGCAGGGAAGTGGTGGAGACGGCTTGAAAGCCGGGGGCCGCTTTGCGGCCCTTTCGCGACACAAGGCCGCTCCTACAGGAGTACGCAATCTCATGTAGGAGCGGCCTTGTGTCGCGATGGGCTGCAAAGCAGCCCCTAGGCCATCAGATCAGGATCAGAAGATGCTGATCGGGTACTCGACGAATACGCGGACTTCGTTGCCGTCGTCGTTGTAACCGTTCTGCTGCACGGCGTTGTTGGTACGCACGAACGAGCTACGCAGCTTGATCGACAGGTCCTTGGCCGGGCCGTCCTGCACCACGTAACGGATCTGGTTGAAGATCTCGCGCTCTTTACCTTCACCGAAGCCCTGCGGGTTGTCGACGTTGCGGGTGTTGATGTTGTCACCCACCACGTAGGCCAGCTTGTAGGTCAGGCCCGGGATGCCGTAGGCACCGAAGTCCAGGCCGTAGCCCAGCTGCCAGGAGCGCTCGTCTTCGGCGTTGAAGTCGGACCAGTACGAGTTGGCCAGGTAGATGGTCGAACCACCGTCACCCACGCCACCCTCGTTCTGGTACCAGCCGTAGTTGTAGCCGGTGCTGCCGGTGCTGCGCTGGTGGGCGATGGTGAACGAGTGCGCACCGAACGCGTAGGTCGCTGCCAGGCTCCAGATGGTGTTGGAGTCGCCGTTGAGTTTGGCGCTCTTGACGAACTTGTTGTCGATGTCCGACTTGTAGCCGTTGAAGTCCAGGGTCAGGGACTGGTCGTTGGCAATCGGGAAGACATAGTTCAGGCCCAGGTAGTGCTTCTTCATCACGTCTTCGTTGTCGGCGGTGTACAGCGAAGCGGTGAAGTTGTCGGTGAACTTGTAGCTACCACCAAGGACGTTGATCGACTTCAGGCCACCACCGTCACGGCGCTCGGCGCTCTTGCGCGCTTCCTGGGTGAAGCGGCCGGCGTTCAGTTCCAGGCCCTGGATCTCTTTGGAGGTGATCAGGGTACCGGTGAAGCTTTCTGGCAGCAGACGGGCGTCGTCGTACTGCAGCACTGGCAGTGCCGGCATCTGGTCACCGTACTTGAGCACGGTGTTGGAGATGCGGAACTTCACTGCAGCGCCACCACGGGCCAGGTTGTGCGGCGAGTTGGCGTTGCCGTTCTCGTCCTTGAAGTCCGAAGGCTTGAAGAAGTCGACACCGGCGCCACCGTTGTGGCCCTTGCCGCCGTCCAGACGCACGGCGTACAGGCCGAATGCATCGACGCCGACACCGACGGTGCCCTGGGTGAAGCCGGAGGAGAAGTTGGCGATGACGCCCTGGCCCCATTCGATCTGGTCGTCGGTGCCGTGCTTCTTGTCACGATTGATGTAGGCGTTGCGCAGCAGGACGTTGGCGTGGCTGTCCTCGATGAAGCCTTTGCTGTCGGCCTGATCATTGGCCTGTGCCTGGGTCGCGGCGATCATCGCCAGGGCGACCAGGCTGATCCTGGTTTTCAACATGTTGTTTTCCTTATTTCTTAATCAAAAACGCTCTGCAATATGACGCCAGGAACCAACGCCCCTTCGTAGGTTCGACGCTATGCGGATCCAGACTGGAAGGCCTGCCGGTAATCACACGGCGGCCTCTGGCAGCAGCATGGCCAAGATCATGGCCAGCAGGCGTTGGCCGAATCCTAGCCGTGTGCGATTACAAATGTCAAAAAGTCGTGAAATGCAGGTTGATATAACCAAAATCGCGCGCTTGCCTGGTGCATTTCCATGTAAGTTTGCGCTATCAGCGGACAATTTATCTTGTGTGGGAAATAGCCTTTTGATCGAACGGACAATTTTCCTGTCAGGGCGCCTTCGCAGCGCAAGGCTGCTCCTACAAGGAAACGCGGGGCGGCAGAAACCGTAACAAACTGACACAGATGTAATGACAAGCCTTTACAAATACTCAAGCAATAGCAAATAACAAGCATTACCATCCGCATCTCTTTTTCACCTGCTCGATCCGGATGTGCCCATGCTTGTACCCTGCCGTCTTTCACCCCTGACGCTTGGCCTGTCGCTGCTGTTCGGCGCCGGCTTGGCCAGTGCCGCCACCACCACCCTGCCGGAACTGTCGGTAACCGCCGACAGTGAACGCGAAGAGGACAACCCGCGGGTCAAGGAGGTAAGCACCGCGACCCGCACCTCGACGCCAGTACGCTATGTGCCGCAGGCCATCGACACGGTGAAGACCGTCAACGTGCTGGATTACGGCAGCAACACCCTGGGCAAGGCGCTGGAAGGCATCCCCAACGTCAGCAGCGGTGCCGACACCCGCTTCGACAGCGTGCGCATCCGCGGCTTCGAAGCCAGCAACGACTTCTACCTGGACGGCATTCGCGACGACAGCCAGTACATCCGCGACCTGCATAACATCGAGCGGGTCGAAGTGCTCAAGGGGCCGGCAGCGGTGCTTTATGGCCGTGGCAGCCAGGGCGGTATCGTCAACCGGGTGAGCAAGGCGCCGGAGCACGGCCGCCGTTCGAGCATCGAGGCGCAGGCCGGCAGCGAAGACCTGCGCAGCCTGTATGCCGACCTCAGTGCCGACCCCGGCGACACCGTCAGCCTGCGCCTGAACATGGGCAACCAGGACAACAACAGCTTCCGCGACGGCATCGACGGCAGCCGCCAGCTGTTCGCCCCGTCGATCAGTTGGCAGGTCACCCCCGACCTGAACTGGCTGGTGCAATACGAATACAGCCGCTACAACCGTACCCCGGACCGTGGCATCCCCGGGGTCAACGGCCGCCCGGCCGATGTCGGCCGCAGCACCACTTATGGCGACACACAGCGCGACTATATCGACGACCGCGCCCAGTCGCTGCGCTCGCGCCTGAACTATCAGCTGAACGAAACCTGGCAGTTGCGCCATACCCTGGGCCTGTTCAAGCTCGACAGTGAGTTCGACAACACCTACGTCACGGGCTACGACGCCAGCACCGACACCTTGACCCGCCAGCGCTGGCAGCAGGACCTGAACACCCGCAATCTGTTCAACACCCTGGAGGCCGAGGGCGACTTCGACACCCTGGGCCTGGAGCACAAGCTGTTGCTGGGCCTGGAGTTCGGCAACCAGAAGCGCGACCCGGTGCTGTACAAAGCGGTCGACCAGAAACTGCAGGGCCTGGGCAAGCCCGGCCGCAACCAGCAGCTCAATGGCCCAATGACGTTGTTTAGTGACAACCATACCGTGGTCGATAGCCGCGGCCTTTATCTGCAAGACCAGATCCGCCTGAACGATCAGTGGCAGGTTCTTGCCGGCGTACGCTTCGACCAGTTCGACGTGCAGACCACCAACAAGGATGGCGTACGCGAGACACAGGACAGCAACAGCACCAGCCCACGCCTGGGTGTGGTCTATACTCCGTGGCGCGACCATTCGTTCTACGCCTCGTGGAGCAAGACCTTCTCGCCGGTTGGCGGCGGGCTGATCGGCATCACCCCAGGCGCAAAAGGCAACGGTAACGACGCCAAGCCGGAAGAAACCCGTCAGAAGGAAATCGGCGTGAAGAGCGACTGGCTCGACCAGCGCCTGACCACCACCCTGGCCATCTACGAGCTGGAGCTGTACAACCGCCGCACCCGCGACCCGCTTGTCCCGGAAAACATCTTGCTCAGCGGCATGCAGCGTTCGCGCGGTATCGAGCTGACCGCCACCGGCAACATCGTTGGCAACTGGTACGTGCGCGGTAGCATCGGCCTGCAGGACGCGACCATCGTCAAGGACAACAACGGCCAGGAAGGCAACCGCATCAATGACGTGGCCAAGCGCAACGGCAGCCTGTTCGTGACCTGGAAACCGGAACTGGGCTGGTACGCCGAAACCGGCCTGACGTTGGTAGGCGAGCGTTATGCGGACAACCAGAACACCACGGTGCTGCCGGGGTATGGCCGCTGGGATGCACTGGCGGGGTACCGCACGCATGACTGGGATGTGCGGGCGGCGCTGAGCAATATCGCCGACAAGACCTATTACAGCTCGGCAACCAGTGCGGCGCAGATCCAGGTGGGTGACCCGCGCAGCCTGGTGGTGACTGGCAGCTACAGCTTCTGATCTTTATTGCCTATGCCGGCCTCTTCGCGGCTAAAGCCGCTCCCACAGGTACCCCACATGTATCGAGCCCAGTGGGGTACCTGTGGGAGCGGCTTTAGCCGCGAAGGGGCCAGCACAGGTTGAAGCAATCGATCAGTGCCACACCGCCATCAGCGCCTGCATTTCTGCTTCGCTGATCAGCCCTTGGGGGTATCGTCCGGCAAGCAGACGTCGTGGGTCGGTCGTCCTGACCCTGATGCTTCCATGGTGTTTCAACCACTTCGCCACAAGCCTGAGCGATTGGTGATTCACTGCCGATGGGCGCAAAGCCGACTCACTTGCTGCGTTCATTTCTACACGTACTCCCTGGCCCGTGAGCGGCTAATCTACGTAAGGATTGTTACAGGTCCGAGAGCGCGGCATGGCCGAGCTATCTCACTGAAAACAATACAAAACTTATGCCAGCACCAGCCTGCGGACGGCCCTCGCGAATAAAAAAGGCCCGTCATGACGGGCCTCTTGATTCACCGTGCGCTCAACGCTTGACCGGTGCCGGTTGCTGCTGGGTCAGGCAGTGGATGTTGCCACCGCCCAACAGCAGCTCACGACCAGGGATCATCACCACCTCATGGTCGGGGAAGATCTTAGCCAGGATCGCTCTGGCCTCGGCATCTGCCGGGTCGTCGAAGCTAGGCGCGATGATGCCGCCGTTGACGATCAGGAAGTTCACGTACGAGCCGGCCAGGCGCACCGATGGGTCACGCTCCTGGCTGCCTGCCACCTGATCGACCCCGGCACACTCTTCGGCAGTAGCGAACAGCGGGCCCGGGATCGGCATTTTGTGCACGATGAACTCGCGGCCCTTGGCATCGCGGGTGTTCTTCAGCACCTCCATGGCGGCATGGCAGCGTGCATAGTTGGGGTCGTTGGAATCATCGGTCCAGGCCAGTAACACTTCGCCCGGGCGCACGTAACAGCAGAAGTTGTCGACATGGCCATCGGTCTCGTCGTTGTACAGGCCATCCGGCAGCCAGACCACGGTGTCCACCGCCAGATGATCGCGCAGCACCGCTTCGATCTGCTCGCGGTTCAGGTGCGGGTTGCGGTTGCGATTGAGCAGGCATTCTTCGGTAGTAATCACCGTGCCTTCGCCATCCACGTGGATTGAGCCGCCCTCGAGCACGAAGCCTTCGGTGTGGTAGCGCTGGCAGCGCTCCATTTCCAGGACCTTGGCCGCCAACTCCTCGTCACGGTTCCACGGTGCGTACAGGCCGCCGTCGAAGCCGCCCCAGGCATTGAAGCCCCAGTCCACACCACGCACTTCACCCTGGTCGTTGATGACGAAGGTCGGGCCGGTGTCACGCACCCAGGCATCGTCATTGCTGATCTCGACCACGCGAATGTTCGGCTGGTCGAGCTGGCGGCGGGCATTCTCGTACTGGCCAGCGGAAACCGCGACGGTTACCGGCTCGAAGCGGGCAATGGCCTTGGCCAGGGTCACATGGGCAGCCTGCGCCGGCTTGCCGCCAAGGCGCCAGTTGTCCGGGCGCTCCGGCCAGACCATCCACACCTGGGTTTGCGGGGCCCACTCGGCGGGCATGTGGAAACCATCGGCACGGGGAGTGGAGTTGAGGGTTTTCATGATTGACCTCTGTGATGGCCCTGAGCCGGACTGTGCTGGGGCGTTTGTCAATTTATAACCGATATATATCGATATTTGAAGCCCGATAATCGGGAAAATCACGAGCAAGCAAGGGAATTAAATCGATAACAATCGATACACCCCCAACCTTGACCGAGGAGCAAAACGGCACGACATCTACCATAGCCAACCCTTGTGAATGCCGTTGAAGCCCGAGGCGGAAAAAACGGCCAGACCGGCTAGGGTCAATACATGAGCAGAACGGGCCAGCGAACCGCCATGAACATCATCCCTACCGCGATCCCTGAAGTACTGATCATCGAGCCGAAGGTTTTCGGTGACAGCCGTGGTTTTTTCTTCGAGGCATTCAACGCCCGTGAGTTCGCCCGGCAAACCGGCGTGAATGTCCAATTCGTCCAGGACAACCACTCGCGCTCCATCAAGGGTGTGCTGCGTGGCCTGCACTACCAGGTGGAAAACACTCAAGGCAAGCTGGTGCGCGTGGTGCAGGGGGAAATCCGTGATATTGCCGTGGACGTGCGCAAGAGCTCGCCAACCTTCGGCCAATGGGTCGCGGTGCAGCTGTCGGCCGACAATCATCGCCAGTTATGGATTCCACCCGGCTTTGCCCACGGCTTTGCGGTGATGAGCGAGTCGGCCGAGTTCCTCTACAAGACCACCGACTACTACAACCCGGGCGCCGACCGCTGCATCCGCTGGGATGACCCGACGCTGGCCATCGATTGGGGGCTGCAGCAGCCACCGGTGCTGTCGGACAAGGACAAGCTCGGCCTGCCGCTGGCAGAAGCGGAACTGCTGCCTTAACTAGCGCATAATTGCGGCAGACTTTTCTGGCGCATTTACGTGATGATTGCAAAACCCACGCCCCCACGCCGTCCCCGCTGGCGCAGCCTGGCCCTGTTGGCCGTGTGCCTGGTCCCGTTATTGTGGCCCCTGCATCACCTGGCCGAACGTTACTACCAGGAAGAACTGGCCTCGCAGAACCGCCAGACCCTCGACCTGTACGTCGCCAACCTGCTCGGTACCCTGCACCGCTATGAAACCCTGCCACAGATACTCGGCGACCTGCCGGCGCTGCGCGGGGTGCTGGCCGACCCGTTCCGCCTGGAGGCAGTGACCAATGCCAACCGCCTGCTCAAGGACATCGTCCAGCAGACCGGCGCCGAGGTGATGTACCTGATGGACGTCAGCGGCAATACCCTGGCTGCCTCCAACTGGGACAAGCGCGACAGCTTCGTCGGCCGCAACTTCGCCTTCCGCCCCTACTTCAACGAAGCCATGGCCGGCCGCCTGGGGCGCTTCTTTGGCCAGGGCACCACATCGGCCAAGCGCGGTTACTTCTTCGCCGCCGCCGTGCGAGACCGTGAACGCATCGTTGGCGTACTGGTAGTCAAGGTCGACCTCGACCACACCGAAACCCTGTGGGGCCGCACCCCCGAGCAGCTGTTGCTGACCGACCACAATGGCGTGGTCATCCTGACCTCGCGGCCCGACTGGCGCTTCCGCGCGACCCGCGCGCTGACCGAGGCCGAGCGCCAGGCCATCATCGCCATCCAGCCCTACCCGACCCAGGCCCCGCAACCGCTGGTACTCAACCCGGACGCCTGGATCAGCCAGACCCGCGACATCAAGGAAACCGGATGGCAGGTCAGCATCCTCGCCCCGCGCATGCTGGTCGACCGTTCGGTGCAAACCGTCATGGCCATCGGCGCTGGCACCCTGCTGGTGCTGATACTGCTGGCCGGCCTGGTGATGCAGCGGCGCCGTCACTACATCGACCGCATCGACTTCGAGGCACGCGGCCGCCAGGAACTGGAAAAACGCGTGGCCGAGCGCACCGCCGACCTCGAAGGCCTGAACACCCGGCTCAAGAGCGCCGTACTGGAGCGTGAGAACGCCCAACAGGAGGCGGTGCGCGCCCAGGACGAACTGGTGCAGGCCGGCAAGCTGTCGGTGCTCGGCACCATGTCGGCCAGCATCAGCCACGAACTCAACCAGCCGCTGGCCGCCATCCGCAGCTACGCGGAAAACGCCGAGATCCTGCTCGACCACCAGCGTACCGAAGACGCCCGTGGCAACCTCAAGCTGATCGGCGAGCTGACCGGGCGCATGGCCTCGATCATCGCCCACCTGCGCGCCTTCGCCCGCCGTGACCGCCATGCCCCGGAGAGCGTGGCCTTGCAGCCGGCCCTGGACGACGCCCTGGCGCTGCTGGCCAAGCGCCGCCGGGCGATGGCCGTGGAGCTGATCCGCGACCTGCCGGAAGCCACCTTGTGGGTACAGGCCGGCGAGACCCGCCTGCGCCAGGTGCTCGGCAACCTGCTGGCCAATGCCCTCGACGCCCTGACCGAAAAAGCCAACCCGCGCCGCCTGTGGCTAAGTGCCGAACAGCGCGATGACTGCGTCTACCTGTACATTCGCGACAACGGCCCCGGCTTCAGCCGCCAGGCCCTGGAGCACGCCAAGGAGCCGTTCTTCACCACCAAGACCCGCACCCAGGGCCTGGGCCTGGGTCTGGCCATCTGCGAAAGCCTGATGCGCGCCCTGGGCGGTGAACTGCTGCTGGCCAACCACCCGGAGGGTGGCGCACTGCTGACCCTGCAGCTGCGTGTGGCCGCGCCTGGCGCTACTTTGCCCAATTCGGAGGACCCCTCGGCATGACCACCGAGACACTGATCGACAGCCGAGCCCAGGTCATCCTGGTCGATGATGATCCGCACTTGCGCCAGGCCCTGAGCCAGACCCTGGACCTGGCCGGGCTCAAGGTGGTCGCCCTGGCCGATGCCCAGGGCCTGGCCGAACGCATCGAGGCCGACTGGCCCGGGGTGGTGGTCAGCGACATCCGCATGCCGGGTATCGATGGCCTGCAGCTGCTGGAACAACTGCACGGCCGTGACAACGAGCTGCCGGTATTGCTGATCACCGGCCACGGTGATGTGCCGCTGGCGGTGCAGGCAATGCGCGCCGGGGCTTATGACTTCCTGGAAAAACCCTTTGCCAGCGACGCCCTGCTGGACAGCGTGCGCCGCGCCCTGGCCCTGCGCCGCCTGGTGCTGGACAACCGCAGCTTGCGCCTGGCCCTGAGCGACCGCCAGCAACTGGCCACCCGCCTGGTGGGCCAGTCGCCGTCCATGCAGCGCTTGCGCGAGCAGATCGGCGCCTTGGCCGGCACTCGCGCCGACGTGCTGATCCTGGGTGAGACCGGTGCCGGCAAAGAGGTGGTGGCCCGCGCCCTGCACGACCTGTCCAGCCGCCGCGACGGGCCGTTCGTGGCGATCAACGCCGGCGCACTCGCCGAGTCGGTGGTCGAAAGCGAGCTGTTCGGCCATGAGCCCGGGGCGTTCACCGGCGCGCAGAAACGCCGCATCGGCAAGTTCGAGTTCGCCAACGGCGGCACGCTGTTCCTCGACGAAATCGAGAGCATGAGCCTGGATGTGCAGGTGAAACTGCTGCGCATGCTTCAGGAACGGGTGGTCGAGCGCTTGGGTGGCAACCAGCTGATCCCGCTGGACATCCGCATCATCGCCGCGACCAAGGAGGACCTGCGCCAGTCCGCTGACCAAGGGCGGTTCCGCGCCGATTTGTATTACCGCCTGAACGTGGCGCCGCTGCGTATTCCACCGCTGCGCGAACGCGGCGATGACATCCTGGTGCTTTTCCAGCACTTCGCCGACGCCGCCAGCGAGCGCCATGGCCTGCCGCCACACGCCCTGCAACCGGCCCAGCGCGCCATGCTGCTGCGTCACGACTGGCCCGGTAACGTACGCGAGCTGCAGAACGCCGCCGAGCGTTTCGCCCTTGGCCTGGAACTGGCTCTGGACGGCCAGGCGCCGCCTGCGGCAATGCCTTCGGTACCGATGCCGAGCGGCAACCTCAGCGAACAGGTCGAGCAATTCGAGCGCTCGCTGATCGCTGCCGAACTGGCCCAGCCACACAGCTCCATGCGCAGCCTGGCCGAGGCGCTGGGCATCCCCCGCAAAACCTTGCACGACAAGCTGCGCAAGCATGGCTTGAGCTTCGATGGCGGTAGCGGCGGGCATGACGATCAAGAGGACAACCGTTAATGAACACCGATAGCCAGTACCTGCAGACCGTCCTGCACGGCGACATCCCCCTGACCCGCGAAATGGGCCTGGAAGTGCTCGATTGGCAGCAGCACACCCTGCGCCTGCAATTGCCGCTGGCGGCCAACGTCAACCACAAGAGCACCATGTTCGGCGGTAGCCTGTACTGCGCCGCAGTGCTGGTGGGCTGGGGCTGGCTGCACCTGCGCCTGCGCGAGTCGGGTATCGATGACGGGCATATCGTCATCCAGGAAGGGCAGATCAGTTATCCGCTGCCGGTTACCGGGGCGGCGGTGGCGCGCTGTGCGCCGCCGGATGAGAAGACCTGGGAGCGGTTCCTGACCATGTACCAGCGGCGCGGGCGGGCACGGTTGACGCTGGAGACCACGGTGAGCAATGCCGGTAGTGACGAGCCTGCTGTTACCTTCAGCGGCCAATACGTGCTGCACCGCTGAAACCAATGGACTGTCGCGACTCCTGTAGGAGCGGCCTTGTGTCGCGATCGGGCCGCGAAGCGGCCCCGGCAATTAATGCGGCAATGCTGAAACCCTGGGGCCGCGCTGCGGCCCGATCGCGACACAAGGCCGCTCCTACACGATCATGTCCGCCTGTCAGATCAGGCTCAGGAAGGCTTGACGCCACACAGCATTTGCCGGCAACGCCAGGAAATGCGGGTTGAGCAACGACTCCCGCGCCGGGTACCGGAACGGCAAGCCATCCAGCCCGATTACCTCCCCACCAGCCCCTTCCACCACCCCCTGCGCCGCCGCGGTATCCCACTGCGAGGTCGGTGCCAGGCGGGGATAGCAATCGGCGCTGCCCTCGGCCAACAGGCAGAATTTCAACGAACTGCCGATATTGGCCAGCTCCAGTTCCCCCAACGCAGCCCCCAACCCGGCCAACAGCGCTTCCTGTTCCGGGCTGGAATGGCGACGGCTGGCAACCACGGTGAAACGCCCATCTGCCGGCGGCGCGTCGCGAACCTGGATCGGCTGCGGAGCCTCACCCGCTTCCGCACGCCAGGCGCCCAACCCACGCCCACCGAAGTAGCAGCGCCCGTTGGTCGGCATGGATACCACGCCGAACACCACCTCGCCGTTTTCGACCAGGGCGATGTTGACCGTGAACTCCTCGCTGCCGGCGATGAATTCCTTGGTGCCGTCCAGCGGGTCGACCAGCCACCAGCGGCCCCAGCCCTGACGCTCGGCCAGCGGAATGTTGCAATCCTCTTCAGACAGCACCGGGATCTGCGGCGCCAGCGCCAGCAGGCCATCGGCAATCACCCGGTGCGCCGCCAGGTCGGCGGCGGTGACCGGTGAATCGTCGGCCTTGTTGGTCACGGCCACATCGGCGCGCCAGAACGGCAAGATCGCCTCGCCCGCCAACAGGGCCAGCTTGACCACTTCGTGCATCAGTTGCAGGTCGTTCATGCTTCCAGCAGCCCCCGCTGAATCAGCAGGTCACGCGCCAGGTACAGCGCCGCCAAGGCACGCCCCTCGGTGAACTGTGGGTGCATGGCCAGGGCCGAGAGCTCGCGCAGGTTAACCTTGTCGACCCGCATCGGCTCCGGCTCATCGCCCTCCAGGCGCTCCTCGTACAGGTCGCTGGCCAGCACCACCTGGATCTTCTGGCTCATGTAGCCCGGCGACAGCGACAGCTCGGTAAGGTGCTCCAGCTGGCGAGCGCCATAGCCGGCTTCTTCCTTGAGCTCCCGGTCGGCTGCCGCCAGCACGTCCTCGCCCGGCTCGATCAGGCCTTTGGGCAACGACAGCTCGTATTCGTCGGTGCCGCCGCAGTATTCCTCCACCAGCACCGCGTGCTCGGCATCGAGCATGGCCACGATCATCACCGCCCCATAACCATTACCCCGGCCCACCAGGCGCTCGTAGGTACGCTCGTTGCCATTGCTGAAGCGCAATTGCACGGCTTCGACGCGAAACAGGCGGCTGCTGGCGACTATTTCGCGGCTGAGGACGGTGGGTTTCTGGCGCATGGGGCGGCTCCTTGGCGTGAACGGGTTACTATACCGTGGCTTGCCGACTGATCGAGAGTTTCCCATGCCTGTTCTTCCCTGGTCCGCCATCGATACCGTCCTGCTGGACATGGATGGCACCCTGCTCGACCTGCATTACGACAACCGCTTCTGGCTGGACCACCTGCCCCAGCGCTATGCCGAGCTGCACGGGGTGAGCCGGGCCATGGCGGAAATGGAACTGCAGCCGCTGTTCGAACGCAATGCCGGCACGCTTAACTGGTATTGCCTGGACTTCTGGAGCCGCGAACTGCGGCTGCCGATCCGTGAGCTGAAACAGGAAATCGCCGACCTGATCGCCCTGCGCCCGGATGCCGACACTTTCCTTGCTGCGATCCGCGACGCGGGCAAGCGCGTGGTGATGATCACCAATGCGCACCGGGATTCGCTGTCACTGAAGCTGGAGCGGGTGGAGCTGGCGCCGTACTTCGAACGGCTGATCAGCTCGCATGACTACGGCTACCCGAAGGAAAGCCCGCAGTTCTGGGATGCATTGCAGGCGGACATCGGCTTTGAACCGGAGCGCAGCCTGTTCATTGATGACACCTTGGCGATTCTGCGCAGTGCGCGACGGTTTGGCGTGGGGCATCTGCTGGCGGTGCGCCAGCCGGATAGCCAGGCCGGGCCGCGCGATACCGAAGAGTTTGCGGCGGTCGAGGATTACCGGGAATTATTGGTAGGCCTGTGAGGGCCCTTTCGCGGGTAAACCCGCTCCCACAGGATCACCACAGGTCTGAACTGTGTGCGATCCCTGTGGGAGCGGGTTTACCCGCGAAGAGGCCGGTACAGGCTGCAGAGATCAGTCAGGAATACGCAGCACCTGCCCCGGATAGATCTTGTCCGGGTGCTTGAGCATCGGTTTGTTGGCCTCGAAGATCTTCTGGTACTTGTTGGGGTCGCCATACACCTTCTTCGAAATCGCGCTCAACGTATCCCCCTTCTCCACCGTCACGAACCGCGCAGCCTGGGCCACCGGCCCGATCACGGTGATCTGGTCATCCACACTGGCAACGCCTGCGACGTTACCCGCCGCCAGGATGATCTTCTCCTTCTCCTCCTGGCTGGCCACCTCACCCTTGAGGATGATCGTGTCTCCCTCTACAGTGGCCGTGATATTCGGGTTGCCCAGGCCGACACTTTCCACGTGTTTCTTCAGTTGCTCTTCGGCATTGGCATTGCCGGGGGTCAGCAGGTCGATCAACTTCTCGCCCGCTTCCTTGACGAAACTGAACAAGCTCATAGCGCTCTCCTTGTTGGCGAAACCTCGGACACAGCAGTCTAGGCCAGCTTTTCCCCTGGCGCCCCATGCGACCAATCGACGCGGTCTATCAAGGCATAGACCCTAGCGATTAGACGCCGCCGGCCCGCACGCCTAGGCTTGTGCTATCTGAAAGTTGCCGATAGTCCGATGAACAGTCAGCCCCGATGAACAGCAAGCCTCCAGTCTGCGCGGCCTCATCGCCCTTGACCATGCCCGCCGCCAGCAACACCTACGATTACGTCCAGCTCAACGATGCCAGACGCGACAGCACGCCCCTGGCCGAAGAAGTGGCCCTGGCCATTGCCTACAACGGGCTGAACCAGGCGGTGATGCTGGTCAGCCCCACCGACCTGGAAGACTTCGCCGTCGGTTTCAGTGTCGGCAGCGGCATAGTCGAAGGCACAACGGAAATCTACGACCTGAAACTCTCCGGCAGCGGCTCGGCAATGTACGCCGACCTGGAGATTTCCAGCCGTGCGTTCTGGAACCTGAAAAACCAGCGCCGCCAAATGGCCGGCACCAGTGGTTGCGGCCTGTGCGGGGTCGAAGCGCTGGAGCAGGCACTGCCAGAGCTGGCCAAGCTGCCTGGCGCACCTTTGCCACCCGCGCAATGGTTGGTCGGCCTGCGTGAGCGCATCGATGCCTTCCAGCCCCTCGGCCAACACTGCGGCGCGGTGCATGCGGCGCTGTTCATGGACCGCCATGGCGAGCTGCTGCTAGGCCGCGAAGACATCGGCCGACACAACGCCCTCGACAAGCTGATCGGCGCCTTGCTGCGCCAAGACATCGACAGCCAGGGTGGCCTGGCCATCGTCACCAGCCGCTGCAGCCTGGAGCTGATCCAGAAGGTTCTGCGGGCCGGTATCCAGACCTTGGTCAGCCTGTCGGCGCCCACCGGCCTTGCCCTGCAATGGGCGCGCAAACACAACCTCAACCTTATCCATTTGCCCAAGCACAGCGCACCGCGGGTCTACAGCCCAGCGGCGGAGTCGTAACAGTCGTGACCTCGTACCAACACCTCCCGGACAACGCCCCAGCCTCTCCACCTCGTTACAAGCCCTACCACGGCCCCGCCGGTGGCTGGGGCGCGCTGCGCAGCGTGGCCAAGGCCTGGGTCGGCAGCGATAACGCGCTGAAGAACATTCGCGCGCTGCTCAAGACCAACCAGAACGGCGGTTTCGACTGCCCCGGCTGCGCATGGGGCGACTCGCCGGAAAGCGGCATGGTCAAGTTCTGCGAGAACGGTGCCAAGGCAGTGAACTGGGAGGCGACCAAGCGCCGCGTCGATGCCGCGTTTTTCGCCCGCTACAGCGTCACCTCGCTACTGCAACAGAGCGACTACTGGCTGGAGTACCAGGGGCGCCTGACCGAGCCGATGGTCTATGACGCGTCCAGCGACCGCTACCAGCCGATCAGCTGGGACGCCGCGTTCACCCTGATCGCTCGCGAGCTGAACAAGCTGGCCAGCCCTGACCAGGCCGAGTTCTACACTTCGGGGCGCGCCAGCAACGAAGCAGCGTACCTGTACCAGCTTTTCGTGCGGGCCTACGGCACCAACAACTTCCCCGACTGCTCGAACATGTGCCACGAGGCCAGCGGCGTGGCCCTGGGGCAAAGCGTCGGGGTTGGCAAGGGCACCGTCACCTTCGACGACTTCGAGCACGCCGATGCGATTTTCGTCTGGGGCCAGAACCCCGGTACCAACCACCCGCGCATGCTTGACCCGCTGCGCGATGCGGTAAAACGCGGCGCCCAGGTGGTGTGCATCAACCCGCTCAAGGAACGTGGCCTGGAGCGCTTCCAGCACCCGCAGAACCCGTTGGAAATGCTGACCAACAGCGACCGGCCGACCAACACCGCATTCTTCCGCCCGGCCTTGGGCGGCGACATGGCGATGCTGCGCGGCATGGCCAAATTCGTCCTGCAATGGGAGCGCGAAGCCCAGGCCAACGGAGAACCGGCAGTCTTCGACCATGCCTTCATCGCTGAACATGGCCATGGCGTCGACGACTACCTGGCGGTAGTGGATGCCACCCCGTGGGAGCATATCCAGGCCCAGTCCGGCCTGGCGCTGGCCGACATCGAACTGGCCGCGCGCATGTACTGCCGTGGCAAGCGGGTGATCATGTGCTGGGCGATGGGCATTACCCAGCACCGCCACTCGGTGCCGACCATCCAGGAAATCGTCAACCTGCAGATGCTGCGCGGCAATATCGGCGTGCCAGGCGCAGGCCTGTGCCCGGTGCGCGGCCACAGCAACGTGCAGGGTGACCGCACCATGGGCATCAACGAGCGCCCGCCGGTGGCCCTGCTGGACGCCATCGAGCAGCGCTTCGGCTTCCCCGTGCCCCGGCACAATGGCCACAACACCGTCGAGGCAATCCACGCCATGCTCGACGGCCGGGCCAAGGTATTCATCGGCCTGGGCGGCAACTTCGCCCAGGCAACGCCGGACACCGAGCGCACCGCCCAGGCACTGCGCAACTGCGAGCTGACCGTGCATATCAGCACCAAGCTCAACCGCAGCCACCTGGTGCACGGCAAGCAGGCACTGATCCTGCCGTGCCTGGGGCGCACTGACATCGACCTGCAGGCAGAAGGGCCACAGGCGGTAACGGTAGAGGACTCGTTCAGCATGGTCCACGCCTCCAATGGCCAGCTGAAGCCGCTGTCGACGCAGATGCGCTCGGAGCCGGCGGTCATCGCCGGTATCGCCGCCGCCACCCTGGGCAAGAAGCCCGTGGACTGGCACTGGCTGGTGGCTGACTACGACCGTATCCGCGAGCTGATCGGCGACACCATCGCCGGCTTCAGCGGCTTCAACCAGCGCCTGCGCGAGCCGGGCGGTTTCTACCTGGGCAACAGCGCCGCCAGCCGCGAATGGAATACCAGCACCGGCCGCGCGAACTTCAAGGCCAACCTGCTGCCCGACACGCTGCTCGACGAGCGTGTACGCGCCAGCGGCCAGGTGCCAGACCTGATCATGCAGTCGATGCGCTCGCACGATCAGTACAACACCACCATCTACGGCCTGGACGACCGCTACCGTGGCGTGCGTGGCCAGCGCGAGGTGCTGTTCGCCAACGAAGCCGACATCATCCGCCTGGGCTTCCAGCCGGGGCAGCAGGTCGACATCGTGTCGTTGTGGGGAGATGAGCATGTGCGCCGTGTGCACGGCTTCACCCTGCTGGCCTTCGACATCCCGGCCGGGCAGGCGGCGGCGTACTACCCGGAGGTGAACCCGCTGGTGCCGCTGGAAAGCATTGGCGATGGCAGCCATACGCCGACGTCGAAGTTCATTGCCATCAAACTGGAGCGGGCGCGGGACGACGGGCGCATCCTGTAGGAACGGTGTTGGCCTCTTCGCGGGTAAACCCGCTCCCACAGAGGCAACTCAAGGACTGAGAGCGGTGGTATCCCTGTGGGAGCGGGTTTACCCGCGAAGAGGCCGGAAGCCCTTGCGCAAAAATCAAAAAAGCCCTGTTCCATAGCGGTTCAGGGCTTCGTCATAAAGATCTCAGACAGCGAAAAAACGATAAAGTTTCACAGTAAATACAGTAAGTTAGATAATTGTGTACAACTCGTGTTACTCGTCGGATTTCCGTTGCCAGCCTCGCCTGTAAGGCTCAAAAATCGCCCCGTCATCCTAATGAGGCTCTCTTGATGAAGAAGTACTCCTCGATACTGTTGTTGTCTTTCAGCTTGCTCAGCGGCGTTGCCATGGCAGGCGGCACCACCGAGGCCGGCATTGGCGGCGCATTGGGTGGGGTACTGGGCTCCGTGGTGGGCAACTCCATCGGTGGTAGCACCGGCGGCGCCATTGGTGCCGGCCTGGGCGGCGCGGCTGGCGGTGCCTTGGGTGCCGACAAGCGTCAGCGTGGGGAAGCCGCAATCGGCGGCGCGCTGGGCGCAGCAGGCGGTAACGTGGTCGGCCGCTCCGTGGGCGGCACTACCGGTAGCTACATTGGCGCGGCAGCCGGCGGTGGTGCCGGTGGCGCACTGGGTAACTACATGGGTAAGGAGGCCGACAGAGACGATTACCACGAAGGCCGCCGCTACCGTCGTGGTTATGACGACGACCGGCGCCACTGGGACCGTGGCCATCATTACGGCCATCGCAAGCACAAGCGCCACTGGCGCGACTAACGCCTGAGGGCCCTGCCCCGGCAACAGAAGCCCCGCCCCTGCCAGCGGGGCTTTTTTATGCCTGCTGTTCCAGCAGTACACCAGACAGGATCACCTGCAGCGTCTCTGGCAATGCCACCGGCCGGCCACTGGCGCGTTCGATGAACACCTGCACCACCGTGCCTGCCGCACACGCCTCCGGCTCCCCTGGGCGGAACAGGGCCAGGCGGTACTCCACCGTGCTGCCCGCCAGGCGCATCACCCCCAGCCCCACTTCCAGCACATCCGGGAAGCCGGGCAGTGCGTAGAAATCCGCCGCCGAACTGACCACGAAGGCCGCCAGCTCGCCGTCACGCAGGTCCAGTTCGGCCTGTTCGACGAGGAACGCCTGGATGGCGGTTTCGAAAAAGCCGTGCACGGTGGCACCGGCGACGTGGCCATTCAGGTCATTGTCCTGAGGGCGAGTGAGGATGGGGTGGAAGTGGGAGAAGGCAGTGCGCTGAGGGGATTCGGTCATCTGGCTGGCTCTTGTCTTCGCAATGGATGCTGACAGTGAAACAGAAAAACCGGTTTCCCGCTGCTTGTGCCGGCCTCTTCGCGGCTAAAGCCGCTCCCACAGGTACACCACCAACGTTGAATGCAGTGCAGTACCTGTAGGAGCGGCTTTAGCCGCGAAGAGGCCGGTACAGGCAGTAGAAAACGAAAAGGCCGCCCGTTGGGGCGGCCTTTTCGTTACCGGCAAGCTCAGCTTACAGCTGCGGGCCAGCGGCCTTGATGGCGTCGGAAACTTCGAACTTCTTGAAGTTTTCGATGAACAGCTTGGCCAGGCCTTTGGCGGCCTCGTCGTAGGCAGCCTTGTCAGCCCAGTTGGTGCGCGGGTTGAGCAGCTCGGTATCAACGCCCGGAACGGCCTTAGGCACGTCCAGGTTGATGATGTCCAGGTGCTCGGTTTCGGCACCGATCAGCGCGCCGCTCTGGATCGCAGCGATCACGGCACGGGTGGTCGGGATGCTGAAGCGCTTGCCAACGCCGTAGCCACCGCCGGTCCAGCCGGTGTTGACCAGGTAGACCTTCGAGTCGAAGCCCTTGATACGCTTGATCAGCAGCTCGGCGTACTCGCCAGCCGGGCGCGGGAAGAACGGGGCGCCGAAGCAGGTGGAGAAAGTCGACTTGATGCCGCTGCCCGAACCCATTTCGGTGGAACCGACCAGCGCGGTGTAGCCGGACAGGAAGTGGTAGGCCGCCTGCTCGTTGTTCAGGATCGAAACCGGAGGCAGAACACCAGTCAGGTCGCAGGTCAGGAAGATGACTGCGTTCGGCTCGCCGCCCAGGTTCGCTGCGGAACGCTTGGCAACGTGCTCCAGCGGGTAGGCCGCACGGCTGTTCTGGGTCAGGCTGACATCGGTGTAGTCAGCGTGCTTGTTGGCGTCGAGGACGACGTTTTCCAGCACGGCGCCATGTTTGATGGCTTTCCAGATGACCGGCTCGTTCTTCTCGGACAAGTCGATGCACTTGGCGTAGCAGCCGCCTTCGATGTTGAAGACCACGCCCTCGCCCCAGCCGTGCTCGTCGTCACCGATCAGGTAACGGCTTTCGTCGGCCGACAGGGTGGTCTTGCCGGTGCCGGACAGGCCGAAGAACAGGGTCACATCGCCTGCTTCGCCGATGTTGGCGGCGCAGTGCATTGGCAGCACGTCGGCAGCCGGCAGCAGGAAGTTCTGCACCGAGAACATGGCTTTCTTCATTTCACCGGCGTAGCGCATGCCAGCGATCAGCACCTTCTTCTGGGCGAAGTTGATGATCACGCAACCATCGGAGTTGGTGCCGTCACGCTCAGGCTCGCACACGAAGTTGGCGACGTTGAGGACTTGCCACTCGCCACGGCCAGCCGGGTTGTACTGTTCCGGGTTGATGAACAGGCAACGACCGAACAGGTTCTGCCAGGCAGTCTGGGTGGTCATCTTCACCGGCAGGTAGTGCTCGGCGGCCGCCCCTACGTGAACGTAGGAAACGAAGTGATCCTGGGCGTTGTTGAACGCCTCGACGCGGTCCCACAGGGCATCGAACTTGTCGGCCGGGAACTTGCGGTTGATCGGGCCCCATGAAATGGCGTCCTGGGTGGAAGGCTCTTCGACGATGAAACGGTCAGCCGGCGAACGGCCAGTACGGTGACCGGTCTCCACGACCAGTGCGCCAGTATCGGCTAGTACGCCTTCACCGCGTTGCAGCGCTTCTTTTACCAGCTCATCGACGCTCAGGTCGGTGTACACGGTGTTGTTGGCTTGCGTCATGAGATACCCCATCCGGCCCGAGGCCGAGTGCTCCAAACGTTTTGTAGTTGTCTTGAAAAAACTACTACAGCGAAAAAAGTGGCCGGATTATGCCAGAAACGCCCAAAAAAAGTAGGCCCCTCCTGTCAGAACTGCGCTTTTGCGCAATTCGACAGGAGATTGTCCTGTAGTTAAACGTTTCAGTGACGAGTTTCTGAGGCTACGTCAGTGCCGCCACCGGCAAACAGTTGCGCCACATCGCTGGCGTCGAAGAAATAGCGCTCGTTGCAGAACTGGCAATCGATCTCCACCTGCCCGCCGCATTCTTCAACCAGCGCCTTGGCATCGTGCTCGCCCAAACTGACCAGCGCATTGCCGGAACGTTCGCGAGAGCAGCTGCAGTTGAAGCGCAGCGGCTGGATATCGAACAGGCGCACGGCATCTTCGTGGTACAGGCGGTGCAGCAGAGTTTCGTTGTCCAGCGCCCACTCATCAGCCTTGAGCGTGGTGGCCAATGCCACAACGTGCTGCCAGCTTTCTTCACGCTCTTCATCGTCCGGCTGGCGATCGCGCGGCAGTTGCTGCAGCAGCAGGCCACGGGCCTTGCCGCCTTCGGCGTTGAGCCAGAAGCGCGTGTTGAGCTGTTGCGACTGGACGAAGTAGTTGGTGAAGCACTCCGACAGGGTGGCGCCGTCGAGGTCGACGGTGCCTTGGTAGCGCTGGCCCTTGACCGGATCAATGGTCAGGGTCAGGTGGCCGTCGGGCATCAGCTGCGACAGGGTCGCATTCGCCGGGATCTGGTCCGCTTCGTAGCGGGCCATGCCACGGATGTCCCGGTCACCTGAACATTCGACCATCAACAGCGGAATCGGCCCTGCGGAACGCGCCTGCAGAATCAGCAGGCCGTCGAACTTCAGCGCCCCCACCAGCAAGGCGGTGGCGGCCATCAGCTCGCCCAGCAGTGCCTGCACCGGCTGCGGGTACTCATGACGCGCCAGCACCGCGGCATAGCTGTCATCGAGAGACACCCACTCGCCGCGCACATCGCGCTCGTCGAAGATGAAACGTTGGGTGAAATCGGTATCAGGCAAGTCGCTCATAGGTTTTGGCTATCTGAAAATGATGACAAAATGGTTACAAGGGTTGTCGGGAAACATGCGAAAACCCCCTGACAGAGCGCTCACAAGGCGCTCCGATTCCTGTTTGCAATAGAGGTATTTTATGGACAATCGACCACTGTTCCAAGCAAGGTGGTCCTGGGGGCCATTGGCAGCCTGTACGCTGCTTCCTATCGCTCTACTGTGTTTCTGGTTATGGCCCATTGGCCAGATCTTGTGCCTGACTTTCGACGAGTGGCTATTCCACAGCCTGAATGCGCCGCTGGCCGACAACACCACCTGGCGCTACATCTGGACCGTCGGTAGCCTGCGCCCATTCGATATCGTCGTCGGCCTGATCCTTCTGGCAGTGCTTATCCGTGGCGACTGGGTGTTCAAGGCAACCCAGGTGCGCCAGGCCTTTTTCGGCTTCCTGGTCACGCTAATCCTCTTAGTGGTGATTCGCGCGCTGTTTTCCAAGTGGGTGGATGCAGCCGGCTGGCAGCACAAGAGCCCTTCGATGATGTTCGACGAGGTGGTGCACCTCAGCGACTACTATCCGAACCTGGAGGCGGCCTGGGAGCTCAAGGACCGTTCCAGCAAGAGTTTCCCGGGGGATCATGCCTCGGTGCTGCTGGTCTGGGCGCTGTTCATGAGCGTGTTCAGCCGCCGCCTGGTGCAGTACCTGGTGGTCTGGGGGTTGGCGGTTTTGTTCATGTTGCCGCGCCTGGTGGCCGGTGCCCACTGGGGGCAGGATGACTACATCGGCGGGCTGCTGATGGCGGTGCTGGCGTTGGGCTGGAGCTGCTACACGCCGCTGGCGGCCAAGGGAAGTGCGGTGCTGATGCGCTGGACGGCGCCGTTGTTCGCGATCGCGGCCAAGTTACCGTTGGTCGGGCGCTTGGCGGTGACCCGCTAGAATCTTGGGGCTACTGCGTAGCCCATCGCGACACAAGGCCGCTCCCACAAGACCGCACAAGGCATTCAGGCAACGCCCTGCTTGTGGGAGCGGCCTTGTGTCGCGAAAGGGCCGCAAAGCGGCCCCGGCTATTCGAAGCTCCCATGCAACTGGTGAATCTGCCGCCGCTGCTTCTTGGTCGGCCGCCCATCGGTGGTCACGCCCATCGCCCCGGCCTTGCGCAGTTCCGCCGCCTGTTCACGCCGGCGCACGCTGTCCTCGGTCTCTTCGTACAACGTCTGCGCCTCTGGCGCCCCACGCCGAACCACCGACAGAGCCTTCACCACCACGGTGCGCTCGTCGAACCCGGTGCGCAGCACGAACTCGTCACCCACCCGCGGCTCCTTGCCCGGCTTGCAGCGCTCACCCCGGCAATGCACCTTGCCGCTCTCGATCGCCGCCTTGGCCAGCGCGCGAGTCTTGTAGAAGCGTGCCGCCCACAGCCATTTGTCCAGGCGGACCTTGTCGTCGTCTTCGGCTTTTTGTGCCATCCCGTTACCTCGAACGCTGTGTTTCATCGAACTGTACTACCGTAACGATCGGATGCAAAAAATCCCCGCCGTGCTTACAGTTCACCACCTCATCCGCAGGGTGCGCTTCGTGAAGACATTTGACCATTTGACTGTGATCGGCCTGCGCGAGTGGGTCGCCCTGCCCGACCTCGGCGTGGCCGGGCTGCGCGCCAAGATCGACACTGGTGCCAGCACCTCCAGCCTGCACGCCACCGAGGTGGAACCGTTCGAGCGCGACGGCCAGCCCTGGGTCCGCTTTACCGCACATCTTGGCTCGGTGGTGCAGTTGCGCCACCGCCGCTGCGAGGCACCGCTGGTGACCATGAAAACCATCAAGAGCTCCAACGGCCAGGCCCAGACCCGCTATGTCATCCGCACGTCACTGGCCCTGGGCGATGGTGTGTGGGAAGTGGAGTTCACCCTGGCCTGCCGCAAGAACATGCGTTATCGCCTGTTGCTGGGTTCCAAGGCCCTGATCCATGGCCAGCTGGTGGTCAACCCTGGCCTCAAATACGTACAAGACAAACCGGCCTTCCCGGCCACCCTTTCTACTGCCACAGGTGCTGCATGAAGATCGCTGTGCTGTCGCGCAATCCGCGTCTGTATTCCACCCGCCGCCTGGTCGAAGCCGGTACGCAGCGGGGCCACGAAATGGTGGTGATCGATACCCTGCGGGCCTACATGAACATTGCCAGCCACAAGCCGCAGATCCACTACCGCGGCAAGCCGCTGGAAGGCTTCGACGCGGTGATCCCGCGCATCGGTGCATCGGTGACCTTCTATGGCTGCGCAGTGCTGCGCCAGTTCGAGATGATGGGTGTATATCCGCTCAACGAGTCGGTAGCGATAGCCCGCTCCCGCGACAAGCTGCGTTCACTTCAATTGCTGTCGCGGCGCGGCATCGGCCTGCCGATTACCGGTTTCGCCCACTCGCCGGACGACATCCCCGACCTGATCCAGATGGTCAATGGCGCCCCGCTGGTGATCAAGGTGCTGGAAGGTACACAGGGCATCGGCGTGGTGCTGTGCGAAACCACCAAGGCCGCCGAATCGGTGATCGAGGCGTTCATGGGGTTGAAGCAGAACATCATGGTGCAGGAATACATCAAGGAAGCGGGTGGCGCGGATATCCGCTGCTTCGTGGTCGGCGACAAGGTCATTGCGTCGATGAAGCGCCAGGCCAAGCCGGGCGAATTCCGCTCCAACCTGCACCGCGGTGGGGTGGCCAGCCTGATCAAGATCACCCCGGAAGAACGCATGACCGCCATTCGCGCGGCCAAGGTAATGGGCTTGAGTGTGGCGGGTGTGGATATCCTGCGCTCCAACCACGGGCCGCTGGTGATGGAGGTGAACTCATCGCCGGGGCTGGAAGGCATCGAAGTGACCACCGGCAAGAACGTGGCCGCCATGATCATCGAGCATCTCGAGAAGAATGGCGGGCCTAATCAGACTCGGACCAAGGGTAAGGGCTGAGATTTTGGGGCTGCTTTGCAGCCCATTCGCAGCACAAGGCTGCTCCTACAAGGGATCTCGCCCCCCTGTAGGAGCGGCCTTGTGTCGCGAAAGGGCCGCAAAGCGGCCCCGGCAATCACACGGCATTACGCGGTAGCAACAGCCCCAAAGGCAACCGTACCCGCGCCTCGATCCCGCCACCAGAGCGATTGCGCAACTCCACATTCCCGCCATGCTGCGCCGCGATCCGCTTGACGATCGCCAGCCCCAGCCCGGTGCCCTTGCCCCCCCGGGCCCGGTCACCACGAATGAACGGGTTGAAGATGGTCTCCAGCTCCGACTCGTCGATCCCCGTCCCGCGGTCCAGCACGCTCAGCACCACATACGGCGCACTCTCGTCGCCCGACACATAGGCGGCCACCTCGACCCCCTTGCCGGCGTGGTGCAGGGCATTGCCGATCAGGTTGCCCAGCATGCGTTTGAGCGAAACCCGGCGCAGCGGGAACGGTGGGATTGGCTCCAGGCACAACCGCACCCGCTCTTCCGGCTGGTTGTACGGCGCCACCACTTCGCGCACCAGGTCGGCCAGGTCGACCTCCTCAACCGGCTCGTCACGGCCATCGCGGATAAAGGCCAGGAACTGGTCGAGGATCGCGTCCATGTCCTCGATATCGCGGACCATGTCGTCACTCAGTTCGCTGTCGCTGTCCAGCAACGACAACGACAGGCGCAGGCGCGTCAGCGGTGTACGCAGGTCGTGGGAAACCCCGGCCAGCATCAGCTCGCGCTCGCGCCCGGCCTGCTCGACATCCTCGGCCATCTGGTTGAAGGCCTTGTACACCTCGGTCATCTCGCTGGGCGTATCGCTGATCGGCAGGCGCACGCTGCGCCCCTGGCCCAGCTGCCGGGCGGCGAACACCAGGCGCTTGAGCGGCTGGTTCAGCTGGCGCACGAAGATCCAGGCCGAAGCTGTGGACAACAGGCCGATGGCCAGGAACCAACCCAGCACGTTCCAGATCTTCTGCCCACGCAGCGGGTGCGGGTACAGCGGTACCTTCAACCAGCCCGGCCCCAGGCTTGGCGCATTGACCCACAACGCCGGCGGCGCATGAATGCGCAGCCGTACCTCGGTGTCTTCACCCAACTCGGCCTGCATCTGCCGTTGGTAGATTTCGCTGTAGGGCCAGTGCTGCTCACCCTCGGGCACGCCCGAGCCGGTGACCCGGATAAGGCCTGCCGCTTCGGCGATCTTGTCGCGGTTTTCTTCGTCGGCCGCCCAATAAGCGCGCAGGGTCAGCGCAACACCGTGGCTGTACTGACGGTCGACCAGCACGTCCTCGTTCATCAGCAGGTAGACCAGGGTCAAGGCCTTGGAGAACAAGACGACGATCAACACCAGCCACAGGGTGCGGGCGAAGAAACTTTGCGGAAACCAGAGCGGTGTTTTCATCGACGGCGCGGCATCATTTACCGGCGTTTCCGTCCGGCACGAACACGTAGCCCACGCCCCACACGGTCTGGATATAACGCGGCTTGGACGGGTCCGGCTCGATCATGCGGCGCAGACGCGAGATCTGCACGTCGATGGAGCGTTCCAGCGCATCCCATTCACGGCCACGCGCCAGGTTCATCAGCTTGTCGCGGGTCAGCGGCTCGCGCGCGTGCATCACCAGCGCCTTGAGCACGGCGAACTCGCCGGTAGTGAGCATGTGCACTTCGTCGCCACGCTTGAGTTCGCGGGTGGCCAGCGACAGCTCGTAGTCGCCGAAGGTGACCGACTCGTCTTCGCTACCCGGCGCACCCGGCACGCTCGGTGCCTGGCGGCGCAGCACGGCCTTGACCCGGGCCATCAGCTCGTCCGGGTTGAACGGCTTGCCCAGGTAGTCGTCTGCACCCAGCTCCAAGCCCTTGATACGGCTGAGCTCGTCACCCTTGGCGGTGAGCATGATGATCGGGATCTGGTTGTTCTGCTGGCGCAGGCGCTTGCACGCCGACAGGCCATCCTCGCCGGGCAGCATCAGGTCGAGCACCACCAGGTTGAACACCTCACGCTGCAGCAGGCGGTCCATCTGCTCGGTGTTGGGCACCGCACGGGCACGGTAGCCCTTGCTGGTGAAGAAACGTTCCAGCAGGCTGCTCAGCCCCGGGTCGTCGTCGACGATGAGAATCTTGTCACCTTCAGCGGTGTTTGGCGTGCCGGTCATGAATAACTCCTCTGATATCGCCGCGCATTATGGCGTAGCCATTGCTGCACGTTGCGTGAGCATTGTTAGCAGATTTTTCCCCCGGCGCCAGTTCCGGCTGGCCGGGCGCCATCACCGCAAGCCGTTTGCGATGGGTATAATGCGCGGCTTTCATCCAGCGCCGCCGGGCGACAGGCCCACAGGCGACCCCCGTATTCACAAATGTCAGGTGGTTTACATGGACAGCATCAACAGCCGTATCGCCGAGGAACTGGGCGTACGCCCCCAGCAGGTCGAGGCGGCCGTGGGCCTGTTGGACGAAGGCTCGACCGTGCCCTTCATCGCCCGCTACCGCAAGGAAGTGACCGGTAGCCTGGACGACACCCAGCTGCGCCATCTGGAAGAGCGCCTGCGCTACCTGCGCGAACTCGACGAGCGCCGTGCCAGCATCCTGGCCAGCATCGAGGAGCAGGGCAAGCTGACCCCGGCACTGGCCCGCGAGATCAAGCTGGCCGATACCAAGACCCGCCTCGAAGACCTGTACCTGCCGTACAAGCAGAAGCGCCGCACCAAGGGCCAGATCGCCCTGGAAGCCGGCCTCGGCGAGCTGGCCGACGGCCTGTTCAACAACCCAGACCTTGCCCCGGAAAGCGAAGCCGCACGCTTCGTCAACGCCGACAAGGGCGTGGCCGACGTCAAGGCCGCGCTGGAAGGCGCCAAGTACATCCTCATGGAGCGCTTCGCCGAGGACGCCGCCCTGCTCGACAAACTGCGCAGCTTCCTCAAGCAGGAGTCGGTGCTCAGCGCCCGCGTCGTGCCTGGCAAGGAAGAGGAAGGCGCCAAGTTCCGTGACTACTTCGCCCATGACGAACTGCTGCGCAACGCCCCGTCGCACCGCGCCCTGGCAATTTTCCGCGGGCGTAACGAAGGCGTGCTGAGCGCCTCGCTGAAGGTGGGCGAAGAACTGCCCGGCACCTTGCACCCGTGCGAATTGATGATCGGCAACCACGTCGGCATCGAGAACCGCAACCGCCCGGCCGACAAGTGGCTGGGTGAAGTGGTGCGCTGGACCTGGAAGGTCAAGCTCTACACCCACCTGGAAACCGACCTGTTCGGCGAGCTGCGCGACAACGCCGAAGGCGAGGCGATCAATGTGTTCGCCCACAACCTGCACGACCTGCTGCTGGCCGCCCCCGCCGGCCCGCGCGCCACCCTGGGCTTCGACCCGGGCCTGCGTACCGGCTGCAAGATCGCCGTGGTCGATGCCACAGGCAAGTTGCTGGACCACACCACGGTCTACCCGCACGCGCCGAAGAACGACTGGGACCGCACCATTTCGATCATGGCTGCGCTGTGCGCCAAGCACTCGGTGGAGCTGATCGCCATCGGCAACGGCACCGCCAGCCGCGAAAGCGACAAGCTGGTGGCGGAGCTGGTCAAGAAGTACCCAGCGCTGAAGATCACCAAGATCATGGTTTCCGAGGCCGGCGCTTCGGTGTATTCCGCATCGGAACTGGCCGCCCGCGAATTCCCGGACCTGGACGTGTCGATCCGTGGCGCCGTGTCGATTGCCCGCCGCCTGCAGGACCCGCTGGCCGAGCTGGTGAAGATCGACCCGAAATCCATCGGTGTCGGCCAGTACCAGCATGACGTGTCTCAGCTGAAACTGGCGCGCGGCCTGGACGCCGTGGTCGAGGACTGCGTGAACGCCGTGGGCGTGGACGTTAACACCGCCTCCGTGGCCCTGCTGACGCGCATCTCCGGCCTTAACGCTACCCTGGCGCAGAACATCGTCGCCCACCGCGATGCCAACGGCCCGTTCGCCACTCGCGCGGCACTGAAAAAGGTCAGCCGCCTGGGTGAGAAAACCTTCGAACAGGCCGCCGGCTTCCTGCGTGTGATGAACGGCGACAACCCGCTGGATGCCTCCGCGGTGCACCCCGAGGCCTACCCGCTGGTGCAACGGATTGCCGCCGATACCGGCCGTGACATCCGCTCGCTGATCGGTGACAGCAGCTTCCTCAAGCGCCTGGACCCGAAGAAATTTACCGATGAAACCTTCGGCCTGCCGACCGTCACCGACATCCTGCAGGAACTGGACAAGCCTGGCCGCGACCCACGCCCCGAGTTCAAGACCGCCACCTTCCAGGACGGCGTCGAGGATCTCAAGGACCTGGAACCGGGCATGATCCTCGAAGGCGTGGTGACCAACGTCACCAACTTCGGCGCCTTCGTCGACATCGGCGTGCACCAGGACGGCCTGGTGCACATTTCGGCGCTGTCGGAGAAGTTCATCAAGGACCCGCGTGAAGCGGTCAAGGCCGGCGACGTGGTCAAGGTCAAGGTCATGGAAGTGGACATCCCGCGCAAGCGTGTCGGCCTGTCCATGCGCATGAGCGACACCCCTGGCGAGAAGGTCGATGGCAACCGCGGCGGTAACCGTGGCAATGGCGGCAACCGCCAGCAGCAGGCGCCGCGCCAGCGCGAAACCGCCACCGCAGCACCGGCCAACAACGCCATGGCAGCCCTGTTCGCCAACGCCAAGCAGCTGAAGAAGAAGTGATGGACGTTCCACGCGAATACGTCGAAAGCGCCTTCAGCCAGCTCCTCGGCTGCCGCCTGCAACGCCTGGAGACAGGTGTTGCCGAGGTAGCCCTGGCGCTCGAGCCACACTTGCGCAACCGTGGCCAGAAGCTGCACGGCGGGGCGATCTTCAGCCTGGTGGACATCGCCATGGGCCTGGCCTGCTCGGCCAGCCATGGCTTCGACCAGCAAAGCGTCACCATCGAGTGCAAGATCAACTACATGCGCGCCGTCAGTGACGGCGAGGTGCTGTGCACCGCCCGCGTGCTGCACGCCGGGCGGCGCACCCTGGTGGTCGACGCCGACGTAGTTCAGGGCGACAAGCTGGTGGCGAAAGCGCAAGGAACCTTCGCGGTTCTCTAGCTCACCAAGCATTATCTGCGGTATTTTCAGCAGTGCGCTGGCACTGCTGGATCCGCGTTAACCAGGCGACAACGCCAGTTCCTTTCTTCCTACCCTTGTAGACCGTTATCTCTACCCCCATATTGGGGCGACTGACGCGTGAAGGAATACATCTTGAGCGACCTCCTCAACCGCCGCCTGAGCCTGCTCGGCGCCAATCTTCCCCTGCTCAAGCAGTGCCTGCACGGTATTGAGCGCGAATGTCTGCGCGTGACCGACGAAGGTCGCCTGGCCCAGACCCCGCATCCGCAAGCCCTGGGATCGGCGCTGACCAACGAGCAGATCACCACCGATTATTCCGAGTCGCTGCTGGAGTTCATCACTCCGGCCCTTCCCGACCCGGCCAAGGTGCTGGAAAGCCTCGAAGAGACCCACCGTTTCGTCTACAGCAAGCTGGGCGACGAATACCTGTGGAGCCCGTCGATGCCCTGCACGCTGCCGGCCGAGGAGGACATCCCGATCGCCGAGTACGGCAGCTCGAACATCGGCAAGCTCAAGCACGTCTACCGCAAGGGCTTGGCCCTGCGCTACGGCCGCACCATGCAGTGCATCGCCGGTATCCATTACAACTTCTCGCTGCCCGAAGCGCTGTGGCCGTTGCTGCGCTCCGCAGAAGGCGGCAGAGAAAGCGACCGCGACTACCAGTCGTCGGCCTATATCGCGCTGATCCGCAATTTCCGCCGCTACAGCTGGCTGCTGATGTACCTGTTCGGCGCCTCCCCGGCCCTGGACAAAGGCTTCCTGCGTGGCCGCCCGCACCAGCTCGAAGAGCTGGATGCCGAAACCTTGTATCTGCCCTACGCCACCAGCCTGCGCATGAGCGACCTGGGCTACCAGAGCAACGCCCAGGCCGGCCTCACGCCGTGCTACAACAACCTGGCCAGCTACACCGACAGCCTGCGCAAGGCGGTGGGCACGCCTTACCCGCCTTACGTCGAAGTCGGCACGCACGTGGATGGCGAGTGGGTACAGCTGAACACCAACATCCTGCAGATCGAAAACGAGTACTACTCGAACATTCGCCCCAAGCGCGTCACCTACACCGGCGAGCGGCCGATCCAGGCCCTGACCTCGCGCGGCGTGCAGTACGTGGAAGTGCGTTGCCTGGACATCAACCCGTTCCTGCCGGTGGGCATCGACCTGACCGAGGCGCGCTTCCTCGACGCGTTCCTGCTGTTCTGCGCGCTGGAAGACAGCCCGCAACTGGACAACGGCGAATGCGGCCAGTGCACCAACAACTTCCTGACCGTGGTCAAGGAAGGCCGTCGCCCGGGCCTGGAACTGCGCCGCAATGGCCAGCCGATCGGCCTGAAGGACTGGGCCAGCGAGCTGATCGAGCGTATCCGGCCACTGGCCGATCTGCTCGACCAGGCGCAAGGCGGTGCAGAGCACGGCAATGCCCTGGATGCCCAGCAGGCCAAGGTCGACGACGCCTCGCTGACCCCGTCGGCCCAAGTGCTGGCGCGCATGACCGAGCATAACGAAAGCTTCGTCAAGTTCGCCCTGCGCCAGAGTCGTATTCACGCCGAAACCTTCCGCGAGCAGCCACTGCCGGTCGAACGCCAGCAGGCCTTCGAAACCCTCGCCCGCGACTCGCTGGCCGAGCAGTCGCGCCTGGAACAGCAGGAAGTCGGCGACTTCGACCTGTTCGTCGGCGCCTACCAGGCCAGCATCCTGGCGATCAGCAACTGATGACCCGCACTGCCACCCCGCGCAAGCCGCGCGCCAGCAGCCAGGCCAGGATCGAGGCGATCCTGGCTGCTGCACGCGAGTTGCTGGCCGAGCTGGGGGTGGCGAGCCTGTCGATCTACAGCGTGGCCGAGCGCGCACAGATACCACCGTCGTCGGTGTACCACTTCTTCGCCAGTGTGCCGGCGCTGCTGGAGGCGTTGACGGCCGATGTGCACCGGGCCTTTCGGGAAGCGCTGAGCGCGCCGATCGACAGCAGTGCGTTCAACACCTGGCACGAACTGTCACGGCTGATCGAGCAGCGCATGCTGGATATCTACAACGAGGACGCGGCGGCGCGGCAGCTGATCCTGGCCCAGCATGGCCTGAGCGAAGTGGTGCAGGCCGACCGGCAGCACGACATGGAACTGGGCGACTTGATGCACAAGTTGTTCGACCAGCATTTTCATCTGCCCGTGATGCCGGCGGATGTGGACGTGTTTGCCCTGGCCATGGAATTGAGTGACCGGGTGTATGCGCGGTCGGTGCAGCTGCATGAGGCGATCACCCCGCGCATGGCCGAGGAAGGCAAGCGAGTGTTCGAGGCGTATCTGGGGTTGTATCTACCGCCATTTCTGGCGAAGCGTTCCAGCTGAGATCATTGGGGCCGCTGTGCGGCCCTTCGCGGGCACGCCCGCTCCCACAGGGGCCGCGCAAAACATGAAACCTGCGCAGTACCTGTGGGAGCGGGCGTGCCCGCGAAGGGCTGCAAAGCAGCCCCATGGCCAACACCCATCACAGCTTGGCGATGGACACTTCAGTCGATTTCACGAAGGCAATCACTTCACTGCCCACCTGCAGCTCCAGCTCACGCACAGAGCGGGTGGTGATGACCGAAGTGACGATGCCCGAGGCAGTCTGCACGTCGATTTCCGACAGTACCGGGCCTTCCAGGATTTCCTTCACGGTGCCTTTGAACTGGTTGCGAACGTTGATGGCTTTGATAGTCATGATTTGATTCCTTCTCTATGGCTTCAGTCTGGTAAGTGAGTCAGTGCGCCCAACGCAGTTGCGTGGGCAAAGGGGCTACAGGATCCGGCTCGGGCGCAGCGCCCGGGGCCGACAGAACACGGTTGAGCACTTCGCTCTCCAGCGCGGCCAGGCGGTGGGAACCACGCGCCCGAGGCCGTGCCAGGTCGACAGTGAGGTCGAGCCCGACTTCGCCGTCCTCGATCAGGATCACCCGGTCAGCCACGGCGACTGCCTCGCTGACATCGTGGGTAACCAGCAACACGGTGAAACCGTGCTGACGCCACAGGCGTTCGATCAGTTGCTGCATCTCGATACGGGTCAATGCATCCAGCGCACCGAGCGGCTCGTCCAGCAGCAGCAGGCGCGGCTGGTGAATCAGCGCCCGGGCCAGGGCCACACGCTGCTTCTGGCCACCCGACAGAGCCGCCGGCCATTCATTGGCGCGATCGGCCAGGCCAACCGACTCCAACGCTTCCAGCGCACGCGGGCGCCAGTCGCCAGACAGGCCCAGGCCAACGTTGTCGATCACCTTCTTCCATGGCAGCAGGCGCGCGTCCTGGAACATCAGGCGGGTTTCTTCGCGGGCCTGTTCCAGCGGCGCGGCACCGGCCAGCAACTGGCCTGCAGTGGGCTGGTCGAGACCGGCCAGCAGGCGCAGCAAGGTGCTCTTGCCGCAGCCACTACGGCCGACGATCGCGACGAACTGGCCGGCAGGTATATGCAGCTCAATCCCCTTCAGCACTTCGCGCTGGCCAAAGGTCTTGCGCAGGCCGCTGGAAGCCAGCGGGATGCCACGCAGCAGGCGTGGCGGCTGTTCCTTGAGTACGGTCATGCGCCCTCCTTCTTCGCCGCTTGATAGGCCGGGTGCCAGCGCAGCCACACTCGCTCCAGGCCCCGGGCTGCGAGGTCGGCAAGCTTGCCGAGCACGGCATACAGGACGATGGCCAGCACCACCACGTCGGTCTGCAGGAACTCGCGGGCGTTCATCGCCAGGTAACCAATGCCGGCATTGGCCGAAATGGTTTCGGCAACGATCAGGGTCAGCCACATGAAGCCCAGGGCAAAGCGCACGCCTACCAGGATCGAAGGCAATGCTCCGGGCAGGATCACCTGGCGGAACAGGCTGAAGCCGGACAAGCCATAGCTGCGCGCCATTTCCACCAGCGCCGGGTCGACGTTGCGGATGCCGTGATAGGTGTTCAGGTAGATCGGGAACAGCGTGCCCAGCGCCACCAGGAAGATCTTTGCCGACTCGTCGATACCGAACCACAGGATCACCAGCGGGATCAGCGCCAGGTGCGGCACGTTGCGGATCATCTGCACCGAGCTGTCGAGCAGGCGTTCGCCCCAGTTCGACAGGCCGGTGATGAAGCCCAGCACCAGGCCGATGCTGCCACCGATGACGAAGCCCAGCCCGGCACGCCAGCCACTGATGGCCAGGTGGGTCCAGATCTCGCCGCTGCGCACCAGCTCGACGCCGGCGCTGACCACGGCGCTGGGCGCGGGCAGAATGCGCGTCGACAGCCAGCCGGCGCTGACCGCCAGTTGCCAGGCAGCCAGCAGCAGTACCGGCAGCGCCCATGGCGCCAGACGCTGGCCAAGGTTGTTGGAAGTTGCACGACTCATGGCCTGGCCCTCAGCTCTGCGCAACGGACTTGGGCAGGATGTCGTTGGCCACCATTTCGCCAAACGGGCTCACATAGCCGCCGGCCTTGGCTTGGTCCGGGCGTTGCACACCCAGGTGCGGGAACAGCAGCTCGGCCACCCGGTACGACTCTTCCAGATGCGGGTAGCCGGAGAAGATGAAGGTATCGATGCCCAGCTCGGCGTATTCCTTGACGCGTGCCGCGACGGTCGGGCCATCCCCCACCAGCGCGGTACCGGCACCGCCACGCACCAGGCCGACACCGGCCCACAGGTTGGGGCTGACCTCCAGCTTGTCACGGTTGCCGTTGTGCAGGGCGGCCATGCGTTGCTGGCCGACCGAGTCGAAGCGCGCCAGCGAGGCCTGGGCGCGAGCGATGGTGTCGTCGTCCAGGTGCGAGATGAGCTTGTCGGCAGCGGCCCAGGCTTCTTCGTTGGTTTCCCGCACGATCACGTGCAGGCGGATGCCGAAGCGCACTTCGCGACCCTGAGCAGCGGCTTTCGCACGCACCTGGGCGATTTTTTCAGCGACCGCACTCGGCGGCTCGCCCCAGGTCAGGTACAGCTCGACCTGCTCGGCGGCCAGGTCCTGTGCGGCTTCGGAGGAACCACCGAAATACAGTGGCGGGCGTGGTTGCTGGATCGGCGGGTAGAGCAGCTTGGCGCCCTTCACCTGGATGTGCTTGCCGTCGTAGTCGACCACCTCGCCTTCCAGCACCTTGCGCCAGATACGGGTGAACTCTACAGAGGCTTCATAACGTTCCTGATGGTTCAGGTGCAGGCCGTCACCGGCCAACTCGTCCGGGTCACCACCGGTCACCAAGTTGAACAGCGCGCGGCCGTTGGACAGGCGATCAAGGGTTGCTGCCTGGCGTGCCGCCACGGTCGGCGAAATGATCCCGGGGCGCAGGGCGACCAGGAACTTCAGCCGCTGGGTCACCGGGATCAGCGATGCCGCGACCAGCCAGGAGTCCTCGCAGGAGCGCCCGGTAGGTATCAGCACGCCACCAAAGCCGAGCCGGTCGGCCGCCTGGGCGATCTGCTGCAGGTAGCCATGGTCGACCGCGCGGGCGCCATCGGAGGTGCCCAGGTACTTGCCATCACCGTGGGTAGGAAGAAACCAGAAGATATTAAGGCTCATTGGAGTTGTCTCCTCAAGGGGGCTCAGCCAGGGCGGCGCCCCGACGCGGGCGAATCAATCAAGGCGCACTGGCGACCTTGGCCGGGGGTGTCCAGATCACGTCCTTGATGCTCAGCGGCTTGGGAATCAGCTTCAGTGCCTGGAACGTGTCGGCGATCTTCTGTTGCGCGGCCACCACTTCCGGGGTGAGCGGCGCGGCACCGTAGCCTTGGCGCTTGACCGAGGTCAGAGTGATGTCGGCAGGCAGGCCGAGCAGCGGCGCGACCTGGTCGGTCACTTCCTGTGGGTTGGCCTGGGACCATTCACCTACGGCACGCACTTCTTCGATCAGTGTGTTGATCACCGCCGGGTGCTGGGTCGCGTAGTTGCGGGTAGCCAGGTAGAACTGATGGTTGTCGACCAGGCCCTTGCCATCGCGCAGGGCATGAGCCTGAAGCTGTTTCTCGGCGGCAGCCTGGTACGGGTCCCAGATCACCCAGGCGTCCACGCTGCCGCGCTCGAAGGCGGCGCGGGCGTCGGCCGGGGGCAGGTACACCGGCTGGATGTCGCTGTATTTCAGGCCGGCGTCTTCCAGGGCGCGAACCAGCAGGTAGTGAACGTTGGAGCCTTTGTTGAGGGCGACTTTCTTGCCCTTGAGGTCCTTGAGCGACTGGATCGGCGAGCCATTCGGCACCAGGATCGCCTCGCTGTGCGGTGCTGGCGGCTCGTAGGCGACGTACAGCAGGTCGGCACCGGCAGCCTGGGCGAACACCGGCGGGGTTTCACCGGTGACGCCAAAATCGATTGAGCCGACGTTCAGCCCCTCAAGCAGCTGCGGGCCGCCGGGGAACTCGGTCCATTGCACCTGCACGCCCTGCTCGGCCAGGCGCTTTTCCAGCGTGCCCTTGGCCTTGAGCAGCACCAGGGTGCCGTATTTCTGGTAACCGATACGCAGGCTCTCGGCCTGGGCTTGGGTGATGGCGCCGAAGGACACAGCCGCCGCAAACAGGGCGACCAGACCGCGACGCAAGAAGACTGTGCGCATGGCGCTCTCCTGTGCGAGTGGGTTCGGGTTGCACCTGCTTGCCTCGTTGTCGGGCGAGTAAGGTGGTGAAGCGGGTTGGGCCGGTCAGATGCTCCAGCGAGCGCTGATCAGGCGTTCGTTCAATACGCCGGGCGCCACGGGGCGCGGCCGGCGGGCTAGTGCAACGTGGAAGGTTTCCAGCGCGTCCTGCAGGCGTTCTTCCAGCGCCGCTACCAGCTGCGCGGGCCTGGAGCCTTCTGCGTAGGCGACCTGGCTGTCGTCGGCGAAGATCCCTTGCAGGGTCTCTTGCGCCTTGAGTGCCGACAGCACGGGTTTCAGTGCGTAATCCACCGCCAGCATGTGGGCGATGCTGCCGCCGGTGGCGATCGGCAACACGATCTTGTGTGCCAGGGCGCGTTCGGGCAGCAGGTCGAGCAAGGTTTTCAGGGCACCGGCGAACGAGGCCTTGTACACCGGCGTGGCGACGATCAGGCCATCGGCCTGGGCCACCAGCTGCTGGAAGTGCTGCACCTGCGGGCTGTCAAATCGGGCGTGCAGCAGGTCTTCGGCGGGAAAGTCACGTACCTGGAACGTCACTACCTCGACGCCACGGTCCTGCAGCCACTGGCGAGAACGCTCCAGCAGCACGCCGGAGCGTGAACGGGTACTGGGGCTACCACCGATTGAGACGACCAGCATTGCAGCGCTTCCTTGTGTTTTGTTGGAGGTGACATTAGCAGTCGCCGCATATATCTAGAAATCATATTTTTTCATTTGTTTATTCCATTTTTTTATCTTCAAGGGCCTATTCGCGGGCACGCCCGCTCCCACAGGTTTTGTGGCAAAGCGTAGAACTGCACAGGTCTTTGTGGGAGCGGGCATGCCCGCGAAGAAGCCAACGCGGTTTCAGCAGGATAAAAAAGGGCCGTCGAAACGGCCCGAATATCCCTGCTTGGCTAAGAGCAATGCAACGAGGAATCCTTTAACGATTGGGCTGCGGGGTCAGCCGCAGATAGGGTTTGACCGCCCGGTAACCTTTGGGGAAACGCTGCCTGATCTCTTCCTCGTCCTTCAGCGAGGGCACGATTACCACGTCGTCACCGTCCTGCCAGTTACCTGGTGTGGCGACCTTGTGGTTGTCGGTCAGCTGCAGCGAGTCGATCACCCGCAAGATTTCGTTGAAGTTGCGCCCGGTACTGGCCGGGTAGGTGATGGTCAGGCGCACCTTCTTGTTCGGGTCGATGACGAACAGCGAGCGCACGGTCAGGGTGTCACTGGCATTTGGGTGGATCAGGTCGTACAGGTCAGACACCTTGCGGTCGGCGTCGGCAATGATCGGGAAGTTGACGACGGTGTTCTGGGTCTCGTTGATGTCATCGATCCAGCGGTGGTGCGAATCGACCGGGTCCACCGACAGGGCGATGGCCTTGACCCCGCGTTTGGCGAAATCGTCCTTAAGCTTGGCGGTCAGGCCCAGCTCGGTGGTGCACACCGGGGTGAAGTCGGCTGGGTGAGAGAACAACACCCCCCAGCTGTTGCCCAGCCACTCGTGGAAGCGGATCTTGCCTTCGCTGGAATCCTGTTCGAAATCGGGGGCGATATCGCCGAGTTTTAGGCTCATGGGCTGCGGCTCCTGTGCTGGGTTCTGTACCGTGTGGGTTCAATGTGCCTGCATTCGATTAAAAACAAAAAGAATAAATACTGATTTATTTATAACCGTTAGGCATACAAAATTGCAGACACAAAAAAGCCTCGCACTAGGCGAGGCTCTTTTGGTTACACCACGAACTTACATGAAGGCGTAAGTGTAGTTCACGATGAAGCGAGTCTGATCCTGGTCAGAGCTGCTTTCGCCGCTACCACGGTAGACACCCTGACGCAGGCTAAAGCCCAAGCCTTTGAGGGTACCCTGCTGAATGGTGTAGTCGACGCGCGCGTCACGTTCCCATTCGTTGTAGCTGCCGTCGCCCGACTTGTTGCGGATATCGTCACCACGCAGGTAAGCCACCGAAGCCTTCAGGCCTGGAACGCCCAGGGACGCGAAGTCATAGGAGTACTGACCGAAGGTGGTGTTCTCACCGGCGCGAGCGAACTGGTTGATCATGCTGTCGGTGAACAGGTAGAAGCTGGAACCACCAGCGCCTTCCGAGGTACCGCTGTCGTTGACCAGGCTGCCCTGGTTGAGCCATACGAAGCCGCCGTCGTCACCGACCTGCTGGTGACCGAGCATCAGCGCATGGCCACCCAGGGTGTAGGTGAACATGGCGGACCAGGTCTTGTTGTCGATCTTACCGTCGGTCTTCTCGTAACCGCCGTTGTTGTTGAAGTTGTACTCGCCTGGGCCACCTTTCTTGTTCTTGCCGTCGGCGCTGCTATCGAAGTAGCGCAGGTCGGTCTTGAACGACTGGTCGTCAGCGATCTTGAAGACGTGGGTAGCACCCAGGAAGTGCTGCTTGTAGAAGTCTTCCAGATTCGAGTAGTAGTACTGCAGGGTCAGGTCTGGAGTGAGCTTGTAGTCCAGGCCACCGTAGCGGAACTTGTTGCTTTCAGCGGTAGCGCCCGCAACGGACAGACCGGTACGGTTGCTCGAGGCACGACCCATGGCATGGGTCAGCTGACCGGCGTTGATGGTCAGGTTGTCGATTTCCTTCGAGGTGATGGTGCCACCCTCGAAGGTCTGCGGCAGCAGACGACCATCGTTGGAGACCAGGATCGGGAGGTTTGGCGCGAGCGCGCTACCGAAATGCGCTTCGGTCTTCGAGAAGCGAGCCTTGGCGTTGGCACCAAAACGGGCCCATTGGGCTGCGGAACCCTTGCCGTCATCCGGGAAGAAACCGCTCTTGTGATAACCCTCACCACCATCCAGATGAATACCCCACAGCGCTTGGGCATCAACACCAAAGCCAACGGTACCTTCAGTGAAGCCCGAGATGTAGTCGAGCTTGAAGCCCTGACCGGATTCACGCTGATCTGGGCGTTCTGCACCAGCTTTCGCGTGATCTTCACGATTGTCGTTGTTGAAGTACATGGTGCGCGAGCTGAGCGACAGTTTGCTGTCTTCAACGAAACCGGCAGCGCCTGCTTGTTGGGCGAGAACCCCCAGTGCCACGGCCAGGGCCAGGCTGGACTTGTACATGTTTTGCTCCTCTACGTTCTAATTCTTGTGTATCTCTGGTGGCGGGATCTGCTGCCCCGCTCACCGTGGATTGGCGATTTAGTCCCAAAGCGTGACCGTAAAGTCAATCGTTTCTAAACGTTTCGCGACTTTGGTCTAAGACGCCAGCTGCGCTACAGGATAATGACAATCCTATAAATCCAAAATGACCGTTTTATGAATTGGTAAGATTTTTAAGGAATATGTTAGGAATTATTACTGCTATTCGTTAGAAGCAGCATGTTTTTCATAACCAATAGTTATTTGCAAACGTTTGCTCATAACCTAATTCCGTATCGTTCTATCGGGACGAAAAAGCCTAGCAGCACTCTCGGATTTCACCATTGAGCGAAATCACAACGTTTCCCTGTTAACGCGTCTCAAACCATTGGCTCCTAAGCTAATGCAAAAAAGTTATTTATTTTGCATTTCTTAGATCAATTAGCCTTCTCGTCATCCACCACACCGATTGCCTGACGAGAGGTTCACCATGATCCCGCACGCCCCGCTGCGCCTGTTCGCCGCCCTGACCCTCGCCAGCGCCAGCTGGTTGGCCCAGGCTGCTGACCTGACCGTGGCCTACCAGACCACCGTCGACCCGGCCAAGGTGGCGCAGGTCGATGGCAACTACGAAAAAGCCAGCAAGGCCAGCATCGACTGGCGCAAATTCGATAACGGCGCCGACGTGATCACCGCCGTAGCCAGCGGCGATGTGCAGATCGGCTACCTGGGCTCCAGCCCGCTGGCCGCCGCAGCCTCCCGCAAGCTGCCGGTCGAGACCTTCCTGATCGCTACGCAGATTGGCGCCGGTGAAGCACTGGTCGCCCGCGACAGCATCAAGACTCCGCAAGACCTGGTCGGCAAGAAAGTCGCCGTGCCTTTCGTCTCCACCGGCCACTACAGCCTGCTGGCCGCGCTGAAGAGCTGGAACATCGACCCGGCCAAGGTGCAGATCCTCAACCTGGCGCCACCGGCAATCATTGCCGCCTGGAAGCGCGGCGACATCGATGCCACCTACGTCTGGGACCCGGCCCTGGGTGTGGCCAAGGAAAACGGCAAGGTGCTGATCACCTCCGGCGAGCTGGCCGAGACAGGCGCACCGACCTTCGACGCATGGATCGTGCGCAAGGACTTCGCCGCCAAGCACCCCGACGTGGTCAAGGCCTTCGCCAAGGTCACCCTCGACGCCTACGCCGACTACCGCAAGAACCCGCAAGCCTGGCTGGCAAACCCCGACAACGTAAGCAAGCTGGCCAAACTGTCGGGCGCCAAGCCTGCCGACATCCCGGTGCTGCTGCAGGGCAACGTGTACCCACTGGCCGTCGACCAGGCCAATGCATTGGGCACACCGACCACCCAGGCGCTGACCGACACGGCCACCTTCCTCAAGCAGCAAGGCAAGGTCGACGCGGTGCTGCCGGACTACTCGCCCTACGTCAGCGCCAAGTACCTCCCCAACTAAGCCTGTAGAAACCGACCGGAGCCTGCCATGGCCTTGCTCGAACTGGAGCGCATCAGCGCACAGTACCCCGGCGCCGAAACCCCGGTGCTGGCCGACATCAACCTGAGCCTGGGGCCACGCCAGCTGCTGGTGGCCCTGGGCCCTTCCGGCAGTGGCAAGACCTCGCTGCTCAACCTCATCGCAGGCTTCGTCGCCCCCAGCGGCGGGCGCATAACCCTGGACGGCGTGCCCGTCCAGGGCCCCGGCGCCGAGCGCGGCGTAGTGTTCCAGGACGATGCGCTGCTGCCTTGGCAGAACGTGCTGGGCAACGTCGCATTCGGCCTGGAACTGGCCGGCGTGCCACGCGCCGAGCGTGAGGCCAAGGCCCGCGAAATGCTGGCCCTGGTCGACCTCGACGGCTTTGGCGAACGGCGTATCTGGCAATTGTCCGGTGGCCAGAAGCAGCGTGTTGGCCTGGCCCGGGCGCTGGCAGCCGATCCACGAGTGTTGCTGATGGACGAACCGTTCGGCGCACTTGATGCCTTCACCCGCGAGCAGATGCAGGAGTTGTTGCTGCAGGTATGGCAACGCACCGCCAAGCCGGTGTTCCTGATTACCCACGACATCGAAGAAGCCGTGTTCCTCGCCAGTGAACTGGTACTGCTGGCGCCCAACCCGGGGCGCGTGGTGGAGCGCCTGCAACTGGACTTCGGCCAGCGCTACGCAGCGGGTGAATCGGCGCGGGCTATCAAGTCCGACCCGGCTTTTATCGAAACCCGCGAGCACGTACTTGCGCGGGTGTTCTCTCAACGCCAAAACCTGCAGGAGCGCGCATGAGCAGCCTGGACCTGCCGGTCACCGGCAAGCGCAACACCCAACCCCGGCCAGCCACCAAGCTGCGCCGCCCCCTGCCCACCCGCTGGATCAGCACCCTGACCCTGGCCAGCCTGCTGTTGGCCTGGTGGCTGGTGACCGCGGCCGGCTGGATCGAGCCGCTATTCCTGCCCTCGCCCGCCGACATCCTGGCCAAGGCCGGGACCCTGCTGACCCAAGGCTATATGGATGCCAGCCTGTGGCAGCACCTGGGTGCCAGCCTGGGGCGCATCGGCGTGGCCCTGCTTGCCGCTACCCTCACCGCCATCCCGGTGGGTATCGCCATCGGCTACAACCGCGTGGCCCGCGGCATTCTCGACCCGCTGATCGAGTTCTACCGGCCGATCCCGCCGCTGGCCTACCTGCCGCTCATCGTCATCTGGTGCGGCATCGGCGAGCTGTCCAAGGTGCTGCTGATCTATCTGGCAATCTTCGCCCCCATCGCCATTGCCACCGCTACCGGCGTGCGCACTGTCGACCCGGCCAAACTGCGTGCAGCGCAGTCACTGGGCGCGACCAAGGCCCAGCTGATCCGCCACGTGATCCTGCCCAGCGCCCTGCCCGACATCCTCACCGGCATCCGCATTGGCCTGGGGGTTGGCTGGTCGACCCTGGTGGCCGCCGAGCTGATCGCCGCCACCAGCGGCCTGGGCTTCATGGTGCAGTCGGCGGCGCAGTTCCTGGTTACCGATGTGGTGGTGCTGGGGATTTTGCTGATCGCCCTGATCGCCTTCGCACTGGAAATGAGCCTGCGTGCCCTGCAACGCAAACTGGTGCCTTGGCACGGGCAGAGCCACTGAATCCTGTTGACCACGCCAGCAGCCTGGCGCCTGATTGAAGAGACCGACATGAGCCTGACCATCACCCCCCTCAGCCCGGCGCTCGGCGCCCAGATCAGCGGCGTGGACATCAGCCGCGATATCAGCGTCGAAGAACGAGACGCCATCGAGCAGGCGCTGCTGCAGCACCAGGTGCTGTTCTTCCGCGACCAGCCGATCAACCCGCAGCAGCAGGCGCGGTTTGCCGCCCGTTTCGGCGACCTGCACATCCACCCGATCTACCCCAACGTGCCGGAAACCCCGCAGGTGCTTATCCTCGACACGGCGGTGACCGATGTGCGTGACAACGCCGTGTGGCACACCGATGTGACCTTCTTGCCGACCCCGGCCCTGGGCGCGTTGCTCAGCGCGAAGCAGTTGCCGGCCTATGGCGGCGACACCCTGTGGGCCAGCGGCATCGCTGCCTTCGAAGCCTTGTCGGCGCCGCTGCGCGAGATGCTCGACGGGCTGACCGCCACCCATGACTTCACCAAGTCGTTCCCGCTGGAGCGCTTTGGTACCACGCCGGAAGACCTGGCGCGCTGGGAAGCAACCCGGCGGAACAACCCGCCGCTGTCGCACCCGGTGGTGCGCACGCATCCGGTGAGCGGGCGCAAGGCGTTGTTCGTCAATGAAGGGTTCACCACGCGCATCAATGAGCTGGGCGAACTGGAAAGCGAGGCACTGTTGAAACTGCTGTTCGCCCATGCAACGCGGCCGGAGTTCAGCATTCGCTGGCGGTGGCAGGAGAATGACGTGGCGTTCTGGGACAACCGCGTGACCCAGCATTTTGCGGTGGATGACTACCGGCCGAACCGGCGGGTGATGCATCGGGCGACCATCCTCGGGGATGCGCCCTTCTGAAACCGGGAGGCCTTTGGCCTCCATTCGCAGCACAAGGCTGCTCCTACAGGGAAGCGCGATCCCTTGTAGGAGCAGCCTTGTGCTGCGAATGGGCCGCAAAGCGGCCCCAGCGATCTAGCGGACCAGATGCAGGAACTGCATGTGCCGTTCGTACTGGTCGAGGATGTCGTTGATGATCTGCTCCTTGCTGTAGCCGACCAGGTCATAGTTCTGGCTGCCTTCGCTCAGGTGCACCTCCGCCCGGTAGTAGCGGCGGTTCTTCAATTCCTGCGTACCCAGCCCACCCAGGGCGAACGATGGCGTGAAGTAGCCACGCATCTGCACCTGGTAAATGAACGGCTGTTCCTCGCCATGGCCAATCTTCAGGCTGACGTTGTCGTGGCTCGGGTCGTCCTGGGTAATCAGCACCAGGCCCTTCTGCTCGAACACTTCACGCACATCGGCAATTGCCGGGCGCACCACGTCGTCCATGAAGCGGTACACCTCATCTCGCGACGGGAAGTGCACCGCCTGGCTCAGGCGCTGGCGCCAGCCGCCACGGCCGCGGCGTGACTGGGCGAACGGGGCAAGCGAATGCATCTGTGCGATCTGCCGTTGCGACTCCAGGTAGAACGCCTTGTGCAGCCCCCACATCATGCACAGCAGGATCAGCGAGAACGGCAACGAGGTCAGCACCACCGCCGACTTCAGCGAGTCGATGCTGCCGGCGAACAACAGCGCACTGGTGATCAGCGCCGTCATCGCGCCCCAGAAGATGCGCAGCCAGTTCGGCCCATCCTCGTCGGCATCACCACCCTTGGCCGACAAGGTCGACAGTACCACGGTGCCCGAATCGGCCGAGGTGACGAAGAACACAAAGCTGATGAACACCGTCACGGCGATCACCGTCTTGCTCCAGGGGTAAGTCTCTAGCAGCAGGTACAGGCTCATCGACGGGTTATCCAGCGCCGACTGGCCCAGCGCGGTCATGCCGTGGTTGATGACCTGGTCCAGGGCGCTGTTGCCGAAGATCGACATCCACGCCAGGGTGAAGCCCAGCGGAATCAACAGCACGCCAAAGACGAACTCGCGGATGGTGCGGCCACGGGAGATGCGGGCGATGAACAGGCCCACGAACGGCGCCCAGGCAATCCACCAGGCCCAGTAGAACACCGTCCAACCGCCCAGCCAGTCGCGGTTCTCGCCGTAGGCATAAACGTCGAAGCTCTTGCGCGGCAAGGCACCCAGGTAGTCGCCGAGGTTCTGGATCAGCGTGTTGAACAGGTGCTGGGTAGGCCCGGCGAACAACACGAACAGCAACAGCGCGCAGGCCAGGAACAGGTTGATGTCGCTCATCACCCGCACGCCCTTCTCCACCCCGGCGACCGCCACGGCCACCGCCGCGCCCATCATCAGGGTAATGAGCAGCACTTGCACCCACTGGCTGTGGTCGATGCCGAACAGGTAGTCGAGGCCGGCGTTCAGGTGCAGCACGCCAAAACCCATGTCGGCCCCCAGGCCGAACACCGTGGCGATGATGCCGAAACCGTCCACCGCATAACCGATCGGCCCGTTGATGCGCTTGCCGATCAACGGGTACAACGCCGAACGCAGGGCCAGCGGCAGGTTGTGCCGATAGGCGAAGTAAGCCAGGGCCATGCCGACGAAGGCGAACACGCCCCAGCCATGCAGGCCCCAGTGCAGGAACAGGATCTGCATCGCCTGGCGCCCGGCCTCGGCCGTGCCCGCTTCGCCCTGGGGCGGCTGCAGCATGTGGGTCAGGGGTTCGGAAACGCAGAAGAAGAACAAGGTGATGCTGATGCCGGCGGCGAACAGCATGCCGGCCCACGACAGGTAGCTGAACTCGGGTTCGTCGTGGTCGGCACCGAGCTTGATCTTGCCGTAGCCGGACAAGGCGGTGACCACCACGAAGACCAGGTACAGCGTCATCGCCAGCATGTAGTACCAGCCGACCGTGTTGGCCGCCCAGTTCTGCGCCGCCAGCAACCAGTCGCCTGCTGCTTGCGGATAGGAAATGACCACGAGGCCGAAGATGAGGATGAAACTTGCCGCGAAATAGAACACCGGGGGGTTCATGCGGATCTTGCCATTGGCAAGGGAAGGGGTCGGTGCACTCATCGGGGGCGCACCTCGTCGAATGACGTAAGGCTCGGAATGAACGGGTTCAGCAAAGGAATCCTCCTGTTGAACACCGGCAGCGGACCAGCGTTTTTTTCATTGAACAAGCGTTCAAGTTAAACATGGATCGGATTTCAATGCGAATTGGGGCGCTGATTGGTGCCCTCCTGCACGGGCCTCTTCGCGGGTAAACCCGCTCCTACAGGTACTGCACAAGATTCAAGATCTGTGGGGTCCCTGTGGGAGCGGGTTTACCCGCGAAAGGGCCGGTACAGGCCAAGGAAATGCTAGATCAGTTCTTGTCCTGGCAATCCAGCTGAAGGTTGGCCTGGGTAATGTTGCTCTCGGCCGGCACACTGCGGGTCAGCCACACATTACCGCCAATGGTCGAGCCTTTGCCGATGGTGATCCGCCCCAGCACCGTGGCCCCCGCATAGATCACCACATCGTCCTCGACGATCGGGTGGCGTGGCAGGCCCTTGTGCAGGGTTCCCGATTCATCGCTGGGGAAGCGCTTGGCGCCCAGGGTCACCGCCTGGTAGATGCGCACACGCTCGCCGATGATCGCGGTTTCGCCGATCACCACGCCGGTACCGTGGTCGATGAAGAAGCTCGGGCCGATTTGCGCCCCGGGGTGAATATCGATTCCAGTGGCCGAATGCGCCAGTTCCGAGCTGATCCGCGCCAGCAGCGGCAGGCCGGCCTGGTACAGATGGTGCGCCAGGCGATGGTGGATGATCGCCAGGATGCCCGGGTAGCACAGCAGCACTTCATCGACACTGCGCGCAGCCGGGTCGCCGTGATAGGCGGCCAGCACGTCTGTGTCCAGCAGCACGCGCAGGCCCGGCAGGGCGGCGGCGAATCCCTGCACCAGGCTCAGCGCATGGGCATCGACGCCGGCCAGTTCGCCCTTGCTTTGTCGTGCGGCGTAGCGCAGCTCCAGGCGGGCCTGGGCCAGCAAGGCGGTCAGGGCGGCATCCAGCGTATGGCCGACGTAGAAGTCTTCGCTTTCTTCGCGCAGGTCGACCGGGCCAAGGCGCATGGGGAACAGTGCGCCGCACAGTTGCTCCAGGATGTGCCGCATCGCCTCGCGCGAAGGCAGCTCACGCCCGCCCTGCTCGCCGCTGCTGCGGCCATTGCGGGTGCGCCATTGTTCACGGGCGCCGCGCAGGCCGGTGACGATGCTCTGCAACTGCCAGTGCCCGGATGAAGGTTGTTCGCTCACGGTTTTCTCCTGCCTGAGTAGGCCAAACTCATTTTTATTTGCAGGCCTGGCCTCTTCGCGGGCTCGCCCGCTCCCACAGGGACCGCACAAATTCCAAGCCCTGTGCAGTACCTGTGGGAGCGGGCGAGCCCGCGAAAGGGCCGGACCTGCCTACATACAATCCACTCTACGGCAAATCCATCCCTTGGAAAAAACAACGCTTTATTCCATCCTGCGCTAAGTCAGGCATAAGCCGCGATGACGGAGCAGGCAACCTCGCCTACCCTCAATGCAGCCAGCACCTGGCAAAACCAAAAGGAAATAACAAAATAATTTTTTAGTATTTCCTGGCCTAAGCAGCCGACCCTATAGTCGCCACCCACTACTTACACAACAAGCGCGGGGCTCTGAAATGTCGAAATTCGCCAAACCGCTACTCAACGCCAGCCTGGCACTCCTGCTGGGTGCCGGCCTGCTCAGTCAGGCCTTCGCTGGCGAGCAGCTGAAGACCATCCAGGAAAAAGGCGTGATCAACGTCGGCCTCGAAGGCACCTACCCACCGTTCAGCTTCCAGGACGAAAACGGCAAGCTGACCGGCTTCGAGGTGGAACTGTCCGAGCTGCTGGCCAAGGAGCTGGGGGTAAAGGCCAAGGTGCAGCCGACCAAGTGGGACGGCATCCTCGCCGCACTGGAATCCAAGCGCCTGGACGTGGTGATCAACCAGGTGACCATTTCCGAAGAGCGCAAGAAGAAGTATGACTTCTCCGAGCCTTACACCATCTCCGGCATCCAGGCGCTGATCCTGAAGAAGAAGGCCGAGCAACTGAACATACACAAGGCCGCAGACCTGGCAGGCAAGAAGGTCGGTGTAGGCCTGGGCACCAACTACGAGCAATGGGTCAAGAAGGACGTGCCGCAAGCCGATGTGCGCACCTATGAAGACGACCCGAGCAAGTTCGCCGACCTGCGCAACGGCCGCATCGACGCCATCCTGATCGACCGCCTGGCCGCGCTGGAATACGCGCAAAAAGCCAAGGACACCGAACTGGCCGGCGATGCCTTCTCGCGCCTGGAAAGCGGCGTGGCCCTGCGCAAGGGTGAACCGGAACTGCTGGCAGCGATCAACAAGGCGCTGGACAAGCTCAAGGCCGACGGCACGCTGGCCAAGCTGTCCGAGAAATACTTCGGTGCCGATGTCACCAAATGATCGCTGAAAGCCTGCAACTCGTTGTCGACTCCGCGCCCTTCCTGCTGAAGGGCGCGGGCTATACAGTGCTGCTCAGTGTTGGCGGCATGTTCTTCGGCCTGGTGCTGGGCTTTGCCCTGGCACTGATGCGGTTGTCGAAGATATTGCCCCTGAACTGGCTGGCGCGGGTCTACGTGTCGTTCTTCCGCGGCACGCCGCTGCTGGTGCAGCTGTTCGTCATCTACTTCGGCATGCCGCAGATCGGCATCGAACTCGACCCGATCCCGGCTTCGCTGATCGGCCTGTCGCTGAACATGGCCGCCTACATCTGCGAAATCCTGCGCGCGGCGATTTCCTCGATCGACCGTGGCCAGTGGGAAGCCGCCGCCAGTATCGGCATGACCCGCGTCCAGGCCATGCGCCGGGCGATCCTGCCCCAGGCCTTGCGCACCGCACTGCCGCCGTTGGGCAACAGCTTCATCTCGCTGGTCAAGGACACTGCCCTGGCGGCAACCATCCAGGTGCCCGAGCTGTTCCGCCAGGCCCAGCTGATCACCGCACGCACCTTCGAAGTGTTCACCATGTACGTGGCGGTGGCGGTCATCTACTGGGTGTTGTGCAGCATCCTCGCGCACTTCCAGAACCGCATGGAAGCGCGAGTCAACCAGCATGACCAGGAGCATTGAGCATGATTGAAGTCAAAGGCCTGACCAAGCGGTTCAAAGGCCAGACCGTGCTCAACGGTATCGACCTGACCGTACAACCCGGCGAAGTGGTGGCCATCATCGGCCCCAGCGGCTCGGGCAAGACAACCTTCCTGCGTTGCCTGAACCTGCTGGAAACACCCGATGCCGGGCAGATCCAGATTGGCGATATCAGCATCGACGCCAACCGCCCGCTGGGTGGGCAGCAAAGTGCGATTCGCCGCTTGCGCCAGCAGGCCGGGTTCGTGTTCCAGAACTTCAACCTGTTCCCTCATCGCACCGCCCTGGAAAACGTGATCGAGGGGCCGGTGATCGTCAAGAAGACACCCCGCGAGCAGGCGATCGAACTGGGCCGGCGCCTGCTGGCCAAGGTCGGCCTGGCCGGCAAGGAAGACGCTTACCCGCGGCGCCTGTCCGGTGGCCAGCAACAACGGGTGGCCATCGCCCGCGCCTTGGCAATGGAGCCGGAGGTGATCCTGTTCGACGAGCCGACCTCGGCGCTGGACCCCGAACTGGTGGGTGAAGTGCTGGCGACCATCCGCGGCCTGGCCGAGGAGAAGCGCACCATGATCATCGTTACCCACGAGATGAGCTTTGCCCGGGATGTGGCGAACCGGGTGATCTTCTTCGACAAGGGCGTGATCGTGGAACAGGGCGAGGCCAAGGCGCTGTTTGCGGCGCCGAAGGAAGAGCGTACCCGGCAGTTCTTGCGCAAGTTCCTGGGGACTGCTGCCTCCGAGTAAACCTGTTGCGGCCTTTTCGCGGGCACGCCCGCTCCCACAGGTGTGGCACCGATTTCAAGATCTGTGCTGTACCTGTGGGAGCGGGCGTGCCCGCGAAGAGGCCGGCACATCCGCAGCAAAATCCCCCTTCTATACATATTCCAAAGAGTTAGTTCATAAACTTTTTATAAAGCATTAGGGTATATAAACCGGACCACCGGACCAGCACACATCTGTCGCGATCAGCTGTTAGCGACATAATTCATTTGCGAGGTCAGGAATGGTCAGGATCACGATCACCCCAGTGCGGAACGCCAGGGCATTGAGTGCAGCCAAGGAGCGGTACTGATGTCCAGCCAACCCGATACCCAATTCCACAGCGATCTCGACAGCTCGCCCCTGCTGCTGCCGGCCAAGGTTCTACGCAACGACGCCGAAGCCCTGCAAGCAGCCCGCGAACTGGCCGAGGTCGCCCGCGAGCAGGCCGCCCGCCGCGACCAGCAACGCAAACTGCCATGGGCCGAGATCGAACTGTTCACCCGCAGCGGCCTTGGCAGCATCAGCGTACCCAAGGCACATGGCGGCCCGGAGGTGTCGTTCGAGACCGTGGCTGAAGTGTTCCGCCTCATCAGCGCCGCCGACCCGGCCCTGGGGCAAATCCCGCAGAACCAGTTCGGCATGCTGCAACTGCTGCGCCTGACTGCCACCGAGGCGCAGCAGACGGTGATCTTCCGCAGCGTGCTCGATGGCTGGCGCATCGGCAATGCCGGCCCTGAACGCGGCACCAAGGACACCCTGACCCTCAAGGCCAGGATCACCCGCGTCGGCGACAGCTATCGCATCAGCGGCGAGAAGTTCTATTCCACCGGCGCCCTGTTCGCCCACTGGGTGGCGGTCAAGGCACTGGACGACGAAGGTCGCCAGCGCCTGGCATTCGTCCGCCGAGGCAGCCCGGGGCTGCGCATCGTCGATGACTGGTCCGGTTTCGGGCAGCGCACCACTGCAAGCGGCACCGTGCTGCTCGACCAGGTCCCGGTGGATGCCGACCTGGTGATCGACAACTGGCGCCAGCGCGACATTCCCAACATCCAGGGCGCTGCCTCGCAGCTGATCCAGGCGGCGATCGATGCTGGCATTGCCGAAGCAGCGATCGAGGACGCCATCAGCTTCGTGCGCGAAAAGGCCCGGCCATGGATCGAAGCCAAGGTCGACCGCGCCAGCGACGACCCTTACGTAATCGCCGACATCGGCCGCCTGAAGCTCGAGCTGCACGCCGCCGAAGCCCTGCTGCGCAAGGCCGCGCGGGTCCTCGACGAGGTCAACGCCGAGCCGATCGATGCAGCAAGCGCAGCGCGGGCCTCGATCGCTGTGGCCGAGGCCAAGGTACTGACCACCGAGATTGCCCTGCAGGCCAGCGAAAAGCTGTTCGAGCTGGCCGGTAGCCGCGCCACCCTCGCCGAGTTCAACCTCGACCGCCACTGGCGCAATGCCCGGGTGCACACCCTGCATGACCCGGTGCGCTGGAAGTACCACGCGGTTGGCGCTTACCACCTCAACGGCACCTTGCCTGCACGGCATTCCTGGATCTGACTTGCTGCCTTTGGGGCTGCTACGCAGCCCTTCGCGGGCGAGCCCGCGAAGGGCCGCGCAGCGGCCCCCGGAGAACACCATGACTACAAACATCATCACCAGCGACACCCAGGCCCTGAACGTCGCCGAGGAAGTCGCACGACACCTGCGCCGCGACAGCGCCCTGCGCGACCGCGAGCGCCGTCTGCCGCACGCCGAACTGGAACTGTTCACTCGCTCCGGCCTGTGGGCCATCAGCGTACCCAAGGCCTTCGGCGGCGCCGGCGTGTCCAACGTCACCCTGGCCAAGGTCATCGCCCGCATCGCCCAGGCCGACGGCTCGCTAGGGCAGATCCCGCAAAACCATTTCTACGGCCTGGAAGTGCTGCGGGTAAACGGCACACCCGAACAGCAACAGCGCCTGTACGCCGAAGTACTGGCCGGCAGCCGCTTCGGCAATGCCCTGGCCGAACTGGGCACCAAGACCGCCAACGACCGCACCACTCGCCTGACCCGCGACGGCGATGGCTTTCGCATCAACGGCCGCAAGTTCTATTCCACCGGCGCCATCTACGCCCAGCGCATTCCCACCTCGGTGGTCGATGAACAGGGCGTGCAGCACCTGGCCTTCGTCCCGGCCGACAGCCAGGGCCTGCAGGTGATCGACGACTGGAGCGGCTTCGGCCAGCGCACCACCGGCAGTGGCTCGGTGGTATTCGACAACGTGTACGTCAGCGCCGCCGACGTGGTGCCGTTCCAGAGCGCCTTCGAACGCCCCACCCCGGTCGGCCCGCTGGCGCAGATCCTTCATGCCGCCATCGACACCGGCATCGCCCGCGCCGCATACGAAGATGCCCTGCACTTCGTGCGCACCCGCAGCCGCCCCTGGGTCGACTCCGGCCTGGACAAGGCCAGCGATGACCCGCTGACGCTGAAGAGTTTCGGCCATCTGGCGATCCGTCTGCACGCCGCCGAAGCCTTGCTGGAGCGCGCGGGCGAATATCTGGACCGCGCCCGCGACGACAGCACTGCCGAAAACGTGGCCGCCGCGTCCATCGCGGTGGCCGAGGCCCGCGCCATCAGCACCGAGATTTCCCTCGCGGCCGGCACCACCCTGTTCGAACTGGGCGGCAGCCAGGCCACCCTGGCCGAACACAACCTTGACCGCCACTGGCGCAACGCCCGCGTGCACACCCTGCACGACCCGGTGCGCTGGAAGTACCACGCCATCGGCAACTACTACCTCAATGATGCCAACCCACCACGCCGGGGGACCATCTGATGGCCAAGCAGATCCTGCTCAATGCTTTCAACATGAACTGCATCGGGCACATCAACCACGGCCTGTGGACCCACCCACGGGACACCTCGACCCAGTACAAGACCCTGGACTACTGGACCAGTCTGGCGCGGCTGCTGGAGCGCGGCTTGTTCGACGGGCTTTTCATCGCCGACATCGTCGGCACCTACGACATCTACGGCCAGTCGCTGGACGTCACCCTCAAGGAGTCGATCCAGCTGCCGGTCAACGACCCGCTGCTGCTGGTCTCGGCCATGGCCGCCGTCACCCGCCACCTGGGCTTCGGCCTTACCGCCAACCTCACCTACGAAGCGCCGTACCTGTTCGCCCGGCGCCTTTCCACCCTGGACCACCTGAGCCATGGCCGGGTGGGCTGGAACATCGTCACCGGCTACCTCGACAGCGCCGCCCGGGCCATGGGCCTGGCGCAGCAACCAGAGCATGACCGCCGCTACGACCAAGCCGACGAGTACCTGCAGGTGCTGTACAAGCTGCTGGAAGGCAGCTGGGCTGACGATGCCGTGGTCGCCGACCGCCAGCAGCGCGTCTATGCCAGGCCCGACAGGGTGCGCAAGGTCAACCACCAGGGCGAGTTCTACAAGGTCGACGGCTACCACCTGTGCGAGCCCTCGCCGCAACGTACACCGGTACTGTTCCAGGCCGGCAGCTCGCAGCGTGGCCTGGCCTTCGCCGGCAACCACGCCGAATGCGTGTTCATCAGTGGCCAGGACAAGGCCGCCACCCGCGCCCAGGTCGACAAGGTGCGCGCCGCCGCCCAGGCCGCTGGCCGCGACCCGCAAGCGGTCAAGGTGTTCATGGGCATCACGGTGATCGTCGCCGCCACCGAGCAGCAGGCCCAGGCCAAGCATGCCGAGTACCTGCGCCATGCCAGCGCCGAGGCCGGGGTCGCGCACTTCGCAGCGTCCACCGGCATCGACTTCGCCGCCTACGCCCTGGACGAGCCGATTGCCTTCAGCCAGGGCAACGCCATCCAGTCGGCCACGCGCCAGTTGCAGGACAACGCCTGGACCCGCCGGCGCCTGCTGCAGCAGCACGCCCTGGGTGGCCGTTACGTAACCCTGGTCGGCGCGCCCGAGCAAGTGGCCGAACAGCTGATCGCCTGGGTCGATGAAACCGGCCTGGACGGTTTCAACCTGACCCGCACCGTAACCCCGGAAAGCTTCGAGGACTTCATCGACCTGGTCATCCCGCAGTTGCAACAGCGTGGCCGCTACAAGACCGCCTACGCCGAAGGCACCCTGCGCGAAAAACTGTTCCAGGCCGACCACCCGCATTTGCCCGCCGACCACCCTGGCTCGGCTTACCGCTTTACCTCTACCCCTGCCCCGACTGGAGCCCTGCACCATGCTTGATAAACTGTTCCGGCCCGTCGCGGCCATTGCCCTCACTCTCGGCCTGTCCGCCAGCGCGCTGGCTGCCGAACCGCTGAAGATCGGTACAACTTCGGCCTTTGCCATCCCGCTGGAAGCCGCAGTGGAAGAAGCGCACAAGCAAGGTCTGGAAGTGAAGCTGGTCGAGTTCAGCGACTGGATCGCACCCAACGTCAGCCTCAACAGCGGCGACATCGACGCGAACTACTTCCAGCACATCCCGTTCCTGGAAAACGCCAAGACGGCTGCAGGCTTCAACCTGGTGCCCTACGCCCCGGGCATCATCAACAACGTCGGCCTGTACTCGAAAAAGTACAAGAGCTTCGCCGACCTGCCCGAAGGCGCCAGCGTGGCCATCGCCAACGACCCGATCAACAGCGGCCGTGGCCTGCAGCTGCTGGCCAAGGCCGGGCTGATCACCCTCAAGCCGGGGGTCGGCTACAAGGCCACCGAGGACGATATCGTCGCCAACCCGAAAAAGCTGAAGATCCTTCAGGTCGAGGCCGTACAGCTGGTTCGCGCCTATGACGACGCCGACCTGGTGCAGGGCTACCCGGCCTACATCCGCCTGGCCAACAGCTTCGACGCCGGCTCCGCACTACTGTTCGACGGCCTGGAGAACAAGGAATACGTGATCCAGTTCGTCATTCGACCGCAAAGCAAGGACGACCCACGCCTGGCCAAGTTCGTCGACATCTACCAGCACTCGCCAGTGGTGCGCGCAGCCTTGGACAAAGCCCACGGCAAGCTCTACCAGGCCGGTTGGGAGGGCTGACATGAGCCAGGCCAGCGCGCTGCGGGCGCCCACCGCACAACCACTGCCGCCAACGGCCAGGGAGCAGGCCTTGCGCCCGGAGGTCAATGAAGCCCATGTGCGCTTCATCGGCCTGGGCAAGACCTACCCGGGCCAGGCGCAACCGGCCTTGCAAGGCATCGACCTGAACATCCGCCATGGCGAGATCTTCGGCATCATCGGCCGCAGCGGCGCCGGCAAGTCATCGCTGCTGCGTACCATCAACCGCCTGGAGCAACCCAGCCAGGGGCGGGTGCTGATCGACCAGGTGGACATCGCGCCCTTCGACGAGGAGCACCTGGTAGCCCTGCGCCGGCGTATCGCCATGATTTTCCAGCACTTCAACCTGATGTCGGCCAAGACCGTGTGGCAGAACGTCGAGCTGCCCCTCAAGGTGGCCGGCGTGGCCAAGGCCGAACGCCAGCGCAAGGTACGCGAACTGCTGGAGCTGGTGGGCCTGCGGGAAAAGCACCACGTGTACCCGGCGCAGCTGTCCGGCGGGCAGAAGCAGCGCGTGGGCATTGCCAGGGCGTTGGTGCATGACCCCGAGATCCTGCTGTGCGACGAGGCCACCTCGGCGCTGGACCCGGAGACCACTGCTTCCATTCTCGAACTGCTGCGCGACATCAACCAGCGCCTGGGCCTGACCATCGTGCTGATCACCCACGAGATGGCGGTAATCCGCGATATCTGCCACCGGGTAGTGGTGCTTGAACGTGGAGAAGTGGTCGAGCAGGGTGAGGTCTGGCGGGTGTTTGGCTCACCACGCCACGAAGTCACCCGTACCCTGCTGGCACCGTTGCAAGCCAGGTTGCCAGCCGCGCTGCGAGCCAGCCTTCGGGCCAGCCCGGCAAGCCGCGACAGTGCCGTGGTACTGAGGTTGACCCTGCTCGGCGAGCCCGAACTGTCTGCCCTGTTCAACGAGCTTGGCGGCCGCGTACGCCTGCTGCAGGGTGGCGTGGAAACCATTGGCGAGCATGCCCTGGGGCAGCTGATCCTGTCGGTGCAACACTCACCGCACGACACCCATCAATTGCTGGAGCGCGCCCGCCGCTGGGCCGAGGACGTGGAGGTACTGGGCCATGTGGTTTGATCGCCTGCTGGAAGGTTTGCTCGATACCCTGCTGATGGTCGGCGTGTCGTCGCTGATCGCCCTGCTGGTGGGGATACCGATGGCGGTGCTGCTGGTCACCAGCGACAAGGGTGGGATCTTCGAGGCGCCGCGGCTGAACCGGGTGCTGGGTGCATTCGTCAACCTGTTCCGCTCGATCCCGTTCCTGATCCTGATGGTCGCGCTGATCCCCTTCACCCGCTTGGTAGTGGGTACCACGTATGGCGTGTGGGCGGCAGTGGTGCCACTGACCATTGCCGCCACGCCGTTCTTCGCGCGGATTGCCGAGGTCAGCCTGCGCGAAGTCGACCACGGCCTGGTGGAGGCTGCACAGGCCATGGGCTGCCGGCGCTGGCACATCGTCTGGCACGTGCTGCTGCCCGAGGCGCTGCCGGGGATTGTCGGGGGCTTCACCATTACCCTGGTGACCCTGATCAACTCCTCGGCAATGGCCGGAGCGATCGGTGCCGGGGGACTGGGGGACATCGCCTACCGCTATGGCTACCAGCGCTTCGACAGCCAGATCATGCTGACCGTGATTGCCATGCTGGTGGCGTTGGTGGCGTTGATCCAGTTGGGTGGAGACCAGTTGGCGAAAGGCTTGAACAAGCGCTGAAGTCTTCGCGGGCACGCCCGCTCCCACAGGTACTGCACAGGGCTTGAATACAACGATATCCCTGTGGGAGCGGGCATGCCCGCGGAGGGGCCTTCAACCCCAGCGAAGATCCCCGGCAGGCACCGGCCGCCCGAACCAGTACCCCTGCCCAAGCTGACACAGCTCATGCAGCAGGAAGCTGGCCTGCTCGGCCTGCTCGATGCCCTCTGCATGCACTTGCATGCCCATGCTGCGGGCCAGGGCGATGATCACCCGAACGATCGCGATGTCGTCCTCATCCAGCGGCAACCCGGCAACGAAGCCTTGGTCGATCTTCAGCTTCTGCACCGGCAAGCGCTTGAGCCGCAGCAGCGATGAATAACCGGTGCCAAAGTCGTCGATAGCCAAGGTCACCCCCAGCTCGCGCAGGCGATGCAACTGCTCCAGCGCCACCTCCGGGTCCTCCATCACCGCGCTCTCGGTCACCTCCAGCTCCAGCAAGGCCGGGGCCAGGCCGGTTTCGTCCAGCACCTCGGCCACCTGCTGGTACAGCTCGTGCTGGCCAAACAGGCGGCTGGAAATGTTCACCGCAACGAATGCCAACCGCCGTCCTTCACCCTGCCATCGCACCATCTGCCGACACGCCTGGCGTAGTACCCAGGCGTCGATCTCGGCAATCAGCCCGGTACGCTCGGCAATCGGGATGAACTCGCCCGGTGGCACCAGGCCGCGCTGAGGGTGCTGCCAACGCACCAAGGCTTCGACGCCGACCTGGCGGCCGGTCGCCAGGTCGTGCACCGGCTGGTAGAACACCCGCAGCTCGTCCTGCTCCAAGGCTCGGCGCAGCTCGCCGGCGGTTTCGACCCGGTGTTGGGCGTGAGCGGTCAGTTCTTCGGTGTACAGCGCATAGCAGGCCCGCCCATTGCTCTTGGCCTTGTACAACGCCGAGTCGGCATTGCGCAGCAACTGCTCGGCACTCAAGGCATCGCTGGGAAACAGGCTGATGCCCACGCTGACGCTGATGAACAGGCGGTGACCGTCGAACTGGAACGGCTCGCGCATGCGCTCGATGATGCCCTGCGCCAGCTTGCCCGCCTGGCCAACCTCATGGCAGTTTTCCGCCAGCACGCCAAATTCGTCGCCCCCCAGGCGCGCCAAGGTCACGCCGCTGCGCAGCACCTCTGCCAGGCGCTCGCCCACCAGCTTCAGCAACTGGTCGCCAATGGTGTGGCCGAGGCCGTCGTTGATGCTCTGGAAATGGTCCAGGTCCAGCAACAGCAGGGCACAACCACGCTTGTTGGCCTGGGCTGCGGCCAGCGCCTGCTCGACCCGGTCGTTGAACAGCAGGCGGTTGGGCAGGCCCGTCAGCGGGTCATGGTGGGCCAGGTAGGCCAGCTCCTGTTCAGAATGCTTGATCGCGCTGATGTCGCTGAACACCGCCACGTAATGGCTGAGCTCGCCTTGATCGTCGCGGATGGCGCAAATGGTCTGCCATTGCGGGTAGATTTCACCGCTCTTGCGCCGGTTCCATATTTCGCCGCTCCACTCGCCCTTTTCCGCCAGAGTGGCGAAGATCTGCTGGTAGAACGCCAGGCCATGGCGGCCCGACTTGAACTTGTTCGGGCGCTGGCCGATGACCTCGTCCTGCTGGTAGCCGGTGATACGCATGAAGGCACGGTTGACGTGCACGATCAGGCCATGGCGGTCGGTCACCAGCACGCCTTCGAGGGTGCTGTCGAACACTGCCGCAGCCATGCGCAGGCGTTCACGGTCTTCACCACGCATACGCGCGCCAACACCGATGAAGTCAAGCAGCCGCACCCGCGACACATAGATCAGAAAGGCGCTGAGCAGCACCCAGACCACCACGTTGATCTGCCGGCCCACGGTCAGTGCCAGGGGGTCGTCGGTCATGCCGTGCAACACCACCTCGGCCAGCGTCAGCCAGAGGATCGAGAGCACCACATACAGCGCGGCCATGCGCAAGGCGTCGCGAACGGAAACAGACATGTCGGGTGCAATTGCCCATGAAAAATGATGGGGCATTATAAAGGCTGAAACATGTCGTGACTTCCTATCTGAACGGGTAACTGTATTTATTTCCTGCCCAAGGGATAATCAGCCCCTCCTCCTGCATTCCGAGGGTATTTACACCTATGTGGTACAACGGCCTGCTCGACTTGTCGGCCTGGCAACTGGTCGGCATCACCCTGCTGATGACCCACGTGACCATCGTCAGCGTCACGGTCTACCTGCACCGCTATTCCGCGCACCGGGCCCTGGAGCTAAATGGCGCGCTCAAGCACTTCTTCCGTTTCTGGCTGTGGCTGACCACGGCGCAGAACACCCGCGAATGGACTGCCGTCCACCGCAAGCACCACGCCAAATGCGAAACCCCCGACGACCCACACAGCCCGCTGTACAAGGGCCTGGGCACGGTGCTGCGCAAGGGTGCCGAGCTTTACCGGGAAGAGGCGCGCAACCCCGAAACCCTGCGCATCTACGGCAAGAACTGCCCGGACGACTGGATCGAGCGCAACCTCTACTCACGCTACAAGCTGGGCGGCATCGCGCTGATGGCGGTGATCGACCTGCTGCTGTTCGGCACCATCGGCATCACCATCTGGGCAGTGCAGATGATGTGGATTCCGTTCTGGGCCGCCGGCGTGGTCAACGGCCTGGGCCACGCTCTCGGCTACCGCAACTTCGAGTGCCGCGACGCCGCGACCAACCTGGTGCCGTGGGGCATCGTCATCGGTGGCGAAGAGCTGCACAACAACCACCACACCTACCCCAACTCGGCCAAGCTGTCGGTCAAGCGCTGGGAGTTCGACATGGGTTGGGCGTGGATCCGCCTGTTCTGCCTGCTGCGCCTGGCCAAGGTACAGCGCGTGGCGCCCATCGCCCACCGGGTGGCAGGCAAGGCCAGCCTGGACATGGACACTGCCATGGCCATCCTCAACAACCGCTTCCAGATCATGGCCCAGTACCGCAAGCTGGTGATCGGCCCGTTGGTCAAGCAGGAGCTGGCCCGCGTCGATGCTTCGCTGCGTCACCACTTCCGCCGCGCCAAGCGCCTGTTGTCGCGCGAGACCAGCCTTCTGGAAGACCGTCACCATGTGCGCATCGAGTCGATGCTCGCCCACAGCCAGGCGCTGAAGACCATCTACGAAAAACGCCTGGCCCTGCAGCAGATCTGGGCGCGCACCAGCGCCAACGGCCACGACATGCTGGCCGCCATGAAGGACTGGGTACACGAGGCGGAAACCAGCGGCATCCACGCCCTGCGGGACTTCGCGGCACAGCTGAAGACGTACTCCCTGCGCCCGACCGGCGCCTGACCGCCGTTGATCGGCACGCCCCTTTGGCTGGGCGTGCCGCCCGGAACTTCGCCCTCTCGTTTACACTCATATCTGGCACATCGCCCGCGTGGCGGGCCAGATGCTGGCCGCACGCTTTCACGCCGAGATCTGCTCCGTGCACATGGCCAAGAACATTCCGACGACACTGCCCGGCACCCCGCCTCCGGAAGCCGCCCAGACCTTGCTTGCGCTGCTCCACGCCCAAGGCGAGGTTGCCCGCCTGAGCGAGCGCGAACAGCTGTTCAGCTCGCTGCTCGACAGCGTCAATGCGGTGCTATGGGCCTTCGACTGGGAAACCCGTCAGGTGCTGTACGTCAGCCCCGCCTACGAACGCATCTTCGGCCGCCCGGCCAGCCTGGTGCTGGCCGACTACAACGAATGGCGCGACAGCATCTACCCCGACGACCTGGAGTTCGCCGAACGCAGCCTGGCCCAGGTACTGCTCAAGGGCTCGGTGGAAGACCGCGAGTACCGCATCCTCAATGCCGACGGCCAGCTGCGCTGGCTGAGCGACAAGTGCTACATCAACCAGCAACGCGATGGCGACCGGGTGATCATCGTCGGCATCGCAGAAGACATCACCGAGAAGAAGCAGCTCGAAGGTGAACTGCAGCGCCTGGCCACCACCGACGTGCTGACCCAGAGCAGCAACCGCCGGCACTTTTTCGAATGCGCCCAGCAAGCCTTCGACAGCGCCCGCGAAGACGGTACACCACTGGCCTTCCTGCTGCTGGACATCGACGACTTCAAGCGCATCAACGACAGCTACGGTCACCAGGAAGGCGACCAGGTGTTGCAGCAGATCGCCGATAGCGGTAAGGCCGTACTGCGCCGAGGTGACCTGTTCGGACGCATTGGTGGCGAGGAGTTCGCGGCAGTGTTCCCCGGCTGTAGTGCCCAGGTCGCGGAGCAGATTGCCGAGCGCTTGCAGCGGCAGATCCAGCGGCTGAGCTTCAGCCATGGGGAGCAGACCTACGGAGTGACGGTGAGCCAGGGGGTGACCGGGCTGACTGACGAGGATGTGGCGCTGGACAGCCTGTATGCCCGGGCCGATGCGGCGATGTACCAGGCCAAGCGGCAGGGCAAGAACCAGATCGTCCGCGGCTGAGCTCTGGGGGTGCTCTGCACCCCAATCGCCGGCAAGCCCCACAGGTCGCAATCCTCCAGCCTTGTGCAGTACCTGTGGGAGCTGGCTTGCCGGCGATGGGCCGCAAAGCGGCCCCAAAATCTCAGCTGGAAACCTCGGCCTCAGCCACCGGCGGCTCTTCCTGCGGCTTCACCTCCGGGTTCTCCACCTTACGCAACCGCCTCAGCTCCGGCAGGCCAAGCTTGAGCAGGCGCGCGGTCTTGCTGCTGGCCACCTTCTCCAGCCCCTGCTCGGCCGACAGCCGCGACAACTGCCCGGCCAGGTTCATGGCCAGGATCTCCCGCGAGTACACCCCGCCGCCCAGCTGGTAGATCGCCGCGATCAACTCGCGCAACCCCAGCGGCAACCGCCAGCGCGTACGCAGCGCCGAGCCGAACGCCGCACCGAACTCATTGAGCGACAGCTGCACCTGGTCCTCATCCAGCTCGCCCCCGGCCAGCCGCCATTCCTGCAGGCAGCGCAGCACCGCCAGGTCGCCCAGGCAATGCAGCAACCCCGCGCAATAACAACGCCCTTCGTCCAGCTCGAGCATGCGTGCCAAGGTGCGGCCATATTCGGCAGCGTGCAGCGACAACTCCCAGTAGCGGGCAGCATGCTCCGCCAGCAGCGGGTCGCTGAGGCGAGCGCTGCGCTTGAGGGTCATGCCCAGGATCAGGTTCATGCTCTGGGTGCCGCCAAGCTTGTTCAAGGCCTGCAGCAGCGTCTGCACTGGTGCTTCGCGGTGCAGCGCTGCGCTGTTGGCCGCCGCAATCAGCACGGCTGTGATCTGCGGGTCGCCCTGCACTTCCTCTTCGAGCACTCTCAGGTTCAGGCCCTGGGGGTTGAGCGCGCGCTTGATCGCCACCTGCACATCGGCCAGCAGCGGCCCGCCATCGGCGGTAGCGCGACGCTGCTCGAGGTAGGCCGGCAGGCTGGCACCTGGCTGCAAGGCCGGCACCGGGCAGGCGATTTCTTCGCCAACCGCCAGCAGCAGCTCTTCCAGGCGCTTGCGAAGAGTTTCCAGGTTCAGCGGCTTGCTCAGGTAGGCAGTAGGGTGCAGGGGCAACGCCTCATGCACACTGGCACTGTCAATGCGGTTGCTCATGAGGATGAACGGCAACCTCGAGCCTTTGGCGCGTACCTTGCGCAACAGGTCGAGCCCATCGACACCTGCCAGTTCGCGCGCGGCAATGATCAGGTCGGGCTTGCTCGACAGCGCGCTCAAGGCCTGCGAGCCGTCGGCGCAGAGCTGCAGGCGGGCATCACAGCGCACGCTCAGCAGCATTTCGCTGAGCATGTCACGTACCCAGGGGTCGCCCTCGACAATAAGTACGCTTGGTGGGGTGGGGTCTGCAGCGTTCATCGCCAACTCCTGAATAGCCCTGCCACACAGTCCATCGCAGCTTCCTGAGCAAATCCTTCGACAACGATAGCGCCCCAAGGCTTTCCTGGGCACAAAAAAAACCCGCCGAAGCGGGTTTTTTCTGAAGCACGTCACATCAGGCGAGTTCAGCGAAGCACTCTTCGATGATAGCCAGGCCTTTGTCCAGCAGAGCATCTTCTGCGGTCAGCGGAACCAGGATACGCAGAACGTTGCCGTAGGTACCGCAGGACAGCAGGATCAGGCCCTTCTCGCGAGCCTTGGCGACAACCTGGCCAACGGCAGCTGCGTTCGGGGTGTGAGTGCCTTTCTCGAAGACTTCGACAGCGATCATCGAGCCCAGACCACGGACGTCGCCGATGATCGGGTACTTCTTCTGGATTTCACGCAGGCCGGTGGTCAGGCGCTCACCCACAGCTTTGCTGCGGTCCAGCAGTTTCTCTTCTTCGAACACTTCGATCACGGCCAGGGCCGCGGCGCAAGCGATCGGCGAACCGGCGTAGGTGCCACCCAGGCCGCCAGGAGCGATGGCGTCCATGTATTCGGCCTTGCCGCACACACCGGCCAGCGGGAAGCCGCCAGCGATGGATTTGGCGAAGGTGGTCAGGTCAGGCGCAACGCCCATCTGTTCCATGGCGAAGAAGGTGCCAGTACGGCCAGCGCCGGTCTGTACTTCGTCGGCGATCAGCAGGATGCCGTGCTGGTCGCACAGGGCGCGCAGGCGCTTCATCAGCTCTTTCGGCGCTGGCAGGAAGCCGCCTTCGCCTTGTACCGGCTCGAAGATGATCGCGGCGATGTCGCGCGGCTCGGCGTCGTTCTTGAAGATGCGCTCGACCGAGGCGATGGCGTCGTCAACGCTGATACCGTGCAGTTCGCTAGGGAACAGAGCGCGGAAGATGCCACCTGGCATCAGGCCCATGCCAGCGGAGTACGGCACGACCTTGCCGGTCAGGCCCAGGGTCATCATGGTACGGCCGTGGTAGCCGCCGGTGAAGGCGATTACGCCAGCGCGGCCAGTGGCGGCACGGGCGATCTTGACGGCGTTTTCAACGGCTTCGGAGCCGGTGGTGACCAGCAGGGTCTTCTTGTCGAAGTCGCCTGGGACCAGCTTGTTGATCTTTTCGCACAGTTCTACATAGGGTTCGTAGGCCAGCACCTGGAAGCAGGTGTGGCTGACCTTGGTCAGCTGCTCTTGCACGGCCGCAACCACTTTCGGGTGCAGGTGGCCGGTGTTCAGTACTGCGATGCCGCCGGCGAAGTCGATCAGTTCGCGGCCTTCAACGTCGATCACGGTCGAGTTCTTCGCGGTATCGACGAAGATCGGGTGGATCTGGCCAACGCCACGTGGGACGGCGGCGACACGACGTTGCATCAAAGATTCGTTGGTCTTGCTCATAATGCCCTCATTGCGCCGGTTTGGAGTGGCGCTTTTATTCGGGGGTGGCTGGGAGTGCTCGCGAACAGTATTCGTTGATCGACTGCCGTGAACGCCCTGGCCACCAGGTACAGCGATGTAAAAAAGGCCAGCGAGACGTCGCTCTCGCGCCCCGCTGGCAGAGGTAAAGCCTTTACCGTGCTATCAGACGCTGATGCACAGGTATTTGATTTCGAGGTAGTCCTCGATACCGTACTTGGAACCTTCGCGGCCCAGGCCCGAAGCCTTGATGCCACCGAACGGTGCCACTTCGTTGGAGATCAGGCCGGTGTTGATACCTACCATGCCGTATTCCAGGGCTTCGGCAACACGGAACACACGGCTCATGTCGCGGGCGTAGAAGTACGAGGCCAGGCCGAACTCGGTGTCGTTGGACATGGCGATCACTTCGGCCTCGTCCTTGAAGCGGAACAGCGGCGCCAGCGGGCCGAAGGTCTCTTCCTTGGCGACGGCAGCGGTCTTCGGTACGTCGACCAGAATGGTCGGCTCGAAGAAGTTGCCTTCGATGATCTTGCCACCGGACAGTACCTTGGCGCCTTTGCCAACGGCGTCTTCGATGTGTTCCTGGACCTTGGCGACAGCCTTGCCGTCGATCAGCGGGCCAGTGGTGGTGCCTTCTTCCAGGCCGTTACCGATCTTCAGCTTGGCAACAGCGGCAGCCAGCTTCTGGGCGAACGCGTCGTAGACGCCGTCCTGCACGTAGATACGGTTGGCGCAGACGCAGGTCTGGCCGTTGTTGCGGTACTTGGAGATGATCGCGCCCTCGACCGCCTTGTCCAGGTCGGCGTCGTCGAACACGATGAACGGGGCGTTGCCACCCAGCTCCAGGGAAACCTTCTTGATGTCCTTGGCGCATTCTTCCATCAGCTGGCGACCGATTTCGGTCGAGCCGGTGAAGGACAGCTTGCGGACCAGGGAGTTGCCGGTCAGTTCGCCGCCAACTTCGCCAGCGCTGCCGGTAACCACGCTCAGCACGCCAGCCGGGATGCCGGCACGGTGGGCCAGCTCGACCAGGGCCAGGGCGGAGTATGGGGTCTGCGAGGCAGGCTTGAGCACCATGGTGCAGCCAGCGGCCAGGGCCGGGCCGGCTTTACGGGTAATCATGGCGGCCGGGAAGTTCCACGGGGTGATGGCCGCGGTAACACCGATTGGCTGCTTGATGACGATCAGGCGCTTGTCTGGCTGGTGGCCCGGGATGGTGTCACCGTAGACGCGCTTGGCTTCTTCGGCGAACCACTCGATGAACGAGGCAGCGTAGGCGATTTCGCCCTTGGCTTCGGCCAGCGGCTTGCCTTGTTCGGTGGTCATCAGGCGAGCCAGGTCGTCCTGGTTCTCGATCATCAGTTCGAACCAGCGACGCAGCTTGGCCGAACGCTCCTTGGCGGTCAGGGCACGCCAGGCCGGCAGGGCCTTGTCGGCGGCTTCGATGGCGCGGCGGGTTTCCGCGGTGCCCATCTTCGGCACGGTACCGATGACTTCACCAGTGGCCGGGTTGGTGACCTTGATGGTCTGGCCGTTGTCCGCATCCAGCCACTCACCATTGATGTAGGCTTGCTGGCGGAACAACTGAGCGTCTTTGAGCTGCATGTCGGCTTCCCGAATTGTTGATTGTTGAAAAGCGCCCAAGGCAGGGCATCGAGCGTTTGAAATCTCAAACGAATGCTAAGCGGCTGCTGGGGTGTTGGACAATAGGCTGTTCGAAAAAAAGAACGAATGGTTGAACACCCTGGCGGAAATTTCATCATTTGCATAATGGCAACCGGCCTCTTCGCGGGCCTGCCCACGAAGAAGAGGCCAATACAGGTTAGACGACCGAGCTGTAGGAAATGAGATGGGAGGACCGACGGCCTTGCAGGAAGGGATGAATCAGAACGCCTTGGCCAGGTCGATTAGCAGGGCCCGGTAACCCATGCTACCTGGTTGTCGACTGTGCACCCTCAGCGCCACCAGCACCTCCCCTCCAGGCTCCCGCGCCGCACTTCGCCCTCTTCGTGGCAGAAAGTAAAAACAGCTACAGATCAAGGCGATGGACGCCATCGGATCAGATGGGTATCATGCGTGCGCGTTGCACTCGTAGCTCAGCTGGATAGAGTACTGCCCTCCGAAGGCAGGGGTCGTGGGTTCGAATCCCGCCGAGTGCGCCATATCCCTCACAAAGCCCGCCTTGCGCGGGCTTTGTCGTTTCTGCAAGACAGTGTCGGCCTGCTCGCGTTATTTCGTTTGGCGCTTACTGAAGCCGGCTTTAGTCCTGATGGCTTTACCTGGTTGGATCCATCTGCTTAGAATAGTGGCATTATGCCTCATCCTTCAGATGGATCGTCGCAAGGTTAACCATACCCTCCAGGGAATCAGGAATGAAAATGCTGAAACACTGTCTGGCCTTGACCATCGTCGCCACCCTCGTGGGTTGCCAGGCGACCGGTGAGCAATACCAATCCGATGTGTTCGATGCCAGCCAGGTAAACACCCAGCAGGAAGCCAAGACCGTGAAAATCATCACGGTCTCGCCGACCAAGATCAAGGTCAGCAACGAGAAGAACCAAAAAGCCGCAATGATGGTGGGTGGTGTACTGGGTGCGCTGGGTGGCGCGGCGCTGGGTGCAGGCCACAACAAAGACACCGCGATCATCGGCGGCGTGGCAGGCGGTGGCGCCGGCGCACTGGCAGGTTCTCTGGTAAGCGATACCTCGCTGGTGCCTGGCGTACTGATCGGCTACTCGGAAAATGGCAAGATCTACACCTCCGCCCAGGTTGGCCGCCCGTGCGATTTCGAAGTGGGGGGCATCTCCCTGATGGTCATGACCATCTCCAACGAAACCCGCATCCAGCCAAATGCGACCTGCCCAGATCCGAAAAAGAGCTGAGGCCTGAGCACATGAAGCACATTGTTCTGGGCACCGCCCTCGCACTGTCTGCCGCCACTGCCATGGCGGGCCAGTTCGATCAGCTCTACCAGATCGAACAGCAGACCAAGCAATCCGAAGCCGCTCTGGAAACCGAACGCCTGCGCCAGGCCGCCGCCGCCGAGCAGCGCGCCGAAGCTCGCGAAGCTGCTGCCCGCCAGCAGCGCGCAGCGGCCCAACGTGCCTCCGCGCAGCGTGCCGCCGAGAAACAGCAGGCGCAAGCAGCCGAGCGCAAGCGCGTGCAGACCCGCGAAGAAGCCTACGAGGACGACCTGCGTGCGCTGGAGCTGGAAGAGCGTCGCCTGGCCCTGCAAGCGAAAAAGGCAAAGGTCGCCCGCGCCAACGACTACATCGATGCCGAATTGCGCGACAGCGCTGCACGCACCGACGTGATCCAGTCCAATGCAGACTCCGCACGCAACGTCACCTCGGGCGCCAAGTCGCTGCTCGAGGACGCCGGCAAGGCGGAAGTAAAACGCGCCGGCAGCCTGTTCGGCGAGTAACCATCCAGGTGCGGTCCCGGCCCGCAGGTCGTGACCGCCCGTTGCAGAGACAACATCATGCTACGTCTGATCATGCTGGCCACGGCCGGCCTGCTGCTGAGCGGCTGCCTGCAGGAAGAAGCCAAGTTCCCCACCGTCGACCTGCACGGTCGCCTGGTCGTAGACCAGGAAATGACCGCATCGCGTCAGGCGCAGGGCATCCAGGGCGAGTACTTCAAGCGCGTCCTCAGCGTGAATGGCCAGGACATGGCCTTCAACGACTTCGTCCAGCAATACTGCCCGGACAGCAATACCCGCAACGAAACCTGCATCAAGGCCTTCCGCATCAAGAAGATCGACGATGTCAGCGGTGCCACGAGGTTCCTGCCCAACGGGCTGTAATCACCGTTGGAAGCACTGGAAAGGCCCCGGCAACGCGCCCGGGGCTTTTTCGTTTGTGCGACATGTCGTGTTTCTGGCACTCCCGTGCCACGGGTCATTGGTGTTAGCGTGGGCGTCTTCCCGTTTCCCGACGGGTAACCCACAACAATGATTGGCGAAGGAATGCGCACAACCATGCACCTGAAAAAACTTACCGCCACCACCCTGCTGCTGGCCAGCATCGGCCTGTTCACCCAACCGGCACAGGCCAACCTTACCCAGCAGCAGTCCGCGGCCATCGTCAAAGCCTTCGACGGTAGCGACCCAAGCGACTTCAAGCAGTTCCTCGGCAAGCTCAAAGGCAGCGACCTGGCCAAGGCCGACAACCTCGCGGCAACCCTGGATGCCTACCTGGCCGGCAAGCCATTGGCCGCCGAGCAGCAGAACGAGATCAACCGCCTGCTCGGCCTGTATACCCGCATCAAGTACGGCAAGGCTGCCAGCGAAACCCTGCGTGAACTGGTGGCCATCCCCACCTTCAACGTCGAAGGCACGCCGCAGCACGAGAACCCCGAGTTCCTCAGGATCGCCGACAAGATCAAGGCCCTGGCCGACAGCTTCGGCCTGGCTTTCCGCAATATCGACAACCGGGTGTACGAGATTTCGCTGGGCAGCGGTAAGGAAGTGGTCGGCATCCATGCCCACGCCGACGTGGTGCCGGTCAACCCGGACAACTGGAAGCTGGCCGATGGCACGCGCCTGGACCCGTTCAAGGTCACCCTGGTCGGTGACCGCATGTACGGCCGCGGCACCGAAGACGACAAGAACGGCATTGTCGTGGCGATGTACGCGCTGAAAGTGGCCAAGGACGAAAACCTGCCGCTGGCCCGCCAGTTCAAGCTGCTGATCGACACCACTGAAGAAACCAGCGGTGATGCCATCCCCTACTACTTCGAGCGCAACCCCACGCCCGACTACAACCTGGCCCTCGATGGCGGCTACCCGGTGGTCATCGCCGAGAAAGGCTACGGCACGATCATGGCCAGCTTCAGCAAGCGCCAGGCCAGTGGCAAGGGTGCCGAGATCGTCAACCTGACCGGCGGCCTGGCCACCAACCAGATCCCGACAACCTCGGTCGCGACTCTGGTCACCGACAACCCGGCGAAGCTGGCCAGCCAGCTGGAAAAAGCCGGCGCCGATTACGTGAAGCGCAATGGCGGCGACTTCAGCATCGCCGCCAAGGCCGATGGCAAGCAGGTGTTGCTCACCGTGACCGGCGTTTCCGCCCACTCTTCGGAGCCGGAGTCCGGGGTCAACCCGGTGGCGCGCATGCTCGGTTTCATCAACGGCCTGGGCAAGGATGTGCCGCTCAAGCACAACCACTTCACCGATGCCGCCCGCTACGCCGCCGACAACTGGGGCCTGGACTACCTGGGCAACAAGCTCGGCGTGGCCTTCAAGGATTCGTTCATGGGCCCTCTGACCGCCTCGCTGACCTTTGTCGGGGTGGATGAAAAAGGCCTGAAACTGGCGGTGAACCTGCGCATTCCGAAAGGCAAGCCAATCGCCACGATCAAGGACGAACTGGCTGACAAGCTGGGCAAATGGACCCGGCAGAGCCATACCTCGGTGGCCTTCGAATACAGCCTGGACGAGCCGATGTACCGCAACCCCGAGGGCGAATGGGTCAAGGCCTTGCTTGACGTGGCCACCGAGAACCTGGGCATGAAGCACGAGTTCGGTACCTCGGCGGGCGCCACCTCGGTACACGACCTGCCTAACGGCGTGCAGTTCGGCCTGGCCATGCCGGATGTGAAATACACCGGGCACAACGACAACGAGTTCAAGACCGTTGAGCAGTTCATGCTGGACTTGCAGGTGGTGAGCGAGATGGTGGCGCGGATCGGGCAGATGCCGAAGCTCTAATTGGCTGTACCGGCCTCTTCGCGGCTAAAGCCGCTCCCACAGGTACAGCGTATTCCTGTAGGAGCGGCTTTAGCCGCGAAGAGGCCGGCACAGGCGACAACTCATGACGTTTTTCAATCGACTCGATGCCGTTTCCTGCATTGCCGTGCAGAGCGCCGTGCCGGATGCTTTATTTACTCCGAGACATCGCTTTTTCCCAGCAGAGGCCCGTATGAAGACCGTCGAACAAATCCTCAAGACCAAGTCCCAGCATCAGACCGTGTACACCATCGGCCCGGATGACTCGGTACTCGACGCACTGAAAATGCTGGCGGAAAAAAACGTCGGTGCACTCCCGGTGGTCGAGGCCAACCAGGTGGTGGGTATCGTCAGTGAACGGGACTATGCGCGCAAGCTGGTACTCAAGGGCCGCTCGTCCGCCGCCACCCCTGTGCGCGAGATCATGAGTGCGCCGGTGGTCACCGTGGAACCGAAGCAGAACCTCGAGTACTGCATGAACCTGATGACCAACCGCCACCTGCGCCACCTGCCGGTGGTCAGCAATGGCGAGCTGCTCGGCCTGCTGTCGATCGGTGACCTGGTCAAGGAAACCATCGCCGAACAGGCAAACCTGATCCTGAAACTGGAGCAATACATCCGCGGTGAATGAAGCGCCTCAATGGTAGGCGCGCTCCAGTTCGTCCAGCTGATGGTCGAAGCTGCGCAGGCGCGCCGACCAGGTGTACACCAGCACTTCCAGATCCCGATTGAGCACGGCAGTGTTGCCATTGCCGCTGCGGGTTGGTTCGCCCAGATCCAGCTGGTAGCGTTCACGGGCCATGGCCTGGGCCACGCTGGACAGGTCGCGGGCATTGGCCAGCCAGTGGTGGTGGTGGTCATGAATTTCGCGGTCGAGCAAACGGCACTGGCGTTTCAGGGCATCCAGGCTCTGCTCCAGCGGCGTGCCCTTGAGCTCGCCCATGACCTCTTCGAAGGTGCGCCCCGAATGCCAGTAGCTGCCCCAGAAGTAGCGGTCGAACACCGTCTCGACGCGGCGCAGCGCAACTTTGGTGTTCCAGATGGTCAGCAACGTTCGCCCCTGCACCACCTCGCGCTTGTTCAGGTGCAATTGCTGCCAGGCGATCCAGGTCAGCGCCACCAGTGCAACCGCCACGGTGACGGCGGCAGCGGCATACAGGAAGTGCACTGCCTGGTTCATCTGTTGCGTTTGCCGTATGCCGTAGAAATAACTGGCCGTCAACGTGCCCAGGATCGTCACGGAGCACCAGAAGCCCGGTGCGTAGGGATCTTTCATCGCGCTATCCCCTTGTTGTTTTCCTGAGCATAGCAACGGCCAATCACTCGTCAGGCACCACTCGGCGCTTTATTTTTTGCGCAGGTGCAGCGCCTCGTTCAGTTGGTCGATCATCGGAATCCAGTCGTCATCAGCGATGTACTTCTCTTTCAGGAAATCGCGCTGGGAATCGCTCCAGAAAGGCGCATCAACCAGCTTTATATCGTCATCGAGCGGCGAATGGGTGGTGATGAAACGGTCGATATCGACCGGATCGTCAGACAGCCCCAGCTGTTTGAAAATCTCAGACAAAGGATGAATCGTATTATCCATGGTTCCTCCTCGTCGCCAGACCGGTCGTCGACGATGCCGGCCCGGCATGGGTTGAGAGCATCAGCTGAGCTCACGCACTTCGGCGCGCGGCACCAGCTTCAGATATTGCTCCATGCTCATGTGGATCAGGTGATCGTGATCACCCGCCTCCAGATAGACATCGCCTTGGCGGGTAAGACTCGAATCAAGCAGCATCTTTATCTGGTAGGCATCGCCCAGCGCCGGTACGGCACCGCGCTCGCAGTCGCCGAACAGGCTCGGCAGGCCGCTTTCACGGGTCAGTTGCCAGGCCCCGGACATGCGCACCTTGGTCATGTCCAGATGCCGGTTGGCCGGTAGCACGGCCATGATGTAGTTGCCATGACGGTCATCGAGCATCACCGACTTGGCGACCCGCTCGGCGGGCACGCCGGCCGTACGGGCCGACTCCAGGCTGGTGGCCGAATGTGGATGGGGAATGATGTCGTAATCGCAGTTGGCCTTGTCCAGGCGATCCTGCAGGGTCTTTGCCATACGCATGATGCACCTCCGGTTTCGCCCCCCAATTTCCAATTTTAGGCCGGGTACCAGCAGGCAGGGCTAAACTTGTGCAATAGAGGCAAACGAGGTGACGACAGGTGATCGCCCGCTGCTGGCGCTGGCTATTGCTGCTGTTGCTGCTTGGTATCACGCCAGGCGGTCAGGCAGCGCCTGGTGCAGTCTGGGTGCTGGGTGTCGATGACGCCATCGGCCCTGCCAGCGCCGACTACCTGGTGCGCAGCCTCGACCAGGCCAAGGCACAGGGTGCACAACTGGTGGTTATCCGCATGGACACCCCGGGCGGGCTGGACAGCGCCATGCGCCAGATGATCAAGGCGATTCTCGCCAGCCCAGTGCCGGTCGCAACCTTCGTCGCCCCCAGCGGAGCCCGCGCCGCCAGCGCCGGCACTTATATCCTCTATGCCAGCCATGTCGCGGTCATGGCGCCCGGTACCAACCTGGGGGCCGCAACCCCCGTGCAGGTCGGTGCTCCGCCAGGCACGCCCAAGGATGACAAGGCCAAAGGCAGCGATGACGATACCCTCGCGCGCAAGCAGGTCAACGATGCGGCGGCCTACATCCGTGGCCTGGCGCAGCTGCGCGGGCGCAATGCCGACTGGGCGGAGAAGGCCGTGCGCGAGGCGGTCAGCCTGTCCGCCAGCGAGGCCTTGAGGCTTGACGTTATCGACCTGATGGCCGATGACCTGCGTGACCTGCTGCACAAGCTCGATGGCAAAACGCTCACTGTCGCTGGCCAGCCCCTGCAACTGCAGACCGCCGGCGCCAACCTGGTCGAGCACCTGCCGGACTGGCGCACACGGGTGTTGGCGGTCATCACCAACCCCAGCGTGGCGCTGATTCTGATCATGATCGGTGTGTACGGCCTGCTGTTCGAATTCATGAACCCCGGCTCGACGGTCGGTGGCGTGGTCGGCGGTATATGCCTGCTGCTGGCGCTATATGCCCTGCAGCTGTTGCCGGTGAGCTTCGCCGGGGTGGCGCTGATATTGCTCGGCATCGCCTTCATGATTGCCGAAGCCTTTCTGCCCAGTTTCGGCGTGGTCGGCTTTGGCGGCATTGTCGCCTTCGTGGTCGGCGCGCTGATCCTGATCGACACTGACGCCCCTGGTTTCGGTATCCCGTTGACCCTGATCGGCATCCTGGCGGTGCTCTCGGCGCTGCTGATCGGCGGCGTGCTGGGCATGGCCCTCAAAGCCCGCCGACGGGCGCTGGTCAGCGGTGACGCCGGCCTGGTCGGCAGCCTGGTCACCGTCACCCAAGTGATGGCGGGCAACCCGTTCTGTGGCTTTGTGCTGGCCCAGGGCGAGCAATGGCAGGCGCAGTGTGCAACGCCACTGCAAGCGGGCCAGAACGTGCGGGTGACCGCGCGCCATGGCGTCATGCTGGAAGTGAGCGCCGCCGCGCCCGCGGCGCAAGGAGAATGACCATGTTCATGCAATTGGGCTTCGGCGCGGTGCTGATCGTGCTGGCGATGCTGTTGCTGTCGGCGTTCCGCATCCTGCGTGAATACGAGCGCGGCGTGGTGTTCCAACTGGGGCGCTTCTGGCAGGTGAAGGGGCCGGGGCTGATCCTGCTGATCCCGGTAATCCAGCAAATGGTGCGGGTTGACCTGCGCACCGTGGTGCTGGATGTACCACCTCAGGATGTGATCACCCGCGACAACGTCTCGGTCAAGGTCAACGCCGTGCTCTACTTCCGAGTGCTCGACCCGCAGAAGGCGATCATCCAGGTCGAAGATTTCCTCGTGGCGACCAGCCAGCTGGCCCAGACCACGCTGCGCGCGGTGCTCGGCAAGCACGAACTGGATGAACTGTTGGCCGAACGCGAGCAACTGAACTCGGACATTCGCCAGGTGCTTGATGCACAGACCGATGCCTGGGGTATCAAGGTGGCCAACGTCGAGATCAAGCACGTCGATCTCAACGAATCGATGGTGCGCGCCATTGCCCGCCAGGCCGAGGCCGAGCGTGAAAGGCGGGCCAAGGTGATCCATGCCGAGGGTGAGTTGCAGGCGTCGGAGAAGTTGATGCAGGCGGCGCAGATGCTGAGCAAGGAACCAGGGGCGATGCAGTTGCGTTACATGCAAACGCTGGGGACGATTGCCGGGGACAAGAGCTCGACCATCGTCTTTCCGCTGCCGGTGGATTTGCTCAAGGGGTTGGTGGACAAGCAGAAATAGAGGTGGCCCATTCGCGGGAAAGCCCGCGAATGGCCTACATACGGTCTGTCAGACTGGCGCGCGACGCAGAGTCGCCAGGAAGGTGGCCGCGCCAATGAACAACCCGGCGAAAGTCCGGTTCAAACGCTTCTGCTGTTTGGGCGTACGCAGCAGGCGCAACACCCGCGCAGCCAACCCGGTATACCCCGCCATCACCAGCATATCCACGGCGACCATGGTCACGGTGATCGCCACATACTGGGGCAACAGCGGTTCATGCGGGTTGATGAACTGCGGCAGCACCGCCAACATGAACACCAGTGCCTTGGGGTTGCTGACGTTGACCAGGAAACCACGGAACACCAGGCTCAGCGGTTTGCCGATCGGACGCACGGCGGATTCATCGCTCATGTCCAAGGGCAGCGCACGCCACTGTTTGTAGGCCAGGTAGACAAGGTAGGCGACACCGAACCATTTGATGATCTGGAACGCCGTGGCCGAGGCAGCCAGAACAGCGCCAACGCCGGCGGCGATGATGGCGATCTGCAGGATCAGGCCCAGTTGCAGGCCCAGGGCGTTCCAGTAACCACGCCAGAAACCGTATTGCAGGCCACTGGACATCGAGGCAATCGCCCCGGCGCCGGGTGAAAGGCTGATCACCCAACAGGCGGCAAAGAAGCCCAACCACACTTCCATCGACATCACACACCTCGCTCGGACATTTGTTGCAAAACGTTAAGCTAAGGTGTTGGTGAAAAAATAACCAGTAAATTTTGCAGGATTTGTTCTACCTGTACTGTCCTCTTCGCAGCACAAGGCTGCTCCTACAGAGTTACGCGGTCGCTGTAGGAGCAGCCTTGTGCTGCGAAGAGGACGGTACAGGATTAATCAGTCCGCTTCGGCGGGCGCCTCTTTGTGCATCGTCTGCACCTCAGCCCCGCGCCAGCGCCGTACCGACTTCTGGAAGAACTGGCTATTGGGCACCTGCACCAGCGCCCCGCCCGCCTCGGGCATTTCCATCAGGGTGGTGAACAGCAGGTTGATGGCAATCACCCGGCCCTTGACGCCCGGCTTGTCGAGGGTGTCGACCAGTTCGACCACATCACCAATACGAAACGGCCCGACGGTGAAGATCAGCACCGCGCACAGCAGGTTGGACAGCACGCTCCACATGGCGAAGAAAGCCACTGCCGCCACCGCGACGAAGCCGGACAGTGCTGTCCACAGCACAGTCGCCGACACACCCAGGCGCTCCAGCACGAACAGCAACGCGCTGCCCATGATCAGCCAGCGCAGGCCGCCACGCACCGGCACCAACAGCTCCGGCGGCAACGGGTAACGCTGGCTCAGGCGGCTCAGCCCGCGTGCAACGATGCGCTGCAGGACGAAGGCCACTACCAGGATCAACAGTATCTGCAAGCCCAGCCAGAAGGTGTCCATCCATTGCCCTGGCAGCAGCGAACGCAGTTCCTCCATCAGGACAGCGCCTCGAGCTCGGCCTGCATGCTTTCGAGGGTTTCCAGCGCTTCCATCCAGGCCTCTTCCAGTTCGCCTTCGCGCTGCTTCAGCTTGGTCTGGCGCGCCAGCAGGTCACGCAACTCGTCCTTGCGCGAAGCGTCGTAGAGGCCACCATCACCCAGCGCGGTCTCGATCTCGGCTAGTTGCGCGTGCACCTGGTTGAGCTCGGCTTCCAGCTTGTCGGCCGCCTTTTTGTGCGGGGCCAGTTGCTGACGCAAGGCTGCGGCAGCCTGGCGTTGGGCCTTCTTGTCGGTCTTATCCGGGTTGACCGGGGTGGTACTGGCTGGCGCGCTGCGCTGGCGGTACTCGACCAGCCAGCGGCTGTAGTCGTCCAGGTCACCATCGAAGATGTCGACCTTGCCATCGGCCACCAGCAGAAAGTCGTCGGTGGTGCTCTTGAGCAGGTGACGGTCGTGCGACACCACCACCACGGCACCGGCAAACTCCTGCAGGGCCATGGTCAGCGCCAGGCGCATTTCCAGGTCGAGGTGGTTGGTCGGTTCGTCGAGCAGCAACAGGTTCGGTCTTTCCCATGCGATCAGGGCCAGTGCCAGGCGAGCCTTTTCACCACCGGAAAAGTTCACCACCGGCTCGTCGACGCGGTCGCCATGGAAGTCGAAGCCGCCCAGGAAGTCGCGCAAGGTCTGCTCACGTTCGGTGGGGGCAATGCGCTGCAGGTGCAGCAGCGGGCTGGCCTTGTCGTCCAGAGAGTCCAGCTGGTGCTGGGCGAAGTAGCCCACGGCCAGGTTCTCACCTCGCACCAGGCGGCCCGACAATGGCTCGAGCTCGCCAGCGAGGTTCTTGATCAGGGTCGACTTGCCAGCGCCGTTGGGGCCGAGCAGGCCAATGCGCGCACCGGGGGTGAGCTGCAGCTTGACCTTGTCGAGGATCGCCTTGTCACCGTAACCCAGGCGGCCTTCGGACAGGCTCAGCAGCGGGCTGGAGATTTTCTGCGACTCGCGGAAAACGAAGTCGAACGGCGAATCGACATGCGCCGCCGATAGCTCCTCCATGCGCTCCAGTGCCTTGATCCGGCTCTGTGCCTGGCGGGCCTTGGTGGCCTGGGCCTTGAAGCGGGCAATGTACTTTTCCATGTGCGCACGCTGGGCCTGCTGTTTCTCGTAGGCCTGCTGCTGTTGCGCCAGGCGCTCGGCCCGGGTGCGCTCGAAGGCCGTGTAGCCGCCCTTGTACAGGTTCAGCTTGCGCTGCTCGACGTGCAGCACATGGTCGACCACGGCATCGAGGAAGTCGCGGTCGTGGGAGATCAGCAACAACGTGCCGGGGTAGCCCTTGAGCCAGTCCTCCAGCCACAGGATAGCGTCCAGGTCCAGGTGGTTGGTGGGCTCATCGAGCAGCAGCAGGTCGGAGGGGCACATCAGGGCCTGGGCCAGGTTCAGGCGCATCCGCCAGCCACCGGAGAAGTCGCCGACGCGGCGGTCCATCTGTTCGTTGGTGAAACCAAGGCCGGCCAGCAGCTTGCGTGCGCGGGCGTCGGCGGTATAGCCGTCGGCGCTATCCAGCTCAATGTGCAGGCGCGCCAGGGCGGTACCGTCGTGGGCCTGCTCGGCCGCAGCGAGTTCGGCCTGGACCTTGCGCAGGCGCACGTCACCGTCGAGCACATAGTCCACGGCCAGGCGGTCGAGTGTATCGACCTCCTGGCGCATGTGGGCGATACGCCAGTCACCGGGCAGCTGGCAATCGCCGGCATCGGGCGACAGCTCACCGCGCAGCAAGGCGAACAGGCTGGATTTTCCGGCGCCGTTGGCGCCGATCAGGCCGGCCTTGTGACCGGTGTGCAGGGTCATCTCGGCGCCTTCTAGCAAGCGCTGCGGACCACGCTGTAAAGTGAGGTTGGATAGTCTGATCATGATGGTCGCGGAGTCTACCAGCTTCCTCGGCCCATAGCGCGAGTGGAACCATGCACACCGACCTGTGGAATCACGCCCTGGCCCTGTACGCCAGGCCCGGCGTGGAAGCCGCCTGCCTTGAACTGCAGGCGCTGGGTGGCGATGTCTGTCTGCTGCTGTGCGCAACCTGGCTGCAGGCGGGTGGCGTGGCCGTGCGGGACGAACGCGTACAGGCATTGCGCGAGGTTACCGAGCCCTGGCAGCGCGAAGTGGTCAACCCATTACGTAGTTTGCGCCAACAGTGGCGAGCAGCAGCGCAAAGTGATGCGCAGCTGGCGGCGTTGCGTGAGCAGGTGAAGGGGTTGGAGTTACAGGCCGAGAAAACCTTGCTGGAACGCTTGCAGGAGCGTTCGCAACAGTGGCCGGTGGGCGCCCATGAGCCCATGGAAGACTGGCTGGACCGGCTGGCGCCGGACCAGGCCCGCCACCACGACGCGCTGGTTCGGTTGCGCGTCGCGGCGGCAGCGCTTCAGGACGCCGAAGACGGTGCCTGAGCCGGGGTGCTGGCAGGTGCCGATGGCGCTACCGAAGCTGCCGGGGTGGCCGAGTTGGTCGCGGCGGCCGGAGTGCTGGCGGCTGGCGTAGCCGGTTTGGCTTCGGCTGGCTTGCTGGCAACAGGCTTGGCAGCTGCTGGCTTGGCGGCGGGTTTGGCGGCCGTACGTGCTGGAGCCTTGGCGGCAGCTGGTTTCGCGGCCGGCTTGGCAGCAGCGGCTTTGGCTGGCGTTTTGGCCGCCGCTGGCTTGGCTGCAGGCTTAGCAGCTGCGGTGGCTTTGGCTGCTGGCTTGGCAGCAGGTTTGGCAGCAGCAGTGGCCTTGGCGGCTGGCTTGGCCGCAGGTTTGGCAGCAGCAGTAGCCTTGGCAGTTGGCTTGGCTGCAGGTTTGGCAGCAACAGTGGCCTTGGCGGCTGGCTTCGCTGCAGGCTTGGCAGCAGCAGTGGCCTTGGCGGCTGGCTTCGCTGCAGGCTTGGCAGCAGCAGTGGCTTTGGCAGCTGGTTTGGCTGCAGCAGCGGCCTTGGCGGCTGGCTTGGCCGCAGGTTTGGCAGCAGCAGTGGCCTTGGCGGCTGGCTTGGCTGCAGGTTTGGCAGCAGCAGTGGCCTTGGCGGCCGGCTTGGCTGCAGGTTTGGCCGCAGCAGCCTTGGTGACGGGTTTGGCGGCTGCCGGTTTGGAGGTCTTGGCAGCACGCTGGTCAAGCGCCTTGGCTGCAGCTTCGCGAACCTTGCCTACACCTTGGGCCAGCTTGAGGCTGTCCTGGGCATCGCGCTTGAGTTGCTGAATATAAGAACGAGTCTGGGTTTGACGTTCCTTGAGGGAGTCGAGCAGTTCTTCAAGTTCTCCAATGACTTTTTGCGCCTTGGTCTGCGCCTTGGCTTTACCTGCCTTGGCCGCGTCTTGCAGTTTCAGGCGACCGTTGTGCAGTTTTTCCTGGGCCTTGCCACGCTGCTTTTCCAACTTGGCCAGCAGTTTTTCCGCATCAGCCAGCGCTTGCGAGCAGGCATCTTCCAAGTGTTCGAGCAAGCTGCCCGAAAGTTGCTGGAGCAGGTGTAACGGCGTGCTTACTGGCTTCTTTTTAGCCGACATGGTTTACCTCCTGGCTGACGAGATTGCGGCTCATACTATGCTTCTGCTGCTACCGCCGCTAGGGCATGTTGACAGTATTGTTTACGCCGCGTTGCATGCCTGGGCAAAGTTGTTATCTTGCAGCTCCGAGCAAGTGTAGTTGCTGAATAAATCATTGCTGATATTTGGCAGTTATCTGTATTGCACAGCACTCCTGCAGGAGCGGCCTTGTGTCGCGATGGGCTGCGGAGCAGCCCCTGGATTTCAGCACCACCGCAGATATTGCCGGGGCTGCTTTGCAGCCCTGTCGCGACACAAGGCCGCTCCTACAAGGACCGCGAGCACACAATACAAAACGGAACACTGGCATACTTCCCCGCTCATTGGCGCAGGAACTGACCATGCCTCGATATCTTCTTTTAGGTTTGTGCCTGCTGGCACCCATCGCCCTGGCCGACAGCGAAGAACATGACCTCGCCTACAGCATCGGCGCCAGCCTGGGTGAGCGGCTGCGCCAGGATATGCCGGGCCTGCAGTTGGATGCGCTGGTAGAAGGCCTGCGCCAGTCCTACCAGGGGCAACCGCTGAAACTCGACAAGGCACGCATGCAGGCTTTGCTCCAGCAGCAGGAAGCACGGGAAGGCGATGCCGCCATGCAGAAGCTGCAAGCTGCCGAAACACGCTTCATGGCCAACGAGCGTGGTCGTTATGGCGTGCATGAACTACCGGAGGGTGTGCTCTACAGCGAACTGCAAGCAGGCACGGGCGCGCAGCCCAAAGCCAGTGGCAAGGTGCAGGTGCGCTATGTGGGCAGGCTGCCAGACGGCTCGGTGTTCGACCAGAACCAGACGCCCCAGTGGTTCAGCCTGGACTCAGTCATCGAAGGGTGGCAGGTGGCCTTGCCAAAGATGCACGCTGGCGCCAAATGGCGCCTGGTGATCCCGTCGGCGCTAGCGTATGGCGCCGAGGGTGCGGGCGACCTGATTGCACCCTACACCCCCCTGGTGTTCGAGATAGAACTGCTGGCGGTTGGCGACTGACGCCAACGCTCACGCCGGCAATGCGCCTTCTTCCTTGTGCGCGTTGTGCAACACTTCGATCAGGCAGTCTTCAAGTTCGAAGCGCTCGTGCAGCAGGCCACCCAGCTTGCCCAGCTTTTCGGCAAAGCGTTCGGTGTCCTTGCACTCACCCTTGGCGCAATGGTCATTGAAGGCCAATGCGACCTGAGTACTGTCGTTGATCCGTGGGTTGATCTCTTCGGCCAGCTTCAGCGCCTTCTCGTCGCCGAAGGCCTTGGCCTCACTGACCAACTGCTCGCAGACTTCGAAATGCCACGCCGAAACGTAGTCAACGAGGAGCGCGCAAAAGTCCCCGTTCGTGTCCTTGTCGGCGAAGGCCGGCTTGGCATCGCGCAGCGCGCGGAAAGCCTGCACCAGTTCCTGGCGCTCCTCCAGCCAGCGGTCGATCAGTTTGTGAACCCCACCCCAGCGTTCCTGAGCGTTCTGACAACTATCGAGCATGGCAATCTCTTCCCTTCTGGGTAGATGCCGCTGCACCTCGCACCACGACCGTGCAGCACAAAGGTGACATCAGCAGGCGGCATCGAGCAGTTGTGTTTTCGGTATGCGTGCTGGGAGATTATTCCCGCGCGTGCTGCCCTTCAAGGTACGCAGCGGACAAAGTTCATACAAGTGTTTAATACCCTGTTACACGGCCATTGGTCGTGCCAATGGCGCAACCTTGCGCCAGGTCATGTTCTCGCCAGGGTGCGGAAACGATACGCCAGCAGGCAACTCAAGGGCAGCACCGCCAGCAGCAGGAAGGCCAGCAGGCTCCACTCGGGCAGGGTCAGGTCGAGAAAGCTCCAGGTGAGCGAGTTGCAATCCGGGCCGCCGAACAACAATTGGCGGGCCGCCTCGCCCCAGGATTGCTCGAACAGCCGCCCGAGCGGCACCGGGCAGACTGGAATGGCCCCGTCATCCCCTTGCAACCAGACATGCCGCGCTGCCAGCAGCGCCCCGGCCAGCGAACAGCCCAGCGTCGCCCGCGCGTAACAGCGAATGCCCGCCGTACCCGGTGCCTGCAGCACCGCCGCCAGGCACAGCAGCGCGTACAGGCCAAGCAGCAGGCGCTGGCTGAAACACAACGGGCAGGGCACCAGCCCGAGGACGCTTTCCAGGTGGAAGGACGCGGCCAGTACCGCCAGTGCAGCAAGGCAGGCAGGTAGGAAAAAGGTGCGCAAACGGGCCGGCAACATGGGCGGTGAAGGTCCCGGGATAATGAAGTGGCCTGAAACGGTAGAGGAAAGACGCGCTTTGTTTCAAGGCGCGACAGCAACGACAAGTCGCTGAATCGCGAAGGAAATTTCCAACCGTGCAGTAGGAAACGTCTGAAGAAATGGACTGCAGATCTAACTTACATCGAGAGAAAAGTTACCCGTCCCCGGAGCCCGCGCCTTTGCGCGGGCCCTGGGGTAGGTCAGGCGCGTACGCCTTCGGGCAAAGGCAGGGCCAGCAGGCGCTCGTCCAGCAGGCCGAGGCCCTCCTGGAACAGCTGGTTGCTGCGCTCGGTCTCGCCAAGGCCGGCGAGCAGGCGCGCCAGCTCAGCACAGGCCTCGGGGTTGCGTTCCATGCGCAGGCTGCTTTCCAGATAGTCCCGCGCCTTGCCCCACAAGCGGTTCTGCAGGCTCAGACGGCCCAGGGTTAGCAGCAGGCTGGCATCTTGCGGGTGGGCCTTGAGCCAACCTTCGGCTGTTTGCAGCTGGCGCGCCGGGTCATCGCCGCGCACCAGGCCGTACAGGCGTGCCAGGTGGCTTTCGTATTCACGCTTGAGGGCGGTGCGAAGCACTTGTTCCGCTTCGCTCTGGGCGCCCACCTGACGCAATTGCTCGGCATAGGCCAGCACCAGTTGTGGCTCCTGGCGCTGGGCAGCAGTCAGTTGCTGCCAGGCGCGCTCCAGAGCCTGACGGGCGCTTTGCGCATCCTCGCCACGGGTGGTGGCCAGGCTCAGGTTCTGGCCCCAGGCACGTTGCTCCAGGGCAGCCAGCTCGGCGGCCGGCAGCACCTTGCCCTTGCGCAGGTCAGGCAGCAGGCGGATCAGGGCAGACCAGTCGCCGCGTTCCAGGTGCAGCCGCTGCAGTAGGCGCAGCACCTGGCCGTTGTGCGGGTGGCGCTCCTGCATGGCCAGCAGGGTTTCCAGCGCGCCGTCGCTTTCGCCACGGTCCATCTGCAATTGCGCATGGGTCAGGGCAATAGCCAGCTCCGCTTGCGGCTGGCGCTCCAGGGCACGTTCCAGCAGGTTGTCGCTGTCTTCGGTTCGGCCTTGCTCGTTGGCGGCACGCGCGGCACCGAGGTAATACAGCAACGGCTGGCGCTCGGCCTCGGCGGCACGGTGCAGATGGCGCTGGGCACTGGCCCAACGGCCCTCGGCGAGGTCCAGCTGGCCCTGCTCGATGGCCAGACGAACACGCCGGCTGCGATTACGCCGCGACCACGGGTTGACCACGCCACTGGAAGTCAGCACCAGGCCGACCAGGTAGCGCACCAGCCACAGCAACAGCACCACAACCAGCAAGCCGGCCAAGGCCGCCCACAACCCCGACTGGTAGCGGAAGCTGCCATAGGAGATCAGCACGTAACCGCTGTGCTTGGCGACCGCGATACCTAGCGCCGCGGCGACCACGATCGCCAGCACGGCCAGCAGGTAGACACGCTTCATGGCTTGCCCCCTTCAGCATCGGCCGGCAGGTGGCGGCGCTGAATATAGGCCTGCACTGCAGCCAGACTTTCGCTGAGGTCAGGGGTAACCACCGACACCGGCTGTTCGGCCAAGGCATTGAGGCTGTCAAGCATGGCCTTGCTTTGCGGGTTGTCGGCGTTGAAGTTGGCCAGCAGCACGCTGCGGGCGTCGTCCAGCGCCTGGGTGTAGACCTTGCTATCGCCATTGAGCGCTGCCCACTGGGCCTGTTCGATGGTCAGGCTCAGGGCCAGGCGCAGCTGGTTCAGTTGCTGCCCGGCCAGCAGCGGACGCACGTTGTCATCGGCGTTGAAGTCGATCTGGAAGTACTTGGAGATTTCGGCCCACCACTGGGACAGGCGACTGGCGCCGTCACCATCGGCGGTGAGCGCGCCCAAGGCATCGGCATTGGTGTCGAACTCTGGCGACTGGGCGCTGAGTTGCTGCACCAGCTCGCGCTGAGCGGCCAGTTTCAGGAACAGGCCGGTACGGTCCGGTTGCTGGGTGCTGTTGAGCGTGGCCAGGCTGCGCGCCAGTTGCTCACGGGCGGCGAAGGCACCCGGATCGCTCTGCTCGCGCAGGATCTCGTCCGCCCCCTCGACCAAGGCCTTGGCACTGGTGATGTCCTGCAGCGCCGACAGGCGCAGGGTGGCCAGGCGCAGCAGGTGCTCGGCCTCGGCCAGGCGCCATTCCTTGCGGCTTTCGCCCAGTATGGTTTCCAGGCGCTGGCTGAGGCGTTGCTGGTCGCCCTGCAACTGTGCCACCAGGCGGCGGCGGTCTTCCAGCTCGCTGGCCGCTGGCAGGCTGGCCAGTTGCGCGCTGATCTGTTGCTCACGCTGCTGCAGGGCCTCGGCGCGCTGGTTCAGCGCCTCGATGTGCTGGCCCTGGTTGAATTCGCTGCCTTGCAGTTGACGCACCTGCCAGACACCCCAGCCACCTACCGCCACCCCGGCCGCACCCAACAGCAGGGCCAGCGTTGCCAGGCCACTGCCGGAGCGCTTGGCAGGTGGGGTGGTGACGGGTTCCGCCGGCGCCTGTGCCGACGGCTGATCGTTATTGGACAAGACAGTCTCGCTCACGTATCCATCCTTTGCATGGGGGCGCATCGCGTTCAGCTTAGCGCCTTAAGAGGCAGGTGCAGCGCTGCGCTGCACGGCTGCCAGCAAGGCCGTGGCACTGGCGCCACGGCAATCCACAACCTGTTGGGCCCCGGCGGCCCTGGCCTGATCGGCAACCCGAGGGCTGGGCACGAACAGCGGCAGACGCGCGAGCTGCGGCCAATCGGCGCCGGCCATCTGCTGCAAGTGTTCAAAACCCTGCCCACTGCTGACCACCAGGCCATTGAGGCGTTCCGCTTCGATGCGGCGCATCAGGGTGCCCGCCGGGTAAGCCGGCAGGCAGCGACGATACAGTTCCAGATAATCGACACTAGCACCTTGCTCTGCAAGACGCTCTGCCAGCAGTTCGCGACCTCCGACACCACGAACGATCAAGATCCGCGGTGCCGGCACGGCAACTGCCTGGCGCAGGGCTGGCAGCGCCAGCAACGCTTCGCTGTCATCGCCACGTGGGGGGAAGCTCACCGCCAGGCCCGAGCCCTGCAGCACAGCGGCGGTTGCCTCGCCCACGGTGAACCAGCCTTGCACGGGTGGCTGCAGGCCGGCATCGGCCAGTTGCTCAAGCAACAACCGGGCTGCCGGCTTGCTGACCACGATGATCGCCTGGAAGCCCTGCAGGCCTTCCAGCAACAGGCGTTGCTGGTTGTCCACAGCGACGGGCTCGATTGCTAGCAGCGGCAGGCAGCTGCTGGCTACCCCCGCCGCTGCCAGGCTTTGCGCCAGTGCCGCACAGTCCTCGGCAGGCCGGGTCAGCAACAGGCGCCACGAACTCACGGGTGGCCGGCCTCGCCGTAGACTTCCTTGAGGATGGCCTCGGCGCCCTGCCCCAGCAGGTCCTCGGCCACCTGCACGCCCAGGGTTTCGGCGGCAGTACGTGGAGCGCGGGCATCGGCCACCAGCAGGGTACCGCCGCTGGGCTGGCCGACCAGGCCACGCAGCCACAACTGGTCACCTTCCAGTACCGCATAGCAGGCAATCGGTACCTGGCAGCCGCCATTCAGGCGTTTGTTCAGGGCGCGCTCGGCCACCACCCGGTCGGCGGTATCGGCATGGTGCAGCGGCGCCAGCAGCGCGTGGATTTGCTGGTCGGCGCTGCGGCATTCGATGCCCACCGCGCCCTGGCCGCCAGCCGGCAGGCTGTCATCGACGCTGATGGTGGAGGTGATGCGGTCTTCGAAGCCCAGGCGGATCAAACCGGCGGCGGCGAGGATGATGGCGTCGTACTCACCGGCATCCAGCTTGGCCAGGCGGGTGTTGACGTTGCCGCGCAGGAAGCGGATCTGCAGGTCCGGGCGACGCGCCAGCAACTGGGCCTGGCGACGCAGGCTGGAGGTACCGACGATGCTGCCGGCAGGCAGCGCATCGAGGCTGTCAAAGGTATTGGAAACGAAGGCATCGCGCGGGTCTTCGCGCTCGCAGATGCAGTACAGGCCCAGGCCTTCGGGGAAGTCCATGGGCACGTCCTTCATCGAATGCACGGCGATGTCGGCTTCGTTGTCCAGCAGGGCGGTTTCCAGTTCCTTGACGAACAGGCCCTTGCCACCGATCTTTGCCAGCGGCGCGTCGAGCAGCTTGTCGCCACGGCTGACCATGGGCACCAAGGTCACCAGCAGACCGGGGTGGGCCTGCTCGAGGCGGGCTTTGACGTATTCGGCCTGCCACAGGGCCAAGGCACTTTTACGGGTGGCAATGCGGATTTCGCGAGTGGACATGGAACGCCCCGATCCAGAGAAATGCTGTCGATGATAACAGCATCGCCGGTATCGCTAGCAGATGTGGATCAGGATCCTGTGCTTACCTGTACCGCCCAATCGCCGGCAAGCCAGCTCCCACAGAAGCCGTGCAAGGCTCAAGGCTGACGCTATACCTGTGGGAGCTGGCTTGCCGGCGATTGGGCCGGTACAGGCTCAGAGGGTTTGCATCATCTTGCGCACACCGGCCACATGGCGCCGGCTGACGGTCAGGGCGTCACCGTCCAGGCCTTTCAGGTATAGCTGGAAATGCCCCAGCGGCGTGCGCTGCAGGCGTTCGATACGCTCACGGGCGACCAGGGCATTGCGGTGGATACGCACGAAGCGTTCGCCAAACTCGTCTTCCAGGGCCTTGAGCGGCTCGTCGAGCAACACTTCCCCGGCCTCGTGGCGCAAGGTCACGTACTTGTGGTCGGCAATGAAATAGATCACCTGGGGCAAAGGGATCAGCTCGATGCCTTTGCGCGTGCGGGCACTGATGTGGCTACGCGGGCCGCCGCCTTCGTTGGCCGGTCTGGTGAGCGCCGCCAACTGAGCGCGGTTGGGCTTTTCGGCCTTGCGCAGGGCATCGCGCAAGGCCTGGGCCTGGAAAGGTTTGGTCACATGGCTGAGGGTACTGTCCTTGAAAGCCTCGGCACCGTATTCATCGTCCCCGGTGCAAAACACCACTGCCGGAGGCGCCTCGCGCTCGCACAGGCGAGCAGCAACCTGCAGGCCATCCAGGCCTGGCATGCCGATGTCCAGCAGGACCACATCGGGCTTGAGGCTTTCGATCAGCGCCAAGGCCTCCTCGCCGTTGGTGGCGCTAGGCTCCAGCACGGTGTAACCCTCCAGTTCGCCGAGCAGCCGGCTAAGGCGCTCACGGCCTTGGGGTTCGTCATCAACGATCAGGACATTCATAATTGCGCTGGATTCCTGAATGAGTCTCGCACAGGTATAGCGTAGACAGGTATGGTTCGAGCGACACTAAGGTCACGCTCTAGACCGGTGCGAAGGCCAAAGATTCACTCGGCCGGCAGATTCACTGCCAGTCCTCTGTCCAACTGTAGACGGTCCGTGGAACACTGCCGTTCATTCCTGCAAATCCTTCTCTATCGTTTTCCGCGCATTTCTCTCGACCAGCGCCCTGCGGCGGCCGGCCCAAACCCTGCTATCATCGGCGCCACTTTTTCGTTCACGCCTGCAATGAGTGAATCCATGAGCACCGACAAGACCAATCAGTCCTGGGGCGGCCGCTTCAGTGAGCCCGTCGACGCCTTCGTCGCCCGTTTCACCGCCTCGGTCGATTTCGACAAGCGCCTGTACCGCCACGACATCATGGGTTCGATCGCCCATGCCACCATGCTGGCGCAGGTCGGCGTGCTCAGCGATGCCGAGCGCGACACCATCATCGATGGCCTGAAGACCATCCAGGGCGAGATCGAGGCTGGCACCTTCGACTGGCGTGTCGACCTCGAAGACGTGCACATGAACATCGAGGCACGCCTGACCGACCGTATCGGCATCACTGGCAAGAAGCTGCACACCGGCCGTAGCCGCAACGACCAGGTGGCCACCGACATTCGCCTTTGGCTGCGCGACGAAATCGACCTGATCCTGGCCGAAATCACCCGCCTGCAGCAGGGCCTGCTGGAGCAGGCCGAGCGTGAAGCCGAAACCATCATGCCCGGCTTCACCCACCTGCAAACTGCCCAGCCGGTCACCTTCGGCCACCACCTGCTGGCCTGGTTCGAAATGCTCAGCCGCGACTACGAGCGCCTGGTCGACTGCCGCAAGCGTGCCAACCGCATGCCCCTGGGCAGCGCCGCGCTGGCAGGCACCACCTACCCGATCGACCGCGAACTCACCTGCAAGCTGCTGGGCTTCGAAGCCGTGGCCGGCAACTCGCTGGACGGTGTGTCGGACCGCGACTTCGCCATCGAATTCTGCGCCGCCGCCAGCGTGGCGATGATGCACCTGTCGCGCTTCTCCGAAGAGCTGGTGCTGTGGACCAGCGCGCAGTTCCAGTTCATTGACCTGCCAGACCGCTTCTGCACCGGCAGCTCGATCATGCCGCAGAAAAAGAACCCGGACGTGCCGGAACTGGTACGTGGCAAGAGCGGCCGTGTGTTCGGCGCCCTGACCGGCCTGCTGACCCTGATGAAAGGCCAGCCACTGGCCTACAACAAGGACAACCAGGAAGACAAGGAACCGCTGTTCGACGCCGCCGACACCCTGCGCGACTCGCTGCGTGCCTTTGCCGACATGATCCCGGCCATCAAGCCCAAGCACGCCATCATGCGTGAAGCGGCCCTGCGCGGCTTCTCCACCGCTACCGACCTGGCCGACTACCTGGTACGCCGTGGCCTGCCGTTCCGTGACTGCCACGAGATCGTGGGTCACGCGGTGAAGTATGGCGTGGACACCGGCAAGGACCTGGCCGAAATGAGCCTGGACGAACTGCGCCAGTTCAGCGACCAGATCGAGCAGGACGTGTTTGCCGTGCTGACCCTGGAAGGCTCGGTGAATGCCCGTAACCACATTGGTGGTACCGCACCGGCGCAGGTGCGTGCGGCCGTCGCCCGCGGCAAGGCGCTGCTGGCTTCGCGTTAAGGCCCATTGCGAGGGCTTCGCCCTCGTTCGCGGGCACGCCCGCTCCCACAGGTACAGCGTTTCCCTGTGGGAGCGGGCGTGCCCGCGAATGCCCCAACACTATTCTCAGCGTTTACCGCTGCGAATCATCTCCATGAAGGCCGGCATCGCCGCCTCCTTGTCCGCCACGATCCGCGCCATGTGCGGGTTGTCACCCATCAGCTGCAGCAACGCCTTGGCCTGCGGGAAGTCCGCCAGGAAGTCGATGTTCAGCACCTTCTTGCCCACCGCGTAGGCCAGGTCGACCGAGAAGCAGAACATCAGGTCTGCCAGGGTCAGTTGCTCACCCGCCACATAGGGTGCGAAGCGGCCGTTACGCTTGAGCGTGGCAAAACCGGCCAGCAGATCCGCGCGAGCTTTTTCCTTTATCAGTGGCTCGACCTGCATGCCAAAGAAAGACTCGGCATAGCAGGTACGCGCCGGCAGCTCGATGTAGAGCTCGATTTCCTTGAGCAGCTCACGCACTTTGGCCTGCCCGAACGGGTCGGCCGGCAGCAGCGCCTTGCCGCCCTGGGTCTGCTCGATATAGTCGAGAATCACACTGGTTTCGCTGAGGAAGCCGTGTTCGGTCTGCAGCACCGGCACCTTGCCTCGCGGGCTCACTTGCAGCGCCTGTGGCGCCTGGCCGCCATAGAAGGTGACTTCCTCGAAGGGCAGGCCTTTTTCCAGCAGGGCCAGCTTGACCATGTTGTAGTAGTTGCTGACCGAGAATCCATGAAGCTTGAGCATGAGGTAAGAGCCTCCAGGCCGTAAGGGGTTGGCCCGGCTTTTATAGACCGTACGCCCGCCGCTGACCAGCGTCATGCGCCCCGTCAATGCCCGGGCATTGCCGCCACAGGCGTGGCACACTGTGCATCCCATCACAGGAGTACCGCCATGAGCGAGCCCACCGACATCGACTATGACGACGACGAAGCCTTCGCCGAGGCAACGCTGACCCAGGCCATCGAGAACCAGATCGAAAGCGGCGACCCGGCGGCGGCGAAAGCCACGTTCAACAAACTGACCCTGGTCGGTTACGAGCGCGAAGACATTCTCAACCTGATGGCCCATGTACTGGCCTTCGAAATTGACAACATGCTGGTGGAAGAACGCGAGTTCGACCGCGAGTGGTACGAGAACGCCCTGCGTGCGCTGCCCGAACTGCCGCCTGAGATGGATCAAGGCGAGGACGAATAACCCGGCTACACTCGAAGATCAGGCACCGTAGAACGGTGCCGTCATCCTTGTCTGGAAGTCAGGAGTCGCCATGCCTTTTACCCCCGATCTGATCGCTGAACTGGAAGTACTTTCGCTGTTCAAGCACGACAGCAGCCAGGAAGGCATCAAGATTCACAAGAACGCTTCCCCTGCCCTGGTAGCCGCCGCGCAACGCCTGCATGAAAAGGGGCTGACCGATCAACCTGATGGCGGCTATCTGACCAGCCTGGGTCATGACGCTGTCGAAAGTGTCCAGTTGCTGCAGAACATTCTCAAGGCGCCACAGCCGGCTTGAATGGCGGTCTTGCTCAAACTTTGAAACTCGCGCGGTCCCTGTGGGAGCGGCTTTAGCCGCGAACACCGGCGAAGCCGGTGCCATACACCGCGCCGCTTGCTTCGCGGGTAAACCCGCTCCCACAGGGGGCCGCGCCAGCCTGTCAGGCGATCAGTTGGCCGCTGCCCTGCGCCTTTCCGCCAGGCGCGAGCGCCCGTACAAGAACACGATGGCCAGCAAGGCCAGCGCCTGCGCTGACAGCGAGTAGGCGTCGGCGTGGATCCCCAGCCAGTCGAATTCGAAGAACGCCACTGGGCGCGTGCCCAGCACCCCTGCCTCTTGCAGCGCCTTCACGCCATGCCCGGCGAACACCACCGACAAGGCACATAGCAGCGCGGCGTTGATGCTGAAGAACAGCGACAGCGGCAGCTTGGCCGAGCCACGCAGGATCACCCAGGCCAACCCCACCAGCAGCACCAGCGCCGTGGCACCACCCGCCAGCACCGCCTGGTGCCCGGCTGGGCCGGCCTGCAGCCACAGGGTTTCGTAGAACAGGATCACTTCGAACAGTTCGCGGTAAACCGAGAAGAACGCCAGCACGGCAAAACCGAACCGTCCACCACCACTGACCAGGCTGCTCTTGATGTAGTCCTGCCAGGCGGCGGCATGGCGGCGGTCGTGCATCCACACGCCAAGCCACAGCACCATCACTGCAGCGAAAAGCGCCGTGCAGCCTTCCAGCAGCTCGCGCTGGGCGCCACCAACGTCGATCACGTAGGCTGCCAGGGCCCAGGTGGCGAAACCAGCCACCAGCGCCAGGCCCCAGCCGATGTTGACGCTGCGCACCGCCGACTGCTGGCCAGTATTGCGCAGGAAGGCCAGGATCGCCGCCAGTACCAGAATCGCCTCCAGTCCTTCGCGCAGCAGGATCAGCAAGCCGGATACAAAGCTCAGCGACCAGCTCAGGCCATCGCTGCCCAGCAGTTTGGAAGCCTGCTCGAGCCTGGCCTTGGCTTCGCTCAGGCGTTGCTCAGCATGGGCCACGGGCAAGCCGTCCTGCAGCGACTGACGGTAGGCCATCAGCGATTTTTCGGTGTCCTTGCGCGCTTGGGTGTCGATGTTGTCCAGCGAGCTTTCCACCAGCTCGAAGCCTTCCAGGTAGGCCGCTACTGACAGGTCATAGGCCTGGTCGTGATCACCTGCGCGGTAGGCCGCCAGGCTCTTGTCCAAGGTGCTGGCGGTGTACTCGAGCAATTGCGCCGGTCCACGTTTGACCTGCGGCGGCTGCGCGCGCTGGGCGCGGAACGCCTCCACGGCCGTGGCACCTTCGCTGGCGGCGACTTCGGCCGGGGTCTGGCGGGCCAGGTCGGCGATGTTCCAGGTCTTGTCGCCTTTGCCGGCTTCTGGCTTGGCGGTGAAGCTGGCGATGTAGGCAGCCACATCCCAACGCTGGCGATCATCCAGCTGGTCGGCAAACGAAGGCATCTCGGTGCCATCGATGCCCAGGGCCAGGGTGTTGTAGAGGTCGAACAGGCTCAACTGGTCGAGGCGCGAAACATCGCGCAGGTTGGCGGGTGCAGGCTCCAGGCCCACGCCGGCCGGGCCGTCGCCGGCGCCAGTTTCGCCGTGGCAGATCGAGCAGTTTTGCGCATACAGCGAAGCGCCACGGGCCGGGTCCGGGGTAATCACCGGAGCCTGACTGACCTCATAGGCTACCGCCAGGCGAGCACCCAGCTGACGGGCCTGCTTGGCAACAGCCGGGCCGCCCTGGCGCTGGTCGATGGCCTGGCGCAGCGCCTGGACGCCCTGCTCCAGGGCTGCTTGTTCAGCATGCGCAGGCAGGCCTTTGACCAAGTCGGCCAATACCGCGCTGAACTCCTGCTGCTCGCGGTATTCACCATCGTCGATCACCTTGCCGTCTTGCACGGTGGGCGGGTAGTCGGCGCCAATGTAGTCCAGCAGGTGCAGGGCCTTGGTGGCCTCGGCGGGGGCTTCGGCCAGCGCCAGGGTGCTGCACAGCGCCAGCACCGGGCCGAGCAAAATAACCGGCAGCCAAGCAAGCAGACGGGAACGGGTTTTCATGGCCAGTCTCGAAGGGAATGCGAAAGAGAACATTGTTCACTCCCACTTTGCTTCACTCAAGGGTGCTGGGCGGATTTCATGAAAAATCTTGGTACAAATCAGATGAAGAGTGGGGATGTGCTGAAACTGTGGAGATTCTGTCTTGTGTTGCCTGTTATGGCCTCATCGCTGGCAAGCCAGACTCCCACAGGTATTGCGCATGGCTTGAGGGAGATGCGGTCGAGGTGGGAGCAACTGTCTTTAGAAATTTATTTTCAAGCATTTGGTTTCAGGCTCGGAAATATCTTACGACGCCTCAGTTCGGTGCGGGTTGAAAACGGCAAGGCCTGGCCCTCATGGTCCAACCACCGATTCAGGCGAGCTTTTCCTTCACCGTGAAATCCACTTCCAGATCGGCATTGGCCAGCAGATTTACCAAGGCATCCAGGGAAAACTTGTCAATCTTCCCATTCAACAGCTCACTCAAGCGCGGTTGAGTGACATGTAGCCGACGCGCCGCATCCTTCTGAGGTAGATCCCAGGCACGCACCGTCTTGACCAAAATCCGCATCAGCTGCGAGCGCAGCCGAAGGTTGTCTGCCTCCTCTGGCGTATCAGCCAGCGCGTCCCATACAGATGCCGAGCGTTCATTCGCCATGGTTGATCACCTCTCAGTCCAGCGACCTGAATCGGGCTTTCGCCACCCAGCGGAAATATTTGATTTCAGATGTGGAAGACCATTCAGGCTAAAAGATGAGGCCGCATAGCGGCCCCAAGCGCTTGAAGGCTATTGAAGAACCTTGCTCATTCCTCGCTCCATATCATCAATCAGCGCCTTGGCCATCTCACTGAGTATCCGCGCAGCACTACCAGCAATACGGTCATTTTCCATTTCCGCTTCGGTGGTCAGGTGGCGGATACAGCCGAGCAACACCGATAACTGAGAAAAGGCATGGTTGAACGGCACATTGGGCTGCAGGCGGAACAAGTCGAAGGTTTCCACTCCTGCGGTTGCAGAGTCTCTGGGATCATTGCTCATCGGGTCGCTCCTTGATCGTGGCGGGTTGCATGGGTGCGGTCGCACACGGCATTGATCAGGCGGCAGAGCAATCGAATATTCATGCCCATGGCATTGCGCATGTCGCCGGGAGGGTTGTCGAGCAGGACTGTGGTGGTGTGGTCGATGGTCAGGGTGATGGCGCTGATCAGCTCTTCGCAGTCTTTGGGGCTGAGTGGATCGATTAGTGAGAGTGCGGGAGGGTCGAGCAGAAGCAGATCGGTAACTGGTGGATCGGGGACGAGCTTGTTCATAATTGCATTCCCTGTGAATAACTATGAACTGCAATCCTCTTCGTCTCACGGAATTGGGTGGCAGTCGTGCGAGGGGTGAGACCCGGGCTCACAGGAAAACCCGACCAGGCGAAAGCCTGCCCGCGCACGACCACCATTAAGCGGTGCGTTCTGTGAGTCCGGGGGTCTCAATCCCGATCGCCTTGCGAGGCGACCCCGCGACAGTATTCCGGGAACACTTTCCAGCCAAGACAGCACCTTCCGACAGGTGCTGTAGGATAATTCGACAGGGCGTCCGAACTGAAGCATTTGGTTTCTGGTTCGGAAATGTCTTACAGCTCTAGAGCCTAGGCGAGGGCTTTGCCCTCGATCGCCGGCAAGCCAGCTCCCACATGGTCCGTACCAATTTCAAGGCATGCACAAGCCGGCTATCACAGGTGAACCACAGGTCTCAAAAGCGGTGGAGTACCTGTGGGAGCCGGCTTGCCGGCGATTGGGCCTCAAGGCTTGGCGGTGTCCTTCCACCCCCCACCCAACGCCAGGAACACACCAATCTGCCCCTGAGCCACCTGACTATTGGCCGCTGCCAGCTGCGCGCGCATGTCGGTGTAGGTGCGCGTCGCCTGCAGGTCGGCCAGGAACGATTCACGCCCAGCCTGGTAATAGCGATGAGTCTGGTCCGCCGCTTCCTTGGCCGACTTCTCCGCCTCGGCCAGCGCGTCACGCCGGTCCAGCAGGGCGCTGTACTGCGCCAGGCGGGTCTGGGTCTCGCGAATGGCGTTCAGCACTACCCCATCAAAATTCGCCAGGGCTGCCTGGGTCGAGGCTTCGGCCATGCGAATGCGGGCACGGGTGCCATTGGTGGGGATGGTCCAGCTGATCTGCGGGCCGAAGCCCCAGCGGTTGGTCGCCGGCTCGCCAAGGTTCTCGAGGATACCAATGGTGCCAACCTGGGCGCCGATGCTGATGTCCGGGTACAGGGCGCCGGTGGCCACGCCGATGTAGGCAGTGGCAGCGGCCAGCTGCCGTTCGGCCTGGCGCACGTCTGGACGGCGCTTGAGCAACGCCGCGCCATCGCCCACCGGCACCAGCTGGTTAAGGTGCGGCAGCTCGGCACAATCGGCAGTGCCGGCAGGCAGCTGATCGACCGGTTTTGCCAACAAGGCAGCCAGGGTATACATGCCCGTCTCGCGCTCCGCCTTGAAGCGTGGCAGCTCGGCGCGCAAGGATTTGAACTGGGTCTGCGAGCGGGTGACCTGGGTTTCGTCGCCACGACCGGCATCACGCAGGCGCTGGTTGAGCTTCACGCTCTGCTCCTGCAGGTCGAGCGACTCACGGGCAATGTGGTATTCCTCGTTGGCCGAGCACACTTGGGTATAGGCCTTGACCACGTCCGCCACCAGGGTGATGCGGGCGGTATCGGCGGCGGCCTGCACTGCGTCGGCATTGGCCTTGGCCGCCTCGGTGCCACGCTTGAAAGTACCCCACAGGTCGAACTGGTACGACGCACTGATGATGGCCTCGCCGATGTTGGCCACCGGCACTTTCTCTGGCAGCAGGAAGGCCTCGCCCGATTCCTGCAGGCGCTGGGCGCCAAGTTTGACGCCGCCGTTGAAGCCACCTTGCGACTCAGCCACTTCGACCTGGGCGCGCGCCTTGGCAATGTTGGCGGCAGCCACGCGCAGGTCGGTGTTGGCACTCAGGGCCTGGCGCACCAGCTCGTTCAGCCGTTGATCCTGATACAGCTGCCACCAGTCCTCAGGCACCGGTGCCGATACCACGCTGTCGGCATCCTGGCGCAACGGGCCATTGAGGTCGCTGCGTTGCACCGCCGCGTCCTTCGGCACTTCATAGTCGGGGCCGACCATCATGCAGGCCCCCAACGACAGGCACAGCCCCGCCAGGATCAGCTGTTTCATGGGCGCTGGCCCTCGATGATCGACACCGTGGCGGTTCGCCCGGCAATCATGCGGAAGTCTTGCGGCACTTCATCAAAGGCGATGCGCACCGGAATACGCTGGGCCAGGCGCACCCAGCTGAATGCCGGGTTGACGTTGGGCAACAGGTTGGCACCACTGCTGCGGTCACGGTCTTCGATGCCGGCGGCGAAGCTTTGCACATGGCCACGCAGGCGGGTGTTGTCGCCCATGACGCGAATGTCCACGGCATCGCCGATGTGGATACCGCCAAGCTTGGTTTCCTCGAAGTAGCCATCGACGTGGTACGAGGCGCTGTCGACCACCGACAGCACCGGCCGGCCGGCGGTGACGAATTCGTGATTACGCGGTGCTCGGTCGTTCAGGTAACCGTCCACCGGGCTGCGCACCACCGAGCGGTCGAGGTTGAGCTGGGCGGTATCGACGGCTACCTGCGCCTCGCTGACGGCAGAGCGGGCACGGGCCTCGCGGGACTGGCTTTCTTCCAGCTGTTCGGCGGCCACCAGATTGCCAAGCTTGCGGTTGCGCTGCGCTTCGCGGGTGGCCTGGGCCAGGGTTTCCTGGCGCTCGCCCAGGGTCGCCTTGGCCTGGCGCAGGGCCAGGGTGAAACGGTCCTGATCGATGGTGAACAGCACATCGCCGCGCTTGACGGTCTGGTTGTCACGCACCTCGACCTTCTGGATCAGCCCGGACACGTCCGGAGCAATCTGGATCACGTCGGCGCGGATGTGCCCGTCGCGGGTCCATGGGGCGAACATGTAGTACACCACCATCTGCCACACGAGCACGGCGGCGAAGGTCACTACCAGCAAGGTCAGGACCACGCGGCCCAAGGTCAGCAAAGGTTTTTTCATGGCAGCATCAGGTTTCGGCAAAAGTGGTCCACCGCACCAAGCAGCACGGCATACAGGGCAACGTTGAACAACGCCCGGTGCCAGACCAGGCGGTAGAAATGCAGGCGCACCAGCACCGCGTGCACCCCGAGGAACAGCAGGTAGGTGCCAAACATCATCACCAGCAGCGTGGGCAGGAATACCCCGCTGATATCCAGTTCACCAATCACAAGGGTGCTCCGTCGAGGCCGGGGGGCAGTTGCGGTTGTTCGGCTGGCTCGAGCATCACCTCCACGCCCGGCAGCAGTGCCAGGCGCAGGCCGCTCAGTGCGTGCAGCAGGTGGGTGCGGGCATCGCCGCGCTCGTACAGCTCATCCAGGTTCAGCGCCAGGCGCGCGCGCTCCATGTTGCGCAGCAGCGCGGCCGGGGCGTGCAGGCGCTCGCCGGCGCGCAGGCAGGCGGCGTAGTGCGCGCCGACTTCCTCGACTACCGTGTTCAGCCGCTCACGAGCCTGCTGCCCGGCACGCGGCATGTAGGCCAGCAGGTCGAGCAGGTTCAACCCCACCCGCAGGTCGCGCAGTGCCACGCCGCTGTCCTGCCCGGTTTGCGACAAGCGCGGCAGATGCTGCATCAGGCGGTCGAGCATCTGCACACCGACCTGGCGGTGCTCGGCCAGGGTGGCCGGCTCGGTCATTTCAACGATGTCGCGCCAGGCGAAGCGGGTCATGCGCTTTGCCGCCAGCTCCACGCCGAACGGGCGCATCACCAAGGTCCAGATGAAGGCGAACAGCAGCCCCACGGGGCCGGCGAGGTTGGAATTGAGGAAAGTGAAGAAGTCAGCATCGTAGGCGCCCTGGATGCTGATGAAGGTCGAGGTGTTGACGATGGTCAGCAAGGTACCAAGGTAGAAACGCGGCTGCACGGTCAGGGTGCCAACGCAGATGAACGGCACGGCAAAGGCCAGCACCAGCATCGGGAAATCGTGCAGGTTGGGCAGTACCAGGAACAGGTAAAGGCTGGAGAAGATGACCGACATCAGCGTCCAGAAGAAGAACCTGTAGATCTGCGGCGCCGGGTCGTCCATGGCGGCGAAGAAGCTGCACGACACGGCGGCGAGGATCACTGCACTGGCGCCGTCGTTCCAACCCAGGCCAATCCACAGGCCGCAGGCGACAACGATCGCCAGTACGGTTGAGGCCACCGAATACAGCATCAGGCCACGGTCGAAGAACGCCGTCAGGCGGCCCAGGCGCCAGTGGCGGTACACCGCGCGCCAGGGTTTGGAGTCGTCGCTGCGCAGGGCATGCTGCAGGCTGCAGCAGTCCTGCCACAGGTCGGCCCATTCGGTCAGGCGGTACAGAGCGTTGGACAGTAGCAATTCGGCGCGCTGGTCGAGGGCAGCGGCGCCCGGCTGCAGGCGCTCGATCTGTTCGTGCAGGGCGGTCCAGCGGGCGACCGAGGCGCTGTCGACGGTGCCCTTGAGCCATTCGCGGGCGGCATTGAGCAACGGTTGCAACTGGGCGAACTGTGCCGGGGCGCGGCCTTCGAGGGCGACCAGGGCGTCGTCGAGGGCATCGATCACGGGCAGCAGGTGGATCATGCGCCCGCGCAACTCGCGGGCATTCTTCAGGGTGTGCGGACCGGCGCCTTCATGGCCGAGCTGGCCGATCATCAGCTCCAGCGAGTTGAAGGTGGCAACCATCGCCCCGCGCATGCCGCCAACCTGGTCTGCGCTGGCTTGGCGGGCCAGGTAGGTGTCGCTATAGCGGATCGCCTCGGTGAACCAGCTACCAGTGGCACCGACTACAACCGGCGCCAGCCGGCGTGGCCAGAAGATCGCTCCGACCACCGCCGCGCAGACGATCCCCAGGCAGATTTCCTGGGCGCGGGAAGACGCCACGTCGAACACAGCAAGCGGGTTGTCGACCACCGCCAGGGCAATCATCGGCAAGGTGTAGCCGGCCAGCATCAACACGTAGTTGTTGGCGGTGCGCAGGTTCAGCGAAAGGAACAGCAAGGTGCCGGTCCACAGGGCGATGGCGATGCTCAGCAGCAACGGCGACTGCACCAGCGGTGGGACCAGGAAAATCGCCCCGCCGGCGCCGAGCAGCGTGCCCACGGCACGGTACAGGGCCTTGGAGCTGGTGGGGCCAAGGAACGGGCTGGAAACGATGTACACCGTGGCCATGGCCCAATAGGGGCGCGGCAGCTGCATGAGCAGGGCGATGTACAGGGCGATCATGGAGGCGGCAAAGGTACGCACGCCATAGAACCAGTCGCGGGCCGGGGGCACCGAGCTGAAGAAGTTGCTCATGCTGCCCCGCCTGTGTTGCCCAGGCCGGCGGCTTCGAAGGCACGCAGCACGCGCAAGGCGGCTTCCAGGTCGGCCTGGTCGATGCCATGCAGCACCTCGCGGCGCAGGCGCACCAGCTCGGCTTCGATAGACTCGGCCAGGGTGCGGCCTTCGGCGGTCAGGCTCAGGGCCTTGGCGCGGCGGTCCAACGGGTCCTCGCTGCGGCATACAAGGCCGGCCTTGCACAGCTGGTCGAGCAGGCGCACCAGCGACGGGCTTTCCAGGCCGGCGGCCTGGGCCACGGCCACCTGATGCACGCCGTCACCCAGGCGCACGATCATCAGCAACGGCACGGCACAAGCCTCGGAAATTCCGTAACCGGTCAGGGCGGTATGGCAGATACGCCGCCAATGGCGGGCGGCAACCACCATGCCGCTGCTGACTTGCAGGCGCAGGAGATCAAGGGACATGACAGGAACCAAGGATATTCATAGTTTGCTAACTATCAATATACGCCTGTGCCTCCCCCTGTCGTCAACCGGGGGTGACGGATGAATTGTTGTTCATGCTGGGGTTTTGGTCTGCCTGTGCCGGCCTCTTCGCGGGTAAACCCGCTCCCACAGGTGCTGCATAGGATTCAAGCCATGCGCGGTACCTGTGGGAGCGGGTTTACCCGCGAAGAGGCCCGGACAGGCAACAGAGCATTCAGGGCTGTATCTGGTCTTCCAGCTTCATGGTCAAGGCCAATGTACTGCCCATCTGCACCGCCCGGTCACGCCACTCCTGGTAGCGGCCCTCGTCACGGCTGCTGAAGTGCACCGCCAGCTCTTCAGCCGCCTGCACCACCCCCGCAGCTGCCGCCAGTTCCAGCCAGTACAGTGCGGCCTTGAGATCAGCCTCCACGTACAGCCCGTGCATCAACCGGTAGCCCACCTCGAAACGGCAGCGTGCCTCGCCCTGCTCGGCCCCGCGCAGGAACCACTGGTAGGCCTGTACAAGATCTACCTGCCACTGCAGGCTGCCATCGCACACTTCTTCCTCGTACAGGTCACCCAGGGCAGCAGCGGCATGCAGCATGCCCCGCTCGAAAGCCTGCCGGTAGCACTCCGCCGCCTGTAGGTAAGAGGGTTCGATACCTTTGCCAAAGTAATGTTGCTGCCCAAGGTTGAACCACGCCGCGGCATTGCCTTGCAGGGCCGCCATGCGCAACAGGTGGCCGGCCAACACGGTGTCAGCACGCCAGTATTTGCCGTTGAGCCAGATCCAGCCAAGGTCGTTGAGCGCCGCCACATTGCCTTGCAAGGCCTGGCGGCGCAGGTCGACGTAAACCATCTGCAAGTCGCTGGCTTCGTCCAGGCGACTGACCAGCAGCGAGCGCTGGCTGGGCAACCCTATCCCGGCAAACAGTCGCTGTCGCCTCCCGACAGCGGCCGGTGGGGCAATGACCCGCTCGGGCAGAAGGCGGGCAAGCAGCGAATGGATATTGCTGGCAGCAGACATGTTCATCCTCATTGAACGACACACAACCCCAACCTTCGGCTGTGATGAGGCGTGATTCTGCGTGACGTAACGTCAAAACCTGTCGCGAACGATTCGGCACCAGGCAACCAAATGCGACTTCCTTGATCTGAGCAGGCTGTGGCCAATTGCCATGACCCACGCCTGCCGCCATCCTATTGCGGCAAGCCTAGACAAGGACGTTATCTTTTGCCGTTCGCCACCACTCGCGCCACCCTCAGCCGACAGTGGGCGCTGCTGCGCCAGCTGCCCAGCCGTTCCCCAGGCATTACCAGCGCCGAATTGGTCTGGCGCCTGCGTGACGTGGGCTTCACCGTCAGCAAACGCACTGTCGAGCGTGATCTCAATGAGCTGTCGCTGATATTTCCGCTGGAGCGCAATGACAAGAGCATTCCGTTTGGCTGGCACTGGTCGGCGAACGTTGCTGGCGAGTTGCGTGGGAATTTCGATCTGCAGGGTTTTTTGCGCGGTGGTTCGCTGCAGCCGGCGCAAGGTGAAGGGGTCGAGCTACAGGCCTGGGTCAGCGACCTGCTGGCCCGACAGTTGCGTGAAGCGCCGTTGAGTGTCGATATGCAGCTGACAGCGCTGGAGCAGGGCCATCGGCTGCGGGCCACCGTGGAGGATGGCTGGGGGTTGCGCTGGTGGGTGCTGAGCCAGGGAGCAGGCGTGGTGATCGAGCAGCCCAGCCAGCTACGCATGGAGATTGCCAGGACACTCGTTGAAGCGGCGGCACAGTATCAGGATGGCCATTGAGCTCAAGGCTCACCCACCAGCAAGTCTCGATTTCCCATGGCTAATAACCTGGCCTGCAATTGCGAGATGGAAGTAGAGCACAAGCCGCTTATAGCAAAGTGGCACTTTACCCCTCCAATTAATAATAAATTAAGCCGATATAATCAACTGGGCAAGCTTAAAAGCTTCAGAACATTATGGGCAACAACAAAAACAACCGTAGAAGTCATTAGCCCTCCCCACGAAACTAGAATTTTAATTTTCAGATCCTTTGGAAAGCGCAATATTTCGGAAGCATCCGCAACACCTTTGCTAACAAAGACACCGGGCATGATAATGCATATTTGCGGCCAGGCAGATGCGCAACACTTTACCTAGCAAACCCGCCGATGAGAAACTTAACCGATTATCTCGTACATAACTGCATCCCGACAGGTTCGATTCAACCAAATCAAGATATCGGCAGGCTAGGTAAATCATAATACCCACACTGATCATTATCCAGAATAACAACATGGACATTCCTATTACTTCAACTGTCGATTTCATTCAATCCTCTTTCCACACACTCGCCTCCCAAGCGGGTCAAACCAACAACCTTGTTGCTCCCATCTTCCCGGCAAGCTTCCTCAGACAAGGCGAAATTGAGCACCGCGCATCACACTGCAGCCTGCGCGCTTCCTCCAAACACTTTCTTAAAAAGACCCGAGCGCGAGGAATGCGACTGAAGAAATACACATTGTGCACCACGTTACTATAAGCAGTCTTTTCATACGCGTCGGAAAGTTCTGCAGTTGCGCCTCGTCAACCAATCCCTTGCGAGCAAATAGGTATGGCGTGCTCAGAAGTGCTGATATGGTACAGATACGCATAATCTTACCGATGATGCCTGCGTGCAAATAAAGCTTCCTATTCCCCGATACAAAACTGCTTTTTGATAGCAGACCTTCAATCTCATCAAGATATCTTATGGCGACATATATTTTCACTAAAAGCGCAACCATACCCAAGCAGAAAAAACAAATCGCGACCACATTCATCTCAAGACTGCTCACGCTTTATTACTCACCGTAAATTATTGCAAATCGCCGTAGGAGTGGTCACCTGGCAATCAGTTTCGTAAAGCCCCTACCCCATATGCAAAATGCTGACAACGACAAGGTTCGTGAGCCACAGCGAAATCAGTAGCCTTTCGATGTACTCAGTTACTGCTCGTACCTCTGGAACATCAACCAGCCCTTTTCCCCTCACAAAGTCTCTCAGGCCCAAAGAGCTTACGACTGCCACCCAAGGCAATTCAAACATAATAAAGCCAAGCCTGAAACGCCAGCATAGCTAAGACTTCAATCGTCAATGCTAGCCATAGCCCAATTAACAAAAATCTCAGCGACCTCGGAAATCTCTTTATCTCGTCGGAGTTTGCTAGTCCACGCTGTACGTAGGGGCCTGGCATTGTCAAAAGAAAGGCAATACTGCACACACGTAAAACCTTACCCGGCATACCAGCATGAAAAAAGCCTTCCTTAACGCCCTGTATATATCTAGACTTCTCCAAAAGGGATTCAGCCCTATCTAAACATGCATAAGCAACATAAACCAGGACAAGCAGAGTTATTACTCCCAAGCCAAAGATCATCAAGACAATCAGGCCAGGCTCAAACATAGTCATTCTGAAACCTTGCGATATAGGAAATCACCTGCAATTTCACCCCATCCCCCAAAGATCTCGCCGCCGACTGCTCCCCCAACCGCCCCGCCGACCACTCCGCAAACCAAAGAGCCAGGACCTGTTGTAATTCCTAGCACAAACGCGCATGCCCCGGTGGCGATTGCACCGCCATAAGCGCCCACAATACTACTTCCAGTCAAACCTAATAACAGAGAACCACCCTCTACGTACTTAGCTCTGGCACACTCCTCCTCCCGCCCCAGAGTACAAGCTTTTTTAATTTCCAGCCCAGTAGCGGCTACATCCAACGCAACCCCGATGTAGGCCCCTTTCTTGATCAGACTCGCAGCCTTCGCCACTCCCGTTACCTTCTCTGCATACCCGGATATCTCCCCAGCATTCAGATAACGCTTGGTGGAAAGCTGCAGCATTCGCTTGATCGATCCCTGATTTCGTAGACCCGAGCCATAGGCGGCCGTCCTCCCCAGCTGTTCGTCCAACGTCCTGAACAGCTCCACACGCTTGGCATAGAACTCTTCCCGCGCCCTGAACACACCACCACTCATATGCTCGCGGTGCAGTAGCTCGATCTGTTCCAGCGTCTTCTTGATTGCATCCAGATACCTGGCCCAGCCATCGCTCGCTGCCCCTGCCCCCATCGATGCATGGGCCAGTAGACTTTGCAGCATCTCGAAGTTATCCAGCATGAAACCGTCAACACCGCCCCCGTTGAGCATGATGTCGCGGTGGATGCCAGCCGCCTTGCCCATGAGAAAGGCTTCATGGCTGGTGCAGGAAGAAGTATCGGGGTCACCGACGATCACCAGTTCGCCGGCCAAGACCACGGTGTTGACGATATGCCCATTGAGCACATCGAACTTGGCCTGCTGGTTGGCGTTCATCGGTGTACCGTTCTTCAGGGTCGCGTAATTCTGTGCCTTGGGATTTATAAAGCTGCGTGCCTCGGACATGGTCGTTCCTCACGTAAACTTCTTGTTGGCAATCCGGTCCCAGCCACCGGTCACATTGCCGCCGGCACGGCCATCGGCGCGTTGCTGCCGGGTGTAGGTGGTCTTGATACGGCCGTAGTCGAGCTGGATGATTTCAGTCGGCACGCCGGCATGCGCGCTTTGTGCATAGTCGGCGATGATCACTTCTTCGAGCACCACTTCGTAGTATTTGAGCTTGTCCCCACCGGCGCGGCAGACGACCAGCCTCACCTCTTTCAGGTGCTGCCCGGCGCAACTGGCTTCGAGCAGTTTGCAACTGGCGTTGTCCAGGTACTTGGTGAAGGTGAGGTTGCTCAGGGTGGTACGCCCGGAAGTGGCGCCGCCCGCGGAACTGGCGGTGGCGGAGGCGCTTTGGCTGCTGCCGAACGTGTAGCCAAGGATCTCGATCCAGTTGCTGTATTGCTCGTCCTTTGCTTCGCCAGCGATTTCCGCGATTTGAATATAAGCGTCGAAAGCCATGGTTACTGTTCCTTGTAAACAATTGAGCGGAACAGGCTAGGCACGGAAAAACTCCAACGCAATCGTTCTGCGGAGATCGATGCTAAATTAGGAATTTTCTTACGAGTTATACGACAAGTCGGCTTGAAAATATTTGAAAGTGTTTCAGAGCTACGCCATTTGGGCCGACAACATCAGCCCGATCACCGGCAAGCCGACGATTGGGCCAACCAAGCACATGCGCGTCAGCGCTGCATCCCCCAGCGGCGAACGGTCAACCGCTCCAGGGTATTGAACACCAGCCCTTCCACCAGCAAGCCGATCAGGATCACCACCGCCAACCCGGCAAACACCTTGTCGGTGTACAGCTCGTTGCGGTTCTGGAAGATGTACCAGCCCAACCCGCCTTTTCCACTGCTGGCCCCGAACACCAGCTCGGCAGCGATCAGTGTGCGCCAGGCGAATGCCCAGCCGATCTTCAGCCCCGACAGGATTGACGGCAGCGCCGCCGGGACAAGGATATGCAGTACCAGCCGCAGCCCTTTCAGGCCGTAGTTGCGCCCGGCCATGCGCAAGGTTTCCGACACGCCTAGGAAGCCCGCATAGGTATTCAGCGCCAGCGCCCATAGCACCGAGTGCACCAGCACGAAGATCAGGCTGTTGTCGCCCAGCCCGAACCACAGCAAAGCCAGCGGCAACAGGGCAATCGCTGGCAATGGGTTGAACATCGAGGTCAGGGTGCCCAGCAGATCGCGCCCAAGCTGGGTCGACACCGCCAAGCTGGTGAGGCCGAAGGCCAGGATGATTCCCAGCAGGTAACCCTTGAGCAGAATCACCAGCGACACGCCAACCTTGGCCGGCAACTCACCGCTGACCATGCCGTCCCACAGCGCCGTGGCCGTCTGCAGGAAGGTCGGTAGCAGCAGATCGTTGCCCTGGTAGCGGGCAATGGCCTCCCACAGCACGGCGATCACCAGCAGGATGACCGCCTTGCGCAACCAACCGTGCTGCCACAGGCGCTGAGCCAAAGGCAGGTTGCGCTCCACAGGCACACTGAGCAAAGGCTCCAGCTGCACCTCGTATTCCTGGCGTACAGGTGTAGTGGTCATGGCTGAAGCTCCCGTCAGTAGGCGATACGGATATCGTTGAAACCAAGATCGTCGGGCTGTTCGGGGGCATCCACCTCATCGAACAGCAAACGATGGATGCGCCGGGCACTGGCCTGGAAGTCGCTACCCCCCAGGCTGCCCAAGTCGTACTGGTGGCTGTGCACTTCGGCGCGCACCCGCCCCGGGTGGGGCGACAGCAGCAGGATGCGGTTGCCGACCACCAGCGCTTCTTCGATGGAGTGGGTAACGAACAGCAGGGTAAAACGCACCTCCTCCCATAGCAGCAGCAATTCTTCCTGCATCTTGCGCCGGGTCAGCGCATCAAGTGCCGCGAACGGTTCGTCCATCAGCAGGATCTTCGGCTGCGTGGCCAAGGCCCGGGCAATCGCCACGCGCGCCTTCATACCGCCCGACAGGGTGTGTGGGTAGGCATCGGCGAAGGCGGCCAGGCCGACTTTTTCCAGGTAGTGCAGTGCCCGCTCCTCGGCCTCGGCGCGTTTCAGCTGGCCCGACACCAGCAGAGGGAACATGACGTTCTGTTTCACCGTCTTCCATGGCGGCAGCTGGTCGAACTCCTGGAACACCACGATGCGGTCGGGGCCCGGACCGCTGACTGGCTGACCTTGCAGCAGAATCTGCCCCTCCTGGGGCGAGATGAACCCAGCCACGGCCTTGAGCAAGGTGGACTTGCCGCAGCCGGAGGGGCCTAGCAGCACGAAGCGGTCGGCACGGTCGACTTCGAAGCTGACCTGGTGGGTGGCCCGCACCACGCGTTGTGCGGTGCGGTATTCGAGGCTGAGGTTATCCACCTTGAGCAAAGGCGGCGTTGCGACACGGCTCAGGTTGCTGGCCGTGTGGCCTGGCAATGGGGCAGTCATGATTGGTCAGCTCCCCTGCAGCGGGCGTTCATCCTGGAAGAAGTAGTCCTTCCACGATTCCGGCTTGTGCTTGATGGCGCCTACCCGATAGAGGAAGTCGGCCAACTTGTAGGTGTTCTTTGGCGTGACGGTGAATTCGTACTGCGGGTTGTCGATCAGTCTGATCAACGTGTCGCGGTCGATCTTGGCCTTGGTCACGCGGATATAGGTGTCGGCGGCGGCCGCCTTGTCCTTCTGGGCGAAGTCCGCGGCTTCGGCCAGCGCATCGACGAAGGCCTTGTAGGTCTTGGGGTTGTCCTTGCGGAATTTTTCAGTGGCGAACAGCAAGGTCGGCGAGTTGGGGCCGAGCAGTTCGTAGCTGTTGAGTACAACGTGCACGTTCTTGTTGGCGAGCACCTGGTCCTGGAACGGCGGGTTGGAGAAGTGTCCGTTGAGTTCGGTGCCACCGGCCAGCAGCGCGGCAGTGGCATCCGGGTGCGGCACGGCCAGGGTGTATTTGTCGAGGCGGTTGTATTCCTTGTCGCCCCATTGCTGGGCGGCGGCGTACTGCAGGAAGCGCGACTGCACCGAAACACCTACCGCCGGTACGGCGATGCGGTCCTTGTCGGAGAGGTCGGCAATGGTCTTCACATTGGGGTTGCTGCTGACCAGGTAGTACGGGAAGTTGCCCAGCGAGGCCACGGCCTTGACGTTCTGTCGGCCCTTGGTACGGTCCCACACGGTCAACAGCGGACCGACGCCAGCGCCGGCGATGTCCACCGAACCGGACAGCAGTGCGTCGTTGATAGCCGAACCACCCGACAGCTGGGCCCAATCGACTTCGATGTCGATGCCCTGCTCCTTGCCATGTTTTTCGATCAGATGCTGGTCACGCACTACGTTCAGCAGCAGGTAGACGATACCGAACTGTTCGGCGATGCGAATCTTGCCTTCTTCTTGCGCCGCGGCGGGGGCCGCCAGGCTGCCGACGACAAGGCTTGCGCCCAGGCCGATGCTTGCCGCCAGGCGGCTGATGGATTTACGCATGATTGGTTTCCTCAGTCGTCAGAACGGGGCATCGCCCTGGATGGTGGTGCGGTAAAGCTTGCGTCGCAGGTGTGCGGGGCAGCCGGTGGCCAGGTGGATCAGCGAGCGGTTGTCCCAGAACACCAGGTCGCGGGGCTGCCACTGGTGGCGATAGATGTTCTGCTCCAGCACGCTCAGGGCATACAGCTGTTGCAGCACGTCGCGGCTTTCGTCACTTGGCAGGCCGACGATACGGGTGGTGAAGCCTTCGCTGACGAACAGCGCCTTGCGGCCGTTTTCCGGGTGGGTACGCACCACCGGATGGATGACTTCCCGTACCTGCGCCAGCTGCTCGGCGGTCAGGGTCGGGCGCCAGTTGCCTTCGAACTTGGTCTCGGCGTAACGGGCGGTGTAGGAGTGAGCGGCACTGCGGCCCTCGACCACCTTGCGCAGGGTCGCGGGTACAGCGTCCCAGGCCTTGTGCATGTCGGCGAACAGGGTATCGCCGCCTTCGCTGGGCAGTTCCTGGGCATGCAGCATGGAGCCAAGGCTGGGCAGTTCCTTGTACGACAGGTCCGAGTGCCAGAACTTGCCGGCATCACCCAGGCCGATGTTTTGGCCGTTTTCGATGATGTTGGAAACGATCAGGATCTCGGGGTGGCCGGCGAGCAGGAACTGCTTGAGCACATGGACCTGCAATGGGCCGAAGCGGCGGCTGAAGGCGATCTGCTGGTCGGGGCTGATGCGCTGGTCGCGGAACACCAGTACATGGTGGTCGAGGTGGGCGCGATGGATACGGGCAAAATCCACGGCGTTGACCGGCCTGGCCAAGTCCAGGCCGATGATTTCGGCACCTACAGCACCGGAAAAAGGGCGGATTTCGAAGCGTTGCGGCAGTGCGCTGTCGATGATCGACAAGGCGTTCGAGGCGGCTGACATTTTTCACTCCCACGCAGTGCGCGACTTCAATGGCGCGCAACGATCAGAAACGCACGGGGATTTCCCGTGTGGGTTCAAGTCGTGCGGCGCATCGATTGGTCGACGGGTACGCAGTGGAAGCGACTATAAAGTCATAAGAGTTTTATTTTAAATACCGATAAAGAATAACCATAGCACGGCTGTCAGAGGCGGTGCGCAATCAGATCAACCCGCCCTGCTCTTCCTCATCGATGAGGTTGTTCAGGCTGCTGAGCGCCTTGCGCGCTGTAGAACGGTTGAGCAGCTTGGCCTGCGCACCGGGGGGCAGGTCGGTGATCTTGAACACACCCTTGGCGGTCAGCACATCGATCAAGTCCTCGAGCACGCGGATCATGTCGAGATCGCTTTGCTTGAGCTGGTTGAGGCTGTTTTCCACGACGTCATCGGCAAACCATTCCTGGATATCGGCATGGTCGGCGGGGAGCATTTCGGTGAACTGGTCAAAAGCGGCTGCTTCGACCCGCTGCAACTGGCCAGCGGCATCGCGTTGCACGTAGAACATGGCGGTGTCCCTCGTCACATTGGTTCCTGGGTGGTAGACAGCAGCATAGGCAAAGATCACCGGGCACGCAGGCCCGGCGCCAGAGTATGCGCTGTCGCAGGATGCCAGGAAAGTACCATGGCCGCTGAGCGGCCAATCGCCGGCAAGCCAGCTCCCACAAGAACCGCACAACTCTCCAGAGCTGCACAGTTCCTGTGGAAGCTGGCTTGCCGGCGATCGGGCTGCAGTGCAGCCCGCTAGCGCATCAGTAATCAACTGTCCTTATTGTGGATGATGATTGTCGGGTCAGCACCGCTGATCAACGAGTTGATCGTGGTGTTGGACCAGTTCACCCCTTCCAGCTTGATGGTCACGTCGGCGTTGGCGATACCACCGGCGGCATTGAGCTTGCCTTCGCTGCTGACCTGCAGCGTCGTCGTGCCTTCCACCGTGGTGAGCTTCAGGTAGTTGTCGATGGTGCTGCCCTTCTCGCCCTGGAGCAGGTCCTTCAGGTCGATGCGGTCGCCTTCGGCCACCTTGAAATCCTTGATCACGTCTTTGCCGGTATCGCCAGCCTTCCATACGAAGGTGTCGGCACCGCTGCCACCGGTCATGGTGTCATCGCCCTTGCCACCAAGCAGGATGTCATTGCCTTCACCACCGAGCAAAGTGTCCTTGCCCAGGCCACCGATCAGTATGTCATTGCCCTTGCCACCGTCGAGGGTATCGTCTCCGCCTTGGCCGAACAGGAGGTCATTGCCCGCCCCACCGTTGAGAATGTCATTGCCATCGTTGCTGCGCGAGACATCGAATTCGCTGACGTGCTCGACGATGTACTTGTGCAGCACGCGACCGTCGACATCACCCAGGGCCACACCCAGCTGGCCTGCGACATATCCCTGTATGGCTTCGACACCGTTGCCGGCGACCGAACCGAAGCTCACCAGGTCACCGAAGATGATGTCGTTGCCATCACCACCGTTGACGGTGTCATTGCCCGGCACGGTGGCTTCGGTGTGGCCCAGGATCGCTTCCGCCAGTTTGCTCGGGTCGATGTTGGTCTGCGGCTTGCTATCGGTGTCGTAAGGCTTCAGGTCGTTGACATTGACCGCGCTGTTGAGGCCAATGGCCTCCACGCCAGACAGCTTGGACAACAACAGGAAGCTCTGCTGGGAATTGAGGTCCGCATAGTAGTCGGTCCAGCGGTCGGAAGTGGCGTAGGAAAACTCATAAGTACCATCTCCCTGAGCATGCAACTGTCCGCTTGCATAACTGTCGGTTTTCCAGTTGTTGCCGTTTCCGGTTTTGTACTCGGCGGTCATGTTGCCAGCGGCGTCGATGCTGAATCGGTTGTTGTTCCCCACCAGCTTGCCAGTGACCACATCACCCAATTTGTAGTTGATCGACTTCAGCACTGCATCCAGTGTGTAGCTTGAGTTCATGAGCGTGGGGTCATACTCGCCGGTCTGGTACACGTTTGGCTGGCCGTCGGTGATGAAGAACGTCTGGCGGCTGCCGGTGTTGCCCGCATCCATCAATTGCTTGAACCAGTTGGCGGTGGTCTTGAACGCATCCTCGTAGTTGGTCGAGCCGCTGGAATAGAGTGTATTGAGCGCACTGTAGAGCGAGCTCAGCGCGTTCTTGTCGCCCAGGTTGACCGAAACCGTACTGTTCACCTGGGTGGAGAAGTCCACCAGCAGGATGTTCACTGTACCGGACTGCGCGCCCTTGACGCTGTTGGCCAGCGTATCGAACACCGACTTCAGCGAGTTGCGCGCGGCATCGACCGCGCTGCCCATGCTGCCTGAGGTATCGACGATGAACGCAATGTTGTAGTCCTGACCCGGCGTCACATGCAGGCCACTGATGTCGGCAACGATGATGTCACTGGTGGTGGTGCCGGTGAAACTGTCGCTGTCGGTAGTCAGGTTGCTGGCGGTGTAGGTGTCCGGATAGACAGTTACCTTGATCGTGCCTTCGGTGGAGGCTTTGCTGCCGCCCACGCTTTCGGTAGCGGTCGAGGTGACCTTCACATCGAAACTGCCCTGGTAGTACGCCGGCGGCTTGATGCTCAGGCCGTTGAGGCTCCAGCCGGTGACGTCAACCGAAGTGGCGCCGACGGTTATGGTATGACCAGCGCCATCGCTGAGCACCGAACCTGCCGGAATGCCGCCCAGCTTGACGCTCAGGCTCTCGGAGCCGTCAGTGTCGGTCAGGTTGGTGGAAATGCCGACCAGCTTGACGGTGCCGTTCTCCGGCCCTTCGTTGAGCTTGTAGCCGTCGTAGTAGCCTTGGCCATCACTGCCATGGAAATCGGACACGGAAAGCCCGGCGTTACCCATCGCCGCAACGTTCGGGTACATCGGGATGGCCGAGCTGCTCAGGTCGGTCACCGGGCCGTTACCGACCTTGACGTTGATATCCAGGCTGCCCGGGCCGGACTGGTTGGCGTGGTAGATCTCCAGGGTGTAGTAGCCGCTGACAGGCGGCGAGAAGCTGCCGGAGATCGTACCGCCCGCCCCCCAAGTGGCGCCGACCACGCTGGTTTTGCCGATGTAGACCTGCAGGCTGTCATCGGCGGTGCCGCTGAAGGTGTAGGTCTGGCCGGCTTCCAGGTAGATCAGGCCGGAGGTCTTGGAGCCCGTACCGGCGGCAACGCTGCCGCCCGAATCGGCGCTGGTAACCTGCTCGGTCTTGCTGGCACTGCCAGAGTTGGCGAACACGTTCTTCAGCGCAGTACCGCTGATGCCGTTGCCGTTGGTGCCCAGGCCCGTGAGGCTGTTCCAGGTTTCCTTGGTCAGGCCAAGCGATTCGGGGGTGTTGCTGCCGATGTTCAGGCCAGGCTTGTCGGCTACAGGTGCAATATCGACCTTCAGCGTGGCCTCGCCACCAGCAGCGGCACCGTCGGTAGGCTTGTACTTGATCTGGGCATAGTCGGCCTGCTTGTTGCCGACGCCCGTTCCGCCATATCCGTCGATACCCGACTCGTTGGGTTTTGGCACGAACCGCAGGTTGCCGGCAGCGATGTCAGCCTGGCTGACGGTCTGGTTCTGGGCGACGTTGACCCAGGCGGTGCCGTTGAAGAGCTGCAGGGAAGCCGCTGGCAGCTGGGTGAAGGTCACACCCAGGCTCGACAGGGCGCTGTCGACGTCGGAAATGTTGAAGTCGTTCCAGGTCAGCACCAGCGGCGTGTCTTCGACGCCAGTGACGGCGCCGCCAGTGGCGACCGGTGCGTCGTTGACAGCGATCACATTCACCGTGGTCGTGGCGGTGTTCGAGGTATTAACGCCGTCGGTCACCGTCACGGTGATGATGCGAGGCGTGGTGCTCGGGTTCTCGCTGCTGTTGATGAAGGTGATGTTCTTGATCGCCTGGATATAGTCGGCCAGCGACGCAGCGCCGCTCAGGGTCAGGACTACCTTGCCGTCTGTGCTGTTGGCGTTGATCGTGATGCCGTTGACACTGTTGCCCAGGTTCAGCGCATCACCCGGCTGGCGGTTGGTCAGGGTGACCGTCGCGCCCGTCAGCTGCGAGCTGTCGAAGTCGGTGATAGTGACGTCCACATCGCCGATCGACACACCACTGCCTGGCTGGTTCTCGGTGAAGGTGGTCTGGTAGTCGGCTCCGGTCTTGCCGCTGGAGTCGTTGCCATCCAGGTCCAGAACCGGAGCTGGCTCGAATATCTGGGTGGTCACGCTGCCGGCGCTGGAGCTGATGTCGAGCTTCTCGAAGTTACCGCCAGTGGCCGAATCGATCTTGACCGTGAAGTGCTCGGTACCCTCGGTGGCGTTGTCCTTGAAGGTCGGGACGGTGAACGTTGCCTGCGAGCTGTTGGCCTTGATCACTACGGTAGCCACGCCGGTGTAGTCCGTGCCATCGGCCGCGGTGCCGGTGTAGGTCAGTTTGACGGTGACGTCGGTCTCGGCCTTGTTGGTCAGGTTCAGGACGTACGTGGCATTACCACCTTCGGCGACCGCGGCGGTGCCGCTGATGCTCAGGGTGGTGGTCTGGATGGTATCCGTGACAGCAGTGACCGCCGCCGTATCGCTGACGTTCAATTTCTCGAAGTTGCCACCGCTGGTTTCGGTGATCTTCGCCGAAACGTTGCCTGCATCGATATAGACGTCATCGGCTGGCGCCGGAACGGTCACGGAGCCGGAGAGCTTGCCCGCATCGATGCTGATCACAGCGCCGTTGCTCAGCTTGATGGTCATGTCGGTGCCAGCCTTGTTGGTCAGGGTGGCGGTGTAGGTGATCTGGCCACCTTCTGCGACGGTTGGCGTGGCGCTGAGGCTCAGGCTAGTGTGGTCGATGGTGTCGCTGACCTTGGTTACCGCATAGGCTCCACTGGTAGCCAGCAGCTCGAAGTCGCCGCCAGTGGTGCCATCGATCTTGGCCTGAACGGTACCCGCATCGATGTACACATCGTCGCTCGGCGCGTCGATGGTGATCGAACCTTCTTTCTGACCCGCCGCGATGGTGATGGTCTCGCCGTTGCTCAGCTTGACGTTCAGCGCAGTACCCGCCGGGTTGGACAGCGTAGCGGTGTAGGTAATCTTGCCGCCTTCGGCCACGGTATCTGTCGCGGTCAGCGTGAGCGTGGTGACGTCCGGGGTCGCCGGGTTGTCGGTGACAGTGGTCACTGGCTCGCCAACGGCCACGGTCTTCTCGTAGTTACCACCCGAGATGTCGGTGATCTTGTTGGTCAGGTCCAGGTTGGTGTTATGGACGTTGTTCGGCGCGGTGAACGGCACCGACGCCGACGACTCACCCACCGGAATGGTGATGGTCTGGCCGTTGGCCAGTTTCACCACCAGGTCCGAACCGGTGACCTTGTGGTTGACCGACGCGGTGTAGGTCACTACGCCGCCCTCGACCACACTTTGCGTGGCGGTCAGGGTCACGGTAGTGGTGTCGATGGTATCGGTGACCTTGGTCACAGCCGCAGTGCTGCTGACGTCCAGCTTCTCGAAGTCACCACCGGTGGTACCGGTAACGGTCACGCTCAGGTCTTCGGCATCGACATACACATCGTCGCTCGGCGCGTCGATGGTGATCGAGGCTTCCTTCGAACCGGCGGCGATGGTGATGGTCTCGCCGTTGCTCAGCTTGACGGTCAGCGCAGTACCCGCCGGGTTGGACAGCGTAGCGGTGTAGGTAATCTTGCCGCCTTCGGCCACGGTATCTGTCGCGGTCAGCGTGAGCGTGGTGACGTCCGGGGTCGCCGGATTATCGGTGACAGAGGTCACTGGCTCGCCAACGGCCACGGTCTTCTCGTAGTTACCACCCGAGATGTCGGTGATCTTGTTGGTCAGGTTCAGGTTGGTGTTATGGACGTTGTTCGGCGCGGTGAACGGCACCGACGCCGACGACTCACCCACCGGAATGGTGATGGTCTGGCCGTTGGCCAGTTTCACCACCAGGTCCGAACCGGTGACCTTATGGTTGACCGACGCGGTGTAGGTCACTACGCCGCCCTCGACCACACTTTGCGTGGCGGTCAGGGTCACGGTAGTGGTGTCGATGGTATCGGTGACCTTGGTCACAGCCGCAGTGCTGCTGACGTCCAGCTTCTCGAAGTCGCCGCCGTTGGTGCTATCGATCTTGGCCTGAACGGTACCCGCATCGATGTACACATCGTCGCTCGGCGCGTCGATGGTGATCGAACCTTCTTTCTGACCCGCCGCGATGGTGATGGTCTCGCCGTTGCTCAGCTTGACGGTCAGCGCAGTACCCGCCGGGTTGGACAGCGTTGCGGTGTAGGTGATCTTGCCGCCTTCGGCCACGGTATCTGTCGCGGTCAGCGTGAGCGTGGTGACGTCCGGGGTCGCCGGGTTGTCGGTGACAGTGGTCACTGGCTCGCCAACGGCCACGGTCTTCTCGTAGTTACCACCCGAGATGTCGGTGATCTTGTTGGTCAGGTCCAGGTTGGTGTTATGGACGTTGTTCGGCGCGGTGAACGGCACCGACGCCGACGACTCGCCCACCGGAATGATGATGGTCTGGCCGTTGGCCAGTTTCACCACCAGGTCCGAACCGGTGACCTTGTGGTTGACCGACGCGGTGTAGGTCACTACGCCGCCCTCGACCACACTTTGCGTGGCGGTCAGGGTCACGGTAGTGGTGTCGATGGTATCGGTGACCTTGGTCACAGCCGCAGTGCTGCTGACATCCAGCTTCTCGAAGTCGCCGCCGTTGGTGCTATCGATCTTGGCCTGAACGGTACCCGCATCGATGTACACATCGTCGCTCGGCGCGTCGATGGTGATCGAACCTTCTTTCTGACCCGCCGCGATGGTGATGGTCTCGCCGTTGCTCAGCTTGACGGTCAGCGCAGTACCCGCCGGGTTGGACAGCGTTGCGGTGTAGGTGATCTTGCCGCCTTCGGGCACGGTATCCGTCGCGGTCAGCGTGAGCGTGGTGACGTCCGGGGTCGCCGGGTTGTCAGTGACAGTGGTCACTGGCTCGCCAACGGCCACGGTCTTCTCGTAGTTACCACCCGAGATGTCGGTGATCTTGTTGGTCAGGTCCAGGTTGGTGTTATGGACGTTGTTCGGCGCGGTGAACGGCACCGACGCCGACGACTCGCCAACCGGAATGGTGATGGTCTGGCCGTTGGCCAGTTTCACCACCAGGTCCGAACCGGTAACTTTGTGATTGACCGATGCGGTGTAGGTCACCACACCACCTTCAGCGACGGTCGAGGTCGCGGTCAGGGTCACGGTAGTGGTGTCGATGGTATCGGTGACCTTGGTCACGGCTGCGCCGCTGTTTACATTCAGCTTCTCGAAGTCACCACCCGTGGTTTCGGTCACTTTGACCTGCAGTACTTCAGCATCAATGTAGACATCATCGCCTGGGGCGTCGACGATGACCGAAGCCTCCTTCGAGCCGGCGGCAATGGTGATGGTTTCACCGTTGCTCAGCTTGATCACCAGATCGGTGCCGGCCTTGTTGGTCAAGGTCGCGGTATAAGTGATCTTGCCACCCTCGGCAACCGTCGGTGTCGCGCTCAAGGTAAGGTGGGTAATGTCCTTGGTGCCTGGTCCGTCGGTCACGGTCGTCACCGGCTCGCCAACGGCTACGGTCTTCTCGTAATTGCCGCCCGAGATGTCGGTGATCTTGTTGGTCAGGTCCAGATTAGTGTTGTAGGCATTGTCTGGCGCGGTGAAGGGCACCGACGCCGACGACTCACCCACCGGAATGGTAATGGTCTGACCGTTGGCCAATTTCACCACCAGGTCAGAACCGGTGACCTTGTGGTTGACCGACGCGGTGTAGGTCACCACACCACCCTCGACCACGCTTTGCGTGGCCGTCAAGGTCACGGTGGTAGTGTCGATGGTATCGGTGACTTTGGTCACGGCCGCCTTGCTGCTGACATCCAGCTTCTCGAAATTGCCACCCGTGGCATCGGCGATGGTCACGCTGAGGTCTTTGGCATCGATGTACACATCGTCGCCTGGGGCGTCGACGATGATCGAAGCTTCCTTCTGGCCTGCCGCGATGGTGATGGTTTCGCCGTTGCTCAGTTTGATGACCAAGTCAGTGCCGGCCTTGTTGGTCAAGGTGGCGGTGTAGGTGATCGTGCCACCTTCGGCCACTGTCGGTGTGGCAGAAAGCGTCAGGCAGGTAATATCCTCTGAGCCTGGGCCATCAGTAACCGTTGTGCTGACTTCCGATTTGTCCAGGGTCAGCTTTTCAAACTTCCAGGCATCTGCACCGCTGACCGAGTCGATCGCATTTACTACAGGCTGAGCACCTACATAGACATCATTAGGCGCGGTAACGGTGATCGAGCCGGTGTTGCTGTTGGCCGGCACCACAACAACGGTCTTGCCGTCGCTGAGGGTGAAGTACAGCGGCGAGTGGTTGTTGATCGGCAGGCCGTCTTGGCTGGTCAGCGTGACGGTATAGGTAATTTCGCCACCCTCGGTGACGGAATCGGTAGCCGTCAGCTTGGCCACTACTTCGTTGATGGTGTCAGTCACTCCCACCGACGCGGCTCCGCCAAATTGCAGATTCTCGAAGGTGCTGCCTGCGGTATCGGTCGCCGACTTGAGGCCAACACTGATAGTGCCGGCGTCCTGGTAAACGTCGTCGCCCTGTACGGCATGGGTGTACTGCGCACTGGTTTCTCCCGCCTTGATCGTGACCTGGGCATCGTTGCTCAAGGTCACGACAAGATCGTGCGCCAGCACGGTGTTGACCTTCACGGTAAAGGTCGGGTTCTGGTTCTCGAGGACCGATACCTGGTCGGCCTCGATGCTAACCCACACAAGGTCACCACCAGAGCCTGGGGTGCCGGATTCATCAGTCACGGTGGTAGTGACCTCGGTTTTGTCCAAGGTCAGTTTCTCGAACTTCCATACATCAGCACCGCTGACCGAATCGATCGCATTGACTACCGGTGGATTGGCGCCCATGTAGACGTTGTCCGGCGCGGCAACGGTTATCGAACCGGTTGTACTGTTGGCCGGTACCTCAATAACGGTCTTGCCATCGCTGAGAGTGAAATACAGCGGCGACTGGATGCTGAGCGGCAGTCCATCCTTGCTGGTCAGCGTGACGGTGTAGGTAATTTCGCCACCTTCGGTTACGGACTCGGTAGCGGTCAGTTTGGCGACGACTTCACTGATGGTGTCCGAGATCTCAACGGTGGCCGGGCCTCCGAACGCCAGCTTCTCGAAGGTGGCACCCGAGACGGTGGCATCTGTCACGCTGAGCGTGACGGAGCCGGCATCCTGGATGACATCATCGCCTTGGGCTGCGGTCTTGTATTCCACTTCGGTCTTGCCGGCCTCAATGGTCACGGTGTCGCCGTTCGACAGAGTAACTGTCAACGGACGGTCCAGTGCCTGGCTTACCTTCACAGTAAAGGACGGCTGCTGGTCCTCTGTCACGTTGCCATTACTGACGATGCTTACGGTGACGGTATCGATACTGTCATTGATGACAGTCGATGCAGGCGTCGGGTCTGGCGTCAGCTGTTCGAAGTTGCCACCGGTCGCACCGGTAATCGTGGTGCTGACAGTCGAGCCGTTGTTATAGACGTCGTTGGCCGGGGTTTCGAAGTCGACGCTGCCCTGGGTCTTGCCGGCTTCGACGGTGATGGTCTGGCCGTTGGACAAGGTTACGGTCACCGGGGTCTGAGCCGGGTTGCTCAGGGTCACGGTGTAGGTGATCACCCCGCCTTCGGTCACCGACGGAGTGGCCGTCAGGGTCGCAGTGGTGGTATCGACCGAGTCGTTGATCGTGGTCTGCGCCGGGGTCGGATTCGGCGTCAGTTGCTCGAAGTTGCCGCCGGTCGCACCGGTAATCGTGGTGCTGACAGTCGAGCCGTTGTTATAGACGTCGTTGGCCGGGGTTTCGAAGTCGACGCTGCCCTGGGTCTTGCCGGCTTCCACGGTGATGGTCTGGCCGTTGGACAGGGTCACGGTTACCGGGGTCTGAGCCGGGTTGCTCAGGGTCACGGTGTAGGTGATCACGCCGCCTTCGGTCACCGACGGAGTGGCCGTCAGGGTCGCAGTGGTGTTATCGACCGAGTCGTTGATCGTGGTCTGCGCCGGGGTCGGGTTCGGCGTCAGCTGTTCGAAGTTGCCGCCGGTGGCGCTTTCGATGGTCACGCTAACGGTCGAGCCGTTGTTGTAGACGTCGTTGGCCGGGGTTTCGAAGTCGACGCTGCCCTGGGTCTTGCCGGCTTCCACGGTGATGGTCTGGCCGTTGGACAGGGTCACGGTTACCGGGGTCTGAGCCGGGTTGCTCAGGGTCACGGTGTAGGTGATCACGCCGCCTTCGGTCACCGACGGAGTGGCCGTCAGGGTCGCAGTGGTGTTATCGACCGAGTCGTTGATCGTGGTCTGCGCCGGGGTCGGGTTCGGCGTCAGTTGCTCGAAGTTACCGCCGGTGGCGCTCTCGATGGTCACGCTAACGGTCGAGCCGTTGTTGTAGACGTCGTTCGCCGGGGTCTCGAAGTCGACGCTGCCCTGGGTCTTGCCGGCTTCCACGGTGATGGTCTGGCCGTTGGACAGGGTCACGGTTACCGGGGTCTGGGCCGGGTTGCTCAGGGTCACGGTGTAGGTAATCACGCCGCCTTCGGTCACCGACGGAGTGGCCGTCAGGGTCGCGGTGGTGTTATCGACCGAGTCGTTGATCGTGGTCTGCGCCGGGGTCGGATTCGGCGTCAGTTGCTCGAAGTTGCCGCCGGTCGCACCGGTAATCGTGGTGCTGACAGTCGAGCCGTTGTTATAGACGTCGTTGGCCGGGGTTTCGAAGTCGACGCTGCCCTGGGTCTTGCCGGCTTCCACGGTGATGGTCTGGCCGTTGGACAGGGTCACGGTTACCGGGGTCTGAGCCGGGTTGCTCAGGGTCACGGTGTAGGTGATCACGCCGCCTTCGGTCACCGACGGAGTGGCCGTCAGGGTCGCAGTGGTGTTATCGACCGAGTCGTTGATCGTGGTCTGCGCCGGGGTCGGGTTCGGCGTCAGCTGTTCGAAGTTGCCGCCGGTGGCGCTTTCGATGGTCACGCTAACGGTCGAGCCGTTGTTGTAGACGTCGTTGGCCGGGGTTTCGAAGTCGACGCTGCCCTGGGTCTTGCCGGCTTCCACGGTGATGGTCTGGCCGTTGGACAGGGTCACGGTTACCGGGGTCTGAGCCGGGTTGCTCAGGGTCACGGTGTAGGTGATCACGCCGCCTTCGGTCACCGACGGAGTGGCCGTCAGGGTCGCAGTGGTGTTATCGACCGAGTCGTTGATCGTGGTCTGCGCCGGGGTCGGGTTCGGCGTCAGTTGCTCGAAGTTGCCGCCGGTCGCACCGGTAATCGTGGTGCTGACGGTCGAGCCGTTGTTGTAGACGTCGTTCGCCGGGGTCTCGAAGTCGACGCTGCCCTGGGTCTTGCCGGCTTCCACGGTGATGGTCTGGCCGTTGGACAGAGTCACGGTCACCGGAGTCTGAGCAGGGTTGCTCAGGGTCACGGTGTAGGTGATCACGCCGCCTTCAGTGACGCTTGGCGAAGCGGTCAGCGTTGCGGTGGTGGTATCGACCGAGTCGTTGATCGTGGTCTGCGCCGGGGTCGGGTTCGGCGTCAGTTGCTCGAAGTTACCGCCGGTGGCGCTCTCGATGGTCACGCTAACGGTCGAGCCGTTGTTGTAGACGTCGTTCGCCGGGGTCTCGAAGTCGACGCTGCCCTGGGTCTTGCCGGCTTCCACGGTGATGGTCTGGCCGTTGGACAGGGTCACGGTTACCGGGGTCTGGGCCGGGTTGCTCAGGGTCACGGTGTAGGTAATCACGCCGCCTTCGGTCACCGACGGAGTGGCCGTCAGGGTCGCGGTGGTGTTATCGACCGAGTCGTTGATCGTGGTCTGGGCCGGGGTCGGGTTCGGCGTCAGTTGCTCGAAGTTGCCGCCAGTGGCGCTTTCGATGGTCACGCTAACGGTCGAGCCGTTGTTGTAGACGTCGTTGGCCGGGGTTTCGAAGTCAACGCTGCCCTGGGTCTTGCCAGCTTCCACGGTGATGGTCTGGCCGTTGGACAAGGTTACGGTCACCGGGGTCTGAGCCGGGTTGCTCAGGGTCACGGTGTAGGTAATCACGCCGCCTTCGGTCACCGACGGAGTGGCCGTCAGGGTCGCGGTGGTGTTATCGACCGAGTCGTTGATCGTGGTCTGGGCCGGGGTCGGGTTCGGCGTCAGTTGCTCGAAGTTGCCGCCAGTGGCGCTTTCGATGGTCACGCTAACGGTCGAGCCGTTGTTGTAGACGTCGTTCGCCGGGGTCTCGAAGTCGACGCTGCCCTGGGTCTTGCCAGCTTCCACGGTGATGGTCTGGCCGTTGGACAGGGTCACGGTCACCGGAGTCTGAGCCGGGTTGCTCAGGGTCACGGTGTAGGTGATCACCCCGCCTTCGGTCACCGACGGGGTCGCCGTTAGGGTCGCGGTGGTGTTATCGACCGAGTCGTTGATCGTGGTCTGCGCCGGGGCCGGGTTCGGCGTCAGCTGTTCGAAGTTGCCACCGGTGGCGCTCTCGATGGTCACGCTAACGGTCGAGCCGTTGTTGTAGACGTCGTTGGCCGGGGTTTCGAAGTCGATGCTGCCCTGGGTCTTGCCGGCTTCGACGGTGATGGTCTGGCCGTTGGACAGGGTCACGGTTACCGGGGTCTGGGCCGGGTTGCTCAGGGTCACGGTGTAGGTGATCACCCCGCCTTCGGTCACCGACGGAGTGGCCGTCAGGGTCGCAGTGGTGGTATCGACCGAGTCGCTGATCGTGGTCTGCGCCGGGGTCGGATTCGGCGTCAGCTGTTCGAAGTTGCCGCCGGTCGCACCGGTAATCGTGGTGCTGACAGTCGAGCCGTTGTTATAGACGTCGTTCGCCGGGGTCTCGAAGTCGACACTGCCTTGGGTCTTGCCAGCTTCAACGGTGATGGTCTGGCCGTTGGACAAGGTTACGGTCACCGGGGTCTGAGCCGGGTTGCTCAGGGTCACGGTGTAGGTGATCACCCCGCCTTCGGTCACCGACGGAGTGGCCGTCAGGGTCGCAGTGGTGGTATCGACCGAGTCGCTGATCGTGGTCTGCGCCGGGGTCGGATTCGGCGTCAGCTGTTCGAAGTTGCCACCGGTGGCGCTCTCGATGGTCACGCTAACGGTCGAGCCGTTGTTGTAGACGTCGTTCGCCGGGGTCTCGAAGTCGACACTGCCTTGGGTCTTGCCAGCTTCAACGGTGATGGTCTGGCCGTTGGACAAGGTTACGGTCACCGGGGTCTGAGCCGGGTTGCTCAGGGTCACGGTGTAGGTGATCACCCCGCCTTCGGTCACCGACGGAGTGGCCGTCAGGGTCGCAGTGGTGGTATCGACCGAGTCGCTGATCGTGGTCTGCGCCGGGGTCGGATTCGGCGTCAGCTGTTCGAAGTTGCCGCCGGTCGCACCGGTAATCGTGGTGCTGACAGTCGAGCCGTTGTTATAGACGTCGTTCGCCGGGGTCTCGAAGTCGACACTGCCTTGGGTCTTGCCAGCTTCAACGGTGATGGTCTGGCCGTTGGACAAGGTTACGGTCACCGGGGTCTGGGCCGGGTTGCTCAGGGTTACGGTGTAGGTGATCACCCCGCCTTCGGTCACCGACGGAGTGGCCGTCAGGGTCGCAGTGGTGGTATCGACCGAGTCGCTGATCGTGGTCTGCGCCGGGGTCGGATTCGGCGTCAGCTGTTCGAAGTTGCCGCCGGTCGCACCGGTAATCGTGGTGCTGACAGTCGAGCCGTTGTTATAGACGTCGTTCGCCGGGGTCTCGAAGTCGACACTGCCTTGGGTCTTGCCAGCTTCAACGGTGATGGTCTGGCCGTTGGACAAGGTTACGGTCACCGGGGTCTGGGCCGGGTTGCTCAGGGTTACGGTGTAGGTGATCACCCCGCCTTCGGTCACCGACGGAGTGGCCGTCAGGGTCGCAGTGGTGGTATCGACCGAGTCGCTGATCGTGGTCTGCGCCGGGGTCGGATTCGGCGTCAGCTGTTCGAAGTTGCCGCCGGTCGCACCGGTAATCGTGGTGCTGACAGTCGAGCCGTTGTTATAGACGTCGTTCGCCGGGGTCTCGAAGTCGACACTGCCTTGGGTCTTGCCAGCTTCAACGGTGATGGTCTGGCCGTTGGACAAGGTTACGGTCACCGGGGTCTGAGCCGGGTTGCTCAGGGTCACGGTGTAGGTGATCACCCCGCCTTCGGTCACCGACGGAGTGGCCGTCAGGGTCGCAGTGGTGGTATCGACCGAGTCGCTGATCGTGGTCTGCGCCGGGGTCGGATTCGGCGTCAGCTGTTCGAAGTTGCCGCCGGTCGCACCGGTAATCGTGGTGCTGACAGTCGAGCCGTTGTTATAGACGTCGTTCGCCGGGGTCTCGAAGTCGACACTGCCTTGGGTCTTGCCAGCTTCAACGGTGATGGTCTGGCCGTTGGACAAGGTTACGGTCACCGGGGTCTGGGCCGGGTTGCTCAGGGTTACGGTGTAGGTGATCACCCCGCCTTCGGTCACCGACGGAGTGGCCGTCAGGGTCGCAGTGGTGGTATCGACCGAGTCGCTGATCGTGGTCTGCGCCGGGGTCGGATTCGGCGTCAGCTGTTCGAAGTTGCCGCCGGTCGCACCGGTAATCGTGGTGCTGACAGTCGAGCCGTTGTTATAGACGTCGTTCGCCGGGGTCTCGAAGTCGACACTGCCTTGGGTCTTGCCAGCTTCAACGGTGATGGTCTGGCCGTTGGACAAGGTTACGGTCACCGGGGTCTGAGCCGGGTTGCTCAGGGTTACGGTGTAGGTGATCACCCCGCCTTCGGTCACCGACGGAGTGGCCGTCAGGGTCGCAGTGGTGGTATCGACCGAGTCGTTGATCGTGGTCTGCGCCGGGGTCGGATTCGGCGTCAGTTGCTCGAAGTTGCCGCCGGTCGCACCGGTAATCGTGGTGCTGACAGTCGAGCCGTTGTTATAGACGTCGTTCGCCGGGGTCTCGAAGTCGACACTGCCTTGGGTCTTGCCAGCTTCAACGGTGATGGTCTGGCCGTTGGACAAGGTTACGGTCACCGGGGTCTGAGCCGGGTTGCTCAGGGTTACGGTGTAGGTGATCACCCCGCCTTCGGTCACCGACGGAGTGGCCGTCAGGGTCGCAGTGGTGGTATCGACCGAGTCGTTGATCGTGGTCTGCGCCGGGGTCGGATTCGGCGTCAGTTGCTCGAAGTTGCCGCCGGTCGCACCGGTAATCGTGGTGCTGACAGTCGAGCCGTTGTTATAGACGTCGTTGGCCGGGGTTTCGAAGTCGACGCTGCCCTGGGTCTTGCCAGCTTCAACGGTGATGGTCTGGCCGTTGGACAAGGTTACGGTCACCGGGGTCTGAGCCGGGTTGCTCAGGGTTACGGTGTAAGTGATCACCCCGCCTTCGGTCACCGACGGAGTGGCCGTCAGGGTCGCGGTGGTGGTGTCGACCGAGTCGTTGATCGTGGTCTGCGCCGGGGTCGGGTTCGGCGTCAGTTGCTCGAAGTTGCCGCCGGTGGCGCTCTCGATGGTCACGCTAACGGTCGAGCCGTTGTTGTAGACGTCGTTGGCCGGGGTCTCGAAGTCGACGCTGCCCTGGGTCTTGCCGGCTTCCACGGTGATGGTCTGGCCGTTGGACAGGGTCACGGTTACCGGGGTCTGGGCCGGGTTGCTCAGGGTCACGGTGTAGGTGATCACGCCGCCTTCAGTGACGCTTGGCGAAGCGGTCAGCGTTGCGGTGGTGGTATCGACCGAGTCGTTGATCGTGGTCTGCGCCGGGGTCGGGTTAGGCGTCAGTTGCTCGAAGTTGCCGCCGGTCGCACCGGTAATCGTGGTGCTGACAGTCGAGCCGTTGTTATAGACGTCGTTGGCCGGGGTTTCGAAGTCAACGCTGCCCTGGGTCTTGCCAGCTTCAACGGTGATGGTCTGGCCGTTGGACAGGGTCACGGTTACCGGGGTCTGGGCCGGGTTGCTCAGGGTCACGGTGTAGGTGATCACCCCGCCTTCGGTGACGCTTGGCGAAGCGGTCAGGGTCGCGGTGGTGGTGTCGACGGTATCGGTAACCTGAGTAACCGCTGGTGTTTGCGGCACAGTCACTATCAGCCCGCCGCCCCCGGTGGTGCCCGTTACGGTCGCCGAAATCTGGCCGCCGTCGATATACGGGGTATCGTTCGCGGGGACCACGACGTTTACACTCCCAGTGGTCTGCCCGGCCGGAATGACAATCACGGCACCGTTGGACAGGGTGACCACCAGGTTTGTGGTCGGCGCCTGGCCAACCGTAGCGGTATAAACGATTACGCCACCCGCTTCACTGATGGAAGAGGTAGCGCCCAGAACCAGGTCGGTAGCAACATTGGTATCGGTCGTCGGAGTAGTCACCTGGTTGTTGCTGGTGGTATCCAGCTGGCCAACCTCTTCGCCATCGAGCACGGCAGCAAAGCCCAGCCCATCAGTCGGAAAGCCGACGGTAGGGTCGACCCGGCCTGCGGTTTCTTCGAGCATGACAAAGCTGTGGCCACCCCCAAGTGCACCACCACCGCCCGCCGACGACGGGCCAGCCGCAGTTGCTTCAAGCTCGGTAGTCGGGTCGACACCGGCGGCGATCGCCTGTTGCAGCTCTTCCACTGACGGCGCGGCCTGCGCGGTAGCCTGACTCAGGTCGGTGCTGCTGTCAGGCGCATCAGCGCTCCACTGGCTGTCTCGACCCAGGTCAAGCAAACGGCCGTCGGCCAGCTCCAAAGTAACTGCACCGCCTGGGCCGGTGAGCACTTCTTCACCAGCCAGCAGGCGGTCCCCTTCGATCAGAACACGCCGAATGCCCTCTGGGGATACCGCAATAACCTGGCCAACAAGACTTTTGACGATGGCTACAACGCTGCTCATTGGACTCTCCGTGTGACCCGATAGGTACTTCCCTGCCAGAGCGGCACTCGCAGACCACTTCAGGCGGAAATATGTTGATGATCTTTCGACGCTTACCGGCGTCAATATTCCGTCTATAACTTATTGGAATTTACCAAATGCCAAACTATTGACCTGCATTCTGCCATCCTAAACAATCGCCAATGTAATGTCACATTGATATTCGCATATTAACCCTGTGCTTTCTGGGGACAAGTGTCATACATCACCTAAAGCGCGCGCAACGCGACATTCAGAGCATCTTTCTCGGCGCTTAGGTGATGGTATCGGATGGGTCAGGACACCCTTTCATCGGCAATTGTCAAAATTCGAGCGTCAATTTACAAATCACCTTCAGCTCGCTCAAATAATAGCTTTGTTAGAAGCACAACCCTTGCCTAAATGGGGCCCGGCGGTGACTGGAGGCCGCGCAGAACCTGGGCCTTGTGACAGTTCGCGACTCTCGGTAGCCAGTACAGTCGCACAATAAGGGTGCCAATTTGCCGCAGATCAAAGAGATAGCGAACCACAGCGTAAATACTGCCAGCCCTAATACGAGAAAGCGTCACCGCTTGTATAGACCAGGTTTGTCAGAGAACGCTTTTCTAATAGATGAATTTTGCCTAATTAGTCGCGCAAGTTCGTCAACAAATCAGCGCCTGTTTCTTGACCATGGTGCAGAGCGATACCGCAACACCTCTGTCGCCAGCTGGATGGCAGGCTATGCTGAAAACTGATTCGACCTGGATGCAAAAATGAAACATCCACCACCCAGCACCGTCTGCCAGGAATGAAGACCGCAGAACTGTTTACTCAATACCGATTCAAGGCGACCATTAGCCGGTTGCCCAAGCGCCAGGGTGCCGTAGCCTCATGACCACTGCCTGGCAGCACGGGTGAGCCAGCCTGAACGGCGGCACACCCACCCCACCCACCACAAGGATGAAGAGAGCGCCGCGTGGAATCCGAAGTCAGTCGAGTCCAACTCAGCCACGATCCACGCAGTCAGCATGACGATCCCCTGCTGGATAGTCTGTTGAGCCTGTGTGTCCTGCACCAGAAACCTGCAAGCCGGGTCATGCTGACCACCGGCCTGCCGTTGCCGGCCCAGCGCCTGAGCCCCGAGTTGCTGCCCCGCGCTGCCGCCAGGGCCGGCCTGCAGGGGCGCCTGCTGCAGCGTAAGCTGGAGCAGATCCCGAGCATCGCCATGCCAGCCATGTTGCTGCTCAAGGAAGGCCGCAGCGCCGTCCTGCTGGGCTGGGAGAACGAAGACACCGCACGCCTGTTGCTTAGCGAGAGCGATGGCGGTGAGGTGCATGTCAGCCGCGAAGCCCTGCAGAGCGATTACAGTGGTCGGGTATTCTTTGCCCAGCCGCAGCACAAGTTCGACGTCAACCACGGCAACCTCATCCCGCGGGCGAAGTCGTGGTTCCGCGATACCTTGCTGCGCAGCAAATGGCTGTATATAGACGCCATCGCCGCCAGCCTGGTGATCAACCTGATCGCCCTGGCCGCGCCACTGTTCGTGATGAACGTATATGACCGGGTGGTACCCAACCAGGCCACCTCGACACTCTGGGTACTGGCCGTCGGCATCGCCGGCGCCTACATCTTCGACCTGATCCTCAAGGGCCTGCGCGGCTTGTGCCTGGACCTGGCCGGCAAGAAGACCGACCTGATCATTTCGGCAACGTTGTTCGAACGTATCGTCGGCATGTCGATGAAGTACCGCCCTGCCAGGGTTGGCAGCTTTGCCCAGAACATTCATGAGTTCCAGGGCCTGCGGGACTTCCTCGCCTCGCTGACCCTGACCAGCCTGATCGACCTGCCCTTCACCGTGCTTATCCTGATCGTCATCGCCATCATTGGCGGGCATCTGGTGTGGATACCGATCATCGCCTTCCCGCTGGCCCTGGGCATCGGTTATGCACTGCAACGGCCACTGATGGCGACGATGGAACGGACCATGGCCCTGGCTTCGGAGCGCCAGTCCAGCCTGATCGAGACCCTTGCCGGCCTGGATGCGGTAAAGGTCAACAACGCCGAAAGCGAACGCCAGTACATGTGGGAGCAGACCCTCGGCACCCTCAGCCGTCTCGAACTGCGGGTGAAAGTGCTGTCTAGCCTGGCGATGAACATCACCCTGCTGATCCAGCAACTCGCAGGCGTGGCAATGATCTGTGTCGGCGTATACCTGATCATCGACGGCAACCTGAGCATGGGCGGCCTGGTAGCCTGCTACATGCTCAGCGGCCGCGCCCTCGGGCCGCTGGGCCAGCTCAACGGCCTGCTCGCCCGCTATCAGCAAGCCAAGGTGACCATGGTCTCCACCGACCACATGATGGAACTACCGCAAGAGCGCAACTTCGAAGAACGCCCGCTGAGCCGCAAGCTGCTGCAGGGCAGCGTCGAGTTCCGCGGGGTCGATTTCACCTATCCGAACCAACAGAACCAGGCCCTGAAGAACATCAACCTCACCATCCGCCCCGGCGAGAAGGTGGGCATTATCGGCCGCAGTGGCTCGGGCAAGAGCTCGTTGGCCAAGCTCATCGTCGGCCTGTACGAGGCCGACGGCGGCTCGCTGCTGGTCGACGGCGTGGACATTCGCCAGATCGACGTCAGCGAACTGCGCCACAACATCGGCTACGTGCCGCAGGACATTCAGCTGCTGGCCGGTACCCTGCGCGATAACCTGGTCAGCGGGGCCCGCTACATCGAGGATGAGTTGATCCTGCAGGCTGCTGAACTGGCAGGCGTACATGAATTCGCCCGGTTGCACCCGGACGGCTACGAGCTGCAGGTGGGTGAGCGCGGGCAGAACCTGTCCGGCGGCCAGCGACAGAACGTCGCCTTGGGCCGTGCGCTGTTGCTCAACCCGCAGATCCTGCTGCTGGACGAACCGACCAGCGCCATGGACAACACCGGCGAAGAACGCCTCAAGCAGCGGCTGCAGGCGGTAGTGGAAGGCAAGACGATGCTGCTGGTCACTCACCGTGCCTCGCTGCTGTCACTGGTGGACCGACTGATCGTGATCGATCGCGGGCAGATTGTCGCCGACGGCCCGAAAGCCGCGGTCATGGATGCGCTGAAGAAGGGGCAGATCAGTGTTGCATAAGCTGGATGTAGGGCAATTCAAGGAAGGCCTGCGGCGCTATTTCAAAGGGTCCGATTCACTGGGCGGGCAGCCGCTGCCAGAGGTCAACAAGGCCCTGATCGAGGATGCGCCGCGAGTCGTGCGGCTGACCATCTGGGGCGTGATCCTGTTCTTCGTGTTCCTGATCGTGTGGGCCAGCGTCGCACCCATCGACGAAGTTACGCGGGGTGAAGGCAAGGCCATTCCGTCGTCCAAGGTGCAGAAGATTCAGAACCTGGAGGGGGGCATCGTCGCCGAGATCTTCGCCAAGGAAGGGCAGATCGTCGAAGTGGGCCAGCCATTGCTGCGCCTGGATGAAACCCGATTCGCCTCCAACGTGGGTGAAACCGAGGCCGACCGCCTGGCCATGGCTTTGCGCGTCGAGCGCCTGAGCGCCGAAGTGGGCGACACCCCGTTGAAGATCGATGAGGAACTGCGCAAGGCCGCGCCAAGCCAGGCAGCAAGCGAAGAGTCGCTGTACCAGAGCCGGCGCCAGCAACTGCAGGACGAGATTGGTGGCTTGCAGCAACAACTGGTCCAGCGCCAGCAGGAACTGCGCGAGTTCAGTTCAAAGCGCGCCCAGTATGCCAACAGCCTGGAACTGTTGCGTAAAGAGATCAGCATGTCCGAGCCACTGGTGGCAACCGGCGCAATCTCGCAGGTTGAAGTGCTGCGCCTGCGTCGTGCCGAGGTGGAGAACCGCGGTCAGCTGGACTCCACAGCGCTGGCTATCCCGCGTGCCGAGGCGGCCATTCGCGAGGTGCAAAGCAAGATCGAAGAGACCCGTGGCAAATTCCGCAGCGAAGCGCTGACCCAGCTGAACGAAGCGCGCACAGAGCTGAACAAAGCTACGGCGACCAGCAAGGCGCTGGATGATCGCGTGCACCGCACCATGGTTACTTCGCCGGTACGCGGTATCGTCAAGCAACTGCTGGTGAATACCATTGGCGGGGTGATCCAGCCGGGCAGCGATATCATAGAAATCGTGCCGCTGGACGACTCACTGGTCATCGAGGCGAAGATCCTGCCCAAGGACATCGCCTTCCTGCACCCTGGTCAGGAAGCGACGGTCAAGTTCACGGCCTATGACTACACCATCTACGGTGGGCTGAAGGCCAAGCTGGAGCAGATCGGTGCCGACACCATCACCGATGAAGACAAGAAGACCACCTATTACCTGATCAAGCTGCGCACCGACCGCAGCCACCTGGGCACTGACGAGAAGCCGCTGCTGATCATTCCGGGGATGGTGGCGACGGTCGATATCATGACTGGCAAGAAGACCATCATGAGCTACCTGCTCAAGCCGATCATGAAGGCGCGTTCGGAGGCGTTGCGCGAGCGTTGACCGCCATTGCTACCGTGTTCGCTGTAGGAGCGGCCTTGTGTCGCGAAAGGGCTGCACAGCAGCCCCAGCGATTTATGCATCTTTGCTGAAATCCTGGGGCCGTTGTGCGGCCCTTTCGCGACACAAGGCCGCTCCTACAAGGGACCGCATACCCTCAGCGCCAGGGGGCAGGCTCACCAACCAACTGCCCCTGAATCCCGCCTACACCCATCTCCCGCAACACCAACCGCTCACCTTCCGTCTCGACCCGCTCGGCAATCAGCGGCAGGTCGATACTGTGTGCGGCACGCTGGACCGCTTCGATGAACAGCCGCTTGTGCTGCTCTTGGTCAATGTTGCGGATGTAGCTGCCATCGATCTTCAGGTATGCCAGGCCCAGGTGCGCCAGGTTGCCGATCATGCTGAAACGCCCACCAAAGCGTTGCAGCGCCAAGCCGAAGCCAAGCGCGTGCAGGCGCCGGGTGAGTTGTTCCAGAACCGCCTGCTCAGGCAACTGTTCCTCGCCAATTTCGAAAACCAGCCGCGGGCCAAGCGCCGTGTTCTGGCCCAGAAGCTCGAAGACACGCTGGAGGGCCTTGGGGTCGGCCAGGGTGGCGGCGGACAGGTTCAGCGCCAACACCTGTTCATGCCCTCGAAGGTGCGCCAGCACCTTCTCCAACACCAGCACATCAAGCCGCGGCATCCAGCCGAAGCGCTCCAGCCAGGGCAGGAAGCGGCCTGCCGGCAGCGCCTCGCCCTGGCCATCCTGCAAACGCGAAATCACCTTGTGGTGCAGTACCCGTTGTACAGAAGCGCAATCTACGACTGGCTGGAAGAACAGTTCGAATTGCCCATTATTGAATGCCTGGTCCAGCCGCTCATGCCAGACATGCTGACTATCCGCAGCAACTGCGGCCACACCTTGTTCAAGGCATACCCAACCCGGTGTTGGCTGGTTCTCGGCGCGTGCCAGCGCCTCGTCGGCAAGCTTCAGCAATGCCTGTGGTGAATCACCGGGGCTGAACGGCGCCAGGCCGATACAGGCCACCGGGTCTACATCACTAGCGCCTGTTTCGTGCAGGCTGTGCAGCGTTGCTTCCAAGGCCTGGGCAAGCTGTACCGCCTCTTCATGCACCATGCCCGGCGCCAACACGGCGAACTCGCCCCCGCGGCTGCGGGAAATCAGGTCGTTGGTTTCCGGGTAGCTGGCACAGGTGCGACGCAACTGCTCACCCACAGCCTGGAGCAACTGGTCGGTACGCTGGCCGCCAAGACGGGCGTTCAACCCCGCCAGCCCCTGGACCCGCAGCAACAGCAGGTAGCCGGCGCGCGCTTCTTCCAGGTTGCTCACCCGGGTGTTCAACTGCATCTCGAAATAACGGCGGTTGGAGAGCCCGGTCAGGCTGTCCTGGTAGGACTCGGCACGCAGCCGCTCACTGCGCTCGGCCTGCTCGGTGAACAGTGCCTTGAGCTTCTCGACCATCTGGTTCATCGCCTGCACTACCCGACGCAGCTCCGGTGTGCGCGGCAACTCAGGCAGGCTGAGGAATTCGCGGCGGGCAATGGCGTGGGACTGCTCGACCATGTAATCCAGCGGCCGTAACTGGCGACGCAGGAGCAAGGCGCCGAGTACGGCGCTGGCCGCGCCACACAGCAGCAGCCAACCCAGGCTGCCCAGGGCGCTTTGCCAGAGCTTGGCAATGGCGAACATCGGGTGGCTGATCACCTCAACACGCGCAGCCTGCTGCCAGCCACGGCTGACGATGGCGTCGCCGCCGGCAGCTTCCAGGCCGATCAGGCCCACGAACCAGCGCGGTACACCGCCGGGGTCCGGCTCGGCGTGGCGCTCTACCAGCACGGCATTGGAGCCTAGGTCGACAACCTTGATGCTTGAGTAGTAACCACTGTCGAAGATCGAACTGACCATCAGCTCGACCATCGCCGGATCATCGATATTCGGCGTCAGCGACAGCGCCAGCGCTGTCGCCGCATCCTGGGCGTGCGAGCGCAACTGGTTGACGTACTGGCTGCGCGAGCTTTCCAGGCTGACCATGAAACTGCCACTGAAGGCGACCACCAGGAACAGGCAAATGGCCAACAGCAATTGTTTGAACAGTGACATCTGTGCTCCTTCAGTAAACCGGCTCGGCCGGGAACCCTTCGGCCTGCATTTTCTTCAGCAAATCCTGCCAGCGTGACAGCCGCTTGGTATCGCCGACCTTCTTGTTGCCTGCGGCGCCCGTCAGCCACAAACCCTCACCATTGAAGGCGTACACCGGCAGCAGGTCGGTACGCTGGCTTGCCGGCTTGATGGCATCCATCAGGCTGTCGAGTACCAATGGTTGAGCCTGTGGGCTTGAATAATAGGTCAGGACCATGTGCGCCCGGTTCTGCCGCAGCGCCTTTACGTAGGTAATGCGCAGCTTTTCACTGGGAATACCCATGCGCCGCAGGCTGAAATACTTGGCGATGGCGTAGTCCTCGCAGTCTCCTGCACCCTTGATCAGCGCCTGCACCGGCGTGGCCCAATAGTCGACCTCGTGCCACAGGTCGATGTCCTCTACATAGCGCAATTGCTGGTTGAAGAAGCGGTTGACCACCTGCAATCGCTCAAGCTCCGTACCCTGCTTCTGCGTAGCCATCAGGCTCTGCCAGGCATCGATACGGCCCTGCCCGGCGCCCAAGGGGCCATACAGGGCCTGCGACTTGCGGCTGATCTGGGAAAAGTCCCAATCCGCGTGCAGCCCACCCAGCAGCAGGCTGCCCAGCAGCGCAGCAAGGCCGACACGTTGCACAACGGTTTTGAGCATCCAGGATATCGCCACTGCCAAGCCCTGTTCAGGCCAGTCGAAAGCAGCGATGGTGCGGCCTGCAACGGCAAAAGACAATGGCATCCTGCGATCATGCACCCGCCGGTCAGTCGACCTACACTTTCTGGTTATAACCTTGTGTGGGCTGCTTCCTTTGCCCTTCGACTTCATCCACCATAGCCGCGCTTTTGGGGGCGCCTGCTCCATTAGGTATACAGGTTTGACACCCCCAAGAGCTGTTACTAGCTTCATTGGATCCAACTTTAGTCATCGTTGAGGCAGACGTCGCGTGGCCGAGAAAATCAAATTGAGCAATGTGCTGGCCAGCGAGCAGCTGTTGCCGCACCAGGCCCGTGGCGTGATCGAAGAACGCCTGCGTAGTGCCATTCTTGATGGCCGTTTGCCCCCTGGTACTGCCATCCGCCAACAAGAGCTCGCTACCTTGTTCGGTGTAAGCCGCATGCCTGTTCGCGAAGCCCTGCGCCAGCTCGAAGCGCAATCACTGCTGAAAGTGGAAATGCACAAGGGCGCGGTTGTTGCGCCGCTGATCGGCGAGGATGCGGTGGACACCTATGCCCTGCGCGTGCTGCTTGAGACCGAGGCACTGCGCCAGTCCATTCCGCTGCTCGATGCCAACGACATCGCCAGTGCCCGCGGGTATATCCAGCAACTGGAAAACGAAACCCGTCACGCCGAAATCGGCCGCCTCAATCGACTGTTCCACATGTCGCTGTACAGCAAGGCGCCGAACAAGAAGCTGCTGCGCCTGATCGAGGACGAATTGAACGAGGAAGAGCGCTTCCTGCGGTTTCATCTTTCGTCCATGGGCCTGGGCAAGCTCACCCAGGACGATCACAACGCACTGGCGGATGCGGCTGGCGACAAGCTGGTGGATGAAGCAGTAACGGTGCTGGAACGGCACCTGAATAACGCATCGCGGGTAATCCGCAAGTACCTGGATACACAACGGAGCCGCTAGCGAGCAGTGACTGCATCAAGGTGCGGTCGAATAGGTTGCAAATTGATCTGCCCTTGTCAACAATGAGACTAATTATCATTCATGTCCATTGGTGGCAGCGCCCTCCCATGCCCAGCAACGATTCCGTGCAAACGCTCTACAGTGACCACCACGGTTGGTTGCATGCCTGGCTACGCAGCAAGCTGGGCAACGCCGCCGATGCCGCAGACCTGGCTCAGGACACCTTCGTACGCCTATTGCAACGTCGCGAACATCTGCAACTGAACACACCCCGGGCTTTCCTGAGAACGGTTGCGCGTGGGCTCGTGATCGACCACTGGCGGCGCGAGGAACTGCACAGGGCCTATCTCGAGGCGCTGGCACAGTTGCCGGAAGCGCAGGCCCCTTCGGCCGAAACCCGTGAGCTGCTGCTGGAATTGCTGGAGCGCATCGCGCGCATGCTCGAAGGCCTCAAGCCCAAAGTACGTCGTGCATTCCTGCTTGCCCAATGCGAGGGGCTGAAGCACCAGGCGATCGCCGACCAGATGGGGATCTCGGTGCGTACCGTGGAGCGCTATATCGCCGACGCGCTCTACCATTGCTACTTGCTGCGCTACGCCGACGAGTGTTGACGCAATGACCGATTCACAGCCCGGTGCAACAGCAGTCAAGCAGGCCATCCAGTTGATGCTGAGGCTGCGCGAGAGCGGGCATGCCCCTGCCCTGCAACAAGAGTGCAGGCAATGGCGCACTGCCCACCACGAACACGAGCAGGCTTGGCAACGAGTAATTCACCTGCATCAGGACCTCGACCTGCGTGCCATACCCGTTGCCGGGCTGGCTTTGCAAACCCTGGAGACCAGCCAGCGCCGCCTGCATCGTCGGCAGGCGCTGAAACTGCTTGGCGGCGTTGCCATGGTAGGGACGGCGGCATGGCTGGGAAAAGACCTCGATGCGGTCAACGCCTGGACATCAGACTACGCCACCGGCACGGGCGAACGACGCAGCTTTGCGCTTCCCGATGGCTCGCAGATGCAACTCAACACTCGCAGTACCGTCGACCTGGCCTTCAATGACCAGCAGCGCCTGGTCCGCCTGAAGCAGGGGGAATTGATGATTGCCTGCAACCGGCAGCGTTCCTTGCTTGTAGAAACTCGTGACGCGTTACTGGAAGGGTTCGAAGGACGCTTTGTGGCGCGTCAGGACAGCGACTGCACGCAGGTCAGTGTCAGCCATGGCAGGGTGGCGATACACCGGCCTGACAATGGCCAGCTGCAATGGATCGAAAGCGGCCAGAACTGGCGCCTGGATGCGCTAGGCACACACCAGCTCGAGCAGGTGGACATGGATGCGATGGCCTGGACAGAAGGCCTGATCGTCACCCGGAACATGCGCCTGTTCGACTTCCTCTCTCAGGTCAGCCGTTATCGCCATGGTTACCTGGGCTGCAACGACGATATTGCCGATTTGCGCCTGTCGGGTGTATTCCGCCTCGAAGACCCGGAGCAACTGCTGCAACTGCTGCCACGGACGCTGCCCGTGCGGCTTCGCCAACGTACACGCTGGTGGGTTCGCGTGGAGGGGCTGGCCTGATCTGACGGGGGCTATTGCGTTCAGGGCTGCTATGCAGCCCATCGCCGGCAAGCCAGCTCCCACAGGGATCGCACAAGGCCTGAGGGCTATGCGATCCCTGTGGGAGCTGGCTTGCCGGCGATGGGGCGCGTAGCGACCCCAACAACTTTTTTGACGGGTTTTGAATGCCGGTCCGGCTAGGACAGTAAGCGACACCTCCTGCCCTCACACTTCAACGGACCCCCTCATGCCTACCGCTCCCGCGCATATGCGCATGTTTACCGCGAATGATTTTCGATCTGTCTTGCACTCAGTATATTTACGCAAAGCAGTCCGGGCTGCCCTGTTTGGCACCTCCTTGGGCCTGACAGCCGTCACACCACTGTCCATAGCAGCAGAAACGGCCCAGGTAAGCCACCACTACGCGATCCCGGCCGGCCAGTTGGATGATGTGCTCAACCAGTTCGCCCGCCAGGCTGGCATCACCCTGTCGAGCACACCCCAGCTCACCCAAGGCTTGCAGTCGAATGGCCTGCAGGGGCAGTACTCTACCGATCAGGCACTGCGCAAGTTGCTAAATGGCAGCGGCCTGGGAGCCGTTAACCAGAACGGCCGCAGCTACGTGCTGCAGGTACAACCCCAAGGCGCTGCATTGTCATTGCCAGACACCGATGTCCGTAGCTTCACACTTGGCAATGCATTGGGCAGCATGGAGGGTTACAACGCTACCCACAGTCAGGTGGCGACCAAGACCAGCATGCCGCTGGTAGAGACATCACAATCGGTCTCGGTGGTTACCCGACAGCAGATGGACGACCAAGGCTCACAAACGGTTGCCCAAGCCATGCGCTACACACCTGGGGTACTGACCAACCCCTACGGGGCGACCCATCGTTATGACTATGTGGCCATGCGTGGCTTCAACGACGGCTCGGTAGACAACATCTACGTCGACGGGCTCAAGTCGATGGGAGACAACGGCACCTACAGCACCATGCAGGTGGACCCGTACTTCCTGGAGCGCATCGATATCCTCAAGGGACCGTCTTCGGTACTGTATGGCCGTAGCTCGCCAGGAGGCCTGGTGGCACTGACCACCAAGAAGCCGCTGTTCACCCCCTACCATCAAGTCCAGGCCACCCTCGGTACCCAAGGCCAGCGCGGCATGGGTTTCGATTTCAGCGGCTCCGTGGATGACGACAAGCGTATCGCTTATCGCCTGACAGGCCTGGCGGATGCTTCCGACACGCAGTTCGACCACAACAAGGAAGAACGCTACGCCATCGCGCCGGCCGTCAGCATCGACTTCAGCGAAGACACTTCGCTGACCCTGCAGGCCTACCTGCAACACGACCCCAACGGCGGCTATCACGGCGGTAACCCCGCAGATGGCATGCTGCACAAGCGCAACGGATTGCGCCTTTCGGACCATTTCTTCGAAGGCGAGCCGGGTATCGACAACTACGAGCGTACCCAACAGTCCTTCAGCTATCAGTTCGAGCATCGCTTCAACGATGTGTTCACGGCACGCCAGAACTTCCGCTATCAGGATTCCGACGTGTCGATGGACCAGGTGTATTCCGCCGGCTGGGCGGATGCCGACAGCAATATCCTCAACCGCGCCTATACCGGCGGCGACGAACGCCTGCATTCGTACATCATCGACAACATGCTGCAGGCGGAATTCTTCACCGGGGCCGCCAAACACACCTTGCTGCTGGGCACCGACTACCAGCGACGCAAGGCTGACGTGGCCTGGCGTTATGGCACAGTCGATCCGTTGGATGCAGGCAACCCGAAGTACGGCAACGGAAACCTTCACGTGCTGGGCGAGAACCGCTACCAGCGGCGCTTGCAGCAAACGGGCGTTTACCTGCAGGACCTGGTGGAGCTGGACCAATGGCGCTTCTCGTTGGGGCTGCGCCAGGACTGGGTGAAGGTGTCCGAGGAGAATCGCGACAGCAACACAAAGGTCAGTGACCAGCGCTCCAGGTTCACTACCCGCGCAGGAGTGCTCTACCTGTTCGAGAACGGCATTGCGCCCTATTTCAGCTACTCGGAGTCGTTCAACCCCAATACCGTGTCCGACCAGGAAGGACGCCCTCTGGCACCGACCGAAGGCACTCAATGGGAGGCTGGCATCAAGTATCAGCCGCCGGGTAGCGACAATCTGTTCACCGCATCGGTGTTCCGCATCGAGCAAGAGAACCTGGCCTCGAAGCAGCCTGACGAGGACTTCTATCGCCCTGTAGGGCAAGTTCGCTCACAAGGACTTGAACTGGAGGCCCATGTGCAACTGACCGACAGCTTGAAGCTGCTGGGCGGCTATACCTTTACCGATATCGAGTACGCAAAGTCGATGCCCAGCCTGGTGTCCGGCAACCTGGATAACAAGGGCAATTCGCCAACCCAGGCACCGAAACAGATGTTCTCGCTTTGGGCTGACTACAACTTCCACCAGGGGGCCCTGGATGGCCTGCGCTTGGGTGGTGGGGTGCGGTATGTGGGGTACAGCTGGGTGGATGCGGAAAACAGTATGAAGGTGCCCTCCTATACCCTGTTCGACGCCTCGATCGGCTATGACCTGGGCAAGGTCGGGCTGCGGGGGATGGATGTGCGCTTGAACGCCAACAACCTTACCAATGAAAGCTACATCACTTCGTGTGCCAGCTTGAACTACTGCTACATGGGTGAAGAGCGCAATGTCAGTGCCACGGTCAGCTATCAGTTCTGACCTGATTGCGACGCACATAAGCCCTGGGTTTTTTCGGCCCTGAAAGACAAAGCCCCTGTCTGCATCGCAGACAGGGGCTTTGGATTTGAATCTTGACGATGACCTACTCTCACATGGGGAAGCCCCACACTACCATCGGCGATGCATCGTTTCACTGCTGAGTTCGGGATGGGATCAGGTGGTTCCAATGCTCTATGGTCGTCAAGAAATTCTGTGTGCTGGCCCGTCCCTCGGACGTACCTGCGAATCTCTGTAGTTCCTACTTAAAGACAAAACCCCTACCTGCATGCGCAGATAGGGGTTTTGTGAAATGAATCTTGACGATGACCTACTCTCACATGGGGAAACCCCACACTACCATCGGCGATGCATCGTTTCACTGCTGAGTTCGGGATGGGATCAGGTGGTTCCAATGCTCTATGGTCGTCAAGAAATTCTGTTGCCAGAATGTCCAAATGGACAGCCCAGCGAATTCGGATATGCGATATTTGTGATGTTGCGAACTTTCGGTTGCTTCGTCTTCACCACCGCAATCTGCGCTAGCAAATTGCTTGGGTGTTATATGGTCAAGCCTCACGGGCAATTAGTATTGGTTAGCTCAACGCCTCACAGCGCTTACACACCCAACCTATCAACGTCGTAGTCTTCGACGGCCCTTTAGGGGATTCAAGATCCCAGTGAGATCTCATCTTGAGGCAAGTTTCCCGCTTAGATGCTTTCAGCGGTTATCTCTTCCGAACATAGCTACCCGGCAATGCCACTGGCGTGACAACCGGAACACCAGAGGTTCGTCCACTCCGGTCCTCTCGTACTAGGAGCAGCCCCTCTCAAATCTCAAACGTCCACGGCAGATAGGGACCGAACTGTCTCACGACGTTCTAAACCCAGCTCGCGTACCACTTTAAATGGCGAACAGCCATACCCTTGGGACCGGCTTCAGCCCCAGGATGTGATGAGCCGACATCGAGGTGCCAAACACCGCCGTCGATATGAACTCTTGGGCGGTATCAGCCTGTTATCCCCGGAGTACCTTTTATCCGTTGAGCGATGGCCCTTCCATACAGAACCACCGGATCACTAAGACCTACTTTCGTACCTGCTCGACGTGTTTGTCTCGCAGTCAAGCGCGCTTTTGCCTTTATACTCTACGACCGATTTCCGACCGGTCTGAGCGCACCTTCGTACTCCTCCGTTACTCTTTGGGAGGAGACCGCCCCAGTCAAACTACCCACCATACACTGTCCTCGATCCGGATAACGGACCTGAGTTAGAACCTCAAAGTTGCCAGGGTGGTATTTCAAGGATGGCTCCATGAGAACTGGCGTCCCCACTTCAAAGCCTCCCACCTATCCTACACAAGCAAATTCAAAGTCCAGTGCAAAGCTATAGTAAAGGTTCACGGGGTCTTTCCGTCTAGCCGCGGATACACTGCATCTTCACAGCGATTTCAATTTCACTGAGTCTCGGGTGGAGACAGCGCCGCCATCGTTACGCCATTCGTGCAGGTCGGAACTTACCCGACAAGGAATTTCGCTACCTTAGGACCGTTATAGTTACGGCCGCCGTTTACCGGGGCTTCGATCAAGAGCTTCGCTTGCGCTAACCCCATCAATTAACCTTCCGGCACCGGGCAGGCGTCACACCCTATACGTCCACTTTCGTGTTTGCAGAGTGCTGTGTTTTTAATAAACAGTCGCAGCGGCCTGGTATCTTCGACCGGCATGGGCTTACGGAGCAAGTCCTTCACCCTCGCCGGCGCACCTTCTCCCGAAGTTACGGTGCCATTTTGCCTAGTTCCTTCACCCGAGTTCTCTCAAGCGCCTTGGTATTCTCTACCTAACCACCTGTGTCGGTTTGGGGTACGGTTCCCAGTTATCTGAAGCTTAGGAGCTTTTCTTGGAAGCATGGTATCAACCACTTCGTCGCCTGAAGGCAACTCGTCATCAGCTCTCGGCCTTGAAATCCCGGATTTGCCTAAGATTTCAGCCTACCACCTTAAACCTGGACAACCAACGCCAGGCTGGCCTAACCTTCTCCGTCCCTCCATCGCAATAACTGGAAGTACAGGAATATTAACCTGTTTTCCATCGACTACGCTTTTCAGCCTCGCCTTAGGGACCGACTAACCCTGCGTCGATTAACGTTGCGCAGGAAACCTTGGTCTTTCGGCGTGCGAGTTTTTCACTCGCATTGTCGTTACTCATGTCAGCATTCGCACTTCTGATACCTCCAGCAAGCTTCTCAACTCACCTTCACAGGCTTACAGAACGCTCCTCTACCGCGTCATCAAAGATGACACCCGTAGCTTCGGTGCATGGTTTGAGCCCCGTTACATCTTCCGCGCAGGCCGACTCGACTAGTGAGCTATTACGCTTTCTTTAAAGGGTGGCTGCTTCTAAGCCAACCTCCTAGCTGTCTAAGCCTTCCCACATCGTTTCCCACTTAACCATGACTTTGGGACCTTAGCTGACGGTCTGGGTTGTTTCCCTTTTCACGACGGACGTTAGCACCCGCCGTGTGTCTCCCATGCTCGGCACTTCCAGGTATTCGGAGTTTGCATCGGTTTGGTAAGTCGGGATGACCCCCTAGCCGAAACAGTGCTCTACCCCCTGGAGTGATACATGAGGCGCTACCTAAATAGCTTTCGAGGAGAACCAGCTATCTCCGAGCTTGATTAGCCTTTCACTCCGATCCACAGGTCATCCGCTAACTTTTCAACGGTAGTCGGTTCGGTCCTCCAGTCAGTGTTACCTAACCTTCAACCTGCCCATGGATAGATCGCCCGGTTTCGGGTCTATACCCAGCGACTAAACGCCCTATTAAGACTCGCTTTCGCTACGCCTCCCCTATTCGGTTAAGCTCGCCACTGAATATAAGTCGCTGACCCATTATACAAAAGGTACGCAGTCACCTAACAAAGTAGGCTCCCACTGCTTGTACGCATACGGTTTCAGGTTCTATTTCACTCCCCTCTCCGGGGTTCTTTTCGCCTTTCCCTCACGGTACTGGTTCACTATCGGTCAGTCAGTAGTATTTAGCCTTGGAGGATGGTCCCCCCATATTCAGACAAAGTTTCTCGTGCTCCGTCCTACTCGATTTCATTGACAAGAGATTTTCGTGTACGGGGCTATCACCCACTATGGCCGCACTTTCCAGAGCGTTCCACTAATCTCAAATCAACTTAAGGGCTGGTCCCCGTTCGCTCGCCACTACTAAGGGAATCTCGGTTGATTTCTTTTCCTCAGGGTACTTAGATGTTTCAGTTCCCCTGGTTCGCCTCTTGCACCTATGTATTCAGTACAAGATACTCAGCTTATGCTGAGTGGGTTCCCCCATTCAGAGATCTCTGGATCACAGTCTGTTTGCCGACTCCCCAAAGCTTATCGCAGGCTACCACGTCTTTCATCGCCTCTGACTGCCAAGGCATCCACCGTATGCGCTTCTTCACTTGACCATATAACCCCAAGCAATCTGGTTATACTGTGAAGACGACATTCGCCGAAAATTCGCATGTTGCTCTTTCGAGCAGAACTCACAAATTTTACCTTAGCCTGATTAACCAGCAGTGAAACTGGTCATCAGTCTATATCTATCACATATCCGAATTTTTAAAGAACGATCTGACAAAAGTCAGAAATCAACATTCGATGCGAATGCTCATTTCTGAGTTTGATCAACTAAAACAAGTGGTGGAGCCAAGCGGGATCGAACCGCTGACCTCCTGCGTGCAAGGCAGGCGCTCTCCCAGCTGAGCTATGGCCCCGCATATTGGTAGGTCTGGGCAGATTTGAACTGCCGACCTCACCCTTATCAGGGGTGCGCTCTAACCAACTGAGCTACAGACCTAAGGGTAAAACTTTGGGTCTTGATCGTCTTCAACCATGAATCAAGCAATTCGTGTGGGAGCTCATCAGTAGGCTGATGTCGTCGATTAAGGAGGTGATCCAGCCGCAGGTTCCCCTACGGCTACCTTGTTACGACTTCACCCCAGTCATGAATCACACCGTGGTAACCGTCCTCCCGAAGGTTAGACTAGCTACTTCTGGTGCAACCCACTCCCATGGTGTGACGGGCGGTGTGTACAAGGCCCGGGAACGTATTCACCGCGACATTCTGATTCGCGATTACTAGCGATTCCGACTTCACGCAGTCGAGTTGCAGACTGCGATCCGGACTACGATCGGTTTTGTGAGATTAGCTCCACCTCGCGGCTTGGCAACCCTCTGTACCGACCATTGTAGCACGTGTGTAGCCCAGGCCGTAAGGGCCATGATGACTTGACGTCATCCCCACCTTCCTCCGGTTTGTCACCGGCAGTCTCCTTAGAGTGCCCACCATAACGTGCTGGTAACTAAGGACAAGGGTTGCGCTCGTTACGGGACTTAACCCAACATCTCACGACACGAGCTGACGACAGCCATGCAGCACCTGTGTCAGAGTTCCCGAAGGCACCAATCCATCTCTGGAAAGTTCTCTGCATGTCAAGGCCTGGTAAGGTTCTTCGCGTTGCTTCGAATTAAACCACATGCTCCACCGCTTGTGCGGGCCCCCGTCAATTCATTTGAGTTTTAACCTTGCGGCCGTACTCCCCAGGCGGTCAACTTAATGCGTTAGCTGCGCCACTAAAATCTCAAGGATTCCAACGGCTAGTTGACATCGTTTACGGCGTGGACTACCAGGGTATCTAATCCTGTTTGCTCCCCACGCTTTCGCACCTCAGTGTCAGTATCAGTCCAGGTGGTCGCCTTCGCCACTGGTGTTCCTTCCTATATCTACGCATTTCACCGCTACACAGGAAATTCCACCACCCTCTACCGTACTCTAGCTCGCCAGTTTTGGATGCAGTTCCCAGGTTGAGCCCGGGGCTTTCACATCCAACTTAACGAACCACCTACGCGCGCTTTACGCCCAGTAATTCCGATTAACGCTTGCACCCTCTGTATTACCGCGGCTGCTGGCACAGAGTTAGCCGGTGCTTATTCTGTCGGTAACGTCAAAACAGCAAGGTATTAGCTTACTGCCCTTCCTCCCAACTTAAAGTGCTTTACAATCCGAAGACCTTCTTCACACACGCGGCATGGCTGGATCAGGCTTTCGCCCATTGTCCAATATTCCCCACTGCTGCCTCCCGTAGGAGTCTGGACCGTGTCTCAGTTCCAGTGTGACTGATCATCCTCTCAGACCAGTTACGGATCGTCGCCTTGGTGAGCCATTACCTCACCAACTAGCTAATCCGACCTAGGCTCATCTGATAGCGCAAGGCCCGAAGGTCCCCTGCTTTCTCCCGTAGGACGTATGCGGTATTAGCGTTCCTTTCGAAACGTTGTCCCCCACTACCAGGCAGATTCCTAGGCATTACTCACCCGTCCGCCGCTGAATCAAGGAGCAAGCTCCCGTCATCCGCTCGACTTGCATGTGTTAGGCCTGCCGCCAGCGTTCAATCTGAGCCATGATCAAACTCTTCAGTTCAATACTGCTTGGGTTTTTAAGAAACCCTAAACTTGGCTCAGCAATCTCAAATGACTATGTGATTTCTCGCATGGCCACTTGTGATGCTGATAATCTTTGTGACTATCAGTCCGTACTCACAAGCACCCACACGAATTGCTTGATTCGATTTGTTAAAGAGCGTTTGGTTAAGAGCGTTTCGTCTCAACCGAGGCGCGCATTCTACGCTTTCCTCATTTGCTGTCAAGCGTTTATTTTGAAGTTTTTGCGAGAAACTCGTTTAACTTCAGACACTTAACTTGCTTCGATCTCTCGTCGCGGGAGGTGAATAATACAGCATTCAGAAACGCTGTCAACCACCTTTTTACCACCACCGGCTGGCCTTCAGCCTACCAGGAGAAGCGATAGCTTCTACTTAAAGACAAAACCCCTACCTGCATGTGCAGATAGGGGTTTTGCGAAATGAATCTTGACGATGACCTACTCTCACATGGGGAAACCCCACACTACCATCGGCGATGCATCGTTTCACTGCTGAGTTCGGGATGGGATCAGGTGGTTCCAATGCTCTATGGTCGTCAAGAAATTCTGTTGCCAGAATGTCCAGATGGACAGCCCAGCGAATTCGGATATGCGATATTTGTGATGTTGCGAACTTTCGGTTGTTTCGTCTTCACCACCGCAATCTGCGCTAGCAAATTGCTTGGGTGTTATATGGTCAAGCCTCACGGGCAATTAGTATTGGTTAGCTCAACGCCTCACAGCGCTTACACACCCAACCTATCAACGTCGTAGTCTTCGACGGCCCTTTAGGGGATTCAAGATCCCAGTGAGATCTCATCTTGAGGCAAGTTTCCCGCTTAGATGCTTTCAGCGGTTATCTCTTCCGAACATAGCTACCCGGCAATGCCACTGGCGTGACAACCGGAACACCAGAGGTTCGTCCACTCCGGTCCTCTCGTACTAGGAGCAGCCCCTCTCAAATCTCAAACGTCCACGGCAGATAGGGACCGAACTGTCTCACGACGTTCTAAACCCAGCTCGCGTACCACTTTAAATGGCGAACAGCCATACCCTTGGGACCGGCTTCAGCCCCAGGATGTGATGAGCCGACATCGAGGTGCCAAACACCGCCGTCGATATGAACTCTTGGGCGGTATCAGCCTGTTATCCCCGGAGTACCTTTTATCCGTTGAGCGATGGCCCTTCCATACAGAACCACCGGATCACTAAGACCTACTTTCGTACCTGCTCGACGTGTTTGTCTCGCAGTCAAGCGCGCTTTTGCCTTTATACTCTACGACCGATTTCCGACCGGTCTGAGCGCACCTTCGTACTCCTCCGTTACTCTTTGGGAGGAGACCGCCCCAGTCAAACTACCCACCATACACTGTCCTCGATCCGGATAACGGACCTGAGTTAGAACCTCAAAGTTGCCAGGGTGGTATTTCAAGGATGGCTCCATGAGAACTGGCGTCCCCACTTCAAAGCCTCCCACCTATCCTACACAAGCAAATTCAAAGTCCAGTGCAAAGCTATAGTAAAGGTTCACGGGGTCTTTCCGTCTAGCCGCGGATACACTGCATCTTCACAGCGATTTCAATTTCACTGAGTCTCGGGTGGAGACAGCGCCGCCATCGTTACGCCATTCGTGCAGGTCGGAACTTACCCGACAAGGAATTTCGCTACCTTAGGACCGTTATAGTTACGGCCGCCGTTTACCGGGGCTTCGATCAAGAGCTTCGCTTGCGCTAACCCCATCAATTAACCTTCCGGCACCGGGCAGGCGTCACACCCTATACGTCCACTTTCGTGTTTGCAGAGTGCTGTGTTTTTAATAAACAGTCGCAGCGGCCTGGTATCTTCGACCGGCATGGGCTTACGGAGCAAGTCCTTCACCCTCGCCGGCGCACCTTCTCCCGAAGTTACGGTGCCATTTTGCCTAGTTCCTTCACCCGAGTTCTCTCAAGCGCCTTGGTATTCTCTACCTAACCACCTGTGTCGGTTTGGGGTACGGTTCCCAGTTATCTGAAGCTTAGGAGCTTTTCTTGGAAGCATGGTATCAACCACTTCGTCGCCTGAAGGCAACTCGTCATCAGCTCTCGGCCTTGAAATCCCGGATTTGCCTAAGATTTCAGCCTACCACCTTAAACCTGGACAACCAACGCCAGGCTGGCCTAACCTTCTCCGTCCCTCCATCGCAATAACTGGAAGTACAGGAATATTAACCTGTTTTCCATCGACTACGCTTTTCAGCCTCGCCTTAGGGACCGACTAACCCTGCGTCGATTAACGTTGCGCAGGAAACCTTGGTCTTTCGGCGTGCGAGTTTTTCACTCGCATTGTCGTTACTCATGTCAGCATTCGCACTTCTGATACCTCCAGCAAGCTTCTCAACTCACCTTCACAGGCTTACAGAACGCTCCTCTACCGCGTCATCAAAGATGACACCCGTAGCTTCGGTGCATGGTTTGAGCCCCGTTACATCTTCCGCGCAGGCCGACTCGACTAGTGAGCTATTACGCTTTCTTTAAAGGGTGGCTGCTTCTAAGCCAACCTCCTAGCTGTCTAAGCCTTCCCACATCGTTTCCCACTTAACCATGACTTTGGGACCTTAGCTGACGGTCTGGGTTGTTTCCCTTTTCACGACGGACGTTAGCACCCGCCGTGTGTCTCCCATGCTCGGCACTTCCAGGTATTCGGAGTTTGCATCGGTTTGGTAAGTCGGGATGACCCCCTAGCCGAAACAGTGCTCTACCCCCTGGAGTGATACATGAGGCGCTACCTAAATAGCTTTCGAGGAGAACCAGCTATCTCCGAGCTTGATTAGCCTTTCACTCCGATCCACAGGTCATCCGCTAACTTTTCAACGGTAGTCGGTTCGGTCCTCCAGTCAGTGTTACCTAACCTTCAACCTGCCCATGGATAGATCGCCCGGTTTCGGGTCTATACCCAGCGACTAAACGCCCTATTAAGACTCGCTTTCGCTACGCCTCCCCTATTCGGTTAAGCTCGCCACTGAATATAAGTCGCTGACCCATTATACAAAAGGTACGCAGTCACCTAACAAAGTAGGCTCCCACTGCTTGTACGCATACGGTTTCAGGTTCTATTTCACTCCCCTCTCCGGGGTTCTTTTCGCCTTTCCCTCACGGTACTGGTTCACTATCGGTCAGTCAGTAGTATTTAGCCTTGGAGGATGGTCCCCCCATATTCAGACAAAGTTTCTCGTGCTCCGTCCTACTCGATTTCATTGACAAGAGATTTTCGTGTACGGGGCTATCACCCACTATGGCCGCACTTTCCAGAGCGTTCCACTAATCTCAAATCAACTTAAGGGCTGGTCCCCGTTCGCTCGCCACTACTAAGGGAATCTCGGTTGATTTCTTTTCCTCAGGGTACTTAGATGTTTCAGTTCCCCTGGTTCGCCTCTTGCACCTATGTATTCAGTACAAGATACTCAGCTTGTGCTGAGTGGGTTCCCCCATTCAGAGATCTCTGGATCACAGTCTGTTTGCCGACTCCCCAAAGCTTATCGCAGGCTACCACGTCTTTCATCGCCTCTGACTGCCAAGGCATCCACCGTATGCGCTTCTTCACTTGACCATATAACCCCAAGCAATCTGGTTATACTGTGAAGACGACATTCGCCGAAAATTCGCATGTTGCTCTTTCGAGCAGAACTCACAAATTTTACCTTAGCCTGATTAACCAGCAGTGAAACTGGCCATCAGTCTATATCTATCACATATCCGAATTTTTAAAGAACGATCTGACAAAAGTCAGAAATCAACATTCGAACTGAATGTTCATTTCTAAGTTCTGACAAGCTACTGCGTACGGCGAAAGTGGTGGAGCCAAGCGGGATCGAACCGCTGACCTCCTGCGTGCAAGGCAGGCGCTCTCCCAGCTGAGCTATGGCCCCGTATTCTACGGCTGAACCATGTAATGGTAGGTCTGGGCAGATTTGAACTGCCGACCTCACCCTTATCAGGGGTGCGCTCTAACCAACTGAGCTACAGACCTATAACAGGGTCGCGTTACAGCATCGTCTTTTACAATGAATCAAGCAATTCGTGTGGGAGCTCATCAGCAGGCTGATGTCGTCGATTAAGGAGGTGATCCAGCCGCAGGTTCCCCTACGGCTACCTTGTTACGACTTCACCCCAGTCATGAATCACACCGTGGTAACCGTCCTCCCGAAGGTTAGACTAGCTACTTCTGGTGCAACCCACTCCCATGGTGTGACGGGCGGTGTGTACAAGGCCCGGGAACGTATTCACCGCGACATTCTGATTCGCGATTACTAGCGATTCCGACTTCACGCAGTCGAGTTGCAGACTGCGATCCGGACTACGATCGGTTTTGTGAGATTAGCTCCACCTCGCGGCTTGGCAACCCTCTGTACCGACCATTGTAGCACGTGTGTAGCCCAGGCCGTAAGGGCCATGATGACTTGACGTCATCCCCACCTTCCTCCGGTTTGTCACCGGCAGTCTCCTTAGAGTGCCCACCATAACGTGCTGGTAACTAAGGACAAGGGTTGCGCTCGTTACGGGACTTAACCCAACATCTCACGACACGAGCTGACGACAGCCATGCAGCACCTGTGTCAGAGTTCCCGAAGGCACCAATCCATCTCTGGAAAGTTCTCTGCATGTCAAGGCCTGGTAAGGTTCTTCGCGTTGCTTCGAATTAAACCACATGCTCCACCGCTTGTGCGGGCCCCCGTCAATTCATTTGAGTTTTAACCTTGCGGCCGTACTCCCCAGGCGGTCAACTTAATGCGTTAGCTGCGCCACTAAAATCTCAAGGATTCCAACGGCTAGTTGACATCGTTTACGGCGTGGACTACCAGGGTATCTAATCCTGTTTGCTCCCCACGCTTTCGCACCTCAGTGTCAGTATCAGTCCAGGTGGTCGCCTTCGCCACTGGTGTTCCTTCCTATATCTACGCATTTCACCGCTACACAGGAAATTCCACCACCCTCTACCGTACTCTAGCTCGCCAGTTTTGGATGCAGTTCCCAGGTTGAGCCCGGGGCTTTCACATCCAACTTAACGAACCACCTACGCGCGCTTTACGCCCAGTAATTCCGATTAACGCTTGCACCCTCTGTATTACCGCGGCTGCTGGCACAGAGTTAGCCGGTGCTTATTCTGTCGGTAACGTCAAAACAGCAAGGTATTAGCTTACTGCCCTTCCTCCCAACTTAAAGTGCTTTACAATCCGAAGACCTTCTTCACACACGCGGCATGGCTGGATCAGGCTTTCGCCCATTGTCCAATATTCCCCACTGCTGCCTCCCGTAGGAGTCTGGACCGTGTCTCAGTTCCAGTGTGACTGATCATCCTCTCAGACCAGTTACGGATCGTCGCCTTGGTGAGCCATTACCTCACCAACTAGCTAATCCGACCTAGGCTCATCTGATAGCGCAAGGCCCGAAGGTCCCCTGCTTTCTCCCGTAGGACGTATGCGGTATTAGCGTTCCTTTCGAAACGTTGTCCCCCACTACCAGGCAGATTCCTAGGCATTACTCACCCGTCCGCCGCTGAATCAAGGAGCAAGCTCCCGTCATCCGCTCGACTTGCATGTGTTAGGCCTGCCGCCAGCGTTCAATCTGAGCCATGATCAAACTCTTCAGTTCAATACTGCTTGGGTTTTTAAGAAACCCTAAACTTGGCTCAGCAATCTCAAATGACTATGTGATTTCTCGCATGGCCACTTGTGATGCTGATAATCTTTGTGACTATCAGTCCGTACTCACAAGCACCCACACGAATTGCTTGATTCGATTTGTTAAAGAGCGTTTGGTTAAGAGCGTTTCGTCTCAACCGAGGCGCGCATTCTACGCTTTCCTCATTTGCTGTCAAGCGTTTATTTTGAAGTTTTTTGCGAGAAACTCGTTTAGCTTCAAACACTTGACTCGCTGCGATCTATCGTAGCGGGAGGCGAATCATACAGCGTTTAGAAGCGCTGTCAACCACCATCTCAACCGCTGCCGATCATTCGATCGAAGCGCTCCTGACACTACCTGAATCGCCTAACTAATTGATTTACAATAAGTTTTACGCTTCGACTACGTCAGAAGTGGGGCGCATTATAAGGGGATTCGAAACCGCGTCAACCCTTAATTTCAAGAAACCTTGATATCGCTGAAAAGCAAAGCGGGGAGGCCTGACGGCCACCCCGCTTTTCACCAGGGCCAAACGTCCTTAAAGCACACCGGCACTGCGCAGCCGCTGCACCTCACCGGCATCCAGCCCCAATACATCCTCCAGCACCACCTCGGTATGCTCACCCAGCAGCGGCGGCGCCCGACGGTACTCCACCGGCGTATCCGACAGCCGTATCGGGCTCGCCACCTGCGGCACACTCCCCGCCAACGGATGCGGAATGCTCACCGCCAACCCGCGCGCCAGCACTTGCGGGTCCTGGAACATCTGCGCCAGGTCATTGATAGGCCCGCACGGCACACCTGCAGCCTCCAGTTGGCTCACCCATTCCGCCGTGGTCTTGAACACCGTGGCCTGGCGAATCAGAGGAATCAGCTCGGCCCGGTTGGCAACCCGCAGCTTGTTGGTAACGAAACGCGGGTCGTCCGCCCACTGCGGCTGCCCGGCCACCTCGGCGAACTTGCGGAACTGGCTATCGTTGCCCACGGTAAGGATGAAGTCGCCATCCGCCGTCGGAAAATCCTGATAAGGCACGATATTGGGGTGCGCATTACCCAGGCGACGAGGCGGGCTGCCCGTGGTCAGGTAGTTCATCGCCTGGTTCGCCAGGCAGGCCACCTGCACATCGAGCAACGCCATGTCGACATGCTGACCCAACCCGGTCTGCTCGCGATGGGCGAGGGCAGCGAGGATCGCCACCGTGGAATACAACCCGGTAAGGATGTCGGTCAGCGCCACCCCTACCTTGACCGGCCCCGCACCTTCCTCACCTTCCGGGCGGCCGGTCAGGCTCATCAGCCCGCCCAACCCCTGGATCATGAAGTCATAACCCGCGCGCCTTGCATAAGGCCCGGTCTGCCCGAACCCGGTGATGGAACAATAGATAAGCTGCGGGTTGATCGCCTTCAGGCTCTGGTAGTCCAGACCGTAGGCAGCCAACCCACCAACCTTGAAGTTCTCGATGACGATATCGGACTTCGCCGCCAACTCACGCACCAGGCGCTGCCCCTCGGCCTGTGTGAAGTCGATGGTAACCGAGCGCTTGTTGCGGTTGGCCGACAGGTAATAGGCCGCCTCACTGGTGTTCTCACCCTCGGCATCCTTGAGGAAGGGCGGCCCCCATGAGCGGGTATCGTCACCACTGCCAGGGCGCTCGACTTTGATCACATCGGCACCAAGGTCAGCGAGAATCTGGCCAGACCATGGGCCGGCCAACACGCGAGAAAGGTCCAGCACCCTCAGATGTGATAGCGCGCCCATGGGCTGGCTCCTTATCAATAGAAGGCCTGGATGCCGGTCTGCGCACGCCCCAGGATCAGTGCATGCACATCGTGAGTACCCTCATAGGTGTTGACCACCTCCAGGTTGACCAGGTGACGAGCCACGCCGAACTCATCGGAAATGCCATTGCCACCCAGCATGTCACGCGCCATGCGAGCAATATCCAGCGCCTTGCCACAGGAGTTGCGCTTCATGATCGACGTGATCTCCACTGCAGCTGTGCCTTCGTCCTTCATCCGCCCCAGACGCAGGCAGCCCTGCAGTGCCAGGGTGATTTCCGTCTGCATGTCGGCCAGCTTTTTCTGGATCAACTGGTTGGCAGCCAACGGGCGACCGAATTGCTGACGGTCCAGGGTGTACTGACGCGCGGTGTGCCAGCAGGCTTCCGCAGCGCCCAGCGCACCCCAGGAGATGCCATAGCGGGCGGAGTTCAGGCAGGTGAACGGGCCTTTGAGGCCGCGCACATCCGGGAAGATGTTTTCCTCCGGCACGAACACGTTATCCATGACGATTTCGCCAGTTATCGAGGCGCGCAGGCCGACCTTACCGTGAATCGCCGGCGCGCTGAGACCTTGCCAACCCTTTTCCAGAACAAAACCGCGGATATCACCCGCATCGTCCTTGGCCCAGACCACGAATACATCGGCGATCGGGCTGTTGGTGATCCACATCTTGCTGCCAGTCAGGCGGTAGCCGCCGTCGACCTTCCGGGCACGAGTAATCATCGAACCCGGGTCGGAGCCGTGGTTGGGCTCGGTCAGGCCGAAGCAACCGATCCACTCGCCGCTGGCCAGTTTGGGTAGGTACTTCTGCTTTTGTGCCTCGGTACCGAACTCGTTGATTGGCACCATCACCAGCGACGACTGCACACTCATCATCGAACGATAACCCGAGTCGATGCGCTCTACCTCGCGAGCAATCAGGCCATAGCACACGTAGTTCAGGCCACTGCCACCGTACTGTTCGGGAATCGTGGCGCCCAGCAACCCGACCTCGCCCATTTCACGGAAGATCGCCGGGTCGGTCTGTTCATGACGGAAGGCCTCGAGCACACGCGGGGCCAGCTTGTCCTGGGCGAACTGATAAGCGCTGTCACGCACCATGCGCTCTTCTTCAGTGAGCTGCTGATCGAGCAGCAGTGGGTCGATCCAGTTGAAGCTTGCTTTACCGGCCATGAGCGAAATCCTCGAAATAGGGGGCAGTTTCTTGTGCCTTTGAGCCTAGGCCTGATCGGCCGACGGGACAAACGAGGATTGCGCACCAATTAGTGATAATTTGTCACTTCGTAAATCGGCAAAACGCCATATTGACAGCCTTACGAGTGAGGTTGACGTACATGCGCCGCAAGATCCCCAGTACCGCCGCCCTGGTTTGCTTCGAGGCGGCGGCGCGCAACGAGAGCTTTACCAAGGCCGCCCAAGAACTCGCCCTGACCCAAGGTGCCGTCTGTCGGCAGATAGGCGGCCTGGAAGCCTTCCTCAATGTGGAACTGTTCCGCCGCTCGCGCCGCGGCGTGAAGCTGACCGAAGCCGGCCTTTCCTACAGCCGCCAGGTGGCTGCCCAACTGGACGCGGTAGAGCGCGACACCTTGTCGGTAATGCGCCAGCAGGGCGCCAACGTGATCGAGCTGGCCGTGGTGCCCACCTTCGGCACCCAATGGCTGCTACCGCGGCTCAAGGACTTCCAGCAGCGCCACCCGGAGGTCACGGTAAACCTCACCAACCGCACCCGGCCATTCCTGTTTGCCGACACCACCTTCGATGCCGCTATCTACTTCGGCGATGCCGACTGGTCCGGCACCCAGTCGCACCGGCTGATGGGGGAAAACCCGGTACCGGTGTGCAGCCCGTCGCTGCTGGACGGGCAGGGCTCACTCGACGCTCAGCGTATTGCCCAACTGCCGTTGCTGCAGCAGAGCACGCGCCCCTATGCCTGGCGGCAATGGTTCGGCAGCGTCGGCATGAATGTGGAACGCGACATGACAGGCCCGCGCTATGAACTATTCTCGATGCTCGCCCAGGCGGCCATGCATGAGATGGGCATCGCCCTGATTCCACCGTTCCTGATCCAGCGCGAGTTGGAGGAGGGTAGGTTGGTGGTCGCTAACAGGCATGCCCTGAGTAGTGACAAGGCCTACTATCTGATGATTCCGGAGCGCAAAGTGGAGTCGGCTTCGCTACGCGCCTTTCGTGACTGGCTGGTAAGCCAGGCCCAGGCGTACACGGCCAAGACGTGAGCAGTCATGATAAATTGACTTCGTAGTCAATTATTTTTAACACCTACAGATATATGTATTTGTCGCATATACATAAACTGTTATGCAGTAGCAAAAATCCGCTTTAACCCTGCTTACGGCGCGGCTTCGCGGGTTATTTTGCGACATTCACCAAGCCGTAAGCGAATCAACCGCAAATTTTTTGTTTTTTTCTCCTAATCTGCCAATAGCCTATGTTTGACAGGCTGCAGCCTGGCCGTTGCGACATACGGTCACAGGGTGACTTGTAGTTTTGACTTCGTTTCGCTCCAGAACCGGTTGAAGGCCTCTGGCTTCGTCTGCAAAATGCTTCGCCCGCCCGGGATTCGGCGGGTCGGCGCTCCACAGCCGCCCCAGCGCACCATCCGAAGTGCGCTGGCTTTTAAAAAGACAAAAGGTCACCGCAGGAGAAATAGTCGTGCACATTGGTGTTCCTCTCGAGACGCAGACCGGTGAGACAAGGGTCGCTGCGACCCCGGAAACCATCAAGAAACTGATTGGCCAGGGCCATCAGGTCACCGTCCAACGGGGGGCAGGGCTCAATGCCAGCATTCCGGACAGTGCCTATGAGGCCGTGGGTGCTTCCCTGGGGAGTGCAGCCGATGCCTACGGCGCCCAATTGGTGCTCAAAGTGGTCGCCCCCAACGACCAGGAACTGGCCCTGATCAACAGTGGCAGCCTCCTGGTGGGCATGCTCAACCCCTTCAACAGCGAGCTGATCGGCAAGATGGCCGAGCGCGGCATTACCGCGTTCGCCCTGGAAGCCGCGCCGCGCACCTCGCGGGCGCAGAGCCTGGACGTGCTGTCGTCGCAGGCCAACATCGCCGGTTACAAGGCGGTGTTGCTGGCTGCCCATCACTACCCACGCTTCATGCCCATGCTCATGACCGCCGCCGGTACCGTCAAGGCCGCGCGCGTGCTGATCCTGGGCGCGGGCGTTGCCGGCCTGCAGGCCATTGCCACGGCCAAGCGCCTGGGCGCGGTGATCGAGGCATCCGACGTACGCCCGGCCGTGAAGGAGCAGATCGAGTCGCTGGGCGCCAAGTTCATCGACGTACCCTACGAAACCGATGAAGAGCGCGAATGCGCCGAAGGTGTCGGCGGTTATGCCCGGCCGATGCCGGCAAGCTGGATGCAACGCCAGGCCCAGGCCGTGCACGAGCGCGCCAAGCAGGCGGATATCGTCATTACCACTGCGCTGATCCCGGGGCGCAAGGCGCCGACCCTGCTCAGCGCCGAAACCGTCGCGCAGATGAAGCCCGGCTCGGTGGTCATCGACCTCGCAGCAGCCCAAGGCGGCAACTGCCCACTGACTGTCGCCGACCAGGTGGTACAGGAGAACGGCGTGATCATCGTTGGCCCGACCAACCTGCCGGCCCAAGTGGGCGCCGATGCCTCGGCACTGTATGCACGCAACCTGCTGGACTTCATGAAGCTGCTGTTCGACAAGGACGGCGCGCTGGTCATCAACCTCGAAGACGACATCGTCGCGGCCTGCTTGATGTGCCGTGATGGTCAGGTCGTCCGCAAGAACGGCTAAGGAGCACGACAATGGAAGACATGCTGATTTCCCATGGCATCTACAACCTGATCATCTTCGTGCTGGCCATCTATGTGGGCTACCACGTGGTGTGGAACGTCACCCCGGCACTGCACACTCCGCTGATGGCCGTGACCAACGCCATCTCTGCAATCGTCATCGTCGGCGCCATGCTGGCCGCCGCCCTGACGGTGACCCCGGCCGGCAAGCTGATGGGCACCCTGGCAGTGGCCCTGGCCGCAGTCAACGTGTTCGGTGGCTTCCTGGTCACCCGTCGCATGCTTGAGATGTTCAAGAAGAAAACCAAGAACGAGGCGCAGAAGTAAGCATGAGCATGAATCTGGTAACGCTCCTCTACCTCGTCGCTTCGGTGTGCTTCATCCAGGCGCTCAAGGGCCTGTCGCACCCGACCACCTCGCGGCGCGGCAACCTGTTCGGCATGATCGGCATGGGTATCGCCATCGTCACTACGGTCGGCCTCATTTATAAGCTCGGGGCCGAGCTTGCCACCGCCGGCATCGGCTACGTCCTCGTTGGCTTGCTGGTCGGCGGCACCGCCGGTTCGATCATGGCCAAGCGCGTCGAGATGACCAAAATGCCGGAACTGGTCGCCTTCATGCACAGCATGATCGGCCTGGCAGCGGTGTTCATCGCCATTGCCGCGGTGCTGGAACCGCAATCGATGGGCATCGTTGCCGCCATGAGCGACCCGATCCCCACCGGCAACCGTCTGGAGCTGTTCCTCGGCGCAGCCATTGGTGCCATTACCTTCTCCGGCTCGGTGATCGCCTTCGGCAAGCTGTCGGGCAAGTACAAGTTCCGCCTGTTCCAGGGCGCACCGGTACAGTTCACCGGCCAGCACAAGCTGAACCTGATCCTCGGCCTGACCACCATCGCCCTGGGCCTGCTGTTCACCTTCACTGGCCACTACAGTGCCTTCACCCTGATGCTGGTATTGGCCTTCATCATGGGCGTGCTGATCATTATTCCGATCGGGGGCGCCGACATGCCGGTGGTGGTGTCGATGCTTAACAGCTATTCGGGCTGGGCAGCGGCAGGTATCGGCTTCTCGCTGAACAACTCGATGCTGATCATCGCAGGCTCTCTGGTCGGCTCGTCCGGTGCCATCCTTTCGTACATCATGTGCAAGGCGATGAACCGTTCGTTCTTCAACGTCATCCTCGGTGGCTTCGGTGGTGATGCCGATGCCGGCGCGGCGCAAGGCTCCAAAGAGCAGCGCCCGGTGAAGTCCGGCTCTGCCGACGATGCCACCTTCCTGCTCAGCAACGCCGACAGCGTGATCATCGTCCCTGGCTACGGCCTGGCGGTGGCTCGCGCCCAGCACGCGCTCAAGGAACTGACCGAGAAGCTGAGCCACAACGGTGTGACCGTGAAGTACGCGATCCACCCGGTGGCCGGCCGTATGCCCGGGCACATGAACGTGCTGCTGGCGGAGGCCGAAGTGCCGTACGACCAAGTGTTCGAGATGGAAGACATCAACGCCGAGTTCGGCCAGGCCGATGTGGTGCTGGTGCTGGGCGCCAACGACGTGGTCAACCCTGCGGCGAAGAACGACCCCAAGTCGCCGATCGCCGGCATGCCGATCCTCGAAGCGTTCAAGGCCAAGACCATCATCGTCAACAAGCGCTCCATGGCCAGCGGCTATGCCGGCCTGGACAACGAACTGTTCTACCTCGACAAGACCATGATGGTGTTCGGCGACGCCAAGAAAGTCATCGAAGACATGGTCAAGGCGGTGGAGTGACAACGCCCGCTGCAAACCAGTTGATATAAAGGAAGCCCCGGTCAGAATCTGCCGGGGCTTTTCTTTTATTGATCCGGATCAACGGCTCTATTCCAAGGCTTCTCATACGACCATGGTCGTGGGACGGCAAGGGGCGAAGTCTCTAGACTGCGCTGCAGTAGTTTCAGTAGCCCGAGATAACAATCCATGTACCGTGATCGTATCCGCTTGTCCTCCCTGCACAGCAAGGTAATGAGTGCGGCTGATGCCGCTGGTCTGATCGAGGACGGCATGACCGTCGGCATGAGCGGTTTCACCCGCGCCGGCGAAGCCAAGGCCGTACCACATGCACTGGCCGAACGTGCCAAGCAGTCGCCACTGAAAATCAGCCTGATGACCGGCGCCAGCCTGGGCAACGACCTGGACAAGCAACTGACCGAGGCCGGCGTGCTGGCTCGCCGCATGCCGTTCCAGGTCGACAGCACCCTGCGCAAGGCCATCAACGACGGCCAGGTGATGTTCATCGACCAGCACCTGTCGGAAACCGTCGAGCAGCTGCGCAACCAGCAGCTGAAGCTGCCGGACATCGCGGTCATCGAAGCCGTGGCCATCACCGAGCAAGGCCATATCGTGCCAACTACCTCGGTGGGCAACTCGGCCAGCTTCGCGATCTTCGCCAAGCAGGTGATTGTCGAGATCAACCTCTCGCACAACACCAACCTCGAAGGCCTGCACGACATCTATATCCCGACCTACCGCCCGACCCGCACGCCAATCCCGCTGGTCAAGGTCGACGACCGTATCGGCAGCACCGCCATCCCCATCGACCCGGCCAAGATCGTCGGCATCGTCATCAGCGACCAGCCGGACTCGCCGTCCACCGTATTGCCGCCGGATGACGAAACCCAGGGCATCGCCGACCACCTGATCAACTTCTTCAAGAAAGAAGTCGAGGCCGGCCGCATGACCAACAAGCTTGGCCCGCTGCAGGCCGGTATCGGCAGCATTGCCAACGCAGTGATGTGCGGCCTGATCGAGTCGCCGTTCGAAGACCTGACCATGTACTCCGAAGTACTGCAGGACTCCACCTTCGACCTGATCGACGCCGGCAAGCTGAGCTTCGCCTCCGGCAGCTCGATCACCTTGTCGACCCGCCGCAACGCCGACGTGTTCGGCAACCTGGAGCGTTACAAGGACAAGCTGGTACTGCGCCCACAAGAAATCTCCAACCACCCGGAGGTGGTCCGTCGCCTGGGCATCATCGGTATCAACACCGCGCTTGAGTTCGATATCTACGGCAACGTCAATTCCACACACGTGTGCGGTACCAAGATGATGAACGGCATCGGCGGCTCGGGTGACTTCGCCCGTAACGCCCATCTGGCCGTGTTCGTCACCAAGTCGATTGCCAAGGGTGGGGCGATTTCCAGCGTGGTGCCGATGGTCAGCCATGTCGACCATACCGAGCATGATGTGGACATCCTGGTCACCGAGCAAGGCTTGGCCGACCTGCGCGGCCTGGCGCCACGCGAGCGCGCCAGGGCGATCATCGACAACTGTGTGCACCCGGACTACCGCGCAGCACTGAGCGACTACTTCGATCGCGCCTGCCAGCGTGGCGGCCATACCCCGCACATCCTGCGTGAAGCCCTGAGTTGGCACGAGAACCTGGAAGAAACCGGGCGCATGCTGGCTAGCTGATACAGATGTGGTACGGAACAGCGGCCCTGCTCCCGCTGTTCCGGCTTCTTCGCATGCTTGCCAGCGAATGGGCCATAACAGTCCAACCCGTCTATCAAGATACCTGGCCGCCGCTACTCAGCTAATCTGTACTACTGTACTGGTAATTTCACGCCTTCCTGGCAGACAAATACCTTTGGTTTAATGAAAATGCACCAAATAAGGGCAGACCAGTACAGTTACGCCAGTTTCGAGTGCAACAGTAGGGTTACACAGTTAACTGGACCATCGTCTTTCAACTGAACTGTATCTACTGTTATGGACGACAGAGGAGGATCATTGGCATCAGTTAAATCACTACCTAATCCCGCCATAAGCGGAAGGATGAAACATCATGGAACGTACCCTCAGTTCCGGTCTGGTTTTTGAAAGCAACGCCCAACAATCCAACGCTTCGCTGCCGCTGCGCGCTCTGTCCACCTTGCTGCTGTGGCAGCGCCGCATGGCCAGCCGCCGTCAACTGGCTCGCCTGGACGCCCGCCTGCTGGCCGACGCCGGTATCAGCGAGTCGCAGCGTTACGAAGAGCTGAGCAAGCCATTCTGGCGCTAAGCTCCGGCTTGCCGGCTTCGGCCGGCACCGCGAATTCCCGAAACCCGTTGCAGGTGACTGCGACGGGTTTTTTGTTTGCAGGCGGCATGCCAGAGCCTTTTCCAAGCGAGCCTGTACAGTTTTAAAAACCATAAATCAGACCAGAACAGTTTATTGGTGCGCTGTTCATTAACATCCAGAAACACCGGCGCGTGATACGCTTGGCGTAACAGTCTGGTAGAACGCACTGTTGAAAAGTACCGCGACGAGCTGTGCGAGCGTCCGATAAAGCAGAACCACCCGACCCTAGTCCAGGAGTCCACGATCATGTCCCGTAAATACCTGATTGGCGCCGCCCTGATGCTGAGCCTGGCCGGCACCGCAAACGCCACCAGCTTCGTTGTAACCACCGACGCCGTCGTTGGCGCAGTGGCCGCGTCCACCGATGCCACTTCCGATATTTCCTCCTCGTTCCGTGACGACAAGATCGTCCAGGCCGCCCGTGACGACGCCGCCAGCTTCGTTGGCAGCCAGGGCGACATCCGCGGAGCCAAGCTGGAAAGCGCTTTCCTGCACATCCGCTCGCAGATGCCAACCCTGCAGGCCAGCGACGCGCAACTGGCGCAGGCCATCCTGGCGCTCTGACCCCGGCTGAGCCATTCAGCTGTGCTGGTCACCACCAGCACAGCCGTACTCACCATTGCCGCCCACGTTTCCAGCTGTTGTAGAGCCCATGCGTTATCTGTTGCCGTTGCTGTTCTCCGTTATTGGCATGGCCAGCGCCCATGCCATGGATACCACTACGCAAAGCCTGGTCATCACCGGCTATGTCACCAGCCAGGTCACCAGCGCACCGTTCGACCGCAAACTGGTCCGCCAGGCCCAGGACGATGCCGCTGCCTTCGTCGCCAGCGACGGCCAGATCCGCGGTGCACGGCTGGAGGCAGCACTGGAATCATTACGCCACAATTGCACACGGCATACCGTCGGCGATCTGGAACTGGCGCGAGCAATTCTCGTCCAATAATTAAATCTGACTCCCTGTATTTTTCGGAGATGCTCCATGCGTAAACCGCTGATTGCCGCTACCCTCGGCATGCTGCTGCTGGCCGACCTGGCCCAGGCACAGACCCTGGTGGCCACCAGCAATATCATCGTGCGGGCCTTTGGCCGTTCGATCGATTTCACCTCTGACACCACCACCTCGATCCGCGATTCCAAAGTGGTGCGCGAAGCCCATGACGACGCCGCCAGCTTTGTCGCCAGCAACGGTGACATCCGCGGCGCCCAGCTCGAGGCCGCCTTCAACACCCTGCGCGAGCGCGTGCCGCAAGCGCGTGACGCCAGCGACCAGGTACTGGCTGAAGCCATCCTCGCGCTGTGAACCGCGTGCGCGCCTGGCTGCTCGGCTGCGCCCTGACGCTGCTCGGCACGCCCGCCCTGGCCGACCTGCAGCTCGAGCTGCAGGCGTCCGGCCTTGACTCACAGCAGGCCCTGGCCACTCAGGCTCTGCTCGACGAAGCCATGGGCAAGCTGCCCCCCAGCTTCAAGCAACAGCTGAACCGCCGCGTGCGTGTCAGCTGGAGCGACGACATGCCTGCCGACGCCTATGGCCAGGCATCGCTGGTATCTACCCTCGAACTCAATCGCCGCCTGCTTCCCAGCCTCACCGATGGCAGTGCGGCCACCGAACGCACCAACCGCCCGCATGGCACGGTGCGAGAAGAACTGCTGGCCACCGTGCTGCACGAACTCACTCATATCTATGACCGTGCCCGGCTGTGGCCCAGCGCCGAGAACGCGCTGATCGCCCGTTGCAAGCGCCAGCAAGGTACGTTGGGCAAGGTCGGCCTGCCCGAAGCATGCCGTGGCCAGGCCGAGCGCCGCTTCACCCTCAGCGACGACCCGCGCCTCCTCGACCTGGCCGGCTGGCAGCAGTACGTGGGCCGACGCGGCGAGCGCGAGCAGCACAACGGCCAGTTCGTGCGCAGCCCCGACAGCTATGAACTGAGCAGCCCCAAGGAGTACATCGCGGTCAATATGGAGTACTTCCTCCTCGACCCGAGCTACGGCTGCCGCCGTCCGGCGCTGAACCAGTACCTGCGCGAACACTTCGGCTGGGCACCGCAGCAGGACAACTGCGCCAAGGGCCTGCCGTTCATCAATGCCGGCAGCGACTTCGCCCGCCAGCCGCTGGGCGAAATCGACCCCGAGCGGGTCTATGAGGTGGACTACCTGCTGGCCGAAGCCAACCAGAACCTGGTCAGCCGCTGGGGCCACAGCATGCTGCGCCTGGTGATCTGCAAGCCGGGCCGCCCACGCGGGCCGGACTGCCGCCTGGACCTCGACCAGAGCCTGGTGCTGTCGTACCGTGCCTTCGTCAACGATGTGCAACTTTCCAGCTGGGACGGCCTGGTCGGTGCCTACCCCTCGCGCCTGTTCGTGCTGCCGCTGGGCCAGGTGATCGACGAGTACACCAAGACCGAACTGCGCAGCCTGGCCTCGGTGCCCTTGCGGCTCGACCGCGACGAGATCGAGAACCTGGTGCGTCAGGCCGCCGAAATGCACTGGAGCTACGATGGCAACTACTGGTTCCTGTCCAACAATTGCGCAGTAGAGTCATTGAAGCTGCTGCGCAGCGGCACCGCCAACCCGCGCCTGAACGACCTCGACAGCATCATGCCCAATGGCTTGCTGGCTGTGCTCAAGGGCAGGGGACTTGCCGACACCAGCGTGCTCGACGACCCCCGCGAAGCGTTGCGCCTGGGTTATCGCTTCGACTCCTACCGTGACCGTTACCAGGCCATGTTCGAGGTGTTGAAGAAGCAGTTGCCAATCAAGCAGGGCAAGGTTGAGGACTGGCTGGCCCTGGACGCCGAGCAACGGCGGGCCTGGTTCGCCCAGGCCGACCTGCGTACCAGCGCCGCCTTGCTGCTGCTTGAACAGGCCAGTTTACGCCGGCAACTGCTGCTGGCCCAGGACGAGGTCAAGCAGCGTTACCTGAACGCCGCCGCGCTGAAGGATGGCAGCGTCAGCAAGGCCGATGCGACCCTCAGACAGATGCTTGCCAACAGTGGCTTCCTCAGCCGCCCGGCAGAGTTGCTCGACAGCAAGGGCTACGGGCTGCCGCAGCCGCAGGAGCGCAAGCATCTGGAACAGGTCAGCAGTGAGCGGCAAGCGCAGTTGCTGCGCTTGAGCACAAGCCTGGACAAAGAGGTGAGGGCGCTGCTGGAGCCTTCGCGGGCCAAGGAAATTGCGGCGGTGGAAGCCAATGTGAAGCAGGTGGGCGAACATCTGCGGGCGCTGCACAAGGCCGCCGGTGGCCTGCAATTGTAACGTCCACTGTGCCGGCCTCTTCGCGGGCATGCCCGCTCCCACAGGATCTGTACAACACCTGAGATCTGCGCCGTCCCTGTAGGAGCGGGTTTACCCGCGAAAGGGCTGGCACAGACAGCACAAGGCCTACAGGTTCTCCTCCGCCTCCGAAGGCAAATCCTCATCCAGATGCAACCAAGGCAACCGGCTACCCACCCAGATATGCCGGTTGGCCCTGACCCGTTCCGGGTGGTCCAGCGTCGCCACCGTCACATCCACCGTCTCCGGGCTATGTGTAGTCACCAACGCCACATGCGCCCCGCAATGCCCACAGAAGTACCGGCTGCAACTGGCCGGCGCCACATAGCAGTTCGGCTCGCCCGCCAGCCACCGGAACCCCGAGCGGGGCAGGGTAAGCCAGGTCACCACCAGCCCGCCACTGACCCGCCGGCAGATCGAACAATGGCAATGGGCAATGTCCATCAGGTCGCCCTCCAACCGATAACGCAAGGCGCCACAATGGCAGCCACCCTCGGTCACATCCTGCATCACCTACCTCTCGTCGCCTTAGCTTCGGCGAAAGCTGGCTGAAAGCTTGCCCTCATAGGATAGCCCCCACTACCGGCACAAGACCGGTCAGCCAGGGCACCCGGTAACCACCGCGCCCGGCCCAATCAACAACAACAATGGTGATTCTGATGTATTCCTGTGCCCGACTTTCCGTAGCCCCCCTCCGCATGCTCCCTGCACAGCGCCAAGCGCGCTGATCCGCCCGAATCGACGTTCCTTTCGCCGCGCCACGCCTGGAGTATTGCCATGCTGACCTTCCTCGGCTTTGCCATGGTCATCACCTTCATGTACCTGATCATGACCAAGCGCCTGTCGGCCTTGATCGCGCTGATCCTGGTACCGATCCTGTTCGCCCTGTTCGGCGGTTTTTCCGCCAAGATCGGCCCGATGATGCTCGAGGGCATCAGCAAGCTCGCACCTACCGGCGTGATGCTGATGTTCGCCATCCTCTATTTCGCCCTGATGATCGATTCCGGCCTGTTCGACCCGGCCGTGCGCAAGATCCTCAAGCTGGTCAAGGGCGATCCGCTGAAAGTGTCCGTCGGCACCGCGGTACTGGCCCTGGTGGTCTCGCTCGACGGTGACGGCGCCACCACCTACATGATCTGCTGCGCCGCCATGCTGCCAATGTACAGCCGCCTGGGCATGAGCCCGCGGATCATGGCCGGCCTGATCATTCTCGCCGGCGGGGTAATGAACATGACCCCCTGGGGTGGCCCGACCGCCCGCGCCGCCAGCGCCCTGCACGTGGACCCGTCGGACATCTTCGTGCCGATGATCCCGGCCATGCTGTTCGGCGTGCTGGCAATCCTGGCCATCGCCTACATGTACGGCAAGCGTGAACGTGCCCGCCTGGGCGAGTTGCACCTGCCCACCGACGACATCGACCACAGCCAAATTACCGTTTCGCAGTACCCGGACGCGCGCCGGCCAAAATTGCTGTACTTCAACGGTGCCCTGACCGCTGCCCTGATGGTCGCGCTGGTTGCCGGCGTGTTGCCGCTGCCCGTGCTGTTCATGATCGCCTTCAGCATCGCCATGATCGTCAACTACCCGTGCCTGCAGCAGCAGAAAGACCGCATCGCCGCCCACGCCGGCAGCGTGCTGGCGGTCACCGGGCTGATCTTTGCAGCCGGCATCTTCACCGGCATCCTGTCGGGCACCGGCATGGTCGACGCCATGTCCAAGAGCCTGCTGTCGGTCATCCCCGAGGCGTTGGGCCCATACCTCGCGGTGATAACCGCGATCGTGAGCATGCCGTTCACCTTCTTCATGTCCAACGACGCATTCTACTATGGCGTGCTACCGGTGCTGGCCGAAGCTGCCAGCCACTACGGCATCAGCCCGGTGGAAATGGCCCGTGCGTCGATCGTCGGGCAGCCGGTACACCTGCTAAGCCCCCTGGTACCCTCCACCTACCTGCTGGTGGCCCTGGCCGGGATCGAGTTCGGCGATCATCAGCGCTTCACCTTGAAGTGGGCAGTGCTGGTGTGCCTGTGCATAATGCTCGCCGCGCTGCTGATGGGGATTTTCCCGCTGTTCAGTAGTCTTTAATAAACACGTATTTCCCTAACGCGACGCGCCCGGATCCGGGCGCGTCGCCTTTACCGTTCGAAGGAAGACACATGGAATGGCTGACCAGCCCGGAAATCTGGGTTGCCTTTTTTACCCTTACCGCGCTTGAGATCGTCCTCGGTATCGATAACATCATCATGATCTCGATTCTGGTCAGCCGCATGCCCAAGCACATGCAGCCGCGCACCCGGATCTTCGGGCTGGCCCTGGCCATGGTCACTCGTATCATGCTGCTGCTGTCGATCACCTGGGTCATGCGCCTTACCGCCGACCTGTTCGTGGTCCTGGGCCAGGGCATCTCCGGGCGGGACCTGATCCTGTTCTTTGGTGGCCTGTTCCTGCTGTGGAAAAGCTCGCAAGAGATCTATCACGGCCTGGAAGGCGAGGACGAAAACCCGGAAGAACCGAAAGGCGCGGGTGGCAAGTTCTTCTACACCATCATCCAGATCGCCATCATCGACATCGTGTTCTCGCTGGACTCGGTGATCACTGCGGTGGGCATGGTGTCCCACGTACCAGTGATGATCGCCGCGATCATCGTCGCCGTGCTGGTGATGATGCTGTGCGCTGGCACCATCAGCGATTTCATCGACAAACATCCGTCGTTGAAGATGCTCGCACTTTCGTTCCTGATCGTGGTCGGTACCGTGCTGATCGCCGAATCTTTCGACGTACATGTACCTAAAGGCTATGTCTACTTCGCCATGGCGTTCTCGCTGGCGGTGGAAGCCATCAACATCCGCATGCGAACTGCCTTGGCCCGCAAGAACGGCAAAGAGCACGAGCCAGTGAAACTGCGCAAGGACATTCCGGGTCAATAAGATCAGGAAGTGCAGGACAAAGGGCCCTTCGGGCCCTTTTTTCATTTCCGCCATATTTCAAACAAATGACAGCCATGCGAAGCTGGCGACAGCTCCGCAGAACAACTAAAGCTTTGAGTGAGCACTGAAAATTCTTCAAATGCTCACGCTTCGTCTCTTGGCCCTCTGGGCCAATGCAACAGGGGGCCGTCGCCATGCTGACCCTGCTCAACCTGCTCTCGGCCGTTACGCTTCTGGTCTGGGGCACCCACATCGTGCGTACCGGCATACTCCGGGTATTCGGCTCGAGCCTGCGGCGCATCATCAGCCAGAACATGAGCAAACGCCCGCTCGCGTTCGTCGCAGGCATTCTGGTCACAGCCCTGGTGCAAAGCAGCAACGCCACAGCCATGTTGGTCACCTCGTTCGTCGGCCAAGGCCTGATGGCCATGACCCCGGCCTTGGCAATCATGCTCGGCGCCGACGTGGGTACCGCGCTGATGGCCCGGGTGCTGACCCTGGACCTGTCCTGGCTGTCGCCGCTGCTGATCTTCCTGGGTGTGATCTTCTTCCTCTCGCGCAAGCAGACGCGGGCGGGCCAGCTGGGCAGAGTAGGCATCGGGCTTGGCCTGATCATCCTGGCACTGGAGCTGATCGTGCAGGCAGCTACACCGATTACCCACGCCCAGGGCGTAAAGGTGCTGTTCGCTTCGCTCACCGGCGACATCATGCTCGACGCCTTGGTCGGCGCACTGTTCGCCATGATTTCCTATTCCAGCCTGGCCGCCGTGCTGCTCACCGCGACACTGGCCGGCGCCGAAGTGATCAGCCTGCCGGTGGCCATCGGCCTGGTGGTGGGCGCCAATATCGGCAGCGGATTGCTGGCCTTCATCAGCACCAGCATGCAGAACGCCGCTGGCCGCCGTGTGGCCCTGGGCAGCCTGCTGTACAAGCTGATCGGCTTGCTGCTGATCATCCCAGTGCTGCACCCGCTGGTGGGTTGGATGGACTCACTGAGCTTCAGCCCACAGGAGCTGGTCATCGGCTTCCACCTGCTCTACAACACGCTGCGTTGCCTGATCATGCTGCCCACGGTCAAACCCATGGGCCGGCTGTGCAACAGCCTGCTGCCCGAACGGGAAAACGGCAACGGCCAGATTCGCCCTCGCCATCTCGACACCTCGGCGCTGGAAACCCCCAGCCTGGCACTGGCCAACGCCTCCCGCGAAACCCTGCGCCTGGGCGATATCGTCGACAGCCTGCTCGAAGCCATGCTCGGAGCCCTACGCGGTACCCAGGCCGCCTTGCCGCAGCAGGTCCGCGCCTTGGGCGAGGACGCCGAAGCCTTGTACAGCGCGATCAAGCTGTACTTGGCGCAGATTTCACGTGAAGGCCTCAGCGAACAGGACAACCGCCGCTGGGCAGAAATCATCGAACTGGCGATCAACCTCAAGCTGGCCTGCGACCTGATCGAGCGTATGCTGCGCAAGGTCCAGCAGCAGAAAACCAGCCAGCGCCGGGAGTTCTCCCAGGTGGGCCTGGAAGAACTCACCGGCTTGCAGGAACAGCTGCTGGCCAACCTGCGCCTGGGTTTGTCGGTGTTTCTCAGTGCCGACCCGGAAAGCGCCCGTCTGCTGCTGCGGGAAAAACGCCGATTTCGCGCCCAGGAACGGCGCCTTGCGCACGCCCATGTCAGCCGCCTGCAGCGCAAGGTAGTGCAAAGTATCGAGACCAGTTCGCTACACTTGGAGCTGATCGCCGACATGAAACGGTTGAACTCTTTGTTCTGTAGCAGTGCCTATGTGGTACTGGGCGGCTCGGACACGGGCGGGCTGATGCTCGACAGCGTGCCGGACGAAGCCCGACTGCCGTGATTTCGCCTACCTGAGGACCCAAGCTCGCCCATGCGTTGCCTGATGTTCGTTTGCCTGCTGATCTGCAGCCTGCCCTCATTCGCCCTTGACCGCTCGCGGGTTGAAGGTTACCTGTTGCCCAACGGCCTGCAGGTGATCCTGAAAAACGGCTATGAACGTGACCATGTAGCGATTCGCCTGGTGGTCGGCGTCGGCCTGGATGACTTCAATTGCGAGCAGAAAGAGCTGCCGCACCTGCTCGAGCACCTGCTGTTCAGCGGCATCGACGCAACCGGCGAGGGTGGCCTGGAAGAGCGGCTGCAATCGTTGGGCGGCGAGTGGAACGCCTACACCAGCAGCGCCGACACCACCTTCGTCATCGAAGCCCCGGCGCGCAACCAGCGCAAAGTCCTCGACCTGCTACTGGCGGTGATCCACGAAACCCGCATAGATGCCAAGGCCCTGGCCACTGCCAAGCGCATCATCGAGCGTGAAGATGGCGGCCATTATGGCCACCTGCAGCGCTGGCTCGACCGCCAGGACATCGGCCACCCCGCCAGCGACCAGTTGGCCACCGAGCTAGGCCTGAAATGCCCGGAGCGCTCCAACCTCGACGACATGACCCTGGAGCAGGTGAACACCTTGCGTGACCGCTGGTACGCGGCCAACAACATGACCCTGATCGTGGTCGGCGGCCTCGACCGCCTGCTGCCGGCCTACCTGGAGCGCACCTTTGGCGAATTGCCCGCCACCGAGCCAGAGGAGCGCCGCACCCTGGAAAGCATCGGCCAGCAAGCTGAACAGCGCCGCGACCTGACCCGCGGCTGGCTGGGCGACAGCGTCAAGCTGCACTGGCTGTTCGTCGAGCCGGTGCTGGACAACGACCATCAGGCCACCCTCGACCTGCTGTCGCACTATCTGGATTGGGCGCTGTATGACCAGCTGCGCTTGCGCAACGGGTTGTCCTACGGCCCTTCGGCACAACGCGAGAGCTTCGGCGACACCGGCCTGCTAAGCCTCAATGCCGACCTGGAGCGCGAGGACATCGACCAAGCGGTCGAGGTGATGCAGAAATTGTTCGATCACCTGCGCAAGGAAGGCCTCGACCCGGACACCTTCGAGCGCATCAAGTACGCCAGCGTCGCCAAGGAAAGCTGGAGCACCCAGGGCAACAGTGCCTTGGCCGACTACTATTGGGGCGCGCTGAACGACTATAGCGACGGACGCTTCGCCAACCCGGTGCGCAAGCTGCGGCAGGTCAGCCTGGCGCAGGCCAACGAGGCGCTGAAGGAACTGCTCAAGGAAGATGGCTATGTGCGTATCGAAAAGCCGTTGCTTGGCTATGATGAACTCTATGGGCTGGTTGCCTTGCTATCGGGGCTGATCCTGGCAGCGGGGCTGTTGCGCTGGCGTCGGCACGGTCCGGAAAAACCGAGCGGTGCTACACGCTAGCGGTGAATAGGCGGTATCCTTTTGCCAGTACCGGCCCCTTCGCGGGTATCGCAACGCGGTCCCTGTGGGAGCGGGTTCACCCGCGAAGAAGCCGGCACAGCCACCATATCCTTTCTGTTGTAGCCCCCAATGCCCCAAATCCCCCACATCGTCCAGCGCATCATCGAACTGCTCAAACGCTACCCCGGCATCATCGCGCTCGGCGGTTTTCTCTCCGGCATCGGCAGTTTTATCCTGGTCGACCGCCAGGCTGGCCTTGCCAGCTGGGTAGCTGTGCTCATGCTGGTCAGCTGGCTCTGGCTGATGCTGGAAAACACCCTCACCGGCCTGTTCGCGCGCACCTTCAACCGCGAAATACCGCAGCCATTGCTGCGCTATGCGACACAGATGATCCACCAGGAATCGCTGTTCTTCGTACTGCCGTTCTTCTTCATCACCACCACCTGGAACAGCGGCCAGTTGGTGTTCACCGGCCTGCTTGGTGCCGCCGGGCTGATTTCGATCATCGATCCGCTGTACTACAAGTGGCTGGCACCGAGGCGCTGGCTGTTCCTGGCGCTACATACCCTGACCCTGTTCGCCGCCCTGCTGACCGCGCTGCCGATCATCCTGCACCTGACCACCGCGCAAAGCTTCAAGCTGGCCCTGATCGCAGCCATGGCCCTGTCGTTTCCCAGCCTTGCCAGCAGCTTCCCGATCAACAACTGGCGCCGTGCCGTGGCCCTGGTGCTGGTCACCCTGTCGGTTGGCGGCGGGGGCTGGCTTCTGCGCTCCTGGGTGCCACCAGCAACCTTGTGGATGACCGAAGTGGCGGTCAGTACCGAAGTGCTGAACCGCCAGCCGGGCGATTCGCTGCACGAAATTGCCGCCAGCCGCATCCGTAGCAGCGGCCTGTACGCCTACACCGCGATCAACGCGCCACGCGGCCTGAACGAGCGGATCTATCACGTGTGGCAAAAGGACGGCCAGGAAGTTGATCGCATTGCCCTGGACATCCATGGCGGGCGCAAGGAAGGCTACCGGGCCTGGACCCACAAGCAGAACTTCCCGCCGAACCCGGTGGGCAAGTGGCAGGTGAGGGTACTGACAGAGGATGGGCAGGTCATCGGTGTGCTGCGCTTCAAGGTGGTCGATGACGCACCCGCAGGGTGAGTGAAAGGGGGCCGCTTTGCGGCCCTCAAGGTCAGTGAAGACAGCACATAATCACCAAACAGCCCATGCCCGCTGCGCTATGATCAGGCCCTAAGCCTTAGCGCCGAGTCAGTAGCATGGAGCCGATGACCACCCCCAGCGCCACCCTGGACACCAGTAGCCAACCGGCCTGCCTGCGCATTACCGGTGACTGGACCCTGGCGCACTACGCCAGCCTCAAGCGTGAGAGCGAGCGCCTGCGGGCGCAATATGCTGCCGATACCGTCGCCGACCTCAGCCAACTGGGACGCCTGGATACTGCCGGTGCCTCGCTGCTGGCCGAACTGCTCGGCTCCGAACGCCTGTCGCGCTGCACCCATGGCCTGCCCGAAGCCAGCCGCGCCCTGCTCAAGAACGTCTATTGCTCGGTGCAGGACTACTGCATCCCGGTCAAGGAGCCAGAGCGTAACGTGCTGCTGTTGCTGCTGGAACGCATCGGCTGCGCCGTCGGTACCTTGTGGCAAGACACCATGCAAGTGCTCGGTTTCGTTGGCCTGATCCTCGAAACCCTGCTGCGCCGTGCCCTGCAACCCCATCGCTGGCGCTTTACCCCGGTCGTGGCGCACATCGAACAGACCGGTCTGGACGCCGCGCCCATCGTCGCCCTGCTGACCTTCCTGGTGGGCGCGGTGGTGGCCTTCCTCGGCGCCACAGTGCTAGCCGATTTCGGCGCCACCATCTTCACCGTCGACCTGGTGGCATTCTCGTTCCTGCGAGAGTTCGCCGTGCTGCTGACCGCCATCCTCATGGCCGGCCGCACCGCCAGCGCGTTCACCGCGCAGATCGGCTCGATGAAGGCCAACGAGGAAATCGACGCCATCCGCACCCTGGGCCTGAACCCCATGGAGATGCTGGTGGTGCCGCGCGTACTGGCGCTGTTGATTTCGCTGCCCTTGCTGACCTTCCTCGCGATGATCTGCGGCATCGTCGGCGGCGCGGTGGTGTGCGCGCTGACACTGGACATCTCGCCAGCCATGTTCCTGTCGCTGCTGCAAAGCGACATCGGCGTGCAGCACTTCCTGGTCGGCCTGGCAAAGGCACCGTTCTTCGCCTTCCTGATCGCCGCGATCGGCTGCCTGGAAGGCTTCAAGGTCAGCGGCAGCGCCGAATCGGTGGGCGCGCACACCACCTCGGCGGTCGTGCAGTCGATATTCGTGGTCATCGTTCTGGATGCGGTGGCTGCGCTGTTCTTCATGGAGATGGGCTGGTGAGTGGCCAGGAACGTGTGATCGAGGCCCGCGGCATCTGTAACCGCTTCGGCCGTCAGAGCGTGCACGAAAACCTCGACCTCGACCTGTATCGCGGCGAGATACTCGCCGTGGTCGGCGGCTCGGGCAGCGGCAAGTCGGTGCTGTTACGCAGCATTATTGGCCTGCGGCGGCCCAACGAAGGGCAGATCAAGGTGTTCGGCCAGGACCTGTCCGGCCTGCGCGAAGAGCAGCGCTCACTGGTCGAGCGGCGCTTCGGCGTGCTGTTTCAGAAGGGCGCGCTGTTCTCTTCGCTGACTGTCACCGAAAACGTGGCATTGCCGCTGATCGAGCACGCCGGGCTGTCCCGCGCCGATGCCGAGCACCTGGCCGGGGTGAAACTGGCCCTGGCCGGGCTGCCAATCTCGGCCGCCGACAAATACCCCGCCTCGCTGTCCGGGGGCATGATCAAGCGCGCCGCGCTGGCCCGGGCACTGGCACTGGACCCTGACATCCTGTTTCTCGACGAACCCACCGCCGGCCTGGACCCGATCGGCGCCGCCGCCTTCGACCAGTTGATCCTGACCCTGCGTGACGCCCTGGGCCTGTCGGTTTTCCTCATCACCCACGACCTCGACACCTTGTACACCATTACCGACCGCATCGCCGTGCTGTCGCAGAAGAAGGTCCTGGTGGCCGGCCCGCTGGCCGAGGTCGAGCAGACCGACGACGCCTGGATTCAAGAATACTTTCATGGCCCACGCGGGCGCGCAGCCGAGCAGGCCGCCACCCGTGCCAGGCAGGAGCGCTGAGCAATGGAAACCCGAGCCCATCACGTTCTTATCGGCCTGGTCACCGTCCTGGTGGTGGCCGGCGCCATGCTGTTCGGCCTGTGGCTGGCCAAGTCGAGTGTCGACGACGCCTTCAAGGACTACGAAGTGGTGTTCAACGAAGCCGTCTCCGGCCTGTCCCGCGGCAGCCCGGTGCAGTACAACGGCATCAAGGTTGGCGATGTGTCCACCCTGCGCCTGGACCCGAAAGACCCGCGCCGGGTACTGGCACGGGTGCGCCTGAGCGCCGACACCCCGGTGAAGGAAGACACCCAGGCCAAGCTGACCCTGGCCGGCGTGACCGGCAACTCGTTCATCCAGCTCAGCGGGGGCACCCCGCAAAGCCCCGAGTTGAAAGGCAAGGACGGCAAGCTGCCGGTGATCATCGCATCGCCCTCGCCAATCTCGCGCCTGCTCAATGACAGCAGCGACCTGGTGACCAACATCAACCTGCTGCTGCATAACGCCAACCAGATGTTTTCCGAGGACAACATCGGCCACCTCAGCAACACCCTGTCCAACCTCGACAAGACCACCGGCGCCTTCGCTGGCCAGCACGGCAGCATCACCCAGGCCATCGAGCAACTGGTGCAGGTGGGCAAGCAGGCCAGCGCCACCCTGGCCGAAACCCAGGCACTGATGCGCAATGCCAACGGCCTGCTGGGCAGCGAAGGCAAGCAGGCAATCGGCAGCGCCGAGCAGGCCATGCAGTCACTGGCCGAGAGCACCGCCACCATCAACCGCCTGCTCGAGGACAACCGCGAAGCCATCGGCGACGGTGCCCAGGGCCTTAACCAGCTGACCCCGGCGATTCGCGAGCTACGCGAAACCCTAAACGCACTCAAAGGCATTTCCCGGCAACTGGAGGCCGACCCTAGCGGCTACCTGCTCGGCCGCGACAACAACAAGGAGTTCCAACCATGAAACCGTCGCTGCGCCTGCTGGCCCTGGCGGCCGCACTGAGCCTGGCCAGTGCCTGCTCGATCCTGCCGCAGAGCGAGCCCGTCGACCTGTACCGTCTGCCGGTGAACCAGCCCGGCCGGACGGCGCCGGCGCTGGACTGGTCATTGCGCCTGAACAAGCCGCTGGCCAGCGAAGTGCTGGCCGGGCCACGGATTGCAGTGATTCCCCAGGGCGATGTGGTCAGCAGCTACAAGGGCGCGCGCTGGAGCGACGCAGTGCCGGTGCTGCTGCGCAACCGCCTGCTCGACGGTTTCCAGCGTGACGGCCAGGTACAGCGCCTTAGCGCCGACGATAGCAACCTGCAGGCCGACTACGAGCTGGCTGGCGAGCTGCAGGCGTTCCAGACCGAATACCGCGCGGGTGGGGCGGTGGAGGTGGTGATCCGCTATGACGCACGTCTGGTCCAGGGCCGCAGCCAACGCATTCTGGCCAGCAAACGCTTCGAAATCCGCCAGCCGCTGGCCGACAAGCAGGTGTCAGCGGTGGTTGCCGGCTTCGGGAAGGCCTGCGACCAGCTGACCGGGCAGGTGGTCAGTTGGACCATTGCGCAGGCGGGTAGTACACAACCACCATCAGTCCGTTGAATCAGGCCCGGTTCTATCTCCTGTCAGGGCCTCATCGCCGGCAAGCCAGCTCTCATAGAACAACACATGACTCATTGGTTCGGCGAGGTTCTGTAGGAGCAGCCTTGTGCTGCGAAGAGGCCGGTACTGACAAAGCCTTTCTATCGCTTGTACCGGCCTCTTCGCAGCACAAGGCTGCTCCTACAAAGGCCGCGTCAGACGAGCGATATTTGTTCTCTGCGCGACAGCGCAGCCCAAAAGGGCTGGGTAATCTCCCACAGGTACTTCGCATGCCTTGAAGTCTGTGAGGTCAAGGTGGGAGCTGGCTTGCCGGCGATGGGCCGCAAAGCGGCCCCAAAAAGGTCAGGCGAAGAACCAGTAGCAGACGAAGATCGCCGCGATCACACCGGACAACTCCGCCAGCAATGCGCAACCGACGGCATGGCGCACGCGCTGGATACCCACCGCACCAAAGTAAACCGCCAGCACGTAGAAGGTGGTTTCGGTACTCCCCTGAATCGTCGCCGCCACCAGCGCCGGGAAACTGTCCACACCGTGGGTCTGCATGGTCTCGATCAGCATCGCCCGCGCCGCACTGCCGGAGAACGGCTTGACCAGTGCCGTGGGCAGGCCTTCGACGAAGCGGGTGTCCAGGCCCAGCCAGGTCACCGCATGGCGAATACCGTCCAAAGCCAGCTCTAGGGCGCCTGAGGCCCGCAATACACCCACCGCCACCAGCATCGCCACCAGGTAAGGCAACAGGCCCTTGGCCACATCGAAGCCTTCCTTGGCGCCTTCGACAAAGGCTTCATACACCTTCACCCGCTTCAAGGCGCCGATCACCAGGAACAGGATGATCACGCCAAACAACGTGAGGTTGCCCAGGATCGACGACAGGCTCGCCAGCGCGGCCGCCGAGAGGGTGCCGAGAAAGGCCATGAACCCGCCCAGCAGCAATGCACCGGGGATCAGGTAGGCGAGCACTACCGGGTCCCACAGGCGCAGGCGCTGCATCACCGCCACCGACAGCAGGCCGACCAGGGTCGAGACGCTGGTGGCCAGCAGGATGGGCAGGAACACCATGGTCGGGTCCGCCGCACCTTGCTGGGCCCGGTACATGAAGATGGTCACCGGCAGCAGCGTCAGCGACGAGGCGTTGAGCACCAGGAACAGGATCTGCGCGTTGCTCGCCGTGGTGCTACTGGGGTTCAGCTCCTGCAGTGCGCGCATGGCCTTCAGGCCGATCGGCGTGGCGGCGTTGTCCAGGCCCAGGCCGTTGGCGGCGAAGTTCATGGTGATCAGGCCCAGGGCCGGGTGGCCGGGCGGAACTTCCGGCATCAGCCGGGCAAACAGCGGGCCGAGCACCTTGGCCAACCACTCGACGATGCCAGCCTTCTCGGCGATCTTGAGAAAGCCCAGCCACAGGGTCAGCGTGCCGAACAGCAGCACCATCACCTCGACCGACAGCTTGGCCATGGCAAAGATGCTCTCGACCATCGCCGCGAAGATGCCGGCGTTGCCGCCTACCAGCCATTGGGCCAGGGCGGACACTGCCGCCACCAGGAAAAAGCCAAGCCAAAGGCCGTTGAGCATCCGTGTGTTCCCCCTGAAAAATGCCCGAATGATAGCGGAAGTTGTCTGTACCGGCCTCATCGCCGGCAAGCCAGCTCCCACAGGGATATCACAAGGCCGGAAACCAGCGCGGTACCTGTGGGAGCTGGCTTGCCGGCGATAGGGCCGGTACCGGTGCCTGTGATCCTCACAGGCAACAAAAAGCCCCGACAGGTCGGGGCTTCTTGTTCAGCTCATCAGGCTCAGCGCTTGGCAGCTTCGCCAACCATGGCCGCTTCCTGCTTGCCGGCCATCAGCGAGGCGTAGTACTTCTCGCCCTTGGCGGCGTCGTACATGCCTTCCCAGCGCGCGATGACCAGGGCTGCCAGGGCGTTGCCCACAACGTTCAAGGCGGTACGGGCCATGTCCATGATGCGGTCGACACCGGCGATGAAGGCCAGGCCTTCCAGCGGGATACCCACGCTGCCCAGGGTGGCCAGCAGCACCACGAAGGAAACACCCGGTACGCCAGCGATGCCCTTGGAGGTGACCATCAGGGTCAGCACCAGCAGCAGCTGCTGGCTCCACGACAGGTCGATACCGTACAGCTGGGCAATGAATATGGCCGCGATGCTCTGGTACAGGGTCGAGCCGTCGAGGTTGAACGAGTAGCCGGTCGGTACCACGAACGAGCAGATCGACTTCGGAGCACCGTACTTCTCCATCTTCTCGATCACGCGCGGCAGCACGGTTTCCGAGCTGGAGGTGGAGTAGGCGAGAATCAGCTCATCTTTCATGATGCGCATGATCTTGATCACCGAGAAGCCGAACAGGCGGGCAACCAGGCCCAGCACCATGAAGGCGAAGAAGGCGATGGCGAAGTACACCAGTACCACCAGCTTGGCCAGCGGCAGCAGCGAGCTGAACCCGAAGTTGGCCACGGTCACGGCGATCAGGGCGAACACGCCGATAGGGGCGTAGTTCATGATCATGTGGGTGACCTTGAACATGGTCTCGGAAACCGCCTGGAAAGTACGCACCAGCGGGTCGCGCAGCTCTGCCTGCAGGCTCGACAGACCCAGGCCGAACATCACCGAGAAGAAGATGATCGGCAGCATTTCGCCACGCATCAGCGCTGCGAAGATGTTCGACGGGATCAGGTTCAGCAGGGTTTCGATGAACGCATGCTCATGCTGCACCTCGGCCGCGGTAGCCTGGTACTTGGAGATGTCCACTGTACCCAGGGTGCTCATGTCGATGCCGGCGCCCGGGTGGAACAGGTTGGCCAACACCAGGCCGACGACGATGGCGATGGTGGTCACCACTTCGAAGTAGATGATGGTCTTCAGGCCGATGCTGCCCAGTTTCTTCGCGTCGCCAACCCCGGCGATACCCACGATCAGCGACGAAATCACGATCGGGACGACGATCATCTTGATCAGGCGAATGAAGATGTCACCAGCGGGCTGGAGGACGTTGCTGATCCACCATGCCTTTTCTGCACTGAAATGATTCAGTAGAGCGCCGATTGCAACACCCAGGACCAGACCGATGACGATCTGCCAGGCGAGGCTCAGTTTTGCCTTCTTCATGTCTTTACCCTTTGTTCTAGTGGTCATGGGCACCCAACGGAAACGCGCGTAACAGAGCTGTTGGCTAGGTCACGGGCAGCAGCTGCTTCCGTCCGGCGACTTCATGTAAGGACACCGCAGGCGAGCGACAGGGGCGCTCGGCCGGCGAAAAAGGCGGCAACTATTGCGATGGCAAAGGGGGAAATCTAATGCCTGAAGCGCATGACCCATGCCGTTTATGCATAACGTTTCTGACCAAAACGGGAGGTTCGCAAGTGCTTGATTTCCAACGTTCGGAATCCCGAACAAGACCAAACCGCCATATTTAGGCAGATTTGGCAGGGTAAAAAGGACAGGGGCGATGGCTTGTTCGACAATCCGAATGGCCGAAATGCCACTTGAACAAGCGCCGAGCTGATCGAAAAAAATTGATGTGCGGTCGAGACAAAATGTGTCTCGAAGAAGAAATCGCGCAGGAAGAGACGTTTCCTACATGGCTCCTCGGAAGTCAGGTCTGGTCAGATGCCCCTATGGCACCGCCGACCTGAAACTTCCGATTCCGCCGTTCCTGACCCGGCCCATTGCTGGAGGCACTCCCTGTACCCCTAGGCCACTCCGATCCTGCAACAATCAGAACAGCCCGGCCCCTTGGTCATGTGCAGCCCCTCCTCGGGGCGGCGCATCATAGAAGGCTGAAATATAGAAAGGTTCAGCTTCTATTACGTGACAGTGCATGACCTTTCATCCGTACCGGGTACAAACGCTCAGTACCAGTTCGGGTCACGCTTGAGCTGCTCCTGCAGCATCGCTTTCATGCCGTCGTCCGGCTCACCCAGCCAGCGGTACTGTGCGTGGCGGGTGGGCGACTTGTCGTTCGGCAGACCTTCGGGCACCTCCACGAGCATCCCGTAGGCATCATCCTTGTCCCAGCTGAACGCCACGATCAGGCGCTTGTAGGTGCAGTTGTCCTTGCCTTCGCACAACGGGCCGACCAGGTACTTGTCGCCGTCCTCGGTAACGGCAGACATCTGCTGCTGGGAACTGCCGGTCAGATTGACCACCCAGTCAGGCAGGCGTTCCTCGCCTTTGATCGTGTCCTGCCAGGTTTCCCTGTACTCCGGGTCCGAGCCGAGCAACTGGTCGACCCGGACCTGGCCGTCATTGGCCGCCATCGCCGCTGCACTGCCACCCAGTAACAGGGCGGCAGCCAGGGCTGTCCAACGCTTCCTGCCCATCTTCAACCTCGTCCACGTCCAAAGAAGAAGGAGGCTACGAACAGCACCAGGAAGACAATGAACAGAATCTTCGCGATACCCGTGGCAGCGCCCGCGATACCACCGAAGCCCAGTACGGCGGCGACAATGGCGATGATGAGGAAAGTGATAGCCCAACTCAGCATGGTGGTTCTCCTTTCTTTTTCGGAATCGGTTCAGCCGGCGGTCAGAACACCCAGCGGTCCTGGGGTACGATATTTTCCAAGGTGGCCGGTGACGCAGCGGCCTGGCCGGTTGGCAGCGGGTCGGCGGCCTTGACCAGGGTGTTGGCACGGGTTGCCTGAATCTGCGTCAACAGGGCGGTCTGCGCCGCCACTTGCTCGGCCAGGCGTGCGGTCTGCCAGCTGTAATAGAAGAGGCCAGCGGCCAAAGTCAGTACCAGCGCCAGGCTGAGTGACAACACCTGGCGCAGGGGCAGTGCGGCGCTCTGCAAGCGGTTGACGGATTGGCAGTTCATGCCGGCTCCTCCTGCTGTAATTCTTGTTCAAACCTGAATAAGTAATTGCAGCCTGCATGCCAGCCTTTTGAATCAAATAAAATCCTTTTAAATCAAATATTTACGCAGAAACGCGATAATCGACAGGGACGTATCCTGCACGATGCCTTCCTTGGGGTCGTGCGAATTGCACGATCAACCTTCGACCTTGGTCGCTACCTTGAGCAGGTCGGCGTCCACCCCGCGCACGCCGATGATCTGCCTAGCGATTTCCACGGCGATGGTTTTCTGCTCGCTGCTGACCACTTCGCCTGAAAGCCGAACCAGCCCCTCTTCGCTGGCTACTTTCAGGTTCAGGCCATCAAGGTTGCGGCTGAAGCGGTAGCTGTTCTGGATCTTGTCGATGATCCAGCTGTCACTCGGCTGCGGCCCGGTCGGCAGCCCAATCGGAGCTTCCCGGGCCTTGGCCATGGCGGCGGTATCGAGGCTGACCAGGTTGTTGACCAGGTGCACGCCCTCCGTGGTGCGCGCCACCACGCCGGCCAGCTCCTTGGCCTCGGCACTGTCGACCTTGCCGCGCAGGGTCACCACACCTTCGCTGCTCTGTACATCTATAGGTGCCTTCTCGGTTATGCGGCTCCATAGCAGCCGAGCACGGATCACCGCGGCCAGGGTGGCATCCTCCAGGCGCTGGGCGTAGGCACGCAACGCCAGCGGGCGCTCCACCAGCTGGGCATTGACCCGCAGTTGGTTGTCAACTTGCTCGATGCCACGGGTAGCCAGAGCCACATGCTCTGCCAGCTGGCGCTCGACGTCGTTCTCCACCTCACCGGAAAGGCGCGCCTGCTTGCCATCCACCACGACCTGAATACGGAACGGGTCGAGCATGCGGTTCAGCGACAGGGCAGTTTGCAAGGCCCCCTCCAGGCGGGCGTCTTGCACCGGATCGGCGAATACCGGCGTGAACACCGGTAGCAGTGTGGCTGCCAACATGGCGGCTCGGATGGAAAAGGGCATGGCAGTGCCTCCTTTTGTAGGCAAAAACTGAAAATCCTCGCAACCAATGTGCCACCGTGCGCCTCTAAGAAAATCATCTGGATAGCGCGGCCTCCACGCGCTGATTGGCCAGTGGCTAGCATGCAAAGGACAGGTTCCTTCACAATGGACCATGCAACTTGCCCGATTTTTCCCACACTAAATGAAGATCTTTCCTAAAGGAGCGCAGCACATGGAGTCAGCCCAGGACAACCAAGGCCGCATTCTGCTGGTGGATGACGAGTCCGCGATCCTGCGCACCTTCCGCTACTGCCTGGAGGACGAGGGCTACAATGTGGCAACGGCCAACAGCGCCGCCCAGGCCGAAGCCTTGCTGCAGCGCCAAGTATTCGACCTGTGCTTCCTTGATTTGCGCCTGGGCGAGGACAACGGCCTCGATGTGCTGGCGCAGATGCGTATCCAGGCCCCCTGGATGCGGGTGGTGATCGTCACCGCGCACTCAGCGATCGATACGGCGGTAGACGCGATCCAGGCCGGCGCCGCCGATTACCTGGTCAAGCCGTGCAGCCCCGACCAGCTGCGCCTGGCTACCGCCAAACAGTTGGAAGTGCGCCAGCTTTCCGCGCGACTGGAGGCCCTGGAAGGTGAAGTGCGCAAACCCAAGGACGGCCTCGACTCGCACAGCCCGGCCATGATGGCGGTACTGGAAACCGCCCGCCAGGTCGCTACCACCGACGCCAACATCCTCATCCTTGGCGAGTCGGGCACAGGTAAAGGTGAACTGGCCCGGGCCATCCACGGCTGGAGCAAGCGCGCGCGCAAATCCTGCGTGACCATCAACTGCCCGTCACTGAACGCAGAGCTGATGGAAAGCGAGTTGTTCGGCCACACCCGCGGCGCCTTCACCGGCGCCAGCGAAAGCACCCTGGGGCGAGTCAACCAGGCAGATGGGGGCACGCTGTTCCTCGACGAGATCGGCGATTTCCCGCTGACCTTGCAGCCCAAACTGCTGCGTTTCATCCAGGACAAGGAATACGAGCGCGTCGGCGACCCGGTAACCCGTCGCGCCGATGTGCGCATACTCGCCGCCACCAACCTCAACCTCGAAGAGATGGTGCGTGAGAGCCGTTTCCGCGAAGACCTGCTGTATCGCCTGAACGTCATCACTTTGCACCTGCCGCCGCTGCGCGAGCGCAGTGAAGACATCCTGACCTTGGCCGACCGCTTTCTCGCCCGCTTCGTCAAGGAATACTCTCGGCCTGCGCGCGGCTTCAGTGACGAAGCCCGCACAGCCCTGCTCAACTACCGCTGGCCCGGCAACATTCGCGAGCTGCGTAACGTGGTGGAGCGGGCCAGTATCATCTGCCCACAGGAACGCGTGGAAATCAGCCACCTGGGCATGGGCGAGCAGCCTGCTGGTAACGCCCCTCGCATAGGCGCCGCACTGAGCCTTGATGAGCTGGAGCGCGCCCACATTGGCGCGGTGCTGGCCGCCAGTGACACCCTTGACCAGGCGGCCAAGACCCTGGGAATCGATGCATCCACCCTGTACCGCAAGCGCAAGCAGTACAACCTATGAAATGGCCGCCCATGAAGCTGCGCACGCGGCTTTTCCTCAGCATTTCGGCGCTGGTCACCGTGGCCCTGCTCGGGCTGCTGCTGGGTCTGGTCAGCGTGCTGCAGATGGCCACGGTGCAGCAGCGACTGGTGCGCGATACCACCCACACCTTGGAAATAGGGCTGAAGTTGCGCCAGAACCTTGGCGAACAGTTGACCCTGATCCTCGATGACGAGACCGCCCCGGAAAACCTGCGGCTGCTGCAAGACAACTTCCAGACCCTGCTGAACCAAGGGCTGGACCAAGGTGGCGAGCGCACCGGCTTCAGCAAGGCCAGCAGCAACTACCAGGCCTTCCTCCAGGCCTACCGCGACAGCCCGGCGCCCTCCCGCAGCATGGGCGTTGACCAACCACTCGGGGCCGCGTTCAACCAGGTCCGCACCGATCTGATCGATTCCCACAAGCAGGCCCTGGAGCACATCACCCGCAGCGAGGAGCACACCCGCGACCACGCCCTGCTGGTCAGCGGCGTACTCGGCCTGATGGGTTTGGTGGTACTGGTACTGGGCTTCATCACCGCGCACAACATCGCCCGGCGCTTCGGCCAGCCGATCGAAGCATTGGCCAAAGCGGCCGACCAACTCGGCAAAGGCGATTTCGACGTCACCCTGCCGGTCACACAGGCCACCGAACTGAACCAGCTCACCCGCCGCTTCGGCCTGATGGCCGATGCCTTGCGCAAGCACCAGGCCACCAACGTCGATGAACTGCTGGCTGGCCAGCAACGCTTGCAGGCCGTGCTGGACAGCATCGACGATGGCCTGCTGATAATCGATCGCCAGGGCCGCCTGGAACACCTCAACCCGGTGGCGCAGCGCCAGCTGGGCTGGACCGACAGCCGCGCCGGCAGCAGCCTGGCCGAAGCCCTGCAGCGCCCGGAACTGGAACAGCAGCTACGCCAGGTACTGCGCGGCGGCAACCTCGACCGCCAGCCAGACGACCTGAACATGGACGTCGATGACGAAACGCGCCTGCTCGCCTACAGCCTGACCCCGGTCAGCCACCCGCAAGGGCCGATACTTGGCGCAGTGATGGTGTTGCATGATGTAACCGAGCAGCGCGCCTTCGAACGCGTGCGCAGCGAGTTCGTCCTGCGCGCTTCCCACGAGCTGCGCACTCCGGTGACTGGCATGCACATGGCCTTCGGTCTGTTGCGCGAGCGGCTCAAGTTCCCGCCAGAGGCGCGCGAGCATGACCTGCTGGAGACCATTGGCGAGGAAATGCAGCGCCTGACCCAGTTGATCAACGACCTGCTCAACTTCAGCCGCTACCAGAGCGGGATGCAGAAGCTCGAGCTGGCTCCCTGCGCCATAGACGAACTGCTGGAACGTGCACAACATCGCTTTGCCGAGCCGGCGGCGAACAAGCAGATCGAGTTGATCACGGAGCTGGAGCCGCCGCTACCGCGTATCCAGGCCGATGTCGCCCAACTCGACCGGGTGCTGGACAACCTGTTGCACAATGCCGTCCGCCATACCGCCAGCGGCGGTCGTATCCGCCTGCATGCACGACGGCATGCGGAGCGGGTGATCATCAGTGTCGAGGACAACGGCGAAGGCATTGCCTATGGGCAACAGGGGCGCATCTTCGAGCCTTTCGTGCAGGTAGGGCGCAAGAAAGGCGGCGCGGGGCTGGGGTTGGCGCTGTGCAAAGAGATCGTGCAGCTGCATGGCGGGCGCATGGGCGTGTTTTCCCGACCGGGGCAGGGAACCCAGTTCTACATGGCACTACCGGTCTGAATGTACCCTGCCCCCGGCCCCATCTTCGGTGCCGGATCAGTCAATGCTCAACCCGCCGCGGCAGCCGACCTCGAGTCACCAGTTCGGCAAACTGCCGGGCATTCAGTGGCCGGGCAAAAAGCCAGCCCTGGCCATAATTGACCCCTTCGCTGTTCAGCAGCACCGCTTGGTCTTCACACTCGATTCCTTCGGCAATCACCCGCAGGTGCAGATCGTGGGCCATGCGAATGATATGCGGGGCAACACCGCTACTGGCGGCGTCGTGCCCCAAGGCATCGATAAACGCCTTGTCGATCTTCAGGCAATCCACTGGCAGGGTTTGCAGGTACGCCAGGCTGCAATAGCCAGTCCCAAAATCGTCGATCAGCACTTGATGCCCCACTGCGCGCAGCGCCTGGAGGTTGTCGCGGGCCACAACCACGTCGATCAGGCCGCGCTCGGTCACCTCGAAGGCGATCTGGCTGGCCGACACACGGTGCAAGGCCAGCAAGCGTGCCGCCACCCGGCCGATGCGCGGCACCATCACATCACAGGCCGCCAGATTCACCGAAATGTACAAGTTGGGATGCGAGCGCAGCAGTTGCCCTAGCTGTTCCAGCACACGCTGCAGGACAAAGTCCGTGATCTGGCGAATCTGCCCGGTGTTTTCCGCCAAAGGGATGAACAGGTCCGGGCTGGTCAGGGTACCGTCCGGGCGGCGCCAGCGCACCAGAGCCTCGGCCCCGACACAGCGTCGGCTGTCGAGCTCGAAGATCGGCTGGTAGAGCACCTGCAGTTCGCCGCGACGCAAGGCATTCTGCAATTCCGAGCTCATCGACCGCCGCTGCAGGATCAGTTGCAGTACCAGCCAGCCGATGCAACAGGCCGCCAGTACACTGCCGGGGAACAGAAGCCAGAGCATGCCGTTCATCCTCAACGGCAGGCTCGCCCGCGGGGCGATCAGCACCAACTGGTAGTCCGGTGACTTGGTCGGCATTCGGTAGATCAGGCGATCGCTGAGTTCAAGCAGCGACTTGTGGCTGGTTGACCAGGCCGAAGGAGGCGGCCATACCTGCGGTGGGCCCAGCACGGGGATGGCCCGGGCACCGTTGTCCAACACCACCACCAGGCTGCCGCCCGGGGGCAGGTCGACCACATCGGTCAGGTGCCCACGAGAGGTGGATACCACGAACTTGCCCCTCCCAAGCATCAGCGCGGCCAGGTTCTCGTTCGGCTCGGTCGTGGTATTCAGCCAGTAGCTGTAGGTCGGCCCTTGGATGTCGGGGGCGCGCAAGGGTTCGAACGCCCGCTCATCACCGCGGTTTGAGCAGGCCACATCTCCATCCACGTACGCCGCTTCATAAATGAAGCGGGAACTCAGGCCTACCTGCTGCAATGCCGTCAGCATCGCCGGGCTGCAGCCGCGCAAGGGTTGCGCCTGCAGCAGGTCGACCCCTTCGCGCAACTGGCCGAACACCTGCTCGAGGCGCTCCAGAAAGCGTTCGCCCTGGGCGTTCATCTGTGCACTCTCGCTTTGCTTCATCTGTTGCAGGGCAATACCGATGCTTGCAGAAAGCAACAGTGCCGCGCTGGCCAGTGCTGCCAACGTGGCCAGCATCCAGGGACGGTAAAAAATTTGGCGCAGCAAGGCGATGAGGGCTGACATCGAGGGCATCCAGTTGATTACTAGGTTATAGCAACTGAATCAGGAATCACCTTTGCCGTTTGGCGCTTCGCTACAAGCGCCGAAGGCCGCTTCTAAACAAGAGCCCGTCTCACCTTGGCAGATCAACGCATCCGGTTGAGCACCTGCAGCATCGCCGCCGTCTGCGCATCCGGCATGCCATCGAAGCGCTGCGGGCGGAAACGCATCTGGAAGGCGGCGATCACATGGCGGGTGGCAACATCCAGTACCCCAGTCTGCTCGATCGCATAGCCAAACCGCGCCAGCTCCTGCTGGTACCAGCCCACGCTCGGCGGGTTGACGCTGAAATAGGCTTGCTGCCGTGCCACGGCAGTTGCATCCGGCCAGACCCCCAGCCCGGCGTCGGCCAGGCGTTTCCACGGAAATAGCGGCCCAGGGTCAAGCTTGCGCAGCGGCGCGATATCGCTGTGGCCAATGATGTGCCGTGGCTCGATGTTGTTACGCTTGACGATGTCCTTGAGCAGCGCGATCAGCGACTGGACCTGCGCTTCGCTGTAAGGGTGCCAGACCCGCCCATTTGGCGTGTCGGTGAAGCCCGGGTTGACGATTTCGATACCGATGGACGAGGAGTTCAACCAGGTCCGCCCCTGCCACTGGCTATCACCGGCATGCCAGGCGCGGCGGCTTTCATCCACCAGCTGGTACACCGTCGCCGGGCCGTCACCAATCAGATAGTGGCTGCTGACTTCCCCATGGGTCAGCAACGCCAGGGAACGCTCCAGCGAAGCATTGGTGTAGTGCAGGACAACGAACTGGATGCGGTTGTCCTGGTTGATCGAAGGGTGGCTACGGTCGATGCGCAGGCCGGTCGAGCAACCGGCGACAGACAACAGCAGGAAGGAAATCAGGGTTTTTTTAAGCGTGGAAAGCACGTCAGTGGCCTCAGCGTATGAGCGCTACAGTATAACGTGCTCCCCAAGGGCCGTGCGTGCCGCGAGTCTGCAGTTACCGGCTATGCCAGCTCGACACGGTTGCGTCCCGATTCCTTGGCCCGGTAAAGCGCCGCATCGGCGCGCTTGAGCACCTGATCGCCGCGCTCGCCGGGACGGAATGCACCCAGGCCGATGGACGTGGTGATCACCACCCGTTCGCCCTTGAAGTGGAACGGGCACGCCTCGACCGTGGCCCTCAGCACCTCGGCTATCTGGGCAGCGGCAGCCGGCGAGGTCTGCGGCAGCAGCAGGACAAACTCCTCGCCGCCAAACCGGGCGATGAAGTCATGGCCGCGCAGGCGCTTGCGCAACTGGTCGGCGACGATCTTCAAGACCTTGTCCCCAGCCAGGTGCCCATAGCTGTCGTTGATACGCTTGAAATGGTCCAGGTCGAGGATCGCCATCGCCAGATGGCCGCCGTGTGCCTGCCATTCGAGCATTTCGCGCTCGACCCGCTCGCTCCAGGCCGCACGGTTGGGCAGGCCGGTGAGGGGATCGAGCAAGGCCTTCTGGCGCTGCTCTTCCAAGTGCTCACGGTAGCCGAGCGCCTCTTGCTCCATGTTCGCCACCCGCTCCGACAGCCCTTGCAGGCGTCCAGCCAGCTCCTGTTCGCGGCGATCACGCTCATGCTTGTGCTCATCCATGGTCACCAACAGACCTTCCAGGCGGTTTTCCAGAATGTGCTTGAGGCTGTCGACGTCGGCGGCACCTTGCACACTGCTCTGCAGCCCGTCGACGTGCTCACGCAGCTGGGTATCTAGCTCGCGGGCGGCCGAGCTGTTGTCGGCATGGCCGGCGCTAGCCTCGTGCAGGTGGCTCTGGAAACCTTCCAGGCGTTCGTTGAGCTGCTGCAGGTAGGTTTCGAATTCGTGCTGGCCGCTGTCGGTGATCGCCAGCATGAGCACAGCCAGGTCATCCAGCACCGGTATCAGCTCATACCAGTTCAAGCCCCGGGCGACGCGTTCACGCATCTCTAGCGCCTGGGCCTTGTGTCGCTCCGGCAGGCTGAGGTCATCGAGCAAGCCGATCAGAGTATGCTCGATGTGCTCGGCAACCTGGCTGTAGGGCGGCTCCACCGCGTAGGGCAGGGCGTAGGGGCCATCTTCGCCAAAGGTTTCTTCGAGTGTTTGCGCCGGTCCTGCTTCAACCGGCGGCTCGCTGGCGATAGCTACCGGTGCCGGTACATCGTCCGGGAGCGGCTGCGGCAGCGGGGCTGGTGACAGTTCGGCCGTTTCGATAAGCGCCGGGCCTGGTGCCTCCAGCTCGGGCTCCGATATTACGAGGGCTTCGACAACAGAAGCTGAGGAGGCTGGCAGCGGCTGTAGCGCGTCCATATCGTCGGGCTGCGGGGCATCGGCAGGTGCCGCCAAAGGCTGCGCCTCGGCAACCGGCAGCGCCAGAGGCACAAGCGCTGGCTCGCCTTGCACGCCATCCTCGCGGCTGCCGAACAAGCGCTGCAAGAAGCCGGGGCGGGTCTCCGCCGCCGATTTACCCAAGGCTGACAGCGCGCGGCCCTGCAAGCCGCTCAACTCGCCCAGCAACGGTGGCAGGTCGCGTGACTGGGCCACTCCGCCATCGAGCTTCTTCGCCAGCTTTTTCAACGGACGCGACACATCGTTCGGCAATGGCAGGCCTTGCAGCTGGTCGACCAGCGCTGTCAGCGCATCGCTGACCTGGTTCATGCGGGCTTCCCGACGCTGTTCGGAGTCCAGTACCGCCTTCTCAAGACGAGGAATCAACCCGGCAAGGCCGGCGTCCATGTTGTCGCTGCGGATGACCTCGCGCATTTCCTTCATGCACTGGTCCACCACCTTGTCGCTGCCTTCGGCAGCCAGGGTGCTGCGTACCAAGCCACGACGCAGCAGGTCGAGACGGGCGTCCCAACGGCGCTCGAGCTTTTCCTGCTGCTCGATGCTTTTCAGGTATTTTTCTTTCCAGCGCTCAGCGTCTTCAGTCATGCCCGGGTCCGCAAACGGTGATGGCAATTAGCTCAGGACCGGCAGCGTATCCACAGTCAATGCATCAGGCAATCGAATCTCTACAGCAACGGGAAGGTGGTCGGAAATTGGCTGCGCCAGCACCTCGACACGCTCCAGCGTGAGGCTTGGGCTGAGCAGGATATGGTCCAGGCAACGCTGTGGACGCCAGCTGGGGAAAGTGGCCTCGACTTGCGGGGCTATCAGGCCCAGGTCGCGCAACGGCGAGTGCTCCAGCAGGTCGGTGGCATGGGTATTCATGTCGCCCATCAGCACCTGATGGCGGTAGCCGCCAATCAGCTCGCGGATGTAACCCAGTTGCAGGGCGCGGGTCTTGGCGCCGAGGGCCAGGTGCATCATCACCACGATCAGCGCATCTTCGCCCTCGCCAAAGCGCACCAGGATCGCACCACGCCCAGCCGGGCCAGGCAATGGGTGATCCTCGAGCAGTTGTGGCTTCAAGCGGCTGAGCACGCCATTGCTGTGCTGGGCAAAACGCCCAAGGTTGCGGTTGAGTTGCTGGTACCAGTAGGGGAAGGCGCCCAGGTGGGCAAGGTGCTCGACCTGGTTGACATAGCCCGAGCGCAGGCTGCCGCCATCGGCCTCCTGCAAGGCTACCAGGTCGAAGTCGCCCAGCAGTTGGCCAATCTTCTGCAGGTTGCCGGCACGCCCGTTGTGCGGCAGCAGGTGCTGCCAGCTGCGAGTCACGTAATGCCGGTAGCGCTCGGTGCTGATGCCCACCTGGATGTTGAAACTGAGCAGCCGCAGACGACCATCCTCGGGCAGGCCAGGGGCATGCAAGTGATGCTCGTTGACCTGCGGCTGGTGCAGGCCAATGCCACGCGCGGTTCTGAAGCGGCGCATGGGTTACGCCGCTTACTTAGCGGCGCGCTCCTTGGCGATCAGCTGGTCGGCAACGTTCAGTACGCCTTCCGGCCCGCCGGCGGTACCCAGGTCGAAGCGGTACTTGCCGTTGACCACCATGCTCGGTACGCCGGTGATCTCGTACTTCTTCGCCAGTTCCTTGGCCTGGTTGACCTGGCCCTTGATGGCGAACGAATTGAAGGTGGCGAGGAACTTGTCCTTGTCCACGCCCTGGGTGGCGAGGAAGTCGGCCATGTCCTGCGGGTCGGTCAGGCGCTTGCGCTGGTTCTGGATGGCATCGAACACCGCGGCGTGTACCTTCTGCTCGACGCCCATGGCTTCGAGGGTCAGGAACATCTGGCCATGGGCGTCCCACGCGCCACCGAACATGGCTGGTACGCGCTTGAAGTTGACGTCCTTGGGCAGTTTATCGACCCACGGGTTGATGGTCGGCTCGAAGTGATAGCAGTGGGGGCAGCCGTACCAGAACAGCTCGACCACTTCGATCTTGCCAGGTACGGAAACCGGAACAGGGTTGCTCAGCTCGAGGTATTCCTTGCCAGCGACAGGCTCGGCGGCCTGGACGGCAGTCATACCGAATACGCTGGCAGCGACCAGCGCGGCGCTGAGAATCAGTTTACGCATGCTTTACTCCTGGGCAGTCATTGGTCGCCACGACGCGACCTGCACTGAGACAGGCCGGGAACGGGCCGAGTTCTGTAGTGTAACGGCTGCGGACGGAAAAAAGGGCGGTCCGGCCGCCCTTTCATCATTGGCCTACAACATTAACTGAAGGTTAATGCGCCGCCTGTAATGGCCTCAGTGCAGGCCCTGGATGTAACTGGCCAGCGCCTCTATGTCGTGGTTGCTCAGCTTGCCGGCGATGGTGCGCATGGTCATGGCATCGCCATCGTTGGTGCGGTTGCCTTCGCGGAAGTCGGTGAGCTGCTTGGTCACGTACTGCGCGTGCTGCCCGCCCAGGTGCGGGAAGCCGGCCAAGGCGATACCCGCGCCGTTCGGCGAGTGGCAGCCGGTGCAGGCTGGCATGCCCTTTTCCAGGTCTCCACCGTTGAACAGCGCCCGGCCACGTTCGACCAACTTGGGATCGGCGGCGCCCACGCTGCCTTTCTGGCTGGAGAAGTAGGCGGCGATATCGGCCAGGTCCTGGTCGCTGAACGCGGCCAGCATGCCGGTCATCTCCAGCACGGTACGCTTGCCCGACTTGATATCGTGCAATTGTTTTTCAAGGTAGCGCTGGCCTTGGCCGGCCAGTTTCGGGAAGTTCGGTGCCAGGCTGTTGCCGTCGGGGTTGTGGCAGGCGCCACAGACGGCCGTCTTGGCCTGGCCGGCGGCGGCATCGCCTTTGACGGGTTGCGCAGCAGTGGCCGCACCTGCGACACCCAGGGTCAACAGCAGACTCACGACTAGTTTGTTCATCAGCTAATCCAACACGGCTAAGGGTGAAATGTTATGTATCGGGACTGCCACTCATCCAAAGGATGACCAAACGGTAGTCCTCGGCACTGCAGTCCATGCACAATCCACGCGGCGGCATAGCCTTGAAACCCTGGGTCACGTGCTTCACCAGTACATCCATGCCTTGCGCCAGCCTTGGCTCCCATGCTGCCCGGTCACCCTGCCTGGGTGCCTGTGGCAACTGCCCGGTGTGACAGGCCGCACACGTGCGGTTGTACAACACCTCGGGATCCTGTGTAGCCTGTGCGCTGAAAAACGGCAGGAACATACCGACAGCAAGCAGCCATTTCGCCATGCGGAACGACCTTCAGGGTTGGGGGCCGCGCTGCGTTCTGTTGCGCGAGCTATTGTTCGACACCCCATGCCCGTTCTCCTTCGCCGGGAGAATGAGCACACAAAAACTGGGGCATTATATACTTCCGCCATCCAAACGGAAACGACACCGCTTGCCAGGCTCGGGCCTATAGAGTCAGGCAACACCCACATCGGATATCCCATGCAAGTCAAGAACCCCATCCTCGGCCTCTGCCAGAAAGCCAAATTCGCCCTCAGCGCTGCCAAGGTCGAACAATGCCCGGACGACCAGGGTTACGAGGTGGCTTTCGCCGGCCGCTCCAACGCCGGCAAATCCAGCGCCCTCAACACCCTGACCCATGCCAGCCTGGCACGCACCTCGAAAACCCCCGGGCGCACCCAGCTGTTGAATTTCTTCAGTCTGGACGATGAACGGCGTTTGGTCGACCTGCCAGGCTACGGTTATGCAAAAGTCCCGATTCCGCTCAAGCAGCACTGGCAGAAACACCTGGAAGCCTACCTGGGCAGCCGGGAGTGCCTGCGTGGCGTGATCCTGATGATGGACGTGCGCCACCCGATGACCGACTTCGACAAGATGATGCTCGACTGGGCCAAGGCCAGCAGCATGCCGATGCACATCCTGCTGACCAAGGCCGACAAGCTGACCCACGGCGCGGGCAAGAACACCCTGCTCAAGGTGCAGTCGGAAATCCGCAAGGGTTGGGGCGATGGCGTGACCATCCAGCTGTTCTCGGCGCCCAAGCGCCTGGGCGTGGAAGAGGCATACCGGGTGCTGGCGGACTGGATGGAGCTGGAAGACAAGCCAGTAGCCTGAGGCCTGCACCGCTCGTTGTAGGAGCAGCCTTGTGCTGCGAAGAGGCCATGACAGGCTGTATAGGTCTGCTGGCTGTACCGGCCCTTTCGCAGCACAAGGCTGCTCCTACAGGGGTAGCTGTGCCATCAGGTCAAATTCCGGGCAAAAAAAACCCCGGACTTCGTATGGGGAGGGGGAAGTTCGGGGTCCAAGTCCGGACCGCTAGGGCGGGGTCCAGATATCTGCCAACACTTAACACAACATAGGAGCATCGAAAGGCTTCACCAGCCATTCAGTTACTCTGAGTTCCGTTTCACCGGTTTAGTTCCAAAACCCTGAAAACTATTTGCGATAGTTTCATGAAACTTCAGCACCGCTGGCACTGAGCAGTGCCGGATCCGCATCGCTACAACACGGATCCTATACAGCTTTCCCCACCCGATCAGTGAGCTTCGTCCCAATTCGCACCAATTCCTGCCTCGACCAGCAGCGGCACATCCAGTTTCGCGGCCTTGCTCATGTGCTGGCGAATTTCATCTTTCACCAGCTCCACCAGGTCCTCGCGCACTTCCAGCACCAGTTCGTCGTGCACCTGCAGGATCACCCGGGCATCCAGCCCGCTCTCGCTCAGCCAGTTATCCACATTGACCATGGCCCGCTTGATGATGTCGGCCGCAGTGCCCTGCATCGGGGCGTTGATCGCCGTGCGCTCGGCGCCTTTGCGCAGGGCTGGGTTCTTGGCATTGATATCCGGCAGGTACAGGCGGCGGCCGAACAGGGTTTCTACAAAGCCTTGCTCCGCCGCCTGGGCGCGGGTGCGCTCCATGTACGCCAACACGCCCGGGTAGCGGGCGAAGTAGCGGTCGATGTAATCCTGCGACTGCTTGCGGTCAACGCCGATCTGCTTGGCCAGGCCAAAGGCGCTCATGCCGTAGATCAGGCCGAAGTTGATGGCCTTGGCACTGCGGCGCTGATCGGTGGAGACGTCTTCCAGGGCTACGCCGAATACTTCCGCCGCCGTGGCGCGGTGCACGTCCAGGTTGTTGCGGAAGGCATGCAGCAAGCCTTCGTCCTTGGCCAGGTGGGCCATGATGCGCAACTCGATCTGCGAGTAGTCCGCCGCCAGCAGCTTGTAACCCGGGCTGGCAACGAAAGCCTGGCGGATGCGCCGGCCTTCGGCAGTACGGATCGGGATGTTCTGCAGGTTCGGGTCGCTGGACGACAGTCGACCGGTGGCCGCCACCGCCTGCTGGTATGAGGTGTGGATACGCCCGGTGCGCGGGTTGATCTGCCCCGGCAGCTTGTCGGTGTAGGTGCTCTTGAGCTTGCTCAGGCTGCGGTACTGCATCAGTACCTCCGGCAGCGGGTAGCCTTGCTCGGCCAGTTCGTCGAGCACCGCCTCTGCCGTGGATGGCTGGCCCTTGGTGGTCTTGCTCAGCACCGGCATGCCCAGCTTGTCGTAGAGGATCGCGCCCAGTTGCTTGGGCGAGCCGAGGTTGAACTCCTCACCGGCCAGCTCATAGGCGCGCTGCTCGAGCTCGGCCATCTTTAACCCCAGCTCACCGCTCTGCACCTGCAGCAACGCGGCATCGACCAGCGCCCCCTGGCGCTCGATCTTGGCCAGCACCGGCACCAGCGGCATCTCGATGTCCATCAACACCGGCTGCACGCTTGGCGTCTGTGCCAGGCGCGCCTGCAGCGCCTGGTGCAGGCGCAGGGTGATGTCGGCATCTTCGGCAGCGTAGGGGCCGGCCTTGTCCAGGTGGATCTGGTTGAAGGTCAGCTGCTTGGCGCCCTTGCCGGCGATATCCTCGAAGGCAATGGTGGTATGGTCGAGGTACTTCTGCGCCAGGCTGTCCATGTCGTGACGGGTGGCGGTGGAGTTCAGCACGTACGACTCGAGCATGGTGTCGTAGGCAACGCCGCGCATTTCTATGGCGGGCGAGCCATTGGCAAGGATGTTGATATCGTACTTGGCGTTCTGCCCGACCTTGGCCTTGGCCGGGTCTTCCAGCAGTGGCTTCAGCGCCAGCAGCACGGCAGTGCGGTCCAACTGGACCGGCGCGCCTTCATAGTCGTGGGCCAGCGGCACATAGGCCGCTTCGTGCGGTTCAACGGCGAACGACAGGCCGACCAGCTGGGCCTGCTGAGCGTCCAGGCCGGTGGTCTCGGTGTCGAAAGCGAACAATGGCGCCTGGCGCAGCTTCTCCAGCCAGAAGTCGAAACGGGCCTGGTCGAGAATGGTTTCGTACCTGGGCTCGACCTTGGCCACCTGCTCCGCGACCGGCGCGATTTCGTCACCGGCCTTGGCAGCGTCACGCTGCACCTCGGCGATCCAGCTCTTGAATTCCATCTCGGTGTACAGCGCCAGCAACGCATCGCGATCAGGTTCGCCGCACACCAGGGCATCTACTTCGATATCCAGCGGCACATCGACCTTGATGGTAGCCAGCTCATAGGACAGGAACGCCGCGTCGCGGTGCTCCTCCAGCTTGGCCGGCAGGGTCTTGGCACCGCGAATGGCCAGCGTCGGGACCTTGTCCAGATTGGCATACAGGTCGCTGAGACCGCCGCCGATACCGGTCAGCAGGCCCACCGCGGTTTTTTCGCCCACGCCCGGCACACCGGGGATGTTGTCGACCTTGTCGCCCATCAGCGCCAGGAAGTCGATGATATGTTCCGGGCCGACGCCAAATTTCTCGTGCACGCCAGCCACGTCCAGCACGCTTCCGGTCATGGTGTTGACCAAGGTAATGTGCCCGTCCACCAGCTGCGCCATGTCCTTGTCACCGGTCGAGATGATCACCGGGCGGTCCAACGCGGCGCTGCTGCGCGCCAGGGTGCCGATCACGTCGTCGGCCTCGACCCCCTCGACGCACAGCAGCGGGTAGCCCAGCGCCTTGACGCTGGCGTGCAGCGGCTCGATCTGTACCCGCAGGTCGTCAGGCATGCTCGGGCGGTTTGCCTTGTATTCAGCGAACATGGCATCGCGGAAGGTGCCACCCTTGGCGTCGAACACCACCGCGAACAGGCTGTCGGGGTATTGCTTGCGCAGGCTCTTGAGCATGTTCAGCACCCCCTTCACCGCGCCGGTCGGCATGCCCTTGGAGGTAGTCAACGGCGGCAGCGCGTGGAAGGCGCGGTACAGGTAGGAGGAACCGTCCACCAGGACGAGGGGGGCTTGGCTCATGAGCAGAATCAACCTTTTCGACGGGTCCGGCGCTAGAATAGCCAGAATCATTGACGACAAAGGGACAAGGTTATCATGCGTACACTCAATCGCCTGTTACTGCTAGGTCTGTTGGCCACCATGCCTGTCGTCACCCTGGCGGCGGACGACGCCCCCTCGGCCGATCCCGAGGTGACCATTCGCACGGAAGGCGACAAAACCATCCAGGAGTACCGGCAGAATGGGTTCCTGTATGCGATCAAGATCACGCCGAAAAACGGCAAGCCTTATTTCCTGGTACGCGCCGATGGCTCTGATGGCAATTTCATTCGTTCCGACCAGCCGGACATGCTGATTCCGTCCTGGAAGATCTTCGAGTGGTAATCTGACGCGCACCGTTCACATCAACCCGGCACTTCCCGGCGGAAGTGCCCGTATGGGCAAATTTTCATCATGTCAGTCTTCACCCCCGTGACCCGGCCTGAGCTGGAAACCTTTCTGGCGCCGTACGCGCTGGGTCGTCTGCTCGATTTCCAGGGCATCGCCGCCGGCACCGAGAACAGCAATTTCTTCGTCAGCCTCGAACAGGGGGAGTTCGTCCTGACGCTGATCGAGCGCGGGCCCAGCGAGGACATGCCGTTCTTCATCGAGCTGCTGGACACTTTGCACGCAGCCGACATGCCGGTGCCCTATGCAATACGCGACCGCGACGGCAATGGCCTGCGCGAGCTGTGCGGCAAGCCGGCGCTGCTGCAGCCACGGCTGTCAGGCAAGCACATCAAGGCACCGAACGCCCAGCACTGCGCCCAGGTCGGCGAGCTGCTGGCGCACATTCACCTGGCTACCCGCGAGCACATCATCGAGCGTCGCACCGACCGCGGCCTGGACTGGATGCTGGCTTCGGGTGCCGAGCTGCTGCCGCGCCTTACCGCCGAGCAAGCCGCGCTGCTGCAACCGGCGCTGGATGAAATCAGCGCGCACAAGGCACAGATCCTGGCCCTGCCACGGGCCAACCTGCATGCCGACCTGTTCCGCGACAACGTGATGTTCGAAGGCACCCACCTGACCGGTGTGATCGACTTCTACAACGCCTGTTCCGGGCCGATGCTGTATGACATCGCCATCACCGTGAACGACTGGTGCCTGGATGAACACGGCGCGATCGATGTGCCACGCGCCCAGGCGTTGTTGGCGGCCTATGCGGCGCTGCGGCCGTTCACCGCCGCCGAAGCCGAGCTGTGGCCGGAGATGTTGCGGGTAGGCTGCGTGCGCTTCTGGCTGTCGCGCCTGATTGCAGCGGAATCGTTTGCCGGGATGGATGTGATGATCCACGACCCGAGCGAGTTCGAAGTGCGTTTGGCGCAGCGTCAGCAGGTGGCCTTGCACCTGCCGTTCGCCCTCTAGAGCGTGTCTGCTTCTTCGCGGGTAAACCCGCTCCCACACAGGCGTGAGGCTGGCGCTATCCCTGTGGGAGCGGGTTTACCCGCGAAGAGGCCGGCACAGGCTTACAACTGCTCCAGGCACCCAACCAGGTCGCCACCCAGCTTCTCCAGCAAGCGCTCATAGCCCTTGCCATCCACCGGGTCGGTACCGCCCAGGGCATCAAGCTCGGCCAGGCGCACCGGCAGCCCGGCGGTCAAGGTCTCGGCCAACCGCGGCCGCAGCGGCGGTTCGCTGAACACACAGGTCTTGCCCACTTCCTGCAGGCGCTTGCGCATGGCAGCCACGTGCTGCGCACCCGGCTGCACCTCGGATGCCACGCTGAATACCCCGGCGTGCTTCAGGCCATACTCGGCCTCGAAATAGTCGAATGCTTCGTGGAACACGAAGTACGGCTTGCCGGCAATCCCGGCCACCCGCGCCTTGATCCGCTTATCCAATGCGTCCAGGCGTTCGTCGAAGGCCTTGAGGTTGCTCTGGTAGCGCACCGTATTGGCCGGATCGATCTGCGCCAGGTCAGCCGCCATTTTCGCTGCAATCACACGCGCGTTGACTGACGATAGCCACAGGTGAGCATCCAGGCTGCCCGGGCGGTGGTCGTGGTCATGGTCGTCGTGGTCTTCTTCCTCATGGGAATGGCTGTCCTCGCCAAAATGCCGGAGCTTCATGCCCGGTAGCGCCTGCACGGCCACAGTGGGCTTGCTGCGATTGCCCAGTACCCGCGGCAGGAAGCCTTCCATGTCCGGGCCAATCCAGTAAAGCAGGTCGGCATCGCCTACCCGCCGTACGTCGGACGGGCGCAGCGCGTAGTGGTGTGGCGAAGCCCCCGGAGGCAGCAATACCTCAGGGCTGCCAACACCGTCCTGCACGGCAGCGGCAATCTGCTGCAGGGGTTTGATACTGGTCAGCACGCGCACGTCGGCCTGGGCGGAAAATGCGATGAAAGCGACAAAAAGGACTAGGAATCGGGACACGGTGAATACTCGAGTCGTCAGAAACAGGTAACATAATAACGTCTCCATCCAAAACCGTCGCTGCCCATGTCCATCACGCCGCTGGCCAACCGTCCTCACGATCATTCCCATTGCGTACACAGCGCACTGGCTGAAGCCGACGCCTTGTGCACCCGCCAAGGCCTGCGCCTGACCGCTCTGCGCCGTCGAGTGCTGGAACTGGTTTGGCAAAGCCACAAGCCGCTGGGCGCCTACGATATCCTCGCCGTGCTCAGTGAGCAGGACGGCCGCCGAGCCGCGCCGCCCACGGTGTACCGTGCGCTGGACTTCCTGCTGGAAAACGGCCTGGTGCACCGCATCGCCTCGCTCAACGCCTTTATCGGCTGCAGCCACCCCGAACACCTGCACCAGGGCCAGTTCCTGATCTGCCGGGCCTGCCATGTGGCCATCGAACTGGAACAGGACAGCATCAGCGACGCCATCATCAGCAGCGCCAAGGGCGTGGGCTTCACGGTCGAGACCCAGACGGTGGAAGTGGTCGGCCTGTGCAGCAATTGCCGGAGCGCGGCATGAGCGATGCACTGATCCGCCTGGAGCAGGTCGGCGTCACCTTCGGTGGCGAGGCGGTGCTCGACAGCATCGACCTGTCGGTCGCACCTGGCCAGATCGTCACCCTGATCGGCCCGAACGGCGCGGGCAAGACCACCCTGGTGCGCGCCGTGCTCGGCCTGCTCAAGCCGCACCGCGGCAAGGTATGGCGCAAGCCGAAACTGCGTATTGGCTACATGCCGCAAAAGATCCAGGTCGATGCAACCCTACCGCTGTCGGTACTGCGCTTCTTGCGCCTGGTGCCCGGTGTAGACCGCGCGGCAGCCTTGTCGGCGTTGCAGGAAGTGGGCGCCGAGCAGGTCATCGACAGCCCTATCCAGACCATTTCCGGTGGCGAGATGCAGCGCGTGCTGCTGGCCCGCGCCCTGCTGCGCGAACCCCAACTGCTGGTGCTCGACGAGCCAGTGCAGGGCGTAGATGTGGTCGGCCAGACAGAACTGTACAACCTCATTACCCGCCTGCGCGACCGCCACGGTTGCGGCGTGCTTATGGTGTCCCACGACCTGCACCTGGTGATGAGCGCCACAGACCAGGTGGTATGCCTGAACCGCCACGTGTGCTGCTCGGGCCACCCGGAGCAGGTCAGCGGCGACCCGGCATTCGTCGAGTTGTTCGGCAAGACCGCCGCCCCCAGCCTGGCCATCTACCACCACCATCACGACCACAGCCACGACCTGCACGGCTCGGTGGTCGCCCCTGGCACCCATGTTCACGGAGCGCACTGCAAGCATGGCTGATTTTCTTCTCTACGCCCTGCTTGCCGGTTTGTCCCTGGCGCTGGTGGCCGGCCCACTGGGCTCCTTCGTGGTGTGGCGGCGCATGGCCTATTTTGGCGACACCCTGTCCCACGCCGCCCTGCTCGGCGTGGCCCTGGGTTTTGCTCTGGACGTCAGCCCGGCGCTGGCGGTAACCGTGGGCTGCCTGTTGCTGGCGATCTTGCTGGTTACCTTGCAGCAACGCCAACCGCTGGCCTCCGATACACTGCTTGGCATCCTCGCCCCCAGCACCTTGTCGCTGGGCCTGGTGGTGCTGAGCTTCATGCATGATGTCCGCATCGACCTGATGGCCTATCTGTTCGGCGATCTACTGGCCATCAGCACCACCGATCTTGCCTGGATCCTCGGTGGCAGCGCGCTGGTCCTGCTGTTGCTCGCTGCACTGTGGCGGCCGTTGCTTGCAGTCACAGTGCACGAGGAGCTGGCCATGGTCGAGGGCTTGCCGGTGGCCGGGCTGCGCATGGCGCTGATGCTGCTGATCGCGGTGGTGATTGCCGTTGCCATGAAGATCGTCGGGGTGCTGCTGATCACCTCGCTGCTGATCATTCCTGCCGCTGCGGCGCAACGTCACGCCCGTTCTCCCGAACAGATGGCCTTGGGCGCCAGCCTGCTGGGCGTGACCGCGGTATGCGGCGGCCTGGCCCTGTCCTGGTTCAAGGACACCCCTGCCGGCCCGTCGATCGTGGTCTGCGCGGCGGTGCTATTCTTGCTGAGCCTGGCCCTGCCAAAACGCTGAAAAACAGGGCGTGCGAAGGCGCGCCCTGCAACCTTTCCGCACGTAAAGGGTCTGTAAGACTTGTTTTCGAGCGTGCGCACCTGGGTGTAGACTTGCTCGCTTTTTGCGCAAATAGAGAGTCGCAGGAATGAAGCCGTTCGCCTCCCGTTATCTGCTTGTTGCCGCGTTTTCCCTGTTCCTGGCTGCGTGTTCAAACGCGCCGGTCGAACAGGCCACCGCACCTGCCCAAGCAGATGCCTGGCAGCAATTGCAACAGAACATCGCCAGCAACGAGCTGGCCACCGCCGAAGACCAGCTGGCAGCCCTGCAGGCCCAGGCGCCGGATGACGCGCGCCTGGAGCAATACCAGCGCCAGCTTGCCGAAGCCTACCTGCAACGCAGCCAGATCTTCCTGCAAAAGGGTGATGTGAACGCTGCCGCCACAGCCCTGGCCCGTGCCCGCGCGCTGATGCCGCAGGCCCCGGCGGTTACTGGTGGCGACGCCGTGACCCAGGCGCGCAAGGCCGAGCTGGAGAAAGCTGAAGCGGCGTTGAAAGCGGCCGAGGCCAAGCCCAAGGCGCGCATCATCGACCCGGCTGCACCGAGCACCGTCGTGGCCTTGAAGACCACCGACAGCCGCGCCATGCGTCGCCAGCTGGATGACATTGCCGCCGATGTGGTGAGCTATCAATGCGACGTGGTGTTCCAGGTGCCGCGTACCGAAGATGCGCCTTGGCTGAAGACCTTGCTGGAGAAACGCGTGCGCAAGATCGACAGCGGGTTCGAGCTGAAGCAGAAGCACGAGATTCAGCGGTCGTTGCCGGCGCAGGTGGTTCTGGTTCCGCATCAGCGTTAAGAATCTGGGGGCGCTGCGCGCCCCTTTCGCGACACAAGGCCGCTCCTACAAGGGAATGCGATCTCCTGTAGGAGCGGCCTTGTGTCGCGATGGGGTGCAAAGCAGCCCCTTAGGCAGGCACAGCCTCCGCAACCGCCTCCCGCTCCCACACCCGATGCCCCTCTACCGCTTTGACGAAGGCATCCACGGTCTTCTGCTCATCTCCCAGCAGCAACCCCTTGTCTTCTTTCAGCCCCAAGCAGCCCAAAAGCTCTTTGGTCAACACCATCGCCTTCAGGTGTTTGTAGCCCTCCAGCAGGAAGTGCTTGGCCAAACCACTGCCTGCCAGCGCATCGGTCGAGGCCTTGCCCGCTGGTACGACAATCCCGTCAAACATGATCGAGGGCATCCCTTCCATGGAGGCATCCACCGGCAGCTGCTTGCCGTCCGCGGCCATCACCGGTGCCGAGGTCGGCCCAAGCAGCATCGGCCGGGCACTGTGCGCCTCCAGAGCCTTGACCAGCTTGTCCACGCTGGCAGCGTCTACGCCATCTGCCACCAGCACGGCAATCTTGCGCCCCTTGATGCCAACCGAGCCCGGGTGGTTCATCTGGCTCAGGGCAGGCGACTGCGCAAGCTGGCTTCCCTTCACTTGCACAGTGCCTACGTTCGGTGCAGGCAAACCGAGGTTGGCAGCAACCGCAGCCGCCAGCTTCAGGTCGATATTGGCGAGAATCTCATTCACTTCCCGAGCACGGATCGTCTCCCGCTCCACCTTGCCCAGCTCAAAGCTGTAAGCCTTGATGATGTGCTGCTGCTCGGTCGGGCTCATGCTCTGGAAGAACAACCGCGCCTGCGAGAAATGGTCGCCGAACGAATCGCTGCGCTGGCGGATCTTGTGCGCATCGATACGCTCCTGGTAGCTCTCGAAGCCGCCATCCTGCGCGGCTGGTGGCGTTTCCTTCGGCCAGCCACCGTCGATGGAGTTGGGCTCGTAGGATGCGCGCCCCTTGTGCACCAGATGCTGATGCAAGGCGTCACGCTGGTTGTTGTGGTTAGGAGCGACGGGGCGGTTGATCGGGATCTGGTGGAAGTTGGGCCCGCCGAGGCGGCTAAGCTGCGTGTCGGTGTAGGAGAACAGGCGTCCCTGCAACAAAGGGTCGTTGGTAAAGTCGATGCCAGGCACGATATGAGCCGGGCAGAATGCCACCTGCTCCACTTCGGCAAAGAAGTTGTCCGGGTTGCGATTCAGGACCATCTTGCCCAAAGGTGTAACCGGCACCAGTTCTTCCGGGATTATCTTGGTCGGGTCCAGCAGGTCGAAATCGAATTTGTGCTCGTCGGCTTCCGGCACGATCTGCACCCCCAGTTCCCATTCAGGGTAATCACCCGTCTCGATAGCCTCCCACAGGTCGCGACGCTGGAAATCAGCATCCTTGCCTGCCAGCTTCTGCGCTTCGTCCCATAGCAAGGAGTGCACACCCTGGCGCGGTTTCCAGTGGAATTTGACGAAACTGGCTACGCCCTGGGCGTTGATCAGGCGGAACGTATGCACCCCGAACCCTTCCATCATCCGCAAGCTGCGCGGGATAGCGCGGTCCGACATCGCCCACATGACCATATGCGCCGACTCCGGTACCAGCGAAACGAAATCCCAAAAGGTGTCATGGGCCGAAGCGCCGGTCGGGATCTCGTTGTGCGGTTCTGGCTTTACGGCGTGGACGAAATCCGGGAATTTGATCGCATCCTGGATGAAGAACACCGGCATGTTGTTGCCCACCAGGTCGAAGTTGCCCTCGTCGGTGTAGAACTTCACAGCAAAGCCCCTCACGTCACGCACGGTGTCGGCTGAGCCGCGCGGGCCTTGTACCGTGGAAAATCGCACGAAGACGGGCGTGACTTTCTCCGGGTCCTGCAGGAAGCCGGCTTTGGTCAGCTCGGTGTGGTTGCCATAGCTCTGGAAATAGCCATGCGCCCCTGTTCCTCGCGCATGCACGATGCGCTCAGGAATGCGCTCGTGGTCAAAGTGCGTGATCTTCTCGCGCATGATGAAATCTTCGAGCAACGAGGGGCCTCGATCACCCGCCTTGAGCGTGTTCTGGTTGTCAGCGATGCGCACCCCCTGGTTGGTACGCAACGCACTGCCTGTGGCATCGCTTCGGTCAGCCTCCAGGCTCTGCAACTTGGCGTTGGTATTGGCCCGGTCCGGGGTCTGGGTGCCAGCGGCCTCGCTGTGCTTTGGCGCGTCCGTGTTCTTGCTGGGCATGATCGGCTCTCCTCGTCAGTCTTAAGGCATACCCGTTTCGGGCTGTGTGCAAGTAGTGACCGGAAGGCTTTGCCGAGCGTTCAATCAGGATTACCGGTTGTCGCGATATGCCCGAAGGATTGGTGCATTACGAAATAAATGCTAAGAACAGCTATGGGAAAAGGCTAAAATGCGCGACCCCAGCTAACCGCTGACCCAAATTCCATGCGCCCCACAAGGTTCGCTACGTGATCGAGTTCCAACAGGTACACAAGACCTACCGCGTCGCCGGTAGGGAAATCCCCGCACTGAATCCGACCAGCCTGACCATCGAAGATGGCCAGGTGTTCGGCCTGATCGGCCATTCCGGCGCCGGCAAGAGCACCATGCTGCGCCTGATCAACCGCCTGGAAGAGCCTTCCGGCGGCAAGATCATCGTCGACGGCGAAGACGTTACCGCGTTCAACGCGAGCCAGCTGCGCGGTTTCCGTCAGCAGGTCGGGATGATTTTCCAGCACTTCAACCTGCTGGCCTCCAAGACTGTCGCCGACAACGTCGCCTTGCCACTGACCCTGGCCGGCGAGCTGTCGCGCAGCGAAATCGACAAGCGCGTGACCGAGCTGCTGGCCCGCGTCGGCCTTTCCGACCACGCCAGAAAGTACCCGGCGCAGCTGTCCGGTGGCCAGAAGCAGCGCGTCGGCATCGCCCGCGCCCTGTCCACCAACCCGAAGATCCTGCTGTGCGACGAGGCCACCAGCGCCCTCGACCCGCAAACCACCGCCTCGGTCCTGCAATTGCTGGCCGAAATCAACCGTGAGCTGAAGCTGACCATTGTGCTGATCACGCACGAAATGGACGTGATCCGCCGGGTCTGCGACCGCGTGGCAGTGATGGACGCCGGCCAGATCGTCGAGCAGGGCTCGGTGGCCGAGGTGTTCCTGCACCCGCAGCACCCCACCACCAAGCGCTTCGTCCAGGAAGACGAGCAGGTTGACGAAGGCGAGCAGCGTGACGACTTCGCCCACGTGCCGGGCCGTATCGTGCGCCTGACCTTCCAGGGCGACGCCACCTATGCGCCGCTGCTGGGCACCGTGGCCCGCGAAACCGGCGTGGACTACAGCATCCTCGCCGGGCGTATCGACCGCATCAAGGATGTCCCCTATGGCCAGCTCACCCTCGCCCTGATCGGCGGTGACATGGAAGCGGCGTTCGCCCGCTTCAAGGCAGCTGACGTACATATGGAGGTACTGCGTTGATGGACGCCCTGAATTTCTTTGCCAACGTCGACTGGGCCGAAATCTGGCTGGCCAGCGTCGACACCATGATCATGCTGTTCGGCTCGCTGTTCTTCACCGTGCTGCTCGGCCTGCCGCTGGGCGTGCTGTTGTTCCTCTGCGGGCCAAAGCAGATGTTCGAGCAGAAGGGTGTGTACGCGCTGCTGTCGCTGATCGTCAACATCCTGCGCTCGCTGCCGTTCATCATCCTGCTGATCGTTATGATCCCGATCACAGTGCTGATCACAGGCACTTCCCTGGGCGTCGCCGGCGCCATTCCGCCGCTGGTGGTGGGTGCCACGCCGTTCTTCGCGCGCCTGGTGGAAACCGCCCTGCGTGAAGTGGACCGCGGCATCATCGAAGCCACCCAGTCGATGGGCGCCACTACCCGCCAGATCATCACCAGCGCACTGCTGCCGGAGGCCCGCCCGGGCATCTTCGCCGCCATTACCGTCACCGCCATCACCCTGGTTTCGTACACCGCCATGGCTGGTGTGGTCGGTGCCGGCGGCCTGGGCGACCTGGCCATCCGCTTCGGCTACCAGCGTTTCCAGACCGACGTGATGGTCGTCACCGTGGTGCTGTTGCTGGTACTGGTTCAAGTCCTGCAGAGCGTGGGCGACAAACTGGTCGTGCATTTTTCCCGTAAGTAACCCCAATGGGGTCGGCCCGGCCGACCCGTTCGGGGGCCGTCGCGGCCCTCACAAGGAGTGATCAATGAAGAAGCTGCTTGCTGTTGTCGCCGCTGTCGCGGCCTTCTCGGCCCACGCCGAGTCCCTGACCGTTGCCGCTACCCCGGTTCCGCACGCCGAGATCCTCAACTTCGTCAAACCTGTTCTGGCGAAAGAGGGCGTGGAGCTGAAGGTCAAGGAATTCACCGACTACATCCAGCCGAACGTGCAGGTGGCGGAAAAGCGCCTGGACGCCAACTTCTTCCAGCACCAGCCGTACCTGGATGAGTTCAACAAGGCCAAGGGTACCAACCTGGTGAGCGTTGCCGGCGTGCACATCGAGCCGCTGGGCGTGTACTCGACCAAGATCAAGAAGCTGGACGAGCTGTCCTCCGGCGCCACCGTGGTCATCCCCAACGACGCCACCAACGGCGGCCGCGCGCTGCTGCTGCTGGACAAGGCCGGTGTGATCAAGCTGAAGGACAACAAGAACATCCTGTCCACCGTGAAGGATGTTGCCGAGAACCCGAAAAGCCTGAAGTTCCGTGAGCTGGAAGCGGCCACCATCCCGCGCGTGCTGACCCAGGTCGATGCTGCCCTGATCAACACCAACTACGCGCTGGAAGCCAAGCTGAACCCGGAGAAAGACGCCCTGGTCATCGAAGGCAGCGACTCGCCTTACGTGAACATCTTGGTTGCCCGCCCGGACAACAAGGACGCGGACGCCATGAAAAAGCTGGCTGCTGCGCTGCACTCGCCTGAGGTGAAGCAGTTCATCAACGAGAAGTACAAAGGCGCTGTGGTTCCGGCGTTCTAAGCCGTCACATCGCGCTGGACTCTTCGCGGGTAAACCCGCTCCCACAGTGATAGCGCAAGGCTCACGGCCTACGCTGTACCTGTGGGAGCGGGTTTACCCGCGAAGCTTTTGGGGCTAACTCAATCCCGCTTCACGAGCCCGGGCAACTGCGCCACCAGCTTCTGGTTGTTGAACGGCGCCCGAATGAACCCGCGCTGGCGCCCATCCGGCCCCACAACCGCCAGGTTGCCGCTGTGATCCACGGTATACCCCGGCTTGCTGGTATCGGCCGGAATGAACGGAATGCTCAAGGCATTGGCCAGCTTCTGGGTATCCTCGATCGACCCCGCCACCCCGACGAAATCCTTGTCGAAATAACCCAGGTACTGCTTCAGCTGGTTCGGCGTGTCGCGGTTCGGGTCAACGCTCACCAGCACCACCTGCAGCCGGTCGACGGCCTCCTTGGGCAGCTCGCTCTTCACCTGGCGCAGCTGGGCCAGGGTGGTCGGGCAGATGTCCGGGCAGTAGGTGTAGCCGAAGAACAGCAGCGACCATTTGCCCTTCAGGTCATCCAGTTGCACCGGCTGGCCGTCCTGGTTGGTCATGGTCACGTCAGCCACGGTACGGTTCTGCGGCAGCAGGATGATGCCGGCATCGATCAACTCGGTGGGGTTGGGCTGGTCGCGGCCATTGAGCACCTTGTTGACGGTCAGGCCCAGGATCAACGCGACCAGGGCAACGAGGATGAAGACGGTTTTCTGGGTTCGGGTCATAGGTTCAGCAACAGGTAGTGGTCGAGAAGCAACGCGATGAACAGCGCGAACAGGTAGCCGATAGAGTACTTGAAGGTGCCGATCGCTGCGTGCGGCCGGCTGCCACGGTACAACACCCATGCCCATTGCAGGAAGCGCAGGCCCAGTACAAGGGCACAGGCCAGGTACAGCGGGCCGCTCATGTGGATGGCGTACGGCAGCAGGCTCACCGCCAGCAATACCAGGGTGTACAGCAGGATATGCAGCTTGGTGTAGCGCTCGCCGTGGGTCACCGGCAGCATCGGGATATCGGCCTTGGCGTATTCCTCCTTGCGGTGGATGGCCAAGGCCCAGAAGTGTGGTGGGGTCCACGCGAAGATGATCAGCACCAGCAGCAGGGGCTCGGCGCTGACATGCCCACTGACCGCCACCCAGCCCAGCAACGGCGGGGCGGCGCCAGCCAAGCCGCCGATGACGATATTCTGTGGCGTAGCGCGCTTGAGAAAACCGGTGTAGAGCACCGCATAGCCGAGCAGGGAAGCCAGTGTCAGCCAGGCGGTGAGGGCGTTGGTGAACACCAGCAGCAGGGCCATGCCAAGTAGCGCCAGCGCCAGAGCGAACAGCAGCGCCGGCAGCGGCTCGACCCTGCCCTGGGCAAGCGGCCGCTTGTGGGTACGCGCCATCAGCGCGTCGATGCGTCGGTCCACCACATGATTGACCACCGCCGCGCCGCCTGCACAAAAGCCGATGCCCAAGTTGCCGAACAGCAGCACGCTCCAGCTGACACCCGCACGGGTGGCAAGGAACATGCCCGCCAGCGAGGTGATCAGCATCAGCACCACCACCTTGGGCTTGGTCAGCTCCAGGTAGTCACGCCAACTGGCCCTCTGTGCGCTCAGAAGCGTCGCCACGAATCATTCCTCATGTGGTGGGAGATGCCCACGCCAGCCACGGGCCGCAGGCGCCAGCCATGGCCGACACCCACGCGAACCTTGTCGACCACGCGGATGCGGTAGTTCACCAGCACCATGCTCAGCAGCAACAGCGCCCCACCAGCGTTGTGCGCCACGGCCACGGCCAGCGGCAGGTGCAGCAGCACATTGCTGATGCCCAGGCCGACTTGCACCACCAGCGCCAGCAGCACCAGCCGCGCCAGGCCAGGGAGGCCGCAGCGGTGCAGCTTCCAGCTGAGCATCAGCAGCACGCAGGTCACCAGCAGTGCACCCAGGCGGTGGCTGATGTGGATGGCCGTGCGCGCATCACTGTCCAGTTGCCCACCCAGGTAATTGGGCCCGACGTGCTGGGTCAGATGGAACCCGTTGCTGAAGTCCGCCGCCGGCCACCACTGGCCGTGGCAGGTGGGCAGGTCGATGCAGGCGACGGCCGCGTAGTTGGCACTGACCCAGCCGCCCAGGGCGATCTGGCCGATCACCACCAGCAAGGCCAGCGCGGCGATCCGGCGCAGGCTCAATGGCAGCTTTGGCAAAGGCGCAAAGGCCCGGGACAGACGCAGGGACAACAGGAACAACAAACTCAGGGTAGTGAAGCCGCCGAGTAGATGCGCGGTGACCACCTGCGGCCACAGCTTGAGGGTGACCGTCCACATGCCGAAGGCTGCCTGGGCCAGCACCACGCCCAGCAGCAGCAAGGGCAGGCGGTAAGGCTGGCCATCGCGGGCATGCCGGCGCAGCGCCTGCAAGGCGAGCAGGACGATCACCATCGCCAGGGTGCCGGCGAAGTAGCGGTGGACCATCTCGGCCCAGCCCTTGGCGGCTTCCACCGGATGTTCGGGGAAATGCAGCTCGGCATGAGCCAGCTGCGCTTCGCTCTTGGGCACGCTGATGAAGCCGTAGCAACCCGGCCAGTCCGGGCAGCCGAGGCCGGCGTGGGTCAGGCGGGTATAGGCACCGAGCAGGACGACCAGCAGTGCCAGCAAGGTGGCGAACACAGCAAGGCGGAATCCGGGTCTGGCCATGGCAGGCTCCTAGCCGATGTTGGACAGCTTGAGCAGGTGGCGCAGGTCGTCCAGCACATGCTTGCCGTTGACCTTGGCGTCGTAGCGCAGCACCAGGTTGCCGTGTGGGTCGACGATCCACAGCTGCGGGCCGGTCTCGCCGACCTTTTGCAGGTAGCGTTGCGCATCCAGCGGGTAACGCTGCAACTGTGGGTATTCGCGGCCGAGCAACGCCTGGTAATCGGCACTTGCCGGCTGGGCGGCCGCCAGGGCATGGCTGGCACGGCTGGCATCACGGCCCAGGCCGACCTGGATCTGCCGGGCCAGGTACACCAGCCGCTGGCAATCCTCGGCACAGGCTGTGGGTGTGCTCACCAGCAGCTGCCAGCGCTCGTCCTGGCCCGCCACGCCGAGATCGGAAAGGCTCTCACCGTTGCCGATCATCACGCCGTGGTAGCTGCGGCCGTCCGGCACCCAGAACTTGAGCTTGTACATGCTGGTGGCCAGAACCATCGGCCCGAGCACCACCAGCAGAATCAGCAGCAGCTGCAAACGCCCGCGGGCTCTGGGTTTGCTGCGTTCAGGCACTTCCAGTGGAGTGGCGGTGGCCATGGCGTTTCTCCTTGTTGTGGTGCCAGCCGAAGTAGAGGTAGAGCAGTACCAAAGTGGTTGCCAGGGCAAACCATTGCACGGCGTAACCCAGGTGTTTTTCCGGGCCCATGGCAACGACCGGCCAGTCCAGGCGATAGGTCGCCGGGCCGGGTTCCAGGCGCAGCTCATGGGCGAAGCCATCGCGATCGAGCTGTTGCCATAGCTGCGCGGCATCCACGGCAGTCAGCAGGTGCGGCCACTGGCCGCCTGCAGGGTCGGGGTGCAGCTGGAACGTGCTACCAGGCGCGACATACACCGAAGCGTCCAGCGCCAACGCCTGGGCAGGGGTATCGAAATGCACCGGCACGCGGCGGTCCGGCCAAGGCAGCCAGCCGCGGTTGACCAGCAGCCACACGCCGCTGGCCTGATCATGGAAGGGTTGCAGCAGTTCGACACCGGCCTGGCCGTCACGCATGCGGTTGTCCAGAAGCAAGCTGTGCTCGGCGTCGAAGCGGCCATAGAGATGCACGCGGCGGAAGGCATTGTCCTGGTTCGCTGTCAGCTGGGCCGTGGCCACGGGCGCTTCGACCCGCCGCTCGGCATAGGCGGCCAGCAGCACGCGCTTATCCTCGGCACGGCCGAGTTGCCAGCAGCCAAGCGCGATCAGCCCCGGCAGCAGCGCAAGCACCACCAGGGTTGGTACCCAGCCCGGACGAAACGGCCTCATCGGAGCCTCGTCGGGCCGATCGCTATACTTATCCACATCACCGCATCCCCCCGGAGTATCGCCATGCTCAAGGCCGCGATTGTCCTGATGCTGTTGGCCACGATTGCCAGCCTGTTCAGCGGCCTGGTGTTTCTGGTCAAGGACGATGAAAACTCGACCCGTTTGCTGAAGGCACTGACCGTGCGGGTGACCCTGGCGGCCCTCACCATCGGCCTGGTGGCCTGGGGCTTCATCAGTGGTCAGCTGGTCTCGCACGCCCCCTTCTGAAGTTTTCACCTGACCCTGTGGGAGCGGGCATGCCCGCGAATGCGATGTTGAATGTACCGACGCATTCGCGGGCGCGCCCGCTCCCACAGGGTTCTCTATTCACAACACATAGACAAAGATGAACAACCCCACCCACACCACATCGACGAAGTGCCAGTACCAACTGGCCGCCTCGAAACCAAAGTGTTTCTCCGGGTTGAAATGCCCGCGCAAGATGCGCACGAACATCACGATCAGGATGATCGTGCCCAATGTCACGTGGGCGCCGTGGAAGCCGGTGAGCATGAAGAACGTCGCGCCGTAGATACCCGACCCCAGCGTCAGCCCCAGCTTGGTATAGGCCTCGTGGTACTCGTAGGCCTGCAACGCGATGAAGCTGGCGCCCAGGACGATGGTCAGCGCCATCCAGAATTTCAGCGGGCCACGGTGGCCGCGACGCAGGGCATGGTGGGCGATGGTGATGGTCACGCTGGAGCTGACCAGCAAGATGGTGTTGATCAGCGGCAGGTGCCACGGGTCGATCACTTCCTTGGGCGGCGGGAACAGTTTCGGGTCGGGCGTGTGCAGCAGCGGCCAGGTGAATTCGAAGGTCGGCCACAACATGTGCGCAACACCCTTGGCCCCTTCACCGCCCAGCCACGGCCCGGCCAGCACGCGCACGTAGAACAGCGCACCGAAGAAGGCCAGGAAAAACATCACCTCGGAGAAGATGAACCAGCTCATGCCCCAGCGGAACGAGCGGTCCAGTTGCGGGCTGTACAGCCCCGCGCGGCTCTCCCGCACCACCGAACCGAACCAGCCGAACAGCATGTAGGCCAGGAACAACGCACCGATGAAGAAGATCAGCGGCCCGTGCGACTCGGGGTGGCCGGCCTTCATGTCGTTGAACCAGGTACCCAGGCCGAACACCGTGATGAACATGCCGATGGTGGCGATGATCGGCCACTTGCTCTGCGCCGGAACGTAGTAGTGCTCATGACTTGCCATTGCTGTTCTCCTTCCCTTAACGGGCGCCCTGGACGTCCTGGGCCGCGACATGCGCGACCGGCGGGTGGCGAGCGGTGATGTCGAACAAGGTGTAGGCCAGTGTCAGGTGCTTCACGCTGGCCGGCAGGTCGCGGTCGACGATGAAGCGCACCGGCATCTCGATGCGTTCGCCGGGCTGCAGCACCTGCTGGGTGAAGCAGAAGCACTCGGTCTTGTGGAAGTACGCCGCAGCCTCGGCCGGGGTGATGCTGGGGATGGCTTGCGCACTCATCGGCCGGTCGGTCGGGTTATGGGCGACGAAGATCATCTGGTTCACCGCACCCGGGTTGACCTCCAACTGGTCGGCGGTGGAGTAGAAGTCCCAGACCATGTCGCTGGCATTGGTCGACATGAACTGCACCCGCACCGAACGCGTCGGGTCGCTGACCTGGCTGCCTTCGTACTGCCCTCCGGTCTTGCCGTTGATGCCGAAGGCCTTGCACATCACGTCATAGATAGGCACCAGGGCGAAGCCGAAGGCGAACATCACCACCGTCAGCATCAACAGGCGCAACACCAGACGTTTCAGCGAAAGGCCGTTCATGGCACGGTTCCTATTTCACTTCCGGTGGCGTCTGGAAGGTGTGGTAGGGCGCAGGCGAAGGGATCGACCACTCCAGGCCCTCGGCGCCATCCCATGGCTTGGCCGGTGCCGGCGCGCCGCCGCGGATGCACTTGATGACGATGAACAGGAAGAAGATCTGCGTAGCGCCGAACATGAACGCGCCGATCGACGACACCATGTTGAAGTCGGCGAACTGCAGGTTGTAGTCGGGGATTCGCCGTGGCATGCCGGCCAGCCCCACGAAGTGCATAGGGAAGAAGGCCATGTTCATGCCGATGAACGATAGCCAGAAGTGCAGCTTGCCGAGGGTTTCGTCATACATGTGGCCGGTCCATTTCGGCAGCCAGTAGTAGGCCGAGGCGAAGATGCCGAAGATAGCCCCAGGCACCAGCACATAATGGAAGTGCGCCACCACGAAGTAGGTGTCGTGGTACTGGAAGTCCGCTGGAGCGATGGCAAGCATCAGCCCGCTGAATCCGCCGATGGTGAACAGGATGACAAAGGCGATGGCGAACAGCATCGGCGTTTCGAAGGTCAGCGAGCCTTCCCACATGGTGCTGACCCAGTTGAACACCTTCACCCCGGTAGGCACGGCGATCAGCATGGTGGCGTACATAAAGAACAGCTCGCCGACCACGGGGATACCGACCACGAACATGTGGTGGGCCCAGACGATGAACGACAGGAAGGCGATGGCGCCGGTGGCGTACACCATCGAGGTGTAGCCGAACAGCGGCTTGCGCGAGAACGCCGGGATGATCGAGCTGACCGCGCCGAAGGCCGGCAGGATCATGATGTACACCTCGGGGTGGCCGAAGAACCAGAACACGTGCTGGAACAGCACCGGGTCACCACCGCCGGCGGCACTGAAGAAGCTGGTACCAAAATGGATGTCCATCAGCATCATGGTCACGACGCCGGCCAGCACCGGCATCACCGCAATCAGCAGGAATGCGGTAATCAGCCAGGTCCAGACGAACAGTGGCATCTTCATCAGGGTCATGCCTGGGGCACGCAGGTTGAGAATGGTGGCGATCACGTTGATCGCGCCCATGATCGAGCTGATGCCCATCAGGTGGATGGCAAAGATGAAGAAGGTGACGCTGGCCGGCGCGTAGGTGGTGGACAGCGGGGCGTAGAAGGTCCAGCCGAAGTTGGGCCCGCCACCCGGGCTGAACAGGGTCGAGACCAACAGCAGGAAAGCTGCCGGCAGCAGCCAGAAGCTGAAGTTGTTCATCCGCGGCAAAGCCATGTCGGGCGCGCCGATCATCAGCGGGATCATCCAGTTGGCCAGGCCGACGAAGGCCGGCATCACCGCACCGAACACCATGATCAGGCCGTGCATGGTGGTCATCTGGTTGAAGAACTCCGGCTGGACGATCTGCAGGCCGGGCTGGAACAGCTCGGCGCGGATCACCATGGCGAACGAGCCGCCGAGCAGGAACATGATGAAGCTGAACCACAGGTACATCGTGCCGATGTCCTTGTGGTTGGTGGTCAGCACCCAGCGCATCAGGCCTTTGGCCGGGCCGTGCGCATGGTCATGGCCGTGGGCGTGGTCGTCGATCACTGCACTCATGTCCTGTCTCCTGCAATCCATTGATTGCCGCGAGTAACCCGGTTCATTGCGCTTCTGCCTGCTTCAGCGCCAGCACGTCCTTCGGCGTGACCATGTCACCCTTGTTGTTGCCCCAGGCGTTGCGCTCGTAGGTGACCACGGCAGCGATGTCGACTTCCGAGAGCTGCTTGCCGAACGCGGCCATGCCAGTGCCGGGCTTGCCGTGGAAGACGATGCCCAGGTGGGCTTCCTTCGGCCCGGTGGCGATCTTCGAGCCCTTGAGCGCCGGGAACATCGGCGGCAGGCCCTGGCCTTCGGCCTGGTGACAGGCCACACAGGTGGTGTGGTAGACCTTGTCACCACGTTCCACCAGCTCCTCCAGGGTCCATTCCTTGCTGGTCAGTTCCTTGAGCTTGGCAGCTTCAGCCTTGCGCTCGCCCAGCCAGGTGTCGTAGTCGGCCTTTGACTTGACCTCGACCACCACCGGCATGAAACCGTGGTCCTTGCCGCACAGCTCGGTGCACTGGCCGCGGTAGATGCCGGGCTTCTCGATACGGGTCCAGGCTTCGTTGACGAAGCCGGGGATGGCATCACGCTTGACCGCGAAGGCCGGCACCCACCAGGAGTGGATGACATCGGCAGCGGTTACCAGGAAGCGCACCTTGGCGCCAACCGGCAGCACCAGCGGCTGGTCGACTTCGAGCAGGTAGTGCTCGTCCTTGGGTGCCTTGTTGTGGATCTGCTCGGTGGGGGTGGCCAGGTTGCTGAAGAACTCCACGTCCTGGCCAAGGTATTTGTAGTGCCACTTCCACTGGTAGCCGGTAACCTGGATATCGATGTCCGACTCGCTGGCATCGTAGATGTCGATCAGGGTCTTGGTGGCCGGGATGGCCATGGCCACCAGGATCAGGAAGGGGACCACGGTCCAGAGGATTTCCACCCAGGTGTGCTCGTGGAAATGCGCAGCCTGCTGGCCGGTGGAACGGCGGTGGATGACCATGGACCAGAACATCGCGCCAAAGACAACGATGCCGATGATCACGCAGACCCAGAAGATGGTCATGTGCAGGTCGAAGACGGCGTTGGAGACTTCCGTCGCGCCTGGGTGCATGTTCACGGTCCAGGCGGCGTTGGCCTGACCAAAAACCGACCACAACAGGAGGCCCATCCAGACATGTGGATGTCGCATCATTGCGGGTTCCCCTTCTCGTTCTTGTAGTCCCGGAGGCGTGGCCTGCGGCAAGAGGGAACGGTGGTCAAGACTACCTGGCTTCGACGACCGAGCCCCTGCTAAAAGCAGTCGGGCCTCATCAACGAATCACGTTCACCGGGAGTATAGACAGCGACCAACGGCACGCAACGAAGCCCGTGAAATGAACTTCATGAAATGGCTGAATGGCCTGAAAACCGCGCGCTTGACACGGCATGGCACAATAATGGCTTTTCGATATACCTGAGCATGCACACGTTTGCGCGACTTATAACAAATGCGTCTTAGGTATTCTGTATACCGAGCTAATTTAGTGTCTTCCGTTTGAAACGTAATGTCCCTGGAGTTGTCATGAACATCGCTGCTGTACGCGAGCAGGTAAGCCAAGCCCATCAACACGAAGGCCAGACCGGCCAACTGAAAAAGCGTCTCGAGCTGCAACTGCCCCACCTGCACCCCTCGATCCAACTGCCTGAGCAGGACGCCCAGGGTACTTTGGCGCGCTTCGTCAGCGCCTACATCGAACAGGTTCCGGAACTGCTTGAGGCCGCCCATGAGGTCGCCCGCGAGGCCGGGATCGAATCGCAGATCAAACCTGTACTGAAAATCGCCGAAGCCTACTTCCTGCAGCCGCCCAGCGTGATGCAAGGGCATGTGGGCCTGGACTGCCTGCTGGATGAGGCCTACCTGGCGCACCGCCTGGTGGAAGAGGTGAACGACCTGTACATCCGCCACTTCCAGCAACCGTTGATCCCGGTCGACACCACCGTCGCCAACCTGATTGCCCACCAGTTGATTGGCGAGACGTTTGCCAATCAGCTGGATGAAGTGGTGCACCACTCGGTGGATGAAATGTTGAACGACGAAAGCTTCGCGGTGGAGTCGGTGGAGGCCTACCGCGAGAAATTGAGCAGCCCGGAAACGGGCGCGGCCTGGAAGCGCTGGCCGTGCCTGTCACGGCAGCTGGGGGTGGAGCTGGGCCAGCCGGCCTGAAGTTCCTGTCCCGGCCTCTTCGCGGGTAAACCCGCTCCCACAGGTACTCCACAGGGTTCATAGCCTGTGCAGTACCTGTGGGAGCGGGTTTACCCGCGAAGAGGCCAGTTCAGGCGATACAGACTTTCAGCTTCAGGCCCCAACCCCGGCCGTAGTCCGCATCCGCCCCTCGATCCGCCGCTTCAAGCGCCGCTGCTCGATCAGCAACCGCGACCCATTGGCCGAATTACTGCGCCCCCAATCCTCAAGCAGCTCAAGGCACGAGTGGTCGATATAGCTCAGGTTACCCAGCGGCACATGCAGCGTAGTCCCCGCCGGCACGCTATCCAGCACCTGGGTCAGCGCCGGCACCTTGAGGAAGGTGGCCGCGCCACTAAGCCGCAATTCCATGTGCCCAGCCTTTTCCAGGCTGACCAGGTTGATCTTCAACCGCGCCGCCTTCAGTGCCAGCTTCAGCAAGGTCAGGGCAAAGCCCAGCAATACACCGGTCAGCAGGTCGGTAAAGATGATCGCCAGCGCCGTCGCCGCGTAGGTGAACATCGGCATGCGGCCATAGCGGCCCAGCCCACGAAACGCCTTGAAATCCACCAGCTTGACCCCGGTGAACACCAGCACACCCGCCAGGCTAGCCACCGGGATCTGCTGCAGCACGCTGCTCAGCGCCACCACGAACGCCAACAGCCAGAGGCCATGGAAGATCGCCGAAGCCCGGGTCTGCGCACCCGCCTGCACGTTGGCCGAGCTACGCACGATCACCCCGGTCATCGGCAACGCACCGAGCACCCCGCACAGCATGTTGCCGATGCCCTGGGCCGACAGTTCACGATCAAAGTCCGAACGCTGGCCGCTGTGCATGCGGTCAACCGCTGCAGCCGACAACAAGGTTTCGGCACTGGCGATGAAGGCCAGGGCAAAAGCGGCGACCAACAAGGTAGGGTCGGCCAGTTGCATCAGGTCACCAGGGCGGATCCAGTCGATGGCCTCGGACAGGTCGGCCGGCACCTGTACGCGGTTCACCGGCAAAGCCAGCCAGATACTGATGGCCGTCATGGCCGACACACCCAGCAGGGCACCCGGGACGAAGCGCAGCCGCTGCGGTCGCAGCCGCTCCCAGCTCCACATGATGGCGATGGTGCCCAGGCCCAGCGCACCGGCCATCCAACCAGAGCCGGCGCTTTCCTGCGGCAGGGCGGCGGCCACGGTCGCCGGGAACTCCAGCAGGTTCTGCATGCCGGATGGCTGCGGCGCGGTGTCGAACATCACATGCACCTGCGAAAGCACGATCAGCACGCCAATCCCCGCCAACATGCCGTACACCACCGCCGGAGCGGTAACCCGGAACCAGCAGCCCAGGCGCAGGCGCCCGGCCAGTAACTGCAGCAAGCCGGCCAGCAGCAGGATCGGCCCGAGCATGGCCATGCCATGCTGGCGTACCAGCTCGAATACCAATACCGCCAGACCTGCGGCCGGGCCACTGACCTGCAGCGGCGAACCGGCGAGGAAACCTACGACAATACCGCCGATAATGCCGGTAATCAGGCCTTTGGCCGGTGGCATGCCAGAGGCGATCGCAATGCCCATGCACAACGGCAGTGCCACCAGGAAGACCACCACCGACGCCAGCAACTCACGCGGCAGGGCCGCTTTCAACTGTGTAATGTTCACCGTGTTTCTCCTTTCTTTGTCACACAGCCATTCCCCTGGCCGTGGGCACGTTTGCCCCTGACGAGCGCGCAGGCGCGGGCCGCCAGCGGGAGTGCCGGCAAGGCAGTCAGGGAATTCAAGGCAGCCGAAGGCCGTGCCACACCCCTACGGGGTGCAGCCGGCTATCAAGGTTCCAGCGGGTGGATGGGTCGCTTAGTAGCGGCCTCTCGGAGTAGCGCAGGGGACCGGCTCGCCAGCAGCCAAGGGCAGGAAGGTATCGCTGGCGGCGTCGTAGGCTTCGATCTTGCTGGTCTCGATGTCGTAGACCCAGCCATGGATGTACAGCTCACCGGCTGCCAGGCGCGAAGCCACCGAAGGGTGGGTGCGCAGGTGATGCAGCTGGGCGATGACGTTTTCCTTGGTCAGCACCTGCATGGTTTCATGTTCGCTGCCGCACGAGCAGTTGTTCTCGACCACGGTGCGGGCCACTTCGGCGTGGCGCAACCAGGCGGACACGGTCGGCATCTTGGTCAGCGATTGCGGGTTGAGTACGGCACGCATGGCGCCGCAGTCGGAGTGGCCGCAGACGATGATGTGATGCACTTTCAACGCCAGTACGGCGTATTCGATGGCGCTGGAAACGCCGCCGTTCATCTGGCCATACGGCGGTACCACGTTACCGACGTTACGGGTCACGAACAGGTCGCCAGGCGAACTCTGGGTGATCAGCTCGGGAACGATGCGCGAGTCGGCGCAGGTGATGAACATGGCTCGCGGGGTTTGCGCGGTGGCGAGCTTCTTGAACAGCTCTTGCTGCTCGGGGAATACGTCATGGTGAAAACGCAGGAAGCCGTCGACGATGTGCTTCAGGGCGGCATCGGCGCTCTCCGCGGGGACCTGCGGTACGACCTTGGATGGGTCCTTGACGGGCATGATTCATCCTCTTGACGGTGTGTAGGTAAATCCATTTTACCGGTGAAAGATTCTGGCTATGCAGGGATTTAGATGACACGCACGGGCCATAGATCACAGTCGGTGAAGACTGATTTCCTACGCTAGCGGGGAAAACTTAACTGAAACTTAATTCGAAGGCTCTAGAACGGGTGTTCCAGATGAGAAAGGCGGGTATTGGATAATAGCAAAAAAACATCAACTGCCAAGAGCCATTACTGCAATTATCAACTTGAATTAGTTGCATTGATGGCTGGCAATGCGCCACACGTGGGAACCCGGAACCTGCGCAGAACCTGTGGGAGCGGGCGTGCCCGCGAAGGAGGCAACTCGGTACATGGCACCGGCTGCGCCGGTGTTCGCGGGCGCGCCCGCTCCCACAAAGACCGTGCTCTGCTCAAGCATCAGAACAACGCCATTTGCCCACCCGGCGGGCAAAACGCCGAACAATCCAGCGCATGCGCTTCTCGCCCTTTGAACTCCAGCCGCTTCATGGCCTTGGCAAAACGCTGCGCCAGCAACTCGGCAAACACGCCTTCACCACGCATGCGCGCACCAAAGCGGCTGTCATACAGTTCGCCGCCGCGGCTCTGGCGGATCAGGCTCAATACATGCGCCGCCCGCTGCGGGTAATGGTCCTGCAGCCATTGCTCGAACAACGGTGCCACTTCCAGCGGCAGGCGCAACATCATGTAGGCTGCGCTCTGTGCACCTGCCTCCCTCGCCGCCTCCAGCAGCCGTTCCAGTTCACTGTCGTTGATCATCGGAATCATCGGCGAACACAACACGCCCACCGGCACTCCCGCCTCGCGCAACACGCGGATCGCCCGCAAGCGCGCCTTGGGTGACGCCGCACGCGGTTCCAGCACCCGTTTCAAGTCATCGTCCAGCGTGGTCAGGCTGATCATCACCCGCACCAGGCGCTGGCGAGCCATCTCGGCCAGCAGGTCGAGGTCGCGCAGCACCAGCGACCCCTTGGTGACGATGGTCACCGGGTGGCGAAAACGCAGCAGCACTTCGAGCAGGCGCCGGGTCAGCAGTTGTTCACGTTCGATCGGCTGGTACGGGTCGGTATTGGAACCCAGGTTGATCGGCGCGCACACGTAACCCGGTTTGCTCAATTGTTGCGCAAGCACCTCGGCGGCGTTGGTCTTGGCAATCAGCTTTGTCTCGAAATCCAGGCCGGGGGATAGGTCCCAGTAAGCGTGGGAAGGGCGGGCATAGCAGTAGATGCAACCGTGCTCGCAGCCACGGTATGGGTTGATGGAACGGTCGAAGGGCAGGTCGGGCGAGGTATTGCGGCTGATCACCGATTTGGCCGTCTCTACCCGTACCTCGGTGCCCTGGGTTTGCGGCACCTCCTGATACCAGCCGTCATCCTCCGCCACCGAATGGCTGGGGGCAAAGCGGTTGTGCGGATTGTGCGCCGTGCCACGGCCCTTTTGCGGTGCTGGAGGAATCATGGCCTACCTCGGATACTGTATTCATGTACAGTATCGCGCATGCCTGATTCTTTCCAGCACCTCCGGTCAGCCCACTCTCACTTCAGGCCATGCCAACGCAGGAAGGGCAGTTGGCTTGACTGCCGGCCGAGAAACGCCTCAATGCCGGCACGTAAAGGTCGCGATGCCCCAGGGGCAAGCAATGTCTCCTGCAGCGCCCGGCCTGTGGCCCGGTCCAGCAGGCCTTGGGCCTCGAAGCGGGTGAACAGGTCGAATGCGTGCACGTCCGACCACAGATAGGCGTAATAACCGGCATCGTAGCCGTTTACCAGATGGTCGAAGGCATGCGCCGGGTGCTCGAAATCGGCCAAGGGCCAGTAGCCACAAAGCTCACGGGCATCACCCAGGCGCTGCTCGAGGGATCGGCCATCGTTCGGTGTGCCATGCAGGTCCAGGTCGAACAGCGCCATGCTCAGGTCGCGCGCGGTTTCCTCCACACCTTGCTGCCGCAAGCGGCGCAGGCATTCATCGACCCGGGCCCGGGAAAGCTTGCTGCCATCCTGAAGTGGCGAAGAAATCGCCACCAGGTAATCCGCGTCCCAGACCCAGCGCTCAAACAGTTTGCCGAACAGTTCCACGCCATCGGTACCGAGTTCGGTGACGTTGGACATCACGTGGTTGGTCGTGCGCACCAGCAAATGATGCAAAGCATGGCCAAACTCATGGAACAGCTTGCGCAGTGACAGATGGTCCAGTAACGGCTGGCTACCCGGCAGCGCTGCAGGCACGTCGCTGTAGACCACCACCGAGGCCGCCTGGAAGATTCCCTCGGCATCGACCCGGCGGTTGCGAATGTAGGTGGTGAACACCGAGTCAGGTTGCTTACCGGCATGCTGTACGGCGTCCAGGTACAGGAAACCGATCAAGGCGTTGTCCTGCCACACCTCGAACGGTTGCACGCTGTCATCCCAGGTTGCCAGCGGCTTGGCCAGCAGCGCTACGCCAAACAGTTTTTCCGCCAACTGCTGCAATGCACTGACCACGGCATTCAGCGGGAAGTGTTCGCGCAAGGCTTCGGTGGAAAGCACCTCGCGCGACGAGGCCTGCAGATAGGCAATGTCCCAGGGCTGGATATTCTCCAGACCTTTGGCTGCGGCCTGATGCTGCATATCTGCACGCCACTGCAGCACGGCCGGCCGCACATGGTCGGCAAGGTCATGAAGAAAGCCGCGCACCTGGGCAACCGAACCCGCGCTCTTCGAATGCAGGCTCTGCTCCAGATGGCTGGCAAAGCCGAGCAAGTGGGCCTTTTCGTCCAGCAGCCTCGCCAGTTGCTCCAGGTGCGAGCGATTATCCTGCTGTTGGCCAAGGCCGACGCCTCGGGTGTTGTAAGCCCGGTATACGCGCTCACGCAGCTGCCGGTTGTCGGCATGCTTGAGCACGGCGTCGGTAGTCACGCTTTCACATGCAATCAACCAACCCGGCGCATCCGCCTCCTGTGCCCTGGTAGCCAGCTCGTCACGGATGCGTTGAGGTACACCGCTCAGTTCGGACTCATCCGTAATGCTCAGCCCTGGCCGGTTGATGTTGCCGCGAAACGCCTCGCGCGCAGCGCCAATCCGTTTCAGCAGTTCGGCCAGGCGTACCTTGCCTGCGGGGTCGAGCGATGCACCACTGGAGGTGAACTTGTGCAGATGCCAGCGCAGCGTGGCGCGTTTCTGGGCATCCAGCTGCTTGCCGATGTCGCTGTTGGCCAAGCGCTCATACAGGGCCTGCAGTGCTGAATTGGCGAATTTCTGTTCGAACCGCTCCGTGGCCTTGGCGAAGAAGTCGAAGATGGCACCGGCCCAGGCTTGATCCCGACCAACCAATGGCGAGGCGGCATACAACACCGTCAGCAGCTGACTATCCAGCCCGTCCACCGCCAGCACCATGTCATCCCAGGTTGGCAGTGCCTGCTGTTCGCGAATGATGCGCTCGATGCCTTGCTCGTGCGCCAACAGCACGTGGTCGAAGGCAAACTGCATGTTTTGAAGCGTGATCGACGAATAATCGACGGGGATACGGCTATTTTGCAGAAGGGGGTTATCCATGGTGCAACACCTTGCTCGTAGAGAAGAGCAGGCGAGCTTGCATGGCCAGCGTGCAGCAGGTGGCCTGACTATCTACCACCCGGGGCATGCCCGCCCGGGCACGAACCCGGGCGGCATGACGGCTTTATTCAGCCGGTTTCTTCAGCTTCGGGTTGGGGAAGAACTGCACCGTTTGTACCTTGGCCGGCGCGGCTTTCGGTTCCAGATGGTTGACCCGGGTGCCGAGCTCCTTCGGCACCGACAAGCCCTGCTCGTTGAGGGTGTCAGTAAAGCCGCAGGCCACGCACTCGCGGTGCGGTACGCCGTCTTCGTTCCACATCATCAGCTTGTCGGTCTCGCTGCACGCCGGGCATACCGCCCCGGCAATGAAGCGTTTCTTGGTCTTGTTCACGGCTACCTCGCTCATGCTGCAGCGTCCTCGCTCAGGCCACTATGGCGCAGCAATGCATCGATGGAAGGCTCACGGCCACGGAAGTCGACGAACAGCTCCATCGGCTCGCGCGAACCACCACGTGCCAGGATCGCCTCACGGAAGGCACGGCCGGTTTCGGCGTTCAGCACGCCTTCTTCCTCAAAGCGCGAGAAGGCGTCGGCCGACAGCACTTCGGCCCACTTGTAGCTGTAGTAGCCCGCCGCATAACCACCAGCGAAGATGTGCGCAAAGCTGTTGGGGAAGCGGTTGTACGCCGGTGGGCGCATGACCGACACCTCGTCGCGCACGCCTTCGAGCACCTGCAGCACGCTGCGGCCGTCGCCATGGGTTGCATGCAGCTCGAAGTCGAACAGCGAGAACTCCAACTGGCGCACCATCATCATGCCCGACTGGAAGTTCTTTGCCGCCAGCATCTTGTCCAGCAGGTCCTGGGGCAGGGGGGCGCCAGTTTCGTAGTGGGAGGAGATCAGTGCGAGGCCTTCCGGCTCCCAGCACCAGTTTTCCATGAACTGGCTCGGCAGTTCGACCGCGTCCCAGGCCACGCCGTTGATGCCGGATACACCGGGATGCTCGATGCGGGTCAGCATGTGGTGCAGACCGTGGCCGAACTCGTGGAACAAGGTGGTGACTTCATCGTGGGTCAAAAGAGCCGGCTTGCCGGGCGCGGCTGGGGTGAAGTTGCACACCAGGTTGGCCACGGGGCTCTGCAACTGGCCAGCGGCTGTGCGGCGACGGTCACGCGCGCCATCCATCCAGGCGCCGCCACGCTTGTTGGCGCGCGCGTAGAGGTCGAAGAAGAAGCGGCCGACGTGCTGGCCGTTTTCCTTGATCTCGAACAGGCGCACATCCGGGTGCCAGCTGTCGAAGCCCTTGAGCTCGGCAATCTCGATACCGTAAAGGCGCTGCACGATGCTGAACAGGCCGCCCAGCACCTTGTCGATCGGGAAGTAGGCACGCAGGGCTTCCTGCGACACGCTGTAGCGCTGCTCGCGCAGCTTCTCGCCGAAGTACCCGGCGTCCCAGCTGGCCAGCTCAGGGCAGCCCTGCTCGGCGGCATAAGCCTTGAGCTGCTTCAGGTCCTGGGCGGCGAACGGCTTGGACCGCTTGGCCAGGTCACGCAGGAAGCTCAGCACCTGGTCACTGGACTCGGCCATCTTGGTGGCCAGGCTAAGCTCCGCGTAGTTCTTGTAGCCCAGCAGTTCGGCCAGCTCCTGGCGCAGGTCAAGGATTTCCTGCATCACCGGGCCGTTATCGAACTGGCCGGCATTCGGGCCCTGGTCCGAGGCGCGGGTGCAGTAGGCCGCGTATAGCTCTTCGCGCAGGGCGCGGTCGCTGGCGTAGGTCATCACCGCGTAGTAGCTGGGGAATTCCAGGGTGATCAGCCAGCCGTCGAGGCCCTTGGCCTGGGCGGCCGCGGCCATCTGCGCCTTGGCCGAATCGGTCAGGCCGGCCAGCGCGGCTTCGTCGGTAACATGCTTGGTCCAGGCCTGTGTGGCGTCGAGCAGCTGGTTGGAGAAACGGCTGCCAAGCTCGCTGAGCTTGCTCTGCACTTCGGCGTAGCGCTGCTGTTTATCCGCCGACAGGTCGATACCCGACAGGCGGAAGTCCCGCAGGGCGTGCTTGAGGATAGTCTTTTGCGCCACATCGAAGCCGGCGGCTTCGGGGCTGTCGATCAACGCCTGGTAGGCTTCGAACAGCGCACGGTTCTGGCCCAGTTCGGTAGAGTAGGCGCTAAGCGCCGGCAGGCAAGACTCGTAGGCTTCGCGCAGCTCCGCGCTGTTGCACACCGCATTGAGGTGGCTGACCGGGCTCCAGGCGGCGCCCAGGCGGTCATTCAGTTCGTCCATGGCCAGCACCAGGCCAGCCCAGGTAGGGTTCTTGCCCTGCTTTTCGAGGATCTCGGCAATGGCTTTACGGTTGTCGGCCAGGATCGCTTCGATCGCCGGCAACACGTGTTCGGCACGGATTTGCGAGAAGGGCGGCAGATCGTAGGACTGCAGAAGCGGGTTGTTCGCACTCACGGTTTGGATACCTTGGCAGAAGAAACACTGCCCCATCTTAATTACAATCGACGCCGACCGCAGCAGGCAGCCTGCCTATCGGCACAGATGAGAGACGCGATCATGGCCATCCGAAGCTTCCAGCAACACACTCCGAAAGTTGGGCCCAGGGCCTTCGTCGACCGATCGGCGGTAGTGCTGGGCGACGTGGAAATCGGTGAAGACAGCTCCGTATGGCCTTTGACTGTGATACGCGGCGACATGCACCGCATCCGCATCGGCGCGCGTACCAGCGTGCAGGACGGCAGCGTGCTGCACATCACCCATGCAGGCCCGTTCAACCCGGACGGCTTCCCGCTGATCATCGGTGACGAAGTGACCATCGGCCACAAGGTCATGTTGCATGGCTGCACCCTGGGCAACCGCATCCTGGTCGGCATGGGCAGCACTATCATGGACGGTGCCATCGTGGAGGACGAAGTGATCATCGGCGCCGGCAGCCTGGTGCCGCCGGGCAAGCGCCTGGTCAGTGGGTACCTGTATATGGGCAGCCCGGTGAAGCAGGCCCGGTTGCTGAACGACCAGGAACACGCATTTTTCGCCTACAGCGCCAGTAACTACGTGAAGCTCAAGGACCAGCACCTGGCCGAAGGCTACGACCAACCGGAATGACCGCATTCGCGGGTAAACCCGCTCCCACAGGTACGGCGCCGGCCTCAGGCCCTGTGATATCCCTGTGGGAGCGGGTTTACCCGCGAAGAAGACCACGCAGCATTCAAAGTGGAACCCGCAAATGCACCAGCAAAACATCCTCTTCGACCTGGACGGCACCCTGACCGACCCGCGCCAGGGCATCACCCGCTCGATCCAGTATGCCCTGGCCAAACTGGGCATCGATGAGCCGGACCTGACCCGCCTCGAGCACTTCATCGGCCCACCCCTGCTGCAGGCCTTCATGCAGTTCTACAGCTTCGACGAAGCCAAGGCCTGGGATGCGGTGAACTTCTATCGGGAACGCTTCAGCGTCACCGGCCTGTACGAAAACCTGGTGTTCGAAGGTGTGCCGGAGCTGCTCGAGGCCCTGAACGGCCAGGGCCGCACGCTGTACATCGCCACCTCCAAGCCGTGGAAGTTCGCCCGTGAAATCGCCCGGCACTTCGCCTTCGACCACCACTTCAAGGTGATCTACGGCAGTGAGCTGGATGGCACGCGCACCAACAAGGTCGAGCTGATTCGCCACCTGCTTGATGAAGAAGGGCTGGACCCGGCGCAGACGCTGATGATCGGCGACCGCAAGCATGACCTGATCGGTGCGCGCAGCAATGGCTTGCAGGCGGTGGCGGTAGGGTACGGGTTTGGTAGCCAGGAAGAACTGGTGGCGGAAGAGCCGGCCTACCACTTTGCTACCTTGGCCGAGATGCATCAGGCTTTCCTCAAGGCTTGATGGCCCTGGGGGCTGCTTTGCAGCCCATCGCGACACAAGGCCGCTCCTACAGGCGATCGCGTATCTTCTGTAGGAGCGGCCTTGTGTCGCGATGGGCCGCAAAGCGGCCCCAATTCTCACAGGTTCACCATCAACCGCTGCAACGCCACTTTCCTCTCTTCAATCGGCAACCGCCCCAGTTGCTCGACCCGCTGATAAAACCGCGCCCAGTCCCCACCCACCTCACGGAACACCGCCGCAAACGCAGGTACCCACTGGTCATACAGACCGAACGGCAGCAACTTGGCATTGCTCATCGGTCCATACATCCAGGCGTCATAGCGCTTGTCACCACCCCACTGGGCATCACGCACCTGCCGGTATTCCCGCCTAAGCCGCTCGAACTCCGCCTGCTTGGCCGCCCGCTTCTGCACATCATCCAGAGGCCCGGCATAAATCGCCTGCAACCGCTCGCGGCTGGCCAGTACCAACCGGATGAACTGCTCACGCTGCTGCCCCTGCTCCCCGCCAGAGGCAGCCATGCCCCGCGCCACGCGCCATTGCCGCGTGCCTTCCTGCTCGACGAAGGAAGCAAACGACTCGTTGAACTCGGTGTCGTCCTGCACATAGAAGCGCTGGTGGGCCAGCTCATGGAAGATCAGCGTGGCCAGGCGCTCGTCGCTCCAGCCCACCATCGACGACAGGATAGGGTCGTCGAACCAGCCCAGAGTCGAATAGGCCTCCACGCCGCCCACGTACACATCCATGCCGTCCTGGCGCATCAACGCCGCCGCCCCACGTGCCGCGCCTTGCTGATAATAACCGCGATAGGCCACACACCCCGCGATCGGGAAGCAGTGCGTCACTGGCTGCAACGACAGCTCGGGGGTAGCGAACACATTCCACACCACATAGGGCCTGCCAATGTCGGCATACACCCGGTAGCTGCGGTTGTCCGGCAGCTTCAGCTGCTGGCTGGCAAATACCCGCGCCTGCCTGGCGTGTTCCAGGCGCGCGCGCAATTGCGCCGAAGTGGCCGGATTGGCCAATACCTGCTCCACCGGCTGCCGTGCGCGTAGCAGCTGCCACTGGCCCTCGGCCAACTGCCCATAGTAGGCGGCGCTGCTGCAACCGTTCAGCAGGAGCACCGCCAGCAGGGGAACCAAACGGGTGAAAACAAGGTCGAGTGGCCCAGGGCCTGAGCGCTGCATAAGAATAAGTCGAAGCATCCGGAACTGTCTGACTCGCTCAAGGCCGATTCACTCCAAGACTATCTCGCCAAGGGGGCGTTTCGCCATGCGTGCACTGTTGGTCACCGGCTCATTGCTGCTGATATCCGCCTGTTCGACCTTGCCAGACCCGGACCCGAACCAGGCCTGGATCGACCTCACGCCCTACGACAACACCTCGCTGCACGCTGTGCAGGTAGACGAACGCGACTGGGCCGATAGCCGTTACTTCGAAGTACAGCCCGGCAGCCACGAGCTGACCGTGCGCTACCAGTTTCCGGTTACCCCCAGCAATATCGGCCCGGTCGAGGAGCCTTTGTGGCGGGATTGCCAGGTCAAGCTGACCTTCAAGGATTTCAGTGCCGGCCAGCGCTACCAGTTGCAGGCTGGCAGCATCGGCTTCCGCCCCTGGATCAAACTCTATGACCGTCAGCAAAAGCTGGTTGGCCAGGGCTCGCCTGCAGGCTGCCAGCGCACCTGAAACGCACAAACGGCGCTATGCTTGTAGCCTATAAGTCGCAAGTGGGAGTCTTGCCATGCGCCAGCCCATGATGCTGATCGCCCTCAGTGCACTGGGGGCATGCGCCAGCCCCTTGCCGCCCGTCGACCCCAAGCAGGCCTGGGTCGATCTGTACACCATGACTCCCGGCAGGGTGATCATGGCCGACCGCCTCGACGGCAAGCGCCTGGAAGATGGCCGTTACTTCCAGGTGACGCCGGGCAAGCACGAACTGGTAGTGCGCTTCGATTACGAGATCTACGGTGGCGGCCTCATGACCCAGCCCCGGGATCGTACCTGCTACCTGACTGTGCGCTTTGACAACTTCAAGGCCGGTGAGCGCTATCGCCTGGAGGCACGGGCGCCGGTGATGGAGCCGCAGGTGCTACTGTATGACGGCAGCCGCAAGGTGGTGGTGAACGAGCCTAGCGAGGTGTTCTGCATTCCTTGATATGGGGCTGCTTCGCAACCCCAGGCTCTGGAACCTACCGATCATTCTTCTGATAAATGATCTTCTTGGTCCCGCCATCGCAGGTCCCGACGACCATGTTCTGGTCCTTGACCTCGCTGTTGGGCACGATCTCCAGGGTATAGGAAGAAACCCCCTGGGCCTGGATCTTGGCCTCGATCTCGGCTTTGAGTTCCTCGCACGGCTTGACCGCCGCCAACGCAGATGTGGCGACCAGGGAAGCCAACACGGTGATTGCTACGCGAATCATGAAACGGCTCCTGAAAGGGCAGCGTGCTGCCGACGCTGTTTAGACTACAGCAAACCGCCCTCATTGCACTGCTTCAACCCACCAGCGCTGCATCCAGGCTGATCTTCGCGTTCAACACCTTGGACACCGGGCACCCGGCCTTGGCCTTGTCGGCGATCTGCAAGAACTGCGCTTCACTCGCCCCAGGTACCTTGGCCCTGAGCACCAGATGCACCGCCGTAATGGCAAAGCCATCAGCTTGCTTGTCGAGTGTCACTTCGGCAGCGGTGTCGATCCTGTCCGGGGTGAACCCCGCTTCGCCCAGCATCATCGACAGCGCCATCGAGAAACAGCCGGCATGCGCCGCACCAATCAGCTCCTCCGGATTGGTACCGGGCGAGCCCTCGAAACGGGTGTTGAAGCCGTAGGGGTTCTGCTTTAGCGCGCCACTTTCGGTAGAAAGCAGGCCTTTACCGTCCTTCAGGCCACCTTGCCAGATCGCCGATGCTGTCTTTTTCATGATGCCTCCTGGTCTCGGGTTACATGCTTATGGCTTCAGAGGTCAGCCGCCTACGGCAAGTTCAGAGCAATCGCACGGCAAGCATTGAATCCGTCGAATGTGCCCATACAGAGTTGAAAAGGCCTGTGGGCCAAACACCTTTGCGGAGGCTCCATGACGCAGCTGCGTGACCTGAAGATTTCCACCCTCGACCTGGTGCCGGTACGCGCCGACGCCGGCCCGGCGCAGTCGCTGCGCAACTCGCTGGACCTGGCGCAGCACGTCGAGCGCTTTGGCTACAACCGCTTCTGGGTAGCCGAGCACCACAACATGGACGGCATCGCCAGCTCGGCGACTTCGGTGCTGATCGGCTACCTGGCCGGGGGGACCTCGAGCATTCGCGTGGGCTCTGGCGGGGTGATGCTGCCCAATCATGCGCCGCTGGTGATCGCCGAGCAGTTCGGCACCCTGGCCAGCCTGTACCCGGGACGCATCGATCTGGGGTTGGGCCGCGCACCGGGTTCCGACCAGATGACCGCCTACGCCCTGCGCCGCGACCGCGCCGGCGGCCCGGATGACTTCCCGGACGATGTCGAGGAACTGTCACGCTACCTCGGCCCGCGTACCGATGATCAAAAAGTGATCGCCGTGCCAGGGCACGATACCGAGGTGCCGATGTGGCTCCTCGGCTCTAGCCTGTTCAGCGCTCAACTGGCCGGCATGCGCGGCATGCCTTACGCCTTCGCCTCGCACTTTGCGCCGCGCTACATGCACGAGGCGATCCGCGTGTACCGCAACCACTTCAAGCCCTCGACCACATTGGACAAGCCGTATGTGATGTTGGGCATCCCCATGGTGGTGGCGGAAACCGACGAAAAGGCCGAGTACCTGGCCACTTCGGTGTACCAGCGCATCCTCGCGCTGATTCGCGGGCAGAGCCTGATGCAGAAGCCGCCTGTGGAAAGCATGGATGGGCTGTGGCTGCCCCATGAACGGGACGCGGTGGGTAGCTTCCTCGGCCTGGCGATGATTGGCAGCCCGCAGAAGGTGCGGGCCAAGGTGGAAGTGCTGCTGGAGCAGACCGGGGTAGATGAGCTGATCTTCACCTGTGATTTGTATGAGCATGCGGACCGGATTCGGTCCTATGAACTGATGGCGCAGGCTCTCAAGACCGCGTGATCTTCTTCGCAGGCTTGCCCGCTCCCACAGGTACAGCGTCGCTCTCAGGCCTGTGATATGCCTGTGGGAGCGGGCGAGCCCGCGAAGAGGCCAGCATATTAGCCGCGGCGGTACACAATCTCCTTGGTACCAGCCTCGCAGCTGCCAATCACCTTGCCGGCCGGGTCGCCCTTGTCGACGATCTCCAGCTTGTAGCCGGTGACCCCCTTGGCATCCAGCTTGGCCGCAATCTCTGCCTTGAGCTCCTCGCACGGCTTACCCGCCGCCAGCGCACCACCGGCCAGGGTCATCAGGCCCAGCGCCAGAATCAGTTTGTTCATCACTCGCTTTCCTTGTGCAGATGAAATCAGAAAAGGCGCCCGCCAAGGCGCCCCCTCCCTAAATACCCCATCATGCCGGGCTCATCCAGCCCGGCAGTGTTTCAGCTATTGGCGATACGGAAGCCGACCTTCAGCGTGACCTGGAAGTGCGCCGCCTTGTTATCACGGATATGGCCACGGGTATCTATCACTTCGAACCACTCCAGGTGCTTTATGCTCTTGCCGGCTTCGGCCAGGGCATTGTTGATCGCCTCTTCGATGCTGGTGGTCGAAGACCCCACCAGCTCGATCTTCTTGTAGGTGTGATGATCGGTCATGAGCGCTCTCCTCGGATGATGGTGAGATTGAGCCTAGCAGCGCAGGCCTGGTTTACCTGCGAGCGGTCACCATTGACGAAAGTTCGATCGCACTTTCCCGCGGACCCAAGGTCGCAATCCTTACAGTCCATACTGCAAAGGAGAGTCAACATGCACCGCAATTCGCTGCGTAGAACGTCCCTGGAAAGCATGGAAGCGGAGATCGAGAGCCTTCTGAAAAGCCTGGAAAACCTCAAGCATGATGCGTCGGAGGAGTCCCAGAAATCGGTGAAGGCAATCCGCAGCAACGCCGAGAGTGCCCTGCGTCATTCTCGCCATCTGTTGAGCGATGCCTACGAGGAAGTGAAGCACCGCACCCGCCAGACCGGCATCGCCACCCGCGACTATGCCCAGGAACACCCGTACACGACTGCCGGCGTTGCCATTGGCGCGCTAGGCTTGCTGGCGGCGTACCTGATGTGCAAACGCAACTAAGCGCCCTGTCGCGCCAGTTCCGCCCTTAGCCACTGCGCCAACTGCTCGGCGCGCCCGTCCGCGGCGCGCCTGGGCACCCACAGTGCCAATGCCGCAGGGGTAGGTGAAAAGCCCCACGGCGCACTCAAACGGCCAGCTCGCAGGTCGTCAGCGACCAGCGGCTGCGGCGCAATCGCCACACCCAGCCCGGCCACGGCAGCTTCCAGCAGGTAATACAGGTGCTCGAAGGCCTGGCCATAGTGGAGGGCCGCCGGCTCCAAACCTTGTTCCAGCGCCCAGGTCGGCCAAGCCTGCGGGCGCGAGGTGGTGTGCAGCAAGGCTTCGTCCAGCAAAGCCTTGGCCGGCGCGCCATGCAAGCGCTCGAAACCGGCGAAATGCGGGCTGAGCACCGGCCCGATGCGCTCCTCGGCCAGTACATGCACCTGCATGTCCGTCGGCCACGGCGGCTCGGCGTAAACCAGCAGCGCATCCAACCCTGGCCGCCGTGGGTCCAGGTCGCCTTCACCGGCCGAAAGGTGCAGACGCAGTTCAGGTAAATCCGCCTGCAGCCGCCCCAGTCGCGGGATGAACCAGCGCGCCAGCAGGCTGCCCGAGCAGCCCAGCACGAACGGCGCCTCGCTGACGTTGTGGCTGAGCTCGGCGCACACGCTGCGCAGGCGATCGAAAGCTTCGCCACTTGCATCGCGCAGACGTACGCCGGCATCTGTGAGTTTGATGCCACGCCCGTCCTTCACGAACAGCGCGACGCCCAGGTGCTCTTCAAGTACCTTGATCTGCCGGCTGACGGCGCCATGGGTGACGTGCAGCGCTTCGGCCGCCTGGCTGACGCTGTTGAGCCGTGCGGTAGCCTCGAAAGCCCGCAGGGCGTTGAGGGGAGGGAGGTCGTGGGCCATTTTACCTGTGAGTTTTTCTGACAAGTTTGCGCAATCTTATCGGTTTTCAGCTGGGCTTGCCGTGGTTAGAGTAAAGCCCATCACTCATTCATTACGCCCTGGAGCGCCCCCATGACCCAGTCCCAATACCGCCCCGGCCCCGACGCCAATGGCCTGTTCGGCTCGTTCGGCGGCCGCTACGTGGCCGAAACCCTGATGCCACTGGTGCTGGACCTGGCCCGCGAATACGAAGCGGCCAAGGCAGACCCCAAGTTCCTCGAAGAGCTGGCCTACTTCCAGCGCGACTACATCGGCCGCCCCAACCCGCTGTACTTCGCCGAGCGCCTGACCGAGCACTGCGGCGGCGCGAAGATCTTCTTCAAGCGTGAAGAACTCAACCACACCGGCGCGCACAAGGTGAACAACTGCATCGGCCAGGTGCTGCTGGCCAAGCGCATGGGCAAGAAGCGCCTGATCGCCGAAACCGGCGCCGGCATGCACGGCGTGGCCACCGCCACCGTCGCTGCCCGCTTCGGCCTGCCTTGCGTGATCTACATGGGCGCCACCGACATCGAGCGCCAGCAGGCCAACGTGTTCCGCATGAAGCTGCTTGGCGCCGAAATCGTCCCGGTCACTGCCGGCACCGGCACCCTGAAGGACGCCATGAACGAGGCCCTGCGCGACTGGGTCACCAACGTCGAAGACACCTTCTACCTGATCGGCACCGTGGCCGGCCCGCACCCGTACCCGGCCATGGTCCGCGACTTCCAGTCGATCATCGGCAAGGAAACCCGCGCCCAGTTGCAAGAGAAGGAAGGCCGCCTGCCAGACAGCCTGGTTGCCTGCGTCGGTGGCGGCTCCAACGCCATGGGCCTGTTCCATGAGTTTCTCGAAGAGCCAAGCGTGCAGATCATCGGCGTCGAAGCCGGTGGCCACGGCGTGCACACCGACAAGCACGCCGCCAGCCTGAACGGCGGCGTACCGGGCGTGCTGCACGGCAACCGCACCTACCTGCTGCAGGACGAAGACGGTCAGATCACCGACGCCCACTCGATTTCCGCCGGCCTGGACTACCCGGGCATCGGCCCGGAGCACGCCTACCTGCACGAAGTGAAGCGTGTCGAGTACGTCAGCATCACCGACGACGAAGCGCTGGATGCATTCCACGCCACCTGCCGCCTGGAAGGCATCATCCCGGCCCTGGAAAGCTCCCACGCCTTGGCCGAGGCGATCAAGCGCGCACCGAAGCTGCCCAAGGACCACCTGATGGTCGTGTGCCTGTCGGGCCGCGGCGACAAAGACATGCAAACCGTCATGAACCACATGGCCGCCCAGGAGAAACAGGCATGAGCCGTCTTGAAAAACGCTTCGCCGAGCTGAAGGCCGAAGGCCGCTCGGCACTGGTCACCTTTGTCACTGCGGGCGACCCGGGCTATGACGCCTCGCTGCAGATCCTCAAGGGCCTGCCGGCAGCCGGTGCCGACGTGATCGAACTGGGCATGCCGTTCACCGACCCGATGGCCGACGGCGTGGCCATCCAGCTGGCCACCCTGCGTGCCCTGGAAGCCGGCCAGACCCTGGCCAAGACCCTGCAGATGGTTCGCGAATTCCGTGTGGATAACCAGACCACACCGATCGTGTTGATGGGCTACTACAACCCGATCCACCGCTTTGGCGTGGAAAAGTTCGTAGCCGAAGCCAAGCAAGCGGGTGTCGATGGCCTGATCATCGTCGACCTGCCGCCAGAGCACGACGCCGAACTGGCGACCCCGGCCCAGGCAGCGGGTATCGACTTCATCCGCCTGACCACCCCGACCACAGACGACGCGCGCCTGCCGCGCGTGCTGGAGCGCAGCTCCGGTTTCGTCTACTACGTGTCGGTGGCCGGTGTGACCGGCGCCGGCTCGGCGACCACCGAGCACGTGACCGAAGCCATCGCCCGCCTGCGTCGGCATACCGATCTGCCAATCAGCGTAGGTTTCGGCATTCGTACGCCGGAGCAGGCTGCGGCCATTGCCCGCCTGTCGGACGGCGTAGTGGTGGGCTCGGCGCTGGTCGACAAGATTGCCCAGGCCAAGAGTGCCGAACAGGCAGTCAACGATGTATTGAGCCTGTGCTCGGCGCTGGCTGAAGGGGTACGCGGCGCCCGCCGCTGAACCGCGTCGCCTGCTTCGCGGGCACGCCCGCTCCCACAGGGACAACACAGATGCTGAAAGCTGTGGAGGACCTGTAGGAGCGGGCTTGCCCGCGAAGAGGCCAGCACAGGCTATAGAGGCCTATCCCCCGAAAATCGACAGATTCAGCGGCCGCACCGCCCCCATCCAGATAGCATGGTCACGGTGGTCCGCCAGTTCATCCCCGGTCAGCGGGTGCATGAACACCACCAACCCCTTCCGATACAGCGCCAACCACGGCAGCACCACCCCCACAAACTCCGGCTCGAAGGCCAGCTGGCAGCTCCAGTCCGGGTGCGGCCCCACCGGTTTCTGGTGCATGCGCCCCATGGTCACGGGAAACAGCCGCGCCGCTTCCTCACACAGCTCACGGGCCTGGTCCATGGTCGCTGCGTCGTAGTAAACGTGGGCGTGGTAACCCTTGATCCTCTGCACGATAACTCCTGATTGCGGTCCAAACATCACCACCTGCAAAGGGAGTGATGCAGTGAAAAACGCCGAAACCCCAGTGTTCAAACTGGTCTTGTTCGGGCCTGAAAGCAGCCTGGGCAACGCCCTGATGGTAGAGCTGCTGTCGCGCCAGCACGAAGTCACCGCCGTGGTCGACGACCTCAACCGCCACGCGCCGCGCCCCGGCCTGCATTTCAAGATAGGCGGGCTTGGCGATGCCGACCAGGCGGAGCAGGGCGCGGCAGGCGGGTCGGCAGTAATTGCCCTGTTGTCGACGCTGGCGCCGGACGATCTGCCCGGGCAAGCCCGCATGAGCGAGGCGCTGGTGGCGGGGCTGAAGCGTACGACTATACGCCGGCTGTTGCTGGTGGGCGATTTCGATGTGCTGGATGAGCCGGGCAAGTACAGCGAGGCAGAGCGGGAGAGTGTGGGCCAGGTGGTGGACGGGTTACAGCGCAGTGCGTTGCACTGGACGCTGATCAATGCCCCACAGGAACTGGCCGGGTTGGGGATGGAGCATTTTCGCAGCACCGAAGGTACGCTGGAGCCGGGGTTGGCCGAGCCGTTGCGGCACCTGGCCAGGGTCGCGGCAGGGATGGTGGATATGCTGGAGCTGGATTTGCACCGGGGCGAGCATCTGAACTTCGTGGTCTAGATTGCCGGGGCTGCTGTGCAGCCCATCGCGACACAAGGCCGCTCCTACACGGGCCGGCCTTTGTAGGAGCGGCCTTGTGTCGCGATGGGCCGCAAAGCGGCCCCAAATCTCAAAGGCTACGCTCTTGCTCCAGCCAATCCACAAACCGCTCGATCAAAGCCCCACGCCGCTTGCGTGGTGGCAGCACCGCGTAATACCCGCGCGCCGAGCGCAAACTCCCCTCCAACGGCCGGCATAGCAACCCTTGCTCCACCAGCCCATCCACCAGATGCCCCCAGCCAATCGCCACCCCTTGCCCGGCAATCGCCGCCTGGATCAGCAACGTATAGTTATCAAACCGCAGCTGCCCGGCCGGCGGCGGGCTGGCCACACCAAACCCGCGAAACACCCCCGCCCAGTCAAACCAACGGCTAGCCTGCCCGCCCTTCAAGTGCAGCAAGGGCAATCGTTGCAAAGCCACGGCTGACAAGGGTTTGCCATGAATCAGCCGGGGGCTGCATACCGGGAAAACCTCCTCATCGAATAGCCAGCGGCTCTCGCCCTGGTGAAAACGCCCGTCGCCAAACAGCACCGCCACATCGATGTCCGGTCGCAACATGCCCTGGCTGCGCTCACCGGTCACCAGGCTTACATCCACCTGTGGATAAGCCTCGTGAAAACGCTGCAGCCGTGGCATCAGCCAGAACGCCGCAAAGGCGAAGTCGGTAGCCACCTGCAGCACTTCCCTCTGGCCGCGCCCACTGGCCTGGGCGATGCCATCCTCCATGGCCTGCAGGCCCTGGTGCACCTGTTCGAACAGCACCTGGCCGGCCTCGGTCAGCTCGATACCCCGGTAAATGCGGTCGAACAACCGCGTGCCCAGCTGTGCCTCCAGCCGTTTGACTTGCTGACTCACCGCCGGCTGCGTGGTGCCCAGCTCCAGTGCCGCAGCGGTAAAGCCACGCAACCGTGCGGCAGCCTCGAACACGCGCAGTGTATCCAGCGACAATTTGGCAAGGTGGTCAAACATAAGCAGGGCTAATCCCAGTCATTGCCCGCCATGGGCTTTACCCATGTTATCCACAGTCGCATCTTGATAGGCAAGCGGTTCGCATAACCCTCAACGATGGAAGCCACCATGACGCGCCCGAATATCCTGTTCATCATGGCCGACCAGATGGCCGCGCCCTTGCTGCCGATCTACGCCTCTTCGCCGATCCAGATGCCGCACCTGAGCCGCCTTGCCGAACAGGCGGTGGTGTTCGACTCGGCCTACTGCAACAGCCCGTTGTGCGCACCGTCGCGCTTCACCTTGGTCAGCGGCCAGTTGCCCAGTCGCATCGGCGCCTACGACAACGCCGCCGACTTCCCCGCCGACGTGCCGACCTACGCTCACTATCTGCGCCGCCTTGGCTACCGCACCGCGCTGTCGGGCAAGATGCACTTCTGCGGCCCGGACCAGCTGCATGGCTACGAAGAACGCCTGACCAGCGATATCTACCCGGCCGACTACGGCTGGGCGGTGAACTGGGATGAGCCCAACGTGCGCCCGAGCTGGTATCACAACATGTCTTCGGTGCTGCAGGCCGGCCCGTGCGTGCGCACCAACCAGCTGGATTTCGACGAAGAAGTGGTATTCAAGGCGCGCCAGTACCTGTACGACCATGTACGCGAAAACGATGGCCGGCCGTTCTGCCTGACCGTGTCGATGACCCACCCGCACGACCCCTACACCATCCCCCGGCGCTATTGGGATCACTACGAGGGTGTGGATATCCCCATGCCCCGCGCCGAATTCGACCAGGCAGAACTCGACCCGCACTCGCAACGCCTGCTGAAGGTCTACGACCTGTGGAACAAGCCGCTGCCTGTGGACAAGATCCGTGACGCCCGCCGTGCCTACTTCGGCGCCTGCAGCTACATCGACGACAACATCGGCCTGCTGCTGCAGACCCTGGAGGAATGCAACCTGGCTGACGACACCCTGATCGTGTTCTCCGGCGACCACGGCGACATGCTCGGCGAGCGCGGCCTCTGGTACAAGATGCACTGGTTCGAGATGTCGGCGCGGGTGCCTCTGCTGGTGCACGCGCCGAAGCACTTCGCGCCAGCCAGGGTCAGCGCTTCGGTGTCTACCTGCGACCTGCTGCCGACCCTGGTCGAGCTGGCCGGTGGTGCTGTGGATAACCACCTTCACCTGGATGGCCGCTCGCTGGTCGGCCACCTGCAAGGGCAGGGTGGCCATGACGAAGTGATCGGCGAATACATGGCCGAAGGCACCGTCGGCCCGCTGATGATGATCCGCCGCGGGCCGTACAAGTTCGTGTACAGCGAAGACGACCCATGCCTACTCTATGACCTGAGCCGCGACCCGCACGAGCGGGAGAACCTCACCGGCAGCCCGGAACACCAGGCGCTGCTGCAGGCATTTGTCGATGAAGCACAGCAACGTTGGGATATCCCCAGCCTGCGCCAGCAGGTTCTTGCCAGCCAGCGGCGCCGCCGCCTGGTGGCCGAGGCGCTGGCCGTCGGCAAGCTGAAAAGCTGGGACCACCAACCGCTGGTGGACGCCAGCCAACAGTACATGCGCAACCACATCGATCTCGACGACCTCGAGCGCAAGGCACGTTATCCACAGCCCGCCCCCCTGGATTGAGAAGAGAGGCCGCCATGCACAAGTTCTCCGCCGCCGTGTTCGCCCTGGCCCTGAGCCTGGGTACCGCCACGGCCCACGCCGCCGACAGCGACGCGCAATGCACCACCGTGAAGATGGCCGACCCCGGCTGGAGCGACATCGCAACGACCAACGCCTTGGCCCGCCTGCTTCTGGAAAGCCTGGGTTACCAGGTGAAAATCGACAGCCTGGCCGTGCCGATCATCTACGGCGGCCTCAAGGATGGCCGCGTCGATGCCTTCCTCGGCAACTGGATGCCGGCGCAGCAGGGCTTTCATGACAAGTTCATCGCCAATGGCGATGTGCAACAGCTTTCGCGCAACCTGGAAGGAACCGAGTTCACCTTGGCAGTGCCCGACTATGTGTGGAATGCCGGGGTGAAGGATTTCGCCGACTTGCAGAAACACGCCGACCAGTTCGACAAGAAGCTGTACGGGATCGGTTCCGGGGCACCGGCCAACCTGTCGTTGAAGGAAATCATAGACAAGAATGAGTTCAACCTCGGCCAGTGGAAACTGGTGGAGTCCAGCGAGCAGGCGATGCTGGCACAGGTCGACCGGGCGGTGAAGAAACAACAGTTCATCACCTTCCTCGGCTGGACCCCGCACCCGATGAACGTGAAGCTGAAGATGCATTACCTGAGCGGCGGGGAGAAGTGGTTTGGCAGCAAGGGCGAGGTGTATACCCTGACCCGTAAGGGTTATCCACAAGCCTGCCCGAATGCGGCCAAGCTGCTGAGCAACCTGAAGTTCACGCTGGACATGGAAAACACCATCATGGCCGAAGTTGTGGACAAGAAGATCAGCTTCGATGATGCGGCCAAGGCTTGGTTGAAGGCGCACCCCGAGTTGCTGGAAGGGTGGTTGGCCGGGGTGACGACCAAGGCCGATGGCAATGCGCTGGAGGCCGTCAAAGCCAAACTGTAACCTCACAAGCAAAACCTCTATCCCTGTGGGAGCGGGCATGCCCGCTCCCACAGGGATTGGCGAAACAGTAAGGAATGTGGATAACCCATGCATCGCCTCACTCACCTGCTGCCCTTCCTCTCATGGCTCCCCCGCCAATCGGGCCGCAGCCTGCGCCAGGACCTGCTGGTGGGCCTGAGCGGTGCAATCCTCGCCCTGCCGCAATCCATCGCCTATGCCCTGATCGCCGGCCTGCCGGCCGAATACGGGCTGTACGCCGCCATCGTGCCAGTGCTGGTCGCCTGCCTGTGGGGCTCTTCCTGGCACCTGATCTGCGGCCCGACCGCTGCCATCTCCATCGTCCTCTACGCCAGCATCAGCCCGCTGGCCGTTGCCGGCAGCGCCGACTATGTCACCCTGGTGCTGCTGCTGACGTTCCTCGGCGGCATCTTTCAGTTACTGCTGGGGCTTTTGCGCTTCGGCGCACTGGTCAATTTCGTCTCCCATTCCGTGGTGCTCGGCTTCACCCTGGGCGCCGCTGTTGTCATTGCCCTGGGCCAGTTGCCCAACCTGCTGGGCATGGACCTGCCAAGCCAGGCCACGGCGCTGAAGACCGTGCAGGACCTGGCCAGCCATGCCGGCGAGGTCGACCTGCCTTCCTTGATTCTGGGCCTGGCCACAGTGGTGATCGGCGTGGTCTTGAAACTCTGGCGCCCACGCTGGCCCAGCCTGTTGATAAGCCTGATTTTGGTAAGCCTGCTGGCCTGGCTGCTGCCCGGGTTCTTTGGCCATGTGCCGCGTGTGCCGGCATTCACCGGCCAGCTACCACCCTTCAGCCCGCTGCCGTTGCTGGATGTGGAACTGATCCTGCGCCTGCTGCCCAGCGCTGTGGCAGTGGGCATGCTCGGGCTGGTCACCAGCCTGTCGATTGCCCGCTCATTGTCGGCACGTTCGGAGCAGTTGATCGACGCAGACCAGGAAATACGCGCACAGGGCCTGTCGAACATCGTTGGTGCATTTTTCTCCGGTTACCTGTCTTCCGGCTCCTTCACCCGTTCCGGGCTGAGCTACGACGCCGGCGCCCGCTCGCCCATGGCCGGGGTATTCTCGGCGCTGTGGGTGGCCGTGTTCGCCGTTGCCGGAGCCGGGCTGATCGCGCACCTGCCGATTCCGGCCATGGCCGGCAGCATCCTGCTGATCTGCTGGGGGTTGGTGGACCACCGGGGGATTCGTGCGCTGTTCCGGGTCAGCCGCTCGGAGTTTCTGGTAATGGCGCTGACGGCGGCTGCGACCTTGTTGCTGGAGCTGCAGACGGCGATCTATGCCGGAGTGCTGGCGTCGCTGTTCTTCTATCTGAAGCGCACCTCGCGGCCACGGGTGCAGCAGAGCCGTGAAGGGGAGGCAGATGTGCTGCGGGTGGGCGGGTCGATCTTCTTTGGCGCGGCGCATTACCTGCAGGTGCGCTTGCAGCGCTGCCAGGGGCCGCATGTTGTTATCGATGCGCGGCAGGTGAACTTCATCGATTACTCGGGTGTGGATATGTTGCACCGCGAGGCGCGGCGGTTGCGGCGGGCAGGGGGGAGTCTGACCCTGCACCGGGCCAGGCCGCAGGTGATCGAGGAGTTGCAGAAGCTGGAAGGGGTGGAGTTGTGCCCGATCCGGTTTGAGGAGTGAGGCTGAGATATGGGGGCTGCTTTGCAGCCCATCGCAGGCAAGCCAGCTCCCACAGGGATATCAGAAGGCCTGAGGCCGGCGCTGTCCCTGTAGGAGCTGGCTTGCCTGCGATGGGACCGCAAAGCGGTCCCCGACAATCTCAGCCGCGAGCCAGCTGCCGGCGCAATTCAGCCAGCACTGGCGCCGTATCCGGCCGCACCCCACGCCAGATAAAGAACGCCTCAGCCGCTTGCTCAGCCAGCATCCCCAGCCCATCCAGCACCTTGGCCGCCCCCAGCTTCTCGGCCCACTGGCAAAACGGCGTAGGCTCCTTGCCATACATCATGTCGTAGCAAACCGTGCGCCCCGCCTCGACCAGGCTGTCGGCGATCGGCGGCAACTCACCGGCCAGGCTCGCCGAGGTGGCATTGATGATCACATCCACCGGTTCCTGCAACCAGGCAAACCCGCTGGCTACCACCGGCCCCAGCTCATCGAACTCACGCGCCAGTTGCTCGGCCTTTTCCACGGTACGGTTGGCAATCACCAACGACTGCGGCTTGTGCGCCAGGATCGGCTCCAGCACGCCACGCACCGCGCCACCAGCACCCAGGATCAGAATGCGTTTGCCTGCCAGCTCGACCCCGGCATTCACCGTCAGGTCGCGCACCAAGCCAGCGCCATCGGTGTTGTCGCCCTGCAGGGTGCCATCGGCCAGCTTGCTTAGCGTGTTCACCGCACCAGCGCGCCGGGCACGCGGGGTCAGGCTGTCGCACAGGCGGTAGGCCTCTTCCTTGAACGGCACGGTGACGTTGCCGCCGCGGCCTTGCTTGAAGAAGCCGCGCGCGCAGTCGCTGAACTCGTCCAGCGGCGCCAGCAGGGTGGCGTATTCAAGGTCCTGGCCGGTCTGTTCGGCGAACAGGCGATGGATCAGCGGCGACTTGCTGTGACCGATGGGGTTACCAAAAACGACGTACTGGTCCATGACGGCTCCTAGGTTATCCACAGGCTTACTGGCCGAGCCAGTCGCGGTCCTGCAGGAAGTACTCGGTCAGGCGTGCTTCTTCGCTGCCGGGCGCGGCCTTCCAGTCGTAGCCCCAGCGCACCTGCGGCGGCAGCGACATGAGGATGGACTCGGTGCGGCCGCCGGACTGCAGGCCGAACAAGGTGCCACGGTCGTAGACCAGGTTGAACTCCACGTAGCGGCCACGGCGGTATTCCTGGAACTCACGCTGCTGCGGGGTGTAGGGCGTGCCCTTGCGGCGCTGGACGATCGGCAGGTAGGCGTTGACGTAGGCGTCGCCAATGGCGCGGATGAAGGCGAAGCAGGTGTCGAAGTCCCACTCGTTCAGGTCATCGAAGAACAACCCACCAATGCCGCGTGGCTCGCCACGGTGCTTGAGGTGGAAGTAGCGGTCGCACCAGGCCTTGTAGCGCGGGTACACGTCGGCGCCGAACGGCGCGCAGGCCTGCTCGGCCACACGGTGCCAGTGGATGCAGTCTTCTTCATTGCCGTAGTACGGGGTCAGGTCGAAGCCGCCGCCGAACCACCAGACAGCCTCTTCACCTTCCTTTTCGGCGATGAAGAAGCGCACGTTGGCGTGGGAGGTGGGCACATGCGGGTTGTGCGGGTGGATCACCAGCGACACGCCCAAGGCCTCGAAGCCACGGCCCGCCAGCTCGGGGCGGTGGGCACTGGCCGACGGCGGCAGACCGGCGCCGAACACGTGGGAGAAGTTGACCCCGCCTTTCTCGATCACCTTGCCATCGCCGATCACCCGCGTGCGGCCCCCGCCACCGGCTTCGCGCACCCATGCGTCCTCGACGAAGCGGGCGCCGCCGTCTTCAGCTTCGAGGGCAGAGCAGATGCGGTCTTGCAGGTCGAGCAGGTAGGCTTTCACGGCCTCGGTGCGGCTAGTCATCGGGTCACCAGGAACGGGCAGGGAAGAATTCGCCGCGTAGCATACCACCCCCAGCCCGCGCGCCGCAGTTGACTGCGATCAAGCAAAGGCGTCCGATAGAAGGTCTTTCCCGACCCATACGACAGGAGTGCGAGATGGCCAAGCGTATCCAGTTCAGCCAGCATGGCGGCCCGGAAGTGCTGCAGTTTGTGGAATTCGAACCAGCCCCGCCAGGGCCACAGCAGGTGCGTGTACGTAACCATGCGATCGGCCTGAACTTCATCGATACCTACTTCCGCAGCGGGTTGTATGCGCCGCCAGCCCTGCCTTCAGGGCTGGGCACTGAAGCGGCTGGCGTGGTCGAGGCCGTGGGCGAGGGCGTGACCCGGCTGAAAGTGGGTGACCGCGTGGCCCATGCCGGCGGCCCGTTGGGCGCGTACAGCGAGGTGCATACGCTGCCGGAGGCCAACCTGGTGAAGCTGCCCGACAACATCAGCTTCGAACAGGCGGCGGCGGTGATGCTCAAGGGTTTGACCGTGCAGTACCTGCTGAAGCAGACCTATGAGGTGAAGGCGGGTGACGTGATCCTGTTCCACGCGGCGGCTGGTGGCGTGGGTTCGTTGGCGTGCCAGTGGGCCAAGGCCTTGGGCGCCAAGCTGATCGGGACCGTGAGCTCTGCCGAGAAGGCCGAGCGGGCCAAGGCGCTGGGGGCGTGGGCGACCATCGATTACAGCCGTGAAGACGTGGCCAAGCGGGTGCTGGAGCTGACCGACGGCAAGAAATGCCCGGTGGTGTATGACGGTGTGGGTGCCGACACCTGGCTGACCTCGCTGGACTGCCTGCAGCCGCGCGGGTTGATGGTGAGTTTTGGCAATGCCTCGGGGGCGGTGAGCGGGGTGAACCTGGGGATTCTGGCGCAGAAAGGGTCGCTGTATGTGACCCGGCCGACGTTGGCGAGCTATGCCAACAATGCCGAGAATACCCAGGCCATGGCCGATGATCTGTTCGGGATGATTGGCAGTGGCAAGCTGGTTGTGGATATCCAGCAGCGGTATCCGCTGAGTGAGGCGGCTAAGGCACAGGCAGAGCTGTCGGCTCGGCGGACTGTGGGTTCCACAATTCTGCTTCCTTGAGTTCACTCCCACAGGTACTGCACCGATCTTAAGTGCAGTGCCATCCCTGTGGGAGCGGGCATGCCCGCGAAGCAAGCACCGCGGTGCATGGCACCGGCTCCGCCGGTGTTCGCGGGCGCGCCCGCTCCCACAAGTGCTGCATCGACCTTGAGTACAGCGCTATCCCATTGGAATGGGGTTTGCCAGCAAAGGCGGGGCATGATCAATCGTCGTAGTGATATCGGCACTGCAAGATTGTCATCTGTCCACCTTCGAAGAGGTAGACCAACCGATGTTCGCGAGTAATACGACGAGACCAGAATCCTGAAAGGTCGCCCTTGAGTGGCTCAGGCTTGCCAGTGCCTTTGAAAGGGGTACGCAGGCACTCCTTGATCAGGGCGTTGATCGTTGCAAACACATTAGTGTCAGCATCTTTCCAATGGCAGTAGTCTTCCCAACCTTCTGAAGTGAACGCAACACTTACAGAATTGCGAGCTTCAGTCTTGTTGCGTTGTTTTGACTTCATGTTCATCTATGGGCAGCTCATGAGTAGCAGCTTTACCCGACCGCAGCTGATCAATGGATGCGCGCAAACGCTTGGCATTGGCTGATGACCCCAACAGGTACATGGTCTCTTGCATGCCGTTGTAGTCCTCAAGCGAGATCATGACCACCGGCTCGCCACGCTGGCGTGTAATGATCGCGGGTTCGTGATCCCGACATACTTCATCCATCGTCTGCTTCAGGTCGGCGCGAGCCTGGCTAAAAGTCAGTACATGCATTTCTTCAAATCCTTCCCAGACAAGGCCTGGATCAGGTTTTTCTCGACCCGGACAGGACTGCTGACCAGGCAATAGGCTTGGTGGCTTCTGCTTGTCAAACAGGCAGGCATCAACACAAACATTGTACAAGCCCAGGTACAAAGCTCAATATCCCGTTATCGGGAACCTCGAGAACTCAAAGGATAATTTGGATGCCTTGCGGCAGGCAGGTGATTGCCTGCTATAGCGTTCGTAGGAGCTTTCTGTGGGGGCAGGCAACCTGCTCCCACATCATGCTGCGTCGGTTCTGAGTGCAAGGCTATGCCTGTGGAGGACGGGTGGTTGGTATCGACTCGATACCATCGAGAATCGCCTCAACCAATCCCTCCGCCAGTTCAATGGAATGCAGGCTCGACCAATACATGCCACGGCCTTCTTCGCGCAGGTACTCGAGGGCTTTCGAGCCCGTTTCGTAGGCGCCTCGCAGATACAGAGCTACATGAACCAAGGCGTCCTCGGCGGAAATGTTCGGGTTTACGGTGAACAGCGGTTCGTGGCCGGCATCGCAGCGGCCGAAGGGGCGGGTGGATGTGCAGGGTAGGGGTGGATCGGGGACAATCTTCTTCATCACTAGATCTCGCTTCATGGCACCACCCAGTCGTTACCACACGAATAGGTGGCAGCTGTACGCAGGGTGGTAAACCGGGTGGGAGATCTAAAACCCAGCAGGCACGAAGCCTCCTGCGAACAGCCGCCATGGACTGCCAAGATCACCCAGAACCCGGGTTACCACACCCGTTCGCCAAGTTATTCGGCGACGGCTGAAGACTAAGGGCAGAGGTTCCCACTGAGAAGGTGATGGCAGGGGACGCGGCTCGTAGGATATTTCTCAATCCTCAAACCGGACAGCCATTCGGGACAAAATCAGAAAAATCTGCGGGGGCTTGGCCCTGACCTGTGGGAGCGGGCATGCCCGCGAACACGGGCGAAGCCCGTGCCAGGCACCGCGTTGGATTCTTCGCGGGCTCGCCCGCTCCCACAGGAGGTCCCGGCCAGGCCTGTGGATATGTATCAGCCCGGGCGAACGACTTCGCCAGTGGCCAGGTTGCGAATCACACTAGGGTTCTTCCTTCCACCCAACGCCCCCCCCAGCACCAGATCCAGCTGACCATGGAAGTACTGCTCCACCCGCAACCGGGTCTTAGCCGCCGGGCGCCCGCCCGGGTTGCACGAAGTGGAAATCAACGGCCCCACCAATGCACACAGCTCACGTACCACCGGGTGGTCACTGACCCGCAGTGCCACGGTGTCATGTTGCCCGGTAACCCATTCGGGCAACAGGTCCTGGTGCGGCACCAGCCAGGTGTTCGGCCCCGGCCAGGTGCTGCCCATGCGGTCGATCCAGTCTTCGGGGAAGTCCTCGAACAAGAAGTCGAACTGGCGGATGTTGTCGGCTACCAGGATCAGGCCTTTATCCACAGGCCGCGACTTCAGCGCCAGCAGGCGATACACCGCGTCCTCGTTCCACGGGTCGCAGCCCAGGCCCCAGACCGCTTCCGTCGGATAGGCGATCACTGCGCCCGCCCGGATCTCACGTGCGGCTTGTTGCACACGAAAACTGCTCACCATTTCTGTTACTCCGCCTATATACCTTGCTTGTGAGCAGTGTACTTAGCCCGCGCGGGCAAACCAACGCCCGGCTTCATTGCTGACCCGGCCTTCCAGCTCCAGTTCGGTCAGCTGCGCCAGCACGTCGGCCAGCGGCAGCTCGCTGCAGTGGGCCAAGCTTTCACTGGTCTGTGGCGCGGCATGCAGCAGGGCAAGCAGTGGATGGTCAAATTTATCCACAACCGCAGGTGGCAGGTTCTGCCAACCCTGCAGGCTTTCCAGTATCTGCTCCACGCTCTCCACCAGCAGCGCGCCGTCACGGATCAACTGGTGGCAGCCCTTGGCCCCAGGATGGTGAATGGATCCCGGTATGGCATACACCTCGCGGCCTTGCTCGGCAGCCAGGCGTGCGGTGATCAGCGAACCACTGGCCAGGCTTGCCTCGACAACCAGCACACCCAGCGACAGCCCGCTGATGATGCGATTGCGCCGCGGGAAATTACCGGGCAGCGGCCCAGCATCCAGCGGGTACTCGGATACCAGCGCGCTGCCATTGTCGATCATCGCTTGCGCAAGCGACCTGTGGCGCTGTGGATAAAGTTTTTGCAACCCCGTACCGAGCACGCCAATCGTGCCCCCGCCAGCCTGCATTGCGGCCCGATGAGCGGCACCGTCGATGCCCACGGCCAAGCCGCTGGTAATGGTGAAACCGGCCTGCGCCAGGTAGCGGGAAAATGCCGCAGCGGTGTCGAGCGCCGGTGGTGAAGCACGCCTGCTGCCCACAATTGCCAGTTGTGGGCGCTCGAGCAAGGCCGGGTCTCCAGCTACGAAAAGCAGTGGAGGGGCATCGTCGATTTCCGCCAATAGTGGCGGGTAGCCAGGGCCGTCCCACATCAGCAAATGCTGGCCCTGACGCTCTAGCCAGGCCATTGCGGCCAGTGCACCCTCACGAACTTCGGCACTGCGCCGGGCATCGATGGTGGCCTGGGGTATGCCCAATGCGCGCCAGGCGCCAGCCGGTGCGCACAGTGCCGACGAGGCACTGCCAAAGGCCTCCAGCAAGCTGTTAAAGCGACGCAATCCCGTTTCCGGCAGCCGGTGCAGGCGTAATCTCGCCTCCAGTTCGGCAGGCGGAAGAGGCGACGAATGGTAGGTCTGCATGGGGATCATCCTTGATCGAATCGGGGCCATCGACGTGGCACAAACTGTGGATAACTTTGTTGATAACGCTTTGACAACCTGTCCATCGAATGGGCAATAAGCTGGCCTTGAAAACCCTAGACGAGCTTTCACAGGTGCTGAAATCCCCGTTTCCCTTTATTATGTGTGCTCAGTTTTCAACCGAACGCACAGTGACTGCCTGACCTTATGGCCATCTTGAACATTCTCGAATTCCCGGACCCGCGCCTGCGCACCATCGCCAAGCCGGTGACGGTGTTCGACGACGCCCTGCGTCAGCTGATCGACGACATGTTTGAAACCATGTACGAAGCCCCTGGCATCGGCCTGGCCGCTACCCAGGTCAACGTGCACCAGCAGGTCGTGGTCATGGACCTCAGTGAAGACCGCAGCGAGCCGCGCGTCTTCATCAACCCCACGGTCGAAGAGCTGACCCACGACATGGGCCAGTACCAGGAAGGCTGCCTGTCGGTACCTGGCTTCTACGAGAACGTCGACCGCCCGCTGCGTGTGCGGGTCAAGGCCCAGGACCGCGACGGCAAGCCTTACGAGCTGGAGTGCGAAGGCCTGCTGGCGGTGTGCGTGCAGCATGAATTCGATCACCTCAACGGCAAGCTGTTCGTCGACTACCTGTCGCAGCTCAAGCGCGACCGGATCAAGAAGAAGCTGGAAAAGCAGCACCGCCAGCAAGCCTGATCCCCACCTTCCAGAAGGCTTGCTCCGGCAAGCCTTTTTCTTTTTTGAAGCGAGAACTCCATGCGCATCGTCTTTGCAGGCACTCCAGAGTTTGCCGCCGAACACCTCAAGGCCCTGCTCGACAGCCCGTACGAGATCGTGGCCGTCTACACCCAGCCCGACCGCCCCGCTGGCCGTGGCCAGAAGCTGATGCCGAGCCCGGTCAAGCAACTGGCTGTGGCCCATGACATCCCGGTGTTCCAGCCGCCGACCCTGCGCAACCCCGAAGCCCAGGCCGAACTGGCTGCGCTGAAGCCGGACCTGATGGTGGTGGTCGCCTATGGCCTGATCTTGCCGCAGGTGGTGCTGGATATCCCGCGCCTGGGCTGCATCAACAGCCATGCTTCCCTGCTGCCCCGCTGGCGCGGTGCCGCACCGATCCAGCGCGCCGTGGAAGCCGGCGACGCCGAGAGTGGTGTAACCGTGATGCGCATGGAAGCAGGCCTGGACACCGGCCCGATGCTGCTCAAGGTGGTCACCCCGATCAGCGCCGAAGACACCGGCGGCAGCCTGCACGACCGCTTGGCCGAGATGGGCCCGCCCGCAGTCGTCCAGGCCATCGCCGGCCTGGCCGATGGTTCGCTGCACGGTGAAGTGCAGGACGATGCCCTGGCGACCTACGCGCACAAGCTGAACAAGGACGAAGCGCGCATCGACTGGAGCCGCCCGGCCGTCGAGCTGGAACGCCTGATCCGTGCCTTCAACCCGTGGCCGGTTTGCCACAGCACCCTCGATGGCGAAAGCGTGAAAGTGCTGGCCGCCAACTTGTCCACAGCGACAGGCACCCCGGGTGAGATCCTCTCCGCCAGCAAGGACGGCCTGGTTGTCGCCTGCGGTGACCAGGCACTGAGCCTGACCCGCCTGCAACTGCCCGGCGGCAAGGCATTGAACTTCAGCGACCTGTTCAACAGCCGTCGTGAGAAATTCGTCAGCGGCAAGGTGCTGGGCCAATGAACCCACGCCTCGCCGCCGCACGTGCCCTTGCCGCTGTACTCAGTGGCAAGGCCTCGCTGAACAGTTCGCTGCCAGCGCAACTGGACAAGGTCGATGAGCGCGACCGCGGCCTGACACAGGACCTGGCGTTCGGTACCGCGCGCTGGCAACCACGCCTCGACCTGCTGGCGGCGCAGCTGCTGCAGAAGCCGTTCAAGGCCGCCGATGCCGATGTGCAGGCGCTGCTGTTGGTCGGCCTGTACCAGCTGTTCTACAGCCGTATCCCGGCCCACGCCGCCATCGGCGAGACCGTCGGCTGTGCCGACAAGCTGAAGAAACCGTGGGCCAAGGGCCTGCTCAATGCCGTGCTGCGCCGGGCCCAACGCGAAGGCGAAGAATTGCTGGCCGGCATGGAGCGCGACCCGGTGGTACGCACTGCCCACCCGCGCTGGCTGCAGAAGTCGCTCAAGGCCTTCTGGCCGGAGCAGTGGGAGGCCATCTGCGCCGCCAACAACGCCCACCCGCCGATGATCCTGCGGGTCAACCGTCGCCACCACAGCCGCGATGCCTACCTGGCACTGCTGACCGAGGCAGGCGTTGGCGCCAGCGCCTGCCAGTACAGCCGTGACGGTATCGTGTTGGCCGAAGCCTGCGACGTACGCGGCCTGCCAGGCTTTGCCGAAGGCTGGGTGAGCGTGCAGGACGAAGCCGCGCAGCTGTCCGCCGACCTGCTGGAACTGGCCCCCGGCCAGCGCGTGCTCGACGCCTGCTGTGCACCGGGTGGCAAGACCTGCCATCTGCTGGAAGCCGAAGCTGGCCTGGCCCACGTGGTGGCCATCGACCTCGAAGCCAAGCGCCTGACCCGCGTGCGCGAGAACCTCGACCGCCTGCAACTGGACGCCGAGCTGATCGCCTGCGATGCCCGCGACACCGCCAGCTGGTGGGACGGCAAGCCGTTCCAGCGCATTCTGCTCGATGCCCCCTGTTCGGCCACCGGCGTGATCCGCCGCCACCCTGACATCAAGCTGACCCGTCAGGCCGACGACATCCCGGCCCTGGCCACGCTGCAAGGCGAGCTGCTCGATGCCCTGTGGCCGACCCTGGAAGTGGGCGGCATGCTGCTATACGCCACCTGCTCCAGCCTGCCGACCGAGAACACCGAAGTGATCGATGCCTTCCTTGCCCGCACCCCGGGCGCCCGTGAGCTGGACCTGGCCACCGAAGCCGGCCTGCGCCAGCCCCACGGCCGCCAGTTGTTGGCACAGGAAGGCGGCCACGACGGTTTCTACTATGCCAAGCTGATCAAGATCGCCGCCTCGCGCGGATAAAAACAAAAGGTAGGGAGTAGCGGATGAAGATCATCATCCTCGGCGCAGGACAGGTAGGCGGTACGCTGGCGGAGCACCTGGCCAGCGAAGCCAACGACATCACCGTGGTCGACACTGACGGCGACCGCCTGCGCGACCTGGGCGACCGCCTGGACATCCGCACCGTGCAAGGCCGCGGCTCGCTGCCTACGGTGCTGCGCCAGGCAGGTGCCGACGACGCCGACATGCTGGTGGCGGTAACCAACAGTGACGAGACCAACATGGTCGCCTGCCAGGTGGCCTATTCGCTGTTCCACACCCCGACCAAGATCGCCCGGGTGCGCGAGTCGGCCTACCTGACCCGCGAAGAGCTGTTCGACAACGACCATATCCCGGTCGATGTGCTGATCAGCCCCGAGCAGGTAGTGACCAACTACATCAAGCGCCTGATCGAGCACCCGGGCTCGCTGCAGGTAATCGACTTCGCCGAAGGCAAGGCCCAGCTGGTGGCAGTTAAGGCGTACTACGGTGGCCCGCTGGTAGGCCAGCAACTGCGTCAGATCCGCGCGCACATGCCCAACGTCGACACCCGCGTGGCGGCCATCTTCCGCCGCGACCGCCCGATCACCCCGCGGGGCGACACGGTGATCGAAGCAGACGACGAAGTGTTCTTCATCGCCGCGAAGAAGGACATCCGCGCGGTGATGGGTGAGCTGCGCCGTATCGACGAAACCAACAAGCGTGTGGTCATCGCCGGTGGCGGGCAGATCGGCGAACGCCTGGCCGAGGCTATCGAAAGCCGCTACCAGGTGAAGATCATCGAGATGAGCCCGGCCCGTTGCCGACACCTTTCCGACACCCTGGAAAGCACCGTGGTGCTGCAGGGCAGCGCCTCGGACAAGGACCTGATGCTGGAGGAGAACATCGCCGACGCCGACATCTTCCTGGCCCTGACCAACGACGACGAGGCCAACATCATGTCGTCGCTGCTGGCCAAGCGCCTGGGTGCGCGCAAGGTGATGACCATCATCAACAACCCGGCCTATGTCGACCTGGTGCAGGGTGGCGACATCGACATTGCCATCAGCCCACAGTTGGCCACCATCGGCACCCTGCTGGCGCACGTGCGCCGGGGCGACATCGTCAGCGTACACTCGCTGCGCCGCGGCGCGGCCGAGGCTATCGAAGCGGTGGCGCACGGGGATTCGAAGTCGAGCAAGGTGGTCGGCAAGGCGATCGAAGACATCGCCCTGCCACCGGGCACCACCATCGGCGCGATCATTCGTGACGAAGAGGTGATGATTGCCCACGACGACACCATGATCGAATCGGGCGACCATGTGATCCTGTTCGTTGTGGATAAAAAGCATATTCGGGATGTGGAGAAGCTGTTCCACGTCGGCTTGAGTTTCTTCTAGGAGCACAGGGCATGCGCGAATCGCTGGAGAAGATGCTGGCCAAGGGTGTGGATAACCCGTTGTTGAGGTTCGGCCTGGGCAAGGCCTGGCTGGACGAAGGCAATGGTGCTGAAGCGGCGGTGCATCTGGCACGGTGCGTGGAACAAGACCCGAAGTACTCGGCGGCGTGGAAGCTGCTGGGCAAGGCGCATCAGCTGCAGGGTGACCTGGCGGCGGCGCGCAAGGCCTGGCAGGAGGGGATCGTGGCCGCGCAGGCCCATGGGGACAAGCAGGCCGAGAAAGAGATGACCGTGTTTCTGAAGAAGCTCAGCAAGACATCAGGTTAACGCGGTCCCTGTGGGAGCGGGTTCACCCGCGAATGCGATGTTGGATTCAACGACGCATTCGCGGGTAAACCCGCTCCCACAGGGGACAGTGAAAATCTCAGTACCAGCGTGGCTCGCCAGCCGGGCGCTTCTTGAAGCGCTTCATGCTCCACATGTACTGGCTCGGGTACTCGCGCACATAGCGCTCGACCACCTTGCTCATCGCCGCCGCCGACACGGTCACGTCGGTGCTGTACATCTCTTCCGGCGCCGCCTCCAGGAACACCTTGAAGCCCGAGCCGTCAGGCAACCGCAGGGCATGCAGGAACACCCCAACCGCCTTGCCACCGGCCAGCATGTTCGGAACGAACTTGCTGGTCAGCGCCTGGGTACCCAGGAACGGCACGAACACCCCGGCCGACTCCGCCGGCTCCGGGTCGGCAGGAATACCCACCTGGCCACCACGGCGCACTTCCTTGATCACGCTGAGGATGCCTTCCTTGGTCGAAGGCGCCACGCGGTTGCCCATCTGCACCCGCTGCTCGCGCAGCAGGTCATCCACCGCCTTCAGCTTCGGCGGGCGATAGAAGATGATCGGTTTGCACTGGTTGCAGTAGAAGTGGTTCAGCACTTCCCAGTTACCCAGGTGGCTGGTGATGCCGACCACGCCCTTGCCCGAGGCCAACGCCTGCTCCAGCACTTCCAGGCCGTGCACTTCCTTGACCAGCTCCAGCGAGCGCTGCGGCGGCCAGATCCAGGCACAGGCACTTTCGACGAAGGATTTACCGATATCCTTCAACGCGCGGCCCACCAGCTGCTCGCGCTCGGCCGGGTCCATCTCCGGGAAGCACTTGGCGAGGTTGATGCGCACGACATTGCGCGAGCCGTTGGGGATCTTCCACATCAGCCAGCCGATACCGGCGCCGACGCGCTGCACAGCGCCCCAGGGCAGCTTGGCAAACAGGCGCAGCACCCCGACCATCAGGGCGCCCTTGAACTTTTCCACAGGCGAATTCCTTATTTCAGCAAGGCGCGCATTGTAACCCCTCAGCGCAACAAGGCGGCGTAGCGATCGCAATCGGTGGTGTGGTCCATGACCATGCCGGTGGCCTGCATGAAGGCATAGCAGATGGTCGGGCCAACGAACGTGAAGCCGGCTTTCTGCAGGGCTTTGCTCATCGCCTTGGCTTCATCGGTAACCGCTGGCACCTCGCTGCGGCCAGTGAAGTGGTTGATCTTCGGCGCACCACCGACGAATGACCAGAGCCAGTCGGCGGGGTTGTCCACAGCCAGCCAGGCCTGGGCATTACGCCTGGCAGCCTTGAGCTTGAGGCGGTTGCGGATGATGCCGGCATCCTGCATCAGCTCCTCGATGCGTTCGTCGCTCATGACGGCGAGTTTCACCGGATCGAAGCCGTGCATCACCTCGCGATAACGCTCGCGTTTACGCAATACGGTGATCCACGAAAGCCCCGCCTGGAACCCTTCGAGCAAAAGCATCTCGAACAGCAACGCCGGGTCACGCTGGGGCGTTCCCCATTCCTGGTCATGGTAGGCCTGGTACAACGGATCGTCGGTACACCAAAAGCAGCGTGGCATAAGGCTCCAATGAGTAGAGGGTGAGGCGAATCAGGTTATACTCCCGCTCTTTACATCCGCATCCCCAGATACAGGTGAATTTCGTGAGCCAGCCTACGCCAGCCGTGCGTACCTTCCAAGACCTGATCCTCGCCCTTCAGAACTACTGGGCCGAGCAAGGTTGTGTGGTGCTTCAGCCCTACGATATGGAAGTAGGCGCCGGCACTTTCCACACCGCTACATTCCTGCGCGCCGTGGGTCCAGAAACCTGGAACGCCGCCTATGTGCAGCCTAGCCGTCGCCCTGCCGACGGGCGGTATGGCGAAAACCCCAACCGCCTGCAGCACTACTACCAGTTCCAGGTGGTACTGAAGCCCAACCCAGCCAACTTCCAGGAGCTTTACCTCGGCTCGCTGAAAGCCATCGGCCTGGACCCGCTGGTCCACGACATTCGCTTCGTCGAAGACAACTGGGAATCGCCGACCCTCGGCGCCTGGGGCCTGGGCTGGGAAATCTGGCTCAACGGCATGGAAGTCACCCAGTTCACCTACTTCCAGCAGGTAGGCGGCATCGAGTGCTACCCAGTCACGGGTGAAATCACCTACGGCCTGGAGCGCCTGGCCATGTACATCCAGGGCGTCGACTCGGTGTACGACCTGGTGTGGGCCGACGGCCCGTTCGGCAAGGTCACCTACGGCGACGTGTTCCACCAGAACGAGGTGGAGCAGTCGACCTACAACTTCGAGCACGCCAATGTCGACAAGCTGTTCGAGCTGTTCGACTTCTACGAAAGCGAAGCCAACCGCCTGATCAAGCTTGAGCTGCCGCTGCCGACCTATGAAATGGTCCTGAAGGCCTCGCACACCTTCAACCTGCTGGACGCCCGCCGCGCCATCTCGGTAACCGAGCGCCAGCGCTACATCCTGCGTGTACGTACCCTGGCCCGGGACGTGGCGCAAAGCTATCTGCAAGCCCGCGCACGCCTGGGCTTCCCGATGGCCACCCCTGAACTGCGTGACGAAGTGTTGGCTAAGCTGGAGGCTGCACAATGAGTGCTCAAGATTTCCTGGTAGAACTGGGCACCGAGGAGCTGCCACCGAAGGCCCTCGCCAGCCTTGGCGAAGCCTTCCTGGCGGGTATCGAGAAGGGCCTGCAGGCCGCTGGCCTGAACTATACCGGCAAGCAGGTTTACGCCGCGCCGCGCCGCTTGGCCGTGCTGATCCGCCAGCTGGACGTGCAACAGCCTGACCGCAGCATCAATATCGACGGCCCGCCCATGCAGGCTGCTTTCAAAGACGGCGAGCCGACCCAGGCTGCCTTGGGCTTTGCCAAGAAATGCGGTGTGGAGCTGTCGGAAATCGACCAGAGCGGCCCTAAGCTGCGCTTCTCCCAGCACATCCCGGGCAAGGCCACCACCGGCCTGCTGCCGACCATCGTCGAAGACTCGCTCAACGACCTGCCGATCCCCAAGCGCATGCGCTGGGCGGCAAGCCGTGAAGAGTTCGTGCGCCCGACCCAATGGCTGGTGATGCTGCTGGGCGACCAGGTGGTCGACTGCACCATCCTGTCGCAGAAGGCAGGCCGTGAATCCCGTGGCCACCGCTTCCATCACCCGGAAAACGTGGTCATCACCACCCCGGCCAACTACGTCGAAGACCTGCGCAAAGCCTACGTGCTGGCGGACTTCGCCGAGCGCCGCGAGCTGATCAGCAAGCGTACCGCCGAGCTGGCCATGCAGCAGGAAGGCAGCGCCATCGTGCCGCCGGCGCTGCTGGACGAAGTGACCGCCCTGGTCGAGTGGCCAGTGCCGCTGGTGTGCTCGTTCGAGGAGCGTTTCCTCGAAGTGCCACAGGAAGCCCTGATCACCACCATGCAGGACAACCAGAAGTACTTCTGCCTGCTGGACAGCGAAGGCAAGCTGCTGCCGCGCTTCATCACCGTGGCCAACGTCGAGAGCCGCGACCCGAAGCAGATCGTGCAAGGCAACGAGAAGGTCGTACGCCCACGCCTGACCGACGCCGAGTTCTTCTTCAAGCAGGACAAGAAGCAGCCGCTGGAAACCTTCAACGAGCGCCTGAAGAACGTGGTGTTCCAGGCTCAGCTGGGTACCGTGTACGACAAGGCCGAGCGCGTCTCCAAGCTGGCCGCCTTCATCGCCCCGCTGATCGGCGGCGACGCCCAGCGCGCCGGCCGCGCCGGCCTGCTGTCGAAGTGCGACCTGGCCACCGAGATGGTCGGCGAATTCCCTGAAATGCAGGGTGTTGCCGGTTACTACTACGCGCTCAACGACGGTGAGCCGGAAGACGTGGCCCTGGCCCTGAACGAGCAGTACATGCCGCGCGGTGCTGGCGCCGAGCTGCCGCAGACCCTCACCGGTGCTGCGGTGGCCATCGCCGACAAGCTCGACACCCTGGTCGGCATCTTCGGCATCGGCATGCTGCCTACCGGCAGCAAGGACCCGTACGCCCTGCGCCGTGCCGCCTTGGGCGTGCTGCGTATCCTGATCGAGAAGCAGCTGGACCTGGACCTGACCGGTGCGGTCGAGTTCGCGGTCAAGCAGTTCGGCGCCAAGGTCAAGGCCGCCGGCCTGGCCGAACAGGTGCTGGAGTTCATCTTCGACCGCCTGCGTGCGCGTTACGAAGACGAAGGCATCGACGTGGCCACCTACCTGTCGGTCCGTGCCCTGCAGCCAGGTTCTGCCTTGGACTTCGACCAGCGCGTGCAGGCTGTACAAGCCTTCCGCAAGCTGCCGGAAGCCGAGGCCCTGGCCGCGGTGAACAAGCGCGTGTCGAACCTGCTGAGCAAGGCCGAAGGCGCCATCGCCGATCACGTCGAGCCGAAGTACTTCGACAACGCCAACGAGTTCTCCCTGTACTCGGCCATCCAGCAGGCCGACCAGGCCGTGCAACCGATGGCTGCTGCGCGCCAGTACAGCGAATCGCTGGCCCGCCTGGCGGCCCTGCGTGACCCGGTCGACGCCTTCTTCGAGGCGGTGATGGTCAACGCCGAGGATGCCAAGGTACGCGCCAACCGTTATGCCCTGCTCAGCCGCCTGCGCGGCCTGTTCCTGGGCGTGGCCGACATTTCGCTGCTGGGGTAAGCCTTGAAACTGCTGATTCTCGACCGTGACGGAGTAATCAACTACGACTCCGACGCCTACATCAAGACGCTGGACGAGTGGGTGCCGATCCCTGGCTCGGTCGAAGCGATCGCGCAGTTGAGCAAGGCGGGCTGGACGGTGGCCGTGGCCACCAACCAGTCCGGCATTGCCCGTGGCTACTATGCGCTGACTACCCTCGAGGCCATGCACGCGCGCCTGCGCGCGCTGGTGGCCGAGCAGGGTGGCGAAGTGGGCCACATCGTATATTGCCCGCACGGGCCGGACGAAGGCTGCGATTGCCGCAAGCCCAAGCCTGGCATGCTGCGGGCGATCGCCGAGCATTACCAGGTCGGCCTGGAAGGCGTCTGGTTCGTTGGCGACAGCAAAGGTGACCTGGAGGCCGCCCTGGCCGTCGGTGCACAACCCGTGTTGGTGAAAACCGGCAAGGGCGAGCGGACCCTGGAAAAAGGCGTCCCGGAAACTACACTGATTTTCGACGATCTGGCAGCTATCGCCAGAGAACTAATTTAAACAGTGCGCCTTCGGGCGCATTTTTCTCAGGCGGGCATGCCCCGCAATGGTACAAGCCACTATGTCGATCCTGCAGGCGATCAGAATCTTTCTTTTTTACCTGCTGCTGGGCACCAGTTCGCTGCTGTGGTGCTCGCTGAGCTTCTTCGTCGCGCCGTTCCTGTCGTTCCCCAAGCGCTACAAGTTCATCAACGTGTACTGGTGCCGTTGCGCGTTGTTCCTGGTGCGCACCATCCTGGGTATCGACTACAAGATCACTGGCGCCGAGAACGTGCCTGATGAGCCTTGCGTGATCCTGTCCAACCACCAGAGCACCTGGGAAACCTTCTTCCTTTCCCAGTATTTCTCGCCACTGAGCCAAGTGCTCAAGCGTGAGTTGCTGTACGTGCCGTTCTTCGGTTGGGCCATGGCCATGCTGCGGCCGATCGCGATCAACCGAGATAACCCCAAGGAAGCCCTGCGCCAGGTAGCCAGCAAGGGTGACGAGCTGCTCAAGCAGAAGACCTGGGTGCTGATCTTCCCGGAAGGCACCCGCGTGCCATTCGGCACCATGGGCAAGTTCTCCCGTGGCGGTACCGCGCTGGCAGTGAATGCCGGGCTGCCGGTGCTGCCGATTGCCCATAACGCCGGCAAGTTCTGGCCGAAGACCGGTTGGGGCAAGCGCGCGGGCACAATCGAGGTGGTGATTGGCGAGCCGATGTACGCCAACGGCACCGGGCCACGGGCCATCGCCGAGCTCAACGACCGCGCCGCGGCGTGGAACGAAGCGACCCAGCGGGCCATGGGTTCGCTGCCGCCAGCAGAGGAAAAACCCCAGGAACAGATGGCCTGACCATCTGTGGATAACTTGTGAACTGTTTTTGGATTAAAAGCCTGAAGTGATCGCTAAGTGTTTGAATTAGCTGTTTATTTCTGTGTATGACATTTTTCTGAAAATCGTGCATAAGTTTTTTTGGGGCATAAGAAAACCGGCTTTTACAGCCGGTTTTTTTATTGCCTCATGCGGGCGTGTAGAAACGGCCCGTTGCAGCCGTCAGATCTTGTCGATATCCACATCCCTGGTTTCTTTCAGGCAGAAGATCCCCACCACCAGGCTGACCCCGGTCACCAGCACCGGGTACCACAGCCCATAGAAGATATCCCCGGTGTACACCACCAGCGCGAACGACACCGTTGGCAGGAAGCCACCGAACCAGCCGTTGCCAATGTGGTAGGGCAGTGACATGGAGGTGTAGCGGATGCGAGTGGGGAACAGTTCGACCATCACCGCCGCCAGCGGGCCATAGGTCATGGTCGCGATCAGGATCATCGCCACGATCAGCACCACCACCATCACTTGGTTGACTTGCCCAGGGTCGGCCTTGGCCGGGTAGCCAGCCTGTTCCACCGCCGCACGCATGGCCGCTTCGTCGAAGCCGTTGATGGTCTTGTCACCGATGTTCACCACCACATCGCTACCTGCCACATCCACCGAGCTGTATGGCAAGCCCTGCTTGACCAGGAATGTCTTGACCTTGTCGCAGGGGCTGTCGAAGCGCGCCTTGCCTACCGGGTCGAACTGGAAAGTACAGCCTCTCGGGTCGGCAGTGACCACGATCGGCGCCTGGCGGCTGGCCGCGTCGATCTGTGGGTTGGCGTAATGGCTCAGCGCCTTGAACAGCGGGAAGTACAGCACCGTGGCCAGGAGCAGGCCGAGCATCAGGATCGGCTTGCGGCCAATACGGTCGGACAACCAGCCGAAGAACACGAAGAACGGCGCACCAATGACCACGCTGATGATCAGCAGGGTGTTGGCCTGGGCCGGGTCCATCTTCAGCATCTGGGTCATGAAGAACAGCACGTAGAACTGCGCCGTGTAGAAGGTCACGGCCTGCCCGGCGTTGATGCTGAACAAGGCGGTGAGCACCACTTTCAGGTTCGGCCAGGAGGTGAACGACTCACGGATCGGCGACTTGCTGACCTTGCCCTGGGCCTTCATTTTCACGAAGGCCGGCGACTCGTGCATGCTCATGCGGATCCAGGTGGAAATCGCCAGCAGTACGATCGACAACAGGAACGGCAGGCGCCAACCCCAGGTTTCGAACTGGTCGCCACTGATATAGCGGCTGCCCAGCACCACCACAAGCGACAACAACAGGCCAAGAGTGGCGGTGGACTGAATGAAACCCGTGTGGAAACCGCGCTTGCCGGGCGGCGCATGCTCGGCCACATAGGTGGCCGCACCGCCGTATTCACCCCCCAGCGCCAGCCCCTGCAGCATGCGCAGGACCACCAGGATGATCGGTGCCGCGATGCCGATGCTGGCGTAGGTGGGCAACAACCCCACCGCGAAGGTGGACAGGCCCATCAGCACGATGGTGACCAGGAAGGTGTACTTGCGCCCGATCATGTCGCCCAGCCGGCCGAACACAAGCGCACCGAACGGACGCACCAGGAAGCCGGCGGCAAAGGCCATGAGGGCGAAGATGAAGGCGGTGGTGTCGTTCACGCCAGCGAAGAACTGCTTGCTGATGACCGCTGCCAGCGCACCATAGAGAAAAAAGTCATACCACTCGAAAACTGTCCCGAGGGATGACGCGAAAATGATCTTGCGTTCTTCACGACGGCTGGAGCTGCTGGCCGCCGCACCCTGCTCTTGGATGTAATCCGACATCGTTGCTGTCCTCGGCCCGCAGGCCACAGTGATTATTCTTGTTGTTCCACTGTCGGCAGCTTCTGACCGCCAGCTGCCGGTACTGCACGCACCCGGGGTCAGGGCGTCGGTATCGCGTCTTCGTTCAGATAGGTCTGGGTGGCAGCTCCTTTGAGGATCAGTTGCGCCGCCTTCTCGGCGATCATCAGGGTGGGTGAACAAGTATTGCCGGAGGTGATCTGCGGCATGATCGATGCGTCTGCCACGCGCAGGCCGGGGATGCCGTGCACGCGCAGCTGGTTATCCACAACGTCCAGTTCGCCATTGCCCATGCGGCAGGTGCCGACCGGGTGGAAGATGGTGGTGCCGATTCTGCCGGCGGCTTCGAACAGCTCTTCTTCGGTTTGCAGAGCTGGGCCCGGCAGGTATTCCTTTGGGTCGAACGCAGCGAGGGCAGGGGCCTGGACGATACGCCGGGTAAGGCGAATGGAATCGGCGGCGACGCGCAGGTCCTGGGGGGCGCTGAGGTAGTTGGGGTCGATCAGCGGCGTGCTGTTCATGTCGCTGCTGCGGATATCGATACGCCCGCGGCTGGCCGGGCGCAGGTTGCACACCGAGGCGGTAAAGGCCGGGAACCTGTGCAGTGGCTCGCCAAAGCGCTCAAGTGACAGTGGCTGCACGTGGTACTGCAGGTTTGCGGTGGCCTGCTCCGGGCTCGAACGCACGAATGCGCCCAGTTGGCTCGGCGCCATGGCCAGCGGGCCACTGCGGTCATAGAGGTAGCGCAGGCCCATGCTCATCTTGCCCCACAGGCTGTTGGCCATCTGGTTCAGGGTACGGGTATTGCGGATCTGGTAGATCAGGCGCAGTTGCAGGTGATCCTGCAGGTTGCCGCCAACGCCTGGCATGTCGTGACGCACACCAATGCCCAGGCTTTCCAGTAACTGCCGCGGGCCGATACCGGAGCGCTGCAGGATACCGGGAGAGCCCACAGCACCCGCACAGAGGATGATCTCGCGACGTGCCGCAAACTCGTGCCAGGCACCCTGCCAGAACGCCTTTACCGCCCGTGCACGGGTGTTGTTGAGCAGCACCTGGTCAACCTGAACGCCGGTCAGCACGGTGAGGTTGGGGCGGTCCTTGATCGGCCGCAGGAAAGCCTTGGAAGCGTTCCAGCGCACACCGCTGCGTTGGTTGACCTGGAAATATCCACAGCCTTGGTTGTCGCCGGTATTGAAGTCATCGACCTTGCCGATGCCGCTTTGCTCGGCGGCATCACGGAAGGCATCGAGGATCGGCCAGCTATAGCGCTGGCGCTCGACCCGCCATTCGCCATCACCACCGTGGTGCTCGCTGGCGCCGGCAAAGTGGCTTTCGCTGGCCTTGAACAGCGGCAGTACGTCCTTCCAGGCCCAGCCGTCGTTGCCTTGCTCGGCCCAACGGTCGTAGTCGGCAGCCTGGCCGCGCATGTAGATCATGCCGTTGATCGAGGAGCAGCCACCTAGCACCTTGCCGCGTGGATAGCCCAGCGCACGACCGCCCAGGCCGGGCTGCGCCTCGGTCTTGAAGCACCAATCGGTGCGCGGGTTGCCGATGCAATAGAGGTAACCGACGGGGATATGGATCCAGGGATAGTTGTCGCGCCCACCCGCTTCCAGCAGCAGCACTCGGCAGGAAGGATCGGCGGACAAACGATTGGCCAACAGGCAACCGGCGGGACCGGCCCCTACGACCACGTAGTCGAAGACAGAATCGGCTGATGGCATGTGCAACCTCGGGCCTGATTATTATTCTTGTCCCGATCCATCTTAGTGAGTAATTTCGTGGAGGAAACACGAGATTTCGCGCAGCCGCTGTGCGTTTTAGCACAGTGGTACGTCTGTACTGGCCTCTTCGCGGGCACGCCCGCTCCCACAAGGTAACGCGATCCCTGTGGGAGCGGGCGTGCCCGCGAAGAGGCCGGAACGAACTGCCAAAAAGGATCAGCATGTTCGACTGGAACGATCTGCGGTTTTTCCTCGAGTTGCAGCGCAGCGGCCGCCTGCTTACCGCCGCCAAGCGCCTCAACACCACCCACAGCACCGTGGCCCGGCACATCGAGAGCATCGAGCAAAGCCTGGGTACTGCGCTGTTCGTGCAGCATGCCCAGGGCTATGAACTGACCCCCTCGGGCCAGGCCCTGCTCAAGCACGCCGAAGCCATGGAAAACGTCGCCCTGCTGGCGCAGGAAGAAATCACCCAGGCCATCACGCCGCTGGGCAAGATTCGCCTGGGGGTGACCGAAGGCATCGGCATCATGTTCTTCACCCCGCGCATGAATGCGCTGTTCGACCGCTACCCCGGCCTGGAAGTGGAGCTGGTGGCAGTGCCGCGCTTCGTCAGCATCCTCAACCGCGAGGCGGAGATCAGCATCCACCTGGAACGGCCCAACGCCGACCTGCTGATCACCCGCAAGCTCACCGACTATCGCCTGGCCCTGTACGCCAGCCAGGACTACCTGGATCGCGCGCCCCCGCTGCGCAACCGCGAGGACCTGGCCCGGCACAGCTGGATCGGCTACGTCGATGACTTGCTGTTCAGCCAGGAACTGCTGTTTCTCAACAGCTTCTGCCGGGCCCCCAACGTGGTGTTTCGCAGCACCAGCGTGATCGCCCAGCAAACCGCCGCCCGTGCCGGGTTGGGCATCGCCGTACTGCCCAACTACATGGCCCGCCACGACCCGACGCTGGTGCGCGTGCTGCCTGGCGAAACCATCCAGCGCAGCTACTGGATCTGCACCCGCCGCGAACTGCACAAGTCGGTGCGCCTGCGGGTAGTGTGGGACTACCTGCTGGCGCTGTGCGCGGCAGAACAGAGCGAGCTGCTAGCCCAGTAGCGCCTTGCCGGCCAGCAGCAGGGCCGCAGCCCAACCGGCCACGGCAAACATCTGCTGCAAGCGCGGCCCGGCCAGCCTGGCCGCCAATGGCCGCGCCAGCAACAGGCCGAGCACCGCACCGACGGCGAACGGGGCGCCAACCTGCCAGTGCATGACCCCTGCGAGGCTGGCGCTGACCACACTGCCGGTGGAGACCAGCGCAATCACCGCCAGCGAAGTGGAGACGATGCTGGCCATGCGCAGGTTGGTGTAGCGGTTAAGGGCCGGGATGATGACAAAGCCACCGCCCACGCCCAGCAGGCCGGACAGCAGCCCTGACAATGCGCCGGTAAAGGCCAAGGCGCGCGCGCAGGGCAGGGTCCAGCGCAAACGGCCCTGCAGCGGGTTCAGCACGCAGGGTTCGATGTAGCGATGGGCATCATTGGCTTCGCCGCGCAGCTCCTTGGCCGCCTTGCGCCAGATGCGCAGGCAGGCATACACCAACACCCCGGCGAACACCAACTGCAGCGGCGTGTTCGGCAGGCGGTGGGCCAGCATCAGCCCGAACGGCGCCGCTGCCACACCGATCAATGCGATGAACAGCGCCGCCCGGTAGCGCACCAGGCCCTGCCGCAAGCCCAGCACCGCCCCCACCGCTGCCGCCATGCCTACGGCCAGCAGGCCGACCGGTGCCGCCTCTACCATCGACAGCCCCAGGCCGAACACCAGCAAAGGCACTGCGAGAATGCCACCGCCGGCACCGGTCAACGCCAGCACGGCACCAATGATCGCGCCCAGGCCCGCTCCCAGTATTTGATGCTCGATCACTGCCGCCCCTCGGCTACCAACGGCTGTGGCCGTGCCAGCCACTCACGGCCCTTGAGCATGCCTTTCCAGTACAAGGGTGGCAGCACCTGCGCCTTGAGCAACCAGGCCAGACGTGTCGGCTTGCGGCCATCCAGCAACCAGTTGGGGAAGCTTGGAGCCAGCTTGCCGCCATAGGTGAACTCGGCCAGCACGATCTTGCCGCGCTCGACGGTGAGCGGGCACGAGCCATAACCATCGTACTGGGCCAGGGTAGGCAACCTGCCCAGGGCCACCAGCACGTTGTTGGCCACGACCGGAGCCTGCTTGCGTGCAGCGGCGGCGGTCTTGGCATTGCTGGTGTTGGTCACGTCCCCAAGGGCATGGACATTGGTGAAGTGGCGATGGCGCAGGGTGTGCGGGTCGACATCGACCCAGCCGGCGCTGTCGGCCAACGGGCTTTCACGAATGAAGTCCGGTGCCACCTGCGGCGGTACCACGTGCAGCATGTCGAAGGCCTCGATACGAGTTTCGCTGCTGCCATCGGCCAAGGTACGCACGAAGGTGGCTCGCTTGTTCGGCCCGTCCACGGCGACCAGGCGGTGGGAAAAATTGAGGTCCACGGCGTACTTGTCGATGTACTTCATCAATGCGGGCACGTAGTCCGCCACACCGAACAATACTGCGCCGGCATTGAAGAAACTGGCTTTCACAGCCCCCAGGTGACCATGCCGCAGCCAGTGGTCGCAAGACAGGTACAGCGCCTTCTGCGGGGCGCCTGCGCACTTGATCGGCATGGGCGGCTGGCAAAACAGGGCTCGGCCTTGCTTGAGCTTCTGCACCAGTTCCCAGGTGTAGGGCGCCAAGTCGTAGCGGTAGTTGGAGGTGACGCCATTGCGGCCCAAGGTCTCGCTGAGGCCATCAATGGCCGCCCAATCCAGCTTGAGGCCGGGGCAGACCACCAACTGTTCATAACTGATGGCGCGGCCGCCTTCGAGGAGGACCAGTTGGCCCAGCGGGTCGAACCCCTGCACACGCGCCTTTATCCAGCGAACGCCGCGCGGAATGGTCGAGGCCATGGTGCGAGCAGTGCTTGGCGCCTTGAACACACCGGCACCGACCATGGTCCAGCCGGGCTGGTAGTAATGCACTTCGGCGGGGTCGATCAAGGTCACATCCAGCGACGGGTCACGGCTGATCAAGCTGGAAGCGGTGGCGATTCCGGCGGCGCCGGCACCGACGATGACCACTTTGTGGTGGTCGGTATTGGCAGGGGACAACAAGGCAGGCATGGCGGTAAATCCTGTAAATCTGGTTATGGGGCAGGGCGGTCACAGCTTGTTCAGCGGTATCTTCAGGTAGCTCACACCATTATCTTCCGGCGCGGGGAACTGGCCGCTGCGCATGTTCACCTGCACCGAAGGCAGGATCAGCACGGGCATGTCGAGGGTCTTGTCGCGGGCTTCACGCATGGCGACGAAGCTGTCCTCATCGATGCCCTGGTGGATATGAATATTGTTGGCGCGCTGCTCGGCCACGGTGGTGACGTATTGCATGTCACGGCCACCTGGCAGGTAGTCGTGGCACATGAACAGCCGGGTCTGGTCGGGGAAGGCCAGCAGGCGACGGATCGAGCGGTACAGGGTGCGAGCATCAGCCCCAGGGAAATCGCAACGGGCGGTACCGTAGTCGGGCATGAACAGGGTGTCGCCGACGAACACCGCTGTCTCGCCGGCCTCCTCGATCATGAAGCTCATGCACGCAGGTGTGTGCCCCGGGGTGTGCAACGCACGGGCATGCAGGTTGCCAATGCGGAAACCTTCCTCGTCCTCGAACAGCACATCGAATTGGCTACCATCGCGGGCGAAGCCAGGCTCGGCGTTGAACAGGGCACCGAACACTTTCTGAACCTGGGTGATATGCGCGCCGATGGCGGTATGGCCGCCAAGCTTTTCCTTCAAATAGGCCGCCGCCGAAAGGTGGTCGGCATGCACATGGGTTTCCAGCACCCACTGCACGTCAGCTCGCAGCTCCTTCACCCGGTTAATCAACTGGTCCGCCGAAGCAGTGCAGGTACGCCCCGACTTGGGGTCATAGTCCAGGACACTGTCGATCAACGCACACTTGCGCGTTTCGCCGTCCATGACCAGGTAGCTGATGGTGGAGGTCGCCTTGTCGTAAAAGGCGTCCACGTGCAGGTTGTTGCCGATGATCATCGCGTTCTCCAATTTATCCGCCCAGCCTTGTACAGGCGTAGGCAGTGCCAGGAGGTTTATCAAGATACATGCCAGGCATTTTCCTGCGCTTGGGCCAATAAAACCGGTCCGTTGCTGACAATTGCCGACGACAGTGGCAGCGCAGATGGCAGTCGACTGTCAGCCAATGGCAGTGTTTGGCAGTCCTTGTTACCCTGCGCCGGTCATCCAATCGGTGCCGTCATGCCTGAAGCCCATCCCCTCATCCTAGCTTTGGTTTCCTATCTTGAGCACGATGCCCTGCCAACCATCGTGCTAGATACCGACTACAACATCCTGGCGGCCAACGCTGCCTATCGCCGCCAGTTCGGTCGCCATGAGCAGGCGCCGCTGGGTGAGAAATGCCACAAGGTCTCGCACCACTACGCCGTGCCTTGCGACCAGGCCGGCGAGCATTGCCCGATGCGCAAGGCGTGGCACAGCAAGGCACCGGAGCGGGTTTTGCACATTCATCACACGCCACGCGGCCCCGAGCATGTGGATGTAGAGCTGCGGCCGATCCTGGATGAACAGGGCAGGGTGGTGGCCTTTGTCGAACGCCTGACCAGCATCACCCTCGCGTCGGCGCAGCCTCAGGAACAAGGGCTGGTCGGCCGCGCGCCAGCGTTCAAAGCGGCCCTGGCCAGCCTGCAACGTGCGGCACCGGCGCAGATCCCGGTGTTGCTACAGGGTGAGTCAGGTACCGGCAAGGAACTGTTCGCCCGTGCGGTGCACATGGGCAGCCCCAGGGCCAACGGCCCGTTGGTGGTGGTTGACTGTACCGGCCTGACCGAGTCGTTGTTCGAGAGCGAGTTGTTCGGCTACGAGAAGGGCGCGTTCACTGGCGCCAACCAGCGCAAGATCGGCCTGGCTGAAGCGGCGCATGGTGGCACCCTGTTTCTGGATGAAATTGGCGAGGTCCCGCTGGCGATGCAAGTGAAGCTGCTGCGCCTGATCGAGTCCGGCAGCTTCCGCCCGGTGGGTAGCCTGCGTACGGTGCATTCGGATTTCCGCCTGGTATCGGCAACCCATAAACCGCTGAAGCAAATGGTCGCGGACGGCACCTTCCGCGAAGACCTGTACTACCGCATCAGCGGCTTCCCGATCCGCCTGCCGGCGTTGCGCGAACGGGTAGAAGACCTGCCCTTGCTCGCCCAGAGCCTGCTGCAGCGCATGGCAGTCAAGCCAACGCCCAGGCTGAGCGACGATGCCTTGCAGCAGCTTGGGCTGCATCCATTCCCGGGCAACATTCGCGAGCTGCGCAACATTCTGGAAAGGGCGCGCTTGTTTGCCGATGACGGGCTGATCCGGCCCGAACATTTGCCGGAGGATATCGGCCCGGCGGGTGCGATCACGGCAGGTGGCCGGCGCAATCACCTGGGTGAGCTGGCGCAGGCACTGGAACAGTTCAAGGGCTCGCGCAGTGAACTGGCCCGTCACCTTGGCCTGAGCGAGCGAACCCTGTATCGCCGGTTGAAGGAGCTTGGCCTGAATTGACGCGTTCGGTTAACGCGGTCTACAAGGGCCCGCGTATCCCCGAGGGCAACACACATCCTGTGGGAGCGGGTTCACCCGCGAACACCGGCGAAGCCGGTGCCATCCACCGCGCCTCCTCAGACCTTTACCGGACCTTTACCTCTGTCCTGACATTAAGCGGGAATGATTGTGGTCTGATCAGTTAACCGAACCTGGCAGCCAGTCAGCTCCCGCCAGGCGTCAACATGCAGAGGACCGCAAAATGAAGACAACCCTGACCGTGATCTGCGCCGCGCTCATGCTCAGCGCCCCCTTGGCCAGTTTCGCGCAGCCAGGCCCACCTGACCGGCATGATGGCGGCCCATTGCACCAAGGCAACCCACCGCATGGTCAGCCACAGTACCAAGGCCGACATGATAATGGCCGCGGTCCCGCTTATCGCGACCCGAATTTCCGCCCACAACCGGGCATGCCGGTTCCGCATCAGCAGTGGCAGCGTGGCCATGTGGTTGACCCGCACTACCGTGGCGACCGTTACTGGGTGACCGACTGGAAAGCACGCCACCTGTATGCGCCACCACGTGATCACCGCTGGTTGTATGTGAATGGGGACTATGTGCTGGTGGCTATTGCCAGTGGTGTGATCGTCAACGTCCTCAGCGGTTACTGATTTCTACAGGCACTAAAAAGCCCGCTTTCGCGGGCTTTTTAGTGCCTGGCGATCTACACCGGATCAGAAGTCCAGGTTCGATACCGACAGCGCGTTGCTTTCGATGAAGTCACGACGCGGCTCTACCGCATCACCCATCAGGGTGTTGAAGATCTGGTCGGCAGCGATCGCATCCTCGATTGTGACCTTGAGCATACGGCGGACGGTTGGGTCCATGGTGGTTTCCCACAGCTGCTCTGGGTTCATCTCGCCCAGCCCTTTGTATCGCTGGATGGTGTGGCGCTTGGTGGTTTCGTTCATCAGCCAATCCAGGCCTTCCTTGAACTCGACAATTGCCTTGCGGCGCTCACCGCGCTGCACATAAGCACCTTCGCCCAACAAGCTGGACAGCTTGGCACCAATGCTGACTACGGTACGGTAGTCATTGCTGCCGAAGAAGTCCCGGTTGAAAGTCACGTAGCTGGCCAGGCCGTGGGAGGTAACTTCCACTTCTGGCAACCATACGTTGCGCTCTTTGTCTTCGCGCAGGCTGGCTTTGTAAACCAGACCGGACTTCTGGCTGTTGTTCAGGCGCTCCTGGAACTGGGCCAACCAGGCTTGCATCACAGCGTGGTCACCCAGCTGTTCCAGGCTCACCTCCGGCAGGTAGATGAAGTGCTCGGTCAGCTCTTCCGGGTACAAGCGAGACAGACGCTTGAGGGTCTTCATGACACTACGGAACTCATTCACCAGTGCTTCCAGCTGCACACCGGAAACCGCTGGCGCCGACTCGTCCAGGTGCAGGCTGGCATCTTCCAGGGCCGACTGGGTCATGTACTCTTCCATGGCCTCGTCGTCCTTGATGTACTGCTCCTGCTTGCCTTTCTTCACCTTGTACAGCGGTGGCTGGGCAATGTAGATGTAGCCGCGCTCGACCAGCTCCGGCAGCTGACGGAAGAAGAAGGTCAGTAGCAGGGTACGGATGTGCGAACCGTCAACGTCAGCATCGGTCATGATGATGATGTTGTGATAACGCAGCTTGTCGATGTTGTACTCTTCGCGACCGATACCACAGCCCAGGGCAGTGATCAGCGTGCCAACTTCCTGGGACGAGATCATCTTGTCGAAGCGCGCTTTCTCGACGTTGAGGATTTTACCCTTCAACGGCAGGATTGCCTGGGTACGACGGTTGCGGCCTTGCTTCGCCGAGCCACCCGCGGAGTCACCCTCCACCAGGTACAGTTCGGAAAGGGCAGGGTCCTTTTCCTGGCAGTCCGCCAGTTTGCCTGGCAGGCCGGCAATATCCAGCGCGCCTTTACGGCGAGTCATTTCACGGGCTTTACGTGCCGCTTCACGGGCACGGGCAGCATCGATCATCTTGCCAACGACGGCCTTGGCCTCGTTCGGGTTTTCCAGCAGGAAGTCGGCGAAGTACTTGTTCATCTCCTGTTCCACGGCGGTTTTCACCTCCGAGGAGACCAGCTTGTCCTTGGTCTGCGAGCTGAACTTAGGGTCCGGCACCTTCACCGAGATGATCGCGGTCAGACCTTCACGGGCGTCGTCGCCAGTGGTCGCCACCTTGTTCTTCTTGGCCAGGCCTTCCTGTTCGATGTAGCTGTTCAGGCTACGGGTCAGCGAGGAACGGAAGCCCACCAGGTGAGTACCGCCATCACGCTGCGGAATGTTGTTGGTGAAGCACAGCAGGTTTTCGTTGAAGCTGTCGTTCCACTGCAGGGCGACTTCAACACCCACGCCATCGTCACGCTGGACGTTGAAGTGGAATACCTGGGAGTTGACCGGGGTCTTGTTGGTGTTCAGATATTCGACGAACGCACGCAGGCCACCTTCGTACTTGAAGAACTCTTCCTTACCGCTACGTTCATCCTTCAGCAGGATGCCAACGCCCGAGTTGAGGAACGACAGCTCGCGGATACGCTTGGCCAGGATGTCCCAACTGAAGTGAATGTTCTTGAAGGTTTCAGCCGAAGGCTTGAAGTGGATGTGGGTACCGGTGGTTTCGCTGTCACCGACAACCGCCATCGGTGCCTGTGGAACACCGTGAACGTAGGTCTGTTCCCAGATCTTGCCGCTACGGCGAACGGTCAGTACCAGTTTCTCGGACAGGGCGTTCACTACAGAAACACCTACGCCGTGCAGACCGCCGGATACCTTGTAGGAGTTGTCGTCGAATTTACCGCCAGCGTGCAGCACGGTCATGATGACCTCGGCTGCGGAAACGCCTTCTTCTTTATGCACGTCGACCGGAATGCCGCGACCGTTGTCGCGCACACTGATGGATTCGTCCGGGTGGATGATGACGGTGATGTCATCGCAGTGACCGGCGAGGGCTTCGTCGATCGAGTTGTCGACCACCTCGAAGACCATGTGGTGCAGGCCGCTACCATCATCGGTGTCGCCAATGTACATGCCGGGGCGCTTGCGCACGGCATCCAAACCTTTCAGCACCTTGATGCTGGAGGAGTCGTACGTTTGATTTTCGCTCATGCATTCACTCCCGATGGTCGTGGGTCTGGGTGATACGGCCTTGTTCCACGTGGAACAAAGCAACTGGCGTTTCCGTCTGCCAGCCTTCCCTCAGTAATTCGTGATCTACACAGGTGATGAACACCTGGCAGCGTAATTCTTCAAGCAAGCGACACAGCGCGCGGCGATGCTGGTCGTCCAGTTCGGACGGCAAGTCATCCACGAGATAAATACAGTGACCGCGGCGAGCCTGACTAACGAGGTGGCCTTGGGCAATGCGCAATGCGCACACCACCAGCTTTTGCTGACCACGCGACAGGATGTCGGCTGCATTGTTGGCAGCCAGACGAAGACGCAGATCAGCACGCTGCGGACCGGCCTGGGTATGGCCCATCTGCTGATCGCGAAGGAGAGAGGAAGCGAGTACTTCTTGCAGTTCCCGGTCCTTGTCCCAGCCTCGGTAGTAGCTAAGGGTCAACCCGTCCAGCTCGACCAGTTCGCTCAGGGTTCGCTCGAAGACGGGCTTCAAGGCCTTGATGTAGTTGCGACGGTATTCATCTATTTCCGCACTGGCCAGGCACAATTCCCGGTCCCAGGCGGCTTGCGAAGCTGGGTCAAGTGTACCATGCCGCAACCATGAGTTCCGCTGCCGCAGTGCCTTCTGCAGCCGTTGCCAGGCTGGCAGAAAACGAGGTTCCACGTGGAACACCCCCCAATCCAGGAACTGGCGGCGTATTTTCGGAGCGCCTTCCAACAAGCGGAAACTGTCCGGATTGATGAGCTGGAGCGGTAGCAATTCAGCCAGTTGCGCCGCACTCCGCGCATTCTGCCCATCAATGCGAATAGTGAACTCCCCCTGCCGCTCCCGGGATACACCCAGATTACTGCTGCCACCCTCGGCCAATTGCACTTCGCCGAACACGGTGCAGGCCGGTTGTTCGTACTGGATAACCGGGTTCAGGCGGGTGCTGCGGAACGAGCGCGCCAGCCCGAGCAGGTGCACGGCCTCAAGCACGCTGGTTTTGCCGCTGCCGTTGGCGCCGTAAAGGATGTTGATGCGGGGGGACGGTGAGAGTGTCACCGGGTGCAAGTTGCGCACCGCGGTGACCATGATACGTCGAAGAGACATTTCGCCTGCTACGTTACAGACGCATCGGCATGACAACGTAGGAAGAATCGTCATTGCCAGCTTCCTGCAGCAGGGCACTGCTGTTGGAATCGGACAGGATCAGACGAACTTGCTCGGTAGTCATTACGCCCAGCACGTCCAGCAGGTAGCTGACGTTGAAGCCGATTTCCAGCGAGCTACCTTCGTAGTCCACGCTGATTTCTTCTTCAGCTTCTTCCTGCTCGGGGTTGTTGGCCTGGATTTTCAGTTGGCCAGCAGCCAGTTGCAGGCGGATACCGCGGTACTTTTCGTTGGAAAGAATCGCAGTACGGCTAAAGGCTTCACGCAGCGCCTGACGGTCGCCGACCACCAGCTTGTCACCGCCCTTGGGCAGTACGCGCTCGTAGTCCGGGAACTTGCCGTCCACCAGCTTGGAAGTGAAGGTGAATTCACCGGTGGTGGCGCGAATGTGGTGCTGGCCCAGGACGATGCTGACCATGCCTTCCGGGTCGGTCAGCAGGCGTGCCAGTTCGAGGATACCTTTGCGTGGCACGATGACCTGGTGGCGATCATCCTGCTCGATCGGTGCGCTCATGGAGCAAAGCGCCAGGCGGTGACCGTCAGTGGACACAGCTCGCAGGGTGTTGCGGGAAACCTCCAGCAGCATACCGTTGAGGTAGTAACGCACATCCTGCTGGGCCATGGCGAAACTGGTGCGCTCGATCAGGCGACGCAGCTTGCTCTGTTCCAGGTTGCAGGTCAGCGAGCCCGGGCCTTCTTCCACGGTCGGGAAGTCATTGGCTGGCAGGGTCGACAGGGTAAAGCGGCTGCGGCCGGCCTTGACCAACAGTTTCTGCTCGTCGACCTTGATATCGATCAGGGCGTCGTTCGGCAGGCTTTTGCAAATGTCCATCAGCTTGCGTGCCGGGACAGTGATTTCGCCAGGCTCGGCCGGCTCTTCCAGTTGCACGCGGCCTACCAGTTCGACTTCCAGGTCGGTACCAGTCAACGACAGTTGCTGGCCTTGCACAACCAGCAATACGTTGGACAGGACCGGCAAGGTCTGGCGGCGCTCGACGACACCGGCGACCAGTTGCAGGGGTTTCAACAGGGCTTCGCGTTGAATGGTGAAATGCATGGTCTAGTCCCTTGCCTTCAATTAGCTGCGCAGACGGCCATCAGGTCGTCAGCGTCCGCAGCAGGTTCTTGTAGTCCTCGCGGATGTCCGCGTCGGATTCCTTCAGTTCGTTGATCTTGCGGCAGGCGTGCAGCACGGTCGTATGGTCGCGACCACCGAACATGTCGCCGATTTCCGGCAGACTGTGGTTGGTCAGTTCCTTGGACAGGGCCATGGCCACCTGGCGTGGACGCGCCACGGAACGCGAACGACGCTTGGACAACAGATCGGAGATCTTGATCTTGTAGTACTCGGCGACGGTACGCTGAATGTTATCCACACTGACCAGCTTGTCCTGGAGCGCCAGCAGGTCCTTGAGCGACTCACGAATCAGTTCGATGGTGATGTCGCGGCCCATGAAGTGCGAGTGAGCGATCACCCGCTTCAATGCGCCTTCCAGTTCACGGACGTTGGAACGAATGCGCTGGGCAATGAAGAAGGCCGCGTCATGCGGCAGTTCGACCTTGGCCTGGTCGGCCTTCTTCATCAGGATCGCCACGCGGGTTTCCAGCTCTGGTGGCTCGACCGCCACCGTCAGGCCCCAACCAAAGCGCGACTTCAGACGCTCTTCCAGGCCTTCGATCTCCTTGGGGTAGCGGTCAGAGGTAAGGATTACCTGCTGGCCACCCTCGAGCAGGGCGTTGAAGGTGTGGAAAAACTCTTCCTGCGAGCGCTCTTTACGGGCAAAGAACTGGATATCGTCGATCAGCAACGCATCCACCGAGCGGTAGAAACGCTTGAATTCGTTGATGGCGTTGAGCTGCAGCGCCTTGACCATGTCCGCGACGAAGCGCTCCGAATGCAGGTACACGACCTTGGCGTTCGGGTTCTTCTTCAGCAGGTGGTTACCCACAGCATGCATGAGGTGGGTTTTACCCAGGCCCACACCACCATAAAGGAAGAGCGGGTTGTAGCCATGCTTGGGGTTGTCTGCCACCTGCCAGGCAGCCGCGCGCGCCAGCTGGTTCGACTTACCTTCGACGAAGGTGTCGAAGGTGAAGGTGCGGTTCAGGTAACTGGTGTGTTTGAGCGCACCTTCAACCTGCACGGTACGCTGTTCGGTCCGGGCACTGCCAGACGACGCAGAAGCCGGTTCGGCCATGGCATCGAAGCTGTCACGCGAGGATGGCTCGGCCAGTTCATCGACCAGCACAGGCTCTGCCGCCGCGACGGCGACGGGTTCGACCGCTGCCGGTACTGCCTTCTGTGTCTGGCTCTGGGCCTGGGTCTGGGCCAGCGAGGCGGCCACCGCAGCACTTACTGGCGCGTTGGGTGCGGCACGTGGCGCGGAGCTGCGACGGCTGCCGATCAACAAGGAAAGGGCAGGCGCAATGCCGCTGCCGTTTTCGCCCAACAGTTCGAGCAAACGACCCAGGTACTTTTCATTGACCCAATCGAGAACGAAACGGTTAGGCGCATAGACGCGCAACTCGTCGCCTTCGGCTTCGACCTGTAGCGGACGGATCCAGGTGTTGAATTGCTGGGCAGGCAGTTCATCGCGCAGAAGCTCCACGCACTGCTGCCAAAGTTCCACTGACACGGATATCCCCTGAGTTTGAAAGCCGGATGAGGCAAAAACAAACCGCCATTGTACCGGTCGAGCGTTCAGTTATCCACATGTGGACACGTTAGGAACCATGCCAAAACAGCCATTTATCGACCAAAACGGCTTCCTCACACTGTGAATAAGCCCTGTGGATAAGCGGCCATGAGCGCTATGCACAACCTTGAGGTCAGGCCTGTTGATAACTCACCTGTGGATAAGCGGCGATTTAATCCACAGCTTTTGACCACGAAGAAAACAAGCGCAGCACCGGTTGAGAACACAGTTGTAAAACTCTGTACAGGCCGGATTTTCTGGCCTTGCGCAGGTTATCCACAGAAGGTTATCCACTTAAGATTTATAGATTCTTCAGAAAAGCTTTTTATATGTCTCTTCTTTTTTTTCATGTTGTCCCCAATTCGTGTGTCCGATCAAGCACCCTTGGGGGATGGACAAGCAGCACCGTCCATCACGTGCTCTATATGGAAAGACTGGTTGGAAATTGACCTACGGGCTTGCTTTCTCTAGAATCGCCGGTCTCTTAAAAAGGGGGCCATCCCGGCCCGTCGTCGACAAACCAGGTAACACGCCATGAAACGTACTTTCCAACCAAGCACCATCAAGCGCGCGCGCACTCACGGCTTCCGTGCCCGTATGGCTACCAAGAACGGCCGCGCTGTTCTGTCGCGTCGTCGTGCCAAAGGCCGTAAGCGTCTGGCCATTTGATTTTTCGGCACAGGTGGTGAGTCAGGACTTCAGTCGGGAAAAGCGACTGCTTACACCCCGACATTTCAAAGCGGTCTTCGACTCCCCAACCGGCAAGGTTCCAGGGAAAAACCTGCTGATCCTTGCTCGCGAGAACGGCCTCGATCACCCACGCCTTGGCCTGGTGATCGGCAAGAAGAGCGTCAAGCTCGCCGTTCAACGCAACCGCCTCAAGCGCTTGATGCGCGATTCCTTTCGCCTGAACCAGCAATTGCTTGCCGGGTTGGACATTGTGATCGTCGCGCGCAAGGGATTGGGTGAGATAGAAAACCCGGAATTGCACCAACACTTTGGCAAACTCTGGAAACGCCTGGCGCGCAGCCGGCCCAGTCCAGCAGTAACCGCCAATTCCGTAGGGGTAGACAGCCAAGATGCGTAAACTGGCGCTCGTTCCGATCCAGTTTTACCGTTACGCCATTAGTCCTCTGATGGCCAATCACTGTCGTTTCTTCCCCAGTTGCTCCTGTTACGCTTATGAAGCCATCGAAAACCACGGCCTCTGGCGTGGTGGGTGGCTAGCCGTTCGTCGCCTGGGGCGTTGTCATCCGTGGAACGACGGCGGTTTCGATCCCGTTCCTCCCGCTCCTTCCTCCCGAACTTCTTCGATAGCCGAGTAATCATGGATATTAAACGCACGATCCTGATCGTCGCCCTGGCAATCGTGTCCTACGTCATGGTCCTCAAGTGGAACCAGGACTACGGCCAGGCTGCCCTGCCGACTCAGAATACTGCTGCCAGCACCGTTGCCCCGGGTTTGCCGGATGGCGTACCGGCCGGTAATGCCGGCGCCAGCGCCGATGTGCCAAGCGCCAACGCCGAAACCAGCGCTGCCGAACTGGCGCCGGTTGCGGTCAGCAAGGACCTGATCCGGGTCAAGACCGATGTCCTGGAACTGGCTATCGATCCGGTCGGTGGTGACATCGTCCAGTTGAACCTGCCGCAGTACCCACGTCGTCAGGACCACCCGGACATTCCGTTCCAACTGTTCGACAACGGTGGCGAGCGTGTCTACCTGGCACAAAGCGGCCTGACCGGCGTCAACGGTCCGGATGCACGTCCTGCCGGTCGCCCTCTGTACGCTACTGACAAGAAGGGTTACCAGCTGGCCGATGGTCAGGAACAACTGGTGGTCGACCTGAAGTTCAGCGACAACGGCGTCAACTACATCAAGCGCTTCAGCTTCAAGCGTGGCGAGTATGACCTGACCGTCAGCTACCTGATCGACAACCAGAGCGGCCAGGCCTGGAGCGGCAACATGTTTGCCCAGCTCAAGCGTGACGCCAGCTCCGATCCGTCGTCGAGCACTGCCACCGGCACCGCTACTTACCTGGGCGCTGCCCTGTGGACCCCTTCCGAGCCTTACAAAAAGGTCTCGATGAAGGACATCGACAAAGGCAATTTGAAAGAAAATGTGTCCGGCGGCTGGGTTGCCTGGCTGCAGCACTACTTCGTGACCGCCTGGATTCCGGCCAAGTCGGACAACAACGTTGTCCAGACCCGCAAGGACAGCCAGGGCAACTACATCATCGGCTACACCGGCCCGGCCATCAGCGTGCCTGCTGGCGGCAAGGTCGAAACCAGCGCCATGCTGTATGCCGGCCCGAAAATCCAGTCCAAGCTGAAAGAGTTGTCCCCAGGCCTGGAACTGACCGTCGACTATGGCTTCCTGTGGTTCATCGCCCAGCCGATCTTCTGGCTGCTGCAACATATCCACAGCCTGCTGGGTAACTGGGGCTGGTCGATCATCGTGCTGACCATGCTGATCAAGGGCCTGTTCTTCCCGCTGTCGGCTGCCAGCTACCGTTCGATGGCGCGCATGCGTGCCGTTGCGCCGAAGCTCGCTGCACTGAAGGAACGCTTCGGTGACGATCGCCAGAAGATGTCCCAGGCGATGATGGAGCTGTACAAGAAAGAGAAGATCAACCCGCTGGGCGGCTGTTTGCCGATCCTGGTGCAGATGCCAGTGTTCCTGGCCCTGTACTGGGTACTGCTGGAAAGCGTGGAAATGCGCCAGGCCCCATGGATGCTGTGGATTACCGACCTGTCGATCAAGGATCCGTTCTTCATCCTGCCGATCATCATGGGCGCTACCATGTTCATCCAGCAGCGCCTGAACCCGACGCCGCCGGATCCGATGCAGGCCAAGGTGATGAAAATGATGCCGATCATCTTCACCTTCTTCTTCCTGTGGTTCCCGGCTGGTCTGGTGCTGTACTGGGTTGTGAACAACTGCCTGTCGATCACACAGCAGTGGTACATCACTCGCAGCATCGAAGCAGCCAGCAAAAAAGCTGCTGCTTGACAGGCTACTGCGCTAGCCTGTGAATAAAAACGCCCCCTAGTGGGGCGTTTTTGCTATCTGTCGTTTTTGTCGTAGAGGCTTTCGAGCATGAACACTGTGCGTGAAACCATCGCCGCCATCGCCACCGCCCAGGGCCGCGGCGGTGTGGGTATTGTTAGGTTGTCCGGCCCTCTGGCCGCCAAGGCCGGCCAGTTGATCACCGGCCGTACGCTTACCCCGCGCCACGCCCATTACGGCCCGTTCCGCGACGAGGAAGGCCTGGTGCTGGACGAAGGGATCGCGCTGTTCTTTCCCGGGCCGAATTCGTTCACCGGCGAGGACGTGCTGGAACTGCAGGGCCACGGTGGCCCGGTGGTGCTGGATATGCTGCTGCAGCGCTGTGTACAGGTTGGTTGCCGGCTGGCTCGCCCGGGTGAGTTCAGCGAACGTGCATTCCTCAACGACAAGCTCGACCTGGCCCAGGCCGAAGCCATTGCCGACCTGATCGAAGCCAGTTCCAGCCAGGCTGCGCGCAATGCCCTGCGTTCGCTACAGGGGGAGTTCTCCAAGCGCGTGCACTTCCTGACCGAGGCGTTGATTGCGCTGCGCATCTACGTCGAGGCGGCGATCGACTTCCCTGAAGAGGAAATCGACTTCCTCGCCGACGGCCATGTGCTGGCGATGCTGGATACGGTGCGGGGCGAGTTGTCCAAAGTACAGCGTGAAGCCGGGCAGGGGGCTTTGCTGCGTGATGGCATGACTGTGGTCATCGCCGGTAGGCCGAATGCCGGCAAGTCGAGCCTGCTGAACCAGCTGGCCGGACGGGAAGCGGCCATCGTCACCGACATTGCCGGCACCACGCGGGACATCCTGCGCGAACATATCCACATCGACGGCATGCCGCTGCACGTGGTCGATACTGCCGGTTTGCGCGACACCGATGACCATGTGGAAAAGATTGGCGTGGAACGTGCGCTGAAGGCCATTGGCGAGGCAGACCGGGTGTTGTTGGTGGTGGACTCCACCGCGCCCGAGGCCAGCGACCCGTTTGCCCTGTGGCCAGAATTTCTCGACCAGCGGCCAGACCCGGCCAAGGTGACGCTGATTCGAAACAAGGCCGATCTTAGTGGTGAGCGGGTAGCGCTGGAACAGTGCGATGACGGGCATGTAACGATCACCCTCAGTGCCAAAGGGGACGATGCAGGGCTGCAGTTGCTGCGTGACCACCTGAAGGCCTGCATGGGTTATGAACAGACGGCCGAGAGTGGCTTCAGCGCTCGCCGGCGCCATCTGGATGCCCTGCGCCAGGCCAGTGAGCACCTGGAACATGGCCGTGCACAACTGACCCTGGCTGGCGCGGGTGAGCTGTTGGCGGAAGACCTGCGGCAGGCGCAGCAGGCCCTGGGGGAGATTACCGGGGCATTCAGCTCTGATGACCTGCTGGGGCGGATTTTCTCCAGCTTCTGCATCGGCAAGTAATTCACAGCCAGGCAAAACCAAGAGCCGCTCCTTCGGGAGCGGCTTTTTTTTTGGCTCAAATTTCGCAGCTCCTACGGAAAACGCGCCGCACCTGCAGGCTGTGCAGACCCCTGTGGGAGCGGCTTCACCCGCGAAGAGGCCGGTGCAGGTTCACATTTTTTTCATTTACCTACCCAATCTGCTCTCAGGAGCCCTGTGGAAAACTCGCCTTCAGCTCCGTTGATAAGCAGGCTTTTTTTCTGAGGACAAACCCGCTTGTGGGTAAACAGCCATTTAATCCACAGGCTAAATCGTGTTATCCATAACCCTCATGGTACTCCAGCCACAGGGTTTAATTTTGCTCTACACAGCATGGATAAAGGCCTGTATAAGCTTATCCACAGAAAGGCTTGTGCATAAGAATAAACATAAAAACAAAGCTTTTTTAAATTTTTCCTCTTTGATTTCTGTTGGCTGCCACTCATCCACAGACTGGTCAAAATTTGCTCAGACGGTTTCTTTAAAGGGGGTGAAGTCCCTATACTTGTCCGCTTACCTTCTCTATTCGCAAAAACAGGCACGAGGTGCGTGGTGGATTTCCCTTCCCGTTTTGAAGTGATCGTCATCGGCGGCGGCCATGCCGGTACCGAGGCTGCGCTTGCGTCTGCACGCATGGGTGTGAAAACCCTGCTGTTGACCCATAACGTGGAAACCCTCGGTCACATGAGCTGCAACCCCGCCATTGGCGGTATTGGCAAAAGCCATCTGGTCAAAGAGATCGATGCCCTCGGCGGCGCCATGGCGCTGGCCACCGACAAGAGCGGCATCCAGTTCCGCGTTCTGAACAACCGCAAGGGCCCGGCTGTACGCGCCACCCGTGCACAGGCCGACCGCGCCATCTACAAGGCAGTGGTGCGCGAAATCCTGGAAAACCAGCCGAACCTGTGGATATTCCAGCAGTCCTGCGACGACCTGATCGTCGAACAGGACCAGGTCAAAGGCGTGGTGACCCAGATGGGCCTGCGTTTCTTCGCCGAATCGGTGGTACTGACCACCGGTACTTTCCTCGGCGGGCTTATCCACATTGGTTTGCAAAACCATTCCGGTGGTCGCGCCGGTGATCCGCCTTCGATCGCCTTGGCCCACCGCATGCGTGAACTTCCGCTGCGCGTCGGCCGCCTGAAAACCGGTACCCCGCCGCGTATCGACGGCCGTTCGGTGGACTTCTCGGTGATGACCGAGCAACCAGGCGATACGCCGATCCCGGTGATGTCGTTCATGGGCAACGCCCAGATGCACCCGCGTCAGGTGAGCTGCTGGATTACCCACACCAATGCGCGCACCCACGAGATCATCGCCTCGAACCTCGACCGTTCGCCGATGTACTCGGGTGTAATCGAAGGTGTCGGCCCGCGCTACTGCCCGTCGATCGAAGACAAGATCCACCGCTTCGCCGACAAGGAAAGCCACCAGGTGTTCATCGAGCCGGAAGGCCTGACCACCCATGAGCTTTACCCCAACGGTATTTCCACTTCGCTGCCGTTCGATGTGCAACTGGAGCTGGTGCGATCGATCCGCGGCATGGAAAACGCACACATCGTGCGCCCGGGCTACGCCATCGAATACGACTACTTCGACCCGCGCGACCTCAAGTACAGCCTCGAGACCAAGGTCATCGGCGGTCTGTTCTTCGCCGGCCAGATCAACGGCACCACCGGTTATGAAGAAGCCGGCGCACAAGGCTTGCTGGCCGGGACCAATGCCGCCCTGCGTGCGCAGGGCCGAGACAGCTGGTGCCCGCGCCGCGACGAGGCATACATCGGCGTACTGGTCGACGACCTGATTACCCTGGGTACCCAGGAGCCGTACCGCATGTTCACTTCGCGTGCCGAGTACCGCCTGATCCTGCGCGAAGACAACGCCGACCTGCGCTTGACCGAAAAGGGCCGCGAACTCGGCCTGATCGACGATCAGCGTTGGGCCGCCTTCTGCGCCAAGCGCGACGGCATCGAGCGCGAGGAGCAGCGTCTGAAGTCGACCTGGGTCCGCCCGAACACCGAGCAAGGCCAGGCCATTGTGGATAAGTTCGGTACTCCGCTCAGCCACGAGTACAGTCTGCTCAACCTGCTGGCGCGCCCGGAAATCGACTACGCCGGGCTGATTGAGGCAACCGGTGGTGAAGCGATTGATCCACAGGTCGCCGAGCAGGTCGAAATCCGCACCAAGTACGCTGGTTACATTGATCGCCAGCAGGATGAAATCGCACGTCTGCGTGCCAGCGAAGACACCCGCCTGCCTGTGGATATCGATTACTCGACGATTTCCGGCCTGTCCAAGGAAATCCAGGGCAAGCTGGGCCAGACCCGTCCGGAAACCCTGGGTCAGGCTTCGCGTATCCCGGGCGTGACCCCGGCGGCGATTTCCCTGTTGCTGATTCACTTGAAAAAACGCGGCGCTGGCCGCGAATTGGAGCAAAGCGCTTGAGTTCCCTGGTCACCCCGCAACACGCTGAAGAGTTGTCCACAGGTGCGCGCCAGCTCGGTGTCGAGCTGAGCGCCGAGCATCACGAGAAGCTGCTCGGCTACCTCGCCCTGTTGATCAAATGGAACAAAGCCTACAACCTCACCGCCGTGCGCGACCCCGACGAGATGGTGTCGCGTCACCTGCTCGACAGCCTCAGTGTCATGCCGTTTATCCACAGCGAGCGTGACAACTGGCTGGATGTCGGCAGTGGCGGTGGCATGCCCGGCATCCCATTGGCTATCCTGCATCCGCACAAGCGCGTGACGGTGCTGGACGCCAACGGCAAGAAGACCCGCTTCCTGACCCAGGTGAAAATGGAGCTCAAGTTGGACAACCTCACGGTTATCCACAGCCGGGTCGAAGCCTTCCAGTCGGCACAACCTTTCAGCGGAATCATCTCTCGCGCCTTCAGCAGCATGGAGAACTTCACCAACTGGACCCGCCACCTGGGCGACACCGGGACGCAATGGCTTGCAATGAAGGGGCTGCATCCTGCCGATGAACTGGTAGCATTGCCCGCAGACTTCACAGTGGAAAGTGAGCAGGCCCTGACCGTTCCAGGTTGCCAGGGCCAGCGCCATCTGCTGATACTGCGCCGCAAGGCATGACTGGGAACACACGCAACAATGGCTAAGGTATTCGCAATCGCGAACCAGAAAGGTGGTGTGGGCAAGACCACCACCTGTATCAATCTCGCCGCCTCGCTGGCCGCGACCAAGCGTCGTGTGCTGCTGATCGACCTCGATCCGCAGGGCAACGCCACCATGGGCAGCGGTGTGGACAAGCACGAGCTCGAGCACTCGGTCTACGACCTGTTGATCGGGGAATGCGACCTGGCCCAGGCCATGCATTACTCTGAGCACGGTGGTTTCCAGTTGCTGCCGGCCAACCGTGACCTGACAGCCGCCGAAGTGGTGCTGCTGGAAATGCAGGTCAAGGAGAGCCGCCTGCGCAACGCCTTGGCGCCTATCCGCGAGAACTACGACTACATCCTCATCGATTGCCCTCCGTCGCTGTCGATGCTGACGCTCAACGCCCTGGTCGCTTCCGATGGCGTGATCATTCCGATGCAGTGCGAGTATTACGCACTGGAAGGTCTCAGCGACCTTGTGGATAACATCAAGCGCATCGCCGCCCGGCTGAACCCGGAGCTGAAGATCGAGGGCCTGCTGCGGACCATGTACGATCCGCGCCTGAGCCTGAACAACGATGTTTCGGCGCAGCTGAAGGAGCACTTTGGCCCGCAGCTGTACGACACGGTCATTCCGCGCAACATTCGCCTGGCCGAGGCCCCGAGCTTCGGCATGCCGGCCCTGGCCTACGACAAGCAATCGCGAGGCGCGCTGGCTTATCTGGCCCTGGCCGGGGAACTGGTACGCCGTCAACGCCGTCAATCACGCACTGCACAAACAACTTAAGGAATCCGTATGGCCGTCAAGAAACGGGGTCTCGGACGTGGGTTGGATGCACTGCTCAGTGGTCCTTCCGTCAGCGCGCTCGAAGAGCAGGCTGTGAAGATCGACCAGAAAGAACTGCAACACCTGCCGGTCGAGCTGATCCAGCGTGGCAAGTACCAGCCGCGCCGGGACATGGACCCGGAGGCGCTGGAAGAGCTCGCGCACTCGATTCGCAACCATGGCGTGATGCAACCGATCGTGGTGCGCCCGATCGATGGCAACCGCTACGAGATCATCGCCGGTGAGCGCCGCTGGCGCGCCACCCAGCAGGCTGGCCTGGACAAGATCCCGGCGATGGTCCGCGAAGTGCCCGACGAAGCCGCCATCGCCATGGCGCTGATCGAGAACATCCAGCGTGAAGACCTCAACCCGCTGGAAGAGGCGCTCGCCCTGCAGCGCCTGCAGCAGGAGTTCGAGCTCACCCAGCAACAGGTGGCCGATGCCGTGGGCAAGTCGCGGGTGACCGTGGCCAACCTGCTGCGCCTGATCACCCTGCCTGACGCGATCAAGACCATGCTCGCCCATGGCGACCTGGAGATGGGCCATGCCCGTGCATTGCTCGGCCTGGAAGAACACCGCCAGGAAGAGGGGGCGCGTCATGTTGTCGCACGTGGCCTCACCGTGCGCCAAACCGAGGCACTGGTTCGCCAGTGGCTCAGCGACAAACCTGATCCGGTCGAACCGAGCAAACCTGATCCGGATATCGCACGCCTTGAACAGCGGCTCGCAGAGCGCCTGGGCTCGGCCGTGCAGATCCGCCATGGCAACAAGGGCAAAGGCCAATTGGTTATTCGCTACAACTCGCTTGACGAGTTGCAAGGCGTGCTTGCTCACATCCGCTGAAACAATTCCCGTTGTAGCGCGCAGTCGGAAATCACTACCGAATAGTTGAATAGGGGTTAATCCACCCCTATACTCTGCGCGCATTTTGTCGGCACAAATTATGCCAAGTCATAACTGACTTGCTGGTCGACTTCCGAGGAGCAGTTGTGATGGAAATCCGCACGCCAAACCGCCTGCCTTTCCATCGCTGGGCGGTTTTCCCGGTACTGCTGGCTCAATTCGTCGTACTGCTGCTGGCAACGTTGGTGTTGTGGCAGTGGAAAGGGGCGGTCAGTGGATATTCAGGCCTTTGCGGAGGTTTGATTGCCTGGCTACCCAATGTGTATTTCGCCTGGAAGGCTTTTCGCTTCAGCGGGGCCCGGGCGGCACAAGCCATCGTCAAGTCGTTCTACGCTGGCGAGGCAGGCAAGATGATTTTGACGGCAGTGCTTTTTGCACTGACCTTCGCAGGAGTGAAGCCACTGGCGCCGCTAGCAGTATTCGGCGTCTTCGTGTTGACCCTTTTGGTCAGCTGGTTCGCGCCCCTGCTGATGAATAAAAGACTTTCGAGACCTTAGGGCGTTTGAGGCAACCATGGCAGCAGAAACCGCTTCGGGCTATATCCAGCACCACTTGCAGAACCTGACCTACGGTCAACTACCAGACGGCAGCTGGGGCTTCGCCCATTCGGCTGCAGAAGCCAAGGCAATGGGCTTCTGGGCGTTCCACCTGGACACCCTGGGTTGGTCCGTCGCGCTGGGTCTGATCTTCCTGTTCATCTTCCGCATGGCGGCCAAGAAGGCGACTTCCGGCCAACCTGGCGGCCTGCAGAACTTCGTAGAAGTGATGGTGGACTTCGTCAACGGCAGCGTGAAGGACTCCTTCCACGGCCGTAGCCCGGTAATCGCTCCGCTGGCGCTGACCATTTTCGTCTGGGTATTCCTGATGAACGCCGTCGACTTGGTACCGGTCGACTGGATTCCTCAGCTGGCCATCCTGATCTCCGGTGACCCGCACATTCCGTTCCGCGCCGTGTCGACCACCGACCCGAACGCGACCCTGGCCATGGCCTTCTGCGTGTTCGCCCTGATCATCTTCTACAGCATCAAGGTCAAGGGCCTGGGCGGCTTCATCGGTGAGCTGACCCTGCACCCGTTCGGCAGCAAGAACATCTTCGTTCAGATCCTGCTGATTCCGGTCAACTTCCTGCTGGAATTCGTCACCCTGATCGCCAAGCCGATCTCGCTGGCACTGCGTCTGTTCGGCAACATGTATGCCGGCGAACTGGTGTTTATCCTGATCGCTGTAATGTTCGGCTCCGGCCTGCTGTGGCTCAGCGGCCTGGGTGTGGTGCTGCAATGGGCGTGGGCTGTGTTCCACATCCTGATCATCACCCTGCAAGCTTTCATCTTCATGATGCTGACCATCGTCTACCTGTCGATGGCTCACGAAGATAACCATTAAGACCGCCTGGCGTGTCTGATAGCCTTCCCCGCCTGTTCGGGGGGAGGGCTTAAAAAGTCCGCAAGGGCATGCTGTACCAAACGATTTGTTTTACCGCTTCAAACTAAAAACCTAACCAATACGACGTAAAAGTCGGGAGGAAAGATGGAAACTGTAGTTGGTCTGACCGCTATCGCTGTTGCTCTGCTGATCGGCCTGGGTGCTCTGGGTACCGCCATTGGTTTCGGCCTGCTGGGCGGCAAGTTCCTGGAAGGCGCTGCTCGTCAACCAGAAATGGTTCCGATGCTGCAGGTTAAAATGTTCATCGTTGCCGGTCTGCTCGACGCCGTAACCATGATCGGTGTTGGTATCGCTCTGTTCTTCACCTTCGCGAATCCGTTCGTTGGTCAGATCGCCGGCTAATCACTCGTCACCACGAGTTGATGGCTGTATGAATTAAGACCGAGCGAGGTGTTGGCGTGAACATTAATGCAACCCTGATTGGCCAATCCGTTGCTTTTCTGATTTTTGTACTCTTCTGCATGAAGTATGTGTGGCCTCCGGTCATCACTGCCCTGCAAGAGCGCCAAAAGAAGATTGCCGACGGCTTGGACGCTGCCAACCGCGCAGCTCGCGACCTGGAGCTGGCCCAAGAGAAAGCGGGTCAGCAACTGCGTGAAGCTAAAGCACAGGCAGCCGAAATCATCGAGCAAAGCAAGAAACGCGCTGCTCAGCTTGTCGAGGAAGCCCGTGATCAGGCCCGCGTCGAAGCTGACCGTGTGAAGGCTCAGGCTCTGGCCGAGATCGAACAGGAACTGAACAGCGCTAAAGACGCCCTGCGCGCCCAAGTGGGTGCCCTGGCCGTTGGTGGTGCTGAAAAGATCCTTGGCGCCACAATCGATCAAAACGCGCATGCGGAGCTGGTTAACAAACTGGCCGCTGAAATTTAAGCGAGGGCGATCATGGCAGAACTGACCACGTTGGCCCGACCTTACGCTAAGGCTGCCTTTGAGCATGCCCAGGCCCATCAGCAACTGGCCAATTGGTCAGCCATGCTCGGCCTGGCTGCTGCGGTGTCGCAAGACGACACCATGCAGCGCCTGCTCAAGGCCCCGCGACTGACGAGCGCAGAAAAGGCCGCCACGTTCATTGACGTGTGCGGTGACAAGTTCAATGCACAGGCACGGAATTTCATTCATGTTGCCGCGGAAAACGACCGTCTCCTGCTTCTGCCGGAGATTGCCGCCCTGTTCGATCTGTACAAGGCCGAGCAAGAGAAATCCGTGGACGTGGAAGTCACCAGTGCCTTCGCGTTGAACCAAGAACAGCAAGACAAACTCGCCAAGGTTCTCAGTGCACGGTTAGGCCAGGAAGTGCGCCTGCACGCGTCGGAGGATGCCAGCCTGATTGGCGGCGTCGTCATCCGCGCTGGTGACCTGGTAATCGATGGCTCTGTTCGCGGCAAAATCGCGAAACTGGCCGAAGCATTGAAATCTTGAGTTTGAAGGGGCAGCAGAGCAATGCAGCAACTCAATCCTTCCGAAATTAGTGAAATCATCAAGGGCCGCATCGACAACCTCGATGTGAGCTCCCAAGCCCGTAACGAAGGTACCGTTGTTTCGGTATCCGACGGTATCGTGCGGATCCACGGTCTGGCCGACGTCATGTACGGCGAAATGATCGAGTTCCCTGGCAGCGTATTCGGCATGGCCCTGAACCTGGAGCAAGACTCCGTAGGTGCAGTGATCCTGGGTGCCTATGACACCCTCGCCGAAGGCATGAGCGCCAAGTGCACCGGTCGCATCCTGGAAGTTCCGGTCGGCAAAGGCCTGCTGGGCCGCGTCGTCGACGCTCTGGGTAACCCGATCGATGGCAAAGGTCCTCTGACCACCACCGAAACCGACGCGGTCGAAAAGGTCGCTCCAGGCGTGATCTGGCGTAAGTCGGTAGACCAGCCTGTACAGACTGGCTACAAGTCCGTCGACGCCATGATCCCTGTCGGCCGTGGCCAGCGCGAGCTGATCATCGGTGACCGTCAGATCGGCAAGACCGCCATGGCCATCGACGCCATCATCAACCAGAAAGACTCCGGTATTTTCTGTGTTTATGTTGCTGTCGGCCAGAAGCGTTCCACCGTTGCCAACATCGTTCGCAAGCTGGAAGAAGCCGGCGCCCTGGCCAACACCATCGTGGTCGTTGCCAGTGCTTCGGAATCCGCCGCACTGCAGTTCCTGGCGCCATACGCCGGCTGCACCATGGGCGAGTTCTTCCGTGACCGCGGTGAAGACGCCCTGATCGTTTACGATGACCTGTCCAAGCAGGCCGTTGCCTACCGTCAGATCTCCCTGCTGCTGCGTCGTCCACCAGGACGTGAAGCGTACCCAGGTGACGTGTTCTATCTCCACTCCCGTCTGCTGGAGCGTGCATCGCGCGTTTCGGAAGAGTATGTCGAGAAGTTCACCAACGGCGCAGTCACTGGCAAGACCGGTTCCCTGACCGCCCTGCCGATCATCGAAACCCAGGCTGGCGACGTTTCCGCGTTCGTTCCGACCAACGTGATTTCCATCACCGACGGTCAGATCTTCCTGGAATCGGCCATGTTCAACTCGGGCATCCGCCCAGCAGTGAACGCCGGTGTTTCGGTATCCCGCGTAGGTGGTGCCGCTCAGACCAAGATCATCAAGAAGCTGTCCGGTGGTATCCGTACCGCTCTGGCTCAGTACCGTGAACTGGCTGCATTCGCCCAGTTCGCTTCCGATCTGGACGAAGCGACCCGCAAGCAGCTGGAGCATGGTCAGCGCGTTACCGAGCTGATGAAGCAGAAGCAGTACGCGCCGATGTCCATCGCGGACATGGCCCTGTCGCTGTATGCCGCTGAGCGTGGTTTCCTGACTGACGTAGAAGTCTCCAAGATCGGTAGCTTCGAGCAAGCACTGATCGCCTTCTTCAACCGTGATCACGCTGAACTGATGGCGAAGATCAACGTGAAGGGTGACTTCAACGACGAAATCGACGCAGGCCTGAAAGCCGGTATCGAGAAGTTCAAGGCCACCCAGACCTGGTAAGCCGCAGCGGGGGCTCAGGCCCCCGCTTGCTAACCTGATAGGTGATACATGGCAGGCGCAAAAGAGATTCGCAGTAAGATTGCGAGCATCAAAAGCACGCAAAAAATTACCAGCGCCATGGAGAAAGTGGCGGTCAGCAAGATGCGCAAAGCACAAATGCGCATGGCTGCTAGCCGTCCTTACGCGGAGCGTATCCGCCAGGTGATCGGTCATCTGGCCAACGCCAACCCGGAATACCGCCACCCGTTCATGATCGAGCGCCCTGTAAAGCGCGCCGGTTATATCGTGGTGAGCAGTGACCGTGGTCTGTGCGGTGGCTTGAACACCAACCTGTTCAAGGCCCTGGTCAAGGACATGAACGAAAACCGCGAACAGGGCGTGGAAATCGACCTGTGCGTGATCGGCAGCAAGGGTGCGACTTTCTTCCGCATCTTTGGCGGCAACGTCGTAGCCGCGATCAGCCACTTGGGCGAAGAGCCATCGATCAACGATCTGATCGGCTCCGTCAAAGTGATGCTGGACGCCTACCTGGACGGCCGTATCGATCGCCTCTCGGTGGTTTCGAACAAGTTCATCAACACCATGACCCAGAAGCCAACGGTCGAGCAATTGGTACCGTTGGTGGCAACCCCGGATCAGGATCTCAAGCATCACTGGGACTACCTGTACGAACCCGACGCAAAAGAGCTGCTGGACGGCTTGATGGTGCGTTACGTGGAGTCGCAGGTGTACCAGGCGGTGGTCGAGAACAACGCTGCTGAACAAGCGGCCCGGATGATCGCCATGAAGAACGCCACAGACAACGCCGGTGATTTGATCAAAGAGCTTCAGTTGATCTACAACAAGGCGCGTCAGGCTGCGATCACCCAGGAGATCTCGGAAATCGTCGGCGGCGCTGCCGCGGTTTAACGGTTCAAATATTCAGAGGATCCAGCTATGAGTAGCGGACGTATCGTTCAAATCATCGGCGCCGTCATCGACGTGGAATTCCCACGTGACGTCGTGCCGAGTGTTTACAACGCGCTGAAAGTACAAGGCGCGGAAACCACCCTGGAAGTTCAGCAGCAGCTGGGCGACGGCGTGGTTCGTACCATTGCGATGGGCTCGACCGAAGGCCTGAAGCGCGGTCTGGAAGTCGTTGACTCCGGCGCTGCCATTTCCGTTCCTGTTGGTAAGGCCACCCTGGGCCGTATCATGGACGTACTGGGCAACCCGATCGACGAGGCCGGCCCGATCGGCGAAGAAGAGCGTCGCGGTATCCACCAGCCAGCGCCTTCGTTCGCTGACCAGGCAGGCGGCAACGACCTGCTGGAAACCGGCATCAAGGTTATCGACCTGGTTTGCCCGTTCGCCAAGGGTGGTAAGGTTGGTCTGTTCGGTGGTGCCGGTGTCGGCAAGACCGTAAACATGATGGAACTGATCCGTAACATCGCCATGGAACACAGCGGTTACTCCGTGTTCGCTGGTGTGGGTGAGCGTACTCGTGAGGGTAACGACTTCTACCACGAGATGAAGGACTCCAACGTTCTCGACAAGGTAGCGCTGGTCTACGGTCAGATGAACGAGCCACCAGGAAACCGTCTGCGCGTAGCGCTGACCGGCCTGACCATGGCCGAGAAGTTCCGTGACGAAGGTAACGACGTTCTGCTGTTCGTCGACAACATCTATCGTTACACCCTGGCCGGTACCGAAGTATCCGCACTGCTGGGCCGTATGCCTTCGGCAGTAGGTTACCAGCCGACCCTGGCTGAAGAGATGGGCGTTCTGCAAGAGCGTATCACCTCCACCAAGGAAGGTTCGATCACCTCCGTTCAGGCCGTATACGTACCTGCGGACGACTTGACCGACCCGTCGCCAGCGACCACCTTCGCCCACTTGGACGCCACCGTCGTTCTGTCCCGTGACATCGCCTCCCTGGGTATCTACCCAGCGGTCGACCCACTGGACTCGACTTCGCGCCAGCTGGACCCGAACGTGATCGGCAACGAGCACTACGAGACCGCTCGTGGCGTTCAGTATGTTCTGCAGCGCTACAAAGAGCTGAAAGACATCATCGCGATCCTGGGTATGGACGAACTGTCCGAAGCCGACAAGCAACTGGTAGCCCGCGCTCGTAAGATCCAGCGCTTCCTGTCGCAGCCGTTCTTCGTGGCCGAAGTCTTCACCGGTTCGCCAGGCAAGTACGTTTCCCTGAAAGACACCATCGCTGGCTTCAGCGGCATCCTCAAAGGTGACTACGACCACCTGCCAGAACAAGCGTTCTACATGGTCGGCAGCATCGACGAAGCGATCGAGAAAGCCAAGAAACTGTAATTCCTGCGCCCCGCAAGGGGCGCTATCAGGTTGAGGCAAGCAGATGGCTATGACAGTCCATTGCGATATCGTCAGCGCGGAAGGAGAGATCTTCTCCGGCCTGGTCGAGATGGTAGTTGCGCACGGTAACCTAGGTGATCTTGGTATCGCTCCGGGTCACGCGCCGCTGATCACCAATCTCAAGCCTGGTCCGATCACGCTGACCAAGCAGGGTGGCGCCCAAGAGGTGTTCTACATCTCTGGTGGTTTCCTCGAGGTTCAGCCGAACATGGTCAAGGTGCTTGCCGATACCGTGCAACGTGCTGCAGACCTGGATGAAGCTCAGGCTCAGGAAGCCCTCAAGGCTGCCGAGAACGCCCTGAATCTGAAAGGCGCGGACTTCGACTACGGCGCCGCCGCCGCACGTCTGGCCGAGGCCGCAGCTCAGCTGCGTACCGTCCAGCAAATGCGCAGAGGCAAGTAATCGGCCCTCGGCTGATAACTTCTGTTGCGATTGAGTAAAAGGGTAGCCTCGGCTACCCTTTTTCTTTTTCTGATTTCTCCCCCCGGTCATTTCACTGACCACCCAGGATTGGTAGCCAGTAATGTCACTCGATATCGTTATTCTCGCCGCCGGCCAAGGCACCCGCATGCGCTCGGCGCTGCCCAAGGTGCTGCACCCGGTAGCCGGCAACTCCATGCTTGGCCATGTTATCCACAGCGCGCGCCAGCTGCAGCCGCAAGGTATTCATGTGGTCATTGGCCATGGTGCCGAGTTGGTTCGCGAGCGCCTGGCCGCCGACGACCTGAACTTCGTCATGCAGGACAAGCAGCTGGGTACCGGCCATGCGGTTGCCCAGGCATTGCCGGCCTTGACCGCCGAAACCGTGCTGGTGCTGTACGGTGATGTGCCGTTGATCGAAGTGGAAACACTGCAGCGTCTGCTGGCCAAGGCCAACGAGCAGCAGCTGGGCCTGCTCACGGTGACCCTCGACGACCCGACGGGCTATGGCCGCATCGTGCGTGACGAGCAGGGCAAGGTGACCGCCATCGTTGAGCACAAGGACGCCAACGATGCGCAGAAAGCGATCAAGGAAGGCAACACCGGTATTCTGGCCCTGCCGGCCGCGCGCCTGGCGGACTGGATGGGCCGCCTGTCGAACAACAACGCCCAGGGTGAGTATTATCTGACCGACGTCATCGCCATGGCTGTGGCCGATGGGCTGGTGGTGGCTACCGAACAGCCACACGACCCGATGGAAGTGCAAGGCGCCAACGACCGCCGCCAGTTGTCCGAGCTGGAGCGCCACTACCAGTTGCGCGAAGGCCGTCGCTTGATGGCCCAGGGTGTGACCCTGCGCGACCCGGCGCGTTTTGATGTCCGCGGTGAAGTGACCGTTGGCCGTGACGTGCTGATCGATATCAACGTGATTCTCGAAGGCAAGGTGGTCATCGAGGACGATGTGCAGATCGGCCCGAACTGTGTGATCAAGAACACCACCCTGCGCAAAGGCGCAGTGGTCAAGGCCAACAGCCACCTCGAAGGTGCCGTGATGGGCGAGGGCAGCGATGCCGGCCCGTTCGCTCGCCTGCGCCCGGGTAGCGTGCTGGACGCCAAGGCCCATGTGGGTAACTTCGTCGAACTGAAAAACGCCCACCTCGGGGAAGGCGCCAAGGCAGGTCACCTGACCTACCTGGGCGATGCCGAAATCGGTGCACGCACCAACATCGGCGCCGGCACCATCACCTGCAACTACGATGGCGCCAACAAGTTCAAGACCGTGATGGGCGAGGACGTGTTCATCGGCTCGAACAACTCGTTGGTAGCGCCTGTGGAAATCAAGGTTGGTGCGACCACTGCTGCCGGCTCGACCATCACCCAGACCGTGGAGGCAGGCGACCTGGCGGTGGCTCGTGCACGTCAGCGCAACATCTCGGGTTGGAAGCGACCGGAAAAGATCAAGAAGAGCTGAGTTATACACAGCTGTTTCGATCGAAAGCCGACTTATGTGAATAAGTCGGCTTTTTATTTTGCGGCATATCGCACCCTCTGTAGGAGCGGCCTTGTGTCGCGATGGGCTGCAAAGCAGCCCCGGCAATTTCTGTTTTGTCTCGAAAACCTGGGGCCGCGCTGCGGCCCATCGCGACACAAGGCCGCTCCTACAGAAGCCGCGCCAGTGCAGAGAGAAACTGTCCACAGGGCAGTGACAACTTGACGAATCGCTCATCTTAGGTTTTGATTGCCACCATTATCTTTCGAATCGAAACTTAAGCGCTCATGTCGAAACGAAACACCCCGCAGCGGCGGCACAACATTCTGGCTTTGCTCAGCGAGCAGGGCGAGGTGAGCGTGGACGCGTTGGCCAAGCGTTTCGCTACCTCGGAGGTCACCATCCGCAAGGACCTCGCTGCCCTGGAAACCAATGGCCTGTTGCTACGGCGTTATGGTGGCGCGGTCCCGGTGCCTCAAGAGCTGCTCGGTGAACCTGCCCAGCCGGTGTCTTCCTATAAAAAGGCCATCGCCCGCGCTGCTGTGGCGCGTATCCGCGAACATGCGCGGATCATTATCGACAGCGGCAGCACCACGGCAGCCATGATCCCTGAACTGGGCCGCCATCCTGGCCTGGTGGTGATGACCAATTCGATGAACGTGGCCCGCGCCATCTGCGACCTTGAACACGAGCCGGTGCTGCTGATGACCGGTGGCACCTGGGACCCGCATTCCGAGTCGTTCCAGGGCCAGGTGGCTGAGCAGGTGTTGCGCTCCTACGATTTCGACCAACTGTTCATAGGCGCCGACGGTATCGACCTCGGCCGCGGCACCACCACCTTCAACGAACTTCTCGGCCTGAGCCGGGTCATGGCCGAAGTCGCCCGTGAAGTGATCGTGATGGTCGAATCGGACAAGGTAGGGCGCAAGATCCCCAACCTCGAGCTGCCCTGGGGCAGCGTGCACACCCTTATTACTGACGAACGCCTGCCCGCAGCGGCACGCGAACAAATTCAAGCCCGCGGCATCAACCTGATCTGCGCCGCGATCAGCCAGGAGCAATAAACCATGTGTGGAATCGTTGGTGCCGTCGCCGAGCGCAACATCACAGCCATCCTGATCGAAGGCCTCAAGCGTCTTGAGTACCGCGGGTACGACAGCGCCGGCCTGGCCGTCCTCACCCAGAACGGTGAACTGCAGCGCCGTCGCCGTATCGGCAAGGTCAGTGAACTGGAAGCCGCTGTTGCTGCAGAGCCACTGGCCGGCCAGCTGGGCATCGCCCACACTCGCTGGGCCACCCACGGTGCGCCGACCGAGGGCAACGCCCACCCGCACTTCTCGGGCAATGAAGTGGCCGTGGTGCACAACGGCATCATCGAGAACCACGAAGAACTGCGCGAAGAGCTGAAGGGCCTTGGCTATGTCTTCACTTCGCAGACCGATACCGAAGTCATCGTCCACCTGATCCACCACACCTTGAAGAGCATTCCGGACCTGACCGATGCCTTGAAGGCTGCGGTGAAGCGCCTGCATGGCGCTTATGGCCTGGCGCTGATCAGCGCCAAGCAGCCTGACCGCCTGGTAGCCGCACGTAGTGGCAGCCCGCTGGTCATCGGCCTGGGCCTGGGCGAGAACTTCCTGGCGTCCGACCAGCTGGCCCTGCGCCAGGTCACCGACCGCTTCATGTACCTGGAAGAAGGCGACATTGCCGAAATCCGCCGTGACCAGGTCTCCATCTGGGACCAGGATGGCCACAAGGTCCAGCGCGAAACCGTGCAGTACCACGAAGGTGCCGAAGCTGCCGACAAAGGTACCTACCGCCACTTCATGCTCAAGGAAATCCACGAGCAGCCAAGCGTGGTGCAGCGCACCCTGGAAGGCCGCCTGGGCAAGGACAACGTGATGGTCCAGGCCTTCGGCCCGCAGGCTGCCGAACTGTTCGCCAAGGTGCGCAATGTGCAGATCGTTGCCTGCGGTACCAGCTACCACGCCGGCATGGTCGCCCGTTACTGGCTGGAAAGCCTGGCCGGGATCCCGTGCCAGGTCGAAGTGGCCAGCGAGTTCCGTTACCGCAAGGTGGTAGTGCAGCCGGACACCCTGTTCGTCTCCATCTCGCAGTCTGGCGAAACCGCCGACACCCTGGCCGCACTGCGTAACGCCAAGGAGCTGGGCTTCCTCGGTAGCCTGGCGATCTGCAACGTCGGTATCAGCTCGCTGGTGCGTGAGTCGGACCTGACCCTGCTGACTCTGGCCGGCCCGGAAATCGGCGTGGCCTCGACCAAAGCCTTCACCACCCAACTGGTTTCGCTGATGCTGCTGACCCTGGCCCTGGGCCAGGTGCGCGGTACCCTGGAAGCCGGCGTCGAAGCCGAGCTGGTCGAAGAACTGCGCCGCCTGCCGGCCCGCCTGGGCGAAGCCCTGGCCATGGACGCCACCGTCGAGAAAATCGCCGAGCTGTTCGCCGACAAGCACCACACCCTGTTCCTCGGCCGTGGTGCGCAGTACCCGGTGGCGATGGAAGGTGCGCTCAAGCTCAAGGAAATTTCCTACATCCACGCCGAAGCCTACCCGGCAGGCGAGTTGAAGCACGGCCCGCTGGCGCTGGTGGATAGCGACATGCCGGTGGTAACCGTTGCGCCGAACAACGAACTGCTGGAGAAGCTGAAGTCCAACCTGCAGGAAGTACGCGCCCGTGGTGGCGAGCTGGTAGTGTTTGCCGACGAGCAGGCCGGCATGACCAATGGCGAAGGTACCCACGTGATCAAGGTGCCGCACATCGCCGACGCCCTGGCGCCGATCCTGTACACCATCCCGCTGCAGCTGCTGTCGTACTACGTCGCCGTGCTCAAGGGCACCGACGTGGACCAGCCGCGTAACCTGGCCAAGTCGGTTACGGTCGAGTAAGCCAGAAGCCAGGGGCGCTTTGCGCTGGATTTAGAGAATTAAAACTGTCGCAGGATAATTAAAACTGTCGCAGGAGCCGGTGAGACCTCTCTCCCCCGCTCCTGCGAGCACCGCCCCTTGCCAACCCCGCCCCCTCCAGCTATGGATCGGCCAAAAATGCTGCTGCGAATCCAACCAGATGAATCTCTGCGTTCGTATGTTGAACGAAACATTTATCTTGGTCTTAAAAGTCAGGAATTAGATATTCTTAAAGGTCTTTCTCGTGTTCACTGGGGTGAATGGGTAGTGAAGTCCATTGCAGAATTTTTGGGGTGGCATGGTTGTTACGGCTACAACAAATTGTTGCATTTGCATACCTCCTTCCCTTTCAGTAGCGTTCTCAAAACTAAAGGAAATTTATCGTACTCCGGGAGCCGCTTCATTTATTTTGGTTACATAGATTCTCTCACGAATACCAGATCCTACTGCCCATGGGGCACAGCAGGGCAGTTCAGTGCCGTGGAGCTTTTTTGCCAGTCATCGTTTCAAGGTGGTAGCTACTGGCAGCCTTAGCGAACCATTCGGCCTTCTGACGCAGCAATTCAAGCAGCTCAGGGGACCCATGAGCCTTTGCCTCTTCGTATTCGCGCATTGCCACCGAAGCTGCTTCCCAGAGAGCCATCTGCTTGTCGATCAATTCATGGTCGCTCTGCGCCATAGGGCATACTCCTGAGGAATTTTGTTGATAAACATTTACGACAGGGCTCGGTGTTGCATTGGTCGCCGAGTGCTCCTTCAGCATGCTTGCTGCGCCAGCCCCAACAATCGCCATGATGAGCACGGCCCATGGGTTCCCCAGTGAGACGGGGATGATGACGTTCAACTGAAGGGGCGATACTTTCTTCTTCATTCAAATCCTACCTCTAAGCAAAGCAGGGAACGCATGAACGTGCCCTGGCGCAGCGCGGATTCGCTTTGCTTATTGGATTTACAGTTTTGAATTTGAGGGCCTAGTCAGCCCGCTTTGCGTTGATGCCCGGAGGAATGGCCCAGTCGCGGGACAAGCCCGCTCCTACAAGATCGCAGCTCGGTTCGGCGACCGGAATGAGTCGATAGCGGTCAGTTGTGAACGGCTGCAATCGACACATTTCAGCCGTTCGAGGTGTCTACGAAACCAGGGACGATTCAAGGAGACCTTCGCAGGGCCGCTCTACAACCTGGCCTTCCTTTATCCTGAATCCCGTTACAGCCTATTCCGCCGCTATCAGGCAGGCACCAAGGACGTCTGGCATGTTCATGGTGACTCAGCTAAACCCAGTTCCATGGTGTTGGGTTATGACCAGTACGCAGGTAGCCTGCAGAAAATCCGCAATTACGTCACTGAGGGCGTGAAGATCAAGGCGCTCGACTATCGGCTCTCATCCGCGGTCAAAAATGGCGTTATTGAGTTCGAGCGCAATCGAAGTGTTTACTCATGCCCAAACCGGGCAAACCGACCAAGTCCAGTTGACGACGCGCTGGCGGGCGCCTGCCTACCCGATCGGCAGATGAGCCACTCCAGCCCTGCTGTTGCGCATCCATTCGGACCTGAATGCCTGCTGTCCGGAGTGCGTCAGGCAGGACCTGCAAGAATTGGGTTTCTCCCGCCGGTGACGAAGTTTCCCTGGCCGACGCCAGCAACGCTGGTGAAAAACTAAATCTTCGAACCGCCACCCCAGTGACTGAACGGATCGTTAATATAGAGCGGCTGATAATAAAAATGCGTGGAACCCAGCCTGTGAAAATCCAGCCTCTTCCGCCGCTCAAGAGTCTTCATGCGTTTGAGTCTGCGGCGCGCCACTTGAGCTTTACCCTTGCTGCCAAGGAATTAAATGTCACCCAAGGTGCAATCAGCCGTCAGGTTCGCCTTCTTGAGGACTACCTGGGCAAGGCACTGTTCACCCGTACCACCCGTAGCATGGCCCTGACCCCCACCGGCACGCAGTATTACGAAACGGTGCGTGAATGCATGCTGTACCTGGCCCGAGTCACCGGCGAGATACGCCAGTGGCAAGGCAACCAGCAAGTCACCGTAGCCACCAGTACCGCCATGGCTTCGCTGTGGTTGCTGCCCAAGGTGTCGGAATTCCAGAACGCCCATGAAGACATCGACCTGCGGATCATCGCCCACGACCATGTGAAGGATTACGCCAGGCTCGACAGTGACCTGGCGCTGTACTACTGCAACCCACCGCCCAAGGACATGGCTGTCACGCCGCTGTTCTCGGAAGAAATCTTCCTGGTGTGCAGCCCGGCCTATCTGGCCAGGCATCCGCAACTGAGCAGCATCGAAGGGTTGTCGTCGTGTACCTGGCTATGGCTTGAAGACTCCCAGCGCGACTGGGTAGGTTGGCCCGAGTGGTTCAAGCGCCTGGGGTACGAGCCCATGACGCCCAAGCACCGCGTCAACATCAACAGCTACGGCATGCTGATCCAGTCGGCGATCAGTGGCCAAGGCGTGGCCCTGGCCTGGGGCAACCTGGTGGACGATGCGTTGAGCACTGGTGCGCTGGTCAAGCCCAACGATGTGGTACTGCAGACCGACGCTAAGTTCTGCCTGCTGGAGTCGTCCGCCAAGCGAGGCCCTCGTGAAAGCGTGCGGCTGTTCCGGGACTGGTTGATGGCCCTGCCTTCGGTGCAGAAATAGCCAGCCCAAAACACAAGACCGACAGCGGATGGCTGTCGGTCTTGTGTCTTCCAGGGCGGGTTGAGGTCAGCTGGCTTTCTTCGCTGTCAGCCCCATATCAAGCCCCCCGCTGGCCAACGACCCAGCCACCGGCGTGATGCCTTGCGGGAGCATCCCAGGGATAGGCAGGCGCCCACCCGGCGGCGTATCAAGCAGGCCGTCAGCCATCTCCTGGCGCAAGCTGCGCATCAGGGTGTAACTAATCAGCAGGATGAAGCCCGCAATCGGCAATCCTGCTGCGATGCTCGCCATCTGGATCGCCTTGAGCCCCCCCGCCATCAGCAGGACCGTGGCAATAGCACCCTCCAGGATGCACCATAGCAGGCGGATACTCTGCGGCGGGTTGGCACTGCCCATGGAGTTCAACGTACACAGCACTTGGGTGCCGGAGTCGGCCGAGGTGATGAAGTATGTCGCCAGCAGGATACAGACCAGCACGCTCAGCACCTTGCCCAAGGTACCCGCGTCGATCTTGTGCAGCAGGGTGAACATGGCTGCGGTGGTTTCCTGCTTGGTCGCCAGCAATACCGTGCCACCTTCGAACTTGGCCTTGTCGCCCGGCAGTTCACCACTGGCAACCAGTTCTGCGTGGTGATGACGATCGACCTGCTCAGCCTTGAGCGCGGCACCGCCGAACACCGACATCCAGATGATGGTCACCAGGGTGGGTACCAACAGTGCGCCGGCGATCAGTTCACGAATGGTGCGGCCTTTGGAAATTCGCGCGATGAACAGACCGACAAACGGGCCCCAGGTCATCCACCACGGCCAGTAGAACGCCGTCCACCAGTTCTGCCAGCCGCTGTCTTTCTGGGTATCGCTCCAGAAGCTCAGGCCCACTACATGGCTGGCATAGTCGCCGGTGCTTTCCAGCATCAGGTTGAGGATGTAGCGGGTTGGCCCCAGCAGCAGGATCACCACCACCAGGACCACCGACAAGAGCATGTTCCATTCCGAGAGACGCTTCATGCCACGCGACACACCGGCCATCACCGATACGGTGGTGACCATGGTTATGAGCACGATCAGGGTGATCTGGACCCCCAGGCTGATGGGCAGGTCGAACACCTGACTCAGCCCGGTGTTCATTTGCACCACGCCCAGGCCCAGCGACTGGGATACACCAAACGCGGTAATCACCACAGCAAGGATGTCCACCACATGTCCGATGGGCCCATAGATGCGCTCACCGATCAGTGGGTAAAGGATCGAGCGCATGCTCAGCGGCAAGCCCTTGCGGTAGGCAAAGTAGGCAAGGCCCAGGCCGACGATGGTGAAAATGGCCCAGGGATGCAGGCCCCAGTGGAACAGGGTGATACGCATGGCTGTGGTGGCGGCTTCGTCGGTGAGGCCGGTGGAGAACGGGTTGCCCGCGTAATGCCACATGGGTTCGGCAACCGACCAGAAGATCAGGCCGATGCCCATGCCACCACTGAACAACATGGCGATCCAGGAGCCGAAGCTGAATTCGGGTTTGTCGTCGTCTCGCCCAAGCTTGATCTGCCCGAACTTGCTGCACATCAGATAGATCAGCAGTCCCAGCACAACCGTTACGGAGATCAGGTAGAACCATTTGAAGTTCTGCAGGATGAAGTCGGAGGCACGTTGAAAAGCCGCTGCTGCATGTTCGGCAAACAGGGCGCAAAACAGCACGAAGACCACAACGGCCAGTAACGACCAGATCGTCACGGTGGGGTTGAGGCCTTTGAGCAGGCCAGATTCGGCACGCATTGGATATCCCCTATTGTTTTTGTTCAAGGGTTTGATGTCACGGTTTGGGTAAAACCGCTGCCACAGGCAGGTGCCGGATCCCTGGCGGCGGTCTTCCCGCAGGCCCAAGGCGCGGCACGCTCCCTTGGGCCCTATCAAAATGGGAGAACTACCCGCACTTCGACAAACCATTTCTAATCATTAATTGATTACCAAAAATCATTAATCTGAAAAGTCCAAAGCTGACCATTCATCTAATTTTTCTTTGCCATTACTATCGCCTGCGAATAAATCATTAATGATAAAAACTGATAAATAGCGTTGAAATAAATCGTTTGTCGCGCCCTCCTTCTCTTGCTGAAACTGGCACCAGGCATCAAGGCATTGCCTGCCGTGCATCTAACAAGAGAAAACAAAAAATGACCGTATCGACTGATTCCCGCCTTATTCCCGTCCACGCCCTGGAAACCGTTCTGGCGCCTATCCATGAAGCTCATGGCCTGACCAACGAGTTCTACACCGACCAGCGCTATTTCGAACTTGAGCGCGACGAGGTGCTGGGGCGCAACTGGGCCTGTATCGGTTTTGCCAGCGACTTGCCGACCAACAGCTACGTCAAACCGGTCGATTTCATGGGCCTGCCGCTGTTGATGATGCGCAACCGCGAAGGTCTGGTGCAGGTGTTCCACAACGTCTGCAGCCACCGCGGCGTGAAACTGGTGCAACAGGCGGGTGAAGTGCAGGGTGTGATCCGCTGCCCCTACCACTCCTGGACCTACGACCTGAATGGCGGCCTCAAAGGTACCCCACACGTCGGCGGAATCAATCAGCACAAAGACGAACGTTTCGCGTGCGAGAAACACGGCCTGAAGGCGCTGCGTACCACGATCTGGATGGACATGGTGTTCATCAACCTGTCTGGCGACGCACCGGCCCTTGAAGAACAACTGCAGCCGCTGACCGAACGCTGGACCCAGTTCCTGGGCACCGACGGCATGGATCTGCTGCGCCGTGAAGCAAACAGCGGTGCGATGAGCATCGAGGTCAACTGCAACTGGAAGCTGGCGGTCGAGAACTACTGCGAGGCCTACCACCTGCCGTGGGTGCACCCGAGCCTGAACAGCTACTCGCGCCTGGAAGACCACTACAACATCATGTTCGAGGAATTCGCCGGGCAGGGCAGCCACGCCTACAACCTCTCGGCCGTTGCCGGTACCCATCTGCCGATCTTCCCATCCTGGCCACAGGACCGCCTGCGCACCGCCGAGTACGTGGCGTTCTTCCCCAACGTGCTGTTGGGCATCCAGGCCGACCATGCGTTCGCCATGATGCTCGAGCCTGTGGCGCCGGGTAAAACCATCGAGCACCTGCGCTTGTTCTACGTGGGTGACGAAGCGCTCGACAGCCATTACGACGCCTCGCGCAAAGCGGTAATGGAATCCTGGCGCGTGGTGTTCGCCGAAGACATCGCCTCGGTCGAAGGCATGCAGATGGGCCGCTCCTCGCCTGGCTACAGCGGTGGTGCGTTCTCGCCGGAAATGGACCTGCCGACCCACTACTTCCACAAGTGGGCTGCCCGCCAACTGCTTGACTGCGCGCAACGCGCCTGAGGTGATCACCATGCATCCGATAGCCCCGCACTGGCTGAACTTCATTGACGGCCAGTGGACCGACAGTGAGCAGCACCTGAGCATCCACAACCCTGGCACCAGCGAACCTGTGGCGACCATCGCCCAAGCCAGTGTGGCCGACGCCGAACGCGCTTTGCAGGCCGCCCGGCGCTGCGCCGACAGCAACGCTCTGACCCGCGTTCGCCCTGCTCAGCGGGTGACCTGGTTGCTTGAGGTTGCCGCGCAGATTCGTGCAATCACCGACGAAGGCGCGTGGGTGCTGTGCCAGGAAAACGGCAAGAGCCTGCGCGATGCCCGTGACGAATTCGTCGAGGCCGCGCGCTACTTCGAGTACTACGCCGGCATGGCCGACAAGATCGAAGGCAAGTCGATTCCGCTGGGTGACGGCTACATGGACTTCACGGTCTACGACCCCATGGGCGTGTCGCTGCAGATCGTGCCGTGGAACTTCCCCGTGTCGATCTGCGCCCGCTCCCTGGCCCCAGCCCTGGCGGCCGGCAACGCGGTAGTGATCAAGTCGCCGGAGCTGTCGCCACTTGGCCTGTGCGTGCTGATGCAGGCCATCGAGCGTGCCGGCCTGCCACAGGGTGCAGTCAATCTGATCTGCGGCCGTGGCCGTGAAGTGGGTGCCTACCTGGCCGGCCATCGCGATGTCGACCAGATCGTCTTCACAGGTTCCGTCGGCACCGGCCAGAGCATTCTGCGCAGCGCCGCCGAACACGCGATTCCCAGCGTCATGGAGCTGGGCGGCAAATCGGCGGCCCTGGTGTTCCCGGATGCCGATCGCGAGCAACTGATCAACAGTGTGAAAAGCGGCATCTTCTTCAATGCCGGCCAGGTGTGCTCGGCCATGTCGCGCCTGCTGGTACATCGCTCGATCTACGACGAGGTCGTCGCTGACGTGGTAGCGATGGCCGAGGGGCTGACCGTGGGCCTGGGCCAGGACAACCCCGACCACACGCCAGTGATTTCTGCCGGTCAGCTCGAAGGCATCGAGGCCCTGTGCCGACGTGCCCAGCAGCAAGGCGCGATGGTCGCAACCGGCGGCGAGGCCATCAGTGGCCTGCGCGGACACTACATGGCGCCAACCGTACTGCGCGATGTGACTGCGCAGATGGAGATTGCCCAGACCGAAGTCTTCGGCCCTGTGCTGGCAGTGATCCCCTTCGACAACGAAGAGGAGGCCATCGCCATTGCCAACGGCACTGCGTTCGGGCTGGTGGCCGGCGTGTTTACCCAGGACCTCAATCGCGCCCTGCGCTGCGCCCGGCAACTGTGCGCCGGCCAGGTGTTCGTCAACGAATGGTACGCAGGTGGCATCGAAACGCCGTTTGGCGGCGTCGGGCTCTCGGGCTTCGGCCGGGAAAAAGGCCAGGAGGCGCTCTACAGCTACGTCAGGACCAAGAACCTGGCCGTGCGTATCAAGGGCGAGTGAGGAGGTAGCGCGATGAAAACCTGGCTCTGCATCATCTGTGGCCTGATCTACGACGAAGCCAAAGGTTGGCCCGACGACGGTATTGCCCCCGGCACGCGCTGGGAGGATGTGCCCGAAGACTGGCTATGCCCTGAATGCAAGGTCGGCAAGGCCGACTTTGAAATGATCGAACTCAGCACCCCGATCGCAGCTGTGGCTGCCGCGCCGGTCATCCAGGCCCAGCCTGTGGTCGCGGCCCGCCCGGCACAACCAGTGGTCATCATCGGCAGCGGCCATGCCGGCTACGGCCTGGCACAGGCCCTGCGCAAGGCCGACCCGCAACTGGAGATTCGCGTACTGACCCAGGAATCGGGGCATCTCTATTCCAAGCCTGCGCTCTCCATCGCCCTGGCCCAGGGCCGCACCGCCGCAGCCCTGGCCACCGAAACGCCGCTGGCGATCGAACAGCGGCTGGGCATTCGTATCTATACCGGCTGCAAAGTCGAACGCATCGATGCCCGGGCGCGGCGCTTGTACACCAGCCTCGGCGAAATGGACTACGGTCAACTGGTGCTAGCCAGTGGGGCCTCTGCCGTGCGGTTGCCTATCGAGGGCTGCGCCGAGGCACTGCTCAGCGTCAACAACCTGCAGGATTACCAGGCGTTCCGCCAACGCCTTGAAGGCGTGCGCAGCGTGGCCATTCTGGGCGACGGTCTGATCGGCTGCGAGTTTGCCAACGACCTTGCGAGCAATGGCTATCAGGTGCGGGTAATCGGCCTGGGTGCCTGGCCCATGGAGCGCCTGCTCCCCGAGGCGGCCGGCCAGCACCTGCAACAAGCGCTATCCGGGTTGGGGGTGCAGTGGAACCTGCGCACCACCTTGCAGTGCATCGAGCCGGGCAGCGATGGCTACCGACTGACCTTGGCCGACGGTCAAGTCGTCGCTGCGGACCTGGTGCTCAGTGCAGTGGGCCTGCGCCCCAACCTTGAGCTGGCGCTGGAAGCCGGCCTGGACTGCGGCCGCGGGATCAAGGTCGACGCACACCTACAGACCTCGCAACCGGGCATCTATGCCTTGGGCGATTGCGTCGAGATCAACGGCCAGTTGCTGCCCTACCTCGCGCCGATCAACGAAGGCATTCGTGCCCTGGCCAAGACCTTGCTGGGCCAACCGACCGCCGTCCACTACCCACTGGCGCCGGTGACGGTGAAAACCCCGGTCGCCCCACTGTGCCTGCTGGCACCTCCCGGTGGCTGCGAGGGCCAATGGCGCTGCGATGCAACCAGCGATGGACTGAGCGCTGCGTTCCACGACCACGCCGGTGCCCTGCGCGGGTTCGTGCTGCTCGGCCGTCAGGCACAACTGCAACGAAATACCTGGCTGCAAAGCTGCCAGGACACCCAACAAAATGTGGCCTGAGGCCGAACCATGAACAGTATCGTCAATCTGCCTCACGATGACCGCAGCTGCGGCTGGTATGCCGCGTTGCCAGAACCTGCGCCGAGCAAGCACCTGAGTGGCGAACAGAACGCCGACTATGTGGTGATCGGCGCCGGCTTTGCCGGGCTTGCCGCCGCACGGCGCCTGGCCGAGCACCTGCCGCAGGCGCGCATCATTCTGGTGGATGCCCAGCGAATTGCTTACGGCGCCTCCGGGCGCAACTCGGGTTTCGTCATCGACCTGCCGCACAAGTTCGCCCTCGAACATCCCGACCCACAGCACAAACAACGCCTGTTGGGCCTGAACCGCTCAGCCATCGATCAGCTGCAGACATTGATCGGCCGTCACAGCATCGAATGCCAGTGGTCCCATGCGGGCAAATACCAGGGCGCGGTGGGAGAACGTGGCGAGGGTTATCTGGATCACTTTGAAAAACTGATGGCCGACCTGGGCGAGCCCTATCGCGTAGTCGGGCGTGACGAACTGGCCGATGTACTCGGTAGCCGCTACTACAGCCGCGCCATTTACACGCCCGGTTGCTTCCTGATGCAGCCTGCTGCCCTGGTACGTGGCTTGGGTGGTTCACTTCCCGGCAACGTCGAAGTGCTTGAAGAGTCGCCAATCCGCACACTTCAGAAAGACCCCAGCGGCAAGTGGCTGTTGCGCGGCGACAACGGCCTGATCCGCACTCCGCAGGTATTGCTGGGCACCAGCATTTTCACCCAGGAGTTCGGCTACCTGCGCAACCGGCTGCTGCCGGTGATGACCTTCGCCAGTTGGACGCGGCCACTGAGCGATGCCGAGATGGCGGCGGTTGGCGCCCAGGCCGACTGGGGCCTGACCCCAGCTGACCACGCCGGTACTACTGTAAGAATGACCCAGGACCGGCGCCTGATCATCCGCAATACCTACAAGCATGTCCCTCGCTACGGACGCAGCATCACCGATGCCACCCGCAACAAGATCCGCGAGGACCATCGCAAGGCCTTCGCGGCGCGCTATCCGCAACTGGCACAGGTGCCGTTCACCCATACCTGGGGCGGGGTCTATGCGATCTCGCGCAACTTTACCAACTACTTCGGCCAGCTCGATGACGGTGTTTACGCCACTGCCTGCGACAACGGTGTGGGCGCGGCCTGGGGCACCATCTCCGGAACACTGCTGGCGGACATGGCAGTGGGGGCGGACTCCCGGCAATTGAGTGACATCCGCGCAGTGACTGGCATGCCTTCGCGTAACCCACCTGAGCCGTTCTTGGGCATGGGGGTGCGCACCCGGATCCGCTGGGCAGCGTTCAACAGCAGGCGCGAAGTATGAGCCGCGCGCCAAGCGGCAAAGGCCCGGTGCGTCTGGTCGACCACCGGGACCTGGACTTTGTCCGGCGGGGCGGCCCGCCAGGTGACGCGTGGGTAGCACGCGCCATCAGCAACGAAGTGTCGCCAAA